>CP070666.1:5468628-5509974 GCA_020351775.1 Gemmatimonadota bacterium | reverse complement strand
TGAAACCGCAATGATACTGCGCCATCTGACGCTGGCGTCGGGCGACCGGATGATGCATCTGTGGTACGATTCCGATGGCCGGCTGATGAAGGTCGAGTTGGCCGACGGGAGCCTCACCGCCATCCGGACTCCTGGCCCGTAGGCCTGGGGATACGGGAGCAGCCCCTAGACTTTGGCGGCGCACCACCACTCCTGTATAATTCCTTCCTCCGGCGTCTCGGGTTGAAACCATCCTTCTGACGGCGCCGTAATTGTGAGTGGACTGCAACCACCATCCGAATAGAAGGTAAGAATGAAGAGCTTCGCACTGATTCTACTGGTTTCAGTGGCGCTAGGCGCGCCACGTGCCCTCCGCTGCCAGGAGCCGCTGCCGTCGGTACCGCAGAGCCTGTCCCTCAGGGACGCAGTCGATCTTGCCATGCAGTACAATCCTGCCTACCGCCAGACGGCCAACGATCACGCACCTGCAGCCTGGGGGGTGCGCAACGCCTACGCTGCGTTCCTACCCACCTTCGGCATCACGGGCGGTATGTCGTACGCGGGGGCCGGCACGCAGAATTTCTTTGGGACGACCTCGTTCGAGCAGGTGTCCTCGACAGTCGGCTCCAACTACAGCATGGGATTCAACCTGTCCATCAGTGGCCGCACGTTCACGCAGCCGGCGCTCGCCAGAGCCCAGCTCAAGGCAGCCAATGCAGATATCGATGGCGCAGAGATAAACTTGGAATCCGCAGTGCGAGAGCAGTATCTGGCGGTCTTGCAGGCAGAGGCGCAGGTGGAGCTGGCCGAGCTTCAGGTCACCCGCAACCAGGAGTTCCTGCGCCTGGCTCAAGCCCGGTTCGACGTCGGTCAGAACACAATTCTCGACGTGCGCCAGGCGGAGGTGGCGCTGGGCAGAGCCGAGATCGAGCGGCTCCAGTTCGGCCAGGCGGTAATAGTCGAGAAGCTACGGCTGTTCCAGCAGATGGGTGTTCCGGCCCCCGACGACCCCACGGTCGTCGTCCTGTCGGACACGTTCCCGATCATGGATCCGGTCTGGGAACTGGGCGACCTGATGGATGACGCCAACGCCAGGAATCCCGACCTGCTGTCACTCAGGGCACGGCAATCGGCTGCGGTGGCCAATGAGACCGCGGTCAAGACCGACTGGCTGCCGTCGCTCTCGTTTGCCGCCGGATGGTCTGGGTTCACCAACCAGTTCACCAATCCGGACCCGCTGATCAACAACTCGGTGCTGAGCGCGCAGGCCAGTGCCGCAGGCAACATGGAATTCTGCGAGGACTGGAACGATATCGTTGCCGGATTGGCGACACCCACAGCCGACCCACGCGACTGCTCGGTGTACGAGTTCACTGCAGACGACGAGGCGGAACTCCGGCAGACCCTCAGGGACCAGAACTCGGTCTTCCCATTTAACTTCACATCGCAGCCGTTCGCCGCTCGGATGACGGTCTCCTGGCCGATCTTCACCCAGTTCAGTCGGCCGCTCCGGAATTCGCAGGCCTCGGCTCAAGCCGATGATGCGAAGGAGGCGGTGCGAGCTTGGGAGTTGCAGGTGAGAACGGCCGTCAGCCAGGCCTACTACGGAATGCTGGCGGCCCACGAAGGAATCGGCATACAGGAGCAGAGCCGCATCGCAGCTCAGGAAGGCCTAGACCTGGCACGAGAGCGATATCGAGTCGGATCCGGCACTTTCTTCGAGCTGCTCGATGCTCAGCTCGCGGCCCAGACAGCCGAGCGTGACTACATCAACGCGGTGTATGCATATCACCGCTCCATCGCCACCCTCGAGGCGGCCGTGGGCAGGCCACTACGATAGAGGACGAGGAAGGGTTAGACCATGTCGGGAAAGAAGAAGCTCATTATCGGCGCTGTCGGTGTCGTGATCGTCATAGCACTCGTGGGTCTCAACGCATCGCGGTCCGATGGCACTACGGCAGTCCGGCTCGAAACAGTGGACCACCGCTCGCTAGTGGCGACCGTGACTGCTAGTGGGCAGATCGAGCCCACACGCAAGGTGGACATTAGCGCCGACATAACCGGTCGGATCATTGAGCTACCGGTGGAGGAGGGCGATTGGGTGGGGAGAGGCGATCTTCTGGTCCGCATCGACCCGTCTCAGTACGAGGCGGGAGTCGCCCGGTCGCGAGCAGCCTTGTCGTCGGCTCAAGCATCAGCGCTGCAGGCGCGCGCCAACCGAGATCAGGCGAGGCGAGAGTTGGATCGTTCCCAGGCACTGCGGGAGACCGATTCCACGCTGGTGTCGCAGGTGCAGCTGGAGACAGCGCAGACCAGCTATGAGGTGGCGGCGGCCATCGCCACGTCCGCCGAACATCAGGTCGAGCAGGCCAGGGCCGGTCTGCAGGAGGCGCAGGAGCAACTGGCCAAGACCATCCTCAGAGCGCCAATGGCCGGACAGGTGACGCGCTTGGCCGTGGAAGAGGGCGAGGTGGCAGTGCCCGGGACTTTCTCGCGCGAGACCGGCTTGTTGCTCACTGTGAGCGATCTCTCCGTGATTCAGGTGAACGTGAGGGTCGATGAGACCGATGTCGTGAGGCTCCACATGGGAGACTCGACGGATGTCGAGATCGATGCCTATCCCGACACGGTGTTCTCAGGGCGAGTGACCAAGATCGCGCAGAGCGCGGTCCGTGTCGCTGCGGCTGGTTCAGGAGGCGACCAGGCCGTCGACTACGATGTCGAGATCACGCTGGACAACCCGCCGCCTGATATCCGACCTGATCTCTCGGCAACGGCCAAGATCATCACGGCGACGCGCGACAGTGCACTCAGCATTCCGATCATCGCTCTGACAGTGCGCGAGCACACACCAATCTCGACCGAGACGGCCCCTGCGGACACGACCACTGCGGAGGTGGAAGGCGTGTTCGTGGTGGTGGACGGTGTCGCCCAATTCCGCCCCGTAGACGTCGGCATAGCCGGCGAGGAGCACTTCGAGGTGCTGGCAGGGCTATCGCGCGGCGACACGATTGTGGCAGGCCCCTACCAGACGATCCGCGATCTCTCTGACAGCACCCACGTCCGCGCGATGCCCGGATCTCCAATTCTGGAATCGACGAGTAGTGGGGATCAGGCCACCGTCAGTGGCACGGATCAGGCGGCGGCCGCCGAGCAACCCGAAGACGAGGCAGGTGAATTCGGATCCACCCTCGAGACTCCGGCCCAGGCGGATTCGCTGTTCTATTCCGTCCAGGTAGCAGCGTTGGGAGGCCTGGAGAGCGCCTTGGAGTACGCGACCCAATTCGAGTCTGTGGCACCGGCCACCGTTTCGGCCATCGTCCGGGGGCAGAACCGGATACTGTACCGTGTGATGGTTGGTGCCCTGCCCAGCGAGGCATCGGCCGCCGACCTTCGGCAGCGGCTCAGAGCCGACGGTTTCTTGGCCGGTGCGGATGGGATCGTCGTACGCACTCCGCACGCGCTCAGGATCGGCCGGCGCCCCAACGCCACGTCAGGCGCTCAGGCGGTGCGCAGCCTGCGGGCGGCGGGAATCCCAGCATACATGCTGAGTCAACCGGACGGATCGGCTCTACTCCTGGTTGGTGCCTTCGAAACCCCTGACCAAGCACAGCTCAACGATTCCGTCTTGCCCGCTTCAGAGGAGTCACGCTCCGTGGTTTCCCGCTCGGGTGTGGCGCGTAGTGAGTAACCCTGTCGTGCTTGTATTGAGAGCCGTGATTCACAGTAACACGATCCTGACGGCGGCGTAGCAGCAGTGCCGTTCTGGGAAGCGATCCGTCTGGCCCTGCAGGTGATCTGGGCCCAGAAGATGAAGAGCTTCTTCTCCGTGATTGGAGTGTTCATCGGAGTAATGTTCCTCATCGCCGTGTTCACCGTGCTCGAGGGAATGAACCGCTACATGACCGATCAGGTGGCAGGGAATTTCCTGGGAGCCAACACCTTCCAACTGCGACGCTACCCCGATTTCAATGTGGGAAACATCTCGCGCGAGACCTGGCGCGAGTGGCTTAGAAGGCCGCGCATCAGCTACGATGACGCCAGAGCGGCTGCGGCGGGGATCACCGTGCCGGCGTTGACGGCCTGGGAATCGGTGAACATGGCCGAAGTGTCTCGGGCAGACAAGTCGGCCCGGATACGCGTGATTGGCGCGACTGAACAATACTTCGCTCTGCGCGACTGGAAGATTGAACAGGGCCGTGCCTTCAGCGCCCAAGAGGTCCGTTCCGGCCTGCCGGTGGTGGTGATCGGTAGCAGGGTGGCTGAGGGTCTGTTCGAGGACCTCGATCCGCTGGGCCAGGAGATAGACATCAGAGACCTGCCGTACCGCGTGATCGGCGTCGTGGAGAGCCAGGGCGAGATCTTCGGCTTTTCACTCGACGAGTTCGTCGTGGCTCCTGCTCTCTCGCCGGTCAAGCGATTCGTCAACCCGCCGCGCGTGGTCGACATCCTGCTGGTCAAGGCCAACTCCGTTCAGGAAATGGAGACCGCCATGGCAGACGTGGAGGCGGTGATGCGGAGCAGGCGCGGCCTGAGACCGACCCAAGAAAACACATTCGCCGTCGAGACCGCCGCGGGAGTGTTGGAGTTCTGGGGGCAGATAGACAGGATCCTCAAGATACTGGTGCCGGGCCTGGTGAGTGTTTCGCTCGTAGTAGGCGCCATCGTAATCATGAACATCATGCTCATGTCGGTGGCTGAGCGGACCCGGGAGATCGGGATCCGGAAGTCGTTGGGAGCCCGGCGTCGCGATATCCTACGGCAGTTCCTCGTGGAATCGGCCACTCTGGCCACGGTTGGAGCGGCGCTGGGCATCGCC
Organism: Gemmatimonadota bacterium; assembly: GCA_020351775.1. Taxonomy (GTDB): domain Bacteria; phylum Gemmatimonadota; class Gemmatimonadetes; order Gemmatimonadales; family GWC2-71-9. The sequence continues at coordinate 5,505,176 of CP070666.1, read as the reverse complement.
ACCGGTCTCGGCCTCGCTTTCCTCGTTCGCGCCCTCACGTTTCTCCCCGCCCACGTCGCGCCTTGGTCTATCCCAGTCGCTGTATCACTGGGCGCAGGCGTCGGCATAATCGCAGGTCTCTACCCGGCCGCCCGTGCTGCACGGCTGGATCCGGTGGTGGCCATGCGCCAGGAGTAGACGATGACGCAGCTGTTTGAAGGTGTCGGGATAGCAATCCACTCGCTCAAGGCCGCCAAGGCTCGCGCGGCCCTCACGATCCTGGGAATAGCGATCGGCGTGATGGTGGTCGTGCTCATGGCAGCCTTCATCACGGGCGTCAATATGGGTGTCGAGGACATGCTGAATCAGCTCGGTCCACGCACGTTCTTCGTCACTCGCACGTCGCAAACCGTGATCTTCGACGACAGTGACTACTACCGCGCGCCGCCACTCACCGTGCACGAGGCAGACCGGATCAGAGAGCTACCGTCCGTCTCGTTGGTCGTGGTTGGTGAGTTCAACAGTCGCGAGGTGGAGTTTGGCAACCAGACGCTGAGTTCGGTGGAGGTCAGGGGACTGAGCGCTGGATGGCCCAGAGTCATGGGTGGGGACATTTATCCGGGTCGCTCCTATACCGGACTCGAATCGGCCGCCAGCAGCAGGGTCGTGGTAATCAACCAGAAGCTATCAGACGAGCTCTTCGGCCTACAAGATCCGCTCGGCAACCGCATTAAGGTGGGCGGCGTCCCGTTCACCGTAATCGGAGTGTATCAGCCTCCACCCGATATCTTTGGGCAGGGCAACCGGCCGTTTGTGACGATCCCCCAGGGTGCGTTCAACAAGTACGTGAGGACCTGGCGTGCAGATCTAGTCTTCTACGTGGCCCCATCGGCTGAGGTAACCGTTCACCAGGCGACAGAGGACGTGACTGCCGCGCTCCGGTCGTTCCGGGGTCTGGGGCCGCGAGATGACAACAACTTCGGAGTAGTCACACAAGAGAAGGCGCTCGAGGACTTCAACCAGATAACAGGGGTGATCTTCCTCGTCATGCTCGTCCTGTCGAGTGTTGCCCTGATGGTGGGCGGCGTGGGGGTGGTGGCAATAATGATGATTTCGGTCACCGAGCGGACCAGGGAAATCGGGGTCCGCAAGGCCATCGGTGCCCGGCGGCGCGAGATCCTATGGCAGTTCTTGGTGGAAGCGGCGACCCTGACGTTGATCGGTGGCGCCATTGGGCTGGCGCTGGGTGGGACCGCCAGCCTGCTGCTCAAGAGCCTGACGCCGCTTCCCGCAGAGATCCCGTTGTGGTCGGTTATCGCAGCGCTGGGCGCCTCCATAGTCACGGGCGTGATGTTCGGAATGTATCCGGCGGCCAAGGCGGCGCGCCTGGATCCCGTGGAGGCACTCAGATACGAATGAGCGGGCCGTATGCGGTCCGCCGCCAACCATGCCTGTCAGCGAAGCCCTTTTCGTAGCGCTGCGATCGATAGCCGCCCACAAGCTGCGATCGTTCTTCACTCTATTGGGCATCATCGTATCGGTCGCGTTCCTCGTTGCCGTAGTCGCCATCATCCAGGGAATGAATGCATACGTAAGCGATAAGCTCGCCGGCGCCATCGTGGGCACCAATGCGTTCCAGGTCCGGCGGGAGCCGATCGCAATTGGCCAGCTTGACGACGAGGAGTGGCGCGAGGTTCAGCGACGGCCGCTGATAGACGAGCGTGACGTGCAGTTTGTCCGCCGAGCTCTCCCAGACGCCACGGCCATCGCGATGCAGTCAGGGTTCCCGACCCCACTGGTCGACATCCACTGGCGCAATCGCACAGTCGGTGATGTGTTCATTTTCGGTGTGACGGCACCTTTCCAGATAGTCCAGGATTACAGGTTTGCTTCAGGCGAGCCGTTGAGCGACGTCGACGTAAGGGAACGACGCTACGTCGTCGTGTTGGGTTGGGATGTCGCGGAGAAGTTGTTTGGCGAGGCGGATCGCGCGGTGGGCCGTTCGATACGACTGGGGCGGCTCCCTGCCGTCGTCAAGGGAGTAACGGCCAAGAAGGGGACCGTCCTGGGCCAGTCATTTGATGGCTTCGCCCTCATCCCATTCTCGACCTTCGAAAGCTTGTACGGCCGCAGGCAGACCATCACCATCTCCGTGAAGATGCCACCCGGAGCAAGCATCGAAGCCGCAATGGCTCGTAGTGAAGAGGCGATGCGTATCGCCCGCCGCCTGCGGCCAGGAGAACCGAACAACTTCGCCGTGGACAAGGCGGACGCGCTCGTGGAGTTCTGGACGAACATGACTCAACTACTGTTCACGGTGATTCCGGCTGTGGTGGCCATCGGACTCATAGTTGGCGGAATCGTGATCATGAACATCATGCTGATGTCGGTGAGGGAACGGACCCGTGAGATTGGCATTCGCAAGTCACTTGGCGCGCGACGCCGAGATATCCGGCGTCAGTTCCTAGCGGAGTCTGTGATGCTCGCGTTTCTAGGAGGTGCACTCGGGGTCGCCGCAGGTTGGGCCCTGGCATTCTCGATATCGGCAATCTCCCCGCTGCCTGCGAGGGTCACAGTCTGGTCCATCTCCGTTGCGCTCGCCCTCGGCGCAGCAATTGGCATCGTGTTTGGAGTATATCCGGCAGCACGAGCCGCACGTCTCGATCCGGTCATCGCCTTGCGTCAGGAGTGAATTGTGAGGCTGGCTACGCTGCGCGAGGGAGTGACGATAGCACTGGGAGCTATCCGCAGCAACAAGCTTCGCTCTGCACTGACGATACTCGGTGTGGTCATTGGAGTATCGACAGTCATGGCGATGGCTTCCATAGTGGAGGGTCTCCGCTCACAGATAATCCGCACGATCGAGGTGGCAGGGCCAACCACGTTCTATGTGGTGCGGTTCTTCTCTCAGACACCGCTCAATCCGGATGCTTTGCCACGCGAGGTTCGCATCCGACCGGTACTAGAAGCGGAAGAGGCCGAGTTGATCGCTCGCCTGCCCAACATAGCCTACGGTGCTATATGGATACAGTTGCTGCAACGCATGGAATACCAGGGTACCAGGACACAACTGGTCACCATCTACGCCGCCGACGCCCGCTACATGGAGATCGCGGGTGGAACGCTGCTCAGCGGTCGCTTCTTCCTCGACAGCGAGTTACGTGGTGGAGATGCCGTAGTCGTCATAGAGGAGAAGTTCGCGCTGCGGTTGTTCGGGCAGTTGGACCCGCTGGGGCGCATGCTCAGAGTAGGCGGCAGACCACTACGTGTTATCGGAGTGTATCAGAACCCAGCCAATATCTTCCAGCCGCCGACCCAGGAGATCGCGGCAATCGTGCCGTATGAGACGGCACATCGCTATTTCCGCTATGACGAGACGAATGCCTTGTGGATCGTGGTCAAGCCGCGGCCCGATGTGACGGTGGAAGACGCACAGGCCGCAGTAACAGTGGCACTGCGCCGGTACCGTCAGTTACGGCCAGGAGACCCCGACACCTTCGATTTCATCACGCAAGACCAGATCCTCGACATCTTCAACCAGCTCACCGGGGTCTTCTTTCTTGTGATGGTTGCCCTGTCGAGCGTGGCGCTGATGGTGGGCGGCATCGGGGTGATGGCCATAATGATGGTCTCCGTGACGGACCGAACTCGGGAGATCGGTGTGCGGAAGGCGGTGGGCGCGACCCGGCGCGAGATTCTGTGGCAGTTCCTAGTCGAGGCTGCGACATTGACCTTGCTCGGCGGCGCTGCAGGTGTGGTGATCGGCATCGGTGCTGGCGAAGTACTCAAGAACGTCCTGGGTTTTTCGGCTGGGGTCCCCTTGTGGAGCGCTGCAGTGGCATGTGCCGTATCTGCCGGGATCGGGTTGTTCTTTGGCTTGCTCCCAGCCAACCGTGCCGCCAAGTTGGATCCCGTGGAGGCGCTGAGGTATGAGTAGCGCGCACGGACTCACAAAACTCACAGTCCCCGGTAGCCAGTCTCGCTGGTCGGAGCCTGGTCGGGGTACACAGATGTGACAGCGCGAATGGAGCTCCATGACTGACGCAGTGGACCTTCTAGCCATCGCCGCGCACCCTGACGACGTCGAACTCACTTGCGGGGGAGCACTCGTCAAGGCGGCCCGGGCCGGACACCGGACCGGCATCGTCGATTTGACCAAGGGTGAGATGGGAACACGCGGATCGCCCGAGATCCGCGCTGCCGAGGCAGCGGCAGCAGCGAAGGTGATGGGAGTGACGCATAGGCTCAATGCTGGATTCCCCGATGCTCGACTCCAGAATGACGACGACACCCGGCGTGAACTGGTGCGGATTGTGAGGCGGCTGCGACCTCGTGTGGTGATCCTGCCGTTCCCGGTAGGTCGGCACCCGGATCATCGCATTGCCTCTGAGCTGGGACGAGACTCGTGCTTTCTGGCAGGCCTCGCCAACTACCCTGCTGACGGCGAGGTTCACAAGCCAGAGAAGGTTCTTTACGCTCTGGCGTATCGCGAGGACCCGGTGAAGCCTTCGTTCGTAGTCGACATTTCCAGCGAGTTCGAAGTCAAGCTCGCGGCCATCAAGTGCTACTCGTCTCAGTTCGACACCGTCGACTCCGCTGGCGAGATCTTCCCGACCGGGCAGCAATTGTACGAACTGGTGCGGACCCAGAACGCCCACTACGGCAGCCTCATCAGAGCTGCGTACGGCGAACCGTTCATGACGTACGAGACCGTCCAGGTGGACGACGTAGTCACTATGGGTGTCCGCTCGATCTGAGCGCTCCACACTACTGTCAGCCGACCACATCTCATACCTTGCTATGCTATGAACCGGTTAGTGTATCTGGACAACGCCGCCACCACACCCGTAAGGCCAGAAGTACGGGAGGCGATAGCCCCATACCTGCAAGACGAAGGGTTCGGCAATCCGAGCTCCGCCCATCGCCTCGGAAGAACAGCGCGTGCGGCCGTCGAGCAGTCGCGTCGGAAGGTAGCTGACGCACTCGATGCCCGACCCGAGCAGGTGGTGTTCACGTCTGGGGGTACTGAGGCCGACAATCTAGCCGTGCTCGGCGCAGCGATAGCTTCACGTTCAAGGGGCGGACCGTTCCGTGTGGCGGTTTGCTCCATAGAACACAAGGCGGTTCTGGAAGCGGCCGATGCCGTAGTGGCACTGGGCGGTGAGTCAATCGTGCTGCCTGTTGACCCAGCTGGAAGGGTTGAGCTAGCTGCCGCGACTGATGCACTGGCGAGCGGTATCGCAGTGCTCAGCGCCATGTGGGTGAACAACGAGGTTGGCATCCTGCAGGACGTCGCTCACCTGGCGCAGCTATGTCACGCTTACGGCACCCTGTTTCACACGGATGCCGTTCAGGCGATCGGGAAGGTCCCGTGCTCGCTGGCCGGACTGCCGAACACGTGCATCGCCGTTTCTGGCCACAAAATTGGAGCCCTCAAGGGGACCGGGGCGCTGGTACTGCCACAGCCTGACGTTGTAGCTCCCCTGATACACGGAGGCGGCCAGCAACGGGGAACACGCCCGGGAACCGAAAACGTGATAGGGATCGTTGCGCTGGGAACAGCGGTCGAACTGGCAGTCAGAGAACTTGATGCGACGATGCGGCATGTAGGTCGACTGCGGGATGAGCTGGAGCACTGGCTCATTGCAGCAGTACCGCACATTCACGTCAATGGAACGCAGGGCGACCGAGCCCCTCATATATCCAGCGTGTCGTTCCCCGGTATCGCTAGCGATTCTCTGCTGATGCACCTGGACTTGGCGGACGTCTGTTGTTCGTCCGGATCGGCCTGCAACACGGGGACCGTGGCACCGTCTCACGTGCTCAGTGCTATGGGTGTCCCCGGAAAGTTGGCGACTTCGGCCATCAGGTTCTCGTTCGCGCAGCACAACTGTAAGGCTGACGTAGAACGCGTCGTCCAGCTGCTGCCGGAGATCGTCGGTAAGCTGCTGCCGGAATCGAAATGACAGAAGTGCCATCGGAGGTTCCGACCGTCGGACCCGTGTACCAGGAGGGAAAGCCGAGCAGGGTTTTGGTCGCCATGTCCGGCGGCGTCGACAGTTCCGTCGCCGCCGCACTGCTGGTGCAGCAAGGGCACGATGTCATTGGCGTCACCATGAGGCTGTTCTGCTACGGCGACGAGGTTCCGGATCGACCCTGTTGCTCCCTGGATTCCATAGCCGACGCTGCCTCAGTGGCAAGCCGACTGGGCATCCCACATTACGTCTTGAATCTCGAAGACCGGTTTAGCGAGGCCGTGATCCAGAATTTTGTTGCCGAGTACTCATCAGGCCGCACACCGATCCCGTGCGTGCGATGCAACTCATTCACCAAGTTTCGGGACCTGCTGAGTCACGCAGACGAACTTGGCTGCAGCTTCATCGCTACCGGTCACTACGCAATCGTACGCGACGGCGCCCTGTATCGGGGAGCAGATCCGGACAAGGATCAGACGTATTTCCTCTGGGGCATCGATCGTTCGGTTGTGAGCAGAATGTTGACACCAATAGGACACATGACCAAGAAAGAGACCCGCGAGACCGCCCGTAAGCTCGGTCTGACTACCGCGGACAAGCAGGAATCCGTCGAGATCTGCTTCGTACCCAACGATGACTACGTCACCGTGCTCGAACGGTACCTTCCGCCAAGTGCACCTGCACTGTGTGCCGGTCCCATAGTCACCACGCGGGGAGAGGTAGTTGGCGAACACTCGGGATATGCTCGATACACAATAGGTCAAAGACGCGGCCTTCCCGGAGGATTCTCCGAGGCGATGTTCGTGATCGGCATTTCGCCCGAGGCTCGCTCAGTGATCATTGGCACCGCAGAGGACCTCATGGGATCCCGAGTTGAGTTGGAGGACGTGAACTGGCTCTGCGAACCTCTGAAGGTTGGAGCAGAGTGTATGGTACAGGTCCGCTATCGCAGCAAGCCTGTGCCAGCCGTGATTGCAGCAACGACAGGATCTCGAGATGGGCGACTGACTCTCGAACTGTCTCGAATCGTCCGTGCGATCACGCCGGGGCAATCTGGTGTAATGTACGACAGCAAGGGACGTGTGCTTGGTGGAGGAACGATAGCATGAGGAGTGATCGCCACAGTAGCGTATTCCGGTGCCCGACGCAAAGTACGCCCGCGTCCGCTGTCACTCCCATCTGACTCGTGGAGGGAACCAGTGCCAATGGGTCACATACACGAGAAGATCACCTTCGAAGGCACACATGGTCGGCTTTCAGGAAATCTGCAGCTGCCCGACGGCGACGTTCGGGCCGGGGTCGTGCTAGCTCACTGCTTCACATGCTCGAAGTCGTTCAAGGTCACGAGAAATCTGGCAACCGGCATCGAGGATGGCGGGTACGCCGTTCTACGGTTCGACTTCACCGGACTCGGTGAAAGCGAAGGTGAATTCACCGACACGAGCGTCACGACCTACGTGAGCGACCTGGCAGCAGCTGCCCGCTACATGCAGAAAAGCGGCTTCGGTCCCTGCGTGATGGTCGGTCACAGCTTGGGAGGAGCGGCTGCGCTGCTCGCGGCGGGCGGCGTTCCCCAGGTAAAGGCGGTCGTGGCGGTGGCTGCGCCCGCGACGGCGGATCATGTAAGGCACCTGTTCTCCGACACGCACATCGAAGAGGCGCTCAGAAGAGGCCAGGTGGACGTCACAATCGCTGGTCGTAGGTTCGCCATCTCGGCGGAGTTTTTCCACGATCTAGCTCGTCACAGCTCACTGGACCACATCACCGCCCTCAACCGTCCCATCCTCGTAGTTCATGGAACGGCTGACCGGATCGTCGCAATTGGTGAAGGCGAGAGGATATTCTCTGCCGCGCAACAGCCGCGCTGGTTCGCCGCAATCCCGGAGGCCGATCACCTGTTCACGAGGCAAGTAGATGCGGATAAGGCGGCACGGGTCATCGTCAATTTCTTGAATACCGTGCTGCAACCGGACGATCGGTGACGACACTCACCCATTCATTCTCACCACGGTCCTCCACAGTTGCCAGCAACTCTCGACAAGAGTTATCGATCTGGACGACGGGTTCACTCATGTTCCACACGATAGACTGCTCACCCGAATCCACGCATATTGCACGCTGTATCTCATGAAACCTGCTAATCATCCATGGCGTAGTGGTGCTTACCATGTCTTCTCTTATCGCACGCATCTTGATAACCGCTTTTGGCCTGTGGATGGCCGATCAGATTCTGAGCGGGATCTCTTTCGATACCGCAGCCTCGCTATGGATCGCAGCATTGTTGCTGGGAATTGCGAACGCGGTCATACGTCCCATCGTATTCATCCTCACGCTGCCGATCACGTTCCTCACTCTCGGCCTTTTCGTCTTCGTCGTGAACGGAGCGATGGTGTTGCTCGTCGGGCACCTGATGCCCTCATTCCATATCGACCGTCTCGGTACCGCGATTCTCGCATCGATAATCGTTGGGCTCACCGGCTGGGCCGCAAACACGTTCATCGGTAAAAAGAAGGGGAAAGAGAAGGGCTGAGCGGAGGAGATGCAGCGGTCTCCCCACCAACGACCTCAATCACACTCGCCCAAGACCACCACCACCATCTCCCTCGATCGGGGACGGTTGTCGAGATTGATGATGACGATCTGCTGCCACGTGCCCAGCGCCAAGCGCCCGTCGACTATGGGAACCGATATGCTCGTCTTCAACAGCGCCGATCGTATGTGCGAGAAGCCATTGCCGTCACCCCAACGCGCATTGTGTTCATAGTGAGCGTCGATCGGCGCCACGATATCGAGAGCACGCCGGAGATCGCCGAGCGCACCTGGCTCGTACTCTATCGTGGTGACGGCACCGGTCGAACCAACCAATTGTATGATCGCAACCCCCGTACGTATCCCGGACTCTGCTGTCAGCTGCTCCACTTCGGACGTGACATCCTGGTGGTCATACTCTGCTCGCAGCTGGAAGGAGAACCTTCTCTGGATGGTCGTAATGCTCAAGCGATCTCCTAGTAGTAGAGGCGAATCCGACGCACTGGTACCGCGGCACGCGCAGACCTACTCTGAAAATGTATCTCGCATGCAGGATGGCCGCGATCCCACCTGCCGCCCGGGCACCGCCGACCCGGCACCCCAGGGTCCGGCGGTCCCGCCTGACCGGTGCCACGTCAGTCGCTACTTGCGGTGTCCCGGCGGACCCGTCGGTCGCGAGCCACATATCCAAACCATGCACACCTCACCGATCTCGCGACAACCCAGTTTTCCAGGATCCCCGGCGCTTGCGGTCTCCCCGCAGGCTTGTCGGTCAGCTTCCGGCCTCTTGCTCTGTACTCTGTGCTCTGTAATCTGTACCGTAGTAGTGTGTGAATTGCACTTATTCCCTGTGGTCGGCGGAGGTCGCTTTGACGCGTATCGCCATCCTTGGGTCACTCATCCTCATCTCGGTCGCCTGCGAAGTCCCAGGGCCCGACCTCGAACCGGTGTTCGTGGATGGTCGAGCCGTGGCTCCCTCGGGCGACACGCTGTTGGCCATTACCGCACCCGGCATGCCTGGAGTACTGCTGTATGACAGGCGCGACGGTACCAAGCAGTGGATGGGAGTGGACGAACTCTCCAGCCCGGCGCACGTGCAATGGAGCGAGGGACATTGGTATGTTTCAGATGTGAACGATGGCCTGGCGCTGGTTACTGTCTTCACGCCCGACGGACGATTGGCCGACAGGCTCGATTTGGCTTCACACGCGGCAGTCGCGCACCAATTCGCTGTGTTGCCTGGAGGGCAGATCATCGTGGAGACAGCAGACGATCGCCTGGTGGCCATTCGCGGGGACAGCGTCGTAACCTTTGCTCTAATAGACGAGAGTCCTCGGACCGGAATGCTGGTGGCGGCCCGCGGCGGAGTGCTTCACGTGGTGCCAAACCGTACCCTCACACTATACAACGGACTCGGCAAAATCCGGTGGAGAAAGGAGTGGCCTTGGGTCGAGTCCCTGTTTCTGACCGACCTCGCCGTTGACTCACGGGGACGCCCGATGATCCTAGCTGGGCTGGAGGGACGAGACGGCTTTGTTGTCTACGGGTTGGATGCAATCACGGGAGAGGTGATCATCTGGATGGAAGGCCCCACGGCCACGTTCTCGATCCGTAAATACGGCGATATCCAACCCGATACCCCCAGCAACTGGACTGCCGGAAGCTAGTACTTCAGATCCGCCGCTGAAGCGAAACTCTTAAGCAGTTCCTGTTGCTCTGGTGTTAGACTCTCCGGAATGGTCACAGCAATCTCGACGAACTGATCACCCTTGCGACCGTTCCTCTCGATTCCCTGTCCTCTGATACGGAGCTTCCGGCCGGGCTGTGTGGCAGGGGGGATCCGCAAGACGACCTTTTGTCCGTGGATCGTCCTCACCTGCAGCTTCGTGCCGAGCGCCGCCTGAGCGACGTTGAGTGGGACGGTACAGTAGATGTCGAGTCCTTCCCTGCGGAAGAAGCGGTCTTTCTTGACCTGAAACGTCACGATCAGGTCCCCCGGGCGTCCACCGGTCGGATTCCGCTGACCCTGTCCCTTGAGCCTCACCTTGTGCCCCGAATCGGTACCAGGCGGTACTGTCACACGCAGCCGCTTGCTGATAGACACTTCACCTTGACCGGAGCATTTCGGGCAGGGCTGGCTAGCTACGCGGCCCCGTCCCCGGCACGCAGGGCAGGGGCGGGTCACGGCGAACCCACCCTGGCCGAAGCTCACGGTGCCGCGACCGCCGCATTCCTGACAAGTACTCACCTGGGCACCGGTAGCGGCACCGGAGCCCCCACAGGTCGGGCACGCCTCAGTGACGGGAACGCTGACGGGGACTTTGCCACCCAAGGCCGCCACCTTGAAGGGGATCTCAACCACTTGCTCGATTGGCTCGACCCCACCCGACCGCTTCCCTTTCCCGAAGATGGATGAGAAGATATCGCCCAGACCGCCAAAGCCGGAGAACCCACCCTGGGTGAACCCCCCGAGGTCGAAATCTTCAAACTTCGTGGACCCGGCTCCCCCAGTTCGCGTGCCCCAGCTTCTCGGACCACCCGCAAATGCGCCGAACTTGCGCATTGTGTCGTATTTCTTGCGCTGTCCCGGGTCGCTCAAGACCGAGTGGGCCTCGGAGATCTCCTTGAACCGCTCAGCCGCCTGGGTGTCGTTGGGATTGGCGTCGGGATGATACTGCTTCGCCAGCCGACGGTATGCCTTCTTGATCTCGTCGGCCGATGCTTTCTCAGAAACGCCTAGAACCTGGTAGTAATCCTTGGCCGGAGCCATTTATTATGCCTCGGGCTCTCCGCCCGTCGGGGGAGCGACAAAGACTTGAACTCGGGCCGGTCTGAGCAACATGCTGCCGAGTCGGTAGCCGACCTGCAGTACCGCAGCGACCTGGTTTTCCTGCTCCTCCGCGGGCGCTGGTGCCGTGGCCACAGCCTCGTGATCGTTGGGATCAAACTGCTCACCCGCGTTCCCGATCCGCTGCAAGCCCTGATTCTGCAACTCGCGCAGCAGCTTTCGTTCGACCAAGCCCACGCCGGCAACCACGTCTTCCATGCTCGACTGTGCCGGGTCAAGCGCAGCCACCCGCGAGAGATCATCGAGCGATTCGAGCAGGTTGGCCGCCAGATCAGCCTGGGCGCGGGCCCTGGCCTCGGTTCGCTCTCTCACCATCCGCTTACGAAAGTTATCGAACTCAGCAGCCAGGCGAAGGTAGCGATCCTTCTGAGAGTCTAGCTCCTCCGTGAGCCTGACAACGGCGGCTTCCGGTGTCTCAACCAGCGCGCCGCCACCCCCCTCGCGCCCGCCCTGCTCGTCCTCACCCGCTGCAGGCGGCTTAAGTTCCGCCGTGTCCGGATCGCGAGGAGCTGCCTCAACCGGTGGGGGCGCCTCCTCTTCGACCGGCTTATGTCTCTTCTTCCGTTTCCCCATCAGTCCTTCCGATTGCGTTTCGTCTCCATGAATCGCTTGGGAGTGTGCGAACGAACTATAACATTCTGCCGCGGATCTGCGCAGATCGGGTCCCTTCTGCCGCGGGCCCGATTCATCTCCGCAGAGCTCAGTCCGTGAGGCGACGGACTAGGTCCAGGGCTGCCTGGGCACTGCGCTGGCGGACCTCCTCGCGCCCTCCAGGGAACCAGCGTCTGATTGACTCCACTCGGCTTCGCCGCTGTACCGCAATCCACACCGTGCCGCGCGGCTTCTGGTCGCTGCCACCGCCGGGGCCGGCGATCCCAGTGACGGCTATCCCGACAGCCGTGCCAAATCGACGGCAAACGCCCTCGGCCATCGCTCTCACCACAGCCTCACTCACGGCGCCGTGGTCCCGCAGCAGCTCCTCGGGCACTCCCAGGTCCCTGGCCTTCGATTCGTTCGAATAGCAGACCACGCCTCCGACATAGACGTCAGATGATCCTGGCACGGCCGTCAGCTTAGCGCCTATGAGTCCGCCCGTGCACGACTCAGCCGTGGCCAGCTGCCACGCCGACGCACGCAGCCGCTCCAGAACGACCGCCGCCAGTTGCACGTCACCCTCACCGTACAGGTTTTGGCCGAGCACGGGCCGCAACTGATCCACCGCACGCGCCAGGGCGCTTTCGGCTGCAGTTCGGGTCATTTGGCAGGCACTGAGCCGTAGATCAACTCCGTCAAGCCCGGGCAGATAGGCCAGCGATACCGGGTCGAAGGTCCGGTCCAGATGGCCGATCTGGTCGGCCAAACCGGATTCGGAGACGCCGGTAGTGCGCAGCGTGCGGGACAGAGTGACCGTCGCTTCGCCGCTGGCGCCGCTAGCGAGCCGGCTCAAGCGGGGCATCACCTCTCGCTCAAGCAGAGATCGCATCTCCTGCGGTATGCCCGGTAGCAGCACGGTGCTACCCGGCTCCCCGTGGAGCCAGAGCCCCGGAGCCGTACCGCGCCGGTTGGGTAGCACGATCGCTCCGCGGGGCACCTGGGCCTGCGTGCGGTTGGATTCGGGCATCGGGCCCCGGCCGAGCCGCGCGAAACGTTGCTCCAGAACACTCAGGTAGTCCTCGTCCAGCTCCAGCGGGGCCCGGTAGATATCTGCTACCGCCTGTTTCGTGATATCGTCACGGGTCGGACCTAGCCCTCCCGTGACGATCACGAAACCGGATCGGTGCAGGCCGTCCGACACAGCCCCTCGGATCGCCCGGGCATCGTCGCCGACTGTCGTTAGCCGCACCACGCGCACACCAATCGAAGCGAGGGAACGTGCGATGTCAGCTGCGTTGGTGTCGAGAGTGAAACCGAGGAGGAGTTCCGTGCCGACCGTTACGACTTCAAGATCCATCGCCCGGGGTGGAAGCTGGCACGCTGCGGAACAGCATCCTATAGCGATATACGTAGACTCCGAGCGAGTATACAGTCACGAGCAGAGTGATTCCTAGCGTGACTGCTATCACCGTGCCGTGGAACCGCTCCCAGAACTCACCAAACCACCCGCTCTCCCAGCCGAACGCTTGCCTCATGTCCTTCCATGCAAACCAAGCGATCATTGCCCCAATGAAGACATCCTGAATGATCGTCTTGAGTTTGCCGGCGCCGGCGGCAGCTATTACGACACCTTTACGCTGCGCCATGTGCCGAAAGGCGGTCATCAGCAGCTCACGGCCTATGAGTATCACCGCAACCCAAAGCGGGAAGTTTCCCCACCATGGGATGCCGTACTCCTGCATGCGGTAGTTCGTGATCCAATAGATGGGGACCAGGGTGGCAAACAGCAACAGCTTGTCGGCGATGGGATCAAGCAGCTTGCCCAGATCCGTGATTTCGTCGCGCTCGCGCGCGAGGCGACCGTCGTAGAAATCACTGATCGCGGCAGCTAGAAAGACAACGAACGCGATGATCTTGGGTGCATACCCGCTGATGAATGGCAGCAGCGCAATCACCGGGGTGAGCGCAATACGACAGATGGTGAGGATGTTGGGCAACGTCCAGATCATTGCCGCACCAATTCAGCTCAGTGTCTTGAGGACCGTCTTTGCCAGAGCCCTCAGAGTGTCAAACACGCCCTCCCCCGTGATGGCGACCGATTCAAAGTACGGAGCCCGTTCGATCCACATGCCATCGATCTCTTCTACAAGATAATCCCCTTCGTGCCAGGGGTCAGCCACCGCTTTCTGTTTTGTCGGATCCTCAACCGGCCAGCCCGGGTTCAACTGAGACTGTAGCTCTACGACCGGCGCTGCATTGGGCAGATCACGCTTGTTGTACTGCACGACAAACGGGATCTTCGTCAGATCATAGCCGTACTCAGCCATGTTGTCGTACAGATTCTGCATCGACTCGATGTTGGCCTCGGTCCGCTCGATCTGACTGTCTGCCACGAACACGACACCGTCCACACCCTTCAAGATCAGCTTGCGTGATGCGTTGTAGTAAACCTGTCCCGGCACCGTGTAGAGGTGGAAGCGCGTCTTGAATCCGCGGATCGTGCCGAGATCCACAGGAAGGAAGTCGAAGAACAACGTACGTTCGGTTTCCGTCGCTAGAGACACCATCTTGCCACGAGTGTCCGGCGCCACCTTTTGGTAAACGTGCTCCAGATTCGTCGTTTTGCCGCCCAAACCGGGCCCGTAGTACACGAGTTTGCAGTTGATTTCCCGGGAAGCGTAGTTGATCATCGACATCGTCGACAGTGCCTTCCCTTAATCCCCAAAGAGTTTGTCGATTTCGTCCTCTGCTCCTTCGAGCAGTCCACGACGCTCCGTTGGAGCCGCCGCCCCAGGAGCCTCACGAGCGAACATCTCGTCGAACAGCGTCACGAGATCGTTCACTGTCTGCCTCACACGAAGTCGTACCATTCCCACTGTCGTTCGTTCGTCGAAGAGCACCACCAAGATCACTCTTCTCGCAATGTCGGCGAGATACATGGATTCCTTCTCGCCCTGGTGGAATAGCGACGCAAATTCCGGCTCTCCGATCATCTTGGCGAGTTGATCGTTGGCACTGAAGTCTGCCGCTGTCAGAGACGCGAAAGCAGTGGGATCGAATGCCATCTGCTCACCCACATTGGCGAGCAACTGCCCAGCGCGATCCACCAGTAGAGCACATCTCGCGTTCGCCTCTTTGAGGAGTGCGTTCAGATGGGCGCTAATGCGCTTGTAATCACTCTCATCCAGTGACCAGGTCGCTGCACCAGGCATTGTGTCCTCTCATGACCCCAGTTTTGCTTCCATGCGCCGCACGATCGCCTCCGCCCGACGTCGCAGCATAGGATGCTGCTCCCATGCCAGGTAGTCCTGGAGCAGGTGAACAGCCTCCACGCTCGGATGACTATTCAAATACCCCAGGGCCGAGAGACGCCGCAACGGTCTCCCACTGAACAACTGCTTCCGGTGACGGTCCATCGAGTGCTGTGCCAGCAACGCACCTGCCGTGATCCCGACACCGAGTCCAATCATCAGAGCCCTTGTTTTCGGCCCCATCACCGCGGCATCTCCCGTCGGGCTGCCAAGGCCTGAGCTATCGTGACCCCGTCTGCATATTCCAGATCACCGCCGACAGGCAGTCCCAAAGCGATCCGGGTTACCTGTACACCGGCGTTCTCAAGTACGCCTCGAACGTACGTCGCGGTGACTTCTCCTTCCATCGATGGATTGGTCGCGAGGATCACCTCGCGCACCTCACAACCGTTTGCCACCCGTGCCCGTAGCCCCTCAATGCGTAGATCTTCAGGACCGATCCCGTCGAGTGGCGAGAGGTGACCACCCAGGACATGGTAGAGACCGCGGTATTCACCTGTCCGCTCGATCGCACCGATGTCGGACGCCTCCTCCACCACACACAGCAGCTCCTTGTCGCGCCGCGGATCTTCACAGATGAGGCAAGGATCGGTTTCGCCCAGATTGCCACACACCGAGCAGGGACGTATCCGCTCCGAGACCGACCTGATGGCTGCGGCGAGCCGGACTACCTCATCAGGTGGTTGCTTAAGCAGGAAGTATGTCAGCCGCGTGGCCGTCTTGCGCCCGATGCCGGGCAGCTTGGCCAACTCACTGCAAAGCTCATCGATGGCCGACACGCCTGCTACAACGGAAGCTGGAACGGAAGGGGAAGCCCTCCCGTTACTTTGCCCAACTCGCTGCGATATAGCTCTTGGGCCTTGCGCTGGGCCTCGCTGACGGCCGCAAGGACAAGATCCTCCAGCATCTCAACGTCACCGTCCGATACCACGCTGGGGTCGATCTCGATAGACCGAATCTCGCCACGGCCGTTTGCCGCGGCTTTCACCATCCCACCCCCAGATGAACCAGTCACCGTCTGTTGAGCCAACTCGGTCTGCATTTCGGTCAGCTTGCCTTGCATCTGCTGACCCAACTGCAGGAGCTGTGAGAAATCGGCCATAACTGAACTCACACGTGCTAGAGCTACATTGAACGATGCAAGCTACCCTGGGCGTGGAACAGCCGCAAGCTACTCAATCACTTCCAGATCCAGCGCGTCCGCGATAGCGTCGAGCGCCGGATCTTGGTCACGATAGCGGCGCATGCGCTCCTGCCGCTCCTGCTCCTGATTGAGTCGCAGAGGCGTGTCATTGCCAGCCGGGGCGGCATCACTCCTACTCCGATACTCGATCCGAACCGGTCCACACCCCATGACTTCCGCAATCACCTTCTGTATGACGTCGCGACTCCGAGTCAGACCCTCGAGATGGACCTCACTGTCAGTAACCTCTAGGACGACCACCCCGTCTCTCACCTCGACGGCCCGGGCATGCCCGAGGGCTTCCTGAACCATCCTACGTCGCTGTCCGGCAACCTCGGTAATCCTGCGCCAGAGAGCCCCAATCGCTTCAATGGACAGGGAGGGACCGTCAGCGACCACCGGGGCAGGACTGTCACCGCCGGTACAATCATGAGCATCCAGTTCGCTCATCGCCTTGCCAGCAGGGCCTCTTGTCAGCTCGCCAGTCCTGCTCTCGCCATGCGCCGCGAGTGCTGCCAGGACGTCATTCAGTTCCACGGTCCTATCGAGCAGGGACCATTGCACCAACAGGGTCTCGACGTGCAGCCTGGCATTGGGACTGCGTCGAACCACTGCTTCGGCCCCGCCCAGCAGCTTGAGCATCCTCAGGATGTCGCCGGATTGGTAGTGGGCTGCGTGCTGCTCCACGGCCGCGCGCAGACCATCGGTGAGACCCTCGGGACGGCCATCGAGGATCCGAATCAGCAGGGCCCGCAACACTTCGCCTGCCCCGTTTAAGAACTCCGCCAGATCGGCACCACCTTCGACCAGCCTCCCGACAAACGGGAACACCTCCGCGGTGCGGCGCCCGGCGATGATATCCAACAGCTCTCCATACATCTCTTCATCGATCAGGCCCAGCGCGTGCCGCACCCGCTCGGCAGACACCGGCCCCTCTCCAAAAGCCAGGGACTGATCCAGCAGTGAAAGAGCGTCCCGCATGCCGCCATCGGCGACTCGCGTGATCAACTGTAGGGCTTCTTCCTCAGCCACGATCGCTTCCTGGTCCGCCACGTATCGCAGCCTCGTCATTATGGCTTGGGGTCCTAGGCGCCTGAAATCAAACCGCTGCACTCGGCTCATTACTGGAGCCGCCGTATTGGAGATCTTGTGCGGCTCCGTTGTCGCGAAAACGAAGACAACGCGCGGCGGAGGTTCCTCCAGGATCTTGAGCAGGGCATTCCAAGCTTCGCGCGTTAGCATGTGAGCTTCGTCCACTATGTACACCTTGTGACGATCTGGTCCGCTGGCCGCATACATCGCCCGCTCACGCAGTTCACGCGCATCGTCCACACCGCGATTGCTTGCAGCATCTATTTCGACAACGTCGAGGTTCACGACGCCTGACCAGATGCGCAGGCACGATTCACACTTGCCGCAGGGCTCGCCCTCAGCCGGCGCGCTGGCCCGGTCCTCACAGTTGAGCGCCATCGCTAGGATCCGGGCTGCACTGGTCTTGCCAACGCCGCGAGGCCCGGTGAGCACGTAGGCGTGCGCGACCCGTCCCTTGGCAACGGCGCCTGCCAGGCCGGCAGCGACGTGATCCTGCGAAACCAGGTCTGAGAAACTGGTGGGTCGGTACTTTCGAGCGAGCGCAGTGTGTGTCATTGATAGCAAGAGAATTGCCCCAGGATACCCGAAGCGACGCGTGCCGTCGCTTAGCGCTGCTACCTTCACGGTCCTGACGCGGTTCGCGCGCACTCGCCCTGCGGACCTGGGGCAGGTGAAAGCTACTGCGAGAGGTAGAACCGTGCCAAGAGCCCGCCGCATACTCGCACTCGCCCGCCGCGCATGAGGCCCGATGGCCGCATTCCGAGCATTCCCGCCCAATCAGTGCCGCAACGAGCCCATTTTCCTGACGCCCGCATCGGTCAGCGTCCGCTCACCGCCACCTTTACTCTGAGCCAGCATGTCTAGTTGTACCCTTAACGCCCTCCCTCCCAACGATCCCATGTGCCCGGAATCACCAGGACGAGCAACGTGTAGAACTCCAGCCTCCCCAAGAGCATTAGTCCCGACAGAATGATGTGAGCCGGCGCACTGAGATCACCGTAGTGGGAGGCCGGCCCTACATCTCCCAATCCCGGTCCAATGCTCGACATGGCGGCCAGCGCCGCACTCACAGACGTCAGCAGGTCGTATCCCAGGGCTGCGATCAGCAGGGAGCCGATGCCGTGGGTGGCAACATAGAGGGCTAGAAATGCCAGCACATTGGCCAGGATCTCTGATCGAATTGGGGCGTTCCCGAGTTTCGTCACGAAGACCGCTCTAGGATGAAGTACTTTGTGCACTTCGCCGACCGCATGCTTGAGCACTACGACGGCTCGCGCCGTCTTGAACCCGCCTCCGGTCGACCCTCCCATCGCGCCAACGAACATCAATCCGAGCAGTAGCACCTGACAGAAGGCTGGCCAGGCACCAAAATCCGCCGTTACAAAGCCGGTTGTGGTGGCAATGGCAGCCACGTTGAACGCGGCACTTCTGAAAGCCCAGCCCGCTCCCGAGAATCCCAAGTAGAGGAATACGGCAGCTGCAGCTGCCAGCGTGACGCCGGCATACCAGCGGAACTCGGAGTCGCGCAGCCAGGGTAACCAGCGACCAGTGAGTGCCTGGTAATGCAACGTGAAGTTGGTGCCAGCTGCAAGCATGAAGACGATCGTCACCCACTGTATCGCTGGGCTAAAGGCTCCCACCGACGTGGTACGGGTGGAGAAGCCTCCGGTCGCCAACGCACTCATAGCGTGGTTCACGGCGTCGAACAGTGACATCCCCAACACGAGATAGATCACGGCCAGCGTCGCGGTCAGCAGGGCATACACGCCCCACAAGAGTCGCGCCGTGGTGGCCACTCGTGGCTTGAGCCGATCGGCCGCGATGCCGGGAACCTCGGCCCGGAAGAGTTGTGCACCACCCATGCCGATGAGCGGCAGTATGGCCACACCTAAGACAATGATCCCCATGCCACCCATCCAGTGGGTGATGGAGCGCCACAGTAGGATACTTCGTGGCAGGTCTTCGATGACCGCGAAGACGGTGGCCCCTGTCGTGGTGAATCCCGACGCTGACTCGAACAAGGCGCTCGCGACTGTAGGTGTTACACCAGTCAACTGGAATGGCAGGCTTCCCACGGCCACCACAGCCAGCCACCCTAACCCGACGATTGCGATGCCCTCTCTCCGGTTGATCGAGACTTCATGGGGAGTGAGGAACCAAAGTACACAGCCGATGGCGGCAGTAACTGAGACGGCCAACGTCCAGTGAACGGCGAGGCCCTCGAAGAAGCTCAGAACAGCGGGTGGCACCATCGCTACGGCCGTCCATATCAGGAGCGCGCCGACGATGTGAAGCACCTCGCGGGCGTTCACGATGGGAAGAGCTCGGCCACTGGGCCGACTGCCTCCGGAAGGGCAAACACCACCGCCTGATCACCCACCAGCAGCTTGTCATCTCCGCGCGGGACTATCGCTCCAGACTCTGTCTCTCGAACGAGAGCCGCCACAATGGCGCCCTCGGGAAAATCCACCTCGGCTAGCCTGAGCCCAACCAAGGGCGACGCCGCAGAGACGTTGAAGGCGATTGCCTCGGCTTCACTGTCTTTGAAGGTGGCGACCTTGGTGACGCTTCCGCGACGCACATAGCGCAGGATTGCGTTGGCAGCCGACAGTCGAGGGCTCACGACCGTCTCCAAGCCGATCATCCTAGCCAAGGGCATGTAGTCCATTCGATTCACCAACGTCACCACCTGCCTGGCTCCGGCGTGCTTTGCTAGCAGCGCCGAGAGTATGTTGATCTCGTCGTGATCGGTCAGAGCCACGAACGCACTCACGCCGCTTACTCCCTCAACCTCCAACAACTCCAAGTCAGTCGCATCGCCGTTCAAGATGAGCGCTTGGTCCAGCTTAGCCGCCAGATCCTGAGCCCGGTCCCGCTCCTTGATGAGCATAATCGCCTGGCCACGATGTTGGTGCAGCAACTGAGCCAGGTAATACGCCTCAAGACTGCCACCGGCTATCATCACCCGGCGCACTTCGGTTGTGCGGTAACCACAGAGCTCGAGGCTCGTGGGCATCGTGCTCTCGGTTGCCACGACATAAAGATGATCGCCACTCTTGACCGCCGTAGTCCCCTTCGGAACGATGGTCCGATCGCCGCGTTTTAGCGCCACCGTGAGCATAGGTGCATTCCCAATGTCGGCGCCGATTTCGGCAAAGGTGCGGCCGGCAATCGGCGCCTCATCTGTGACCTTCAAGCCTACCAACTGCACGGCACCACCTGCGAAAGTCGCGATGTCGGTCGCTTCGGTTGCTTCCAGTAGCCGCAGCGTCTCCAACGCCAGCTCACGCTCGGGATTGATCATCACGTCCACCCCGAAGAGCTCGGGCCTCAGATGGGCACCATCAGCGTAGAAATCCGGATTCGACACTCGCGCTACCTTCACGAGGTGGTCGCCCCCACGCACGCTCATACAACAAACCAGGTTGACTTCGTCGACGCTGGTGACAGCCGCCAGCAACCCAACATCTCGGATCCCAGCCATCTCCAGGACACTGGGGCTGGCACCGCTGCCTTCCACAACAGCCACATCCAAGCGGGTCTGCACGTATTCCAGACGTTCGGGACGTACGTCTACGACCACCACATCATGCTTCTCAGTGGAAAGCCTCTCTGCCACGTGGTAGCCGACCTCGCCCGCCCCGACGACGACTGCTCTCATGATCAACCCCCTCGCGTATCCAACACCTGGGCAACGATGGCGGCTGCTGTCCCAACTTCCTCCGCTGTGACATCGAGGTGCATCACCGCTCGGAGCCTCGTGGGCCCAAGCGGCACCAACTGCACCCCTGCATCGGCCAACCTCGGCAATACCGTATCCGCTGTCAGACCCGGACCGACCAGATCCAGGATCACGATGTTGGTTTCAGGCTCATTCAGTTTGAGCGCGGGGTGGCCTCGGAGTCTATCGGCGAACAGAGTGGCGTGCGCGTGGTCATCCGCCAATCGATGCAGGTTGTGCTCTAGCGCGTAGAGACCGGCTGCCGTGAGAACCCCGGATTGACGCATCCCTCCGCCGAGTCGTCTTCTCACTCTCCGGGCACGGTCAATCAACTCACGGTTGCTCATCAGGCAACTACCGACGGGACAACCTAGGCCCTTCGACAGGCAGGCGGTGATCGTAGTCGCACCCCGGCCGACCCTGGCAACCGACTGGCCCTGGGCTGCAGCAGCGTTCCACAGGCGCGCTCCGTCCAGGTGCAGCGGAAGTCCTCGGTCACTTGTCACGGCCACTAGCTCATCCCAGGCGCTGGTGGGGAAGATCCTTCCTCCTGCTGCATTGTGGGTGTTCTCTGCTGCTACGGCGCTGACCTCGGGGGTGTGGGCACTGGCCGGCCGGAGCGCGGCCGCTAGGAGTTCTGCCGTCAGTATACCATCCGGAGTGGAGACCGGCCGAACCTGGACGCCAGACAGGGCTGCAGCACCGGCCTGCTCGTAATGCACGATATGCGCGTTGGCCTCCAGCACCAGTTCGGTCCCCGGCCGCGCGATCACCGAGACCGCCGTCTGATTGGATTGTGTTCCCGAGGGGAAGAATAGGGCGGCTTCTGTACCAAACAGCTCAGCCATCCTCTGTTCCAACTTGAGTGTAGTTGGGTCCCCGTCCAACACATCATCGCCGACATCGGCGTTGGCCATGGCTCGACGCATCCCCGGTGAAGGCCTGGTCACCGTGTCGCTTCGTAGATCTATTGCGGTCATACTGTTTGGATCCTAGGTGAGTATTGCTCGCTGCTCCCTTTGGCGTCTTCTCATGTCATAGGTCTCTCCCACTTCCGCGCCGATAAGGAAGACACATACGATGGCATACATCCAAACCACCAAAAGCAGCAATGCGATTCCGTTGGAGCTAGAGATCAGCCGATCCAGGGTTGTGAATCGCACCACGTAGACAACGTAGAGCTTCTTCGTGACCTCGAATCCAAGCGCCGCGACGATGGCCGCTACCAGAGCCGTATCCCAGCGTACCCTTCTGGTCGGAGCCATTGTATAGATGATGAAGAACGAAACGAGCGCCAGACCGAACGTCGTGATGGTAGACGCAAACCGACCCAACCACGGAAGCTCCATAACCTCCACGGTAACAACGGCATTGAACACCACCAAGACCAGAGTTGCGATCACGAGGAAGAAGTCGATCCCGATTCCAACGAACCACGGCCGGGTCTCCTGCGTGTCAAACACGTCGTTGAGCGCGGAGCGGGCGCCACTGAAGAACCGCGTGGAGAACCAGAGGAAAAGAGGAAGGCCATAAATGGACAGCTGTGCACGGCTGGATACAACCACCTCGACGAATCTCTCCACCTGGCTGAAGGGATCGCGCATTCCCGGACCAGCCGTAGGGACGACGCTTTCCAAAAGCTGACGAATATCTTCGACCGCAGCGTCCGCGCCACGCACGAAATACCCCAGGCTTGCCAGAGCCAAGAGCACAATTGGGAGGGATGCCACCAACGCTTGAAACGTCAGGGCACTCGCCAGGAAGAGGATGTTGTCTTCGTATGCCGCCGTGAAGGTTCTGCGAATGAAGCCCCAAGGCGACGAAGCCCATCCTCGGTATCCCGCGGTAGTCAACTCACGGGTAGCGTTTGGGTCTAGACGGAATCTTCGTCTTCAGATTCGACTGCTTCGTCCTCGTCGAAGTCGTCTTCCGAAGACGCGCTCGCGGTACCACGAGATGCCTTGGCGTCGGCAAGCCTGCGCTCCAATTCTTCACGAGCCGAGTGTACGGCAGCCTTGCCGGCTCTCACTGCATCGCGTGCACCAGCTCGTGTCTCACCTATGTTCCGACGCGCGCGCTCGAACTTCTCTTCCACACGGGCCTTAGCCCTCTCGTAGCCTTCCTCAAGCCGCGATTGTATGTCATCCGCCGTGTCCTCTGCTCTGGCACGCAGGCGTCGTCCCTTCGCTCGCAGTACCTCTCGGGTTTCCTCTCCGGACCGTGGGGCCAGTAGCAGGGCGACGCCCGCTCCAATCACGGCTCCCCATAGGAACGAACCGATGCCACTCGACCTCTCCACAACTACGACCGGTTGACCTTCGTGGTGTGACATTGCCTCTCCTTTTCAGCCAGCACCGAGCCAGCATCCGCCTGGGACCGACACGTACCAGTCCCAACCGTACAGCGATCTGTAAATTATCAGTCGTCCCGTCAAAAGACCACCAAGCCTGAGTGCAAACCGATGCAGCGTTGGTTCGCTGGTGCAGATCCGTCGCGGGACAAGCGTAGCGAATGTCGCAACCGTGGGACTTGGGCCGACGGGCGTGGCTCGGGTATCCTTCATCGGAAGTCAGACAGTCTCGACTTTGATCAGATTGGTGGTACCGGGAACTTCGAAGGGAACGCCTGCTGTCACGATTATTCTATCGCCCGACTTGGCACATTCGTGATCGAGTAGTGCTCCTCGAGCAACATCCAGCATCGTCTCGTAGTTCGGCACCACGTCTGCCTGCATGGGCGTAACTCCCCACACGAGTGCCAGATAGCGACAGGTCCGCCGATCGGTAGAGAGACCGAGGACCGGTATGGACGGCCGATTTGACGCGATGGTGCGAGCAGTGAACCCACTCTTCGTGACACACAGGATCAACGGCACCTCCAACATCTCGGCTGCCGCGATCGCTGCAGACGCAATTGCAGCTTCGACCTCACACGATCGTTTGGATTCTGCGACACCCCTGAGGCATCCCCAAGGGATCCCATCCTTGAGAATCGCTTGTTCGATCTCATTGATGATACTCACCATGGCTCGAACCGCGCCGATGGGGTACTTGCCCATAGCTGTCTCGGCAGACAGCATCACCGCGTCAGTACCGTCGAGAATGGCATTGGCTACATCGGACGCTTCGGCCCTGGTTGGCCGGGTGTGGTTCACCATGGACTCCAGCATTTGGGTCGCCGTAATGACAGGCCGACCGTAGCGCATCGCCACGTCAATCAAGTGCTTCTGAGTAAGCGGGACTTCCTCAAAGGGCAACTCGACTCCCAAATCACCGCGAGCGACCATGATCGCGTCCGCCGCCTCCACTATACGTTCGATATCATCCAAAGCTGCTGCCCGTTCGATCTTGGCGACTAGTCGCGCTCTTTCCCCCACCAACGAGCGCACCTCCTCGATATCTTCTGCCCGGCTCACGAAGGAAATGCCCACCATATCGGCTTGGTTCTCCAAGGCAAGGCCGATGTCAGCGCGGTCTTTGTCGGTCACTACCGGCACGCTTACCTGGTCGTCCGGCAGGTTGATACCCTTGTTACTGCGGAGTATCCCGCCATCGCGAACGATGCCGGTTACGCGATCGCCCACGATGCTGGTGACTTCCATCGAGAGAAGGCCGTCGTCCAACAAGATCCGCGAGCCCACTTCCACATCGCCGGCCAGCGCCTCATACGCGGTGGGAATCTCCTCTCCCGACGCTGAACGCTCCGGAGCGAGCACCAGCTCCATACCGCTGTCCAGACGCCGTGGCTCAGCGAGAACACCAATGCGAACACGGGGACCCTGGAGGTCAACCAGTACGGCCACGTGCTTGCGCAGCTTGTCACGCACCCGCCTCACAACCGCGATCAGTCGCGCTCTCTCTTCCGCAGTCCCATGCGCGCTGTTGATCCGCACCACGTTGACGCCCGCCTCCACCATGTTCCTGACCGTCTCCTCATCTGACGAAGAGGGTCCCAGGGTCGCAACTATCTTGGTGCGGCGGAACCGCAAATCGTGACTCATGCTCCTGACCGCGTAGCCATGAGTCGGTCAACCAGGGCCGGCAAGGCCACGGCTGCGCGCTCTGGCCAGGACACTGTCACACGCGGTGACAGCGGCGTACTCTCAGGATTGATCTCGACCACTGGACCACCTCTGCGCACCACAATCTCGGGCAACTCTGCAGCCGGGTATACGAGCGCCGAGGTCCCGACCACGATCAAAGCATCGCACTGAGCAACGGCACTCCACGCGCGCCCGACAGCGAGGTGCGGTAGCGACTCCCCAAACCAGACAACGCCAGGTCTGATCGGGCTATCGCAATCAGGGCAACGCGGTGGCTCCACTTCTTCCACAGTCGGTACCGCCAACCCAGCTATGTTGGCGGTATCGTACGGATGGCCGCGATCGAGACAGCGGAACGCCTCCAACGATCCATGGAGTTCGACCACGGCCTTACTGCCCGATCGACAATGCAGGCCGTCCACGTTTTGTGTGGCAATCAAGAAGTCATCGAACATCGATTCGAGGCGCACCAGTGCATCGTATCCAGCGTGGGGTTCTACTCCGCGCACAAGATGCCAGCGCCAAAGATACCACCCAAAAACCCGGGCGGGATTATTACGGAAGGCTGTCTCCGTAGCGAGTTCTTGTGGATCATAGCGAGCCCACAATCCAGTCATCGCATCTCGGAAAGTCGGTACGCCGGAATCGTGTGACATGCCGGCTCCGGTCACCACCATCAGACTCTGCGCACCGCCCAGAACTGCCGCGGCACCGTCGCACCACTGTTGTCCAGTCATTCGGATTCGGGGTCTAGACTATTCCACGGAGCAACTGGTCCTGCCGTACTTCTCATCCACGTAGCCATTCAGGATTTCGAGGAACTCGTCGACTATCCTGTCACCTTTCAGTGTGACCGACAGGCTCCCATCGATGTAGACCGGCGCCCTGGGTTCCTCGGTCGATCCCGGAAGCGAGATGCCGATGTCGGCGTGTTTAGACTCACCAGGGCCGTTGACCACACAGCCCATGACCGCAACCCTCAGCTGCTCCACACCAGGATAAGAGTGCCTCCAACTTGGCATCTGGTCACGCAGATAGCATTGTATCCTCTCTGCCATCTCCTGGAAAAAAGTGCTCGTGGTTCGCCCGCACCCGGGGCATGCACTCACCTGGGGGAGGAAGCTCCGGAGTCCCAGGGCCTGAAGCACGTGCTGGGCCACCCGGACCTCTTCAGATCGATCTCCGCCAGGAGCCGGCGTGACCGATACGCGGATCGTGTCCCCGATGCCCTCCTGTAGCAAAATGGCCAGTCCGGCCGAGCTCGCCACGATTCCTTTCGCACCGAGACCGGCCTCAGTGAGTCCCAGATGCAGGGGGTAGTCCGAGAGAACAGCCAGCTTGCGATACACCGCCACCAGATCCTGGACCTGCGACATTTTCGCCGATAGAACGATCCTGTCGTGCGGCAGGCCCACCTCCTCGGCGAGTCTTGCTGAACGCATCGCACTTTCGACCATGGCATTCAGCATCACGTCTCGCGCATCAGCGGGCTCGGCTCTACGGGCGTTTTCGTCCATCAGGTCGGTCAGCAGATTCTGATCAAGTGAACCCCAGTTGACGCCGATCCTGACCGGCTTGTCATGTTCCAAGGCCACTCTGATTATCGTGCTGAAGTTCTCATCGCGCCGTTTCTGGCCCACATTGCCAGGATTGATGCGATACTTGGCCAACGCGGCAGCGCAATCTGGGTATTTTGTGAGCAACAGGTGCCCGTTGTAGTGGAAGTCGCCGATTATGGGAACGCTGACTCCCTGGTCCGCCAACTGCGATGTGATTTCACGTATGGCCAACGCCGACGCGTCGTTGCTGACGGTAACCCGAACCAGCTCGCTCCCCACGCACGCCAGTTCCGTCACTTGTGCGACGGTAGCAGTGACATCGGCCGTGTCCGTGTTCGTCATGGATTGCACCGCAACGGGATGAGCCGACCCCACGGCAACGCCTCCGATATGGGTCGTTACGGTGGCTCTTCGAGTACTGGCTGTCATGGAGCCGAAATATAGAACGCCGACGATATGGGAAGGAGGGGCTTCGGCAGCCGGCTCACTGGGGCGGTAGCCGATTCAACAAGGATTGGCCCAGTCGATCTCGGACTCGGAGCCACACGACTGGCAAGTCGACTTCACCGCGGAAGGATCGAGCGCAGCTCTGCCGTTGCAGCTGGGGCACACACCGTAGAGAGCACCTAGCTCGGCATCATTGGCTCGTCGGGCGGCTCGCTCATCGGGATCCCGCTTCACAACACTCCACCTATACGGCTTCTCATCACTGAACTCCAAATTGGTCCGGTTCACGGGTCTGTTCGACTTGTTGACATCCAGCACGACTGTACTGGAGCCCCCGTTGTGAACCACGGGATACCATGCACCCCGGCGCAGACCATACGCCTCCGATTGTTTCACTCTCGCCCACTTGCTCGGGGACATCATCTCCCTCCTGGGACTGATCGGCCGACGCCAATATAGTTGGGTCCTTCGATCTACGCGAGACCGAAACGGCTGCCGTGGCCGGGTCGTGCCGCACAACGCGACATTGCTAGCAGATCCGACTGCGACCGAGTATCTTCGCTAGTAGCCGGACACGAGACGCGAGAAGAACTCGCTCCAGGCATATCGATATTCGTCAGAGTCACGCGAGGAACGATAATGGCAAGCAACGACCTCAAGTCCACAGCTCGCGCCATGGTTGCCCCAGGCAAGGGCATTTTGGCAGCCGACGAGAGCTTTCCGACCATCAAGAAGCGGTTTGACAGCATTGACGTGGAATCGACCGAAGAAAACCGCCGTGCGTATCGTGAACTGCTGTTCACGACCGCCGGTGTTGAGGCACACATCAGCGGCGTTATCACCTTCGACGAAACTCTCCGGCACGCGGCCGCGGATGGGACTCCATTCCCGAGACTCTTGTCTGACGCGGGCATCATCCCCGGCGTCAAGGTGGACAGCGGCGCCAAACCGCTGGCCGGATACCCGGATGAGAAGATCACCGAAGGTCTCGACGGTCTGCGTGACCGCCTGGCCGAGTACCGCGACCTCGGCGCCCGCTTCACCAAATGGCGGGCCGTCATCAAGATAGGCCACGGCATACCGACAGGCTTCTGTATCGATGCTAACGCTCACGCCTTGGCGCGTTACGCTGCGCTCAGTCAAGAGGCCGGGCTGGTGCCGATCGTTGAGCCCGAGGTTCTGATGGATGGCGACCACTCCATCGAGCGGTGCGAGAAGTTCACCGAAGCCACTCTCAGTCATGTATTCTTCCAGCTGCTCGCCCACCGGGTAGCCCTCGATGAGATGGTACTCAAGCCGAGCATGGTGATCGCCGGGAAGGATTGCCCCGAGCAGGCCAGTATTGCAGAGGTCGCACAGGCAACGGTGCGTTGCCTCCTTCGCACTGTCCCCGCCGCCGTCCCTGGGATTGTCTTCTTGTCGGGCGGTCAGAGTGCCAAGCTCGCCACGCAACACTTGAACGCCATGAATGCTCTTGGTGACCACCCCTGGGAGCTCAGTTTCTCATACGGGCGCGCCCTTCAAGAGGAGGCGCTCAAGGCATGGAAGGGAGACAGCGCCAACGTGGGTACCGCGCAGGACGCGTTCTTGCACCGAAGCCGATGCGTGAGTGCTGCCCGATACGGAGAGTACACCGAAGCGATGGAGGCAGCGTAACCGCACTCGCTCGGCCTTCTCGGTAAGGAAGAGGCGACATCCGCACGGATGTCGCCTCTTCCACATCTACCTGGATCCCGTGGGTCAACCACACTCACTATAGCCACACACGTGGCACTTCACACAGCCTTCGGCAAACTCAAGTTGTGATCCACAATCGGGACAGGCACCCGCATGCTGTTCCGCACCGCGGATCTCAAACTGCATCATTTCTCCGTTGCTGCGCGAGACAGTCGTACTACCGATCGACACCGTGGCCCCCTGCTGCGCCGAAGCACCGTCCAACAGGTCCTGCTGGATTCCCTGCTTGTCCTGCATCCACTTCTCCATGGCGATGCCGATCGCGTCCGGAACCGACAGCACCTTGTTAGGCCCGAGGCCGGTCACGCGATCGGATGAGATACCTCGCAGCTGTCGGTGAATCTCCTGCATCGGGACGCCCGAGCGCAGAGCCAACGAGATGAGCCGGCCTATGGACTCCACGTCAGCCATCAGAGCGCCGCCGGCCTTACCCAGCGACATGAACATCTCGAAAGGCTGACCCTTGTCATCCTCGGTTATGGTCACGTAGAGGGTCCCCAGAGGCGTCTCCACCCTGCGCGTCGAACCTTTCAGCAGCTCCGGTCGTGATCGTTTTGCCCGCCGCTGCAAGTTCTCCGCCTCTACCTCATGCAACTGCTTGCGGGTATGCGCAAGCTCCGCTTCCAGTTCCGCGATCGTGGCCTTCAGCTCCGTCGTCTCAGTCGTGGGTCTGGTATCCTTGGAACCTTCCCCCTTCTGCTCTTGCACCTTCTTGGCGGTGCTCCCCGTCGAGAGAACCTGCATCTCGCGGGAGCCGTCCCGGTAGACTGTCACGCCCTTGCAGTTGAGCTCGTGAGCTCGCTCGTATATCTGTCGTACGTGGTCTTCCGTCGCGTCGTTGGGGAAGTTGCAGGTCTTGCTGATGGCACTGTCGGTGAACTCCTGAAAGGCTGCCTGCATATTGATGTGCCACTCCGGTGCCACGTCGTGAGCGGTCACGAACACACGCTGCCATTTCTCTGGCACCTCATCGAAGGCGATCTGGCCAGTCTCGGCGATCTTTTGAATGAGCTCTTCCGTATACCACCCTTCTGCCTTAGCGATTGCGACGAAATCCTCGTTGACATCAGGCATCAGAACGCCAGCCTGGTTGCGCATGAATGCAACCGCGAACAGCGGCTCGATACCGGACGAGCAGCCTGCGAGTATCGAGATCGTGCCTGTGGGAGCCACCGTCGTCATGTTGCAGTTGCGCAGCCGCCTCATGGGACGAATCCGGTTCCCCGTTGCGTCACGTGCACAAGTCTCGTCGGGCCCCCATATGCTGCGCTCCCACTCCGGAAAACCGCCGCGCTGCGAAGCCAAGCGCTCACTCTCGACCTTAGCCTCCTCGTCTACGAAACGCATGAGCTTCCGTGCCCAATTGATCGCCTCATCAGAGTCGTACGGAACGCCGAGCCTGACGAGAAAGTCGGCCCATCCCATGATCCCGAGACCTATACGCCGAATCCTTTGGGCCAGATCATTGATCTCGTACAGCGGATACCTGTTAGCGTCGATCACGTTATCCAGGAAGTGGGTACACAGATGCACGGCACGGCGCAGACTCGCCCAATCAACATCACTGTCCTTGACAAAAAGCCCTACGTTGATCGATCCCAGGTTACACACGTCGTAGCTCAGCAGCGGTTGTTCACCACACGGATTTGTGGCCTCATAGCTCCCGAGATGTGGAACCGGATTGTAACGGTTGGCCTCATCAATGAAGAACACACCGGGCTCGCCCGTCTTCCACGCGCCGTGGACTATCTTATCGAAGACTGACTCGGCGCTCAGCTGCCCCACAACCGCACCTGTGCGAGGATGGATCAAGTCATAGTCTCCACCTGCAGCCACAGCCTTCATGAACGCGTCGGTTACCGCGACCGAGATATTGAAGTTCGTGATCTTTGTTGTGTCATCTTTGCAGGTGATGAACTCAAGAATGTCAGGATGGTCCACCCGCAATATTCCCATGTTCGCGCCGCGCCGAGTGCCTCCTTGCTTCACAACCTCCGTCGACGAGTCGTAGAGCGACATGAAAGAAACCGGACCCGATGCCACACCCATGGTGGAACGCACAACATCGTTCTTGGGCCGGATCTTGGAGAAACTGAACCCCGTACCGCCACCGGATTGGTGCACCAACGCCATATTCCTGAGCGTGTCGTAGATGCCGTTCTTACCATCGGACAAGGCATCCTCGACCGGTAAGACGAAGCAGGCAGATAGCTGACCCAGCGGACGGCCAGCATTCATTAGGGTGGGGCTGTTCGGCATCCACACCCGGGTCGCCATAAGCTCGTAGAACGTCTCCGCGACCGCCTCTACGGCACCCTGGCTCGCACCGTACTTCGCGTCAGCAGCAGCTATGGTTCTGGCAACCCGCCAGAGCAGATCCTCCGGCTTCTCGACCGGATTCCCGCTGTCGTCCTTGACCAGATAGCGGCGCTTGAGGACGGTGATGGCGTTTTCAGACAGTTGGAGCCCTGCTTCCCCGTGTGAATCGCCGGAATGACCCATATCAGCTCCTGCCCTTGATGCGAGCGGCTAGCAGTTCACGTACACAAGAAATCTAAGCTAGTATGAGGGATGTTCCTGCAGCCTTGTCCAACGGCGGCCCACAAGCTAGCCAGTTCCGCATTCCACGCAAGTGGATCGGGAACGGGCAGCCGCCCAATGAGAATTGGATTCCACATCACAAACTTGGTATCGGAGTGCTGGCGTGTCCCGTTACCCGACCAGCGCGGTGATCGCGCGCCTGCTCGGTGTAGTGCCGCCACGTGAGCTCGATCCGCTCCCGCAGCAAGTCATCTACCGCCCGCACGACCCGAGCCGGGAACCCGAGTACAACCGAGCACGGCGGCACGTCCAGTCCCTCGGTCAGCAGCGCCCCTGCTCCCACCACCGAGCCTGAACCGACATGAACTCCATTCAACAAGATCGAACCCATGCCTATCAGGCAATCATCATCGACCGTGCATCCGTGAAGAATGGCGCGGTGACCCACTCCTACCCGACTCCCTATCCTGCAGGGCACCCCTTCGTCCACGTGCACTACAGATAGATCCTGGATGTTGGTCTGATCGCCGATGTGCACCGGCGCCAAGTCACCCCGCACGACCGAGTTATACCAGATGCTGGATTCTCGACCCAGAGTCACATCACCTACGACCTTGGCACCGGGTGCAATGAATGCTGTGGGATCTATCACGGGGGTTGTCAGCGACGCCTGAACTGGACGGTGACCCGGACCCACGCCTCGATCGGCGCATCTCCTCTGAGCGCCGGCTGAAACCGCAAGCTGTCCTGCGTGAAGCGCATTGCCGCAATCTGCAGCTGCGGATCGGCTTCCTGCCTGCGAGCCCTGAGTGTCTGAATTGCGTTTCCGTTCACCGATACCTTCACCAGCAGATTCACCGGCAGAAGCTCACCTTGGTATCCGGCGGGGGGGAAGATATACGGGACACTAGTGGGGGATGGGGGCCTGTCGTAGCAGTTCCCGACTTGGAAATACTCCTGGCTTCTGGGAGGCTCCTGGGCACATATGTTGACAGGCGGGGTCGCGGGCGGCTGCGGTTCTGCAACTGGCGTCATCCGTATCGACAGGATGTGCACCTGGCCCCGGGGCAGTTGGATTGTCTCCTCATACTTCTCGTAACCGGTGCGTTGCACCTCGATCTTATGTGATCCGGCATCCAACTCGAGCGAGTCACCCTCAACGGATTCTCCGTTGACCTGTACCTGCGCTCCTCGTGGTACTCCTCTGAGCACCAGCGTGCCCGTGTTCGGCAACTCCGTCACCGGTGTATCTGAGACCGCCGCCCGTTCCGCCCCTGGCGCCGCCGAGTCCTCACCCACCGCCGCAATCGTGTCAATCGCTGCCAGCGGTAAGGAATCCACCTGACCCCCCGCAGAGTCCCCCGGACCCACCGCAGAACCGACACTGGAGGGCTGCTCGGCGGAGCCCTGCGCCAAGAAGGGCAGCGGCAGGGGCCATTGGGCGTCGAGGAAGAAATACCAGTAGCCGCCCGCTCCGCCACCACCCAGCAGCAACAGCAGCAGCATTCCGACCAACACACCGGACCTCTTCTTTTCTCTCTTACGCTCGGCCGACGCCGCGGAGGGCCTCATGGCCCTTGGTATGGGCGTCGTGGGCGTATCCGTCATCTCGCGCGGGAGCGTGGCGGTGTTGACCGGTGGGGGTGGCGGTGGTACAGCCATCGGGGCTCGCTCCGTCGCCACCGGGATCGCCGGTCCTGGTCGCACGACCGACCCCTTGCCCTCAAGCGCTGCAGCCAGGTCCTCAGCCTTCTGGAACCGCTCCTCGGGAGCCTTGGCCAGCATCCGTCTGATGACCTGGAACAACGATCGCTGCGCGACAGTCTTTAACGGCGGCTCAGGCAGGTCCTCCATGATGTGCTTATAGCCAATCGAGAAAGAGTCTTCTCCGTCGAATGGCACGACGCCAGCCAGACACTGATACGCTACGACGCCGAGCGAGTAGATGTCGCTCCGGCCATCGAGCGGCTGGGCCCGAGCTTGCTCTGGACTCATGTAATGCGGCGTGCCGATCGACATACCAGTGCCTGTCAGGCGTGTACCTGTCGCCGCCTTCGCGATTCCAAAGTCGGTCAGGATCGCATGCCCTGACTCGTCGAACATTATGTTGTCGGGCTTGATGTCTCGGTGAACGATGCCGTTCCTGTGAGCGTATCCCAATGCTCCCGCAGTTTGGATCAGGATCTTGCCGATCTCCTCCGGACTCAGGGCACCATGTTTGTCGAGCTTCTCTGAGAGCGATTCCCCCCGCAGGAACTTCATTACGAAGTAGATGACTCTTCCCGATCGGCCGACCCGATAGATGGGGATGATATTCGGGTGCTCTAACTTGGCTGCAGTTCGAGCTTCACGCTGGAATCGCTCCACGAACTCCGCGTCAAACGCTAGCGAGAACGGCAGAACCTTGATCGCCACATCCCGCTCCAGCTGTCTCTCTCGGGCCTTGTAGACGATCGCCATCCCACCACGACCCAACTCCTGGACGATCTCGTACTCTTCCTTGAGTGCGTTCTTGACCACACCCACTTCGGTGTCATCAGACGGATCTCGGATTGCCGCGAGGGGCGTGGTCGCAGCCAGGTCCAATCCGCAAGAGGGACAGAACTTTGCCGTATCCTGGACTTCCGTGCCACAGCGAGAGCAGTACATCCGAGTCTCTCCCTAGAACTCCGAACTTAGGAACTCGCGACAAACACTGTCAAGCTATTATGGGACTATGACTTCGCTGCAGAATGTGACGCGGAGCACCGAGGTTGCCACCGAGCGACTCAATCAGAAGGACTGGCCCAGCGCCAAGTAGAACCTGACATCCCCCCGCGAGCTTCCCAGCCCGTCCTTGAAGGCCACGGCAGCACC
Source organism: Gemmatimonadota bacterium (assembly GCA_020351775.1). Classification (GTDB taxonomy): domain Bacteria; phylum Gemmatimonadota; class Gemmatimonadetes; order Gemmatimonadales; family GWC2-71-9. The sequence goes on along the minus strand of CP070666.1, from coordinate 5,470,762 downwards.
GAGTCGCGTACGCAACAGCAGCCCCGCCCCGATTCCGAGATCGGTCACCAGCTCGGCACCTGCGTCCATCAGGTCAGTGGGCACTGGCTCCTCCGCCTCGCTCCATCCACCGCCGATTTCCCAGAACAGGTGGGTCACCAGCCTATCCACCAACAGCGGCAGCTTACCGACGGCCGTCCCAGCAAGTAGGATTGGAACCCTCAGCTCCACTGCTCCCACCAAGGCCCGCGTAAACCGGCCTCCCGACTGATACCCACGCATCGGGAATGTGCGTCGCCCGGACCGGATCGTCGACCCCGCTGCGAGGGGGATGCCATCACCCGCTGCACCGCCAATCGAATAGCTAGTGGGAACCGTGCCGCCGGAGATGCCGCCTGTGGCACGAGCTGCCAGCACCCAGTGGGCGAATCCAGAAAGGGGAAGAGCAAGGTATCCGTTGACGCCACCGCGCAGCTCGTACGACCAATCGGACCCACCGATCTCCCATCGCCTCAGGTAGAGGCCGGCGACGGAGCCTCCGTTCTCAGGCGAGATGGCAAGCGCTGGCCGATCCGCGTGGCTCGCAGCCGCGGACAGGACTCCACCTGCGAACGTCGGGTTGCCCGGTGTTAACAGCAGGGGTTCGTCGCCATCGTTCACCAGGGCGTCCCGTTCCACAAAGGCGCCAAGGCGCCAACTGGCTCCGCTGCGCCAGCGCCTCCACTTGTTCGTCAGGCCAATCTCCACCGAATGCTCACGAAACGAAACGGGGACCGTGGCACCGCTCTCCGTGGGGACCAGTCCACCGTAATCCCACTTCTGTGCCGCAGATAGATCCACGCTCCAGGAGCGCCACCGCGTATGGTCCAGTGACAAAAGAGCTTCCCATCGGCCATTTGAAGGTGCCACCGCAAACAGTGCTGTGTACTGCGTGCGCTCCAACGCATCGGCCCCTGCTGTCAGGGCTCCTACAAACACGCCGGATGTGGACTCATCGTGGAGAAAAGGAATCCAGAAGTGCGGACGCAGCGAACCCCATGGTGCATATCCTGACTGCCTCACCGAAACCGCGGCTGCCTCTTCGAAAGCGGCCGGGACCGCACGGTCCTCAGGTTCCGACCCGCCGACTTCCTGCCTACGTCGCACCAGCAGCGCGAAGCCATCCGCCAAAGTCGTCGAATAGTACAGCGTCCCGTCCGGCTCGATGGCTGGTTCTCTAGCACCGGTGACCTCGCTGGTAACACGGCGGATGTCCTTGGACTCCGGCGAGTACGAATATATTTGGGGCAGGCCACCTCGTTCTGAGGCAAAGAGCAGTGCACTTCCATCCGCGGTCCATACCGGATCGGCGTCCATTGCCGCGTCATTGGTCACCATCTCACAGGCATCAGGCCGGCCCCAGGGCCAGATCACGATGTCCCAGCGGCCATCAGCATGGCGTGCCGCGCCAACCCAGTCGCCGGAGGGCGAGATAGCTATGCGACCCCAATCGTCGGCCGCTGGCACGGACATCGACTCCTCCTCCAACCCCGGGTAGCGCAGCAATCGCACTGTCCGTGCCGCTGAATCCAACCGGATCACCCCGATGCCACGACCGGGCACTGCAAACACATCCGTACTGCGGATGTCGTGCGTCAGGCGTCGCCACGACCCTGCTGAGCCCCAATGGTACAGATCACTGCGGATCTCGACCGGCGACTGGAACTCAAGCTGCGTCACCAACACACCCTCATCGAGCCAGCTGATACCTTCAACCGCCGTCATACGCCGAGCCGCCAACTTCTCGCCCGAGGCGAGATCGAGGAGGATCAGTTGCTGCGCGCTCTTACCGTCGTCGCGTCGATAAGCCAGCCGACTGCCGTCCGGAGACACCCTGGGCCGTGGTTCGCTCCTCAAACCACGCTCCACGATTTCACCGGATCTGCGGCCCGTATCGGCCTGGACCCTGAGGCGTTCCCAGCCGGGATCGACCCCGTCTGCGCCGGCAGACCGCATGGGACTCGACACGTTGAACACAATGATTTGCCGTGACGTGTTGTCCACGAATCGTGCGACTGTGGAATCACCAAATTCTCGACTGGAGGCATCGAAGAAACGCGAGCCCCAGGCGTAGGGGCGCGCACCGGCGGGCCAGACGCGGTTGGCAAACGTCGCC
>CP070666.1:5428142-5468528 GCA_020351775.1 Gemmatimonadota bacterium | reverse complement strand
GAGGTGGCTGAGACGGAAGCGACTCTCTGTCAGGAACTCTATTCCCATCTACAAGAGGCGCAGGCGGCTGGCCTACGGTCCTGGCAGGTCTACGACCGTCTCCCGCCGCATCTTCAGGCTTATATGTCCAAAACTATCTTGGACTGCACCCGGTGGGAGTGGTATCGCACAGTGGCCAGCCATTGGTGGTTCGCACATACACCGAAATGGTTGCCCCGGAAGTTACGACGCACGGGCTGGCTCAACTGGTCAAGGCGTCAACGCAGAGCGTTTAAGCGCATGAAGGAAATGGACCGGGGGGTATACGAGGAGGATCCAAGTGTCTAACAAGAGAGCCGAATACGGGCGCGGCAGTATCCGCCAGCGGGGCAGCCGTTGGCAGATACGCTACTACGCAGACACCGTGGACGAGAACGGCCGGCGAATCCGCACGCGGGTGACTGAGTCGTTCAATGCCAAGAGTGCGGCCCGGAAACAGCTAAACGCCGTGCAGGGTGCGATAGCCGAGGGCCGTCACCACGTAACGGCTGACCGGTTGCGTTATGACGATCTCGAGCAGATGATGTTTGACCATTACGACCGGATGCCTTCATATGACCGTGTGAAGCGTGCGCTAACAACCCACCTACGCGCCTTCTTCGGGTTCTACAAGGCAAAGAACATAACAGCCGCGGCAATCAAGGAATACGTGAAGCACCGCCGCAGCGAAGGGGCGGCGGACGGGGTCATTCGGTATGAACTGGCCTTGCTTCGGCAGGGGCTGAGGTTAGCCGTTGAGGACGAGAAACTGAGCCGGTGCCCGCCGTTCCCGAGTCTCGAGGTGGACAATGCGCGAAAGGGTTTCTTCGAGCCGTCCGAGTTTGAGGCGTTGAAGGCCAACATTGCCGAGCATCACCGGGGCTGGCTTGAGTTTGCGTATCTCACTGGCTGGCGGGTGAAGTCCGAAGTTCTCACGCGACAGTGGCAGCATGTCGACTTCCAGGCCGGCACCATTCGACTGGAACCGGGCGAGACCAAGAACGGGAAGGGCCGGACTTTTCCGTTCGACGTGCTGCCCGAACTAGGGGCCGTGCTCGAAGCACAGCGGGCGTACACCGACAAGTGGGAACGCGTCAACGGCCAGGTTATCCCGTGGGTGTTCCACAGCAAGGGCAAACCTCTGCGGGATGTCCGGCGGGTGTGGCGCACTGCGAGTACACGGGCCGGGCTCATGGTTCCCAAGACAGACGCCGAGGGCAAGGTGCTGGTGGGCAAGGACGGCAAGCCCCTATCTGTACCAGCCAGGATCCCGCACGACTTCCGGCGGACCGCTGTCCGGCGACTTGAGAGGGCAGGGGTGTCCCGATCCGTGGCCAAGCAGTTGGTGGGCCATGCCAGTGACGCGATCTATGAGCGCTACGCCATCACGAGCGAATCGGACTTGCGCGAGGGCCTGGAGAAGGTAGCGCGGTTGAGGGAGGCTGACGGGGCCAAGATCCTGCCGATGCGGACCGGAAGGTGAAAATTGGGGCCAAATTGGGGCCAAAACCAGCACTTCGACGACAACGGGCAAAAACCAGAAGGGGCCGCAATCACTTGCAGCCCCTTTAGTTATGCCCACCGACCTAGCGTTACGGCTGCGGCCGTGCCCGGTACCTCTCGTACAACGACTTGTGCTTGTTATCTGAGCTCGAGATCAAGCCGTTGACCACGAGATGCAGGAACTGAGTCCGAATCTCTATGGGGTCGCCGTCGGTAACCACGAGGTTGCCAATCTTGCCCGGCTCGATCGTGCCCAGTCGATCCCCCACTCCCAGGATCTCGGCCGAGTTGATCGTAAGTGCCCGGAGAGCCTCTTCCTGCGGCAGCCCGTACCCGACCGCGTTGCCCGCCTCGTACGGCAGGTTGCGCGACGCCGAAGCGCTGAACGAGGCGAAACAGAACTTGACCCCAGCGGAGTAGAGCTGTCCCGGCACCGCGTACATCTGGTCGTAGCCCCAGTCCTCGTTGCGCGGTAGTGTCTGTGTGGGACCGAGGATTACGGGTACGTTCTCATCTGCCAACCGCTCCGCCACCTTCCAAGCCTCGCGCCCGTTGACCAGGACCATTCGCACGCCGTTTTCGCTGGCGAAGTCGAGCGCGTCGTTGATCTCGCGCTCCGAGTTGGCCGACACTAGGAACGGTAGCTCTCCGTCGATCACTTTGACCAACGCCTCGAGCTTGAGATCGCGCTCGACGTCGATCCCGGCCTGCAGCGCTGTCTTGTACTGGTGAGCTCCCTCGAGCCAGCCCTCCAGTTCCTTGATGTCTGCCTCGTATTCCTCCCTGGCCTCGCGGAAGCTCCGTTCTGTCGAACTGTAGGTCGCGTAATCGAACCGGCGTGTCTGTATGCTGGGCCATGAGAGAATCAGCCCGACCGACGGCTCGATCACCATCTCCTCCACCGTCCAGCCGTCGAGATGGATTAGCGAGCCCTGACCACCGATGCCTCCACCCCTGGCGTTAGGTGCAGCCACGGTGTGCGTGATGCCGTTCGCGCGTGCCACGGGAATGTGCTCACTGGCAGGGTGAACCGCTGTCATCGCTAGCAGGTGGGGGTTGTAGTCGCCCAGCTCCATGTAGTCGTTGGTGACATCAACCGCACCGACCTCGGTCAGACCGAGGCGGCTCATGGCATCGAACAGGCCCGGATACACGTGCAACCCTGTTGCATCGACGATCTGAGCGCCAGCCGGAACCGAGACGTTGGTTCCTACCGCCGTGATCAAGCCGTTCTCAATCACGACGGTGCCACCTTCGATGGCAGGTCCGGCCAGGGTATGCACCGTGCCGCCCCTGATGGCGATTGCCTGAGCGGCGAGCCCAGCTACGCCGAAGAATACCGCCAGAACCAGTATCGTAACGCTACGTGTGGTCTTCATCGCTGCACCTCCTCCCAGTCACTGTCGGTCGTGACACGGGGACGTTCCTGCTCGCCTTCCTCCTTCTCGAGCAACGCCTGCTTTTCCTGTTCAAGCTGTTGCCGCAAGGCTCGATCGTGCTCGCGGTCGAAGTAGACCTGACCATCGATCAACGTCTTCTCGACCACCGAGTAAACGCTGAGCGGATGATTGGTGTAGATGACTAGATCGGCATCCTTCCCCACCTCGATCGATCCCACCCGATCGTCGATGCCCAACATGATCGCCGGATTGAGTGTGACGAGCTTTAGGGCTTCTTCTTCGGACATCCCGCCCCACTTCATCGCCTTGGCGGCCTCCTGATTCAGGTGCCGCATCTCCTCATCGCTATCGGAGTTGATGCATGACAGCACACCGCGTTCGGTCATCAGGGCAGCGTTGTACGGAATGGCGTCGTACGCTTCCATCTTGTAGGCCCACCAGTCCGAGAAGGTCGAGCCGCCCGCGCCATGCTCGGCTATCTCATCGGCCACCTTGTATCCCTCCAATACGTGGATCAACGTGGCGATGCGGAAACCGAACTCCTCTGCCAGGCGCATCAGCTGCAGGGTTTCGTCGGCCCGGTAGGCGTGCGCGTGCACCAGGCGCGAGCCATCGAGCACCTCGGTCAACGGTTCCAGCTTGAGATCGCGCCGCGGTGGGATCGCGTTGCGCCGCTCACGCTCGCTCAACTGGTTGTACGCGTCCCACTCTGCCTGGTACTCCTGAGCGTCGAGCAGAGCCTGCCGGATGACATCCATCACACCCATGCGTGACCCCGGATACCGATCAGGATCACGGTCCCGCTTGACGTTCTCACCGAGCGCCATCTTGAGTCCCGGCGGCGCCCCGTCGAACATCAGACCGTCGGATGTCTCACCCCAGCGCATCTTGATCATGGCCTTCTGGCCCCCGATCGGGTTGGCGCTGCCGTGCAGGATGCTGGCCGTGGTAACACCACCGGCTGCAGCGCGGTAGATGGCTACGTCGTCCGGGTTGATCACATCTTCGGTCGTCACCATTGAGGAGACCGCGATGCTGCCCTCGTTGACCGCGTCGGCCGCCGTGTGAGAGTGCTCGTCGATGATGCCGGGCGTGACGTACTTGCCCGAGGCGTCGATGACCTTGGCATTTCCTGGCACCCTTATGTCGGTCCCAATCTCCGCGATCTTACCGTCGCGGATCAGGATCGAACCGTTCTCAATCGTGCCTTGCGACACGGTCAGAATGGTCGCGTTCTGAATCACGGTGACGTCGGCCGGATCGATCGGCCCACGATCCTGGACCATCGGCACAGGCGGCAGAACTTCCTCGGGCTCGCCTGGTTCCTCTTCCCCTGCTTCACCTTCTTCCTCCTCCTCTTCAGCCTGAGCCAGCGTCTCGACACCGGTCTCGAACCGGCGTCCGTCGACGAACACCATCGTGACCTTCGTGTCGGCCCCGAACAGATCGCCGTCGGTCACGATCACGTTGGCGATCTTGCCGGCTTCGAGACTTCCCAGCCGGTCCGACACACCGAACAACTCGGCCGGGCTCAGCGTAAAGGCGCGCAGCGCAGCGTCGGGCGAGAAGCCCAATGCGATGGACTTGCGCACGTTCGCCAGCATCTTGTCGGGCTCGGCACCTCCGGAGTAGAAGGCGAACTGCACGCCCGCCCGCTCGAATTCGGCCGGGGTCGTCGGCGCGCGGTCTCGGAATCGCAGCATGCGCAGGGCAACGTCCGCCTCGGGATCCGCGTCCCTCGGTGGCTCGGGCCAGTTGACGTCGAGCAGTACCGGGATGTCCTGTGCAGCCATTTCGTCGGCGATCTGATAGCCCTGGCGCGCGCCGTACACCATGGTGTTGACACCCATCTGCCCGCCGATCTTCACGGCACGCTGTACCTCATAGGCCCAGTCGCCCGGCAGCAACACGTAGCTGTTGGTGTTGAGCGCGACGCGTAGCGGCTCCAGCGCGCGGTCGTACTGCGGGCGCTCGAGACCGGCCGGCGAGTTGTCGTAGATCGTCCAGGCCCGGTCATAATGGGCCGCATCGATGAACGACTGTTTGACGTACGCAATCCCACCGAACAGCGAATTGGGGAAGCCCGTGTGTCCAGCCCCAGCCCGGAAATTGACCCGCAAGGCTACCGGTGTCCTGACGACCATGTCGCGCGCCCGGTCGCCGGCGAGGTTGATCACCGCCGATTGGCCCGGGAATATGCCGCGCTCCGGCGTGGCAACGACCGATGTGAAGCCGGCGTTGCGCCAGGTCTCGATCGCGTCGTCCTGGATGTTCAGGTCGTCTGCGGCGCTCATCCAGGTGAAGGTCGCCGGACGGTCCTCCGGACCCCACGAGTAGGCAGCCTGCTCTTGCTCCGCCTGCCCAGCTCCTCTGCCGCGGTCTGCTGCAGCGCGCATCGATGCAGGTAGCGCGATGTTCGACATTGCGTCGATCAGTCCGGGGTAGACGGTGAGACCTTCGCCGTCGATTACCCACGCGCCGTCGGGGATGCGCGCGTTGCTCCCCACGGCGGTGATGAGACCGTTCTCCATCACGATCGTGCCCCGGTCGATGGTCTGGCCGGATCCGGTCACGATCCGGGCGTTCTGGATCGCGAAGTGCGGCGGCGGAATCGGTCGCTGAGCCTGCAGGGCACCGGGAAGTGCGGCGAGTAACAGTCCCATCCCGACAAGTGCGAGGCTCGAACGGAGGCGAAACACCGCCATTCGCTGACGTACGCAGCTTGGCATGACGTTCTCCTGAAGCGAGAAGTGATTCATTTGTGGTGCTGGATAAATCGTGGCATGGAGGTGGGTCACGCTCCTCCCGCGTGTAACAATAGGGGAAGTTAACCGGGTTCGCCAACTCCGGGCGGCCGCGACGCGGCCAATGGAGGCTGCGGGGGAAGCAAGGGGAGCGGGGAGCCGGGAGCGGGGAGCAGAGGCAACCGACGTGGCAGCCCGGTGGCTAGGTCCGCCAGGATGCCGAGAACCGCGGCTGACGCGCCTACCCATCAGATCCGGCATGCACAGCAACCCCACGGGCCAGGCGTAGCGTGCCGGTGCCTCTCGCAGCGCGCGTCAGTGAGCGGTGCTACCTGTTGGGATAGCGGCGAGTTGAGCGAACTGCAGCGCGCGTAGAGAGGGGGCCGGCACGCGGAGCCACGGGGGTTGTGCGGCATCGCCCGCCCCCACGGCCTTGCGTTTCGAAGAATACATTGTATACTATCGAGGTATACATAAGCGACACCGAGGCTCAGCCATGGCTGCTTCATACATCGGTGAATTCGAACAGATGGTACTCCTGGCCGTGCTGCAGCAGGGAGAGGAGGCATATGCTATCGACGTTCGCAAGGAGCTGGAAAGCTCGGCGCAGCGACCCGTGTCGCGCGGTGCGCTGTACCGCACGCTCGACCGGCTCGAGGCGAAGGGGTACGTGACTTGGCAGCTGGAGGACGGTAGTCCGATCCCGGAGCGCGGTGGACATCCGATGCGCAAGTTCCGGGTGACGGGAGCGGGTGTCGAGGCCCTGCGCGCGTCCCGCTCGGCGCTGCTCAAGTTATGGCGCGGACTCGACGCGGTGCTGGACGAATCATGAGGGCTGGCGCCAACCGAGTGGCGGCACCCCCAGCAGTGGCCGAGGTGCTGTTGAGAGGTTGCCTGCCCAAGGGACCGGTGGGCGGATCGATCCTGGGCGACTTGCGACAGGATTTCGCCGAGTTGTGTTCGCAGCACGCGGTGCATCGCGCTCGCCGCTGGTATTGGGGCCAGGTGTTAGCGGTCGGGGGACGCTATCTGCTCGCCCGACGACGGCTCGATACGCGAGCCAAGACTCGCTATAGCATCTCACGCAAAACAGGGAGCGGTCTCATGGGATCGCTGATGCAGGATTTGCACTACGCGTTTCGCTCTTTTGCCAGACGTCCTGGCTTTTCGCTGCTGGTGATTGCACTGCTAGGACTCGGGATTGGCGCAACAACCACGATCTTCAGCATCGTGGACGGGGTGTTGCTGAAGAAACTGCCCTATCCCAATCCAAGAGAGCTGGTGTTCTTCGACAACCCGGCGCACTCGGTGCCGCTGATGCGGGACTGGCAGACCCGAACCAACTCCTACTCCGTGATTGCCGGTGCCTGGGACCGCACGGTCGATCTCACCAACGACGGGGCACCGGTGAACGTGCAAGCTGCTCTAGTGACGGAAGATTTCTTCCGCATCTTCGGCGTCACCCAGCAGCGCGGTCGTCTGTTCTCGGATGACGATTTCGCAGGACCCGCACGAGTCGCTGTGGTCAGCCACCGCATCTGGCAGACCCGTTGGGGCAGTGACGAGGAGACCATCGGCAGATCCATCACGCTGGCGGGGCAGCCGTTGACGGTGGTCGGCATCCTGCCGCGCAGCTTCAAGAGCCCGGTTGCGGATATGGGTGGCGAGGTCGACTTCTTCGTGCCGTACAACCGCTATGACGAGACGGCCGCCAGCCGCAACTGGTATATCATGACGGTCTTTGCTCGGCTCAGGCAGGAGGTCACGCATGAGGCGGCTCAGGCCGAGTTGGATGCCGTGTCGCGGCAGCTGGCGCAGGAACACCCGGACCACTATACGCGACGTGACGGGTCGCCCCGGATGTACCAGGTCGTATCACTGCACGAGGCCATCGTGGGTGACGTCAAGACGACGTTGTACATGCTGCTCGGCGCAGTCGGATTGATGCTGCTCATCGCGTGTGCCAACGTGGCCAACCTGGTCCTGGCGCGCGGCACCGATCGCGAGCGCGAGATGGCGCTGCGTGCCGCGCTCGGTGCTGGCAGATCTCGCGTGATGGCACAGCTGTTCACAGAGAGTGTCCAGCTTTCGGTCATCGGTGGGGGCCTCGGTGTCGCGCTCGCGTATGTGGGAGTCAACGCATTCGAGGCGTTGAACCCTGGCGGCATCCCGCGGGTGGACAGCATTGCGGTTGATTGGCGCGTGATGGGGTTCGCGTTGGTCGTGTCGGCCGTGACAGGCGTGTTGTTCGGGGTGGCTCCCGCCTTCAAGGCTTCGCGTGTCGACGTGAGCGAGGCGCTCAAGGACGCCACGGGCAGCGTCACTGCCGGCCGCGGCAGGCAGAGGTTGCGTTCGGCGTTGGTCGTGCTCGAGATCGCGCTCGCACTGATGCTGCTGGTGGGTGCCGGGCTGCTGTTCAACAGCTTCGTGCGCCTCATGAACGTGGATCCCGGATTCAGCACGGATCGCATAACGGCCGTCATGCTGCGGCCGGGTCCGTCATTCCCGCAGGAACAGCGGCGCGAGTTCACCCGTCAGTATCTCGCGCGCGTCCGCTCGCTGCCCGGGGTCGAAGCGGCTGCGGCCGGGGTTACGATCCCGCTCGGCACACCCGGCGGCAGTATGTGTTGCTGGATGCAGGTGATTCGGCCGGCGACCGAAGAGGTGGCCGAGCCGGTAGAGGGCACGCCGCTGGGAAACCCGGAGAGTGCAATCATAACTCCGGTCACGCCCGGCTACTTCGAGGTACTGGAAGCCCGTTTGGTGCAGGGCAGGGGATTCGTCGACGCAGACGAGTTCGAAGCTATGCCGCCCGCGGTGATGAACGTGTCGCTGGCGCGGCGAGTGTTTGGTGACGAGCGCGCAGTGGGCAAGTCGTTCTACTTCGGTGATACGCGTGCCGTCGTGGTCGGGGTGATCGATGACATGCGTCACTGGGGGCTCGAGCGCGAAGACGACGAGCACCTGTACCTTCCCTTCTTCCCGTACGCCTCCGCCCATCGGATCCAGATCGCGGTGAAATCGGGAGTGGCCTTCGGTTCGCTGGCCGAGCGCTTGCGCGAAACCCTGTGGGTGGTCGAACCCGACCTTCCCATCGTCGACATCATCCCCTACGAGCGACAGGTCGCCAACTCGATTGCCGAGCCGCGGTTCTACTCGGCACTGCTGATCTCCTTTGCCACGGTCGCGATGCTGCTCGCAGCCGGGGGCATATACGGTTCCATGCTGTATGCGGTCGGACGACGGCACCGCGAGATGGGCATCAGACTGGCACTCGGCGCCCGCGGCATCAACGTGATCGGGATGATCGTGCGACACGGCCTGATGCTGACGGCGATCGGCGTGGGGTTGGGCCTCGCCGGTGCCTACGCAGCCTCTCGTACACTCGAAAGCTTCATGTTCGGGATCACAGCCGCTGATCCGTCGACATACGTTGCCGTCTCGGCCCTGTTGGCGGCGGTCGCTCTGGCGGCGTGCTACTTCCCCGCACGGAAGGCGGCTGCGACCGATCCGATGGAGACGCTGCGGGCGGAGTAAGGCCGCGGATCTGCGCGGATGTAGGCGGCTGTGCACGGAGCGGTGTATTGATGTCTCGGGCAGGGTGCGACATGCAGGGAACAGGGAGCGGGGAGCGGAAATGACCGACGTGGCCGCCGCGATGCCGTGACACCGTCTTTCTCTGCAACCGGATTCCCCTAAATTCCGTATACTAGATGGTCGCACGAGCGACCGGCGAATGCGTTCGTATCCAGCCACGGAGGTGCACGATGGGTGACGCTGTGGCTATGTATGTTGACGACCAAGGCAACCACTGGCATGTGTGCGCCTTCTGGAAGCCGCGCGTCCTCGCCCACCGCGCCGAGGATCCGACGTCGGATGCCGACACCGCTACGGTGGTGTTCGAGCGGCCGGGGGAAGAGCGCGTCGCCACGACGGCTTCGATTCACGGTTGGGACACCGATGAGAACCTCAGGAAGCTGTTTCTCAGCGCCGTGGAGCGTAGGAGCGGAGCGGACCGCCGGTCAGGGCGTGAGCGCCGCGTCGACGACATACCACGCGCCACCGACTTCCGCTCAGGTGAGGAGCGCCGATCGGGGGAGCCGCGCAGGCGCTGCGATCGGCGGGCGCTCGAGGTCGGATCTAACGGAGAGAAGATCAAAGTGACCCCGGCCACCTACTCCCACGATGAAGCCGCCCAAATACGCGCCATGGCGATGGTGGGAAGCCGACCGATCTGTCCCCGCTGCGATGAGGATCTCTGCGTCGGCCCATCCGTGGCGAGGGACGGTGGCAACATCCGGCAACTGAGCTGCCCTAGGTGCTTCCGTGCGGTGATGGTTAGGGGGATGGGCTAGCTCGGCGTCCCGGTTTCCTGGCCCGCAACTCTCTACTCGGCATCGCGGCTCCCGACGCTTCCCCGCAACGGCAATCGGCCCCGAAATAGGCCGTAGCAGGCCGCAGATGTGGCTGGCGCGTTCCACGCGCAGCCGGTTGCTCTAACGGAGGGATGAAGGGCTGTGGCGGTTGTCACAAGGTGGGCCTCAAGTCGGAGGAGGAGATCAGAACGCTGCGAGAGGAGCGATCGGGCTACGGCAACGCCTCGTGCGATGGTTGTCCTTCCCACCTCAGGCGGGTTCCCAGTCTCGGTGTCCCGGTTCTGTCGTTCCTCGTGATTCGTTTACATCCTTCTAATCTCAGCATCCAGATCCAGCGCCATCTGCCGCTCCGGCGTCATGATCTCGATCTCCGCATAGAACTCGGCCCGGTCGACGGACTCTCCCAGCAGGACGCTCGCGACTATCAAGTGGTATGTCTGTATTGGGTCCAGTAGGCTCAGCACCAACGGGACCCCAAAACCGACTCCGAGTCTGATCGCGCTCGCGATCGGTCGTACGGACTTGGCGTTCGCTGCGAGCACCGTCTTGCGCCAGAGGTAAAGGACCAGCTTCAAGCTGCCCGTGAGGCCGGCGAGCACTGGGTTCAACGTCATGACGCCCAGCAGAAACAGGCCGGTCAAGAACACTCCGGCGCTGTGGACCTTGGGTCTCGGCTTGCAGGCGAACTTGTACACCATGTCCATCGACAAGACGGCGCCTGCTCCCAGCGTCACGGCGAGCCACCCGGGCCAAGCGGCCTCGCGACTCAAGAGCAAGTAGCCCAACGACAGCGGCACGAACAGCGAGAAGAACACGATCTCGCGACTGAGCCACGAATGGACCAGGTTGAGCGTGGCGCGCCACGCGCGTTCTCTGCGACCCAGATGTATCGTGGTAAGTCCGATAGCTGCGACAGATGTCGCAGAGAACACTACAGGACTCACTTGCAGCCCCGTTGTCACGACTCCGGTCACCAGCGAAAACAGGACTGCTCCAACCAGCGTGAACACAGCCAGCGGCCACTCCGAGCGGAACGCGATGCGTGACGGGAGTGAGTCAGCTTCAGTCAGGTGCGCAGGCGAAGTAATCGGAGCCGTCACTTCAGGCGACGCCCGGCTCTCGCGCAGCGGTATGATCTTGATCGACGGACCCATGTCGGTGGCGGTGAACCCCGGCGAGTCGTTTACGATCTCCGCATCCGGTAGTCGGTCAAACTTCAACGCGCCGGTGGGACACAACTCCACGCATGCGGGCTGTGAACCATTACTAATGCGATGGTTGCAGAACGTGCACTTGCTGATCACGCCCTTGGCGCGATCGAACTTGGGTGCGTCATACGGACAGGCCCAGGTGCAATAGCGGCAACCGATGCACTTGTTCTCATCGGTGATCACCGCACCCGTCTCACTGTCATTCGAATAAGCCAGGGCTGGGCACGCAGCCATGCATGTGGGCTCGGCGCAGTGGTTGCACGCCAGGGTGATGTGGAACAGTGGAACACCGGGATAGTGGCGTTCGTTGAAGGTATGGATTGCACGCCAACTCGCGTCCGGCTCCAGCTCGTTCTCGATGACACACGCCAGCTGGCACGCCTGGCAGCCGGTGCACTTGTTCTGGTCGAAGACGAAGCTGGGGCGCATGCAATCGGTTGGTGCTGATCCTGTCGAGCTGCGATCCAACAAGCGCTTAACCTAATCGCCGGACGTGTTTGGGGTGAGTGCCGCTCTGATGCCGCGGGCCCGGCCAGACTCCCCGTCCTTCAGTGCGGACCTGTCACCCTCGGGCCGCTCACCAGTGAATCTCGGTCCGGGAACTATGCCGCCGGCCCCACCGCTGTGCACGGTGTCGCCAGCGTTGTAGGTTGAACCGGTTGAAAAGAGCATGAAGCGAGTCACTTCACAGCGAGCGTGCTCGCTCAACTTGTTCGGTGAGCGTTTCGGCCCGGCACTGGATACGGCCGCGCATCGCGGTGAGGCGGAGGAAACCCTGAATGCGACCACTCGACACTGACAGGAACCCGCTGTTCGCCGGCCTCGACGTCTCAACCCAAGGCTGCAAGCTGGTCATCATAGAGCCGGCCCACGGCGTGGTGCGACACATCGATCACATCGATTACGACAGCGATCTACCCCATTACGGGACGCGACAGGGAGCGGTTCCAGACCTGGGGGAAGGTATCTCAGAATCGGATCCGCGCATGTGGATCGAGGCGGTTGAGAAACTCTTGGGGCGCATGAGCGACAAAGGTGTCACAACGGAGCGGATCCAATGCATTTCCGTGTCGGGTCAGCAGCATGGGCTGGTGGCGCTGGCCGCTGACGGCAGCCTGGCACGTCCGCGCAGCAAGTTGTGGAACGACTTCGCAACGGCGGAGGAGTGTCACATCCTGACCGAGGCGGTCGGGGGTATCGCAGCCATGATCGATGAGGTAGGCAACAGCCAGCGCACCGGATACACGGCGGCCAAAATCCTACACATGCTGCGGCATGAGTCGGACTTTTACGCTCGTGCGCGAACCCTGTTCCTGGTCCACAACTACATCAACTGGTATCTGACCGGCGGGCCCGACGGCGGCGTCGCGATCATGGAGCCGGGCGACACCTCGGGCATGGCGCTGTGGCATCCGGTGTCAGGTCGGTGGTCGCAGAAGGTCATCGACGCCATCGATCCTGGCCTGCCTGAGAAGTTACCGCAGGTCGCACCCTCTGACCGCATCATCGGCACCATTGCGCCGGCGCTGGCTGCGCGCTTCGGTCTGCCCTCCGACTGCCGCATCGATGCTGGGAGCGGCGATAACATGTATGGTGCCATCGGCACCGGGAACTTCGAGCCCGGGATCGTGACGGTGAGCCTGGGGACTAGCGGCACCGCCTACACTTGCACCACCGAGCCGTTTATCGACCCGCTCGGCGAGATCGCCGCGTTCTGCGATTCCACGGGCCGCCATCTGCCGCTGCTGTGCGTCTCCAACATGGCCAACGGCTACAACTCGGTCTTGGAGCGGTTCGATCTGTCGCATGAGGAATTCGACCAGCTTGCGCGAAGCACCCCTGCGGGCAACAGCGGCCGCGTGATGCTGCCGTGGTACGTAGGCGAGCGCACGCCCGATCTGCCGTACGCGGCACCCCTGTACTTCGGGTTCGACCTTGCCGACTTTACCGCGGAAACCTTCTGCCGCGGCGTGTTGGAAGGTCACGTGCTAAATCTGTTTGAAGGCTTCGCAAGGATCCCGGTGGTCCCGCGCGAGATCCGGCTGACGGGAGGGCTGTCAAAAGCATCGCTCTGGTGCCAAGCCGTCGCCGACATATTCGAGGTCGAGGCCGTGCCCGTAGAGGGAGAAGGCGCAGCACTCGGCGCGGCGATCCATGCGGCCTGGGTGTGGGGCCGGGAGTTCGGTGAAGGGCGTCCGCTTGCCGAGATCGGCCACCCGTTCGTGGTGCTGGACGAGGCGCGCCGCAGCCGACCGGATCCGGAGCGTGCGCCGACATACCGGGTCATGAAGCGCCTCTACCGGGCGCTGAGCCGCCGAGTGCGTGGATTGGAGGGAGAGGATCCGTTCGAGCTACGAAGGGAACTGATGGGCAACCAGCCGTAGAAGAGGAGGGAAGTCAGATGCAACATTCGCCGAAACGCCACGCCGACTGGGACCCCAGTGTCGCCTTCCACTGGAGTGCAGCGATGAAAGGATGTAGTTGGTGTACAGTGGTGATCATGCTTGCCACGATCCCGTCAGCTGCCACGGCGCAGGAAATCGTGCGCGACTCGGCCGGCGTGTTCGCGGCCGACCATGTTGAGATCCTCTTCGATGGTGGGTTCTTCACTGAGGGACCGGCCATGGGCCCCGACGGCCTGCTCTACTTCAGCGACATCACGTTCACCGACGGGTCCGGGATGCAGGCAGGTATCCTGTGGCGACTCGATCCGGCGACGCCTGAGGCCGAGATCTACCGGTCGCCCAGCGGGATGTCGAATGGGCTCCTGTTCGACCTGGACGGCAATCTGGTCGCGGCACTGGGCGCCGATTTCGGCGGCCGCGCGGTCGTACGTACCGACCGATCCACCGGGCGTAGCGTGATAATCGCGGGGCTGGTCGACGGTAAGCGGCTCAACTCGCCAAACGACCTGACCATTGACGAGGCAGGCCGTATCTACTTCACCGATCCGCGGTATTCGGGTCACGAGCCGATGGACCAGCCGGTGATGGGGGTGTACCGCATCGACGTCGACGGCGCGGTGACCCGGGTCATAAATGACGCCGGACGGCCCAACGGAATTCTCGTGTCGCCCGATCAGCGTACGTTGTACGTCGCTAGTATCGAATCAACGTGGTCGGGGCTGAACGCGTTGCTGGCCTACGATCTCGACGCGGACGGTAATGTCTCAAATCAACGCATCGTGCGGGATTTCCGTCCCGAACCCGGCCCTGACGGCATGGCGGTCGACGTGCTAGGGAGGATCTACGCAGCGCGACCGGCATCGGACCCGGGCGTGTACGTGTATTCGCCGGACGGTGAAGAGCTGGCGTTCGTCAGGATTCCAGGCCAGCCGACGAACGCTGCTTTCGGCGTGGGCAGGTACGCCACGACCCTGTTCATCACCGCCAGCGAGTCAGTGTACAGCGTTGAGGCGAGCACGGCGGGCTATCACGCGTCGCGCCCCTGACCCTGGCCTGGAGAGCGGCTCGGCGTAGGGGTGCAGAGCCGTTACCATTCAGCATGCGCGTTCTCTACATCGGCGGTACTGGTGAGATCAGCTTCGACTGTATCCACGAGTCGGTCCGGCTCGGCCACGATGTAACCGTCTTCAACCGCGGCAACAACAACGCAGGGCTACCCGCCGAGTGCCGGCTCGTGCGGGGCGATGTGGCCGACGACGAGGCCTACGGGAGCCTAGCGCGGCAGGATTTCGACGTGGTGTGCCAGTTCCGACTGTTCACCACGCAGGCGATAGCCCGAGACATAGAGCTGTTCAGGGGACACTGTGAGCAGTATCTGTTCATCAGCTCGGCCTCAGTATATCAAAAGCCGGTGCGCAATCTGCCCATTACCGAAGCGACACCTGTGGTCAACGCGTTCTGGGATTACTCGCAGGCCAAGGCCGACATGGAGGCGCTACTGCGGGGACAATCGGATCTGTCCTATACGATCGTGCGTCCCAGTCACACTTACCGAACCCACATGCCGACCCCGATGGGTGATAACATCGAGGTGTCTCGCATGCTGCGAGGCAAGCCTGTCGTCGTTCATGGTGACGGCGAGTCGTTGTGGACGGTGACTCACTCTCAGGACTTCGCGCGACCCTTCGCGCGACTGCTCGGGAATCCGCGGGCGATTGGCGAGGACTTCCACATAACAGCCGACCGTCAATGGCCGTGGAACGAGATCTTCGCGGCGATCGCTGCGGCGCTCGAGGTACCCGAGTTCTCGCTCGTGCACGTCCCAACCGATACGCTGATCCGGTACAACCAGGGGTGGGTAGGGCAACTCCTCGGCGACAAGAGTTACTCGGTGATATTCGACAACACTAAGGTCAAGGCAGTGGCCGGTGACTTCGAGTGTCCAATCGATCCGTGGCGCGGTATGCGGATGGTGGCCGAGCGGTTTCCTCCCAATGACCGCTGTGATCCGGAGATGGACCGGCTGCTGGATCGGATAGTCGCAGACCAGTGCCGACTTGGGAAGGCAACTGATGATCCCGGTGTCTGAAGCCGAAAGAGGAAGCTGATAGGCTTCCTCTTTCATCTCGCCTGCAATCTTCTCAGTTGAGCCGAGGGCCGCTCAATCCTCCACGCGCAGTGCTTTGACCGCCTCCAGGCTGTAGGGGAACCGCTGCGGCCTCGATAGCATCGCGTTTGCCTCATCGTCATCGTGGAACCGCTCATTGATCGCATCCCAACGCAGGGGACGGTCGAGCTTCATCGCGATGTGGGAAATCAGGCACATGCTGGTGGAGCGGTGGGCTACCTCGACCGGTGCGACTGTCGTCCGTCGGCTGCGGATGCACTCGATCCAGTTCTGATGCTGTTCGGGGCTCTCGTAGAGATGTAGCTCGTCGGGTCCGATCTCCGACTCCAGGATCGCCGGATCGCTGGCCTGGATCGGGGATGCCTGTTGTCCGGACGACGGGTCGCTTCCGGTGACAGGTGGTCCGCTCCGCGTGACGAAGATCCATCCGTCAGAACCCTCGAACCGCACGCCGTTAGGGAACGCGCCCGAGATCAGCATGGTCACTCCGTTGGCGTATTTGGCCTCCACATTGAAATCGCCGTGGACGTCCCACAGCCCCCCGGAAGCGAACTCCGCCGTGGCCTCGAGCTCGACCGGGCCCGTGAATTCGGTCCCCATTCCCCAGTGCGCCGTGTCGACATGGTGTGCGCCCCAACCTGTGATCATCCCGGCTGAGAACTGCTCACACCGCAGCCAACCCGGACGCGAGTATCCACTGGCAGGCGGGATCCTCTCCTGTGGGTGTACGCGATCGAGCGTATACGGCACCTCCGGTGTCGTCCCCAGCCACATGTCGTAATCCAGATTTTCCGGCACCGGCATCGGCGTCGGGTCGCCGCCTGGCGGATCGCCTGGCAGGCCGACCTGCACTGTATGCAGAGTTCCGACCCGGCCGTTGCGTGCCAACTCACACGCTCTCTTGAAGTGCGGCCACGGATCTATCGAGCGTTGCTGGCTGCCGACTTGGAATACCGTACCCATGCGGTGCAGCAGGTCGCTCAGGATCCTGCCTTCCTGCACGGTCAGGGAGAACGGCTTCTGCATGTAGATATCCTTGCCAGCCAGCGCTGCCTCCAGTGCAGGAAGGAAGTGTTGATGGTCCGGCGTGCTGATGATGACTGCATCGATGTCCGGCTGTGATACGAGCTCGCGGTAGTCGTAATACAACCTCACATCGGGGGCGCTGGTGTTAGCCCTGGCGTAGTACTGCTCGACCAACTCTTTGCCCTCGGCCGCGCGTAGCTTGTCGACGTCGCACACTGCGGTCACGCGCACGCCGGCGTTCTGCATGGTCAGCGGCAGGTCGTGAGCTCGGGCGATCCGACCGGTCCCGATCTGGCCGACGTTGATGGTGTTGCTTGGCGCGTTTGGGCCAAAAACGGTCGACGGCACGATCGTAGGCGCGGCCTTGGGGGTAAACGCCAACCCTGCTGCGCCGAATAACGACGTCTTCAGGTACTCTCTTCTCGTTAGTCTACCCATGGTACATACCCTTTTCTGTATCGTACCTGTCTCTCCGTAACCGGTTGCGACCAACTATCGCGAAATCCCAGTAACCACCCAGCTGATCCCGCCGAGGATATGGCGCACGAACATCGGATCCTGGTACTGTTCCGGCCGGTGTCCCAACGCGGTGTACCACTGACGCCCTCCGTCGAATTCATGGTACCAGGCCAGCGGAAAACTGTTGCCGAAGATCTCCCCGGGGAATCCTTCTCGCTCCTCATCAGTGACGGTCGTCAGATCGGCCGCCAACAGCACTTTGAGGTCGGGATTGAGCTTGTTCAAGTAGTAGCACTCGTCGTTTTCGATATCCCAGCGGTCGGGCAGGAACGATGTCGAAGGGTGCGAGCGATCCATGACCTCGACCGTGAAATCCTGCTGCGGCGGATGGCGCACGAAAGTCCCACCGAGTAGTTGGAAGTACCAGGGCCAGCTGCGTTCCGATCCGCTGGCCGAGTGTATCCCCATAAATCCGCCACCACCCCTGATGTAGGTCTGAAAGGCCAGCCGCTGCTCGTCGGACGTGAATGCCTCGTTGTTGGTGTTGGAGAAGATCAGCGCGTCGTACTGGCGCAGGCTGTTGACAGTGAAGAGCTCGGGATCGTTGGAGACGTCTACCGCGAACCCGTGCCGCTCGCCTAGCTGCTGAATCGCCGCCACGCTAGCGGCGATGTTGTCGTGTACGTAGCCTTCACCGTTGCGTGTATACACGAGGACCCTAGCTCCCTCCAGTGCTCCGGTCGGATACGTGTCTACATCCGGTGGATTAGCGAAATCCCTCCAGAACCGATCGGCAGTGGCCGGATCCAGCTTCCCGTCGTAGACGAGCATACGGTACTGCAACGCGTACGAGCGGCCTGGCAGCAACTCCCAGTCGCGATCCTGCGCCGGGTTGAAGTTGATGAAGACGTTTTCCTCCCCTCCGTTGGCACCCAGCGGCCACAGGCGGAGCTGCTCGGGGTAGTTGTAGTTCCCCGGATGGGTCATGAAGAGTATGCCGGAGGTGCCTGCCGACGCTGCAGATACACCGTTGACGTCGATCCATCGGGCTCGGGTGGCGTTCCCATTGCTCTTGTCGAGACCCTCAGAGGTCAGCAGCGTAGCTGTTGCATCACTCCACTTCCCTGTGGCCCGGAGACTGAAACCCTGGTAGCGGTAGGCCTCGACGGTCAGCGGCTTGTCCAGCGGATTGAGTTTAGAGACGAAGTCGATCAGCCACGCCCTGCTCGCCGGATCCAGGTTCCAGACCCGGACATCCCACTCCTCCTTCAGCGCCACCGACGCGGTCGAGTCCGGGCCAATCACGACGTGGTCTAGCGACGCCCTGAAGCCCCCTCTCAGAGGTCCCGCCGTACGCTCCAGAACTTGGCGTGGCCGGACGGTCCCCTGTCCCTTGTTCAGGTTCCAGAAGTCAACTTCGCGTCCCTCGAACTGCGTCTTCGTCCACGGATTCCAGATTCCATAGTGGTGATAGTGATCTGGCGGCTGAATTCGGGACAGCACTTCGCCCCCGGGCGAGTACAGCGGGTGGATGAACCCACCGCGAGCGTATATCGGGTCTACTCCCTCCGGAGCAGGCTGGATCGCGTAGCGGTATGCCAACACGGGCTTGTCCCTGATCCGGATCCACACGCTCTCTCCATCGTCCTCCACGCGGACCGCCTGATCCGCTCCGGCACGCGCCGGTCCCGACGCGACTGCGCGCAACTCGAAGTTGCGCACCTGGCCGGCATGGGTCTCGCCGCTCAAAATCCAAGAGACGTGTGCCGGATCGCCCGGCTCCAATTGTGACACCACCGGCACGTCGATCCCATTCGTGATCTCATAGAGTTGTAGCCTGCCCGATGTCAGGTGGAGCGGAACGCCCCGCAACGTTGCGGTCACCGGGACGTCGACGCGGTCATACCTCCCCGCGTGGACTGCGAACTCGGCGATGGTTTTCGACTGCGCGTAGAGCGAGGTGGATAGTAACATTACGGTGACGAACGAGGTCAACCATGTGCCGATGGCCGATCCGGACGGTCTCCACATCATGGGTCTTACACCCCTTGGCTGGCGACGAGTGAGGCATCGGCGACGCGACAACTGGCGACAAACAAAGGCGCCGCTCCAATGACGAAACATGACCGCTCGCGCATCGAGCGCAAGAGAAGGTGACGCAAGCGTCTGCATGCAGCACCTGAGTACTCGCCGCTATGGACTCGACTCCGCAATCAGTCTATCATCGCAAGGGCGTCGGTCCCGGAGGCGGCCATTCTGGCAGCACCTTCTCCCAACTGAGTGCGGCAGCGGAGCAACGTCATGAATCTCGCAGAACTGATGGATCTATACGACTTTTCCGGCAGGACCGTCGTGATCACTGGCGGAGCGGGCGTCCTCGGCGGTGAGATGGCATGTGCGCTAGTCGGGTGCAACGCGAGTGTCGCGATCCTCGATCGCGATCCCGAGATGGCCGGACAGCTGCTCAAGCGCATCGACACGGGCGCTGGCAAGCCCGTCTTCGTACAGGGTGACGTACTGGACCTGGACAACCTCACCGCGAACTGCGATCGGATCGTGCAGGAATTCGGGAGAGTCGACGCGCTGATCAATGCTGCGGGCGGAAACCAGCCGGGCGGCACCACGGGTCCCGACCTGTCGTTCTTCGATCTCCCGCCAGACGCGCTGCGATCCGTGTTCGATCTCAACCTTGTCGGAACAGTCCTGCCGTCACAGGTGTTCGGCAGGGCGATGGCGAACCAGAGCGAAGGAACCATTCTGAACATCTCGTCGATGAGTGCCTTCCGACCGATCACACGTGTGGTGGCTTACTCGGCTGCAAAGGCGGCGGTGACCAACTTCACACAATGGTTGGCCGTCCACATGGCGCAGGAGTGCTCGCCCGCGATCCGGGTCAATGCGCTGGCGCCGGGGTTCTTCATGACCGAGCAGAACCGGTTCCTGTTGACAGATGAGGTGACGGGAGAACTCACCGCCCGAGGGCGGCGCATCATTGACCACACGCCAATGGGCCGATTCGGCACGCCGGAGGACCTCCTGGGTGCGGTGCTGTGGCTGCTCTCGCCGGCGTCGGCTTTCGTAACGGGTAGCGTGATTACCGTCGACGGAGGGTTTGCCGCCTATGCCGGAGTGTGATTGCGCGTCCCACTGTTCCGTAGCCGGAAGGTCTGCAAAGTAGAAGTACACCGTCGTCTCGAATAAGCGCCCTAACCGCGACAGCGTGTTCGGGTGTCAGGCCGGACCATGCGCGGCCGCCGGATCGGTGGCCTTGAGTCGACCGGAACTCCCAGTCAACAGTCTCATTCTTGTCCGTGCCACTCAGATACTATATGCGAGTCGCCTGGGCAAAAGCACAGTCGCTCAAGCGGGCGCAGCAGAGCATCGCGTGTGCCGGGCACCTGTATGGGCACATCTGACTCTCCTCATCGGAGTGAGTTACGGGAGGCTTCACTTGCGAAGAGACGAAAACCACAGATAGAATGCAGTTCCGTCTGGAGCTCCAGATCCTCCAACGAAGATGTCGAACTCAGCGAACTCTCAATTTCGATCATTTGCGCCGTCTGATAGACTCGTGGTGGTCCGTTGGGATGCTTTGGGGAGGTCGAGGAGCGAGGGAATCAGTGCGGAGGCTTGGTGTGACGGAGCCGAAAGGAACGTGGGATGAGCGCTAAGCACAAGGCGATGGGCGTGATCGGCCTCGGCGTGATGGGTCAGAACCTAGCGCTGAACATCGAACGGAACGGCTACTCCGTCGCGGGATACGACGTCGATGTTGAAAAAGCGGGTGCCGCGCGAGACCGATTCGCGGGCGGGGACATGGTGGTCGTTGGAACGCTCGAGGAGCTTCTCGATCGGCTCGAGCGGCCGCGGCGGATCATGATGATGGTGCCGGCGGGGAAACCCGTTGACTCGTTGATCGACGATCTGCGACCCGGGCTCTCTAGTGGGGATCTGTTGATCGACGGCGGGAACTCCCACTTCGAGGATACCCGAAGGCGACTCGAAGCGCTGGCGGGGACAGGCATTCTGTACGTCGGCACCGGTGTGAGCGGCGGCGAAGAGGGCGCACTGCGCGGCCCTTCGATCATGCCGGGAGGGAACCCGGACGCCTGGCCCCTCGTGAAGTCGATCTTCCAGAAGATCGCGGCAAAGGCGCCGGACGGTGTCCCGTGCTGCGATTGGATCGGACCGGATGGTGCCGGACACTTCGTCAAAATGATCCACAACGGCATCGAGTACGGCGACATGCAGATGATCTGCGAAGCGTACTACTTGATGGAGCGTGTGCTCGGCCTGACGCCAGCGGATATGCAGGGGATCTTCGAGCGCTGGAACGAAGGCGATCTCAACAGCTATCTGATCGAGATCACCGGTACGATCATGGCCAAGACCGACCCGGATACGGGGAAGCCCCTCGTGCACGTCATCCTCGACACAGCTCAGCAGAAGGGGACGGGCAAGTGGGCCAGCGTCGTGTCACTCGACCTGGGCGTGCCGGCGCAGACCATCGCGATTGCGGTGTTCAGCCGCATGATGAGCGCACTCAAGGCGGAGCGGGTAGCGGCGGCGCAGGTGCTGCATGGGCCGGAGATCGTCTATTCCGGCGACCCGCAAACATTCATCGAGATGATTCGTCAGGCCCTTTACGCGTCGAAGATCTGCTCGTACGCACAGGGCTTCCAGCTGCTGCGAGCGGCCAACGAGGAATACGGCTGGAATCTGCAATTCGGCGCCATCGCGGCGCTGTGGCGAGCGGGGTGCATCATTCGGGCCCGGTTCCTGTCCAGAATCAAAGATGCCTACGACGGGAATCCCACCCTGGCAAACCTGCTACTCGATCCGTACTTCTCTGGCGCAATCCGCGAGGCTTCCGCGGGGTGGAGGTCGGTTGTCGCGACCGCGGCTGAGCTTGGGGTGCCGGTCCCGGCATTCAGCAGCGCACTTGCCTACTACGACAGCTATCGCTCCGCTGTTTTGCCGGCCAACCTGCTGCAAGCGCAGCGCGACTTCTTCGGCGCGCACACCTATCGCCGGGTCGATCGGGACGGCGTGTTTCACACCAACTGGGAAGACTAGCCAAGTGCTGGGACAGGGGTCGCCGTCCCGCCCGCTCACTGAGGACGAGGTCAGGGGTATTTGTGCCGAGTTCGTCCAGCGGGAGCACCTGGCGGGGATGCGCATCTTGGGCATCATTCCCGACCAAACACGCTCGGGACCCATCGATCTCATGTTCCGAACTCTGTACGATCTACTCGCCGATCGGGCCGTGGCGCTCGATTTCCTCATCGCGCTCGGGACGCATCCCCCGATGACGGCAGAGGCGATCGACAAGCGGCTCGGACTGGCACCGGGCGAACGGGAGGAGAAATACTCCAAAACCCGGGTCTACAACCATCGGTGGAACGAGCCGGCGCAGTTGACGGAGATCGGGATCATCGATGGCGACCAGGTGGAGCAGCTATCACACGGACTGATGCGCGAGCCGGTTCGCGTGACCGTGAATCGGATGGCACTCGACTACGACCTCATCCTGATAATCGGTCCGACCTTCCCACACGAGGTAGTCGGGTTCTCCGGGGGTAACAAGTACCTCTTCCCGGGTATCTCGGGTCCCGAGATCCTCAACATGTTCCATTGGCTTGGCGCGCTCATCACCAGCCCCGTCATCATCGGCCGAAAGTGGACCCCGGTCAGGGCAGTGGTCGATACTGCCGCTGCGATGCTCCCGGTGCCGCGGCTCTGCATGAGTCTGGTTGTGGAAGGAGCGGTGCCGATGGGGCTGTACTGCGGGACACCCGAACAAGCATGGTCGAGCGCGGCAGACCTGTCGGACCAGATTCATATCGTGTACAAGGAACGGCCGTATGCCAGCGTGCTGTCCTGTGCACCGGCCATGTACGACGAACTGTGGGTTGGCGCCAAGGCGACATACAAACTCGAGCCGGTGGTCCGGGACGGCGGCGAGCTGATCATCTATGCCCCGCACATCACAGGCATCTCGGTGACCCACGGAAGACTGATCGAGCGGGTCGGGTACCACGTGCGGGACTATTTCCTGGCGCAGATGGATAGGTTCGCCGACATACCGGGAGGCGTGCTGGCACATTCGACACACGTGAAGGGAATCGGGACGTACGTAGATGGGAGGGAACAGCCACGCATCGAAGTGGTGCTAGCGACCGGCATCCCGGAATCGAAGTGTCGCAAGATCAATCTCGGGTACCGCGATCCCACGACGATCGATCAGGATGCCTGGAAGAACCGGGAACATGAGGGGTTGCTCCACGTCCCCAAGGCCGGTGAGACGCTCTACCGGTTGCACAACGATCCGTTCAGCGCACCGCGGGGAGCGTGACCGGACACGCACACCGTACACTCCAATGCGGGATCCAACATGGCGAATGAACTGAATATCCCCAAGAGTGGCGCTCTCGATCTCGTGAGTCTGGGAGCCCTGGTCCATCGACTCGATCCGGGCATCGTGCCGTTCCGCAAGGCGACGCGGTGCGATATTCACGTGAGCGGTGGCGAATACAATGTCGCCGCCAACCTCGCAGACTGCTTTCGGCTGAACACTGCAATAGTGTCGGCGAAGGTCGACTACCCTATCGGAGACCTGATCGCTGAGCGTGTGCGCGCCATGGGTGTCAGGGCGTTCTACAAGCACTTCGAGCACAACGGTGTGAACGGGCCCAACATGGCGACGGTGTACAGCGACCGGGGTCACGGCGTTCGGGCACCAGTGGTGTTCTATAGCCGCTGCAACGAGGCGGCAGCTCAGCTGAAGCCCGGAGACTTCAATTGGAACGCGATTTTCGAGGGAGGCGTGCGCTGGTTCCACAGCGGCGGGATCTTTGCGTCCCTATCGGCTTCTACGGGGGAGCTCATCGTCGAAGGGATGAAAGCGGCGAAGGCTGCCGGCGCGGTCACGAGCTTCGATCTCAATTTCCGCGAAAAGCTCTGGAATATATGGGGCGGTCAGCACAAGGCGGTCGAGATCATCGGCCGGATCGTCGAGCACGTAGATGTCCTAGTCGGGAACGAGGAGGACCTCCAGAAAGGTCTGGGAATACCCGGCCCCGAGGTGGCGGACCAGTCCAAGCTCGATCCGACCGCATTCCTGGCCATGATCGAGCGGGTAGTCGAACGGCACCCACAGATAAAGGTGGTGGCGACCACACTGCGCGAGGTGCATTCAACAAACCGCCATAGTTGGAGCGCGGTTGCGTGGGTATCAGGGAAGCCACATGCGGCCCCAACGTGCGATCTCGATATCCGCGATAGGGTCGGAGGCGGCGACGGATTCGCCAGCGGGTTCTTCTACGGGCTGCTGACTGGTGAGACACCGGCCGAGGCCGTGAAGCTGGGTTGGGCGCACGGCGCTCTGCTCACCACGTTCCCCGGTGACACCACAATGGCGACCCTGGAACAGGTCCGGGCCTTCGCCACGGGAGGTTCAGCTCGGATCCAGCGGTGAGCCGGCCCCGGTTGCACTCACGGTCCGCGCATGCGTGCTAGTGGGCGTTGTATTCGTCCAAGGCTTGCAGCATGGCGAGGATGTTTTCGCGCGGCATGCCCGGACTCGCCCCTCCACCCACGGACAGGATCACACCCCTACCACCACTCTTCTCGAGCACCTCCAGTGTGGCAGCCCGAACCTCGTCGGGTGTACCACGCACGCCGACCTCGAGGGGATTCACATTCCCCATCAGACACATGCGGTCACCAACCCGCTCCTTCACCTCCGAGATGTCCGTCTGTTTGCCCCAGTTCAGCACGTTGAATCCGCAGTCGGGCAAGTGGTCGAGGCAGGCCGTGACGTCAGCATCGTTGTGATAGATCTTGACCCAATGCTGCGGGAACGCGTCACAGATCTGCTTCAGGTAGGGGTGGGCGAACTCCATGTAGTGATCTTCATTGATGAACCCGACGATGTCGTCCAGCAGGAAGATCCCTTCGACCGTGTCACCCATCGTGGCGTACTGCGCCTTCAGCCAATCGATGATCAGGCTTGTGCAACGATCGATCAGCTTGTGGGACCACTCAGGCTTTTCGATGAGATCGATCATGAATTCGGTGATGCCGCGAACGAACCCCGCCGTGCACAGCGGTCCCCGCGCCGTGACCAGCGGGAGAATCTCGCCGGTATCGAGGATTCGCTGGCGGTGCATCCGTATCCGGTGCAGCGTCAGCCCCATGAAGGCATCGGCTTCGACCTCATACTCCGGGAGGCTCTCCAGATCCTCGATGCGAACGAGGGTTTGATACTGGCTCGGCGTATTGTCCTGCCAGAACTTGATCTTGGCTCCAAGCGCCGACGGCTCAGCCGCCATCCCGTACTCGGCCCACCATGACGGGACGAAGATGATGTCGGGGAATTCCTCATGGATCTTCAGATTCGACCGAAACCAGAGTTCCGGGTCGAGATAGTAGTCCATGTGGCTCAGGCCTAGATACCCAGGTATCCACGGACTGTCGATGATTAGCGCCATGGGTACGCCATCGAGTTTCTCTAACCTCGCGGCCTTCTTGAACGTCTCCCACTGCTCACGGCGCACGGTGATCTCCCTTCATGAACCAGCTTCTATCGAGGCTCGACTGTGGGTCGGTCAACGGTAGAACGGGGAACCATAATAGTCCGGTTCGCCATTCGGTGGTTTAGTAGTGCGTCTGATGGTACCACCAAAGGCGGCGGTCGCAAGACCGCCAGCTCCGGCACGCCACCGGCCCATGCAGTCTGCTCCCAAGGCGAATGTTCCATAGTCTCTCGCTGTTTCGACGTAGCTCGGCAGCACGCTTGCGACACTTGCGCCGCCTCGTGCGTGCAGTGCACCCTATCAGCCGAGATGCGACCCGGCAGTGCGCACGCAGCAGCGTGGTGCACCCCTCGAATCGCTGAAATCACCGGCTCAGTGGCCTCGAGCACAGGCGCGGCCGAGAGAGGAGCATCGCAAATGAGTGAGCCGATCCCGGCACCGGACGACCTGGTCCTGCACGAGGACCGCTACTTCGATCCCGATCCCGCCGTCCGGCAGACCGCCCGGTCGCTGTACGACGAGACGCGCGATCTTCCCATCATCAGCCCGCACGGTCACGTGGATCCCGTGATCCTGGCCGACGACAGCCCGTTTCCTGAACCCACGGCGCTGATCGTCTTGCCGGATCACTATGTGTTCCGAATGCTGTACTCGCAGGGCGTCCCGCTCGAGCGCCTGGGGATTCCTACCTGCGACGGCACCCCCGTTGAGCGCGACCCGCGCAAGGTTTGGCAGCTCTTCTCAGAGCAATTCCACCTGTTCCGCGGCACGCCGACCGCTGCGTGGCTGAGCTACGAGCTGTACCACGTGTTCGGAGTGCGAAAACGCCTCACCGGCGCGACCGCCGCCGTGATATACGACGAGATCCGTGAGAAGCTGGAAACGGCCGAGTTTCGCCCCCGCGCACTCTTCGAGCGCTTCAACATCGAGGTACTCGCTACCACCGATGCGGCCAGCGACCCCCTCGAGAGCCACGGCCGCATCCGGGAGTCCGGCTGGCAGGGCAGGGTGATCCCCACCTTCCGCCCCGACGCGGCGTTTCGAGTGGCCGCACCCGATTGGCACGCCGAAATAGACCGTTTGTCCACCTTGTACGGCAGTTCGATCTCCGACTACGCCACGTTCATCCGGGTGCTGGAGAGCCGGCGTGCGTTCTTTGGCTCATTGGGTGCCACGGCCACCGACCACGACTCCGAGGTGCCCTTGACCCAGCGGCTGCCCGACGAAGAAGCGGACCGACTGTTCCAGCGGGCGCGCCGGGGCGAGGCCACGTCGGCGGACCAACAACGGTTTCAGGCCCACATGCTGATGGAGATGGCACGCTGCTCTACCGAAGACGGTTTGGTCATGCAGCTTCATGCGGGCGCCCTGCGGGATCACAATCAGCCTTTCCTCGAACGCTTCGGTCCCAATACAGGTGCGGACATCCCTGTCGCGACCGAGTACACGCGGAATCTGCTCAACCTGCTGTGTGCGTATGGAAACGACCCGCGCTTCCGTCTCATCCTCTTCACGCTGGACGAGGCGACCTACTCCCGTGAGCTGGCCCCCCTCGCTGGCCACTACCCGGCACTGCGACTTGGGCCTCCCTGGTGGTTTCATGACAGCATCGAAGGCATGCTCCGGTATCGCCAGCGCACGACCGAAACCGCAGGTATCTACAACACCGCCGGGTTCAACGACGACACGCGCGCGTTTTGTTCCATCCCCGCACGGCACGACCTGGCTCGCCGCGTCGATGCAACCTGGCTCGCTCGGCTCGTCGCGCGCCACATCGTTGACATGCAGGATGCGCGAGATATGGCCAGGGCGCTGGCTTACGACCTCGCTCGAGACGCCTATCGCTTTGCCTGAGAGTTGCAGAACATGCCTGGCATCTCCCAGGCTCCGCTTTGCTTCGACTCCTATGCGACCGCCGTCGGCGGTGCGACGACGCCCCGCTCTGCGACTGACTGGCCGACGCTAAGGCGGGACGTGGACCAACGCATCCCTAGTCCGCCACGATCGGCGTCCACAAGGGGCTGCAAAGGCATCAGATCATGATATCAGCTTGACAACATAGGCACCCGGTTCGAGAATGGCGAGCAACCGGCAACGATCGGTGTGCGATTGCGGGACAGGGGGAATGATGCACGAGATCACTCGCAGAGACCTCATGAAGAAGTCGGCGGGGGTGGTCGCTGGCATGGCCGCCGCCGCGGCCGTACCCGGCCAGATCACGGCAGCTGTGCACGCAAAACGCCGCGGACGGGCCGAGCCACGGCTGCGGTTCGGCGTGATCGGCATGAACCATTTCCACATCTATCACATGGTCGAGGCCGTCACGCGAGGCGGCGGCGAGCTGGCATCGGTCTTCGTGCTGGAGCCCGATCTCCGGGCTGCGTTTACCAGGCGGTTCCCCAACGCCCATGTCGCCGCGGACGAACGGGAGATCCTGGAAGACGACTCTATCCAGCTGATACTCTCCTCGATCATCCCGAACGAACGGGCTCCCCTTGGCATCCGCGTGATGCAGCACGGGAAAGACTACATCGCTGACAAGCCCGGCATCACCACGCTGGAGCAGCTCGCCCTGGTCCGTCGCGTGCAGGCGGAGACGCAGCGTATCTACTCCATCATGTACTCCGAGCGCTTCGAGAGTGCGGGAACCGTCGAGGCAGGAGAACTCGTCAGGGCCGGTGCCATCGGACAGGTGATCCACACGCTCGGGCTGGGCCCGCACCAGGTTGGCCTGACGCAGCGTCCTGATTGGTTCTGGAATCCCGACGCCTACGGCGGCATCCTCTGCGACATCGGGTCCCACCAGGTCGACCAGTTCCTCTTCTTCACCGGCTCGACGCGAGGCAATGTCGTCGCCTCTCAGATTGCGAACTACCGGAATCTGGAGCACCCCGGCTTCCAGGACTTCGGCGAGATGATGCTGAGGGGCGACGGCGGAACGGGCTATGTCCGGCTCGACTGGTTCACTCCAGCCGGGCTGGGGGTGTGGGGAGACACGAGGATCATCGTGGAGGGGACGGACGGCTACCTCGAGGTGCGGAAGAATATCGATATCGCCGGACGCGACGGTCCGGAGCACCTCTTCATCGTCGACGACAACAGCACTCGCCACATCGATTGCAGTAGTGTCGAGCTTCCCTATGGTCGGCAGATCGTGGACGACGTCGTGAACCGCACGGAGACAGCCATGTCGCAGGCCCACTGTTTCCTCGCGACAGAGTTGGCGCTAGAAGCGCAGCAGCAGGCGACCTGGGTCACGGGTGCACCGGGCTAGCGAGGCAGTTCCACGACAGGTCGACGCTGTGGCTGACGACGGCGCAAGCCCTTCCACTCCCCCTCGAAGGGGATTCGGCTTTCGCTGGACGATCCTGGCGCTGCTGTTCTTTGCGACGACGATCAACTACGTCGACCGCCAAGTCATCGGCATCCTAGCCCCAACTCTCACGCGCGAGCTGGGGTGGAGCGAGTCCGACTACGGCGTCATCGTCTCGTGGTTCAGCATCGCTTATGGAATTGGGCTTCTGGTCACGGGCCGCCTCATGGATCGCATCGGCGTGCGGTGGGGCTACACGTTCGCTATTTCAGCCTGGAGTCTGGCTGCGGTGGCGCACGCCTTCGTACGCACGGTTCCGGGCTTCTCGGCGGCGCGCGCATTCCTCGGGGCTGGCGAGTCGGCGAACTTCCCCGCTGCGGTCAAGTCCGTGGCGGAGTGGTTTCCCAAGAGGGAACGGGCGCTAGCCACCGGCATCTTCAACGCGGGGACAAACGTGGGGGTTGTGGTGGCCGCGCTGATAGTCCCTTGGATCGCGCTCACCTTGGGGTGGCGTTGGGCGTTCATCATCACCGGCCTGCTTGGTCTCGTCTGGATTCCCCTGTGGCTAGTTGCCTATAGCGACCCGGCACTGCACCCCAAGGTCTCGCCTGCCGAGTTGGCCCATATCCGCAGCGATCCAGCGGACCCGCCGGTGAAGATTCCATGGCATCACCTGCTCAAGCACCGTCCCACTTGGGCGTTCGTCGTCGGCAAGGCGATGACGGACCCCGTGTGGCTCTTCTACCTGTTCTGGCTTCCCAAATTCCTCGATGAGAACTGGGGTGTGGAGCTGGCCGGGCTCGCGCTGCCGCTGGTCGTGATCTACGTGGCGGCCGACGTGGGTTCGGTGGCTGGCGGGTGGCTCTCGGGTGCGCTGATCAAGCGCGGCTGGAGCATCAACCGTGGCAGGAAGGCCACCATGCTGCTGTTGGCCTTGATGATCGTTCCGACGATGCTCGCGCCCACGGTCCAGAGCATGTGGGCTGCCGTCGCCATCGTGAGCATTGCTGCGTCGGCGCACCAGGGTTGGTCCGCCAATCTCTTCACTACTGTGAGCGACATGTTCCCGCGGCGGGCGGTCGCGTCGGTGATCGGCATCGGCGGCTTCGCCGGCATGTTCACCGCCTTCTTGTTCCAGCGGTTCACGGGTGACCTGTTGGACGCAACGGGGGGCAACTACGGTCCCATCTTCGTCGTCCTCGCACTCGCCTACGTGGCGGCGCTATTCATCATGCACTTGCTGGTACCGCGCATGGACCCCGTGAAGCTCGACGAGCAGGCTGTGGAGTGAAGCGAATGCGTGAGTACTGCGGGTGATGGCCGATTCGTGCCCAGATGCCACAGACACCTTTGTGAGGGGGGCAGCATGGTGACCGGTCTCAAGTACCTGACTCTCCTGGCGGCCGTCCTTGCGTGCTCCCCGCCCGGACGGCCCCCCGACGAGGTGCAACACGTCGAGGATGGCTATGATCTGTGGTTGCGGTACCGGCCGATCAGCAACGAGATGCGGCTGGCGGAATACCTCGACGCCGCGGCGTATCTGGTGGTGGAGGGTTCATCGCCCACGCTGCGCGCCACTCGCGACGAGCTGACCACGGGATTGCTGGGTCTTCTCGGTACCGAGCTTCCGGCGGAGACACGGGTCTCCCGCGACGGAGCGATCGTAGCTGGTACCCCCGGGGAATCCGCGATCATCGCCGCGCTGCCCATTGCCGAAGAGCTGCGAGTAGCCGGCGAAGAGGGATTCGTGCTGCGAGCCATGAGCGTTGCGGGACAACAGGCGATCGTCATTGCCGCGAATGAAGACGTCGGCGTTCTTTACGGAGCATTCGAACTGCTCCGCCTCATTCAGACGCAGCGGTCCTTGCGAGATCTGGCGATAACGTCTGCGCCGCGGATTCAACGTCGCCTACTCAACCACTGGGATAACCTCGATCGCTCGGTAGAGCGCGGGTACGCCGGTTCGTCCCTGTGGGAATGGGAGGCGCTGCCTGATTCCGTCTCACCACGGTACCGCGACTACGCCCGCGCCAACGCGTCCATCGGAATCAACGGCAGTGTTCTCACCAACGTCAACGCGAATGCCCAGGTGCTCACGCCAGAGTACCTCGCCAAGGTGGCCACCCTGGCTGACGTGTTCCGGCCTTATGGAATCACGGTTTACCTGACCGCGCGATTCAGCGCGCCGATGGAGATCGGCGGACTCGGTACTGCCGATCCTCTCGATCCGTCGGTGCAGCAATGGTGGGCGGGCAAGGCCGCCGAGATCTACCGTGCCATACCCGACTTCGGCGGGTTCCTGGTCAAGGCAAACTCCGAAGGGCAGCCCGGTCCGCAGGATTACGATCGATCGCATGCAGAGGGCGCCAACATGCTGGCGGACGCCGTCGGTCCGCACGGCGGTATCGTCATGTGGCGAGCGTTCGTCTACAGCAACGAGCTTCCCGTCGACCGCGTGCGCCAGGCATATGACGAGTTCACGCCGCTCGACGGTGCATTCCGTGAGAACGTGTTGCTACAGGCGAAAAACGGTCCGCTCGATTTCCAGCCGCGAGAACCGTTCCATCCGCTGTTCGGAGCGATGCCCGAGACACCGCTCATGATGGAACTGCAGGTTACGAAGGAGTATCTGGGACAGGACACTCATTTGGCGTTTCTGGCGCCGATGTGGAAAGAGGTGTTGGATGCGGACACGTACGCCGACGGCGAGGGATCGACCGTAGGGAGCGTCATAGACGGCACCTTGCACGGCTATCCCCGCACCGGGATCGCCGGCGTGGCAAACGTCGGCACGGATCGAGATTGGACCGGCTCAGATTTCAACCAGGCGAACTGGTATGCCTATGGTCGCCTAGCGTGGGATCATGCGTTGTCCTCCGAGGAGATCGCAGAACAGTGGATCCGCCTCACGTTCTCGAACGATTCCGCGGTGGTCGCGGCGGTGCAGGTCATGATGCTCGCGTCCCATGAGGCGGTGGTGAATTACATGACACCGCTCGGGCTGGCGCATCAGATGGCCCGCGGGCACCACTACGGGCCTGGACCGTGGGTGGAAGGAGGACGCGCTGACTGGACCTCGGTCTACTACAGCCGCGCAGACAGCGGAGGCATCGGGTTTGACCGGACCGCGACTGGGAGCAACGCGGTCGCGCAGTACTTCCCTCCGGTGCGCGACCGGTTCGCGGATCGGGACTCGGTGCCCGACGACCTCCTCCTGTGGTTCCACCACGTGCCGTGGACTGAGCCAATGAGATCCGGTCGAACGCTGTGGGACGAGTTAGTCCATCGGTACAATGCAGGAGTCGATACAGTTCGATGGATGAGGGCCACATGGGAGACGGTCGAAGGTAAGATCGACGAGCAACGGTTCCTGGATGTGCAGGCCTTCCTGCGAATCCAAGAGAAGGAGGCGGAGTGGTGGCGTGACGCATCGATTCTGTATTTCCAGACTTTCTCAGACATGCCGATCCCAGCCGGCTACCCAAGGGCTAGCCATCCGTTGAGCTTCTATCGGAGTCTGAGCTGTCCGCCGGACACACGGAAGCCACGGTGTGAGGCCATCTACTGACCAACGACGGACGGTGCCGTGTCTTGCCGTCCTACAAACGGAGAATTTTCAGCATGAACTCTCGAGCTACGCAGGATGCCTATGCTCCGCGCCCGGAGCACCATTTCACGTTTGGCCTGTGGACCGTCGGCAATCCCGGAAGGGATCCGTTCGGCGAACAGGTGCGGCCGGCGATACCGCCCACGCGCATCGTCGAGAAGCTCGCGGAGCTCGGGGCCTACGGGGTGAACTTGCACGACAACGACCTCGTGCCCCGCGACGCCGGGGCAGCGGAACGAGACCGGATCGTCAACGAATTCAAGGAAGTGCTGGAAGCCACTGGCATGCGGGTGCCGATGGCGACAACGAACCTCTTTTCCGATCCGGCGTTCCGTGATGGTGCGTTCACCAGCAACGACCCACGCGTGCGGGAATACGCCGTTCAGAAAGCGATGGCGGCGATCGATCTGGGCGTCGAGCTGGGCGCAGAGACCTACGTCTTCTGGGGTGGCCGGGAGGGTGTGGAAACGAATGCCGCCAAGGATCCGTGCGCGGCACTCGGCTGGTATCGTGACGCACTGAACTTCCTGTGCGAGTACGTCCGCTCTCAAGGGTATCAGCTGAAGTTTGCCCTCGAGGCCAAACCCAATGAACCACGTGGCGACATCTTTCTCGCGACGACGGGTCACATGCTCGCCTTCATCTATTCGCTGGACCACCCCGAGATGGTCGGGCTCAATCCCGAGGTCGCCCACGAGCACATGGCCGGACTCGACTTCACGCACGCGGTGGCGCAGGCCCTCGAGGCGGGCAAGCTGTTCCATATCGATCTGAACGCCCAGAAGCCGGGCAGGTTCGACCAGGATCTGCGGTTTGGCAGTGAGGATCCCAAGGCGGCGTTCTTCCTGGTGAAACTGTTGGAGGACGCCAAGTGGCCCGGGATGCGACACTTCGACAGCCACGCGTACCGGACCGAGGACGAGGAAGGCGTCTGGGATTTCGCGGCGGGGAGCATGAGGACCTACCTCATTCTCAAGGAGAAGGTAGCGCAGTTCAACGCTGACTCGGAGATACAGGGACTACTGCAGGAAATCGCTGCGCGTGGAGGCGCAACGGATAGCCGGCTCGTGTTCAGTCCCGAGCGAGTACAGGAGCTGCGGTCTGCTAGCCTGGACTTGGAGTCCATCAGACAGGACGGGTATGCCTACGAGCGGCTGGATCAGCTTACCATGGAGGTGCTGCTTGGAGTGCGGTGAGGTGGAGTGTCCAAAATCGATGCACGACCCAAGGGGCGTCACGGACGCCGGCTCTTGGAAGAACAACTGGCCCATCCCCGGCAGGACCAACTACCCGCTCCTGTTCGATCGTGAAGGGCGGCCCAAGCCGGCATTCGAATCCGTCATTCGAGCCGCGCAGGCGGCGGGCAGCGAACCGCCCAACTGATGCTGCCGGCCAGAGTATATTGGCAGGCGGATGGACTAGGTGTTGCGTCACGACGAGGGGACAGTGTGATTAGCAATGCGTTCAGACCTGTGAACAAGCAGAGTCTGTCGGACAGGTTGGCCCGACGGATCACGCAGCTGATCCAGTCAGGCGACTACAAAGAGGGAGATCGCCTCCCATCGATCATGGAGATGGCGCGCCGCTTCGGTGTCGGTCATCCGACCGTTCGCCAGGCGCTGGCGAAGCTCGAGACAATTGGGGTCGTCGAAATCCGCCATGGCTCTGGTGTGTACGTGTGCCGCAGCGGCGACTTTCTGGTATTCGCCAGCCCGGAATACCAGGGGACCGTCACCAGGAAACTCTTGGTGGACCTGATCAGGGCTAGGACACCGCTCGAGATCCAGGCGGTGGCCGATGCTGCCCGTCACGCAACCGACGAGCACATCAGTGAGATGAGGAGGCTGCTCACAGCCGCCGAGGAGCGACTCGCGGACGACGAGGAGTTGAGCACTGTCAACATGTCGTTCCATCGGCAGATCGCACTGGCTTCGGGCAACACGGTGGTGACCCAGCTTCTCGAAGTGCTGACCGAACTGTTCGCAGAGGAGCAGCGCATTATCCTCCGAGTGTTCGGGATCTCTCGCGAGCGCGATCATCAAGAGCATCTCGGCATCCTCGAAGCCCTGGAGCAGAGAAACAAGGCGCTCGCGGTCGAACGCATGCGCAGGCACCTGCATGGTGTGGAAGAGGCGCTCCTCAGGTGGAATCCGGAACTCCATCCGGTAGGCTGACGGCCGGCACGGTGCCTGCGCCGTGCTCGGCTCCGTTTACCTGCTCGCCGCGGCTCTGATCCCGTCGGAGGGGACGAAGATCCCGGGCGGGTCTCTTTGCGCCAGCTCGCGGCGGCGCGGGGTCTGGCAATCGAGCAGATTCGTGGATCCCGCGGCCTTCCCGGGCCTCGACCAAGCCCTCATCTTCGACGCGGCGTAACAGCCCAAGCCGGCATACCGGGCGGTTCACAGTCTGCTACGGTAGCGCGTCGACTCTACGAATTCCGCTTTCGACAGGGGTGCCATGCATCCAATCGCGATACTGCTCATCGGGATGGTCACGATCATCGGCGCGATCGTCGTCCTCCGTGTAAACGCTTTCCTGGCCCTGATCGGCGCCGCGATGGTCGTGAGCCTGCTCGCGCCGGGCGATGCTGGCGAGAAGATCGCCCGCGTGGCCGAAGCCTTCGGACGCATGGCCGGAAGCGTCGGCATAGTAATCGCGCTGGCCGCCATCATCGGCACGGCGCTGATGCAGAGCGGTGCGGCAGACAGAGTTGTCGCCGCGTTTCTTGCGCTTCTGGGTGAACGCCGCGGCGCTACCGCACTGGGGGCCTCGGGATTCGTGCTCTCGATCCCGGTGTTCTTCGATACTGTGTTCTATCTACTGATCCCGCTCGCGCGCTCGATGTACCAGCGGACCGGGCGCCACTACCTCAAGTATCTCCTGGCCGTTGCGGCAGGAGGGACCGCTACACACGCACTCGTCCCCCCCACGCCCGGCCCATTGGCAATTGCCGGCATACTACATGTCGATCTGGGAGCCATGATCCTTGTCGGCGTAATGGTGGCGATGCCGGCCGCGGTGACCGGCCTGTTTTTCGCACGCTGGGTGGATAAACGCATGCCGGTCGTGCCACGCAGCGACACCTCCGTTGCCGCCGAGTCGGAGTCGGCCGAAAAACCGGAACTGCCTGCACTCGTGTTGTCGCTGCTGCCAATCTTGGTTCCGGTGCTGCTCATCTCGTCGAACACTATCGTCACATCCATGGTTGCGGCGCGGGGTGAGGAGGCACGGTTCTGGTCGATGTTGGCTCCGATAACGGCCACGCTCGGGAACGCCAACTTGGCACTGTTGCTGGCAGCAGCAGTTGCGATCTGGCTGTACGTGCGACAACGCCGGCCTAAGCCCGGCGCAGTGGCGGGCCTGGTGGAGAAGTCGCTGATGAGCGGTGGACTGATCATACTGATCACTGCGGCCGGTGGAGCGTTTGGCGCCATGCTGCAGTCGGCGCAGGTCGGACCGGCAATCCAGTCTCTCTTCGCGGGCCGTCATGGATCTGGGCTGCTGTATATCGGGCTTGCCTTCACGGTCGCGAGTTTGATCAAGATCGCGCAG
Source organism: Gemmatimonadota bacterium (assembly GCA_020351775.1). Lineage (GTDB taxonomy): Bacteria > Gemmatimonadota > Gemmatimonadetes > Gemmatimonadales > GWC2-71-9. The sequence continues at coordinate 5,432,249 of CP070666.1, read as the reverse complement.
GGTTCGAGTACCGTGGCGATGATCACGACCGCTGGGATGCTCTCGGCGATGATCTCGGGGACCGACACGCTGCCGTTCAATGTTGTGTACGTCTGCACGGCGATCGCCGGGGGTTCCCTGGTTGGAACCTGGATGAACGACAGCGGGTTCTGGGTTTTCTCCAAGATGGGAGGCACGACCGAGGTCGAGACGCTCAAGTCGTGGACGCCTCTGTCGGCCGTGGTTGGGATCACGGCTCTGATCATGACGGTAGTGCTGGCGCTGTTGGTACCGCTGAGCTAGGTGGCCGTGCTACACATCGGCGCGGCTCATTTGACCGTTCACGAGGCGCCAGATGCCGAGAGCGTTGTGGTTCCGCAGCGCCGGTGGCAGCGCTACCTCGGGGAAGCCCTGGTAGCACACCGGTCGGGCAAATCGCGCGATGGCCGCGGTGCCTACCGACGTGAACCGCTGGTCGGTGGTAGCAGGGTAGGGGCCGCCATGGTGCATCGCGTGTCCCACCTCGACTCCCGTTGGGTAACCGTTGAAGATGAGGCGTCCCACCTTGCGCCGCAGCAGGCGCACCAGGCGGGTGTGCGTGCGCAGCTCTTCTTCGGTTCCATGGATGGCGGCGGTCAACTGTCCTTCCATGGCTTCGGCCGCGTGCTCAAGGTCGGCTACATCACGTCCTGTGACGAGGATGGACACAGGCCCGAACATCTCTTCCCGGAGGTCCGGATCCTCAATAAAACGCGACACGTCCGTCGTGAGGACGGCGGGACAGGCACATGTTGTGGACTCCCGGGACAGAGGCGCGGCCGCGATCAACTCGACCCCCTTCGCTCGCACGCGTTCGAGCGCGTCTGCATAGGCCTTGCCGAGTTGCTCGTAGAGCATGACTCCAGCGTCCGCGGCGCGAATCTTCTCCGCGAGCTGTTCCCGCAACCGGTCGAGGCCTGGTCCACGGACAGCCAGGATGATACCAGGATTGGTGCAGAACTGACCCACTCCAAGCGTGATAGACTGCGCCAGACCCGCGGCGATGCTGTCACCCCGTTCCGCAACCGCCGATGGCAGGAGGAACACAGGGTTGACGCTACCCATCTCGGCGTAGACGGGGATCGGATCCGGTCGTGCCGCTGCAGCGTCGAACAGCGCACGTCCCCCGCGCAGCGACCCAGTGAATCCGACGGCCCTAGCAAAGGGATGCCGCACGGCGGCCAGGCCCACGTCGTGCGACCAACCGTGCAGCAGCGAGAAGACCCCGGCGGGCAGCTCGGTATCGCGCACCGCCTTCGCAGTGGCCCGTGCCGTGAGTTCGGCGGTTCCGGGGTGGGCCGGATGTGCCTTGCACACGACAGTGCAGCCGGCGGCGAGCGCAGACGCCGTGTCGCCCCCCGCCACCGAAAACGCCAGCGGGAAGTTACTGGCGCCGAACACCGCGACGGGCCCCAGCGGGACGAGCATCTGACGGATGTCCGGCTTGGGTATGGGGGCACGGTCCGGATCACCGGGATCAATGCGAGCACCGACCCACGAGCCATCCTCCACAAGGTCAGCGAAGAGCCGCAGTTGATTCACGGTCCGCAGCCGCTCGCTTTCGAGCCGGACGGCTGGAAGCGCCGTCTCCTCGTGGGCGCGCTGGATAAGCGTCTCACCGAGTCCCTCGATCTCGACCGCAATCCCGCGCAACAAAGCGGCGCGCTGCTGTGGGGTCGAGTCCCCGAAAACCTCAAACGCAGCCTCGGCGGCACTGTACGCGCGGTCCACCTGCTCGGGTCCCGCCTCCCGAAACTCTGGACCCAGCTTCCTCCGGCTCGCGGGATTCACCGCATGGAAGGCCGGCCCCGTTCCTTCCACCGCTTCGCCACCCACGAGATTGGCACCAGAGACTTCCATCAGGGCTCCTGGTTCGGTTTGCCGGTTCGAGGTGCCGCGGGCCGGTCGAGGATACTAGCCCAACGCAGTCTGATTGTGCAGAGTAGTTGACATGCTGACAAGACCCACCCCGCCGCCCACCGCTGGGCGGTTTTCCGGGATCTCAACCGGCGCCTGTGTGGGACATATCGGACCGGAAGCGCTGGACGGAGGCCCGATCGGCCGGGTCCGCGACGGCGACCTCATCGAGATAGTGATCGATCGCACGAGGCTAGTGGGCTCCGTCAACCTCGTGGGAGCTGAGGGCCGGAGGCTCGATCCCGAGGAATGCAGCGCGCTGCTGCAACAACGCGGGCCGCGCCCGGGGCTCGCGCCGCACGCTGCGCTCCCACCCGATACACGGTTGTGGGCCGCACTGCAGCGAGGGAGCGGCGGCACGTGGGTCGGGTGCATCTACGATGTCGACCGGATCGTGGAGGCCCTCGAGGCCGGTCTCAAAGGGTCGCGCGGGGAACCGGACAGCGGTGCAGGGGCGGGGCCGTGAAGCTCTATCTCACGGCACGCGGTCCGGTCCTGCAAGCGAACGGCGGGTATCACCCACTGGTGGACCCGTGGGATGCGTTGGTCAACCGCGTGGAGCTCGCCGATTATCTGCGCGCCGTGGCGGCCGCGAGCCCTGGTGAGCCTCGGCTGGACGAGCCGCTCCTCGCTCCGATCGGCGCTCAGGAGGTGTGGGCCGCCGGGGTCGCGTACCTGCGGAGCCGGGCCGCGCGAATGGCGGAGTCGCAGCATGCCGGTGGAGGTGACTTCTACGACCGTGTATACGGGGCCGCTAGACCCGAGCTCTTCTTCAAGGCGGCGGGCTGGCGGGTGCGCGGGCACGGAGAGCCGGTGCAGATCCGGGACGACGCGAACTGGAGCGTGCCGGAGCCGGAACTCGCGCTCTATGTCAACGCCAGGGGGGAGATCGTCGGCTACACGATCGGCAACGACATGAGCGCGCGTGATCTGGAAGGCGAGAATCCGCTGAACCTGCCGCAAGCCAAGATCTACGACGGGTCCTGCGCGCTCGGCCCGGCCGTTCTCGTGCGGGATACACCGCTCCCACCCGACACCAGCATCGAGCTGACGGTCATCCGTTCGGGGGAAGTCGTCTGCGCCGGTAGCACCAACCTGTCGCAGATGCACCGCTCGCCGGCCGAACTGGTGGACTGGCTCTATCGCGCGACGAGCTTCCCGCAGGGCTGCGTGTTGCTGACAGGGACGGGAATCGTGCCGCCGGACGATTTCACTCTCCGCTCGGGGGACGAGGTCCGGATCGCGATCCAACCGGTGGGAACGCTGGTCAACCCCGTGCAGTGACGCCGGTCGGCCAGGGGTCAGAACTCAGACGGCTTCTCCCAGCGCCCCGTCTCGGCAGAGCGGAACAGCGCATCGAGCACCGCCATGTTGTTGATGGCGTCCTCCAGCGGCACGGGGACCCGACCGAGACCGCGTACCGCCTCCGAGAAGCGATCGGCCTGCAGTTCATACTGATCTACCGCCGGGAAATCGATCGTCTCGATCCCCCCTCCCACCAGATCGCGCCCGTCGTCCACGAAGATCCGGCACGGTCGGTCGTCCGGGGCATTGAACGGAATCTCCACCTCGATGCGGCCTTGGGTCCCGAGCAGCTGCATTCGCTGGTACGGTACCAGTTGGCCGCCGCACGTGAAGTTCGCCTGACCTGACGGGAATTGCAGCAGTGCGGACACCAAGCGATCGATCCCCAGTTCGGGATCGCGATCCAGGACACCAACAACTGCGTCCGGCTCCTCATCGAACAGCCAGCGTGAGAGCGTGGTCGGATAACAGCCTACATCGAGCAGTACTCCCCCTCCCCAGTCGACGCGGCTGCGGATGTCCTCGGGGTCGCGGCGATAGTAGCTGAAGTGGCCCGATACCAACTGAAGATGCCCGATCCGGCCCGACGTGATGAGCTCACGGACGGCGTGCCACCGCGGGTGCGTGCGCACCATGAACGCCTCACCGATTTCCTTGCCGGTACGGTCCCTCACTTTGAGCAGCTCGCGCGCCTCTCGCGCAGAGCAGGCGATCGGCTTCTCGCACAGTACATGCTTCCCGGCCTCGGCCGCCCGGACGGTCCACGGCACATGGAGGTGGTTCGGCAGCGGATTGTAGACGGCCTCGATTTCGGGGTCGTCCAGCAGCGCTTCGTAGGAGCCGTAGGAGCGAGGGATTCCCAGCCTG
>CP070666.1:5413394-5428042 GCA_020351775.1 Gemmatimonadota bacterium | reverse complement strand
AGGGCGATGAGCGGCGGGAAGTCCATGTGGAGGATCCGGAGATGCGTCCCCATGGCCATGTACAGGAACGCGTCCCGGTGGAACTCGTACGGCGTCCACAGATTCGTAGCGATGTGCGCCAGCAGCTTGACCGCGACGAGCGCAACAGCGGCGGCCGCGAGCGGATGGAGGTCGCGGTCGCTCGTGGGGGGCTCAGGCGGTGGGATGTGCGGCGGCATCGGGGACATTTGCACGCGCGGCGAGCGCTTTGTCAAGTAAGACGGGGTCCCGTTGGCCACCGCAAACCGCGATGACCATATTGATTGCACATTCGAGGCCCACTCGCCGCCGAATTGAACCCAACCGAACGGGATCACATGTCGACCGCATACAAGTTCACCGAGGAAGTCAACAAGGGATTCGACCGCGCCGCCGCTCACGTGGACGCCAGCCCCGAGTTGCTGGCGCAGGTCAAGCGCTGCAACAGTCTCTACTACATCAGTTTCCCCATACGGCGCGACGACGGTTCCATCGAGGTGATCGATGCCTGGCGGGCGGAGCACAGCCATCATCGCCAGCCGACCAAGGGCGGCATTCGCTTCGCCTCGGCCGTGAACGACGACGAGGTCATGGCGCTCGCGGCCCTCATGACATACAAGTGCGCCGTCGTGAACGTCCCGTTCGGTGGCGCGAAAGGCGGCGTCAAGATCGATCCGCGCGGGTACTCCCCTGCCGAGCTGGAGCGGATCACGCGACGCTTCACCTTCGAGTTGTGGCGCAAGCACTTCATCGGCCCCGGGCTCGACGTGCCGGCGCCCGACATGGGGACGGGGCCGCGCGAGATGGCGTGGGTGGCGGACACCTACGCCTCCCTGTGCGGTGCGGAACTGAACTCGTACGCCTGCGTGACCGGAAAGCCCGTGAGCCAGGGTGGCATCGCTGGGCGGAACGAAGCGACCGGACGCGGTGTCTTTTTCGGCCTGCGCGAGGCGTGCAGCATTTCCGAAGACATGAAGCGACTGGGCCTGAAATCCGGAATCGACGGCAAGCGCTTCGTGGTACAGGGATTGGGCAACGTCGGGTACCACGCGGCCAAGTTCCTGATCGAGGACGGCGCGGTTCTGGTGGGCGTAAGCGAGATCAGAGGCGGGATCGCGAACCCCAAGGGCATCGATCTCGAGCAGCTCATGGCCTACCGGCAGGACCAAGGCACGGTGGTGGGCTTCCCGGGAGCGTCACCGCTTCCCACCTCGCTGGCCGCCCTGGAGCTGGAGTGCGATATCCTCGTGCCCGCTGCTCTGGAGAATCAGATCACGGCGGAGAACGCGCCGCGCATCAAGGCCAAGATCATCGGCGAAGGGGCGAACGGACCTACCACGGACTACGCAGACCAGCTGCTGCAACAGCGCGGGATCATGATCATCCCCGACATCTATTTGAACGCGGGCGGCGTAACAGTCTCGTACTTCGAGTGGCTCAAGAACCTGCAGCACGTGAGCTTCGGCCGCATTGAGAAGCGATTCGATGAGAGCGCGTATCTCCGCCTGCTCGACGCCGTCGAGGAGTCCACGGGCAAAGAGTTCACCACGCAGGAACTCCGCTTCTTGGCGCACGGCGCCGACGAGCTGGACCTCGTCAACTCTGGTCTGGAAGAGACGATGGCATTCTCGTACGAGCAGCTGCGAGAAGGGAAGGAGCGGCTCGGACCCAAAGTGGACCTGCGGACCGCGGCGATGGCGCTGGCGATCCGGAAGGTCGTTATCACGTATGAGGAGCTCGGGATCTTTCCGTGAGTTCCAGGCGTGCATTCCAGCGAGGGCCATAGGGGTCGACCAGAGACCCCAACGACCCCCGGGTCGAGCCAACGCCGCGCGCCGGCTTATCGGGTCGACGACCGTCCACGACCTTTCCGCTCAGGGCTTCACGATCTTCGCCCACACAACGTAGGGCACGTCTAGCTCATCCTTGGTCACGCAATAGAGTGTGGAGTTACGGATCAGAGGACGCGGTGCCATTTCGATCTCGAACGGCAGGCGGACGGCACCGAGGAACAGACCGTCGCTTGCGAAGACGTCGACAAGACGCCCAGCATCCTCCTCAGCCGTCTCTGGCAAGACCCAGAGGTTTCCCTCGTCGTCGATGAAGAAATCTCTTGCTGCAGGTTTGGTGCGGGGAATTTTCGACCAATCAACATCCCCGCCAGCCCGGATAAACGGCTCGAGCTCGACTCGCGTTGCCTCCATCTCAGCGTCTGTCACGGAAAGCCGTGTGAACTCGCGAGTCACCGTCCGCAGCGTATCGCCCCTTGGGCTCAACTCGTACAGTCGGTACTCGTCCGCCAGCATGCCCCAAAAGTTCCCGGACGGAGCGAGTCTCCATGCGAAGTGCCCGGCAAACGGCACGTTCAGCGTCGCACGCATGTCGCGGATCCGGAGTTCGAAGACATCCCGCTCCTTGGGGTCGGTGGGAACTTGCAGGGTGTCGATCACCGCATAAGCAGTGGTGAACCGTACGAGAGCCAGGCCGTCGATATCCTCGACGATTCGAATGGGCAGATAGTAGTAACCCAGCCGGTCAAACCCTCCGGGCCACCGTGTCGAGCCGAAGCCACCGCTCATGTACCTGCCTTCGACGTACGTACCACTGGTATCGAATATGGACACCCGGTTGTTCCGGGGATCCGGGACCCACATGTTGCCATCCGGGCTCCGATGAATCGCCTGCGGTGCTCTGAACTCTCCGGGTCCACCACCCTCCCTCCCGACGGTTCGGACGTACCGTCCCTCGCGGTCGAAGACCCGAATCTCCAGCGCCTGGTCGTCGAGCACCCACACGCGCCCTTCGGGGTCGACCTCCACAGAACCGACGTTGCCAAACAGATCAGGAGCGTCTTCTTGTTGTGTGCCCATTCGCAGATCCTCGACGATCCGCCACGCATCGGCTTCAAGCCACCTTCCGTCAGCAGTGTTGGCCACGAGAATCTGGCCGGAAGGAAGGGTGTCAACGACTCCGCGCCAGCCTCCGACTCGAGTGTCGCAGGAGCCGCAGCCAAGAAGAAGGATGGGAACGATAGGGAGTCCGGTCACGCAGTCTCGGATGCACCCTCTCAGACCGGCGAGCCTCATCACACCGGATGACGGTTGTACGAATTGGCAGAAGGCCTGGATGCGACGACTCCCAGCACAATTGTTCATCGGCGATTCACCTCGGAATTGGTGACCGATCGAATGACTTGTTGGGTCCGGTGATCACGGAGCGTGTAACAGTGAGACGCCCGAGAACCCGACTTAGTCGCACCTTCGCTCGAGTGAGCAGTGGCAGTCCAACCGCGTCATCCCCTCTCTATTGCGACGACTATAGGCGCAAGTCCGGACACCAGACTGGGAGAGCTCATCTGGAAGAAGAAAGGCCGCGGGGGAGCTTCAAGCCTTGGGTCGTCAATACTATCGGTCTGAGGAACCTCCACCCGAGTGCCTCGAGATGAACGCCATGCGGTTGCAGGCACGGCACGCCAAGTAGATCCGTCCTCTCAGCTCCTCCGCTTCCTGCTGTTCAACGGTCAAGTCACCCTTGCACCGGGGACAAATCGTCGGCGTGCTCCACGTGGAGAGCATTACGCGGATCTCGGCTATCTCTTCGCGCGAGAACGTGACGGGAGTCTGGAAGTCTTCAGACATCGTTCAGCTGGCAACCATCCTCATGAAGGCCATCCGCCGGCACGGTCTGCAGGAGACACGGAAGTAGAGGCCGGTCGGTTCGGGATTGCTGATGGGACCAGACGCCCTGAGGCCATGCCCACAACGGGGGCATCGAACTCGAGTCTCCCAGGAGCTCAACATGAAACGGATCTCACGGCTCTCCGCGGCGGAGAACGCAAGGGGGATATGGGGCTTGCCCAGCACAGGCCGTCCGTAGCGTGGTCCGATTGCCAAACTACCCTGCCGTACACCATGTGGCCAGGTGTGAGGATATGGACGCGCAGCAGACCGTATTCGTGGTGTCATGAGCGGCGAGGACGCGGGACGTTGCCTTGCAGCGAGACGATGCGCCGAGGTGGAGTTCCAGCCGTCCGCGGCTTCTAACGTCTGTGGACTCGACCGCGTCACGGCGACGATGCGCGCGGGCAAACGCACGCGCATCGTGAGCATCGCATAGGCCGCGACACGAAGGAGCGCGAAACTTCCGGCCGTCCGTTCCCGTAGGTCCAGTATCGATGCCTACAATGCCTGCATCGATGTAGACAATTGCGACAATGGAGTGGTTCATGCCTATTGCCTCCCTTGGCGAGTTCGAACAGTTGGTTCTGCTCGCCATCCTGCAACTAGAAGACGAGGGATTTGCACTGTCGATTCTGCGGGAGCTGGACCGCCGCGCCGGTAGGCGTGTCTCACGTGGCGCCCTATACAAGACGCTGGAGCGCCTCGAGGAGAAGAGGTACGTGGAATGGGAGGTGGAGGAGACTACACCCGGTCGAGGCGGCCATCCACGGCGTCGATTCACTGTCACGCGCGCAGGGGTAGCCGCACTGCAAACGACTCGCGACGCTCTGTTCCGATTCTGGAAGGGGCTAGAGGGGGTCCTGGGAGAGCCCAAACCATGACCGAGCATTCGAGACCTCCGCGTCTCGCAGAGTGGCTGCTGGCGAGATTCGTACCCCCCGGCATCGCCGGCCGCAGCATTCTCGGCGACGCCAGAGAGGAGTACTTGGCACAACTTGGCTCCCGTCCACTCCTGCTCGCCCGTCTGTGGTACTGGAAGCATGCACTGTCCATCATCGGACGCTTCGTGACCGGTTCGCCGCGCCAGACTCGTACGACCGGCAGGCGACCGAATAGCCTGATCACCGCTGTGGTGGCCCTGGCCTACGACGCCAAGATCGCGTTCCGAGGTCTCCGCAAGCGGCCCGGATTCACCTTGGCAGCGATATCGACTCTGGGGCTCGGCATCGGCGCCAACACCGTGATCTTCAGCGTGGTGGACGGGATGCTGTTCCGACCGCTGCCGTTCCCCGAGTCCCACCGACTCGTGAATGCGTTTCGGGTCGATCCGGAGGTGACGGGCCGCAACCCGGACCTGTCCCGACTCGGGGGTCTGTACTCCGTGCCGTATCCGGTATTCCTGGATTGGGCCGAGATGGGCCAGCCCTTCGAAGCCGCGGGAGCGTACCGCCATACGTCGCTCACCATGACCGGTGGTGATCAGGCCGAGCGGTACGGAGGAACTGCGGTTTCCTGGGGTGTGCTGGCTGCGCTCGGAGCGCGGCCGGCAGTGGGTCGACTGTTCGGTCCGGAGGACGACGAGGTCGGTGCACCGAGGGTGGTAGTACTGGGTCACGGGACGTGGTTGAGCCGGTTTGGATCCGAGCCCGGGGTGATCGGTCAGTCGATATCGCTGAATGGTGTCAGCCACGAGATCATCGGTGTGATGCCCCGAGGTTTCAGGTTCGATGGCTCCAGCGAGGATCTCTGGGTCACGTTCACCGACGAGTTCAAGAGCTCTACGGTGCGCAACGCCGGCAGCCTCCAGGTCATTGCCCGTCTCAAGCCTGGAATCACTCTGAATCGCGCTCAGCGGGAGATGGACGCAGTCGCCCGTCGCATCGGCGAGTTACACCCTGAGGAGGCGGAGCACGGAATCGGGTTGATCGAGCGCCGGGAACTGGTGGTGGCCAACTGGCGTGCCGGGCTGATCATGCTCCTCGGTGCCGTAGGTCTGGTGCTGCTGATCGCCTGTGCGAACATCGCGAACATGCTGCTGGTGCGCGCCACCGAGCGCCAACGGGAACTGGGCTTGAGGCAAGCGCTGGGCGCCGACCGCGCGAGATTGGTGGCTCAGCACATGAGCGAGACCGTCCTCCTGGCGTTGATCGGCGGCGTCGTAGGATGTGCCGTGGCGCTGGTTTGCCTGCGGCCGTTCGTGGCGGCGTTCCCCGGTGGTCTGCCTCGGGCCGAGGAAATCGCCATTGACGTGAGGATGTTGGCGTTCGCCGCCGCGCTGGCCCTGGCGACCGGCCTGGTCACCGGCATATTGCCGTCAGTCCGGGCGATGCGGACGTCGGTTATGGAAGTGCTCCAAGACGGCGGCAGGGGGAGTGCGGGAGCACGGCGGCGTAGTCGTACCCACGCCGGACTCATCGTTGCTGAGGTTGCGATCGCTTTCGTACTTCTCGTCGGCGCCGGCCTGTTCGTCAGGAGTCTGCAGCGCCTCATGCGGGTCGACACGGGCATCGAGAGCGCGAATCTGATTGTGTCGTGGATCAGCCCGCCGACGCGGTATCGGGACTGGGGCGACACCACACGCGGCCTCTACAGAGACCTTACCGCTCAGATCGAGGCACTCCCTGGTATAGAGAGCTTCGCATTTGCCGGCCAAATGCCGTTCGTCGGCGGATGGTCTTCTCCGCCAACCGTGATCGAGACCCCCGACGAGGTCGTGGAAACGATAGTCCACCGCACGTGCATGACCCCCGGTTACCTGCGGACTACAGGAATACCGCTGCTCGCCGGTCGTGACTTCACCAACCAGGACTCCAAAGATGCGCCACCGGTGATCGTGGTCAATCGCGCGATGGCAGATCGGTTCTGGCCCGATCTGGATCCCATCGGGCGGCGGGTTATGGTCCCGGTCCCGGGCGATTCCGTGTGGCGTACGGTGGTCGGTGTGGCGGAGAACACCATCTACCGGCTCGACATGCAGCCGTTCTCCAAGTACTTCGTGCCATTCGAGCAGATCCCGTTCTGGGGCGAGTGGCTGATCGTGCGCTCGGACTTGGGTGTGGATGCGCTCGCTCCAGCGATAAGGCGCGCAGTCCGGTCGGTCGATGCCGACATTCCGGTTCAGGTGTTCCGCCTCGATGACGCGATCGACGGCTCCAGGGCGGTTGAGCAACCCAGGTTTGCCATCTTCATATTCGGCTGTCTGTCTTCCCTCGCGGCGATCCTTGCAGTTCTCGGGATCTACGGCGTGCTCTCATATGTCGTGCAGCAACAGTACAACGAGATCGGCATACGGATGGCGTTGGGCGCCGAGGCCAGCACTGTGGTGACGACGGTGCTGCGACGTGGACTGCTCATGGCGGGTGTGGGTCTGGTCCTCGGTTTGGGAGCGGCGTTGGCTGCGTCCCGCGTAGTGCGGAGCCTCCTGTTCGAGGTAAGTCCCACGGATCCGATCACACTGGCCGGGGTCGCGGTGCTAATCCTGGGAGCGACCACGCTTGCGAGTTGGATACCGGCGCGGAGAGCGAGCAGAGTGGATCCGGTCGAGGCGCTGCGGGAGCAGTAGGACGTCGTCCGATACACCCGGTCGGTCGGAGCGCTGTCGGGTACCGGACCGTTCCCGGAGCGGCGTTCTTTGCTCCCCGCATGCCACGGGAGAACAGGGATGCGAGAACGTCACGACGCCCGCGAGCCTCCGGCTAACCGTGTCCCGCTACTCCGCCGCTCTCAACACTTCAACTGGGTCCACGCGCACCGCGCGGCGGGCAGGCAGGTAGCTGGCACCGAGCACCACTGCAAATAGGAGGGCTGCTCCACCCAGGAAGACTCTAGGATCATGTGCACTCGTGTTCCAGAGAAACGCTTCCAGTACGCGACTGCCGGCCCATGCGCCGGCAAGGCCGATCACAACGCCAATCAAAGCTGTAATCGTGCTCCTGCGTAGGACAAAGCGAAGAACACGTGTGCCTTGAGCTCCCAGTGCAATGCGCAGTCCAAGCTCTCGCTGACGGTCCGCGACAGAATATGCGACTACTCCCCAGGTGCCCACGGCCGCCAAGAGAACGGTGATTGTGGCGAAGATGGTGAGCAGCCAGAAAATGACGCGACGATCGCCGATAGAACCAGCGATGAGTCGGTTCATCGTGGTGACGTTACGCATGGCAACTGTCGGGTCCAACGCGTACAGCTCATCCTGGATCAGCCGGATTGCCTCGTTTGGGTCTCCCGTGGTTCGCACCGTCGCATACCTCGGGCCGCTGCGATCTCGCAGCGAGTAGTAGGCGACAGGCCATCTTTCCTGGTCCGGACCGGTGTATATGACGTCACCGACGACTCCCACCACTTCTGCGGTTTCCCTGCCGGGCAGCGCGAAGAATGTCGTCACCCGCTTGCCGATCGGATCTTGATTGGGGAAGTATCGCGACGCGGCTGTTTGACTCAGCACTACGACCGGCGGACCGCGCAGCCCGTCCGACTGGTCGAACGCGCGACCCCTGACGATGGGGATGCCGAGCAAATCGAAATAGTTGTCCGAGACCGGTACTGCGCCGACGCTACCAGCATCGGTCATACCAGACTCGCTGTCTTCGATCCTCACGCCGAGCACCGCTTCGAAGTGTTTCAGGATCGCCCCGGATGAAAACGCAATTCCCTCAATACCGGGAATAGCGCTCAGGCGCTGCTGGAACCGGTCATCGAACTGTGCCGAGAGAACGATATGCGAACGCCACATCGCTTCGTCGCGCGGGTCGAGTCGTGGCACAGCTTGCGGGGTGGAGAACTCGAACGAAAGCAGTCTATCGGGTTCAAATCCCTCATCGACTCCAAGCAGACGCCCGACCGTACTGCCCATCAGGCCGACTCCTACAAGTAGCATCAACGCGAGAGAGACCTGTGCACCCACGAGTACGATTTGCGGGTCAACGCCCGCAAGCCTCGTGCGCCGCCCGGCTGCGCCGGCGCCTTCCTTCAAGTGGTCCGTGATATTGAATGATGATATTCGGAGCGCAGGTATCAGTCCGATCAGCAGTGCTGCAAAGGCTGAAATCAGAAGTGCGAACGCCATCACGCGCGCATCGAGTGCCAGACCTTCCGGGTCGATCACCCGTAGGCCGGTGTTACTGCCCTGGAGAAACTGATCTGGCCATGCCGCCGCAAGTAGACTCGTGCCCCACACCGCCAAGGCGATACCCGCCGCTCCGCCGAGCGCCGCGAGGGTGAGACTCTCCAGGAGATAGGATCGAACGAGGCGCCAGCGAGAGGCCCCCAGCGCGCGCCTGACCGCCCCCTCGCGTACCCGCCTGCGAGCCCTGGTGAACAGCAACCCCGCCAGGTTTGCGCATGCCACCAGGAGCACCAGACCGGCGGCGAATGCCAACAGCATCGACGCCTTACGCGCATTTGGGTTGGTCCACAACTCGGTGAACGGACGCACACCAGCTCCGTAGGAGTCTGGTCTCGGCCACTCTGCGGCGATCGCTTGGCCCAACACCTCCATCTGCGCATCGGCCGCCGCGACGGTAGCTCCAGGACGAAGACGTCCAACCACCCATGCCACATGATTCCCGGCCTGTTGGAGCACTCCTGGCTGGAACACGGCGTAGCTACCCAGCGGTACCCACAGCGATGCGCTTCCCCCGAACCCCGAAAACCCACGCGGGGCCACACCAACCACCTCGAACGCCTCGCCGTTCAGCTCGATATCCCGTCCCAGAGCACTGGGTTCTCCACCAAGCCGGGATTGCCAAAACGAGTGCGACACCACGACCACGCGGTACGGCCCGCTGGGATCTGCCTCCTCCCCCCGAAAGCCACGCCCCAGCGCGAGCGGATAACCAACCACGTCGAAGTAGCCCGGCGACACCACCTCAGTGGCGAGTTGGCTTGCGGGACCGATACCGGTGAGCGTCGCTACCCCGTGCCTGTAGCTGGCCACCGGATCCACCAGGCGCTCCGGCCAATCAGCGAGGCGCCGGACGTACGGATACGCCCAGCGCGAGACCCGCTCTGTGTTGTTCTCCGTACGAGTCAGATCCACACTGACCAGCTGCTCTGCTTCGGGGAACGGGGGTGCAGTGAGGACCGCAACCTTTAGTGCCGAAAACGCGGTTACATTGGCACCTATGCCCAGGGTGAGAATGGCCACGGCCGAGACAGTGAACCCTGGTGCTTTTCTGAGTCCACGCAGCGCCAGCCGCAGATCTGCGAATGTTCCGTCCATGATCCCGTTCTTTTCCCTATTATGTTGGCCGCCCGGGGGATTCACCGAAGCCGCGCCGGCTGCACGGCCTTCCCATCTCGTCTTTAGCCCCGTGCGTATCAGGCCCTTCACCTCTCTCAGCTGAAACACCAACAGCTTGCCAACGCCGGTCACTCTGCGAGCATCTCTGACGCGAGCCCGGAATACGTCTTCGATCTCCATCCCGTACTCGGTGCGCAGCCGCGACGGGTGAAACAGCAGCGCCCCGCGGACGAGCCAGAGCCAGAACGCCGAGGGTTCGTGAGGATTGCGGCGACTCATGTTGTCCGCGCCTGAAGCACATGCTTCGCCTCGGCTATGTCCACCAACTGCCTCAACCGCGCGGATTCCGCCGCGAGGACACTCCGTCCCCACTTCGTGAGTCGATATGTCCGTCTCCGGCTATTTACGGCCGACTCGCTCTCATTTGCGGGCGCCGGCTCGATCAACTCCTCATTGCGCATTCGCCTAATCGCGTGATACAGCGCGCCGGTTTCGATCTGCATGCTCTGGCCGGTTCGCAGCTCCACTTCCTTGATGATGCTGTACCCGTGCCTGTCATGATCTGCGAGCGCGAGCAGGATATGATACGTGAGTGGGGTGAGAGGAAGGGCTTCGCTTGCATCTTTCATGGCGAACTCGTCCGTCCAAAGTGACCACCTGGCATACACAAAGTGACTCTATATGAATCATTCACATAAACTATATGAATGGTTCATATAACGGAGGCGGGGTGCGTTTTGTTTCAGCTGGAGGCCCCGCGGCACCCGCTTCACACAGGCGCATCTGGGAGCTTGCGCGCTGGTTGGGCACGGTCCTACACATCGGCGCAAACCCGATTCCCATCATCGGCACGTCACCGCACCACCGCCGCTAACACCTAACCCATTTACACATAGCAGCTTATGTATTCTCGCCCAGGCGGCAGGGGCCTCGCCTCTCGGGCCCCGCGCGGCTAGATGCTCGGGTTTTGAAACATCCGGTGGGGAAATACGTAATGCGTAATGCAAATACAGCATACCACACTACAGCTTCGGCGAGGACCTCATGACGGAGATCAACCTCTCCAAGATCTGGCAAAGCATCCGTGACGAGCTGAAAGACAAGGGGATCGACCTCGACACTGGATGTTGCGAAGCGGAGACCGAAGGGCCCCTCAGGGTCGTGTGCATGGCTGGCGGATTGTCGGACTCCCTGAAGGAGATGGGGCGGACCACGCGGGACCAGGTCGTGATGGTCCGGGTCAACGAGGAAACCAGCAAGAAGCTCGATCAATGGGTTGAGACCGGTGCGTTCAAGAGCCGCTCCGAGGCAGCGGCCCTGTTCATTCGCGAGGGATTGATGGTCCACGCGCGGGAACTGGACGAGCTCGACGAAGCACTGTCGGGTGTGGAAGATGCCAAGGAACGGCTGCGACGAAGAGCCCGCCAAGTATTCGATTCAGAGGCAGAGTCGGAGCAAGAGGGCGGAGAGCACTGAGCAGTGTTCTGCGGAGCGCTGCGAAAGGAGGAACGACATGCCACGCAACTGCTGCAATTCAACTTGCCAGTGTAACGCCATCGTGGTGGTATTCGGGCTACCGGTTATCGTAGTGGCAGTAGCGATATACGGCCTCGTGAAGTTAGTAGGTGGCTTGAATTGGTCGCTGCCGCCCGCCGCTTGGGTCCCACTTTCGATCGTCGCTGCCCTGGCAACGCTATGGGGACTTTGGCTCGGCACCCGGATTCACAGCCGCGGTGAGCCCCTCATGCTCGGCGTGTTCGGGTTGGTTGTGGCTGCTGCGGGATTCACGCTCTCAGCACCGTTGGCGCTGGTTGGCGTGCTCATCGTTCTTGCCGCGGTGCTGTGGAGCTCGATGCTGTACTCCGCGAAGCAGCACGAGAGTTGAAGTGGCGTCGGATCCTGGTGAGCGCGACATCCGGCACACCACCAGCGCTCTGACGTTTGCCGATCGCTGGGATCACATCCTGGCTCGAGTGGGCTGGAGGCGCAATCGTCATCGAGTTGCACCGGGACTATACACGTTGGGTCGGCCCGGAGACGATTCACCCGTTTTCGTGACCGCAAACTACACGCTCTCGTTCGATGCCCTTCGATCGGCGCTCGCAGGCATCGACGGCTACATCTTGGAGGATACTAGTCAGTTGACTATTAGTCGCTCGACTAGTAGTTTGGCTGCGCGTAGTCGAATACGGAGCAGCCATGAAGCCATCACCAACAACAGACAAACTTGCCGCCGTGAACCAGCGGGACTTCCTGATACTTCTGGCGCTCACCGAGGGTCCGCGCCATGGGTACGGGCTATTGAAGGACGTCATGCGACTCACAGACGGCGAGGTGAAGTTGGATCCGGCAAACCTGTATCGGTCCGCCAAGAAGATGATCGAACAAGGCCTTATAGAGCCGCACGGTACACCAAAGGACTTTGCCTCGCTCGCCGGCAGTAACGCAGCGCGTCGCCAATACTTTGCGATCACGGAAAAGGGTTTGAGCCTGGTGAGAGCGGAGGCGGCGAGAATGGACCGGCTGGCGCGGTTCGCAAGGGCGAGGAAGCTGATACCGGAACCGGGGAGCCGACGTTGAGCCAAGAGCGGGATTCGCTGCCACAAAGAATCTACCGCTTTCTCCTGCTGGCCTATCCGCCCGAGTTCAGGAGACTCTATAGCGCGGAAGCGGTCGAGACTTTTCGCGAACTGCATCGTGACGAGTGGAGGTCCGGTGGCTTGCAGGCGGTCGCGTCGCTCTGGTTGCGTTCGGTGTCGCAGGTTCTTCGGTTTGGCTTCCGAGAGCGGTTGTTCTGCGCACTGCGCCGCGCACACGCGATGCCGTCGAGTGTTGGCCTTGCCAGACAGCTTCTCCAAATGACGAGATCCCGCAGGAAACAGGCGGGAAGAGAGCGTTCACGAATGGGCCAAGGGCCGGGCTGGGAACTAGTACGTTCCGCAGTCGCGGACATGCGGCATGCGTTTCGCACGTTTCGCCGGCACCCCGGTGCGATCCTCGTTGCGGTTGTGTCACTCGGAGTGGGGATCGGGGCAAATGTCACGATCTTCAGCGTCGTCGACGTGTACGTGTTCCGGTCCCTCCCGTTTCCCGATCCGGACCAGCTCGTCCACGTGTATAGCACCATGCCGGAGCGGGGCTGGAACTTCAACAGCGTCTCGATCCCTGTCTTCCTCGATTTTCGCGAGCAGAGTCGGACGATGGACATTGCCGCTAGCTATCCCCGCGATGTCAACCTCTCAGGCGGCGACCGACCTGAAAGAGTGGGCTCGGAGCGGACATCGTGGAATTACTTCGAGCTCTTCCAGGTTCAGCCGATACTTGGGCGAACTTTCAGACCCGAGGAAGAGGAAGAAGGTGACCACCGCGTCGCGATATTGAGCTGCGGGTTGTGGCAGCGCCGCTTCGGCTCGGACCCCTCGCTGCTGGGACAGACGATCCAGCTGGACGCGGAGCCTTTCACCGTCATCGGAATCTTGCCCCCGAACTTCCGCTTTGGCCTGGCGCTGACCGATGTGTGGACGCCATTCGGCATCACCGGCGAAGAGAGCCGAGGAAGTAACGTGCTCAATCCAGTTGGGAGACTTCTTCCCGGCGCAACCGTGATGCAGGCGAATACCGAGGTGGCTGCCATTGCCGAGCAGCTGGCGCAGCGCTACCCGGAAATACACGGAGGGTGGAGCGCCGGCGCGAGAGATCTGGATGACTACATCGTTCCGCTTGAAGCTCGAGTCGGCATGCTGATTAGCAGCGTTGCCGCAGCTCTCGTACTGCTGATCGCATGCACCAACGTTGCCAACCTTATGCTGACACGGGCCACCGCACGCGTTCGCGAGATCGCGGTGATGGGAGCGCTTGGTGCAAGCAGAACCCGAATTGTACGTCACCTGTTCACAGATTCGATGGTGGTAGCATTCTTGGGTGGAATCCTCGGGATTCTGATATCGGTGGCAGGCATCCGCTGGTACGTATCTCTCATTCCCGCTTGGGCACCACGCGTGGAAGAGGTTGGGATCGACGGCAGAGTCCTGGCGTTCGCCGTAGTCGTGACCACGTTGACCGGCATCGTATTTGGCGTAGCCCCAGCGCTCAGATATTCT
This sequence comes from Gemmatimonadota bacterium, assembly GCA_020351775.1. Taxonomy (GTDB): domain Bacteria; phylum Gemmatimonadota; class Gemmatimonadetes; order Gemmatimonadales; family GWC2-71-9. The sequence continues at coordinate 5,414,006 of CP070666.1, read as the reverse complement.
CTACCCAACTTCTCCGAGTCGCTCAAGGAGGGTGCCCGCGGACTGTCGGGCGGTCGGCGCGGCCGCCTTCGGAAGGCGCTTGTCGTGTCGGAGGTGACAATGGCTCTGACGTTGCTGGTGGGATCGGCTCTACTTGTGCGAGGTTTCTTCAATTTGCAGTCATTGGATACGGGGTGGCACGAGGAGAACGTTCTCACTTTCCGTCTCTCACTCCCTCAGAGCGAATACCCAGATGGAGAGTCGGTGAGCAGCTTCTACCGATCGTTGATTCAACGGTTGGAGACGCTGCCCGGCGTCGAATCTGCAGGAGCCATTTCACATCTGCCGATGCAAAGCAACTCAAATACGCTGTACGACGTACCCGGGCAAGAGGCGCCGACTCCCCAACAACGCCCCCTTGCCGAGTATCGCTTCATCTTGTCCGGGTATTTTCCGGCAATGGACATCGTCTCGGTGCGGGGCCGCAACTTCGACGAACGTGACCGTCCCGACACGCGGTCTGTGGCGATCGTGAACGAGATGCTCGCGGAACTCCACTGGCCGAACGAAGACCCGATCGGCAAGCAGGTGGAGTTCTGGGGCGAGACTCGCGAGATCGTGGGCGTCGTGGAG
>CP070666.1:5411449-5413294 GCA_020351775.1 Gemmatimonadota bacterium | reverse complement strand
GGCTCCAACGGTTGACGGGGATGAGATCGAACTTGCGCGCCCGGACGTGCTCGATCCAGCGCTCCATGCTCAACAGGCAGGTGATCATGCCATTGCCGCTGTCCCCGGCCGCCGCCACGGCGATCACCGGCTTGCCAGACAGGCCACTCCGCTCGCCGCGCAAGGCCTCACAACGTCGCAAGCGATCGGCGAAGGCCTTGGCCGATTCGCTCATCTCACCCCAGTAGACGGGCGTTACCAGCACGCAAGCATCGGCCTGAAGCACCCGGGCGTGCAGTACCTGGAAGTCGTCCTCCACCTGGCACTCGTGATCGTGCAGGCATGTGCCCCAGCCATTGTCACATGCCTCGCACAGCCCAACCTGCAGGTCGTTGAGCCTGACCTCTTCGGCATGTCCCCGTGCTTGGCTTGCGCCGTCAACTGCAGCGTTTGCGCAAGCAGCCGTCAGGCCGTCCTTGTTGGGGCTAGCGCTGACTACGATGACGTTCATTTCACGCTGCTCCTCTCGGTGTATGAAACGAAAGCCCGGCTTGCGTGGCCACACCGACGACATAGTCACGAGCGGCAGGATATTCCTCTGGTGGAAGATGCTCAAGGATCAGGGGCACGTCACCGCGCAGACGGCTCAGCTCGTGGAGAAACACGTTGTAGTTCAAAGCACCCAGGCCGGGCCGGACCTCGTCCAGGTGTACCGTGAGTTGTTCGCGCAGCAGGATGTCCTTGCCGTGGCACGAAACGATCCAGGGACCGAGCTTGGCAAAGCACTCTCGCAGGAACCCCGCGTTGTCGTAGTAGCGCGACGGGCAGTTGATCAGGTTGACGGGGTCCAGGTGCACCCCGAACATCGGCCGATCCACGGCTTCAATCAGTCTCAAATAGCTGTCGGCACTATCGGGGATCATCCAGGGCATGGTTTCCAGGGTGTACCGGGCACGCTTGGGCATGACCGAGTCAACGATCCGCCGCACGTTTTGCACCGTAAGTTCAAAGGCTTCCTCGGACAAATTGCGTGGATGGGGAGCGTCCCAGCGGGCCGGGTGAAACGATCCGGCGATGTTGACGCAACAGAGCGCTCCCACCTCGTCAGCTAGCGCCAGGGCGTGGATATTGGCCTCCACGTTGGCTGTGCGGTGGTCCGGATCGGGGTGGAGCATGTTGTTCCACACGCCGACCTCGGCCAAGACCACATCGTGGCGGTGAAATGCCTCACGGATTGCTCGGATGCGCTCACGCTGCTCCAACCACAGCGGGGGACAGACCGCGGCCGAATACCCTGCGATGGCATACGTACGCGCGATTTCTTCCGGATCCTCGCTGCCTGTCTCCAGGCTTGCCCCAAGGCGCATCCTCACAGACCTCCGAAAAATCGACCGACTATATGGTATCAGTCACTCTGCAAGACACCCACCAGTGCCCCGATGTCGAGCTTGGGCACGCCCATACGGTCGCACAAGCCAAAGGCAACGTGAATGGGGCTCTGCTCCACGTTCCATATCTTGTCGTGATAAAGGTTGTCACGCCACTCGTAGAAATAGAGCGCCTGCATGCGCCCCTCATAGTCGGCGTTCACCTGGCGAAGCAGGACAGCGAACTCCTGCATGGCCTGGCCGAAGCGTTCGTTGTCGTTCTGGGGCACGACCAGGCGGTCACCCTCCAGCTTGTACCCAACAGCAGAGGGGAAGCCGGTCTCGCTGAGGAACACCGGGTTGCCGACCTGTTCCAGTTGCTGCAAAGCTCGGCGCAAACGCAGTTCGAACAGCACCAGGCGGTCGTGGCGAGCCTGGGGATCGTGCAGAAATCGCCTGCTTTTCTCAAAGGCATCGAAGGTGAACCAGGCCGAAGCGC
>CP070666.1:5406268-5411349 GCA_020351775.1 Gemmatimonadota bacterium | reverse complement strand
CCCTAGCGACTTGGCACGGACGGGTGAACTAAGAAGTTGACTTCTCGGGTCTTCCAGGGCTGTGTCTGGCAGCGAGGTGGAGGTGGTATGGGATGCGGCTACGGACAATGTGGCGGTGACGGGTTACGTGGTTCTGCCTGACGGTGAGGAGCTGGCGACTGTGGCGGTGACGCAGTACACGGATCTGGGAGTGAGTCCGGCGACGACGTACAGCTACACGGTGGTGGCTGAGGATGCGGCCGGTAACCGGTCGGCGCCGTCGGTTGCGGCGGTGGTGACGACTCCGGAGCCCGTAGCCTTCCCAGGTGAGCAGTGGGAGGTCATGTCACCCGCCGAACTGGGGATGGACGGCAGCAAACTGGATGAATTCGCTGCAAACGTAGGTGGCAGGGGGATCGTCGTGAAGGACGGGTACGTAGTGAAAACCTGGGGATCGGTCTCGGCAAAGGACGATTGGGCCTCCGCAGGCAAACCGGTGATCAGCACCCTGCTGTTCTTCGCGATCCAAGAAGGGCTTATCCCCAGTGTGGACGACCTCATCGCCAACTGGGGATGGAATCTCTCTTCGAAGGATCAAAGCATGACCTTCTTTCATCTGGCCAACATGATCAGTGGATACGCACGGCCAGAACCACCCGGGGAAGCGTGGGCGTATAATGACTATGCAATCCGACTGTACGGCCTCACGATGGAAGATGTGTTTGGCACTACGCTTGATGAAGCTGCCCAGCTGCGTCTTGCGCCGTTGCAGCTCGAGGATGGATCGCTCTTCAGTTCGAGAGATGGCCTGGGAATTTCCACGTCGGTGAGAGATTTTGCGCGAATCGGCTGGCTCTGGCTCAACAAGGGCAATTGGAACGGGAACCAACTGCTGCCGCGCAGCTATTTCGATGCCTATATGAAGGCATGGGTTCCGCCAGACCTTCCACGCACCTCTCCCGCGTCCACAAACGATTACCTTGGAATCGGCACCTACGGGGGTGGTTCCGATCAGTTTCCTGAGGGGCCGGGGATCTACGGATTCAACTGGTGGTTCAACGAAGAGGCTGGGGGATCGGGCAACCTGATGTGGCCCGACGCGCCCGCCGATGCCTTCGCGGCTGACGGCGGAGCCGAGGTCGTGATGGTATTCCCGAGTCTGAATATGGTAGTCGCTGCCGTCGGATATTGGGGTTCGTGGGACCCCGGCAATCCCAACGCTGGAATGAATCAGAACCTACGGCTCCTCAAAGAAGCTGCAGGTGTTGTCCCCTAGTCGTTTTCTCATCTAACACCAACAGAGAGAACGCGCCGGGCGCACACGCGTTCGGCGGCGGTGCGGATTTCAGCCGGATGTGTGTCACCTGTGACCTGTATATCGATTCCGTAGTCCAGAAGACGTTCGTGGACGTGAATGAATCGCAGCGGCGCGCGAAGCGGTGTTGGCGCCGCGAGGTGCCTCGGCGACTCCACCTCGGCTGCCGACTGACAGGCGATTGGCAACGAGATAGTGGATGGGACTGTGATGGTGTTCGTGATGGCTGTGTAGTAGCTTATCGCGATGAAGAGCACCGCTGCCGTCGCCTTCCTCGCGCTCGTGTTATCCGGTTGTTCGCCGGCCCCCCAGCCACCACCGAACGTCGTGTTCGCGATTGCGGACGATTGGAGCTGGCCGCACGCCGGAGCCTACGGCGATCGGGTGGTCCGAACACCGACGTTTGACCGGCTGGCCAGTCAAGGAGTCTTGTTCGAGCAGGCGTTCATCTCCTCGCCCTCCTGCACGCCGAGCCGCGGCGCCATCGTCACCGGGCAGCACTTCTGGCGGCTCGAGGCCGGAGCGGAGCTGTGGAGCTACTGGCCGTCGAAGTTCGCCGAATACCCCAGGCTTCTCGCCGAGGCGGGCTACCACGTCGGCAGCTTCCGCAAAGGCTGGGGGCCGGGCGAGCATCCCGACCAGCCCGACAACCCCGCGGGTCGCCGCTACGAAACCGTGGAGGAATTCTTCAGCGCCCGCCGTGACGGCCAGCCGTTCTGCCTGTGGTTCGGGACCTCGGACCCGCACCGACCTTACGAGCCGGGCTCCGGCGCAGCCTCCGGGATGGATCTCGACGCGATCGAGCTGTTTCCCCACTTCCCCGACGCACCAGAGGTGCGCAGCGACGTCGCCGACTACTATTGGGAGGTGCAGCGATTCGACCGCGAGGTGGGCGAGCTGCTCGACGCGATCGAGGACATGGGCGAGCTCGACAACACGCTGGTCTTCGTAACCTCCGATAACGGGATGCCGTTCCCGCGCGCCAAGGCCACCATCTACGATGCGGGTGCCCGCGTGCCGCTCGTGGTGAGTTGGCCCGCACATGTACCCGGAGGCCGCAGAGTCACCGACCTGGTCTCCACGACCGACGTCGCCCCCACCATCCTCGAAGCTGCCGGGCTTCCCGTTCCTGCAGAGATGACGGGCCGCTCGCTAGTCGCGCTGCTGACCTCCTCAGTTTCCGGCCGCGTGGATGAACCCCGCGACCACGCTCTTTTCGGCAAGGAGCGCCACGTCCCGGCGCAGGAAGCGCCGGTGAGCGGCGGCTATCCCATGCGCGCCATCCGCACCGACGACTACCTCTACATCCGCAACTTCCTGCCGGACCGCTGGCCCGTCGGCACGCCCGACTACGAAAACGCCTACATCGAGAACGCTTGGCTCGCCGATACCGACAACGGTCCCACCAAGACCTACATCTGGGCGCACCGCGCAGAGCCGGGTGGGGCGCGCTTCTATGAACTCACTTTCGCCAAGCGTCCGGCAGAGGAGCTCTACGACCTGAGCGAGGATCCCGGGCAACTCAACAACCTGGCTGCCGACCCCGCCTACGCCGCCGTCAAGAACGAACTCGCCCGGCGCCTCACCGCAGCCCTCGAGGCAACCGGCGACCCGCGCATCGTCGGCGGTGCCGAATCGTGGGAGACGCAACCGTACTTAGGGGGCGCGCCGAAGTGGGAGGGGAAGTAGCTCGACGGGGAGCAGGGAGCGGGGAGCAGGGAGCCGTTGGGATTGCGACGGACAATGTCTGCCCTGATCCGCGTCAATCCGGGGTCGTACAGATCATCCGCGAATATCCGCCCTGATCCGCGTCAATCCGCGGCCGTACAGATCGTCCGCGAATATCCGCCCTGATCCGCGTCAATCCGCGGCCCAGCCCTGCCGTTAGCGGACGATCCGATACACCACCAACCGCTCCACATCGCTCTCGTCGGCTTGGACGGCGGCTATGCGGTCGCCCAGCACTGCAATGGGGAAGGGCGATCCGGCGGACAGGGTGCCGCGATAGGTCCCGTCTTCCTCGAACACATCGATCGGCCCCGGCTCGGGCCCGCCCGACGATCTCTTGATCCACAATGAACCCCGTGGCCCCGCGCCCAACTCATCTATTACGGGAATCACGTCCGCGAACCCGCGCTGCTCCACCACCTCGTCGTTGTCGCATACACGAACGCCGCCGGGATACGCAACGCGCATCCCCTCGCCGAGCTCCTCGAGCGCGGCTTCCCGCGTGGCGGGCATCGGATCGATCGGGCGCCGCACCACACGCACGATCCGATCGTCTCTGTAGAGTGCCACTTCGTAGCCGGCGGAAGTGACGACCGCGATGCCTCCCTCCACCGGAGTCCACCGCATTTCCGGCGCGAAGATGGGAGTCATAGCGAGGAGCCGCATGCCGCAGCTCTCCAGCGTGATGCTCCCACCGGCCTGACGAACGTTGCTCACCAACCGCAGCGTATCCTCGCCGGCAATCGACAACAACTCATCGGTGAATGTCGACTGCTCGGTATCCAGCTGCTGCGACGGGATGATCATCGACTCGCCCCGGTCGACGATCACGCCACCGCCGTAGGGAAAGGTGATGCGCATCTCATCCAGCACCGCGCCGTCCGCCGCGAACCGCACGAGCCCTCGCTTCGAGATGTCGAACACGCTCACCACCCCGGCCGGTGACACACCGAGTGCAAACGGGAATCGCATCTCCCCGGGGCCGCCACCTTCGCTGCCCATGGTGCGGACGAACGCTCCACTTGAATCGAACACGACGACGCGATTGGACGCTCTGTCCAACACGTATATGCTGTGCTCGGCGTCCACTGCGACATAACCGGAGGGAATCCGGTAGAACGACTCCTCACCGGTCTCCTTGCCGCCCAGCGTGAATGCGACCTCGAATCCCCAGTCGAGCGCCGCGTCGGGCCCCCGGTGGGTGACGATCTCGATCCCGGACGAGTCAGCCCGTTCGGTTGCGGGCGTCGATCCGGAGTCTCTGCACGCGGCCAGCATCACGCAGAGAGAGGCGGCGACCGCGGCCAGTGATCTGTGTTGGTCAAGCAACATGACGGTGTCCGATGGTGAATGGCTTGCGTTAACTCAGATGACGGGCGCAGCTCGCAGGTTGCACGGCGCTGGTGGCCTCAGGTGCTCCTCTACCTGCCTCAATCATCGGCCCTCGCTGCCAGGAACGCCTCCACCTGCGGCACGGTCGGCGAGTCCATTATGCCTCGCTCGCCGCTCACGACTAGAGCCGCAACCGCGTTTCCAAAGCGGGCCGCCTGCTGCGGCGTAAACTCCCGCTGCACGCCATACAGGAAACCGGCATTGAACGCATCGCCGGCTCCCACCGAGGCAGCAGCCTGCACTTCGAAGCCCGGTACATCCACGTCACCGACACTTCCTCGCAGTGAGGCACCCACTGCGCCCCGCTTGATCACCACACTCCGCGCTCCGGCATCCAGCAACCGCTCTGCGGCGCGTTCCCAATCGTCGCAGCTGGTGATCACCGCCATCTCGTGAGTGTTCGCGATCAGGAAACGGGTCACCGGCAGCAGGGGAGCGATCTCATCGAGTGTGACCGGATCGCCGATGGCAGGACCGATATCCAGTGCGGTGATTCCCCCGGACTCATCGACTCTGGCCAACGCCCGCGCGAATCCACCGGCCGGCATGTCCGGAATCAGGGGATAGCTCGTGGCCAGCAGCACTTCGGCACGGTCCATCAGGCTGTCGGGCATCTGCTCGAGCCTGACGCCGGCGTTGGCTCCACGATGATGGAACACAACCTGGT
>CP070666.1:5363325-5406168 GCA_020351775.1 Gemmatimonadota bacterium | reverse complement strand
GCTACCGGGCTGCGCCACGCCCCGATGTGTATTTACTGCAACAACTTAACTGCTGTGAGTCAAGCAGCGAAATAGCCGGGTGTGCCGCTAACTGTGCAAGAGTGCGACCTCATGCCATTCGCTCCCTCAGCTCACCGCCACTCAGAACGACCTCCAACATAGTCGCCTCATCGGCCTGTTGGTAGCACCGCTTGAGACTACTGGGCTCCTTCCATCCGCCGGCAAGTACGAGTACCTCGGCGCCAAGTGGAGGGGCACGTGAGCAGAGGCCGCGTTCAGTTCTCGAGAGCTTCGTAGACCAAGGTCTGAAACTCCGCCTCGAGCTCTGGGTGAGTATTCGGCGCCAGCTGGGTCATCGCCAGCCCGATCAGTTCCTCCGCGGGATCGATCCAGAAGTAGGTAGCTGCATAGCCCAACCACCGAAAGACGCCATTATTGTCAGGCACAGGCGTAGCGTCCGCATCCGTCAATACGCTGAATCCAAGCCCGAATCCGTACCCGCTCACTACCCACTCCCCAATCCGAATCGGCACCAACTCGTCCGGAAGCCGGTTGGTGGACATCAGGTCCACGGTTTCCGGACTCAACAGTTGATGACCATCGAGTTCACCGCCGTTTAGCAACATCTGTGCGAAGCGGATGTAGTCGTGTGCCGTGGAGACCAGACCCCCTCCCCCCAACAACAATGGTGGTCTCGCACTGTAGGAGCCACAGATTGATGCGTCGCCTTCTACCAATGAACTGTCCGCAGCGGTGGAGTAAACGGTGGTGAAGCGCGAGGATTTCTCCGGTGGCACGAAGAAGTCCGTGTCTTGCATGCCAAGAGGAGCGAAAACCCGCAGTTTCAGGAATTCATCGAGCGGCTGTCCAGATACGACTTCGACGACGCGGCCCAGGACATCGGTGGAAACTCCATAGTTCCATATGGATCCGGGCTGACCCAGAAGCGGGAGCTCACCGACCTCTTCGACTAGGTTCTGCAGATCACCCGAGAAGACATCTGCACGACGGTACAATGTGTCCACAGGTGTCTCCCCAAAAGGACCATAGGTGAACCCGGAGGTGTGTTTGAGAAGATCTTCAATCGTGATCGCCGAGGTCAGGGGAACAGGGCCATCGCTGGAGTAGACTCGCAGGTCTTCAAGCGCAGGCAGATATTGCGAAACGGGATCATCCAGCGAGATCTCGCCATCCTCAACCAGCATCATCACCGCCACCGACGTGATGGGTTTCGACATGGAACAGATCCGGAAAAGGTCGTCCAGCTGAAGAGCTTGCTGCCGTTCAATGTTCCGAAACCCCACCGTCTCCCAATGCACCAGCAGGCCGCGGCGGGCAACCATGGTGACGATCCCCCCCGTGAGGCCTTCGTCAACGTACCGCTGCATCGCCGGGCGAATCCGCTCCAGTCGTTCTGCACTGAACCCAGCATCCGCTGGGTCGCCCCAGGGTAGCGGTAAGTCTGCGCCAGAAGGAGAACGGCATGAGACGGACACGGAGCACAGAGCTACAACCGTCACGAGGCGCATGGCACTCTCCTTGTTGAGTAGAACCTCAGCCTGTAGCAATCACACGGCAGCCGCGACTGGTTTCTCGCAGTAGCGCCGATTACGGTCCGCTCTTGGTACGCACCGCACGAGTGTCTCTATCCACTGGTCTCATCTGGCGTGATCGGCCGAAGGAACGCCCCCTACCGCAACCATCCATGCTGACGCATCAGCCAGCAAGGAAGATCCTAAGTGTCCCGCTCTCCACACTCGTTAGATAGACTCGCAGAGGTCTAAACTACGAGTCGAGCCGCGAGGCGGTAAGAGGATCAGCTTGCACACACAACCGTATCTCTCGCGGGGTGTCTCCTTCCACAGCAACGAGGACGAGGATGTGCTCGGGCTACGCGCGGCCTCAGTAGACCATGAGGCAGAATGGCTGGGCCGGCAAGCTCAACTGGAGAGTCGAAAGGCGTCTCGCTCGTTTGAACCAACCGCAAATGTGAACACACGTTCCGGCCGCCCCTCGGATGTGCAATGGGTCTCCCGCCAACCTCGCTTCTGGTCGCTGCCAATCAAGCGTCGCTCTGATTGATCTCCCCCCACGAACGGAAGAGCCCCCAGCGTGAGCCGGGGGCTTCGTTCCAATACGAGACCAGGCTTGGTGTTCAGGGAACTATAGCCGATTGCGACAGGGGGTCCCCGAGCCAGAGGCTGATCTTGTCACCTGCCTTCGCCGTGAGCACCTTGGTCTTCACACCCTCCAGGTAATCCATCAGGGCCGATCGGGCTGTGTGCTCGAAGGAATAGACCTTGATACGAAACGGGGTGTCCGCGTCGACTAGTCGGTCGGGCAACTGGAGCGTACGTGTTGAACTGGGCCACACATACCCGAGGAGATAGCGCCTGCCTGTCTCCTCGGTCACTGCGTAGACCTCCACCTCCCTCGGATTGTCGTTGCGGATCTCAACGATCGCATCGGATGTGCTCTGCGCTGTGTCCAGCGCGACCGCGGGATCGGTCGGCACCGTCGCGTTCGCCGGCATCGCCGCCAGCAGCGCTAGGAATGCCGCGGCAACCACGGGCAACCGAGCCTTGCTTGCCAGCATGCTTCCCTCCTTGTTAAGTCCCTGGGACGGGCTGCGTGACTATACGCTATAGACATATACGCCTTGGATTTGGCCTGGGTTTCAGGCGGCACGCAGCCTCGATCTGTTCAACGTCAATGTGGTGAGTCAGCGGAGAGCCGAGAGTCCCAGGGCAGATCGTGGTCCGGGGCGAAGTTCGCTACGGGAACCGCATACCTCACGACGGCCGTCGCAAGGCTGGTTGATGTCAACGCTTCAGCCGACGCAATTGCCTTTCATGAGACGCGTCACCGACAAACGCCCAGCGCGTTGCCCGGCGGTGACGGTGTCGTAGGAAGTGTTGACGTATTCGTCAGGTACCCTCAGGCGATGCAACGGGCCAATTCCACGTCTCGGCGACGTTAGCCATCTTCCATGTCCCATTCGTCCTGACCCAGACTGCAACCCACGTCGCATTGCCTGCAAAGGAGACACCGGCGGTATCGGTGGCGACAGCCTCGTAGGTCGTTGCGACCACTGCAACGTTCGGAGCCAACACCCGGGTGTGTAGATCGCCCCACTCGAATCTGTCCATGGATGCGATGGCCGCATAATGCGCGTAAGTCGTATCTGCACGGGCGGACCAGGAGCGATACGCCGCAACCGCACCGTCTTGCACACAGGATGTGAAGGTGAGCTCATCCGTGTTCTCGAAGTAAGCCAGCCAACTGCCCACGTCCCGTGCCCGAATTGCCTTCGCAGCATCGGCGTGGAGGGCAGCGATCTCATCTGCGATTGCCGCCTTCTGGTCCTCGCTCAATTCAGTGGTTGCAGGCCGACACGCGGCCAGCACAGTCAGAGCGATTGCCGCAAGAAACAGACGGTGCATAGATCCCTCCGAGGTTTTGGAGGGCGACTCCGAGACAGCGCAAAAGCTAAGCGCTCCACCGAGAAGCTGTAAGAGGTCGAGTGGGAGGTGAACGGACTCGAAAGCGAGACGAACGGCCAGACATATCGCGTACCTGCCGACGGCTAGGACGAACGCGAACTGGTGCCTCGATGAGAGGGGAGGTTGTACGAGTCAACAGCGCACAGGTGTCTACGGTCACGGCTTCGATTACGAGCCAACACTACGTGGCGTTGCTCGAACTGATGAGGCGGAAGGGCTGAGCCGCTTGGTCGCTAAGGAGTCCTGGTGACAATCCCCTGGATCGCCCGCCGACATTCCGCAGCCCGCGATGCTTCAACCATCACAGACAACTCATTCTCACCGATCGCGCTCAGTGATCCCAAGGACGCGAATTCGTTCTTCACGTAGTACCGCACCTTCAGTGCATCCAACTGGAGACGTATTGCGATGAGCTCCGCGTGGTTGGCTGCCCGGTACACTTCAACGAATGGGTCTTCCAGCTTCGCATACTCGATCATGTAGTATTCCCGGCGATCTCCGTCGCCCCGCTAGTCCGACTCGTTTCTGGAGCCCGTATCGCTCGCCCAGCGAACACAGATGTCGACCCACACCGAGAAAGCGACCGTGAGCAACATCGCGCCGAGCCCCAGACCCAACACCACCACGACGGGGGGCGCCAACATCAGCGCTACGATCTTCTCGACCAGCGCCACGTCGGGTGACAGGAACAGCCGCAACAGCCCGACGCCCGTGGTTGTGAGCAGCAACACCGCATACAGCACGAACGTGACGGCCCACGCCACGAAGATGCGCCGCGACAGCACCTTGCGTGGGAACATCAGGCGCCACACGGCTTCGAGCTTGGCCTTGAGCGCTTCCTTCATCTACACGTTCCCCGCTTGTGGGCGCTGGGCTACGGTCTGCGACGGGCGGCGTAAACGAGTCCCATCTCGCTTGGCATCGTCACGCTACACAACTCACAACTCAAGGGCGCTTACCGCTCTGTCGTACTCGTCCGGCTTCACGTACAAGATGTAGCCATACCCGCCCTTGCCATCGGCCGCTCCGGCTGATGCAGACACGTTCACGTGTGCGTCATACAGCTTCTGGTGGATCTCCTCCAACGCTCCCAGCTGATCGCTGCCTTGCACGAGCAGGGCCGGATGAGGCCCGTCCAGTTTCATTCCAGCCTTCTTGGCCTGGTACGAGAGCACGCCCGCATCATCTGGGAAGATTGTCAGCCGCGTGTGGGCGGGTCCTTCAGGAAACATGGCGAAGGCAACCAGACTGACGCCGAGACCCTTGAGCTGCGCAAGACGCTTGTATGCTTCACCCGGCTGATCCACCACCTTCATGTGGTAGTAGAAGATCCTCCGGACATTGGTCACCATCATATCCTCCTGGTGTTGCACACCCATTAACTGTAATAGATCGGGTTCTGCTCGAGCCACTCCGCGAACGCGTGGAACGCCCTGCCCCGGTGGCTGACAGCATGCTTCTCCTCGGCGTCGGCCTCACCAAAACTCTTGCCCAGATCATCCGATAGGAACAGCGGATCGTATCCGAAGCCGCCGCTGCCCCGCGACTCCTCCAGGATGATTCCAGTACACGTACCCTCGAAGGTGCGGGGGATCGCCGCTGGGTCTTTGAGGAACACGGCGACACAACGGTAGCGGGCGCGGCGCTGTTCTCTGGGAGCGCCCCTCAGTCGGCGCAGCAGCTCGGCGTTGTTGGCCGCGTCCTGATCGGGCGCGGGCATGGCAAACCGCTTCGAGCGCACGCCCGGCGCGCCGCCCAGGGAGAAGACCTCGATTCCCGAATCGTCCGCTATCGTGGGTAGCCGCGACCGCTGGGCGAAGTACTCGGCCTTGCGACGCGCATTGCCCTCGAACGAACCGGCGTCCTCGAGTTTTTGCTCGATGCGGGTCTCCGCTATCCCGGCATCGTCGGGAAAGATGACGCGCAACGGTAGCCCCGCGAGGATGGCCGCGATTTCTCGCTGCTTGCCGCGGCTCCGGGTAGCAACTAGCAGCGGCGGCTTCACGATCCCAGCACCCGGCGTTGCTCAGCAAACAACTGGCTTACGCCCAAGGCCGCCAACTCGAGTAGCCGGTCGAACTCATCGCGCGAGAACGGCCGCCCCTCGGCACTGCCCTGCACTTCGACGTACCGGTCAGGCTCCGCCATCACTACATTCGCATCCACTTGTGCCACCTTGTCCTCGCCATAGCAGAGATCCAGCCGCGGTTCATCGTCCACGATACCCACAGATACGGCTGCGACCAACGACTCGAACGGGCTCGTGACACCGCGCTCCCGTTCCATCCACGCGCACGCATCCGCCACGGCCACGGCGGCTCCCGTTATGGCGGCCGTGCGAGTGCCGCCGTCGGCCTGCAACACATCGCAATCCACTTGCAGGGTGAACTCGCCGAACTCGAAATCCCTGATCGCGGCTCGCAAGCTGCGGCCGATCAGCCGCTGGATCTCGGCGGTCCGACCCCCCGGACCCTGCCGCTCCCGCGCCGTGCGCTCCGTAGTCGCACGCGGTAGCATCGCGTACTCGGCAGTGAGCCAACCCAAACCGCTGCCACGGCGCCACGCTGGCACGCCGTCGTTGACGCTGACGGTGCACATCACTCGTGTGTCGCCCATGTACACGAGACAGGAACCTTCGGCATACGGATTCGCACCCCGCTCCAGCTTGATGGAGCGCAGCTCGTCCGCTGCACGACCGTCAATCCGTGGCATGAGGTCCGAATCGCATGGTAGCATCCGTCGCAGGCCCACCTCTCACTCTTTGTGTGGGCCCTTGTCGAACGAGTGTGTCACTCCACCCCAGGAAAAGCTCCACTTGAGCAGCGGTGGCGCTATGAAGGTGGTCCCAATCACCATGATTATTATTGCACCGAACAGCGGCCGCGACAGCACACCCGTCGCGAGCCCGATATTGGCGAAAATCAGACCCACCTCACCCCGCGGGATCATCCCGATTCCCACGGCCAGGCGGTTGAACCTGCGCCACGGGGCGGCCCAACCGGCGGCCACCTTGCCTAGAACAGCGATCACGAACAGCGATAGCCCCAAACCCAACACTGGCAGGTTCTCGGCTACCATTGGATTGAGCAGCCCGACATCGAACTCTGCGCCGATGCTCAAGAAGAAGATCGGCGTGAATATGTCGGCCACCGGTTTGATGCGCTCTTGAATGAGATTGAACTGGTTGGTGCCCGACAGGATCAGGCCCGCTGCAAAGGCGCCGACAATCATTGCCGAGCCTGCCATGTCTGCCAGCGCAGCGATGACGAGCACGAAGGCAAACGCGGTGACCAACAGCATGCCGCGAACACGCATGCGATTGACGACGTCGAAGATCTTGGGAGCCAGCCACAGCCCGATGCCGACCGCCACCACCAGGAATCCGACCGCGACTCCGAAAGATCGACCGATGCCAAGGACCGTGACGGCCTGGCCCGCTGCCAAACCCGAGACGATGCCCAGCACGACCAAGCCCAACACGTCATCAATGACCGCCGCACCGATGATGAAGCGCGACTCGAACGAGTGCATGACCCGAAGGTCCTGCAGCACGCGCGCAGTTATGCCCACGGACGTCGCGGTGAGAGTGCCCCCAATGAAGATGGCGGTCATCGTGACGCCGGTGGGACCGTATTGATGCAGCCCCAACGGCGACAGCCAGAACAGGATACCACCGATCATAGGCAGTATGACGCCGACGCAGGCGATCGCCGCCGCACCGCGACCCACCCGGAACATCGCCTTCAGATCCGTCTCCAGCCCGATCTCGAACAGCAGAATGACGACGCCGATCTCGGCCAAGATCTCAATGATCGGCGTCAGGGAGTCTTCTGCTGCAGTGGGAATCACACCCAGCAGACTGCCACCGAGCAGCGCACCGGCAATCAGCTCACCCAACACTGCCGGCTGCCCCATTCGCTCACTCAATTCCCCTGAGAACTTGCCGGCGATCAGCATGACGGCCAGCACCCAGAACAGACGAGCAAAGTCCAGGTGTTCCGCGCCGTGTTCCTGAAGAGCCCACAGGGCAACCGGGACGGCAAGCCCCAATACGCCCAGAGCGATCAGTGGAGCGGTCCTCTTCATGGTTGGGTCAGATCGTCACCCAGGAGCTAGAGCGGACTTCTCACCTCCGGAGATAAGGTGAATGTGTGATGTACGAACGGGAGATCGATCGTTTGCTCGTACGTCGTCCTGATGACGATCTCGCGGGGACGGAGGGTGCGTCTTATGACGATCTGGCGCGCTTCCTCTGGTAAGCCAAGGTCTTCGGCTTTGAGTCGCAAGCGCCGACGAATGGCGGCGTCATCGATGCTCGGCGCCAGCCGCGCTTGAGTTTTCATCTCTTCTTTGAAACGCCAGTGGTTCACGTAGATCGTGCCGATGGGGATGCCGTAATACAAGCCGATGGCGAGCAGGAGTAAGGTCAGAATACAGCCCAGCCGCGTCTTACCGCGCGTTCCTCTCGCGCCAGCCGCAACGCGCCTCACCACTGCGATTGCGCCCCATCAACGATGTCCGTCACCAGCTTCTCCAGAGCTGCCTCGCGTCCCTGGCGTTCGTTGGGCGGCGTGTACTCACCATCGACCATCAGGCCGTTGCGCTGCCATAGGACACGATCCTCGAGACGATCGTATATCTCGACCGTGATCGACAGCTGTACCCGACGCCGAGTGACCGCGACATTCCCTTGCTGTCCCGTCTGAAACGACAACGGTATGTCGGGTGCGTACTGCGTAATGGTCCCGCGCACTATCGCATCCGCGGTGGCTTCCGATGCGGACCGCAATCCCAACCGCCCTTGCATGGCCTCGGTGACTGCCTCCGTCACCTCAAGCGTCAAGGCCGGCTCAGCAGTCTGATTGTCGAACGGCAGGATGGCCACGGTCCGGATGTGACCAGGAAGACCGCCACCGGCGAAACTGTACAGACAGCCGCCGACAGCTACTCCCGTCAGTACCAACGAACCGACCAGGCTAATCCGGCGGCCGTTTCCAGGTGTCCGGACCGAATGACGCGACTGTCTCAAGGTTCTCCACACTCAGCAGGAAGATCGACGCCGACGCGGGAAACGACATGGTGGCCTCAACCGGCGCGCGAGTGGAATCGTCGTATTCCAGCTCGACGAGCCCAACCACCGCATCGAAACTCCGCATCTCCGCCTGCAATCTATATGGTGGCTCGCCCGTCACAACGTAGCTCAGGGTGTCGCCGCCCGTCACGTACTGCCAGATCCTCTGAGTGGCGGTCTCAAGGCCGAACACCGCCGCATCAGCGGGAGGCTCACGCGCCACGCCGAGCGCCGCCCAGAACAGCGGCGCGACCGGGATCAGCTGGTCGACATCCTCTTCAGGCTCCGACCAGATCACACCGTCACCAACCACCACTGCAGCCCCGGACCGCCCGAACGGACCGCGGTAATCAAACCGTAGCGAATCAGGCGGCGCCACCCTGACCGACGCCCGTCCCCGTACCGAACCTCGCTGGGTCGTGTACGTCCACCTGAGATCGTAGCGCGCGGCCTGCTGGGGCTGGAACTCCGCGGCCCAATTCGATGCCGTTGCCGCATCCAACGGCTCCAGTCCGGCGGGCCCGATCCGACCGGGATAGCCGCGGCAACCGTTGATCAGCAGGAGCACCACCGCGCCGCAATAATAGGTCTTGCAGATCAGCTGGTCAAGCGTAAGTCGTTGTGTCATAGCATTTTAAGTTGGCCATAAGCCACGGCTTCCGCCCCAGGGGCGATCTACCGCCGCCGGATCGTGCGGATTCCATCTCCCTGTACGATGCGGTCGACCACCTCCATACCCTCTGTCACCTCTCCCACTACGGGGTAAGTCCCGTCGAGATGCGGCTGGGGACTATGGGTGATGAAGAACTGGCTACCGCCGGTGTCTGGCCCGCCCAGCGCCATCCCGACTACGCCGCGGCCGTAGCGGCGCCGGCTGTTCTCGTCCCGCAGCGCGAATCCGGGTCCGCCCCAACCATCTCCGCGGGGGTCTCCACCTTGGATTACGAAGTTGGGAACCACCCGGTGCCAGCTACCGCCGTCAAAGTAGTGCCGGTCAGCCAACTGCAACAGCGCATCGATCGTCAGTGGGGCCTCGGCGGCGAACAAGGTCACGGTTATGCGACCCCGCTCCGTCTCTATCTCAAGCTTGGGCGCCGTGGCCTCTCGTTCAGCCGGCAGGATTAGTTGCCGGGCGATAGCCCTGTAGTCGTCGAGGTTGCGGCCGGTCTCGATGGGCGTGACCGGACCCCACTGAGCAGCTGCGGCGGGAAACCGCTCTTGTGCCACTCGACGCACCAGATAGTCCCGCGACTGAGGGAAGCTACTCAAGAACAAATCCTCGACCGCCACCCTCTCGGAGTAACCTCGCTCTGCCACCTCTGCCAGTGCGGTGACCGCTGCGATGCGCGCGTCGCTGATCGGGTCGTCGAGGCTCATCTCGTAGGCCCGGACCAACAGTTCCACATCGGACCGCTGCGGCGCGATCCCGATACGCTGCACGGCGAGAGTGCGCACCACCGGGTCGACGTGACCGGCCAGCGGTCGTGCCAGCTCGCTGGCGCGCGCCGAGTCGAGCCGCGTCACCGCCTCGAACGCTTGGGCCACCACGCGGGCGTTCGGATCCCGAGTGAGGTCATCCAGCCACACGATCGCCGTGTCTCCTCCCACCAGACCCAACACCTCGGCTCCTGCAGCGCGCGACAGCGAGTCGGTCTCGGTTATCCAGGAAGCACACTGTACCAGTGCCTGATCACGGTCGACCTGCGCCAAGCCCCGCAGCGCCTCACGTCGTTGGGCGTGCGACCCTTCACCTGTCGCCACTGCCAAGATCTCCGCTGCCTGGCGCCCTCCCAACTGCCCCAACACGGAGAGCGCCGTCGAACGGACACCGGGATCGGTGTCCGACAGTGAGTTGGCCGCCAAGGGAGTGAGAGCAGGATCGCGGTAGGTGCCAAGGGTGCGCAACGCGTTGACGCGCACGTGAGGATCCGGATCCTCCAGGAGCGGCGTTACCCAACGCGCGGTTCCCTCAGGATCCAGCCCCGCCGAATCCGCCAAGGAGGCAGTCAGCGCCCGCACGGCCCAGGAACGGATCAGTGGGCTGCGGTCGTCGACGGCGCGCAGGAAAGTGCTCGCGGCTTCCTTGGCACGCAGCCGACTGAGCGAATGGACCGCTGCCTGGCGAGCGGCATCGGACCGCACTTCGGCGTACTGCAGCAACAGGGTTATGGGAGCTGCGTCACCCAGCCGCCAGGCCTCCCATAGGGCCTGGACCACCGTGGCCGGAGGTTCGTCTCCCGCCACGGCCCGCCCCACCCAGCGCACCAGAAACTCCTCATAGAAGTCGATGGTCGCCCGGCCCTCCAGCTTTGCGATGGCCGTCATGGCCTCGAGCAGCAAGCCGTCGCGGTCCGCCGGGCCCGCGCCCAGCACGATTTCGCGCAGCCGGTCGAAGGCCGAACGGTCGCCCGCCAGCCCGATGGCAAACGCGGCGTCTTGCCGCACGACCGGCGCTGGGTCGTTCAACAACTCGAGCAGTATTGGAGTCCCGGCGGGATCGGCGATCCGCCCCATCGCCAACGCTGCGCGGCGCCGCACCACGTGGTCCCTGTGATTGGCTGCTTCGAGCATAATGGCGCCATCGAAGACGCGCTCGTCCTCCAGCTGGAGCACTCGCGCAATCATGTCAACGACGGCTTCGTCTTGGCTGACCAGGTCCGCCGGTAAAGCGGACAGCACGACCAGGCTAGAGGCGAACAGGATCCGCAACGGGCACCAATTTCTCGCGGATGTGATCGGGGATCCGCGCTAGCTCGTAGTTGGCGTTCACAGCCATGAGCGAAGTAACCGCGGTAGCAAGAAGCCGGGAATCAGCGACGCGTTCCACCGCATAGCCAAACGTCACCCGGCGCGGCGACACCTCCCGCACCCAACAGTTCACATGCAGCGCGTCATCGTACCGCGCGGCTGCGCGGAATCGGACGTGGGCTTCCACCACCGGCAGCAGAAGTCCCTGTTCTTCCATATAGCGATAGCTCGCACCGAGCGCTCGCATGTGGTCGGTGCGGGCCTGTTCGCACCAGACCAGATAGTGGGAGTGATGTGCGACACCCATCTGATCGGTTTCGGCGTACCGCACCCGCACCTCGCTTGCCGTGATGCCTGGCTCATTCATCCGGTGTGAAGCCCTTTGTGATCTCTGTGTTGGTGTGACGCGCCAGATCCAGTGCGGCTGCCCGGGAACCTGCCGCAGCCGCGACAGCGGGACAAGATATGACTCCGGAGAGCGGAAAGTCAAACAGGACAGGAGGTTGCGGGCGCCGGCGTCGCTCCGGTATACTCCCGCCGTGCCCAGCCAATCCGTGACAGTAGCGGTAGCAGATGCCCACCTGGGGCCCGCATCAGGCGAGCTGCGGGAGTCATTCCACCGATTCCTGGCGACGGTCCCCGATATCGGCGACCACCTCTTGATCAACGGCGATCTGTTCGACTTCTGGTTCGAGTACCGTCACGTGATTCCGCGGTCGTGCTTCGCCACGCTCGCCGCGCTGTCCGGGCTGCGCCAATCCGGTATCGCTATCACCGTAACCGGCGGCAATCATGACCGCTGGGGCGCGGGCTTCTGGGAAAACGAACTGGGCGCGCGGTTCCACCGCTCCCACGCCCGCATGCAGCTGGCAGGCTGGAACGCGTGGGTCGCTCACGGCGATGGGATAGTGGAACTCGAGCCGCGGTCGCGCGCGCTGCATGCGATCACGCGTCACCCGCTCACGGAGAGATTGTTTCGTATGGTGCACCCCGACCTCGGGTTCGGACTGGTGAACCGGATGTCTCAGCGGTTGACCGTTCGCAGGAACCCCGAACTGATCGCGGCGGCAGCACGATCGCAGGCGCAGTTCGCCCGGGATTTGCTCGAGCAGAACTCGGATCTGGATCTGGTTGTCATGGGGCACACGCACAGGGCCGTGCTCGACCCAGTGGCAGAGCGCCGCTGGTACGTCAATCCAGGAGCGTGGTGTGAGGGGAAGAGATACGCATTGATCTCCGCGGCGGGCCCCGAGCTGAAAACCTTCTAGCAATCCAGGGACAACGCTTCAGTCGAACGCGGGTGACCAGCGCAGCGATAGCCCGATGCTGATCTCACCGCCCGGTAGGACCCGCGCATTGAGATCCGTTGGGAAGTCCCACATCAGGGCCGATACATAGGCCTCGGTCCCTGCGAGCAGGTGATTGAACACGAGCAGCACCAGCCAATCTTGCACTTCTTTCTTCTTGTCCTCGACCGTCTCCGCGTCGATGCTCTCCTGGTAGTGGAGTTGGTGAACTGACTTGATCACCATCGTGGCCGTCAGGCCTTCCCACGCCACGAACAGCGCGCCTGTAGCCCTCCGGCCCAGCACTGCCTGGCCCCACCCCGGCAAGAGAAACGAGCGTGCGAAAGCACCCAGCGGCGAGATCGGTGGGTCGAACCGGAACGGCGGCACCGGGATCGTGTCCTCCGGTTGTTGCTGTTGCTCCTGTTGTTGCTGAGTCGGTGGGACGACCTGGGCCAAAGCGCACACCGGGGGTGCGAGTCCCACCAGGAGCAACGCCAGTGTCAGCGGGCGCATAGGGTCGGTAGCGCAGCCGGTTCGATGCGGGCGACGATAGTGATCTTTTCCGGTCGGCGCACCTCGCCATCGAGATGGACGACGCGACTCCCCGGCGGCGAGGTGACTTCGACTTGCCGGGTCTGGAATACGGTCACCGGCGCCAGGCTCGTGTGAGTTCCACGGAGCACTCTGGGAATGTAGCGGAGAAAGGTCAGGACACCTACGTCCCGAATGAGACACACGTCCAGCAGGCCATCCCGCGGGTCGGCCGCTGGCGTGAGCTTGAAGCCGCCGCCAGCAGTCTTGCCGATCGCGATCTCGGTCATCAGGATCACGCCGGTCTCACTGTGCTCCTCGGACCGGACATCCAGCCGCGGCGCCTCGAACGAGAAGAACGTGCGATACACCGAGGCGAGATACAGCGGGAAGCCCCTGAGCCGTTTGAAGTCCTGTAGGTTGCGAGCCACTTCGGCCCCGAATCCGATCCCCAGCCCGTTGACGAAGTACTCGTCCAGCGCGCATCCCACATCGAGTCGGGACACGTAGCCCTGGAGCACGAGTTTCAGGTTGCGCTCCGGATGCCCGGCTCTGTCGAGCCCCACCATCTTGGCGAAGTCGTTGCCCGTCCCTATGGGAACGTGGGCCAGCACGGTATCGGTCGGTCCGTCACGCAGCAGCCCGTTGGCGACGCCGTGCACCGTGCCGTCGCCCCCCACAGCAATCAGCACCGGCCAGCCCTGCTGCTGTCCTTCGGCCGCCAGCCCAACTTCGTCGCCGGCCCGCTCCGTTTGCCTGATCTCGACGTCCCAGCCAAGGTTCCGCGCCGTACCTGGCAGCGAGCGAAACAGTCGGCGTGCACGGCCGCGGCCGGCTTGGGGATTCAGGATGAATAGGGCGCGCTTGTCGGCTGGGAGTATAGCGGGACGGCTCGACGGCCGGCCCGCCTCGCCATTGGCATTCATGCAGCGACTTGCCCGCTCAATGGTGCGATTCGCACTTGGGTGACGGTGCGAAGATCTGATACCTCTACGCGTCTAGCTGTCGCCGCGTTTACAGGTCTGCCCATCTGAGCTTGGCGGGAGCGTGTGGGAATCGAACCCACCGGAGTCGCCAAAGGCACCTCCCAACGGTTTTGAAGACCGCGCAGGCCACCAGACCCAATCCGCTCCCCTATATACAAATCACCGTATGACGGCTATCGCGTCGATCTCTACTAGCGCACTCTTTGGCAACGCAGCTGCCTGCACGGCCGCCCGGGCCGGTTTGTGGTCACCAAAGTGCCTGGCATATACCTCGTTCATCGCCTGGAAGTCGGCCATGTCGGCCAGGTACACGGTCGTCTTCACGACGGCTCCGAGCCCTGCTCCGGCGGCCTCGAGCACTGCAGTCAAGTTTGCCAGCACCCGCTCGGTCTGCTGCGTGACGTCGGATCCCACCATCTCCATCGTCGCCGGATCCAGAGCGATCTGCCCGGCAGTAAACACGAGATTGCCTGCTACGGTCGCCTGGCTGTACGGACCGATGGCACTGGGAGCTTTGTCTGTAGCAACGAATTCCATGATGTTCTTCTTTCCGTCCTGTCCCCTAGAAGATACCGGGATGGCAGGGCTGCGGATTAGAACAGACCCGTGAACTTGCCCTCCTTGGTGACCTTCATCTTGACGGCGGCGGGCGTACGGCCGAGTCCCGGCATTGTCATGATGTCGCCCGCTAGTGCCACGACAAAGCCGGCACCGGCTGACGGGTAAATGTCGCGGATCGTGATCTGGAAACTGGTCGGTGCGCCGAGCCTGGTCTGATCATCGCTGAACGAGTACTGCGTCTTGGCAATACAGACAGGTGTCTCTCCCAGCCCGAAGCCCTCGCATTGTTTGGCCATGCGCAGTGCCGCGGGCGCGAAGACGACTCCATCGGCGCCATAGACCTTGCTGGCGATGGTCTCGATCTTCTCGGTTATGGGAAGCTCGACGTCGTAGATCGGCTTGAACTCGACGCTACCCTTCTCTAGCAACTGCAGCAGCGCCTCGGCAACAGCGATCCCTCCCTCACCACCCTTCTCCCACACATCGCACATCGCGATTTCGGCACCCTCACCGGCACATCCCTGCGTAACCACATCCAGTTCCTCCTGCGAATCACTGACAAAGCGGTTGAGCGCCACGACGGCCGGTACACCAAACTGGTTCACGTTCTTGATATGACGCGCCAGGTTGGCGAAGCCCCGCTCGACCGCTGCCGGGTCGGGATTGGTCAGCTCGGTTTTTGCGACACCACCGTTCAGCTTGATGGCACGGACGGTGGCGGTAATCACCACCGCCTCGGGATTGAGACCGGCGCTGCGGCACTTGATGTGGAAGAACTTCTCGGCACCCAGATCGCTGCCGAATCCTGCCTCGGTGATCACGATATCACTCAGCCTCAGACCCATCTCGGTGGCGACCACTGAATTGCAGCCGTGGGCGATGTTGGCGAACGGACCACAGTGAACGAACGCGGGGCCACCCTCGAGGGTCTGGACCAGGTTGGGTTGCAGCGCGTCGCGCAACAGCATCGCCATGGCGCCCGGCGCCTCCAGATCGCCGGCCCGCACCGGCTCACGGTCGTGCGTGAGGCCTACGATGATGCGGGACAGGCGTTCCTCCAGATCGTCGAAGCTCTGCGATAGGGACATGATGGCCATTATCTCGCTGGCCGGTGTGATGACGAACCGATCCTGGCGCGGAATGCCGCCCAACGGACCTCCCAGACCCACGTTGATATCCCGCAGGGCCCTGTCGTTCATGTCCACGGCGCGTGGCCACATGATTCGGCGTTGATCCAGCCGCAGCGCGTTGCCCCAGTGGAGTTGGTTGTCCATCATCGCCGCCAGGAGGTTGTGCGCACTCGATATTGCGTGAAAGTCGCCGGTGAAGTGCAGGTTGATATCCTCCATCGGCACTACCTGGGAGTAGCCCCCACCCGCCGCGCCACCTTTGATGCCGAACACAGGACCCAGGCTCGGCTCTCTGAGGCAGACGATCGCATTCTTGCCCAGCTTGCGCATGGCTTGGGCCACACCGACAGCAACCGTCGACTTGCCCTCGCCCGCAGCTGTCGGGCTCATCCCAGTCACCAACACTAACCGGCCACGCCGTTTGCGCGTCTGCAGCGCGTCGAGACGGACCTTGGCCTTGTTGGTGCCGTAGTTGATCAACTCGAAATCCTTGAGGCCGACCGCGGATGCTATATCTCTGATCGGTCGCAGCCTGGCAGCCTGTGCGATTTCGATATCGGACGGGATTATCTCGGTCATGATCGAGTTCAGTCTGTTTGGAGTGTGACTCGAGGGCCGAAACAGCGGGCCGCGTTGGCCGTGGTCTGCAGCGCCACCTGCTCCGCCGTCTCGCCCCTCAGTTCGCCCACTTTCGCAGCCACGTGAGCCACGAAAGCGGGTTCATTGCGTTTGCCGCGATGCGGCACCGGCGCCAAGTACGGAGCATCGGTCTCGACCAGGAGCCGGTCGGAGGGAACCGCCTTCACAGCAGCCGCCTCGTCCCAGTTGCGGAATGTCACCATCCCGCTGAAAGAAATGTAGCAGCGCCTGTCAAGTCCCGCGCGCAGCACCGCAGGCCCCGAGCTGAACGAATGCAGCACGACAGCTGCATCGCTATCAGTCAGCATGGCCGCCATGTCTTCGTCTGCGTCGCGGGAATGGACCACGATAGGCATGCGGTGTTGCGATGCGAGCGCCAGCTGAGCGGCGAACACATCGCGCTGGATATCGCGGGGCGAGTTGTCGTAGTAGTAGTCCAACCCGGCTTCACCCACGGCGACCACTGTGGGATCGCTCAACGCGCGCTCGATTTGCGCGGCAACCTCCGGCGACCACGTTGCAGCTTCGTGAGGGTGTACGCCTGCAGTGGCCGACAGGCCGTATTGCGACGCCAGTTCAATCGCCCGCCTAGTGGCGGCAGCGCAATCGGCGATCACCACGATGTGGCCCACTCCAGCCGCTCTGGCTCGCTCGACGACGGCCGCGCGATCGTCGTCGAACCGAGGATCTCCCAGATGACAGTGAGTATCGACCAGCACCGTGTGCCGGATGCAGGGGCTAGGTCACGACGGCGGCACCCGACGACGTAATGGTCTTGGCGCCGCGCACATCCTCACCGGGCCAACGCCGTTCCACCGCAAGCAGCAGCGGCGACGCGATGAAGATCGACGAGAATGTTCCGGTGATTACACCGAACGTCATCACCCAGGCAAACCCGCTGATCACCTTTCCTGCAAGTATCAGGAGGGCAACCGTGGCCACCAATGTCGTGCCCGAAGTGAGCACGGTCCGCGGCAGTGTCTCGTTGATGCTCCGGTTAAGGATTTCGTAGATGTTCTTGCGCCTGAATCGCCTGAGGTTCTCGCGCACTCGGTCGAATGTCACGATGGTATCGTTGAGCGAATAGCCGATTATGGTCAGCAATCCCGCAACCACTACCAGCGATACCTCGAGGTTCATGTAGGAGACAAACGCAAATGTCGTGAAAATGTCGTGCACCGTTGCAAGCACAGCAGCAAGCCCAAAGCGCCACTCGTATCGGAACCAGATGAAGACGAAGATCGCACCGAACGCCAGCAGCAGGGCAAGCTGTGCTCGAGTACGTAGCTCTCCTCCCACTTTGGGACCGATGGCTTCGGCGCGGACGACCTCGAAGCTGCCCGCGCCGAATGCATCAGTGAGAGCCGCCTCGATCGCTCGTTCCGTCTCCTGAGTCGTCTCGGCCGTGATTTCTTCGGACTCGAGCCGCGCCCGTATCACGAATTCGTCGGCCGCTCCGTAGGTCTGGATCTCGGCGCCGGGAATACCCGCGTCGCCCAGTGCCGCTCGGATCTGCTGCGTCTGAATCGCGGGATCGAGCGCGTGCAGCTCGACCAGTGTACCACCGGTGAACTCGATGCTCAGATTGGGTCCGCGCACAGCGAGCAGTAGCAGACCGGGGATGGTGAAGACCGCCGCGACTATGAACGCAACCTTGGCACGCTTGAGGACGTCGTAGCTGGCTTGATCGAATATGCGGAGCATTATATGGAGAGCCCTTCCACTGCCTTACGGCGCTGTAGCCAAATCAAGAAGAAGGTCCGCGTCACGAACACCGCGGTCAACAGCGACGCTATGATACCGATGATCAAGGTCACTGCGAATCCCTTCACCGGTCCGGTGCCGAACTGGAACAGGAACGCTGCGGTTACGATGGTGGTGATGTTGGCGTCGATGATAGCCGGCATCGCGTGCTGAAAGCCCTCATCCACGGCAGATCGCGGTGTCTTGCTGAGTTTCAACTCTTCCCGGATGCGCTCGAATATCAGCACGTTGGCATCCACCGCGATTCCGAGCGACAGCACGAATCCCGCGAGACCGGGAAGTGTGAGTGTAGCATCAAGCGAGGCAAGTCCACCCAAGGTGAACAGCACGTAGAAGATCAACGCAGCAATCGCCAACAGCCCAGCTGCCCTGTAATAGGCTGCCATTATCAGCAACACCACCACCGCGGCAACACCGGCCGCCCGCCTTCCTTGCTCCACCGAGTCGCGCCCCAGCGTGGGGCCGACGGTTCGCTCCTCGACGATCACCACCGGCGCCGGCAATGCACCGGCCCGTAGCACCAGGGCGAGGTCTTCAGCCTCGCGCAGCGGAGCACCGCCCAGTTCGATCTGGCCGTTGCGGTAGATCTGCGACCTGATGATCGGCGGCTGGCGGTTGACCCGGCCGTCCAGCATGATGGCCATGTAATCGTTGATGTGCTGGCCGGTCTCGCGCCGCAGGATGCGACCGCCCGATCGGTTGAGCGTGAACTGGACCACGGATGCCCGGGTTACCTGGTCGACGGTCGCCCGCGCATCGGAAATTACTTCTCCGGTGATGATCGGGCGGTTTTCCACAGCGTATAGCGCCCGGTACGTCCGTGCGCCCTGCGATGTCGGCTCCATGCCCCACACCAGGTCGAATCCCCGAGGGATGCCTCGCTGAGCCGGCTCGAGCCGGATCAGGCTGTCGACGTAGGGGTAACTCTCTTCCAGCACCAAGAACTCACCGGGGATCTGCCCGTTGAAGAGATGCGAACTCAGCGGGCGTGGTTGGTCGGCGAGCTCGGTTGACTCCGCGGCCGAGTCGGCGGCCACGGTTGTGTCACCCTCGGCAGAATCGACCCCCAGCAGCTGCTCAACCGCGCTGGGCACGGCTGCCACCGCTCCCGGCGCGGCCGTGACCCCGGCTCGCGTGAGCGCCCCGTCAATGGACGGCAGCGCGTCCTTGAACCGATCCTGCATATCGACGATGCGCCATTCAAGAAAAGCCGAACGCTGAACGATCTGCTTGGCCCGGCCCGGATCGTCGATGCCGGCCAGCTCGACAACGATGCGATCGGTGCCAACCCGTTGTATCAGTGGCTCCGCGACACCGAACTCATCCACGCGCGTCCGTATCACCGTGAGCGCCCGGTCGATCGCACCGGCCCGGTCCTGCACCTGCCCCCGGCTCTCGTCGATCTCCAGGGCCAGATGGATCCCGCCCTGCAGGTCCAGACCCAGCTTGAGAGGGACGCGCCTGATTGTGGTGTCCTTCATGGCTCCGTCGGCTCCGCGCACCCGAGTCGTGACATCGCGCGGAATCAGCGAGAAGATGCTGATTGCCATTAGAACGCCGATCAGGATCAGTCTGTTACGAATGCTCGATAACATTGTACCGTCTGCGTTTGCAAAGATTTAATGGTTACTGAACCCGGCGTTCCGTGTCAACGCGACCTTCGCGTTGGTCAGGTCCGCCGCCAACTGCTCCTGGAGCTCGTGCGGAGACGAGAATCGCCTCACATCCCGCAGCCGTTTGACCCACCACATCTTAACCTGGTGCCCGTAGAGCTCACCTTCCCAGTCGAACAGGTGAATTTCCAGGGAGCGCACGTTTTCGGAAAAAGTGGGTCGCGGCCCCAGGTGCATCATCCCTCCCGAGGCACTTCTCGCCCATTCGACTCTGACGGCATAGACACCATCGGGCGGAAGCAACTTTCGAGGATTGTCGAGCGCGAGGTTTATGGTCCGGAAGCCGAGGCTGCGTCCCCGGCCCACACCGCGTACCACGGCCGCGGTCATCGAGTATGCGCGCCCCAACAGCTTGCGGGCCGTATCCAGATCGCCGCCCGCCACAGCGCGGCGCACCAAGGTAGAAGACACCGGACGCTGCTCGAAATCGACCTCATCCACTACGTCGACGGCGAAGCCTAGCCGGGATCCGAGTTGCTGCAGCAGCTGGGCATCACCGGCCCTTCCCTTACCAAAGCCGTGGTCGTATCCGATGACCAACTCCTTCAGATTGAATCGCTGCAACAGTAAGCGGATGAATTCCTCGGGAGATCTCTGCGATAGCTCTCTGGTGAACTGAATGAACACCACAGCATCCAGTTCGCTTTGCGCCAGAATCTCCCGGCGCTCCTGGCCCAACGTCAGTAGCTTGGGAGCGGCTTGCGGATTGACGATCTCCAAGGGGTGCGGCTCGAAGGTGACCAAGACACTGCGGCGGTCGGCCTGACGTGCGCGCCGTGCTATCTCCTCGAGCACGCGTTGGTGGCCGAGGTGGACACCGTCAAAGGTGCCTACCGTGATCACCGTGCCGCGGTGATTTCCCGCCAGACCGGAATTGCACTTCATCCTTCCAGCACCACCTTGGGCCGCAACCAGCCCTCCTGAGGCTGCGCAACCGCCACGAGGGTTGCATCGGCAACCAACGCTACGGGACCGCCGCCGGTCGTGGCCGCTGCGACCGGTTGTCCATGCCGCACGCGGCGCCGCGCTTCCTCGTCGAGTTGCACCGCCGGCAAATGGCTCACGGCCTGAAGCGGCGGCCTCAGTTCGGTGTCTGACCCAACTGAGTCAAGCGGCACAGCGGCAGCGACCTGGTGGGGACCCACCGAGACACGCCGCAGCTCCTCCAGATACGCGCCGCAGCCCAGCGCCGTCCCCAGGTCACGCGCCAGTGCGCGGATATAGGTACCGCTGCTGACCTCACAGCCGAACTCTAGGCAATCCCCGACCCGGCGCAGCATCTCGAACCGAAACACACACACTTCACGCGGCTCCAGCTTCACCGGCTTGCCTTGGCGTGCCAGGCGATAGGCGCGCTGACCTGCCACCTTCTTCGCGGAGTACGCCGGCGGCACCTGGCTGATGGGACCGGTCAGCGAGTGCAACTCGGACTCGATGCGTTCATCGGAGAGTTCCCTCCAGCCTGCGCTGCGCCCGATTATCTCACCGGTAGGATCGCCGGTATCGGTGACCGCACCCAATCTGATCTTCCCCGTGTATGTCTTCTTCAGTCCCGAGAGGAACCGTGCCAGCCGGGTCGCCCGGCCCGTGAGGACCACCAGCAGTCCGGTGGCGAACGGATCCAGAGTGCCGGTGTGTCCGGCTCGGCGCGCACCCACTGCGCGGCGTACGATCGAGACAGCGTCGTGCGCGGTCGGTCCGGCCGGCTTGTCCACCAGCAGGAATCCGTCGATCAGGGTCCCTGCTCTTCCCGTTTGATCTCTTCCAGTATGGTGTCGATCCGCGACGCGTTCTCCAGGCCACGGTCGAGCACGAAATGCAGTTGCGGAGCCGTGCGCAGCTCGAGGGTACGGGCCAGGTGGGTGCGCAGGAACCCTCGGGCATGATCCAAACCGGCCATCGAAGAATCCTTCTGGTCTTCCGTTCCCATCACACTGACACGCACGGTTGCGTGAGCTACGTCGGCTGAGACGGTTACGCGTGTGACAGTGACGAAGCCGATCCGCGGGTCCTTCACTCGGGTCGCCAATGCCTCGGCGATGCCTTCCCTGATGAGGGCGGCGAGGCGTTCACCGCGATGTCTGGATGCGCGTGTCACAGGATGCTCGTGGTGAAGTCTACCACTCGGGCGAGGCCGTCCGAACTGACCATCTTGTCGGCCGACGACAGCACGGATTCGGCGTGACGGCGATCGTTGGCTACGACACAACACGAAAGTTCCGCCCGCTGCCACCTGTCGTAATGATCAGTCTCCGCCACCGAGACGTTGAATCGGCTGTGCAGGCGATCCTTCAGGCTCTTCACTACGCGGCGCTTGTCCTTTAGCGAGCTGCATCCGTTGAGGTGCAGCTCCCAGGTAGCAATCCCGACAACCACTACGCGTCCTTTTGGGCCTCCACGGATTCGAGTGTGCGGGCAACCTCTTCTATCTGGTACGGTTCGAGTACGTCACCCACCTTCACGTCATTGAAGTTCTCGACCCCGATTCCGCATTCCAGACCCTCTTTCACCTCCTTGACGTCGTCTTTGAAGCGCCTCAGGCTCGAGATCGTGGAATCGTAGATCTCCACCGAGTCGCGAATCACACGGACCTTGGCCGCGCGCTTGATGAAGCCATGGGTAACGAAGCAACCAGCGATGGTTCCCACACCCGAGATCCTGAAGATCTCGCGGACCTCCGCTTCGCCAAGCACGATCTCGCGCTCTTCGGGCCGCAGCAGTCCCTCCAAGGCTCGCTTGACGTCCTCAACCGCCTCGTAGATGACGCGGTAAGTTCGGATATCGACCTTCTCACGCTCGGCTGACGCACGGGCATTGGCATCGGGCCGCACGTGGAAGCCCACGATGATGGCATCGGATGCCTTGGCCAGGATCACATCGCCCTCGCTGATCGCTCCGACGCCGCGGTGAATGACCTCGACCTCTACCTCGTCGGTCGACAGCTGGGCAAACGCGTCGGCCAGTGCTTCGGCCGGCCCGCCCTGGTCGGCCTTGATGACGATCTTGAGCCGCTGGACCTCGCCCTCTTCGATCTGCCGCGACAGATCCTCTAGCGATACGGCACGCGAAGCGCGCCGGTGCTCCGCCTCACGGTCAAGACGTTGCCGCCGCTGGGCTATCTCGCGTGCCACGTTCGCTTCCGACATGACGGAGAACGTGTCGCCCGCCTGCGGCACGCCGTCGAAGCCGAGGACCTGCACCGGGATCGACGGGCTAGCCTCATCGACGCGATTGCCGCGCTCGTCGAGCATGGCGCGGACGCGACCCGCCATGTGGCCGCAGATGAAATCGTCGCCGATTCTCAGCGTGCCGGCCTTGACCAGGATCGTAGCCACGGGGCCCTTGCCGGGATCGAGCGTACTCTCGATTACGGTGCCGCTGGCAATCCGGTCGGGGTTGGCCTTGATGTCGAGTAGCTCGGCCTGCAGCACGACCTTCTCCAGCAGATCTGACACGCCTTCACCGCTCTTCGCCGAGATCGCACCACACATAGTGTCACCACCGAAGTCCTCCAATAACACCTCATGCTGCAACAGCTCCTGCTTGACCCGCTCCACGTCGGCCGCCGGCAGATCGATCTTGTTGATGGCGACAACCATCGGCACGCCGGCGTTCTTGGCATGGCTGATGGCCTCAATGGTCTGCGGCATCACTCTGTCATCGGCTGCGACGACCAGTATCACCAGGTCAGTGACCTGGGCTCCGCGCGCCCGCATGGCGGTGAACGCGTGGTGTCCCGGCGTATCGAGGAATGTGATCGCGTTGCCGTCGGGCAGCTTGAGATGGTGGGCGCCGATGTGCTGGGTGATGCCACCGGCCTCGCCGGCGATGACGTTGGTCTTGCGCACGTAGTCGAGCAGAGACGTCTTACCGTGGTCAACGTGCCCCATCACCGTGACGACCGGAGGCCGCGGTTTCAGGTCTTCCTCACGCTCTTCAGTCTCGGACTCCATGACACCCGCCGGGACGTACTCTTCCTCGCGGATCGCCTTGAACCCGAACTCGCCAGCGATCAAGTCGATCTGATCGAAATCGAGGCGCTGATTGACTGTGACCATCATGCTCAGTTCTTTGAAGCAGAACGTCACGATCTCCGTGGGTGGCACACCTATCGTGGTCGCCAACTCTGATACGGTGATAAACTCGTTGACCCGAATGGTGGTCTTCTCTCGTTCCCGCTCCTCGAACCGGCGTAGCTCTTCCAGCTCCCGGGCGCTTGCCCCCTCGTCCCGCCGGCGCGAGGGACGCTTGGTCCCGGGCCCCTTCATTGAGGCAAGCGTCCGACTGATGTTCGCTTGTACCGCTATGCGGTCGACCTGCGAGCGTTTCCCTCGGCGGCGCCGCTTGCGATCGCGTCGCCGCTCTTCGGCGACCTCACCGGGTGCCGCCGACGCCACTGGCCGCGGCCCGGCCGACGCGGCCGGTTTGACACGCGGGGGCTGAACCGGAGTCGGGGCCCGCGTCACACGGCGCGGGATCACTGGCTCAACCTCAATATCCGGAATTGCCGGTGCCTCGCCCGGCACGGCCTCCGGCTCTTCTTCTGCGGCCGGCTGCATTGCAGCAGCCTCCACCTCTTCGGGTGCGGCTGGCTCAGCAGCCTCCGCATCAGCCGGCTCGGCCTCCAGGTCAACCGCCTCCGTGGTCGGCTCGACCGTTTCGGCGGCGCCCGCTGCGGCACCGACCTCTACGGTCTCCCCGGCGACCGCGACCTCGTCGGGTACTCCGACCGGCGCGCCAGTCTCGGGCTGTGGCTCCTGGAAGACCAGTTTCTCGGGTGCTGCAGGGCTCGGGGCTTCTTCGGTCACTCCGATCTGGGGCGGCTCTTCCGCGGCCGCCCTGGCCGCAACTTCGGCCGCCGACCTGCGTCTGCGTACCGGCCGTTTGGCAGGGGCCGGCGCCTGTACTTGCGGTTCCGTAGCCTTCTTGCGCGCGCGTCGCCGGGAGGTCTTCTTCGCCTCCTTGGCGGATCCGCGCCGTTTCTCCCGCTCCCAGCGGGCCCGGACCAGCGCTACCTGGTCAGCAGCGATAGCTGACAGGTGGCTACGGACGTGAATACCCATATCAGCCAGCAACTCGATCAGTTGCCCGCTGTCGATTCCGAATTCTGCCGCGAGATCGTGGATCCGCGTTTTACCCACTACTTCCTCCTGTCCCTTATCGGGACGCTCACGGCATCGATGCGCCTGGCCAGCTGGGGGTGCGTCACCCCCACAGCCTGGACCGTCTCGCGGCCGAGCTGCCGTCCCAACTCGGTCGCGGCAGGCCCCACTGCCACACGCACCCCCCTGCCGTGTGCCAGTCTGACCACCTTCTCGTCGGTCCGCACGCTTCGGTCGACGGCAACCACGACCAACTGCACCCGCCCGCGCCGCAATGCCTCCCGCACCGCAGCTGAGCCTACCACCAGAGCACCGGCACGCTTAGCCAGTCCGAGTAGCGCGAGCTCCGCGCCGCTCACTACGCCGCCGGCGGAGCCTCCGCCGATTCGCTGGCCCCCGAGTCCGTCAGCGTCTGGTCCAGTTCGTCCGATTCCTTGATCGAGTCGGCCGCGGCTGCGTCCAAGTTTTCATCCGTCAGTTCAGACAGGAATGCCAGCAACACATCGGTCCGCTCCGCGGTCATCCCCTCGATCTTGAGGATGTCGTCTCGCTCGAGATCCAGAATATCACGCAGGCTGTGGAATCCCGCCGCCTGCAGTGTCTCTACCACCTCGGCCGGCAGTCCCTTGAGCTCATCCAGCCTGACCTCCGCCACGAACTCCTCCTCGGGTGGCAACGGTGCGAACAGCGGCCCCTCGCCTCCCCGTTCCAGCCATTCCCGGCTGGAGTAGAGGTCTATCTTCCACCCTGTCAACTCGGACGCCAACCGCACGTTCTGTCCGTTCCGCCCGATTGCCAGGGATAGCTGATCCTCATCGACGATCGCTTGAATCGTCTGAGCCTCGGAGTCGGCAAACACTCGCGTGACACGCGCTGGCGCCAGAGCGAGTTTGGCAAACCGTTCCGGGTCAGGGGACCACGGGACTATGTCGATGCGCTCACCCCCCAACTCGTTGACGACCGCCTGCACCCGACTACCCTTGAGACCCACACAGGCACCAACGGGATCGATCCCGTCGTCGCGGCTGATGACGGCTATTTTGGTGCGCCCACCCACTTCGCGCGCCGCCTCACGAATCTCGACAATGCCCTGTTGGATCTCGGGCACCTCCAACTTGAAAAGAGCCTGCACGAACAGTGGATCGGCCCGGGACAGGATGAGTCGCGGCCCCTTGGGAGTTTCCTCCACTCGCTTCAAGACCGCTCTAATCGTGTCACCTTGGTGGAACCGCTCCCGAGGGTTCTGTTCCCGGTACGGTATGATTGCCTCCGCCTCCCGAAACCGGTTCACCATGATCACGAGACGCCCGCGCTCGATCT
Organism: Gemmatimonadota bacterium; assembly: GCA_020351775.1. Taxonomy (GTDB): domain Bacteria; phylum Gemmatimonadota; class Gemmatimonadetes; order Gemmatimonadales; family GWC2-71-9. The sequence goes on along the minus strand of CP070666.1, from coordinate 5,379,851 downwards.
GCTGGATCTCTCCCGATACTAGCTCACCTACTTTGTCACCGAATTCCTCTCTGATCCGACTGCGTTCGCCCTCCCTAACACCCTGGATGATGCGTTGTTTGGCTGCTTGAACGGCCAGCCTGCCAAACGCCTCGAAGGGGATGTCCTCTTCCAGGACATCGCCGACTTCGAACTCGGGGTCCTCATACTGCGCGTCTTCCAGCGAGACCTGCGAAGCCGGATCTTCGACCTCTTCGACCACGCTCTTGAGAACGGTCACTGTGATGGTGCCTTTCAGGTCGTCGATGGCGATCTCGTCTCGAACCGTTACTCCATACCGCTTGGCGAGTGCGGCGTGGATGCCTTCTCGCAGCAGATCGAGTAGCTCCTCGCGGTCGATCTGTTTGACATTTGCCAGCTCTTGGAGCGCCCCCAGCAACTGGGCGGAACTCGTCATGCCTTCTCCTTGCTTGCTGTTCTGGACAGCGATCGGTCGACCTGAGCCCAATCGACTACCAGCGTGGCGTCCTTGGCCTGTTCCAGGGACACGGCGACCTCCGCCCCGTTAGCCTGGCGGAGCACCACCGTGTCATCATCTATCAGCTTGACGATCGTGGCGCGGACTCGGCCGATTCCGGGCAGCCTCACCCTGACGTCCTGCCCAACGAACCGGCGCCAGTGTTCGGGCCAGCGGATCGGCCGTTCCAGCCCCGGTGAGGAAACCTCAAGAACGTACTTGTTGCCCAGGATCCCAGTGTCATCGAGCCAGGCCTCGATCTCGCGGCTCGCCGCCGCGCAGTCGTCAGCCGTAACACCGTGACCGGGTTCGGAATCAGGCCGGTCAATCCGGACCTGGAGCGACAACCTTGTGCCGGCTCCCCGCTGGCGAAGGTCAACCAGCTCGAAGCCCAATGCCACCATCCTGGCACGGATCTCAGCAATCAGGCCTTCGGCGCTCGATTCCATGACGCGCTTCGAAATAAAAAAGCGGGCCGACTACGCCCGCACCGCTCGAATGGGAAATATACTCGGCCGACTCGAAGAGGGTCAAGTCACTGGCAAGCCTATATATGCGAGCATGCGACCGGCCATTCCACCGCTCACCCGGTGCGAGTGGAACTGCTCAGCGTCGTGCGCGCTACACCAGCCGCTCACGCTGATGTCTACAACACCCAGGGCGCGGGCCCTCTCGATCAGAGCAGCTCGCAGGTCGAGCAGAGCAGGACCCTCTACGCGTCTCCCTGTCACAGCCTGATACACCTCACATCCCACCTCATAACACCCACCACATATGCCCACACCACAATGCACCAGCAGATCGTCCGGCGCGGCTGCCCCGATCCCGCACAAGCAGTCTATGCCGCGCTCCAACACGCCCGCGGCCACGCCACGCCACCCGGCGTGCAGCAGGGCCACCGCGCGACTATTGGGATCCACCAAGTAGACCGGAACGCAGTCGGCAACAGTCACACCCAAAACCAAACCGCGCAGTTGCGTCGCGTGTCCGTCGAGCCCCTCGGCGATCAGCAGTCCGTCGACCGGATGCAGGTGGGTTGCGATCTCCGCCCCGTGGACCTGGCGGCTCACCACCAGCCCCGAGAAGCCGGGCTTGAGCGACTCTCGCAGGGCGCTCCAGCGACCCAGCACAACGTCGATCGCGTCTGCGCTCGACAGCCCGATATCGAAGCCACCCTCGCGGCCCGTTATGCCGGCGACGACGCCGTGCTCGGCGCGCCACTCCGTTATCTCGTAGCGCGGTACCGCCGGATCCCCGACCGGTGACTCCGACAGGTTTGTGACCGTGGTTCGCGACGTCACTAGCTGCTACCCGTTACTCGCTCGATCTGGGCGCCGAGGTCCCGCAATCGTTCGTCAATCCGCTCGTAGCCCCTGTCTATCTGCCCGATGTTGTAGATGACGCTGTCGCCGTCGGCGGCCAGCGCGGCAAGCAGCATTGCCATCCCAGCGCGGATGTCGGGGCTCTGCACTACCCCACCGTGCAGCTGGGAGGGACCGGATATGACCACACGATGGGGATCGCACAACACGAGCCGGGCCCCCAACCCCACCAGCTTGTCGACGAAGAACAAACGCGATTCGAACATCTTTTCGAAGATGAGAACCATCCCGTCGCATTGGGTCGCCACAACCACCGCTATCGACGTCAGATCTGCCGGGAACGCTGGCCACGGTCCGTCCTCGATCTTGGGGACGTGACCACCGTAGTCCGGACGGATGCGACGTTCCTGGGCAGCGTCGACCACAAGGTGATCGCCATCGAACCGTGGCCGGACTCCGAGCCGGTCGAAGGTAAGCAGGATACTCTGCAGATCTTCGCGCCGGACACCCGCGATAGCGATCTCTCCTTCGGTTACGGCGGCCAAACCAATGAAGCTGCCGATCTCCACGTGATCCGGTCCGACCTCGAGTCTGGCCCCGTCGAGCTGCTGCACACCCTCCACAGTCAGCGTGCCGGTTCCGGCCCCTGCGATACGCGCACCCATGGCTCGAAGGGCCCGCGTGAGATCCTGCACGTGGGGTTCGGCGGCTGCGTTGCGTAGGACGGTGCGGCCGCGGCTCATCACCGCCGCCATCAGTGCGTTCTCCGTCGCAGTAACGCTCGGTTCATCGAGGAAGATTTCGCCACCGGCAAGCTCGCGGGCTTCGATCTTGTAGTCGGCGCCCAGCGTGACTTCGGCACCGAGTGACTGCAGTGCCAGGAAATGGGTGTCGAGGCGACGGCGCCCAATCACGTCACCGCCGGGCGGAGGCAGAATCACTTGCCCGAACCTCGCGAGCATGGGACCCGCCAGGAGTATCGAGGCCCGCAGCTCACCGCATAGATGCGGGTCCAGCTTCTGGGGACTCACGTTCGACGAATCTATGACGACAGTGTTCGGTCCGGTCCACTCGTACCGGGCACCCAAATAGGCCAATAACTCCAACAGCCCGGCGACATCCTTTATCCGCGGGACGTTCACCACCTCACACGGCCCATCGGCCATCAGGGTCGCGGCCACGATTGGCAGGGCAGCATTCTTGTTTCCCGCTGGAGTGATCGTCCCCTTGAGGCGCACGCCGCCACTAACGATGAATCGCTCCGTCATGGTGTCGGAACCATATGACGCACCCACCACCAATGCAAGCAGCGTTCGCTTGACACATCCCGTGGTGGGCGGGATTATTCCGAGCCGATGCGGCGGCTCAAGAGCCCTCTCACTGGAACCCTCGCAAAGATCGATCGGATGGAACTGCTAGTCTGTGTTATCAACGAGGATGACAAGCTCGAGAGCATCCTGTCCGGCCTGCTGGAGTTGGGTGTGACGGGCGCAACCGTCATCAGCAGCCACGGAATGGCTCGCCATCTGACCCAGGCACCCGCCGTTGCAGGGCTGCAGGATCTGCTCTCTCGCGCGCGCCCGCAGAACACCACCATCTTCTCTGTGATCGACTCGAAAGAGACGCTTCAGGCTGCGATGGACATGATAGCGGAGGTCTGCGGCGATATGACCGTCCCCGACACAGGTATACTATTCACAGTGCCGCTCAATCGAGTTATCGGACTGAGTCAGCGACGCGGCTCCGAATCGGGGTAACCGCATCGGCCACGTGTCTGTGGAAGTGGCCCCACTCACACCCGCCCCGCCGCGGGCGCATTATCTTTGGGACGAGCTGTAACCGAATCGTCCACCTTGGAACTGACCCAACGGTCAGATTCGCTGATACGTCAAGGAGGCCGCGATGGCATGGGCAGAAGCCGTCACAGCGCTGTCGGCTGCGCTGATCGCCGTGATGCTGGTCATTTGCGGTATCGGACTGCTGTTCTTCTTCGGCGAGCTGCGGCGACTCGCCGCCGAGCTGCGCCGGCTCACCGGTATTCTGGATCACGACGCGCGCCCGGCGCTGTTGTCAATCAAGACCATGGTCGAGGACGCCGGGAAGACAGTGGCTGCGGTCAAGAACGAGGTGGAGGGGTTTTCAGGAACCTCCAGGGGGCTGCGCGAACGCATCGAACGCGCCGCAGATGCGGTCGAGGATCGGCTGCTGGATCTGGACGCCCTCGTGGATGTCCTCCAGGACGAGGTCGAAGGAACCGCCTTGGACATCGCGGCCGCTTTACGCACGACTCGCCGGGGCGGGAAATTGCTGCGCAGGGTTAGGCGTGCCATAGCTGCCCGGAGACGCTAACGGGTGACTCCGGGCCGCCTGGCCGCAGCGTTGGGGATCGTCTTGGTGGCGATAGCCCTTGCTCCGGATGCCGCGTACGCTTGGACACCCGGTACGCACATCTTCCTCGGCGAATCAGTGCTCGCCAACCTGTCGCAACTGCCCACCCCAGTGGCTGACCTGCTGCGGGCTTTCCCCTACGACTATCTCTATGGCAACATTGCGGCTGACACATCGATCGCCAAGAAATACGCACCGGTCGGAAGGCACTGCCATTCGTGGAACGTGGCGCGGGAAATCCACGAGACAGCGTACACGGAGCCGCTGCGCGCTTTCGGGCTCGGCTACCTGTCCCACCTCGCCGCTGACACCATTGCACACAACTTCTACGTCCCGCGCCAGTTGGTCGTTACGTCGCGCACGATCGCTCTGGGGCACTCGTACTGGGAGAGCAGACTCGAGACCCACCTGGGGGAGCAGTACGCCAAGACGGCGATGGATATCGTGCGGCGCGATCACGCCAGCTCTGATGCACACCTGGACCGCATTCTTGCTCCAACGATCTTCTCGGTGCGAACCAGCCGTCGGCTGTTCCGCGGTATGGTGGGGGTGACCGAGACCCAGAGCTGGCAGCGTGCGTTCCAGATCCTGGCTGACAAGAGCCGTTGGGATCTGCGTGATGACGTAGTGGAGCGACACATGGCAATCTCGTTCCAGTTCATCATGGAAGTCATGTCGAATCTGGAAACCATGGCCAGAAAGCTGGACCCTTCAGGCGAGGCATCGCTGCAACTGGCCAAGCGGATGCGTGTCGACGTGATGCGCAACAGGCTGCCGGGCGACCATCCGACTCTGAGCCGGTTCGCCAACGAGCATTTCGGGCTTCCCAAATACGGTTTGGAGTTCTGGCGGGGGTCCGAGTCGACGCGACCGTGGCGCGGCTAGGCCACACCCGGGGACCCGGTTCGCCCGTACCGATCACGCACCGTCCCAATCCCTCTCGAGACCCGCATAGGCAACTAGTAGCTGTTTGACACCCACCGTTTCGTCATCGAAGTCCACCGTTGCCTTGAGATCCCGCCCACTGCCCGAGAGGCCGGCAATCGTGCCCGACCCGAATTTGCGATGTCTCACCCGCTCGCCTTTGACGAAGCGGGGCGCATCCTGGGATTCCCATTCCGGCTGCGGCTCCTGGAATACTGTCCAGGGCTTGTGCGACGCCGCACGGCGGTAGAGGTCGCCGCCGAAGACGCCGCTGGTCCGGCGCTCGTGTAGCACCTCGGGCGGCACGGCTTCGATGAAGCGCGAGGGCAGACCGGGCATGAGCTGCCCCCCACGCCGGCGTGAACGCGCCCAGGTCAGGTATACCCGATCTCGAGCTCGCGTGATGGCCACATAAGCCAGGCGTCTTTCCTCTTCACTATCCTCCTCGGACTCCAGTGCCCGGCGCAGCGGAAACAGACCGTCCTCCAACCCCGTCACGAACACGACAGGCCATTCCAGCCCCTTCGCGGTATGCACTGTCATCAGGCTCACGCCCTCGGGATCCCCGGTTGACTGATCGTTGGACGATGTGAGTGCGGCCCCCGCCAGGAATCGCTCGAGGGGCGAACCGGGCTCGTCCGGATCCGCCTCTTCGGACCATTCTGCAGTGGCCGCCACCAACTCGCGCACGTTCTCGAGCCGCTCCATACCCTCAACTCCCATGCTCGCCAAGTGCGACTCGTAATTGATCTCCTCGATGACACGCTCCAGTACGGCCGCGGGCGCCGAGTCTGTCACCGCCCGGCGGTTGCGCTCCATCAGGTCGGCGAAATCGCGCAGTCTCTCCTTGGTGAGCGGCCTGAGATCTACGATCCGGTCTGCAATCGCGGCGGTCTCCAGCAGAGACTTGGACCACTGCGCGGCTGCTGCTTGCAGGGCAGCCAGACTGGCGACCCCGACGCCGCGCTTTGGCACTTGCACGGCACGCATGAAGGCTTCGTCATCTTGGGGGTTGACTAGTAGCCGCAGATAGGAGATCAGGTCCTTGACCTCACGCCTTTCGTAAAAGCTGGCCGCTCCCACGACACGGTAGGGGATGCTGACCCTCCGCAGCGCCTCTTCCAGCGCGCGCGACTGAGCGTTGGTGCGATACAGCACCGCCATGTCGTGGAACGCATAGAGGTCTACGGCGCTGCGTTCACGAATCTCGCGCCCCACCCATTCGGCCTCATCGCGTTCGTCTGCTGCCGCAACACTCTCTACCGCATCGCCTCCCTGGCGCGAGGTGAACAACGTCTTGCCCAGCCGCTGGCGATTCTCTGCAATAACCCCGTTGGCAGCATTCAAGATCATCTGAGTCGATCGATAGTTCTCCTCCAGCCGCACGACCGTGACCGAGGGGAAGTCCGCCTGGAAGTCGAGCATGTTCCTGAGATCTGCACCGCGCCAGCTGTAGATCGATTGATCGTCGTCTCCAACCACGCACACGTTCTTGTGTGCGCCGCTCAAGTGACGCACCAGTAGGTACTGAGCCCGATTGGTGTCCTGGAACTCATCAACCATGATCGCGTCGAACCGCCGTTGGTAGTGCTGCAATCGTTCGGGGTGTTCGTCAAACAGGGTCAGTGGGTGCAGCAGCAGATCGTCGAAGTCCATCGCGTTGGCTGCCAGCAGAGCTTGTGTCAGGGCATGGTAGATGTCGGCGGCGACTCGAGTCAACCGATCCTCCGCGCCACCGGCCAGCTCTTCGGGTGTGATGAGCCGATTCTTCGCCGCGCTTATCATCGCTTGGATCTGGCGCGGCGGAAACGATCGCGGCGCGTACCCCCCGCGCTCGAGCAGCCGCTTGATCAGAGCGAGGCGATCGTCCTCGTCGTAGATGGTGAACTGGGAGGTGAATCCGACGCGCGGCGCCTCACGCCGCAGCAGCCGCGCAGAAAGCGAATGAAACGTTCCGATCCACAAGCCAGCCGGATCCCTGCCGAGCAACTGGGCGACCCTGCCACGCATCTCATCCGCCGCTCGGTTGGTGAACGTCACGGCAAGGATCCGGCCGGGCGGCACGTCGCGATGCCGCACCAGGTGCGCCAGGCGACAGGTGAGGACTCGGGTCTTCCCTGATCCGGCGCCGGCCAGGACCATCAGCGGACCGCCCGAGTGCTCCACGGCCCTGCGCTGGGCCGCATTCAACTTCAGCTCCAGCATCACACGGCCGATTCGGCGGTCACCGGCAGCGTGGCAACGAACGTGGCACCCACCTGCACGGGCTCTATCTCAAGTCGACCGCCGTGCACATCCTCCACGATACGCCTGGCCAGGGCGAGTCCTATGCCCCAGCCTCCAGCCTTGGTGGACACGCCAGGCTCAAACAGGTTCGCGCGGACCTCGTGCCGAACACCTGGTCCATCGTCGGAAACGGCTAGCTTCGCGGAGCGACCCTTGGCACTGACCTTGATGGTTATGTTGCCCCCGCGCCCGCTCAGTGCATCGATCGCGTTACGCACCAACGCCTCCAGCGCCCACTCTACCAGTACCGGATCCGCCTGAATCATCGGTCCTGCTTCGGGCGCGTTAACTGTCAGGTCGATGCGATGGGCGTGACGCGGCAGCCGCGGCTCGAAGTAGTTCGCCACGCGTTCCGCCAGCACGCCGAGCGCCACCTCATCTTGTCGCGCCGGCCTACCGATGCGCTCGAACCGTTTGGCAACCCGCTCCAGCCGCTCTAAATCGTGGGTGAGGTGCGCGGCGATATCCTGCGCCCGCGGATCGGAACTGTCGGCCAGCCGGTCGATCCAGGCGCTAGCACTCATCAGCGGGGTACCCAGCTGATGAGCCGACTCTCGCGCCATCGCCACCCACAAGCGGTCCCGATGGCTCTCAACCGACGTGCGATAGGCCCACACGCCCAACGTCGCGGCAACGGTCAGGATCACTAGCTGCAGCACCCCCAGCCAAGCGAGCCTCGACTCGACTGGGAGATTTCCATAGTGGACCTGCCAGCCGCCGGGCACCATCATCGGCGGGTTGGACCTGTCGAGTTCGGCTATCAACTGTGTCACCCGGGGATCCCGCTCGAGGTTCTGCAGCAACTCGGTCGGAATGCTGGCTGCTGCAGTGGGCCGTCCCGTCGAGTCGGTGATGACCAGGGGAATCCCGCTCTCGCGCACCGCTTCCACCAGGATCATCAGGGTACCGATCGGGCTGCTGCCCGTGTCCTGCAATCCGGTAATGATCTGCCCGTAGATGCGCGACGTCTCCCTGGCCTCACGCCGCAGCAACGTGGCGATGTCCCAGGCCTGCCAAACGGATATGCCTCCAAAGATGAGAACGAGGGCCAGGACTACTGTGGTGCCATACCGCTTGAGCGACCGCAGTACTCTACGCGCCACCATCGGGCTTCAGACAATCAGTCCCCAGGTACGGCACCAGTGCCTCGGGGATCCGGACCGACCCATCGGGCTGCTGATTGTTCTCCAGCAAGGCAATGATTGTGCGGGGCAACGCCACTCCCGAAGCGTTCAGCGTGTGAACGTATTCTGGCTTGGCGCGGGGCTGGGGACGGTACCGAATATTTGCACGGCGGGACTGAAAATCGGTGAACGTGCTCGCGCTGGATACCTCGAGCCACTTGCCTACCCCGGCCGCCCAGAGCTCCAGATCATAGGTCATGGCACTGGCGAACCCGATGTCGCCCGCAGCCAGCAGCACGACGCGGTACGGCAACACCAACCGCTGCAGCACCGCCTCGGCGTGTCGCAGTATCGTCTCCAACTCATCGCGCGACTCCTCCGGACGGCAAAACCGCACCAATTCGACCTTGTCGAACTGGTGCACTCGGATGATGCCACGCGTGTCCTTTCCGTGTGCGCCGGCTTCCCGCCGGAAGCACGGAGTGTAGGCCACGTAGCAACTGGGAAGCTGGTCGGCAGTCAGGACCGTCTCGCGATGGATGTTGGTGACCGGGACTTCAGCGGTGGGAATCAGGTATAGTCCTTCCGCCGTCACGTACATATTGCCTTCGAGATCCGGTATCTGACCGGTCGCTTTGGCAGTGTCCCTCGTGACCAGGAGGGGCGGCGCCACTTCGACATAGCCGTGCTCTCGGACGTGCATGTCGATCATGAAGTTGATCAGCGCCCTCACCAGGCGTGCCCCCATGTGCTTGAACAGAGGAAAACCGCTACCGGCGATAACCGCGCCCCGGGGCAGGTCGAGAATGCCGAGCTTCTCTCCAACCTCCCAATGAGGCTTCGGCTCGAAGTCGAAATCGGGTGGATCACCCCAGGAGCGGATCGTCCGGTTGGCCGATTCGTCCCCGTCGGGCAGTTCATCGGCCGGTATGTTAGGCACGAGCAGCAGTTCGTCGTTGAGCCGCTGTTCGATGCCTCGCAGCTCTTGATCCAGTTGTTTTATCTCGTCACTCAACCGCTTGAGTCGCGTCAGCAGTGCTGTCGCATCGGATTTCTGCTGCTTCAGACGACCGACTTCCTCCGAAGAGCGGTTGCGTTCAGCCTTCAACAGTTCGACGCGCTTGAGTACGTCGCGTCTTGCACGATCCAGTTCCAGGATCTGGTCAATCCGCGAATCCAGAGTCGGATCACGACGCGCCAGAGCGGCCCGAACCGAATCGGAGGATTCTCGGATCAGTCGGATGTCAATCACGAGCTTAGGAGGTGGGAACGCCGGGCTCGAGTCCCCGGAAACCACAATTCAGATCGACGAGCACTTCCAGCGTAAGACTGCGCTCCTCGAAATTCAGCTCCAGCACACGGAATTTGCCATAGCGAGGCAACGATCCCAAGTAGCCGCAACCGCTGGAGGAATTGCGCGACCGCGCAATGAAGACATCGTCCAGCGCGACAGTCAGCGGGCTGTCGACGGTGTAGTCCTCTGTCGGGGCTCTAGCGATCTCCGCGAACTCCTGGTTGGAGCGACGCCAACCGGGTTCCTTCTGGAATCCCATCAGCCCGGCCGGAAACAATACGGCTGTGCCCTCATCGTCGATATCGAACGCGAAGTCGAACGGTTGGCCCTGATCGGTACGTGCGAGCCGCCCAAATACCATATCGAAACCGCTTGCGGCTGGGACCGGTGTGTCTCTCAGCGCAGCAAGTGTGACCGTGTCCACGAAATTGGTGAACACAGCGGGCCCCAGGCCGGTGGAGTCGCCACAGCCCGTCGCTACTCCCAGAGCGAACGTTACGGATCCGGCCAACGCGAAGGGCGCAAACGATATAGATCTCATAGCGGTGGCAGAAGATTAGCCCGGCTCCGAAACCCGGTCAAGCCGTTGATTTGGCTTGACTTCGAACCGTGGCGCTCCTAGCTTGCCGCGCATGGCGACGATACGCGATGTAGTGAAGGTCTTGCGTAACCGTGAGGGAGTCGACGCCGTCATCGTGCTGGGCCGAGATGGCTTGCCGATTGACAGCCGGACCAGCGACACACTCGATTCCGAGAGCATGGCCGCGCTGGTACCGCCCATCGTGGAGAGTTGCAGTCGCCTCGGTGAAGCCAGCGGCCGCGGCAGCTTCGGATTCGGAGTGGTTGAGTTCGACAGCGGTCTGGCAGTCATCGGTGAACTGACGCCCGAAACGTTGCTGGCGATTTTGGTCGAGCCGGAAATCAACATCGGACAGTTGCTGTTTGAACTGCGGCGCCACCGAGCCGCGATTGCCCAACTACTCTGACCGCCACACGCCAGTGGCCCCCTCTCACATGATACACGTGAGAACCGCCGACCTACGCGCGATGATGCCGCGGCGGGTTCGGTGACCAACTGGGCCGCCGTTCTGGCGGGAGGTTCGGGAACCCGGTTCTGGCCCCTGTCCACTGCTGGCCGGCCCAAGCAGATGCTATCCCTCGTTGGCCAGAAGCCGCTCATCCAAGAGACCATCGAGCGGCTGGAAGGCCTGATCGCACCTGAGCAGACGCTGATAATCACCGGCCGCACGCTCGCCGAAGAGACGAAGCGGCTACTGCCGACCATTCCTCCGGAAAACGTGCTCACCGAGCCACGTGCAGCGTCGACGGCTCCCGCGTTGACCTGGGCTACCTTGGTCGCCAGTGAACGTGACCGTGACGCCGCAGTACTCTCGCTGCACGCCGACTGGTTCGTTGGAGACGACGCGATGTTCCGCGACACGGCGCTGCGAGCGTTGCAGGCGGCACGCCGACACGACGCATTGGTGACGGTGGGGGTTGAGCCCACCCGCCCCGAGTCGGGATACGGCTACATTCTCCCGGGTGAAGCACTCGGCAGCGACCTGATGCGTGTGCGTGGCTTTCTCGAGAAGCCGGACGCAGAGCGCGCAGCCGAGCTCATCGCGACCGGGGCTTTGTGGAATAGCGGCCTGTTCGCGTGGACCAGCCGGAGGTTCTTCTCCGAGACAGAACGAGTCGCACCCGAAATCGCTCCCCACATTCATCTGCTCCGGGGCGACGATGTTGCAGGCTTCTTCAACGCCGTCACGCCAATTGCGGTGGACGTGTCGCACTTCGAGCGCAGCAATCGGGTCGTGTGTGTGCCAGGCCAATTCCGTTGGGACGACGTCGGCACCTGGGCCGCACTGGGCCGCGTGCGACAGGAAGACGAATCCGGCAACGTACTCGCAGGTCGGGTGTTTCAGCGGCAGTCTGATGGCTGCATTGCATGGGCCGATGACGGTGCCGTGGTGCTGGACGGGATCAGCGATCTGGTCGTGGTTCAGGCCAACGGGATCACGCTCGTCACGACGAAGCAACGATCAACTCAACTCAAAGATCTCCTCGACGCTTTGCCCGAGGCGATCCGGAGAACGCAGCGATGAAATCCGTAATCATGCTGGAACCCGAACCGGGACCGGCCTGGTTTCCATTTGCCGACTGCAGGCCGGTGAGCGAGTTGCGGGCTGGGGCATGGCTCATCCGGGAACGCTGGGAAGCAGTAGCGGAGGCCGACGCCAGCCAGATCTTCGGGGCACCGCATCTCAAGTCTTTCGTGGAGGAAGGGGTGCCGCCGGTGAGCCAGCGGCAGCCAGTCGCCGGCCCCGCTGTGGTTGGCCGCTCTGACTTTGCACCGGCTGGCGTTCCGCTCGACCTCGACGGTCGGGGACCGCTGCGCCTGGTCAACCAAGGAATCACTGTGGGTTGGTGGGTGCCTGAGGGCTCCACGTGGGACGGGGCACACGAAGACTGGGACGAGACTGAAATCGACGGACTGATCCTCAACGGCACGTACGACTTGATCACGGCCCTTGAGCATCTGCTGGCGCCAGACACTGACGATTTCACCAACGAGCCGGGTGATCCGCTTCCCCAAGGCTGTATCGTGATCGGAGATCCCGGGCACGTGGTGACACTCGGGGCAGCGGTGGAACCCGGCACCACTTTCGATGTGCGACACGGTGTCGTCGTGATAGAGCAGCATACGCACGTGAAATCAGGGACCCGGTTGGAGGGGCCCCTTTACGTCGGTCCTGGTTGCGAGGTGCTGGGAGGGCCCATTCACGCCTGTAGCGTCGGACCCCGGTGCAAGGTGCGGGGAGAGATGTCCGACTCGGTCATGCTGGGTTATGCCAACAAGGGGCATGACGGCTTTGTCGGTCACTCAGTCTTGGGACGGTGGGTCAACCTCGGAGCAGGTACGACGACATCCAACCTCAAGAACACATACGGCAACGTGAAGCTGGTGCTAGGAGGAGAGCCTCTGGAAACCGGTCGCCAGTTCCTGGGCACGCTGTTCGGAGACCATTGCAAGACCGCGATTGGTACCATGCTATCTACGGGCGCGGCGGTCGGGGCCGGCGCCAACGTGTTCGGTCAGGCGACTGCGATCAAATACGTGCCACCATTTGCCTGGGGAGTGGCGGGCGAGCGGATGCAGCTGGACGGATTCTTGAGAGTCGCCGAGCGGGTTCTGCCTCGCAGGCACGTGGAATTAACTGATGAGATACGCACCATGCTGACCGCAGTATATGACCACACGGTGAGACAGTGAAGGTCTTCGTTCTCGGTTCGGGCAGCCGTGGCAACGCGGTGGCACTCCAGGCCGAGAGCAACACTCTCCTGATCGACGCCGGTTTCGGAGTTAGGTCTTTACGACGACGTGCCAAGGCCGCAGGGATCGAGCTGGAGTCGGTAGCGGGCATCCTCCTGACGCACGAGCATGGAGATCACTCACGCGGTGCAGCGGCGCTGGCCAGAGCACTGCGCTGCCCGGTGTACGGCTCTCACGGCACGCTGAGGGCGTTGCGGCGCCGACAACGCGAGTTGGATGCAGTGCTGCTGCCGGTCGGGGAGCTAGCTCAAGTGTGCGGATTCACCGTGACCACCTGCCACACCAGCCACGACGCACTGGAGCCAATCGCGGTGACCGTCGAGTCAGGACTCAGTCGCTTGAAGCTGGGTTTGGCGTACGATGTCGGCCGTCCGACTCACCGACTGATCGAATTGCTGCGCGACTGCCATTGCCTCCTGGTCGAGGCAAACCACGATGAGGGCATGCTGCGTCAGGGCCCCTACCCCATCCATGTCCGCCAACGCATTGCCGGCCCAGGAGGACATCTCTCGAACAGGGCGGCAGCCAATCTGTTGCGTCAGCTGGTGCACCCCGAATTGGGCACAGTGGTCCTGCTGCACTTGAGTGACAGGTGCAATCGCCCGCAACTGGCGGCGCGAGAGATACGGGCTGTTCTGCAAGCAAGTGGGTTCGGCGGCAGGTTGCACATCGCACCGCAGGACGAGCCGCTACAGCCGATCGACTTGCTGCAACAAGACCAACAGCTGTCACTGGGCCTCTCCGGCTAGGACGCGGGCAACGGCTCGTCTTCGGTGAGACGGACGACTTGTGGTCCCCAGTTCCGCATCATGGTCGAGAAGGCGTGGGCGATCCCGCCGTCGAACTCCACGCCTGAGCGTTCCTCCAGGTATGCGAGCACCTTGTCCGAGGCCCATGCATCCCGATACGGACGATTGGTCCGTAGCGCATCGTACACATCACACACGTGCACCAGCTTGCTCGCGTCGTGGCAGTCACGCTCGTACTTGAACGATGGGTAGCCTCCGCCATTGAGCATGACGTGGTGCTCGTACGCCACGACAGCCGCCATGTCCAGTTCGGGCTCCTCTGCGATTATCAAGCGGGCCCCTTCCACGGGGTGAGCATTCATCACGACCCGCTCGTGCTCGTCAAGTTTCCCTGCCTTGTTCAAGATCTCCAGAGGGATCTTCACCTTGCCGAGGTCGTGTAGCAGTCCCGCAACGCCGAATGCGCGTACGTCTCCAGCACTGAATCCCAACCATTCGGCCAGGGCCATCGTGAGCACCGAGACATTGAGCGAGTGCGTCGTGGTATACTCGTCGAACTCACGCAGCTTGAGCAGCGGCAGCAGCATCTGGCGATCGCCGTGCATTGCGACCGAAAGCGCTCGGACGACGGCCTCCACTTCGAGCATGGGAAGATCGCGGCCCGTAGCCACCTCCTCGTGCATCCAGCGGATGGTGTCGGCCTCCTCGCTCAACGTGAGGGCAATGGTCGCAGTCTCCACGGCGGTCAGCCCCTCAGCCTCACCGCGAATCCCGATCTCGCCCCACCTGATCCCTGAAGGCCGCATGTATCGAGCTTCCGCAGTGTTGATCCCAGCCCCAGAAAGCAGGCCCAGCGCGTCGCTCAGCAGCAACTCCAGATCGTCCCGCGTGGTCGTGCGATCCATTTCTAGTCGCTGCATGCCGATGCCGGACAGTCGCGAACTCCACTCCCAATTACGCATCTCGCGCAGCGGTGACTTGCCGTAGATGACCTCGTCAGCCAGGAACGTGAACTGGGGCGCCGGATCTTCACTCAGCAGGTCGGTCAGCTTCTCATAGGTCGCATCCAGTGCACGCTCACGCACGCTGTGACCCTCTGGATAGAGCGACAGAGCGGACATCGCCTGCGCAAAGGACTTCAAGAATTCGGCAGCACGCTGCATGGTTTACCGCTCCCCTGTGGCAGCACGCACCAGATCCGTGTCGCGGGATTTCGCTGCCATCTCCAGTACTCGCCTGGCACGGTCGTCTGACTCGAACGACCGCAGCGCTCTCACCGCTGCGAGCGATTCCCTGCCCCAGGCCCTGGGCCTCAGCCCCAGCAGCGACCTCCGCTTCGGTTTGGCAATGGCCAGCAGAGCGTTGAGCGCGGCGGGGCGACCGGACGCACCCAGCACCTGGATCGCCATCAACCGCTGCGCCTCCGATTCCGCTGCCGTCGCCTTCTGCACTACTAAAGCAATGGCTGCTTCCGGACAGGATTCGAGCGCCGCATTCATTCCCATCCGGTTGATGCGCTCATCGGAATCTGCGATGGCCGAGCAGACCGCTCGATCCCTGAGCGCAGCTATGCGAAGGCTGACGGTGACAGCTTGTCGTCGGACTCGTGCATCCGAGTGTTGCAGGAACTTCGCGCTGTTGAACCCAGGGGGTAGCTTTGGCAGCTCCGCCAAAACAGACAGCATGTTGCGCTGCACGTACCAACGAGGATCATCGAGCCAGGCAACCACTCGCGGGCCGATTTCGCTGCCGAGCTTGGCGAGCCGATCGACCAGCATGCGGCGCGACTGAGTTGACTCCGTCTCCGCCAGGACGTCGAGCATCGGCTCAGCACTACCCATCCCCATCCGGTTGACGATTGCGTCGAGTGTATCGGGATCCAGGTTCTGCTCGGTGAGCATGTCGCGCAGTTTCCCTCCACCCAAGTAGTCCCACACGGCTTGCGTCACTGTGGGGGCATCGGCCTGCTCGATCTGCTCGAGCACCCAGCCGAGTTCGCCCTCCTCGACCAGCCGGTCCACGGCTCGAAACACTTGATCGCCCACTGTATCGACCTCCAGCGCCATCTCCAGCAGCCGCTGAGGCTCCGGCAGGAACCGCTCCTTGCTGGGTACCGCAAACCCGATCCGCTCCCGACTCATCGCCTCCAGCGACGCACTATAAGCATCGGGATTGGGATCGGTCAGACTCCAGTTCTGGATGAGACCGCGCACTTGTTCCCGCAGCGACGCTTCCGCGTTGTCGCGGCGCACACCACTGCCCTCATCCGCGTGGCGTGACAGTTTCTCCAGCATGCGAACCAGCGAGTGTGAGATATCTTGCTCCTCGGTGCCGGCCCAGGCCTTTACCAGATCGATGACCGCATCGAGCGTCATGCCCTCGCTGGCATTGAGCATGAACCGCTGTCGCTGTAGCCTGTCTCCGCCCATGTGGAGCAGTCTGCCCTTGGTCTTGTCATCTAACGACGAGACGAGCTTCGATACACGCTTCTTGAGAGCGACGGCCTCGCCCCCTTGGCTGGTCCTGAGCTCTTCGGCGATCTTGAGCAGGTAACCCACGATCACCTGATCGTACGCCGAGCCTCCGGCATGCCGGTCAATCGCCTGGGC
>CP070666.1:5357182-5363225 GCA_020351775.1 Gemmatimonadota bacterium | reverse complement strand
ATTTCTCGGCTGGAGCTCGCACCGTTGACATTACTGGACGCAGTGGGCGGATCGCGGTTTCTACCCGGCGGGTGAATGAGGGCACCCAGGTCGATGGGGCTCTCGATCTGCAGCCACATGAGGCCGTCGTCGTAATGGAATCCTGACAGCGGTATACACTCCGTGGTGGCTACGGCACTGATTGATCACGGAATCACACACGTCACCGTGCCTGTGGGCCGGGTGCCATCGCCTTACCACACCTCGCCGATCGCTACGATCCTTTTGCGCATGCGCAGCCGCCCGTATCTGCCGTTGTTCGCTGCCTACCACCAGGCGATCACAAAGATGGCTATGATCACGAGCATTGCGACGGACTGGTACCTGTAATTCTTGTACCACGGGAGCTGTCTCAGGGTCGGTGCCTCCTCTGCCAGGATGGCCGGTGACCAAGTCAAGGTGCGCACCACCGCTTCATCGGGTTTCTCGGTTACGAGGCTCACAACCACCATGGCCGTGAGTGAGATCACCAGGAGGATCGGTGCAAGATAGAGAAAGTGTATGACCGGCGTGCCTGCCGCGGCCATCTCCGCTTGTTCCGGCGTCAACGCCTGCGTCTGGACAATGATCGAGTCCGCGAGCGCGAGGCCAAAGATGAGAGCGGCGGCCAAGTGCCCAACCACAAGCGCTGCAAAGGCACCATTCCCGTTCGCGCGCTTCCAGAACACGCCCCCGAAGAAGCACGCGACAATTGGTGGAGCCAGGTACGCCAGCATCTGCTGCAGGTAGGTCCAGATGTTGGGGAACTTGACGATCTGGGGTGCCCACAGGATCGCAAGCGTCATGAACGCAAAGGTTACGATTCGACCTGCGATGACCAGTTTGTGGTTTGGCACCGAGGGCCTGATCTTCTTGACGAAATCCATGGTGACCAACGTCGAGGCGGAATTCAGTGTCGAGTCGACACTCGACATGATTGCCGCCACTAGTGCCGTAATGATGAGTCCGCGGACACCAACCGGCAGAAGATCGAACATGAGCGTGGGGAATATGAGATCGGGGTTTTGCGCCAGAGCCGGATAGTCATTTGCCGAGTACAGCAGCCGTCCAAATATGCCGGGCAATACCATGATGAAGATGATGGGGAGTTTGAGCAGGCCCGCGAAGAGCGCACCACCGCGACCGTGATCGAGGTTCCTGGCTCCGAGCGTACGCTGGACCATGAACTGGTTGGTACCCCAGAAGTAGAAGCCGAGCAGAAACACTCCGGTGACCAATCCCGGCCAGGGCAAGACCGGGTCTGACGCCGGACGTACGATCGACAGGTCCTCGGCCGGCACATTGGCCACCACAGTTGACCAGGAGCCGCCAATTGCATTGAAGGACAGCAGGGCGACGAGGAAGGCGCCGATCAGCAGCAGAACCGCCTGCACAGCGTCTGTATAGACCACCGCCCTCAAGCCGCCGGCGATGGTGTAGACACCCGCCAAAATGCCGAGCACGACCACCGATTGCCACAGTGGGACCTGCGGATAGAGGATCTGGACGACGAGGGCTCCCGCGTACAGAGCTCCAGCCGTGTCGACCGTGATGTTCAGCACGATCAGCAGCGCCGAGAAGTAGTACCGGGACCGCTGATCGAAACGTTTCTCCAGAAACTCCGGCATCGTGAAGACGCGGGTCTTCAGATAGAACGGTAAAAAGAAAACCAGAAACACAATCAGAACGAGCGCTGCCATCCACTCGTAGTTGTAAACGGAGATACCCGAGCTGAAGGCGGCGGACGACAGTCCAACGAGTGTGCTGGACGAGACGTTGGAGGCGAAGAGCGAAAAGCCAATGAGCCACCAGGTGAGCGCGCGGCCGGCAAGGAAGTAGTCGTCGGTAGTCTTGGTCCGTCTCGCGAAGTAGAAGCCGAGCCCCACGATGAACAGCACGTAGAGCAGTACCATCACCAGGTCGGGAGCCTCGAGCTGAAACTGGGGCATGCTTTCCTCAAGAAATCGATTACGCGGAAGTGATGAGCCTGAGCGTCACAGGGTCACCCTGCGCCACTCATGGTTAACCGAATCATGTTTGCCGACGCTGGCAAACACCTGGTCATATCCCCAAACTGGCCAGCCGGTAATGTATTCCCGGTGAACCGTCTCCGCGAACGAGCGGGCGCGCAGTCTACGGTCGCAAGCCTACGGGCGCACCGACTATAGGCTCAACCCGCCAACGCCGCGCGCGCGGTGACGTGAGCGCACGTAGGACTTGTCTAGTCCTCGTGCAGCTCGAGATGCGACGCGATCATCTCCTCAAGCGCAGCAAGTCGCAACTGGATCTCCGATAGGCTGGCTGTCCGGAGCCGCAAAAAGATGCCGACCGTGCTAAGTATCGCAACCAGCAAACCCAGAACCCCGACTACCGCAACCAGCGGAATTACACGATCGAATACCACTGCCCATGGCGCGACACCCTCAGCAACGTGCTGCAGTATGAGCCACACTTCGACTCCCGTGACGGCGGCAAAGAAAAGCAGTGCTCCGCCCGTTACGGACCAGGCGGCTATGCTGACGCGGCGCACGAGCCGGTCGCGTCGCTTTTCCCGCTCGATCACCGTCCATACCCGCTCGGAGGCGGGTGACACTTCTGTACTCATCGGTCCCTCACCGTAGCAGTTGATACAGTTTTTTCTTCGCATGGTGGAGCCGCGTCCGCACGGTGCCGATCGGACACCCGACCACCATGGCAATCTCTGCGTAGCTTAGTTCGTCCCGGAAGCGAAGCAGCATGACCTCACGATGCGCCGGCGACAACTCCGACATGGCGGCATCGAGGAACGCTGCATCCAGTGCGATCTCACTTTCCTCCCAAGCCTCGGTTCCCGGATCCGCGGCCTCGCGGGCGGCCAGCTCGAGCAGCCGCTGCTCCCGCTTGCGGCGCCGCAGGAAGTCAATCGCGTGGTGTCTGGTGGTGCGAAACAGCCACGTGCGGAACGCGCGCGGATTGTGCAGCGCCCGGATGCCGCGATAGACGGAAAGCCAGACCTCTTGGTGGATGTCTTCGGCATCCGGACCGACGAGTCCCTCCAGGTACGCCAGGGTGCGTTCGGCGAACCAGTCGAGTAGCTGTGCAAAGGCGCTTTCGTCACCCGCCTGACACCGCAGCACCAGGAAGTGAAGCCGCAGCTCCCCTCGCGCAACGGACCAAGGCTTGCCATCCGCAGTCAAACTCGTCCCCCCTTTATCCCATCAGTAAAGACGTTCGTGGCGCTGGGAAAGTTCAATGGGACAACAGGTGCACGTTACCGGCGGGGTGGGACAGACAATCCCAGGCGTACAAGTGCACGGGATGCGCTTCAGCCGATCCGCTTCGCGAGAAAGATGTCCGGCTTGCCACGCCCGTTCGCATCGGGCATCACACCCACGATGTGGAAGCCGAGTCGAGTGTAGAACTCGTAGGGGTGCCCTTTCAAATTCTTCACGTTGCGGATCGCGCCGGGAATGTCATCGTACAGATCGACGCCCGAGAGGCTGGTGGCGTCGATCTCATCATCCGAACCGACCCACAGCGTCAGCGCGCCTCGTGCCGTTACGATTCTCTCAATGTCTTCAACCAGGGCCCTGCCGTAGCCTTGTTTGCGGTGCGTTTTGGCGACCACCAGCGGGTGGAGTTCCCAGACATTGCCGTCATAATGTGGCATTGCGCCCGCCCAGCCGATCACGTGCCCGTTCCTATCCAGCGTCACTCGACAGATCTTCTCGCATTCCAGCGAGGCCAATACTTCACCCCTGGCAGCCTGCATGTCGGGCCAAGCTGGGGTCAGATCCACAAACGACTCGTACAGCAGCTTCGCGGTCTGTTCCAGCAGATCGCTGCGGTCGGCCGGCAAATCGATGATATCGGGGACCATTAGAGGCCAATCACATGTAGTAGGATAGCCGCATCACAGCCTGCAAGCTAACGGATCGAACGGGCCTGCTGCTGGCCTCGTGCAGACCGATACATCATCTTATGCGATGCTCCAGACGGCGAGGGTCTCAAGATAGTGACTGGCGACATCGAACAGGTAACGATCTCCAAGATCGGCGCCGACGCCATGACGGTACGGACGCCATCGGCCCAGAGCCTGCCGCCGACGTTGCTACGCCTTGCGGTCCGCCGCGTGCAGATTATCAGCGTCGTTTTTCTCATACTCATGTTCATCGGCTGGTTCCTCACCAACCTGCTGGAGGGAGAACTGGCTGACGAGTTCCGGCGTGTGGGTGAGTGGGGACCGGCAATCTTCATCATTACGGCCTCATTCCTCATGCTCGGTCTGGCGAGGCTGAGCCGAATCTCCCCCGCGACGGTGCTGGCGATTGCACTGGTATACGAGGTGGCAATCAGCTGGGGCATGGCATTCTCCACTCACTACGACGCGTTTCAGAACATGCCGGCGAGCCTGATGGAATCGGACATCGTCGGGTTTTCGGGCGTGGCCCTCTGGATGGTCTTCTTCACTGTGATGGTGCCGGCCCAGCCGGGGCGTGCGCTGGTCGCGTTGTTGCTCTCGGCCATCTCGGTTCCCGTGGTCTACCTGCTCGAGGTCAGAGCCGGCCGCGCGCCCGCCCTCGACGCGGCCGGGCTCTGGCTCGTATTCGCCGGCCCTCACCTGCTGGCCGTCGGTCTGGCCTACATCAGCGCCCGAGCCATCTACCGGCTGGGCCGGGACGTCAAACGGGCCCAGGAGATGGGAAGCTACCGGCTGGTGGAGCGCCTCGGCTCGGGGGGCATGGGCGAGGTATGGCGCGCGCGCCACCGCATGCTCGTCCGCCCGGCGGCGGTCAAGCTCATCCACGCCGATGCGCTGGGTGTGGATGTCGAGGAGGCCAAGGTATTGATCTCCCGGTTCGAACGGGAGGCGCAGGTCACCGCGTCGCTTCAGTCACCACACACAGTGGAACTGTACGACTTCGGCACTACCGAGGACGGCAAGTTCTACTATGTCATGGAACTGCTCGAAGGTGTCGACCTGGAGCAGCTAGTGAGCCGGTTCGGCCCGCTACCACCTGAACGCGTGGTTCACGTGGTGCGCCAGGTCTGCGCGTCGCTCGGTGAGGCACACCGCCGCGGCCTGGTGCATCGCGACGTCAAGCCGGCGAACGTGTACTTGTGCCAGCGGGCATTTCAATACGACTTCGTGAAGGTACTCGACTTTGGATTGGTGAAATGGCACACGCCTCTTCCATCGGAGGAAGATCTCAAACTTTCTCAGGCTGGCTCGATACTGGGAACTCCGTCTTACATGGCGCCCGAGATCGCCCGGGGTGAAGGCCCGATTGACGGACGCGCAGATCTATACGCCGTCGGATGCCTTGCGTACTGGCTGCTCACAGGGCAGCTCGTGTTCGAGGCAAGCAGTTTCCCGGCGATGGTGCTGGCTCATGCGAACCAGCAGCCAACCCCGCCTTCACGCAAGACGGAACTGGCGGTGCCAGCGTCGCTCGATGCGGCCGTGCTCTCATGCCTGGAGAAAAAACCGGATCAGCGAGTACAGACCGCCGATGAACTGGTTGCACAGCTCAATCGGGTGCAGCTGGAAGAGCCCTGGACCAAGGAGCGTGCCGAACACTGGTGGCGCCGCCATGACGACGGCGGATGACGCCCACAAAGACCCGCGCTGAAGGGCCGGGGGGGTCTCAGGCCCTCCGGCCTTTCACGTCAATCTGATGTGACATCGAGTCAGTAACGCTTTCTGGAACACGAACACTGCACCTAGTCAAAACCCCCGTGCCTCACCAGCGCAGCAAGAACTCTGTCCCTCTCATACTGCGACGAGATGTGTTCGGCCGCATCGAGGTACTTGGCGCGCAAGTGGTCGTTCAGACGATGAGTCTCGGCAACCTTGATCAGGAGTGTCGCCAACTCGTAGTCCGAATCGAGTGCGGTCGACGCGTCCAGCACGGCTTCGACCAGGGCGTCACCGGGCTGTTGTCGCTCCAACAGTGTCTTCAGCACCCGTGACAAGTCATGGTCCGAGTCTATCGATGGGACGCAGCGGAAGAAGGGATCATAGGTGACCTCGCTCAGCTCGTAG
>CP070666.1:5339048-5357082 GCA_020351775.1 Gemmatimonadota bacterium | reverse complement strand
AACCCTTGGTTGCTCACTCCCCTGTGCTCCCGACGTCCTGACGGTGTCGCGAATTTCGGGTCAGCCGCGTATATTCGCCGCCTGTAGAGTTTGTGGCGACGAGACGACTGGAGGCCACCTCATGTGCAGGACAATCCCCCTGCTGCTAGCGGCGCTGGTCCCGGGGGCCACGCTGATGGCGCAAGACGACACGACCGGTGGGACGGGGGCCCCCCCAATCCTCTTCAGTGAAAACAATCCGCTCACGCTGACCATTGAAGCACCGCTCAAGGTGATCTTCAAGGAGAGGGAACAGGTGAGTTCGTACCATCCAGGTGTAGTGATTGTTGAGGGCACGGACGGCTCGAGCGTGAGGCTCGATGTCCAGGTGAAGACACGGGGGAAGTTCCGGCTCAATCCCAGGAACTGCCGCTTCCCGCCGCTCAGGATCAATTTCAAGAAGAAGCAGGTCGAGAACACCGTATTCGCCGGTCAGGACAAACTCAAGCTCGTGACCCACTGCCAGGACAAGCGGGAGGAATACGAGCAGTACGTCCTGTTGGAGCATGTGGTCTATCGTACCTACAACCTGCTCACGGATCTGAGCTATCGGGTGCGTCTGGCGCGGATTACCTATGTAGACACAGAAGAAGATCGCGAGCCGCTCACGAAATACGCGTTCTTCATCGAGGAAAAGGACGACATGGCCGCCAGGAATGGCTGGGAGGTAGTTCCGGCGCCGGTGGTCCCGCCAGCCGCGTATGAGCAGGACCAGCTGAATCTGGCGGAAGTGTTTCAGTTCCTGGTTGGGAACACGGACTGGACTGCCTTCAAGAGTGCTCCAGATGAAACCGAGTGCTGCCACAACGTGACGGTGGTCGGCAACCCTGCGGGTCCCGTCTATCCGGTCCCATATGACTTTGACTGGACGGGCCTAGTCTCTGCCAGGTACGCGAGGCCCGATCCCTCTCTGTCCATTCGTTCCGTCCGTCAGCGGCTGTACCGCGGCCGCTGCCGTGAGCCAGACCAGCTGGATGTGACGATTCCCGCGTTCCTGAGGCAGAAGGAGGCGATCTACGCGCTGGTTCAAGGCCAGGAAGGTCTCGATGAGAAGCGGGTCGAGGACGCCGTCAAGTACCTGGATGAGTTCTACGAGATCATCGAGGATCCCAATAAGGTAAGGAGACAGATCCGTGACCGCTGCCGCGCGATATAGTGGCGTAAGCCTATGGTGGCTCCACGCACATAGCATCGCGTCGAGGGCGGACCGCCTGACCCTGTCGGAGATCCGATTGTGCCTGGCGTGGCGCGAGGAGATGGCTGCGCCTGACTAGCTGAGGTATTGAGCGCGGGAGCCCTTCCCGCCGTCTCCATTCCAACGTTTCGGCCCCCTGCAGCATCTCACTGTACGGATATCCCTGACGATGCCGTAGAAATGAAATGAGAGGGGTCATGGGGCACGCAGGCGAATTCGAGATGCTGGTGATGCTAGCCGTTCTCCGGCTTGGTTCCGAGGCCTATGGAGTCACGGTCCGCGAAGAGCTTGAGCAGGAGACGTCGCGAACGCTCACCCTCGGAACGATCTATAAGACCCTGGGCCGGCTCGAAGCCAAAGGGTACCTGAGCTCCTATACCAGTGAGCCGACGGCGGAGCGGGGCGGCCGCCGCAAGAAGCTCTATGAGGTGATGCCTGCCGGGCTCGCGGCCGTGCGACACTCGCTGACGGACCTGCGACGTCTTGCCCGTGGGCTCGATCTCGAGACGGAGGCGCCGTGAGCTGCAATCGCCGGCCGCCGCGCTTGGTCCACTTCATCTTGAGCGTCCTGGTACCGCGCAAGGAGCGAGAGTACTTCCTGGGCGATCTCGAGGAGTCTCACGCTCGGCGTCGGGGGGAGCGGGACGGTCGACCCGGGAGCCGCTCGTGGGTGCGAGAGTTCACGGGCGCTCTCGAACTCCGGTTCTTGGCACGCGGCACCCTCCCGCGGGCTCGACGAGACGGTCGAAGGAAGGGAGACAACATGCTTCGGGAACTAACGCGCGACCTCCGCTTCGGTCTGCGGATGATGGCCAGGAGCCCGGGCTTCACGACCGTGGCCCTGGTTACCATGGCCCTGGGCGTAGGGGCCAACACGGCCATGTTCAGCGTGGTTAACGGCGTGCTCTTGAAGCCGCTGCCATATCCAGAGGCCGGAAGCATCGTGTTTCTGATGGAGAACAACCTCTCCCGAGGCTGGGACCCATTCACGATCTCCCCCTTCAACTTCTGGGATTGGCGGGAACAGAACCGTTCCCTGGAGCTGGTCGCGGCTTATCGGACCAGAACCGTCACGTACACGGGAGGCGACCGGCCCCTGAGGCTCTCGGCGTATCTGGTCTCCGAGGAGTACCTGGCGATCTTGGGGGGCGAGCCGGTGTTGGGACGGGGCTTCAATGTGGAGGACATGGACCCGCACCGGGAAGGCGTAGTGCTGCTGGACCACGGCCTCTGGCAGCAGTTCTTCGGAGGGGACCCGGAGATCCTGGGCAGGAGCATGGTCCTGGACGGGGAGCCGCACACGGTCATCGGGATCCTTCCCGTGGGCTGGCGCCACCCGTTCAACCGCAGTGGCATGGAACTCCTCTTGCCGCTGCGGCGTGAGGCGTGGTGGGGGCGCAGTACCCATTTCCTTTGGGGTCTCGCTCGGATGAAGCCGGGTGTCACCGTGGAGCAGGCTCAGGCGGACCTCTCGTCTGTGGCGTCGGTTCTGGAGGGCGAGTATCCCGAGACCAACAGCGGCTGGGGGGCGTCGGTGAGATCGCTCGACGGTATCATGCTGGGACAGTCGCGGCCGCAGCTCCTGATCCTTCTGGCGAGCGTTGGGCTGGTGTTGCTCATCGCGTGCGTCAATGTGGCTCAAATGAGCCTCGCCCGCGGCAGCGGTCGGCGCCATGAGATGGCGATCCGCACCGCGCTCGGCGCGGGTAGGGCGCGGATCGTGCGACTGCTTCTTGCAGAAAGCATTCTGCTCTCCGTTGTCGGCGGCGCCCTGGGCGTGTTGCTCGCCCTGGCATGTCTGAAGGCCTTCCAGGTGGGCTGGTCCCAGATCCTGCCCCGGATGGAGGAGATCAGTGTCAATCACACCGTTCTGCTTTTCACAGCCGGCCTCTCTCTCACCTCCGGACTGCTGTTCGGGCTGTTACCGGCTCTGAGTGTAGCTGCCTCCAACCTCGGCGAGGCACTGCGGACGGGCGGCTGGAGCATCACAGGAGATGCCTCCCGAAGCCGACTCCGAGCTGGCATGGTCGTTGTCGAAATGAGCCTTGCCGTTGTCCTGCTGGTGGGGTCGGGCCTGCTGATCCGGAGTCTCGTGGCTTTGCGCGGCGAGGATCCGGGGTTCGAAGCGGAGGGGCGACTGGCGCTGTCCACCCCCCTGCCGCGTTCGGAGTATCCAACGAACGAAGAGAGGCGGGCCTACGGGGAGGCGGTCTTGGAACGTGTCGCGGCCGTTCCCGGGGTCGAGTCGGCGGCGATCACCACCCTCATTCCCGTGAGCGGGCAGGACGAGATCTGGGGCCTTGAGATCGAGGGGCGACCGCAGAGTGGTCCGGAGGATGACATCGCGGCCCTGTTCTACCGGGTGAGCCCCGGTTACTTCGAGACAATGGGCATTCCCCTGAGGCTGGGGCGCGAGTTCACGCCGGACGATGGAGAGGGCAAGGTGCGCGTGGCCGTGGTCAGCGAGTCCTTCGTCCAGGCCCACTTCCCTCGAGAGGACCCTGTGGGGAAACGCATACGCCTGACTGCGGATGACGGCCCGCCCATTGAGATCGTAGGAGTCGCTGGTGATGTGCAGCACTACCGGCTGGGCCAGACGTCCATGCCACAGCTCTACATTCCGTTTGCACAGCGACCGGATGCTGACGTCGGTTTAGTCGTCAAGGCATCGGTGCCGCCGTTGACTCTCGTCGGGGCCGTCCGGAACGAGATCCAAACCGTGGATCCCGACATGCCAGTGCAGGGGGTTCGCACGCTCGAGCAGATCATCGCGGCAGATGTCTCTACCCCGCGCTTCAGAACGATGCTACTGACTGCCTTCGGCTTGACGGCGCTGCTGCTGGCATTGGTGGGTCTGTACGGCGTGATGTCGTACACCGTCGCTCAACGGTCGCGCGAGATAGGGATGAGGATGGCTCTTGGTGCGCCGCAGAGTAGCATACTGAGGCTCGTCCTCCGGGATGGCGTACCCATGGTGGCTGCCGGCACCGTCGTTGGCCTCGGCGGCGCTCTTGCGCTCACCAGGGTGTTGGAATCGATGCTGTTCGGTGTGGGCGTGCGGGATCCCGCGGTGTTCGCCGCCGTACCGTTGCTCCTCAGTGTGGTGGCTGTCGTGGCCATCTTGATTCCGGCCGTGCGGGCGACACGCGTCGATCCGGTGAAGACCTTAGCGCCTGAGTGAGAGGGGAGTCACGGGCGGCTGACTCTGCGCCGCCGGCAGTGCTAGAACTCCTCGCGCCCGAACCGCCACAGCGCGAGCAAGATCCAGAGTATGCTCCATAGCCCGCACATCAGGATCGTGACGTGTGCGCCGTCGGGCACGGTACTCGTACGCGCGATGGTGCCGGCGATGGGGTGCAGCGCCCACGGCAACAGCGCTGTAACGGAGGGTACTACACCTGGCAGGATCGACCCGGCAATCAAGAATCCGATCGCCACGCCCGAAACCGCTCCCCGACTGCGGAAATACGTGCCCAGCAAGACTGTGAGGGTGAGGTAGAACACCAAGTGCTCCACATGCAGCAGGAGGCCCATCAGGAATGGCACCACTGTCGGCTGCATCAGGGCATGATGTATCACCTGCAGATAGAAGACCACCGTCGGCACTACTACAGCAAGAAACACGAACGAGGTTCCGTTGACCAGCAACTTGGAGAGCAGGAAAGCGTGGCGTGACACCGGTTTTGAGAGAACCCACTCGGCGGTACCAAGCTGCCTTTCGCTCACAACCGCGCTCTGCGTTGCAAGCACGATCCCAATCGTGGCGAACAATCCTCCGGCCCGGATGAAAACCTCAATCAGTTCGTCCAGAACCTCCTGCGGTGGACTGCCCTGTCTTTCATCCACGCCGACCAGGAACATCAATCCGTTGATCACTATCAGCCACAGGATGAGGTGCGTCAGCCCGCGCCGAGTGCGCCACCAAGAGTTCCACTCCTTGCTCACCATGTTGCCCAACCCGACGAGCCCTCCGCTCCCGGCGTGCAGTTGCAGCTGAGCGCTAGTGGCCATTGCCGTTGCCCTCGACGAGATCCATGAACACCTCCTCTAGCTCGTACTGCTTACGGCCGAATTGGGTCACGGTGAGCGAGTCGTCCGCCAGCATCAATCGCAGCAACTCACGCTCGGCGGCTTCTTGATCTGTGACAGCGACCTGCCACCTGCTGCCGTTGCCATCCGCGGCTACGTGGATCTCCGAGACCCAGGGTTGGTTCGATACTCGCTGATAGGCCGACGTGGTGTCTCCCTTCAGCTCGATCGAGTACACGACACCGCCACTACCCGCGAGCAATTCCTCGATTGGGGCCTGGGCTATGAGTTCCCCGTGATCCAGAATCGCGACGGTGTCGCTAACGCGTTGCACGTCGCCGAGGATGTGCGTGGAGTAGAACACCGTAGCGCGTTGTCGCAGTTGTTCCATGATCGCGAGCACATCGCGCCGGCCCATGGGATCGAGCGATGCCGCCGGTTCGTCGAGGATAAGCAGGTCGGGGTGGTTCACCTGTGCCTGACCGATTCCGAGTCGCTGACGCTCGCCGCCGGAGAATCCTCTGGTGGGCCGGTCGGCCTTGTCAGTGAGGCCGACCAGCTCGAGCGTCTCCGCTACACGCTTCTCGATGGAATCACGCGGTCCTCTGTAGAAGAACTTCGCGGTGAACCGCAGCGTCTCGCGTGCGGTCATGTACTCGTAGTACCTGGGCTCCTGTGCCAGATATCCGATGCGGCGTCTCACGTCGATCGTGTCGCCCACGATGTCGTGGCCGAACACGGATGCCGATCCGCTGGTCGGGTGAACCAAGCCGAGCAGCAGCTTGATGGTGGTTGTCTTTCCGGCGCCGTTTGGTCCTAGGAAGCCGAAGATCGAGTTGGGCACTACCTCAAGGTCCAGCGCCTTGAGCGCTTCCACGCCTTTGTACGTCTTGGTCAGCTTGTCGGTGCGTATGACGGTCTCTTGGTACACAGGCGACTCTGCCGTTATCCTTCCCAGGTGTAGCGGTGGTTGCAGTAAGTATGGCCCTCCATGAGCGTCATGTTACGGGTCAGTCTGATCTTGGGATTGAAGCTCTCGGCGAAGGCATAGTCCCCGAAGCACGCGGCCGCGTAACCGAGGTCGGCCGCGTTGGCCCGCAGGTAGGGCTCCGTATTGATGCACTCGGTAATCCTCCACTCGTACGCCGTGTCGCTGCTCTCGACGATCTCCATGGTGACGATGCGGTTCAGCGCCGGTATCGCTGGATCATAGAACCGCTTGAACGCGGCAAAGTCGTTCGCGCCCAGCCTCTGCGTAGCCCGTCTGGCCTGGCTCGCGTTGCGCTGCGACTGGAAACTCTTGAGGATCTCAATGACCTGTTCTCGCCCCATCTGGTCGGCCAGATACTGGGAGAACTCCAGGAAGCGCGCGATCTTGAGCACCTCCAGCCGGCGCCATGTTGGCGCCGGATCGATGATTGCGTCGAACTTGTGCGTGTCTTGCCTCGCGGCCGCGCCGGCTCGAGTGGACCTGCCGCGCGATAATCTGAAGGAGCCCATGCAGGTCACTGCACATGCCGGCAGCAAGCCGCCCAGGAATCCGCGTCGGTCCAGTCCGTACGATTGCGTTTGCTCCATGGTAGCCTCACGGTTTTTGGCGCATCGTTCCCGGTGCCTACTGTTTCCTACGAGGCACAGTGCGAGGCGGATTCGGCGCCACCGCGGGCGTACTGTGCCAACGGGACTGGCGCCAACGACCGAACAGAGACATTCGACCCGTCACTCCCCGTGAGGGTTACGGCGCAGAATGGTATGTTGATTACATCTGCTGTTTGCCGGCTCAGTGCGGACCTCACCGACGATCCGAACCCTGCAACCATGAGCCTGCTCGTGAGTTAATGAGGAAACGAAAAATGACCCCGAGAATACTCAGAGCCGCTGCATCTGTATCGACCCTCACCCTACTGCACGCGGGCGCCTTAACGGCCGCGCCAGCTCAGCAGTCCCAGAAGGGCGACGAGCGGGCGCTGGAACAGGCCCTGGTCGTGGGGATCGCCATGGGGATTCCGGGCCTCTCCGTCGCGATCGGTCTCGGCGACTCCGTGGCATGGGCGGGCACAGCCGGCTACAGCGATGTTCTCCGACGGGTCCCCGTTGACATCGACGACCGATTCGGTGTCGGCAGCATCACCAAGACGTTTGTGGCCAGGGTCATCCTTCAGCTGGTTGAAGAAGGCAAGCTCGATCTGGATAAGACGCCCCAGGACTATCTCGAGCTCGAGGTAGTTCGGTCGGTCCCCAACACGGGTGCTGCAACGCTGCGCCAGCTGCTCAACCATCAGAGCGGTATACCGACCTGGGAGTTTCAGGAGGACTGGATCCGCAAGGGACGAGGCGACCAGATGGAGTTGGGGTATCTGTGGGGCAAGACCGAGACGCTTCAGTACTGTACAGAGGATCTCCTGCCTGCGACCAACGAGCCGGGTCAGCGCTACTCCTACTCCAACACCAACTACACGCTGCTCGGTCTGATCATCGAAGCAGTTACGGGCAATGACGCCGCGGCGGAGATACGGTCGCGGCTGCTCGAACCGCTGGGACTCGAGAACACGTTCCTCGAGTCATTTGAGCACATACCGGGTGGCTACGTGAACCACTATCACTACGCCACGCCGCGGTTTCAGGAAGTGGCCGGTGTGCATCGAAGCTTCCCTGAGATCCGTCCCTATCTGGTCGAGTCCACGGCGGGTAACCTCTCGCCCGAGTGGACGGCCGGTGGGATCGTCGCCTCAGCGAGCGATCTGGTTCGGTGGGCGCAGGAGTTGCGGGACGGCAAAGCTGCTGACACCCGAGATGCTGCAGGAATCTCTCACCTACTACCCTCCCCGAGAACCGCGCAACAGTCGTAGCCAATACCTGCAGGGCATCTCCAGGACGGAGCGGTACTTCCAGGATTACACAATCTTAGGACACGGTGGGGGAACCCTCGGTTTCACTGCTGGGATGTACTGGCTGGAGGATACCGACATCGTCGTTGTGTTTCTGGCCAACGTGGGTGGGATGCACAGTGGCCTCGCGGCGTCTCCCATTGGCTGGTTCTTCCGTCAGGTGTGGATGCCGGCGGTGATGAGATATCTGGGACGGTAACCGGGCTGGCGATCCAGTCGACCGGAGCGGCGCTGCGGGTCCGCTGTCCGAATCCTCCGTTGGTGAGCTACGGGAAAGGACTGCGCACGGCCAAAACGACAGCCGTCCTGTGCAACCGCTCGGGCCTTATCTTGCGGTTTGTGGTGCCACGCTGCAGACTGTCCCGTCGCTCCCCAGACCCGCGGACGTTCCAGGTGCCGTGGATCGTGAGCTGGCCGGTGGTACCCCGTTTTTGCCTACTCGAAAACACACGCAGAGAAAGGTCCAGAGATGTTTGTCAAGAATTGCTCTGTAATCGCCCTATCCGTCGCCGTGCTGTACCCCTCGGCCATATACGCCCAGGAGCCACCAGCGTCCGCGCGCGTCATCGAGTTCCCCGACATTCCTGGCTATCTCACACTCGTGTGCGATTTCCACGTGCACACCGTGTTTTCGGACGGAAGCGTGTGGCCCGACATTCGCGTGCAGGAAGCCCTGCGGGACGGTATCGATGCGATTGCCGTGACCGAGCACTTGGAGTATCTGCCTCACCAAAACGATATCCCGCACCCGGACAGGGACCGGGCGCACGCAATTGCGGTTGAGTCGGTCGGCGATCGTGATCTCATCGTCCTGAACGGATCCGAAATAACGCGAGACATGCCGCCGGGCCATGCCAATGCGATTTTCCTCGAGGATGCAAACCTGCTGCTATTGGATGATCCGCTGGAGGTCTTCAGGGAGGCGAAGCGCCAGGGCGGTTTCACGTTCTGGAATCATCCGCACTGGACGTCGCAGCGCGCAGATGGTGTCGCCACGATTACGGAAGAACATCTCCAGCTCATCGCCGAAGGCCTGTTACAAGGTATCGAGGTGGTGAACGACCTCACGTACTCGGACGAGGCCCTGCAAATTGCGCTCGATCACGACCTTACCATAATGGCGAACTCGGATATCCATGGCTTGGTCGATTGGCGATATGACGTGCCGCACGGCGGTCACCGCCCTGTCACACTCGTGTTCGCAACCGAGCGTTCCGCAGCGGGGATCAAGGAAGGTCTGGAACAAGGCCGGACCGCAGCCTGGTTCAACAATGTGCTCGTCGGTAGGGAGGAGTACGTGCGGCCGCTCGTGGCTGCCTCGTTGAACGTCAAACAGGCCACCTACCAGGAAGAGACATTGGTTCTCTCGGTGATGATCGAAAACATGTCGGATGTCGAGTACATTCTGGACAATCGATCCGGCTTCACGTTTCACGCTGCCTCCGACGTGGTGACGCTGAAACCACACGGTACGACACGGCTCGAAGTGAAGACCCTGGAGCGCCTGCCCTCGGTCTCGCTTGCGTTCGAGGTCCTCAACGCCGTCACGGCTCCGAACACTCACCCTGAGATCGTAGTGGAGATTATGCCGGCCGGTCAATGAGTGTGTGACCTGATGAGGAGGGCTATCTCGTGTGGAGGCTGTGGCCCTCGTTCGCCGCGGCCTGAGACTGGCCCAAGCCGAACGAAAGGCGGGGATCAGGTGACAGCGCCCCGGTTGCGCATCAGCTCGGGACGATCGTGTGTCAGAAGATCCAACTGAAGATCCGAACCACCCAGTCGATTCCGGCCAGGAGAGGTGGCAGGAGGGTCAGCCCAACCGAGAAGGTCAATCCCATGCGGTAGAGGATGGGCCCTGTCGGGAGGATCTCGCCACGGGATAGCTTCTCCACCAGGAGCTCGACCGTGGGTCCCAAGAGATAGCAGGCGTTGGCCAGGAGGCCGTAGGCGAGGATTCCGGTCCAGTTGAAGACGGGAAAGGTATGGGCATCGGGGGGCAGGAGGGTCAGAAGTCGGAATCCGGCTAGGGAAACCAACCCCGTCCCACCCACGATGAGGTTGTACTGTAGTCTCCTGGATTCCCACCAGAGTACTATTCCTCCCGCTGTGCGCTTGGCCGGCTTGGGGTAAAGGAACTTCGCAAGGGTGTTCATCTACTGACCTCCAACCAGGGCAGTGACGGCCGGAGCTGTGACCTGGTCAGTTGGCTCCTGCTGCCTGTGGCACGGACCCTTCATTCACCACGAAGAGCGTTTGTGACGGGTAGGCGAACTCGATGCCCTCCGCCTCGAACCGTTCATGAATGGAGAAGTTGATGGCCTGCTGCGTGTCCATGTAGACGTTGTACGCAGGGTCCAGCACGTAGTACACGGCCTCGAAGTCCAGCGAATAGGCGCCAAACTCCTTGAAATGCGCCCGATCGAATCGCGTCTTCTCCTGTGACTCGATGGCCGTTCGGATGATGTCCGGGATCCTTTCGAGTCTGTCGCGTGGAGTCTGGTACACAACACCTACGCTGAAGACGACCCGACGCTCAAACATGCGCCCGTAGTTGCGGATTCTGCTGTTTAGAAGGTCGGCATTGGAGAACACCAGCTGCTCGCCCGATAAACTGCGGAGACGGGTGGTTTTGAGTCCGATGTGCTCCACCGAACCCAGGAACTCGTTGACGATCAGGAAGTCCTTCATCACGAAGGGCTTGTCGAGCACGATCATGAGGGAAGCGAACAGGTCCCCCAAAATGTTCTGTGCGGCAAGTGCCACCGCGATGCCGCCGATGCCCAAGCCGGTCACGAGTGCCGTTATGTCGATGCCGAGATTGTCCAGTGCCAACAAGAGGATGACACTCCACAACACCAGGCGCGCGACCCAGCCGATGGCGTTCATCGTTGTGAGCGCGGTGGCGTCTTCACTCAGTTGCTGCTCGGCATACTCTCGCAACCCGACCTTGAGCGCAGTACCGGCCCACATTCCCGCTTGCACCAGGAGCGCCAGCACTGCAACGCTCACGACCACGCCACGGACCTGTTGTGAGAGCTGTACTGTGAGACTTGCGAAGAAGGCGGCGAACAGCAGCAGGAAGACGGCCTTGGTACTGCCCAGTACTGCAGCCACGACGTCGTCCCATCGGGTTGTGGTCCGCTCGGCGATAGCGGCCAGTCGCTTATGGACGGTCCTGATTCCAAACCTGAGGGCGATGAAGATGGCGAGCGTGGCGAGTGAGCCTATTAGCCACGCTTGTATCGAGTTGCCAAGTACGACGGTCTGCAGAATGTCCATGATCTCGCTCGAGCATAGGTAGCGGCCGAACCCGCCGAAGGTTCGCAAGTGGTTGGGTCGTCTGTCAACTCGAGAACGGCAACAAGGTCTCCTGTGCCACCAGCTGCTTGCCTCCCGGCTCTGATCGCGTTTGCCCGATTGGAAAAGCTCGGGGTTGTGTTAGCTCCGCCTTGGGCCGGACCTTCCCACGGCAGCGAGGGTACCTTTAGAATGCAGGTCCTGTGCGTCAACGGTGCATTCTCGAAGTCGCCGCATGGAGGTCGTCGTGAAGCATCCCACCGAAGAACCGTTGCACAGCGAACCCCTCATCAACCGCAGAGAGTTCATGCAGCTGTCGGCATGTGCGGCTGCGGGCGCGCTGCTGCCGGGGTGCGGTGAGACGCCGGCTGGACCGGTGGAGCCTACTGCGCAAGTGGCCGCCGTTCGCGGTGCCGATCTGTACTCGATGACGCATGATGTGCTGGACGGCCTCGGCGGCATCGATACGGTCGTGCACGAGGGCGAAACGGTGTTCATCAAGCCCAACATGGTCACGCTTCCATGGGCGGAGAACCGCCACCCGTTCGCGCTGGGTGAGTGCACCAAGCCGGAGATCGTGGTAGCCGTAGCGGAACAGTGTCTCCAGGCCGGCGCATCCGAGGTGATCATCGGAGACGGATCCCATGCTCCCGTCTTGAACTGGGAGCATGCCAGGACGCTCGACAACTCCGCCAACCTCGCGAGTGAGGCTGTGCGATTGAGTGCCGAGTACGGCCGCACGGTGCGGCTGGCCTCGCTCGAGGCCGATTCTCCCCAGTGGGTAGAGGTGCCGTCCGGCACGTACCTCGGTACCATTGCGGTCTCGAGCCTCGTGGCGCATGCGGACCGGGTGATCTCCATCCCCGTAGCGAAAACTCACTCATGGGCGCAGCTCACCCTGGCACTCAAGAACTTCGTCGGCATCACGCCGCTAGAGCGCTACGGTGACATGCCCGACATCCCTGATCGTGGAGTGGTGTTCGACCACAGCAGTCCCCGCGCGATCGCGGCTATCTACCTCGACATCGTGCAGGGGGTGAAACCCGACCTGGCAGTCATAGACTTTTCGATCGGCATAGAGGGTAACGGACCCAACCAGAGTCACGGAGGCAGGACCGTCGATCTGCGAGACAGGCTGGGGTCTTGGCTCCTGCTAGCCAGCACCGATCTCGTCGCCGCCGACGCGACGGCGGCTCGCATCATGAGTCACAATCCCGCTCGGATCACGCAGCTCGTCATGGGCTATGAAAGGGGGATGGGAGAGATCCGCGAGGAGCGCATCGAGCTGCTCGGCGAGAGGCTCGACGACTTGCGTGTACCGTGGTCCAGCGCCCAGCTGCAGAATCAGCTGCAATCAAGCGGCAGCGGGTGTGCGATGCGTTTGAGGGCGGGGATCGTCAGGTACGCCTGAAGCTAGGGAGGCAATGGCTGCCTGCACCGCATCACATCGCATACACCAGGTCCCGCGCGATCACCCTCATAGACACAGCCCACAATTCGAGTAGTCCCGGTCTGACCAGGCCAGGCTCGGCGCAAAGCTGTGTCCTGACAGGAGGCGCCAGCCCGCCCTGCACAGTCAAACGCGGGGTCCTCAGCCCGCGATGGATCGTTCGGTGCCGTTGCCCCCCGTCACGACATCCCGGGCCAACCTTCACCTTCCGAAGCCATCTCCCAGAAGGCGAGTTCGTACTTAGCGGTCAGTTCGAACAGCTCGGCCATCCGCTTCAGCTCGGCGCTGCCAACCCGCCCGGCCATCTCGTCCAGATTGGACTGCAGGAACGCGACATAGTCGGCAAATGCCTGGCCGGCCCAGTTCTCCACAAACGGATACCAGATTGAGCCGGTATCGAGTCCGTGCTTGACGACCGTCCACGAGTCGTAATAAGCCTTCTCTGCCGCGTAGAAGATGGTGTAGGCGCCGGGATACGACTCCCTGTAGCCGCTCGCCAGCAGAAACTGGATGTACGCATGGTTTGTGAAGGATGGCTCTATGCCAGTCAGGTCGACACCTGCTACACCGGCACGCTCGCGAAACAGCTCGAGTTCCTTGTGTAATGCTGCGATAGTCTGCGTCAGCGGCTCGACGTGGGCCGGTGGCGCCTTGGGAATGAGGATCGCGATGAATGGGATGGCTGCCTCGACAAACAGGTAGTCCTGGCGCATCCAGGTGGCAAAGACCTCGTCACTGACGGTCCCATCGCGCGTCCCAATGAGGAAGCGGTGAGACAATATGCGGTCCCAGATTGGCCGGACACGTTCCAGCTGATCGTCACAGAATCCCATGGCTCAGTCTCCCGGTTCTCTCTCAAAGCCCGCGCGTTCGCGAGCCAGTAATTATGATGGCCGTTCTCCTCGGTTCCAGTCAATTGCCCTCGAGCTTCTTATCTGCATCGTTCGACCCCGCGCCGGCTGATACTAGGTGCATCTCTCCCCGGGTCGCGGAGGCTGAGAGGTCGATGCCGCACTGGCGAAGTGGTCGTCAGCCGTCAGATTGAAAGGACCTCGCCGGTGGCCTTCGGCACTTGGTATCGCTCGATAGCCGGGATGGCATGCGACGGCAGTTATGGACCCAACCAGGGACCGCTCGGATGACCACAACTATCACCGATATAGACGTTACCGACATTCGATTCCCCACCTCCAGGGGTCAACATGGGTCCGATGCCATGCACACGGATCCGGATTACTCAGCCGCATACGTGATCCTCCACACGGACCGTGCGGACCTGCTCGCGGGGCACGGGCTCACCTTCACCATCGGACGCGGCAACGAGCTGTGCGTGGCGGCCGCACGGTCGCTGGCACCGCTCGTCATCGGACTCTCGTTGGAGGAGATTGGCACCGACATGTGCGGATTCTTCCGGCGGCTCACAAGCGAGTCACAACTCCGGTGGGTGGGGCCGGAGAAGGGAGTCATCCACCTTGCGACTGCCGCGCTCGTGAATGCTGTATGGGATTTGTACGCCAAGGTCGAGGGGAAGCCGCTGTGGAAGCTCCTGGCAGACATGACTCCGGAGGAGCTGGTCTCCTGCGTGGACTTTCGCTACATAACCGACGCCGTAACGCCGGGTGAGGCCCTGGCTCTATTCCGGAAGCATGCCCCCACGCGCGCCAGCCGTGAAGCTGAGCTGTTGCGTGACGGCTACCCAGCCTACACCACGTCGGCCGGTTGGCTGGGATATCCGGACCATGAGATTCGCCGTCTCTGCCGCGAGGGGGTCGCCGCGGGCTGGACACACTTCAAGATCAAAGTGGGGGCAGACCCGGAGGACGATCTACGGCGCTGCGCTCTGGTCAGGCAGGAGATCGGGCCCGACCGCAAGCTCATGTTGGACGCGAATCAGATCTGGGATGTCGACGAGGCCACGGCACGCATGCGCGAGCTGGCCCGCTTCGATCCGTGGTGGATCGAGGAGCCGACGAGTCCGGATGACGTGCTGGGACACGCAGCGATCGCTCAGGCCATCGTGCCCATCGGTGTTGCCACGGGCGAGCAGTGCCAGAACCGCATCCTGTTCAAGCAGTTCATGCAGGCCGGCGCAATGAGCTTCTGCCAGGTCGATGCCTGCCGACTGGGCGGAGTGAACGAAGTCCTTGCCGTGCTGCTGCTGGCGGCCAAGTTCGGGATTCCGGTCTGCCCTCACGCGGGCGGAGTGGGCCTATGCGAATACGTGCAGCACCTGGCGATCTTCGACTATCTGTGCGTGAGCGCCTCGCTGGAGGACCGCATCGTCGAATACGTGGATCACCTGCACGAGCACTTCCTGGATCCGGTGGTGCTGCGCAGCAGCCGTTATGTCGTTCCCACAGAGCCGGGCTACAGTATCACGATGAAGCCGGAGTCACTGCGCGAGTACGAGTATCCCCACGGTCCGGCCTGGGAGTCGCAGCCAGAATAGCTAGGCCGTTCAGGGCGGATGCGCATCCGTTGCCGGCGCAGTACGGAGCGGTCAGTTCGTCCGTTTCAGCCGGGCAGTGAAGGTGTCTGAATACGTACGCCGGTAGATCGCAGGGCTCCTCATGATGGGCGGGCCATTGCGACGAATGGCGGTTTTTAGGCGATGAGTGGAGCGGTTTTGCGACGAACGGGGAGAAGGCTAGATGCCGAGCATCGCCCGCAATTCGTCCGTACGGCGTCGGCTTATTGCTGGCGGCAGCTGAAAACTGCGCGCTCCCGCCGTGTAGGCTGCTAGGGCGCCATCCCGTGTGCGACTGATCCACGAAGTCACGTCCCCCCTCTTCTGGCGGAGGCGTCACAAGCGGATCGTGGCATGGAAGGCAGGCAACAAATCGACGCTTACGAGCCGGTCATCGTCGGAGAGCGAGTCGCGGCTCGCGCCAGCGACCACGACCTTGGGCTGGCCGGCTAGCTACCCGAAGGCTCGGTAGGTGGACCGCCCTAGCGGTCCTGAGCTGGCGAGTATTGCTTCGAGCACATCCGCGGTCCACGTCACACTCCGCACCTTTACGGCACACGTATTCAGACAACGCCTCTGCTGAGCGCGTGTGTGTCTCGGCCGGCCCGCGGACGAGGCCATCGACTCCGTGTAACCGCTAGGAATCGCTTGAGGACTCCAGTATTGGCGGGCAGACGACCCGGAGTCCATCTGGAGCGAGAATCCGATCCAGGATGGTCTCAGGCACTGAGAGTTCTCCGCCCCGCTGCCTCGTCTCCCTCCATGAGCAGGCGGCGCACCTCCAGCAACAGGTCCGACAGCGGTATGGGCTTCTCGAGGAAGGTGTCGGCGCCACGCCGCCGTGCTTCGCGCTCCAGATCGTCCGCCCCGTGTGCGGTTA
Organism: Gemmatimonadota bacterium; assembly: GCA_020351775.1. Taxonomy (GTDB): domain Bacteria; phylum Gemmatimonadota; class Gemmatimonadetes; order Gemmatimonadales; family GWC2-71-9. The sequence goes on along the minus strand of CP070666.1, from coordinate 5,340,837 downwards.
TCACGATCGTCTTCGCTCCCGGGCTCTGTCGGCGGGCAGACCGGAGCAACTCGAGTCCCTCACGCCCGTGTATCCCGGTAAGCCGCACATCGGCAATCACGAGTGAATAGTCCGAGCTGGAGAGGAGCGCCTCGGCCTCCCCCAGTTCCTGCGCTACGTCGACCTGAAATCCGTATGCCGTCAAGTAATCGCTCACGGCATCCAGAACAACCGGCTCGTCGTCGACGATCAGTACTCGGTAGTCAGCAGCGTTTGACGGGGATATCGACATGACCTTTCAATTCGTTCTCTTCGTTCTCAGTGTGGATAACCGCAATTCCGGTGCCACACACAGGGTTTGCGCTCAGCCTGTAAGGCCTTGCTGTGCAATCCTTTGCGGGACAGATGTGGCGGGCAGAGCGCACGTGCTCACGATTCAGGATCCAGAATCCGGAAATCAGACGGCTGGATGTTGTACGCCTTGAGCTTCTGATACAGCGAACTCTTGGGAACGCCCAGGCACTTCGCTGCATCGGGCACCCTGCCGCCAGCGTCCCCGAGCACCTGCTTGATGTACTGTATCTCCAGCTCCTTCAGTGTGAGGCCGCTGAGCATAACCGGACCCGCCGGCGTGTCGCTGCGGGATTCAAACTGGAAATCGCTTGCTCTGAGCGTACTTCCATCGCTCAGCAGCAGTGCCCGTTCGAGCACATTGCGCAGTTCGCGCACGTTGCCTGGCCACGCGTATTGGCGCAGGGCGTTCTCGGCGGAGTCATCCAGCTCAACCTCCCGATGCCCCCTACCGAGAAAGCTTGTCAAGTAGCGCAACACGGCGCGGCTCAGCGGCGCGATGTCCTCGCTCCGGGCGCGCAACGGGGGTACCTCCAACTCGATAGTGTTGATCCGGTAATAGAGATCCTGGCGGAACTCGCCTGTCTTCAGCCTACCCTGCATGTCCTGATGGGTGGAGGCAATGAGCCGCACGTCGACGGTCCGATCACGTACGTCGCCGAGCCGCCGGAAGCGCTTCTCTTCGAGGACTTTGAGGAGTTTCGCCTGGACCGGGAGCGCCATGTCGCCGATTTCGTCGAGGAATAGTGTGCCGCGGTTTGCGACCTCCAGCAAGCCGGGTTTGTCCTTCACCGCGCTGGTGAACGCGCCCTTGACGTGTCCGAACAGTTCCGAATCCAGCAGGTCGTGAGACAGTCCGGCACAGTTCAAGTCCATGAACGGATCCTCGCTACGAGGACCCATCTGATGCAGCCACCGGGCGAGTATGCCCTTGCCGGTGCCGGTTTCACCGGCAATGAGCACATTGGCGTCCGTTTTGGCGACGCGCTCCGCCATTGTAGCCAGCCGCTGTATCAGCGAGCTGGTTCCCTCGAAGGGATTGAGCGCGTGCCGCTCTTTGCTCGTGCGACCCGCGATCTGCCGCCGCCGGTTCCGCAGGTTCTCGCAGAGGCGCCCGATCATGACCTCGAGGGTCGGCAAATCAACCGGTTTGGTGACGAACTGTTCCGCACCTTCCTTGATGGCCCGAACCGCAAGGTCGATGGAGCCGTGTCCCGTCAGCACGAGAATCGGCACGTTCGGATCGATCTCGCGCATACTCGGGAGCAAGTCGAACACCGTTCCGTCCGGCAACCGGTAATCCACGATGGCGACGTCGGGGCACACTGTCTTGAACGCCTCGAGTCCGCTCTTGCAGTCGTCAGCCACGGAGACCACATAACCTTGCGCATCCAGGTAATCGCGGATTGCGAACTGGATGTCTGCCTCGTCGTCGATGATCAATACGCTATTAGATGGC
>CP070666.1:5274649-5338948 GCA_020351775.1 Gemmatimonadota bacterium | reverse complement strand
CGATCGCCTTCACCATTAGGTCCAACAGCTCGCGATTCGTGTTCTGCAGCTGAAGATTGATCAGGTACGTGTGTCGTAGAAACAGGATTGGGACAACGACGGCCGCCATCCCCTTGAACCCGAATTGCACGTAAAGCCACGCAACTCCCAGTGCCAATCCACTAGCCACCAGGTCATATACCGCGAGAGCCCAGGTATTCTGTATCAGTACATCGGAGAATCTCTTCCCTTCACTGAGCGCTATGACACCGCTGACGGCACAACCGTTGATTGCGAATGCTGTCAACACGAATCCGAGGAACGGCACCAAGGCAATACCCAGTGAATCAGGCGGGATCGGTCCGCCCATTAACACATATACACACGTTCCAGCAATCAGGGCAGTGACATGCTGCGAGACGTTGAATACGATCTTGAGCGGAGCCTTCCGATTCAACGCTTGAGCTGACACTACCGTAACGCCGGTGATAATCGCGCACCAGGTCGGGCCAAACAGTAGCGCAGCAGCCATGTAAACGATGAAGGCAATGGCACCATGTGAAGTGCCAACCGCCAGTCGGTACTCGGCTAGCTGGAGACCAAGGGCGAGAAGAACGAACGCGAGGACACCGAAGACTGACTCAGCGTCATTAAAACGCGCCAGGGGGTCGAAGGTGGCTGACAGTACAAGCGACGCTGCGCCCAAGAGGGCAACCAGAGCCACGTAGCTGTTGACAGCGTTCGCCCGACTACTTGAAATCGCCATTCGTCGCAGCGCTCTCAATCAGGGGAGGATACCCCGGCCGAACGTCTAGCCCCAATTCTGCCATGAGGCAAGTGCGCACAAGGCGCACAAGGCGTCGAGGATCAATGTGATCATGTCGCGTCACCCCCTTTCAGGCGGCGTCAGCCGCTCGGAAAGTGACATACCCCGCTACGGTATGTTCGAGGCTCCGCTCAGTTTATCACCGATCCGCTTCGCTATGAGCTGGCTAGACTTTCTTCCGGGGCACCCCCTTTTCGCTTGTTCGTCTCTATTCCAAAGGCAGATGGCTTGACGCCATCGCTCGATTCACTCGTCCGTCACTACTGCCTCTGCCTTAGCTCTGTCGCAGCCTCACCTGTGCGTCTGGAACCACCGGTTGGTCGCATCCAGCACGGCCAATACCGCGGCTTGCTCGGGTGCTTCTCTCACCTCCGCAGTTCCCGTCAGCAACCGAGTCTCGCGCCCGTCCACGACGTGCACACCGGCGACAACCAACTCCTCGTCAAACGCCTCGATTATCTTGACGCCCTCGAGCTGGAACGTCCCACGAGGCAGAGCCTTGTCCAACGCTGCGACCGCTGCCCGCGCGGCCGCCTGCAACCGCGCCCGACTGGTCTCGGCTGCCTCATCCTGCCCGACAACCTCCTGACCGTCGACATCCAGCGTAACCGCAAAGCGAACCCGGTGCGGAGCAGCCGCCACCAATTCGAGTGACTGGTACACAACACCGCGCCGCTGCGCCTCCTGCTTGACCGCCGACTGCTCCAGCGCCTCAATTGGCTCCACTTCCGCCGTCTGCGCCACGCTGATCTTCCTATGGTCTACCTTGATCCCGAGATGGGCCAGCAACGCGCTCTCCACGTTGCGCACCACTTGCTTGGGCGACACACCGCTACTGGCAAGCACGTGGACCTCCTGGATCTCGCCGACTGGCGAAACAACAACCCGCGCCGACAGGACCGCCTGCAGGCTCTGCAGCAGGTTCTCCGCCCGCTTCACGCCCCACGGGTCGGGTACTCGGTCGCCGTCTTCGCCTTTACCCGGTTGCGTCTTAGTGATCTGCTCCGGGTCGGGTTCTGGACCGCTCTGGATCAAGCTTGCTCCCTGACTGTGTCGGTTGATTTCCGCTCTGCCCCTCGTTCCCGTGCCGCCACCTGATTGCCACCCCGCTCCTTTGCCATGTACAGCGCCCGGTCCGCCTCCCGCAATACATCAACCACCTCTACTGCTCTGGGATCGTGACACGCCACACCCACCGATACCGATACCTCACCCGCCCCGAATCCCTGTGCCCGCCCAAATGACTCCACTCCCTCGCGTACCATCTCACCCACCCTCACCGCCCCCTCCAAGTCGGTCCGCACCAGCACCAACACGAATTCGTCACCGCCATAGCGAGCTGCGAGATCTGTCTTACGCACGCTGAACTCCAGCTCCCGACCCACTCCCTCGAGCACCCGATTCCCCGCTTCATGGCCGTAGGCGTCGTTGAGCTTCTTGAAATCGTCCATATCGACGAACAACACGCCGAACGGTTCTCCACTACGGTCGCTGCGGGCCACCTCCTGCTCCAACCGCGCGCGCAGCATCCGGAACGTCGCGAGGCCAGTGAGTTCGTCGACCGCCGCTACCCTAATCGCGTCTTCCGCCCTCCGCTCCTGATACGGCGGACATTGCCTCAGCGTCGACCGGCCTTCCAGCATCGCCACCGCAAACCCCGCACAAGTGTCGTAGCCACATGCACCACAGTCCCACGGGGCACCCCCAGGAGCGCGGCCTACGGTCTCGATTACCCGATCAATCTCTATCTGCGGCGGCTTGCGACCGTTGTGATAGAAGTCGAAGGCTCGATCCAGCCGCACCCGAATCCCCGGGTCGACCACAGGAGCGTGCGATCGCGGCGGCTCCGTCTCGCTCACCACCCTGCGACGCCAAAACAGCTCCTCCCTCGGCCCCATCAGGGGATGGTCTAAACATCCATCACACGGCAGGATGTCAACGAAACCCAGCTCTATTCGCTCAATCGCCACCGCGTGGGCCACCACCGCCAGCGCGTCAAGCCCCCGCACCTTACGAAACCGGCGACTGGCTTGATGCTCCTCTTGCAACACCGGGAACGGCAGACCGCCCGCAGTGCTGAGAAACCGCTGCCTCACCTCCGGAATTCGCTCGTAGTGCTGCGGCTGGTCGCCCAACCTGACACCCCGCCGCTGCAGCAGCTGCCCCAACTCGGACAGCGTCAAGACCGCATCTACATGGGGCGTGCTATCTGCCAGGCACACGCCAGCATACACCAACCCGACATTGTCGCCATATAGTGCCCGGTGGTAACCAGCCTCCGCTGCCAGCGGCGTCTGCACAGGTGCCAGAAACGGCACCAACTCGGGGTAGTCCAGCTGAATCCGAGCGACAACTACCGGACATGTCGAACGCACCATGGTGCCCCAGTTGGGATCGCCCAGGAGCTTACGATACTCCTCGGCTACCAGCTCGTCACCCAACACTCCGTGGTGAACCGCCCGGAAACCAGCTCCGTAGCACGCATTCACCACCTGTTCGGGCGTGTGAGGATAAAAGTGGGCGGCCGCCTCCACAGCCAGAACGAGGACCGCCGCGCCACTCCTGGCAAGTTCCTCAGCACGCGCCAGGTCTCCTACAGCCTTTATCGCATCGTGCGGGCACTCCGGAAGGCACGACCCAGATCTGATACAGACTTCGTCCTCTATTCGGACCGAGTCATCGCCCACGGAGATGGCTCTGGCCGCGCATACTCTCACGCAGGCCAGGCAGCTCACGCACTTGTCGGGATCAATCTCGAACCGCAATGAATCTGTGCCCGGCCAGGTAGAGCAACCTGGACTGCCTCCCGAGTTCCCTAAGGGTCAAAACGGACCCCTACTATAGCTCGGGAAATATGTCACTGTCAATAGCATAAGGCTCCTCAACGCACTGAAAATCAGTGACTTAGATCACCCTTTTGACAAGCTACTGCAGGGCGTCGAGTTACCTGATTTAGGCTTACCGAAACTGAGAAAGTGGCGCGGCAACAACGCGCGAACTCCCATCGACCTTGTGTAGCACGAACAGTGCCACGAGCAGCTCAATCCGCCGAGACGGCACATCCGTCAACCTCTTCGCGTAGCGGTATGGCACCGTGGAGGGCATTCACTCCTCTCGGCCCTTGCGTTTGTCGTCCCTGGTGCGCAACTAAGCCGAGGCCCCGGAAATCAACAGCGAGGTGATGAACCAAACGAATGACCAACAGGCGGCCTCAGCCTCGGTCACCCTGGACAGTCAGATAGGAACCATGAGGCGGTTGACGCCGACCGACCCCGCTTGCTGACTACTCACTCACTATCTGCGAACCCGCGCAGGAACCCGGCAACGCTGACGGGCGGCGTCATCAACTACAGGCAGGCCAAGCCTCTGGCCTGAGATGCAGATCGTGCTCGTGGGCACGGAACTCCAGAACAGAATGACCTGGATCATCGAGGCACGGCGCGCAGGCGAATCCGGTGTGATGAACAGAAGAGTCTGCGTTACCGCGAGCGCAGGAGATGTAGTGCCGGCTCATTTGGGTGTACCGGTGGCCGGCACCGGCACGTTGCCTCAGCCCATCTGGTAGTCCTTCAATTTCCGGTACAGCGTTCGCTCACCGATGCCCAGCCTCTCAGCGGCTTGGCGGCGGTTACCTTCGGTCTCACGCAAAGCAGCCTCGATGGCGGCACGTTCCACATCGGCCATCGTCATACCGGCTTTGTACACCACCTCCTCCTCCTTCACCTGCAACGATTCGAGCTCCGGCTCCGGTACCACCGCATGGATCTCTTCATACTCCGCGGGCTGCGCCCGACCCACATCGATCACGCCCACCCGCGCAGGCGCCTCCTCCACGCGGCGACGTAGGTCCTCGACCTGAAGCTTCAACTCAACCAGGCTGCGAAAGATGAATTCCAGTTCTTTGCCCTGAACTTCACGCCTCTGCTGCGGCACCCGCATCGGCAGCAGTCTGGTTCCACCCTCGCGGATGTCGGCCGGAATATCGCTACCCCGCACCTCACGGTCCGGCGCCAACACGAACATCGAATCGATCAAGTTCCTGAGTTGGCGCACGTTCCCGGGCCAGTCGGCGTTCACCAGAATCTCCATTGCTCCGGGGCTGATGCCTGGGAACGGCCGCGCGTGCGTCTCACTCAGCTCTGTGACGAAGTGCCTGATCAATATCGGTATGTCGCCCTTCCGTTCTCGCAGAGGCGGCAGGTATACGTAGAGCACGTTGAGCCGGTAGAAGAGATCGTCGCGGAATTCTCCCAAGGACACCTGCTCTTTGAGCGACCGGTTCGTTGCGGCGATGACCCTCACGTCGGTCCGAATCGACTCTGAGCCACCCACCCGAAAGAACGCACGGCTCTCTAGCACACGGAGCAGCTTGACCTGTGTTGTCAGCGGCATCTCGCCGACTTCGTCCAAGAACAACGTTCCCCGGTGGGCCAACTCGAACCGTCCCAAGCGTCTCTCCGCCGCACCGGTGAACGATCCCTTCTCGTGCCCGAACAGCTCCGATTCGAGCAGTGTTTCGGGTAGGGCTGAACAGTTGACGGCTATGAACGGGTGATCACGCCGCGGCGACAATTCGTGAATGGCATGAGCAACCAGCTCTTTGCCCGTGCCTGACTCGCCCTCGACGAGTACGGTGGAGGATACCGGCGCCATCTGCTCTATCTTCACCAGCACTTCTTGGATGGCTGGGCTCTCACCGAGGATTCCCGTGTGAGTTTGTAGTCGGCGCCGCTCGACCAGCTGGCTGACAGTGGCGGCAACTTCAGCAGGATCAGCTGGCTTGCGCAACCATGCGGTGAGGCCAATCCGTCGAGCCAGCTCCGCGGAATCAGGTGCAGTCGGCTCGACCAGGCCCAAGGTCGAGATGGAACGGTCACGTGCGAGCCGCAGCAATGTTGTGGCGGGGCTCTCCTGTAGGGCGCCGGTAAGCAACACTAGGTCGGGTTCTTCACTCCGTAGTAGCTTTGCCGAATCGTCTTGCGACGAGATTATGACCGTGCGGAATCCAGCGTTCTCGAGCTGCGCATTCGACCGGACCGCAGCCTCAAGGTCATCCATGGTTATGAGAATCCTGCCAGTCATCAGTGCTCAGTCAGCTCCCCTCGCAACAGTCGTGCAGCATGTTCGACGATCGGAGAGAGTGTTATGATCCCGTCCCTCACACCACTCGTACCGCCCGGGAGGTTCACTATCAGCGTCGCACCCCGGATTCCTGCCGTCCCCCGCGACAACACACTGTAGGGTGTGTTGTCGCGCCCATCAGCGCGGAGCGCCTCCGCAATCCCGGGTGCTTCCCGCTCCAGTACTGCGCGAGTCGCCTCGGGTGTGACATCTCGCGGTCCGAGACCTGTACCACCGGTCGTGATGATTAGGTCAGCGACACGATCATCCGCCCAGCGCACCAGCACTGCGGCGATGAGATCCGTTTCGTCGGGAACGATCTCCCTGCCCGACAGTTGGTAGCCTTGCCGTTCAACCCAGTCGGCAAGCGCATCGCCCGATGTGTCTCTCCGCCGTCCAGCCTCACCTCTGTCGGACACGGTCAGCACCGCGACGCGCACACTCATCCAGACCTCCGTACTAGCCCTTCTTGCGCTTGACGCTCCCGCCCTTGTAGAACGGCATCTTGGCAACCTCAGCGTCAATGCGCCTACCGCGGCAGTCTATCTGAATTCTGGTACCGGCATCCGCAGAGTGGGTTGGTAGGTACGTAGTTCCTATCGCTTTCTTGAGACTGGGACTGAATCCGCCACTGCGGACCAGATCGACCCTGCGATCGGCGAGATACACATCGTAGCCGTGACGTGGGATCGGACCTTTCTCGCCAGCCACGAAACCCACCAGTCGCCGCGTAGCGCCTCCTGAGCCTTTGATCTGTTGCAGCACACCCTTACCGCTAAACGGCGCGCCCTTGTTGAGCTTCACAATCCAGCCGAGGCCCGCTTCGTAGGGGTTCACCGTGTCGTCGATATCAGTACCGTACAAGGGATAACCCATTTCCAGCCGCAGCGAATCACGCGCGCCCAGGCCCACTGGCCGGCCGCGGCCTTCACCGACGAGCGCGCCCCATACCGCCGCCGCCGACCTGGGACGGAAATACAGCTCGAAGCCGTCCTCGCCGGTGTACCCAGTGCGCGAAATGAAGCAGTCAGCTCCGGCGACCTGTCCCGCCTCGAAGTGGTAGTAGCTGATCTTCGACAAATCAGTCGACGTCACCGAACCAACCAGCTGCTCGCTCTTGGGTCCCTGCACAGCGAGAAGAGCGACCTGATCGGAAATATCCTTCAGCCTAACGTTTATCCCGGCCTTGCGACTAACCACATGGTCCCAGTCCTTCTTCGAGTTCGCCGCATTGACCACCAACATCAGGCGGTCTTCAAAACGATACACCAGGCAGTCGTCGATGAAAGTCCCTTCGTCTGTCAGCAACGCCGAGTATTGTGCCTGGCCTTCGGTGAGGGCAGAGACGTCGTTGCATGTCAGGCGATTCACAAATGCGTTGCGATCGGGACCGGACACTTCGAACTCACCCATATGGGTGACGTCGAATACGCCGACCTCCGAACGGACTATTTCGTGCTCTCGCGTGATGCCGGTGGGGTAGTGAACCGGCATCTCGAATCCTCCGAACGGGACCAGCTTCGCCTTCAGTGCCACGTGGAAATCGTAGAAGGGTGTCCGCTTTAGTTTCTCTCCCGCCATAGTTCTTCCTTTCGGGTCAGGACATCAGGGTCGCCAGGAGCGCCTTCTGCACGTGCAACCGGTTCTCGGCTTGGTCCCAGACTCGGGACTGCGGACCATCAATGACTTCACTGGCGACCTCCTCACCGCGATGCGCGGGCAGGCAATGCAGGAAGATGGCATCGGGTGCAGCGAGCTTCATCAGATCTGAGTCGACTGTGTATCCCTTGAAGGCCAAGCGGCGAGCTTTGGCGTCGGCCTCCTGGCCCATGGAGGCCCACACGTCCGTGTTCACAACATGTGCATCGCGCACCGCCTCATCAGGGTCCTCGAAGATGGCGACACCGGTTGCCTGCTTGGCACGCTCGAAGATCTCACGATCGGGTTCGTAACCCTCAGGGCACGCGATCCGGAGTTCGAAGCCAAACAGGGCGGCGGCATTGAGCCAAGAGTTGGCCATGTTGTTGCCGTCCCCCACCCAAGCAACCACCTTCCCCTGCCAGGTGCCCAGTGATTCGGACACGGTGAAGACGTCACTCAGAACCTGACAAGGATGGACCAGGTCAGTCAGCCCGTTCACGACAGGTATCGTCGCCTTACGTGCTAGCTCTTCCACATCCGAATGGGCAAACGTTCGGATCGTGATCCCGTCGACATAGCGCGATAGCACCATCGCTGTGTCGGCAATGGTCTCGCCGCGACCAAGCTGCATGTCCTGAGCTGAGAGGAAGATCGCGTGAGCCCCCAGCTGGAAGGCACCGACCTCAAAGGACACGCGCGTTCGCGTGCTGCTCTTGGCAAAGACCATAGCCAGGGTCTTCCCCGCGAGGGGCTTTTTACGGTAATCACCCGACTTCATAGCAGCCGCAAGCTCGAAGAGCTCTCCGGCCTCGGCGGCGGAGAGATCGGATATCTGGAGAAAGTCCTTTTTTGGCATATCACCAGCCGGATGGGTCAGTCAAAATGACAGGGTGCGAGGGGAACGTAGCCTGGGTGGAGCCACGTGTAAAGGAGAGATGTCGGTGCTTATGCTCCTTCCGTCAGAGTATGTACTTCCTGAGGTCCTCATCCTCAACAATCCGCATCAGTCTCTCACCGACCTGAGGGCCGTCGAAGACGATGTGCTTGTCGTCCAGATCGGGCAAACCGAAGAGCACATCCTCCAACAGAGTCGTCATGACCGTGTGTAGTCGGCGCGCTCCAATGTTCTCCATCCGTTCATTCATCAGCATCGCGAGCCGCGCAATCTCACTCACCCCGTCTTTGGTGAACTCGAGCGTGGCACCCTCCGCACCACATAGTGCCTGATACTGCTTGACCAGAGAGTTCTCTGGCTCGGTCATGATCCGCACGAAGTCATCCGCGGACAGCGACGAGAGCTCCACCCGTATGGGGAACCGCCCCTGCAACTCCGGTATCAGATCTGATGGCTTGGCAACGTGGAAGGCACCGGCCGCGATGAAGAGAACATGGTCACTTCGCACGTATCCATAGCGAGTTTGTACGGTGGACCCTTCGACTATAGGAAGCAGATCGCGCTGCACACCCTCGCGCGATACATCCGGCCCAGCCTGGCTGCGCTCACCAGCGATCTTGTCCAGTTCATCAATGAAGATGATGCCATGGTTCTCCACCCGGTCGAGGGCCTCGTTCACCACGTCGTCCATGTCAACCAGTTTCTTGAGCTCCTCGTCCAGCAGGATCCGCCTGGCCTCAGACACCTTCACCGTCCGCTTCTTGGTGCGTTTGGGCAGGATCTCCTGCAACATCTCTCCGATATTCACGTCCGGTGCATCCATGCCGGGTTGCGGTTGCATGAACTCCAACACCGGGAACCCTTGCTGCGTCACCTCGATCTCGATCTCGCGGTCTTCCAGCTTCCCGTCCTTGAGCAGCTTTCGAAGCTTCTCCTGCGTGCGGCTGTGGCGCTCCTTGGAAGACTCCGCGTCGGCCTCCTCCGATTCCTGCTGTGTCACCGCGCCATCCGACGAGACCACGAAGAGTGGACGGCTCTCGCCGTCCTGTTGTTGAGCCTTAGCCGTCGCAGGAGAGGCGACACGTGAGGTAGGTGGCACCGCGGCCGGGGTGGGAAACAGCAGTTCTACCAGGCGGTCTTCCACTCGCCCTTCAGCTAGAGGGAAGACGTCTTCTTCACGTTCACCACGCACCATGTTGATGGCTGAGTCGACCAGGTCCCTGATCATCGATTCAACGTCACGGCCGACGTATCCAACCTCGGTGAACTTCGACGCCTCCACCTTGAGGAACGGTGCTCCGGCCAGCCTGGCCAACCGACGTGCGATCTCCGTCTTCCCAACCCCGGTCGGCCCGATCATGATGATGTTGTTGGGGAGAATCTCGTCTCTGATTTCATCCGGCGCTTGCTGGCGGCGCCAGCGATTGCGTATGGCAATGGCGACCGACTTCTTCGCATTCTGCTGACCCACAATGTACCGGTCCAGCTCAGCGACGATTTGCCGCGGCGCAAGTTCTTCTAGCCAGGGCAGCGCATCCGGTCCCGTATCGATGGCCTCAAGGTTCGCTTCTATTGATTTCCGATCGGTTGTCATATCTCCATCTCACTTGACCGGCATCTGCATTACGCCAGCTCCAGAATGCTGATGTGTCGATTGGTGTAGACACAGATATCCGAAGCTATTTCCAGACCCTGTTGTACGATCTCCCTGGCAGAAAGATCCGAGTTGGTGGCCAACGCGCGAGCTGCTGCCAGCGCGTAGTTGCCACCGCTCCCGATTGCGATGATGCCATCGTCAGGCTCTATCAGCTCACCGCTGCCACTCACGACAAAGGAGTGTTCCTTGTTCGCAACCGCCAACAAGGCCTCCAGGCGCCGCAGTACCCGATCGCTTCGCCAGTCCTTGGCCAGCTCCACCACCGCCCGCGATAGATTGCCGGGATAGCGCTCTAGTTTCTCTTCGAACTTCTCGAACAGAGTGAAGGCGTCGGCCGCTGCACCAGCGAAGCCGGCCAAGACCCGCTTGCCTGCCAACTCACGGACCTTGTTGGCGTGAGCCTTCATGACTGTATCGCCCACGGTAACCTGGCCGTCGCCGCCCATGGCTACCTTGCCGGCCGCCCGAACGCTGAGAATCGTGGTCGCGTGGAAACGCAGCTGGTCCTTCATATGTCCCTTTACCTCCGTCACCCTTTCCCTCCTCCACGCCGCAAATGGAGTAGGAAGGAACGAGTGTCACGCTCTTGGATGAGCCTGATCGTACACCTTCTTCAGCCTGGCGACGCTCGTATGAGTATACACCTGTGTCGTGCTCAACGAGGCATGTCCCAACAACTCCTGAACAGCGCGCAAGTCAGCCCCTGAGTCCAGCATGTGAGTTGCGAAACTATGCCGCAAGCTGTGGACCTTCAGCCCGGCGTCATCATCCAGCATGCTGAGAAACTGCCGTACGACGTACTGCACCCCCCGAGGAGAGAGCCGTGCGCCCTTGGTCGACAGGAAGACTGCGTCGAGATCCGCCCGGCCACGAGGGATTCTGGCCAATAGCGATTCGCGTTCCACGTAGTAGTTGCGCAGCGCACTCGCAGCGTAGCTTCCGATCGGGACTATCCGTTCCTTCCTTCCCTTCCCGCGTACCTTCACCAACTCAGTCACCAGATCCACATGCGCCATCTCGAGTCCTGCCATTTCCGACAGACGCATACCGGTCGAATAGAACGTCTCGAGCATCGCCAGGTCACGCGTCGGCTTGAAGCCACCTCGTGATGCGATGGTCTCGGCGTACTCAAAGAGGAGCTCCACTTGCGCACGGTCCAGCACCGCAGGAAGTCTGCGCTCGGCCTGTGGCAGTCTCACGTTGGCCGCCGGATTGCCTTCTGTGCCGCGCCGAACGCCGAGGAAGCGATACAGGGCGCGCAGTGCCGATATCGCACGTGCCACCGACCGCTTGGACAGTCCACGGCGGCGCAACTCTCCCATGAAACCACGAATGGCGAGGCGATCCACGGAGCCCCACTCCCACAGGCTGGCACCTCCGTAGTACGCGTCGCAGAACGAAGCGAACGAGGCAAGATCCCTACCATACGCCTTCACCGTGTGGCTCGAGTCCTGCCTCTCCTTGCTGAGGTATGTCAGGAACTCATCGATATCCGCGAGCGCAGTGGAACTCACGCGGCTACTCCTGATAGGTGACCGACGAAGCTCTGCATGGCAGCAATCGCTCGCTCCGCCAACGCCTCCCGTTTGAGTCGTTTGTTGCGTACGGGCGGATCCAACGGCGGCAGAAGGCCAAAGTTGGCATTCATCGGCTGGAACCGTTCGGGATCCGCTGCATGGACGTATCGCAGCAAAGCGCCGAGCATGGTTTCCCCAGGAGGGACGAGGGGATCGTCGCCATCCAGCATCCGAGCCAGGTTCACGCCAGCGAGGAGACCCGTAGCCAAGGACTCGGTGTATCCTTCGACGCCGACGAGCTGTCCGGCAAACAGCAGCAGCGGGTCATCCTTCGCCGACAGATGAGCCGTAAGCGCAGCCGGAGAGTTGAGGTAAGTGTTCCGGTGAACGCTGCCGTATCGCAGGAACTCGGCATGCTGCAATCCCGGTATGGTACGAAACACACGCTTCTGTTCCGGGATCTTCAATCGCGTCTGGAATCCTACCATGTTCCACATCTGTCCAGCCAGGTCCTCTTGTCTCAGCTGGACCACAGCGAATGGCTCCCTTCGAGTTCTGGGGTCAGCCAGACCGACTGGTTTCAATGGTCCGTATCTCAGAGTATCCCGGCCGCGACGGGCCATTTCCTCAATCGGCAGACACCCTTCAAAATACGGGATTTCATCGAAGCTATGAGCGACGAATCGGTCTGCGCGGAGCAGGCTATCGATCAATTCGTAGTACCGGTCTGGATCAAGCGGAGCATTCACGTAGTCCGCGCCGCCACCCTTGCCATAGCGCGACATCCGGTACAGCGACCCCCAATCCAGTGATTCGCCGCTTACGATTGGGGCAATTGCGTCATAGAAGGCGAGGGCTTCACCGCCGATCCTCTGCTGGATGGCGCTGGCCAATGCGTCCGATGTCAACGGCCCTGTGGCAACTACAGCCGGTGAGGTCAGATCCGTGACCTCCCTCCGTTCGACCACGATACTCGGGTGCTGCATCACACGATCCGTTACCATCGCGCTGAACATCGAGCGGTCCACTGCCAACGCCACGCCCCCGGGTACACGCGTCCGTTGCGCGACATCCATGAGCAAGCTGTTCAGCAGCACGAGCTCGGCCTTGAGGAGACCGTGCGCGTTGGTGATTTCAGTCGACTTGAAGGTGTTGCTACAGACGATCTCGGCCAGTTGGTCCGTCTTGTGCGCCGGTGTGCCAACGTGCGGCCGCATTTCTATGAGTGTAACCGCCTTACCTCGCTCGGCGAGAGCCCAGGCGGCCTCGCACCCGGCGAGGCCGCCACCAACCACTACAACACTCACTTGGGTGCCGCCGCGCCGGCCTCCTTTGGCATGAACTCGTGAGCGCACTTGAGGCAGCGGAGGTAGTCACCGCGCGCCTTGCTTGAGCGCGTCTCCGCTCCGACGTTGCCGCAAGACGGGCATGATTCTGCGACGGGTCGATACCAAGTCGAGAAATCGCAATCCGGGTAATCGGAACATCCGAAGAACGACCGACCTCGCCGCGTTCGTCGTTCGGTCAGGTCACCCGACTTGCACTTGGGGCAGTCCACACCTAGAGGGACCGGGCGGGTGTGCCTGCATTTGGGGTACTTGGTGCAAGCAAGGAACTCACCGTAGCGGCCCGTCTTCACAACCATGGGCGCACCACAGTCACGGCAGATCTCTTCCGTCGGCCGATCCGCCACCTTGTCTCGTTTGAGCGGTTTCGTGTGACGGCACTCGGGATAGTTGGTGCACGCGATGAACGGACCGAACCGACCGCTCTTCACCGTCAGCTTGCCGCCACAATCAGGACATGGTTCCCGTTCTATGGTTTCTACGTCGAATGCTTCGCGAATCATGGTCGCCGTGTCTGCCTGCTCCAAAGCCCTGGCAAACGGACCATAGAAGTTCTCCAGCACCGTGCGCCACGCCAGCTCTCCGTCCTCGACCTTGTCAAGCTCGTTCTCCATCTCCGAGGTGAACTCGACATTGAAGATGTTCGGGAACCGGGCTACGAGGACCCGAGTCACCGTCTCACCCAGCTCCGTCGGATGGAAGCGACGGCTTTCCATGCGGACGTAGGCCCGATCCCTCAGTGTCGAAACGATGCTGCTGTACGTACTCGGACGGCCGATGCCCATCGTCTCCAGCTGTTTCACCAAGCTAGCCTCACTGTAGCGCGGTGGCGGCTCAGTGAAGTGTTGCTTGCCAGCGATCTCGACAACGATTGCCTTGTCGCCTTCCTCCAGAGCGGGGACCGGTGCCAGTTCCTCGAATGTCTTCTCCTCCTCTACCTCCTTGGCCTCGAAGTAGACAGCGTGGAATCCGTCAAACACGATGACTGATCCGGTTGCACGAAAAACATATTGGCCCACAGTGAAGTCGAGGGTCGTCGTATCGTAGACCGCCGGCGTCATCTGTGATGCGACGAACCGTTTCCAGATGAGCTGGTACAGCTTCTTCTGATCACTGGTCAAGTACTTCTTGACGTGATCGGGTGTTTTGCTTACGTCGGTCGGGCGCACAGCTTCATGTGCGTCCTGAGCCCGCGCAGCCTTCTTGGTCTTGTAGAGATTGGGCTTTGCCGGCAGATACCGATCGTCGTATTCACTTTTGATGTACGAACGAACCTCTTCTATCGCGCTTGCCGCAACTCTAGTGGAGTCGGTGCGCATGTAGGTTATGAGCCCAACCGCCCCCTCGTCACCCAGCTCAACTCCCTCGTAAAGCTGCTGCGCGCAGCTCATCGTACGCCTGGCCGTGAAACCGAGCCGTTTAGCCGCTTCCTGCTGCAAGGTGCTCGTGATAAACGGAGCTGCGGGCCGCTTGCGCCGTTGTTTCCGCTGTACTTCCGATACCACGAAGTCCTTGCCGGTGACGGCGGACACGATCTTGTTGGCGGCCGACTCGGATCTGACGTCGGGCTTGCGGCCCTTGACTTTGTGCAACTTCGCGGTGAAACGCTTGGCCTGAGCCTCCAGCTCCGCTTCTATCGTCCAATACTCGTCAGGCTTGAACGCGCGTATTTCACCTTCCCGTTCTACGATGAGACGCAATGCCACCGTTTGCACCCGCCCGGCGGAAAGCCCGGTCTTCACCGACTTCCACAGCAAGGGGCTCGCCTTGTAGCCCACCAGCCGGTCGAGGATCCGCCGAGCCTGTTGAGCCTCCACCTTCCGTTCGTCGATCTCAGCGGGATGCGCCATCGCCTCTGCGATGGCAGACTGCGTGATCTCGTGAAACAGCACCCGTTGCACGTGGCTACCGTTTCCGATCTGTTCCGCGACATGCCAAGCGATTGCCTCACCTTCACGGTCGGGGTCGGTGGCGAGATAGACTACAGAGGCGTCACTAGCGGTGCGCTTCAGTTCCGCTAGCGTCTTGCCCTTTCCCCGTATGGTGACGTACTTGGGCTGAAAGCCCTTCTCTATCTCGACGCCCAACTCGCGCTGGGGCAGATCGCGCACGTGTCCGACCGTAGCCTTGACGGCATAGCCTCTACCTAGGTACCTGCCGATCGTACGTGCCTTGGTAGGGGATTCGACCACTACCAGAGCATTCACCTGCCGTGCCGCCGGCTTGCGGCGCACTGCCGGCTTCCCCTTGGTCGCCTTAGCCGCCCGCTTCCGCTTGGTCGTCGACTTTCGCTTCTGCGCCGGCTTCTTCTTCGTGCTCCGTTTCTGTGGTGCCATATGCTCGTCAATCACCGCCGTTATCGACTCTCTCTAGCTAAGCCAGCACCGTCAACACAGCC
Source organism: Gemmatimonadota bacterium (assembly GCA_020351775.1). Lineage (GTDB taxonomy): Bacteria > Gemmatimonadota > Gemmatimonadetes > Gemmatimonadales > GWC2-71-9. Next base: position 5,323,568 of record CP070666.1, on the reverse strand, counting down.
TCAACACGACACCTGCTTCTTCAACCCACGGCTGAGCCCGCGCCAGAGCAGGGCCTCAGTGACGATCCAGCGTCTCGGATAGCCTCCTTTAACTGTAACGTCACCAAGAGGTTATCGCGCTACACACCCGGACCGATCAACACAGTGTAAGGGGCGCATAGTTACAATCACTCGCACTCGAGCGCAAGCTCAATCACCTCCCGGGCTATCTCGCCCACGGTCCTACCGTCCGTCGGGACAGTCACATCGCATCTCTCGTAGTAAGGCTCTCTGGCGGCCAGTAGAGACTCGAATCGTGCCGCCCGGTCATCACCAGCCAGGAGCGGCCTTGTGTCCACGTCTCCGACTCGAGCGAGTGCGGTGCTGGGGGAGGTCGCGAGATAGACGGTCAGGGCTTTTCCGACCACGGATTCCAGGTTCCCCGGTTGAGCGGCCCAGCCGCCCCCCGGGACGATTACGGCCGGCGGATCCAAGAGTAGCTGCACAGTCTCAGCTCGTTCCAGCTCGCGGAACTCTGCCTCCCCGCGGGAGGCAAAGATCTCCTTGATCGAAATCCCCAACCTCTCCTCGATCAAAGCATCCACGTCTTGGATTGGGGTCCCCAGGCTCGCGGCAACCAGCCGACCCACGGTACTCTTGCCCGCACCTGGTAGGCCCACCAAGATGAGGTGCCGTTTCACTCACCGCCCCCATGAGCCGCACTCCAACGGGCCCCCAGCCCCTGCACGTAGGCGTCGTAGTTGCTGCGCATCTCCGAAAGCGAATCGCCACCGAACTTCTCCACCATCGCTTGGGCCAGGACCAGGGCAGCCATCGCTTCCGCGATGACCCCCATCGCCGGTACTGCAGTCACGTCAGAGCGCTCGGACTGGGCACGCCCGGCCTTCCCCGTTGTGAGATTCACGGTGCCCAGCGGCCGACGCAGCGTTGAGATCGGCTTCATCGCCAAGCGCAAGACAACCGGTTCGCCCGTGCTAATGCCTCCCTCCAGCCCACCCGCTCGGTTGCTCTTTCGGACAAACCCGCCGGTCCGGGCGTTGCCACCCCACGCAATTTCATCGTGCGCCCGTGAGCCGCTACGCCCTGCACCCTCGAACCCCAGTCCGATCTCGACGCCCTTCACGGCCGGAATCGACATCATCGCTCCCGCCAGCCTGCCGTCGAGCTTCCGGTCCCAGGACACGTGGGAACCCAAGCCAACGACAAGGCCGCGGAGAACCACTTCCGCTACCCCACCCAGGGTGTCCTTGTCACGAATAGCCGCATCGATACCCGCTACCATCAATTGCGCTGCCGCATCATCCAGGCACCGGACAGCCGACTGGTCAGCCGCCGCGTTAAGAGGGGTGGGGAGCTGTCCGGGACGCGTGGCAACCACGGTCCCTAGCTGGACGACGTGGCTGCCGATCTCGATCCCGAACTCGGCGAGTAGTCTGCGACACACCGCTCCGCAGGCTACACGGGCCGCCGTCTCACGCGCGCTTGCGCGTTCCAAGATATCCCGGGCATCACTCCGATCATACTTCAACACGCCGACGAGGTCAGCATGACCCGGGCGGGGTCGCGTTACCTTCCGCTTGCGCGTGCCTCTTCCAAGCGGTTCCGGCGCCATGATAGCGGACCAGTTCTCCCAGTCGAGGTTTCGCACCAGCAGAGCAATAGGCGATCCCAGAGTCTCCCCCGCACGTATACCCGCCAAGAACTCCACCGCGTCCGATTCGATGTTCATGCGCGCGCCACGACCGTACCCGCTCATGCGCCGTCTGAGTTCGGAGTTCACATCCTCAGCGGTGATCTGCAGTCCCGCGGGAATGCCCTCCAGGATGGCCACTAGAGCTTGACCGTGTGATTCGCCAGCAGTGGTGAATCGAATCATCACAGACAGTCACCGTTCCCGTAAAAGGAATGAGGTATAGCCTCGTGCGGCATCAGTGCCACATGAGAAACAATCTACCCTAGCCGCCGCGCTTATCGCACCAAACAGAGAGCCCGACCTCTGGGCCGGGCTCTTTTCACAGACCGATCCTGAAACCAACCTAGTGCTGTATCTCCCCCCAACCGTCTGTGGGGAACGGGTTGGCTACTGCGGGTAGCTGAACCGTCACAACCCCGAAAGTCGTTACACCGACCAGGATCTGAGCACCCGATGGCTGCTCGGCTACGCGCAGCGGACCGATGATGGGGTCACGAATCGGTATGACGGCAACCGATTCAAAGAAGTACGTATCGAAGACTTCGATCTGAGGCTCGGTACTTGCAAGGTAAACCAAGCGGTCGTTGGGATCCCCCGTAGCTCCTACCGGCCAGGTCCCCGGAGTTCCCCCTACTCCCGCAGTGAACGCGTGATCGAAGTCGAGGTCCATACCGGCGTTCCGGCCGCCGGCCGCTATCAGCCCCTTGAGGCGCAGCGCTTCGTCCAGCACATAGACGGAATCCGTTGTGCGAACCAGGTTCGTGAGGCCGTTGAAGTTCAGCGCGATAGCGGTCACAGTCGTAGCGGTATTGCTGATGAAGTCGCTGACCCGGAAACTCGGGCTGATGCCTAGGTCCTCGTGGATTGGGCCGCTGAAGGGTATCGTATCGGTGCCGGTTATGACGTCACCGGTGCATATCGCGGACAGCACACCGCTCTGGGCGTTGAAACCTACGGCCTGAGCGAACCCTTCCCCGACCGGCACGTGCCCTTCTCCGGCGAGCGCGTGACTGAAGTCTCCCGAATTGCGCACGAACGTCATGTCGCGGAACACAAGGTTCTCCATGTTCACCAGACGACCGCATGCCGGATTGAGGATCTCCTCAGTTCCCAGGACAGGTCCTCTGTCGACGATCACGCGCAGTGTGTCGACGTCCGGAGACGGCAGTACCTCGGCGTGCTCCCAGAAGAAGTGGGATTCCGGCACCGCCGAAGTCAGATTCTCCCACCGCAGCGAGCCGCGCAGCGGCAGGTTGTCCTGATCGATCGTGGGTGTCGTGGAGTAGACCGCCAGGATCTGATTGGGATCGCAGGGTCCCACACCGGGGCGGCACGTCATGCCCAGGTACTGCGGCCGATCCGAGAAATCGTGGCGTGTGAACTTGATCTGGATTACCAGAGTTGCCGCATCCAGCTCGGTCGAGACCTCATCGACCAGGAAGTTGGGCAGCGCGTGGCGCCGGATCTCGCGCCTCAACTGCAGGTCCACGATCGAGAGATCCGTGCCCCCCGAGTTTGCCACGACCACCGAGTCCCCAGCCGTTCCGTTGGCGTCGCGGGGCCACAATGCAATACCCCAAGGCTGCGAGCCGACCGGTATACCACCCGAGGTAAACGAAGTGTCGGCGAGCTGGAGAACCTCCAACCTGCTGAGTTCGATGTTCGTGAGGTACACCTCGTTCAGGCTGCGGCTGTAGATCGCGTCTATTATGCGCCCACCGGCGGGGAGCGGATTGGTGATGCCGTAGACCACAATTACCGTGTCGGCCCGAAGGGCCCCGGTGACTGTTGTATCCACCCTCGCCTGGCCTTGATTCCCGGCGCCATCTGTCGCCGTGGCTGTGATGATCAGCGTTTGGGGCAGCGTCGCAAACGAGAAGTCCAGCGGGTACGTCTGGCTCACCGCGGTGAGATTGCCGGCGAACGTGGTGGTTGCACCTCCGACGGGCGTACCATCCAGCAGCGTGGCCGACCATCCCATCTCTACGATTCCGCTGGGATCGGTAGCCTTGACCGTGATGGAGTCGGTGGCCTCGACCCGGTCGCGGATCTGGAACGTCACGATCGGAGGATCCGTGTCGTTAGCAATCGACTGCACGATCACCGTGACCGGTGTGCTCTGGGCCACCCTTCCAGCTGAGTCAGAGGCAACACCAATGATCTCGAATGTCCCGTCGGACGTGCCTGCCGGAATGACCAGCGTGTCTGAGAAGACAACCGTGTCTGGCAGTGGGGCACTGTAAGCTGCACCAGCGCTGTCGGAGAACACACCGGTAACGATGTAGCCCGCCTGTGTCACACCGGTCTGCTGAGCCGCCTGCACGTCGACCGGGATACCCAGTCCCGGGGATGCAATCGAGCCGTTTGCGGGCTGGAGCACTCTCACCGAAAGGGCGGCTTCGTTCCTGAGGAACACGGAGTCCTGCGCACTTCCGGTCAGGTTGTTCCCATCTGTCGCTATGGCGGCGATGTCGATGTGGCCACCAGCTGTGGTCGTCGGAGGCAAGTCGATCTGGACCTGCAGCGCAACCTGCTGCACGGCGCTGGTAAACGTGGTGTCGATCGTGACCGTGTAGCCGCCAGTCAAGGCAATCGAAACATTTTTCAGTCCCAGGTTGTCCGAAGCGACCACACCGAACTGGATGCCGTCAGTCAGATCCAGCGTGTCGCCCGCAGTCTTGACTATGGCAATTACGGGCGGAAACCGGTCGTCCTCAAAGCCGGGCTGGAACTGCGATTCGCTGCATGCGGTTGCGATCAGTGCCATGGCACTGATCGCTCCGAAATAAGCTCGCTTTTGCACGGTGCCTTCCTGTGTTACCGGCCGCTCCCCGTGGCCTCATCATCCAGAATGTGCGGGGTGACCAGGATCAGCAGGTCACGCCGCGTCTCACGCCGCTCAGTGAAGCCGAACAGCCCACCAAGTATCGGTAGGTCTACAAGGAACGGTATTCCGCTCTTGGACACAGTGATGCCGCTCACAGTCAATCCACCGATCACATAGGTGTCACCGTCGGGCACCAGAATCTGGCTCTCGACTACCTGCGTCTGGAACGTGAAGCCCAGATCGGCCGGCGCCTCCTGGATCGACGAGTTCTCGACCTTCACCTCCATGAGGACCTGGCGGTTGTGTGTGACGTGTGGGGTCACCTCGAGCTGCAAGCCGGTGGGCACGATTTCGGTCGTGGCTCGCGGGGCCTGGCCGCCCGCCGTTACCTGCGTACTCACGTCGACGACGCGGATCGGCGTACGCTCACCCACGAGAATGTAGGCCTTGGTGTTATCGGCCACGCTGGTGAGAGGCTCAGCCTGCAGGTCGGCTAGCTGAACCTGTTGCAGCGCACGAACGAAGGTAGTCAAGTTGAAAGCGCCAATAGCAGTCGAGAAGATGAGTTCGAGAGCAGGGCTCGCTATGAACGCGTCGGCGTTCGCGACGCCCGACAACGCGTTGCCGCCGAGGTCCACGATCGTGACATCCTCGTCGTAGAACTCCGTGGCCCGGATCGCGTCAGGTACCCCATCGCCGTCGGTATCGATCGCTTCAGCCGATGCCGGATCAGGACGTTGTACCAGTGAATTGAAAAACTGGTCCGTTGTGCCGAGGTCGTATTGGATTCCCAGCTCCTCGATGTCAGTACGGTCAACGAATATCAACTTTGCCTGGATCGACACCTGCGGCGTCCTTATGTCCAGCTGGGAGACCAGAATGGAGTCGTCCTCGATGCGGCTCTGCACATCGGTTATCAACAGCTTGTTCGTGGCGGTGTCCGCCACCACCGAACCGCGTTCCGAAATGACAGATTCCATCACTGTCGCCAGCGTTGCAGCCTTGGCATAGTTGATCGAGATCACCTTGGTGACCAACGGTTCCGTGGAATCCCTCGCGGCCAGGGACTCGCGGCTGTCGACGCGAATGATTCCCGGGACATCCTCCGTCCCCGTAAGACCATTGGCCTCGAGAATCGTTTGGAACGCCACATCCCACGGCTGGTTCTTTATGGTTGCGTTGACGATTGCGTCGACGTCCCTCCCGACGACGATCGACTTGCCGCTGTACTCGGCAAAGCCACTGGCTACGTCCCGTATGTGTGCCGAATCGTACGTCACCGTGACCGGTGGCTGCTGCGACTGCGGAGACGGAACTGGACGCGATGGTTTGAATGTGGTCTTGGTCGATCCTGGAGACGGGTCCCCGGCGACGTCCGCCCAATTTGCCGCGGTGGCGGACGACCAGGCCTGGAAGGACCGGTCGGACCCGAAGGAGACGTGAATGTTCTCATCGACCTTCGTGAGCCGATACCCCCGGACAGATTCCAGCTCCAGAACCACTCTCACGACATCGGGCCGGAACTGGGAGTAACGGATGTCGAGAATACCACCCCGGTTCCGCCCGTCATAGAGCGATCCGGGCGCATTCAACTGGGCTCCCTCTACATCGATCACGAGGCGGGCCGGGTTTTCCAGCATGAAGTCCTGTACGCTCACGCTACCGCGAACGTCGATCACGACGTGGGTTTGACCGGCACCGGGTAGGACGCTGACTGCGGTTACCTCGCCAGGCTCCGCAACGTCACGTGATGCCGCAACCGCCTGTGGCGCCGCCAGGAATAATCCCAGGGCTGCGAGAATCAACGACCGCTTCATGGTGTTCCCTCCTGCCTTCTCCTCTGGCGCAACACTACCTGGCGTTCACTTCCGAACTCCGAAAGGACCAGAACCACCTGGCTGGGAGTGATCTCGACGACTCTGAGTCTGCCCAGTTCGTCGCCAACTCGAACCGAGTACGCCTGATTCACGATGGTATCCCGCAACACCGCCACGCTCGCAGCCGGATAGCGCGCATCATATGTTATCGTCGTAACCCGTAAGTCCTGCACCAGCGGGCGGACTTCACCGGATTCCAGTAGTGAGATGAACGGGTCGCGTCCCGAGCCCCTGAACGAGAACACCTCGCGCAACAGCTCCGTCTCACCGGCCGCCTCAGCCGTGTCCTGGGCTTGCTGTTGGCCGGCCGCAGGAGGAGGCGTCCGCATGGGCACCTCGGCCTCCGGCTCACCACCACCGCAGCCGAAGAGCAACCCCGTAAACAACACCGATCCCACCAGCCGGCTAGACATCACCACCGTCACCTCCTTGTCCCTCACCCGCCTGCGGCTTCACAAATGTGCGCAGCATGAACTGGGCTCTAATCAACGCACCGGTCGTATCCGCATAGGCCTGCTGATCGTTCTGGCTCGCAACCGTCAGCGTCAAGTCGTATGGCACCATGATACGGGAGAGTTGAGCAATGTCCGACATCAACACGCCAATCTGGTTGTAATGACCGAAGACGACCCACCGGTATCTGTCGATATCGAAGTTCGGGCCCACTTCCAGCCCCATCGGGTTGAACTGGCCGATCTCCACACCGCTGCGCTTGGCTCGGGCCGAGATCTCGTCAATCAGTGTGGTGACCTCGGTTCTCGTCGGGACCAGCTCCTTCATCCGCTCCAGTGTGGCCTCGTAATCCCGGTTGCGTTGCCTAATGCTCTCAACCGTTCCGCTGGCCAGATCGCGCCGCGCCGCATCAACCCGCGCCTGCAGCGTGTCGATCTGGTTCTGCAACTGCCTTTGTTCCTCGATCTTCGGCCCACGCCAGTACATCCAGAAGCCGGCTGCCCCCGCGACCCCAAGAAAGATCGCGAGGATCAGAGCTTGCTGTCGTTCCTTGGACGTCATCGCCATGTGAGCACTCCCTTACCTCACCGACTCCTGCAACGGAGCGGTCCGAATGAACGCGGAGTCCGCCTGCTGGAACGTTCCAGTGATCGTGAACGCCGTAACGGGTCTGTCGCTCTCCATCACCGTCTGGGTCGCGCCCGGTTGAACATCCGCGATCCAAGGCGAGTTGGCGAGGTTGCGCAAGAAGCGTGTGTACGCGCCGATGTCCGCCGTCCGACCGTCAAGCGTGAAGCGCACCGGAGGCCGCACCGTGGGCTCTACATCTTCGGTCACGTCGGGCGCTGCGGGTGGTACGAATTCGAGACTCACCAGCCAAGTGAAATCCGGTAGCGCCCTAGTCACCTCTTCCATTATGTGGGCCCAGATATAGCGGTCGGCATCGATCTCGCGAATCGCTGCGAGCTCGATCACCAGCGAGTCGCGCAGCCGCTCCAGCCTCTGCTTCTCTCTAATCAGGGTGTTGAAGTTGCGGGCTTGAACGGTCACCTGATCGACCCTGTCCTGGAGCGTGTTCAGCTTGGCCTGCTCGTTGAAGTATGTGTAGCCAACCACCGGCAGCACGACCAGCCACACGCCCACCGCCGCCAGCATCAGCGGGTCTCGAATCTTGCCAAGCAGCTCCCCGACATCCGGCATGGATATGCCGGCACCAGCCCGCTTCTTCTTCCTCTTACCCGGGAGCAGGTTGATCTCGATCATCGATTGCGAATGCACGATTCCAACCTCAGGCTGAGCGTAAGGCGAGGCCCGTCGCCAGCATTAAGAGCGGCGCGACATCGTCTAGATTGACCGTATCGAACACCCCGTCCTTGACGTCGAGTCGCTGGATGGGGTTAGCCACCTCCACGGGAATGTTGAGACGGTGGTTCAGAATCTCCGTGAGCCCCGGTACTCGAGCACCACCACCGCAGCAATAGACCCGCTCGATGGAACCCGCTTCACGACTCGCCGACTGGAGGAACGCCGATGCCCGCTCGACACCCACCGCTATCTCTTCACCTCTGCCTTGGACGTAAGGGTCGAGGTCAGGGGAACGCTCGAACCCCTTGAGCATCGCATCAGCGTCTTCCGCAGACACGCCGCGCTCACGCTGTAGGTCCTCCCGGATCTTCCTTGTGCCAACCGTCAGGTCTCGGGTCAGCAACGGGATCCCCTGATCGAGCACGTTCACGTTGGTCAACTCGTGCCCGATATTCAGTAGGGCCGTGACGCCCCGCATCGCCTCCGGGTGATTGACGCCGAACGCATTGTGCAACGCGAAGGCATCGACGTCCACTATCTCGGGCTCCAGACCGGCCTGCGCCAGCAGCTGGACTTTGTCCTCCACAAGGTCGCGTTTCGCCGCGACCAGGAGCACATCCATCTGCAGCCCCTCACCCTCTGGATCCAGAATCTGGAAATCCAGCTCAACCGCTTCGATGTCAAACGGAACGTGCTGCTGAGCTTCCCAGCGCACGACATCGAACGCTTCGCTCTCCTTCATGCGATCGACCTGGATCTTCTTGATGATGACGTCGCGTCCACCGACCGCGACCACTACCCGCTTCTGTTTGATTCCGGCGGTCTTGAACAGCCCCTGGATTGTGTCCGACACGATCCCCGGATCCATGATCTCACCTTCGACGATCGCATCGGCCAACACCGGGGTAACGGACACGCCACTCAGCTGCGGCTCCCCTTTGCCGTGGTCTATGGCCACCAGTTTGAGGAATCCGCTCCCGATGTCCAATCCGACTGTTGTCTTACCCCCGAGCCCGAAAAGCGCCATATCTGCCTACAGGTCAACGAGATAAGTGAGGTGTGCGGCAGTCAACAGTATGATCAGCCGCCTGGTTTGTCAAGCTCCAACCTACTTTAAGCCAGATGTAACAAACCTCTGACATGCAGGAACTTACGCCAATCTAGTAAGCGTGAAACCAGCTGTGGTGGCGGACGACCGCGGCCGTCCCAGCCCCAATCTGGGCCCGCCGTACAGCGCAGCTGGAGTACTCGATCATCGTGCCCCCCGCAATCGAGTTTCGCCCAAGATCCGCATTGGCCACGATCAGCGCCCCCATCAACTGATTCCCTGTCCCACCGATCGCGAGGGTGCCCCGCACCAGTACCAAACCGCTGAAGGCAAACCCTCCACCGATCGTCAGGTCTCCTGCTACTACGAGCGTCCCCTGACCTCTACCTCCCCTCACCTCCAGATCTCCCGCCGCGTAGATCAGCGGTCTGTAGTCACCGCAGGAGCCTTCAATGCCATAAGGGTCGCCCCAATTGTCCGCTACCGCTGTGACGCACGTCGCACCCCGTGAGCGCGGCAGAGGGCTGACAGAGCCGGAGATCGAATGGTTGGCCAACTGCTGCAGCGCCGTGAGTTCCATCCCCGCAAACGTGGTCAGGTTCGGCAGCGTGACCAAGTCATCTAGTAGTATTGGCGGGTCGCCGATCAAACATGGGGGGGTCGGGCAGCTGACAGTCACCGCTGCCGAGTCTTGAGGATGAATGCGGAGAGCAGGGACGTCCGATTCCGGCGGCTGGCAGTCCCAGCCGGGCGGCGGCCGATCGCGCCCGGTCACCAAGGAGGCGTCGTCAATAGAAACCGCACCCCGCACTGTCAGCGCGGCTGCAGGGTGTATGGGCAGAGGTCCCAGCCGCAGGAGGAGACCCAAGCGGACCTGTGCCTGTGAGCCCTCGTCGGAGCCCTCGGCCGTCACGACGAAGAGCAGCTGGCTCAGCCGGCGCAAAGTGCCGCGGTAGCTGCCGGTCCCGTCGGCCAGCCGGCCCTCGAATGGAGTCGCACCGTCTATCGGGAGCGTGTTGTAGGCCTTCGTATCCCAGCTCCAAACGGGCCGATAAACACCGGCCTCCGCCGCAGCGAACGCGTGCAGGTGATCGAGGTAGCTTCTCCCCGCTCGTTCCTGCGCGAGGGCCGTCAGAAACGCAGCACCAGCGAGCCCGGCGACGATGGTCAGGGCGACCAAGACCAACACCAGGGCCGCGCCCCGTTCGTCCCCGCGCTTCTCGATGATCATTGGGGCGCCGGGTCTGCCCTGACGGGCCCGCGATTGCGCAACGCGATGTAGGTGCTGAGAGAGTCAACCATCACTCCCCCGGGTCCTATCACGGGTGCCGCCGGATGCGGGCCCTGCGCAACTACGGTGAAGCCGATGAGAGCTACCGGCTGCGAGTCATCTACCGGCTCACCTGACGCATCCAAGTACTCGAAGCGCAGTCCGTTGTGAGCCAGCGGGCCGAGCACTGGTTGCGTAACGCTCCAGCCCCCCTGAGCACGATACTCCCTCAGCCCGAGCCACCACGTACGGCGGGCATCCTGATACAACAGCAGGCGCGTCACCTGAAACCCGCGCACCGGCGCACCGCGCTCCACTCCAGCCAAAGAGCCCCACGCGAGCCCGGCCAGCCTCATCCGAACCCCCCGGGACGGTCCGGGACAGAAATTGCCATGAATCACGGCCTCGATCATGGCACTGTGCCACTCGTTGTCGGCCGATGTGCGCGGGTCGTTCTCTGCAAACACCAGGATCGAATCGCGCCCAGCCTCGAACGGTCGCAAGCCGTAGACGGGATCACCCCATGCGATGACCTCTGCTACGCGTTGATCGGGTTTGTGGCACAGGAAGGCTGTGCTCCGCTTCGCCCGGTAGGTTATGCCTTGAAGCCCTCTTTCGATGAGATCTCCACCCGTGGGTCCCGAGCCTAGCTCCCTTAGCTCGGCGGCCACAACGGCAACGGCCGTGCGTAGGCTGGTCTGGATCTGTGCGGCTGCGGCCTGCCTCCGAGCCGAGCGCAGCGACGCGGTCACGACCGCCAAAGCACTGCTCCCGACAACCCCTAGCAGCAGCGTCACCAGGATCAGCTCGATCAAAGACAGACCCCGCTGGCCCCCAGCATGCATCAGCAACCACCCGTTACCGTAAACGTGTCCGGCCGCACGCGACTCCCCGCCCTCGCAGCCGCTACGATGGTGGTGCTCTCGATCGAGCTGCCCAGCGCGACCGTGGTCCACGATCCCTCAATGCCATCTGGCAAGGAGACCCCGGCGTTGCCGCCACAGCGAGTGCTCAGCCATAGCTCCAGCCGTCCGACGACTGCGACCCCGGCCGCCGAGTGTTCCCCCGTGGAATCGACCGTTCGGGTCGCCAGAACGAGGCCAGAGACGGTGCTCAACAGCCCCACCGAGAGCACCAGCAGCGCGACGACGATCTCGACCAGAGTAAATCCGTCTCTTGATCTCATGGTTGACCCACCAGGCGCGAGATTGATGCCCACTATACGCGAGAGCGCACGGAGGTGCCTAAGCGTATTGACGCACTCGAGTCCAGGTTTACGCGCCTCGATCGAGGGGAGGTACGAGGTATGAGGTATGATGTAGAAAGGTGGATTTCTGAGCCTCACACACCACGGAGATAGAGCCACAGTCTTACGAGGGGAGTAACAAGACGGGGGCGAGAACCACTCTCGCCCCCGCACACCTAACGTATCATCTGGTTACTCAGTTGCAGGCTGGGCTGCCCTCAACCGTCGCCGGCGCCACCGGCGCTGCGGCACCTACGAATATGGCACACGTGTTGGCGATCCCCGCATAGCTGGACGTGGCCGACCATCCGGCAACGTCACCACTTAGCATGTTCACGGTAACGTTGGCTGATGGCGAAAACGCAAGCGCGGCATTGGGAACGGCACCGTTGTAATAGACACTGAAATCGTAGTAGTAGCTCTCCTGCGCACTTGCCAGGTTCTTGAGATCAGACTTCATCGTGCTGACATAGGCCTTGCCTTTTGTGGCCGAGAACTTCGGAATCGCTATGGCAGCCAGGATACCGATGATCACCACTACGATCAGCAATTCTATCAAAGTGAAGCCGCGTCGATTCATCGGATCCCAGGCCCCCTTGTGCCTGCGCCGGCGCTGGGCACTTCGTTCCCGGCAGCCGGCGCAGCCGTTCATCGTGACAAACGGGCGAAATGCGGGCCTGCTGGCATTACCAGCAGGCAACCTCACCTTCGTTAGTCACGGCCGCATTGGGTGACGCACCCGCTCCAACGAAGACACCGCAGGTGGTTCCCACAGCGCCAGGGTGAGTCGCAGTAGCGTTGAACGTCGTGGCTGATGCGCCACCGATCACAACGGCCACGTTGCTCGTGGGGGTCCACAGCAGCTGCAGATTCGCGTCGCCCACGTTACCCGCGTAAGTGTTGAAGTCGGTGAAGTACGACTCCTCAGCCAAGACCAAGTTCTTCAAGTCGCTCTTCATCGAAGCGATGTAGGCCTTGGACTTGGTGCCGGCGAACTTCGGGATCGCAATCGCCGCCAGGATACCGATGATGACGACGACGATCAGAAGCTCGATCAGTGTGAAACCCTTCTTATTGCGGACCATTACCTCCAACCTCCCGTAAAGTGATTCCCTGAAGCGCTGTTAGGGCGCCAAGTGACTGTCCCCAAAATGTCGCAACCCGTATGCCAACCGCGGGGCCAAATTCTAACTTGTTGCTGTGCAATGTCTTATAATGGAAAACCTCAGTCTTGTCCGTGATGTCCGTCACGACTTGGCGGGGCTATTTGCAAGGGGCATTGCCATTCGCCACCCAAGTCCGTATCGCAAGCAGACCCTCATGGACTTCGGCCGGCGCAACTCGCACCGCTGTATCGACTTGGGCCAACGCAATCTCACAACGTCCCGAACGGGCGGCCGCCTCGGCCACCATCCCTCGCACCGTCCACACACTTGGGTCTCGCTGCAGCAGGTCGCTCAGAACCCGCCATGCCGCATCTGCTTCGCCCGCCAGGAGCAGCGCCTCGCCCCTGACCAACGCGATTCCCTTGGTCTCACCGTGCAGTCGCGACATCGCGTCCAACACGACGAGTGCTTCCGTTGCTCGCCCCGTGCGCGCCAGTGCGCGGGCTAGGGGCAGAGCCGACGACAGCCTGGTGGAGTCGACCGCTACCGCGCGCGCCAGCAACGGGATAGCCGGCTGGTACCTGCCAGTGGTCTCGTAGCGCAGTCCAAATTCCTCCAGCAGGTGCGGGTGGTCCGGATTCAGCCGCAGCGCGATGCTCATCTCGCGCTCGCCCACAGCGCTGTCTCCCCGTTCGAAGGCCATGTCGCCGATTACCCAATGAGCCCGGAATGATTGAGGCGCGTCACGCAGCAATTGAGTGAAGAAGACTTCCTTGTCATACCACACCAGAGCGCGCGTTGCGCTCCGCACGGCGAACAGGACAACAACCAGCGCTACCGCAAACCACAGGACGCGTCGGGGCCGCCCCATACCCATTCGGCTCTCGAGGGCAACCAGCAACCCGCCCACGGCGACCGCCCAGCCGATCGACGGCAAGAACAGGAGACGCTCCGCCAACAAGACTCCAATCGGGACTACGATATTGGAAACGACAGAGACCGTGACCACGAACAGAGCAGCACCAAAGGCCAGTGCCGGTACCGCGCCCTTTGCTCGCCAGATGCAGAGGAACAATAGAATCCATATTAATAGTGCGCTGGCGTGCACCGGCCCGAACACGGGAGCAGGAACCAAGTGCCGCAGCGAGTAGTCCGCGGACAACCTCACCGGAATGAAGAGCAGCTCAAGCCACTTGAGTGATACGGGCAACATCACAACGGCCCTGGATACGGGGGAGTAGACGTCCAAACCAGCCGCTGCCCCGCCCGTGGCAGTGAGACCGTAGGCCATGGGCCCACGACCCACCAGATATCCGATTATGAGGACTGCGCTGACTGCCAGCACCGGCCACTCACGCCGCATGAGCCCCAGCCAAGTATGGTCACCTCGGGACCGCTCCAGGCACCACAGCAGCAATACGGCTCCGGGGAACGTCACGCAGTGCTCCTTGGACGCCAGCCCGACTGCCAAGCACAAAGCCGCAACCGCAAGCAATACGCGGCGCCTGCCAGCATCCGACGCCTCCATCCGCTTCCAGACCGCCCACAGACCGCCCAAGTATCCCAACGCTGCCAGCATCTCCACCTGACCAACCACGTTGGCCGTTACCTCGACGTGAACCGGATGCACCGCGAACAGCACCCCCGCCATCAGTCCGAGCCGCGCCGTGAACAACTGGGCGGCCAACAGGGCGACCAAGCCCGACACCACGCCGTAGAGCAGGATGTTCGTAAGGTGAAAGACGCCCGGGCCGCCCCCGCCCACGGCCCACTGAACCGCGAAGGCCACGAGGGCGAGTGGTCGCCACATCGCAGATCCACGGTCTGGCGGCCAGTAAGGCGAGGTCACCAGCCGTCCCAGCTCGAGCTGGTGGACGATTTCGTTCTCTTCGATGACACCCACATCGTCGAATACGAAACCATTGCGGATCGACGGCGCCGCTATCAGCACGGCCACCAGGAACACGGTAGCCGCGACCCGAATCGGGCTGAGCCATGTCGCTTCTGTTCGTGGCTGCAAAGCGCTCACCGTGAGACTTTCATGCCGAGGTCCGCCGCGAGTGGATGATCGACGCGGCGCAGAACCGGCTCGGATTGCGGCTGCCCTGGAGGCGGAGCATAGCGCCACACCGGCCAACCCTCGTAGTGGGCCAGGAGCGCACCGTTTCGCTCATGCATATCGCGTGCAAACACGATCCCGTCTTTCAGACCCACGGCGTTGCGCCACGCCAAGCTGCCGTACAGCGTGAAGCCGTCCAGGTCGCGCTGCATCTCGGCCGCGCAGTCGGCCGGAACGGCTCCGCGGCGGAGGCGCAGGCTGGGATCGGGCCAATCGGGACGTGACTGTGGTTGAGGACCGGTGGCGTCCATCATCCGCTCCAAGGCTGCCACCAACGCCGTCTCCGAGAGACGCCCGGCGCGGGCACGGATGGCGAGATGATGCAGGTCGCACGCATCTCCACGCCGGTAAGCCCGTTCGACCAGACCGGGCGGCGCGCCCAGGCCCCAGAGGTTCGCTATGATCCGGCTACCCCAGCTCTCGGGTACAATGACCAAAGCACGATGTACTCCCGCCCTCGCCATCTCACGCTCCGGATGGAGCTTCATTGAGGGAAGCTGTGTACGGTATGCGTCCCATCTGCGAGGAAGGAGGCCAACCGAGCCCCACACCAGCACCACCGATGCAGCGCTCGCCAGCGCGACGTCAGCCCGGAAGTGCCGCCACGATCGTCGTCGGGACCATCGCCAGGCCCCGTGCCAGCCGCGGGCCAACGCCAGCACCAGAAACGGAGCAGCGATATAGTACATCCGTGGGCCCGGATAGAATCCGGAATGCCAATAGAAGAAGTACAGCAACGGGCCGGCCACCACTCCAGCGCCCATCACGAGGTCCTTCCACGACCACTGCCTACCCAGAACTCCCCACAGGGCCAGCGGCAGCAGGGCGGGGATCGGCCATTCATAGAAGTAGATGTGGAGCCGCCTGACGGCAGTCGCCACGTTGCTCACGGCGATCAGTGGAGTGTAGGGGTGGCCCCATGGGTCCATGTGAAACCCGAGCCCTACGTCACTGCCGTAATGCGCGCTGTAGCCGAGCGTGATCGGTGAGCCGAACAGCTGCCAATTGAGATAGCCCCACATGATCGCCACCGGCAGCATTCCCAGCGCCAACCAGGCAGCACTCGTGACGCGCCGTCGTGCGACCATCCATACCAGCATCGGCAACGCACATGCCACACCATCGAGTGGCCTGGTCGCCGCGGTGGCGCCCAGCAGAAAGCCGGCGACCAGAACATGCCAGCGGTTGCACCGACGTGGCGCCCACAGCGCCGTCCAGGCGCCCAGGGCCAGAGTTGTCGCTCCCACATGGTTCATGTATGTGGCAGACATGAACAGCACCCAGGATGAGGCTGCCCACAAGAGACAGGCTGCCACGCCGACCTTGATGCCGAACATTCCCCGCGCAAGATAGAAGACCAGCAGGACGCTGATGCCACCGAGGATCGGATTCACCAGCCACTCGAGTCCGAGTAGCATACCCACCGCCAGCAGCAGCGACTGACCAGGGGGATATTGCGAGACCCAACCGGCATCGGAGATCAGGGTCTGCGCTACCAGGAAGAACTCTGGCGGTTCCGGCACGGGGGCGGCGATTCGGCCGGCAGCAAAGATGCGACTCTGAAACAGCTGGGCGACTTCATCGATGAGGTGCGGATTGCGCGCGAACGCGTCGAGCATCGCCGTGGCCGCAAGCCCGGCGAGCAGAACCGCCAACGCCATCGCCCAGCGGCGTGGCGGCAGCGACGGCAAACGCACCTTGCGGAGCCTGAGTCCCGCAGCCAGCCGACCGGCCGCCAGTGCCACGACCAGGATAACGAGCAGCCCCAATCCCCACGCCACTAGATTCGGTTGCCACGCTGGACCGGCGTCGGGCGCACCGGTCCAGTACTGCAGCGGCAGCGCCGGCAGTATGATCAACATCGCGCCTATGGCTAGCCATAGACCGCGCGCGACTCGCCGGGTCACTTGCGACGTCTGCGTGTGAACAGATTGAACCGAATCACGTGCCACAGCGCTGCGAGCCCGTCTCTCCAGTCGATCTTCTTCCCTTCAGCATAGGTGCGCCCGCTGTAGCTTATCGGTATCTCCCAGATGCGTGCGCCTGATTTGGCGAGCCGCGCAGTGAGTTCCACTTCGATCCCGAACCTATCGGACGTCAGGTGCAGCGACTTGAGCAAGTCAGCTCGCACCATCTTGTAGCAGGTCTCCATGTCGGACAGGTTGAGATCGGTGAGCATGTTGGAGAGTAGGGTGAGAAATCGATTGCCCACAGCGTGCCAGAAGAAGAGCACACGGCGCGGCCCACTCTGAAACCGCGACCCATACACTACATCGGCCTTATCCAGGCGGATGGGGTCGAGCAGCGTTGGCAGTTCGGACGGGTCGTATTCGAGGTCAGCGTCTTGCACCACCACAACGTGACCGGTAGCCGCCGCTATCCCGGCCCGCACCGCTGCTCCCTTGCCCCGGTTCTCCGGTTGATGCACCACTTGCTGCAACTCCCCGTCCCGTAACAGGCGGTCCAGTATCTCCCCAGTCCCATCCGAAGAGCCATCGTTCACCGCCACGATCTCTACGTCGAGGGGGACCTGGTGCAGCCGTTTCACGACGGCTTCGACCGTTGCCTCCTCGTTGTACACGGGCACGATGGCCGTAAGCCGGATGTCGTTCCAATCCTGGGGCACGGTCATGATTTGCGCTCACCGATCGCTATGAGGGACTGACCAATTCGTACCGGTAGGAACCGCTCGAGCCGAAACAGCGGCACCAGCCGGTCGTACAGACTCAGGGGACCAGCAGGGATCATATTGCGGCGCAACACTCGGCCGGTAACCAGCCAACCGAGAACGCCAGCGAGGTTGAAGTACTCGAGATGCCGCATATCCAATCCGGCGGCAGCATACCGCAAACGCAGCATATCCGGCGTGTAGCGTCGGCAATGACCCAATGCTACATCGAGCGTACCGTAGATTGCGGGGAGTGCGGGCACCAAGAGAACCAAGCGGCCTCCGACTGCGAGTAGATCTCGCATCGCCACCAGCGACTCCTCATCTTCCTCGATGTGCTCCAGCACGTTGAGGCATACGACCGTATCGAACTCGCGCCGGGCCAGCTCGTCTGGGATCGTTGGCAACGACAGGCTCAGAATCTCAACGTTCGGCAGATTCCCAAACCGCCGCTGCAGCTCATCTCTGTAGAACTGCTCGGTGTCGGTGAGGACTAGATCCTCCCCTGCGGTCAGGAACTGCGAGATGTTGCCAATCCCGGAACCCACCTCCAATACCCGAGCACCGATCCACGGCGAGATACGGTGATACACCCAGCGATTGAATGCTGGCGCGTTGGCCATTCTCTCGAGAGTGGACGCTCCGACTGCGTCCTGAGGCAGGGAAACGCTATCCCTGCTCGGACTCATACCGAGATAGCTTGCGGTACAGAGTTGATGGATCGATGCCCAGGACCTCCGCTGCGCGCGTCTTGTTGCCACCTTCGGCTGCGAGAACCCACGTGATGTAGGCCCGTTCGATGACCTCGAGTGTGGGATTGTCCGGCGGTTTCTCGCCAACCAGCGGCGCTCCTTTCCGCTCCCGCACCCGAGCCGGCAGCTGTACGGCTCTGATCTCGGTATCCGCACTGAGAATGGCGGCATGCTCCAGGGCATTCTCCAGTTCCCGCACGTTGCCGGGCCAATCGTACGACAGCACGATGTCTAGAGCGTCGCGATCCAGGCGCTTCGGGGGCTCACCACGCGCTTCGGCTATCCGTTTCAAGAACGCTTCCGCAAGGATAGGAACGTCCTCGCGGCGGTCACGTAGTGGTGGCAGGTGCAGCGCAATGACGTTGAGACGATAGTAGAGGTCGGGCCTGAAGGTTCCGCGCCTGATCTCCTCGTCCAAGTCGCGGTTGGTAGCGGCTATGACCCTTACGTCCACCGGTATGGCTTCGGTGCCGCCTACTGGGAGGGCCTCACGTTCCTGCAGTACGCGCAGCAGCTTGACCTGGGTCGATGGTTGGGTCTCGGCGATCTCATCCAGAAAGAATGTGCCGCCACGCGCGGCCATGAACATCCCTTGCTTGTCACGCACGGCGCCCGTGAACGAACCCTTCACATGCCCAAACAACTCCGATTCCAGGAGGCTCTCCGGCAGGGCGCCGCAGTTGATCGAGAAGAAGGGGCCGTCGCTTCGCTCGGACAGCTCATGGATATAGCGCGCGATCACCTCTTTGCCCGTTCCGCTCTGGCCCAGGATCAGCACCGTGGAATCTGTGGGAGCGACTTGCTCTGCGAGATTCAACACCTCGAGGAACGACCTCGCCTTGCCCAGCGGCTTGACCGCCCGAGACCTCTCGCGGCGCTGTATCTCTCGCTTCAGGTGCTTGTTCTCGGATCGTAGCGCGCGGTACTCCGCGGCACGGCGACAGATGGCCACCAGATCATCGTTGGCGAACGGCTTCTGAATGTAGTAGAAGCCACCCTGGTTGACCGCTTGGATAGCACTCTGCAGCGATGCCTGAGCAGTCATGAGTATCACTGGCATCTCGGGATCCAAGCCGCGAGCCGCCTCCAGGATGTCGATCCCACTCACTTGGGGCATACGAATGTCGGTGAGCACTATGTCGGGCGCGGAGGATCTCATCGTCTCCAGCCCCACCCTTCCACCCTGCGCGGTCTCGACAT
The DNA here is from genome assembly GCA_020351775.1 of Gemmatimonadota bacterium. Classification (GTDB taxonomy): domain Bacteria; phylum Gemmatimonadota; class Gemmatimonadetes; order Gemmatimonadales; family GWC2-71-9. Next base: position 5,304,004 of record CP070666.1, on the reverse strand, counting down.
CGAAGCCTGAGTTCTTCAGCAGGATGCTCAGGGTATCGAGAATCCCCGCCTCATCGTCGATTATCAGAATGCTGGCTCGTTGCTGGGTCAAGCAGCCACCTCCGAGGTCGCTTTGATCGGCAAGAAGACCGTGAATGTGGTGTCTTTCGAGGGATCACTCTCGACAAGCACCGCCCCTCGATGAGCCTGAACGGCTCGCTGTACGATGGCGAGTCCTAGGCCAGATCCACCTACGCGACCCGACACGAACGGCTCGAACAACCGCTCCTTCAGATCCTGCGCTATCCCCGGACCGTCATCCGTGACTCTCAGCAGGGCGGCATTCTCGAGTTGCAGCCCTTTGGGCAGCTCACCCGGACGCACCTCTCTGACTTCGACTCGGATATGCGCTTTGCCTTGGGACGCCTGAACTGCATTGAGAACCAGGTTGATCACGATACGGTGGATGAGGTCTTCGTCACCCTCGATCGAAACGGAATCCGCAACCAGCTCTATGTCCACGCCGTCGCCTTTGTCGGGATGCTCGCGTACGACTTTTACGGCACCTTCCACAACGGCAGCGAGATCCAGCATACGGCTGTCTGTGACCGTGACCCGCGAAAAGTCGAGGAATTCGCTGAGCAGGCCACTCAGCCGGTCGCTTTCCCGCACAACCAGCTGCGCGAGGAACCTGTCGTCTTCGTTGGCGTGAACGGAGCCGGCGAGTTGCTCTACCGAAGAGCGGATCGACGCAAGTGGATTTTTGATCTCATGTGCTAGGGACGCGGACAGCTCAGCTACAGCCTCAAGGCGTTCCGCTCGCAGCCTCAGTTCCTCGACCCGCTTCTGGTCGGAAATGTCGGTGAAGATGGCGGTAACAGAGATGTCGCCATCGGATTCGAGATCGAGAGCGGTCGTCGTCACACCGATCGGAAAGGTGCGGTCTGACCGTCGTATCTCGCCGTCGGCCCGCAGCGTCTTGACTCGTCGTCGTTGCGTGTCCAAGACCACCATGGCCAGCTCCGGCGACCTGTCCGCCACGAGTTCCTCGATCGGGCGCCCCAACGCCTTGGCCTGCTGCAACTCCAGCAACTCCACGGCTGCTTGGTTGGCGTACACCAGGTTCCCGTGCCCATCGACTGTTATCACGCCACTCCGGATGTTACGCAGGATATCGCCGGCTTCGAGCCTCAGCCGATGGACCTCCCGCTGCAGTCGCTCGCTCTTCGCGCCAGCTTCCTTCATCCGGCCAGTAATCAGCCCGGTCACCAAGAACACGCCGAGGAACACGGCCAACTGCACCCACACGGCTCCAGTGAGCGCTCCCTCTTGCCAGAGGATGATATCGGCCAGATAGAGTAGGCCCGCCAAGGCCGTCACCAGCAAGCTGGATGGCAGCGGCATCAGAACGGCACTTATGGCGATGACGAGTATGTAGAGGGCTGGGAATTCGCTGGCCGGTCCCCCGGTCACGTGAACCATCGTGGTCACGAGCCCGAGATCGAACACCGCCTGGGCATAGAGGAACGAACGGCTCGGGATGTATCCTACGATGTAGGTGTGCCAGTACGACCAAGCGCTCATCAGCACGCTGGCAATCGCTGCCACCGCAATGATGACGATGGTCGCAGGCGGTATGTCCTTGAATGAGAACGCGGCCGCCACGAACACCACTATTGCAACCGTCACTCGCCCGAAATAGACCCACCGCAGCAGGTCGTGCGTGCTCGGCACGGTCCCGCGGATTCGTTCCCCGCCGGCAGCGGCGGTGGGATTGCCACCGGTCAACATCATTGCACCCCTAGTATTCGAATAGCCGTTGCAAAATGCAATAGTACAGCTATCGCAAGATCCACCCTCGGAAGTGGCGGAGTACACAGCGCACCCGGCGCTCGCGCAGCCACGCAGCCCGATCCGCTCACTCGCGAGATCCGCCTCCTGGCTCCGGTGAGCCGCGATTCGCGGCGAATCCGGGCCCCAAGTAATCGCGGCGGAACTCGTGATGGAGCTGCGCCTGATCGGGGGTGCCGATATGGTGCGTCGTGCCACCTGTCTGCCAGATAACGTCATCCGCCAGCTCCAGCAGGGTCCTCACTTCGTGACCCGTGACGAGCACCGCGCACCCCTCGCCGGCCAGCTCACGGAACGCACGGGTAATCAGCTCGGTATCGGTTGGCATTATGCCCATGTAGGGTTCGTCCGCCAAAAGACAAATCGGCCGGCGCGCCAGGGCAATGGCAATCTCGGCGCGGCGGAGTTCGCCACCAGACAGGGAGCGCGGTTTGCGATCGATGAACTCACCCAGCCGCAACAGCTCGACGGCTCCCTCGACGTCGGATTCCGGGACCAGCCGGTTCACGGCCCGGAGGTGCTCGCGCAACGTGAACGCCGACGAAAGCAGATTGCGTTCTGGCAGGTAATAGAGACCGGTCCGCGCCAGGCGGTGGAGCCGCGGCTTCAGGCTCCGCAATCCCCGGTAGATCACGACACCGTAGTCCGCCCGCAGCAGACCGACCGTGATCTTCACCAATGTAGTCTTGCCGCAACCGTTCCTCCCCAGCAGCACGGTGATTCGGCTGGGGTGGGCCCACATCGAGGCTGTTCTCAGCACAATCCTCGTGCCGAACGATTTGCCGATCGATTCGACCGCGAGGAGCGGGTTCACAGCCGCACCAACACTGCAGTCGCCACCGAGTAAAGCAGTGGCAGCAGGCCTGCTGCGAGAACCAGAGTCCTGCGGCTGACGCCGAGGTTCGTCAGGTACAGGACCTCATTGTGACGGGCGCAGTCGAGCACCGTGAGGGCGGTGGTCAGTACTATGACTGCAGCGATTAGCGGGGGAGCCAGTGCATACGGAGGGGCGGGCTCTTCTCCCGGCCACTCCGGCACCATTCGAACTACGGCTGTGGCAGCGATCCTGACACCGATCCAGATGATGGTGGACCGCAACAGAATGGCACGCAGAAACGGCTGGGGCGGCAAACGCATTCGATCTCTGCTCCGCTCGGTCAAAGATCAGACCTTCGCTGAACCACGATGGGGCCTCACGCCTTGAGTGAGACCCCATCGCCCGATCCTGTGCTCTATGGCCTTGGCGTCTTCCCTGCCGACTAGGCTCCCACCGCGTTGATCATGTCGAAGATCGGCAGGTACATGGCTACGATCATGCCGCCCACGATGACGCCAAGGAACACGATCATAATCGGCTCCATAAGCGACAGCAGGGTCGAGACAGCCGCATCCACTTCGTCGTCGTAGAAGTCGGCAATCTTGGACAACATCTCGTCCAGGCCGCCGGTCGCCTCACCGACTGCGATCATCGACGTCACCATTGGCGGAAAGACGCCCGACTTCTCTAGCGGACCCGCGATCGTCTCACCGCCGGCAATCGAGCCCCGTGATTCCATCACTGCATCGTGAATCACGCGGTTGCCCGCAGTTCGGGCAGTTATCTCCAATCCGTCGAGGATCGATACACCCGATGCCAACAGCGTTCCCAGGGTGCGTGTGAAACGCGAAACCGACGACTTACGGAGCAGGTCGCCTAATACCGGGAAACCCAGCAGCGCCCTGTCGATGACCAGCTTGCCGTTCTCCGTTCCGTAGTAGTACCTAATCCCGAAGAAGAGAGCGACTCCGGCTGCGATTATCGCCCACCAGAAGCCTTGGAGGAACGCGCTCATCCCAATCACGATCCGTGTGGGGAGAGGTAGTTCCAGGTTGACGGATGCGAACATGTTCTGGAACGTCGGAATCACGAATATCAGCAGCACCAGCACGGCCAGAATCGCCACCGAAAAGATCACCGAGGGGTATACCATCGCGCCCTTCACCTTCCGGATTATTGCGTCGTTCTTCTCCAGGAAGGTGGCCAGACGCAACATGATGGTATCCAGGATACCGCCGGCCTCACCTGCCGCAACCATGTTGACGTAGAGCTGGCTGAACGCATTCGGGTGTTTGCCCAAGGCGTCTGCCAGCGTGTTACCGCTCTCGACGTCGTACACGACTTGCTTGGTTACTTCGGAGAGAGTCTTGTTCTCCGTCTGCCGCGCCAGTATGTCGAGTGCTTGTACTAACGGCAGGCCCGAGTTGACCATGGTGGCGAACTGGCGGGTGAACACCACAGTGTCTCGGATCGGCACCCTGCCACCTTTTCTTCGCTTCCGCTGCTCTCGCACGCGAACCACCATCATGCGGTTCTTGCGTAGCTGCTGGACAACCTCCTCTCTGCTGGAGGCTTCCATTGTTCCCAGAGTCTCTTCACCGGTCGCGGTACGTGCTGTGTATTCGAAGACTGACATCCCGATCTCCTCTGCGGTTTAACGTCTCCCTGCCATCGCAGTTGCTCCAATCCCCTCTTCACCCGGCACGGGTTCTCCCACCATGCGAAGGAATTCGTTTTGATCAGGCACTACTCTGAGGCATTCCTCCAGGCTCACATCGCGCGCCATGTAGAGTGTGTACAGGGAATCTGCCAGTGTCAGCATACCGTGCTTCTTGCCCGCCTGCATTGCTGAATAGATCTGGTGCACCTTGTCATCACGGATCAGCGCACGGATCGCCGGAGTCGCGATCATGATCTCGCAACCCATGACCCGCCCCTTGCCCGATGCTCTCTGCAGCAATGTCTGCGTCACCACACCCTCGAGCACGAAGGCGAGCTGTGCCCGAACCTGAGATTGCTGATGCGAGGGGAACACATCGATCACACGGTTTATGGTCTCTGCTGCAGAGTTCGTATGCAAGGTGGCGAACGCCAGATGGCCCGTCTCAGCGATGGTGAGCGCGGCTGCGATGGTCTCCAGATCACGCATCTCGCCAATCAAAACTACATCGGGATCTTGACGCAAAGCGTACTTGAGTGCGTTGGCAAACGACTTCGTGTCCGTACCCACCTCGCGCTGATTGACTATGCAGCTCTGATGCCGATGGATGAACTCGATGGGATCCTCGATCGTTATTATGTGTGCCTTGCGCTCCTTATTGATCTTGTCAATCATCGCGGCCAGTGTAGTGGACTTGCCGGAGCCTGTGGGACCGGTGACAAGGACGAGGCCGCGGGGTCGCTCGGATAGCTGCTTCAGCGCAGCCGGCAAGCCCAGCTCCTCAAACGTCTTCACCGAGAAGGGGATCTGCCTGATCACGAGCGTCACGCAGCCCCTCTGTTTGAAGCAATTGCCACGGAAGCGGGCCAGGTTCTGAATACCGAATGAGAAGTCGAGTTCGTCTTCGTTCTCGAAGCGCTTCTTCTGATTCTCCGTCAACACCGAGTACGCGAGTTGCAGCGTCTCCTTGGGACTGAGCGGATTCTCGATCTTGGAGTTCGTGATGTCACCATCGACCCGCAGCTTGGGGCGTTCGCCCGCAGTGATGTGCAGATCGGATGCATCACGTTCGATCATCTCCTCGAGCAGCGCCCTGAGATTGACTGAGACAGATGCACCTTTCTGAGTATCCTGATCCGCCATCGCCCTATTCCGCCGTTTCCTTCACGACTTCCTCCAACGTAGTTATGCCCCGCTTCACCTTTACGATTCCATCCGTCCGCAAGGTCAGCATGCCCTCTTCAACCGCCCGATCTTTCAGCTCGGCGGTCGATGCTCCGCGCAGCACCATGCGGCGCAGTTCAGGAGACATTGCCATGACCTCGTACAGACCCTGGCGGCCTTTGTATCCGGTCTCACCGCAGGCGTCACAGCCCTCGCCCTTGTAGAACGTGATCCCTTTTGCCTCCGCCTCGCTTATGCCCAGCGCGTGGAGTTCCTCCACGTTGTACTTGTACTCCCGCTTGCAGTCCGTGCAAATCCGCCTCACCAGTCGCTGCGCCACGATCAAATTGACCGCACTGGCGACGTTGAACGGTTCGATCCCCATGTCGATCATTCTGGTCACCGTCGAGGGAGCATCGTTGGTGTGAAGTGTCGACAGAACGAGGTGGCCGGTGAGTGCCGCCTTGATCGCAATGCTGCCCGTCTCGATGTCCCGGATCTCTCCGACCATCACGATGTTGGGATCTTGGCGTAGAAACGCCCGCAGCGCGGCAGCGAACGTCATGCCGATCTCGGTGCGCACTAGCACCTGGTTGATCCCATGGAGATTGTACTCCACCGGATCCTCGGCGGTCATGATGTTGACCTCTATCGTGTTGACCCGCTGCAGCGCCGAATAGAGTGTCGTCGTCTTGCCAGAGCCGGTAGGCCCGGTCACCAACACCATGCCGTAGGGATTGAGGATCGCCCGCATTAGGTCGTCTTCGGCCTTCGGCTCGAAGCCGAACTTCGTGAGGTCGAGAGTCAGGTTGCCCTTATCCAGAATCCGCAGCACGATCTTTTCGCCGAAGATGACGGGGAGCGTGGACACCCGGAAATCAATGACCCTCTTGCCCATCTTGAGCTTGATGCGTCCGTCCTGAGGCACACGTCGCTCAGCAATGTTCAAGTTAGACATGATCTTCACGCGGCTCGTGAGAGCAGCCCGTAGCTTGAGCGGCGGTTTCATAACTTCCTGCAACGCGCCGTCGATACGGTACCGAACCCGTAGCTCCTTCTCGAACGGCTCGATGTGTATGTCGCTCGCTCCACGCTTGACGGCGTCGGTGAGTATACCGTTGATCAGTTTGACTACCGGAGCATCGTCGGCCACCTGCGTAGGAGCGTCTTCATCCTCTTCTTCCTCGATGACCTCGAGGTCCTCCTCCTCCGCAATGTCCTTGAGAATGGTTTGTAGTTGTGCGTCCGTCTGCTCGTAATAGCGCTCGATGGCCGTGCGCAGCGTATACTCACCAGCTATGACGGGAAAGATGTCGTAACGCGTGATGAACTTGAGGTCGTCCACCACGGTCATGTTGGTCGGATCGGACATCGCCACTGTCAGCGTGCGACCCTCTCGCTTGAGCGGCAACACAGTGTGCCGCACCGCAACCTCGCCCGGCACCAGCTTCACGATCCGGGGATCGACCTCGAAACGGGCCAGATCCACCGCTGGCATACGATACTGGCGGGCCAGCATTTTGGTGATCTCGGTCTCTTCCACGATCCCGAGCTTCACCAGAGTGTAGCCCAATCGCATCCCGGTGTTCCTCTGTTCGGTGAGCGCCGCCTGCAACTGCTCCCGCGTTATCAGGCCTTCACGTACCAACAGGTCACCGAGCCGCTCTGTACTAGCCGCAGCCGTCGCCATGGCAAACCAGGTTAGAAAGAGGTGAGAATCGCGTAAACCCGTTCAATCCCAAGAGCAAAGTAGGGGTGCTCCATATCGTGTCAAGTTGGTCACGGCCGCACGAGCTGCCGGATGCGGTCCACCGTAGCCCGCCCTATACCTCTTACGTTCGTCAAGTTCTCCACAGACCTGAATGGGCCGTACTGCTCCCGATGCCGGACGATCGCTTTCGCTTTGACCGGTCCGATTCCCGGAAGTTGGGCCAGCTCCTCGGCGGTCGCTGTGCTGAGCCTCACAAGATCCGGCTGCCGGTCCGGTGACTTGCGTGACCGGCCACTGAAGACAGCATGCGGTTCGATACCACGCAGCAGCGTGGGACCGACACCGGAAACACGGTCCAAGCCTGCCAGCGAGCCAAACGGGCCGTTGATGGTGCGATCGGTCACGATTCTGGCCGCCAGCGCTGGCCCGATGCGCGGTAGCCGCGCCAGCTCGTCTGCCGGCGCCAAATCCAGATCGATCTTCTCGTCCGGTGCCAGCGGTCGCGCCAGTCGGCCGGCTTTGGCGGCCAGCGAGTCTCGAGTCGGCCGATCCCCTCCAGCGGCACGGTAGGTGATGTCACCCGGTGCTGTCCCGCTCAGGGCGAGCAGGCGGACCACCAGGCCGGCACACGCGAGACCCAGCAGGATCAGGGTGGCACGCCGTTCGTCTCTGGTAGCCATGACTCATGAATCGAATCACGGCGGCCCGTGAACCAGATCGTTTCTGCGCACAAGGGAGCCCAATAACGCGGACCAGAGATTCCTGCTATCGCACTAACGCCACCGCTACGTCACCCACGGTCTGGAGGCTCTCGACGCTAACCTTGTCTATGGTGTCTTCCGTGGTGTGCCAATAGCTGTTACCGGGACCGAACTCGAAGTCGATGACATCGATGGCTCGGATACCGGCCCGTTGGAGCGGCAAGTGGTCGTCGGTCATCGGCGGTCCCGATTCCCGTCGGAAGATGCGGCCGTATCCCAGCTCCGCCGCTTTATCCCAGACGCGCTGCACTACTTCGGGAGCTCCGCGCACCGAGTTGGGTTCCTGGGGAATCCTGAGGTCGCGATCACCAATCATGTCCCAAACGACTGCGAAGAGAGGCTTCGGCTTCTCGGGATCCAGGTTGGCGGCATAGTACCGGGATCCCAGCAACACATCGATATTGCGGCCGAAATCGCCGTAGTCCTCACCGTCGACGAACAGCAGGTCGACGCCGAACGACGGCGGTTTCACGGCCAGTGCATCCGCTACACCGAGTAGGACCGCCACTCCCGAGGCCCCATCGTTGGCCCCAGGCACCGGCGACTGCTGCTCCCCCAGATTGGCGCTCCGATCTGCCGCGGGCCTGGTGTCCCAGTGAGCCACGTACAGAATCCGTTCGCTCACCGCTGGTCGGAACTGCGCGATGAAGTTCCGCAGATGCAGCGTGTCTCCTTGGCTCGTGACATGATCCCAGGCCTGCACCTCTACCGAGTCGGCGGTCGCCTCGATTCGCTCCAAGATCCAGTCGCCGGTACTCTGGTGGCCCCTGGTGTTGGGTACACGCGGGCCGAAGGCCAGCTGGGTCTCCACATACTCCAGCGCCTTAGCACCGTCGAACTCCCGCTCCACCTGCGCTCCCGCACTGCAAGCCAGGGCCGCCACGAAGAACGCCCTAAAGCCGGATCTCATCGGATTTCACCTGCGAAGAACCTGTAGTCGATGTAGATGCTGAATACCACCTGAGACAACCGTTCCGACGTATGTCGCAGTTCGTTCAGAACATAGCTGAATGTGGCCCCACCCCGCAGGGTCTCCGACAATCCGGCGTCCATCCGAATGTCGAGCACGCGGCGGTGGCTGTCGGAGACCGTCCTGCACTCACTGCTGCCAGTGGTCATCATGCACACGGCACGCTGTGAGTCGGTGAACGACACGGTTGTGCGGATCTCGTTACGGCTGCCGAACAGATCCGACGGTGGTCTGAACCCGAAACCCAGGCTCCCATTCCAGTCGACCTGGTCCGTATTCCTAGTGTTGCCAGACGTGAGCAGCCTGTTCCTGGTGGACGCGTAAGACCCCGAAGTGGACACCCCGGCGGGCCAAATGATCGTGAGTCGGGGCGCCAGCGACCGGGTGTAGTCCTCTGTCCATCTGGGCCCCTGCATTCCGATTCCTGCCCCGGCGCCGGATTGTGGCAGCGGATCCGTAATCGGCTGGAATGTGGCGCGCTCCACCGTCCGGTACTCGAATTGTGCACTGATGCTGGAGATCACGTTGCGCAGCCGATCGCCCGGCGTATACACCCACGACGCGACCAGCGACGGCCACTCGAGGCTCTTCTGCTCGTTGCGCTCCTGGACACCGGACCGGGCCAGCCAAACGCGATTGCCACCCTTGCGATACGAGATGCGAACCTGAGTGCCAAGCGGCAGGCGTGCACCCGCCGTCAGCGTCAAGCCGGTGATCTCTCCAGTGGACGTCGCCAGCAGACCACCTTGCGTTCGGAACTCGTCGAGACCGCCGAGCGCTAGTTGATACTTCAGGCCGGGGATAAACGTGATGTCGTTGAAATTCGAGCGGAGCTCTCTGACGTGGGAGAAATCCGCGGGCAGCAATCCACCCATCACCGTGGCCGGCAGACTGGAATCGCCGAAGATGCCCCTGAACAAACGAGCCAGATCGACCGTTGCTCCCAGCTCCCGCACCCGGGAGTTCGTGGTGCTCTGCGGCGTTCTGAAGATCCCCATGATCGTGTCGGGCGCCGGGGCATTGGGATCACGGTTGAATAGGAACGAGCTACTGAACAAAAAGCGTGGTCGAAGCCAGGCGCTCAAGACAGGTGACAGATCCATGCCCGTCGTGATCCGCCGCGTACGTTCGAAGCCGGCATTCATGCCGAGAAAATCTCCGCTCAATCCTCCGAGGTAGTCGCCGATTGCCGTCGAGTCACCGTAGTCCTGGAGGTCGCGAGTGCTCTCGTACGATGCGCTCAGGCCGAAGGTCGAAAATGGTCTTAGATCCAGCTCCGCGGCGTTGCGCCACAGGTGCCTGATGCTGGGCAACACCCGCGTCGTGGTGTCGCTGGGAAGCTCGACTGGCACCCGGAACACGGTCCGTTGCGTGCTATTGTCGGTCAATGTGGAGCTGAACCTCAACCGTTGCGGATTCCAGCGGAAGCGGGAGCCTCGCAATGCGTTGGCGAACTCGCTGTTGCTGATGAACCCGGGGAGGGCATCGACGAGATCGACTATGAAATCGGGCACGACCCTCACGGTCTTGGGACGGGGCGCAGTCGAGTAGTCAGCGTGTAGCTGGCGGTTCTTGGTGCTGGCCTCGCTGAGTGAAGTGGTACTCGAACCACTGCTACTACGGACTCGGACCGATACGGGATCCAACAGCACCCGCTCCACCAGCGATGTCCCCCGCCGGACCCGCCTCAGCCCCACTTCCAAATCGGTCACCGCGCTGCCCGGCTGCCGCAGGTCCGCGAGGGCATCTGCTCTCACGTCTGTCTCGGAAACGTAGAACGGGTCTGCATCCGTTCGAGCGTGGCGAACCTGGAACGGCATCGAGAGGCCCCAGCTCTGGGGTAGGAACTTGTCGAGGTTGAGCCCCAGCCCGAGCCGCAGAGACCGGTCGGTTATGTAGCTGGGCTCTTCCTCCAGCTGGCGGAATCTGTCACTGACCGAGCTGTACCCGACGGAGAGTTGTGCGACGTCGGCCGCTGCGAGCCTGATATCGACGGCGGCGGCCACTCCCGCATCATCGATCACATCCGTGAGCCGGATGTCATCCACCCACAGCTCTGCCTGCTCGATAGTCGTCGACTCCTGGGCTCGGAAGACTCCCACTGCCACCTCAGATACCCGGGCGAGGTTGGGCGGCGACGTACCCGGATCGCGAACCTGTATGAAATAGGGACCGTCACACGCGACGTAGGCAGTGGAATCGCCGCCACATTCCGCGGCACCGGAAGGTGGAGCGCCACTCAACCAGCGGTTCTCGATTTGAACTCGCAGCTGCGTCCACCGGGTGATGTCGACGACGACTTCGGGCTCCCAGCTGACGCTCCTCGCCTGCGTCCTATACATGTAGAAGTTGTCTTCGTCGCGACCCACCTTCAGGAGAAACTCGAGATCACCCTCCTCCCACCCTACGTCGCGGCCCCGAGCCCACACACGCAGATTGCGATACTGCAAGAAATTCTTGTCGGCTGTATTGGTGAACCGTGTCAGGGCCTCGCCGCGTTCCCCGGCGCGCAGATCCTTAACCAGTATCCGGAGCGATGTCTCGTTCACCTCGACGCTGCCAAATGTGAGATCCAGATCCGATCGGGGGGGTTGGTCAATGACACCAGGTGGAGATTCGTAACCCAGCTCCAGGTCCTGGGTCGTTATCACCGACACCAGCACCTCACCGCGGGGCTCGCCCCTCATCCCACTCAATCCGGCAATTGGGGTCTCGGATCGCTTGATCCACGGCGCGCCGACGAACTGCATTCGAGCCAGCGCCAGTGAGAACTCCTGCGCGACGCCCGCTTGATCGGGTGCGACCACAGTCGTGCGCAGTGATCTGATCTGGGTGATGTTGGGCCGTCCTACCTGGACCGTGTCTTCCCGAAACGGAACGCGATACAGCCGCCAGGTCCACTGGCCTCCGTCGAAATCTGTGTACGATCCGCCTTCGCGAACGAAGTGACGGTCGTCACCCACGGGGAAGACGTAACGGAAGAAGTCCTCCTGTGTCGTCCCCACATTGAGGTCCAAGCGGTTGTCGCCGTCCAGGTCCTCAGTGTTCAATGCCCCGTTTCCTCGGGAGCAACGGGCCAGGAGATTGCCGAGCGGGAACGCCGAGATATCCGTGAACGTGCGGAGATCGCAGGTAGGGAACTCTCGTATCACAGTCCCACTCTGCGTGTCGACGATGGAGTCCAACAGATCCCCCAGAATCCCGACCTCGTCGAACTGTGCGTTGTAGACATTGGTCAGAGGGTCCTTCTCGGAATCCAGACGCCCGGTCCCGATCAACTGGAACCCGTCGAACGAAGTGTCGGCACCCGCCGGGCTGAATGATGTGGGGCCGAACCCGACTGCATCCTCAAACACCGTACCGAAATCGAAGACCAGATAAGCGCCTTGCTGCCTCGCAAGGCGTGATGCGTCCTCCAACACCCAGAAGTCGAAGAACTCAACACGGGACAGGTCGATACCCACGCCCGACCCACCACCCAAGGGCTGCACGATACTGCGCCACCGCGGCCCTACGGTGTGCGGCCGGAACCAGCGCGGAGCACCGGTTATTCCATCCGGGACTCCCCCCACCGTATCCGGCTTCAGAGTCAACCAGAGCGCCGTCTCGATCGACACACCGGACCCCGAGAGAACGATGGTCGAGTCGATATCTCGCGCAGTGAACTGCACCAGGCCACCGGTGGAGCTCCTGATCAGGTTCTGCCACACCAGAGGTACCGCCTGCCCGGGATCGAAGTTGCCACTCGCGTCGAGGTATTCCAGTGGCAGTCCCCTGCCCGACGTTGGAGCAGCGGCGAGTTGGAACGCCCCCTCGCTCAGATTGACTCTGGTGGACGGCGCGGTCTCGAAATCCTCCACGTACGCAACCCCACTGCGGTTGGAATTCGGCAGCGAGACGGCTACCTCGCCATCGATGTCCAGGGCCGACGGTACCGTTGTGTTCAGCAGGGGGAGTCCGTCCAGGAAGCGAGTGATCCCCAAGGGTCGGAAGTGAAGCTCCGTACTCAGCCCTCCGATGAACAATGCCTGCGGCTCGAACCCCAGTAGCGGTCGATTGCTCACCGATCTCTCGCTCTGGAATATCCCGATGGCGTGTATGTCGCCGGTCTTCCCCAAGCTGTAGCTGCTGGAGAACCCTAGGATGCTGCGTGGCGCGTCGTCGAACAGTTGGTTCTCCTCGTACTCGGCCCGGATCTGCGTGGGGCCCTGAAACAGCGAGTCGGGATTGAGAAACGTCAGCTGCCCCAATGCATAGTCGATCTCGTAGTCGCGACCGCGCGTCAGCTGTCGCTCGCCCGAGTAGATGCGCTCGCTGCCCACGCGGACCTGAATCGCGCCCAGGTTCAACACCGTCTGAGTTCCCGCGCCACCGGCTTCGTAGTGGACGGCCAGTGTGAACTTGGGTGGCGGACCTTGGGACTGCCGCAGGTAGGTCGGAGTCCGGTACAGTGAGTCGTTCCGTTCGCCGACTGCCAACCGGCTACTGTCGGCGAACGGGGTGAGGTGGGGAAAGACGAGAAACAGATCCCGCACCGGCGCCCCACCCCCAGGATCTCGTATCCGGGGGAACAGGCGGTTGAACTCGTCCACCGTGGAGGCATCGGTCTGGAGAGCCACACCAAGCCGCGACAAGTACGTGCCTCGTCCGTCTAACGGTGTCTCGGAGTTGTTCACCAGGACCGAAACCGAGGTGGTCCCTCGGTCCATTTCTCCGGAGCCGATCCGGTATGCGTTGCGCATTTCGTACGGGAACGTCGGCACGTCGGCTCCCCGCCGCGGCTCGTACACCAACTCGAGCGTGTCGCTCACTCCATTGACTGCCGGGAAGGTGCCGATCGTATCACCGGAGGTGGTGACGTAGGAAACCGCCAGGAAATCTTGCGTTCCCACGCGCGTGTTGAGAGCAAACCAGGTCGCCGATGGATCCAGGTAGTAGTCCCGTCCCTCGATCAGTAGCTCCCAGGAAAACGGTCCGACCCGCTGCGGCCCGTCAAACCGTACGGCGACTGCATCGATACCGCCGAGGTTCGGATTGTCTTGAACCTGCCCGCTCTGCGCCCGCAGGCGGTAGACCCGCACGGCATCCAGCTGTAGCGCGGGTGGCAGGGCTGCCACGTTGATGTTCAGTATATCAACGGCAGGATAACCGGGTAGGTCGATGGGATTGACTACGAAGAAGAACCTCCCCGCTTCGAAGTCGAGGTCACGTGCCTCGAAATCCACCGGCTGCGTTGCGGCTTCGCCGACAGTGAACTCGCGCACGCGCACGGCAGATCCTTTCTGCTGCGCAGCTATCGACCGGAAGTTGAGTGCGCCCAGCTGGGCCTCGGCCTGCACACCGAAGGAGTTCGAAGGAATCCCAGTCGTGATGAAGCGGGAGGGAGGCGCCTGGAACGTTACCGTTCCGACATCGACCCGGCGCAGGATCTCGTCCTCGAGGCCCTGGTAGTAGACGATGATGCTGTTGTTGGCGTTGAACTCCCGTTCCGTGTCGAAGTCAACGTCGAGGTGGACTCGATCGCCCACGATTCCACTCGATCGAACGTCGAAGCGCGGTTGCAGAGTCGGTGTGGGGAACCCGCCCACGCAGCCGGAAGCCACGTTGAACGCATCCGCTGCGGTACAGCGAGCATTGCGCAGCTGGTCGAAAACAAGCTCGATACGGGCATTGAGATCTACTCCCAGATCGGCAAACTGCGCCAGCGATCCCAGTGGCGGTTGCTGTTCCCGACCCACCTGTTCGGCAGCCGGTTGAGCAACGGCCTCCGGTCTCGGGATCGCAGGCCTTGCGGGCTCGCGCCTGAGACCCACAGACTGCAACAGCAGCTCGTGGCGCCGCCGGGCTCGCTGGGCGTCAATCACCAGGCGGAGTTGCGCCACCCAGCTCCGTGCCAGCTCTTCAGGAGTTGTGCGCGGCGTCAGGATTCCGCCAGGTTGTAGCTGCGGCGGGACCCGCAGTTCGAGCGTGTCGGCCGCGAACCGCAATCGGAGCCCGGGCTGGGCCGCGGCGCCCACCTGTGCCAGGAGTGTGCCGCAGGGCATCAGGAGAGCAGCGACTACAACTGCTATCGTTGCACGCGACACTTTGACGCTGCGAGCGGGGTAACCATTGTTAGTGGTGAGAGAGTAGAATATAATGAGCGTCTCAAGTCGTTACAATTCAGATAGTTAGTAAAACAGATGCGAATCCTGAACCGGTACTTGATCAGACAGCATGCGGCTCCGTTCCTGTTCTCGCTAGCGGCGCTGACCGGGTTCATGCTGCTGAACCAGATTGCCCGGCGCCTCGAGCAGCTGGTTGGTAAGGACCTGCCGTGGCTCATCATTGTCGAGTACTTCGTTCTCACGATTCCCTATCTGGTAGCGATGACGATCTCCATGTCGGTCCTGGTGGCAGTACTTTACACGTTTAGCCACCTGACCCGCGACAGCGAGGTAACCGCGTTCCGTGCCGGCGGCGTATCACTGGGGCAGCTGGTGCGTCCTGTCTTCTTTGCAGCAGCGGTAGTCACGGTCTTCGCTTTCTTGTTCAGCGATCAGATCCTGCCGCGCACCAACCACCGGCTGCGCACGCTGATGACCGACATCAACCGTACCAAGCCGACGTTCTCGCTCAAGGAGCACGCGATCAACGAAGTGCAGCGTGGCCGCCTGTTCCTGTGGACCGCCAGGATCGATCCGGTCACGTACGGGATGCACGACGTTACGATCTATCGCTTCATGGATCGCAGCAACGTGGGAACGATCTACGCCGACAGCGGACGCATTACGTTTGCGCCCAACCAGGAAGATCTGCAACTGATGCTGTTCAACGGAACCGCGCTCGAGTTCGACCGCCGCGACCCCGGGAACTTTCAGCGCACCTACTACGACAGGTATCTCATGGGGCTGCAGGACATAGGCGGCATCTTCGAGCGCCGTGGAGACGACAACTTCCGCAGCGACAGGGAACTGGGTACGTGTGCGCTGGAAGACGTGGTCGTGTCCGCGCGCCGGCGACAGTGGCTGGCAGAACGCAGCGCCGCGGCCGCCTGGCGGAACGGCGTGCGAGCGCTGGTCGGGCTTCCGCCGATCGAGCCGGACACAGTGGTGCCCCAACACCGACGCAGCCTGTACTGCCGCGCCCTGGACTGGGTCCTGCCCGCGCGCCTCGATGCCCAGGAAAGGCCGTTCACCCGTGTGCAACCCGACTCGGCTGATTCCCCTCAGGTTCGTTTGGCACACCTTCCTGGGGCTCGTCTGGCGTCGCGCACGCCCACAGCGGCCATGAATGAGGTCAGGATGCAGCGAGATCGCGTAATCGGTAACGAGCGGCAGGCCGCGATGTACCTGGTCGAGTTTCACAAGAAGTACGCGATCCCAGCGGCTTGCATCGTCTTCGTGCTCGTAGGCGTGCCCCTCGCGCTGCGCTTGCCCGGCGGACTCGGCATGGTGATCGGTGTCGCCATGGTGATCTTCGCAGTCTACTACGTGGGATTGATTGCCGGTGAGTCACTGGCAAACGGGCTCGTCGTGTCACCATTCTGGGCCATGTGGACTCCCAACGTCGTGTTCGGCTTGCTGGGCGGACTGGCACTGTGGCACACTGCTCGTCGCGGGATCGCCGCACGGAGTGGCCGGCGACGGTGGCCCGGTTGGGTGTTCGGGGGCGCAGCGACAAGGGAATGATCGCCGACATCCTCGACCGCTACCTGCTGCGAGAGTGGCTGAAGATCTTCTTGGTCACGACCATCGGGTTCCCATTGATCGTGATCCTATTCGAGATCACAGACAAGCTGGACGCATACCTGCGCGAGGGTCTCCGGCCGATCGAGATCGCCTTCGCCTACGTGTATAGCCTCCCCGACAAGGTGTTCCTCGTTCTCCCCGCCGCCGTGCTGTTCGCCACCGTGTTCAGCTTGGGCACCATGATGCGTCATTCCGAGCTGACCGCCGCCAAGGCCTCAGGCCGCAGCTTCTACCGCACCTTGGTGCCCATTCTTGCTGCCGCATGCCTGACTGCCGGCGCAGGCATAATCTTGGGCGAGTTCGCCCCCGGAGCCACTAGAAAGCAGCTCGAGCTGCTGGGGGATCTAGAGGTCCGTTCGCGCAGCTTGAGACAGAACTTCGTGTACCGCGCCGATGCGGGCTGGGTGTACACGGTGCGCTCGCTCAATGTCGAAGAGGGGCAGATGTTCGACGCAGTGCTCGAACGCGAGGGATCCGGAGACTATCCGACAGTGGCGATACAGGCCAAGAACGCCTTCTACGACGATTCCACCCAAAGCTGGACGCTGCGCGATGGTTGGTCACGGCTGATGACCGAAACCGCTGGCGAGACTGCATTTCGGTTCGATTCGCTCAGGCTACGCTACCTCACGGAGACTCCCGCCGACCTGCTGGCTGAACCCAAGAAGCCGGAAGAGATGACATACGCCGAGCTAGGACGCTACATCGATGCCTTGGAGCGCTCCGGCGGAGATGGACGCAAACTCAGAGTCGTCCGGGAACTCAAGTTCGCCGTCCCGATCACGTGCATCATCATCGCCCTGTTTGCCGCACCTCTGGTCATCGCGGCGCCCCGGGCGACCGGCGCGTTCGGGATCGCGATCAGCCTTGCCACCACCATGCTCTTCCTGCTCTCGGTCCAACTGTCGCAAGCCGTCGGAGCCGGCGGTGTCCTGCCACCGACATATGCAGCATGGACGCCCAACATGTTGTTCGGCGTGACCGGCCTCGTGCTGCTAAGCCGGGCACGGACTTGAACACGGCGTAGGACGGGAGGAGGGGAAGAGGCGAGCCATGGACACCTACGGTTGGCTATCGATCGTTCCACCGGTCGTCGCGATTGCGCTCGCGATCAAGACGAAGCAGGTCTACCTGTCATTGGGCCTGTTCGTGTTCCTAGGCTGTACGATAATGAGCTCGTGGAATCCAGTGACAGGCCTGATTCGGTCTGTCGAGGTCTATTTGACGCAGGTCACGACCGCCGACAACGCGCGAGTGTTGCTGTTCAGCTCTCTTATTGGAGCGATGATCACCCTGACGCAGGCCTCGGGCGGAATGGACGGCTTCGTGAACCGTGTCGAGCGAGGCGGCCTGGCTAAGTCCAGGCGGTCGGTTGGCTTGCTTACCATGGCGGTAAGCTTCTGCATCTTTCTCGAGTCCAACTTCAGTCTCCTGGTCAGCGGCTCGGTGGCCCGTCCACTGTTCGACAAGTGCCGCATCTCCCGAGAGAAGCTGGCCTACATCATCGATGGGACGTGCGCGCCGAAGTTGATCCTCATCCCGCTGAACGCATGGGGAGCGTACGTAACTGGGCTGCTGTTGGCGCAGAATGTAGCTAACGCGAACACGCTCCTGTTCACAGCCTTGTCGCTCAACTTCTACGCGATACTCGCGATCGTGCTGGTCTCGGTCGTAGTCGTCACCGAATGGGACTACGGACCGATGCGCGAAGCCGAGCGGCGGGTTCGTGAAGAGGGCAAGCTGCTGCGTGATGGAGCAGAGCCGCTCGTATCAGAGGACGTATCCACGACCAAGCCGAAGGAGGGGGCGCCCCAGCGCGCCGTCAACATGGTGCTGCCGATTCTCCTCATGGTCATCACCGTTCCCATCGTGCTGTGGCTGACGGGTGACGGTAGCATCCCAAACGGCAGCGGATCTCAAGCCGTACTGTGGGGAGTGATAGTGGGGCTGCTCGCTGCGGTGGCGATGTACCGGTTGCAGGGTATCCTCAGCGTGAAGCAATCGACTGACTGCATAATCAGGGGTGTCCAGGGTCTTATACCGGTAGTGATCGTGTTGTCACTCGCGTTCGCAATCGCTGCCACGACTTCGGCGCTGGGCACCGGCGAATTCGTAGCCGACGCCGCGCGCCGGGTGCTCAACCCCAACATCGTCCCTGCGATAGTATTCCTGCTGGCCTGCTTCATCGCGTTCTCCACGGGAACATCGTGGGGTACGTTCGCCATCATGATCCCTATCGTCATCCCGATGGTCGACGTCATCGGACTCCACCCCGGGCTCACCGTGGCAGCCGCTTTGGGAGGCGGGATATTCGGAGATCACTGCTCCCCGATATCGGACACGACCATCGTAGCATCAATGGCATCTGCTACCGATCACATAGACCACGTGCGCACGCAGTTGCCCTATGCGCTCACGGCTGCCGGTGGAGCCACGGCGCTGTTCGTAGTGTTTGGCTTCCTGCTGTGACACGGTGAAGCTTCGGGCGAGCCGAGCCGGGCGCACGGCTTTCCGCGCGCAGTCGCCACCTGTACCTTCTCCCCTATGAAAACTCTCCGCGTCCTATCATACACCGCCGTCGGGTTCGCTTATGCCCTGATCGTGCTGGGTGGAGTAGTCCGCATCACCGGATCGGGCCTGGGATGCGGCGACGACTGGCCGCTGTGCAACGGTCGCCTGATCCCACACCTCGACGACTACAGAACGCTGCTGGAGTGGGGTCATCGGCAGGTTGCCGTGATCCTCACGGTGCTCACTGCAGCAGTGGGAATCCAGGCAGTACGGACTCGAAGCGAGCCGGAAGTCACCGGACCGGGCGGCATAGTCTATCCAGCCATCTTGGCCGTGCTGCTGTTGCTGGTCCAGATCCTCCTGGGTGCCGTGACCGTGATTCGGGAGCTGCCGCCAGCGACCGTGATACTGCACCTCGGCGTGGCGATGGCCTTGATCGCCACACTGCTGGTAACGGCGTTACGGGCCGATACCAACCGCAAACCGTGCAGCGGGCTGCTGCCCAAGGGGTCGATAACTGCGGCCGCCATTCTGGGGGGCACCGTCATCCTACTGGGTGGGCTCACGGCCAATCTCGGTGCCATCGGGGCATGCCTCGGCTTCCCCCTGTGCAACGGTCAACTGTGGCCGACCGGTGGAGCCGGCGGGCTGGCGCACATCCACTGGACTCACCGGCTGCTGGCCTTCGCGCTCCTGTTCCACCTGCTGGGGATAGTCGTGCGCCTGCGCATGCGGGAGGCCCCGTCGCAGGTGAAGGACGCAGCCTGGATAGCATTCAACGCAGCGCTGGTGCAGACGGCGATTGCGGCCGTCATGATCCTCTCAATGCTGCAGCCAGTGTGGCGCATGTTGCACGTGGCGGTCGGGACAGCCCTGTGGGTGGCCCTGGTGTACACGATGTGGCTGGTGACGGATAGACCCGACGGCCCAGTGACCCGGTACCCCGGCGTCACGAACGACTGAGAAACTGGCGCATAGGGTCGATGGTAGCCGGGAGACCGGGAAGCCGGGCTACGGGGTGGTTATCAGTTCCGTTTGCGGCTCGATGGGCGTCACTTCAGGCCCATCCTCGAGGAGAACCACGTTGATCTCACTGCGGACACCGAACCGGCCCGTCAAATAGACACCCGGCTCGATCGAGAAGACAACCCCAGGCACCAGTGCCCGGATATCGTTGGTCTCGAAGTTGTCCAGATGGGGACCCGATCCGTGCAGATCTCCGTCGATCGAATGTCCCGTGCGATGCGCGAACCAGTCGGCGTAGCCGCGCTCGCGCAATAGGTCCCGAGCTGCATCGTCCAACATGGCGCCTGTGACCACCTCGCCCGCTCGGCCGGCATCCTGTAGCCGCTGCACGGCTGCATCACGGGCGTCCCGCGTCGCCTCCCACACCCGCACGACCTCTTGGGGTGGCGCACCGCCCGAGAAAGCCATCCAGGTCTGATCGGCCCAGCCCCGATCGGTCTGCCAGCCGAACAGGTCCAGCAGAATGACCTCGTCAGGCTGCAGCACGCGCGAGTCGCTCTCACTCGCGTCGTAGTGAGGGTTTGCCGAGTTGGGGCCGAACCCCACGATCGGAGGGTCTTCGATCTGGAGCCCCCGCCGCGACATCGCCTCGATCACGCGCTGCTGAACTCGATACTCCGAGACCGCCCCGGCTTCGCCGACGACCGTACGCAGCGTGTTCCGCGCTATCTCGGCAATGGTCTCCGCGGCGGATCGATGTGCCTCGAGTTCCCGCGCCGACCAGGATGCTGCGAAGCGCGTCACCAGCATGTCTGAAGGAACGACCGTGGTGCCAAACCGCCTGAGCAGTTCGGCGACTCCCGCCGGTACCCTGTCGAGGTACGGCACCGCATTCTCGGGCGAGACCTCCATGGCAACGCGCTTACCCGCGAAGGTCCGCTCAAGCAGGGTGTGCAGCTGCTGCCAAGTCGTGTAGTACGACACCTCCGCCCCAACATGGCTCACCGCGTTGGTGTCGATGTTGTGCACGATGCAGGTTGGGCTCCCGCTTGCTGGGAGCCACAGAAAAAGTCTGCGGGTAACCATCCCGTGGTATTGGATGAGCCGGGCCGCAACGGGATTGAGATTGTGGAAATCGTAGATCAACCAGCCGTCGGCTCCGATGTCCGCCAACGTGTCCCTGAGTTCGCCCGCGTCGATCCGGTCTAGCGGGGCCACGGTTCACCAGCCTTGTTTGGAGCCAGTGTGCCAGCGACAACAATCATCGCCGCGGGTTACGCAGACATCGTGCAGCATGGCACCCTCGAAATCCATGACCGTTCGCAGCATCTCGGCCAAGGCAGCCGAGTAGAAGCTGCAGCCCACTCCGCCAGGCGTGACGACCGTGGTAGTCGGATGCGCCTCGACCACGACACCCTGTTCCGGATGTAGTGACATCGCCGCGCCAAACACGCTGGCCGCCAGCCGGGTTGCAGAGCGCAGCCCGATGCGCTGTCTGGCGCGGAATGGTGCCACCTTGTGCGCGAGCTTCACCGCTCCCGGGATCCGCTGCAGCGCGTGGCGCGCAGCCAAGCGGCCACCCTGGGAAAACGCCAAACCTGCGTCAGACCTGCGTCCCACGAGCCGGAACAGCTGCTCCACCTCTTCGAGTTCGACCTCATCCTTGCGGAGCGCTAATTGACGATAGCGCTCGATTTGCGCAGTGACGGTGGGGCTCATGCCCAACCGTTTGAGGGTGAACTCTTCCTGGTATTCCGCACTGCGCTCCTGACCGCGTTGGTCGATGGCGCGCACTGCCTGGAGCACCGCCAAGGGGATTATCGCACTGATGTGTTTGGCATCCACAGAGTCAAACAACCGAATAGGTAGATGGCGCGCAAGTTAGCCTAGCCACGGTGAATCGACCAGACCTGTTGCGCGCGGGCGTCTACGAGGCGATTCTACCCAATCTATGACTGTGACAGCCATATGGATTGTCGGACCCCGCCGCGCCGGGACCGACATCTCATGACGGCAGCACCCTCTGAGGAACGGCGCAGGAGCTTCGAGAGCGAGGCGCTGCCGCACCTCGACTCCGTGTATCGAGTGGCCCTGCGACTTGCCGGAGGTGAAGCTCAGGCGGACGATCTCACACAGGAGACGAT
This sequence comes from Gemmatimonadota bacterium, assembly GCA_020351775.1. Lineage (GTDB taxonomy): Bacteria > Gemmatimonadota > Gemmatimonadetes > Gemmatimonadales > GWC2-71-9. The sequence goes on along the minus strand of CP070666.1, from coordinate 5,281,740 downwards.
GCTGAGGGCCTACCGCTCGTGGCATCAGTACAAGAGCGGCACGAACGTGCGCGCATGGCTGCTCACAATTCTGAGACACACGTTCATAAACGAATACCGCAAATCCAAGCGAGCGGGGCCGACGGTCGACATCGGCAACATCGAGGGTTACTCCGTGTTCCACGACGTGCAGGACGTCGACCCCGAGGGCACTTTCTTCAAGCAAATCGTCGATGAGGAGGTTCTCCGGGCAATCGATTCACTGCCCGAGGAATTCCGTGAGACGCTGGTGCTGAGTGACGTGGAACAGCTATCGTACGCGGAGATCGCCGAAGTCACCGGAGCGCCGGTGGGAACCGTCAAGTCCCGTCTGTTCAGGGCACGCCAGGCGTTGCAGAAGGTGTTGTACGACTATGCTGTCGAGATGGGCTATATCAAGGGGGTGGAGCGGTGAATACCCCGAATTCGATTGATTGTAGTGCGGCCGCTGAGCAGCTCTACGCATACTTGGACGGGGAGCTGACGCCAGAGGTCGAGGCTGCGGTGCGCACCCATTTGGAGAGCTGCGCGCCCTGTTTCCAGCTGTTGGGCTTCGAGGAGTCCTACCTGGCGTTCCTACGAGCACGCGCACAGGCGCGCCATGCCCCAGAGCACCTGAAGAAGCGCATCTTCGAGCAAGTACTCTTCGACCGGGGCGCCGCTGACCCCGAGTGAACCCGGCCATCGCGGCTGCATTGGCTTGCGGCCTGGCTCTGGTTGGCAGCGGACTGGGTTGGCTCACGTTGGCCGGCGCCGGCGCTGCAGCCGTTGTAGGGGCTGCAGTCCTTACGGGTGGCGGTCCGGCAGGCGCAGTCCTGCTAGCCTCGTTCTTCGTATCGGGCAGTCTGCTCACCAAGCTCTCCCACGTCGGCGGCAGACGCGACAGGCTCGACCTGCAATCTGGTGGCCGCCGAGCCCGGCAGGTGCTCGCCAACGGCAGCTGGGCCGCCATCGGCGCGCTGCTGATCCCGGTGTGGCAAGGCGGCTGGCCGCTGATGGTGGGCGCGTTGGCAGCGGCCCAAGCGGACACCTGGGCAACGGAGCTGGGAGCCTTCTCACGCAAGCCACCGCGCCTGATATCCTCGGGTCGAGTGGTGCCGCCGGGAACCTCGGGAGGAATCACACTAACGGGAACCGCTGGAGGGGCGGTAGGGGCGGCCACATTGGCGGGGCTGGGTGCAATGCTGGGTCCGGCGGGAACGGCCCTGACGGCCGGCCTTACAGGAGGCGTGCTGGGCATGATGCTGGATTCGCTGCTGGGAGCGACACTGCAAGCCGGCTATTACTGTGATTCCTGTGGCACAGCCGCAGAGACCCCGGCGCACCAGTGTGGCCGGACTCTCACGCTGTCGCATGGCTGGCGATGGCTCGACAACGACGCGGTGAATCTGGTGGCAACCGGCTCCGGCGCCGGGGTGGCTCTGGTGTTGTGGGGGTTGGTGTGAAGGGAGCAGGGAGCGGGGAGCGGGGAGCGGACAAGTTCGCTATGTGGCATCGGTTGTGGCGGCCACAGTTGCGTCCCAAGAACGGGAGTCGTCCAATGATTAGCAGCCTCAAACCGTTGGTTGCGGAGTTCCTGGGGACATTCGGGCTGGTTTTCGTCGGCGCTGGCGCGATCGTAGCGAACACCTGGACCAACAATGCGCTCGGTCTCCTCGGCATCGGATTGGCTACGGCGCTGGCGTACGCCACCATGGTGACAACCACGATGAACATCTCGGGCGGTCACCTCAACCCGGCGGTTACCGCTGCTCTCTGGATGGCGCGGAGGATCGACGCAGTACGCGCCGGCAGCTACATAGCCACCCAGCTGCTGGCGGCAGTCATCGCCGCGCTTCTGGTGCGATTGCTCTTTCCCGGGCCGGCTGTGGAGGTCACCAGCCTCGGAACGCCCAAGATCGCAGTAGACGTCACGATGCCCCAGGCCATCGCAGCCGAGGCCCTCATGACCCTGTTGCTGGTGAGCTCGGTCTGCGGCACCATCGTCTCGCGGGGGGCACCCAAGGTGGGGGGCTTCGCCGTAGGGCTGGTCCAGTTCTGCGCGATCCTGGTGGTGGGACCGTTGACGGGCGCTGCCTTGAATCCCGCCAGGGCGTTCGGGCCGGCACTGGTATCTCTCGATTTCGAGGGGCACATAGCCTACTGGGCCGGGCCGCTGCTGGGAGGGTTGGCGGCAGGGTGGGTGTGGTGGAAGACGCTGCTGTCCCCGGAAGACCTGGGACCGTCGGGCAGCTAGCCCGTCAGCGCTCCTTCTTCACCCGCCACGCCAGCGAGATTGCATACACGACCACGACGACTGCCGCGATCACGTAGGCCACTACCATGTAGGTACCGTTGTCAGGATACTGCACTCGCGGCCTCCTCTCTGACGTCGCGCAGGATGGCGATGGCATACCGCTGTGTTACGAATCCGACGTACATGAGAGTGAACACTGCAACGGACGTCAACAGCGTCACCAACATCACACCCGGCATCGAAGGCGAGCTCGGCTTGAGCAGGACCGGATCGGGATGCAACGTGCGGAACAGATACACGGTCATGTGGATGAACGGAACGAGCACCAGCGCCATTATCCCGATCACCGCCGAGTACCGCGCCCTCATCTCCGGATCTACGATCGCGCCCCGCATCACACGGTACCCAATGAACAGCAGAAAGATGAACATGGTGGATGTGAGCCGTGCATCCCAACTCCACCAGGTTCCCCACACAGTCTTGCCCCAGATGGGACCCGTCGTGAGCATTACGACGGAGAACGCCAATCCGACCTCCGCCGATGCCGCAGCGATAGAGTCGATCTTACGGTCCTTGAGCCACAAGTAGAGCAGGCTCAGGATGCCGGTAATTCCGAACGCCAGCAGAGCCGCCCACGCAGACGGCGCATGAACGTAGAAAATCTTCTGGGCCAGCCCCTGGGTCCGCTCGATGGGTGTGAACGCCAGCGCTCTGATGAACACCCCCGCCAATCCGGCCAACGCAATCGCGGTTATGACCTGGCCCCGCCGGGCCAGCGCGAGTGCGTGATCACGTCGAGTCATTCTTCCAGCGTCGCCTCAAATAAGAAGAAACAGAGAATCACGAAGATGATGTCGAACGAAGCGAGCAACTTAAGCCAGCCGGCAAGATCGCTCAAGGGACGCTGGCTCAGGATCCGGGAGGTGAGCTGTACTGCGCCTACGACAGGTGGAATCAGAAACGGGAGCAGCAGGATGGGCAGCATCAGCTCAGCGAACCGCGTGCGTACGACCATGGCACTCAACAGCGTTCCAACAGCGACGAACGCAATGGTGGCCATCGCGATGACGCCCACGAGAGCCGGCAACTGTCTGATGATCGGCAGATCGTAGAACAGGATGAACAGCGGCAGCGACACCAGCTCTACGACACCCACGAAGGCCAGGTTGCCCAGAAACTTTCCAACGAAGATCGCGGACGGCGCGATGGGTGCCAGCAGCAGACCGTCCATCGCCCGGTTCTCGCTCTCGAGCAGAAAGGCCCGGTTTAGACCCAGCATGGCGGCGAAGGTGAATGTCACCCACAGAGCCCCCGGCGCTATGTCGAGTGCGCCCACGGCCGTGGGATCGCGCGCGAAGTAGAAGACGGCCAGCACGAGCACCGCGAACACGATTGCCGAAGCGAACGCCGTCTTGGTGCGCCATTCGATCTTCATGTCTTTGACAGCGATCGTGAGGGCGGCCGTCCAGAAGCTAGACATTGGCTGCAAGCTCCCGGTAGTGGGCCATTACCGAGTGACCGTCCCGGCCGGCCACTGGCTCCAAACCCGCCAGCCGGCCACCGACCAGGAACCCGACCGTAGATGCCAGATCGACCAGCTCTGCCAGTTGGTGGGTCGCCACGACTATGGCCCGTCCGCGCTGCTGCAAGTCGTGCAGCACCTCTCTGATTGTCGCCGCCGCCGTGTCGTCCAGCCCGGTCAGCGGCTCGTCCAGTAGCAGCAGCTCCGGATCGGGTAGCAGCGCCCGCCCAATGGACAATCGCTGCACCATGCCGCGACTGAACGTTGCCACGCGGCGGTCGCCATGGGGAGCCAGACCCATCTGCTCCAAGACACGCTGTATCAGGGCCGGATCGTTGTGCCCGTGCAGGCGTCCAAAAAAGGCCAGGTTCTCACGCGCGGTGAGCGCATCGTACAGCATGGAGCTGTGCGCCACCATACCAGTCGCACCCGAGCGTTGCACGGTGCCGGCACTCGGCTTGAGCAGACCTGCCAGCACGCGGATCAACGTGGTCTTTCCGGCTCCGTTGTGGCCCACCAACATCAGGAACTCGCCCCCGGAAACCTCAACTGAGACGTCCTGCAGAACCACACGGTGCCCATACCGCCGCGTTACACCCTGCGCCTTGAGTGCCGGTTCAACGCGTTTCATCTGCACAGACTCGTTGGCTGCTGGAGGGTCCTGGGACCGCGATCTCGTTGCTCACTCGACCAGCGTTGTTGTGTTTGACGGGGGCCGCGAACAGGGCCGCAATATAGCACCGATTGAGGATCAGTGGTGCTCAGTGGGTGGGCGCCATCTCGATTTCGAAGAGACCTTCCAGTTTTGTGAGGACCAAGAGGAGCCGCAGCTCTTCACTCACCCCGCGAAGCACCACCTGCTGCCGGCGTTGTGCTGCCCGGCGGCGTACCATGAACAGCACCCCCAGGCCGGTACTGTCTACTGATCTGGTGGCTGTCATGTCTATCACGAGCCGCCCCGCACCTCTGCGGAGGCTCTCAACACACCTGAGAGCGTCGCGACGAAAGTCGAGACGGCTGTTCAGATCTAGTTCCACGGGTGCGACCAAAACCCGCTCATCCGACGGCGCTCGCTGCACCTCGAGCTCCCCCACCATGTAGCTGTACCAGTTATTGCAATCTTTGTGCAACGGACTGTACGGAGGCGCGGAGAGCGCCCTGGTGAGCCGCGGCATAGCCGGGCCAAGCCCTTCTACAACGGAGCTTTACGCACGGTGGCTCAAAGTCCGGCCTCAGGTCCTGGGCGGCAAGCCGGAGCCGGGGCGCGGTTTATGCAATGGCGCGCCTCCGTGTATCGGGTTATATAGGGCCGCTCGAGATCCGCACCTGATGCGGAAGCAGGCGATCAAACTGGCATGGAGGGCGATGTGTCCGACCAAATTTCCACTCTACTCAAGGAGCAACGCTTGTTCCGGCCCGCTCCGGCATTCAAACGGATGGCGCACGTCAGGGCAAAGCGCGTCTATCAGGAGTCCGGGGCAGCACGACTGCGCTTCTGGGCCAAACAGGCGCGTCAACTCCATTGGATGAAGCCATGGAAGAGAGTGTTGGACTGGAAAGCTCCTCACGCAAAGTGGTTCGTGGGCGGCAAGCTCAATGCGTCGGTCAACTGTCTGGATCGTCACATCACCTCCGCCACCAAGAACAAGGTCGCGCTGCTGTGGGAAGGCGAACCCGGAGATCGCCGGGCGATTACCTACTGGGAGCTGTATAGGGAGGTCAACCGCTTCGCCAACGTCCTAAAGTCACTCGGCGTGAGCAAGGGAGATCGGATCGCCATCTACATGCCGATGATACCCGAGGTCGTAGTCGCGATGCTTGCCTGTGCCCGCATAGGAGCGCCGCATTCGGTCGTGTTCGGAGGGTTCTCCGCCGAATCGCTGCGGGACAGGATCAACGATGCCAAGTGCACGATCGTGATCACCGCCGACATCGGCTACCGCCGCGGCCAGATCGTTCCCCTCAAGCGCAATGTGGACGAGGCCCTGGAGGAGACTCCGTCCGTGAAGCACACGGTGGTGGTGCGCCGCCGGGCACATGCTCAATACGACGACACGCTAATGCACATGAAATCAGGCCGGGATCATTGGTATCACGACCTCATGGCCAACGGGAAGCCTCACTGTGAACCGGCAGTGATGGATGCAGAGGACATGCTGTTCATCCTCTACACTTCGGGCACCACCGGCAAGCCGAAGGGGATCGTGCACACCACCGGCGGCTACATGACCCAGGCGCTCGCCACCACGCGGTGGGTGTTCGATCTCAAGGATGACGATGTCTACTGGTGTACGGCCGACGTAGGATGGGTTACGGGCCACACATATCTGGTCTACGGTCCGCTGGCCGCGGGTGCCACCGCAGTGATGTACGAAGGGTCGCCCGACTGGCCCGACAAGAGCCGGCTGTGGGAGATAGTGGAGCGTTACGGAGTCACGGTCTTCTACACGGCGCCGACCGCCATCAGGGCGTTCATGAAATGGGGCCCACAGCATCCCGCCAGGAACGACCTGTCGACGTTGCGCCTGCTGGGAACGGTGGGCGAGCCGATCAACCCCGAGGCATGGATCTGGTATCACGAGCACATCGGCGGCAAGACGTGCCCCATCGTCGACACCTGGTGGCAGACGGAGACCGGTGGGATCATGATCACTCCGCTGCCCGGGGTCACGCCGACCAAACCCGGCTCCGCCACCGTCCCGTTCCCCGGCATCGAGGCGGATCTGTTCGATGGAGAGGGGCAACCGATAGGCGTGGGCGGCGGCTACCTGGTGATCAAGAGTCCCTGGCCCGGCATGCTGCGAACCATCTACGGCGACGACAAGCGCTACCGCGAGCAGTACTGGAGCAAGTATCCCGGCTACTACTTCCCGGGCGACGGCGCCAAACGCGACGAGGACGGCTACTTCTGGATCCTGGGCCGTGTCGACGACGTGTTGAACGTCGCGGGACACCGGATCGGGACCATGGAGGTGGAGAGCGCGCTGGTGTCGCATGACGCCGTGGCCGAGGCTGCGGTTGTCGGCAAACCGCACGATCTCAAAGGACAGGTGATCACCGCCTTCGTGATCTTGCGAACCGGCTTCCTGCCATCCCCCCAGTTGGTGGACGAACTAAAGCAGCATGTCGTCAAGAAGATCGGGGCGATCGCCCGGCCCGAGGATCTCTTCTTCACTCCGGACCTCCCCAAGACGCGGAGCGGCAAGATCATGAGGCGACTGTTGGGCGACATCGCTTCGGGCCGCGCGTTGGGTGACGTCACCACGCTGGCGGACCCGGGCGCCGTCGAAGAGCTGAAGCAGAAGTACGAAGAGG
>CP070666.1:5248639-5274549 GCA_020351775.1 Gemmatimonadota bacterium | reverse complement strand
GGTTCATCAATCACCTGGAGGGCGGGATCGGCGTGTTTGGAAGCGCCGTCGCAGCGACGAACCGCGTGTGGGTGGTGGCGGATGCCGACGACACGCGCGAGGGCCTCTACCGCATCACCGGACAGATCGACGGGGTGACCATCGACGCCGAGCTGCGCGTGTACCTGCACCGGCAGGCGGAGGAAACCGAGGTCTCGGCGTTTCTCGAAGGTGCGTGGTTCGCGGAACACCCTGCAAGGGGCCATTTCGGTGCGCCGGACTGGACGCAGAAGAGCGTGGCAGGCAAGAGCGTTGACGGAAGCTTCGCAGGGGAACGGCTGCACCTAGCGATATCTGACACGGTAGCCGCGAGCAGCTTCGTATGGTACGCAACGCTCGAGGGGCTGTTCACGACCGCCGATTCGATCCCCGTGGTAGTGGCCGAATCGGGGATCAGCGGGAACTCTCCGATCGACACGTTGCTCGCCGTGCGCCAGCACCTGCCGTGAACGCCGTCCCGGGCCTGGTATCCGGCTTTCCTATCATCACGGCTTGACGATCCGGGCCCGCATGTGCCGGCTTCTTAGTGCGGTAAGTCGTGCCGCCTGAAATGCGGCCCGCAGCGCCCGAAGCCGACTGCACAATGGGCTATGGCGTGCGCCAATATGGGTCGCAGTAGACCCTCACAGCGACGAGGCCTCTGCTGCGCTCACGGAAGTCAAAGCCGCCCCAATCCCCGCTGTGACCTACTGACGTCACCGGCCTCGCGGACCCGCGTGAATAGAGGACCGCGTATTCATATTCCGCAACCCTGCCGAGCAAGAGAGTTTCGCCTTCGCCGCTGTTGTACACATTGATGGGTTGATCGAAGCAGTTGAACACCTCAACCGCCCACCTGCCACCGCATTCGTCCGGGGGTTTCTCAAAGGTCTGGTCCAACGGTGGAACACAGCCAGGTGAGAGTGCCCGTCTCCTTGTTGTGGCCGCTGTGGGCGGATTCGGGTCAGCGCTCACCAGCACGTTCACCTCAACGGTGTCGCCGGCCTCGACGATGTACTCCCCCGAGGACGCCGTACGATATCCTCGCGGATCCACCCGAACCTGGTAGCGGCCCGGCTCCGGTGCGGCTAGCTGGTACCTGCCGACGGAGTCCGTTATGCCAACGGCGCGCACCTTGTTGGAGTAATCGATGAGGGTAACAGCACACACCAACACGGGCTTCTGCGAGTCACGGTCGAGCACCACGCCGTGGAAGACCTGCGCCCGACCGTCGACCGGGAGTACGACTGTAGCCGCAAGTGCCAGCAGGAAGACCGTCATGTGTCGCATTCCGACTCTCCGCAATGGCATGCTTGAAGTCTACAGGCTACGTCCTGCGAAAACCAGATATACGGACGGAGATGACGCAGGGACACGCGGTTCAGGCGCTACTGGCCGTTCTACGACCCGGCTCCGGCGCGCTAAGCCAGGAAACCTTGGGCTCGCATCCACTCGTCGTTGTACATCTTGCTGATGTACTTCGCGCCGGTGTCGGGCAAGATGACAACCATCGTTTGTGAGGCGTCCATGTCCTTAGCATACTCGAGGGCGGCATGTAGCGCCGAACCTGACGATCCGCCGGCCAAGATACCCTCTTTGCGGGCGAGCTCCCTGCCTGCCAAGAACGACGTCTCGTCATCGACCTGATACATTTCGTCGATCACGCTGAAGTCCAGAGCCCCGCACAACATGTCGTCGCCGATCCCTTCGACGAGATAGGGATGGGCTTCGGGCAGCTGCTTGTTCTTGAAATACCCGTAATAGACCGAACCCTCGACATCGACCGCGACGACTCGAATCGCTGGATTCTGCTCTTTTAGGTATCGGGCGGCGCCGGACATGGTCCCGCCGGTGCCGATCCCGGCAACGAACACATCGATCCTCCCCCGCGTCTGCCTCCAGATCTCAGGTCCCGTCGTCGCGTAGTGTGCTTCGATGTTGTCCTTGTTGTGATATTGGTTGAGCAGGAAGGCGTTGGAGTGCTCCGCTGCCAAACGCTTGGCCACCTCGTAATAGCTCTGCGGATCGTCGGGCGCCACAGCGGTCGGGCAGACATGGACCTCGGCCCCGAAGGCCTTTAGGGTGTCGACCTTCTCCTTCGACATCTTGTCCGGAATAGTGAACACGGCCTCGTATCCGTGTGCTGCGGCGAACATCGCCGCAGCCGCGCCGGTGTTGCCGGAGGTCGCTTCGACTATCGTACCCCCGGATCTCAACTTCCCGGTCTGGACCGCCTCGTCGAGCATGTAAATCGCCATGCGGTCCTTCACAGAGCCTGTCGGATTCAGGTACTCCGGCTTGACCAGCACGGTAGCTTCGATGCCACGCTCGACGGTGATCTTGCGCAGCCTGACCAACGGTGTATTGCCAACAGCCTGCGTAATATCTTCCAAGTAGTCCACTACGTCACTCCGAAGTCGTTGCTGATCGGCACTCTGGAAGGGCGCTTGAATGCTACAAGGGACCGAGTCTCCTCGCAAACACCATCTTCCCAGCACGTTTGGTCCGGGCGTGCTCCGGAGGGATTAGTTGCTCCCCTTCTTCGCGAGCCACCAGCTGCTGGATGCAACCGGGCTACACGGACGGCATCCAGGCGTTACGACTGTCAGTCGGGATAGATGGTAAGCCAAAGCGGTGCCGAGCGGAGCTGCACTTCACACTCCTCACGGTAACCGCACGGTTGATAGCTCAGCCGGAATTCCTTCTGAATTAGGACGGCGCCCGGCTGATCGAGTTCAGGCATGAAAGTCACCACATCCTGCCACGAATGAGACGCCCGTGGTGCAAGCGTGATATCGTGGAGACAAGGCCCCTGGTCGGCCTGCTCCACGATGTCCCTGCTCGCGGCAGTACCGCGCAGCGTGTACCGGGAGTCCGTAACGCACAGTGATCTCGCGTCGTTGGAGAGATTGCTGATTGTGACAGTTGCCTGGAGAGTATCACCTAGCGTCACGAAATCCGCTGCGATCGTGAGGTGCAGCGCGAGTTGCGCCAACTCCGCTACTAGCGCCTGATCCGTCGGAGGCGTGTCCGGTTCAGGCTCACTTTCCAGTTCAGCGTACCCGGTCCACAGGGCGATGGCACCGCAAGGCGGCAGGCGATTGACGCCCGTGGGGGTGACCAGCTTAACGTCCCTCCAGAACTCCGCCGGCACGCTCAGGCCCGGATAGACCTCGATTGCCGCCAGTGAATAGGGCGAAAGAAGCGCGTCGATATCTCGCCCTGTGCCAGCCGGCGACCCGTCGACGTACACCGGTGGAATGCACCGCCCACCCATGCCTTGGCCCCGCAACGTAATCGTCTGGTTCACCCCACCCGCCCCTTCCACCCTCACGCCCCGCACCGTCCGCAGTGCATCGGATATCCGGCTGGGGCTGTGGCGCTGGATTTCCTCTCGCTCGAGGAACTCGCCCAGGCCAAGCCCCTCCGACCCGTATCTCTCTTTCCGTTCGAAGTAGCCCGAGGTTTCCAAGCGCAGGTTGCGCAGGCGGTCAGCTCGATCGGAGACAATGGTGAGCGGTTCGATCGGCACCGCCACAGCCGAGATGCGCACCTCCACCTCGAGCGGCTGTGCGCCTTCCACGAGGTCGAAGACTCGGGTGGTCACTGGTTGGTAGCCGATCCGCGCGGATCGCAGGCGGTACGTCCCCGAGGCGCCGGCACGGAGGATGAAATGGCCCTGGTCGTCCGTGACATCAGTGGCGACAGTGTAGACGCCCTCGTCACTCCACAGCAGCTCTACACTGACTGATGCCACGGGCTGGCCCGTCGCGTCGTCGACGAACCGGCCTTGCACCACCTGGGCGGAGATCAGGGCCGGCACGGCGGCCGATGCCACAAGAAAGGCTACGGTCCACGGGAACCGCTCTGTCGACAAACGCCACCTCATTATGCTCCTCCCTAATGCAGGCCTAAGCCACAAGATAACTACCCTGATATCCTAACAGTGGTTCACAGTGCCCCGCCAGGATGCCGCTGCTTGGTTACGACGTGTCGCAACGGCATCGGCCGGAGTATGTAGCTCGACTCAAATCAGCACGGCTGCAATTGCGTGAGCACTCGAGCGATGCGTCTGAAGCCATCGATATCGAACCTACCCCAACCAGACTCGGCCATCCGGGCCAGGTCCCCGGAGCTCCGCAGTCGCTCAATCGTGCTGCCCAGCTGAACGGCCTCGACCTTGCTTCTGATGGGTTGCCCAACACCTCGGCGGAGAATCAGCTCCCGGTTGCCGGGAGCAAAACTGCCGAGGGACGGATCCACTACGAACATGGGGAGACCGAGACCCAGCGCCCAGCTGGCCCGTTCGTGCGCGGCGGACACGACATAGTCGCATTGTGTGAAGATCTCCGCGGTGAGTTCGTTCAGTTCGCGGCGATTACTGTAGAGGCACAGTACAGCGTCGTGATTCCGGTCACGCATGGCCTCCACCGTTCGTACGTGCTCCAGGTGCACTCCTGCTTGTGAAAACTTGGCAACCAACCGGGCACCAAAGCTTCCCGCTTCTGTCGCGAAGACGAAAACCCGGCCTCCTCTCCGTACGGTTGACAGTGCTGCTTCAACCAGCTTCGTCACGTGCAGCCGCGGCTCGGCACCAGTCGAGAAAAACGCGCCGCAGAGGGGTGCCTTGCCGGAAAGCCGCGCGAGCCTCGCATGAAAGGCGGCCTCGGCCTGGGTGACCAATCCCCGCTCGATGCACAATCCCGAAACGACGACGTGCGTCGAGGCAATCCCGGCAGCCAAGAAGGCGTCAGCCGTGTGCGCGGTGGGAACGAATACAGTGTGTTCACCCCTCACGAGTGATTCTCTCGGTGCCGCAATCTCACCATGCTGATAGAAAACCGCGGGTCTGTCTCTGAGAGCGGAAACCAATAGCGGGTGCGCAACCACAAGAGGTGTCTCGTCCGACAGGAAGCGCTGTCTGAGACCGCCGGCCAAAACCCGATTCACAGCACCCCAGCGGTTGTAGTCGGCGTTGGCCCGGAGCCGGCTGTAAAGCGACGCAGTTACACCGCTAGAACCGGCCGTGTGGTAGAGATATCGGGCCAGTCTCCACACACCAAGCGAGACACCCGACGCCAAAGCAAACACGTCTGCAACTTGGCCGACATACTGTGGCTCGAGGCACTCGATGATGCCGTCGAGATAGTGGGGATGGCCTCGCCCGATATTGGTATAAAGGAAGTTGACCCGGGTCCCGCCGTCACGACCTGCGGCAGCGTCCGGATTGATCCCTACTCGATACACGAACCCGTCGGAAAGCGGAGCAAGCGGCTCAGCACCGCAGGCTCCGCAGTTTGAGAAATCCCGATGTGGCAGGCCCGCCTGCTACAGCTAGAGTTCCTTGACGTAAATGTTCCTGAAATGGACTGTGCTCTGGTCGTCGTGGTTTTGCAGCCCAATGTAGCCCCTCGGAGCGAAGTCTACGATCTTGCCGCGTGGTTCCGCCTCCCAGTCGATCACCTTCTTGCCGTTCAGCTCGACCTCGATGTGATTGCCCTGAAACGTGATCTTGTATTGATTCCACTCACCCGGCTCCCTAGCCGCCTGTTCGCTGGGCGCCTCGGCATCGTACACCGCTCCGGTGTAGTGGCTTCCCTCCAGGCTGTTATCGATCTGGATCTCGAAACTGTGGAAGATGTACTCGTTGCTCGAAGGGACTCCGGGTACGCGTAGAAAAATGCCGGAGTTGGTATGTACGTCGGCAACTCTGAATTCCAGCTCCAGCACGAAGTCGCCATACTCTTTGGCAGCGTACCAGAACAGGCCCATGCCGCCGTGAGAAGTCAGAACGCCCGTCTCCGGGTTCAGCTCGAAGTATCCAGGACCGTAGTGATTCCAGCCGTGCTTCGAATAGCGCCCGTCGCGCGACTTGAGTATCTGCTCGTACCCGGGTTTCGTGACCGACCCCTGCTGATACGCAGGTACCGACGCGGGCGTGTTGGTAGCGATGGGCAGCGCGGCGATCGCCAAGATGAGCGTGAGCGACTTCATGTTACTCCCTGCCTTCCTGATTCGATTCTCTCCATTCGACCCTCAAACAACCTTCGGATTCCACTTGCCCCTCGCCACGGCTGGCACAAAGGATTGCAAGTCTGGCGGCGGTCAACATGTACCCCATACTACTTCTCAGGCTGCTGTCTGAACTCCCGCTGCCGGCTCCTCCTCTCGGAAGAACAACAGGAACGCCACAGCACATGCCAGCGTAAGGGCACACGGCACCAGGAACACGTAGCTCCAGTTCGTCTCTGTTCCTGTAGTGAACACATCCCTTATCCAGCCGGCGAACACACTTCCCAGAGCGCGTCCCATCCCCAGCGATACGATCGCGATGAGGCTCTGTGCCGATGCGCGGATGTCCGCTGGCGCTACCTTGTCAACGTAGATGAATGCAGCAACGAAGAAGAACACGTAACAGATGCCGTGCAACGCCAGCGAGGCAATTACCAGCCACGCCGGTGTACCAATCGCGAATATTATGTACCGTATGGGCCAGGCCACGACTCCGAATGCCAGAGTCTTGCGCATCCCGTACTTCTTGAGGAAATATGATAGCAGCCACGCCATCACGAAGATCTCTGCCAACTGCGCTATCGTCATGACCGCAGGCACGTTAGTGCTCGACACGCCGATCGTGTCCGATTCCAGGAACGGCGCCGTGAGGATGTAGAAGAACTCCAATTCCGTCGCTACAACAAACGTGATCGCGATGAAGATCAGGAAATGTTTCGACCGCAGCATCTTCAGCGACTCCAGAATCGCCCAGGGCTTGACTCCCTCCTTTCTGGGCGGTGTGTGCGGCAGCATAAGCGACTGGAAACCCATGACGATCGACACGACGCCCGCTAGAAACAGCATGTCTCCACCGATGGCGGGCATGGTCCCGGCATCCGCCAGCCAGCGCCAGCCGGTCAGCAGCCAACCCGCGGCGATCCAGCCTAGAGTGCCCCACACGCGAATGCCACCGAATTCCTTCTCGGAATCCTTCAAGTTGATCATCGCGACGGAGTTTGTAAGGGCGAGGGTCGGTGCGTAGAGGAGGCAGTAGGCGAGCATCCCCACCAACATCACTGTGAAATCGGTTGCGAACGATACTACGAGCAGCAGCACGCCACCGGTAAACGCGAGCGTTCCAATCACCTTTTCCGAGGAGAAGTATCGGTCAGCTACCTGACCGCCGACGAACGGGGATATGATGGTGGCTAGCGGGAGCAGCGCATAGATCCAGCCGACCTGACCGCCGCTGAAGCCGATTTCGTTGATTAGATAGGATGAGAGCACCGGAAGCCAGGCACCCCAGATGGCATACTGCAGGAACATCATGATTCCAAGACGTGTCTTGACGCTCACACTAACTCCTCCGTGTCGTTGTAACTACAACCGATGAGTCACTGTGACACAACCGTGCCGGCGAAACGGACCGCACGTAGGATTCTATTGGTGCGCCTCGTCACGCCAGCTCGACTCGCGCTGCTCCCAGTGGCGGCTCAGGGCGGTCAGGAGCCCGGCTGTGAAGCAGCCGCCGCAGCCCGACGGATCCACCACGGTCACTCGGAAGGCATCCCTAGTGACGGTGCGGTGCGCTCACGTCGTCGGCGAATAGCCCCCCAGGTCGCCGAGTCATCACCGCCAAGCGGGCCCCAGCCCGGGCAGGAACCCTTAGTCCTGCTGCGTGGGAGCCTGCGCGCGTCTGTGCACCACTCCCATCAGCAGTCCGACAACACACAAGACACCTGCTACCACGGCCGCGATCGGCATGGCCTGCTGGATGGACCCCGCCTCACTGGCCCTGCCGATCACATACGGCAGGAACGTGGGCCCTAGGAAGCCAACCGCGAAGATCACGCCAAACACACTGCCGTAGACACCGGGTTCGAATTTGGAAAAAGTCACGCCGACAACGGTCGGGAACACCGGAGCGAAAGCCAGCCCCGTCACGAATACGGCCACCATGACCAAGACAGGACTAGCAGCCACACTCATGATGCCGATTGTCACCACCGACAGCGCCGCCATGGCCACGATCACCTTTATCCCGATGGCGGTGAGGTTCTTGATCGCGGACGTGCCGAACCTGCCAAGCGCCATGGCCAGGGCAAAGCCGGTCAGTACGAGGCCGGCGTTGCGCGCGATCCGGGCCTCGTCGCCCCCGACCCCTTCGAACAGTTCCACCATCAACAGCCGTATCCAGGTGTTCATGGTGAACTCCAGGCCGATGTAGCAAATCAGGGCCAGCGCCGCGATCAACACCACGGGACTGCGTAGCAGGCCGAACGCGCGCGATAGTTCGAAGCCGGTGGAGACCTGCGGATAGGTCGGAAGCAGGGAAAACACCGTGAACGCAAGCACGATGACGGCGATCAGCGACATGATCGCTTCGTAGCTCATGCCAACGTCGGCCTGCAAGACCCCGATCAACAGCGGCGGCAGTGCGACGCCCAGCCCAAAGAAGGCGTTGCCAAAATTGCTGGCCCGCGCCGGCTCTTTGCCTTCGAACAGCACCACGGGCAGCAGTGTGTTACCCACAGTATTGCAGCAGATGGCTCCCACACCGAGCAGCATGGCCGCCAGCACTGCCAGGGGGTAACTGGCCGCAAAGGCCAACAGAAGAATGCTCGCGCCGGCCACCACAAACCCGGCGATGGCCAGGGGCTTGTGCCCCAGCCGATCCACCAAGGGACCGACTGCAAGCTGCGCCACGATGCAGGTCAATGAGAACAGCAGCACCATGATCCCGATCTGTCCCTCGGCAAGCCCGAGCTTTGCCATGAGCTCCACAGAAGCGGCCCCGATCATCACAAAGCACATCGCCAGCGTGAACACGGCCATGATTGCCACGATTGAGGTCATTTTTTTCATCGTACTCCCCTGTCATTGCGGCGCGGCCCGAATGGGATCGCCTCGGCTTCTATTACAGGTTGCGCACCTGCATGACCGCACGGACGATATCCAGTTCCTGCGGCACACAGGCGCGCAGTTGGACGTCAGACGTTGAATGGAGGACGTTCCTACGGCCGCCACTCGCCCTTAGCCACCGCCGGCACGAACGTCGCCAGATCCGGCGGTGGAAACGGAATCGTCTTCTCCTGGTCTGCACTCATGTAGGCGGTCATCAGCAACTCGGTGACCGCCACTCCGTCGCTGAAGTTCTCAGACGGGCGCGTGCCTGCGAGAAACGACTGCACCATGTGTCGGTCCTCGCCGATATAGCCGTACTCGGCACCTTCGTCGCTGACCACCGGCATGAGACCCATCTCCGCATTCTGCTTTTCCACGATGTCTTCACCGGCATCGCCCTTGACTTCCCGGCTGAAGAAGACCTTCGGTCCTGCATCCAGAGTGTTCACTGACAGCGAGTATTCCGGCCCCAGCATCTCCATGCTGAGCCTGAGGCCAGCTCCGACGAAACACCAGGAAGTAGTTGCCTCGACGACGCGCTCGTTCCCGTCGCTATCTCGGTACTCGACTAAAGCGCGGGCGAAATCCTCGGCCGGTCTCTTGCGGTAGTCGGTCTTTCCACCGCTGTTAGCGGCGAGTCGATCGGCATAGTGAGGCTGCTGCCATTTCAGGCAAGACGTATGGGCCGAAACCTTGACCGGCGTCAGCGTATCTCGGGCCGCACCGGGCGCTGTCAGTAGGAATCGCGCAACCTCCACCGAGTGGCACATCATGTCGTTCAACACGCCACCACCCTGCAACTCGCCCTGCCAGAACCACGGCATGTGCGGGCCGCTGTGCTCCTCCGCCGCCCGTGCCAGGTAAGGCGGTCCTGTGAGTGCGGCGCCGCGGCTCCACAACAGCTCCTTACCCCGTACGATGGCGGGCGCGAATAGCTGGTTCTCGAGATAGCCGTCCAACAACCCGACCTTCTCCACCAGCTCCAACATGCGGCGTGCCTCAGCCGCGTTTCGACCGAGCGGCTTCTCGCACGCGACTCCTATGAGCTCGCCTTTGCCCCCTTCGATCGCGTCGGCTATCTCCTCCATGATCTCAATGCGGACAAAGTTCGGCGCGCAGATCCAAAGGGCGTGGATGGCCGGATCTGCGATCATATCGGCGACGGATTCGTAGACCTTTGCCTGTCCGACGCCGAGTTGTCGGATCAGTGCCACTGCCTCCTCGGCCGTATTGTCGTCCGGCCGGCTCACGACGCCAAGGATATCTGCGTCGCGCACCGCAACCCATGAGCGAATGTGGAACTTCCCGACAAAACCACCGCCGATCATCCCAACGCCCAGTCGCTTTGTTGCCATATTCAGCCCAGCCTTTCGTGTGCACGTGTGCAGCCGTTCAATTCCTACCCTGCTGGCACTCTCCCGTGGTGCAGCCGGCCGTCATGTACACGGCGACAGACGTGCACCACGGCCCCCCAGATGAAGAACTGGAGGAGCATCGTGATGATGAGTCGGATCGTTCTGTACACGGACGCTGCTCCCTTGGAGGGTCGGGCATTGGCAGAGATGCGGGGAGGCGGTTGAGCAGTTCAGTACCGCCCTACCGCCTCACCGTCCGTCGCTACACGATTCTGCGTCTGACCGGATCCCACTCGACCTTGCGGTTCTCGAGGTAGGATCGTGTCGCCATGTGGCAAGTAATGGCCTCTTCGAAGCCGCGCTCTATGTTGCAGCTCGTCTCGCCACCATTACGAATCACGTCGAGCCACTCGCCGATGAGCAAGTGGTACGCGGACATTCGCCGGCCGCCTCGGTAGGTATACAGCAGGCCCCGGCTCACGAAGTACTCCGCCGTCGCCGAAGTGATCGCGTCGATCCCTCTGAATCCTGGCCGATACGTGAACATCGGCCGCGATGGGTCGATCACGCCGCTCCCGATCTTCTCTTCGTAACGCGACGAATTCCGGTCGGCGGTCACCGACAGGTCTCCGCTCACCTGCATGGTCGCGTCGTGGCCCATGAACTTAAGGCCGCGGTACTGCCCGTTGGCGAGCGTGGCACTGTACACGAAGGTGAGTTCCCGCTCCGGGTACTCATAGACGGCCTGGAACACGTCGGGCACGTCGCGACCGTCTTTGAAATAGTAGATCCCGCCTGACGCGACGGCCGACTTGGGGATCCCCAACTGCAGAATCTGATTCACGGCATCGTACTCGTGCGATAACAGATCTCCCGACAGCCCCGTCCCGTAGTCGAACCAACAACGCCAACGGAAGAAGCGCTCGAGACTGAACGGTACCTTGTTGAGTGCCGGCCCCTCGAACAGCTCCCAGTCGATCGTCTGCGGATTCCCTTCCTCGTGGATGTCCCAAACCCATGCGCCCCAAGGCGTGTTGCGGTTGGTGGTTCCCTCCACCAGAGTGATCGGCCCGAGGATGTTCGCGTCGATCACCTCACGGGCTTTGATGTGGGCCTCCGACTGGCGGTTCTGGTGGCCGAGCTGGAACACTATGTCCGAGTTCTTGATCGCGTCGTACATAGCCTGCGTCTGTTCCTCAGTCTGCGTCATGCACTTCTCGCAGTAGACGTGGATTCCCTCGGCGGCGGCGTCGATCGACATCTGTGAATGCCAGTGGTCGGGTGTGGCGATAATGACCCCGTCAACCTCTCCACTGGTGAGCATGTCGTGATAATGTCTGAACCGCTTCGCGGGTGGATTCGCGGGTCTCCCACCTGGTCTGGTTGCCACCTGTGATGCCGCGATACCACGCTCGGCGCGAACGTCGAACACGTCGCATACGGCTGTCAGTTCGACATTCAAGTCGTCCTGCTCGAGATAGACCTGGAGGGCTTGGTTGCGCGGGTCCTCTGCCGCGGCCTGCCGCTGCTCCTCCACCCAATCGGGATGGGCAAACCCGGCGTGACGTACGAGTGCCTCTCCCTCGCCACCGTTACCGATGATGCCGAGACGGATCCTTTCGCCCGGAGGCCGCGATACCGCCTCGGGGATATATGCCGGGCCGGACTCGCGCACGCCCAGCTCGGCCATGATCGCCTCTTTCTTCATGTCATCGGCGGCCTTCTTCCTGAAGAAGTTGTACAAGAACACGCCGATGACCGGGATAGAAACCACGAGTTCGAGAAACCCGCGGCGTCCGACGATGCCCGCCTTATCGGTAGCGGGCTGATTGGATTGGGTGTTGGTGCCTTCGTCACTCATTGTTTTCCCCCTTCACGCCTGAGCAAGCGCGCCGGTCCGGCGCATCTGAAAGATCACGCGATCCACACCTAGAATCCTGCCCGTTGGGAACGCGAGCAAGGCTACCAGGGCGACCAGCTCGATCAGTACTTTGTTGACAACGAGATAGCTACCCTCCGCGGGCATAGCATACGACAGTCCGGCGAACGGTGGCGCCGCAATGTAGTAGAGCGCCAGCAATACGATCCCTGCCACAGTAGCCGTGCGCGTCAACAGGCCCAGAATCAGACACAAGCCGATCAGAATCAGCCCCCAGACATTGATGTAGTCGACCAGTGTAAGCAGAGTCGGGGCTGTCGCGATATTGATGAAGAGACCGCTGAACCACCACTGCGATCCCGCCAGGTAGTCAGCCGATGTCCAATAGGGGTTGACCAGCTTGGCTAGCCCCTCATAGAGAAAATGCCATCCAATGAGAATCCTCAGCGTCACCAGCACAATGGACTGGAACCGTGTCCATCGCCCGGGTTCTGCCGCCGCCGCTCCCTGAGTCATGCTTCCGCCTTTCGTTTGCGTGTTGGGCCGGCGCTGGGCCAGCCTCCCGACCTTACCTGCATTCCATCCCTTCCTACTACGAGACACTCACAACCGCGCAAGCCCTCCACGAACTTCACACCCGCCTCGGGCAGCATGAGGAACACGGTCGTGGCAAGAGCGTCTGCCACCATGGCGTTGGGCGCAATGACAGACGCGCTCACACTGAACTGAGGTGAAACACCCAAATGCGAGTCGATTATATGGTGGTGCTCTTGATCCGGATCGAAGTGTCGCTCGTAGCTTCCCGACGTGGCTACCGCGCCGTTTGCCAAATGGATGGTATCCGGGAAGAGCCCCGATCGCTCAGGATCCTGCACCGCCACTGCCCAGGGCAGTCGGCGTTCCTTGGTGCCGGACGCGCGAATGTCCCCGCCTGCCTCGATCAGGTAGTTCTTGATCCGGTGTCGCTTGAGCACCCGCGCCATGGCATCCACAATGTAACCTTTTGCAACACCGTCGAATGTGAGACACATGCCCGATCTCTCGAAGCTCAGGCGCTTGCGAGATGCGGCTACATGCTGGACCCCTACCAACTCGAGGGCCTCACGCACCTCACTCTTGGACGGCAGCGATCCTGGGGGACGCCCCTTGAACAGCTCCACCACCGGCGCGACCGAGATGTCGAATGCTCCGTCACTCAACCGGTTGAATTGCAGCGACCGGGACACCACGTGGGCGAGTTCCCGGGGCGGTCTGTCGAGTGTGCCGGCCGAATTCAGCTGACTGACGGCCGACGCCGGATCGTAATGGCTGAAGATCGCTATCAGCCGATCCATCTCCTCGAACGCCCGGCCAATCGCCTCCTCCGCACGTGCCCGTGCACTCGTGAGTAGCGTCAGCGACACGAGCGTTCCCATGGCGGGGCGTGTCGCGATCGCCTTACTCACCGCGTCGTCAATCGGAATGATCTCTACCGATGTATGCGGGCCCCGTACGCACTCGAATCCCAATTCCGCCAGAGCGGCGAATCGAGGGGCGACCTTTGGGGTGTGAGTCACGCGAGCTAGCCTCACCAGTGCTGTATGGCCAGCCCGTAATTTACTAATCGAGATGGTGAGATCGCCAGCACCGTTTATGAGTACTCTGATTGCAGCTCTGCCCGCACTCGCTCCAGCAGGGCCTTGGTTGCGCGTATCCCGTCAGGCTCGCTGAGCTCGCTGCCCTCATACTCGATTCCTACGTAGCCACGGTATCCAGCGTCGAGTACGATGCGCATCATTCGCACGTAGTCCGTACTCGTCTCATTGCCCTGGTCGTCGAAGGCGCTTGACTTGGCGCTCACTCCCTTGGCATACGGCATCAACTCCGCTACGCCCTGGTAGCGGTCGTAGAGCTCCCCATCCGCAATGCGGAAGTTGCCGAAATCCGGCAGAGTGCCGCAGCGAGAATGATCAACAGCGGCCATCACGCTCGCCAGCCACGCACCGTTCGAGGAAATGCCGCCGTGGTTCTCGACGATCACGTTCATGTCCCGCTCGGCGGCGAACTCCGTGAGTCGCCTCAGGCCGTCCACCGCAAGCTCGCGTTGCTCGTCAGGGGTCCCCTGAGACCGCGCGTTCACCCGGATCGAGTGACATCCCAGGTACTTGGCGGCATCCACCCAGCGATAGTGGTTTTCGACAGCCACCGTGCGGGCTGCACTGTCAGGATCGCCCAACGCACCCTCGCCATCACACATGATGAGGACATTCGTGACACCGTTGTCATCAGCCCGCTTCTTGAGCTCGCCCAAGTAGGCCTGGTCGGTTGCCTTATCCTTGAAGAATTGATTGACGTACTCGACGGCTTCCAAGCCATAATCGCGCCGAGTAATCACGGGAAAATCCAGATTGTCCAGTTCGCCTGCCCTCAGTGTGCGGTGCAACGACCACTGTGCCAGAGAGATCCGGAAAAGCGGATCATCCACCTGAGACGCGGCCCCGCGCGATGTGAGGGGCCAGAATCTTCCTAGCGCAGCAACCGAGAACGGGGCTGTCGCGGCAATCATGAACCTGCGCCGGTCGATGAGATGCGGCATTGGATCGTTACCTCGGTTCGGGGCGTTAGTGCCTAGCGCATGCAGCGCCGCGGCGAGCTGCCGTGTTCAGCTGGCTTTGATCAAACAAAAACTACATACTGGATGCCCAGATCACCAGCAGTCGCTGCACAGTGCCTAGAGGGCGCGATCGGTGTGCCACCACAGCGATGCCACGGCGCGACTTGATGAGCGTTTGGATCTGAAACCGGCCAGTCAGCGGATCTCGAAGGCCAACGTCGCCCAATTCGATTCGTAGTCGATGTCCTGAGCGGCGGAAGGCTGCATGTTGATAAACTCCACGTACCACTTGCCGGGCGATTCGATGGCAAACCCGACCACTCCGGATCGATCGGTTCTCTTACGCATCTCCCCCACGAGGTTGCCACCCTGCTCGCCGCCCAGAATAACGAGCTGATTGGCGACTGGTTGTCCTTTGAGCAGACACAGGACAGAGATCTCGTCGCCTGCATGCAAATCATAGGGATTCACTAGCGGTACGATCTCAGCCGGATAGCCCAGCGGCGTGAGGTAGAAGGCATCCCTCCTGTCACCGACCTGCAGCACCGCCTTTACGTGCTTGGAGTACCGTTCCCACACGTCCTTGTCGAGTTCGTTGTCTTGCCTCCGTGCTTCGAGGACATCCGGGATCCCATCATGCTCCAAATAGTCGTTGAAGTCCGCTGCAGCCAGACGCAGATCGCGAGGCCTGGTGGAGGCACCGACGATGTACGTGCCCGGCGCTCCGGTTTCTACGGTCAGGAACGTCGTATCCGCGTACGTAGTGTCACCAAGCCACTGTGTTGTGTCGATATGCACTCGACCGTTCGACGAAACCATACTGATGTCGATGACGCGATCGCGCATGATCGCGTTCTCGCTGAGCACAAAGCTGCCATTCAAGATCGGAATCGTCGCAGCCGAGTGCGGCTGCAAGAAATAGCTGTCCAACTTGATGAACAGATCGTGGGCGTTGACCAATGTCGTAGAAGCAACGAGTAAGGCCAAGCTCAGAATCACGCGGATTCGCACGAGAACTCCTGTGAAGACATGAGAGATAGCAGGGAAAGGAACGCGGAGACGGGCAGCAATGATAGACTGAAGTCTGCAAACCGGCTCAAGTACGAGTTCGGTACTGCCCGACAGACACTACGAGCCGGCCAGCGCGGAGAGCAGCCGTGTCATCCGGCGGTTCGTGGCGCTCAACACGGCCCGCACACTTGCGCCAGCCGGATCGCCCGCTATTGCACAGACTCCGACAGTGTATTGATTCTCACCTTGAGAGTGTATTGCCACTGCGACGACCGCCAGCATGCGGCCCACGGCGCTCACTGCCTCACTCTGCAGGGCTTCGAACCTTGTGTGTGTCGGCGCTACAACCGCATCCAGTGCCCGGCACGCGGCGTTCGCGGCACATACGAACTCGGCGTTCTCTCGCCAGACCTCCTCCGCCATTCCCACATAGGTCTCGCCGCCCCACTCCAACTCCACCTGGACCCGAAGCTTGTTGTCGGGAAGGTCCCCCGTCCCCACGTTGGCCAACCTGACCCGTCGCTCCACGATGAAGCTCATCGCCTCCTGGCCGCAACTTGGCTGACGGCCGCTCTAGTCCACCGATCACCACCACAACGAATCTAGCGAACCACGACTCAGAATCCTACAGTCGACGCGCACCGATTCCACATCATCCGACTCAGAGTCCTACTCCGATGCGACGCACCGCACTAGGTCGGCCTACTCACCCTATGGAAGCCGCACGATCGCGCTCCTATTCGCGATGTAATGATGACGGAGAATCACCCTAACAGGACTACTCTCAGTACCATGATGCCCTATGAAAGGCTCGATTCGTGGGGGGCGTGCCACGCACTCACCCTCTGCATCTACGAGGCAACGAAGCCGCTTCTCGAGCGGGATCCGGACATCGCGGCGCGGCTCCGACTCGCTGCCTTGCTCTCAGCCAGCAAACTTGCCCGTGGTGCAGGCACGGGCTGTCGGACATTGATGCGACAGTGCGCGCAGCTGTCGGCCGGCCATCTCTCCGAGGTTGGCTACTACCTCAAGTTGGCCCAGGCCCTGAACCTCATATCACCACAAACCTTTCAAAAGCTGTACGCGCTCAGGGGCCGGGCGTCTTTCTACCTTTGGAAAGAGCTGCTTGCTGGATCAGGCCAACCGAAGAATGAACGGCGAAACGACGGTGAATGGGGGTGTCAGATGCAATGAGACAGAGGTCGCGCGGGCTGCTACCTTTCAGTCCATGCGATCATGGATTTACTTGGCCTGCTTGGGCCTAGTCGTAGCGCCAATCGAGGTCGAGGCACAAGATCCAGGATGGAACAATCCCTTCACTCTCGGAATAGTCCGCCGCGCAATTGAGCGGCGGCAACAACAGTTTGCCGATGCTGGCCTCATCGACTACACGGCGCAGGCTACCGGATACCTCACATTCCTTGCCCAATTGGGTGAGGGATTTCCCGATCCCCCCGCCGTCGTCAAGGCCGATCAACTAGCCACAGAGCTACTGTGGCGCGCCCCCGACTTCAGCAAGCAGCGTCTCATCGGACAACGGGACACGCTGCTACTGCCCGCCCGGGTCGGCTACTACCGCGACAGGTACGGTATCGTCCAGAACAACCTGCCGGACGTGATCCGCATGGGCGACGCGCGCGACGTGCGCGACGTACCACACCCGCTGTCGCCTCTTGGGCCCAGTGAATATGACTTCGCCGTCCGCGACTCCCTGACATTGCGTTCCGCTGGAGTGAGCTTGAACGTCTACCGTGTGACGGTGCGCCCCCACAATACCGACGTTCAACGGTTCCTGGGCGACATCTACCTGGAACGCAGCAGCGGAGCCGTGGTGCGAATGCAGTTCACCTTTACGCAGGCGGCACTGCTGGACAAGCGCATCGAATCGCTCTCGGTCGTACTGGAAAACGCCCTCATCGCCGGCAAGTACTGGCTTCCCTTCCGCCAAGAACTCGAGGTAGTGCGCCAGGCACGGTGGCTCGACTTCCCGGCGCGCGGCATCATCCGCGGCCGATGGGAAGTGTGCTGCTACGAGCTCAACGTGGGCCTACCGCCCGAAGTATTCCGGGGCCCCGAGATAGTACGGGCACCACTGGAACAGATGAGGGACTTTGAGTTCGAAGGCAGCATCGTCGACTCGCTGCCGGATGATGTACTGCTCGTAACCGATGCAGATGTCGAGCAGGTCCGGGCCCAGGCGAGCGAGCTGGTACGCCAGAGCATCCTCAACCCGCCGAGCGGTGCGTCACTCTCGGCGCGGCGGATTTCGGACTTCGCACGACTGAACCGGGTGGAAGGTCTGGCATTGGGCTTGGGCGGCGCGATCCGACTCCAAGAGGGCACTGCCCTCAGGCTCAACGGGCGGTTCGGCGTGCAAGACGAGTCACTGAAGGGCCGGATGGCTCTCTCTCGGGGCTTCAGTAACAACCTGGCCGTCACGCTATTTGGTGAACGGGACTACCGGGACATGGGCGATGTCGAGGAAGCCTCGCTGCTGAAGAACAGTCTCGCCGCCGGGCTGTTCGCCAACGATTACACGCAGCCGTACGATGTCTGGTCGGCCGGAGCCTCCGTCGATCTCGGCATCTCCGGCGGTACCCGTCTATCTGTGACGGCGTCCTACGAGCGGCACGGTCGCCTGGCGGTGAATGCGAGTCCGCTATCGGGCGAGTACAATCCGACCGTCCCGGCTTGGTCGCTGGAGGGTGGACGGCTAGTTGTCTCGGTCGCCAGGAGGTCGGGTACGATTCTGCTGGGAACCGAACTCGGCTGGGACTTGGAGCTAACAGGCGGGTTGTTCGAGGGACGGGACACTACGTTGAGCCAGGAGCCGCTTCTCGTGGGACGCGTTGCTGCCAGACTGGACGCGGTACGTCGCTTTGGATCCGCTGCACTTGTCTTCCGGACCGTCGCAGCAGTGGCCGGCGGGTCTCACGCGGTCCCTCCGCAGGCGCAGGTGTATCTGGGCGGGACAATAAGCGGACCGGGATATCGGTTCCACGAGTTCGCCTCCGACCTGGGCGTGAGCCAACGCGTAGAAGGCCAGTTTCGGGTTCCCTTCATCTCGGCCCCGGTGCTCTGGTACGGCAAGGCACCACCTTCGGCGACACTGGCACCCTACTTCCACCTGGTCTACACGGGCGACCCTGCACCGTTTTCAAACCGGGCACGAGGGGTCTATCCCGCAGTGGGATTGGGCGCTCTGTTTCTGTTCGATCTATTGCGGTTCGATATCGCCCGAGGTCTGCGTGACGGGAGCTGGACCTTCTCGGTCGACGTCACCAAGACGTTGTGGGGAATACTCTGAGCGGTGCCGCGCCCCGGGGCGAGCCCGCTGTCAAGCACCTTGCCGCAACCGCCTCAGTCGAATGCGGTGTACCAGACTCTTGGCTGCGGTCGAGGCCAGATATAGCAGCCCGGCTAACAGGATGATCGTGGCACCGGCTGGAAGATCTGGATCATATGACAGGGCGAGGCCACCAACCGTCAACACGACCCCGATCAGCGTCGCAAGCAGCATGATTCCTGCCAGTGATCGAGCGTACTGCGATGCGATGGCGGCCGGTAGGGTGAGCAGGGCAATCACCAGGATCAGCCCCACCACCTGGATCAGCGTCACCACTGTCAACGCCACCGCACACAACAGCAACAGCTCGAAGAACCGCACCGCCACCCCCCTCAACCGTGCGAACTCCTGATCAAAGGCAACCGCGATGAGCTGCCGGTAGAACAGCAACACCAGGACAACCACCAGCACATCGAGCACTATCATGATGCGAAGATCCCCAAGGGAGACCATCAGGATGTTGCCGAAGAGGTAGCTCATCAGGTCGACGTTGTAGCCCGGCGTTCGGGATATGAAGAGAATCCCGATGGCCATCCCGACCGCCCACAGTGCCCCGATCACAGTATCGCTGTTGCGCCGTGATCCGATGTTGACCCAGCCAACGAGGAGCGCGGCCACGACAGCGGCTGCGATCGCTCCCAGCATGGGGTTGAGATCCAGATAGTACGCCACACCCATCCCACCTAACACGGCGTGCGCTATTCCCCCGGCCAGATAGCCGATCCGTTTCACCACCACGTATGTGCCCATGATCCCGCAGACCACGCTCGCCAGCACACCGCCCAGCAGTGCGCGCTGCAAGAACTCCATCTCGAGTAGTGCCCCGAAGAAACCGGTCACTGGATAGGACCACTCGTACTGATCTTGTGGGGATGCTGGATCATGTGGACCGGCGCACCATATAGCTCTTCCACGACTTGACCCGTCACCTCGCTCGTCGTATGGCACACCAACGTGCGGTTGAGACAGGCCACGCGACTGACGTATTGGGTCATGAAGCCGATGTCGTGTGATACCACGACTATGGTCATGCTCTCCCTCAGCTGCTCCAGCAGATTGAAGATGTTGTCCTCGGCCCGGAGGTCGATGTTGGAAGTCGGCTCGTCGAGAACGAGGATCTTTGGCTCGGTCACCAGCGCACGTGCGACCAGAGCGCGCTGTACCTGTCCGCCCGATAGGCCACCGATAGGCTGGCTGCTGGCGTGCTCGACATGAACCTGCGCCATGGCTCGCTGGGCCGCAGCGTGGTCCGCTCCGGAATAGCGGCCAAGGAGGCGGGTGCGACCCAGGCGTCCCTGCAACACCATTTCCTTCACCGAGATGGGGAAGTCGCGCTCGAACGAGGCAAACTGGGGCACGTAGCCAACCAGCTTACGTGCGTCATCCGGAGCGCGACCCAGCACACGCAGCCTTCCTGCCGTGGGCTCCAACAATCCCAGAATCAGCCTGAGCAACGTGGTCTTGCCACTACCGTTGGGCCCGACAACGCCCAGGAACTCTCCGTGCTCGACGGCGAGCGTCACATCTTGCAGCACCAGGGGGCCGCCGTAAGAGAAGGAGACCCTGTGGAGTTCGATGTCGGGAGTCATTGGCGTTCCAGGGCTAGATACATCGACTGAGCTATGTGCCGCATGTTGTCTAGCCAGTCCTCAGCCAGAGGATCGAGTTGCAGCACCTCTGCTCCCAAAGCGTCGGCCACTGACTGCGCCGAGCGCACACTGAACTGCTGCTGTACGACAACGAGATTCACCGCCTCCTCCACTGCCACGCGCATGATCTCCGCCATTGCCTTGGCGCCGGGTTCCTTGCCTTGACTTTCGATGACGATCTGATTGAGGCCGTAGCGATCGGCAAAATAGCCCCAAGCTGAATGATAAGCGATGAAGGCGCGAGACCGCACTGGACCTAGAAGTGCCCTGATCTCGCGGTCCAGTCGGTCGAGATCGTCGACGAGAGCTTCGTAGTTTACCTCGTACGCTTCCCGCCGTTGAGGATCTACCTGCACGATCGCATCCAGAATGTTACGGGCAACGACCTTGACCAGAATTGGATCGATCCATATGTGAGGGTCGGGTACGCCGGCATCTTCACAGGACAGCTCCACGCTGCGGCCTGAATCTAGGGTCCTCCTTGCGACGCCAGCATGAGTATCGACCAGCCCCATCGAGGGGTTGACTGCTCTGAATCGGTCGAGCCACACGCTCTCGAACGGGACACCGATTCGGAAGTAGATTCGTGTGCCGGCCAGCTGGGCCATCTGACGCGGACCGGGCTCAAAGGTTGTGGGACTACGGCCTGGCTCGACTAACACCAATACCGACGCACGCTCCCCTGCGATTCTCTCGACGAAGTACTTCTGGGGCGAGATGCTCACCGCGACTGGAATCGGGGCATCGGTCTGCGCATGAAGGTGACATAGCGCGGCTGGCTGAGTCAAAAAGAGACTGAGGCAACTCGCCCCGAAGAGCGGCAGCACCCCGATGCGACCGACCACTGTCACCTCCGTCCTGTACGTCTGGCTCCTAACAGTATACGACGATATCGGTTATTGATAGTCGCCTACCAGCTGAGCGTCTCCCCCACCAGCTTCAGCATCTCGCCGGCAGTCTGACTCAGGATCAGCGAGCTCACCAGGGGGCGCTCTGGTCAGGGGAGCTGCCAGGGGTTGACTCGACGCGGTATTCGAGCCGAGTATGCCTGGTCTCGCCAGGCCCACGCGGCCCGGACAGCAGTAGACCATACAACCTAGAGAAACGGAATGGAGAAGATGGTACCAAGAAGCGCATCGCCCGCGATTCTGATGTCTTTCATAGCCGCGATCTTCTGTGCCACACACCTAGCGGCGCAACAGGGACAGCCACAACTCGGCAGCGCCATATTCATCCACCCAGACGGAAGCTCCGTATCTGCCTGGTCCGCCGCCCGATTGCTCACAGTCGGCCCCGACGGTCAGATGAACTGGGACCGCCTCGAGCACCTCGGCGTCTACCGCGGGCATCTCACCAACTCGCTGGGCAGCACTTCGCACGGTGGCGCCACCGCACATGCCTTCGGCGTGAAGGTGCCGTTCGATTCGTACGGCATGAGCGGGACCGAGCCACTGACTTCCCTCTCCGGCAAGCCGTTCAGCCTCATGCAGGAAGCCCGGCAGGCCAGGCTGGCAACGGCCGTCATCAATAGTGGGCACCTGGCCGAGCCCGGGACCGGCGTTTTCTTAGCCAGCGCTTACGCCAGGATCGACATCGACACCATCACGCTGCAGATCATCGAGAGTGGCACCGACATCATACTGGGCGGCGGAGAGGTCTTGCTCCTGCCGCCGGACGTAGTGGGCCGGCATGGAGTGAGCGGCATCAGGAGGGACGGCAGGAATCTGGTCGAACGCGCTAAGGAGCTGGGCTACACGATTGTGTATACCAGAGAGGAGCTACTCGCAGTCCCGACGTCGACCGAGAAGGTGCTTGGGCTCTTCTCCTACGCTCACACCTTCAACGATAGGTCGGAGCAAGTGCTGCGTGCGCTGGGTGGCGCACCACTGTACAGCGAGAGCGCACCCTCGGTCGCCGAGATGTTGCAGGTGACACTCCGATTGCTGGAGGCCAAGGGCGACCGGTTCCTCGTTGTATTGGAAGAGGAAGGATCCGACAACTTCGCCAACACCAACAACGCGATCGGCACGCTCACCGCGCTCGCACGGGCTGATACGGCTATCGGAGTCGCACTGGAGTACGTGGCCGAGCACCCCAACACGCTCGTGATAACGGCAGCGGACAGCGATGCGGGTGGACTCCAGGTGGTGCCGGTGCGAGACTCGACGGCCGGCGGCATGCCTCTGGATCTCATCACGGCGAACGGCGCACCACTGGATGGGTTCAATGGGACGGCATCGGAGCCTTTTGTGGCGCAACCGGACCAGTTCGGCAATCGTCTGCCGTTCGGCATCGCGTGGACAGACTACGAGGACCTACTGGGTGGAATCGTGGCCCGGGCGCAAGGCCTGAATGCCGAGCTGCTGCCAACCAGCGTTGACAACACCGACATCTACCGGATGCTGTACGCCACTCTGTTTGGGAAGTGGTTACCCTGAACACGCGCGAGCTGCCCGCCTCGATCTGGCAACGTTAGTAGCCCGAGAATCGGGAATCTGCAGGACGTGTCAGCCCGATCTGTATCGGGTTGATTCGCTCATCCAACCGATCTCCTCGCAGATCTGGGATGACTGTGCTCCGGCGCCACGTCGCTAGGCCCTCTCGAGTCGGACCTCGGCACCGTGAGGCACATCGGCCAGGACTCGCACGTCATCCAAGACCCGGCCAATGCGGTTCACCGGACTCGCGGCCCGTGGAGCGTCTCCCGTTGAGGCCGGCGTCGGGCCAAAGAAGATGCAGAAAGCCTTCCCCGGTGGCCAGTAGCCAAGTTCCCCAACGTGCACGTTTTCCGAGGCTTCGGCCGTCAGCGGCTCATCCACCGGTATCTCGAAGTAGATCTCCTCACCCCACCGGTTGGCCGCCGCGGCGATGGGCAACGCGTTGTGGATTGACTTGGCCGTGTCTGAATCGTTCAGCTCGGCTCGGAGCTGGACTTCTCCCACCCTGATGTGGATCTGATGGCTCATGCGGCTCCCTCCCAGAAGACGAAGACCAGTAGGAGCAATGCCCGCAGGAGTCGACCTGTCTCTACTCCGCCCGCAGCGTCATCATCGGATCCACCCCTGCCGCTCGCCGCGCGGGTAGGAACGAAGCAAGCAAGGCCACCGCACACAACAAGGTGGGCACACCTAGGAAGGTCGCGGGGTCGACCGCGCTCACTCCATAGATCAGGCCGGCCATCATTCGGCTGGCGACCAGTGCAGCGAGCAGTCCCAGTGCGACGCCCACCCCTACGAGGAACATTCCCTTGCGGATGACCATCCCCACCACTTGCCGCCAGTTGGCTCCCAAGGCCACGCGAATTCCGATCTCCCTGGTCCGTTG
Organism: Gemmatimonadota bacterium; assembly: GCA_020351775.1. GTDB lineage: Bacteria > Gemmatimonadota > Gemmatimonadetes > Gemmatimonadales > GWC2-71-9. The sequence continues at coordinate 5,250,476 of CP070666.1, read as the reverse complement.
AGTTACCGAGTAGGCCATCACGCTGTATACCCCTACGGCGGCCAGGATCATCCCTAGAATGCCAAACAGGCCGAGCGTTATGCCTACCAGCCGGGCCGGGAACAACGCTATGCCCAGCTGGTCGGTCATGGGCCGCAGATCCGCCACGGGCATGGAGGAGTCCAGCCGTTGAACCTCCCGACGCACTAGCGGTGCCAATGCTTGGGGATCCCCACCAGTGCGAGTGTGGATGGTCATCGGATACGACCATACCTGCGCCTGGGCGAAGTACATGAAGTCCTGTGGCTCCTCACCGAGGCTGAAGTACTTCCCCGTCTTGACCACGCCGACTACCACGCGGTCCTCGCCGGCGGTTTGCACGATCTTGCCAAGAGCGTTCTCACCGGGCCAGAAGCGATCGGAGAACTTCTGATTTACGATGATCACCGGTGTTCCATCGCGATTGTCTTGCTCACCGAACGGTCGGCCGGCGAGCACAGGGATCCCCATGGCCGCAAAGTACCCTGGTGTCACCATGTTGTAGCGAATGCTCATACCCTCGTTGGGTGCGGGCTCATACCCGGGGATGCTGACGCCCCTGTCAGAGCTGTTGAGGCTGAGAGGCACCATACGAGCCAGCCCCACCGCCTGGACGCCAGGTAATGCCCGCAGACCGGCCTCTAGTTCACGGTAGAAGACCTCTGACCGCTCACGGTCGTATCCCTGCAGCCCCGGGTCCACCGAAGCAACCAGCAGGTTCTCGGGCTCAAAGCCGGTATCTACTGAGGTGGCCGCCTGCAATCCCCTCAGGAAGAGCCCGGAACTGATCAGCAGGAGAATGGACAGCGCCGTCTGGATCATGACGAGCGTGCTGATGAGGCGGTTCTTGCCGCCGGGCTCGAGCGAGAATTCCCCTTTCAGGGCAGACACCGTCTCGGGCTTGGATGCCTGGAGCGCGGGAGCCAAACCGAACAAGACTCCTGTGAGCACCGACAATCCCAGCGTGAACAACAGCACCGTTCGGTCAACCGACAGATCGAAATCCACGGCCACATCGATGGGCAAGGTCAGCGAATTGGCGATTCCGATGGCCCAGAACGCCAGCAGCAGGCCCGTCCCGCCCGCGATGAGGGAGAACAGCACGCTCTCAGTCAGAAGCTGGGTGACGATCCGGCCCCTCTTGGCGCCAAGACTCAGGCGGATGCCCATCTCCTTACGCCGCTCCCCGGCTCGCGCCAGGAACAGGTTTGCCACGTTGATGCAGGCGATCAGCAGTAGGAACGCCACGACTACCATCGTCACGGCCGACATGCCTACCTGGGCGGACCGGAACATGGGGTGTAGCCCGGCTTCCTTCTGAGGAACCAGATGGATGCCGGACTCGTCGTAGTGGTCCGGGTACTCTTCCCGCATCTGGATCAGGAAGGCATCCAGGTTCTGCCGGGTCTGCTCCACCGTAAACGCCGGCCTGCGTCGGGCAACCACGTTCATCCAGTTGCTGCCTCGCGCCTCGATCAGGTTGTAGCCTGGAATCAGCTCCTGCTGCATCATGAGCGGCGCATAGATCGGCGGATCGACCATGGGCATCGCACCTTTGAAGCCCTCTCGGGCGACCCCGATAACGGTCCAGGATTGCCCGTTCAACGTGACGGTCCGCCCTATGATCGACTGATCGGCACCGAATCGGGTCTGCCAGAACGAATGGCCCAGTACGATCACCCGGTGCGCGCCGGGATCGACCGCCTCTTCGGGCAGAAAGCCGCGACCCAAAACCGGAGGAGCGCCCAGGACATCGAAGTAATTGGCCGAGACCATGTTGCCCATGAGGCGCTCGCTCAGCCCGTCCGCGCTCAAGCTG
>CP070666.1:5245020-5248539 GCA_020351775.1 Gemmatimonadota bacterium | reverse complement strand
TGTCGATCCTTGGCTGCTCGCCTACGGTTACTTCGACGTGCCTGACACGCCTGGAGTGTATGTGTTTCACGTGGAAAACGTGCTCGCCACAACCTTGGACCAAGTCAATGACCCACCGTCTCCATCGCCAACGAGCATGCGCATCGTGACTTTCCAGAGTTCCAGCTTCGACTTTGTTTCGTGTATCGGCGATATCAACCACGACGGCCTCGTGGAGCACGCCGACCTGGGTATTCTCCTCGCAGCCTGGGACACATGTGAGGGCGATGAGTACTACAACCCTGATGCTGATTTGGACGGCGATGACTGCGTTCTTCACAGTGACTTGGGAATACTTCTAGGATATTGGGGTACGAATTGTCTCGAATAGAGCGTCGCTCGTCTGCCAGTGGCCTGGGCGAGCGGGGAGCGGACCGTGCTTCCCTGTTTGTTCCTGGGCTTGCTGCGACCAGTTGACGGACGGGAACAGGGAGGAAGAACCATGCCGATTGGGATTGCTCGATCATGTGCGGCGTTGTGCGTGCTTGGCGCGTGGCTATTCGGCGCACTGTCGTTGTCGCCGGCCGAGGAGCCACAGCCTACCGTCAAGACTGAAGACCTAACGGCCGCAGAATTGGCGATTGATCTCGACACGTTTGCAGGACAGCGCGAACAGGTTGAGGCAGTAGTGGCGGCGGACAGCGCGAGAGGGTGTTCCCGCGCCGACGTGCTCGCGATCTATGGCCGAACCTCGGCCGCCTCCGGACAATTCGAGCGGTCCGCCGCCGCATACGCGATGTTCCTGAAAGAGTTCGGTGCGACACACTCCTACAGCGAGCGCATCGCGATGCGCTTGATCGACAGCCTGGCCCCCCTCGACCTGGACAATATTCAGATCGTGCACGCTGCTGACGGTCCACAGTATCGGCCGGCGTGGCGCATGGGAAAGGAGACCTCATCCGCGCGGTTGAAGCAGGCCGTCGCCGCATGCGAATACGCAGCGGCAATCACTACGACCGAGCGAGACCGCGGAAAGGCACTGTTGCGACTGGGATGGATCCAACGTGCGCTGGGCGATTGGCGTGCGTCTACCGCAGCCTGGGATCGCTGCGCATCAGAGGCGCGCGGCCAGAAGGTTGCCGCACACGGGCTCTGGATGGCCGCCGAGAACCTGGCATGGACCGAGCAGCCCGCTGCCGCCGCTGAGCGCATCCAGCGTTTCATCCGCGAGTATCCGAACGATGGACGCGTCCGGAGTGCAAAGGCTCGGCTTGCGACACTGCAAGCCGTGGCGCGTCGCGGCCCGGAGTGGCTGAATGACCCCGTCGGCTCGCTGCGCACAGAGATCGAGCAGCGCAAAGAGGACCGGGAGGCGGGTGATGTGTACCGGTCGGTTATCCGATGGCTTCAGCGTCGGCACGAAACCGCAGCCGTGCTGGCCGTCAGTCGTTGGGGCGTCACACAGAGTGACTGGCCGCTCACACACCGAGTCGCAGCTGGTTGGGACCTCGTCGATACGCTGCTGGCCCAGGCCGACGTCCCGGAAGCCGGCAAGTTTGAGGCTGCTGATGTCCTCGAGCAGCTAATGGAGTTGGAACCGAGCGAGATGGGAAAGGTGAACGCGACACTCCGCCTGTGCGGAGTACTGAAGGGTCTGGCGCAATTCGAGCGGGCGGAAGCTGCCCTGCTCCGAATGGAGGAGAAGGCGACAGAGCCCGTCGTACGCAAGCCGCTATTGATGGCGGAACGCATCCAGTTGCTGCTGGACAGCGGGCGGCGCGGTGCGGCCGATGCCCTGTTTGAGGAGTTTTCCGCATCATATCCGCATCATCACAGGACCGAGGAGTTCCGCAAGGTGTTCCGGAGCGCGAACGGTGAGGAGAAATAGCGATGGCGCGTCACTGCAAAAGTAGATTCTGGGCCGCACTGTTTGTCGCCACGGTTTCGACGGGCGCCCGCGCGCAGATTACGTCCAACGAGGGCGACGGCGTTCTCAACGCCCCCTACCGCGGAACGGTTACATCCCTGCGCGAACTCTGCCAGGACATCCCGTACGGAGAAGTGAAAACCCACTGCGAGCCTCTGTATAGCGACGAAAATCACATGACGAGCAACTATGTAGAGGTATGGGCTGAGGGAGACTGGGACCGGAGCGTTCTGCGGTTGTACGAAGGCGTCGATGCGTCCGGCGATGAAGTCGATCTAACAGGCACCCATTCCGGGAACCGCCGTACCGTTTACCGGGATGGATCGGATTTCAAGCGCTTCTCCTGGAAGGCAATCGGCACAAAGAACTTCACCCCGCAACAATTCACCATTAAGTTTTACTATCAACTAAACTGGTCCCAGTGGGTCACGGTAACGCGCGACGTGCGGATCGTTCCCCTGACCGGATCATTCTTTGACCTACCCGGGGAGGGCGAAGCTTTTCATTACGGCACACCGATTCTGGATGTCTCCGTAGGCGCCGTCCGCCTCATCGTACCCGTTGGCCGCACAGCCGAAATGGTCGGCGCCTGCTTTGAGGACAAGGACGCACAACTGGGACCGTCGAGCATGGTAACGATGGATGTACTGCTTCCGGGCGCTGCCGAGACAGTCTACATCCAGAACATAAGCCAATTTCGTCTTGGCTGGGACTATGGAAAAGCGTCTTGGGGGACGCCCTGGCCCGGTCATCTCGTGGGATACATGAACAGTGGTGACACCTGGGCGCCGGATGCGACATTCTATAATTCTCTCAGCGATCCCCACACCCAGCCACTTCGGCGGTACGACCGAATCCAGCCGTACTGGCTAAACGATTATCATCCGGCGACGCAACAGCTTGTCTATGACAACGAGTGGGATAACCGCGTCACCGAGATACATGACGGAGCCGCACCGCAGAACAAGATCACGCTACACCGTACGGCGGGTGCTGTGAGCCGGGTCACCACGTCGGACGGGCGTGGCTGGACGATCGAGAGCGATCCGGAGCATGGCTGGATCACCAGCGTGACCCCGGACAGCGGAAAAGGCAAGCGCTCATATAGCTACAACTCGGCAGGACGCGTAACCTCGGTCAAGAATGCCGCCGGCCAAGTGATGTACCAGTTCATCTACGCCGATGACGCCAACGGTGATCCGACGGTGCTTACAGAGGAGTGGCGCCACGTGGACGGCGCGCCTCAGAAGGTCGTCGAGCACAATGAGATCAGCGCCACGCAGTTGCAGCGGGTGGAGTACATTGGCGACGGCAACTACCGGCAGTTCGATTTCCTCTACGACAGTGATCTCCCAAATAGGTTGACGACTATCCGGGCATACCATGAGGTCAATGCCGGGGGTGGCGCACACGATACGGACTTTGAGCACGACGTAAACGACCCTGACGGCACCGTGGCGATAACGCGGGTCACGCTACCCGACGATACCTGGCTAGAGTATGAATATGATAGTCCCGATTCGGCATCCGTGAACTTTGGCTTCCGAACGCGCGTCACGCATAAGGGGGTGCTGGATGGGTCGCTCGTCACGCACGATATAGAGTACGAGTTC
>CP070666.1:5238650-5244920 GCA_020351775.1 Gemmatimonadota bacterium | reverse complement strand
TTGTGATGCCTAACGACTCTGCGCATAAGCTGCGCGCGCTGACTCACCAGGTGCACGACAGACTCGGTCATCTTTGACCCCAAAATGCGCTCATATCAACAGTTCCTACCGCGCGTGCCAGCTTCATGCGCTGGTTAGACTGCGGCGTCTCAGTCATCACATCTCAAGAACGCTTTCAGGCACCGTTGACACCAAAATGCTCGCCGTCGAGGTAACCGCGAAATAAACCCTATCGCGCATTTGGTCGAACGCAAATGAACGAGCACCGCGGACACCAGAGAACAGCATCCTGTGCTTGGCCTCGCCCCGCTCTGTGAACGCCATCAGAACTGCAGGTCCGTCCTCTGTTGTGTTAAGCAAGACCCAGAGCGTCTGGCCCAATACCGTCGCGTCCCAGACATAGAACAACCCGGGTACTGAGCGCGGGTTTGCCAACGTGGCCCTTGCCCGTTCGACGCATTCCTGCCATACCTGCTGCATTTCGGGCATCTCAAGCGGGAAGGACACCTGCAACGATCCGTCCTCGCCAAAGCGCTTCAACTCGCCTTCACCGGTGAGTATGAGCCACATGTCGCCATTTGGAGCAAACACAGGCAACACGCTGTTGCGGAACATCGCCGGCACCTCGCCGTCGACAATTTGCTGCTTCGTTTGCGGGGGGCTTGCCACACCGGACACCGGAGCAGGCGGGATGCCCAGAGTTCCAAGCTGGTTTCCAGAAGGATCATGGTACACCGCCAATGCGTCGGGCATGCCTAGCGCAGTAGTCAGAAACCGGCCGTCGTCACCCACAGCAACAGGCCCCATTCTCGAGCCGGGAGGCAAGCGCACGGTCCTCGTGAAATCGCTGTCTAGGGCGAGCACCTGCAAGCGTGCGTTACCCACGTCCGCAACCCGCAGCGTGTCCGGGGTCACTGCGAAGGCATATGGATTCTTGAATTCGCGTGGACCGCTTCCTTCGCCACCGATCGTCCTAAGCAGTTCACCATCAACTGAGACCACGAAGACCTGTGACGCAATCATGTCCACAACGTACAAGGACCCATTCTCGTCAACGGCGATGTCTGCAGGGCGACCTAGGAGCTCGGTTTCGCTTGACACGAATACGGTGACGTCATCGACACGCACCTCATGCGGACCTCTAGCAACATCAGGCGCGCATCCCGCAAGCGCGAATACAGTTGACGGCAAACAGAACAGTGTGAGATGCCGGCGCTGTGATACGAACAATCGGATCCATTCAGCCATGTGGTGCTCCAACCAAGGGCCGCAGTCTAACTCACAATAGACTTGCACATACCCTATACTGATGCCATGCCGTTGCGCCGTCCAGAGCACAGCAAGAGAGGCGGACTCGGTCGGCATCTCGGGCGGCGAAGGAGTTACAGAGGGGCACAGCTGCGCGCCGACTTCGGTAGGTAAGTGCTTCGCTACCTAATCCGCCGCTACCTAATGGACTTATCTAGCATACACTGAGGGTGCTGGGGTCGTGCGCATCGCCCAGTCGCATTCATATAGATCTCAAATTACAAATCGCCAATCTAGAATCGCCAATCTAGAATCGCGCTCAACCATTTGCGCAGCGATGCGACCTGGGCTGGCCAGAGGCATTAGGGACTACGGTTCCCTGCGAAGGAATGCTTTGGCGCCGAGCGCCACCGCACCCACAACGAGCACCCAACCGATGACCACACCACCAGGCGAGTCGTCGGCCTCGGCGTAGCGGGCAAGTGCGACGCCGCTGGCCGCGATGACGAGAGCAACCAGCAGCATCGCGACGGTCTTCATCATGTCTCCCTCCGGGGGGCGAACAGGGGTGGCTCATCGCCTTGATTGCATGACCCGACCATGCACCGCCTAACGGCTTTGGAATTCTGTTGCGCGACTACAATGCTGATCCCGAGCTGCGAGGTGCAAGCCGAGTAGCTCGGGCCACTCAGCTCTTCCGCGCCAACGCCAATTCCTTGTTAGGAAGCCGCCGGTGTTCGTATGCCGCCCGGCTCATCTCAACTCTGCTTGACCTGGCGATAGGCGTCGGTCACAAGCACGACCTTCCCTGTGTGACCTCCTCGCTCGAGTCGCTCATGCGCTCCGGACGCATCGGCCAGCGGAAAGCATTCAGAAACAAGCGGTTGGATCGAGCCCGAAGCAGCTAGGTCGATCAGCATGGAGAGCGTCGAACGGTACCAATCCGGATTCGCCAGCGCGTGAGTACCGACCTCCGGCGTCACCGGTACCGAGCGTCCACCTGGAAGGCGGCGCAACACGGAGGTAAGCACGAGACTGGTGAGACCGATACTCAAGCCCTTGTCTCTCGTCGCGGCCGAGCCCAGCCACACCAGCCTCCCGCCGCGTCGGAGCGTGCGGTACGAGCGCATCAGCTGCTTCGCGCCCCCCACCGTGTCGACCACGACATCGACCCCGTCGCCGGTCAGCTCCACAATTCGCCCTACGAAGTCTTCGGATCGATAGTCGATCGGCTCTGCGCCAAGTTGTGAGATGACGGGCAGGTTGTGCTGCGATGCCGTCCCGTACATCTCGAGTCCGGCAACTCGACCGAGTTCCAGAACAGCCGAACCAACTCCGCCAGCCGCCCCGTGCACGAGGAGCCTCTCTCCTGGCTGCACGCGTCCGTACTGATGTAGATGGAGATGCGCAGTCAGGTAGTTCGCGACTAGACAGACCGCTACGGCTGCATCCACCTCTTCGGGCACTGGTACGAGCTCGCCCGCTGGTAGGCAGATGGACTCCGTATATCCGCCGCCAACACCCAGGGTCCAGGTAGCCGCTGCCACTCTTTGTCCTACCGCTACTGTCGAGACGTCCGGGCCGAGCTTGTCGACTCTGCCCACCACGTCTTCACCGAGCGCGAAAGGCAGTGTAGGGCAACCCGGCAGTCGCCGCCAACGCCTGTAGATGAGATCGAACCCGGAAACGCCGGCGGCCTCCACCGCCACCCGGGCCTCACCGGGCCTGGGCTCAGGAGGCTCTTCGGTGATCGGGACGAGAACCTCGGGTCCACCGTGTCTCGACACGACGATGCGTATCATCGCTCAAGCTACTCCTCTGCTGCAACCACAGCGGGCCGCACTGGGGCGGGGTCGCCCCCGCGGACGGTCTTCGGTCGTAGGATGCTCTGACGACTCGGTGATCAATGTAGAGACTTATTTGGTGGCTGCCTAACGGATCGGCGCATGACCGGCGAGCGATCAGGCTCGCGGGGCGCGCGTCTCGGTGAACGTACTCGTATCAACGCCAGGTGCTCAGTCATTCTCTTGCCTTTGAAGCGTACGCGCTCGACTGGTCCATGCGCTTGTTAGGTTGCGCAGAGAGTTTTCCCTTCTTCTCAACGAGCGCCAGATCTTCGTATTCATGTAGCGCACGGCGAAGGTGAGCAAGGGCTCTGTCGAAACGAGCCTTGTTCTTCGCCGTCTGCCTCGCCTTGCTGAGCGTTGATTCCCCCTTGAGATAGAGATTCGAGTGCACCACTTCGTTGCGGTCAGTGCCGCTCCTCTTGGACTTCGGCCGCCCCAAGAGGTTTTCGACTTGGCCAAGGGTCATTTCACACAACACGTCGTGCAAGCGCTGCCGTCTCGTGAGATCATGAAGCTGACCTAGTCGCTTTCCACCATGTGGCTTCAGCGTCGGAGGGAGCTTGGCAGCAGCCAGAGATGGGTCCGTCCAGTGGTTCAGGACGTAGCGCTTTAGGACGCGTTCCACGACCACGTAGCTCAACAGTGCGGCAGCATAGGGATAGGCGTGTCGCAGCTCCCCGATGGCCTTGATAGTGCGTGCTTCGCGGAACCTCATGTCAACCTGCGAGGGATTTGCGCAACCTAACTCTAATTCTACTGGCCGACATATCGGTTTATCCTACACCTCCGGGGCAGCATAACAACCGATCGCCCCTGAGCCCTCTGTCGTAAGCCTCACCATGGTGCACCGTTGCGCCGACGGACCTGGACGCGCAGTGAAAATTATCCTGCGAGAGCCAAGCGAGATAGCACGAAGGAGCGAAACGGGACAGCTGGACGGTGTGGCCGAGGACCACAAAAGATCGGCAAGGCTGCGGATGCCCAGACCGGGGCGGGAGAGTACGTGGGTGTGGCTCATGGCCGTGCGAACGTCACGATGATCCTGTAACTCCTGGACCCTTCAGACGTCACAGCCCGATGCGAGGAGATGCCGCGCAAACGAATGGCGCAGCAAATGACACGTGACGCCCATTTGCGAGCCCAACCGCTACAAAATCGCTACAATCCGGCCGTTCGGGAGTCGATTTGGTGTTGCCGGTGAGGACGGTCAGGCCATTGTATTCAATGCAGATGTCCGGGGCGGGATTCGACGCGGAGCGACCCCGAGGCGGCCACGTACAAACAAGGCAAATTGGACAAAAACGCTGCCTGGATTACGGCTATGGTTTCCTCATCGCACAGGCCCCCGAGGTACCTGCTGACGGCCTCGTCGCCTGCCAGTCGTGTCCATGAGCCTAACCAGCCCTACCGCTGCGGTGGGATCCACATATCCTGTGCCGTCAAGCCAGCCTCTTCGATCATGTCGATGCAGTATTCCAACCTTCCGAGGTCGCCTAGACCGCTGTTGTTTGTACCGCACGTGAACTTGATGCCCCCGGTTTCGGCACGCTTGATAAACGTGGCACTCGGCAGCTTGAACCGGTCATTGATCTCCAGTGCGATATCGTTCTGGAAGAGCGCCGCGATAACGCGATCCATACGGTCTTCCGTCCAGAGCTCATCGTACAAGTGGTTGATCTCGTCCGGGAGATATGTCGGATTGACATAGACATCGATCGGTTCATCGTTCAGAATAGTCTCGATACGGACCACTAGCTGATCCATGAAATTCTCCGGATCGCCGACCTCTGTCTCCTCGGGTATCCAGAGACGCATGCGTTTACCGGCGTCGTTCGTCCAGGTCATGGCATCGGTAAACACATAATCGAAGCGATCGATGGTTTCCTGGGTGAACAGATCTAGCCACTCTCGGCCCTCGGCCTGCATGGCGAAATAGGTTTCCGGCGGCTGGACGTAGCTGTCGACGAACTGATTGAGCGCTTCATCGGTTTCGAATCCCATCATCAGCCCACAGTTAACGGCAAAGCCGTACGTGAAGCCGTATTGCCGCGCATTCGCCAGCGCCAAGTCGCTCGTTAAATCCTGCCTGATGTGTACGTGTAGATCCATCAATGGAACGTTCGCTGACGACAGAGCAATGAGTCTGGCATCGTACTCGGCGTCCTCCAAAGGCTCGCCGGGAGTGGGCAGGTCGTCGGGGAGTATCTTCACTTTGATGTTCTTGTATTGCACCACACTTTCGGGGTCGTGACACTGGAGGGCAAACGTACCGGATGACAGAACGCGGCCAGCCATGGTTTCCGGCCGTTCCGTTGCCTCTGGCTCGGTATAATCCGCCATCAGCGCACCGTTGATATAAGTCCGTATCGTCTTACCCTGCACGACGATGCGATAGTTGAACCATTCATCGTTTCTTGCGGGTGTCTTCCAGATGTTGCGTATGCCATAGAGACTACCCGTTAGCTTTCGCTCGACGTAAGCACCTGGTTCGACGTCGGGTGATGAATTGAATACCTGGGCTTCGTATCCTTTGCTCGGCCACCCCGAGTCCTGGTATTCCGTGTGAAAATAGATGCCTGAGTTCGAGCCGGGCGTGGCCTTTACGTCCGCCGTGAACTCGAAATTCTTGAGATTATGATCGTTCACATCGCCGACGTAGAAGAGGTGGGAACGAGGTCCTCTCGTTACCAGTGCGCCGTCTTCTATCTGCCAAGAATCAGCATTCTCCGATGCTTGCCAACCCTCCATGGTCTCTCCGTCGAAGAGGGAGATCCAGCCGTCCGAATTGCAGCTGGTTAGCAAAAACAGAACACAAATCGCCGGCAGTATGAGTAACCGATTCATAGTGTCACCATTGGTTCTAAGTACACTCGTGGCTGTGTGCATGTAACGGATAGCATAGAAACCTTGAATTGTGCTCTCTCAGAATAGATGATCGATTCTCCGAAGTCGAGGGGTCGCATAGGAGGGCTAAAGCCATGAACACTGGTGCGAACACCCACCTGTCCCAGAATCGAGGTATCGAGGCATTGGAGATGGCCACACCACGCTCGCGGTTCAGCGTATGCCCCGGAGGATCATGCCATGATCCCCGACAACGTAGACGTCGTTCGACGTACCCACACGTCAACGAGGTCCTCGCCGGTTCCGCCCGTCATGGTGCTCCATGCGGTGC
>CP070666.1:5233341-5238550 GCA_020351775.1 Gemmatimonadota bacterium | reverse complement strand
AGGTCCATGTTTGGTTCAGTAGCAACGAAAAACATTACATGGTCCTGATCCGCGACGGTATGATCGTAGGATCGGAGTACTGTGGGAGCAGGAGCGGGGGGTTCGATCTCCTGGACTTCAGCAAACCGAGTTGTTAGTTCGGCGACTGCTCGCTCCCGCTCACTCCCGAGCGTCTCGCGGCGTTCGGGGCTGCTCTTCGTTGGTCAATCATCTCTACCTCGATAGACCGTGTTGTGTGACCGCGGCTCTTGCGTGCCCGTGAGCCTAGCAGCAAGCTATCGTGTTGTCGTGCAGCCACCATGATTCTCTTTACTTGTTTGGCGAGGGAGGTTGATGATGAGAGTACTGGCCGTATATGCACACTCGAGCAGCAAGTCCTTCACACGTGCGATTCTGGACGAGTTCACAAAGGGACTTGCCGACGCCGGACACACATTTGAGATCAACGATCTGTACGCCAACAAGTTCAACCCAGTCTACAGCGCAGACGATTTCGCCTTCTTCATGGATGAATCTGTTCCGATGGAGATCTTGGAGAAGATGAACCTAAGAACGAAGGTGTTGGACGCTGCGAGCGCAGGTCCCCTCGGACCACTGAAGGCAGTCTTGGCAAAGAGGTGGCTCCGAGGGAAGGATCTGCGGCAGATTGCCCAGGGCATCGCGCAACACAAGCCTAAGGATGTGCTGGCGGAGCAGGAGAAGGTGTCGCGGTCGGATGCCATTGCTGTTGTCGCTCCCAATTACTGGATGCATTTCCCAGCGATTCTGAAGGGATGGATCACTCGCGTCTTCACGTATGGCTTCGCGTATACGCTGAAACCAGAAGGTTGGAAGGGAGATGTCTCTGGTCGGGTCCCTCTCCTGAGGCTCAGGAAGGCTCTCATCATGCAACCCACCTTCTTTAAGAAAGAGGACTATGAGTCTACCGGCCTTGCAGAGGCAATGAGGAAGACGATTGATATGTGGGGCTTTGAGTATCCCGGGGTCTCCGATGTGCAGCACGTGTACTTCCACGGGATATACGCCGTTGGTCCGGAGACGCTTAAGCAGTACCTACAGAAGGCATACCTTCTCGGCAAGGAATTCTGATTCAAGGCGGCAGCCAAAGCCCCGGCGTCCAGTCGCTTTTGCTTGGCCAGCCTAGCTGGGAGGAAATCCCGCCCGAGCAGTTGCGGACAGCGCGGCAGCGTGATGGGCGGTTGGGTGTCGGGTTATCAGTCAGGTTCTGAGGTGGCAGTATGTGCACCGGCCCGGGGGCGTCTCGCGGCGCTCGGGGCTTTCTCTCAGTGGTTGTGACATGAGTCACACTCCTCAACTGCTCCACAGTGTATCTCTAACTCAAGCAGCAGATTGTGCTCGGGAGAGAGGTACGTCATGATGCGCACTATAGTGGTGTCTATGTTCGCGACCCTCGCCTGTTTCAGCCTCACGTCAGGGGTTCAGGCCCAGGACGGTAGAGGGAAGGACAGAGGGGATGAGGTTCGCGTCCAGCAATCGGTCGGGTTCTCGGTGACGGAGCGGCAGGTCATCGTCGAGTTCTTCGCCACCCATCGACAACAGGCTGAAGCGTTGCCGCCAGGGGTAGCCAAGAACCTGGCTCGCGGCAAACGGCTACCGCCGGGAATCGCGAAGAGGCCGATTCCGTCCGAGCTTCAGGCGCAGCTTCCGACTCGTGTTGGCGTTGAGGTCTCGATCTTCGGTGATCGGATCGTGCTGCTCGAGGCCAGCGGCGTGGTGATCGACATCCTGGAAGGAGTCTTCCGCTAGGCCGACCAATCGATGCCGCGAAGGAGACCCTGAAGCCCCGGCGTCTCGCGGCGCCCGGGGCTTCTCAACCTAGCCAACCCTCGTACCGCGCTTCATACTAGTGCTTGTCCTCAAGGCCACCGCGTGTACGGACCACACACGCCGGTGGCCTTTTGTGCCCGCCGCCAGAGTAGACGCCGTAACTGGACGCCGTAGTGGATGCCGTAGTTGTGACACCGCAGTAGACGCCTCAGTAGGACGCCCGCCAGACGACGCGACCGAAGGACCACCGGAGTAGCTGAGCGTCATCCGGTAGGCACGTGTGTTTCCATGGGAGGTGCATATGCGTGTGTTCGCGTTGGTCATCATGCTCATCCTCGCGCCACTCACCGGCGTTCCCGTGTCTCTCCTGGTTGTCGCTCCGCTGTCGGGCCAAGACCAACCAGTTCAATCCGCAGTAGTCGGGATCATCGACTTCTACGGTCTGCGCACCGTATCCGAGGATCAGATTCGGGCCGTTCTTGGCATCGAGGAGGGTGATACTCTTCACTATGATCCTTTGGATCCCTCCGGTGCTGAGCTAAAAAGGCGGATTGTTGAGATACCGGGTGTCATGCGCGCTGAGCTAGAGGGAGTATGCTGCGAGGCGGGCAGGGTCGTTCTCTTCGTCGGCATCGAGGAAACACCTGCTGAACGCCCTGAGTACCACCCTCAGCCTGTAGGTGAGCTTTCGGTTCCAACAGAGATCGCGGAGACCTATCGAGAGTTCCTTGATGCCGCGGTCGAGGCCTTGCGTAGCGGTGACGCTGATGACGACTTGTCGCAGGGACATTCCCTCATGCAGAACCCGGCCGCCCGTCGATTACAGGAGCGGTTCCTCGTGTACGCCGAGCACTCTCTTGACACGTTGCGCAAGGTGTTGCGTAGCTCGGCAGACTCGGAGCAGCGGGAAATCGCCGCCCACGTGATCGGATATGCTCGGGACAAGAGGGCTGTAGTGAACGACTTGCAGTACGCTGTGCTGGATGCTGACGACGGCGTACGAAACAGCGCTTCACGCGCCCTTGGAGCGATCGCCGTCTTGGCAACGCAACGCCCGGAGTTGGGGATTGAGATTGATCCAGATCCTTTCATCGACATGTTGAATTCGCTCGAGTGGACCGATCGCAACAAGGCCGTACTGGTGCTGAGCACCCTGGCCAGCACTCGCGATGCCAGACTGCTTGAGCAGCTCCGACAGCGCGCGCTGCTCTCGCTGATTGACATGACACGATGGAAGAGCAGTTGGGCAGCCGGAGCCTTCAGTATTCTGGGGTGCATTTCGGGGCTCTCCGATGACGAGCTTGAGGACGCTTGGGAGAAGGGGGAGCGTGAGCGGGTTATTGCTCGGGTCCTGCGAAGCCGGCAACCCGAGAACTAGTCTCGCTCCAGCCTTCAACGGGTGGAGGCTCCTCAACCTGCTTGAGTCCTGTGCGGGAGTAGGCTGCGTTTCATCTCCGGCAAGACCTTGACCGTTTCTGAAGGGGGATTGGGCATAAGTTGATCGCTGACGGTCTTCGTAGCCCCGCCTTCGTTGAATCGAAGGCGTTCGAGGCGACAGAGTGCGGCGTCGATTAGAAGGTATTCTGGAACGTTTTAGGGACGTTCTCGCAGCATCTCTTCGGCTTTGGCATTGGACGCCAACCACCAGAATCTCGCTACGAATCTCTGAGAGCCCACTCGCAGCAGCGCCTGCTCGAGCCGATCGGTTACGTGCCCCCATTCGAGTACGAGTAGCGCCCTACTATGGCCGACAGCAAGCACCCGCCGAACTGGCGGCATTCAAATGAGCAGGTCTCCGGAAAACCAGGGACGATTCAATTCGGCGTTCCTCACCTGCCTCCGAAAAGGGTGTCGCGATGTTGTCGAGTGTGCTCCGCAGTGAGCGCGCCGTAGAAGTCAACATCGAGATCATGCGGGCGTTCGTGCGCCTGCGAGAGATGGTCGCTGGTCATGCCGATTTGGTGCAGCGCCTAGGCGACTTGGAGAAGCGATACGACAAGCAATTCCGCAGAGTGTTCGAGGCGATCAGAGCGGCGGGAGCGGGCCGCAAGAACGCGACGGTGGTTGCAGAGACACCCCGTTGGAGGGTGAGCGGCTGGACTGGCTTCTCGCCCGGTGCCGCCACCTTCACCCCTTGAGCAGAGCCAGCAGCGTGCCCAGGATCGTGAGCGTACTGCCCGCCCAGAACACGAACATCCAGCGAATCAACTTCGTCTCGAGCGCGGCAAGGCCGGTATGGAATTCCGTGCGCAGGTCCGCCCGTAACTCGGCCACGCGCTGCTCCAGCTTGGCATCGAACCGAGCGAAGTTGAGCTCGTTCAACTCGCGCAGCTCGGAGCGGTAGCTCGAGTCGATTTGGTTGAGATAGCTCACCAGCTCGTCCGTGAGTCTGTGTCCAAACCTGTCGTAGAACTCCTCGGAGAACTTCACTGCTACCGGCATGCCGTCCTCATATGTGGCTGATGTCCTCAGAGACTCGGTCTTGTGCTCGCAGCCTCGTCTGGCGTCAGTGCCAGGGAAGACGGTCTCTTTCTACCAGTAGCGTTCTAAGTGTAAGCTCGGCCGAAGCGATAAGTAAAGCGGTGCAGACGGGACCCGAAAAACGCGGCATGACGCGCTGGTACCGGTGCGGCCGGCAATGTGTCGGGAAATCGGCAGGGGTCGTGGCTCCGGCAACCAGAGTCAGCTCGGCGGCGGTCTGCTCAACCAGGGCGATTTGACGCCAGTCCTGGAATGCATTCGGCTCACCCGGGCGTCTCGCGGCGTTCGGGGCTTTCGGTAGAGGCTCGATGCTGGGCGCTAGAACGTTACGAAAGAGGAAGCAAGAGCCAGGGGTGCCGTAGGGTGGCTGTTAATGACGTCAAAGCACGGCACCTCACGCGTCAGAATATCATTGCCTACACTCAAAAGCCCCAAGGAACCGACCGGCTTACCCGTCAAACCCCACCGTCCCGATTTGGTAAAGCAATTAGGAATCAATCACTTCGAGAATGAGCGGCAGCGAGTGTCGGCTCTCACCCCAACACCCCTGCCAACCCATCCGGATCCGCCGGCACGAACTCCCGGTCCCTATCCCATAGCTGGAATCCCGTCGGGATCCGTGGCCGCTCTCCAAACCCATGTGGACTGCAGCGTCAGTCTGAAGGGCAGAAGGGTCAATAGTGGTAGCGTGCCTGCAGGAAATCGATGCGATCGGGCCGAACCATGTACACCACGCGGTGCTCTTGAGTCAGGCGCCGGGACCACAAGTCCCCGCCGAGGTATCTCAAGCGCTCAGGCTTCCCAATGCCCGTGGCCGGATCGCGCATTACGGCGGCGATTAGATCAAGGCACCTCAATGCGGTCTTGCGGTCATACTGCACCCAGGAACGTAGGTCCTCGAGGAACTCCTTCTGGAACACCGCCTCGCGGACCTTAGCCC
>CP070666.1:5231304-5233241 GCA_020351775.1 Gemmatimonadota bacterium | reverse complement strand
GATGGTGGCGACTAACGGACATAGACTTGCAAGGATGGATGTACCGATCTCGGGTGGCAGTGCGACCGCCGACCTCATCGTGCCGCCCAAGGCACTGGATCAGGTGCGGCGGCTGTTCGGTCCGTCGGACGAGATTGAGATTGCCCGGAGCGATAACCACCTGGGCTTTCGATGCGGCTCGACTCTGGTATTTACACGTCTCATTGAGGGACCATATCCCAATTATGAGCAGGTGATCCCTAAGGACAATGACAGGGAGGCGACCGTCGACAAGCACGCTCTAGCATCAGCGCTGCGTCGGGTCGGTGTGGTTGCCAGTGACCAGACCCACCGGGTACGTCTCGCGTTTGATTCTGGAGCGTTGAGTTTCTCCGTGAGCACGCCTGATCTCGGCGAGGCACAAGATGAGATTGCTATCGTGTACGAGGGGGAGACTCTGGAGATCGGCTTCAATGCCAATTACCTCCTGGACATCCTGAAGTTCATGCCCACTGACGAGGTGCGGTTGACGTTCAAGGCACCCGAGCGGGCTGCGACGATCGAGCCTGCCGACTGGGACGACCCGGCAGACTATCTGTGTCTGGTGATGCCGTTGCGGTTGTTGGACTGAGACCGCAGGATAATGGACGGTCTCCGAGACGCCGTTCCAGCTACCGTTGGATCGGCGTCTGTCTGTTGGTGGCCAGTCCCGTGATGTGAGCGACATCGAGGCCCGAACTGGATCCGCTCAGGAAGGTCCCGCCCAGTACGATGCGCCGGTTTCCTCCTAGTGCAATACCGATGAAGAACTGATTCGCATCCGTTGCACCGCCGAGCTCCATCGCGACAATCGCGGCGATGGGGAAGGGTCTTGGCGATGCGATCCGGGCCCCTGCGCGATATGACACGTCGAATCCTGAGGCACCGAGGCGGTCGCTCGCCTGCACCTCGCCCGCAATCTGCAGCGTCTTCTCTGCGCCGGTCCATCCGAGACCGGCAACGCCTGTGAAAGGAGATTTGACTCCTGCCACGACGGGCTGGCCGATGTTGCGGAGCACCACACTGGCAGCGACCGATGGCACCGGGTTATACGTGATACCCAGGCCGAGAGCCCGGTCGGACACGTCGCTCCAATAGAAACTGAGGTCGATTCCGACGGCCCCGCCGCGGAACGGTCGCGCTAGCCCAATGCGAAGCAGTTGGTTTGACGTGCCAGTGACGAGCCGATCGCGCTGATACCCGGCGGAAAGGCCCCTAGTATTGAAGCCGAGCGACCACTGGATGAGCCTGATGTTGCTGTCCTCTGGCTGGTTGAAGACTGCTTCGGCCATGATTGAGGCTTCTCTCACCACCGCGAGCCCAGCCGGGTTGATCCAAAGGGCGCGCGCGTCGTCAACTAGCGGTGTCAGGAGGTACCCCTGGGATCTGGGTGGCACGGACTGGCCTGCCGCGCTGCCCGCTACCAGCGCGGCGGTCAAAGCCGTGCAGGCCAGGGATCTCAATGAGCTAGCGAATAACGGCAAGCGTGTCTGCCCGCGTCTGGTGGACAGGTATCGTTATTCCAGCCTCGGTGAGGTACGCCGCTGCATCTGCCGTGTCTGCAGAGACGAACCCGAGGAACACACCGTCGCGCCCGATATAGTAGTGTGAGTGGCGTCGGCCCTCGCCTTCAAGCGTGAACTCCTGACCGACCTGTACACCCGAGCCGTTGAACGTGTAGCTCGAGGTCGTGACTATATGGAGGGCCTGCTGACCAAGATAGCTCGTCCACTCAGTCGCACGGTGCTCGCGCAACGACCGCACTGTGTTCTCGACTCCCCCGAGCGAGGCTGTCGTTTCCAGGGTGTCGGCCCAGTGGTCTCCTGCGCGAACGCCGGCAAGCGGAATTCGCGGGAAGAACGGCTCCAGCAAACGTTCAGCAACTTCATGTGCGAGACTGCCACCGGCCTCACCTCCCC
>CP070666.1:5225833-5231204 GCA_020351775.1 Gemmatimonadota bacterium | reverse complement strand
TCCAGCACCAGTAGCCCGCGTCCCCGGTGGGAAGCAGGAAGGCCACTGCCTATTCTCAGGCCCACTGCGTACTACCTCAGTATAAGCATTACAGAGTGTCTTCAGATCGCTGAGAGCGGCGAGGTGCGCCTGGTGAAAAAATCCCAAACGTATTGTCCGACCCTCGTGCTTTTGCCGGCCGGCATCGACGGAGCCACTCGAGCTGTTGCCGTTTGCGAGGCAAGGACAGGGCTCTATTTTCGAGCGGACCGAGAAATGCTGATTATCACCGCGGTTGCGTCCCGGGACAGTGCGACGGCTTTTACCGTAACCTCCGTGGATGGGTCCGAGAGGAGAACGCACATTCGGACGTCAGATGGACTCCTTGGGGTTGGCGCTGGGCAACTTGGCTTGATCGAATTGTACACGGGCCAAGGATCAACGATCATCCTTGCCCCGTCAGCATTCGGGACTGGTGCTTGTGGTCCGAGCAGCCGAGACTGATTGGAGAACTTCCATGAATGCGCCCGAAATCGTGGCCTTCTCGAGAGAGAGGGAAGCGGCGGCCCCTTCGATTGGCTTGCGTCCGGGGGGCGGTGGGTAGCGCCCTGACCCGCAACCGCCGCTTGACGGCCGAGGCCGTTGCCTGAACGGCCAGCCGAAAGCGGACATGATGGGCCTTTCTATCTACTAACCCGTCAAGAAGGGTGCGGAGGTGGTTGGCCCAGGGGCCCGGGATTCCCGACCGAAGGTGCGGCCGAACTCACCAGCGTCGTTCGCCCCAGCCGGGTCGCCAGGTGGCTCGGCCGCGACCACAGGGTTGACCGAGGAATCTACACTCACAATCTTGGCGCAACCCAAGCCGAGGGCTGGCCGATCTCTCATCAGCGAGGTAGTCAACCTTCGAGTGGCGGCAAGTCACCGTGATGATCCAGCCAGTGGGCTCTCCGTGTCCTTTCATCACGACTCAAGTAACCCCACCGCCGCTGGGTGTCAGCCAATCTCTGCTGCTGGGTATTGCCGTAATCGCGCTGTTTGGCGTGGAAGTATTCGCGACCGGCCTGGCTGCCAAGAAGCTGGATGTTTTCGACGCCAACTACGGAAAGGCGCTATGGGCGGCCGTGCTGAAGAACGGGATCCTCGCAGGTGCGGCGTATCTACTCAGCCGTTACGTGCCTGAATCACACCGTATTCCGGCTCTAATCCTGGTTGGGACCCTGGCACCTATCGTCGTCTACAAGCTCGTCTTCGAATCGACGATAGCTCAGGCTGTGCTGATCTGGATCGCGGTCCTACTGGTCGTATCAGTGGCAGGCATCGCGTTGGTGTACGGCGCCCTGAGCCTCGGGGCGACCCTGGATGAGCGCTTCGACCTCGTGGTCCGGCCACAAAATCCACTGTTCGCCCTACCTAACCTCGGTGTTGCACGAGACTCGACAAACAACCGCTGCCCGAGAATCACGTCCGGACCGTTCCATAGGAGGGAATTGCCCGATGCACACTGAACTCATGACAGCGACCGCCGCCATAGTGCAAGAGGCGCCGCGCGGCAGTACCATCGTACAGGCGCTCTGGCTTGCCGCCATCATCATCTTCGTGGTTTCTTGGATCACGACCGGATTCACCGCCAAGCGAATCGAGAACCTGCACAAGCCGACCTACGCCAAGGCTTTTCTATCACAGATCCTGATCGGGCCATTCTCGCTGGCTGCTTTCGTGATGTTCGCGTTGTACTTTGAGGCTCCGTTACTCGTGGCTTTTCTCGTTGCATATTCGATTATTCCGATCATCATCTACAAGATCGTGTTCAGCTGTGCGATGTGGCGCGAGGCGGCACTGATCTGGATCGTGGTGTTCTTGGTTCAGACTGCAGTCGGCTACGGGTTGATTCTGGCTGGCGTTCTCAGCCTAGCGGCGTTCACGGGTGGGTAGGCGGCGGTAAGGGAGCGATGACCCACCGGCAAGCCTCAGTAAAGCAGGGCCAACGTCGGCCTGCGGCCGGCGTGCCACAGGATCAGCCCCGCGAGACCCGGACGATTGGGAGGAGGGTCAGTTGAAATCCCGGCGACACTATCTGATCGCGATCGTGGTCGCGGTCGCTTTACTGATCCTGCTGGACCCGGCAGCCAACCAGCTCCAGGACCCCAATCGCATCGATCTCGAGGGCGAGCATCGGTTCCTGCTGCAGACTACATGGCATCAGGTTGGTGGCTACGCGCGGTTCATGACTCAGGATGACGATGCCGGCTGCTGGGCCACGGCGATCGCACAAATCGCACACCACCACCGGCTGACTCCCAGAGGCAACATCGAATACCAGACGTCGGGTGGACACCAGGTATCGGTTGATCTCGACGACTACGAGTTCGATCACGATCGGTTTGTCTCGCGGCTAGACGATGAAACGCCGGTGGTCTCCAGCGATCAGGTAGCCAAGTACATCTACTTCATTGCGGCTGTGCTTTACACCGATTTCGGCGCTCACGGGTACTTGGAACACGAGACATTTGTTGATCGACTACAGCATCACCTGAACGTCTCGGTCGAATTCCACGAGTACGATAAGGAGAGCTTCCTTAGTGAGAGAACCGAAATTCAGTCACTAGTGCGGCGCGAGATCGGTTGGAGTAGACCGATCATGTTGTACTTTGACAACGGCAAAGACTTCGGACATGCCGTTGTCGTAGATGGTTATACCGAAGTGGATGAGACGTTTCTAGTGCACTTGAACATGGGGTGGGGCGGGCGTCACGATGGCTGGTATGATCTGTTCCGCCGGATCATCGGAGTCCGCGACGACATGCAGACGAGGTTCTTGATTACGATCAAACCGGACTGAACGGCAGGAAGTGGAGCGGGGAGCGGGGTGCGGAACCAGACAGTGGCCGTTTGAACTATGGGCCGCAGACTCGCACTGGATGCCGATGTAACCAGACCACATCACCACTCTGCATTCTGGGGATGGGTAAGGAAATTCGGTTGATGGCTAAGATCGTAAGTTCGATTCAGAGCAGTGGTTGCGGTTGATCTGGCTGACAAGTTCACATGCATGGTCTCACGACAGTGGAACTATCCCTGCCAGGCGTAGTGGATCCAGCGGCAACAAAGCTCTGACCATACTGTAGACAGTGCTGGTGGACGGGCTGCGGCCCGACAGGCAGCCGTTCTCCGCTGGCGGACCAGCTCTCGATCAACGTCGGCCATCACGGACAACAGCTCTTGATTCACCGAAAGATCAACCAAATTCTTTTACCCATCCCCATTCTGCACTCTACATTCTGCACTCTGCACTCTTCATTCCCTACATCTCGACCAGTCCTGCCAGCTTCAAGATCTCGATGTAGTTGATGATGGCCTGAATGTCCGACGTTGTCTTGTACTGCGCGTCGAGCATCTTCTTGATGTCCAATATGCTGTTGCTGCCATTGATGAGCAGGTTCACCTCGTTGGTACTTGCGATGTCGTCACCGTAGGGGTACTGCTGTCGCGCTTCCGTCGGGACCTCTTCTAGGAAGCTACGCCATCCGCGGTAACCGTCTTGCTTGACCAGCGCGGTGGGTCGCGGGACCATCGAGGCGGCGCGGCGTTCCAGATCCGTGGTCTGCAAGCGCAACGGCTGGCACCCCAACGCGGCGGCGGTGGCCTCCATGTGCGTTTCCAGTGCAGCCAGGTGGGCCTGGCCAATCCGGTCGACCGTCCCCTGCATATCCCTCACGTATTCGCCGACCCGACTCTCGTCGGTAGCGAGCTGCAAAACCGACTCGAGTGTCGCCCTCTCGTTGATTAGCGAGCCTTCGATGTGCGCCCGCGCCCACCTGTACTGCTCCGGCAGGTTGTCCAGTGTCGCCTGGTTGAGTCTCTCCTGAGCCATGATGAACTGGTGTCCCAGCCGGCGTGTGCCGTTGCTGGCAATCTCCCCGGCGAGCCTGATAGCCATGTCGTCGTCGGCGCTCGCGACGGTGTAGGCACCAGCCGCACCGATGACCGCTACTCGTTTCAGCTGCGTGGGATCTGCCTTATCGATGCGGTCGCCCGAGGTGTGATACCACTGGTCCGGCCAGGCGATCATCATGATGCCGGGTACTCCCACGCCCCAGTCGTTGAACACCATGTGGTCCGAAGCCCCGTAGTGGGTTTCGATGCTGTAGTAGAACGGCTCGTCGGCTCCGGTCGGGGCCACTATGCGGCGCGGGACCTTGAAGAATTCTCGTCGGTTCTGGATCCGCTCGTGGTTCGACTCGCCCACGAACCGGTAATAGTTCTCCATCACGTCGTTGATGAAGTGAGGGTGGCCGTACGAGGTGCGCACCAGCGTCATGTAGGACTTGTTGAGACTGAGCCACTCACCCACCATGTCCATGTTGATGTTGGCGAGCGTCCGCTCCATGATGTCCTTGTTTGCTACAACCCAGGGACCGGTACCGCTGTACTCGGGCCCCCACAGGAAACGAATGGTACGCTTGGGGCGCGGTATCCGGCCTTCGACGATCAACGTGTTGAGCGTGCGCGCCACTTCGAGGACTGTCGCACTACCCGACTTGTTGTCATTGGCTCCTTGCTTGACGTAGCCCTCGAACAAGTGGGCCGAGAGGATTATCTCGCCCGCATTTGGATCGGTACCCGGGATGTGCGCTACCGGATCCTGCAGCTCGTACGGCCGAGTCGTGCTCTCGACCAGGGTATGTACGGTGATCGTCTGTCCCGCCAGCAGCCTGCGCTTGAGATCCTGCGCTTCACGCGGCGGTATGAAGAAACCGAACTTCGACTGTTGATCGCCGCCCCGGCGCGACCCTACACCGCTCCACGGGATCTGCAGCGGATCGAAGAACGGCCGGCTGTTGGCGATTGAGACGACGCCCAACGCTCCCAGCTCCAAGCAGGCCTGGCGGTGAACGGTGCCGATGGAGCCTTCGGTGACGACGATCTTACCGGCAACGCCGGCGCGCTCCAGCTCGTCTGGAGAACCCACGCCGACCCACACGAGGTCAGCGGTCACATCGGCGTTGTTGCTGCCGCTGGCCAACATCGCTCTCATGTCCTGGTAGGAGGCGAGCTTCTGACGCATCGGGCTCACTTCCCACAGCTCACCCTTGATTCCGTCCCAGACCTCCCCTCCCGGGAACCGCACCAGTTCGGCACCAGGTAGACCGTAGTACTGCAGTTGATCGTAGATGTATTGTGCCTCGTAGAATGTCCCGGCGTATTCCGCAGCGACACGGTCCCTGTTGTACCCGCCGGTCTCCATGATGGTGTTCCATGCTGTCTCTCCCGAAGTCTCTCCAATGATCTCGTCCATGATTTCAGGGGGCAGCAGTGTCCATTGGTACCAGGGTGTCATCTGGGCGAAGCCGTCTGTCCCGCCTAGGAAGGCGAATGCGATGGCTAGCATGGT
>CP070666.1:5167560-5225733 GCA_020351775.1 Gemmatimonadota bacterium | reverse complement strand
TACACCACTAGCCGATGTCTGGTTTGAAGCTCGCGCAGCAAATCGATGTCGCGACAGATGCGGGGACTCTTCGTGATGAGACTGATGGTTAGTCCCTGGGTGGCCAGCAGTCGGCCGAGTATGGCGCGCGTTGTGTGGAAACGTTGCTCCGCAAGTTGGTAGGGATCGGTGGCGGTGCCGATTACGATAGGGCTAGGGGCACGGAAAGCGCTCTTGTGGTGGATTTTCATGAGATCGCGCTCAAGTGCCATCAGCACCGTCTTCCGTCGCTTCACGAAGATGAGCCGCTCGAAAGCCTGCCAGTTATTTGTTTCTTGAAACCGGTCGAACGCTGCGGTTGATACCTGACCGGCAGTGTAAGCCCGCTCCATCGTGTAACGGTGTGCGTACCGCGCGTAGCAATAGGCACATCCGAACTCACATCCCACGTAAGGGTTGAGCGACCAAAACCCCATGCCGGTGTTTTCAGGGGGGTTTATGATTGATTTGACATCGAGTTCCATGAATACAGCTGCTGACCGACTTGTCTCACCTCCCCACTCGTTGGGCGGTTGGGTGGTCGGGCGATCGGTTGTTACGGTTACCTGCTCCCTAGTGGTCAGTGGTAACCGGATTGTGTAGTCTGCTTCCCCGTCTGTCATCCGCACCTACCCCAACCGCATGTCGGGCAGAAAAAACACCCCGATGCCAGGTAGACACTTCCGCCGCATTCTGGGCACCGTACGGCGGTGCCCAGAATGTTTGGCTCAGCCTCCTTTCTAGTTGAGGGTGGAGCTGGGCGTCCTTGTATATTCGGGGTTTGTTCGGCCATCAATACCGAATATAACCCGAAAATGGTTGGGTGCAACCCACCTCGCTACCTAGTTGCTTGATAACGACTTGCGCGGTAAGATTGCGCCGCAACCAAAAGGCATCCGGTACCATCGTCTCCCGACGGAGTTGCTCATTCGAACCGTGCTCACCCCAATGCAACAACGAGTCTCCCCATGACAGACAGCCCGTCGGCTTCAGGGAAACTCGCACCGCTTGCCACTCATCCGATCACGCGCCTGCTTTCCGTTCTTGGGCTCTTGTTCGTCTTCTTGGTCGGTGTCAACGGACTAGGCGACGGGTTTGAGTTGCTCGGTGAGGGGGTGCTCGATTCCTTCTTTGCTGCTACCGAGAATCCCTTCATAGGATTGATGGTCGGCGTTCTGGCAACGACTCTCGTGCAGAGTTCATCGGTTACGACATCGTTGATCGTCGGTTTCGTTGCAGCACCCGAGAATCCACTTCCCGTTGCCAATGCAGTACCGATGGTAATGGGTGCGAACATCGGAACGACGGTCACCAACACGATCGTCTCTTTGGCGCACATGGGGCGAGCAGGTGAATTCCGGCGCGCCTTTGCAGTGGCTACCTGCCACGACTTCTTCAACTTCCTTGCTGTGGCGACGCTGCTTCCGTTGGAGATGATGACTGGTTGTCTGCGGCGGATGGCGACGCTGTTTTCATCCTTCTTGACCAACCTCGCTGGGAGCGGAGTGGACTATGACAGCCCGATCAAGGGAGCGCTCAAGTTCGCTGTCGCGCAGATCGAGGTTGCGATCTCGACACTATCCGGCTCCTACCGAATTCAGGGCATAGTCCTGATCGTAGTGAGCAGTGTTCTGATCTTCACCGCCTTGATGCTGCTTGTGAGGGTCATGCGATCCGCAATGCGAACACGGGTGGAATCTATCGTTTCCCGGGCGTTGGATCGCAGCGCACTACTGGCGATGCTCGTTGGTGTTTCGGTTACGGTAATGGTTCAATCCAGCTCGATCACTACGGCTCTCCTGGTGCCCCTCGCAGGTGCCGGTCTGATCACGCTGGAGCAGGCATTCCCGATCACCATTGGGGCGAATGTGGGCACGACGGTTACGGCACTGCTGGCAGCCCTGGCTGTAACTGGCCCGAATGCGGGAGCAGGTATTACGATTGCACTGGCGCACTTGCTGTTCAACCTGAGTGCCACAGCCCTCATCTATCCTGTGAACCGAATACGTGGAGTGCCGCTGACAGCCGCGCGTGCGCTTGCAGCCATCGCGGTGAAATCCCGCAAGTGGGCGCTGATATACGTCGTCGCCCTGTTCTACCTAATACCTGCGGCGTTTGCCGTCTTGAATAGACTATTCTGAATGGGCCGGGGGTAGCTCTATGTTTCGTGAGCTGATCAGCATCTTCCGACACAGTGATCCGCTGCGAGAGATGGGCGACAACTTCGCCCAAATGCTCAAGATCACGCACGATACGATAGTGAAGGCCGGTGACATCTATTTCGGCCAAGAAGTGAGCTCGGGTGAGCGAACTTGGATCTACAAGCAGGATATCAAGGTCAACGAGCTCGAGCGCACAATTCGCCAGCAGCTGATTACGCATCTGGCGGTGGCCGCCAATGCCGCGTACCTGCCTTACTGTCTGTTGCTGATGAGTCTGGTGAAGGATGTCGAACGGATAGGTGATTATGCAAAGAACCTGTCCGAGGTTGCCGATTTCCATGCCGGGCCACCGCCAGAGGGCGCGATTGAGCGAGAGTTGAGGGAGATTCGGGCAGGCGTTGAGGCCGCGCTGGCGGAAACCGCGGATGTGTTCCAGAAATCGGATACGGATCGAGCCGTACAGCTGATCAGGACGACGAAAGACATAGCACGCCGCTGCGATCAGCTGGTGGAGATGGTGGCTCGCAGTGATTTTCGGGCCGGCGTCGCGGCCGCGGCAGTTCTGGGCGCGCGATACTACAAGCGAATTGGCGGACATGCGCTCAACGTGCTCTCGGGTGTGGTGATGCCGCTCCACAAGCTCGACTACTTCGACGAAGATGACCTGCCGGACAACGTTTTGGAGACGCTACATTGAAGTGGGGCCGCTGGTGTCGGGCAGCGGCGCGATTTCGGAGCTAGCAGATACTCCCGTCACCAAACATGGCTGCATCGATCTCGAACTCCGGAGGTCGAACGGGTGGGAGTGACCGCAGGGCGACCCATTCCCGGAGGCCTTCAATGGGGGCTCCCAGGCTCAACAGCTGTCCCAGATCTCGCTCACAACCAATGTTCACCCCTTCCTTCAAGCGCTCGAGCACGGCGTCGAGTAGGTCTAGTGATTCGACATCCCGGTTCCTTCCCGCGGTGCGAGCGTGTCGCATGAGGCGTCGTGTCAATTGAAGCGCCGTCTGGTTGACAGGTCCACCCTCAGACGCCGCGAAGCGCTGTCGGATAACTGAAAGTAAGAAGCCAACGAGGTCGTCGGGTGGTCGCTGGTGGCTGCGGGCTGCAGCGCTCAACAGCCGGATGGATGCGCTCATCTCGGCATAATCGGTTACCTGCCTGAGCGGTCTTCCAGCTATCACGAGTAGTTCCGGGATGCTGACCGCACCCCAGTGCCATCGGACAGCAATGGCTGCTGCGAGGGGCCCTTGGACCACGGTGTGCCGCGGCTCAGTCACCCTCCTTGCACAGCCTGTTCCCCCCAACAATTCCCGTTGCTCAAGCTGCTGATTGACGATACGCGCTCTGCCGACCCCGGAGGTGGCCGCAACTCTCAAGCTCAGCTGATGCTCCACTTTCTGGGCAATCCGTGCTTGCAGTTCGAGTCTCCGCTCCAGCGCGTACGGTAGTGCAAACCACCACACGTCGGCCGCGTTGTGGATCGAGCCCAGCCGCGCGATACGACCGATTCTCTGAGCTAGCCTGAGAGGGGTCCACGGGAGATCGTAATGCACCACTGCATCTGCATCTTGCAGGTCGAGCCCTTCGCTCACCAAATCGGTTGCCACCAGAGTTAGGACGCGAGAGCTGGGGGCGGGATCCCTAGCTCGGCGTGCAATCGGAGCGAACAGCGAGAGCGCTTCCTCCACTGGTATCCGTCCGGAAGCGATCCAAGCTCTACCCGATCCTACCACAGCCACGTGATGCCAGCGCATGACCGCCGCAAGATGAAGAGCGGTGGAAACCGCCGCCGTGAAGACTATTGTTTTCTGTGCGGGCCGCTCGGCCAACAGTCGAGCAAGCGTGGCCGCCTTGGGACTTGGACCGTTGATCCCGCTGAGCCGCCTCAGCAGGCACCTAAGGCGAGCCCGATCAGCGGTCAGCTTGTCAGTCTGGATGGGGGACGCAGGCCGCTCGAGGTCGTGCAGGTCGAGCTGTAGATCGTGTTCCGATGAGAAGATCTGGCTGGCAGTCCTGCGCGATAGGAGCTCACCACGTTCAGCGGCGGCGATCGCGCGATCGGCGTACGCCAGATGACGTCGTGCCGTGTCGCGGCATGCATCGGTAGACGACGCGAGCCTGTACAGCAGGTGTAGCTTCAGGAGAGATGAATTCGCGTCGTTGGCCATGCTGGGAAACTCGAGTTGATCCACAATCCGTAGCAGCTCAGTCAGGACTTGTGGCTCTGCTGTGGGTGGCCGCAAGATCGGTGCATCGTGGAGCCGCGGCAGTGCCGTCTGGAGGCTCGGAATCGTGTGCGGTGAGCGAGCAATGATGATTGGTGCAGTAGACTGTACGATACGTCCGTAGTCTCGCCGTGCCAGTGATTGCTCCAGTGAAGGCAGGCCTAGGAGAGCGAAGGCGTTGTCCGCAAGGGCGAGCCGCAGCAGATTGACGAGATCGCTGGCGCGATTCACCACGGGTGTCGCTGTCAGCAGCAACAGCTGTGACTGCCGAACTGATCGTGCAAGCACAGCATAACGTCGCGTGGCTGGATTGCGCACGCGGTGAGCTTCGTCTACCACTATCAGGTCAGCTGCGGATACGTTTTTGCCGCGACTGAGCATATCGTGAGTCTGGACCGATACATGTACTCCCAGCTCTTTGCTCACCCGCTGCCACTGTGATTTGAGTGCGGCCGGGACTACCACAGCTACGCTCCCGTACCCAGCTGCCACCGCTAGGGCCATGTAGGTCTTGCCGAGTCCTACGGCGTCTGCCAAGATGGAGCAGCGAAAGGCAGCCAAGCTGGATCTGACGCGGCGTACGGCGTCGATCTGATGTGACTTCAGCCATTCAGGGGGATGCCAGTCGTGGTCCATTGGACCCAATACGGCCGCCCTCAGGGTAGGCACGACCTGAGTCGGATCGCTGCGCGATCCCAGTTGCACCTTCCACAGCAGCGGTTCGTGCACACAGCGGAGGTGCTCAGCCTCAATGTGAGGCCAGAGACCGAAGCCTGCTGCGGGCCGGTGCTGATAGGCCCAAGGCATCGGCGACCGCGTCGTCCAGCTGGTCTGTGTCGACATTTTCTCGCTTGTGGCATGACAGGCTCAGTTGCGCCAACTCTGTGCGCTTGGTACTGGCAGAAGGGATCGGGAGTCGCGCCGCAACTCGAGCGTTGATGCGACGGTATCCACCACGCGCCTCGTCTGCGCTCGCTATCGATAGTGCTCGTGCCCACGTCGAGTTCAGCGTTGCTGCGATTGCCAAGGCCACTTCGCCGTCAGGGGCAGCTACCACGTAGCACGTATTGAGGGGAATGGCTTCTTGGGAATCCGTCTCGTCCAGGGCGACGGCCCGCGGGCACCTGGCGATATCGGACCAGACAACTCTGTGGTTGGAGACCGCGCCACCCACCCGAAACACCGTCCACAAGGGGCCGCTGCGATAGTCCTTGCGAGAGCGCAGTCGGTCGGCGTGTCGCTTCAAGTATCGTGCTGCTTTGCGTGGTAGAGTGCGCAGCGGACGACCACGCTCGTCATGTGTCCAGAGCAGCACGCGATTTCTGACAGTTGAAAACGGGCGAATATCTCGGCCTCGCAGCGCGGGCCTGAGCATCATGCGTTCCACAACTGCCCGGTGAGCGCCGAACCTGACCATCGCAAATTCTCCGACCGCCTCCAACAGCTCGCCCACGAAGACGTCATTGGCACCGGTCTTAACTCCCAGCATAGGAGGACAGACTCTGCCCAGCGCCGTTCCTGAAGAGAGAAGCTCATCGAGAGCACTGCGGGCTCTTGCCGGTAGTAGGATCCAGGAGCCGGGAGCATCCAGACGATGTTGGAGCAACGAACGCTCGCCCGCAAAATCGAGCCGTAAGGCCGTTGTGTCGTTGGGAGATTCCTTCCGGACCACGATGGCGAGTGGGTAGGTTGTTGCCTTGAAGCGTGCTGCATCTCTTTTCCCTACTCGATGCAGATAGGCAATCGATGTCTCTCTCACCAGCGCCCTGCGGGCGGTCTCCGCGTAGGCGGCCGACGTGATCTTGCTCGGTAGCAGTAACCCGACCGCACCGCCAGGGGCCGCCAGCTCGATGCAGCGCTGCAGGAAGGCTACGGATAGGTCGGGCAGGTGAGCGAACCCGGTTGCACCGGAACTGCGCCACCAGCTGAACCTCTCAAATAGTGCTTTGCGGCGACTCGCGGGCAGCCGTTCGGCGCGCACCCAGGGTGGGTTACCAACTACGACGTCGAAGCCACCATGAGCCATGACGTCCGGTGCATGCACTTGGAACGCGAAGAACGGCAACTCACCATCGGCAACCCTAGTGTGAGCGCGTTGCAGCTCGTCGTGCACCTGCTTCAGAGCGAGATGCCTCTTGCGCTGAGCTGGAGACAGACCCGTCCGCTTGCCGAAGAGGTCCTTGCTTACGGCTGTGCACGTGAGGTCTTTGATTGCCCGGTCAACACCCCCCAGCGCGTAGTCAATCAGTTTGTGAGCCATGCGTGTCTCGGCGATCCGCAGATTGCGGCTGCTAGTTCGGAAGTCGCGGCCGCATGTATCGAACACCGCTTTCCGCGCTGATCGTACGGAAAGTGCAGCACGAGCCATCACATTGTGGCCAATAGGGTTCAGCGATTGTGCTGCACTGAGCGGGTCGAGCAGGGTATCACCTTGACGCACGACGCCATCCAAGTTCGGCAGGGGGGTGATGTGTGCGATATCGCTCGTGGCGTCATGGGCGATCACGGCGAGCCAGAGCCTCAGTTCTGCAATGCGCACCGCGACCGGATTCAGGTCCACACCCATCAGGTTCTCCCGCAGAATCCCTCGACGCAGCCGCGAGCTCTCCACCGCGCGGGGCCGCTTCATCGTATTGGCCCGCATCTCTGCCAGTGACTCGAGAGCTCCGAGCAGGAATGCTCCAGAACCGACGGCAGGATCGAGAACGCGCAGTCGTTTGAGGGATGAGCGGCAGGAGCGCAAGTGCTGCGGTGCCATTTCACTGCGCTCGACCACTGATCGTGCTAGATCTGGAGACAGATACTTGAGCAAGGCCGATTCTATGGCCGCGTTGACCACTTGACGTACCACCGATTCGGGAGTGTAGAACGTCCCGGACGCATGTCGCTCTTCGCGCTCCATCAGGCGCTCGAATGCGCGACCCAGCATGTCGGGTGCAACGGCGTCGACCTCCGAGTCCTCGTTGACGCAGAACCTAAATCGCTCGAACACGCAGTCGAACGCGTCGCGCCACAGTTCATTGGGAAAGTAGACGGGGCCGATGCGACGCTCAGTTAGGTGCGGCTCGAATAGGCCACCATTGAGGTACGGAATCGCACCAAAGGCGGGGTGCTTGTTGCGGCTGCACGCTGGACGGTTCAGGGTTCCGAAGAAGAGTGGTTGCAGTGCCGTCCGATGGAAGTGAGAATCGGATGCAAGGGACTCATCGAGTAGCCGTACGAGAAAATCCGACTGGCCATTGAGCCATCCCTTGGACTGAACGAAGTACAGGAAGAGGATTCGGTTCAGGGCTAGCAGTGAGACCATACGTCGATCTGCAACCGATGCATGAACCGTGACCGATGCAGTCATGCGTGCCAGGATCACGCGAAACGCGGTGAAGAACCGCTCGCTCACTTCCTCGCTGCTGAGGACATCCGCTACGCGCAGCGCGTGGGCTAGGGCGCTGGACGACGGGTCAGGACTCAGTCTCTCTAGCTGTTGCAGCGCGAATTGCGACGGGGAGTCGAGTGAAATTACCAAGACCTTGGTTGTTCCTGATTGCCCGAAACGCGGTGCGGCAAGGGCTAGCTCGCGTGGTGGGCCGATCGCGGCCGCCAAGGCACGCGCCGACACCCGAGAAAGGCTGCGGGCTAGATCCCGAGCATCCTGCCGCGGAACAGGACTGTCGGTGGCAATGACTGTGAACCCCTGCCACCGAGCCACGATGCTGTGTCGATCTTTGAATGGGCGGTTATCTGATCGATATCCCAGGATGCCAAACAGGGGAGAAAGATCTCGGGAGCCGCGTATCTGTCGGAGCGCGCCGGCGAGAGTGGACCGTGTCTGCATGGTCGGGCCCACAGTATGCCGAACCAGGGCTTGCTACCACATCCGATCAGTGCGCATGTGATCCGATTATTGCGGCTGCCCTGCTCCGATTGGCCGTTGTTGATGCCGCCCGCTACAGCTGTTCCAGCGTGTCCAGGAGCGATCTAGCCTGCGCGAGATCAATGTCTCTCACTATTGGCGGGGGCCATTGTCCCTCGCTCACCCGCAGGTCAATGAGCCTGCGCTCGTTCAACACGCGCTTCTTCGTTGCCTGGTCGATGAGGTGTCGTCCGACCGCATCATCGAACTCGTGCTCGTCGAGCCACACCGGCGGGCCTTCGCAGGGTTGCCATAGGTCCAGAAAGAGGTCGTGGCCGATCCACTTCGTCGGCTGAATGTCGACCGGTTTTGACAGATTCGTGTAGAATCCAGTGAATGTCCCGTCTTGGAGGTGAAATCGGCCGATGTCGTGCCACGAGCCGACCGGGACAAACCAAACGATAGGAGCTCCGCGCTGGAGAATGACCGAGGCGTCGTATGTTACGTCGCTTCCCGAGAACTCGTTCTGCAATAGGACCTTCATGTCGGGCCGATCCAGTACCAGAATCTCCTCATAAGTGGTGACATCCATCCCTGGGCGGTGGTACTCGAAGTGGACTAGCGGCGACATTGGTGGGAAATCATCAACTAGTGGGATGTCACAACTCGTCTGATCCCGTACATAAGACCAGTCGGTAGAAGACTCCAAGCAACAGTGCCTCGGACAGGCGCGTCACGAGGTTAGCCGATTCACCTGGATGCAATCGAGCCGTTGCCGGATGCTGCCACATGGATTCCGATCTGCGTACAATCTCGGTGGCGTATTGAGGCTGTTCCATTGCTTCAGCCAGGTCGTAGAGCGCTGCGCTACGCTGATTACTCGGTCCCCGAACGATCTCCCTTGGATGGGCACAGAGCCCGGACCAACCATCCTCTAGCCACCGTAGTCTATACCCGATCGGCACCCGCGGATTGGCAAGTGCCGCCGCGAACCGATCGAGGTCGGATGGGTCAACGGTGAGCCCTGCGATGCCACGGAAGGTACTCCCGATCTGTATCAGTTGTGCCGCGTTTCCCAGGCGGGCAGACAGCTCCGTCCGGCCACGGGCTCGCTCGAGAGACGAGAGCGGCAGGAGAGTTTGGCTGCTCAGTAGTTGCAGCGCCACCTGATTCATTAGCATCTCAGGTGCGTGGAGCAGGTGCTCTGCCAACGCCAGATTCTCACTCAGACGAGCGATTGCTGAGTCGGGGCGCTGCCGTGCTACATCCAGGACGGCGGCCAGGGCGTTCGCTCTAGCTGCCTCTATGAGCCTGCGCCCAGAAGATGGCGATAACAGAGCGCGACCGTTCTCTCCTGCTGAGTCTGTAGCCAGTACGTCACGGAAATCGATCGTTGTTGCACGCGCCAGCATCCGGAACTGGAGAGTGCGCGGGTGCGACGCGACGACTGCGAGCATGGCAAGTGTGTCCGCAGGAATCGCACCGCGTTCGGCTCTATCGAAGACGGAGAGAAATGCCTGGTCGTCGTGAAAGAACAGCCATGGCGTGACACTGAAATCCGCCAGGCCGCGCGGATCGTCGCCACCGAGGATCAAGGACCTGAACCTGTCCGTTGCTCCGTTAGCTGGTGTTGAGGCGGTGGGTGGCAAGTAGCGTGTCCACTCTGATCGTGCAGCACCGATCGGGTCCTCCTCATTGATGTGTTGGAGGCTGGAGAGCAGAGCGGTCGTATGTGGTCCGTGACGTTCGGTGAATTTCGCAGCGCTGAATGCTGCCAGGCCACCGATGAGTAGTTCCGACACCAGAGCGATCATCGCGATCGAGATGAGGACTTGGACCAGCCGATAGCTGCGTACGGTGTTGCGTATCTTGTGATCCGCCGGGATCGCCGGAGAACGCTGGTGGCCGTCGGGAAGGCTGGAGTACCAATTGGAGACTACGTCTGGCTCAGCCTCGAATGAATGCGGTCTGCCCAGGGCTCCCAACAGTCGGCGTTCCGTGAAGCGGACCGTCGCAGCGCAGCAGAGCAACACTGCGCCCGGCAGCAGGATCAGGACGGCATCGTTACTGTCAAACAGGCTGTATCCCGTGTCCCCGTACATAAGACCTGCGGTGATCAACGCGACATGAACGCTGAAAGCGCCGGCTATCCACAACACCGCAGCGAGGACGATGAGGCTAAACACACGACGGGCCATGAGGATACGCCGACGCCGCCTGACGCTGAGCGACGCGAAATCCTGGGTACCCGAGATCAGCAGGCCAGAGCGGCCGTCATAGTCGGTCAGCACATCGGCCAGAGTGCCACTGCGCCATCCCAAACGGCGTTGCGCCAGGATCCTCTCCAGCACCCTGAACGCAGATCCCAGGAAGCCAATTGCCCCCAGTATGAACGCAGCTAGTCCCACAACAAGAGTACCTTGCCACACGAACATCGAGAGAACGGCCGTGTTTGAGAGCCCCTGACCGAGTTGAACAGCTGGGCCGGCGAACTGTGATACCAGCTGGAATCGGCTAAGCCAGCTGGAGTGGGCGATGAGAATTTCCGGGACGAACGTGAAGGCGAAGGTCACCAGGATCGCGCCAATCGCGGCACCTAATCCCAGTCGGTTGACGATGGGGGCCCGCCCGTGCAACCATTGCAGTCCGGGCGGGGGCCACTCGATCTGAGATTCGAGGGACGGCAGCATCCCGCGCGCCACTTCCTCGGCCGACGGGCGCTCCGCCGGTGACTTGTCGAGGCAGCGATCCACCATCTGAGCCACTGCAGGAGAGACTTCTGGTCGCATATCTGCGGTGGGCGTCGGGATGTCTCGTAGATGAGCCGCCGCCCAGCCCATCGTGGAATTGGCACTCAAAGGATACGCACCCGTCAATAGCTGGTACGCAAGGACCCCCAGGCTGTAGACGTCGCTCTTGGGCGTCAGCGGAGCTCCCGATGACTGCTCCGGGCTCATGAACGGCGGTGTACCAATGAGTGCCCCGGTTTCAGTCAGCTTGGTTTCTTCTGTGCCCTCGAGCGAGAGCGCCGCACTGACGCCGAAGTCAGCGACGAAGGCGCGCCCTGATTCCTTCTCAACCAGCACGTTACTGGGCTTCACATCACGATGTATTAGATCCCGGTCGTGTGCCGCGCTCAGTGCGGCGGCAACCTCCCCGACCACCCGTCGGGCATCGCGCTCGGAGACTCTACCGCGCCGTAGCCGCCACTCCTCCAGGTTGGGTCCGTCCACGTACTGCATGATGATGTACGGGAGTCTGGTCCGCTTGGTCTCGCCGACGGCATAGACCCGGACCACGTTGGGGTGGGAAACGGCAGCAGCAGCGCGGGCTTCACGCTCGAAGCGAATCCTGGCGCGCTTATCAGCAGCCAGACGCGGTGCCAGGACCTTGACCGCCACGAGTCGCTTGAGGGCAGGCTCTTTGGCAAGGAACACAGCACCCATGCCACCCATGCCCAATGGCCGCAGTACCTCGTATGTTGGGCTGAGCGAGGCCCGTAGCGTCTGTTCCAGCTTGGGAAGATCGAGCTTGGGCCGCTCCGGAGTGTCGGCCGGGGCAGTGGGTGTCGTCTGCAATGCGACACCGCACGCCGGGCAGCTTTCTACATCAGCTGGAACGGAAACCGAGCATTCGGGGCAATAGGGCATTGCAAAGCACACGTATAACGGGTTAAGTCTCGCCACGCCAGGGCGAACGCCATGCTGGGTACGTCTGCTCAAACGGGGTGAGCAGCGGCCTACCAAGTATCTGCGGTCCCAACCTTCCTCCCGCGTGGCAGTCCTCGACGGCCGGGCTGCGATCCCGGGAATTGTGACTCTCCTGGAGCCGACCCTGACGGTGCTGAGCCAAGGGCTGCGGAATGAAGGTATCCACCAGCAGTGGGATATTCCGTGATGTAGCCGTCAATCAGCCCGTGAGAAGATGCTACTCTACCCTGCCTCCGAGGTGCTGCGCGAGGAACCGCTCCGCAGCCGTATAGAACCCGATCCGGTTCTCCGGCTTGGCGAACCCGTGACCTTCATCTGGAAACAGCAGGTACTCATGGTCGATACCCTTCTCCTCCATGACCGCGACGATCTGTTCCGATTCGGACTGTTTCACACGAGGATCATTTGCCCCTTGTGCGATGAGAATCGGTATCTTGATGTTCTCCGCGTGGAACAGGGGAGAACGGGACCTGAGGAACTCTCCGTCCGTGGCGGGATCGCCAACGCGCCTCTGCAATATCGCCCTGTAGGCCGACCAGTAGGGTGGGATGGTCTCGATGAAGGTTATCAGATTGCTGGGCCCGACTACATCCACGGCACAGGCGAACAGATCGGGAGTGAAAGTGGCTCCCACGAGAGCGGCGTACCCTCCGTACGAACCCCCGTAGACCGCGATCCGGTCGGGGTCGGCAATGCCCTGCGCGATGATCCACCGTACGGCATCTACCAAGTCGTCATGCATCTTGCCCCCCCACTCCCGATCGCCGGCATTCAAGAACTCCTTACCGAAGCCAGTTGAGCCTCGGAAGTTCACTTGCAGAACAGCGTAACCGCGATTGGCCAACCATTGGCCCTCGGGATCATAGCCCCACGTGTCGCGATGCCATGGACCACCGTGCACCAGGAGAACCGTTGGCAGATTCTGGCGTGTCGATCCAACGGGAAGATGAATATATCCGTGGATTGTGTAGCCATCCCGCGACTCCAGCGAGATCGGTTCCATACGGGCCAGCTCATACTCGGCGAGCTCCGGGCGAGCGTAGAATAGAAACGTGCCCTTCTGCGTCTCGCGGTCGAACACGTAGTATGAAAAAGGCTTGCTGTCCTCGGTGAATCCCACGAGCCAGGTGCGATCATCATGGGTCCGGTTGTAGATACCGAAGTCTCCGGGGTTGAGCTGTTTGATTGCCTCAACGTCCGCTTCTATCGAATGATCCAGGACATAGTGCTCGATCCTGGAGCGGACGAAGGACACCATCTGTACCTCATACGTATCTGGATGAACTAGCACGTCCCCGACGTCGTATTGCTCGTCGCGTGCGAGTTCCTCCAGATCGCCTGTATCTACGTCGATTCTGACCAGTGGTGCTGCATTCGCCCCTCGTGAGTCCAACAAGTACATCGACTTACCGTCACGGGTGAAACCGATAGGTCCACTAGTGAGGGCATCATCCGTGTCCCAAGAGACCAGCGTACGCCAATCGGCGTTTGTCGCATCACGTACCAGCAGATCGAATCCACCGTCATCCGTTGCTGCTACTGCCCCGCGTACCGCTAGCGCTGAGTCGACGACCCAGTTCGCTACGTTCCCTGGATTTCTTGCGGCCAACTCGAGTTCTTTGGTCACCAGATCCAGTCGGTAGACGTCGTGTACCGTCACATCTTCCTTGTTCATCGCGATGACCAAATCGTTGGGATGGTGCTTGTCATGATGGACAATCTGAACTTGCACGTTCTCGAACGGCGTCAGGTCAGCCTCACTGCCAGTTATCAGATCGACACTGAACAGGCGCCAGTTCTCGTCACCAGCCACGTCCTGGAGGTACATGATGTGTCTACCATCGTGGGCCCAGAAGTAGACCCTCACGCCACGATCTGTGTCATGTGTGACCGGTCGATAGTCCTCGCGTCCTACGTTTCCTACCCAGACGTTTAGCACGCCATTTACCGGAGCGAGATACGCCATCTTCGTTCCATCTGGGGAGATCTGTGGTGATGCCCTTACAGGATTGCCGAACAGGATCTCACGGGGGATGAGTGGAGCAGTCTTGGGGGTGCTTTTTGCCGCCATCGATTGTGCTTGGTAAAGGGTTGCTTGGTGTGGACAGACTAACCCGTGGCGTGCCCGCCGCTTCTCAATCGTTTGCGCCTGAAGTATAGGGTGTAAGCTGCTGCGTTTACTAGCACTACCGTGACGCCCAGGGCTATCTGCAATGCCCTGTTGAGGCCAGGAGGGTAGACCACCGGGACGAGGTAGTGTTCGATGAAACTGCCTTCGAATCCTGCATCGCCGGCAATCCGGCGCAGTCGGTTTTCCAGCGGTGTGAGCGGGCAGGTCCAGTGAAAGAACTCGATGAGCCCACCCCAGATTGCTGCCGGTGGGTGTATCCAGATGAGACGGGGCCAGCGCCACACCAAGAAGCCGCCTAGCACCACGAACACGATGAACGTGAGATGAACAACAACTAGCGCGTCAGCGGCGAGACGACTCAGCACCCGCGTCTCCCAACAGTGGGTCCGTGACAACGTCGGCGGCTAGAATCCTGGCCATGTTGAAGGTTCGGATCATATTGGTAATCCGATCCATTCGCAGAATGACGCCGAGTCCGTCCAGCGGTACGCCCTCGGAGAAGCACTCCCATCGCACGTGTAGCTGCTAAGAACAGCGGAGAACGCCCCGATCTGTTCCGGTTGCCTGAGGTTTCCCAGCGCTGCTACGCCCGCGAGGATGACCGCAGCGGCCAGGCCGAGTAGTAGGCCGGCTGGCAAGCCAAGTGCTACGGCCGCGTAGAGCTTCACTCCTAGGTCGTTCCTTCGTGCTGCAGTAGTTCAACGTCGCGCTCGAAACGGTCGACCAGCACCGTAGCGGTCATCGTCCCCGTGACGTTGGTCGCGGTGCGCGCCATATCGGGAATCCGGTCGACGCTCAACAGAATGGTCAGGCCGTCTAGTGGTATGCCGACAGTGCTCATGGCGGGCGCCATGCTTAGCACGCTGCCGCCAGGGATGCTGGCTACGGCGAAGGAGACGATGAATGTGGCCAACACGGCCCCTCCAATCCCCGCCGCAACCAGTGGAACACCGTAGAGCCATGCTAGGAAGACGATGCCGGCTCCCTGAAATACAGCGCTCCCACCCCGGCCGATTCCGGCACCTAGAGGGATCACGAAGCCTGCAACTGGCCGCGATACAATCAACTCGTCCGCTGCTTCGAGCATTGCTGGGACCGCAGCCGGTGACGATGTTGCGGCCGCGGATATGGCCTGAGGACTCATGCAGGCTCGGAGGAAGGGCCTCAACCGTCGCCGTGCCAGGAACTTGATGGTGGCCAAGTACACCGACCCCACGAATACGATCAGTCCCACGAGCACGGCCACCACGAACATTATTAGGCTCTGCAGCACGGCCCATCCCGAGCGCGCGGTGACTGGTGCCGCAAGGGCGAAGACACCAACCGGTGCCAGCCACAAAATCCAGTGGACGAGCTTTATCAGGGCAGCGGCAACGGCGTGTGCCAGGCTATGAAGCAGGTCACGCTCCGTTTGGGGCAGCGCGCCGGCTGCCGCTGCGACCAGCACGGTGAATAAGATCAGCGGCAGCAAAGCGCCTTCGGCGGCTGCCTCGAACGGGTTGCTAGGAATTAGATCCAATAGGAACTGCACTGGTCGCAGGGCGGTGGTGGCCTCGACCGAGGTGGGTGCAACGGTCTGGATGGCGGCCTCGCTCGCCCAGGGCAACAACAGAGCCATAATGGCCATGCCGGTCAGCACGCCCAGG
The DNA here is from genome assembly GCA_020351775.1 of Gemmatimonadota bacterium. Lineage (GTDB taxonomy): Bacteria > Gemmatimonadota > Gemmatimonadetes > Gemmatimonadales > GWC2-71-9. Next base: position 5,209,985 of record CP070666.1, on the reverse strand, counting down.
ATCGCCGCAGTCGCCAGGAACGCCACGGTGATCGTACCCATTCGACCGAGCCGGCGCAGATCTCCCAGCGAGGACACACCCACGAATATCACCGAGGCGATGAGCGGTAGAACAACCATCTTGAGCAGGTTGACGAACATTTCACCCAGTGGCTCCAACCAGTCTGCGACAAGCAGCAGCGCCGGCGAACCGGATATCGATGCCGCTAGCCCGAGGGCGAGGCCGGCGGCCAAACCTAGGGCTATCGCGATATGGAGTCTAAGTGGCAATGTTCCCTCCGGGCCACTACGTGATCACGCGAGTCGTCCACGACCTGAACTGACCCGTCTTCAGTCTCCGTACTTGGCGATACTCTCCTTTATCAATGCCGCTGCGATGACGGTTCTCTGGATCTCGTTAGAGCCCTCGTAGATCTGGGTTATCTTCGCGTCGCGCATGAGTTTTTCGACTGGGTATTCCTTCATATATCCGTAGCCGCCGAATACCTGTACCGCATCGGTGGTCACCTTCATGGCAGTATCCGCGGCGAAGGTCTTACAGATCGCCGAATCCTTGGCAATGTTCTTTGCGCCCGAATCGATTGTACGAGCGGCCGCATAAATCAGCGCTCGAGCTGCTTCTACGTGGATAGCCATGTCAGCTAGCATGAACTGCAGTCCTTGGAAGGACGAGATCGGGTGGCCGAACTGCCTTCTGATCCGTGCATAGTGCACCGCTTCATCCAACGCACGCTGCGCTATGCCGACTGCCTGGGCCGCCACACCAGGGCGAGCGTGATCGAAGGTCTTCAAGGCGATTACGAATCCCATTCCCTCTTTGGCTATCAGGTCATCTTTGTGGACACGCACGTCCTCGAAGATGACCTCTCTCGTAGCCGAGCTCCTGATCCCCATCTTGTTCTCTTTCTTGCCGAACGAAAGGCCGGGTGTTTCCTTGTGAACAATGAATGCACTGGCGCCTCTCGCCCCTTTGGACTTGTCGGTGGATGCGATCACAGTGTAGATCTCGGCTTCGCCGCCATTGGTGATCCACTGCTTGGTCCCGTTGATGATGTAGTGATCCCCGTCCTTCGTGGCGGTAGTCTTGATGCCGCCCGCATCCGATCCGGCGTCGGCTTCGGTGATACAGAATGCGGCGAGCTTCTTCCCGGCCGCTATGGCAGGGAGGGTTTGCTGTTTCTGCTCGTCGTTTCCGAAGAGAATGATGGGGAATGCCCCTAGCCCAGTTGCCCCGAACGACAAAGCAATGCCGCCGCAACCCCAGGACAGTTCCTCGGTCACCAGGGCCATCTCCAGCACGCCGCCTCCCATACCGCCATACTGCTCCGGGATAGCCACTCCAAATATGTCGGAGTCCGCCAGCAGCTTCACAATGTCCCAGGCGAATTCTCCTGATTCATCGTGCTCCTGTGCGATCGGCTTTATCCTTTCCTCTGCGATCTGATGACAGAGGTCTTTAATCATCGTCTGTTCTTCAGTCAGTTGATAATCCATAACCACAATACCCTTTGATCTCTGATGCCGGCCTGATTGGCAGCCGCGTGACGTGATGGTAGTTCGAGTTCACAGATAGAAACAGGTATCTCGCTGGGCCGCAACCCAGCACCCCACCGGCCGTGGCGAAACATGCCGGGACCGACTATCTTCGTTCGCTCGTAAAAGGAGGGTGCGGTGAGACACGCGCAGATAGTGACGCCACGGTGGGCGCTCATATTGGGAGCGTCGAGCGGCTTCGGAGAGGCCACCGCCAAGCATCTTGCACGAGCTGGGTATAACATCGCCGGTGTGCATCTCGATCGCAGCAGCACGCTGCCACACGTGGAAGAAGTCATAGAGGAGATAGAATCGACTGGCCATAGTGCGCTCTTCTTCAACGTCAATGCAGCTCATGAGGGCAAGCGCTCGGAAGTGCTGGACGAGATCGAGTCCGAGTTTGAAGAAAGCGGTGGGACGGTTGCCGTCCTGATGCACTCGCTGGCGTTCGGCACGCTCAAGCCATACATAGCCGACGACGGGCTCACGAAGCGGAACATGGATATGACACTCGATGTCATGGCTCATTCTCTGGTCTATTGGGCGCAAGACTTGGTGCGGCGTGGCTTGATGGGCAAAGGCGGCCGGGTATTCTCGATGACATCGTCTGGGTCCAATCGCGTCATTCACTCCTATGGTGCTGTATCAGCCGCCAAGTGTGCGTTGGAATCGCACACTCGCCAGCTCGCGGTGGAGCTGGCACCGCATCACATCACCGTCAACGCGCTGAGAGGTGGAGTGACACGAACGCCTGCGGCAGAGCGGATTCCTGAGAGTGATCAGCTGTTTGTGGAAGCTGTCAGACGCAACCCTCACAAGCGACTCACGACACCCGATGACATCGGCAAGGCGGTCGTAGCCCTGTCCAAACCCGGTACCGATTGGATAACTGGAAACGTCATCAATGTAGATGGTGGGGAGGATGTGATGGGTTGATGCAAATTGGCCTAAGGCCGCCGATCCCGAAGTGAGGATAGTTCTTCTTCGAGTTGGTGGAGACGCTCGTTCACAACGGTCTCAACGGGCTCTGAAACACTGAAGACAACGCCCCTCTTGTCCAGCAGCGTTTCCACGAGGACATCTGTGTACCCGACGACAGCGTGGGCCATGCCGCGATCCAAAAGTCGATTCAGCCTCAACAGGGCGGCGAGCGACTGGCGCGTAGGTAACGCGGCGATCACTTCAGACAGATTGCGGATGAGTAGCTCGCGTAGGTGCTGGATCTCTTCGACTACCTCGCCTGCTGCCAACCCACGAGCAGCTGCTGTTCTGCCATAAGCGTCACAGGCATTGAACCACAGCTCTGCCACTTGCCGCCGCAGTGGGCCGGCCATCTCGATCACTATATCTATTAGGAGGGCGAGCTGCCGTTCAATCGTGGGCCTGTCAATCAGCGGAACCTGGCTCATGCGACTCAGGAGCCAGTCGGCCCACAGGGCCACCAACCGATCACGATTCGCTGCCAGGGAGCGGCCAACCGCGGCAAGCGCCGGGCTGGAGGGACGCGCCGTGAGACCCATCTTTGCGTTCCCTCCGGTGGTGAGTTCGCAGAAGAATCTACCCAGCTGGCCTTGGGAGGTCAAAACCAATGTCAACTACAAAAGCGACGCCCTTCCAATTAACCGGAGCCGACGGCGAGGCCCTGCGTGGCGAAGTCAGAACAGCAGGCTGCGGCGTAGGTCGACCCGTGGTGGTGATCTGTCACGGGTTCAAAGGTTTCAAGGACTGGGGCTTCTTTCCCAAGTTGGCAGAGCGTCTGGCCCGGGCTGGCCTGACTGCCGTCAGCTTCAACTTCAGCAGCAGCGGTGTTGGTCCGGATGGAATGAGCTTCACGGAGCGCAAGCGATTCGGGCATGGCACCTATTCTGGAGACCTGCAGGATCTGGCCACTGTTGCCGACGCGCTGGTTGCGGGCAATCTGGTCCCCGACCTTCCCGGGACATCGACTTATGGACTGTTCGGCCACAGTCGCGGTGGCGGGATCGTGATTCTCCATGCTGGTCGGGATCCTGCAGTGCGAGCACTCGTGACCTGGGCTGCAATCGCCAGATCTTTCCGCTGGGACGTGGAGACTGTGGTGCGGTGGCGGTCCGACGGGGAACTCGACATAGTCAACGCGCGCACGGGTGAGGTGTTGCCGCTTTACACCGACCTGCTCGAAGATGTCGACCAGCGGGCGGAGGCTCTCGATACTCTCAAGGCCGCAACATGCGTGAGCGCAGATTGGCTGATCATACACGGTTCTGACGATGAATCGGTACCCGTTGCCGAAGCACGAGAACTCTTCAGGGCTGCGAGCCATGAGACGACCAGACTCCAGATCGTAGAAAACGGGACGCACGCGTTCGGTGCACAACACCCCTGGAAAGGTTATTCTGGAGAATTGCGGGAGGCCATGGACGCCACGGTCGGCTGGTTCGCCGGCCATCTCACATGAGGTAGGGCCAAATGCGGCGAGGGCTCCCGACGGAGCCCTCGCGAGTGGGAGTTACATGCCGGCTGCGTAGAGTTGGTCGACGTGAGTCTGACAGCGACTGGAGCCTGTACGAGCCGGGGCGTGTCGGCGACGCCGCAGGAATATCCCAGCGGCTGCCACCGTTGCTAGTGCGAGAAGTCCGACACCGAAGCTCCGAATAGGTTACCTCCTTGGAGAAGTGGCGTGTTCCTGCGCACCCTGCTTCCCGGTCACAATATAGTTACGCGCGCAAGGGCCTAACGCGCTGGTCACCCTAACCTATGTCTACAGGAAACGAAGCCGTGTGTTCCTTTGTCTGGCAGCAGCGTCGTGCCTAGCTTGGTGCTCAGGTCGATCACCAGTTTTCTGCGCCGCCATTGCCCGCATCGGATCGAAGAGCCCAGTGCCATGCGGGCGGCAGTGGCAGTCGTGCTGGCGCCAGGAAGGTCGGGAGATCCCGAACTTCTCCTAATCAAACGTGCCGAACGGCACGGAGATCCTTGGTCCGGGCAAATGGCGCTGCCGGGTGGACGGCAGGAACCCGGGGATTCCAGTCTGCTGCACACCGTGCGCCGCGAGACTCATGAAGAGACTGGAATCGAACTCACTGAGGACCAGGTCCTGGGAGAACTCGATGATCTCCATCCCCGGACTAGTGTGCTGCCGCCGATCGTAGTCCGACCGTTCGTCTTCGGGCTGCCGCACCAGCCGGTAGTGCAGATCAGTGACGAGGTGACGCTGCACCTGTGGGTACCCCTTTCGGAATTGCGGAACTCAGCAGCCCAGTCGAGTCTCACGGTAAGAGGCAAGCGTTTGGAGGTCAGTTCGTATGTCATTGGACCCCACGTCATTTGGGGGATGACAGAGCATATCATCAAACCCATCATAGAGTTAGCAGATTAGAATACTCCTACTAGGGTTGCTTTTCGCAGCGGCTCTGTCGAGCTTTAGGCTGGCAGAAAAGTCCTCGGAGAGTCGATTGACCCAGCCATCCAGCGCGCCGGCGCTGACCAAGTCCGTAGAGGATTACCTCAAGGCCATCTACGAGCTCGAGCTGGACGGAACTCCGGCACAGACCAGCGCCATCGCCACCTCACTCGAGGTGGCTCCCCCCTCGGTCAGCGGCATGATCAAGCGGCTTTCGGAAGCGGGTCTGCTCCGGCACGTTCCCTACCGAGGTGTCCAGCTCACGGAAGACGGCAGGCGAACCGCGCTGAGGATGGTGCGCCGCCATCGCGTGGTCGAGACCTACTTGACCACGAAGCTGGGCTACGACTGGGACTCGGTCCACAGCGAAGCCGAGCGCCTGGAACACGCGGTTTCAGACGAGCTGATCGAGCGCATGGCAATGGCACTGGGCAATCCCAGGTACGATCCTCACGGTGCTCCGATTCCGACCAAGGATGGCGCCATTGAGATGCCCGATTACGTCTCCCTCTCCGATGTCCCCGTTGGAGGAATAGCTGAATTCCGGATGGTAGGCGACCGAGATGCAGCCCGCCTGCGCTTCATTGCCTCTCTTGGGCTGAAGCCAGGCGTATCGTTCGAAGTGGTTGCCCGACAGCCCTTCCGTGGGCCGACCACAATCGAGCTGGCTGGCCCCCCTGCGAAGGAGCAGGTCATCGGTCACGAGTTGGCTGAATCACTGCTCTGCGTCGCCGTGGAAAAGGAAGTTGGCTGATCCGGCTGACCCTACTCCTCCTGGATGTAACGCATGGCCACAGTCCGCCGGGTTCGTTCCAGACTGCGTAAGATGCCGGCGAGCCGCTTGTCGCGTAATGGCCTGAGTTTCTCGACCGTATCCTGATACGTACGCTCAATCGCGTGGATCAACTTGCTTCCCTGCTCTGGCTCGAGCTTTGACCAAGTAGCCAGATCGGCCCACGTGTTCTCAAACGTGTGTAGCAGGTGTTGGAGAAAACCGTCCAAGCCCTTGGTCCCGGCCGCGAGGTGATAGGTCAAATGGGGACCCGCTGCAGCCCAGCTCAGGGCAGGGCCCAATGACACTGCACGATCCAGGTCGTCTACGTCGATGACGCCCTCGAGCACTAGGTCGATCGCTTCGCGCCACACGGCAGCCGCGATGCGGTTCGCCACGTTGCCCGGAACCTGCTTGTTCAGAACCACCGGTATTCGACCGAGTGCACGTAGCCATCCCTTGAGCAGCTCCACCAGGGCTCCGTCCGTGAACGGGCTGGGTGCGAGCTCAACCAAGGGTATGAGTTCAACGGGATTGAGGGGGTGTGCCACGAGACAACGTTCTTGCCGCAAGCAGCGGCCCGCCACGTCTTTGGCGCTCAATCCGCTGGATGAGCTGGTGATGACGCGAGCTTTGCCGGCGACCGATTCTATTCCTTCGAGAACCTTCTGTTTGACCAGCAGGTCTTCGCGTACAGCCTCTACTACCCAGGCTGCGTCGCCGCAGGCCTGTAGCAGGCTACGGCCGATCCTGAGCGACTCGATTCCTGTGTCCACCGCGCCCTGCGTGGCCTGCCCGAGCGTGACGAGAGCCCGCGACCGCGCCTCGATCTCGCCAGGTGCGTCTCGGAGAGCCTGCGCCTCGTTGTCGTAGACTGCTACGGGCCATCCGGCAGCCACGCACAAAGCAGCCCATCCTCTGCCCACTTCGCCCATTCCCACTACCGCGACCTGCACGTGACCAGCCGTCATTCGATTCCTCCTGCGGTCTGCTGGGCTCGCCAATCGTCCCCGAACACGTGTGCGAGCAAGAAGCGCATGTGCTCCACATCTACGTCGACAGCGACACAGGTTTTCCGACCGGCAGAATGCTGCCTTGTATGCCCCTGGTGTTCACCGTCGTCAAGATCAATACATAGCCTGCGGTCAGCAACCTGCAACAGGCCCGGTGACACCAGCTCCCCTACGGCGACGACATCGTTCAACGCACAGCCGTCCAGCCGTCCCCGCCGTGCGTGAGACTCGACGTAGTACTGTAACGCCTCACCGAGCCATCTTACTACCGGGTCACGCGATGACGCTATCGACTGCACTTCGTCGGGTCGCATCACCATTCTCCGAGTTACGTCGAGTCCTACCATGACTGTATTGATCCCGGCGCGCAATACCAGGTCAGCCGCTTCAGGATCGCACCAGGTGTTGAAATCCGCCCAGCGATGAATGCTGCCACGCTCCGCTAGGCTACCGAACATCCCGATATGCCGCGCGATCCGCAACCTGACCAAATCGCTATCTTGCCTCAGTGCCCATGCCAGGTTGGTGAGCGGACCGAGTGTGACAAGAACGATCGGTTCCCGGCACTGGGCTAATACCTGCAACAGGGCTCGGTGGTTTGGCAGGCCGTCAGTCGGCGCGGGGGCCGGTACAGTCGCGTACCCCACCCCCGTGATCCCGTGGGTCTCCGGGGCCGTAACCAGATCACGGACCAAGGGCCGGTCACATCCGCGGTACAGAGGAACGTCACCACGGTCGGCGAGGCGCAGCAGCTCACGGGTATTCCTCGTGGTGGATTCCAGCGTTGCGTTGCCGTAGGTGGTGGTGATGGCTACGATCTCCAAGTGGGGTGATGTGACTGCAAGCGCCAGGGCCACCAGATCGTCGATTCCGGGGTCTGTGTCGATGACCACGAGCTGGCGGGTGGGGTGGCGTGCGCAACCCTGACGGTCTAAGCTTTGGATGGGGTTCAACCTAGTGTACGGGCAACCATGAATACATCTGTCGGATGGAAGGAACTGCAGGCCGAGTACGTCGGACTGATCGAGAGGTTCGGCAGGGGGTGGGAGCGAGGCGAACCAGATGAGATAGCCGAACTCTTCACCGAAGATGGGACTTTCTCCCCCAGTCCGTTCGACGCCCCGTTGTTGGGCAAGTCGGCAATCCTCGAGTACTGGAAAGACATCCCGCGTGAACAGGCCGAGATAGCCTTTCGTTTTGGCGAGCTGTTCGTTGCCGGTCCGTGGTTTGCCACCGAAATCAAGTGCACATTCCGCCGTCGCAGAACGGGACAGTTGATGGACGTAAGGGGCGCTTTGTTTTGTGAGACTATCGGAGGGAAGATAGCCGAGATGCGGATGTATTGGCACCGAGCTGCAAAGTAGACAGACGCCAATGGCGGCCCCGTTGCTTCTCGGGTGTCATGGGTGGAACCACCAGGATTGGGTAGGCTCCTACTATGGAAGCGGGAGCGGGGAGATCGAGAAGCTGACAAGATACGCCGTCGATTTCCCGACGGTTGAGGTTGCCGACACCTTCGCGGGCATTCCGCCGATGTCACTCGTAGAGAGTTGGCGTGATGCTGTGCCCGACACCTTCCAGTTTGCCTTCAAGGTGCCCCAGCAGATAACCTATGAACGTCGCCTTGTGGACACAGGTCGGCTGATATGCCGCTTCTTGGAACGGCTTGTCCTGCTCGAGAACAGCCTAGGCCCACTTCTACTCACAATCTCAGCCCGGCTGGCACCGACCGCCGACACGCGCGCGGCCCTGTGGAATCTCATCAACTCACTGCCAGCCGGGTTCAAGTGGGTGCTTGAGTGTAGAAGAGCTGATTGGCTCACGGCGGCACTGCTCGACCTGTTGCGGTCCCGTAACGTGGCGCTGGCCCTGGCAGACGACAGATGGATAAGGCGCAGACTGATGTTGGACCTCGCCAGTCAGCCGACGGCAGACTTCGCGTACGTGAGATGGATTGCGTGCAATGTGGGCCGGACCGGGCGGTCACAGGAGCCGGACTCATTCAAGAGAACCCTCTCCATGTGGTCGCCGTCGATTGCCGAGTTGAGAGAGAAGGTGACGTGTGTCTTCGGCTATTTTTCGAACCGCTTTGGCGGTGATCCCTTCCCGCTAAGGGCCGCTATCCTGCAGGGTTTAGTTGATAGGAGTCACCACGCCAGACTCAAGACCAATCCTCTACTCCCCACGAGCCAGCTGTGTATCTTCTGTCGTAATGAGAGTACGCGTTGCAGTTGCCCAGATCAGACCGACGAAAGCTGACTACGCTGACAACCTGAGGCGCGTGGAGTCGGTGCTCGTCGACATTGCGTCATGGGCCGAACCTCCCGACCTTGTTGTGTTTCCCGAGACTGTAATGTCGGGCTACTTCTTGGAGGGTGGTGTACGAGACGTCGCGGTCACTGCGGGGACCCTAATGCGGGACCTCGCTCGACTACACGCCGACTCCGGTGCGCCGGCGCTGGACGTAGCGATCGGCTTCTACGAGGAATTCCGCAATCAGTACTACAACTCGGCGCTATACGCCTCGCTGGGTGGTGCGGCAGAGGTGCAGCACGTTCATCGCAAGGTGTTTCTCCCGACATATGGCTTGTTCGACGAGCACCGGTTCGTTGAACCGGGGTCCAGGGTGTATGCCTTCGACACCCGGTGGGGCAGGGCAGCGATGCTGGTGTGTGAAGACGCTTGGCACTCGATCACTGGTACTTTGGCGGCCCTTGATGGAGCACAGCTGATCTTGGTGCTCAGTGCGGCGCCGGCCCGCGGAGTTGCGCCGGCAGAGGGATGCCCCGCGGAAGTCCAGTCGCGTCCTGCCAGCGTGGAGCGCTGGGAACGGCTGGTGCAGCACATGGCAGAAGAGCATGGTGTGTTCGTGGTTCTAGCACAACTAGTCGGGTTTGAGGGCGGGAAGGGATTTCAGGGAAGTTCGACGGTGGTGGGACCCAATGGATTGGTGTTGGCTCGAGGGCCGGTTTTCGAAGAGGCAGTATTGGAGGCCGATATCGAGCTGGATGCTATTACGAGGGCACGCGCAGCACAGCCGCTATTAAGTGATCTGGAGACCCAGCTGTTAAACCTGCTGCGCTCCATCGACACTGATCGCGTGGAGGCTAAGTACGACGCGGCTCGCGACCCGGCTGATGGGCTGGCGACCCCGCCACAGGCCGAGCTGCCCTCAATGGTTGGTGGCGAGAGTCCTGATCCGATGTCAGTTGATTGTGACTTGACGTCGCGCTGGCTGGTAGCATTCCTGCGAGACGAGGTCGTGCGCCGTCGCGGGTTCAACAAGGGCATCGTAGGTCTCTCTGGAGGAGTCGACAGTGCGCTGACGGCGACGCTGGCGGCGCAGGCACTGGGGCCGGAAAACGTGATTGGCGTACGTATGCCATACCGCACCTCGAGCCAGGAGAGCCTGGAGCATGCCGAACTAGTTGCCAATCGACTTGGCATCTGTCTCGAAACAGTCGATATCACCGCAGCCGTGGACGGCTACGTCGACGCGGCGCATGGCGACACGAATCCCACTCGGCGCGGCAACGTGATGGCTCGCCTTAGGATGGTTGCGCTATTCGATCTTTCGGCCAAGTACGATGCTCTTCCGCTGGGCACCGGAAACAAGACAGAGCGCCTGTTGGGGTACTACACCTGGCACGCCGACGACTCTCCCCCGGTGAATCCGTTGGGAGACCTGTTCAAGTCTCAGGTGCGTCAGCTGGCGAAATACGTCGGTGTTCCTGAGGTGATCCTGGCGAAACCGGCAACGGCAGACCTCGTTGAGGGTCAAACCGACGAGGGTGATCTTGGCATCACCTATGATGTGGCTGACCGGATACTGCATTACCTGCTCAAAGGACTGCAGCGCCATCAGATCGTGGCGCTCGGTTTCCCGGCCGCCGACGTCGATTTGGTGAGCGATAGGCTCAACAGCACTCACTGGAAGCGACGCTTGCCGACCGTGGCGCTTGTCAGCGGAACGGCCATAGGTGAATCGTATTTGCGACCGGTGGACTACTAGCACCCATCCCATTCAACTGCCCGACTCGCTCCCCTCAGCCTGCAGGGGCAAGAGCGGCAATGTGAGTGAGTACAGGGAAGGAGAGACCATGCACTCCAGCCGACTTCCCTCCCGTCCCGCCAGCGCATCCCAGTCCACGATGACTGAGCTGATGATGCCGAACATGGCCAACAATCTGGGGAACGTGTTCGGTGGTGTGATACTCTCACTGATCGATCGTGCGGCTGCCGTCGCAGCGGTCCGTCACGCACAGAACCCTTGTGTGACGGTTTCGATCGAACGGGTGGAGTTCAGGGAGCCAATCCACTTGGGTGAGCTGGTGATTGCCAAGGCGAATGTGAACTATGTGGGCCGCACTTCAATAGACGTGGGGGTCAGGGTCGAGGCTGAGAATATCCTGACTGGCGAGCGACGACACACGAATAGCTGCTACCTGACGTTCGTGGCCATCGACGGGGATGGGCGCCCTACTCCGGTGCCGCCAGTGGAGCCGGGATCGGCACAGGAACGGGAGTGGTATGAACACGCCAAGGAAAGGCGCCATCGGAGGCTCCAACAACCGGGAGCTGGACTGCAGTGAAGCCAATACGCGTTATCGCTGTGTTCAGCGGCGGGGGTGCCAAAGCGGCGGCTCACGTCGGAGCGATCGAGGCCTTGAGGGAGATAGATATCACACCGGCACACTATGTCGGCACATCGATGGGAGCGGTGGTGGCGGCGGCATTTGCCAGCGGGCTCTCGTACCCGGATGTCCTGAAGCGTATCACTTCCATCGACCGTGGGGACGTGGCCGCCTTGTCACTCGGAGCGCTTCTGGGGCCCTTTGCATCCAGCCTGTTGCAGGCTGCGCCGCTGCGCCGCACGATCGGCCGGCTGGTGCCAGCGCGGCAGTTCGATGAGCTCGGAGTACCGCTCACGGTGACCACGGTCGACGCCCAGAGCGGTGAACTATTGCTGTTGGGTGCCGGCGGTCGGGTCCACGTACCGTTGGTGGATGCACTCTACGCATCGTGTGCGCTGCCGCTATACTATCCGGCGGGCCGAATCGGGGATCGGGCATGCATCGACGGAGGAATGAGGGCGGTACTGCCGCTCGATGTGGCAGGTGAGTTCCAGCCTGACATGATATTCGCGGTTGATGCAGGGCCATCGCTGTACGCGGATCCAGCGGAGCGAGAACCAGTGTTCCCCGCGTTGGTTCGCGCACACTCTGCGGCGCTGCGCATCCTGATGGCTGCGCAGGTAGAGCAGGAAGTCGCCCGATGGCGGAATAGGGGAGTGCCAATGGTGTTGGTCCGGCCGCAACGCCAGCAGCAGGCGACATTTGCCCTCGACTCGGTGGTAACCTACGTGGAGGAGGGGTATCGCGCAGCGAGCCGCGAACTGGATCGCTGGGTAAGGGGGGGGAGGCCGTGAGCCCATCCGAGCAGTCCTGATTGGTCTTGGAGGGATGCAGGACCCCGTTACCTTTCGCCATCGGCCGTGTCGGCGTAGCCACTGGATCCTCGATCCGGCGCCACTGTCGAGCTTGATGAGGACACCGCGGTGGGGTCGGATATCGCTGGGCAATGAGTGGCCCGCTCCGTTCTCGTCCGTGATTATGGAACCGGTACCGTCGCTTTTGGGGACAACTCGGATGGCAGACAAGTCGATCAGATACTTTACGGTGGAGGAGGCAAACAGGACGCTCCCGTACGTACGCCCAATAGTGTCTGACATAGTCAGGTCTTACAAGAGTTGGCAGGATGGGGTGAGGCGCTACGAAGTCATAGCTGCCGGTAGCCGCAGCGAGCTTGGCGAGACCAAAGAGCAGGTGGCCCTGCGTGAAGAGGTAGAGAAGGTCGCGCAACAAATAACGGGCTATCTGGATGAACTGTCAGCGGTTGGTTGTGTCTTCAAGGGTTTTGACGACGGGCTGGTCGATTTCTTTTCACAGCTAGAGGGCCGGGACATCTTCCTCTGCTGGAAGCTGGGAGAAGCAGAGATCACGCATTGGCATGAGCTAGACGCCGGGTTCGCTGGCCGTCGGGAGCTGGAGCCCGATCTGGTACAGGAGGGATCTGAATAGTGCTCACCGTTCGTTTCATTCACTTTCTGGGCTCTGCGCTCTGGATTGGAGGGGCCGCGGCGGCCATCCTGCTGGCGGTCAATGTCCGGCGCGAGTCGCCAGTGGTTCAGGCGGTCGTGTACCGTCTACTGACCCAGGTTCACACACTCGTCGTCGGTCTTGGTGCTCTGCTGACTCTTGGGACCGGGATCGTCTGGACAATGCTGCTGGTTCAGAATGGAGCGGCGGAGAACACGGTACCCTCGATAGGCGTGTGGATAATGCAGGGGGCAGGTCTGATCGGTGGCGCGCTGGTCTTGCTAGTTGGAGTCCCAACGGCGGTCAAGTTGGGCGGAATAGCCGTACCCACGGACGACGGCCGCCTGCTGCCTGCCGTAGACCGATACAGCCGCCGACTAGTTCTGATATCGTACGTGGCGGGCGTGCTGGCGTTGCTATCGCTCTTCACAGGCGTGGTGCTTTGAGGGGACCGTTGATGAGAGACGCTGGATGACGGCACTCACGCTTCAGTCACTGTCTCTTGACGCTTGCTTGTCACGTATGTGTTACTCCTTGGCACCTGGACTCTGCGAGGCTGCTGGTGGGGATTGACCGGACACTGTGAACTGCGGAGCCGTACGGCCATGAGGAACGTACTGGACGGTGGGTATTGATGGCACGCAACTGGCGTCTGACTGATGCCTACTACCAGACCAAGTCACAGCCGGCGGCTGGCGTCATGAGGCTCGTCGGCCGGGCCAGCTTGGGGGCAGCCAGCCATGTGGGGCGCATAGCCTATCTACTCTGGGAGGTGATCCGCGGGCTGCCTCAGTGGCGGATCTGGGCACCGCGGGCTGTGGAGCAGGGTGTGCATGTGGGCTACGGCTCGTTGTTCATAGTTCTGTTGACCGCCGCATTCGCTGGTGGGGTCACTTCATTGCAGGCGGGATATCAGTTCACAGGCGGTATCCCGGTCTACTTCGCCGCAGGCGTGATTGTCGAGTCGATTGTGCTCGAGCTGGGACCGGTGCTGACCGGCCTCATTCTCGCTGGCCGTATCGGCGCGCGCTATGCAGCCGAACTGGGGACAATGCGCGTCACTGAGCAGATCGACGCGCTCGAAAGCCTGGGCCGCTCCTCGGTTTCACATCTGATCATCCCGCGGGTCGTTGCCGGGACGTTGATGTTGCCTGTCCTGGTTGTCTTCGCGGATGCGGTGGGCATCGCCGCTGGGTGGGTCGCGGCAAAAGGGTCTCTGGGAATCAGCAATGCGGATTTCGTGTACGGTGCTCGCTACTTCTTCCGACCCTTCGACCTCTGGTACTCGATGATAAAGTCGTTCGCCTTTGGGCTCGCGATAACGATTGTCCCGTGCTACATGGGCTTCAGCACGAAGCAGGGTGCCGAAGGTGTCGGACGGTCTACGACTGCTGCCGTGGTGAGCGCCTCGGTGCTGATCCTCTTCCTGGACGTGGCTCTCGCGAAAGTGCTGTTGCAGTGAGGGGCGTGTCATGAGCGAGAGCATTGTGTCCGTTGAGATAGTGTGTGGTGGCACACTTGGCGTTGAATTGTGCGCCTACGTTAGCCTGAGGATGTGTGTCCAATGATCACCCTTAAGGGTGTCCACAAACGCTTCGGCGATCTTGTGGTCCTGGACGGGGTCGATTTTGACGTGCGGCGGGGCGAGACGGTGGCACTGCTGGGCCCATCGGGAACTGGCAAGAGTGTGTTGCTGAAGCACATAAACGGCCTGCTTCACCCCGACAGTGGAACGGTCAACGTCGACGGAATGGATGTGGTGCACTTGAAGCGGAATGAGCTCTCAAGGCTTCGCAACACCATAGGCTACGTGTTCCAGTTTGGCGCCCTTTTCGACTCGATGAATGTGTTCGAGAACATAAAGCTTGGGATTACTGACGACGCATGTGCTTCCGACAAAGCGTACTGCCACAATCGAGTCCTGGAATGTTTGGGTCTCGTGAACCTGCCACAGAACACGGCATCGAAGTATCCGGCTGATCTGTCCGGAGGTATGAGGAAGCGCGTTGGGCTGGCTAGAGCGATTGCGGGGCAGCCGACGTATCTGCTGTACGACGAGCCCACCTCGGGATTGGATCCCGTCAATGCTGACATAATCGATTCCTTGGTCGAGAAGCTGTGCGACGAACTAGGTGTGACCAGCGTTGTTGTATCCCACGATGTGAGGGGATCGTTCCGTGTCGCTGATCGGATTGCGTTGTTGTCTGATGGCAGAATACAGGCAATTGGTTCGCCAGAAGAGTTCAGAGAGGCAGACAATCAGGCTGTGCAGCAGTTCCTGGAGCGCGATTTTCGGTAAATAGTTGTGATTCGAAGGGCCGGTTCCAATGGATCTCTATTACAAGCAAGAAGTCTCGGTCGGATTGTTGGTCGTCGTGGCCATCACCGGGTTTTTCGCGGGACTGATGTGGCTCACGGGCCGGTCGTTCCGCACATCTCAGATCGAGATTCCGGTGGAGTTCACCGAAGTCGGCAACCTGAATGTGGGAGACCCCGTCCAGATCTCCGGAGTTGGCGTGGGACGTGTGGCAAGACGGGACCTTCAGGATGAAGGCCGGGTGCTGGTGACCTTGGAGGTGAATCGACGATTCCCCCCGAAGATCGATGCCCAGGTCACAATCAAGTCGCTCGACTTTCTAGGCGCCAAGTATGTGGATTACAGCCCTGGTGCGTCAGAGACATTGCTCGCGGAGGGTCAGGCAATCATTGGCAGCAGCGGGAGTGAGATTACCGATGCAGTCGACGGCTTGGCAGATGAGGCGGTTGAGGTGCTTATCGGAATGCAGCGGCTGTTGACGGCTCAGATGGCGGAAGATGTGCATAATACGCTGCAGGCGACTGAACGGGCATTAGACGTGATTGCACGTACCGGCGAAGGGCCGCTAGTGGCACAGGCCGCAGCGTCGTTTGAGGCACTGGAGCAGGTTGCGCTGCGACTCGATACCACGCTGGCCAATCCCGGCATCCATGAGTCACTTTCGCAGCTCGACGAACTGACCGAAAACGTAACGGAGATGGCCCAGGGGCTCGCCGGAGCGACGATGGCTCTCAGCGCGATGCTGCAGCAGATGAGCGATACCAGTGGGTCGGTCGGTATGCTGCTCAAGGACAAGACGATACACGACGATTTGCACGAGTTGCTGGTGTCACTGAGGAAACTGCTTGACGACGTGCGTGAGAGACCGGGGAGATACACTAACATCTCATTGTTCTAGTCGGGGGGTCCCTTAGTTCCCGTTATATTCGCTTCATGTTGTCCCTGACCTTTCTGGGTACCTCTGCCGCTCGCCCTACCGTGGAACGTTCGGTTTCATCCATTGCGATTACGCGCGCGGGAGAGACGTTACTGTTCGACTGCGGTGAGGGAACCCAGCGGCAGATGATGCGCTACGGTGTGGGCTTCTCTTTGTCAGAAATCTTCTTCACGCATTTCCATGCCGATCATTATCTGGGTGTCATCGGGCTGATCCGCACGCTGGCGTTGCAGGGGCGGACTGAACCCATGGTTTGCTACGGCCCTCCCGGTGCCAAGCGGGTGCTGGGCTCAGCCATCAACTTGGGGCTGGAGCGGCCAACGTTCCCGATCGAAGTGCGCGAGTTGAAGCCGGGGGACCGACTGGATCGGCATGAATACGCGATCGAGGTGATCGATGTAAAACACGGTGGCGCGGCGCTGGGGTACGCATTGCGTGAGCACGAGCGGCTGGGACGGTTCAATCCCGAGCGGGCGACCGAGTTGGGCGTGCCTGAGGGCCCGTTGTGGGGCAGGCTGCACAGGGGCGAGTCGGTGGAACTGCCCGACCATAGGGTGGTGAGGCCGGATGATCTGGTGGGGCCCGCCCGGCCCGGTCGCCTGGTTGTGCTGAGTGGGGATACGCGGCCGTGTGAGAGCGTGGTTGCCGCGGCAGAGGGTGCTGACCTGCTGGTGCATGACGCCACCTTCGGAAACGATGAAAAGGACAGAGCGTGCGAGACGGATCATTCCACGGCAGCCGAAGCCGCGCAGGTCGCGTTGGCAGCCCGAGTCAAACGGCTGGTGCTCACACACTTCTCCGCGCGCTATTCGGTCAGTGCGAAGGTGTTAGTCGAGCAAGCCCAGGCGGTGTTCAGCGACGTGGTTGCGGCAAAGGATGGCCTGGAGATTGCGGTGCCACATGCTGACGAGAAGCCACCGAACAGGGCATTCGAGCAGTGATGGCCGGACGCAGTGAAGTCCCCCGCTTGGAGTGAGGGACGGTGCCCGGCCGCCGGCACGTAGCGGGAGCGAGCGACCAGACGGGCTTGACCAGGTTTCGCCGGCCCAATACGTTGCCTACCCCGTCCCATCGCGCTACCGTGGGATGTCATCTTGGGGCTGTAGCTCAGTTGGGAGAGCGCCTGGATCGCACCCAGGAGGTCAGGGGTTCGACTCCCCTCAGCTCCACTTGGCAGTATCTGATCGGTGCCCCGTGGTGTAACTGGCAACACGTCTGACTCTGGATCAGAAGAGTCCAGGTTCGAGCCCTGGCGGGGCAATCATGTAACTACAAGAGCGACTTTGGGTTAGCTAGGGTCGCTTTTCTATTGCCCAGAGAGCTCACCGAATTTGGCGTCTAGGGTTTTCGACCTGGGCACCGAAACCAAAGCTCTTCCCCGTAGGCAGTCAGTTTTACAGGAGATCTTGCGTAGCTTCCGGCCGTAGTTGCGTAATCTTCGTTATTAAGACTCTATAACTTGATATTAGCGTTAGTTGATCCAGAACCTGCTTGATGAGGGAGCCAAACACATTGACGTGGAGGTGGATAGTCTCAGACATCAGATCCGGATTCGAGGCGACGCTAGGCCGATCACGCAGCTGCGTGAGGCACGCCGGATCTTCCAGTCCATCTGCGCTTCCAAGAAGGTAGGAAAACTCGGTGAGAAGGGCGTCGGCATGCTTTCCTTCGTCACCATCGGCAAATCAATGACCACGCTATCCCACAAAGGTGGGCGAGTTGTCTGGGTCACTCTCGATCGGGATAACCTTGGAACCGGCCGAGTTGGGAGTAAGAAGGGCAACCCGCTCCCGTACGCTGGAACGGAGATTCGAATCAGCGGTGTGAGTCCTAAGAACCTCAAATACCGCTTCAGCAAGGACCGCGTTATAAAGGACATAAAGCGTAGATGGGGCTCCCTCCTCGGCAAGGGTATCGAGATTGGCGTGAATGGCCGGGATGTGGTTTCCTTTGTTCCACCTCTTGAAGGAGAACGGTTTGAGCGCACCATTAGAGCTAAGGAGCTCAGTCCCAGGGCTTCGATTGATGTGTCTCTCCTGATCCTGGCCGAGCCATCCGATCTTGCCTCGGTAAACGTCACACACCTCGGTCAGGCGAACTTTCTGATCTCGGACGTGCCGATCTTCGACGGGCACAACGCCTTCACGCAAGGGATGCTTCACGGAGCGATATCAGGAGACATCGCTCCGATCAATGCCTCCAGAACAGGATTCCAGGAGACGAAGGAATTCGAGGTCTGGCTCGATAAGATGTTGGACCTTGAGGAGGAACTGGGTAGGATCATTGAGGAGCGAATCCGGACGTCTGCCGAGGCCCGCGACGCAGCGATGCTTGACGAGTGGATGCAGCATCTAAAGGACGTGTTCAAGGACTCGGAACTCGCGTCCACGGTAACCAGTTCTGGACGGGGGGATGAAGAAGGATGGCAGGAGGTTCTAGCTGGAGAAGGCTGTGCTGGAGGAGGAGAACCTGGAAGGAAGGTTGGTCAAACTGGGCGCAAGGGAGGCACGGGACGTCTTCCGACTGTACCGTATGCCGGTTTCACAAAGGCTCCCCCTAACATACGGGTTGTCCGCGAGCGCAAGGCTTTTCGCATCAACGTCAACCACCCGGACTTTGTCCTCGCAGCCAAGTCCAAGAGGGGTCGGCGGCAATACATCCGCGAACTCTGTATGCACGAAGCGTACACATACTCCTTAGACGGCAAGCAGAGGGATTGGTGCGTCGATCGCTCAGATGAGTTCTTGGGCTATTGGACCCGTGCGTTCGTTGCCCGAGCTAGAGACGGCTAGGCATCCAGCACCGCCAGGATCGCCGCTGGAGAATCCACCGTGACGCTCTCGCCGCGTTCTAGCCTGCCCACATAGATACGGTGGGATCCTACCACGATGCGATTCTTGCCGTGTGGATGACGAAGTACTGGGGGCAGACCCCAGTCCCGTGCCGGGGTCTGCCTTGGCCGGTAATCTCTGCTCGCGCCGAACTAGGGGTTGATACCTCCAGTGGACGAGTCCGGCATGAGAGTCGGGTAGACCACCCCCAGCTGGTCCAAATAGGTGTCGTACTTGCTGGGATCGTAGATCAACTTCTCCAACTGCGGTCGGTACTGCTTCATCTTTTCCTCGTTGAGGAATATGGGTGGCTCCGTTCCCTCAGGAATCAGCGACACCCACTGGTAATCTTTCGTCTGGACTTCGCGGTGATAACGCCAGGCCTCCTCGACCAGTTGGGGATCTAATAGCACATCGATTGCCGTCATTGCTATCACCTGAGCACCCGCGTTCGATCCCTTGTGTGCAATCGGCGTGGCCACCGCGATACCGCTGGACCAGT
This sequence comes from Gemmatimonadota bacterium, assembly GCA_020351775.1. Classification (GTDB taxonomy): domain Bacteria; phylum Gemmatimonadota; class Gemmatimonadetes; order Gemmatimonadales; family GWC2-71-9. The sequence continues at coordinate 5,190,601 of CP070666.1, read as the reverse complement.
GGTGCCCCGTCATGCCAGGGATGTTCGCTGGGTAGCGCAGTCTCACGGTCGGCACGTTCCATGAAACCTCGGCGATGTCGTCGCTGCCGCCGCCCATTCCTTGACTGAATTCCCTGAGGGTGTCGACTTCCGTCGGCAACCCCTGTTCTTCTACTCCCATCAGTCGTTGCGCTGCCTTGGCCAGCACTATATCTGCCTCAGACCACTCCGGCATACCCACCTGATCGATGTTGGCTTGCATCCGCTGCGCCAGCGGCTTGCTCATCGTGGATGGCCACGCCGAGCCGAGCACGCGCTCTTCCACGGTCGTAGAAGTCATCATTGCGGCAGCCTCAGCCATCGTCTGTCCCAGTCTGTGCAGTTCCTTGATCCGAGGGTAGTCGAGTTCGCGGAAGTAGTACCACACCGTGGCCTCGGAAGGCACGACGTTGGGCTGATTGCCGCCACGCGCCACGATGTAGTGCGACCGGTGCTGTAGCCGCAGGTGTTCGCGGCGGAAGTTCCAGCCCACGTTCATCAACTCCACTGCATCCAGTGCGCTACGTCCCGCCCAAGGAGAACCGGCACCGTGCGCGGACTTGCCGTGGAAAGTGAACATGGTGGAGACCAGGCCAGATCCGGTGATTCCCCATCCCGTGCTCATCCCGCGGCTCACGTGTGTCGAGAGCATCACATCCATTCCGTCGAACAGGCCCGCGTTGACCATGTAGGTTCGGCTGGCCACGAGTTCTTCCGCGACGCCGGGTATGACCTTGAGCGTACCGCCCAGGCCGTGGCGCTCCATGATGCGCTTGACGGCGATTGCCGCCGTTATGTCTACCGCGGGCGCGGTATTGTGGCCCTCGCCGTGACCGGGACCACCGGGGATCAACGGGTCGTGATAAGCAACACCGGGTCGCTGTGATGTCTCCGGCAACCCGTCGATGTCGCCCATGAACCCGATGACCGGGTGACCGTTACCCCAAGTCGCCACGTAACCCGTCGGCATTCCAGCCACGCCCATCTGGATGTCGAACCCCTCCTGAGCCAGAACGCGCGTCAAGTAGGCCGCAGTCCACTTTTCCTGGAACCCCAGCTCAGCATGACTGAACACCATGTCCACGATCTCTTGGGTGAGCTTGGCCAGCGACCTGACCTCTTGACGCACCTCCTGCTTCAGCTCGTCGAGCGACGAGTGTTGGGCGGTCAGCGGGAACGGCACCGTGACGAACAGAATCGCTGTGACGATGGAATGTCGATTGCTTCGCATTGCTTTTCTCCCAGCAGCTGGGGCTTTTGGGCAGTGAGGCTGAATGTGCTTTGCCCCGCACCCGAGCGCGACCGTGATAGCGTAAGTGACGTCGCCGTGCGGCCTGACGATTCTCGGCAGCGATCACCTTCGCGACAGGTTCGGTCGCAGCCAAGCGGCGACGTCCAATGCGTAGAACCCTACTTTGGTCTGATCGAACCGGGATGGGCTTCGCCAGTCAGTCGGGTCTCGCGGGTCCTTCCCCGGCACCGGTCCGTTCTATTGCTACAGCTATCTCATCCAGATCCTCGGCCGTGAGCGTGAGGTCCGCTGCACCTATCCACCCATCCACTTGTTTCGGCGCGCGCGCCCCGACAATCGCGCCGGTCACCCCGGACGACGCCAACGTCCACGCCACTGCGACCGCAGCGACACTGGTATCGTGACGTGCGGCGACCGGCCTGATGTAGTCGCGCAACTTGAGATTGCGCTCCAGCTGCGGCGTGTGGAAGTCGGGTGACTTGTGGCGCCAGTCGTCAGGCGATAACCGAGTCATCCGATCGGTCGTGAATGTGTCGGTCAACAGTCCCGCCTGCATCGGACTGTAGCAGATGACACCGGTACCATGCTCGATTGACCACGGAATCACGTCCGAGGCCGCTTTGCGTCGAATCATCGAGAACGGCGGCTGCAGCGAGTCCACGTGTCGCATGGATTCGCAGCGCTCGAGCAAGGGCACGTCGAAGTTGGAGACTCCCACAGCTCTGATCTTCCCTTGTTCCACCAGCCGAATCATCTCACCCCACGAATCCTCAATGGGGACACCGGTCCTGTCGGGCCAATGGAACTGCAGCAGATCGATGCAATCGATCCCGAGGCGTCGCAGTGAAGCTTCGCATTCCCCGCGGATCGAGTCGGGATGGAGATCAGACCGCGCCGGTTTCGCAGGATCACCCGGATCCCACACCTGGCCGCACTTGGTGAACACCAAAGGGCGTTGATTCGCCGGAAGCTCCCGCAGCAGCCGGCCGATGACTTCTTCTGAATGTCCCAGTCCGTACACGGGTGCGGTGTCGATGCAATTGATGCCGAGTTCGAGGGCACGTCTCATAGCTGCGAGTGACTGTGCGTCGTCCTGCGGCCCCCATCCGAACGCCCATCCCGCACCGCCCGCTGCCCAAGCACCAAAACCCAGCGTTGTTATCTCGAGACCGCTTGTTCCCAACTCGCGAGTTGGCAACGGCATGTCACCTCCGGGCTGCGAAGAGCACTAAAGATGCTGCGCATCTAGGACTGGGAGAAGGGCCGTGTCGTAGGGCTAAGCGGCGATTAGCAGTCCCAGAGCAACTGCGTTTGAAATGACCAGCGTCCAGCCGACTCTCTTCAACTGTCGTGGGTGGATCCGGATGGCGCTCAACGCGATCCCGACCAGGCCACCGAGCAGGAAGGCAAGGGAGACTGTGAGCGGTAGCCAGTGATACCTGGCGGCAACTAGACTGGCGATTACGGTCACGACACTCAGAATCGGGGTCGCTATGATCGCCCACCGGGTGCCTACCTCCTTGCCGGTCTTTGCCTTGATTGCGTGCACCGCGAGTGTCCCAAGTAGAAATGTCACGAACCACACACCAGCCGCGGCCCATGCCAGCGACCACGCGACGCCACTCGAAACAGCCATGGGGAGTACCACACCGGAGAGTGTCGCGATCACCAAGATCTCGGATACGAGGCTCTTGAGTCTCGCGCTCAGAAACCCCGGGAGCAAGACGGCACCGCACGCCAATGGCACGGCGGCGGCGACGCGTCCCTCTGCCGAGCTGGTCATCATTGCGGTCGATCCGGCAAAGACGGCGGTAACCGCCAGCCAGGCAGTACGTTGCCTAGCCCGATCGACCCACATTTCTTTGGCTCGAGTCCCTCGCATCCCCCTGAGAACAGCGACCGGCTCATGCATCAGGAAGAATGCTATCGCCGAAACGCCAAAGCAGATTGACGCGACAGCAGGTGCTCCAAGCGCAATGCCGGTGAGAACTGGAAACACGATCTCGGCGTATGCGCCGTGCTCGCGTGGCAACAGCAGCTGGTGACAGGCCAACGGGTTCCTCCACTACTGCTCATCATCTGATTGCCACATTTGATTCCCGGCCCTGAGAGATCCCCGCCGCTTCCCAACAATACCGATTATAGTGTTTCACCATGACAGCCCACAGTCCTCCCAAGACCCGCTTGGTGGCAGCGTTTGCCGCGGTCTACCTAATATGGGGCTCGACGTACCTTGCGATTCGCTTTGCTATCGACACGATGCCCCCGTTCACCATGGCGGGTGTTCGCTTCATCACGGCGGGAGGCGTGCTGTACGTCTGCTTGAGAGCACGGGGAGTCGCGCGTCCGGCGCCGCATCACTGGCGCTCGGCGCTGGTGATAGGCGCACTGATGCTGCTTGGGGGAAACGGGGGCGTTGTCTGGGCTGAACAGTTTGTTGCTTCTGGTATCGCAGCTCTGTTGGTTACAACGGTGCCGTTCTGGGTCGTGCTGTTGGCGTGGGTCACGGGCAGAGGCCGGCCTTCGGTGCTCGTGGTCGTCGGATTGCTCGTAGGGTTCTGTGGTGTCTTCTTGTTAGTCGGTCCTGAGCGAGTCGCGGGTGGAGCGCGAGTGGATCCTGTCGGCGCACTGGTGCTAGTGCTGGCGGCGTTTGCCTGGGCCGTGGGTTCCCTCTATTCCAGGGAAGCTCAGCAGGCTCCCTCACAGCCGCTTGCCACGGCGATGAGCATGTTGGCGGGAGGAGTCCTGCTGCTGCTGGCCGCGACGGTCGCTGGCGAACTGTCTGCGGTCGATCTCACGGACATTTCGCCGCGTTCGTGGGTCGCCTTCTGGTACTTGGTGGTGTTCGGCGCTCTGGTGGCGTTCAGCGCGTACATCTGGCTGATGAGGTCGACAACACCGGCACGTGCAGCGACCTATGCGTACGTGAATCCGGTTGTGGCAGTTGTGTTGGGGTGGATACTGGCTGCGGAGCCGCTCAACCCCCGCGTGGTCATCGCGGCGGGCGTCATAGTTGGTGCTGTGGCACTGATCGTGACCGAGCCAGGCACGGTCTACCGGAGGGCGGTCCGCCAGCGGCGCGCTGCTACTGGTTCAAGCGCACCTTAGTCACGATTTCCACAACCGTGTCTACAACCTTTTGACGCGCTCTGTCCACGTCCTGCTGCACGGACACGGAACTCTCCAACAGCTTCTTATGCTCCCGATGTACTATTGCGTCCTCAAACGCGGAGAGTGCCTTCTGTACTTGCTGGATGTATTCTTGGCCTTTGGACATGGGACTCTCCCGGTGATTCCCTGTCCCTCAGATAACGCCTGTTGAGTGATTCGGCAAGGACCTATGGCTGCAGTTGGATCTTGGCTATCCGGCCTGCTGGACCGACCGCCCAGCCTGTAGTTGGCGCAGCAAAGTCGACGCTCCAGTACTCCAGTGTGTCTAGGGCGATCCAGGAAGAACCGTTGTCGACGGAGTAGTCGAGCCCGCCGGGCCCTACCGCGAGCAAGACCCACGTTCCGTCTGCACTGGCGCTGGCCAATCCGTAGATCGCTCCTGTGAAGGCAGGACGACCCACTAGCGTCCAGCTGACCCCGCCGTCGTTGGTCAGGATCACGTTGTCACTGTATGTGGCAAGATTGCCGATGTCTCCGCCGGCCGCCAAGCCGTTGAGGTCGTCGCGGAATGTCAAAGCCGTGATGCCGGCGGACGGACCGCTCACAATTGGCGTTGCCGCCACCGACCAAGTTGTGCCTCGATTGGTCGTCATGAAGACCCGGGCCGCATTACTGGCCCCGGTGCCAAACCACGCCGTGCTGTCGCCGTGAGTAACCAGACACATCCCACTGGCAGCGAAACTGCCCTCACCCGGCAAGGCATCAGGCACTCCGTCTGGGGGAATGCGCTGCCAGTTCTCACCGTTCGTTGTTCTTATAATTATGAACTCGCCGTCCACAGCGTCACTGAACGCCAGACCATTGCTACGGTCCCAGAACCCCATGCAGTCGAAGAACGCCGCAGGTTCGCGGTTGGTGAACTGGAGGTTCCAGCTCACTCCGCCGTCTGTGGTCTTGTAGATGCGTGATAGACTGCCAGATCCAGCCGCCAAGAGATACGCAACCTGTGGATCGAAGGCAGCGATGTCTCTGAATTGGAGCGTATCTGCACCCGGTACCACCCCGGAGGTCCAGGTCGCGCCGCCGTCGACGGTGCGAAGGTAGGTTCCCTGCAGACCACTCGCCCAAGCGACGTTGGCGTCGACCGCAGCTATGGCTTGAAGGCGGACTACACGGCCAGAGCTCTGGTAGCTGACCAGAGGTTTGGCTACGGCTTGACGTCGGTCCGGTCTGCAGCCCGCTGCGGTCATGCCGATGAGCGCAACTGCCCCGCATCTCGTGACCCAGCGTGCCACCGTCCGTCCGAGTCGCTCAATGATCATTCATCTGCCCCCACGTCGCTGTCGTCCAGGCCGAGTTCTGCATCGATGCTCCGGATCATTGGCTTCGGTTGACGATCGACCGTGAGGCTGAAGATATCAGGGCACGCATAGTGACATGCAGTATCAAGCTGTAACTGCGTGCCAAGCAGCTTCGCCGGATCGATCTCGGCGTACAGAATCGTTTCCTCTTCCTTTGGATTCAGGGGGTCAATCGTCCACCCTCTTGGGGTAGTCGAAGCTGATTAGCTCGGCTGGCACGGTGCCTACCTTGGCCCAAGTAGTGGTGTGGAACCTGATATGCACGATCCCGCAGGTCGGCACGTTCTCAATGTGGTCGTCCGTCAAGAGATTCACCAGATTGGTTATGTCAGGGTTGTGGCCGAACAACATCACATGATTGTTCGCATCTCCCAGGCCGCGGATCAGTTCCAATACTCCACTCGCGCCCGCGAGATAGAGGCCTTCGTCCATCAGGATGTGGGCCGTCGGGTAGCCGATCTCCGACGCTATCGTCTCGGCAGTGGTCCGGGCGCGGACAGCTGTGCTCGTGATGATGAGGTCGGGGCAGATGCTGGCTTGCGCCAGTCGCTTTCCCATCCGAGGAGCATCGCGCTTGCCGCGTTTGTTCAGGGGGCGATCGTGATCGGCGAGAGCCGGGTCCTTCCAACTGGACTTGGCATGGCGTACGAGTGTCAGGGTCTTCATGAGACTACGAGTGTAATTGTCCAGCCCGGCAGTGTGCAAGATCGTTTGCCTCGATCGTGGATGTGGGCGGTGAGTCGTTGTGCTGCGGGATGAGTAGCAAGGGATGGTGGGTGGGACGGGGGTGTGTGCTACGCTCGATCGTCGCTCTCCCCGTTCGGCGCATTCCGCTTGTGCAGCTGTATGAATTGCAGAAGCGCGATCTCGTCAGCCCGCAAAGCTGCCGTGCGCCGCCGGCGCTTCGTGGTGTCAGGTTCCGGCGGTCGTTCCACGACCGCGCCCTGCATGTAGGCCTCGACTATGATCGGGTGCACGTAGTACTTGCGGCAGACTGCCCGCGTATTGCCCAGGCGTTCGGCGACCTGATCTATGGCCCTAAGCACGTTCGCTTTGGCCTCACGCTGTGAGCTGGCGGGGCCCACCTCGCGCAGCAAGGTCGCTGTGTGCATGGTCGCTGCCCAGGTTCGGAAGTCCTTGGCCGAGATGTCGTGATCTGTTACGGCGCGTAGATACTGATTGATGTCACCCGAGTCCACGTCCTGCCGCCGTCCATCGTCGTCCACGTACTTGAACAGTTCCTGACCCGGCAGCGTCTGACAATGCTGCACGATCTGGGCAATGCGACGGTCTACTATTGAGACAGATCGTTGGACTCCGCTTTTGCCCCTGAACTCAAACCTCATAGTATACCCGGAAACGGCGACGTGCCGGTTCCGCAGCGTAGTCAGCCCGAAGGAACGGTTTTCACGGGCGTACTCGTCGTTCCCAACCCGGATCAGGGTCTTCTCGAGCAACCATACGACGGTGGCCAAGACCTTCTCGCGCGGTAGCCCAGGTAACGTGACATCGTGCTCTACACGGTCTCGGACCCGCGGCAGCAGTTCGCTGAAGACCAGCATACGATCGAACTTGGTCTCGTCGCGTACCGCGCGGTACCGAGTGTGATAACGATATTGCTTGCGGCCTTTGGCATCTCTGCCTGTCGCCTGTATGTGTCCATCGGGCGTGGGGCAGATCCACACTTCGGTCCACGACGGTGGTATCACCAGGCCGCTGATTCGCTTGAGTGTCTCACCATCGCGGATCGGTCGCCCGTCCAATCCGGTATAGCTGAACCCGCGGCCAACCCGTTTACGGCGTATCCCTGGATCGGCGTCGGTCACGTATCTGAGCCCTGCTGCGTTCGTCGTTTCTGGCACTCTAGGCTCCTCGCAGGTGCGGCGGCGAATCTGGCGAGATCTGACCGCCGCGCGACCGTGGCGGCATCCCATATCCCCCGCTAGAATTGTGTCTCACACCTGGTTGCGGTCAAGTGAGATCCACGAATATGGGAGATGCACCGATGAGGATGGTGACGAGAAGCACATTTGCCGTGGTGACTTTGGCGCTCGGGCTGGCTTCCTTGGCAACGGCCCAGCAGACGCTGGAGCTGCGCAACGGTGACAGGTTGTCGGGCCAGTTGGCCAGCATCAGAGGCGGCTCCTGGCTATTCAAGCACGTTGGTGGCGAGATATCCGTACCGGTCGCTGACGTTGCGGGGTTCACGGCCAGCGAAGCGATCGGGCTTCGGCTCATCGATGGTGCAATCGTAGCAGCCACTGTAACAACCAGCGGCGGGCTGTTGCAGCTGACACTGACCGATGGCTCCAGCCGGATTGTAGCACTTAGCGACTTCGCGGCGGTCGGCGACCCTGGGGATCTCGAATCGCTGCGACCTGTGGCGATCGGATACTTCAGGCCGTTCTCCAAGTTCTGGGGTGCCACGATTGCATTCGGTTTTGCCAACAACAGTGGGAACAGTCGGTCTCGTGGAGTCACTTTCTCGTTCGATATCGAACGCAAGAGTCCAAAAGACAGGCAGCAGATAAAGGGTGGCTTGAGTCGCGAGTTTGCGCCCGGCGAAAGTGGCGATCTCGAAACCACTGTTGAGAAGTACTATGGATCCGTGAGGCTCGATCTGTTTGTAAGCTCAAGGCTGTTCGCCTTCGGTTTTGGCGGGTGGAACAGGGATCGGTTCCAGGATCTGGATCTCCGCTCCAACTATACGGTCGGTCTCGGCTATCAGCTAATCGACACTGACATCACGGATCTGAGGTTCTACGGTTCCGGTGGTGCCCGAATCGAGAACTATACTTCCGGTGGTGACGAATCCACGGGTATAGTGGCGCTGGCCGGAGAGTTCAAACAGAAACTGGGACCAGCGCTGTTTGACTGGGCGCTGAGTTGGGCGCCCAGCGTTGAGGACGTCGAGGACTACCGAATTCTATCCGACGCTAGTATCACGACGACGATCTTTGAAGGTCTAGGATTCCGGATCGGGTCTCGCAACGAGTACAACAACAACCCTCGACCGGGGATCGATAAACACGACTGGCTGTTCACGACCGCGTTGACCTACACTGTGGGGAGATAGGACGACGGCGCGATTGGACTGACGTCGGCCACCCCGGCGGGAACCTGTGGTAGGTGTGGATTGCCCATAGGCCGATCTTGCAGCTGGCTTCACGGGGTCTTCAGGACGAAGACACAGCCGTAGAGATTCACCGGTGCGGGACGTTCAACTCAGTTCCAGGAGACGGCGGTGAAGGGATCACGATCTGACGCGAAGAGACGTCGTGAAAGCCGGGGCCGTTGGGGCAGCCTCCGTGGTGCTCAGCGCCTCGACTCTCGTCAGGTCAAGACATCCGTCAGCTGTGCACGACAGGGGGAACCATGAGCAATCAAGCGGCAACAGAGTTCTTGCAGCGGTTGGTTTCAGACGAGCAGCTGCGGGAGCAGGTGCGGGCCGCCGAAAAAGGTCGAATTGAAAAAGCTCCGGTCTTGGTGGAGCAGGGCGCAAGAATCGGCCTCGACTTCACGGCCGCGGAGTTGGCGGATGTGCTGGACGCCTTGCACAGGCACAAGATCGGCGCGCTGAGTGAAGACGATCTGATTGCTGTTGCGGGCGGGCTGGTCGACGTACCCGGCTGGCACCCCGACCACGATTGAGCACGAGGATCGGCCGCCAGTCCAATGGGCTAGGCTCTCGTTCGCATCATTAAGAAGCGCTCACAGGGTCTTCATGATCTGGTGTGTGTGCGGCCGCTAGTTTCCTTGTGAAATCCTTCACAAGGATTCCTTTTTTGTGTCGCCGTATTCTCTTAGCCGGATATGTCACTAAGCGAATTGGATCTACCAGGAGACGTAAGTGCAAGCAGATCCACAGGATATAAGACGCGCCGCCGGGATCTTCAAGGTGCTGTCACATCCGTCGCGCCTCAAAATAGTGTGTCTGCTGTTCGACGGTCGCTGCAGGACTCAGAAAGAGCTGGTGCAGGAATTGAACTGGCCCCAGTCGACCACGGCCCGCCATCTGGCGCGGCTGCAGGACAAGGGGTTGGTCAAGTCCACGCGAAACGGTCCAGAGGTGCAGCTCGAGCTGGGCAGCGAGGTAACCAAACAGATAATGGCCGCGGTCTGCCAGTGGGTACACCCGGAGACGGGTGAGCAGTTTTCCGGGAGCTACAGTGAACTGTTGAGCCGGGAGGTCGGATGAGGAGAAGGCAGTTCATTCGAATCGGTTCGGGGGTAGCGGGCGCCGCCTTGGTGGGCGGACTGACCACCGACTGGTTCGACCTCTACGGCGATCCGCTGCCGCATCCGCATACTGATGGCGAGCGTGTCGTCCCATCGTTCTGCGAGCTGTGCTTCTGGAAGTGCGGCATACTGGCGCACGTCAAGAACGGGCGTGTTACCAAGATCAGAGGTAATCCCAAGGACCCACTCTCCAACGGACATCTCTGCCCCCGGGGAGCCGGCGGAACCGGGCTGCTCTACGACCCCGACAGACTCAAGCGTCCGATGATAAGGGTCAACAAAAGGGGCAGTGATGAGTTCGAGGTGGTGTCGTGGGATGCGGCGCTGAACGAAGTGGCCAGGAACTTTGAGAGGATCAAGAACCTGTACGGTGCGTCGGCCTTGGCACTGTTCTCCCACGGGTACGGTGGCAACTGGATGAAGCATCTGTTCAAGGCGTACGGTTCCACGAACATAGCGGCTCCATCCTATGCCCAGTGCCGTGGTCCGCGGGAGGTGGGCTTCGATCTCACGTTTGGATCAGGCGTCGGTTCTCCCGAGGTCACCGACATGTCCAACAGCCGCTGCGTTGTTCTCATCGGCGGGCACCTCGGTGAGAACATGCACAACACTCAGGTCCAGGACTTCGCGCAGGCGATAAGAGACAACGCCGATGTGATCGTCGTGGACCCAAGATTCTCGGTTGCGGCATCCAAAGCGCGATACTGGTTGCCTATTAGGCCGGGAACCGATCTCGCCCTGCTCCTTGCATGGATGAATGTGATCGCGGGCGAGAAGCTGTACGATCGCGACTACCTCGATCGTTACGCGTACGGGTTTGAGCAGTTGGAAGAGCACGTCAGGTCCTACACACCTGAATGGGCCTACCCGCGCACCGGCTTAGAGCCGGATCTCATCAGAACCACTGCTCGTGTGATGGCGGCTGCGCGGCCGGCCACGCTGGTTCACCCTGGGAGACATGTCACTTGGTACGGTAACGACACGCAACGTTCGCGTGCGATCGCGATCCTCAACGCTCTTTTGGGGTCGTGGGGTAGAAGAGGTGGCTTCTACATCCCATCGCAGATCGACCTGCCACCCTATCAGTATCCGGGTTATGCCGAGAATGATGTCCAGGTTCCCGATCGGCCCGATCCCAGCAGCTACCCACTCGGTGACCAGGTGCTGGCCCAGGGGATCTGCGAGGCCACCATTCCCGGTGTGCGCGAAGCACCGGCGATCAAGGGCTGGATGGTCTACGGCTCCAATCTGCCTACGACGCTGCCCGATCCTGCCCAGACGTATCAGGCAATCCAAGAGCTTGAGTTTCTTGTCACAGTAGACGTGCTGCCTGCAGAGATCGTGGGTTGGTCCGATGTGGTGCTACCTGAAGCGACTTACCTCGAACGGTGTGATGAACTACTGACACCGAGCTATCGGCAACCTTATATCGCGGTTCGTCAGGAAGTCGTCCCTCCGATGTATGAGAGCAAGCCAGGATGGTGGATTGCCAAAGAGCTGGGGAACAAACTAGGCCTGACTGATTTCTTCCCGTGGCAGGACTCCATGGAGTATGCCAAGACACGACTACACGACACCCCATACGACTGCGAGGTGTTGCAGCGCGACGGAGTCATACTCGGTGAGCCGACACCTCTCTACTACGAGGATGGGGCGCTGCCGGAGTTCTATACCGATTCAGGCAAGATAGAGCTCTACTCGCAGCGTCTGGCGAGCCACGGGTTCGATCCCATGCCGACCTATCACGATGATGAGGTGGAGCAGCCGCCGTCGGGATACTACCGGCTGCTGTTCGGCAGGGCGCCGACCCACACGTTTGGCCGCACCACCAACAACAGGCTCCTCTCGGAGGTCTACTCTGAAAACGCCGTCTGGGTGAACAAGGCTGTGGCAGACAAGTGGGGATTTCAGGACGGCGACAGAGTGTACCTGCAGAATCAGGACGGAGTGCGGTCTTCCTTCACGGCCCCGATCAAGGCAACGGAGCGTATCAGGCCCGACGCAGTGTTCGTGGTCCATGGTTACGGGCGTAAGCCGAAGAAGCTGCGGTTTGTGCACGGCAAAGGAATCGATGACAACGAATTGATAACACGCTACAAAACCGATCCGATAATGGGTGGAACGGGAATGAATGTGAATTTTGTGACTTTCCTGCGATCTGAGGATGTCGTCGCAGAAGGACCTGCTGCGACTCGCGGGGAGATAGGCCATGGCTGACAAGCGCTATGCTATGGCGCTCGACACGCGCACTTGCGTGGGGTGCGCTGCATGCGTGATTGGTTGCAAGACCGAGAACGACGTGGCCCAGGGGTATGCCCGTGACTGGGTTTTCACCGAGACAACGGGAACGTTCCCCGATTTGCAGATGAACATCCGGTCCGAGCGCTGCAACCACTGTGAAGACGCTCCCTGCGTGACGGTGTGTCCCACGGGATCGTCTCATTACGGGCCCGGTGGGACTGTGCAGGTCAACCAGGACAAGTGCTCAGGCTGCAAGGCTTGCATCGCGGCCTGTCCGTATGGTGCCCGCTTCATCGATCCCCACGTAGGTGCCATCGACAAATGCACATTCTGTGTTCATCGAGTCGAGAACGGAGTGCCTACGACATCGTGTCAGGAGGTGTGCCCGACGCAGAGCATCTATTTCGGAGATCTGAATGATCCGAACAGCGATGTGTCGCGACTGCTAGCCACCCGCGAGTACTTCACATTGCTGCCGGGGGCTGGCACCAAACCAAAGCACTTCTACCTGAAGTGAGTGGGCGATTATGCAAGAGTTGACGACTACACGCAACAATCACTCGATTGATCCGGTGCTTCATATATGGCACGGCGAAATCCCACTCTACTTGTTTCTCGGTGGGATCGTTGCCGGAGTCATGATCTTGACGGGCCTGTGGTTCCTTTTGCGGCCCGCGGCGGAGAGATCGAGGGCGCTATCACTGTTGCCGTGGGCGAGTCCCGTGTTGCTCTCGATAGGAATGCTCTTCTTGTGGCTGGATCTCGAGCACCCGTTCAACGCGTGGCGATTCTACCTAGCGTTCAAGATTGGATCACCGATGTCGTGGGGAGCATGGATTCTCCTGCTGATCTATCCGGCTGCCATTCTTCTGGCGTGGGTCGGGTCCCCGGCAACCGTGCGCCAACAGTGGCTGCGGCGTCTCTCGGCCGTCCCCAAACTGGATCGAGTCGACGGTTGGGCTACGGCTAACGTCAAGTTCCTGGCAATCACTAACGTGATCATGGGAGCCGCGTTGGGCATCTACACAGGCGTGTTGTTAGGCACGATGGCCGCCCGACCCCTGTGGAATTCTGCGATCTTGGGACCATTGTTCCTGGTGTCAGGCCTCTCCACGGCCGCTGCGTTCTTGCTGCTTTACAGCATAGCGGATCATGAGCGGGTTGTGCTGGGCAAGCTCGATATGGGATTGATCACCATCGAGTTGGCCCTGATTGCTCTTTGGCTGGTCGGCCTGGCGAGTGGTGGTGCGGCTGCCAGAGCCGCCGTCGCACAGTTCTTCGGTGGGCCGTACACGGCGGCGTTCTGGACCCTAGTGATTGCGTTGGGGCTCGTGGCGCCGCTGGTGGGCGAGTGGATCGAGTTGCGACACAGACTGGTACCGGGTCGTGCCACTGCGATCTTGGTGCTCATCGGTGGATTCGCATTGCGTTGGATAGTCGTGTTCGCGGGACAGAACTCCGGCTGGATCAGTGAACTCGCGTTGCGTTGAAGAGGGCTAAATCATATGAAGGCAAGACCGTACTGGAATCCATACTTGGCAGGCGTGCTTCTCGGAGTCACGCTGTTGGCAACATTTCTGATCGCAGGTCAGGGGCTTGGCGCAAGCGCCTTCCCAAAACGTGTGATCGCAACGGTGGGCCAGGAGGTAGCCCCCGAGTGGACGGCGGCCAATCCGTCGTTGGGCCTCTACCTGGAAGACGATGCCAATCCGCTGCGCAACTGGCTCGTCGTCGAAGTGGTTGGGGTGATGCTAGGCGGTCTCTTGGGTGCATTGAGCGCGGGGCGGTTCAAGCCCGCAGTCGAGAAAGGACCGCGTATCTCGACACGTGGCCGGCTTGCCTACGCGTTGGGCGGCGGAATCATCATGGGCTTTGCTGCAGCGTTGGCCCGCGGCTGCACATCAGGCCAGGCCCTGAGCGGCGGCGCGTTGCTGGCAACCGGGAGCTGGGCCTTCATGCTGATGGTCTTTGCCGGTGGCTATGCCTTTGCCTATCTGGTTAGGAAGCAGTGGACATGATCGAGGCGATCTTCCCAATCACGTTCGGCTCAGAAGAGCTCCGTCTGCTCACCGCCATCGGTCTCGGATTCATGTTCGGCTTCTCGCTCGAGCGAGCCGGTTTCGGTAACGCGCGGAAGCTCGCCGGCCAGTTCTACTTCAACGACATGACGGTGTTCAAGGTCATGTTCACCGCCATCCTGGTTGCGATGGTTGGGCTCTATTCGCTGAGCGCGATCGGACTGCTCGACATGACGCGCATGTGGATCAACCCGACATTCATGTGGGCTCAGTTGGTCGGAGGATTCATGCTGGGAGTCGGGTTCATCATGAGCGGTCTCTGTCCCGGCACATCGGTCGTGTCGGCTGCGTCCGGCAGGTGGGATGGTTTGGTGACCTTCAGCGGGATCTTCGTGGGCAGCTTCCTGTTCGCGGTCATGCTGGAGTGGTTCCCCGTATTGGAGCGCCTCTACACGGGGGGCTCGCTAGGTGACTCGGTGCTGCCTGCGCTGTTACGGGTTCCGACACCGCTGTTCATTCTCGGCGTCGTCGCCATGGCCGGAGCAGCGTTTGTGGCGGCGGAGAGAGTCGAGCAGGCCTTCCGACGGCGGCGGGAGCCGGTTGAGCTCACGCCTGAGCCGACGCGCCACGCCCCGCGCTACAAGTTCGCCGTCGCGGGCGGTCTGGTCGTGGTAGGGCTGCTTGCAACCGGTGCGACCGCACCGGAGATCGAGCAGCCGGATCGACAGATCGCGGCGATTGCGCCGCTGCAGCTAGCCGACGACATCATTTCCGGCAACCCGGGTCTTGTGATTCTGGACCTCAGGCAAGAGGACGATACGGCCTCCGGCATACCCGGCGCCATCAGGATCACAACTGACAGGAGCGCCCAGACGGTGTTGCTGTCGGCCGGCCAGTGGGCCAAGGTGGTCGTGTACGATGAATTCGGCGACGCGCGCACCGCTCTTGGCACTTGGCCGCAACACTTCGAGTACCGGTTTCTGTCGGGCGGGCTGCGGGCCTGGCGTGCGGAAGTAATGACCCCTGCCGAGCCCGCCGGTCATGGCAGTGCGGAGCGAGAGTTCATCGCACGCCAGAATCAGATAGCGGCATTCTTCTCGGGTACGGCGGCACGGCCCACACCGGTTGCCGCACCACCCGTGGTCGCCGGCGGCACGCAGACGAAAAAGAAGAAGTCGATGGGATGCTGAATCAGGCGATCCGCAGCACGAGCGCTCGAGACTGAACCCGGTTAGAGCCGGGGTCAGCTGCTCGATGATGGATGACTGTCAGCGAAGCGGCTTCTCGCCTCTCACAGACGCTGCCATGAAACGACCATCGATCTGCGGTGCCAAGGCGTCGACATCCAGACCCGCGTCGAGGAGAAACGCCCGCGCGTCCTCCACCTCATAGACGCGCGTAGGCTCAATAGAGACGTTCACGAATCCGGCTTGGGTCAGCTTGTGCTTGAACTCTGCCTCCTCCAGAGCACCTGCAACGCACCCGGCCCAGAGTTCGACGTTGCGCCTGATGCTGACCGGCACGGCGCCACGGACCACCACGTCCGAGACCGCAAACCTGCCACCCGGTCTGAGAACACGGAAAGCTTCAGCGAGAGCCCGGTCCTTGTCGACCGACAGGTTGATGACGCAGTTGGAGATGATCACATCGACCGATTCGTCCGGCAGCGGTATGTTTTCCATCTCCCCTTTGAGAAACTCTACGTTGTCCAGCCCGGCATCCGCAGCGTTCTTGCGTGCCAGTGTTAGCATCTCATCAGTCATGTCCAGGCCGTAGGCCTTACCGCCGGGCGCAACACGCCGCGCCGACAGCAACACATCGATACCACCGCCGGAACCTAGGTCGAGAACGACTTCGCCGGGACGCAGCTGAGCCAGGGCCGTTGGGTTGCCACAGCCGAGCGAGGCAAGCACGGCTTGCTCGGGAACAGCATTCTTGTCGCTCGGATCGTACAGGCTCGAACTGATCGGATCGCAGCATGGGTTGTCCTGTGGTCCGCCGCAGCATGCCGCGCGCGACTCTGCCGCCTGCAAAGCTGCCTTGCCGTACTTCTCTCGTACTACCCGCTTGATGTCGCCGCTCAATTCGGATGCCATCGCTTCCCTCCTTTTGATGATCCTCAACGACGTCGCGAGTCGTGGCGGCCACAACTAGCGGGGTCATCTCTTTCGCCAAGACCCTGCGGTGACGCTTCCGGCTGCAACACCTCAATGAGCCTCTGGAGCTCCTTGACCCCGCGCCAATCGATTGAATAGTGGACCCAGCGGCCGTCTTTGCGGTCCTTGACCAACCCGGCGCTCTTCAAGGTCTTGAGATGGAACGAGAGCAACGGCTGCCTCACCTGCAGCGCCGCCGTGAGTTCACAAACACATTTCTCGCCGTCCCGCAACAACTCAAGAATCCCAACCCGGGTCTGATCGGATAGTGCCTGGAACTGTTGGCAGCAACGCCCAAGATCCGGCTGTGCGGAGCTTAACATTGAACGCAATATATCAATGGTTGTTGATATGTCAACGCCGTTTCGCTCCGCCGGACTTCACTCCAGATTTACGTATAGGCGGATCGTGGGAGATTCCAGCACAGTGCGCGGACCGCAATCCCGTTGCCTGTAGGGTAGTCGGACCCGATTCAGCGCCGCAGTGTAGAAGCGAATTATTGATCCAACGCAGACCGCGCACCACGCCGCTTGGCGAGCGCCCGGTTCCGGGGACAAAAGATGAAGATTGCCAGCTGGCCCTCTGCCACTCTCGTTCTGGCCACCTTTGCCTCCGCATGTGACTCCGCAGCCAACATTCGGCCGGAAGTGATCGACATCAGCGGCGTGTGGGATTTCACCGACGTTCTGATCGTCAGTGATCAGGTCACCCAGTGCCATGACACTGGCTCGTTCAAGTTCGAACAGTCGGGTAATACGTTCTCGGGAAGAGGTGGGCAGGTAGGGGAGTGCGACGGGGTCCTGGGTCAATACCGCAGTGACCGGAGCATGGCCATCGTTGACGGTCAGATCCAGGACAGCACGATCAGCTTCACGGTATCCGACGTGTGCGGATGCGCTTTCGGCGGCTGCGAGGACGCCGTCTTTATTGGCAGCGTTCAAGCGGACGGGACCATAATCGGGCGCAGCGCCTGCTCCGTGAACCTCGACGGCAATTGGAAGGCGGTAGCCCCTGCCCCGGTTCGGTCGATAGAGTTCCCGCTCGATTCCGTACAGATGGTCGTCGGCGAGGCTGTGCAGATCGAGCCGATGCTCTACAGCAACGCCGGCGCTCGCGTGTTTCAGCGTCCGACTTTGTGGTCGAGTTCCAACGAGCGTGTGGTGCAGGTGAGTGATTCGGCTTGGGTCCGGGCCATCGACGAGGGGGCTGCGACTGTCACGGTGGAGTTCGAGGGGCTAAGTGGTGACTACGCGGTTCGCTCTCGCTACGTGGAGTTTCGTTCGGTTGAAGCAGGCGTGTATCACACCTGCGGCCTCGATTCGCACGGCACCGCGTACTGTTGGGGTGCCAACGACGCTGGACAGACCGGACCTGCACCCAGCGTGACTCCCTGCCGCGGTGCAAGATGCCGACCGGCGCCGAGCGAGGTGCCTTCGGCTGTCCCCTTTGGCGAGGTGAGTCCCGGATTCCAGAACACATGCGCATTGTCTCTGACCGGCAGCGCGCACTGCTGGGGAATCAACAGCGTGGGACAGTTGGGGATCGGCGTTGCGACGCTATGGAGCCCGTCACCCGTCACGGTATCTGGAGGCCTCACGTTTGCCTCCTTGAGGACCGGCACCAACCACACGTGCGGAGTAGCGGTAGCTGGCGAGGCACACTGTTGGGGATACAACAACCGCCACCAACTCGGCTTCGCCGGGCTGGAGTTCAGCTCGGCGCCGGTATTGGTTTCCGGCGGGCTGGCCTTTGGCATCGTGGTGACTGGGCAGGAGCATAGCTGCGGGATCGCCACCGACGATCGCACGTACTGCTGGGGCTGGAACTACTATGGACAGTTGGGGGTCGATTCGATCCTACGGGCCTCTCTACCACAGCCCGTTTCAGGGGGAGTCACGTTCGTCTCTATCGCGAGCGGCCAGGAGCATTCGTGTGGCTTGACGGCCGCTGGTGACGCCTATTGTTGGGGCCGCGACAGGGAGAAGCAGTCGGGTGCAGCGCCGGGCGAGTTCCCCGGTTTCCAGCTGACGCCGGCCCCGGTGTTGGGAGGACTGACTTTCCAGGCTCTCACCGGGGGAGGATTCCATACCTGCGGATTAACGCCGGATGGTGCGGCTTACTGCTGGGGCCGCGGTGATCAGGGACAACTGGGTAACGGCAGTGACTCGGACAGCCCCGTACCGGTGCCAGTGGTTGGGGGCCTGCTATTTCAATCGATCAGTGCCGGCTACCTGCACACCTGTGGCCTTGCCACCGACGGGCTGGTCTACTGCTGGGGTTCGAACTTCAGCGGTCAGCTGGGAACCCAGACCGCTGACCGCTATCAGCCCACCAGGGTCGTAGGGCAACCTAACTAGCCGCCCGCTCGATCGACCCGGCCCTCGGCCCGCCAGGCTGACTGCCGGGTCAGTGCTGTCTAACTTATTGAGATCAATAAACTTACGGTAAGTGGCGCCTGCCTTTGTGCCAGTAGGGGTCGGCATGCAGCCGGGCACACTGGATGGCGCCAATCTGTAGGCTGCCCCTCGCCACGGTCGCACCTCCTTGAATCTCGACTTGTCATCAGGGAGCCTGCGTCGGCCCACCGGCGCCTCCGGGCATGACCGTAGCGAGCGATAGGTCCCGCATCTGGTCCGTGGCAATTCGGCGGCTTACACTTGCGTTCCTGCATTCGTATCTGCGGTCACATCCATCAAGGAGTCCAACCATGGAGGTTCGCTTCTGGCCCAGTTCTACAGTCGCAGTAGTGGTATTGTCACTCTGCTGGCCGGGCACTGGCGTCACGCAATCCGATCCGGATCTGGCGCGAGCGCTCGATGAGCGTGCCAAACGGATCGAGGGACAGGTCATCGAGTGGCGTCGGGATATCCACCAGCATCCTGAGCTGGGGAACCACGAGTTCCGCACGGCCCAGCTGGTGGCCGATCACCTCAGAAGCATGGGGATGGAGGTGCGCACCGAAGTCGCCCACACGGGTGTCGTGGCGGTGCTGCGTGGCGGGAAACCAGGTCCGGTGGTAGCCCTGCGAGCCGACATGGATGCCCTACCTGTGACCGAGCAGGTAGATCTCCCGTTCGCCTCAAAGGTGACCACTATCTACAACGGTCGAGAGGTTGGCGTGATGCACGCCTGCGGTCATGACAATCACACGGCGATCCTCATGGGAGCTGCGCAGGTGCTTGCCGAGGTGAGCGACAGCCTTCCTGGGACCGTGAAGTTCATCTTCCAGCCGGCTGAGGAGGGCGCACCCGAGGGTGAAGACGGTGGTGCAGATCTGATGATCCGTGAAGGTGCACTCGAGGATCCAAGCCCGGAGGTTGTCTTCGGGCTCCATGTGTTTCCGGGAGAGGTCGGGACAATCGGCTATACGCCCGGCGGCGCGTTGGCAAGTGCCGATGGTCTGCGCATAGTCGTGCGAGGCAGGCAGACCCACGGTGCCATGCCGTGGGGTGGGATCGACCCAGTGGTGGTGGCAGCCCAGATCGTGCTCGGCCTGCAGACCGTTGCCAGTCGGCAACTGGACGTCACCAAGGCGGCTTCGGTCATCACAGTTGCCAGCATTCATGGCGGTGTTCGCGGCAATATTATTCCCGATGAGGTCGTCATGGAGGGCACGATCCGGAGTCTCGATCATGATATGCAATCAGAGATTCATCAGCGGGTGAGAAGGACCGCCCAGTTGATTGCCGAGAGCGCTGGCGCTACCGCAGACGTTAGCATCAGGCTCGGGGTGCCGGTCACAGTCAACGATCCGGACCTGACGGAGTTGATGGTCCCGACCCTGGAGCGGGTTGCGGGCGAAGGCAGGGCGTTTCTGAAGCCGCCCACAACCGGTGCAGAGGACTTCTCCTACTTCGCACAACAGGTGCCAGGCCTGTACCTGTCGCTGGGTGTCACTCCTCGCGGTGCAAACATGGATACCGTGGCTGTCAATCATTCACCGAAGTTCTATGCCGACGAGGAAGCATTGCTGGTTGGGGTGCGTGCGCTGGTGCACATGACGGTTGACTACATGTTGGCTCGGAGGTAGACACACGGCTGGATCGAGGCTTGCCCGGCTGCGCGATGAGCGAGGCGTGATCGGTGCGTCAAGATCCAAGTGCTGCTGTCACGTGCGTCGATGTCGCCTTGGAAGGCCAGAGGGGGAGGATTCCTGGTCTGTGCCATTGCGCCCGTCCGCGTAGGGTCGGTCGGGCGGTCGCTAAGTTCTTTTACCTAGTTCTTGTGTCTGAAAGTGATCCGGCCGCGGCTCAGATCGTAGGGCGACAGCTCGACCGTGACCCTGTCACCGGCCAAGACCCGGATACGGAACCGTCTCATCTTGCCGGCAATCGTACAGAGTACCGTGTGTCCGTTCTCAAGTAGAACGCGGAATGTGGCGTTGGGTAGTACCTCCGTCACCTTGCCCTGGAGCTCTATTGCCTCGTGTTTTGCCATCAGTCTGGGCTAATCGATTCGTACTTCGCTACTTGAAGATTCAAGCGGTCACTCGATCCGGTTGAGCAGAGCGGCTTGCACCTGAAAAAGGGCCAACCCCGACGTCGTCAGGGTGGCCCGATTTCATATTACAACAGAAGCAGAGCAATCAGTCACCGAGCTTCGTTACGTTCTCTGCCGCCGGACCCTTCTGGCCCTCCACGATATCGAACTCGACTCGCTCACCCTCCGCCAGGGTCTTGAACCCACTGCCCTGGATCGCCGAGTGGTGCACGAAGCAGTCGCGCTGACCGTCTTCTGGAGTAATAAAACCGTATCCCTTGGTGTCGTTGAACCACTTCACTTTTCCGGTGGTACGCATCAACCGTACTCCCTCTCTTGTTTCGCGTCGGAGTCCGGCCCGGCCGTACCTACCGACTACTCTCCGCGGTCGATCGCCCCCGCGTCGGGCCGCCATACCCGGCTCGATGACCAGCTACGGCTCCTAGATCCTAGATTCAAAAAATGGGGACCCGAGCGTAAACCAGGTCCCCAATCAGTCACCTGTCTCGCAGACCCAAAGGTACCTGCATCGCGATGCGCTGTCAAAAAGAGCTAGGCAGGTTCAGCGCCGACTGAAGCGCTCCAGGAACTCCCGTTCCTCAGCGTTCAAGCTGCCCACACCACTGGCACCGATCTTGTCCAAGATCCGATCGAGCTCCTCCTGGTTCACTGGGTGCATCTCGTCGCGGCGGATTCGCTGCCACCGCTTGACATCGGCCCCACCGTTTCCGCCACTGCGCTGCAGCGGGGCCTTCGCCCTGGCCTTGAATCTCGCCGCGGGGGAACTCCGATCCCACCACTTGAGGTAGAGAAACCCGCCGAGGAATCCGCCCAGATGGGCGAAGTGGGCGATGTTGCCGCCTCCGCCACTGAAGCCGAGCCACAGCGATATGATGGTCATCACGACCACCAGTCCGCGGGCCTCTATCGGGAGTATGCCCCAGATGTAGATGCGCTCGCGGGGCCAGTAGCGGGCGAAGCCCAGTAGTACGCCAAATACGGCACCCGATGCGCCGACGATAGCGGCATAGGGAGTGAAGAACACAGAGAGCGCGGCTCCCATTATGCCGCTGATGAAATACAGGAGCAGGAACTGGCGGCCGCCCAGCCTGGCCTCGAGCCGCGGGCCGAAGAAGTACAGTGCCAGCATGTTGAACAAGAGGTGCCAGATACCGGCGTGCAGGAACATGTAGGTGACTATCGTCCACGGACGCAATAGGAACAGCCGCGGCACGAACATGAGCGGTTCCGGCGGCACGATCCTGACCACCCACGTGAGGAGGAACGCCACGCCGTTCGCCAACATTATTCTGGTTACCCAGGGAGTCATGGCACGAAGGCTAGATGGACAGACGGCACCACGCTAGGGATTGATTCAAGTTGACACCCGTGCGGCGGCTCTCCAGGAGCTCAGCACAAGGCGACGTCGCTGTGGCCCGGGGGTGAGCATACCCCGGGCCAGATCGGTTCAATTGACTAGTCTCCGCCCGCGGTCTGCGGGGTGGCAGCCGGCCCCCGAGCGGCAGCCGTGTGACACCCGGCACACGTTGTGAGCATCTCGCCGTAGATTGCGCCACGTGCCGCAGGGTCCGCTGCTTCTACGCCTTGAGCGCCCAGCTCGTGGATTCTCAAGCCCAGGGCACGTGTCGCCTCTGAGCCTCCCTGGAGCGGGGCCTCATCGAATCCCTGAGCCCCTTCCATCCAGGCCTCGTTCGATGGACCGATGAGCCCTTTCCACATGCGGTCCATCGCCCAGCCATGGCGCGCCATGTGCCCCGTGACCCCGGCCTCCTCCGGCTGGGCCATGAATGCGAATGACGTTATCTGGCCCACAGCTGTGTGGCACGCCCCGCACGCCAAAGCCATCTCCCCGGTACCGGCGCCCGCCGCTGCCAAATCCGCAGCATCAGCCACGTCCCCAGCTGCAGCCTGCATTTGGGCTACGTATGGTTCCCAGTCTCCCGGAAGCCCGGCTACGGCCTCGTGGTTGGCGAGCCATTCGGCCTGCTGCTTTGCCATCGCGAGGTCGCCCGCTATGATGGCAGCCTTGACGGCCTCCACCTCGTCGAAATGCCGTTCCATGTGATCGACAGGAGTTTCGGTCTCGCCGCACGAGGCGACTGCAATCGCTGCCACGAGGACAGGGCCGATGCGCGCTGAAAACCT
>CP070666.1:5147314-5167460 GCA_020351775.1 Gemmatimonadota bacterium | reverse complement strand
TGGTGCGGGCGTACGGAGACGGCCGGACGATCAATGTGAGCGGTGAGACGAATCTGGAGCTTCTGCTGTACGCGGACCGGCCGGGATCGCTGGTGTTCAGCGAGGTGAGCAGCGCGGCCCCACCACCCTGGGAGCTCGGAACCGCTTCCGGGTTCCCCACGATGTACCTCGAGATCTACAACAACTCCGACTCAACATGGTACCTGGACGGCATGATCCTAGGGCATACGTACTACGTATTCGCGGAGACCGTGGGTCTCCCGTGCAGCGCGAGCCAAGAAGTGCGCGATGACGCGAACGCGTTGCACGCGAGGGAGCTGCTTGAGTTCCCGGGAGACGGGACGGACTACCCGATCGGACAGGGAGAGACCAGGGTTGTGGCCATGGTAGCGATCGATCATACCGCCGCGTGGCCGAGCGGGTCAGATCTGTCGGGCGCGGACTTCGAGGTCGGGCAATCTGGAGTCGGGGACAACCCGGCGGTGCCCAACATGATCGATGTGGGACCCGCCAGCTACACGTACGGTGGCTTCGGACCGCCCCCTTATCTGACCACGCACGTGACCTTCCTGGCTCGGCCACTCGACGTGGCCTCGTTGCCCGTCGTTTCGAGGAATTCTCGGGGGCTTGGACACTTGGGGATTCCAAAGGACTCACTGCTCGACGTCGTGGCGGTCGAGACTCTATGGCCGGACGAGGACCTAGTACATGCGCCGTGCATTCCGATGCTGCACCCGGACTTCAACCGCTATCAGGGAGGGTTCAAGGACATCTCGTTCGGGTCAGATGAAGTATGGGAGGCCACGTACAGCCTCCAACGGCGGGTGCTGCGCTACGGAGAGGGCGGTCGAGCAATCCTTTCCAATACGCACACGACCGCAGCGGACATGACGTGGAAGCTGCTCACGCCAGGGACGCTTCCGGCGGTGCCGTGACTGTGCACCGCGTGCCGTTGGCGGGGACTTGAACGACAGGAAGTCCCTCACCTGTTCCGTCACCTCCAGATTCACGATGTGTGGGATCCTTGCGGAATGACCAAGAGTGCGGGAAGTCGCGTAGCCTAGCGCAATCCCGGAACTCGGCGCCGCGGATGGGGAATCCAGTGCGCGCCTCTAAGGCGTTGCCGTGCAATGACCCCGAAGGCGGTGTGCCTTGAGTGTGCCTTCGTTGCGGATCATTCCCCTCTAGTGTTGCGGGTCAAGACGGCGGGATCTCAACCGGCGGCCTCCTTACTCAACAGCCCCCTGCGGTAGGTTCAGGGGGGGCTATGGGGTTGCTGGATGGGCCCGCATCTTCACCGTGCACAGAGCGCGCGCCTACCGATCGCCTACACAAACTCCACCTTGTCCCGTCTCTGATGCGACAAAGTCGAATTAACAAAGGGCAATGCGGAGAATGTGTCTCTTGACAGGTGACTACCATATTGGTAACCTTCGCAAGTTACCAATATGGTAGTGATGAACCATGGCATATCCTCAACATCGCTCCGATCTAATCACCGCCCGCGTTGGACCGATGGGCGATCTGACCCTGTATCGCAAAATCAGCGGCCAGACGTGGACGCGGATAGTAAGACCACACGACTTGCTCACACCCATGGAAGCAGCAGTCGCGGTGAGAGCACACAGGGTGACTGTGTACGAGTGGATTCGAAGCGGCGTTCTCCCGGCCCTAGACGGCCCGGATGGACTTCTCATCCGCTGGCGCGACCTTCGGAAGTTTGCGCGCGCACGCGGCCTAATAGCGTGACGGACTCGGTAATCCCATGGCCGGCAACTTACGGGTATCTACTACAGCTTCTCGGAGTATCGACGCCTCCTGCCCGCGGCGAAACCGCGTGACTACCGGTCGGGTGCCGCTCTGTGTCCTACCGGGGTCAAACTAGTCATGAGCGCGAGACAGCGAACGCAGAAGACGGGCGGGCACCGCAGTGTCAGGAGGGCGGAACGCCGCCGCGTGACGCAGGAAACTATCGATGAGATGGCCGCCCTACGCCGCCAAGGGCTTCCGTTTGAAGAGATCGGGACACGGTTAGGATGCAGCGAGCGCACAGCCCGCCGCTACGTGGGCCACGTCGAACCCGAGCTAGCCCTGCCGCCCTCACGAACGAAAGAAGGCGCAGAAGACCCGCGACAGCTGCGTGCACGCTTGCGGTCGGAGTTCTTAGAAACGCTCCATCAAGACAAGCATCTGCGTTCCCTGACGGTCGTCTGGCGGAAGGTCGATGAGACAATGAAGGAGGCAATCTGGGGAGGGCCACCATCGATCCTCTTTCTGAACGAAGCGGAGCGGTTACTACAGGAGCGGCTCGATGAGCTGCGTCCACTGGCTCTGACCTTTCTCGCCCAAGACAAGAGATCGAAGGGTCGCTTCATGCGCGAGGTCGTCGGACAACTCTACTGGGACTACGTCCGCTGGCATGAGTTCGTGCAGAAGTTTGGCGAGACTGGCGAAGACTGGCGGCCGCCACGCGAGCGTCCGCCCGCCGACGAAGAAGAGTTGTGGGAGTGAGGCCCTCGCGTGAGTCCCGAGGATTTCATGACCAAGTGGGGCGACGAAGCCCACGCCATGCGCAACCGTGGCGCTCTGGTGAATGGGGCGGCACTACTCGAAGAGGTGCTGCGCGATTTCGAGGCGGCGACGAGCGACTTCCAAGCCGAGACTCTCAGCCTTTCCAACGCAGCCCGGGAATCCGGTTACTCCGTGGATTACCTCGGCCGGCTCGTTCGCGAGGGCCAGATTCCCAACGCTGGGCGCCCAAACGCCCCGAAAGTCAGGCGCTCAGACCTGCCACGCAAAGCCAGCAGCTTGCAGCGGCGTGACCCTTGCATCCATCTTGACGCTACAACTCCAGGGCAGATCGCGCGGTCTGTCGTCACCTCCGACGAAGGAGATGCACGATGACCAACGCGAAAAAGAAATGGAGTTACTCGACCGGCGAGCGCGGCCGGAATCGGGTGCGCGCGTTCGAGCACCCAGATACCGGGCGGATCTTCCTCGAGTTTACCGACACCGGCAAGCGAAAGCGGATTGCCCTCGGGCACCGCGATCGCAAGCGGGCTAAGGCAAAGTCCGAGGAAGTCGCGGCGGCTCTGCGAGAGGCATTGGTTCCGACAGGACCCGCACTGACGCTTCGCATGCTCTTTGACAACTACATACGTGAGGTCACTCCCCAGAAGGGCCAAAGCAAGCAAGGCCACGACCGCCGCGCTGCCGAGATGTTCATGGAGTTTTTCGGACCGCATCACAGGGCCGACACTCTGAGCAGGCGCGATTGGGACGCTTTCATCGAGTGGCGCAAAGGCGGTGGAGTAGGAGGACGAAGAGTACGCGATCGCGTTATCACCTACGATCTCAAGTTCCTCCATTCGGTGCTCAACTGGGCCACGACGACCGGCGACGGTCGCGGTGGAGCGCTGCTTCAGAGAAACCCTCTGCACGGCATGCCATGGCCGCGAGAACAAAGTCCCAGACGGCCGATGCTCAGCGAATCCCAATACCAGAAGTTGCTGAGTGCGAGCGGGCGTGTGAACAGGATGTTCAGACTCGCTCTCGTACTTGCACACGAATCGGGACACAGAATCGGCTCGATTAGGTTACTGCGTTGGTCCGACATCGATTTCACACGCGGTGTAGTCCGCTGGCGAGCCGAGAACGACAAGATCGGCTTTGAGCACGATACCGTGCTGACACCTGCGGCAAAGCAAGCTCTTGAACATGCTCGCAGGATCCGTCCGTCGATCGGCGACACCTGGATCTTTCCCGATCCGGTCGACCCGACAAATCCCAGTTCACGACACAGGTTCAGGGATTGGTGGAACCGAGCCGCAGCGCTGGCAGAGTTGCGACCCGAACGCGGCCGCGGTTGGCACAGTTTGCGCCGCAAGTTTGCGACCGAGATGAAGCACACACCGCTCAAGGACCTCTGCTACCTGGGCGGCTGGAAGGACCCGCAGACAGTTCTCAAATGCTACCAGCGGCCCGACGAAGTTACGATGCGCGAGGCGCTGGCAAGCCGGAGACCCATCGAGGCGGGCGAAGCATAACCCGGAATCGACACCACCAATCGACACCACGGGCGTCTTTCCTGGAGAACGAAATCCCGCCCAGTTTCGTAACACTAAGCGGGATAACATCTTCGCTTCATGGGCCAGGAAGGAGTTGAACCTTCGACCTCACGCTTATCAGGCGTGCGCTCTAACCACCTGAGCTACTGGCCCTCACCAGGGGTCTAATCTAGCACTGCAGCCAGCATGCTTGTAGTCGCAACCACAGACGCCTCCAGCATCCGCCATCTCCACACCGCGATGGCAGACGAGGGGTCTTCAGATCGGCTACCCCTACTGCTCAGTCCCACTCAGCCGGACGACGACCGTGCTTCGGTTCATCCTCTTGGTCGAACTCCTCCTCGTACTCTTCGTACTCGTCGTCGAGATCCTCGTCATCCTCGTCGTCGTACTCGTACTCGTCGTCTTCTTCGAAGTCGTACCCCTGCTCCCACGGATCCTCCTCCTCCTCACGTTGGTCGACTATCACCGAAACCGACGCTTCCCAGGACAACATGGCTCCTCCAGGACTCCTCTGCTTGAGTGGGACGTCTGCTACCCCCGCGCCGCGCGCACCTGCCGGGCAGCTTTCTTGCGCGCGCTCGCTTTGAGCGCCCGCTTGCGAAGCCGAATTGCATCCGGCGTGATCTCGATCAACTCGTCTTCCTCTATGTACTCCAACGCATACTCAAGCGTAATCCGTCGGGGAGCTTCGAGGAGGACATTTTCGTCGGATGCGGCCGCTCGGATGTTGGTGAGCTTCTTCTCCTTGGAGACATTTACATCCATGTCCCCCGGCCGCGAATTCTCACCGACGATCATGCCCTCGTAGACCTTATCACCCGGCTTCACGAACAGAGTACTCCGGTCCTGGAGCCCGTATAGCGCATAAGCTATAGCCTCACCCTCCCGGTCCGCCACCAGTACCCCACGATTGCGACCTCCCAGCGGTCCGCACCAGGGACCGTACTCCAGAAACCGATGATGGAGGGTGCCCTCACCCTGGGTGTCTGTCAGGAACTCCGATCGGAACCCGAACAGACCGCGTGACGGCACCTTGAAGCTCATGCGTACGCGCCCCTGACCCGGATTCCTCATGTCGATCATGTCGCCGCGCCGCGCGCCCATCTTCTCGATCACCACGCCGAGCATGCGCTCGGGAACCTCTACGAGCAACTCTTCATACGGCTCCGCCAGGAGGCCGTCGCCCCTCTGATGCGTGATGACACGCGGACGGCTCACCTGGAACTCGTGTCCCTCCCGCCGCATCGTTTCCATCAGGATCGCGAGGTGCAACTCTCCCCGACCCGAGACCCGGAACACATCCGGCTGTTCCGTGTCCTCCACGCCGAGTGCCACGTTCCTCTCGAGCTCACGGTGCAGCCGCTCTCGCACCTGGCGCGTCGTCACATACTTGCCACTCTGGCCCGCGAACGGCGAGTCGTTCACGATGAAGTCGACGGCGATGGTGGGCTCCTCGACCGCTATGCCGCTCAGCCGCTCGGGGTGCTCCGGGTCGGTCAGTGTGGTACCGATCTCGATGTCCGTCAAACCCGCCAGCGCCACAATCTCGCCAGCGGCGGCTCCCGTCAACTCCACCCGCTCCAACCCCTCGAAGCCATACAGTCTGAGCACGCGCCCCCGCATGATTTCGCCATCAGAGATCATGCCAGGATCGCCCAGCGGCAGCAGCGCCACCGTCTGACCCGGGCTCACCTGACCGCGCTCGATCCGCCCGATCGCGATCCTACCGACGTAGCTGGAGTGATCGATCGTGGACACGAGCATTTGGAACGGTTGTTCCCCCTCTCCCGGAGGCTCGTGCACCGTATCCACTATCGTCTGAAACAGCGGCCCCAGACTCGCGCCGCTGCCGGCCCCTGTGCCTTCTCCACTCCGCGGCTGCCGGTCCACCCAGCCATCCCGCGCCGAGCCGTACAGGAACGGCGCGTCGAGCTGCTCGTCGGTCGCCTCCAACTCCATCAGTAGCCCCAACACCTCGTCGTGAACTTCCAGCGGACGAGCATCTGCCCGGTCAACCTTGTTGATCACCACGATCGGCTGCAGTCCAAGCTCGAGTGCCTTACGGGTGACGAACCTGGTCTGCGGCATCGGTCCCTCCGCCGCGTCAACCAGCAGCAACACCCCCTGCACCATCCGCAGTATCCGCTCCACTTCACCACCGAAGTCAGCGTGTCCGGGAGTGTCGACGATGTTGATCTTCACACCGTTCCAGCGCACCGCGGTGTTCTTGGACAGTATCGTTATGCCGCGCTCGCGCTCCAGCGGATTGGAGTCCATGACCCGCTCCGCCACCTGCTGGTTGGCGCGGAACACCCCGGCCTGCCGCAACATCTTGTCGACCAACGTTGTCTTTCCGTGATCGACGTGAGCTATTATCGCGACGTTACGGATCAAAAGTGGCGAGTTGCTGACTGTCACCTATGAGCTTCGTCCTTCGTTACGAGCCAGGTGCCAGGAGCGGGGAGCAGGGAGCGGGGAGCGGAGACGCCGATACCATCCTTTGCCCCTCCATTGGACGTTGCACGGGTAGGGTCACCCACACCCTCCCTCCACGTTCTCAACCTGTAGAGTCACGTGATGTATCCCGAGCTGCTCCATGCGATCCTGCACGGCTTCGAGAACCTTTTGATTTTGCTCCGGCGCGCACACCACTGCGTGGCCGCTCATGGCCACCACTCCCGAGGTGACGGTCCACACATGAAGGTCGTGCACTTGGGTCACACCCGGAACGGCCGCGATTGCGGCGGCGACCTCACTGAGATCGATGTGCGGCGGAGTGGCCTCCAGCAGCACGTCTACGCTCTCTCGTACCAGTCGAACGGCACCGATCAGTATGAGTATCGCAATGAACAGCGAGATCAGCGGATCTGCCAACGTCCAGCCAGTCAGCAGTATGACCGCGCCGGCGGTCACGGCTCCTACCGAGCCCAGCAGATCTCCCAACACATGGAGGTAGGCGCCACGCACGTTGAGGGACTGCATGTGTCCGGCATGCAGGATCCTCAGCGCCACCGCATTGCCTACCAATCCCAGAGCGGCGACGCCGAACATTATCCGTGGCTCGATGTCGGGTGCGATCATCAATCGCCCGATGGCCTGCCACACGATCAGCCCTGCCAGCACAATCAGAACGGTACCGTTGATCAGCGCTGCGAGGATCTCGAGTCTCAAGTAACCAAAAGTCTTCTCCGCCGTGGCCGGGCGTGTGGCAATCCAGGAGGCAAACAGCGCGAGCGCGACCGCGGCCGAGTCGGTGAGCATGTGTCCGGCGTCGGCCAGCAGGGCCAGTGAGTTGGCCAGCCAGCCACCGATGACCTCAGCAACCATGATGGCGAGCGTGAGCCCCAGGACCAACTTCAGCGCCCGGGTGTGCCTGAGCACTGGAACCCCCGTAACGCATCCGAGCACGGTCTCGGATTGTGCTGCTCCGGCGTCCCGGTTTACCTTAGGCTCAGTTACGTCCATGGAAGAAATAACTCTCGCATCCCTCGTGATCCGCAGCGCGGCGGTCGCGGTGCTGCTCGCCGCCAACGCGTTCTTCGTCGCCGCCGAATTCGCCCTCGTAGCTGCTCGTCGCACCAAAGTCGAAGAGATGGTGCGCCAGGGTGATCGGAAGGCTAAGACGGTACAGGCCGCACTGCAAGATCTCTATCGCCAGCTGTCCGCCGCACAACTGGGAATAACGCTGGCCTCGATCCTGCTCGGTTACGTCGCAGAAGACACGATTGCCGTCCTATTGCATGATTGGTTTGCCCGGCTGCCAAGCGCATTGGAGTTTCTCACACGTGGTGCGATCGTCTCTGTCGTCGCGGTCGCCGTGATAACCGCGCTGCACGTAGTGGTCGGCGAGCAAGCTCCCAAAGCCTGGGCGATCACCTTTCCCGAAGCCACCAGCAGATGGATCGCAGCACCGCTGATCTCCTTTTCCTGGATCACGCGCCCAGTCACCAACTTCCTCAACTTCAGCTCCAACCGTCTGGTCCGCCTGCTCGGCATCAAGGGCTCCGTCGAAGAACTCGAAGGTATCCACTCACCCGAAGAGATCGTGATGCTCGTCAAGCAGAGCCTGAAATCGGGCCAACTCGAGCACCACGACGTGGAGATGATCGAGGGAGTGTTCGAGTTCACTGAGAAGAGCGTGCGCGCGGTGATGACGCCGCGTACCGACGTAATTGCACTGCCGATCGACGCCACTCGGGAGGAGATCCTCGACCTTGTCGCCGCCACAGGCCGATCGCGCTACCCGGTATATCGCAAATCGTTAGACGACATAGCGGGCATAGTCTTGGTGAAACAGCTACTGGGTGCGGTGCGGCCGGGAGGCGAGGTCCGGCTTGCCGACATCATGAGGGAGCCGCTGTTCGTTCCCAGGACCCGCGAGATCGAGGACGTCCTCGCCGATATGAAACGCGCGAAATTGCACATGGCCGTCGTGCTGGATGAGTACGGGGGGACTGCGGGCATCGTGACCATGGAAGATCTCATCGAGGAGATCGTCGGTGAGATCTACGACGAGTACGACGAGGACGACATCCGGCCCGACTCAGCAGCCGATGCAACAACCGTCCCCGGCACCACCGAACTGGCCGAGCTCAGCAAACGATTCGGCTGGGAGATGTCCACCACGGAATATCAGACGATCGGTGGCTTCGTGTTCGGCCGGCTCGGCCGCCTGCCCAAGGTGGGTGACTCCATTAGGGTAGCGGGACTCACCATCGAGGTGTTGGTCATGGATGGACGGCGGGTCGACACCGTGAAGATCTCTGTCACCCCTGCCAGCAGCGGTACCCCCGACTCTATGGACGCCGACGGGAACCGGCCAGTCGCACCGCCAAGCTGACCGCTTCTTGCAGCGAGCCGGGATCAGCAATCCCCTGGCCCGCTATGTCGAACGCCGTTCCATGGTCCGGCGCCGTTCTGATGAACGGCAAACCCAAGGTGACGTTCACCCCCTTGCCGAACCCGGCTACTTTCACGGCCGTCATCCCCACATCGTGGCTCGGTGTCAACACCGCATCGAACTCGCCGCCCAACGCCCTCACGAACACTGTGTCCGCGGGAATCGGTCCGGCGGCGCCGATCTCCCGCGCGGCAGCAGCGAGGATTGCGTCGTCCTCGGCACCGAACAGGCCGCCCTCGCCGGCATGAGGATTGAGCGCGCAGACAGCGATGTGAGGCTGCGCAATGTCCCACCAGTCGTTGAGCGCCTCCGTCGTCATGCGTGCCTTGCGGACGATCAAATCGCGGGTGACAGCGTCGGGAACATCCCTGAGCGCGATGTGAGTGGTGAGCAGCACCACACGGAGTCTGCCAGCCGCCAGCATCATCGCCGTCTCGACCCCGCCCGCCAGCTGCCCCAACCACTCCGTGTGGCCGGGCACCCGGTAACCGGCCAGGTGCAGGGCGCGCTTGTTTGCTGGGCCGGTGACGATGGCGTCCACCGAGCCTTCGAGCGCCAGGGAAACTGCAGTCTCGATCTGCAGTGCGGTTAGGAAACCAGCATCTTTGGCGGCGAGTCCGGAGGGCTGACCAGTACGTTTCGAGTCGCACGCAGCACTCATCCCGATCGCGATCCGCTCCGCAGGCAGATCCCCGATGATGTCGTCGGGCCCCACCACGAAATACTCGGCCCCGGCCGGAGGATCGGCCAACACCTTACCCACTATCTCCGGTCCGATGCCGCGGGGATCCCCCAATGTGATTGCGATTCGCGGGCGCACCGCACCCTCAGAGACGAATCTCTATGTAGGTGGCGTCGCGCAGCTTCTGAAGAAAACGCTCGATGCCATTCTGCTGCGCCAGGTTGGAGCGCAGCTGGTCGCGCACATCGTCGAAGGAAACCAGTCCTTCGGGTCGCATGTCCTGCAGCTCGATGACCGTGTACACCAGCCGACCGTTACCACGGTCTGTCTCCAGAGGACCGACAAAATCACCGACCTGCGCCGTCGCGATTGCGTCCTGGTACTCCTGTGGCAGCCGGTCCCGCGGCACATCTGCGAGGTAGCGCTCCTCGTCGGGTTCGTGGTAAAGCGTAACCACCGAGTCGTACGGGGTTCCAGCTTCGAGCAATCGCATCGCCGAGTCTGCGCGTGCCCTGGCTTGCAACTGATTCTCGGCGGTTATGGTGGGCGCGATCAGGATATGCCGAGCCTGAACCGACGCTGGTTCCGCCCTCAGCACCTCGATGAGGTGAAATCCGAAGCTCGTGTAGACCGGATACGAAACCACGCCTGGCTGGAGCCTGAAGGCGGCATCCTCGAACTCGCGCTCCATTCCTTGACCGCGGCGGAACCAGCCAAGACCGCCTCCCGCATCCCTGGTCGTCGGATCGTCGGAGTGCAGTCGCGCCATTTCGGTGAAATCTGCTCCCTCCTCGAGCTCGCGCCTGATCGAATCCGCCTCAGTCAGTGCCTCGACGATCGCCCCCGAGTCGGGATGCGAGAACACGGCGATCTGGCGAAATGAAACGGTGGCGGGTCTGCGGCCGAACTGTTCCTTCCTTGCCTCGTAGAACTCGCGCAGCTCTTCATCTGTGGGAGGAAGCTCCTCGATCTCGCCGCGGGTCTGCAGTTCCTGTAAGATCGCCTCCTGCAGAAACTGCCGCCGTTGTTGCTCCGCGAGGTACAGGCGATAGTCGTCCAGATCCCGGAATCCCGCCGTGCGCAGGTCGCGCTCCAGATCCAGCATCGAAGGGTATCCCTCCCGGATGTTGCGGACGGTCTGCTCCACCGCCTCCTGCACTTCCTCGTCCGTCACTTGCACCGTCGTGTCGCGCTCGGCGGCCTGGACCAATAGCTCCTGGTCGACGAGCCCCAGGAGTAGGTCTCGCCGTAGCGCAGCGAGCTCGGCCGGATCAGTGGGCAGCACACCGCCCTGCGTCACGAACGTGAGCTCCTGCTGCTGCAACCTTGTCAGCGCTATCGGCGTGTCACCCACGATCGCAACGATGCGATCCGCCGGGACGCCCACCACTTCCTGCGCCGCCAGTTTCGCGGCAAGCATAGATCCGATCAGCAGCAGACGTAGGCAACGAGCCATCATTAGCTTTTCTCCTCCAGTCCCGAGTCCGCGTCCGCCGGCAGGGTCGGAGTTGCACCGGCTGTCAAACCCGAGCGAATCCGTGCGGCGCGCTCCAGTGCCCGGTTCACCCCGCTCGGGGAGATGTGCCAGTCCATCTCCCGGCGCAGCTCCTCGGCCAGGAACGGGGGTACGATTGCCAGCTGCGCCAGGTCGCCGGAGATGGCGGCCATGTAGCTGTCGACCACGGATCCCACGACTTGCGAAAGGTCGAGCGTGGGGCTCACAGTAACAAGCGCCGAATCGAGACCCATGGCCTGACGCACGCGGACGAGTTCCTGGGCCAACGTTTCTCGCAGGAATGCGAAGTCCTCCTGGGTCAGCCCGTGGCCGGCATCCCGGGCCTCTTGCTCCAGCACGTTGTTGCGAATGAGTCCGCGGGCGAACTGCAGCAACCGGTCGTCATCCGCATTGATCACCTCCGCCGTATATTGAGCAGGCAGTGCCTGCAACCAGCCGGCCAGATCGGAAACAGTGAATTTGCCGTTCAGATACGTCCCCAGAGTCCTGTTCGATCTCCTGGCCACGACCGGATCCTCGGCAGCCTTGCGCATCAGGGCCGGAGCATCCGGTCGCACCGCGACCTCCCAGCGAGCCTCGATCTCGTTTATGAATCCGAAGTTCATTCGCTCGATCAGGATACCGCGCACCTGGGCCTCGTACTCCTCACGGACCTCAGCCAGAGGGGGACGCCTGACTATGTGGAAGCCATAGTCCGATTCCACGACTGGCGAGACCTCACCCGGTCCCAGCGCGAAAGCAGCGTCCTCGAACGGCGGCACCGTCTCACCGCGGGCAATGACTCCGAGGCTGCCACCTTCCTCCCGCGATACCGAGTCTTCGTTCTCCCGATTCGCCCGGGCCCAGCCATCCGCACCCGACACGGCCACCTGCCGCAATTGCTCAGCCTGTCTTAGCTTGGCCTCAGTCTCGGACGGCGTCGCATCCGCTGCGGTCTGAATCAGGATGTGATGGATGAGCCGGTGTTCACCCGCTACATAGGCACTATCGACCACTTCGTCGGTAACCACCACGTGATTGTCGACCAGCTGGGAATGGTAGTGGGTCACGATCTGCTGCTGCGCCTCGGCCCACAATGCGTTTACCACGGTCGCCGAATCAAGGAGCGAGTCGCCATCAGCTAGGCGTTGTGCCACAAGCGAGTAGTCGACCCACAGCCTGGCCATACGCTCGACCACGTCGCGCTGCAGGGGAATATGCGCTCCCCGCGCCACGATCTCCCCCAGGCGATCGACGGTCAACTCATACCCAGCAGCACGGGCAACCAGATCCGAGTGCGTGGTGAATGCCTCACACCCGGCGGACACGGTAACCGATCCGACGAGAAGCATGATGATAAGCATCTGCCGCGCGTGCGGACGATGCCGCCCCTCGGGTGAACCGTCAGTGAAGCAGTACACCTGGGCCGGTTCCGCGGAACACTGGCCGCCGCGCGGCCCGCTAGCCACAACTACCATTACGGCCTAGTACCCGTCGCACCGATCCGCTGCTCCGCTCGGGTCTGCAGTTCGACTGCAAGCCGGATCGCTCTGTTGACACCGGCGTATGAGAAGCGCCAATCCGATTCCGCACGGAGCTTGCGCGCCAGGAAGGGAGGTACAGTCTGCATTGTGCCGCCGCCGGTGATGATCCGCGACACGTATTCGTCCAGTACCTGCCGGGCAACTTTGTTCCGGTCCTCCGGTGCGGCCCGCGCCATCACCGTGTCCACCCGCATGGCTCTCCGCAGCAAACTGAGCCGCCTCGATAGCTGACCCTTGATGCGGCTGAACTGTTCGGCCCGCAACCGCGTCCCCACGCTCTTGGCTTCCAAAAACAGGATTTCGTTCTGCATCGCCATACGAGCCTGCTCTTTCAGCTCTTCGTCACCGGCACCTTCGATGCCCATGTGCTCCCAGGCAGGCCACGCTTGTAGCCAGCCGACAAACGTCACGTCCGTTAGGACACCGCCGTCGTAGGTACCGATCACGCGACGCGGTTCCAGTGCCAGCACTCGGATGGGACGTTCCGCCGCCTCACGGATTATCTCGGGCCCTTCATCTAACACGTGCAACGCTCTCTGGATCGACAGCTCCTCCACGTACTCGGTCTTCCACCGTTCGACCAACACTTCGGCGATGCGGCCCGCGAATTCCTCCCTCACGTCTTCCAGAGCCGGACGACGCAGGATGTGATAGCCGAACCGCGTATCGACGACACCAGATATCTCACCGGGATCGAGTTCGTAGGCTGCTTGCTCGAATTGCGGAGCCATCTCTCCCGGAGTAACCAGACCCAACCTGCCGTTAAGATGCCGAGTTGCCGGATCATCACTGTTCTGAGCCTCACGGTCCCAGTCCCCGCCGGCCGCCAGCCGCGCATGAATCGCCTCCGCGAGACGTCTTCGGCGCTGGTTCTCCTCGGGTGTCAGCTGCGCATCCGCGGCGACGAGAATATGGTCGATCAAGATGTGATTGCCGGCTGCGTAGGCGCTGTCCACCTGCCGCTCACCCACTGTAACACGTTCGGCTACGAGTCGGTCGTAGTAGTTCTCGACTGTTCCTATCAACACCTCCGGCCACATCGCCTCCAGCACGGTCGTTGTGTCGATCAATGAATCACCAGCGGCCAGCCGCTGCAGATAGAGCGCATACTGTATCCACAGCCAGGACCACCGCTCGACGACCGTCGGTTGCGGTGGAACGTTCGATTCAGCGAGGGTTTGGGCCAGCCACTCAACCGTCAGCTCGTCAGCTCCGGCACGGGCCACGACATTTCGGTTGAACAAGTCCCCACAGCCCGATAGGCATACGATCAAAGCACCAACTAGGATCCGACCCATCATCTCTCCCGCATCGCTTCGGACGCAGCAGCGTCTGTCGACGCTCCATCAGGGCCGCTAACGGCCGCAAGTGCCCGCACCAAACCGATGTCGATGGGAACGCCGCCCAACCGGGTCAGCCTCAGATAGAGCGGCACCGTCCTCCTGACATCTGCAGCGAACTGTACCTCGTCCATGGCTGACGCAAGCCGTGTCAGCCTCGGGGCGGTCCCCGTCCTGAACTTGAGTCGCGCCTCATCACCGCGTACGATTATCGCCTCGATGCCGAGCTTCGCTCCAAGACGGCGTAGCTCCGACACCACCAACAACCGCTCGGCCTGCTCTGGCAGCGGACCGAAACGGTCCCGCAGTTCGTCACGCAAATCGCCAATCTCGCATAGCTGCCCCGACCGCGCCAGCCGGCGATAAAACTCCAGCTTCGCATCGTCATCCGGTACATATGCCTCGGGTAGGTATGCCGGCGCATCCAATATGACCTCGGGCGCTGGAGCTTCCTCGCCGGGCTGGCCACCCTTCAGGGCACGGACCGTCTCATTGAGCCAACGCATGAACAGATCGAATCCCACCGCGTGGGCGTGCCCAGATTGCTCTGCTCCAAGCAGATTACCCGCGCCCCGTAGCTCAAGATCCCTCAGCGCGATGCGGTAGCCCGACCCGAGTTCGGTATGGTGCTCCAGGACCTTGAGGCGGCGCTCCGCCTCCGGTTGGACGTTATCCGGCACCAACAGATAACAGTAGGCTCTCCGATGACCCCGGCCGACCCGACCGCGCAATTGGTACAGCTGAGCCAAGCCGCACTGATCAGCCTGATGGACGATCATCGTGTTCGCGTTGGTGACGTCGAGACCCGACTCGACGATCATGGTCGAGACCAGCACGTCGATCTCACCCGCCACGAAGCGCCGCATCACCGCGTCGAGATCCCGTTCCCTCATGCGTCCGTGCGCGATCTCCACCACACCCCTGCCTCGAGGTAGCAGGCGCCGCACTCGCTCGCCAACTGTCTGGATGGTCTCGATTCTATTGTGGACGAAGTAGGTTTGACCAGCACGATCCAATTCCCGCGCCAGCACTTCCTCCAGCAGTTCATCGTCCCACGGTTCAACGAACGTTAGCACGGGCGAACGGTCCCGGGGCGCAGTCTCTATGAGGGTCAGATCGCGCAACCCGGACAATGCCATATGCAGAGTGCGGGGGATGGGTGTGGCGGTCAGCGTGATGATATCCACCTCTAGGCGCAGGGCCTTGAGACGCTCCTTGTGCTTCACACCGAAGCGGTGCTCCTCATCCACCACCAACAGGCCGAGGTCTCGGAACACCACATCAGGCGACAGAAGCCGGTGGGTCCCGATCACCACGTCGACAGTGCCCTGCGCTATTCCCTGCAACACGTTCCGCTGTTCCGCCGCAGTGCGAAACCGCGACAGCACCTCGACTCGGACCGGGTACTCCGCCAGCCGCTCGCCCATGGTTCTCCCGTGCTGCTCGGCCAGGATGGTCGTGGGCACAAGGACGGCAACTTGTTTGCTTGCCTGAGCCGCCTTAAAGGCGGCGCGCACGGCAACCTCGGTCTTGCCGTAGCCCACATCCCCCACCACCAGCCGATCCGCGGGCTGGGATCGCTCCATGTCGCGCTTCGTCTCCTCTGTGGCCCGGCGCTGATCCGGCGTGTCCTCGTACAGGAAGGACGACTCGAGTTCCCGCTGCCAACGCGTGTCGGGCGGGAACGCGAATCCGCGTGCCACCTGGCGCCTGGCGTACAACTCCAGCAGTTCGGCTGCCAGCTGGCGTATTGCGGCCTCGGTCTTGGCGCGCTGCCGCCGCCAACGAGTTCCGCCCAGCCGATCGATCCTTGGTGGTGGGCGCGATTCGTCGTCACCGGCGACACGATAGGGCTCTATCTGATCCAGGCCGTACAGCGGTACATTGAGTCGGTCGCCACCCTCATACTCCAGCACCGCCACCTCGATCTCGGCTCCGCCACCCAGCTCGATCGTCTGCATGCCACGATAGACCCCTATCCCGTGCTCCAAGTGGACCACATAGTCACCAGGTGTGAGTGAACCGACACTGTCACTGACGGTCGCCTGGCGGTAGCGTCGCGCCCGGCGAATCCGACGCGCCCGGCGAAAGATCTCGTGATCGGTGAGCACAGTGAGCCCGGGCAGGACGAAGCCACCGCTCAGCGAGCCCAGCGCCAGCGTCAAGTCGGGCGCCAAGCGTTCTCCCGGCCGATCCGACTCCGACAACAGCTCTTCCAGGCGCTCGAGTTGTCCCTCGTTGTCACACAGAATCAGCGTAGGCGCGCCGCGAACCGCCCGCGCGAGCCGCTTCATGTCGCGCCCGATCTCGGGCGGCGGCCGGAGGTCGAAGGCCACCAACGACTCCCGTGTGCGACATCCGCCCTCAGATTCCCCGGCAATGGCCAGGCGTGCGAGCCGGCTCCATCTCTCGCTCCACGCCTCAGGAGAGAGAAACACCTCGCTCCTGGCGGGAACGTCCTCACCCCTGCGCATGGCTACCTTCAGATGGTGCTGCGCCTCGTCCCACACTCGGCGCACGGCTCCCGTGTCGACCGCCGGCTCCGTTACGACGAGGGTGTCGGGCGGGAGGAGATCTAAGAGCGACTGACGGATGCCCAGCCCGATGCCGTCATCCGGGACCTCGGCTCCGGGGCGAGAGCCCAGGGGAGCCACCGGCAACAGGGACACCCGATCGATCTCCTGTTGTGACCGCTGCGTATCCAGGTCGAAAGCCCTGAGAGACGCCACGGTATTGCCCCACCATTCAATGCGCGCCGGAGCCGACATGCCGAACCCGTAGACGTCAACTATCCCACCTCTGACAGCGAACTGGGCCACGTCCAGCACCGATGCCGTGCGCTCGTAGCCCATCTGCTCGAGCCGGTCGATCACCGAACTCATGTCCACCGACTCGTCCCGGCGCAGGTCGACCCGCGCGTTCACGACGGCACGGGCCATCCGGGTCAGCTCCACTGTGGCGGGCAGGGTCGTAAGGAGCACCCGCGCCCGGCCCTGCAAGAGGTCCCAGATCGTCTCCACCCGTTCGCCGGCTATCTCAAAATGCGGCTCCTCCTCGCCCAGGGCTTCCCGCTGCGGGTAGAGGCGTGCGGCCTCGCCAAGCAGCACCGTGAGATCGGCGTGCCAGCGTTCGGCATCAGCCGGGGTCGCTGCCACGACCAAAAACGTGCGCTGCGGCTGTTCCTCACTCAGGACCGCGACGAGCGCCGCGCCTGCGGCCCCCGGGAGACCCGCCACCGCCAGAAGTTCGCCTCGGTCCGGCAGCTGGCCGATCAGGCCCCTCGTGGCGGATAGTCCGCGGAACCAATCCAGTACCAGCGGCAGCATCAGCGCAGCGCCCTACCGGCACCTCGGGAACTCGCCACGGCAAACTCCAGCACCACGCACGCCAACGCCAAGACGAGACACAGGCCGACCAGATTCACTCGTCGAGCCGCCGAGAACAGTTCACGCGCCAGATCCCGGGCAGCCATGATCTGAACGTCGCTGGCCAAGCGCGCGCGCAGTAGACCCACGTCGGCCGCCGCGAGCCGCGACTCCCGTACATCGTAGTTGAGTTCCAGGGCCCCGATGGTGTCGCCGCCGGCAGCGGTCAAAAAGTAGACACCCGGCACCAGCGGCGCCGCCATCCGGCCTGTGCTAGCCGCAAAGCTTTCGCCGGCCCGGCTCAGCGCTGTTGTGCCGGCTGGAAGCTCGACCACCTCGGCCGGAGTGGCAGACAGTACCCAGCTCTCCCGTGCCGCGACCTGATTGACCAGGAAATCGATGAACGGGACGAACGGGGCCGACACCGGCAGATCGGTCCAGCCTACCTCCATACGGCTGCCGACCAACACGACATTGCCCTCTCGCACGAGCCAGGCATCCCCGCCTGCGAGCGCGATGGCCCGGCTATCACCCAGCAGCCGATGGCGCCGAAAGACGGCGGCTACTCCGGCAGCTCCGACGGCGCCCGTGATCGCCCATTCTCCCTCGAGCAGCTGCCCGAAGCGCCAGCTGATGCCGCGATCGGCCAGTGATCGGTTCAGTGCCCCCACCAGGACAGGATCGGAGGGAGGGAACACGATCGTGGTGGTGGGACCCAGTTCGTCACTCAAGACCACGGCATCCCCGGGGGATACCCGGCCGCCCTGCTCCAGCACCGCGAGCGCGTCGGCCACGAATCGGCCCGCACCCTCTGTGGCCATGGTCTTCGCCGGTGGCACCACATTGAGGGCGACGAACCGCTGGTCGTCAGCCCTGAACTCGTCGCGTTCGAGTTGCACGACCGCTGTGGCCCAGCCGCGAGCGGCCACATTCCCAGAGAGCACCACCTGCTCACCAGCACCGGCGACAGCCCGACTCACATCGTTAGCGCCGACCGCGAGGCGGACGGTTGTGGCGTGCCCATCCCCCGCTCCACCCAAGGCGGCGACCACCGCCCCAGCGGGGGACCAGACGCGCGGTTGAGACCACGCCGAATCGATCCAACGATTGAGAGGAGCGCGGGGAGGCTCCAGCGCCAAGACCCGCATATCCAGCGGCTCCTGGGGCGACAGCGCGCTCGCCTGCAGATCGCTGAGCAGCACCACCTCCGTCAACGGCAGCGGGTCCGCAGCAATGGCGGCTGCGGCGGCCCGCACTGCTGCAGTCAAGTCCAGCCGGAGAGGCGTGGGCCTGAGGCTGTCGAGCACCGCCTGCGCCTCCAGTCGAGTCAACCGACGCGGTACTCCGTCGGCCAACACAATCCACAGCCTATCTTCGGGTGCGAGCCGCAGCAGCACGCTGCGCCCTGCCGCGCGTAGCACACTGAGTGTCAGCGCACCGTCTACCACGGCGCGGGAGGACAGCGAGTTGTCGACGATGAGCGCTACCGCCGTCGGGGGATGTGAGCCGCCGCCGCTCAACTGGGCCACAGGACGCGCTGCCGCCAGCACCAGAAGTGCAAGTGCGAGCGTGCGCAGGACCAGCAACAGGAGATTGCG
The DNA here is from genome assembly GCA_020351775.1 of Gemmatimonadota bacterium. Classification (GTDB taxonomy): domain Bacteria; phylum Gemmatimonadota; class Gemmatimonadetes; order Gemmatimonadales; family GWC2-71-9. The sequence goes on along the minus strand of CP070666.1, from coordinate 5,148,466 downwards.
TAACCTGAGCCTGCTGCTGTGTTCGCGCTCGGTCGCCGTCAGGTAACGCACCGCCGGGAACACCACCACGGGCGGCAATCGCCTCCCCAACAGGTGCAGTAACGTAGGGAGTGCGGCTGCCGCCAGGGCAAGCAGCGCCAGTGGCTGGAGAAAGGAGATCACCCGAGTCGCGTCCGCCGCGCCGTCGCGCGGCGCAACACATAGCCAAAGGGCAAGGTTGTCAACACATGGTGGTAATCGATCCCGCCGCCGCGACACGCTGCCCGCCAAGCCGCGACCGTGCGACGCACGGTGCTTTCATACACTTGCCGCAGTTCCCGGGGACGGGCGGTCACGCTCGCGCCCGTCTCGGGATCGCGGAATCGGGCCTCGGCCGGCCCCCCCAACTTCAACTCGGCAGGATCCATGACATGGAACACCATCACCTGATGACCGCGGTGTCTCAGGTATTGCAGCGTGCGAAGTACCAGAGCGCGATCGAGCAACAGGTCCGAGACCAAGATGACCAGCCCCCGTCGGCGTAGCAGATCTGTCACCATGCGCAAAGCCGGCTCGGCCGCCGTGCCACCGCCCGGGACCAGCCGGTCGATGGCCAACAGCAGAGTCCACCAGTGCCCCGACCGAGCGCGCGCCCGGACCGCATCGCGCACCACTTCATCGAAGATGATCAGCCCGGTCGCATCCCGTTGCCTGAGCGTGATCAGTGATAGGGCCGCCACCAGCCGCTTAGAGTATTCCAGCTTGGTCAAACGGTCCTGGGAACCCGACCAGTCCATCGATGCGCTGGCGTCGAAGACGATCATCGCCCGCAGGTTGGTCTCCTCCTCATACTGCTTCACGAAGAGACGATCGGAGCGCGCCAGCATCTTCCAGTCCAGGTAGCGCAGCTCATCACCGGGTTGGTAGGGACGGTGCTCGGCGAACTCTACCGAGAAACCGCGAAACGGCGAGCGATGCAACCCCGCCAGAAAGCCCTCGACGACCCCCCGGGCAACCAGTTCGATGCCACCTAGCTGGGCGACCGTGTAGGGATCGAGCAGATCGAGGCGTTGGCTTGTCGAGTTAGTCAAGTGGTCATGGCCGCCGTTGCGGTAGGTCCTCCGGCCGCAGCATTGAGAACCGGCGTTGCCGTCCTCCCAATCTTAACACCCG
>CP070666.1:5142370-5147214 GCA_020351775.1 Gemmatimonadota bacterium | reverse complement strand
TTCGTTGAAGGGATCGGGCATGTGCACGATGTTCCAGCTCGCACCATCGAGCCTTGGACCCTCGAACTCGTCCTCCCAGGCCAACACCCACGAGTCCGATGCCTGACTCTCGCCAGGTTCGCACGCCTGTAGCAGTCCGAGAGCGGCCAAGAAGCCAAGAGCGACGATGAAGGACTCGAGACGGCGCTCGACCTGTGAGTTCATTTCGTCCCCTTCCGTGGCTTGATGGCGTTGAACGTCCTCGGTCGCGTATGCGACCCGCTGGTCCCGGGAGATAAGCTAGGGTCTGTGGCCCGGGGTGGCCAGCTCATCTCGTGTGGCCTTGACTCGTCCGCCTGCGCGAGCAGATTCGACGCCATGCGCCCGCTCGTCACAGCGCTCGCGCCCGGCCGACGCCGTGGGCTATTCGCCGGCCGCTGGCTGGCTACAGCCTCATGGCCCCGCGGAGCTCGCTTACTTGTGGCACGCACCGCGACCCTGAAGATGGATCTCATGACACCGATATCGAAGGCAAGGCGTGCCCTCCCTTGCCTCCCGGCGACGAAACCCAACGTGAAGGAAACCACCATGAATAGCTCCCGACCTCAACGCTCTCTTGCGTACGCATTCCTGTTCGTCCTTACGCTCGTGGTGCTGAACGGCTGCGACAGCGGCCCCAGATGGAGCGAAACGGAATCGGGGATCATCAGAACGGTCACCAACCGGGGTGGCCAGACCCTGGGGTACGTGACGACTTCGGGCGTGAGCCTGCTCACCGTTGACCGGTTCGCCTTCAAGGACCTGAACCAGAACGGGGAGCTGGACCCGTACGAGGACTGGCGTCTCTCCGCCGACGAACGGGCGCGGGACCTGGCGTCCAGGATGTCCGTGCAGCAGATCGCCGGCCTGATGCTCTACAGCGCCCACCAGGCCATTCCCGCGGCAGGTGGGCGGTTCGGCGCGGCCACCTACGATGGCAAGCCGTTTGCCGAGAGCGGTGCCAACGCCTGGGACCTGTCCGACGCCCAGAAGGACTTTCTCACCAACGATGATCTGAGGCACGTGCTGATCACATCGGTGGAAAGCCCCGAGGTGGCGGCGCGCTGGAACAACAACGTCCAGGCGCTGGCGGAAGGCATCGGGCTTGGGATTCCGGCCAACAACAGCTCGGACCCGCGCCACCGCACGCGGGCTGATGCCGAGTACAATGCCGGTTCCGGAGGGGATATTTCCATGTGGCCCGGTTCGATCGGACTCGCCGCGACCTTCGACCCCGCCGTCGTGCAGCAGTTCGGCGAGATCGCGTCGAAGGAATATCGAGCGCTTGGTATCACTACGGCGCTTTCTCCGCAAATCGACTTGTCTACCGAGCCCCGCTGGTACCGTTTCAGCGGCACCTTCGGGGAAGATCCAGCCCTCGCGACGGAAATGGCCCGCGCGTACGTGGATGGGTTTCAGACCTCCGAGGGCGATGCCATCATAGAAGGAGGCTGGGGCTATGAAAGTGTGAACGCCATGGTCAAGCACTGGCCTGGAGGAGGGCCGGGCGAAGCCGGCCGCGACGCACACTACGGCTTCGGAAAATACGCCGTCTATCCCGGCAACAACTTCGATATGCACTTGCTTCCTTTCACTGAGGGAGCCTTCAAGCTGGAGGGCGAGACGGAGATGGCGACGGCGGTCATGCCGTACTACACCATCTCTTTCAATCAGGACACGGTGCACGGCGAAAACGTGGGCAACGCCTACAGCACCTACATGATCACCGACTTGCTGCGGGGGACCTACGGCTTTGACGGTGTTGTCTGCACCGACTGGGGCGTCACGCGCGACCACACGGGCATGGATAGGTTTGGCGCCACGCCCTGGGGAGTGGAAGGCCTATCTGAGGCCGAGCGGCACTACAAGATGCTGATGGCGGGCGGCGACCAGTTCGGCGGAAACAACGATGCTGGCCCCGTGGTCGAAGCCTACCAGTTGGGCGTAGAGGAGCATGGCGAAGAGTTCATGCGCGCGCGGTTCGAGGTGTCCGCCGTGCGCCTGCTGAAGAATATCTTCCGTACCGGCCTGTTCGAAAACCCCTACCTCGATGTAGAAGAAACCGCTGCTGTCGTGGGCCAGCCGGAGTACATGACTACTGGATATGAAGCGCAACTCAAGTCGTTGGTGCTACTGAAGAACCAGGACAACGTCTTGCCGCTGTCGCAGAACGCTACGGTCTACATCCCGCAGCGCTACGTACCGGAAAGCCGGAGTTTCCGCGGAACGATCCCCGCGCGGACCGAGGATGCCATCAACTTGGCGATCGCGAGCGAGTACTTCACCGTCACTGACGATCCAAGTGCGGCGGAGGCAGCCATCGTCGTCATCAACAGCCCCGAGTCCGGTGTCGGGTATGACGCAGCGGACGTGGAAACTGGCGGCAACGGGTACCTGCCGATCAGCCTTCAATACGGCACCTACACGGCCACGCACGCCCGGGCCACGAGCATCGCAGGTGGAGATCCGCTGGAGACCTTCACGAATCGCTCGTACCGAGGCAAGACGGTAAGCGCATCCAATGTGACCGACATGCAGGCGGTTCTCGACGCAAGCGAGAAGATGAACGGGAAGCCTGTCATCGTGGTCCTCAACATATCGAAACCAACCGTGGTATCGGAACTCGAGCCTAGCGCCAACGCGATCCTCGTGAGCTTCGGCGTGCAGGACCAGGCGATCCTCGACATCCTGACCGGGGCGGCCGAGCCTTCCGGCCTCCTGCCCTTGCAGATGCCGGCGAACATGCAGACCGTCGAGGAGCAGTACGAAGACACGCCGCACGACATGCAACCCTACGTCGATTCGGAGGGCAACGCCTATGACTTCGCCTTCGGACTCAACTGGGATGGCGTAATTCAAGACGACCGGACGGTGACCTACGGAAGAGGGGGTACACAGTAGCACGAACCATTGGACGTAGCGTCGCAATGTGCGCGAATACAGGAGGTGATCCCTGAGCAACCGGCACCCGCAGTTCTCCCGGCTCGCGATCGTTACGATCGTGGTCCACACGGTGACGTACTTTGTAGTGGGCGTTCTAGCCTTCTGGCTACTGGACTATGGCGAGTTGTACTCCCGCCCGGACATGGCCGGGCTCATGCGGCAGACCACTGACCCGATCATCATGGTTGGGCCTGTGTTCCAGCCACTGCGCGGCTTCGTTTTCGCCCTGGCCATTTACCCCCTGCGTGAGATCGTCTTTGCCAGGCCGCGTGGTTGGCTCGTGTTGTGGGGGCTGTTCGTCGCGTTGGGTATTGTGTCCACGTTCGGACCGTCCCCGGGCTCGATCGAGGGCCTGATTTACACGATCATCTCAGTTCCGCATCAGCTGCTGGGCCTGATAGAGGTGGTCATCCAGGCGCTCCTGCTTGCCTTCGGCGTGGTTTACGGGGTGAGCCACCCCGAGAAACGCTGGCTAAATTGGCTCATGATCGTGGTGTTTGCGTTCGTCATTCTGGCGCCGCTCGCCGGGCTGCTCGCAGGAGCTCGTGGCGCCTGACGACCAGGCCAGGGCCTCAGGGCTGAGTTATCGGAAGACGGAGTGCAGGCACTGCTGTTTGCAGGGGTGTCTGCACATACAACGTGGTTTCTATCAGACAACTTGATAGGAAGCAGAACCATCGCGGTGAACGTTGTGCTGTCAGTTGTCTTTCTGGCAGGGATATCCCTATCTTGGCTTGATCGATTCCACTAAGGGGTTTGCAGAGCACCCGGTAAGAGATGTCAAACGACAAAGTGGAGGGTAAGACAATTCGCAGAAGCTATTATGTCGTCGGCCTCATTTTTCTGACCTTTTTTGTCATCTCATTCCTGACAAACATCATTGGGCCTCTCGTCCCCGAGATCATCGACGATTTCAATCTGAGCCTCACTATGGTGGCCGTGCTGCCGTTTGCGTTCTTCATTGCATACGGCGTGATGTCCATTCCGTCTGGACTCCTGATCGAGAGATTCCAGGAAAAACCGGTCATGGTTGCCGCCTTCGCCGTAGCATTCGTGGGCTCATCCATGTTGGCGCTGTTTCCGAACTACCTGACCGCCATCTGCTCCCTGTTTCTCATAGGCTCCGGCATGGCCATGCTGCAGGTCGCGATCAACCCTTTGTTGCGGGAGGCCGGCGGAGAAGAGCATTACGCGTTCAATGCCACACTGGCCCAATTGATTTTCGGAGCCGCGTCCTTTCTCAGTCCGCTGGTCTATTCGTATCTCGTACTCAACCTGGAGAGCAGGTCTGCCGACTCGAATCTGCTGATCACGACATTGGCGAGGGTCGTTCCCGAGGATATTCCTTGGATATCCCTCTACTGGCTTTTCGCCGTCATTGCACTTCTCATGGTCGGCGTTGTGGTTGTCTCACGAATCCCGGAGGTCGAACGAAAGGCTGACGAGCAGGTCGGCGGCTTCGCAACTCACTTGAGCCTGGTGAAGAACCCCACCGTCATTCTGTTCTTCCTGGGGATCTTCACCTATGTAGGGCTCGAGCAGGGTGTGGCCAATTGGATCTCCGAATTCCTCAACACGTACCATGGCTACGATCCACAGACGACCGGAGCCAAGACGGTCGCCTGGTTCTGGGGTCTCATGACCATCGGCGGCATCGCAGGTGTCGTGCTGTTGAAATTGCTCGACAGCAAGATCGTGCTGGTTCTATTCACCATTGCCGCCATCATCAGCTTGACGGCTGCCTTGTTCATGTCCGGGCCCGTGGCTCGGATTGCGTTTCCAATGGTTGGCTTCTTCTCCGCGGTCATGTACCCGGTGATCTTCTCCCTCGCACTCAATTCTGTTACGGAGCACCATGGCAGTTTCTCAGGGATACTGGTTAC
>CP070666.1:5134902-5142270 GCA_020351775.1 Gemmatimonadota bacterium | reverse complement strand
ATGTCGCTGAGCCCCCGAGCGAGGTCTCCATACCGGAGCCCCGGCTGAGGCCGATATCCCAACTGACAACAGCGATCAAGTTTGACCGGCCCACCGAGCACATCACTGCACCTGCAGTTGGACGCGGTGCGGGTTCGGGCGGCGGGCCCGGCAGTGGTACGGGCTCGGGTGGCGGGGTTGGGACGGGGCAGGGAACCGGCGTCGGCAGCGGCACGGGGCCAGGCAGTGGCGGCGACGGAGGCAGCGGCTTCGCACCCCAATCACGTCAGATGCTGCTGCCACCCGATGCCCCGGAGTCGATCAAGGGACGCGAGTTCAGGGTTCGGTTCTGGATCGACGAGCGCGGCAGAGTGACGAAGGTAGAGGTGGAGCCCCGCATCGAGGACGCAGGATACCGCAAGAAGTTCATGGACAAGATGTATCAGTTCACCTTCCATCCCGCCCGCCGGCTGGATGGAACCCCGGTCGCGGCCCACTACGACGTGCTGATCACGCCATGAGGAGATATTGCCTGGACCGGGCGACGGCGGTCCGTACCCACGGCGATCCGACCGCCTGACAACGCGCCCCGTGCGCGACCGTCACTCGTGCCCATCAGTTCCCGGACTGCGTCCTTCCACGGCCGCCAGTGCCATGACGAGTGCGCCCATCGCAGGATCCACGGTCTCATTGGATAGCGTTGCCCGAGGCACCAGCTCCTGCAACACCGCAGAGAACGCGTGACGCACCGGGTTGTCGGAGCTGAGGACCCCGCCGCCCACTGCCACCGGGATTGCTGTCTCGGCGGGAAAGTGCCGCGCCAGTGCGGCGACGTGCCACGCTAAATCTCTGGCGGCGTTGTATACCAGCCGGGCGGCGACCGGGTCACCCCTGCTAGCCCAATGGCTCACAATGGTAGCCAACATGGCCACAGCCGACCGGTCGGCCGTCTGGGCCCAGCGCACGACATCGTGGGGCGATTCCTCACCGACTGCGCGCGCCAGGGCGACCGCCAATTCAGTCTCCGGACCGCGACCATCCGCTGCTTGGCCAACGGCAGCCAGAGCTGCGCGGGCCAGCGCGTAGCCACTGCCTTCGTCGCCAAATTGCCACCCCAGTCCTCCGGCACGCCACACGTGACCCGATCGATCCCGCGCGTATGCGATCGAGCCGGATCCCGCACACAGCGTTATCCCGGCTTCCTGCCCGAAGGCGCTCTGCAGTGCGATTTCCCCGTCCGTCGTGACCTTCACCAAGCAATCCACACCCCAGGTCTCCCGCAGGGCTGCTTCCACGGCCAAACGCGTGTCTCGTTGACCCGCACCCGCCGCACCAACCACAACCCCGCCGACTGCGGTACCCTGATCAGCTTTGACGATCGCCGCTTGGATGACCTGATTGATCGTCTCGACGGAGCCGCTCAAGTTGGTGGGCGCGAGCGCGGCTTCCCCTCCCCTGTGGCGCGTGATTGGATCGAGTGAGGGATCAGAGACGGCTGCTTCGGTATGCGACGCCCCGACATCCACGCCCACCAGCAGGGTCATGAGACCTCCCGGAATGAACGCAGCCAGCTCGATCCCAGTCCCACGCCGAGCGCGATGATGGTCCCGAGCGGTACGTACCAGGGCCAGGCCAAGTCAGCGAACGGACCCGGCTTCATCAGTACGATCACGAGCATGGCAGCCGTCGCCGTTACGATCGTCAGTATCACGTCGAATTGCCGTACCTTCTGCGAGATGCCGCCCAGGATGTATGTTCCCAGGAGCCCGCCGTAGGTAATCGACGCGATCGACAGTGCCAGAACCACGACAGGCTGGTCGTTCGATTGGAACGCCAGGGCACCTCCCGCAAGGACCACGGCCCAACCGAGTGTCGCCCAGCGTCCCACAGTGAGCAACTTGCGCGCGTCAGTTGTCTTCGTGAGCGGAGCGTAGAAGTCATGGGTCGCTGCCGATGCCAGTGAATTCAGAGATGAGCTGACCGTACTCATTGCGGCCGCAAAGATGCCTGCGATCACCAGTCCCGAAAGCCCTGCCGGCAGCAAGTTGACAATGAACGAAGGAAACACCTCATCACTCGATAGGGTCCCGTTGTCGGCTCCGGCAGCCCAGATGAACGTTCCCACCAGCAGGAAGAGGGCGAACTGGACGATCACCAGAACACCTGATCCGACCAGAGCCTTGCGAGCGTCGCTCAACGAGCGGGTGGCCAACAATCGTTGAACCATCAAGTGATCTGTCCCATGAGAACCGGCAGACAGGAGCGCGCCTCCTATGAGGCCTCCCCAGAACGTGTACACGTTCGAAAACGAGAACTCCCAGTCGAAAGTCCGCAGTCTGCCCGCCTCCAGCGCTTCGGGGAAGACCTGTCCGAGTCCTCCGGCGAGACTCGCCGCCACCGCGATTGCCGCGAACCCGGCAACCACATAAAGGGCCATCTGCATCACGTCCACCCATATCACTGCCTTGATGCCGCCGGCCAAGGTATAGGCGAGCGTCACCACCGCCACTATCACGATACACCATGGGATCGACAAACCTGTGACGATATGGAGGGGTATTGCGGTGGCAAATACGCGCACGCTGTCACCCAGGGCACGGATGACCATGAACACGGCTGATGCGAGTTTCCTCGTGCCGGCGCCGAATCGGGTCTCAAGCCTGCTGTAGGCCGTTTCCTGCTCGCCTCGGAAGTACCCCGGCAGGAGCCAGATCGATACGCCAATGCGTCCTACCAAGTATCCCAGAGGGATCTGCAGGAAGGTGAGGTCACTGCGCGCCGCGATACCGGGGATCGAGATGACGGTTAGGGCCGACGTTTCGGTGGCGACCACCGATAGCATCACCGCCCACCAGGGTATGTCACGCCGTCCCAGGAAGTAGTCGCGGGCATCGTGCTGCTTGCTCGTGAACTGGGCACCTATGGTGAGTACGGCAGCAAAGTAGAGTGCCATCACCACTAGATCGATGCCTGTCATGTGTCTTGCCTATTTGTGTAACAAGAAAGGGCCTGCAAAGCAGCAGGCCCTCTTGTTACCGTGGTGGCTCTCAATTGGGTCAGGCCGAAAACGATTCGCCGCAACCGCACCCACCCGTGGCATTCGGGTTGTTGAACGTGAAACCCGACGCTTGCATGGTGGACACGTAGTCGATCTCGGTGCCATTGAGGTACTGAGCGCTGAATGCATCGACGAAGATGCGCAAGCCGCTGTAGCTGACGACGAGATCGTCATCCAGGGGCCGCTCTTCGATGTTGAGGCCGTACCTGAACCCGGAACATCCGCCCGGCATCACCGCTACGCGGAGTCCGGCGGTTTCCTCGGGAACCTGTTCCTGCTTGATGAATTGCTTCACCTGCTCGAGAGCCGCGTTCGTCACCTTGATGTCGACGGTGGCCTCAGGGCGCTGTGTCATACTCATTACTTGTCTCCGTAGCGATCGCGAAACTTAGACCTGGCCCGGCAATGAGTCAACAAGCGAAGTGCAGAATATGTTCCCCTAAACGACTCAACGGGGAGCAGGGAGTGGGGAGCGGACCGGTGCCGGCGATCCAGGTATGACGCTGGCCTCTGGCTCTGCCACTCCGCTCCCGGCCCCCCGCTCCCCGCTCCCTATCTACTCACTCCGACAACGACCGAATCCGCTACCGGCCCACGGATTTCCAGAAGTGCCCGGTTCTCCCTCGTCGGATGCACTCGGTTGGTCAGCAGGATCACGAACAGCTCGGAGTCCGCATCTATCCAAATGCTCGTTCCTGTAAAACCGGTGTGTCCGAAGCTCGAGCTGCGTGACATCATCGTCCCGGCCGAACTGCCGGTTTCCGAAGGCGTGTCCCATCCCAGCGCCCTCGTGGATCCCTCCGGTCCGGGCTGTCGGCTGGTGAAGTTCTGGACCAGCTGGGTAGGTAGGAACGGCTCGCTCCCGGGGGGGAGTCGACCGTGATGCGCGGCCAATATCCATCGTGCGAACCTCGCCAGGTCGGGTGCGATGCTGAACAGCCCGGCATGGCCAGCGACGCCCTCCAGCCTCGCTGCGTTCTCGTCATGCACTTCGCCCCTCACTACCTGCTCGCGCCACGGATCCAGCTCGGTGGGCGCGATTCGATCGACCCACTCAGCCGGCGGGCGATACCGCGTCCACCGCATGCCCAGCGGTTCGAATACCCGATCGGACAGGAACATGTCGAGAGTCGTACCGGATACCTGCTCGACAACGAGCCCCAAGGTGATCGCACCGAAATCGGAATACACGTACGTTTCGCCTGGAACGCTCTGCAGAGTTGCTGCCATGACGGAGTCGATGGCCTCTTCTCTGGTTTCGGTCTCCAAATGCAGGGGTCGCCACGCCTCGAGGCCCGCGGTGTGGGTGAGCAGGTGTCGAATCGTCACGGCATCCTTGCCGGGGCCGGCGAATGATGGGAGGTAGCGGTCCACCGGGTCATCGAGGTCAATAGCCCCATCTGCCACGAGCAGCATGACAGCAGTCGTCAGGCCTATGACTTTGGTGAGGCTGGCGAGATCGTACACGGTGCTGTCGGTCACGGGTCTGGGATCGTTGTCGCCGTACTGACCGACCGATATGATCTCCACCGTATCGCGCAGTCCTACGGCCAATACAGCTCCCGGGAACGCGTCAGACTCGACACTCGACTGCAGTAGTAGCTGGGCGGGCTCGAGGCTCTCGCGATCAAGCACCCAGTCGAGGCTGCTCTCGGAGCCGCAGTGAGCCAGCAATACTACCGATAGGAATGGAACCAGAGCCCATCGCATCTGTAACCTCATTTGCGCATCAGGTTGATCCCGAAACCGCGCGGGTGCTCGTCTGACAGCGTGATCGGGAGTCTGCCGGTCACCGCGATCGCGCCGACCAACGCGCGAGCTACGGCTGTTTCGGTTGCGGGGAAGTCGCTCCACGCGAGCAGGTAGGCCCCACGGAAACCCTCCACCTGGTTCAACAAGTAGGGACTGCCCAGCGCGGCGAGCACTGTCGGCTTCTGCTGGTCGGTGGCGGCGATCAACGCGGCGAGCGAATCGGGCATCTGAATGTGACCACGTCCCGCAATGAACCTGACTCCCATGGCGAAGACGACTCGCGGGCTGCCCTTGATCACGGCCCGGGCCGAGTCGTACGATGCGGACCCAGACGCCGGATAGAGCCGGAACGAGTTCACCGTGTCACCATGTGACCGCAGCTCACCTATCAGGACGTCACCAGCCGTGAGGTTGGTCTCCTCGGCATACGAGATGACAGCTGTGCGGCCCCGTTGATCGCGGAACAGATCGATGGGTCCCCGCTGCACCAGTGTCAGTGAACGGTCCGCAATGTCATTGGCGAGTTCCTGCAGATCACGCCGGCCCACCGTCTCCGGAATGCTATCCAGAGACGCAGTGCGTGTGCTGAACAGCCCGGCTCCTTGCTTCAGCTCCAACATGCGACGCACAGATGTATCCAGATGCTCCACCGTGATACGCCCCTCGGCGATCGCAGCGACCATTGCGGTGATCGCGACCTTGGGATCGGCAGGGATCAACAACAGATCGCTGCCGGCTTCGAATGCACGTACCACGGTTTCCCCGACGCCATACTTGTTGACGATCGCGCCCATTGTGAGCGCGTCGGTAGCCACCAGGCCCTCGAATCCGAGTGAGTCACGCAGGAAATCGGTCATGATCGTGCGCGAGAACGTCGCCGGCGGTGGATCATCATTGCCGTCGATACACGGCATTGCCAGGTGTGCAGTCATCACTGCTGTCACTCCGGCATCGATCGCTGCTCTGAAGGGGACGAACTCGACCGTGTTCAATTGATCCCAGCAAGCGGTGACAACGGGTAGATCGATGTGTGAGTCAGACTTGGTATCTCCGTGACCCGGAAAGTGTTTTGCCGTAGTGAACAGTCCGTGGTCGCTGGCGCCACGCACGTACGCTTCGACCAATGCAGCCACCGCGTCCGGATCCTCGCCAAACGAACGCGTGTTGATGATCGGATTGTCCGGGTTGCTGTTGACGTCGGCGACAGGCGAGAATGTCATGTGTATGCCTGCGGCGCGTGCTTCCACCGCCGTGGCCCGTCCCAATTCGTACGCGTCATTCACGTTGCCGGTGGCACCCAAAGCCATCGCCATGGGGAACAGCGTGCCGCCGACCAAACGCATGCCCGAGCCCCACTCGAGGTCTGCGGCAATCAACAGGGGCACCGGCGAGCGCTCCTGCAGCGCGTTGAGCTTGGCACTGGCATCCAGCGGTGAGCCGATTGATATGATGATTCCGCCCAACTCCAGAGAATCAACCCAGCTCGAGATGCGATCGAATTCCCTCGAGTCAAATGCCGTGTAATGACCCATCAGCGACGGCATTATGAGTTGAGCGGCCTTCTGCCGCACGGTCAGATTGTCGATCAGCGAATCGATTACGTTGAGGTTTGTCGCTCGTTCCGACGGAGGCGCCACCACCGAATCGGGGATGTTGCGCACCGGGGTGGGCGCGGCCGGCGCTGTCTGGCTGGTGGACGAAGCGCATGAAACCGAGAAGCCGGCCAGCGATGTCAATGCGACGATTACTGCTGCTCTCCGAGCCATCACTCCTCCACTTGCCACACCGTGTCCAATACGGTTCCATCGACCCATTTGACGATAGCGACCGGGTTGTCGGTGAGCCGTGCCGGCTCGGGCTTGCCACCCATGATTTGCTCGACTTCGTCCTTGATTTCTGCAATGGTACGTATCGGGAGATCTGAATCGCTGACCTGATCGAGCAGGTCCTGTCTTCCGGGATTGATCGCGATGCCACGCTCGGTAACGACCACGTCGATCAGTTCGCCCGGGCCGGTCATCGTGGTTACCTCGTCGACGATGACGGGAATGCGATCTCTGAACGAGGGGACGGCGAGGATCGAGCAGGCTGCAAACAGACAGTTCTGCCAACCACCGATACCATGCAACAGTACGCCGTCTGAGTGGGTGTTGACGTTGGCGTTGAAACCGAGATCCACTTCGGTTGCTCCCAAAACCGACGCGTCCACCATCGAGGCGAAGTTGCCCTTGCCGTGGTAGTTGTATGACGTGAACGGCGACGTAGCGACGTGACGTGGATCTGATGCGATGGACGTGACACCGGCGAGGTCGAACGTCTGACCGTCGAGTATGTAGTCGGTCAACCCCTCTTTGAGTAGATCCACCAGGTACTGCGTTGATCCGCCCCTCACGAACCGCGCTCTAACGCCCGCCTCTTGCATCATCTGCTTCAGGAACTGGACGAACGCCAGCGCGATCCCACCGGCCCCTGCCTGGAACGAGAATCCGTCGCGCATGATACCCGCGTCCTTGATAAACCGTGCTACGTATTCAGCTACGAGCAGACGATCGGGACTACGTGTGATCTGTGTCGTGCCG
>CP070666.1:5113567-5134802 GCA_020351775.1 Gemmatimonadota bacterium | reverse complement strand
TCCTCCGTTGTTAGGCTGGCGCCCAGCGCTCGAGCCACGATGAGTCTGTTGTCGGTTCACTGCGTGATGTCAATGTCGATTCTTGGTGGATCCCGCAGTGTCTCGTGGATCGTGCACCGCTCGGCCACTCACCTGATCGCTGCCCTCTTCTCCGAAGGCACACATTCCGGCAATGCTACGTCCACGACAATGCCTGAAACACGTTTGGGATCGCTTCCGAATTCCACCGCGAGACTGACATCCACTTCACCGTCGTTGTATCCATGCGTGTCACAGTAGCCTTGGACCTCATTGCGACGCACGCCCCGACAGAACCGGCCAGTAGCTCTACTGGAGAAGGAGCGGCCTCGCTACGTCCGTCTCCATTGGACATGTCACTTCTGAACTCATGTCCCCTGACCTGGATCTTGAATTCCAGACCCCGTTCTCGATTGACCGTGATCAAGTCCATGTTACTGTTTCACGCATCACACGTACTCAACTACTTCCCCGCATCCCCAGTTGCTGCCCCGTGCAGTTTGACTTCCACTTTTTCCTCAAGGCTGGCGTAGTATTCGCGCAGGATTGCGACGACCTCCGGCTTGCTGAATTCCTTCGGTACAGGTTTGCCTTCAGACAGCATCTTCCGCAGCATAGTGCCAGAAAGCAGCAGTCGAGCACCTGAGACATAGTTGCCGTCCTCGTCCAGAACCGCCTTCTCCTCGTGCGGCGACGTCTTCATTGACGCCATCTCGCCCAGTCTGTAGTCGTAGAACGTCCAATCCATCTTGAGAGGCTGTGTCTCCAAGGCGCCGCTCGGCAGCTCGTCGAAGATCTTCTGGGCGTCGAACGGGCCATAGTAGTCACCGACTCCAGCATGGTCCCGGCCTACGATCAGGTGGCTGCAGCCGTAGTTCTGGCGGAACAGTGCATGTAGCAGGGCCTCTCTCGGGCCAGCATATCGCATGTCCAGCGGGTAGCCGCCCTGAACGACGCGCTCGGGCCTGAAGTAGTTCTGAACCAGAGCATCGATGCAGCGTACCCGCACGTCGGCCGGAATGTCGCCGGGCTTCAACTCACCCAGAAGCTGGTGGATATAGACGCCGTCAGTCACTTCTATGGCGACCTTGGCCAGGTATGCGTGAGAGTTGTGCATCGGATTACGCAACTGCAGAGCCGCAACCGAGCTCCACCCTCTCTCGCTGAAGATCGCTCTGGCCTCGGCCGGACGCTGATAGATGTCTGGGAAGTCAGTGGGGAAGTAGCTCTCGCTCAGGACCTTGACCGTTCCACCGAGGTTCACGTCCTTCTGGGCCATCACCATGGCTACACCAGGATGCTGCGGATCGGTCGTCCGGAAGACCTCCTTGCACTCCAGCTCCTTGTCTATGGTGTACTTCTCCGTCACAGTCATGATCGCCATGACCGTCCCGTGGTCCTCGTCGATCAACGTGATCTCCTGACCTTCCTTGATGGAGTCCGCCTCCTCCTTGCTCGTGGATACAGTCACGGGAATTGGCCAGAACGTACCGTCGACCATATGCATGTCCTTCACTACGCTCTTCCAGTCCTCACTCCGCATGAAGCCATCTAGCGGTGTGAATCCGCCGATGCCCATCATTATCGCATCGCCCGTCTCCCGCGAGCTGATGTTGATCTTGGTGAGGGTTTTCGCCTTCCCCGTCGCCTCTTCTAGCTCCCGGCCCTCCAGGAGCAACGGCTTGAGCTTTCTCTCTTTGCCGTGTGGTTTGACCAGCTGATCCATCTCGGTTTCCTCTTCAGTTCATGGTCCTTGGATCACAATCATGTCTCATCAGTCAGCTTGCTTTCTCTACAACCGCGGGCAACTCGACTCGCTCACCTCCTTGAGTCCGGCCCGAATGCTCGGCGTATATCATCGCAACAGTCCGGTAGAAGATGTGAGCGAACTTCGAGTACGGCAGGTATACCAGCAGTCCGAACACCAGAATGAGATGCACGAAGTAGATCGAGTACGCTGCGTACTCCAAAGCAGTGCGCTGCACCGGATCCACTGCAAAGCGAAACGCCTCCGTTACAAATCCAGTGATACCCACCAGCAGCAGCAGCCATACGAAGGTCCAGTCGAAGGAACTGCTGCCACCCGACTCCCGGCTCTTCGACCGGTCTACAATAGCCTTTACACAACCCATGACGAGCAGTATCCCACCGATGTTCGCGACAATCTTCATCGGATGCAGGAGGTTGAATGGGTACAGCGATTCTACACCAAGCATCGGCAGCAGATACAGGTCTATTGTCGCCCAGACGGTGACCACGAAGAGCGCCATGAACCCGTAGAAGGCCATCAAGTGCGACGATCGTCTGGAAACCCGGTCGGTGCATTTCGCAAACCGGTCATGCAGTAGGACCGACTTCACCGTCCGTACGACGCTAGCACCCACACCAATGGTAGGTTCCTTGCCATCCATTCTGTCAGCCGCTGCCATACCGCGCCAGAAGCGCACCAGGCCAAACACCAGACCGACAAACGACAGCGCCGTGAAGGTGGAGAAGAATCCGATCAACAGCCAGTGAGGGAAGAAGTCAGCGTAGAACGCACTCTCGTGAGGCTCTCCCAGTGGTAGTATTCTCTCCAATGTTCCCCGCAACACGAGCGCCGCAGCCAACAGAACCCCAGGCACGAGCAACAACAACAAAGGATAGAACTTCACTTGATTGACCGATCGCGCCAGAGCATTGGGAACGGCGTGATGTTCCACCGATTTCTGCCGCACCGCCGCCAGTACGTCACCGGGCCGAGCTCCCCGCGGACATCTCGTGGAGCAGTCGTTGCACTGGTGGCACAGCCACACATCAGGATCCGACACCAACCGGTTCTTCAGACCCCACTGCGCCCAGATCATCTCTTTCCTGGGAAACGGCGCCCCCACATTGGACAGTTCGCACACGACGGAGCACGTAGCGCACTGGTAGCACTTCTTCAAATCACCGCCGCCGCACGCAATGAGCTCTTCAGCGAAGCTACGATCGGGGTGCAGCAACAGGGCCTGTGACATCGTCGAGTGGCTCCTAGAATCCTTTGAACGGGTTCAAGCCGATCTCCTCGATCTGTTCCGCGAACTCGTTGATCACCTGGGGCAGCCTTTCATAGTCAGTTATCGGCATCTGAAACAGCTGCACCCGCTCCTCTTCCAATGCGAGCTGCTTCAGCTTTTCCTGCACATTCTCACTTCGCTTGTCCATCAGCTCGCTGCCGCGAATGAAGTGGCATTGGTAGTCATTGCCCGCCATGCAGCCAATCAGCAGGATCCCGTCGAAGCCGCGCGATAGCGCGTCAGCAATCCACACTGTGTTCACAGAGCCGAGGCAGCGCACGGGGATGAACCGTATGAACGCGCTGTGCTTGAGCCGCTTGAGTCCGGCCGTGTCCAAGGACGGATACGCATCGTTCTCGCACAAAAGGCCCAGGATACGCGGCTTCTCCTCGAACTCGTCGGGGATCTCGACCGCTTTGATCATCGACGAGATGATGTCGACCGAGTAGTCCTTGAATGAGATGATCCGTTCCGGACAAGCGCCCATGCAGATACCACAGCGCCTGCACCGAGTCAGATTGGGCTGGGGTGTACCCTTGACATCTTCATTCAATGTCCCGAACGGACACTCCTCAGTGCACCGCTTGCACTGAGTGCAGCGCTGCAGGAAGAAGTCGGGGAACGAAGTATCGCCCCAGCGCGGGTGAACCGCTTCACCACGGCTGGCCAACTCCAGACTCTGAATCACTTTGAGCGCTGCACCGGAGCCGTCTTCCTGTGACACCTGTGAGTCGTTCGGTGCCCGAACACAACCGGCCATGTATATGCCGGTGCGCCGCGTCTCGTACGGAAAACAAATGAAATGGGAATCGGGGAACTCGTACTTCAGCACGGGCAGATCCGGCCCCTGCCGATAATCGAGGTTCAATATTGCAGACCCCTCAACGTGGCCGAGCTCCTCGACCGTCTGCTTGGCAGCCTCCAACTGCGCCCCGGCTTCGCCCTTCGCCACTATTGCCTTGGCGTCGTTGTACCGCCTGATCGCTTCGCCGTCGGCCGAGTTCGGCACCATGCCGGTGGCCAGTACGACGAGGTCCGCCTCCAGACTAATCCTGTCACCGAGAAGCGTGTTCTCAGCTTCGATCCGCAGGCCGTCGCCGGAGGGCACGATGCCAGTGACCTCGGCCTTGGTGAAGAAGATCCCGCTGTCCTCTTGGGCCCTGCGATAGAAATCCTCGTACTGGCCGGGAGTACGCATGTCTTTGTAGAGGACATACGCTTCCGCGGTCGGATCGAACTCCCTGGCCATCAACGCCTGTTTGATCGTCACCCGACAACACACCGAGGAGCAGTACGGCAGATGGTTCTCATCCCGCGATCCGGCACATTGTATGAACGCGATCCGTCGTGGCGGTTTGCCGTCACCCGGTCGCTTGATGGTCCCGGTCGCGATCATCTCCTCCAGCTCTACGTTGGTCACCACGTTGGGGGACTCACCGTAGCCCAGATGTCCCAGCCGGGATGCGTCGTATGGCTTCCAGCCCGTGGCTTGTACGATTGCACCGACGCGGAACTCACTGCTCGAGCCGTTCGCCTTGAGCGTGACGTCGAATTGACCCGGCTGACCTGCGATTCGCTCGATCGTTGCACCCGTGTGGACCTCGATCCTGTCGTTGCTTTCGACCAGCGCGATGCGTTCTTGTATCGGGATCGGCTCGGGCTCCCTATACGGCGGCTTGTGAGGAAAAGTGCGGGCGAACTTCCCGGACCATCCGCCTAGCTGCTGCTCCTTCTCCACTACAACCACATCGTAGCCCGCCGCGGCGGAGTCAAGTGCTGCAGCGATCCCTGTAACGCCACCACCCACAACGAGGATAGTCTTGTCGATCTCTTCGTCGAACGGCTCGGGTATCAGCGCCTTATGTGCCCGCGCCAGACCCATCCGGAGGTAATCGTCGGCCAGGGCCTGAGTGTCTTCGTCGTTGGGATCATGGCTCCATACGACGTGCTCGCGGAGATTGACCCGCTCGGTCCGACAGCCGTCAAAAGTGAACGTGTCGGTCTTGAAGCGGGGCGTACACGCTGCGACGACCAGCGCATTGGCACCGTCCTGGACGTCCTGCCTGATCATCTCACAGCCATCATCTCCGCAGAGACATTCGTGCTCACGACAGATCGCGGCTCCTTTTTCTCGGGCAACCTCATTGAGAGCCTCGATGTCGAGGGAGTCCCCTATATCGCAGCCACGGCATATGTACACAGCTACTTTCGTTTCCACCGATCTACTCCCCACAGAAGTGCAAGGCCTTGGCGACGACACCGGTGGCGTCCCTCACACTCGTAGCCACATCCGTCGGACGCTTGGCACATCCAACGGCGAACATGCCTCCCATCGGCTGCTCGATGGTGAAAAAGCCGTGTTCGTCCGTCTGCAGATCGCCATCGATCTGGACCGCACGACCGTTGGCCGGTGCCAAACCCGTGGCGAGCACGACGAGATCCACCTTCTTCCTTAATTGCCCACCCGAGAGCACATCTTCCGCCACGACCTCGAGATCCCCGGTTGCATCCTCGGTGATCTTGGCGACCTTGCCTTTCACTAGTGTGAACTTCGCGTCCTCCTGTGTCGCTACCAGGAAATCCTCGAGGCGTCCGGGCGTCCGGAGATCGATGTAGAAGATGTACACTTCAGCATCCGGGTACTGCTCTCGGACGTAACGGGCCTGCTTCAGCGACGCCAAGCAGCAGACACCGGAGCAGTGTTTCAGGTAGTTCTCGTCCCGTGAACCGGCGCACTGCACAAACGCAATGCTCTCGATGCCCTTCTGGTCGGAGGGCCGCTGGATCCTGCCACCAGTTGGACCGTCAACCGCGGCCAGCCGCTCCATCATCATGTTGGTGATGACATTCTGGTGAACACCATACCCGAGCCCCTCGATCTTGCCGGCATCAAACGGATCCCAGCCCGTGGCCCAGATCACCGCTTGAACCTCTACCTCGATGGTCTCCGGCTTCATATCCAGCTCGATGGCGCCATAAGCACAAGCCGACACACACTCACCGCACTCCGCGCCCGTACAGACCGTGCCGTCAATCGCAAACTGCATCGGGTAGGCCATGGCGCACGGCAGGTAGGCTGCCTTGGTCGAACTCATCCCGAAGTTGTACGGATCGGGGCGCTCTACCGGACAGGCGTCCGCGCACGCGCCACATGCGGTGCATTTGTCGTTGACGAACCGTGGATTACGACGGATGACGGCCCGATAGCTACCCGGTTTCCCGGAGATCGACTGGATCTCCGACAGCGTGAGGCAGCGAATCCGCGGGCTCGTCTTGAACCGCCGGAGGTTTATCTCGAGACCGCAGCTCGGCGGACAGAGCTTGGGGAAGTATTGGTGCATCTGCGCGACGCGGCCGCCTACGTAGGGATTCCGCTCGACCAGCACTACCTCTTGACCTGCCTCACCAGCCTCGACAGCCGCACTTATCCCGCTTATGCCTCCACCGATGACAAGAATCTTCCCCTTCCTGCCCGTTCCGCTCATCACGTTTCCTCTTCCACGGTCCGCGCCGGCTCCTTATTGAAAAGCCTCTGCTTCTCGACAGTTCCCTTGAACGCCTCGGCAACATCGGCCTTGACTTTCATTGTCGGCTCTCCGAACAGACTGAAGCGGAGCCAGAGATAGGCAAACCGCAGCAACGCCTCATCGTCGTAGCGCATTTCCGCAACGAAGTCCTCGTCGATCTCAAACCGCTGCAGCATGGTGCTCTCGAACACGAACTCGCGGAACTTGTCCAAGTCATAGCAGGCCGTGAACAGCATGTGCATCTTCTCTGGTGAGAGCACTCCGCCTTCCTCGAAGTACGTGTGAAGCGACAGTTCTTTGAACGCCTCGCCCCACTCGTCATAGTCATCTAGACCTTGGTCTTCCAACCATTCGCTGACCTTCCACGTCTTCTGCTCACCGAATCCCATGCACCCCTCCTCCTGCAGCAAGAAGTAGAACCGGTCGCCGCGCCAGCCATCAGGCGTGTCCTTCTGCGCCGCCATACCCAGGGGATACATGCGGCACGGCCAGGGACGATCCGAATAGATGCCGCAGCCCTCTTCAGTCAGGAATTGACAGGACTTGTCTTCGTCCTCGTTCATTCGCAGCAGCACCATCGGCGTCTTCATCTCCTTGTTGATCGGCAACAGTGCATACTTGTCGAGAAATTCCGTGGACGATATGCCGAGCCGCCGCTTCATCCGTAGAACGTCGTACGGCGTGAGAACGATGTTCACGTCGGCACAACACTTATTGAAACACGACACTCCCGGATGACATGAGAACTGGAAACTGTCATCTGGACCTAGTCGAGGATATTCTTCGAGTACCTTCTGTTCCAATCCTCCTTGCTGATCCGTTGGCGCTCGAGGGCCTTCGTTGTCGCTCATTGTTCATCTCCCTCGGCGTCGTCCTCGATCATCTCACGCGTAGCAGTGCTCGACCACACGGGGATCATCATTGCCGCATTGTTGCTGGGATTCACCGCATACCGGTACGACGCCTGCTGATTGTACTGTTGCTTCATCCAGTCCCAGCCCGACTTGTAGTAGGTACAGTCGTCGTCGAAGCAGACATAGAAAAACTCCTCGTCCCAAGTCGCCTCTTCCGGCACTCGCCACCTTTTCAGGCGAGAGCCGCAATGAGGGCAGGTGCGAGAAGTGTCTGACATCGGGTCTCCAGTGGGGTCCACGACCTTTTGAAGTCGGCCTCCCAAGTTGCGTTTCGCTCACGCAGCCATTGGGTCACTTGCGGTTGGGGGACCTTCGGACGACCACGGAGTCGCCCGAAGATCCCGCACCCACACGGACCTATCACACGATGTACTTGACAGGCCTCTTCTTCATGGTCCACTCGCCTGTGTCCTTGTTATAGGTGCAGTTACAGAAGGCGAGCCAGTTATCGTTGTCCATCTTGGGTTTGTCGGCGCGGAAGTAGTATCCGGGCCAACGCGTTTCCTCGCGGAAGAGGATCGAGCGCATATGGGCGTCCGCCTGGTACAAGCGGTGGACGTTCTCCCAACACCGCATCAGCTCGTGCAGATTGCTGGCTGCGAGGTGCTCCGCATCTTCCTTGAGGTAGCCCAGCAACTCCATTCCCCTCTCCAACAGCTTGTCGCTGGTCTTGAACTGAGACGAGACACCACCAGCATACTCGTCCATGATCTTCTGCAGCCTGTACATGAACTGCTTGGGACGTATGTAGTTGGGGTTGATCTCGGGGTCAGTCGTGGCGCCTTTGTGCTGCTCGTAGTTCTCGAGCGGCTTCAGGATCGCCTTGGTCAGTTCGTCCACCTGACCCTGGTCCACGGTCGGTGCCGTGTTGTTATCGAGCACATAGGCCAGTGCCGACTTGGCAGCGATACGGCCCTCGGTGAACGAGCCCGAGGAGAACTTGTGGCTCGACGCCCCTGAGGCGTCACCAGCGGCGAACATGCCCTTCACCGTTGTCATGTTCGCGTAGCCCCAGAAGTACTCGTCCTTGGTCTCGGCGGTCTGCAGATCCTCTGGACCGCTCACCCAGGCACCGGATGCTCCAGAGTGCGACCCGATGAAGTACGGGTCACACGCCATGATCTCGGACGGCTTCTGCTCGGGCTCCACGTTCGTCGCTGCCCAGAGAATCGCCTGTGAGATCGTCATGTCGAGGAAGTCCTCCCAAGCTTCCGCCTCTAGTTCCTTCAGCTTCTTCTTGGCAGCCTTCTCATCCGGTGCAGCATCAGCGATCGTCTTGATCGCGTCGGCCGTCTGCATGTAGATCGGGCTCTTGCCTTCCTCCACGTCCAGCAACATCAGGTAGTTCCGCAGGTTTGCCGGGACGGGCTTGACCTTGCCGTAGGGCAGCCAGTTATCCAGCTCGTCCCTGCGCTCTTTCATGTAATCGCCACCCTCCGCGTTCGTCGCAATGGACTTGAACAACAGGAACCACGCACCTACGGGACCATATGCGTCCTTGAAGCGAACAGGAATGAAGCGGACTTCCTGGCAGGTCATCTCGGCACCGGCGTGGATGGTGAAGAACGCGCTGGCGCCCGAGTTGAACGGCGGATACCACGAGCGGCCAAACCCTTCACCAGTCGAGCGCGGCTTGAATACATGCACCGCCCCACCCATGGCTACCAAGGTGGCCTTGGCCTTGAACACATAGACCTTGTTCTCACGGACGCTGAATCCGATCGCGCCGACGCACTTGTCACCGTCAACCAGCGGGAAGGTCAGGAACACACGCTCATAGTATTCGGCGCCCGCCTCCGCCAGTGCGTTCTTGGCAGCCTCAGCCACGGTGACCTTGTACGATTCACCGTTGATCATCAACTGCCAGCGACCCTCGTGGACGTAATTGCCGTCCTGGTCTTTCCAGATCGGTAGACCCCACTTCTCGAACAAGTGAACCGTGTTGTCGACGTGCCGAGCTATGTTGGCCACCTGGTCCTCGCGGGTGATGCCCATGAGGTCGTTGCGGACATAGTCGACGTAGTCCTTCAGCGTGTTATTGCCGCTGTTGAGGTCTACGTACTGGTTGATGGCCGAAAGTCCCATGGCGACCGCACCGGAACGATCCATCGCTGCCTTGTCGACCACGGTGACTTTCAGACCGTGTTTCTTGGCCCAGTATGACGCCTCCACGGAAGCGCCGCAGGCGGCCATTCCGCCGCCGCAAATCAGTAGATCCGTTTCAACCGTTACGGTTTCGAAATCCGGCATTTTGCCTGTCTCCTTGGAGTTACCCTGCCGAAAAAGCGAGTTTCGTGAACACAGACCGAACGCACTAGAGCGTCGGGACCTTGTCGAACTTGACCGGACCCCGGTCGGTATTGATACCCTCCGGTTCGGTCATCAGAGTCGGGCTCTTGATGTCATCGTCACCGGTGGGAAAGTGTTCGAATGGTTGTGCCTTGCCTTCTTCGACACCCCTACGGTGGGGGAACTTGAACCGCTTGGGCCTGATCTCCTTGCTGCGGAACTGGACCGTCCACATGATGTCTTCGGTACTGCGCATCGCCGTCACGCTGGCACCCATGGGAACGAAATCAGCATAGCCGCGCACCTCAATCGCCTGAGTGGGGCAGATCTTAACGCAGCTATAGCACTCCCAACACATCTGCGGGTCCTGGTTAAACGCCTTCATGGAGTCCTTGTTGAGGACCATGAGGTCGTTCGGGCAAATGTACTGGCAGGCCGTCTTGTCGAGCGCCTTGCATCCGTCACATTTGTCCGGATTCACAAAGCTTGGCATCTTTCTTCCTTTCTACCCTCGTCGGGCATTCCCGGGAACTGACCACACCTGCTAAAACGAGCAGCAGCGCTGCCGCCTGGCCAAGAGGCAACCGCCGCGCGAATCCTAGCTTCCTCAACTACTGAGATTTTTATCACGTTTAACGACACCGTTCATTTTAGCGACCGAAAATCCCTAGTCAAGGCCTTGCGAGATTTTTTTCACGATTACTTCGAGCTATTGAGATTTTTGTCACGGTTCTGTGAGGTTTTCTTCACAGTTGCCTTAACTTCCGGATGGTCGCGCCGCTCGCCCACAACCCAATTGAGCCCGACCTAAACGTTCGAGCCGCGCCCGGTGTCAGGACGCACGTACGTGCGGTGTGGAGGGATGCTCCGTTTCATGGGTGAGATGGTATGCTATCTCGGAAAGGCCGAGAGAGATGTGCTCGTCTCGAACCAGAACCTCCGGCGGGGCAGTGACTCGCGTCGGCGTGAAGTTCCAGATCGCCTTCACACCGGCCGACACCAACCGATCGGCCAGCTTCTGAGACACGTCGACCGGCGTTGTCAAAATGGCCAGCCGGACCCCGTGCCTGCGAACGAAGGGCTTCAGCGACCTCATCGACTTCACAGTGCATCCGGCCACCTTCGTCCCCACCCGGCGAGGGTCCTTGTCAAATGCCGCTACGATATGCAGACCGTACCGAGCGAAACCAGAGTATGCCAGTAAGGCGCTCCCCAGATGACCAGTGCCAACCAACACCGCCTCGTGTCGCTGGTCGAACCCCAGCGTAAACCGTATTGCCCGGCATACCTCGCATACCTCGAACCCCACGCGGCCGATGCCCAGCAGGCCAATGGTACTAAAGTCCTTGCGTACCTGCGTGGGATCGATGTCCAATGCCTCCGCGATCTGGGCGCTCGTGATCGTCTGCGGCGGTTTCTTGGCACCCGACTCCGAGAGAAACCGGTAGTACCGCATCAGACGCTCGAGCACTACTCTCCGAAGGCTTGGCAACGAACCTCCTGAAAATCACCGGGATGCCAGACCGCCGGCTCTAGTGAGATTTTTTTCACGTTTGGGCCGCCTCGCTCATTTTAGCGCCAGGAACACGGTCGTCAACCCCTAGTGAGATTTTTTTCACGTTTCGCACCCGAGACGGCAAGTGGCTGCCGCAGGCCTCAGCGCCAGAAACGACGGCCCGCAACTCCCAAATGCCGGCCAGATCCGTGGCCTCAGGGTATCAGCCCGATGCTCCAGACACCTCACTGCATGCCCTCGTCTCACCAACGGGCAATCAATGTGCCGTTGCTGCCCCGCAGCGCAGATCGTGTGCTGAGCCACGCTAGACTCGACCCGGAGAGTGTGGCGTGGGAATGCCGCGCCGGCGCTTGACCACGGGCATGCACCCCGCTGCGCCGTGATCCACTCGGTCGCGATGGATCTGCGGCCGCTGGAGTTGTATGCTTGTGGGTGCGAGGCGGCGCTGGAAGACACGCGATTCTTGTCACGCGCATCCCCGGCACCGGCTCGAGGCCCAGACCCGTCTTCACGCCAGGCCCCGCTGGCCGCCAAGCGGTAGCGATAGACCCCGTGCAGGAGAGTGCCAGAGGAATGAGAGCACAAGACCCCGGACAGACCGGAACATCCATTCCGCAGGCGATTGGCCAGCGGGGGGTGGCCCGATCGGTCACACCGGAGATCGGCTAGTCCATGTCCGTGGCCCCCCGACCCCTGCGCCGCCCACGCCGGCTACGCCGCACGGGCGTCATACGCCGATTAGTGAGAGAGACGCGACTGACGCCGGATCGTCTGGTGCTGCCGCTGTTTGTCACCGACGGTGAGAACGTGGAGCAGCCCATCGAGGCCATGCCGGGTCACGCCCGCCTGTCAGTCGACCGGGTGCTGGCACGGTGTCAGGACGCCCTCGAGAACAAAGTGGGAGCCTTCGCGCTGTTTCCGGCCGTGGATCCGGCACTCAAGAGGCCCGATGCTGGCGAAGCCTTGAATCCCGAGAATCTGCTGTGCCGCACCGTGCGAGCGATCAAGGCGGGCATCCCCGAGGCCTGCGTCATCACTGACATAGCCCTCGATCCGTACTCCAGCCTGGGACACGACGGGCTGGTTCGGAATGGAGTGGTCGTCAACGATGAGACCGTCGACGTACTGTCACAAATGGCCGTACTCCACGCCAAGGCCGGCGCTGATATCGTCGCGCCGTCCGACATGATGGATGGCAGGGTTGCCGCCATCCGTGCCGCACTCGACCGCGCCGGCGCCACCGACGTGGCCATCATCAGCTACACCGCGAAATACGCATCGGCCTTCTACGGCCCATTCCGCGAAGCCCTCGGCTCCGCTCCGGTTGCGGCGGAGAACGTCCCCAGTGACAAGAAGACCTACCAGATGGATCCCGCCAATGCCCGTGAAGCAGCTATCGAGGCCATGCTGGATGAAGACGAGGGTGCGGATGTACTGATGGTGAAACCCGCACTTCCCTACCTCGACGTCATCCGCAGACTACGGCTGGCGACCGAACTCCCGGTCGCCGCGTATCACGTGAGCGGCGAGTACGCAATGGTCAAGGCTGCTGCAGCCCGCGGTTGGCTCGACGAACGGTCCTGCATGAGCGAAGTATTGCTGGGAATAGCGCGGGCCGGCGCGGACCTGATATTCACGTATGCCGCGCTGGAATATGCTCGCTGGTGGCGTGAGTCGCTGCGGTGAAACGGAGGCAAGAGCTCTAGCTGAGCCGCTGGAGCTCGCCCAGCAAGCGTCGTGCGAGCGTGGCTCCCACCGTCTCTGGATCGGTACCGGACTCCACACCGTCCACGTCATGGCTGTGATCGTTGCTGAACAGGCGCGCGTGCAGTGACACTTTGCGCCCATCCACCGCGGCCAGCGCTCCGGCAGGCACGCGGCATCCTGCATTCGTCTCTCTGAGAAACGATCTCTCCGCCGTGACCGCACCGCGCGTCGCCGCATCATCGAGCATTGCCACCAGTTCCGCCGCTTCGCTGCCGGCGCGCACTTGGACCGCAAGGGCACCCTGCCCCGGCGCCGGCACGAATGAATGGGGCGGCAGGTCTATCCTGCATGGATGCTCGATGCCGAGGCGCCTGAGACCAGCAGCTGCCAGGATGACGCCGTCCAGATTGTCGGTCTGCAATTTGGCTATGCGCGTCGGCACGTTCCCGCGAACGGGAATGACCTCGAAATCACCGAGACGCTGTATCTGCGCAGCACGCCGGGGACTACTGGTACCGAGCCGTGCACCGGCCGGCAGTTCCTCCAGCCGGAGAGGACCGTTGGTCAGCAGTACGTCGTGCACCGCCTCCCGGACCGGAACGGCAGCGATCGCCAGCCCCTCAGTGGGCCTCGTCTGCAGGTCCTTGTAGCTGTGCACTGCTACGTCGATCCTACCGTCGAGCAGCGCTCGTTCGAGCGCGCTCACGAACGCCCCAACCGGCCACGACTCATCGAAGCCACGGTCGGTCGCGATATCTCCGTGCGTCCTGATTGTGACCAGCTCGACGCACAGAGATGGATGAACTGCACGCAAACGCTCGATAACCGAATCCGTCTGTCGCAGCGCCAGTTCGCTCCCACGGGTACCGACGCGCAACCCACTCATGCGCTCAAGTCGGTGAAGCTAGCATGAGCAGCACTGACGACCCGGTCGATGGCGCGGTCGTCGTGAGCAGACGACACGAACATCGCCTCGTAGCCCGAAGGCGGCAGCCACACTCCTCGATCGAGCATCTGGCGGAAGAACTTGGCGTACAGGTCGTGGTCGCAAGCCTCGGCATCCATGAAGTCATGCACGGGCCTATCCGTGAAAGCCATTCCCAACATGCCCCCGATCGATCCGGTCTGCACCGAGAAACCTGAGGCCGTTGCGGCATGTTGCAGACCTGCTGTCAGAACCGAGGCTTTCTCCTGTAACGCTCCGTAAAACCCTTCAACGGCACACAGACGAAGCGTGGCGACCCCCGCCGCCATCCCCAGCGGGTTCCCGCTCAGGGTTCCGGCTTGATAGACCGGCCCAAGCGGGCTCACCTGCTCCATCAGCGCCCTTGGTCCCCCATACGCAGCGACCGGCATCCCACCGCCGACGACCTTGCCGAGGCACGTGATGTCAGGTCGGACTCCACAGATGTTCTGATAACCACCCCAGGCAACCCGGAACCCGGTCATCACCTCGTCGAACACCAGCAGACTACCATGGCGGTCGCACAGGGAGCGCAGTCCGTCGAGGAAGCCCGCAACAGGCTCGACGTATCCCATGTTCCCGGCCACAGGCTCGACCAGAATCGCGGCGACTCCTCGACCGTATTCGTCCATGATCCGCTCTGCCGCGGCCAGGTCGTTGTATGGTGCGAGCAGGGTCTCCTGCGCATAGGAATCCGGGACCCCGGCTGAATCCGGAGCGCCAAACGTCGCAGCTCCGGAGCCTGCCGCTACGAGCAACCCATCCACGTGCCCGTGGTAACAGCCGATGAACTTGAGCACCCGGGACCTTCCCGTCACACCGCGCGCTAGCCTGATCGCACTCATGCTGGCCTCGGTACCGCTATTGACGAACCGAACCACATCAACGCTTGGCAGCGCACCTACCACCATCTCGGCCAGGTCAGCTTCCGCAGCGTGACAGGCGCCAAAGCTCAGGCCCCGCGCGGCTGCCACGGTGACGGCCGCAACGACTTCCGGGTGAGCGTGGCCCACAATGGCGGGGCCCCAACTGCCCACTAGGTCCACGTATTCGTTCCCGTCCACATCGTACACGTACGCACCCGCCATGCGCTCCACGAATACCGGGCTTCCGCCGACCGCCTTGAACGCCCGTACGGGGCTGTTGACGCCGCCCGCGAGGACCCTGGTTGCGCGCTCGTGCAGCACATCAGAGCCGGCTCTGATGCGGTCAGTCCTCCGCTTGCCACTCACCTACGAGTCTCCATCTGCCGTAACCCATAGGCCACAATGATACATCGCTGATCGCCGAACCAGGAAACCCGTTCGGAGTCATCCGAACGGGTCTCCCGGATCGCCAATCCTCGCTCTCGGGGGACCTCTAGTTGAGATCGAGAAAGAAGAAGGAAAGGCCCAATCTGAACTCGGGATTGCGCCGGTGGATGTCGGGGAAATCCTTGAAGAAGCTGTCTCTCATGTACAAAACGTAGTCTGCTGAGAGTCCCACGGAACGCCACAGTCGATACTTTCCTCGCGCGAAAACGAAGTGTACGAGTTGGTTTCCTTTCGCTCCATTCATCGTGTGGGTAAAGAACCCACGGTAGCCGAGCGTGAAGTAGTCGACGCCCTTTCCACTCAGCCCAGCCATCAGTCTCAGACCGAATCCAGATCCAAAATCGTAGCTCCTTCCCGTGAACCCGGCGTACTCGGAACTTACCGCAGTGACGATGGCGACGTTGGGCTGAATCATCGATCCAATCTGGAGATCGTCCGACAAGCGCCATCTGCTGCGCAGTGTAGCTCCAAAGGCCATATCGCCCAGCTCGTAAGCGTTGTTGTTGGCGTAGTCATACAGCTGATCGACGCTGAACACGTGCCAGACGTTATCGGATCTCTTGAGTTGGCGACCCCACAAGCCTCCGTGAACCTGGAATGTGCCGATTGTGGAAGCGTCATCGGCATTCAGCTGCAGGTTTATCACGAAATTGTCGAACGGCCGCTCGTAGTCCTGCATCGGGTCACCGTAGTCGGCTCGAAACTCGAAGTAGCCAGTAGTCGTATCCGCTCCTGATAGACGACTCTCTCCCACCGTTCGACCACCGAAGGTGATCGAACTTCTGTACCGCTCGGGGAACCTGTCCTCAGGGTTGGGTCCGTACTTGGACATCTCGCCACGCCAGGCCCGGTTGAACCCGCCGACCGGATCGATCAGAAAGCCACCCAACTCGGAGAACGCCCTGCTCGCTCCGCGCGCTTCGTTGTCGCGCACCATGATCGCCGCCCGATGCAGCGCCTCACCGATCGTTATACCACCCAAGCTGGTCATGGCCCAATCGTTGATAGCTCCGCGGTTGTTTTCGCCAAACATCTCCCAGATGAAACTGCCCGCATAGGCAAACGCTGAAGACTCCCAGAAGTTGTAGCCGTTCGACCTACCCGCGTTGTAGTACACGTTGCCGTGATATGGATGGGCAAACATGTTGGTGGCGAGGTTGTTCGGGTCCCACTCGAAGCCTTCTTCGATGTTATGGCGGAACGAACTCCATGAAAGTACAGCGGTAGTATCATCAGCCACGTGCCAGTTGAAATAGTTCGGAATCAGCTCGAGAGCTATGAGGTTCAGCGCCGCGGGTAGGAACTGCCTCTTGGCACAACAAAAGGTATCGTTCTGCGGAGCGACGCCCGGATTCTCCCCCGCTCCAATGGACGCAGCAGCAGCCGAAACGGAGCGGTCCACGTCTTGTGCACTAGCCGTGACTGACGCGGTAACGAGCAGCAGCGCTGCAACGAAGGGTTTCGTTATGACTCTAGTCATGGCTTTCATCGTAAAGAGGTAACGCGAAGCCGAACTGGTAGACCCACACCGAGTTGCGCGCAGTCTGACCGGCGTTCTTGGCCACCGAGAACACGTTCGTGAGCCCAAGATGGTAGCTCACATCGGCAATCGTGAATCGTGAGCCGCCCGGGAACTCAATCGACCACGTCAAGCCAATAGGAATTCCGACCTCGGCGCTCTGCAGATTCCCGCCCGGAGTGCCCTCATCGCACACATCGTCGAACTCGAATTGCTCGCTGGGCTTGAATTTGCAGCCGAGCCCCAATCCTATCGCCACTCCCGAATATGGCGCTAGTGAGAAGTTGGAGAAGCGAAACTTGTAACGAACCTTGAGCGGCACCTCCAGATAGGACGTCGAGTAGCCGTACCTGTCACCTCCCTCATCGGCCAACTCGAGTTTCTCACCACCCTTCTGATACCAACCAACGCCGGCTTCGATACCCCAGTGCTCGCCGAACTCACGGTCCAGTGTGGCAAGAAATGAGAAGCCGAGTTCCAGACCGCTGGTACTGGTGATGTAGTCTCCCGTCATCGTTGAGACTGTCGGCCCAGCCTGAATCCCAATGTGCGACCGCTGCGCTTCCACTGAGCTCGTGACACATACAGAGAGAATCGCAGCTGTTATTATTCGACTCTTCATGGTCGTTGTCGATCCATTACCGCGAGCAGGGTTACAGGAACCTCATTGCCGCTGCCGTCTATGTCGGCTGTCAATCCCTGGTTCTCGTCGAAGAAGAGAGCAACCTGATCGTCTTCCAGGATCACCTCGCCGGTGTAAACGTTGCCGTTGTCATTGGTCATGGTGATATCTTTGCCGTTTTCGACGTTCAGGATGCCCGATGCCGAATCGGGGGGTTCGTCCGGAGGTATCAGAACCAGTGTATAGTATCCGTCAGGATTGATCTCAAGCGTCAATGCGTAGCCGAGCTCTGCTATGGCATCCACTGTTTCGTTGAGGTTCGTCGGGTCTGCAAACCTCAGCTTTGAGGCGACCCAGAAGCCCGCCAGCTCAGCCGTTTCCACATTGTTCGTAATACTCTCACAACCGAGTCCGAACACAGCCAGCGAGGTTGCTATGGCAGCACCAAGAACCAACCGTCGCCTCCTCATCTTCGTACCGATCATAACACACACACCGCGCTAAAGCTTGATTATCGCGCCGAAGAACCAACCCTGCTGCACGCCGTTGGACCAACGGTATGCGTCAGCTCCGTCCTTGCGGTTATCGTAGTCGATTTCCTGATAGTTGTAGCGCATGCTGACGTCGAGCGGCTTCAACACTCGGAACCCGAGCTCTCCTCCGATAGACCACGTGAAATCCGAACCTACACTAAAGCCGCCTATGTCGCCGTTGAAGGTCACCCAAAAACGGCGACCCAGCTCAGTGTAGAAGCGAGATCCGATTACCGGATCGATCCACGATTCGTCGATGGTTGTCGCCTGATCCCCACTCGGCGTCAGAATCTGCTTGTGCCGCATGTATCTGGCCCCCGCATAAAGCTCAATCGCGTTCGTCGTGGTGAAGGCTCCAACTTGATATGCGGCATACAATTCGCCGGTATGCCAACTGAAATCATAGGTTCCAGCAGTCGAATCGGACGGGTCGCCTTCCAGCATGAACACAGTGGAATTCTCCAGCTTGGCACCGGACGCGTTGAGCCACGCCCTCAGCTTCCCCTTGCCAACCTCCGCGCGCACCAGCCAGCTTCGCTCGAGCTTCTCGTCGCCAACCGGGACAACGTATGGGCCCGCAACTTGGTCGTCAGGCGGCAATCCAAGGGACACAGCTCCGTCAAGGTTGGAAAACCAGAGATACGGTGCCAGGACGAAATACCAATCCGGGTCGCCACGATCTTGGGCAGCGACGCCCTGAGCACAGATCGGAGCAAGAAGACCGGCAATGCTCAGCGTGGTTACGATGCGTCTCATCGCCATCTCGAGAATACAGTGGGTTCAGCAGTGTCTGTTCAGGTTTGAGTGGCCCCGGCTCTGAATACGTTCCGGTCGAGGCCGACCGTCGGGGCTGCTCACGTTATCACAGTCCGGACAATTGCACAAGTAGCAGCCCGAGCAGATACCGGACGCGGGGGCTTGCGATTAGTATAGGACTCGGCCCCGAAGGCGGGCGTGATCCAAAACGGGGTGAAGATATTCTCGGGCGACGAGCATGAATCCACGGGCCTGTGTAGCGCAACCTAGCTCGACAACGCGAGAGACTCGAGTCTATCGCACGGCTAACCACGCAGCATCGTGATCATTAGAATCTGTGCAGCCGTTGTCGGCGTCCTGCTGGTCTTGGGAAAGCCCGACGTTGCCGCTTGCCAAGAGACTTCGGGCTCGACCGAAGCCGCCATCGGCGGAGCAGCACTCGGGGCCTATTCAGGCGTTATGCTCGGGACCGTGGGCTCCATCGTTCCTTGCACGCAGACCTATTGGGGCGACAAGTGCGTGCGATGGAGCGCAGTGGGAGGTGGAGTAATTGGGGTAGTTAGTGGTGCGGTGATCGGCGCAAACGATGCTGATCATATTGAGCGGTCGGCTTCGGGTGCGGCTATTGGGTTTAGTGTTGGCTTCGCCGCAGGACTAGTGCTCAAGTCGATAGCGCAGAGGGTCGGCTGGCAAGACGCCGCCGCGGTGGGCTTGTTGGGTGGTGCGATGGGCGCGGCACCCAAAGGGGCAGTCATTGGGCTCGGGTTAGGGACCGTCGTCGGGTTCACACTATCCCAGACGGTCGACGGATTCAAAACGCCTGACCTGGTGGGGGCAGCAGTAGGAGGAGCGACATTGGGGGCTTTGACCGACTGGATTGTCTCGGCAGTCAGAGTATCGGATGATCCCCCCGCACAGGGCGGCACCCAGATCACCATACCCTTCAGTGTGAGTTTCTAGCATGTCGTCACGCGTGCGAAAACCGACGCTCTGCCAGCGGCACAACACGACGACACTCGTGCCCATCCTCAGTCTCTTCCTTTCCGGCTGCATGCCAGGGTATCGGATCGTCTCCGATCCCCCACCCGCCCGGACCTGCGCCGTTCTTCCCGCTGAACCTCCAGATGCAATCATCAACTGGTACTTCGCAGACGGCTCGGGCGACGGGACAGAACATGAGCGCTGGTGCAAGACGCTGGGCCCGGTCGAAGTCGCAGAGACTCCCCAGGTTGACTTTGGTTCGTTGGAGCCAGGTGACTCGCTGGCGGCCGTGGTGTGGAATACCGACGCCGGGGCTGGATACCTGCAGGACTTTCTGGGCGAAGAACTCGGCCTCGAATGCACCGGCGACACTCCTCGGCTGAAGCCAGGGTTTTCACATTTTGTGCTTCTGATCCAGGAGGCGTTGCGTCGCTCCAACGAGATTCCTGACACCCCGGAAAAGCTCTGGGTCACGCCACCGCCGGTTAAGGAGGAAGAGCGGCCAGGTAGACGTCTGGGAGCCCCCGAGGTCGCCCGCGAGTGCGGTCTGGCCTACATCTACGCTGCCGCGTCCCGCAACGGCTGGCAGCCGCGTGACGGGGTGCGGGAAGACAAGGGCAATGCCATTCTCTCGACCGTTTCCTTGTCGGACCTGATTGTGGTCGAACTGCCGTTCGAAGCGGCGCGCCGAGTGGTTCCGATGGCTACCGTCCACGGCCCAAACGGCGACAGTCTCCGCGTGGCCAGCGTTCACTTGATCACCACTCCACCAGCCTGGCGCACGTTGAAGACGGGGAACTCGGCGCGGCTAAGGCAGGCGTTGGGCTTGGTCGAGGCCCTGGATCTCATCGAGCGGGGAAGATCGGGGTGCGCGGGAGATGTGCAGAGTGCGAGCTGCAGAGTGCAGCGTGGCTCGGCTCGTGCCATTGCGACCGTCATCGCCGGCGATCTCAATACCTGGTCGACCCGGGAGACGGCCGTGCGGCATCTACTCGAGTCTTTCCCTGATTCGCCGCCCCTACTGGAGGAGCCGACCCGCGGGCTATTCCCAACCGACCACCTACTGTTCCGAGAAGGCGAGAACGGAGCTCGGGTTCTGATCCACACATACAGGCGGATCGAGAACCGGTTTTACTCAGACCACCACCCCATAATCGCCTATTTCAAGTTCGGAAGGTGAAGTTGGAGACCGTCACACCGCTGCCGCGCCGGATCCATCACCAGGTACTCTGCACTCTACATTCCAGCCCGGCGACTCAGCGTCGCGGCGGTCACGTCTGCCCGACGGTCGTGCCGGCCTTTCTTTCCGCTCCCCGCTCACCGCTCCCACCACCGAGCCCTCGAGATCAATTGGGGGACAAGCCAAAACCCCGTCCTCACTAGGAGCACGGGGTTTCGAGTTGGGGGCTGGCAACGGTCTACTCTCCCACGAAGGAAACTTCGCAGTACCATCGACGCTGACGGGCTTAACTACCGTGTTCGGGATGGGAACGGGTGTGGCCCCGTCGCGCTAGTCACCAGCCATATGACTTGATGGT
>CP070666.1:5086715-5113467 GCA_020351775.1 Gemmatimonadota bacterium | reverse complement strand
GGCGTTTGAGTAGGGATCCAGCGCCGACTGGAATCCGAACGCGAACTCACGCAGGTCGAGGTTGTTTTCCTGAGGACCGGGCCGCCTAGCGTTCAGACGGATATCGCCGGTCACACTTATCTCGGGATTCAGTCGATTCAGGCTGCGAGATCGGATGATGTGGTGCTCCGGGGTGGTGTCTTGCGGCTGTTCCGGTGCGATCGCTCGTGCGGCTGCGCGAAGTGCAGCAATTTCGTCCACGACTTCAACGGTGTCTTGCCCGGTACCCACCAGACTGTCCAACATCCGCTCGAGCGAGTCGAGCCGAGCCGTGAGGACTCGGATGATCTGCGCGAGCGAGTCTTGCCGGGCTTCAGGCTCCTGAGCGGTTGCAGCCGCAGGTATGAACGTCAGACTTATGACGAGTGTCGCACCAAGCCAATGCTTGAAGTGCATGCCGTTCCATCCTCACTAGCGTGCATGTGGACATCAGGACGCGGCTCGGTGAGCCGAGCCTGCGATCTCTGTTCAAGAAGTAGGTGCTAGTGGGATGGAGGTGCTCGAGCTGCGTTTGCCGGAGTGTTGGTGTGGTGTGTTGCGTGGGATTCGTTGGTGTGGAGCTGCATTGTCCCGGATTGAACGTCCGGGATGGGCAGCCTGTGATCCAGCGCCGCTGAAAACTCTTGACCCGCCGCGCAAATGATACAGAATGTCTCGACCTCGGGACCCCGTTGCTGCTGGTGTGACCGATCGGTGAGTGAGTTGGATTCTGGTGGTGGCGGTGTGTCGGGATGGAAGTAGGGGTGGATCACAGGAATCCACGTGACGGTGGCGAGCTGTAGCAATGCTACCGCCAAAGACACCACCCTGTGGTGCCAGCTGCATCTGCGACCTGGGCGCCACATGATTAGCCAAATTAAGCATTGCATGGGGCCAGCGGAAGGTCAGGGCGCCGCCTCTTGGCGACGCGATAACCTGGTTGGAGCTGGAATCAGGGGTCTCAAGACGAAGGCCAGGATCAGTACCATTGCAAAGGCACAGACGACCACCGGACCGGTGGGCAAGTCCGTGACATAGGAGACATAAAGTCCCAGAATCGTTGCCAGCGTCCCGGTGGACCAGGCGATCGCAAGCAGCACACTCGGCTTGGCGGTGAACAGGAATGCAATGACCGCTGGGATGACTAGGAAGCTGAACACAACCAGCACCCCCGCAATGGCTACGGAAGAGGTTACCACGACTCCGAATAGCGCATAGAACAGGAAATCCCATAACGCCACGCGCCAGCCCTCTTGCCGGGCTAACTCCGGCCTCAACGAGATCGTGATGAACCGGCTCCTCAGCAGCCAGTGCACGATCCCAATGGCACCGTAAATGATCCCCGTCTTCCAGATCTGGGGCCAGGTGACCCAGAGCAGTGTACCGGTGAGCAGTTGTTCCACGTGCTCCGAGCCGCGTGGGGCTTGTGCAGCCAGCAGAATCGTGCCCGCCGATGCAACCACGTACACGATGCCGATTATCGCTTCCTGCGGTACGTGTTTGTGTTCCATACGCGAGAGGCTGAACAAGGCCGCGGCGATCAACGTGGCAGCGAGTCCTGCGGCATAACTTGCCTCGGCCTCGGGCAGGCCGAAGAGCCTGCTCAAGTAAGGGCCGAGTCCTAGCCCCGCGGCAGCCCAACCGAACGCTGCCACCTGGGCCAGGGCCAGGTCTACGAAGATCACGCCACGCGCGATGATGTGGATGCCGAGATACCCGTGGATCCCAACGAGAATAAGCGAGGCCACCAGGGCCGGAAGCATTAGTTCGATCATGGTCTTCTATGGGTGACCCGGACGCTGCCCCTCGTACACGGTGGCCAGACGCGACACCCACGTGTCGATGAGCTTGAAGTAGTCGTCGACGTCCTCCTCACCTTCCACGTGTTCCGGAACCACGAGGGCGCGGATCCCGGCTCGATCTGCCACTCGTTCGACTTGGCTGCGGCTGAAGTAGTTGGCAGCAAACAGCACCCTGATGTGCTCGGACTCGATGAAGTCGATCACGGCTCGCACATGGCCCGGCGACGGTGGGATTCCAGGTTTGGGCTCGACGTACATGGCACACTCGATGCGAAACCGAGCACTGAAATAGGCCCAGTTCCGGTGATAACACACCATCCTCCGATCGCGGAACATCTCTCCTTGTGCCAGCCAGCCACCCAAGTATTCTGTGAGCGGCCTGCCCTCGTAGCTTTGGCTCTGGAGGAAGTCCCAGAACTGGTAGTTGCGGGCCAGCGGGAAGATTGTCTCAGTGCCCAGCAGCTCTACGATCTCCGCGCCGAACAAGTGGTCCATCACACGGCGCTCGAAGCTGGCGAGGTTCGCGTCGTAGGTAGAGGCGTTGCCAGGATCGACACGCTTGAGTCCGGCTGCGATGTTCCGCGCCGCCAGGATCCCGTTGATCGGATCGGTATGGATGTGGGGGTTGCCGAAAACGTGAACGTCGCCGCCGGCGCGTGACGGGTTTTCCGGCACCTCGAGCAGCTTTATCCCGGCATACGCGACCACGTGGCCCGGTCCGCCCTCATCGACGCTTGGGTTGTTGGCGCGATCGAGTATGGCGGGCACCCACAGTTCCAGGTCGAGACCTGTCACGACGAACACGTCAGCCCGCTGTACTTTCGCTGCAAAGCTGGGCCGCGGGTTCACGAAATGTGGGTCCTCATCTCCGCGTGCAATGGCCTCCACCTCTGCCAGATCGCCCGCGACCTCCCGCGCAATTGCTGCGTAGGTGGGCAGCGATGTGACGACTTTCAGCTGCGGTTGACCAGTGACCGGGGTCGCGCCGAGCGACGATGCTGCGAGGAGGGCGAGGAGGATACCGTTTCCCTGCCGGTAGGGCTTCTTGGCTGACATGGTTGTCTGTTCCCCCTAATAGTTCTCATGCTTGTGGGGACCGATCGCCCACACCACTTGCAACAGCACCGTGTGGTTCCCCCCTTCGGGTTTGGGTTTCACGTAGTTGTACTGCACGCGGAGATAGAGCCATTCGCTCTGCCACCACGTGATGGACGGCACCACCTGGTACGTGTCCGGTAGATCATCGAAGTCGTACATGTAGTCACCCCGCGCACCGAAGATCAAGCGTCGGCTGGCGCGATAGTTCAGCTGCAGATAGCCACCCTTGCCCACCTCGGTTTGACCGCCGATGTCCTTCTTCCCGTAGTACCATTCGCCTTTCAGGTGGAATGTCTGGTACAGCGATCGGTTGGGTGGTGCCCAGCGGAAAGCTACGTCGATTCCGGCTAGCCGCGACTTGAGCCCTGCGTCACGGTTCTCCCCGTACACGCCGGTTGCGCCGAACTGCAAGTAGGCCGCGGAGCTCAGGTCCCAAAAGCTCTGGAACCGGCCGAGCACGCTCAGGTCAGCCGCTTCTCCGAACAGGGTCTGGTTTGACGCCGAGGTACCCTCCACAGTGAATGTCTGAGTCGACGGCCCCAGCGTGACACTCGGGAACGTGAGCGAAGCACCTGTCTGGATCAGACCGTCTTCACCGAGGAAGACGGTGAGTGGAAGCGGGCGGTCGACTTCCCACAACGCGTGCGTGTGCCAGCGGTTGTAGAGTCCGATTTCCTGACGGAACTTCCCGGCCTTCAGACCGAATGCTCCGGGTAAACCGACCCAGTAAACGTAGGCTTCCTCGATTTCGAACCCACCATGGCCATGCTCCTCGTTGTGCCCCTCCTCTCCCTCCTCTCCTTCGCCCTCAGGCCCGTGGCCCACCTCGGGTAGTCCGGCGATGGGGACGTCTTCGTGATAGGCGGCAAAGATCTTGGTGCGCGTGTAGGGATCCAGCGGAGCCTGAAACGAGAACTCAAACTCTCGTGGCACTGCGCCGGCGCGGTTCCGCCCTTCAGCCGGCATGGTGTAGTAGCCTACCACATCACCCGTGACACTGATCTCTGGGTTCAGCAGGCTCAGATTGCGCGTGCGGCTCTCCTGCGGCGTGGTGGTATCAGCGCTTACAGCGGCATCGGCGGCAGCCTCTTGAGCTGCAGCACGCAGGGCAGCCAGCTCGTCGGAGACTTGTGCAGTATCCTGTCCTTCCCTGATGAGTCGCTCCAGTACGCGCTGGAGGGAGTCCAGCTGGGCCTTCAGGGTCCGGATCTCCAGTTCCAGTGAATCGGCTCGCTCGGGTTCTTGTGCAGTGGTGTGCACTGGAACGAGCCAAGCGCAGCACAGAAGGAACAGTGACAGCAATGTGCGCATGGAGTGATACCTCTCCACCGTTGTCCTATGAGCTGGGGGGAGCCGCTACTGGCGGCGGCTTCAATCTACGCAACCTATGACGGACGGTTGCTGTCTCGCTTGCTCACTGGCGCACCATTTCAAGCAGTAGTTGTCCGACCGAGTAGTTGTCGATGATGCCACCGAACCGCTCGGCTCCGGGTCCCTTGGCGAACAGCGGTGTCATCTCGGCAGTGTGGCCGCCGCTAGTGTAGCGACCCACCAGAGAGAGTGAGTCGGCCCGGCTGCGCGCACTTCGCCTGAGTTGTCGGGCCAGCCGGACTATTAGATGACGGGTGGAGTCCGCCAACTCAGAGGTCGACGTGTCAATGGTGGCTCCCCGGTTCCGGAGGAGCTCTTCGACCTCCCCGAGCTCCGCAGCCGCCTGTACCAGGGCGACGCTGTCCCGCTGCAGATGGATGGCGAGGCCACCGGTCTCGTGGTCTGCCAGTACTAGAACCAGGGTCTCGGGATGGTGGCGTTGATACTCCAGGGCCTCACCGATTGCCAAGTCGAAATCCCGCATCTCGGCCACCACCGCCTCCAGCGGTGCATTCTCATGGCCCCGCCAGTCGGGCTGTGACCCCTCGACCATGAGGAAGAAGCCATCGGGATCCCGATCAAGCACCTCCAGGGCGGTGCGCGTCATCTCCGGGAGCGTTGGTTGCCTCTGTGCCGCCGCTGGCAGGTCATGCAGCGCGAAGAGTCCGAAGAGCTTGTGCACGTTCCCTGTGTCGAGGCCTCGGAGCTGGGTAGCCGTCTCGATGTACGTGTATTTCATCCAAATCGGAGTCAACAGATCGCGTTGGTCGCGGCGAATTGCACCATCGAAATAGGCACGCCCGCCGCCCAGGACGACGTCGACCTCGTGTTCCAGGATTTGTTCTGCAATCACTGCCTCCATTGCGCGCGAGGGCACATGGGCGGCGAATGCAGCAGGCGTCGCGTGCGTGATGCGGCAGGTTGCCACGAGGCCGGTCGCCATCCCGCGCTCCTGCGCCGCCTCCAGTACCGTCTCCACCTCCACCGAGTCTGGGCCAACTCCGATTGCTCCGTTATATGTCCGGATACCTGAGGCGAACGCGGTGGCTGCGGCAGCGCTGTCGGTTATCTTCGAACTGCTGGCACGAGTGTCGACCAGCCCCATCACCTTGAACTGGTTCACTGCGAGATCGTCCGCAGCAAATGCCAGTGCCGTCCAATAGCCCACGCCGACGCCGTCGGCGATGAGCAGGACGATCCGCTGCGGAGTCTGAGCGGCGGTTTCGCCGGCCGTTGCCAGTCCCATGGCCAGAATCAAAGCGAGCGACCGCCAACGGCAGCGCAGTTGTATCATGTTGGTCTCCTCACGTGAGCCCTACGCCCATACGCCCTGAGCCTGCGGAGCATGCGACGGTCCTGTCGCTCCGGATGGTCACCCTTGGGCGTCTCGATCACCTTGATGATACCCCTGAAGCGCTGATCTAGCATCACCTTCCGGAACGGCTCCGGGCCGAGGCAGCCCTCGGCGATCAGCGCGTGACGGTCCCGCCGCGAACCCAGTGGCGTCTTGGAGTCGTTGAGATGGAGGCAGAACAGCCGGTGCAGACCCACGGTTCGATCCCACTCGCGCCAGGTCCCGTCCCAGTCGTTCACGAGGTCGTACCCGGCTGAATAGAGATGACACGTGTCGGCACAAAAGCCGATCCGCTCGCGTAACGGATCCGCGACCATCTGGCGCAGTTCGCCTAGCTCTTTGAAAGTCGAGCCCAACGCCGTTCCGGCGCCGGCAGCGGTCTCGATGAGCACCATCGGTCCGCTGATGGCCGCAAGGCATTCATCGAAGGCCGCCGCATTGCGGCGCAGGCCGGCATCGCGATCCCCCATGTGGTTCCCCGGGTGAGTCACTAGGAACGGTATTCCGAGGTCCTTGCAGCGACGTAGCTCGGATTTGTATGCCGTGATCGAGCGTTTTAGATGGGCAGCATCTGGTGATGCCAGGTTGATGAGATAGGAATCGTGTGCCACTACAGCGCCGATCTTGTTGCGCTTCAGTTCCGATTTGAACCGAGCTATCTCGGCGGCGGAGAGTGACGGTTCGCGCCACTGATTGGGCGTCTTCGTGAAGATCTGGATGGCAGTGGCACCGATCTCCCTTCCCCTTGCCGGTGCGCTGGCTACTCCTCCCGCTGTAGACACGTGCGCGCCCAACAGCTCCCGGGATATGCCTCTCAATCCTCGAAAGCCTGGGGAGATACCAGCGGGACGAAGCGGCAGGATCCGGCTGTATGGTCCACGAATCCCGACGTGGTGCGCTCGACGCTGTACAGGACCTGAACGGCACGGTCGCCCAGTGGTATCACCAGGTGTCCACCAATCGCGAGTTGATCCAGTAGCGGCTGGGGTGAGTGTGGCGCGGCAGCGGTGACGATGATTGCATCGTACGGAGCACTGTCGCGATATCCCAGTGCGCCGTCGCCGATCAGCAGGGTCGCATTGGCGATACCCAGTGCATGCAACCGCTTTTCCGCCTCGCGTGACAGGTGTTGGATCCGTTCAATGCTCCACACACGGT
The DNA here is from genome assembly GCA_020351775.1 of Gemmatimonadota bacterium. Classification (GTDB taxonomy): domain Bacteria; phylum Gemmatimonadota; class Gemmatimonadetes; order Gemmatimonadales; family GWC2-71-9. The sequence continues at coordinate 5,106,666 of CP070666.1, read as the reverse complement.
CTACTATTTTCGCAAGCACCGCGGTTTGATAGCCCGATCCCGTCCCGATTTCCAGCACTCTGGAGCGACGTGTCACGTGAGCCAGCTCCGTCATCAACGCTACGATGTACGGCTGTGATATGGTCTGATCGCATCCGATCGGTAGTGGCTGGTCTGCGTAAGCAAGATGCTGCAGGTCCTGAGGCACGAAGCGCTCGCGCGGTACTGAAGCCATCGCAGCTAGAACCCGCTTGTCGGAGATGCCCCGGCCAGCGAGGTCCTTGCGAACCATATGACGGCTCGCACGCCGGGCGTCCGTACTGGATCCAAACCCAGGCAATCGCATGATCGTTGTCAAGATAAGTGCGCTAGCGCGGCGGTGTAAGAGCCCGTTCAACCCGTCGCCGGCGCGTGACGACAGACGCTAGTCCGTCGACATCCGCAACCGCAACATCGCCAGCATCAATAGACTCACCGCTATCAGTGCCAGAGCCACGTACTGACGCCACAGTCCAACGAATCCCTCACCCTTGAGAAAGAGGGCACGGACTATCTCTACGAAGTGACGTATTGGATCGAGCAGCGACAGACCCCGAAAGAAATCGGCCATGCTGTCTACCGGAAACATGAACCCCGAGAGAATGATGATCGGGAACAACACCAGGAACATCGCCATGAATGCTTCTTGTTGGGTCTTAGAGATCGTCGAGATGATGAGGCCGAGCGAGATTCCGGCGAGGATATAGAGGAGTGCTGCGGGAAGCAGTACCAGAACTGATCCGCGCATCGGGATCTTGAACCACAAAATGGCGACGCACGAAATCAAGGTTATCTGAATCAGGCCGACCAGCATCACTGGGATCGTCTTGCCCAGGATCAGCTCTGTCGCGGACAGCGGACTGACCATGAGCTGGTCGAGTGTCCCCAGCTCCCTCTCTCGTACCACGGCCAACGAGGTCAGTAGCAGACCCATGAGCATGACCAGCACGCCGACCACCGCGGGGACGTTGTAGACGCGGCTCTCCAGTTCGGGGTTGTACCACGCTCGCGTTCTGAGATCGATGCCTCCGGACGGTAGTCTACCGGTGCGGTGCATATAATCTCTCGCATAGCGCAATACAATCTGCCCTGCATAGGCCTGGGCCACAGTGCCGGTATTGGAGTCGGTACCGTCCACCAGCACTTGCACAGTGCTGGTACCACGGGCTACGTCGGACGCAAAACCTGTCGGTATCTCGATGCCAACTACGGCGTGACCATTATCCAGCGCATGAGCCAAATCGGCCGGTCGATCTGAGCGGCCGACGATGTCGAAGTATCCCGTTGCCGCGAATACCTGGACGAGTTCGCGTGACGCGGCAGTCTTGTCCTGGTCGACGACATATGTCGCGGTGTCGCGAATGTCTGTGTTCACGGCGTAGCCAAAGATCATGAGTTGGATCACCGGCGCTACGAATATCACCGCCTTCATTCGGGGATCACGCAGCATCTGCCGCAACTCCTTTTTCAGCAGCTGGCGTAGGCGGTGGGGAGACAACGCCCTCACGCGATCTCCTTCTTGAACACCTGTGTGGCCAGTGTGAGGCCGACAATCGCGAAGACAATCATGGCCAATCCCTCGATCCAGAGAGTCTGCACACCCACTCCCTTGAGGAAGATCCCGCGCGTAACTGTAATGAAATACCGGGCCGGCACGATGTAGGTGAAGAGCTTCAAGACGACAGGCATCGTCGCTATGGAGAATATGAAGCCAGACAGCAAGAGAGCGGGCAGGAAAGTGGCTATCATCGCCACCTGCGTCGCCAGTACCTGCGTCTTGACAGCAGCCGATATGAAGATGCCCAAGCCCAGCGCACCGACTAGAAACAACAATGTCATGCCCGACAGGAGCAGGACGTTGCCATGGAATGGCACACCCATAACCAGGATTCCAGCCAGGGCTGCCAGCGTCACATCCACCAGACCAATTGCCACGTAAGGCAGCAGCTTGCCGAGCACGACTTCCAGCCGATGCACGGGCGTTGCTGCGAGCTGTTCCATTGTGCCACGTTCCCACTCGCGCGCTATCGTGAGGGCAGTGAGCATCGCTGCGATGACCGCCATGATCACGGCGATGAGTCCGGGCACGACCATGTTGCGGCTCTCCAGCGTCTCGTTGTACCACACACGCGATTCTGTCTCCACCGGAATGGTTGGGGCGGCCGTGCCGGCCAATGCAGCCACCGAATAACGTGTTACGATGGCATCGGCATAGTTCTTGGCGATGGTTGCGGTATTTGCATCCCCTCCATCCAACAGCAGTTGGACGGGAGCTGGCCTCCCCGCCATCAGGTCCTGACTGAAACGTGGCGGGATTGCCAACGCCAAACGCGCGTCACCTCGTCCCAGCAATCGCTCGGTGTCGCCATACCGATCGATGTGACTCACGACTCTGAAGTAGCCAGATCGCTCGAATGCTTCAACTAGAGATCGACTTTGCTGTGTCCGGTTTTGATCCAGTACCGCCATCTTGATGTCTTTGACATCGAATGAGATTGCGTAGCCAAAGAACAAGAGGAGTGCCATGGGCAGCACAAAAGCCAGCGCCAGACTGCGGGGATCGCGACTTAGTTGGATCGTTTCCTTGCGGCTGACTGCCCACAGACGTGACGGACTCATCCGATCATCGCTCCCCCCTCGCGACGTACCAACGAGACAAACACATCCTCTAGCGATGGGACAACGCGCTGCAACGATTCGCAGGTCCGGCCGGCGGCTGCGAGAGTGGTGCGCACAGCGTCGGGCGCGTTCGACTCGTCTGTAACGGTGATGTGCACTGCACGCCCGAACATTGCGGCATCGACTACGCCGGGAGTTCCCCTCAGCACCTCCACTGCCTCGGGTGCGTTATCCGTCTCCAGTCGCAAGATCGGCTCGTCCAACAGCTGTTTGAGGACGGCGGGCCGGTCCATGGCGATCAGTCTAGCCCTGTTCATCAGGGCCAGTCGGTGGCAGTACTCGGCCTCCTCCATGTGATGGGTGCTCACGAAAACCGTCGTACCTGCTTCAGCGAATTCGTATATCAGATCCCAGAACCCCCGCCGAGCGACGGGGTCTACTCCTGAGGTGGGTTCATCGAGAAACAGGATGGGTGGCTCGTGGATTACGGCGCAGCCCAGAGCGAGGCGCTGTTTGAACCCGAGGGGCAGTTCGGCCGTCAATCGGCCCCGCTCATTGCCCAGGCCCGCCATGCTCACTACCCAATCACTTCGCTCGGCAAACCGCTGTCCAGTGACACCGTAGAGTCCCCCAAAGAGTTGGATGTTTTCCTCAACTGTCAGGTCTGCGTACAGAGAAAACAACTGAGACATGTAACCGATTCTGCTCTTGATCTGTCGTATCTCCCGGGTGACATGGAAACCGGCGACCCGGGCAGTACCGGAAGTGGGGCGCAGCAGTCCGGTGAGCATCTTTATGGTAGTGGTTTTACCAGCACCATTGGGACCCAGGAAGCCGAATATTTCGCCCTGGGACACGTCGAAACTCACGTGATCCACTGCAGTGAAATCGCCAAACCTACGCGTCAACTCGCTGACATGGACCGCCTCACGCATCACGTGCCTCACGGGAGCCGACTAGCTCGATGAATACGTTTTCCAGTGTCGGCTCGACCAGTCCTTCCGAAAGGATGGAGACACCTTCCGACTCCAGTATCTGTCTTGCGGCTGGCCAATCGCGGATGTGGTCGTCCATTGTGGCGTGGACGGTATCTCCAAACAGCACTGCATCCCGGACATTGGAGTGCTGCCTCAGTAGGTCTCTGGTATGACGTGGATTGTCGGTTTGCACTGCGTAGATGTCACCCTGGAACCGCTGCTGCAGGTTATCGGGAGTATCCAATGCGACTACGTGCCCATGGTGCAGCAGCCCGACTCGGTCGCATCGTTCTGCTTCGTCGAGATAGGCGGTTGACACCAGGACGGTCATGCCGTCCGCGACCATCTCGTGCAATATCAACCAGAGGTCACGCCGGGAAATCGGATCGACGCCGAATGTCGGTTCGTCGAGCAGCATGACTTCGGGATGATGAATCAGGGCGCAGCAGAGGGCGAGCTTCTGTTTCATGCCGCCAGACAGCTTCCCCGCCAGGCGGTCCTTGAACTGCCCCAGTGCTGAAAACTGATACAAACGTTCGAGGCGCGCCGGTCGATCCGATTTCGGCACGTGATACAAATCTGCATAGAACTCGATGTTCTCCCGCACGGTCAGGTCGGCATAGAGGCCGAATCGCTGCGACATGTATGCGATATGGGGTTTGACGGCTTCGGGGTCTTGGGTGACACTCAAGCCAGCGATGGTTGCATCACCGGCCGTGGGCCGCAAGACGCCAGCCAGCATCCGCAGTGTCGTCGTCTTGCCAGCTCCGTCAGGCCCCACGATGCCGAACAATTCGCCGGGCGCCACATCGAATGTGAGACAGTCCACGGCTCGTGTTGTGCCAAAATCGCGAGTCAGCGAGCGCAGCGAGACGACGGGAGCGGAACGCTCGTTCACTCGGATTCGGTTTCCAGCCTGACGTCGGCCGCCAGCCCAGGCTTGAGGTCAAACGACTCGTCATGGGTGATCTGTACCTTCACCCGATACACGAGTTTCACGCGCTCGGCCGTTGTCTGTACGTTCCTAGGCGTGAATTCCGCTTCACTGGCTATGAAGACGACTCGCCCTCGGTACTCCCGGTCACGGTAGGAATCTGCAGTTATCGTTGCAGGTTGGCCGATCTTTACTCGTCCAACTTGGTCTTGACGCACGTAGATCCGTACCCAGCGGTCGTCCGGATTGCTGATGGTCAGTACTGGTGCCCCCGCCTGTACGACCTCGCCTGGTTCACGGTGTCTCACGGTGACGAGTCCATCGAACGGTGCGACAATCGTCGCGTTACTCAGCGCCGCATCTATCTGGGCTGCCAACGCTCGGGCCTGGGCAACCACCGCGCGTTGTGCTGCAATCCGTTCCGTGCGAGGACCGGTCTCGACTATCTGCAACTGCTCACGCGCCCGATCGTACTCGGTCTGAGCGAGTTCCAGCGCTGTTTCCTGGTGGTCCAGTGCCTGACGACTGACTGCGCCTCCCTCGTGCAGTCGACTAGTTCGCTCGAAATCGCGCCGGGCGTTGATGAGATTCTGTTCCGCCCCGGCCAATACGGAACGCGCTTGAGCGATTTCCTCGGATCGGGAGCCACTCTCTAGCTCCCTCAAGACTGCACGGGCTGCGGCAACCTGCGCTTCGGCGGCAAGCTTCTGGGCCTCGAGTTCGGTGCGGTCGAGCCAAGCCAACTCGGACGATCGCTTTACAGCGTCTCCCTCCAGGACATCGATCTGTTCGATTCGGCCTGGGATCTGAAATCCCAGATCAGCTTCGGTGGCCTCTACGGTACCCGATGCCACGATCACGCTGGCGTCATCAGTCGATCGGAAGACCACAAAGCGCAACACCAGGATCAACACGATGATGACGATCAGGACGATCGGTATGCGTCGTTTTGCGTTCATTGGTTGATCTCCACTGCACGGTCCAGCCACTCTTGACTTAACTCACCTGTTACCCTCGCCAATTCGACTCGGGCAGCAATCTCAGCGTGTCTCATCTCTACCAGCGCGGCTCGAGCCCGGCTCAGATCGGCCTCGGCCCTCAGGTAGTCGATCTGTGTCCCCGCTCCTGCATCCAGTGCGAGTTGCTCGATCCTCACGACCTCCGTCTGGTGGTCGACCGCACGGATCATTGCGAGCACCCGTGACTGCACCTCATGCAGCACCGTCACGGCTGCATCTACCGATTCCTCTACCGACAACTCCTCCATTCGTAGTTGTTCGCGGGCAGCATCCGCCTGCGCGCCAGCGCGGGCAACTGCTTTGGAACGCGCACCCCCGGTGAAGATCGGATAGCGGAGTTTCGCTCCAATCTGCCACTCGGTGCTGAGGCCGCCGGGATATCCGTAGCCGATCCATCCTCCCGTCAACTCGATGCTGGGCCACCACTGAGCCATCGCAAGCTTCCGACCCGACTCAGCAGCCCGCAAGTTCTCGCGCGCCCGATCGAGATGTGGATTGCTCGCGCTTGCTAGTTCCTGATACGTGCCTCGTTCTCGCTCCTCTCTCGCGGCGGTAGTGAGATCGACCGAGGCAAGTCGGCTGACACGGGTCTCTTCGACCGAGGCACCCAACAGTCGTGCCAGATTGCGCTCGGCCACATCCAGGTCTGCGGCAGAAGCCGCCAGGTCGGCTTCGGCTGCGGCGAGAGCGGCCTCTGCGCGCAGCAGTTCCACCCGAGCTGCGGTGCCCTCGGCTATGCGACGGTTGACACGCTCGAGTTCCGCCGTGAGGGCTGTGTTGAGGTCCTCATGAGCCTGCAAGACACCGCGAGCGGAAAGCACGCGTAGGTATGAAACGGTCACGGACGCGATCAGTGTCTGAAGAGTGGACTCACCTTGAGCGCTCGCGCCTCTCGCCTCGGCTTGGGCCAAGCCGATTCGTGCCGTCCGGCTGCCGCCGTCGAACACATTGAATCCCGCCATCGCACTCCCGCCATATAGCGTTCGGTCAAATGGCGGTATTGCATCGGGCGTGAACGCGTGAATTGGGCCCGTCAGCATCGGCAGCTGGTGTCTGGTTGCTGAGGCCTCGAGCTGGATCCGGGGCCACCATTGAGCTTTGGCCTCGCCAACCGCAGCCGCAGCGACATCAACGCCCGCTTCAGCTATCTGCAGCGACGGGTGATAATCCAAGGCTCGTTCGACCGCCTGTTGCAGCGTGAGCCGCGAGCTAGTGGTTTGCTCTCGACCCTGCGAGCTGGCCCCCGGGCCCATTAGTGCCGACAGGGTCAGCGCCAGGACCGGCACAGTCAAGAAACGTCTCGGTGTTCTTCGAATCATGGTTCCTTCGCTGGATTAAGAGCGAGTCCCGCTCTGACGAAGCGGACGACACTATCTGCAATCTCTTGCCCCGTCTCCGGGTCGTCTTGATCGATTGCCGTGCCCTCTCTGAGCGTGCGGCTCACCAAACTCAGAAACAGTGGTTGCGATCCGATACTCAGAGCCATGAGTGTGGGGTCACCGTCCCGTATTGTCCCCTCCCGCTGCCCCTCGGCGATGAGCGCTGCAATCTGTCCGATGTTCCCGACGATGGTACGACGAACCGAGTCAAGCACGGGCAGATTGCTCGCGAGGTGTTGGATGATGAGTCGGGGCAGTGTAGGGTGCTCGCGTAGGTAGTTGAACAGCGCTCGAACGAAGCGTTCGACACGATCGAGCGGACTCCCTTCCGTGCCCACGGCCTCAAGCATGTATGGACGAAACGGTCCCATCATCGTTTCAAAGACGCGCTCGTACAGCGCTTCCTTCGAGCCGAAGTGGTAAGTGACCGCCCCCAGGTTGGCCCCTGCCCTGTCCGTGATCATTCGGATCGAGGTGCCGTCGTACCCGTGCTCGGCAAACAATTCGGTGGCCACGGAGAGCAGCTCCGCAGGGGTGTCATTCATACGTATGTATGAACATACCGGAGGGGGGCGGCTTCGCAAGGGAGGGGGACCGGGAACCGCGATTCAGATTCGCGACCTGCGATTTGGGATCTTGGGTCGGCCGCGCTTGGAACCGTCGTCCGCCGGGCCCGCTGGGCAGCTGCGACCGTCGGGTCCTCCGTCTATCGCCGTCTGCGCAGCCAGTTCTCCGGATCCAGCGCGACAGGTTCGGAACTACCCCCCGGTGCCTGCCGGATCTGGAATTCTATATGGGGACCGTGGTCCGATGTGACGCCGCCAGAGCGGGCGATGACCTGCCCGGCTGTGACAGTCTGGCCGACGGCGACATCGAATCGGGAGAGATAGAGGTAGACGGTGCGGAAGCCGTTGCCGTGGTCGAGGATGATCGTCGGTCCATAGGTGCCGAACAGACCTGCCAGTGCCACGACTCCTGTAGCGACGGCTCTGACTGGCGTGCCCGGCGCAGCCTGGATCCCGATCCCTTCATACAAGATATCGGTACCGTCGGGCCCCGGTGCCCTGCCGAAGCGGTACAGGAGATTGCCTTCGAGCGGCCACTCGAGGGCGCCCAGGTCGCTCTCTCTGATACTGCCGGCCAGGTCCGTGCGATCTCCCCGAGCCACGGCTCTGCGGCGCTCGTCTTCCAGTTGAGTCAGGAGCGTATTCAACGCCGATGCTGCCGCTGCCAGCGAGTCCAACCGTGATACAGCAGCGCGTTCCGAGGCCCTTGTTTGCTGCAGCGTGTTCTGGCGCTGCCGTTCCAGGCGCACGAATCTCTGGAGTTCCTCACCGCGCAGCTCGCGCTGTTGTGCCAACGTGTTCTGCGCGCTCACATGGTGCTGGCGTTGGGCCGATATGCGGTCGTGAAGATTCTCTATCTCGTGCGACAGGGCGCGATCTTGGCGGCTCACCAGGTGAAGGTACTTGTAACGGCTCAGCAGGTCGCCAAACGACTCGGCTGCGAGTAATACCTGGAAGGCCCACAGCGGTCCCCGCTTGTATATCTGTGCTAGGCGCCGCTCCAGCACCGCATTCGTTTCCACCAAGGCATCCTGCGCCAGCATGAGGTCCATGGTGATAGTATCGAGTTGACTGGTCATCGATGCCATCTGTCGGTCCAGCTCGTTCACTACGCGGCTGGTCAGGCTCTTCTGTCGCTCGATGTTGCGGATCTCACTGGTGATATCGCGAGCTCGGCCACGCAGTGCCTCAAGCTCGCTTTCCAGTTCCTGTCTTTCTATGCGGATCGAATCCAGGCGGGCTTGGTTGTCGCGGATGCGGCGGTCGAGGTCGCCTTGTGCGTGTCCCTGATCTACTATTGTGCCGAGCATGACTACGGCCAACGTCAGGTAGCACTGTCCTACGTACCGCGGATTCAACTCTGTTGCACCCGTCCGAGGTGACGTCCCACACTCAGTGCGCTCGCCAGTAGGCCGAGAGCGGTGCCGAAAGCAATCAACAAGAGGGCTTGCTGCGCATTGAAGAACGTGGCGCTGAACATCTGATTGACGGCCTCGTAGGCCGCATAGTTCAGCCCGATTGCAGCCAGGCCACCCAGTGCTCCCTTTATCAGACCGTCCAGCAGGAACGGACGGCGGATAAAGCCGTCCGTCGCACCGACGAGTCGCATGATTGCTATCTCACGGCTGCGATGCAGCACCGACATCCTGACCGTGGTGCCAATGATGATTATCGATGCTACTGCGAACGCACCACCGATCACGAGTCCGACCGCTGTGGCGATGTTGCGCAGTCGATCGAGCTTTTCCACCCATTCGCGTCCGAATTGGATGTCATCCACAAAGCGAAATCCGCGCATCCATTCGGCTACACGTGCCACGTTCTCGCTGTCGCGATAGCCTGGTAGCAGTCGGACCTCGATCGACGCTGGAAGCGGATTCGTGGCCAGGTCGTCGAATACGTCCTGGAACTCCTCCATCTCCCTGCGCGCCCGCTCAAGAGCCTCATCCCGAGTCACATAAGTCGCCGACTCGACCCCGGGGAACGCTTGTACATCTGCCAGTGCCACGGTGACAACCTCGATCGGTGTACCGTGCATCAGGTAGGCGACCACCTCCACCCGTTCTGCCAACTGGCCCAAGGTCTGTCTGAGGTTCAACGCCACCAGACCCACGAGGCCAACCACGAACAGGGCGAAGGCTATTGTCGTGATCGAGAGCAGCGATAGCACTGGCGCCCGGCGGAACGACAGCGCTGTCTCGCGCAATACGAGTCTCATCGAACCACGGCTCCCGCTTCTCCATCGTCGATGGCGGAGTCGTAGACAATAGCTCCATCCTGCAACTCGATGGTCCGGTGGGAGACGGAGCGGACCAGGCTCAGGTCGTGCGTCGCCATGAGCACTGCAGTCCCGTTGGCATTGATGTCGCGCAGCAGCTGGAAGACGCCGCGCGTGGCCCGTTCGTCGAGGTTTCCGGTCGGCTCGTCGGCCAGGAGCACCAGGGGATCATTCACCAAGGCCCGCGCAATCGCTACGCGCTGCTGTTCTCCGCCGGATAGTTCGCGCGGGTATGCCCCTGCCTTGGCGGCGAGTCCGACCTGAGTGAGCACGCGCATCACCTTGGGCGCAATGATGCTGCGCCGCACTCCGGTGACTTCCAGCGCGAAGGCGACGTTTTCTTCCGCTGTGCGATCTTCCAGCAATCGGAAATCCTGAAACACGATCCCCAGGCGGCGGCGCAATTTGGGGACATCCCTGTGTCTCATCCTCGTCGTGTTGAATCCCGAAACGCGCACCTCCCCCGAGGTGGGCAACTGATCGACGTAGACGAGACGGAGCACCGTAGATTTGCCGGCGCCGGAGTGGCCGGTTAGAAAGGCGAATTCTCCTTTTGCGATGTGGAACGAAGCGTCCTTCAGCGCCAGCGAATCAGCGCGGAACGACTTGAATACTTTCCTGAAGCGGATCACGGTTTCGACTTTGCCAATGCTGCCTCAAAATCGGCAATGATATCCTGCTCGTCTTCGATTCCCAGGCTGACCCGCATGAGGCTGTCTGTGATTCCTTGAGCGTCGAGCTCGGCATCCGACAGACCGGTGTGTGACGTGAATCGCGGCACGGACACTAGGGATTCCGGACCGCCCAGGCTAGGTGCGTGAGTGACGAGCTCGAGATGCTTCAGGACCGTTTGGACGGCCTCAGGGCCACCCTTGAGGCTTAGGGCAACCATTCCTCCGAAACCATCCAGTAGTTGGGCGGCGACCTCGTGATCGGGGTGCTGCTTGAGACCCGGATACCAGACCTCATCCACCGCTGGGTGATCGGCTGCCCACTGTGCGAACGCAAGCCCGTTGGCGTTGTGCCGTTCCATCCGGACGGTCAGGGTCTTGAGGCCGCGTTCCACCAGCCAAGCCTGATGCGGATCGATCGCCGGCCCCCAGAGCATCATGAGACGCCTGACCTCGTCTACAACTGGTTGGTCGCCCACCACCGCTCCGGCGATCACGTCGGAGTGACCGTTCAGGTACTTGGTGGCGCTGTGAATGATGATGTCGGCACCATGTTCCAGCGGCCGGCAGTTGACCGGTGTGGCGAAGGTGGAGTCGACCAGCAGGCTGATACCTAGCTCGCGGCAGAATGTAGCGAGATAGTCGATATCGACTACACGCATCAGCGGGTTGGTGACGATCTCCACGAACACGGCGCGCGTGTTCTTCTTGAGTTGCCGGCGCCAGTTCCGTGGATCCGAGGGGGTTACGTAGCTGACGTCGATCCCCAGGCGGTGGAACTCCTCGTCGAACAGCCGTCTGGTGCCGCCGTAGATCCAGTTGCTCGAGAGCAGGTGATCACCCGGATGGAGCACCGCCAGGTGTGCCATGGCTGTGGCTCCCATGCCACTTCCCAGAAACAGTGCACCCTCTGCCCCCTCCAGTGCTGCAAGCCGCTGGGCGATAGCCAGCTGATTGGGCGTGTTCCCGTAGCGGGTATACAGCACACCTTCCGCAGTCCCCACAGGATTCGCGAAGGTGGTGCTCTGGTAGATCGGTGCTACGACAGGAGTGCCTGCCGGCTTGGGTTCGGGCTCGCCGTGAATCGCTCTTGTCGCGAGGCCCTTTGACGGCTTCTTCATAGGTTACTCAGGGCCCGATAGCCATCGGCCTCCTGCTGGACCAGCCGTCGCTGGAGCAGCTCGTTCAACACACGGCGGGTGGCTTCGGCGGGCATGTCCAAGCGTGCCGCAACCTCGTTGGCGGCCGTGGGTCCGTTCTCGCTAACCGCCGCGAACGCGCGCTTCATCGTTTCCTCCAGCGGTCCCAGCAGCTGCAGTTGCCCGTCACGGGCCTCCGCGACCACGGCTATGTCATGCCGCTCCAGCACGAGATTGATTGCCTCGCAGTGTGCTTCCGTGACGCCGCGCAGCAGGAAGTAGTGAGCTTGGCCCTGTTCGAGCAACAGCCTGCCGACAATCTCGTCGGCACAGGAGATATCGAGGCAGCCAACATCGCTGAAATCCATTGCCGCGACCTGACCGCTGTCCAGCGCGTCGAGCAGCTGTTCCACGCCGCTCCTCACAGCCCGTCCAGTGTGGCGTGTGACCAGGTCACCGTATCCGTTGGCCACCGTTTGCTGCAAAACCGTTTTTAGGTCGATGTTGGTCACTCTCGTTCACTCGGCTCGGTGCGCGGGTATGATTTGAAGCATCTGGCTGCCTGGAAACGGAGGCAGGCTGTCTGCCAGGGGGATGTCATCATCCCAAGTCGGGACTATCGCGATGCGTGCCGTTCCGCTGCGAATGCTGAACTTGCCGTCCCAGCGGTTCAAGTAGCGGCGGATCCCTCCCAATCCCTGCCCCCGACCCGGGTCGCGGAATCGGCTTGCTCCTTGGATGAGGGCTGCTTCGAGGGCTGTCGCGTCGCCCCAACGGTCGCCATAGCGGCCAGCCTGAGTCATCTCGAGCGAGCGGCGGAATCCCATGCCCGCGTCGGCCACGGCGATGACGACGACCCGGCGTCCCAACCTGCGGCGCCAGTGGTAGGTCTGGACGGCGACCCAGCCGGACGTGCCGGCGTGCTCTACAATATTCTGACAGGCCTCGGAAAGCGCCATACCGAATCCCATTGTGGCGGTCGCTTCAAGACCCAGCTCGCCGGATAGAATGGCGGCAGCTCGCTCCTGAATGATGCTCACGACACCATGCACGTCATCAGCGCCCCGAACCGGCGTGATCTCCAACAGGACTTCAGACGACCGGCTCACAGCTACGCGCGGCACCTTACCGTGGACCTCGAACCATTCCCCGCCGTACTCGAAGAATCCGGTTCGACCCCAGTAATGGAGTACGTCGCGATCCATAGGGACCGTGAGCTGGGGTCGCTGACCGCCCCGCTCGACGGCCGTCTGGCCGGCCACAAGCAGACCTAGCAACCCGTAGGGAGATGCCCACTGAACGGAGTGCGCATCAAACAACAGACGTTCGCCATCGCACTCCCCGCAAGTCTTGGCGAACTGGTCGAATGACCGATCATCGAACTGGGCCGGAACATCGACCACCCGTGTCATTGCTGAACGATCTCCCCCCGCAGATGGTGGTGCAGATGTGAGGCTCCGCGATAAGAGAGATTGCGGGCCGCGTACCGGTTCGCCCGGCGAACCGCTTCCTCGATCCCCACTGACTGAACCAGGTTAGAAACGATAGTGGCCCCGAATACGTCACCACAACCCGTAGGGTCCAAAACATCGGTCACGTCGGCCTTGGGAATGCGCGCCGTACTCACGGGTCCGACATCCGGTCGCTTGTTGCTCGGGCGGCGCATGAAATCGAAGGACGGTACCGCGAAGTACACGGCTCCGAGTGGGCCCAGGGTCACTATGAGCAAGCCCACTCCGGTTCCCAAGGCCAGTGCGGCCACCTCCATGGGATCGGATCCCACCAGAGCCATCTCATCCTCGTTCAGCTGGATTGCGTCGAAGCAGGAGAACCAGGTCGCTATATCAGCTAACGGTTGGGGGGTGCGGCGGCCATCGCGTTCCACCGCTAGGAACAGACTGTGCAGGTCGGCGTATATGGGCCCAGCAAATCCGCGTCGCAGATGGCACGCCGTTTCGATCTGTAGCTCGAATCCGGAGATGAAATTCACGTACAAGGCGTCGAGATCCCGTACCATGGGGCCCAACTCCTCCCAACGCCACGATGGGACGCCGCCGCTCATGTGCTCGGCGACCCGGTTTAGTTCGTCATACCGCAGAGTCACTTGGTTGTTGGGCTCGCAGACCTCGACGAACCGGGCGGCCGCAGCCCGATGCGTCACGGTCGTGAGGTACTGATTGGCGCGGGCAGCGAAGTCGCTGCCGACTTTGATCAGGGGAACCAGTTCCCAGTCATCTGGGAGCCCCGCCTCCAGCGCGGCGAGGGCATAGCAGATGCCGCCCCACTCCTCTACTGGCTCGACATCCGCGCCACGGCCATAGATGGTGTCCCACACCATCGTGCCCAATACGCCAAGGCGCTTCAATCTGATTCTCCGGTCTGCGCTCGGTATGAGGCCACTGCGCCGAACACGCCAGCCGTGCCCGGCAAGTTGCCCGGTACAATACGGCAAGTCAGTACTGCCGGTCGGAAGGCACGCCGTCGCACCTCGTTGCACAGCGGGCCGAACAGATGATCACCGGCAAGGGTGACGCCGCCGCATATCACCACTATGTCAGGATTGATGATGTTCAGCAGATTCGCAACGGCCCCACCGAGGTAGTGGGCGGTCTCTCTGATCACTTCCAGGCAGAAAGCGTCTCCCTCTCGGGCCGCTTGAGACACGGTGCGCGCCGTGATTTCCGCCAGATCGCCGTTCACGTATTCCGTAAGGCGCGAGTCGGCACCAGCCTCGAGCCCTTCGACCGCACGGAGGGCAATCGCTGGTCCCGATGCGTACGCCTCAAGACACCCGTAGTTGCCACACTTGCAGCGCCGCCCGCTCGGGTCGATGCTGGCGTGACCGATCTCGCCGGCGACATCGCTCGCTCCGTGGAAGACCTTCCCGTCCAGGACTATCCCGCCACCGATACCGGTACCAATCGTGAGCCCCACAACGACTGCACCACCTTGAGCCGCACCGCGCCACCATTCACCCAGCACCGCGCAATTGGCATCGTTATCGAGCGTAGCTGGGAGCCCGGCCGCCGTAGCGACGCGATCCCGCAGCGGCATCTCGGTCCATCCCAGGTTCGGTGTCACCAGTACGGTGCCGCTCTGGGTGTCGAGTGGTCCCGGGGAACCGATACCGACGCCGATCACCTCGATTCCTCCGCCCAGCTCGTCCCGGGCAGCAGCCAGGGATTCCCGCACCAGACGGTTTACCTGATCCACGGTACCACCCGGGCCAGCACTGAGGAGTGTCGGCTCGGAGCGCTTGCCGTGCAGACGGCTGCCGTCCTCGGCAACGGTCCCCACGACTACGTTGGTGCCGCCAATGTCGACGCCGATTATGTACCGCATTCCGCCTCGGGCGTGCCTACCCGCCAGGGACCAAAAATTGCTCGACGCATGCTACTCGACCTGGAGCACGGCAAGGAATGCCTCTTGGGGTATCTCTACGGTGCCAACCTGCTTCATGCGTTTCTTCCCCTCCTTCTGCTTCTCCAACAGTTTCCGCTTGCGCGTGACGTCACCGCCATAGCACTTGGCCGTGACCTGCTTTCTCAGCGGACGAATCGTGGTTCGGGCAATGACCTTCGAGCCAATCGATGCCTGGACGACTACCTCGAACAGCTGGCGCGGAATCAGATCCTTGAGCTTGGCAGCGATCTTGCGCCCCCAATCGTATGCCTTGTCACGGTGGATTATGACGCTGAAAGCATCGATCGGGTCACCGTTGATCAACATGTCCAGCTTGACCAGCTGACTCTCACGGTAGTCGGCGAACTCGTAGTCCATGGCAGCAAAGCCACGAGTGACGGTCTTCAGCCTGTCGTAGAAGTCGAGGATGATTTCACCCAATGGGAAGTCCCATTCCAGCTGCACCCTCGATGTGTCCAGGTAATGCATCCCTTGGTACTCGCCACGCCGCTCTTGGCCCAATTTCATGATGGCTCCGATGTAATCGGCTGGCGCTGTGATGCGGGCTCTTATGTAGGGCTCTTCGATGTGGTCCGCCTTCGAACCGGTCGGAAGCCTGGACGGGTTCTCGACCACCTCGGTCGTTCCGTCGGTTAGATAGACGTGGTATTCGACGTTGGGGACGGTTGTGATCAGGTCAAGCCCGAACTCCCGCTCCAGCCGCTCCTGAACGATGTCCATGTGCAGCAGTCCCAGGAAGCCGCAGCGGAATCCGAATCCGAGAGCGACCGACGTCTCCGGTTGATACTGCAGCGAGGCGTCGTTCAGCTGCAGCTTCTCCAAGGCATCCCGCAGCTCTTCGTACTGGTTTGCGTCGGTGGGATACAGCCCGGCGAACACCATGGAGTGAATGTCACGGTATCCAGGCAGCATCTCCTGGGCTGGCCGCTCCGCGTCGATCACGGTATCACCCACGCGTGTCTCCCTCACACCACGCACATGTGCCACGAAATAGCCCACCTCACCTGCAGTCAGCTCGTCCGTGGGCCGTTGATCCAACTGTTGGTATCCAACCTCGGCAACTTCGTACCGGTCTTCAGGATGTGAGCCGAACCCAATGTCCATCCCTGGCCTCATGCGCCCGTCCACGACCCTGACACTGGGGATCGCTCCCCGGTACCGGTCGTAGTACGTATCGAAGATGAGTGCCCGTAAAGGAGCGTCAGCGTCGCCGGAGGGTGGCGGCACTCGTTCGATGATGGCGGTGAGCAGCTCCTCCATACCTGTCCCGTTCTTCGCTGAGACATGCAGTATTCGCGACTGCGCCACACCCAACAATTCTTCCAGCTCTGCGGCCCGTCGGTCGGGCTCCGCTGCAGGCAGATCGATCTTGTTGAGCACCGGGACTATCGCCAGCCCGGCATCCAACGCGAGAAACAGATTGCTGACCGTTTGGGCCTGGATACCCTGGCTGGCGTCGACCACAAGCACGGCTCCCTCGCACGCATTGAGAGAGCGAGACACCTCGTACGTGAAATCAACGTGTCCCGGAGTATCGATGAGATTGAGCTCGTAGCTCTCGCCGTCAACCGAGTAGTTCATGCGCACGGCGTTCAGCTTGATCGTGATGCCTCGCTCGCGCTCAAGCTCCATGGTATCGAGGACCTGGGCGCGCATGCGCCGCTTCTCAAGTGTTCCCGTGAGCTCAATGAGGCGATCGGCGATCGTGGATTTGCCGTGGTCGATGTGGGCAACAATACAAAAGTTGCGGACTCGGTCCTGACGCATGGGTCAGAATATACCACCCCGGCCCACCGCCCAGTCGGATGCCGCCGCTGTTCAGCGCCGCGCCCGGCCAGGCGGACGCTCGAGTTAACGTCGTCCCTGCGGCATCCCGACCCTCCCGACTCCAACCCCCCGGTCGGACACCCGGCCACAAGGGTCTGCCGCCCGACCCGCGCCACTTCCGCCTACGGTGTCACCCGCCTCACTATCCGGTCGTAGCTTTCCGGGTCCCACTTGGGTCGCTGCGGCGCGTTTGCCACCTCTAGGCCCAGGTAGAACATCAACTTGACGATGCGCGAGGTCTTCTCGGCGTCGATCCTGGATACCTCGTCGCTGGGACGATGATAGTCCTCATGGACGCCGTTGAAGAAGAACAGCACGGGCACGCCCTTGCGGGCAAAGTTGTAGTGATCAGACCGATAGTAGAACCGCTCGTTAGGCCAGATGTCGTCGATCGCTGTCATGCCAAGCTCGGGATGCCGCCTGTTGACCCGATTCATGGTGGCGCCCAAGTCCGAGTGCTCCTTGCCGATGACGACTATGGTGTCGCGCCAGTTGCGTCCGATCATGTCGGCATTCACATTCGCGATCAGCTGCTCTATGGGTACCGAGGGGTTGTCAGCGTAATAACCGCTGCCCCAGAGCCCCTTTTCCTCGCCACTCACCGCCAAGAATATCATCGAGCGCTTGGGCCGTGGCTCCAGCATCGCAAAGGCCTCGGCCAACTCGACCACGCCGATTGTGCCGGAGGCATCGTCGTCGGCCCCGTTCCAGATGCTGTCCCCCTCAACGCCGCTGCGGCACCCCACGTGATCCATGTGCGCACTATAGACGAGATACTCATTCTTGAGCACCGGGTCGCTGCCCTCGAGGATCCCCACTACGTTGGGCGCGCTGGTCTCACTCACGTCGCGTGTGGCGGTCACGGTCAGCCGGAGTGTCTCAATCGTTTGGACGGTGAGTTCTCCTGCAGGGGCAGGTGTTGTCCCTAGCAGCTCGAGCGCCGCAGCCGGACTCAGGGCTAGCACAGGTGGTCCCTCCGGTGACGCTGTGGCCTGGCCGCGGACGACCTGCGTCGGTCGCTGCAGCTGAGTGAAGAAGCGCCAAATCCTATCGGGGTAGTCGGCTAGCAGGAACACGGCGGCCGGGCCCCGGTCCCTAATCCTGTTCAAGAGCTGCTGACTCTCCTCGGTCAGGCCGCGTCGGCTGGGATCGTACTGGGCAGCGAGCAACACCATGGCCCCTGCTATCGGCGCCCTACCACCGAGGTCGCCTGCGCCGCTGACGAGTACTGTGGGGCCAGTGACACCGTGCGGAGCGGCACCTCCGCCGACCTGCACCACGCTCTGGCCCGTTACTAGATCTGCTCCACCGTCAACCGTAACCTGTAACGTGGCGTGGATCTCTGTGAGCGGGTAGCGCTGCAGATAGCCGCCAGCGTCACCGCCGGGCTCGAGTCCAAGCCGCTGGAACTCTGCCGCAATGTACTGGGCAGTCATCTCGAGTCCTGGGCTGGGAGTATCTCTGCCCATCATTGAGTCGTCAGCAATGATCGCTATCCGACGATAGACATCATCGGGCGTGATGGAGTTGACAGCCTGATTCACATTGGCCGGACTCTGCGCTTCGGCGCCGGTGGGCAACAACAGTACTACAAACACTACCAGCAGACTCTTCATGGGAGCATCTCCATCGACAATGACTTGGATTGGACAGGAATATTACTACCGCGCGTAAGCAAAATGCGCGTCTGAGGCAATGCAGTCAGCCCAGACCTGAAGCAATGACCGACAGACCCGCCCCTGGGACGGTCCACCGGGACACCAAAGCCGGACCTCGCTAGGCCACCGGGCGCCGCGGCCCTCCGCTGCC
This sequence comes from Gemmatimonadota bacterium, assembly GCA_020351775.1. Taxonomy (GTDB): domain Bacteria; phylum Gemmatimonadota; class Gemmatimonadetes; order Gemmatimonadales; family GWC2-71-9. The sequence continues at coordinate 5,088,007 of CP070666.1, read as the reverse complement.
CGAGTCTGGTTTCACCTTCTTCTTCGGCTTCTTCGGTGCGGCCTGCGCCGCCGGTTTGGCTGGCTCGGGTTTCGCTTGGGGCGGCACCGCGCGTCTAACTACAGGCTGCGGCTGGACACGCCGCTCCAGCTTGGGGCGCACGGTGACCGGACTTGGAAGGGGTGAGGTCCCGCCGCGCCTGAACGTGATCGGGGCCCTCGCGCCGGGAGCGGCGTTCTGCGTCACCTGGCGCCGTGGACTTTCAGCGACCCGGGCCGGCTGTCGTGCTGGAGCGGGCACCGTTCCCAGACCACCCACGTCTCGCCCTGTCGCTTCACGCGACGCGATCCGGCGACCGGTCGGATTGACCGGGCGCCGAGGCACCTTCGTGATGAACGACTCATCGGGGCTGCGGCTCTGAAAGACATAGCGGGCCTCGACACGTCGGGGTCTCGTAAATACCACCCTGGTCGCAGCGTATACCCGAGCCGGGTAGTAGTAGGGATCATCGTACACAACCAGGCGATATCTGACACAACTGTGCAGGTAGGGATTCCAGGCCGGATAGGCTACGTATGCGTGACAGTCGTAGCACAGGAACCGTGGATAGTCGTACCGGTCGTCCACGTGGTATGGGTATACATCGTAGGTGTACTCGTCGTACCCGGCGGGTGGCACCATGTGGTCGATCAGATCCATCAGCGCCACATAGGGGTCGCCGGTCACTCGGCCATAGTAGGCGATGTTGCGGTAGTCCCAGCGATCGCCGTCGACGAACAGTCCGTAATCGAAGGGTACGCGGCTGGAAACCGCAAACAGGTATCCTGTTCCAGGATAGTCGTCAATCTCGAAAGCGTAGGGTTGCCGTCCGCGCGCGACAGTCGACACTTCCAGCCGGTGTCCCGCAGGCACGTAGTTGTTGTGCCAGGGCTGCTGGGGGTAGAGCACCCTGACTCGCCCGTCGGTGTCGATCCGCATGACGGTGACGAACGCGTCCTCTGCGGAGCGGAACCACACGTGAACCCGTTCGCCCCGTCGGAACACTTCACCCGAAGCCCAGACTTCGATGTATGGGCCATGAGTCGGCACCCGCACATCCGGCGCGGTCCGACCAGCGGGTACGCCCGCCGCGGCGACACCGGTTAGCGATAGCGTCAGGACCACCATCGCGCTCGTCATGGGGCACCTCCTCCTGGTACTGCGGTACTACTGACGTCTCGCTCTGTGGAGCTGCAGGCACCATGCCACAGCGCTGCCATCTCTAACTGTTTGTGGCAAAAGCATTTACGGGTAACGACTTGACGAAATTCAGG
>CP070666.1:5058015-5086615 GCA_020351775.1 Gemmatimonadota bacterium | reverse complement strand
CGTGGGAGACACTCCCGGTCTATGGCCCACAGAGGAGGCGACCCAGCTGGGCAGGTTTGTCGACGCGTCGCCCGAGCACCGCACTCGACTGGACGAGCTTCCAGGGAGAGTGGAGCAAGTACTGTCGAGAGCTCTCGCGATGCGACCTGCAAACCGATTCACAACACCGGTCGAGTTCGTCGACGCGTTGGTTGCAGCGACCGACCGACAACGCGATCGGTTCAGTGACATTCGCGTAAAGGAGATCATCGATCGTGCGGTGGCGCTGCAGGCGGCGCGACGGGAGGAAGACGGGTTGGCCACCGATGTCCTGCAGGAAGTAGCAATCGAGATAGGGATAGCGCCCGAGCGGATCCAAGAAGCATTGCTCGAATTAGGATACGGCACCGAGACGGGCCGCGGCGGCAGTTACGGTGATCCCGAGATCAGGGAGGTCTTCAAGCGGGCAGTCGACCTCGAGGCCAGGTACTCGATCGAACAAGGCCAGCTCTCAATCGGTGAGGTGGAGCAGATCGCCGCCCAGGTCGGTGTGAGACCGGCTCATGTTCGCGAAGCCCTCGACGAATTGCAGCCGCTGAGGCCGGGAGAGGTGGCGCGAAGCGCCCCGCAGGCTGGGTTTTTTGGATCACCCGCCACCCTGACGGCCGATCGGGTAGTCCAGGGTGAGGGTGCAGAGGCGCGGTACGCGGCAATGATTGAGCAGATCCAGCAGGTGATAGGCACTCCGGGGAGGGCGGTCAGGGCAGGCCGTTCGTTGATATGGTCCACCGCCGGCCTGGGTAATGTCGTTCGCTACGTGCAGGTCACTGTTACGCCGCAGGCGGGGCAGACGAGGATACAAATAGAAGAGCAAGTCGAGGTATACGGTCGCAGATTGTTGGGAGGGTTGGCTGGCGGCGGAGGTGGCGCACTGTTTGGGTTCGCCTTCAGCCTCGGTGTGGGTCTCGCTGATTCGCCGTTATCTGTGATGATCGCCTCGACGTTTGCCATCGCGGGGGCTGCGCTCACCGCTCGGTCCTTGCTGGCCGGTGCGACGACGCAGCGCAGCCAGCAACTGGAGAGGCTCGCCGATCGGCTCGCGGCCCTCGTCGCACAGGCGGATGGCCGCTGATCTAGATGCCTGTCTGACTATTCTTGACTCTCAGCCGTGTGGTGGCGGCGAATGGCAGCGCTACCAAGGCCATGGTAGCTGCGGTGAGTGTGCCGAGAATGACGGCATAGCCGAACCGCTGTGTGGGTGGAAACGACGATAGGCTGAAGATCCCAAAGCCCGCACATATGATGAGCGTCGCTCCCAGAATCGGTTTCCACAACTGCTCCCGGGCCGCAAGCCACGCCTCCCAATCTCCAGTCCCGGGCGGGCGCAGCCGCCGCATTCTGATGACCAGGTGAATCATGGAGTCGACCCCCATGGCCAACGCGACGTTGGCGGCTGGTGACGTGATGATGTCTATCGGCATCCCCACGTGTCCGGCGGTGCCGAGTACGATCAGCGGTATGCAACACAGGCAAACGACCATTGCCAAGGTGCGACCTGGCGACCGCGAGACGATGAATGCGATCCCCACGAACAGCAGCAGCAAGCCACCCAAGCCGATACGGAGACTCGCCGCAATCAATCGTCCAAGCTGACCCTGCAGTTCGTAGTGGCCCGCCACCAGATCCGCTTCGAGCCCGCTGGCACTCACGTGCTCGGTTACACGAGTCACGATGTCGAAGCGGGGCTCAGTCCTGCCCGACTCCCGCATTCGAAGGAAAAAACGTCCTTGCTGACGATCGGGCGTGACAAAGCTCAGGCCGACACGGTCCAGTACTGGGCTCTCGAGGATATCCAGCAGCTGGGACCAGTTCATCAATCCGCCAAAGGGGGCGAGTCTGGCCTCGGCCAACAGCAGTGCGGGGGAGATCGTGACGCCGACGGACGGATCGCTCTCGAGCCGTCGCTGCAGCGTCCACATCTTGGCGTTCATCTCGTCGCTATCGATGCCGTGACCCTCAGGATCCTCGACCGCCATGTTGAGCGGGCTGCTGCCTCCATCTTGGTCGATTGCCTCGAGCCCGTCGCGCAGCTCGGTACCGGGCGCGAAATAGGAGAGCAGGCTGGGATCGGTGCTGAGATGCCGCAGCCCGAGAGCCGCAAGCAGCGCAACGGCACCGATAGCTCCGAGCCACCGCGTAGCGTTACGTCTCGGTAGCCGTGCGCCGATATCGAGCCTCACGGGCAAGGAGGACTGCGGCTCGGGTCCAACGCTGCCGCGCAAGAAGGCCGGATAGATGCCGTATGCCACCGCGATCGCGGTCACCGTGCCAATGGCGCCGGCCATTCCTAACTCGCGCAACGGCCGAGCCGTGGCGACGAGGAGGCTGAGAAAGCCCAGCAATGTCGTGAGCATGCACCAGAACGAGGCGCCGAACGTGAGTTGAACTGCCTCACGAACGCGGGCGACGCCGCGAACCCGGGACTCCTCTACCCTCTGTCTCCAGTTGGAGGTCAGGAACACGATGTGCGACAGGGTCAGAACGAACACGATCACAGCGATGTTCGCGGTGAGGAGCCCGATTGCGATATCGAGGAGATGTGCTACGGACAGAGTCACTGCGCAGGCCGTGAGGCATGAGGTCAGAGTGCCGAGTACGATGTACAGATTGCGGTAGACGGCTCCGACCAATAACCCGAATATCACGAATGCCGACAGACTGAACACCATCAGGTCGCGGAAAAGGTGCCTACGAATCAACTCCACGATGAAGGGGACACCGGAAACCTCTAGCGCGAAGTCAGGCGCGGCGTATCGATCGACTACCGATTCGATATATGGCACCAGCGTTGCCGGATCGGGGTCGGGTATCTGAATGATGATATTCGTGGTGGGATCACCGGGGTTGAGCAGAAGCCTTTGCCACAGTGGGCTGTTGGTGACGTTCTCCGTGGCAACGCTGTTCACACTCACCACCCCCGGAATGGCGGCCAGGTCCGCGCTGAGATTGCTGAGCGAGGTCAGGTAGCCCTCGGCGCCGATGTCGGGGCCGGCTACACGCAGGAGAATTTGCTCCGGTGACGGGAACCGTTGCTCCATATCCCGCAGTGCCCGAAGCTGCGGATCGTCACGCGAGAAGAAGAAATCGCTTTCGACTCGGGGCGAAAGATCGATCCACACGAGCACTACGAGAACCGCGGCAGCCCCCAATCCCATACAGATCAGCGGTTCCAGCCAGCGCCTCAACCGACCATCTTTATTGGTCGAATCAGTAGTTGAATTCACGCCAAGTCCTCGCGAGGAGTACAATGAACCTTCTGCAGCGCGCGATCCGAATCTCCGCCGTGCTTCTCTGCGGTCTGATTATTTACACACAAACGGCTCAGTCTCAAGAGGAAGAGGTTAGGGCCGCCATGATGGCGAGCCTGGCGGCCTGGAACGAGGGTGACGTTACGGCATTCGGTGCGTTCTTCAGCACCGAGACCCGCGGGTTCAACCTGGACGGAGGTATCCTGATAAGGGGATTCAACGCGGCCGCACTCGAGGCAGCCCTGGATGCGGGATTTGCCATCGCCGTCGAGCCACGAGAGATCGATGTGAAGGTATATGGGAACGCGGCCGTCGGCGTTGCCTATCTAGACGGTTCAATCACGCTCCCCGGCGGCACGGTGCGTGAAGGCACGTGGCGGTATTCGGAGACTCGGGTGAAGGACGGTGATACCTGGAAGGTCGTCCAGTACCACATCTCGGCGATGACGGTGGGAGCACCTCCATCACCTTAGCTCCAGTGTTTGCCCGCTGACTGCTGCACCCGGCTCTCGGTGTGCGATTTCGGATTTCGGGAGCCGGGGTCCTCACATGCTGGCCCCCAGACCGCGCAAGACACTGCGGTAGACGACGACGCCCGCCGTGGCGGCAATTCCCAGGTAAATGAGTCCCGGTTGCCAACCTTCGAGAATCAGCTTTCCGACGCCGAACAACCCGGCGTAGATGAACACCAGCCCCGCAATCCAGTCGGTCACGTCGGACCATCCCTTACGCTGGACTGAAACCCGGCTCTTGACTGCGATCGGCTTCCACCAAGGCGACGTGGGTCTGACCTTCTCATAGAATGTGACCAGGGTCTTCTCGTCTGTGGCTGGTGTAGCCAGAGCCACCACCACCCAACAGACCGTTGAGACACCTGCCGTCGCGATCAAGTGCCACCCAAAGCCAATGCTGGGGTTCACGAAGTGAAGGCCGAGGTAGACCACGGCAGTCGAAATCCATGCGGCGATCTCACACCACGCGTTCACCCTCCACCACCACCAGCGCATCACGTACACGCCACCAATACCCACGGTCATACCGAAGAACAGCTCCCATGCGCCGCGTATCGTTTGCATTGTGTAGGCGGTAACGCCGCCGGCAATCATTAAACCCACAACGAGCAAGCGAGAAACGCGGACGTAGTGCTCTTCGTTTGCGGTCCTTCTGATGAAGGGTCGGTAGCAGTCGTTCACCAAGAGTGAGACACCCCAATTGAGCAGCGTGTCGATCGTGCTCATGAAAGCGGCCAATATGCTGGCCACCATCAGGCCGAGCAGTCCGACCGGCATGTACTCGACGATCATCATGGGATAGCCGAGTTCCGGATCGTCCAGTTCCGGAAACACGACCAGCGCGATCAGTCCGACCAGGATCCAGGGCCAGGGGCGGATCACGTAGTGGAGAAAGCAGAACCACAACACGCCGAGGAAGCTGTGGTTCTCGTCTCTAGCGGCCAACATTCTCTGTACCATGTAGCTAGTTCCGCCGGCGTCGCGCGTGGCCCACCAGTTGACGCCCATCAGCGCGACGAAGGTGACAAGGGGGAGCGACGCGCCGCTCAGATCGGGGAAGAAGCTGAGATACCCTGAGGCCAGATCACCGTAGCGTGCCACCAGCTCGAGTTTCAGTTGCCCAATCCCACCGATGTCGATCACTGCAATGACCGCCAGTGCTATCGCACCCGCCATCGCGAGCAGAAACTGCACGAAATCGGTCATCACTACTCCCCAGAAGCCCGATAGCACGGTGTAAACGACCGCCACGACCAAGCAGGCCAAGATCCCAAACCACCTGCCGTCAATGAGCCCGTCAATACCAAGCCGGACAGTCACGGCATCGAGATTGATCAAGACGTCCATGATCTTTACCATGGCGAGGATGACCCACCCCATGACGATGCAGTTGAGCACTACGCCTTCCCAGACACTACGGAATCCTCTCAGTGCCACGGCTGCCCCACCCGAGTATCTGAGCTCTACCAGCTCGACGTCCGTTATCACCCCGGCGCGGCGCCACAGCCGCGCAAAGAAGAACGCCGCCATGAGGTGGGCTGCCGCGAAATTCCACATGAACCACAGACCGGAGATCCCGTCGTTGGCCACGAACCCCGCGACCACCAGAGGTGTGTCGGCGGCGAACATGGTGGCGACAATCGAGGTGCCGACGATCCACCAAGGCAGGTTCCGTCCAGACAGGAAGTACTGCGCCATGTTCCTGCCCGCCCTGCGCCGGAACGCGAGTCCGACAGCAAGGGCAAACATCATGTAGGCTGCGATTATGAGCCAATCGAGCCGGGCCATGGTAACACAGTACTATTCGGGGGTGTGCCACGCCACGTCAGGTCCACGGGACAAGCGAAACGCACCCACATCTGTGGCCAGGTCTGTTTATAATGAGTGTGCCCGGGCTGGTATGACTGCGGCACGCCCAAGGGCCACGTTGGGAATTCACGCGAGAGCATACTATGACGTTGATTCTGGATGGCACCGATCTCACGATCGAGAAGCTAGTTGCAGTTGCTCGCCATGGTGCCCGGATAGAACTGCATCGCGATGCGGAACAACGCATTAGGAAGTGTCGCGCGATGCTGGAACGCAAGCTCGCGGCCAGCGAGATCATGTACGGCATCAACACCGGAGTGGGAGAGTTCTCGGAAACAGTACTTACTGATGAGGAGATCAAGCAGTTTCAGCGCTACTTGATCTACAATCACGCCGCCGGCATCGGGGATCCGGCCGTTCCAGAGTATGTGCGCGCGGCCATGGTCTCTCGCATTAATGTGCATGCGAAGGGCCGCTCGGGGATGAGGATAGAGATAACCCGGCTGCTTGTCGAGATGCTGAACCGCGGCGTGATCCCCTATGTATGCCAGAAGGGCTCGGTGGGCGCCTCTGGTGATCTTGCCCCGATGTCTCAGATCGCACTGGTGGTGATCGGCGAGGGACAGGCGTGGTACGGGGACGAATTGCTGCCAGGTCGAGAGGCATTGCGGCGTGCCGGACTCGAGCCCGTAGGGCTACAGGTGCGAGACGGCCTTGCCGTGATCAACGGGTCCAACTTCCTGAACGGCATGAACGCGCTTCATCTCCACGATATCGACCGCTGGTTGAAGCAGGCGGAGATCGCCGCCGCGATGACGCTTGAAGCCCTTCACGCCAACATGAAACCGTACGATGCGAAGCTACATGAAGAACGGGGATTCAAAGGTGCGATCCGCAGTGCCAAGTCGATCATGAAGTGCATTGAGGGAAGCGAGCTATTGTCCGGCTATAAGACGCGGGTGCAAGACGCATATTCGATGCGCAGCACACCGCAGGTGATTGGGGCAGCCCACGACGCGGTAGCCTACGCAGCGAGTCAAGTGGAGATCGAGTTGAACGGGGTTGGTGACAACCCCATCTTCGTTGCTGAGGACGATTTGGTGCTCACCGGGGCCAACTTCCAGGGCACTCCCGTGTCGTTGCCCCTGGAGATGGTGGGAACCGCAGTCACCATGGTCTCCGTGTTATCGGAACGCCGACTGAATCGCCTGCTCAACCCGGCCCTTTCCGCCGGACTTCCGCCGTTCCTGACCGAACGACCCGGATTCCACAGCGGGCTAATGCTGAGTCAATACACAGCTGGCACTTTGATCGTAGAACAGCGAATGCTGGCGGCCCCGGCTGCCTGCGCCTCCATACCAGCGGCGGCGGACCAGGAGGACTTCGTCAGTATGGGAATGAACACGGCGATCAAGAACGAGCAGATACTGGCAAATGCCCGGGGAGTACTCGGCATAGAACTCATGGCCGCGGCACAGGCACTGGACATTCGGGGCCATGAAACCGGTAAAGGTGTTACCGTCGCACGCGAGGTCATACGCCGCCACGTTGACCATCTGGCAGACGATAGGCCTCTGTATCCCGATCACACGAGAATGGTTGAGCTGGTCCGATCTTGCGAGATACTCGACGCCGTCGAAGCGGAGGTCGGGAAGTTGGGGTGAATGCAGAGTGTAGAATGATGAATGCTGGATGACACATTTCAGTCTAGGAGACGACTGCTGGTTCCCGTCGGTTCTGCATTCTAGATTGATCAATCTACATTCATCACGGGTGAAACCCATGGGATATCGTCGATTCAACGATGAGGAAGGCAACACCTGGGAGGTGCGTGACCGGTCCGGATCCGAATGGGACCTTGAGCCGGTCGGCGGCAATCCGGGGAAAACGATCAGTGTTCCGGCACCCAGCTACCAGGCGGATCCGTTCGAATTGAGCGTCGAGGAACTGCAGCGATTGCTGGGCGATGCGTCGGGGGCCCAGGTGCGGCGGAAGCCGAAGAAGTCGCCGTTTGTCGATTGAGGTCACTTCACACTTCGGCCTTCGAATTCAGGCTTCGAGATTCAGCCTTCGGTGACGAGGTTGGGTTGAGCTGAAAAGCCAAACATCGAAGCCTGAAGACTGAAACCGGAAGTGTGCCTATCGCGTCGGCGGAAGATCGCCGTGCTCGACCTCCACCGGAGCCAGCCGACGCGACCCACAGGCGGCGCACACCTGGTGCTTCTTGAACTGCCGCCAGAACGAGAATGCGAGCGGCAGGGGCAGCACCCACCACGCGGTGCGCAGGAAATCCGCCACTACCCCACGGGCCCACAATGCGAATCTCAGCTGCAGGCTCTCGGTGTCGCGACTGCCCGCCGTAGCCGATTCCGGCTGCGGCTCCCCGGGTTCTGCCGCTGAAACGGTGATTGCCTGCAGCGCCCTACTGAGGGACGGGGCCGAGGATGACGTCACGGCCGACCAAGCACCGGCCACCAGACCCACCACGATGGCTGCGATCCATACAAATGCTTCGATGCGAAAGCTCGAGGGATGCCTGAGCCTGGGGTGAGCCTCGACACCGCAGTCCAAACAGTGCTTCGAAAGCATGGCGCACACTCCGGGAGGGGGAGGGTATCACTAAGATACCACTTCGGGCTTGAGACTTCGAGATTGAAAGGCTGGTCTCCGAGCTGGAGCCCGGTATCCTGACGAAGGTCGAATGTCGAAGTCAGAAGGCCGGAGGCTGAAGTGTGACAAACGTGAAGGCAGGTCGGAATGTGCGGCATCCGAATCTCTCAAGTGGCTAGATTTCAGTCTGTGCGCCGACCGACTTGTGGATTGGAATGGGTAGTGAGTAGGCGGCTTCTCATGATAGCCGTGCCAGCGCTGCTGGCCTCACTGCCGATCCGGGGGCTGCAGTCACAGCAGCGACGCGATGTAGTGGGTCGTGTGCTCACGATACAGGACAGCGCCGCGATCGCCGGCGTCACCGTGAGGATCAGCGAGCTGGGCATCGGCACCACGACCGACGAGTCAGGCGGATTCGTGTTGCTTGGCATTCCCCGAGTTCGGCAGTCGGTCACGTTTCAGCGGATCGGCCTGGCGGCGGACACGGTCTGGCTGGAACCGGATCAGGATACGATGCAGGTCTACCTGCGGTCAGCGGCGGTGTTATTGCCCGCGGTCGAGGCCCGGGCCCAGCTTCAAGCCCGCGAGCGGTTCGAAGAGATCGTGCAACCGAGCGTCATCAGTATCGATAAGAACACGATTAGGACGCTACCAGCGTTGGCGGAGGCCGATGTGGTCAAGGTGGTCCAGCTGCTACCGGGGACCATTGCCACCAACGACTACTCGGTCGGGTTCAATGTGAGAGGCGGTGAGCCGGATCAGAATCTGATCCAGATGGACGGCGTTACGATCTTCAACCCGACACACCTCGGCGGCCTGTTCAGCACCTTCGACGCCAACGCTGTGGAGAATGTCAACTTCATCACTGGGGCGTTCCCGGCTGAGTACGGCGGTCGTCTCAGCAGTGTGATGGATGTCGACATCCGGGCGGGCCGCAGCGATCGCATCGGTGTGCGTGGTCTCGTTTCGCTGATATCCAGCAAGCTGCTGATCGAAGGTCCCGTAGGAGGTACCGGGGTCAGTTTCCTCATTGCCGGTCGCCGAACATATGCAGATGTGCTGGTCGGTTTGATCACGAGCGAGACGATGCCGTACTACTTCTACGACGCGATCGGCAAGCTCTCCGCACCGATCGGTTCGGGCGGCGTTCTCTCTCTGACCGGGTACTTGGGCAAGGATGTAGTGGACTGGCCTTGGATCGAAGAAAGGCCCGGTCGGACCGGCGTGGATCTCGACGCCAGCTTTGGCAACCGCCTGGTGGGCTTGCGGTTCAGCCATCCTCTGGGGCGGGGCGAGATCACCGTCGACGCGAGCTACACGAATTCCACACCGACCTTCGGGCTCGAACCGGGGCTCTTCCGGGCGGACAACCGAGTCCACCTGCTGGCCGCGAAATTCCTGTTCGCGGTGTCACCGGGTGCGACACACGATGTGCGGCTGGGAGCGGGGTACGAAAACTACGAAATGACGTACGACGTGGGCAGCGAAAGCCTCGGCGCTGACTTCTACGAGGCCAGCTTCTCGCCCCGCGTGTGGTCTGCGTTCATCGACGACCAATGGCGCGCGTTCCCATGGCTGTTTCTACGTCCGGGAATCAGAGTTGAAGCGGTGGAAGGGCCGGGTGTCGTGCATTGGGCACCGCGCATCGGAATCAAAGGATTCGTTTCCAAGGACTTCGCCATAACCGGCTCGGTGGGTCGCTACCACCAGGCAATTCACTCAATGCGAGATCAGAACATCCCGTGGAACATGATCGATTTCTGGATTGGTGCCGATGCGGCGACACCGGTCGGGCGTTCGGACCACGTGGTGCTTGGGTTCGAGCGCTGGTTCGGCCTCGAGATGTCGCTTTCGATAGAAGGGTACTATAAGACGTTCGACGACATCGTGGATTACAACCTGGATGAAGATCCCAGGATCCAGGGTGACGAGACGATCCCAATGGAAGGAGAAGCTTGGGGTGTCGACTTCCTGCTGCGCAAACATCTGGGCAGGTTCACAGGATGGATTGCCTACGGATTGACCAAGGTCAATCGACGTTCGCGCGGTCAGGAATTCCCTGCCGTCCACGATCGTCGCCATATGTTGAATGTGATACTACAGTCACCGGGGCCACTCGGCAGCGACATGAGCATCCGGCTCGGATATGGCTCGCCGTTGCCGTTCACTCCATTCGTAGGTGAGTGGAATCACCGCTACTACTATGCCGCTAATCACTCACTGAGCGACTACACCCGCGAGCCGATCGCGAGCCAGACGCTCAACTCAGCGCGCTACCCGTACTACAGCCGCATTGACCTCAGCTTCTGGTGGGAGGCCCGTAAGTGGGGCGGCATACTCCGGCCATATGTCCAGCTGGTGAACATGCTGAACCGCAAGAACGTGTTTCTCTACACTTATGACTACACCACGGCGCCGGCGAAGCGCAGCGCAATCTCGCAGCTGCCATTGCTGCCCACCGTGGGAGTGGAGTTTGTCTTTTGAACGCGCGCACCTGTTGGATGCTGCTGATCGCTGTCCTATCCACGGCATGCGAGTTTGGCGAGACGGTGATCCCGGACGGCGATCCCATAGTCGTTGTGCACGCGGTACTGCGGCCCGATGTGAACCGGCAGTGGATTCTGGTGGAGCAGACGCTCACCGGCTCCGGTCTCGACTCGACCCGCGGCTCGATTCCGGGTAACCCGCCGCAGGTTCCCATCAGTCAAGCCTTGGTCACTGTCACCAACATCACCCTGCCGTCCGACGCCTGCGGAGCAACGCAGTTCGTCGAGTCGCCCTCCGATCCGAGCCTGCCTCAGTCTCTCGGTCTGTACTGGGGCCCGCTCGACTGCCCCACCATGCGGACCGGCGACAGCATGGAGCTGCGTGTGGAGACACTGGATGGCCACGTCGTCTTCGGACGCATGGAGATCCCCGGCGCCGAGGCGATGGTACTCCGAGTGGAGGGCGACTCCACCGTGATTCCCGGTCCGGTACTGCTGTTCAATCGCGACACAGATACGCTCGACGCCGAGGTGTTCCCGCTGGTGGGGCGCGCGCTGCAGCTGGAGGTTCATCGTACCGACAGCGCAGGAATGCCTGTCGCCGTGACCCGACTCTTCGTCGATTCGACTCGTATGACCGTTCCCGGTGATCTGACCGACTTCTTTGCAGTCGTCCTTGGTGAGGAAGATTCCACCGAAGCGGAGGACGCGGAAGCGGTGTTCCGGGCCGGTCGCTATTACACGGTCACTCTGGCTCTGATGGACGATCGCTACTTCGACTTCTCGCGATCTGGCAACGTACCGATTTCCGGCCGCGGGTTCGTCAACAATTTGCAGGGTGGCATGGGGGTGTTCGGTGGGATCGTGGCTGAGTCGAATCAACTCAAGGTGATCGGAGAGGCTGACGATGCGCGCGAGGGGACCTACAACATGCGGGGCACCGTACAGGGAACCTCGGTCGACATAGATGTCGAACTCTACGTTGTCGCGACTGATCAGGACTCCACATCTGCGTCGGCGTTCGTCGACGGCCGGTGGGTCTTGGGTGATTTGGACACTAGCGCTGACGGCTCGTGCGTTGGTGAGACCCTCTCGCTGGCGCTACACCAAGTGGATCCCAACGACGCTGACACCGTTTCGGCATTGCTGATAAGCGGACCTCTGGACAGCGGCACTCCGTCGTCGGTCGATGTTTACGATCGCGATCTGGCGGTCGTGGGGGAGTTGACTGTCACCAAGATCACTACTGCTGCAGGCGGACGCTGATCAGGCGATTGTGAGCGGGCTGATGGGTCGCTAGTCTTCAGACCGCGCTGGTTTCAGTGGCCTGCCTTCCAACATCACGAGCCCGATCCGCATCAGCGCGGCTGTTGCCAGTAGGGCTCCCCCCGTTCTGAGCAGCAATGGTGGAAAGAGGATTCCGGCCGAGAGGATCATTCCGATGGTCAGCGATATACCGCTCCAGCGGGGGAACACGCGCGCCCTGATCGTGCTGATGCCGAACACGAGCATGCCAAGAGTGAAGAGTGGACCCATCCAGAAGTGAATGAACGAGAACCTCGGAGCGTCGAACATCGCACCATCGAAGTCCAGCAGCCGGGGCATCTCGCTTGCCAGCACGGGCCATACGAACGCCATGTCGAACTGGAAGCCCAATAGCAGGAGCATACCGAGGACCGTCAAGGCGAGGCCGATCAACCCGGTGACGCCGGTGTGCTCCAGCTGGAAGGCATAGATTCCCGTCATCACCAATGGGAGCAGTGTGGCGAGCACAAACGCAGCCGTGCTCAGTGCTGCCCAATCGTTGTCGAGCACCCAGTTCACCACGGGTTCGCGAGCAGGCAGGATCAACACAGGCAGAATCCCGAGGGCGAGAAGCAGGATGCCTACAGCGAGCGTGAGCAGCCCGCAGTAGCGTCCCAATGTCCGAGCGGTCATTTTACCAACCTCGCCCTTTGGAGTACTTGTCGGCTCTCGAGGCGGCTCATACGCAAGGCCGTAATGAGCCGATGTCGGAAACTAATACCGCCGCAGCGCCGATTTGACCAGGGGATGGGGAACTCACAGCTGTGCGGGCACACACCAAGGGAGGAGGTGCTATTTCGGAGAAGTCAGAGAGGGAGCACGGACGCATCTCCTTTGCTTCGGTGCCCTTTGAAAAGCCTTCCTGGCGCCGGTCGCTTCTAACACCTGTCATATTGGCATCTAATGTGCTGCTGGGGCTGTGGATCTATCCGTGTTGGCGGACTGCGCGCATCACATGGATCCCATCGCTCGACGGCCTCACCCGGCTATCAGGGGACAGCGGCCGCCCGATCATCTTCTATTCGTGGCACGCATATGAGCCGCTGACGCTGTGTGCATTCCGGGATTTCCCGTCCGAGCTCCAACCTACGGGCATAGGACACGATGGCGTGCTGTCCCGCATGCTGCAGCGCACAACTACGTGGCTTGGGTTCCGCGTCTGGGTCTATCGCCGCAAGTCACCCGTAAGACCTAAGCAGCAGATCATTAATATGGTCAACACGCGGCGGTGCAACATCGGCTTGTTCGCTGATGCGGGGGGACCGTATCGTCGGGTGAAACCTGGGCTACCCGAGATAGCACATGCAACGGCGTCTTGGCTGGTACCAGTGGTAGTACGTGGCCGGCCTGCGCTGCGGTTGAGCTGGCCACGACGCTATGGGTTTCCATTGCCCTTTTGCAGGTTAGTGGCCTGCCATGGAGAGCCGATAGACGGTCTCACTGCGACTGTCGATCGCTGTCAGGAAGCGCTGGAACAAGCAGAAGCGGAAGCCATGATCGCCTTAGAACGAGATTCGTAGCAAAGTCATGGCGGGGAACGCTCCGATCATTGAATGCAGCACGACGGGGGCGATCAGGTTCCTGTCCGACTTCACGTACAACGCCCCCAGCACGAGGCCGCCAGGCACACCGTTTCCCATCGCAGCGGCCCACGCCGCGCTCCAATCCCCAGCACTGGGCCAGTTCGGGTTGAAATACGCGTAGGGGAGATGGTATACCCCGAAGAGCAGGGCCACGATCAAGACAGCTAGCCACCGGGAGCGGAGCAGCACCTGGATTCTGGTCTGCAGAAATCCCCGGAAGAAGAACTCCTCGGTGAAGCCCGCCGTAAGCATCATCAGTGCAAGTCCCAAGGGGAGCAAATACAGTGCACGGCCGGTTTGGATAGCATCTTGGATCTCCGCCGAATTGCCGGAGAGCAAGACCTGAATGATTCCGAATGCGGTTCCCAGCAGCAGCGCCCAGCCCACGCCCTTGCCCAAGTTGCCGCGCTGCAACCCAAACGAAGACAGAATCGCCTGCAGCGACCTGCTGCCCCGGTGCAAAACCGTGAGCAGCGCCAGCGGCAGCACGACCAGACTCAGCCAGTGAAGCAACTCGGATTCAGGCGCGGCAAATAGGTATGTCAGATAGAGTGCGAAATAGGCCAGCGCGGCCCACGACTCTCTTGCGCTGGGTAGGGCTCTGTTACTGCTGGCACGGTCCATTGCTTAAGTTGGATCTGAGTTGGAGGTAAAGTACAATGAGTGCTTTCACAGTACGTACACAATTGCGCTCGAGTGTCAGCGAGATCAGCCAGGACTTCACACTGGGAGTGTTATGGCAGATCAGATCCTGAATCGCGAGATACTGCCTGAAAGTGACTGCTTCGGCTGCGGCCTCGCGAACCCACATGGTCTTCGCGTGGCAATCCGTCGCGAGGAAGATGACGCCGATCGGCTGCTTGCAACGCTCAGGCCAGGCGGCCACATGACCGGCTTCCCCGGCATAACTCACGGTGGGGTCATCTACACCGCGATGGATTGCCTGGCAGCCTGGGTACCCAGGATCCTACGCAGCGATACCAAGGCAGCCTGGATAACACGCTCGGCGACGGTCAAGTACCATAAGGCGGCCAAGCAAGGAGAGCCGCTGTCAATCGTCGGGAGCATCGCTAGCGAAGGGACCCAATGGCAGCCAGTAGAGGTGCGTACCGAAGCCCGCAATCCGGCAGGTGAGCTGCTGACCGATGCGACGTTCAAGGTCGTACCGTTGAGCGCCGAGCGGTTCAAAGAAGTCGCGGAGATCGAAGAGATACCGGAGGCGTGGAGGGCAATGATCGAATAGAAATCACTTCAGTGTTCGATGTTCGACATTCAGCCTTCGAGTCAAGGGCGGGCTGAGCAGGAAGGCCGAATGTCGAAGTCTGAAGTCTGAAGTGGGCTTTACGGCACGATCTCCACTTCGTCGCCCACAACCGCAAACTCTCCCATCACCACCTCCGTCGTCCCCGCATCCGCAACACCGCTGAACCCGGGCTGTTTTCCTCCTACACTCAGCCGGAACATGCCCGGCTCGACCACACGGCGGTTGGCGTCGTCGATGAGTGACATCTGCCGGGCCGTGATTGTGAATGACACGCGCTTGCGTTCTCCTGGCTGGAGCGATACCCGCTCGAAACCGGTGAGTGATCGCAGCGGCACTGGCACCGACGCATCCACGTCTGTGAGGTAGAGTTGCACTACTTCCTCACCGGCCACCGAACCGCTGTTCTCGACTACGACGGATACATCCGCATCTTGGCCGCTGGGGACCGAAGCAGGGAACTGCAGGTCACTGTATTCGAATGTGGTGTAGCTCAGCCCATGTCCGAAGGGAAACAGTGGCTCACCCGTGAAGTAGCGATACGTCCTGCCGTCCATGTCGTAGTCGGTGAACGGAGGCAGCTGATCGATCGAGTTGTAGAACGTGATGGGTAGACGACCGGCCGGGCTGTAGTCACCGAAGATCACGTCGGCCAGGGCAGTGCCCGCGGCCTGTCCGGGATACCATGCCTCGACGATTGCCGGTATGTGTTCCGCCGCCCAGGTTGCTGCCAACGCGCTGCCATTGAGCAGGATCAGCACCGTCGGCTTGCCGACTGCCGTGACTGCCTCGATCAGTTCCCGCTGCGGGGCAGGGATCTTGAGATCGGTACGGTCGCCGCCGGCAAAGCCGGGAACTGCCACCGGCATCTCCTCTCCCTCCAGTCGTGGCGACAGGCCCATGATCATGATCACCGCATCGGCGCTGCGAGCGACCTCGATGGCCGCTGCAAGCGGTGGCGGCTCCGGTGGCGACCACAGGAACTGTATGTTGGCATCGGTACGGATATCACGGAACTCAATGCTGATGTCGTACTCCTGACCCGCCTGCAGCGAAACATCCCGCCACTGCAACAACTCGTGGTGAACGTTGGAGAACCGGACCAGCGGTTCATTGTCGAGGGTGAGCTGGACTTGACCGAGCGCCCTAATGCCGAGCGAGTAGTCGCCGGAGCTTGGAGGAACGAGAGTACCGCGCCAGCGAATGGCGAATCCGTCCTCACTCACGCCGGCCATGGGAGAGCCGTCCCACCAGTTGAAGTCGAGGATGCTGTCGACACGGGAGCCGACTGCATCATCCTCGAATTCTCGTCCCTCGAAGTACTCGCCACGCAGCCCACTGACTCGCTCACCATCGCTTGCTGCGAACAAGACGGCGGTCGGTACCACGGCAAACGCTGGTGTGTTTTCCGCCAGATCACTGCCACGGGCGTAGAGCACCTGTGTGCCAGAGGAGACTGCTTGCCGGATGCCTTGAAGCGGCGTGATTGGTTCCAACGGTATTCCATTATAGTTGCCCAACAGCACATCTACATCATCGGCGTTGGGTCCGATAACCGCGATGGTGCCCAGGCCTTTGTCGAGCGGCAAGATGCCGTCGTTCTTGAGCAACACGATCGACTTGCGAGCCGCCTCCAATGCCAACTCGCCGTTCTCCGCTGAACCGTTGACGTCATATGGAATGGAACTGTAGGGGACACGCTCTGCTGGATCGAACATGCCCAGCATGAACCTGGCACGGAACAGCCGCTTCACGGCTACGTCGATATCAGCCTCATCGATCAGGCCCTCAGTAACGGCCACAACTAGGCTGTCGTAGGAGACCCCGCAGTTGAGATCGGTGCCGGTGACGACACTCATCGCCGAGGCTTCGGCTGCCGTCTCGACCACCCTGTGTGTCGCGAATATGTCCCGGATTGCCCAGCAGTCCGACACCACATAACCATCGAAGCCCCACTCATCCCTCAGGATCTGTTGCAGCAGCCGGTTGCTGGCGCAGCACGGATCTCCCAAGAACCGGTTGTATGCACACATTACGGATTGCGCGTTTGCATCAAGGATCGTAGCACGGAAGGCCGGTAGGTACGTCTCGCGCAGATCGCGCTCGCTCACTACGGCATCGAATGTGTGACGATCCGGTTCGGGTCCGCTGTGAACTGCGAAGTGCTTGGGTGTCGCCACGGTCTTGAAGTAGCGGGGATCATCACCCTGTAGCCCGTTTACGAACTGAACGGCCAGCTGCCCCGTCAGGTAGGGATCCTCGCCGTATGTCTCCATGCCGCGTCCCCAGCGCGGGTCGCGGAAGATGTTGATGTTGGGCGACCAGAAGGTGAGCCCCTCGTAGATCCCGCGTCTGTCCCGGCGCACCGACTCGTGATACTTGGCCCGCGCTTCATCGGAGATGACAGTGGCCGCGCGGAACATGAGCTCGGTGTCCCACGTTGCGGCCAGTCCGATGGCCTGCGGAAACACGGTCGCCCGTCCTGCACGTGCCACCCCATGGAGCGCCTCGTTCCACCAGTTGTACTCTGGGATGCCGAGTCGCTCGATTGCCGGCGCGTCGTACAGCATCTGGGAGACCTTTTCCTCCAGAGTCATTCGTGCGACGAGGTCGTCGACTCTGGCTTCGAGCGGGAGATCGGGATCCTGGTACGGGAACAAATAGGCATCCCGTTGCGGGCCACAGGCACTTGATGTAACGATGAGGCAGGCAAGCGCGCTTGAGATCTTCAGCCAGGGAATCATTGAATGCTCCTTTGAAGGCTGAATGTCGAGTGTAGAATGCTCAGCATTGTCATACCTCGACACTTAACATTCACCATTCGATATTCGCTATTCTTCAGATCGGTAGAGTTCGGTACCTTGAGCATCTGTCACCACCACACTCACGTCCACGCCTTTGCGTACGCTGGCCGTCACGACGCAGTAGTCTTCGAACAGCTCTATGCAGCGAGTCACACGCGCTGGTTCGCTTGTGTCGATATCAATGGTTATGCGAACATCGAATCTGCCCAGTCGGAGTCGCTTTCGTTCGTTGCGCACTAGGGTGCCGGTTACTTCGGTCTTCAGGGCTTTCACTTGCTGTTTGGCCTTCTCGAGGCAGAACAACAGGCTGGCGCTGAGGCAGTTACCCACGGCGGCACCGACCAAGCGGGCGGCGTTGGGACCTTTGCCTTTCCCGATAGGTTCCGGCTCATCCAGGAGTAGTGGCTCAACATCCCAGTCGAAGGTGGTGTTGAATTCAAAGCCACGCAGGCGTTCGAGAGTCAGCGACAGGCCGTGTTCCGGCATATGCGGTACCCCTCTCGGTCAGATGTCAGTCGTCACGATCCATAATCTATCGGTATCGTGCTGGTCCGGCACCTGCACCCTACTGTGGGACGCCCTGCCACTTCCTGTGGACCAGCTCGATTCATTGCATCGATGATCAGCACCGCGTCTGCCCTAGCATAGCAGCTCCAGAAGACGGATATTCTCTGTGTCTTGCCAAGGTCCCGAGGTTCCGCAGGTGTGATTACGGTCGAGAGTCTTGAGTTTCGCTACGCCGAAGGTGATTTCTTCCTTCACATCCCCGAACTTGTCATAGAAGCGAGGGCGACCGTCGCCTTCATAGGCCCGAGTGGGTCCGGGAAGACGACACTCCTGAACCTGATCGCCGGCATCAGCTTACCGCGAGCGGGCCGGATTCTCACGAACGACGTCGAGCTGACATCCCTCGACGACGGTGCTCGACGGGACTTCCGCATCCGCAACATCGGCCTTGTGTTCCAGGAGTTCGAGCTGCTCGAGTACCTGACCGTGCTCGACAACATCCTGCTGCCGTACCGCATCAATCCAGCGATGCAGCTTGATCAGACGGTGCGCGACCGCGCCGCGCGGCTCGCCGACAGTGTGGACATCGGTGACAAACTGAACCGCTACGCCACTAAACTCTCGCAGGGTGAGAAGCAACGCGTGGCAGTGTGCCGAGCGCTGCTGCCGGACCCGCCTCTCATCCTGGCCGACGAGCCGACGGGCAACCTCGATCCCAACAACAAGGACCGCGTGCTCGACATCCTGTTCGCTTACGCCACGCGTACCGGAGCGACGCTCGTGACGGTCACGCACGACCACGACCTGGTGGGGCGCTTCGGACGGACCGTAGATTTCAGGGACTTTCACGCTTCCGTGCGCCGCGGGGCCGTGGCATGAGCAACGCCCTGTACCTCGCCTGGCGCTACCTGGCCTACCACAAGGTGAAGACCGCGATCCTGATCACGTCGATCACTCTCATTGTGTTCCTCCCGGTAGGACTACGCGTGCTGGTGCGCCAGAGCGAGGAGCAGCTCACGGTGAGAGCGGAGGCAACGCCCCTACTCGTCGGCGCCAAGGGGAGCCCGCTCGAGCTCGTACTCAACAGCCTGTACTTCCAGGGGGACGTCCCGGAGACCATGCGCTATGCGCAAGCGATTCGGGTGGACACGTCGCGGCTGGCGTTGGTGATCCCCCTCTACGTGCGCTTCGAGGCACAGGGGCACCCCATCGTCGGCACTACCCTCGAGTACTTCGACTTCCGCGGGATCCGTATCGCGTCCGGCGGCGGCCTCACGATGTTGGGTGACTGCGTCCTGGGCGCCCGCGTCGCGGAGGCGCTCGGCATGGGGCCCGGAGATAGGGTGATCACGTCGCCGGAGAGCGTATTCGACCTCGCTGGTGTCTATCCGCTCCGGATGCACGTGCGAGGTGTGCTGGAGTTCTCCGACAGCCCCGACGACCGCGCGATCTTCGTTGATCTCAAGACCGCGTGGGTGATCGAGGGACTGGTGCACGGACACGTGGACCTGAGCTCCCCGGAGGCACGGGCACAGGTGCTGCAGCGCGACAGCACGAACGTCGTTGGGAACGCCTCGGTCGTGCAGTATCAGGAGATCACCGCCGAGAACCTCGATGAGTTTCACTTTCACGGCGACCAGGAGGAATACCCAATCACCGCAGTGATCGCAGTGCCGCCCGATCAGCGGGCGCGAACGATCTTGCGCGGACGGTATTCGTCACCAGACGACTTGGTGCAGATCGTCGAGCCAACCTCGGTCATCGACGAGCTATTGGACACGGTGCTCACCGTGCAGACGTTCGTGATCGCTGCGGTGGTGGTGGTCGGGATTTCGACTCTCGCGACGGCCATCTTGGTGTTCATGCTCTCGCTGCGACTGCGCCGCCGGGAGATCGAGACGATGCGCAAGATCGGCGGCTCCCGCTCCAGCATCGGGTGGGTGATGGTCTCGGAGATCGTGGTGGTGATCGTAGTAGGAGTGGTGCTCGCGGGCGGCCTCACTGTCCTCACCAGCCGGTTCGGATCCGCAGTGATCAGGGCGGTGATATTCTAAATGACTGACTGTCGAATGCGGTTGCTGAATTCAGGTTGCAGACTGCTGATTGCCAACGTTCAACACAGAGCTTTCCGATGTATCGACCTCTCACGCTCATGATTTCAGCGTCCCTCATCGCTTGTGGTGGCGGTGATGCTCGACTGTCCGGTGACGGGTCCGAGGCGGGCATTCCTACCGTCTACACCGTGAACTACCCACTTCAGTATTTCGCCGAGCGGATTGGCGGAGACCTCGTGCAGGTCGAGTTGCCGGCCCCGACCGACGTTGATCCCGCGTTCTGGACGCCGGATGCTGAGGCGCTCGCAGGGCTTCAGGCGGCGGATCTCATTCTGCTCAACGGCGCGACGTACGCGAAATGGCTGGCGGTCGTGAGTGTTCCCGAATCCCGCACGGTAAACACCTCGGCAGGATTCGAGGACCGCTACATCCACCTTGAAGAGACGGTCACACACTCGCACGGCCTGGGAGGCGAGCACTCGCATGAAGGCACGGCATTCACGACGTGGCTCGATCCTACACTGGCAGTCGAGCACGCTCGCGCAATCGCCGATGCGTTCGCCACTCGCTGGCCGGAGCACCAGAACGCCTTCGTCGCGGAGTTCGAGTCTCTCGCAGCCGACCTGCTCGCACTAGACCGACAGATCGCGGAGATCGTCGCGAGAAATCCGGACAAGGTGCTGCTCGGCTCGCACCCGGTCTACCAGTATCTGGCAGCGCGCTACGATCTCGATTTCCACGCCGTCCAGTGGGAGCCCAACGAGGCGCCATCTGCAGAGCAGTGGCAGGCGTTCGTGGCTCTGCGTGCCGATCACCCGGCGCAGTGGATGCTGTGGGAGGATGAGCCGCTGGCGGAGACGGCTGCCCGCCTGCGAGAGCTGGGTGTGGAACCGATCGTGTTTGACCAGTGCGGCAATGTCCCGCGGGTGGGAGACTACCTGAGCGTGATGCGGCAAAACGTCGAGAACCTACGGCGGGTGTATCGGTAGGCGGCTGGGCGGTTGGAGGCAGGGACCCCGTCTCGGCCACCCATTGGTTCACGCGGTATTGTCCCGAGACGCCTTCGTGTCTTGCGCGCCGAGCGCGGCCAACCCACAAGAACACGTGGCAGCCAGCGCCCGAACGCGCAAGACCCGGACCTTCATCATCATACATTCATAATTCCAGATTCTTCATTTACCTGCCCGGCGTATACCAAATCGGACTGGTGTACGCCCGCTCCTGGGTAATCATCGGAACCTCGGGCGACATCGTGATGCCAAAGCGCGCAGCCTCGTGCGCCGTCCACCGCGGCGTCGGGATCTCGAGAACTCGCGCGTAGTACACGGCCGGCTGGTTTGGATCGAAATCAGGATCGGTCCACACGGTGATCAATTCGGCTGCTCCGATGGTGTTGGTCCACGTGGCATTTGCCACGTCGACGG
Organism: Gemmatimonadota bacterium; assembly: GCA_020351775.1. Classification (GTDB taxonomy): domain Bacteria; phylum Gemmatimonadota; class Gemmatimonadetes; order Gemmatimonadales; family GWC2-71-9. The sequence continues at coordinate 5,064,973 of CP070666.1, read as the reverse complement.
TGTTGCCCACCGGTGGCAGTGTGCCGTCAGTTGCGAGCTGCCGGTTGCCGGACCAAATGACGTTGTACGCTTTCTCCTGACGTTCGCCCTGAGAGTCCAGCCAACCTTTGACTATCTGGATTCGGTCGAGATTGCCAGAATAGGGATCCTTCATAGCAAAAACCAGAAATGTCGGAGATTTGCCATCGGGATGGTCCTTCAGGTCACCACCCATCGGCACGCCCTTGGTATAACCGAGGGTGCTAGGCACGCGGCTCGTTGCGTCGGCTTCCGTGAATTCCCAACCACCGAAGAAGCGCACCATCATACGGGAGCCGGTGGTGGCGTAGGTTTCCTTGCGCTGCATGGCGTCGAAGATTGCCTCGCGGGTGTTCTCCTGAGCCCAGACTGCGGCAAGGCCGGACGATGCCATCTCCCAGCTCTCGTATTTCTTGCCATTGACCTCAGCCATGGGGTGTTCCCACCGCTCCGCGCTGGGCTCAACACCAGAGTGCTTGCCAAAGAAGTTGTCTTCCTGTGCGGTGGCGAGGCCGGTGTGGCTGTCGGTAGAACCGACCATGCCGAACTTGTAGGGATTCACACCAAGTTGCTGCTCCAGCTGCAAGCCAATCTGCAGACCAGAGCGGGCATACTCGTACTGCAGCATATCGTTCTGTTTCAGCTCACTCAGATCCAGGTTGCCTTGATCCCACGTTTCGTAGTCGGCAAACTCGTCGTTGGGTGACAGGAACGGATGCGTCTCGCCGTCGCCCTTGATCTGCGTGACCTCGTACAACGGCTCCCACCTGGCACGAGTCTCGGCGTACTCCCGATCGAAAGCCATCCCTGTGAACGAATCCACTAACGGGAACATGATGCCGTTACTCAAGTTTCCGTTGTGGGCCAGGGCCAGCACCTTGCCGCCGGTCTTGTCCTCGTACATCTGCAGCCAATTCCACAGATCACGCGGATTATCGCTGCCCAAGGGCTTCAGCGTAGTGTAGGGCTCAACCATGCTGGCCTTGGTGCCGTCATCGCGCATGATCACTACGCGATGCAGGTTCATGCCACGAGTATTGGACGTCCACTCGTAACCGATGAAAGCCGTAAACTCACCGGGGTCGTTGTATCTCTCCGCCGCATCAATCGCTGTCTCCCAGGCGTCACGGTAAGCCGCGCTACCGGGCAAGGACGATAGTGCCGGAGGAAACTCGTTCTGCGAAAACGCGACGATTACCTCGACCGCAACTTGCACCGCCGTCTGGCCTCCCTCTCGGATCATTTCATACCAGCGCCTTCCGGTCGGATCGGCGAGAAACTCCGGGTCACCAGCATACAGCCGGGGAAAGAACCCCATGTTGTCCGAGTGATCCGCGACTACGAGGAAGTCCAGCGGTCGCGAAAGTTTCACCTGCAAGCCCGTAGACGATGTCAGCTCTTCACCCCTTGCGAACCGATACGCATCCTCGGGTGACAGCCGCGCACCGAAGGAGCCCGCATCCATCGACATCCCGGTGTGCAAATGCGTGTCACCCCAGAACACTTGGGCCGGGAAGTTACGACCGGCATAGGGTGAGTAGTGTTTCTGCGCCTTGAATGCATCTGCTACCGTGGGCGGCGGCGGTGGCAACCCCACCGGATCCTGCGCCACTGCGGCACTCGCCCAACCGAGCGCAACCAAGGCGCCTAGCACACCTGCGGATACTCTGTTCATGTAAGTCTCCCGTTTGTCAGTGGTCCCGTTTACTGCCATTGTGAGTTACTTCAGCCTCCGAAATTCAGCCTTCTACATTCATTACTCATTATTCTGTCCGCTCCCTGCTCCCCGCTTACCTCACTCTCTCTTCCCCCAACACCTCAATCGTCCTGATCTTCCATGTCCCATCCACCGGCGCTACCGAAACCCGTGCATCGTACCGGTTCTGCCTGAAGTGCCGGTGCCCGAAGTGCGTCACGTTGCCGCCCACCATCCAAGAGGCGACCGCGTCAAAGCCACCGTCGCCGCGGGGTTCCACGTCGCGCACTTCGGTCACCTCCACTGCGTCGACTCGCGCCCGCGCACCACCGCGTTCTTCCATCACCAGTGAGCGGCGATGCTCGAGGTAGACATCGGTCAACGTCTCACCCGTCACTGCCACGGCAAGTCGGTCGTATGCCGCTTCCTCGGAGCGGAACTCCAACGCGCGATACACATTGGGCAGCACACTGGCGAGAATACGGCGCGCCTTGTTCTCAGAACTGACGGCGCTTACCGACACGGGAAGTGCAATCGTCACCTGGGCCAGGGGTCCCACGAGTATCGCCGCGGCAAGCATCACTCGTACGGCCGCGAATGATACCACCTTGTGTCGATTGTGCCAAGTAGATACACCTAGGGCTACAGCGATTGCGAGGAACGGCAGCGAGACCAAAGGCAGTGGCAACTTGGCCGGTTCGACCACCACCTCCGTGATCGCCGGAATCGGATCGTCCAGCAGCTCGTTCTCCCATTGCAGCGTCGGCTCCTCCGTGCTCAACACCAACGGTTGGGATGACTCGGGATCGATCACAGTTGCCGGAATGGTCTCCGCGAGGTCGAACACGGTGTCCCAGTTCAGCGCCACTTCCTGCGGCACGCTCGGCGTGAGATAGACCAACGTCACACCGACCAAGGCCTCGTCGACGGGCTCTCTCACGGCCTCCTGACGCGGCAGCACTCCCTGAAAGTCCACGGTGAGAAAACTGGCCCGGTCGATGAGGCCCGTTGCGAGTTCACCATCGATCTCGAGTGCCGTATGGAGCTCGGCGAACTCACTGAGCTGGCTCAGCACCTCGGCCTGCTGCGCGATCTCGACGAAACCGCCGGGACGCAGACCGGGGGAGACCTGGGTGAGCACGTCGCGCAACTGGAACTGGATCTCGTGTCTTATCTCGAACGGCTCAATGGCCAGGAAGCTCTGGATCGGTGCATCGACTATCTGCGGAGCCAGGCGACGTGAACCCGCGCCACCGACTGACCGGGAACTCCCCATCGAGGCGGGCAGTTGTTGACTTGCGGCGACAGCGTCTTGGGCGCTGCCGCGCTGCGTGGATACCAGGCTGAGCGCAGCGGCCACCGCTGTTGCAGCCACAGTGTAGGTGATCGTCGGTCTGAACCACGCCGGATTCCACTTGGGCGCGATCGCCTTGCTCAGGGCCGACACCACTCCTGCAACCAGCAGCAACGTCCCGTCCATGCCGAGTACCAGAACCAGGTGAAGCGATGCTGCTGTGAGACCGGCGCCCATAACCGCAGGCAGCAGGCCGCCGAGCGCGAGTCCGTGAAACAACCCGGCGCCTACGGCCAACCCTTCGACCCGTGTCCGGTCGCGCTCCGGGCGCAGCGCCTCGCGCGCCAGCAACACAACTGCTATCGCTACGCACAGCTCGGAGACCAGGGAACTGAACGACCGGCCGACGATTGCCGTCAGCAGTACTGCTGCGCCCTGTCCGATCGCAAAGGCGCCTACCAGTCTGATGGAGCCGACCATTCCGGCCAACAGAACGAGCGCGATCAGGAATGCAATGTGCACCCAGTCGCCCAAAATGTGTCGTGCGCCTCTCAGCACTGCCGTGCTCGCATCAGCCATCCAGGCTGTGAACGCTCCCACGTTTGCGGCCGGCACGAGCCACGAATCTTCCAGCGGGTCGAGGGCGTGGGCGAAACGCTCACCCGACAACAGCTCGACCCGAAACACGGTCGTTATCGAGGGGTTGGGCACCGGGAACCGGATCCCCACTTCGTATCCGGCGACGCCATCGGAGCAGCGGTAGGTCTGGCGGTTGATCCAACTCCCCGACTGCTCGATGATCACCCGCTCGCCCTCGGGCTCGCAGTGATCGGGCAACACCGGGGAAGGCATCGCCCGCACGGGAATCACCTGCGGCACGCGCCATTGCACCAGGAACGAGCCGGGCTCCCTCTCGCGTATTTGGATATGCACTGGCCGCACGTCGTCGGCCCGCGCGGGTATGGCCGACATCAAGCCGCAGATTGCGACGCCGAGCAGCGCGCGTCGTGTCCTCATCGGCTGCCGTTCACCTGGTTGCCGCCCAACGATTGAGCGCTGATGGCCGCTTCGTCGATCTCCACCTCGTAGTTTTGCAGCAGGCTATTGTACAGTGCCTCACTGGCCTGTTCTCGGAGCGAGGTCAGGTAATCGCGCAGCACCGCATTCCTCACCTGCGCCAACTCGGGCACCTGCGATTCCGTCACGTCGGTCACCAGCACCAGGTGCCAGCCGTAACCTGACGCTATGGGGCCTTGCCATTCCCCGGCCTCAACTGCAAACAGCGCATCGGCAAACCGCTGGCCGAACCCTCGCGCCACTTCGGACAATGACTGCATGGCGTAGTCGGGCGCCAGCATGAACCGATCGCCCAGCTCCGCTGCACGACGTGCCGCGGCCGGATTGGCACGCAGCCGCTGCAACACCTCCTCGGCGGTCTCTATTACCGATTCACCCCGACGATCCACGTTGAAGTACACGTGCGTGAACGAGCGGCGCTCGGGGATCATGTAGCGTTCCATGTTCTCCTGCATGTAGGTCTGCAGCTCGGCCTCGGCTGGCTGAGCTTGAGCGGCCAGGTCGTCGGTCAAGAGCTCCAGCTTCTGCACCATGCGGTTGCGCACTACCTGATCGTCGCGGTCGAGGCCCATGGCGATCGCCTCGCGGTACAACACCTCCTGGCGTACGAAGTCATTCACCAATCCGCGCAGCTCGGTCTCGGTGGGCGGCCGTTGCCAGCGGGCTTCCCAGTTGCGTCGCAGCCACTCGATCTCGAGGCTGGTTACGGCGATCAGCTTCTCGGACCCAGAATCTCGACTACGCCATAGAGCACTGACACCGAATAGGGCGAGTCCGATGAGGAGGAAGTGGAGCAAGGGCTCACGGAGCCAGGAACGGGGTTTCATGGGCACGAGTGATTCCCAGGTAATGAATTCTGAGTTGCGATCTACGATTTGCAGTTAGCGATCTGAAGAGGCTAAATCTGAGATCGCCAAGCGCGAATCGCAAATCGGTAAAGGAGGATCCAATGCGCCGACTCTGGAGGAGCACCTTGGTGTGGTGCGGTTGCTGATCGCAGCCGCGCAGCGGGAAAGGGCGGTTGAGGAGAGACGGCGCCCCGGAATCCTGGTGGCCCGGTTTCCCGGTTTTCTGGCCACCCGATTCCCGGCGGTCGCGATGTCCCGGCGGTCACGGCGGCCGGATGACCGGCTTCCCGGCGTACGCTACCAAACGCCATCACACTTGCGAATAGTAGCACTATTCTCCCGCGGGCATTGGTCCGTTGTCGACGGACATCAGTCCATTGTCGACGGACATTCGTCTGTTGTCCACGGACAAATGGCTGTTGTCCGCGGACCAACGCGCGGGTCTGGCGGTCAGCCGACCCGCAACGCCTCGATCGGATCGGTGGTGGCGGCTCGCCTCGCCGGGAGAAAGCCGGCCACGGCGGAAACACCCAGGAGTATCAACGCCATTGCTGCGAAGCTCGGCACATCGGTCGATCCGATGCCGTACAGCAACGACTGCATGACGCGTGATACGGCGAGTGAACCCGCCGCGCCAATGGCGACACCGGTGCCCGCCAGCACCATCGTGCGACCTACCACTCGGCGCAGCATGGTGGCTGGGGATTCTCCCAACGCCATGCGAATGCCGATTTCGGGAATCCGTTGGCTCACGGAGAACGACAACACCGCATAGATCCCGAGCGCTGCGAGTAGCAGCGCGGTGCCGGCGAAAGCTGCAACGAGAATCAGAGTGAAGCGCCGGGGCGAGACGGATCGATCGACGACGGATTCCATCGTCCAGAAATCGCCAGTCGGCATCATTGGATCCGCGTCCTGTAGGGCGCTGCGTACACTTCCGGCCAGAGTTCCAACAGTGAGTGGCGAGCGAACGACCATTACCAGGGAGCCGTAATAACCCATCTGAGTCATCGGCAGATACATCTCCAACCCTGACGATTCCTCCAGCGATTGATGGCGCACATTGCCGACGACCCCAATCACCTCCCACTCTCCACCAGCGGTGACAATGCTCTGCCCGATGGGATCCTGGCCGGGAAAGAGGGTCTCGACAGCGGTCTCGTTGAGAACGACCACTTGGGGCGATTCGCTGTGGTCGTCTACCGAGAAGTGACGCCCTGCCACGAGGGGAATGTCCATGACCTGGAGGTAGCGCCAGTCCACGATGCGGGGGAACGCGCTGGGGGCTTCACCTTCCGCATACTCAACGCCCAACGCGCGAATGCCCCAGCTGCGGTTACGGCCCAGCGGTGGGGTGTCGGTGAAACCCGCCGCGTCGACACCTGGCAGCGCCTCGACGCGGTCGAGCATCTCGTAATAGAAGGCTGTCCGTTCGCTGAGGCTATCGAAGCTCCGGTTTGTCTCAACTTCCCAAGCGACCGCACCCGCCGGTTGGAATCCCAGGTCGACATCGAGTACGCTCAGGAAGCTGCGGAGCAGGAGACCACCGGCGACGAGAAGAACACATGCCAGCCCCACTTCACCAACCACCAATCCTTCACGCAATGCAGCGCTGCGTTTGCCCTCGGTCGAGCCTCGGCTCGAGTCATTGATCACTTCTGCTTCTCGTGCCTGTGAGAACTGCAGCGCGGGAACGATGCCCATCAGCAGCCCCGCCAGTATCGTGACACCGAGTGTAAACAGCAACGTCAAGCCATCGATTGATACGCTGCTGAGCATGGGAATGCTGACCGCTGTGGTGTTGGCCACCGCTTGTGTGACACCATAGGCGAACGCCACGCCGAGCAGGCCGCCGCAGCCGGCAAGCACGAGACTCTCGACCGTCAACTGCCGGATGAGCCGGAAGCGGTCCGCGCCGAGGGTACTGCGAATCGCCATCTCCTTGCGCCGTGTCTGACCGCGCGCCAGCAACAGGTTGGATAGATTGGCGCAGGCGACCAGCATCACGACGCCGGCCGCGGCAGC
>CP070666.1:5045794-5057915 GCA_020351775.1 Gemmatimonadota bacterium | reverse complement strand
CGCAGAATCGACGGGGCGGCCGGCCTCGAGAGTGACCTCGTGCAAGACGACCATATGATCGGCCAGTGGCAGCGAATCAGCGTCTCGACCGTGCAATACGCGCCCGGTAACAGCGAAGCCCTGAGCGAAGCCTTGGGAAGGAACGCTCAGGGCGACGATCACCGCTGGCACAAGCGTATTACGGAGTGAACTTGCCGAAATCTTCAGGATCCAGCTTCTCCAGGTAGGCCTTCAGCGAATCGGGATCCAGCGTGCCGGGCTCACTGGTGCTCGGCTCTACAGTGTCGATAGAAGTGAGTTCCAGCAGCTCCTCCTGAGTGAAGATCGGCGCGTCGAGCCTGAGAGCGACGGCGATGCTATCGGAGGGTCGAGCATCCACCTGCACCACATGGTCGTTGCGGTGAATCTGCAGCTCGGCATAGTAGGTATTCTCTTGGACTCGTGTGATCACCACACGGTTCAACTGGCCACCGAGTCCAACGATCACTTGTTTGACCAAGTCATGGGTGAGAGGGCGCGAAAACTTGACCCCTGCCAGCTCCATGGCGATGGCGCTGGCTTCGGCAGGACCGATCCAAATGGGCAGCACTCGCTCGCCATCCTTCTCCTGCAGGATGACAACAGGAGTGTTCGTTTGGCGATCGAGCCCCAGATGCGCCACCTTCACTTCCACCATGCGCACACCACCGATCTCTGGTTGTAGCCGCCGCATTGCCACCCGCCGCGGCTGTAGGTTGCCATCAGTACCTGTAGCGATCCGGCTTGTACGGCCCCTCAATGGGGACTCCGATGTACTTGGCTTGTGCTTCGGTCAACCGCGTGAGCTTGACCCCAAGCTGATCCAAGTGCAGCCGCGCAACCTGTTCGTCCAACGTCTTGGGAAGCAAGTACACCTTCTTGTCGTATTTCGATCCACCAGTCCACAATTCCATCTGCGCCAGGACCTGGTTGGTGAATGACGTCGACATCACGAAGCTCGGATGGCCAGTGGCGCAACCCAAGTTGAGTAAACGACCCTCCGCGAGCACCAATACGCTGTGGCCGTCGGGGAAGATCCACTCGTCGTACTGCGGCTTGACACTGACCTTCCGGATACCGGGCACACCCGCAAGTCCGGACATCTCGATCTCGTTGTCGAAGTGCCCGATGTTGCCGACTATTGCCTTGTTCTTCATGCGGGCCATATGCTCTGCCGTGATGACGTGGTAGTTGCCCGTCGCCGTGATGAAGATGTCGGCGAACTCGACAACGTCTTCGACCGTCTTGACCTCGTACCCCTCCATCGCAGCCTGTAACGCGAGTATGGGATCGATCTCAGTCACTATGACCCGGCACCCCTGACCTCGCAGTGCTTGGGCGCAGCCCTTGCCGACTTCGCCGTAGCCACAGACGACTGCTATCTTGCCGCCGATCATGACATCGCTCGCGCGGTTCAAGCCGTCTATCACAGAGTGCCTGCAGCCGTAGATGTTGTCGAACTTGCTCTTCGTGACCGAGTCGTTGACGTTGATCGCCGGGAACAGCAGGGTGCCATCTTGCTCCATCTCGTACAGTCGGTGCACGCCCGTCGTCGTCTCCTCGCTTACTCCACGTATGCTCTGCGCGATACGAGTCCACTGACCTGGATGGTCCCGCTGCTCGATGCGCAATCGTTCGAGGATCACGCCCCACTCTTCGGGCTCCGTCGCCGGATCGAACTGCGGCACTGCTCCTGCCTTTTCGAACTCCACACCCTTGTGCACCAACAGCGTCGCATCGCCGCCGTCATCGACTATGAGGTCGGGACCGGATCCGTCGGGCCACACCAGTGCCCGGGCGGTGCAGCGCCAATAGTCCTCCAATGTCTCACCTTTCCAGGCGAAGACGGATGCACCACTCGGCTTTGCTTCGGTGCCGTGCGGACCCACCACCGCCGCCGCCGCCGCGTGATCCTGTGTCGAGAAGATGTTGCAGCTCACCCAACGCACGTCGGCTCCCAGCTCTTGCAGTGTCTCTATCAAGACGGCGGTCTGCACCGTCATGTGGAGACTGCCCATGATCTTGGCTCCGGCAAGCGGCTTATCGCCGCGGTGTTGCCTACGCAGCGCCATGAGTCCCGGCATCTCGTGTTCTGCCAATCGGATCTCGCGACGGCCCCACTCGGCCAGCTTGATGTCCTTGACCTCGTGCTCCGCGCCGCGCTGAGCAGCTCGCTTGTTCTCGGCAGCCACTGTTGTCATCGTTTCCTTACCATAAAGTGTTTGAATCGAGATCGCTCGCTGTTCACTCTCACGCAGCGCTGCGAACGGCGTCTCTCAGATCAGCCACCCTGTTGGGGTCCTCCCACGTGAAACACCTGACCTTGGTGCCCCGGACTTCCAGATCACAGGGCGTTCTCCCAAAATGGCCGTACGCTGCCGTCTTCTGGTAGATCGGCTTCCTGAGCTGGAGTGCAGCCATGATCCCTTGCGGTGTCAGATCAAACACGGCGCGCACGGCCCGCTGCAGCGTCTCATCCGCCGCCTCGCCGGTGCCGAACGTATCGACCATGATAGAGACAGGCTCGGCGACTCCGATCGCATAGGCCAGCTGTACCTCACAGCGCCGCGCGAGTCCGCTAGCGACGATGTTCTTCGCAACCCAGCGGGCGGCATATGCCGCCGACCGATCGACCTTGGTCGGGTCCTTGCCGCTGAACGCGCCACCGCCGTGACGTCCGGCGCCACCGTAGGTGTCGACTATGATCTTGCGGCCGGTGAGCCCTGCGTCGCCCTTGGGTCCGCCGTCGACGAATCTACCAGTCGGGTTGATGTGCAGCGTTACATCACTCACATCCAACCCCGACTGAGCCAGCACCGGGTTGATGACTCTGTCCGTAACTCCCTGGTGCACTTCGTCGTTCGATACGCTGTCGGCGTGTTGCGTCGCTAATACGACAGCCTTGACGGCGACTGGCTGGCCCTCGGCATACTCGACAGCGACTTGGCTCTTCCCGTCAGGCCTCAGCCACTCCAACTGCTTTGACTTACGCACGAGCGCCAGTTGCTGGGTCAGCGCGTGGGCCAGCATGATCGGCGTCGGCATCAGTTCTTTGGTCTCGTCGGTGGCGTAGCCAAACATCATGCCTTGATCCCCCGCACCCCCGGTATCGACGCCCTGCGCGATGTCACTCGACTGAGCATCAAGCGATGTCAGCACCGCACACGTGTTAGCGTCGAAGCCGAACGCACCGTCCGTGTAGCCGATGCCTTCAATCGTCTGACGCACGATCCGCGGCACATCGAAACGGGCTGTAGTCGTGATCTCTCCAGCCAACACGACCATGCCAGTGGTGACCAATGTCTCGCACGCCACCCGGCCATTGGGATCTTCCGCCATTATTGCGTCGAGGATCCCGTCGGAGATCTGGTCCGCGATCTTGTCCGGATGTCCTTCGGTTACGGATTCGGAAGAGAAGAGATGTCGGTGCGCGCTCATTGGATCTCGCTAGTTTGGCCTAAACGTTTCAAGTTAGCAGAACTTATACCACAGGCAACCGCCCGGCCTCGAGCAGATCCAAATCGACATATTGTCCCATGTGCTCTGCGAGCACGCTGGTCACTTCGGCCGTGGTCGCAGCTACGATGGCCTGCTCGGCGGCCAGCTGCGCCACGGATATGTCGATCTGGCGCACAATCCAACGTATCAGCGGCAGGGCTCCCGGAGATGCACTCAGGACTCGGTAACCCAGCCCCAGCAACAGCAGAGTAGACATCGGCTCGGACGCCATCTCACCGCACACGCTCACATCGATCCCACGACAGACACCGCAATCCACGATCCGCTTGAGCAATCTCACCACCGCAGGGTGCAGCGGCGTGAACCTATCGGCCAGCCGCGGGTTGCCGCGGTCCACCGCCAGAGTGTACTGAGTGAGATCGTTGGTCCCAACACTGATGAAATTACTGCACTCGGCCAGTTGCTCTACCATCATCGCCGCGGCCGGTGTCTCGATCATGACGCCGACAGGCAGATCGGCTCCGATCGGGATGCCGAGCGAGTTCAGCGCGGCGATCGATTCCTCCAGGATTTCACGCGTGCGACGCACCTCTTCCACCTGCGTCACAAGCGGCAGCATGAGGCGAACGTCGGATGTCGCACGGGCCCGCAGCAGGGCGCGGATCTGGGTGCGCAGTATGTCCGGGTGATCGAGACAAACCCTGATGGCGCGCCAGCCCAGAAACGGGTTCTTCTGACGACCGGCGCGGAATGAAGCTGGGAACTTGTCGCCACCCAGATCGTAGCTGCGCACCACTACCGGACGCTCGGTGAACCGTTCACCGACCCGTTTGTAGAACTCGGCTTGCTCGTCCTCGCCCGGCAACTCAGTGCGCCCAACCACCAGGAACTCAGTGCGCAGCAGACCCACTCCCTCAGCACCATGATCGGCCGCGGACTCGATTTCCTCCGGCAGATCAACGTTGCCCCGCAGCGTCACCTCGACCCCATCCCGGCTAACCGCCGGAAGCCCCACCACCGCTTCCAGCTCCCGATCCAACTCCAGGCGCAGCCCCTCCCGCTCATACGCCTCTCTGATTTCATCTCCGGTCGGATCGACGAGCATCGTGCCCCTCGTCCCGTCGAGGATCACGATCGAGCCCGATTGCACAGATCCGATCCCGCCCACCAACCCCATCACGCACGGCATTCCCAGACTGCGTGAGAGTATCGCCGCATGCGACGTCCGGGTGCCGTACTCACTGGCCAGACCCGTGACCAGAGCCTGTTCAAGCTGGACCGTGAGTCCGGGCGTCAACTCCCTGGCCAGCACTATCGCCGGCCGATCACCCGCGTTGTGGAGCACGTCCTCCAATGACTGGCCCAGCAACGTCTGCAGCACCCGGGTCTGGATCTGGACCAGATCGGCGGTTCTTTGCTGCAGCGTAGCACTGGATGACTGAGCCCATAGCTCTCGCAGCTCCAGCACCTCGAACTCGAAGGCACGTTCGGCTGTGAGCAAATTCTCACGAATCAGCCGCCTCACCTCCCCCAACAAGGCCTCGTCTTCCAGCATTGCGATCTGCGCGGTGAAGATCTTGGCCTCCTCAGCGCCGGCCCGCCTCCGGGTCCTATCGCGCAGGCCCGCGAGTTCCTCACTCACCGTTGCCACAGCTTGGTGCAGGCGATGCACCTCGGCTTCGGCTTCCTCACGGAGGATGGTGCGGTGCGTTATCTCCGGCAGCTCCGTGTGGAGTACGTACACCGGCCCGACTGCGACCCCCGGTGAGACCCCGATCCCAGCGAGCAGCCGTTTGCGTCTCACTGGTCGCCGAACTCCCGCCCCAGCACGTCGGCCAGCGCGTCTATCGCCGCCTCCGCGTCCTCGCCCCGGGCGCGCAGCAGCAGTTCACTGCCACATTCAGCAGCCAGAGTCATGACACCGAGAATCGACTTGCCGTTCACTTCCATAGTGTCCCTGGAAACCGTGATCTCGGACGCGAACTTCGACGCGATCTTGACGAACTCCGCCGCCGGTCGGGCGTGGAGTCCCATCCGGTTCACGACCGTCACCCGCCTCTCTTGCTCGCTCACAGCCAACCCAGCAAGAGAGCTACTGCAACCGCTGCCAGCCCGAATCGGTTGCCGCCCAATGTGGGCCAGACCCAGCGCGCAAACACCACGCCGACACCCGCGATGAGGCCGGCTCCGACCAGTTCCTGGGCGTCGAGGTGCCGCACCAGCCAGGCTCCAACCACCGGCAGTGCAAACCCAACAGTCAGCGCCGCCAATGGCCCCGCAAGCCGGAGTCCCAGCTTGATCAGCCGCGCTCCGAGCCGCTGCCCAACCCTGAGTCCTCCGTTCCAGCCACTGTACAGCGCCCAGCCGCGTAAGACGAAATGTACGGCATTGTACAGCACCAAGAAGCCCAAGACCGCCGCCGTGGGCGACACCCAGACCGCCAGCACCATGCCGAGCGCCGAGGCAACCGGCAGCAACCCGGCCCAAACCATCTTGTCTCCCACCGACCCAAGCGGGCCTGCCAAGGCCGTCCGCAGTCGCTTCACCTGCTCCTCGGGCAGCGCTTCGTGTTCCACCCTCGCCAACGCCCCTGCCGCGAGCCCGATGAGATACGGGTGTCCGTTGAACTGTTGCGTTGCCCGAGCCAGAGCCGCGCGGTAGCGCTCGCCCTCGACCCCGCCAGGGAGGTCGCGCAACAGCGGCTCGGTAGTGAAGGCCAAGCCTATGCCGATCATCCGCTCGTAGTTCCACGATGCCTGCAGCAGCAGGCTGCGGAGCCAAGACCTGACCATGCCCTGCTTCACCCGAACACCACCCCTACCAGTCCGCCAGCCAGCCCGAGCACGAACCACGACAATGCGGACTTTCTGCCGGTCAACCGCCCCACGCCGCTCACGCCGGCCGCCACGCCCGCTCCCACCGCCGCGATGCCGAGGTACACCGACACCTCGAGCGTCACCGGCAACCAGCGCAGGGTCGCCGCCGCAATCAGCAACCCGATCCAGGTCACCACCAACGCGCGCACGACGTCGCGGCCCAGACTTCTCAGCTGGACGCCGGTGACGGCGGTAGAGCTTCCAGTGTCGAGCTGTTTCCGGTGGGCTCTCACGTCCGCGGCGTTCTCCACTCTCACCAGGTAGATAGCCTTGCCTCCGATGTAGGCGACGAACAGCCCCACCGCCACGCCGATCCCGGTCCCGAACACACCCGGAGCGTGGACTGCCGTGGCCGCTGCACACACCGCACCGAGTCCGTAGTCGGGGTACCGGGACCCGCCCACAGGCAGCACCTCGAGCGCGAACAGCTCGAGCACCACGCCGACTGTGGCACCCGAGACGGGGTCACCTAGGATGAAGCCAGCCACCGTTCCCGCGATCAGCGGCCGCGCTATCATAGTCTGCAGGGCACTGACCAGATCGAGGCCGACCAACACGCCCCACAACATCAGCCAGCCGAAGTTCTCCATCATGTGAAGTCCCAGACCGGCACGGGTTTGCTGGAGGGGACATCACGTGCCGTCACTTCGATCCCAGCCTCACTCAGGCGTCTGAGAGCGGCAGCCTCATCATCTGTCAGGAACACGTATGCCAGCCTCCGGGAACGACCGTCGCGCTCGTGCACGCCACCGATGTTCACCCGTCGCACGAGATCACTCGCTTCGCATGTCCCGAGCAGCGTCTCGACGTCGCCCACGAGGACAATGGTGCGTTTGTCCGAATTGGCGCAGCGGTCGAGCGCGGTCCCGGCATCGGTCACGGAGCAGAACTCCACGCCCATTTCCGGTGGAACACCCATCCGGTACAGCTCCTTTTCCCAGTCGTTCACGGCGACCTCGTCATCGATCAACAGGATGTGATCGGCAGCGAGGGCGTTGCCCCAGCCAACCACCACTTGGCCGTGAATCAGGCGATCGTCCAGCCGCACAAGTTTGAGACTCACGATGCAAACGTCCTTATCGATTGCTGGGCAGCCAAGACGGCGCGCGCTGCGGCTTCAGCCGGACTCGAGTCACGGTGGTACACGAAGTCCACCAACATGGCCAGGTTGACGCCCGTGACCACCGCTACGTCATCACGTTGGCCAAGCTGGCTGAGCACCGCCTGGAAGCAGCTGCCGCCGGGCAAGTCAGTGAACACGATGGCCGATCTGTCGCCCACGGTGTCCACCACAAGTTGGCACAGTTCCTCCCTACCCAGTCCCTCGTTGGTGACCGCTTCCAGGGCGTCCTTCTCACCGGTAATCCCACGGGCGGCCTCGACCAACGCAGCTGCCAGGCCCGCATGGGTTATCACCACTCCGCGCAGAGGCTCATTCATAGTCTTCCGAGAGATACTCCCTCAACTCACGCTGTTGTGCCATCTTCTGAAGTAGGCGCTGGTTGAACGCCAGCGCGGAATCGACTCCGGAGTACCGCAGCAGGTGGTTCATTGCGACAACTTCGGAAACGACGGTGATGTTCTTGCCCGGATTGAGCGGCACCACGACCAGCGGCAGCTCTTCTCCAAGTATCGTCGTGGTCTTTCCGTCCAATCCCGTTCGATCAGTGTCCTTGGCCATCTCCCATTCTTTGAGTTCGACCACCACTTCGATACGCTTTTGCTGTCGCACGGACCTGACACCGAACAGGGCCGACACGTCGACCAGCCCGACGCCACGGATCTCCATATAGCGGTGCGACATGTCGGCAGCTTGGCCAATCAGCACTCCGGCAGCTCGGCGACTGATGTTGACTACGTCATCTGCCACCAGTCTGTGACCCCGTTCGACCAGGTCGAGCACGCACTCGCTCTTGCCGATGCCCGACCTGCCGATGAAGAGCAATCCCACCCCGTATACGTCAGCCAACGATGCGTGCATCGTGGTCCGGGGGGCAAACATCTCGGCAAGATAGGGAGTGAGCCGCCGATAGAATTCCGAGGTCCTCAACTTCGATCGGATCACGGGAACGCCGTGTTCGCGAGCCAGCTTGAGGAGGTTGCGCGGAACCGACTGAGCCTTGGTCACGAAGATGCAGGGCAGGTCGTGACTCAGGAACCTCTCGATCGCTTCGCGCTGCTCGCGCGCCTCCAGCGAGCGCAGATAGGCGATCTCCGTCTCTCCGAAGACATGCAGCCGCTCGGCCACGAACCGCGTCGTGAATCCCGCGAGCGCCAGTCCAGGACTCGACACCTCGGGAGTCGGTATCTGCCGGTCGAGACCCACTTCTCCAGTGAGCCGTTCCAGTTGCAGCGAACCCTGCTTGCGGTCAAACAGCTCGCGAATCGTCAGTGCCATATCTCAGCCAACGAGCGACCTATCGGTCGACTAGCGTTCCTCCTGCTTGTCTAGTTGGTTGCGGATCTTGTCGGCGGCCCGATCCAGAGCGGTACGGAAATCGGTAGCCTCGGCCTTGGCTATCCTGACTTGGCCGCGCGCCAACGTCAGCTTCAGCTCGACTACCTTGTCACCGTGATCGTTGTCGAAGATCACCTCAGCTCCGTGCGGGCGGCTGGCGAGCCGGGCCACCTTTTCCACGACGGCCTCAGCTCTAGTCTTCAGTTCATCAGAGATCTCACAGTGCCGTGCCGTCACAATTGTCCGCATCGTGTCATCTCTCTTTCTGCCCTTCAATGGGCACCGTTCACCGCCTCCAACATATGGGCCTCCGTCTGGTCTGCCGCCTGGTCCCATGACAGCGTCTCGGCAAAGCGCCTGCCGGCCTGACCCAGCCGAGAAACCAGGTCAGGTTGGCGACATAGTTGCCCTAGCGCGTTAGCCATGGCCCCAACGTCGCCGTGTGGCACCAGCAACCCGGTCGTCCCGTCGATCACTGACTCCCGCAGGCCCGGGCTGTCCGAGGCAATAGCAGGTGTGCCACAAGCCGCAGCCTCGACATTGGCTATGCCCCAACCCTCCTTCACAGAGGGAAACACAACCGCCCAAGCGCGACGCAGCAGGCGTCGCTTCTCCTCCTCGTCCACGAATCCCAGAAACCTCACCCAGGCGCTCAAGTCGAGATCCCGGGCGATCCGCTCGAGTCGGGGCAGATCGTCGCCCTTGCCTGCGATCTGGAGCCTCACCTCGCCTCCCTCGCCACGAAGCTGCGCTACAGCACGCAACACCGTGTCAATCCCTTTATAACGCTTGAGGCGACCGACGTACAGGAACGTCGGCACCGTAGTGCGTCGCGTTCCCTCGTCAGGCGCGAACCACTGGCTGTCAACCCCCGGGAAGATGACGCGGATTCTTTGCCGCGGCACGCCTCGCCTAACGAGATCTTCCCGGGTACTCTCACTGATCGCGTGAAACGCAGCCCGCCGGTAGACCCTGGGTATGGGAAGCTCGGCCAGCCACACCACCGCCGCCACCGGCAGCGCCGCTTCCCTGAACGCCGTCGTGCCGAATAGGTGAGGCACAATGGCATAGAACGGCAGCCGACTCAGCGTTGGCAGGAACAGTGGCAGTTTGTTGATGTCTTCCACCAGGACGTCGAAGTCGTGCCGCTCAATGAGGCGTCGTACCGCACCACGCCCATGTAGCGCAAAGCTGTGGCGCCCACCAAAGCGGTGAACCTCGATCTCTGAGATCGATGCTCTCGGACTCGCCCCCTTCCAGCCAGAGGCGATCAGCGTCACTTCGTGCCCCCTTCGTGCGAGGCGACCGAAGATCTCGAAGAAGTGTACCTCTGCCCCTCCCGCCTGCGGGTTCTCCAGGTCCAGCCAGTTGACTGCCAGAATCCTCACAGCCTGCCCAACACCCGAGCCAACGAGTCGAGCACCCCGTTGACGAACGCGGGCGCTTTGCTCCCGGCAAACCAGTGGGCCAGGCGCACGGCCTCGCTGATAACAACCCGCGCCGGAGTCTCGCTCTCCTGCAGCTCGTGCAACCCGATCCGGAGGATGTTGCGTTCGACCGCCCCAATGCGGTCCAGCCGCCAGTTGTCTGCCGCTTCACCTATCTGCCGGTCGAGGTCGGCGATGCGGTCGACTACTGCCGTGGCAAGTGCCTCGGCGGCTTCGCCACACGCGATCTGACGTGGATTCCAGCGCATCACACTCATGGTCACCCGCTGGATCGGCGGTCCACCCTGCATCTCCCAGGCGTACAGCATCTGCAGGGCACGGGCTCGGACCCTGGTCTCAGTCCTCAATACCACTGTCAAAGCGCTGCAGTGCTCGCGCCGTGTCCAGTGCAGCTTGCGCTGCCTCTTCACCCTTGTTTCCGGCGGCCCCGCCGGCGCGAGCAAGTGCCTGCGTCATGGTGTCGCACGTGAGTACACCAAAGCCCACCGGGGTAGAGAATCGAGTTGCGGCTTCACGCAGCCCCCTGGCGGCTTCGGCACAGATGTACTCGAAATGCGGCGTTTCCCCGCGGATCACAGCGCCGACGGCCACGGCCAAGGCATAACGTCCGGTAGCCAGACCGTGGTGTACTGCCAGCGGCAACTCGAAGGCTCCGGGCACCCAAATGAGGTCGACTTGATCCGGCGGGAGGCCGGCGTTGTGGAGCGCCTCGGCCGCACCTTCCAGCAACTTGCGGGTCACGGTTTCGTTGAAACGGCTGGCCACGACGAGCGCCCGCCCGCCCAACCCGTGCGCTGTCTTGGAAGGTCTGGTCATGTCAGTGCGAGAACAGGTGACCCATTTTGTCTCGCTTCACGTCGAGATAATCACGGCTCTCGGAAGTAGGTTCCGCAACGATCGGGACCCGCTCCACGATCTTGAGTCCGTAGCCCTCGAGACCAACCAGCTTGTGTGGGTTGTTGGTCAACACGCGGATGGAACTGAGTCCCAAGTCCACCAGGATCTGCGCTCCGATGCCGTAGTTGCGGAGATCGGGCGGGAACCCCAAGCGCCGGTTCGCCTCAACGGTATCGTGACCTGCATCCTGCAATTCGTAGGCTTTGAGCTTGTTCAACAGCCCGATGCCACGACCCTCTTGATCCAGATAGACGACAACACCCGCTCCGGCATCCGTGATGGCCTTCATGGCACTGTGTAGCTGCCAGCCACAATCGCAGCGATCTGACGCGAACACATCTCCGGTGAGACACTTGGAGTGCATCCGGACCAGCACGTTCTCACTGCCCGCCACATCACCATGCACCAGCGCGATGTGCTCCGACCGATCAACGTCGTTCTCGTATCCCACTATCCGGAACTCGCCGTACGGTGTAGGTAGTCGCGCGTCGGCCACACGGTGTACCAGTCTCTCGTTCTGCAGCCTGTAGGCTACCAGCTGAGCCACGGTCACAAACGTCAGGTCGTGTTGCTTGGCAAACACTTCCAGTTGTGGCCGCCGCATCATCGTCCCGTCATCTGCGATTATCTCACATATGACGCCCGCGGGATACAGACCGGCCAAGCGTGCCAGATCGATACTGGCCTCGGTGTGGCCCACCCGCTGCAACACGCCCCCGCGCCGGGCCCGCAACGGAAACACGTGTCCGGGTCGACACAAGTCGGCCGGTGCCGTGGCTGGATCAATGGCTACCTGGATCGTCTTAGCCCGGTCTGCGGCAGATATTCCGGTCGTAACACCGAACCGCTTCGCAGCGTCGATGCTCACCGTGAACGCAGTCTCCGACGACTCGTTGTTCTCATCGGTCATCTGCGGCAGGCCCAGCGCACCACAGCGCTCTGGCAGCAGCGAGAGACATATCAAA
>CP070666.1:5023262-5045694 GCA_020351775.1 Gemmatimonadota bacterium | reverse complement strand
CGCGTCGAGTTGGGCGGTGCTTGCCCTTTCGGCAGCGTGCCTCTTGGGGGCGTGCGAGAGCCGAAGCCGCGGCACAGAGCGGCCTGCGTCATCCCAGCAGGACTCATTGGCGCTAGTCCGCAGCAACTCGACGTTTCGCCTGGTTCTAAACGGGGAGGACTGCCTTCGTTTCACAATCCCGCAGCTGACGGGTTCGGGTGTTCCGGAGGTGCTGATCAGTGATGTCGAGGGCGGATGGCGGCGGGTCGGCTTGCGGTGGGACGTGCCCAGGCAGATCGCCCAGGACGAGCTCTCGATCCAGTTCGATCTCGCCATCGAGCCAGACTTCTGGTGGGCACCACACCTCGCACCCTACGAAGGCTACGTCATCGGGCAACACGTGTTCCGCGCTCCGGCCTTGATCGTTCAGCGCGAATCACTCACGCTGGTGATCGCTCCGGATCTGGATGTCGTGGGACAGTTGCCGGAGAATCCCTGGTTCATGGATTACGATGCCGTCCGTAGCAAGCTGTGGCTGGGCATGGTACGCACGGAGATTCCCGAGCACGTCCTGTTTCGCAAGGTACCGGGGATGGAATTCGCACCGGGAACTGTGGAACTGAGCTTCTTCTTCACTGCGTATCACGATCGCGCTGAGGTGAAGAATCCCTGGTCCAAGCTTGCCCGGTTCCAGTGGGAGCGTTGGGGTAGGCCGTTGTACGAGCGAGGAGAGCCTATCGCGGCTCGACTCGAAGACTACGTGCGCCGCACTTACAACTGGGCGTTCGGCGGTTGGGCCGAGTTTGTCTGGCAGGAGTTCGATATCGAAGGCGTGCGCGTGGGGGCGCCTCAGTTCATTGTGAATGTCTCCCAGTCCCCAAACTACCCGGGCCACTGGTATCAACGGGAGTTCCTCTCCATCTGGAACCAGGCGTGGTTCTCATCCCTGCGCAGCGCCTCCGGACTCTATCGCTACGCGCGCCGCGTGGGAGACGAAGAACTGCTCCGGAAGGCACGTCTCACGAAAGAGCTGGCGTTGGCCGCACCGATGAGGAACGGGATCTTTCCCTCCGTGATCCGCACCGAGAATGAGACGGTTCAGATCGATGGCGAGGAATACCGGAGACCTCGAGGGTGGGACCACAGCTATTGGAGCAACTCGAACCGCAGCCCTCGCGATAATGGGATTTCATCAGACTGGTATCACATTCTCGATGCCAGTTGGACCTCGCTGCTGATGCTGCGCTGGCACGGAGAACTCGAGCAGGACGACCGCCTGTTGCAGTACGCCCGGGAGTACGGGGAGCGTCTCATCACACTTCAGACGCCGGATGGCTTTTTCCCCGGCTGGCTGCACCCGGAGACACAGGAGCCTGGCCCGGTGATGAACCGCACGCCGGAAACCAGCATGAGTGTGACGTTCTTGCTGAAGCTGGCTGACGTCACGGCAGATGCGAGGTACCGGGAGGCGGCGCTGCGTGCCATGGAGGCGGTCCTTGGGGAGACTGTCTCATCGGGCCGGTGGGAGGATTTCGAAACATACTGGTCCTGTTGCCACTGGGGTCGAGAGGAGTACCTGGGGAGGAAAGTCGAGCGCAACGCCATGCACAAGCAGAACAGCTTGTCACTGTTCTGGACGGCTGAGGCGCTGCTCGCAGCTTATCGTGCCACGCGGGATTCCAGGTACCTGCAATGGGGGCAGCGGACGCTCGACGAGCTGTCCATGTTCCAGCAGATCTGGCAGCCGCCCTTCGTCTACGTGCCCGCGCTGGGCGGTTTCGGCGTGATGAACGCTGACGGAGAGTGGAACGACTCGCGCGAGACACTCTTCGCAGAGTTGTTCCTCGACTATTACCGAGAGACGGGCCGCTCCGACTACTTCGAGCGCGGAGTCGCAGCGCTCAAGTCTGGTTTCGTCATGATGTACTGCCCGGAGAATCCCGTGGTGAAGGACATGTGGGAGAAAGTGTATCCATGGTTTGGGTCCGAAGACTACGGATTCACTATGGAGAACTACGCACACGGTGGCCGCACTAGCGCGGAGGGCGAGGGAATGGGTGTGTTCACCATCTACGACTGGGGCAACGGGGCCGCGGCGGAAGCCGCGATGCGCATCCTGGACCACTACGGTCACGTCTTCATCGACCACGCGCGTGATCGCGCATTCGCTATAGACAAAGTGCGCGTCAGCCGCTCCGGACGGGGATGGGAACTCGAAAATGAGACCGGGGACTCCGTCCTGCTTCGCATAGTGCATGACGATGGGGGTCTTGAGGAGGTCTGGATCCGCGACGAGGTCTTGGCCGTGCCGCCACGATAGCCAGCCCCGAAAACTTGAACGCCGCCGGCAGGGAGAACTCCGTCAGGAGGGAGAGCATGTTGAAGAGAATAGTCTTGGTTGCGGCGATTCTGTCGGTCGTCCCGCAGCTGGTGCTGTCCCAGCACCGTGGTGGAACCGAGCCGAGCATTCTGCCGATTCGAGCGAGGGCGGCACTGCTCTACGAGATCACGCAGAAGCGGCTCGACACGTTGCTTCCCCGGCTGATGAGGGAGACCGGGATCGATATGTGGATCATCACCGGAAACGAGGACAACCACGACCCGATCTTCTGGACCATGATGCCCTACAAGAACTGGTCTCCGATCACGCAGATCCTGGTGCTGTACGACCGAGGTCCCCAGTTGGGGGTGGAGAGGCTGAACGTATCACGGACCAACACTCAGGGGCTGTTTGTCAACGCGTGGGACGCCGCAGCGTGGGACACGGAGAGGAAGGAGAGTCAGTGGGACTGTCTCGGCCGCATCGTGAGGGAACGCGATCCTGAACGGATCGGCATCAACGAAGGTGAGATCCAGTGGGCGGCGGGGGGCCTCACGGTCGCACTCAAGCGAAAGTTAGTTGCAGCCATCGGGCCGGAATACAGCTCGCGGCTCGAGTCGGCTGAACCGTTGGTGACGCTGTGGGCAGAAACGCTCTTGGAAGAAGAGATCGACGTGTGGGAACGAGCTGTCGCGGTCTCCCACGATATCATCGCCGACATGTTCTCGAGCGCCGTTGTTACTCCGGGAATAACCACCACGGACGATCTGCGGTTCTATTACTGGCAGAGGGTGGCCGATCTGGGGCTCGACATCGCGTTCACGCCGTTCGTGTCGATCCGTGGCCGCAGTCCCGAGAACCGAGAGAGGTACGGACCTACGGACAACGTCATCCGTACGGGCGACATCCTTCACTGTGATGTCGGCCTGAAGTACCTGCACTACAACACCGACCACCAGGAACTGGCGTACGTGCTTCGAGTCGGCGAGACCGACGTGCCTGAGACCTTCAAGCAGCTCATGGCCGAGGCCAACAGGCTGCAGGATGTCTTCGTGGGAGAATTCAGAACGGGCCCGACCGGAAACGAGCTGCTGAGCAACATGCTGGCCAAGGCTCGTGCGGAGGGCATCCCGCAACCGCGGATCTATTCGCATTCGCTCGGCTACTTTCTCCACGAGCCGGGTCCGCTGATCGGCCTGCCTTGGGAACAGGAAGACAACCCCGGCCGCGGCGAAGTGCAGCTGGTACCTATGAGTGGTTTCACGGTCGAGCTGAGCGTGACCGGAACGGTTCCCGAATGGGGGGATCAGGAATTCCGCCTACCTCTCGAACAAGATGTGGTGTTCTTGGGGGACCGCACCGTGTATCTGGATGGACGACAGACCCGGTTTCACGTGATACGATAGATGGCACATTGATCTTCGCGTTGGCGGAAGCCAGCGACTGCGCGCGAAGCAGTCCGGCGATGGCATGCTCGATGTTTGCGGCGGCCTCGCAGGTGGCAGGTCTTCAAGGCGGACCTGTAGTCCGTCCAGGTACGATGTTCAGAAAACGCCCGAGCGGTCCGGGCCGTCTGGTTCATTCGATCGAGAACCTGGTTCCGAACAACCGAGGAACGCCAGCCGGGAGCGAACCGCTCGTGGAGTGGTCGGGCGACCGCGGCACGCTAGCAGCCCGACCTTTCTAGCCAACTCCGGTACCTCGCTTAATACTAGTGTTTGTTCCAACGGCCACAGCGTGTGCTGACCGAGGCGCCGTTGACCTTTTGCGTTAGGCTCCGCGAGGGGAGCAGAGCAGGGAGGCGGCCCAGCAGTAGATCGGAGGGGTCCGCACGGAAGGTGGTCGGCGATCTAACCGGAGTGGATCATGAGACCGAACTTCAGTGGAGTGATCTGCGCAGTACTCGTCTCGTGGCTGCAGCCTCTCAACCTAATCGGCCAAGAACGCGTCGTGCGTCCACCGGCAATCCCGGATTCCGTTTCGGTAGTGCCCGGCGCCCGGTACGCGAAGGGTGGCTTCGTGAGGTTCTTCGCGGGCAGTGGGCATCGCGACCTGTGGACCGTGCCACTCAAAGTGGAGGTGGTTGACCTAGCGACGTTTGCCGGAGGCCTCACTCCACTCAGGCTAGGCGGCGGTATGACCACGCGGACCCTGCACGTGCAGGGGAACAACGGCAAGCGCTACGTCTGCCGTTCGGTGGACAAATACGCGGGTCAAGGCCTCGCCGAGGAGTTGAGAGGGACGATCTACGAAGCCATCCTGCAAGATCAGATCAGCAGTTTCCATCCTTCCGGGGCGCTCGCCCTACCTCCGCTGCTGAAATCCGTCGACGTGCTGCATGTGGAACCAGTGCTGCGGGTACTGCCGGATGACGCGCGGTTAGCCGAATTCGGCGAGCTGCTCAGCGGCGAGTTGGTGTTGATCGAGGAGCGGCCCGACGAAGGGCCGGATGACACCCCGGGATTTGCTGGCAGCCGCAGAATCGTGAATACCTCGGATTTCTTGGACGAACTCGAGGATGATCCGCGCAACCGGCTGGATTCGCGTGGCTACCTGACTGCGCGCTTGATTGACCTTCTGGTTGGCGACCGCGACAAGAGTGTCAACAATTGGTGGTGGGCCAGGTTCGACCGGAACGGTGGCTCTGAGTGGCGACCCATACCTCGCGACCGGGATCAGGCTTTCATTCAGCTCGACGGCGCAGCCAAGGCACCGCTGCGACTGTACGAGCCCCGTTTGGTGAGGTTCAGCCAAGATGTTCCCAACGTCGTGGGGGTGACCCGCAGCGCCTGGGACATCGACCGCCCGTTCCTGGTCGACCTCGAGAAGCCGACCTGGGATTCGGTCGTCACGGCCGTGCAGCAACGGCTCACCGACTCCGTCATCCTCGCAGCAGTAGAGCGCATGCCCCCGGAACACGTGGAGCTCTACGGTGAGCGGATGGCTGAACAGCTCAGGACCCGGCGCGATCGGCTCCACGAAGCTGCGGACCGGCTGTATCGCATCGTGGTGCAATACGCGGACGTCCACGCGACCGATGTGTCCGAGCGGGCAGTGCTGGACTGGACTGACGACGACCACGTGAGCATCACGATCCATACGCTGTCACGTGATGGCGAGCACGGCGAGGGATCCGTCTACTGGGCGCGGACGTTCGACCGCAGGGAGACCCGCGAGGTACGGCTATATCTGCACGGTGGCGACGATCGCGTGGTGCTGCGTGGCTCCGGTACGAACAACATGAAGCTGCGTATCGTGGGAGGAGGTGGATCCGACGAACTCGTCGATTCCTCGGCCGTAGGAGGACGCAACATCTACTTCTACGACGCGGGTGACCAGACTAGAATGGACCCAGGGTCCGGAGTGGCGTTGGTTCGCCGTGACGCCCCGCACCCCCGGTCTTGGGGGGAGACCGGGCCCCTTAGTCCCGATTGGGGGGCCAGATGGCTTCCCCGACCAGCTTTCCCCTACACATCCGATCTCGGAATCCTGATCTACGCAGGTGCGACGCGCACGGGATACGGTTTCCTCGAGCAGCCATACGGCAACTTTCTCAAGCTGGGAGCTGGGTACGCTCCCCGGGAGACTAAGTTCGTTGCGGACCTCGGCTACGAGGTACCGGATCTATTCTCTGGTGTTGGTGGCGCGTTCACACTCGGCTACTCGGGAATCGAAACGCTCAAGTTCTATGGTTTCGGTAACGACACGGAAGCCACAGAGCCACGCAGTTTCTACAAGGTCCGCCGCGGGCGACTGCTGGTGGAGCCAAAGGTGACTGCCTCCCTGGGGAGTGTGAAGCTCGACCTCGGCGTGAGGTTCGAGGCATCGCAGACCGACACGCTACCCGATGAGCCAAGCCTCATCTCGTTGACGCGGCCATACGGGGTCGGAACGTTCCTACAGACTGGTGCCACGGCCGCCGTGACATTGGATACGCGTGACCGAGCCGCCGCGGCCACCCGCGGCGTGTTCTTGCAGGGCGGAGCGCGCGTGTATCCGGCAGTGCTTGATGCCGACAGTGGAGCGTTCGGCAGTGTTTACGGGAGAGCACTGACATTCCTCTCCTTCTCGGAGTCCGGGGGCCAGACGCTGGCACTCGGCGTTCGTGGTGAGAAGGTATGGGGTGTATTTCCGTACTATGAGGCCGCGTTCCTCGGCGGGGCGAATAGGTTGCGGGGCTTTCCTCAAGAGCGTTTCGCGGGCGACGCATCGGTGTACGGATCAGCGGAATTCAGGTTGCTGCTCGGTCATCTTGGCTTATTGGTCCCGTGGGAATTTGGCCTGTTCGTGTTCACGGACGCGGGCCGGGTGTTTGTGTCGGGTGAGAGCCCCGGGGGCTGGCATGCATCGTTTGGCGGCGGGATATGGGGCGCTCCGCTGTATCGCCGATTCACCGGCAGCATCACCATCGCACGCAGCGTTGAAGGAACCGCCTTCTACTTCGGCAGTGGGTTCGGGTTCTAGCATGCCCCGCGTCTCGGTGCATTCACCAAGGGCTGAGTACTGCGCACCGAATCCTCACGCAGAGGGGAATGAAGTCGAGTAGCCATCGCTCGCGTGTCACTCTGATGATGTCGTACAGGAAGATGCTGCAACGGACGAGCTGAACCGTCTCGGGCACGAGGTGCTGTTCGGAAACCGCACTGTGTTTCCCGATCGGCGAACCCGATCCCACTTGATCAGATGGGTGAAACAATGATCGTCAAGGTGCAGCAAGTCGGTGTACTGGTTGCGATCGCAGCTCTCTCTGCCTGTTGGGGAGAACGGACTGGCGAACGTGCCGCCGAAGCTCTCACCACCATAGGCGTCCCCACCTTGCTCGAGGAGATGGTGGATCTCGAGAATCTGGCCCGCCGTCCTGTGCCGTTCTTCAGGTCGGCCCAGGCCAGCAGTTACAGCCGCGCGAGCCATGACGGTGGAGATGCCTGGTTCGCGAACGACGACCGGGGCCACTACGTGCGCACTGAGACGAACGACGGGCGCACTGAGCATGTGCTGGCGGACCTCGAGGGGCCTGGTACGATCACGCGATTCTGGTCGGCCAATCCCACTATAGAGAACGTCACGAGGTTCTACTTCGACGGCGAGACCGAGCCGAGTATCGAGACGCCGCTGTCCGAGTTGTTCACTGGTGAGTTGCATCCGTTTGATTCGGTCTTCTCCTACGTAAGCGGAACTGGCGGGAATCTGTACTATCCAATTCCGTATCGGTCGTCCCTCAAGATCACCATCGAGGAGAGGGACGAGCCCTTGAGCCTCTACTATGAGATCGGCTATCGAAGCTACGAGGCCGACGCGGTCGTTGAGACGTTCGATCGGCGGCGTGCGTCTGAGTGGGAGGATGTCCAGGCTCGCGTTGCCGGATCGCTGTTGGATCCACAGCCGGTCGTGGCCCCGGAGGAATCGGAGTGGATGAGCGAGACGGCCACGATTGAACCGGGAGAGACGTTCTCGTTGCCTCGAGTGCGCGGCGAGAAAGCTGTATACGAATTCTCGGCCCGCGTGTTGGACACCCGCGAGAGCCAGGTATGGGATGATCCAACGCGTGCCCACAACGCGTACCGGTTCCTCGTGCTGGGGATCAGCTTCGACCGCGACGCGAGTGTTGCGGTCCCGCTGGGTGACTTCTTCGGCTCAGGGCCGGGTGTGAACCCCTACGAGAACCTGCTGTTCACCGTGGACGATGACGGCTTGATGACAAGTCGGCTAGTGATGCCGTTCCGCCGCTTTATGGATTTGGAGATCACCAACAGCGGAACCGTCCCGTACACGGTAGAGCTGAGCCTGCACATCGGGCCGCGGGAGTGGACGAGGCGTGATTACCACCTTCGGGCCCAATGGGGAACGCTCACCCGAGAGGCGTGGCCCCACTTCGACGTGACCTTCCTCAGCACGACTGGTGAAGGGAAGCTCGTTGGCAGTGTCTACAACCTCGCCAATCCTGTTTTGGTATGGTGGGGAGAAGGAGACCAGAAGATATGGATCGATGGGGAGCCGTTCCCGAGCACGTTCGGCACTGGCACCGAGGACGACTACGGCTACGCGTACGGATATAACGGACGGTTCGTTCGCCCGTTTCACGCCCAAACGCGCGTCGACGGACCTTGGAGTGGGGGGCACATCAGCCTGAATCGCTGGTACGTGCTCGATGCGTTTCCGTACCGGTCGGCGATACGCTTCGATCAGGAGGTCTGGCACTGGATGCCGAGCCGCCCCACCTGGTCGCACGTCGCGTACTGGTACGCCCGGCCGGGCACGCCGGGGCCAAGGATCACCGATCCCTGGACATTGGCCCCGGTGGATCTAGGGATTCGCGAGAACATGTTAGATCCGTACGAGGGGGAGGGCCTCAGCTTCACCGTGAGTGGCGGCACGGCAGGAACGGAACGCTTGGCAAACTGCGCCGGCGCACACCACCTGGTGTGGCGCGGAGCCGATCCGGGTGACAGGCTCGTCGTGCGGTTCGAGGTCCCGGACGCCGGACGCTATTCGGTCGAGCTGAACCTGGCGATGATGCCCGACTACGGTCGACACCGGGTGTGGGTCAACGGCGTGGCCGTCGCCGAAGAGCTGGATTCCTATTCGGCCGAACTCTATTGGCACCACCCCAAGCTGGGCGTGTTCGATCTGGTCCAAGGGATAAACACTCTCGAGGTGGAGACCCAGGAGCCGAATCCGGCCGCTTCGCCCGGCAACCTGTTCGGACTGGACTACGTCTTTCTCATCAGGCAGTGAGGGGATTCCGCAAGAGGAGAAGAACCGCAATGCATCCGCTGCATCTCCAGTATCGGCTGCCGCTCACAGTCGCGCTCCTGCTCGTGGCGAGGTCTCTCGAACTCAGTGCCCAGTCAAGTGCTCCAACTACGCGCTTGCTGGGAGGGGGGCTGGCCGTGGCGGTTGTTGCTCAGGATTCACAGGCCGTACACAAGGTCGTGCTGGACACCGACCTCGGCTTCGCCTCCGACGATGCGATGGCGTTGCTGATACTGCTTCAGTCTGGCGCGGTGGACCTGCTCGGGGTCACTGTGGTAACCGGTAACGCCTGGCTGGACCAAGAGGTGGCCAATACGCTGCGCCTGCTCGAGATCGCGGGCCGCGACGAGGTGCCGGTCCACGCGGGTGCCGAATACCCTCTCGTGAACAGCATGGAAGAGATGAGGTTGCGAGAGTCCCTGTACGGTGAGACCAGCGAGGGGGGGTACAAGGGAGCGTGGAAACTGGACGGTCCCGGCCGCGAGGAGGTGCGACCGCCCGACTCGCGATTCGCTCAAAAGGCAGTGGAGCCGCTCTCCGCGACCGAGTTCCTAATTCGAACGGTTCGCGACAACCCGGGAGAGGTGGTTGTCATCGCCATCGGCCCGCTGACCAACATTGCGCTCGCCGTTTCACTGGACCCCGAGATGGCTCGGCTGGCCAGGCGGTTGGTGGTAATGGGTGGCGGGATCGGCACGCGGCCCGAGTTCAACTTCTGGATGGATCCGGAGGCGGCCCGCATGGTGCTTCGGGCACCCTGGCCCGAGATCGTCGTCACACCGCTCAACATCTGCCGGCAGGCACCGTTCACGCGCGAGGTGGCGGAGGCGGCCGCTCGAGGCGGGTCGCCGATTGCGCGCTATTTCGCCGACACCTTCATAGCGGATCACTGGGCGCCGGTCACCAGCCTGATGTACGACCAGATCGCAGTGCTGTCGCTGCTCGAACCCAGCGTGGTGCAACGCTCGGATACGCTGTGGTTGGACGTCGAGATCGATCACGGCGCGTCATATGGCGCGACTCTCTACTGGGATGGATCTCTGGAACCACCGCCCGGCGTCAGGCAAGTCGAGGTCCTGTTCGACCTCGATTATCCGCGGTTCATAGAACACTTTGTCACCCTCATGACCCAGCCATAGATCCGACGCAGAAACGGAGGAAGGAACACATGATCCCTAGGTTGTTGCCCGCTGGGCTGGCACTCCTGATAGTCCTCGGCACCGCATCCTGCGCAGGGAATGGTGATGAGGAGAAGACCATGTCGCTGTCCCGGCTGGAAGACAAGATCCGTGGCGGCTGGGCCGGCCAGATGATCGGGGTGAGCTTCGGTGAACCCACCGAGTTCCGTTATCTGGGCGAACTCGTCCCGGAGGAAGCGCTCCCCGAGTGGCGGCCTGAGCGAATCGTGAGCACCCTCAACCAGGACGACCTGTATGTCGACATGACCTTCGCGGCCGTGCTCGACGAGAAGGGCCTCGATGCCACCACCGACGACTTCGGCGCGATGTTCCGCGACGCCGAGTACCACCTGTGGCATGCCAATCTGGCCGCGCGTAGAGCGCTCAGGAGAGGCGTGCCCGCTACGCTGAGCGGAACGCCCGAATACAACGCTCACGCGAACGATATCGACTTCCAGATCGAGGCGGACTTCATCGGCCTGATGACACCCGGTATGCCGCAGGCATCGAACGATCTGTGTCTCCGCGCGGGCCGGGTGATGAACTACGGCGACGGTATCCTAGGCGGCGTATTCGTCAGCGGCATGTACTCCGCTGCGTTTTTCGAAAGCGATCCTAGACGAGTTGTCGAGGCCGGCCTTGCGACGCTGCCGCCCGAGAGCCCGTACGCCCAGGTCATTGCCGACGTGCTGGAGTGGTCGCGGCTACACCCCGACGACTGGACCGAAACATGGCGCCTGGTCAACGAGAAGTGGGATCGCCGCGAGCCCTGTCCGGCCGGCGCGCTGCAACCGTTCAATATCGACGCCAAGCTGAACGGCGCCTACATCGCGCTCGGGCTCCTGTATGGTGGCGGGGATTTCTACGAGACGATGAAGATCTCCACGCGCGCGGGTCAGGACTCCGACTGCAACCCGGCCAGCGCCGCCGGCGTTCTCGGCGTGATTCTGGGATACGAGGGAATCCCGACCGAATACACGAGCGGCATTCCCACCATCGCCGACGAGAAGTTCTCCTACACCGATTACACGTTCAACACGATCGTCGAGAGTACGCTCAGACGGGCGATCGCGATGGTGGAACGAACCGGCGGCAGCGTCGAGGGTGACAGTGTCACTGTGCGAACACAGGAATTCCAGCCCGCAGCGCTCGATCTCTGGGACGATTACGGGTCGCCGGTGGAGCGAGTATTGGTCGACGATCCCCGTTGGATATTCAGCGGCGATTGGGAGCAGGAAAGCCCTGCGTCGCGCAGCTGGGTGGGAACGGAACGGTGGAACGGCACCGCGGGCGCCGAGGCTTCCATAGAGTTGCGGGGGACAGGCGCGATCATAGCCGGCTCCTACATGCCATCCGGCGGGAAAGCGGATATCTACCTGGACGGCGAGCTGCACCGTACCGTAGACGTTTACTCCGACGAGGACGCAACCAAGTCCCACGAGTCGGTATGGCACGCGTTCGGCCTCCAGGACGGCGAGCACCGACTGCGGGTTGTCGTGAGGGGCGAACAGTACGTCGGGACCGACGGGGACCAATCGAGTGGCACGGACGTCTCGTTGTCATATCTGGTCGTGTTCAGGTAGGACGGTCTCGGAAGACACTGACTGGCTCGGAAGTGACGAGGGAGGTGCGTTGTGGTAATAGTCGAGTCGTATCCGGTAGCGGTCTTGATGTGCGCAGTGACGATGCTGTGCTGGGGATCGTGGGCCAACACGCAGAAGCTGGCCAGCAAGGAGTGGCGGTTCCAGCTGTTCTACTGGGACTACGCAGTCGGCGTGCTGCTCCTCTCACTGATCTTCGCGCTCACGCTCGGCAGCTTCGGCGACCTCGGGCGATCGTTCTTTGCCGACATCGGGCAAGCCAGCGGCGGTGCGATCTGGTCCGCCCTCCTCGGCGGAATCGTGTTCAATCTGTCGAACATCCTGTTGGTGGCGGCGATCGACATCGCGGGCATGGCGGTGGCGTTTCCGATCGGCGTCGGCCTGGCCTTGGTGATCGGCGTTGTAGTGAACTACATCAAGCTGCCTGCAGGTGATCCGATCATATTGTTTGCGGGTGTGGCCGGCGTCGTTATCGCGATCGTTCTCGATGCGCTCGCCTATAAACGGCTCCCGAGTGACAAGCAAACGACCGCCAAAGGGATACTGATCTCAGTCGCAGCCGGCGTATTGATGGGGTTCTTCTTCCGGTTCGTCGTTGCATCGATGGCGACCGACTTCGCAAGCCCGGAGGCGGGACGGCTCACGCCGTATACAGCGGTGTTCTTCTTCTCGGTAGGATTGCTGCTCAGCAACTTCGCCTGGAACACGATCGTGATGAAGAAGCCGTTCGTGGGCGATCCGGTGCCGTACGGTGATTACGTCACGAAGGGCAGCGCCAAACTGCACCTGATTGGCATCCTTGGCGGCGTCATTTGGAACATCGGGATGTCGTTCAGCATCATAGCATCAGGGGTGGCCGGTCCGTCGATATCGTACGGACTGGGTCAGGGAGCCACCATGATTGCCGCCTTCTGGGGTGTGTTCATCTGGCGGGAGTTCAAGGATGCACCTCCGAAGACCGGCAATCTGTTGACCCTGATGTTTGTCTTCTACATCGTCGGTCTCGGGCTGATCGTATACGCCGGCACCTGACAGCGTATCCTGAGCGGCAGAGGTCCCATGAGCGGAGAGGTATTGGTGGTCGATAGCTTCAACAGCGACATGATTATTCAGCTCGATCGGATCCCGTAGCCTGGAGAAACGGACCGCGGCGTGTCGCCGGCTGTGAGCAGCTGCGTACCTCCCTTGCCCGATTTCCCAGCTCTTGCGATACTTGCTGCTCAATTCTGGACGGGGAGCGCTTCCGGCATGGTCGGCTGTAGCGCAAACCGGGCCTCATATCATGTCACGGAGAAAGCACATGCGCCTAGCAAGGAACATCCTACTCAATCTCAGTCTCGTAGCGGCGGGGTTCGTGTTTGCGATCGGCGATCTAGCAGCTCAGGACGCGCCGATCCTGGAGCGAGTGATGACGAGCGACACCTTGCGCGTGGGGATGTCAGGGAACCAGCCGCCTTTCAACTTCCGCAACCGCAGTGGGGCTATGGCCGGCATGGACTACGAGCTGGCCACGTTATTGGCAGGGGCGATGGGGGTCGAGCTGCGCATAGTCACAAAACCTTTCGGCCAACTGCGGGCGGCGCTCAAAGCGGGCGAGGTCGATGCCGTGATATCGGGGATGGCGATCACCGCGCAGCGGGCACGCGACATGCTCTTCGTCGGACCGTACATGGTTTCCGGCAAGTCGATCCTCACCAACTCTCGCGCCCTGGCCGCGATAGATGAAGCGGAGGACATCAACAGGGCCAACCTGAAGTTGGCGGCACTCGAGGGGTCGACCAGCCAGGAGTTCATCGAGCGCTACGTGCCCGAAGCGCAACTCACCACGGTCGAGGACTACGAAGAGGCCGTGCAGATGGTGATCAATGACACCGTCGACGCCCTGGTCGCCGACATGCCGATCTGTGTCCTGGCAGTGCTTCGTTATCCTGATCGGGGGCTGGTGACGCTCGCAGAGCTGCTGACCATTGAGCCGATCGGTGTTGCCGTGCCGGCTAATGATCTCATGTTCCGCAGTCTGATACAGAACTATATGGACGGTCCGGCCGGCCTCGGCATATTGGAGGAACTGCGCAGCATGTGGTTCGATGACGGTTCCTGGATCGCAACGCTGCCGTAGCAACACGAACCTTCCGAAGACCTAAACCCCTGGCCCGGTATCTTGCTGTTTCCTCGGCATTCGGGCCAGGTGGATGAGCATTCCCTCGGCGACGTTGAAGTGGTTTCTCATCACGTCGAAGAAATCGCCACGCAGCCGCCTCAGTACATGATTCGCGCCCCGCGCAGCCGTTCCGCCACCGGGTAGACCACCACTCGGGTGAGCTTGAAGCGATCTGCAGCCGTGTCTATGGCGTGACCCAGAACCGCGCCGTCGGCAGGGACTCGCTCGATGAGGGCGAGGTTGATCAACGACTCGAGGATCAGCGCAGCGCGGTCGGGAGTCGCACGGAGCGCAGTGCCGAGTTCTGCTGCGGTCAACGTGTTGTGCACCATGAAAGCCTTGAGTGCAAACAGCTGCACCAGTTCCAGGCTTCGGAGTTGGGCGAAGCTGATCGGCTGCAACGGTCGCACGGCAACTACGTCTCCATCCTCCTGGAACTCAACCGAACGCAGCCAATAGAGCATCGTAAGCGTCAAGTCATCACCGCCGTGGCGGCCCAGGCTGTCGAAGAACAACTCCTGGAGAATCTCCTGCTGTCGCGCCGGAGTCTGAGCGCGCCGTAGCCGACGTTTCAGCAAGGGGGACGGATCCTGCGGGGCTACGAACTGCAACGTCATGCCCGAGCGGTGATGCCGTCCCAAGATCACGTCCTCGACCTCCTTGCCTTCCAATGGGGCCAGCGCATAGCTACCGACCGAAGCCGTGGATGCGGCGGCTGCGACACGGGCGTAGCGCCAGGCCTCGTCGCTGATGGTTGCGATCCAGAATACCGCATGGTCTGTTCGCAGCATCAGCCCCAACAGCCGTTGCATCACATCCATGCCGCCGGCTGCCTGAAGCATCACGTGTTCCAAGTCGTCGATCATGAACACGAGCGGTTCCGTGTCGTTCCGGGCCAGCTTCAACGCCGCCTCCAGCTGCGGTAGATCGACCGCACGGTGCGGCGTGTCGAGCGCCTCATTGATAGCTGCGATCAGGCGATCGGCATGGTCAAACCGCTCTCGCAATTGCAGCGTCCTCACTGTGCACCCATCGAACACCTTCAAACGGAGCGCCTCCAGGAAACTGCTCCTGCCGCTGGCGACCGGTGCTGCCAGGATGAGGGTGCCTGGCCCGCTCCCCTTCTTCCACCGTTCGAACCGCCTGCGCACTCCAACCAGATCACGACCTCGGCCCTCGAGCAACGACTGGTCTGCAACGACTTCGAACGAAAACAGGCGCCGGTATACCAGGGGCAGGGCTTTGCGTATACGCTCGGCACCCTGCAGAGCTTCCGCGATGGTGGCTTCCGCCTCTTCAGCCGCGTCGGCGACCCCAACGGCAGAGCGGCCGCGGCGCAGCAGCTGCGTGGCAAAGCGGCGCGCTACCGCCGTGCGTTGCTTGGCTGCCGAGACACCCTTCTTCCACAGCAACTCGACTCGGTCTTGGGTCCGCTCGGCGCGGCGCAACGCTCGCGTGCGCATGCCGACCCACCGCTCCATCATCAGGTCGTCGGATTTGACCTGGTTGATCAGATCCTGCCAGTCATCGTGCACGGCGGTGTCGAATGTCCGCGTGAACTGGGACCATGGCGCCTGCAACGACGCCCGTAGCTCATCGACGAGCTCTCCCGAGCGACGCACTGCGTTGGTCGCAAGCGCGAAGGCGCTGTCTCGTGGCCCTACGGGCTGCGAGTCCCGTTCCGGCGCCCTCGCTGCGGCTTCACGCTCGGAGTCAGCCGCGCCAACCAGTTCGTCGATGGCGGCGCTGAGGTTGTAGTCGATTACGTACTGGAGCTTTTCTGCCCCGACCCACGTGCGGGTGATCGCTGCTTTCAACGGCTCTGCCGCCTCGGATAGCAGAACCGGCCATGCCGGCGACAGTGCATCTGTCGCGATCTCGCGTAGGTCGATTGCAAAGGGGCGCTTGTCCGGCTCCACGTCCGCTTGCGCATCGCGGCCGCGTCCATGCACCGCCAGATCGTTCGGCAGCTGAGTCACCAACACGATCAGCTCTTTCCAGTGGTCGAGCCCTGGATCGGTGAGGGAACCCTGAGCGTCACGGGCAACCGCGCTGCGAAACGTGCTGCTGATGCGCTGCGTCGCATCCCGCTCTATCGTTCTCATCGCATCCGCCAGTTGCTTGACCTGCTGCTGGGCGGAGAACGCGGTCTCCAGCTGCCGGCGGGCGGTCTCGATCGTGCTTTCTGCTTCATCTAAGGCCGCTAGAATCGGATCCAGCGCATCGTTCCTGAGGTCCCGCAGGATCTCCTCGGCCCGGTCGGCAAGAGCCTCGCGCAGCACCAGGACGGAGTGATTGAGCGTCAGTCTGTTCGACATCTGCCGATGCCACTTGGCCCAGCGACCATGACTGGCTGTCAGCCGCTCCAATGTCGGGCTTCCGTCGTCCGGCACGCGTCGCTTCGCGGATCTGAGCAGCGGTGTGCCTGCAGACACGAGGTCCGCCCGTAGTAGTCTCTCGCCGTCGGTCAGAAGCGCGTCGCACCGGCCACTGGGTTCATCCGTTTCGAGGTCGATCTCCTCACTGACCAGCCGCTCCAATGCGGTGACTGCGCTCTCTATGGCGATCGGGCTCGACGCGCCTCCGCCTTGCACACCAGTGTCCATCGCTCCGCCTGCGTTGCTCCTGTCGCGCAACGTGACGCGATCCTCTAGTCCGAATGTGTCGTCCGCTTCGAGCAGGCCAAACGACCAGTCTGTCGCATCGCGCTCGAGCCGGGCGTAACACCGGGCGATGGAATGTTGCATGGAATCGTGGAGCTGGAGCGCGGCCGGGGCAACGCGCTGATCGACGTGAAAGCAGAGCAGCTGTCGGAGCGGGACCAGTCTGGTGGAAGGTGGTGGGGGTGGTGGCGCACGGCGCGGAAGCTTGAGAGCCAGTTTCGCGCTCGAGTCACGCCAAGAGCGCAATCGCCGGGTGCCACGGAGCCAAAGCTTGTGCAATCGCACCGAAAGCCCGTCTCCCGGCGCCGGCAGATAGGTTTCCAGCTCATCCGGAAGCACAGTCTCCTCCGGCACCCGCCGCGCTATGCCCCGCAGCCGCTCCAGACGCTCGAGTACCAACCGCGTGACGACCGCAGGTGCATCTGTCTCCTTCAGCGCCACCAGCAATCGTTCACCAATCTCGGCAGCCGCGGCCCTGCGGAAGGCGGCCAAATCGGCCTGGCTCGCCTCCCTTCCACCCGCGCCACCCGGGGTCAGCTTCCCGAGGAGCGCAGCGTGGACTTCTGCCGTACGCTGCAGACACTCCCTCAGCGGTTGAGCGATACGCTCCGATACATCGGCCCGGATTGACGAGACCTCAGAGCGCGTCGCTTTGGCGAGCGACTCTACATGCTCAGCCCACAAAGCGGAAACGGGATTTGGTCTACTGCGCTCGCTCTCCGACTCGGGGGCCTGAGGCTCGAGCCCGGCGTCATTCATCGCCGCGCCGCTCATCGGACCACCTCGTCCAAGTGCGCGGCCGCCGCGAGGTCGCGGTCCATCGGCATCGGCGGGATCATGCCCAACCGCTGAAATTCGGCCTTGGCAGTCTCGGTCACGTCGCTGGCAAGCGCAAACTCGTACCGCGTATCGATCACGTATGCCTTGACTACCAGATGTGTCAGGAAGACCCGGTCGAATTCGTCCTTCACGTTCACCACCACCGGCTTGTCCAGATAGGTGTACTGCGAATTGACGGCCGCGGCGTGGGCGATTGCCTTGGCCTTCGTAACGTCGACCCACCCCGGTAAATAGAGGTCGATCACCACCTGGCAATCGAGGGCCCCGGCATTCGCATTGGCCACCTGGTCCTCGACTATCTGCGCGTTCGGAACCGATACGAGATTGTCGTCCGGCGTGACGATACGCGTGGCCCGCATCCCTATCGACACGACCTCGCCGTAGGTCCCGCCCACTCGAACCTTGTCGCCCACCTGGAACGGCTGATCGAAAATGATGATGAGGCCGCCAAAGAAGTTCTTGAGCACACCCTGGGCCGCGAATCCAATGCCGACACCCAAAGCGGCTGTCCCCGCCAGCAAGCCCGCACGATCGACCTCAAACACGGCAGCTACCACATAAAACAGCGTCAGCGCCCACACCATGAGGCGCACGATGGGAATCAGCCGCTTGAACAGCAGCCGGCGCCGCGCGCTCCGTTCCGAAAGTCGTTCCAGCACCCACACCGATGCGCGGATGACTGACCACGCCACGAACACCAGTATCGCGGCCCAGATCGCCCGAAACACGAAGCGGCTGACATCCTGCGCCGTCTCCTGCACCCTCCGTTGCGCGTCGAGCCCCTCCCGCTCACCTGCTTGTTGCCCACTCTGACCCAGCATTCCCAATGGATCGCCGGCCCCCGCCGGCCGGAGCCGATCGACCTGGGACTCGAGCCTCGCGGTCCGCTCACGCAGGCTGTCGATTGCAGCCGTGATTCCGGGGGCCCCCGGTTGCGTCACAGCCGTGTCAGGCAACACGATCAACCCTTCCGCCGACAGGCTATCGACCGACGTCGAGTCGAGCGGCGTTGCGCGGGGCTCATCTCCCCCGCCACACCCCGCCAGACCCCAGAGTGCGGCGGCAGACAGCATGATTCGGAGCCGGGTCGGCCAGACTCCAGTCTCATTCATCCACATTGATAGGTTCCTCAGAATTGACGACGGCGAGCCCGGCGGGCTATCCAACCGGCTCAGCCGGTCCGCAATGAGTAAGGTTATTATCTTGGGCCAGCGCGGAACAGGTAGCCTGGCATGACGGTCCTGTGGTGGCCGCAGCGGCAATGGCTCGGAGTAAGGGCAGCGCCAGACTCCACTTGGTGGGCATCCCAGGCGGTGTCATCTGGAACATCTGCCGGGAGTCCAAGGATGCACCACCGAAGACCGGCAGTCTTCTGACGTTGATGTTCGTATTCTACATCGTCGGTCTCGGGCTGACGGTGTATGCCGGCAGCTGACAGCGTAGCCTAACAGGCAGAGGTCCTATGAGTGGCAAGGTCGTAGTGGTCGGGAGTTCCAACACCGACATGATAATCCAACTCGATCGAATCCCGCGGCCGGGTGAAACGGTGCTGGGAGGCGAGTTCTCTATTGCAGCAGGTGGCAAAGGCGCAAACCAGGCCGTCGCTGCAGCACGCTCCGGAGGCGATGTCACATTCGTTGCGCGCGTGGGTGACGACATGTTTGGTCGTCAGGCAAAGGAAGGGTTCGAGTCGGACGGGATCGACATTCGGTACGTACTGGAAGACCCGACCGCACCATCGGGCGTGGCACTGATATTCGTCGATCGGGACGGCGAGAACAGCATAGCTGTGGCATCTGGCGCCAACGCAAACCTCACACCTGAAGACGTACGAGCTGCCGGCGACGCGATCCTCGCCGCGGACGTTTTGGTGACGCAACTTGAGACACCGATCGAGACGGTGCGGGCAGCGGTAGAACTGGCGGCGGAGTCCGGCGTGACGGTGATACTGAATCCAGCCCCAGCTCAACGACTCGGTGAGGACATCTTGCAGCATGTCTCCATACTCACGCCCAACGAGACCGAGGCGGCGCTGCTCACGGGCATCGAGGTGTCGAGTGAGGCCGACGTGGAAGCTGCGGCAGAGAAACTGTCGGGAATGGGCGTTGGCACGGTCGTGATCACCCTGGGTGCCCGCGGCGCATTCGTGTTCGACTCGAACCAGCGCGAGATGGTTGCGGGCTTTGCGGTGGAGGCGGTTGATACTACGGCTGCAGGCGACGTGTTCAA
Source organism: Gemmatimonadota bacterium (assembly GCA_020351775.1). Lineage (GTDB taxonomy): Bacteria > Gemmatimonadota > Gemmatimonadetes > Gemmatimonadales > GWC2-71-9. Next base: position 5,025,970 of record CP070666.1, on the reverse strand, counting down.
CGGTACGTTGGCGGTTGGCCTTGCGAATGGAAGCGAGATACTCGAGGCGGTGCGATTCGCCAACGCCGCCGCGGCGCTGTCGGTCACGAAGCTTGGCGCGCAACCGTCGGCGCCAACGCAGGCCGAGATCGTGGAGTCCTTGCGTCGTGCCTCCTAGGACACGGCGCGGCACGGTCCTTCGGTGTCATCTCGTGTAGGCCTGATTTATCTGTTCGGTAACTCCAACTCAGTGAGCTGTAGGTGTGGGTCACCATCTGCGACGGTGACCGCTTGGAGCCCCAGGGAGGCACTGCTTCCACCGATGACCTCAGATCGAGCTGGCCTCCGTCCCCCGCGGCGTTGATGTACGACGGCTCTGGTCCTGGACAAACGTGGAGGCGCGTGGATCTTGGTGCAGTTGTCGATCTTAGAACCAGCGCTGTGAAATGAGGAACACATGAGATCTCTTCTGTCCCCTGCAACGCCGGTTGTCATTGGCGTCCTCATTTCTCTTGTAGTTGTAGGCGACGCCGATGCTGCTCGTGCACAGGCATCGCGCGAAGACGCTGCCGCTTGGGTGGAGCAGACCTTGGCCGGTTTGACACTGAAACAGAAGGTCGGGCAGCTCATGTGCTCGGACATCACGGGCGGTTACCTGGCCGAGGAAGACCCTCGCATGCAGCGGTGGCTGCGGCTTGCGGGCGAACACGGACTTGGAATGTTCGTCCTGTACGGCGGTACTCCGCGTGACGTGGCCCACCTGCTCAATCGGCTGCAGCGAGAGTCGGAGATTCCGATCCTCATGGCGGCCGACTTCGAGGGCGGCCCGGGGCAGCAGGTCAGTGGAGCAACCGAGTACCCAGCCAACATGGCGTTCGCCGCCGTGGGGTCGGAGGACCTCATGTACCGCGCCGCCGCGGCCGCTGCAGTAGAAGGTAGGGCGATGGGTATCCATCTGACCTACACGCCGGTAGTAGATATCTCACTCCGTGCCGAGAATCCGGCCGAGAGTGTTCGCTCGTTCGGTGGTGATCTCGATCTGCTTGGCCGAATGGTAGCGGCCTACGTCAGGGGTTACCACGACAACGGCATGCTGACCTCGGCCAAGCACTTCCCGGGACGAGGCGACATCGAGCCGATGCCGGGCAACGCGCCGTTCGCCTGGAACGACAAGCCAGCTGAGGCCGTGGCAGCACAGGAATTCTTGGCCTTCAAATACGCCATCGATGCCGGTGTCGATTTCGTGATGAGCGAGCACATTGCGGTGCCTGCGGTCACCGGTGGATCGGAGCTGCCTGCCAGCGTGGAACCGAGACTCGCTTCGGAATGGCTGCGCGACAGTCTGGGATTCGCCGGGATACTGACTACAGATGACCTGTGGTACGACCACGTGGTCGCGCGGTTTGGCGCGGAGGAAGTCGCGGTTAGAGCGTTCGAAGCGGGGCACGACATCATCTTGAAGCCCAGAGATCCGGTGGCGACAATCGACGCGCTCGTGGCCGCCGTGCGATCCGGGCGCATCAGCGAACGCCGCGTCGACAACGCGGTGCGCAGGCTCCTGACTCTCAAGGCCCGGCTCGATCTTCACAATGATCGCTTTACAGATGGTTCCCGGGCTGGTGAGTTCGTCGGCACGCCGTCACACTGGGCGATTGCGCAGGAGGTGGCCGATCGGTCGCTAACGCTCCTCAAGAACGAGGGTGTGTTGCCGGTGATGGCGAGTCGGATCGCGCGGGCCGTGAACATCAACGTACAGAAGTACGAAAACGATCCGTCGCCTCAGGCACTCAGCGCAGAACTCACGGCCGCCTACCCGGGCATCCGAAGCTTCACGCTGCGCCCCAATCTGGATCCCGCGGTCTACGAAGTGGCTTGGCAGGCGGTAGCAGAGTCCGACCTCGTCATCCTTTCGCTGTTCGTTCAGCGGGACAGGTACGGCGACGCAACGCCGATCCCGGATAGCGATCTTTCCTTCTTGCAGAGGGTCATCGCGGCAAAGCCCGACGGTGTCGTTGCGATGGCGTACGGGAACCCTCATCTCATTCGAGAGATCCCCGACGTCTCCGCGTTCTTCGCCGGGTACGGTGAGAGGGGCTGGTACGGCAACCAGGAAATCTATTTTGAGTCATTCATCAAGGCGTTGACAGGCGAGATCATTCCAGCAGGTAGACTGCCGGTCACCGTCGGCGAGCGCTATCCAGTGGGCAGCGGGTTGGGCTACTGAGATCGGCGGAGTCCATTTTGCATTAGCGGCGCTGCGGCGGCCGGAGGTTGTCGTCGCAGTCACTTACTCGTCAACCGGCAACCCGAGGTTGCAGAGACAGCGAGGGATCGTGAGACAGAACTACGAATACAAGTTCGTCCGATTGGGCGAAGGAATCATCGCTGCCCGCAAGGCCGCCAAGCAGACCTACCAGGAAATAATCCACCAGCACGCGCGAGACGGTTGGCGGTTGGTCCAGGTGTTTGCTCCGGGGATCGGTGGCTATGGCGCCGCGAAGTACTACGAGATCATCCTCGAGAGGGAGCGCTAGAGGGGTCGCCCAATTACGTTGCGGCGTTCGCGTCCGTCGCTGTTACCCGCACCTGGCTGCTCCTTCAGGCCACCCGGGCGGAGTGCCCGACCCCACGGCCATGCCACAGATCCTGCCGAGCAGTCGGTGTGTCGCGACCGCTGCCCAGCCGATGCGGTCCGCAGTGATTATGTCCAGTCTGATGTCTTCAGGCTG
>CP070666.1:4962859-5023162 GCA_020351775.1 Gemmatimonadota bacterium | reverse complement strand
CTGGTAAACCCGCGCGCGCCCGAACACCTCGCCAAAATGCAGGGCGGCGAGCGCATTGACCTCGTCGTTGGAGGTCACTGCCAGCAGGCCACCGATGCCGTCCAGATCCAACGCGTCCATCGCCTGCTCGTCCAGAACATTGCCGTACTGCGCCCGCAGCCCGCTCTGCCGGGCCGCCGCCACGTGGGCCCAGTTGGAGTCAACGAGCAACACCTCCACCCCTTCTCTTTGCAGCAACTCCGCCACCGACCGGATCCAGGGGTCGGCACCGACGATCAACAGCCCTTGCGGGTCGGGCGACGCAACGCGGAGCCACCTGGCAACAGGAGCGGCCGCGACGCCGTACACCAGCACCGTCCCCACGATGACCAGGAACGTGATTGGGATCAGTTGCTCGGCGGATTGATGGCCCGACTGCACTAGTTCGAGGGCGAAGATCGAAGAGACGGCAGCCGCGACGATCCCCCGCGGCGCCATGAACCCCAGAAAGCACCGTTCTCGCCAGTTCAGACGAGTTCGCAGTGTAGCCAGCGCGACCGCTGCCGGCCTGACCAACACAATCAGACCACCCAGAAACAGTAGACCGCTCACACTCGTCTCGAGCAGCGCAGACACCGGAATGCGCGCAGCGAGCACGATGAAGAGAATGGAGATCAGTAGCACCCGCAGGTTCTCCTTGAACTCCACGATGTGGCGGACCGAAACGAGCTTCTGACTCGCCAAAGCCGAGCCCATCACCGTGACCGCGAGAAGCCCCGATTCCTCCTGCAACAGATTGGCGGTCGCGAACACGGCCAGCGCTACGGCCAGCGCCCCCGGGTTCTGCAGGAAGTCGGGAATCCAATAACGCCTCAAGGCAACGACCAACAATGCCGCGCCGGCCAGTCCCAGAATTGTTCCCGCGGCCAAGGCCGTGAGCACGACAACGACGGTATCGGCAGAGAATTCCTGGCCACCGCCGATGATGACCTCGAAGACGAGCACCGCGAGAATCGCACCCAGTGGGTCGTTCACGATGCCTTCCCACTTGATCGCCGATCCAACGCGGTGCGACGGCCGCACGTGCCTCATCAGCGGCACAATGACGGTGGGACCAGTCACAACGAGAATGGCGCCCAACAAGGTGGCGAGGTCCCAATCGAATCCGAGCAACACGCGCGCTAGTAGAGTTGCGCCAACCCATGTGACCAGCACGCCGATCGTTATCAGGTTGCGCAGGACCCGCCCGATATCCCTCAGCTCGGCAATGTCGAGGCTCAATCCACCTTCGAACAGAATCACGGCAACCGACAGAGATACCACGGGAAAGAGGAGGTCTCCGAGCAGGGCGTCCGGATCCAGCAGTCCTGTCACTGATCCCGCCAGGAACCCCACCACGAGCAACAACAAGATCGAGGGCAGGTGGAATCGCCATGAGAGCCACGTCGCTCCGATTCCCAGCACGACGACCGCGGCGAGTTGTATCAGCAGGCTTTCCACAACGAACCCCCGATGCCGATGGCACCGCTTCTGTTCACGTGGTGCTCCTCTTCTGTGTGCAGCTCAGGCCGCGGTATTCCCCGAATACACTGGCCATCCGTTGATGGTCCCACGATGTGGTGTGTCCCGACACGCTAACTATGCACTTGATCCCGCCCAATACTCGTGCGCCGATGACGTCCGCGCCACTGGTGGAAGAAACAGCGCCGTCTCGCCCCGAATCGGCCGGTCCCAGTTATCTTCAGGCGGCATGTCAAACGCAACCGGCTTCCCCTTATGGAACCGCGCTCGGATCTGGAGCCTGCCCAGCATATTCCGCCTATTCACCTGCATGGGGCTGGGCGCGGCTCTGGCCTGCGCCCGGGCTGGCGCCGCGCCCGCCGCGCCGGCCGTGGCCGACACCACCGAGCGTTGCACCAGATGGCGGGTCGAAGCCCTCAACCAGACCGAGGGTCGGGTGTACGTTTACCACATCTGGGCTACAGAAGACCGGCTGGGCTGGGTGGACGAGGGCCAAATCGCCCAGTTCTTTGTTGACTCCGAGGCCCGCCCCGACGTCCGCATCAAGCTGGGCCATTCCTGGTACCCGTGGGCCCAACGTGAAGACGTGCGGATCACGGTGGCGTGTAGCGGCAGGCCGCGGCCACTTCTGCGACAACGCTAAAGCCACACCGCAGCCCCTGTGACTGCAGCGCTATCTACCCAGCTTCCTTTCCTCACCGCACATCCTCGGAGCGCTGTCCGATTGTCGAACCCCGCCCTAACCAAGCACTTCATCCGGTCATATACTTGTGCGCTGACGTTTCCTGCACCACTTCTGAGAGGGAATTGAGCCTCGATCGATGACGACCAGCCCACTCGTGACCATGCGGGGGATCCGCAAGTCGTTCGGTCCGGTGGAGGTCCTGCACGGCGTCGATTTCACGGTTGAGGCGGGTGAGGTGCACGTACTTGCGGGCGAGAACGGCGCCGGCAAGAGCACGCTGATCAACGTTCTCTGCGGGGTTTTCGATGACTTCGCGGGCGAACTCCAAGTGTTCGGTCGCCCAGAGCGGTTTGCCGGTCCATTGGACGCCGCCCGAGCTGGCATCGCCACGATTCATCAGGAACTCTCGCTCGTTCCATCGATGAGCGTGTCTGACAACCTGTTCCTGGGGCGCGAGACCACGGGGCAGTACGGCACGGTCGACTTCTCATTCCAGGAGTCAGAGGCCGCTCGCGTTCTGAGCGAGATGGGACTCGAGATCGCTCCCGGCAGGCTGGTGGAGGAACTGCCGATCGCGAGCCAGCAGCTGCTGGAGATCGCCCGGGCGCTGGCGCGAGACGCGAGGGTGATCATTTTCGACGAGCCCACGAGCGCGCTCAGTGAGCATGAGGTCGAGTTTCTGTTCGGACGAATCCGTGAATTGCGCAGCCGCGGTCGGGGTATCGTCTACATCACCCACAAGATGGAAGAGATCTACCTGCTGGCCGATCGCATCACCGTGCTCCGCGACGGCAGGCTGGTGGGCTCGGCAACACGAGAGGAGCTTCCGCCAAGCGAACTCGTGCGCTGGATGGTAGGCCGCGAGTTGGCCGAGGAGCAAGCAGCAGACCGTACCTTGTCCGACGACCCGGCACTCGAGGTGAGCGATCTCCGCGTAGCCCACCCCGAGCTGTGGGACCGCTTCCTGGTCGATGGCGTGTCGTTCACCCTCAGGAGTGGAGAAATCGTGGGACTCGCCGGACTGCAGGGTTCGGGGACGAGTGACCTGTTGCACGCCCTGTTCGGTGCGCTCGGCGGGCGAGTCAGCGGCGACGTGCGCCTGCACGGGCAGCCGTTCGAGATCAAGGATCCACTGGACTCCGTCGAACACGGCCTTGTTCTGCTCACGAACGACCGCAAGGCACTGGGACTCGCGCCGGAGATGGAGGTAGTGCACAACGCGAGCCTGGCTAGCCTCGTACGGTTCTGCGGCTTCCTGGGATGGGTGCGGCGAGAACAAGAGCACGACGCAGTAGAGCATCTCACCCGTGAGTTCAACTTGAGCGCCCCTTCGCTCCACGCCCCGGTTCGAACGCTGTCGGGAGGGAACCAGCAGAAGGTCTACCTGGCGCGTTGTCTCCTGACCGAGCCGAGCGTGCTACTGCTCGACGAACCGACGCGGGGAGTGGACGTGGGCGCTAAAGCCGATATTTACCGGCTCATGCGTGACTGGGTAGCTCACGGCATCTCTATTCTGCTCATCACCTCGGAGATGGAAGAGTTGCTGCTGCTCAGCGATAGGATCCTCGTGATGTATCGGGGCCGGATTGCTGCCGAGTTCGACCGCGCGGAGGCCAGCAAGGATGGCGTGCTGGCTGCAGCCATGGGGCATGCGAATACCGGCGCGCCGGGAGAGGCTACATGAGGAAGCCGTGGCGCGAGCAACTCAGCCGGTGGTGGGCCATGCCGGTCACCCGAGCGCTACTGGCGTTCCTGCTAATGTTGGCCATCGGCTGCCTGTTCAATGCCGACGGGGCATTCTTCAGGTGGAGCGTCCACCGCGACACGATGCGGCAGGTATCGGTGTACGGCATCCTGGCATGCGGCATGACGGTGGTGATCATCACCGCCGGGATCGACCTATCGGTCAGCAGCCTGTTGGCATTGGCAGCGGTGTTGTTCGCCTGGTTCACACTCCCGCACGGCTGGCCCGCAATCTTGGCGATTCCTCTGGTGTTCCTGGCCGGCACCGTGCTCGGCTCCGTGTCAGGCGCGCTGGTTGCGCAGCTGGGGATCCAGCCGTTCATCGTCACACTCGCGATGATGGTGTTCGCCCGAGGTCTGGCCAAAGTCATTTCCGGGGGCCAAAAGGTCACCAACTACGTGACCGATACGGATGGAAGCACACGGCTCATCGAACACCCGCCGATCTACGAGATGATCGACAGCAGGATTCTCGGCGGCAATATCTCCATCGTGACGATCGTCTTTCTGTTGTGCGTTCTCGTCACCTCGACAGTGCTGGCCCACTTGCGGCTCGGGCGGCACATCTATGCCGTGGGCGGCAACAAGGAGGGGGCCCGCCTCTCCGGCGTCCCTGTCAAACGGACGTTGATAGCGGCATACGCATTGTCGGGCTTCTTCTCGGCGGTGGCCGGGATCTGTCAGGCCGCACAGGAGACACATGGTGATCCTGAAACCGGGATGGCTTACGAACTCGATGCAATCGCCATGGTCGTAATCGGCGGAACCACGCTGGCGGGCGGAAAGGGCAGCGTGGTGTTGACGTTGATTGGCGTTCTGACGATCGGGTACCTGCAGAAGATCCTGTCCCTGAACGCTGCTCCGGAGGCCACGCGCCTGATGTTGACAGGGGCGATCATCATCTGCGCCGTCTGGTTCCAGCGCGGGAGGAAGAGCGCAAGATCGAAGCCGAAATGATTCGGTGCACGTTGCCACCCTGCCCAACGACAGCGCCAAGAATCCACGCTGGCGCACTACTGCATCAAACAGTACATCTATGCCGTTGAAGCTGACCGAGATTCGTGACCACCCGGTCACACATAGCGGGAGAGCAGACATGAACACATACGAGATGCTCTGGGCAATCGGCTCGCTACTCCTGGCAGTCCTGGTTGCTGGCTGTGGTCCGAGGGACACGTCGCGGGAGGTGGTGACCACCGGCAGCTTGTACGAGGAAATGATCGACCTCGCTGGCCTCGCCGAGTTCCCCGATCCGGCCTACAAGACCATTCAGCTATCCTCATACGACCGCCGCAGCAGCGTCCCCGGTGGTCCGGAATGGTTTGCCAACTCGGACGGCTTCGGCGGCGAACCGCTTCCGGGCTTTGAAGCAGTGCTGAGCGAACCTGGTGCAGACAGCATCGGTCAATACCTCATGGCCGACGTCGAAGGGCCTGGCGCCATGGTGCGTCTGTGGACGGCCGCCATCGACGGATCGGTGCAGCTCTGGCTCGATGGGGAGAGCGAGCCGGTCTACGACGGACCTGCCAACGACTTCTTCCAGCGACTGCTCGATGCGTACCCGCAAGCAGACAGCCTCAACCGGGAGAATTTGGAACGGACCATCTATCAGCGGGATGCGGTCTACGCCCCGATTCCGTTTGCACGCCGGCTCCGGCTCGTTTGGACCGGCAACCTGCACCATATCCACTTCTACCAGTTGGAGGTGCGCAAGTATGCGCCCGGCACCCGAGTCGTGACCTTTCAACCCGAGGATCTCGTCACGTACGGAGAGACCATCGACCGGGTGACGGCCGCGCTGGCGGATCCGGACGCCACCCTGCCGCCCTCCGCGCAGAGTGAGCCGCACGCCATCGCAGTCGAACTGGCACCGGGGGAGTCTGTGGACGCCCTCGTCCTGGAAGGCCCGGCTGCCTTGCAGCAACTGGAGTTGAAGCTGGAAGCCGATCAGGTGGAGCGAGCGCTGCGCCAAACGGTGCTGCACATCCATTTCGATGATTACCCCCGGGGCCAGGTCCAGTCGCCCCTGGGTGACTTCTTCGGTGCCGCTCCAGGCATCAACCCTTACCAGTCACTTCCCTTCTCGGTACTGCCTGACGGCACGATGATCTCCCGATTCGTGATGCCGTTCCAGCAATCCCTGAAAGTCCGGCTCGAGAACATGGGCGACCAGACCGTGACCGTGACCGGCTCCGCGCGCTCGGCACCGTACGAATGGGATCCCGACCGCTCGATGCACTTCCGTGCCCGCTGGCGGGCGGACCACGACATGATCGCGGATCCGAATGCGGTGCAGGATCTGCCTTTCCTCGTGGCGCGCGGCCAGGGAGTGTATGTGGGCACCACCTCCATCCTGCTGAATCCCAATCCCGTACCCACGCCCGCGGGCAGTTGGTGGGGGGAAGGGGACGAGAAGGTCTTCGTGGACGAGGACGCACAGCCGTCCCTGTTCGGGACGGGGTCGGAGGACTACTACAACTACTCGTGGTCGTCACCCGACATCTTCACCTTTCCGTATTGTGGCCAGCCGCGCAACGACGGTCCCGGCAATCGAGGCTTCGTCACCAACTACCGCTGGCACGTCCTCGATCCACTGCCATTCGAGCGCAGCATCGGCTTTTACATGGAGTTGTACAGCCACGAGCGGACACCGGGGCTTTCATATGCCCGAATCGGCTACCATTACGGTCGCCCCGGTTTGACCGACGATCACGCCACCATCATGCCGCTTGACGTGCGGGAGTTGCGCTTGCCGGACGGGTGGGTGCCCGCGGCGCGCGGCGGCGCCCGCAACTCCGTATTCCACCAAGCTGAGGAGCTCACGGGTGGCGTATGGATGCCGCTCGCCTCAGACCCGCTCTACGCAGGGGGCCGCCTTCTGGTGTGGCCACCCGGCCGCGTGGGTGACGTGCTGAGACTCAACGTTCCGGTCGCGGCAAGCGGAGAATACCGCATCCACTTTGTTGCCCGGCTGGATCAGAATGGTGGCACGGCGGAGGTCTGGTGGGATGGCGAAGCCGCAGAACTCACCGATGGGACTTCGTCCGTGGATCTATATCGACCGCACCGTACGCTGCTGCGCAACTACACGCTAAGACAGCGGCAGATCAGCGCGGGAACACACGTGCTGGAGCTCGTCTACACCGGGGCTCCCGCCGAAATCGAGCGGCCGGAAATCGGCATCGACTTCGTGTGGGTCCAGGAGCGGAGGTGAGATGACGGGGCGCAGAGGCATGAGACGCAGCACCGTCCCGTTCGCAGGCATCTGTATGCTCCTGCTGATCGGCTGTAGTCCGGCGGAACGGACGGGGCACGCCGGCACCGCCGAGGATCCTTGGATCATTGGCATGAGTCAGTGCAACCTGGGCGAGCCGTGGCGCGTGCAGATGGACGCCGACGTGAGGGCGGCGGCCGCCGAGCACGCAAACCTACGGGTGATCTTCAAAGACGCGCAGAACGAGTCACTCACGCAACGAGCGCAGGTAGAGGAGTTCGTCGAGCAGGGTGTCGACCTGATCATCATAAGTCCCAAAGAGGCAGCACCGCTCACCCGGCCGGTGGCCGAAGCCTACCAGCGAGGCATCCCCGTGATCGTACTAGACCGGGCGGTGCAGGGAGATCAGTTCACTACCTTCATCGGTGCCGACAACGTGAAGATCGGCCGCGAGGCCGGCAGGTGGATCCGCGAGCAACTCGGCGGCAGCGGAAGGCTCGTCGAATTGAAGGGTCTCATGACATCGGTTCCTGGCCAGGATCGCAACCGCGGATTCCTCGAGGGTTTGCAGCTCGAGGAGAACACGGGTTTGCAGATTGTCTTCAGTGGGGAGATGAAGTGGCTCGAACCGGACGCCCGCAGAGAGATGGAGTCCGCGTTGGCCACCAACGCCGCGATTGATGTCGTGTACGCGCACAACGATCCGGGTGCCCACGGCGCTTGGCTCGCGGCTCGCGCCGCCGGGAGGGAGAACGAGATGATGTTCGTCGGGATCGACGCTCTGCCGCACGAAGGCCAGCAATACGTGAGGCAGGGTATTCTCGACGCGACCTTCCTCTACCCGACTGGGGGAGCAGAGGCAATCGAGGTTGCCCTGGCGATCCTGCGTGGTGAAGAAGTCCCCAAGCACATCGTGCTGGGAACGCGGCTGTTCACCCAGGAGAACATCGGCCGAGGTGGCGATCCGATACCCTAGAAAACCGAGGAGATACGACCGTGAAGCAGCGAGTAGCGTTGTTCTGGCCCGGCGATGGCCGCCCTCTCCCTAACGAGCTGGCTCTGCCCAATGTCAAGGAAACCACGCGACAGATGGAGGCGGCGCTCAAGAAGCTCGGCAGGGAGTCGTATCTGATAGAGGGTTTTCTCTCCAAACCACACCATGCAATCGAGAAGCTCAGGTCCATCGATGATCCCATGATCGCCATCTGCGTCCATTGGTTCTACGGCCCCCACACCACCGAGGGCGTCGTGGGGAAGGAGAACCCTCTACTGCTGGCCAGCAACTTCTCGGGCGAGTGGCCCGGACTCGTCGGGTTACTCAATACCGGCGCTTGTCTCGAGAGCCTGGGTCGTAAGTTCTCCCGCGTGTGGACCGATGCAGACGACTGGACCACCGACGACGTGTTCATGACACGGCTGGAGGAGTGGTGCTCGTCTGGTCGCATCGACTATGGAGATGCGGGGATCGCGTACACTGCCCCGGTGTCGGCAGACGCGGCGAACGTGGCGCGGCGGGTCGCGCAGCAGCTCCGTCAACGTCAGGCACTCATTCTCATGTTGGGTGACACGTCGATGGGCATGATCAACGGTTACTTCGGACCGCGTCTCCTGAACCGTCACGGGTTCACCGAGCACAAGGTCGACCAGGCCTGGCTCGTCCACCGCGGGCAGGCCGTCACCGACGATCGACTGAATGCCGCTTTGGCGTTCGTGAAAGAGAAGGGTGTGGCGTTTCACTGGGGCGAACAGGGCGCGGAGGACTTCACCGAAGATGCGACCCGCGAGCAGCTGCGTGACTACCTGACCGTGCTGGACCTCATCGAAGAGGAAAAGGCCGACTGTCTGGGATGGCAGTATCAGTTGGGACTGCTCCACCTGCGGCCGCCTTCCGATTTCTCCGAGGGGCTGCTCAACTCCATCTGCCGCCCCGAGTCGAACGGTGACACCGTGGTCTGCGCCACGGAGGCCGATCAGGGAAACGCGGTCCCGATGGAGCTGATGAAGCGCCTGCTCGAGGCCAAGGGCTTGAATCAATCGGTCATGTTCCACGATGTGCGTTGGGGTGCGGAACACGACGGCCGGTTCCTTTGGCTGCTGCTGAACTCGGGCTCGAGCGGGGCGTACCCGTTCAACAAAGATCCCGACACGCTCGACGGCGTTCACAGCTACAGACAGCCGCGGGAGTATTTCCCGGTTCCGGGCGGCACCTTTACCGGTGAGAGCCTGCCGGGCGAGATGACCTGGGCGCGATGTGTCATTAGGAATGACGAGCTGTGGATGGACATCGGACGTGGCGAGGTAGTGCAGTTGCCACCCAAGAAGCGCGATGCGTGGTGGGAAGGAACCAATCGCCAGTGGCCATTCATGGCAGCCGACATGGGTATCGGTCGTGACACGTTGATGGCGCACTACCTCTCCAACCACGCGGCGGTCGCCTACGGAGACATCTTCAGCGAGATGGTGGCACTGTCTCAGGAACTGGGGTTCCGCGTGAGGATCTTGAACGATCGCGAAAGATGAACCCCGAGCACTCACGGATCGGCCGACATTCGGGGAGATGATGATGTGAGGCCGTCATGAATAGATGGAAGTGTGCCATCGCTCTCGGTGTCGCTGCCCTTTATTTGGCCTGCACTGCCGACGACCGGACCGACACCCTCCATCACGAGGCCATCGTATGGGATACCCACAACGATCTCTCGTACAGGATTCTCTATGAGCAGCTGGATATCAGCCAACGTCTTCCCGCCGGGCACGTTGACATCCCGCGGCTCGAGGAGGGTGGGGTCGACGTTCAAACGGTCGCGCTCTACGTGGAAAACTTCCTCTATCCGCATCCCGGACGCTGCTACCGTCAGGCGAAAGACCTCCTGGCCGCGACCCGTGAGGCAATCGAGCAGAACTCGGATCGGGTCGAGCTAGCGCGCACTGGTGCGGATGTGGAGCGCATCGTCGCGGCGGGCAAGATCGCAATGCCGCTGGCAATCGAGGGTGGGCATGCGATCGAGAACAGCCTGGAGAACCTGCGGGAGTTCTCCGACCTCGGCGTGTCGTCCATGACGCTCACCCATAATGTGTCACACGACTGGGCCGATTCGGGAGCGGATGAGCCGCGCTGGGGCGGACTCAACGACCTGGGTAGAGAGGTGGTGCGGGAGATGAACCGGCTGGGGATGGTGATAGACATCTCCCACGTGTCGGACGAGACCTTCTTCGATGTACTGGAGGTCACAGAGGATCCGGTGATCGCCTCCCACTCAGGCTGCCGTTCACTCAATCCCCACCGCCGCAACATGAGCGACGAGATGCTGGCTGCCCTCGCGGAGAACGGCGGTGTTATTGGCATAGTCTTCGTCCTCAACTACTTGACGCCGGAATACTCCCAAGCCATGAGCGAGCTGCACGCGGTGAGCCGACCTTGGCTGCAACAGGTCCCCGAGATCGAGGACCTCGATCTTCGGATCGTGGCGCAGCACCTGAGCGCTGGCCGCGAATGGCCGCTGGAGAATCGACCCACGATTGAGGATGTGCTCGATCACATCGATCACGCAGTGAGTGTCGCAGGTGTAGACCACGTGGGCCTGGGCGCGGACATGTACCCCCGCACGCCGTCGCCGGTCGGCATCCGTGGCGCGCACGACTATCCCAACATCACGCGTGGCCTCAAGGCGCGCGGTTACAGCGACGAGGACGTGAAGAAGATCATGGGAGGCAACTTCCTCAGAGTTTGGAAACAGGTGACCGACGGCGACTGACGAATCGTCTCCGGCACGAGCGATTCTGGGAAGACGGCTGTCTCCGCGCCTTTGAAAGTCCAAAGGAGGCGTGAGTCGATGAGCGTGAAGGTCAGAAGAGTCGACTCCAAAGTCGACCGCAAGAAGTTCGTGAGGGTGCCGTGGCTCGTCTATCGTGACGATCCAAGTTGGGTGCCGCCGCTCCTGGCCGACGTATCCGACACCCTCGATCCGCGCAAGAACCCGTTCTTCGAGCACGGCGAGGCGGCGCTGTTCTTGGCTGAACGCAACGACGGCGAGGTGGTGGGGCGGATAACGGCCCACACCAACAGGTTGCACAATGAGCACCACGGGGACAGGACAGGCTTCTTCGGATTCTTCGAGTCCGTAGACGACGACAGGACCGCGCTCGCCCTATTCGAAGCGGCGCAGAACTGGTTGAAGCAGCACGGTTGCGACAAGGTGCTCGGACCAGAGAGCTTCTCGACCAACGAAGAGGTGGGAATCCTGGTGGAGGATCATCAGGGGCCACCGATGATCATGTGTCCCTACACACCGGGCTACTATCCCAGCCTGGTGGAAGCAGCAGGCTTCGAGAAGGTAAAGGATCTCTACGGCTGGTACTACGAGGTGGGCAAAATACCGGACGACGCCCTCAAGGTTGCACACGCCGTGGAAAAACACCCCCTCCTGACGGTGCGCCAGGCCGACCCAAAGCACCTCGAACGGGACATCAACATCGTCAGGGAGGTATTCAACGCCGCATGGTGCGACAACTGGGGTTACGTGCCGTGGACCGACAATGAAGTGAGGCACGCGGCCAAACTCATCAAGATGGTCATCCGGCCCGAGATAACGGCAATCGCGGAGGTCGATGGCCGGCCGGCCGGGATGATGATTGCCCTTCCCAACATCAACGAGGTCATCAAGGATCTGGATGGGCGTCTGTTTCCCACGGGACTTCTCAAGCTCGTCTGGCGGCTCAAGTTGGGGCGCCATCAATTTCAATCCGGCAGGTTGCTGCTGCTCGGCATCATGCCCGAGTTCCGTGGCAGTGCATTGGGGGGGCTCAGCGTACTGTTGTACGTGCGCGCCCATCGCGGGGCCCAGAAGCTGGGCCTCAAGCAGGGTGAACTTGGCTGGACCCTCGAAGACAACGACAAGATCAACGCTGGAATCCAGTTCATGGGTGGTAGGATCGGCAAAGTATACCGCGTCTACGGCAAGGACCTGTGAGGCCATCTGGGCTGCTGGACGGCATCCGTAACCCGACCTCTACCTGTACGTCACCGATGATCTGAATCACACTCCGCTTTGATCAGGGTTGCTATACTTCGACGCGAGGTTCCACCCGGCTTGACTGGCATCTTGGTGTTCGACTCCCGGTCGGGAATCGGCAAGACACGGCGGTGTGGAGCTGGCAGGGAGAGAAGCGCATCTGAACGCCTGTGCGCTCTACAGCATTCCAGGGAGCTTCGATCCGACCATGGCATCGGTGTTGGTCACAGACGGAGAACAGCGCGCCGCCCTGGCCGTAGTCCGTTCTCTGGGAAGACGTGGACACGAAGTACACGTGTGTTCGACGCGGAGCCCGTCGCTGGCTGGGGCATCCCGCTTTGCCCGATCCGACGTGTTGGCCCCCTCACCGCTCGAGCAAGCCGGAGCGTTTGTCGACAAGGTAGCAGAGCTCGCTGCTGCTGAGTGTGTCGACGTACTCATACCGATTACCGACCCGTCACTCATGGCACTGCTGCCCGCCAAAGAGCGATTTGGTGCAGCCGTAATCCCGTTTCCGCCTGCAGAAACCCACCAGAGTCTCAGCAACAAGCAGAGCGTTCTCAAGGCCGCAAGCGAGATCGGCATCGCTGTACCGAGGCAGACAGTGGCCCGTACTGCCGCCGATCTTCCCGTGGATTGGGAAGACCTCAACTACCCCGTAGCGCTCAAGCCGGTGGCGTCCGTGGTAGAAAGGGAAGGTGTCTGGTCCAAGGTAGGCATCACCTACGCCGATTCTACGGAGGCGCTGCGCCTCGGGCTTAAGCGGTACGCACCTGAATCTTTCCCGATTCTGATACAGGAGCGTATCGTTGGCGACGGCGTCGGGATCTTCCTCTTGGAGTGGGGCGGGGAGTTGCTCGCGGCGTTCTCCCACCGGCGCATCAGAGAGAAGCCTCCTTCGGGTGGCGTGAGCGTGCTGAGGGAGAGCTACCCAGCCGACCCGCAACTGGTCGAACTGTCGCGCGAACTCATACGCATGTTCGGCTGGAGCGGCGTGTGCATGGTCGAGTACAAGGTCGATCACGTCTCCAGAACACCCTACCTGATGGAGGTGAATGCCCGATTCTGGGGCTCCTTGCAGCTCGCCGTCGATGCCGGAGTCGATTTTCCGACGCTCCTCGTCGATGCCGCCTTGGGCCGTGAGGTCGAGCCCGTCAGCCGCTACAAGGTCGGCGTTAGGAGCCGCTGGGAGTGGGGGGACATAGATAGCCTCTTGCTCATGCTGAGACGGTCTCCGGAAGAGCTGTGCCTCGCTGGGCCGGCCCCGGGAAGGCTGCGTGCCATTGGGCAGTTCCTGGCGTTCTCGCCCACGCGCGACAAGCTGGAGGTCTTTCGGTTGAGCGACATGATGCCGTTCGTGCGTGAGACGATCGATTGGTTCGAACCCCTGTGGCGCAGGTTGAAAAGATGAGCCCCTCGTTGCGGGATCTGTTGCCGCCGCCACTCAAATCCGCCGCCCGCCGCGTCGTCCGGCGGAGCCGCAGGGCCTGGTACAGGTTGCTGCACCCGGTCCGAAGGCACCTGGCGCTCAAGGGTCTCGGCGCGATCGGGTTCCCCAAGTCCGTGCTGTTCGTTTGCCACGGGAACATCAACCGCAGCGCGTATGCCGCCGGAGCATTTCTGCGGGACCTACCCGCTGCGTTCCGAGACCATGTACACGTGGATTCCGCCGGGTTCATCGGGCCCGACCGGCAGTCTCCACCGCACGCGATCTCCGCGGCTGGCGAGCGCGGCGTTGATCTGTCTGGTCATCGCTCGAAAATGCTGACCCGCGACCTGGTCCGGGCCGCGGAGCTGGTGGTTGTAATGGATCCCTACCAACGTGCCGCGGTGCTGCGCATGGGTTTGCGGAACGGCAGGGAGGTAGTGGTGCTGGGAGACCTACTACCCGAGGCCGCCGAGCGGCGCGGCATCGCCGATCCCTACGACGGCGAGCTTCCCCAATACGAATACAGTTTCGATCAAGTCGACGCCGGCCTACAGCAGCTGGTGGGCGCGATCACCCTTGACCCTCAATCCGCACACAAGTAGCAGCGCTGTAACTCAGACCGCCCATGGCCCGACGCGGTGGCCCACAGGCCATGCGGCAGGGACCGCGATCGGTCACATCCTCAGCGCACTGTGCGCGCCGGTTAGCTCAAGGGGGAGGCAGCCTAAGGCGCCAGCTTGAGCTTCACCTCATCCACAGCGGTCCGCCTCGTTTCACCGTCCTCAGCGGCAAGCTGCTCCGCGGTGGGCTGGCGCGCGGTTGATCGTTCTTCTCCCCAGAGAGCCTAGACGGTGGCCTTCCTCGTCGGATCTCACCTCTACCAAACGCCAAGTCAATTACACAAGAATCTGCACACTACTTGCGCACTACTTGCACACCGCCGTTTTGGCATGTTTTTGAAGCTTCCAATCGGTGTCTTGAAGCTCCGAATCGATGTCTTGAAGCTTTGAATCGATGTCTTGAAGCTTCCAATCGTCGCTTTGAAGACCGTGGGCCGACGTTTTGAAGCTTCGAATCGATGTCTTGAAGCTTGGAATCGACTTCCTGAAGCTCCGAATCGACGTGTTGAAGCTTCAAACCGAGGATATGGAACGCCGTGCCATCAGCGCAAACTGTTGTGTGACAATGGCTTATGATGATGGAACCGGACTTGGACCATCATGACGGCACACCTCTCGCTCCCGTGCCCGCCACAGCGGCAGTGGCTCATGTGCCATTTAGGCGGATCGGTCGTGTGTCCGGTCGATGGGAGCGGTGGGCTACCTCGCCAACCTGAGCCTCACTTCATCGAGCTCACTTCTTCTCACCTCACTCCCGTCCGCCGCGAGTTGCTCGGCGGTCGCGAGCTCCCCGCTCCCAGCTCCCTCGTCTACAAACTCCGTCTACTGCCCCGCCTTCAGCCTCTCAGCCAGCCACACCGCCAACGCGTCGAGCACTCGGTCGGGCACCTCGACATCCGTCAACGCCATGTACTCCGACGGCGACCCGTCGGTAAGCGACTCGAGGAACAGATGATTGAGCCGTGGGAAGATGTGCTTTGACACGTCGGGGTTGCCGCTCTCCCGCATCACCTGCTCAAGAGTGTCTGCCTGCCCCACCGACACCTGCCGGTCCAACGCGCCGTGCAGAATGAGCACCGGTTGTTTCACTTCGCGCGCCGTAGGAAGCGGATCGTAGGTCCGGAACCAGCGGATCCAGGCCGATGGGTTCGCCGTATCGGCAACGACCGCATCCAGCGCCAACTCCACCAGCTCGGCACGTCGCTCGGGCGACAGTCCCGGGGCCGTTTCGACCGGCCAGGTCGCCTGATCCTTGAGGATCTCGACCCCGTTCTTGGAACTGCCGGCCATGATCACGACGGCGGCGATCCGGGAGTCCGTCGCGGCC
Source organism: Gemmatimonadota bacterium (assembly GCA_020351775.1). Taxonomy (GTDB): domain Bacteria; phylum Gemmatimonadota; class Gemmatimonadetes; order Gemmatimonadales; family GWC2-71-9. Next base: position 5,007,632 of record CP070666.1, on the reverse strand, counting down.
ACCATAGGCCCGATGATCCCACCTTCGGAGTGTCCGATGAGGGCAATGCGGTCCGGATCGATCTCCGGGCGGGCCCTGATCCAGTCCACCTGCGCCCGCACATCGTTGGCGAGGTCCGGCGTTGTCGCATTCTGTCTAGCCCCGCCCGAGCCACCCACGCCGCGATCGTCCACTCGCAGCACTGCAATTCCCACCGCAGCCAGCCGCTCGGCGGTCTGCCGGAAGGGGCGATACCCCTCGACCAGGGGCCACAACTCCTCGTCGCGGTTCTGCCCGCCCGAGCCCGTGATCATGATCGCCGCGGGGTAGGGTGCCGTACCCGCCTTCGGCACGGTAAGGGTCCCAGCCAGCTCGAAGGCGTCGCCCTGCTCCGGGTTCACCGGCACCCAGACCTGCTCGGCCGTGAACGGCGCACCGCGCGGTGCCTCGTAGTTGGGCTCGGGACGCGTGAGACCCTCCAACGGCGGCAGCGTCTCGGCCCCGGCACGCTCGGCCCTCACCCGCTGCACCGCGATCTCGACCACAGACACACGGCCGTCCGGTCCCAGAATCGCAGTGAGTGGCAGGGTGGGGGTCTGAACATCGGCTGTATCACCCCGGAATGCCACCGTTATCTCGGTGAGTTGATTGAGCTCGGGCGACCAAGCACTGTAGCTGGTGTCACTCCGGTTGGCCCGCTGCACCAGTTCCGCAAACGCCGCTACCGACTGAGTGGCGGTTACGAGGTCGGGTGCCGCCGCCACAGCCCAGCTGCGCTCCGCACCCGACGCTTCGATCTGAGTGCAGCGCAACGAATCACCGTCGGCGATGGCATGATACGCACGCCGTATCGTATCGGCGACGAGGTCGAAGGCCTTTGCCTCAAACAGCTGCACCCGACCGCTCGCGTCGTAGGTAGTGCGATAGTCGAGCTTCAGATTGAGGACGGGAACGGAGGTAGATGTCTCGAACACCGTCTCCGTCCGGCGGAACGTCTCACGTCCCAACTCCACCCCACCCTGCACGAACCGGAGTATGCCGGCGTCGAGCGTCCGTTCCTGGGCGACGGCCGGCACCAAGAGCGCCATGACAGCTAGGGCTGACAGCGTTCGATGCATGAGAATGTCTCCAATGACAAAGGGACCCGGTTTCGTGGCGGTCGCGGCCACCCAACGGTCACATCGGCCGCAAGTTCTCTAAACTCCGCACCCTACATTCCGTACTCTGCACTCTGCATTCTGCATTCTACACTCTGCACTCTACACCCCTACCCTCCGCTCCCTGCTCCCCGCTCCCCCCTAACCAACACCCTCCCACTCATCACGTCCGTGAACTTTTCTCCGTCGATCGCCAACTCCCCGTTCACGACCACGTAGACTACGCCTTCACTGTAGTGATGCGGGTCTTGGAACGTGGCCACGTCGCGCAGCCGTTGGAAATCGAACACGACGAGGTCGGCCACCGCACCAGCTCGTATGACACCGCGGTCAGGCAAACCCATGACCCCCGCCGACAGCGACGTCATGCTGCGAATCGCGGTCTCGAGATCGATCACGCCGTCTTCGATCACGTACTTGCGGATCTTCCTGGGAAACGTGCCGTACCAGCGCGGATGTGGCACACCGCGACCCAAATGCGTGATGCTTCCGTCGGAACTTGTCATGGTCCACGGCTGCCGCATAAGGGTCGCGATGTCGCTCTCCAGCATGTTGAACGAGACCAGGGACGCACCGCCGGCACGGAGTAGCTCGACCACGAGATCAACTGGTTCCAGGCCGCGCTCGTCGGCCACCTCTTGCATGGTGCGGCCTTCGATCGATGAATCGGCCCGGTGAAGCTGGAATTGCAGTCTCGCGGCGCCGCCCCGGCGGTCGAGATTCTCCAGCACGTCCGCCTTTAGTCGAGCCAACGTCTCCGCCGAATCGAGACGCGCGATCAACCCGTCGCCGCCACCGACCTGAGCCCAGCGCGGCACGAGCGCGCCCGTGATGCTGGTACCCGATGCAGCATACGGGTACTGGTCAGCGTAGACCTCTATGCCGGCTTCGCGAGCCCGATCGATCCGCTGCACTAGAGCCTGTGAGTAGCCCCATACTCTCGGACCCAGCGCTTTGATGTGAGTGACGATTCCCTTGACTCGCGCCTCGCGCGCTATGTCGATCACCTCGTCCACTGCTGCAACGACGCCGATGTTGTAGTCGGCTTCGTCCCTAATGTGACTCTGGTACACGCCGCCGAACTCACTCACCACCTTCGCAAGCTCGATCACCTCTTCGGTCTCGGCGAAGCTACCCGGCGCGTAGTACAATCCGCTCGACAGACCGAATGCGCCGGCTTCCATGCCGCGTCGCACGATGTCGCGCATCTCTCGCAGCTCGTCTGCTGTCGGCGCGCGGTCTGCCATTCCGATTACGTCGCGGCGCACGGATCCGTGAGAAACGAGCTGAGCCACGTTCACGCCGAGCCCGTGCTCCACCAATCGTTCCTGCTGCACAACGAGATCGGTCGGCCCGCCACCGTCGGGATTGATGAACACGGTCGTGATCCCCTGTGCCAGCAGCGGTCGCGCATGGCTCAACTCGGGCGTTGCCAGCCCGGGCCCGTCATGCGTGTGGACGTCAATGAATCCGGGAGCGAGGTAGAGACCCACGGCATCAATTGCGCGATCTGCGGTCGAGGTGGACAGATCCCCTACAGCCGCGATGGTTCCACCGCTGACCGCCACGTCGGCGTAACGCCAGGGGTTGCCCATACCGTCGAGCATGCGCGCACCACGGATGATCAGATCGTACTGAGCGTGGACGGAGCCAGCGATCAGCACGTGCATCAGGACTGTAGCAGCGAACAGCGCACCTTTGGTACGCATGGAAGCTCCCGGCAGAGAGTCAGAGATCACAGCTGGATAATGTAGCAAAGATGTCGCGCAGCAACGGGCCAAGGAGGAGCGAAGAACCCGAGCGAGATTGGCCTGATCCTCCATCCCCCGGGGCGCACGATTCGAACAAAACGCTCCATCAAAGAGTCTACTTGTTAGGAGACCGCTGGTGTTCGCGATTGTGGAGCTCCGACTCGCATGCTGGGAAGGCGGTTCAGCGAATGACCGACATGATCTCATTCCGTCCAATCGGAGTACTCTGTGCTCTCGTGCTGATGGCCCCGTGGTCGGGAGGAGGGGAGTTGGCCGGTCAGGCAGGCTCACGCCAATCCGACCTGCATTTCGCGCAACGGTTGATCGCAGGCGCGCGGGGTACCGGCTCGCTCATGTGCGAAATGGCGCTGCAGTCCCTGGATCGGAGATTCGGAGGCTGGCACGGCTGGACCCACGTCCCAGACGCTAGTACCGAGCAGCGAGACCTCATTGACTGGACATCTCGCCGCATCGCCACCCCCGAGGTCGTCCCCATCCTCAGCGCAGCAATCTCCGATGCTGATGCGTGCGTTCGTCGCGTGGCTGCCCGGCTCCTTGGGAGCGTGCGACACGTCGCGGCACTCGAGGCGCTGCTGGATCGCCTGCGGACCGGTGACGACGGAACACGGGAGATGGCCGCGATTGCACTCGGGTTCTCCCAGAATCGAGACGCCGTCGGGGCACTGATTCGAAGTCTGGCGGACGACGCTGCATCGGTGCGCCGAGCAGCCGCATGGGCGCTGGGCGAGATAGAGGACGAGCGCGCGATCGACCCACTCACTCGGCTACTCAAGGACGATCACGATGCGTCGGTCCGGGCTGAAGCGGCACGAGCGTTGGGGGAGATTGGATAGGAGCCGAGGCTGGCGACAGCACACCCGCCCAAGCGTAGCCGGCAGGCACTACAGACGATCAGTAGACGGGAGGTCGTCAGGTATCGACCAGGCTAGCGAAACAGAAGTACGACTGCGCCTGCTGCAGCATCCGAATGGGTCAGTGACAAGAGGCTGCGAGAGACCTTCAGCTCATCGGCACTCTGACGCGCTCTGTCGTGGAACGACAGCGAGGGTAGCCCGCCGGGATCGCGCACGACCTCCGTGTCGAGCCACCACACCACGCGTCTCGCACCGCCCTGCACGAGCGCCTTGTAGGCGGCCTCTTTGGCGGCGATCCTGGCTGCCACGTGACGGGCCGGGACCGCCAAAGAGAGACAGTAGTCCTGCTCCCGCGGGGTGAGCAGCCTTCGCAACGCCCGGTCACCATACCGGTCCAACAGTTGCTCGACACGAGCCACATCGACCAGATCGAGACCCACACCGACCAGAGTCATCTGGGGAACGCCCAACCCCATACCCGTTCGAGCCATGCGGGGGGGGCGACGTAACCTCCAAACACGAGACCCAACCACGCGGCGATCGCGACGGCCACTGCACCGACCACAACGACCGGCCACAGCGGCCTGCGCCACCGAGCGACGTCATCTCCGACTGCGAGCCAATGTGTGACTTCTTGCCCTACGACGAGTTCCAGGTCGAGCCAGGCGGATTCCACGCGCCGCGCCGCTAGCTGGAGCGCCTCCTGCCAGGCGACAACGGCTTCGCGCTCCAGCGCCGTGGCATCGAGCGCCAATGCCGCGTGGCGCTCCACCGAGTCGAACACCGGTACCAGACCGGCGCCGGCGGCTCCCAGTCTTGCGGAGAGCGCACGCTGTAGCTTCTCATCCAGCCCCAGCCGCGCCTGGCGCCTGCTGCCCATGCGAACTGCCTTGGCTTCCGCCCGGATATGCTCGGTTATTCGGGTGGTCAACGTTTCGGCCACGCTGGCCACCGCCTCGTTCCAGGCTTCCTGCCAACTCTCCCGCCCTAGCGCCTCCAGCGCCGACGACCGCTCGCCGTTGGCGGCCAGCCGCCTGGCCTCCCCGACGTTCTCGATGATGCGCGTGGCGAGCTGGTAGCGAGCAGCATCGAGCGGTAGGTAGTCAGTTCTCCGTTGTGCACCTGATGCCAACTTGCCCAGAGACGGACCCAGCTCCGGCACCCGCAGTGGCAACAGAAGTTTGGTGCTGTTCATTTGAAGATCGCTGCGACCACCGCGGCCGTGTCTGTGAAGTCCGGAAACACCGCGTAGGGCTCGAACGCTTCCAGTTCCTCGATCGAGAACGGTCCCGTCGCTACCGCTATCGCTCTGGCCCCGATACCATGCCCGCACGTCACGTCCGACGGCGTGTCGCCCAGAATCACCACTTCTTCACCGCGAGGAACGTGTCCGAGCAGGGGAGCTGCACGTTCGGCTGCAATCAGCGGCAATTCGGCTCGGTCCATGGCGTCGGAACCGTAGGCTCCTATCTGGAACTGGTCAGGATCGATCCCTACTGCGCTGAGCTTCAGCCGCGCACCGACCTCGATGTTGCCCGTCAGCAGCCCGACTACACAATCATCGCGAGTCTTCAGCCGTGCCAATAGGGTGCGAACGCCCTGGAACACGCGCACGCTCCGCTGCGGAGCTCGCAGCTCCGACTCGAGGACCTCTGCGTACCGCTGACAGACCCGCTCTGCATGACTGTTGCTGTCGGCATTCGGGTGAGCTGCGGCCCTCAGCAGTTCACGGACGATCTGCGGGTCCGTCTTGCCGGCGAACGCGAAATCGTCGATGGGCCCCGCTGTTCCCATCTCATGGATAAGTGCCTGGCGTATGGCGGCTCGACCCGCTCCGTCAGTCCAGAGCAGGGTTCCGTCCACGTCAAAAAGGATCAGTTTCTTCATCTATTGTGTCTCTACTGCCGCCGCTACCGGAGACCTGTGCAGTGGGACGAATTAGCGGCAATCATAACCCCCACGGGCAGACGCACCAGCCGTAAGCTAACCCCGGGTGGGAGCCTGGCATCTACGAGCCGGCAGCCGAACTGCTCGTCGCCTCCCCCAGTCCCGGCACCTCGTGTGTCCCCACAGCGTAGCGAACAGCCCTCTCAATGGCGGTGCCCGTGGCCTCCTGAGCCAGGAGCTCGACCGATATGGCAGTGGCCGGGACTTCAGCGCCGACCGAGACGGCGAAGACCACGTCCCCGTCGTATTGGGTACCGACTGGTGTGATGCGTTGCGCCAGGGAATCGGCGGTCATTGCGGCCAAAGACTCCAAACCCGTGCAGTCGAGGTTCGCGTTGGTTGCGACCACGACCAGAGTAGTGTTGGTGCCGGCCTTGGCGAACGCACCCCCCGGAGGCCCACCGTCCGCCAGATAGCGCCTGGCATCAAGGAAGCCATCGGAGGCACGGGCACCGGCAATGATATTGTTGTCCCGGTCGCGCACGTCGCCGAACGCGTTGACCACCACAAAGCTGCCGACGATGAGACCGTCTCGCTGCTCCGCCCAAGTACCGCAACCCGATTTCATTGCACTCTCTCTGCCGAGCGCCTTGCCGACAGTCGCACCGGTGCCAACCCCAACCGAGCCTTCCTCGACCTCTTGGCCCGCCCGCTCACACGCTCGGTACGCATCATCCGCCGTCGGCCAGCGCGCCGCCGCGAACGTCAGATCGAAAACGACCGCTGCAGGAACGATTGGTACCACGCCTACTCCGACATCGAACCCGCGACCGCGTTCGGACAGCCACCGCATCACCCCATCAGCGGCGCCGAGCCCGTAGGCGGAGCCGCCCGTCAGGAGTATTGCGTGAATGGTGGGCACGAGGTGTCGGGGCGACAACGCGTCCAGTTCGCGCGTGCCGGTGGCGCGGCCTCGGACCAACGCCGCCGCACGCATGCCCTCCGGCGGCGCCAGCACCACGGTGCAGCCGGTCCCCGCTTCCCGGTCGGTAGTGTGTCCCAGCGAAATGCCGGGTATGGCGGTTATTCGGGGAGACAGCGGCATACCAGGACCGCGCGCGGCAATGGCAAGAGGGGCAGGCAAGACGGTCGCACCGTTTTGCATGCTCCCTCGTTACTGCCTTGTGCCAAAGCCGGTCTACGCGTCATCCGCCTGCGGAGTCGCGGTCCTCTCAGCCTTGGCGGCACACTCTTTACACAGCGTGACTCCGCGAAGCGAGCAGATCACGCAGATGAAGGTGCCACACTCAGTGCAGGGATACCCTTCCGATGCACGCTCTTCGTTGCCGCACGAGCGGCAGATCATTCCGTCGTGTTCTTTGCCCAAGAGCACTCCCTCCAGCTGTGGACCCACCCGGGGCTTGGCCGCCTGGACCGTCACCCTCTTGCCTCTGTGACGAGGCCGGTCTCAGCCATCCATAGGAAGTATCACACTGATCCCGCCGGGAGTCACCTCCGCCGTGAACGGCGTGGTCCCGGCAGACTCCCCATCCAGCTGTACCGGCTGGAGTTCCTCAGTTTCGACCCGCACCGTCCGACCCGGTATGTGTCGTATGCGGCAGTCGTCTCCGGCGCGGCGCGCCAGCAGCTGCCACACCACCTGGACGCTCTCCCACACTCCGTTCGCATCCAGAGCCACGACGTCCAGCACGCCGTCGTACGGCGAGATCCCTTCTCGCAATCGTAGGTAAGGAGGGATGATCTCGCCGCAATTCGCGACCAGCACCGACGCCGCTTCTAGCTCGTACTGCTCTCCGTCGACCGTTATCTGGTAGGGAACCGTACGGTGCCTGCCGAGGAGTTGCCACGCCGTCACGATGTACGCGCCCATCTTCAACCTGCGCTTCGAGGGCCCCGATGTCCCCGCCATCAGCTCCGCATCGAAACCGGCGCCACACGCTACAGTGAAGTGGTTCACTCCGCCGTCACAGGTGAGCCTGCCCAGATCGATGTTTCGGGGCTTGCCGCTCACTATGACCTTTGCGGCGCGAGCCGGGCTCCGCGGCAAGCGGAGATTGCCGGCGAGCAGGTTGCCAGTGCCGCCTGGGATGAGCCCCAGAGGTACGCTGGCACCGACTCGGCCGGCAACACTGTGGATGGTGCCGTCGCCGCCGTACACTGCTATGACGTCCACACCGGCGGTGACTCCCTGGTCCGCAATGTTCGCGGCGTCATCCGCGTGCCGGGTGCCGGGTGCCTCGACCGTCCACCCTGCGGACTTGAACACCGAGCAGATGGAGTCGACGGTGCGGCGCCGGGTGCGCGCCGCAGAAGGATTGTGGATGAGAAGCGCCTGCGCCACTAGTACCGCTTCTCCCACAGGAAGTCGACTCCCAGCTGATACTTGGCAACGAGCCGGTGGGAGCTGTAGGGAACACATCCCTGTACGGGGTCACCGCTCACCTGGAACATCCACTCCCTCGTAAACCGATACTCCAAGCTGGCACCGAAGTCTTCCCATGCAAAGAGCTCCTGTCCCGGCCGCAGGCACGCGCGCGGGCTCAGGGTGACAAACCACTTGTCACCGAGCCGTTTTCCCACAGCTAGGTCCAATCCGGCCATCTCCCTTCCCGCCAGGCTGGGTCGGATCTGCACGTAGTCGAGCGGCACGTTCAGGTCCGAGATGAGCCCGTATTCCAGCTGACCTGATACCGCTGCCAAGAACTGATTCAGCCCCTGTTGAGCCAGACGTTGGTCGGCAACCCCCTCGGTGCCCGTCCCGGCAAACGCTTCAACGCTCGGTGCACCGAAAAAGACGTAAGACAGAATCTCGGTTTCCGCAATCGGCGGCTGGATGTCGCTGGTGAATCTGAGGGTCGGCTCGTACAGCGTGCCGCCGATGTTCACGAATACCGTGATGTCTTCACCCCTGACACTGTGCACGTTGTGTCTGGCGTCGATGTCTATCGCCGCATTCAGATCGGGCGTGCCGAAGTAGGTGACCTCGCCGCGCGTCACGGTGAACTCCCGCGTCGCTACGAGCTGCATCAACGATGGTCCAGGTGAGAGGCGGTACGTGCCGCGTGGCGTCTGCAGCGTCCCAGTCAAGCTGTACCTGTCCCTCACCTTGTTCATGGTCACGTTGCCGAGCAACTGAATGTTGGCTTCGCTCGACCTCATCCACACGTTCGACCCCATCTCCAGCTCCAGGCTGTCGACGTACATCGAGTTGTAGAACCTGTTCTCGAATGCCGCACCCAGTCCCTCGCGGCGAATCAAGGTCGTGTCCACCAACTCGGATTCGACGAACAACAATGTGTCTTCGAAACTGATCAGTTCCTTTTCCACCAGATCGGCGAAGTGGAGCACGCCGTCGGTGACTGCGACATTCCCGGTGAGCGTCGATCCGAAGACCGGCCCCCTGAGTTGAACGTCCCCGGTGGCAGTCAGGGAAAGGAAGTCACGCACGTCCAGGCCTTCGAAGGTCTGAGCATGAATACGTAGGTCCAGCACCGGCCGGCTCAGGCGCTCCAGCCGGACGAATCCGCTGATTTGCGCGCTGCCTTCTCCACTCCGAAGCTCTAGCTGATCCACTCGGATCGTGTCGCCGGTGAGTGTGAACCTACCGTTGATGTCCTCATGACGCACCCCAATGGCGGGGTAATCAGCAACTGCCTGTGACAACGTGAGGCGCCCCGTCAGTTCCGGGTTCTCCCACGTTCCGGCGATGCCGAAGTTGGCGTCCAGGGTTCCCTCGATGTGCCGCACAAGGGGCGTGATCGCATTCAGGAGCGAGAGATCCACGCTGTCGGCGCGAGCGATGATCGAGATCCTACCGGGCAGCTGACGTTGGCCGACGCCACTCAACGCCAGATCGACCGGTAGCTCCAACCGCACTCGCAGAATCTCCTCCCCGCGGCGCCGCACCTCCACGTCACCCTCGAGCCTACGGTCGCTATAAGTCGCGCTGCCCCTGAACTGAGGCGCACGGAAGTCGCCGAACATCGCATCCAGCATGCTGACCGAGGCGGTCATGGTTGGATCGTCACTTGTTCCCTCCAACCGGAAGGTTCCGTTCACCTCGCCTTCGACGTCGTGATAGCCGAACTGCAGCAGGGCCCAGAGATCCGCGACCGGCAGTGCCTGCACGGATGCTGCGAAGCTGCCGGAGCCCTGGAGCGGGATCCTCCCGTTCACAGTGAAGGTCCCCACCCCGACATCACTAGAAGCAGTCGCCTCGTAGAAGTCGATCCCCTCGCGGCCCACGCGGATCACCAGCGGCGGCCTGGCAAACCAGGCCCCACTCGCCAGTCGCAGTCCCAGTGAATCGACCGGCACCAGCCAGCTCCCCTCGTCCGCCAGCCAGGATCCCCAGCCAATCCACTGCTCGTCGCTACGCGGTCCGAAGCGTGAGCGCCCGTGCCACGTCAGCGAGTCGACGGGACCCCGGACTCCCAACCGGATCAGGGTGAACCCCTTGCCGCTCAGGTCAAGCGAGTCTGCGGTTCCCTGAACTTCCAGTCCCGCCGCACCCCAAGACCAATCGAGGTCTGCTCGAGACAGGTAGACCGCGCCGCGTCTCACATCGGTTGCAGTGGCCCTGCCTGACAGCTCGAGGTCATTGATAGCTCCAGTCAATAGGATGGTCGACGCGAACGACCCAGTCGGCAATCCTGCGGCTATCAAGCGGGTCGTGTCGGTTGGTCCCAGCAATGCCTCCAGCAGAGGCTCGATCGTGGCCAACGAATCGGCCGCAGCCGCAAGGTTGACCGTTCCAGTGCGGTTGTTCCACAGACCTAGCTGCCCACTGCCTGAGACGTGCGCCTCAGGTCCCCACATTGCGAGCGAATCCACGTACACGGTGCTGTCGGCGATGCCCACGGTCAGCTCGGCGCTGTCAAGCGGAACACCTACTAACGATGACGGAAATAGCCTCACGTTGGCTTGCATCGACGGACCGCGGACCGAGTCCGCGATTCCGGAGCCCCAAACGCGGCCGTACAGCACCGTCTGCGGCAGGCTGCGATGCAACTGCGCCAGATCCAACCGCGCGGCCCTGAGATCCAAGCCGTACACGCCCTTGCGGTTTGACAGCAGGGAGACGGCGCCCTCCAGCAAGACTGCGCCGGCCGGCCCCGCTAGATCCGCATCGATCCACAGCGAATCGGTGAAGCCCGCGGTCTGCATTCGGCCGGTGAACGAGCCACCGACGGTCAGCGAGGGGTAACTGGTGTGCAGTCCATCCAAACTGAGGGAGTCGAATGCCAAGTCCGACCAGACGCCGAGCACCTCGCCCCGGGCATCGATCCGCACGGTCCCGCGAGCATCCGTTACGAACGGCGGCACCGCTACGTGCGAGAGATCCCCCTCGAACGCAAACTCCAACCATGGCCCGTTCAGGGTCCCCGACGCAGACAGCATGCCTTGCAGGTCGACGGCCGGTAGCAGGCGCCGCACGGTGCCGAGGTCGATGTGAGCATAATCCAGCTGGTAATCGCGGAATACGATCTCACCGGGGACGCCCACCGCGACCGTGCCGTTGCTGGTGAGCGTCGTCGCCGGCCAGCCCTCGACCAGTGAATCGCGGAACACGACGTCGAAGCCGAGATTCAAGGCCTGCTTGGGTCCGTCGGCCTCGAACCGACCGGTGACCCGTCCCGCCAACGGCAGTGTGTCGAAGTACGCTCGGATGTACTCGAGATCGAAGTCATCCAGATCTAGCCGAGTTTGCACGAAAGCCCAGTCGCTCGCCGGCCCCAGCACCATCGCCAGTCGTCCCCGGGCGCTGCCTCCTCCTCCGACACCCTCCATAGTGAGCGGATCACCGACAAACCGCGTGACCCCGTCCGGCGCCGTACGAACCGTGAGTGCGCCGCTTCCGATCATCGCTGCCGGCACATCCGCTACGAGGCCGCGCACGTCGTCGGTAGTGAACCATTCTGATTCGATGGTCAGGCTCGGCCTGATCTTGCCGTCATCCAGTACCAGTACTCCTTCGACGCCGGCCCGAGAATTCGGCAAGTCTACATGGCTCAGGGCAAGGCCGATGGAGTCGCCTCTTATGTTCACGCGACCCCTTGCGTTCAGGAGCTCGACGTGAGGATCCGTCACGTTGGCACGCAGCCGCTGCATCCAGATGTGGATCCCGCTCTGGCCGGGAAGTGGCGATGCGAGGCGCACGTAGGGAAAGTGAGCGTTGAGATCGGTAACGCGCCGCACGCGCATGTACTCACCACGCCACTCTTCCCCCTCCGTGATAGAGTCGCCGGGCTCGGCGGGGGTACGGATCGTGATGGCGCCGTCTATGATATCGACATCGCGGAAGGAGATGAGTGGCGTCCGCCCCCCGTTGCTTGGACCGCCCAGGCCAAGTACCTCCTTGATGTTGAGACCACCCCCACGCGGGTCCACTAGATCGATACGAGGTTGCTCCAGCGTCAGCTTACCCAGCGCGAATCCGCCGCCCAGGAAATCTCGCGGACCATAGCTCAGCTCAACCCGGGATATTGTGGCGAGCTGAACCCCATCCTCTCCCCTGACCACCAGATCGCTGAGTCGAAGCCCACCGAGGAAGGAGCCACCGATCTCGCCTACTGTCACAGACCCGCGAACAGCGTCGTTGGCAACATCCAACATGGCCTGTGCCACGACTCTGCGTCCGGTCTCTGTGCCCAGTGCGGCTACCGAGATACCCAGAATCGTCGCGACGAGCCAGCCGGCCAACGCGTACAGCACCCAGAGGATGGGTCGCGCCTTCGAAGCGCCGATGCCACTGAGAGGGGCAAACTGGATCGGCCTGACCAGTTGCATACTCAGAACGCCTGTCCCACCGAGAAGTGCAGTCGGAACTTACCTAGGAAGCCGGGAGTGTCCGGCGTGTAGGCTTCGTCCTTCAATTCGAGTTCACCCTCTACGTTAGGTTGGTATAGTCGACTCGGGCGCGGAGCGTAGCCGTTATACCCGATATCCAAGCGTATCGGTCCTAATGCCGTCGCGATTCGGAGCCCCGCACCTGGCGTCACTCGGATGTCGGACAGCGTCACGATCTCGTCGCCCCGTTCCGCGACCTGACCGGCGTCGACGAACACGGCGCCCACCACCCGTCCCCCGAACACCGGCAACGGGAACCGTAGCTCTACGTTGGCAAACATCAGTTGGTCGCCGCCCGAGGCGGAGGTCCTTACCAAGCTGGTATCGGACACCTGCCCTGTAGTGGGATCGTAGTCTCCCCTTTCCAGGACCCGCACGAGCGGTCCCAGCTCGTTCTGTCCGTAGCCGCGCACACTATTGGGACCGCCGCCGTACATCCGGTCCTCAGCCGGAACGTACCGCTCAGCGCCGCTCTCCAACTGAAGCCGCGGTGCCACTACGGCCCCGAATCTCAGCCGCCAGGCGAACACGGACCGCCGGGCGACCCGATAGTACGAAGCGAATTCGATGACACCTCGGGTGAACTGGATCAGCGAATCCGAGCCCAAGAAGTCGTTCGCATGGCGCAGCTCAGCGGTAAGCCTGTATCCCCTGGTGGGATTGAGAACCGAATTAGCACGATCCCACACGAAACTCAAGCCGACAGTCGCGCGGAAGCGCGGCTCGGTGAACACCTCGGTGTCTTCCACTCGGCAGACGTCGAGGAACTGACAGAAGGTCGCCCGATCCGCCTCGGTCTTGGCCCGACCCAGCCCATACGAGCCCGTTATTGGTATCTCGAGCGGGGTCCTCCAGGTCAGCGCAAACGAACCGCCGATTGACTGTCGCAGGTAAGCCGCAACCTCCGTGTACTGCTCGGCCCCAAATGTTATCGCTGCGCTGGTGCGGTTGGACAGGAAGAATGGCTCCCTGAGACTCACTGCGACGTTGTAGTTGAGCTTGAGGCGTGCGGGATCCTCTTCGCTGAGTGCCGGACAGGCACTATTCTCGAATCCCCAGTCTGTTGGCGCACCCGCGCCAAGCTTGGAGAATTGAGCCGAGAGATCGAGGGTTCTCCCCGCACCCAGGAAGTTGTAAAGCGTCCACCCACTGAGCACACGAAAGCAGTCAATCGTGCCATATCCTCCACCCAGTCGGAGCCGGTGCAGGTTCGCCTCAGCTACACGGACACGAACTGTCACGGTCGTGTCATCTTGTGCCTGCTCCAACGAGTCGACGATCCCTACACTCACGAAGTTGAACAGGTTGAGCCGATAGAGATCGAGTTGGCTGCGGAACAGCCTGCTCTCATCGAACAAATCGCCTTGCCTCACTGAAATGGCTCTGCGCACTACGGTTTCGTCAATCGTCCCCGTGCCGGTCACGACGATGGTATCGATGGTCGCCCGACGACCCGGTACCACCGTGAACGAAACGTCGGCGGTCCGCTGTTCGAGACGCACGTCGTAACCCGCGAAGATCTCGGGAAACGGGTAGCCACGGTTTCGCAGCAGAGTCCGTACGCTGTCGGCCGACAACTGCAGCTGCAGCAGGTTGAAGGGGTCGCCCACTCGAAGCGGCAAGTTGGCGACGGTCCGCTCCTGGTCGACAATGTCAGCAATGCCGGTCAACTCGAATGAAGTCACTCGGACCGGTTCTCCCTCGTCGATGATGAACCTGATGTACACATCCCGATCAGTCCTCCGCACAATCGTATCGACGGTGGCTTCGCGATAGCCGCTGCGGCGGTACAGCGCGAGTATCCTGAGAACGTCCCTGCGGAACTGTGTCTCGTTGAGGTACTTCTTTTCTCCCAGAAACCCCAGACCTCGGACCACAGGCCATCGGGCAAATGCCGAAGACCGGGACGTCGCCACCGACATTCGCAGTGTGGCATCATCGATGGCGCGATTTCCCGAGAATGAAAGCTCACGCACCACCAAGTCCCTCGTCTCCTCTTCTTGCCCAAGTACGACCGAGGGGCTCAGCGCCAGGCCGGCCGCCAAAGCCAGATGGAGCGCTGGGGGCTTCAGGGTTACGATCGTCCTAGGTGAGAGAGCATTTCTGCAATCGAAGTGAACTTGACGCGAGGCCTTCCCTCTGACCTTCCCCGGGCGACCTCGAGCTCGTCCAGCCGCTTCCAATCATCGTACGAGAAGAACTCCGGCTGACGTTGGACAACCAGCTCAGCTACCGATTCTGGATCAGGATGCCGTGGCTGCAGCAGTCTGCCATCAGCCACATCCTCGAGCATGGCACGCACGGTCTCCACCGCATCCGGTTTGTTCGTTCCGATCACCCCGGAAGGACCGCGCTTTATCCAACCACTGACGTACATGCCGGTCCGCGCCTCCTTGGTGTCGGGATCGATGACTCGACCCTGCTCGTTGGGCACGACACCCCAGGCATCGCGGAACGGCAGACCGGCTATCGGGACTCCTCGGTAACCCACAGACCGGAACACTAGATCCACATCTAGATCTTCGTAGACATCGGTCGCCCGCGGGCGCAGTGAACCGTCGTCAGATCGATGCAACGAGTTCCTCACCAGCCGCATGCTGGTGACGCCGCCGGCGGCGTCACCTTTGAGCTCCACCGGCGAGACGAGGAATCGGATCGTCAGCGATTTCGCCTTGCCCCGTCTCTCGCCGTTGGCGAACTCCTGGATGATCGCAACCTTTTTCGCCAGCGTTATGTCATCGCCTTCTACCAACTGCGCCTGGCTCAACACATCGAGCTCCGCCTCCTCCGGGAGCACGATCAGGTCGGCCCCAGGCAACTCACCGAGCTCCCTGATCTCGGCGTTGGTGAACGCGGCCTGTGCAGGGCCGCGGCGTCCCACTATGAAGACTTCCTTGATCCGACTGCGGCTCAACGCGTCGAGCGCGTAGTCGGCGATGTCCGTCTGCGCCAGTTCCTCAGGCGCGCGGCACAGTATACGCGCCACGTCGATGGCAACGTTGCCAATCCCCACCACGGCGACCTTCTCGACCGAAAGGTCGAATTCCAGGTCCCGGAAATCCGGATGACCGTTATACCACGCCACGAACTCAGTTGCCGGGTGACTGCGCTCCAAGTCTTCACCAGGGATGTTGAGACGCCGGTCGGTCTGCGCCCCGGTGGCAAAACAGATTTGGTGATAGTGCCGCTCCAGATCCTCCAACCTAACGTGTTGCCCCACGTCAACGTTGCCGTAGAAACGAAAATGCCCTTTCGACGCCACCTTTTCGAAGACTCTCGTCACATTCTTGATCTTCTGATGGTCTGGTGCCACCCCAAACCTCACCAGGCCAAACGGCGTCGGCAGCCGGTCGAACATATCGACCTGCACCTCCAACTCGCTCTGCTTTAGGAGATGCTCGGCAGCATAGAAGCCGGCCGGTCCTGAACCGACGATGGCTATCCGCAGTGGTTCGGAAATCGTACCTATGGACGTCACCGCTCCCTCCACTCTCGTTTATCGTTGCATGATACAGAATCGGCGGTATGGCGGAAGGGTGGGACGGCACCACGACCGAGGCTTTGATCGCCGCCCACCACCCTACCGCCTCACCGACCTTCCGCCTACCTTGGCACTTGTGAAGATCTACACCAGGTCGGGCGACACCGGGGAGACTTCCCTATTCGGCGGAGGCCGCGTGCCTAAGAACGATCCGCGCGTGGCGGCATATGGGGACGTTGATGAACTCAGCTCCGCCATCGGCCTCGCGATTGCCACGGAGCCTCAAAGCCTGGAGAGCGATGTGCTAGGCAGCGTCCAACGGGACCTGTTCTCAATTGGGGGCACCCTGGCAAGCCCGGCAGCCTACAAGGTCGCGAAGGCTCTGGAGAAAACGACGATTCCAGAGACCAGAATAGCCGAACTCGAAGCGGCGATTGAACGCGTCGAGGCCGGGCTGCCGGAGCTGACCGCGTTCATCGTTCCAGGGGGTTGCGCCAAGAGTGCGCAGCTACATTGCGCCCGATCGGTATGTCGCAGGGCCGAGCGCAGCGTGGTGTCACTCGCACTGCAAGAACAAGTACCCGCCCAAGTATTGGTCTTCCTCAACCGGCTGTCGGACCTGCTCTTCGTGCTGGCTCGACTGGCAAACCACAGGGCCAACATTCCAGATACCCAATGGTAGGCATGACAAGCTATCCCTTCTATCAGGCCGATGCATTCACCCGCACTCCGCTCGCGGGCAACGCACTCGCCATGTTCCCCGACGCGCAGGGCCTGACGGACACAACCATGCAGGCGATTGCGCGGGAGATGAATCTCTCCGAGACCACGTTCGTGTTCCCATCGGAGAAGGCGACTAGGAGAATCCGGTTCTTCACCCCGAACGCAGAGATTCCCCTTGCCGGTCATCCCACGATCGGCACCTGGTGGTTGCTGGCAGAATTGGGACACGTCGAGCTACCCGATCGGGGCGTAGAGCGGTTCACTCAGGAAACCGGAGCCGGCGTGCTGCCGGTAGACGTTCACAGCGAAGGTGGCAAACCGTGTCAAGTCGTCATGGTTCAGGCCGAACCCCAGTTCGGACTCCAAGTGGCTGACCCGTCCGAACTGGGCCTCGCTCTCGGGGGGCAGAAAGACACCGTCCTCAGGGATCCGCGGCCCCAGGTCGTCTCCACGGGCCTGCCACAACTTATGATCCCGATTCGGTCTCTGGCAGAGTTGGAGCTACTCCCTAGCGGTGGTGCCGGAGGGAAACTGGTCGACCTGCTGAAGCAACTGGGCACCGATTGCGCAATGTGCTACACACTGGAGACGGTCGATCCCAAAGCCACAGCTCACTGCCGCATGTTTGCGCCTGGCCTGGGCGTACCCGAAGACCCCGCTACCGGAAGTGCCGCCGGGGCTCTGGGCTCCTACCTGGTACGGCACGACATCGTTCGGCCGCACGATGGCGTCGGGACCATCGCGATCGAGCAGGGACTGGAGATCGGACGGCCCAGTCGGATACACGTCCAGATCGCTGTCGGGAGCGGGGGTGAGATCACCGAAGTGCGGGTTGGTGGCGAGGCCGTAACTGTCATCCACGGAGAGGTCCGCTTATAGAAACCGTGTCGGTCCCGGTCCCCTTGGGAGACCGGTCCTACCAGATACTCATCGGCGAGAATCTGCTGCAATGCGTGGCAGAATTGGCCGCACAACATGCGCCGGCTCATCGCTACGCGATCATCACGGATTCGATCGTAGGACCCCTGTACGGGCCAGCCGTGGTCGAGCGACTAGGCGGAGAGTCGCGTTGCTCGCTGTTCGATTTCACGGCGGGCGAGAAACACAAGAACCGCGGCACATGGCAGGAACTGACCGACGCCATGCTCGCCGCCGGTTTCGGGCGCGACACTGCCGTCCTCGCTCTTGGTGGTGGTGTGGTGGGCGATCTTGCCGGATTCGTAGCGGCGACGTTCCTACGTGGTGTGCCGTACGTCCAAGTACCCACCTCTCTGTTGGCCATGATCGACAGTTCCGTGGGTGGCAAGACGGGCGTCGACACCGCCCACGGCAAGAATCTGGTCGGAGCGTTCCATCAACCGGCAGTCGTGATCACCGATGTCACCACCCTCAACACCCTGCCGCGGCGGCACGTATGTGCAGGTTTGGCGGAGGCGGTCAAGCACGGGGCCATAGCCGACGCGCAGTACCTGCAGCAGCTGGTATCGCAAGCGAAGTCAATCCTGGACCTGGATCCGTCCGCCGTCATCCAGATAGTGCAGCGCAGCGTGGAGATCAAGGCCCACGTGGTGGCCCAAGACGAGCGCGAAAGCGGCAAGCGCGCCGTGCTGAATTTCGGCCATACCATTGGGCACGGGCTGGAGGCCAGTTCGCGATACGATCTGCTCCATGGTGAGGCCGTCGCCATTGGAATGCTCGCCGAAGCCGCCATAGGGACCGGGCTCGGCATCACCGACGAGGCCGTGCCAATCGCACTGCGGGAGACCATCTCCCAGCTGCAGATACCGGTGGCCCGTCCATCCGGCTTGCAGCTCGATGAGCTACTGCAGCACATGGAACAGGACAAGAAGAAACGCGACGGATCTGTCAGGTTTGCACTGCCGGCTCGCCTGGGTGAGATGGCGCGAGACGCACGCGGAGACTGGACACACCTCGTGCCAAGATCGGTCATCCGCAGCGCCTGGGACCTTTCCACATAAGACCAAGTGGGCCAATGACTTGCCCCATTCATCAACACGCCGAATCGGGACTTAAGTTGTTGATGGACAAGCAGTTGCGAAGATAGCCCACATCGAGTTTTCCGCACGCAGTACATCACTACGTGGACAAATCGCAGAACCGAATATCGACTGGTAATTTGTGATGTGGAAAACTGATTTTTTCTTGACTGGCATCCCTTGACCACATATATTCGCCCCGCATCGTCGGCCATTTTGGCGGGGTGCCCTCGCTGTGCCCATCCCTCTCCTGAATGGCTGAGTCTTAAGGCATAGGAGCGTGTATGACCCAGCTCCAAGCGAGCAAATCGAAGGCCTTCTTCTACGCTGGATCGTCCACAGCTTTCGACCAATACCTGCAGGACATTCAAAAACTCCCACTGATCAAGGATCCCGAGGAAGAGCGACGACTGGCCCGCCGCGCTCGCAAGGGAGACCGCAAGGCTGCCGAGCAGCTCGTGACCGCGAATCTGCGGTTCGTGATCTCGTACGTGAAGAAGTATCAGGGACATGGCCTGGATCTGTCGGAGTTGGTGGCGATCGGCAACGAGGGGTTGCTGAAGGCGGTGAAGAAGTTCGATCCCGATCAGGGAGTGAAATTCATCTCATATGCCGTGTGGTGGGTTCGCCAGGCTGTGCTCAAAGCACTGGCAGAACAGACCCGCAGCGTACGGATTCCGCTCAATCAGAACAGCCACCTGATCCGCATGTCCCGCACCGAGACATTCTTGTCTCAGGAGCTGGGACGTGAACCAACTGACCGCGAGATCGCCAAGGCCCTGGACGACTCGGTGTCGAACGTGCGGAATGCGCGCCGCATGACGGCTGCTGAGGTCTCATTGGACGCGCCGATCGACCGCACCGACAAGGATGCCGCGACCCTGGGCGAGCGATTCGCAGGTCAGGAAGGCTCGGAGATCGAGGATCGCACCGACGGGAACCTGATGCGGGAGTTCATCGATAAGGCGTTCGAGAAGTATCTCACTCCTAGAGAGCGCAAAATACTGTACCTGTACTACGGCCTCGAGGAGGGATCCGAAGGCATGACCCTTGAGAGGATTGGCGCACTGATGGGGGTCACTCGTGAGCGGATCAGACAGATCAGGGAGCGAGCGTTTGAGAAGCTGCGCGACAGCCCGGACGGACCGGCACTGATGGGCTTCTGGAGGGCGGCGTAGGTCAGACTACGGTGGTTGGGGTTGCCCCGCGGCCCGGGTCGAGACCCGGGCCGTTTTCGTGCCGATCGAGGTCCACAACGCTCACCTCGTCCGGCTCAGCCGGGAACGCCGGGGTGGCGGCGCTGTATCGCCGACCTCAAAAAGCGCCGCTTCTCGCCACGCGGCACACTCGGCCTCTGCGCCGGTGCCGCCGGCCCGGGTGCGATCGCCGGAATGCTAGTAAACCATGGAGCGGCCACGCCATGGTCTGCCTAAATGGCGCATGGAAGACTGTTCCTGTAGCTGGGTGGGGACCACCGGGCGCCGAGGACCGGCTCCAAGCCTAATCGTTTTCCAGTAAATTATTGCTAAATAATGCGTTATGTCGACGACACGCCGCCCCAGATCGTCGATTTGAAGCTTCAACACGCCGATTCGAGGCTTCAAATCGATTCGAAGTTTCATGAGCTCGGCTCGAAGCTTCAAGAGGTTGATTCGAAGCTTCACAATCATGCCAAAATGGCGGGTAACATCCACCTTCCCAGGTCCCCAGCTGCCCTGCGGAACCGTCCGCACACACCACAAACCTGAAGCGGAGGTAGCATCATGGCGAGATTCCCCGCCAGAGACGCCGAGGACGCCGTCAAGCACGCATTTGCCGAGGCCGGCGGCAGCACTCTGCTTGTTCGTCGCCTGCGACTCTCACAGCGCACCCCCTCTCCCCACCCTATTCCCCAGCTACCTTATTATTGAACATGATCCCATCCCAGGCCCTCGTCGCACTAGCCGACGCCGTGGGACCCGAGTGGCTGAGAACCGCCCGGGCCAACCTCGATACGTTCTCAAGCGACGGCCTCCCCACTCACCTCTCCCGACCCGCTGTCGCCGTGATCCCGGGCTCGCGCGACGAGGTGTTCCGGATCCTCCGCATCCTGCACCACTTCCGGATCCCGTTCGTAGCCCGGGGCGCGGGGACCGGCCTGTCGGGTGGCGCTCTCGCGGACGAGGCCTCAGTGCTGATCGTGCTCACCCGACTCAATCGCATCTTGGAGATCGACGCGGATAACCGTCGAGCGGTAGTGGAACCGGGAGTGGTCAACGCGCGTCTCACCGCGGCTGTCGAGCCGCTCGGACTGCACTACGCCCCCGACCCCTCCAGCCAGACTGCGTGTACGATCGGCGGAAACGTCGCCGAGAATGCCGGTGGACCACACTGCCTGAAGTACGGAGTCACATCAAATCACATCTTGGCCCTGGAAGTGGCACTGCCGGACGGGGGGCTCGTGCAGCTCGGATCGCCCGGCGGTGAGCCCTGGGGACTCGATCTGGTCGGTCTCTTTGTCGGGAGCGAGGGCACGTTCGGGATCGCCACCGCGATCACCGTCAGACTCACCCCCATCCCGAGTGCAATCCGCACGCTGCTGGCGGATTTCACCACGTTGCGAGCCGCCGGCGAGGCCGTGACATCGATAATAGCAGGGGGCCTCGTCCCTGCGGCCCTGGAGATAATGGACAGCAACTGCATCGCCATCGTGGAGGAATCGATATACAGTGCCGGATATCCCACGGACGCGGGTGCAGTTCTCCTGGTCGAACTGGATGGAATGGACGAAGAGGCAGTAGCCTCCGAAGCACGACAGGTCCAAGAGATGCTGGCTTCCGGCGGAGCGCGCAGCGTGCAGTTGGCGAGCGATCCGGAGCAGCGTGAGAGACTGTGGCAGGGCCGTAAGAAAGCGTTCGGAGCACTGGGCAGGATCGGCTCCGACCTGCTCGTGCAGGACGCTGTCGTACCACGCTCCAGGTTACCCGACGTGCTCGAGCAGATCGGTGCAATCGGTGAGCGATACCAGCTGTCGATCTGCAATGTGTTTCACGCCGGCGACGGTAACCTGCATCCGAATTTCTCATTTGATGGATCGCAGCCGGGGTTGGCGGATCGGGTGCAACGGGCCTCGGCGGAGATCATGCACATCTGCATCGAAGCCGGCGGCACGATCACCGGCGAGCATGGAGTTGGATCCGACAAGCTCCAGTACATGCCGCTGGTCTTCACAGCCGACACGCTGGATATGATGAGCAGAGTTCGTCAGGTGTTCGACCCTCACGACCTGGCCAACCCGGGCAAGGTGCTGCCAGCAAAGGCGTGTCAACAGCCATGACGGTGGCGGCGAAGATCCGGGAACTCATTGGGGAGAGCGGATTGGCCGAACCCGACGCTGGCGGCACGCCCAGGGCCGTACCAGCATCAGAGGCCGAGTGTGCCGTGATACTCCAGGCAGCTCAATCTGAAGGCTGGCGTGTCCGGATCGAGGGATGTGGCGGCTGGATGCCAGCCGATGCTCCAGCAACACTGGCGCTCAGCACCAGACGCCTGACCGGCGTCGTCGATTTGAATCCCGCCGATATGGTTGTTACGGTCAGAGCCGGCACCAGGTGGAACGAACTCCGCTCGCTGCTCGCCAACGAGGGGACCTGGGTTCCACTGGATCCACCGGGGTCGGACCGGTCGGTTGGATCGGTGATAGCATGTGCGACCGCCGGACCGTTGCGCACCGGATTCGGCACCATCCGAGATCAGTTACTGGGACAGACTCTGCTGACGGCGGACGGGCGCCTGGTTCAGTCTGGTGGCCGAGTGGTGAAGAACGTCGCTGGCTACGATATCACGAAACTGGCGGCAGGCAGCTTCGGAGCGTTCGGTGTCATCACGGCAGTGCACCTTCGTCTCCGGGCAGTACCCCGTGCCGATCTCACCCTGGTTGCCCACGGCAACCGTGACGAACTGCTCAATAGAGCCCGTAGCATTCTGGATGCCGGCCTGATTCCGGCAGCGCTCGAGCTGCTGTCGCCCAAGGCATCGCCAGCAGACCGCTGGACCTTGGCGGTGCGCCTCGTGGGATCCGACGTGGCGGTCGCAGCGGAACGGGATGCGATCACCGCAGCGTCGGGACTCACGTTTGAAAAACACGTTGCATCCCACGCCGCTGATTTTTGGCAGCAAACCCTGGCCGGTGTCACGGCCACGCCAACGACTCTGCGAATGGGCGCCCTGCCATCTTCGCTGGACGACGCACTCGACACCATTGCCCACTACCTGGATGAGAACTGCGAAGACTGGATATCGGTCAATGTGCTCGCAGGTGTGGTGCGTTGGAGCGGGGCCGCCGATGGTGGTCAGCTGCGGCTGATCCGTGGGATCGCCGCGCAACACGAGATGCCGGTCACGTTGGAGCGCGCCCCTTGGTCAGTGCGATCCGAGGTGGGTCACTTCGGAGCTTACCGAGATCGTGTCGGCAGGATCGTGCACTCGTTGTGGAAGGCCTTCGACCCCCAAGGAGTGTTCGCCGTTCCACTGGGTGACCGGCCGTGACCACTCAGACCATGAATGGTCTCGAGCCTTGCGTGCACTGCGGTTTTTGTCTGCAGAGCTGTCCTACCTATCTCGCCACCGGTGACGAAGCCGACAGCCCCAGGGGACGCATTGTTCTGATGCAGGGCCTGGCCCGCGGCAACCTAAATGCGACAGACCCGCCTCTGGTCTACCATTTGGACCGCTGTCTGGGGTGTCTCGCCTGCGAACCGGCTTGTCCATCCGGCGTCAGTTACCGGGTTGCTCTGGAAAGCGCCAGATCGATCATAGCCCGCTCCCGACCGGTGCCCTTGATTGCCCGCGCCGTCAATGTTGTGATGGCGGACCGGCGGCTCCTAAAACCCCTGATGGGTTCGGCACGGTTACTAAGACCCCTGGCCGGCATCCTGGCTGGCGAATCCCGGTTGGGATTCGCCTTTGGCATGCTGAGGGCAACGCGCAATCGGCGCTCGATGCACGGGCCGCGGCCAGCGCAGCCGAAAAAGAGCGACTCGTCACCACCTGTCCCGCCCTCTGCAGATCACTCCACCCCCTGCGCGGCTCTGTTCACCGGCTGCATCATGGACGGTCTCTTCGCCCACGTGCATCTGGCTACGCAACGTACTCTGCAGGCCAATGGATACAGCCTGGCCCGTGTGCAGCGTCAGGTTTGTTGCGGCGCCCTGCACGCACACACGGGAGAGCATGACAAGGCTCTCCAACTAGCCCGCGGCAACGTGGCGGCGTTCGCGGCCCACCCCGACTGCCTGATAGCGGTCGACAGTGCGGGGTGTGGAGCGATGCTGAAGGACTACGGGCGACTGCTGCGGAACGATCCACTCAGTGCCGAGGCAAATGCACTGAGCGAGCGCGTCCGAGACGTATCGGAACTGCTCGTACCCCAGGGGCCGCGTGTGGGCCAAGCCGTGGGTTTGCGGGTTGCATACGATCCGCCGTGTCATTTATTGCACGCGCAAGGAATCTCCACAGCGCCGCTCGAGCTGCTCCGATCGATCCCGGGAATCAAGATGGTCCACCATGCCGATGCGGCGACATGCTGCGGCAGCGCAGGCAGCTATTCACTCACGGAGTTGCAGCTGTCTCGTACAGTCTTGAGCCAGAAGATCACAGCACTGGTGGCAGCCGAACCCGATCTGGTCGCGACAGGTAATCCGGGTTGCATCATGCAGATCGGTGCGGGACTGACCGCGGCAGGACACGACATCCCCGTCATACATCCCATCGAGATTCTCGACTGGTCCTACGACTTGGCCGGGTTCTATGACAGTTGATGCTCCCAACGCCGACGGTCCGGTAAACTCCGCCGTGTTTCTCACGGAGTCCGAGGGAGCCGGAGCGGAGATAGCAGCTGCATTGCAGGGCGGCGCAGCGTTTGCCCGAGTGCCGGACTCGCTCATCGAGCTGACCGGACCAGCCGCGCTACAATGCCTGCAGGGACTGGTGACGTGCGACTTGGAGGAACCGGGTGGCGAGACGATCCAGTACAGCGCACTGCTGACCCCCAAGGGCATGATCGTCAGCGACATGTGGATCGCCCGCGGTAGCTCCAGGCTGACGCTCTATGTACCGCCTCAAGGCAAGGTGCGATTGCTCGAGGTCTTCGAGCGATCGTTGCCTCCTCGCTTGGCGCGCTTCGCAATCCGCTCCGGCAGCCGCAGCATCCTCCGTGTCGTCGGACCGCACGCGATCGATGTCGTGACCGAGGCGGGACTGCCGGTACCTCGAGCACGCAATCTGAGCGAATACGAGGAGTGTTGCGTGGCCCGGCCGGCTGATGATCGACCCTTCGTGATTCAGATCGACTGCCCCACGGAGCAAGCCGAGCGGCTGGCACTGTTGCTGGCCCGCGCGGGAGCCCTGGAGTCGAGCGGCGCAGCGCTCGGCTTGGCGCGGATCCTTGCCGGCTGGCCCAGCCTGGAGGCGGAGATAGATGCAAGGACCCTCCCGCAAGAGGTCCGCTTCGACGAGTTGGAGGCGGTGTCACATTCCAAGGGGTGTTATGTGGGGCAAGAAACCGTGGCACGGCTCCACTTCCGCGGCCACGTGAACAAACGTGTCGTCGGGCTCAGATTCGCGGCCGAGCCTGACACCGGCAGGTCGAGCGTCACCTGTAACGAACGTCCGGTCGGACGGGTCACCAGCGCGGGCTGGTTTGGAGCGGATCGAGGCTACCTGGGTCTCGCAATGATTCGCCGTGAAGTCGCGGTTGGTGATGAGGTGATTGCCGCGGGTGTGGCCGCGACAACGGTGTCTCTACCGTTCGAGTTCGGTGCATGAAGCGGTGGCGCGGCGCGGGCCCAGGCTTAATCGTCACCGCGGCATTCATCGGACCCGGCACCATTACGACCGCGACGCTCGCCGGTGCCCAGTACGGCGTGACCCTGCTGTGGGCTTTGCTGTTCGCCACCGTGGCCACGATCGTGTTGCAGGAGATGAGTGCGCGCCTCGGCTTGGCAACCGGCGCCGGACTAGCGCAGGCTCTGCGAACCGTGGGGGGACATCGGTGGCTGGGTCCATCTCTGGCGGCTCTGGCGGCCGTTGCGGTGATCGGCGGCGCTGCGGCGTACGAAGCTGGGAACCTGACGGGGGCTGGGCTGGGCTTGGAATCGATCACCGGACTGCCCCTCCGGGCGTGGGTTGCGCTGGGCACTGCGTTAGCAGGCGTTCTGCTGCTGACCGGTCAGTACCGTCTGGTGGAGCGGGTCCTCGCCGGCTGCGTGGCGGTGATGGGTGTCGTCTTCCTCACCACCGCTGTGCTGGTCGCGCCGAGCCTCGACCACATACTGACTGGCGCGTTCGTGCCTCGATTACCGGAGGACGCCGAGCTAAATGCACTGGCCTTGATCGGGACCACGATCGTCCCCTACAACCTGTTCCTCCACGCTGCGGTCGTTCGCGAGCGGTGGGCTGACATCGCCGACCTACCCGCGGTGCGCTGGGATCTGGTGTTGGCAATAGGGCTGGGAGGGATCGTGTCATGCGCCGTGGTGATCACCGCCTCATCGGCTCTCGATGGGACCGCCGTGCGCTCAGCAGGTGAAATGGCAACCCAACTCGAACCGCTGCTTGGCGCGTGGGCAGGTCAGGCATTTGCGCTGGGATACGCAGCGGCCGGCATATCCTCCGCCATCACCGCCCCTCTCGCTGCTGCGTACATCGTGCTGGATACGATGGGTCGGAGTCGCGACGTGCGAGCGCCTGCCGCACGTGTCGTGTGGATCGGATGCATCCTGGTCGGCGCCGTTACGGCGCTGCTCGGCACGCGTCCCGTGCCTTTGATCGTGCTAGTCCAGGTAGTCAACGGTCTTGTCCTACCAATCGTTGCGGCCGTGCTGCTCATAGCCATGAACGACCGGCGGCGTCTAGGCGATCACGTCAACAGCTGGCGTGGGAACGTCGTTGGTGTCGCAGTCGTGTTGCTGTGTGCCGGTCTGGGCCTGCGGTCCATAGTACTCGCGCTTTAGAGACGGCCGACAATCGCGTCGCGGATGGAGAACGCCGAACAGGGAAACTGACAACAGAGCCAACCCAAACAGAGGTGAACTGCACAGTGTCAGAACCTGACAGACGTACGTACCTGACCATTCTACTGCTGCTCGCAGCAGCTTTCATGGTTTTCCAGATCGGAGTGCTCCGCGAGCTCAGGTTCCAACTCAACACAATCTTCACTCTGGCGCCGTTTCTGTTCAGCAGTGTCATAACCTTCATTGGATTGGGTTCATTCGCATCCCGATGGATCAAAGGAGACATCAGGCCCGTACTCAGATGGGCGGTCGCTATCTTGCCACTCATCCTCATCCCCCTCTTCACTGTCACGATCCTGGTAGCTACCGCCGTGTCTCCGCTGCAGCCTCAGGCAGTTACCGGTGACGAATACATGGCATCGGTGATCACGGCCTTCCTGCTGGTGGCTATCATCGGCTACGGCCCGGTCTTCTTTCTCCAAGGGATGCTGTTCGCCTTGTACTTCCGGGAAGGACGCAAAACCGGAATCCTGTCGAGTGTATACGCAATCGACCTGCTCGCGTCGGGTGCCGGCGCCCTCCTGGGCGGGTTGCTGCTGTTCGTGGCGACGCCGATCCAAATGGTCATGGTTGCGTGCGGCATCCTGCTGATCAATCTGCTGGTGTCGGCCGAATACCTCGGTATTCCGGTCAGGCTGGTTGCGCTGGAGGCTGTGCTGCTGCTGGCAGTCGTGTTGTTCGAGCAGACTACGGGATTGCTCCACTTCGCCGAGTCGCTACGCTGGCGCGAGACCGGCCTGGCCTACTCGACATGGAGTCCGTACCGTCGTATCGACGTGTTGGAGGACCAGGAGCGGCTGCAGGTCTACACTGACGGCTTGATGTTCCACATGTACGAGAAGGCGGAAACGTCGCACTGGACTGACCCCCGCTCCCTGCCGGTGCGACTGATGCCGACGGATCTGGGCCGAGAGCCAGATGTGCTGGTGATCGGAGCCGGAACCGGGGCCGATGTGCGGATCATCAGAGACTTGCACCCCGGCGACCCCAACGTGGTGGCAGTAGAAATCGACGGAGGTTTCATAGAGACCGCACAGGCTTTCGACTGGCTGTGGGATTACTATCGCACAGCTGAGATCGTGGTCGAAGAAGGCCGTTACTACGTAGAGAACAGTGATCGGCAGTTCGACATGGTGATCTACGCCTACGTGGATCCACAGTCAGCCATCTCCAAGATCGGCATCCCGGACGCCAATTTCCTCTACACCGACAGGGCAATCCGGCGTGCGTACGAGCGCGTGCGGGACGGCGGGATCTTGGCGATCACCAGGGTGTTCCTGGTTCACCAGGAGGAGTCATTCGTGCAACGCCTGGTGGCCACGCTGGAGGCAGCCGGGATTTCGCCATCGCAAACCAGCATCTATCGAATCCAGGGGAGCTTTCCCTGGAGCTACTACGGGCGCCTTTCGACGATCCATGTATTCGTCCGCAAGGGCGGTCAGGCACCCGATGTTGCCGACCCCCGACTGACCCGAAAGGATTGGACACCGGGTGACCGCGCAACGACGGACTTGTACCCGTTCTCGCTGGTCACACGAGTGTGGTTCGGCACGTTGGCCGAGTTCGTCGTGAAGAAACCAGTGCCCCTCATACTCTTAATTCTTGTTGCGGCGGGTCTCGTCGTGCGGCTCTCAACCAGTGTGGGCCACCTGAATTTCTTCCTGCTCGGATTCGGATCGTTTTTGGTCGAGAGTCTGGTTCTGTTCAACAGTTTCCTGCTGATCGGCAATCCGGGCCTGAGTGCAGCCGTGGCGATCGGTTTCTTTCTCATTTGGAACGCCGTGGGTAGTCACTTCTCTGACAGACTCGAGCGTTTCCGCTGGTTCTACGCAATAGTCCCGGTTGCCGTGCTGGCCTACGCGGTAACCGCACCGTGGCTCAATGTGCTCACAATCGCACAACCGATTACCCTTCGCGCTTTGGTGTTCTCCATCCACCTTGCAGTCGTGGGTATCGTCGTCGGCTCGATGTTCCCGATCTCGTTACGCAGCTTCGCGGGTCAGCGTGTGTCGGCCATGTTCTTCATAGACCTGATCGGATGCGCGCTCGCACCCATAGCATTCTGGCTGGCGATGAGTGCATACGGCATCGCGTTCGTCTCGGCAGCTAGTGTGATCAGTTACCTGACGGTATCGCTGATCCTGCTCGCCCGAACACGAACTGCGTAGTGGACTGGTCTATGGTAACAGTGAGCGGCGCTGCAGCATCGATATGCACAACGTATTCGTAACCGGTGGCACGGGTCTCATCGGCAGTCACGTCGTTAGACTGTTAGTCAAAGCCGGTCACGGAGTCACAGCAATGGTGCGTGATGACGCTGGGGCTGTGTTGATGCAATCCTGGGGAGCGAAGGCCGTGCGTGGTGCCGTCGAGGATCGAGAGTCATGGTCTGCCGCTCGGAACGCAGACGCGATAGTCCATTCTGCCGCTCTCGTGTCCCAGCGGAGTGCGTGGGAAACATTTCAGGCAGTCAACGTGGGGGGAACTGAGAACGCTGCCAGGACAGCAGCACAACTGGGCGTGCGGCTAGTACACATTTCATCGGTAGCGGTTTACGGCCGCCGCCCGCAAGGGGTGCCCAATGCCGTGACCGAGCAGGCCCAATGGCTGCCGCTGCGAAGCACCGACTACTACGCCCGCTCGAAGCGCGCCGCAGAGCAAGTGTTGCGACAAGTTGCTGCTGAGAGCGAGCTGTCTTGGGTGGCTCTTCGCCCCTGTGTGGTTTACGGGGAACGGGACCGCGTTTTCCTACCACGCATAGTAGGATTCTTGCAGCGCGGAATCGCACCTCTGGTCGGGCGCGGCGGGAACACTCTGACCGTGGTGTACGCAGGCAACGTGGCGGAGGCCGTCTTCGCCGCCTTGACGGTAGATGACGCGGCAGGACCGTTCAACACCACAAATGATGGCGCGATCAGCCAGCGTGACTTTTTTGCAGCGGTAGGTGCGGCAATGGGGCTACGTCTCAGATTCATCCATCTGCCGAGACCTGTAGCCACATCCTTGGCTGTGGGCTACCATGGTATGCAGCGTGTGTTGCGACCGCGTAGCTATCCCGGCTTCGGCATTGGGGCCGCCCGGTTCTTGGCGGCTGACAATCCCTTCTCGTCTGACCGTGCGCGGACAGAGCTCCACTGGCGCCCATCGACTCCTCCCGCCATCGCCATTGAGCGCAGCACCAAGTGGTTTACCAACCATGAGACGGAATGAGAGGCCATGGATTTATTGACGTTCATCGTTATTCTGGCCGTGGGTGCACCGATTGCTCAAGCAATCGCCCGTCGCATCTCCCGCCCCAGCACTGCGGGTGACGCGGCGCTGCGGGACCTCCTGGAGCAAGCCGAGCGCAGGCTGGCGGACACGGAACAACGGCTCATAGAGACACTCGAGCGTCTGGACGACATGGACGAGAGGCTCGATCTCACGGAACGGATGCTGGCGCAGTACAAGGCGCGAGAGCGGCTCGGGCCTTGAGAGGATAGGAACTGGCAATGTCCATCAGGAGTCGCGAGGTCGAGTCGACCCGCTACGGCGGGATCGGGCGCGAGAGATTCGTCGACTGGGTCGCCGTGGAGGATCCCCTCGAGATTCGGCTGGGTGACACACCACTTGCAGTGACCATGCGCACGCCTGGAGACGATGAGGATCTGGTGCTGGGTTTCCTCTTGACTGAGGCGATCCTGCTGGCGCCGGAGGAGGTGCGCGAGATAGAGCAGGTGGGGCAGTCGACGGTGGCGGTCCGGCTGCGCGATACGGTGGAGGTGGAGCCCTCGCGGTTTCAGCGCAACATGTTCGTTTCCAGCTCGTGTGGAGTATGTGGCAAGGCGTCGATCGAGGCGGTACAGCTCCTCGCGCGTCCGGCCCGCGATTTCACGGTGCAGCGCAGTGTGGTGGCTAGTCTGACTGATCGGTTGCGCGAGCATCAACCCACGTTCGACGCCACGGGAGGGTTGCACGCGGCTGGTCTGTTCAACCTGGCCGGCGAGCTACTGGCCGCCAGGGAAGACGTGGGTCGGCACAATGCGGTGGACAAGGTGATCGGGGCAGCGGCGACGCAGGCCTGGCCGCTGCCTCAGTGTCTACTCGCCGTGTCCGGGCGACAGAGTTTCGAGATCGTGCAAAAGGCAGGCGTGGTGGGGATCGGCGGAGTGGTGGGAGTGTCCGCGCCGTCGTCCTTGGCCGTCGAGTTGGCAGAAGCAGTGGGCTTGCTTCTAGTGGGATTCTCGCGGGAAGAACACTTCAATGTTTATGCAGGGGATGCTCGTCTGACGGATTAGCTGCTCTTCCCCATGTAGTTGTTTCTGGGCAAATTGCATCCTTTCGTCCAGCTTCGTGATGGAGTACACGATGGCGGTTGCCACCGACAGAGAGCTGCTAGAGCGATGGCGCAGCGAGCCCGCTCCACTGCTTCCGTTGCTGCATGCCTTTCATGAGCGCGATGGCTTCGTCACGGAAGATGCGTTGCGCGCGATCTCCAGAGGTCTGCGCACACCGCTGGCGGATTTGTTCGGCACCGTCACCTTCTATCATCACTTGGCGCGGGAGCCGGGAGGCGCGGGAGCCGCGCGTGTCTGCACCGGTCTAATCTGCCGTTTGAACGGCGCGGTGGAGCTACTGGAACGGATGCGTGCCGAAGGCGCGAAGGCGATGCCATGCTCGGGTGGCTGCGACGACCCCGTTCATGTCCTTGTCGGCGACGACGTACTGGTGGGAACAGCGGCTGGCACGCTCGAACGGCGGCCGGCACTGCTCCCCCCGCTCAATCCAGGAGATTCACGGGAGTGCGTCTTCTCTCACATCCGAACTGATGACAGGGCACGGATCGACGTTTACGAAGATACCGGAGGCTACGAGGCGCTGAAAAATGCCGTGCGTGATCTCACCCCGCAGCAGGTCATCGAGATCATCGCGGCGAGCGGGCTGAACGGGCGAGGGGGTGCGGGTTTCCACACCGGGACCAAGTGGAAGCTGGTGGCAGAGGCGCCGGGTGAACCCAAGACCATAGTGTGCAACGCAGATGAAGGGGAGCCGGGTTGCTTCAAAGACCGAGTAGTCATGGATTACGACCCCCACGCCGTCATAGAGGGAATGGCCCTAGCGGCCTACGCTACCGGCGCGACCCGCGGCTTCATCTACCTGCGATACGAGTACCCGCGCGCTCTCGTTATCCTGGAGAACGCGATCGCGGAAGCCAGGCAGGCCGGTTATCTGGGAGAGAGCGTGTTGGGCACTGGCAGCAGATTCGAGATCTACGTGCGGCGTGGAGCGGGGGCGTACATCTGCGGTGAGGAGGGTGCCTTGCTCAACAGCCTCGAGGGCAGACACCCGTTCCCTCGCAATCGACCGCCGTTTCCGGTTACGCGCGGATACGAGAACAAACCAACGGTTGTGAACAACGTCGAGACGCTCGCGGCCGCCGCCCACATAGTACGGAACGGAGCGGACTGGTACCAGTCGCTCGGAATCGGCCATCACGCCGGCACCAAGATCGTGAGCTTGTCGGGCGACATCCAACGACCCGGCAACTACGAGGTGCCGCTCGGTTTCCCTCTGAGGACGTTGCTGGATGATTGGGCGGGTGGCGCCAGGCCGCGGAGAGCCATCCAAGCCGTGACCATGGCAGGCCTCTCCGGAGGCTTTCTCGTGGGATCCCACCTCGATATCACCCTGGACGAGCCGAGCCTGCGGAGCAGAGGGTTGTTCCTGGGCGCCGGTGGCATCATGGTGTTCGACGATTCCCGCGACATGATCGAGATGGCTCATGCAGCAATGGAGTTCTTTGTTGCCGAGTCGTGCGGCAAGTGCTTCCCCTGTCGCATAGGAACCCAGCGATTGGAGGAACGGCTCGCCGGCAGGGCTGGGCCCAGTGACTTGGGTCCCTGGCTCGACGAGGTCAACGACATCGGGCGCACCATGAAAGCCATCAGCGCGTGTGGTCTGGGCACGGCGGCTCCACTGATAAGCGAGAGCCTCGTCAAGTATTTCCCGGAGCAGGTGGAGCGACACGTACGTCGGTCGCGCGATGAGACAGCAACCCTGAAGCGATGATCATGAGCAACCCGGACCGCAAGCTGCAGAAGATGGTGATCGATGGAGTGGAGATCGACTACACTCCGGGCGAAACGATCTATCAGATAGCCGACCGGAGTGGGAAGCACATCCCGACGCTCTGTAACGATCCGCGGCTGGAGCCGTTCGGCGGGTGCCGGCTCTGTGTGGTGGAGGTTGACGGCAGCAGCAATCCGGTGGCCTCATGCACTACCAAGGCGACTCCCGGTATGGTCGTGCGCACGAATACGGATTGCCTCGAGGAGTATCGCAGAGTACTGCTCGAGCTGCTGGTATCGGAGAACCGTGAGATCGACGTAGACACGCTGCGTGGCTATGCATCGCAGGAGTTCGCCGAGCTAGTCGATCGCTATGACGCGCGTTCCGGCAGATTCGTCGGCGTGCGATCGGGACGGAGCCGCACGGACGACGACAATCCATTCATCCTGCGCGACTATGACCTATGCATTTCGTGCTATCGCTGCGTTCGAGTGTGTGCCGAGCGTGAAGGCGATTATGCCATCTCCGTGATGAATCGGGGATTCCGCACTCAGATAACGACGGAATTCGAAGGACTGCTGGCAGATTCCGCGTGCACCTTTTGCGGCCAGTGCATTCAGACGTGCCCCACGGGGGCGTTGGCGGATCGCAAGGCAATCAGTGCTGCCGAGCTGCAGGGAGCGGTCGAGAAGACCCGGACAGTATGCCCCTACTGCGGCGTGGGCTGTTCGGTCGACATCCTGACGAAGGGTGATACGATCGTCGGTGTTCACCCGGCCATGGATGGGCCTGCGAATCTGGGGGCGCTCTGCGTCAAAGGTCAGTTTGCGTTCGACTTCGTGCAGCATCAAGACCGTCTCTCGGCTCCGTTGGTCCGCGGCGAAGATGGCGAGCTACACGAAACCGATTGGGACACGGCGCTCGACCGGGCAGCAGCAGGGTTCAGCGACGTCGTCGCGAACCACGGGAGGCACAGCGTCTACGCCGTCGCTTCCGGACGCGCGCCAAATGAGGCCGCATACATATTGCAGAAGTTCATGCGAGCCGGTTGGGGCACGAACCACATCGACAACTGTAGCCGTGCGTGACACGCTCCCACGGTTGCCGGTCTGGCAGCCACGATCGGGCGCGGCGCCATGTCCAACCCACTGGCGGACATGGAGAAGCCCGATGTGATCTTCTGTATCGGCACCAACATGACCGAGTGCCATCCCGTCGCCGCAACTAGGCTCAAGCGAGCGTTGGCGCGCGGCGCCAAGATGATCGTTGCCGATCCCAGGCAGATCGGTCTATCAGATCTGGCAGACATCTATCTACCCATCCGCGTTGGGTCAGACGTTGCGCTCCTCCTGGCAATGGCCCACGTCATCGAGCGCGACAACCTCACCGATCCGGACTTCATGGCCGCCAGGACAGTCGGCGGCGAGCAATTCCTGCAGCATGTACGGCAGTTCCCACCGGAGTGGGCGGAGCGGATAACGGGCGTCCCAGCCAAGGATATCGAGGCTGCGGCGCTACTGTACGGTAACGCCGAGCGAGGGGCGATCTACTACACATTGGGCGTCACAGAGCACATCTGTGGTGTGGAGAACGTCCAGAGTATCTGCAACCTGGCTCTCATGACGGGCAACGTCGGGCGCGAGGGCACCGGCATCAACCCGATGCGCGGCCAGAACAACGTGCAGGGCGCCGGCGACAGCGGTGCATTGCCCAATAACTACCCGGGCTTTCAGCCGGTCACCGACCCTCAGTTCCAAAACAAGTTCCGGCAGTTGTGGGGTACGACAGTCGATATCGAGAAGGGCATGACCAAGGTCACGGCCCTGGGTCGCGCAGGTGATCAGATAAGGGCCATGCTGATCGACGGGGAAAACACGTTGATCACCGATGCAGACCGGCATCACTGCGAGCAGGCTCTCAAAAGCCTGGATCACCTCGTGGTGATCGACATCTTCCTCACCGATACCGCACAACTTGCTGACGTGGTATTCCCGGCGACGGCGTGGGGCGAAACCGACGGAGCGTGCACCAACACCGAGCGCCGCGTGCAACGGTTGCGTGCCGCCGTCCCGCCTTCGGGGGAGGCCAAGCCAGATTGGTGGATCGTGTGCGAACTGGCGAAGCGGCTCGGATTCGACGGGTTCGATTTCGACTCGCCAAACCAGATCTTCAACGAACTGTGTGATGTGTCGGCTACCTATCACGGACTGGACTGGGATAGGATCGAGCACGGCGCCTACCAATGGCCCGTTCCGGAGAAGGGACATCCGGGCACACCCCGACTCCACGAGAAGGAGTTCCCCAATGGCAGGGGTGTCTTCAAGATCATCGAGTACCGCGATCCAGCCGAGACGGTAAGCGCAGAATTCCCTCTATGGCTCACGACCGGGCGTCGCCTGCAATCGTACCATTCGCGCACTCAAACCGGCCGCTCTCGAGGGATCGACTTCCTGCTGCCGGAGGAGGTCCTCGAAGTCCACCCAGAAGACCTGGAACGCTGGGGCCTGCGAGACGGTGGATGGTGCCGGGTCACCAGCCCGCGCGGCTCAGTGGAGATCAAGGTAAAGGCGACGCGCCGCTCGCCCCGCGGCACGGTGTTCGCGAGCTTCAGCTTCAGCAACGTGCCTGTCAACGTACTCACCGGATCGGGCTACGATCCGATTACCGAGACAGCTGAAGTCAAGGTCTCCGTCGTGCGGATCGAACCGTGTGACTCGAGCAGCATCACCGTTTGAATGAAGCGGTCGGGCGCCCGCCGCTGTATGCGGGCTCCACCCCTCAAATGCCACGAAGTTCCGGCACGACGGCCAGTTGCAGCAACGGGCATGGGATATCTTCCTACGCCCCAAAACCCCACACTCAGCGAGGTTGCACGACGCGATGAGTAGCAGCTTTGACCCCGGGCAGTTTGCAGCATTGCGCAAAGGTGTCGTGGGTATCGACCGAGAGGTCCCTCTGCTCGACGGCACCATGGTACCGTATGTCAATCTGGACAATGCCGCCACAACACCGCCGCTGCGCGAGGTTGTGGAGACAGTGGAGCGGTTTCTCCCCCACTACTCCAGTGTGCACCGGGGCAGCGGTTTCAAGTCACGCCTGAGCACAGTGGTGTACGATCAGGCCCATGATATCATTGGCCGATTCGTCAGAGCTGACCTCGATACCAATACAGTCATTTTCGGGAAGAACACGACCGAGGCAATCAACAAGCTGTCCTATCGCCTCAATCTCTCACCGGACGCCGTTGTGCTCACGACACAGCTGGAACACCATTCCAATGACCTGCCGTGGCGTGACCGCGCCAACGTCGTACACGTGAAGTCGACGCCCGACGGGAGACTGGACGAAGCTGACTTCGATCGCCTGCTGGCGCGATATTCGCCTCACGTTGCACTGGTGACAGTCACGGCTGCTTCGAACGTGAGCGGGTTCGTGCAGCCGATCCACCGGCTCGCCCGGAAAGCACACCAGGCCGGGGCCAGAATACTGGTAGATGCAGCGCAGTTGGTTGCACACCGCGAACTGGACATGAGATCCGACGACGATCCTGAGCATCTCGACTCCGTGGCCATGTCAGGACACAAGATGTACGCACCGTTTGGCACAGGAGCGCTAGTCGGTCCCCAGGAAGTCTTCCTGAGCAGCGGTCCCGAGTACAGCGGCGGTGGAACGGTAGACGTAGTGACATTGGATGAAGTTCAATGGACCGGCTTGCCCGATCGGGAAGAGCCAGGCAGCCCCAATATCATCGGCGCGATTGCGATGGCAGCGGCAGCGAAATCCCTGATGGATTTGGGAATGGAGAACGTCAGAACCCACGAAGATGAGTTGATTGCACACACTCTACTACGCTTCCAGTCGATCCCCGGGATCCAGGTCTATGGGGAGTCGAACCCGAACAGGTCCGGTGAGAAGGTAGGGGTAGTACCGTTCAACGTCGCTGGCCTGTCACACTTCCTCGTCGCAGCAATCCTGGGCTACGAGCACGGGATCGGTGTGAGAAACGGCCGCTTCTGTGCTCACCCCTATGTGGTCCACCTTCTAGACCTTCCCAAGTGGGAGCAGGAGGCCTGGCAGCGGCATGCAGTTGACGGCGACGAGACCAGCCTACCCGGCATGGTGCGGGCCAGTCTCGGCTGCTACAACAATGAGGACGATATCGACCGTCTCGCCGAGGCGCTGCAGATGATCGCCCGGGGAGAGTACAGCGGTGACTATGTAGCCCATCAGCCCGGTGGTGACCTCATACCGACAGCCTACGAAGAGCCCTTTGCCGATTTCTTCCTTCTCGAACCGTACGAGCCGGCCCTTGAGGTCGGGCACGGGGCCTGCGGAAACTGACACCAGCCCAGCTGCAAGTGTGATGCAGGTCACAGAATTCTGCGAAGTGGAACGCAGGTGTTCCAGAAACGGACAGCCAGGGCTATCATGCCACAGGCACTGCGGAACCATACCCTCGATTAACTTGTGTCGGTGCACCTAGAAAGGGCCGAATGATACTGACCAGTGGAATCGAGCCCCTGGACCGGCGATTGGGGGGGATGCACGCCGGTGGAGTGTATGTGATTGCCGGCGCACCCGGCAGCGGAAAACTCACCTGCGTAACGCAGTTCCTGAACGCCGGAATCCAATCCGGTGATCAAGTTGCACTGCTATCAGGAACTCGACCTGACCACCTCTTCGAACGGGCAAGCCACTGGGGGTTGGACCTGGAACAGGCCTGGAGGAGGGGCCGGTTACGCCTGCTTGGTTTCACACCCGATTTCGAGCGACGCCTGGTCAGCGCACCGGACCCGCAGGATGTGTTCGACGAGCTGAGCGACCTGGTCGGGCCAGGTGTGAAGCGGATCGGCATCGATCCGGGCAAGCAGCTGTGGGAAACCAGAGCGGGCACGTCCCTGAGCAGCAGGTTCACTCATTGGGCGGAGAGAACGGGAATCACAGCGTGGGCAACACTTGGGAGTGACCTCAAGGACACCCTATCACCGGCCACCGAGTGGGTATTGCAGTCCGCCACCGGCGTTTTCAGAATGGAGCGGCTCCCCACCGGACTGCTGCAGCTCTGGGTCCATCGCAGCAGCCCACCAGTCGACTCGCCCGGACCGATAACACTTGAGTTGATCCCGGGGCAGGGTCTCCAGGCTCCCGCCACGCGCCTCGATCGCCGTCGCACCGATGCACCACTCGGGAGTGAACGACGCATGGCGTTGCTGCAGTTGGCACAGCAGCTACCGCAGGAGATCGTGAGCTGGGCCCGCAGTCCAGTACGACGTGGTGACGGAGAATCAGGCCTTGCGCCTGGTTGCACGACTGCAAGACGGCGCTGCCTTCGGCTCAATCCTACTATACATCGATAAGCGACACGCCAGCGAAGCGGTCGAAGCCTGCCGGGCTATCCGGCCGCTCACGGCGGCGCCGATCATAGTGGCCACCGATGACAGATTACGGGCTGTCGACCGAACCAACGCGCTCGACGCTGGTGCCAACGACTGTCTGAGCGACAATTTCTCCCTGGTCGAGCTGGCATCACGGCTCGAGAGGGCGACCCTGACAGGCCGCGGTCTGCCATCGCACCGACAATCTGCGGTCGTGATCGAGCCACCCAAGGTTGCAGCAATGCTCGATCGGTCTTCCTTCGCAAGCGCGGTAGACACACGCCTGGGGGAACCCGACGGCGCCCTCTTCACACTCCTAATTATTCGGCCTACCGGAGGTGCGGGGCCCCGACTGGGCGACATCCTGCTGCAGCAAATCCGCGGCGAAGTGGGCGATCTGGTAGGCGAGACCGCAGACGGGTACGGTGTGGTACTGCAGGGGGCCCGACCGAGCCAGGCCGGTTCATTCCTGGACCGGGTGAGCAACGAGTTGAAGCGGTTTGGCGTTAACGGACGTGAACTCGACATCGAGATTCTGAGTGGCGCAACCGAGGCAGACCGCATCTCGCTCGTCCTGCCGGTGGATCCGCAATGAGCTGCGGGACCCACCTCTCCCACACCTGACTCGCAGCACATGGCCACGCCTTGGGTGCGGGCAGGGAAGCGGTCGCGGACACCATATTGGCTGCGGTTCTCCTTAGCCCTCCTGTCGTTGGGCGGAATCACGTCGGCGTTCGTGCTAGTGGTTCTACCACGACGGTTCGTGCTACAGGCCGGTCTGGTGGAGTCGGGCATCACCTTCCCGGCCCACGCTCCACCATTCCGCCCTCCACGCAGCGGACCGGTAGTCAGGCCGGCTCTGGGAGAGGCTCGTGAGGAGATAACCCTCGGTCCGGCCGAGGTGTTCTGGGACCAGGCTGTGCCTTTGCTGGAGGCCGGAATGTATGATGCGGCTCTCCCGTTGTTCGAGGAATACCTCGGTGAATACCCCACCGATCTGGACGTCTGGCGGGAGTACGCCGCCACACTGGCTCGAGCCGGCCGGCCGCTCGAGGCTGAGGCAGCCTACACCCGGCTGCTCGCGGCCGCGGACGATCCCGCGATCCGTCGGGAACTGGCCCGACTGAAGCGAGATGGGGGGGATTTTGCGGCTGCGCTGGCCTTGTACGAGCAGCTGGCTACGAGCTACCCAGAAGATCTCGAGCTGCAGCTCGAACTCGCCCGCACCCTCGTGTGGGCCCAACGGTATCGCGAAGCCCAGCGCGTCTATCGCACCCTGCTGCGGCACAATCCGGATGACTACAGCCTACGCCTCGAGCTTGCCCAAGCGGTCTATTGGGACGGTGATCCCTTGGTCGCGTTCCTCGTGCTGGCTGATTTGCCCGCGGGCGCACGCGAGTCACCCGAGGGAAAGGAGCTGCGGCTTCACCTCGACTCACTCCGGCTCGAAGCAATGCCGCCGGGTCTGACTCCGCTGGATCAGGCACGCAGAGCCGTTGCAGAGCAAGATCTCGCACTGGCCCTGCGGCTGTATCGCCGAGTCTTGGCGACCCATTCCACGGAAGCTGCGGTATGGCTCGAGTGGACCGATTTCCTGCAGTACTACATTGAGGACCTGGCAGCCGCTCGAGATGCACTGGAGCGGCTGCAGACTCTGCGACCGCTCGAGCCCGCCGAACGGTTTCGCTTGGCCCAGCTTCACGCCTGGACTGGGAACGAGTTGCAGGCCCGGCGGGTCCTCGAGGGTTTGCTGCGTGATCAGCCACAGCGCGTCGAAGCGTGGGTGCTGCTCGGGGATCTGCACCAGTGGAACGGATCGCGTCTGGCCGCACGAGATGCATACCGGCGGGCGCTGACTTATTCACCCGACAATCCTCAAGCACTCGCCGGTCTGGATAGCCTGAATGCGCAGACGTACCGCGCAATAGCCGCCACCGAAGACCGCAGTGTAGGAACTCGGCTACTCTTCTTCCGAGATTCCGATGACTTCGGCCGGCTCGACATGACGGCAGAAGCGGCCTTTCTGCGTCGTGCCACAGTCCTGGTCGTGCAGGCCGGATACCGGAGGTTGGAAGGAATCGAATTGCAGGGCCGACCAGACAGGGATCATGGCCCGTTTGCGGCTCTCGAGTTGGCCCACTGGTGGCGCCTTGGCACCGTGAGGGCATCCCTCGCCGCCGGCATCGAACAGTTGGACGCGTTTGGCACCCAACCCTCACTCGAAGCCCGGCTCTACATCCCCAACTCATCTGGCACGGCGATCAGCGCCTTGTACCACCACGGTCCGGCCTATTCGCAGACGGTCACCTTCGAGAGCATTCAAGCCACTCTGCTATCCGACTACGTAGAGGCAGCCGCATACCGCCAGATGGGCAGCGCTTGGAGCTTGTCGGTCAACGGCGGCGTGGGTTCTCTCCGCACCAGCGACGACGCCAACCTGCGGACCAGCTTGGGGGCCGCCGCCGTCTACGATCTCTCCTCCGTTGTGGCTGTAGGATTGACCACGCAGTACCTCACGCTCGCCGACTCAGCTCCGCGCGGGGAGGGGCGCAAGCTGTACTGGGACCCGAAGGCGTTCTGGGCCACCGGCGTTCGATTCGAACTTAGCGCAGTGCCGCGGTCGAGGTGGAACCTCCACGTACGCTTGACTCCGGGTGTGGCATTGAGCAACGAACGGGATGGCCCCGGCCCTCGATGGGTGCCCCAGCTCACTTCAGAGGCCGGCATCCTGGTCGACACAAGACGATTCCTCGTGACGGGAGATCTCGCTTACCTGAGGGGACGCGAGGGTGACTACAACTCGTTCGGAGCGAACCTGCGGTTCGCGGTCAAGTACTGACAATGCCGGTCGCGCGCAATCGGGCTCTGATTTCGATATTCGTGATAGCCGCCGTCGTAAGCGCGTCGGCCCTGTTCATCTACTGGGCGGTGCATTCACCACTGCAAGTCCAGCGGTTTCTCGTGCGCTTGGTGCTGATCAGC
Source organism: Gemmatimonadota bacterium (assembly GCA_020351775.1). Lineage (GTDB taxonomy): Bacteria > Gemmatimonadota > Gemmatimonadetes > Gemmatimonadales > GWC2-71-9. The sequence goes on along the minus strand of CP070666.1, from coordinate 4,966,456 downwards.
CTGATCATTTTCCTCGCCATTCTGTTCATTCGCTACTTCGCGCTGCTCTGGTTCGGCTACCTCCAGCATACCGAAAAGACGATTCGGGGACGTGGAGCAAGCGACTTCGCTCCGCCAGTGACGGTGATCGTCCCCGCATACAATGAGGCGCGTTTGTTGGACGACGCGATTGCGGCATTGCTCGCACTCGACTACCCGACGTATGAAGTAATAATCGTGGACGACGGATCTACCGACAATACCGCGACCGTCGCCCGGCGGTGGGAAGGAAGGCATGGTAACGCGGCCGTGCGCGTTCTCACCAAAGCCAACGGTGGGAAGGCAACGGCGTTGAACACCGGAATTGCCCATGCGAGATATGCCTTCGTACTCTGCATGGACGCCGACTCATGGATCGAGCCTCAGACTCTGCATGCCGTGATGCCTCACTTCATAGATCCGTCCGTGGGAGCGGTTGCGGGTAACGTCAAGATCGCCAACCGAGACCACTGGCTGACACGGCTCCAAGCCCTCGAGTACATCGAGGGCCTCAACATGCCGCGTCGCGCTCAGGGTTTCATCGGCGCCGTGAACATCGTGCCTGGACCGGTCGGTGTCTTTCGAATCGAGGCATTGGAGGAAGTCGGTGGATACGACATCGATACGTTCGCCGAGGATGCTGACCTTACGCTCAAGCTGATCAGCGCCGGATGGAAGATCATCTATGAGGACAGCGCTGTCACTTGGACACAGGGTCCGACGAACGTGCTGGACTTGATTCAACAACGCTACCGCTGGACGAGAGGTATCCTGCAGGCCATTGGCAAACGTAAACAGATTCTGCTACGTCCATTCCCCGACTTCCCCCTGTGGCTATCGGCGATCGAAATGACGTTTGAGGGTATCCTCTGGCCCGTGCTCAACGTATACGCTCATCTGTTCTTTGCAGTGGTAGCATTGGTGTATGGTATGGGTGAGTTGCTGTTGTATTGGTGGATTCTCTTGACGTTGCTCGATCTGGTGGTAGCCCTGATAACGGTCTCGATGGAGGAGGAATCGCTAAGCCTCGTACCGTACGCAATCATCTATCGCTTCTTCTTTATCCTGTTCTTGGATGTCACCAAGACGTTCGCTGCCATCGAAGAAGCTCTCAATCTTGGCATGGATTGGGGCAAGCTGCGCAGAATCGCCTTTGCACCTGCTGCCGAGGACGGCTCACAATGACCGTGCCGGCCAATGACAACCGCTACCTGCAAACCGGGTGGGTATGAATGACCGTAATCGACTTGCTCATCATGATCATCGTTGTGACGATTCTGGTCACCATCGCACTGGGCGTAATGACCTACATTGCGTACAAGCTGCGCTTGGCGCGGCGTCCCAGCCAGTACGCCAACGAGACATCGACCGCTCAATACTTCGTGCTGCACGAGCCGGCTGATCTCTCCGAAGCCAGCGAGGCAGATGCCACCTAGACGCGATCCCGTACCTCGCGCCCGGTCAGCGTTTCACTGGCTGACCGGCATCTTGATGCTGGGCGTGATAGCGGCCGGAGTAGTCGCAGCCGGAGTGAGGCTGTGGCAAGACATCGATATCCAGCGGCTCACACGGACTCCGGCGTTGGCAGATCCATTGTCGATCCCTGCTGCCGCGCCGGCCAAACCGGCCGGTTTCGTCAAAGACTCGTTCTTGGTAGCACTGTTCTACTCAAGCCGCAGTGCCGGGTTCTTCCCCGATCCCCAATATTACCCAGATCTGGCCGATCGCTGGGAACGTCTGATCGCAGATTTAGGCACTGAAGTGACTCGTGTCTACCGCGCGGATCAGATCCAAGCACTAGCACCCGATCACCTGGTGATCGCTCCATCAGCCGTCTGCATGACGGACCGGGAAGTAGCCGCCCTCCGCAATCACACTAATCGGGGCGGCGGCCTCGTCATCAATTGGGCAGCGGGGGCAAGGGACTCCAGCTGTACTTGGCTCGGCTGGCGGACAGTCAGCCAACTGACCGGAGTAGCCGAGATCCGGGAGCTGGAAGCTCGCGACGCACTCTACTATTCGGTGCCGGCGGGTATCCCCCTCTCGCTCGGATTCGCCCCCGGGACTCGTGTTGAGTTGCGGTTTGAATCACAACTCGCCGCTGCCATTCCGGGCAGTCACGTATACTGGTCGGACTGGGCAATAAATGCTGCGCCCGCTGAAGACACAGAGGATGTCAATGCCGCCGCGCTCGCGAGAGTGACCGAGCAGGGAGGACGGATCGTCTGGTTCGGCTTCCGGATCGGGCAGGGAGCGAGACCCGAAGATGAAGAGCGCAATCTCCGCCTCTTCGCCAACGGGGTTCTTTGGGCAGCCGGGCAACCTGCCGCAGAGATCGATATTTGGCCGAATGCCGCCCGTTCTGCTCTACTGGTGACGCAGGACGTGGAATCCCGATTCAGCAACACAGTGGCTCTAGCCGACATTGCACTGCGCAAGAACGCACCCGTCACCTTCTTTGTCGTCTCACAGTTGGCCGCGGATCACCCCGCAATCGCTGATTCTTTGCGGAGAACCGGAGAGGTCGGCAGTCAGACGTCAGATCACTCCGTGGTAGCGGATCTGCCATATTCGGAGCAGCGTTCACGGTTGAGCCGGAGCTGGGCGGAGATCAGAGACTGGACCGGCGTCTCACCTGCCGGGTTGCACCCACCGGAGGAACGATTCGATGAGAACACTTTGAGGGCATGGCGAGACTTGGGAGGACGCTATCTGGTTGCCGTTAACGACTCTCGCACGGCCAGTCCTGAGATCTTCGAGACCCCCCAAGGCAGAATCGTCTTATTGCCCCGCATCATCAAAGACGACTACAACGTCTTCGTTCAAGAGAGTGCCCTGCGCTCCAGGCACCTCGCGGAGGCATACCTCGACGGTATGGCCAAGGTTCGCGCTGTCGGAGGATTGGCTGTCGTTTCTCTGCGAACTCAGGTTGCCGGAGAGCCCGGCAGGATTGCAGTCATCGGTGAGGTCATCGACAGCGCGCGGGCACAGGGGGAGTGGTGGATGGCAACCGGCACTCAAGTAGCCGAATGGTGGCTCGCTCGAAACGAAACCGAGTTCACACTGGAGCGGCTGCCCGACGGTAGCCTGGAGCTGCGGATCTCGGCACCCACTTCACAGCTGCCCGTAACAGCCTGGCTCAATGTAGTTCTGCCGGGTGATCCCGGAGACTGGTTCCCTGAGTGGAACGGCTTGCCCTTGAGCTACTCTGAGACCAACTGGGGACTACGCGTGCCCGTACCGGATTCGCCTGCCGGTGAGGCCGCGATCATCACTCTGCGACGATCGCTGACCCAACAGTAGATTGTGTCACCCGCTGCGGTGGGCCGCCAGCGCACAATGCTCTATCGCCTCACCGAGTAGACTCTAGCGCCTCGATCTGAGCTGGCACATCGCGCAGGCTTTCCACACGCGAATAGCGATACCGGGTCGGGACTCGCTCATCCAGGAGCTCGTATTCCCATCGACTGTCGTATGGGACGTGAATCGCACGGCCGCCGGCTTCCAGTACCGGCAGTATGTCGGACTTGAGTGAATCGCCGACCATCACAAACTCCTGGGCTGTTACGCCACATCTCT
>CP070666.1:4958971-4962759 GCA_020351775.1 Gemmatimonadota bacterium | reverse complement strand
AGCCGACGATGGGCCCGACTGTGCCCAGCAACGTGCCGTCACTGGCGTTGGTGATCCGGGTCTGGATGTGAATGGAATCGCCTTCCGCGTAGTAGCTGCCGGACACTACGGTTCCAGCTCTCGCCTCATCGGCCAGAGCCAAAACGTCCCCGGGCCCGCCTGCCATCCCGGCCTCTGCAACGTTCTGCGACGCTGCCAGCGCGGTTAGCGGGTCCACCACCTCCGCGAATCCTGCCTCTGTGAGAGTCTGGATGATGTAGTCCTGCGCCATTGTGCCCAGCGCCTGAGTTCCCTCCAGCCCGCTCTGATCAGCGAATGCGGCGACAAGGACACGATTGGGGTCCGGTGCTCCTCCTCCCCCGCGAGGCAGCAACAGTGTGGCCCCAATCACTGCTATCACCACCGCTGCCAGCGCCACCGCTCCTCCCAGCACTAGTTGGCGACGCTTCCTTGCCCGATGCACCGGCATCGTTCCGGTCGGAGTGATCCCACCACTAGGCGTCGCCAGCGCCTCCAACTGCGGCAACAATTCCTCGGCACTCTGCCACCGGTCAGCCGCCTTCTTCTCCAGACACCTCATCACGACTTGAGCCAACGCTGGCGGCACTGCCGCCCGATACTTCGTCACTGGCTCGGGTGCCTGTGTCACTTGTGCGGAAAGCACCTCCTGAGGCGTCGTGCCAGCGAACGGCGGTCTACCTGTGAGCAGTTCGTAAGCCAGAGCGCCCACGGCGTAGATGTCAGCACGATGGTCGATGTGCTTGTCGGCAGCAGCCTGTTCAGGCGACATGTATGCGGGAGTACCGAGTGCCATTCCCTCAGTGGTCAGCTTGTGAACACCAGTGGCTTCGCTTACCGCCTTGGCAACACCGAAGTCCGTCACCAATGCATGGTGCTTGGTCAGTAGCACGTTGTCCGGTTTGATGTCCCGGTGGACCACAGCGTGTTCGTGGGCGTGATCGAGTGCATCTACCACGTCTCTCAAGATTCGGACAGCTTCGGTGATTGGCAGTTCACCTTCCTTGGAGAGCTTATCCCGCAGCGACTCGCCCTCGATGTGCGGCATCACGTAGTAGAGGAAGCCGTCAGCGTCACCTGAGTCGTGCAGCGGCAGGATGTGGGGGTGTGTGAGATTGGCCGCGATCTTGATCTCTTGGTGGAACCGCTCGGGACCCAACGCGGCCGCCAGCTCTGGACGGAGGACTTTGATGGCTACCTGGCGCTCGTGCTTGAGGTCCTGAGCGAGGTATACGGTGGCCATCCCACCGCTACCGAGTTCCTGCTCGATCCTGTAGCGGTCAGCCAGCGCAGCCTTGAGACGCTCCAGCAGGTCAGCCATGTCACGGCTCTCCTGTGGTCCCGCTCTAAGCTACAGATTGCAGGTAACGACGGCCAGCGTAGCCGCGCTCACGGCGGTAGGGGGCCGAATCTAGCGGCATGGGGATGTGTAATCCGCGTGCAGCGGTTCATAAGGTGCTGCGAATCAAGGAAGTACAGACTCGCCTCAGACGAATGATGGGACGTGCAATGGGACTGCCATCCCAAACAACTACCCTGTGGGTCCCATACGTCACCCCCGCCAGACAACCTCATTTGGGGCCTCCGGCCCAAGGGATGGTACTCCCGTTCCGAACGGTGAAAAAGTTCGTGGGTGCCGTAGAGGTCAGGCAGGGAGGTTTCCACAGGAAGATCTAAAGGTAGGGGAGTTAAAGAGTATACACACATACATATAGAGTTTGTTGGGGAAACTCCAGAATAAGGGGGGATACCTGTAGAATTCGCTGGGGAAACCTCATCGCCATGGGAACCGCTCCCCTTTATGGAGCACGTCACCACAGCGATTACCTGTGTTGGAGGCTCTGCTCTCTCATAAGACCGGGTCAGCTACGACTGTCAAGTCTTCCCAACGGGTCCTACCTTGAGCTTACCGTACACCACAGCTGCACATCCGCCAACGAACGCTAGAGCGGCAAAAATAGCGGAGTTGATGAGGACCAACGGTGGTATTTCCTCAGGCTCGTGGACCAAGAACAGGGACCAGTGCGATCCGATAGAGAGACCTAACCCGATCACCGGCGTCCACCTGAGCCCGTAACCAAGCCATGACACAGAGACCCACCCAGCACCTGCAATGAGCAACACGCCAAGTACGAACAGAGCGGCCTGCACGACCGACGTATACCAGGCAGAGGCCCTCCCAAATACGCTGATCGTCGTAATGACCACCATTGCCACTAGAAATGGACCAAGTACCACAATCCGTGTCACCCACTTGCCACCGATTGAACTCATCGGCACACCACCTGAATTGGAATCGGACAGGAGCCTTCCCGGCGCTCGACATCGACATTACAGCGTGCAGCTAACTCGTAGTTGAACTGACCAACATATGCGGTTACTGGTCTCAATTTGTGCAACCTACCATCCAATAGGACGCAACGGATCAAATGTGCGTCTCCCTCGAAGGTGCTGTTCTTCCATAGGGTGGTGCTAGACCGCCCGACGAACGCCCTGCGCGGGGGGTTGCTCTTGGCTTGTAGATGCGCCGCCTCTCGCCAGCAATGCGACCAGGACCCCGGCATATACAAACTCATCAGCCAAAATTTCCAGAGCGTGAGGCAAGCGCAGACTCACAGGCAGCCAGTAGGCGGTGAGCAGGTAAAGAAATCCAACCAAGATGAACAGTGCAGAGCCCAAGCGGAAGAATAGACTGCGCACAGATAGTTGCCACACGATGAAGATGGGCAGACACGCGAGAAGAAAAAGCCCACTACGGACAAACAGCACTGTAAAGAGCCGAGTCACGTCTGGTTGTTGGAGTCCGCCAATGTTTTGCTGATAGTAATCGCTGATGAAGGGTAGAACCAGCAGGCCAAAGATGAAATAGATGGGGGCGAAGACCACACTGGCGATCAGCAAACGCCAGACCCACGACCGTAGTCGTCTGCGAGCGAAAAAAGCCCTCCAAGCAGCGACAAAGCCTCTGCCCTTCTCTACGGGGGGAAACAGAAAGGCGACAGCCGCACCACAAAGCAGACTGGCAATCGACGATGCAACTACCGCGAACAAGAAACCTGTCGAGTAGGTCGCGAAGACCCAACCTTCCAATTCATTGGTCACCGAATAGACCGTCCAGCATAGGAACGATAAGATCAATGCGCGTGTCATGAACTCTCCGGCAAGACCTCGCGCTACGAGCGCCAACGCAAGTGCTAGAAGCGGGCTGGTCAGGAGCGAATAGAAGCGGACAAGACTTCGATCTGCCCCGGGTGCCATTGGCGCCGCCGGCAATCCTATCAACGAAGCCACCAGACTGCCGATCTCCAGTCCCAGAAAGAAAGCAATGCCACCGAGCAGCAGCTTTCCAAGATTGATGAGCAAGTCCTTGAATGACATTGGAGAACCTCTCACTGGATGTTGACTGACGGGCTAACGGATCTGCCCATCAGCTGCGGTGTGATGACCGTCCAGCCGCGAGATGCGCATCCGTTAAGAAATGTTGCCAGCTTCACAATCCAAGCACCCTCCTTATCCAAACGATAGCGCCGGCAGCTGCATGGGCGTGTTAGGCGGCAGCCAATCTCCGCGCGAGCGCAGTGATCTGAGCAAAATGGTGGTCGTCATGCTCGGCCACAAAGAAGAACAGATCGACCACTGACATCGACTGCTGCAGGCGCGGGTGAAGCGCTGTCGCCGTCAGCTGCTCAGACGACAGCATGTCGAGCTGTGCGACCGTTGCGAGTCGAGCCTGCCGAAACGCCTCAAGGAGCTCACCCACGGGCCGGTCA
>CP070666.1:4940465-4958871 GCA_020351775.1 Gemmatimonadota bacterium | reverse complement strand
ATCAGCAGGGCAGGTACGCCGAGGCAGAGGAGGCATTGCGCGAGCGGGTCGCAGTGGCAGAAGCGCACTGGGCGGAGGGAAACTGGCGCATCGGCAACGCGTACTCGTCGTTGGGCGACCTGTTCATGATGCTGGGTGACACGGCACAGGCGGAGCCGTTCGTCCGTAGGAGAGTCGAGATCTATGCGGCAGCGCTCGGTCCCGACCACGGCTGGACGGCCCATGCGAAGGCGGTGCTGGGGAGTTGTCTCACCAGCCTGCGCCGCTACGCCGAGGCGGAACGCCTGCTGCTCGAGGGGTACACGGCGCTGCGGGCCGGATCCGGATTGCAGGACCGCTACACGCAGGACGCCGTAGTGCGCTTGGTAACGTTGTACAGTGTTTGGGGGAGGGATGAGGAGGCGGGACGTTATCGGGAGTTGCTCAACGCCCGATAGGGTCGATCATGCGGACGCTCTTGCTGGTCCGTCTCCCGCACTCGGTTCGGTCGTCCGCCGCGCTCTTAGGTCCGGCGTTGTACGCCACGGGCATCCAGTGGAGCTGTCCTACTACCGCCGCTTGCCGTTTCTCTCTGTCTCTTTCTGTCTCTTGACCACCGCTTGACTGCTACCCGGTAGACTGAAAGCCCCCTCACACAAGGAGGCCGCCATGCGCACCGCCACCCTATGCTGTGCGGTTGTCCTCTGTTGTAATTTCTCTCAAGCCCATGGGCAGATCAGTGTGGTAGCTCATGGCAACGTGGTATTCGTTGACTACAAAGACGCCTACTCCGACGAAACCAAGACGACCGAGCTGAGCCTGAGCCCGGTTGCATTGGGTGTTGAAGGCCGTTTGCGGGTGTTCGCCCTTACCGTGGCCGCCGAGGCCTATTCACCCCCGACAATCGATCTGATAATGGGCGTCAGAGCGTCACTCACCGTGTATCCTGTGAGATTAGGTCCTATCGAGCCGTTTGTCACCGCGAATATCGGGTCGGTTAGTGGCGAAGACATAGGTGGAACGACGACGACTGGCTTCGGGGCGGGCGTTGCGTGTCGATTATCGAACAGACTGCAGTTGATGACACAGTTCAGGCGGATTCATTTCGATCTCTCTGACGATGTCAAACTGGAGAACGGCCTGAGCGAGATTACCATCGGGCTCAAGTTCAGAATAGTGTAAGATCGCGTCACCGCATCGCCGCTCCACCACGGCTGGAACGAGCGATGGATCCTTGCCGGTCCGCGGGTCCCCCTACGCCGGAGTGTCGACCTTCTCCTCCGTGGCTCTTGTGAGAAGGCGTTCGTGGAACTCGAGACGCTCATTCACGTCCTCGAGACCGTCGCGTAGCAAGAGCACCTCGTCCTGCAGCCTCGAGAGGTCTTCGACCAGATTCTTGGTCTCGTCGCGACTGTTCTTGTTGATCTGAACGTCTCGACGATAGTTCAGGTATATCTTCATCCCGGTGAGGATCACGACGCAGCTAGTGGTGATCGCCAGAAACGGCCCGAGGAAGTCCAGCACTTGCGGTGGCATACACACCTCCTCTTCATCTGGTATCCTGACGCGCACTGCAATGGAACGGTTTCAACCGCGCTATCGCTCGTAGAGCGGCAGCCAAGTGGATGCACGGCAGCTATCGTATCCGCGCCACGCCCGCGACGGGACTGGGGAACCTGCGGAACACGGCTGCGTCGTGGCCCGGGATGATCCACTCGGGCCTGGACGCGATTTGCCTCATGCGATCCTGAGCCTCGATGTTCGCCTCGGCGTCGAGCGTGAGCGTGACCGGCAGATGCAGGTCCAAATTCGCGTAGACAAAGACATTGTCCGATGCGATCACCACCGTACCACCTGCTACGCTGACACCGAGGTATTGTGACGCGTAGGTGTGTCGTGCTCCTGTGTATGCGGTAATGCCCTCAATGATCTCGAGACCATCGCCATCCACCAGGGTGACGCGGCCCTGGGTATTGAGTTCTACCAGTCTCACGACGTCCCGTGGCTCGATACCAAGGTGACTGCCGTCGGGCTGCCACGCGCCGGCAGCGTGGTACTCCAGCTCGGCCTTCTGGACCCAGACATGCGCGTTGGGAAAGAGGTCGAGTCCGTCCGCATGATCCCAATGCATGTGCGTGAGGACGATGTCGGTGACGTTTTCCGGCGTGACTCCGAGCTTTGCGACCGCGCTGTCCGGTCGTATGTATCCCTCGAACCCAAAGCTGGCGGCCGAAGGCGCATCCGGACGGAAACCCGTGTCGACCAGGATGATGCGTCCTGCCGGTCCCTTCAGAAGCCAAACCATGAACGAGATATCAATCGTCTCAGTCGAATCAGCGCCCGCCACCAGATCTGAAAGGGCCCGACCGGGCGCAGTGGCGTAGTTGACTGCATACACCTCATACGCTGGCGCCTGACTTCGTGCGGGCGAACCGGCAATCGTGACCCAGAGGATGAACGCTGCGCCAAACCGCGTGGCTGAGTTCCCGAGCATCGTGACCTCCTTCAACGAACAAGAGAGGGGTGTGGCGCAAAGTTATGACTCCGGATGTCTGATAACCAGATTGGCTGGAGGGAGAGCATCTCGGGATGCCCGGCGCGTGAGAGGTCGGCTCCCGCTCCGCCGTCGGCGAACCGCGCTCGAGCCTCATGGCATCCCTGGTCGCGGCCAAGGCACTCGACGACTGTGCAGAATCGGCCCGCCCCCGACAGGCCGGCCTAGCATCAGGCGGACCGACGCCTAAGATTTCAGGTGCCCTCAGTGTCATCCCGAGCGGAGCCGGTAAGGCCCTCGAGCTACGCTGCTGCGACCGTGAGAAGCTTCTCTGAGAGCATGAGCTGACAATGCCGAGTCGATTCCGCAGGTCGGGGCGGTCTCGCCGTTCCGTCACACTTCTTTCGGGCGGGTGCCGACATGGGTGCTGCGGCGACTGACGAGATCCTGGTAATGGCTCTGGCACATGTGACGCGATTCGCGTACGCGTGCGAAGGGCGGTCGAACGCAGAGGTCTTCGACACGCTTTCAGGCTATTACAGGGTAGCTGAACAGTTCGCTAGCATGGCCGGGGGGCGTGTCGTCAAGTACATGGGTGACGGTGTCCTGTTCGCGTTTCCTGAAGGTGCTGCCAGGAACGCCGTGCGTGCCCTCCAGGAATTCCAGTCTGCGGCGAGTGAATTGTGGCACGACTTCGACTCAACCTGTGGTGTCGAGGTCAACGTGCACGTTGGCCGTGTGGCCGCTGGCGATATCGGGCACGGGTCTGACCGGCGCTTCGACATCGTAGGGAAGGCGGTGAACGAACTCTCCAGGATGCCTTGGGATGGCCTCCACCTGTCACCCGAGCTGCGGGCCCTGCTTGATGCATAGGCGTGCGGGGACAGCCGTCCAACCTGTCTGAGAACTAGAACATCGAAGCAGTCCCTAGGGCGACCCCGCCCTGACGCAGAGAGTCTCGCCGCCGATGACCGACCACTTTGTTCGCGAGTTGTTCCGTCCCTATCTTGTATGTCGTTCCCGCCGCGAGGCGCGGTGATGGCCATGTCAGTGACAACTATGCTCCGTCCCGATTCCGAGCAGCGTGGCGGCCGTCTAGGCCCGTCCGGTCGGCGCGCTACGCTCCCACCCGACCTGCTGCAGCAGGCGGTCGGGCGACTGCGGGCTGTGGCCTTGCTCTTCGCCGTGGCCGTCCTCGTCATGAACTTCGTAGCGGCCCTGTTCACGGTCGAGGGCCAGGAATACACCTACAGTCACGTCATTGGCTGGTTGCCCGGTGTGCTCGCCATCGCGGCGGCGCTGTTCGTGGTCTGGCTCACGACCTGGCAGCGGGCGAGCGTCCGCACCAAACTCGCCGTCGGGCTCGTGTTTCAGGTCATCGGCGGGTTTGCGATCGCCATGGCGCAGTGGTGGGGGTTGTGGGACGGGGTCGAGGACCTGAGCAACAACGTTCACTTCCAGCGATCCCTGGGAATCTCCTGGGTGGCCGTCTGGGTCGTGCTGTTCACCGTGGTCGTTCCCACCAAACCCAGGCTGGCGCTGCTGGCGAGCGTGGTGACCGGCGCCACGGTGCCGCTCACGGTCGCGCTCTCCACGGCGTTCGGAGGAACTCCCGCGGTGAACGCCTCCTTCTTCTTCTGGGGTTTCGTATTCCCGTACGTTGTGCTTACCCCGGTAGCGGCGCGCATCGGCTCCCGTGTGGTGCATCAATTGGGAACCGAGGTGCAGCGCGCCCGCGAGCTAGGCGGTTACGTGCTCGAGGAGCGTCTCGGCGCCGGGGGAATGGGAGAGGTGTGGCGGGCCCGCCACCGGCTGCTCGCGCGTCCGGCGGCCGTCAAGTTCATCCGACCGGAAGTCCTGTCCGGGGGTGACGGTGGGTCGCAGCGCGTGATTCTGGCGCGCTTCCAGCGCGAGGCCCAGGCCACCGCAGCGATGCGCTGCCCGCACACCATCGAGCTGTACGATTTCGGGGTGGCCGACGACGGCACCTTCTACTACGTGATGGAGCTGCTCGACGGCTTCGACCTCGAATCGCTGGTGACACGATTCGGCCCGCTCCCGCCGCAACGTGTGCTCCACGTGTTGCGCCAGGTGTGCCACGCGCTGGGAGAGGCACACCAAAACGGCCTGATCCATCGCGACGTGAAACCGGGAAACATCTACGTGTGTCGCTACGGCCGCGAATACGACTGGGTCAAGGTGTTGGACTTCGGCATGGTCAAGTCGCTGCGCTCGGAAGGCGAGGCGAGCCTGAAGCTCACGGCGGAGACAATCATGGGGGGCACGCCGGCCTATATGGCGCCCGAGCAGGCCTTCGGTGATGGGACTATCGATGGCCGCGCCGACATCTATCAGGCCGGGTGCGTGGCCTACTTCGCCCTTACTGGTCAGCTCGTGTTCACGGGGCGTACGCCGGTGCAGATGATACTGAGACATGCAAGGGAGGCACCGCTGCCGCCGTCGAGCAAGATCGACGCGGCGATACCGCCCGAACTCGACGCCCTGGTGCTACGCTGCCTGGCAAAGGACCCGGCCGATCGCTTCCAGACCGCGGACGAATTGGCAGCCGCCGTCATGGCCTGCGCGCAGGGCCTCCCGCCCTGGACATCCGTTGAGGCCGGAGAGTGGTGGGGCGCCCAGGGCGTCAGGTGAGCACGGAGGCGACCATTGCCCCTCGGGACAACGTGATGAAGACGATGCGAGAACCATTAGGCGGCGACTAGTCGTCCCACAGGGTGAGCGCTTCGGGCACGGCCGGCGGCCCTTGCCGTCCGCTGTACCGGTCTACATTTTCTCTCGCGCCTCAGAGCACAACCCAACAATCCCCTCCGACGGCTCGCGCCGGCCAATTGACTGGGAATTGACCGCAGCTGAACAGTCTGGAGTGCGATAACGGTTGCCGGTGGCCCCTGCGGCCCCGCCGCCGGATGAACGCCGTTGTAAGATGCCGTGGTCGACGCCGTGGATGGCGTCGCAGTGGACACCGCAGTAAGGCGCCCGCCTGACGGTGAGACTGAAGGACCCACCAGAAGCATCGGCATTCCGCATACACATACGAGCCGAGATGTCTTGTCCTATCCAGACACACGGAGGTTCCCATGCGTAAGGCAATCTTCATTCTGGCGATGGCTGTGTTTGTCGCACGGGCTGCGGAGGCGCAGGATCGGCCGGGAGTCGAGCTAGGTACTACGTTGGGCGGGACTCTATCCCTGCCTGACGACGGAGACGCTACAGTGTTTCTCGGCGTGCCGGGAGCCGGAACCCTGCTGGCTTTCCCAAACCTCTACGTGACTCTGTTCCCCTCACCGTCATTCATGGTTGAGCCGCAGGTCTACTTCTGGTTCGAGTCCGAAGACAGCAACGTCATCTTCTCCGGCATGATGCAGCTGGGCTACCTGTTCACACCGCAACGGTCAGGATCGCTCTATGCCGCCGCGCACGGGGGCTATTACACTATCACAGACGGAGTCGACACCGGGGCGCTTGGTGCCAGTTTTGGCTACAGAGCGCTGGTCGGGGAAGGCGCCGCTCTGCGGGTGGAGGGTCGCTTCCGCCGTTGGCTCTGCGAAGACTGCCAGCTCAGCGATGTGTCCGTCGTATTGGGCATCGGCATCATCCTGTAGCATCCGCCGCTCCCGATGCAGATCAGCCCCGAGCGTCTCGCCGCGCTCGGGGCCGTTGCATCCAGTCAGTCACAAGGAGGCAATGGAGGAGATCTTTGCGTGGAAGCGGGCTTCTGGGAGATGACGCTCCCGGACACCGTCTTCGCCTGAACCCTACGAGTGGCGTCGAGAACATGTGCCTGACCTTGTCTGGAAGCAGGGAGCGGGGGTCGTATGGGCTCAGCGGAGCACAGGCGCACAGCTCCGATTGTTTCAAATCGACGTTCACGGGATGTAGCATAGCCCTGGTCCTCGGCGGACGTTGACAAGCCGGGTCCGCGGTGGCGAGGTCGAAGAATCGGCCCCCACCCGCAAGCTTTCGCTACTCGGCGCGCCGAGCGTATGTTGTATCGTATGGGCCAAGCACTCGTATGGAGTTTCGCCCGTGCCGGTCACTGCAAAGTTGTCGCGCAGGTTCTACGAAACGTTTGGCGATGAGATTGCCAACGAATTGGTGGAGTGGTTCAATCAGGTGGATGCTACGTACCGGGCAGATCTCTTACGGATAAACGAGCTGAATTTCGGTCGGTTCGACTCGAAGCTCGAGCAGCGTATCGCCCAGTTGGACGCCAAGTGGGATCGGAAGTGGAACCAGGTGGACGCGAAGATTGAAAAGAAGATGGTGCAGCTCGAGGTGAAGTTAGATAAGAAGTTGGCGGAGCTGAAATCGGAGGTTGCGGGCCAACTGGCGCAGTTCGGGGCCGAGACGGGACGGCGCTTCGAGCAGCTGGATTCCAAGTGGAGCGGACACTGGGCCGGGCTCAACACGAAGATCGAGCGGGGCGTTGCCGAGCTGGACACAAAGATCGAGCAGCGCGCCGCCGAGACCAAGGCCGAGTTGATGAGGTGGATGTTCGTGTTTTGGGCCGGGACGCTGGTGCCGCTCGGCGGCTTGATGCTTCTCCTGATGCGGTGACTCGACGTCGGCTGGGTCCGCTACGCTCCTTGCTTGTGCGACTGAAGATGACTCAGGAACAGGAACAGCCACCCCAGTACAAAGAAGATCATGACGGTGATCGGTTCGATTAGGGGAGGCCGATCTGCGAATGCCGTGAGCCACTGCGGACCGGCTATCCCGCACGTATACCACGCTGCAATCACCATGAACACGTAACCAACCAGTTTGAGGTCGGCTGCGGTTGCCGACTGGCCACCGAGGTCCGCGCGTTCTTTAGCCCATAGCCACAGTATTCCGAAGAAGAACGACAGGATCAGAGTTCCTCCGATAGCAAACAGCGGCGGGAAATGCCCCAGCGACCCGACGGCAAGGCTCGCAACGACTGCCAGGAACACTCCGACTCCAGCCTTCCATACTGTCGCTGTCTTTACGTCTGAGTACAGCAACGAGCCGATCCCGGCCACTAATGCACCCAGCGGCGGTGCGAATCCCCACAAGGCCATCAAGGGTCCGCTGGTTGCCCAGATTGTCTCGTTGAGTTCCTCGAACGTCAGGATGCTGGCGTAGAATTCGACTTGATGGATAGATGCGAGTATTCCCCAGAAGAACGCCCAGACGACGCCCAGCCAGAACAGCGCCAAGCCAACCTTCTTCTTGGTCATCTTTCCTTCCTCCGTTTGTCTATTGGGCTTGACGGCCCGCGGCGACGGTACTTCAGATCATCGGCGACGTCGAGTCTCGCCACGCCGCCGACACCCAGCTCCCACTTGATGGTGTAGCGGTCGGCGAGGGACGTCTTGAAGCGGTCGATGGTGTCAGTCATCGCTTTCTAGTTCACGTACTTGTCAAGCAGCGCCTCGAAGCGTGGATCGTCGCGGATCGGGTCGTAGCGCGGGTCGAGGCGAACCATGTGCGCACTCGTCAATGAAGGTCCGGCAAGCAGGGGTTCTAGTTCGGCCAGAGTCTCATCCGTCAGACCAGCCTGCGCGAAGATCATCGCGCGCCATTCGCTCAGTCTCGGTCGGTCGAATGCATCGCGGTACTCTGTCGACCGCATCAGCCATCCAGCTTCCTGCTCAGCTTCAGATGCTCGACCCAAACCTGCCAACGCCAGCCCGCGACTCCCGTGCAGCCGCCAATCCTCCGGATTCTCACTTAGTGCGGAGTCGAGTTGCGACAGGGCGCCCGAGAAGGCTTCGGCCGCAGCCACTCGATCCCCACGAAGCTGGTGTGCCCAAGCCGCGTAGAGGAGGCCGGGTTCGTACCAACTCCGCCCCTCAAACTTCACTCGTTCAGCCGCACCGAGTAGCGCCAACAGCGTGTCTGGCTCTCGCTCCCAGAGTGCCAGGCGTGCCCGAAACAGGTCTCTGGGGCCCCACGCACCGAGTTCGATAGCTGCCGGCTCCAGCACGTTGTGGAGCGTTTCCAGCTCTCCTTGCCAGAGAACATGTAACCACGCCCTCTGAAACCGAGCCTCCGAGTAGTCCGGCGCCAGCTCCAGCGCCCGGTTGTACGCACTGGTGGCTTCTGCATAACGATGCAGGACGTGAAGCGTGAGCCCGCCCAAGTCCGAGAATAGCTCTGCATCGCGCGGGGCCAATGCGGTTGCCTTCTCGAATGCCGCCAAGGCCTGTTCCCAGTTGCCCAGGCGGCGGTGTGCATACCCGGAGTATTTCCAGAGATCTACCGAACCCGGCAGCCCGTCCAACGCGATCGTCAGCTCCTCGAGCGCCCGTGCAAAATCCCGCTCAGCTACATAATGTGCCATCCCCATCGCCCAATGTGCCTGTGGCAAATCGGGATCGTGTTGGCGTGCTGCTTCTGCTGCCTCCCACAGCCGAGCTAGCCGCTCTGGCGATGAATCGTAACGCAGCCACCACATCGAACCATGCACTATGGACAGCGCTGCATGCGCCGACGCGAACTCCGGATCCAGCTCCAGCGCGCGTTCGTAGAGCTGTACCGAGCTTTCGAGGTTCTGCAGAGTGGGTACCGGCCGTTTGCGGTACTCCTCGGCTTGCAGGTACAGCCGGTACGCTTCGGCGTTCTGGGTCGGCGCCTCGGCAATGGCGCTTGCCTCGACATCCGTGAGCGCCGCCCCCACGGCTGCCACCACCTGTTGGGCAAGCTCACTCTGGACCTCGAAAGCGTCGTCCAGCGTCCGGTCGTACCGCTCCGCCCACAAATGCTGGTCCGTCTCTGCGTCGATCAACTGCACGTTCACGCGCAGGCGCTCGCCCACCGCCTGCACACTCCCCACCACAATGCTGCCCACCTCTAGCTCCTCGCCAATCTCGCGCAGTTGCTTGTCCGTTCCCTCGTAGGTCAATACCGAGGTCCGACTGATGACCTTGAGCGTTGCCACCTTGGCCAGCTGGGTCAGCAACTCGTCGTGCAGTCCCGGCGCAAAGTAGGCGTGGGTGCGTTCAGCACTGAGGTTCTCGAACGGGAGCACGGCGATCGCAGCGGGGGGAGGACTCGACCCCGTCGTACTCGGCCACATCGAGCGGCCTACCACGACCGCCGCGGCAATCGCGATCACTCCCCCGATCCCAAGCAACGCCCGCCGACCCCGGGTGGGACGTGGTTGGTCCCTCTGAGGTGATGCAGCACGCTCCGAATCCGCCGTCACCGACGTACGCGGCGTGATCGCCTCAGCGAACAGCGCCACCGGATTGAACCGATCCGCTGCGGTCTTGGCGAGACTCCGCTCCAGCGCCGCCGCCACCCAGCCGGGCACCGAGGGACGGATTGCCGTGACACTCGGCGGCTTGGCCGAAAGATGCTGGTGCACCAAGCTCTCGACCGTCGGACCTGTAAACGGCGGCTGCCCAGCTAGCATCTCGTACAGCACGCATCCGAGTGAGTAGAGATCGCTCCTCCCATCGAGATCCTCATCACCGCCTGCTTGCTCGGGACTCATGTATGCCGGTGTGCCTATCGTGATGCCAGACTCGGTGAGCCGCTCTCCCCCCGCAGCGTCGACAGCGCGGGCAATCCCGAAGTCGGCGACTGCCGCATGGCCACTTTCGAGCAGGATGTTCTCAGGCTTGACGTCCCTGTGGATCACTCCGTGGCTGTGGGCGTAGCTCAGGGCGTCCGCCACTTCCCGTGCTACCTGTAGGGCCTCGCTGATGGCAAGCTGCTTCTCACGCTGCAGTCGATCTCTGAGTGACTCTCCTTCGATGTACGGCATGACGTAGTAAAGGAATCCGTCGGCGTCACCGGAGTCATGAAGTGGCAGAATATGTGGATGCGTGAGATTGGCTGCGATCTTGATCTCTTGGTGGAAGCGCTCCGGGCCAAGCGCAGCAGCCAACTCGGGGCGCAGCACTTTGACAGCGACTGGCCTTTCGTGCCGCAGGTCATGCGCGAGGTACACGGTGGCCATCCCGCCACTACCCAGTTCGCGCTCGATCCTGTAGCGGTCGGCCAGTGCAGTCTTGAGACGCTCCAACAGGTCGGCCATGTGCTGACTCTCCCGTGGTCCCAGGACACTAAGCTACGGTTTCCCTATGAGGGTGGCCAGATGATTGGCTTGCGCGGAGGGCGGGCTGTAGGGTTGACTCAGCCCCAGGGGCATCTCGTTCTCACGGAAGTGGTGTACGCCGGAACAACCGGAAGGGTGCCCTGCCGACTCGTGGCGCTGACTAGGCGGGATACTCGCCCATCCCGAAACCGGCGTCTGCCGAATCATCGTGCGGCTCGTCCGGTGCGATCGGTATGCTACCGGATAGCGTGAGGAGGTCTACTTCGCCTAGCTCACGCGCGGTGAACTTGAATCCGTGCCGAGCGGCAAACTCCACTAGGGCCTGTTGCAGGTTTCTGTCTTCTGCGACCTGCTTGAAGAATGCGGCGATGGCCTCTTTGGACATGACGGCCTCCTGGTGGGGGTGCACTGCAGACCACCAAGAACTTGCGGCTCGTCACCCGTGCAAGCAAGCACGGCGCTCGGGACTCGTCGTTCCTCACCGCACATCTGGAAGTGGTTTTCTGCATGTGGCGTTTGCACAACTCTTGCGAACGTTGATCCCGGCCGCACATTACGATGTCCCTCAGAGCGCGTCTCACAATCCCTCCGGTGGCGCGCGCTGGAGTCTGGAGAGCTGCTGTCGCCGCTGGCCTCGTGGCTCCGTTGCCGTGATGCCGTAGCATGACATCCTCCGACGACGTGACCCAAGGTCATCGACGGTATCGTAACCGATACAGAGGTAATTGACATGCGCTCAGGTGCCATCGTTCCGGCCCTTGCGGTTGCGCTCGCATGTGGTGACTCGACTGGTCCCACAAGTGTCATGGGTGCGTACACACTGCAAAGCGTTGGCGGCTCGGCGCTGCCGTATTTGGCAGCGCAGTCCATGCGAATGGAACAGGATACGATCTCCGGGCAGATCCTGGTTGTCGATGTGACCGCTCACGTCATCAACGGATCCCTGAGACTCCACGGGGATTCTACGTACACTCATACAGCCACTCACAGGGTCACCGAGGACTTCTTCGACGTTCTGCACGGGGAGTTGTTGGATACCAAGGTCACCACACTGGCGCCTGATACGACACTTGGCGCCTTCGCTGTGACGGGTACGTCGATTCAGCTCACATCCTCCGACGGGGCGGTGACCAATGGTTCGCATTCCGGAGACACGATAAGGTTGGTTTGGAGCGGCGTCGCATGGGTGTACCAACGATGAGCGCTCGCTACCGGCAGCGCGCAGTCAAGCGGTCAAAGCTGGCGCCGGCCTAATGATGCTTGACCGCCACCGTAGACCGCAGCCGATGCTTCGGGTAGCCAGGTTGAAGCATGCCTGTTGAGTGATCTGATGGAAGCGACGAACGGGTCGTGGAGTCGGTATTGAAGCTCAGGGGGGGTGGACAATGCGAGGCTCCAAGGCTGGCGAAACGACAGCCCGCTGAGCCGTCAGCCATGACGCGACAGGCGCCGGGTTCCCGTCACCGCATTCTGCCAGGCCGAGCGGGCTGTTCCGGCACCACATATACAACCCCACGGCGCGCGCGCGCGAGCCGCTGGGTGTCGCCAGGTTCGCTGCCCACCAGATGCACCGAAGCAATCGCCAGCCGGCCGGGCACGACGTCCACGTTGATAGTCTCCGTCCGCTCCGTACCGTTCAGTCCGACATAGGATACCTCGAGCACGTGTGGTCCTGCGGGCAGCGTGGACCGTACGGTCGAGAGCGCGCCGGGCAGGGTGGACCAGGTGCGTGTGTCGGCACGTTCCGTGGCCGTTGCGAAGGCACGTGACGCCACGCGGGCGAGGAACCCGCCCACGTCACCGGCCACTTCTTGTCCTTTTGCCTCGGCGACCGTGATTCCGGCTTCCTTCAAGAGCCCTCGCGCCACCATGCGCAGCATGACGGTAGTCTTGCGCTCCTCAAAGTCGCGTACGGCTACCGCCGAGAGATCCTGCAGCAGGTCGGGTACGCAGGCGCGTCCGCCGTCTACTGCGACGCGAACGTCGCGGGGGACGAATGTCTCCAGCTCGTACTTCGGCCAGGCCAGCGTGATCAGTTCCAGCCCGACCGCCGAGCCGGCCGTTGCGATGATGACACCGTCTTCGTGCCGCGGAAACTCCCTGCCGGAACGCGTCAGCTCGTTCATGATGACGACTGTTCTGGCCAACACGAGAACTGCCGTCGCGATCGCGGATTCCGCATCGCCGTGGAGAATCGAATCTTTCTCCGCTGCCAGGATCGGGATGTAGAGCTTCTGTTCGGCGCGATGGGCGACGAACCCCTGCTCGACGAGGAGCAGCAACTCACCGGTGTCCTCACCGGGCGGCGCCTGGTACTGGTCGTCGGGAGACTGGTACTGGTCGTCGGGAGAATCGAGATACGATTGGCGGACCTCAGTCGCCACGTCGTGCAGTCCCAGCTGACCGGCGAAACGCACGAGATCCTCCGCCACCGGCTGGGGTGGTGGTACACCGAAAGCATCGTCGTACCGCTCATACGCGGCCAGCGACTGGCGCAGCGACACGACGGCGTCATTCAACTCGCCGGCGCTCCACTGCAACATCCCGGCCACGTACTGCACGGCGGCATCGATGGTGTAGGTTCGTCCGGGGTTGTCGTTGGCGTACCGCTGCACGAGGCGGTTGGCGCGCCGGGCTTCGACGAGAGCGCTCTCCGGATGACCGAGTTCCAGGTAGTTCAGCATGCCGTAGAAATGGACCATCGACCACTCCAGGGCCGACGGATAGAAATCCAGCGAGTTGTCGCTCACGAGAAACGCGGCCAGGTTCTGCGAGATGCTCTTGGTGTACCGTTCCCGTGCGAGTCGGTCCGCTTCCTGGAGCGCCACATTGCTCCGTTCGTGCTCTCCGAAGCGACGCAGGACGAGACCCCGCTGCATCGTGCGCAGCAACGAGTCTTTCGGACCGGCCCGCAGCGCAGCAGCAACTGCCGCCGAGTCGCGGCTCACCAGGTAGTGACGCAGTGAGGCGTCGTACTGCGAGAGGGTTCCACCGGCAAAGGGAGACGCCGGCGGAACCGGTGGGAACGATGGCCGCGCACAGCCGGTCAGTGCGACGAGGACCACGGCAGCGCCCCGTCGCAGGGCAGCATCACACATCGTCATGGCAGGATTCCGGGTGAGCGGAGAGCGGCGCTGTGAGCAGGCGCCGCACCCTCTTACCCCCGCGACCGGCGCCGCTCGACGTACTTTTTGATCTTGTGCTGACCGATCCAGACGCGCTCGTTGGTTTCCAGGTCTGTCATGTTGAGATCGACCTGATAGAAGATCACCTCGCGATTGCCCTCGATGTCCTCAATCGAGGTGATCTCTCCCACGACGATGTACTCTGCCCCCAGCTCGTTCCGCAGGCGCGCGCGCGATTCCGGCGATGCGTATTGTTGTTGGTCGCTCCGTTCCTCTCGTACCTGCTCCCTCTGCTCGCGGTCGGCAACGATCCGTGCCTCGCCCGACCGCATCAACGCGCGCTCGAGATCGCGCATGAACGTGTTGACGGCTATGTGCTCTGCCGTGCGGT
The DNA here is from genome assembly GCA_020351775.1 of Gemmatimonadota bacterium. Taxonomy (GTDB): domain Bacteria; phylum Gemmatimonadota; class Gemmatimonadetes; order Gemmatimonadales; family GWC2-71-9. The sequence goes on along the minus strand of CP070666.1, from coordinate 4,944,832 downwards.
TCACGACCCACCCGAAGATGACGGTCGGAAGCTCTCCTCCGTGTTGTTGCTGGTGCCGGCGCGACCAGGGATAGCTCAGAGCATCGTCGATCAGCGCGTCGGCCACCATACGCGAGTCGGAATCGTTCCAGAAACCCGACAGGTCGACGGTTTCATCGGGGGAGATCCGCGTCACTTCGGTTCGGCCCGAACACGCGGCTGCACCCAGTACGAGCAACCATGCGCCGCGGCTGAAAGGTAGGGGCTTCATCGTGTACCTCGCTCTGTTGAAGACGGCGGTCGTTGCCGCCGTCGCCTCATCGTTGTCCGTTCCGGCTCTCCGCGCAGACCGGGGGGTGCCCGAAGCGCCGCATGCCCCGGCGGGGAGCCGGTGGAGAAACACCGTTGGCACCGTCCCCAGTATCACCCTCGGCATTGGCGTTGTCCACCGGACAGTCCGCCACTTGACAGCGCCGCTCATCTTATACACGCCAATCACATTTTGATCCAGGCAAGGGCGTCCTGTCTCTGCTCCGGCCGACGTGGCCGCGGGAACGGCTGCGAAGATGCGCACCATCGCTACGGGCGTCGGACGTAATGAAGCCCGCTGACGAGCGGTCCTCAGCTCAGATCTGCCCCTGCACGGGCGGTGCTCGCGTCGGCCGGAATTTCGAGGCAATGGAATAGCAGGACCGCTTTCGACCAGGCAGACTGAGTGGCGATTTTTCAAGATACCGTAGCCTGCCGGCTGAGCTGAAGGCCGTTGGACGGCAGGCCATTACAAAGCCGAGGAGCAGTCGATGACCACTGATTGCCGTGGCTCGCGGTCGAACGAGGGTGGGAGTGCCGGCCGCCGAAACATCTACGGCTGTGTCTTGGAGACGTTTCGGAGACTCGGCAAGGCACCAACGCCGAGCGAGATCGCGGAGGAGCTTAAAGTCACAGAGAACGTCGTTATCGAGAACCTAAGAGCTCTTGAGGCTGACGGCGCATTGAAGCTCGAGCCCGGAACCACCGCCATCCTCGACGCGTATCCGTACTCTGCGGTCCCCACGAAGCACATTGTGCAACTTCCGGACGGATCAAGGCTTCACTGCATGTGTGCCATCGACGTGTTCTACGTTCCGTTCTTGACGGAGTCGGATGTCAGTATCGAATCTCGCTGTCACTACTGCGATGCAGCGATTCGCATATCCGTTGACGACGGGGCAATTACAGGGATTGACCCGCCAGCCACCGTGGTGTGGGATAGCGCGGCGACGTACGACTGCCCGTTGACGAACTTCTTCTGTAGCCAGGAGCACCTTCGGCTGTGGAACGAGAGTGCTCCAGCGGAGCCGGGCCAACAGATCGAGCTCATGATGGCTTTGGATCGAGGTAGGGTTGGCGCCGCTCGCATAAGCCGTGAACTGGCAGATTCCTAGGCAACTGACCGCCGATAGGGTCTGTTTGGCTGTCGATTTGACGTTTGCTTGACGCCTGCGGTGAATCTTCGCTCAACGCTGGTCGGAGAGACCGATGCGCCACCTCAATCTTCTCACGGTCGTGAGCTTGTCTGCCCTCGTTGCAGCCTGTGCCGGGGAGCCCCAGGGCCCCGACGAACTCGAGGTTGCCGACACGCTCCAGACTCGTGGCACCCTGCTCACGAGTGGCGAACCGGTGGAGTCCTACTCCAAACTGGTGTGGGTTCCCCGAACGGAGCTGGTCGCATTCACATCGTCTTCACGGACCGGGGGCTGTGCCATCAAGACGGTGGACGCGACGAGCGGCTCTACTGGCGTGGTCGACGGCGACTGCGTGAGCATCTATCAGCTCATGGAGCCGTATTTCCGGAGGCTCGTGACGGCGCCGGACGGCAGCGCACTGTACTACACAGTAGGGCTCAACGAGTACACCGGCAGCCCGGGGTCTGAGTTCGGACTGCGCGTGGGCGATCCCGATGATGGCGGAGCGAGCGCCCTGCGCAGCGTGCGTTGGGACGCGCCGCTGGCGGTGTCACCGAACGGCCGGCGCCTGGCGTACGTGGCCAGGCGCGCGTCTCAAGAGGGCCATTCACTCATCGTGCGGGATCTCGCCGGCGGGGCGGAGACCTACCACGTCGACTTCCACGAGGATACGACTTTCAGTGAGGGTCCGATCCTGTTCTCGCCAGATGGCAGTGAACTGCTCTACGAGGTGCGCGTACGGTCCACTCTCCGTCGGATCCGACACCGGTTGTCGCTCGACCACGGAGGGGACGAAGTGGTCTCGCTACCTAGTGGGGCCCACGCTCAGCAGTTTCGCTGGGGCGCATCCGGCATTGAAGTGCTCGTGGAGCTGGGCTCACCAGCAGAATTCCATGTGCAAAAGTGCAAGGCTGAGGAAGTTGGTGATAATTTCGACTCCTGATCTCTCTGCATGGAACTGCGTGCTGTAGATCGGTCTCGCTCTGTGCCTCATGATCTGATTCTCGCACCTGGCTGAGCTTGCGAGCACCACGAATTCAGACGGACAAGTGACTGAATCATTGTGGTGTTGCAGCACCGTGAATTCTCTTGCCAGCCCTTTGAGCAACGGATCGGGGCACAGTACTCTCACCGTTGACAGCCCGACCTCTGATTCCACCGAACGCCGCAGCTCTCCGCCAAAGAGCCGCCCGATGATTTGGTGTCCTGCGCAGATGCCTAGGACTGGACCCCAGTGCGTCAGAAGCCATCGATAGTACACCTGATGATGCTCAACTATGTCATTCCCAAGCGGCGAAGCACTCAGAATGACAGCTCTATAACGCAACACGATCGTGCGGGTCAGTTGCTTGTACGAGATCACTTGACAACTAACCTGTGCAGCAGCGAGCAAGTCCTGAATCGGGCGCACGAAGTCATGCACCTCGTCCTCGGCGTTGTTCACCACCAAGACCGGATGTGTCTCTGCCGTCACGTAGGCGCCTCCGTCGGCGGTGTCTGGCTCCAACGCCGATGCTGGAGGTTCACGTCACACTTGTCCCAGTAGCTCGTCGAAGAGAATCCTTCGGTACCTTTCCCCCGACGGTGCGGGGGCTCGGTCGAATCTCCTATTTGGGATACTCCGTAAAGGTAATAGACGCCATTTGCTGATGGAGCGGCATGCCGCCGCCCCCGACGACGGCGTGGTGACTCGCGACGCGACAGCGTTGTTGCAGCAAGTGTCTGTTTTTGAAGCCAGCTCAAGGAGGAGTCGGATGAAAGGCACCAGGAAAGCCCTCGCACCCGCTCTCGCTGCCCTTGTGGTGGCGCTGGTGCTGACCCAAGTGGGGTTCGCAGCTAAGCAGCCCAGTGACAAGGTCTTCTGGATGACGATCTCAGAGGTTCCGATTGAAAGTCTGCAGCAGTTTCACACCTTATCGGCTGAGACGATCATGCCCCTGTTTGAAGACCACGGATGCCGCTGGGTTGCCTCTTGGCAGACCGTGATAGGTGACGTCGAAGAAGTTGTCAACGTGGCGGAGTTCGAGAGCATTGACGCGTATCACCGCGCCAAAGTCAGCCTCTTGGCCAGTCCAGATTGGAAGCAATTGAGCAGCGCACTTCGCCCACTGGTCAGGAGCAGCGAGCAGCGGCTTCTCAGCGCGACGGAGTACTCTCCGTTACAGTAGAGACCGTGGGTGACGGGGTATGAAGTTGACGTACGACCAATTCGGCGTTTCGAGGCGTGTCGCAAAGACATAGCATAACTGCTATGTATTGAATGGCCGTTGCCCACCGTCATGACACCCTCGGTTTCTGGCCATTGATCTCACTTTTGAGCCGGTCCACCGTTCGCTGAACCTCTTACCACCACGCTACCTGAGCTTTAGCTTAGCGCTGTCTCGGAGTCGCCCTCCTCCCCCAGGGCCTTGTCCGACGTGTCGAGGAAGTTCTATCTTCACCGTACCAGGGAGGCGGACATGGACCCCTTCAATCAGCTCGTCGCCATCGTCTTCGGTACGGCGGTCGCTCTCGCCCTCGTGGGGGTCAAGGCATACGCAATATGGGCTGGACGACGGGCATCTAACCTCGACGCCCGTCGGATCGAAGAGCTAGAAGGTCGAGTTGCCGAGCTGGAAGAGAGGGCGGATTTCGCCGAGCGTCTCCTTACCGAGGAACGCCACCAAGGACAGATTCCGTCTGCGGCCGACACGCCCGTGTAGGTCCGCCGGTCCGGCTTCCAGGACGGCCGAGGAGTCGCACAGAACCAGCCATTAGCGACAGACACGACAAGTCTGCTACAATAGAGATAAGCTCTCAACACCTGTTGACTGCAAACGTTCGACCAGCCGTGCGAAGGGGCCATGCCCCCCCCCAGGGCGGGACCCCTTCTGTGATCGGTACAACCCGATCTTTGTCCGCAGCACATTTTCCAGAGCTTCTGAAGAGAAGAGGCAGAGCCAC
>CP070666.1:4912415-4940365 GCA_020351775.1 Gemmatimonadota bacterium | reverse complement strand
TCTTCTTTTTGCACGCGGCTGGCGACAGCCTGTGGATCGGTACCGAAGGTGGATTGGTGTTGTACCATGATGGTACCTGGACGAGTTGGACGGAGCAGGACGGTCTCCCATGGAACGTGATCATGGGTATCGCTAAGGACGAGAAGACTGGTGACCTATGGCTGGCACTGTTCGGTGAAGGAATTGCCCGGTTCAGTGGCGGCTTGTTCCAGCATTTCACTCAGATGAACAGCGGGCTCATCAACGACGTCTCGTACGGTATCGACATACAAGGTGATAATGTGTGGATCGCCTCCACTGCCGGGATCAGTCGGTACAACCAGGTGACTGGCGAGTGGACGGTCTTCAATGAGAAACACGCTCCGATGGAGGAAGTGTGGGTGTACAACGTATCGGCTGCTGAAGACAAAGTCTATTTTGCGGTTTGGGGTGGTGGGATCCTCGAGTGGGATGTGGCGGCGGAGACTTGGAAAGACTACCGCGATCCGGACGGCGAGATGGAAATCGACCTCTATCGTGACGACGGTCTGGTACATGTTATCACGACGTCAGCGTCGTACGTAGACGATATCCTATGGGCCTCCACATACTTCGGTCTGAGTCGGTACGACGGTCGGAACTGGCGTGGTTACATGGACCACGACAGCGGGCTGCCCAGCAACTTCATCAACTTCGCACTTGGCAGGAGTAGCACTTCGAGCTACAACTGTACCGACAAGGGACTCGCGGTGCTTGTGGATTTCGCGAGCGACACGTGGGTAACGTACGACAAGGCGCGCGAAGACGATGAGACATGGAGCGCCCACGTCATGGTGGGAAGTGAAGTGATCAAGACTGTACCGACGAATTTGGACCTACCGAATCACTTCACAATCAGTGTGGCTTTCATAGGCGATGATGTGTGGATCGGCACAGGCCACGGGCTGGCGCGGGGGATTGGCAGAGGTTACTACGAAGGGATACGAAACTGAGACCATGATCAGACAGCCGCTGTTCATTGCGTTCACACTCTGCGGACTCATCGCGACGGCCGCTCCGATGGTGTATGGCCAAGCAGCTGATGCGAAGCCGGACTCGCTGTCCTACGGGAAGACACCTCAGGAGTACAGGCCCTACGGACGCTTTGAGGATCCCTACAAACTCTTCTTCTTGGATCAACTAGAGTACCCTGGCTACGGTCGCCACATCCCAGAGCCGGAGCATGTTGAGACAGTGAAGATCGGGTTCATCGGCCCGATCATCCGATCGGTATCCGAATCAGTCGGTGGCCCGGATGAGATTACACTGCGCGTGAACCAGCGCCAAATCCGGTGGGATGGTTACCAGGCATCTCATCTGGCACCACTCGGAATAAAGATGCTCCAAGGTGCTCAACTGGCTGTGGAGCAGGCCAACACCAGGGGTGGGTTTCGTGGCAGCATTCCGTACGAGCTGATAGTCCAAAACGACAATGGGAACTGGCGGTCCTCCGGCCGCGCAGCGGTTCAGATGGCTTGGAAGGATAGCGTTTGGGCGATTCTGGGGACGGTGGATGGTGCCAACAGCCACATTCTGATTCGTGTGGCACTGAAAGCCGAAGTGCCTGTGATGAATACTGCCGATACGGATCCCACGTTCGTCGAGACGAGCATCCCGTGGGTGTTCCGCAATGTGACCGACGACCGTCAGATGTCCTACCTGCTGGCGGATTTCGCATACAAGAAGCTGGGCCTTGAACGGGTCGCTGCCCTCAGGGCTGTGAACCGATATGGCCGCATGAGCATTGACGAGTTCCGCGACGCGTCCACGCGGCTGGGCAACCCGTTCATGGTCGAGTTGTCATACGAAGAGGGAGATACGGTATTCGCGCCACAACTTGAGCGGATCAAATCACTGGATGCAGACGCAGTGATCACCTACGGTAACTCCAGGGAATCCGCCCTGATCCTCAAGCAGATGCGGGAGATGGGCATGGATCAGTGGTACTTCGGCAGTGATCGCATGGTCACGCAGGAGTTTCTGGACATCGTCGGGCCCGATCACGGCAAGGTCGCGGCAGGCTTTCCCTACGATCCCACGAGCACCGATCGTCGGCACGTGCAGTTCGTCGCAGACTTCAAGGGCAGGTATGGTGAAGAACCGGAGACATATGCAGCGCACGCATACGACGGCATGAACATGCTGATCGAGGCCATCACGAATGCGGGGCTAAACCGGGCATTGATCAGAGACGAGCTCGCCGCGATGACGAACTACGTGGGCGTGACCGGACCACAGGAATTCGATGCGGTCTTCAGTGACCGGAGCCCGGCCGCGTTGGCAGTCTTGCAGAACGGCCGCTTCGTCTTCTTCTCGCAGGAGGATGTGTTGGCGGGCAAGGTGGACATCGAGTCGCCGCAGAGCCCGTGACTGATTGTGGAGGCCGGTCAGGATTGAGATAATGCGCTGGATCTGGATTCCGTGGGTCGGCGTATCGTTGTCCTGCTACGCAGCTGGTCACGCAACGACGACTGCCGGCGATCCAGATTCGGTTCCCACTGTTCTAGATACGCCTGTTGACTTCTCGGGTTTCCGCGGCGTAGCGGCAGACGCTGCACGGTTAGATGAGGTGCGGATCGGCTTGTTCGCGCCCATGGATGAGAGGGACCCCGTCGGCAGTCACATGTATCGAGCGGCTCAGCTCGCGGTAGAGCAGCTGAATGCCAGTGGAGGTTTTGAGGGGGTACCGCTTCGAATCGTGACCCGTTGGGATGACGATCCGTGGCGTGGTGGTTCCAAGCAGATGATCAGGCTGGTGTACGAGGACAGTGTGTGGGCGGTGATCGGCTCGGTTAACGGCGATGCCACGCACGTCGCCGAGCAAGTCGTTACCAAGGCCTGGCTGCCTCTGGTTTCACCTGTATCCGCCGACCCGACACTCACCTACATCCGCATTCCGTGGATATTCAGGCTTCCACCGGACGATCGAGTGCAGGCACAGGCAGTCGTGCGTGACGGCATGCTCAAGCTGCGGCTCGAGAGGGTCGGTCTCATCACCTCGACTGACCACGATGGGCGTGTCTTCGCCGAAGAGATGCTGGGTCAAATGCATGCCGCTGCATCACCGCCCCTGTTCCATCTGCAGCTGTCCTTGCAGGACCTCGACTACGACCAGATTACGCGAAGGGTGCGTTCCTTCCAGCCAGGGGGGATCGTGATGCGGTTACCCTTGGCTGAGGTCCCTGCATTGTTGGAGCAACTCCGTAACGGAGATGTAACGGTACCAGTCTTATTGCCCTGGATTCCCGGAGCTGAGATCTCTGAGTTTCAAGGGCGATATGACGGCACCATCCTATCTGTCATGCCGTTCGCAGCGGCGGATAACTCACGATATGCGCGCTTTGCACGTGCCTACCGGGATCGGTACGGCGTCCACCCGACACCGACGGCAGCGTACACGTATGACGCTGTGAACCTGGTTGTACAATCGCTCGAGGAGAGCGGGTTGAACCGAACGACTTTGCGAGATGCAATCGCGGGTGGTAGCGGGTATGAGGGAGTGACCGGCGTTATCAGATGGGACAACGCTGGCGGTAACAGAGCGCAAGCCGTGCTGGTGGGAAGTCGCTAGGGATGGGCCGATCAATCACTGATTGGACGCCGCTCATCAAGGTCCGCCTGAGAGACCGCTTAAGTGTCGTCAGCTTGAGCCGGCTACGGGCGGTTGAAGGTTGCCGGGGGTGTCGGTAGGCTCGGCACGTTCTTGTCATCACATTTCTTGAAGCACCGGTCAAATCAACATGGTGAATGCGACACTTGCTTTCTGCTGTCTGGCGAACCTTGTGGCTGCAACGCACTCCATGCAGGAAGCCCCCCGCGTCAGTGTCTTCTTCTACTTGGCGGATGTGGTTGAGATCACTGGTTCCGATCAGTCATTTGTCGCCGACGTGTTCATGGCTGCTCGCTGGAACGATCCGACGCTGGCAGGAGACCACGAGAGAGTCCGGACGTTGGCCCTGGAGGACGTCTGGCACCCGGTTCTCGTCGTGGTCAATGAACGCGGAGCCGACCGATCCCTCCCCGAAGTGGTGAACGTGGATCGAGATGGCAACGTCCAATACACTGTGCGACTCACCGGTCGTTTCTCCGCCACTATGAACTTGAAGGATTTCCCTTTAGACCGACAGCAGTTCAACGTGTGGGTTGTTGCGCCCCTGTTGGGCGGAAACCGAGTGGAGCTGGTTCCCGATACCACTCCGAGCACGCTGCGCAATGAGCAGTTGTCGATCAGTGACTGGATCTTGGGCGAGCCGGAACTAGTCACTAAGGAGTTCCGGGCTACCCCTCTGGCGAGTCCGCTGCAGGGGGTGGCTCTCGTGGTCAACGCCAAGCGTAAGACGGGATATTACATCATTCAGGTGCTGATACCGCTGATCGCCATTACATTGATGGCTTGGACCGTCTTCTGGATCGATCCATCTGTGGTGCCGCCACGTATTAGTGTGGTTGTCACGACCATGTTGACGCTCATTGCGTACCGCTTCATGCTAGGTAATCTGGTGCCCAAGCTCTCGTACCTCACGCGCCTCGACTACTTCATGTTGGGAACCACGAGCATCGTCGTCATGACCCTGTTTGTCATGGCGGCAGCGAGTTACTTACGGAGTCAGGGCCGGGACGCGACCGTGAGGCGTATTGACCGAGCCGGTCGCCTGGCGTTCCCGCTTGTGTTTGGGACCTTAACGTTCTTGGTATGGCTGCTGTGAACAGGGTGCCATTGCAATAGCAGGGTATGCCCGGACTGCCGTGGGGCGCGGTCTTCTCTGCACCAACGTCTCTGCTGCCAGACAGGTTGACTCACAGCTGAGTGGCGATTTCCGCGGAATTCGTCGACATTTCGTCTACCTCCTCGCCAGCCGTCACCAGACACTATGAGAAACCACATGAACTACCGCGCCTCCATTGAACTCATCCAAACAAGGCTTGCAGAAAGTGCAGCGACGAAGACTGCAATGCGCCGCGATGACGAGCTCACTGCAACTCTTGCGTCCGTTGCCGCAACGATAGTTGAGGCGTACCGCACTGGGAACAAGCTACTGCTGTTCGGCAACGGTGGCAGCGCCGCTGATGCCCAACATATCGCCGCCGAGTTGGTTGGTCGTTTCTACGAACGCCGCAGGCCACTGGCAGCAGTGGCATTGAATGCGAACACGTGCTCGGTGACCTCCGTAGCCAACGACTTCTCATTCGGTGAGGTGTTTGAGCGCGAGATCCAAGCGCTGGGCCAGCCTGGCGATGTGGCAATCGGAATCTCGACGAGCGGCAGCTCTGCCAATGTGGTTCGAGCGCTCGATGCGGCAAAAGCTCAGGGTTTGGTCACGGTTGCGTTTACCGGAGTAAGCGGCGGTGGACTCAAGGGAAGCGTTGACCATTGCCTTCGAGTACCCAGTGATGACATAGCTCGCGTTCAAGAAGGACACATTACTGCGGGCCACATCATATGCGAGCTGGTTGAGAATGCGCTGTTTGGATGATCTGGTGATTGAGCATGCGCCGAATCTTGTTGGCTGTGTTGTCGTGATGTTCTACTTAGCACAGACAGTTTGACCTTTTCGATAGGCAATTCGCAGCAGCCATGTCTCATGGAACCTACATAAAGACTGGCCGTGAGGATCTCGACGAACTCGTTCCGCTGATAGGCTCCTTTCTGCAGAAGGATGTAATGGAGCTTTTCGTCGACGGCAAGCGGGTAAGCGGGTTCCGTACTCCTGATGCGAAATCGATATGGATTCGTGACCACAGTGACATGCTGCGTGGTGGACGGTACTTCCATGCCGATGTGACCAGCGCTGTTGAGCACTTCGCCGAGACACAGTCAGCCAGTGGCCGTATATTCGACTACTTCACGACGTTCCCAGAGAAGCCTCCTTGCGAGCGGGAGAACTGGACCAAATATGTGCGCGTTCCCGTTGAGGCAGATGTCGAATACCGCTTCGTGAAAGGCGCCTACCTTGCGTGGCAAGCCTGCGGTGATGACGAATGGATCACGCGCCTGCTGCCTTCGATGGAAAGGGCGCTGCGGTACATCCAGGGCCACGACTGGTATTGGGATGACGAGCGGGGGCTCGTGAAGCGTGCCTACACCATAGACACTTGGGATTTCGCCTACTCGGCGGGTACGCATGAATGGCTGCAATTCCAGTTCAACGAGCATACGTTCTGGGGTATCATGCACGGCGATAATAGCGGCTACTACGAGGCGTTCCGGATCATGGCCGATCTGTATGACCGCTTGGGCGATCCGGATAGTTCTGAGCGTTGGAGGCAACAGGCTGATACACTGCGTGAGAACATGAATGCAGTATGCTGGAACGGAGATTTCTACACGCATTTTGTGAAACTGAGTCCAGTGACAATCGGGGGTGTAGACGAGGCGACACAGCTGAGTCTGAGTAATCCAATGGACATCAATCGTGGTACTGCCAGCCATGAGATGGCGGTTGCGATCATCGAGGAATATCAGAGTCGTCGCCGTCGCACCAAGGCCTTCGCGGAGTGGTTCTCAATCGATCCTCCGTTTCCGGACGGCATTTTCGGCGACGAGAAGCTGATCGGTGGGGCGTACGTCAACGGTGGCATCATGCCGCTGGTAGGGGGGGAGCTGGCAAAGGCTGCGTTCGATCATGGCTTCGAGGAGTATGGGGTCGACATCCTGGCGCGCTATCATTCGCTGGTTTCGGAGAAGCAAGAGACCTACTTGTGGTACTTTCCTGATGGCACCCCAGCCAGTGTCGAGGCGAGCACTAGCCCCGAGGCGGAGCCGACTGATGGGTGGGGGTCCAGTGCAATGCTGTACGCGCTTACCGATGGGCTGGCTGGCGCGGAAGACCTGGGCAGGGGCTTCGATGAGGTCCGGCTGTCACCACGATGGCCAGCCGCCCGAGTCAACCATGCCGACGTCGAGCTGACTTATGTGAGTTCCGGGAAGCACGTGGCATATGACTATCGGCTGGGTGAAAGTGCCATCGAGATGGTGGTGAGCTGCCAGGGAACAGTCCACTTCCATGTGCTGCTTCCCAGAGGCATCATGCCGGAGTCCGTCACAATCGCTGGAGGTGAGTCTCCATTTTGCGTGTCCCAGGTCCAGAGAAGTCAGTACGTTGATTTCACCTCGCCTGTAGACGGTGAGGCAGAGGTAACGATCAAGCTCGCGTAGCATCAACGGACGTAACGAGGATGTGTGGTATGACGATCGCGGAGGCCTTGGGCGCTGTGAGATCGATCTATGTTGCCGTGGATGCACCCCCTGTGTTGCACACGGTGGCGCAAGAGCTTGCCAAAGTCACGAACGGGCAGGTGGCTACGTACAGCACCGGCGTGCCAACTGAGCACGACGCAGGTGAGTTTCACATAATCGCAAGCTTCGACAAGATGACACCGCCGCACGGCGACGTGGACACAGAGCTTGAGGCGGTGTATCTAAAGCTGGATGACAGCGGGTCTGGGCTTCTCGCCGCGACGCCGGTACGCCTTCTCTATTCGTTCCTTACACACCTGCTGCGCGATTTGGCCGACGCAGATCTGGCCATAGTAAACGGTGGCAAGTTCTTTCATCCTAGCTTCTCATGGCATCGCTCGACTTACGATTTTTTCCTCACACAGGAAGGCAGAATCCAGCACGGGTTCAACAAGGAAAGTTACATACGCCATTTGGCGGAAGCGGGCTTCACTCATCTGGAGGTCAATGGTCTGGCATTTCCTGCGGGCTTGGAGAGCGGCATACCGGGTGAAGCCTACCCGATGTTCTACACCTACTGCCCGGCTTTAGACCAATTTGTCTCAAGTGGGCTTAACGAGGGACTCTATCCCAGCGAATACCTGTCTGCGAACCTCGAATATCTCAAGGCCAACGCCGAGTTGGCGAGCAAATATGGCCTCGTTCCTGGTTTGCTGTGTTTCGAACCGCGCAACGTACCTGATGAGTTCTTCGAACGGTATCCCATGCTGCGCGGTGCGCGGGTGGATCATCCATTCCGTAGCTTCAGGCCGCGGTACAACATGACCATCGCTCACTCCTTGGTGCGAGAGCATTATGCGGAGCTGGTCCGAGCATTGATGACCGAGGTGCCGGAACTGGGATTTCTGTCTATCTGGAGCAACGACAGCGGTGCCGGGTTTGAGCACACGCAGTCGCTCTATGTGGGTCGTAATGGTGGCCCGTATCTGATCCGCGAGTGGAAGAGCGAAGCCGAGATTGCCAAGGTCGCCGGCGAGAATGTGTTGCGGTTCCTTTCGGTCCTGCGTGACGCAGGCCGTGAAGTGAATCCAGAGTTCCGAGTCATTACTCGGATGGAGCCGTTCTTCGGCGAGCATGACGTGATATGGGGTGGCCTGAGCGACGGGTTGGACGTGGAGGCGACGTCGCTCATAACGAGGGGTTGGGACGTGCCCTACTCACACCCCAGCTATCCCGACACGGCGTCAATGGGTGGTGGCACGATCTACCAAATGGCGTTTGATGACGGTGAATCGGAGCAGGCAGCGACCCTACAGGGGCGAGCCTCCCTGGCACACTTCTACATGGCAACCGGACCGCACACGGTGTTCGCGCCCCTGGTCGGGATTCCGTACCCGACTTTGACCTACCAGCGTCTCAAGTTGTTGCACGAAAGCGGAGTCAATCACCTGGCCCACCTAGGTGGATCGGCACCACCTGAGCTGGTCCCGTTCAACGTGAATCATGAGATTCTCCGCACGTTCCAGTTCGACCCGGGCATGGACCTCGACGAGGCCCTCACGAGGATCGTGTTTGGCTGGGTTGGCGAGGGATTCGCTGGACCGTTGCGGCAAGCGTGGAACCTGACGGAGCAAGCGATCTTGGCGTTCCCACACGTCACGCCGCTGTACTCGACCATGGGATTCGTATGGTATCGCCTTTGGGCTCGACCACTGGTGCCGAACATAGAAGCGATTCCGGCTCCGGAGCGCGCCTACTACGAGGATTTCATGTGTACAACTCCGCACAATCCCAACAATGTAGATCTGAGTCGCGACGTCCTATTCCAGCTGACCACGGCAAGTGAGTGCCGCAAGACACTCGAACGGATCGACTGGAATGTGTGGCCACCGATGGACGATGCTATTCGGGTGCTGCAAGAGGTGAGAAAACAGGCTCGTGACCTGCTCGGGGACGATAACGCGGTCTGGGATCAACTGGTTCGCCTGAAGGCCCTGCGGTGTTGGTTCATGACACAGCGGAACGTTGCTGCATGGATCGTAGGAGTGTGTGGCTATATGGAGGCGACTAGCGGCGTGGAGAAGAAGAAGTGCCGTGCGATCGTGGAAGAGATGATCACGAAGGAGGTCGAGAACTCTGAGGCACTCGGTGAGCTGCTCGATTCGAATGTTGAGTTCATGGCAACAACTGCTTTGGACGAGACGCCGCTGATCCACGGCCGCAACATGAAAGAGTTGCTGAGCAGGAGAGTGGCTCTCATGACGGCTCATCGTAACGACGAGCCGTTCATCGATCCCGAATATATCGAGCGCAATGCAGCGCGACGATATGAACTCTCGTGAGCGGCTGCTAACGGCGTTGGACGGAGGCCAGCCGGACCGGCTGCCGGCCACTACTCACCATCTGATGCCGTACTTCCTACAGACCTACATGAACGGGATCAGTGAAGCTGAGTTCTTCGATTGCTTTGGCCTCGATCCAATTACCTGGGTCAAGGAGCAGAGGCCGAATAGTGCGACAGGTGAATACTGGACCGAGATTGCGGCGGGTGCCGTAGGCGGCGGCGTGCGCTGGATCACCTCGGACGACTGGCGTATCGAGACAAGCGAGGTGACGGCGTCGCGTAATAAGGCAACCCGCTACGATATCGTTACACCTGACGGCGCCCTCTCAATGGTGTTGGAGGAGAGTAGCCAGTCGACCTGGGTGGCTGAGAACCTGGTCAAGAGGAAGTCGCAGATCGAGTTGGTCGAGAAGTATGCGCCCAAGACGCTATGTGATGTGGAGGCGATCAACCGAAGAGCGGTCGAAGTGACAGGACGCGGTATTCTGCGAGGCTCGGTTCCGGGATTCGAGATTTACGGCCAGCCGGGCTGTTGGCAAGACGCCGCTGTCCTGTACGGTATCGAGCCGCTCATCATGGAGACATTCGACGACCCCAGATGGGTACACGAATTCCTGCGTATCCTCAGGCAAAGGAAGCTGGCTCACGTGGCTTCCATGGAAGGAGCGCGGTTTGACTTGATCGAGCACGGGGGTGGCGATGCGTCATCTACTGTGATCTCGCCCGCCCTGTTTGCGGAGTTCGTGGCACCTTATGACAGTGAGATCATTGCGGAGGCGCATCGCATTGGGCTCAAGGTGGTATACCACACCTGTGGAGGGATGATGGCAATCCTAGAACAGATCGCCGACATGGGTCCGAACGCAATGGAGACGTTTACGCCGCCGTCGCTCGGCGGCGACACGGACCTCGCGGAGGCAAAGGCGCGGATAGGAGATCGAGTCTGCATGATCGGCGGCTTCGATCAGACGCGCTTCTTTCAGGGGTGCACGGTGACCGAAACGCGACGTGCCGTGCGCCAGTGCTTCGATGACGCCGGGACAGGAGGAGGATTCATCCTATCTCCGTCGGATCACTTCTTTGACGCGGACGTGGAGCTGATCAGGGCCTTCGCTGACGAGGCGCGGCAATGTCTCTATGGGTGAGAGACCGGCGTACTACCTAGCCTCTGCTTCAAAGCCACAGAATCATGATACGCTATCTGCACGGGTGCGGCGAGGAGCTGAGCGCGCCCGCTGGACAGTGTTACTGGGTGAGGCAATACTTCACTGGGCTGGACGAATACCCCACCAGACGACGCGTCCTTCACCGTGCCGGATCGAATGCATCTGAGCGCATGTACCCAGCCCACTCAGCAGGTAATGGACCATCTGGCTAGGTACGAGGAGGTCACAAATGGATCGCAGAAACTTCGTTGCCTACTTGGCCGGCGCGACTGCCATGTCGACCAAATCGCTGATCACGCTCAACTCGGATATCTACGGCAGTATCGAACAACTCAATCAGAGTCTGCAGCAGGGTTCACCAGACGGCGCCTACTGGGAGGCGCTCCGCAAGCACTTCATCATGCAGGAAGACCTCATCATGATGAACAACGGTACGCTGGGCCCGATGCCCGAGCCGGTGTTCAATACTGTCGTGCAGTACTTCAAGGTCCAGGCCACAAACCCGTACGACTGCTACAACTTCCTGCCCAGGAAGAAGAACGAGATCCGCACGCGGTTGGCAAACTTCATCAATGCCGATCCCGATGAAGTCGCGATCAACCGCAACACGACGGAGGGCATGAGCGCTGTCGCCACCGGAATGGATTTCCAGCCTGGTGACGAAGTGATCATATCGTCGCAAGAACATCCAGCCGGATACCATCCGTGGAAGCTCCAGGAAAAGCGTCATGGGATCAAGATCGTGGAGGTACCTGTAGGAGTCCCCCCCAAAAACAAGAGCGAGATCATCGATGCGTTTGCTGGAGCGATCACTCCACGCACCCGTGTCATCAGCGTCAGTCACACAGTCTACATCACCGGTCTGATCTTCCCGATCAAGGAGTTGAGCGAAATCGCCCACGAGCAAGGCATATTTGTGCTGGCTGACAGCGCGCACGGCATCGGGATGCTGGATCTGGATATGCACGACCTCGGTGTGGACGCCTTTGCATCGAGCCCGTACAAGTGGTGTGGTGCCCCGGCTGGATGTGGACTGTTCTACGTACGTAGGGAGTCTCAAGATCGTCTGTGGCCGGCGGTGGCATCGTCTGGCTGGGACACTGTGCAAAGTGCCGCTCGGTTCGAGACGTTGGGACAGAGGGCGGATCCGTTGACGTTTGGACTGGGCGAAGCCCTTGACTTTCAGAACCGCATTGGACGCGGCCGAATCCAGCGCCGGATTCAGACGCTCGCGAAGCATCTGAAGGACGGATTGAAGGGCATCCCCGGGGTGCGGCTGCATACGTCGCACGATCCGTTGTTGAGCGCCGGATTGGTGGCTTTCTCTGTCGAGGGAGTGGAGCCCAATGATCTAGTGAATTACTTGAGGGAGAAGTACAACATCGTGATTCGCACGATAGGTCGAGATCGAGACAACACCAGGGGAGTCAGGGTCTCGACACACATCTTCGTGACGATGGAACATGTCGATCTTCTGCTCGAAGGTGTGGATTACATGGCGCGCAGGGTCTGATACCTGCTAGCTCGGGCACAGGACATGATCCTACGAGCGGGGGACCTGAGTGCGGCATTCGCGGAACACGCGCCGCTGCGGCAAGCTCTTTTCGGGGAAGAACACTCGTTGTCCGCGCCGTAGTGTGGCTGTAACGGTTCTGCTTCGATGCCGCAGGCCGATCCACAGGGGCACGGGCCGGGCGCCGAAGCGGGCCTTGGCAATCTCGGTGCTTTGGCCGAGTGACAGTCTTCGTGCCCCGCACTGGATCGCGAGCTTGAGGACTTCTGCGAGCTGATTGAAGTAAAGCGCGGTCTCCTCGTTCTCCGAGTAATCGATGCCGTGAAAAAGATCGTACACTGTATCGCCATCGAAAAGCAGTACCACCCAGCCGATGGCACGCCGATCCCGATGGAACACCAGCAGTCGCACGGCGTCGCCGAATGCACGTCCTACGCACCGAAAGAACTGCGGTGTGAGCCGCTCGAACTGTACGGCTGCGCGGCTCAGTACTGCGTCGTACATATCGTGTAGCGAGTCGTCATACGCGTCTGAAAGACCGGTCACTTGTACGGTCACACCCGCCTTGGTCATTTTGCGCGCTGCGGTCCGGATCTTGTAGCGGTAGTGACTGCGCAGGCATGCGAGGTACTCAGCAAACGAAGTCCAATAGATCGGGATGGATGCATTGGGTTCTGACGGGGCCATCAACCATTTGAGTCCGGAATTGCCGAGCACGTGAGCCGCTGTCGGAAGCTGAGGAGCGTCGAATTCCTTGAAGACACGCCACGGAGCTTGCTCAACGTCGCCCAGCTCGTGGAGGATCCCGGCCAGCTGCTTCAAGACCAGTCCACGATCGACTCCGTTTCTGTTGCGCACCGGTGGGCTACCCACTGACAGTGGAGTGCCGCAGACAATGAGTCTGGTGCGCAGAAACCGATCATAACCCTTACGCACGGCCCTGATGAGCAGGCGAAAGGCCCCATGTGTCAGATGCTCGGCGTCGACGTCTATACGGGTGATGGGTGCCGCCGCGACAATATCCCCGGAAGCATTCGCCAGCGTGGCGTACCGCATGCGGACCCCCGGCAAGTGCGCTTCCTCGAGTGCCTTGAGCATTGCATAGTTGCTGAAAACGTCCTTACCAGAAGCATCCCACCGTGCCGGGTCGACGTCCGCGATCCGATCGTGCAGCTCGACCTTCACTGTACTTGCTCCACGACAGGTGGGGGAAGCCGCTTCTCGATCCGCGCGGCCTGCATGCCGGCGAATTTGAACGGCGGAAGTACGCAGAAGCCGTTGCGCCGGTAGAATGCCAGGAGCGCACGGTTGCCGGCGTCGATGAAGCCCGTGATGAGCAGCTTGCCCTGGCGGCGCACGACTTCGGTGGCCTCCCGCAGCAGCCGTGAGCCCAGTTTCCCACCGGCACCGGGCTGGACAAACAGCCAGAGACCACACGCTTCCAATCGACGTTCGGAAGAAGGTCGCCGCATCACCCGCTCATACCGGAGTGCGAATCGCAAGTACCGCGCAAAGCTCGCAAGCCCGATCCGCAACAGCAGGCTTGTGAGGAACCGGAGGGCAGAGCCCAGGCTGGGGAATCCGTGGAAGCCAACTGCAAGAACAGCTACGATGTCGCCATCCTGTTCCAGCGCATACACCGCTGCGTTGGGATCACGCAAGGCGAACTCAAAAAACTGCTCCCAGTAGGCTGCGAACTGCCGTTCGCCGAGTCCGAGTGCGCGAGCATAGAACGGGTTGCCAAGGAATGCCGCTTGTGCTTTGGCGGCTACTGCCCGCTGCTGTGGTGCTCCGAGCTGCACGAACCGGACCGATGTGGCTTCAGGCAGCATGCTGCTCACCTCGGGTATCGACCCACCCTATGTCTCGAGAGACCATGTCTTCAAAGGTCTCACGGCGCCGCAGCAGCCGCGCTCTCCCGTCACGCACCGCGACAATGGCCGGTCGTGGGAATCCGAAGTTCGATTCCTGCACGGTGAAGTACGCACCTGCATCGCAGACGGCGAGCACATCCCCCGGCTCGATTCTCGGCATCCGCTTGTTACGGTAGATCCAATCCGCACTGAAACAGACAGGTCCCACCAAGGTGTACAGCCTATCGCGTTCGGCGTGGGGGGCTCTGGTCAAGAAGACTTCGTGGTACTCGTAGAACAGGGGGAACGCGACGGTACCGGCTGCGCCGTCGGTGACGACCCACGTGCCGACACCGTTGCGCGGCTTGAGCGCGCCAACAGTAAGCAGCAGCAAACCCGCTCCGCTCACTATCGATCGACCGGGCTCGATCACGAGCCGCGGAAGGTCGAGACCGCGCCGACCACACTCTCTCGTAATGGTCTGGGCCACCGTGGCCGCGAAATCTTCGATCAGTGGAAATCGGTTTGGATTTGGTGGTTTGGGCAGCCGCCCCAGTGCCTGGTACAAGAGGAACTCGATCGTGTCGAGTTCGCGGCTCGTCGGTACTCCAAATCCACCACCGATGTCGACAACCCGAGTCTCCAATCCAAGTTGTGCGGCCAGCGCGGCGTAGTCGAACACGATCTCGAGCGGCCGCACATAGTCGCGTGACTGTCGGATGCCGGTGCCGACGTGGCAGTGGAATCCTGCGAATTCGAGATCGGCTGAGCGTGCGAGACTGTCCAGCGCTGAGGCTACCTCTCCCGAACCGGTATCGAAGCCGAACACGCTGTGCTTGCGGGAACCGGTGGCTGAGGCCCGGTTCATCCCACGGGGCACGACGTTGGGATTGATGCGGAGGAGAGTCCGTGCGCGCCTGCCCGAGTGCCTGCAGCGGCTGCTCAGCGCGGCGAGTTCCTGGGGACCGTCGACCACGATGAGTCCCGCCGGTGCTCCCTCTTGGGTCGCCATGTCGAGGAGTGGGCCCTTGTTGGGGCCGTTGACGATGATGGTCCTGGGGGCCTTCCCGAGTCGCCGTGCCAGCTGCCATTCGTACGGCGTTCCGACCTCCGGCTCCAAACCTTGGTCGAAGACCATGCGCGCAACGCTGGGGGTGTTGTTCGCCTTCATGGCAAAGTAGGTGACCGTCTCACCGGGGTAGGCCGCAGCAAACGCGTCTCGCACCCGGCGTGCCCGTCTCGTCAGGCCCAACTCGTCGATCACTTGCAGCGGAGTGCCGTATTCCGAGGCTAGACTCCGTGCAGCACAACCTCCCACCATCAGTGCCCCGTCTTCAGCAGTCGTGAATCCCCAGTCTTCGATGCGGAGTGTCATGCGGCCTCCCGAGTCAGGTTCTCAACCAGGCGTCCATCCAAGAGTCGGAACACACGGTCGGCATGAGGTGCAATGCGGGCATCGTGGCTCACGACGATGACGGTCGTCGACCGATGATGGGTGACCCCCTTGAGGGCCTCCATCACATCTGTTCCTGTCATGCTGTCGAGATTTGCGGTGGGCTCATCAGCCAGAATCAGCCTCGGCTGTGGCGCCAGGGCACGAGCCACGGCGACGCGCTGCTGTTCGCCGCCGGAGAGGTCGCGCGGACGGCTGTCGCAGCGACTCCCAACGCCCAGCACCTCCAGTACCAACCGTGCGCGCGCCAGAGCCGCGCGACGACGCATTCCCCTCAGCCGTAATGCGAGGGCGACGTTCTCGAGTGCAGTCAGAACGTCAATCAGTTTGAAGTCCTGGAACACGAAACCCAGTTGTGTCTGGCGATACTTCACCAGTTCGCGCTCCGGCAGGTTCCCGAGTTCGGCACCGAAGACCGTCACATGACCGTTCGTAGGCCGGTCCAATCCGCCGATGAGCGACAACAGGGTTGTCTTCCCGCTGCCACTAGGTCCCTCGAACAGCGACAGCGTGCCGGCTGTGATATCGAGTGACACATTTTCGAGCGCTCGGATGGGGGCTGACCCCGCGTATACCTTGCTGACCGCTCTGAGTCGCACGGCTGTCAAGTCCTTCATCGTCGCAGTGCCTCCAGGGGAGTGAGTTGGGTAGCGACGCGGCCAGGAAAGACTGCTCCGATAGCCGCCATGAGGAGTGCACCTGCGACGGCCGTCGCACCGATCCAGGGCTCCACGCGCAGTGGTAACTCGGGTACCATCACGGGCAGTGAGCGATGCAGCGCGGCTAGAAAGCCCAGCCCTGCCAAACTTCCGACGATGGCTGCCAGGAGAGCCTGTTGCATGACGATCGAAAACCGCACTGCGCGACCTGCGCCGATCGCAGCCAGCAATACGTAGTCTTGGCGCTTGTCGAGTACCGCCGTGTAGGTCATGATGGAAACGATGCTCACGCCCACCACTAAGCCCAACACGGCGATTACCCACAGTACGGGCAGGAACCCGGACTCTAGTTCCTCCCGGTTGTTGGCCAGAAAGGTCGCTCGGTCGTAGGCTGCGACGCCGCCCACTTGCTGTTCGATCGTTGCAGCCAATCCTGCCCCGTCCGCAGACTCGGTCCGGACCAAGAAGAAAGTTGCTCCATCCCCCAGCCCTACGGCACCGAGCAGGTCGAGCCGTGACACGAACGCGTACTGTGTGACTAGCAGATTCGTGTCGTCGGTAATGCCCGCTACCGCCAATGGATAGCCGGCGAGTGCAATCGTATCTGCCAAACCGACGCCGGCCCGCATCGCAAACGCACGATCGATCACAATCTCTCCGATCCCGGGCACGGCAAGGCCGTCCAGCACCCGCCTGGGGCGTGCCGAGCGAGCCGTATCCTCGAGGCCTATCACGAGTAATGACCGCCGCAGCTGTCCGACCACGGCAGGCAGCAGAGCCGCGAGAATCGGCTCAACCGATTCGACTCCCTCAACCTCACGGAGACGCTCGCCGACGGATCCCGGCAGGATGCCGCTTGACCGCATCAGGTTCCACGAACCTGGTCTGCCAACCCACACGTCAGCGTCGGTGTCGGCGATGTAGCTCAGGGAACCGGACACTCCACCCTCATACACGCCAGTGAGGAACACCATCAACACAACAGCGCACGCGAGACCACACCCTGTCAGGCCGAAGCGGACGGGCTCTCGCAAGGCAAAGTGGACCCCGATCCAGGTCATGCGGCTGTCCCCGTCTTCCTGGGCCGGCCGTAGGCCGCGTGTGCTTGGGCGAAAGTATCGGATGCCAGCGCAGCAACCAGGGCCAACTCACCTGCGAGGACCGCTGCACCGGCGATCTCGGCGAGCTTCCGCGCGCTTCCCGATTGTGCGCATCCGATCAGATCCAGGCACTCCCGCTGGCTCGGAAGGCGCGTCCCGCCGCCGACGCTCCCGACCAGGAGATTGGGTATGGTGACGCTGGCGTAGAGATCGCCCGCGGCGGTCTCCTCGATGACGGTGAGGCCAGTGCCGCTCTCGGTCACGGTGGCAACATCTTGTCCAGTGGCCACAAATAGGGCGGCGAGAACATTGGCGAACTGGGCCTGGGCCCCGACTGCTCCCGAAAGGATGGAGGAGTAGGCACCCTCCAGCGCTACGCGGGCAATCGCCTGAGGGTCGGCTCGAAATCGGCGCACCACTTCGGCTCGCGGGATCGTGACTTCGGCGTTCACCTGCCTGCCCCGCCGGTGAGCTTGGGTCAGGTTCGCGATCTTCTTGTCGTGCGACAGATTGGATTCGAGCGTGTAGAACTCGACACGACTGAACAGCGGCTGGCCGCGCAGCCAACAACAGGCGGCGTCAGCAGCGAACGTCACCATATTCTGGCCAGCGGCGTCGCCTGTCCGGAACGTGAACTCCAACACGAGGCGTCGGCCCGCGGTGATCGGTTCGATCCAAAGCAGCTGGCCGTGTCTAGTGGTGGCTTCCGCTTGTGCGCGTATGGCGCCGAAGTTCTCGATCACCCATCGACCTGCTGCGCGCGCCAAGACTCCGGTTGGAAACACGAAGAGCGGAGCTCGCGTCACTTGGGAATCGCTTGCATGCACACTGGCTCCACCAGCGGATGTGATCACTTCGGCGCCGCGTGTCACGGCCAACACAAGTGTTCCCTCGGTGGTGGCCAAAGGAACGTAGTAGGTGCCGACCGCATCTTCGCCGCAAACAGCGAGTGGACCGGCTACTCCAACGGGCATGCGAACTACGCCAACGTAGTTCTCGATCTGCCCGCGGAGTTCTGACGGATCCTCCAGCGGCGTGGCGAGCTGCGTCAGGCTGGCATCGGTTTCACGACGCAGCAAGTGCAGCCGTTCGAGCCGCGCATTTTCCGTCCACTGATTGATTCTTGCCAGACGTGAGTGTGACCGCGTCATGGTGCATCTCCCTCAGTACACGCGCCGGAATCCGGGTTGGATGACGCCGATCGCCAGCAACAGCGGCGCGGCGAAGAGGTGGAACAGCATCAGGGCCAGGATCGGCCAGAACAGTATAGCTGGGGCATCCTGGAGCCAGATGAGAGCGGGCACCATCGCCGCGAACGAGAGGTAGTTGATCGCGCTTTGAAAGCCTGGCTTCCAATGCGTGGTCATCAGGCTCGTGATCGGATATCTGATGGGTGACCAACATAGGAACACCAGGCCGACGGCGTACGCGGTTGCCCAGATCTGTGGTAGGTCGAGGAACCAGAATACCAGGATCGAGAAGAATGCGGGTGGCGCTCCGCGACTCGTGCCCGCCTTCAACAGCCGAGCCTTCATGGAGTATTTGAAGCTACACGTCCCGGCAGCCGCGATCGCCAGCGGCTGTCCCCAGTTCGGCAGGAACACGTCTGCCTGCCACAGGAACAGCATCGGGACGAAGGTCAGCCCGATCACATCCGTCACGAGATCCAGGGTCTCGCCGCTCACCAGTGGAATCCGCTCGCTCACTCTGAAGCGTCTGGCCAACGTACCATCCGTGTGGTCGACCAGCAGTACCAGCAATAGCCAGCGTATAGCGGCATCGAGGTTGCCCAGGACGATCTGCTGAGCGGCAATCATCGCAAAGGCGAGTCCCGCAAGTGTCCAGAGGTGGATCAGAAACGGCCAGCGCAAGAAGGGGCTCACGGTGTCACCGCCTCGTATACTTGTGGCCGCTGCCATTTCTCTTCCTTTGCAATCCTCGGATCCTTCTTCACTTCAGCAACCTCGAAGTGCGAGTATACGAAAGAGCGATCCTGCCACAGGAGTCGCGCGGCCAGGTTCTGATGCTGAGCGAACATGTCGTCCAGGTTCTCGGGGTGTTTGCGTCGCACGAGCAGGTTGCGGTAGCATAGCCGGGCGCCGGGTCGTGCCACGCGGTGTGTCTCACGCAGTATCCGCTCGAACGTCGGCTGCGGCACCCATTCGAAGACGTTCGAGAAGTTGAACTGATCCACGCTGTGCGACGGTAGCTGGCTTAGGATATCACCTAGCTCTCCAGTCACAATCTCAATGCGGCCGACCGTGTTGCGTAGAGTATTGAAGTTCTCGGCCCGGAGATATGGTGGGACCGCATGCTCATCGAGGTAACGGCCCAGGCATATCTGCGCGAGGAAGTAGTTGTCGCGAATCGGCAGATCGACGAGTGCGTGGTGTGCGAGTCTGCGGAAATGATCTCCGAAACTCTTCACCCCGCTCACGTACGTGAAGAACTCGGGATCGAGCCCGCCCAGGCCGAGCACGGTGCGAGAGAAGAATGTTCGGAAGAAGAGACGCCAGGTGCGCGAATCCCAGTTCTCCCTGTAGAATCGGTGCTGGTCTTCGAGCGACTCGCATTCGAACAGCCGCCTAACGGTGCGGGGGCCTTGAATGACGTGGAGTAGGTATCTGAATGCATTCAGGTAGCGTTCGTACCTACCGGCTCGAAGCACGCCCGACTCGATCGAGGGCCGTTTGCTGTCCCAATAAGCCTGGGCTAACGGCGACAGTCTTTCGCGCACGGCCTGATAGAGGTGCCAGCGCAACCCCGACTCCCGGACACCGAGCAGCCTCAGGTATCCTCCATGGTCGAGGTTGAGGATTCCAGCGATCTTGAGTTCGAGCAAGTAGTTCTGAGTCGCGTTGAGGTCTACCGCGATTACCCGTTCCGGACCGAGTGTTGCCA
Organism: Gemmatimonadota bacterium; assembly: GCA_020351775.1. Lineage (GTDB taxonomy): Bacteria > Gemmatimonadota > Gemmatimonadetes > Gemmatimonadales > GWC2-71-9. The sequence continues at coordinate 4,920,181 of CP070666.1, read as the reverse complement.
GCGAGAGTGTGTTACAACCGCCGGACGTCACTGAGAGCAGGGCGTCACCAGGCTTTGTCTGTAGCGCTTCCCTATCCAGCAGCGGGTCCTCCCAACACTGTGCGAAGAGCAGCCGCTCGAATACGGGTCGTTCGAGGATCCGACCGCTGTTGCGGTTGGTGGTCATGTTCAACTACCCCCTTATCAGCCAATAGAACGGCCACGCGGCGAAGATCAGGCTGTCAAACCGATCGAGCACACCGCCGTGGTCGCCCAGTGCCGTTCCAAAGTCCTTTATGTTGAAGGTCCGCTTGAGGCTCGACGCTATGAGGTCACCGGTGCTGGCGGCGACGGCGATGCACATGCCGTAGACGGCAGCGCGCCAGGGGGGCCAGAGTCCAGTCACGGCTCCTAGGACGAGTGACATTATCAGTGCGGTTCCGAGCCCGGCGGCGAGGCCACTGATCGACTTCTCCGGGCTTGCCCGCAGTACGCCGCGTCCGATTGGCCAGCGTCGGCCTACCAGGTCCGCGAACGCGTCCGAACAGCAGACCACCAGAACCAGGAACGCGAAGAGAGGGAACCGCTCTGGCCGAGTCGTGAGCAGTAGCAGATGTGCTCCCGGAGTGGCCACTGCGATGATGCCGATCACGGACCATATCGCCTGTCGGACGCCCCTCCGCGGGTCGTGAGCCAACGCTCCTGTTGTGAGAGCCAGTAGAGATACCGAGACGGCGCAGGTGTAGAGTGCTGTTTCCCCCGCAGTCAGTGCTGCTGCTGCCAGTAGCAGGAATTCGGCACCGAGCGCATAGCGTAGATTTGGCCTTATCCGGGCGCCAGTTGCGAACTCGTTCAGGGCGAGCGCGACGATAGCCCCGCAGCTCAACGCGTACAGAGCGCCACTCAACTGCGCAACGCCCAAGAGGGCGATTAGCAGCACTGCGTAGCCTGCAAACTTGCCCCAGCTCGTGTGCGAACTGGCGATATCCGAGCTCCGCTGCAACAGCATCAGCAGGGCCCCGACAGCAAATGAGGCTGCCACGACTGCGAAGATCTTGGGACCGATCAAACCGCCTCCTTGAAACGGCTGGTGCTCTGTCCCGCCTCCGGGCTGAACGGCGGGACTAACACACGTAGAGCTGCTCGCTCGATCGTTATGACCGATCGATGTCGTAGTCCGAGCCACTCACCGTCGCCGAACGCACCAACGAGTCCGTGGGTCCGTACGACCAGGCGCTGAAGTCCGGTTTGCCACGTGGCAAGGCTCGTGATTCCTCGGCCAGTCCTCATTCTTAGGAGCGTGCGCAGGAGGCCGGCACGCGTGGTTGCCGTGATGGCGAGAGCATTGAAGCCACCGGAGCCCGTCGGGGGGTCGGGTGCTAGACTCAGACCACCGCCGAAGCGCTGTGCGATGCCCACTAGTATGGCTGTGGCGCGAATTGCCACGGGCGGCTCATCGTCACGCTGCACAGAAAACCAGAATGCTTTGGCTCCGCGCCGAGCGATTTGCGCTGCAGCCGTGAGCGGGTAGACCCCGCCGCCGAGCGCAGCTACCAGGGTCCGTAGGGCCGGGACTGCTCGGACGTTGTTGGCGTCGCGTGCGATGTGGGCAGCGAATCCGAACCCACCGACGGTGGCAACCCGCTCTCCACCGACATTCAGGATGTCTATGGCGGAGGAGTGCGATGTTATCAGAGCTTGCAGCGCTTGATCCAGCGTGCTGGGAATCGCGAGTCGGCCTGCCAGATCGTTGGAGGTCCCGAGGGGGATTATGCCGAGTACTGTCGGAGTCCCGGCGAGGACTTGAACGATCTCGTGCAGCGTGCCGTCGCCGCCAGCGGCGAGCACGTATTGCGCGCCTGATCTGACCGCGTTGGCTGCGAGCGTACGTGCGGTCCCGTGGTGGCCGATTTCCATGACGGCGTTGTCCTGCAGCCGCAACGACTGGACCACACGCGACAATGTCTTCCGGTTAACGCTGCGGGCGTTGGGGTTGGCCAGTAGTACAGAGCGGTTGCGGATCGCTCCAACGGATGGTAGTCCTGCCAAGTACGCCTGCGTCATCGGGCTGCTCCTTGGGTCTCGCAGGCAAGGTGGCTGGCTCGCGTCAACCAGGCGTCAAATGCGGTTGGGAGTGAGTTCTCTGGCAGTATTGCGCCCGGTCCCGGCATCAAGCCCGACAGCCGGTCCGATTAGAGCGACAGGCGTTAAGTCCTTATCCTGTGGCGGGTTGCACGGCTCGGATTGACTACGAGCTGAATCTGAATGGCACACCGAGGCCCGCAGGCAACGCGGAAGGGATGAGCGGACCGTTTCTCAGGCTGGCGCGGAGAGCAGTTCGAGCGCTAGGCATCCGGTTTGTCCCGGGTCAATTGTACAACTGGTATGACTCTACGAGATCGTTGAACTCGTCAATCTCGAGGCTCGTGGGTGCCAAGATATCATCTGGCGCTGAGTGCGAGTCGATTCCGATGCGGAGTGTGTCGCTGCCCCATAGTATATCGATTGGCATCTTCTCGTTTTCGTACTCATACGGCGGCTGGCGCCACGCGAATTCGTTCGGTGCTAGTCGCCTTACGATACTGAGTATTGAAACAGCTGTCTCAACCGGTTGGAATGCCGATCGATCGAGCACATAGAGCTGAGCACCGCCGCAGAGCTGTCCTGCATGCTTCTGAAACGTAGGCTCGAATTGGCATGCGCGGAACGCGGCACCAGATAGTGAGAGGCGATTCAGCTCAGTCGCGAGCTGATATGCATCCAGGTACGGTGCTCCAAACACCTCAAATGGGCGGGTAGTGCCTCTGCCCTCCGACAAGTTGGTCCCCTCGAGCAGTACCATGCCGGGGTATACGGTACACGAATCCATCGTGGGCAGGTTGGGACTTGGCATGACGAAAGGCAGACCCGTGTGATCGTACCACTGGTTTCGTGACCATCCCTCACACGGTACCACATCGAGTTCACAGCCAATGCTGAAGTGATCATTCGCGAGTCGTGCTATCTCGCCGGCCGTTAGTCCGTGGCGCAAGGGTATTGGATGAAGGCCCACGAAGGACTCGAACCCCGGTCGCAGCAGCGGGCCCTCCCGCGTCATTCCGTTGATCGGGTTGGGGCGATCGAGTACCACAAACCTGATGCCGGCATCGCAGCACGCCTCCATTGCCAGAATCATAGTCCATACGAAGGTGTATATGCGTACGCCTACATCCTGCAGGTCGAACAGCATCACTTCTATGTCCCTCAGCATCTCGCGGCTCGGCTTGCGAACCTCGCCGTACAGCGAGTATGCCGGAATCCTAAGGCGTGGATGCATAAACGATGCACTCTCGACCATGTTGTCCTGTTTCTCTCCCCGTATCCCATGCTGTGGGCCGAACAGGGCTACGACGTTGAATCCGGAGGCTATCAAGGCATCTTCCGCCGCAATGAGGTCGGGAGTGACCGATGCAGGGTGTGTGATGAGACCCAGCTTGGCTCTAGCGAAATCCGGCCGTGAGCCTGAAAGCAGTCGTGCGAGGCCGGTACCGACTTGTGTTGTCGTCATGCTAGACTCGTCAGATCAGGTAGATTGCCGTCGTTGTATGCCTGCTCGAGCATTGCCGCCAGTCCTGGGACCCAACGCAACGAACCTTCTTCCGTTTCGTGGTGCTTGATCACTTCCTCGTTGAACTCGAGGACTTCCGCTCCTGACTCCTCGATTCCTTCGATGCACTGGGTGTGCGCGCGGGCGGATTCCAGCCCACAAGGTATGTCAGAGATGCCTGCGATGGCATCGACGCAGTTCCATAGCTTCTGCGATTGCGGAGTCGCATTGGGTGATTCGTACTCGAGGGTGGTACCGTCATCGCAGCGTACAGTCACCGGAGCGTTCCCACCGGGAAAGTCCATGACCGCCTTGGCGAATTCGAATTTGAACTTGGGTTCCACAGCTTCGGCTTTCCCGATCGCGTGCGATGCCAGGAAGGTCAGATTGACTCCGTCCCTGACAATCACACGAGCGCCAATCGTGTCGAAGGTTTCTATATCGTTGGCGCGTGCCAGGCGTGGCGAGATGCTGACGGGACTGGCACTCCTGTCGAGTGGGCCGCCGAGCAAGAACAGCAGATTGTGGAGAAAGTGGGCCATGGCATTGTTGGCGGGACTGTCCAGGACCCAGCGGCCGGTGGGATCACGGCGCTTACCCGCCCAGTCGTTTCTCCGGTAGTAGACCTCCGTGCGGGGCCACAGAGTGAGGCAACTGCCTGTCAACGCATTTCCGAAGCGCCCAGATGTGATGTCTCTTTTCAACTGCAGGATCGGTGGAGCAAAGGACCACTGGAAACCGACACCGACAGTCGATTGCATCATGTCCCGTGCCTCGATCATCCGGTCGACGTCCGGCACGGTAGCGGCGGCGGGCTTTTCCACGAGTGCGTGACTTCCGTAAGCGACTGCCTGACACATCTGCTCGGCGTGCAGTTGAATCGGCGAAGAGATGACGGCTAGGTCGGCTGCAGAATCTGTATAGAATTCCTGCAGAGTGCGATAGACAGGGACGCCTCGAGACCGGAGTTCGGTTAGGCGGGAGCAGCTATCTGGCCGTGGGTCCACGGCTCCGGCAATACGGCAACGCGCGCCTTGTGGCTCGTCGAGCAAGGCAGATAGATACACTTCTCCGTAGCCACCAATCCCGACCAGTACGACCGACACCCCATCGTGCATCACTCCTCCAGAAGGCTTACTTCGCGTACCTGCCCAGTCTGATGATCGACCCGCACGGTCTTGATTTCAAAAGGTTCCATTTTGAGTTCGTGCCGTATCTCCGGATGGGCGAGTGACAGAATCGTCGATCGACGTATGCCCGTTGGTTCGAACAACCGGACGATGAGATCATCTCCGTCTGCCGCACGCTTGAAACAAGTCACCTGAACGGTGCGATCGCTCAATGTGGGACCTGCAGCAACCCGCCGTCCTCGTCCGGAGGGCGAATACGACAGCGCGTACGGCCGCTCGTTGTGTGTGAGCGCTTCCCTGTCTACTGCGCGCAGCCGATCTCTTGCTCCACCTCCGTTCAGCCAAAATCGGAAAACGTGCTCACCCTGATCGATGCGCGGAATGAAGCGATCTTGTTGTACGATAGGTCTGCCAGTACCAGTGGGATGACCCGCATGAGCCGCTGCGCGCAGTAGCGATATGCGCAGCTCACCATGTTTGAAATCACAGCCATACGTGGAGTCGTTGATGACCGAGAGGGCTCGGGAGTGCTCGTGCGATACGAGGGACAGCCATTTCTGTGCTACACACTCGTCTCCGCTGTCGGGCAGTTCTTGAACTCCATATGCCACCTGAGCCAACAGGCGTGCTGGGTTCCAGGGCGTAGGTAGTGAGAGCTTGAGCATGCGGTCTTTTTCTTGCCACAGAACCCGCAAGACGAGTTCCAGTTCGGTTCCGGAGTGTGGGAGCTTGTAGTGCTGACAGATCACAGAGTCACCATAGCGGAACAGGGCTTCGACAACGCTACGCACTGGACCGTCCTCTATGATGCGAACAGCGGGGATCTTCGCCGCGACGACGCCGGCGCTGGATGCGGCGTCAGACCGCGTCATGAGCTTGAACCGTCCCGCCGGTTTCCGGAATCGTGCGACAGTCATGCCCCACGGATCGGCATTGTCCTGCATCACCAGATGGGCAAGAGCACCGGGAGTGACGTAGTCTACTCCGTTGCTTCGGTACCGGTCCAGTAAACCTGAGCGGGCGCTGATAACCACATCGAGATCCCGAGTGCGGAACCGCAGCTTGCCGTCTCGGATGCGGAGCGAGCCCGCCGGCTTTCTAGGAACCTTCTCGAAGCGGCAAGTGAAACGATTCATGCTCCCAGCTCTGAGGCGAGCTGCGAACACGACACGCTTTCTGTGATCCTCATTGATGTTGCTCTCTTGTTGTTCAGCCTGAGCAGGGAGGTGTCGCTGCCCGGCCGTGACCGTGGGTATGCCATATTGGTCTTCGCGATCAGGCCAAGCCGGTTGCACCTCACACTCGACGATGGTGTTGACCGTGAATGGATGAGGGTTGAACACTAGGATCGGATGCGTGCCGGTCCGTCCCTTGGTCTGGCCGGAAGCCAGTGCGTAGAAGGCCCGGGTCTTTGCCCTCGATGTGATGGTCAGACCGTGACCCAACTCCGCAATAGCGGCTCGCTCTACTGATGGAATCGATGTGCCCGGCAGGATGTCATGGAACTCGTTGGCCAGCATGGCTCGCGTAGCTGCACCCAGCTCGGCAGCTGGGTAGTCGACTAGGCCCTGTGCCCAAGCGATCGTCGCCATCTTCTCCGTCATGTAAAGCTCGTTCTCCAAGCGGCGGTGCCACTGCTTGAGTCGCATCATCGAGGTGTAGCAGCCGACCGCCCACGGATTCAGATCCGCTTCGTGCGCGGGCAGATCAACGCCGTGCGACCGCAGATCGTCGAAATACCGTTCCGGTGTGGAATGTAGAATCTGTTCAGCACCGGACGCGTTTATGAGAGTCTCAATGTCGCGGAGATCCTGCTTGGAAGGTCCGCCACCGTGATTGCCTACACCCCAGGGAATCTGACAGACCTGCTTATGAGCGTCTCGCGCCATCCACTCTGTGATCTTGGCCTTGGCTGCGCCGGGCGCCGAGTTGTAATGCGATTCTGCCACGGCAGCTGTGATCCGGGAGCCGTCATAGCCCACCCATGAGAACTCAGCGGCAGGGAGCGGCGCTTCATCGACCTTGGGCCGGCAAAACCAGTAAGAGTCGTATCCGCTCTTGTGGAGGATCTGGACCAACCCACGGGTGTGTCCGAAAGGATCGAGATTCACGGCCGTGCGTGGCTCGACGCCGAACTTCTCTTGGAAGTAACGCTTGCCGACCAGGATCTGACGCACAAATGACTCACCGCTGGGCATGTTGCAGTCGGGCTGCACATACCAGCCCCCCATCACGTGCCATTGGCCTCGGGCGATCAGTCGCCGAATGCGTTCGAAGAGTTCAGGGTCGTATTCCTCGACCCATTCGTAGAACTGGGCCTCGTTGCGGTTGAAGACGAAGCCTGGGAACTCTTCACACAAATCACACACAGTGCGAGTAAGCGCCAGTGCCTCTCCAGCGCCTTCAGGCCATTCCCAGAGCCAAACCGGGTCGAGATGCGAGTTGCAGAGCAGGTGAATCGTGCGTGAATGAGTGCTGGGCATTGGCTTGTATGTATGTCGTTGGTCGTACAGCCGCTGAGACTATGAATCTAGCATTTCCCTGCTCGAACGGCTGTCGTCTGCTGCAGACTGCGGGAATAAGCGGCACACTCGTGACCGGAGGCTGTTGGAAATGCAGGGCCGAAAGCTGTGGCTCCCCGCAGCGGGCGTTGGTTCTCCAGGTTCTTGGCAGGAGTCGCCATATCTCACACACCACAGCACAATCAGGAGCCACCAGCCTCCGTGGCACGAGATCCAGTGGGTGCTGAGACACCGGGTGGCTCCAGGCGAGCCGCTGTGCTCTCCTCGTGGGCAGGAGTTCACGAGAACACTGCAGGATCCCGACCATCTTCGACCGCGAACTGACTCGCACTGCGGGACAGACTGGTACGGGTCACACAAGCCTGCTCTCGCTACAGCTCTGAGTTCGCCCATCTCCGAGCGTCCCCGCGTGTGGCTGCTCGTGGTCTCGACTGGTCAACAGAGCACTTCCACCGCTACATCCGAAATCGGCAGCGGCAGTCGCATCCCGCCTTTCTCCCATCTCAGTTTCACAGAACCTACACGCCCACGGCGTGCAGACTGAGAAGG
>CP070666.1:4851782-4912315 GCA_020351775.1 Gemmatimonadota bacterium | reverse complement strand
AACCGCGCACTGGATGAGCTGGAATGGCAAAGATGGCTGGCTGCCGATGCCCTGGGCTACTCCTTCGTGGCACCGATCGTGCGTGAAGTCGTGGCAAGCGATATGGTCACGGAAGGCCAGAAGCGGCGGATCAAGCAGGCTGTGGGAGCCGAGTGAAGATCTGTCCGGGGCCAGGGGAGGCAGCAATCAGTGACTGGCCAGCCCCCCGGCCGTCTCACCGCCGTCGATCACATAACACTGTCCCGTTATGTACGACGCCTCGTCCGATGCAAGGAACGCGAACAGCGCGGCGACTTCCTCCGGCCGGGCGTGTCTACCCAGTGGGATCTTGGCATTCAGCTCCTGCATCATCTCGGGAGAGTACTCGGCCTCCTGCATCGGGGTGAGGACATAGCCCGGACACACCACGTTTACGCGTATGGTCGGCGCGAGCTCCAACGCCATCGACCGAGTGAGTTCGACTACGCCTGCCTTGGACGCGTTGTAGTCGAGGTAGTGACGGTATCCGACCAACGCATTGGTGGAACCCATGTTCAGGATCACACCTCCCGGACCTGCCAGCATGCGCCTCGCCGCCTGTTGTGCCACTAGAAAGACGCCGGTGAGATTGACGGCGATCACGCGTTCCCAATCCGCCGGGTCGACTTCCGTGATGCCCGGATGCCTCACACTGATGCCGGCGTTGTTTATCAACACGTCCAGGCGGTCGGACAGCTGATCCAGTTCCCGAAATGCCCGATCGACCGATTGCGGATCGGATACGTCAGCTAGGATCGTCCCGCTCAGCTCTCGCTGTTCCTCGTGGATCCGTTCCAGCGCCTCGACATCGCGATCCAAGACGATGACCTTGGCCTCTTCCTCCAGAAAGCGCGTCGCAGTGGCCGCCCCGATGCCGCTCGCACCGCCCGTTACCAGTACCGTCTTGCCTCGTAAGCCCCGCACCGGCCTCTCCTAACCCGTGCCGGCAAGCCCGCCGCCATCGACAAGTAGAATCGTTCCGGTCACGAACGCAGCGGCATCACTAGCCAGATAGAGCACGGCTTCTGCAATGTCTTCCGGTCGGCCAACGCGACCGATCGGCCTCGTAGCCGCACTTGATAGGAAGCGGTCTATCGGTTCGCCCAACTGCTGCGCTTCGCCGCGCAGCATAGGGGTATCTGTGTCACCCGGACAGACGCAGTTGACCCGGATGTTTTGATCGCCGTGGTCGAGCGCCATCGCCTTGGTGAGTTGTACGACCGCTCCCTTCGAGGCACAATAGGCTGCGGCGCGCCGGCCCCCACTCAGACCCCATCCCGAGCCGATGTTCACAATCGCTCCCCCACCCTGCTGAGCCATAAGCGGCACGGCGTACTTCGACATGAGGTAGACCGACCTAACGTTGACCGCCATGGTGCGGTCCCACTGCTCCTCGGTCAGTTCCACGACCGAGGAACGGTAGATGATTCCGGCGCTGTTGCAGAGGATGTCGAGCCGGCCGAACTCACCGGCGCACGTTGCCACCGCATCGCTGCAGTCCACCGCCCTGCTCACATCACCGACAGCCAGGACAGCTCGGCCCCCCTCTCGCCGGATATCGCTGACCACAGCCTCGCCACCCAGCTCATCCAGATCCATCACCAGCACGGCAGCGCCAGCGCGGGCAAGCGACAGCGCCGTCGCACGACCGATGCCGGATGCTCCTCCTGTGATCAGCGCGCCTCTGTCTTTGAATCCTTGCTGCGTCACGTTAGAGCCCTGGAGAAATCGACAGATCTAATCTGAGGCCACCGAGCGCAGTGCAGCTAGCGGTGTGGCACGTCCGCCGCCTAAGGGTGGGTGGCTTACAAGAGATCAGCTCTGAGTTTTCCGCCAATCCCGCCTGAACAGCTGCACATGTCCGCAGTTGGTGCAGGCCTCGACATGCCACGGAGAGTTCTCGGGATCCCCTTTCCGATAGTCGTGTGCGTCGCGGGTCACGTAGTGACCTTGCAGGCAGACAATGCAAACTCGGTCGGTATCAGACCTGCGGTCCCTGACGGGCTGAACTGTTTGTGCCATAGTGCTCCTCTCTACGGGCGGCCGTCTCCTCGCCGCATCAGCTCGGCTCCCTATGATAGCGCCAACCACGGATGCGTGCGAGTCGCCGGCTCAGTCGCCACGGTCGTGTCACCTGCGCCACCACCGGAGATCGGCCCCAGGTGGAGCCGTGTTCCACATGTGATCCGCTGCCACCTCTACAAACTCCGCGTAACTCAGATCCCGTTCCGGCCTGGTGGGACTATAGCCGATGAAGCAATGGGGCCGCCGCCAACCGTACTCGAACGTGGCCTCCGCCGGTGGATCGGTGGCCGAGTCGAGAAACTCCTGCAGCAGATAGACGGCCTCGTTCAGATAGTAGCTATCCATATCACCGGTAGCCACATGGATCTTGCCGTGCAACTTGGGCCCCACAGTGGCCCAGTTCTGTTGCAGGTAATGGTTGATGTCGTAGTGCTCGCGCCAATACTCGGCAACTGCCCGATCGATGACTCCGGTCTTCATGTCCCAGATCGGCTGGGGATAGCCGTCCGCTCCGACGGGACCGAAGAGAGCCTCCCACACCGCCCACTGTCCGCCGGAACGCGAGTTTGGGCCCTTTGCCAGCTCGTACAGGTTCTCCTGTCGCACCGTGCTCCTGATATTCCCGTCGGGGCGTCTCGAATTGGGTCTTTCAACCGAGACCCATTCATACTCGGTGAAGTAGGCGTTGCGGTCTTCGTATATGTTAACGATCTGGTAGTAGTGAAAATCGACGGGATCGGGACACCAGGCCCAGGTACCACTGAAATCGTCGGGATAGAAAACCTGCAGCGCGAGTGCTTCCCATCCGCCTGTGGACCCTCCGGCTAGTACCCGCGCCCATGGCTCACCGATACCGCGGAAAGTGCGTTCGATATGGGGGATCAGCTCGCGCACTACAGCGTCTCCCGATGGACCCATGTTCGCCGAGTTGATGTCGTACGACGTGTCGTAGAACGGGTTCGCTTCACGGAAGGTGACGGCTAGCACCTGGGGCGACTCGTCCGCCAGCCAGTAGTCATAGAGTAGTCGGGCGGCTCTGCCACCTGGGGCGCTCTCTCGAAATCCGAGAGGAGCTCGGCGCCCGGGGAAGTGGCCCTGCATGTAGATCACAGGGTACCGGCGATCGCTGTTCTCTGCAAAGCCCCTGGGAACGAGCACGTTGGCCCCGATGTACATGTCGTGGCCCCAGAACTCCGACAGCAACTCACTCCTGATCTTGACAAACTTCACCCATTCGGTATCACGCGGATTGCCCTGTTGCAGGACTTCTCCATCGCGCAACGGCTCGATGGGAGCGATCACTTGCGTGAGTCTCAATTCCACCGGTCCTCCCCTATCGGGGTCCAGGACCACACGCTGAGGCTCACTATACGCGTTCCCAGGTGCGTACCACAGATTCTGACCTGCGCCCGAGTTGAGGTGCATCTCCACGGTATGGCCGTCGGACCGCTCGAATCTGGTGTAGACGGACAGGAATGCCTGGACGAAGTACTCTCCGGGTGGTAGCTGGTCGAACGACCGCAGCGGATAGCCGGTCACGCTCTCGTCACGCCAGTCCAAAGTCACGGTGCTCAACGCTCCGAAATCCCTGACATCGATGCCCCAGAACGGCACACCGGTGACACCCACCTGCCTCCTCGGCTCCTGCTCCTCGCTGCGAGCAACGATCACGAACACGCGACCGACGGCGGGTACCGTGAGACCCAGGCGCTCTATCTCCAGCGCCGCGGCCCGGCTCAACCGAACCTCGAACGTAACGGGCTCGGCAACTGTCGCGGCTCTGAAGCCAAGAACGGCCGGTGCACCAAGTGCAAGCAACGCAGCCAGGAAAAGGAAGCTAGGTCGGATTTGCACGTATCGTCTCCTTGGGTTAGGACCGCTTGCCAGAGTCTAACAAGCCGATCAGGACGCCTCACTCTCTAACAGCCTGCGCATTTCCCCAAAGCGGGCGACAGCATCGGCATCCGGCTGCGGATAGTGCAATCCCAGCCTCCTGAGAGTCTGCACCAGCAATTCTGCTACGATCATCCGCATGTACGGCTTGTCATCGGCCGGAATGGCGTACCACGGCGCCCACTGCCGCGACGTGCCACGCAGGGCCTCTTGGTACGCCTGCATGTACTCGTCCCAGTGTTTGCGCTCCTCCACGTCGGCCACTGCGAACTTCCAATTCTTCTCGGGCTGATCGAGCCGCGCCAGAAACCGCTGCCGCTGCTCCTCGAGTGAAACGTTGAGCCAGAACTTGATGATCACGGTGCCGTTCGCGGCCAGGTGTCGCTCGTGATCGCGGATCGATTGGAGTCGTTCCTGCCAGATGGTATCGGGATCGATCGCCGGCAGCCGCTGGTATTGCAGCAGATCGGGATGTACCCGCACTACGAGGACCTCTTCGTAGTAGCTGCGGTTGAAGACTCCGATCCGCCCTCGTTCCGGCAGACTGCGAGCGGTCCGCCACAGGAAGTCGTGGTCCAGCTCGGTAGCTGATGGCCGTTTGAACGAGAACACCTGGCAACCGGCCGGATTGACTCCGGTCAGCACAGAGCGGATCGTGCCATCCTTTCCCGCAGCATCCATCGCCTGGAAGATCAGGAGAACGGCGTAGCGATCGTGGGCATACAGCACCCGCTGCAGCTCGCGCAGCTCTTTGGTCGCAGCCTTGAGCCGCCGCTTGCAGGCTCGCTTCCCCAGGGAGCCGCTGGGCGGCGTTGTCGCAGCTTCCGCGACCGTGAACGTACCGTTATCGGGAACGAGGTATGGGCTGTCGACCACCGTGAACATGGTTCCTCCTGAAACCACCAGGGAATGACACAGGAATCAAAGGCATAACGAACTGAGTCCCGGCGCGGGAAACCCCGCACCGGGACTCACTGTTGCTACACGCAGATCACACGACGCCGTATGCGAGCATCGCGTCAGCGACCTTCACGAATCCGGCGACATTTGCACCCTTCACATAGTTGACCCAATCGCCTTCATCACCGAACTCGACGCACTTGGCGTGAATGTTCTTCATTATGTCGACCAGCTTGCTGTCCACTTCCTCACGCGACCAGCTGAGACGTAGGGAGTTCTGGCTCTGTTCCAGGCCCGACACGGCGACGCCACCGGCATTGGCAGCCTTGCCAAGACCGTACATGATCTTGTTCTTGAGGTAGATCTTCACCGCATCGAGGTCGGACGGCATATTGGCACCTTCGCCCACCGCAATACAGCCGTTCTTGACCAACTCTTCGGCTTCTTTGCCGTTGATCTCGTTCTGGGTAGCACTGGGGAACGCCACATCGCACGGCACCGACCAGGGGCGCTTGCCCTCGTGGTACTCACAGCCGAACTTCTCAGCGTATTCCTTGATCCGTCCGCGGCGCACTTCCTTGAGGTCCTTGATCCAGGCCAGCTTCTCGGCGTCGATGCCGTCGCGATCGTAGATGAACCCACTGGAATCCGAGGCCGTCACGGCCTTGGCGCCTAGCTGGGTGAGCTTCTCAATCGTGTAGATAGCGACGTTGCCGGACCCGGATACAGTGCAGACCTTGCCTTTCATGCCGTCGCCCCGATGTTCCAGCATGTTCTGCACGAAGTACACGGTGCCGTATCCTGTCGCCTCGGCACGGATGAGGCTGCCGCCGTAGCTCAGACCCTTACCGGTGATCGTCGGAGTCCATTCATTCACAACGCGCTTGTACTGGCCAAACAGATAGCCGACCTCACGGGCGCCGACTCCGATGTCACCCGCGGGTACGTCGGTATCCTCGCCAATGTGGCGCGACAGCTCAGTCATCAGGGACTGGCAGAAACGCATGACTTCACGATCCGATTTGCCCTTGGGATCGAAGTTGGCACCACCCTTGCCGCCACCCATGGGCAGACCAGTGAGGCTGTTCTTGAAGACCTGCTCGAAGCCCAGGAACTTGAGCACACTGAGATTCACGGTCGGGTGGAACCGCAGCCCACCCTTGTAGGGGCCGATACTGTTGTTGAACTGCACGCGCCATGCACGATTGAACCTGGCCACACCATTGTCATCCTCCCAGCTCACGCGGAAGATGAAGACCCGATCGGGCTCGGTCATACGTTCGAGGATCTGCTCCTTCACGTACTCCGGATGCTCCAGGTAGAACGGCATCAGGCTCTCCACCACCTCCTGGACAGCCTGAATGAACTCGGGTTCACCGGGGCTGCGCTGTTTCACACCGTCCATGAAGCTCTTTACTTCAGCGTCGATGTTCATTGACATCTGGACCTCTCCATTTCAACACGATGTTCAGCATCTGCCGCACACGGGTACTTACCGCATCGGGTCATGCGGCTGCAACAATCCAAATTGTGAATACGGATAACGCGGTTCGGCAACGAGCCGGCCATGAATGCTGAATCAGGAACGATTGGGACCACAAACACCTTCTCCCCACACCCCTATGTGGGTGAACCGAATCACGCGAGGTGTTTCAGCCCCACACCCCACGATAAAAACACCGTGCAATGTACTCAGTTCCGAACGGAAGTCCTATGTCTTTCCTATGTCTTTCACAAGGCCAGCGTTAAGGACTGTTTAGGAACGGGGGTGGGGCGGAGGGTGCAGGGTAAAGAGTACAGAGTACAGGGTCTCCTCCTCCTAAGACATTGTGCGAAACGAACTTAAGGACGGGAGTGCAGGGCCGCGCTGAATCGGCACTGGCCACTCACCGCGGCGGCGTCCGCAGGACCACGCTGCAACGGCAATTGGTGCAGTGCACCCGGCGAAAGGTCAGCACACCGCGTTTGGCCGGCGGGCCGAGCATCAGGTGTCCGTCACACACCGGACAGGCGACACGGATCGCTCGATTGACGATCATCATCCTGATCTCTGCCGCATCTTCATCCGAGAATTCACGCAGACCCTGGCGCCGGTCGGGCCGCGCGCGACGCTCGACCTCACTGCGGCGGTCCAGCAGCACCGGACTAGAGGCGCACCGCCGATCACCGAACGTGCGGCGCTCGGCCGAACAGCGCAGGTCGGACAGGAAGCGTTGCAATCCGTCGTGAGGTGGGTCAGAGCGTCGACGTGGCATCCGCGTTCACTTTGCTCCCGCTTGCGAGCCAACCGGCTGCTTCGTTCAACCAAAAAGTGTGCTCTGGTGCCGGGGTCCCGCTAGGGCCACGGCAGCTGCTCTCGAGAATCGTTCGTGACCTGCCGATCTGTCAGATGACTGAGCGGGCCGGCCCGTGCAACTACGCACGACCGTGTCTCGGATTTGGCCGGAGCACGCCGCATGGCCTGGAGTTGGTGTTGCTCCATCAGTGACTTGCCGCGAGTGACCCGGGCGCCGCAGAACGTCTTCACCTGGGGGTGATCAGCTGTCCACTCTCCGCTCCCCGCTCCCCACCCCCATGCGCCCTGTACTCTTCACCGCGCACCCTGTACTCTGTATCTACCTCGAACTCAGGAGATGCGGAGCATGGCGGGAAGCGAGAGGATCCACCCTTACATCCCCAACTCTGTCCCTGAAGTGAAAGCCAGGATGCTCGCTGAGATCGGCGTCGACGACATGGATACTCTATACGAGGACATCCCCGAGAAGCTCCGTTTCAGAGGGAAGATGAACATCCCTCCCGGCATTACATCCGAAATGGAGCTACGCCGTCACGTGGAGCGGGTTCTCTCAGAGAATCACACCTGCGAGGAGAACGTGAGTTTCCTTGGCGGGGGCTGCTACCAGCACTACGTACCCGCAGTCTGCGATGAGATCACCGGGCGCGCGGAGTTCCTTACGGCCTACGCGGGCGAGCCATACGAAGATCATGGCCGATTCCAGGCGCTGTTTGAGTATCAGAGCCTCATGGGTGAGCTGCTCGAGACGGATGTGGTCAACGTTCCCACCTACGACTGGGGCCAGGCCGCCAGCACCGCGATCCGGATGGCCGGTCGGATCACGGGCCGGGACGTGGCGCTGATCGCAGACACGATCTCGCCCGACCGTCTCCAGGTGATCAGGACCTACTGCGAGCCAGTGATGCGCATCGAGTCGGTGGGGCATTCTCCGGATACCGCAGCACTGGAGGTGGACCACCTGTGCGGGCGCCTCAACGACTCCGTGGCGGTGCTGTATGTGGAGAACCCGTCCTACCTCGGCACCGTCGAAGAGGGTGGTCGCAAACTGGCCGATACACTGCATGACAACGGCAGCATCTTCGCGGTCGGGGTCGATCCGATCAGCCTTGGTGTCCTCGCCCCGCCGAGCCGATACGGAGCGGACATCACGTGCGGCGACATCCAGAGCCTCGGCAACCACATGTACTTCGGTGGCGCCTTGGGCGGGTTCATCGCGACATGCGACGACGAGACGTTCGTTATGGAGTATCCATCCCGCCTGTTCGGCATCTGCAAGACCGAGCGAGCCGGCGAGTGGGGCTTTGGTGACGTTGCGTACGGCAGGACCTCATTCGCAGTCAGAGAGCACGGCAGAGAATTCGTAGGCACGGCAGCCGCACTTTACGGCATCTCGGCGGCGGTCTACCTGTCATTGATGGGTCCGGCAGGCATGCGTGAACTCGATCAGCACATCCTGCAGAAGTCACAGTATGCGATGAGGTGTCTGTCCCAGCTCGAGCATGTTCGAATGAGATTCGACGCATTTCACTTCAAGGAGTTCGTAGTCGACTTCTCAGCCACAGGAAAGAGCGTCACCGATATCAACCGAGCCCTCCTGGAACACGGCATATTCGGCGGCAGGGACCTAGGAGACGACTTCGCTGACCTGGAAGGATGCGCGCTCTACGCAGTCACCGAGGTTACCACCCGACAGGACATCGATCGCCTGGTGCGCACGTTGACGACGATTCTCGCCTAGGAGGTCACACTCATGGAGATACAGCGGGGAAGCAAGCTGCGAAACTTCCATCAGGCGAAGTGGGACGAGGAGGTGATCTTCGAGCTGAGCACGCCCGGCGAGCGTGGTATACACGTACCACCGGTGGAACCGGCCATCGCGGACTCGGTGGGCGACGGGGTATCACAGATTCCGGCAAGCATGCAGAGAGAGATACCACCTGCCTTACCCGAGGTCGGACAGATGCGTGTGCTCAAGCATTATCTGCGTCTCTCTCAGCAGAACCTCGGTGCCGATCTCAACGTGGACGTCGGCCAAGGCACGTGCACGATCAAGTACAACCCCAAGATCAATGAGCAGATCGCGGCGTCTCCCAAGGCACGAGACATCCATCCGCTCCAAGACGAAAGTACGGTGCAAGGGGCCCTGCGGGTGATGTACGAGGTCGATCAGTTCCTGCGGGAGATCTCGGGAATGGACCGGTTCTCGCTGCAACCCAGCTCGGGATCGCACGCGATTCTCACGATGGCTGCGATCATGCACAAGTACCACCAGATCCGTGGAGAGGCCAACACGAGGGATGAGTTGATCACGACGATCTTCTCTCACCCGTCTGATGCTGCTGCAGCGGCTGTGAAAGGGTACAACATCATCACTCTCTATCCCGACGAGCAGGGAATGCCCGATGTGGAAGCACTGAAGGCTGCAATCTCGGAGCGCACGGCCGGCCTGTTCATCACCAACCCCGAAGATGTCGGCATCTTCAACCCGAGAATCGCCGAGTTCACACGCACCGTGCACGACGCGGGCGGCATATGCGGGTACGATCAGGCAAACGCCAACGGCATCATGGGCATCACCCGGGCAAGGGATGCCGACTTCGACTTGTGCTTCTTCAACATGCATAAGACTTTCGCCGCCCCCCACGGTTGCGGTGGTCCAGCCGCCGGAGCAGTCGGTGCTACCGAGGAAATGGCAGCCTACCTGCCCGTTCCCCTTGTCGGCTACGACGGCGAGCGGTACTTCCTCGACTACGACGTGCCTCAGACCATCGGTAAAGCGCGCAGTTTCTACGGCGCGTTTCCGGTGATTCTCAAGTCCTATGCCTGGATCCTGAGCATGGGAGCGGAAGGGCTCAAGGAGGCCGCCAGGGTCGCGGTCCTCAACAACAATTACCTACTCAAGAAGATCTGTGAGATTGACGGCGCGACATCGCCGTACTCAGGTGGCAAGCGGCGAATCGAACAAGTACGCTACTCATGGGAAGAGCTGTATAGGGCGACAGGGATAGACACACACGACGTGACACTGCGGATGGCAGATTTCGGCTTTCACCTTTGGTCTAGCCACCATCCATTCGTCGTACCGCAGCCTTTCACGATTGAGCCAACCGAATCCTACTCGAAAGAAGAGCTGGATGAGTATTTGGACGGCCTGCGCCACGTAGCACAAGAGGCGCGAACCGAACCGGAGACCGTGAAACGAGCACCGCACAATAGTGTGGTCCACAAGATCGATGAGAGCAGCATGGACGATCCCGCGAAGTGGGCCGTGACGTGGAGGGCCTATCTGAAGAAGCACGGCGAGGCCGCCGCGAGCATCCGGGTATGACAGGCTGAGCACGGCATGAAGCGGCTGGGCCTGATCGTCAATCCCGTGGCAGGCATGGGTGGCGCCGTCGGCCTCAAGGGAACGGACGGGCCGGAAGCCGTAATCCAGGCAGAGCGGCTCGGTGCCGTCCCGCGGGCCGGTCAGCGGGCTGAGCGGGCTCTGACAGCTCTGGGCCCACTCGAGGATAGCATGACAATCCTGACGTACGGCGGCGCCATGGGCGAGGCGCCAGCGAAGGCCTGCGGTTTAAGGCCGGCTGTGATCGGTTCTGGCTCGACTCCCCGTACGAATTCAGAGGACACAGTGAGTGCCGCACGCCAAATGGCGACCGAGGATGTCGATCTGCTGCTGTTTGCAGGCGGCGACGGTACCGCGCGTGACATCTACGATGCTGTCAAAACGTCCGTGACCACCCTGGGGATTCCGGCTGGCGTGAAGATCCACTCGGCAGTGTTTGCCTCCAGTCCTGCGGCAGCAGGTCGCGTGGCGGCCTCGGTCCTCACGGGTGAGATCAAGCGTGTGCAGGAAGCGGAGGTGATGGACATCAATGAGGATGACTACCGGCGTGGCATCCTATCGGCGATCCTGTACGGTTACCTGAGAATCCCCGCCGCCAGACGTCTCCTGCAGGGTGGCAAGGCAGCAACATCTCCCGACGAACGGGCGGTGCAGGCGGCGATCGCTGCGGCACTGGCCGAGCAGATGACGAACGATCGTTGTTATCTAGTTGGCCCGGGCACCACATGCGCCGCGCTCATGGAGCTGCTGGGTCTCGACAACAGCCTACTGGGCGTCGACATGATTTGCGCGGGACGTCTGATCGGGAAGGACATGAGCGAGCGGGATATCCTGGAGAAGACGGCCGATCGCAGGTGTCATCTCATCCTCACGCCAGTGGGCGGCCAGGGGTTCCTGCTCGGTAGGGGTAACCAGCAGATCTCTCCGGCTGTGATCCGACGAGTCGGCAAGCAGAACATCACCATCGCGGCGACGGTAGAAAAGTTGGGTTCCCTGGGTGGCAGGCCGCTGTTAGTCGACACGGGAGATGCCGACACGGACTCATCCTTGTGCGGCCACTACCGGGTGATCACCGGCTACCGGCAGACAGCGGTCTATCGGGTTTCCGACAGCAGTTGACGACATGCTGACGATCAAACGGCAGCAGCAGGACTTGAGGTGACTGCAGCGATTAAGTACCGTAACTTGGCTGCGTCTAATGGATTGCGGCATCCGGGAGGGCTAGACCTAACTGGTAAGGCAGCGGTCTTGAAAACCGCCGGGAGCAATCCCTTCGGGGTTCGAGTCCCCGGCCCTCCGCTCGGTGCGGGGTCGGCGTGTTACCGGCCCCGCAGCCTCGCGCCCGCGCCAACTCCTCGCGCTCCAACAGTCTCGTCTACAAAACGTGCTGCGGGCAAGCAACTGCGTCGAGTCCCCGGCCCTCCGTAGTCTGGCAAGTCGAATAAGGTGGCGGCGGCCGCCGCGGGCTGGAGGTCAGTCAGCGGCAGGCGGTAGGATCAGGCAATACGAATCCGGATCCCGCCCAGATTGCGTTTCACCTGTTCCAGAAGAGCATAGATGAAGACGATGAGACCAATCATTTCAAGCGTTTCTTCGACCGACACTAGCATCGTATAGCCAAAATTCTCCATCCCATACAATGCCGCATGGTGCCCTCCGACCATCTCCGTGCCGAGCGCGCCCGTCACATAGAGGATTGCGGCAATCGAGAATAGGAGCCGTGTCCTCCTTGGGAGAGAAAACAGGAACCTGTAGTAGAACACTGCGAAGGCCACAATCAGCGCCATACCTGGAATGATCCAGGCAAAGTACAGCGGCCCCCGAGTGATGTTAAGAAGTTCTCTCAGCGGCGTTATCACCACGTCATGCAAAGAAGCACCTTCGTCAAGCGACATGAGTAGAAAGACAGCCGACAAGATCACCCAGTGAAGTGCATACGCGTCATCTTGCTTCTTCTTAGACCACGCTATGATCGCGAGAAGAAGTGCCGAAACAAACAGGAGCATGGTGGAGAAGTAGGTTGGGATGTTGTTCTCGCCATCGAGATAGAACAGCGGGACAAATCCAAAAACGTAGTCGTGTCCTCTGAAGTGGTTGAGTATCTGTCCGGCTATACTGGCTATAAGCAGCACTGGAACGACGCTTACAAGTATCTTGGCAACTCGTGCCGGCCGAATAGCCATTGTGTGTTCGGAGTGTGACGTCGCCAGTTGATCCGGTTGCAGGTGACAGGTAACAGGACCGACTCTTGGACTTCGAATGTTGGTCCAATACAGAATCAAGGAGAACAGCTAAGGGGCCCTACTAATCGCCATTCCTCGAAGCAGAAACCATGCCACGTTTGTCTGCCATCAATTTTCTCCACTACACCCAAACGGTTCACTCCGGCGAATTAGAAAGGCTCCGGTCAACTAAGGTAGTCTTCTCGCGCCAGTTCGCCCTTGACCTTTCTAGCTCAACCAGGCTCGTTGTCGAACGTGACCAACTCCAGCTCAAAGCCAGCGTCGCCCCAGACCAGACTGAGGCGGCACACCAGTGTTCGCTCTCGTTTCGCAAGCCAGCGTTGCTGACAGGTTTGAGCATTGACTTACCCTCGCGTCCGCTAGCGGTTGACGGTCACAACCGTGCCTCTCTCGGATCGCTTGACCCCGAGAAGGCCTGGACCTATCCTGGCGTCACGTGTTGTACCGCTAGGCCCCTAAACTGCTGTCGATAAACCACTTATGCGCTCAGCACATAGGACTGGAGGGTCTTGAAAGGCGCCTGGAGCAATGCCTGCGGCGTTCGGGCGCCCGGCCCTCCGCCTCGCCCGAAACAGCACACACGGTTGCGCGTGGCCCGGCCATGCCCAGGCTCTTGCCGAAGTTAGGCCCTGACCACACGTTTTGCCTTGTCCCTGAACGCTGCGATACATGACCCAGGTCCTTTGCCCCCAGTGTGGCAGACACGTTGACAAGGACGCCAAGCGCTGTCCCCACTGTGGCAGGAAGAAATCGTTCCCGGTCCGCCTCGCCATAGCCTTCGGCCTGTTGCTCCTCCTGCTGGTCGTGGCCGGCTTCAGCGGAACCGTGGCCCGGTACACGATGCCCCGAGATATCCACGCGGGTACCGCCCGCGCCTGCGTCGCCGAAATGATGCCGACCCTCCTCGACGAGGCGATGCCCGGCTTTGACTGGTCCAGCGTCGCAGGACGCTGCAGGCCGACCTGGTACAAGGCATTCCGCTACGGGCTCCCCAGAATCACGGACGAGTCCCCGAGCTCGTGACAAGTCCGCTTGCGAGGTCACGCACCAAGAGCTGAGCGGTGGTGCGCCGCCGTAGTCGGCCCCGCGACTCGGTGACCTGCCTCACGTTCGACAGCCGCACCGGAGAGTGACCCATTTCACAGAGTCTCCGCCCCCGGCCAAAACATACTGGGGACGGAGACTTGAGCATGATCTTTGAACTGATCGACGAGAAGCACGAGCGGATCCGCTACGCCCCACGCGCCGGGCGAATCTCCTACAGCTCTGTGCCGGTGCCGGAAGGCAATGCCCGCGACCCGCTCATAGAGGTGCAGCACGTCCAGCAATTCCTGGATCTGTCGTGCTTTGCCGAAAGATGGTGGCAAGAACGCACGGACTCAGAGCCCGACGCAGCTCTGGACGCCAGCGCCGTGCCGTGGCGGCCGATCTGGGCCGCGCGCAATTTGGAGTTCGATACAGCCCTACTCAATCCAGAGTGGCATTATGCCGGTGCCAATCAGGTCTGTCTGGTCTGTGACGTCACCATCGAAGAGCCCAACACGCTGTGCAATACCTGCGGCGAAGCTCTGACTCGCCTTTACCTGCAGCGCTACGGTATCGACCTGCACTGATTACTGCTAGGCAAGGGCACTCCTCTCACATCCCTCCTTGTATTCACCGCCTTCCCTGGCCAGATTGTTGTTCCTGAACAGGAGGTCGAGGCCTCCGTACGCGTCTGGGGAGAGGTGGCCGAGTGGCTGAAGGCGGCGGTTTGCTAAACCGTTGTAGGGTTAAAAGCCCTACCGAGGGTTCGAATCCCTCCCTCTCCGTATCTGCAATTCAACGCTGAGCTAACTGAGCGTCCTACTCACTGTGGCCAGCCACACTCTTCGTGAAGAGGCAGGCCATGCCGAAGGTCCATCTCTCTCTACAAGCGCACTGGCGAAAGCCAGAATTGGCAGGCGCTAGTCTATTTGCACAACAGGCCGTTTCGCTTCAGCTGCTGCACCACACACAAGGCCACAGCGAGAAGGTATGCTCACACGTGTGTCTCGGAGCTAGCGGATCGACTGAATCGGGGCCTGGTTGGAGTACCCGAAAGAGTGCGCGTCTCGGTCCGGGCCGGGTGAGACCTTTATCTCGTGATGACGTGGATCACGTTCGTCTCGATGGACTGGCCAAACGTCATCTGTGCTTCCGAGAGCTCCAGGTATCGAATCTCCGTCACGAAAGTCAGCAGGATGTCCGTGCTCCGCCCCACATAGGGCCGGTTGTCGACGTAGATGGTCTCGTCACGCCAGCGCGGACGGAGTGTCCGCACCGCTTCGCCCACCGAAGTGAGTTCCGGGTGCTCCGCCAGCTCCTGCCGCGTGATCACGTTCGCGCGCGATGTGGCCACCTGATCCGTGTCCCCGGCCTCTCCACCGGCTGCTCCGGCAGCGGCGCAACCCTGCGTCAGGAGCACCAGGACCAGCACGGCCGTCAGCTTTCGAATCATCGTTCCTCCTCGGATATCTTGGGCGCATGGCTAGGCGACGGTTGGCCAGCCGTCCTGACGATCACGAGTCCAACCTAACCGACGGCGCCCAGGCCACGCTACCCGAGACCGGGACGGCGCATTCCAGCACAGGCGGATTGCCGTTACCAGTCGAAAGGAGTTGCAGGCCCTCGCACGGCTGGCTGGAGCTTTGCAGTCAAGAGATGTTGAGGGCTAGTCCACTATTATAGTGGTCTTACAGTGTCTGTCGCTGACGGCCGGTTGTGTGCGGTTCCCATGTCCCGCAAAAGGGGCAGAAGTCCCTGTAAAATGACGTGACAACGTGGTTGACCGTTACGCCCACCGCAATGACGGCGGTAAGCGTAGCCAAGACGATTTTGTGACCGGTGGACATGGAAGCCGGTCCTGAAGCGGCAGGTGAGTCTCCCGTTTGACATGCCAGCCGCTCGGCAGTGGGCAGTCTCATGAGGTCGGCGGGACCCATCGGCTCCAGGGTCGGCGTCCACCTTTCCATCTCGGGTGTCATCTGCTGGACCCTGTATCCACCACATGCCGCTAGCAGGCTCACCGCCATCAGGGGCACTAGCACGAACCGAAGCTGTCTGGATCTGAAGCGCTGCACGGCCGCCTCCCGCAGGTGACAACCCAACCCTACAGGGGGTGCGTCAGATAGGTGTCAAGGGAGCGTGAAGAAGAAACGCCCGACGCAGGGCCGGGCGATGCGATTGAGGCGGTGAGTTCAACATCTCGCGAACAAAACGGCAGCCGCACCTGTAAACACGTACCACTCGCCTTGGGGGGGTGCTATGGGTCTCCGCCAACCTCGCTCCAACAGCCCACCTGAAAAGCTATTGTGTTGCTGAAACGAGCATTCTATCGTGAAAAGATCCACAGAATCCGGCCACAGTGAGTCGATCGGAGCGAGAGGGACAGCAAGAGCAATCAGGTAAACCGTGTAGGCATAGCAGCTTGCGCGAAGCGCAAGTGGCTGAAGGCGGCCGTTTGCTAAACCGTGGTAGGGTAAAAGCCGTACTGAGGGTTCGAATCCCTCCCTCTCCGTGCTCCCCTTGTATTGTCGCCTTCCTACTGTGATTCCCGGGCTAGCACCTGTGCCATCATCCACCAGAAAGCCTTCCCCTTCAGATAGCAGTTGAAGCAGTGCGAATGGGCGCAAGAGCCACAACCGGGACAAGTGTGGGCCGCACACCAAGCGGCGCACCACTCGCAGGCATCGGATGCATCGGGGTAGTAGTTCCCGCCCGGATCGTAGCTCTCGATGTCGGCGAAGTCGAACAAGACCTTGTCGTGCGCTTCGGTGAACGAGCGGATCTGGTTGTTGCGAGCGTATAGGTTGCCGCCGGGACCGGTGCCGTCCAGGTGGCCCGTCATGTATACGAAGATGACATCCGGGTAGTCCGCCTCCAACTGCGCCATGGCGTTCAGGTAGGTGTCGATACCCGCTTCGGTGTTGTCTGACACTCCACCACACCACGACCACATCACGACGTTGTACTCACCGGGGTGAGCGTCCAAGAAGGCCCGCGTCGTGTTCGCCCAGGTCACGTCACCGTTGTGTCCGAGGTCGCCTCCGGGCTCACGGAACTCGGGCACTGCATAGTCGGCGTCTTGGCCCGCCAACATGTTGAGGCCGGTCACGATCTGGCTGCCGTGCGAGGTATGACCATAGTAGATGCGGTACGTGGCCCGAATCGAGTCGAGGGTCGAAGTGGGGATCGACTCGAATGCCGCCACCGCTTCGTGCCCGGCAACGACGGCTCCCTCAATAGCGCTACCACCCGGCGCGAGGAAACCGTCTTCAGTGCAACCGGACACGATCGTCCCGATCCCTGCACCTGCTACTACCACACTCCACAACAGCCGTGTATTACTCATCAGACCTCCCGATGACCATCGCCATTCTTAGCTCTGACCGGGCGAAATGAAGTGATCGCGGTCACCGCAGGTCACACCCCATGCCATTTGCGCAGGTCGATGCTAGTCTTAGGGGCGGGGAGCGGGGAGCAGGGAAAGGGAGCAGGGAGCGGGGAGCGGAATGGAGCAGGCGGGGCATACAGCTGGAAAGGCAAACATCGACAGCAATGTCTCAGGATCCGATTCGAGTTCGATTCGCGCCGTCACCAACCGGATATTTGCACGTCGGGGGGGCGAGAACTGCCCTATTCAACTGGCTCTTCGCTCGCCAAGCCGGTGGCAAGTTCCTACTGCGGATCGAGGACACGGACCGCCAGCGGTCCTCAGAGGAGCACACCCAGGTAATCCGCGACGGACTGACCTGGATCGGCCTCGATTGGGACGAAGACATCGTCTTCCAAGGCGAGGGACTCGAACGGCACCAGGCCCTAGCAGACGAGCTGCTGACCAAAGGCGACGCCTATGTCGACGACGGCGCAGTGCGATTCCGAATGCCCCACCATGAGATCGCTTGGGAGGATGCGGTTGGTGGTCACATCAGCTTCCACGGGGCCGACATTCAGGATTGGGTGATCCTGCGTTCGGACAGGACTCCCACCTACAACTTCACGGTCGTGGCCGACGATCTCAGCATGCAGATCTCTCATGTGATTCGGGGAGCAGACCACATATCGAACACACCTAAACAGATCGCGGTATTTGAGGCGTTGGGACACACGCCCCCAGTCTTCGCTCACGTGCCGATGATACACGGGCCGGATGGCCGTAAGCTTTCGAAGCGTCACGGTGCCACCGCCGTCGGCGACTACAAGAAACTCGGCATCCTGCCGGAGGCGCTCCGCAACTTCCTGGCGCTGCTCGGCTGGAACCCGAAAGACGAGCGCGAGCTCTTCTTCAAGATCGACGATCTAATACAGGCATTCTCATTGGCAGATGTACAACGCAAGAGCGCCATCTTCGATATCACCAAGCTGGAGTGGATGAACGGTCAGTACTTGAGCCGCACTGCGGTCGAGGAGTTGATGCACCTAGTGGAGCCGGAAATGAGACGCCTGGGCTTCGATCCTCGAAGCGTGCCACGCGCGCAACTGGTACGTGCTGTGGACGTGAACCGCGAACGCGCCCGCACTACAATGGACGTTGCCGAACGTGCTGCCGTGCGTCTCGACTCAAGGTTCATCAAGCGCGACGATGAGAAGGCAACCAAGCTCATTGCAAAGGATCCGCAAGAGTTCTACTCGTCACTCGAGGCCACGCGCAACCTGCTGGCCGGATTGGACGATTCGGCCTGGCGACCCGAGCGCCTCGAGCGGGAGCTGCGAAGCTTGGCAGACTCTCTCGGGCTTGGGCCCGGCAAGATATTTCAGCCAATCCGAGTGGCGATCACTGGCACAACTGTCTCCGAAGGCATCCACATCCTGTTGGATGTGGTGGGCCGCGCGGAGAGCCTGGCCCGGATCGACGCGGTGCTCAGAATGCGTCAGCAGCAGTCTGGTTGAGCCGGTCCTGGCCCAGTAAGGCAGAGCTCGGCCAAGAAACAGCGTCCCGGAAGGACGCGCCAACCGACCGTGGCGGCCGAACGCGCGTTCCTCAGCCCGCGACACACGAATCCGGCACAGCCGGAGGTTCCGATCCCTGGCAATACAAAAACCCCAGGAGACACCCCGGGGTCAGGTGTTCACGTCAAGCGACTCGACTGATCAGAGTCCCGGTGTCGGCTTGATCGTATCCTTCTTTACACCCTTCCTCGCCGCTTCGGCCGCGAGCCGTGCCTGGCGCTCGGCGTCTTTGCGCTTGCGAATCTCCTTGATGTAGCGATTAATGTCCGCGTTTGCCTGGGCCTGGCGGGCCGCTACCATGATCTCCTGGCGAATGCGCATCAACTCCGCCTCCCCCCGTGCCAAGTCGATGTTCCCTTGTGGCAAAGGTAGCAGTGCCAACAGAGCCGATGGCAGCTTGAAATCTCCCAGGTAGATCCAGCCCGGGTCCACACCCCAGGTCTTGCCGTCCTCCGTTTCGGTCACCCACGGTGAGGCCATAGGTGGAGTTGCGAAGCTGTCGGCCGGCATCGAGTCGATGTAAGCCAGTACAATTGCCTTCACCGCTGAGTCGACCCTGGCGACGTGGGTCGCCATATCCGGCGACGGTCCCACCACGCCTAATCTGCCTTCCAACGGACCGACCCAGAGATTCCCAGTGCCGCGGCTCACACCGATCACCGGCGCCGACCCTACAACTGGATCGTACTCGGAGAGCGTCGGGAGGCGTGGGGGAACACCGATGGGGATGACCCGAGGCGCTACGATTACCGTATAACCGGAAGCCGTATCGGCTGCTTCAAGTACCGGCTCGCTCGCACTCCCGGGGGTCAGCACCACCGATTCTGAGAGCGGCGGCAACACGAACTCCCTTGCCCCCTCCATGCTTCCGCCGAGATCGAGGAAGGTTGCGGTCTTCTCCACGACACTACGGCCTACCGTCCCGACGAGAAGCGCAATCACGATTGCGTGCGCGGCGACCCCCACCGCACCCCAACCTGGTTGGGGCGGTTCCGGATCGGGCAGCCGGAAATTAAGCTCGCGCACTCGTTTCTCTCACCTCGTTGAGAACTCGGCCGATCCGGGCGGCAGCCTCACGGGTCCGCTCGGCCCCAACAGTCAGTGCAATCCGAAAGTACCCCTCTCCACTCGATCCCAGGGCCGAACCCGGTAGCACCGCCACGCCTTGCTCTTCCAGGACTCGCTGGGCGAAGTCGACCGAGGTCACTCCACTTGGCAGCTCGATCCAAAGGTACATCGTAGCCTTGGGTGCCTCGACCTCGAAGCCCACCTCTCTGAAACAACGCACTGCTGCGTCACGCCGTTCCTGAAACTCACGCTGCATCTCCGCGACCAACGGCTCGGCATTGTCGAGCACCGCCGCACCGGCACGCTGCACGGCCAGGAACGGACCGGTATCCACATAGCTCTTCACCTTCTGGAGCGCGGCAATCAGCTCGGAGGAACCGACCGCCCAACCCAACCTCCAGCCCGTCATGCAGAAGCTCTTCGACAGCGAGTGAAATTCGAGCGTGACGTCCCGAGCTGTGGGGATCTCAAGAACGCTGGGAGCCACGTAGCCATCGAAGGTCATCTCGCAATAGGGATTGTCGTACGCCAGCACTATGTCGTGTTCGTGACAGGCACGAACAGTCCGCTCCAGGTAATCCCGCGGTGCAATCGCCGACGTGGGGTTGTTGGGATAGTTCAGGAACGCCAATCCCGTCCGCGCCAGCTGGTCCGCGCTCAGGTCTTCCAACTCGATCAGGAACTGCCGCTCGGCCCTAAGAGGATAGGGCAGAACCTCCGCATCCGTCAGATACGTCCCGAAATAGCCCGGGTAGCCCGGTTCCGGTATGATGCAGATGTCGCCCGTGTTGAGGATGGCAAACGGCAAGTGCGACAGACCGTTCTTGGATCCGATCAGCGGAAGCACCTCCGCCATGGGATCGACCACGACCCCAAAGCGTCGCTCCATGTAGCGCGCCACGGCCTCGCGGAATTCGATGAGACCGATTTGGAACGAGTATCGGCTCATAGCCTGATCGGACAACGCCTCATGCAGCGTGCGGACCGCGACTTCCGGTGGCGGTATATCGGCGTCTCCCACACTGAGATCGATGACATCGACACCCTCGGCCAACATCCGTTTCTTGGCTGCCGCCAATTCATTGACAGCATAGTACGGCAGCCTGCCAAGCCGATCACTGGTTCTGCTCATACCGGGGCTCCGATTCCATGCTGCGCAAAGAACTCCTCCGCCGTGGACCGGAGTTCGGACCAGGGTCCGATCGACCGCGTCGCCGGCGGCAGCGATGCAAGCAACAGGTTGCCGTAGTTCCGCCTGGTCACTCTCGGGTCCATCAACATCACCACTCCGACATCGGACGAGGACCGTATCAGCCGCCCGAATCCCTGCTTGAGCTTGAGCGCGGCGTGGGGCAGCAGATAGTGACTGAATCCATCCACACCACGGCCGGCGAGCGCTTCCAGCCGAGCTGCCGTGAGCGGCTCGCTCGGAACCTTGAAGGGAAGCTTGGCCAATACCAAGACGCGCAACGATCTCCCAGGTACATCTACACCTTCCCAGAAGCTATCGGTCCCGAACAAGATGGCCGACCCCGCTTCACGAAACCGCCGCAACAGATGGTCTCGCTGGCCCTCACCCTGCACCAGTACCGGCCAGCGGCCGCCGATCGACCCTTTGACTGCGACCGCTGCTCGCCGCAAAGCCGCATAGCTGGTGAACAACACAAACATGCCTCCATCTGCAGCATGTGCCAGATCCAGCAGTGCTTCAGCCAACGCATTGCCGTGCCCTTCCTCGTCACTCCGGGGATCGGGGAAGTCCGTAGGAACGCCGAACAAGCATTGGCGGGAGAAATCGAACGGAGACGGGAGTGATTCCTCGTGTTTGATCGGATCCGGAGCTCGATCGAGACCCAGCCGTTCCTTGAGAAAAGAGAAGTCACCACCGGTCGCGAGCGTTGCACTCGTGAGCACAACGGTGTCAATCCGGTCGAACAACGACTCCCGGAGCACGGGCGCCAGATCCAAGGGCACAGCAGCGAGTCCGATGTGGAACGGGAGGTTCCCGGCCGGACGGTTACCTCTGCGATCGAGCCAGCGAACCAGCTGTGCATCTGATTGGGGCCGCAGCGCCAGGAGGATCGCGTCGGTCATTGACTGGAACCGGCGTACCACGCCGCGCAGCTCCTGCACCAACTGGGACCGGCGATCGGGATCCTCGTCAAGCTGCATGCGGTCGACGATGGCCTCCACACCCTCGGCCAGCCTGGCCAGCACCCGCACCAGGTTGTCGACCGCCACGTCTAGCCCCTGCTCCCAGATCTCGTCTGCGGCGAACGAGTCGTCGAGTCGTTGCACCTCATCGTCCGATGATGCGAGCCGTTCGCACAGGATGGCAAACACCCGATCGGCGTAGGTACGGGCGTCGCCGACCTCCGGCAGCAGCGTCTTGCGCAACAGGTCCAGCGATGCTCTGCTGGCTTGATCGTCTCTACCGCGCAATTCGGCCACCAGTGTCGGGATGAGACCCCTGCCACCGCGCTCCAACCGGCTCAGCAGGCGGCCGAGGCCGCGCGAAGTCACCTGCGCTCCGAGATGCTTCGCAGCCACGTCCTCTAAGTGGTGAGCCTCGTCGATGATCAGCCGCCTGTAGAACGGCAGCACGGCCTTCTCCAACCAGTTGTTCTGTACGCGGCGCACCGCCAGATCAGCGGTGAGAAGATGATGGTTCACGACCACTACATCGGCAGCAGCTGCTGAGACGTGAGCGTTGATCACAAAACAACGATCATAGTACGGGCACTCCTGCCGCGTGCAGAGATCGGCCTCGGCGCACACTTCGTCCCACACCTCAGGCGAGGGTACGTCGGGCAAGTCGGCCAGCGAACCGTCGCCAGTGTGTGCTGCCCAGTCCGCCAGAACCTCCAGTTCGCCCTGACGGTCGGGCTCCAGCAGCGAAGCCTGACCACCCTGGGCCACTTGCAGACGATTGAGACAGATGTAGTTGGACCAACCCTTGAGCAACGCAAACGTCGGCTCGGCTTCGTCGTCGCCGAACGCACGGGCAAGCAGTGGAAGGTCCTTACCTACCAGCTGCTCCTGCAGATTGATGGTATTGGTGGATACGACGGTACGTTCGCCATCATTCATCTGCGCCCAGCGGATCGCGGGTACCAGATAGGCGAAGGACTTACCGACGCCCGTACCTGACTCCAGCAGCGATACTCCCCCCTCATTGTACGTGTCCGACACGAACGAGGCCATATCCCGCTGACTGCGACGGTTTTCGAATTGCCCCAGCACACCTGCAACGGGACCGTCCACAGCTAGCAGATCGGCAGTGGCAACAGGATCGAGCTGCGCGTAGCTCTTGGCGCGTGGTACCTCGACCACGACCGAGAGCTGAGATGCGTCGTTGTTGATGATGCCGAACCCGATGCCATCAAAATGAAGCCTGGCGGCAACCTCGAGGTCCGCCTGCGACGGCTCGAGCAAGCCGCTGGGGTGATTGTGGAGTACCATCTGCCCCCGGGCTGCAACCCCCGGTAGAGCGAGTACGGCCGCTGCCGTGCCGCGAGCGACCGCGCTGGCATATGTGATGGTGCCGGCTGCGTCGACGTCCGCCACGAATGAAACCTCGCGGCCTCCTGTTGCAGCGATCTCGGACGCCACAAGGTCACGAACAGCTGGCGCGATATCCGTCACGTCTTGAGCTCGCGCTTCTGAGCGGCGGGAAAGAGAACGTTGTTCAATATGAGCCGGTAGCCGGGTGAGTTGGGGTAGAGCGACAGGTCTGTCGGCGGATCGCCGATCTGGTGCTGCGGATCCTCCGGGTCATGCCCGCCGAGGAAGGTCCACGTACCGTCACCGTAGTCCCCGTGAATGTATTTGACCCACGGTGCCCCGTTCTCATCAGCTAGAATCGTGACCCCCGGCTTCAACGTGCTGCGGCTGAACGAGGTGGTGAGCCCGTAGAAATCGGGAATCACCTGACGATGACACTGAACCAGCATCGTGGGAACGGGATCTATCTTCGCACTGAAATTGAACAACCGGAAGGCACCCAGCACCTGGCGGCGCGCCGGGCTATTCACTTGATGACCGTCGATGTTCGAGAAGCTCGCGGTCGACGGAGACCGCTCGAGCACGACGTTCTCGAAGGCGAAGGTCCGGCTCCATTCCAGTAGCTCCGACGCGCGTGCGTCCATGGGCGTACCATCGCTGTATTGCGCCGCCACATCCACGTCGCGCGCCGCCAACGCTATCTCGAGAGTCTCCGTGGCCGTGCACATCGCGAACAGGAAGCCGCCCTGTTCCACGAAGCGGCGAATGCCCTCGGCCACACCCTTCTTGAGTGCGGCAACCGTGCCGAACCCGAGGTCCCTAGCTGTGCGAGCATTCTGGCGTACCATCTCGGCCAGCCATGCCGATCCGGAGTACATTAGGTAGAATTTGGAGAATTGCCCGGTGAAATCCTCGTGATGCAAGTGTAGCCACTCGTAATCCTGTAGCCTCCCCGCGACGACTTCCGGATCCCACACCTTGGCGTATTCGATCCCGGCGTACTGCAGTGCCATTGTCACTGCGTCATCCCAAGGTGCCGCGCTCGGAGGCACATAGACGGCCACCTTGGGCGCTTTCTCCAACGGCACGGCGTCCATGTTGTTCGCCTGGATCACTCCGCGGATGTCGACCAGCCCGCCGGGGGATAACGGTTCGCATGCGACCCCGGACAACGCGGCATCCCGCCTTACAGCTGAGCCATCCGGCAAAAGGAAACTGCCATCCCTGTAGTTGAGCAGCCACTCGGCGGTACCGCCGCGCCCGAGAGATCGGTAGGTCACCCCATAGGCTTTCAGATGATTCGACTGCCGATCGTCCATCGGTACTAGGAGAGAGGCGCCCTGGCCGGTACCTGGTCGCATGGCGGAGCTCAGCGGCCGCGCGGAGAGGACCGCAGGTGCGGCCATATGGGACAGCCCCGCGGATCCCAGCACCCTGAGGAAACTCCGCCGGCCGATCACACAGCGCTCCCCCCGCGAAACACGCGATCCTCGATCAGAGGATCGCGCTTGGGTGCAGACTCACCAGCGTCGGCCCTGGGAATCGCACCTCGTACCTGATCCAACATTCTCCGGGCTTCCGGCACCACTGCGCTGCCAGCGTGACTCAGGATCAGATGCTCCAGTTGCCGCACCGCCGCTTCCGGGCGACCAGTTTCAACGTACGTCACCGCCAGGGCGTACTCGGCAGCCGGTGCGGCCGACCCGACCGAGTCGGCGGCCAGCGCCCGCTGCAGCAGCGATTCCGCGCGGCCAAAATCACTCCGTGCGACACACAGCCTGCCAGCAAACGCCAACAGGTGAGCACGCCCTCCAACGTCGTCCAGATGCGTCGCGGCCTCCGCCATATGGTCAACCGCCTCGCTCGTGTCGCCCTGCTCCAACAACAACATCGCTCGACCCAGCCGGGGCAGCGAATCGCGCCTGACATTCTGCAGCAACGCGAGGATAGCGGTCCTGCGGGTAGCCTCCTCGCGCGAGCCAGCGCGAGGACCGGCCGCCCTGAAATACTCGGTCGCGCCGAATAGATCGCCGCGATACAGCGCCAGCCAGCCCCGGATCGCCAGCGCGGCAATGCTCGAATCCGCAGCCAGCAGCTGCTCTGCCCGACCGAGCTCTCCGCGTCGAATCCATGCACTAGCGAGCGACTGGCGCAGGCGCTCCGTGTCATCTGCTCGCAGACGCTCCTCCCACACGCGGAATCGGGTGTCGGCCTCTTCCAGCCGGCCCGACTCTAGCGTCACCCTGATCAGAGTCGCCATCGCCGACGCGGCGTCGCCCGGCGGAGCATCTGCCGTAGCCAAGGTCTCCAACATGCGGCGTGCTGCCGCGAGATCACCCGCGTCAGCAAACGCCTGGGCTGCCCCGACCCTGGCCCTCTCGGATGCGGCACCTTGGGTGAGCTCGGCCAAACGCTCCAGCGCATACGCTCGTGCCCGAGCCGCTCCGGGTGTCCCGATTCGCACCGTCCGGTCCGCGAAACGGCTGAGACTGGTAGCCGCCCTGGTTCGATCGGCGGGCAGCGCACTGTCGAGCAAGGTCCACCCCTCTTCCGGCCGATTCCAAGAAACCAGTACTTCGGCACCGAGACGGTGCACGACCTTTTCGCGGTGGGGGTCGACCAGAATCATGAGGATACGATCGCGTTGCAGCTCGGGCGCTTGCCTCAAGCCGGCGGCCGCCGCCGTGGTGTGCGACTCATCGAGCATCACCGCCGCGGCCCATTCCTCGGCCGCGCCGGCCCATGCTCCGGCTGCCATATACATCTGCGCCAGTTCCGGCGCCAGGGCGGACCCGCCAAGCCGCGCCCTTCCGTCGAGCAGTATCTGGATTGCACGGGCACTCTCTCCTCTGCGAGAGGCGGTGCGAGCCCAGTGACGGTAGGGATCGGGGATTTCTGGCGCATAGGCAATCCACCGCTCTGCCGCTGCGGAGACGCTGTCGCCTTGGCCCAGGGCCGCCCAAGCCCGCAGCTCCAGCTCCCGCAAGAAGTTGCTGGCTGGACTGCGACTGATCGCCGAATCGAGCAGCGACATCATCGTCTCCAGCCGTCCCAGCCGGGTCAGCACCCTCTCCAGCCCGAGCCACGCCCCCACATTGGCCTGGTCCGAGCCGAGTGTTTCGCGGTAGGCGGCCGCCGCCTCGTGATGGCGGCCGCGGCGCTCCAGCTCCAGGCCACTCCCCGATTGCGCCGACGCCGGCTGTGCGCCCACAATCGTCAGCAGGCAGAGATACGACGCGACTCTAGGGGCGCCCACGGTTCAGCCGACGGAAATAGTCGAGAACGAGCCTGCGGTCTTCGGGCGACAGCGAGCGCAGCTGATTCCAACTGGGATAGGGGAACCTGGGATCGGACACCGTGGGTAGCTGCCCGGCCGGAGGCTGTTGCACGTTGCGCGGGTCTGCCGTCTCGCTCACTCGCTCATCGCGCTCGTCTTCTTCGTCGCTGCGCAAGGTGCGCCCGGCATCCAGCAAGCGTCGAAATAGCTGCTCCTGCCGCTCAACCGTCTCTCGGTCGAGCCGTGCTGCCTCCAACTCGCGTGCCAGCTCCCTGGCCTCATCCGCCAACTCGTCGATGCCGCCCATGTCCGCCTCGGCTTGCAGATGGTCCATCTGCTCGGCCAAAGAACGCTGCTGCAGCGCCAGCGCCTGCAACTGTTGCAGCATCTGCTGGTCAGCACTGGGCATCATCGAGAGCATGTCGCTCGTACTGTTGTTGAGTCGACCCTGTTGCTCCGCCAGCTGAGCCAGTCGCTCCAGCGCCTCACTGAGGCCCGACCCGGATTGCGCTGCGGCAACGTCGGCCCGGCTGCGCACCAGAGCGTAGGCTAGCGCGTTCAACCCATCCAGCGCTTCGCCGGCGAGCGCGCCGGCCTGCCGCGTGTTGGGGTTCGCCCGCTGTATCTGATCCAGCGCCTCCGACATGCGCAGCTTGGAGAAGCCCAGGGCGGTGCCCAGCTGAGGCGATACCAGGGCGTTCTTGCCCGCAGCGCCCTGGATCTGTTCCAGGATCCGCTCAACGCCCGACCGGGCCGCAACCTGAGCACCCCTCAGCTCAGCCCCCGACTCGCCACTGTTGAGGCGTTCCAGAATCTGCTGCTGCTGTTCCGCCAAGCGCGCGGTCTCGACCAGAGCGCGGTCCATGGCCGCGATCACTTCCTGGCGCCAGCTCTCACGCAGCTCGTCGCGTTGCTGCCGCAGCTGTTCCGCGACCGGTTCCAGAGACTGTTGGGCCAATTCGCCAGACTGGCGTGCCGTGGTGCGTTCGCCCCGCTGCGCTTGCGACGCTGCCCGCCGCATCTCGCCGGCCGCCTGCCCAGCACTCTGGGCGGCATCCTGCAGCAGCTCAGCTTGCTGCTCGGAATGTTCGATCGTCGCAGCTAGCTCCGACAGTTGGGCAGCGAGTGAGTCTGCCCCCGCGGCCAATTCTCGCTCGTGGGCGGCCACCGCACTGTCGGCGTCTCCACCCTCGACCGTCTGATTCCACTGTTCCTGACGCCGGGTTAGCTCCTCCGCATCGTCGGCCAAAGATGTCAAAGTCCCTTCCAGAGCGGCGCGCCCAAACAGCTCTCGGCCCCGCTGCAGCTCCTGACGCAGCTGGTCCGCCGATTCGGCCAGGCGTCTCAGGGCCTCGCGTGCGGCCTCAGCATCCAGTCGCTCAAGAGCGTTACGCAATGCCTCCAAGCGGCTTCTCAGCTCATCGGTCAGCGCCTGGTCGAGCAGTTCTTCGATGTCACGCAGCTGGCGATGGAACTCCGGATCGGTGATCCCTGCCGACCAGGCGGCGTCAGCCAGCTGCTGCAGTTCCTCACTCAGCTCCATTGCGCGCTCGATCGCCCGCTGCTGCTGGTCGGCTAGCTCCCGAGCACGTTCTGCCGAGTTGAACGGCAACTCCTCACCTTGCTGCTGCGAGCTGGAAGCTGGCGTTTCCGTACTGCGCTGGCGTTCCGCAGCCAGATCCTCAAGGCTCTTTGCCAATTCTTCCTGGGCCTGGAGCAACGAGTCCCCACCCTGCTGTGCCATCCGCGCCCGATCTCTCATCTCGTCCCGTAACTCGGCTACCGAGGGTAACCACAGCACATACTCGCGGCTCTCGGACACTTGAGCTTGGGGAGCGTTGTCCGCTGCCCGAACCTTGAAGCGGGCAGTATCGCCCGGCAGAAAGCCGCGCCCGTTCAGATCGAGGATCCACTGTAGTACAGCCCGGTCGGTGTCCACCTTGGGCAAGGGTATCGGCTCTGACACCGGCTCGTCGACGGCACCGAATCGGCTCGTCCTCCAGCTCACAAGCTCGACCTTGGTCAGCCCGTGATCATCGCGTGCGTCTATCACAAGTGGCTGCCTCAGCGTCAGCGGCACTGCCGCGTCCGCTCCCGGAACCGGGACAACGACCGTGGGAGCACTGTCGGGCAACGCGATGATGTCGAGTCTCACCGGGCCTTCGGCCAGCGGGATACCATCCCGCGTCGTCACATGCAACAGCCAGCCGCGATTCGCGGAGACCCGGAGTACGCCGGAGAAAGATCGGTCGTCGATGTCGAGCGTCACCGTATCCGGACCCGAACGCCACTCCACGGAGCGCAGCGGCAGCGTTATGCGGCCACTGGTTAGAACGCGGGTCCCAACCGGCAGCAGTGCTGTTTCACCCGGCACGAGCAGTTCGTCCGGCCGTTCGACGTAGCGTGGGAACCGCGCCAGCAACTGCAGGTCGGTGAGAAACGCAGGTCGCAGCACCCGCACGTGCACGGTATCGGAGCCGCGCTTTCCGCTGACAGCCGTCACGAAGAAATCGCTATCCAGTGGACCGAGCCTCACTCGCGCCGTGCCGGCCGAATCGAGCCGCATCGGGCTGGAGTTCCAGGGCTCTCCCGGCTGTCTGGTCCACAACGTGGCGCTCCTGCGGCCCACCGCCGCCACCGAGGCCGTGACCGTATCTCCGCGCCTGACCTCCAAACGATCTACCGTCAGCACAACTGGCCCCAGCGACCGAGCCAATGTCGTGATCGGATGCCAGAACTGGTTGCCGGCACTGGACGTCGGACCGGAGAGCAGGAACACGAGACCGCCCGCCGCCAGGGTTGCTGCACCCTTCCCCAAGGCTCGATTGGCGCGGGCTCGCTCGCACGCCAGCGCCTCGGTGCCTCGCTCTGTCAGCTCCTTCAGTGCCCTGTGATCGGCCAACTCGTATAGGGCCGCGCTGCCGGACCCTCGCCCCGCCTCGACCACACCCAACACCGAGCCGCGCCGCAATCCAAGCTCTAGCTCCACTCCGCGCGCCAGTGCCCCAGGCCGAGTCTTGCGGAGCCACCGTCTACCGTGGACCACTCCCCAGGTGGCGACGACCACCGCACCGAGCCAGCCGAGTATTACAGCTGGAGGAAGTAGGCGGTACGCACCCAACCGGCCTAGCAGCACGCCGACACCCAATGTCGCAAGCACCAGCCCCGAGGTACGCACCAGGCCCGCTCCCCAAATGCGGCGCACGAGCGGAGTTCGTTGCATCTCCAGCCAGCGTCGCGTCTCGGTCATCTGACGCTACTCACCGCGTAGAGGAACAGATTGATGCCCATGCGTAACGCCGCCTCGCGCACCTCCGCGGGGTCCTCGTGCACCTCGGGGTCTTCCCAGCCGTCACCGAGGTCCGACTGATAACTGTAATACACCGCGAGACGGCCATCGATAAACAAACCGAACGCTTGCGCCGGCAGACCGTCGTGCTCGTGAATCTTGGGAATCCCTTGTGGGAAGTCGTAGAAGATGTGGTAGACCTCGTGATCCCAGGGGACTTCGACCAGCGGGTTCTCCGGAAAGATGCGAGCCATCTCCTGGCGGAACGACTCGTCAATCCCGTAGTTGTCATCGGCGTGCAGGAATCCGCCGTTCTCGAGGAACGTGCGCAGTGCGGTCGCTTCCTCGTCGGAGAAGCGCACATTGCCATGCCCCGTCATGTGGAGGTAGGGTACCTCCCACAGCTCGGGGCCTGTGAGGCGCACAACCCGTTCACGGGTGGCGACCGGAAGTGCGGTCCGGCTCCGAATCG
Organism: Gemmatimonadota bacterium; assembly: GCA_020351775.1. Lineage (GTDB taxonomy): Bacteria > Gemmatimonadota > Gemmatimonadetes > Gemmatimonadales > GWC2-71-9. The sequence continues at coordinate 4,882,014 of CP070666.1, read as the reverse complement.
CTTCCAGCAGATTGCTGATGCTAGACGGATTCGCATACCAGTCTCCGCCGCCGTCGTACTGCAGGCGCCCGATAGTGAGCTGCACGTCCTGCTGCGCCGGCGCCGTTGCGACCGCTATGGAGGCGATGATCACGAGAGAGCGCATCACAGGTCAGTCACCAGCCGGTATGCGTCCCTACGGGAGATGCCGAACTCACGCGCCACCCGAGCAGCCGTGTCTCTGCGCGTCACACCGTCCTCGAGCAACAAACGCGCTGTCTGTTTGACTGCGTCACAGTCAACTGCTGCGGGCTGACGAGTTGCACTTCCCACCAGTACGGTCACCTCACCTCGCGGCGCCTGCTCGTCGTAATAGACCGTCAGGTCAGCGAGGTTTCCGCACTTGATCTCTTCGTGCAGCTTGGTGAGTTCGCGCGCAACGACCGCTTCTCGATCTGCACCGCAGTGTGTGGCGAGATCGCTCAGAAGCCGCACTAGCCGATTGGCAGCTTCGAAGATCACGACCGTCCATGGAGACGCGGCAATCTCATCCAACCGCCGGCTGCGATCTGCTCCTTTGCGCGGTAGGAAGCCGAGGAACGTGTATCGGTCCGCAGGCAGCCCGGACACACTGAGCGCGGTTGCCACGGCAGTGGGGCCGGGGATCGGGATCACGCGGGCGCCGCAGCTGCGCGCGCGGATCACAAGCTGCGCCCCCGGATCGCTTACGGTGGGAGTCCCGGCGTCGCTGAGGAGTGCAACAGATGCCCCTTGTCTCAGCTCGCGCTCCAGCTGGTCCAGCCTGCCGGGAGGAGACTGAGCATGGTAGCTGCACACCCGGCACCTGGCCCCAACGTGGTTCAGCAGCTTGCGTGCCCGACGGGTATCTTCCGCCGCCACGAGATCTGCCGCCTGCAACACGGTGGCGGCGCGCCGTGAGAGATCGGACAGGTTTCCCAACGGCGTCGCGACTACATGTAGTGTCCCAGCCACAGGCCTCCGATCAGCATAACGACAGACGGCGCCGGGAAAGAGTCGCCGTGCGCCGCCGTGGCACTCTCGTGCCCCATACGATTGCCGCCGAGGTCGCAGTCAGCCCAAATGCTGCTCGATCTTCTCGACGACGTGCTGTTTCGGTACTGCACCGACGACCTTGTCAACCAGCGAGCCATCCTTGAACAGTAACAGTGTCGGGATCGATTGCACCCCAAATTGCATGGGAGTCTTCTGGTTGTGATCTACGTCCAGCTTCGCGACCTTCACCCTCCCCTGATAGTCCTCTGCGATCTGTGCGACGATCGGCGCGATCATCTGACACGGCCCGCACCAAGTCGCCCAAAGATCGATCAACGCCAGGCCCTCGTGCTGTTCGATCTCCTCGGCGAACGTGTCATCTGTTACTTTAACTAGCAAATCTGTCCCTGCCATGACTGTCTCCCTCACATTATGTTGCGGACACCCGGCCCACGAGGCCCAGTGCGTTTCGGCCCGTTGACGGAGGACCCGTGTTGGAATTCGATGCTCAAGTTGCCCATATAGGGATCGCGGTGCCTAGCCTGACTGATGCCGTAGCATTCTACCGCGACGTCTTGAGGCTTGAGCCATCACCTCCGGTAACAGCCGATGGTGCGTCCATTGTTTCCCTGCACCTCGGCGACACGGAGGTCGAGCTGATGGAGCCTGTGACACCGGATGGACCAGTTGCCAAGTTCATCCACAAACGTGGCCCGGGGATCCACCACATCTGCTTTAGAGTTCCCGACCTGGACCGCGCCCTCGATGAATGCCGCCGCCTGAACTACCGGCTCATCGACGAGACTCCCCGTCCGGGGGCCGGCGGCCGGCGGGTCGCCTTCGTTCACCCGAAGTCCACGGGTGGGATTCTCTTGGAACTTACGGAGTAGCCTCGAACGCTCGAGCTCCCAATCCGGATCGGGCCTACGGTAGGCATCTCCGGGCAGGGTTACCTGCTTTCTCCAAATCGATGTTCCTGATCAGCCACCCACCACGGTACGGCGCCACGGTAAAGGGCACCACTGGTGTGCAGCCCTTGCGCGTGAGACGCACGAAAACCGCCTGCTCGCCCGCTTGCACCTCGACCAACATGTCAGCAGGCCGGGGCACGATGGTGTACTCTTCGTGCTCCAAGTAGATGCGCATGACAGTGAGTCTCTGCTCCAGCGTCTGCGAGTCCATGCGCTCGGACGCGGGTCCGGCAGAGCTGCCCCACAGGTCGGACATCTGGTTCATGTCTTGGGCCCGCACAGCACTCAGGAAGCTGATGACCGCGGCTTCAGGGTTTGTAGGCGCGGGGCTGCTGGAACCACCTTGCGAGCAGGCGTTCACCGAGAGAACCGCGGCGATCACCGGCAACACGGCAGGAACTTGCGCGATTCGAGGGAACGTCGTGAAGTTCATGTTGATCGAACCTATACGGTTCCAAAACCCGGGGCAAGGCGAGGGACAGCGATGAGGTTGTACATCAACGTAGATCACGTGGCGACGGTCCGGCAGGCGCGCAGGACCGACGAGCCTGATCCGGTGGAGGCAGCGCTACACTGCGAGCGGGGCGGTGCCGATGGGATCACGATACACTTGCGGGAAGATCGGCGTCACATCCAGGATGCCGATGTCCGGGCGATGGCGGAAAGCGTGACCACCGCGCTCAACTTGGAGCTGGCCGCCGCCGATGACATTGTGACGCTTGCCACTGAAATCAGGCCCCATCACGCGACTCTTGTGCCGGAGAGGCGCGCGGAGGTCACGACCGAGGGCGGCCTCGACCTAGGTGTCGGGCACCAGGCCGAGCCTCGTCTGAAGGACACAATCGCGCGACTGCACAAGGCTGGTATTCGGGTAAGCCTCTTCATCGACCCGGACCACGCAACCATCGACCGAGCTGCTGAGCTGGGCGTAGCAGCCATCGAATTGCACACGGGCGAGTACGCGAATCGCTACCGCGAATCGGAGAAGCCGTTGGAACGCCTGCGGATTGCCACTAGCTACGCCAAGGACCTGGGACTGGCAGTTCATGCTGGACACGGACTCACCTATCGGAACGTCCAGCCTGTCGCCGCCATACCCGAGATCGAAGAGCTCAACATCGGCCACTCGATCGTGAGCCGAAGTATTCTGGTAGGGATCGAGGCGGCGGTGCGAGAGATGCGTTCCCTGGTAGACGCGGCACGTTGAGGTTAGCTTGTCGTCACGAGCACAGCCATGAACACACGGATGGGCCTGAAAGAGTTCTTCGCGATGGAGGCGAGCGAGTACTTGGACCGCCTCGACGTGATCGTGTCGGCCGCAGCAGGGCCAGATCGGGTGGAACTCGTGCGACTGGCGCGTGCGCTGCGGGGTTCCGCACTGATGGCAAACGAGCACCAAATCGGTGAGGTTGCCGCCGCGCTTGAGAACTTCGCCCGCGCCATCGGAGAGAATCGCGCACAGTGGGACGAAAGGGCGAAGCAGATCGCAGTCCGCGCCGTTGATGACCTCCGTATCCTGGTCCGCAAGGTGGGCGACTGGTCCGATGCGGAGGACGCGACGGCCGCGGCAGCCGCCGAGCAGCTGAATTCTGCTGCCGGAGTCACAAAGGTCACGATGCCAACGCGCCAGGAGGCCGGCATCGACTCCGGGACACGGGCCTTCGTCGCACGTGAGTGCGCCATCGTCGCCAGCTCCCTGCACGCCGTGGCTAAGTCGCTCCACCAGGAACTCCAGCAGCCTGAGCAACTCGACGAGCTTCTCAAGGTAATGCAGCCGCTGCGCGGCCTCGCCGTGCTCCCGGAGATTTCGCCGATTCCGGAAGTATTGGAAGGGGTGGAGCGGGCGGTTGGGATCGTGCAACGTGGCATCCAGCGGGAGGGCATGGCGCAGCTGCTCGACACGGCTGCCAGGGCACTATCCAACGCCGCACAGGAGATAGTGGCCACGGGAAGTGCCAGGCCTGACTCACCGGAGGCACGGGAATTCGCCAGTCGGTTCGGATCGATGCTCGACTCCAGCGAAGTGGTTCCGATTCAGTCGCTCTTCTACGACGACGACGGACCACACATTCTGGAGACTGGGACTCCGGCAGCCGTTCCCGGACGGCTGGCGCAACTCGAGTTGGTGGCCCACGGCGAGCATCTGAAGCAGGCGGCCGACGAGCTCGAACGGGCACAGTGGGATACGCAACGGGAGCTGCGGGCTCTGGCGCTGACCTCAACGTTTCGCTCCCTGCTGAGCGCGACCGGCGGCCCGCTGGAGAACGCACTTGCCGAGTTTGCTAGAGCGGCCCAGAACGCCGTAACGCGGGGAGCACCGCTGCATCGCACCAGAGAATTCGCGGCCTACCTACGCGAGACGGGGGCAATCCTCACATCCTCAACAGAAGGCGAACCGGCGGACCTCGCCCAGCGCCTGTCCCGAGCGACGACGGCACTTCAGGCGATCCCGGCTGGTGCGACCGTCACTACGGACGAGCACGTGCAGGATCATCCCAGTCGTCCGCCAGCCCCGTCCGCGGAAGTGCCGCAGCCGATCGGAACAGAGCATGAGGCGGCCGCCGTGGAGGAGCCAGCCGCAGCAGCCGAGGAAGCCGCTAAGGCGGAGGCCACAGCCGTCCCCGAAGCCGCCGCTCCGCCCGAGCCGAGCGAGGTAGCTGCAATCAGAGACAGCGAGACTCCGGATCTCGCCGGTGGTTGGGCGCGCTACGAACGGCTTCAGGGACAGGCTGGACCAGGAGAGGGAACGCTGGAGGAGTTCCTCGCGACGGCTCCCCCGGAGGCGGAGCCAGCAACACGTGACGCAATCGAGATCCCGGCGATGGGGGTGGACGATCTGGCGGCTGAGCCCGAGATACCGGCGTTGGAGGCGGAAATGCCAGCTGCCCAACCCGAGCCTCCGGAAGTGATCGCACTGCCGGCCGAGGAGCCTGCACCGATCACCGCATCGGGATACGGCGACTCGCCGGTTGCCGCGTCCGAACCTCAGCTTGTTGGTGAAGCGGAGAGCGACGAGCAGCAAGCTGCTACAGCAGGTGAGACTACTGTCCCGATTACGGATCTCTGCTACCGCGGCGAAGCGGCAGTGGAGCGAGCACTCCAGATCCGCGAGCAAATCCATGCAGTGCTCGCAAGACCGACACAAAAGGACTCACATCTCCAAGATCTCGTTGACGAACTCCTCGACATCGTCGAACTCAACCTCGAGCAGTAGGAACGGACCCGGCCGCCTCGGCTGGACCGGAGCCGTAGGTATCGCCATAGCGGCCCTGCTGATTTGGTGGACGCTGCATGACGTGAGTCTAGTCGAGGTCTGGGATAACATGCGTCACGTGCAAGTACTACCGTTCGTTGCGGCGCTCACCCTCGCGACCCTGACTTTCCCGCTGCGCACCATCCGCTGGCAGTACCTGCTGCGCCTCGAGGGGGCGACTCTCCCGTTCGTTCCACTGTGGCATGCGACCGCGATAGGCTTCACGGCCACCAATTTGCTACCCGCTCGCGCCGGTGAGTTTGCACGGGCCTATGCAGCACGGCGCATGACGGGCGCCAGATTCAGCACCGCCTTTGCATCGATAGCGGTGGAACGTGTCCTCGACGGGATCACTCTGGTGGCGCTGCTAGTGATCGGGATCTGGGCCGGCGGTTTCGGAGCCGGCACGTCTATCGGACCCAACCTCACGCTGGGTGACGTCGCGCGTGCTTCGGGCGTGTTGTTCTTTGTCCTACTGGTGGTGGCGCTGTTGGCAGTACACTGGCCCAGCACAGCCCTCAGGCTGACTCGGTCTTTCACGAACAGGGTGCTACCCGACAAGTGGTCGCTGCGGCTCACCGAAGTGGTTGAAGGCCTCGTGTCGGGTCTGGACGCGTTACGCAGCCCCAGCCGGTTCGGGGCCGTTCTGCTGTGGTCGCTGGTCGTCTGGCTCACGGGCGCCGCGTCGTTTTGGATGGCCCTGCGAGCCTTCGGGATCGAGACTCCCTGGTCGGCAACGTTGTTGCTTCAGTCGCTCCTGGCCTTTGGAGTAGCGGTCCAGTTCAGTCCCGGCTTCTTCGGCCAATGGGAAGCCATCTGCCGTATCACACTAGGGTTGTATGGTGTTGCGGCCGGATCGGCCGTGTCGTTCGCGTTTGGATTCCACCTGGGTGGGTTCTTCCCGATTACGCTGCTCGGTATGTGGTCGCTATCTCGGGCACACCTCCACCTGGCCGACCTGCGGCGCCGCGACGCCCTGGATGAGGTTGCGCCGGGCCAGGAGATGCTGTACCACGAAGCCGATTCACCGGCGAGTACGGCACGATGACGGGAAGTGACCATCCGCCCAACCGGATAGCAGATCCGCCGGATCGTGTTCAGATCAGGGCCCACGCGAAGACGAATCTTCTGCTGAGGGTATTGGCTCGGGAAGAATCGGGATTCCACACTATTGAGACCCTATTCACCCTGCTCGAGTTACACGACAGCATCGTGGCGGAGCGCGCGGCACGGGGGATCGAGCTGGACGTAGCGGGAGCAGACACAGGACCCGTCGAAGAGAACCTGGTGTACAGAGCTGCCGCCGCCATCCTGGCCGCAACGGGGGGCAGGTTTGGCGTACGGATCAGGCTGCAGAAGTCGATCCCCGTTCAGGCAGGACTCGGTGGCGGCTCCAGCGACGGGGCCGCGGCCTTGCACGCTGTGAATCGGCTCACCGGAGACGCCGTGCCGCGCCACGAGATCCTCCAATTCGCAGCCAAGCTGGGCAGCGATGTCGCCTTCTTCGCGTCCGGCGCACCGCTTGCTCTCGGGTGGAGCCGCGGTGAGCGCCTGTTCCGGCTGCCACCGCCCGGGGCAGCCCCGGTGCTCATCGCCGTACCGGAGTTTGGCATCAGCAGCAAACAGGCATACGATCTCCTGCGGATCGGCAGGGGCTCCGGCCAACAGCGTGGACCGGTGGTGTTCGATACCGATGCACTCGCCACCTGGGGTGGGATCGGCCGGCTGGGCGGCAATGACTTCGAGACAGTGTTGTTCGGCAGACGGCCGGAGCTGCGTTCGCTGTTCGAGCGAATGGCTGAGACGCGCCCGCTGCTGGTGCGGGTTTCTGGATCCGGGTCCGCGGTGATAGCCATCTACCGTACCGACGACGATCTGAACGACGCGGCCCTGGAGATAGGAGAGCGCGGCCACCAGCTGATCAAGACCAAAACGCGTAGTGTTGCAGCGCCAGGACCGGAGGAGACTGCCATGTGACAATCAAGTCACAGGTGATTAGCTTTGGCATCCGGCGCTGGTGCCTAAGGCGTTGCTTCACAAGAAGTTGGTGGCCCCTCGTCCAATGGCAGGACATCGGACTTTGGATCCGGGAATGGTGGTTCGAATCCACCGGGGCCAATCGCCTGAGCCACATGCGAACTGGGGTTTCGCCACCCCACTGCAAGCGGCAATCCCTTGGCGGGCCCGATTTCCGTAGCTCTCCCGTAGTTGCCACCACCCACCGGCCTGAACCCACCCCCTCGCGGACACAAGAGCGACGAGGTCGCTTGACGTTCGTCTGACGCCTGGGCACGACACTCCAGCACAACGGGGGAGGTACTCATGCGACTGAAACTCCTAGTCTGCTCGTTACTCGTGACCGGGCCGGCTGTCGCGGCCGCTCAGGCAGTCGAGCCGGGAACACACGTGCGCGTCTCAACAGATCGTCATCCACCCCTCCAGGGATCGGTGACGAACGTGAGCGCTGAGTGGATCGTCATCGACACGGTCCGCCTGCCAATCAACTCGATAACGGATCTACAGGTCCGTCACCGCCGGAGTCATGCCGGGAAGGGCGCCCTTCTGGGAGGGATCACCTTGGGCACGCTCACTGGTGTCGGGCTGGGTGTTGCCTGCGCTGGTAGCTCTGGCAGCTTCATCGACTGTTCAGATCAAGTGCCCGCGGCGTTTTTGATCGGCACGTCTGCTGGCTTCGCAGCTGGTGCTTTGATCGGTGGCATTATTGGAGCCTTCCACACGAGCGACAACTGGGAATCGGTGCCTCCCGACCGCTTGCGAGTAGACGTGATGCCACGACCAGATGGAGCGGTGACTGTCGGGTTGTCGCTGAGTTTCTAGGATAAGGACCCGACGGTGCGTGGGGCAGCGCCCACCCGCCGCATCCCTTTAATCCGGAGCTCTCCCGCAGTGACAGGACCGAAAACAGCCCCACGCGGCCCGACTGCGAATTGAAGACCAATTGCCTGCAACGCCGTGGGTCTGAGCAGATCCAAAGGATCAGAGTGCGTCCTCATGCGGTCCGCTGGCCGACTAGGGCCGTCTCTCCCCGCTGCGGCGGACCTGCAACAGGTCCCTCCAACCCGACACTCGCTTGTGGAGCAGAACCAACCGAGCTCGCAGCTCACCCGCGGGGCCTCTAAGCAGCGTCTCGATCTGGTGTTGGATCTGGGCCAGCCAGCTGTCGACATCGCGGCGTGTGACCTTGGGTGACAGGTTCGGTCGCTCCATTACCATAGAGTAACCGAACAAAAACCGTAGATCAAGCCCGCTGTGGCGGCTGATGCCAGACGACGCGGTGTTACTCGGCTGCCGCCCGGGTCACCGCACCACGATCTCGTCGGCAAACAGCCATGCCTTGCCACCCGCGCCAGGGTGCCAGGCGGGACACTCCCCGATATTGGCCGCCCGCACCCTGACATAGCGTGCCCGTTTGGGCTGGAATTCCAGCCCGACGCTGCGTACACCCGATTCAGGCCTGCTCTCCAGCGTCAAGTCGACCCGGCCCAGGGTCTCCCAGACGGCAGCGTCGGTGGATACGGCGAACTCCACATACGGCGGGAAGAAGATCCACGAGACCTGGCTCCTCAAGCAGTCGATATCGACGCGCCGTATCCTTTTCGCCTGGCCGAGATCCACTATTGCCTCCAAATCCTCGGCCTCGAAGCCCAGCCACTCACGATCCTGGAAATCGCGGCTCCCGAGCCTCCCGTCCGTCAACGAGGATGGCCCCCGGCCGGGATAGCTGGAGCTGGGCGGGACGGTCAGCGTCACAGGCGCGCCGACTGCTAGATGCTCGACGGTCTCGGCCCGGTCAAACCCACGTCGCCCTGGCGGACGGACCTCCCGCCCGCTCCGATCCGTGAGTCTGTCACCCAGGGCCTCACGAGCCTCCTCGGCTAGGGAGTCGAGTCGCTGCACGACATCGGGATGGGCGGCTGAAACATCGGTTGTCTCGCCTATATCGGCTTCCAGGTTATAGAGCGCTGCCGGCACGGTGGGGAACGCGTAGGGACCGGGGTGCCCGTCCTTGCCCGGCTCCACACCCACGTAGGATCGCGTGCGATGCTGGTACACCCGTTTCCACTTGCCCTCGCGGACACCTCGGAGCTCTCCCAGATAGTAGAAGTAGAACTGAGTCCGTGGCTGGGCTGCGGCCTCGCCCTCGAGCAGCGGCAACAGACTGACCCCATCGATTCGCTGTCGCGGCAGGCGTGAGCCTGTGGCAGCAGCGATGGTGGGAAGCAGGTCCATGGTTGAGGCCATCTTGTCCGTCACAGCACCCGCCGGGATGCGCCCAGGCCAGCGCATGACGGCAGGCACCCGGGGCCCGCCCTCGAAGGCCGTGCCTTTGCCCTCGCGCAGAGGGCCGGTAGAGCCCGCATGGTTGCCATAGTTGAGCCACGGCCCGTTGTCGCTGGTGAAGATTACGAACGTACGCTGAGCCAGGTCGAAACGATCTAGCGTGGCAAGCACCTCGCCCACCGACCAGTCGATCTCCTCGATGACGTCACCATACATCCCCTGAGCACTGCTTCCAGCGAAGCGCTGCGACACGCCCAACGGCACGTGGGGCATCGAGTGCGCCAGATAGAGGAAGAATGGTTCGTCCCGGTGCGCTTCGATAAACCGGACGGCTCGTTCCGTGTAGCGGGTGGTCAGCGTGGACTGATCGGCCAGGTCGTTTATGGTCGCAACCGTTTCATTACCGTCGATCAGCGGCAGCGGCGGGTAGTTCAGCTTGTGCCCTTGCGTGACGGGCAAGCCATCGTAATCCACCGGCCACATGTCGTTGGAATAGGGCAGTCCCAGGTATTCGTCGAATCCGTGCTGTAAGGGGAGGAACTCGCGGTGATGACCTAGGTGCCACTTGCCGAACGCGCCCGTGGCATAGCCCCGCTCTTTGAGCAGCTCGGCGATGGTCTCCTCTGCGGCATTGAGACCGACTTCGGCCGAGGGTGCCAGAGCACCGCGGATCGAGACCCGCTCGGCGTAGGCGCCGGTGAGCAACGAGGCCCGGGAGGCTGAGCACACGGCCTGACTGGCATAGAAGCTCGTGAAGCGCATTCCCTCCGAGGCGAGCCGGTCGAGATGCGGCGTTGTGAACTGGGTCGCCCCAAAAACTCCCACATCGGCATACCCCTGATCGTCAGTGAATATGATGACGATGTTGGGGGGGGCCTCCGCTGGACCGCAACCGGTAGTCACGCCCCCGACCGTGAGGGCGAGCAAGGCAGCGCCAAGCGCCCTCATACAGACTGGCGTGGAGGAACTCGCCCTCATCGATGCCCCAGACCGATGGAGGAGCGGCAAGCGGCCGCCACCGCGCAGCTGCAGGAACAAACTGTTCAGTGCTTCCACCATCCTTCGCACACCTCCTTGAAGGGATAACCACGACAGTCTGTGGCCTTCCCCTTCTCCAACCCCATGTCCACAGGTAACTTTTACGCCGACCATGACCGATACCGACGAATTCCTAGCAGCATCGACCAAGATGCTCCTCATGTCTGGCTCCGCCAACATTCCGCTGGCGGAGGAGATCGCCGATCACCTCGGCCAGCCGTTGTGCCAGGTGACGATCCGGCGGTTCTCCGACGGAGAGATCTTCGTCAAGATCGACGAGAACGTGAGAGGACAGGATGTATTCATCGTCCAGCCGACCTGCCCTCCGGCGGAGAACATCGTCGAACTGATGATTCTAATCGACGCCGCCCACCGGGCCAGCGCCGCTCGCGTGTCGGCGGTCATCCCGTACTACGGGTACGGCAGGCAGGACCGCAAGGACCAGCCCCGCGTTGCGATCACTGCCAAACTGATGGCCAACATCATCACGACGGCCGGTGCCAATCGGGTGCTGGCAATCGATTTCCACCAGCACCAGTTACAGGGTTTCTTCGACATCCCTACCGACCACCTGTATGCCGCACCGGTATTCGTGCAGCACTATCGCCAGAAACAGTTGCACAAGCCAGTGGTCGTGGCCCCGGACGTGGGCGGCGCCAAGATGGCCCGGGGCTTTGCCAAGCGACTCGACGCGTCAATCGCGATCATCGACAAGCGGCGCCCCTCAGCCAACATCGCTGAGGTCGTCAACGTGGTAGGTGATGTGACCAACCGTGATTGCCTGCTGGTCGACGACATGATCGATACGGCAGGCACGATGGCAGAGGCGTCCCACGCGCTCGATCGGCTCGGTGCACGGAACGTGTACGCCTGCGCCACTCACGCACTGCTGTCGGGCCCCGCAGCCGACCGACTGAGCGCTTCCCCCATCAAGGAAGTAGCGGTCACCAATACCATGCTAATCCCCGAGGAGCGCCGGTTCGACACGCTCAAGATACTGTCGGTTGCCGAACTGCTGGCCAAGGCAGTTCACTTCACGCATAGCTCGCAGTCGGTCAGTTCTCTGTTCAACTGACCTGGGCGCTAGACTATACACCGGAGAATAGTAGGAAGAAGGAACGATGGCTCAGACCAATGTACTAGTTGCAGAGAAACGCACCGAGACAGGCAAAGGGATAGCAAGGGCGCTCAGGCGTGGCGGGGAGGTCCCGGCGGTGATCTACGGTCACGGCCGTGAACCGGAAGCTCTCAAGATCTCCCGGGCCGAACTGGACAGAATTCTCGCTGCGGCGGGAGCCTCGACGGTGATCGAGCTGAAGCTGGGAGGCAAGAAGCTCAAGACCCTCATTCGTGAGGTTCAGAGGCATCCGACCCGGCTGGACGTGCTGCATGTCGATTTCCTCGAGATCCACGCCGGCGAGAAGCTGACCGTGCGCGCTCCGATCAGGTTGGTCGGTTCACCCGAGGGTGTGCGCAACCAGGGCGGGGTGCTGGACCAGGTTCTACGGGACGTCGAAATCAGGGTGTTACCACGTCACCTGCCGGAGTCCGTTGAGCTGGACGTGACCGACCTGACGGTGGGTCATTCACTCCATGTAAGCGACATCGAGATCCCCAACGCCGAGATCCTGGACGATCCGGAGTCGACCGTTTGTACAGTGGTACCGCCGCGCGTCGAAGTGGAACCGGTAGTCGTGCTCGAGGAGGAGGAGGAAGAGGCCCTGGAGCCAGAGCTCATCCGGAAGCCGCGCGTGGAAGAGGAAGAGGAAGCGGCGGAAGCCGAGCCAGAGTCCGGGAGCCCAGAGCAAGAGGGCTAACCGCTGCACGCTATCGTCGCGTTGGGAAATCCCGGGCCGGCGTACGCGTTCACCCGCCACAACGCGGGCTTCATCCTGGGCGATTTCCTGGCTCGTGAATGGCAATTGCCGTCGTTCCGTCGGGCCGGCCCGGCCCGCGTGACCGACGGCGTTGTGCTCCAGCAACAAGTCGCGATCGTGAAACCCGACACGTACATGAATCGCAGTGGCACCGCCCTCGGGCCCCTCCTGGATGTCGCCGATTTCGACTTCTCGACCGACTTGCTGGTGGCAGTGGACGACTACGCCCTACCCCTGGGTTCACTGCGGATGCGGGCCCGAGGCTCAGCCGGGGGACACAACGGACTCGTCAGCATTGAGAACCGTCTCGGCTCACAGGAGTACTGCCGGCTGAGGATCGGGGTGGGTCCGCTACCTGACGGATTCGACGATCCGGCGGACTTCGTACTGTCAGGCTTCGAGCAAGACGAGGTCGACACGCTGGCTCGGCTGCTCCCTACATTGGCGGACGCCGTGGAGTGCTGGCTGACGGAGGGGATCGAGACGGCAATGAATCGGTTCAACAGACGGCTAGAGACGTAGCCGCCGCACAGCCGTCTGGTCGTGGGTTCGCCGCGACGGTAAGTTGCCCTTGGATCAGGCCGAACCGATCCCAGCTAACCCGCAGCTGGCCGTCTACGCAACGGGGGCATCATGCGCATCGGCATCATTGGTCTCCCCAACGTTGGTAAGTCGACGCTGTTCAACGCCCTCACGGCTGCAGGCGCCCCTGCCGACAACTATCCTTTCTGCACGGTCGAGCCAAACGTTGGTGTCGTGCCCGTTCCCGACCAACGCCTGGAACGGCTGGCTGCGGTCGTGCATCCCCCGCAAGTCATTCCGGCAGTCATCGAGTTCGTGGATATCGCGGGCCTGGTCCAAGGTGCCAGCAAGGGAGAGGGACTCGGTAATCAGTTCTTGGGACACATTCGTAACGTCGACGCGATTGCACACGTCGTGCGCTGCTTCGAGCACCCGGACGTGACGCACGTCATGGGTACGATAGACCCCGTACGCGACCACGACATAGTCATGACGGAACTGGCGCTGGCCGATCTGGCCGCAGCCGAGCGGAGACTGGACAGGGTCAAGAAGATCGCCCGATCGGGTGACAAGGATGCACAGGCGGAGGAAGAGACGCTGGTCAGGATTGTGGGTGAACTGGATGCCGGGAGAGCACCACACGCTGCAATAACCTCCGACCACGACGCCCTGCTGGCACGCGAGATCGGGTTGCTGACGGCGCTGCCCGTCATCTATGCCGCCAATATCTCGGAAGAGGATCTCGGTCGTCCCGAGATCCCTGAGGTTGAGGCGCTGGCAGGAGCAGTGCGGCGGCTCGCAGAAACGGCGGAGGTCCTCGTATTCTCGGCCGAGTTCGAAGCCGAGCTTGCTGACCTAGAGGAAGCTGAACGTGCCGAGTTCCTGACCAGTGTCGGGCTGGAGCAATCGGGCCTCGAGCGGTTCGTCGCAGCCTGCTACCGGTTGCTCGGGCTGGAGACGTTCTTCACGTTCAACGAGAAAGAAGCTAGGGCTTGGACGATTCCCGCTGGAGCTACCGCCTATGACGCCGCGGGGAAGATCCACACTGACTTCCAGCGCGGCTTCATTCGCGCAGACACGATCCACGTCGAAGATTTCATTGCAGCCGGATCCTACAAGGTGGCCCGGGAGAAGGGGCTGATCAGGAGTGAAGGACGGGAGCACTTGGTTCAGGATGGAGACGTCTTGCTGTTTCGGTTCAACGTCTGATGCAGCACTACCCTCCTGGCGTCCGCCTGACTACATTGCGTGGCTTGATAACCACCTACTCCGTGCCGTCGAGCACGGGGTCACTTGGTCCAAAGGATGGTGCCGATGAGCAGAAAGTACGAGGTAGTTTACATCTTCGATAGCGCACTCGAGGAACCCCAGGTCGACGAACATCTGACCCGGTTCCACGAGCTCCTCAAGAGCCCCGACTATCCCGAGCCGATCACCGACGTAAGCCACTGGGGCAAGCGGACCCTCGCGTATCCCATCAAGAACAGGGAGCAGGGTCACTACGTAGTGGCCCAGTTCGAGACTGACCAGGGATTGCTCGACGAGTTTGAACGAGCAATCAAGTTGGATGAGGGCGTGTTGCGTTACTTGGTTGTGATCAATGAGGGTTTGGCCACGGTTCCCACAACTGTTGATCGGGTCGAGCGCGATGCCGAGGAGGACGAGGGTGAGGCACCGCTCGAAAGTGAAGAGGAGGCAGAGTGATGCGGCGCAGCAAGACCTGCCCGATCTGCGAAATGGGTGTGAGAATCGTGGACTACAAGGACGAACGGCTTCTGTCGCGCTTCACGACTGAACGGGGAAAGATCCTGCCATCCAGGTTGTCCGGAATGTGCTCCCGCCACCAACGCCAGCTCTCGCGTGCCATAAAGAGAGCGCGACACCTGGCGCTGATTCCCTTCATCAAGGGCCACAGCCGCTAGCCATGCCACAGCCGCCCGGGCAGCAGCCACGGGACGGTGTCACGTGAGTGCCGGGCAGTGGTTCGTCCGACATGGCCTGGTTTTGCTGGCCGGAGTAGCGTTTGTGACGTTCGCGCAGGCCGCGCTGGCTGCGCTCCCTCTAGCAGCCCTGCTGGTGATGACCTCCTTGCGTAGCCGCCGGGAGCTGGTAACAGCTGCGATCGCGGGTGGACTGAGCCTTGCGTGGCTATTCGACGTCGGCAGCCTGCCAGATCAAGTGGTGCGGGCCAGTGCAGTAGTCACGGCCGCTGCATACGCGTCGGTCACTCGTTACCTGAATACCGCCGTCATTCACCGTTCCCTCCTGGCCGTTGCGGCGACGGCCGTCACCCTGGGCGGGTTGTTGCTCGCACTCGGGTCCTCCTGGGGTGAACTCCACTGGTGGGTGGAGTACCAGGTCGGCTACGCTGCCAGGGTGGCTTCGCAAGTAGTCTGGCTGGTTGGCAATGGGACCACGTCCAGCGCGGCCCAGTTGGCGACCTGGATCGGCAACAGCGTTCGGTTCATGGCCGACTACTTTGGCGGCATCGTCGCGTTGCAGTTAATTGGAGGACTGTACCTGGCAACTGCCATCTACCACCGTGTTGCACACAAGCCACACGGGCCCGCCCTGGGGAAGTTCAGCAGCTTCAGGTTCAACGAGCAGATTGGGTGGGTGTCCATAGTGGCGCTATTGGTCGTGCTGCTCCCGAAACTGGCTGCGTTCAAGGTAGGGGCCGTTAACCTCCTGTTGGTGATGGGCACGTTGTACGCATTCAGGGGTGTTGCCGTTGCTGCCTTTGGACTCCAACTTCTGGCAGGTGGAAGTGGACTGATAATGGTGATTGCCGCCGTGGCGGCATTGTTGATGTTGCCCATCGCTCTCGCCGGTGCCATCCTATTAGGCGTGGTCGATTCGGGCCTGGACCTCAGACGGCGGTGGCTGTCACCGCAAGCGGATTGAGCGGACATGGAAGTCATACTCAGAGAAACGATCACTAATGTGGGGCGCGCTGGAGAGATAGTGAAAGTGAAGAGTGGCTACGCCCGGAACTACCTTCTGCCCAAGGGGCTGGCCTACCCGGCCACAACCGCTAACAAACGCCGCGTGGAGGCCGAGGCGGTGCGCCGGGCGCAGCGCTCGGCAGCGGAGATCGGAGATGCCGAGCTGCTGGCCGAGAAGCTAGCGGCGGTCTCGGTCGAGTTCACTGTGAAAGCGGGAGAGGGAGACAAGCTGTTCGGATCGATCACGTCGGCCGACATTGCAGGGAAGCTCGCTGAGCAGGGCTACACGATCGACAAGCGAGTCATCGAGTTGGACGAACCCATCAAGATGATCGGCATCTACAAGGTGCCCATTCGTCTGCACTCCGAAGTCAAAGCCGAGGTCAGAGTCTGGGTCGTAAAGGAAGAGTAGCGATGACCGTCCCCGTGGGGATCGCCTACATCGACGGACCGCGGCTCAGGGTCTCACTGCTGGCCGCGGCCGACTGGATCGATGCGGGCCGTGAGGAACTGAATCGCATCAACGTCTTTCCGGTCCCCGATGGCGATACGGGCACCAACTTCGCCTCGACGTTCCGGGCCGTGGCCGAAGCGGTTCGACGCCTCGGTCCGGCACCGCTCCCGGCCGTGACCAAGGCCATGGCTGAGGCCAGTGTCTTCTCCGCACGTGGCAATTCCGGGATGTTGTTGTCCCAGTTCCTGCTCGGGTTCAGAGAGATGCTGGCCAACAACGCAACGGCGAGCGCCACCGAAGTGGCCCAGGCAATACGCCGTGGCGCGGAGCGCTTGCATCAGAGCCTCGACGAGCCCGTAGAAGGCACCATCCTCACCGTTGCGCGCGAGGCCGCACAAGAGGCCGAGCGGGCCGCGGTGGAGACGTCGAATTTCGAGCAACTCATGAGCAGGGTCCTGACTCATTCGGAGATCACCCTGCAGCGCACACCGGAGTTGCTCTCGACTCTGAAGGATGCGGGGGTTGTGGATGCCGGGGCGAAGGCCTTCGTCCGCATGCTGGAAGGAGTCGTCCGATTCATCGAGGGAGATCCGATACTGCCCGCGGCCGGGCCCATCGAGTATGACGTGCCGGATGCGGCCGCGCTTGCTGAGGTCGCAGCGGAGCGGGACTTCCAGTTCTGCACCCAGATCCTGGCCCGAGGCGACAGCCTGCCGTCGACCACGGAGATCCGCGCACAACTGCGCAAATTCGGCGGATCGATCGTCGTCCTCACTACCGACGACTTGCTCAAAGTGCACATCCACACCGACACGCCGAACCAGGTGTTCGAACTCGTAGCTCAATGGGGCGACGTAGAATCGACCAAAGCCGACGACATGCGGCAGCAGCACCGCGAACTGCACGAGGCCAGACGCAAGATCGCGATCGTGACAGACTCTTCGTGCGATCTTCCCGACACAGTCGTCGACCAGCACACCATCCTGATCGTCCCACTTCAGGTCATATCCGGGACGACTACGTATCTAGATCGGGTGGACATCAGCGGCAGCGAGCTATACGACCGCATGAAGAGCGGAGACGAAGTCTTCACGACATCGCAACCCACTCCTGCGGCGCTGATACGGGGATTCGAAGACGCGCGCTCGGATGCCGACGAAGTGATCGGGCTGTTCATCGCTGGAGCACTGTCAGGCACGCTCGCCTCGGCTCAGACGGCGGTTCAGGCAAGCAAGCTGGACGGCGTCACCGTAGTCGACTCGCGCGCGGCCAGTGTCGGCCTGGGCTTGCTCGTACTTCGGGCAGCCGAACTGGTGGAAGAGGGTCGCTCGGTAGGCGAGCTCCATCAGGAGCTGCGCAGAGTCCGCGATCAGTCTGGTGGGTTCTTCACGGTCGATGTATTCGACAACCTGCTGCGTTCCGGTAGAGTGAGCAAGGGCAGGGCCTGGTTGGGTGGATTGCTCGATATCAAGCCGATACTGGAGGTCAGCCACGATGGGACTGTGACCCCACTGGACCGTGTCCGCGGGCGCGAACATCTGATACCTAGGGTGCTACGCCATCTCGACCAGCGCCTGACCCCCAGACCCACGGCACTGCGACTTGGAATCGCCCATGCGGGCGCCGATGATATCGCCGAGCGGCTCAAGGCAGATCTCGTTGCCCGCTACGCACCGAAGACCTGCATAGTGAGTCCGGTTACCGCGGCCATCGGAGTGCATGTCGGTCCGGGCGCATGGGGTATATTCTACCAGATAGAAGACTGAGCACCCTGAAGCAAAAGAGAGCTATCCCCGAACAAGCGCGCAATCCCGAATACAACGGTGCCGCCGAGCTGCGGCATCTGCGCCTGGCAGTCACCACGTTGGACGAGCACAAGGCGGGTGACATAATCGTACTCGACTTGCGTGACTTGAGTGACGCGACTGACTATTTCATCGTGGCGTCGGGATCGTCGGACGTACACGTTCGTGCGCTCGCCGAACATGTGGAAGGAGCTCTGAGCCGGGTGGGCCATGAACCACACCACGTCGAAGGAACTAGAGCTGGGCGCTGGGCCTTGCTCGATTATGTAGATTTCGTAATCCACATCTTTCACCCCACGCTGCGACAGTTCTACCAACTGGAGCGACTCTGGGCAGATGCACCATCGTCCGCGGGAGGCTCGTTCTAGCAGCACGGCATTGCGCCGTACTCTCGTCGTAGCCGCGCTGGCGTCGGTTACGGCCGCACCGATGTTACGCGCGCAGTATTTCGGCCAGAACAAAGTACAGCACCATCATCTGGACTTCTCGGTAATCCAGACCCAACACTTCGACGTGTACTACTACGATGGTGTGCGCGACGCGGCCATCGACGGCGCCCGTTTGGCAGAGCGGGCGTACGGCCGGCTATCACAATTGCTGAACCACCGCTATCGCCAGCGGCAACCACTGGTGCTCTACGCATCCCACAGCGAGTTCCAACAGAACAACGTCACCACGATCGGCGAAGGAACTGCAGGAGTGACCGAGCCTCTCAGGCATCGGATACTGGTCCCGTTCACCGGCTCGTATGCAGAGTTCCAACATGTGCTGCAACACGAAATCGTGCACCAATTCCAGTTCGACGTCTTCGCCCACGGCGTGATCGGAGCGGGACTGCACCGGCTGGTGGCGGTGGACCCTCCGCTCTGGTTCATGGAGGGGATGGCAGAATACCTGTCACTCGGCCCGACTGATCCGCAGACAGCGATGTGGTTGAGGGACGACCTGATCAACGACGAGCTACCAACGATTGCACAGTTGACCAGCGACCCACGCTTCACACCCTACCGGTACGGACACTCATTGTGGTCATTCATTGGGGAGCGATGGGGCGATGCGGTGATCGCCCGACTGCTACATTCCGCATCTGTATCCGGGGTGGAATCGGCGTTTCAGCGAGTTCTGGGGGTGTCGCTCCCGGAACTGTCGTACGAATGGCACGCAGCGGTGCGAAGTAGCTACGAGTCGCAGCTGGACGGCCGACAACCGGTGATGTCGTTTGCGGAGCCGGTGCTCTCGAAGCAGCGTTCTTCAGGTACAATCCACATCTCACCCGTAATATCTCCCGACGGCAGTGAGATCGCGTATCTCTCCGAGGGCAGCTGGTATTGGATCGATCTCTACCTGGCGGATGCGAACACTGGGAGAGTGAAACGACGCCTGGTGAAGAGTGCGTTCAGCAGCGACTTCGAGAGCCTGCGGTTCCTCAACTCCGCGGCGGCATGGTCTCCCGACGGCCGCCTGCTCGCCTTTGCGGCGAAACACGGCGGTTCCGACGACCTCGTGCTGTACGATGTCGAGCGGAAGCGCGTAGTGAACCGCATCAAGGTACCCCTGGATGCGCTGACGACTCCGACGTGGTCGAGCGACGGCTCGCAGCTGGCATTCACAGGATACGACGGGGGCTTCTCGGACCTCTTCTTGGTGAATTCTGACGGGACAGAGCTGAGGCGACTGACAAACGACAAGTTCGCCGATCTCCATCCCGCTTGGTCACCTGACGGCCAGACGATCGCCTTCGCCACTGACCGCGGCGCCGCTACGAACCTGTCGCAGCTCAGCATCGGCCCGCTGCAGATTGCCACATACGATATAGCTACGGGGCGAATCGAAGTGCTGCCCGGCATGAACGGACAGAACACCAACCCTCAGTGGGCTCCCCATGGCGGCTCGCTGGCGTTCGTCTCCGACCGCAGCGGGATCTACAACGTATTCTTGCACGACTTCAACAGCAGCAACGTATACCAGCTCACCGACGTTGCCACTGGCACCGCAGGCATCACTCCCCTATCGCCTGCCATTTCATGGGCCGCACGTGCCGACCGGCTGGTGTTCACGTGCTTCGAGGACGGCGAGTTCAACGTCTACGGTATCACAGAGCCTGAATCACTGAAGCGTGAACCGTATCGGGCGGGTGGATCTCGCACGATGGCGGAGGGAGCAGCGGCGCCAGGTGACTACGCGACCAGCCACTCCTCGCTGCAGTTGCTGGATCTAGCGCAAGCGCCAGACGGGTCCGCCGCGTCGAACGGTGCAGCCGGCCGCCGAGACAAAGGTGGCCACCTTGCAGGATCGCTGGCACAGGCATCATTGTACCGGACCGAACAGGGATTCCGCCCATCGGACCACTCGCCCTCCGGGAGCGAGAACCGGTCTGATCCTCCTTCACTCACAGTGAGACGCATGCTGGACAGCACTATAGTGTCGCTGCCCGATGCTTCGGAATTCACGTTCAAAGACTACAAGCCCTCGCTGCAGGTCGACTACGCGATCCAGCCGACTATCGGGTATGTTCGCGATAATTTCGGCGGCGGGCTGTTTGGCGGCAGCGCCGTCTCGTTCTCCGACATGCTGGGCAATCGCCGGCTGTTGCTCGCCGGGATGGTGAACGGACGGATTGATGAGGCACAAGTCTTGGCCACCTATGCAAACTTGGGGCACAGGATCAACTGGGCCGTGGGTGTCTCGCAGAACCCGATCTTCTTTTACCGTGGCAGTGACTTTGGGAGCGGGCCGGAGGGCACCGAGACTTTCACGGTGCGATACGAACGGATGGTGATGAGGGAGGCCTTCCTCGAGGCCTATCGGCCGTTCAGCAGATTCAGGCGTTTGGAACTCACCATGCGCGCGGTGAACGTGTCGCATGCGGCAGTGGAGATAGTCCAGATCTTCGATCCCGCGTCCGGGGCCGTGATCGACGCGGAACGGCGCGATCAGCCATTGGACAACGCGTTCTATCTCCAGCCTTCTCTCGCCCTGGTGTTCGACAACGCTGCGTCGATCTGGGTAGGTCCCTTCCTGGGGCGACGTAACCGCGTGGAGTATGCGCCGGCGCTGGGCAACTGGAACTTCCATCAAATACTGGCTGACTTCCGCCGCTACGATCACCTGGTCGGGCCCTTCAGCTTTGCTTCGCGCCTCCTGTTCTTCGGCAGGTTCGGTGCGGACGCTGACAAGTTCCCGGTGTTCCTCGGCAGAACCGATTTGCTGAGGGGCTACACGTCGGGCTCGTTCCGCCGTGGGGAGTGCGCGGCCAGCGGATCGGGGTCAGTCAGAGGTTGTGGCGCTTGGGACCAGTTGACCGGATCGCGTATCGCCCTCGCGAGTGGTGAGTTGCGTTTTCCGCTGCCTCGGGTGCTGCGCAGCTCCCTGCCGATCCCTCCCATCGAGACCGCTCTGTTCTTCGATGCAGGGTTGGCGTGGGACAGCCGCAGCGAACTCGTGTGGAAGCGTAACGAAGTTCAGCAACGCGATCCGGCTCACTTCCGCTCTCCCCTGATGAGCTGGGGCTTCTCGCTGCGCACAAATCTGATGGGTTTCTTCATTCTCCGGGCGGACTTTGCGAGGCCCTTGACTCGCTCGGCACAGGGGTTCTACTGGGTCCTCAGTTTCGGACCCACGTTCTGAGACTCCAGGACTCCAGCGTGGGACGTGGCGAAATCACAACATTTCGGCTGAAGCGTGGCGTCAATCAGAGGATACCAAGTCCGGACGTTCCAGCTCGCCCAACCACGGGTTGCTTCAACCGGTCCGGTCCTCTAATCTTCCGCTCCGTGAAAACGCACACTGCTCTGTGGGCCATCTTGGCAGTCGGTATCACGGCCTGCCGGTCGGACTCGACATCCAACCCGGTCATGGAGGCGCTCGCTCAGGGCCCTCCCTCAAATGATATCGGAGCTGCCGTCGCATTCCGATTTCCATCCAGTGGCAGAGCGGCCACCCTGTTCCGCCTACCTGATCTGGAAGAAGTATCGTGGCGCTTCGATACAGAAGGTCGCTCGACCGAAACGATCCTGGGTTTCTCAAGCGATAACGACCTCATCTTCACGTTGGCCGAACGCGAGGACTCACTAGCGTTCGACCTCAGGGCCCTCGATCTCGTGACGGGACGGTCGCGCACTCTCGACTCGAACGTGGTGGCTGCGACGGTTGGCCCGACGGGCCAAGCCTACGTCGTTCGGGCAGATGGATCGATAGGTCAGGCGGAACACCGACGGACGGACACCTGGCCTGACACGCTCACCGGTGTGCCTACGGCACTCTGGGGAGCAGCCAGGGGACGGCTGATCGCAATAATCGAGACCGATGTCGGCCGGGACTTGGCTTACATAGCGCGCGGCCAGCCCATCGTGCGGCAGCCGCTGCCAACGGGGACCCCTGAGGTCTCCAAGTGGGGTAGGCTGGTAGCTGTTACAGTCGATTCGGGTGTCGCCCTATTCGATCCGGCAGACCCGTCCGCCGTAGCGTTCGCCGCACTGAGGCCGGCGCCACTGGCCATTGCCATCTCGCCGTCGGGCCACAGGATCTACGCGGCGCTAGCAGACGGGCGCCTGGTGGCCGTCGACCGCTTCGCAGCCAATACCGTGCAGCAGTCACAGTTGCCCGGCCCGGCCGTGGCTCTGCGGACTGATTCTTTCGGAAGGCTGATGCTGGCCCAGTCGGAGAACGGGACTATCTGGGCGATCGATGTGATCGGCCTTGCAGTGCTGGCCACAATCAACGGGTCGTGGGACCGCGATCTACCCACCGTGGCACCCGACTTTACGATCCTGGTGCGACAGGGAAGCGGAGTCGTTGCATACCAAGGCGAAGAATTCAGTGAAGCGGCGGTGGTACAGGAGCAAACCGGTGATCTCTGGCTGACCACAGCCTGGGACCCTCGTCGACCGGCACTGGAATTCGCGGTGGACAGCGCGCCAACGACCGAACCCGCCAGCGTGGAGATCTACGTTCAGGTGAGCAGCTCGGGTAACCCGGCTTGGGCGGAAGATCTCGCGAGCGAGTTGCAGGCTGCAGGGCTCAACGCCAAGGTGTTACGGCCCGACGACGATGAGGAACGCTACCGCGTAGTACTGGGGCCGTTCGCATCGCGGGAGGAGGCGGAGGCTAGTGGACGGCGGCTGGGCCGAGCATTCTGGATCTTCACCAGAGAACCAGAGGTACCTCCAGAGCCGGAAACGTCGATTCCATGACCTCACCGCGAAACCGCTGAGCACAATGACAGGAACTACAAGATGAAGCTGACCCGGCTCGAAATGCTGGGATTCAAGTCCTTTGCCGACACCGTGGAGCTGCCGTTCGACGACGGCGTGACCGCCATTGTCGGGCCGAACGGCTGTGGAAAGTCCAACATCTCCGACGCAGTGCGGTGGGTACTGGGTGAGCAGCGAGTGCGACTGCTGCGCGGGGTGAGAATGGACGAGGTCATCTTCCAGGGCTCGGTGAAGCGACGCCCGGTAAACATAGCCGAGGTCTCGCTCTACATCGACAACTCGGACGACGGCCTGGCTGTGGCGTACAACGAGGTCGTCGTCACCCGCCGGTTGTCGCGCAACGGGCAAAGCGACTATCTCGTGAACGGTTCTCCGGTTCGCTTGCGAGATCTGCACGACCTGCTGCAGGGTACAGGGCTTGGCAGCGACGTTGGTGTCGTCATCGAAGCCCAGATGATCGATCGGTTACTGTCCGACCGACCCGACGAGCGCCGGTCCCTGTTCGAGGAAGCAGCGGGGATAGGATTGTATCGAGATCGCAAGATAGGCACCGAACGCCGCTTGGAGCGGACGTCCGAGGACCTGCAGCGCCTCGACGATCTGATTGCCGAGGTACAGACCCAGGTCCGCAGTCTGGCCCGGCAACGCGGCAAGGCGGAACGCCACGAGAAGTTCTTGGCCGAACGGTTCGACATCGTCATGACGTTGACGCGCCGCGAGCTGACGCGCATGGAGGACCAGGAGGCGGGAATGCGCGAGAGGTCGTCGGCTCTGGTTGCTCGCATACCTCGAGTCCGAGAAGAGCTCGCCGAACTGCAGCGCCGCCGCGACACCCAGGCCCAGGCGCGAGCCACGGCAGAGGCAAGGCGGTCCGAGCTGGAGCGACGACTGGGCGAGACCCGCGTTCAGATCGAGCGACTCGAGGGAGATGTCAACTTGGCCACTGAACGGCTCGCAAACGCGGAGACGCGGAGAGCTCGGGCCCAGGAAGAAAAACAGCAGGCTGAAGAACGCGCTGCTCACGCCGAGCGCGAGCGCGAGGCGGCTGCCACAGAACGCGCAGCTGCGGAAACCGCTCGGCACTCGGTTCAGACGGAGCTGGACCTCAGATCCTCCAGCGAGGACGAAGTCCGTGAGCGCCTCACCGCACACCGCGAGTTGGTGCGCAGCACAGAAGCAGAGCGCCAACGACAGGCGGAGATACTGCGGACATTGGTTGGCGAGAAGGCTGCGATTCAGCGCGAACTGGACGCGCTCAACGTTCAGTCACGGGATGTGGAGCAGCGGTGCGAATCCGCGGTCCGTGAGCTCGAGCAATCGCGCCAGAGCCTGGCCGTCGCCCGCTCAGACCTGGAAGCACGGCAGCGCGACGAGAGTGCTGCGGTCAGCGAACTGCAGAGGGCCAGGCACAGTCTCGCTGCTGCCCGGGAACAAGAGGCCGCACTCACGGTGGAGCGCCGCGCCACCGACGAGAGGATCGCGCAACTTCGCGCGCGCAAGGAGGCTCTTGCAGAACTGCAGCGAGCGCGCGAAGGATTGGCACCGGCCGCCCGCGAGCTGCTGCATCAGAGAGACCGGTTTGGCCCGGATGCGGTACTGGGACCGCTCAGCGACTACGTAACCACCTCACAATCCGGCGCCCGGCAGGTCGAGCACCTGCTGGCAGATTGGCTGCACGCAGTGCTGGTCCGCGATGAAGCGACCGTAGCCGCTGTGAGAGATTGGCATCGCGAGGCGAAGCCCGGACCTCTAGTGTTGCTGCCCGTCTCACCGGGGCCCGTCTCATCAGGGGGCGGGGAGCCGGCCGAACTGGCAGTGGAAGCGCCGGCCCGAGAGTGGGTCCGAGCTCTACTCGCCGGATCCAGCACACTCGACCCCGAGGATGGCGCGATCCGCCGTTCGAACGGCGCGATATTCCTGCCGAGTGATGAAGTAGCCGGCCCGATCGCGCGCCGCGCCGAGCTGGATGCATTAGCCGGCGAGTTGCAGTCAGCGGAGCACACGTTGAACGGCCTGAATGACGCAGCGCGACAAGCAGCCGATCGCCACGCCGCCGCGCAGCGAGAGCTGGAGAGGGCCGGAACCGAGGTCGAGACTGCGCGGGCCACTCTGCGGGAGGCACAGGGAGCGAGCGACGACGCGAGCCGCCATCTACATCGCGCTGAGCGCGAAAACACCGAGAGTGAAGAGGCCCACGCCAGACTCCACGAACGCATCGTGGAACTCTCCGAGCGGCTGGTGGCGGTGGACCGAGAACTGGCCGGTGCCGAGCGAGAACGGCTGCGCCTGGGACAGGATCTCGAATCACAACGGGCAAAGTTGGCGGACCTCGAGGGAGCCCAAGAAGCCGCCCGCGAGCGGCGCGTCCACTGGCAAGTCGAGGAGGCGCAGGTATCCGCCCGGGAGGAGGCCGCCCGCGATCGCGAAGCTCGCGCGCTCGCGGCCCTGTCCGAGACGCAGCACGAACGCGAAACTCTCAAGCGAGAGCTGGAGGAAATCGAGGTAACCACTGGCGAGCTGACCAAGAGTCGGGCCCAGTGGGAGGACACGCTCGCGGACCTGCGCGTTGCGGTCCAGGAGATCGAGGCAGCAGCGAGTGCTGCGGAAGGTGGCGTGCGGGAAGCGGACGCTGCGATGACCCGGGCAGATGAATCGATTGCTGCGACCCGAGAGCAGCTCGAGCAGCTTAGCGAACAATCACACGCGGCGGAACTCGAGTTGACACAGGCAGCCGGCGAGCGGCAAGCACTGGTGGAGCGGATCGAAGCTGAGTGGCACAAGCCGTTGAATGAACTGCTCGAGTCGTTCAGTGAGATTGAGGAAGAGACGGAGATACTAAATGAGGAAGCCGAGCGCCTAGCCCGTGCACTCGAGGCGCTGGGACCGGTGAACCCGCTCGCAGTTCATGAGCACGCCGAGGAGCTGAAGCGGCTGCAGTTCCTGCAAGAGCAACGGGATGACCTAGTCGAAGCACGCAAGTCGCTGCTCCAAGCGCTCCGTGAGATTGACGAAACAGCACGGCGCCTGTTTCTCGAGACCTTCGCGCAGATCAGAGAGAACTTCGGTGCCGTCTTCCAGACGCTGTTCGAAGGGGGAGAGTGCGACGTGCGTCTGGCAGAGGAAACCGATCCACTGGACAGTCCGATCGACATATTTGCAGCGCCGCGGGGCAAGCGTACCCAACGAATCCACTTGCTCTCTTCGGGTGAACGCGCACTGGTCGCTCTGTCCCTGCTGTTCTCCATTTATCTGACGAAGCCGGCCCCATTTTGCCTTCTCGACGAGGTCGATGCGCCGCTGGACGACGCGAATGTCACACGTTTCGTCCGGCTACTCGACGAGTTCAAGACGGAGACACAGTTCATCGTTATCACCCACAACCCGCGCACCATGCAAGTGGCCGATGCCGTATATGGGGTCACGATGCAGGAACCGGGAGTGTCCAGTATCGTGGGCGTGCGACTGGGTGCGGAGGCAGTGGCGTCTTGAACTTGCGAGCTGCCGTCGTCTGGGCGTTGCTCCCGGTCGCGACGGCAGCACGCTCCCAGCAACCGACCGTGTCGCCGACCCTAGTGAACGCGCTACGGCAAGACTCGGTTGTAGCTGTCTGGCTCATGGCTCGCCCGGGAATCTCACTCGCCAGCGTCGAGGACCTCGCAGTGCGACTCGGCGGACGCGTCAGGCACCGCAGTCGCTGGCTCCGGGCCGTGTCCGCCGAGCTCGACAGGCGCGGACTCGAATTGGCACGAACCGCCATTGAGTTGCGCCACATCCAGCCGGTGGCACGCTTCCGAGCGCCGCGAGAATTGCCGGGCGAGCCGGTTCGCATGCTCGCGCCGCCCGCCGCGGCAGCGGACAGCCTGTACGGACCCTCGGCAATGCCGCTGCACCGGCTCAACCTATTCCTTTTGATCGAGCAAAACCTGAGCGGCGCAGGCCTCAGGATAGCGATTCTCGACACCGGCTTCGAGACGGGATTGGCTGCGTTTGCGTCGACCCGCGTCATCGCGCAACGCGATTTCGTGAACAACGATTCGATAGTAGACAACGAGCCGGGCGATCCGGCAAACGCGTCGCAACACGGCACCGGTGTCTGGTCATTGCTCGGCGCGAACCTCCCCACCCAGATCATCGGCATCGCCCCTGACGCAGAGTACATCCTCGCGAAAACCGAAGATGTGGGCTCCGAAACCAGGGTGGAGGAAGACAACTTCGTTGCTGCGCTTGAATGGGCCGATTCACTCGGCGCTCGTGTTGTGAATTCGAGCTTGGCATATCGCAGTTTCGACGGAGGATTCAGCTACACTTTCGGCGACCTGAACGGTGACATCGCGGTTACCACGGTTGCCGCAGACTCAGCCGCCGCACGTGGGATCCTAGTAGTCACCGCCATTGGCAACGACGGCCCGAGCTTCCGATCACTGGCTACGCCGGCAGATGGCGACTCGGTCCTGGCGGTGGGAGCCGAAGACTCACTCGGCGTACTCCAAGGTTTCAGCTCCAGGGGACCAACCGCCGACGGGCGCCTAAAACCCGACTTCATTGCCCCCGGACAGAGTATCTTTGTCGTCGATCCCGTCGCGGCAGCGGGTTTCAGCAGGCGGTCCGGTACGTCCTTCGCCACGCCGCTCATTGCCGGAGCGGCCGCCCTGATGCTGCAGCTGCATCCGACAATGACTCCCGACGCCATTATCGCGGCCTTCCAGCGGGTCAGCTCTAACCGGACGTCCCCCGACTCCCTGGTTGGCTGGGGCCGGCCTGACGCGGCAGCAGCCACCACCTTCCCCTTCGGGATCGTAGTCACGAGTCCGGCCGACAGCGTGATGACGGAGGTCACGCCGCTCATCTCCTGGACCATTCCCGGGTTACCCAGTTTTGCCGAGCCCGTGAGCTACCGCGTCAGAGTCGCCACCGATTCGACGTTCAATACCGTGTTGCTCGATTCGACTCTGACCGGCACCGAGGTACAACTCACAAGTGCGTTCCTGCCGGGCGATGGCTTCGTGCTGGAGTTGACCGCAACCAGCTCAGCCGGCCCTTCCGTAACCATCCTACCTGCGAGGCGCTATATCGCACCCGAGTGGGCGACACTCGTCACGTTCAACGACCCGCGCGGATCGGCCATCCGTGAGCGGCGACCTACCTTCCAATGGACCTCTCCCGGCGTTGTCAGCCCTCCGGGTCCTTTCAGCTACGATCTGAGTGTCTTCCGGGTCGACAATCGTTTCCCCGCCCTCCAAGCAACGGATTTAGCGGAGACCGAGTACACTGCAACTGCAGACCTCGACCTCAACACACCTTATAAGTGGCAGATCACATCCCGGCTGGGGCAGGACAGCAGTATCACAGAGAGCGAAGGCACATTTTTGGTCGTCGATGAGTCGATCCCAACAACGACACTGCTATTCCAGAACTTCCCCAACCCCTTCCCCAATCGGACCACAGGCGCCTCCACGACATGCATCTGGTTCGACCTGGCGGAGTCAGGCAGGGTACAGTTGGACATCCTCGACATCCGGGGACACGTGGTGCTCAATCTGGTTCCGGGAATGCAGTTCGACCCCACGCTCGAGGCAGGTCGCTACGGCCGCGGCGAATCGGGCTTGCCGGGGTCCTGCGATAACCGTCTGCAGTGGGACGGCACCGACGCAACCGGCCGGAACGTTCCCCGAGGCATCTATTTGGTGCGACTGCAGACGGCTGCAGGCACGTTCTTGAAGCGCATCGTCTATATGGGGCCGGGGTACTGATGGAGCTCGTCGTAGTCGGGAGCGGAACGGTGGCTCCCACCGCTGATAGAACAGCTCCCGCGCATTGGGTGACCACCGGGACCACGCGACTGCTGCTGGATTGCGGAGCAGGGACGCTGCATCGTGCCGCAACACTCGCCATTCCATGGCAGCAAGTAACGCACATAGCAGTAACTCACTTCCACATGGATCATTGGGGTGAGTTGCCGGCGTATCTGTTCGCGTTGCGGTGGGGCATTGAACCCGCCCGAGCGGAATCGCTGGAGATCATCGGCCCGCTAGATTTGCGCCGCCGACTCACGGCTCTCGCGCAGGCGCTGGGAGACTGGGTGCTCGAACCGGGGTATCCCCTCCAGATCACCGAACTTGAGCCAGGTTCCTCCCATAAGCTGCAGGAAGGGGTGACGCTCGAGACCTGCAAGACACCACACACGGACCGCAGTGTTGCCTACGCCGTGCGCGATCAGGTAGCTCACCTCGTCTACACCGGAGACACTGGTCCCAGCGATGAGCTGGCCGATTGGGCCGCAGGTTGCGATCTGCTACTGGCGGAGTGCTCGCTACCGGACGACCGCGCACTGGACGTACATTTAACGCCGCTGAGCGCGGGCGAATTGGGGCGGGCGGCCCGGGCAGGCCACTTGGTACTGACGCACTGCTACCCCGTGTTCGGCGACACGGATCCTGCGTCGATCGCGAGCCGGGCCTTCGGTGCGCCGGTGGAAATGGCGTACGACGGGGCTCGGTATGTCGTGGAGAGACGAAAGCAGCCGAGGCAGACGAGAAGATGCTTGTAGTTATGCGACACGGCGCTGCTGAAGAAGAGGTGGAACGCGTCGTGGCAACGATAGAATCACTGGGGTATCAAGCCCGGCCGATGCCTGGCGCCCAGCGAACGGCCGTCGGCTTGGTCGGCAACGACGGTCGAGTGGATGCCTCTCGGCTGGCAGCTCTGCCAGGCGTAAAAGAGATCATCCACGTGACCCAGCCGTACAAGCAGGTGTCACGCGAGTGGCGCGACGAGCCGACCATCGTGAAGTTGCCAGGTGGTCTGGCGGTGGGCGGCGATGCCGTCGTTGTCATCGCGGGGCCTTGCTCGGTTGAGTCCG
>CP070666.1:4844512-4851682 GCA_020351775.1 Gemmatimonadota bacterium | reverse complement strand
AGGCCGCAGTCACACTCCTGTGACGAGCAAGGGGCCAGCGCGATCAATCGCGCTGGCCCCAGATTCAAATGGGAAGACCCAGTGTGCGACGCCAGTTATCCCGAATGCTTGGTCCTGATGAGAATAACGCCATTGGCGCCGCGCACCCCATACAGCGTGGTCTCAGGGGGGCCCTTTAGCACCCTGATGGACTCGATGTTGTACGGAGTGATGCCACCCACTGTGCCGCCCGGTTCCACCCGGATTGGGATACCGTCGAGCACGTAGAGCGGCTCATTGCTGCCCAAGTAGGACGTCACACCTCGAATGCGAATATTGAGGGAGCCGTCTCGGTTCATTGTCACATTGACTCCCGAAACGCGGCCCTTGAGCAGGTTCTCGATCGATTCCTGGGGCCTCTTCTCGACCTCTTCGGAGCCGCCGGAGGCTTTTGGCAGGTCCTCGATGTTCAGCGGCTCAACCTCGTTCGGCGTATTCGGTTGCGCGCAGCCGGACACGAAACCGACAGCGAGACCGGCCAGCAACATGACGGCCAGTAGGGAGCGGCCGGCGCACTTCTGCGAAGACCTGGGCATAGGGCCTCCGGTATGGGGGTCTAAATGAAAAGATAACAGATGTGCGCCTATCTGGTACGCCAGAAGCCGGAGCTGGTCGCTGGCTGTCACTCACCCAAGACTCGGTCGATCTCCTCCAACTCACCGTCGCTGAACGACAGGTTCTCGAGCGCGGCGACGCAATCCTCGATTTGCGCAACTCGACTGGCACCAATCACAGCTGACGTGACTGCCGAGTGACGGAGAACCCACGCCACCGCCATCTGGGCCAGCGACTGACTGCGCCGTAGCGCCAGCCCGCTCAACTGGCGTAGCATTGCCACCCGCTCGGCGGTGATCTCCTCACGGCGGAGAAAGCCATGAGGCTTGGCCGCCCTCGAGTCGTCCGGAATGCCATCGAGGTACCGGTCGGTGAGCATCCCCTGCTCCAGCGGTGAGAAGACGATGCAGCCGATGCCCTCCTTCTCGAGCGCCGCCAACAGACCATCCTCCACCGCCCGGTCGAGCATGCTGTAGCGCGGCTGGTGGATCAAGCAGGGTGTCCCCAGCTCTCGCAGCAAGTCCGCCGCGCGGCGCGTGTCCTCGGGCGAATACGCTGAAATCCCGGCATAGAGGGCCTTGCCCTGGCGGACTGCCGTATCGAGCGCGCCCATTGTCTCCTCCAGCGGTGTCTCCGGATCGGGACGATGGTGGTAGAAGATGTCCACGTACTCGAGCCCGAGACGGGCGAGGCTCTGGTCGAGGCTCGCGAGCAGATATTTGCGCGAGCCCCAGTCGCCGTAGGGACCAGGCCACATGTCCCAGCCAGCCTTGGTGGAGATGATCAGCTCGTCCCGGTACCGTCCGAGGTCGTCCCGCAGGATCCGGCCGAAGGTCTCCTCGGCCGATCCGTAGGGAGGCCCGTAGTTGTTGGCCAGATCGAAATGGGTGATGCCCAGATCGAAGGCCCGGAGCACCATAGCGCGGGCCGTCTCGAAGTCGTCGATCCCACCGAAATTGTGCCACAGCCCCAGGGAGACGGGCGGCAGCTTGAGACCGCTGCGGCCGCAGCGGCGGTAGGGCATCGATTCGTAGCGATGCTCAGAGGGACGGTATGGCGTAACGACCTCCTTGTTGTCGTGTAAGAGACGCGACGATCGGGGCGATCGCAGGTCGGCCAGTCAGCCGCGTCGGTCCCTACGACTCTGGTGCCGCTGGTTTTGCCGCATAGATGAAGTCGTAGTAGTCGCGCATCGTCAGCTCTGCCGCTGCCTCCTCATCGACGATCACGGTCGCATCGCGGTGCAGCTGGATCGCGCTGGCTGTGATCATGCCGGTGACCGGCCCCTCGACGGCTTGGGCGATTGCCCTGGCCTTGGCTTTCCCGCTCGCCACCAGCACCAGCTTGTGCGCGTCGAGAATGGTGCCAACGCCCATTGTGATTGCATATACCGGGACATCCTCTCGACGTTCGAAGAACCGGGCGTTGTCGTCGATCGTTTGCTCGGACAGTGTCTTGAGCCGCGTCCGCGAGCTCAAGGAACTGGTCGGCTCGTTG
This sequence comes from Gemmatimonadota bacterium, assembly GCA_020351775.1. Classification (GTDB taxonomy): domain Bacteria; phylum Gemmatimonadota; class Gemmatimonadetes; order Gemmatimonadales; family GWC2-71-9. The sequence continues at coordinate 4,849,591 of CP070666.1, read as the reverse complement.
AAGGCGATGTGGCCGTCGGAGCCGATGCCCAGGATCTGGAGGTCGATGCCGCCGCATTCCTCGATTCGCTGCTCGTACCACTGGCAGAAGGCGGGGTAGTTGCTGGTGGTGCCCGAGGGGATGTTGATGTTGTGCCGCGGGATGTTCACGTGCTGGAAGAAGTGCTCGTGCATGAAGTAGTGGAAGCTCTGCGGGTGATTCACGGGCAAGCCCACGTATTCGTCGAGGTTGAACGTAGTGACGCGAGAGAAGTCGAGCTGTTGCACCCGATGCAGCCGGACCAGCTCCTGGTACAGGCCGAGCGGTGTGGATCCAGTCGCCATGCCCAGCACGGCATTCGGCTTGGTGTTGAGCACTTCGACGACGATCTGGGCCGCGGCCTTGCTCATCTGCTCGTAGTCTCGCTGAATGATGACTTCCATAGAGAGCCTCCAGTGTGGTAATCTGGGACGTAAAACATACGCTCCAGGGTGGACGGCTGGTAAGGTCGGAAGCGTCTTGGCCCTGCGCCGGGCGCTGTGCTTCCAGGGCGCAATCCGTCGCCCCGCCCGTCGCTCGACGGGCCTGGCGTGGCAAGCTGGCCTCGCGCACCGGCCCGCCATAGCTTAGAGGCTGCGGCCACAGCAGGCCGCCAATGGCCGGGGTCTCGGGGTTGCTCGAACCGATCTCCCAGACTACCCACGATCGAAAAAGGCGGGCTACCGATTCCGGAATCGACTGTCTACGGGATAATAGAAAGGACGCGGCAATAATGATGAGATCAATCTCTGTTCTCCTGGCAATCCCGCTTGTCCTCAACTGCTCACCTCAAAACGCGCAACCTACGATGCAGACTCTGGATCTTCAGGTTCGCTGGAACCTCGAAACCAATTTTGCGGAAGGTGGCGGACATAGAGCGGAGTTCACCATTCGCAACAACAGTGACATCGAGCTTACATCGGCGAACTGGGAGATGTACTGGAGTATGATGCCGCGGACCGTCAACCCAGGGAGCATAGCCGCGCCCGTGACCATCGAGTGGATCAACGGTGACTTCTATGTGATGAGGCCGAAGGATGATTTCACACTTCGTCCCGGCGCGCAGATAGAGATCGGGTACAACGGTAGCTCGTCGATGATCAAGGAGTCCGATGCTCCGTCGGGTCTCTACTTTCTGCTGTACGAGGAGGGTGGATCGTATGGACTGTATCCTGTCAGTGACTATTCCGTAGCGCCTTTCGTTGGCCCGGACCAGATCAATCGCCACCGCAATGATGTGGAGCCGATCCCAACAGCGGAGTGGCTGTTTGACAGTCATTCGAACATCACCGAGCTGCCCGAAGATCAGTTACAATTGATCGTGCCCAAGCCCAGGTCGCTGGAGCTGGGGGACGGGCATTTCGAGATCAGCTCCGGTACTTCAGTCAGTTATGAGCCCGGTCTGCAATCAGAGGCGACGCTGCTGACAGCATTCCTCAGTGATATCCTGCACGGTACTGTTGAGGCAGTCGAATCCAGTGCCTCGAGTGGTAACGACATTCACCTACAGAGCCGAGACGTGGCAGTTGCGGGTTCCTACGAGTTGGGCATCTCCGCAGCAGACGGTGTGATCATCTCAGGCGACAAGAGTGGCGTGTTCTATGGATCGCAGAGCCTGAAGGCCCTCATCCCAATCGACAATCTCGGACGAGAGAATGAGTCAATTCGGGTGAGAACGGTGCAAATCGTGGATTCGCCGGCGTTCGGTTACAGAGGTGTGCATCTGGACGTCGCTCGGAACTTCCATTCTGTAGAGACTATCAAGCGACTTCTGGACGCCATGGCGTTCTACAAATTGAACAAACTGCATCTGCACCTGACTGAAGATGAAGGATGGCGCATTGAAATCGACGAGTTGCCGGAATTGACGCAGATCGGGGCGTTTCGCGGGCATACGGCCGACGATTCGGAGAATCTTCAGCCGTCGTATGGATCAGGTCCGTTTGCGGACCCGGAATCCGGCTATGGCAGTGGCTACTACAGCCGTGAACAGTATATGGATCTCATTAGCTACGCCTGGGATAGAAACGTCGAAGTAATACCTGAGATCAACTTTCCCGGCCACTCGAGAGCGGCAATAAAGGCCATGGAGCATCGGTATCGGAGATTGATGGAGGAGGGCAGGGAATCCGATGCGGAACGTTACCGACTCGTAGATCCTGATGATGTCTCCCAATATCGTTCCGCCCAGTGGTTCACGGACAATGTGATCTGTGTGTGTAGAGAGTCGGCGTACGACTTCGTAACCACGGTCATCGATGCCGTCATCGAGATCTACAGTGACGCCGATGCGCCACTGACCATGATTCACACAGGAGGAGATGAGGTGCCGACAGGTGCCTGGGGCGGCTCTCCTATCTGTCAGGACTATCTTGCCGCACATCCGGAGATCGACAATCCCAAGAATCTTCAAAAGGCCTTCTTCAAACGGATCAATGAGTACCTGGGCTCGAAGGGGTTACAGACCGGTGGTTGGGAGGAGATAGCAATGAACTTCCGGGAAGATGGCTCGTGGACCGCAAACGATGAATTCGCGAATGCCAACGTGATACCCTATATCTGGAACAGCCTTTGGGGGGCTGAAGATCTCGGCAACCGGCTTGCCAACGCCGGATATCCGGTCGTCCTGTGTAACGTGACAAACTTCTATTTCGATTTTGCCTATAACAAAGATCCCAGGGAGCCCGGGCTCTACTGGGGTGGTTTCATCAACACCCGGGATCCGTTCGAGTTCGTTCCGTACGACGTCTTCAGGTCCATCAGGACGACAGCCGCTGGCGAACTGTATACAGATGATGATTTCACCGGCAAGGAACTGCTGACTGCTGAAGGCAGAGGCAACATAGTGGGGATGCAGGCCCAACTATGGTCGGAGACCGTGAAGGGGCAGGATATGCTGGAGTACTATTATCTGCCCAAGATGCTGGGCCTAGCGGAAAGAGCATGGTATGGGCAGGCAGACTGGGGGGACATCGCAGATAGAGAGGAACGAAACGAGGCAATAGACGCGGTGTGGAACGCCTTCGCCAACTCACTAGGTAAGAGGGAATTCCCACGATTGGATCGCCTACATGGTGGCTACAACTATAGGCTGGCCCCGCCGGGAGCCAAAGTGGAGAATGGACGGTTAGTAGTGAATACTGCTTATCCCGGTATGGAGGTCAGATATACCACAGATGGCTCTGATCCGACAACCAGATCGCCGATCTATGTTGAGCCTCTGGAGATCGGCTCCGAAATCATTACGCTGAGTACGTTTGACTCACGTGGCAGAGCCAGTTTGCCCACGGTAGTGAACCTGCAATCTCGATGACGGCCGGTCATATGGGCCAATCGTCAAGTACCTCCAAGCGACTGGTGTCGCTGGATGCACTTCGGGGCTACACCATCGTCTTGATGGTGATTGTCAATGATCCCGGCTCTTGGAGCCATGTGTATCCACCTTTGCTACATGCTGAGTGGCATGGAATCACGTTGACGGATCTGGTGTTTCCCTTCTTCCTCTTCATTGTGGGAGTGTCTATCACGCTGGCATACACCAAGAGACTGGATGCCGGCGCCGACAAGAAAGATCTCTATAAGAAGATTGTCTCCAGGGCCGTCAAGATCATGCTGCTCGGATGGTTCTTGTGGCTATGGCCGACATTCGATTTCGAGGGGATGCGGTACGTGGGAGTACTGCCACGGATCTCAATTGTGTTTCTCGTGTGTGCCTTGGTGTTCTTGAACACGAGCTGGAAGCACCAAGTATGGATAGCATCAACGATACTGATTGCGTACTGGCTCTTGATGGCTCTCGTGCCGGTTCCCATTGATGATGTCGTTCGCGATGCATTGGCCACAGGTCAGGTCAAGTATAACGCAGGACTATTGGAGATTGAACCTATCAGCCAAGTATCAGGTGGTTTCATAGCGGCAAACTACGAACCCGGCGTAAACATTGGCGCCTGGCTCGATCGTTTGCTCGTACCGGGCCATCTCTGGCAGGTGACATGGGACCCTGAAGGACTGATGAGCACGTTCCCGGCCATCGTGACCGGAATGATCGGGATGCTCATTGGCAGACTGATCCTCTCGATCGAAGACCCTCATAAGAAACTGACATGGATCTTCTTCATTGGCTTCTCCATGTACCTCCTGGGCGGAGCCTGGGGATGGTTCATGCCATTGAATAAGAACCTGTGGTCGAGTTCGTACACACTTTGGACTGCGGGCGTGTGCACGATGGCTCTGGCGGCTTCTATCCTGGTGGTGGACATCCTGGGACATACGAGGGGCACGAAGCTGGGCATAGTGTACGGGGCGAACGCAATCACATCGTACGTTATGGCCGGGATGCTCACCGTAGTGTTCTATTCCTCCATCTTTGGAGGAGTATCGCTGAACGGACTGTGGATGGATGGTATGACGAGTGTTGGCTTTCCTCCAAAACTGGCCTCCTTCATGTATGCGGTCATGTACATGCTCGTCATATACATTCCTGCCTACATCTTGTATCGGAGGAAGATCTTCATAAAGGTCTGACCCAGTATGACCGTGCGCTGCATTCAAGCGCACCCCGGAGAGAGTGGGGCCGTCATGGTCAAGGGGCCGCGAACGCGACTGAGGTATGAAGGCTGCCGTATCCGATTGACGGAGCACCCGCGCCGCTGCAGTCGGTATTTGCGGCTCTACTAAATAGCGCCGGAAGATCTGATCCATCAATTCACTGGTCCACGTATCGAAGCCATCGTTCGCGAACACCCCTCCGTTTGACAAGAACAGATAGGTGAAACGCTTTTCCGGCACGCGGACAACGTAGTTCAGAAAGCCAGTACTGAATCCTCCGTGACGTAGGGACTTCGAGCCATAGTGTCTCCCGACCATCCAGCCGTATCCGAAATCGTCATCGCCTCCGGTATATCCCGTGAAGGCGAGCTCGAGCGTGGACTGCTGGACGATGTCGTTCGTGTATAGAGCCCGGTCCCATTTGAAGTAGTCGTTCAGAGTCGAATAGATGCCGCTGGCGCCGTAGGTATAGAGGGTGTAGTCATACAACCGGTTCTGCTCGTCGTACGGTTG
>CP070666.1:4822849-4844412 GCA_020351775.1 Gemmatimonadota bacterium | reverse complement strand
ACCACCACGACTGGTGTGCCGGCAACACCGTCCCGCTGTATTATTCCGCGCCCGCTGAGAACGGGCATTCCCATCGTCTCGAAATAGTCAGGCCCAACCGGATGGGTGAGGATCTGAGGAGCGTCCTCGACTGTCTCTACTCCATCGACGAACACCAGAGTTGACCAATTCCCTATGGTCATCGGTGGATCGGTGATCCAAGATGCTGCTGCGACGCCCGGCACGCTTCTCAAGCGGCGCGTCACTTCGAGAAAGAACTGCGACCGTTTCTCTGCAGAGTTGTACGACTGCCTGTTGAGCCGGATTGGTGCCAGCAAAAGGCCGGGGGCATCGATACCAGGATCTACCTTACTGAGCCTCAGATAGCTGTTTGCCAGCAGGCCAGCGCCGATGAGTAGCACTACCGCTAGAGCCAGCTCTACCGTCACCAGCGTGCTGCGCAGCCGCGCAGTAGTCCTGCGCTGCCCCACACCGCTGCCGGTCCGCAGGAAGCTGTCGCTAGCTGACCGAGTGATGAGCAACGCCGGCACCGCTCCGCAGAGCACGCCGGCCAAGATGGCCACGGCACCGGCGAATGCCACCACGCGCGGATCAATGGAGAGGGTTGCCAGGCGCGGGAAGTCCAGGGGCGCGAACAACTGGAACGCCCGCTTACCGACTCCGGCAAAGAATACTGCCACACCACATCCGAGGACTGAGAGCAGCAGAGTCTCCGTTACGATCTGTCTGACAATCCGACCGCGTCCTGCTCCCAGTGCGGACCGAACGGCGATCTCCCTGGTCTGATCGAGCACACGTGCCAAGAGGAGGCCGGTCACGTTTGCCGTCGCAATCACTAGTACCAGTGCTGTGGCGCCGAGTAGGACGACGAGCGGGCCCCGAAGATCCGCAACCGTCCTCTCCATCAGGGAGACGACCCCGATGCTCCTGCCTTCATGCCACCGGCCGCTGTAGTGAGTCGGATGCTCCTCTGCGAGCGAGGTCGCTAGGGCGGTTGCTTCGGCGCGTGTCTGTTGGAGTTGTATGCCTGGTTTGAGTCGGCCGACCGTGCGCAGGCTGAAGCTGCTCCACCGATCGGCCGCGGGTGTGCCCTCTAAACGGAGAGGTATCCATAGGTCCGTCGGGGGCAATCTACTGTAGCGGTTCTCGATGGCTGCCGGGTGGCGAAACCCGGATGGCATCACACCAACAATGGTATACGAGGAAAACTGCTCCGTCCGATTGTCTCTGGCCGTGACCGTTATACCGACGACACCAGGGTCTCCACCCCATTGCTGGTGCCAGATGCGGTGGCTCAGGACTACTACCTTATCACTCCCTGGGTAGTGGTCGGCTGGCGCAAACGTGCGACCGAGTATCGGCCTTGCTCTGAGCACCCGGAAGAAGCCGTCAGTCACGGCGCTGGCAGACAGTCTCACAGGCTGAGCGCCACCCACGACATCAAGCGCCATGTAGTGAGAGGCTGCGAAGCCCTCAAGGGTTCGGGTCGTGTTACGCAGTGCCAGGAACTCCGGAGGGGTGATCCCGCGCAGACGGGTGGGGTCCTGTCTGTAGGTACCGACGTAGACCAGGCTTGACGACTCCTCATATGGCAGGGGCCGCAGGAGCACGCCGTTGATCACGCAGAACAGGGTTGTGCTCGACCCGATCCCAAGCCCCAGGGTCAGCACCGCTAGCGCCGTGAATCCGGGACGCCTCAGGCACGTATGACAGCTGATGCGTACGTCCTGTCCGAGACCGTCTAGCAAGCGCCGCCACCCCGGTACGATGACTCGCTTTTCCAGTCGCCGGATCAAGGCGGATCGTGCCGTGGGGTACGACTCGAACCGCTCCATCACGGCGCGGCGAGCCTCGTCCTCACTCAACCCCTCACCGATGCAACGCTCGATCAGCGTCTCGATGTGATAGCGCAGTTCGTCATCCACCTGCTCTCTTGCGTGGCTCCTGGTGAACGACATTCGGAGCAGCCGCCTCCAGCGCGGCGTATCGTTCATGGTGGAATCTCCCAGCCGATGCCCAGCACCTTGCTGATTGCCCTGGTGTGGCGGGTCCACTCCTCCTGCGAGTGCCAGAGTTCCTCTTCACCTGCTGGAGTGAGCGCATAGAACTTCGCCTTGCGGTTCTTGTCCGAGATGCGCCACTCCGCCTTTAGCAGGCCATGCTCCTCCAGTCGGTGCAAGGCCCGATAGAGAGCGCCGTCCTCCACACGCATGATTCCCTCCGAGCCTATCTCGATTGAGTCGATGATGCCGAGGCCGTGGCTCGACCCCGTGACGCTCAAGGTGTGCAGGATGAGGAGATCGAGGTTTCCGTAGATGGCGCTGGCTGTCTTGCGCGCCACGGGCCCTCCCGCGGATAGTGTATACCTTACCTGTTCATCTGAACTGATCAGATATACTGCACTACGGCAGGCTGAGCGGCTTGGTTTCGCCCTGCACCGGCGGTCATCGCGAGGATTCAAGCGGTTGGCGGGTCCCTTGCCCCAAGGATCCCGGAGTCGCCCGCGGCCGGGACACCATGCAGCTTGGCGTCCGCCAGCCGTGTTGCGCGCACACAAAATCGTGACAGTGGCGTTCCTCGGGGCCCAGGAGCGGGCACGGCTTCACCTCTCAGCGAGGAGTTGCCGGCAGCCGGATTCCACTCCGCTTACCGCGGCGGGCAGTTGAGGCAGAACACCTTGGAGATGCCGTCCCGCCCCACGAATGCCGGCTCCGTCGCAGTCTCGAGTGAGTCCAACCAGCGGGCCTGCGCGGTGTCCAAGAAGTACGAGCGCAACCCGGCGGTCTCGCCGGAAGTCACCAGCCACACCCGACCGGCAGCCATGTCGAGTAAACTGTCCGGGGAAGATGTCAGTAGCTGGCTGCCGACGTATATGTCTCTGAGCTCACCTGTTGGAGTCGAATAAAGGAACGCTCGGCTATCGGCGAAACTTCGCAGCCAGTAATCGATCGGGTCTCCGGCATACCACCATTGCTGCAGGGGGTCTTCGGCGATCACGAGGTCGCCTTGGGACCGTTGCTCCCGCAGGAACCGGCCCAGGGAGGCGTGGTCGGGACGAAACGGGTACATGTGAACGGCCTCATTGACCGGCTGGCCGTGATCGAGGTTGACGACCCGCATCGCCTGATACACGCCGTGGCCGCCCAGCACTCCCGACAGGACCACAACGGTCCCCACGACCAACGTGCCAAAGGGCTTCCAGCTTGGCAGCCGCTTTGCCGCTGCGTCGATCACCGAAACCAGACCGACGCTCGCCACCGACAGCAGGAACGGATAGGCGGCGAACAGGTACCGTGTTCCTCCCCACCGCGATACCGCACCGACCGCGACTATCGGCAGCAGTCCAGCCAGAACTGCCGCCCTCAAGGGGCGGTCACTCTGGTTCGCGCGGCGCAGAGCGAGCACAAGGCAGGCTCCCCCGAACATCAAGAGAATGACGGGGAACTGCTGTGCCAAGTAGAGCGGATAGGGGTATGGGAACTCCGAGACCGCCTTTATTCCACCACGCAAGCCATTTCCGAGCACCGAAACCACCATCCAGATGACACAGGGCACGGCGACCAGGGCGATCGGCAGCCGGGCGCGCTGCAGCAGTGTCGACCGCTCGCCGGGCAGCAGGATCAGATAGAAGATGACCGCCAAGCAAGCCCCGTAAATCTGGCCGATCCAAGCCAGGACCCCGGCGGTGGTTGCCGCGAGTACCAGAGAGAGGCGGCCCAGCATGGTTGCTTCCGTGTATTCCTTCCGCAGCGTTACGGTGGCGGCCGATAGCGTTGCGATGCCGCCGATAGCACCGAGTGACACAAGCAGCACTGACGCGCTGCTCGCTGGCGGGGCAGCTGGCGCTGAGCCGGCGTTGGCTGGCGGTGGGTGAGCGAAGTACGGCGCCAGAACGAAGTACTCGTTATACGCCCACCCCCCCAGCGCGATGAGGATGGCGAATGCCACGAGTCCAACTGCGGACGACTTTGCTCGGCCAGGTAGAACGAGGGGGAGGAATGCAAACATCACGATCATGAGACCCAGCTGGTGCATCGTCACCGCCCCCACTGCCATGGGAATGGCGACTACGAGCCAGCGTCGCTTGCCGGTCTCCGCCCAAGACCAGATCGCCCATGCTCCCGCGATGAAGAACAGCAGGAATGCCACGTACATCCGTGATTGCCGCGAGAACACGAGGTGCCATTCAGAGACCGCCAACATCAGGGCTGCGAGCCAGGCGGCTCGACTGCCGCCGAAGCTCCTAACGGCAAGAAAGAACAGCGCTACCGTCAGTATTCCGAACACAGCCGTCGGGATTCGGTACGCCACATCGGCGTCCACTCCCACCAATCGAGCGGCCCCGGCATTGAGCCAGGTGAGGGGTAAGGCTCGCCGATACTCCATCCCGGTCGGCATGCGCGGTCCGTTGCCCTCTGCCAGCGACCGCGCCGGCATCGCGCTCGTCTCCTCGTCGGCGTAGAAGCTCAGGGCGCCCAGATTCACCACCCGGAGTGGGGTGGCAACTGCGGTCAGCAGGACGACGACCAGGATTGTTGCGTTGCGTGCGGACATGGACAGTACTCCACGGTGGCGATCTTTGGCCCAGCGCCGGTGTGGCTCGCAAGTTGCACGCCGCTCCGGAATGGCCATGTCAGATAGATTAACCAGTGACTCAGATTCCATCAGTGGATCGTCTGGTGCGCTTAGCATCCCAGGGTGCGGTGCCCGTCTTGTCGTTCACTGATACCTGTGTACTGTAATGTCTCTTAGATTCGCGCTGTCAAGAAGGTTGATCGTATCTCGATCAGGTAGCCGTGCAGGGCCTCGCTCGTCCGACAGCCGGAGCAGGGCCATCGCCAGAGCGCGCACGGCCAGGTAGAATCCCATGCGTTCTGTAGGCTTTGACCCGACACCATTCAGCGTCACGAGCAGCAAGATCCTTGCAACCAGTATAGGGCTGGCATTGCTCTTCTGTGCCACGGGGGAGCCCACCGACATCGACCTCGAGGAGGTGGTTGAGATCGTGGTCTCTCCTGGTCAGGTTTCGCTCTTCCCGTGGCAAACCCAGCACTTCGTGGCTTATGGCCGTACCCACAATGGTGACAGCACATCGGCGTCGGTGAACTGGACCGCCTCCGGGGGTCAGATCCAATCTGACGGAACCTACGTGGCCAACGGCGCGCCTGGAGACTACTTGGTCGTCGCCACTCACACGCTCCGCACGTGGTTGGCTGATACGGCGTACGTGACCGTTCAGCAGCCAGGCACCAGCACCGGCGATCTTCGGATCACAGCGACGACCACTGGTCAGGACCTGGATCCCGACGGTTATCTGGTGGTGGTGGATGGCAGCTACAGCCGATCGATCGGGATCAACGGTTCGGTGACGTTCTCGAATGTCGCGGTAGGCAACCATGCGGTGCAGCTGAGCGATCTTGCTGACAACTGCACCGTGGGCCAGAACCCGCGCACCGTCGACGTTCCGGCCGAGGCCACTGCAGAGACCACATTTGACGTTACCTGCACCTCGTTGAACACAGGCGAGGTCGCCATACCGATTCCGACGGACTGGACCGACTGGGGCACGGCCTTGAGCCCGGGTCCAGCAGGTAGTTGGGACCGGCTACTAAACCGCCCGGCCACGATGGTGAAGAAGAACGATGTGTTCTATCTGTATTACATCGGTGCATCGGGGAATCGGGCGGATGGTGGACCGGCGAATCGCAAACTCGGGGTAGCCACGAGCACGGACGGAATCAGCTTCACGCGCTACAGCGGGAATCCCGTGGTGACGCATGCTGTGGGAATCCCCAACTGTGATGAATGCGGGGTCTTCTCGGCGGGTGCTTTCGTAGACGACGATGGCACGGTGGTCATGTACTACGGCGGGATGGAGGAAACAGACCCCGGATCGGTGGACGGTGACGTCGGGCTGGCAACGTCTGCCGATGGCCTCGATTTCACGAATTGGGGTGATGTTTTCAGGCACAGCGATGGGGCGACGATAGGTGATGATGAGCTGTTTGCCATTGGCGCCTACCAACACGGCGGCGTGTACAATGTCTACTACATGGCCAAGGGTGGTGGGTACGATTGGGATCTAGCCTTGGCCAGGGGACCGGAAATCACTAATATGTCGAGCCATGAGCATCTCGATCACGTCTCGCCGGAGGTAGTAGGCGCCGGGGACCCGATTGCGTTGTCGGCGTCGAAAATGGTTGTACCGTTGCTGAAGGACTTCTCGAGGGACGATATCGAGATGCGAACGACAGCGCTCACGACACCCGGCGATCTCGGTCAGCTGGTCGAGGTGTACGACTTCAGCGACTTGACGCGAGCCATTGTCTTCATGGATCGCGAGACTCAGCGGTGGTATGTCTACTACCTGAACCTGGCGGAGGATGCAATAAGGGTCAAAACCGCGCCCGTGATCATTCGTTAAGTGTGGTGGGTGGCGCCATCTAGGAGCTGGCGCTGCTCCTCGAGTCGGCTGGTGTTCTCAATCTCCTTCGAACGAGTCTTGAGTAAGCAACACCGAGGCGACCGTAGATGTGCAGCTTCGTCCAGAAAGACTGCCTCTTTCGATCACATTCGCTCCTCTTCAAACTCCTTGTCATTGCTCACCGGTGGGTATCACCTGGAGCTGCGGAGATGACAGTACCAGTATCGCCCCTAGCGCCCCAGTCACAGCTAGGGTTTGAATAGCCGCCGAGACGGATCCCCCAATCAGCCAGATCGAGTTGAGCAGTGCTCGTGAGTTATTGACGCGTCCTGGGGGTGGCCCTGTGCTCGGCACAGTCGTAGCGCTGGGTGCGGGCCAGAATCCACTCGCTCGGGTATCGTCTGACGCGAACCTGTCATCGGTGTCCGGTGAAAGCGATGCCGATTCCTCGCCAACTGTTTCGGTCGAATCGGAAGCCAGCTCGGTGGCGGCTCCAGTCTTTGAGACACATGTGTCACGGGATCCGAGGTGGGGGAGGGCGCCACCTGGACAGGGGTGATCCGGGGCCCAACCCCGGGTCTTACTAATACGTCCACGCGGGGTGTTGCGGAAACACAACAGTCCAGGATGGCATGTAAACCGGGGGTTCTCAGCAGGTGAGACCGAGTAGCGCTTGGCGGGTGTACCGAGGCAGAGCCCTCAGGGAAGCCCATTTATATGGTATAACACTTGCGATCCTCGGGGTGCCCAGAGGGCGGCCGCGCCAGGTGCTGCCCCACGACCCTGGCGCGCTGTCCGCATCGAGTCGCAGATCAGCCACCCGTCACGGTATTGCTTCGCGGGTGAGTCGCGAGGTGAACCGGTGGCACTCGTGGCGCGATGACTCCGTCCTGCAGAGCGGTCGATTAGGAGAGACGATAATGAGAGTTGTTTTGGGTATCACTGACGGTGATGACGCTGGCGCAGTCCTGCTAGTGGACGGGCGTCTTGTTGCGGCGGTGAATGAAGAGCGTCTGAACCGGCTGAAGATGTCGATTGGCTTTCCCAGACTGGCGGTACGCGAGGTTCTACGGTTGGGGGGCCTGACACCCGGAGACGTCGACCACGTGGCCATGGCCGCTCAGATGGAAGTCCACGTTCCGGTGTCGAAAGCCAACAAGGGTTGGTTCGCACGGGCCTCTACCATCGGCCGCATCCGCAACGAAATCAGCTCGGCGCTGGCTCGGCCACTCGGTGAGTTCCCCTTGGCCATAAGAGGGTATCGGGTGCTCAAGCGCCTGACGATGGGCCGCCGCCGTAACGGTGTGCGCAAGGCGTTGACTGAAATCGGTGTCAGAGCCCCGATCTCATACCACGAACACCATCGCTGTCACGCGCTGGCTGCGTACGAGCAGTCGGGGTTTGAAGATGCAGTGTCGATTTCGTTGGACGGAGGTGGCGACGGACGCTGTTCGCATGTGTGGGCGTTTGAAGACAGCACGGATAGACTGCTAAACACCGTTGACAGCTTCCACTCCATTGGCAACTTCTATGCGTACGTCACCCACCTGTGCGGGTATCGGGCGGCGATCCATGAAGGCAAGATCACTGGCCTTGCCGCCAGTGGCGAGCCGAGGTACCAGGATATCTTCCGCCAGCTGATAGCCTATGCTGACGGGCAGATCAAGAACATCGGCCGCGTGTACCACAATTCCGCTATCAACACGCTGAGAACGCTACTGCCTGCTGATTGGGAGCACCAAGACCTCGCTGCCAGCATCCAAAATCACCTCGAGGAGGTGGCGCTCGACTACATCAGGCATTGGGTGAAACAGTCAGGGAAGCGCAACGTCTGCCTTTCGGGGGGCGTGTTCGCGAACGTCTTGCTCAACCAACGCGTTGCCGACCTGGCCGAGACCGATCGCGTCTTCATTTACCCGGCCATGGGTGACGGCGGGATTGCGGCGGGCGCAGCGTTCTCCGCTTGGCGAGGTTTCAAAAAGGGCCGTACATCGAGGGAAGACTCATTTCTACCGCATGCGTATCTGGGTGCATCATACACCGATGAGGAGATCGAGAGCGAGCTGCGTGGCGCAGATCTCGAGTATCGCAGGAGCCCCGATATAGAGGACGAGGCTGCAGCCCTGATCCACGCTGGACGCGTAGTCGCTCGCTTCAACGGAGGCATGGAGTTCGGACCCCGTGCGCTCGGTAACAGGACCATCATGTACCAGACCAAGGACCCGAGTGTGAACGCCTGGCTGAACAAGCGGCTCCAGCGCACCGAGTTCATGCCGTTTGCACCTGCATGTCTGGCGGGCCATGAGGAGAAGCTGTTCCACTGGAACGAAGGGTCGGCCCGCGCCGCGAGATTCATGACGATCACGCTCGACTGCACCGATTGGATGAAGGAGCACTGTCCCGCGGTGGTGCATATTGACGGAACGGCACGACCGCAGATCGTTGACGCGGACACGAACCCCAGCTTCCATCGGATCATCGAGCGTTACCAGGACCGCTCCGGAATCCCTGTCATCGTCAACACCAGTTTCAACATGCATGAGGAGCCGATCGTGTGCACGCCATCGGATGCGATTCGAGCGTGGAAGCTGAGCAAGCTCGACAACCTGGCGATCGGTTCGTTTCTCGTGGGGCCACCCTTGAACGGAGACGGCGAGGAGTAGTCCCGTCTACTCATCAGGCTGCTCGTTTCGGGGGATCACTGACACGGTCACAGGTCACCCAAGTCCATCAAGGTCGCAGCCAGTGAGTCTGGGGCGTCCGGAGCGGAGTTCATTATGGCTGCCATCTACGGCATCGTAGGCGACGCCGACCTTTCAGAGCTGAGTGCCATTGGGCAGCGTCTGACTCACCGGGGAACGTCAGTCCGCGAGTGGGCGGTGGCGCCGAACTGCCTGCTGGGTCATTGGGCTGATGCATCGTCCACTGCCCAGAGTGGGCTGCCGGTTGCGTTCGACGGGTATTTGGAGAACACCTCCGAGGTGGCTGAGCTGCTGGGCATCGATGACCTGTTCCCGGCTCCTGAATACCTCCTGGCAGCACTGATTGGCAGGTTCGGTCCCGAAGGAGCTCGTTACCTGGAGGGCCAATTCGCCGTAGCCATGTGGGACGACGCCAATGAACGATTGCTGTTGATCCGTGACCGGTCTGGAGTGCGTCCCCTGGTCGCCACCCGTTCGCGGGGCCGGTATCTATTCGCGAGCGAGTACAAGGCACTCCTGGCGATTCCAGATGTGCGGGCAGAGCCGAACCTCGACGTGCTGCGCCACATTCACTGCACCAAACTCCCGATGATCGATACCACCCTGCTGGCCGGGGTGAGTCATGTGAGACGCTCAGCGTGGACCGCTGTCACAGCCGCGACCGAGGAGGCCAAGCGCTATTGGACTCCGAGGGTGGCCATTGCGCCACGCTCGGACGACGAACACGTCGCCGCACTTCGTCACGCCTTTCTGGAGTCCACCCGCCGTCAAGTGACTGGCTTCGATCCCATCGGAGTTCAACTGAGCGGTGGATTCGATTCGGCGCTGGTACTCGGCGGGATCCACGAGGTGGCACCTGAAGTGAAGGTGCATACCTTCACGGCCGGGTATGGGGTGGACGATCCTGAGATGATAGATGCCGCACGACTGGCACGACACTTTGGCACAGTCCACCACCCACTCGTGCTCGATCCCGACGACATTCCGGAGCTGCTTCCACCGGTTGTCTGGCATGAGGAGGACTTCTTGGGGCGTGAGGAGCAGGTTTATGAGTACATGCTCGTCGGGGAGGCCTCGAAATACGTCAAGATGTTGATCGCAGGATACGAGGCCGACGTCACAGTTGGCGGAATGCCACGCCACATGCTGGCGTGGCTCACAATGCGTTTCCCTCTGGCCCGCGCTCCCCTGGCCGAATTCTACCACTACACCCAGACAGGGCTGCTTCCTCGGTCGATGATGGGTAGGGCGTTGGTGCGACTATACTATCGCGGGCAACGGGACATTCCGCCGCCGCGCGTCATCGGGACCGATTATGAGCCAGAAGCGGAGTCTCTGAGAAGGGTTGGAAAGCAGCCGTTCAGCGAGTATCTAGCCCGCGGAATCGAGGAGGTCTTCGGGATGGAGCAGGCAGAGCAATTGCATAGGGCCTGGGGAGTCTCCTACAACGCGCCTTATCTAAACCCCCAGTACATGGAGTGCACGCTGTCGATCCCCGACCGGCTCAAAATCCGAGGGCTGACCCAGAAATACGTGCTGCGCCGTGTGGCCGAGGGTATTCTGCCCCCCGACGCAGTGCGGCGACGCAAGACGCTGCAACGCCTCAAGCACGACGAACGATTCAGCAGCGTTATCGATCGTATGGCCGATCAACTCCTGGATCAAGCCACAGTCCGCAACCGTGGCCTGTTCGACGTGCAGGTCGTGGATCAGCTCAGACAACGGCCTGCCGATGGGAAACCGTACTCCACGGCCCAGGCATATCGGCTGTGGACACTGATCGAAACGGAACTGTGGTGCCGCATCTTCATGGACCAGCGGGGAGAGAGACCGCAGTGAAATCGACCGTAGCAGAAGCTGGAGACCGCTCCAGCGACGGTAGCGCCATAACGGTCAGCTTCTACGGAGACGTATGCTTGGATGGCATCGACCCGGCCGGCTATGAGATCGATGATGCGATCGTTCAGTTGGCCAGGTCCTCGGAATTGAACGTGGCGAACCTGGAGTGCCCTCTGACGCATTCCACCGATAGTCTCCCACTCAAGTCTGCCATCCACAAGGCAGAACCGGTCCCGAGCCCGATACTCGAGCTGTTCGACGTCTTTTCGCTGGCGAACAACCACATCATGGATTACCGCACGCTCGGATTGCAGGACACCCTGGAGTTCCTGGACAAGTCCCAAAAGCGGTACTTCGGCGCCGGCTTGGATCGGGGACGGGCTCTCAAGCCGTTGGTGCTCGAACATCACGGATTGCGCTTCGCGTTCGTTGGGTTCAGTCGCTGGCAAACTGCTACTCGCAACGGCGCGGGCACTGCTCCTGACCGCATCCGACGCATCGTTCGATTGGTGCGTGAGCTGAGCGAGGCCGGCTGCTTTGTAGTCGTGTATCCACATTGGAACTACGAGTACATCGATCTGCCGGCACCGTCCAACCGCAAGATCGCCCACCGCTTGATCGATGCAGGCGCCCACCTGGTGGTTGGATCACATCCGCATGTCATTCAGGGCTACGAGCCGTATCGGGGACGGATGATCTATCACAGCATGGGCAACTTCGTATTCGACACCAACACGTACTCGCCGGAAGATCGCGCTGACGGCCGTATACACCAGAGCTTTGTGCTGACTCTGGAGGTCAATGCGGATAGGAGGTATAGTGCCCGACTCACGCCGGTGTACACGCATACGAGTGGAGTGCGAGTTCTACGGGGCGATGACGGTGATGGAGTCATCAGTCGACTAGCTGGACTGTCACAGACATTGGAGGACGAAGCCAACTGGCGACGGAGTTTCTATCGCAGCGCGGTGCGGGAAGCGGGCAAGGTGAGCCGCGAGATGGGGCAGATGATCCGCAAGCAGGGCCCGATGTACGTGCTTTCGCGGCTTCACAGAATCAAGGTGCAGGATGTCAAGATCAAGCTCTACTCTCTGCTCAGCCGCTGAAGTCGGGCCGCTTCCGAAGCAAGGGATGAAGATGAAGCTGCTGAGAGCGCTACGGAATCTCGTGCTATCGCCCACGAACCGCGTTGCAGTTCTCTATGCGTTCACCGGCTTGGGTTTTTCTGGTGCCAACCTGATTCTCGCGAAGGCCCTGTCCGCAACTGAGTACGGTATGCTAGCGCTGGTTGTGTCCTTTTTCGGCGTTGCGGCTCCGCTCGCACCGCTCGGCGCAGACGGCATCATCAATCGACGACTGCTGCATCCACATCCTTGGATCATCGGTCGCGTTGTGCGCACGTCGCTGGGTGTGAGCGCCATAGTGGTCGCAGCTGCGTTGCTTATTTATGACTTGCCACACGGGCTGTTGCCGTTGCTCGGTCTGGGGCTCGTCGCCGGTGGTGTGACCATGGCTGCGGCCGCATCATTCCAACGCCTCCAGCATTTTATGCCCGCTTTGCTGCTGGAGCAGAGCGCCAACCTGTTCCTGATCTCGGCGTCACTGCTGATGCTGATCCACGTGATGCGTGTACTGTGGTTCCCTGTGGCGTTCATTTCCCTGGGTTACTCACTGGTAGCGGTTCTGAGCTGGCGAAGACTCCTCAGAAATCACCGGTCTGGGAAATCTCCTCGAGCCGAGTTCCACTGGAGCGAAGCACTGTACTACGCGGGCGTCAGCGGTAGCACCCTGCTATTGCTGCAGTCGGAGCGCTTGTTGATTCCACAAGTTCTGTCGTTAGAGCACTTGGCGTCGTTCGGTGTGTTGGCGGCTGTCGTCATTGCCCCCTACCGCACACTTCAGATGGGCGCAAACTTCTCCGTATTGCCGAGGATGAGGTCTGCCGGTTCAGTGCGAGAGCGACGCATACTCCTGGCGAAGGAGGTTGCGAGTCTGGCAGTCCTGGTTTCGCTCGGTGGCGTAGCGTTGTATTGGCTGGCACCCATCGTGTTCGAGCTGATCTTTGCGGACAAGTACCAGTTCTCGAGAGGTC
This sequence comes from Gemmatimonadota bacterium, assembly GCA_020351775.1. GTDB lineage: Bacteria > Gemmatimonadota > Gemmatimonadetes > Gemmatimonadales > GWC2-71-9. The sequence goes on along the minus strand of CP070666.1, from coordinate 4,831,355 downwards.
TGATCGTCGCAGGCATTCTTGCCGGGATCGTTCGAGCGGCGAGCGGTCTCTCGAAGGGCGTGGCTACGGCGCTGTGCGACACACGCGAGCTTGGTCAGCTGAACATCTTGACCTGGCTCTGCACTGCTGTTGCGGTGGCGGGGGGAATCACCGGAGCGCGCTGGGGTCTGACCGGTTTGGTCTATGGCATCGCGCTCGGGTGGCTCACTCTCTCTACCGTATACGCGCTCAAAGCGTTGCCACACTTGAGGCGGTCGGATTGAGAACGCGTCGAGAGACAGCGCGCTGAATCCACACGCACGTATCGCACGATTCCACAGCATCTCAAACAGCCGGGTAGTGGCATCACCCCTGCGGGACTACATCCAGCCGGCTTCCTCGAAGCTCTTCACCATCTCGTGAATGCCGTCCTCGATTTTCACCTGCGGGTCGTAGCCCAACTCCTCTCGGGCCCGGGCGATGTTGAAGCACCGGTTGCTCACGAACCATGCCGCGCGCCGGCGATGCATCGGCGGCGAAATGCGGAACGGCTTGCAGACCCCCTCGAAGAAGTAAGCCGCCGCCTTCAACGTCCAATAGGGCATCCGCATTTGCGGTGGCTTGACGCCGGCAGCCTCCGCGAGGCACTGCACCATGTGGTTGAGGCTGATAGCGTGATCATCCGCAATGATGTAGGTGCGTCCCGCGGATTTCTCGATCTTCTCGGCGGCAAGCATGAAGGCGTCGCACAAATCGCGCACGTGCACGAAATGATAGTACGTCTCACCTGAACCGAACATCATGAAGCGACGCCGCTTGACTAGCTGCGCGATCTTCAGAAAGCGTCGCTCGCGCGGCCCGTAGATCCCTGCGGGCCGGATGCAGGTCAACGGCAGATCCAGCTTCGGGGCGAGTTCGAAAGCGAGTTTCTCGCCCAACCATTTCGTTTCTTGGTAATAATCATCTGGCCGGATGGGGCCATCTTCGTCAATCGGTGTTCGGCCGGTCGTGCCGTGCACACCAATAGTGCTCACGTTCACGAAGGTCTTCACTCCCGCTTCCGCGGACAGCTCCACCATGTTGCGGGTGCCCTCGACATTGACGTCGTAGAAGGCCTGCTTGGGAACGTTCGTGGGGCGATACAAGGCGGCTACATGCTGCACGACCTCGATCCCGTCGACCGCGGCCTGCACCTGGTCCCGCTTGGTGATGTCGCCTGGGACCAGCTCAAGCGTGTCCCCTTTCAGGTCTGGTTTACCGTCCGGCGGGTAGTACATGGCTCGGACAGGCAGGCCCTTCTCCGCCAAGTACTTGCTGAAGTAGTAGCCCGTGTAACCATTGGCTCCAGTGACCAGGATCTTTCCTTGCATCGAGACACGCACTCCTTAGCGGTTTCAGTGCCTTGCCGCACATCCGCCCGAAAGTTCACTTCACACGGTGACTACGGCACCGCGATGCCGCGCCACCTTCTTCTGTACGTCGAGTAGCTCTGCTTCCCTCGTCTGGCGGGACCACCGGAGCTCTTTGGCCATCGCACAGGCACACCATGCGAGGTCCCTGTCGTCGAGTGGGTCGAAATGCGTCCGATTCATACGCCTGAAGACCAGGTCGCTCAACCGGACAGCCATCTCTTCACGTAGAGCATAAAGACAGCGACCCGCAACGATCCGGTCGGCCTCCTGATCCGCTCCGAGCCGGAGAACCTCGCGGAACGCAGTGCCATAACTAGTGATCAAGTCTTCTATATCAGCCTCATCAGCGCTCGGAACGATTGCCCTGGCCTCCTCGGCCAACGCTCGGAACTCGGTATAGCCCTTGGCCCCTGGGAGCATCCCGTTGTCGGACTGATGTCGTCCTGAGCGACCGGTCAGTTTGAGGGCAGCGAGATCCACAACTCGCTCCGCGACGAGCCGCGCGGTCGTGTACTTCACGCCGCTCACCGAAATCAAACCGCTGACTCCGTCTCGCTTCTCGTGGTCGCGAATCTCGGTCTTGCGTGCACGGGCTTGAGATGCAGTGGCGGGTGTCAATCCCGCGTAGCAGTACTCCACGTCAGCACGATCGAGTCTGGCTGGAGCGTACGCAGCGTTGACCTCCGACAAGAATCCGTTGATCTCATCGTCCCGGAACTCGTAACTGTCGGGAGATCCCTCGAACGGCACATGGGTGGTCCCTATGATTGAACGACCCCGCCACGGCGTAATGAAATAGAGGCGCCCACCCCGCGGTACCATCGAATCTGAGCGGCGCCCGCTCACGATACCGACTGCGTAGTGGGGGAAGAACTCTCGCGTCATGAGGTTCATGCACTTGTGCAGGTGGGGATGCCGGGATGGGCGGCACTCGAATTGGCTTGCGGCCAGTAACTGACCGATCCAGGGGCCCGCCGTGTTGACCGTCATCCGAGCTCGGATCTCGAGCTTCTCTCCAGAGATCAGGTCAATGGCGCGAACACCCTCTACGGTCTCACGCTCACCGATGAAGCCGTCCACCGCCACGTAGTTGGCCGCGCTGGCACCTACCTGCTGTGCTTGGCGAACACACGCCAGCAGCGCCCGGTCTGCATCCAGCATCTGTCCGTCATACCAGACAGCACCCGCGCTCAGTCCCTTCTCGTCCACGCCCGGGATGAATCGTCTGCACTCCTCGCGGGAGATCAGATGGGCCGGCGGAATCTGCCTGTCGACCGGCAGACCGCGATTACAGCCTCGTTGCAGGAGATTGTAGATCTGCATGGCCGCACCCATGGCGAGCGGACCCCGTGTGCCCCAGCCATAAAGGGGGATGATGAACTTGAGGGGGCGCACGAGGTGGGGTGCGGCACGTAGCCAGAATCGGCGCTCCTGCACCGACTGACGTACGCGCCGGAAGTCGGCGTGTTGTAGGTATCGGAGGCCGCCGTGAATGAGCTTGAGCGAATTATGTGACGTCGCCCCGCCGAAATCTCCTTGGTCGACGAGGGCGACGCGGAAACCACGGAGAGCCGCGTCGCGCGCTACGCATGCTCCGTGGATCCCTGCACCGATCACCAGGATATCGTAGGTCTCGGTGGCAAGCCCCCCCACGTCGCGCTTCACGCGTCCTCCTTGCGGGCAAATGCCATCAAGTGATGTCCCGTCCGGCGTACCAGGGGCCGCGGTATCAGATTGAAGACACGGACGAACGCCAGATTGAACGCCTTGGCTTTCCAGCCCTCATGCACTTTGGTGGCAACCGGAAATCGCTCCGGAACGATCTCAACGTGGCGAAACGGGGCCAGAAGCGAGCGAAACTGGCCAATCGTGTAGCGGTGAAAGACTGGGGAGTCAAGGTGATCGATCTGAACCTTCATCACCTTGTGCAGCAGGTTGAGCCAGGATCGCCGGTTGACAGTCATGATTATGGCGAGGCCTCCGGGCTTTAACACCCGGTGGATCTCGTGTACCATGGCCGCAGGATCAGGTGTGAAGTGCAGCACAGTGTGACAGTAGACGACGTCGAAGCTGTTGTCTTCGAACTCCAGCTTTTCGCCGTTCATCACGAAGAATTCTGCCGTCAGTCCACGCTGCTCGAAGTTGGCCTTGGCCAGTTCAATCGAGTGCGCGGCCAAGTCTACTCCGACGACTTGTGCGCCACCCTTAGCAAAGCGACTCAGATCGTTCCCGACGCCGCAGCCGAGGTCGAGGAGCCGCTGGCCCGCGAATCCGTTGAAGTCAACGAGCTTCGGCAGATAGTGCAGTTTCTCGAAACGGTATTCCTCTGTTTCCCGGAAGAAAGCAGCCGTTCCCACATCACTCTTGGCGACCTTCCAATCATGTACGTTGTGTTCCCAGAACTCACGCACTTGAGCCAGCCGGGCGTCCGCAAGATCGGATTCGGCGGTCTTGGTAGTCATCATGTTCATCTGCCTGACCGGATCACGCGGCCTGGCGCCGCTTTGACCCTGTGGGAAGCTGCTGTAGCAAACCGTCCAGCCGCATCATGTACGCTTCCTCGCTGTAATCTTCCTTGGCAAGCCGCGCCGCCTGCGCAGCGAGCCTGCTGCCATGAGCCGTGTCCGAAAGCACTCGCACCACCCCCTCCGCTATGGCATCCGGCGCTGGTTGCACCAACTCGGCACAGTCTCGGTTCAACACCTGGGTATGTGATCGGATGTCTGTTGCCACGACTGGTTTTCCCGCGCGCAGGTATTGGTAAACCTTCAGCGGAGTATTCGTGCCCTTAGATCGAGTGGTCACCAAGACATCCGCGATGCGGTGATAGCCAAACACTTCCGTCGGCGGTACGGCTGGGATGAACAGCATCGATGAATCCACTTGATGCTGTTGGGCCAGACTCCGCAGTCCGGCTATCTGCTCCTCGGTGCCGCCTACTAGAACGAACTTCACGTCTGGAACGCGATGCACGACCCTCTGGGCAGCCGCAACCAGCAGCTCAAGGCCCTGGTACGACTCCAGGGTCCCCGTATACAGCACTACTTTCTGACCTTCGAGTCCCAGCCCTTGCCTCAGCTCCCGAGCTTGCTCCTCGTTGAACGCAGGCTCATCGAAATCGAGGGTGTTCTCGATCAGTGCAAGCGGACCCTTGTATCCCGAAGCGATCACATGGTCATTCAGCTCGGGACAGATAGTGATGACTCCGTCGGCGCCGTCCAGCGTGTACATCTCCGAGCGCCTGAACGCAGCCACAATCGGTGGCCAGTTGAACTTGCCGAAGTTGCTGAACTGCTGCGGCAGACTCGAGTGCATATCGTACAGGTGAGGGATTCCTCTGGATCGCGCGATGCGTACACCAAGGATGCCCGCTTCCTCATGCGTATGGACGAGGTCGTAGTCGCCATCGCCGGCCATCCTGTAAGTCAGGGCGAACAGCGGAATGTCGAGCAGGATCTTAGCAAACGAAGGTCCTATTGCCACATCACGTACCCACAGCGGCCGCGCAGATCTGAATATCGTGAGACCGGGAATCTCGGGAGTCTCCCCGAACGGGTAGGTTACGAGGTCCACGGTATGACCCAGGCGTGACAGCGCTCGAATCCGATGCAACACGCTGAACGGCGTTCCTCTGGGACGAAAGAACGGCTGGGGTGCCACCATCAATATGTGCATTGAGTCTCTTATGGCTTAGGAGTCTGATTCTGTGCTGCCCCGTCGATGATCTCGAGCGACGCCCAGTCGACGGGGGCCGACCTCGTGTGACCTTCCGCAAATGCGATGCCACGAGCCTTCGCACTTAACTCCTTGTATACCAATAAACTACAGCACTAGACCAACGCCAACACACCGCAATCGATTGCCCTGCCGGTCCCATGTAGCAATGACGCAACACCAAAGACCTGAGCGTCGGACCCCCAACACTGATTGGTGCAACAGTCAGAATCGGCGCCGGGCCTGAGGCGTACGGAGGGCAACTGACCTGCGGTGTAACCCGTCTGCATCAGTTCGGCCGGCCAACCGAATCGGGGATGTCTCGCTGTAGACAGAATCGCTCCAGATGGGGGTCGCGGCCCCTGACACTAGCCTCGTAACTGATTGGTTGCCTGGGACTTAAGTGCGCCAGCAGTTGCACTGGCTTGAGAGTTGCAACCCCTGACGTCGACTAGCGACTTCCATCTCGTTCAACGGATTCTAAGCAAGGAACACAGAGGCGCACTACAATGTCTCCTTTCGTCTTCAAAGAACAGTTCGTTCGATCACGCCCGTTCTTCCTCCAGCTCCTGCTGTTCGCTCTGTTGATGGGTATCACCTGGAGCTGCGGAGATAGTGCAGGCCCCAGCGGCACAACCACGGTCGCCGTTCGGATAAACGCTGCGGCGGATCCTCCGGTGGCGGGGATCGATGTCACCAGTGCTCGTGTGTTATTGACGCGTCCTGGTGGTGGTACTGTGCTTGACACAGTCGTGGCGCTGGGTGCGGGCCAGAATCCACTCGCTCAGGTATCGTCTGACGCGAACCTGTCATCGGTGTCCGGTGAAAGCGATGCCGATTCCTCGCCCACCGTGTCGGTCGAATCGGAAGCCAGCTCGGTGGCGGCTACATCGATTATGGTGCTGGTCGAGCTGGTGAACGAAGTCGAGACGATGATGTTGAACTTGGGGTTCTTGGACCAGTCTGGGACATCGCTGTTTCAGAACCAGCCGGGCGAGGTGGTGATTCGCCAGACCGGCGACAACAACTTGCCGCCGCAGACAGTGAACTACGTGGGTCCGGGATTGTCGGCCGCGTCGGTGGAGGTTGACCTGCCGGTACCGGTGTTGTTCTTCGGCAACACAGTGATGCCGAGTGCGGTGGCGCTCGACGCCAGCGGTGACACGATTCCTAACGTTCCCTTTACATGGAGCAGCCCGGACGCGGGTCTGGTGACAGTAGACCCGGCGACGGGCGAGGTCACTCCGGGAGCTGGAACGGGCCAGGCTGGTCTGGTGGCGACGGTACACTCTACGGCGATTTCGGGCAGTGCTGCGATTTTGGTGCGACCGCGTCCTGCTTCTGTCGTGGTCCTGAGCGGGGACGGGCAGGCCGGTCCGACAGGCGCGGCATTGCCGGACGCCATCCGGGTGCAGGTATTGGACGGTGCGAGTCAGGGGATCGAGGGGATTCCAGTTGTATTCACTGATGCTGGTGGGGGTCAATTCTCGCAGGACGCTGTTCTGACCGATGCGACGGGGCATGCGGAAGTCAACTGGACGATGGGTCCGACAGGTGGGTCGCAGACGGCTGCTGTGACGGTGCCGGAAGTTCCGGAGATCAGCGCGACGGTGACGGCGTCATCGTATGGTGAAGCTGCGGCTCTGACGGTAGCTGGTGGAGATCAGCAGACGGGGGTCGTGGGTCAGCAGTTGGGTCAGCAGTTGGTGGTGCGGGTGATCGACAGCGGTGGGAATCCGGTGGCTGGGCAGGCGGTGGATTTTGCGATCATTGCTGGAGGCGGGACGGTTGTGGCATCTGCGTCGGAGACGGATGTGCAGGGTTACGTCCGGGCCACTTGGACTTTGGGGACTTCGACGGAGGGATCGCAGACGGTTGAGGTACAGATCCCGGCCGCTTCTCCTTCGGCGCCATGGGAGTCGGGGATGTCGGTGGTTGCTCCGATACAGTTTACGGCTACTGCGGTACACGACCAGGCCACGGGTTTGGCATTTACGGTGTCGCCGGAGAGCGTTGACGCTGGCGCAGCTTTCACGGTTGCTGTGACGATGGTCGACCAATACGGCAATGCGGCGGTTACTGCTCCGAGCACTGCGGTGGTGTTGGCGATCACCCCAGGGACGGGCGTTGCTGGCGCGACGTTGGGCGGTACGAACCCGATCAACACAGCGTCAGGGGTGGCCACGTTCAGCAACTTGACCATTGATCTGGTAGGTAGTGGTTATTCACTGGATGCGACTGCATCTGGTTTGACATCTGCCACCAGTTCGAGCTTTGCGGTGGTGACAGGCGGCATATCCACCATTGAGGTTACCCCTTCGGCGGCATCGCTCACTGCTCTTGGCGAGACGGTACCGTTTTCGGCGGTGGCGAAAGACGGAGCTGGCAACGTCGTCAGCGGGGTGAGCTTCACGTGGGGCAGCACTGATGAGGCGGTGGCGACTGTTAGTGCGGCGGGTGTTGCGACTGCCGTGGGGAACGGTTCGGTTCAGATCACGGCTTCTGCAGGTGGTGTGACGGGGAGTGCGGGATTGACGGTCTCTCAGGCGGTCAGTTCGATCGTTGTCACGCCTGCGGTGGGCAATATCCCGACGATAGGGGGCACGTTGCAGTTCAGTGCTGAGGCACGGGACGCGAACGGCAACGCTTTGACGACACAGCCGACGTTCTTCTGGGCGAGCAACAACCAGCCTGTAGCCACGGTGGATGCATCGGGTTTGGCTACGGCGCAGGCTGAGGGATCGGCGCAGATCACGGCTACGGCGGGTGGGGCGGTTGGTGTTGCCAATTTGACCGTGGCGCAGACGGTATCGTCGATCGTGGTTACTCCGGCTGCGGCCACACTGGGTGCTCTGGGTGATGAGCAGCAGTTTGCGGCTGAGGCGCGGGATGCAGGCGGCAATCCGCTGGTGACGCAGCCTGTGTTTGTGTGGACGGAGAGTAGTGGTGGGGCGGTTGTCACGATTGATGGTGATGGTTTGGTGACAGCGGTTGGGAACGGTACGTCTCAGATAACTGCGTCTGCCGAGGGTGTATCGGGCACGGCTGATGTGACGGTGTCGCAGGTAATGAGTCAGATTGCGATGGAGCCAGTGGCTGTGACGCTGACGGCAGTGGGTGCGACGCAGCAGTTCACGGCTGAGGCACAGGATGCGAACGGTAATGCGATGCCGACACAGCCTACGTTTGCGTGGGCTAGCACGAACGAATCGGTTGCCACGGTCAACTCAGCGGGTTTGGTGACTACTCAGGCTGAGGGTGTTACACAGATAACGGCATCGGCCAATGGTTTCACTGGCAGCGCTGATTTGACGGTGACGCAGGAGATTGTGTCGATCGTAGTGACTCCGGCGACGGTGACTCTGGATGCGATTGGTGCGCAGCAGCAGTACACTGCCGAG
>CP070666.1:4794908-4822749 GCA_020351775.1 Gemmatimonadota bacterium | reverse complement strand
CGGAACATCGATGACGCGCAAGAGCCAGCGGATCGATTCGAACACCGTTGCCGCCGCTGCCAGCAGCAGACCCCCGCGCCAGAGCAGTACCCCGATCAGTTGCGTTCGTCTCATCGCCCTAGACGGCCACTCTCCGAGAGTCAGCTAGTCGTGGTGCTCAGCGGGACTCAGGTTCTCAGCACCCGGCAGCCTGCCGATCAGCTGGTGAGGATCGTGAATCAGCACCGGTAGGTGCTGCGGACAAATCCACAACCGCGATTCTTGGTACTCCAGAGCCAGTAATGGAGTCTGTTGCTTGTCCCGCCCACATGCGACGCATACTGACTCTGCCCTGTTGTGACTCATGATCCCATCCTGGTGTTGACTCAAGTTTCCAGGCTCTGGCCGCCCGAATGCGCAGTCGGGGTCGCTGGCACCGCGGCCGCTCTGCCTCAAATAACATATACGGTGTGCGAGGAGCAGGCCCCTCGTTGCCCGCCTATATCCACTGGAGATCCTCCACCGTGTGATCGCTCCTCACATCGCCTGTATTCAGCGTCGACACGGGTTCGAACAGCAGCACGTGCGCTTCCCGGTCCGCTACCGGTTTGTGTTCCACCCCTCTTGGGACGATGAAGAACTCACCCGGTTCCAACCAGACATCGCGATCTCGCAACTTGATGACGAGACACCCCGCAAGCACGAGAAACAGCTCGTCTTCATTCGGGTGCTTGTGCCACTCGAACTCCCCCAAGACCTTTGCGAGCTTGACGTATTGTCCGTTGAGCTCACCGACGACGCGGGGGCTCCAGTGCTCTGAGAAGAGCGTCAGTTTCTCTGCCAGGTTTACCTTATCCATACCAGTGTCTCGATGACTGGGCCTTGCCTATCTTCCCTTGTTCCGTTTCGGGGCCCCTGGATGACGCATAATCGGCCGTCTGAATCGCGACTCACTCGGCCCGCCCCATTCACCCCTGTGATCAATCTACACGCGTGCCAAGGTACAATCCTCGTCCAATGAACCCGACCTCGTCGTACTCAACCTCGATCCCAGCGGACTCGAACGCAGCAGTCATCTCGCCACGTGTGAACAGCCCTAGTTCATGGAACTCCGATGCGCGGCGCAGTCCGCGCGAATCGCCAATCAAGTACTCGAAGTGGACACGCGACAGTCTGCCATCGATCTCAGTACGGCTCATCCTGCAGACCTTCCGGCCCTCACCCTCAGCGTTCACGCACATCACGTATCCGTGCTGCATGGCCCCCGGTTCGAACCACGGCTCCACCACGAGCATCCCGTCGCGCGCAACATGGCGTTTGAGGGACCTGAGTGACTGCTCCAGTCGGGGCAGATCTTTCACGTATCCAATCGAACTGAACAGGCATAGGACGGCATCGTACTCGCTTCCCAAATCGAAGTCGACCATGTCCGCGCACGTGAATGTACCGCCGGGGTTCTTTCCCCGTGCGATGTCGACGAATGCTGGTTCGAGGTCGATTCCGTCGACGTGAAAACCGTGATCGCGCACGAGATATCGAGCGTGCTCACCAGTTCCACAGGCCACGTCCAGGAGCCGCTTGGCAAACGGGATCCGCAATCGGATGAGTGCGGCCACCTGTGCCGCCTCGTCCTGGAAATCCTTAAGCCCACGATAGATCAGATCGTATACGTCGGCAGTTTCAGAGAACATGACCCTGCCGCTTCCGCGTGGCGTGGCCTAGTAGCGACCTGGGGGTGTGATCGGCCGACGACTGTACTTTCGAGGGACCGGTCATTTGGGCTTCCGCTTGGCGAACTTCAAGCCCGACCAGGTCTCATCGATCGCGCAGATCTTGTAGTCGACCAAACCCACGGCTAGACCGCTACTTCGGACTATTGCCTGATTCAAATCCGACTTCACTCCGGAGGCTTGCTTGGGCCACGCGATCCACATGCCCCCTTTCCCAGCAAGCGCTCCCAGTTCGCTTACGCGCCGTTCCAGATCCTTCCGCGACTTTGGAAACCAGATGATCATATCACACTTGCCCCGCGCCTGCTTCCGCAGCGTTACACCTTCGGGCAGCGGACCCAGCGTCGACTCGAATCCTTTGGGGCCACCGACCAGGACAACCGTCGCGCCGTTCTTGATGCCGAGCTTCTTGGGGAGCGGCGTACCAGAGTAACCGGCGAGCAGTGATGGTGCCGCGACAGTACCCTTCGGTGGATGCGTGATGGCCCGCTCCAGTGCGCTCCGAATCCGACTCCAGCTCGTATATGCCGCATCCGGCAGCAACCGTTTAACGGCTGCAACCTTGTGCGAAGCACCGTCGACGAACACTAGTGGCACTCCGCGCGTGGACTTGTAGTATCGTATCGCCACCCCCGAGTCCCTACCCCGTGACGGGGCGCGACTCAAATCGATCACCACCGCGTCCGGAGGGCTGCCTCTGAGCTCACGGAGCATCGTCGGAATGACCGGTTCGTGTAACACGGCATACCCAATGGCCTCCAGCTGCTTGATCCTGTCGCTAGCCTCTTTCTCGTTCCAGTGAATCAGATAGACCCGTTGCATGTGTCAAAGGGAAACAACCTTGGGTGAATGGTTCTCCGCTTCGAGAAACCGGATCAAATCGTCCCGCGAGATCGAAGAAGTCATGGAGTTGTCGAGCGGATGGAAGTTGAGTGGCTCGCGCTCAAGCATTCTCCTGTCCAGAACGACCCGCACGACACCGCCCTTATCGTTGACGACTCCAAAAGGGCTCACCGCTCCCGGGATGAGACCCAGATACTTCATCAGGCGATCAGCACTGCAAAAGGACAGGCGGCCGGCACCCAGCAGATTCCCCAGCTGCTTCAGATCTACCTGCTGATCCTCCGTACAGATGACCAGCCACATATTACCCTTCTTGTTACGGAGAAACAGACTCTTTGTGTGACACCCCTCGATCTTACCGCGTAGCCGCTTGGCCTCCTCCACTGTGAACACCGGAGGGTGATGAACCGGCGGCGCCTCAATTCCCAGTTCGCGAAGCCGGTGAAACAAGTGTTCTGGGACTGCAGCTGCACTGCCGTCTGCCAGCCACTTGTCTCGATCGCATGCCTCATTCATTCGTTCCATGCCATACCGTTGCAGACCATCAAGCGTCTAGTGCCTATGCCACTCGTGACCGCGGCCTATATCAGTCACGTTCTCCCCAGACCTCGCACTCGAATCCGTATAGCTGTACCCCGGCACTCCGCCACGTTCCCAGGGGGAGGCCGGCTTTGCGGCACACGGCGTCCAGAAACTCCTCCCGATCCCACCTGTACGCGATTGGCACTTGTGGCAGCAGCAGTCCCGCGTTGCGGCCCTTCACGATCATGAGCCCGTGCCTGCCGATTTCTACAGCCCCTGGCTCGATCGGCTCCATGGGCGAGAGGACACTTATCTCAATGTGCAAGCCAGGAACCTCAGCAAGGTCGACGACCGGGAATCGCGGGTCGTCGGTCGCCGCAGCAACGGCCATGTTGATGACGGACTCGATCAAGGACTGACGCGCCACAACCTCTCCTCTGCAACCGCGCAGCATCCCGGAATCCCGTACCGTCAGCGTAACGAACGTCGCACGCTGTTCCAACAAGGCGGAACGGTCCGTCTTGCAGCTTGGCACCGCGCCCGCGCCCAGATATTGGATCAGCGTCTGCCGTGCTAGCCGCAACAGCTCCTCTCGGTCTACCTCTGAAAGCCGTGGCAGCGGCTCGCGTGCATCAGGAGCATCATCTTCATTCTGGCTCATCTGTCCTCCGGACTCCTGTCAAGCCAATCACGCCATACCTCGCGTGATGCCTCGACCATGCGCGACAGCATGACATCCCGGTCATCGGAACCTCCGATGCTTGAGAGGCCCTCCACTACCGTGGCAGCATCGCCTCATCCGGGCGAGGCCCCTCCCCAGCGGCCTTACAGTACAGGCCGTTCACGGTGACCCGGAAGCCACCCTCCGTCTCCACTCGTACCGTTTCCGTGACCGAGTGCGTGACGAATCCAAGTGCCAGCATTGCCGCGTCCCACTCGTCGGCTGTCACGAGGCATAGGGGGCCCGAACTGAAACCGTCGTACATATGCTCCTCACCGGGAACCGGCCTGAGCGGCATGCCACGCGGCTGCGATCGGGGGCTGAATGTGGATGTCAGCACCAGACCACCCGCACCGAGTACCCGGTGAGTCTCGGCAAGCGCTCGGTTCCAGTGAGCGTGCGACTCGGCCTGGTGATAGATCCCCAGTGCCACCACTAGTCCAAACGTCTCATCTCGGAGGTCGCCCAGATCCTCCATTCTGCCAAGGCGTACTCGTCGTTCAGCGATTTCGTCTCCCACGAACTGAGCCACGCGTTCTCGAGTTCTCGCGACCATCGCGGCGGCGCTGTCTACCGCGTGGAAGTCGAATCCGTCTCGAGCCAGCAGCCCCGTGTTGCGACCCCCGGCACACCCGAGGTCCAGCACTCTGACAGAAGATGGTTCCGGATACGTCTTGAGGAGTCCGGTCAACCGAAGATCGGGCTCGCGCGCTGCAAACTTCTCGACCTGTTCCTGCTGCTCCCAGAAATGATTGCCTGATGTCATTGCTGAGACACCGTGAATGGGCCGCAAGCGGCCGAGTCGTCAATTGCAGTAGCTCTGACTCCCCCTGATTCCGCGCGACACTCCTTTCGAGAATATCTGCTTGGGCAGACGGCTCCGCTAGTCGAACCGAACAACGTACTGCGGCCGCTCGCGGTGGCATCCGTCCATCGGCGCGCTGAACGTGCCGCGCCGCTCAGCGCCCGTCCTCTCGTAGAAACCAGTGACGTTCGGGTCCGAGTCGATCGGCAATTCCGCGCATCCGCCGCGCCGTGCCGTCTCCAGTGCATGGCGATACAGCAGCCGACCGATCCCCAGTCCGATGCTGAGCGGCCGCACCCACAGCTGATCCAGGCTCCACCTGGACTCCGCTTCGTACAGCGCGTAGAAACCGGCAACCTCGGTTTCCAGTTCGGCTAGATATACATGGTGTGCTGCGACGTAATCCCGAGTCACGGTGAGCTCGTCGATCCATGCACTGATCCAGTGTTCGGGATATCCCCAGTGTCGTTTCGCGGCATGCGCTATCGCGGTCAGCACATGGGCTTCTGAGGTGCGAGCACGGCGAATGATCGATTTAGGCACGAACCGTGCCCGATGCTGCTGGTATCACGAGCGCCCCATGACTTGCAAGGCACCTCATGCCTAAGGGATAGACAAAGCCATTCTCAGTCCGGCGACTGCGAGAATGACGGCCAACAACCTCTGAATCGTCTTGCTGCTCAGGTACCGGCTTCCCAGCTCGGAACCCAGCAGTCCACCAACTACGGCCGCCGCGGCCCAGAGTGGCAACTGCGTCGGCAAGGCCATCGATCGCGACAGCATTCCCAAGAGGCCGGCTGCCGAATTGACCAGTATGAATGCTGCAGCGATTCCTGAAACCACTCTCACTTCAGCCCAGGCCGCCAGGATGATCAGCGGGCTCAGGAAGATCCCCCCACCCACCCCGGTCAGTCCGGCCAAGAAGCCAATCGCCGCTCCGGCCACCGCTACCACACCAGGCCGGGGCTTTCGCGTCTCCGGCTCAGCTGCGGCGGTTGAACGTCGGAGACACAGCCAAGCGGCATACACCAGAATCGCGCCCACGACCGGACGGTACACCGCGCCGGGAAGAGTCAGCGAACCACCGATAAAGGCAAACGGAACGGACGCAGCCGCAAAGGGCCAAAACACGCTCCATGAGAATGCTCCGGCACGATAGTATCTGGCTGTCGCAACGGCAGCCACGAAGATGTTGAGAGTCAAGGCCGTTGGCCTCATCACCAACGGCGCAACACCGAACAGGGCCATGGCAGCCAGGTACCCCGACCCGCCGGCAAACCCGACCGCCGAATAGAGTAGCGCGGCTGCAAAGATCAGAGTAGTAAGCGTGAGAGCAGCTTCCGACGTCACAACTCAGGCGTCCCCCGCACAATGATCACATGCCTCTGCCGTCGGACGTATCGCCCATCTATCCGAACCGCTTGGCAGCCCGTGCACGAGCCTTGGCGGTTTCCACCTCCCGATCGCGTGGCCCAGCGTTGGTCACCAACGATCGCAACAGATCGGATGTGGTTTGGGTCACACTGTCCACCGCTCGTTCGAGAACATCCTCATTTGCCTTAGACGGTTTCCGGAAGCCGCTCACCTTGCGAACGAACTGCAACGCAGCGGCACGGATCTAATCGTCCGAAGCTGGCGGGTCGAAGTTGTACAGAGTCCGGATGTTTCTACACATATGTGATCGCTCGTTACCCCATTTGTCTGCACTCCGGTCTCTCATACACTCTTCCGTCCGGTCCGTAGTTTGTTACGAACCTCACGAACCACACGGCGTGCAAGCCGATCCTCCTGCGCCGTGACAAAATCGGCTACGGCGCGAGGCTCTCGCTCCGCCAGCGCTCGCAAAGCCCACGACATGGCCTTGACCACCATGTCGTCACGATCACTCACTAGAAGCCGACAGACGGCCAAGGTGCGAGGTGCATCTCCCGTTCCACCATGCGACTTCACGTTGAGTGGCAACGTGCTCACCAGCGCTACACGGCGCCACCACCGATTTCGTGAGCGAGCCCACCTGTGAATCAGAGCGGCCGATATCTGTCCCTCACGCCATGCCGGCCCCGCCAAGCCCGCCACAACGTCCGCTTCACCCCAGCTCCGCATCCGTCTGCCGAACTGCTGCAGATCACGGGCACGAACGTGAGTTTGCGCCGTCGGATGATAGCTGATCAGGAGGTAGGCCATCGCGTATCCACCCGGCGGATCTCGCTCGACGATATCCGTCGCCAAGCGAATCACCGCTCTGGCGGGCTCCGGCACCACTTGCCGAGAGACGTCCTTGTGGATCGCACGCAGACATGCTGCGTCCACTCGCCGGAGCTTCTGCAGACGCACTGCCACGATCTCAGCCAGATCGGCATTCATTCAGTGCTTTGATCTCGCCCTACATGGACGATTGCCGATATCATTGGTTCCTCAATCTGGCTTGCCGGGCGCAATCCCTTTCACACTCATCTGTCGCGAACAACTGCTCGTTTAAGCATGCCGCATCAGCCATCCAGCAGCGCCGCAATGGACTGTGCTCCAACACCTTCCTCCTGTCCCGTGACCACTCGGCGGTGGTAGGCCACCTGTCCAAGATGGTATGCCAGATGTGCCGCCAAATGAGTCAAGAAGAGGCCGGTCGATGGCCGATGCCCCCCCCAGCCTCCAGTGGGTATTCGCGCTCCATGTCATCGCTGTCGAGCCCATCCATCCCACACCTCACCGCATCGATCGCTTGTTCGATCCGGGCCTCCAGCTCGACCCTGGGAACATTCCGGCTGCCGAACTCGGCCGCGCGGTCGCGGACATAGCGGGTCTTACCGAGTCCGGCACCGATGTAGTGCAGTACGTTCCCCGTCAAATGGAGCACCAGATTACTAGCGGAATTCACGATACCCTCAGGACAAATCCACAGATCGAGCTCATCGCTGTAGGCCCGCACTTCGTCGCGGAGCGCCGCCAGATCGCGAATGAGTACTCTCTTGACGGACTCGATCGACGTCATGACCTCAGTGCCCGGTTCCAGCCGACTGGCAGTCGCTCCTCATACGGCCGACCCTTCGCATGCGCCGGAGCGGACTACTGTGCGCCCGCCGGGAACGTGTGCCCGGTGTGTTCGATCTTCCACTCACCGTCACGGCGTACGTAGGCTGCCATATACGTGCCGGACGACCGAGCAGTATCTCCTCTTTGGAGAACCATCGTAAACTCAAACGTCGCAGATGCAATTGCCACGTCACGGCCGAGTACGTCTACGTACCTCTCCAGCCACCGTAAGTCGGCCTCAGCGGCGCTACGGAACTGCCCATCCATGATGGCGGCGAAGGCCTCATGAGAGCGAGTGATCCGGCCGCCTGCCAGATAGGTCAGATTCTCAGCCTCGCGGTAATACCCGAGCAACCGATCAATCTCCAAAGCGTTGACCGCTTGGGGAATCTGATCGAATAGGACTCCCACGGAATCTGCGATGGCGGTTACTTCTTCGACCGTTAGCCGTTGCTGCTGAGCAGGCTGACAGCTGGTGCTTAGCAGCACGAGTGCTGCAGCAGTTACGCGCATTGCCATCGCCGTCTTCTCCCGGTCCGCAAAGTCACTGATCGTCATTTGCATCCTCCGCTTCCGCTGGTTCGCCCTACCCCCCAGACCAGTTCACACCCCTTCCAGGAGCTCGCCAACCTTGCGATACGCACGTCCCCAGAACATCAAGGCTTGATCCGGTTCATAGCTGTCGTCTCGGTGCACCGCCTTGATCTCCCCAACAAACCACTGATGGCTGCCCTTGTATGCGAGCCTGTGCACCACTTTGCATTCGATGTTCAGGGGACACTCCTTGATCAAATAGCTCTTGATCGACAGGCCGTCAAATGGCGAGAGGCCCGCCCTCGCGAACTTATCTGGCACATCTCTGCCCGACACCGCGCCACATATCCGCACAGCCTGAATCTGGTCCACCGTCGGGATGTTGATTCCAAAATCGCCGTGCTCCGTAATCAAATCGTGAGTGTACTTATCGGGCATGATGCCTACCATTAGAGAAGGAGGGTCGAAGGAATAAAAATGAAATGCACCTGCGGTCATCACGTTCTCACCGGCCGTCACCAACACCACCGGGAACGACGGCAATGTCCAGATGCCCGCTGATAGATCTTCCTCGAGTCGCTTCATTTCAGTCAACCCCGGATGCCCCAACACCACCATCAAACGCCCCCACCGATTCCCGCTCTGCGACACGCATTCCCTCCCGATGGGCCCACCGAGTCATTGTGGCAGCTTGCCCAACAGTCGCCACACCCAACGGTGCAGCCTATGGACGCCCGTTGGTGCCGCATACATGAGAATGCACTCACCGTGCACCAAACTCATCCCCTGCTCGTGGCAGTGTCGGATCGCCGAATCTGACTCTGCTCCCTGCTGCATCCAAACGCGGCCTATACCCGTCTCCGAGGCCTCTCGGACCACCTTCTCAGTCTCGGCCGGAGGGACCACTAGTAGCAATGCTCCAACCTCATCCGGCAACTCGCTCAAGCTTCGATAGCACCGCTCGCCGTCGATGTTCTCGGCATCTGGATGCACCGGGATCACTCGATAGCCTTTCTTCCTCAGCTCTCGACTGGCCACGTTGCCGAACTTCCTACCCCCTCGAGATGCCCCAACCACAGCCCATGTTCGCTGGTTCAGCAGATCCTCCACTACTGCCTTCTCGGTCATTCTCACCTCCCAATCTGCGCGGCCGATCTTATCCAGACCGCCCACACCGGTCACGATATGATACCTGTGGGATCCAGCCACACTGCTCCACCGCTGGTGGACTCCCGAATTACCAACACCCTACTAAATTACCCACTCTGGCCCGTCGGACAGCTGCCTGGCAGCAACCCCCAGTTCGCTGCCACAGATCAGCGGAACCAGACCAGTCACCTTATGTCCGTATCGCATGACTCGCCGGCACAACCCTGGTTCGGCTCCTGTGACTACGCCTTGAGCATCTGGCCGGCCAGACAAGCCGTCTGTTCCTCGTAATCGACCGGTTCATTTCAGGTCCTCGTCATACCACTTGGCCGCAATGTCGAATGGATCGGGACAGCCCTCAAAATAGGCCACTTCGGGACCACAGTGGCAACCACGCATCGGATCGGGGTCCGGCCAACAGCACGTTCACAAAGATCATCATTGCCCATGACTGCCTCGACGGGGAAGCCGCGTATCACACGGATGGTCACCACAAGTGATGTACAACCCACCTGCTAGGCAGCACCCCGCTGCGGGCAGCCTCGATCGGTGAGCCTGGCTACATCCCGGTGTAGGCTTCCCACAGAACTGTGACATCTATGTTCCCTTCAAAATTGAGGATGGGTGTGCCTCTCGGGCTGCCGACCACGGAAATAGGTTAGATGCGGCGTGGCACTACTCCACGAGCACGGGCCGCATCGCATCGGGCCGGCGAGAACGCTGAGGTCCCATGCGATGCTCCACGCTCCACGCTCCCGCCCACTATCTTATGAGCACGCCCAAACCGGTAATTCGATCCAGAAAGCCGACCATGTCATACGAGAACCTGCTATTCGAAGTCAAAGACCGGATCGCGTTCCTCACCATCAACCGCCCCGACAAACTGAACGCGCTGAACGACAAGGTGATGGCCGAGCTAAGCCAGGCAGTTGACGAGATCACAGGCCGCGACGATATAGGCGGCGTGATCGTAACCGGCGCCGGCAAGGCGTTCGTAGCTGGAGCTGACATCAGCGAACTCGCCCAGCAAGGGCCGTTCGATGGCAAGGCACGTGCTCTCAGAGGCCAGGACGTCTACCGCCGCCTCGAAACCTGCGGCAAGCCGGTGATCGCAGCGGTCAACGGATTCGCACTAGGCGGTGGCTGCGAACTCGCCATGGCTTGTCATCTTCGGATCGCCAGCGAGAAGGCCAAGTTCGGCCAGCCCGAAGTGAAGCTCGGCATCTGTCCAGGCTACGGCGGGACCCAGCGGCTGCCCCGGCTGATTGGGAAAGGTCGTGCAATCGATCTCATAATCTCGGGCCGGATGGTAGGAGCCGAGGAGGCGCTGCAGCTGGGCTTGGTGCACAAGGTAGTGGCAGCCGACGATCTCATGCAGGAGTCGGAGTCGGCGCTGCGCGGCATCATGGCGATGGGCCCCCTCGCAGTACGGCTCTCGCTCGAGGCGATCGACCAAGGCTGCGACATGTCGCTCGATGAGGGCTTGCTGCTGGAGGCCAACCACTTCGGTCTCCTGGCCGCGACCGCGGACATGAAGGAGGGCATGGGCGCGTTCCTGCAGAAGCGTGAACCAGAGTTCAGCGGCAAGTGACCACCCCAGCTCTGCCGTTTACAGTTGACACTCCGATCACATGCTTGGCAGTCACGATGAGTGGCGGAGCAGTCAGCCGTATCGAGCTCAATCGTCGCGGCCGGAGCCGCCCCAGAGGACGATCCCAGCAACGGGTGGCACGTGAGCTCAAGCAATACCTCATGGGTGAGCGCAAGGAATTCACGTTTCCTATTCGAGCTGCTGGGAGCGAGTTCAGTCAGCGCGTGTGGCGGGCCGTGCAGGCGATTCCGTACGGCGAGACCATAACCTACGGCGAGCTGGCACGCAGGATCGGCAACCGCAAAGCCGTTCGAGCCGTCGGTACCGCCAACGGCAGGAATCCGCTTCCACTCGTGATCCCGTGTCATCGCGTGGTGGCGGCTGGCGGCAAGCTCGGTGGCTACGGCGGCGGGCTGCAGCTGAAGCACAGGCTGCTGGCTCTCGAGGCGGCCAATAGCCTGGCGATCCGATAGCGGCATGCAGGTCTCGGATGCCAAGTGGAGGTGTGTGTGAGGCTGGCTTCTCTGACCGTCAGGAACTTCCGCAACCTGGCCTCCCTCGACCTGGAGCTTCCTCCCGACGGGGTGGTCATAATCGGAGACAACGGCCACGGTAAGACCAATCTCTTGGAGGCGGTCTACTACCTCGTGTTGTTCCGTTCGCTTCGGGGCGCAATGGACCGCGAGCTGGTGCGTTTCGGCGAAGCCGGGTTCTTCATCGCCGGCGACGCCAGCCCACGAGTCACCGTGGGTTACGAGATCCACGGCCGTCGCAAGAAAGTCACGGCCAATGGCAAGGAGATCAAGAGACTGTCTGATGCCGTGGGATTGGTTGTTGCCGTGGTCCTCTCTCCCGCCGACCGCTCGATTGTCGATGGTGGCCCGGCCGGCCGCCGCCGTTATCTCGATGTGCTTCTGTCGCTGTCGGATGCGACTCACCTGGCGGCTCTGACAGATTGGAAGGCGGCCATGAAACAGCGCAACGCAGCGTTGAAGCGTGGCAACGCGAGCGAGGCTCAGGCGTTTGATCGCCCCGTGGCAGTAGCAGCTGCCAAAGTCGCGGCCCGACGACACCGATGGGCCGTCGAGTGGCAATCCCGCTTCACCGAGTTGTGTACCTCGATGGGGGAGCGCACCGCACCAGGCATGGTCTACTCGTCCCGCCATTGGACGCCGGACGGTGCGGCCGAGGGGATCCAGGAAAACCTGCGGCTGCGCATCGAACGCGACTTGCGGAGAGGTACGACTACTGTCGGACCCCACCGTGACGATCTACTCCTCACGCTAGGTGAACGCGACATCCGGCGCTTCGGCTCGGCAGGGCAGCAGCGTACTGCGGCCATCGCACTGCGCCTGCTGGAGGCGCAGGCCCTCAGCACGTCGCATGACACGGCACCGATCGCCCTGTTCGACGACGTCTTCGCCGAGTTGGACCAGGATAGGCAGGAGCGGCTACTGCTGCTGATCAAGGAATCGCTGCCAGGTCAGGCGATCATCACCGCCCCCCGCGATGCCGAAGTGCCGGCAGCGTTGTTCGAGCGTCCGCGCTGGCGCATGGTAGGGGGAGCGATTGCACGGTAGGCCGCGTGATCCCAATGACATGCGTCGGGGCGTCCCGCTTGGAGAGGCTCTGGACCGGTACTTCGAACGCCACGGAATGAAGCACCGGATTCAACAGGCTAGCATCATCCCCGAATGGCCGCAGCTCGTCGGCCCCAAGATCGCCAGCGTAGCTACTCCGCACGAAGTGCTGCGAGACGGCACCTTGGTAGTCAGCGTCAAGTCAGCGGCGTGGATGCAGGAGCTGCAGATAATGTCCCCAGAGATTGTCAAGCAGTTCGCTAGGCGCGGAAAGCGGATCAAGCGGATATTGTGGCGCGCGGAGTAGGCTGTAAGGGCGTTGGTGGGCAAAGCCGCTCAAAATGGCGCCGACCCTCGACCGAGGCGGTCTGGAGCAGCTTCCTGTGCCACCTGGCGAGCCCACTCACGGCTTTGCGCTCCCGCTCTAAACCCATGTACCACAAGCTCTTATCCATTTTGGGGTCCGTTGCCAGCACATCCCCAAGTGGGTATATTGAACAGACCTCTCCAGGGGTCGAAAGCGACCCCTTTTTTTGTTCAGGAAAACGAGGACCATGACCGCTCAAGAACGCTATAGCTCTGATTCGATCCAGGTATTGAAGGGGCTCGAGGCCGTCCGCAGACGGCCCGGAATGTACATCGGTTCGACAGCCGCCCGAGGGTTGCACCACCTGGTCTATGAAGTGATCGACAACTCGATCGACGAGGCGATGGCCGGCTATTGCAGCCACATCGGCGTTACGATCAACGCAGACAATTCGATCTCCGTGATGGACAACGGCAGGGGCATCCCGGTCGACGTGCACAAGACCGAGAAGAAGCCGGGTCTGGAGGTTGCGATGACTACCCTCCACGCCGGCGGCAAGTTCGACAAGAGCACTTACAAGGTCTCTGGTGGCTTGCACGGGGTCGGGGTGTCCGTGGTGAACGCGCTATCCGAGCGGCTCGATGTGTGGGTGCGCCGTGACGGCGAGGAACACCATATGGCGTTTGAGCGCGGCAAGACAGTGCAGAAGCTTGAGGTGACTGGCTCCGCCAAGCGAACGGGCACCAGGGTCACCTTCAGGCCCGACCCTGAGATCTTCACGGAAATCAACTACGACTACGACACCATTGCCAATCGATTGCGTGAGCTGGCGTTCCTCAACTCCGGTGTCACCCTGACGATCAACGACAAGAGAGCCGGCCTGGAGCAAAACGAGCTGTTCTGTTACAAAAAGGGGATCTCCGAATTCGTACAGTACTTGCGTGGTAGCAGAAGACCGCTGCACAACAAGGTTATCCACTTCGCCACGGTGAAGGACGAGGTCGAAGTCGATGTTGCCATGCAGTACAGCGATGGCTTCTCGGAAAATGTGTTCTCCTTCGTCAACAACATCAACACTCATGAGGGCGGCACGCACCTAACTGGGTTCAAGAGCGCCGTGACCCGCGCAATCAACGAGACCGCCAAGAACAAGGGGCTCATGAAAAAGGTGAGTTTCGCGCTGAGTGGAGACGATGTGCGTGAAGGTCTCACAGCTGTACTCCACGTCAAGGTGAAGGAGCCGCAGTTCGAGGGGCAGACCAAGACGAAGCTGGGCAACTCCGAGGTCGAAGGGGTTGTGAAGACAGTGGTCTACGAATGCCTGGGCAATTTCTTGATGGAGACTCCTTCGGCAACCAGGGCGATCATCGACAAGGCGTTGAGCGCAGCGCGCGCCCGCGAGGCGGCACGTAAGGCACGTGAGCTGGTGCGCAAGAAGAGCGCTCTCGAGAGCAGTGTCCTTCCCGGGAAGTTGGCAGACTGCTCCCTGACCGACCCTTCTCTGTGTGAACTCTATATCGTTGAGGGCGATAGTGCCGGCGGATCCGCCAAGCAAGGTCGTGACCGCTCGTTCCAGGCGATTCTACCTCTGCGCGGGAAGATCCTCAATGTGCAGAAGGCGCGGGTAGACAAGATCCTGTCCAACGAGGAGATCCGCACGTTGGTGACCGCCATTGGGACAGGTGTGGGTCAAGACGAGCTCAAGCTCGACGACGCCCGCTACCACAAGATCATCATCATGACCGACGCCGATGTGGATGGTGCACACATCCGCACGCTGCTGCTCACCTTCTTCTACAATCAAATGCGTCCGCTCATCGAAGCGGGATACGTCTACATTGCTCAGCCACCGCTGTACCGCATCGCAAGGGGCAAGGAAGAGTTCTACGCCTACGACGACAGCGAGCGTGATGAGTACATCAAGCGACTGCAGAACGGCGGCAAGAGCAAGAAAGGCACCATCGCGGTACAGCGCTACAAAGGTCTTGGTGAGATGAACCCTGACCAACTGTGGCGCACCACCATGGATCCTTCCGCCCGTACCATCCACAAGGTCGAACTGGAGGACGCCTCGATGGCTTCCCGGCTGTTCGAGGAACTGATGGGTGACGAGGTCGAACCAAGGCGGGAGTTCATCCGGAACCACGCGAAGTTCGTGAAGAACCTGGACATCTAGCTGCACTCGCGATCGGGAAGCGCTTGGGGTTGACACATAGTATTATTGCTATTACTCTATTTTCTATGTCCAGAACGACCAAGAAACCTCTGCTGCGAGGCATCGATCCCGCTGCCCTCTCCCGGGCTGCCGACGCAATCAAACTGCTCGGCCATCCGGAGCGGCTGAAGATCGTCGAGGTCCTCGAGATGGGCGAAGCCACGGTATCCGAGATTCAGGACCAGCTCGATATGCCTCAGGCCATCGTGTCGCAGCACCTGGCAAAGATGCGGGGCTACGGTATCGTTGCAGCGGAACGCGACGGCGTACACGTCCACTACCGGATCGTGGAACCGAAGGTACGACACATCTTGGAGTGCATCAGGAAGTGCGATGTCTAACCTGCGCGGCCGGCCTGCTTCAGAGGCGCCCAAAAGCGTCTTTTTTTGGGGACTATACATATGATTATTGCTATTATACTATTAATGGCTGCTCAGCCGGCTGTGCCGGCGACCCAGCCGGACACGGTCCGGCTGTCACTGCATGCTGCCATCGAGCGGGCCCACGAGCACAACCCCAGCCTCCGGGCCGAGCGGGCCGAGGCTGACGCCGCTGCGGGGCGTGCGCAGGAAGCCACACCGGCGTATCTGCCCAGCATCGGCGTGGACATGGGTTTCCTCCGCACCAATGACCCGGTGGCCGTGTTTGGCCTCAAACTCAGGCAGTCGAACTTTCAGGCTCAGGACCTGGCGCTCGACGCCCTCAACAGTCCCGATCCCTACAACGGGTTCAATACGGTAGCGACAATCGAGCTCCCCATCTTCACTGCCGAAGGGATCTTTGGCCACTCGGCCGCGAAGCGTGCCGCCTCCGCCCGCGAAGCTGCAGCTTCCAGAGCCGCCGGTGCCACCACCTTCTTCGTGACACGGGCCTACTGGGACGCGCAATTGTCCGCCCGCCAGGTTGAAGCTCTAGCGGCAGCCCTGGAGGCAGCGCTGAGTCACGCACGCCAGGCCGAGGCCATGCAGCAACAGGGCCTCGTAACCAGCCTCGATGCCCGTCTGGCACGGGTCCACGCCGCCGGCACCGAAACACAACTGCTGGCAGCTCGGGCCCGGGCGGACAATGCCTTGTCTGCTCTCCGGACCATGCTCGCCCTACCCGACAGCACACCGATCACGCTAACCGATTCGCTAGTCGGAGACGGTAGCTCCGCCTGCGAAGGGGCCGATGCCGTGTGCACGATCGATGATCGCGGCGACGTGGTTGCGCATCGCATGGGCAACAGTGCGGCGGCTGCTGCAGTCAGGAGTGCTTGGGGTAAGAACTTGCCTGCAGTGGCGGCATTTGGATCCTATGGCTACTTCGGCCAATCAAATTTCTTTGGCGCTGGGGGCGGTGGCTGGACGATTGGAATCGGGCTGCAATGGAAGCTGTTTCCAGGCCTCGCGGGCATTGGCGCCATCAACAGAGCCAAGGCCGAGCGACGCGCAGCGGATGCGCGTCTGGCAGCCGCCGAAGACGAGGCCCGCCTCGAGGTAACCAGGACACAACGCATGTTGGCCGCAGCAACCGAACGGGTCTCGGTCGCAGCATCGGCCGACAGCGAAGCGCAGCAAGCATTGGAGCAGGCGCGCCTCCGGTATCAGACTGGCGCCAGTACTATCACCGAACTACTCGATGTTCAAGCAGCCGCCACCGCTGCGACGCTGAGTCTGCTATCGGCGCGCCGCGACCTGTTTCTAGCTCTGGCTGCGCTTGACTTCGCCTACGGAGTAAACGACAGATGATTAGGAAGACCTCCCTGACCTTATTGACGCTCGGTGCCGTAGCTTGTGGACACGAGTCCTCTGAGCACGCAGCGCCGACCGAGACGACGGCCGGCACGGTGACCGTGGCAGCCGAGCAACTCACGACGGTGATGCCGGTGGAAGGAACCGTGCATGCCGCAAACCGGGCCGCACTCTCCACGAGGATGATGGCACGGGTGAGCGCCATACCAGTCGAGGTCGGTGACAAAGTGCGCGCCGGCCAGACGCTGATTCGCTTGGGCACCGAAGACATCGCCGTCAATCGCGCCAAAGCCGAGGCAGCTCTCAGGGCCGCACGCGCAGCGCGCGATGAGGCCGTCCGACAGTCAGCCCGTATGGACACGCTCTACTCGATGGATGTCGTCCCATTAGTGCAGCGTGACGCAGCGCGCCTGGGTCTGACGCAGGCGGAGTCGCAACTGGCACTGGCGGAGGCGACCCTCAGTGAGGTAGAGGCCGCAGACAGATACGCCGCAATCCAAGCACCGTTCGACGGAGCGATCGCCGCTCGCAACATCAACGAGGGTGACCTCGCAGCACCGGGCATGCCGCTCATGACGATAGAAGCTACCGGAGCCCGCGAGGCCGTGGTCTCGGTTCCGGCCGACGTAGCAGCACACGTCGAGGTCGGCTCGCTGCTGACGGTCAGCACTGGCTCTGGACTCTCCACCGGTGCTCCGGTGACAGCGGTTGCGTCTGGGGCAGATCCGATGACCCGCACCGTTCAGGTACGCGCCAGCCTCCCAGCAGATTGGCCCACAGGAGTCGCCGTTACCGCCCTCGTTCCCGCAGGTACCCGCATGGGCATCGCGATCCCACAGCGCGCGGTTGTTCGCCGGGGACAGCTTACCGGCGTGCGGGTCGTGACCGAACAAGGTGAGCTCATTCGCTGGGTCAGGCTGGGACGCACAGTTGCAACGGCAACCACTGGTGACGACACAGAGGAGCCGAGAGTGGAAGTGCTGAGCGGCCTGCAGCCCGGCGAGAGGATCGTACCATGAAGACCGGGTTCTCCGGATCAGTTGCACAACGCTTCCTCAACTCGAAGCTAACACCGCTTCTGATAGGCGCTTCGCTCGCGGCTGGCGTCGGTGGACTACTCACAACGCCGCGAGAGGAGGAGCCCCAGATCAAGGTGCCGATGATCGACGTTGCGGTCGGGCTTCCAGGTGCCAGCCCACGCGAGGTAGAGCGCCGCATCGTGGAGCCACTGGAGCGTGCCATTTGGGAGATCCCTGGGGTCGAATACGTCTACAGTGCCGCTCAGAGCGACGGAGCATTGATCACCGCGCGGTACGAAGTCGGCACTGATCCCGACGTAGCTCTCACTCGCCTCTACGGCAAGCTGTACGCCAACGCTGACAAGTCGCCGCCAGGAGCGACGCAGCCTCTGGTGACACTACACGGCATCAATGAAGTCCCGATCTTCACGCTCACCCTTTCCGGGGGCTCAGACGCCGGTGATGGCTACATCCTCCGTCAACAGGCTGCGGAACTCGCCAACGAACTCAAGCGCATCCCCGACGTGGCCGAGACCTGGGTGATCGGGGGAGCGCCGCGCGAGGTGTCGGTCACGCTCGACCCACAGGCACTAACAGCCCGCGGTCTTTCGGCAGCAGCCGTGTTTCACATCCTGGGCGTAAACAATGCCGAGCTGCCCGCCGGTGACATTCTCAGTGCCAACCGCAGCATTCCGGTCCGAGTCGGCCACCTGTTGCGCAACGTCGAGCAGGTACGGGGTGTCGTCGTCGGAGTCATGAACGACCGACCCATCACGCTGCGTGACGTAGCGGATGTGACAGATGGACCTGCCAAACCAGATAGCTATGTCAGCTTTCTGCCCGGCGGTGGAACCGGTACCGATTTCGAACCGGCAGTAACCATCGCGATCGCCAAGCGGGAAGGCACCAACGCAGCGACGATCGCTCACAACGTGATGGAGCGTACCGAGGAATTGCGTGGGCACGTGGTCTCGGAGGACGTACGCACGACGATCACACGCGACTACGGTGAGACCGCGACGGAGAAATCACGAGAGCTCTTGTTCCACATCTTCATCGCCACCGTAGGTGTCGTCGTCCTCGTATGGCTCACACTCGGTTGGCGCGAAGCCGTGGTGGTATTGGTGGCTGTTCCGGTGACCCTGGCGCTCACACTCATGGTGTACCGGCTATATGGCTACACCTTGAACCGCATTACGCTGTTCGCCTTGGTGTTCGCCATTGGTATCTTGGTGGACGATGCCATAGTGGTGGTTGAGAACATCGCGCGACATCTCAGCTTTGGACGCCGCAGCGCGGACGAGGCCGCCACCATGGCCGTGGACGAGGTGGGCAATCCTACGATCCTCGCCACTTTCACCGTGATCGCTGCGATCCTACCGATGGCATTCGTGTCCGGGCTGATGGGACCATATATGCGCCCGATCCCCGTCGGCGCTTCGGTTGCCATGTTGTTTTCGCTCGCAGTCGCCTTCATTGTCACTCCGTACCTGGCCGTGCGCCTGGTCAAGGCACACAGGCCACAGGAGGGTCAGGGCCAGCACGATGCTTCCGCCGAAGAACCGCTGCCCACGGGACGTCTTGCAGGCTGGTACCGTCGCACCATCGAAGAACTGTTGGGCAACATGAAGAAACGACTACTCGCGTATGGTGGTATGGTGGCGATGCTACTCCTCGCCGTGCTGCTGATCCCGACCAAGCTCGTCACCGTCAAGATGTTGCCGTTCGACAACAAGAGCGAGTTCCAGGTGATAGTGGACATGCCTGAGGGAACATCCCTCGAGCGAACATCGGAAGTCGCCCAGGCGATTGCACTCACGGTGGCGCGCGATGAGGCGGTACATGATGTGCAGACATATGCGGGCGTTGCCGCTCCCTTCAACTTCAACGGGCTCGTGCGGCATTACTTCCTACGTCGCGGCCCCACGGTGGCCGACGTACAAGTCAATCTGCAGCCGAAGCACGATCGGTCCGAACAGAGCCACGAGATAGCACTCAGGCTACGCCCTGCCATCGACTCGGTGGCACGTCTATATGGGGCCTCCCTGAAAGTCGCAGAAATTCCGCCGGGACCACCGGTTTACGCGACTCTCGTTGCGGAGATCTACGGACCAGACTACGCGGCACAGATCGCAGCGGCAGCAAAAGTGCGAGACGTATTTCTGGCAACCGACGGTGTCGTGGATGTCGACTGGTCGGTTACCGCCCCGCACGCTGAGCTTCACGCGGCGGTGAATCAAGCTGAAGCAACTCGTGCAGGCACCAACCCACAGGAGATCGCTCATACCATTGCGGCGTCCGTGGGTGGAGCAGTCGTTGGGCTACTGCATGACGACGTATCGGCTGAGCCGGTTGCCATTCGAGTACAGCTAGCCGACTCGGCTGCAGGCTCCGTGGGCGACTTGGCCGGGCTCCCCATTTCTACACCACAGGGAGCCCGTCAGCTCGGCACGCTTGCCTCGATGGATAGCATTCCTGCACCGACTACCATTTTCCGCAAGAACTTGAAGCCGGTGGTCTACGTGACAGGTGATGTTGCTGGGACCCTGGAGAGTCCCGCCTACGCCATGATCGACATGGGAGACCCGCTGAAGGCGCTTGATGGCGAGTTCGATGTGCTGTGGGCCGGCGATCCGACTCTCACCGAAGAGACGTTCATGGTTTGGGACGGCGAGTGGGATATCACGCTCGACGTGTTCCGCGATCTCGGGATAGCCTTCGCTGCTGTGCTGGTATTGATCTACGTCCTGGTTGTAGCGTGGTTCCAGTCGTTCACCATTCCGTTCGTGATCATGGCTCCGATCCCGCTCACGCTCGTTGGGATATTACCGGCTCACGCACTGACGGGGGCGTTCTTCACAGCCACGTCGATGATCGGGATGATTGCGTTGGCCGGCATCATCGTGCGCAACTCGATCCTATTGGTGGACTTCGTCAAGCTCGGCTTGGAGCGGGGCCAGTCTCTGCATGACGCGGTGGTAGCATCCGGACTCATCCGGGCCCGCCCGATCATACTGACCGCTGCCGCAGTCGTGATAGGTGGCTTCGTGATGGTGCGCGACCCGATCTTCCAAGGCCTCGGTATGGCTCTGATAAGCGGCGCGATAGTCGCTACCGCCCTTACGCTCGTTGCCATTCCTCTCCTCTACTACGAGATGCACCGATGAAACTGATAATGATGATTGCCGATACTGCGTACGCCCCGGAAGTCGAGCAGATGCTCGAAGAATGCGACGTGCCGGGTTTCACCGAGATATCCAACGTGCTCGGTAGAGGAGCCACCGGCAAGAAGTTCGGCAGTCGCGCCTTCCCGGGTTCAAGCACGATGTACCTGGCGGCCCTCGACGAACATTGCGTTGAGCCGTTGCAGGAGAGACTGAAGTCTCTGCGTGAGACGCAGGGCCCCGAAGGGGGACTCAAAGCCTACACAATGAACACAGAGGAACTGTTATGAAAATGCACTACATGATTCGCGGGATTGCGGGATCCTTCGTTCTGATCTCCCTTGCGCTGGGGTACTGGGTGAACCCGTATTGGTACCTTTTCACCGCCTTCGTAGGACTGAACCTGCTTCAGTCCAGCATCACTAAGTGGTGCTTGATGGAGAAGATTCTGGCAAAGTTGGGACTGGCCTGACCATTTCCATGCCGCGCGTGACTCGCTCGCTCGAAACCCTTAATAGGAGGATCGTCTCGTGCCGTGCGTGTCAGCGCCTGGTGGATCACCGCGAGGCCATGGCGCGCGAGAAGAGACGCCAGTTTGCGGACCAGACCTATTGGGGTAGGCCCGTGCCCGGATTCGGGGATCTCAACGCTAGACTTCTGATCGTGGGTCTTGCCCCAGCAGCCCACGGTGCCAACCGTACCGGCCGCATGTTCACCGGAGACTCAAGTGGAGATTGGCTGTATGAGGCACTGCATCGCTACGGCTTCGCCAGCCAGGCTGAGTCACGGTCGCAGGATGATGGACTAACGCTGCGCGACTGCTATATCACCGCAGCCGTACGTTGTGCTCCACCGGGGAACAAGCCGACAGTCACCGAATTCGAGACCTGCCGGCCCTATCTCGAGGCCGAAATCAAAATGCTGTCCAATGTCTGCACGACATTGACGCTCGGTCAACTGGCTCACCAGCGGTGGCTCAAGGCCGCCGGTTGGTGGGACGCCCTCGAACCGAAGTTGCGACCTCGCTTCACTCACCTAGGTGTAGCCACCCTGCCAGATGAAATGAGATTGCTCTCCTCCTACCACCCTAGCCGACAGAACACGAACACTGGTAGGTTGAGCCGCCAAATGTGGCATAGTGTGTTTCGTGAAGTCCGTCAGCTAATCGATTAGGTCTGACATAGACCGTACGGCGCTGCCCGGTGGCGGATGCAGTAGTCGCGCAGCTGTCGGTGCCTGCCGGGCCATCGCTGCCCCGGGTCACGTGGTTGCCCGTACGTCGGCAAACCGACGCCCTGGCAGATCGGGAGAATACAATGAGGCAGATGTTGCTGATCGCGCTGGTGACCGCAGCGCCGCAACAGCTTGGCCCCCAGACGATGTTGCAGCCGTCGCGTCAAACTCCGGCCTGGAGCAATGCACCCTCGCACCTAACTGTAGTTAACTTACTGCCACAATAGTCTCCCAGTTGCGTCGAGGGTCGCTTGATTTCTGGCACCATTTTCGACATCAAACGGTTTGCCATCCACGATGGACCTGGTGTTCGCACCACCGTGTTTTTCAAGGGCTGCCCCCTGTCCTGTTGGGCATGCCACAACCCCGAAGGTCAACGCCCTGGATCCGACCTGTTCCTCCGCGATGAGCGCTGCAATGCTTGCGGTGACTGCCTGGAGGTCTGTCAACAGGCAGCAATATCTCAGAGCGACGCCGCCGTTCATGTCGATCGGTACCGCTGCGATCTCTGCGGCGCCTGTGCAGATGCTTGTCTCCGTGGAGCACTGGAACTGGCTGGCCGTTCGGTTTCGGTTGATGAAGTCATCGCCGAGGTGGAGCGCGACGTGGTCTACTACGACGAGTCCGGTGGAGGTGTTACGTTCTCAGGTGGGGAACCTCTGTTTCAACCCGAGTTCCTGGAAGCGCTGTTGCAGGAGAGTCGAAAGCGAGAGATCTCAACGGTTGTCGACACCTCAGGATACGCTCCCCGCTCTGTCCTCCAGGATATAGCCGACATGGTCGACCATTTCCTCTACGATCTCAAACTTGCTGATGAGGCAAGGCATCGGGAGTTTACAGGTGTTGCGAACTGCTCCATCCTCGACAACCTCAACTGGCTTTCGGAACACGGATCGAGTGTGATGATCAGATTACCACTGCTCCCCGAGGTCAACGACGACGAGTCAAACCTGAGCGCGTTGGGGAGGTTCTTGTCATCCCTAGCTCGGCTACATCCAGTCGACATTCTACCTTACCACAGGACAGGTGCAGACAAATATGCGCGCCTGGGCCGCAGCTACCCTTTTCCGCAGCAGCGACTTCCTGACGCTGATACGATCGCGACTGCCGTCCAGCTATTGGAACAATCAGGATTGACAGTGACAGTGCGAGGCGAAACGTATGCCGTTGAGTGATAGAGTACGCCAATTGAGGGACCAGAGCCTCAACGCTCCGGCCACATTGTCTGCCGAGCGGGCACAGCTCATCACCCAGTTCTACAAGCAGGACATCGGGACCGTTTCCAATCCGGTGCGCCGCGCCCTGGCCTTGCAGTATCTGCTGGAACGAAAGCACATTTTCATTGGTGAAGGTGAGTTGATCGTGGGTGAGCGAGGACCCTCACCAAAGGCCGCACCGACGTTCCCCGAAATATGCTGCCACTCGCTCGATGATCTCAACGTGCTGGATTCCCGCGAGAAGATTTCGTTCAAAGTGACCGACGAAGTGCGCGACATCTTCCGCAACGAGATAATCCCGTTCTGGTCCGGCAAGTCAATGCGTGAACTCATCTTCGAAGAAATGACCGACGAATGGGAGGCAGCGTATCGTGCTGCCGTCTTCACCGAGTTCATGGAGCAGCGAGCACCGGGTCATACCGTCCTCGACGATAAGATTTATCACAAGGGTTTTCTCGATCTGAAGCAGGATATCGCGGCACGGCGGGAGCGGCTCGATTATCTGAACGATCCCGGAGCCTACGCGAAACAGGAACAACTCAAGGCAATGAGCATCTGTGCGTACGCCCTGATTCACTACGCGGGGCGCTATGCTCAGCGGGCACAACGGCAGGCCGAAACTGAGCAGGATCCGCGGCGCAAGCGTGAACTCAAGCGCATCGCCGACATCTGCACCCGCGTGCCGGCCCACCCACCACGCGATTTCTGGGAAGCGTTGCAGTACTACTGGTTTGTACACCTCGGGGTGATTACGGAGCTGAACACTTGGGATTCGTTCAACCCAGGGCGCCTGGACCAACATCTGTACCCGTTCTACCGCACGGGGCTTCACGAAGGAACTCTCACGACCGACCGCGCCAGAGAACTGCTCCAGTGCTTCTGGCTCAAGTTCAACAATCATCCGGCTCCGCCGAAGGTGGGGGTCACCGCAGAAGAGAGCAGCACCTACACTGATTTTGCCCAGATCAACACGGGCGGCGTCAAACCCGATGGATCGGACGCGGTCAACGAACTCACGTACTTGATCCTGGATGTGGTCGAAGAGATGCGTCTCCTGCAACCAAGTTCGTCCATCCAGCTGAGCAAGAAGAACCCCGACCGTTTCCTGAGGCGTGCTGCCAAGATAATCAAGACCGGATTCGGTCAGCCCTCTATCTTCAACGCCGATGTGATCGTCCAGGAGCTGATCCGTCAAGGCAAGTCGGTTGAGGACGCAAGGAATGGAGGATCGAGTGGATGCGTAGAAGTCGGTGCCTTTGGCAAGGAGAGCTACACCCTCACCGGCTATTTCAATATGCCCAAGGTATTCGAGATCACCTTGAACTCCGGCTGTGACCCCAGGACAGGTCAACTGATCGGTGTCGCCACTAAAGATCCTGCCACTTTCGACTCTTTCGATCAACTAATGGAAGCCTACCGTCAGCAGCTGGCGCATTTCGTCGACATCAAGGTGCGAGGCAACAACGTAATCGAGCGGCTATGGGCACTACACTCACCTACGCCGTTCCTGTCTCTCATCATCGACGATTGTATAGAGAAGGGTATGGACTATCATGATGGTGGTGCACGCTACAACACGTCATACATTCAAGGGGTCGGTTTAGGCACACTCACCGACGCCGCAACGGCAGTCAAGTACCACGTATTCGACGAACGCACGATGTCGATGGAGGAACTCCTCACTGCCCTGCGTCGTGACTTCGAGGGCTATGAGGACGTTCGTCTTACTCTGCTTGAGCGCACCCCCAAATACGGCAATGATGACGATTATGCGGACGGGGTCATGCGCCACTTGTTCGAGATGTACCTTGCCGCGGTCGAAGGCCGCAGGAACACGAGGGGTGGCATCTACCACGTGAACCTTCTGCCGACCACCGTACACATCTACTTCGGCTCTGTGGTCACGGCGACGCCGGACGGTCGCCGGGCTGGAGAACCGCTCTCCGAGGGTGTCTCACCGGTGCAAGGAGCCGATCGGCACGGACCCACCGCCGTCCTCAGATCAGTCGCCAAGATGGATCACGTCCGCACCGGGGGAACGCTGCTCAATCAGAAGCTCACACCGGGCCTACTGGATCACGAAGACGGAATGAGCAAGTTCGTGAATTTGGTGCGCTCGTATTTTCGGATGGACGGTCACCATATTCAGTTCAATGTTGTTGACGCCGAAACCCTAAAGGCCGCGCAGGCCAATCCCGAGAAGTACCGGGACCTGATCGTACGCGTTGCCGGATACAGCGACTACTTCTGCGATCTCGGCAAAACCCTGCAGGACGAGATCATCGCACGCACGGAGCATCAGACGTTTTAGACACCGTCTCGTGTCTCAGCCGGAAAGACCAACTGTTTGATGCCGAACCTGCCGACCGAGGGGAAGTAACAGACTGAGGCTAATCCCCATCCCCTGCACTCGGCCGCAACGTCGAATCTGCCGGCGACATTTGATCCCCAGACCACTTCGCGATCTTGTAGATGTACCCCCCCGAGGCCCGCTGGACCCAATAGCCCGCGTTGGTCGAGTCGAACATCACTGATCCGAGCGTATCGCCTAACGAACTGAACAACGTGACCTGTCGATCAGGCGGATTGAAATCGACGGAATCCAGCTGTGCGTCCGACGGAAAGCCGGTCGCGTACAGCGCCTGATA
Source organism: Gemmatimonadota bacterium (assembly GCA_020351775.1). Classification (GTDB taxonomy): domain Bacteria; phylum Gemmatimonadota; class Gemmatimonadetes; order Gemmatimonadales; family GWC2-71-9. The sequence continues at coordinate 4,796,729 of CP070666.1, read as the reverse complement.
CCGCTCCAGCATCCGGTGCACGGCACCAGAATCGGCAGGGGCACCAGTGCCGAACCGCCACTCGCCTCCCTCACGCACGAGCGAGTAATCCTCACCGCCGCGCTCGACGGCCACCCGGGCGATGCTGTCGGGTGAGATATCGAGAATCCGCTTGTCGCGCCACGTGTCTACCGAACGAGCCACCAAGTTGGCAAGCGCACCCTTGTAGAGGAACACGAAATCGCTAGTGGCACGTCGCACGTAGCGGCTGCCGTACCCCCTGCCAGTGTTGCCGAAAATCACCGCGGCCACCGACTGCCCGTCACGGATGAAGTCCACCCGAATCCCGCTGGCCGAATCCAAGCCCATTCGCTCATGGACCACCGCGCTGGTGGCAACCAGCTCTACTTCAACCGAGTCACTCACTGCCTGAAACAACTCAGTAACTGCGTCAGGATTCATCTCGTAACCATTGACCGTCCATGTGTTGTCGACGGCCCGGGCCAGGACCGTCGCCGCCGTGCCAGTGGCAAAGATCACGCTGTCGACTTCACTGGCCTGGAGAGCAGGCAACACGAAGCCGATCTCCGTATCGTCGTGTCTGCCCCCGAGAATCTCAGACATTCCCCAGAAGAACAACACCACTACCAGGGCAATGGCGATTCGCTTCAGCTGCTTGGGATTCATGATGCCTCCGACCGTACCAGCGGCTGATATACTCGCCTGGTAGCCTGCTTGCGCCGCCACAGCCTGACAGCGCCCACGAGTATTATCAGGATTGGAACACCCGCAACGTTCAAATACTTCACGAAATCGCGCAGAGTCGTGCTCTCGAACACGAGAGCGGGCGGCGCTCGGTTCTTGGATCGAATGGATATCAGTGCCTCATCCTGCGCCAGCCAGTCGACCGCATTGAGCACGAAGATCACATTCATCGCGGCGTTCCTCACCCAATTGTCCCGCGCGAAGTCGCCGTTACCCACCACAATCAGCCTGCCGCGTGGAGGCGCCTCAATCGAGTCACCAGCAGCCTCGACGTCTTCCGCGTCGACAGCAAGGGGATTGACCATGACGGCAACCAATCGCGACCGGAGGTCATCCTGTCGATAGTCTTCGGCTGGCCGCTGTGGCATTATCATCGCCTGCCCTTCCTCGAATCCTCCAGCGTTGGAGGTAACAAACAACGGCGTCACCGACCCTGGCAGAGCCGCGGCAGTGTCTATCTGACTGGTCCAGGGGAGGAACACGGTCTCCAGCTCTTGGTTGACAGTCGTCATCCGGGTGCTGAGAGCACGCAGCCAGAACGGGTAGTTCACGAATAACCTCATTCCCGGAATTCGCGACTGCACCGACGCCTGCTCGTTCGATGCGAGATCATACACCAGGTCGCCCCTGATCGACAAACCGTACGGCTCGAGAATCTGGTTCCAGACGACCGGAACCGTCTGCGCAAATGGCTGTCCCGGCTGCGGCGGCATCTGCATGCCACTTGCCATTATCAGTGCGCTGCCACCGGTCTGCAGATAGTCTGCGACCTTCTGGATCACCGAATCCGCCAACGTGAACGGCGATCCCACGAGCACCAACGTCGTAAACAAATCCACGCCCAACGGGTCCGTTTCCAGGTTGACCGTCTCAACCTGGTAGCTTTCGCCGAGTGCCTGACGCACCGTGTTCACGCCGCCTCCGCCCGTTGCCTGGCCAGCCGCTGCGTCCTCCACGATGCCTATCGTAAGCTCGGATTCACGCGTGAGATCCCTGATGAACGAGACCAGGCGGTACTCCAAGTCCTCCGGGCGTTGCACCAAAGGGATCGTCCTGGTCTCGCCTGCGTACTGCACA
>CP070666.1:4714945-4794808 GCA_020351775.1 Gemmatimonadota bacterium | reverse complement strand
CGCCGCGACACTCGTTTCGAGTCTCAACGGCGAGAGGCTTCACGAGGTTCCCGGCTTCAGCGTGGTGGGTTGGCGGCGTCGGGCACCGAATCGCCGTTGTCAGGCACCGGCGAGGGCGTGTGTCGGGCGACGGGATCTCCAGGAATGTGATCTAACCGCTTGCCCACGTCGCGGGGTCTCGTAGCTTGTAGACGGCGGGCTCCACTCTGCCCGGCACCACTGAGAGCGGAGGCTGAGTGATGAACATCGCAACTCTGAAGCAAGAGGCGCGGGCACTCGAGCAACAGGGCCGGGCCGCTGAAGCGCTGGCTCTCTATCGTAAGGCTCTGGCGCGGCTTGAGGGAACGCAGGAGATCTGGCGTGAGCTGCCGCTCTACGTGAAAGCGGGTGATCTGAACCTCAAGCTCAATGATGGCAAGACTGCTATTGCGATGTACGAACGGGCTGCCAAGCGCTACGCCCAGTACGGATCCGGTAAGAGTGTGCTGGCCTTGTGCTCCAAGATCTTGAGGGTCTCACCCAGCAGATTGTACGTGTTCTTGGCGTTCGCCCGTCTGATGATCGAGCGTGGTCACGTTGCGGAGGCCGCCAAGGTGATGGCCGGTTACGCGGAACTGACCAAGCTGGGCAAGGCCCGCGAGGTGATCCAAAACCTGGCCGATAGGGAACCGGACGAGGTAAAACCGGTGCTGGAGATGCTGCTCGAGGTGGCCGGGCGAGCTGAGAACGCAAGGCTCAAGGCGGCAGAGCAGCAAAGGGAGGGGACCGATCAACCGGCGCGCGGCACCCCAGAGGAGCCTGAAGCGGCACTAGAAAGCGCGTCCGAGACCGATGTACAGGTCAGGCCCGCCCCCGCGGCCTCCCCGGTGCGACAAGCGCCGGTGGACGAGGTGGATGAGGTGGTTGGAGCCCGCGAGGCGGCGCGGCGTATGACTGGCGACACGGAGGGGGAAGCGCGAGCGGGTGGGGTTGGATCCGAAGCGGAATCGGAGCCTGAGGAGCCAGAGCGACTGTTGGCAGCCTCCGGACCGGGCATTGGTGAGGCTCAGTCGACAGATCTGTCAGCGGCGCCGGAGGAGCCCAGGCTGCCGGAAGGCCTTGCGGGAAAGGGCGAGGACGAGGCACGGGCGCACGAGAGCTTTGAAGTGATACATGGATCCACTCCGGTCATCGGAGTCGGGGGATTGTACCGTCCGGAGCCGGCCGGCGGGAACGCGGCAGGATTGGACTTCTCACCGACGATAGAACCGCCACCGAGGCGGGAATCGGCGGATCGATCGCAGGAGCAAGCCGAACCCGCCCCACCGCTGCGAACGAGAGACCGACCCGGTGGCGCTACGGTCTCCGCCCGACAACCGGTCAGTCGTACCGGTCCTCGACCGCAGCTTACGTTCACGACCGCGAAGCCCAAGGCCTCGAAGCGCAGGTGGCCGTGGGTGGCTCTGGCTGTGATGGTCATTGGTGCTGGAGGCGCCGGGCTGGTGATGGCTGGCGTGGTCGGTGGCGGGGATGGCGGTGACGCAGGCATCGGCGAGCAGGTCCCCGGAGCTGCAGTTCAGCAGCTGGAAGACTCAACCGCTGTCACCGCGGCCACAGGCGACAGCGCGCGATCGCTGAGCGAAGGCGATACCACGTTCGCTGCTGACGAGGGCGCGTTGGCTCCGCCGGCTGAGCCAAGTGTATCGGAAGTAGTCGATACCGGTGCAACCGACTTGGCGCCGCTGGATCGACCGGCGGGACTCGCTGACTCGTTGGTCCAGGCGCTTCCGGATATCCCTGTCGAGACCGAGGTGACGCAGCAACCGCCCGAATCTGAATCTTTGGCTGCGTCCCGACCCGCTACCGCGGAGCTGGCGCTACCCAGCGTACCGGCAGGCGTGAGCATCACCGGACCGATCATCGTCGTGCGGGGACTCACGATTGAAAGCGTGACGGAATTCCCGGGAGGCGGACATAGGGTTGTGCAGCTACTCGGCTCGGGGGAACGCTTGGTATTGACGGCGATCCCGGTCACAGATGAGATGCCCGATACCAGTGAATCCGGTGTGGTGACCGTGAGGTCCATGCCGGGAGCTTCTACGGTGGGCTCTGTGCGTTATGCGGAGCACCTAGTGGATGCCCAGGGCATCGTGGCAGCGGATACTCTAACGATGTTGCTGGGGAGATTGGCGCAACTCAGGCCGTGAGGGGCTGGACGTGGGTGCCTGAGTGAGCGTTGCTGCCCTCGGACGTAGGTTCACTTGCCAGATTTGCTCGGAACAGAACTGAGTCTCGACAGCGATATGATCGGGACTCTCGCTCCCGTCACGATCAGACAGCGTGCGGGCACGTATGCTTTGACTCCTGCCAGCGGGGTCAGCCTTACAGCCATTGCCGAACACCAGGCACTGCTCCGAGGCAGCGGCATCGACTGGGGATGTGGCACTGGCTGCCTGGCCATAGTCGCTGCGAAGATCTCAGCAGTTGAGGCCGTCGTTGGCCTCGATAGTTCCGAGTTGGATGTTCGCGTTGCGGCCGAGAACGCGGCGGTGAATGGGGTCGATGGCAAGACGACCTTTCTGCACGCGGACTCATACCACCCGAACACTCGGCAGGGACGCGAGGCACTCGTGATGCTTAGGGGGAAGGTTGATTTCGTCTTGGCAAACCCGCCGGCCAGTCGGGGAGACGACGGATTCTCCTTCAGGAGAGAAGTGTTGACTGGAGCTCGTGAGTTCTTGAAGGGTGAGGCCGTGGTCCTAGTTCAGATCTCGATCCAATACAGCCAGAAGCGAATCGATCTGCTGACCCAGATACCTGGGTTCAGGTACGCGGGCTGCTTGGCCACCACGCCCTGGGTCCCGTTTGACCAAGACCGTTCCGATCTGCGGCAGCACCTGGTCGACTACGCGGCGGAGGAGTGGAGAGGGGGTCTGGATTACACGTTCGGTGATCCGCGGAATTGCGGCCGGACCTTCATCGACGCTCGCACAGCGTTGGATCTGTTCCGGCAAACCGGCATGAGTCCACTGAGCCAATGGCAGGTGCATCTGTTCAGGTATGAACGTGGGTCGTCAGGCTGAATATGGTGCCCTGTGCTCGATCCGGCGGGCTGTAGAACTGGATGGTGCAGCATTACACGGGCGTGCACCGCCCTAGCTGTTCCATCAATCAACCCATACTTTATCACGTCGCATACAGAAGGCACGTCCTTCTCATTCGGAATCCCCAGGAACACGCGATGACGGAGATACTTTGTTCAGGTGCTGAGTGGCCTTCCCTGCAGCACCCCAGCGGGCTGGATGCCAACGGGCTGCGGGTCGGGCCGCTCATGGTGACTGCCTGTGAGTAGGAAGAGGTGGACGGAACTGGTGCGGGCGTTCCTATGCATCTGCCTGGCTCCAATGATGACGTATGCGTGCTCCAACCCATCTGGCGTACGGTTCACTGACGTCACGGAGCGAGCAGAAATCGGTTTTCGCTACACTTTTGGTGATTCCACGTACGAAAACATACTGGAGAGCAGCGGGTCCGGTGTGACCGTATTCGACTATGACAGAGACGGCGATCTAGATCTGTATCTGCTCAACGGGACCTATTTGGAGGGAATCAGTGATCCGGAGGGAAGCGTCTTCAGCGGCACCTCCAACGAACTCTATCGCAACAACCGAGATGGGACGTTTACCGAGGTAGCGAGAGAGGCAGGTATCGATGATCGTAACTGGAGCATGGCCGCGGGAGCCTTGGACTTCGACGGTGACGGCGATGTGGATCTCTACCTTCTCAACTTCGGCGCCAACGTGTTCTATCTCAACAATGGTGACGGGACGTTCACCGATGTGACTGACTCACTGGGTTTGAGAGGTCCCGAGACTCTGAACGGATACACGAAGTGGAGCGTTGGAGTCGCTTTCTGGGATTACAACGGCGACGCGCTGGTTGACTTGATGGTGGGGAACTTCCTGGCATTCGATCCGGAATACGTATCGCCCACCGCACCGGAGCTGATGCCACATCCCTCAGAGTACGCCGGCCAGGCTTCCATGCTGTACCGTCAGGACTCCGACGGTCGCTTCACCGAAGTGACCCGGGAACTCGGCTTGTTCTATCCTGACTCGAAGTGTATGGGTCTGACCGCATTCGACTACGACGACGATGGCGACCTCGATCTGTTTCAGGGCAATGACCACCAGATGAACTTCCTGTTTCGCAACGATGGCGGTGGGCAGTTTACGGAGGTCGGGAGCGCTGCAGGAGTCGCTGCAAACGATCGAGGCTTGCCAACCGGTTCCATGCACGGCACGATTGGCGACGTTGACGGCGACGGGTTGACAGATTTGCTAGTGACCGATCTGCGGTACGGAGCTCTGTACCGTAGCCGGGGTGACGGGACCTTCGAGGATATCACTGAGAGAAGTGGAGTGGCACGCGCATTCAGAGGCAAGGGGCAGTGGGCCGCCGCCTTGTTCGACTATGACAACGACGGTGATCTGGATATCTTTGCGGCAAACGGTACAGCCGAAGAACTCATCCTGCAGTACCCCCTGCTGCTGGAAAATGACGGTACCGGACGGTTCCGTGATGTTGGCTCTCGCTTAGGTGACTACTTCAGAACCAAACGTTCGGGCCGTGCCGCGGCGGTGTGGGATTATGACGATGACGGCGATCTGGATGTCATCGTGTCACACATCGATCTCCTGGCTACACCAGCCTTGCTCCGTAACGATGGTGGCAACCGCAATCACTGGATAGGCCTGACATTGGTCGGTACTGGCGGACCGGCGTCAGCCATAGGTGCAAAGGTGACCGTTGAGACGGGGACACGTACCCAAGTGGGTATCAACCAGTGGGCTACCGGCTACCTGTCATACAACGATCCGCGGATGCATTTCGGCCTGGGTAGAGACAGCCTGATCGAGCGGCTGGAGATCAGGTGGCCAGATGGCTCGCTTGACGTTCGAGAGGAGCTGCCGGTTGACGAATACACAATCATAGTTCAAGGGGAGGGGGGAAGTCCGTAGATCATGTCAAGTATCAAAGCCTTTGCCGGTGTGGCTCGCGTCCCGTTCCTGCTATTGCCGGTGACTCTGGTAGCGTCTGGTGCGGCCGCTGCGGCGTATGAGGCTACCTTCGACTGGACTCGCACTGTGGCGGCACTAGTTGGACTGCTCGCGCTCCATGTCGCGGTGAACGTGCTCAACGAGTGGAGCGACATGCGCACTGGAATCGATCTAAACACGGTGCGCACTCCGTTTTCGGGCGGGAGTGGCACACTACCATCGGGCGCGATCTCGCGCCAACAGGCGCTCGTTTTCGGTCTCAGTGGCGCTGCCCTCGGTCTGGCCGTGGGTGTCTGGCTGCTCCTCCAGGTCGGCCTCGTGCTATTGCCGATCATGATTGTCGGTGCCGTGTGCGTTCTAGGCTACACAGATCTGCTGGCCAGGATTGGGTGGGGAGAGGTTGCCGCGGGTCTCGGTTTGGGCGGTCTCCCCGTCATTGGAGCGGCGCTGGTTCAGGACGGTGCCCTGGGGCAAGCGGCCGTAGCGGCGGCGGTACCGGCAACACTGATGACCTTCAATCTGCTATTGTTGAACGAGTTCCCCGATGAGGCCGCCGACCAGGTAGGGGGCAGGAGAAATTTGGTGATTGCACTGGGTCGTCCCAAGGCGGCGGCAGTATATGCCGCAGCTGCCCTGATGACTCCCACGGCGATTGTGGCCGCCATCGTTGTTGCCGTTCTGCCCGCGCTATCGGCAGCTGCGGTACTGCCGTCGCTGCTATTGGTGCGGCCGCTGCGATGGGCCTTCTCGAATTCGAGGGAGCCGGTCCCCATTCCGGCGCTGGGGGCCAACGTGACCTGGATCCTGACGACCAACTTGCTGCTGGCAATCACTCTGGGGATTGCGGCAGTGCGGTGAACCCTGAGAACCGTATCCGAGTGCAGGAGCTGGGCCAGGCTAGGATCGGCGAGCGGCGCTGAGACGGTCCTCAGCTGGGACGTTCAAGCGAGGATCTGGAAGGAGGACTCTGCAGCGCCAGGCTCCGGTTCGACGCTGTTCACGGCAAGGTCCTCGATCCGGCGCCTGCAGGCGGAGCACTCGAGTCGGACACTCACCACAAGCCAGGCGGGATTACGAGGCGGTCCCTCAAAGTCGCGAAACTGTCTCTTACCGTTCTCGGTGCGACAGGCTAGGCCACCGGTCACCACCATAATTGCGCTATCGAGCGGGCAACGAATCTCGTCTAATCCACGAGTTGCTTGCTGACGAAGCTTTTCCTGGCCGAGTTGGCTGTATTCGTACATTTGCTCGATCGATTCTGCCAAGCGGTCTCACATGATACGACGATCGATGCCGTTTCGTACTGCGTTCTCTTATAGGTGACGGAGGGCAAATGCAACCTACGCAACTGTCGTATTGCGGCAAGCGCCGACTTTTCTTCGGCCGACTGATGAGATGTGCAAGTGATGTGGAAACGCCGCTGCATCAATACCGTGCTGTGCGGGTCGTTTTCCACAGATTGTGGAGTTGTGCGAAAGGTGCTTCTTAATGGTCCACATTACCTAACCCGCCTGAGGTAGCTGCGTCGTACGACTGAATGCCCCGGAGCGAGTTCCATAGCTTCGCCTGTGGTGCCAACTTACCTTTCGCAAGTAAGTCACGTCACCGTGGAGATGGTGCTGTACTCCAGGTGCGGCAGGATCACGCCCGTGTGGGGTGCCGGGTGCCGGACACTCCTGAGCGGGGCGTACAACGACAACGAGAAAGGCGATTGATGCCAGCGTCACATAGTCTGGGAATGCTCACCAGGATTCAACAGGGGGGATTGGACCTCGTCTCATTCTCGCGGCGGCAGTATCAGACCCATTATATCACGGCACGGCCGAGCCGCGCTGCCGATCCCCTGGCGGTCTTCACCGAACTCGCCGATGTCGTGCGGGCGCACGGTGCCAGCATCGCATCCCAGACGGTTTTCGGTGATCAGTCGCTGGCGGATAGCGGATTGGCAGCGCTTCAGAATACGTTTGGAGACATCACCTGGCCTGTAACATGGCTTAACAGCAGCTCGCAACGGCTGGGAACGCAAGTGAGCGCTCTCTCAGGTATCGACGTGACCCAGGTTAAGGCTGGCGGTCGCGTTGTGGGGTCAGCGTTCGAAGATGATCACGCGAGATACTGCTTTCTCGGCAATCTCGCGTCACCAGATGTGAGCGGCGCCAGGGCCAAGCAGGTCAGTGACACATTCAGATCGATGGATGCCATTCTGGGGAAGATGGGAATGGGTTTCGAGCATGTACTGCGTACATGGCTGTACATCGACAGTATCCTGGATTGGTATGGCGAGCTGAATTCCGCCCGTACACGGTTCTTCGAGGAACACAACATCTTCGAGCACATGATGCCGGCGAGTACTGGGATCGGAGTGTCCAATCTCGCAGGCCGAGCTGTGGTAGCTGAGTGCATTGCCATGCAACCGAAGAGCCCGGCTGTCAGGGTTCACGAAGTAGAGTCGCCGCTGCAATGTAAGGCCAGCGACTACAAGTCGTCATTCAGTCGGGCCGTCGAGGTAGTCACGCCGGATCACCGGCGTCTGTATGTATCGGGCACGGCGAGCATCGGCGCGGACGGGACGACTGTACACTCGGGTGATGTCGAGGCGCAGATTGCCCGGACTATGGAGGTCGTACACGCGATTCTGCTGTCAAAGAACATGGATTGGGACAATGTCACCCGTGGAGTGGCGTACTTCAGAGACATTGCCGACATTCCGACATTCGTCGCATACTGCGAGAACCATGCGATCCCACGGGGCGTTCTGTTGGAGACACCGGCGGTCGTGTGTCGCGATGACCTGCTGTTCGAACTGGAGGCGAACGGCATCGCACTCTGAGGTCGGAAGCTGCAGTTCCAGGCCGGTGTCAGCTACGGTTTGGTGAACGCTGCACCCGGTGGCAGTGCGGTCGAATCAACTACATAGGTGACTTGGTCGTCTTCAAAGGCGTTTCGGAATGCGGCACGGTCAGGAAACGCTGAGCTGCCCATAGCTGGGACGGTGCCGGCTGGCAAGACCGCGACTTTCAGCTGGCCAAGCAAGGGAGGGTCACTCTAGCCGAGAGCTGATTTTCGCGGCACTTTCTGAGAACGTTTACTGTTCCGCCTTGGTTGGAAGGATGGTCTCCGATGGGTATGGTGTCGGACCGCGATCTCGAAGCCGCCCGATCGCTGCCCGATGAGTTTCTCAAGCTCACGGGTCCCCCGCCCGATCGCGTGATCGAACTAGTCAACAGCTACTGGGATGCGTACGGGCACCAGCGGCGCGCCGAACTGGTGCAGGCCCTGCTACCGGTGCTAGTGGACATGATGAATCAAGGACAGTGTAGGATGGATGTGTACCGGGGGCTGTGTGAGGGAATAGTCGCCATGTGGTTGAAGCGCCAGTCCAATGCGTCCGAGAAGGCGGGATGAGCATCGATTTACCCGACCACGATAGCGACATCTGCACCTCACGTACATTGGTACCTGTTGTCGCCGGCCCACGGTCTGTTGCCAGGGCGATCCCACGCCACGAAGGTAGCAGCCTCGTCTCGTCCACAGCGTTCCCCCCGGAATTGTCCCAAGCATCAATAGAGCAGAGCCCTGCTCCGCCGTGGGCGATATCCATGTGGCGGTACCCTACTCCGCACTGGATCGCCGAATCGGCGAAGCTGTACGGGGTGATGCAGCTAGACCGCTGTTAGCCTCCCACCTGGTCTATCAGTACCTCTCCAGGCGCTGCGGTCTCAACGTGAGAAGCGTCCAGTGGGAACCGGACGATGAGCCCAGCGCGGACATGTGCTGGGGCTGAGGTCGATCCTGCCGGATGACGCGGCCGAGTGGATGCTTTGGGACACCCCGCTTACGGCCAATGCTCAGCAACTGCGCGAGCTGGGAGTGGAATCAGTCGTGTTTGATCAGTGCGGTAACGGACCGGCGTCAGGAGACTACCTGAGTGTGATGTGCGACAATGTGGCGCGCCTCGAGGTGATATTCGGGGGCTGAGTTCCTGCTCTACTTCCCCTTACTCTTTTTTCGCCTCGACTTCCTCAGCATTTCCCGGTACTTCCGTCGCCGTTGCTCCAACCCGTCTACCGCCTCCTCGGCGCTGTGGCCGATCGAGCTACTACCAGGGACTCGGGGGTCTTGGGCGTACCAGACCTCGTTGCCCTTTTCGTCGACCTCCATTGAAATCTGGACTTCATGTTCGCCCGAGTGTTCTGGCTCCGGGATCTCCTCGGCCTCTTCCACCAGCTCCTCCTCACGGGAACGGCGCAGCATCTCACGGTACTGTCGCCGCCGGTCTTCCACTCCCTCCACGGCCTCTTCTGCACTATGACCGATCGAGCTGCTGCCGGGAATCCGCGGATCTTGGGCGTACCATACTTCCCTGCCATCCGCGTCGACTTCCATGGAGATCTCGACGTCGTCGTCATTCCCCGTGCCCGCCATCGGGCCGATGCTGAACTCATCAGCATCCTCGAAATCGAGTTCCCTGTCGTAGTTCAGATCTTCGCTCGGGTCGAGCTCGAAGTCGTCGTCAGGATCGTAATCGTAGTCGAAATCGTGTTTCTTGCGGGCCATCATAGATCGTATCGCGCTCCACGCGCGTCACTGATGTGTTGCTCTCGGACCTGACCGAACATTGGCCGCGTTTGGCTGTTGCGTCAATTGGGCCTCTGGAACTGGTCGGCCTGTTTCGCCAGCAACCGTTCGGTGAAGTCCAATCTCTCCTCTAGTTCGGCAATCTGGCGCGAGTTCTGTTCCGCTACTTCGTCCAGCTGCTGCATCTGGCGATACTCCATGTCTGCCATCAGCTCTTTCACGCGAGCCTCGAGCACGGCCGAGTCACCAGCGTATCCCAGGATCGCCGCCTTCCTGGCGCGCAGCCAGATCGGCACGCACGTTCCGAAAATCACGAGTGATGAGATCAATACTGGTGGTGCCTCCCATGTCACTCCACTAGCAAACAGAACTCCGCCCAACACGACGCGGCCGAGGAGCTGCTTGGCTACCTCCAGGCCGCCGTACGGCGACCGGAGCCCGGATGAACGGCCAGCCACCTTCTTGCTCACCGGGTAGGCGCACCTTGGGCACGTCGCAGCCTTGGACGATACATCGGCTCCGCACTCAGGACATTCGATCAACGCCATACTGTCGTCCCCAAGTAGCCCTCAATACCTCCTGATGTGCTGCCGTGCCCCCGGGCGGATCCCTCCGCATTTCTCGACGGCTCCCCGCCCAGGAAAGTTTCGTCGCTGGTGGCGCTAGTAGGATTCTGGTCTGCGGGAGCGACGCTGGCAAGCCGTGGTCCCGTGGTAGTGTAGTCGCTCCGCTCATGCGATAATTCACCGTTTCCCATAACCGAGGCAAATGTGAACGGGGGGACCTATGTCGGGCACGGTACCGCTGGGCCGGTTCGTCTGGTACGACCTTATTACTTCCGACGTCGAGGGAGCAGCGGACTTCTACAGCAATCTCGTCGGATGGGGGACCACGCCGTGGGAGGGTGACCAACCCTACCTGATATGGACAAACAGAGAAGTGCCGCTGGGGGGCATAGTGAGTCTACCGGAGGAGGCGCGCCAGTCAGGTGCAGCTGCGCACTGGGTCGCGTACGTCGCGGTGCCGGACGCCGATGCCACGGTGGCCAAAGCGCTGGAACTCGGTGCCAAGGTGCTGGTCTCTGCCACTGATATTCCGGCAGCCGGACGCTTCGCCGTGCTGCAAGATCCGCAGCATGCTGTGTTTGCTGTGATCGCACCGTTCGAAGAACCACCAGGCCATGAAGGACCACCCGGCATCGGTGAATTCTCGTGGCACGAGTTGGCCACCCAGGATCAGACTGCTGCGTTCGACTTCTACCAGAAGCTCTTCGGCTGGGAGACGGCGGATTCCTACGACATGGGAGAGATGGGGATCTACCACATGTACGGCTGCCCCGGGACCGGGACTCCGCTCGGCGGGATGTTCGACAAGCCGAAGGATGTGCCGTCATCGTGGCTGCTCTATGTGAGGGTGGACGATGTGAATCAGGCCGCTGCAAAGGTCAGAGAGTTGGGGGGGACGGTGCTGAACGGCCCCATGGAGGTACCCGGCGGCGACATGGTGGCGCAGTGCTTGGATCCGCAAGGTGCCGCTTTTGCCCTGCACTCGGCAGCCGAGTAGGGCTGGCCCGATTCAGCGGTATCGTAGATCGGCCCGCTTCGATTGCATGTGAGGCGCGGTCGTCGACTGAGTTTGGCACGGACTCAGTGCTCCAACGCAGGGACATCAGCCGGGGTGGGAACATCGCAGCCGACTAGTAATAACTGATTTTAGGATACTGAATGCCACCGGCGATCCTGGCGTCATGTCCCTTGCTGGCGCGCAAGGCCGCCGCACAGGACACATCAGTCCCATGTACAGAATTCGGCGAGTGCCAACGTCATTGCGTTTCAGACGTGGGCTACGCTTTCAGATTCGACTTCGGCTCTCTCACCACCAGTGCCAATCGCAACCTCAGATGGGAATGCGGATTGCTCCAGCCAGTGAGCGGCTGGGGGTCGGCTGTTGGGGGGACAGGTCTCGTTGGAGTTGATTTCTAGGGAGATACACGGGTCGGCCCTCAAGGCCCGCGCAAGAACCCAACCGCGTGGCATCGTGCTCGACATCGGGCTTGGTGCCCTGCTATTCGATTCCCGTGGGGGGGTCGGAGCTGCAGCCCACGTCGGATTCTGTGTGAAGAGACACCTCGGGTTCAGAGTCGCGGCGGACGTGGTCGAGCGTCCAGGGGCACACGTGGGCGCTGTCTACGCCAGTGTCAACTTGGTGAAGCCGAGCGACAGGCTATCTCCAACTGAGGGATCCCCGGGGGCTGTTGCTGCTATTGGTGGCAATCCTGGTGAACTCGATCTAGGCTAGAATCTAGGGACTCGACCTGGCGAAGCCTGCGCCAGCGGCGTAGTGTGATGGAGTCACGCGCAGTGCAGGTACCCAACCATGTCATACATCCGATCATCGGGCCGTAGGGCCCTGGTCGTTGAGCTGGGTGCTGCGACGATTGCCCCAGTGCTCACGGCGGCCAACTAGCTGGTCGTGCACACGATGCGGTTGTCTTGTTTCCGACGAGCGGCGTTTCGATTCCTGTTGGGGCTGCTGGTCGCCAACTGTGGTACCACGCCGCCACCGCGCTCAGCTGGCGAACCGGAGTCGGACGAGTGCGTCCTCGTCTCGCCGCCATCCGCTCGAGGCGACACCATACGGGTCGCATTGCTGCAAGATGTGCGACGCCCCGGACTCTCCACCTCGCATAACGACAGCGAGCGGATGGTCTACCGTCACCTCTACGAAGCGCTTATCAGGGCGGATTGCAGGGGACGTCCGCTCCCGGCTTTGGCCGAGGCGTGGAGTCCGGACGATGAGGGACGGAAGTGGAGGTTCCTGTTGCGTCGTGATGCTCGGTTCTGGGATGGTAGCCCCGTCACGGCCACCGACGTGGTGGCGAGTTGGCTGTCTTCGGGGGCGGCACGCCGGTTGGGGATGGAACCGGATTCGATCTACGTTGCAGGCTCCAACGAGTTGGTGGTCTGGCTCGGTAGGCTTCATGAATCGATACCGCTGCTGTTTGCCAACCCGGACTTGGGGGTGACAGCCGCGTCTGCCCCGGACGAGTGGCCGGCTGGGACGGGGCCGTATCGCGTCGCCGGCACCGACTCCGATATGACCCTCATCTTGACCGCAGCCCACCCCGACGGGGTTGGGGAACATCGCCCTATCCGATTCGAGATGGTAAGTGGCATGGACCCGCGTGACGTGATCGACGAGGGTCACGACCTGCTGGTGACCGAAGATCCGCGGGCGCTTGATTACGCTGGCTCCCAATCCGAATACCTGGTCGTCCCCATGAGTTGGGATCGAACCCGCGTAGTCGTCTCCCCGCGGAGATCGCGTCCATCACGAGCCGGACAACCCGGGGGAGATGTGATCCCGGACGAGAGCGGCCTGCCAAGACGAACGCTAGAGGAACTGGCAAGGCACGCTGTGCGCGCCGAAGCCCGTGCGGCCGAGCCTCCACACTGGTGGATGGACTTGAGCATGTGTGACGCGACCACAGTCCGGCCGGAATCGGCGATCACAAGTGCGACGGGCCGGAGCGGGACGGAACGGATTGTCTATCGATCTGGCGATCCGGTTGCCCGCGACCTCGCCGAACGACTCGTTGCCTTGGGTGCATCGAGCAAAGATACGGAGATACTTGCGCCACTGGGAATCGCGCCGGATATCGCCGCCGCGGTCTCGACGGGCGAGTCCCGGCTCTCGGCTGTGGGACTCAATCCTGCCGCGTTCGACAGCACGCTGCGGTCGGGTGCCGAACTGGCATATGTGGTCGGGTTGCCTCGCACTGTCTCGGCTCGGTGCCAGGCCGCGGCCGAACTGGTCGCGACCATACCGTGGCTCGTGCGCAGTGAAGCTCCAGTCAGTCTCGCCGCGCTGTCACTCGCGCGTGCGATTGCGCCGCTGGTAGATACGCGAAAGCGGGCCGTTGTGCGCCGCGACCGTGTTGCGCTCACAATCGACTGGGACGGCACCTTGCTGCTATATCGGCCATGAGCTTTCGTACTCGCTTGCTCGTGGCTTTCGCAGCACTGGTGGTTGTCCCGCTCGTCGTGGTGGGCCTCTGGATTCGCGGCAACATGGGAAATCGCCTGACGCAGCAGTATCAAGGACGTGTGGCAGCACTGGCTTCACTCATTGAAGCCGAGCTATC
Organism: Gemmatimonadota bacterium; assembly: GCA_020351775.1. Taxonomy (GTDB): domain Bacteria; phylum Gemmatimonadota; class Gemmatimonadetes; order Gemmatimonadales; family GWC2-71-9. The sequence goes on along the minus strand of CP070666.1, from coordinate 4,781,047 downwards.
GAGGGAGAGCGATGAAATCGCGGCGCGGCTGGGCGGCTTGGCGGCGGACCTCCAAGCGGACAATCGGTTTCGGAATGCCGTGCTTCACAGAGCCTCAGACGGCAGGCAATACGTGCTCGAGCTGGCCGGTAGAGCGATGCGGTCCACCGGCCTGGCAATGCTTCAGCTCCAGGACGATAGTGGTCGCATCATAAGTTCGGGTCATTTTCGCAACGAGTACGATCGATTCGAGCCCGAACTACCTGCCGCGTTGAGTGACTCCCTCGTCGGGATTGCCCTGGTCAGTGCCCGCACTGCTGCGGCGCCGTTTCTGGCGCTGGTGCTGAGCGATTCCGCTCTGGTCGGTGGCAGGTGGTTCACGATCGTAGGCGGCAGATCTGTTGAGCGAGGATTCCTTCGGAGGCTGGCGGGTGATCAGGAGCTGGCAGCGTCGTTGGTCTATCCCGGTGGTGTACTATCCTCTCAGCCAGAGTTGGAGCAGAGGCTGATCGACGATGGTGTGGGCAGCGGCCGGATATCGGGGGAACAAGATGGGGAGGAGGAGGAAGTGGGAAGATCAGAGGGAGCACAAGTTGCCGCTTCACCGGCACTGTCCGATCAGATCGTGACCGAGATAGCGATTCCCTACGTTGTGCCTCGCGCAGGCGGGCAGATCCAGACGGCCAAGATCTTGGTGACTCACCCGCTCTCGGGGCTGCATCAGTTGCAGCGGAGCATCGATGTCCGGTTTGCAGTGGCGATCGGCGTGACGGCAGTAGCAGCCCTGGTGTTAGCGATCTGGCTGTCTTCCCGTCTGAGTAGACCGCTGGCCGAACTCGCAAGCAAGACGTCACAGTTAGACTTGGATCGATTGGATGTGGGCTTCGAGAGCGAGCGCAAGGACGAGATCGGAGCGTTATCACGGCTGCTCGGGTCGATGACCGATCGCCTGAGGAACTCGGCGGCCCGATTGAAGGAAATCGAGCGGCGTGCCGCGGTTGGGGAAATCGCGCGTCAAGTCAACCACGACATCAAGAATGGCCTAATACCGATCCGCAATGTGCTGCGTCACCTACAACAGGTGGCTCGCGACGACCCGCATCGGGTCACAAGCGTGTACTGTGAGCGGGAGGCCACGCTCGATTCCAGCATCACGTACCTCGAGAACCTCGCTGCCAACTATGCGCGTCTCTACCCCAAGGCTGAGCTTCAGCCGTGTGATGTGAACGAGGTCGTGCGGCAGTCGTGTCGAGGGCTCGGCGCTACGCCGCATGTCTGCCTGGACTTGGAGGAAAGGGCCCCAGTGGTGAGAGGAGACCCGGTGGCACTGCGCCGCATCATCGAGAACCTGCTCGCCAATGCCATTGAAGCGGTGCAGCCCGGGCCGGGAACGGTGACGGTGTCGTCTCGAACGGTTGTGGGACGCCCGGGGCGCTTCGTGGAGATCGTAGTAGTGGATACGGGCCCGGGAATGAGTGAGGGACAGCTCAACAGCGCGTTCGAAGACTTCTACACGACCAAGCCCGGGGGAACGGGGTTGGGTCTGTCCGTCGTGCGGCGACTGGTGTTGGACATGAACGGCACTTTGCGTGTCGAGAGCGAGCCGGGTGTGGGGACGAGGTTCACAGTCGAACTTCCGGCACTGACTGGCACGGCATCATGAGTGGTTTGGCCAAAGCGAGTTGCATAAGGGGAAGCCCAGGCTGGACGGACCGATACCTTCACAAGGGGCGCAGCTGCGTGAGCAGTGGTCCAAGAGAGCAGTGATGACCCTCATCCTCGTGGTCGACGACGTGCCCGCCATGGCCGATCAGTACTCTTACGATCTGAAGAGAATCGGCGGGTACGAGACACTGGTGGCCACCAGTGGCGTGGTGGGTCTGGACCTGCTGGAGCGCGAGCCTATCGACTGTGTGATCCTCGACTTGGAGATGCCGGGAGTGGATGGTTTCGATGTGTTGCGCAGGCTGAGGGAACGTGGCAGTGACATCCCCGTGATTGTCTACACGGGTACCGGCAACTACGACCGCTGCGTACAAGCTGTCCGGCTGGGCGCCTACGGCTTCATCGATAAGACCGAGTCGATGGAACGCGTGGTGCAAGAGATCGAGAACTCGTTGGAGCGGAGGCGCCTGACCATAGAAGTCAGGTCTCTGAGGAGGAGCCTGGGATCCGAGTCTGCGTTGCTGGGCGACAGCCCCGCCATGCAACAGCTCCGCGATATGATCGAGCGGATCGCCCCGATACCGAGCCCGGTGCTAATCGTTGGCGAAAGCGGTTCGGGAAAGGAGCTTGTGGCTCGTGAGCTCCACCGATTGTGGCAGAATGCAAACGTCAGCGACAGGCGAGCTGGCGAGTTGCCATTCGTTGCCATCAACTCGGCGGCACTGCCCGAGAGCTTGGTCGAGAGCGAGTTATTTGGCCACGAACGCGGGGCCTTCACCGGAGCGAGCAGCACTCGCAAGGGTGCGTTCGAGGCAGCAGGATCGGGTACGTTGTTCCTCGATGAGGTGGGTGAGCTTACACCTCAGGTGCAGGCCAAGTTGCTGCGAGTGCTGGAACAGCGAGAGATCACGCGCGTCGGCGGTAGCCGGCTGATCACTGTCAAGGCTCGGGTCATAGCAGCCACCAACCGCAATCTTGAGCAGGAAGTGGAGGGCGATCGCTTCCGGAGTGACCTCTACTACAGGCTCAACGTTCACGTGCTACAGGTGCCGCCCCTGCGTGACCGGATGTCGGACCTACCGGAATTGATCCGCCATTTCCTGGCTTCGACATGCCGACGATTCGGAGTGCGGCAAAAGGGCATCGCTGGCGACGTGATCGAAGTCCTGATGGCCTACCGTTGGAGTCGCAACAACGTGCGCGAGCTGCGCAACATCGTCGAGCGGATGATCATTGCATCCGACGGAGACAGCATCGAACTAGCGGACATACCCCCCGAGATCCGTAGTGCCGATCATACCGTGGGAGCCTCTGATGCTGTTGCTGTGACGTTCCAGCAGCAGAAAGCCGAAGCGGAGCGGAAGATCGTAGTCGCAGCGCTGGAGCGGAACGGTTGGCACGTCACGCGTACAGCCAAGGCTCTTGGTCTTGCTGATCACTCCAGTCTGCTGAAGATCATGAGACGGCATGGGATTGAGAGACGGGGAGAGTAGTACAGCTCCGGAGCTAGGGCTGGGCGGTGTGGCCGAGTCGAGCGAGACTGAGAGGGTGGGGGGCAGATGCGCGTGTCCGAGTGGACACATGCCGTGTGGATCTAGGTGTCCAATTGGACACATGACACCCGTCACGGTGCTCGGCCGGGCTAGGGTCTTTCGCTGTAACCTATTATCCAACATGGTTTTAGGAGGTTCAGGCTGGAACCTCGCCGGCTGGCAGCGCGCTTGCCTTTGGTGCTGGTGACAACTGATCACCAGCGCTTGGTAGTGGCGCACAGCCGAGGAGGTTCACGATGTCTTTCACATTCAATCCCGAGTCCAGGTTGCAGGAGCGGACGGGACGGCTTGCTGTCGCCGTACTGCTGGGACTGGCCATTTTCGGTCTGGGCTGCGACATACCGATCGGCGACCGCAGCGAGCCGGCGGTGCAGGAGACTCCCAGAAGAGAAGCCGTGCAACCGGCGTCTTGGGTTGCCCCGCCGGTCGAGCAGCCTGAGCCACCGGAGCCGGCCGACGTCCCGCAGTTCGATCCCGCAGCCGTCACGTACCAGGAGGCGGAGGCCGCCTACTTCGAGCGACGCTACGTGGATGCAGTCGACATGTTCACGGCCTACATTGAGCGCGAAGGCGACAACGCTTGGGGGCAGTACATGCTTGGCCTGTCAGCCTTGAAGGCCGGTTTCCTGGAGCGGTCCGAAGCAGCCTTCAACCGGGCCCTGGAACTGGACCCCAATCACGTAAAGAGCATGCACAACCTTAGCCGTGTTTTGCTCGAGACCGAGCGGACCGCGGAGGCGCTCGCGCAACTAGAGGTCGCCTTGGACATCGATCCGGCCTCGGATGCGGGCTACCGGCTGCGGGGTATAGCCTACCTGGATTTAGGTCGAGACGATGATGCGATCGACTCATTCCGGGAAGCGATATCGGTTAACGCGGAAGATTCCTGGTCGATGAACAATCTTGGCCTGGCGCTCATCAGGCAGGGGTTGTTCGAGGAGGCCCTGTATCCGCTGGCGCGGGCCACCGAGCTGCGCAGCGATGTAGCGGTGTTCCACAACAATCTTGGCGTCGCATTGGAGCGGACCGGCCACTTCACTGCTGCGGCCGAGGCATATGCAGCCGCGCTGGAGCAAGACGATGGGTACGAGAAGGCATCCGTCAGTCTGGCTCGGGTAACGCGGCTCGAGGAGGATCCCACGACCGTGCCTGTCAACCTGACGGCACTGGCACGGCAGTTCGTGACGGAGATGGAGGGTTGGTATCCGCCCGTTGCCAAAGTCCCTCCGCTCGACGAGGAGCCAACTGGGGTTGAGCTGCCGCAGGCGCCGCTGGAGGAGCTACTGCAACCCGTCGACGACACACCACAGCAAGATTCGGGGGTCGCGAGCAGGCAGGATACCACGGCAGTGAGACGGGACTCGACCAAGGTCAAGCCGGACACCACTGGCCGTGGGGGGCGCGAAGGATAGGCCAAGAGCAGATGAGCCGGCCGCGAGCTAACCCCGGGCCTGAGCCCGGGGTTGGCGTATTGTGACGATGCTTCTGACCTTCCTCTTAATCTGAGCAAATCAGCCGGCCGGGTGCGGTGAGCCGGATCAGCAGCCCCGTAGAATGGTTGCGGTACTCGGGGGTTTTGCCCATCATATTCGCGGCCGCCTCGCTCCAATGATCTGAGCCACCATCGGTAATGACCCGTCCCGACACACAGTTGCAGGCCGCATTTGCAGAGCAGTTTGGTGGATCCAGCTTCACGCACATGGTGCGTGCTCCTGGCCGGGTGAACCTCATGGGCGATCATACCGACTACAATGGGCTCCCCGTGGTCCCCATGGCCATCCAGCGAGGACTCACACTGGTATCGCGGTTACGCAAGGATGGTGAGATTTGCATCGCGAACACTGATCCTCGCTTCCCACCACGCAGCTTCGAGCTGACCGGTGACATAGATCCGTTCCCTGGGGGCGACTGGGGCAACTACGCCAAGGCTGCTGGCCAGGCGTTGGCTCAGCGTTATGGGCCACTGGCGGGCTTCGATGCGGTGGTGTCGTCCGATATCCCGATCGCGGCTGGTTTGAGTTCGTCGTCTGCCCTGGTAATGGCGGTGGCGCTGATGATTGTGGACCTGAACGACGTGGCCATTGGAGCAGCGCAGCTGATGGAGTTGATTGCCGAGGCGGAGCGATATGTGGGGACTCGAGGCGGTGGTATGGATCAGGCTATCTGCCTCGGGGCGCAGCCTGGGTCTGCGAGCAGAATCGATTTCAATCCACTGCGACTTACGCCGATACCAATTCCCAACGGATGGCGGTTCATTGTGGCCTTCAGCGGCATCCGAGCGGAGAAATCCGGTGCAACGCGGCGGGTCTACAACCAGAGGACCCGTGAATGCGAGGAGGCGTTGCGGCGCGTAGCGACGGCGTTAGGGCTGGGGGAGGCAGTCTCATATCCCGGTTTGATGTCGGGTATGCCCGTGGCCGACCTGCTCGCTGCTGCGGAGGGTGTGCTGGAAGAATCCCTGTTCCCCCGCTTTCGTCACGTGGTTACCGAGGCCACGCGGGTGACCTCGGCCGAAGTGGCACTAAAGGCCGATGATATTGCCGGATTCGGCAAGCTGATGAATCTGTCGCATCAGAGCCTGCGTGACGATTTCGCCGTCAGCTGCGCGGCACTGGACCAGCTGACGGCCGTCGCCCTCGGTGCCGGCGTAGCTGGAGCCCGACTGACAGGTGCCGGATTCGGCGGCTGTGTCGTCGCGCTCAGCCCAGCCACGGAGGTAGAACGGGTACTCCACCGGTTGGAGCGAGAGTACTACATTGCTGCAGGTTGCGAGGGTGAGCTGGGCGACTCACTGTTCGTCGCGCAGCCGTCAGGAGGAGCCTCCGTAGTTGAGCTGTGATGCTGGCGCCTCGTCGGGTGACCTCAAAGCAGGCGGCCACGAGGGATTCTACTCGAACCCCACCTTGGGCAACGTGTTGAACAAACCGAACGCAGCGGTGACAACGATCACGGCACAGAGCAATCCCCATGTAACCGCGCCATAGATGAAATAGCCGGTTCCGAACAGCACTCCGTACACCACGAGGCAGCCCAGGAACCAGCAGAGGAAAGCCGCACTGGCACTCTCACTCTCTGAACTGCGTGTGACTTGCACAACCTTGCCCCAACCTCGTCCCATGGGACGGATCTTGTCATAGAACTGCTGCAGCGTGTCGGCTTGTGTGGGTGGAGTCAAGAGCGTCACCGTGAGCCATGTTACGGAGGTAACGGCAACACCAATCACTAGCATGAGTGAGGGATGAATGGGAGCGAATCCGATTGCCTCATGTATGAACTGAAAGTAGACAGCTACTGCGAATGAGATGACCATCGCCGAGATCTCGCTCCAGGCATTGATCCGCCACCAGAACCAGCGCAGCAAGAAGATCAGTCCGGTGCCGGCACCTATCTGTAGCAGGATCTGAAAGGCCTGCATTGCGTTTTCGAGCCAGAGGGCGATGACGCATGCAAGGATGATCAACAGAACTGTCGCAGCGCGACCCACGGCGACATAGTGCTTTTCGCTGCTATCGCGTGCTATGAAGCGACGGTAGAAGTCATCTACTATATAGGAGGCACCCCAGTTCAAGTGCGTGCTGATCGTGGACATGTACGCGGCTGCCAGGGATGCTACCACGAGGCCCAGCAGTCCGTGCGGCAGGAAGACCAGCATTGCCGGATAGGCGAGATCGTGTCGCACGATAGACGGATCGAGGCCGGGGAACCGCATGGTGATTGAATCGAGGCTAGGATATACGATCAGGGAGCACAACGCGACGATTATCCACGGCCACGGCCTGAGGGCATAGTGCGCGATGTTGAACCAAAGGGTGGAGCGCATTGATTCATTCTCATTGCGTGCCGCCAGCATGCGCTGTGCCACGTAACCGCCACCGCCCGGCTCTGCACCCGGATACCATGTGCTCCACCACTGAACAGCAATGGGGATGACGAGGACGGGTAGCACCGTTGTCCAGTCAGAAAAGTCGGGCAACAACGACAGCTTATCCGCAAGAGCCGGATTGGACACCATTCCCGCAAGGCCCCCTACTTCCGGCTGTTGCAGTGCGAAGTAGGCGGCCGCGAAAGACCCGATCATCGCAATGACGAACAACAACAGGTCCGTGACGACCACTCCCCAGAGTCCCGCAGTCGCAGAGTAGACAACGGTCACGGTTCCTGCAATCAGAACGGTAGTATACTTGTCGATGCCGAGCAGCACTCCGGAGATCTTGATGGCAGCAAGTGATACTGTTGCCATGATCATGACGTTGAAGAAGACTCCCAGGTACAGGGCTCTGAATCCACGGAGGAAGGCGGCCGGGCCTCCAGAGTAACGCAACTCGTAGAACCCAATATCCGTGAGAGCTCCGGATCGGCGCCACAGCTTGGCATAGAAGAACACCGTGCACATTCCAGTGATCAGGAACGCCCACCACATCCAGTTCTGGCTGACTCCGCCTGTGCGAACAAGGTCGGTCACGAGATTGGGTGTGTCGGTGGAGAACGTGGTGGCTACCATCGAGGTACCGAGTAACCACCATGGTAGCTTGCGACCAGAGAGGAAGAACTCATGGGTGCCTTTGCCGGCGCGTCTTGCGAAGACGATCCCTACCGCCAGAGCGAGCACTCCGTAGACGAAGACAACGGTCCAGTCAATGAACGTTAGTTGCATGTGATCGGACACTCACGGTTGTTGTGAATCCCGCAACTCTGTTGCGAGACTCTTAGGATAACAGCCCTGGCGTACCAATTCACCTATGTGCTGCGCTACTTGCGATCTATCCCGGGTGAACGTCATGCCGATCCACGTCTCTTGAGCTTCCAGTACTCTAAGCCGAGCCTGGTTTCGTGCAATCTGTTGATTGAGTGCGGTGGGTATGAGGAATTCCTTGTCGGCGCTGGCCCCGTGGGCTTCGAGGAACTCCTCGAACTGTGCCCGCAGGACCGGCAGCACAGCGGCTGTGAAACCCCACAAGTTCATGGAAACGGTCTCACCGCCACTCAACTCAATCCGCTCGCCGGATTCCGTGACTCCGGCCAGCAGTCCTCGGTGTTCCTCTATCTGCTTGACTTCGACCAACTGCTCCAGGTATCCAGCCGGGTCAGACCTGCAGATCGCGCGAGACACACCGCCGAACTCCGAGAGGGTTTCGCGCAGCCGGTATCCGATGAGGACGTGAGGAACGTCCTCGTGCAATGAGTGACGACCGACCCCCGCGATACTCGGGGTTCCAGATTTGTTGGCCTGAAGATCTGCCGTATCGCCCTGCAGCTGCTGAGTCTGCTCTTCGACGAAGCCGTGGAGCTGGCTGTCGGCCGTAGTGAAGTGCTCGGACAGCTTGCGATATGCCGATGCGCCGTAGTAGTCATCCGCATTGCAGACCGCGAACGGGCCATCGATGTCCTGCGCGGCGGCGAGGACGGCGTGGGCCGTTCCCCAGGGTTTACGGCGGGTCGGAGGCGTCGTGTATCCGGGAGGCACGTCGTGCAATGATTGACACCTAAAGGCGATTTGGATGGCGGCAGCGAAGCGCGGCTCAACGTGCGCCCGTATTTGCGGTTCGATCTCCTCACGGATGATGAACACGACCTTGGAGAATCCGGCTCGCATGGCGTCGAACACGGCGTAGTCCATCAGGGTTTCGCCGCTCGGCCCCACAGGCTCCGTCTGCTTCAGTGCGCCGTAGCGGCTCGAGATTCCGGCTGCCAGTACGACAAGTGTGAGTCTCATTGACGCTCCTCGAGCAGGAAATCGAGCCGAGCGCCGGTTTCGAACTCCGCAGGTGCCACGCCCTGCCGGAACAACCGTGCGCCGGAGGTTCCTTCGAGACGAATGGTGTCCGCGTCTACACGGAGCCACGCCCCTTCGCGCAAGGCGACCACAGGCTGACGGTTGAGCGTGTGGAACTCGTTGATGCGAGTTTCTCGCGTCTCTCCTTTGTGAGTCGACTCGGGATCGGGATCGACGTAATGCGGATTGATGTTGAACGGGACTAGGCCAAGGGCGTCGAAGCTGGGCGGGAACACGATCGGCATGTCGTTGGTGGTACCGATAGTGAGACCGGCAACGTTGGAGCCGGCACTGGAACCCACATAGGGCATGCCGGCAGCAACACGCTGCCGGATGACGCCGGGGAGCCCGGCGGCGTACAGATCCTTGAGCAACAAGAACGTATTCCCGCCGCCGATGAACAGCGCCGCCGCGTCCCGGACCGCAGAGCGGGCGTCTGCAGCCGTGTCGATTCCGGTCAGTTCCACTCCTATCAGGGCAAACCGTTCCCGTGTCTTCTTGGTGTACTCCGCATGGCTGATTCCGCTCGGTCTGGCGTAGGGGATGAAGAGCACCTGCGGGATCGATTGCAGGAACGCGGCAACGTGATCAGCGCAGTAGTCGAGATATCCGCTGCCATGAACAGTGGAGGTGCTCAGGAGAAGGAGTCGGTTAAACATGTCTTCATGTTGCTCTTAAAGGTTTCTGGCTTCCGTGGCTGTACCGCAGGCGCCGGTCCAGGACAGGGAACGGAATGATGCGTCGGACAGTCATCAGGTCCCATCGTGGCCCAGGTCGGTCCCGCTGAGCCGTGGCCATAAAGTACCGCTCCCACCTGGTACTTGTGGTTGATTGTAACAGCAAACTCGTCATGCAACAGTATAGCATAGCAGGCTCGCTGGCCGCGGCTGTCACCGCCGGCGGGGCGCAGTTGTGAACAGCCCGTCGGCGGAGCTGAGGCGCGAAGCGGCCTTGGCTGTCGCACCTAGATCCGCTCAACGAGGGGGAGCTGCATGATGTGCCGCAGATTGAGAACTTTGCCAGTAGTCTGCTTGGCAGGGGTCTTCTCCCTGGGAGCCTACAGCGACGTCAGGCTTCGGGGCCGGAGCTGCCGGAGCCCGCCGCTGTCCAGGCCGTCCCCACTGCAGACACGATCACGGTTACTTGGACCGCAGTAAGTGGGGCGAACTCCTACCGTGCTGAGCTGAGAAGCGATCCTGACACGCTAGCAAAGGACGTGACCGGTGCTGCTACGGAGGCAATGTTCACATCCGCCAGTGGGCTGGAGGACGACGAGTCATATGCGGTCGCTGTGATCGCGATCAACGAGGCCGGTGCGCCTGAGAGCACCAACTCGCCATCGGTCAAAACCAATCTCTTCGATTGGGACGAGTACCATCCGGCAAGCTTGCACGCCACCGGGCAAGGTCAGATGAGTTGGCACGATGCGAGCCCAAACAGGGGTTCGAACGGTTTACCGACGTTTCCTACAGCGACTTGTCGTGCAAGAGCTGCCACGAGCCTGCGGCGACAGGCGCGTGTGGGAGCTGTCACAAGGATGGCAACGGCGATTCTGTATCCGATCCGACGCTGGGGGCAGAGGTCGCAGTGCCATACTGTTCGATCAGCTCGCTGATTCTCACGTCCGGCCGCACTTGCTCAGGATACCTGGTGCAGATGTACGTCACGCTGCGGGTACGGGATCGAACATCCGGCTGCTTCGAGCTGTTCCTTGAGCGTGCGCATCAGATCAAACCTCAGGGGCCAGTAATCCTCCTTTGTACACCATGGGCGAACCACGATGTTGACAGAAGAATCCCCCAACTCGCTGATCGCGACCACTGGCGCCGGCTCTGTCAACACTCTGGCATCTTCTCTGATCACCCGCTCGATGGTGTTCATGGCGGCTCCCAAGTCGTCGTCGTAGGACACTCCCACCACGATATCGTTGCGCCGTGTCGGGTTGGCTGCATAGTTCTTGATGGTGTTCCCGTACACCGCCGAGTTCGGTATGACGATGCGAACGTTGTCGGGCGTGTTGAGCGTTGTGGAAAACAAGCCAATTGACTCAACGGATCCAGCAGTCCCACCAGCGTCGATATAGTCGCCCACTCCGAAAGGACGGAACACCAGCAACATCACACCTGAGGCGAAGTTGGATAGTGTGCCCTGCAGCGCTAGCCCGACGGCCAAGCCCGCCGCGCCAAGAACGGCAACCATGGAGGCCGTCTGGACACCGACCATTCCCAATACTGCTACCGCGACAAAGGCGAGTATCAGGTAGTAGGCTAGGCCTGCAACGAACGGGACCAGGGTGGCGTCTGCTTGACCGCGCTGCATCAGGTTGCGGATGAGCCGACGCGTCCAGCGAGCGACAAAACGTCCGATAATCAGAACCGCGGTGGCGCCTATGATCTTGAGGCCCCAGGCACTGACGAGACCGGCCAGTTGGCCCAATATCATTTCTAGGTCGATCTGCTCCATTGGTAGCTCTCCATGCCTTCGGAATCTCGCCGAAGCCGCGTTGGATATGTGTTAGACCTTGATCAAAATGCCTCGGACGGTAAACTCAATCCCGCCATGGCACAAGTCGATTTCGGCGGTCATAAGACAGATCTTGCACACAGTTTCGGTTGCACTGGGACCTCGCGAGATAGTCACACTAGAGATCGGGTCCCCTCTTCTCAGGCGGGTAGCGTGGCAGCGAAGCGCCGGCTCGTCCCTAGGGGCCGGGACCGGTTGCGAAGCCGAAACAAGATAGCTGAGTGCTCCGGTATGGCTCAGGGAACTACGACAACGGAGGAGAAAATGCCGGTTGCCTTGATGGAGTCGATCGCACCGCTGATTGCGTTGTTCGGCCTGGGCACGTTCACGTTGATCGGTATGAAGATGTGGCTCAAGGCGAGGACGGACCGGCTGTCGTCACCGGATCGAGGAGAAGTAGAACGGCTCAGCGATGCCGTGGAGAATCTCCGAGATCAGGTTCAGCTGCTACGTGAGGATTTCGGCGAGTTGCACGAGCGCGTCGATTTCGCCGAACGGCTATTGGCTCGGGCACGTGCGCACGAGGCTGGGAGCGAACCGCCCGAGCGCCCGTAGGTATCGGGGCGGCGGGATTCTAGCCAGACCCGCTGCCAAACGGAACCGGTGGAGGAGTCGGGAACAGGACCCTGATCGTAGTCCCTCGTCCTGGAGCACTATCGACCTTGATCGTCCCCTTATGACCGCGGACCACACCCAGGACTGCCGCCAAGCCCAGACCACCCTCGGCGAACTTCCGCGAAAACACAGGATCGAACATCTTCGCTTGTTCCGCGGCGTCCATTCCTTGGCCGGAGTCGGTCACCTCTATGAAAGCGTATCGGCCTTCCGGTAGATCGTCGTCGATGTAGGCCGAATCGAGATACTCGCGCCCAGCGTCCACGAGCCCGGTCGACACCGTGATCGAACCCGGCTCATCGCCCAACGCCTCTGAGGCGTTGGTCACCAGGTTCATGACGACCTGACGTAGTCTTCCGGGGTCGGCCAGAATCGGCAGTGATTCGGACGATAGATCGTAACGCAGCTCCGCCTTGCTGGACACGATAGCGTCGAGGACATGTGCCATGTCTTCTACCAGACGATTGGGAAACAGAGCGCATACCTCGAACCGGACCTCACCAGCATAGACGAACATCTGGTTGGTCAGATCCGCCGCGCGCCGCGCAGCTCGCTCTATGTTCCCCAGCAATTCTCGCCCCTCTGGAGACCGCATTGCCCTGGCGAGCGCGGCATTGTCGAGTATGTTGGTTACCAGCTCGTGGAAATCATGGGCGATGCCACTGGCGAGAGCGGCGAGGCTCTCCTGCTTGCGCGCCTGCTGGATCCTGGCCTCCAGCCTACGCCGTTCCTCTTCGGCACGAAGACGATCTGTTATGTCCAGTGCCACGCCCAGAACAGCAGGCTGGTCGATTCCTGACATACTGAATGGGATCTTTATCGTCTGTAGCACACGCCGCTTTCCGATCGCGTCCACGAAGGTCTCTTCCGGAATGAATTTGGGGACTCCTTCCGAAATGACCTCCTGATCGTCATTGAGCATGTGTTTGAGTTCTGCCTCGTCCTTGTGGTGTTCGGAATGCCGCGTTCCGGTTAGCTTTTCCACCGTTGTTCCGTAGGCCTCAGCGACCGCTTTGTTGGTCAAGATGAAACGGCCGTCCCAGTCCTTCACGAAGATCATGTGGGGTACGAGGTCGATTATCTGCCGCAGCCGTGATTCGCTCTCCTTCAAGGCGTCTTCGACCTGGACCCGCTCGGACGCGAACCCCTGGAGTTCCGCAACCTGGCGGCGTAACATGGTCAACTCCTCTATGAGCTGCCCTTTGGTCTTACGCTCGTCCTTCATATTGCGCCTCCAGACCAATCAAAGCCGGGGTAGCCTCTAGAGGTAGTGACCGGGGGGTGAAACACAAACGGCGATCCCGCTGCACTCCAGCACTGGCAATCGCCGGTCAATATCTCGATCATTAATAGGCCAACGCCCGCGGTTGACTACACATAATCTATGTCTTCTGGTGCACACCGCCAGAGAGCTGAGCCAGTACCATCGGCAGGTCTCCTGAACCACTTCGAGGCGACGTGAATTCGCTTCAGCGAGCGGGGCGGGATGCTCGGGTCCTAGCGAGCCGAGGCAACCGCAATCTCAGCTCGGCGTTGCGCTGTGAATGAGACCGGTCTCCACACGCGTGAGTGATCGAGTTCTGAGAGGATGCGATAGCCAGTCGGGTACAGGGCGGGCTGCAATTGTCCCACACGTGGCTGATAGGCTTTTGAGTAGAGGGCAGCCGCGCAGCACGACTACGACTCGGCTGTCATGAACACGGGATGGATGGTTGCTGACGGTGTGACCGACCTGCTTGCTCGCCGCCGGACCTGAAGGAAGCGTCCGGCGAGCAATTTGGCGGGACAGACGGATTGGGCTAGACGTCCGGGGGCGCCGCACTCGCGCGAACCGGACTAAGCGCTTATCTTTGCGGTACTTCCGGTTGCACGACGAGCCACCCGCTCCCAAGTTGGCAGGTGTGGTTGTTCCAAAGAGCTGACCTGCCCGAACGCCCGGCAATACGACGGTAGCGACCCCAGGGTTCCCAGAGTATGGCCTGCAGCTATCTGCTCAAGGACTCGGCAGGAATGATGGCTATATGCTACGGTCCCTACAATCTGTGCGAAAGGTATGTTTGGAGAGAATGATTGCTGAAACGGTGTTTGTGTGATGACCGAGTCGGAACAACTCGGCGTACTCGAGGTACTTGGCAACGGCGCCGGGTTCATCCGCCGGCGTGAAGATGGCTACCTAGCCGGCAAGAACGATGTCTACGTAGGCCGGCGGATGATCGACAGATTGCAGCTCCGCACTGGTGACGCGATAACAGGTGAGGTGGGGAAGCCCGGTAAGCGGGGCAAGAGCCCCAGGTTGGTACGCGTGGATCTGGTCAACGGGCTCGATCCCAGCGCCGTCGCAGATAGAGGCGAGTTCACCAAGTTGAGGGCTGTACACCCCGACGAGCAACTCGTACTCGACTGTGGCTTGATGCGGAGGGGTAAACCGGACTACACCAATCGGATCATCGATCTGTTCTGTCCGTTCGGAAAGGGACAGCGGTCGTTGATCGTCGCGCCGGCCAAAGCCGGTAAGACCATGGTGCTCCAGGCCATAGCCGAAGGTGTAGTGACAAACTACCCGCAGTGCACCCTACTGATCCTGCTGATAGACGAGCGACCCGAGGAAGTGACGGAGATGGAAGTCTGCGGATTCGGTGAGGTGATAGCATCTAGCTTCGACCAGCGGGCAGAACGACATGTTGCCGTCGCAGAGATGACGTTACAGCGGGCGCGCCGGCGCGTCGAGCAGGGCGATGATGTAGTGATCATCCTCGACTCGATCACGAGGCTGGCTCGCGCCCACAACACGGTCGAGTCGGGGAGTGGGCGAACTCTGTCCGGAGGACTGGATGCGATGTCGCTGGAGAAACCGAAACGGTTCCTCGGAAGTGCCCGCAAGATCGATGCAGCGCAAGGGGGGGGGTCGTTGACAATTGTGGGAACTGCCCTGGTGGATACTGGCTCACGAATGGACCAGGTGATCTTCGAGGAGTTCAAAGGTACCGGCAATAGTGAGCTTGTGCTCAGCCGCGAGCTGGCCGAGCGTAGGCTATTTCCGGCGATCGACTTGGATCAGAGTGCGACGCGGCGAGAGGAGCTGCTCCTTTCTGAGGCGGCCCTTACCACGTCCAATGCTCTGCGCCGGCAACTGGGTGGGATGACGCCATTTGATCAGATGAACGCGGTTCTCACATACATGAAGGACACTGAATCGAACGCTGAACTCGTGGGCCTGCAATAGGCATTGGCGCCGCCCCGTCGCGTATATCACGGGCCCGTAACGAGATGGAGTGGTTGTCCACAACCGGGTCCCCTCCCGGCGGGGTCTGGATGCCCCATCCGATGCTCGAAGGGCGTACCAAACGATCGGGAAGATCGTTGCGGAAACCGCACACTGGCGGATCCTCTCTACAGTACCCGAGGTGAAGGACGGTTTAGTCGGTCAGTCAGGCTTGTACAGCTAACTATTTGCAAACAAGTAACTTACACTGTTGACTTCGGGTTCGGGCCGACTGCGGCTACGATGTCTCGCCCATCCCACCCAGCCGTCCTGCTGCACCGATCCGCCAGAATCGCCAATCACACCGGATTAGCCGCTGTAGGGTGGGGCATGTCTCTTGCTTATCCACAGGCGAGATGTGGATAAACCCTGACGTAGCAAGCTTCTAGGGGTATTTTGGATTGCCAGGCCGGGCGGGGCGCGCGGTCTGGATTGGCAGTTGAATGTCGGAACGCAGGCGCACGCTTGGCGGCCAACCAATGATAGATCCCGATGCTGGGCAGCTACCGGTCGACGGGCCGGATAAATCAGGGCCTTCTGGGCAGGGTGCTGATGAGCATCCTGGCGTGACAGGCTCGCCCTCGCCCCATGCCGATCTGTCTGACGCGGTCGACCGGGTCTCCCGGCACGAACTCGAGAGGCAGGTCGAACGACTCTCAGCCGAGTTGACCAAGCTGAGACGCACGCTGGCCCCGTTGGCCCGTTTCAGGACGCTGATCGACCAGGCGGGCGAGGCCATGTTCGTGATCGACGCGGCCACCGGACGCTTCGTCGACGTCAATGAGACTGCGCTGCGGTGGCTCGGCCTAGCACGAAGCCGGTTGCTGCAACTCACCGTGAATGACGTGCACGTCGAGTTCCCCTTGGAATACAGGGAGACTCGAGCGGACCACGTCACCGATACCAGGAACCTGGATCGACCGTGGATTCACGGCGAAGGTGTTCACCGTCGCAGGGACGGCACCTGTTTTCCGGTGGACGTAGCCGTGGCGCAGCGCCGCTTCGCGGACCGCACGTTCATACTCGTTGTCGCTCGTGAGAGCAAGCGCCGCCAGCGGGCTGAGCACGCGTTGCGTGAGGCGGAGGGAGACTACCACAGTCTCTTCGACCTATCTCACGATGCCATCTACATCACCACACGCGATGGCCGGATCGCCAGAGTCAATCGGGCTGCAGTCGAGCGGTTCGGGTATCCCGAGCAGGACCTCATCGGCCTCGAAGCTCGGGCTCTTTACACCGACGCTCAAGATATCCGCAGGTTCCAGGAAATTGTCGAAGAGAGCGGTTACGTCCGCGATTTCCCGATCCAGTTCCGTGCCCGTGACGGCTCGGTGTTCCTCGGTCTGTTGACGGCGACATTGAGGCACACAGGCGACGGCGCCATTGGCGGATACCAGTGTCTCATCCGCTGCGGAGCGGACCCGTCGGAGACCTTCACTTGCTCGGAAGAAGCAGGCGAGATCGAACGAGCGGCGCAGGAGGATATTGAGCGACCTTGTGAGGATGGTTCCGTTGCCGAATCGGCGGACCACAAGGCAACTGCAGCGAGCGTGGCAGACAATGAGGATGCGCCAGCGGAGCGCTCCGAATCCCGGGAGATCGAGCAGGCTGCTGCATCGTACGGTGATCTGGAGGCACATGGTGTCATCAGTATGCCGGATTGGGAGGAGGCGTCTTCGGACCCAGTGTGGGAGGAGGAACCGTGTCACGCATCAGAGGAACTGGCCAGTGACATCCCGGAGGACCGCGCGGGCGCCGGACCTGTCGAAGACGATGTCACCCCGGCGGTCGCACCCGACGATCCCAAACGGCCACGTGAGTTAGGTGGACCTTCGCAAAGCACGCCAGGAGCTGGCCCCGTCAAAGATCAACATGCGGGCGTGGTGTTCAGTCCATTGATGGGCTCCGCTCACGGCTACGAGGTCCACGCGGGCGCACCCGTCACAACTCGATCGGCGCACCGGTCATCTCGCAAATGCGTCGACGCCGGTCGGATCAAGGAAGATCCAGTAGGGGCAGCCCCGTGGCAACGCCGTCCCGCTCCTCCGCCAGTCGCCGCCAAGAGGCGGCCGGTCTTCTGGTGGTCGCTGCTGACGCTCGGGGTGGTACTCTCGTTGGTTGGCTGGACTGACGCGGCAGTGGCCGGCTTTCCGTACAACATTGGTGTTCAGGAGTGGCAGTATGCGCTGCGCTTCCTGGCGGGCGGCCTAGTGGCCCTCGGGATCGCGGGTCCACGAGGTAAGGGTGCTGCCAGAGCGCTCGCTGTCGTATGCCTAGGCGTGGCGCTCGTCATGCTCTTCACCTATGGCGCCTACCTGCTCGATTTCCCGTTCGGCCTCCGGGACGTCGTATCCGACGCCGAGCTGGACAGCGCTAGGCGGCGGGCGTCGGAGTTCACCGCTGTGACCGTGTTGGGTTGTGTTGGGCTTGCGGCGTTTCTGTGGCGCCTGGGGCGAGCGCGGTGAACGGCGCGAGCCCCGAACCACTTACTAAGGGGGGACCATTCCGCCCGCGGAATTGCCGTGGTACCTTAGCAGGATCTCGATCAGGTGAGCCTCAGCAACGGTGCCTTCTGGTGTATTCCGCGGGGGCAGTCCAAACCACGCGACAGGTGGGCGGTGGCCTACTGGCAGCAGTGGGGTGCCGCAGAACCCGTTGGGCTGAGGTTGTGTAGCGCATGTCAGAAAGAAACAGCGACGAAAAACCAGCAACAGGGTGGAAGCCGCCACACCGCGGCCGGATCTCAACCGAGGGATTGGGGAAGGTCACACCTCCCCGTCCGTCACGGGCAGTGACCGGTCCAGAGGTGGCCCGTCCAGTCGAGCCTCAGGAGATGGATGCACATCTAGACACGTTGTCAGGGCAGATGGATAGCCTCAAACACGTTCTGGTATCCCACGCCAGATTCAGGACCATCATTGATCAGGCGGATGAGGCCATCTTTGTGATCGACCCTGAGACTGACAGGTTTGTCGATGCCAACGAGACAGCGCTTAGATGGCTTGGCCTTTCCCGTCAGGAACTTCTCCAGCTGACTACCAACGACGTCGATGTCGAGTTCCCGCTGGCATACCCGGAGTCTGAGTCAGACCCATCGGGGAACGCGAGGGATTTGCGCCGCTCCTGGGTGTGCAACAGAGTCCACCGCCGCCGTGACGGGACTTGCTTTCCCGTTGAGGTCGCCGTCGCGCAGCGCCGCTACTCGAACCGGACCTACACTCTGGTAGTGGCGCGTGAGAGCAGGCAGCAGCAGAAGACAGAACAGGCCGTGCGTGAGACGCAGGCGCTGCATCGTGTCGAGCGTGAGGAGCTGGAGGCTCGAATCGAGAAGCTCTCTGGTGAGATGGCGAGTCTCAGGCGGACGCTGGCATCGCTCTCCAGATTCAGGTCGCTGATCGATCAAGCGGACGAGGCCATTTTCGTGATCGATCCAGAGACCGATCGATTCATCGATGCCAATGAGACGGCACTGAGGTGGCTTGGACTGCCCCGAACGCAGCTCCTCTCCTCCACGATCCACGATGTCGACGTCGAGTTCCCGCTGGGCTGTCCGGACGGTGAGGCGGATGTCGAGACGGAGGCGCGTAGGGTGCAGCGTCCGTGGGTCTGTGGCAGGGTGCACCGGCGTCGTGACGGCAGTGGTTTTCCTGTGGAAGTAGCTGTCACCAAACGTGACTTCGCCAACCGGACATACACTCTCGTCGTCGCGCGAGAGAGAAAAAAGAGCAGACAGGACGAACAGGAGCTGCGCGAAACCGAGGAGAGGTACGGTTCGCTTTTTGAGCACACTCTGGATCCGGTCTATCTCACAGGTGAGAATGGCCGCATCTCTGAGGTGAATGAAGCGGCGGTAGAACTGTGGGGCTATGACCGCGAAGAGATGATCAACGTCAAGGCCCGGAAGCTCTACGCAGCAGTTCCGGACGCTCGCTTGTTCGGAGAGAATGTGCAGAAGCATGGCTTCGTCAAGAACCTTCCCATCCGCCTACGGACAAAGGACGGAGCGGTGCTGCCGGCCTTGCTCACGGCGATCCCCCGGAACGCGGGAAACGGGACGTTCGGAGGATACCAGTGTCTCGTTAGGCCCCAGGCAGAGGAACCGGCGGCACAAGAAGGCCAGACCATGGCACCGCCGGAATCTGCAGCCTCCATCAGGGACCAGGCGGCTCGGGAACAGGGGACTGGTGCACCTCGAGTGGCAGCCGAGGCGGACGAGCTGGTAGAAAGCTGGTCGCAATACGAAGAGATGAAGGCCGGGACCGATTCTAAAGAGCCATCCATCGAAGACCTACTGGGAGTACCACGGTCGGGGGCGGATTCTGCAGAAACCGAGTTGATCGAGCCGTGGACGATCGCTGACGTGACTCACAAGGTGCCGGTATCCGTCGAGGAGCTACTGGGAGTCGAGCCGACGCCGCAAGAACCCCCACGGCCGGTGGCCGACGTGGAGGTCCCGCACGAACCTGGGTCAACCGCTCAGAGCACTCCGGATGTCACAGCGCCGGAAGCCGTGCAGCCACGGGAGGATGATTCGCTGTCAGCGGTGCAGCCGGAGGTGCTGGGAGTGCCGGATACGTCCGAAGAGCCTACTGCGATTGTCCAAGAGCCGGACGTCGGCGCCAAGCAGCCTGAAGATGCTGCAGCCAGAGCTGCTGAGTCGCGAGCGACACCCGAGATACACGTTGGCATCGCTCAGTCTGCCGAGTCCGCTCGTGAGGAACCAGCGCCACGCTCGCATCGCGCCAATCGCAGGTTGGATCGACCTGACTCGCACATGACTGCGCACGCCGGTCGAGAAGCGTTGCGGCGCCGGACGCCGCTCCCGGGGCACATCGGGCAGGACGGGGCGTTCCAGCAATGGCCCTTGATGTTGGCACTTGGAGCAAGTGTCGCGATATTCGCTTGGACCGACCTGGCGAGGCTCACATACGGGTATAACGCCGGATTCCACGAGTGGCTGGTGGGTGTACGGATTCTGGGGCTGGCACTGTTGGCACTGGGGGCATTGGGTCGGTTCTGGCGGCGAACTGCGACGGCAGTAGCGGTTGGCGTGACCCTGCTGGGACTCGTTTTATTGGGGGCATACGCGGAGTTTCTGCTCGACTTCCCATTCGAGCTCGGAGATGTGGTACCAGATACGAGGGCAGCGCTGGGCAACGCGATGCTCCGCGTCAGCGGCTTCACTGCAGCCACGGTTCTGTTTTGCGGTTGGGTATCGTGGCGCATCTGGACAGAGGTGTGGCCCAAGTCAGAGGAACCCAGTCTCTGATCGCGGGTCCTCTGCAGTCGGCCGGCTGATCCGGTGTCCCGCCGGTCTCGATGTCCCGGCGGACCTGTTGGTCATGTATCCTGCACTCTGTACTCGGTGCACCTATGGTCGGTCGGTGATCCCGGGCTTGATCAAGTCGTACATCCTGACGCTCTCGATGCCCAGCTCGTCGCTCCACAGACCGAGTACGTAGCCGGAGCCGACGTCTGTGGCAATGAGTCTCTCAGGGAGTGCGATCTCTCCCATCCATCGCCCTTGCACATCGAAGGCGCTCCAGCGGGGCAGGCCATAGCCAGGCGGCCCGAATTCAGCCACCCATAGATTCTTGTCCCGGTCCTGCAGCAGTTAAGCTCCGATCCGCCAGCCCCAATCATTGAGCACTTGTGGATCGAACGCCGGAAACGCGTCGGGCGGTTGTGATTGCTCGAGGGTACGCAGTACGTACTGGATCTCGGGATTGTCCGACCTGTCGTACCAGATATCGCGCCGAGCCTGCACCAACCGCTCTTAGTCCTGACGCGTGACCGGCACGGGAGTGTGGTGTTTGCGTATGATCTTGTGCAAGGTCCCGTCCTCCCCTTGTGCTCGGATCTCGTACCGGCCGGACATTCCTACGAAGAGCCTCTGTCTATTGGCAAACCACACGGCCCGTGACGAAAAAACCACGTCTGCGGGGCTGCGGAAGCTGTTTTTACCTATGGATCGTGTCTGGACGTCCGTGACTCGATTGTGGAAGACCCCGAGCGTGTCGAGCAACTCACCGGTGTCCGTGAAGCTCGAACGCAGAAGACTGTTCCTCACGATACTAGTGGTCAGAGCGTCACCGTAGCGGCGAAGCCCAAGAGAGCTCAGGTGGCCACCCAAAGCATTGTAATAACCGATCTCTTGAGTCCCGTCATCAGCGATCACGACACGTCCGTCGCTCAAACGGAACGCAGCCCGGTGTCGGAACAACTCGTACGCGAGGTCTCCTCCCGTCAGGCCGGTCGCTATGGTCGGTGCTTCGGCCACACGCCAGCTGTTACCATTCTGCCACGCCGGCTCGACGTTCTCTGCGACCGAGATTCCGGAGCTCTCGCGTGATGTGATGGATTCAGTGACCGTCCTCTCCTGGCATCATGGAACCCGACCGCGACTGTAGCTGGGATGACGAACGTAGATAAGCGCATACGGGTCCCTGGGGAGTCCATTGTCTACAACGCGCACTTCGGCAACTGAGAGGTACAGGGCGTACTTCCGACCTCTTCACGGTGAGATCCTCAGCGAACTCTGCACTCTGCACGAGGGTGGAGATGCCGGGTGCGCCGGCCTTGCTCCCGTCTGTACCGCGCGTAGAATTCGCTATCGCTACCTCGTGCAACAGAGGCATCACTCTGCGTTCAACACGGAGGTTGAATCCGATGCAATTGCCTAGCCCAAAGTATGTGCAGTGGCTAGCCTTGGCAGCCATTGTCGCGGTCCCGGTCATGCATCCCATTGCGCCGGCGTCGGCCCAAACCGGCCTCGAGCGCGCAGCGACCGCCCTCGAATGGCGCAACATAGGCCCTGCAATCATGGGCGGCCGGGTGTCTGACTTGGCGGTCGTCGAGTCCAACCCGGCGATTTTCTACGTAGGCACGGCCACCGGTGGAGTGTGGAAGACGACAAACCACGGCACCACTTGGCAGACGATCTTTGACGACCAGCCCACCTCATCCGTGGGCGACGTGACACTAGCCCCTTCGAATCCCAACATCGTCTGGGTCGGGACAGGTGAGCCCCAAAACCGTCAAAGCTCTCCCTGGGGCAACGGTGTCTACAAATCGACCGACGCCGGACGCACGTGGACCCACATGGGTCTCGACAATACACACCACATCGCCCGGATTCAGATCCACCCGTTGAATCCCGACGTCGTCTACGTGGCGGCTGTCGGCCATCTCTGGGGTCCCAACCCAGAGCGGGGCGTCTACAAGTCCGTCGATGGCGGCACAACGTGGGATCTGGTGCTGTTTGTCGACGAGAACACCGGCGCCATCGATCTGGCAATGGACCCCGGTGATCCGGAGACACTGTTTGCGGCCATGTATCAGCGGCGCCGTACAGGCTTCGGCTTTAGCGGTGGTGGGCCGGGGAGTGGTTTGTACCGCACTACCGATGGCGGTGCGAACTGGCAGGAACTCACCAACGGACTGCCGGAGGGCGATAAGGGGCGGATCGGCATCGACATATACAGGCGCGATGGCAACATCGTGTTCGCCCAAGTCGAGGCGCGGCAGGGCAGGGGTGTATACCGGTCCCTGGATCGCGGCGAGACATGGGAATTCAGGAATGAGACCAACAACCGGCCGATGTACTACAGTCAGATCCGTGTCGATCCCAATGATCCAGAACGTGTCTACGCTGCCGGCGCCAACCTGTACCGCTCGAGTGACGGTGGAAAGACGTTCACTGCGGATGCCGCTCGCGGAGTGCACTCGGATCACCACGCGCTGTGGATCAATCCGGCCAACTCGAATCACCTGATCCTCGGTGGTGATGGTGGCGTCGATATCTCGTACGACCGATCGGACAACTGGCGTCAGATCAACAACATGATTCTGGCGCAGTTCTATGAGATCGGTGTGGACATGCGTGATCCGTATTACGTGTGTGGTGGACTACAGGACAACGGGTCCTGGTGTGGTCCCAGCAACACGCTTTCCAACCAGGGAATCCGCAACCGCGATTGGTATAACGTCGGTAGCGGTGACGGGTTTTATACCCTGATCGATCCCAGCAATCCGGACATCATGTTCGCCGAGTCGCAAGGGGGTAACGTTTTTCGAGTTGACCTCAAGACGATGGAGCGTACTACTGTGCGGCCGAGCGGTCGGCCAGACGAAGAGGGCGAGATGCCGAGGTTCAGATGGAACTGGGATACGCCGATAGTCATGTCATCGCACGATCCCGCCACCATCTACGTCGGTGCCAACGTGCTGTTCAAATCGACCGACCGTGGCTTCACATGGGAGCAGATCAGTCCGGATCT
Organism: Gemmatimonadota bacterium; assembly: GCA_020351775.1. Lineage (GTDB taxonomy): Bacteria > Gemmatimonadota > Gemmatimonadetes > Gemmatimonadales > GWC2-71-9. The sequence goes on along the minus strand of CP070666.1, from coordinate 4,757,398 downwards.
CACGAAGCAGCTCGATCGCGACACCATGGAGATCATGGGCGTCAGGCTTTCGCGTCCAGCGCTTTCCAGGAACGATGGGATCTCCACCTACGGAAACATGACTGCAATTAGCGAATCACCGCTCACTCGTGATCTTGTCTACGTTGGGACCGATGACGGCAACGTTCAAGTTACACGAGATGGTGGAGCCACCTGGAGCGACCTGACCGGAAACTTTCGGGGCCTTCCTGAGCGAACCTACGTTAGCCGGGTGGTAGCATCGCGGCACGCTGAGGGTAGAGTCTACGCGGCGTTCGATGGCCACCGCAACGACGACTTCGATCCCTACGCCTACGTGAGCGAAGACTACGGTGCCAGCTGGACCCCCATAGTCGAAGGGCTTCCCGGGCTCTGGTCGGTCAACATCATCGCCGAGCACCCGCGCCAGCCGAACCTGCTGTTCCTCGGGAACGAGATCGGGGTGTACTACTCGATCAACAGGGGTGCTAGCTGGACCCGTTTGATGAACAACCTTCCCACGGTGCCGGTTGACGACATCATCGTGCATCCCAGAGATAACGATCTCGTGATCGGCACTCATGGTCGTGGGATTTGGATCATGGATGACATCACACCGTTGGAGGAACTGTCCCAGGAGGTGTTAGCCTCTGCCGCTCATCTATTCTCGGTTCGCTCGGTTAGCTCGTACACGCCGTACACGCCCCAGGGCTGGACACCGGGTGCGCTCGCAGCGCCCAACCCTCCGCACGGGGCCAGGATCCGCTACTACTTGTCGGAGGATATCGAACCTGCCGCAACCGCAGTTGCGGGATCGAACGGACCTAATGTCGACACTGCCATGGCCAGGCTCACGATATTGGACGCGAGCGGCGCGGTTGTGAGGGAATTGGATGGACCGGGTGCGGCAGGGGGCCACGAGGTGATCTGGGACCTCCGGTTGCCACGGCCCTACGAGCCTGACCCCGGCCAGCAAGGAGGTTTCTTCGGTGCGCCTCCAGGTCCCAAGGTGCTGCCGGCAACCTATACGGTGCGTCTCGATGCGGCGGGTCAGAGCATGACTGCCGACCTCGAAGTGAGGCTGGACCCGCGCGTGGAGATCTCGCGGGCCGACTTGCAGGCCCGCCAGGACGCGCTAATGAGCATGTACGTGTTGGCCAAGCCGCTTTACGACGCGGGCAGACGGGTGCGCGAACTAAACGAGCAGCTCACCGAAATCCAGGACCTGCTCCGAGACAACGAAGCAGCTCCCGAATCGCTGGGAGAGGCCGCCACCGATATCACGACGGAGCTCGGTGCCATCAGCCGCGAGCTTGGGCAGGCGAGCCGTGGCGCCCGGGCGTCATACATGCTCGAGGGTTCAACCACTCGCCCCTCACCCGACGTACTGTTCCAGATCGATCGAGCTTGGGAACAAGTACCCGGCCTTATCGAGAGGCTGAACGAGGTCATAACGACCCAGATACCAGCGCTGTATGCGCAACTCAACGACCACGGGATTCGACCGTCTCCGGGGGAGGCCCTGGAGGTACCGCGGAGGCCGTGAGATCAGTGGTGACGCAGAGCAGGGATCGAGAAATGGAAGACCCTTTTCCCGATCCGGCGTTTGGGACGCTTCAGAACAATAGCAGAGGACCGTGACATGAGGTTGCCTGACTTTTGTGCTGTGATCCACCCGGTTGCGGTGGCTGCAGTGGCTCTCCTCTCACTGGCTGCCACCGACGTGATGCTGGCGCAGACCGACGTGCGAGCTGCTGTCGCTGGTCTCGAGGTCCGTGAGATCGGTCCTGCCGTGATGGGAGGCCGAATCGCCGATGTGGCGGTGGTCGAATCCAAGCCGCAGGTCTTCTATGTCGCGACGGCATCGGGCGGCCTGTGGAAGACCACGAGCCATGGGACCACTTGGGAGCCGCTGTTCGACGACCAGCCCACGGCTTCCATCGGTGACGTGACCCTGGCGGCGTCGAATCCGAATATCGTGTGGGTCGGAACCGGCGAGCCCCAGAACCGTCAAAGCTCACCCTGGGGCAACGGTGTCTACAAATCCACCAATGGCGGGCACACATGGACACACATGGGACTGGATGACACACACCACATCGGCCGCATTGTCATTCATCCGACCAACCCCAACGTCGTGTACGTTGCTGCAGTCGGACACCTATGGGGCCCCAATGATGACAGAGGGGTATATCGCACACGCGACGGCGGCGATACGTGGGAGAAGGTTCTGTTCGTGGACGAGAACACAGGTGCAATCGATTTGGCTATGGATCCTGGGGACGCAAACACGATGTTCGCGGCGATGTATCAGCGGCGCCGCACAGGATGGGGCTTCAATGGTGGTGGACCGGGTAGCGGAATCTATCGCACGCTCGATGGTGGGGAATCTTGGCAGGAATTGGAGAACGGTCTGCCTGAGGGTGACAAGGGCAGAATCGGTCTCGATGTCTATCGGCGTGATGGGAACTTGGTGTATGCCGTGGTAGAGGCTGACAAACGTGACCCGTCGCGCGGGTTTGGTGGTGGAGGGCCACAGACTGAACGTAAGAGTGGAGTCTACCGTTCGACCGACCGGGGTGAAACGTGGGAGAGAATCAGCAGTACGAATCCCAGGCCGATGTACTACAGCCAGATTCGTATCGATCCCAACGATCCCGAGCGGATCTACGTGTTGGGAACTCAGCTGGCCATATCGGAAGACGGGGGCAAGACGTTCCGCAACGATGGAGCCCAGGATATCCACGTCGATCACCATGCCCTGTGGATCGATCCCCGCGATTCTGATCACTTGATCATTGGCAATGACGGTGGTGTGGCAGCTTCGTTCGACCGCGCTCGAAGCTGGCGCATGTATGACAACCTGGCCATCGGGCAGTTCTACCAGGTCGGTGTCGATATGCGAGACCCGTACTACGTGTGCGGCGGTTTGCAGGACAACAGCTCATGGTGCGGGCCCAGCCGGACACTCAACGCCTACGGCATCAAGAACTCGGACTGGTACGACGTCTGGGGTGGTGACGGCTTCTTCAACCTCATCGATCCCACCGACCACACAATTCTCTATGCGGAGTCTCAGGGCGGAAACATCGGACGGGTCGACGTGACGACGGGCGAAGGCACGCGCATCCGGCCGGTGGCGCGGCCTGGCGATGATGAGGAGGCAGATCGGTCATTCCGGTTCAATTGGAACACTCCCATCGTGATTTCGACTCACGACCCTGCGACTATCTACACTGGTGCCAACGTGCTGTTGCGATCACCCGATCGGGGTGTGACATGGCAGGAGGTCAGTCCCGACCTGACCAAGCAAATCGACCGTACGGAGTTGGAGATCATGGGCGTGCTGGGATCCGAGCCCATGTTATCGGCAAACGATGGGATCTCCACTTACGGCAATATCACGACCATCGGCGAATCACCGCTCGACACCGATGTCGTGTACGTTGGCACTGACGACGGCAACGTCCAGCTGACTCGAGATGGTGGTGCGACATGGACTGACCTGACCTCGAACGTGAGAGGGCTGCCCGAACGGACATATGTGAGCAGAATAGTCCCATCGCGCTTCGCTGAGGGCAGGGTATACGCCACGTTTGACGGACACCGCAACGATGACTTCGCACCTTACGCATACGTGAGCGAGGACTTCGGGCGGCGGTGGCAGGCCATCACTGAGGGTCTACCGCACGGCTGGTCGGTGAACGTGATTGCTGAGCATGTCAGCAACCAGAACCTGCTGTTCCTGGGCAACGAGGTTGGCGTGTATTTCTCGGTTGACCGCGGCGGTACTTGGTCGCGTCTGAAGAACAACCTCCCCACGGTACCGGTCGACGACATCGTGATCCACGGGCGCGACAATGACCTAATATTGGGAACCCACGGGCGCAGCATTTGGATCATGGATGACATAATCCCCCTGGAGCAGCTGACTTCAGAGTTGCTGGGTACTACCGCGCACGTGTTTCCGATACGCGCGGCCACCATGTACTCGCTGGCCGGTAGCTGGCCGTTCTGGCATGCCGACTATGCTGCAGCCAATCCGCCGATAGGAGCGCGCATCCGCTACTACCTGCGGGACAAGTTGGAGGGGGGAGAAGCCCCGGTCGTAGCGACTACGCCGTCCAACGGAGGGCCCAGCGTGCAGCGCCAGGTGCAAGAGCCTCGATCGCATGGAACGAGCGAAACGAATGCTAAGCTCACAGTGCTGGATTCCAGCGGTGAGGCGGTGCGCGAACTGGAAGGACCGGGTGATCCGGGGGTTCACGAAGTGATATGGGATCTGCGGATCGAACCACCGTACAGCACGCCTGGAAGCCAGGGGGGGGTCGGCCCGACCGGGCCTCGCGTGTTGCCCGGGACGTACACCGTACAGTTGCAGGTTGCCGGTCAGACGTTCTCTGAGGAGGTAGAAGTCCGTGGAGATCCACGAATTGAGATATCGGATGCGGACCTGCGGGCGCGGCAGGATGCCTTGATGAGCGTCTATGAGCTCAGCAAATCCATCCGTGAAGCGACGCAGGCTGTGTCCCGACTGAGTGGCAGGGTCACCGAAATCGAGGAGCTCCTGAGGCAACACGAAGCCGCACCCGAATCGCTGATGGAACAGGCAAAGCAACTAGGCGAAATGATCGGTGAGATTCGGCAGGAGCTGAACCAGGCCAACCGCGATGCCAGAGTGGCAAATGCCATTGAAGGGTCCACCGCGCTGCCTACCGCGGACCAGTTGTGGCAGATCGATCAGGCGTGGGAGAAAGTCCCAGGTCTGGTGGAGCAAATCAACGATGTGATCAATGAACGACTGCCAGCCTTGTATCGTGCCTGCGACGAGCACAAAATCCGACCCGACCCGGGTGAGCCGATCGAGGTGCCCAAGAAACCGGGTGGATGAAGCGAGAGGGATGTGTGACCGTGGGGAACGGACTGCGGTCCGTTTCCCCCATTGTGCTTGCCTGTACGGTGGAAGCCCACCTGCATGACTAATCCGATCAACCGATTCATCGAACAGCAGGGCTTTCTGGTTCTTGACGGTGGACTCGCCACTGAGTTGGAGGTCCGCGGCGCCGATCTCGGCCACGAACTATGGTCCGCCAAGGTGCTGCTCGAGGATCAGGAGCTAATCCAGTGCGTGCACCGCGACTATCTGCGGGCCGGAGCTGACTGCATCGCCACTGCGAGCTATCAGGCGACGCTCCCCGGACTGATGCGACACGGGTTGACTGAGGCTGAAGCCAATGAATTGCTGTGCCAGTCAGTGGAGCTTGCGCTCAATTCGCGGCAGAGGTTCTGGAGCGATCCAGCCAACCGCGCTGGAAGACTGCGTCCACTGGTGGCGGCGAGCGTTGGACCCTACGGTGCCTACCTCGCCGACGGGTCAGAGTACACAGGTGACTACGGACTGGATGAGGACGATCTGTATGAATTCCATCGGTGCCGGTGGCAGCTCTTGGCCCAAGCCGGGGCCGATCTCATCGCGTGCGAAACCATACCGTCACATAGTGAGGCTCGTGCTATCGTACGTCTGTTGGAGGAGACACCCGGTCGTCCGACGGCCTGGATCAGCTTCAACTGTTGTGACCAGACCCACATTGCTGATGGAAGTCCTCTGGCCGAGGTCGTACGTGAGTTCGCCGCGGTGGAAGAACTCGGTGCAATTGGAGTGAATTGTACCCCACCAAGTACGGTGTCTGGGTTGATCAAGTGTCTGACTGGCGTGACTAACAAGCCAATCATGGTGTATCCGAACTCGGGCGAGGGTTGGGATGCCGGCCGCAAGGCATGGATCGGGTTGGCGGAGCCGGTCGACTTTAGCAAGCTCGCCGGAGAATGGCGAACTCTGGGAGCATCCTGCATCGGTGGCTGTTGCAGGACCGGGCCGGAACACGTGCGAATCATACGTCAAGTACTGACGGAGGTGCAACGCCAGGTCTAGACGGCTTTTGGCACAACCGCCGTGGCAATCTGGGGCAAGTGGCTGCCGCGTATGGGATGCGCCGAGCGGCGACCCGGGAATGACTGGTGTCTTGGGAGAAGGGGATGGAGAAGCGGGAATTCCATATAGAGGTAGCGCGGTCGGCACGCTGTGTCACACTTGGCGGCGTGCACCCTGGACTCAGGCAGGTCTGGATCGTGTGTCACGGTTACGGCCAGCTCGTGACCCAGTTCATCGACTATTTTCGAGTATTGGACGATGGTACACGCCTCATCGTGGCTCCCGAGGGATTGTCCCGCTTCTACCTCGATCACTCGGCAGGTGTAGTAGGAGCGAGCTGGATGACGAAGGAGGATCGGGGAGTCGAGATCGCCGACTACGTGGGCTACTTGGATGCCGTGAGCGATCACGTGTTGGCCGAGGTAGGCCGCGAGTCCGTGGCGCTACACCTACTGGGCTTTTCCCAGGGTGCGGCCACCGTATCGCGCTGGGTGGAACGTGGCAAGGTGCAGCCTGACAGGGTCGTCCTGTGGGCCGGAGCCATGCCACCCGATGTGGACCTGGCGGCGTTGCGTCGACGCATGGGTGGCGCCGGTCTTGATTTCGTTGTCGGGGAAACGGACGAGTATGCATCGTCGGAGGTGCTGGAGCAGCAGGAGGCACGTCTCAGGGAGCACGGTTTCGACTACTCCGTGATCCGCTTTGCCGGCGGTCATCGGTTGGACAAGGAAGTGCTGCGAGTCCTGGGCTAGCTGTTGGTAACGGCCCCGCGGCCGCTGCGGTCAAGCGGGAAGTAGAAATCTCATCTGCTAGTGGAATCTGGGCTGCGGCAGTCTAGGGCTCGGGTACTGATACTACCAACAGGGACGCCGGCATGTTTCTGATCAGCTTCTGAGTAGTGCTACCCAGTAGGATCCGTTCGACCCAGCCCTTGCCGTGTGATCCGATCACCACGATATCGGCATCCCACTCCTCTGCCACTCTTGCTATGGTAGCATCCGCCGAACCGGAAACCACATCGGTTTCTATGTGGCCACTCTCGATCAACGGCTGCACAATCTGCTCGAATTGTTCAGTGGCCCGCTTGATATTCTGTGCCTCGGGTAGGTCGATGGTGTAGCTCGGAATGTCCGGCATAGGCTCGACGACGTGGATCAGCTTGAGCTTGGCACCGAGGAAGTCGGCGACCTGTTGTGCTGCCACTATCGTTGGCTCGGCGGCGTGCGAGAGATCGACCGCGGCCAGAACGCGCTCGGGGTCCTTGCCGGAGGGAACGACGATGAGCGTAGGAACGTCCACCGACTGTACCACATGAAATGCGGTGCTCCCACCGAACTTGCGGCCGGACCGCTTTTTACCGCCCAGGACCAGCAGTCCGGCATCTTTTTCGTTCGCAACCCGCGCGAGGACCCATTTCGGCTTACCGAGCCGAACCTCAAGGTGCTGCAGTGACTCGAACGGCACGTTCCCGACGAGATGCTCTTCGATCCGCTGTCGCGTACTGGCGGTCAGTTTGGTCTCCAGCTCGTCTATATCCACCAGCGTCTGTACCCACACGGGGATGTCAGCTGCTTGATCACTGGCGTGTATCAGATGGCAATCAGACTCTGCAGCCCGGGCGATGTTCCAGGCCACGGTGGCGGCCCAGGCACTCTCGGCAGATTCGCTCACACCGGCGATGATCGGTTTCCAGGGCATCGGTTGGTCCTGAGTGAGAGAGCACTGCTGGTATCTCGGTCAGTCAATATACCGTTTGGAGCACGGTTGTGTCGGGCGGAGATCCGTTGGGTAAACGGGTCGGACAACCTTGGGCGAGTGCCGGAGATGATCGCCAGCCGATGACGAATGGTCCGGTAGACAGCAGGCCCGTATCTTTGGAGTCAGTCACCACTCGCGTCAGTATCAGCTCAACGCATACTCAGTCCAGACACTACATTCGCAGGAGTCGTCCCAATGAAGCGATTGAGAATCAACGCGCGACCGCTGGTCGTGTCACTGGCTTTTGGATTCGGCTTTTACCCCATGACCCTCGCTGCGCAGAGCGCCGATGATGTTCACCAGATCAAGGATATGCTCGAGAATCACATCGAGAGCTTGCGCCACCAGATCGACGCGATCAACCGGCGAATCGACGACATAATGTTCTTTCATCGTGTCGGAGACATCGCTGAGATAGACATGGTACAGTTCACCGGACCGCCGCCCAGGTACGAGCCCAATCCCACGGCCCAGGGTGCGGGCAATCCACTGAGGATCAGTGCGTACGTCTTCATACCCCGGAACCTGGATCGTAGCAGGAAACAACCGCTGATTGTGTACCCTCACGGCGGAGTACACAGTAACTTCAACACCGGCACCACGAACCGGTTGAGGGAGATGCTGGAACAGGGCTACACGGTAGTAGCGCCTGAATACCGCGGCAGTACCGGGTACGGCGGAGGGTTCTACCGGACAATCGACTACGGCGGCCTGGAAATTGAGGACACCTTTGCAGCCCGCAACTTCATGTTGGACAACTACGATTTCCTGGACGAAAACCGGGTCGGCATCGTTGGATGGAGCCATGGCGGCCTGCATGCTCTCATGAACATCTTTGAACATCCCGATGCCTACGCCGCCGCCTACGCCGGCGTTCCGGTCAGCGATCTCATAGCCCGGATGGGATACAAGACGCAAGGATATCGTGACCTGTACTCGGTGGACTATCACATTGGCAAATCAGCGTATGAGGACGTGGAGGAGTATCGCCGCCGGTCACCGTCGTGGAACACTCACAAATATGACGGAACGCCGTTACTGATTCACACCAACACCAACGACGCGGACGTGAATGTGCTCGAGGTCGAGCGGCTCATTCAGGCACTCAAAGCAGAGGGCAAGACGGGATTCCAATACAAGATCTACCAGGACGAACCGGGTGGTCACGGGTTCAACCGAATGGATACCCAGGCGGCAAAGGAGTCGCGCCGCGAGATATGGCGGTTTCTGGCACCGATACTGAGACCCGATAATCCTGTGCGGTGAGTGGCCCCGGTGGCTGGTCGGGCGGTGGCTCGGTGATCTCAGGCGCATCCGCTCGGCTACGACCCGTGTGCCGGGCCAGGATACCGCCTCGCCCGATTTTGTCGTAACTTCGTGATCTGAACCCAAGCCTCAGTGGAGATGCCACTCAATACACGTCGCCGCTCTGTACTAGTGCCGCCACGACGCCGCAAGCATAGACGTCGGTGGGTCCGTGGGCTGCGCTGGGGGGTTGCCGCGCTAGCAGTGATAGTCCTGTGCGTGACAGTCTGGTGGCTGCTGCGGTGATGCCAACCAGGCCGTCACTGCAGGCCGATGGGGTGCTGCTCGATCTCGACGGCACCCTTTATGATGTGGACAAGGCCATTGCCGGCGCTCCCCAGACCGTGGTGCAGCTGAGGCGAGCCGGCATCCCGTTCCGGTTTGTCACCAACACCTCACGCATGTCCCGGCGTGAGGTCCGTGAGCACCTGCAGGGTCTGGGAATCGAGACCGAACTAGAGGAGCTGTTCACCACGACCGTGGGAGCGGCCTCGTGGCTGGTCGGCCACGGGATTGAGCGGGTTGCTTTGTGCTTGCCGAAGGCTACTCGGGAGGACTTCGGTCACCTAACGATTGATGAGGACAGTCCGGAAGCGGTAGTGGTGGGTGATTTGGGATACGAATGGAGCTTTGGACTGCTGAATCGAGCGTTCCGCTGGCTGAACGGCGGTGCCATCTTGGTTGCCACGCACAGGAACCGTTATTGGAGAACTGCGGACGGCATAACGTTGGACGCCGGTCCATTCATCGTTGCGCTCGAATACGCCACGGGACGCCAGGCCACCACCGTGGGGAAGCCGAACCCGGAGTTCTTCCAACTCTCCGCTCAATCGATGGCACTCTCGCCCAGAGACGTGGTCATGGTAGGCGACGATCTGGAGAACGACATTGTGGGTATCCAGAATGTCGGGGGCAGGGGGATCCTCGTCCGCACCGGGAAGTTCCAGGAGACCGATCTCACCGACCCGGACATCCAACCTGACATGGTTGTGAACTCGATAGCCGATCTGCCCGGTGTGTTACTCGGTTAACAAGTTCAATACTTGGCGGTCACAGTCGCCTGGCGCTCTCTCGGGCTGAACCGTAGTTTGGGCGGCTCGTACAGAGTCTCGTACAGAGTACAGAGTACAGAATACATGGAGGGCAGCAAAGAGGGGGACGCAACCACCGGGAAGCTGGGACGGCGTGCGAGGTGTAGAGGCCGAACAACCGCCGGAGACCGGGTAACCGGGAATACCTGCAACGTGCGGCGCGCGGAAGACGTAGTAGAAGTGGGGCTACAGAGCTACGGATCGATAGCGCGCTGTTCGGCTGATTGAGTTACGGAGCGGTTGATCAGTGAGCCTCGCTTGGCTGCCCACCGGCACCACCGGGTTACCGGGTTAAGGCAAGATGGGGAAGAAGCATGGTCCGGGGCAACGGGAAACCGCGACACCGGGAAACCGGAGGCCTGCATGCCGCCAGAGAAGGGCGGAATCACAATAGCGGTCGTGATTGGCAGCGCCCGCGTCGGGAACTACACGGCGAAGGCAGTTGCTCTAGTGTTGGACGAGTTGCGCAAGATCCCTGACGTGAGCGTGGAGGTGGTAGATCCTGCCGGGATGGAGCTGCCGCTACCGGGTGCCGGCGGACCGTCCGCGGACGTGCAGACGGTGCGCGCTGCCATTGGGGGAGCAACCGGCGTCATTCTTGCAACCCCAGAGTACCATGGCAGCTTCAGCAGTGGGGCCAAGCTGATCATCGACAACCTGGGCTATCCTTCGGAGCTGAGCGGGAAGCCAATCGCCTTGCTCGGGGTCGCTGGTGGTGTGATCGGTGCGGTGAAGGCACTGGAGCACCTGCGCAGCGTATGCTCGCATGTGGGCGGTATCGTACTGCCCGGATCGTGCTCGGTGGCAAATGTGCGGAAGGTGTTCGGTGAGGGTGGCCAGTGTCACGATCCGATGGTGGAGCAGCGCATCCGCCAGTTGCCTACCAGTCTGATCGAGTACATCCGCCGCAGCGTATGCCCTGGGGAGAGTCAAGAGGAGGCAGTGCGAGGGGAAACCAGTTGACCCGAGCGTACGGGCTGAGGGAACCAAAGGGCGGCGTAACCGGTATTGATGGAGACGGCCCGGGCCGAACTAGATGAAACTGCATGCTTTACCCACAGCGCTAGCCATTCTCGGGGCCACATCCCTCGGTGCAGTCGCTTGGGGTTCCGCGTCGGCAGGTCGAGCTGAGAAAGGCCAGCGGCCAGCAGTGAGTGTGCCACCACCCGCAGGCGCCGCTGTGAATGGACGGGAATTCTACTTCACCAGAGCGATCTACAGCGGGCACGGTTGGCGCGGTAACAGTTGGGAAACCGATTTCCCCAAAGCCGATGTCCAATTCCTGGTCGGTGTCCGCCGGTACACGAACATAGACGCCTACGAATACGAGCATCCGGTTCGGCTCGACGACCCGGAGCTGCGGCGGTTTCCGTTTCTGTATGCGTTGGAGGTCGGATACATGGCCCTGAACCCGGCGGAGATCGAGGGTCTGCGGAGCTACCTGCTGGCCGGCGGCTTTCTCGTAATCGACGATTTCTGGGACGTGGGAGAGTGGCAGAACTTCGAGTACGAGATCGGCCGGGTGTTGCCTGAGTACCCGATAGTGGACATTCCTCTGGATCATCCGTTGCTCAGTGCCTTCTACGAAATCGATGAGATCGTCCAGGTTCCCCAGGTGGGCCTCGCCGCCCGGGGCGGGCGGACGTGGGAATGCTACATGCCATGTCAGCCGGCGTTGCGTGGGATTTTCGACGAGCAAGGGCGTCTGATGGTTGTGATTAATTGGAACACGGATCTGGGAGACGCGTGGGAATGGGTTGAGCAGCCGTGGTACCCGTTCACGTATTCCAGCTTTGCGTACAAACTCGGCATCAACATGATCATATACGGGATGAGTCATTAGATGGGATCCCCGCCGGCGACCGTATTCGAGTTCTTGTTCAAATATCGTCCCGTCGTGTTTGACAACGGGCAGTTCGTGCTGCATGCACCATGGCCGGTTCTGCTGTTCATCGTCATTGGTCTGGCACTCGTGATTCCGCCGCTGCTGAGCTATGTGAGACTCGGTGGCAAGCTGGGTACCGCCGATAAGGCGCTCCTGGCCGTGCTGCGGGTGTCGGTGCTGGCCGTCCTGGTGTTCTGTCTGTTGCGCCCGATGCTGGTCGTCCCAACGGTGGTCCCGCAGGAAAACTACCTGGGTATCCTGCTGGACGATTCGCGCAGTATGCAGGTCGCCGACGCAGGGCAGGCACGCAGCGAGTTCATACGGGAGCAGTTCGGTCCGGAAGGCAGCGAGCTCCTCACGGGATTGTCCGAACGTTTCAAGTTGCGGTTCTTCCGTTTCTCAGAATCGTTGCAGCGCATATCGGGCTCGGACGAGCTGACGTTCACCGGCAGCCAGACGAGGTTGGGTCACGCGTTGGACGAAGCTCGCAGCGAGCTGTCCACGTTGCCACTGGCAGGCCTGATCGTGTTCACAGACGGAGCCGATAATTCGGAGGATCCGCTGACGGAATCCGTGCTGCAACTCCGCAGTCGCGGTGTGCCGGTGCATACTGTGGGTATCGGTCGGGAGCAGTTCGAACGGGACATCGAGATCGCGCGGGTCGAGGCGCCTCGTGTTGTGCTGGAGGGCTCGGCGGTTGCTGTGGATGTGATGGTCACTCACACGGGATTCGGTGGCGAGACGGTGCAGCTCAACGTGGAAGATGGCGGCCGGATCGTGAGCGCCCAGGCAGTGGAACTACAGGGTGAGGGTGAGGTGACGACGGTTCGAGCACATTTCGAGGTCACGGAAACTGGTCCCCGTCTGTTCCGCTTTCGCATCCTGCCGGAACTGGAAGAATTGGTCGATGAGAACAACGAGCGCGATGTTCTAATCCACGTGCGGGACCGTCGAGAGAAGATACTCTATTTCGAAGGTGAACCCCGGTTTGAGGTCAAGTTCCTGAGGCGTGCGATCGCGGAGGACGATAATCTTCACGTGGTGATCCTGCAGCGTACAGCGGACAACAAATTCCAGCGGTACGACGTCGAACAGGCGGATGAGTTGGCGGGCGGATTCCCCACCACCCGAGAGGAGCTATTCCAGTATCGCGGGATCATACTTGGCAGCGTGGAAGCTAGCTTCTTCACCCACGGCCAGCTGGAGATGATCGCTGAGTTCGTCGGCCAGCGGGGTGGTGGGTTGCTGGCCCTGGGAGGGCGCAACGCACTCGGTCAGGGCGGGTACGCCGGCACTCCGATCAGCAACATCTTGCCGGTCGTCCTGGAACCGCGCCCCGAGAACGACTCTTCCACGTTTTTCAGCGAAGTGTCGGTGGAACTCACTCCGACTGGCCGCTCACATCCGGTCACTCAGCTCTCGCCGACGCCCGAGGGATCGGCAGAACGCTGGGCAGGTCTACCCGCGCTTTCGACGGTGAATCCTGTCTTCGAAGTCAAGCCGGGAGCGAGCACCCTGCTCACCGGTCACGGAAACGGAGCCGAGGGTGTCGTCGTACTTGCAGCGCAGCGGTTTGGCCGGGGTCGGGTGGTCGCGTTTCCGGTGCAGGACTCTTGGATTTGGCAGATGCACGCCGATATCCCTCTTGACGACATGACCCACGAGTCCTTCTGGCGTCAGCTGTTGCGTTGGCTCGTCAGCTCAGTGCCGGACCAGGTGCACGCGGCTGTGCCGAAAGATCGGGCTGGGGTCGGAGAGAGGCTCACCATCACGACGGAGGTGGTCGACTCAGCTTATCTGAAGGTCAATGATGCTCACGCAACGGCGCGCGTCACGACGCCGTCTGGCCTGGAGCAGGCATTGGATATGGAGTGGACTGTGGAGCGCGATGGCGAATACGAGGCGAGCTTCGTTGCTGACGAGAATGGCCTGTACGAAATCAGTGTTGAGGTGAACCGTGACGGTGAGTTGCTCGGGAACGCTACCTCTTTTGTCGAAGTCGCGGAGCCAGTGGAGGAGTACTTCGGCGCTCAAATGCGGTCCACTCTACTCCGGCGAGTGGCTGAGGAGACCGGCGGTAGGTTTTACACACCGCAGACGGTTGGCTCACTGCCAGAGGACGTCCGCTACACGGAAAGCGGCTCAACGGTCTATGAGGAGAAGGACTTGTGGGACATGCCCATAGTGTTCTTCCTGCTGCTTGGGCTCGTCGCCACGGAGTGGGGGTACCGCCGTGCACGAGGCCTGATATGAAGCCGTTCGCAGCGCTCGCACTATCACTGCTCGCGCTCGCGCAGCCGGCCGCGTCCCAGACCCACCTTGTCATTGTGAGCGGTCTTGGTGGAGATCAGGCCCACCGCGAGAAATTCCATCGGTGGGCCATGACTCTCATCGATGCCGCACGGCAGCGGTTCGCTGTCCCGGAAGCAAACATAACGTACCTGGCTGAGAAGGAATCGCTCGATTTCGAAAGCATAACTGCCAGGTCTACGAAGGAGAATGTGCAGGGAACGCTGGCGGAGTTGGCTGCCGGTCTGGAGCCCGGTGAAGGGGTGCTGATCCTGCTCATAGGGCACGGCAGCTATCAGGGAGACCGATCGCTGTTCAGCTTGCCCGGCCCTGATATGTCTGCTGCCGACTTCGCGATAGTACTGGATCAATTCACGGCACAGCGAGTTGTCCTGGTCAACACAACCAGTGCCAGTGGAGACTTCGTCAAGGAACTCTCTGCGCCCGGGAGGACCATCATTACCGCCACGAAATCGCCGTTCGAACGCAATGAGACCGTCTTCTGTCAGTATTTCGTGCAGGCTTTTGCGGAAGACGTAGCGGATGTGGATAAGGACGAGCGAGTGTCAGTTCTCGAGGCATTTAACTATGCCAGGCTCGAATTGCGGCGGGCGTACGAGAGTGATGACCGTATCCTCACAGAGCACGCTCAGCTGGACGACAACGGCGACGGAGAAGGCAGTGCCGAACCAGATCCGAGCGTAGCTGACGGAGCACTGGCCCGTCAGTTCGTGTTGGAGGGAGCAGATGCGGCTACGGCAGTCGCTACTGCGGATCCGCAACTGGCTGAGCTGCTGAGCAGACAACGCGTATTGCAGCAGGCTGTCGCCGATCTGCGCGGCCGCAAGGAATCGATAGATCCGGAGGTGTACGGACAGGAATTGGAGGGGTTGCTGCTCGAGCTGGCCCGCGTCTCTCGCGCGATCAGAGAGCGGGAGAAAGGTGTTGAGCCTCGATGAGTAGCCCCCAGCAGTACATTCGGCCCGCGACCGTTTGGCTGTTTCTCGTCCTCTCGCTGCCTTGGCAACCGCTCCATGCGCAGACCGTTACAGAGGCCCGAACTGCATTCCGCTCGGGCCGCTACAATGATGCCATAGCGATGTTCTCCCGTGTCACGCGGCGCCAGACGTCGTCGGCCGAGGCGGCGCGCGGTCTCGTCGCGGCTCTCGTCGAGGTCGGTCGCTACGAAGACGCGCAGCAGGCAGCGCAGCGCTTCTCCCGCGGGAATCCCAACTCGGCGGAACTGGCCAACGCCTTGGGCGAAGTGCTCTATCTCAGGGGTGATCGGGAGGGCGCCGAGGACGCGTTCCGACGGGCAAGCGGCGCCGCGTCCGACAGCCTGCTGGCCCGCTACAACTTGGCGGCGCAACACTACGAGAGCGGTGCAATTGAAGCTGCGCGCCGGGAGTTCGACCGATTCATCGACGTTTACAATCGGGGTGAAGGCCTCACAGCCGCCGAACTGAGGGCGGTGGCAGGAGCGGTACGTTACCTGAGCCTGCAGGATTGGCAACTGGCTCAAGACGCGCTGCGGGCATACGACGAGGCGATCGCCGCTGATCCGGGTGATCTAGAACCGCAGGTCTGGGTTGGTGAGTTGTTTCTTGAACGGTACCGCTTCGACTTGGCGGAGGAGACATTCGCCGCCATTCTGGAACAGAGCCCAGGTCATCCCCGTGCGCTACTGGGGCTCGCACGCACGTTCAAATCGGCGGGCATGCCCGGCGCCTTCGACACGGCCGAGCGGGCTCTCGAAGTGAACCCCAATCTGGTTGCAGCCAGGGTGTTTCTGGCCCAGTTGCTGCTCGAGAGTGAAGACTACCAGAGGGCGCTCGTGGAGCTCGAGCGTGCGCTGGACGTGAACCCGACATCGCTCGAGGCCTTGTCGGTTCTGGCGGCTGCCCGGTTCCTGCAAGGTGACGAAGCAGGGTTCGCCGCCGCAGAGCGCCAAGTACTGCAGCTCAATCCGCGGTATGGTGGACTCTACAATACGCTTGCCGAGGCGTGCGTTCGCACCAGGTTGTACGCTGAGGCAGTCGAGTTCGCACAGCGTGCGGTGGAGCTAGACCCCACTTCCTGGCGTGGCTTCACGCTACTCGGCATCAACCAGATGCGGACCGGCCGGATGCGGGCCGGACGGGAAAACCTGGAGACTGCGTTCGAGGGTGATCCGCACGATCCCTGGACCAAGAATACTCTGGATCTACTCGATACCCTGGTTCAGTACACCGAGACGAGCACCGAGCGGTTCAACTTCGCCATGGATGCGGGTGAGGCGGGGTTGCTGTCGCTTTACTTCGGGGAGTTGGCGGAGGAAGCGTATGATAGCTTGGCCGCGAAGTACGGTTTCCGGGCGGCGACTCCCGTCAGGGTGGAGGTGTTCCCCAACCACGAAGATTTCTCGGTACGCACCGTCGGCTTGACGGGCCTGGGAGCCTTGGGCGTGAGCTTCGGTCCGGTGGTTGCAATGGACTCACCATCGGCTCGCGAGACGGGAGATTTCAACTGGGGCTCGACTCTGTGGCACGAGTTGGCGCACACCTTCCACATGGGTATCAGTGACCATCGCGTGCCACGGTGGTTCACCGAGGGCCTGGCCGTGTACGAGGAACGCCGGGCCCGACCGGGTTGGGGAGACGATGTGAATCCCGGTTTCCTGGTGGCCTACCTCCAGGGGAGGCTGGTCCCGGTGAGCAAGTTGAATGACGGTTTCATGCGGCCCGCTTATCCGGAACAGATCGGGCACTCCTACTATCAGGCTTCACTTGTATGCGAGTTGATAGAGCGCGAACACGGGTTCCAGACGCTGGTCGAGCTGCTCGAGGAGTTCGGTGCCGGTCGGTCCATAACGAGCGCGTTCGAATCCGTGCTCGCAATGGATATCGAGGAGTTCGACACCGTATTCGACGACTATCTGCAGGAGCGGTTCGCGGGCCCGCTGGCGGCACTGCGCAGCACTGCGTCGTCGGATGACCCGCCGCATCGATCTCGCGAGGAGATTGCCGACCGGGCGCGCCGGCAACCCGACGACTTCGTGGCACAGCTCGCTATGGGGACCTTGCTGGTAGAGCAGGGCAGGCCACACGAGGCGATTGGCTACCTGGAGCAAGCCAAATCGCTGTTTCCCGAATATGCCGGCGATGACAGTCCCTACTGGCATCTAGCCCGGATCTACAAGGAACAGGGTGGACTTGAGCGGGCAGCGGCCGAGCTGGATCACTTGACAGCGATCAACGAGCGCAACTACGCAGCCCGCATGGAACTGGCGGAGTTGCGCGAGGCGCTGAATGATAGACGCGGTGCGGCAGCGGCACTGCAACAGGCCGTGTACATCGATCCGATGGGTATTGATCTGCACCTGAAGCTCGCCGAGCTGTACGCTGGACTGAGTGAGTGGACCAGAGCGATCCGGGAACGCAAGGCGGTCCTGGCGCTCAATCCCGTCGACCGGGCCGAAGCACAGTACCAACTGGCCCGCGTCTACTTCGATGCGGGTGATATCGAAAACGCTCGGCGTGCGGTGCTGCGTGCGCTTGAGGACGCGCCCAACTTTCAGAAGGCTCAAGATCTGCTACTCGAGATCCATAGTCGGATCGAGACGGGAAACGGAAACCAGGTGAGACGGCTGTGAGATACGCTGCGTTTGTACTGTTCTTGGTGGTGTTGGTCGCCGAGCCCGCTGAGGCCCAGATCTACTGGGAGGGGGGATCCGACTTCACCGAGTTCAACGTGCCCTATGATGGCCGGTTCACCTTCGTGCGCTTGAGCTTCACACCATTGAACGACGGTTGGGGTGGAAGAAGAAGACGTCGGTCACAGTACTGGTGGGATCACGATTGGCCGTACGCGGAAACCAACCTGGTTAAGCTCCTGCGCGAACTCACTGACGTCCGGCCGTTCATGGAAGGCAGTAACATACTCGCTGCGGATGACCCGGAACTGCTCAAGTACCCGGTGGCGTATGTTTCGGAGCCGGGGCACTGGACGTTGGCGGGCGAGGAAGCGGCGGGGCTACGCAACTACTTGTTGAAGGGTGGGTTCCTCATCTTCGATGATTTCGCAGACAGCTACTATGGTGGAGCGTATGAATGGTCCATCTTCGAACGCGGCATGCTGCAGGTGCTACCCGACGCACGGCCGGTGCGGCTCGATTTCTCGCATCCCATTTTCCATTCGTTCTTCGAGATCGACTCGCTCGAATTGAGACATCCATATCAGCCTGTGTATGCAGAGTTCTGGGGGATCTTCGAAGACAATGACCCGGACAAGCGGCTGCTGGTGATAGCGAATTACAACGCAGACATCGGAGACTATTGGGAATGGTCAGACCAGGGTTGGTATCCAATCCCGCTGTCCAATGAGGCATACAAGCTCGGTATCAACTACATCGTTTACGCAATGACTCACTGAGTCGGGGAGAAATGACGACACAACCTGCTTCACTGCAAGCAACCGGCGACATCGAACTGGCTGACCGACTCAAGGCAGGGCGAGCGCGGGTTATGGCCGAGCTGCGCAAGCTAATCGTAGGCCAAGAAGACGTGATCGAACAGGTGTTGCTATCGCTGTTCGTGGGTGGTAACAGCCTCATAGTCGGTGTCCCGGGATTGGCCAAGACTCTGTTGATTCACACCATTGCACAGGTGCTGGATCTCAAGTTTTCACGTATCCAGTTCACGCCCGACCTCATGCCGTCGGATATCACGGGCACCGACCTGGTGCAGGAAGATCCGGAAACCGGCCAGCGTCGCATGCTCTTCATGCCGGGCCCCGTGTTCGCCAATATCATTCTGGCTGACGAAATCAATCGGACACCGCCCAAGACCCAGGCGGCGTTGTTGGAGGCGATGCAAGAACATCGGGTGACGGTGCAGGGGCGCACCTACACTCTGGAAGAGCCGTTCTTCGTTTTCGCCACGCAGAACCCAATCGAGCTGGAAGGCACATATCCATTGCCGGAAGCACAGCTGGACCGGTTCATGTTCAACATAATCATGGATTATCTCCCGCACGAGGAGGAGATGGAGGTCGTGCGCAGTACAACGGCGATCCAGCAACACGAGTTCGAGCACGCGGTTACGGGCTCGGACATTGTCGCGTTCCAGCAGCTGGTCCGGAAAGTTCCCGTGTCCGATCCGGTCCTGAAGTACGCGGTGGATCTGGCCCGGACCAGCCGCCCCAGCGAGAACGGGGCACCCGATTTCATCAAGCAGTGGGTGTCCTATGGCGCCAGTGTTAGGGCGGCGCAGTATCTGATTCTCGGAGCCAAGGCGCGGGCTCTGATGAATGGCGAGTATCAGGTGCACTTCGACGATATCAAGGCTCTGGCGCATCCGGTACTGCGTCATAGGATCTTGACTAACTTCCACGCCGAGTCGGAACAGGTGACGACGGATCAGTTGGTCGATCAGCTGCTGGACGTCGTTCCAATTCCGCAGTCTGGAATGTGAAGACCTCTCAATTCCTCGACCCCAAGGTCCTGGCCAGAATCGACAGCCTGGACTTGCTGGCCAGAACGGTGGTGGATGGGTTCATCAATGGCCTGCACCACTCGCCGTACTTCGGCTTGTCGGTGGACTTCGCCGAACACCGGCCCTACATGCCGGGCGATGACATCAGGCGGGTCGATTGGAGGGTCTTCGGTCGGACAGACCGATTTTATGTCAAGGAATACGAGGCCGACACGAATGCCAACTTCCTCGTTCTGCTCGACATATCGCGTTCCATGGATTACTCGAGCAACGGCCTGAGCAAACTGGACTACGGTCGCTATCTCGCTGCGTGCCTCTCCTATTTCTCGCGCCAACAGCGCGACCGCGTCGGTATCGTGATTTTCGACCAGGACATCGTCGATTACGTACCGGCGTCAGCCAAGCATCTGGACATCGTGCTGCACAAGATCGACACGCTCGACTCGCGACGTAGCGGTAAGTTCGAAGAACCTCTGCTGAAGGTCGCCGAAATCCTGCGTCGACGAAGCATCCTCGTGCTGATCTCGGACCTCTACGAGGATCCTGCTAGGGTCGTCAAGGCCCTCAGCAGGTTGCGGCACAGGGGGAACGACATCATCGTGTTCCACGTGCTCGATCCTGCCGAGATCGAGTTTCCATTTGCCGAGGCGGCTCACTTTGAAGATTTGGAGAGTGGCGAGCGGATCCCAGTGGTGCCTGAGACATTGCGCGAGCAATATCGCTCGCTGATGGGTGAACACCTGGACACGCTTTCCCAACGCTTGGTGGCGAACGGGATCGACTACTGCCGATTCGTGACCTCGAAGCCGCTGGACTATGCCCTATTCGAATACCTGTCCCGTCGGGAACGGATGAGTCGGGTCCGCTGATGGGAATCTCATTGCTCGCGCCGCTGTTCCTGGCTGGTCTAGCGGCACTGGCGATACCGGTCATCATTCACCTCACGCAGAAGACCAAGAAAGAGGCGATACCCTTCCCGTCTCTGATGTTTCTCCGCCGTGTGCCGTACAAGACCGCGCGGCGTCAGCGCATCAGACACTGGCTGCTCTTCTTGTTGCGCAGTTCCGCTATCGTGATTCTCGTGGTGGCGTTTGCCCGTCCTTTGCTGGAGAACGCCGCTGTGGGCGGGATCGGATTGGAAACGGCTCGGGAAGTGGTATTGATGGTTGATCGGTCGTACAGCATGGGATACGGCGACCGTTGGTCGCGGGCGCTCGATGCAGCCCATGGCGTGATCGACGGACTCGGACCCGAAGACCGAGCAACCCTGGTTCTGTTCTCGGATCACGCCACGGCGGTGAGTGATGCGATGGGCGATGGTGCAGCGTTGAGGGCCGCGCTCGATGCGGCCGAGCTGAGTAATGGGACCACACGCTACGCAACGCCGCTTCAGCTGGCAGAGCAGATTCTCGCCGAGAGCCAACTGCCCAATCGCGAGGCGATCCTGGTGACGGACTTCCAGAAAGTCGGTTGGCAACAGGAGGCAGAGATCCAGCTTCCCACGGGTACGGAGCTGCAGTTGATCGACGTGGCGGAGCCCGATCCAGCTAACATCGCCGTCACGAATCTGACGCTCGACCGCATCTACCGCGACGGCCGCGAGCTGGTGGCAGTGCTGGCCCGCGTGGCCAATCAGGGAGAAGACTCACTCAAGAACGCTCAGATCGGACTGCTGCTGGACGGTGACCAAGTGGGCAGCCAAGGAGTGAGCGTCGATGCCAATGGCTCGGCGACCGTGCGATTTCCCTCGTTTGCCATGCCGCGGCGTGAAGTCCGCGGATCGGTCCAGCTGGCTGCCGACGCTCTGCCGCTGGACAATGTGTTCCGTTTCGTGCTCTCGCCGGGCCAGAGTATCTCGGTTCTCATTCTGGAACATGCCAATGCCGGCCGAGACGAGAGTCTCTATCTGCACCGCGCCCTGAGCATAGGTAGTGAGCCACCGCACACAGTGACCGTCAAACCGATCAGCGCACTGCGACCGTCTGATCTCGACGCCAACTCGGTGGTGATACTGAACGATGCGCCGTTCCCGACGGGGACCAGCGGCACGCGGCTGCGACGCTTCTTGAACGATGGAGGTGGGGTGATGGCGGTGCTGGGACCACGGTCCGGTCCCAGTTCGTGGCCGCAGGATGCCGCAGATCTGCTGCCGGGTGCTATTGGCGTGCCGGTAGATCGACTGGGGGACCGCGGCGGCACGTTGAGCATAATGGACTATAAGCACCCCGTGTTCGATGTGTTCAGCGCTCCCAGGAGCGGCGATTTCTCTCAAGCACGCTACTTCAGATACCGTCGGATCCAAGACGAGGGGCGGTCTGCGGTGCTCGCTAGGTTCGATGACGGCAACATCGCGTTGGCCGAAACAAGAGTAGGTCGCGGCAAGATGCTGGTGTGGGCGTCAGGGCTTTCCAACTCTTGGAACGATTTGCCGTTGCAACCGGTGTTCCTGCCGACCCTGCACCAAGTGGTCCGACATCTGGCTCGGTACGCGCCCCGAGAATCGTGGTTCATCGCAGGACAGGTCTTGGACCTCTCACAATATTTGGCGCAAGGTGTGGTCGATGGCACCGTATCCGTACTGGGCACTGGGGTCGACATCATCATCGAGTCACCTGCGGGCGAACGGGAGGTGAGACAAATCGGATCTACGACGGAGTACCTGACACTTGCTGAACAAGGCTTCTACGAGATCCGGCATGCCGGAGACAATGACGTGGTTGGTGCGATTGCCGTGAACCTCGATGTGACCGAGTCGAACCTATCGCGACTCGACGCCGAGGAGTTGGCCAGTTCAGTGACGTATCGGGGAGCCGGCCAGGCCGCCGCCGACCTGGCGGCCACGCTCACACCCACTGAGAAGGAACGAAGACAGGCACTTTGGTGGTATCTCTTGATATCAGTCCTGGCGATTCTCGTGGCCGAATCGGCGATATCGAACCGGGTCTCACGCAGGAATCCATGAGTAGGGGACTCACGACTACTGGAACAGGAGAAGGTTGATGCGAATGCTGTTTGAAGCGTCCAGCCACAGCGATCTCATAGGGATGATCCGGTCGGTCAGGAACAGATGGCGCCTCCGCATTGTGCTGCGCGGCCTCGGCATCTTGCTTGCGGGGGGGATCGTCTCCTTCCTGATCTCGGCCTATGGCATGGACTACTTCCGCTTCACGCCAGCCGCCGTAGCTGTCTTCCAGGTTCTGACGTACGGGACTCTGATGGCACTGCTCGTGAGATTCCTCATAATACCACTCGCGCGGAAGGTGTCGGACGAGCGAGTGGCGCTCTATCTCGAGGAGCACGAACCCTCGTTGCATGGCTACGTCTTGAGCGGTGTGCAGTTCGGTGACGATGCCGAGAAGTTGGAGCGCGCGGGGCATTCACCGGAGCTGGTGAGGCGCATGCTGCGTCAAGCCATAGAGCGTTGTGTAGCGGTAGAGGAGGGGAACCGTGTAGAACGCAAAGGACTCGCTACATCGTCCGGTTTCCTGGCCGGTGCCACTGTGGCGGGTATGGCGTTCGTACTTTTGAGTCCCGGTTTTCTCGAGCACAGCGCTCCGTTTCTGCTGACTCCGTGGAACGAGGCTGCTACGACCAACCCCTACTCGATCACCGTTGTACCGGGTAATGTGACAGTGGCCCGCGGCGCCGATCTGCGGATCACCGCAATACTGCAGAACTTCAATTCCAACGAAGTCGATTTGGCGGTCAAGCGCAGTGGCGAGTCTCAATGGGATCGCTGGCCCATGACCGTCGACGAGGAGACCGGTGAATTCGCCTTGCTGCTGTTCGACCTGTCGGAGCAGACCGAATACTATGTCGAGGCCAGCAGCGTGCGGTCACCACTGTTCCGAATCGACGTAGCCGATCTCCCCTACGTCGACCAGATAGACGTGGAGTACCATTTCCCCGCGTACACCGGGTTGTCGCCGCAGCGGCAAGAGAACACGGGTGACATTGCGGCACTGCGAGGAACCCGAGTCGAGCTGCGGGTGACGGCGACAATGCCGGTCACGAATGGTGTGTTGGTGCTGGATGATCGTGATACGATTCCGTTGCAGCCTGGCGAGGAAGGCTTGCTGAAGGGCACGATGAATATCCGCGATCCTGGGCAGTATCGTGTTCTGTTGCAGGGTTTCGAAGGCGACCTAGTCGTCGCATCTCCCGACTACATAATCGATGTGCTGACCGATCAGTCTCCAGTCGTCTCGTTTTCCAAACCGGGGCGCGACATAACCGTCACCTCTGTGGAAGAGGTATTTACGGAGTTGCAGGCAGAGGACGACTACGGCCTCGCCCGGCTCGAGTTGATCTACTCGGTCAATGGCGGTGCGCAGGACACCGTACTGCTGTTTGGCGGGGGTAGCGTTCGCAAGCAGGTCACGGCCAGCCACACGATGTTCATCGAGGAGCTAGAGCTCGAGCCAGGTGACTTGATTTCGTACTACGGCCGCGTTTCCGAAGCTGATCGCGGTCCCGACACCCAGGGGGCGATGACCGACATCTACTTCATGGAAGTGAGGCCGTTCGAGCGCGAATACCGCCAGGGCGAGCAGCCGCCAGGAATGAGTGGCGGCGGGGGCGCAGGCGAGATGAGCGGTGATCTGTCGCGACGGCAACGGGACATAATTGCCGGCACCTTCAGGATGGTCCGTGACCGCGACGAGTACACCGACGCAGAGTACAATGAGAACCTAGTGACCCTGGCTTTGGCCCAGGGCCGGCTGCGCGAAGAAGTCGAGGTTCTCGTCCAGCGCATCAACACCCGTGGCATCGTGCAACTCGACTCAACGTTTCGTGCGATTGCGGAAGAGCTGCCGCAGGCGATCGAGGCGATGGAAGCCGCCGAGGAGGAGCTGGGCGAGCGGGATGCCCCGGAAGCGCTTCCGCCGGAACAGCGTGCACTCCAACACCTGCAACGCGCCGAAGCCGCATACCGCGAGGTGCAGGTGAGTCGGGGCAGCGGTGGTGGTGGCGGCGGTGGTGGCCAGGAGTCGGACATGGAGGATCTGGCCGACCTGTTCGATCTCGAACTCGACCGCATGCGTAACCAGTACGAGCAGATCCAACGGGGTCAGCAGGAGCAGGTCGACCAGGAGCTGGACGAGATAACCCAGAAGCTGAGGGAGTTGGCTCGCCGACAGCAACAAGAGAACGAGCGCATGCGAGCAGCCCAGCAGAATCTCCAGAATCAAGCCGGTGGTGGTGGCGGTGGGCAGTCACAGCGTCGGTTGGCGGAGGAGGCGGAAGAGCTGGCACGCCAGCTGGAACGGCTGTCGCGGGAACAAGGGCGCCCCGAGCTGGAAGAGACCGTGCGCAACCTACAAGAGGCTGCAGAAGCGATGCGACGGGCCGCTTCCAACTCCCGCAATAGCGGTGTGGCCCAGGGCGTCGAAGCGCTGGACCAGCTCCGGGAAGCACGTCGGCTGATGGATCAGAACAGGACCGGGCGGCTCCAGCGAGACGTGCAGGATGCTCTGCGGCGTGCGCAGCGGCTGGCGCAGGAGCAGCAGGAGACGCAGCAGGATGTGGCCGACCTGAGCATGGATGCTCGGACTCGCGCGGAACAGATCAACAGGCTGCGGCAGCGCAAGGAGGCAATGGCTCAGGAGGTGGCAGGGATTGAAGCTGAACTGGAACAAATGAGTCGCGAATCTCAGGGCGAACAGCAGGAGGCAGCACGCGAGCTCAGAGAGGCAGCCGCGTCGATTCGCGACAACAAGCTGCGCGAGAAGATCCTATACTCTCGCGGCGTGATC
Source organism: Gemmatimonadota bacterium (assembly GCA_020351775.1). Lineage (GTDB taxonomy): Bacteria > Gemmatimonadota > Gemmatimonadetes > Gemmatimonadales > GWC2-71-9. Next base: position 4,731,914 of record CP070666.1, on the reverse strand, counting down.
GAACAGGGTTCGCCGGAGTACGCTCGCAACCTGGAGGATCAGATTGCGAGCAATATCGATGAGCTCACCGAGCGAATCGCAGCCGGCCTCGACGCAATCGGGGAGTCCAGGGAACAGCGCCTGGCACGCTCACTCGACCGCACCCGGGACGCGGTCAACGCTCTGGAATCGCTCAACGAGCGCATGCGCGCGGCCGCCGAGCAGGGGAGCGAGCAGAGCCAACAGGGCCAGCAAGGTCAACAAGGCCGACAAGGGCAGAGCGAGGGGGGTGGCGATGAGCGGACTGCAATGCCGCCATCGATGGGCGGCGGCGGTGGCGGGCAGGCGCGACTCCTTCCGGGCGACGTGCGGCAGTTCCAGCGCGAATTGCGGGAGCGCCAGAACGAACTGTCCGAATTGCGTGACGAGCTGCGCCGAGAGGATGTAGATGTCGATGACTTGGGCGAGGTGATCGCCGGGATCCGTGACTTCCAGCGGGAGTTGGGAGAACCGCTGGGACTCGATGAACTGGAGTTGGAGGTGATTCAGGGTCTCAAAGACTTCGAGTTCAACCTACGCAAGGAGTTGCTGGGCGAAGCGGCCGCCGAACGGCTCTATCTGGCTGGCTCGGACGACGTGCCGGAAGGGTACCGCGAACTGGTGGACCAATACTACCGGGAACTCTCTCGAAGGGGTGGCGGCGGCAACAGGTGACGTGATGCCCCTTCTTCCCGTGTGGAGAAGAAGGGATAGATCGGCTGCATTGCGCTATCCCTGTTCCTGCAACGCCTCCAGGACTTTGGCGGGGTGGTCTGCAGCCCTAGCTATCTTTGCCCAGTGCCGCTTGACCTGACCGTCTGGCCCGATCCACACCGTAGAACGGATCACGCCCTGGGTCTTCTTGCCGTACATCATCTTCTCGCCGAAGGCGCCGTACTTCCGCATCACCTTCTTGTCGGGGTCGGACAGGAGCGGAAACGGTAAGTCGTACTTGAGCTTGAATCTCTGGTGCGATGCCTGACTGTCCGGAGAGATTCCAATTACCACGGCACCTGCTTTCTGGATTTGCTGCCACAGGTCTCGAAAACCCTGCGCCTCCTTGGTGCAGCCGGAGGTGGAGTCCCTTGGGTAGAAGTAGACGATCACGTCCTTGCCACGGTAGTCCTTGAGTGCTACCTGGGTCCCGTTCTCATCTCGCAGTGTAAAAGCCGGAGCAGTCTTCCCTGGGTCAACGGACACGCTGAACCTCCTTACATCGCGATCGTCTCATCTCGTGGTTGGTGGCCTCAACTCCGTCCCGGAGTCCCTACTGCTCCTCTAGTACACTCGCCGGGATCGAGACCCTTATGACACCCCGCAGCTCACCCACCGAGTAACCCACGGCTCGGTCATCGGGGTACCGTGCCGCTAGCTGCGCTTGCACTTCAGGGGACATCGTCTCGGGTGTACCGTGGCATTGGACGCACAGCTGGTTGACCACCAGTGGTTGGTAATAACGGAACGTATCTCGGGCCACCTGCTGTACATGGTACGGCGGCAGCTCGCTTTGGCTTGCCAGCATCTCCACGAAGTGAGTGATCGCGGCGGTCTCCAGACTGTCGGGTGCGTTTGCCGGGTTCCTGTACTTGAACGAGGTCCGCTTCAACTCGATCCCGTTTGCCATCTGCTGTCGAATCTCCGCCGTGAGCTGCAGTGCCTCGTTGGAACAGACATCAACGGCGCGTGCGGGGCCACCTTCTTCAATTGCCGCCAGCAGGCGTGCAACCAGACCTTGCGTGAGCGAGCTGGCTGCCTCATGCCCGACGGTGGACACCCACTGTTCCTCGTCGGGCGTCACCTCCAACGACTCACGGGAACATGCGACTGCTGCCAGACAGACTAGCAGAAGAGGTGCCAGATGCACTACGTGCCGGCCCACTGGCGTTCTTCCGTTCTCAAGTGTCAATTGTCACACCTCCCCCCGAAATTCACGATGTCGGCGTGTCTTTGGTGCGGTACTTCTCGAACCACGCCAAGATGTAGGCAACCTTGGATATCAGGTTGCTTGGCCTGTTGGCGATACCATGCGGGGCGTCCGGGATCCGCACCAACGCTGCCTCTACCTTCTGCAGCTTCAAGGCTTGGTAGAACTGCTCTGATTCCGAGATGGGAGTGCGATGGTCGGCCTCACCGGTGATCAACATGGTTGGGGTCCTGACATTGCCAACGAAGGATATTGGTGAGCGCTCCATGTAGTGTTCCAAGTGATCCCACGGATTACCTGGGAACCAGTATTGTGCGAAAGTGGTGTAGAAGTCCGATGTCAATACGAAGCTGTACCAGTTGATGACGGGCTTCTGCACGACTGCTGCAGCGAACCGATCGGTGTGACCGACGGTCCAGCTGGATAGGACGCCACCCCCACTGCCGCCGGTGACGAACAGGCTGTTTTCGTCCACGTAACCCTCGGCAATGACCGCATCCACTCCCGACATGAGGTCGTGGTAGTCGTCGCCCGGATATGCGTGGTGTATCAAGTTGCCGAATTCTTCGCCGTAGCTCGTGCTACCCCTTGGGTTGGTGTAGAGCACCACATATCCGGCCGCCGCATAGAGCTGGATCTCGGCGGCGAAGCGATCGCCGTAGTTGGCGAAGGGACCGCCGTGTATCTCCAATATCAGCGGATACTTCTGGCTGGGATCAAAGTCGGGTGGTTTGACAATCCAGCCCTGGATCTGACGGCCGTCATGCGAAGATTCGAACCAGATCTCCTGGACCGCGCCCAACTGCTTGTGCCCCAGCAGATCCTCATTGAGTTCTGTGATGCGCCTACCCTCGGACGATCCAACGCGCGCCACGGCGACGTCCGCGGGGCGGTCCGGACGGGAATGGGTATAGGCGAAGCGCCCGTTCGCCGAGACCGAGAACTGACCGCCTGCGTACGGCCTGCCTAGCGACAGGCCGCCCACGTCACCCACGAACGTCCGCACAGCCCCATCCAGTGACGTGTAGGCGAGCTTGGTGTTGCCGTGGTCGGTGTACTGGAAATAGACGCCGCGCCCGTCCGCACTCCACACCGGGCCCTGAACCGAGCGGTCAAGCCCTTGGGTCAGCACCCGCTTGCCGCTGCCGTCCCGGCTCATCACGTATAGATGTGTCACCTGATAACCCTGCTTGCGGTCATCGAAGCCAGTGTACGCGATCCGAGACCCATCGGGAGACAGAGCCGGACTTCCGTCGGGGCCCGCTCTGTCCGTCAGCGCTGTGAGCGCTCCGTCAGCCACCGCGATTTCGTAGACCTCGGAGTCGTTGAGATTGTATTCCCAATCCTGCTGCAGGTTGGCTGAGAAGATGAGGGAGCTGCCATCGGGTGACCAGTTCAGCGGTCCGCCGAAGTTAAAGTCACCACTCGTTATCTGACGCGGTGTACCGCCCTCGGCGGGGAGCACGAAGATGTGGCTGTTGCCGTTCGGAATGTACCCGGCTCCGTCCCTGCGGTAGATCGTCTTCTCGACATAGACCGCTGGTTCCGCCCACTCGGCACCCGGCGGCTTGGGCGGCAGCTTCACGATTGATGGAGCCGGCTGAGGGACCATCATCGTAAACGCAATCCATTCCCCGTCCGGCGACCAGGTGACGCTGCTGGGCGACATCGTCAGATTGGTGAGCTTCGCGGTCTGGCCGTCGTCCATGAACCGCACGTAGACCTGCGATGAGCCGTCTGCGCTCGACACATACAGCAGTCGGGTACCGTCAGGCGACCAACGCGGCGATGAGTAGTCCGCGTTGCCGGTGGTGAGCGGCCGATGGCTAGTTCCGTCATAGTTGATGATCCAGAGATTGGAGCGCCGCCGGTCCGTCATGATGTCCATGAAGTTGCGGACGTAGACGATCTTGCTTCCGTCGGGTGAGATCTGTGGATCCGATGCCAGCTCGAGTTGGAACACATCTGCCAGCTGGAACCGATCAGCATGATCGCTCTGCGCCCTGGCGACCTGGCTCGACAGCACCAGTGCCAGAAGCCAGAAACTCGACTTTCTCATGATGCCTCTCCCGGCCGGGACACTGGGGCCCGACGTTTGTCGTGTGTGCTCTGCAGACGCAGGCAATCTGACCAGCGGCAACCGGCACGGCAAGCCTACGAATAGGTGCGGCACCGGCTGCTCAGGCTACTCTTTCAGCCCAAGAGTCAATGGCATCCGCGATCTCCGCCAGTACCTCATCCTCCGTCCGCCCCGACCGTTTCAGAACCTTGAACGAGTGATCGCCGCCTTCCACGACGTGCAGTGTCGCGTTGGAGCCCAGCCGCTGCACTATCGGAGCGAGGAGCGCAAGATCAGCTAGGTCGTCACGCGTACCCTGCAGGAACAACATCGGTACATCAATTTGACCCAAGTGTGTGGCGCGCCTTGCTGCTGGCTTCTTGGGAGCGTGCAGCGGGTATCCCAGGAACACGAGTCCCTGCAGTTCTGACGGCGGGTTCTCTGTAGCGACATGCGAGCTGATGCGACCACCCATCGATTTCCCGCCGGCTATCAGCGGCAGGTCAGGCACCGCTCTGTGTGCCGCTGCGATTGCCGCGCGCACGGTTTCCTCCAAGACCTTGGGTGGGTCCGGTGACCGGCGGCCGGCTTCCATGTAGGGAAACTGATAGCGGAACGTGGCAATGCGCCGTTCGGCCAGTTCGGTAGCCACCCGTTCCATGAACGGGTGCTTCATACCGGCGCCCGCACCGTGGCCGAGCACGTAGAGCAACCGTGCGCCTTCGGGGCGCAGCAACAAAGCCGAGACTGGACCTCGGGACTCGACGGTGAACTGAGATTCCTTCGTTCTCATATGTCGGCTCACTGCTCCCCGGCCAAGCTCGGCCACACCTCCTGTACCGTCTCTCGGGGCCCGCGACACACATAAATGAACAGGTCACGCTGCTCGGCTACCGCATATCGGTTCGTGACGTGCGCCGCGGTCGTGACACCGTCGAAGAAGTCTGCCATGTCCTCGTACGAAAAGCCGATCGAGATCACAACGTCTCCCGGCTTGTCTCCGGGTCCGAAGAACCAATAGGTGCCGACGTAGGCGATGGCCTTGGGCAGTCCACGGCGCGGTCCGTAGAAGTCGATGGCGCCCGCCTCGCCGTAGTTGGAACCCAATAGGACTGCCTGTTCCTGTTCCGCGGAATCGAGACCGTGATACACCTGCGCGATTGCATCTACCTGTGCCTCCCAGCCCAACATGTCGGCGAAGTCCTGCGGCAGGCGTTCGATGCTGCCCACGTTCGTGGTCACCGCATCCTCCGACCCCAGCCAGTCCAGGTACCGCACCATGGTGGGAGGTGCCAGTATCGGCAGGCCTATGGGAAGGGTCACGACCGAGTATCCCAGCACCACTGTGACGGTGGTCCAGCGCAACAGAGTCGACCAACGCGGTACTCTGAGACGCTCGATGAGGATGGCCCCGGCCGCCAGCAGCATAGGATGGAGGGGACCGGCGTAGTAGGGCTTGCCACGCAGCAGGATCAGCAGCACCAATGCAGCGAGACATGTCCATCCCACGACCCGAAACTGTCTCATGCCGCGCAGAGATAGGAGTGCGATCAGGCCTGCCAATGCGACCAGGGCCTGGGGTCCCCACTGCCATTGGCCCACCAGAAAACCGACCGGCGTCACGCGTGCCAGTTGGGCACTTCGCAGGTCACCCATTTGATCGAGCACCGGAAACCCCAGCTGGATCTGACCGACAATGCTCGGGCTCCCGATCAGCAACGCCAGGAGAGCCGCATACCACGGCCAGGCGGTGAGGAACTCGCGCCGCCGCGCAGATACGACGAGCCCGATCAGGGCCGCGAGCCCGAAGATCAAAATGCTGAACTTCGAGAGCAGGCCGAGCCCGCAGGCGATACCGAACAGGAGCCACCACCCCGGATCGTCGGTCTTGCACAGCTTCACCAGCGCGAGCAGCGCGACCGTCCACCAGACCTGATCGAACACCACGGGCTGGAACAGGTTGCCCGCCCGTAGAAACAGGATGTTCGCCAGGATGCACAGCGCCGTGAAAGCCTGCGCGAACCGACCGCCTCCCAGCTCCTTGGCGATCAGCGCTGCGAGCACGAGCAGAGCGGCGCTGAACAGAGCGGGGAACAACCTCACGGCGAACAGAGAGTCACCCAGGACGCCACGCTCCAGCACGGATACCAGTGCGATGAAAGGCGGGAAGTCCATGCGCCAGAAACGAAGGTGCTGTCCCATGGCCATGTAGAGGAACTCATCGCGGTGGAACTCGTAGGGGCCGAACAGGTTGACGCCAAAGTGGAGTGCCAGTTTCACCGCAATGAGTGCACCAACGATTCTCCAAGCGAGCCCGATTGACCCTGACTCCTGTTGCCGTGTGTTCAAGTCCCCATTCTCCTATCTGGACTGATGCTCTCATCCGCTTCAGGCTGCGTCACCCGGAACAGCCTCGTCCCTTGCGGCTGCGGACGCCAAGCCCTGCCCGGTCCCACCAACCTGAATCCAGCAGCCGTAGCGGCTGGTTCACTCGAACTTCCGCGTCAACAAATTGAGCGCGTGATTCAGATCCGGCTTGAAACTGAGAACCTCGACCATGGGATCAGTCTTGAGCCGCCTCATCCGCGTCGGTACGCTCTTGACCGTATGCTTGCCAATATCCAATCGTGCGTTCACTTCACTCCACTTCAAGGGCGTGCTCACGGGCGCGCCGGGTAACGGCCGAACGCAGAAGGGAGATACCAGCAGCCGGCCATGGCCGTTCTGCACGTAGTCGATGTAGACCTTGCCCTCACGCTTCGACGGGATCCGCGTGACGGTCGCGATCTCTGGCAGTTCGGCAACGATCACGCGCGCCAGCAGCTGCCCCAGAGTGCGCGACTGCTCGTAGGTGCACTGATGCCCCAGAGGGATCAGTACGTGCAGGCCAGACGAACCGCTGGTCTTGATGAACGACGGCAGCTCGATCTCGTGGCACAGGCTACGCAGCGCGCGGGCGATCTTGACGACGTCGGAAAACGGCGCCTCCTTGGGATCCAAGTCCAGGACGCACCAGTCCGGTGTCTCTAGTGCCGCGACGTGGCTCGACCAGATGTGTAGCGGTATGGTGCCCAGGTTGATGATGTAGAGTAGCGATTCCAGGTCGTCAGCCACGAAGTAGTCAAGTTCCCGCTCGGAGCCCTCGCTCCACAACCTGAGCCTCGTGATCCAATCAGGAGCGAACTTGGGTGCGTCCTTCTGAAAAAACGACTTGCCCTCTATCCCGTCAGGGTAGCGCGTCATGACGACGGGCCGGTTCTTCAAGTAAGGCAGCAGCCAATCGGACACTGAGCGGTAGTACTCGATCAGGTCGCCCTTAGTGTACCGCTCGTCAGGCCAGAAGACTTTATCCAGATTGGTGAATGTGATTGTGCGTTCGTCAGTGGAGGATTCGGCGGCCACAATGGGCTCGGGCACGTGCGACGGGTGGACCTCAAGAAGGCAGTCCTCGGGAGCCTTGTCGTCGCGGAACCGCAGGAAAGCCGGATGCCTGAGTAACCCGTCTTCGGTCATCTCGCGGAAACGGATCTCACATACCATCTCCGGTTCGACCCAGTGGTTTTGCTTGCCCCTCGGCACCGGTCCCGAACAAGGAGGCTCGTCTCGCAGGCGCTCGTCCAACTGATCCCGCACCTCGTCGAGCTGTGCTTCAGTGAATCCCGTGCCGACTCGACCAGCGTAGACCAGATCTCCGTCCCTGTATTGGGCCACGTGTAGCGCTCCGAATCCGCCGCGCGATCCCTTGCGGTCGGTGAAACCGATCACGACGAAGTCATCGGTTCGGTCCGCGCGGATCTTCACCCAGTCCGGAGACCGGCCGGCCCGGTACGGCGAATCGACCTTCTTCGCCACGATTCCCTCCAAGCGCATCCGCTGCACCTGCTCGAACATTGCTGCTCCCTGCTCGGCGATGTGTTCCGAATAGCGCAGTGGGCCGACCGTGGGGAGGATCTCGCGGAGCAGTGACTTTCTCGTCTCCAACGGGAGTGGGCGCAGGTCGAATCCCGAGAATCCGACAAGGTCGAAAGCATATAGTGTGGCTGGATGTTCGGCGGCCGCTCGCTGTATCTCCAGCCGGCGGCTCAGGCGGCCCCGCTTCTGCAGCCGCTGGAAACTGGGTAATCCGTTATCGTCGTGAACCACGACTTCGCCGTCGAGCGCGAAGTTGTCATACGGCAGCCGCTCCACGGCCTTTGCGATGTCGGGGAAGGTCGCGGTGAGGTCGTTCCCGGCCCTCGAACGCAAAACCGCGGTCCCAGCATCGCGGCCCGCTATCAACCGGTAGCCATCATACTTGATTTCGAACAGCCAACCAGATCTGGAGAATGGCTCCCTTGACGTCTCCGCCAGCATGACCTTGGTTCGTGACGGAGTAACGGCTGAACGTGGCGCGCCGAATGCAATCAAGCGTTGTCTGACACGCTGCGCGCGGTCGACCCCATCCCGCAGTTGTTCGACCGTGAGCCCTGAGAACACGGAGTCCGCCGGATACGACTCCGTGCCATCGTCCGATACGTAGGTGTCACGTTCCTTGATGAGTAGCCAATCCCGCTTCGTTTTCACTAGCGTCCACTTGCCGTGCAGCTTGTAACCGCGCAGCTCGAACAACAGCTTGCCCTTCTCGAGCCCGGCCGCCGGGTCCTCCAGCGGGGTCCAAACGCCTTGGTCCCATACGATGACCGCCCCGGCCCCGTAGTTGCCCTCGGGTATGATTCCCTCGAAGTCGCCGTACTCGACTGGATGGTCTTCGGCGTGGACCGCCAACCGCTTGTCGGCCGGATTGGGCGATGGACCCTTGGGCACCGCCCAGGAGACCAGCACCCCGTCCATCTCGAGCCTCAGGTCGTAATGGACTCTGCGTGCCGCGTGTTGTTGGACCACGAACAACTGCCCACCTATGCTCGATCCCGAGGCAAACGGCTCCGGGGTCCGGTCGGCAGATCTCTTTGCACGATAAGCAGTTAGCCTATCAGTGGCTGCTTCTTTTCTTGCGGGCATTCGCGTAAGTCTATATAGTCAGCCGCCATGAGCGCACGTCCCATTGCCACTGCCACCCTGTCATTCGGGTTGGTCTCGGTGCCGGTGAAGCTGTACTCCACCGGGGAGCCGGGGAGAAAGATCTCGTTCAACTGGCTGCACGCAAAGTGCGGCACTCGCTTGAGACAACGGTACTACTGTCCCAAGGACGGTGAGTCGGTCGAACGCGACGAGATGATCAAAGGCTACGAGTTCGCCAAAGAACAGTATGTGACCTTCAAGCCTGAGGAGCTGAAGGCATTGGAGGAGCAGGGTTCACAGTCGATCGATATCACCGAATTCGTTCCCGCCGATGAGGTCGAGCGGATCTACCTCGATCGGCCTTACTATTTGGGCCCAGACAAGGGCGGCGAGCGAGCTTATCGGCTGCTCTCCGCCGCGCTTCAGAAGACCGGTCGCGCGGCCATTGCCAAGTATGCGACGCGTGGAAAGCAGTACCTCGTCATGGTGCGACCGAGGGACGAGGGTCTGATCCTGGAGCAGCTGCTCTATCCCGAGGAAATCCGCTCGTTCTCCGAGGTCCCCCTGGGCGAGGGAGAAGTGAAGGAGCAGGAGTTGGAGCTGGCGGTGCAACTTATCGATCAGGCTGCCACCGAGGAGTTCAGACCAGAGAACTACAGAGACGAGGTGCGGGAGCGCGTGTTGGCGCTGATCCAGCAGAAGGTGGACGGCGAGGAGATCACACACGCACCCACAGAAGAGCCGAAGACGCAGATCATCGACTTGATGGCCGCACTCAAGGCGAGTCTTGCGGGGGGTGATGACGGCGTCGCAGAAGACAGTGGGCTGGAAGCTGAAACGGCTGAATCCACCGCCGAGAAGAAGAGCAGCCCCAGGCGGCGCAAACAGGCGTCCTGAAACAGTCAGCGGGCTCCCGCCGGCCTGGTTCGCGGATCTGCCAACCTGCCTCCGCGCGCTGCCGGTCATATCGAGAGGAAGCCCTGGCATGGCTGCCGGGAAGCGGCAGCCCGGCGCATCGCTCAGCGTCCGAGCCCACCAGCACCTCTGCGCACTAGTGCTCGATGGACGCCGCAGCCTCCTTCGTCTACCGAACCACCTTCGTATCCGGTTTGAACACTGCCCAGGCAAACCAGAAGTGGTTGCCATGCTCTATCGCTGCGAGTCGGTGCCCTGCCATCGGGCCGGCGATTGCGTAGCCAAGCAGGTTCCAGGTGCTTCCAGTCTGCTTGTCCTGGAACAGACCGTTCCCATTGGGCTCAAAGGTCAGTCTGCGGCTATCCACAGTTCGGTCGAAGACACCTGCGGCTCCCACGTCCCGACTTGAAGCAATGGAAGCCGCGTCCACGGCACTGGCCGTTCCCGGAGCCCAGAAGACTACAATCATCCGGTCTTCGATTCGGTCATTGATGACCCGGATCTCGCGCAGCCTGGAAAAGGGGTAGGCGCGGGACTCTGTCCCGAGTTCAACGGCGACGACTCGCTCCTTGGGGGGGCAACCGATCATCCTTGCTGCCGCCGAAGATGGACCAGGGAGAGCTCTCGGGGGCATCGTATCCCACGTAAGGAGTGCGTCCGTAGTAGTCGGCGTACTCGGGGTGTCCGGTATCCTGTGACAACACTTGACCGTCGGGGTATTGCTGCTTGAAGGTAGCCCAGCTCACCACCGGTGATCCAATGAACCTCAGCTCTTCTCTGGCATACTCGCCTACCAGACCTTCACCCGTGGCCTGCTGCCACCAGGTCTCTGTCTGCCGGTCATACATGACCAGATCGGAGTGCCTCAAGAAACCCGTCGTCCCGAAGTCCAGGACCAGGCCATCGAAGCGCCGATCAAAGGCGATCGTGGTGTTGCACAGCGGGCAATAGGTGACTGCAACTGGGATCCCGCCCACAACGTCATTCACTATCTCATGCCACACGAGAATCTGAAGCGGATAGGCCTTGGCCTGGCCACTCAGCTCTACGACCGCGACCGGCTCACGAGCCTCCAGCCATCTGTCAGCCTGCTCGACGGGGTCGAATGTCGGGCGATCGATGGCCGGGATCCCATCCTTCGGTGGCCCCCCGGGCACGATCTCGTCCATGGATATAGTGCGTTTGGTGAGGTCGGTGGACCAAGTGTCGTCCTGAGCGCAGGCCCGAGCCGCGGACAGGGTCAGTCCCAGCATGGAGATTCCCACAGCTAGTCTGATGGAACTCACGTTCGACTCCTTGCTCTACTGATAAGGCTCGAACGCGGAAACCGGTTCCCGCTTCCTGATCCAGGGTCAGGCATGGTGGGCCCGGACTGGCGGCATTTACCTGCTGATTAGCTTATTATCCCACGATGCCAGGTTCATCAAAGTTGGAACGTATCATCTCCGATTATGCATCCGTCCTGGTGGGCTACTCGGGTGGGGTCGACTCGACGCTGGTGGCTGTCGTCGCGCGGAGGATCCTGGGACGCGACCGGTCGCTGGCCGCGATCGGGGTGAGCCCTTCATTGGCGCGTGAACAGTACGACCAAGCGCGTGACGTAGCCGCTCAGTTCGATCTCAATCTGATCGAGGTGGCAACGAATGAGCTGGACGATCCGCGCTACGCTGCGAATCCGCGGAATCGCTGCTATTTCTGCAAACATGAGCTGTGGTCAAAGCTCAGCGCCCTGGCTCTGCAACGGAACTTGGCAGTGGTTGCGGATGGAACCAACGCCGACGATCTCAACGAGCATCGACCGGGTCTGGACGCGGCCCGAGAGTTCGTGATCCGGAGTCCCCTGTCGGAGGCCGGTTACACCAAGGACGACGTGCGTCGGGAGGCGAGGTCGCTTGGCATCCCACAATGGGATGCGCCAGCGGCACCCTGTCTCTCCAGTCGCGTGTTGTACGGCCTGGATGTGAACCCGCAACGGCTAAGCCAGGTCGAGCAAGGTGAGGCGTTCATAAGGGAGATCGGTGTCACGGGTGATTTGCGCGTGCGACACCGTGGTGACGAGGCGCGGATCGAGGTGGCACCGTCGCAGTTTGCCGCGATCCGCAGCAAGCGTGAGGCCATAGTGGCGCGATTCACGGACCTCGGCTTCGCCAAGGTCACGCTCGACCTAGCCGGCTACCGGCGGGGCAGCCTGCTGTCCGAGCTTGAATCGCAGCTGGAGTATCTGGTGGGCGAGGGCTGAACACAATGCGACTGTTCGTCGCTGTCAATCTCCCCGATACGTTACGGAAGGCCGCGTGGAACAGCGCTGCTCCCTTGCGCGATGGGAGACTCCCGGTGAAGTGGGTGGGAGTCGATGCGCTCCATCTCACCCTTAAGTTCCTTGGCGAAGTCGATGCAGGGCGACGGGCTGAAGTACAGGATGCCGTTGACGCTGCGGCCTCCGGCACCACTCAGTTCGCGTTGCCGGTGTTGGGGTTTGGGGCGTTTCCCAATCCGCGACGGGCTCGGGTCATATGGCTGGGTTGCGATTCTGTACCGGAGCTGGAGCTGTTGCAGCACCGCGTGGAGCAGCGAATGAGCGACATAGGCTTTCCACTCGAGGTCCGGCCGTTTCATCCCCATCTCACCCTCGGGCGGGTGCGGCGTGACGCACGGCCGGCTAGCCTGGCTGGTCTGGACGACCTGCTCCAGCGACTCCAGTTCCAAGCGCAAACCGTAGTGAAGTCTGTGGATCTCATGCAAAGCGAACTTTCGCGGGCGGGCGCGCGCTATACGCGACTGCACTGTGCCAAGCTTGATTCACAATGAAGGGCTGCTTCAAGAACGTGTTCGCCGGGATCGGCTGTCTGGCCCTCGCCGTCGTGGCCGTGCTGGGGATCTGGCATTTCAGAGCGAATATCGCCGAGGGCTATCGCAAGCTGGTTGGCGAGGACGAAGCTGTTACGGCTGCACTCACCGTGGGCTGGCCGTCGGAGGGTGATCTCAGAGCTGCCGAGGCCAAGGAAAGCAACATAGCGCGGCGGGACGGCCCGGCCCGCATCGTACTATCGGCGGATGAAATGGCGTCGATAGTGCAGGATCGGCTCACGCCTTCCGCCAAGCGGGCACTCGATTCTCTGAGCGTGATCTTGGAGCGGGACAGGTTCTCGCTGCAAGGCGAATTGCTCACGGACGTCTTCGGCCGCGATCTTCTGGGACCCCTGCAGGGTATAATCGATCCACGCGAGCCGATCAGGGTCTCCGGGACGGCGAGAATGCAGGTGCCCGGTGTCGTGGCATGGACTATCGACGAGTTCGTGATTGCCTCGGTCCCCTTCCCCCGTCCAGCGATCCCGCTGCTGGTCGACCAGCTCACCGGCGGGTCCGACGGAGTGATCTTGATCGCGGTGCCACCGACGGTCGGCGACATACGGATCGGCTCCGACGGCGTGACTTTCTACAGGCGAGCCGAATGATGGCAAAACGAGTATTGGTGGTTGATGACGAGAGAGGTGTGAGAGAGGCGCTGCGCCAAGTCCTTGAGTATGAGGGTATGGAGGTGTCGACCGCTTCCAGCGGCGACGAGGCACTCAAGTCTGCGATGGAGTTGCAGCCGCATCTGGTGCTGCTGGATGTGAAGATGGCCGGCATGGATGGACTACAGACCCTCGCCCGCATACGAGAGATGGACAGTAGTCTTCCTGTCGTGATGATCTCGGGACACGGCAGCATTCAGACTGCGGTCGAAGCCACCCAGCTCGGCGCCTACGACTTTCTCGAGAAGCCGCTCGATACCGACCGCATACTGCTGACTCTGCGCAATGCTCTGCAGCACATCGACCTTTCGGCCGAGAACGAGAGGTTGCGGGAGGCGGTGACCGATCGTTACGAGATCATTGGGAAGAGCCGTGCGATCAAGGAGGTACTGCACGTGATCGAGAAGGTCGCGCCGACTCCGGCGCGCGTCCTGATCACGGGCGAGAACGGTACCGGTAAGGAGCTCATTGCTCGGGCGATCCACCGCCAGTCACCGCGCGCCGATCATCCGTTTGTCGAGGTCAATTGCGCGGCGATTCCGAGCGAGCTCATAGAGAGCGAGCTGTTTGGTCACATGAAGGGGTCGTTCACAGGCGCCTTTGCCGACCGGTCGGGCAAGTTCGAGCAGGCCGACGGAGGGACCCTGTTTCTCGACGAAGTGGGTGACATGAGCGCGGCAGCGCAGGCAAAGGTGCTGCGTGCTTTGGAGGAGGGCGTCGTCACCAGGATCGGCGCAGCGAAGGCCATCAACGTGGACGTGCGTGTGATCGCCGCCACCAACAAGTCGCTGGAAGATGAGATCGCTGCGGGCCGGTTTCGCGAGGACTTGTACTACAGGCTGAATGTTGTTCCCGTGGAGGTGCCGCCCCTCAAGGGGAGGAAGGAAGACATTCCTCTGCTGGTCGACAAGTTCAGCAAGGATCTCTCCCGGACTTTCGGTATGCGGCCCAAGAAATTCGGGGCTGATGCGCTGGAGCATCTCACAGCCAGAGACTGGCCGGGGAATGTACGGGAGCTTCGGAATGCGGTCGAACGCCTGCTCATCCTGTCGTCCGGGGAATCGATTACTGCCGCGGACGTGGGACGCCTCGGAGGTCAGTCCCAGGAGTCCGAGCTGGGTGATCTGATGTTGTGCGACAGCTTCGAGTCCTTCAAGCAGGAAGCTGAGAAGGCTTTTCTTCAGGGGAAGCTGGCCGAGAACGGTTGGAACGTGAGTGAAACGGCTCGGAAGCTCTCGATGCCGCGCAGTAATCTGTACAAGAAGATCGAGAAGTACGGCCTCGAGCGAGGATGACGACTAGTGGCACGAAGGCCACACGCCGTTGGGCAAGGCCCAGTTTGGCCACTGCTCGCATGAAAGAGGTACCGGGCTGGCGCCCCGCGCGTAGTAGTTTGGGTCCGTGCCAAACTCATCTGTCGCCGTGATACTCAACACCGGTGGAGCAATCCTCGACCTCGACGCCATAAGTGATCTGCCACGTGCGCGGGTCGTGCGAGCGAACATCGCGAGGGGCGAGACAGCTGCGTGTGTGGCCGCGACGCTGGAGCACGAGTGTTCAGCAGCGGACTTGCGAGCTGCTCTGAGGGACTGGGCTGCAGTACGGGGTTGGTCCGTAACGGTTGCATCTTTGGCCGGACCTAACTAACGTAAAGTGCAGTCGGAGTTTAGAGCGCGCGACCCGCGGCTCTCTCTTGCTTAGTGATTGAACTGATTCCTTTCGGCGCCGCGCCGACTGCAGCCCCGCTTTGGCGTGACAGGTACTTGATGAGTGCCGATCCACGAGTCCCCGTAGATCACCCGCATGAATCAGAACCGTACGTTTTCGCTATCCGTTTCTCATATTGCGAGCACTTGGCGGCGGTAGCAGGGCCAGGGTCACTACGTTTCCGCAGAGGGAGTTGAAGCATGGCACTCGCTTCGGTCAAGAGAGTTGCGTCCGATGACGGTTCTCTGGATCAGTACCTTCGTGAGATCAGCCAGTATCCTTTGATCACTCGCCAAGACGAAGTAGTCCTTGCCCAGCGGATCAAGGAGGGGTGCCAGCTCTCACTGGACAAGCTGGTCCGCAGCAATCTGCGGTTCGTCGTCTCCGTGGCCAAGAAGTACCAGAATCAGGGCGTGAGCCTCTCTGACTTGATCAACGAGGGCAACCTCGGGCTCATCAGAGCGGCCCACAAGTTCGACGAGACCAAAGGGATCAAGTTCATTTCCTACGCCGTCTGGTGGATCAGGCAGGCCATTCTGCAGGCGCTGGCCGAACAGAGTCGGATAGTCAGAGTCCCGCTGAACCGGGCGGGCACGTTGCACCGCATCGGCAAGCGGTCATCGAGCCTGCTGCAGGAACTTGGCCGCGAACCCACGGTGGAAGAAATAGCCGAGGGCATGGACATCTCGCGTGAAGAAGTGGCCAAGACCCTGTCGATTTCTCAGAGCCACCTATCACTCGACGCACCGCTCACGCCAGGTGAAGACAACAAGCTGCTCGACTACATCCCCGACACGCAGAACCCGGGTCCCGATGACGAGACGTTCGAACGGGCATTGTCCGAGTCGATCGATGAAGTGCTGGAGACGCTCAAGGAACGCGAGGCGAAAATCCTGAGACTCTATTTCGGTCTCGAGGGCAAAGAGCCCATGACGCTGGAGGAAATCGGCGGCATGATGGGGATCACCCGCGAACGCGTGCGTCAGATCAAAGAAAAGGCCCTGGCGCGACTGCGACACGTCAGTAGGGCACGGGCGTTGGAGAGTTTCTTGGCCTAGTTGGGGAGCACGGAGCAGGGCGCAGGGAGCGGAACCAGACGCCTGCGATCGGATCTTCCCGGGCGAAACGTCTGTGTCCGCTCCCCGTGACCTGCTCCCCGCTCCCCCTGCCCCGTCCCCTTATATTCTGTCGTCGACTGAACCGGCCGTCTCGCATCGATCTCGATCCCATGAAGCTCGGCATTATCTCCCTGGGTTGTGACAAGGCTACGGTCGATTCCGAACGGCTGGTGGGTGAGTTGGTTGGCCACGGCGCGACAGTTGTTAACGAGGTCGATGCCGCCGACGTAGTGTTGGTCAACACGTGTGGTTTCATTGATGCTGCCAAGCAGGAATCGATCGAGGCCTTGATCGAGGCCGGCAGGCTCAAGCAGAGTGCGAACGTCAAGGCCGTGGTGGCAGTTGGCTGTCTGATCGAGCGCTATCGCGTAGCGCTGCAAAAAGAGATTCCCGAGGTGGATCTGTTCTTCGGCTTCGGTGACCTCCACAAGCTCGTGCCGGCGTTGGCCGACAAGGGGCTGATCGACGACCCGCTGGCTGGTCACCCGGGCGTGCGGTGCTATCTGGGAGACTCACCACACGTCCGCTACTTGAAGATCTCGGAAGGTTGCGACCATTCATGTGCCTTCTGCGCCATCCCTTTGATGCGCGGCAGGCATCGCTCCGAGTCAATCGAGCGGCTGGTGCGAGAGGCTCAACTTCTGGAACAGCAGGGCGCGCGCGAGATCAATCTGGTGGCGCAGGACCTGGGGAACTATGGCCGCGACCTGGGTCG
>CP070666.1:4706390-4714845 GCA_020351775.1 Gemmatimonadota bacterium | reverse complement strand
GAGACATCGGTGCTCTTCCAGTCATCACCACAGTCCTCGAACTCGTGCTTTGTTTCATCTAAGACTTGTCCGGTCTGCGGCGACGAATTGGCCCTGTGGGCTGCGGCCCGGCGTCCAACGCGTAGCGCACTACCAGTCCGGCGGACACAAGGAAATCCCGGAAGAAACACACGCCGGACAGTAGGAATTATGTCGTATTATGTCGTAATCGCTGTATCTGGGAATTATGTCGTTTAAGTCGTTTATGTCGTACTGGGTGGGCGGTGTTTTTGGCGGCCACAGTTTGGCCACAGCAACGGGGGTAAAGCTTTGTGGGATAATGTGTTGTGGTTAAACCTATGGTTCCCCGGCTCGTTTCTGACCGTCTTCTTCTCCGAGCGCAGCTTGTTCCAACCGCTGTAGCTTGTCGAGCGACGTGCGCAGTTCGTGTTCCGTCCGTTTGCGTTCGGTGATGTCGGTCGAGATGCCACACACAGCGTAGATCGTGCCGGCCGTGTCGCGCAGGGGGAATTTGATCGATATGTATGTGTGCAGTCCGTCGTCCTGCGGCACTGCTTCCTCGAACTCGATCGGTTCCTCGGCCTCGACGACCTTCTGATCGTTGGCTCGAAACACATCGGCGACGGCCGCCGGGAAGATCTCGTAGTCGGTGCGCCCCAGGATCTCCTCGCGGGTCACGTGGAACAGCCGCTCGTATTGACGGTTGACCGTGAAGTAGTAGCCCTCGAGATCCTTCAAATAGATGACGGCGGTGGTGTTGTCGACGATGCTCTGTAGCCGCATCTCGCTGGTGGCAAGTGCGACCTCGACTATGCGCAACCGCTTGTTGGCCGCTTCCAACTCGGCGACCCTCTGCCGCAACGCGGTCAGTTCCTCGATCAACTCCTCTTTGCTTCTATACAAGTCGGACACGCGCAGCCGCTCCCAGTGACACAGAGAAGTCCGCACCCCAACTGCATGTGGCGGACACCGACCGAAGACCGCGGCTGGATGCTGCTCGAGCAGGAGTGGCCGCGCCGCGTCGGCAGGGCACGACCGGTCGCGAACCGCCCCTCCAGGTCTCATATAGAGCGTTGCCACCGTCCCGTCAAGTTCCCTCCCGACGCAGGCACTCGTGCCGCGATTCGGATACGTGTTAAGTTTCCGGATGCATTGTGACAGGCATATCTCCCGACACCGGCTCCAACAGCCGGTAGCGGTGGCCTGGGCGGCTCTAATCGCTTGCTGGACAGTGACCACCGCGTGTTCTCCGGCCCAGTCGGAGATCAACATCCCCGATCAAGCGCGAGTGGATACCGGCCAGGTGCTGGCCACGATTGATGGCGACTCAGTCACCGTCGCGGATCTGCCGGAGGAGGTCCGGGCCCGCCTCAGGGCGCTGGAATTCCAGTACCGGAGTGAGCGGTACCAGCTCCTCGATGCGGCAGTCCAAGCTCTGCTCGGCCGCCGCCTGCTAGAGGAACAGGCCGACGCCGAAGGAATTGAGTGGGACGAGCTGGTCGCCAAGCAGACCGACGGCAACATCTCGGTCACGGAAGGAGACGTGGCTGACTGGTACAATCGCAACCGCAGCCGGCTCGGCAGCCGCACTCTGGAGGAACTTGCTCCTGACATTCGACGGCTCCTCATCGATACCGAGAGGAACAGAATCGTCGATGCCTACGTAGCGGACCTCGAGCGGCAAAGAAACGTAGAGCGGTTACTCGATGCACCGAGAGCCGACCTCCACAATGAGAATGCAGCAAGCCTCGGCCCGGAGCGCGCACCGGTCACCATCGTCGAATTCTCCGATTTCGAGTGTCCCTATTGCCGTGTGTACATGGAGACCCTGTACCAGATTCGCGACGAGTACGGCAAGGACGTTCGCATTGTTTTCCGTCACTTCCCGCTCTCGATTCACCCCAACGCTTCCAAGGCGGCCGAAGCATCGCTCTGCGCGCTGGAGCAGAACAAGTTCTGGGAGCTACACGACCTGATGTTCAACGAGCAGCGTAGGCTTGAGGTTGCCGATCTGAAGGAGAAGGCGAGCCGGCTGGGCCTCGACCAGGCCGCGTTCGACAGCTGCCTCGATTCGGGTCGCTACATGGAACAAGTGACATCGGACATGATGGAAGGCCAGAGCTTCGGAATCGAGGGAACACCGGCTACGTTCATCAATGGAATGCCGGTGCCGTCGGGGGCATTGCCGTTCGAGTCGCTGGCAGAAGTGATCGACAAGGAGCTGCGGCGCGTAGGTAGGGACTAGTCGAACTCAGATACAATCTGGTAATTCCGGTGTGACAGCGGTCTCTATCCCAGCGTCATCTGTCTCTGGCAAAGAATCCTACCATTCCACTCTGTTGAGATACGACCGGGCCTGATCGATGTAGCGCCGCGCTGAGTCGAAGTGCTGCTCTCGCTCGTACTTGAACGGGATCGTCGTAGTCGAGGCCGCGGTTTGAGTCACGTGCCGCAGTTCAGACACGGCTCGCGACAGTTCCTGGTGCGCGATCGTCACATTGATGTCGGCGTTAGGTCCCGGACTGGCAGGCATGTAGCGCACCACACCATCCAGCTGCCTCAGCCAGCGCGCCGACCACTGGCGCCAGCGGCGTTCGGCCTCGCGCGCCTCGCTCGATTCGAGGGCAGCATCCACTCCTGCCTCGGGAATCGCCAGCGCTTCCCTGCTCCCGTTTCTGATCAACGCCTCCAGCTGTGTCGCCATATCGCGCAGCCCGCGAATCGTGCCGCGATCTGCGACCGGGGGCGTCGGGGTCTGGCGCTGCGTCAAGGCGGGTGAAGAGCTGCGCAGCCAGTCGGCTGGCGCGAAGACTTCGTCTCTCACCTGTTCCCACCGCGAGCGGAGCTGCGGCAGGTTGCCAGTGGTGTAACCCTCTGCGGACTGGCCATCTGCCTCACCGGCGAAGTCGAATAGCTCACCCCACGCCCGCAGTCGTGCCAGATCTCGACCGTCGCCCCGCACCGCCAAGCTCAAATCGCGCGCCAACGCTGCAACCCGGCCGGCATCGTCGATGCCCCCAGGCTGCTCGCGATAGAGGTGTTGCTCCAGTTGCGTAATTTGGGAGCGATACGGACCGGGATCGAGCTTGTTGGCGCCACTTGGGACAGCGGCCGGCTGACTCCCTACGTCCGCCCCGTCATCTCGGGTTGATTCCCTACCGCCAATGAGCTTGGAAGCACCAACGCGAGCACCACCACAGCTGCCACGGCGGCGAAGATCAAGTTGAGCGGGACTGCTCCAGTCCGGCTGTGACGGATACTGCGGCTCCGGCCCTCCATGGTCTCGCTCCTGCCGGCATCGCACCACTTTAGGAAGAGCCCACGTGCGGCGCAATGGCTGCGGGTAGGCACCCGGTCGCGTGCCCCTTGACCAGCCTACCCCTCCCAGGCAACGATGTGTAATCCTATGCCAGTCTATAGCACCGCCTGTCCCCGTAACTGCTACTCCACTTGCAGCATGCGTGTGGAAATCGAGGACGGCCGCCTACGACGGGTCGAACCGCACCCGGACAACCGCGCTACACCGGAAGGTGCTTGCCTGAAGGGGTTGAGCTATGTGGAGCGGGTGCACTCGCCCGACCGGATCCTGCACCCGCTTCGCCGCAAGGCGGGCACGGCGGAGTTCGAACGTATCCCATGGGATGAGGCAATCGATCTCATCGTGTCCAACCTGATGCGAATCAAGGATGAGCTGGGACCACAGAGCGTGCTGTATTACGCGGGCAGCGGCACCAAGGGACTGCTCAACGCCGTGGGAATGGAGTTCTGGAAGCTGTACGGGGGTTGCACGACCACGTACGGTGATCTGTGTTGGCCCGCTGGACTCGAAGCGACCCGACTCACACTGGGGGAGAACAAACACAACGCCCCCTGGGATCTGGCCAACGCCAAACTGATCGTGATGTGGGGCAAGAACGCCGCCGAGACCAACATCCATCAGATGGTGTTCGTGGACGAAGCGCTGGACTCGGGCGCCAGGCTCGTGGTGATCGATCCCCGTCGCACGCAGACGTCGGAACGCGCGGAGCTGCTGATTCAGCCGCGACCGGGCACCGACGGGGCGCTCGCCCTATCAATTGCCCACCTCCTTATCGCCAACGGTCACGTCGATCGTCCATTCGTCGAACGGCACGTGCTGGGCTTTGAAGAGTTCGCGGCATCCGTCAGTGAATTCACGCCGGCGAAGGCAGCGGAGATCAGCGATGTGCCGGTCGATTACATCCATCGGCTGGCACAGTTGATGGGAACGACCTCGCCCATGACCGTCAGCGCCGGGTTCGGGATGCAGCGTTACACCAACAGCGGTCAGACGATGCGTGCCATCCTCGCCCTACTAGCCATCACCGGCAACATCGGCAAGCCAGGCGCCGGCTGGGTGTACGCCAATCTGCAGAGCCACATCTTCGATGCAGTGAAGGACCCGCTCGCGTTCTACCCGCCGGAGAACCCAGGGGGGGGCATCCGCGTTTCCATCTCCACAGCACTACTCGGCCGACACATGCTCGCGACCCGGGATCCACCGCTACGGATGGCGTGGGTGGAACGCGGCAATCCGGTGACACAGAATCCGGAAACGCGCACGGTACTCGAGGCATTCCGCGCACTCGAGTTTCGCGTGGTGGTCGATCAGTTCCTGACGGACACTGCTCGAGAAGCTGATCTGGTGCTGCCCGCCAAAACTATGTTCGAGCAGTCCGACGTGATCGGCGCGTATTGGCATCCCTACATACAGTTGAAGCAGAAGGTGATGGACCCGCCGGGGGAGGTGAAGCCGGAGTCCGAGGTCTATTATCTTCTGGCGCGCCGACTCGGCTTCGATGAACGCGAAATGGCCGGACGCATACCAGAACCCGGCGACGAAGCGATCGAGCGGTTCTTGAAGGGCAAGCTGGAGCCGTTTGCGGAGTTGTCTCCGGACCGGCTGCGCGAGGGGCCGGTGCTGGCGCCGGGCCACCAGGAAGTGGCGTTCTCCGACTACCTGTTCCCCACCCCGTCCGGCAAGATCGAACTCGTGTCCGCCGAGGCAGCCAGACGGTGGAATGCCCACCAGCTCCCCGTCTACGTCGAGCCTGATGAATCCGCGCGGCGCGGATCCCGGGAGTCTGAGGAGTTTCCCCTGTACCTTCTGACACCCAACACCAAGAACCGGATCCACTCGCAGTTCAACAACCTGAAGATGATCCAGCTGTTCGGCGACAAGCCGTTCCTACTGCTCAACCCGCGTGATGCGCGAGAGCGGAACATCGATGACGGCGACGTGGTAAAGGTCTTCAACCGCCGGGGCGCGATTCGTGTTGCTGCTCGGCTGGATAACGGTATCAAGGCGGGGTGCGTGTTGGTCACCAACGGTTGGTGGATCACCGAGGGTGGCACGGTGAATTTCTGCTCCTATGGACGTGAGACGGACATGGGTTACGGGGCGGCGTTCCATGACAACCTGGTCGAGGTGAAACTCGCCAACGAATGAGGTCCCTCATATGAGCAAGCAAAACGCTACTGCAGTCTCGCGACGCAAGTTCTTCGGCGCGGTTTGTCCCGTGGTTGCAGGTGGACTGGCGGTGCCGCGCTCGCTGCTCCACGCACAGCAACAAAGTCAAGCCGGATTCTGGAGCCAGTTCACGGCCGAAGAGCAGGCGGTTATCAATAGCTCCAGCATGGCGCTGGACGTCCCGAACTACATGGGCCAGGGCCTGGGGTGTGCAGAGATCTGCCTCGCGGCTTCCTGTGAGTACATGGGTGTGACGGACGAGTGGGTCGACGCCGCCGCAGTGTTCTCGGGCGGCTTCGGCAAGGGCGATCTGTGCGGTCTGCTGACCGGCGGGCTCATGGCGATGGGCATCGCGGCCGGCAAGCTGCATCAGGGGCGTGCCGAACTGAAACAGTTTGCACGTGGGCTGAAGGACGAGTATTGGGATTGGTGGACGTCGCGCGGTCCGGTGCACTGCTCGGAGTTGCAGCAGCGATACGATGGTAGCGAGCAGTTCATGCGGATGATGCAGCGGGCTGCGGCCAAGGTCGAGGAGTTGATCGAGCCGGCGCGCGCTTGATGTCGCTCGCCGGGTCGTCCGCAGCTAGGTGAAGCTCCCGCATGATGGGTGGCCCACGGCGATGGATGGCCATCTTTCGCCGATGAATGGACGGGTTTTGCGATGAACGGGGGCGGTTGCGAGCTCGCTGACCGGCATCGAGTCAGCCGAATGCGCCACGGCCCGGAGCGACGGCTCACAGCTCGTGCTATGCAGCCAACCTGGAACTCACCACGCTAGTGACCGATGATGTCGACCGCGTCCTGCGACGGCTAGGGCGTTTCCTCGTCGGGCCCACCTATCAGCGTGAACTGAATCGGCAGCTGGATGAGAACTCTCACCGGTTTACCGTCGACTTTGCCCGGCCGGAACACGGTGCGTTCGAGCAGGCTCTTTGATGGCAGTTCAAACGCTTCGTGAGTGGATTCGAGGATCTCCACAGAACCCGGCTCGATCATTCCGTCTAGCCCCACGATGCCCTGGAGCAGCACGTGGCCTTCGATTCCAGCTTGCTGCAGCAGTCTGGGATATTCGAGCCGCGGGCTCGAGATGCGCTCCGGCGGCTCATCCACGCTGGCTTCATTGTAGGCGGGTTCCACCGCCACGAATATCAGTTGGGCCTCGTCGCTCGACTGTGACGGCACCGGCGCCTCGCACGCCAGCAGCGCAAACGCCCCGGCCGCCGCCACCGCCACACAGGCCTGGGCAATCCTCAGTCTCGGCCGTGCAGTCATGATCGCTATCCTCCGTGCGAGAGAAGATCTCCGCTCGATCAGGGCCAGGGTGGCCATCCGCGGATACCACGCTCGGCTGCCGACCTCGAGGAGAAGTGATCCGTAGGTGCGGATATCGGTACCCCGCCGCAGCACCCGGGCGTCGCAGTCCGCTTCCAGGGCGGTGCGTAGCCGCCTGAGCTGCCACCAGAGGGGGATGTTCCAGGGAAACAACAGCACGGCCAGCGAGGCCAATGTCATGAGTCGCAAGTCACCGGCCCTCATGTGCTCTTCTTCGTGCTGCAGTGCCGCACGCCGCATGCTGTGGCTCAAGCCGAAGATCCAGTCAGGCATCACTAGCTCATGGGTGAGCATCCCGACTACGGCCGGACCCACGTGACTCGATACCAGGACCTGCCTGCCGTCGAGTGTGGCGCTGCGCCAGCCCCGCCGCTGACGAGCTAGTCGCCAGAACGACACCGACAGCAGAGCGACCATGGCGAGCGACATCGCGAGCCAGAGAATTCGCAACAGGCCGTCCCACTGCGGCAGCACCGGGCCCACCGGTGCGTAGGCCTGCAGCGGACTGTTTAGCAGGCTCGTGGCGACCACCGGGAGCAACGGTATCGCTTGAGATCCGTCGGCAGCGGCCTCGGCTCGAGCAGCAACGGTCCAATTCACCAGCGGCACCAGCACCGAACCGGCCAACGCCACCACCCAAACGCTACGAGCCTGCTTGCCGCACAGCCGGATCAGATGCTCCGCCGCGTGTGCGGCCAAGCCGAAACAGAGCGCGACGACGATGCCGTACATCATCCATGACGCGATCATTGCTCCATCTCCTCTAGCCGCTTGTCGAGCAGTTGCTTCATGCGCCGCAGCTCCGCCGGCGAGAGACCCTCATCCGCCAACAGTTCGGCGACCAGCATTGCACGGGAACCCTGATAGACCTTCTCCAGCAGCCGCCTGAGGGTCCGCGCACCGGCAGCGGAGGGCTCGACCTGGGGATAGTAGCGGTAGGCCCGGCCGTCCATCTGATGCAGCACATGGCCCTTGGACTCCAATGTCTTGAGAATGGTCATAACGCTGGTATACGCGAGCTTGTCCCCCAACTCCTCCTGCACCTCGCTTACGGTGGCGGAACCGCGGCGCCAGACGATGGCCATGGCGTCGAGCTCACGATTGGTGAAGTTGACCCCCATCTCGGCACCTCTCAGCTAAATCGTTCGCCTCAAACGGGATACACGTCTGATACTATACTTTAACAGGAAATGGCTACTATATACGTAGTACTACGTACTATGGAATATGTTCCCTGTCAAGGGCCGAGTACGATCGCTCGGGCTGGACGGCTCGAAAAGGCCGATCTGCTGGCTCTTTTCACCGCTGAACCCGCTGGTTCGCACGTGCCCGAACGCCAAATCTCCGCCGGGACCATGTCTCACCTATCGATCGGCGGCGTTTCAGGCGAATCCCGCGATCTTGTCGAACTTCTGTCCTACACCTCGATTGGTCTCACCGAGCAGGGCCGGTTGATAGTCGGATCGTGTGGGGCCGTAGGTAGGCGCGACTTCGATGGAATCGCTGGTGGGGTGCTGCCGCTGGTCTGGTGCTGAACCTAGCCATTCGCACACAGGGTCACCCACGGGAACATCCTCGCGGTTACACCCCCTGTTCGGTTGTGGCTAGCAGCCGGCAGCGGATCGTTCCCGGTCG
>CP070666.1:4676476-4706290 GCA_020351775.1 Gemmatimonadota bacterium | reverse complement strand
CCTGAAGCCCAGCAGTTCCCCGTTTGCGGCTAGAACGCCGGTGTAGGCAGTCCCACGGGCCGAATCCACTCGCGCCGGGAGATCTGCGGCCAAGATGCCTGAAACGTTGGCGATGGAGTCGAGCACCAGCCTTGCATTGAGCGCTGAGTCGGTCTGTACGACGTCAACGGTCACATGGTAGCTCATCCCGACCTCATTGATGTCGGTCTGGTGGTCGTACGTTTGCTCAATGCGTGCCAGTGTGACACCCTCATAGGATGCGCTGAACGGCCGGTATCCACTGGCCGTTTCCGGGACGATCTCTTCACCCGCCTTGGGTCCACAAGCTGGCAGCAAAAGGCACAGCGATGCTGTGAGGGTCACCCAGTGATTATCAGCGGCCTTCATCGGGAAACTCATGTTCCCGTTTCCTTTCGTTCTAGGAGCTCCGCCTTGGTGCGTCCGAACACGGCGACGATGTCATCGGAATCTGAGGATACCTGCAGCAGCCGCCAGCCCTTACGCTGCATGTCTCCACGCCAGCCGATCAGCTTGGACCACTCCAGCTGTGTCGTGCGAAAGACTCTCAGATCTGCGACCCGCTCCCAGTCGAGTGGGTACAGGGGCGACGTTGGCTTGCGATTGACCACTACACTTCGGTTCCTGTCACTTGGAGATGGCGAACGCGGCTACAATAACGCTACGCACGTGCTCGGAGCCAGAGTAAAGAGGCTGGTGGGGCCGTAAGCCGAGTCCTGTTCGCGCGCTCATGGCGCTCGGGCGGTCATCTATCTGGGGCACCGGTCGCCCGCTGCCTCTAGCGGCCTACCCGCGGTTCGGACGGCCCGGGCCGGGCCTCACCGCCTATTTGGCCTTGCTCCAACTGGGGGTTGCCGTGCCACATCTGTTGCCAGACGTGCGGTGGGCTCTTACCCCACCCTTTCACCCTTACCCACCAAAGTGGGCGGTTTGCTTTCTGTGGCCCTTTCCGTCGCCTTTCGACGCCCAGGCGTTACCTGGCAGTCTGCCCTACGGAGCTCGGACTTTCCTCGACCCGCGCACGGCGGGCCGCGACCGCCTCACCCCACCAACCTAAAGCAAGATATCGTCCGGGCTGAGATGCGTGAAGCAGCAAGTTGCCCTCGTGCCCCGTCGTTGCTCCGGTCCGGGCCTTCCGAGCGACGCATCTCCGGTTTGAGAGTCGCCGTGGAGCGTTGAACCCTAGTTGATAAGCTGCGTTTAAGTTGGAGCCATCATCCTCTGGTGGGGCTTCAGTGAGTCCAGGCAGCTGCCGAGTAGCGACCGTCATAGAAAGAGGCGTGCGTTCGCGTCTCGACGCCGCTGTACAGGGCTGTTTCGCGACTTTCCACGCTAAGGATATCGCGGAGGTTATCCGCACCGTCCGCGAGCGACCGGTGCAGGCGGTGCTGGTCTCACCGGCCTGCGTAACCTCTGACGAGCTGCCGCGTGTAGCCTCCCTGGTGGACGGCTTTCCCGGCATCCCGACCGTTGCGCTCATCTCCCGCCACGACTCCAGGTCGAGTGAGCGATTGCTCGAGCTGGGCGCGTATGGCGTCCGCAAAATGATCGATCTCAGTCAGAGGAACGGCTGGCAGTGCCTGCGCGATCTAGTCTCACACCCGACGTCACCCACAGCAGCGCGAATCTTCCGCAGGCTCAATCCGGCTCTGGACAGTGCCACCTATGACTGCCGTACGGTGTTCGAATCGGTAGTCCGCGTGGCACCCGCTGTGACCACCGCCGCCGGACTGGCAGAGCACTTCAGCGTCGTGTCGAGCACTTTCACGTCTCGATTCCTCCGCGCCGGCCTTCCGTCCCCCAAGCGCTACCTTGCCGGGACACGGATTCTCTACGCAGCTGCGCTGTTCGAGGTGCCGGGGCTCTCCGTGGCAGACGTGGCATATCGGCTGCAGTACTCCTCGCCGCAGAGCTTCGGACGACATCTGCGCAATGTCATGGGCATGACTGCCGGCGAGTTCCGCGTCCGATTCTCGTTCGAGCTGGCTCTAGATGACTTTGTCCGACGGCTGGTCGATCCATTTCGTGCCACGTTTCGCACCTTTCATCCGCTCAACCCAGGGGTGGGGTATCTCGGGCAGACTTGGTGAGAACTCCGATGTGGGGCGGCTGGTCGTCGGACCTGTATCCTTGGTCGGTTCAATCCGAAGCGCCCTCGCCGTGGGTACCCTGGATCTGTAGATCGCCAGCGATCTCTCTCAGGTTTGCAGCGTGGTCAGCCAATTCCTCACTGGTCTGGCTCAGTTCGACGAGCGCGTTGAGCTGGCCTGCGGCTCTGTCCCGGATTTCGTGGACTTCTCGGGACCAGTGATTGCTGCGGTCGGTGAAAGCAGAGATCTCGGCGGCAAGGGAGCCAGTCTCCTCCACCTGTTGGCGGGACACAGTTGCGGCTTGGTCCACTACGTCGAGGGTCGCGGATACGCTCGGTCCTACGTGGCGGAGAGTCTCGTGAGCCTGACCGGCCATTGTTGCGAGGTCACGGATCCGCTCCTCACCCGCGGCGATGGTTGCGGCAATGTGCTCGATACCTTCCCGCACCTCGCCGACGATCTCTGCTAGGTCACGCGCTGACTGTCCAGCCTCTCCGGCAAGCGTCCTAACCTGCTGTGCAAGCACGGCGAATCCCTCCCCGTGCTCTGCGGCGCGCGCGGCTTCGATGGCTGCGTTGAGAGCAAGCACGTGCGTCTGACGCGCGATCTTGCCGATCGCCGTGGCGAACTCACTGACGCGATTGAAGCTACCCGCCAGCTGGTTCACGGCGCCAGCCGCATTGCGGAGGTCCGCTCCGAACGCGTCCAGGGAGTCATGGACTGCGGCGAGTTCTTCTTGCCCCCTGGCGAGTGAGGTAACTGTACCCGCACCCTCGAGCGCGATTTTTGCGGCACGCGACCCCAGGGCATCTGCCGCCTGTGCCAGCTGTTCCAAGGTGGCCAGCTTCTCTTGGGCCGTGGATCCGCGATCGTCAATGGCCCCGACAGCGCGACCAGCTTCGGCGTTCAGGTCTTGTCCCGCGGTCGCCAGCCGTCCAGTCGAGGTGCTCAGCTGGGATGTGAGATGAGCCAGCTGCGCCACTTCTGCCTGGAGTGCCCCGATCCTCGCGGTCACGCGGTCGAGGATACGGTTAACGGCCTGCTCGAGCAGACCCAGCTCATCGCCACGCCTGGCTGACGCTCGCTGGTTGAGGGAACCTGCCTCCCATTTGTCCAGCATTGACCGGGTGGCGCGCAGCCGGTCGAGGAGAGAGCCCCAGGAAGATCCCAGCACCACTATCAGGAGCATCAGCAAGACCGCTTCGAGGTAAACGACGGAGGTGTAGTGCAGGACACCTTGCAGAGAATCGTTGAACACCATGTGGTGCGCAGCGGAGGCTGCTACGTAGGCAGCGCCTGCTGCCACTACGAGTGTAACCCAATTCAAGCCCCTGTATTGGCGGCAGTACGGCAAGGTTGTAGCGACGAAACCGAGTGCCAACCCCCCGGCTCCGTAAAACAGCACTAGCAGCGCAGCGAGAACGAGATCGAGCGCTGCAGATGTGTGCAGCAGCCAACGGCGAGACCGCCCCAGTAACACCAGCCGATAGACGGCGTAGTTGAGCCCCACGAGCCCGGCCGAGACTGTGATGAGCATTACCCAGGATGCCGACACCGCACCCGTGACACGCCCCAACGCCAGTAAGAACGCGGTGACACCAAGCAGGATCCAGCGACGGCGCATGGCTCGCTCGGGTCCGTCGAACTCTGCCGGCCGCTCCGTTTCGAGCATTCTCAGCCGCCCTGACCTGGTGGGGTCAGCCCCAAATCGGCCAGCGTCAATAGAGTCTCAACCGGGTAGCCACCAGCCTCGATTGCCGCTCTTCCACCCTCCTCGCGGTCCACAACTGCCAGGACGCCCAAGACTTGACCACCGGCGTCCGATATGGCATCGATCGCTGTCAGCGCGGACCCCCCAGTTGTGATCACATCCTCGGTCACCACAACGCTGCACCCGCTGCGAAAACAGCCCTCGATCAGCCGTCCTGTGCCGTGCTCCTTTGGTTCCTTGCGTACGCTGAAGGCGTCGAGTTCCGGCGGGCATTTCGTGCTGGCAAGCGCGATCGCGTAGGCAACAGGATCCGCGCCTAGCGTGAGACCTCCCACCGCATGGGCCTCCCACCCCGCTGCACGAATGGTGTGCAACCCTAGCGAGCCGACGAGTTCTAGCCCTGCGGCTGACATCGTTGTACGCCGCGCATCGATATAGTATGAGGATTGACGGCCGGACGAGAGTATGAAGGAGCCTAGCTCAAGGGATCGCTGCTTGAGAAGGGCGATGAACCTATCGAGGTTAGCTCTCGCTGATTCGTCCGCCCGGATCATGGCTTGTGCGGTAGTAGTAGCACATACTACTCCCCTCCCTTGCCCCTTCGGTCTCGTACCAGTGACTTGATGGCGCCCAGGAACCCGCGATCTCGCGGTGGTTCGTCGACTGCATCGACCCCCCTCGCCACGTGCTCGGCGAATTCGACCACACTCGCGTGTCGGTCGTCAGGTTGACGCTGTAAGCCCTTCATTACAGCAACCTCGAGTTCCGCCGGGAACCTAAGGTCCCTGACCGCCTGGTTGAGGGGGATCGGGGGTTGCGTCAGGAGTTGGTGGAACACCTCCCGCGGTGAGCGACCGGGGTGCGGGTGTACACCGGTCAGCAAGAAGTACGTGATCTTAGCCAAGCTGAAGATATCGGCCTTCTCACCGACCAACTCGCCAGAGAGGGCTTCTGGTGCTACGTACTGGAGGGTCCCGACAAAGAACCCCGTCCGGGTCAGTCTCTCAGACGCCGGCTCCTGAGCATCGCGTGCAATTCCGAAGTCGAGCAACTTGGCTGTGCGGCTGCTCGGGTCGTAGACTATGTTCTCCGGTTTGAGGTCACGGTGGATGATCCCAACGGAGTGAGCTGCGTTCAGGCCGTCCGCGAGTTGCCTCACGATGTGGGCCACTAGCGGAGGAGCCAGAGGACCGGACCGGTTGACGAATTGGGACAGTGGTTCCCCATCGACCCACTCAAGTGCGAGGTAGTCAATACCGTCCTCCTCGCCGTAGTCGTAAGTGCAGACCACTGCCGAGTGCTCGACGCGGGCACCGTACCCGGCCTCGCGCAGGAACCGTTTGACCGCTGTGGGGTCGCTTCGAGTACGCTGCTTCAGGATCTTCACGGCACAGCGCCCGTGGTCCGGGTGTTCTGCGCGGTAGACGGTCGCCGTCCCGCCCTCGCCCACTCGTGACACGAGCTTGTAGCCCGCAATGGTGCGACCCGAAAGATCTTCGTTAGGCATCAAGCTCGCGAATGTAACAGCACTACTTGAACGTCGGCAAGTCGGAGACTAAGTATCCCCCTCACGCCCGTATGTCAGATCACCGGTTCTTGCCCGCCATTCTCGCACTCAGTTGCGTCGTGCCGGCCTGTGCTTCATGGCAGACCGGTGCGGGCTCGGGCCCTAGCGCAGAACGGAGCCCAGTGCGCGTCTACGATCCCACGGAGGGCTACGGCCAACTTGGCCTGCTTGCAGCCAGCGACCCGGTTCCATTTGCGGGCAGCCTAGGGTTCCTAGCAGGCACGCATACCGATTCCACAATGGCGCTCTTGGGGCTCTCCCTGGCGAGTACCGCACTGTCGTTCAGGCGTATCAGCTCCGGGTTCGAGGCACAGTACCGCGTGGACATCCAGTGCGTTCGGGACGGGAAGCTCCTTGTAGACGACTCGGCGTATGAAGCAGTCAGGGTTGCC
This sequence comes from Gemmatimonadota bacterium, assembly GCA_020351775.1. Taxonomy (GTDB): domain Bacteria; phylum Gemmatimonadota; class Gemmatimonadetes; order Gemmatimonadales; family GWC2-71-9. The sequence continues at coordinate 4,700,512 of CP070666.1, read as the reverse complement.
AGCTTCCCGGAAACACAGCGCCACGACGAGAGCGTCATTTTTCAGAGGCTCTTCAGTCTGTCTCCAGGTATTGCTGTCGTAACGGTTGTCGTGACGGATCTGTATGGAAGTGACTCGAGCCGTGCAGAGCTGCAGCTGACAGTGCCCGGTTATGGCACGGGATCTGCCGCGTTGACCGTTGTGCCAGTCTATCAAGGAAACCCGCGGCGCAGCAGGGCCGAGAACCCCGAGCTCGTCATGAACCCGCGAGCCTTCGCCGCATATGGTACCGACACTCTGAGCTTCTACCTCGAACGGTACGGTCGGCCCGGGCCGCGTACTGCAACAGTCAGGGTATTCACTGCATTGGGTGCGGCCCTGTGGCGGGGGAACGTACAGTTGGTGTCGGCGGACACATCTCTTGCGGCTGCTTTCGTGCATATACCAGCAGATCAGCTACTCGCCGGTGCGCTGCGTGTCGAGGTGGAGCAGTCAGGCAGCCCGGTTTCGATGCTTGGCCGTGCCCTGGTGGGCATTTCATCGGACTGGCCGGTCGCTGACTTTGAGGACGTTCTCTCACTGCTGCGCTACTTCGGGAGCTCGCAGTCTCGTCAGCGGCTGAGGAAGGCAATGCCTGCGGAACTGCCGTCCGGATGGAGGGAGTTCTGGCTGGGCACGGATCCTGACTCAACCACGCCGGATAACGAGGCTCTGAGGGACTACTTGGTGGACCTCGAAGTTGCCAGCACAAGATTCTCCGAGCCGGGGCGCCCTGGCTGGCTCACAGAAAGAGGCGAAGTCTTTCTGACTCTCGGCAGGCCAGACGCGATTCGGGAGGTGTCAGGCGAAGTGGTTTCCGGTGGCCAGCGGCTGATTCGATGGGACTACGAAACGGATGGGCTGGTGCTCTACTTCGTGAGCGATGGTCATCATGGAGGCTTCCGCCTCACCCCCACGTCCCGTATGGACTATGCCGATGCGGTCAGGCGCAGGGATGAGACTGATGCGGACTAGACTGCTGTCTTGTACGGTCCTTGCGGCTCTCTGGGTGGTAGCTGGTGCCAGCTGTGTCTGGGCGCAGCGGGTCGAGGAGTTGCGCTCCCAGACGGCGCTGTGGCATGAAGCACGCAGGCTTCGCAATGCGCTTGAGGCCGACCCGGCGCAACCTGCAGCGATCCTCCGCTTGGCAGCGCTTGAGCTATCTATCGGACGCCCTGAGAAGGCCGGCGATCTGCTCAGTCGAGATTGGGGGCAGTCTTGGCCCCAGGAGATAGTCAGTCCGCTCCGCGGAGAGGCTGAGTATCAAATGGGTCGCTTCGAGGTAGCCGCCGACTTGTTCGCCCGGGCGGCAGTCGAATTGGAGGGTAGAAGAAGGGGCATCATGCTGGTGCGCTCGGCTGAGGCGTACGAGCGGGCTGGGGCGCACGAGAACGCTGCGGCGCGGTACCGCGTGGCGGCCAGTGAGGTGCCGGAGCTCGCGGACTGGCTCGGTGTCCGCGAGGCACGGCTTACCGTCAATACGGGGCGGGCACTTGACCTCCTGGCGAGAGCACCCGCTGCAGCAAGCGAAGTCGGCCACCGTGCCCGAGCCGCGGTTCTGTTGTCGGCGGGTGACAGCGCAGCTGCGGTTGATGCCCTCGTGGATGCGGGCTTGGAGTCAGCCGCTGCCACGCTGGCGCTGACGCTGTCTGATAGTGCCACGTCGCGCGTCCTGACCTACCAATCCCTGGCGAGTCAGGACACGGCTGCTCTCCAAGTGGGACTCGCTCTGGCGACGACGGCGTTTCCGCCGCGCACCGCACTGGAGTACTTCAGCATTGCACGCGCCCACCATCGCATGGGATCCACCGCGGCCGCCCTGGAATCTGCGAGAATTGGCGCAACAATCGACACCAGCTCCGCTGACCTCCTTGTGTATTGGGCTGAGCTCCTCGAGCTAACAGGTAAGAGGAGTGACGCGCTCGCCGTGTATTACCGGGCCGCATCGCAATCCGGTGAGGCAGCCCAAATGGCTGCTTTCAAGCGCGGCCGGCTACTAGTCAGGATGCGTAGAACGAGGGAGGCCATCGCCTCATTGACCGCATTTGCGGATAGTTTCCCACAGCACCCCAGCGCATCGGTGGCACTGTATCTGGTCGCGGACGGGCATAGGCGGTTAGGTCATGGCAGCGGAGTCGACTCAGTCTATGGCGTCATATCGGAACGTTGGCCCCGGAGCTACTACGCGTCGCGTTCCCGTCTCAACCTGGCTCGGCGTGCGTTGGAGCGAGGTGATACGATACAAGCAGTGGGGTGGTACAGCGCCGAGGTGGAGCTGGGCGCACGGGAGCGCTTCGCGGCCCAATACGAGATCGCGTCCCTTACCGCGGATTCTCTGGAACGACGCGGGTTGCTGGCGTTGCTCGCCAGAGCGGATTCGATCGGTTACTATGGCACCATTGCCCGGCGTGCAGCTCGTCTACCCCCGCTCGACATCGCTGGGGCCCCCGCGCCACCGCCAAGCAGACTGGTGTCCCAGACACTGGCGGTGCTGGATCTGCTCCTTGAGGCCCACCTGTTTGAGGAGGTCGATGCGCTGATCAACCACATCATGGCTGACCAGCCACGACCGCCCGTTCAACTGCTCGACTATGCCGAGGGCCTCATACAGCGCGGCTTCATGTCCGAAGGTATCCAGCTTGGTTGGCGTGCCACCCGTGCATACACTCTGAACCATCCCAGGGTACTTCGCGCGATCTTCCCCTGGCCCATGCGAAAGCTGATCGAGGATGAGGCCGAAAGGCAGGGCCTGGACCCATACTTGCTAGCCGCATTGATCAGACAGGAGTCAGCCTTCAGACCTCAGGTCGTGTCGCGTGCGGGGGCCTACGGGCTCATGCAGCTCATGCCCGCCACGGCACGCCAGCTTGCGCAGCGGCTCGGGATCCGCTGGGACCGCCGGTTGCTGACGGTTGCCGACGCGAATCTACACCTTGGGGCTGTCCATTTCGCCAATCTGCTCGAACGCTATGGGGGCGCAGTAGAGCCGGCCCTGGCCGCCTACAACGCAGGTGGCACCCCGGTGCGACGCTGGCTGCGCAACCCCGGCTCCGACGACGCCGTGCGATTCGTAGCGCAGGTTTCCTATCCGGAGACGCAGGGATACTTGCGCACAGTCACTCGCAACCATGCCCTCTACCAGGCGCTCTATCCTCCCCAAGAAGTCACGGTCAACGGAACACCGTGAGCAACCTTATGCTCCGCCGCTTACTGCACGCGAGTTCGGCTACGGTGCTGTTGATCCCGATGCTGGGCAGCTGGAGTCTACTGCGCGTGACGCTGGTGGTAGCGGCCGTGATGGCTTTGCTGATGGATGTCGCGCGCATCAGACTGGGGACCCTGGGCCATCGCGTCGAGCGGCTGGTACCGGTGTTCAGGACAGGTGAGGCTGGCCGGCTGAATGGAGCAACGTGGCTGTGTATCGGCTATGCGCTTTCGGGGTGGTTCCCTCCGATGGCGACGGCCGCTGGCATTCTGGCGGGGGCGCTGGCGGATCCGGCTGCCTCGTTGGTGGGGGGGTGGGCAGGGCGTTCCCGCGCCAAGACCGCAAGCGGTAGCCTGGCTGCCCTGGCCGTATCGTTCGTCGCACTGTGGCTCCTTGGGCTCTCCTGGCCGGCCGTGCTTGGTGGCGCTGTTGTGGGTACGGTGCTGGAGCGATGGCCGGGCCCGTTTGACGACAACGTGCTGATCGCACCGGGCGTTGCCTGCATCGTATGGCTGATAGCTTGACAGCTGGGCCCACTTGGACGCACAATTTGTTCCCGGGGGCGTTCCGCGTTCCCGCTGACATATCCTACTCAATGTATTCTGCAGGAGCGATGTAAATGCCGCGCGGTAAGGTGAAGTGGTTCAACGACGCAAAAGGTTATGGGTTCATCGAGCAGGAAGGGGGAGGAGACGACGTATTCGTTCACTTTTCGGCCATCCAAGCTGAGGGATTCCGAACTCTGCGTGAAGGTCAGGAAGTGGAGTTTGAATTGAACTCGGGTGATAAGGGGCTGAACGCTCAGAATGTCCTCAAGGTTTAGGTGACCGGGCGCTGGTCGTGGAGCCCCGCTCTGCAAGAGGGCGGGGCTTTTTTTTGGCGCTATCTTCCGGACATGCCCGAGTCGGCCCGACCACGGATCTTCCTAGTGGATGGCTACGCCCTGATCTACCGAGCCTTCTTTGCCATGATCAGTCGGCCGCTGAGGACAAGTCGAGGGGAGAATACTTCAGCAGCCTGGGGCGTGGCCAACTTCCTCCATCGACTCTTGGAGGAACGTAAGCCTGAGTACATAGCCTGGGTGCACGATGCAGGTACGTCCTTCCGGACAGACACCTATCCCGACTACAAGGCCACCCGCGAGAAGCTCGATGACGAGTTGCAGGAAGACTTCGACCGGTCAGTGCAGCGGATCGAGGGGATATTGCGCGGTTTCAGAGTGCCACTGGTGGCAGTGGATGGTTATGAAGCCGACGATGTCATCGGGACCCTGGCGACGCAGGCGCCTCAGCATGGTCTGCAGGCGGTGATAGTGTCGGGGGACAAGGACTTCTACCAGCTTGTATCTGACGACGTAGTGCTGCTGAATCCGGGGAGGGGTGGCCCAGCGCCGGTGGAGGAGGTCTTGATCGATGCCGCTAACGCCGCCGAGCGTTTCGGGGTTCCTCCGGGACGCGTGATAGACTATCTGGCCCTGGTGGGTGACGCCTCAGACAACGTGCCTGGTGTCAAGGGGATCGGAGATAAGACGGCGCGCGCTTTGATCTCAACCTATGGCGATCTGGGCTCCATCCTGCGCCATGCAGCGGAAGTGAAGGGCAAGCGCGCGCGGGATGGTCTGGTACAGTTCGCCGACGACGCCAGGCTCAGCCGTGAGCTCGTGACGATTCGGACCGATGTGCCGGTCCAGCTGGACTTGGGTGCGTTTCAGGTGGGCGATGTTGATTCCGCTGCTTTGGCTCTCCTCTATACCGAATTGGAGTTCAGCTCGCTCCTTTCGAAGCTGGAGGTCCAGAGCGGCGGTTTTGCCGAGCGTCAGGAAGTGAAGGTCGTGTCTGATCCCCGGGAGCTCCCGGTTGTTGTCAAAGCTGCCCGCAAGGCTGCATCGTTGGCACTTGAGGTGATCGCGGAAGGCAGGGCCGTTGGAAGCAGGCTTGTGGGTCTCGGTATTGCTATCCCCGACGGCTCCGCCTGGTACCTGCCGTTCGGCCACCGCGTACCCGAAGGTGAGCTCACTACGGACCAACCGCCACGCAACCTTCCGGCCTTGGGTGTGGGCGGTACGCAGTGCCTTGCGGAGTTGCTCGCCGACCAGGGTGTCGCGAAGCTGGGGCACGATCTCAAGCATGCGTGGTTGGCCCTGCGGGCTGCTGGCGTCGAATTGGCTGGAGCAACGTATGACTCGATGCTTGCCAGTTTCGTGCTTGATCCGGGCCGCAGATCGCACGCGCTCGAAGCCCTTGCGACTGAGCATCTCAATACTGTCCTGAGCACGGCCACGGACCTGATCGGGAAGGGGAAGTCAACTCGGTCGCTTTCCGAGGTCGGAGTCGATGTCATGGCGGCTAGCTCCTGCGCCAACGCTTGGGCCGTCCTGAGCTTGCACGATCGCTTCAAAGGTCAGCTGGACGCTGCAGCCGCTCGCACATTGTTGGAGCGGGTAGAGGTACCGCTGATCGGTGTGCTAGCCGACATGGAATGGCGTGGGATAAGGATCGATAGCCATCGTCTACGACAGCTTTCGAAGCGATTCAGTTCAGAGCTCAAGGATATCGAGCGATCGATCTTCGACGCCGCGGGAACCGACTTCAATGTCAATAGCACCCGGCAGCTGCGCCAGATCCTGTTCGATAAGCTCCAGTTGCCGGTCCTCAAGCGAACCAAGACAGGGCCGTCGACCGATGCAGGAGTCCTATCAGAATTAGCCGAGATGGGCTTCGATGTTCCCCGATTGCTGCTTGAGTACCGCGAGCTGAGCAAGCTCAAGTCAACGTACGTGGACGTGCTGCCCGGGAGCGTGAATCGAGACACCGGGAGGATTCACACCAGCTTCAATCAGACTGGTGCGGCCACCGGCAGGCTATCCTCCTCTAATCCGAACCTGCAAAACATCCCCGTAAGGACGGCGCGAGGGGAGCTAATCCGCCAGTGTTTCGTTCCGCAGGACGGTTGCAGCTTCATCGCCGCCGACTACTCCCAGATAGAGCTGCGCGTGCTTGCGCACCTCTCCCAGGATGCGGCGTTCATTGAGGCGTTCCAGCAAGGTGGTGACATCCATAGGCAGACCGCCGCGATCATCTTCGATGTCGAGCCACATGGAGTCACGCCCGAGATGCGAGGCCGGGCTAAGACAATCAACTTCGCAACCATCTACGGGCAAGGGCCGTTCTCGTTGGCACGGCAATTGAGTATCTCGCAGGAAGAAGCCAAGGAGTTCATCAAGCTCTATTTCAGACGGTTTGCCGGGGTGCGCCGATTTCTCGATGAGACCGTCCAGAATGCAAAACGGATCGGCTATGTAGAGACGCTCTTCGGCCGGCGCCGCTACATACCGGAGCTGAAGGACCGCAACTACAACGTCCGTGCGTTTGGCGAACGGACTGCGATGAACTCTCCAGTGCAGGGATCGGCGGCGGATCTGATCAAGATTGCCATGGTCAACTTGGCGACCGCATTGAAGGAGAATGGCCTGAGGTCAGCCATGTTGCTTCAAGTGCACGACGAATTGGTTCTCGAGGTGCCGAACGAAGAGGTGGACAGGGCTGTTGAGATTGTGCGGCGCGAGATGCAACGTGCAGCCCGACTCAGCGTACCCCTGGTAGCGGACGTGGGGATCGGGCCGAACTGGCTGGATGCCAAGAGCCAGGATGGTTGAGAGGTTGTCCGGGCCGAAGGTCGTTGACATCTTCCTGGCTGATTCCAGTGGGAGATCGTAGTGAATCGGCGGGGTTTCACTTTCGTAGAACTACTCATGGTAATTGTCATCATTGGTCTGATGACTGCCATCGTGCTGCCCCGACTTCAGCGCTACCGAGAACGTGCAAGGGTTGCCACTATGAGGAGTGATCTGCGTACCCTGGGCCTGCATCAAGAATCCAGCTACTATGATCGCGCAACCTATACGGATGACCTGGCTCTATTGCAGGTAAGCGGTTTCAACCCGAGTCCAGATGTGACTGTGGTGGTCAATGAGGCCACGTTTCTCGGATGGTCAGCAACGGCCAGCCACAATCAAATCTTCACCCAGTGCTACATCTTTGTGGGTGGCGCCGCTCCGGTGGGCACAGCTGTCACTGAAGGAAGCGTTGACTGCAGTTGACCATAGTGTGGTGCGAGTTCGAAAGCCGTCACGATGGGATGGCGCACGCGTTGGACGGGGGATTGTGGCTGCACCGCTTCGTCCTTTGGGGCGAAGAAATGGCCCACCTTGTTTCGTCGGACCATGAGTTGCTCCTGGCAGCTGGCAGGTTACTCGGCATGAGCGAACGGTGGCTGCAATACAAACCTCTGAGGCATCCCCGGACGGGGATGCGCGTGGCAGCCTGGCACTGGGATCTGCGCGGGGCCTATCTGGAGGCTGGTGTACGGTTGGCTGCTCCTAGGGTTCCAGCCGCGCCTCTCCGCTGGTCCGAGCGTCGCCGCCGACAGGGACGGGAATCTTCTTGACTCCAGGCCACCAATTCCACCGTCCGGCAATGTGCATGATCGCCGGCGCCAGCACCATGCGGATCAAGGTTGCGTCCAGCACGACCGCTACGGCCAATCCGAACCCCATCATTTGAGCGGCTAGGACTCGAGAGAAGCTGAATACACCGAAAACGATGACCATGATCGCTGCTGCGCTTGTGATTACCGAGGCAGTGGCAGTCAATCCCTCTATGGTCGCCTGATCGTTGCGGCCCGAGCGGTCGAACGCCTCCTTTATCCGGGCTAGGAGGAAGACTCCATAGTCCATGCTGAGGCCGAAAACGACTGCGAAGACGAGCACAGGTACCACCACGTAGACCGCTTCGGTAGGTCCATCCAGTCCGAACAGTCCGGAACCCACACCCTGCTGGAACACGAGCACCGTGACACCAAACGCGCCCAGTACCGAAAAGCAGTTCATCAACACCGCCTTCAGAGGCACGAGCACCGAGCGAAAGGCCACTGCGAGCATGACTACGGTCGAAACCAGGACGAGGCCGATCACTAACGGAAACTGCTGCAGCAGGTCATCCTGTAGATCGACACTCGCAGCTGCAAAGCCGCCAATGAGTACCTCGGCAGAGTCGAGTCCGGCGATGTCGGAGTGCAACGTCCGGAGCCGGCGCACAACATCCATCGAGCTTGTGAAGGAAGTAGTATCAGAGAGGATGACGTCAATCAGGGTCGATCGGTTGTCGCTCGACAGGTATGCCGAGAAAAACTCTGGTGAGCGAGACCGGGCAGCCTCGATGTTGCCGTAGAACATCGTGTAACCGAGAGCCGACATGCCGGGCTGAATGTCGACTACGCTGCGCACCTGGGCCACTCGAGGATCGGCGCGAACGGAGTCCGATAGCCGCATCAGGGAGCGGATGTAGCGAGAACCCACCACCCGGTGTCCTTCTGGGACCCGGACGACGATTCTGACTGGCTGCAATGTCCCACCTGCACCCATGCGCTGCAGGGTCTCCACTCCGTCGCTGGACTCGGTGTTTGATGGGAACCAGCCTGACCGCGGCAGGCCGATCTTGATCTGCGCCAGGGGCCAGGTGATCAGCGCGACTGCGATTCCCCCAGCGGCTATGGCCCGCCAAGGATGGTATACCAGCCATCGGGCCCACCGCTCCCAGCTGGTCGGAGCGTGGTACCAAGCCAGTTTCCGAGCCAGGGCGCGGGGAACGTCCACCAACCTGCCCATGTACGAAAGAGCGGCCGGTAAGGCGGTGACACTGAGCAGCACTGCAACCGTCACCACCACTAGGCCTCCCATGCCAACCGAGCGGGTTTCCGTGATTGGGGTGACCAGTAGGGAGGCAAAGCCGACGGCGACAGTCAACCCACTAGTGACGACCGCGCGACCGGCAGTTACGACGCTCCTGATCGCGGCGTCTTGCCTGCCGCGGCCGCGGTTGAGTTCCTCGCGAAAACGGGTGACGATGAGCAGCGAGTAGTCGATACCAACGGCCAGTCCGACCATCGAGACTATCGTGAGCACGAAGACGGACGTTGGATAAATCCCCGATATCAGCTCGATCACCGCGAGGCTGCAGACGATAGCTAACACCCCAACCACTAGTGGCAAGACGGCCGCGACCAGCGCTCCGAATGCGAGAACCAGGACCATCGCTGAGAAGGGCAGTGCCTTGCGCTCACCTGACCGTGCGTCGTCTTTGCTCACGGTCCGCACGTCATAGTCCAGAGCCGGTCTCCCCGTGACCAGCACTTCGTAGTCATCCGATCCTGGAACCTGTGCGACCGTGCTGTGGATCGCGTCGCGAAACTCGGCGACGATGTTGGTGGGACTGAAACCGTCGCGCGGCTCCACGGTTGCCAGCACAAACGTCACGAGTCGGTCATCGCTTACCAGAGTGGAGTCTCGCACCGTGAGGTAGGAGACCACCCGGGTGATGTAGGGCAGTTGACCGGCGGCTTCACTGATTGACTCGATGACTCTCCTGGTCCGAAGGCTGTCAATTGGCACAGGCCCCGAGACGGTGATAGCAAAGAAGTCCCCCACCGGCTGGGGAAATGCTTGCACGATTAGATCGGTGGCGAGCTGAGAGTCGGACGGTCGCAGCCGTTGTCCCTCTACACGCAGACCCTCCTGCACACGGGCTGCGCGTGGCCATGAGACGACAGCCGCAATGGCCCACGCAAACAGAATCAGGGCGCGGAACTTGACAATCAGCCGGCCAGGCGGTGTGATCACTTCGAACTCACCGTGGCGCGGGGTCCCGGCCTAGGTGCTGGGTCACATTCTGACAGCGTTCGAGTCACGATCAGGCAACTGGGTGAACCTTGATTTACTCCAAGGGGTCAGAATGATAGGCGTCGTAGGCGCCGGCCGCTACCCGTGGCTGGTGGCGTCAGGGACCCGGATTACGGCATATTGGCAGCGATGAGGTGGCCGTCGTTTGCGGGCTTGGCGGTGGTAGCCTTGCTGGTGGCGTTTGGTGTCAGCCGCAGCGGCCAGCGAGCTTCTCCCAACGAGCCAACATCGCCGTCCCCCGGTTTCCAGGACGGCTCGATCGGGCGAGACAGCGTACAGGCCGCCCGTGCGCTCATCCGGCGCAGGATAGCGGAATCTGATACGTATTTGGGATACTCATTGTCCGAAGGAGATTCGGTACTCAAGCGTTGGCGCGACCGCGCATCTGATCCTCTGACGGTCTACTTCTCACCAGCTACGGTTCCCGGGTATAGCGATGCTCTGGGCGCAGCAGTGCGGGATGCCTTCACTCGCTGGGAGCGGGTAGGCGCAATCCCAATGGTGTTTCAGATAGTACGAGATTCCACTCGGGCTGAGGTCTTGGTGAAGTGGATCGAGTCGTTCCCGATTCGTAGAACTGGACAGGCGGATGTGGTGTGGGACAACGAGGGTTGGGTTGTGGGTGCCACTCTCACTTTGGCGACTCATGCCGGTGAGGGTAGGACCGTTACGCCTGAGATCGCATACACCGTAGCTCTGCACGAGATCGGACATCTGTTGGGTCTGGGCCATTCAGATGACCCGGCCGATCTGATGTACCCGGCAACGTCGGTTCACGACCTGACGCCGCGTGACCGCCGCACGGCACGGCTGTTGTACGCATTGCCACCAGGATCGGTACGGGACCGCTGATCTAGCGCCTAGGGGGCCGCGGAATCGGAGCCGAGCTGGTATCGACGGCCGCGCCGATCAGATAGGCATACTCTGCGTAACGAGCCAGGCCAGCGAACGGGAAATCTTCGGTCCAGTGATCTCCTGGCCGGTGATAGAGATCCCACCTCTTGCGCAGTGCCGCCGAGCTGTCTGCTGTCAGTCCTTCGTAGGGTTCGGCGCCTGGAATGACCAGGACCCCTGGGACGCCTTCTCGAACAAAAGGGAAGTAGTCGGAATTGGCGCGCGCCGGTGACGTGGTCGCGGTCCAGCCGCGGCTGGCCGCCGCGGAAACGGCCAATCCTCCCAGCCCAGACGAGTCGACCCCGGCGAGTCGCCAGCTCACGAGCAGCCCCGGTGGTGCACCTGCATCGATATTGAGAATCGCCCGCGTGCGTTCTAGCGGCCAGACTGGTTTGGAGACGTAGTAATCCGATCCCAAGAGTCCGCGTTCCTCTCCCACCGGGAACAGGAACAGAAGTGAGTGTCGCAGTTGGCTGTGTGAATCCTGGACCATAGCCTGTGCGATGGCGAGTAGCATCGCGACGCCGGCAGCGTTGTCCGAGAATCCGTTGTAGATCGCATCGCCGGAAGAATCGGGGAGCCCAACTCCGAGGTGGTCATAGTGGGCAGCGAACGCGATCACGGTGTCACTCACCAGCGCATCCTTGCCCGGAAGCAGGCACACCACGTTCGCTGCGTCAACGGCTCTGGTGTTCAGTTCGATCCTGAACTCCAGCTCCCGTCCCAACGGTCCGGGAGCCAGGGGCTCACCTCGCTCGAGCGCCGTGCCGGACACGACGGCATACGACAATCGTGGACCGGCTAGGACGGATGGGATAACCGGTGCGAATGAAGACCTGACAGCCGAGTCGGCGTGATACAGTCGTGTCGCACCCCGACTGCGCCGGTACAGGGCGTAGCCGCTCTCATCTCCTAGGAGGTGGACTATGCCCACTGCTCCCAGCTGCCTGAGTGTCTGCGCTGCTTCGGCGCTGACGCGGGCTCCCGCCGTTACCGCCACGGCACCTCGGAGGTCAAGTTCCCGCAGCAACTCGAGGTGCAGCTCGCTCACCGGGCCAACGAACACGGCGGGACCGGCAAAGTCCACCAGTGTGCTCCGAGTGCCCACGTCGGGGGTAAGGTCGGTGGGAAAGCTGAAGCGTGCCTCTTGGTTCGCCCGCCGCACGACGAGCTGCGTGCCAGGTTCCACGGTGGATTCCTCAAGCGGCACCGGGTGGACATAGCTGTCTCCGATAGGCATTAGGCCGAGTGCACGGCACTCGCTGGCGATGTAAGCGGCTGCGATGTCGGCACCCGTCGTACCCGTGGCACGTCCTTGTAGCAGATCGTGGGCTAGGAAGAAAGTGCTCGCCCTGAGCGACAATGTATCCAGTTGCACCTGAGCCGTAGCGCCGTCCGCTGCGATCGTGGCGATGAAAGCGGCTGCAGCAAGCCACTGACGCTCTGGCATGGGAGTCCTCGGAGGTCTGAGTGAGTCTGGAAGTGTTATTGTTGCGAACTAGAATAATGGCTTGGGAGACGCCATGTCACTTGCATGCATAGCCATGCTCCTGTTTCAAACTGGAGCAGTGGCGGAGATCGATCGGGCGGTGGCCGACGGCATCAGCGCGGGTGCATATCCTGGTGCCGCGGTGGTCATTGGGACTGGCGATACGGTGTTGCTGGCCAAGGGATACGGCCATCTCACGTACTCTACGGCGAGCCGTATACCGAGCGCAGACAGCACACTGTACGATCTTGCATCGTTGACGAAGGTTGTTGCCACAACTGCCGCGGTCATGAGACTTGTCGATCGAGGGCTGCTTGATCTGGCAAGCCCGGTGCAGCATTACCTCCCGGACTTCGTGGGCGATGGCAAGGAGCTGGTGACGGTGCGGCTCCTGCTTGAGCACCGTTCGGGGCTGCGGGCGTTCCTACCCCTGAATGAACTTAGCTCCACCCCAGCGGAGGCTCGCCACCTTGTGGTGACAGAGCCACTGCGCTGGGCTGCAGGATCCAGAGTCGAGTACAGCGATCTCAGTTCGATGTTGCTGGGCTGGATTGTCGAGAGCGTGTCAGGCATGTCACTCGACGAGTTTGCTGCTCAGGAGGTCTTTAGGCCCGTCGGCATGACGCAGACAGGGTTCAAGCCGTCGCGTGACCGCATCCCACTCATGGCTCCGGTGGGCCTATGGCGTGGGCACGTGATCGCTGGCGAGCTGCATGACCAGAACGCGGTTCGCCTCGGTGGAGTATCGGGCCATGCCGGCCTCTACAGCACCGGTCTTGATTTGGGACGCTACGCCCAGGTGTATCTGAACTGGGGCGCAACCGCCAGTGGCGCCCAGTTGTTCCGCCCGGAGACGGTCAGCCTGTTCACCCGGCGGGGCTTGGGCAACCGCGCACTTGGGTGGGAGATGCGTGATACGACGGATGTGGCGAACGCCGGCGCCCTGCTGTCCAGCAGTGCTTTCGGGCACGGGGGATACACCGGGACATCAATCTGGATCGATCCCGAGCGCGATCTGTTCGTTGTGATCCTGACGAATCGCGTGTTCGCGCCTCGTACTTCGCGGTCGATCAGTATGCTCAAGGCCGTAAGGGCCCGAGTGGCGGATGCCGCCGTGGCACTCACAGCTGAAGAGTGTTCCTCGGTTGTGATCGGGGCCAAGACCAAGAGACGATGCTGAGCGAGGGCGAGGTCGCTAGAGTCGCCGAGCCGCCCCAGTTGCCGGTGCTGGTGTATGATGGTCAGTGTGGGTTCTGCAGGCGCTGGGTGGGGCGCGTTAGGGCCTGGGACATAGAGGGTGCTGTTCGCTACGTGCCACTCCAGGATATCCGGGCACCGGAAATCGCCAACAGGCCGCGACAGGCACTGCGACAGGCCGTGCATCTGGTGCGATCTGATGGTGTGGTACTTGCTGGAGCCGCAGCGGCGAGCGACCTACTGGGGTATCTGCCGGGTGGGGCAGTCCCACGGGCCGTTCTTGGGTTGCCGGTTGTGAGATGGATGGCGGCCAAGGTGTATGCTTGGATTGCTCGACGGTACGGCCCGGTTGACGTTGGCACGGCGGGCAGCTCGGTGAACCAAACCTGTGTGATTGAGGATGATGCTATGAGCGATTCTCGGGAGCCACCCCAAGACCCTGCACCGGTCGCGGTGGAGAGCGTGCGCGAGGCGCTGCGTCAGGTCAAAGATCCCGAATTGGGCTTCAACATCGTTGATCTCGGGCTCGTCTACACGATCGATATTGCTGGCAGTGACGTGCTCGTCGAGATGACCCTTACGTCACCAGGCTGCCCTGTCGGTGGGCAACTGCTGGGCCAGGCGGATGCCGTAGTGCGCGAATTGGACGGTGTGAGGAACGTGAGGGTCGAACTGGTTTGGGAACCGTTCTGGACGCCGGAGCGAATCGATCCCAAGGTACGTGCCTATCTTGGCTTCTAGGTGGTCACGCCTCCATGGCCGCAAGAATCTGTTCCTTTCCCAGCACGTCTGCCTGCCACTGACGCAGCTCTGCGATCGAGGAAAGTTCGCTCTCGTTGGCTGAAGCAGCGCGAGCCACCGCTTGGAGAGTCCCGTTGGGGCACAACATGCCGGGTTCCATGCCAACCTCTCTGGCCCGGCGATTACGCAGCGTCTTGAGTGCCTCGAGCCTCCTGTCATAGGCACGGTTGTGTTCAGGCCGAGCGGGTCGCTCGATTGCGGGGAGTTCTGACTGCGGTACCTCACCTCCCCTCTTGACCGCGTCCAGTAGGCCGGTGCCGTATCGAGTAACGGCTGACGCTGGTACGCCAGGTATCGACTTCAGGCGGTTCAAGGTCCGTGGTGCTGATTTTGCGATCGCGAGCAGGGCGGCATTTCCGAGTACGCGAAATGGTGCTCGGTCCAGGCTTCGGGCCGTTGACTCACGCCATTGAAACAGCTCACTCAACACCGCCAGCGATCGACGCGAGAGGGCCTTGGCACCCTTGATGCGAAGGTACGCCGCAGCGGTGTCGGTCGGCTGCATCCACCTGATTCCCTCTAGGATCCGGAATTCCTCCTGGGCCCACTCCAGTCGGCCGCTCTGCTTCAGCCGACGCTCGAGTTTGTCTCGCAGCGCTGGGAGGTATCGGGTGTCCGCTGCGGCATATTCGACCATGTCCGGAGTCAACGGCCTACGTGACCAATCGGCTCGCTGTAGCTTCTTGTTGACCGTGATTCCAAAGTACTTCTCCAGTAGGGCGCCCAATCCTACTGCCGGTTCTCCCGCGAGCTGGGCAGCGACGCGCGTGTCGAACAGCGATCGGGCAGTGAAACCGTAGTCGCGATTGAGGATCCGGAGGTCGTAGTCAGCATCGTGCAATATGATTTCCGTGGTGGGTTCCTTGAGTAGCTGACCAAGCGGAGCGAGATCTTCCAGGGCCAAGGGATCGATCAAAGCCGTCTCCCGATCGGAGCTGAGCTGAATCAGATAGACACGGTCGACGTAGCGGTGGAATGAGGCAGCCTCGGTGTCCAGCGCCACACGTGGCTTCCGGGCAAGCCGCTCCACCAACCTTCCAAGGGCAGCTGCGTCAGCGATTAGCTGGGTCGATCTAGGCGGCGGTTTTCGTCCCACGGGCAATGAAGTAAACATCGCCACGGAGGTCGAGATCCAAAAGTCGTTTCAGCGAGATGGGGCGTGATTTGCTCCAGGCGTGTGTTGACGCTCCGGTCGTTCACAGACCTGGACGGCTATTTGGCCGAGCGGTGCAACTGCCTTGTAGCGCAAAAGGTTAGGGGAATTCGGGCTAAATATCAGTGGCATACAACTGTCTGCACGGTATCATTATGCTGTCCGCGCGTCTCAAGACAGGCTCACGATGAGGGTGGTGTTCTGAGTCGGCCACTTCAAGGTCCCTCCCGTGGTACGGGATGCCCGTAGCGGGCCTCGGCCGCGTAGTGTTTGGACCACTCTTCACGCAGGCAAAAGGGATCGAGTCCCGACGGACGATCGACCGTGAGCACTCCGTCCAAGTGATCGATCTCATGCTGTATTAGGGCAGCCAACTCTCCCTCGAATTCCATCTTGTGACGTGTGCTCTGGAGATCTTGGAAGCCGATCTTGATCCGGTAGGCTCTTGAGACGCGCACGAATAGCTCAGGGATTGAGAAGCAGTCGTCCCAGACAGAGAAGTCCTGGTTCCCTATGTCGAGAATCTGCGGGTTGAGCATTGTGAGGGACTCTTCTGCCTCGATGTGTATGACCCGCATCGGCGCGCCTATCTGGGGCGAGGCCAGCCCGCGGCCGAATCCGTAGCGCTGTCTCAAATCACTCAACGTCTCCCTGAGATCGTCCGCCACTAGCCTCACGGCTGGCGAACGGGGCTGCTTGATCGGTGCACACTCACTGCGCAGCACTGGATCGCCTAACAGGCGAATGGGCCGAACCGCCATTGATCCCTCCCTCAACCGGGGCAACCAATGTAAGATGTTGGCATGATTGCGGCCACAGTTCTCGCAGCGGGTGCTTCTGCGCGGATGGGCTTCCCCAAGGCTCTGCTGAAGTTCCACGGCCGGACCTTTCTCGCCACAATTCTCGATGCTACCGAGGCGCTCGGCGTGCAGAGACTGGTAGTCGTCGGCGCCGAAGCAGATAAGATTCTGTCAATACATGACTTACGTGACGTCCAACTGCTGCACAACGAGGAGATGGCAGCCGGGCCCATCGGATCGATTCGCGCTTCGGTCCGCGCGGTTCTCGATCATCCGGTCGATGGCCTATTGGTCTGGCCCGTGGATTTTCCGCATGTAACCGTCGATACCGCCCGCACCCTGGTCGACGGATTCAAACAGGGAACCTCTGCCATTGTGGTTCCGGAATACGGGGGCCGGCGGGGCCACCCGGTTGTGTTTGGCCGTGCGGTGTTCGAGGAGTTGTTGGCCGCGCCGGACGCCCAAGGTGCGAAGGCGGTAGTCAGAGCCGATCCGCACCGGGTGCTCCAGGTTCCCGTCGCCGATCCTGCGGTGGTCGATCGCCTGAATACTCCGGGTGCTTACCAGAACCTGTTACGTCGGGAGGACCATTTCCGCCGCTGAACGGGCGGTTGACTGGAGGTAGTGGGTACCCTCAACTCGCCCTGTGTTCCGCAGCGTCTCAGGCGGCCTCTTGCCGGCGGACTTCCCTCCCATGTCGATGTTAGTCGGCAGGCTTCCGGCTTGCTCCACCGTCATCAGCCGCTTGTGCCCGTTTCGAGCCGCACACCCTAAAGCGCTGCAACCCAGATCCTTAGGGAGCTAAGCAGGGCCAGTTCGAGCCCTAGCTGAGCGGGACCCCAGGCGACGCAAAGGGGCGAGACCAAGGCCCACGCCGCACGTTCGCAAACAAAATGGTTGAATTAGTTGCAAAATGCTGCTATCGGGGTTAGCATTCGTGCTCCATGAACGCGATAACTCCTGGACTGGCAGGGCACAAGGGCCCTCGTGGGGACATACTGGTTGAGCTGAAGAGGGCCCAGCCGGCAACGGCAAAGGAGCTGGCCGTTGCTTTTGGTGTTTCGACCAATGCAGTGCGGCGCCATTTGAAGGAGCTCGAAGCAGAGGGATTAGTCGTATACGCGCGGGAGCAGCGTGGCACTGGCGCCCCGACGTACACCTACCGTCTTAGTGAGGACGGTGAGGCGTTGTTCCCCACGCAGTATGGTCAGGCCCTCACAGATGTCCTTTCGTTCATCGCCCGGAGTGATGGCCGGGACGCCGTTCGTAAGATGTTTGCCGACAGGTTCCGCGCTCACGCAGAGCAACTGCGTAGGGAGCTCGCCGATGCGACGCTGCAGGAGAAAGTCGAGGCAGTCGTACGTCTGCTCTCGCAGCAGGGGTACATGGCGGCATGGTCCGAGGAGGCTGGAACGGTGAAGCTGGCGCAGCACAATTGTGCTGTGAGGGCTGCGGCGGAGCAGTTCCCCGAGATTTGTGCCGCGGAGGCGGATTTCCTACGGGAGATTCTGGAGAGTGAGGTGAAACGCGATTCCTACATTCCCGAGGGGTGCAACTCGTGCCAGTACTCCATCAGTAGGGAGGCCGAGGTGACCTCAGCTCCGGAGGCCCCAGCGGGCGGCCCACAACGGGGGAATGCATGACTAGTGGCGTGGAGCAACACATAAGCCAACCGTACAAGTATGGTTGGTCTACAGAGGTCGAGTCAGATGTTGTCCCGGTGGGCTTAAACGAAGCCATCATCCAGCTGATCTCGGAGAAGAAGGGTGAGCCCGAGTGGTTGCTGCAGTGGCGGCTCAATGCGTTCCGCAACTGGCTCAAGCTGAAGGAGCCGACCTGGGCCAACGTCAGGTACGAGCCTGTCGACTATCAGGCGATTCACTACTATGCGGCACCGAAGAAACCGAAAAAGCTGGAGAGCCTCTCCGAAGTGGATCCCAAGGTGTTGGAGACATTCAGCAAGCTCGGGATCCCGCTTGAGGAGCAGAAACGGCTGGCTGGCGTAGCGGTGGATGCGGTCTTCGACAGCGTGTCTGTAGCCACGACTTTCAAGGAGAAGTTGGCCGAGCATGGTGTCATCTTCTTGCCGTTTTCGGAAGCTGTGAGGGAGCATCCCGAGCTGGTGCGCAAGTACCTTGGCTCAGTAGTGCCGGCCACCGACAATTTCTTTGCAGCTCTCAACTCGGCCGTTTTTACCGACGGATCGTTTGTCTATGTGCCTGAGGGCGTGCGTTGCCCGATGGAGCTTTCGACCTATTTCCGAATCAATGCTGCTTCTACCGGGCAGTTTGAGCGCACGTTGATCGTTGCGGAAGAGGGTGCATACGTGAGCTACTTGGAGGGCTGCTCTGCACCTATGCGGGACGAAAACCAGCTACATGCGGCCGTTGTAGAGTTGGTAGCGCTGCGAGATGCGGAGATCAAGTACTCGACGGTGCAGAACTGGTACCCCGGTGACGAAGACGGCAAGGGCGGGATCTACAATTTCGTAACCAAGCGCGGTGACTGCCGTGGTGAGAATTCTAAGATATCCTGGACTCAAGTCGAAACGGGATCGGCGATCACCTGGAAATATCCGAGCTGCCTACTGACGGGTGACAACAGTATTGGCGAGTTCTATTCGGTGGCGGTTACGAACAACCACCAGCAGGCTGACACCGGCACGAAGATGATCCATATCGGCAAGAACACAAAGAGCACGATTGTGTCCAAGGGCGTCTCGGCGGGCAAGAGTCAGAACACCTATCGTGGACAGGTCAAGATTATGAAGAATGCACAGGGAGCCAGAAACTTCTCCCAGTGTGATTCCATGCTTATCGGCGACAAGTGTGGTGCCCACACGTTTCCTTACATCGATGTACGTAACAGTTCAGCGATTATGGAGCACGAGGCTACCACCTCGAAGATCGGTGAAGACCAGATCTTCTACTGCCAGCAACGCGGCCTCTCCGCTGAGGATGCGGTTTCCATGATCGTGAACGGCTTCTGCAAAGAGGTGTTCCGAGAGCTGCCGATGGAGTTCGCCGTGGAGGCTCAGAACCTCCTCGGCATCAGTCTCGAAGGCAGCGTGGGATGAAGACGGCAAGGGGTCAGGGGTTGGACATGACGGATCTACGTTCTGGTGAACTGAGGATGAGAGCATGCTCGAAATAAAGGACCTCCATGCCGGTGTCGACGGGGTCGAGATCTTGAAAGGCATCGACCTCACCATCAATGCCGGTGAAGTCCATGCGATTATGGGTCCGAACGGTTCGGGAAAGAGTACTCTGGCACAGGTGTTGGCCGGGCACCCTGCCTACGAAGTGACGCAAGGGAGCGTCATATATGAGGGACGCGATCTCTTGGAGCTCGAGCCGGAAGAAAGAGCCTGTGCCGGCGTGTTCATGGCTTTCCAGTATCCCATCGAGATACATGGTATCACTAACGCCTATTTCTTGCGCGCTGCCGTGAACGCGAAACGCAAATGTCAGGATCTCGAAGAGCTCGATCCCATCGATTTCATGGAGGTTTTGGAACAGAAGCTCGATGTCATCGGTTGGACTGATAGCCTCATGGATCGACCGGTGAACCACGGATTCTCTGGTGGCGAAAAGAAGCGCAACGAGATACTGCAGATGGCCGTGCTCGAGCCGAAACTTGCTGTCTTGGATGAAACAGACTCAGGCCTTGACATCGATGCTCTCAAGGCGGTGGCAGAGGCTGTGAACAAGTTGCGTCGTCCCGACAATGCCAGTCTGGTGGTGACCCACTATCAGCGGCTACTCAACTTCATCGTTCCGGATTTCGTGCACGTCTTGGCGAAGGGCCGCATTGCTAAGTCGGGTACCAAGGATCTGGCTCACGAGCTTGAGTCAAAGGGCTATGACTGGATCAAGGAACCTGCTGGGGTGGTGTGAGGTCGGCTCATGACGAAAGCGCTCGATGTGAAGGATAAATACGTATCCGATTTTGAAGCGTTCTCTGCCAACGGTGAATCCGGCGTACCCCAGTGGCTACAGGCCCTCCGCAACGAGGCCATCGAACGGTTCAGCAGCGTCGGTTTTCCCACAACACGCGACGAGCGGTGGCGGTTCACAAGCGTGGCGCGCGTCGCAGAGACGAAGTTCGCGCTGGCGAATGGAGAGCGGCCCAGCATTCCGACGGCCGAGGTCAGGCAGCATGTTCTGGAGTGCGGCAGCGAACAAGTTCTGGTCTTCATCAACGGCAGGTACTCGGAGGAGCTGTCTTCGACCGGTGGCGTTCCAGAGGGAGTGATAGCGTGTGGTCTCCGCCAGGTGACCGGCAGCGGGCTTGAAACGGTTGAACACCATCTGGGCAAGTACGCCAGGATGACAGATAACCCCTTCACCGCGCTCAGCACTGCCTTCATGGCCGACGGGGCGTTTCTGTACGTGCCCAGTGATACGATCCTGGGGGACCCGATCCAACTTCTCTTCCTGACGGCGAGTGGCGGTCGTCCTGTGGTGACTCACCCGCGCAACCTGATTTGCCTAGAGCGCGGTGCAGCCGCGTCGGTGATCGAGAGTCACGTCGGTTTGGTGGATGATATGTACTGGACCAATTGTGTCACCGAGGCTGTTGTGCGCGATAACGCACGGCTGCATCTGTACCGCGTCCAGAGGGAGAGTGAACAGGCCAATCACACAGCCACCACCCAGTCCTATCAGAGCCGCGACAGCAATGTGGCGTTGACCACCGTCGAGCTGGGCAGTGCCCTTTCACGCCACGATATCAACGCTGTTCTCGACGGTGAGGGGGCGGAGTGTAGTCTCTATGGGCTCACTCAGATCCAAGGAAGCCAGCATGTGGATCACCACACGACCATCGAGCATGCGCAGCCGCATTGCAGTAGCTGGGAGTTCTTCAACGGCATCTACGATGAGAAGGCACGGGGCGTGTTCACTGGCAGGATTGTGGTGCATCCGGGTGCGCAACGGACGGATTCCAAACAGACCAATAACAACCTGTTGCTATCCGAGGGCGCCAGAGCCGACAGCCAACCACAGCTAGAGATATACGCCGATGATGTCAAATGTACGCACGGCGCAACGCTGGGCCCGATTGACGACAAAGCGCTGTTCTACCTCCAGACGCGTGGTATCGATGCTGAAGTGGCTCGTAACCTGCTCACGTACGGTTTCGGAGTGGAAATCCTGAACAAGATCGCGGTTGCTGAGCTGCGCGAGCGACTCGACCAGCTCGTGCACGCCAGGTTGGATGATGGTGCGGCGCGGCGGCGGGCAAAGAACCAGTGTTGAAGACTGCTGCGAGGAGTAGCGGCCGGACTGCGAGCGACATACGGAGTGTGCGGGACGATTTTCCGATCCTGCAGCGGCAGGTACGTGGCAAACCGCTCGTGTATCTCGACAACGCGGCGACGAGCCAGAAGCCGTCTCAGGTCATTGAGACTCTGTCGCGCTACTACCGATCTCAGAACGCCAATATTCACAGGGGTGTCTACTATCTAAGTGAGCGGGCCACTGCGGATTATGAGGCCGCGCGCGTCAGGGCACAGCGATTTTTGAATGCGGCCCAACCGGAGGAGGTCGTGTTCGTCCGCGGCGCGACGGAGGCGATCAACTTGGTCGTCGGTAGCTACGGTCGCTCAGTGCTGCGGTCCGGTGATGAAGTATTGATATCAGCCATGGAGCACCACTCGAACATCGTTCCGTGGCAGATTCTGTGTGAGGCAGTTGGCGCTCGTTTGCGCGTCGCCCCGATCGACCGGGCAGGGACTCTGCCGGTAGACGAGTTCGAGCGCGCTCTGAGCCCCCGTACCAAGATCGTTGCTGTAGTCCACGTGTCGAACTCGCTGGGGACCATCAATCCAGTCAAGCAACTGGTCTCCCTCGCCAAGGAGAGCGGGGCAGTGGTATTGGTTGATGGTGCGCAAGCGGCTCCCCATATGCAGGTGGACGTCCAGCAGCTGGGATGTGATTTTTACACCGTATCGGGTCACAAGATGTACGCGCCGACCGGAATTGGCCTGCTCTACGGGCGCGGTGAACTCCTGGAGGCCATGCCGCCGTATCAGGGCGGTGGCGAGATGATCCGCTCTGTCGCGTTCGAGAAGACGACCTATGCGCCACCACCGGCCAAGTTTGAAGCGGGCACGCCACATATAGCAGGGGCCCTCGGGCTGGGAGCGGCGATTGAATACATCGAACAGATCGGTTGGGGTTTCATTCACGAGCGAGAGGCGTCTCTGCTAGAGCATGCACTCGAGCGGCTTGCCACTGTTCCTGGACTGCGATTTGTGGGATCCGCCAGGGAGAGGGCTTCCGTCGTTTCCTTTGTCATGGATGGAATACACGCGCACGACATCGGTACGATTGTGGATCAGGAAGGCGTCGCCATTCGTACCGGGCACCACTGTACACAGCCGGTGATGGATTTCTTCCGTGTGCCGGCCACCGCGCGTGCGTCCTTTGCCTTCTACAACACGTTGGATGAAGTGGATGTGCTCGTGAGAGCTCTGCAGGAGGCACGAGAGGTGTTTGGCTAATGGCTGAACTAAGAGAGCTCTATCAGCAGACTATCCTGGATCACAATAGAAACCCACGCAACTTCCGCGTCATCAAGGACGCGGATCGCAGCGCACATGGTGATAATCCTCTGTGTGGTGACAAGATCAGGGTGTATGTCAAGCTCAAGAATGATGTCATCGAAGACGTAAGCTTCGATGGGTCGGGATGCGCCATATCGCAGTCCTCGGCCTCCCTGATGACAACTGCGGTCATGGGGAAATCGGTGGCTGAGGCAGATCAGCTTTTCGCGAAGTTTCACGCAATGGTCACGGCGGGTGCCGAGCAGGCCGCCGATCGTAAGGAACTTGGGAAGCTTGCGGCATTCGCTGGGGTGCGCGAATTTCCTGCCCGGGTGAAATGTGCCAATCTTGCCTGGCACACATTGCATGCGGCGCTCGAGAGCCGCACTGAACCAGTGTCGACCGAGTAGCCGTCGCGTGGCTGACAACTAACCGCTGCAACAGTGGAGAAGGATGCCGATGGACGCTGATCTCCAGCGCGTCTCTCGTGTGGATGAACTTGACGAGGGTGTGCCGTTTGGTGTTGAGTTGAAGAACGGCGAGCAGATATGTCTGGTGAAGGTCGACCGTGAGATTTTTGCGATCTCGAATATTTGTTCACACGCAGAGTTCCCACTGTCCGATGGGGAGATGGTTGATGATTATGTGATCGAGTGTGGCCTGCACGGGGCACAGTTCGACATCCGCGACGGCGGCGTGATCGAGCTGCCTGCTACGGAACCACTTTGCTGCTATGAGGTGCGCGTCGAAGACGGGGAGGTTTGGGTCAGATCCAACACGGTGTAGCTGTCGTCAGTTGGAGGTTGATGCCATCCTCCTACATTCTTGTGCGAGTGCCACCAACTCCCGCTTTCCCATGCGCGCCACCAAGGCGCGAACTGATCCAGCGACCTTCCACGTAACGATGTTGAACTCTTCCGAAGACATCATGTGCACCCAGCCTTCAGCAGGTAGTGCGCTGGGGATCTCTGCCGCGGGCAGGGCGAAGTAGGTGAGTGCATTACCCTCGATCAGGTAGGATGCCGATGCAGCCGGCTGACCGCTGATATCGGCTACGCGGCCCCCGATCAGGATGGCATTAGAGATAGCCGGGATCTCCACAGGGTGACCGATTTGTGCTTCCAGCCAGCGGCCCAGCTCTGTTGGGTCGGAGTTGGCGAATGCGTCTGTTTCGGCGATCCCGACCCTGGCACTAC
>CP070666.1:4662859-4676376 GCA_020351775.1 Gemmatimonadota bacterium | reverse complement strand
CTACGTATGCCACAAACACGTCGATACCGTTGGCCACTGCAGATTGCCACAGCATGCTGAAGAGAAGCGTTCCGAGTCCGCGCCCCTGATGTGAGTCGAGCACCATCGCGGCAACCTCGGCTCTTCTAGGATCGCCCGTGAACCGGATGTATCTAGCGACTCCAAGAAGAGGATGACCCGGTTCTAACGGGTCCACGGCCGTCCAAGCCATATGGTCGTTGTAGTCGATGTCAGTCAGGTACTCGAGCTGTCTTTCGCTAAGGCTTTTCAGAGGCGCCATGAAGCGCCGGTACGCTGATTGCGGAGACAGTCGTAGCAGATACTGTAGAAGGAGTGTCTTGTCCTCAGGAACGATAGGCCGTATCAGGACCGGTGTCCCATCTGGCAAGTGTACCCACCTCATTGATCCTCTCTCACTATCGTTGGTCTGGGATCACTGCACCTGAGTATGCGTTGACCAAAACCTGTTTCACCTCGGCGCCTTCACTGACCTCAATGTCGAATACGTATGTCTGCGCTGATTGCTGCAGCCTTAGTCTGCTGCCCACAATGCGCCCGTTGGGAACTTGAGCCAGCACCTTGCTACGCGCAGCTACGTATCCAATTTGTGCCACAGAGACAAGTTCAGGAGTTGCTTTCATCACGACGCCTCCCTTCTCATCGAGTTCCACCCAATACTCGATGCACGTGACTCTGCCATTCGTCGCATCGATCTGCACACGTTCAGTTCCGCCGTGACCCTCATGCAGCAGCTCAAACGAATAAACCAGGCGACCTGACCGACGTTCAATCGTCGCTCCTACCATCCGCGCTCCCGGGACTTCGGCAAACGCAGCAAGGCGGGCCGGTCCGGGTGGGATTCTGGCCTGTGCCAGCAGACCAGATTCCCGCTCGCGAATTAGAATGGGCTGTCCCGTCTGCGGCGTAGAGGTCGCCGGAGCAAGAACCAGGATGGTAGCGATTATCACCAGCTGCGTCGTCGTTTTCATCTTCTCGCCCTCTCCACTGACATGGTCTCTGCGGCCAGACGCGAGTTCCAGTTGTCTTGCGCCCTAGTCGAGCTGATGCTTACCCGCACACTGGTCAGGCTGCTGGTCAAGTCACAGTGCACAGAGTAGCTGACACCCGTGAGCCACCACTGGAACAGTGGAGAAGTCCCGCGACGAAGGAAATCAGGACTCGTACGTGAATCATTGTGGCGAATGCCTAGTGCCACACACTTGTCCGACCAGTGGACTCTGCCTGTGCTCGACAGCCAACGCCAATCCGTCCACCTCGCTAGGCAGCATTCCCAACGTCACTACTCCTAGGGAACAACCTGCGCCTCAGGGCCCTCCATTCCACATCCGTCAGATGGTCACCGAATTTGCTTACCCATTTTCCTTCTTGCATCAGGGGTTGCGTCGTCGAATTCAGACACAGCGGCATCGTGCCGCGAATGCAGTTGAGCCACATCCGATAGGCCACACAGGACCGCATATCAGCCATCATACTGCTGATGTCCCTGGGCCTGACGAACACTAGCCACCCCTTGTCATACGGAGATCGCTGTATGAGTCCGGGGTCGCGGATCAGCTCGTCGTTCACTGCCACCACCATCCCCCCGAAAGGCGTGACCTGGCTGAGCACCCGTCTCTTGCCTGATACTAGTGTCCATGCGGTCTCACCCTGCCGCAGCACGCGAGACTCCCTCGGCAACGAAACACTTGCCAGAGTTCCGACAAAATCGACAGCGAAGTCTGTGGTACCCAGCGAGACCAAATCGATGCTGTGGATACGAGCCCACACGTGTCCGGGGTGAAAGAGGAGACCGGCCGATGCGCGTTTCGCGGTCGACTCAACCACAGCACTCCCGTCCATCTTGTCTCATGTTCCGGAGTCGGGTCTTATCAGACTTCTGAAGCCCCATAGACCCTCCCCTTGCCGAGGGTGGTCAAGAGCCCCAACCGACGGACATCAAGACTCACGCCGACAGCCCGTCGCCACCAGCACGCACGCGAGGAGAATCAACGCGATCAGTACGAGCGCCATCTTCTCGCCCCCTCTCATCAAGAGGCCGGGAAGCAACTGCTGCTCGGGCCCCAACTCAATTGTAGGACGTGTGGTTTCCCTGCGAAATCCGCAGTTGGACGTACGGCGAGTTCGGTTTGTACCTAGTGTGTTAAGTGACAGATCCGGTCTCCGCGGCCGGGTCCGGGTAGCCCGAGCTAGTCAAACGCCCATTGTAGGCGTCTCCAGGTGTGGCCCTGGTGCAAACCGCAAAGCGTCAATCCAATGCTGGACAGACATGTAGGATTAGCGCTTCATCTTCTCTCGTGCCGTGAGTGCCTGGTGAGCCATGAAGGTTGCGCGCGCGAAACCTTTGGCCGTGACCTCGTATCCCATGAGATCGTCCTCGGTCATACCCAATTTGCGTGCCATACTTAGCAGGCGATCCAGGCTGTCTCGCTCACCCTCGAGCATTCCAATGAAAAGATCGCGGCTGGGGCCGTCACCGAAGCGGCTCACAAGCATGGAAAACGAGCGCAAGTCACTGCTCACGACGTGATACAGGTGTCCGGGAAAGGCCCTGAGAGAATCCGGTGAAGCCTTTCTCTCGGACAGGAAATCTGGAAAGGGATGGTTGCGCATCTGTTCGTCGATGTCATTGAGCGCTTCTTTCACGCTGTGAATGAATTGTCTCGCTTCGCTCATCGTTGCCCTCGCTTCGGATGGTGTGTTGAGAGCAGTGTGCGCAGTGCATTGTCCCGCAAACTCACTCTGACAGCCGTATGTATCGGCATCTAGGTCCCCCTGCGGCCGGAATTGAAGAGCGGGAGCCCGCCAAACTCCCGCTTGATGGTCCGTTGGCTCACACTGCCTGGACTGACCTGTACGTTGCCAGGCAGTCGTGCTGGGTCACTAAGGTACCAGATGGAGCGCTAGCGCTACCCGATTGAGTATCAGGTGGTTCGTGAGTGGTTTCTCGATCAAATCGAACGCGCCGAGCAGTACTGCCTTCACTGCTGTCGACGTGTCCCGCTCGTTGGTAATGAGAATTACGGGGCAATCAGCCGCCGCGTCATGCAGGCGCCGCAGCAGCTCGATCCCACTGATACCCGGTAGCTTAACCTCAGCAATGAGGCAGTCGGCCTGGTCACATTGAGTACTCTCTAGGAATTCCTCGGCGGATGGGAACACCTCGACCCTGATGTCCAGCGTCCGGATAGCGGCTTCGAGTCTCTTCTGCACTTGCTCGTCGTCATCCACGACACACACCAACGGGGCTGATGCTAGCACGTCTGATGCACGCCTTCCCTTGGCCACCGATTCTCGATCCGGCGGTCCTCGTGTTTGTAGCGTCATGGGCCGGCTCCGCAACGCTGCCATCCGCCGCTCGTATCGCCGCACGCGACCCGAGCGTTGGCACAGCATGTACGTGTATACGCTCTAATCAGGGGGGTGGATGCCTGGGATGTAAATCGTGACTTGTACCTATGCTTGCTTTGGGTGCCCATGCTTCACCGGGTTGACAACCTGTCGGTCTCGAGCTATTGTAGTCGATACAATCGAAGTCTGTGGTGATTTGCCGCGTATTGCCGCCACGTTAAACAAAGAGCTAAAAAGCGACGACCCGCGGCAGCGGGTTTTTTCGTATGTAGTGGCGACTCGACTGAACACCGGGATGCGTGATGATTCGGCACAGCGTCGACGATAACGGACGAGCCACGACAAAGGAGCGGTTGTGCGCACCCATGTGCATGTGCCACGGGTTTGCCGCCGCGGGCGACCGGCTCGATCGACTGCGCCACTGAACAGGAAATCACTCGCAGATTCGACACCCGGCCGCTCGCAACTCGAGCGGCCGTTTCTGTTTCCACGCAAGGAGCGACCAGATGGCACAGACCAAGGTCACCGTACGCACGCTCGCCGCAATGAAAGACCGCAGGGAACCGGTCGTGTTCCTCACCGCCTACGACTACCCGACAGCGACCTTCGCCGATCGCGCAGCGGCCGACATGTTGCTGGTCGGCGACTCGGCAGCCATGACGATGCTGGGCTATGCCACAACGCTGGAGATCGGAATGGGCGAGATGCTGGTCTTCGCCAAGGCCGTCTGTAGGGCTGCGAAGCGAGCCTTGGTGGTGGGCGATCTTCCATTCCTGTCGTATCAGCCGTCCGATGCCGCTGCCGTCCGCAACGCCGGCAGGTTCATCAAGGTGGGATGCGATGCGGTCAAATGCGAGGGTGGCGCACGGATAGCGTCGCGCGTCCGCGCCATGACCGATGCCGGGATAGCAGCGATGGGCCACCTGGGCCTGACACCCCAGAGCATCGGACCGCTGGGCGGCTACCGGGTGCAGGGCAAGTCGCTCGCGGCCGCGGAGGCCTTGGCACAAGACGCCGTGCGCCTCGAGGAGGCTGGCGCATTCGCAATCCTGATCGAAGCCGTTCCGGCCGAGACCGCGGCGCTGGTGCGCTCCGCAGTGCGGGTGCCGGTGTACGGCATCGGATCGGGCCCGCACGTGGATGGTCAGCTCGTCATATCGCACGACATCCTCGGCAGTTTCGTGGGAGACATCAAACCGCGATTCGTCAAGCGCTATGCGCATCTTGACCGAGTGATGGAAGACGCCTTCCGCAACTACGCCGCCGAGGTGAGATCACATGCGTTCCCGGCTCCGGAACACGAGTACCCCATCGATCCCATCCAGGAGAGCGCCATCCGAAAGCAGCGCCTCGCCGCCGCCACGAGAGAGGCATCATGACCGCGCCACGGATCGAAGCACACCGGCTGCGCTGCCGCGCGTGTGGCGCCGACTATGACGCGCAAGCGCTGGCAATCTGCGAGAACTGCATAGGTCCGCTGGAGCCCGTGTACAGCGACAGGCGAACGCGACCGGACCGCGCCACGATCGCCCGGCGCCCTCCATCCCTGTGGCGCTACCGCGAGTGGTTGCCGCTCAACGGAGAGCCCGTCTATTCGACGGAAACCGGCTTCACACCTCTCATCGAATCGCCGTCACTCGCGCGCACTCTCGGCGCGGGGCGCCTATGGATCAAGAATGATTCCGTGTCACACCCGTCCTTGTCGTTCAAGGACCGGGTGGTCGCGGTAGCGCTGAACGCGGCCGCGGCGCTTGACCTCGACACGGTGGGGTGCGCCTCAACCGGCAACCTCGCCAACGCGGTCGCGGCGCAAGCGGCGCGAGCCGGCCTGCCTGCGTGGGTGTTCATTCCCGAGGACCTCGAGCTCGCCAAAGTCATCGGCACTGCGGTCTACGGCGCGCGAGTGGTCCGCGTGCGCGGCACGTATGACGACGTGAACCGTCTGTGCGCCCAGGTGGCCGACCGGAATAACTGGGGTATCGTGAACGTGAACTTGCGCAGCTACTACGGCGAAGGGTCCAAGACCGTCGCGTTTGAGATCGCGGAACAACTCGGATGGCGTCTGCCCACCGCGGTGGTAGCGCCAATGGCGGGAGGATCGCTGCTCACCAAGCTCCACAAGGGCTTCAGGGAGTTCCTGGCGGACGAGATAGTCGCGGGTGGCATCCCCCGCATGTACGGCGCGCAGGCAGCAGGCTGCGCACCCATCGTTCGGCTGGTCGAGAAAGGTGAGGGACGGATCGAGCCAGTTGTGCCCGACACCATCGCCCGTTCGCTCGCCATAGGCAGCCCCGCTGACGGAGGCTACGCCGCGCGGGTCATTCGCGAGACCGGCGGCTGGGCAGCCGCGGTGAGCGACGCGGACATCGTCACAGGCATTACGCTGCTGGCAGAGCACACCGGAGTGTTCACCGAGACGGCGGGAGGCGTGACGGTTGCAGGAGCACGAGCACTCGCCATGACCGGCCGGCTCACCGCCGCAGACGAGGTCGTCCTTTGCATCACGGGGAACGGGCTGAAGACGGCGGAAGTCGTGCAAGACCAAATCGAATCGCTGCCCGTGATCGCGCCCAGCCTGCGTGAAGTGAGCGACCTGCTGGACTGGGCCGCGGCGCCAGCGGCCTGACCATGACAACGATCGAGGAGACTACACCATGCCCGTTACAGTACAGTTGCCCAACGTGCTGGCAAAGCTGACAGACGGTCAGCGCACCGTCGAGGCAACCGGAGACACCGTCGGCGATCTGGTGACTGCGCTGTCTCGCCAGTTTCCGGAGCTGGAGGCTCGGCTCAGGGACCGGCGCGGCCAACCGTACGAGTTCGTCGCCTTCTATTTGAACGATGCGGACATACGCCTGAACGGCGGATTCGACACGGCCGTCCGAGATGGAGACGAGCTGGTCATCGTCCCGTCGGTGGCCGGCGGCTGACGTGGTACCACAAGCACAGAGTGGGCTACCAGAACTCACTGCTGCGGAGATCCGACGTTACAGCCGGCATCTGATCATGCCCGAGGTGACGATCGCGGGACAGCGCAAGCTGAAGGCTGCGAGCGTTCTCTTGGTCGGGGCCGGCGGGCTCGGTTCACCACTCGCCCTGTATCTTGCTGCCGCGGGCGTCGGACGACTCGGTTTGGTGGACTTCGACGTCGTGGATCTCTCGAACCTGCAGCGTCAGGTGCTTCACGGGACCCCCGATATCGGCAGGACCAAGCTCGAGTCCGCCCGTCAGCGAATTGCGCATATCAATCCTCACGTGCAAGTCGACTCCCACGAGACACGGCTCACTTCGGCGAACGCGCTCGGGATCATAGGCGATTATGACATCGTCGCCGACGGCACCGACAACTTCGCCACTCGCTATCTGGTCAACGACGCGTGCGTACTGCTCGACCGGCCCAACGTGTACGGCAGCATCTTTCGCTTCGACGGCCAGGTGTCCGTGTTCGCTACCGCCGGCGGCCCCTGCTATCGCTGCGTGTATCGACAGCCTCCGCCGCCCGGGATGGTGCCGAGCTGCGCCGAAGGCGGGGTGCTCGGTGTGCTGGCTGGGTTGGTCGGGGTAATCCAGGCTACCGAGGTGATTAAGCTCGTCCTCGGCGCCGGCGACTCGCTCGTTGGACGCCTGCTTCTCGTCGACGCGCTGGGAATGACGTTTCGGACCATGCGCCTCACACCGGATCCCGCCTGCCCGGCGTGCGGTACGCGGGAGATCGAAGAGTTGATCGACTACGAGGAATTCTGCGGCATGACGGGATCGGCGCCAACGGACTCATACGTCCCGGAGATCGATCCCAGCGATCTGGCCCAGCGGCTGAAGGGGCCGGACGATATCGAATTGATCGACGTCCGCGAGCCCCACGAGTGGGAGATCTCCCGAATATCAGGGGCGCGTCTAATACCGCTCGACGGTCTGGCCCAATCGCTTCACACAATAGGCCAGGACCGTGACCTGGTATGCTATTGCAGGAACGGCGTGCGCAGTGCCGCCGCGGTCACACAGCTACAGGCAGCCGGGTTCGCGCGCGTCTGGAGTCTGGCCGGCGGTATTGCCCGATGGAGTGACGAGGTCGATGCAACAGTGCCGAAGTACTAGTGCAGTGCCGCCTCGACGATGGCCTTTCTCATGGGGTCCTTCGCAAGACCGGCGGCTGGGCAGCCGCCTTATCCCGTCCGGCTTTCAGCATAGCCACGGTCTCAGTCTCGAGCGACGGCAGGCAGGATGTACTTCTCCATCATCTCGTATACATACGCGGACCATCTGCGGCCGGAATTGGCGCCGGTGAACACTACGACGAGATCGAGGTCCCGGAATCCGAATATGAACTGGCCTCCTCCGCCGATCGCGTAGAAACAGGAATACGTCACTCCGTCCACTTCGAACCGCCTCGTCCACCACTGATATCCATACCCGGCAGCTCTCCTTTCGAATCGGGTCTTCGTGGATTCGAGCGTCCATTCTCTCGAGATGACCTGTTCTCCCTTCCACCGCCCTTCGTCCACGAACAGAAGTCCTATCTTTGCCATGTCTCTCGGCCTGAGGCCGATCCCGCCGGAGTGGTTCGTCACCAGGGAGTCCTCGCCCAGCCATTTGTATCTCGTGATGCCTAGGGGCTTAAAAAGATGTTCCACGCCGAACTCCTCGACCGTCACGCCGGTAGCTCTTCGGACTATCTCCCCCAGCAGCATCATGCATCCGCCGCTGTAGGCGAATCTGCTTCCCGGCTCGTCCACAAGTGGACGCTCGAGGTAGTACCTTATTCTGTCCCCGCTCGACCTCCAATGAAAGGCGCTGTTCCTCGGGTCGTTGGAAGGATGGGTGGACTCGTCCCATTCGATGCCAGTCGACATGGTGAGCACGTGCCGCAGGGTGATCTTCCGTTTCCCGGCGTTGAACAGTCCTACGTACTCGGGGAAGAACTCGTGGATCGGCACATTGAGGTCTCTTATGTACCCCTGCACAAGGGCGATGCCGATGACCGCCGAGATCTCGCTTTTCGCGACAGAAGACTGGTGATGCGGGCGGTCCCTGTAGAGCTCAGTTATGAACGGGCCGTGAAGCCTACCGCCGTCGTTGAAATACTCCTCGACGGCGAGTCTTCCGTCCTTGACCACTAGGACGCTGTGGATGTCGCCGTATTTTCCGTCGATGATGTTACGCATGAGCCGGTCGATCTTCTCCATATCGAATCCGGCCCCCGACGCGTCTATGGCCTGCCAGCCGTCGCCTGTCTGCTCCGGTATCTTGTAGCTGTATCCCGTTGCCGTCGAAGCTTCGAGCTTCATCATGAAGTCTTCACCCCTGTCCAATCGCCGCAGTGTGAAGGGGATCGGCTGCCCGTCGGGCGGGAAATAATCCATCCGCATCGTGTTCGAATCGGGCATCACCTTCGCCGTGAACTCGAACCATTTCAGAAACCCGTCCTCGACCCTGAAGTCGTCGATGCCGAGCCATACCCTGCATTGCGGGTCCGCTTCGTACTGAGAAAGGAGAAGCCTGCCATCGGGGTCGAGCGAGAAACTCATAAGGGACATATCCTCGAGCGGCAGATCGAGGTCTTCGGAGCTGGTCCAGCGACCCAGGACGCTTCGATATACGGCGCTCTCGGACTCCGACGGACCTGGCGCGCATCCCTGAGCGAGCAGACTACTGAGGAATACTGGCAGCGCGACTGCGAGATCGACCGTTCTGTGTTTCATCTCATTTCCTCCACGCGGGTGTGTGGTCCGCTCGAGAAGATCGGTATCCGCGGTAGCACCTCACATTCTGCTTCACCTGCACGCGAGAGGTGCTACTCACCAGCCACGCGCTGCCAACGCAGGGCGTTCAGCAACACCACCAACCCTATAATTGCGAAGAAGATCCCGCTGTACCATCTGCGAAGTCCATCGGCAAGCACAAACACTACCACCGCCAGCACGATACAGATGATTCCAGAAACGAAGGCGGTTTTCGAAACAGAAGATGACATACACCCCCCAGGGACTGATGTATAGCGTTGCTATACGTTTAGACATGTGTTATACATATTGTATAGCAATGTTATGCATCATGGCAAGGTTCAGGAGGTGCGCGTGGCCCGCGGTGCCTTAGGTGAGTTTGAACATCAGGTCCTTCTGGCGATCCTGCGCAAAGGATTCGAATCCTATAGCGTCGAGATAGTGCTCGAGCTGGAGGAGCGCACGGGGCGGGAGGTTGCTACGGCAGCCGTATACGTTGCCTTGCTGCGGCTCGAGAAGAAGGGGTTGCTCGAGTCTGCGGTGGTGCAGCCGGGGGAAGACGGTGGGCACGCGCGGCGCTATTTCCGTCTCACCCCTGAAGCCCTCAGGTCTCTCCAGGGGTCTCGCCAAGCACTGCTCAGCCTGTGGGACGGCGTGGAGTCGAAGCTGGATAAGGCCTAATCGAGGATGCCGGGATGAGCGATTCGCACGGGGCGGTCCGGACCCCCAAGTATGCCCGGCGCTTGCTGACACACTTGCTGGGCCGCGGAACGGATCAGGAAACCGAGGTAGGTCTCGAGGAGCTGTTCAGGATTCGGGCGCAGCGTGACGGCGTGAGCGCGGCCCGGCTGTGGTATTGGAGACAGGTGCTCGGCTTCGCGCTACGGTGGCGTTCCGTCCGCAGACTCGGAGCAAGCTTCGGGCTGCTCCACGGTCCGAGCGCAGCTTCGGTCTACACGCGTTGCGCGATCCGGAGTCTAGCAAAGAGCCCAGGCTTCACGCTGGCAGCGGTGGCAACTCTAGGACTCGGCCTGGGTGCGACCACCACGGTCTTTGCAGTCGTGGATGCGGTCCTTCTCTCCCCACTGCCCTATGATGAGCCGGAGCGGATCGTCTACGTGTGGGAAACCGACCCTAGGGACCCCGAGGCGCGGGTTCCACTATCCCCCCACAACTTCGGCGACCTGTGGCGCGAAAGCTCTGCGTTTGAGGCCATCGGCGCTGAGTTCACTACCCACTTGAATCTCACGGGGGGAGACCGACCGGAGAGAGCGCAGGTCGGGTACGTCACGGCTCCTGTATTCACTGTGCTTGGAGTTGAGGCAACTCTGGGCCGGACGTTCACCATGCCGGAGCAGCTAGAGGATCAACAGCTAGCGGTACTGAGCCACGGTCTCTGGCAGCGCCGCTTTGGCGCAGATCCAGAGGTACTTGGCCGGGAAATCAATCTCGATACCGAACATGGCGAAATGCCGTACACAGTGGTGGGGGTGATGCCCGGAAGCTTCCGGTTCCGTCCGCGAGAGAGCATAGACCTGTGGCTTCCGATCAGATTATGGCAGTTCCGCTACAACGCACGCTCGGATCGGTATCTCAACGTCGTGGCACGGCTCGAATCGGGCACGACGCTGGACGAGGCACGGGCGAACGTGGAGGCTGTCTACGCACGGCTCAAACAGCAACACGACGAGAACCGCAATCGGGGGATACGCATCGCGACCATACGGGAAGTGGAACTCGGAGTCGCTGACCGCTCGGTAGCGGTGCTCTTCGGCGCTGTTCTCTTTCTACTCCTCATTGCGTGCCTGAACGTGGCCAATCTGCTGCTGGTTCGTGGCGCTACTCGCGACCGGGAGCTGGGGCTGAGATCCGCGCTCGGCGCATCGCGATCGTGCCTGGTCCGTCTTCTTGCGCTTGAGAGTCTCCTCCTCGCTGGAGTAGGCTCGGCCCTGGGGCTGGGCCTCGCCTACCTCTCGTCGACCCTGGCTGCGGCTCTGGCTCAGACGTGGATCGGAGAGCTGGTTGACGTCACGCCGGATCTGCGGACGGTCGGCTTCGTGGTGATCGGGGCGCTAGTAGCCGTCGTGATCTTTGGAGTTGTACCCACGTTGCGAGGCTCCAAGGTCGATCTCTCTTGTGTTCTCTCTCCCGGGTCCCGCAGCGGACCGCACCGGCGGAAGAGCAGCCGACTCCAAAACGCTCTCGTGGTGACGGAGGTGGCAGCGGCTCTCGTTCTCCTCACAGGTGCCGGCCTCTTCCTGAAGAGCTTTGCCCGCCTCAACCAGGTGGACGCGGGTGTGGACCCCAAGGGTGTCGTGATCGTGGGTATCTCGACTTCCCCCCAGCGACAAGACCGCCGCGAATACGTGCGTGAGGTGGTGGCACAAGTGGAGGCGCTTCCCGAGGTTCAATCGGCAGCAGTAACACCTTACCCGCCGTTCTTCCCCACGTCGTGGAATCGGTGGTTCTGGCCGGTGGATCGACCGGCGCCGAGTTCCACGAGCGAAGTGGAGACCAAGCGCTACGTCATGGTGACGCCTGGCTACTTCCGGACAATGGGTATGCCCATCCTGAGAGGCAGGGACTTCGTTGACGCCGATGACCGTGTTGCAGAGCCGGTGGCGGTGTTGAGCGAATCGCTGGCGCAGAGCTGCTTCCGCAACGAAGACCCAATTGGCAAGCGAGTCTTGATCGGCCTTCCCAAACCCTTCGATGAGAATCCTCCGCCTGCGCGGACGGTCGTGGGGGTCGTGGGGGATGTGCGTTTTGATGGACTGGAGTGGCCCGCGGCACACGCCGTCTACGTCCCCTACGAACAGGAGGCAAACGGGTCCCGCTTCCTGTACGCGGTCGTGCGCACCGAACCAGACATCGCTGCCACGCTCGGGGCGACTCTGCGGGACAGGATTTGGGCTGTGGACGCAACGCAGCCGATCCCGCTTCTCACGACACTCGAAGACCGCATGAGGACACAGCTAGCCCCCCGCCGATTCAACCTGTTGCTCATCGCCGTCTTTGCAGCGATCGCGGTCTCTCTGGCGGCCGTCGGGCTGTACGGAGTCCTTGCCTTCCTGGTGAGAAATCGAACCGCGGAGATTGGCATCCGAATCGCCCTCGGGGCTCACGGCGCCGACGTACGACGCGTCGTGGTCGGACGGGCACTAGCCCTGTCAGGCGTTGGAATCCTGTTGGGCCTCGCCGGATCACTGATGCTGTCGCGCACGCTGAGCGCGTTGCTGTACGAAGTAAACCCAGCTGACCCAGGCACCCTGCTTGTGATCTCGCTGCTGCTCCTGTTGGTGGGACTACTTGCAGCTTACCTGCCGGCAAGACGAGCAGTGCGGTTGGATCCGATGGCGGCATTGCGTGTCGAATGACGGCCGCGTCACGGAGGCCAGCGGAGCCGACCTACGGGACACACTCTTTGTGGAAGGAGCATACCATGAGTCGTCTTTCTCTTCGCAACGGAACCGTGCTGCTGCCCCTCCTCATGATGTCGGGTGGGTGTACCGCCACCTTCCAGACGACGCCGATCCAGCCCCTGCAGCGAGCGGGTGACTTGCATATCCACATTGCCAGCGTCGAATCCAACGTCCCCGAGGACATCTCCCGCGAGATCTCGGATCTGGAGGTTGAGCTGGTCGACCGCTTCAGAGCGTTGGATGCCGTTTCGCAAGTCTCTCTCGGTGGCGTGCCTGGGGAGCACGAAGACGCGGTCCTGGTCAGAGTCTCCATCTCTGGAATCAGGAAGATCGGTGGGGCAAGACGCTTCTTCCTCGGTGAGTGGGCTGGGCGAGCTTCCATGACAGCCGATGTTGAGTTCATCGATGGTGACAGTGGGATCGTTCTGGGGCGCTACGAGGTCGTCGGCAGATCTGGAAACACCAAGTACTTGGGCGTGACCGGCGACGCCGTAGCGAAGACGGCCGAGGCAATCCTGGCAGTCATGGCAGAGGGCTATACCTGGATGCCGCAAGTGCCGAGTCGAGGGAATCCTGCGCAGCCGTAGTGTCCGTTGACAGACTACTCTCACGCCTTGACCTCGGACTGTCCTTGCTGGTTTCGGCTGTTGACGCAGACGCAACTTCCACTTGACCTGCCGCTTGCGGAGGGCTACCGTTGCGGCATGACGCGCAGACTGTACAACTCGGATGGCTGGTGGTTCTGGCGCTGGCGAGGGCTGCGACGAGTGGTGCGCGCGTCCCGGAGGATCATCGGCTAGACCGAACACACTTCCGGATTTGATCGGCGACGGGCGCGCCTCCTCAGAGTAGGAAGGGCGCCTGTCGCCGTTTATGGTCGCCAGGCGCGGCGAGTCCTGATCGTCCCAGGAGCACATATGTACGAACTGAAAGTGACGGTCAAGAAAGTAATGGGAGCCTGCACGGCCACCCCCCCAATGAAGCCGGGCGATTACTTCACAGTGAG
>CP070666.1:4658409-4662759 GCA_020351775.1 Gemmatimonadota bacterium | reverse complement strand
TTCGCAGAACCCGTGACAGCCGGTGACACGGATATTGATGTCGTGGACCAGGCCGCGGCTGAGCAATTCGCGCTTGGCGAGACGAATCAGGTCGCTGGCGCCACTGGCCTGTCCGCATGTACCCGCTGAGATCACGATCGTGGGCTTGCCACGCTGGCTGTCGTCGGTCAGGCGATCCTTCACGGCCTTGAACTCGGCTATGGACTTGAGTTTCTCCATGGTGCTTACCGTCCAGGTCTTGTACGTTAACGAGATTCCGGCTTGCTGCCTAAACGTTGACTCCGCTGAGATCGAGCATGTGCCCCTTGCATCCGCGACGCGAGCAGATCTGTACGATTCCTCCGCCCCGCACGATCATCGGTACCATGGGCGCTGCGCACTCGGCACAGTGCGACCCACCCAACAGCTCGGCGTGGCAGTGCGGACAGAAGAAGTGAGCGACCAGCTCCTGCGGAATGGGGAATTCGGAGGAGACGTTGTAGCTCCCGTACAAACTTGAGAGCAGCAGCCAGCCGTGCTTCTGATTGAAAGCGATGGTGACTCGGATTGCGGGTAGCCCGTCGACGAGATGCTCGGTGTCCATCAGACTGTGGTTGCAGCGTGGACAGCTGACTTCCACTGGGAAGATGCGGTCGTCTCCCTCGACTTCCACGATGTCGAGGCCGGCCCTGGCGTTGTCGAGAATCTCGCGAATCCCGGAAGTCCGGACATTGGAGAAATAGTGGCCATCGACGGTGATGATTGGCCCCAGTGCGCAGGCGCCAAGGCAGGCGACGGTCTCGAGCGTGAACTCACGGTCCGCAGTTGTCTGGCCGGCGGCAATCCCCAGCTGGCGCTGAACCTCCTCAGCAATGCGCGGGCCCCCGCGGACGTGGCAGGCTGTTCCCGAACAGACGGCAATGTGGTGCTTGCCACGCGGGTGCAGGCTGAACGCGCGATAGAAGGTCGCGACGCCGTAGATGTCCACGAGGGATCGGTTAGTGCGCTCTGCGACTTCTTTCAAGGCTGACTCGGGCAGGTATCCGAACTTGGCCTGAATATCCTCCAGCACTGAGATCAGCCCGTTGCCCGCCTGTTGGTGCTTCTCGATTATGCTTGCAGCGTCCTCGCTCATCCTATGCTCGTCTCAGGTTGAATTGTGGGCGTCGCTGACTAATTCAGCTCGTGGTTCAGCAGTGCTCCTCGCATTCCCAGACCGCGACGCCCGGCACGCGATTGACGCACGACTTGCGGTAGTTGCAGTTCTGGCACAGACCCTCGTGCCCGCCGTTGGGCGCGACTACTGGCTCGGGACTGAAGTCCGCGGCCCGCGGTCCCGGGTCAGGCTGCGGTTCGTACGCGTCGAACTGGTCGCAGTGCCAGATCGGTCGGCTGGAAGCCTTGAGATTGACGCACTCCGGGGCGGAATTGCAGGTGGTGCAGATTCCCAGGTCGACTGCACGCGGGGACGTGACGAACTGCGTGTCCGTCACCTTGTCCTTTGTAGTGCGCGACATTTCATCATCTCCTTGTTTGCTGCCTGTTTGGGACCATGACTGCTCTCTGCCATCAGCCCAAAGGGTTGATGACAACAACAAGGGAGCGCTCTGCCTTGGTGTGCCGTTCGGCTCGATGCGGCCTCACAGCTCCATGGTCCGTGGCATTGTCCCTGTCTCAAGGGATTCGCGCAATTGGAGAATCCCTGTTAGGGAATCCCCGAAGGTGACTGCCGCAATCCCTTAGGTAAGAAGGTGGTGATGCCAGCGAGAAAGCCTAAGAATCCAGCGTGGTGAGCCCGATCCGCAACGCGTGCTTGGTCAACGCAGGCACACTGTCCACGTTGAGTTTGCGCATCAGTTGCCGGCGATAGGTTTCCGCGGTCTTGACGCTGACGCTGAGTTGCTCCGCCGCTTCACGCGTGCTGTAGCCGTCAGCAATGAGCTTCAATACCTCAAGCTCGCGCCTGGTCAGGCTTGGTGCGACTTGTTCTTTGCGTTGATCCTCGTGCTTGACGAACTCGTCAAGCACTATGTCGGCCAGCTCCGGGCTCAGAAACATCAAGTCAGCGCTGACATTGCGAATCGCCTGCAGAAGGCTCTCCTTGGCGCAGTCCTTGAGCACATAGCCCCTGGCACCGGCACGCAGCACTTCGAGCACGATCTGGCGATTGCCGTGCATCGACAACGCGACGACCTTGACCTCGGGCAATTCGCGAGTGATCTGGCGCGTGGCGTCGATGCCATTGAGGACGGGCATCGCGATATCGAGTACCACAACATCGGGTCGCAGTTCGCGCGCCTTCTCGACGGCTTCCAGGCCTGTACCGGCTTCGCCGACGACCTCAATCTCGTCCGAGGCGCTTAGCAGGGCCCGCAGTCCCTGGCGCACCAGTTGATGATCGTCGGCCAGCAATACTGAAATGCTCATCTGGACTATTGGACCTCGCAGGTGATTTGTGGCGGCTGCCCGTTAGTCACGAGCTGATTATCGAGTGGCAGACGGGTGCGGCGCAATCAGGCGTTTCCGAATAGGGATTTACCTAGAGACTGTTACGGTGGTTGGATCGCGTGCCGCCAGCGGGCCCTCTAAGTGTCGAGGTCAGTGATGCCTTCGCGGATCGCGTACTTGGTCAGCTCAGCCAAGCTGCGCAACTCCAGCTTGTCCATAATGTGCTGGCGGTGCGCCTCAACGGTTTTGACACTGACGTTCAGCGCCTGGGCGATCTGCTTGGTGTTGTGGCCTTCGGCGAGCAGCTTGAGCACTTCGCGTTCCCGTCGTGTGATGTCCTGGCGCGGCTCTTCCTCGGCGGTCCTCCGTTTGCTGACGTAGTCCTCAATGACGCTGTCGGCAATGCCGGGGCTGAAGAAGGTCAGCTTGGCGTTGACCGCCCGGATGGCATGGGCGAGGTCCTCCTGCGCGCAGTCCTTCAGTAGATAGCCCGTCGCTCCGGCGCGAAGCATCTCCAGCACGTACTGGCCCTCGGCGTGCATCGACAGGGCGACGATCTTCGCATCTGGCAACACGTCGATGATGCGCCTGGTTGCCTCGATGCCACTCATCCCAGGCATTGCGACGTCCATCACCACAACATTGGGGGTGAGCTCCCTGGCTAGCTGGATCGCTTCGCCTCCGCTGGCAGCCTCGCCAACCACATGGAGGTCCGGGTAGTGATCGAGCAGTGCCTGCAGTCCCTCCCTGGTGATCTTCTGGTCGTCGACCAGTAGGATTCTGATCTGCCGCGTACCGAAGGGCATCGTATCCGGCTCGGCATCGACGGCCTCCGCCTGGTCGACGGTCATCAGTGGCACGACCAGCGTTACGGTGGTGCCCGTTGTCGGCTCAGAGGCAATCTGCATCTGGCCGCCGAGGTAGGCCAGGCGTTCGCGGATACTGAACAAGCCAAAGCCACTCGCCGCCCCCCGCCGCGCCAGCTGCTCCTCTGGATTGAATCCCCGACCGTCGTCGCTGACCTCGATGCGTGCGAAGCTGCCGGCGGTGGAGGCCCCGACCCGAACCAGGCTGGCGTCCGCGTGCTTGGCAGCGTTGTGCAACTGCTCGCGCACGGCCTGAAACGCAACGACGCGCATGTCTTCACCGAGAGGCTTGGGCGTCTTGTCGTCCACAAACTGCGTGGCGATACCGTGTTCGTCGCGGAACTTGCCGGCCAGCCATTCAAGGGCGGCCTCGAAGCCGAGCTCGTGCAGGACCGGCGGGCTGAGCTCGAAGGTCAGCGAGCGCGTGTCCGCGATCGTGCGCTCGAGCAGCTGCATGATCTCGTCCAGCGGCACGTCCGGCGCGGAGTCGCGGATGCCGGAGAGCTTGATGCGGGTAACAGCCAGTGTCTGGCCGATACGGTCGTGGAGATCGGTGGCAATTCGGCGACGCTCACGCTCCTCAATTAATGAAAGCTCCGAGGCCATTTGTCTGAGTTGGCGCTGATAGTCGCGAATCCGTTCTTCGGCCCACTTGCGCCCGACCGTGCGTCCCAGGCGCTCGGCGATTGCGTCGATCAAGTGCCGCTCCTCACTGAGGAAGGGACCTTCCGCCAGTTGGGGTCGCTCTTCGAGATAGCACACATCGACGCGGCCCACGCGCTCACCGCCGGTGATGATTTCGCTGCTCTGTTGCCAGGGCGTTTCCTTGTAGTTCTCGGTGGTGAAGACCTTACCTTTTAGCACGATGCGTGCTGCCGTGATTTCCGGGTATTGCCAGGAGGGTGGGATCAAATTGGCAACCTGCTGGAACGTCTCGTCGAGAGTCATCGACTCGTGCTCGCGCAGCCGCGAGATTCCGTAGAGGCACTTCAGCTCTTTGACGCGCTCGCCGAGATCATGCGTTTTGCTCTGCAGTTCCTCTTCGGCCCGGCGCTGA
>CP070666.1:4654213-4658309 GCA_020351775.1 Gemmatimonadota bacterium | reverse complement strand
GCGCAACACCACGTTCTGCGAGCAGTCTCTCGCAGAACTTCAACGCGCTGTTCATCTCCCTGTCGAAGAAATTGTCGACCCGGAAGAAGAAGTAGAACGCTCCCAAGGGATCGACGAACTCGACTCCCGGCATCCTATCACGAAAGTGGCTGACGACGAGATCGCGCCTCTGCCTGAACTCGTTGACCATCCGCTCAGCATCGGCTTCCACCCGTTCGTCTGAATACGCTGCTGCAGCGGCCCATTGAGCTGGATGCGAAGCCCCCGAAGTGACGTGTGACTGGAATGCGGCCATGGCTTTGACCACTGGCCGGGGCGCCAGTGCAAAGCCAATGCGCCATCCGGTCATCGCATAGCTCTTGCTCGCACCGCTCACTAGCACCACCCGTTCGAGGTGATCGTCGGACAAGTCCAACACTGATGGGGCCGGACCGGAGCCGTAGTGAATGCGTCGATACACCTCGTCAGAAATGACCCAGATGTCACGCTCTTTCGCCCAGCCCACGATGGCCTTGAGTTCCGAGCGGGTATACACGGCTCCGGTGGGATTCGACGGCGTGCACAGAATCAATCCCTTCGTCTGGGCGTTCGCGGCTTTGTCGAGCTGATCGACGCCGACTTTGAGACTCCAATCCACGTGGCCCGGCACCACAACCGGCTTGGCGCGCGCCAGATACACCATCTGAGGATAGGAGACCCAATAGGGTGAAGGAATCAGCACCTCGTCGCCGGTGCTGAACAACACGAAGCAGGCGTTAAACACGGACTGCTTCGCGCCGGACGACACGATGATGTTATCGGCGTTGACCGGCCTGCCTCCGGAGAGCAAGGAGAGTTGCCTCGCGGCGGCGGCTCTGAGATCGAGGATCCCCGCATTCGGAGGGTAGTGCGTCTTGCCTTGCTGAATCGCCCTGACGCCAGCTTCACTGACGATCCTTGGCGTCTCGAAGTCAGGCTCTCCGGCAGAGAGGTTCACGACGTCCTCTCCGGCAGTTCGACGGCGCTGCGCCTCCTGGCTGATCGCCAGTGTCGCTGAAGGTTCCAGATGCTCGAGGTTTCTGGAGGGCTTGAAAGCAGTATCGGGGGTGGTGTCGGTCACGGCTTCACAACTCCATAACGCCTGAGAATTGCCATTGTCGCATCTAAAGGTAGCGCATCCACCGATCCCCGGTATCCCGAGACTGAGGTCGCCAGCAAGATCGAGTTGTAGATGGCCTCCTCGGTAGCCTCGATAGCTGCCTGGAACAGTGGACTCATTCGATCGTTCGGCACCGGACCAGCGCCCGCTAGCTCGGTCACCTTCACGGTGCTGAAGGCGATCACATAGTCGCCTGACCCGTTGGTCATCGAGCTGCCCGTGCGGGCCAGGCCCCCTAGCGCACGACGGCCCAATCGAGTGAGGTTGCGGTGGCCCAGAGGGGCGTCCGTAGCGACCACGATCATTATTGACCCGTCGGCCGTGTCTATCTCGCTTTGTCGTCGTCGAACCGGTGACGTTCCCTCATCGCCTTCTGTCCTCCGCAGATAGTACCTTCCCAGCTCCTGGCCAACCGGCGCACCGGCGATCGAGAGTACTCCGCCGAAGTTGGTCTGCACCAACACGCCCACCGTCCATCCACCCAGGTCAGCGGCCAGTATCCTGCTCGCGGTTCCGATGCCGCCCTTCCAGCCGAACGCGACAGTGCCGCGGCCAGCCCCGACGCTGCCTTGGACCACTGGACCGCTCACCGCACCACCTATCGCTTCCAGCACATCAAATTCGCCGATGGGCCGCAGACGGATGTGATTCAGAAAGCCGTCATTAGTTTCACCGACCACGGGATTCGCAGATCGGACATCCTCGTTGCCGGGTAGCGACAGCAGGTAAGTGAGCACTGCATCTGCGGCCCGTGGGACACACAGAGTGCAAGTCAGCACTATTGGGGATTCAAGTTCTCCCAGCTCTTGGATCTGAGTTGAACCGGTCAACTTTCCAAACGCATTCCCGACGACAACAGCGGCCGGAACCTTCTCGCGGAAGATGTTGCTACCGTGGGGCAGTATTGCAGTGACTCCTGTGTTGATCGAATCACCACTGAGCACCGTCACCTGCCCCACCCTGACTCCGGGGACATCGGTGATGGCGTTCAGGGGCCCGGGCGGAAGCACGCCAACAACAATCCCCAGCTCTCT
Organism: Gemmatimonadota bacterium; assembly: GCA_020351775.1. Lineage (GTDB taxonomy): Bacteria > Gemmatimonadota > Gemmatimonadetes > Gemmatimonadales > GWC2-71-9. The sequence continues at coordinate 4,656,137 of CP070666.1, read as the reverse complement.
TGTGCTCCGTCGCTCCTGTGCGGCCAGGCCGCCGGCTATCGCAGTCATGACTGCGACCACGACTATCGTCTTTCGCTCCATGGGAATCCCATTCAACACTAAGTGGATAGTAGCTGTGGCTCGTGGCCGCCCTGGACCCGATCGCCCACCGACCGCACGCCATAGGGTCTCGTCCTGCCTGGTTGCGGTGGCAACACGTTCAAGCTAGCATCTCACAGCGTCGATTGCATCACCGTTTCTTTGACAATTGAGGCCTCAGTGTCCTGGGAATTCACGCCCGAGTTCGATGCTGGCCACCGCGCTGCATTGAGCACCGGTAAGAATCTGGTGTACGTCGCTCCACCGGCCTGGTGGGCCATCCTTCCGCTGTTTCATCAACTCCTGCCGACCGCCGATGTCGGACTCCAGACGGTCATCGTGGCTCCGGATGCAATGGGCATAGCTGAAGGCGCGGCAGCCCTGCGCGCCGTGCGAGCTGTGGCGCCCGTCTACGCCGTCACCGGGCTGGCCCGCACGGGGCGCAAGCTCGCTCAGAACGCAATCGCTTCTCTAGTCGTCACTCCGGCAGACCTTCTCGAACTGCTATCGCGATCCAGCTTGGCACTCGATCGCGTGGCTCGAATGGTGATTGGCTGGCCCGAACTGTTGCTCCAGCTGGATCAGGGTAACGAGCTCGACACGATTCTCGCGGAGTCGGGCAAGGCGCAGCGTCTGTTCACCACCACGGACGAGACACTGATAGCAGACTTTACGGAGCGCCACGCCCGCCGCGCCCTGGTTGTCCCAGCCGCTCAGATACCGGAAGTGCCGGCGGTCACAGTGCGGTACGCAGTCACGGACTCGATCGGCGTTGCCGGAGCGCTTCGCTCTGTACTCGACGTCGTCAATCCCCGCAGCGCCGTCATCTGGGACCCCACGCATGAATCCCGTGACATCACGGATGGGTACTCGGACGATCCGTCTGTACGGGTGCTTCAGATTGGAGCTGCCGATTCGGCGGAACTGGCCATCGCTATGTCGTTACCCAGCGGTGCCGTTCTCGAGACGCTGAACGACGTGGCCCGGGATATCGTCGTGTTGGTGCGCGGGTACCAGGTACCCTACTTGAAAGCAGTCAGCCGGAAGGCCCGGGTGCTACGACTTCCTGGAGAGGCCGATCGCGCTCGCGATCGCTCCGGTCGACTGCGCGAGGAAATACGCCAGTTGATAGCCCAGGGATGTGGGGCTAGCGAGCTACTGGCTCTGGAACCGCTGTTCAGCGAGTACGATCCGGCCACGGTGGCTGCCGCGCTCGCCGCACGGGTTGGCACGCCCGAAGCGCAGCCGGCCGAGGGCAGCCCGCAGGCCTGGGTACACATCAGGGTCAATGCCGGCCGGCGAGACCGCATCCGGACTGCTGATCTGGTCGGAGCCTTGCTGAATGCGGTTGGCGTGGCCAAAGCACAGATCGGGAGGGTGGAGATTCGGGATGGTCATTCCCTGGTCGAGGTGCGGGCCGACATGGCCGAAACCGTCCGGCGCGGGCTCGACGGTCTCGTGGTCCGGGGCAAGAAACTGGCGGCCCGATTCGATCGCCGCTAAGCGACCATCGAGCCGCTGGTGGTTGGCAGGCCGCCTACCTCGGCTAGTTCAGTGCGTCCTTCAACCCCTGCCCGGCCTTGAAGGCGGGCACGTTGGCCGCTGCGATCTGCAGAGCCTGGCCAGTTCTCGGATCTCGGCCCGTGCGGGCTGCACGCTGGCGCACGACGAAGCTGCCGAAGCCAGTGATCTGTACCTTGCCACCCTTCTTAAGTTCCGCGGCGATTACCCCACTGGTGCCGAACAGCGCATCGATGGCTCGGGCGGCGTCCGCCTTGGACAAGTTCGCCTCCGATGCCAATGCTTCCTGCAACTCGGTCTTGTTCACCGTACCCCCAGTCTCCGT
>CP070666.1:4601302-4654113 GCA_020351775.1 Gemmatimonadota bacterium | reverse complement strand
GCCACTGCCACCAAGGACAGCCAACGTGCTCGGTCCCACCCTAGGCGACGAGCTGGACGCGTTGGTGTGGCTCTCCGATCGGCTGCGTCGAGAGCAGCGACCACTCGCAGCCGCAGAGCTGGTGGGGTTTTGATTTGGCTCAGGCTGTGAAGCCGCTCGGATAATCTGGCCATCAGCATGTGTTTGATTCCATGCGGTGACCTCTCCACGAGGACGGTGATAGATTCCGCATCCGGATTTGTGGCGCGATGCCGAGGCGGCGGTCACGCATCATCCTACGCGGAGGCCGCTCGTATCTTGAAATCATTAACCCGCTATAATTAACCTCCGGAGAGTCGGTGCGGTTCCTCGACAGTGGGCTAAGACATACGAGGTGGATTCTGGTACCGGCCTCGATGACCTTTGCGGGAGTTTTGGCGGATGCGTCTCTCAACGGTGGTGGACGGAACTCATAAAGCCCTCTGGGCAACGAACCATGGTTGACCAGCCGACGGTTGAGATCAACGGCGTGACGAAACGCTTTGCTGGCCATACTGCGGTGCGTGACTTAGATCTGCGTGTTCCCCAGGGCGCCGTATATGGCCTGCTGGGGCCAAACGGGGCCGGCAAAACCACGACCATACGCATGATCATGGCAATCATCGCACCCGACTCCGGCAGCATCCGGCTGTTCGGTCAGGCGAAACGGGGCCGTGAACTCAGCCAGAAGATCGGGTACCTGCCTGAAGAGCGGGGCCTCTACCGCAAGATGAAGGTGATCGATCTATTGGTGTTCCTAGCCCAGATAAAGGGAGTCAACTGGCGGCAAGCTAGAAGGAACGCGGTGCAGTGGCTACACCTCCTGGGATTGGCGGATTGGGTCGACAAGAAGGTCGATGACCTCTCCAAGGGGATGCAACAGAAGGTTCAGTTTATCTCGACACTCCAGCACGAACCCGAATTGGTGATACTCGACGAGCCGTTTGCAGGCCTCGATCCGGTGAACACACAGGTGATGAAGGACATCGTCGTGGAACTCAAGCAGCGCGGTACGACGACCTTGTTCTCTACTCACATCATGGAGCAGGCGGAGAAACTGTGTGACTCGGTGTGCATAATCGCCCAAGGTGCGAAGGTGGTCGATGGACCGTTGGGGGAGGTCAAGCGCAGGCACGGTGGGAACCACGTGATCGTAGCGGTCGAACAGGGCTTGGACTCTGTAAGAGGCCTGTTCAACGATCGGACGCTCGTAGAGAAGGCCGATAGCTATGGCCAATACGCCGAGGTCGAGCTGGCCGCGGGCGGCGATCCGCAACGGTTGCTTCACGGCTTGGTGCAATCAGGCGCACACGTGACGCGCTTCGAGATCGCCGAGCCGACGCTGAACAAGATCTTCATCGATCTGGTAGGCCCAAGTGCAGCTACGGCATCGGCCAGCGAGGGGGTGGGTGATGCATAAGATCTGGGTCGTGCTGCGCCGTGAGTTCATTGCCCGAGTGCGGACCAAGTGGTTCGTTCTTTCCACGGTGTTAGGGCCGGTTCTAATGGCGTTGTTCGTCTTCCTGCCGGTGTTGATGGCTAGTGGGGGAGGGCGAGAAAGGTCGATCGCCGTATTGGATGCTACTACGACGGGGTTCGGCGCGCGGGTGACGGACGTGTTGAACACTGGTGCCCCGATAACGGCCTCCCGTATGGAAGTCGAGTTGGTGCGGCTAGAGGACGTTGCGGATTCTCTTGCCGCAGCCGTAGGCGTCAAGGAGCTCGACGGATTCCTGATAGTGACTGATCAGACGGTGGCAGACGGGCGAGCCGAGTACCGTGGTTCCAATGCAGCAGCGCAACTGGACATGGAGATTATGGAGCGCTTCGTGGCGCGGGCGTTGTTGACTGAGCGGCTGAGCGATCTCGGAGTGGATCCGCAGAAAGTGACACAAGCCAGTAGTATTCCGCTGAACCTGCAAACAGTGACCATACGAGGTGGCGAGGCGACCGAACAGTCGGGCGAGACGACTTTCATCATGGCCTACATCATGTGGTTCTTACTCTACATGGCCATCCTGCTCTACGGTGTGCAGGTCTTGGGAGCCGTCGTGGAAGAGAAGACCACACGCATTGTGGAGGTGCTGGTGTCGAGCCTGAGGCCGTTTGAGTTGTTGGCTGGGAAAGTTGTCGGGGTTGGTGCGGTTGGGTTGTTTCAGCTCCTCATCTGGGCTGTGACAGCCCGTCTGTTGCTGACACAGCGCGAAGTGTTGGGGCGGATGATGGGATTGGAGACTTCGGCTCAAGCCTTTCCGCTACCGGAAGTCCCTGTCTCAACCATAGTGGTCCTGCTCGTGTATTTCGTGCTGGGCTACTTCCTCTACGCCGCGATGTTTGCTGCAGTGGCAGCGATGTCGAGCAGCGAGGCAGAGGCGCGCCAGGCCCAGGCACCGGTGACCCTGTTCTACGCGATACCGGCAGTGGTATCACTAATGGCGATGTTGACAGAGCCCGACGGGGCGCTGTTCATCGCGCTAACGCTGATCCCTCTTAGTTCACCGATCTCAATGCCGGGACGTTGGGTCGTGTCCGACGTATCGCTGGTAGAGTTGATAGGCTCGGTGCTGCTGCTGGTCCTCGGACTGATCATTGTCACATGGATCGCTGGTAGGATATACCGAGTCGGTATTCTGATGTACGGCAAGCGACCGAGCCCGAGGGAGGTAATCAGGTGGGTGAGGGCAGCGTAGGCATGTACGCCTGTAGTTGTCTCAAGGGTCCCCGTTGTAGTCGCACGCACTAGGTATAGGGCCGGGTCTGCAGTCATGCCGGATAACCGATCGCGTGATTCTCGGGCCGACTGTCCCTTCTTCTTTCCGGTTGTGGATTCCGGAACGGCAAGGTGAGCGATCCCAGTAGGCCAAAGACGGTGGCCTGTCCAGTTGTATCACTGTATCAACAGTGCTAGGGTGTTGTGGACGTGACATGCGATGCGCCGCATCTGTACGTCCACCTATTTGCACGACTATTATTCCCGCCCATGTCACAACCCTTTGATGTGCTCGTGATTGGTGCCGGCCACGCCGGCTCTGAGGCAGCCTGCGCTGCCGCGCGGTTTGGTCTTCGCGTTCTACTCGTCACATCGAGCCTTGAAACCATCGGGCAGATGTCGTGTAACCCGGCCATCGGCGGAATTGCCAAGGGCACGGTCGTCCGAGAGATCGACGCCATGGGAGGGATCATGGGTCGCGCGGCTGATCGCAGCGCGATTCAATTCAAGATGCTCAACCGTTCCAAGGGTCCGGCAGTGTGGGCTCCACGCGCACAGTGTGATCGTGGACTATATCGACGCGCCATCAGGTCTCTGTTGGAGCAGCGGCCGAACCTGGAGATCAGTCAGGGTACTGTCGCGTCACTGTCGTTATCGGGGCGCCGTGTAGTCGGTGTCGTGACCACGGACGGACGCCGTATCCCTGCGCGCACGGTCGTGCTGACCGCCGGCACATTCCTCCGCGGCGTCATACACATCGGGACGGATACCCGGGTACCGGGTGGCCGATCAGGGGATCCCCCAGTGGTGGACATAGCCGAGCAGCTTGAGGCAATTGGGCTTCGGGTCGATCGCTTCAAAACAGGGACTCCGCCAAGGATTGACGGCCGCTCCGTGGACTACGGGCAGCTAGAGCGCCAGGATGGCGACGAAGGATCGGGCCCGTTTGCCCACTACGTGACAGAACGGCGACCGGAGCAGAGGCCATGCTGGATCACCTGGGCTGGAAAGCCGGTGCGAGACATCATAACGCTTCACATCCACGAGTCAGCTTTATACGGGGGTGCCATCGCAGGGCGGGGACCGCGGTATTGTCCGTCGATAGAGGACAAAGTTGTGCGGTTTCCGGACGCAGAGAGACACCAGATCTTTCTTGAGCCGGAAGGGTTGGACACCTCGGAGCTCTATGTCAACGGCCTTTCTACATCGCTTCCGGCTGCTGTGCAGAATGAGTTCGTCCACGCGGTACCAGGCCTGGAACGAGCACGGCTAACTCGGTACGGCTACGCGATAGAGTACGACTACTATCCGCCAGACCAACTGACGCCGTGGTTGGAGGTCAAGGCCGTCGATGGTCTCTTCTTCGCGGGCCAGATAAACGGTACAACCGGTTATGAGGAGGCCGGCGGGCAGGGACTACTTGCAGGGATCAACGCAGCACAGCGAGCTATGGAGAAGGATCCCGTGGTCCTGGCGCGGGAGGATAGTTACATCGGTGTCTTAGTGGACGATCTGGTAACACGCGGGGTGGATGAACCCTACCGTCTGTTCACGTCGCGGGCCGAGTTCAGATTGATGCTGCGCCAGGACAATGCACTAAAACGGCTGGGCAGCCTCGCGCGGACCCTGGGAATGCTGAACGCCGACGAACAGGGCAAGCTTGGGGAGCGAATGGGGCAGGAGCAGGCCTTGCTCGCCTTCACCACCGACGTGGTTCTCAAACCGGCCACGGCGAACCACGTTCTCGAACAGGCCGGTGAGTCACCAATCTCGGCGCCCCAGAAGATGTCGGAGCTGGCTCGACGTCCCCGTGTGTCTCTGAGGACATTGGCTCAGGAGGCGCCGGCCAAGGCACCGCTCGTAAGCGACGATGTGTGGACGACGGTCGAGATCGGACTCAAGTACGCCGGTTATTTGGAGCGAGAACGCCAAGCCATCGATAAGCTAAAGTCGTTGGCTGATTTTGCGTTGCCACACGACCTGCCCTACCTCAGGTTGGCCAGCCTGAGTACTGAAGCACGCCAGAAGCTTGACCGGGTGCGGCCCGAGTCACTTGCTCAGGCGGCCCGCATACCTGGGGTTTCCCCTGCGGACCTGCAGAACCTCGTTCTGGAGGTGTCCCGCAGGGGAAGGGCGGTAGCATGACATGCTGTTTCATGTGAAACTGTATGCTGGGTTTCACGTGAAACAGCGCGTACCGCACCCCGGTTCCTTTACCACCTTACCCTCTCACGATATATTCCTGCCGCGGATTCTCGTATTGTCCTAATTCATCGGCTGCCGTCCTAAATAATTGTTATACAAGGGCTTCGGTAGATGGGCAAAGTTATTGCGATTGCGAATCAGAAAGGTGGTGTCGGGAAGACCACCACCGCGGTGAATTTGGCTGCATCGATTGCGGCTGCCGAGAAGTCGACTCTCCTCGTCGACGCCGATCCGCAGGCGAATGCCACTAGTGGTGTAGGTCTGGACAAGACCGAGCTTGAGGCATCGCTTTACGATGTCGTAATGAGCGGTGAACCGCTGGTGGAGATCATTCACCATGCCGTAGGTCTGCCGCTGCTCGACGTGGCGCCGTCTACCCAGGATCTCGTGGGTGCGGAGCTCGAGCTGGTGAATCGAACACGCAGGGAGTCCATTCTGAGAACGGCCCTCGAACCGGTTCGAGGCCAATACGACTTCACGCTAATTGATTGTCCCCCCTCGCTCGGGCTGCTCACGCTGAACATGCTCACAGCTGCAGACTCGGTCATCATACCAATTCAATGCGAGTACTACGCCCTTGAAGGGCTATCGCAATTGCTCAACACCATCAATCTCGTGCAGCGCAACTTCAACCCAGATCTGGCAATCGAAGGCGTGCTGCTCACGATGTACGATGCTCGACTCAACCTGTCCAAGCAGGTTGGAGTAGAAGCGCGGGAGTACTTCGGAGCTAGCGTCTACCGCACGGCGATTCCGCGCAACGTGAGGTTGGCCGAAGCCCCTAGCTTTGGCATGCCCATCATTCTCTACGATGTTCGGTCTATCGGTGCAAAGAGTTACCTGGCCCTGGCCCAAGAGCTCGTCGCACGCGTCGAAGCTAAGGAGAGATCTCCTGGCGTGCTGGACGCGGCCAAACAGGTGCCTGCATGACAGCGGCAAGGCGTCGGTTGGGACGTGGCCTGGAGGCCTTGCTCGGACCCACGACTACCGCCGAGGCGACGGAATCTGGGGAGTTGCGTCGTGTTCCACTCGACCGGATTCGTCCCAACCCGTTCCAACCGCGCAACGCGTTTGACCAACAGGCCATCAGTGAATTGGCAAACTCGATGCGCGCGTCGGGATTGCTGCAGCCGATAGTCCTGCGCCCGGTAGGGGATGGTACCTACGAGCTCATCGCTGGGGAGCGTCGCTGGCGGGCAGCACGGCAACTGGAGTGGTCCGAAATCGGCGCCGTGGTGCGTGACGTGGACGATCGTACGCTGCTGGCTCTTGCCCTGGTCGAGAACCTGCAGCGCGACGCGCTCTCTCCCATCGATGAGGCGAACGGGTACCACCGTTTGGTGGAGGACTTCCATGCAACGCAGAGCGAGGTGGCTGATCTGGTGGGCAGAGACAGGTCCACGATCGCCAATGCACTGCGACTGCTGAAGCTACCTCGGGAGGTGCAGCAGATGCTGCACGATGGCAAGATGGATGTGGGCCACGCACGGGCGCTGTTACAGCTCACTGACAGTCGCGCAGTGGAACGGCTAGCGCGGCTCGTGGTCAAGGACGGACTCTCCGTCAGGGAGGTGGAGGTTCGCGCTAGAGGTACCCGCACTCCCCAGCGACGACCCCGGACCACAAGGGACGGCAGAAAACTGTCGCCGGAAGCCCGCCGCATTGAGGACGCGTTGCGGCGCCATCTACAGACCGACGTATACGTGTCCCAGCGGGGACGTGGTGGCGGTCGCCTAACGATCAACTTCTACTCGAACGACGATCTGACTCGCATCCTGGATCTGATGCTTGGGAAGCCGTTTGAAGGATGACTAACCACAGGCGAACGGCGACGATAATCGTTCACAAGGAAGGTGAGCTAGAGTCGCGGTCGCTGCGGCTTCCGATCTGGCTGCTGCGGACAGGCCTGATCGGCGGGGTGATACTGGCTGTCGTGATCCTCGTGGCTGGGGTGCTTTACACGCCGATCGCCAGGACGGCAGCCGAAGTGCCTGGTCTCAAGCGGGAAGTTGAGCGACTAAGGGCCGAGAATCAACAGGTCCAACGCCTGGCGGAGCGCCTCGAATACGCCGAAGCACGTTACGGGCAGCTGCGAAGCATGCTCGGAGCTGAAGTGGTACCGGAGCTGCAGCGTCAGGAGGCGGCCGTGGCGAGTCTGCCGGCGGTGATCGCAAGAGGTCCAAACGCACCGCCCTGTTATGAAGTCGGGGCATCCGTTCCCAGCCACTGGCCGCTCGATCAAGCTGGTGTGATCACGCGCGGCCCAGTCGGCCCCGGTGGATCCGCTGAAGTCCATCAAGGGTTGGACATAGCAGTCGCTCAGGGAACGCCGATTCGGGCCGCCGGTGGTGGCTTGGTGCGAGCCGCGGGGCGGGATCCAGAGTACGGACTGTTTGTCAGACTGGAGCATCCGGACGGATACACAAGCATGTATGGTCATGCCTCGCGTTTGTTGGTAGCGCGTGGCGACTCGGTCCGCGCCGGGCAGGTGATCGGACTATCCGGATCCACAGGGCGTTCGACCGCCCCGCATCTACATTTTGAAGTGCTCAAGGATGGTGAGCCGATCGACCCGAGATCACAGGTGACTATGGAGTGCAATAATGGCAATATTCTCGTCAGGGGAGGCTGACGGCATGGCGGATAGCTCCGGACGTTCCCAGGGGCGTGAGGGCGGCCTCTCGATCGTAGCCGCCGATCTGACCGTGGTCGGGGAACTCAGAACCGAGGGCGTGGTGAAGATCGACGGAACGGTGGAGGGTAACGTGCGTGCCGCGCGCCAGGTCCTGATTTCGAAGGGCGGATATGTGAGGGGTGATGTGATCACCAAAGAAGCCATCGTTGGCGGGCGAGTAGCCGGATCGATCCAGGCCTCAGAACGCGTCGAAGTCCAAGACGCCGCGACCGTTGAGGGCGACATCGCGACCCAGCGCATACTGGTGCACGAGGGTGGTGAGGTCAACGGCAACGTCAGAATGGGAGATCCCGCGGCTGCTGCGACTGCTGGATCTAGGTCGAGTTCCACTGGCTCAGAGCGCCAAGGTCGCACCGTGGCCTCCTGATGTGCCAGCGGCTTTCCACACGCTCATGTGAATTACGTGAGGATATCTGTAAGTACGTCTTCCACCAACAGCTTAAAGACACTCGTTCAGCACGCGCTGTGGAGTTGAGTGTTACGATGCCGCCGCTATGCTGTCGCGATGCTGTCTGAACTTTCCCTGGCGCTGTGACGTCGTTCATGCCGATCCAAGATGGCGACTGATCTTCGCAGGCTGACCCGGTACCTCGACGACTATCTTGGCATCGTCCAAGTCCCTGATCGCCCAGAGGCTTTGAACGGTCTCCAGGTTGAGAACTCGGGTGTGGTCAACCGCGTAGCCGCTGCGGTGGATGCGTGCCAGGTCAGCATCGATGCCACGGCTGCCCGGGGAGCCGATTTCCTGTTGGTCCACCACGGTCTGTTTTGGCGCGGTCTCGAACCCCTAACCGGACGCCACGGTCGTCGCGTACGAAAGCTCATTGAGAGCGACATCGCGGTCTACTCGGCTCACATACCTCTGGACGTGCACCCGGAGGTTGGCAACAATGCGAGGCTCGCAGATCTGATGGGAATAATGAACCCGGAACCTTTCGCCGACCCCGAGGGCCAAGCCATCGGTCTAGTCGGAGAAGTCGATCTGTCATTGGGGGAGTTCATCACGCGTCTGCGGCAGCGTCTTGCGGTGGAGCCTCACGTAATCGCGGCTGGGCCCGACCGGTTGACTCGAGTTGCCGTAGTCTCGGGAGGCGGTGGAGGTTTGATCGGACACGCAAGCGATGCTGGTGCCGATCTGTATCTGACCGGGGAAGGCTCACACCACACTCACTTCGACGCCGAGGAGCTGCGACTGAACGTCGTATACGCGGGCCATTATGCGACGGAAACGGTGGGAGTTAAGGCGCTAGCAAGTCACATCGAGGAGGAGTTCGGGCTGCCTTGGGACTTTCTTGATCATCCGACTGGGCTGTGATGGGCGTGACCACAGACTGCCCGTGCATCACGACCCTGGGACGTGCGAGTCCGGCTGAGCGCTGCGATACCGTCACCTGCGCTTGAGCGGCAATACAAACCTCACGGCCAGTGTCTCAGCTGTCTGCGGGAATATGTGGCAGTAGCAGTTCTCCCCAATCAAGTGCTTCACCCCGAGGACTTCCGCCTCATCGATGCTTGGCACCTCTTTGAATATTATCTCCAAGGTCTGCCCAGATATGACGCGGAAACTCACCGGCTTGCCTGTCAACCTGTGGTGTGCGTCGATGCCCGAGAGTCCTTCCTGCAACCGTTGCTGGATCTCGGTGAGACGGACTCGCAGCGCCGGATCCGTCACTGTGTCTGGGACGTCCGCCATGTGGCCTCTCTGTTTGAGTTTTCAGACGCGATCGCCGCGTTACGCTGCATCCGGCGTTTGCCGGGTCGCTCGAGAGGAGTCCAACCGAAGCGACTCGCGAACTCGGCATCGCTGATCTGAATCAAAGTGTTGAGATCCTCGAAGGCGCGGGCCGGGTCCATGGCCAGAACTGGGTCCCGGGATTCCGTCGCGAATTTGTGATTCCACGGGCACACGTCTTGACACACGTCACAGCCGAAAATCCAGTCTCCCAGCAACGGTCTGATTGCAGGCAGGATCTCACCCTTGTGTTCTATCGTTAGATACGAAATGCAGCGCCTGCTGTCGAGCAGGCGTTCGCGCTCGAAGGCCTTCGTCGGGCAGGCGTCCAGACACCGCCTGCAGCTGCCACAGCGGTCAGCCTCGAAAGGGTCGTCGGGTGCCAAGTCCAGGCTGGTCAGTACCGTGGCCAGAAAGAAGAACGATCCGCGGCCAGGCGTGAGAAGCATCGTGTTCTTCCCGATCCACCCCAACCCCGCCCGCTGGGCAAGCTCGCGCTCCGGCACCGGCCCCGCGTCTACGTAATACCGTGCAATCGTGTCCGCACCGCCGAGAGACGTTACATACCATGTGAGGTTTTCGAGCGGCCGCTTCAGCGCCACGTGATAGTCGCGTCCTCTAGCATATTTTGCCACTCTCCCCGAGCCGGCGGGCCGGGTAACCTCGTTGGTGCAGTAGCCTCTGCTTACAATGATTGCGTGGGACGCTGTTGGAAGGATGGTACTCGGCTCCTTCCGGTGTCTCTCCTGACGATGCATGTAGCGCATTGTCCCGGCCATTCCCCGTGACAGCCACTCGTGTAGCACGTCGGCGTGAGGCACGGGCCGAAGGTCTGTTATGCCAACCGAGTCGAATCCCAGCTCGATGGCGCGCCGTTTCACCAAACCCGACCGCCTCTCAGAATTCACAAGTGCATGACCTCCCTGCGCCACCGCGCGAACCGCACGACGTCGTCGACCGGTGGAACCGCGCATTCGTCACCGTAAGCGGTGTGCATGCGCCACTGTATGTACTCCTTCGGCGGCAGTGGGAGGAACGGTGCAGCACGGTGCCAACCTCTGGCGCGAAACGCCCAAGCCGTGCGCGTCAGGTCGATCGCGAGACGTGGGTTGAGAATAGCTCGCCCTGCTAGCCTGAAGAGCAGTGGCAGCCATCTTCCAGTCGCTCCTCTGGTCGGTTCGCGGTTCGGTCTGTCCAACTAGCCTCCCGTGAGCGCGTAACAGTGACTGACTGTGGCTCGCTTGGTAGTGCCGCAGGGCAGTACCCTGGACAATTCACGAGTGAAATTTGGCCGCCGTACAGCTGTTGACAATCGTGGCTGGTCAATCACCGTAGGGCCTCAGCATTCAATTGGAATGCGTGGCCGGCCACCAGCTGCCCCACTTCTATCACCGGCCGGTCATGCGCTTATCACCGTGCTCGATCCTGACTCGGCCTTCAACACCCCCTTATATTGGCGTACATGAGGACAGAACCGGATCAGCCGAGCCCACACCCGCTGTCGCACTATCGTGGCGAGTTCCCCATCTTTCAAACAAAAATCTACCTGAATTCCTGCTCACTCGGGGCCCTTTCCACTAGGGTGGAGCGACGGGTCGCGGAGTATCTCGGCATGTGGCACACGCGGGGTGCTTCAGCTTGGTATGACGTCTGGTGGGAAGCGCTCGATGAGTTACGAGGCAGCTATGCCGCAGTCATCGGCGCTGACCCGAGCGAGATAGCGCTTCACGCCTCGGTCTCGACTGCTACGTCAGTCCTAGCGAGCAGCATCGACTACAATCGCCGACCCAAGGTCGTGACCACCTCTCTGGATTTCCCAACGGTGGCCTACCAATGGCTTGTCAAGCAGTCCGCCGGTGTGGAGGTCGTCGTTGTGGAAAGCCCTGACGGGATCTCGGTGCCAGTGCAAGCAATAGCTGATGCGGTCGACGACCGAACGGCGTTGGTCGCTACATCACACGTGTTCTTCACGACAGGAGCGATTCAGGATATCACGGCTGTGGCAGAGATCGCTCACGCGCGCGGTGCCCTCTGTTTTGTGGATGCCTACCAGAGTGTGGGGCAGATTCCGGTAGACGTTCATCGCACCGGAGTAGACTTCTTGTGCGCTGGAGGTCTCAAGTGGCTGTTGGGTGGCCCCGGGATCGTGTTCCTCTACGTGCGACGAGACCTGGCCAGGCAGCTAGTGCCTACTGTGTCGGGCTGGTTCGCAAGTGAGCGGCAGTTCGATTTCGACCCCCATCGGATCGACTGGCATTCGGATGCGCGCCGCTTCGAGCAGGGAACCCCGTCGCTGGCAGCTGTGTTCGCTCAGCTAGGTGGACTCGAGATCATTCACGAGATCGGAGTGCCAGCTGTGAGAGAGGTGGTACGAGATCTCACGGAGGATCTGATTGCCCGGGCTGCGGAGGCTGGGTTGCAGCCAAAGGTTGCGTCGTGCCCTGAGGGGCGCGCAGCAATCGTGATGATCCCGGATGGCGATCCTCGGATGCGGGTGCGGCGGCTGGCCGAAGCGGACATCATTGCGGATGCGAGACCTGGACACGTTCGCCTTTCTCCCTTTTTCTACAACATCAAGGAAGACAATGTCGCAGCAATCCAAATCCTCAAGTCCTGATTCCAATCGCATCCCGGGAGAGCACCTCACGGCCGATGAGCGTCTATTCAAGCCCCCGACCATCATCGAACGACGTGCTTTCGTGCACACCGATCCATGGCGCGCCCTGCGCATCCTGGGCGAATTTGTTGAAGGGTTCGACGAGCTTGCGGACGTGCGCGCAGCAGTCACGTTCTTTGGGTCTGCCAGAATGCCAGTCCACGACTTCTGGTATCAGCGGACCGTCGAAACCGCCAGACTGCTCGGTGAAAACAACTTCGCCATAATAACAGGAGCCGGAAGCGGAGTCATGGAGGCTGCAAACCGCGGTGCCCAGGAAGCAGGGACGCTCTCAATCGGCTTGAACATCGAGTTGCCCGAAGAGCAGGAGGTGAATCCCTATGTTGATCGAACCGTTCATTTCCGCTACATGTTCGCTCGTAAGACCATGTTGGTGAAGTATTCGTCCGCATTCATCTTCCCTCCTGGTGGATACGGAACCCTAGATGAGCTGTGCGAGGTCTTGACGCTGCGCCAGACCGGGAAGATAGGTGCGATACCCATCGTGTTGATGGGCGAGCAGTACTGGGATGGCTTTGTCAGTTGGCTGGACTCTACAGTGCGGGCAGAGGGAAAGATAGGTCCAGGCGATCTGGATCTGTTCCACCTGACCGACGATCCATCCCGCGTTGTCGAGATAGTGCTCGACGGCTGGCGCAACCGTTCGCCAGACGTCTAGCTGCCGCCGTGACTTACCAAAAGGACGCGACTGATGACCCACGCATACCTTGCTGGGCGGAGTATCGATCCACCTGCCATCACCGGCCACGAAACCGTCGTCGAGTTAGTCGACAACACATTCCATGCATACAATGCCGGACGATTGCGGGAGGCCTGCGAACTGTTCACTGAGAGGATACTTGCGCCTGAGACCACGGTGGGTATGAGCCTCACGGGAGCGCTCACTCCCGCCGGGCTTGGTGTGTCGGTTGTCATTCCGCTCATAGAGGCAGGCTTCGTAGACTGGATCGTATCGACGGGCGCAAACCTGTACCATGATGCGCATTTCGCACTTGGTCTCTCAATGCATCGGGGCTCTCCTTTCGCCGATGACATTGCTCTGCGGGAGGCGGGGGTTGTCCGGATCTACGACGTGTTCTTCGACTACGATGTACTGCTGCGCACCGATAGGTTCTTGGGCGAGGTGTCGCGGAAGGAGGAGTTTCAGCGTTGCATGAGCACCGCCGAGTATCACCATCTGGTAGGTGGCTATCTGCAGGAGCGGGAGCGAGCGCTGGGGCTCGAGCGCAAATCAATCCTCTCTGTTGCACACGAGCATGGTGTACCGATTTACACGTCCTCACCGGGTGACTCGTCGATGGGCATGAATGTGGCCGAATTGGCCCTCGACGGTCACGGTCTGCGGTTTGATGTTTCGGCCGACGTCAACGAGACTGCCGCGATCGTGCTCGATGCGAAACGGGACGGAGGCAAGAGCGCCGTCGTGATGATCGGCGGGGGGAGCCCAAAGAACTTCGTGCTTCAGACTGAACCCCAGATTCAGGAGGTGTTGGGGATCGATGAATCTGGGCACGACTACTACCTGCAGATTACCGATGCCCGGCCGGACACTGGAGGCCTGTCGGGCGCGACGCCGTCAGAAGCGGTCAGTTGGGGCAAGGTAGATCCCAGCCAGTTGCCCAGCGCCGTGGTCTGTTATCTGGATAGCACCATTGGCCTGCCTATCATCGCAGCGTACGCGCTCGCCAAGCGTGAACCGCGGGCTCAGCGGCGCCTGTACGACCAGAGATCTGCCAGCGTTGCGCGCCTGGCTGAGCAGTATCAAGCTGCTCGCGCTTGGCGCGAGGCGCGGCTCAAGGGCGCCAGGCTGGGCAGCGCGAAATACTGAAGCCACGGATCAGGGGTCTAGCGATTCCAGCTCGCTGCGGAATGCCAGGTTCACTTCCACCTCATTGGCGTACGCTGCGAGTTCGGCGTTGTACCGCTGGGCATCCCACGCCATCTCTGCGGCAGCGATCTCGGCGATTGACTGGATTTCGCTCTCGGCATGATCCGGCGTTTCATAGAAGAGGTGAGTCCTTCTGATCAGCAGATCCCCCAGCGTCAATGCCATCTCTCGGCGCATCGCGTGTACCAATTCGGCGCGGATCGCGGGGTGGTTGGGAGCGATGGGATCTGCCAGTCGCGGATCAGCTTGTGCCAGCCGAACCACTGCAGGAGTCTCGCTTCCATAAGCCTGCACCAGGTGTTCGGCTGTCTGTCTTGAGGCTCCATCTCGCTCGGCTTCTTCGATGAGCACGTCGAGGTCGCGGGCTTCCCCGCCGGGCAGTGGTTCGAGGTGCGTGACCGCCGTGTGTGCCAACGATCGCCCGTCCAATTCATGGAGGCGTTCCGCAACCACGTCGACTACCTCTGCTGCCTGGGTGCGGTGGGTAGCGAACTCGCCCCCGATCATCGAGATCAGACCGGTCGGGCTCTCGAACACCAGGTGCTCTCGGGGAGCTGAACCGGGATCCTGGGGCCGTGTCGGCGCCAACGCCGGATGCAGTCCGGTCCACGTGGCAACCACGTCTTCCGGTGTCAGGCGCGCATCAGGGAACAGGGCGTTGGCGGAGCGCAGTAGATAGACGACATCGGCGCTACTTGCATATGCCTCATCTGGCGGAGTCTGGCTGATGGAGTGAACCGGGCCGACATACGATAGGTTTCCCCAGGGAAGAATGAATATGATGCGACCATCGACGGGCGATGTGATCGTCAGGGCTCCCTGATTGCCCATCCGCTGCCGTGCCACGGCAATGTAAACGCTCTTCATTGACTGTAGAGAAGGTCCGCCTCCGACCTGGTCGCGGATACCTTTCGCCCACGGGCCGGTGGCGTTGACGACTACGTGTGCGTGGATCGTGTGTGACATTCCGGTGACCAGGTCTGTTACACGAGCACCTCTGACCTGACCATCCGCGATCTCCAGTCTCTCGACCTGCACGTAGTTGGCTGCCAGAGCCCCATGCTTGTGTGCGCTGCGAACTGTGGCCAACGTGAGCCGTGCGTCGTCGCACTGAGCGTCGTAGTAGCTGGCCCCGCCCTTCAGTCCTCGACTCTTGAGCCGTGGCTCAGCGCGCCTCATGGCCCGTTTGCCCAAGATTCGGTGATGCTCTGCCTTGCTGAACGCCGCTAGGGCGTCGTAGATCCAAAGACCCGCCACCAGCCTGTGCCAGCCTATTCTGCCTCCTTCATGTAGCGGGAACACGAACCGACAAGGCCACACGAGATGCGGAGCGATTCGGAGCAGTATCCGCCGCTCGCCGCTCGCCTTGAAGACCCAACGGAGGTGACCGTGTTCCAGATACTGGAGTCCACCATGCAGCATTCTTGAGGAGCGTGAGCTCGCACCCGAGCCGAAATCTCCCTTGTCCAGGATCGCGGTCCTGATTCGGCGCATTGCCGCATCGCGTGCAACAGCGGCCCCCGTGATCCCCGCACCGATCACAAGTAGATCCACCGGCTCGGTCGCCATCGAGCCGAGGTTAGCGGACCTCGTCTTGTAAGAGAAGCTGGGTTCCACGATGGCGTTCAACGAGTCGGAGACATAGTAACCATTGGTGATATCGTGTGCGCTCTGCGCAACCCGTCCTCTATGATGGGATGGAAGAGCGACTTACCACAAGTGGTGTTCTCCCAGGTGCCTTCTTGGTAGCTTTTTTGCCGAAGGTCGTGGAGATGCCCAACTGTCGAGTAGCGGTCGTTGCGGGGTGCCGCACCCCGTTCTGCAAGGCTGGTACAGCGCTAGCGGGATTGAGCGCGGTCGACCTGGCCCGCACGGCCGTCGTCGAATTGGTCCATCGCGCCAATCTCGATGGGGATGTGGTGGACGAGGTCTACTTCGGGCAGGTCGTGCCCAGCCCGGTCGTACCCAACGTTGCCCGTGAAGTGAGTCTGCTCCCTCAGTTTCCCAGGAGCGTTGCTGCAGCCACTGTCAATCGCGCCTGCGCGTCCGCCAATCAGGCGATCGCGTTTGGACACGATCAGATACGGTTGAGACACGCGCGTGTCGTGATCGCTGGTGGAGCGGAGAGCCTGTCCAACCTGCCCATCCTTCATTCAAGCCGCTTCGCTGATACCCTGACACGACTGAGTCGGACCAAGGGCCTTCTTGGACGCCTCAAGCTCGTGGCTTCAATCCGACCGAGGGACCTCGTCCCGGTATCTCCCGCGATCGCAGAGCCTTCCACTGGTGAAACAATGGGACAGTCGGCGGAAAAGATGGCCAAGCTCAATGACATCAGCCGGGAAGAGCAGGACCAGTTCGCGTTGCGGAGTCATAGACTAGCTGACGCGGGAACGCAAGATGGGCGTCTACTGGCCGAGATTGTCCCGATCTTAGTCGGCGGCCGTGGAGGCCTGATTGTGCAGGATAATGGGATCCGCCGCGATACGGACGTCGAACAGATGTCGAAGCTTGAGCCTGTGTTCGACAGACGGCACGGCTCCGTGACAGCTGCCAATTCATCCCCTCTGACTGACGGTGCCTCCGCCGTGCTGTTGATGAGCGAGGATGCCGCGCAGGCATTGGGCTACGTACCGCTCGCTTTCATAAAGTCTTACGCCGTCGCGGCTTTGGATCCGGGAGATCAGCTACTCCAGGGACCTGCATACGCCATCCCCAGGGCTTTGGATCGCGCAGGGATCGGCTGGAGCGAACTCGGGCTTGTCGAGATGCACGAGGCGTTTGCCTCCCAGGTATTGTCAAACATCGAGGCGATTGAGTCACGCCGGTGGTCGCAGGAAAGATTGGGTCGCTCTCAGCCGGTCGGCGAAGTCAACTGGGAAACACTGAACGTGATGGGAGGATCGATTGCTATCGGGCATCCGTTCGGGGCAACCGGTGGGAGGATTACGCTCACTCTGGCCAACGAAATGAAGCGGAGGGACATCCAGTTCGGCTTGATCTCTGTGTGTGCCCAAGGTGGAATGGGTTTTGCGATGGTTCTGGAGCGCAGCTGACGATGGGTGCTCTGAGTCTCGCGGTTGTGGACGGCGTTGCCCGACTGACGCTGGACGTGTCCGGCGAGCCAGTCAATACCGTGTCGCGCGCTGTCAGGGCTGAGTTTGAGGCGCACCTCGACAGGCTGCAGTCGGACGCCGAGATCCGTGCTGCGATCCTGATTTCGAGGAAGCCTGAGAATTTCATCGCCGGAGCCGATATCGGAGAGTTCGTCGCGCTGCGAACGCGAGATGAGGCTCTCACGCTAGTGCGGGCTGGTCAGCTCCTCACCGAGCGGTTGGTGTCTCTCGGCAAGCCCATTGTGGCTGCAATCCATGGGGCGTGCTTGGGCGGTGGCCTCGAAGCGGCCCTGGCGTGCTCGTACAGGGTGGCCAGCGAACATCCCAAAACCATGCTCGGTCTTCCTGAGGTGCGGCTAGGGATCATTCCAGCTGCGGGGGGATGCCAGCGGCTGCCGCGTCTAATCGGGCTGCGCAGTGCGTTGGACATCATTCTTAACGGGAAAACCCTGCGCGCGGAACAGGCATTGAAGCAGGGCCTGATCGATGAGCTCGTGCACCCGTCCATTCTGGAAGAGGTCGCCCTCCAGGCTGCAGCGCGGCTGGCTGATGGTTGGCGTCCCAAGCGGCCTCGAGGTGGCATTCCGGGGCTGTTACTGGATCGGAGTCACCCAGGCCAGGCGGTCGTGTTCTCCCGGGCGCGAAGATCGGTGATCAAGAAGACAGGCGGTCACTATCCCGCTCCGCTCGCTGCCCTGGAAGCGGTCGAGCACGGTCTCAAGTACGGTATCACCGCCGGGCTCGACTGCGAAGCGGCGCATTTCGCGGAATTGGCGGTGGGAGAGGTGTCGAAGCAGCTCGTGCAAGTCTTCTTTGCTACGAGCGCACTGAAGAAGGATCCAGGCGTCGAGGGTAAGGTCCCCGAAGCAAAGGCTGTTGTCAACGTTGCGGTGATCGGAGCCGGTTTCATGGGGTCGGCGATTGCAGGTGTGGCGGTGGCCGAAGCCAAGTCAGATGTGCGTCTGCGCGACACTACCCTGGATGTGGTAGCCAGGTCGGTCGCGACCGCTCGTTCCAGCCTCGAGAGCAGATACCAGCGAGGACAGATCACCAAACACGAGTTCGATCAAAGGCGGTATCTGTTGTCTGGAGGGACCGATTGGGCCGGTTTCGGAAGAGCAGATCTAGTGATTGAAGCCGTGTTCGAGGACCTCGAGGTCAAGCAGAAGGTATGCCGCGCGGCTGAAGATGTAACAGGTTCCGAGTGCATCATTGCGTCCAACACGAGCACGATACCGATTGGGCGGATAGCGGCTGCGGTCCGACGACCGCAGCAAATGATCGGGATGCACTTCTTCTCCCCAGCCGAGCAGATGCCGCTCCTCGAAGTGATAGTGACTGATAAGACGGCCCCTTGGGTTACGGCTAGTGCAGTGGCTTTTGGCCGCGCGCTGGGTAAGACCGTGATAGTCGTTCAGGACCGTCCAGGCTTTTGGGTCAACAGGATTCTGGCACCATACCTGAACGAAGCTGGTCGGCTGCTCAAGGAAGGTGTGCCGATCGAAACACTCGACGAGACAATGACTGAGTTTGGGTTCCCGGTGGGTCCTATCGCGCTGATGGACGAGATCGGTCTGGACGTGGTATTGAAGGCTTCAGCCGTACTGCACGATGCTTATGGAGACCGAATGAGGCCGACGGACGGGTTGGAGCTCATGACGGAACAGGGTCGTATGGGACGCAAGAGTGGGCGTGGATTCTACAGCTATGGGAAGGGTCGGGGGAAGGTAGATCGGGCAGTCTACGAGATCATGAGTGCCGCGCATGAGTCATCAGTCCCGCACGACGACATACGTTCGCGACTCGTATACGCCATGTTGAATGAGGCTGCGCGTGCGCTGGATGATGAGGTCGTACGTAGCGCACGTGACGGAGATATCGGCGCAATCCTCGGAATGGGGTTCCCACCGTTCCGAGGCGGTCCGCTGCGTCATCTAGATACCGTCGGAATCGCAACAGCTGTCACCGCTTTGGAGGAACTGACAGCGCGGTATGGTAGCCGCTTCGCACCGGCACATATTCTCAAGAAGATGTCAGCCAACAGCGAGCGCTATTACACTAACCTTTGATCGGAATCCGACTATCGCATGCTACGCAGCTTATTCCTCTGGCTCAGCGAACAGGGTCGCATCTTCAACTTCGTCAAGAGCAACGGTATGGCCCGCAGGATTGCCTCGCGCTTCGTGGCAGGCGAGACTATCGATAGCGCAATTGGCGTCACGCGCTTGCTGAATGAGAAGGGTATCGCTGCCAGCCTCGACTTGCTCGGTGAAAGTGTGAGTTCCCAGGAGGAAGCGCAGGCGGCTCGAGATGAGGTCGTGCAAACGTTGGATGAGGTTGCCCGCACTGGAGCAGATGCGAATGTCTCAGTAAAACTCACCCAGCTTGGATTGGATATCGACTACGATCTGTGCTTGGAGAACATGCGTGTAATTCTCTCGCGTGCCAAGGAGCGCAACATCTTCGTTCGGATGGATATGGAGAATTCCGCACATACCGAGCGGACGCTCAGGATCTTCAAGGATCTGCACCCTGACTTCGGTAATCTCACCGGGGTCGTGATACAGAGCTATCTGCGGCGGTCGGCGGAGGACATCGAAGATCTGATATCCATGGGTGCGCGAGTGAGGCTGTGCAAGGGCGCCTACGCCGAACCCGAAGCAGTGGCCTACCAGGATAGGCGAGAAATAGACAGTTCATTCGATGCTCTCATGGTGCGGCTACTTGATGAGGGCAGCTATCCGGGGATTGCTACTCATGATGAGCAGCGAATCGAACGCACGTTGGCTCACGTGCAGATGAAGCAGATCCCGTACGAACGGTTCGAATTCCAGATGCTCTATGGCGTGAGGCGCGATCTCTACCACTCGCTCAGGGGCAGGGGATTCAACGTACGAGTCTACATCCCCTTCGGCAGCAACTGGTATCCGTACCTGATGCGTCGACTTGCGGAGCGGCCCGGGAATCTCGCTTTCATGACGGCCAGCATCGTGAAAGAGACGTTCTCGAGGAGCTGATGGACGACGCCACCTTGGGCGGGTACCTGGACAAGCATCATCGCCCTCCGGCCTTCGATGGATCGGATGGCAGTCCCTATTCGGTTGAGATCTACGTTGATGAAGAACCATGTGAGGACGGCAGGTATGGTGCAGCCGTTCTATTCGTGCGCTGGTCCGTGGAGGGTGGCGGAGTGGTAGGACATTTGGAGACGGAATACCTCGGCTATGGCAACACACCGACTGAAGCAGGTGCTTCTTTGCGGCACCTGACACTGTATGAGCTCAAGGATCACCTCGAGCGCCTGATCGGTATCCGGAAGGAAGTGTCAGACTGGTAACGGAGCGAATTGGCGTAGTCCTATCGTGTACCGGCGGATCGTACAGAGTTCAGACGGGTCTGGGTTGCTTGGCAGCGACTCTGCGCGGCCGCTTCAAGCAAGAAGACCGGAAGCGCGTGCTTGTGGGTGATCATGTCTTGGTGCGTACCCATGTTGGTGGTGCCTCGACGATTGAGAGGATACTACCGCGCAAGTCGGTACTGAGGCGCCGGATGCCGGGGAAGGCATCGGGTGTGCGCAACGTTGCTGCAAATGTGGACCAAGTCATAGTTGTAGGGTCGGTACGGCAACCTGACTGGGATCCACACCTGATTGATCGGTTCGTAGTCGTCGCTGAGGTCAACAGGTTGCCGGCAGTGGTAGTGATAAACAAATGTGATCTCTCGGATGAGGATGAAGACTGTGCTCGGCCATACGACGACGCGGGCTATCAGGTGGTCTTGACTAGTGTACTGGAGAGGAAGAATCTGGAGAGGCTACGGGAGATCCTTGAGGAACGTGTTTCCCTGTTCACCGGCCCGACGGGGGTCGGAAAATCGAGCCTGCTGAACGTTCTACAACCAGGACTACAACTGCGCACAGGTGAGGTCAGCCGGAGGTCCGGCACCGGCCGCCATACTACCGTCGCAGCAGAGATGCATCGATTTGGCAGGAGTGGATACGTGGTCGACACTCCTGGGCTCGGAGATGTGGGTCTATGGGGCGTTCAGCCGGTGGAAGTGGAGTTGGCCTTTCCCGAGTTCGGTGCTCATGCAGGCTGTTGTCGGTTTGACAATTGCCGTCATCTAGAGGAACCCGAGTGCGCTGTGGTGACGGCGGTCCAAACGGGGCGGATCGCGGAAAGCCGGCTAAGGTCCTATCGTCTTCTACTGGAGGAAGCACTGCGGGCGGCCCGTCGCTGGCGGTGAGGAGCTGGTAGCAGCGCCTCCGCTAGCCGATTCGTGCTCCATCTGGTACGTTGGCGTCTGGATTGAGCAGCGCGACATCGTTTCTTAGCAGTGCTCCGCCAAGCACACGGACGTCTGAGCGATATCCGGCGACTCGACGATCTGGGAAGTTCGCGACTGCCTCTAAATGACGGCTAAGCAGGTCGCTGCACTGGTATCGTTTCGTTACCTGAGCACTCGATTGCTTGATACCAATTGCGCCGAAGTCGATCTGAAGCTGGAAAGCGTGTTTCCTTGCGTCGGAGTGCCTTCGCGCCGTCACTACGGCACTGATGCGGGTATCGAGGTCTAAGAACTGATCCAGAGTGGCCATGACTGATATTCTTTCCACACCTCTGGTGATACCGTTCGTGGGTGAGCGGTTCGCCGATAGTGAACGGCTGAGTAACCTCGTTGCTCCGCCATATGACGTCATCTCCGTGGAGCGACGGCGGCAATTGGCGCAGCGAGATGCCCACAACATCGTCCACTTGATACTTCCGGAAGGGAATGACGACAAGTACGAGAGGGCTGCCGCACTTCTTGCCAAGTGGCGTGCTGGAAACGTGCTGAAGCGTGACGTCGAGGCGAGCGTTTACGTGGTCCGACAGGGTTTCGGGATCGCAGGACAACAACTTCGCAACAGGACAGGGGTGATTGCCGCGGTCGCGGTGGAACCGTTCGCGCGTGGGCGGGTGAAACCTCATGAGAAGACGCACGCGGAGCCGAAGGCTGACCGGCTCGCCTTGTTGAAGACAACCAAGGCGATGTTCGAGTCACTTCTGTTGCTAGCACGTGACGAGGAGGGTGAACTCGCACGGCGACTGACTGACGTTGTGTCACAAGAACCGACTGCACGTGCCGAATTGGATGACATGAGCATAAATCTCTGGCAGGTAACGGGATCGTACGGGGAGGCGATCGCACGAGCTGCGGGTGCAGGTGCACTCTATATTGCCGACGGTCATCATCGTTATGAAACTGCCATAGCCTATCGAAAGTCCAATCCGCTTGCGGACCGTACCTTGGGAATGGTCGTGTCGTTGACAGACCCAGGTCTCAAGATACGGCCTACACATCGTATCATCTACGGCGAACCGACGGGCGTGGATAGTGTGATTGGCGGTCTGCACGATCGCTTCCGCGTTCATGAACTGCCTGGCGATGTGGACTACGCGGATCACTTGGCGGAACTCAGGACGCGTGGAACGGCATGCGTAATCGTTCGGCCCGGAGGGAACTCGTTGGCCCTACTACTGAAGGCCGGTGCCAAGTTGGGCGATCTGCCTTTCGCCAATGAGCCGACCGTGGCGTCTCTGGATGTTGCCAGGGTGGATGAGATGGTTGTCAAGCCGCTCCTGGCAGCAGCAGGGGCAGATGCCTACCTGGCGTATAGCCCGGATCCCGATAGGGTTTGCCGAGCAGTGGTACACGGCGGGGCTGCATTTGGAGTCCTGCTCAATGCGACATCGGTGGAACACGTGCTGGCGGTCGCCGATGCGGGCGCCGTAATGCCGCAGAAAGCCACCTTTTTCGCGCCCAAGGTGCCCAGCGGATTGGTTGCGCTGAACTATGGTAGCTGAGTGTGGATCAACTGATCGGAGTCGATGTAGCCATGCGTCCGAGAGAACGTATAATCGCCAATCTTGAATCGATCTATCGTGAGGCCTATGACCGAGCCAAAGGACTGGAGGACAAGGATCGTATGTTGGATCTCGATGCGTCGTTCCAGCGAGAGCAACTGATACTAGAGGTGCTGCTCGACGTGCGCGACGCCCTCTGCGCGCTCGGTGAAGAGTCATCCAGTGAATCGGCCCTGAAGAAGCTGGATACACTGAGGAAGATTACGCGACTGGGACGCTGAGCTGTCGGTCCGCAGGCAAGTGACGAACACACAGTCGAAGTAGAAGATCCTAGCCCATGCCAACGCAGATAAGACAGAGGAATCGGCCGCGTCGACCGAGTGCACGCCTCGAGAAGGACAAACTGCTCGAGATGTTCCGGCTCATGTACACCTCGCGACGCCTGGACGACAAGGAGATTCAGCTAAAGCGACAGAACCGTATTTTCTTCCAAATATCAGGAGCCGGTCACGAAGCTGTGCTGGTAGCTGCAGGAGAGATCCTCAAGCCGGGCTATGACTGGTTCTATCCCTACTACCGCGACCGCGCACTCTGCCTCACCCTTGGAATGACCCCCACCGAGATGCTGCTTGCGGCCGTCGCAGCCGCGGATGATCCCAACTCCGGTGGGAGGCAAATGCCATCACACTGGGGCCATAAGAGATTGAACATAGTGTCCTCATCCAGTCCAACCGGCACTCAATTCCTCCAGGCCGTTGGCTGCGCCGAGGCCTGGTTGCGTTACAACGTCATAGCGGGAATGTCTGACAGGGCTCGGGAGGCGAAACCGGATGAAGTAGTCTTGTGCTGTTCTGGCGACGGTACCACCAGCGAAGGTGAGTTCTGGGAGGCGCTGAACAGTGCCTGCAATCTGCGGCTGCCCGTTTTGTTTCTGGTGGAGGACAACGGCTACGCGATTTCGGTCCCGGTCGACGTGCAGACCGCCGGCGGTTCCATCTCACGGTTGGCATCTGCGTTCCCGCACTTGCACGTGGAAGAGGTGGACGGTTGTGATCCGCTCGCGTCGTATGATGTGTTGATCCGGGCGATCGCACACTGCCGCAGCCGGCGGGGGCCCGCTCTGGTACATGCACATGTGATCCGCCCCTATTCTCACTCGCTGTCAGATGACGAGGTCATGTACAAACCACCCGAGGAGCGTGAGGAGGAGTCGAAGCGGGATCCGGTGACAACGTTTCCGGAGAGGCTGATGTCTGAAGGGATCGCTACACAAGGGGAGATCGAAGGGATCAAGCTCAAGGCCGATGGCGATATCGAGCTGGCGACCGAGGTAGCGCTGGCATCGCCACAACCGACAGAAGATACGGTCTACCTGCACGTGTATTCGCCGGAGACAGATCCTACCGGTGAGAGCTTCGACACCGATCCAGAGCTCTCTGGCGATCCTCTGACGATGGTCGATCTCCTCAACAGGTGCCTAAAGGATGAGATGAGACGGGACCCAGGCATCCTGGTGTTCGGTGAAGACATCGCGGATGTCTCGGCTGATGAGCATATCGAGCGCGTGAAGGGGAAAGGTGGTGTGTTCAAAGTTACGTGGGGTCTGCAGAAGGAGTTTGGCTCCGACCGTGTGTATAACTCACCGCTCGCGGAAGCGAACATCGTTGGCAGAGCGATTGGGCTGGCAACTCGAGGACTCAAGCCGGTCGTCGAGATCCAGTTCTTTGATTACATCTGGCCAGCATATCATCAGATTCGCAACGAGTTGGCCCTGATGCGGTGGCGCAGTAATGGGGCGTTCAAGGCTCCTGTGGTCATAAGGGTGACTTACGGCGGGTATCTCAGAGGGGGAGCCATCTACCATTCACAGACTGGGGCGGCTGTCTACACAGGGATTCCTGGCTTGCGAGTGGTATGTCCCGCGACAGCGCTGGACGCCAACGGGCTGCTTCGCACTGCCATCCGCTGTGATGATCCGGTCATCTTTCTGGAACACAAGCATCTGTATCGACAGACGTACAACAAGGGAGTGTATCCTGGCGCCAACTTCATGATCCCGTTCGGAAGGGCAAACATAGCGCGCACGGGCACTGAGGTGACGGTAGTGACTTATGGCGCGGTCGTGCAACGGTCGCTGCAGGCTGTTAGGCAGCTCGAAGAAGAGCATGGAATTGCAGCTGAGGTCATTGATCTTCGTTCGCTGAACCCAGTCGATTGGGAGACGATTGGTGAGTCGATAAAGAAGACGAACAAGGTAGTCGTCGCATACGAGGACTCGTTGTCATGGGGCTATGGAGCGGAACTGGCAGCGCGCATTGCCGACGAGTTCTTCGAGTGGTTGGATGCCCCAGTGAGGCGGGTGGCGGCTACCGACACGTTCGTCGCGTACAGCCCCGAGCTGGAAGACGAGATATTGCCGCAGGTCAGCGATCTGATCAAAGCCGTGGAGGATGTGCACCGGTACTGACGGCGGGGATAGCGGGGGCGTACCGCCACGCGCCTGCCGAACGGGATGATTACGGGTTGTGTCCCAGTGCTTCTCTTATCTCGCCAGCGGCTCCGATGGCTGCCTCGACATCAATGCGCAGGGCACGCGCCTGCTGCGTAGCGGAGGTGAGGTCGTTGATGACCGCAGCCACGCCGGCAGAGCGGAGGCGCAGCAGGTCGAACCGCATGTTCTGTACGGCCAAGACACAAGACTCGAACTGAGATTCGACTGCCTCGCGGCGCTTGACCAACTCGGCTAGCGAGTCACGCTGGCGCTCCAAGAGCGCGATCTTCCTCTCGTCCTCCGTCCCCTTTGAGTCCTGCTTGGCCGCCTCGATCCGGTTCTCCAAGTCCTGCAGCGAGCCGGCATCGATATCGCCTTCCATGTGATGCAAGGTGCGGGCGAGATCGGAAGCACGCTCCATTAGCTGATCGACCGTCTGCACCACATCGGGCAGCATCTGGCGGTCGGCGTCGGATAGCTTCTCGACCACTTGGAAGATCGCAGTGCGGTCCTTACGCATCTGTTCCATATGCGGCGTGTACTTGCCGTACTCCGCGGTGCTCGGCTCGGGGACAGACGGCGGCAATGCTCTTGCGTGGCCTTCCGTCGCTCCCCGGGCCAAGGCGTCCCTGGCGGGCGGCGGATTCAGCACGTCTCGCATGCTGTATCCCTCGGCCCACAACTTCCCGTACTGTGAAGCGAGGCCAATACCCCACCCTATGGCCGGAAACAGAAACCAAGGATTGTCTATTCCCGTCGTGACCACGTTGAGCAGCAACAGGCCACCGTTTACGGAGACATACGAGGCGAAGTTTGATCGGAATTTTCGGATTATCCCAGGCTCACCCGCTTTGTCGTCCGCTTTCTTGACCGCCTCTCGTGCGGCGGGACGTCGTCGAGCAGGGTGCCGGGAGCGCGCTCGGTCTCCGTGGCGCTGACGCTCATCCCACCAATCGCCCCAGTCACGCGGCTCGCGGCTCGGCCTTCTCGCTGCAACTGCGCGGGAACCACTCGGACGACGTGAGCCCGAGGTGCGAGGGCGGTAGGGGACAGACGACCGGCTCTCCAAGGCTCGACGCAGTGCGTCAGCGGTGGGCCACCGGGCTTCCGGATCCTTCTCCAGGCACCGCATCACCGTCGCTGAAAGCTCCTCTGGTATCTCGGACCTCAATCGAACGAGATCGGGGGGCGGCTCGGTGATCTGCTTCATCAGAACGCCAGGCACCGTGGGTGCCCTGAACGGTGGCTTGCCAGAGAGCATCTCGAACGCCACGACTCCCAGCGAGTACAGATCGCTGCGGGCGTCAATGTCACTCTCCCCGGCTGCCTGCTCCGGGCTCATGTAAGTGGGCGTCCCTAGCGCGACCCCGGTACCAGTGAGCGTACCTGCTCCCGCCTCTGACAAGGCCTTGGCAATACCGAAGTCCGTCACCATTACGCGCCGTCGTGTTCCTTCCAGCAGTATGTTGTCTGGCTTCACATCTCGGTGAATGATGCCTGTGGCATGTGCCAGTCCCAGCGCATCCGCGGTTTCCTTCATGATTCGGCGGGATTCCTCTACAGGCAGGCGGCCGCGTCTTCGAAGTCTCTGAGCAAGCGATTCCCCGTCGACATAACCCATCACGAAGTAGACCAGGTCATTGTCCTCACCAACCGTGTGGATAGGCACGATGTGGGGGTGTGACAACCTCGCCGCCGTCTGGGCCTCTCGGATGAAACGCTTCTTGATCTCTCGGCGGAATGCGAGTTCTGGAGGCAGTAGCTTTATGGCTACACGCCGCTTGAGCTTGAGGTCGCGAGCGCTGTAGACCACTCCCATCCCACCACGTCCGATCTCTCCCTCTATTACGTAGGATCCGGTGAGTGTGTCGGCCAGGCGCGCCGCTAGTGGTCCAAGCTGAGCTTCGTCCATTGGCGTATGATGCAAACCGAGCGTAGATTAACCTCGTTATTTACCAATTGGCAACCTGCAGGTAATTGCTACGAGCGGGGGGGCATGCGCTGGTTGACTGATGATGCTGGTCGACGCTGGGCCGCCGAACGCGTGGGTCGGACGTCTGGGATGATTGCCACCAAGAAGACCAAGAGCTCGTTCCCTGAACCTGCCGACATCATCAGGTTCACCTGTGAATCCGACAAAGGGGAACCCGCAAGGGAGGTTACGACTCGCGCCGGGTTGCTCGAACAGCTGACCGAATCTGAACTCAAGGCCCTTCTCAACATCGCCCCCAGGGCCCCATAGTCGACGCCGGCCCTCAGGGCGAGACCCACCGACTGCCATTTTGGCAGTAGTCATAGACCGATGCGGTCTGTTTGACCGGATACCCTGCCATCATTGATAGGAGTAGCATCATTTGACAGTCATCTGGCCGGCACGGTAAGTGCCCCGGTCAGGACAATTGGCTTGGCCTAGATGGCATCGAACCTCGGTACAAGTGGGCTATTGGCATGACTGAGAAGAAGACTATTCGCCGTCGGATTCCCGTGCTGCCTCTTCGCGGGCTGGTACTGTTCCCAGGGGTGACGGCCCCGATTGGAGCTGGGCGGCCACGTACCCTTGGGGCGATCGAGGCTGCACTCAAGAGCGAGAACGAGGACCGTCTGATATTCGCCGTCTGCCAACGGGAGGACAAAGAGGAAGTCGAACCCGAGGGTTTGCACACGATGGGGACGGTGGCCCGCATTGGCCAAATGCAACGCGGTTTGGGGGGAATACAGCTTCTCCTGCACGGCGAGCACCGCGGAGCAGTATTGCAGTACAACCAGGCAGACAACTACCTCGAAGCAGTAGTACAAGAGGCTCCCGATCTAGATCCAATTGACGCTGACAGTCCAGCGTTCGTAGCGCTGTACAAAGAGGTAAGGGAACGGGCTACCGAGCTGGGCGAGAAGACCGGCATTCCGGAGGACGTCATTCAGCAGGTCCTAGAGGGAGTGGATGACCCTGGTCGCTTTGCTGATCTGGTGGCGGGCTACCTGGAGATACCTCAGCAAGAAAGACAGGGTTTGCTCGAGACACTTGGCGTTGAGGAGCGGCTGCGCCGCGTGCTGCTTCATGTCCAGCGTCAGATCGGCCTACTCAAGGCGCAGGCGGAGATCAAATCGAAGGTGCAGGAGGAGCTTGGTGAACGGCAGCGTGAGATGTTCCTGCGGGAGCAACTCAAGGCAATCCGCCGTGAGCTGGGGGACGAGGATGAAGCAGCCGATGTGGACGAGTTGCGGGAGCGGTTGGAGGAGCTCGACTTGTCCCAAGAGGCTCGCAAGGAAGTGAACCGGGAACTCAGCAGGCTGGATCGTTCACCTAGAGAATCGATGGAGGCTCAGGTCATTCGAACGTTTCTGGAGACGGTGGCAGAGCTTCCGTGGAACGCCCGAACCGAGGATCATCTGGACCTCAAGCGTGCACAGGACGTACTGGACGAAGACCACTACGGCCTCAAGGAGGTGAAGGATCGAGTCTTGGAGTACCTGGCTGTTCGGAAGCTTCAGGGCCAGCGCACCAACGGTGATGAGCCAGCCGGAAACGAAGATGATCGCCGACCAAAGGGGACCATCCTGCTGTTCGCTGGACCTCCGGGGACGGGGAAGACTTCAGTTGCCAAGTCAATCGCGCGCGCGATTGGAAGGAAGTATGTGCGAATCGCCCTCGGTGGCGCGCGCGATGAGGCTGATATCCGGGGTCACAGGCGCACATATGTCGGGGCCATGCCGGGCCGCATAATGGATGGGCTCAAGCGCGCCGGTAGCAAGAACCCCGTGTTTCTTCTCGATGAGGTGGACAAGTTGGGGGTGTCATTTCAGGGTGATCCGGCATCGGCGCTCCTGGAAGTCTTAGATCCTGCACAGAACGATTCGTTCACTGATCACTACCTGGGCATTCCGTTTGACTTGTCGGAGGTGATGTTCATCGCCACCGCGAACTTCATACCCAATATTCCGCCTCCGTTGTTGGATCGGATGGAGTTGGTCGAGTTCTCCGGTTACACCGAACAGGAGAAGCTTGAGATCGCACGTCGATATCTGATCCCGCGCCAGGTAATCCAAGCGGGATTGTCCCCCGAGCAGCTTACAGTGACGGACGCTGCCGTAAGGTCCGTTATCACTGGCCACACTCGCGAAGCCGGAGTCAGGCAATTGGAGCGCGAGTTGGGAAAGGTCACCCGCAAGGTTGCGCGTAAGGTTGCCGTGCAGGAGGTGGGGTCGTTGATGGTTGACCAGGATAACGTGCGCGAATTGATCGGCAGACCGACCGTGCATCCGGAGAAGGCCGCCCAGGAGGACCAAGTCGGGGTTGCCACGGGCATGTACTACACGCCTGTGGGCGGAGACATAATGTTCGTGGAGGCTTCGGTAATGCCGGGCAAAGGCACACTAGTCCTGACTGGTCAGCTCGGTGATGTTATGAAGGAGTCGGCTCAAGCGGCGCTCTCGTACGCGAAATCGCACGCGGGCGAACTCGGGATCTCCGCCGGCATGTTTGCCGACAAGGATCTTCACATCCACGTGCCGGCCGGTGCCATTCCCAAGGACGGGCCCTCTGCCGGGGTAACTATGGCAACGGCGTTGATCAGCCGGCTGTCTGGCATCCCCGTGCGCCACGATCTTGCTATGACTGGGGAGATCACGCTGTCCGGGCGTGTTCTCCCGATTGGCGGGGTGAAGGAGAAGGTTCTCGGCGCGTGCCGCGCCGGCATCTCCAGCATAGTCCTCCCTAAGGAGAATCTGCCTGACCTGGATGATCTGAGCGAAGTGGAGAGATGCCGGATCGAGGTCTATGCGGCCGAGACCCTGAGCGAAGCTCTCGAACTGGCTCTGTCAGCAGCATCGGCCGAGGGTGACCGTGCCGGGGGGTGAAACGGATGACCGGCGCTGTGGGGTCGGTATCAGGTAGCACCTACTTCCCGCTACCACTCGAGGTACCGCAGCAGGATGTCGCAAATATCGTCCGCGGGGTTCCGGCCGCTCGGCTCCTGGTGCGGAGTTCCTGCCACGGAATCGAGGCACAGCTGGCCGAGTATGAGGCTGACTGCCTGCCGTGCTATGGTATCGGGGTCGGCGTCGTCGCGAAAGTACCCTACTCCCTGTCCTTGCGAGACAATGGCTGACAAGCGCGCGCAAAGCTCGGATGTGATGGTGTCGGCTAGCTCTCGTGCGACGCCTCCCGTCCAGGAGTCGTATACGATCAGCCTGACCAACTGGGGGTTCTCTCCTAAAACAGCGTGGGCCAAGCGGAGCTCCTGGCTCAGGTGTCGGGTGGCACGGGCATCTGCGTCTGCCGATGCTGCCAGCAGGCGATTGCTGGATTCCTCCATCACAGCTCTGTAGAGTCCGGCCTTGGAGCCGAAGTAGTAGAACACGAGCTGCTTGTTCACTCTGGCGCGGTCGGCAATGCGCTGCACCCGAGCGCCCGCATATCCGAATTGGGCAAACTCCGCCTCCGCGGCTGCGGCGATTCTGGCCCTGCGACTGCCTTCTCTACTGTGCACTGTCTGTCACATCAACCTTTTGGTTGACACTTGCGGCAGAGGCCCTGATCACGCGTCAGCCCGTGAAGACTGCGATGATACCCCGGGCACACCCGACCAGCAGTGGATCGGATGACCAAAAGCCTCGCAGGCCCCCTTGATCCCAGCAGCCGAGGATCGCGATATCGGGCGTAATGAGACAGACGATATCGCCCGCAAATAGGTCTCTGACCCTGGCAGATTGTACCGTACCGCCAAGCCTCAGCGGGAGGTTCTCCGGGGCCGGACCCACCGACCACAGGCTTGTGGTCGCCTTATCAGCGACCCGTTTACGCCAGATTGGGATCAGCGTCGTGAGCGTCGGGGCAGGCGCCAGGCAGGTCACGGCCTCAGCCCGGACTGCCGTTCGCAAGACTAACTCGCCCAATGCCCGCTGGCCCGTGAACTCCAACGTCGCAGGCTCGCCTCCCACCTCCAGTCTGCTTACCTGGTCTTCCAAGGTATCGAGACTCGTTGCCTCCTGAGCTGCTATTAGTGCTAGGAGCGCGTTCGGTGCGATCGGCTTGAAGACCTGGGGGTTGTCGGTAATCAGGACCGCAGCCCCTTTGGAGACGAGCCCGTTCAACGCCTGGTATGTGTTGGCCCGGGCCACCCCGGCCGCCTTCGACAGGGCATAAGCGGTCGTGGGGCCACGAGTTATGAGCTGGGAGTAGACCAGGGATTCCGTAGGGGTGAAACCGAATGGGACCAAGTCGATCGACAATTGAGATCCGCCAAGCCTTGGGGGTAGTCTATACTACTACTAACTTCGCAGACCTCAATGCGCAACGGGAGGGTTGGCCATTTCGTCTCAACTGTATCGCAGGGTCCAGCCGGCGAGCTTGGCAATCAGAGCCAGCCGAAACGTCACATCGGACTTCTTGGCGTCCGGCGAGCGGGTGTCGGCTTCTAGTGGGAATGCGAAATCTGCCAGGCCGGTCGGCGACCGTGGAAGGGCACGCAGGTTCTTCGGGTTCCACACTCCCTGATCGTCGCAATCTCTGAGCAACCTCGTGAGGATCCGGACCGCAACTGGAGACTGCTCCAGGAGCTGCAGCCGGGCTAGGATCTCCAGCCAGTGCAGGGCAAGCGGCAAGTCCTTGGGATTACCCGCGCTGTCAGCGGCGAGCGGCTCTCCCATCAGATGGAAGGTCGGCTTGACGGATTTGCGGCCCAGCTGGATCGTGTAAGCCCTCTTGGTGGTCGGCTTGGTCAGGTAAGCGCCCAGTCTTTCAACGAAGCCCGCCCTCTCGCGTTGCAGGCGCGGCATAAATGCCAGCATCGTTACCGCAAACACTGTGGGAGGCCGAGCATCCGGGTGCAGGATGTTGCGTGAACCCTTGCGGATAATCGGCTTCTCGGCCAAGTCGCTGCGCAGAAACTGTGATACTTGGGTGACTATCCTGTGGGCGGATCCTCGGACCCGGGGGTCTTCATTCTTGCGTGCCTGGGCCAATGCTGCGGTCACGCCCTCGCGCATGAGATCACGGGCCCACTCACCGAGCTGTTGATTGGCCTTGCTGGCCTTCTGGTACTCGAACAGCAGTGCCGGGTCTTTGTCTCGCGACAGTATGCGGAAGAGCAAGCTGTTGGCGATCCGAAGCGGCCTTTCCTCCGGAGACGCCCCGAGCTCCAGGAGCCGCCGATACTGTGCCACGGTGCCGACATCGGTTATCCCCTGGGCTTTGGCCGGCGCTGTGCCCAGGATGTTCCCGCTCCACGTGCCGTTCACTCTCTGCTTTTTGATGACCTGCTTGACAGCTTTGTACTGGGCTACGTCGAGACGCAACTGCGCCATGTCGGCTTCGGTCGCCGATCCAGAAGGCAGTATTTCCGTCACCGTACGCCATCGGATCGACGGGCAGGCGTTCTCGCGGATCCAGGTTACGGGAACGGTGTGGATATCGGGCAGATCCAGGGTGAATCCTCGGTTGCGGACAGTGCCACAAGACGCCAAGCGCGCGAGAACTTACCGCGTTGGCACCGTTTCGGCCAGACCTGGCACTGCAACTGGTTGTGAGACTTCTAGTTACGGCACGTGGTTGGACTCCGTGTCGCGGAGGTTGCTTGGCTCTGCCCGAGCGCACAACTTTCCACGCCATGATCGAGGAATTGGAGAGACAGTCCGTCGCGACTCTGCCTGAGACGCTGCGGTTTGCCGGCCGCATTTTGTTTCTGGTCGACGATCCCCGGCTCATCCTGCGGCAGTTGCAGGGTGAGGACCTCTCGTGGCCCTTGGATGTGTCCCTCAGGAACGACATCTCCACCGATGAGATAACGCCGGCGTACATCTGCTACTACTACGACGAGACACTGGGTGATTTCCCTTACCTGGGATTAAAGGCCGGTGATCAGTTCCCGATCTCCCGCGGCAGTGTCAAGGCTGGTGGTTTCGTGTGCTCGGTCAGCGGGAGGCGGCGGGGGAAGGGGTCGTCCCGTGAACAATCCCCCTATGCCGAGATGTCAGCTGGAATCCGTGTGGTCATTGCCGATAGTATCGAGCGGATCTACCGTGAGAACTGTCAGAACCTCGGGATCCTGACCAGTACCGATTTCTCGCTCGTGGACCGCATCAGGCGCGGCGATGAGATCCCGCTGATTGAATTCACCAAGGGCGAGGGAGCCATAACACGGGACATCATCGAGCACGGTGGGCTATTCCAGTACAATGTTGCGCGCATTCAGGGCAAGGTTGAGGTGCCACCGCCTGGCTCGTCACCGCGTCCGCTGACGCTTGCTGAGAAAATCATAGCCCGACATTGGGTTCGGGATCTCGCCGAGGATGCGGTGGGCGTCTCTCACATTGCGCCGGGTGACGAAGGTTTCGTCCGGACTGACATCCGGTTCAGTCACGAGTATGTGACCCCGATGTCGGCCATATTCTGGGAGCGGTATGTCGGCGGGGACGTCGGGATAGCAGACCCGGGTTCCGTCTTCTTCTTCCGCGATCACCTGACGTTCCTGGACGTCGCGATGACTGAAGAACGGAAGGCACAGGGCCTACTCGACGTGGCACTACAACTCAAGCGTAAGCAGGAGCAGTTCGCGCTCTCTCAGGGAGTCAAGCTCTACGGCGAGTTGCCTCGTTCCGGACAGGGTGGAGTGGCGCGCGGCTCAGAGGCAATATGCCACACCAAGATCCTTGAGCAGCATGCTCTACCAGGACATTTGATCATCGGTAGCGACTCGCACACACCTCATGCGGGCGCGATTGGCAGCATCGCGTTCGGGGTGGGCACGACTGCGATCTTCAACTCGTGGCTGACCAAAGATGTGCGGATCCGGGTTCCACCTTCTGTTCTCGTCCGAGTAACCGGGCGCAAGCCCGAGAACGTCACTGCCAAGGACTTCATGCTGCAGATCCTGCGACACCCGTATGTGAAGAACGGTCACGCGATTGGCAAGATTGTGGAGTACGCTGGAGAGACAGTCGCAGATCTGTCTGTGGACGAACGCGCGACCATGACGAACATGGCGGCCGAGGTCGGAGCTTTCACCGGGATCATAAGGCCCGACGAAGCCGTGATTGAGTACCTCCACCGTGAACGCGGTTTGGACGCGTCCCAGGTGTGGGAGCTCATCGCAGGTCTCTTCTCAGATGATGGTGCAGAGTATGAGGAGATCATCGAACTCAAAGCCGACGAGCTGCAGCCGCTGGTAGCGCTGCCGGGAGACCCGGGCAACGGCCTCTTCATCGAGGAACTCGGCGGACCGGTCAAGATAGACATTGCGTACGCCGGCTCATGCACAGGTGGTAAGAAGTCCGATATGGACATGTATGCTCGCGTGTTCAAGGCGGCCTTAGAACGGGGCGACACCGTTCATCCGGACGTGCAGTGCTTCATTCAATGTGGCTCCCAAGATGTCAAGCAGTACTGTGCAGACCGGGGCTACCTTGAGGTGTTCGAGATCGTGGGTGCTAAGTTCATCGAGCCGTCCTGTGGCGCCTGCATCAATGCCGGGCCTGGCGTATCGTATGACAACAGCACCGTTACCATAAGTGCAATCAACCGTAATTTCCCCGGTCGTTCGGGTCCCGGGAAGCTGTACTTGGCGAGTCCCTACACGACAGCCGCCAGTGCCATTGCAGGGTTCATCACTGCGTGGGTATCCGATTGATCTCCCGGATCGCATGGTCTCTGTCCTACCGCAGGCCCAAAGCGCCTGGTGCTCTGGGGGCCTAAGGGGGCGACGCAAAGGTGGTCGAGTGGGATCTCCTTAGCGCCTCGCCTGACCGGGTGTCGCAACCGGCGGCGGCTTGGTCGGCCTGAGCGCCCCGGCGGGATAGCGGCCACTTGCATTCCAGAGGACCCAGTCGGTCAGCCCGAGGTCTTCGACTGCCTGAATCTCCGCCCTCACTTCGCTCGCAGTGTAACGTACGCGGCGAATCGAAAACGACTGAAGGAATGGCCGAATTCTGGCTGCCCCGCTCAGACCCTCGGCCCGCCGCATCCCATCCTGCAGGGCTCGCGTGACCACCTCATAGGGATGAGAGTTGGGCCAGTCAAACCCGTACGCGCCGCGGCCATAGTGGCTCGGATACACCATCGGCAGAACCACATCCGCGGCTTGCAGTACGTCCTCCCAGTATTGGCCGATGCCCAGGTCATTGGTGGAGCTCGTGGTCAGTCCGAACACGTCGAGCGTGAAGGGGACGCCCAGCGCGCGGACCCGATCGCCCAATAGGTTCAAATTGCGGCGGATACCTGATCGCCTCGTTTCACGTGCCCCACGTGCCGGGAACACCGCTCGCGCCAAGTTCTCCGCGGGCTCGTCAGGGAACCGAACATAGTCAAACTGCAGTTCGCGGAAACCCATCAACACAGCTTCGCCTGCGATGTCACCAGCGTACATCCAGACCGAGTCGCGATAGGCGTCGACCCAGGGATCTCCAAACCGGTCTCTCCACAGCCCGCCAGCCACATGCTGCACCGCCCATTGTGGTCTGTGCTCCGCCAGCAGCGGATCTTTGGCCACCACGATCCGAGCGATCGGGTGAATGCCGTGTCGCCGCAGCAGCGCCAGCCGTTCCCGTACGTCTCTGGCTCTTACGAGGCCGTTGGCGCCGATGGCAACTGCCGTTGGCACGCTTGACCGGTACGTGACGTAACCAGTTCCATCCTTAACGTCGATCACAAAGGCGTTGATCTCGGTGGTGTCCGCGAGGGCCACCAGATCGTAAAACCGCGCACCGCCGAAGACCCATGCATTTAGGTAGAGACCGCGAACGACTGCCGGAGGCTCTCCGGGCGGTGGGGCCGGCAACGTTATCGCCGTCGGGTCCTCTCGCACGATCTCGGCGAAGTAGTCGGGCCGACGCTCAAGCTGATAAAGTCCTGTCCACTCCATCACCGCGGCCTGCTGGGCTGGGAGACCTGCAGGCCATGCGAGTAGGATTGCCAGTGACAGAATACGCTTCATCGGTTGCCCGTATCGTTAGTTCCGCGTCGAACGGATATGGCTCAGTTCTGCTGCTCGATGACCCTCAGTTCCACACGCCGGTTCTGGGCTCTCCCTTCCCGCGTGCGATTGGTCGCTATCGGCTGACGCGAGCCGTAACCATGAGCCTCCATGCGCTCCAGGGGCACTCCCTTTCGCGCCAAGTAAGCCATCACCGCCTGGGCTCGTGCCTGTGACAGCGGATTGTTTATCGCATCCGTACCTGTGGCGTCTGTGTGGCCTCCGATCTCTATGTGCACATCAGGGTGCTCGAGCAGTGATGCCGCGACCAGATCGAGTATCGCGTAGGACTCCTGTGTCAGTCTGGATCTGCTGGTCTGGAAATTCACTCCTTGCAGGATGAGCTTCTCTTGCTGACCCTGCTGCGTAACGAACGCCCCTCCGGCGATTACAAACAGCACCGGGCATCCTACTGCGTCGACCGGGTGTCC
The DNA here is from genome assembly GCA_020351775.1 of Gemmatimonadota bacterium. Taxonomy (GTDB): domain Bacteria; phylum Gemmatimonadota; class Gemmatimonadetes; order Gemmatimonadales; family GWC2-71-9. The sequence goes on along the minus strand of CP070666.1, from coordinate 4,617,340 downwards.
TGGCGCAGTATTGGGGCAACGGTCCGCTGAGTCGGGCACGCCGTCACCGTCCGCGTCACTAACCAAGGGACAGCCACGGGCGTTCACCTCGGTGTTCGGGGGAGTGCCAGGACACTCGTCGTTTGCATCGAACACCCCATCCATGTCACTGTCGGTCGGGCACCCGAATTCGTCGACTGCCACCGCGTCTGGCGTATCGGGACAGCGATCGATACCATCAAACACGCCGTCTCCGTCCGAGTCAACAGGGCATCCGCTAGGATCGACCTCGGCACCGGCGGGCGTGTCGGCACACCGATCTAGCCCATCGAACACAGCGTCCGCGTCCGCATCGGTGGGGCAACCGGCTTCGTCAACCATCGCTCCAGCCGGGGTGTCGGGACAGACGTCGACCCCGTCGAAAATCCCGTCACTGTCGTCGTCGCTGGGGCAGCCTTGCTCGTCGACCGATGCGCCCGGAGGTGTACCTGGGCATGCATCGGGACCGTCGAATACGCCGTCGCCGTCACTGTCAACGGGGCAACCTTGGGCGTCGACCGAAACTCCCTGCGGTGTTCCGGGACAGACATCGTGCTTGTCGGGAACCGTGTCCAAATCCGCATCGCGAGGTGGGCCCCCGAACGCGAATATAGAGATGCCGGCGTCGGCACTCAGGTTCACCGTGCGGATAGTGCCGAACGGTGCGAAAGTTCCGCGGCCCTGGATGCGGAACGCCACACGGCTCCCCACTGAGATACGGCCCCCTAGAATCACGTTCGCGGCATCCTCGTCCTGGTAGGTGGCGCCACGGTAGTATTGCCGCTCGTATCCCGCGCCGACGTAGAACGCGTTCCAGGACGTGACCTGGCCATAGGCAACCAGATCCGCTCCCAGGCGAGTCACTGTAACCCGCTCCGTGTCCGTGCCACGGTTGGTTACGGTGTAGTCTCCATTGGCCTCCAAGGCGAATACGCTGGTGAGGAAGAACGCTATCCTGCCGCCTGCACCGGGCTTGGCCTCGACGGCGACGCCCTCATCGTATGAGGTATACTGGCCCAGGACACCCACCTCGAGCTGCCCGCCAGACCCTGTCTGAGCCAAGGCTGGGTTGGTGAGCTGCGGTTCACACAGTAGCGCGAGGCATGCCAACGAAGATGCCAAAACGCCGTATCTCACCGAGTCGGACGCTGCAAATGCGATAGGTTCCATCTGGGTCACCAAACTGGTCAGCTATCAGGGTTGCGATCCCACCGATCCCCATCTAAGCGATTCGTGGTCAACGTTCTGCGGCAGCCGTCACAATCCTGTTACACCGAACGGCCCCTGCAGTGCGGTCTCGGAACTAAGTGTCCCCTCGTTCATCGAGGAGGAACCGTGTGGCTTGTGACAAGCGGTGGGTGACCTGTGACAGTTCAGCGCCACCCCGAATAAGTTCTTGCATAGCTTGCAGTTGTGCCTGTGTGGCCTGCGCTAGGTCCGCTGCCTCGCTGGCGGAGCTCGCCGCTGCATCGCGGGCCTGGGCCACGATCTTACCGGTCTCCTCGGCGATCTTGAGGTTGCCCGTCGGCAGCGCGACCATTCGCTCGCCGATGTGCCACGTAGCCTCCGCGGTTTCAACGATGTGCGCCAGAGCCCCAATCCACTTGCTTGAGGCCTCGGTCAGTCGTCCCAGCTGTCCTCCCAGGTCCTCCAGCACCTCGGCTGCGCGGTCGATGGCGCGCCGCGTGTCTTGAGCACTGCCTCCCATGTTCCTTGCCGCGTCAGCACTCTGCTCGGCCAGCTTCCGTACTTCATCGGCCACCACAGCGAACCCCTTTCCTTGCAGGCCGGTTCGGGCTGCCTCAATTGTGGCATTGAGGGCCAACAGGTTGGTCTGGTTGGCGATCGTTGCGATGGTCTCGGAGAATTCGGCTACGTCCTGGGCGGCTTCCTTAAGGTGACCGACCTCTGTCACTCCCATCTCGATGGTCGACCCCAGCTGTCGCAGTTGTTCGAGAGTGCCACTGCTGGCCTCGTGTAGCTCGACCGCCGTCTGTGAAACCGAAGCGGTGGCCTTCTCAGTGTCTGTGCCCGCTCGCAACGTGTCGGCAATGCCCTGCACCAAGCGCTCCAGCGCCTGTACCGCTTCTTGCGCACCATCCGCTGCCCTCTGTGCCTCTGACTGGGCCACTGCGGCGCTACGGGCCGCCTTCTCAGCTGAAGCCCTAATCGCATCGCTTGAAGCTGTGAGATGCTCGACGTACTGTGCTGTTCGCTCCGACGAAAGGATCAACGGTGTGGCAGTTGAGCTGAGGCTCAGTGAGAGAGCGAGCTGCGGAGCTACGAGATTGAGGAGCCATGCGTCGCCGTCACGATACATGCTGGGGTCACTGTGCCGGACGCTCCATGCTCCGACGAGACCTCCGCTATGGTACAGAGGTATCAATATCTCTGATCCCGGAGTTTCTCCTTCCGGGAGTACCATTTCACCGAGGCTCAGTGCGCTAGCGACTACCGGCTCGCCGCGCCGCACCGCTTCGCCCGTGAGACCGGCGTCTGCAGCGAACCTCAACTCACCCGAACTCGCCGTATCGGCAACAGTCACCATTTCGTTCGTGGCCGAGTCGTAACGGGCGAAGCCCATGCTCTTCCAGGGCAGCAGTCGGGTGGTCAGCTCCTGAATCCGGCGGAAGCTCCGCTGGATACTCACCTCCGCCGCCACGGCCTCGGCCAACCCCTGGACCAGCCGGAGTTCGTCGGCCCGCACGCCGGCTTGAATGACCCAGTAGGTCAGCCAACTGATTCCGAGGAAGGCCGTTGCTACTCCCAATGTCGGGAGCAACGGCGCCTCTGCCGTGAGCAGCCCCACCCACGCAAGAGCCAGGCCAGCACCGGCCAGCGACATCACCGCTTCCCAGCGCAGTGTGAGCTTGGCGTCTACCCATGCGACCCCTTGCGACAAAGCGAGTTCCAGGTAGAAGGTGGTGTTGGCCCACAGGGGAAGAGCGAGAACCACAAATGCGAGAGGGACCAAGTTCTCGACCGCTACAGCATTGGCCCCAGTCTGGCCACCGATCAAGCTGTAGAACGTCCCCACGACCCCCGTGGCCACCCCCAGGTGCCCGGCCATTGCCGTGGCATCCGAGACACGCTGCCGTCGCAAGCTGATTTCTCCAACCACCATCCCTGCGCACGCGGCTATCACAGCGAACTCCCAGCCCCTCATCAAGATGGCCGCGAGGGCCACTCCTGTAATGAAAGATGCGACTCCTCGCCCCGGCAGGGCGACGGAGAGTTTTCTGCTCCCGGCTGCGGCAGCTCCAATGATGATCGCTTGCAGCATGAAGGCACCGCCTCGCAAGGCGGGGTTCTCTACGAGGCCCAACACGGCAGCCACAAAGAAGGCGAGACCGCCGATCTCGACGGCGAGCCGGATGTATCCGGAACGGGAGGCGGCTGTGGGCTTGTTCACGCTCTTGCTATGTCCGATCTGAGGGCCCGAGGCCGCAATGTTGTCGGCCCGCGCAAAAACTGCAAGGCATGTGCGACCCGACCCCTTGGCTGCGAGCATGCCGACACCGTACCTTACTGCCCACGCTCGTGTGGCGGGAAAGCCTGGAGGTTCGATGAAGGTCAGTATCGAGTACTGTGTAGTCTGAAACTACGAACCGCGAGCCGCCAGTCTGGCGGCCGAGATCAAGCAAGAATTCCCCGACACCGAGGTCCAATTGGTGGGCGGATCGGGAGGCGTATTCGAGGTGACAGCGGGTGACAGCTTGGTGTTTTCCAAGAAGAAGCTGGGCCGGCATGCCGAGCCCGGCGAGGTGGTCGGGCTGTTGCGGAAGCAAGGCAACTAGCTCATACGGAGCGGTGACATGACTGGGGCGTACGGGACCTACCCCGATTCGATGTGTATCGCCGTGTCGACGGGTGGCGGTGATGCACCTGGGTTGAACGCGGTCATTCGGGCGGTTGTGCTGGGTGGTTTGAATCGTGGGTGGGAGGTGCTTGGCATCAGGCGCGGCTTCGGGGGCCTGTTGGGTGATTCACCAGTCGTCTCACTCGATCGCGAAGACGTACGGGGTCTGACGAACGTCGGGGGCACGATCCTCGGTACAACCAATCGCGGCAACCCATTCCGCTGGCCGGTTCCCCAAGCCGATGGGACGTGGACCGAGGCAGATCGCTCCGACGAGTTGGTCGACAAGGCCAGGTTGTTGGGGATCAGGGCAGTTATAGCCGTGGGCGGTGATGGCACGCTTCGAATCTCGGCCGATTTGGCTGAGAAGGGGCTGCCGATGGTCGCGGTGCCGAAGACGATCGATAATGACGTGGGTGGCACGTGGACCACCTTTGGCTTCGATACAGCGGTGAGCACGGCGACTGATGCCATGGACAAGATCGAGTCCACGGCGGAGAGCCATGAGCGTGTGATGGTGGTTGAGGTAATGGGCCGTTACGCCGGTTGGATCGCTCTGCACGCCGGATTGGCAGGCAGCGCTCACGCCATCCTGATACCAGAGATCCCGTTCGACCTAGACAAGGTGTGTGACAAGGTCCGCCAGCGGGAGGCACTGGGACGCAAGTTCAGTGTCATCATTGTGGCCGAGGGTGCGGTACCCAAGGGTGGGTCGGCCGTGCTGAAGGCGGGTGCGGTGGTGGGCGGCACCGAGCGTCTCGGTGGAGTCAGCAATTTGGTGGCCGAGTACGTTCAGGAGCACACTGGAAAGGAGACGCGCACGGTCACTCTGGGTCATCTTCAGAGAGGCGGCCGGCCCACGACTTTCGATCGTCTCCTAGCGTTGCGATTTGGAGCCGCAGCAGTCCGGGCAGTGGAGCAAGGCCATTTGAATCACATGGTCGCGTTCGATCCGCCCAATGTGACGACCGTGCCACTCAAAGAGGCAGTATCACAGGCACACGTGGTGCCGCTCGACTGCGACCAGATCAGAACGGCCAGGGAGCTGGGAATAGCGATGGGAGACTAGCGGTCGGAGGTTGTCACTCGCGTTACGGCTAGGCTGCCAGCTTCTCCGAATCCTGTGGTATGTTTAGCTCCCCTTCGGTCTTGGCTACCCAGACAGCACACGTAGTGTCACCAGTGACGTTCACAGCGGTTCGTGTCATGTCGAGTATCCGCTCGACTCCCACTACCAGTGCGATCCCTTCAACTGGGATCCCGATCTGTTGCAGAACGATGGTCAGCGTGACCATGCCGATCCCCGGCACGCCCGCTGCTCCAATCGATGCTAGCGTGGCGGTCAATACGACTATGAGCAGATCCTGCAACCCTAGCGCAATGCCAAACACTTGCGCGATAAAGATGGTACTCACTCCCTGATAGATCGCCGTTCCATTCATGTTGATGGTGGCGCCGAGGGGTAGTACGAACGATGCTACATCGTTCGCTACCCCCAAGTCTTCCTGTGACACCTGGATATTGATCGGCAGGGTGGCGTTGCTGGACGATGTCGAGAAAGCGAAGAGCATGACCTCGTAGTATTTCTTGAAGAAGTACGTAGCAGGCATTCCAGATAATCGGAGTGAGATGGGGTAGACTGCTAGTACGAACACGATCATCGTTCCGATCGTAACGACCACGTACTTGAGCAGGGTCAACAGAACGCCGTACCCGAATTGTGCTGCCACGGCGGCAATCAGCGCGAACACTCCCAAGGGTGCGACCCTCATGACCATTTTGACGAGAACGATCATTGCGTCGTTCACCGATGAGAGCAGGCGGAGGATCGGTTGACGTCGTTCCTCGCTGAGAATCGTGAGTGAGATGCCGAATAGCAGCGCGAAGAAGATGATTTGGAGGAAGTTTGTCTCCACCATGGCCCGGAACGGGTTTCTGGGGACGATGTCGACGAGGAACTCCGCTAGTCCGGGTTTATCCGCGACGCGTTGGAGTTGTTCCTCAGTCACCCCCGCATAGTCGGTCAACATCCGTGCCTTTACGTCCTCATCCATACCGGCGCCAGGATTGAACGCCTTCCCTGCACCCAGTCCGAACGCAACGGCTATAGCCGTTGCGATCAGGTAGTATCCCACAGTTTTGATCCCGATTCGTCCCAGCTTTTTCAGATCACCCAGGCTGGCAGTGCCCACGATGAGGGAAGCCATCACCAGCGGTACCACTATCATGATGAGGAGGTTTATGAAGGCGTCACCGATGGGCTTGATCCATTGGGCGACCTCTCCCATCAGCGGCCCCAACACCGCGCCCAGGATCAGGCCGATGAGGATTTGGGTGTGGAGCTTCAGGCCCCGGATCTTGGCCAGGACTCGTCGCAACAGCGACTTTGGTTCGTCTGTCACGCTGACTTTCCCTGAGGCTGAGTCGGATGCAATCTAATCGGCCGGGCGCCATGCTACAGAACCAGGCAAGGTTAACTTGATTCAATGAGTCCTTTGCAACGCGTACGAGATCACTACCTGCCGCCCGATCCCGAGGCCTATCGTCGAGCCGAGCCACCTACGGGCCGCGTGATTGTAATAGCGCCAACGCGAGCCGCCTGCGAGACCATCGAGCTTGCGATGCAGCTGAGGATCAACACCGTACTCGAACGCGAGCACGGTGAGGATATCCGGAGTCTGGCGCGACAGGGCGTGGGGTTTGGAATAATGGCTGGCACCGGCACGGGCAAGACGTTGGCTATTCGTCCCATCGCTGAAGAAACCCTTAGGGCCCCACTCAAGGTTGGGGTAGTCAACCGCGAACGTGAGGCTACACCCGAGACGCCAACGTGGAACGTGGTCATCGTGACTACCGGGATCGCCCGACGTTGGTTCCAGGACAACCTCATTGACTCGAACGACACCCTGGTCGTCGACGAAATCCACCAGACCTCGGCGGAACTGGAATTGTGTTTGGCTCTCGGGAAGCGGGTCGGTTGCCGCTTCGTCTGGCTGTCGGCCACGGTCGATCCATCCGTCTATGCGAGGTACCTGGAGTCGGCAGAGGTGCTTGAGACCACCGCATTCGACCCCGCAATGTCTGCTCGAGTCGAATACAGAGCCGCACAGCCTTTGGATTTTCTCGACGACCGGTTGATACGGTGTCTGGTCAAGGAGAGGCGCGGGGTAGCCGTGTTCCTGCCGACGCGAGCTGAGGTAGAGGAAGTTGCACGCGAACTGGGGTGGCGTTGGGAGCAGCTCAACACGGCGTTCTATCACGGAGGTGAACCAATTCGGGTCATCCGTCCGTTCCTCGAGGGCAGCGCCCGAAAGCCCTTTGTATTGGCCATGACGCAGGCTGGCCAGTCGGCGCTGAACATCCAGGGCCTCGATACGGTGGTGATCTACGATGCCTGCTACAACAACGTCGTTGATCGAGGGCGCAACGTCCTGACGCGGCAGCACCTGGGCGCAAACGAGATACTCCAGATGGCCGGCCGCGTACACGGCCGTGTTCCAAACGGGCAGGTCTATCTGCTGACCGATCGTGACATCGACTTTGCGTCGCTATCGCCCACCCCGCCGGACTTCCAGCTGGCCGGAGAGACGGAGAGGGTGGCCCTTACAGCGGCTGCCTTGGGCGTCGATCTGTCACAGCTGGATCTACCCGTACCTCTCGATCGCCACGCATACGTCCAGGCGCTCGCTCACCTTACCGAACGCGGCCTGGTGCACGGCGGTCGCTTGACCGGCTACGGACGGGATGTCGAGGCTATGCCGGTGGATCGACCTTGGGGTGAGCTTCTGGTGCACGCCGCAGACGACCTCATTCCTTACGTCGCCGTAGCCGCCAACATCGAGTCTCTGCACCGGATGACTCGCGAGGAGTGTGATCTGCAGGCATTGGTCGTTCACGGAAGTGACCACCTGAGTGGGTACAACGTGTTCGCTGAAGCGGTCAACGAATGCGGCTACGTGGGCCAAGTGTACGGTCTGCCTCGTCATCTGTTTGTAGACGAAATCGACGACTGGGCGCAGCACCGAGGAGTCCTGGTGAAGGCGATTGAAGATGTCGCTCTGGGTACGGCATCGGTAATGCGGACTCTTGAGCTGCCGCTGCGAGAGAGGCTCCCGCGGGTCGACCGTGAAGTAGCAGCCAAGTTCCGTGACCTGATCGCTCGCGTGATGCCATTTGAGCTCGTGGTAGAAGGGGAGACTGCTGCGGGTGATAGAGTGCGGCTATCGCGATCGTCGGTATGCAACCCCTACTCCGCTGTAGCCGGCAGACTGTCGTATTTTGCCGACCGCTTCGGAATTCCAGGAGCCGCCATCGAGGGCACCAACATCCCGTTACGGATGATTCAGCGATACGCTACAGCCGGCGATCCCGTGATCGAGTTCCATGTTCGCAATCGCAGGTCAGGTCTCGTGGCCACGCGGCGCACCGCGTACTTCGGCTTCGAGTTGAGCGTGGAGCGCAGCTGGCTGACAGGCAAAATCCCAAATGAGCTCAGCGAATCTGCCAGAGACGTCTTGGCCCAGGCGGCGATGGATGGCGTCACTCGACATCCCGACCAGGCGAAGGTGTCTCGTGTGGTAGCGCGCCTCGATGAGTACTGGAGACGGTCCGGTGGCTCTCTTGCAGCCGCGGATCCGGCCAGGGTGACCGAGCAGCTGCGATCGCAGCTGGCTGGTGTCAATAGCTGGAACGATTTCCTCGAGGTCGATCTAGAGCTGGACATCGACCGAGTGCTGGCTGCGGAGGATCGTGGTCGACTGGATGAGCTACCTGCTTCCGCCCACGTACTGGGTGACCGAGTGCCGCTCAGCTATGAGCTGGAGGGTGGCAAGCCAATCGTCTATATCAAGTTGCGAGAGAGACAGGCCCAGCGGCTGCGGCAGCGAGACCTACCAGCGCTTGATCGCCCGATCCGGTTCATCGTACATCGGGGGCGACGTGAGATACTGCGAGCTGACTCGTTGCACCAACTGCGGGACCGGCTGCGATTGCTCTGGTCCGACACGAGGCGTGGGAGGCCTCACCGTCGCGGGCGGCGACGGCGTTGACGCTACGCCGGGGCCGCGAGAGCCAAGAGTCCGAGCCAGGCAGCGGCGTAGGCGCCGTGAAGCTGTTCTTCGCCTACTCCAGCGAGTAGCTGTAACCCCACGCCGTCGACTACTGCCGCCATCAGCCATCCGATCTCTGCCGTCGGCACAGTGGGGACAAGGCCCATGTCGTCTGCGAACAGCTGCGTTAGAGCGGTCCCCAGCGAGCTGCTGAATGCACACAAGCGTGACTTGGCTGCTTGGTCAGGCAGGGTGGAGCCGGAATGCAACAGTGTCTGCCAGGCCAGGGCTACTCCGGTTGCTGACTCCCGCGTCAGTAACCGCCACGAGGCTTCGGCGGCCGATTCCGCCGCGCCTGGTCTGAGGGCATTAGCCCAGCTGCTGGTTCGGGACGCGGTGAGCCGGTCTGCCACCGCGCCCAGCAAGCCTTGTTTGGTCTTATAGTGGTAATGAACTAGGCCCTTTGCGGTTCCTGCGGCCTTGGCGACAGCCTCGACTGTCACCGCGGCTGCGCCATGCTTTCGCACCAGCGCCTCAGCACTTTCGATAATCGTCTCTCTTGCTTTGCCCCGCTGTCTAGACACTGGATACCCCTTGACTGGTCGCTCAGTTAGCACACATGCACGAAGTAATATCTCCCGGCCTGACCATTTGGTCAAACCGGAGCGTGCATCTCGAAGCTCCGGAAACGGCTCGATTTGAAACCTTCCGCACGGCTACAGCGTACAGTTCTCTGCGAAGCCCTGTGAGTCGGTGTCGATCATGTCATCAGCCTTTTCGCCATTTGCCCGAGCGGTGCTTGACTCCTTCAATGAGGGAGTCGTGGTGTTTGACCCGGACGGCCAGCTCGTGTATGCGAACGAGCCGGCGGAAGAAGCTCTGGCGAGCTTTGGTGAGGAGGTGATGCGAGATGCGGCCGCGTTGCTGCCGAAGCTGGCGAGGCGGGGGGGAAGGATTGCACCTCTGAGATTGGGCGGACTCAAAGTTGGCGAAGCGGTCTACCTGCCGGCCCAAGAAGGTGGGCAGTGGACTTTGGCCGAGCGTGAGCGGCAGGCGATTCTGTTGACGCTGCAGGGGACCGGTTGGCGACTTGCAGAGAGCGCTCGGCGGCTAGGGATCTCGCGGACCACGCTTTGGCGCCGGTTGAAAGAGTACGGCCTGCACCGTGACGGTCGCGGGAGATGGTCACAAGCTTCCTAGCACTTCTCCTTCTCACTCCTCAACTCCCGCAAGGGGAATCTGCCACCTTCAGCGACGGCGCCACGGCGGAGCTGTACGCCCTCGCCCGAGTCCGGCACGTCAGGCAGGATTCCCTGGTGCGAGATTACCAAGCAGTGGTGCACACCCGTATGGATGTCACGGCGGGCAAGAGCCGCTTCGCTCGGCAGACCGCTCTGGTGGCACATGAGGCCTGTGCGCAGGTTACTTGGCGGACTCCCAACGATCTCAGAGTTCGTGTCCTGGGAGCCAGATCCGCAGCACCGGTCCTGCGCATGATGGCGGGCGTCACCCCCGAGCTCGAGGACGACGTCCGAGGAGAATTCCGCCAAGAGGTATGGTTCGACCGACCCTGGTTCATACCGCGGTCATTGGGTGACAGTATCAGACTGATGGGCGTACCGGATCGGGCCGCTCTGCATCCGTTAGCCGCCGGTGCGACGGACCACTACCGCTTCGCGATCACCGACTCGGTCTCGCTCAGTGTGCCGGGTCGCGACGTGCACGCTGTCAAGATGAGGGTGGAACCCAAAGAGCTGGGCCCCTCGCTGGTCGCAGGCGACATGTGGATCGATCGGGAGACAGGCGATGTTGTGCGCCTGATGATCGTGTTCGTCGGCACCTATCTGTGGGAAGAACCGGACGGCACAGCGCCGGAGGATAGTGCTGAAGCGCGCAAAGAGAATGAGTGGGCGAATCGGGTTCTGAGTGTTGAAGCCGACATCGAATACGCGCTCGTTCGACGGCAGTTTTGGCTGCCACACCGTCAGCTCCTGGCGATCACGGCCGAGATTCCCTGGTTTGTCAACGCCACGATTCCCGCCCGGGCGGTATCGACATTCGGCGACTATCGGGTGAACACCTCACCAGACCTATCCTTCGTTTTGGCTCTCGAGGACGAAAGCATAGGACGACAGTCACGCACCAGGATCGGTGCGAAAGTCGGGAACGGATACACCGAGGATGAGTCTACCCACGAGGAGCGTTACAGGAACGGGTACTTCCGTGCCGGTGTCTGGAGCGATGGCCGCTGGGAGGTGGACGTACCCCCAGCTGACTCTCTGGCGTCGTATGAATGGGATGGTGGATTCAAGGTTGCGCTGGACTCAGACGAGCAGAGGCGAATTCGCGAATCCGTCGCCGAGCTGGCTAGGATCTCGGAGGGTCTGCCTCCGCAGTGGATAGGACAGCAGCAGCTCCAGATGGCGTGGCAGCGGTTCTCGGACATTATCCGGTTCAACCGGGTACAGGGGTTGTCCCTTGGTGCAGGTTTGCAGTTTCGACCTGGACTGCCGTTCACCACCGTCCTTGTGGGGGGACGGTTTGCATTCGGGGACATGAAACCCGCTGCCTCCGTGGTGTTGCGCCGGGACGGGCCGGGTGGTCGGTTGGATCTGTCGGCCTATTGGGACGTGCGTGAAGTCGAGTCTTGGACCGGAGGGCTCGGCATCGGGAACTCGATCAACGCGTTCTTCACAGGCCACGACGATGCTGAATACTATCGCTCCTTGGGTGGCGGTCTATCATATCAGTGGAACGCGGGTCTCCTGCGTGACTTCCAGGTCAGTGCGTTCATTGAATCGCACGAATCGACGCCAACTGCGGTGAGCGCGCCCATCCCGAACTTGTTCGGGGACGGTGCGTTTCCGGAAAACGCACCGGTCGCGGAGGACGTGTTTCTGCGCAGCACCGTGACCCGCCTGATGCGGATCGGGTTCGCGGAGCTGCACGGGGCTGTGGAGCTGCTGGGCAACCCCGACACGGCGGTGGTGCGGTTCTGGGGCTCTGCTGCCATTCCGTTCAAAGTGATTCAGCGGACGGGTACGCTGACGTTGCGAGCAGGTGCAATGGCCGGAGATTCCGTGGCGCAGATGGGCTACCGGCTGGGGGGGCCGCAGACGGTGCGGGGCTATCTGTATGGGACCCGCGCCGCTCGGCGGTTTTGGTCGGCGCAGCTTGATTTTGCGCTGCGCAGATCGGCTATCTGGGCGCCCGTCATCTTCGCTGACATCGGTGATACGTTCTCATCTGACCCGCTCATCGGTGGGGGTGTGGGGCTTTCCCTGTTGAACGGGATGATACGGTTCAGCCTATCCAAGGGATTCCGCCCTGCCAATGACGTCCGCTTCGACTTGGTTTTCCGGGCCCCCCGCTAGACCAGACACTACCATGCGGTGAGATGACAGCCTAGCTTCCGGCATGATTCGTGTTCCCTTCACTGTTGATGAGTACGTACGCTGGTCTGACGTAGACAACGCAGGCATCATCTTCTACGGTGCATACGTTCGCTTCTTTGAGATGGCGGAGACGGAGCTGTTTCGCAAAGCAGGTGTCCCATATAGCACGGTCTTTGACAGGTTTGATGTTTGGCTTCCCCGTGCGCACCTGCATTGTGATTTCATGTATCCGGCGCGACTCGATGACCGGTTGCGTGTTGCGGTGTACTTCACGCACTTTGGACGAAGTTCAATTGGGATAAATTTCGATGTGTTACACTTGGGGGCGCATCATCTGGCTGCCGCAGCACATGAGGTGCTCGTCTGTGTGGATCGTGCGACTGAGAAGACGCGTCCCTTGCCTGACGGGTTGCGGGATTCCTTGCAGCCATTTCTGCTCAAGCAGGCCGACGTGCGGACGCTGCTCGGGCTAGCAGCAGGTGGTGGCATATGAGTACACGTGCGGTGCTTCTGGTCCTAGCTGTGGGGGCTTGCAGCGCTCAAACCCAATCGGAAACCGATGTTCCCGACTTAGAAGTGCCGACCCAGACCCTGCTCACGTTGGAGGAGCTGCCTCCAATGCCTGACTACCCTCGTCCCCGAGGCGGGCACCTGGTAGTGGTCTCCGATGGTGATTTCGCGATAGGCAAGGTGTGGGAGGTAGAAGCAGGGGCCTGTGCGAGTGCGCACGAGATCGAGCTATACGCAGAAGATGACAGTTCGGGTACGATTATCGTGCTCTATTATCCCGATGGGAATCCGGAGGGTAGCTATCCGATAATCATGGTTGATTCGGCTGTGGTCGGTGAGCGTGCGGCACTCGTTGGTGTGCAGATTTTTCAGCAGCAGAGAGCCTTCGGTTTCCAGGCCATTGAGGGATCCCTGGAGCTGCAAGCGGTTAACGAGGAGCTAACAGGGCGCTTTGCGTCGACTGTGCAGGAAGTGCAAGACAACATTCTGACACGGTACGTAGGTGTGTTCAGCGGCGTCGGCCTGCGAGAATTGTCTGATGAATACTGTAGCTCTCTAGATGTGACGCCGCGCCCTCTGGGGGGTGAACCAACAGTCCGTCGCTACTGACTCTTTTGGCTGGTTCGAACTGACTGACGATGGGACAGACATACTTTCGCAAGGGATTCGGTCTCAAGCGTGCAATTGCCGGCAGTCTGGCAGGTGACTATCACAGCCAGTTGATCGACAAAATCCGTAGTTCGGGCAACACGTTGGCAGTGGATGATCTCACGATCAAACTCGCCAAGGAATTCGGCTTCTGCTATGGTGTGGATCGAGCGGTTGAGTATGCCTATGAAACGGAGTCGAAGTTTCCGGATAAGCGTGTGTTCCTGGTCGGGGAGATAATCCACAACCCGCACGTCAACGCCAAACTCGAGAGCATGAGCATCACCATTCTTCGCCCGGATTCCAACGGCCGGTTCGACTACAGTGCCGTGACCGCTGACGACGTCGTGATCATACCGGCCTTCGGTGTCACGCTACGTGACTTTCAGTACTTACGCGAATTGGGTTGCATTCTCGTTGACACAACGTGCGGTTCCGTTCTCAATGTTTGGAAGCGTGTAGAGCAGTATGCCAGGGATGGATTCACCGCGATGGTGCACGGCAAGTATTTCCATGAGGAGACAAAGGCAACTGCGAGTCAGGTAGAGAAGTTCGCGAACGGCAAGTACCTGATAGTGAGGGATACGGACGAGTGCGAGGCAGTATGCCGTTTCATAGAGGAGGGGGGCGAGGCGGGTGTATTGGACGTGCAGTTCCGTGGGAAGGTCTCAGAGGATTTCGCGTTTGAGTCAGATCTGGTACGCATTGGCATTGCAAACCAAACAACAATGCTAGCGTCGGAGTCGCTAGCTATAGCGGATCGCGTTGCTCAGGCGATGCGGCGCCGGTATGGTGAAGAAGAGCTTGCGGAGCATTTCCGGTCATTCGATACGATCTGTTCAGCGACCCAGGAAAGGCAAGATGCGGTCTTGGAGTTGGTGGAAGAGCCACTGGATGTCATGGTCGTGATTGGTGGCTACAACTCGAGCAATACCAATCATCTAGCGAAGATCTGCTCGGAAAAGCGGACTACCTACCATATCTCCGACGCCTCGTGCATCGTCCCTGATACGGGCAGCATACGATTCAAGCCAGTGGGTTCTGATGAAGAGGTCGTGAGGTACGGCTGGCTAGATAGGTCAGTGCGAACAGTAGGCATTTCTGCAGGTGCGTCTACGCCAAACAACAAGATTGGTGAGGCGATCGAGCGAATCCTAGAGAGTAGAGGTGTTACTGTCAGAGGCTAACCCCAGTTCTTGGAGCTTGGAGCAGTGCGGCGTAGCTGCTTGAGAAAGCTGGAGGGAGAACGTGAGCTTGGGAACGCTGGTGGAGAGCTCGCAGACTGCAGTTTCAACGGGTGAACCTTCTCGGCTATGACGTTGAGTGTACCGTCGTCTTTTGCCAACTTGCCAATGATCCACACGACCGGTTCAGTGCGGATCGTGACGCGGTACCGATCGTAAACATCGGGCCGGGCTATTGCGTTTATCATACCTGTATCATCTTCCAAGAGAATGAATGTGAAGCCTTTTGCAGTAAGCGGTCGCTGACGTGCCACTACCAGCCCGGCAACCTGGATCTCAGTATCAGTATCGAGATATCTGAGCTGCTTACTGCGTATTACAGCTGGTGGAAGTACGTGGTTCAGCATGCTGAAGGGGTGGCCAGTCGCAGCAAATCCAAGCATCTGGTATTCGGCCAGAAGCCGTTGGTCCGCTGCTATGTCGGCAAACTGGAGGTTTTCGTGAGGGTGGTTGAGTGCCAGTTCCAACTGACGGCGTACACGGTTGCGATTGGTCGATTGTTTCGGAGGAAGCCAAAGTCCGACTTGCCAGAGCAGTTGGGGTCTTGTGAGACCGAAGCTGTCACAGCCCCCCACCCACACCAAGTTCTCAATAGCGTCGCGGGAGAGGGCTGGGGGAGCGCGCCGCACGAAGTCTGGGAGGCTTAGGTAGGGACCATTCTGTGCGCGTTCGATTACCGTTGCTTCAGCGACATCCTGCCCCCAGTTGCGCACAAAACTCAATCCGACGCGTACCGCATCATCCTCGACGATGCAGTGTACGTCGCTGTGATTGATGTCCGGCAGCCTGATCTCGACATTGTGGCGGCCAGCGTCACGTCCCAGCGCATCAAGCGAATAGAACCCCATGGGTTGATTGTTATACAGAGCGGTATAGTACTGGACGGGATAGTAGTAGCGCAGCCATGCTGACTGGTAGGCCAGCAGTCCGAAGGCTGCGGCATGTGATTTGGGGAAGCCAAATTCAGAGAATGCCGCGACCTGGTCGAACACGCGTTGTGCTGTAGCCTCGTCTACACCTCGTTGTGCAGCGCCAGTGCGGAACTCCTCCCAAAACCCTTCCATCAGTTCACGTGACCTGCGGCGACTCATAGCGCGACGTAGTGCTTCGGCCTGGCCCGCGGTGAAGCCAGCTAGTGCCTGACAGACCTGTAATACCTGATCCTGATAGATGATTACCCCTAGTGTCTCATCCAGAGGTTCTTGCAGCAGCGGATGCTCTACAGGTGGTTGGTACGACCTACCCTTGATGCGTGCTCTACGCTGCGCTTCACGACGGCGCACGAAGGGGTTGACCGCACCGCCAATGATCGGGCC
>CP070666.1:4589032-4601202 GCA_020351775.1 Gemmatimonadota bacterium | reverse complement strand
GTCCGCAGCGAAGTCTCTGACTGCCGATCGGACCGAATCGGCGAGGTCGGCATAGCGCTTCACAAACTTGGCGCTGAATTTGTCGTTGAGGCCGAGCATATCGTGCAGCACGAGCACCTGCCCGTCGCATGCAGGCCCCGACCCGATTCCAATCGTTGGAACGTCGATAGCTGCAGTGACTGCTTGGGCGACCTCCGACGGCATCAGCTCGAGCACTACGCTGAACACGCCGGCCTGCTCCAACGCCCTGGCATCGGCGACGATACGCTCCTTGTCACCGGCTTCTCTTCCCTGCACCCGAAACCCACCTATGGCGTGGACAGACTGGGGAGTGAACCCGACGTGGCCCATGACTGGGATGCCGATTTCGACGAGGGCATTCACCGTCGGGGCAATAGACCGTCCACCCTCAAGCTTCACAGCCTCCGCTCCAGTCTCCTGCAACACACGACCGCAGTTCCGCCTCGCCTCTTCGGCGGAGATCTGGTAACTCAGATACGGCATGTCGACCACCAGCAGAGCACGCTTGACACCGGTGCGGACGATCTTGCCGTGGTAGATCATCTGATCCAGCGTGGCAGACAGAGTTGTTGCTGCGCCACACAGCACGGTGTTCACCGAGTCGCCTACCAGTACGATGTCGGCACCGGACTCATCAACGAGTGCAGCGAACAGTGCGTCGTACGCGGTCAGGGCGACGATCTTATTGCCGTCACTCTTCATCCTCTTGAGGTCGAGCGTGCGGACCGGTTTCGTATCAGACGGCATATGGCTCCAACTCCCTGATCTCGCGTTGCCAGAAATCCCGGTGGGGGAGTGCCGGATGCGGGATCACCAGGTCCGGCTCATCGATGGTCAGATCACCAAACAGGACTATGTCTAGGTCCAGCGTGCGCGGTCCCCAACGCACGGAGCGCTGTCGCCCAGCTTCACGTTCGATCTCGTGACACGATTGCAGCAGGCGGCGTGGCGCCAACTCCGTCTCGAGCAGAACCATCTGATTGAGGTAGTCGTCCTGCGGCTGCGGGCCGATCGCAGCCGTCTCCTCGACCGCACTCGCGCCGCGCAGGGTGGTACGAGGCAGCGCTGCCAGCCGGAGGCGGGCAAGAGCCAGGTTTCCGGTGCGGTCGCCGATGTTCGACCCCAGAGCCACGTAAGCCAATTCAGCCATTATCGTCCCGCGACCGGTCCACAACGACCTCGACGAAGTCCAGTGGCCCCTCGATGGGTGCATGCGGTTTGCGGGCCGCGACTCTCACGCGATTGACTCCGGCGAATTCGAGCGCATGTGACGCGATCGCCTCACACAACGCCTCGAGCAGCTTGATGTGACTGGTGCCGACGGTCTCCGCGACCATGGCGTAAAGATCGCGATAGTCCAGCAAGGCTTTGGGAGAATCGGACTCGCCCACCCGGCGCAGCGAGCGCCACACTGTGAGGTCGAGTTCCAGAGGTTGTGGCACCGACTCCTCATGGGGCAGCAGCCCTACCAGCGTGTGGAACCTCATCCCCTTCAGTGCAATGCAGTCTTGTTGCGCCATGAGCGAATGGTAGTGCCGACCCTGCCGGGCGTCAAAGCTTGCTCAAGTTTCGAGCTGCTCTGATGTGAACTTGTGGGTGACTTCAGTCAGCATCTGGGCGATGGACTCCAACTCGCGTACGGCTTGCTGCAGTTCGCCGACTCCCAACTTCACGTCCCCGGCCCGGTCTGACATGGCGTCTGCGTCCCGCCGGTTCTGGGAAGAGACAGCGGCAATTGCATTCATCCGCTCGCGCAGCTGCGCAAAGACAGTCTCCTGGCTCTCGGCCGTTTCCGCGATCCTGCGGGCGTGTTGTGTCGCATCGAGTGTCGCGCTCACCACCGCATCCAGGGCGCCGAGTCCTTCCGTGCTCATCTGCTCCACGCCACCGACTGCACTCTGACCACGCTTCATCTGTTCCACCACTTCCTGCAGCCGTTTCTGCATTACCTCGACCAACTCACCCGCTTCGCCAGCACTCTGTCCGCTCTGCTCGGCCAGTGACCTGACTTCGCGCGCCACCTCGGCGAATCCTCTGCCGTGCTCGCCTGCTCGAGCCGCTTCAATGGCGGCGTTCAACGACAGCAGATTGGTGAGGTCTGCCAGTTCCCGAATCGAATCCAGGAACTTGACAATGCTGCGACTCGCGCCGCCCAGATCGTCGACCTTGTCAGAGCTTTCGCCGACGAACGCCTTGAGGGCAACCAAGCGCTCGATGGCGTCCGCGATCGTCTGCCGATGCCGCCTGGCGGTGTCGCTGGCCGACTCACTGGCGGCGGCGGCTTCCGCACTCTCGCGAACCACTTGCCGGGTAGCCTCACTCAGTCCATCAGTTGCTAGGACACCATCTGCCACGTCCACATCAAGACTCGAGAGCGCCCGTGAGATCACTTTGGTCGACTCAGCCATCCCGGTGGCGGTCGCACCCAGTGCTTCTGCGGCGCTGCGCAGGCTACTGACCTGGTCGCCGATGCGATCGACCGTGTCCACCAAGGGTTGTCTCAGTTGCGCGATGTGCAACGCGGTAGCGATGCGGTGGGCACAAGCTTCGACCAGCGCTTCTTGCCGCTTGCCGTACTGGCGCCGCTTGTGGTGATCCAGTTCCAGCGTACCCAACAGCTGTTCGCCGAATCGCAGCGGCTGAATGATCAAGCTCTGGATCGAGTGAGGAACGTGAATAGTTCGCGCATCACGATCCACCTCGCGCACCACCACGGCCCGGCCTTCGTCCCTGACCAGATCGCGCAGCTCCTCAAGCGCACCCGGAACTTCAGAATCGGTTGATAGGGATTGCGACCCGCGGTAAAGCAGCTCGAACTTGCCCGTCTTCATTCCATATACCCGGAAGTCGCGCCAGTCGAGGATGCGGTGCGTCAGGCGCTCCAGCCGATCCAACGACGCGTCGAGGCTCATGTTGCCAGTGATCACTTCTTCCATCGCGTGGATCTTGGTCAGTTGCTCTGCCTGGATCGCATCCTCCAGGATGCGCTTGACCACATAGGCGCCGAACCCGAGCAGTGCCGCGACGAAGAGCCACGTCCGCAGTGGCAGCAGTGCGACAGTAGCCACAATCGTGCCTGTACCTGCCAGGATGAATCCGTAGCTCACCACCTCATACCGCAGTACGAACTGCCGTTCCACGGCTGTGAGTTTTTGTCGCACGAGCAGTGTGTAGTAGAACAGTGAACGCGAGATGACGTAATACACGACATTGAATGCGGCTAGCGCCGGGATGGCATCGACCGATAGCACGGCTCGCGTATCCGATGCAGCCATCACGGCTGCAAGAACGCCGTACGATGGCACCAGGCCCACCACCTCGCGAGCGGCGTTGGTCCAGGCGGCAACGTAGTGCTTGCGATGTAGCAGTGAATCGGTCAGGTAAGTTCCCGCTGCCAGGCCCAGTATGGTAGATGACGCACCCACCAGCAGCGATCCGCTCAAAGCGACCACCGGCGCCAGGCTGACGTAGGCGTACTTACCTAGCGCGATGTTGTAGGATCGCAATCCTATAGTTGCGGCGACGAGTATCGCCCACGGTCCCGCCTGCTGTATCCAGGAGCGATCGACCGCCAGTGCAGCGAGAAACAACACGGTGCCAAGGCCCCGCAGCCACTTCGAGTAGCCAGATACCAATACCTGTGCCGGAACCATCACGTTGGGTTACTCCCGCACAACGAATCCGACCCGTTGCGCAATCCTGCGGCCAACTCCTGCATGAGCTCCCGGGCCGACTCGATCCCTTGGTTGAGTCTGTTCACCAACGCACTGCCAACGACCACACCGTCGCACAGTCCTGAGACCGCGCGGGCCTGCTCCCCCGTAGCTATTCCGAAGCCAATGGCAAGCGGGAGCCGTGTGGCACCGCGCACGCGCTCGACCGCACGCTGCAGCTGCGGCCCGATGGTGGTCTGTGGCCCTGTCACGCCCAACCGGGAAATCAGGTAAACGAATCCTTGTGCCCCGGCTAGCGTCACCTTGAGGCGGCTGTCGTCGGTGGTAGGTGCAACCAAGCGAATCAAGGCCAGAGGGCTGGCGTACACGGTTCGCTCGATGCCCAGGTCCTCGCCGGCGGGAAGGTCGGTGAGCAGCAGGCCGGCCACTCCAGCCTCACCTGCGTGCGCGATGAACCTCTCCAGGCCGTAGCTCAGGATCGGATTGAGATAACCGAACGCGACTACGGGCAGCGACAGACCTGCTTCCCGTATCAGAGAGAGCGCACCGGCTGCGGTCATGCCTCCGTTCAGGGCTATCTGGGTCGATTGCTGGATAATGGGGCCATCGGCTAACGGATCGCTGAACGGCAGCCCCACTTCGATGAAGTCGGCTCCCTCGGCCTCGAGCATCCGCAGCGCTTCCAGACTGGCGGATCGGTTCGGATACCCTGCTGTGAGGTAGGGAATCAGCGCGGTGCGTCGCTGCTCACGCAACCGCTGCCACTGTGAGTCGATCGAGTGCTCAGACAAAGTAATCGGATGGGTTGATACCGTACTTCGCCGGGTCCGTCACCTTGATGATCGACCGCTTGAATGCTCCGTTGGCATCTACCTCAGAAAGATCCACCAATGGGCCGGGATCCAATCGGGCTCCATCGGCCGTGCACAGCACCCGGACGATGGGCCGGTT
This sequence comes from Gemmatimonadota bacterium, assembly GCA_020351775.1. GTDB lineage: Bacteria > Gemmatimonadota > Gemmatimonadetes > Gemmatimonadales > GWC2-71-9. The sequence goes on along the minus strand of CP070666.1, from coordinate 4,596,556 downwards.
CAACTGGGAGGCATCGGTATTGGCTGCGTGAACGATTGCGAGCTCGTAGGTATCGAGTATCACGCAGGTGCCGACCGGGTAGATCCCCAACAGATTGATGAGAGACTTGACGAGTACCGGATCATAACCACGGCGCCGGTTCTCCCACATCTCCCGTAGCACCTGGTCGGATTGGATCGGAACCGTCTGATACACGCGTCGTGACGTGGCAGCATCGAAGCCGTCGGCGACTGAAACGATCTTGGAGAACACAGAAATGTCTCGATGCCTGACCGTCCTGGGATAGCCGGTGAGATCGTTCTTCATGTGGTGTTCGAACGCCACGATGATGCCGCGGTATGGGATCTCGCCGTACCCACGGAGTCCGAACAACGTGAGCACCCCGAGCCACGGGTGAGCCTGGATGATGCGCCACTCGTCGTCGGTCAGCGCGCCTTCCTTGTTCAGCACTTCGAGTGGCACCCGGCTCTTGCCCACGTCGTGCAGCAGGGCTGCTAGCCCGAGGTCGTACAGTTGCAGTTTGGTCAATCCGAGACGCTTCCCCATGGATACGCTGAAGATGCAGACGTTGACAGAGTGGTTGAACGTGTATTTGTCGTAGTCTCGTATGGTCGTCAGACCGACGATGGACGTCTCGTTCTGGAGTACCTGATCGACGATGTTCTGAACGGCGCGTTTTACCTTCTTGACACTCGCCGTGCGTCCCATGCGAACGCTGTTGATCACCTCCTGGGTGACCGCCACTGACTGCTCGTAAGTGCGTTTAGCGGCACGCTTCCGCGCTTCAGCATCCTCGTACGTGGTGCTTTCCCATGGGGGTTCCACGTCGATGTGAGTCACACCAGCCGCGTCGAGCTTCTGTTCCAGTACCTCGAACGCGTCGCCCTCGGCTTCGGGTGACGCTCCCGCCAACAACAGCGCCAGGAATATCTGCCATTCACGACGCTCGACTGATGCGTTCGCGTGGAATGCACCGATGCCGCATTCATGCAACATCGTCAATATGTGACTGAACGTGGAGTAGTTGTCGAGGGCCAGACGCAGGCGAGTGGAGTTGACGAAGATGAACTCGCCAGCGACCCGAACCTCCAGTTCAGGCTCCACATCGAGGAGCACTCGGGCAGTGCTCGCGACCTCATCCAGTGCCCGCTGAACCTGAACGTTCTCCAACGGGTAGAGCCTCAAGTTTCGCAGCGCGGCGTAGAACGCGACCAAGAACTCCCGTCCCGCCTCACGGAAGATCGCTTCGTGACCGTCGTCAATCACCTCGGCCAACGTATCCGGTTGGGGAGCGTTCTTTTTTTCGGACTCGGTCATCTCAGCTGATCTCCCGTAATGCTCGGTTGATCGCGTTTTTCACCAGGGGGTCCTTTTCCTCCGACGCTGCGTCACGGAGCGCGGACGCCGCCTCCTCGTCCCCGATCTTCCCCAACGCCATGGCTGCGCAGGCCCGCGTCTCCGGGTCCTCCCGCCGGCGCAGAAACCCCTTGCTCACCAGGATGGGCCGCAGTGTCGCAACGCCGGCCGGCCCGGCCAGCATGCCGTAGGCCTCGAAGAAAGCCGTCTTCTCCGTCAGTTCGGCACCCTTCAGCAGCTTCCCGTTGACCGCTGCCTCAACCTTGGCGAACGCAGCTCGATGTCCACGCTCCGCCATGGCCCGGACGGCGACGACCCGTACGTCGCGATCATTGTCTTCTATGGCCCGTTCGAGCTGTCGCATGGCTCCGGGAGACCCGATCGCGGCCAAAGCAGTCACCGCCTCTTTGCGAATCTCCTCGTCGTCACGGTCCAACAGCGATCCCAGGACCGGCACTAGCGGAGGGAGCTTGAGGCGTGATATGAGACGCACCGTTCTCAACAGGACATCCGGTTCTGCCGCCTCCAGTGCCTTGATGACTTGATCCGGCTGAGCCGCCGCCAGATGCAGTGCGGCACGCTCCAGCGGTTCGCGAACTCCGTCGTTGGTGAGCTGTGGCAGCCACTCCAGCACGCTCTGCAGGGCCTCGGGACGCAGCTCGCCAAACAGCTCGCTCAAGTCTGCTTCGCTCGGAGTCGCCACCGCCTCGTCAACCGATTGCAGCAGCTGCCCCAACACCTCCTGCTGCGATAGCCTGGCAGGTAGCTCCTCAATGGCCTTACGGTGTTCGGGCAGGAGCTCGCGGGCACGCTGCAGGATCGCCCGCAGCTCCCGCAGCAAGTACGCCACGGAGCGAAAATCGCCGGCACCCAGCAGATACGGGATGAAATTCTCAGTTATCGAGATCAACTCTGCTCGGACCGTGGTGTAGGTCTGCAGCTCCAAGAGATCGAACAACATCGACAACACATTGGCTCTGAGGTCCTGCGTGTACTCGCGCTCGATCTCTTGTTGCAGGTACTTGAGCTCGGACTCGTCTAGGAAGTAGAGAGTGCTGTCGAAGTCGTCGATCTTGACGATGCCTTTCGGGCTCTCGGGCTCCTGGGTGTCTTCGGCGATCCTCCGGCGGATCTGTTCCGCCTCTGGCGCGGTGCCGGCCACCCACCCCGTTTCGGCCGGTGTCAGCGGAGCGACTCCCTCGGCTCCGAGCTCCACTGCGCTGTAGCGGATCGATTGGAAGTCCTGTTCCCACAGCAACGTCAAGAGATCGTCGGCCGCGTCTTTTGGCAGGTTCTGAGCTTGCTTGATCACCTCCAGGAACGCCACGATCTCCTCGTCCTCCACTCCAACATCCAGCGTGAGCGTGCGCAGCCCATCCTTGAACAACACCCAGGCCACGCTCTCGGATTTGGAGGGCTGGGAATAGACGGAGATTCCCTGCCAGATTAGATCCGATTCAGTTACCTGGATCTCGAGTTCGCTGAACTCCTCCCACACCGGGGCGAACGCGGTTCGCACGTTCTCGACTGCTTTCTGGTAGATGGGGTTGTTGGGGAGGTACAACTGGATCGCACGCAGGCCCTTCACCAGAACCTGAATGAGGTTCTCGACAGTCGAGCTGTCGATTAGCTGTTCCGGGGCACCTGGCTCGGTCACCGCCGGCGCACTATGTCAGCGACATAGGCAACATCTTTGTCACCACGGCCACTCAAGTTGATTAGGACTGCATCTGAACGGCGCCAGCGTCCGGATTGCTGCAGAACCCACGCAATGGCGTGGGCGGTCTCCAGCGCCGGCAATATGCCCTCGCTACGAGCCAGCGTGAAAAACGCGGCCAGTGCCTCATCGTCCGTCACCGACTCGTAAGCAACGCGACCGATGTCTTTCAGGTAGGCATGTTCGGGACCCACGCCAGGATAGTCAAGACCGGCGGACACGGAATGCGCTGGAAGCACCTGGCCATCGTCCGTCTGAAGCAGGTAGCTGAGGCTGCCATGCAGCACGCCAGGGCGGCCGGCGATCAGCGAGGCGGCGTGCCGGCCGGTGGCGATTCCCTCCCCCGCAGCCTCCACTCCGAATAGCTGCACCTCCCGGTCTTCGAGGAAGGCCACGAAGATCCCCATGGCGTTTGATCCACCACCGACACACGCGACCACCGCCGCCGGCAGCCCACCGGTCAACCGCAGCACCTGCTCGCGCGATTCACGGCCGATCACAGCCTGAAAATCACGCACGATGCGTGGGAAGGGATCGGGCCCGACCACAGAGCCGATCACATAGTGAGTGGTCGTCACGTTGGTCACCCAGTCACGTAAGGCCTCGTTGGTCGCATCCTTCAGGGTACGGGTGCCCGAACCGACCGGTACGACCGTCGCGCCCAGACTCTCCATCCGGAACACGTTCAGTCGTTGTCGCTCGATGTCCTCCTCACCCATGTACACCACACACTCGAGCCCGAACCGGGCGCACGCTGTCGCAGTCGCCACACCGTGCTGCCCAGCACCGGTCTCGGCTATGATGCGGGGTTTCCTCATGCGCCGCGCAAGCAGGATCTGCCCCAACGTGTTGTTGATCTTGTGGGCGCCCGTGTGGTTGAGGTCTTCACGCTTGAGCAACACACTGCAGCCCACCTGTTCCGATAGACTGGGGGCTTCGGTCAGGGGTGTCGGCCGACCGGCATAGGACTGCAACAGACCGTCTAGCTGCTGCTGGAAGGCGGGATCCTGTTGGGCTGCGTCGTACGCTTCGGTGAGTTCGTCCAAAGCCGCGATCAGCGTCTCGGGAACATAGCGGCCGCCGTAGGGACCGTAGCGGCCGACCCGTCCCAACTCAGCTCCTGCCACGGCGCAATACTCCAGCGAGCTGCTTCACGGCGGTGGCCGGATCGGGGGAGCGCACCAGCGCAGTCCCCACGAGAACCGCGTCCGCTCCCCACGAGGCCACCAGTTCAACGTCCTGGCGACTCTCTATCCCACTCTCAGCTATGGCCGTGACGCGCTCCGGAACCGCTCGAAGTATCCCGGCCAGACGATCTATCTCAACCCGGAAGGTGGTGAGATCACGACTGTTCACACCCACCCACCGCGGGTCGATCCGCAATGCCTCATCCAACTCGTCCCGTGTATGCACCTCAACCAAGGTAGCAAGTCCTAGCTCCGAGGCCAGCCGCGCCAGGTCGGCCAACTGCTCGCAGTCGAGCGCCCGCACTATGAGCAGGATCGCGCTGGCTCCGGCCGCACGCGCTTCGTATACCTGAACGGCATCGATGATGAAGTCCTTGCGGAGCAGCGGCAATCCTACGGCTGTACCCACCTCTTCCAGATCGTCCAGCGAGCCCCCGAAGAAGGTCTGGTTGGTGAGCACCGATATCGCGCCCGCCCCACCGGCCGCATAGGCGCAGGCGAGTGCTGCGGGATCCAGACCGGTCGCTATGGCACCGGCCGACGGGGAGCGGCGCTTGACCTCGGCGATTACGGTCAGCTGCGAACCGCCGAAGCCATCGGCCCATTCCGGGGGCGATGGACGGGTCTCGGCAAGGTTGCGAATCTCCAGCTCCCGCCGCCACAACTCGGGCAAGCGGTCACGAGTATCCGCGAGGATCCGAGCGAGTGTTGTGGTCAAGTTTCAATGTTGCGGTTCGGGGTGTGTTCGGGTATATTGATTCGGACTTTTTTCGGTCAAACGGTCAGCCAATGGGTCCGTCGCTGGGGCCGGCCAATAGGGTGACAGCAGCTACCAGGGCTCAGGGCCACAACACCTACCGTGGGCACTACAGCTGAGGCTACAATATCGGTCATGACACTCACGCGCCGTCAGAAACAGATCCTCGATTTCATCGAAAGCTATATCAAGCAGCATGGGTACGCGCCATCGTTCGAGGAGATGGCCTCTCACTTCAGCTTCAATTCGCTGGCGACCGTGCACGAGCATCTGACCAACCTAGAGCGTAAGGGCTACATCAAGAGGGCTCACAAGGAGAGCCGGGCCATCGAGCTGGTGCCTCAGCCGGGACATGCGGGCGCATTCGAGCTACCGCTGCTAGGCCAGGTCGCGGCTGGTGCGCCTATAGAGGCGGTCAGCGAGCAAGAGACCATCTCGGTGCCCAGCGATCTCATCCCCAGACGTGGCGCCTCCTACGTGCTGCGGGTACGCGGCGATTCCATGATCGACGAGCACATCGAGGACGGCGACTACGTTGTCGTACATAGCCGCGATACGGCCAACAACGGACAGATGGTGATCGCCTTGGTCGATGGGACGTCGGCCACGGTGAAGCGGTACTACCGCGAGCCAGGTGGCTGGATCCGACTGCAGCCGGCCAACGAGGAGGTCACCCCGATTCGGGCCCACGAAGACGACATCCTGATTCAGGGGATCGTCGTAGGGGTCATTCGGAAGTACTGACCGGCGAGTAGCGCCGCAGGCCCTCGAGCACCGCTCTGGCGGCGCCGGTCTCGAGCGCCTCCCGGGCCCGTGCGAACCCCAGCCGAACATCGCCCACCACTCCAGCGACATAGAGTGCCGCGCCGGCGTTCAGCACCGCGGCGGCCAGTCCCGCCGTATCGGCACCCGGCTCTTCGAGCAGCCGCTCGATGCGCTGCGCGTTGACGGAAGGTGTGCCGCCGGCCAGTGCCGCCGGATCTGTGATCGCCAAGCCGTACTCGACCGGATCGAGCGTCCATGCGTCGACGGCGCCTTCACGCACCTCCCACACCTGGGTGAAACCAAGCGGCGCGATCTCATCCATGCCCACCGACCCGTGCACCACCATCGCGTGCTCGGTGCCCAGTCGGGCCAGGACCTGCGCCACCAGCGGCCCGCGGCCCGGGTCCGAGACTCCGACCACCTGGCGCGTGACGCCGGCAGGATTAGCGAGCGGACCGATGAGATTCATGATGGTCGGGATGCCGATCTCGCGCCTGACCGGTGCTACGAACCGCATTGCGGGGTGAAACGCGGGAGCGAACAGGAAGACCATGCCGACCTGCTGCAGCAGACCGGCGGCGGCCGCGGCGTCGATCGTGATCTCCACTCCCAGCGCTTCCAGCACATCGGCCGAGCCGCACTTCGACGTGTAGGACCGGTTGCCGTGTTTTGCGACCACCGCGCCCGCACCACCTGCCACCATTGCCGCCGCGGTCGATATGTTGAACGTCGATACCGAGCCTCCGCCGGTGCCGCAGGTATCGACCAAGTGGGCGCGATCGGCCACCACGACCGGAACCATTACCTCTCTCAGAGCCAACACCGCGCCGGCTACCTCACCCGGTGTCTCGCCCCGCACTCGCAAGCCAGTAAGCAGCCCGGCCGTCTGGGCCGACGTCGCCTCACCACACATCAGCTGGCCGAAGGCGGCGGCAGCCAGTTCCTGACCCAGATCGCCTCCCTGGGCCAGCCGCTTCAGAGCCCGCTCGACCGGTGAGCCCGTTTCTCGGTCTGTCACGATTGTGCCCTCGAGTTTCGGGGATCAGATAGAGTCCATCACCGACGATCGGTTGTCAACGATCGCTCGGAGCCCCAGCCCACACGTTGTGCGGCACCCGGGGCGCGATCCAGCCACGATTCCTCAAACCGCGCGGCTGCTGCGATCACCGCTCACCGAGCAAACTTACGGAGCAGCGCCGCACGCCTTGCTGACCGTCCGCAACACGCTGGTCGAGAACGAGAATCAGTAGCTCGTTTCCATCTCGCAACATCCTCTAACCCGAGTACAGACCCGGACTGCGACTCGAGCGCGGTCCCTATAACGATGATGCTCTCAACTGGAGAGCCGGTAGAGCCAAAGCCTGAGCCGCTTGTTGGACACGGGCTGCTCGACCCACGACTCCGGTTGCCGCTGCCATCCAACCCCTCTATCTTTGCCGCGCATGTCGGGCGTCGCTACCTACGCCGTGCTCCAATATTTCGGCCACAACTTTGCAGGGTGGCAGCTCCAGCCCGATGCGCGGACCGGACAGGGAGAGTTCGAGGCAGTGCTCGAGCGACTGATCGGAACTCGAGTCGTGACGCACGCTGCCGGCCGGACCGACGCAGGCGTTCACGCCCTGGGTCAGGTGGTGAGTTTCCGGATACCGGGCAAATGGCAGCCGCCCGCACTGCTGCGCGCCTTACGCGCACTGGTGCCACAGGACATGTGGGTCGAGCGGGTCGGCAGAGCGCCGTCCGGT
>CP070666.1:4580059-4588932 GCA_020351775.1 Gemmatimonadota bacterium | reverse complement strand
GTTGCGGATACGGTAGGGGATTTCGCGTACTTGTACTGGCCGCGTTTTGGATACTTCATCGGTGACGAGTCCGGGTCTGGGCGTCATCATTATGATGCACCGGAACCCGGGGCCATGCACCAACGACTGCAGGGTTCTGAACACGATGACCTGTCTTGGGGTGCCAGACAGCTACCGAGTGGAATGACACTGTCTCGGGGAACGGGGACGCGCCCTCAGCTCCGAGCCGTGCAATAAAGCCTCCTCAGTCATTCACCTCGCAACAAGATTGCGGGATCCACTCTCGTGGCCCGCATTGCCGGCAGCACGCACGCGGCAGCAGCCACCATCGTAAGCACCAGCACGGCGCCGATGTAGGTTGTGGGATCGAACGGCACGGTCTCAAAAAGGAGATCCCGAACTAGTGTTGTGCCTGGGTAAGCAAAAGTCAGGCCCACTGCCAACCCCACTGCCACAATCCCTGCTCCCCGCCTCAGGACGAGTCCAATGATCCCGGGCCTGGTTTCGCCGACTGCCACCCGGACACCTATCTCGTGTTCTTGTTGGGTTACATGGTATGACATCGCGCCATAAAGGGCGACGGCCGCCAAAAGCAACGCAATACCGGCGAAGAGACCGAGGTAACGTGCCATCCTTCGGAAATCCGCGAGTGATTCGTCTATGATCTCGCCCATGGGAGCGACACCCGTGATGAGAGCGTCCGGCTCCGCGCGCCGAACGATCTCGCGGATCGATCTGAAGAGCACGGTCGGATTGCCATCGCTCCGGATGGCAATTCCCATCGCGGTTGGCCGAGCCTGCAAAGCCGACAAGTACAGCACCGGGTCGCCGCTGACGCGCGGGCTGTTCAAGCGTGCATTCTGAACCACACCGACGATCTCGAAAGGGATTTCCGGCCTGTTTGGAAAGGGCGTGATCAGGATGACGCTTTGGCCCACAGGATCCTCTCCGGGATACAGTCTGGCGGCGAGTGACTCGCTAAGCACCGCTACACCCGGGGTCTCCTCCCGGTCGGTCTCAAGGAAGTCCCTGCCGCGTTGGAGCGGCATGTCGACCGTTCGGAAATAGCCAGGGGAGATCCGCCGCAGGTACGCGCGTTCACCGTGTTCTCCTTCGGATAGCGGCCGGTTTGCCGCGCGCATCGGCCAGATGCCTCCGGGGCTTTGGACAGGCCATCTGCTGATGGCACCCGCCGACTGGACGCCCGGGACATCCCGGATTTCCCGAAGCACCTCCGCGAAGAACGGATCGTCCCCCGATCGTTCTTGGTTGACCGTCGACGGAATCCTCACACCCGCCGTATACACTTGTTCGGTGGAGAACCCGAGATCCACGTTCGACAAGTGCAGCAGGCTGCGGGCGATCAATCCCGAGCCAACGAGCAGCACCACAGAGATGGCGATCTGCAGAGCCACTAGACCGCTACGCATCCGCGAGCCACCATGTCGTTCAGGAGTTCGTTGCCCGACGCCGAGGTGGGGTAAAGGCGCCACAGCCGATCCTCTCAGCGCAGGTACCGCCCCCGCCAACAACCCCGTAGCCAGAGTAGCAGCTACCACGAAAAGCAGGACCGGACCGTCGACTACAGGTTCACTAACACCCAATAGACCCATGGGGGCGATGTGCAACAGCACGGGTTGGAGCAGGTATGCGACGCCCACACCAAGCAGTCCCGCCGGCAGGGTCAGCAAGACGCTCTCCGCAAGCTGCTGCCGCACCAGACGCCATCTGGATGCACCGAGAGCCGATCGCATGGTCATCTCCGCCAACCTGCGCTGTCCTCTAACCAGCAGCAAGCCGGCCACATTCGCGCAAGCGATGAGCAGCAAGCATGCGGTAGCCACGGCCGGCAACAGGAGTCCCCTGCGGACTCCCCCACCAAGGAAATCCTGTAGGCTCGTAAGGTGCAGCCGCGATGTCTCGTTTGCTTCGGGATACTCCCGTTCGAGCGCCTCTGAAATGGTGGTGACTTCCGATTGCGCCAGCGCCATCGACACATCGGGCCTCAGCCGGCCCAACACGTAGTAGGCGTTCATGTTGCGGGCCGCACCTGGCCGCACGGCCACGCGCCACACGTCGGCATCCCAGAGAAAGCGGAAACCTCGGGGCAGAACTCCGACTATTGTGTGCGGCGTTCCCTCGAGCACCATAGTGCGGCCCAGCACTTCCTGGTCGCCACCGAAGCGACCTCGCCATAGCCCGAAGCTGATGATTGCCACCCGAAGATCCTCCTGGTGCTCTTCCTCGGGAAGGAAGTGTCGGCCGACTGCGGGATTCACTCCCAGCGTGCGAAACAGATTCCACGTGGCGTAACTGGTCGTAGCCGACCACACTTCGTCTCCCCCCGTCACTGTCACCCGGTTGATGCCGTCCATTACTGCTGCCAGGCTCTCGAAAGACCTGCTGGATTCGCGGTAGTCGGAGTAGTTCGGGATCGACACTCCATTGAACGTGCGTCCGGGAGCGCCGATATAGACTGTTCGACCGATGATCAGACGATCCGGCTCAGCGTAGGGGATCCTGCTGAGCAAAGTCGTGCTCAGAACGCCGAACACCGCCGTCGAGGCACCGATTCCGAGCGAGAGCGTGATTGCGACGGTTGCCACGAAGGTGGGTTCGGACCGAAACCGACGAACGCAAAGGCGGGCATCTTGAACAAGTGCTTCGAGCACGGAACCACGCCTCAACGAAGCCGTAACCACGGCTCGCCGGTGGGTGCCCGGTTCCGTGATCCGCCTGAACGACCTCCTCCGGACAACGAACCCAAACACCTGACGCCAGTACCATTTCCTGGCTTTCGCGATTCCGTCTCTCGCAGATCTTTCTTCAAACAACTCATCGAGTGCCAGCTCGTACTCTTTCCCGATCGCGCGGCGGACCAGCAGTCGCAGCAGGCTGCGGGCGCACCTAGGCGGCTCACATTTGCCGCTTGGGTCAGTCATGACCGACTCCTCTTCCATGCCTGTTCGAGTTGCGTCTCCATTCCCTCCCATAGGCTCAGATAGTGTTGCCGTGACTCGGCCAAAACACACATCGCCGCCGGAGTGAGTCGGAAATACCGCCGAGCGTGACCGCCACCTTCACCCGGTGGCACGACCCGGTCTTCGAGGTATCCCTTCTCCTTCAGCCGCTGCAGAGTGACGAATACTCCTGCGGTGGCAACCTCTTTTCCGGTGCGCGCCTCCATTTCCAGGACCACTTGCACGCTATAGGATTCGGAACCGTTTCGGAGAATGCACAGCAACACCTGATGTTCGAACTCGCCGAGCGCTCGTCTCTCTATCGTCACTTCGGTACTGCCTCTCTCGGCCTGCCAAATAGGATGTTTGGCATCATTGGAATGTTGTATAACACTGTTATACAACTATACGTAGAATTGGATGGTATTGTCAACTTGAGACGGTGCCGGTGAGACTTACCGGATGAAGACTAATACGATCAGCTACCGCGGCTACCGGTTCCCTCGTGAAATCATCGGTCACAGCGTTTGGCTGCGATCGTGCACTCGATCGTGCATGGCATCTATGGTGAACCGGTACTCAGGGGAATGTGCGAGCGGCGGCCCCGTTACTTGGCTTGCGTGCGGAGGACGGAGGTAAGCGCCCTGACCGCAACCGCCGCTTCGGTTCGGCTAGCTAGTTGTCGTCTTCCTCGGGTTCAGTGGCCGTGAACTTGTACCAACCGTTCTTGTCTCTTCCTGTCGTATGAACGTCCGGCCCGAGTAGCTCAAACACCCGGTCGATTGCCGTACCCGAATCTCGTAGCTTTCGCCTTCGATGTCTCCGTTCAGAGCAACGAAGCGTAGCATCACGCAATTGGTTACCTCGTCCCGCCTCCAATGAACCTCCTCGGTAGTTGCTACTGCGGTCATGACTTCCTCCTTGTGATGTGTGAAGAGAGAAGTGGACCGTGGGCCGGATTCGATACCGGCAATCATGGGCCTTCAGCTCCGTGCGGCAGACCCAACCACTGTTTTTTTCAACGACGAGAGGAGTCTCCCATTCGCTTTTTGATCGAGGCGACTCTCGCCCAACGGCACGGATTCAGCGCGTGTCTCCTTTCCACGCCGCCACGGTCCACCCGGTAACTCGGTTGTCAAACAGCAAATGAGCTAAACGCAGCTTCCCCCTAGGGCCTCACTCTCCTGGGGGTAAGTGCGTTCAGCTCGGTTCTACTACTTCGATTGTCTGCGCGTTTAGCCTGCGAACTGGTTGGCGATGAGGGTGGGTTTGCCCATTCCCCAGACCATCCTGCTCCAGCGCCTCCCGACAAATGTCCCGATTTCGACACGTCGTGCCCCAAGAACGCACTGGCGGACACCTCGACTTGGGTGCGTTGTTCGTCGTTTCGTCGAAGGTCGCAGCGTAATAGGGGGATACGATGCGAGGCACTATGCAGCGACGGTTCAGCGTTCAACCGCGACGAAGTGGGTTTATGATTCATAGTCTTCATCGTCGTCAACGCTACGCTGTAGATTGGGGTTGGGCAGCAACGGCATTGTAACAGAGGTTCGCTGGAGGTTTCCTTGACACTACGAGCTCCTTTCTTCTACCTCGTGCTGGCCACATCCGCAGCACACCATGCCTGCAACGAAAAGGCAGATGACACTGTGAGGGGCGGCCTATCGGCACCACCTGACGCCTTCGTAACCGCCAACGGAGTACGTCTGCACTACCTGGACTGGGGAGGTACGGGGCCAGAACTCGTCCTGGTGCACGGACTCCAAGATTCTCCCCACATCTTCGATCATCTGGCTGCCGGTCTTAGTGACGACTTTCGGGTGATTGCTTACGCGCGCCGTGGCCACGGCCAGTCAGACGCCCCTGCTGATCCGTACGACAACGCGACGCTCGTCGAGGATTTGCGTGAACTCCTCGACAGCCTTGGGATCGCGCAAGCCAACCTCCTGGGTTGGTCTATGGGAGGAAACGAAATAACGGAGTTCGCCGGCAAATATCCCGACCGGACGATCAAGCTCGTTTATCTTGAAGCGGGCTATGACTGGTCGGACGTGGCCTTCTGGGAGGCATTTGAACAAATACCAATCGCTTCTGAACCGGACAGCGCGTCGCTTCAGTCACTGGCCGCGTACCGTGCATGGTACCAAGCCCATTTCCCATCAACGGTGACTTGGACCTCTGGTCTTGAGGCGCACCTCCGTGACATCACGCGCATTGCATCCGATGGCACAGTGCAGACCATACCTAATGAGACTGTGAGTGAGAAGCTATTGGCCTCCTTGGCCGCCACGGGACGCGACTACGCTCGAGTTCGTGCACCGGCACTCGCACTGTACAGCTCAACCCTCCTTGACACAGATGTCTCTGACCCTCAACGCGCTCATGCAATTACAACCTGGGAGCAGCAAATGATCGCACCATTTAGGCGAGCGAGCATTGAGCGAATCCGTCGGGAGCTGCCGGGTGTGGTCGTATCGGAGATTCCGAATACCACCCACATGTCGATCGGGCTGGTCAGTGAGGAAACAGTCACGGCAACAATACGGAGATTCCTCTTGGAGTCACAATGACGGTGTCTACGTCCATTGCCGCATGACTTCCGCGTGACCCGGCGGAACCCGCAGCCCTGTTCGAGTCCCGCGCAACATCGACGGTCGGTCGCGCATCTAGATGGTGGAGCGGTAGGCCGTTGGTCAAGAGAAAGTCTAGGGAGATCCGAAACCAAGATTACTATGAATTCCTAAGCGAACATCCGCTCGTTCAGCATCTACGTGGGAAGTTATGGCACTGCGCGTCGCTTGATAACTATCTGTCGATTCTCACTGACATCCACCTAATGCCAGCGTTAGAAGACCCGGGAGTGCGACGAGGAGCTCGAGAACAACTGGCAACTTCCGCGAGCGCAGTCGATCGCACGAACATTCAACGAGGCTTGTCATAGCTGGCTTCCGTAATCTGAAATGGCTGCAGCATTATTTGTGTCGACCCACGTCCCACATGCAGCACCGGCTCACCTCACGGTGACCATCGTATCCAGCTCCAAGGCGCCGACGGTCACTCTGAACGAATACTCACCGGGTCGCATTCCGCTGACCGTGACCAGGTATCGATGCCAAGTCCCTTCCCAAATCAAACTCCCACCACCCACTGGCAGCACCGTGAGGGCGTAGCCACCTGGCTGGCTTGCGATCTCGGTCTGGATGCTCATATCGGGGCTCGGGATCCAGATCAAACCGCTCACCAAGATTTCGCGTCCCTTGACTTCGACCAAAGGCCCGCGTGGAATCTCCAAGCCGTTGTACTCAAGGATCTGCGATCTCACCTCCGGAAGCGGCGCTTGCTGCTTCACTTGTCCAGCGCCAGCCGCGGAGATCACTACCAATAGGAGCGCACTTGATCTCATTACCTACCTCAGATCTCACTTGTGGCGGGCGACCGAGCTGTTGGTCTGATACTAGGATCTACTACACCAGCGAAGGACGCCAGCGCGGCTTTGCGACACCAAGGGTCGTTTTGGGGACATTTCCTGAGGTTTTTAGAACTGCTCCCCGTTCGTCGGACCGTTCAGGTTAGGACAGGTTCTTGTTTTGGTCTGCCCCCCGAATTACATGCACTAGACGTGCGAGTTTCGAAGTCGGCTCCGGTCCGGGATGAAGGCGCCACCGGTCTGGAACTGGACTGGTGGCTGGTCGGCTAGACTGCTGGGGCGTATGTTGTTTTAGTTGTCCCTCCAGGTGGCATGTGCCCCGCCGGGACGACGGTGGGTTGCACGCGTCGGGGACGAGTACGCCACCGTGTCGCTCGCGCGGACGCTCGACAGCAGCGCCTCAGACACGGTCGCCAGCCACCGCTGTCGCCAAGAGTACCAGCGAGATGGTGGCGATTTCGAGCCGATTCATTGTCGAGCTGGTCCGTTCTAGCATCGCCACTACGATCTGTGCGGTTTGGCCTCAGTTGCTTACGAACTCCAAGGTGACGGGAAACTCGGTCCGCACTGGCACCGGGTCGGCGCCAATCATACCGGGCGTGAAGCTGCACGACTCCGCCCACTGAAGCAGGGACCCGTTCACTCGGAAGTCGGTGGTGCGGCGTACTTTGGAAAGAGTGGGGATGACCCGACCGTCCGTGCCCACGACGACTTCGAGCGTCGCCTCTACGCGGGAAGGCATCTGTTCCATTTGCAGATGACTCTCATACCTATCCTCAATACGTTGCCGCGCTATCCGTCCGTGGGGATCGTATCCGATACAGCTGGGATTACGCGGCACAGCCGTAAGGATCCTCTGCCCCTTCTCCGTATCATCAGGTCGATAGATGCGGCGCAGACCTGCTTCTGCGGTGACTTCCTCCGGAGTCAGCACCTCTATCCGTTCAGCGGCCGGTCCTTGCGCCCGCATACGGCTGCGTCGAGTCCTCGTTGCCTCATGCTCCCCCCAGAGGCTCTTCACATACTCTGTCACCTGCTCTGCTTCCTCGAATCTGCTCGTGTTACTGAGCAGGATGGAGTACTGGCTCAAAACGCCGGCCAGACTCTCGTGCCTTTGGCCATGCAAACGCGTTATTGCGTCCGCTGTCGCCAGCAGTAACGGCTCAGCCTCGGCATACCTCTGCATGCGGACGTAGTGGGCCGCCAACACACCCGCCACCATGGCGAATAGTTGGTCGTCCGCCACACCATAGTCGGTTATCAAGACCAAGGCTCTCTCGTGTGCAGCGACGACGTCCTCATCCCGCCCTAGACGTTCATGATTCAGTCCGATGTTGATCAGCAGAGGGAGGATCTCGTTAACCGGTAGGTCGACTTGCGCATCGTATATGGCCAACGCGCGCACGTATAGTGAGTCCGCCGCGACGTATCTCTCTTGCCGGCGGTAAAGCGTGGCCAGGTTGGCCATCGCCGTCGCCAGCCGAGGATCGTTCGGTCCCCATTCCTGCTCACGGATTTCAATCGCTCGCCGGAACAGGGAGTGGGCTTCATCGAAGTCCCCGAGGTGCTGCATTACCACCGCGAGATTGTTGACGGTTGTCGCAAGTACCTGCAACGGGACGTCTGGAGAGGATCCCAGGATCTCAATCGCACGGTGGAATGCCGTATCCGCGGACTCGAGCATCCCGCGCTGCACATGTATTCCGCCAAGAGCCTGCAGTGTCAGTCCTGCATATCGGTGTCTGGACGCACCGGCGGCTTCAAACGCCGCCAGGGCACGGTGATAAGTCTGAAGGGCGTCGTCAATCCTGCCGGCTCGCTCATAGAGGATTGCCAACTGACGAAATGACTCGGCAAACTCGACAACATCTGTTTCCCCTCGAGCTTCGTAGTGAGCTAACAGGCGGAGATACATCGGCTCTGCTTCCGCATACTTTCGCTGCAAGCGCAGGATCTGGCCGAGTGCACTGAGGACCATGGGGACACGGTCATCTGTTGCGTCCAGTGAGTCGATCTCCGCGAGCGAAGACCGTAGAAGTTGTTCGGCTCGTGCATACTCACCGGACTGCGTCGCTCTGTTGGCCTCGTTGATCTTCGCTCCTAGCGACTGTGCCAGGCCGGATGCCGGCAGGATGAGCATCGCCATTATAAGCGACACCGTGGGGATCGCCGTTGGAAGGAGTCTGCCGCAACTGCGATCTTTCGGAATCGGAGACACATATCCAGCCAACTTCGATTCT
Source organism: Gemmatimonadota bacterium (assembly GCA_020351775.1). Taxonomy (GTDB): domain Bacteria; phylum Gemmatimonadota; class Gemmatimonadetes; order Gemmatimonadales; family GWC2-71-9. The sequence continues at coordinate 4,580,305 of CP070666.1, read as the reverse complement.
TTCATATGCTGAACATCCCCTTTACCGGCTCATGCCGGTGGGCGATATCGGTGACTCTGCCGAAACCTCCTGAACCATTGAGGCTCACCTGCTACCAAGCTCGGATGATACCGACTCCCCCTCGCGACTGTCTGTGATCTATCACGCTTTCTGCTATTCTCGACCAAACAGAGTGTGGGGTGAATCGGGTCACGACGGAGTCAGATGTGTTGGTCGTCAGGTGACCGTCACGGCAAGTCACGAGTG
>CP070666.1:4574604-4579959 GCA_020351775.1 Gemmatimonadota bacterium | reverse complement strand
AGTCAGAGTCCCAGATCCTCACCGCAGCGCGGCAGGTGCGCCAATCTGGGGCATCCATCTTGAGAGGAGGCGCCTTCAAGCCGCGCTCCTCACCTTACTCATTCCAGGGCTTGGGCCTCAAGGGCCTGAAGCTGCTGGCGCAAGCGAGAGAGGAAACCGGACTGCTAGTGGTCACCGAGGCAGTCGATGCGGAGAGTGTCGACCTGGTGGCCCAATACGCCGACATCATCCAGGTCGGCGCCCGCAACATGCAGAACTTCTCGCTGCTCAAGCGTGCCGGAAAGGCGGGTAAGCCCGTACTCCTCAAGCGCGGGTTGGCCGCGACGATAACCGAACTCTTGTTGTCGGCCGAGTACATCCTGGCCGAAGGGAACGGACAGGTCATTCTATGCGAGCGTGGCATCCGCAGCTTCGACAATGCAACCCGCAACGTGTTTGACCTCGCGGCCATACCGGTAGTACACTCGCTTTCCCACCTTCCCATAGTTGCCGATCCCAGTCATGCCACAGGACGTCGCGAGAAGGTGATTCCCATGGCGCGAGCAGCTGTTGCGGCTGGCGCGGACGGGATCATGGTGGAAGTACACCCGACCCCCGACATGGCTCTCTCGGATGGCGCCCAGAGCCTCTACCCCGAGCAGTTCGCCGATCTCATGCGCCAGGCCCGAGTGATCGCCGAGGCCAGTGGCCGCAGGGTCGCACAGCCACTCGCCAGCCCCGCAGACCGATGAAGCTGACACCTCTGGCACTCACCATCGCCCTCGTGGCATCACCAACGGCCGCCCAAGACACGATGTCTGCGTTGACCCGAGCGGAGCGTGCGTACCACAGTCTGGAGACGCTGTCGGCTCGGTTCACTCAGACGATCGTGAATCCGATGTTGGGAGACCCGGAGGTATCACACGGGACTCTGTTCTTGATGCCGCCCAGCCGGTTCGCGATGCGGTTCAGCGACCCAGCCGGAGACAGAATCGTGGTCGACGGTACCTGGCTTTGGGCCTATTCACCGAGTGCGGTACCGGGCCAGGTTGTGAGGCAGCCGATCCCGAACCGAGGGGCTGCTAGTCCCAACCTCCTGGCTCAGTTTGTCGACCGGCCACTGGAACATTACAGAGCATATTACGTCGGTGAGGAGACTCTGAACGGAGAGCTGGTAGATATCGTACGCCTCGTTCCGCGCAGAGAAGATCTCCCGTTTCGAGAAGCACTGATCTCAATCTCACGCGAGACCGGCCTGGTGCTGCGCTTGATAGTGCAAGAGGTATCAGGACAGAGTCGCACGCTGGTGTTCAGCGAACTCGAGACCAACCAGCCGATACCTGAAACCGAACTTCAGTTCACTGTGCCGGCGGGCGTGCGGATAGTCACACCGTGAGCTGACCGGTAGCGCCCGGCTCGCGCGCTGGTATCACCATTCCACCGGCAGATACAGATCCAGCACCGGGTCGTGTTCCGCCACATCCGGATCCCGCAGCTCCTCCAGTTCATGTGCCTCGCGCCACTGATATGGGCTCTCTTGCACCCAGCTCAGCAGTTGCTGCCATACTTCCATGACGTTGACCTTGGGATCGCTTTTCAACTTGCAGTCCGTGACGGCGCGTAGGGTCCGCCCGCGAAGTCCTTCACTGCAACGTCGCCTTCGGGTTCGGCGTCCTCACCTACCTTGATCCAGAACCTACGGAGTCAGTCAGCCGCGGCTGCGCCGGGCGCCGCCAGATTCTTGCTGCGCTCGATGGATTGGAGAGCCAGGTAGTTCTCGCCGAACTTATCCATGTTCTCCATTTCCGTCATGAATTGATCGTAATGACGCTCCTCATCGGACACGAGGTCCTCGAATATCCGCTTCGTTGCTGAATCGGCGTTGCTGCCGCACTCGTTGGCCCACTCGTTGTACTCCCTGGCGCTCTGTTCCTCCATCGCCGCGGCTCGTTCCAGCATCTTCCGCACGTCCTGGATCTTCTGCACCTTCTCCGCTACAGCCATCTCCACTTGGCCTCTGAGAAACAGGATCCGCTCCGCTGCTCGCTCGACGTGCAGCATTTCTTCGATCGCCGTGCGCTTGAATAGGCCGGCCAGCAGGTCGTAGCCCTGGTCATCGCAGTGAAAGTGGAAATACATGTATTGGTGCACGGCCGCGAGTTCGTCTGCGACTGCCTTGTTCAGATATTCAATGCTCTTCTCATGCATGATCCGGTCTCCTGTATGGTAGTCTGTGTTCGTTTCACTTCGACCTACGGTCGCGTGGTTCTACTACTCTGCGTTATGCCAGCAGGCCCAGCCAAACGAGGCCGGGCTTAGCCTGGGAGCGTGTCCTCATAAGGACGCGCTCCCTCCGTTGGGCCGCCAAGCACAGTAGTAGTCCGCCCGGCAGCCACAGCCATCCCACATGCGTTCATACTGCTCAAGTCGCTCCGCCACGAAGCGCCGCGCCTCCGCTTCATCAGACAGCAACCGCACCACTCTCTCGTCAGGCGATGGCTGCTCTACCGCCGCCAACCCGGCAGCTCCCCTGACAATCAGCAGGTCGCCGGCTACAAAGGTACGATGGCACTCCAACAGCTCGAAATCGTCTGCGACGCTCGCCCATTCCTGTCCCACGAGCGGCACCAGCTGCTCAGCCAATAATCTCGCGTTCAACTGCGCCGCTGTCATGCGTGGTGTCCGGCTCCTTAATCTGCACGCTGCATCATGTAGAACGCCGAGCCGTACCAGCTCGAGTGCTGCCGATATAACTCGACATCGCGCCGTTCGTTCTCGAGAGCCAGCATCGTATCCCGGTCTCCACCGTGTTCCGCCTCGAGCTCGGCTATGCGGCGCTCCAGTGGCAGGTAGAACTCGTTCCACCAGAAATCCTCCGGCAGCTTGAAGTACCCGACGAGCCGATATCCACAATCCGGTATTTGTGCGACGTACTCCTGCGCTGTTCTGATGCCGGGAAAGGCACCCCGCCATCGTGTCTTTATCGCTGCAGGTGGATCGGGCCGCAACCAAGTCATCTCGTGTACTGCCAGACACCCGTCTGGCTTTAGCAACCTGCGCCAGTCTCGCAGTCCAGCTTCAAAGCCAATGACGTGAATTGAGCCCTCGGCCCACACGATGTCAAAGCTCTCGTCCCTGAAGCCGGGTCGCCGCATGGAAGCATGCACGACCCGGACTCGATCTTCCAGCCTGCGCTCCTCCGCCCCTCGTAGCAACTGAATCAGTGCTGCGCGGTCTATGTCAATGCCGACCACGTTGCCCTGAGTCCAGGCAGCCAACTCCAATGTGACCTGTCCGTTGCCACAGCCCATATCCAGTATGCTGCGATCGGCTCCCCCAGGCAGCATGTCATAAGCGGTGCGAGAGAAGTGCAGTCGCTTGTCAGTGACGAGCGGCGCTCGATCGTACAGGAGCGCATGAATGTGCGGCTTGCTCACGCCAAGTCCAGGGCCTCACGCGCGGCATCGATGCTAGCTACCGGCACCAACAGAGCTACGCCGCGCACTGTTCTTCCACCGTGTCCGGGGCCATACAATCCTACGCCGCCACGCTGGTCTATCCGGTGAGGAATGGCTACGCTGTCGAGACGGCCACCGGCCATCTCGGCCTCGTACAAGGAGTTGTATGTGGCAACGACCGTCCAGCCGCCGTCAGCGGACATCTCTCCATGGCACACGATATCACCCCCCGGCTACCAGCGGTGAAACGACCGTATTGCCGTGACCATTATGGCTGTCGGATATGGCGACACATCAGGGTTGCGGAATCGGGGCACAGTTCCCGGAACTGCTGCGTCTCTCTGATGGCGTCCGGGGCCAGTGCCCGGTCTACCTCGTGAAACCCGAGCTTTGCGAAGTACCCAACGGCATCGGTCGTGAGCAGGTACACGGATCCAATCGCGCGGCGACGCGCCTCCTGCAACACGTACTCACACAGGCTGCGGCCCAAACCGTGCTTGCGAGAGTCGGCATCCACGGCCAGAGACCGCAGTAGGCCGACTGACGCGAACGACTCGAGCGCTACGGTGCCGATCACCGCATCGCCGCTCCGCGCTGCGATGAAGTCTTCCACGATGGGCGGAACATCGTCGATCGGCAGGTCACAGCGTTCGAGCAGGCGCAGTATCACCGGCAAATCGTCGTGCGTGGCCGGCTGCAGCAGCACGGAGCCCAGCGCCTCGGGAATCCGTACCTGATGCAAGCTCCCTCCGGTGTCGGACATTTCAGGCGCCGCTATTCACTCGCCCTCGAGAAACAGCACGCAGCACGGCCAGCGGCGCTCGATCTCGGCGCTCCACTCTCGCAGCAGCTCGTCGTTGCTGCGGGAGTCCCGCCTGACCATCAGTCCAGCATCAACCGCCCCAGTGCGCATCCGCTCGAGTATTCCTTGGTGCTCGCACTTGCCGAAGTCACCACACTTGGTGCAATCGTCCAGTTCCCGGCTGCGGGCACAGGTTCTGATCTCACAGTCGTCCCTGCCGCCGCCAGCCCGACAACCCGGACAGGTCGGCATAGCCTGAATCGAAGCAAGGCCCTGCGCGAATTCGGAGTAGTCGAAATCCCGAGGTGCCCACTCACCGAGATCGTAGGCCTCGGTCGTCTTCCGGTAGCGGCGCGTGAGCTCGCTCAGAGCCCCATTCCCCACCACACAACTTCCACACCAGATGCCACAGTATCCAATCTGTGGTTTCACGCTGTCGTATGCCTGCGTGCCGAATGGTGTCATTCACCACCTCCTGCGCAACCCAACGAAGGACGGCACGCGATCATCGTCGGGCCACGATCACGAGCTGGTCGCTGGATTCCGGATCATAGGGCTCCTGCGTGAAGCCGTCATACATGCACACATCCGAGAAACCCGCGTCGCTCAGCAGGCACTCGTATTGGCCAGGCAGCAGGACCAGGTACTCGAAGCTGTCTACCGTGAGCTCCTGGCGCTCGGCCTCGTGGACCAGATCCAAGACATTGATGCAGACCCGCCCCTCCAGATAGTCAATCGCGAACACGCGAGACAGATCGGGCGTGTTGATCTCCGGAATGAACCGTGGCTGCTGTTGCAGCAGTTTGTCCGTCAGCCCCTGGCTCAACACCAAGATGCCACCAGATTCTAGCACCCGCCACATGCTGCGCAGGGCCAGTGCAACCTCCCGCTCGTTCGGCAGGTGCGGCAGCGATGTTGCTAGGCAGAGAACGACATCAAACGCGCGGTCGGCGTAGGGCAGCTCCCGAAAGTCGGCACGAAGCAGCGACCGCTCGACCCCACACGATGCGAGGTTGCTGCTTGCCCGAGCCAGCATCGCAGCCGACACATCCGAGCCGCACACCCAGTAGCCCAACTCGTGCATCAAGTGCAGATCCCTGCCCGTGCCACAGGCAC
>CP070666.1:4567610-4574504 GCA_020351775.1 Gemmatimonadota bacterium | reverse complement strand
TCCGTCAACCTTCAGCTCCTCCTCGCACCGGGGACACGCCGGCGGGCTGTCTGGAGTCTTGAGCATCTCGCGGATCTGGCCGATCTCCGCGCCGGAGAACATCAGGGGTGTCTGGGAACCTTCAAGCATGGAGCCGGCCATCGGAAGTGCGACTTTCGCCGATGTTCTTTATCGTGGCCACCCGCCGGCACGGCCTGCAGGAGACGCGGAAGTAGGGACCAACTGTTGCAGGACTTGTGATTGGTCCCGATACCCTGAGCCTGTGTCCACAAATCGGGCAGACCGCTGGAGTGTCCCCGGAGCTGAGCATGGAGTGGATCTCACGCGTCTCCTTGGAGGAGAACATGTCGGGAGTGTGGCGATTGTCCTGCACGGCCCGTCCATAGCGCGCTGTGATTACCAAAGTATGCTGCGGTACACCGTCCGGCTAGGTAGGCGAGGCGGGCGTCAATCGCCCCTTTTTCGTGGTGTCATAAGCGGTGACTCTGCAGGTCCGGTCACTTCCTACAAGTTCATGTCCCGCAAGGAGTACGGGGTTTTGGCGAGGGACACCGTGGAGGCGTGCTCGTAACGATGGTTGACGGGCTGGAAGAAGAGCGGGGCGGTTCAATCCCTCTCAACTCCGCCAACTTTTTCTTGAGGGTTTGGCTGTCAGGGCGCAGCTCCAGGGCTTTGCTGTAGTTCTCGATGGCCAGCTCGCGGTTGCCGTTCGCCTCGTAGGCTTCAGCCAGTTCGTAGTATGGGCCGACAGTGGGGAAGAGTTGGACGTTGAACCTGAACACCTCGATGGCCTGATCTACCTGGTCATGATCCATGAAGTACCACCCGACCATGGCCAGTTGTCGGTCCCCGAACTCGTACTCGTCCGCTGCTTCAGCCTCGATCCTCCGGTAGAGAGCTTTCGCAGCGTCGATTCCTTGTTCAACGTATTCCTTGGCGAATGCCATGCCAAGATGCCGTTTCGGCATCGTCGGTTCATATCCCAGCAGAATGTCGAGCACGCCATCACGGATCGTCCACGTCGGTGCCCTGTCGTAGTTGCTCGCCACGATGACACCGATACCTTCCGCAGGCAGCAGGGTGAATTGGCTGCTATAGCCTCTGTCGCCGCCACTGTGCCCGACTGTCTCAATGCCGCGGTGGCTACCGAGAAACCAGCTCAGTCCGACGTGGCGGTCCTCATCAACTTGAGCTGAGGCGGTCCAAAGGGTCTCGTAACTCTCTTCGGTCAGAATCCGTTCTCCGTTCAACTCGCCCCGATTGAGGTTGGCGAACGCCCAGTTCGTCATCTCCAACACGCTGGAGTTGAGCGTCGAGCTGGGTGCGTGACGCCGGTTGTAGGGATATACGTCACTGACGACCGGCTCCAGCCGCCATACGTGCCCAGTCGTGCGTAGCTCCTCCGATGTTTCAGCGTACAGGAAGTTGCTCTCGCTCATGCCCAGCGGATTGAGGATGTTCTCTTTGACATAGATCTCGAAGGGACGGCCCGAGACCTTGGCGATAACGTCGCCCATCACGTCGAACGCCATGTTGCTGTAGCGCCAAAGTTCACCGGGCGCGGCGATCATCTGCTCGTCTATCAGACTGCGCACGTAGCGCTCGGCGGCGCCATCGTCGTACTCAGGCTTGTCCCACTCGTAGTCGTCCACATCGGGCATGCCCGACGTGTGGTTGAGCATCTGCCGCACCGTGATCTCTCTGTAGCGTTCATCAGCCAACTCGAAGTACGGCAGGTAGGTCACGACGGGCTCGTCGAGGTCTATCCTCCCCTGTTCCGCCAACTGCAGAACGGCGGTGGCCACGAATGGCTTGGACACCGACGCCATATGGAACAGATACTCGGCTCTCATCGGCTCGCCACTCTCGAGGCTTCGCACACCGAAGGCACCGGTGTACACCACCTCTTCTCCCCGCGTCACGGCGAGCGTGAGTCCCGGTATCTCCAACCGCTCCATGACAGCCTCGATGTAGCTGTCCAGCGCCAGGGCCAACTCCTCGCGGTCCTGGGCCTCTAGATCCGGAGTGGAGAAACCAGTTAAGGCCAAAGCCAGGAATCCAAATACGCCTCGTTTCCACGTCATCTCATCTCTCCTTGGTTTTCGAGCCGCGATTTCCCCCTGATCAGTGGCGCGGAATTGCCTGTCATAGATTGGATGGCCCCGGGAAAGCCAGGGTTTGAATGTTGCCTGGGTCGGTTGGTGCCCAGGACGGACAGCTGTTGTCACAGCGCCAAGTTCTCAATGACGAGGTCACGACGTGAGCGGAGACAGGAACGTAGGGTGAACAGGACGCCGGATAGGAGGCGGTTCATCCGAGAAACGTGCCAGAGCATCTGCATCCACGCAACTCTGGGCATCTTCCGTAACTCCATGTCAGGCTTGGAGTACGAGGTTTTGGCGAGGGACAGGGGGCCGGCCCCGCGATCAGGACATTCATCGCGCTCAACCATATCGATCCGGGCTTCGATCCTCACAACACTCTATCCGCGCGCGTTGCGGCCCAAGGGGCTGACGTCCTGATCTTCCTGTAGAAGTGGAGCGGCGTGGACCGTGAGGAAGCCGTGACCCTGCTGCAGCAGGTGTATAACCAGGTGGGCTGGGGTAGCTGGACGTGGCTTCACCACGACATCGACTACGAGTCGCTGCGGGATTACCCGCCGTTTCGGCAGTTCATCAGGCCGAAGGGGTAGGGGTTGTCAGACACAGGCGTAGACAAGAGCCACCACATCACAAATCTGTGGTATGCGAATAGTGTGCGAACTCAGCCAAACTCAGCCTAACTCCCTCACCACACAAACGGCATCTGAAACACGCAGAAGTACCCAAACACGAGAAAACCCGAAACAAGGCCCACGGAGAATATCCAGTGCGGCTTCAGGATTTTGAGCGCCTCTTTTGACAACAATTTTGGCAAAACCACAAACAGCCCGAGCAGTACCCAGATCGCCTGGAACGGCGTCAATAGCAGCCCATCGAGGATGGCGGACAGCTTGACAATGAACACCGGCCTTAAGCCGAACGAATAGACGATGACCATGTTGGTGATAAGAAAGATGCCGAGAAAAATGCGAAACTGGATCTTCCACTCGAATCTTTGATTGAAGCTGGGGATGCAGATTCGAAATGCATCGGCGAGCAGGCGCGGCCATCCGGCCAGCTGCCCCACCTGGGTGGCAATGAGCGCAGCAGCGCCGGCGATCATAAACAGAAGTCCGCCGAACTCGCCCCATCGAGAAGAGAAAATTTTGGCCAGCGTCGTCGCCACCTGCGGGCCTTCCGGCGCGAGCTGCTGCGCGCCCAATACGCCGCTCCCAGCAAGCAAAAACCCCGACGTGACGACTATGCCGATCACCATGGCCACCGTGGCGTCGACGTAGACGACATTGCGCCAGCCTCTGATTCTTTCCGCCATATCAACGGACATCGATTTCAGCATTGCGGTGTCCGCTGGACGCCCATAGCCGCGCCCTGCGGTGGCGCCGTACCCCGCGCCTATGACCCAGTACGTGTACCACACCTGGCTGGCAAATCCACCGGCAGCCCATCCAAGAAGCGGCAGGATTTCGCGCCACGGATCCTCATTCACTCCAGGAACTGCAAGCGCCCAAGCCGGCACAACAGGTGTTTTCATCATCAGTCCTTTGCCCAGGGCTTCGAGGCCCGGGAAAACGACGACAGCGACGTACAGCACGCCAATAACAACGACGACAATGAACAGGCTCATGACTGTTTTCAGGATGTCATACACACCTGACCAGACGACGGCGAGCGCAAAAATGGTGACCAGCCAGCCGCAAAGCGTGGGCGCCAGTCCCGTCAGGCTGGAGAGGAAGACTCCAGCCGCCGTGGCCAAAGAGCCGATAGCAATGGCGCCGCTGGCAAACTGCGCGACGAGCGTGAGCCACACGCCCCAGTTTCTTGGCCCCGGCACCCGCGAGATCATGTCGATCATACCCTCGCCAGTGACAACCGTATAGGCGGCGCCGCTCATTCCGATCCAAAATTTTAGAAAGACGCCAAGAACGATGGCCCATAAGACAGTCGGCCCGAGGATGGCGCCGACGCGCGTGGAAAGAATGACCTCTCCCGATCCAATAAACTCTGCCGCCCAGACAAGCGAAGGGCTGACGAGCGCAAGAATCGCCATACCGCGCGGAGGCGATTTGATCTCGGGTGATTGTGTCATGTCTTTTCCAGTCGATTAGAGTTCTCGTGAAATGTTCAAGTGGCTTGACATTCCCGCAATGAGCGTGAGAACAACACCTAGAGGAGGCGGCCAGGCTCTCTACAGAGATCGTGGGTGGGTACCGGTTCGGGGACTATGAGGTCAATGGCTTCGGCCTCACGTGCTCGTATGCCGACCGCAAGGCTGCTCCGCTCTATACCCAACTCGAAGACTAGACAGAGCCGAAGAACACTGGCTGGCGTTCCTGGACGCCTTCACCGATTCCGATCCCGAGTACGAGTGGATCGTGGAAGAGGCGAGGAGTGAGTTGGGGAGGTTGGGCAGAGGGCGTTAGCGTCTCCGCGACTACCCGCCGCTCCAACAGCTGATGAGGCCGAAGGGGTAGTGCTCCCACACTCAACCGCCGACACCCGCCACATCACAAATCTGTGGCGTGCGAATAGTGTGCGAACTCAGCCAAACTCAGACGAACTCAGCCGCGCTCAGCCAAAGAACTGAGTCGCGTAACTCCTTACTCAGCAATACATAGCGATACTCAGCCGCACTCAATCAAACTCAGCAAAACTCGCTCAGAACAAATGGGGTTCAGTGGGTCACCTCGAAGCAGCACCAAGCGCGCCGACCTGGCCTAACCATCAGCCGATCCGTACCTTACGGCACTGCCAGTCGGGGTCGTTTCATGACTGACCAGCTGGACCGCCTCAAGCACGCCCTCGCCGACCGGTACACCATCGAGCGTGAGATCGGTCGTGGCGGCATGGCTACCGTCTACCTCGCCCAGGACCTGAAGCACGACCGGCAGGTGGCGGTGAAAGTCCTCCGTCCCGAACTGGCAGCTGCACTTGGTGCGGATCGGTTCCACCAAGAGATCAAGATCGCAGCCCATCTGAATCATCCTCACGTACTGCCCCTTCTCGACTCCGGCGAAGCTGACGGCTTCCTTTACTACGTCATGCCTCACGTCGAGGGTGAGTCACTGCGGGAGAAGCTGGCCCGCGAAGGCGAACTGCCCATCGCGGAGGCTGTGCGAATCGTGAGGGACGTGGTAGATGCTCTGGATCATGCCCATGAACACGGAGTGGTCCACCGCGATATCAAACCTGACAACGTGCTGCTCACCAAGCACCATGCATTGGTGACCGACTTCGGTGTTGCCAAGGCAGTAAGCGAGGCTACGGGCGTTCACAAGCTGACCACCGAGGGAGTGGCACTCGGCACACCGGCTTACATGTCGCCCGAACAGGCTGCTGCCGACAAGCATATAGACCATCGTGCTGACATCTACGCTGTGGGCGCTCTGGCTTATGAACTGCTCACTGGTAGACCTCCGTTCACTGGCACCACGCCACAGGAAGTACTCTCGGCACAGGTCACACAAGCACCTGATCCAGTGACGAAGTATCGGGCGACAGTGCCACCAGCGTTGGCTCAAGTCGTGATGAGGTGTCTGGAGAAGAAGGCCGCTGATCGGTGGCAGAGTGCAGAGGAGTTGTTGCCGCTGTTGGAGGCACTGGCGACACCGAGTGGGGGTGTGACACCGACCGGGACGCTGCCGGTGGATCGAGTGGCGAGGCGTCGCTGGATGATCGCTGGAGGGACAGTAGGTGCTGCAGCAATGATTGCCGTGATCCTGGTGATGGCGGCCCTTCCTCGAGGCAGTCGTGGAGCGTTAAACCCCAATCGCATTCTTGTCGTCGCGCTGGCAGATGAGAGCGGGTTGGAGGAGACCTCGGCACTGGGCCAAATGGCGCAGGACTACATCATCCAGACTCTCACCGAGGCGGGATTCGCTGAGGTAGTCGATCCTCTCGCGGCGCTCGCAGTATCGCAGAACGTGGCTGCGGCCGGCATGGCCGTGGAACCTAGTGACATTCTGGCTCTGGCGGATGAGGCCCAAGCGGGTACCGTCGTGTCCGGCAGTTACTACGCCGAGGGTGATTCCGTTCACATCCAGACCCGCATCTCAGACGCCCGTAACGCGAGGTTGATGGGAACGGTCGGGCCCATCGTCGGCTCCATCGACGCGCGTCGCGAGCTGGTCGCTCGCCTCGGGCAGGAGGTAGTGGCGGCGCTCGCCCCACTGCTCAACCGCGATCTCGGATCATGGGAACCGGCGGTGCAACCGGCGGCGTATGACGCCTATGAGGCGTACAACGAAGGGCTCGAAGCGTACATGCGGAGCGAATGGGACGAGGCATATCGCCATTTCGAGCGCGCTGTGGCCGCTGACTCCACGTTCTACCGGGCGAGGCTGTGGGCCGCGCAAAGCTACAGATGGGTTCAGGGGGCCCACTTTGCAAAGGCAGAATCCCTGATCGCGCCGCTCATCGACTCTCGCGGACGGTTGAGTCGCTACGAGCGCTGCCGACTCGATTTCGTGATTGCGATGGGACCACGACCGAGCCTATCAGCGGGGTATGATGCCGCTCGTTGCATGGCACAGGCGGCACCTGGCTCGGATGATGCGAGGCGTGAAGTGGCACTTTGGACACTTTGGCTCAACCGCCCCGCTGAGGCCGTAGAACTCCTCAGGCAACTCGATCCCGGCCACGGACTCATGAAACAGTGGGACGAGTACTGGTGGTTCCTCGGCGAAGCGTGCCACATGCTCGGCGACTACGAGGGGGAGCTGGAGGCTGTTCGGCAGTGGCGCCAACGATCTCCGGAGATTCAGGACACCGTACTTTACCTTCCGCTTGAGGTCCG
>CP070666.1:4555646-4567510 GCA_020351775.1 Gemmatimonadota bacterium | reverse complement strand
GTGGGACTCGCGGTGCACGTACGTCTCATACAGCTGGTGAACAACGTACCAAAGATCCTGCCTGAGTGGGACCATGGCAATACCGGTAGTATGTCATCCGGTGACGCCGCTTCACTAGAAGAGATTGACGTCGCGGCTGTGCGCGGTATGCTTCGAAGCAGCTTTCCACACCGCCACGCGGATCTAAGAAAGAGACAGACTCAAGGTGTCACTGAAAGGCACGCTGCGGAACTTGCTAGTCGCCGGCCAGTTTGAGCACATAGCCGAGCTGGCCCAAACGAGGAAGCGCGTCCTGGCGAGCCTAGTCTCACTGACCTACGACCACGAGCAGTTGGTGGCATGGCGCGCGGTGGAGGCTGTGGGAATCGCCGCTTCGCGAATTTCCGTGGACGACCCCGGCTTCGTGAGAGAGCACCTGCGAAGGCTACTATGGCTGATAAGCGAAGAATCCGGGGGAGTCTGCTGGCGTGCACCCGAGGCGATGGCGGAGATCGTACGCCGGCAACCGCGACAGTACGCCGACTACATCCCGATCGTCGTGTACCTGATCGAGAACATCGAGAAGGAAGATCTGGAGCATCTCAGATCCGGCACACTCAGGGCGATCGGCCGGCTGGCACCAATTGCTGGCGAACACATCCCCACGGTGCTGCCGCCCGTCTTGGCGTCACTCCGCGAGCCCGATCCACAGACCAGAGGTATGGCCGTGTGGTGCCTGGCTCAGTTGGGCGAACTGAAAGCGGTGGCCGACGACCCGATGCTGGCTGCAGATTCGGGCCCGGTAGTTCTCTATGAAGACGGTCAGCTCAGCAGCACCACAGTCTCTGCAATAGTGCGCCGCGCTCTCGATGCCCGATCGACCGGAGGGTAGACAAGATTCAGCCCCCCACCTGAGCCGACTCAACGATCGCGTCCACCACGCCTGACACAGTATGCGGAGACGCCTCCGCTGCCGGCTCATACCCGAGTCCGGCCAACTCATCGGATGTCACTGGACTGATGCTCACGATGCGAGCACTCCGGATTGCGTCACCATAGAGACGAACCAGAGATCTGGCACTGGCAGAACTTGTAACCGTTATCCAGTCGATACCGTCGCCGGCCAGCGCGTCCGCAACAACGGGATCAGGCTCGGCGATGTCGCTGCTAGCATATACCACGATCCGGTCCACGCGAGCCCCCGCCCGTTCGAGTGCCGGCGCCAGCACGTGACGGCCACGGCTCGCGCCCGCCAGTAGGAACCGGCTCCCCGCGTCACGCTCGACGAGCGCCTCCGCCAGCGACTCCGCAACGAAGCGCTCCGGTACCAGATCGGCTCGGACGCCGTAATCATGCAAACGCTCGGCCGTGCCGGTACCGGCAACAGCCACCTTGACCGGTCCCAGCCGTCGGACATCGCCACCTCGCATGAGCAGTCGCCGCATGAAGTAGTCGACTCCGTTCGCACTGGAGAAGACCAGCCAGTCGTACGCCGCCATCCTATCGATCGCCTGGTCCACCGGAGACCAGTCGGGTGGGTCCCCGATCCGGATCACGGGGCCGGTCAGGACTTCGGCCCCCAGAGCGGCCAGCCCGTCCCTGAGCTTGGCCGCTGTGCTGGGCGTGCTGGTAACCAAAACGCGGGTCCCGAACAACGGCCTTGCGGTGAACCAGGACACGTCCGGTGCACGGTCTACTGCGGAGCCAACCACGAACACCGACGGCGACCGAATGCGCCCCTTCGCAGCCGTTGCTGCAACTGAGCCCAGATCACAGCGGACCATCTCCTGCCGCGCCCGTGTAGCCCACCGTATGGCTGCGACAGGTGTTGCAGCGGACTTTCCGTGCCGGATCAGGGCCTGGCTCCATTCCTCAGTCCGTTTGACCCCCATGTAGAGGATGAGCGTGCCCGGAAACCGCGCCAAGGCTGCATAGTCGAGAGCTGACCCGGTCTTGGCGTCGCGTTCGTGTCCAGTGACCAGTGCGACCGCCGAAGCGTCATCGTGATGAGTCACCGGTATCTCGCAATAGGCACCGACTGCAAGTCCGGCAGTGATACCCGGCACGATCTCGTAGGGCACACCAGCATCGCGCAGCGCCGCGACTTCGTCGGCCACCCTGCCAAAGACCGATGGATCTCCCCCCTTGAGCCGCACCACAGTCCTACCCTCGCGAGCTGCTGTCACCAGTTGTGTATTGATCTCGTCCTGCGTGATCAGCCGTCCGGTGTCGGGGCGCCCGAGACTGATCAGCTCAGCTGAAGGCGATGCGTGGCCCACTATGGCAGGATTCACGAGGTAGTCATAAATGACCACATCGGCGCGCCGCAAGCATTCAACGGCGCGCAGCGTGATCAGACCGGGGTCACCGGGCCCGGCACCCACTAGATACACCCAGGCAGCACCGTGGCGGTCTGCTGTCATCTACTCAGGACCTCTCCATCGAGAGTCGATTTCACTCACACTCTAGATGGCTGGCCAGTGATCGGCAAGACAGGGTGGAACCGGCGCTAGCTATCGAGCCTGCCCCATTGCGATATCGTAGATCAGCTTTCGGAACTGACGGTAGTGGCCCAAGGCAGGGAGTAGTTCTATGTCGATCGGCTGGTGGGTCCTGCGCGCCTCGTCAACCAGCGGCCGAACATTCCGTTCGACATGCCCTTCGTTTGCCAAGAACAGCGGCAACACCCGAATCTCGGTAACCCCGAGCTTGGCTGCATCGGAAACCACATCCATCAAACTCGGAGGAGAGCACTCCATATAGGCCAGCCGGACCTCGCCCTCACCGATTTCGGCTTGGATCGACGCGGTGAGCCGTTCTACGGCAGCCCTCCACTGGGGTTTGGGGCTTCCGTGTGCAACCAGTATCAGCATCCCATCAGATCGCGGCCGAGCCGGCACTCACTTCCCCGCCCCGAGGTCCACCGTGGGCCGACCGGGCGGCTGACACTTGAGTCAGGATCCACTCCTCTGCCTGGTCGAGGGCCTCAGTGAATCTGCTGCGCGCTCTCAGGATCTCTGCGTGGGCTGTCACCGCCTGATCGAGATGTCCTGCCGTCCAGACGGAGACACCATCGATCGGCTCCAAGTTGCTCAGCGATCCGAAGCTGTTGAAATCGACGATCTGCAGTGGTCGAACCGCATAGTCCCTCAGACCGCACAACACCCCAGCGCCCAAGACCGGCTCCGGATGGTCAATACCGAAATACACGAAGTCCGCGTCCGCAATCTCCTGAACCACCACAGCCTCCGAGTATGAATTCACCCTCAGACGCTTGCCGCTGCCGATCGCTGCACGCAGCAGCTTCATCTGTCCGTGGTTGCACCTGTACACCAGCGTCATCTGACGCCGCGGTACACCGAAGTGTTCCGCAAGCGCCGCCACCACTGACCGGGATGTTGTCGAGCCTCCGATTACCACGTGGCGGCACTCATCGAATCGGAGGCCACCCAATTCGTGCAAGCGCGACATTGCCGCGAAACAGTAACCACTACTGAATCGACCCCACGCAGTCTCGTTGCGCACTCGCTGCGAGACCTCTACTGCTTTGTTAACGAGGCATGAGGCCATCGCACCAGCGGTGTTGGTTCGCTGTGCGATTCTCAGCGCCGTCCGCAGCTGTTCCGCCACGTCGGTATCACCAGGTAGCGCACTGTTCAGCCCACTCGCTGTGCGCATCAAGTGATGCCAGGCGTCGGTGCCGGAGAGGACGTTCACCTTTAAATTGTCGGGCTCTGTGCCATACAGCCGGTGCCGTATTCGGGCTATCAAACATTCCCGACCAGCGATGTCACTGGGATCTTGCATCCAGCCGTAGAACTCGATCCGCTGGCATGTGTCCCACACGAAGGCCTCTGCTACAGCTTTGTCTTCCTTCACCCACTCAAGGAATTCGAATAGCTCCTTGCGGGATTTCCTAACCGACGCGAACGCTGCGGCCTCACTGTAGCGTAGCCGTGGGCCAAACCGCGGTACCAGCCCGTTGGAAAGCGACGCGCCGATCATGACAAGTGACTTGGGATCGGCATCGACCATCTCGGGCTCGGCGAGCGCCTGCAGCAGCGGCTTGGGCACCACCTGTCCCGACATGACCGGCCGTGCCCCCTGAAGGACCAGGTTCTTAAGCGCGGCTACGAACGGGCCGTACCGGTTCAACGCGGGGCATACGAATACCTGACACCTGCTCTCACACGAGATCTCACCATGCAGCGCGCTCACATGCTCCGAGACATCCCCGTACTCCACCGGTGAGGTGATGTTGCACAGGAGCACCTGGCGGATACCTGCCGCGAACAGCTGCTCGAATTCCTGTGGAGTGCCGGGCTGTTCGGCGTCCTCTGTGTGCAGCCGACTCCCGAAGTACACTGCGTAACGATCCGTAGGCCATCCCAGCCGGTCGACAACCAGATCAGCCGTCTGCTTGACTTGTTTAGTGTACGTATCGGTTGCTCCGTTGTTGCTGGACGCTGGAGAGTGTGCCCAAAAAACCAAGTACGCGTCATTCGGCAGCAGCAGTTGAGACGTGGCAAACTCCGCCAGCATCCTTGCCTGAGCGTTCACGTATCCCACATCGTCGTGCCAGGACGCGCGTGTCGTCAGGCTGACACTTAGCCCGGTTTGGTACAGCGACCGGTATAGTTCGCGCAGGACGACCCCACTGGTGCCGAGCGAGAACTGGGGATGCAGAGGCACTACCGTCAAGTCGTCGATGCCGGCCGATTCGATTTCCTTCAGCACCGTCAGCACTGACGGTTGACCTAGCACGGCGGCGCTAAATACCTGCCAGCCTTGCGGCAGCACTGCTAGTAGCGCCCGAGCCAGGTCAGGCATGGAGGAAGACTGTTGCGACGGTCCGTCATCCCGTACGGCTCCAAGACTGACCAGCAGCACACCGGACCGGTGCGGATCAGACGGCTGTGTACCGTGCCTTTCCGGGCTGAATGACCGCATCTAGATCATTTCCTTGTCTGGCCTCGATCCAGCAGGACCGCTATCCGGTCTCTCGTCTGCCTTGCTCGCGCCGGGCTGTCGCCGTCCGTGAAGACTGCAACAGTTCCGTCATCCACCTCGCACAACGCCCCAAAGATGACTTGGGAATGCTGCGCCGATGACGCATTGCACACCAGCGTGCCACCTTCACGTGCAGTGGTGGCAATGGCCGCATTCAACTCAGCATCACTCGTTGCACACACTGCTAGAAAGGCATCGTCCAGATGCCCTTCCTTGTAGTCGTCCTTTACCCATGATACCCGTCCCTCACTGATCTCCGCAGCCAGTTCTTCGGTGACATCCGGCGATACCACGGTCACCACAGCGCCAGCCTGCAGCAACGTCAGGACCTTGCGTGTCCCCACGGCACCGCCCCCCAACACCACACAGCGTTTGCCATTAAGGTCTATGCCCAAAGGTAAGAACCGCATCGAGCTCTTCCCAATCCCTTCAAGTGCCGGCAGATACACCCACGACCATTGCCGGGCCACCGCTGCTATTCTTCCCTGCTGCATAGGCCTCGGCGGCCTGCACCAACGACGGCGCCCAGTCCGGTGTACCCAGCGCGTGTATGTGTGTGTAGCACGCCAGCACATTGCGGTAGCTCATTCCATCCCGCGCACCGTCGAAGCCGAACCCTCGGTGCACTCTGAAGGCAAAGTTCAGTTCATCAGCGCTGGTCGGCTGCATGTATGTGTAGTGAAACTCATGACCGCGTATCCTCGTCCCGACCTCGTAGAAGCAGTTCTCGGAAACCGTCTCCAGCTCCACATAGCCGTGTCCCTTAGGCCGCTGCTGGAACCCGTATACGACCGGCAGCACATTGGCCATATCGTACGACTTCTGCTTGTAGACCAGCCTCTCTCCCAGAAACACCGCGCCGCCACACTCGGCATAGATTGGGAGCCCAGCTTTCGCCGCCTCCCGCAACGAGGCGAGGAACTGTCGATTGCGCGACAGGGCCGGCGCCAGGGTCTCCGGAAATCCGCCGCCGATGTAGAGAGCATCTACCGGTGGGACAGCCGAGTCGACCACCGGGGAGATCTCGACCAAGTCTGCACCTTGCCGACGCAGCGCTTCCAGGTTCTCTGGGTAGTAGAACTGAAACGCCGCGTCCCGCAAGAGGCCGATCCTGACCCGTCCCAGCCGGTGGGTTACCGCCACGTCCGTGGAACGCTGCTGCGGGTCCTGCTCCACTACTTGGTGTGCCAGATCCGATATTCCATCGAGATCGAGACCCTGTTCGGCCACCTCGCGTGCCAAGTCGATCGCACGATCCATCCGGTCGTGTTCTTGAGGCGGCACCAGTCCCAGATGTCTCTCTGGCAGAATCTGACGCTCCAACCGTCCGATTGCACCAAGCACTGGCAGGCCGGTCGTCCGCTCCACTGCTTCTCTGATGACAGATTCGTGGCGCGGGCCCGCAACTTGATTGAGTATCACGCCACCAAGAGGGGCCTGCAGATCGAGTTTCTGGCAGCCAAGCACCATCGCCGCAACGGTTCGGGTGGACTTGCTGCAGTCCACGGCCAGCACCACCGAGGCTCGCAACAGTTTGGCCAACTCCACCGTGCTGCAGCTTCCCTGGGAGTCCATGCCATCGTACAGACCGCGGTTCCCTTCGATGACGGCCACGTCGCTATCGCCGGCTGCCAGGAAAAACGAATCCGTCACCGTCCGCGGGGACATGAGATACAGATCCAGGTTACGGCAGGGCCGCCCCGCGGCCCGGGACAGCCAGGCCGCGTCTATGTAGTCGGGCCCCTTCTTGAACGGGGCCACATCCATACCCTTGCGACGCCAGGCTGCCGTGAGTCCCAGGGATATCAGCGTCTTGCCACTACCACCGCGCAAACCGGCGACAAGGATTCTCGGGATACTCACGACATCAATGCATCTCGATGAAGTTGCAAGGGCAGATCTCTGCGCACTTCTTGCAGCCAGTGCAGTTTTCCATCTTGAATGAATAGAGTAGGCCCTTCTGTAATGGCTTCTCAATTGCCTGATCCTGGCAATACATCCAGCACTTCTCACAATCGAAGCAGTAACCACAGCTCATGCAACGCCGCGATTCCTGTAGTATCTGGTCCGGCGTGAACCCCAGATTGACTTCGAGGTCGATCGAATCCATGCGCAGGTCGAGGTCCACAACCGACGGCTCTTGGCGCTCGATGCGCTCATAGTGATCGAGCTGCATCGTGTCGGATCGCACGACCTTCTTCTTGTCCTCCTCTTTCTCAGCGCCGAGGAGCTCGCGGTCGATCGCTTCCGCGGCGCGACGGCCATGTCCCACTGCTGTGGTCACGAGATCCAACTGCACCACATCTCCACCGGCCCAGATACCCTCGATCTTAGTGGCACCGTCGTCATCCACCTTGACCCAGTCTTTGCCCTCTATCAGTGATTCGAAGCCGCCGAAATCCGGGGCCTGACTCACGGCCGATATCACTGCGCTGGCTGGTATCTCGAACTCAGATCCCTCGATCGGCACCGGCCGGCGCCGGCCGGACGAGTCGGGCTCGCCGAGCTCCATGCGGATCGCCCTCATGGCCACAACCAGATCACCCTCTTTCCTGAACCCGATCGGTGCGGCCAGAAACTCGATCTTGATGCCCTCATTGATCGCCTCGTCCACTTCCTCATCGATCGCCGGCATTTCCTTGCGCGTGCGACGGTATAGAATAGTCACGTTGGCACCGAGACGTTTGCATATTCGTGCGGCGTCGATAGCCGTATCACCACCGCCAACGATGATCACTACGACATCCTTGCCGAGATCCAGCGTCTCACCGTGGTGAAAGCGGCTGAGGAAGTCCACACCCGAGAATACGTTGGGTGCGTCCTCGCCTTCGACGCGGAGCTTGACCCCCTGCTGGGCGCCGAGGGCTACATACACTGCATCGTAGGACTGCTGCAGCTCATCCAGGCTCATGTCCTTGCCGATCTTCACACCGCACTTAACTTCGACGCCCAGGTCCAGGATCTTCTGAATCTCCGCATCCAAGACTGACTCCGGGAGCCGGTAGCCGGGGATGCCCCAGCGGAGCATTCCACCGAGCTTCTCTGTGCTTTCAAACACGGTCACACCGTATCCTCGCCGCACGAGCTGATAGGCACAGGATAAGCCACTTGGCCCGCCGCCCACGACTGCGATGTTCCTCAGCTTCTTCTCCTCACTCAGCATCTTGAGCTTCAGTTTATGCTCGAGCCCAAAATCTCCGAGGGCTCGCTCCACCTTGTTGATGCTGACTGCACCTTCCAGGTCCTTGCGGTTACAGCCCGTCTCGCACGGCGCAGGGCAGACTCGCCCGCAGACCGACGGGAACGGACTGGTGTCGGTGTAGATCTCCCACGCCTGCTGGAACGCCTGTTCTCGCGTCTTCCCCAGTCGATCAGCCTGTGCGATTGTCGTCAGGAACTCCCGAATCCGGTTGCCGCTGGGGCACGTATCGCTGCACGGAGGCTTCTTCTCTACGTGCTTCGGCCGCTCCGTCGACAGCTCCCGCGATGCGCCGCCGCTGAAACCCCTGCCCCCGAATTTCTTCTTCTTCTTTTTAACCTTCTTGACTGCCATTGGTCACCTCGAGTGACTCGTTGTATTTGGAATACTGCGCACCGGTATGCTCCCGGCTCGCCAGAGCCGAGAACACGCACCGCATTACAGCCGTTGTGGTCCCTCCTACCGCTCGACACCTTCTTCCGGCGGAAGTTCAATGAAGCTACCGCCGAAGTATGTGTACACGCACCTTCCCGAATCCATCAATATGCGTATTGCCGCCTTACACAGCTTTTTGTCGACTTCGGCTTCACCGTACTTCTGGATCATTGCCTTCGTCAAATCGCTGGCCTTGAACTTCTTCTTTCCTTGATACTCCTTGACGATTTCGTAGATGGCCTCAGCGACTTCTTCCTTGGTGACAGCCACTCTGTACCTCCTAGTGTCTTAGCTGCACGGACCTCTTGTATGACAGGCCCGCGTACTTGAAGTCATCGATGTGTTCCTTCTGGAACTCGATGCCGGTCAGTTTGAAGAACCGCGGCCAGCCAATACGGTTGATGAACTCACCCATACGCTCAAAATTGCGCGCATTCTTGTGCCATACCTCTACGATGTTCCGAACCGCCTCGACGACCTCGGGCCATCTCGGTGGGTTGTTGGGCAGGAACGGTATCGCCAGTTTCGAGAACGTCGGCTCCGACCTCGCATTCGATACCTTCCCGCCAACCCAGATCGACACACCATCATTCAGCGCATCGGCCATCGGCAGCGCCGGGCACACCGAGAAGCAATTCGCGCAAAACATGCAGTTCTCTTCGTCGATCTCGACAGTCGCCTGACCCTCCACCGTGGCCGGCCGGATTGCCGCGGTCGGGCATGATGCGATGACGTTGGGTATCTCACAGACCTTGTTCAAGCCACCCAGGATCCTGGGCGGTCTGCGGTGGATCCCCAGTATCGCGATGTCCGAACAGTGCACGGCCCCACACATGTTGAGACAACATGCCAGGGCGATGCGGAGTTTGCCTGGCATCTCCTTGCCAGTGAAGTACTCGTGCAGGTCGTCCATCACAGCCTTCACGATCCCCGACGCGTCGGTGGCCGCAGAATGGCAGTGCACCCAGCCCTGCGTGTGGACGATGTTGGAGATAGCGTTGCCGATGCCGCCGACCGGATGCCCCAGCTCCTTCAGATCGGCGATCAGGGCATCGATCTTCGAGTCATCGGTCAAAAGGAACTCGACATTGTTGCGGCTCGTGAATCGTAGATGGCCGTCGCAGTACTTGTCCGCCAAATCAGCGAACTTCCGAATCCGATGAATGCTCATGAGCCGGGGAGAGCCTGCACGCACTGTGAACAGCTTGTCACCGGATTCAGCGACATGCACCATGACGCCAGGTCTCAGGATCTCGTGGTACTTCCACTTCCCGTAGTTCTTCTTTATGACGGAGGGCAGGAAATTCTGGTAGTTCGGAGGCCCAATATCCGTCCTTCGTTCAGTTGCCATCGATCATCTCCCGAAGAAGCAATTTTTCAGAGTTGCCATTTTGGACTCGTCCGTCCAGATCCTCACTCCTCTTCCTCTTCTTCTTCCTCGTCTCCTTCTTCGTAATACTCCTCGTAGAAGACGTAGGGGTTCTCCCTCGGATGCGCCAGCATCTCAGGCGTCGGCTCCACCTCGATCGCTTCCAAGAAGTTCCCCAGACCCACTCGCTGCATCAGCTCACCCACACGTTCCCGATTCTTCCCGTGCTCGCTCCAGAAATCCCAAATTCGCTCAACCATATCCTTGAGCTCTTCGTACGGTGGCTCGATCTTCGTGAACGGCACCAGGACCGAGGAGAGGAGCGCTCCCTCGACGATAGGTGCCTTGGCACCCAACAGAATGGTGGCCCCGCGATCCTTACCGGGGCGCAGTGCCTTGGGCATCGTATTGATGCAGTGCATGCACTTCACGCAGTTTTCGTCATCGATCTCCAACTTCTTGCCATCCCATTCTATGCACTTCGTGGGACACAAGTTGCAGACATCGCGCTGGATGTTGAGGCCTGCCTCTTCCGCAGCCTTCACTTCCTTCTGATCGATCTGTATCTCATCGCGCCAGGTCCCAATGATTGACATATCCGCTCGAGCTATGGAGGCGACACAGTCATTGGGGCAACCAGCGCATTTGAACTTGAACTTGTAAGGAAAGGCGGGACGATGCAGCTCATCCTGGAACGTCTGAGTCAAGTCGTACGCCAGCGCCAGCGTATCGTAACATGCCCACTCGCAGCGAGCCGGACCAACACAGGCGCTAGGTGTGCGCATGTCGGAGCCCGAGCCGCCCAAATCGAAGTCGTTGGCCGTCAGCTCCGCGAAAGTCGGCTCGAGCTCATCAGTCGTCGTGCCCAGCAGGATTATGTCACCGGTTGATCCGTGCATGTTGGTGAGACCGGACCCGTGCCGCTCCCAGATGTCGCAGATCGTTCGTAGCGCATCCGACGTGTAAAACCACCCCGTAGGCATGTTTACACGTAGCGTATGGAAGTGCGCGATGTCTGGGTACTCCTCAGGCAGATCGCTGTACCGACCGATCACACCACCACCATAACCCATGACACCCACGATCCCGCCATGCTTCCAGTGCCCGATGCGCTCGTGGTAGGACCGCTCCAACAATGACAGGAGGGCTTTCGACATCTTGTTCTTTTCGGCGGCTTCCTTGATCTGCGTGACGAAGCTGGGCCACGGCCCCTTCTCCAGCTCGTCCAGCATCGGAGTGCCGTTCTTACCTGGTTCTGCCATCGTGATCTCCTTTAGGCTTGGATGATGGCCTTCCTAATACACATCTCTCACGTCTTTCACACCACCTGTGCTCGTTCTCTCACACTCACGACTATCCTGTACAACAGAGTCAGAACGAAGAATCCCAACGCATAGATTCCCACAGTGATACTGATTTCCGGCACCGTGGGGCTGTACTCCGTGATCCGCCCTAGTGGCGACGGTATGAAACCAGTCACCACCATAGCAAGACCCTTTTCAATCCAAATGGCCGTCACTACCGCTACACACAGAGCTGCCAAGTACTTTTCCTGTTTTCGTATCTTCGGTATGTAGAGAAAGACCAGAGCGAGTACGGTCAGCGCCTCACCGGTCCACATCCACGGGGTCAAGGCATTGTATCCATGCAGGCCGGCGAACAGGTACTCGAAATGGTGCAAGTGGTGCGGCATGTCGCTATATAGACTCGTGAACAGTTCAACGCCCACGAAGAACACGTTGATAGTCATCGCGTATACGACGATTGTTGCGAGCTTCTGTATCGGCTCCTTACCTGGGTCGAACTTGGTGAACCGGCGTAGCACCAGAGCCAGCAGTATCAGCAGGCTGGGACCAGATGCAAAAGCCGACG
>CP070666.1:4553268-4555546 GCA_020351775.1 Gemmatimonadota bacterium | reverse complement strand
GCGTGAGTCCACAACAGCTCAGCAAGGACGGTGTGGCACGAGGCATCTACGGCCCACGAATGCCCGCCACCATCCCGGCTGCGCAGAGCCCGATAGAGCGTCGGGTGGGCAAAGGCAGACGCCCTCTCACAGGCGTATACTCTGGGTGTCCCGATCTCAAGATCACTAAGCTGGGTGACGGGAGGTGGAGATGCGCAACTTGACCTGGGTGGTCGTGCTGCTCTTTGCTGGTCTGACTTTTCCGGCAACGGGAGCCGAGCTCGAGATCCAGATTGTTTACGACAATACCTCCGCGCGGAGTGGAATCGCAGCCGATTGGGGATTCGCGGCGGTAGTGACGTTTCGCGGCCAGCGGATTCTGTTTGACTCCGGCACAAAGCCCGAGCTCTTCCTGGAGAACCTGAGGAAGCTGGAGATCGCCCCGAACTCGATCTCGCACGCGGTATTTTCACATGAGCACGGCGACCACATGAATGGGATCTATCAGCTGTTCCCCATGAACAGCTCGATGGCGGTCTACTTCCTCGACAGCTTCCAGGAGGCGTGGTTCCAGAAGGCTCAAGCGGTTGGGATGCGCCCGCAGCGCGTTACTGGGCCGGTCGAGATCGTGCCGGGAATTTACACCACGGGGATCGTGGAAGGCCCGGTGTCCGAGCAGGCGCTCATCATCGAGACTTCCAAGGGGCTCGTCGTGCTCACCGGGTGCAGCCATCCCGGCGTCGCGAAGATAGTGGAGGCGGCCGAGAAGCAGCGGAGCCAGGATTCTGTGCGGCTGGTGCTGGGAGGCTTTCACATGACCAACCAGCGTGAGGCTCAGATTCGGGCGCAGATCGCACGCCTCCAAGAGCTGAACGTAACCTCGGTTGGGCCCACGCACTGCACCGGCGAACTGGCGCAGAAGCTGTTCCGCGAGGTTTACGGCGACCAGTATCTGACTCTAGGTGCCGGAAAGCTGCTGGAACTGGAATAGGTCTTCGATCTCGACGCTTTGGAGGCTCCTTGTGAGGGAGCGTTGAGCCGTCGAGCTTGCCTCAACACCAAGTGAACTGGACTTCCTCGTTGGTCGATCCGGCGTCGCTGGCCCAGCGTCCCGCGGGCGTCTGTTCATACTATCGGTACGCAGACAGGTCCAGCCCGTCACAAGAGACCTGATCAGGCGGCGAAGGCGAGTGTCTGCATGCAGACACCGTCGTCTCCCGCTCGGTGAAGCCCAGTGCAAGTCACGACGGTGTCGAAGCGGGCCGTATCTTGGCCCCGCCCGATCGGTCCAAAACGGGCGTTCTAGCCGGATAAGGGAAGACTACGGGCGCTTGCGGAAGCTATCCCGCTTTGTGGGGCCCGACACCTGTGCTGTAGGGTCAGTTTTTGAACTGCACGGGCCTCTGGGATTGGGATCAAAAACAATACAATCGATGCGGGGCGTGGTGTAGACCCATGCAAAGCCACGCGTATTGGACGGAGAACCGCACTGCAGGTGTATAATCCTACTGCAGCCAGAGTCGAAGAGGGGAATTATGGTTGACTGTGCCAGGATGATGTCGGCCAAAAGGCCAAGAGGGGAAATTGAGGATGAAGCCGATTGAAATACTGTTTCTGTCGAAGAACGACATCGTATCCCTCGATCTGAAACCCGAAGAGTCCGTGGAGGTGGTCGAAAAGTCCTTGGTGGAGCACTCCGACGGCACGTACGAAATGCACCCCAAGACAGGCGTGCATCCCACCGGGACGCACCCCGCCAACTTCATTCACGCCATGCCGGCCTACCTCAAGGGGATGGGGGTGTGCGGCCTTAAGTGGGTCGGCGGTTTTGCCAACAACCATCTGCGCGATCTCCCCAACGTCACCGGAATTCAGGTTTACAACGACATCGACTCGGGCGTTCCTCTGGCGGTGATGGATTGCAGCTACCCTACGGGCCTGCGGACCGCCGCCGTCAGCGCCGTGGCGGCGCGGCTTTGCGCGAGGCCGGGCTGTGAGGTGCTCGCCCTCGCCGGCTGTGGCTTTGAGGGAACCATGCATCTGCGGTTTCTCACCGCGATGCTTCCGTCGATCGTCTCCGTCAGACTACTGGACGTGCGCCTCCAGGCCGCCGAAACGCTGGCCCGAGATGCGCGGCAGTATTTTGCCGGCGAGGTGACCGTCTGCCACACGCCAGAGGAGTGCATCCGCGGCGCTGACGTGATCTCGACCTGCACGAATGGCGACGACCAGATCATCGAGAAGGAGTGGTTCAAGGAGGGGGCTTTCGGCGTCGGGATCGAGGGAGGCTGTGCCTACA
>CP070666.1:4537345-4553168 GCA_020351775.1 Gemmatimonadota bacterium | reverse complement strand
TGAGGCATCTCAAACTGGACGACCACGAGGAGCAGGTCGGCGCGGATATCGTGCTCCGAGCTCTCGAGGAGCCGATGCGGTGTATCGCGTCAAACGCTGGCGTCGAAGGGTCGATCGTGGTCGAGAAGGTGCGCGCCTCGAGAAAGAAGAACTTCGGTTACAACGCTCAGACGGACGAATACGAGGATCTCGTGGTGGCCGGCGTCATCGACCCCACGAAGGTGACTCGAACTGCGCTTCAGAACGCGGCGTCGGTGGCTGGGTTGCTACTGACGACGGAATGCGTTGTGGTGGAACACGAGGAAGAGAAGGCTCCTCCTATGCCGTCCGGCATGGGAGACATGTATTGATCAACCAGGCGGCCGTCGGCCGCTCCCAGATTCGCTGACCGCGGAAGGTCACAGGAGGTAATGATGGCATTGGTACGATGGGATCCATTCAGAGAGATGGAGGAGGTGGCTGATCGCTTCACCCGCTTGCTGCAGCGCCGTCCTGAAGCGGCGCCCACCAGGGATCGAGAGGATATAACCACGGCGGACTGGGTCCCTGCAGTGGATGTGAGTGAGACGGATGCCGAGTACTTGGTGAAAGCCGAGCTACCCGGCATAAAAAAGGAAGACGTTAAGCTGACCGTCAGTGAAGGTCGGCTCACGCTGCGAGGGGAGAGGCAGCACAAGAAGGAGGAGAAGACCGAGAAGCTGCATCGCGTTGAGCGTGCATACGGCAGCTTCGTGCGAAGCTTCACGCTACCCGACGACGTAGATGAGGCCAAGCTGTCTGCAGATTACTCTGACGGTGTACTTCGCGTACACCTGCCGAAGTCAGCGGTCACGAAGCCGAAGGCTACCGAGATCCAGATCAAGTAGTGGTGAAGCGCGACTCGGATGATACTCTCCCACAGTTGCAGCCCCAGTCAAAGCGATGCGTTCAGCAGGAGTGCAGGCATGAAAGGTGAAAGATGAGTAGAGCCCCCACGAGCCAGCCGCTGCCGCGGGGCTGGCTCGCACCTCGCATCCAACTGCGCAACCGCATCGTCGCCGGCCTAATCATCGCGCTGCCGATCTGGATCACATTCCTGGTCGTGACGCTCGTTTTCCGGCTGACACGTGACGCGTCGTTGTGGCTGGTAGTTGCCTTTCTGCAGAGCCCTCTGGGAACTCCGTTGTTGGACACATGGAATCTTGAATCCAGCACTCTTGCGCGAGGCGGGTTGGATGCCCTGCCATTGATCATGCGATGGGCGATCGGACTCTTCGCGGCGCTGCTCACGATCGTATTGCTGTACGCGCTGGGTGCGGTGACCGCCAACGTAGTTGGTCGCCGCATGGTGCGTCTCGGTGAGGCCCTTCTCGATCGGGTGCCGATTGTGAAGGTCGTCTATCAGGCCACCAAGCGTGTTGTGAGCACCTTCGCGGCCAACGGCAAGCGACCCTTCAAGCAGGTTGTGCTGGTGCCGTTTCCCACAAGCGGAATTCGATCGATCGGCTTCGTGACGAAGGCCTTCCAGGATCGAAACACGGGCGATCCTCTGTACTCGGTGTTCGTGGCCACCGCACCGAATCCAACTACCGGCTTCGTGTTGGTATTGAGGCAATCCGACGTCATCGAGCTGGACTGGAGCATCGAGGAAGCGGTGAAGGCAGTGATGTCAGGCGGTGTGCTGATGCCCGACGCTATCCCGTTGGTGGGGACACGCGGCAACCCCACATCATAACAGTCACACGACCACTAAGACACAGTCAGGGCAACCAACATGACCGAGACCCTCCAGATCCAACCCTGGGACCGGTTGGCGCAGCTGATAGCGGCCGGTGACGATGAGGAGGTTCGCACACTCCTCGGTCAACTGCCTAGTGGAGATGTAGGCCGGACACTATCGCGCCTCACGGAGGAAAATCGCACCGCCCTGCTACTGTTGCTCGGGCCCGAAGCATACGCCTCTCTCATCGAGCCGCTGTCTGGTGCGCAGACCCGGCAGTTGATTGAGGAGCTGTCGGCCGAGCAGGCAGCGGCGATTGTCGAGGAGCTGCCTAGTGCGGAGCAGGCCGACGTTCTGGGAGACCTGGCAACTGAGGAGGCCGCGGCAATCCTCCACCACATGCCCGCGGCAGAGGCAGAGACCACCAGGCAATTACTGCAGTACCCACCCGACAGCGGCGGTGGCTTGATGATCACCGAGTATCTCTCGTACGGTGCAGAGTCAACCGTCGGAGACGTGGTCGAAGACATGATCCGCAATCGGGAGCGGTATTACGACTATGACGTTCAGTACTGCTACATCACCGGTCCGGGCGGACGGTTGGCCGGCGTGCTACGGCTGCGGGATCTGTTGATGGTGCGCCACTCGCAGCCGGTCAGCTCCGTTATGCGGCCGCCGCTCAGTATCGACGTAGCAGCCGCCCTGGATGAGATGAAGCATTTCTTCGACGACCATCCTTTTGTTGGGGCTCCGGTAACCGATCGGGATGGCGTGCTGCTCGGCGTTGTGCGTCGCTCCAGCGTAGTCGAGGCTCTAGGAGAAAAGGCCACTGAAGTGTTCCTCGCTGTCAGCGGTCTCATTCGTGAAGACGAGCTGCGCACCATGCCTGTTCTGAAGCGCGCTCGTCGTCGACTGTCGTGGCTGTCGCTCAATATCCTGCTCAACGTGCTGGCGGCAAGCGTTATTGCGTTCTATCAAGATACGCTCGCTGCGGTAATCGCACTGGCGGTATTCCTACCGATCATCTCAGATATGAGTGGGTGCTCTGGCAATCAGGCCGTAGCGGTCAGCATCCGTGAGCTCACCCTCGGACTTGTACGGCCCTACGAGTTCCTCCGCGTCGTCGGGAAGGAAGGTGCCGTGGGACTGTTGAACGGGCTCGTACTGGGCTTATTGCTGGGCACAGCCGCAGTGCTGTGGAAGGGCAACATCTTTCTCGGGCTGGTTGTCGGTACCGCACTGATGTTCAACACCCTGGTGGCGGTTGTGCTCGGCGGATTGATTCCATTGGCCCTCAGAGCTGCAAAGCAGGATCCGGCACTTGCGTCCGGACCGATCTTGACAACTGTCACCGATATGGTGGGCTTCTTCTTAGTCTTGAGCTTTGCGTCTGTGATGCTGGGCTTACTGGTCTGAACAGTGCCGCCGCCATCCCAAACTGCCTGTCTACTCGTTGAGCACGGCACGCCGATCGGGGCGTTGGTGACCAGCAAGTCTTGGACTTCAGTACGGCCACACCAGTGGGCACGCTGTCGCGCACCAGGCTCAACCCATAGTCACTCGAACGTGGTGTTCCCGATCGTCGTCGCTAAGTGGAATCAATATGTCACCTGAGCCTGACTCAACTTCTGCGTCATCGAGGGTGATGGCAACCACGCCGCTCGATACGTGATTCGGATTCTCCACAGTGATGTGGTAGACGGCAGTCCGGTAGCGGTACGTTATCTGAAAACCGTCCCACTCCCTGGAGATACAAGGGTCAATCCGAAGTTCTTCGCCCTGCTTGTGGAAGCCCAGGATCCACTCCAACGCAACTCGATAGAGCCACCCAGCCGAGCCGGTATACCAGGTCCAACCTCCGCGGCCGACGTGTGGAGGCTGCGAATACACGTCTGCCGCAACTGCGTACGGTTCAACCTTGTACCGGTGCACGGCTGTGCGGCTGCTCGCATGATTGACTGGGTTCAGCAAGTCGAACAGCTCCACGGCGGTGTTGCCTTCACCGAGCTGAGCAAACGCGGCCACTACCCAGATTGCGGCGTGGGTGTATTGACCGCCGTTTTCCCGAATGCCCGGCACATAGCCTTTGATGTATCCGGGATCGTGTTCCGTTCGATTGAAGGGAGGTGTGAAGAGCCGTATCAAGCCACGCTCTCGATCGACCAGTCTTTGCTCGACCGCTGCCATCGCCCGCGTCGCGCGCTCTTTGTTGGCGGCTCCGGAGAGCACAGCCCACGACTGCGCTATCGAGTCGATCTGGCATTCGTCGTTCTGCGCAGATCCAAGTGGCGTTCCGTCGTCAAAGAACGCACGGCGGTACCAGTCCCCGTCCCAGGCTTCTCGCTCGAGTGATTCCTCGAGGTAATGAGCCACATCGCGCCAGCGGACGGCGCGGTCTTTCTCACCGCGACGCTCCGCAATCGGTGCGAACTCCCTGAGGTTTGCTACCAGAAACCAGCCGAGCCACACGCTCTCACCGCGCCCTTCCCAGCCGACCCTGTTCATGCCGTCGTTCCAATCACCGGCTCCCATCAACGGAAGTCCGTGCTCGCCCAGTTCGAGACTGCAATCGAGGGCCCGAGCGCAGTGCTCGTACAATGGTGCCGCGTCGTCCGTT
Organism: Gemmatimonadota bacterium; assembly: GCA_020351775.1. GTDB lineage: Bacteria > Gemmatimonadota > Gemmatimonadetes > Gemmatimonadales > GWC2-71-9. The sequence goes on along the minus strand of CP070666.1, from coordinate 4,548,852 downwards.
TGCGTGGGCTCGAAGTAAGCCTCTTGCTCCGCTTCGTCCAGTTCGCGTCCGTCGAGCCACGAGACCGGTTCGTCGAGTACCGCCCAATCTCCCGTAGTAGTGAGGTAGTGCGTAACTGCGTATGGCAGCCAGAGTCGGTCGTCGGAGATGCGGGTCCGCACGCCACGACCGCTAGGTGGATGCCACCAGTGTTGTACGTCACCCGCACGGAACTGTCGAGCCGCAGCGCGAAGTAGCTGATCTCGGACCACTCCCGGTTCGGTAGCCGCAAGGGCAAGCACGTCCTGCAGTTGGTCGCGGAATCCAAAGGCTCCACCGGATTGGTAGAACGCCGAGCGAGCCTGTAGCCGGCACGACCGGACTTGATACGGCAACCAGCGATTCAACAGGATGTCGAGTGCTGGATCAGGCGTCTCGACCTGGATCACATCGAGGAAGCGATCCCACTGATTGCGGCAGTGCTGCAGCAGTGCGTCGCAATCGACAGCGCGATAACGTTCAATCAGGAGCCGTGCTTCTGCGCGATCTCTCCCCTCACCCAGCAGAACCACCACTTCCGTGCTTTCTCCCGGTTCGAGTTCCAGTTTCGTTTGCAGCACCGCGCATGGATCCAGGCAGGCACCGGTCCTGCCAGACAGTTCACCGCCACGTTCCAGGGAAGCCGGATGGTCCAAGCTCGCATTGCGGCCTAGAAACTCGAGACGGTCTCCAGTACACGATGTTTGGGCTCCCAGCATATCGGCAAAGGCGACTCTACCGGCGAACTCTCGATTGAGCGAATTGCGCGCTAGCATGGCTCCTGTATCCGGATCCAACTCCGTCACCACCGCGGTCGCCGACTCACTGCGCTCTACTCCGAGCACCCACTCGACGTAACTTGTAACAAGCAGCCGCCGCTTGACCTTGGATTCGTTCTCGAGAATCAGTCTGCAAACCTTGACCGGATCTTGCACGGCTACGAACTGGGTGAGTTCCAGCGCGATACCATGCGCCGTGTGCTGAAAGCGACTGTATCCCTGGCCATGGCGGACTACATAAGGCCAGCTCTCTTCACGAATGGGAAGCGCGGTCGGTCCCCACAGGACTCCGCTATCCTCGTCTCGCACGTAGAAAATCTCACCCGGAGTATCGCTGACGGGGTCGTTCGACCACGGCGTGAGTTTGTTTTCACGACTGTTCTCGGACCAGGTATAACCCGCTCCCGATTCTGACACCTGGAAGCCGAACGACTGGTTTGACACGACATTGATCCATGGTGCTGGCGTCCACTGACCTTTACCCAGGACGGTTACGTACTCCCTACCGTCGGTCGTAAACCCACCGAGCCCGTTATAAGACTGGAGATCCAGAACCGGTGAAGCGATGGTCTCCATCTCCTCGCGGGGCACCCGCAGCGACGGGGGAACCGGGCCCGGGCGTGTTCGCAGCAGCCGTACGACCTGTTCGGCAAGCGTACCCTGAGCCGCATTGATCACAATCCTAGCGGCGGAACGGAGTAACAGCTGATCTCTGGGCGGAACGAGATCCGCCCGCAGCACGAACACCTCTCCTCGTCCTACACTTTCCTCATTCCCCACGGCGGACTGGATCGCCTCCACCATCGCCTCGAGTGATTGTTGCAGATCCTGCACATAGGACGTCTCTTTTGCGTTCAGAATCACCAGATCGGCGAATACCCCCTTCAGGTTCCAGTACTCGTGGGCGCGGAGCAGCTGTCTGACTACTTCGCGCTGTTCGTCGACCTCGATCTGCACCATGCAGATTGGCAGGTCTCCCGAGATCCCGTAGCGCCACAGGTCAGATTGGCCGGCTTCGTTCCGCGCGACGTCTTCGGGCGTTGCCCGTAACGTCGGATCCGCGTAGATCAACCGGTTGGCGAGCCGCTGGAACAGGTGCGCTTCATCCTGGCTCATTCGCAAGTGGTGGAGCTGTACCTGCGCCTGAGTCCACGCAAGTGAGCTCTCTCGATCGAACGTCGCCGGCTGCCCGTATTTCTCGGCTACCTCAAGAGCCTCTCTGCGAGATGGCGCTACGAGAGTGGTGAAGAGCAAGTTGACGGTCTCTCCTTGAGGGATCACCACTCGCTGGCGCAGGCTGACAATGGGATCGAGCACTGCACCGACCGTGTTGGAGAGCGGTCCACCGTCAATCACGGAAAGAGGAGTGCGAATCCCGCGACCTCTGCCGAGGAATCGGGCACGGTCGGTCTCGTATTGCACCTCGCCCTGCGTCTCACCTTCCACTGCCACAACGTGGGCGAGCCACGTCTGTGGCTCGTCAGCAGTGCGTGGACGCCGCGTTGCAAGCAACGTGTCGAGTGCAGCAACGAACTCCGTCTGAACGAAGAGGTTGGAGAACGTCGGATGGGCCAGGTCCGCGCCCTGTGATGCAAGCACGACCTCTGCGTATGACGTGAAATCGATTTCACGATCCCGGTTCTCGAGATTCGTCACTGTTAGACGGCGTAGCTCGGCATCATCTTCCGGCGACACCACAATCTCTAACGTGATAGCGAGTGAGCCGTGTCGCTGGATTATCTTGGCACGATCCTCGGAGTAGACGACCTCGTAGTGCTCCGCTTCAGTGCCGGCCGGTTGGAAGCCGGCGGACCAAACCTCGTTTGTTTCTACGTCGCGCAGAAAGATGAAGTTGCCCCAGCAGTCGCGGGTCGAATCCTCCCGCCACCGGGTTATTGCGATGTCGCCTCTCCTGATGAATCCACCACCTGCGGCCGTGACCATAGATGTGAAGCGGCCGTTTGAAAGCAGGTGCGTGCGCGGGGTCAGGTCATGTGGTGATTCAAACCGTCTCAGAGTTGGTGCTACGACATCGCGCACATGGACTGCGACTTCTACCTCTTCCCCTCGCGGTCGCGCGACGGACACGGCTCGCGGCGTGCGCTCTTGCAGCAACAGTTCGGTGGCGACAACCATCGGGTTGGAATGGAAACGATGCTGCATGATTCCGCCATGTACCAGGTTCCCGAGAGCGACGATGGTCATACCCTGATGGTGTGCCATGTAAGCCAGCACAACGGCAACGTCGGTGCCGTCCGGTAGGCGCGACGGCGTATAATCCAGTGCCTCGTAGAATCCGTACACGCCCAATCCGCCGGCGGTCTCTAGGCGATTGAGATTGTCGAGCGCAGCATTCGGATCGACCATGGCGGCGAGGGCCGTTGCGTAGGGAGCCACCACAACGTCTTCGAACAACCCCCGCTTGAGCCCCAGGCCGGGCACGCCAAAATCGGAGTACTGATAGGTCAGTTCCACATCACGCACGTTGTACGCCGATTCCGACACTCCCCACGGCACACCACGCTCCAGCCCATAGCGGATTTGACGCGCGACCACGAGGCGGCTGGTCAGGTCGAGCAAGCTGTGCGCCGGCTCGCGCATGACCAGCAGCGGCATCAGATACTCAAACATCGAGCCTGACCAAGAGAGGAGTGCAGCGCCACCTCCGACAGGTGTCAGCGAGCGGCCCAGCAGGAACCAGTGACGCGGCGGCACGTCACCCTTGGCTATCGCTACGAAGCTCGCCAGCCTCGCTTCAGAGGCAAGGAGGTCGTAGGAGCTGGGGTCCATCGTGCCGTCGGTCACACGATATCCTATCGAGAAGAGGCGCCGCGACCGGTCGAACAGGAACTGGAAGTCCATTGTCAGGACCATGCGCTCCGCCAAGAGAGCAAGGGCCGAGATCCGGTGCTCCAGCACCTCGGCATCGGAGGCGGATGACTCCGTCGCTAGATCGCGCAGGTGACTGCGCACGGAGTCCAACACGGCTTTTGCCCACGCCGAGATCTCGGACCCGCGCGTCGGGCTCACAGCCTCGGCCGACAACGCGCGAGCCATGTCCCACAGTGTTGCCGCCTGTACGTCAAGCTCCCGCAGTCTGTCGTGCCAACCGGACGGGCGCCCCGGCGGTTCGTCGAGCATTCGGTACAACGTGTCAGCTGCTTCCCGTAGCTGGTGCGGAGTCACGACGTGCGCGCGGTGAGGCTGTTCGATCTCTTCCAGTGAGACGATGAACAAGTCCAACGCATCTCGGATCCCAGTCGGGATCAGCAAGTTGAGTGGCTGCCGGTACTTCAATTGGTTCAAACCTTGGATCAACGCCATCAAGTGCCCGGCTAGATTGCCGCTGTCCACGGTGGAGACGTACATGGGTTCCAACGGTCGGAGGTCGCGGGTGTCATACCAGTTGAGGAAATGGCCGCGCACCCGACGCATGGAGTTCATCGTACCCAACGTCTTTTCCAGGCGATCGATCGTGTCCTGAATGCCGATCCAGCCGAAGTCATACGCCGTCATCGTGCTCAGGAGGTAGAGCCCTATATTCGTCGGTGAGGTACGATGAGCTTTGACCGGCTCTGGATCCTCCTGGAAATTGTCCGGCGGAAGGTAGTGCCCCTGCTCGGTTACGAATGTCTCGAAGAAACGCCACGTTCGCCGCGCCACTCGGCGCGCGGCATCTATCTGCTGGGCTGACAGGATCTTCCTCTTGGGTACGTGGGCCGGCAGGCTCACACGCCAGGCCAGCACGGGTGACAGCACCCAGAGCAGCGCAAGCGGAGCTGCCACGGGCCATGCAGTTGGCTTGAGTAACAACACGAGTGTAGCCGCCAGCGCACCCAGTGCGACTCCCCACCGAAGATGGCCGATGAAGGAACGCAGCCGCAGGTCGATACCGTAGCCCGCCTGTGCTGCGGCTACCCACTCCAGCAGATTTCGCTTGGAAACGAACAGGCGCCAGAGAGTGCGGATCAGCGCGTCCGTCATAAGCCATGCCTGATGCGCCAACACAGTGACTGCCAACAACGACTGTGTGGCGGCCACCACCGCGTCGTTGCGAACCGCACGCATATGACTGCGCTTCGAAATGCCCAAGCGCTGAGGGGTCAGACCGTCGACCACCGGAATGAGATTGGGCACTACAATCGAGCCAATGGCCAGGCCGGTCCACAGAGCCACGTTGACCCCCGGCAGGACCCATGAAGTCACCGCGAGCAGATAGGTGGCAGGAGCTGACATGCTGCGACGCAGGTTGTCCAACATCTTCCAGCGGCCACTAGCGGGAATCTGCACCTTCAATCTGCGTCGTGATTCGTCTCGGGCTCGACCGATGATCCACGGCAACAACTGCCAGTCACCGCGAACCCAGCGGTGGTGGCGTCTTGCTGCGATCTCATAGTTGGAAGGGAATTCCTCGAACAGATCGACGTCCGTTGCCAATCCCGCTCGTGCGAACAGCCCCTCGAACAGATCATGGCTGAGCAGAGCGTTCTCAGGAACTTTCCCTGCGAGTGCACGTTCGAACGAGTCGATATCGTAGATGCCCTTCCCCGTGTACGAGCCCTCTCCAAACAGGTCCTGATACACGTCGGACACCGCAGCGGCGTAGGGATCCACTCCTCCGGGACCCGATATGATCTTCTGATAAGGCGTGCTCTCCGGACCGGTCGGAAGCGACGGAGTGATCCGAGGCTGCAAGATTGCGTACCCCGCTACTACCCTCCGCTTCTCCTCGTCGAAACGAGGTCTGTTGAGGGGATGCGCCATTGCACCAACCAGTCGGTACGCCGTCCCTTTGGGTAGGCGTGTATCGGCGTCGAGAGTGATCACAAAGCGGACGCCGCTTGGCACGGCCGGCGCCCGCCCACCGTCTGACATGAACGACGTATCGGTTGCACCCCGCAGCAGCCGATTCAGCTCATGGAGCTTTCCGCGTTTGCGTTCCCAACCCATCCACTTGCCTTGCTCACCCTCCTTCTCGTTCCAGAGTCGGCGGCGATGGAGCACGAAGAACCGCGGCTCGTCGTCGGGTGCGCGCCCGTATCTTTGGTTCAGTCGCCCGATACCGTCCGTCAGGGCGCTAAGCAGCTTCTCATCACCCTCGATCGTCTCGCTGGATGCGTCCTTCCAGTCGCTGAGCAAGGCGAAGTGGAGGTGCCCCTCGGGGTTCGCGAGGTAGTGCACTTCTAGGCGCTCGAGTTGCTCCTCGATGTCTGTGTGGCTTGTGAGCAACGTGGGGACCACCACCATGGTCTTGAGTTCCGGCGGCACACCACCTGCCAATTCCAGTTTGGGAAGCGATTCGGGCGGAACAACCACGGGAACCATGCGATTGACTACGGCAACAGCTACATCGCAGGCAGGGAAGATCCCGAGGCTGCCAAGGACGACGATCAATAGCGGGTCGAGGCCACCTGCCCACGCGAAATACAGCGGGGCTGCCAGAACCAAGAGTGTCACAACTGTGATTGCCCACAGATACGCACCGGTTGCGACAGACCTTACGGCCCGACGGAGGCGGAGGCGGACAGGCACCCTGAAGCCGATACGCTGCTCGAATTGTACGCGGCCACGAGACAGCAGGTAGTAGCCCGGATCTCCTGCGCGGCGCTCGTGGATATTGGAAGATTCCTCACCGTCGCGAGCCTGGATGTCTCCCGCCCGTTTTCGCTCGCCGGCAGCCTTCCGTGCCAGTAACACGGCTTCTCGCGCCACATCCGACTCTGAATACACTGAGCCACGCGCCAGCAACTCGATCTGGGTGCGGTACTCGTTACGGGTGGCAAAGTCCATTGCCGCAAAGCCAGGAGCGGTTCTGAGAATCGTGTCTACCAGGCTGACGTCTTCGAAGTACTCCTGCCAGTCAACGGAAGACATCCATCGCATGCTGGTGATGATGTGACGAACGGTCACGTTGGCAGCAGCCTGCGCCTGATGCTCGTTTGCGACTATCTCGGTGGTGGTCGTCCCCTGAGCACTCAGCTTGGAGTTGAGCCAGTGTAACACGGGCATCATTGAGGAATCTTGATCGCGTAACCGCTGAACCAGTTCGACTGCAAACGCTTCAGATAGCGGTGCCTCACCCAGGCGATTGAGCACCGCATCAACGTCCTCGGGCGGCTTGTCGCCAAGCCCCAGCAATCGATCTGCCAGTCTGTCTGCGCTGCTCCGTGCCTCGCGCGCCCTGATGATCTGCTCGGCCAAGCGACGTAGGTTCTCAATGAGGGCCACCCGAAGATGGATGGCAACGGCCCACACCTCGCCGATGGTGAGTGGCTGTACCCTCTGGTAAGCTTGGACGAACCGCTCCAGCGTCGGCAGCTCGAAGCGACTGTCCGTGTGGGCCACGTACGCCCACGCAACACCGTAGACACGCGGATATCCGGCGAGATGGCCCTCGGCGATCTTCGGCAGCAGACGGTAGTAGCGAGCCGGGAGATGGTCTCTCACCTCCCGGATCTGCTCGTCCACTATGTGGAAGTTGTCGAGCAGCCATTCTTCGGCCGGTGTGATCTCGCTCTTGTCACGCACGGCCTGCACGATGTTGCGGTACGCTGCGAGCAGCACCCGACCGTTGTCTCGGACCCTGCGAAGAAGGTTCTTGCCCTTCTCAGGCCTGTCCGACGCTATCTGAGCCGCCGCCAAGCTCTCGGCATGCTGCTCGAAGCGAGCGAGGCCGAAGATCTCGGCGCGAATCGGTTCTTCGGGTCTAGAGGTGAATGCGATCGTATTCACGCTGGTCTAACTGGGGCTCCGGAAGTCAGGTGCGTCAATTCATACATCAGCTTCGATTCCCGCGGAAGCTACGCTGGACAGACTCGAGCTTCAATCGGTGAAGCTGCCCAAGCTAGGTGCGCGGCTCATCCGGCCGCTCCAGGTGACCGCTCTCAAGCCGGACAACCAACGACCGAGACCGCAGCCTGAGGCTCAGAAGCTCATGGTACTCGCGGTTCCACGTGCCTCCGGGAACTCGGTGTAGCTCGCGGCAGGCAAATTCCCGATGCAGGCACCCGATTCCGCGATTCTCTCCATCGTGGTTGCAGGGAGATGGGTATTCACTTCTTCTTGAATACCGCCCGCCAGCCGGTAGGATGCGGTAAAGGGCCCAGATGCGCGGCCTGCGAGAACCGGTCTACGATATAGAACAGGTCGGGGTCGATGCCCTTGGCCAATTTGATCATACGAGTCACGTCGCGACGCGGACAAGTGGTGTGTATCATCTTGCGCACTCCATCCCTGCCTTGGCCGTCAAACGTGGTGACCACGAGTCCGGCATCCCTCAGTGTTGTGGCCACGGCATCACCGCTCTCTCTGGCGATTATCCGCAACACACATGTGCCAATTGCGAGTCTACGCTCCAACTGGATGCCAACCGCGTTACCAGTGGCGAACCCAGCAGCAAAAGCCACCGCGAGCAGCGGGCTGTCATGGATGCGCCAGATCACTTGCGACACTGCCGTCACCCACACGAGCACTTCGATGAAACCGATCAGCACCGCTACGCTCTGCCTTCCCTGCACGACCAGAATCGTCCGGATCGTGCCGAGCGATACATCCACGATTCTGAGACAGAAGATCGCGACAGCCATCAACCAAAACGGCACATTGCTCAGGAATTCCATGGTTTGCAGCAACCCTCTCTATGACTAGCTGAGAACCACCGGGGTCATTGCGGCCCGGCTGCAGTGCCATCGCGCCGCGGGTCGGCCACGCCTTGGAAACCCTCGTCGGTCTGACGCTTCAGCACCGCCTGTACACATCCCAAGTAGAATGCGTACGGTTCTCTGGGCGTGAGCCTGTAGCCTAGCTGCTCGAGGTAGGCTACCACATCGGCCGGAGCTCTCCTTTCTTCGTAGCTCAGCCTCCCGCCCGTGGAGCAGTGGATCCGCGGTGCCGCAGCCGCCTCGCTGATGGGGGCCGAGCCGTCCACTACGTTCACGAAAAACTGTGCAAGGGCTGAGAAAATCCGTTCGCTGCCTGGTGAGCCAGCGGCTAACCACGGCTGTTTTCGCCGGAACACGATGGTGGGTGCCGCGGTCGACCACGGCACGGCATTGGGCCGCAGGTAGTACGGATGAGCCGGGTTGTCCAACTCAAACGCCATCATGTAGTTGTTGTACAAGAACCCGAGTCCGTCTGCCGCCGCCTTGGAGCCGTATGCCAACTCGATGGACTGCGTCATGGCGACCGTATTGCCGTCTTTGTCCATCACTGAGAAGTGGGTCGTCTCCCCAACGTCTTCGCCCGGTGCATCCTCCAACGGGAGATGCACGTCCATTCCTTTGGCGATGCTGGAGGCCTGCTCGCGCGCGAAACTCTTGCTCAACATCCGTTTGTGCTGGATCTGCGGATAGGTATTGGGATCGAAGGGGCGGTCCTGGCGCTGCATGAACGCCTTGCGGAATGTCTCGGCCAGGAAGTGATACCGCGGCGGCTCCTGCCCGCCAACGAACTTCGACTGCAGATAGTTCAACATGAGCAGCACCAAGAGCAGAGTGCGCCCTGCTCCAGGAGGCGGCATCGTCTTTACGAGATAACCGCGGTACCTGCGTGACACCGGCGGTCGCTCGATCGGCCAGGGGATCAGCGCAAGATCGTCCGCCCGCAGCAAACCATCGTTCGCGACCATGTCTGCGTCGATTTGCTGGGCGATGTCTCCCTGATAGAATGCCTCGACTCCGTTGGAAGCCATCAGTTCGAGCACACCTGCCAGATCGGGTTGCCTGAAGCAGCTGCCCACGGGGTGCGGCTTCCCGCCGTCGCTCAGGAAGTAACGGGCGCCCGACCCAGATGGTATGGCTTCGAAGTTGTCGCACTCGCGCACTTGGAGATCGTGCTGCAATTGCGTGATGCGGTAGCCCTGACGCGCCAGGCGAACCGCCGGTTCCAGAACGGTAGCCCAATCGAGCCGACCGTAATGGCGGTGCAGCCACCCGCAGGCTGCGGGTGTGCTCGGCACGGTGGTCGCTCTATAGCCCAACCGACGCCGCCTAGCCTTCTCGAGTCGGGTCTTGTGCGCTAACGAGGGAGCTCGGCTCGATCCGTCTACGGCGAACGTGCGCCCCTCGAAGTGGACCAGTCCCGTGCTCTGGCCACCGAGCCCGCTGGCCTGAGGCTCGCACACACCCAACGCGAAGCCGACCGCGCACGCTGCATCGATGGCGTTGCCCCCTTGCGCCAGCATCTCCACGCCCGCCGCCGTGGCGTCCGGAAAGGCTGACGCGACCATTCCGCCGGTGGCCTCGGCACATCTGGAGTCACTGGTCGACCGGAAGTCGCCTTCTACGCGGCGAATCCTCACTATGCGTCACCCTTGGCGCAGCGGTGCATCACCATCGCCAGCAACGCCGAGCGCTCCACCAGTGAGCTCCGTGTTATGTGCTCCTCCTGAGTACGCTCGCCGTATCCGACAGGACCCATCCCATCGATGGCGGGTATGTCGTCGGGAACAAAGCAAATGTCGGCGGAGTGCCAGCGGTGCGTCGACGTGACTCCGATATGGAGCCGCCTCGCGACGCTGGCGACTTCCTCGAAAAACGCCAGACGGGCAGTGTTTATAGCCAGAGGCGGCCGACGTATCTGACCGGTCACGCTCAGCCGAATGCCTTTTGTGGAACGCTTTGCCGCGAGTGACCGGATCTCCCGTTCGATGCGCTCGCCGTCGTCCAGCCGGCTGAAACGAACCGAAACAACGGCTTCCGCCTTCTCCGGTGTTCGACCGAAGGGCGCATCCAGCTCCAGCCGCCGTACGGCTACCCGCAACCCCGCTTCGGCATCGGATAGGTCCTCCATGCTCTTGACCCGGCGGTACAAGTGCGCCAGCACCTGAGCCTCCGTCACGCGTCTCTTGCTGGGATAGACGGTTTCGAGCCGGTACGTGCCACGACCTGCCCGCGACGTCACAACGCCGCCTTCCGGGTCGCCGGCCTTCAGCCCGATGACATAGCGCGCCTGTGCTGCCAACTCCTCCACTACTGCGCGCGCCGCAGCCCCATTCCGCGTGTCGTCGGTGGTGAGCAGCACGCCGCACCTGATGCGCCGCACCGTGCGCGCGTAGCGCAGCGCGCGAAGGGCGGCAAGCGCCACCGCAATACCGCCTTTGTTCTCCGCTACACCGGTCCCATAGATCCGGCTGCCAACCTCACGAAATGGGACGAATCCACCGATGGGAATTGGCGTGTCCAGGTGGCCTAGCAGCAAGACATCGCACTCCGCTTCCTCGTGGTTGTGGAAATAGAGCAGGTTGCCCACACCCACGCGCGGGATGCTCCGGACCGCGAAGCCAAGATGCTTGAACTGACCGGTGAGCCACTCACCCAGCGCGTTGATCCGCTCCACCTCGGTCGCGGGAGTGCGTATCTCGACCATGCGGCGCACCGAATGTTCTATCGTAGGGGCTTGAGCGCGTAGATACGAGCGTACGCGAGTGGACAGCTTGCTCGGCCTCGTCTCCGTGCCAGGGACCTGCTCCTCTGCTGCCGCAACGTAGGCCTGGCCGAAGTAACGCATGGCTGCCACGTCGAGAATCCGGTTGACCAAGCTCTCGTAGGTGTAGCCCGCCGTGTTGGCAGCATGGACGTATGTACCTGTGACCCCGAGGCTCGCCATGGAATTGATCTCGAGGATGTACAGGCTACCATCGGAGTCCATTCGCAGGTCCACGCGTGCGAAATCGAACAGCTCTAGCGACCTGAACGCGTGGCGCACCAGTTG
>CP070666.1:4503021-4537245 GCA_020351775.1 Gemmatimonadota bacterium | reverse complement strand
GGAAGGTGAGGCGATCCTCGATGCGCTGGATGCGATCTCAGTGGAACTGGAATCGTTCAGCGTCACCGGGCTGACCGGGACCCTGTCGTTGCCCCAGGGCCGCATCGGAGCCGAGGACGTGAACGCCGTGCTGACGGATTCGGCATTCGGCTACATCGCCGCGCCGCTCGAGTTCTACAAGCTGACCCAGCGACTGGGTGACATCGAACTGGGAGTCCGATACGGACTGCTGCAGGGACCGGGCATCAGAACGGTACTGTCGGCAACGGCCCGCCTACCCACCGGCGTGCTCGATTCGCCATCCAACTTCATCGACCTGGGCACCGGCGACAAGCAGCTGGATTTCCAGGTCGGCCTGGATGCGACACTGGAATCGGGTGTCGTTGCTCTCGGACTCAGCGGCTATTACAACCTGCAGCTGGGCGACAGACCTGTCCGCCGACCGGCCGACCTCGCGGAAGGACCGATCGCCGTTGCCGCCGCGGAACAGGTGGTGTCGCGCAACCTGGGAGACGAGTACCGCGTCGCCGCTTATCCCGCCATTCGGCTGCACCCGTCGTTCAAGGTCTACGGATCGCTGTCCTACTACCGCAAGACGCAGGACAAGTTCGCCGCCGTCGGTACGGCTCCGGCGGGGCCCAGCATACAGCCGCCGGAGGCACTCGAGCTGAACAGCAGCATGAACCGATTGAGTATCGGCGCCGGGCTCTATTATCGCTCTACCGGTCGTGACGGCCTGAGCCTGCCCATCGAAGCAGGTGCCCACTACTTCGCCGCCCTCCAAGGCAAGGGGGGACTCACGCCGCAGACCTCGGGCCTCAATTTCTATCTGAGGCTGTTCTGGCGCTGGTTCGGCGGTGAGGAGCCAGAGGCGGAGCCCGAGGAACCGCCGGGGGGATAACAGGGAGCGGGGAGCAGGGCGGGGAGCGGGAGGCGGGGAGTGGCAGTGTGATCCGATCCTCTCTCACGTAATGCGAGCGTAGCGTGACGCTGCCTCTCGTAGGCGCGCGTTGGTGAGCGGTGCTACCTCTTGGGATCTAACCGCACGGGCGAACCGCAGCGCGCGGAGAGAGACACCGGCATGCGGAGCGGGAAGCGGAGGGCGCCTCGGGCTGCCGCCCACCTAAACCGGATGCTACGGCACCTTTCCCCTACCCCGGGCTGCCGCCCGGGGTTGGCTCTGAGCGCCGAGACCTCGGTTCTTGGGCACACGACTGGGGTGGGCGTTCAAACTGGCGCGATATGTACTCGTGCATTCGGCATAGCTCTCTACTGCCTACCGATGCAGCGTAGTAGCCCCGGGCCCAACGGATTGCGCCGGGCACCCGTCTTCCAGCGAGATACGATGACCCCGCCTTGCACAATCTGACGAAGTCGCAGATGCGTGTGGTCGGCCGGTAGCTGACTTGCAGATGGACATGGTCTGCGAGAACGGCAATGCGCAGACAGCAGACTCCGCAGCGCAAGCCTGCGTCTTCAATCGCGGCAACTACGTCCTCAGCAGCATCCGCATCGACGCAAGCAACACGCTGCCACCCTAGATTGGCTTCACCCGCGTGAGGCAGCCGATCGCGCACCAACCCTTCCCGACTTGCCTGCATCTCCTGCACCGCTTTCCCCACCCGATCCCCGCTGCAGCATCTCCGCCGCATGGCGCAGCGCGGTCGGATCGCCGGCGTCGCCGAGCATTCGCGCCACTTCCGTCACGCGCTCCTGCGGTTTCAGCACCCTTACCGCCGTGCTCGGCAACCCGCCGCGCACCGGCTTGTCCACGTGCAGGTGGTGGGCTGCCCGCGCGGCGATTTGCGGCAAGTGCGTGATGATCAGGACCTGGCGTGATTCGGCAACCCGGGCCAGTGCCTCGGACACCTTGATCGCTACCGCACCGCCGATCCCTTGATCGACTTCATCGAATACGAGAGTGGGGATCGCATCGTGGTGCGCCAGAACGACCTTGAGGGCGAGCATGAGACGGGACAGCTCGCCACCGCTCGCCACGTGGGCCAGCGGCCGAGGATCCATCCCGACATTGAGAGTCACGAGAAACTCTACCCTATCGATCCCGGTCGCGCTGGCCGTCTCGGTGGCTTCGATCCGGACCGCGAACCGACCGTTCTCCATACCCAAACCCGGCAACAGATCGTTGACGGCGCGCTCAAGCCGAGCGGCGGCCCCGGCCCGCTTGCCGCTGAGCCTGCGGGCAGCTTCATCGAGCTCGCGGTCGGCCACGAGACGCGCCTCACTGATGCGCTCGATATCCAGATCCGCCGTATCCAGCAGCTCCAGCTCGTGCCGGGCCTGCTCTCCCGTGCTGATCACGTCCTCGATCTCGGGACCGTATTTCTGCTTCAGTCGATAGAGCACGTCTCTCCGCTGTTCGACCTGAGCCAGACGTCCCGGATCGCGATCGATCTCGGAGACATACTCCCTCAGCAGTTGGGTCAACTCCTCGATGTTTGCGTGCGCATCATCCACGAGATCGCGCCATTTCGCCACACTGGCGTCGATGCGTTCCAGGTGGGTGAGCACCTTGGTGACCTTGCCCAGCGAGCCGAGCGCCGATAGATCGTCGCCGTCGAGCAGCGCCAACAGCCGTTCGGCGTCACTGGTAATGTCCTCCACATTGCTCAGGCGATGGCTCTCGACTTCCAGCTCCTCATACTCCCCGGGCCGCGGCCGCGCTTCCGCGATCTCACGCGCGACGTGCTCCAGGTAGTCGGCGCGCCTCTTCACGTCATCGCGGCGGGCGATGAGTTCGACTTCCTCGGCGCGAAGCGCGGCCGCGCGCTCGTAGGCCGCACGCACGGCTGCCAACTCCGCTGCAGCGCTGCCGAACGCGTCGAGTATGTCCCGCTGCGCACCACGCCGAAGTAGTGACTGGGATTCATGTTGCCCGTGGAGATCGACGAGATTGCGTCCTAGTGTCGCAAGCGTTGCGACTGTTGTTGGACTGCCGTTGGCCCAGGCCCGGTTGCGGCCTTCAGCATTTATGTCACGTCTCACCACGAGCCGGTCTTCCTCGATATCGATGCCGGCCTGGGAGACCGCTGCTGCGACTTGCGGCAGCCGATTCAGGTCGAAGCCCGCCTCCACAACTGCGCGCTCCGCACCGGGTCTGATCAGGTCGCCACTGGCGCGCTCTCCCACCAGCAAGGCGAGGGCATCGACCAACATCGACTTTCCCGCGCCAGTCTCTCCAGTGAGAACATTCAGTCCGGGTCCCAGAGGGAGGGTCACATCCTGGATTACCGCGAGATCTCGAACGCGGAGTTCGTTCAGCACCTAGCTCTCTTTCCGGTCGTCGAGGTCACCCCATTGTAGCTTGTTACGCACGCCCGCGAAGTACCCTTTGGTCCCGAATCGTATCAGTTTCACCGAGTCCGGCGACCGCCTCACCACGACCCGTTCCTGCGACTTGAGCGTGGCCTCGACCTGCCCGTCGTACGAGACGAGCACCTCGTCCCTCCAGGGCTTGGCCTGCTGCATGGTGATCGCCGCGTCGCCGGATACTACCAAGGGCCGAACCGCTAGAGTGTGCGGACAAATCGCGGTGATTATCAATGCATCGACGTCGGGCATCACGATAGGACCGCCTGCGCTCAGCGCGTAGGCGGTTGAGCCGGTAGGAGTGGACACAATCACACCGTCGGAGCTGTAGACACCCACCTCTTCGTCGTCGATCCACACGGTGATGCGGACTACCCGGGCGACGCCTTCCTTGTGCACCACGATGTCGTTCAATGCTACTGCCGCCGCGCGCACGGCGCCCGACTCGTCCTGGATACAAGTGTCGAGGGCGGATCTGCTTTCCAGCCGGTACTCGCGCCGGCGGATCGCGGTGAGCGCGTCTTCCAGTCCCTCTGGGCCGGTACTGGTGAGGAACCCGACTCGACCGAGATTGACTCCCAGAATCGGCGCACCGCGTGACGCGATCATGCGCGCGCCGCGCAACAGCGTGCCGTCGCCCCCGAAAGTGATCAACAGATCCACATCGGACTCGTCCGTAAGCCGTGGCAGTTGCTGGTTCCAGAGGTCGCTGAGATCGGGACCGGTGAAGAACGAGAACCCATGTTCGGCCCCGTATGCAGTCAACCGGTCCAACAGTGCTTGCATGTCCGTGAAGAAGCGCGGGTTCCCGACGACGCCCACGTTCATGCAGTCGAGAGGCTTTCTTCGGTGGCGAGGACCCGCAGCCTGGCAGCGATTCCCTCGCCGGTCAGGCCCACATCTGCCAGCTGTTCGGATCGTGTGGCGTGTTCGAACGTCCGATCCGGCGCCCCCATGATCCCGAGTCGCACCTCCGGCGCCTTCGATTCGACCGCTGCGGCGACACACGCCCCGAAGCCGTTGACGGCACAGCCGTCTTCTACAGTGACCATTAGCCTGTGCCGCGCCACGAGATCATCGAGCAGTTCGTGATCCAGCGGTTTGATGAAGCGGCAGTTCACCACCGTTGGGGAGAGCCCTTCGTCAGCCAGCAACTCAGCAGCCTCAAGGGCCGGCTCGCACATGACCCCTACGGCGAGGATGGCACACTCCCCACCTTCCCGGATGACCTCCCACTTGCCGTAGGGGAGTGGCGCGACCTCGGCCGCCGGAGGCGCCGGCCCAGGTGCCACGTCCCGGGGATAGCGAAGACTGAACGGGCCCTCCGTGCGCTCCAACGCACAGCGCAACAGTCCGATCAGCTCAGCGCCGTCCCTGGGCTGGGTCACAGTCATGTTGGGGACGGTAAGCATGTAGGGGATGTCATACAGCCCGATGTGAGTCTGCCCGTCGGCCCCGACCATCCCGGCCCGGTCCAGGCAGAATATCACCGGTAACTTCTGGATCGCGACATCGTGGATCAGCGAATCGTAGGCTCGCTGCAGAAAGGTGGAATAGATAGCGACGACCGGTCGCATCCCCTGCGTGGCCAATCCGGCCGCAAACGTCGTTGCGTGGCCCTCGGCAATTCCCACGTCGAAGAACCTGTCGGGCCACTTCTTCTGAAAGAGATCGGTTCCGGTGCCCGAGGGCATCGCCGCTGTGATGGCAACGAGCTTGGGGTACTCCGAACCGAGTTCGGTGATAGCCGTTCCAAAGAGCTTGGTCCACGCAGGTCCTGTACTCTTCTTACGCGGCCGCAAAACCCCGGTCGACGGATCGTAGGGATTGCGTGCATGGAACTTTTCGGGGTGTGGCTCGGCTAACGGAAATCCCTTTCCCTTCTCGGTCATCACATGGACGATGCGCGGGCCATCGAGCTGCTTCACCATCTCAAAGGTCTTGAGCATTGCGGCGATGTCGTGACCGTTGATGGGCCCGAAATAGCGGAACCCCAATTCCTCGAACAGCATTCCGGGTGACCAGAGATTCTTGATACTCTCCTCGATGTTCCGCGCCAGATCGACCATGCGTTTACCGCCTACCACCTTCGATGTGCGCTCCACCAGACCTTTCACCCGCTCGCGCAGACGGTTAGTCACCGGACTTGCTATGATCGAGCCGAGGTATCGGCTCATGGCACCGACATTGGGGGCGATTGACATGCCGTTGTCGTTGAGCACGATTATGAAGTCTCTGCCCGAGTGCCCCGCATTGTTCATCCCTTCATAAGACAACCCGCACGTCATCGAGCCGTCGCCGATCACGGCCACGACGTGAAAGGACTCTCCCGCCAAGTCCCGCGCCGTCGCCATGCCGAATGCCGCCGAGACAGACGTGCCCGCGTGTCCCGCTCCGAAGACGTCGTGCTCACTTTCGTCGAGTCGCAGGAAACCCGATAGCCCCCCCTTCTGCCGCAACGTAGGCAGCCTGCCGTTCCGCCCAGTGAGCACTTTCCACGGATAGCCCTGGTGGCCCACGTCCCACACGATCTTGTCCTTGGGAGATTCGAAGCTGTGCAGCAAAGCGATCGTGAGTTCTACGACGCCAAGTCCCGCGCCGATGTGACCGCCGGTTTCTGAAACGACCTCGATGAGCCGCTGTCGCACCTCTGTCGCCAGCTGCTCTAGCTCCTCCGAGGGCAGTTGCTTTACGTCTTCAGGGCCGTTTATCGAATCGAGTAGGCTCATTGGTCTCAATATAGGTGGCTTCGCACGCTTCAGTTACGGCGCTGGGTGACGAATCGCGCCAGAGTCGCGAGCAGACCACAATTTACCCCGGCAGAGGCAAGATGGTCTATGGCTCGCTCCACGTGTTGGTCGGCCTGCCGGGCGGCGTCGTCGATACCTAGTACGCTAGCGTACGTGGCCTTGTGCTGTCGGGCGTCTTTGCCGACGGTCTTGCCGAGTTGGGAAGATGTAGCAGTCGCATCGAGGATGTCGTCCACGATTTGGAAGGCCAGCCCTATCTCCCTGCCGTAGCCCCGAACCGCCGCAACCGTTTCAGCGCCGGCACCTGCTGCCAGTGCACCCATGACGACACTTGCCGTGATCAGTGCCCCCGTCTTGGCCAAGTGGATCCGCTCCAGTTCGTCGGGCGAAACATCCCTCCCCTCTGCCTCGAGATCCAATACCTGGCCGCCCACCATGCCACAGCTCCCGGCACCACGGAACAGTTCTCCGGCGATCACGCCCGCAGCGTGCGGATCCAATCCCAATCGCTTTGCACCAGCAGAGAGTACACGGGCTGAGAGCGGAATCAGGCGGAACGCGGCCTCAGTTGCGGTAGCGACATCGAACTGCCGGTGCGTGGTGGCACGTCCACGCCTCAGATCGTCGTTGTCCATGCACGGCAGGTCGTCATGGACCAGGGAATAGGTGTGCACAACTTCAACGGCTGCCGCCAGCTCCGACGGATCTCCCTTCCCCCCCAGCTCCTGGTAGGTCGCGATCAGCAGTGCGGGACGTAACCGTTTTCCCGGGCTCGCCAGCGAATACGCAGCCGCTTCACCGATCGGATCGCCCCACTCCGAGCGCACGTAGTCGCACCAGCGATCCAGCACGGCGTTGACCGCGTCCCGCGTCTCTGCCAGAAACTCTTTGAGATCAGAGACTGACGTCGTCAGTGCTGAGTGTCCCGTCGGCTTCCTCCAGTACTCGTTTCACCGTGAGCTGCGACTCTTGCAGCAGCTCACGAGCAGTCTTCAGCCGCCGCACGCCCTCCTCGAACAACACCAAAGCGTCGTCCAGGTCCAGTTCGTTCGATTCGAGCGAGCGAACGATCTCCTCGAGGCGCTCGATCTCACTGCGAAATGACGGCTTCGATTCAGGCATTACCCGGCTTCCCAGTATCGCGGTTTCTGAGCTTCCCCTTCCCCGGCATTTGCCTGATTACCTCCGCTCACTGCTCCCTGCTCCTTGCTCCTTGCTCCTTGCTCCCCGCACTCTACACTCTGCAACCTGCACTTTGCAATCACCTGGTCTTCGCCCTCACATCCCCGTCGGATACCGTGAGATTGAATTCGAGGTCAGTCGTGAAGTCCTGTGTCCGTCTGAGTACCCGCCCCTCGTCGTCGCGCGCCACCGCATAGCCGCGGTTGAGCACTTTGAGCGGGCTCAGTGCGTCCAGCATTCCACCGAGACTGTCCAGCCTCAAGCTGCGCTGTTGCAGCTGAGCCTGCACCGCTGCCGTCAGTCGATCCCCGGTGCGAGCGAGACGTTCCCGACCCACTTCAGTGTAGCCGGTGAGGCCCTGCACCATTCGCTGTGCCAGTCCGCGGAGCAGCTCCGCCACTGCGGCAGCGCTGGGCACTGCGGCTTCCGCCGCCGCCGAGGGCGTCGCTGCCCTGACATCGGCGACCAAGTCCGTGAGCGTCATATCGGTTTCGTGCCCCACCGCCGAAATGGTCGGCACCCGCACGGCGGCAACAGCTCGGGCCACTCGCTCGCTGTTGAAGACCCACAGGTCTTCCCGTGATCCGCCGCCGCGGCCAACGATCGCAAGATCGACGGCGGGTAAGCGGTTCACCAGGTCGAGTGCGGCACATATCTCAGCCTCCGCCGCCTCGCCCTGTACCCGTGTCGGCACCAAAAGCAGTTGTATTGCCGGCCAACGGCGCTCCAGCACCGACACGATGTCTTTCAGTGCTGCGCCGTCTGCGCTGGTGACGACTGCTACCCGTTGTGGGTACCGGGGCAGCGGTCTCTTGCGCTTGGGATCCAGCAGCCCGTCCCTATCCAGAGCAGCCTTGGCCCGCTCGAGCTGCAGTTGCCAGAGACCACCCGCATCGGTCGGTACCAGTTGCTTGATGGTGAGTCGGAACTCCCCGCGTTCTTCCCATACCGTGGGGCGGGCGTCGACGAATACCTGAGTGCCCTCATCCGGAGGTCCCGGCAGCCGTTGATTGTCTGTCAGCCACATCACACAGCGGACTTGTGCCTCGGCGTCGCGCAGGGAGAAGTACCAATGACCACTTCTGTATGCCTTGAAGCCGGTCACTTCTCCCTTGACCCAAACGCGGTTGATGCCGGCCTCGATCAGGCGGCGGGCGCGCTTAGTGACGTCCGCAACGCTCCAGGCACCCTGGTCTGCATCGGCCCCGGCGGCGGTGAAAAGATCTAGGCCTGCGACCACTGCCTCGCAGCTTGCACTGTGTTGTAGAGCAACATGGTGATGGTCATGGGACCGACTCCGCCCGGCACCGGCGTGATCGCCGAGGCTACCTCCTTGGCCCTGTCGAAATCGACGTCTCCCACCAAGCGGTACCCTTTCTCCGCCGATGCATCGTCGACCCGGTTGGTGCCGACATCAATGACTACGGCACCGGGTTTTATCATGTCGGCCTTGACGAACTCCGCGACCCCAATCGCGGCGATCAGGATGTCTCCTTGGCGCGTCACGCCGGGCAGGTCTTTGGTGCGGGAATGACACACCGTGACCGTGGCATTGGCTCCGTCTGCCTTCTGCATCAGCAGCGATGCCATTGGCTTCCCCACGATATTGGAGCGGCCCACGATCACCGCGTGCGCGCCAGAAATCTCCACTCCCGACCGAATCAACATCTGCTGTATGCCGTACGGCGTGGCAGGCCGGAATGCTGTCGTGTCTCCCGTGGCGACTTTGCCTACGTTCACCGGATGGAAGCCGTCAACATCCTTCTCCGGAATGATCCGTAGCAGCACGTTGCGTTCGTTGATCTGCTTCGGCAGTGGCAGCTGCACCAGCATCCCGTGAATCTTGGGATCGGCATTGAGCCGATCGATGACTTCCATCAGCTCTGTTTCGCTGGTCTCCTTCGGCAGCTTGATGGTCTCGCTGTAGATCCCGATCTTGTCGCACGCCTTCCCCTTCATGCGCACGTATACCTGGCTGGCGGGATCCTCACCCACCAGAACAACCGCAAGTCCCGGCGTCACACCTGCCTCCCCGAGGCTCTCGATTTCCTTGGCGAGATCGGCTCGCATACCCTCGGCAATTGCCTTGCCGTCAATGATTCTAGCGTGCAAAGTCCACCGCCCTCGTCTCTCTGATGACCATGACCTTGATCTGCCCGGGATATTGCAGCTCGTTCTCGATGCGTCGCGCGATCTCATCCGACAGCGTCTGCGCTCTGGCGTCGTCCACTACTTCAGGGGACACGACAATGCGAATCTCACGGCCTGCCTGAATCGCGTATGCCTTATCGACGCCTTTGAACGCGGTGGCTATCTCCTCGAGATTGTTGAGCCGCTTCACATAGGTTTCGAATGCTTCGCGGCGCGCCCCGGGGCGCGAACCGCTCGCCGAATCCGCTGCCTGCACTATGACCGAGATGGGTGACTCGTGCGGCACGTCGTCATGGTGTGCCGCTATGGCGTTCACCACGATCGGATGCTCGCCGTACTTACGCGCCATCTCGACGCCCAACTCCACGTGGGTGCCCTCGTGCTGGTGGGTGAGCACCTTGCCCACGTCGTGCAACAACGCACCACGCTTGGCGAGCTGCACATCCAGTTTGAGCTCCGCTGCCATTATACCTGCCAGCCAAGCCACTTCTTTCGAGTGTGCCAGGATATTCTGACCGTACGACGTACGGTATTTCATCTGGCCCACGAGCTTGATCAGGTCGGAGTGCATCCCGGTGATCCCGAGTTCGTACGTCGTCTCCTCACCGGCCTCGATAATCTCCGCCTCGATCTGCTTGCGACACTTGTCAATCACTTCCTCGATCCGGCCCGGATGGATCCGCCCATCAAGGATCAACTCTTCGAGCGCCACACGCGCTGTCTCGCGGCGAATGGGATCGAAACAAGAGATGACCACTGTATCCGGAGTATCATCGATGATGACGTCCACGCCCGTAGCGGTTTCAAAAGCACGGATGTTACGTCCTTCACGCCCGATGATGCGCCCTTTCATCTCGTCGGACGGAAGAGCCACGGCAGCGACACTCGTGCTTGCCGCCTGTTCAGAAGCCAACCGCTGTATCGCCATTGCTACGATCTTCTTGGCCTCGCGATCCGCGTTGCGTTTGGCTTCCTCCTTGATGTCGCGGATGCTGGCGGCCGCTTCACTCTTCGCTACGTCGGTCATTTCCTGGATGAGAAGTTGCGTGGCTTCCTTGGCGCTCATACCCGACAACTCCTCGAGCTTCCTACGACTCTCCGCGGCCGCTTCCTCCAGCTCTTCCTCCTTGCGCTTCACGTTGGCGTCACGGTCGCGCACCGACTGTTCGCGCCGCTTGAGATCGGCCTCCTGATCATCCAGGGCGTTCAGCTTGCGGTCGATCAGCGCCTCCCGCTCGCCCACCCTCTCCTGCAATCGATCCAGCTCCTGGCGTCGCTTCTTCTCTTCCCGCTCCCATTCCTCTCGCGCCTGCATTACCTCTTCTTTGCCAGCCAACACCGCCCGGGATCGTGCCGCTTCGGCGTCTCGGTTGGCCTCAGCCAGTAACCGCTCGGCCTGCTGCTCAACGGTTCTTCCCGCCAACTCGGCCGCGCGTCGCTCGGCGCGCCGCCCCAGAACGTAAGAAGCCGTCCCGGCGATTGCAGCTGTGCCGAGAACGGCCAATATCAATACGAGCAGGTCAGTGCCCATGTATCTATCTCCAGCAGCGTCGCAAACGTGGTCCCGTGCGGCGCCTTATTTTCAATCAATAAGATTTAGCGGCAGCTAATCTCCCAGTATCAAACTACCTGCCGTCAGCCGCGGAGGCAAACGAGCCGGTGGCTCGCGAGGTGCGTTTAGCCGGCGGGAGGACCCGACACAGGTCAGTGGCCAGGTTCGTGACCCGGTCGGCCAGTTCGCGCGCAGCGCGCCGTTCCTGGAAAAGCTCATCGGTGATAGCTAGAGCTGCCAGTATCGCTGCCTTGTGCGTTTCGACTCTCGCGCCCGCAGAAATGATCTCTTTGAGCGCCCGATCCACATGCTCGGCGACTGCTCGCGTATACTCCGCCGGACGATCCGACTTGAGGGTGTATTCCTCGCTGCCGATCGTCACCTTGACCACCGTCTTCTTCTCAGTCATCGAGCCTGGTCCTCCGAAACTACCTGCTCTTCCAAGAACTTCAGCCGCGCGAGCAGATCATCGACGTGGTTGCGCGCCGCATGGAGCCGCCCAGTGATGCGTTCATTCTCCAACTCCAGTTCCCTGATTCGCTCGAGTGACGCTACTGCGTCGTGATCCACACCCATCTCCGCCCGACGTGTTTCTGCCGTGAGGGCTCGGCGTCGCCAGGAAGCCAACTCGTCCTTGACGTGCTGCAGCACCCGTTCGAGTTCTGTCAGTGCCTGGAAATCAGGCCTGTCGGCGTTCAACACCTAGCTTATCCTTGAGTAGTTTGAGCACACGGGATACGATCTTGTCCACTTCCCGGTCCTTGAGTGTCCTATCGCGGGCTCGGAACACCAGGCGCCACGCTACACTCCTTCCCAGCAGATCAGAGGTCCGATACTCGTCGAACACGGTAGCCGTCTCGAGCAGCTCGCTGGCGGCACTGACAATCACCGATTCCACATCTCCGGCCTCCACGCCCGGCGGCAACACGAGCGCGAGATCCCGCTCGACCGGCGGAGTCGATGGCACCGGCTCGTAGCGCATTCCTCGCTGACGGCCCACGACAATGTCGAGCTCGAATCCGTAGAGCGGCGCGGCCCAAGCCGGCTGGTCTGCCCGCAGCTCGCGAGCCCAACCCCTGGTGTTTCCTGCAGCGTCCCGCAGCAGCCACCCGGCATCATCCTCCACTATCTCGCCCTCAGCTCCACACACTCGAACGGCTTCACCAAAGATATATTTGAGATCCCACTCGTCGTAATCCTGAGACTTACCTGCTGCTGACCAATGAGGCGGAGTGCCGGCACCCGATAGAACGCCCGCCAGACGCAGTGTCTCGTCGGGCTGTCGGCCGGCGCCGGACTCATGAAACACCACGCCAATTTCAAACAGCCTGATGTCACGCTCGCGCACCGACCAATTGCGCTGCGCCGACCTGACCAGTCCCGGCAACAGTGACTCTCTGAGATATGCTTCCTCCAAAGACATCGGGTTGACGATGCCTTGGGCTTGGGCCTCTCCTGCTCCAACCAGCGAAACGGAGCGAGCTTCGTGCAGTCCCAACCCGGTCAGTACCCTGCGCGCTCTCGCCTTCAGTGGCTCCACTGGATCATCGGGAACACTGCTGGGCCGGTAGGGCCGCAATTCGGTTGGGAACTGGTCGTAGCCATGCAGCCGGGCGACCTCTTCGATCAGATCGACCTCACGCGTCACGTCGGGCCGCCAGCCTGGAACCTGCACCGCGAGCCGGTTCTGCTTGGGTGCGACTACAAAGCCAACGCTGGTGAGTAGCTGCTGTGCCACATCACTCGCCACGCTGATTCCGAGAACATGGGCCACCCGATCGGGACGGAGGAAGACCGTACGGCTCTTGGCCGGCTTGGGATACACGTCGACCGCAGGTTCGGGCTCATCTCCGCCGGCAACCGCTCGGATCAGAGCCACCGCCCGCCGCATCACGTCGGGCATCGCCATGAAGTCGGTGCCCCGCTCGAAGCGATATGACGCGTCGGTGGTCAGCTTCAACGCCTTTCTGGTAGCCCGAATGCGCTTCGGATCGAAGTAGGCACACTCCAGCAATATGTCGGTGGTCTCGTCTGACACTTCCGATTCCCCACCTCCCATCACACCGCCGATCGCCGTCGCTCCCTTGCCGTCACAGATCAGGGTCATGCCTGCCTGGAACTCACGCTTCTCGCCGTCCAGCGTAGTCATGTGTTCGCCTGCCCGTGCCGCTCGCACGACGATCCTGGCGTCGCGGATCTTGGCGAGATCGAAGGCGTGCAACGGCTGGTTCAGCTCGAACAGTATGTAGTTGGTGGCATCGACCACGTTGTTGATGGGACGAGCGCCGACGCTGCGTAACCGCGCCTGCAGCCAAGTGGGTGACGGAGCCACTTTAACACCGCGGATTACGGCCGCCATGTAGCGCGGACAGCCCTCGACGTCTTCTATTGCGACCTCGATGCCGCCTACCTTCGCCGGGCCGTTACTAGTCACCGGCGGCGGGCCCTCGGGCGGCGCGTCGGGGATCGGCTCGAGCTTGGCCGGTACTCCAAGCGATGCGCCCAGCTCCCGCGCCACGCCCTTGTGACCCAACAGATCGGGCCGGTTCGCGGTCACGTCGAGTTCCAGTCTCGTGTCGGCCAGTCTCAGAGCGTCGACGAGCTTGGTTCCGGGAGCTGCATCCGTTGCCAGCTCCATGATGCCCGTGTGGTCGGTTCCCAGCTGCATCTCGCGCTCGGACAGGAGCATACCGTTTGACACTATGCCCCTGATCTTTCGGGCGGTGAGCGTGAGCCCACCGGGCAGCACTGATCCAACCGCCGCATAGGGATACTTCTTGCCCGCAGTCACGTTGGGTGCGCCGCACACGACTTCGATTGTCGTGGATCCGTCATTCACCTGGCATACTGTGAGCCGGTCGGCGTCGGGATGTCGCTTCACGCTTTCCACCGTGGCGACAACAACATCGTTCAGTTCCTCGAACAGCGGCTCCACCGAATCCACCGGTACGCACAGCATGGCCAGGCGGTTGGCGGCATCGCGCGGATCGATCGAGCGACCCAGCATGGCCGAGAGCCAGTTGATGGAGACGTTCATGATTACTCCAAGAACTGGTTCAAGAACCGCATGTCGTTCTCGAACAGCAGCCGGATGTCTGGAATGCCGTATCGCAGCATCGCGATGCGATGCGGGCCCATGCCGAACGCGTAGCCGGTATACAGCTCCGAATCGATACCGCAGTTATCGAGCACGGCTGGGTGGACCATACCGGCGCCCATGATCTCGAGGTAACCCGTGTACTTGCACGTCGAACAACCGGCGCCCCTGCAGATGTGACACTGCGCGTCCACTTCGGCCGATGGCTCGGTGAATGGGAAGAACGACGGGCGAAACCTGGTCTTGGTGTCCTCACCGAAGAACCGCCTCACGAAGAAGTCGATCGCTGCCTTGAAGTCGACGAAGCTCACTCCCTCGTCAACTACGAGTCCCTCGATCTGCTCGAACACAGGCGCGTGCGATGGGTCCCATGCATCCCTGCGATAGACCTGTCCCGGTACGACAATCCGCACCGGCGGCTTGAATCGCTCGAGCGTGCGGGCCTGCATCGGCGAGGTGTGCGCACGGAGCACGATCCCGGGACTCAAGTAGAAGGTATCCTGCATGTCGGCCGCGGGGTGATCCAGCGCGATGTTGAGCTTGGTGAAGTTGTAGGCCTCGGTTTCGGCTTCCGGGCCGACTACCCGTGTGAACCCGAGTTCCCTGAAGATGTCGCAGATCTCATCGACGACAGCCGTGATGGGGTGAACCGCACCACGCCAGCTGGGCCTGCCCGGCATGGACCGGTCTCGTTCTCGAGCCTGGTCGACAGCTGCCGTGAGGGCAGCTTCGCGCTGGTCCAGTGCCGCTTCGATAGCGGTCTTGATTTCGTTGGCGCGCGCTCCGACCGAGCGCCGCTCCGCAGCGGGCAGTCCCTGCAGCGAGCGCAACACCTTGGTCACCACACCAGCCTTGCGACCCAGCAGTTCGGTGCGTAGCTGCGTCAGCCTGTCTGCGTCAGCGGTCGCGATCTCATCGACCGCGGTGAGCGCTGCCTCGAGTTGTTCAATAGCTGTCGGATTGGGCATAGGTTATCCCGACCCGGTCAGAGGCTTTTCTTTGCGACCTCCGCCAGCTCGCCGAAGGCCGCCGGATCACGTACCGCCAAGTCAGCCAGCAGTTTGCGGTTGATCTCAACTCCCGCTTTCTTCAGCCCAGCGATGAACCTGCTGTACGACAGATCGTGCGAACGAGCGGCGGCGTTGATTCGGACGATCCACAGCTGACGGAAATCGCGCTTCTTGCGCCGCCGGTCGCGATAGGCGTAGCGCAACCCGCGCTCAACCGTCTCTTTGGCAGACTTATAGAGCTTGCTTCTTCCGCCGCGTGCACCTCTGGCGGCCTGCATGATCTTCTTCTTGCGCTTGAGGCGCGCGACGTTACTCTTGACTTTAGGCATCGTCTTCTCCTAGGCCTGCAACAGTCCCTTGATGCGGGACTCATCTGCCCTGGCGATCAGCGTCCCCTGACGCAAGTTGCGCTTGCGTTTGGGATGCTTCTTGGTGAGGATGTGGCTCTTGTAGGCCTTGAAGCGTCTGACCTTGCCTTTGGCGGTCAAGCGAAATCGCTTCTTCGCACCGGAATTCGTCTTCTGTTTCGGCATCGTCGTGTTATCTCAAATCCTACTGTGATCTAGGCACGGTGCGCCGCATCCCGCAGCTCCTCGCCTTACGCGCACTCGCGACCATTCCCGCGCCAGTCATCAGCCCTGGCGTCTGCTCGCTTCGCTGCGTGGCGATCTGGCGCTTACTTCGGCGCCAGCACCATCGTCATGTTGCGCCCCTCGAGCTTCGGTTCGGTCTCGATCTTGCCGACATCCTGTAGCTCATCATAGGCGCGATTCAACACCTCCTGCCCCAGCTCAGGGTGAGTCACCTGCCGACCACGAAACATCATGGTCAGCTTCACCTTGTTGCCATCCAGAAGGAACCTGCGGGCATGCCGGGTCTTGAACTCGAAGTCGTGGTCGCTGATACCCGGCCGATACTTCACCTCCTTCAAGTGGATGACATGCTGTTTCTTCTTCGCCGCGCGTGCCGCCTTGGCCTGCTCGAACCGGTACTTTCCATAGTCCATCACCTTCACAACCGGTGGCCGGGCGGTGGGAGCGACTTCCACGAGGTCGAGACCTCGTTCTCGTGCGGCTCGCTGCGCCTCGTCGATCGGTACGATCCCGATCTGTTCCCCGTCAGCGCCGATCAGCCTCACCGGACTGATGCGGATCTGTTCGTTAACCCGGACGCGCTGCTCCTCTTTGTCGTTGCGAACGTTGCGAACGGCCAGTGAGGCAACCTCCTTCCAACGGTGTTCAACAAAAAAAGCGGCTCCAGGTTCTCCGGAGTCCGCAGTCGTGTGCTAGACCTCGCCGCTTGATCCTGGGACCCTTGGGGCACACCTGGCGTCATGCCGGCGCCTAAAGGGTGAAGCGTCTACGCGCTTGCTTCGCTGATTGTCCAACGAAGGTATCGGGGGCCCGAATCGATGTCAACAGGGAATGGGCACGGGGAGCGGGGTGCGGGCTGCATATGATCATCAGGACCGACGCATCTGTCTGGAGAACGGGTCCGGCGCCATAGGCGTTCCGCCGGCACACCGGGTTGCCGGGAAACCGGGCTACCGGGATACCCGGCCCCCGGCATCACACCGGCTCGCAGAAGTACGATTTCTGGTCTCTGGATATGCGCCCCAGCGCTACCTCGGGATCGTGCTCGAATATCATGGTCCAGCCCTCGGTCGCGGCGCGGCCGAGTAGCTGTCTCTTGCTCTCCAGCGTCACCAGCGGTTCCAGGTCGTAGCCCATTATCCAAGGCAGTGGAACGTGGGCCGCGGTCGGGACCAAATCACCCAGGAAGCAGGCTGTCTCATCAGCATCACTGATCAGCACCGACTGGTGATGTGGCACGTGACCCGGTGTCGGCAGCAGCCGAATGCCGGGCAGTAGTTCCACCTCTCCGGTCACGGTTTCCCATTTCCCTGCCTCGGCGACCGGTTCGAAATTGTGGGCCAGATAGCTGGCTGCGGTGCGCTCGTTGAGATGCCGGCCGAACTTCAGCTCTCCACTCTGGACCACATATGTGGCATTGGGGAACGAAAGCCGCGGTTCCCGGCCTTCTGCCCCCCGCTCCACCCAGGTGTTCCCACCCGCATGATCGAAATGCAGATGCGTGTTAACTACGTAGACGACGTCCTCCGGCCGGAATCCCACCCGTCGCAGGGCGTCTTCCAGTTGAGTGGGACCATCTTGCCCGTCGTTTTCGACGCCGTAGATGTCAATGAACTTGGCCGTCTCCTTGTTGCCGACTCCGGTATCGATGAGAACCGGACCAGCGATGTGCTCCACCAGGAGGCAGCGCAGCGCGAGCTGGATACGGTTGCGCTCGTCGGCCGCGATGCGTCGCTCCCAAAGGGGCTTGGGAACCACCCCGAACATGGCCCCTCCGTCCAGCCTTTGGCACCCTGCCTCGAGCGTGTGGCACCTGAGCTTTCCCACGGCGAACGTGGTCACCAGCGTCATAGGTCGTCCATCGATCGGGGTAGTGCACTGCGCTTCCGCTTGCGTGAGCCGCGTCCCAGTGTTCGCAGATCGTCGAGCGTCCGCGCTCCGCGTTCCCCGGCCAACTCGAGCAATCGCCGAAGCACGCGGGCGGTCGCCAGCGCGTCTCCTGCAGCCCTATGGCGATCGGTTATCTCCACGCCAAAGTAGTTGGCCACACTATCGAGCGAGCGTGAGCGCAGTCCGGGCACGAGGCGACGGGTCAGGTCGACAGTACACAGTCGCGGACCATGCAGCACCAGGTCCCTAGCCGAGCGCATTTCGCGCCCGACGAACAGCCAATCGAACCGCGCATTGTGGGCCACGAAAACCCGGCCTGCCAATGCAGCCATCACGTCGTCAGCGATCTCCCCGAACGTCGGTTGATCCTGCACCATCGCCGACGTGATCCGGGTGAGTGCCGCCGTGAAATGGGGAATCGGGCGCTCGGGGTTGACCAGCGAATGGTAGAGTAGCTCGATCCGGCAGCCGGTAACCGCTGCAATCGCGATCTCGACGATCTTGTCGCCGCGGCCCGCACTGTTACCGGTGGTCTCCACGTCAACCACGGCAAAGGCACAATCGCTCAGCTTGGGCGAACCCAACGAGAGTTGCGCCAAAGCCCAGCGGCCGTCTCCCAGCCGACGCACCCGTGGATCCGCGCCCAGGAGTGCAACTGCAACCCGGTCGGCCACCACCGGAGGCCCGTGCCGAAGACCCAGGGCTTCGCGGGCCAACGTCGTGCTATCGGCAGGACCCGTCGTCAGGTACTCCAAGGCGCGATCGACAAGCGATCCGCCGGGGTGGCCCTGCAGGCCCTCAGCCATCAGCGGCCATCTCTGAGCGGGGGAAGCGTCATGTAGGGCGATGCCGGACCATCAGCGCGGGTCCAGGATGCGACTGCCGACAGCCCATTGCCAGGGGCGTGTGCCAAGACGGCCCGCAATGGGCCGACCTCAGGACTCACGCGCACCGCTGGCATGCATTCAATCTAGCTGTTTCTCAGTGCGTAGCTCAACGTCTCGAGCTCCAGAGCCATGTTGACATTCTGAACCGTCACCTCGTCGGGGTGTGACAGCCGGATCGGGGCGAAGTTCAGAACGGCCTTGACTCCGATGCCCACCAGAAGATCCATTGTCTGTTGGGCGACGTGCGGGGGTATCGCCAGGATAGCTATGTCAACGGGCTCGGTCCGCAGGTCGGATTCGAGCTGGCGTACGTCTCTTACCTCGACTCCGTTCCAAGACCGCCCGACCTTGGCCTCGTCGTTGTCGTAGACTGATACTATGTGGAACCCGCGCTCGCCAAACTCACGATACTGGACCAGGGCGCTGCCGATCTTACCGGCCCCGATCACCGTGACGCGGTAGGTCCGGCCCAGGCCAAGAATATCACGCAGGCGGTCGCTCAGCTCGACCACGTCGTAGCCCAAGCCGCGCTTCCCGAACGAGCCGAAGAACGAAAGGTCCTTGCGCACCTGGGCCGGGGTCGTGTGACCACGCTGCGCCATCTCGTCCGAACTCACGGTAGCCTTGCCGAGTCTAGCGAACTCTTCGAGCAGCCCGAGATACACCGAGAGCCGTCGGACTGTTGATTCTGAGATCTTACGCATCAGACTTTGTGAATTTTTTCACAACTTACACGGATGTCCCGCATGGTCAACGGCCCAAGACCCGAAACAGGTGGACGATCTCTTCCGGTGATAGCATCTCGGGCCTGGTTGTGGGATCGATACCGTGCCGGCCCAGCTCGGATTCGACCGCGGCGGCATCGAGTTGGAGGATCGATCGCAGGATCCGGCGCAGCTGTTTGCGCCGCTGCGAGAACAGAGCGGTGCTGAAGCGGCGGAAGCCGGCGATTTGATCGTGGGGCAGCAGCGGGTTGGCCCTGGGTGTGATGCGTACCAACACGGAATCTACCCTAGGTGGCGGAGTGAACGACCCGGGGCGTACGACGAGCAATCGCTCCACGGAGGCCAGGGATCTGACACCCACAGTGAGTGCCCCGTACGCCCTGGTGCCCGGCTCGGCAGCTAGCCGCTCAGCCACCTCGCGCTGAACCAGAAACGCGACGACCTGGGGCAGCGGTGGTGAAAGCGCCTTATCGATCAGCGGTGATGTGATGTTGTAGGGGATGTTGCCGACAATCTTGAACTCTGAAGCGGGGCGCCGGGCGCGGGGCGCGAATGGCCCAGCAGCCGACTCAAGCTCCGCGTGCCAATCGACTTTGAGGGCGTCACCGTGGACTACGCGAACGTGCTCCGGTATCGGGCTCGCCAGCTCCGCTCCTCGCTGCTCGCTCCCCGCTCCCCTCAGCAACGCGGCCAGTCTGGCGTCTCGCTCGATGGCGATCACATGCGCCACTCGTGGTGCCAGCCGCCGCGTCAGGCTCCCCCGTCCTGGCCCGATCTCAATCACCACGTCGCCGGGTTCCGGATGGATTGCGGCGACTATCCGATCCAGGATCGCCCGATCTGTCAGGAAGTGCTGGCCGAGTCGGCGTCCCACGCCACTCAGGCTCGAAGGATCAGGATGGTGCGGTCGTCAGTCGGCGGGCCTGCGAAATCCGAAACTGCTACTGCAACCGACTCCACGATCTCCACGGTGGGTGAGTGGCGATTGGCGTCGACGATGTCCAGTATGCGGCTCTCACCGAACCTGGCTCCCAGCTCGTCGCTGGCGTCAGCCACACCGTCGGAGAACAACACCAAGAGGTCTTCGCCGGCATGCCAAGCCGTCTTCCGGGCGCCTATGGCATCGAGTTCAGCGAGTCCCAACGGTGGGCTCGTTGCGGCAAGCCGTTCCCTCTCGCCGTTGGCGCCGAGCCGGAATGCATGAGGGTGCCCTGCGTTGGAGTACCGCAGCACCCCTGCACGCCAGTCAGCAACCCCATAGAACAATGCCAAGTGCATCTCCGTGTCCGCCAACTCCTTGCGAACCGACTCGAACAAGTCGCGCAGTGCTCCGTCCGGCGTAGCCGCTACAGCCGCGTGGATGCCGGCGGCCGAGAGGACCAGTGCCATGATCAGCGCAGCCGAAAACCCGTGTGACGAGACGTCGCCTAGCATGACTCCCACGCGCTCCTCCTGCAGCCGCACGAAGTTGTAGAAGTCACCACCCACGCCCTCGGCCTGCTGGCACCGAGCCGCAGCATCGACTTTGGGGCCCAGGACTGATGGCGACGGCATGAGTTTCAGTTGGAGATCGTGCGCCAAAGTGATCTCCTGCCGCAGCCGCTGTTGCTCGACGTCTTGGACCACGAGGCGGGCGTTCTCGATCGCCACGGCGATCTGGCTTGCGACGAGCGAGACGAGACGCCGCTCCCCACCACTGAACGCATCGGCCCCGGCGCGGTCGGTCAGATTGATGACCCCGACCGGCCGTTGGCTGCCGTCGGGTTGCGGATAGGAGATCGGCACTGACAGAAACGCAGTGCCACGGTAGTCCCGGCCCTCACCGCAGGCCGGATTCTCCGCACCTGCATCGCGGGGATCGTAGGAGATTATGCGTTGCTCGCGGAACACCTGGGCGGCAATAGAGCACTGATCGTCTACCGGGATCGGATCGAACAGGCCCACGTCTCGGCCTACACCGGCCACCGCTTGCAGCTCGTTGGTTTCCTGGTCGAACACCAGTATGGAGGCCCGCTGAGCACCTACCACCTGACTGACTGCAGCCACGATTTTCTGTGCGGCTTCATCGAGGTGAACTGTCGTACCGAGCGTCTCGCTGATGGTGTAGATCAGTTCTATCTCTTCGTAGCGTGAAGCCAGCGCTTTGGCCAGCTTGAGGCCATCGCGCTCCCGGAGCAACAGGTCGGCGAGCAAAGGCTGCAGCTGCAGCGCCGTGTCTCCCGGTGCAGCTGATTCCGCCACCTCAAACCAGTAGCCGTTGAGGCCCTGTACGGGAGTGAGCACACGGCTCTCGTCGAGCGGTACGATGGTGCCGGCTTCGACCCCGACCGGTGGCGCTCTGACGCCGTCACATCCCAGGACCGGCCGAAACCGCCCGCGACCAAAGCGCCACAACCTGATCCGGCACGCGGTCAAGGTGCCGAGGCCCGTCAGGATGGCGTCTAGTTGCTCTAGGCGCGGTGCAGGATCATGCAGATGGAGTTACCTCGTTCGTTGAAGCGCACTTCATCGACCAGTTGACGGATCAGGAACAGGCCTCGTCCTTCCGCCATTTCGAGTCTCTCCGGGCTAGTGGGGTCCGGGATCCCGCTGGGGTCGAAACCGTCTCCTTCATCACGGACCTGCACTGAGACCGTCGTGTCTGTCACCACCACAGTCACATCCACTCGTTTAGCCGGATCCATCCGGTTGCCATAGACGATTGCATTGGAGAGCGCCTCGCACAGGGCGACTCGAAGCCTGAATCGGGCCGCGCGGGGTGGGATACCGCTCGCCAGGCAGTGACGCGCGACGAGATCCACCGCCTCCTCAACGACCCCGAGGTCAGTGGGAACTCGCAGTGAAATCTCGATCCGACGATCCGGCGCTTCCGGCGGCGGGACCTCACTCCGTCGGACGCTGAGCCGCAGCGGCGCAGTCACTTCAGAACGCCGCCAAAGCCTCTTCGGCCGACTCGTTTATCGCGAACAGCGAATCCAGTTTCGTCAGCTCGAATAGGGTCCGCAGGTCATCGTTCAACCCTGCAAGACGCAGCTCTCCGCTCACCTCCCTGATCTTCTTGGAAAGCGAGACCAGAACTCCCAGTCCGGACGAATCGATATAACCGGTGCTGGTGAAGTCGATGAGAAACTTACGCTCTCCGTCATCCAGCGCGTCGAGAACCTTCTGCTTCAATTCATGCCGGTTTCCGACGATGAGCTGGCCATCGACACCCAATACCACTACTCCCTTTGCCTCATCCTTGCGAAACGTGAAGCTCATGACCCCTCCAGTTGCATGCTACGACGATCCCGTCGCTTGCAGCAGGCGACAGCGGCGACATCTACGATCTCGTCCGCGGTGGTATCCTGCGACAGGCCGGCCATCGGTCGACACAGTCCTTGGACGATGGGCCCAATGGCGCTGGCGCCAGCCAACCGCTGCACCAGTTTGTATGCTACGTTCCCGCTGTCAAGGTCAGGGAACACAGTATGTTGGCCCGACCTGCGGTTTCGGACTCGACTGCCCTGCTGAGAGCCACGTCAGGCACCAGGGCGCCATCACTCTGCAGCACACCGTTGCCGGTCAGCTCTATGGCTTGGGCCTCATCCGCGATCCGCTCCGCCATTGCCGACCTGCCGCCGACAGCAGCGGCCCGGCCTCGCAGATCCAGCCGAAACACTGCTAAGCGAATTTCTCCGCCAGCGCCCGACCCACTGCCGGGTGCACGAAATCGCTCACATCTCCGCCCAGCTCCGCCACCTCCCGCACCAGACTCGAACTCAGAAACGTGAGATCGACGGCGGGAGTCAGAAAGACAGTCTCCAGCTCGCTGAACAGCTGGCGGTTCATGAGCGCCATCTGGAACTCGTACTCGAAGTCGCTCACGGCACGTAGGCCCCGGATCACCAGTGAGGCGTTGTTCTTCTGGGCAAACTTGGCCAGCAGACCGTCGAACCACCGTATCTCCACCCCTTCGAACTCCTGCAACACTTCGCGGAGCAGATCGAGACGCTCCTCCAGTGTGAACAGCGGCTGTTTGGACAGGTTGACGGCGACCGCGACAACGAGCTTATCGGCGAACGCGAGGCTGCGACGGATTATATCCTCGTGCCCTCGTGTCACGGGATCGAACGAGCCAGGGTATATAGCTATTCGTGTCATGATGCGTAGCAGAAAGTTAGGGCAACGTCACCGTAGCGCCTGGTTTCGTCGCCGGGACAATCCAGCGTAGCCCTATGCTCCACGCTCAGCACACGGGCGAAGGTACACTGGCGAAAAACCTCCAACAAGCGCGTTGCCTGATCCGTGGTGTAGGGCGGGTCGGCCAGTGCTATGTCGTAAGCGCCTTCCGCCAGACGCTGTGCGAACCGGATGGCATCACCGCGGTAAAGCTGGGTCCTCGGTTCGACGCCCAGCACCGCGACGTTGGCCTTGATAGTGCGGATCGACTTCTCGGACAGCTCGACAAAGTCGACATGATGAGCCCCACGTGAGAGTGCCTCCAGCCCCAACACCCCCGAGCCAGCGAACAGGTCGACGACGCGCGCGTCTTTGATCGCGGGTGCAAGGATGTTGAACCATGCCTCGCGGACTCTCTCTGTCGTCGCCCTCACCCTGCGATCGGGTGGCGGCTTGAGCTGCCGGCCCTTGAACTCTCCAGCCGTGATCCGCATCAGTCCGCAGATTTGATCTGCACTACCCGCGCCTGCAGCGTGCTGGTCCCACGCCACTCGTTCCGGCCCAGCTGTAACGCGACGTCAACCTCGTCACGCCACCAGCCGTCATCCAGCCGGTCAGCCCAACCGAACCCAATCGCCGGAATGGTGCCGGTACCGTCCTCCAACGTGAACTTGACATGGTTGGCTCCAACCGTGGTGGGCTTCCTGGCGTGGGCCCGTCGGACGCCCAGCACCGGCGCAGGGTTACCAGGGCCGCAGGGCTCCAAGTGCCTCATGAGGCGCTCCAACTCATCACTCAGCGACCCGACAGAGCCGACTATGTCGACCCGCTGAGTCGGGACCAACTCGTCCGGCGAGAGCCGCGACACGGCTACTTGATTGAACGCCTCCCGAAACGGCTCGACGAGATCGCGGCGAACCGTGAGGCCGGCTGCGGCTTTGTGGCCGCCCCACCGCACGAGCAGATCACTGCAGTGACCCAGAGCCTCGTGCAAATCGAAGGCCGGGATGCTGCGGCCCGATCCCTTCCCCTCTTCCCCATCCAGCCCGATCAAGATGGTCGGTCTGTGGTATCTCTCCACGACACGTGAAGCCACGATGCCGATCACTCCCGGGTGCCAGCCGTCTCGCGCCAACACCAAACCGTGGTATTGGCTCAAATCCACGCTCCGATCGATCTCGTCGATGGCTTCGGCCAGAATCCGCTCGTCAATCTCCTGGCGCCGCGCGTTGATGGTATCGAGCGAGACGGCAAGGTCGAACGCGGTCCGCTGATCGTCCGTGAGCAGCAGCTTGAGGCCTTCCATCGACTCACCGATCCGGCCTGCGGCATTGAGTCTGGGCGCGAGAACGTATCCGACCTGGCCCGCGCGCACCGGCTTACCCGAAAGACCGGTGACCTCTAGCAAGGCCCGCACGCCGGCCCAGCGTGACTGTTCCATCATTTTGAGGCCGAACCGCACCAAGGTCCGATTCTCACCAACCAGGGGAACGATGTCCGCCACCGTTGCCAGCGCGACCAGATCGAGGAAGTGAAACGGCACGCTGTCGGGCAGGCCGAGTTCACCGCACAGCGCTTGGACCAGCTTGAAAGCGACGCCGGCGCCGCACAGCTCCTTGCTGGGTGAGTCACAGTCCTCGCGGCGCGGGTTGATGATCGCGTCCGCTGGCGGCAGCTCCCGAGTTAGGTGGTGGTCGGTCACCACGACCTCGAGACCCATCTCCTTGGCGCGCTGCACGGCTTCAACCGCTGAAACGCCGCAGTCACACGTGAGCACCAGCGAGGCTCCACGCTCCGCAGCGACCTTCAATCCTGCAGGGCCGAAATCATAGCCGTCGCGCAACCGGTGGGGCACGAAGGGAACGACCGTGGCGCCGGCCAACTCCAACACCCGCGTCAGCAGGGCTGCCGAGCACTGGCCGTCCACGTCGTAGTCGCCGTGTACCAAGATCGGAGTGCCCGATCGTACCGCCTTGCCGACGATCGCCACTGCCTTGTCCATATCCTTGAGCAGGAACGGATCGGTCATTTTGTCGAGCGCGGGACGCAGGAATGACTTGGCTTCGTCGGGAGTCACGTAGCCCCGCTGCACCAGCAGTGCAGCGAGCGTCGGCGGCACGTTGAGGGCTGATGACAGCAACTGCACTTGTGACCGATCGGGGGTTGGCACCACCTTCCAACGGCAAGCGTTCATTCGGCTCGGTCTTTGTAGACCAGGACGCCGCAGGCCTCGCACGCCTCGACCGCTTGTCCGTTCTCTATCTGCTGCCGCCGGTGCAGCGGAACGGCCGTGTAACAGTGGCCACACGCTCCGCCGCGCAACGGATACAACGCCTGGGGAGCCCGACCCCGCAGGATCCTCCTATACAGCTCGAGCATGCGCGGCTCGATCTGCTGGGCGGCTGCGTCGCGAACGCCCGTGGCTGCCGCGATTTCCTGCTCGATCTCGGCTGTGGCAGCCGCCAGCTCATCTCGTTCCGACGCCTGCACCTCCTTGGTCTGATCGACCACCGCCTGGGCTTCGGCAACGATCTTCTCGGCTTCCTGCAGCTGATCGGCCGAACGGATCCACTCGGCCTCTTCCTTGACCAACACACTGCGAGCCAGATCCAGCTCAGCCATGATCGCAGACGCCTCCTTGGCACCGCTCACCCACTCGAGGCGCTGTCTGCGGCGCTCCTGCATGACTCTGTAGCTCTCGATCCTTCCCTCCAGCTCCGCCCGCCGCTCCTCAGCCTGCTGCGCAGACTCGCGGGCTCTGTCTCGAGCCGCCTTCGCCTCCGACAGCGCCGCGTCCAGCGAATCGATCTTGGGCTGAAGCGCCTTGAGGCGGTCCTCGGCGTTCCTTACGGCAATGTCCTTTTCCTGCAGATCCAACAACACGTCTAGGTCAACCTGCACCTGTTCTACCTCCTCGGCGAATAACGTTCCAGTCGTGTGTTCTGAGTTTCCGTGACTCAACATTCAGTGCGGCCTTTTCTCGTAGCAGTTTCACCTTCTCCTCCTCCGAGGCCACAGCAATCTTGCGCGCGACGGCGCGTTTCTTCTCGTTCAGCAAACGATGCTCCAGACGACGCAGCGCACCTTCGACTATGGCATCCACGTTCCCCTCACCCAAACCCTGTCCTATCAAGTCGGATAGCACGGTCCGGGCTGCTCCATCCACGCCCTCGAGTATCTCCGCTGCGCTGACTTCTGCCGGCGCCGCGGCCAGCATGCCGAGCAGCCGGCCTTCGGGCTCCAGGAACTGGACATCTGAGGGCAGCGACTCCCGGATGCGGCTCCGCCACTCCGGCTCGTGCAGCATCACCCGCAACAGCTCGCGTTCGGGAGACCCGCCCCCCGACCGCCGCCTACCCGGCCGTTCCCGGTCGTAGCTGGATTCGCGGGCATCGGCCCGTGCTGCAGCGACCCGCATACCGCCACGCGGTGCGGCTTCACGCTCGACGGACTCCCGCGATACCCCTAGAGCCTCCGCAGTGCGTCCCACATACAGATCACGCGTCACGGGGTCGGAAGCGGATCTGAGCGTAGGCAACAAGCGATCCAGTGCCTTGCGACGACCCGAGAGCGTGCCCAACCAGCCCTTCCGATCGAGCAATTGCAGTTTCCGCTCGAGCACGTCCAAGGCATCGTCCAGCAGCCCTTGTATCGCTGCCGCTCCCCCACGCACGGCCACAGTGTCGGGATCCTCGCCTTCGGGCAGCGTCGCCACGGTGACCCGCAATCCGGCACGCAGCAGCTCGTCTGCTGCCCGGAACGTGGCTCTGAGCCCCGCCGAGTCACTATCGTAGACCAGCACGACATTCTTGGTGTAACGCTTGAGCAGGCGCGCCTGATCCTCGGTCAGCGAGGTGCCGAGCGGAGCGATCACCTCTTCGATCCCGACTTCCACCAGCCGCAGCACGTCGAAGTAGCCCTCGACCACGATGGCTCGTTCCTCGCGGCGAATCGCCTGTTTGGCGTTGTGCAGATTGTACAGCAGCGCGCCCTTGTGGAACACCTGGGACTCGGGAGAGTTGAGGTACTTCGGTTCTCCGGCGCCGAGCACTCGACCCCCGAAGCCCACGATCCGTCCCCGGATATCGTGAATGGGGAACAGCAGACGGCCCCAGAACCGCGGACGCAAGGTTTCATCTTCCCGTTTGACGGCGAGCCCGGCATCGAGCAGCACGTGTTGTGCGACCCCGAGGGTGTCCATAGCAGCAAGAAACTCATCACCTTTGGGAGAGTAGCCGAGACCGAGCAGTCCGGCGCGCTCCGGATCGATTCCGCGTTGAGCCAGGTATTTGCGGGCTGCCTCGGCATCGTCCGCGGTGAGCAAACGCCGCGTGCACCAGTCCGCGGCAACCGCAACGGCCGAAAACAGTGGCTCACGTGGATCGGGTCCGCCGGTGGGGCGATCGGGGATCGAGATCCCCACCCGCTGCGCGACCGCGCGAACCGCCGCCGGATATTCGAGTCCCAAACGCTTCATGAAGAAGGTGAAGACATCACCGGCTTCATGACACACGAAGCAGTAGAACATCTGCTTCTTGGGTATGACTGCGAAGTTGCGGTGCTTGCCGCCATGAAACGGGCACGGCCCCCGGTAGTCGCTCCCGGTTCGTTTCAGTTCGACGTGCTCACCGATTATCTCGACGATATCAGCAGTGTCGCGCACGCGCTCGATCAGTTCTTCCGGGATACCGCTCACGAGGCCAACTCCACCACGGTCACGCCAGTGCCGCCCTGCTCCGGAGGAGCCAGGTGGAAGCGGGCCACTCGATTGTCACGTCGCAGCACCTGGCCGACCCTGACGCGCAGTACCCCCGCTCCCTTACCGTGGATGATCCGGAGCCACGGCAGGTCGGCGGCAATCGCAGCATCGAGCGCTAGTATGAGGCTCGCCTCAGCCTCATCACCCGTCAGGCCTCTGAGATCGATCTCCGAAGTCGCAGCCTCGACGTCGGGAGCAGGGAGCGGGGAGCAGGGAGCGGACTCGTGGCCGCCCACCGTAGGTTCCGCTCCCTGCTCCCCGCTCCCCGTTCCCCCCCTCTTCACCCGCCACCCCTTGGCCTGCGCCTGGTCCTCCAACCGCTTCAACGCATCGGCCTCCTTCCTCACTCCGTCCTCCACCAGCCGGCGTGCCTCTTTAGCAGCCGTCTGCGTGGCGGCCGAGCGAGCGATTCCCAGGGCCTCCTCGACCCGGCGCCGCGCATCCAACAGGAAGCTGCGTGCCTGTTCCCTGCCGTCCCGCTCCAGATCCCGCTCTCGCTGCGCCAGCCTCCTGTGCCGCAATCCGAGATCTGCCCGCAGGCTCTCGACTTCCGCTCTTGCTTTCGTAAGCTGGGCTTCCGCCAACGAAACATCTTGTTCCCGCTGCGCCACGCCCTGCTCCCGCCGCTCGAGATCGGCCAGCATGGCCTCGAGCGATCGGGCTTGCTGCGGCTGCAGTCCCTCGGCCAGCTCCATCACTTCCGCGGGCAGGCCCATCCGGCGCGCGATCGCCAATCCGAAGGACCGCCCGGGACGGTCCTTCACGAACTGATAGGTCGGCGCCAACGTCTCGGTATCGAACTCCAGCGAGGCATTGACCACGCCTTCGGTGCGGGCCGCCATCTCCTTGAGCTCACTGAGATGGGTCGTGGCGATGGTGGTACTGCAGCGATCGTTGAGCGAGAGTAGGGTGGCACCGGCCAGCGCGGCTCCTTCAATTGGATCGGTCCCGCCACCAATTTCGTCCAGCAACACCAGGGCTCCGGCATCCGCCTGCAACAGGATCTCCTTGAGGGCCCCAACATGCGCGCTAAAGGTAGAGAGACTGGCAGCTATCGATTGGTGATCGCCGATATCGACGTAGATCGAGCGAAACACCGGCAGCACGGTGTCCTTTCCGACCGGCGGGATCACACCGCTCTGGGCTAGCGCCGCGGTGAGGCCCACCGCCTTCAGAAGCACCGTCTTTCCACCCGCATTGGGGCCGCTCAGCAGGACGGTGAACTCCGCCGGCGACAACTCGAGATCGAAGGGAACCGCACGATCGCTCTCGGCCAGGAGCAGTGGATGGACTCCCCGCACGATCGTCATGGACCCTTCGCTGCCCCTCACTCCAGCAGCGGGGTCGCCCGAACCGTCGGGCTGTTGTGACCCGCCGGGCGAGCAGCGCCGGGACGGAACCATGCTGGGCGCCACACCATCGGCCTCGATGGCAAAGCGTGCCCGCGCGTACGCGTCGTCAGCGCGAGCGCACATCACTAGGCCGTCCAGCAGGGCGTCGCAATGCGGTCTCGTTCTCTCGGTGAGGTCCCGCAGCACGGCGAGAACCGCGCGGGCCTCGGCCGACTCCCAGGAACTCAGTTCGTTCCCCAGCTCCACGGCCTCAGGTGGCTCAACGAACAGGGTTGCTCCCGACGCAGACTCGCCGTGCACGATCCCTTTGATGCGATCGCGGTCGTCCCGGCGCACTGGAATCACATAGCGCCCATCCTTGAGCGTCACCTCTGGATGGGAGCCCCCCCGAGCCAGTGAGCGCAATTGCCGCTCCAGGGTCGCGATCAGGCGACTGCGTGTGTCCCTCACATTCCGCCGGGCTCGAGCCAGCTCCGCTGAGGCGTCATCGCTGACGGTGCCGTCTACTTCGAACGACCGCGTGATGCGGTCCTCGAGATCCTTGGGGGGTATCTCCCTCAGGAGACCGGCCACGAGCGGCGCAGCACTGCCAATCCGCTTGAGCTCAGCGCGGAGGCTGCGCATCGCGCCTAGTGCCGCTCCGATCGCAGTCAGCTCGCCAGGTTCGAGAACGCCGCCGGGAACGCGCAGGTTCTCGATTACCGGTCCAATGTCGGCGACCGCCTCGGGTCGGAACTGGTCTCCCGCATCCAGCAGTCGCTGCATCTCGGCCGCTGTTGCAAGCTGCTCGGTTATCCATGCGGTATCGCACGAAGGCAGGCGGGATCGGACCGTCACCGCCCCCAGTTCCGAAACCGCGTGGCTGGCGACGAGTTCCAGGGCCGCGCCAAACTCGAGTGCTTCGAGGGTGCGCGGCTCGGCTGCTGCCGGAAACGGGGAAGGGGTGCCGGCGACTCTCGTCGCCAACACCCCTTGCTGCTGCTCCGTCGGGTGGCCGCCAGTCATACTGTGCCGGCGGCGACCCCTAAGGCCTGTAACGGCCAACGCACATGACCTTCACCGGTTGGGAGGAACACCATCATCTGGAACACTTCGATACAGACTGCTGGAAAGCGATTAGCCGTAATTACTCCTAAAGGGATGCCCTATCTCGGTGGACGACGCCGTTTCCGCTTGGCTGCGTTGAGCTTCCGCTTACGCCGCTCACTCGGCTTCTCGTAATGACGGTGTTTCCGGAGATCGGATAGGATCCCAGCCTTCTCGCACTTCTTCTTGAAACGCCGCAGGGCACGTTCGAAGCTTTCGTCCTCGTAAATGACTACTTCAGCCATGGACCTCTGACCTTGTGGGTCACTGTCTCGTCGCGAATTGTGTACAGACTTATAAAGCTAGGCGAGCTTCATCCGAATCTCAAGGAGTCTAGCCGGGCGGCCACCGCATGGCTCGGCCACCGAGCACGTGCGCGTGGAGATGGAAAACGCTTTGGCCAGCCTCGGCATTGGTGTTGACGACCACGCGGTAGCCCCGCTCGCTCAACCCCTCCCCCCCTGCCACCGTCTTGGCGAACAGGAGCATACTGCCCAGCATTTGCGCGTCCATGGCCGCATTGAGCGACGCCACGTGCTCCCGGGGAATAACCAACAAGTGGGTCGGGGCCTGGGGATCGATGTCGCGGAAGGCAACGAACTGGTCGTCCTGCGCAACGATGGTGGCCGGGATATCTCCTGCGGCGATCTTGCAGAACAGGCAGTCGTTCAACATCACGTCCCGAACGCTTCCTTCATACGGTTCCAGATACGGCGGCCCAACGTCTCCTCCGACGGCGGGTCACCTTCCAACTCGGACAGGCGCTCGAACGCAGCCCGCAGCTCCGGATCCAGCTTGGTAGGGGTCCACACTTGGACCCGGATGAACAGCGAGCCACGGCGTCCGTCGTTGACGTTGGGAAGGCCCTTGTTGCGCAGTGTGAGTACGGTACCCGATTGAGTCCCGGCCGGCAGCTCCAGGTTCTCGTCACCATAGGGAGTGGGTATCACGAATTGGGCTCCCAAGGCAGCCTGGCTGAACGCGACAGGCAGGTCGAATACGAGGTCGTCGCCGCGACGCTCGAACCGCTCGTCTTCTTCAACATCCAGTTCCACCAGCAGATCGCCCGGAGGCCCATTGCGTGGCCCCGCTGCGCCTTTGCCCCGCAGTGTGAGGTAATTCTCATGCGACACCCCGGGCGGCACATCGATTTCGACGACCGACTGATCCCTGACACGTCCGTCGCCGGCGCATTCCCGGCATGGCTTGGCAATGACACTCCCCTCACCCTCACAGGCCGGACAGGTCGTCACCGACACCAGCTGTCCGAACAGCGATTGTTGAGCTCGCCTTACCTCTCCCAGACCTCCGCAGGTTTGACACGGGCCGGCGGCGCTACCTGGCTCAGCTCCCGATCCGCCGCACGCGCCACATTGCTTCAGCGTTGTGAGTTTGATCTTGCGCGACGTGCCGTGAGCCACGTCAGCGAGACTCAGCTTGAGCGAAACTCTGATGTCTTGGCCGCGACGCCGGCTGCGTCGGGATCGCTGGCCGCCGCCAAAGAAGGCGTCGAAGCCGCCCATGCCTCCGAAGTCCCGCATGAACATGTTCAATGCTTCGGACAGATCGAACGGGTGGAAGCCAAAACCACCTCCACCCTTGAGCCCCGCCATACCGTACCGATCGTACGCCGATCGCTTCTCGGGATCGTGCAGCACATCGTAGGCCTCGCTCACTTCCTTGAAACGCTCCTCGGCCACCTTGTCACCATCATTGCGGTCAGGGTGGTACTGCATCGCAAGCTTGCGATAGGCCTTCTTTATGTCGTCGGTTGATGCGTTGCGGGAAACGCCAAGAAGCTCGTAGAAGTCACGTGTCATAACGGCGCGACCTAGCTGGCACTGAGGGGAGCCAGATGGCTCATGAGTCGACTGGTGTGCTCCACCAACGACACGACTTTGCGGTACGGCATTCTTGTTGGCCCCATCACGCCGATCACACCCGAGAGCGACCCCGAATGGTAGGTAGAAGTGACAATGGTAAACGCACTCAACTTCGGATCAAGGTTCTCTCCGCCGATAGTCACTGTGATACCCGGCTCATTGCGCTCCCGCAGGGCCTGGCGCAGCAGATCGCGTTGCTCCGTGATCTCCAACAACGTCCGCATTTGCGTGTTGCTGTTGAACTCCGGTTGCTCGGCCAGCATCTGCGCGCTGGAAAGCAACACGGGGCTGTCCTCCATCTCGGGAAGGTGAAAGATGTTGTCCGCTTCTTCGACGAAGACGTTGAGCAACTCTGCGCCGGCTCCAAACGTTGCGTCCCGCAAGCGCTCCTTGAGCGTGCGCCTTACCGCACGTAGGGTCAGACCGGCCAGCCTCTCGTTCAGCACGCCGGCCAGCTTGTCGAGCGCCTCGCGGGGAAATGCGCTATCCGCCTCGACGAAGATGGTTCGCGCTGCGCCGCCCCTCAGCACCAACACCATCAAGATACGGTCGGAGGACACGTTCATGAGCTGCAATTGTTCGAGCACCGCATTGTCGAACGAGGGTGCGACGGCAACACCCAGTTCCTGTGTCAGGATGCCGAGCACTTGTGCCGCTTTCTGTAGCAGGCCCTCAATGCCGGTCGCATCGGCCCCCAGCTCGCGCAACAGCCGGTCTTGCTCTTGCG
Organism: Gemmatimonadota bacterium; assembly: GCA_020351775.1. Classification (GTDB taxonomy): domain Bacteria; phylum Gemmatimonadota; class Gemmatimonadetes; order Gemmatimonadales; family GWC2-71-9. The sequence goes on along the minus strand of CP070666.1, from coordinate 4,504,113 downwards.
CCGTCACGTTGGAGTGCGCCATCAGCTTGTCGACATAGACCCGGTAGGCCCGGTCGGTCGGCATGCGGCCGGCCGACGTGTGGGGATGATACAGGTAGCCCCGATCCTCGAGGTCGCTCATCGTGTTCCGCACTGTGGCCGCCGACACGCCGTGGTTGTACCGTTTGGCAATGGTGCGCGAGCCGGCCGGTTCAGCGGTCTCCACATAGGAAACGATGACAGCTTCGAGGACCTGGCGCTCCCGCTCAGTCAGGTCGTCGCGCGCAGCGTTCCAAGTCATAGGCAGACAACAATTTAGCCACCTTGGCCCTAGGTGGTCAAGGCAGTGACGAGCTGGTCCAACCGAAGCCAACCCTCGGCTGTGAGACGAAGACGCGCAGAAGCAACCGGCGACCGGCCGTCAGCGACTGGCAATCGCTCGATCCAACCGGAATCGACGGCTCGGTCGAGCGCCTCCGGGTTCAAGTCATCGATCTCGTCTGACGCCAGGCCGTCCGAGGTTCGCAGGGCCAGGTACACGCGCTCCAATCGACTTTGCGCCGAAGTCAGGCTCTCGTGCCCAACAGTGGGATCTCTCCGGGTCCGCATCATTCTGTCGTACTCGGCCCAAGGAGCGACGTTCCAGCTGCGCGTGGCCCCATCGAACCGATGAGCCGAGGGCCCCAATCCAGCGTAGGGCGCGCCGGTCCAGTACGCACTATTGTGAGCCGAACGGTGGCCCGGCTTGGCGTAATTGGAAACCTCATAGTGCTCGTATCCCGCAGCGGTAATGGCTCTATGAGCGAGCAGGAACTCCTCAGCCCAGCGTCCCGCGGGAACAGGCGTTGCAGCTCCGCGAGATATCCAGCGCTGTAAGGGCGTCCGCGGCTCCACCGTCAGCCCGTAGACGGAGAGGTGGTCCGGGTCCAGCTCGATGGCCTGTTCCACGTCGTTGGAGAACGCACTGGGTACTTCCGGGGGAAGCCCAAAGATCAAATCGAGCGAGAGGGACCGGGTTCCGGCCCCACGCAAGATCTCGACGGCACGCACCGACTGTTGCGCCGAGTGAGTGCGGTGCATCCAGGAGAGGACCTCGGCACGGAACGATTGGAC
>CP070666.1:4490706-4502921 GCA_020351775.1 Gemmatimonadota bacterium | reverse complement strand
CCAGGACGACACGTGGACCAGGTTGCCATCGATCACGTTGGTGCTCATTGCGTCGAGGGTGCTCGAGCAGGGGTTGCTGATGTAGTCACTCGATACCAGGGGCTCGTCACTCACCGCCAAGACACCTTTGAGCGATCCCGCCGCCGCCTTGCGGAATGCGGCGTTGACCGATTCAGTGTCCGTCTTCTTCTCCACCTCACAGGTCAGATCCACCAGCGACACGTTCGCCGTGGGCACCCTGAGTGCGACACCATCGATCTTTCCCTTCACCTCAGGGATCACCAGGGCGGTGGCCCGGGCTGCACCGGTGGTCGTGGGTATGATGTTCTGGGCGGCCGCACGCGCGCGGCGAAGATCCTTATGGGGGAAATCGAGGATGCGCTGATCGTTGGTGTAGCTGTGAACGGTGGTCATGAATCCGCGCACGAAACCGAATGCATCAATGATGACTTTGACCACTGGTGCCAGACAGTTGGTGGTGCACGATGCGTTCGACAGTACGTGGTGCTTGGCTGGATCGTAGCTGGAGTCATTCACGCCCAACACGATCGTTATGTCCTCGTTCTTCCCGGGGGCACTGATTACGACCTTCTTGGCGCCGGCCTCCAGGTGCGCGGCGGCCTGGTCCCGGGACCGAAACCTGCCCGTGGATTCCAGTACGATGTCTACTCCCATCTCCTTCCACGGCAGCTTGGCCGGGTCCATCTCGGACAGAACCGTGATTCTCTTGCCGTCGATGACGATTGCATCGCCGTCCTGCTCGACCGTGCCTCCGAAGCGCCCATGAACCGAATCGTATTTCATCAGGTGCGCTAGCGTCCCCGCGTCAGTGAGGTCGTTCACGGCCATTAGATCGAGATCGGACCCACTCTGCGCCATCGCCCTCACAACGAGTCGCCCGATCCTACCGAATCCGTTGATACCGATCTTTGTCGTCATTGAGAATACCTCTCGTGTATTGCACCTTGCTCAATTTGTGTAACTGCTCCGCGCCCCTCTGCTACCCCAAGTCCAAGCGAACCGTGAACGGGAGCGCCCGTGCGAACGTCACCGCACCGATCCGCCTCCAACCCACTGCATCCAAGGCCGAGGCCGCCGCAGCCAGAGTTGCGCCAGTTGTGAGAACATCGTCGACTAAGATAACACGCCGCTGATGAGGGGGCGCCGGTGTCGCCATGAATGCCCGGGCCACGTTCTCGCTGCGTTCTGTCGGCGTTAGCTCTGTCTGTGACCTGGTCTCTCTGATCCGAGCCAGGACCCCGGGATCGACCTTAACCCGCCACAGCCGTCCCAGCGACCGGGCGATTCCCGCAGCCTGGTTGTACCCTCGTTGGCGCAGCCGCGTCGGGGCGAGCGGGATCGGCACCAGCAGTGACGGACCGGGATGCACGATGACTGCTGCCATTCGCTTGGCGATTTCGTCACTCAGCCGAGTGTAGCCCTCGTACTTTAGGTGGTGGATCATCGCACGGGCCTCGTCTCCCATCCACACGGCACTGGAGACCTGGTCGAGCGCGGCGGGCCAATCGCGACAAAACCGACACGGTCCCACCGGCGGAAGCGGCTGGCCACATCTCGCGCAGCCGGCCGGAACCGCCCTGACCCGCGAGCGGCACACCGGACACACGAGATCGTCGGGAGTTGCCGCGGCCACCTGCCTGCTGCACGCCACACACGCGTTGGGCAGCAACAGACGCTCGAGCGCGACGAGCGCCGAAGTCAGCACCGGTCCAACTCCCGATTGACCGCAGCGGCCATCACCTCCAGCGGAGCCCTGGTGTTGGGAAAGAAGCGGTGGAACGCGTGCGCTCCCTGCGCCACCAGCATCGAGCGTCCGTCCGCTGCTCGCATGCCGAGCCGCTCGCAATCTCGCATCCAGGCGGTCCCGCCGGGAGCGTAGACAAGGTCCATGGCTGTCTGGCAGCCATCGAGGGTGCGGTCGGCAAAGGGAGCCTTGTCAGCTCGCCTGAGCCCCAGCGGTGTGGCGTTGATGGCCGTAGCGACTGGACGGCCGTCGTCGGGCTGGCAATCGGCCCCCAACTCGCGCGCCCAAGCAGCGAACTCGGCGGCCCGAGCCCGGCTGCGGGATCGAACCAGCAGCGGCATCCCCAGTTCTCGAGCCGCGGCAGCCACCGCTCGCGCGGCTCCACCTGTGCCAGCAACCAACCAGGGACCGTCAGCGTCAAGCGGCTGCAACGCGTCCATCAGACCCTGTACGTCAGTGTTGTCGCCCACCAGCCGTCCACCCTCGGGCCAGAAGGTATTGACTGCCTCGAGCTCCTGTGCCAGCGAGGTCACCCTGATGAGAAGTCGGGCTACCGCGACTTTGTGCGGGATGGTCACATTGCCGGCGATGCCCACGGACTCGAACGCCCGCAGCACGTGCGGCAGAGCCGATTCATCGGTCCGGACTGGGATGTATACGGCGTCTAGGCCCAGCGCTGTGAACGCCGCGTTGAACATTGCAGGGGACATCGAGTGGGCGATCGGGTCTCCGATCACCACTAATGGGCGGCTACTGCCTCGAATCCGATTCACCACGCTCCCTCACGAAACGCTCGGTCGCTGCCGCCACAAAACCCACCAACTGATCGAAGGTCTCACGATAGACGTCCAACCCGGATCCGAACGGATCGCTGACCTCGGCCTCGGGACCGCCGGTCCCGGCGTATTCACCCAGGACGTGCACCCGGCCAGCGCCACCGAGGTCCTCGACCCGCGCTCGCTGGTGACGCGCCATCGTGAAGATCAGATCGGCACCCTTCACCACCTCTCTAGTGAGCAGCCGGGCTCGGTGTTCTGACAGGTCGATGCCGTGCTCCAACCCGACGAGATATGCACCCTCCGATGCCGGCGCTCCATCCCACGCGCTGGTTCCGGCCGACGCGACCTCTATGCTGTCTACGCCCAGTCGCTCCAGTTCCGCACGCATCAGGGACTCCGCCAAGGGGCTGCGACAAATGTTGCCGGTGCACACCATCAGTATGCTGGTCACGGGGCGAGCCTCCCGACACCGGCACGGATCTCGGTCAACGGAATCGCACCTTCCCGTATCAACCTCGGCTCCGGTGAGGTGCAATCGATCAGTGTCGAGGGCGGGACGTTGCCCAGCACACCCCCATCGAGTACCAGCAACTCACCGCTGGCTACTGACTCGCCAAACATGTCGAGGATCGCGCCGACACCGGGCGCCGTGCTTCTACCCGGCTGGTTGGCCGAGGTGGAGGTGATCGGTTCGTCGAGTCTGTCGATCAGGGTCGCGGTCGCCGCATGTGATGTCCAGCGTACGGCGATCCCCCCATTCGGCCCACGCAGTGCTTCGGGCAGTCTCGCCTCCGCTCCCGGCAGCACCAACGTAACCGGTCCCGGCCAGAACCGGTCGGCGAGGGCCTGCGCGGCATTGTTGAACATCAGGCCGTACCACAAGGCCATCTCCCTGCTGGACACAAGCAGCAGGAACGGTTTCTCCTCTCCGCGGCCTTTGAGCCGAGCCAGGGCAGCGAGCTCCGGTTCCGCGGCCCGCGATCCAATCCCGTAGATCGTCTCGGTCGGATGTGCCAACAGCCCGCCCTCACGCAGATGCTGCAGCGCAAGCGGTATCGCTACCTCGACCTCCGTGCCGGTCCGGAACGCCACGACCGTCATGATCGAGCAAGCACCTCGGCAACCTCGAAATCGTGGGCGGTTGTGATCTTGATGTTGCGCACCGAATCACGCACCAACCTCACCCGATAGCCGGCCGCCTCAAACAGGGCAGCCTCGTCGGTGAATCCAGAGCAGGCGTCGGCTCCAACTGTCGCATAGGCACGTTCCAGCATCGCTCGCGGGAACCCCTGGGGTGTCTGCGCCCTCCACAGGCCCTCGCGATCCACCGTCTGCGTAACTTCGCCGGTCACGCGGTCGACTCGCTTGAGCGTATCGGTGACCGGCACTGCTGGCACGGCGCCGGTCTCGCCCGCGATCTGAATCACGTTGTCGACGGTCTCAGGAGACACGAAGGGACGGGCCGCATCATGGACAAGCACGATTTCACACGCCGGATCGAGCGCATCTAGAGCCACCTTCACCGACTCCGCCCGTGTGGCACCGCCCGACACCAGCTGCAGCCGCGCGCCGACAATCGATTCTAGCCAGGCTGGCGGCGAATGCACTGTGGCAGCCGGCAGCGCTACAACCAACTGCTCGACCCTCGGATGTTGAGCGAACGGCCGCACTGCCCTAAGCAGCATGGGAACGCCACCGATGAGCCGGAACTGTTTGGGCTCGCCGCCGATCCGCTCGCCGGTCCCGGCGGCTGCCAGCAGCACCCCGACGTCACCCTGCGAGCTTGGTGGCGAGATCTGCGACATGGGCAATGGGAACCGTGGTCATGGATTGAGCACCGCTGCCTCGCGCTGAGACGAAGGCACGTCGAAACCCGAGTCGCTGGGCTTCGACCAGCCTGCGGTCGATAGAAGAAACGGGTCGCACTTCTCCTCCCAGCCCCACCTCGCCGAGAAACACAACGTCTTCGGGGACCGGGCGATCCCGCACCGAGGAATAGAGCGCCGCCACCACAGCGAGGTCAGAGGCCGGTTCGACGAGTCGCATGCCCCCAGTCACGTTCACGAACACGTCCAGATCGTGGAACCGTACCTGTACACGCCGTTCCAGCACGGCGAGCAGTACTGCCAGCCGCCGGTGATCCAGTCCGGTCGCCACTCGTTGGGGGGTTCCGTAGCCCGAACGGGAGGCGAGGGCCTGGATTTCCATGAGCACGGGCCGCGTACCCTCCATCGCAGCAGTCACCGCAGAGCCCGGTGTATTCTGGTCGCGCCCCGACAGGAAGGCAGCAGACGGATTCGCGACCGGTCGCAGGCCGGTGGCAGACATCTCGAACACTCCGACCTCATCGACCGAGCCAAACCGGTTCTTCACGGCTCGCAGCACCCGAAAGTCGCCGGCAGCCTCGCCCTCGAAGTAGAGCCCCGTATCGACCATTGTGTTCCAGGGTCTTGGGCCCGGCTATGACACCGCCCCGAGTCACGTGTCCGACCAGCAACACCGCTGCTCCCGACTCCTTGGCAAAGCGCATCAGTCTCGCCGCACACTCCCTGACCTGGCCGACGTTGCCCGGAGCGCCCTCGAGATCTTCTGTGTACGTGGTCTGAATGGAATCGACGATCACCACCCGCGCCCCAGCTGCATCGGCTCTAGCGATTACGGACTCCAGCCGCACTTCGGGCAGCACTCGGACGCTTCCCGCAGCTTCAGTCAGCCGGTCGGCCCGCAACCTGACCTGCTCCACCGACTCCTCGCCCGATACATAAAGGGTTGTGACGTCGCGCGCCTCGAGGCGGGCTGCACACTGGAGCAACAGAGTGGACTTGCCGATACCCGGCTCACCACCCACTATCACCATCGAGCCTGGCACGATTCCGCCACCCAGCACGAAGTCGAACTCGTTCAGATCCGTCCGCAGCCGAGGAGTAGCGTCCGCCGCCACTTCCTCCAGCCGCACGGGATCTGCTCCTGCCACGGCGGCTCCAGGATAGCTCCTGTCCCTGCTGCCCCTCCCCCTCTGTGCCGCAATTTCCTCGATCAACGTGTTCCAGGCACCACAAGACTCGCACTGCCCCGCCCATTTGGGGTGGTCCGCTCCGCAATCAGCGCAGCGGTACACCGACCGGGGTCTACGGACCATCCAGCTCTTCAGGGGTTCGGCTGCTGTAGTTGTCGAACCGCGTGTACTGCTTGTGGAAGACGAGTTTGACCATGCCGGTCGGACCGTTGCGGTGCTTGGCCAGGTTCAGCTCGGTCAAGCCCTCCTCAGCCCCGTCGGCCTGATCCACGATAGACCGGTACATCTCCGCCCGGTAGATGAATATCACCAGATCGGCGTCCTGCTCGATCGCGCCCGAGTCACGCAGATCCGACAGCATCGGCCTGCGGTCGCCGCCGCGCTGTTCCGGCGCCCGAGACAGCTGCGAAAGAGCGATGACCGGTGTGTGTAGTTCGCGCGCCAGCGCCTTGAGCGAACGGGAAATGAAGCTGATCTCCTCCTGCCTGCTCTCCTGACGCCCCGTTCCCCGGATCAGCTGAAGGTAGTCGACGATGAACAGTCCGACATCATGTTCCGCCTTCATGCGACGCGCCTTGGAGCGCAATTCGAGCAGGGTCAGGGCTGGAGTGTCGTCGATCCATATGGGTGCAGTTCCCAGCAGACCGGCCGCGCGTGACATCTTGGGATAGTCGTCGTCACGCAGCTTTCCGCTTCTGAGACGGTGTAGATCGACAAAGCTCTCCGCTGCGAGCAGTCGTTCGACCAACTGATCGCGTGACATCTCTAGCGAGAAGACGGCTGTCGGTGTGCCACCTTCCAGCGCCGCGTTGGCTGCTGTGTTGAGGCAGAAGGAGGTCTTCCCCATCGACGGTCGCGCGGCAACAATGATGAGATCGCTGCCTTGAAAGCCGTTGGTCATCTCATCCAAATCTGTGAATCCGCTCAGCACACCTCGCACCGAATCATCGCCGCGGTGGCGCGCTTCTATGCGCTCCATCGCGTGCCACATCAACTCTTTGATCCGGACGACTTCCTGCGTGCCTCGTTGGTAGGAGACTTCGAACACCTGTTGCTCGGCTTGGTCCAGCATCGCACCGACGTCATCGCGGCCTTCGTAGGCGTTCTGCACTATGCCCGTGCCAACGTCGATCAAGCGGCGCACCAAGCTCTTCTCGCGCACGATGCGGCAATGATATTCGACGTTGGCTGCGGTCGGCACGATGTCCAGCAGGTCGGCTATGAAGTCGGTCCCGCCGCTCGCTTCGAGATCGCCGCCGCGCTCCAGCTCGTTCCTCAGCATCACCGGATCGATGACATCCCCCCGCTCCAGGAGCTTGGCCATCGCCCGGAAGATCCGCCGGTGGGAATCGCGGTAGAAGTCCCGGTCCCTCAGCATTTCGATCGCCGTGAGTCCGGCGTCAGAGTCGAGTAACATGGCGCCGAGTACCGCCTGCTCCGCTTCGGGACTCCACGGAGCCTGCCGGGTAGTAGCGGCGCCGTTACCGGTCAACGAGCTGGCGGGCGATACGGACGTCATCCCAGGTCGGCTTCTTCCAGTTAGGGTTCCTCAGGAGAGCGGCAGGATGGTACGTGACAAGGAGCGGCACACCACGAAAGGAGTGGAGCCTGTTCCTCAGCGATCCCAGCGACTGCCTCGTATTCAACAGAGTCTGCGCCGCCGTTCCCCCCATTGCTAGTATGACTGCGGGACTGATTATTTCAAGTTGGCGGTACAGGTACGGGACGCACTGATCGATCTCCTCTTGCACCGGAGCGCGGTTTTCCGGTGGCCTACACTTGACGACGTTGCAGATGTACACTCGCTCACGCGGTAGATCGATGGCGCGCAGGATGTCGGTCAGTAGCTCCCCTGCTCTCCCGACAAAAGGCCTACCTGTCTCGTCCTCTCGTGCTCCCGGGCCCTCACCCACTACGACGAGTCGTGCATCACCAGGCCCTTCGCCTGGCACAGCGTTGGTGCGACTGGCATGCAACGGACAGCGGCTGCACGAGTGGATCTGAGCCGCTAATCCGTCGAGATCGTATTGCGCCAGCTCGTCTCCCGCAAACAGGTCGCTGGCTGGCGGTGCCACTATGATCCCCGCCGACGGTATGGCGGGAGCCCCTTCACGCCACGTCTCGCGTGACGGTCTCCCAGCCGACTTCCTGATCGGACGCCGGGCCGATCCGCCGGCCCGCGAGTCGACGGCCGCATCTCGTGCGGCGACGGACTCGCTGCCCGATGACGGCCTGACCTGGGGCCGGAGTGCTTGCTGAGCGCCCTCGGGCCTGCCCCGCCCCTCCGCTTTCAGAATCACATCGGGGTCCAAGAAGAGCGGTCCCTCGTCCACCGAGTCCCGCTGAGCCAAGTAGCGGGCCAAGAGTTCCCCGGGATCGGTCACAGCATCGCCTCGACCGCGTCGAGCAGCCGCTCGGCCACTTCCCGTTTGTTCAGCAAAGGCAGCTCGGTAATCGAACTGGATGAAATGAAGGTCGTGCGATTGGTGTCGGACTCGAAGCCTGACCCCGCTTCCAGCGCCGAGTTCAGCACGATCAAGTCGAGCTGCTTGCGTTCGAGCTTGGCTCGAGCCCGTGCTACTTCGTCACCGGTCTCCAGCGCGAAGCCCACCGCGATACTGCCTTTGCGCCGGCGGGCAGCAGTGCTTCCCAAGATGTCCGCGGTAGGCTCCAACTCGAGCTCGAGTGGTCCGTCGGCTCTTGGCAGTTTCGCAGCCGCAACCTGACTGGGCCTGTAGTCCGCAGGAGCCGCTGCCATGACGAGTACATCCGTTTCCGGCAATCTGTCACCAACGGCATCAAGCATCTCCGCCGTCGTCTCGACTGGCACCATTGCGAGGCCGGCCGGTGCCGGCACGCGAGCGGGACCCGAGATCAGGGTCACGTCCGCACCACGCGCAAAGGCCGCCGCCGCCACTGCGAACCCCATTCGTCCGCTCGACGGATTCGTGATGACTCGGACCGGATCAATCCACTCGCGCGTGGGCCCGGCGGTGACCAACACCCGTTTGTCACATAGGGAGCTGTCTGGAGCGCGCAGTCGCCGTTCGATGTGCGCGAAGATGAGCTCGGGCTCGGCCATTCGCCCGGGCCGTTCGCTTGGGCCTTCTGCCAGAGGACCAGTCACCGGGCCTACGAAAGTCCACCCCCGCTGCGCCAGCGTTGCGATGTTGCTGGACGTAGCCGGGTGAGCGTACATGGCATCGTTCATGGCTGGTGCTGCCAGAATCGGTACTCGAGCGGCCAACAGGATCGCAGTCAGCAAATCATCCGCTATCCCGGTTGCTGCGCGTGCCAGGAGGTTCGCGGTAGCCGGGGCCAAAACGATGAGATGGGACTCGCGCCCGAGCTGAATGTGCGCAAGAGCTTGGTCTCGTTGCCACAGAGATGTGAGCACCGGCCGCCCGCTCAATGCCTCGAAGGTAACCGGCCGCACAAACTCGGCTGCAGATGCCGTCATCACCACATCGACCTCAGCACCTGCCTCTACCAGCTGTCGGACGACGCTGCACGTCTTGTAGCAGGCAATGCCGCCCGACACGCCGAGCAGGACGTGCCGACCGACGATCACGTCTCTTGGCGCCTCCTCCGGACCAAGCGGTAGGTGAGGTTGCCGTCGGCCAGTTCCTCCAGCGCCCTCGTCGTCAGCTTCTTCTCCAGGTCGATCGACCTATCACGCGGGAAATCATTGACGAACCGCGCGAACTTGGCAGCGACCAGGACCCCCAAGTACTTGTTACCCGCGCGGTCTGCTATTGCACTCGGTGTGACAATCTGCATTCACTCTCCTCAATTGGGCACCATCTTATCGGCCAGTTGGGCGATGTCTCGGCGTAGATTGTCCAGACTCTCCTGCAATGTCGTATCACGGTACGTGCGCTTCGACTCCGAATCGATGATTGCGGCTACCTCAGCTACGACCTGAGTCCGATCCTCGTTGACCACGACGTAATCGTAGTCTGCGGCCTCCTCTAGCTCATCCACAGCGCGCCGCAACCGTCGGCGCAGAGCATCTTCATTCAGCGAAATGTCTCGACCGCCCAACCGCCGCACCAGCGTTTCCGCCGACGGAGGAAGAATAAAGATACTCACCACATCCTTGCGACGCTCACGCACTTGACGTGCGCCTTGAACTTCAATGTCCAAGATCACGTGCTTGTGTTGCCCGATCGCACGGTCGACGTCCACCTCCAATGTGCCGTAAAGATCACCACCGTACTCCGCCCACTCCAGGAACTCGCCGGCGTCACGACGCTTGGCAAACGCGGCACGCGAGAGGAAGTGATAGTCGACTCCATCCACCTCTCCCTGGCGAGGAGCACGCGTAGTAGCCGAGACGCTGTATTCCAGGTCTTCTCGGGCCGCAACCAGCGCCTTGGCGATCATGGTCTTGCCCCCACCCGAGGGAGCCGAAAGCACGATCAGGAAGGGCGTCACTCGATGTTCTCAAGCTGCTCGCGGAGCTTCTCCACTGTGCCCTTCATCGCGATCACAGCCTGGGTGATCGCCGCATCGTTGGCCTTGGAGCCGATGGTGTTGATCTCCCTCAGCATCTCCTGGCCCAGGAACGTGAGCTTGCGCCCGATCGGCTCACTGGAGGCGAGCGCATGGCCGCATGAATCGATATGAGATCGCAACCGCACCAGCTCCTCAGTTATGTCGAGCTTGTCGGCAATGAGCGCTATCTCCTGGCTCATCCGGCCTTCGTCCAGCTGCCGGCCATTCAGCAGTTCGGAGACCGATCGGCGCAGCCTGTCCCGCTCCGCTGCCAGCCTCTGCGGTGCCCTGGCCTCGACCTTCTCGACCTCACTCGCCAAGTCCTGCAGCAATCCAGTCACCTCCCGACCCAAGGCAGCACCCTCGCGCTCACGCATCGCCACAAGTTCCGTCACTGCTCCATCCACCACCTCAAAGACTGCGTCGCTGTCGACCTCGATCTCGTCCGGTGTCGGGACAGAGAACACATCGGGCTGCCGCGCAACGAAACCCAGATCGATCTCGCCCGGCAAGCTCATGGTGTTCTTGAGTTCCGTCAATGCGTCGATTACCTCACGTGCTCGCTCCAGGTTCACTCGCGTCGCATTCCAGCGCTCTGGATGCTCCACCCACCGGACCGACAGGGTCACGTGTCCTCGAGCAATTCGTTCGCGCAGCCGGGTACGGAGATCCGGCTCGAGCGACTGCAGCGGCGTGCACAGCTTGAGATTGGTCGCGAAGTGCCTGTGATTGACGCTGCGTATCTCTACCTGCAGCCTGCCACCACTGACGGAACCTTCGGCTAGACCGTAACCGGTCATCGACTCGGGCAAGCCAGACCTCCCAAGGGTGTCTCAACCGTAACCTTAAAGCATAATGACCGAAGAACGTTATCTCTACTGGGCGGCAAGCAGGGCGATTGGCGCTAGAGTCTGCGGGTCCACCCGGCAGCGGCACTGTCGACCGAGCGGCCGCAGTGACCGTCACTGCCGTATCTCAGTTCTCGAAGTCCCACTTCACTCCGAAAGTCTGCACGCTGGGCGGATAACTGAGGCCGGGCACGTATGGATCCGGCGAGTTGTATGCGTTGCGGAGGTTCCAAAACAGCCGGAACCCGGAAAGCTGGACCTGTATGAAAGCGTCATAGAAGGTCGCCCCAACCAGGGGAATAGGCGTGCCGGCCTCATCCAGGCCAGCCGACCCGCCGCTCCAGAACTCCATCGCTACCTGCACCTTGAAATCGAAGATGCCACTCCTGAACGTGCGCCAGAACTTGGATCTGTAGGTGATCTGAGCGCGGCCGTGGCTTGGTGGCTGCAGATCCGCCGCTTGAAGCGGGATCCCGGACGGCAGGTCGGTGCGACCACCCCTGATCGGAGCCGAGTACCAGGCTTCGAGCGAGAGCGCCCGGGAGGTCTGGATCTTGACATCGGCCTCCAAGTAGGTGGCCGCAGTCGTACTGTCGAACGCGGAGATCACGGGCAAATCGGGAAATGGCAGTGGCTGAAAAGCGTCACGCTGCACCAAGGCCACGTGACCCGAGAGCGGCACCGTCTCCAGTCCGACCCGTATCAGTCCGTCCAGTGTCTGCTGCGCGGAATCGGTTGCCAGCGCCGGCGCCTGAACGGCATCGGCGTATTGGATGCCCCCGACCAGTGAAACTGGCCCCCAGAAGAGTCCCAGAGTTCCGTACGCAGCCAACGAGGTCCGATCGTTTTCGTGGCGTTGCCAGCGCGCATCCCCCGAGATCACAACACCCGGCAACGGCACCAATCCGATCCGGCCTGCTATCTCGGACGTCACCCTCGTGTCCCCCACGCGGCCGATCACCTCCGCGTTCCAACTGGGACGCATGTATCTCAGTCGGAGACGGGCCTGCCGCACGCGCTGATCCGGCACCTCCGGAGTAATCGAGTCGCTCGACCAGGAGGATGATCCGATCATCCCATCGGCTTTCAGTCCCAGGCCGTCGTCCCGCGTGCCGGCGAAGAATGTCAGGATGTAATCCGTGCGGGATCCGAACCGGCCGGTGACGAGGGGCGGCGATTCCACGGGGTCCCTGTCATGGCGCTGGCGTCGTATCTGGTAGGTGGCTCCGGACCGCCGCGTCGGCAGCCATTCCAGTCGGGCCCAAACGTCGAACGTCTGGTCACCCCTGCCCGATCCACTCGCTCCGTCG
>CP070666.1:4479863-4490606 GCA_020351775.1 Gemmatimonadota bacterium | reverse complement strand
GCGTCGGGCACCCCGTCGAACGACGTCAGTGTCCCAAGACTCGTTTCCAAGGTGTCAGGCGTTGCGATCCCCGGCGGAATCGGCGTCGTCATCTTCATCGTTGGTGGCTCTTGGGCCCATACCTGTGGCGACGCAAAGGTCACCATCATCGCGAGAAGCGCAGCCCTAGATAAGTAGGGTGTCATCATTGACATCCGTTTCTGATTTCGGGGTAGCTGGTTCTATATCGGTCAGCGTGTTGGATCTCCGCGGGTCGATAGCGGCGTCGAGTCGGCAGTCGACATGTCCTGGGCCACCTCCGACACGGGTAGTCGTTTAGGCACACTGCCATACAACACACCCACCCAGATGGCGTGCAGCGTATCCAGCACGGCATCGGGATCACCCTGCGGTTGCCTGCCGAACTCCGCTATCAGGACGGCGGCATCGAGTGCGTTCAGCGCATTCGCCATTCGGCGCGCATCGAACTCCGGGATGAGACCGGCTTGCTGCTGCGCCTCGATTCTGGTGCACACCGCATCGTTCCACCGTCCCATGAAAGCCGACCAGGCAGCCTCGAGACGAGCATCTAGTGGAGCAGCCTCGGCAACGGCCCGGAGCACCGGACCGTGGTCCACACTTGTCTGTATCACCCCGCCAAGCGACGCCCGCAAGGCAGCGATGGGTTCGCCTTCTCCCATGATCCACGGGTTCGCCGTTGCGCGCATGACTGACTCCACCTGGCCGAGCAGCGACTCCATCAGCTCGTGCAAGTCGCTGAAGTACTGATAGAACGCTGGGCGACTGAGGGTAGTGCCCGCCATGAGTTCGTTGACCGTCAGGTCGCGGAACGCGTGCTCCCAGAGAAACCGGACGGCGGAATCCGAGATCTCGCCCCGCGCGGCCTCCACCGTATGGCGGCTCGAGCGCGTCGACTCACGCTGAGTTTTGGGTTCAGGAAACCCTAGGGTTACTGACATAGCGTCAGCAGCCTACTGACACGACGTCAGTATGTCAAGTGGGGGGGGTCGGTCAGGCGGAGGGCCGGGCCCGAACTGCCGGGCTGTCCTTGCTGCAGTCAGACAGGCCGCCGGGGCTTATCCCGGAGCAGTGAAAGGAGAGTAGTGAAAGGAAAGCTGGCGCCAGGGAAGCCAGCCGACAGATTGCCGCTTGCGGTCTCCGTAGAATCGAACCATTGCAGACGAACGGATATGATCGGATAAGCCCAGCTTCACCGGCGTCGACATAGAAGGACCGTGGCAATCGCCTACTTGCTTAACCGATGCAGGTGCACGTACTCGACATTTGCCTCGTCCCGCCAGCGACCCAGCACGTAGTCCCCGCCGATTTCGTACACATCGAACCGCTCGGGAAGCATCACGTCACCCAGCATGCGGCCTTGAGGATCGAATACGGTCCACTCGAAGGAAGGCATGGTCCTGCAACTGTAGTGTCGGACCCAAACGTTAGCGTCGGCGTCCGTCTCGATCGCCGAGTAGTACGGCAGGGTACCGGGCTGGGGCATCTCCGCCATGACCGGCTCATACAACTCCCTGATTCCCTCTTCCCTCGCATCCAATTGTGCGTCGCGCTCGGCGGCAAACATCGCGGCAGTTACCGGCACCACAGTATCACGCCGGATGCTGCGTACTAAGCGGCCGTACGCCAAGACCGTCTCCCCACCATCGGGCAGCCCAACCGGCTGGTTAACGTACTGGTCGATCGCATTGGCATCGTTAGTGCCGACGTACAACGCGGTTCCGTGAGCAGCGACGTGCGTGGTGCGACCAAACACTTGAGCGACCAGCACCACCCACCCCTGCGAGCTCCCCGAATACTGATCGCCGTCGGGGAAGAGCCCCAACGTTGCGATCGAATCACCCTCGAGATCGAACACTGCGTATAGGTTCTCAGCTCGGCGTGGGCCGGACTCGTCGCCGGACGCAGATCTGATTGTGGCCGTTGCCAGGAGCGTGCGGTCGTCGAACAAATCCTGCACTTGCCACAGGTTGTTGCCGGGTGGAAGCGTGAACGATCGCACGTATTCGCCGGCCCGATCGAAGAATGAGACACGTCGCTGCCGCGCATCCCACACCACCACAGTGTCGCCTGCCAGCGAGTAGAGACCCAAAGGACTCTGGAATTTGCCGGGCCCTTCGCCTTCGCCGCCTACGGAGCGCAGGTGCCGGCCGGCCGGGTCGTACAGCCGCAGTTCGTGCGAGCCCGAGCTCAGTACCGCGATGGTACCGTCGGACAGGCGAACGGCACCGGTCACCCGGTACAACTCGTGTGCGGGATCGCCTGCAACCGCGCCGATCGACAGAGCAGGATCGGGATCCACCGACCAGGCATCGGCCTCCGACCACATGGGGCTGTGGTTGGTTACGATCTCCACACCCGCACTGTCGGCGATCGAATACAATCCAGTGCCATCTTCCCTACGACACCCCGACAAGGTCACGGCAATGAGTTCACTCACCAAGATCCAGCTCAGTCGGGCAAATCGATAGCTGTTCATCATCCGGCACTCCGTCGAAGTGTCACGGTCGAGGCGCGATAACGGTCGCGGTATTCCAAGTGCGTTGCTTGGGACTGGGGGAGAGTCTTGATCGCAGCAGCTTGGTCCGCAATCGCGGCAGTAAGCAGAATCGAGCCGATCAGAATCGAGGAGGTTCGCTGGAGAGTCATGCCCGTCTCCTCCGTCGTCTGGAGGGCGTCGCCGGTTTCCTTCATAGGTGTTGGATGCGGGGCGAGGAGAAATTGTTTGATCGGGATTCCGTTCCTATCATCTCACGCTCTCACCGCTCCGCATGCCGGTGGCCCGCTTTTCCATCACGGTTGCCCTCGTTCTGCAGCAATGCGATACCTCAGCACGTACTGCACTCCGAGTTCGTCCGTCTCGGTGCCCCACACGTGATCCCCCCGGAAGACCGGGCGCGGCGCAGTGGAAAAGCGCGCCGGGGCCGTGACGCGCCCAAGATAGCGACCGTCCTTATCGAACACGTCGAACACGACCGGCTCCCTGAACCGCGGCGCCGCTGGGCGACCGCCGGGCCGCGGTTGCAGCTCGGCGTCCGGCACGCGCTGCCCGGGCTGGCGCAGTTGGACCCAGATGCGGCCGTCTTCGCCCGCATAGAGCTCGCGCAGGATCGGTTTAGTGCGCGGGATCGCCGGGCCATTCCAGCTCCACGAGGGATCCAGCCGGCGCATGGCTTCGGTTGCGCGCTGCTCCTCTGCGGCACGCTCCTCCGATGTCACAGGCACAGATTCGGCGTCCTTGACCAAACGGAGAACGCCACCCTCACGACGTAATAGGTCGACAGCGTATTCGTTGCTCGCCGCCGACACGTGATAGCCGTCGGGATGGAATGCCCGCAGCGAGGTTGCGGTGAACGGAACCGCCCAGGTTTGGCTCGCGCCTTCAACCTGCGCTGTAATGGTCTGCAGTTCGACACGAGGTTCCGGCAGCGCCAGCGAGTCGCCTGGCGTCCCGTCCGCGGCATAACGGACCAAACGCGTCGGCTTGCCGAGGGGGAACACGGGGTTGTAGAAGCCCCCGTCAGCCATAGGGACGATTGGCGTGAACGTGTACGTCCCAGTGCGCATGCGCCAGCTCTCGAGGAACTCACCATCAGAGGAGTAGACAGTGAAGCGTAGGTTCCTCGGGTCGCGCAGCAAGACCCGGCCATCGCTGAGCACCGCGAGCCCACCGGGATCGCTGCGCGCGTACTCGCCCGGCCCGCCACCCTTCCGACCGAGCGTGGCGAGGTAGCGACCATCCGACGCGTACTTGCGCAGAGCGGGCACTTGCGCGTCGTACACGTATATGCTCCCGACGGCGTCCACCGCGAGACCGGTGATCTGGCCGAACAGTTCATGGTCGGCGCCCTCAACGGCACCGATGCGAATTTCGGCCACCAGTTGCGCCGCTCCCCATTCGCTGCCGGAGAGTGTCCGCACCACGACGGTATCGCCGACGGTGTCGACCTGCGTCCGCCACTCCAGCCCCTCTGATGCCGACTCCCCACCGGCACAGCCAGCCACGAGCGCGCTGACCAGCGCTGGGGTCAAGAGTGACTCAGCCCGGTGCAAGATGCGAGTCGGCGTTCGGGCATCGCGTTGGACGCTGCCGCCGCGAGCGGCGGTCATGATGGCTGCACGCACGGTCATGACGTCACGCAAGTGGTATTCTGGTGGGCGCTCTGAACCCACGATAAGCATCAACGCTGAGTCTGCAAAGAGTCGGCCGGCATGGCCGAGACAATCAAGGCTGCAGTTTGGGGGTCGGTCGGGCAGAATTGGCAGTCCGATCCGCCGGGGCGTCCTTGCCGTAATCAGACAGGCCGTCCGGGTTTATCCCGGAGTAGTGAAAGGAAAGCTGGCACCAGGGAAGCCAGCCGATACTCCGGTTCCATCACCTTCTGCAGCTCCAATCCCACCAGCATGGCCATGAAGATCCGCGCCAGCCCTGCCGGTTCGACTCCCACAGGGAGTTCGCCCCGCCGTTGGGCCTCCGCAATCAGTTCCGCAAGCTTGCCCACCCAGTGCTGGTAGTTCGATTGGAACATCTCCCGCAGAGCCGAATGGTGGATGGCTTCAGCCCATAGCTGCACGTCGACTTTGAACCCCGCTGCCCGTTCAGCGTCGTCGTAGCTACCCAGCAGGAACTCGAAGATCGAGCTGAGAACCTGGAGAGGGCTGCCTTCGGGTATAGCCTGCTCGATCCCTGCAGCCGTTCGCCTCCGCCCCTGTTCGCTGAGCGCCCTCACGACTGCCTCTTTGTTCTCGAAGTAGAGATAGATCGTGCCCACGCTGATTCCGGCCTCTGCAGCGATGTCTCGGATAGTCATCCGGGAGTAGCCCTTCCGGGCCAGACAGCGAAACGCGGCCTCCAGGATCTGGTGCCTGCGCGCCGTGAAATGCGCTTCGGTCAGCCTCGGCAACTTGGACCTCCTCCACAATAAATGAACGTTTACTCATTATACTGAACTTTTGTTCATTTTGCATGTATGGTGAAGAGATACTGCCCTTCAGGGCGCGCACACGGATAACGGAAAGGCCGGACGATGGAATTTCCAGATGGCGGTTCGAAAGACACGGAGCGGCGGCTCCGGATTAGCGCGGGGTTCCCCTTGCTTGCAGCGGCGGCTGTGCTGCTGCCGCTGTCCAACGGGCGATGGATCATCCCGCTTGCCACCTGGGTCGTTCCGGTGGTGCTCGTCAGATACCTCCGCACCTCCCCCAAGCTCTGGAGGGGTGTGCTGGCTGTGTACCTAGTGCTCTTCGTCACTACGCCTGTCACCTGGCTCGGATTGTGGCCCTTTCCCCCGCCCGTGATCGCCAAGATCGCAGCCGTGGGTGCCGTCTACTCCCTGGTGCCCTACCTATTGGATCGGTTCAGTGAGACTCGGATCCAGGGCGCCGTCCAAACATTGGTGTTCCCCTGCTCGGCCGTGGCGGTGGAGTTTCTAGCCTCGCTGAGATCGGAGACCTCCTGGGGGAATCTCGCCTATACCCAAGCCGACAATCTGCCGCTGCTGCAGCTGGCCTCGATCGCCGGTGTCTGGGGCATCACGTTCGTGATGCTCTGGCTCGCCCCCGTGCTCAACAACCTGTGGCGTAGCGGTTGGTCCGACCGCAGAGCCCGGACGGGCGTCGTAGTCTACGGCCTGGTGGTGGCAGCGGTCGTTCTGTTCGGAAGCTGGCGGCTGATTTGCTGTGCGCCTTCCGGGGAGACGTTTCGCGCGGCCACGGTGTCACCGCCCGAGATCCTCGACATTACCTCCCCAGAGGATCTCCAACTGTTCCAACAGATCATGATGAAACAGGAGGTCGACGAGGTGCCGGCCGCAACTCTGCGAGAGACTTTCAACTCTACCTACGACCGGCTGTTCGATGACACGCGCCGGGAGGCCCAAGCGGGCGCCGAACTGGTCGTTTGGCCGGAAGCCAGCCTGATCTCGTTCGACGATGAGCAGGACGCAGCGCTGATCGAACGGGCAAAACGACTGGCATCGGAGGAAGGGGTCTATCTCGGCGTGACGATCGCCCTGATCCCTGTCGACTCCGAGAAGCTGAACGAAAATCGACTGCTGCTCATCAGCCCGTCTGGCGAGGTGCTCCAGACCTACTGGAAACACCACACGGTTCCGGTGGTCGAGCAACCCTACGCCATTGGCGGCAGCAGAACCCCGGCCGTGCACCAGACCTCCTTCGCAACGATCGGGGGGGTCATCTGTTACGACATGGACTCGCCGCGATATCTCAGGCATGCAGGCAGGGAGAAAGTAGATGTTCTCGTGGCGCCCTCCGGGGATTGGCCCGCCATCAAGCAGCTCCATCCACGCATGGCCGTGCTTCGAGCGGTCGAGCAGGGTTTCTCTCTGGTCCGGCCGGCGAATCACGGCTTGACTGTCGCGGTGGATTACCAGGGGCGGATTCTGGGACGCTTGGATCATTACACGACGTCTGACCGGCGGATGTCAGTCCAGGTACCCAAGCGGGGTACGACTACAGTTTACGCGCGGACGGGCGACCTACTTCCCTGGGCCTGTCTCGCGCTGACCGTGATCTCTCTGGTCCTCTCGGTTCGGAGCCGGTCCTCGGGACACTCGACTGTATTACGCTGGAGCAACCCCGATCCCAGAGCCGCTCAGAGTGAGACACACTCCACCTCGCGTCTTGCACAACGCTCGAGCGATCCGATGTGAACCAGAGGCCGAACGACTGCAAGGTCCACAGATCGGAAACGGCGGAACCTGTTCCGCCACGCGTCTGACCGCCCTCAACCCGGACTTGTCCGGAGCGGTGCATTCACGGTAACCTTGTGGCCGCATCAGACGGCCGCAGGCGCCGAAAGCCGGCCGGCGTTCGCGCTTTCGCACAGCCGAGTCCACATCTCTCCTGCCAAGTCCACCAGCGGAGTTCCCATGAAGCGGGCAAACAGACATACGGCCACCAAGACGTTCGAGCTGTTAGGCGCTTTCTATCTCGGCCGCCGGTTCGATCCGGACACCGAGACGATCTCCCCCGATCCAATCCTCTACGATTCCAAGGATCTCACCACGCACGCCCTGTGCGTCGGCATGACCGGGAGCGGCAAGACCGGACTGTGTGTATCGCTGCTGGAAGAGGCCGCCATCGACGGCATCCCGGCGATCGTGATCGATCCCAAGGGGGATCTGGGCAACCTGCTGCTCAACTTCCCCGGGCTCGAGCCGTCCGATTTCCGACCGTGGATCGACCCGGGCCAGGCCGCGCGTAAGGGGATGTCGCCCGACGAGTATGCCGCCTCAGTAGCGGACATGTGGAAGAACGGCCTGGCCGAGTGGAGCCAGGACGGAGCCCGGATCAGGCGGCTGCGGGACGCGGCCGACTTCACGATCTACACGCCGGGCAGCACTGCCGGCATGCAGTTGAGCCTGCTGGGCTCCTTTGCCGCACCGAGTGCAACACTAATCCAGGATGCCGACGCGTTCCGCGAGCGCGTGAGCGCGACGGCGTCGGGACTGCTGACGCTTGTAGGGATCGAGGCCGATCCAGTGACGAGCAGGGAGCACATCCTGTTGTCCAACCTGTTCGACCGCGCCTGGCGCGACGGCCGCGATCTGGATCTCGCTTCGTTGATCACGGAAGTGCAGTCGCCGCCGATCCAGACCGTGGGCGTAATGGAACTAGAGACGTTCTATCCCGGCAAAGAACGGTTCGAGCTCTCGATGATGTTGAACAACTTGCTCGCCTCACCGGGATTCGCAGCCTGGACCGAGGGCGAGCCGCTCGACATCGGTCGCCTGCTGCGCACGCCCGATGGCCGGCCCCGCATCTCGATCCTGTCGATCGCGCACCTGTCCGACTCGGAACGCATGTTCTTCGTGACGCTGCTGCTCAACGAGGTGGTCGCCTGGATGAGGTCGCAGCCCGGCACCGGGAGCCTGCGCGCACTGCTGTACATGGACGAGGTGTTCGGTTACTTCCCGCCGACAGCGAACCCTCCGGCCAAGACCCCAATGCTAACGTTGCTGAAGCAGGCACGTGCTTACGGTCTCGGCGTCGTGCTGGCCACCCAGAACCCGGTCGACCTCGACTACAAAGGGCTTTCTAACACCGGAACTTGGTTCCTGGGTCGACTGCAAACCGCGCGGGACAAGGAACGCGTGATGGACGGATTGGAGGGCGCCTCGGCGGTGTCGGGTGCGGCGTTCGACCGCAGCTCCATGGAGAGGGTGCTCTCCGGGCTCAAGAGCCGCGTGTTCCTGATGCACAACGTGCATGAGGACGAGCCGGTGTTGTTCCACACGCGGTGGGCGATGTCGTATCTGGGCGGGCCGCTCACCCGCACCCAGATCCAGAGCCTCATGGCCGATCGCAAGGGTCTGGTCATCGAACAGGAACCCGCCGAGCGCCGGCCCGCGGCCCGGCAAGCCAAGCCGGGACGCGTGACCGCGACGCCTCCGGTGCTTCCCGACGGCATCACACAGGCATTTCTGCCCACGGCAGGCGCCGGCGCCGCGGGCAGCCAGCTGGTGTACCGCCCCGCCCTGCTGGGTACCGCAGATCTGCACTTCGCGAATGCCCGAGCCGGGGTCGACTCCTGGGAGACGGTGGCGTATGTCGCTCCGCTGAAGGAGCGCGCCGCGGTCAACGTGTGGAAGACGGCCGAGCGTCTCGCTGCCCCCGAGCCGGAGCTGGTGCATGAGCCCGAGGAGGCAGCCGAATTCGGGAAGCTCCCGACCAGCGCAGCAAAGGCTTCGTCCTACACCTCCTGGCAGAAGGCTTTCAAGACGCACCTGTATCAGAGCAACACCATCGACCTGCTGCGCTGTCCCAGCCTCAAGCTGGTGGGTGAGCCGGACGAGGCCGAGGCGGATTTCCGTGTGAGGGTGATGGAGGCAGCGCGGGAGAAGCGCGATGCGGAGCTGGAGAAGCTGCGCAAGCGCTACGCGCCGAAGCTGGCGACGCTGCAGGACCGCATTCGCCGGGCAGAGGAGAGGGTCGGGCGCGAGAAGTCGCAATACGACCAGCAGAAGATGCAGACTGCCATATCGCTGGGCGCGACAGTGCTCGGTGCGCTGCTGGGCAGGAAGGTGGCCAGCGTCAGCACAGTCGGCCGTGCCACCACCTCGGCCCGCGGCCTCGGCCGCGCGGCGCGCGAGAAGGGTGATATCGCGCGGGCCCAGCGCGATCTCGAGGCACTGCATGAGAAGCTGGCGGACCTGGAGGCCGAGTTCCAAGCGGAGGCCAATCAGTTGGGCCAGCGGATGGACCCCGCCGCGTTCGAGATCACCACGACCGCCGTGCGGCCGCGCAAGACCGACATAAGCGTGAGAAACTTTTGCCTGGCGTGGCTACCGCACTGGCTGGCGGAGGACGGCATGGCCCAGCCTGCGTACGAGTGAAGCGGCACTGATCACCGGATCACGGGCGTCGGCGGCCGCTAGGGATAACCCACCGGGACTTGAGGTCCGGAGCGCAATCTTGCGCCTATAGGCGAAGTCCATATATTGTTGGTATATATATGACATCCGCCTTTACTAAAGGATGACAGAAGATGTCCACGGAAGGGCCCACCCCACTGCCCCTGAACCCCCGGGTTCTGATGATCCTACTCGCATTTGCCGAAGGTCCCGCCCACGGCTACGAGATCAAGAAACGGGCTGAGGCACGGTCGGGGGGCGGCGTGCAGCTCGACGCCGGCTCGCTCTACCGATCGATCGCTCAACTGCTGGACCAGGATCTTATAGAAGAGGTGGAGGGTGGTCCCGGAGCCGACAGCGGCGACTCGCGTAGGCGGTACTACGGTCTTACGCCCCACGGCCGGGAGTTGGCGGCGGCCGAGGCGCGGCGCCTCGCCGGCCTGGTGGAATACGCCGCCTTCAACGGGTTGATCGACGCACCCGGGGCGGCGCAGTGAGGCGGCCGCCGCTGGCCGCCCGATTGCTGTTCTCTCTGTTGTTAGTCACCTACCCCCGGGCGTTTCGCACACGCTTTGGCGTGGAGATGCGTCGGTTCTTCGATGAGAGTTACGATGAGCATGTCCGCGGGGTTGACATGCGGCACTTCTGGCTCCGCACGTATTGGCTTCTCTTCGTAAACGGGGTGAGCGAGCGCCTGGACGACCTGCGCCGCAGGGTGCGCGCGCAACGCTCGAGTCGATCCCGGCTCTATTCCAACGAGCGTGTCGGCGTTACCGAGCGCACTCTCGGACTGGCTCGCAACCTGTGGCACGGCGTCCGCAGCCTGAGAAGCAGCCCCGGCTTTGCTCTCACCTCGGTGCTCACCCTCGGCCTCGCCATTGGGGCCTGCACCATGATCTTCAGCGTGGCGTATCCCGTGCTGCTCTCCCCACTACCCTACCCGCAGGCGGGAGAAATCGCGTCACTGTACGAAAAGAGCCCCGGGCCGGATGGGGTCCGCGGCTGGGCTTCACCACTCACGGTCCGCGATTGGCAGGAGCGCAGCAAAGAGTTCGAGCGTATTGTCTCCTATGGCTTGAACATCTTCACGTGGACAGGCGGCCCGGAACCGGCTCTACTCCGCGGATGGGCCGTTTCGGCCGGCTATTTCCCGCTGATGGGGCTCGGCATGACCTTGGGCCGCGGCTTCACTCCGGACGAAGACGAACCCGGCGGCGACCGTGTCGTGGTTTTGTCGCACTCACTCTGGAGCCAGCACTTCGGGAGCGATCGTGATGTGCTGGGCCGCAGTATGACACTGGATGGTGCGCCTTACACGATGGTCGGAGTGGCGCACCGCGACATCGCATTC
>CP070666.1:4441882-4479763 GCA_020351775.1 Gemmatimonadota bacterium | reverse complement strand
TTGGCTTCCATTCATTGTGCCACCGACCCAACGGTTTGTGCCGAGTCGTCGTTTCAGTACAAAGCTGCTACCGTGTTATGCGCCAACACTCGGTCCTTGGCTACCACGGGTAGCACCGGTGCCGCGAGGTGTGCCATGGTCGCGGAGTCATGGCCCACGCACTGGCCCACTACAAGCGCCAGCTCGACGCCCGCGCGATTCAACAGCTCCGCCTGGGCCAAGGAGTTGCAGATCATCTCCGGCTGGTTGGGCCGTACTTTCTGAGATTCGCCAATGCCGAGCGCTTCTTTGGGAACGGCGCCTGTCTTGCAGCAAGCCGAGGATACAGTGAAGCCGTTAGCCCGGAGTAGCTCCGACAGTATCGCGGCCTCGTTGCGCAACCCTACGCAGAACGTCATGCCCAAGTGTTGGGCACCAAGCAGCTGTGCGAACTCCAGAATCTCTTCGATACGGCACCAGTCTTTGCCGGCCTTCGCCCGCGTCCGTTCGGCCGCACTCGCAAGGGCGCTCATGTCCCAACCGCGGAACGGTTGCCGCGGCGACCGTCGGGCGGTGTCGTAGAGCACGCTTCTCAGGTAACTGCGACTCGTATACAGGGCCGCCACCGGATTGTGGTGTAACCTCCAGTCACTCACGATCAGTGTGGTGACGGGAACGTGTGATGCGCGGATGAAGACTGAGTCGTGACCGGTGCACATGCCGGCGATCACGTTGAACTGTGTGCCGAGTGTCTCGAATAGCTCGGCCTGCTCGCGCGGTGAGCAACGGTCTGTCGCAGGCGGGAGGGCCGCGTCGATGCCGCTCTGGCGGAGCACCTGTTCCACGTGGCTGGCCTCGCGGGTCATCTCGGGACAGTGCGCTATCCCCAGGCAGGTGTGTCCCATGTGATTGGCAAGCTCGACGATCTCTCGTAATCGGGTCCAGCGGCAATAACCCGCTGCTTCGACCAGTGCGGATTCATACGCCATCCGCTTGCACTCTTCAGTCGCGTAGAGATCAGAGAACTGGGGGAAGGCACTGTGCATGGGGCAGCCGTCAGGCGCGGCATCGATGGAACCCGTGCGGCACAGGTAGGAGCTGCACTCCGCGCACTCAACGGTCATCACTCTCCGTCACGTTCGGTTAGGTTCACGATGGCGGCGCCACTTGCCTTCTGCAAGTTCTCCGGCGTGATCATGATCTCTTCGCCCCACTGTCCCGCGCCGACTCCCAGAATCTCTTCCCGCATCAGGGCTTCATCTATGAACGAACGAAATCCCTCGGGCTGCCAGTGAAACGGGGGAATGGAACCTATTGCGTAGCCCGTGGTTTGCTGCACCGCCTCGGCGGGCGCCATTCTTATGTTGCGCGATCCGATGGCCCGCTTGAGCC
Organism: Gemmatimonadota bacterium; assembly: GCA_020351775.1. Lineage (GTDB taxonomy): Bacteria > Gemmatimonadota > Gemmatimonadetes > Gemmatimonadales > GWC2-71-9. The sequence goes on along the minus strand of CP070666.1, from coordinate 4,478,392 downwards.
TGCCGGAGATCGCACTGCGGTTGGCAGCCACCATGATCAGAACCCGTTCACCCGTGTCGGCCTCGAAGATCAGGGTCTTCACCATCTGATCCTCGCTACACCCCAAGGCAGCCGCTACGTTGGCGCCCCCTTTCTCGGTTGTGCTCGGGAACGAGCGCCTCCGGTAGGCGATACCTTGAGCATCGAGGTAGCTATGGGCCGGGAGAACTGGATCTGACATCTAAGCCTCACCGTTGATGTGCCGGAACATGATCGATGAGCGTGAGCAGTGAGTGCGCGATTGGTGTTGCTCGCCGTACGCAGCCTACTTTGCCAGTTCGGCAGGAAGGTCGGTTATGACGACGCTGTGACGGCAGTGCGTGCAGCGTACCTCTCGGGAAGTGTGAGAGCCCCGCGATTCGGTGGGTCCCAGTAGCAAGTCCCCGTTGCACCTGGGGCAGATTACGCTCGCGTCGGGGGTGAGCAGCATTGCGCGGATCTGCTCGGCGTGTTGATGCGCGTACGGATAGGAGATGCTACGTCTCCGGTCGAGCAGCATCACCCTCCGATCACCGCCGGCGCGCCGGTCGTCGTTGCTGCGCCGGTCCGTTTCGGACCCGCTCGTCGCAGCGCGCCGTTCGGCCTCGCGCCGTTCCTTCCAGGACCTGCGCTCGGTCCCGGCCCGCAAGTCGGTGAGAAACCGCCGCAGTCCCTGCATCCAGTCAGTGGGCGGGCCGTCGCTCAAGTCGCGCGTCCTCCGAGCTCGTTCAGGGGTCTACGAAATGGTCTAGCGTTAAGGTACGGCTTGGTTGACAGCCGTGCCAGGCGGCAAAGCGTGGCATCATCCCTTGGGCCTGAGCAGCTCCTCGAATGCCGTGTGGCCCCGTAGCGAGTCAAAATCGATGTCGCGGTGCAACCAGGCGCCGGAAGTCCGAGACCCCCAGGCGGTTAGTTCGGTGCCCATGTGTCCGATCCCGTCATCGAAGGCGTCGGTCAGCAGTGCCACGGCTCTGTCGGGTTCATCCAGTAGTGCCGCGATCCGCGCCTGCCACACTGTATTGACTCCGAACAAATACGGCTGCTCCAGCTGCTGCAGCCAATCAGATATCGCCAGCGCACCGGTGCGATCGCCCAACCGCGCAGCAGTCGTTCCCAGGTAGGCGCGGAAGCTCACGTTGCCTGGGTGCTCGGCCGCCAGCTCGGCGAACCGCTGCCTGGCATCGTCCCAGCGCCCGGCCAAGTACGCCGCGATGGCCAGGTGAGCCCGGTGTTCGACCGTCTCCGTCTGGTCCGCCGGTCTGTTCTCGGCCCAATCGTGCAGCCGCTGAAGTATGTCAGCGGAGCCCTCTTGCTCCCCGTGTGCCCACAGCTCCTCGGCCGCCTCAATCAACGTCGTCATCATCTGTGTGCCGAATCCCGCCTGCGGCGTGAGCGCTGCCGCTTCATCGAGCCGCTGGTCGAGTTGCTCCAGGTGCCCCAACGCCGCCAATGCCACGACCTCGGTTGATAACGCTCCAAGGTGATCCGGGTATTGGTTGCGACCGCGTCGCGCCACTGCCAACTCGGCAACGTGGTCCCCCAACATGTGATGGGCGGCACCATAGTGCTTCCAATAGAACCACCGGTTCTCTAGGAAGCCCTTGGCCGGGTCGAGCTGCACGAAGAGCTCGATCGCCTCACTTGGCCGGTTGAGCCGCAACAACAGCTGTGCGATTTCCCAGGTAGACTCAGACAGTGGTGCTATCGCAGCCGCTTCCTGCAACGCTGACAGGGCCGTTACTAGATCCCCCTGCAGTCGTGCGGCCAGGTAGTCCAGCGTGCGAAGTTCGGGCGTGCGCAGTCGGTCCCGGAACTGGTAGATCACTTCGATCATGGAATCGGCCCGGGCGAATTGACCGCCTTCGACCATCAGACCGGTAGCGTAAATCAGCGGCCAGGTGAACGTGGGGTCCAAGGCCGAGGCTTGCAGGAAGTGAGTGATCGCACCCGCGAAGTCCTGGCCAATCAGTGGTACACCGGCCACGTATTCACGGTAGGCTGCGAAGGTGGGCGGGCTTGACACGCCACGCGGCCAGGTGTCATCGAGCAGGGTCGCCATAGTGCCCATGACCCGCTGCTGCAGCAGATCTAGTGCGTCCAATGGGGACGTGCGAGTACCGCTGACCGGATCGAGCGCACTGAGGAGCGTTCCCGATTCGGTCCCTGTGATCTGAATCTGGAACTGGACGGAGTCGGCCTGCAGGTAGTAGGCGCCAGACAGGACCATCCCGGCGCCGACCTGCTGTGCCAGAGCCATTCCCAGGGCAGCGCCCTGCCGTCCCGCTGAGTCGCTCCCGAGGGGGTCAGCCGCCACTGCCCTGGCGTCAACCACCTCCACCAGTCCGGTCTCCTCCAGGCCCAACGTCAGGCGGTCGGCAACCATTTTGCCCAGGGGGTTGAGAGTCGAATCGCCCGTTTCGTTCTGGATGCCGGCGACCAAAACTCTGTCGGCTACAATCGGGGTCTCGCCAGCTCGTCTGACCAGCCAGGCAGCGATCGCAACCGCCAAGAGCACAGTCGTCGATATCGCTGCCACGATCGCCTTGTTCTGCCAGGGTATCCAAGCGACGGGCCCTCGCTTCGGTGGGGCAAGCGCCTTGGCGAACTGTTTTGCGCTATTGAATCGGTCTGCAGGGTGGTCGGCGAGGGATCGCGACAGGGCTTGGACTATCGGGCGCGGCAGCGCCTCCAGACGCCTGCGATGCCCGGTGGGAGTGTCAGTCAAGCGCCCTTCGGACACCGACAGCCGATCGGCTGGCGTCTGCGGTGGTTCGCCGACCAGCATCTCATAGAGCACGATACCGAGACTGAAGACGTCCGTGCGACCGTCAAGATCGCCGCTCCCCATCGCTTGTTCGGGGCTCATGTACCGCGGAGTACCGATCGGCAAACCGGTCTGGGTCAGGGTGGTGCCTCCCGCTGCACTGATCGCCCGAGCGATGCCGAAATCGGTGACCATCGGTTCACCCTCGTGCAGCAGGATGTTCTCCGGTTTGACGTCGCGGTGGACGATGTTGTGTTTGTGGGCGTAGTCGAGAGCAGCGGCAACAGTGCGGGTGATCCGTACCGCTTCTGTTTCCGAAATCTGCGTGTCCCGCTCCAGCTTGGTGCGCAAAGTCTCCTCGACGTACGGCATCACGAAGTACAGGAAACCTCCGGCTTGACCGGAGTCGTGCAGCTGAAGGATGTGAGGATGGTTGAGCCCGGCAGCTATCTCGATCTCGCGCAGAAACCGCTCCACCCCTAGAGTCGCAGCCAGCTCGGGGCGTAGTACCTTAACGGCAACCTTGCGGTGATGCTTGAGGTCCTCCGCAAGGAACACCGTGGCCATGCCACCGCTGCCCAGTTCGCGCTCGATCGCGTAGCGTTCGGCGATCGCGATCCTGAGACCGTCGAAAGTAGTGCTCATACACTCCGCGCCAATGCGGTCGGTCGTACGAGTTGCTGGTGGTCCCGCTGCAAAGGTAGGATCTGTCGCGTCTCTCGGCCAGAGCAGCCTGAGGGGCAGGCTGTCGAGCGACGGTAAGCCCTCGTCATATTCGGCGCCTGCTAGACACCTGGCCGTCCTGATGGTGGGCACGGGGCAGCCGTAGCGTGGTGCTCGTATTCTATCGCGGACACTGGTGACCGCATTGCGCCAATCAGCTCGGGAAGCTGAAAACTCTACTGGATGAGGAGCAGCGGCGTACCACTCGAATACTCGCGCTCTCGGTCGATGACCCCGAAGATCTGCAGAGGATGGTCGACCGGATTGCGGCCGTGGATGGAGTCCAGCCTGATTTCCCGCTGTTGTCGGACCCGGGCCACCGTGTGATAGACCCCTACGGCCTGCTCAACCCGGGCGACCCCTGGGGTCGCGAGATAACCCATCCGGCCACGTTCGTGATCGACAGGGAGGGAATCGTGCAGTGGCGCTTCGTCGAAGTGGACTACAAGGTCAGGCCGACCAACGAGGATATCGTGGAGGTGCTGAAACGTCTGCGTTGAAGTGTCGGTCCTCTGCCTAGCCTGTGGCATGGTCTGATCTCAACAGCTCCTTGCCAAGCGCGGCCAGCCTGTCGCCCAGAGCCTGCAACTCGGGGAGCCGCCGCTTCGCCAGGGACAGGACCTGTGAACGCACAGCCGCGGTTGCCCCGGCTGCCGCCAGGGCAAGAGTGGGCAGGATTAGCAGGGGGGATTCTCCTAGGCCCGCGGCCATGGCGAACATCGCACCGAGCAAGCCGCCCGCAGCGACACCGAGTATGGTCACGAACTGTCTGGGGCCGACGATCTGCATGTTCTCTTCGATGTGAATTCGGGTCACGCCGGCTTCTGCCGAGACTGTGACCTGCATGTTGCGACTTGCACCAGCCGATCCCGTGGTGGTCCAGGTGAGTGTGCTGCCGAAGGCAGAGGCATGTCCCACGGTAGCCAATCGAGCGTGGATCTCCTTGACGAGCAACGGATACTCCGCTGCCGGTACCTCGCCTTCGATTAGCCGATCCACCACCAGCTGTGATGACCTATCGAAGAACCTGGGCGCGTGGGCCGTAGCTCCCGCAGCTGCCCCCCCGGAAGGTCCTGCCAATTCCACAGCGGCTTCTCGCACCCGCTCGGGAGGTATGCCGACCTCGGCAGCCGCCTGTTCTACGGCACCAATCGACAGCTGGGTTTCTTCCGCTTGCTGTTCAACATCGAGTTCAGCCGCTCGCATCATGATCTGCCGGACCTCTGCGTCGCTCAGCTTGGTGCTTCGCTCAGACGAGGCAGCTAGCGCGTCGCTGAACCGGTTGGGGGTGGCGTATCGATCGTTGCGTCGCGTAGCCAGGCCTTTCGTGATCACCTGTTCCAACCGGCCGGGCAGCTTGTCGAGTTGCTCTCGGTGTTCCAGCGGCGCGTCGGTGAGCCGTCCCAATCTTACCGCTTCCTCGGTAGGCCACTCGTCAGGAGTGTCGCCGACCAGCATTTCGTAGACCACGCATGCCAGGCTGTAGACATCCGTTCTCACGTCCAGACTCGCGGCGCTCGCTGCTTGCTCGGGACTCATGTACCCCGGCGTTCCCAGCGGAAACCCGCTGCGCGTGAGGTTCTCACCGCCTGCCGTGACAACGGCCTTGGCGATCCCAAAGTCGGCCACGATCGCGTGGCCCTCGGAGATCATGATATTTTCGGGCTTGATATCTCGATGCAGCACTCCGTGGCGGTGTGCGTAGTCCAGTGCGGATGCAACCTGGACGGTGATGCGAACCACTTCATCGATCTCCAGGCGCCGGTCTCGGTTGAGGCGCTGCCTCAGGGATTCGCCATCGATGTAAGGCATGACGTAATACAGCAGACCGTCGACTTCCCCCGAGTCGTACAACGGCAGGATGTGCGGGTGTTGCAGGTTCGCGGTTACTCGTATCTCCCGCAGGAACCGATCGGACCCGAGCGTCGCCGCCAAATCGGGAAGGAGGCATTTGACTGCAACGTCGCGATCGTGCTTGCGATCGTGTGCCAGGTAGACGACCGCCATCCCTCCGCGACCGATCTCCTCTTCGACGGCATAGCGGCCAGCGACGGCAGTCTTGAAGCGGTGGAAGAGCTCGTCCATGTGTTGCATTCCTGCGGGACTCGCACGTTACGAGTCTCGATACAGGATGCAAGGTAGGCGTTACAGATTGGGTAAGCTAGACCGCGCACCCAGCCGCCGGATCGCCGTTGCCTTCGAGCAGGCACATCTGCTATTGATCGGACGCGGTATCGCCGGAATCGAAGACTTCGCGTGCGCCGCAATGCCCACATGCCGTTGTCTTGTCCGGTGCACAGAAGCGACTGTCTTTTCAGGGCGTTGTGTCGTTTGGGTCGGTTGGCTGCCCGGGTCTGCGGTAACCCGACTTCGTCCACAGCACCGCTGCGAGCAGGAGTGCCACAACGAGCGACGTACCGCCCAGGGCCAGCTTAGGCTGGGTGCCGGTTACGAGTGCTAGAATCAGCAAGTAGGCGAGCAGGATGAAACCCGGCATCCAGGGGTAGCCTGGCACTCGAAAGGGACGCGGAGCGCGTTCACGGATCCGCCGCAGCCGGAACAGTGCAAGCAGGATGACGGCGTCGACCGAGATGGCAACGAACATCATGAACTGGATCAGGAACTCGAATGACCGAGTCATTGCGAGCAGAAAGACCAGTGCGGTTATGAGGAGCAGGCCACCCAGGGGAGTCCCTCCTCCGGTGACACTGAGGAACGAACGAGGCGCCAGTCCTCTGCTTGCCAGTCCGTAGGCGACCCGGGGTACTCCCAAGAAGTTCACATTGAGACTGCTTATCAGGATGACCAGTGCTGTCACCGTGATGAAGGTGCGTCCGCGATCGCCGAAGGCCACAGCTACTGCGTCAGCAGCAACGAGCGGAGAACCGGACATTTCCCCCACCGTGAGCGCGCTCAGGAAGGCCAGATTGATGGCGATGTATAGGGTTGCGACGGAGACGGCTCCTAGGACGAGAACCCGCGGCAGCTTGTTGCCGGGATCCTTGAATTCCTCAGCAAGCTTCACCGCATCTTCCCACCCGTAGTACGTGAACGATACGGAGAGGTAGGCCAGGGCAAAGCCCAATGCCAGGCCCTGTTGCGGTGCAGGCGTGGCGTCTGGTTGCCACGAGGCGCCGGTGCCGGCAAAGAGCCCAACGCAGATGATCACCAGTATGAGAGCGACCTTGCCTGCCGTGACCACATTCTGGAACACTCGGCCCACCTGCAATCCCATCAGGTGCATGAGAAAGAACCCGATCACCACTGCGGCTGCCCAGGTCCGGATTGCACCCCAGCCAGTGAGCAGTATCAGATACTCGCCGATGACAATGGCCTTTGATGCGGCAGAGAAGCCGCGCGTAACCAATACCTCGCTCCAGCCGGCCACGAAACCGCCTATTGGGCCGTACGCCTGCCGAGCGTATGCGAACTTGCCCCCCGCTTCCGGATACATGGCCGCCATCTCGGAGAAGACCATGGCCGAACCGAGTGCTATCACGCCTCCCGCGGCCCACGCGAGCAGGATGAGCCGGGGATTTCCCAGATAGCCGGCTATCAGTCCGGGTGTGCGCAGAATGCCAAGTCCGATGACCATCCCGACGACTATGGCGAGCCCATCGCCGACGCCGAGGATTCGTTTCAATTCTGAGCGGCTCACAACGGAATCACACCTCAATCGAGGGCATGAAGGCTGAAAAATGCGGTGCGAGGGGTCGGGACGCGAGGGCGGTGAGCCTGAGGCCCCCGGGCTCCCACCCGGGTACGACAGGGTGGAAGCGAACGACAGGTACGCGGGAGTCTGGACTTGGCGGGCCTACAGGCTCAGCCAGTAGTTGAGCTTGATCAGGAACGAATTGGCCATGTTGTCCCTGAACACACCGCGGATTTGGTCGAAGAATCCGAAGGTCGGATCGTTCTCGTAGCCGGACCGACCGTGGTTCCAAACGACGAATACGGTAGAGCCGGGTATGTACTCCCACCGCATGACCAGGTTGCTGCGCAACGATCGTACCCGAAAGTCTGGGTTGTCAAATGTGATTGGCTCGGCTGGACCATCGGGTCCGTCCGGATCCACCGTGTAGCTATTGCTGTCGCGATCGAAGTCGATCGTTGAACCGCCGTCGACTCCGTACCTGAGGAAGTTGTATGTCTCAGGCTCCGCCAGTTCCTTGAACCGCACGTAGTCACCTGCTGCAATGAACGGCTGTATGTACCATTGGATGGAGAGGTCCGGCGTCAGCGCCACGTCCAGCCGGACAGTGGCATCGAGACTGCTCTGCAGCAACTCACTGAACAGGTAGCGACCTCCGTAGGTGGCTACTGCGGTCGGGTCCCGCCTTTGCGTGACATACATCCCGATCGAGTGTGTCTTGTCATAGGTGGGCGAGAACGTCAACTCGATTGCGCTTGCAGGCCGGAACGTTATGTCGATGCCGCTACCAGCTCCCCACCCGTCGTACATGTTGCGCGCGTAATACCCGAATGCAACGATCGAAAGGGGTTTGCGATAGTCGCTGCCGAAAAAGGCCTGGACGTCCCAACTCTGCGGCCTTTCGATGAGTGGTCCTCCGCGAGTCCCCTTGTCATTCGATCCCTTGGGATTGTAGCTGGCACCGACGCTGAAGTTCCAATAGTTGAGGAACTGCCCTCCCAGACCTGCATACAGCGAGCGATACAGGTTCACACCACCAAAGTTCCAGCTCTGGGCAAATGTGGCATTGATGCGGAAAGTCCTGAAGACTTTGCCGGGATTGAGCCAGCGCCGCTGGACGCGAACACCACTGAAGATCCTATCCACCTGCGTTTCGAATCCGGCATCGTTGACCTCGAACCCGGGCGAGTACGCGTAGAAGTCGGTGCCGTAGATCCAGTTGCCCGCAACCTTGCCGAACTGCAGCGAACCGGCGTAACCGGTCATGCTGGTGGCGTTGGTGTCGATAGACACGTAGTGCTGATCAGGACGCTGGTAGTACCGGGCCGAGGAGAATTGTGCCGCCGTTATTGCGGCTCGATCGCCACGGATATGGGATGTACTGAACGAACCATTGAGCGCCCACTGGTTGCGCCAGAAACGGTGGAAGAAATCCGTTCCGCCGCTATAAGCAGACGACGTCAGGAAGTTGAACTGCGGGTCACTCAGATCTCGATGTACTCCGGTTGCCATCGCGCCAACGCCGGTGCCACCGTTACGGAAGTCCCTTCGCAGACTGAGGACGGTGTAGTTCGCACTCGGCTCGACCAGTCGAGATTGGCGAGTTCCATCACTCAGTTGCACCTTGGCGTATTCGCGCGCCGTGAACGCACTCAGTAGCCCGACGGACCATCCGGCGGTCTTGCCCGACAGTTTGGCTGCACCGAGGATGCTGGTGGCATTGGGGTTGTGAGCGTAGCCGCCCGGCTCAGACGCGGGGAGTGACGGTGCGCGCCCGATCCGGCGAGAGTAGAATAGCTGGGGGGCACCGAAAACGAACCCGCCCGATCCCGCGCCGAATTCGAACAGATTAGCGCCCTCAACAAAGAAAGGGCGCCGCTCCGAGAAGTAGGTCTCGAAAGCGCTCAGATTCACGACAGCCGGATCAGCTTCTACCTGCCCGAAGTCGGGGTTCACCGTTCCGTCGAGCGTGAGATCGCTGGTCAGCCCGTACTTGAGATCCAGTCCACCAGACCATTTCTGCACGCTGCCGTCGTTGAACGGGTTGAGCGGGTCGGCTCCCTCCAAGAAGTCGCTCTGGGCCAGTGCGTAGGGGAGCACCTCCAGCCGGCGTGGCTGCGGGATGTCCTGGAGTCCGTTCAGGTGACCGAAGCGTGACGCATAACCTGTCTCCTCCTTGGGCTTCCAGCTCCAGCGCACACGCTCGTTCTTGCGCACGATGTCACGCGAGAAGTTGACTCCCCACACCTGTTCTCGTTGGCTGGAGAAGCGCAGCTGTGAGAATGGGATCTTCATCTCAGCAGTCCAGCCCAGCGAATCGATGGCCGTGGTCACCGACCAGACAGGATCCCAGGACAGGTCGGCATGACCGTTGTCGTTGGTGGCAACGCCGTCCCATCGCGCACCGGCCGCGTTGACGCCAAACTGAAACGAAGTGCGGTGATCATGGTAGGAATCGATATCGATCCAGAAGGCGTCACTGGGTGTGAAGCTGTCACGCCGACCGAGGCGGCCGGCGACCGAACCGGGATCGCTGTCATACAGGCGGGCGCCAACGTACAGCGCATGGTCGTCGTACGTGACGCGGACCTCGGTTCGTTCGCTAGGTTGTGCTCCGTCATTGGGGTCGATCTGCGTGAATCCGGTGATGACAACGGCGTTCTGCCAAACCGGATCGTCAAGCTTACCGTCCACTCGCGGTGAGCCTCTTTCGGCTCGGAGGGCGAAGGCGACGGCTGGGGTCGGGGAGTCGGTACCGCGTGTGGCGGACGACTTCTGAGCGACGACGGATGGCGCCGTCGTCATCAGGCCCAGCAGCACGGCTCCCACGATCACCGACCTGCTGGGTGTGTGTGCGGCGAGCTCTAGCAACGGTCCCTCCCACCGTTTGCCGTTCTCAGGAGTGCAGCGTTACCAGCGTTCAACTACGAAATGCCTGCACGCCACCATCAGTGGCTTGATTGTGGTCCCTTTGACTGTCTCCGGCTACGCCAACATCGTGCGGCTGTGGTGTGCTACACGCCGGCTAATGGGCAGTTGACCGACCCACCGCGTAGTTCTATCGGGTCAGGCCACCTATGTGCGCGACTGCGGCACGTTTGGCGTGTTCCCTTTCATATGACGCGCGATGGCCGGGAATGGTTGCAATCCGGTCGGCCGCGATATGTGCAGGCCGCGTCCGCTGCGCGGTGCAGCGTCGCACTACGGCTGATGTTTCAGAGTGCACAGCGCGGTTCGCGCGGCGAGCGCGTGACCTTGAGCTGCCGCCTGTATGCCGCTAGGTGGCTAACAATCCCACCCGCGTCAGCACGGCAGTTATGACTGCCAATACTGGAATCAGGAGCACCGTTCTGATGAGGAACAGTGCCACCAGTTCGCGGCCACGCACTGGAACGTCACGGAACATGTCGATGATCATCGGCCCAACGGAAGAGAAGAACACGAGTTGCGAGATCGACAGCAGAGCGACGAAGAAGCGCGCCGGGGCAGCTGCCTCCTGGACCAGCAGCGCCGGAATGTACATCTCGGTGATTCCAACGAGCACGGCGGGCCCGACCAGCGCAGCGTCGGGTAGGCCGAGCCACGCGAGTACCGGCGCAATCGGCCTTCCCAGCCACGCGAACAATGGTGTCTCTCGCGCCAGCAGGAGCGCACCGGTCCCCACTGTGAGAATGCTGCCGAGTATCGTCGACGCGAGGATCATCCCGTCGCCAAATCCACCGCGCAGCGTGGTGAAGCAGCCGCGTGCGGCCCCCGCCTGCTCCACCGCCCGCTCCCAGCCTTCACGTAGCAGCCTGTTGGGCCCAGGTCCCTCTGCCGGTTCGGGCTTGGGTACGCCGATGTATCCGGTGGAGATGCTGGTAACGGGCCATAGACGAGCGAGGATTGCCGTGAGCAGGTAGATCGCGGTGAAGTAGCAGACGAAAATGACGGGGAAGAGGTGCAGTAAATCCAGCGTCTGTGCTACGACGGCGACAAACCCGATGCTGACCGTGGAGAAGCAGGTGGCAATGGTGTAAGCCTCTCGCCGGCTATAGTACCCTTCCTGCATCAGTCGTCGGGTGAGGTAGAGACCCACCGAATAGCTGCCCACCCACGATGTGAGACTGTCGAGCGCAGCCCTTCCCGGCAACTTGAATAGCGGCCGCATCACCGGCTGCATGATCGTCCCGACGAACTCGAGGAATCCATAGTGCACCAACAACACCAGTAGTGCTGCACCGATCGGAATGATCACCGCTACAGACAAGGCAAGGGTGTCCCACATCAGGCTGCCCATTCCCTCTTGCAGGAGCATGTCTGGCCCAATCCGCAACAGGTATATGAGCGCCAGCGGCACGCCGGCGACCCGCAGCAACGTCAGCGGCCTACTCGTCGTGTAGGGGCGTGACCAGCGGGGAGGTGATCGCAACACCGTAGCGCTGCAAGACCCGACTGCGCCGATGACGATCAGGATGAGACAGTAGACCGCCGCAATCGTCGGCACGTTCTGGGTCACCCAGCTGACAGCGAGATCGAATGGAACGGTCACTCTGTCTCCCGAGCGAATCGGAAGCAGGAAGAACGAAAGACCGAGTACTGCGGAGGCGATGAAACGCACGATGGCCCTGCGGCGTCGGGCGGGGTGATTCATCGAGAAGCTTGACTACCTGCCTCCACCACCCGAGAACCACGGGGCCACTGGCCGTCGAGAAACTGGTCCACCGCATCCAAAAACGCAGTGCGACTCTCGGCCCAGATGAGATGCCCCACGTTGGGAAAGATCAGCAGTCGTGCGTCGGGCAGGATCGCAGCCCATTCCCGCCCCCCTTCGGGCGGTGCGATTCGGTCTGCGTCGCCGTGGAGGGTCAGCGTCGGCGCCGCGACGGTCCTGACCTGCACTCTCCAGTCCCACTCAGGGAGCTTGCTCATGACGTGCTGCAAGGTGACGCTGAAGTTCTGAGGCCACTCATTGCGGAGGTTACAGGGTAGAGTGATACTGTCGGCGGATGCGGCAATGCCCACATACATCACCAGGTACGTGTCCCAATACGCTTCGCAGTATCCCATCGGATTCGAGGCCAGCGCTCCGGAGGATTCCATCTCACGCAGATGGTTGACTTTGGCGGTGTCGATCAGCGCGGTCGGCGGCGTACGCTCCATGTAGGGTGCGCTACTACGGGGTGGCATCGCTCCCATCTGGACGACCCGGTTCACGTGCTCCGGGTGCTCGGCGGCGTAGAGCGCCACCATGGCACCTAGGTACGAGAATCCGACAAGACTCATACGACTGATGCCGAAATGCCGACGCACCGCTTCGAGGTCATCGATGTCGTGATCGAGTCCGAGCTTGGAACCGTCGATGACTCGCGAGGACCGTCCCCGGCCTCTCATATCGTAGAAGATGAGGGTGCGGTGTGTGGCCAGCGGGCTGAGGTCCTCGGTGAGATACATCCCGGCAGGTACTACAACGGTGTCGGGGCCGTCACCGATGGTACGGTAGTGCAGGCGGACCGAATCGTCGATGTCTATGTACCCTTGAGGAGGAAACTGCCGTTCGACCGCACACGCCGCGAACAACAGCACCACCACCGCGCTCACGTTCGGTCGGAGTAGGTGCATGGCGTCCCCTATAACGGCACGACGAAGTCGCAGCCGGCGGTGCTACTCAGGCGGTGCCTGGACCACCCTGTTGCGGCCTTCTTGTTTGGCATGCTGCAGCGCCGTCTCGGCGGCACTCACCAGCCGCTCGGGCACCAGATCCGGGCTAGGCACCATAGCGGCCGCACCGGCACTCACGGTGAACACGCCGGCGGGCTCAGCATCGGCGTGTGGGATCTCCAGTTCTGCCACTGTCCTGCGAATCCGCTCGCACATGGCGGCGGCCTGTTCGCTGTCGAGCCCGCCGTCCATGAGGAGCGCAAACTCCTGGCCGTCATACCGGGCGGCGAGGTCACCGACCCTGCGGCAATGTTCCGCGACTAGCGTTGCCAGGTGGCGCAGCCGCTCGTCGCCCACTCGGTGGCCGTAGGCTGCGTTGTACTCCTTGAAGCGGTCCACATCAATCAGACCCAATGCCACAGACGTACCGGCTCGATGGGCCCTCTTCCACTCATCGATCAGTCGCTCGTCGAACACGCGGCGCGTGGCCAGGCCGGTCAGGGAGTCGACACGGTCCTCTCTCCTTCTTTGTTCGGTCACGTCGCGCGCAACGGCGTACAGCAGTCCGGTCTCGGGCTCGGGGAACGACGTCCAGGCCAGGTCCTTGTAGCTACCGTCCTTGCAGCGGTAGCGGTTCTCAAACCGGAGCGTCGGTGTTCCCGACGCCAGCTTGCCGATTTCGGCCTGAGTCTCGGGCCGGTCGTCGGGGTGTATGAAGTCGACGAACGGCCGTCCCAGAAGCTCGGCTCTGCTATACCCTAACGTTTGTTCGAACGCAGGATTGACCCGCTTGAAGTAGCCGTCCACACCGGCTATGCAGCACATGTCGAGTGCGTATCCGAAGAACTTCTCGAGGTCCAGGGGGGCTACATCTCCTGCGGGCTTGGGCTGAACCTGGGCGCCACAGCCAGGGCAGTAGTTTGCAGCTGGCGGGAGATGGTAGCTGCAGTGACGGCATGCTTGAGGCTGCTTCATGGGTACGGCTCCGGACTCAGGTGTTGTGCGGTATCACGCTGCGCCGATCTGTAGTGAACGACGCTCCTTCTGATAACCCGCACGGGCGCACATGTGCCGAGCCGCACGAGGCTTCAGGGTCATGTGAACTCGAATACTGAGGCCTCGGACCCGGCTCCGCCAGTCTTCACGAATCGGATAGGCGGTGCTGACCCCGCAGCTTGCGGGCGGCCTCGCGCACCGTGTTGCAGTGGATCTCTACCGTGTCGTCCTGCCGGATGGCGTAGCCGCCGGCGAGCGTCAGCGCTACTGGTACGCTGGCGTCCCAGCACGTATCAAACACGAGCCCGTCCCGCATTCGGAGCCCTTCAAAGGTGAGCCCGAGACCGCCGAGTTGATCATGCCGGTACGGATCGGCCCCGGCGAGGAAGAAGACTAGGTCGGGGCGATGACGCTGGATGATTTCGGGGAGGTGTCGGCTGAGCAGCTTCAAGTACTGCTCGTCGCCCGTACCGTTCGCCAAGCCGAGATCGAGGTCGCTGGGTGGCTTCCAAGGCGGGTAGTTGTGTTCCTGGTGCATCGAGAAGGTGAACACAGCGGGCTCGTCGGCGAATATGGCCGCCGTCCCATTGCCGTGGTGGACATCGCAGTCGATCACCGCGGCACGATTTATGGATCCGTCGTGCAGCAACGCGCGGATCGCAATCGCGACGTCGTTGATCAGGCAAAATCCTTCACCGTGATTGGGGAATGCGTGATGGAAGCCGCCGCCGAGATGCGCCGCAATACCGGATTCCAGCGCGCGCCGCGCCGTGATGATCGATCCACCCGCGCAGAGCCACATGGCCTCGCGGAGCTCGGTCGAGAATGGCACCTCGAGGATCATCTGCTCTTCGAGCGAGAAATCTCCAGTCTTGATCTTGCCTATGAATTCTGCGCTGTGCACGAGGCCGACTTGCTCATCGCTGGCTGGTTCGGCGGTCACGAAATCAGCCGTCGTAAGGGTGTGATCTTCCAGTAGGCGGTCGCGGACCAGACCGTACTTCTGCGTAGGAAAGACGTGCGGTCCGATATCGACCTCGTAGGCCGGGTGCCAGATGACTGAGAGGTGGCTTGCCATGCGATTCCTGCACTCGTCGGATTGGGTTCCGTCCCGGTTCACCGGCGGCTCCGTCGGTTGTTCGCTGCCCCCGCTCCCTGCTGTCGCTCTACTCTGCACTCAATCAATCCTGCCACTTCAACCATAGGCAGTGAATGTGGCATCAAGTCCGCGTGAACTCCATGCCCTGCCGTTCCGCCGGGCTTCTTACTAGCTTGCCACCATGCGAATCCATGGTGGAGAGCGATCGGGGCACGGCGGACATCGTGTGAGGCGAGCAGGTGCCGAAAAGAAGAAGCCCAACTTCGCCAGTGCGTGGCAGGAAGCCAGGCAGATCATCTGGGCGCATCGCTCTCGCCTGGTCCTGGGGCTGCTTCTCATGCTGGTCAGCAGGCTCGCAGGACTGGTGTTGCCTTACAGTTCCAAGTTTCTAATCGACGACGTGATCGTGAATGCTCGGGTGGATCTCTTGCTGCCGCTGGCAGTGGCAGTGGGAATAGCCACACTGGTGCAGGCCAGCACGGGATTCGCACTGTCGCAAGTGTTGGGCGTAGCGGCCCAGCGCGCCATCACGGAGATGCGAAAGACAGTGCAGCAGCACGTCGCACGGTTACCGATCAACTACTTTGACTCGACCAAGACCGGGGTGTTGATCTCTCGGGTAATGACCGACGCTGAAGGTATTCGCAATCTCGTAGGGACGGGCTTGGTGCAGCTGACGGGTGGGCTGTTCACCGCCACTATCGCGCTCGGCGTGCTGTTCTATCTCAACTGGCGTCTCACGTTGATCACCATACTGATTCTGGCATTGTTCGGCGGTGCAATGGCGTTCGCGTTCACGCGCTTGCGTCCGCTGTTTCGCGAGCGCGGCAAGATCAACGCGGAGGTTACAGGCAGGCTGGGGGAGACGTTAGGGGGCATCCGCATCGTCAAAGCGTACACCGCCGAGCGGCGTGAGAAGCACGTGTTTGCCAAAGGTGTACACCGTCTGTTCCGCAACGTTGCCAAGGGCGTGACGGGCGTGTCGGCGATCTCATCGTTCTCGACCGTGATCGTGGGCATGATCGGAGTGGTCATGATAATCGTGGGGGCACGATCGATAATTGCGGGGGGGATGACCTTGGGTGGTTTTGTCACCTATGTCCTGTTCGTCGGACTGGTTGCTTCGCCGCTCATCCAGATCGCATCAATTGGAACACAGATCAGTGAGGCGTTCGCCGGGCTCGACCGGATCAGAGAGATCCGCAGCATGGCGACGGAGGATGAGCAAGATGCACAGCGGGACGCGGTGCCTGATCTCAAGGGACATTTCGTTTTTGAGGATGTGAGCTTCGAGTACGATCCCGGTGTAGAGGTTCTGAGGAACATCGACTTCGACGCGGAGGTCGGTACCAGTACCGCGTTGGTCGGGTCGAGCGGCTCCGGTAAGAGCACTCTGATCAGTCTAGTGGCAGCTTTCAACCGGCCTAAGGCTGGCAGGATCCTCGTAGATGGACGCGATCTCTCCAAACTCAGGCTCAGGGACTACCGCGCCAATATCGGTGTCGTGCTACAGGAGAATTTCTTATTCGACGGAACGATTGCCGAGAACATCCGCTTCGGCGCACCGCGGGCGACGGATGAGCAAGTGAAGGAGGTTGCATCGATCGCGCATTGCGACGAGTTCGTGGATCGGTTCGACGACGGCTACGACACCGTCGTCGGGGAACGAGGCGTAAAGTTATCCGGCGGGCAGAGACAACGGATAGCTATCGCGCGTGCCATTCTTGCGAATCCCCGCATTCTGGTATTGGATGAGGCGACGTCGAGCCTGGACAGCGAGAGCGAGGCTCAGATCCAAGAGGGGTTGGCGGCACTGCGTGAGGGTCGCACCACCTTCGTGATCGCTCACCGACTATCGACCATCCAGAGTGCCGACCAGATTCTGGTGCTCGAACAAGGTGAGATCGTAGAGCGCGGGACTCATGACGAGCTGTTAGCCGACGGCGGTCGCTATCGGCAGCTCTACGAGCGGCAGTACAGGATCGAGCTGAATCGTTTCATCAACCCCGGCGAGGACTTCATTCCCGACCTGCCGGGAGCCTCCGCCAGCGGCATCCCTGCCCGTGACGACAGGTCTGCGGAGTGAACCTCCAGCATTTACTTGGTCCTTGTCAACCGGTCTCCCACCAGGCGACCACTCCGCGGTAACCACATTCCCGGCACTCCACGTGCTCGGGGTGTCCGAAGAGCCGGATACGAGATCCGGAATAAGGGCAGACGGCGTATCGGTTCCCCAGATCCGCTGTGGTTCCTTGAACGGGGTTGAGGCCGTCGACGGCGCGGTAGACGACCGTGAAACGATGCGGTCGTGCGGTTCTGATCTCGACGAGGTCGCGCGGCACGGCAACGGTTCCTCCTGGGACATCGAGGTGTACTGTGCCCGACTCGTCGTCCTTCGTGACTGGATACCAGGCACCGCTCCGCAGTCTGGAGGCACCAGCAATGGCCCACAGCCGGGCCCACGCATCGGTCCTAGTCATTCGTACGACCTCCCTCTGAGGGCATCACAACCCGGGTGCTGCGCAAGGATGGATGAGTAAAGTCCCGCTGGCTGCCACGGATTTCTGTGATCTGGGTCGCAGCCGAGGTTCGTGAAGGTGAATGCTGTGCGATCGGGTCAGTGGGGCCGGGTATCTCGCTCTGGGGGGGTTGGGCACAGCCCGGCCCCGAGTCAGCCGACTGCCGGGCGGGCTCGTCGAGGAAGCGGTCGATGGTCGCCGGCTGCGTGGTGGTGACCGTGCGGAGCGCCGTGGCTACTTTTCGGCACCCCGCTTCAACTGAGCGACCAAGGAGATTCCGATGTACCAGCAGATCCAGACGGCCACGGCATCCGGTAGGCGTGCACTGCAGGCACTCGTCAGTTTGTGGCTGACGCTAGTGCTGTCAGCGGTGCCATGCACGTCGCTCACTGCACAGGCTCTGAGTCAGGAGAAACGATTCGCTCTGGCTGCCGTCGATGCGCTATCGGCTGAGGTCCACCACATGTCTCAGACCCTATGGGACTATTCTGAAACCGCAATGCTGGAGTACCGGTCAGCCGAGTTCCTGGCCGGCTTACTCGAAGCTGATGGCTTTGTGGTGGAGCGCGGTGTGGCAGGCATGCCGACTGCGTTCGTGGCCTCGTACGGGAACGGCAAACCGATCGTCGGGGTCCTGGCCGAGTACGACGCTCTGCCGGGTGTGGGCAATGCCCCGGTGCCACGCCGAGAGGTCCGGTCGGATGGTGTGACGAGCGGCCAAGGATGCGGCCACAACCTGTTCGGCGCGGCTTCGGTGGCGACGGCGATGGTGCTCAAGCGAGTGATCGATGAGTACGGTTTGAGGGGGACTGTTCGGCTGTATGGCACACCAGCCGAAGAGACAGTGGTAGGTAAAGTGTACATGGCCAAGGCGGGCCTGTTCGAAGACTTGGACGCAGCGTTGGAATGGCATCCGGGCCTCGAAAATGCCGTCAACAACGAGCGTTCGCGGGCACTCAACAACTTCACTGTCGAGTTCTTCGGGCAGGCGGCTCATGCTTCGGCGGATCCGTGGAATGGTCGGAGCGCCTTGGATGCCGTCGAGCTCATGAATCACGGCGTGAATCTGATGCGTGAGCACGTCAAGGAGAGCACTCGTATCCATTACGTGATACCATCTGCGGGCGAGGCTCCCAATGTCGTGCCTGAATACGCCAAAGTCTGGTACTATGTGCGCGATGCGGACCGAGCAGGGGTGGAGCGGTACTACGACTGGATCCTCAAGATTGCCGAAGGTGCAGCGCTCGCAACGCGGACAACGTACAATGTGAGGCTGATAACCGGTGTTCACGCAGTGGTGTTCAACCGGCCGCTACAAGAAGTGATGCAGCGGAACCTGGAGGCGGTTGGTGCCCCCGACTTCACTGCTGCGGACCAGGAGTTCGCTCGCCAGCTACAGCAGGCGCTGCAGCTGGACGAGACGGGGCTGAGCGTCGAGATAAAGCCGCTGGCTGACGAGCCGCTGCCGATAAGTGGTGGCTCGACCGACGTAGCAGAGGTTAGTCACATCACTCCGACGGTGGGGCTCACAGTGACGACCGCAGCCGCAGGTATACCCTGGCATAGTTGGGCGACATCGGCCTCGCATGGTGCGGAAGGATCTGTGCGCGGGGCGCTGGTTGCTGCCAAGGTGCTCGCGCTCACTGGTGTTGACATGCTCACCGATGCCTCATTGCTGGAACGGGCACGAGCATTCTTCGCCGAGGTTACCGAAGGAAAGCCTTATGTGTCGCCGGTACCGGCGCAGCAGGCTCCACCGGTACCGGCAGGAGCAGGCAGATAGCGGACCGAGAGACGGGACACGGCTGGCTCCTCTCCCCACCGCGTCTGACGGCTAATATCCTGCTGCGTGGCCGTCCTTTCTGGATTCGGACGCGCCGAAGTAGACACGGTTTGCTGCGTCATACATGATTGCCTGGTAGCCACCATAACCGCCGAGAGTGTGTCGCACCTCGTGTCCCCGCGCAACGAGTGCTCGAATCACTTCGTCCGCGAAGCCGAATTCCAGGTTGACGGTCCCACCGCGCGTCATGATCTCTCCGGTGGGTTGAGAGGAACCGGTGTGTCTCATGCGCGGCGCGTCCCCGGCTTCTTGCAGGTTCATGCCGAAGTCAATGATGTTCACGAGGACCTGTACGTGTCCCTGCGGTTGCATCGCCCCTCCCATCACACCGAAACTGATGTAGGGCTCGCCATCCTTGGTCACAAATGCCGGAATTATGGTATGGAACGGTCGCTTGCCCGGCTCGTAGCTATTGAAGTGTCCCTGCTCGAGGTTGAACAGCTCCCCCCGGTCCTGCAGCACGAAGCCGAGGCCATCGGGTGTCATACCCGATCCCATGCCGCGGTAGTTGCTTTGGATGAGGGAGACCATGTTGCCGTCGCTGTCAGCGGTGGTGAGGTAGATCGTTTCGCCGGCTTCCAGTGCAGGATCGCCGGCAGGATACTCGGGTGAAGCGCGACCCATATCGATCAGGGCACGCCGCTGAGCTGCATACTCCTTCGATATGAGCCAGTCGACCGGAATCTCGGTGAAGGCTGGATCAGCGTAGAACTTGGCACGGTCTTCGAATGCTAGCTTCTTCGCCTCGGTGAGCACATGGAGGTAATCGGCGCTTCCGAAGCCCATCGCCTTGATGTCAAAGCCCTCGAGGATGTTGAGCATCTGGAGCACCGCGATTCCCTGACCGTTGGGGGGAAGTTCCCAAACGGTATAGCCACGGTAGTCCGTAGATACCGGGTCGATCCACTCGGACTGATGAGTGGCGAGGTCCTCGTACGACAGGAAGCCGCCCGTGCGCTTCATGTAGGCATCGATGGTACGAGCGATCTGACCCCTGTAGAACTCGTCGCGGCCGCCACGAGCGATCATTTCCAGGGTGTTGGCGAGTGCTGGGTTCTTGAAGATCTCTCCCTTACGGGGCGCCCGGCCGTTGGGCATGTAGACGTCGGCGAACCCCGGCCAGTCCCTGAGGACATCTGTGCCGTTCTGCCAGTATTGAGCGATGACTTCGGTCACCGGGAATCCATCTCGTGCATACGCAATGGCAGGAGCCAGAACCTGCTCCATCGGCAGGCGGCCAAACCTGCTGTGCAACTCGAACCAGCCGTCCACCGCTCCAGGGACCGAGACGGGCAGCGGGCCGTAGGCCGGGATTCGTGTGAGACCGCGCCGCTTGAACTCGTCGATGGTGAGCGATCTCGGAGAACGACCGCTGGCATTGAGGCCATGAAGTCGCCGTGACGTAGCATCCCAGACAATTGCGAACAGGTCACCACCCACACCGTTGCCGGTGGGCTCGACCAGACCCAGGACAGCGTTGGCAGCGATGGCCGCATCGACGGCAGTGCCGCCTGCCTTCAGTATGTCAAGCGCGACTCCGGTCGCCAGCGGCTGGCTCGTGGCAGCCATGCCGTTGCGAGCGATCGCCTCGGAACGCGTGGCGAATGGCCTACCTGAGGGTCGATCTTGTGTGTACATCGCGACTGGTAACAGCAAGAGTGTGGCAGCGACTGCCGTCGTTCTCATGCCGGCCTCCAACTCTGAGGGGGATCAAGTCTGGTTGTTCTGGCTGATCGGATACTCTCTGGTGTCGTGCGCCCCGCCGTACCGTAGCTCGACCTCGCGCAGACCCGCTGGGGTACCGATGATGGTCAGGCGATCGTCCCCACGTAGGATGGTGCCACCGCGAGGAACCAGGGTTTCACCGTACCTGCGGATCAACGCGATGAGGTTACCTTCCGGCAGGTGGATCTCTCGTAACGATTTCCCGATCAGTGACTCGGACCTAGTGCCGGTGCGCAAACGCAGTGACAGGAATCGATCATCCCGCAGCAGCGTTTCCTTTAGTTCCTGTTCGTCGTAGTCGTTGACCCATTCGCTCATGAAACCGTCGTCTTCGATCCGACCGGCGAGCTGAGCGAGTATTCGCAGGTGTTGTCCGGCGTCGCCCTCTCCACTCACCAGGAAGAAAACGGCCCGGATCGGGTACTCAGCAGCCTGGCGGCTCAACTCGGTGTCAGCGGCACCTACGTCCAGGTCGATGCCGCAACGCACCAACACTAGCTCGGACGACGCCATGTCGGGGAGCCGCATATGGAGCAGCAGCGCTCCGTGAGATACCGGTGCGAGACCGCTCTCCACTGCTCGGATGAATCCCTCTCTGATTTGAACCGCATCGGCTGGAACGCGGCGCTGCAGCAGATCCGAGGCATCGTTCACGACGTCGGTCAGCGCGCTCGCCGTCTCTAAATCGATCACAAAGGCCCGTGCTACTATCTCGTCGAAGGGATCCGCTGCCCGAGCACCTTTCTCCTTCATGATATCGCGCAACTCGCGGTCCAGTCCAGCGAAACGGCGACGGCCTAGGCGCTCGAACACGTGATAGATTGCGCCATCGCGAGCCAGTCGACCTCGGGCGTAGTAGTTGTACCAGCCGATGCTCGCCGCGAACACGCCCATGGTAAACAGAGCCGGAAGCCAGCCCATCTCAGCGACGAGGACCAGGGGCGCGACTATACCCACGACCTGGACCCAGGGATAGAGCGGTGATCGGAACCCGGGATCGTAGCTTTCGATGCGGCTCTCACGCATGACGATGACCGCGATGTTGAGGAGGCCGAACAGGGTCAGTTGGATTGCGCTGGCGAGTTCCGCTACTCCACGCACATCCAGCAGTACCAGAAACAGAATCAGTATCGAGCAGGTCAGGATTATGGAGAAGACCGGGGTGCGAAATCGGCCCAGCGTGGCAAGCTTCCCTGGAATTAGGTGATCACGTGCCATTGCCAGAGGGTATCTGGATGCAGCCAGGATTCCGGTATTGGACATAGAAGCGAAGGCAGCAACGGCGGCAGCCACCAGCAAGAACTCGCCCACACGCGGCGGGAGCCAGTGAAACATCTGCTGCGCCGCATGTGCCACCGGTGTGAGGCTACGGCTGAGTTCATCAATTCCCAGCACCGCTACCATGATGGCGACACCGACCACATACATGGTGGCCACGGTTATCAGAGAGATCGTCATGCCCAGCGGAATATTGCGTTCCGGGTCTTTGACCTCTTCTGCGAGTGTCACGACCTGTGTCAAGCCGACATACGATACAAACACCAGACCGACCGTTCCGAGTAGGCCGTCGACTCCATGCAGCAGGAACGGCGTGAACCGTGTCCGATACGTCTCCGTGAAACCGAGCGAAGACGCGTTCGCCAGTCCGTCGATAACGAAGAAGGCCAGGAGCGTAAGCAATCCGAATACGAGCCAGCGGAGTAGGCCGGTCGACTCTCTAGCGCCGAAGATGTTCAGAATGCCGAATATGACGGCAAAAGTCACTGCTATCGGTGTGAACGGAACATCGAAGAAGAGTGCCAGGTAGGTGCCAATGCCTATCAGGGCGAAGGCGCTCTTCAATATCAGGGCAAACCAGGCGCCAAAGCCACCCATTGTGCCTACCAGAGGACCGAGCGTCCGATCGAGGTAGTAGTACGCTCCTCCTGCGCGGGGCATGGCAGTGGCCAGTTCAGCCTGACTCAACAAGGCGGGCACAATGAGCAAGCCCGAGATGAAGTATGCCAGCACGACTGATGGACCGGCCGCGGATGCAGCAATACCGGGCAGCAGGAAGAAGCCGGAACTGAACATGGCACCGGTGCTGATCAGGTAAACGTCCAGCAACGACAGCTGCTTGGAGAGACGCTCGGTCTTCAGCAGAGCCATGACTTGCGTTGCGGGTAGCAGTACATGTGTGCCGGCTTCATCGTCATGACTACTCGTGCTCCGGAGTAGTATTCGTGGATTGTTCGATCAGGCTAGCGAGAAGTGCGCTGGCTAGAGACGATCTCCGCATAGGCACTCCGGCGGTTCGTGAGACGAGTGTGAAGGTCTTCTCCGCTATTACAGCGTCCCGGCTTCGTGATGAAGCCGGGACGCAACACAAACTTATCGCCTGACGGCACGGAAGCTAGAGCACGCTCAGCCAGTGCAACCCACCTGCAGGCACGCGATCTACATTGGCTCAGCGTGCTAGGCTCTTGCCGCACCAGGGGCAAACGCTCCAGTATTCGTGCAGAACACCCCAGCCGCAGCGGTCGCATTTGTGCTTTGAGTCGAGGATCCTCCATTTGCGTCTCACCTTGCGCCCGCACCACGGGCAGTACCGCATGAACGGCATCAGCTCTCTTCGACGACACGAAGCGTTGGTACAGCGGGCCGTGTACCGGGTGTCACTGTAAGACCGGTTGGACGAAAGGCCAATCGCCGGCCCGTAGCACCAAGCGCAGAATCGCCAATCGAGCTTGACGCCACGGCCGCATCTGTTGCACCGACGTGGAAATGGTACGGCCCCGCGATGTACCCTGCGCCGAGCCCCGCACCAAGGGCAGTATTGCATTGCCTCCGATATGGGTCCGTGACAGCGGCCGCAAGTGGATGTGGCTGAGAGTTCCTTGCCGAACGAGCGCCGAAAGTCCCGCAACTTGACGGTACGCCAATCTGGGGTGGTGCGGGCCGATTTGCGCCTCCTGCTGTCCCGCGAGGGTTGTTTCCGGGTGCGCCGAAACCGTGCCAACATCTGGATGGCATCTTTGTAGCGCTTCCGCTCGTCGACCTGAAGAGCGCGCTGGGTGAATGTCAGGAAGTCGGCATGCACGCGTTCCGCGATGCGTCTGTTTCCGGGCGGTGGCCACTCATACGGCCATTCTGGCAAATGGCCGGAGAACATGCGGTAGAATACCAGCCCGAGGGAGAACACATCCGATCGAAACGAAGGTTTGCCCAGCGCTTGCTCCGGAGCAACATACCCTAAGGTCCCCGTCCCCTTCGCACTCAACAACCCCGTGCGCTGCACGACCTTGGCGATGCCGAAGTCTGCGAGTCGTATCCTGCCTCCCGGGAACAGAATGAAGTTGTCCGGTTTGATGTCGCAGTGGATTATCCGGTGTTGATGCGCGTAGGCCAGGGCCTCCAGCATCTGCTCGACGTAGCCGAGTGCCACCTTGGTTGACAGCCGCCGATTCAACCGCTGCTCGAGCGTACCCTCGCCGAGTGGGTAGACGACGACGAACTGCCGGCCGATGAAGCTAGCGTTCTTCATCTGGAGAATGCTGGGGTGGTCGAGTCTCGCCGTGAGCTGAACTTCTTTGCGAAAGGTCTCCAGCACCTCCTTAGTGAGCAGTCGCTTATGCGGGATCTTGAGGGCTACCGGAATGCCTTCGATCATATCATAGGCGCGATACACCGTGGCGAAGCCGCCCTCGCCTAGGCGAGAGATTATGCGGTACTTGCCTAGGATCTGACGTGCCTTCACACCCAACCTTTGGTCCGGAACTCCCGCAAGACCTCGGTGAAACGCTCCATCTCTTCGGGCAGCCCGAACGAAAGCCGGTTGTAGCTGAGCATCGGAGGGAACGGTCGGCCGACCCACACGTCGTGCTCCCGCATCCGCTCCCGATACGTTCTCAGGTCTCCGTTGATGCGGTGCATGACAAAGTTCGTTTGAGTGGGCAGGTACTCCAGATCGAGTTCCTCGAGACAGCTGTAGACGACCTGCTTGGCACGTGTGTTCGCATCCAGGCTGCGGCCCACGAGTCCACCGTCTTCCAGCGAGGCGAGCGCCGCCCTGAGCGCCAGCTCGTTCGCGTTGACCTGACACATGAATCGTCGGATGTGCGCGGCTGTATCCGGGTGGGCGATGCCGTATCCCAGACGCATGCCGGCCATGCCGTAGATCTTGGAGAACGTCCTGGCAACGACGACGTTGGGACGCTGCTCAATCCACTTGATCGCCGACCAATATCCGTCGTCGTCCACGTACTCGAAGTAGGCCTCGTCGATCATGAATCGGATGTTGGCGGGCGCATCCTCGATCCAGGAATCCACATCGCTGCAAGCCGTGAGCGTCCCGGTAGGGTTGTTGGGATTGCAGATGTATACGAGTACGGGATCCCAGGAAAGTGCGGCTAGATCACGCATCCGATCGATGTCGTGGGCCATGTTGGCGTCGAGCGGGACCCGCTCCACGCGGTACGTCTCGGGAATGCCATAATCGAAGACGTCTTCGAAGGTGGGGTTTGCGGTCACGAGAGCACATCGCCGAGTGGCACTGGCTTGCACCATGACTTGCAGAACCTCCGTCGATCCACAACCGAGCACGATGCTCTCGCGTGCGACCCCGTGCTTGGCGGCCAGCGCCGCCACGAGCTCACGTCTCTTGGCACCAGGATAACGGTTGGCTTCGGGTATGCCGTCGATCACTGCGCGCCGCGCTGCCGGTGACAGGCCGAGCGCGTTCTCGTTCGAGCTGAGTCGCAGGGGTCCTTCCGCCGTGATAGGTGTTGTACGGATGTGACTGGGTGTGGAGCCGAGTCCCGTAGCTCCCGCGATTCCGGCGGCCATACCAGTCTGAAGAAAAGCTCTCCGTCTCATGGTGTTTCTCCGGGGTACCAAGACATTCGAGTCCTGCTGGATCAAAGATGTGGGTTGTCCCGTGGATTGGCGAGGGTGCCCGGCGTTGCGACGCGGACGGGATCCGAGGGGCAGCTCACGTCGCAGCGCCGAGGCACTGAATGCTGACAGCCGACCTCCAGCGGTGTAATATCAGTCTTTCGTGCTCACGGGCGGACGGGCTGTGTGCTGTTCTGAGCCCTGGACGAAATATGACTTACCGCCGTGAGCGCGTGCGATCGGGCCGCGGGACAGCGGCAGCGTGTGGCAGCCTCAGCGGGGTTACAATGGCCGACTCGCGCAAGGACAGACGTCGCTACAGCGACAGGGAGATGGCTCTGATACTGCGGCGTGCCGCCGACCTGCAGGCGCACGGAGCCGACGCTGTGAGGCAGGAGCAGAGCCACACCCTTGCAGAGGTCGAGCAGTTGGCTGTAGAGGTTGGCATCGATCCCCGCTATGTGGCGGAGGCGGCGCAGGCGGTGGATGCTGAGCCGACCGTGAAATCCGCTCCTGTGCTGGGAGCTCCGACCGGCTATCAGATCGGGAGGGTCATCGCAGGAGAAGTCAGCGAAGCGGAGTTTGCCGATGTGCTCGACGCGATCCGCCGCACCACGGGAAAACGGGGTGAAGTGAGCCGGGTGTTGGGTTCGCTGGAGTGGAGATCGGTGAGCGTCAAAGGTGAATCGTTCGTTACGGTATCACCACGTGAAGGCAAGACCGCGATACGGATCGGAGGGCAGTACGGCCGGGGAGCCGTCTTCGTGTATGGCCTTGTCGCCGGTATCGGTGCTGCACTGCTGGTCGGAGCCAGCGTGTCTACCGGCAGTCCCATCGATCTTGGGACACTGGCGGCTGTCGGCGCGGGTTCATACTTGGCAGCGCGAACGGCCTGGCAGGCAGTTGCAGGAAGGGCCGAACGCAAGCTGCGCAAGGCTCTGGAGGAGGTGACCCTCGGAGTGATGCGGGTCGTAGGACCGCGCTCTGATCGAAACGCTTGAGCGGGCGTGTCTGACGTCCCGACCCCACGGTCGGGAGCAATGACCATCTGCTCCACGCCCACATGACCCACTTCAGTGAGAGATCCAGCGTATGACCGACCGCTGCGAATGGTGTCTCGGTAGTAGTCTCATGATCGCCTATCACGATCAGGAATGGGGAGTGCCGGTCCACGATGATCGCAAGCTGTTTGAGTTCATGGTGCTGGATGCATTCCAGGCAGGCCTGAGCTGGGCAATCATTCTCAATAAGAGGAGCAACTTCAGGCGGGCGTTCGATGACTTCGAGCCCGCCACTGTGGCTCGCTACACCAAGCGGAAGGTCCAGCGACTGCTGTCCGACGAAGGCATCGTACGGAATCGGCTCAAGATCGAATCAGCCGTGAACAATGCGCAGCGGTTTCTGGGAATCCAAGATGAGTGGGGTTCGTTCGATGCGTTCATCTGGCAGTTTGTGGGCGGCGTGCCGCGGCAGAATCACTGGCGATCGGTGCGGCAGTTGCCGGCGAGGACACGGCAGTCAGACGCCATGAGCGAGACGTTGAAGCAGCGAGGATTCAAATTCGTTGGCTCAACGATATGCTACGCGTTCATGCAGGCTGCAGGCATGGTGAATGACCACGTCGTCGGTTGTTTCAGACAGGCGGAAGTGGCGCGTCTGGCCTGATCGACAGCGGCGGGCAATGTTGTGCGGGGCTTGTTTCGATGTGGCCCTGGTGAATGCCATGACCCCGGAGGAGGACTCAGGGACACAACGTGAGTGATACATTCGGCATGCGCCGCTTGCTGCCCGTAGACTGGGTGGTAGCAGCGTACAACCTGATTCTCGCCGTCATCTGGCTCACGCAGCTGAACAGGGTGTGGTTTGCCCTGATTCTCGCCGGAGCGCACCTGGCGGGCCTCGTACTACTGTGGTTGTTGGCGCGAGCTCCAGAGAACCTCTCGGAACCGGTGACCACTATCCGAGAGATCTACCCGCTTCTGTTCCTGGCAGTATTCTGGCCAGAGCTGGATGTCGTGAGGCCGGTGCTGGCACTGCAGAGCAATGATGCAGCGATAGCCGCTCTCGACCTGTTCGTGTTCAGAGTGGCGCTGCACGCAGTCTGGATGCCGAACATGTCGGCGCTCTGGTTTAGCGAGTTGATGTATCTGTCGTACGAATGCTACTATCTGCTCGTCTTTCTGCCGCCCATCGTGCTGCTGTTCCAAAAACGTCGCCCCGCGTTGCGTGATACGACATTCCGTCTGGCGTTGGTTTACCTTATCTGCTTCGTCACCTACGCCGTCTTCCCCGTGGACGGCCCACACTTCCTGCAGGAGCCCTTTCAAGGTCCCCACACATCGGGTTTCTTCTACGGCATCAACCAGATACTGCAGGCTTCAGGCGACTCCCTGGGCTGCTCCTTCCCGAGTTCGCATGTGGCAGCGGCGGTGAGCGCCGCCTACATCGGCTGGAAGTACTTTCCGCGATGGGTCGCAATCCTCATGTCACTCGAAGCCCTGGGGGTCACGCTATCCACGACCTACACGCAGAATCACTATGCCATCGATTCACTGGCTGGACTGGTGCTGGCGTTGGTGGTGCAGCTATGGCTGGTACCGGTGCTGTATCGGAGGTTCGGTGTGGTGACTGATCCGACTGGCGGGCTCGCCGCGGGACAGGGCTGAGAAAGACGGGGAGCGGGGAGCAGGGAGCGGGGAGCGGAACTTCACGTAGCCGGGGTGTGCATCGGGACGCCCGATCCCGGCTCCGAACGTCTTGGGCTAGCACCGCTCCCCGCTCCCTGCTCCCCGCTCCCCCCTCCTGTACACCCAACGCGGCAGGCGCCACATTACCACGTTGGTACAACCAGTTCAGGAGCCCAATCATGCCCGAAGCTGACGCCTCTGAGGCGCAGAAGAACTACCATCTCGACGTCCCGCAGACGAGCGACGCCTTCTTTCTCAAAGGATCTAACTGCTACGACTGGGGGTTCAAAAACCGGCTGGCACGGATCTTCAATCCAGCCTCCGGTAAGACAGTCATGCTGGCCTTTGACCACGGATACTTCCAAGGTCCCACCACCGGGCTGGAACGGATCGATGTGTCGATCTTGCCGCTCGCACCGCATGCCGATGCACTGATGCTGACCCGGGGTATCCTGCGGTCGATCATCCCGCCCACAGTCCGCAACTCGGTTGTAATGCGATCCAGTGGAGGTCCCAGTATTCTTCGAGAACTCTCCGACGAACGCATCGCGGTCGATGTGGAGGACGCAGTCAGAATGAATGTCGCCGCCATGGCAGTGCAAGTGTTCATCGGCGGGGAGAACGAAACGCAGACGGTCCACAACATGACACGGTTGGTCGACGCGGGCAATCGCTTTGGGATGCCGGTGCTCGGTGTGACGGCGGTGGGTAAGGAACTCACCCGTGATGCGCGGTACATCGGCTTGGCCACACGAATCTGTGCCGAGCTGGGTGCCGCCTTCGTCAAAACGTATTTCGTACCCGGATTCGAGACTGTCACAGCTGCATGTCCCGT
Source organism: Gemmatimonadota bacterium (assembly GCA_020351775.1). Classification (GTDB taxonomy): domain Bacteria; phylum Gemmatimonadota; class Gemmatimonadetes; order Gemmatimonadales; family GWC2-71-9. The sequence continues at coordinate 4,449,019 of CP070666.1, read as the reverse complement.
GCCCATCGTGATTGCCGGGGGAAAGAAGCTGCCCGAACTCGATGCACTGCAGATGGCCCGCGATGCGATCGATCAAGGTGCCAGCGGCGTCGATATGGGGCGCAACATATTCCAGTCGGATGCACCGGCTGCGATGATCGAGGCCGTGCGAGGCGTGGTGCACGATGGGATGGGCGCTGCGGCAGCTCATGAGCTCTACGAGACGCTAAAGGCGGAGCGTGATGGGTAGGCGGCCGGCAGATCAATCATGAAGAACAAGTGGAATGAAGACGCAGCCGGCACCTTGATCGCCACGGTGGACGGACAGCGGCAGCCCGATCTGTCTCATCGCATCTATTCCGCGCGACTCATCGGCTCTGAGCCGGATCTGGTTCTTCATGGCGGTGGAAACGTCTCTGTCAAGACATCTCTCACCGATGTGTTCGGTGCGGTCGAGCGGGTCATCTATGTGAAGGCCTCGGGTCAGGACATGCGTGAGATCGGGCAGGAAGGGTTTGTCGCGCTCGACCAGGACTACCTGGCCAGACTCGCCGCGCTGGAGTCGCTGAGTGACGAGGCGATGAAGCGGGAGCTGTCACTGCATCTGGCTCGCCCGCATGGTAGTCTGCCTTCAATCGAAGCCCTGATGCACGTATTCCTCCCGCCGAAATTCATCGATCATACCCATCCAGCGGCGGTTCTCGCGCTCACGAATCGCAAGGATGCAGAACGCCTGATCGTGGAGGCGCTGGGCGAAAAGGTCGCCACTATCTCGTATGTGAAGCCCGGCTTCGAGCTCGCCGCAGCGGCCGCTCGCGCGTTTGCGAGTCACTCTGAGTGCGACGGCCTGGTATTGATGCACCACGGGCTGATCACCTGGGGTGCGACTGCGCGAGAGGCGTATGATAGAACGATCGAGCTGGTGAGCCGGGCCGAGCAGTGTCTGAAGGCGCGGCGGACCGGCCGTGCGCTGGTAGGGCAGACCGCCATCGGATTGCAGAAGGCAGTGGAGCGTTACAGAGCCGTTGCACCCGTCCTGCGGGGGAGTCTGATCGTTCGGGACGATCATTCGAGCCTGCCCGCTCGGCGTGTCATTCTACGACCGCTCCTGGATGAGGATGCCCTCTGGTTCCTCGAGTCCGACAATGGTAGGGAGCTTGCGCTGTCGCCGCCGCTCACGCCGGACAACCTGATCCGAACCGGCGTACGTCCGTTATGGGTTGATGGTGTCGATGTGGTCGGTACCGCGGATTTGAAATCCAGACTCGTCGCCGAGATAGAGCGGTTCTCACGGGACTACACGGACTATCTGCGACGCCATGCGGCTGCGCCTGGCCACGCGACCGATACTCTTCCCAAGGTGGTGATGCTCCCGGGCGTGGGCATCGTATGTGCTGGCCGCGATGTTCGGGAAGCCGACATCGCTCGAGACATCATGGCTCAGACCATCGATGTCAAAACCGCGATCGTCGAAACCGGAGGGACCTACGACGGTCTGAGCGAGGATTACCTCTTCGCGATGGAGTATGACACGTTTCAACAAGCCAAGCTACGCTGCCAAGCCGGACTGCTACCTATCGGTACGGTTGCCCTAGTAACCGGATCCGCAGGTGCAATCGGTTCGGGCATCTGCGAGGCGTTGCTCGAAGCAGGAGCGCACGTGGCGGTCACAGATCTCCCGGGCCCTGGGCTCGATAGTCTGGCGGCAGATATGCGCGAGGTGCACGGAGATCGAGTTGTGGGCGTGCCTTTGGATGTCTGCAGTGACGCCGGTGTAGCCGAGGCGTTCGCTGCAGTGGTTGATACTTGGGGAGGGATCGATCTGATCGTCATGAATGCTGGTCTGGCCCACGTGTCGTCTCTCGCAGACATGGAGCTGCGCGATTTCCAGCGCCTGGAGGCGGTCAATGTCGAAGGTACGCTGGTGCTGCTTCGCGCGGCGGCTCGCCTGTTTGCGGGACAGGGGGCTGGTGGCGACGTGGTGTTGGTTTCCACCAAAAACGTGTTTGCCCCTGGCGCCGGGTTCGGTGCATACAGCGCCACGAAGGCTGCGGGTCATCAATTGGCCCGCATTGCCAGTCTCGAGCTCGCCGAGTTGGATGTGCGTGTCAACATGGTGGCACCGGATGCCGTATTTTCACATGGCGAGCGCCGATCGGGCCTCTGGGCCGAGGTCGGACCCGCGCGGATGCAAGCACGCGGTCTCGATGAAGAAGGCCTTGAAGAGTACTATCGCAACCGGAACTTGCTGAAGGTGAGAGTGTCGGCTAGTGATGTCGCACGGGCGGTGCTGTTCTTTGCCACGCGTCAGACCCCGACGACGGGAGCAACGATTCCAGTGGATGGAGGACTGCCAGACTCCACTCCGCGATGAGCGGTGAACGGCGGGCGGTGAGCCGCGTGCCAACACGCCATTTTCGCTCACCGTCCGCCGTCCAGGCCCCTATTCCCTAGATCTCAAACACGATGTGCAGTGCCTCCAGCTTCAGGGGGTCTTTCTGTTTCACGATACCCTCGCCGCCAGTGTACACTGGGGTGTCGGCCGATAGGGCATCCGAGACCGCCTGTAGCGATGGGAGCCGGTGAGTATCACCCTCCTCGTACTTGATCACGGTGGTGTCGGTCACGTACACCACGGTTCCGTTGGAGAGAGTCACCGAACCGGCATCCACGTCCACGTCTGAAACCTCACCCTCGAAACCTTCGACCGCTGGCAAGGCGAGTTTGAACACGGCGCAGACCGCCCGAATTGTTAGAGGATCTTCACTCTCTACTACCCCCTCACCCCAGGCGACGACCTTCTGATCCGCCCTCCACGCCTCAGCAACCGCACCCACGGAGGTGAGATAGCGGTCATCTTCGGGATTCTGCTTGATCTCGGTTTCGTCCGTTATGCGGATCACTATGTCGTTCGAGAGTGTCACCAGACCAGTATTCTCGTCGACAGATGTCACCACTCCCTCGTAGCTCTTCTTGGATGGGTCTTCGACCTCGAACACCACGTGCATGGCGACGATGGTGAGCGGGTCGTGGCGCTCCACCACACCGCAGCCAGCCGACCACACTTGCAGGCCGTCGTCCAGTGCTGCGGCAACAGCTTCCAGCGAGCCAAGTCGATGCTGGTCACCGGATTCGTAGGCGAACTTGGTGTCGTCGACGATCCTGATAACTGTACCATCCGCGAGCTCAAATGTGCCGGCAGAGGCATTGGCTGTTTTGACCTTGCCCCCGAATTCCTTCTTCTCTAGGTCGTCACGCTCGGAGTGCAGTTGGGTGATGTCCTCGCTCATGCGGAGCTCGATCATCCGGCCGAGGACGTGGACCCAGCCGTCAGGTGGAGGACTATCGCTGATCAGCAGGTTGTCCAGGTCGATGTTGACGTCGATCTCCGGAGCATGCTCCGCGCTGATCAGCGAGATTCTGAGCGCGACAAATGTGGAGTCGTCCGGAGCCTGCGGCACGTCACGTGGCGCGCGTTCGGCTTTGATCATTGCGGTTTCGTCGAACGTCAATGCTTCGGTCACGTGCCCGATGAACTGCCCGAGCTCCCACGTGGCGTCGCCCTTTCTGAAGGTCGTCTCCTCGTCGAACTCGACTCTCATGTCTCCCAGTTCGAGCACCAGGATACCGTTGTCGGCATCGAGATCCGCTATTCGACCCACGATCTCTTCCTCGTCCTCCAAGGCGGCCCCGCCCCGCACCTCGATTTCTCGTGCGACTAGAGCGTCTTCTGATAGCGCAGCGACCGTGGTAGAGAGAACGATTTCCACCCGCGCGCTGCCTTCCTGGACCAGGTGCTCGAATTCGGGCAGTGTGACTTCACTGAAGAACTGGTACTGGTCCAAGTCGTTTGGCCCAGTGCCCGGAATGAGGTCGCACGCCGCGACCGCCGCGGCGAGCCCGAGCAACCCGGCAAGGGGCACAACTTTCCTGACATTACCGCCGTTCATAGGGAATCCCTTCGATGAGGTTGGCCCGAGTCACCCGCGCATGTACCGCGCTCCACGTGGGACGGCAGGCCTCCACGCCTCGGGCTTGATCTGGGAGTTGCCAAGATGGCTGCTGGACCGGCGTGGTGCGGTGACAGTGGCAACGCGGCACGCGTGAGCATGGTCACGCGTAGCCGGGTCACGAGAGCGAAATGCAGGTGCCGTATGGAGTTACGCGTACTGTAGCAGCGGCAGCTGGCGGATGGAGCGGGTTTTCGAGTGTGCTAGGGCACGCCCGGCCATTTCTCCCAGACCACTGTGCCAGTCGGTTGTTGTGCCGTGCTTGCTCTGAAGGCGTCCCTGGTCACACCTGCAACTTCGAATTGTCGCAGTCCTCATCAGTACTGGGTCGAATCATCATGTCCGCCCGCGGCTGGGATCACTACGAACAGTGCGTTAGCACCTTGTGCGAGCTCGAGAAACCGCTCCAGTATGACCTAGTCACGCACGGTACTACCGACAATCCCGGGGCCCGTTGGAGGCCAACTTCGTGGGCGGCTGCGCTCGAGACACCGAGTGTGACTTGAGTAAGGCACTTGCAGTGTGGGGTTTCGTCACGGCATGTTCTCCTCTGGCTATCGGGAACGGCGCAGTGTCGGGCGAGACCGAACGATACCGGCTGACTAAGGTCGCCAGCGGATGAAGCGGCATCGTTGGCATCTAACTGATCGTTCTATGGACTACGACATCATCACGTTCGACTGCTACGGCACATTGATCGACTGGGAAACAGGTATCACCGAGGCGATAGCGGGGGCTGCGCTGGAGACCGGTGTTTCCCTCGAGCGCAGCTCCATAATCGAAGCCTACCACGAGGTTGAACCCGAGGTGGAAGCGGGTCAATATCGGTCGTACAGAGACGTACTGCATGATACGGCGCTGGGAGTCGCCCGACGCCTCGGTTGGACACTGGGAGACGAGCAGGCACGATTCCTGGCTGAGAGCCTACCTGGCTGGCCGCCTTTCGATGACAGCAATCCAGCCCTGCTGGTTTTGCGGGAACAGGGTTATCGGCTGGGAATCCTGTCGAATGTGGATGACGATCTGCTGAGGGGAACCCTGTCCCACTTCCAGGTCGAGTTCGACTTGCTGATCACGGCTGAGCAAGTGGAGTCGTACAAACCCGCAGACGGACACTTCTTGAGGGCACGGCAGGTGATCGGGCGATCCCGCTGGCTTCACGCCGCGCAGAGTTATTTCCACGACATTGTGCCTGCCTGTGCACTTGGTGTGCCCGTTGCCTGGGTGAATCGCAAATGCGAGGGACCCACCGGTGCGGCGCGGGCCGACGTCGTCGTACGCGACCTGAAGGAGCTCGTTGGATGGCTGCTTCAGACCGCATCTGATTGAGCACCAGGGGGAGGGGCGGCCGATACACGGAGTTCACCACGGTGGCAGGCGTGGTAGCGCTACCCGTGACCGTCACGGTCAGTATCTTCCCAGATACGGATCTGGCGTAGTCGGAGGACCCTGGGGATCAAATGGACGAAGGCACGCTCCACACGTTCAGGAGCCTGGCTCAGGAGGTACGCGCCGGCTTCGAGAAGATGAAGGAGGCCTCAGGCGAACTCCGAGTGGTGCATGGCTATCTGGAATCCAAGGACATGGTGGATGCGTATCGCTCACTCTGCCTGCCGGTGAGGCGGGCCTACAACGAGTCCGATCGCGTCAGCTTTCGTAAAGTGTGTGTGGCGCTGCGGCAATCGACCGTCGCAAGCGTGCTCGAGGGAGTGTCACAAGCGGTCACGCGGTATGAGAAGGTCCTGGTTGATCTCAACTCGACCACTACGCTGAACGATCGGCAGCTGCTTCATCGTGAAGTGTTTGACGCGTGGCTCGATGCATCGGTCTTTGGAGACTTCGCCGGTAAAGACAGGAAGTACAGGGCACTGCTGGATGAATGTGGCAAGGCCGTAGAGGGTATCGCTGTTCGGATCACTGAACTGGTCGCCAATCAGGTCCTTGAGCTGGACGACCTAGTCGCCGATGCCCTCGGTGAGGAACGCAGATCCTGATCTACTGACTACCCCTATGGCCGTCGCGGAGCGGCTCCAGAGGCATTGATGCCTAGAGCTTCTTCCGCTTCTTGCGTTTGCCGATTATCCGGGGATCCGGCCCGGTGTCGCACCACGGGCCCGGCGGCCGAACAGGCTTCGGATCCTTCGGGAGATCCGGAGTGCAGGGTGGCCTCTGGGGAGGTCTCTTCGGCAGGAAGATCCCGCCGCTGAAGATGTCGGACAGTCGCAGCATGACTCACTCACCTCCACCCACAAATCTACCCCAATCCACCCTGTCTGTTCTACTGCTTCCCGACGCGTGAAACCGCGCGTGCGACGCCGTACTGCCAGCCAGTCATTCCTCTGATGAGCGGAAGACCACCCTACCGCCGACTATGGTGAACAGAACCGACCCGTTCAACAGACCTGCCGGGTCCGATTCTCCCATGTTCATCGGGTCGAGGTCCATGACAGTGATGTCTCCCCATTTGCCGGGAGCCAGCGTCCCGGTCTGGTCTTCCGCAAATGCGGCGTAGGCGCCCCAGATAGTGTATCCCCGTACGGCCTCCTCCGGTGTCATCCGCTGCTCGGGGTACCAGCCTCCTTCGGGTTGCAGCTGCTTGTCTCTGCGGGTTATGGCGGCATGCAACCCGTAGAAGATGTTGTGATCCGAACCGGCCAGGTCGGAGTTGAATGCCAGGCGCGCACCAGACTCGCGTAACGTACGCCAAGCATAGGCGTGACGCACCCGCTCCGGGCCGAGCCGGTCCTCGGCCCAAGTCTTGTCCTCCACGGCATGGGGCGGCTGCATCGAAGCGATGATATTGAGCTCCGCGAAGCGAGCGACGTCGTCGGGGTGCACGACCTGGGCATGGGCAATCCGGTGGCGCTGCTCGAGTGAAGCCGGATTGTCGGCCGCGACTCGCTCGAAGAAATCGAGTGTCTCGCGGTTGCCTGCGTCACCGATAGCGTGGACGGAGACCTGGAAACCGGCAGCGATCATGTCGGCGACGATGGCCTCGTTGAAGCCGTATTGATCGCCACTCACACCGCGGTGTCCGGCCTGATCCGAGTAGTCGTCCAGCAGGCGGGCGCCCCGCGACCCGAGTGCGCCGTCATAGAATGCCTTCACGGCGCGCGTGGTGAGCATGCCGTGCGCGGTTTGCAGACCG
>CP070666.1:4432987-4441782 GCA_020351775.1 Gemmatimonadota bacterium | reverse complement strand
GGTGGACGCCGATACGTACAATCAGCTGTTCACGATGCACGGCACGACCATGATCTTCCTGGCCGTGATGCCACTGTCTGCCGCATTCTTCAACTACATCATACCGCTGCAGATCGGTGCTCGTGATGTCGCGTTTCCCCGACTCAATGCTCTCAGCTATTGGGTCTTCTTGTTCGGTGGGTTGTTCATCAATGCCAGCTTTCTGTTTGGCGCGGCACCCGATGCTGGGTGGTTCGGCTACGCCAACCTGACGTCGAAAGCGTATTCGCCCGGCCTCAACATAGACTTCTGGGTCCTGGGCCTGCAGATCCTGGGAATCGCTTCCCTTGCAGCCGGCTTCAATTTCGTGGTGACCATCGTCAACATGCGGGCTCCGGGGATGAAGCTGATGCGCATGCCTGTCTTCACATGGATGTCGCTGGTCACGCAGTTCATAGTGATCACTGCGTTTCCGGTCATCACCATAGCGCTAGTGTTCCTGATGTTCGATCGGTTCTTCGGCACCAACTTCTACAACGTGGCGGCAGGCGGTGACCTGCTGTTGTGGCAGCACTTGTTCTGGCTGTTCGGACACCCCGAGGTGTACATCCTGATTCTCCCGACAATGGGCATGGTGTCAGAAGTTCTGCCCACCTTCTCGCGCAAGCCGCTTTTCGGCTATGCAGTGGTGGTCTATTCGGGTGTGTTGATCGCGATCATGGGGTGGGGAGTGTGGAGTCACCACATGTTTGCGACCGGATTGGGGCCGATCGCGGACTCAGTATTCGGCGCAACTACGATGCTGATAGCGATCCCGACCGGTGTCAAGATATTCAACTGGGTAGCCACGATGTGGGGTGGGCGGATCGAACTCAAGACCCCAATGCTGTTTGCGGTCGGGTTCATCGCCATGTTCATCATCGGTGGTCTCTCGGGTGTAATGCACTCGTCCCCTCCCAGCGATTTGCAGCAGACGGATACCTATTTCGTCGTTGCGCATATCCATTACGTCCTGGTTGGCGGTGCCATCATGGGCATTTTCGCCGCTGTCTACTACTGGTGGCCCAAGGTGTTTGGCAGGTTACTGCACGACGGAATGGGCAAGGCTCACTGGTTCTTCATGTTGCTCGGTATGAACCTGTCTTTCTTCCCCATGCATTTCGTCGGACTGCTAGGGATGCCACGACGCATCTACACTTACGACACCGCGCTCGGCTTAGACACGATGAACCTGGTGGCGTCGGTTGGAGCCTTCATCCTCGGTGCATCGTTCCTGATCTTCATCTACAACGTGTTCTGGACGCGCAAGAAGGGGCAGCTGGCAGGGAAGAACCCTTGGAATGCGGCGACGCTCGAGTGGGCGATTTCCTCGCCGCCTCCGGTGTACAACTTCTCAGTGCTGCCCACCGTTTCCAGCAGGTTGCCGCTGTGGACCGAGAACGGTGTGATCGAGATCCCGGATGTGCCGCCAAAGCCTGTTCACGTCCCGGGTGGAACCGTCTGGCCGATCATGACAGCCACAGGGATACTGGCCATCGCTACCGGTGCAATAATGCACACTCTCTTGATTGTCATTGCTGGCGCCTTCTTCACGGTCTTCAGTATCTACCGCTGGGCTTTTGAGCCGTTTGAGGTCTGACAACATGACGCACGCTGTAGCTCACCACACGAGCACGGGATTGGATAACCGGAAGATGGCTTTCTGGTTGTTCATCGGATCGGAGTGCTTACTGTTCGGCAGCCTGATAGCGACCTACCTGGTGTATGAGGGAAGAAGCGTTGCCGGCCCGACGACCCACGAGATTCTGAACATTCCACTCACGTCGGTCAGCACATTCGTCTTGTTGATGTCGAGTCTGGCTATGGTGTTGGCATTGGCAGCGGTCACACGAGGGGACAAGCCGTGGTCCCGCGTCTGGCTGGGCACCACCGCTCTGCTGGGGTCGTGCTTCCTCGGTTTCCAGGTCTACGAATTCACTCATTTCGTGCACGAGGGGCTAACGCTGCATGTGAACCTGTTCGGATCGACCTTCTTCGTGCTGACCGGATTCCACGGCGGACACGTCTTGGTGGGTGTAATGTGGCTGCTCACGCTCCTGATCCGTTCGTTCCAGGGGAAGCTCGGTCCCGACAAGGCGCTCAACGTCGAGATTGCCGGTCTCTACTGGCACTTCGTGGACGTCGTTTGGATCGTGATCTTCACTGTCGTATACCTGATTCAACGCTGACAATCCGTGATGTCATGACAGAAAACGCACAGGCAGCCGAGCAACACACCCACCCGTCTACCGGCACCTACCTGGTGGTAGCGGGAGTACTGACCGTCATCACGCTGGTCGAAATAGGTGTGTTCTACGTCCCCGCGTTCCAGAGTATCCTCGCACCCGTTCTGATGATACTGTCGGGTACCAAGTTCGCGCTGGTAGTGATGTTCTACATGCATCTTAAGACCGATCACAGGCTGTTCACAGCGGCATTTGCGTTGCCATTGCTGATCGCCATTGCCGTGATCGTAGCCCTTCTCTTCTTGTTCGGAGCCTTCTCGCTGGGCTGAGGCCCGGATATGGCGAGGCGGCGGGCGTGAAAACCCGTCGGTCATGACGGTGGGGAGGGTGGTTCAGAGGACTTACAGGCCGTCCTCCGTACCAGGCAGCCGTGTCCGCCGGGAAAAGGACGCGCCGGCACCGATCAGTACCGACGCGGCTCGGATTGGCGGATTCTCGTGAGTCTCTACTGTCTGTTACCGGTCGTGCGTACGAACACGAATCTCGCTTGCGGCTGTCCACCCGTGATCTGCACCACGCGCAGAGATACGACATCACCTGCGGGGACGCCCGCCAACGCGGCGTTGAGATCTCGCCGCGTACGCACCTCGGTGTCATCCACGTGGGTGATGACCTCTATGAAACCCTCATTGGCTGAGCCGGCGAACACTTTGCCACGGGCGGGACCGTCGCGGTCGACGCCTGTCACCAGCAAGCCGTACTCCACCTGCCCGGGGCTCAACCTCATCCTGCGGGCATCGTCTTCGCCGAACTCCTCGATGGAGATGCCGAGTCGGGTCACCAGTGAGCCGGGGCGATCGCTGTCCTCGCGTGGCCTGCTGGCCACCGTCTGTGACGCGTCCGTTTCCGCTTCCTTGAGTCGCACCGAGTAGGTGCGACGGTCGCCGCCACGCCGCATCACAGTGACGTCAATCGTTTCGCCAGGCTGCTTGAATCCGACGATGGTCTGTAGCTGGGCGCCATATTCGATCTTCTCACCGGCTACTTCAACGATCACGTCCCGCTCCCTCAGACCAGCCCGCCGGGCCGGACTATCACCCTCCGGAAATGAGGCGATGACCACTCCCCGGATCTCATCGAGACCCACGTAATCGGCCGCCTCCTGATCGACTGCTACGATGGACACGCCCAACGCAGCACGTACCACCCGACCCTCGCTGATCAGCTGTTCTGCCACTTGTTGCGCCAGGTTGATGGGAATGGCAAAGCCGTAGCCGTTGTAGAATCCGGTCTCGCTCGCAATGGCTGAATTGATCCCTACGACCTCGCCCCGGATGTTGACCAGAGGCCCGCCCGAGTTGCCACGGTTGATGGCTGCGTCGGTCTGAATGAAGTCCTGGATATCCCAAGTTGAAGTCTGCAGTCCGCGCAGCAGCCGTCCCCGGGCAGACACGATGCCTGCCGTCACAGTGAACGTGAACGCGTCTCCCAGAGGATTGCCGATGGCCAGCACCCATTGACCCACGGATACTGAATCGGAATCGCCCAGCGGGATGGCGGTGAGACCGGAGGCGTCGATCTTGATCACGGCCACGTCGGTGAGCGGATCGCCCCCCACTACCTCCGCCTCAAATTCGCGGTCATCGGGCAGCCTCACGTCGACCCGGTCTGCGCCTTCGACCACATGGTTGTTGGTGAGGATGTAGCCGTCGCTCGACACTATGAATCCGCTGCCGGTTCCCTGCTGGATCCGCGGCTCCGGAGCCTGCGGGAAGAGTCGCTCGAACGGCGACGGCAGTGATCGGCTGCTCTGCTCCGTGCGCTTCTCCACTTCGATGAAGACCACTGCAGGCCGCGCCGCCTCGGCCACCGCGGTGAATGCGTTGCCCAGTTCTGCCAGGGGCCGTGCCTCGGGAATCGCGGGCTGTTGCTTCGGCTGGCTGGTGAGAACCGGCCGTGGCACCACCGGCTGTGCCATCGAGTCCCGTGGCAGATCGACCATCGATGTGAACCCGATCACCAGGATCGCAGCGATAGCAACTAGGGCTCCTAGTTTCATCCAGTCACGATTGCGTCTCATCTCTCTCTCCATCTGTACTTCTCAACTGATGATTGTCTCCAGTCACCTTGTCAAACAAGAGTCGATATGGCCCCGCGCCGGGACGCCGCCGAACACAGCGTCCCGGCATCTCGGTTTTCTGACGGCTACTTCGAATCGTCGACGATTTCGTAGTCAGCCTCGACCACTTCCTCTTCCTTCTCTGCGCCGGCGTCGCCGGTACCGGCGGTCTGGCCGGTTTCGGCCGATTGGGCCTGAGCCTCCTGGTACATCGATGCACCGGCCGCCGAGTACGCTTGGCTCAGCTCCTCCAGAGCCTGCTTGATCTCGCCTCCTGCGCCAGATCGCAGCGCCTTTTTGGCTGACTCTACCGCCTCGTCGAGGCGCTTCTTCTGCGACTCCCCGAGCCGGTCGGCCCACTCTTTGGTGTTCTTCTCTACTTCGTACACTAGCGAGTCCAGCCGGTTGCGCTGTTCGACTTCCTCTCGCTTCGACTTGTCCTCGGATGCATGCTGCTCGGCATCTTTCACCATGCGGTCGATCTCAGAATCAGACAAGCCGCTGGACGCCTCGATCCGGATCTTCTGCTCCTTACCGGTTGCCTTGTCCTTGGCCGATACGTGCAGGATTCCGTTGGCGTCGATATCGAAAGTGACCTCGATCTGTGGCATGCCCCGCGGCGCGGGTGGGATGCCCGTGAGCTGGAACCGCCCTATCGTGCGGTTGTCGATCGCCATCTCACGTTCGCCCTGAAGCACGTGAATCTCGACCGTCGTTTGATTGTCCTCCGCTGTCGAGAAGACCTCGGCCTTCTTCGTCGGTATCGTCGTGTTACGGGAAATCAGCACGGTCGTGACGCCACCGAGTGTCTCGATCCCGAGCGAAAGCGGCGTCACGTCGAGCAGTAACACATCCTTGACCTCACCGGCCAGGACGCCACCCTGAATCGCAGCACCGATCGCCACTACCTCGTCCGGATTCACACCCCTGTTGGGCTCCTTCCCGAAGAACTCCTTGACGACTTCTTGGACCTTGGGAATGCGGGTGGAGCCGCCTACCAGGATTACCTCATCGATCTGCCCCGGCTTCATGTTCGCGTCGGCCAGCGCCTTCTCCATGGGGGGGACGACACGCTGAATGAGATCGTCCACCAGCTGCTCAAACTTGGCCCGTGTGAGCGTGTAGTTCATGTGCTTGGGCCCAGATTGATCGGCCGTCACGAACGGCAGGTTGATCTCCGTCTGGGCCACCGTCGAAAGCTCCATCTTGGCTTTCTCGGCCGCTTCCTTGAGCCGCTGCACCGCCATGGGATCCTTGGAGAGGTCGATTCCCTGGTCCCGTTTGAATTCCGCCTCCAACCACTCGATGATGCGCTGGTCGAAGTCGTCACCGCCCAAGTGCGTGTCACCGTTCGTCGACTTGACCTCGAAGACGCCTTCCGCCAGCTCGAGAACCGAGATGTCGTAGGTTCCGCCGCCCAGATCGAAGACGGCGATCTTCTCCTCTTCCTTCCGATCCAGCCCATATGCCAACGACGCAGCAGTAGGCTCATTGATTATACGCAGCACCTCGAGCCCGGCGATCTTGCCCGCGTCCTTGGTCGCCTGCCGCTGGGAATCGTTGAAGTAGGCGGGCACGGTTACCACTGCCTTTTGGACCGAGTGCCCCAGATAATCCTCGGCGGTCTGTCGCATCTTCTGGAGCACCATGGCCGAGATCTCGGGCGGTGTATACGTCTTACCTTGGACCTCGACAGACGCCAAGTTGTTCTGACCTGCGGCGACCTTGTACGGCACCAGCTCAGTCTCGTGGGTCACCTCATCCATGCGACGGCCCATGAACCGCTTGATCGAAAAGACCGTGTTCGCCGGGTTGGTCACGGCCTGCCGTTTTGCCACCTGCCCCACCAGCCTGTCGCCGTCCTTCGTGAATGCCACTACCGAGGGGGTGGTGCGCCCGCCCTCCGAATTGGGGATTACAACAGGGTCCCCACCCTCCATTACGGCAACAACCGAGTTGGTTGTTCCGAGGTCGATTCCGATAACCTTATCTGCCATTCCAGAACTCCCTGAAAGTGTAGATGCTCACTAGAATCCGAGAGTCGCGGGAGCAAGTGGCATACCGTCAGCATATGCCAAATTGGCAGCAATGTTGCGGGCCGAGGCGACGGACTGGTGTTCTATTGCAATGATTGACTTGAACTTAGCGCCGCAGTAGCTTAGCGCCTCCATGTTTCCCTACAAGGACGAAAACCCGACAATACTGACTCCCTATGTGACCGTAGGGGTCCTGGTGGTCACCTGCCTGGTGTGGTTGGTGTTCCAGCGTGCCGGTGTGGAGCCGGGCCTGTCACACTCGGTCTGCGATGCCGGAGTCATCCCGGCGCGGCTGCTCGGCTACCCGGTTGAGCCTGTGATGACCCCCAGGGGGCCGGCCACTTTGTGTGCCGACGCTCGCGCAGGTGCCTGGTACACCCTTGTCACATCGATCTTCCTCCACGGTGGCTGGTTTCACTTGATTGGCAACATGTTGTTCTTGTGGGTCTTCGGGAACAACGTGGAGGATGCCATGGGGCACGCTCGTTTCATTGGGTTCTACTTACTGTGCGGTGTCTTGGCGGCCCTAGCCCAGATTCTCATGCAGCGGGGCTCGCCGGTTCCGATGGTCGGCGCTTCTGGTGCCATAAGTGGTATCATGGGTGCATACCTGGTGCTTTATCCCAGGGCCCGGGTCCATATGCTGGTATTCCTAGGGTTCTTCATCACCACGATCACGGTTCCGGCGTGGCTGATGCTGCTCTACTGGCTGTTCCTGCAGGCTCTGGGGAGTCTGCCGACCCTGGCGGGGGACACGGCCGGCGGCGGCGTAGCGTTCCTGGCCCACGTTGGCGGGTTCGCAGCCGGATTCGCGTTGATCAAGCTGTTTGCCAAGCCGGAGTTGGTCGCTGCGCACAGGACGCGCAGCCGGATCGAAGTACGCCGGCGGAGAAGTCCTTGGCGTTGAGAGATGGACCGGGCGGAACTGGATCGGATCACGGCACGGGTCCTCCAAGAGTGGGGCGGCCGCAGAAGGGGAGCGGTACCGAGCAGCAGTGGCAGTCTCCAGACCGGCGAGGGGCGCCGGATCTCAACCCCGGGCCTGACCGGCCCCGCCACTCTTTCCCGGCTCCTTGCACCCATCATTGACCACACCTTGCTCACACCCAGCGCAACGGAGGAAGACATACTCCGGTTGTGTGATGAAGCGGTCCAATACCATTTCGCTGCCGTGTGTGTTGCCGGAGGCTGGGTTCCGACCTGCGTGCGGCGACTGCAGGATGTCAACGTTGGAGTGGTGAGTGTGGCCGGTTTCCCCGGAGGCGCCGCGACCACGGCCGAGAAGGTGCTGGAAACGAGCGAGCTGACCGGGTTGGGCGCAACTGAAGTCGATGTCGTGGCGCCGATTGAGCGGATCCAAGACAGCGACTGGGACTACGTGGCGGATGACATAGCCGCAGTGGTCGATGCCGCCGAAGGTCGGCTGGTAAAGGTGATATTGGAGACAGCCTGCCTCGAACCTGAACTCATAGTGAAGGGGGCCCTGGTCGCCCAACAGGCCGGCGCCGGCTTCGTGAAGACCTCCACGGGGCTTCACCCTGCAGGCGGCGCCACGGTGCCGGCCGTGTCGCTCTTGCGCCTGGCAGTGGGAGACGAGCTGGGCGTGAAGGCCTCCGGTGGGATCAGGCGCTGGGAAGCCGCCTTCGCAATGGTTTCGGCCGGCGCGACCCGCATCGGGACGAGCCACGGGGTGGCCCTGGTTCGGCCGTACGGCGACTAGCGGCTACTCCTCGAAGTTCATCAGCTTCCACTGCCCGTTGCGCTCGACCACAACGTCAAGCACTGGCAACACTCCGCTGGCGCCGGTGTCCGTGCGGCGCACGTGCAGTCTCGTTCCGAAGTACACCGTGAAGTCGGGGTACTCTTCGGGTTCCTCGGTGAACTCGATGTCGATGAGGTCATAGTCGATCCCGCCGAACCGGGCGAGAGCATTGCGCAGACCCTTGCGGCTGTTCCGCTCGCTCCACTGCCGCACGTAGTCGAACGAGTAGGTCCTGCTTTCCGGCAGGTGCTCCCACAGTAGCGTCTCGTGTTCCTCAGGCGTGATTATCAGAGCCCACAGAGCTTCCTCGTCCTTGAGCTCCAACGCGTCGAGCACGGCTTGCGCTAGCTGTTCCATGCTGTGGTAGGAGTTGTCGAAGCCAGGTTTGCCGCAGCCGGGTGTTGCCATTGCCACCAATGGCAGCAGCGTGTAGATGAAGGCACGGGCGGTCTGGTGAATCGATTTCCTCATGGTCGAGCTTTGCCTTCTGTAGCGGTGACTTATCCTGTCAAAGAAATGTGGGCCCCCCGTTGGGGGCCCACAGGATTCCGTGTCGAGGTCACCAATCGTAATTAGTTGCCTTCGTGGTTGAGGCGGGAATCGTTTCCGGTCGGGTCGAACACCGTCCAGCCGTTGTACCACGCGGCAGATAAAGTAATGCCCGGTTCCAGAGC
>CP070666.1:4417905-4432887 GCA_020351775.1 Gemmatimonadota bacterium | reverse complement strand
AGAATCAGCACTAGCGACATGCCACCCAGTGTGACGGGATCGGTTGGGCTCACGTCGTTCAGCAAGGCCACGACGGGTCGCATGGCAAGCGCACTGAGCGCCAGTCCCACCGCGGAACCAATGGTGACCAATGCGAGGCCTTGTGTCACTACCATTTTCACCACCTGGCCTTGCCCAGCACCGAGTGCCATGCGCACGCCGAGTTCGCGGGTGCGCTGCGTCACTGAGAAGGCGACCACTCCGTAGAGACCCAGGCTGGCGAGCACCATTGCCAGTACTCCAAAGCCGAGCAGCAGCACGGCTCCCATTCTGGGAAGGAACAACACGACACCGACGTGCTGTGCCATGGTTCCCGATTCCATTATCGGTACGCTGCCATTCAGCGCGCGTGCCTCACGGCGCATGAGATCGGGGATCGCCGCCGGGTCACCACTCGACCGCACCACCACGGTCGAGACGAACGGGCTGTCTTGACCGATGGGAATGTAGAAGTAAGGGCGCGGACGCTCTCCCAGAGACCTCACCTTCACGTCCTGCGCCACACCGACGATTTCCGTGTCAACCTGATTCGTGCGATTCCCGCGCGCAAACCGCTTGCCTACTACCTCATCCGTACCCCAGAAGCGGCGTGCCATAGTTGCGCTTACGATAGCCACTCGAGGTGAGTCCATGTTGTCCCCAGCGGTGAACTCACGCCCACGCAGGAGCGGTATCTCCATGGTCTCGAAGTAGCCAGGACTGGCCGAGGCAATGTCGGCAGAGAGTTCGTCTTCACCCAGTGGTGGCTCTACACCCTCAATGAAGACGCCGCTGATCTGCGCTCCGACGGTGAGCGGTAGCCGGTCGGATAGCGCAACTGCTTGGACGCCGGGGTGGCTTTCCAACCTCTCGACTAGCCGGCTGAAGAAGTCGTGGGCCTCAGCGTCATCGTCGAATGCAACGTCGGTGTTGAACGTCGCCATTGCAGTGCTCTCCGTCGCGAAACCGGGGTCCACACTCTGCGAATTGATGAGGCTCCGGACGAAGAGGCCTGCACCGACGAGCAGCACGAGGGACACGGCCACCTGCGACACGACCAATAGGTTGCGCAAGCTGAAACGCCTGTTCCTGAGCGCGAGAGAATGGGTCTCGTCTTTGAGTGTGGGAACGAGGTCGGGACGAGATGCCCTGAGCGCTGGGGCGAGGCCGAACAGCATGCCGGTGATCACCGACAGCACTATCGTGAACCCCAGGACACGCCAGTCGAGACTCAAGTCTATCGCGATCGGAATAGGCAGCGGAGGCTTGAACGATACGATGAACCGCGCTGCCCAGACGGCGATGGCGATACCGGCGACTCCACCCGCAGCTCCGAGCAGCGTACTCTCGGTCAGCAACTGCGAGATGAGCCGGCTTCTGCGCGCGCCGACCGCGAGCCTCACTGCAACCTCCTTGCGCCGTGACGCTGCCTGGACCAGCAACAGGTTGGCGACGTTGCTGCACGCCACCAGCAACACCAACCCGACCACCGCCATGAGCAGTCCAGCTATCGGGTAGAGCGCCGAGTCGATTATCGGATGGAGGCGCACCTGGTTCGACGGGAATATGGAGACGGAACGATTGTCGTTGGTCTCGGGATACTCCTCGCCCAGACTACGCGCGAGAACACTGAGCGCCGCCGCAGCTTGGTCTTGAGTTACACCCGGCGCGAGTCGCGCGATCATCTGCAGGCTGCGGTATCCCCCGCCCTCGAGCTGCTCGATCTCACCATTCAGGATTTGTACGCCGGATCCCCACGGCAGCCAAAACTCGGAAGTAACCCCTACTATCGACCCCCCAAAGCCCTTTGGTCCTATCCCCACCATCGTCACCGATCTGCCATTCAGTCGGATCGTCTTGCCGACGGCTGATGGGTCTCCGCCATAGCGACGTTGCCACGTGTCGTAGGCCATCATCGCCACAGGACCGGTTGCTCCCCACTCGTCTTCTTCAGGTGTGAAGGAGCGGCCCATGGCAGGTACCAGGCCCGTGACGGAGAAGTAGTCTGCACAGATGAACTCACCCATCACTACTTCGGATCCATCGTCACCTGTCAGACTCAAGAACACGTTCTCGAACGCCACCGCCCCAGAGAACACATCGGTATTGTCACGGTAATCCACGAAATCAGGATAAGAAACGGCACCTGGTGTTCTTCCATCGGAATCACTAGTGAATACTCGCACCAGTTCCGACGGGTTCTCGTACGGCAGCGGTCGAAACAGTACCGCATTCACGATAACTGAAGATCGCGGTGTTGGCCCCAATCCCGAGACCCATGATTGTTATTGCTATGGCCGCAAAGCCGGGACTCTTGCGGAGCTTGCGGACCGCGTAACCAAGGTCTTGCCAGAAGTTGCCGATCACTGCAACGCCTTTGTTTCGTCGTGCTGGATGAATCATGCGCCGCTCGCGCCGCATCGACATGCGCTGCTCTCTGCGCTCGGCCATTGCGCTCACTGCGGTGTCCCACAGCGTGCGGCACCAGAACCAGACCGCCCCAGGCCAGCCGTTGCCGCGGCGCACCGATGTATAGCGATCAATGAAGGTGTCTTCCATGTCGCTACCCACCGCGGCGCGGAAATCGGCTGAATAGGCACGAAGCAGTAGGCGGTAGACGCGACGCGCGAGCAAGATCACGCTCTTCCGATCAGCGAGCACGCGTGTGCGGCATCCACCAGGCGAGCCAAGCGCCTGGCCTCGGCCTCGGCCACCTTGCGGCCGAGCTGCGTGATGGAGAAGTAGCGTCGCCTCTCGTCGTCTAGATCGGGCGCCGGCCGCTTGGAGGCAGGTTTCACCAGACCACTGGAGGAGAGACGCCGCAGGGCGCGGTACAGGGTACCAGTCTCGAGCCGCAGCTTGCCTTCGGTTCTCTCGTCGGTCTGCTGGATGATGGCGTAGCCGTGGTGGTCCCCGCCCGCCAACACCAGCAGGACCTCGAACTCGACCGGCCGGAGCGGGAGAAAGGAGTCGGGACTTCTGCGTTCGGTGTTCATATGGGACACTACGTGCGTCGCGCACATAGGTTTCGCGGATCTCCCTCGACGTCACCAACCTCATTATGAAGGAGGCCCATCCGGCCATAACCGCTGGTGGCCTATCCCGTGGCCGGCGTAAGAGTCTGTGTGGAGCTTCACGTGAATGCCACGATGGCGCCGGTCGTGTGCGGGCCTCACAGACCTCACATTTGTAACGATTGCGTAACTACCGGGTCACACCTTGCTGGGCGGTGCGACGGGGGGTGAAATTGTAGCCGGTTTCTCTCTGTGCCTGTCCTCTAACTCAGCAGGCGATGGGAAGCCCCACTGTTACGTGACGGACGACTCACCGATACCCAAACGACCGGATCAGCTAGCCGCTGTCCACGGGCTCACCCGCGGATTGGTGGTGTTGGCTCTGCTGTTCGTCTTCCTCGTAGGCGTCAACGGCCTGAGCGACGGATTCAAATCCCTCGGCAGTGATCTGCTCGACTCCTTCTTCAAGGCCACCGAGAACCCGTTCATAGGCCTCATGGTAGGGATCCTGGCAACCACCCTGGTCCAGAGCTCTTCGGTCACGACATCGATGATTGTCGGCCTGGTCGCGGCGCCGGTCAACCCACTCCCGATAGCAAATGCGGTCCCCATGGTCATGGGTGCCAATATCGGTACAACGGTCACCAACACCATCGTGTCTATGGCTCACATGGGGCGCAAGGACGAGTTCAGACGTGCGTTTGCGGTTGCCACATGTCACGATTTCTTCAACTTCATGGCGGTCGCCGTTCTGCTACCGCTCGAGTTGGCGACCGGTTACCTGCAACGCCTGGCGACTTGGCTTGCGACACAGCTCACGGGTATCGGCGGCGTGGAGTATGATAGCCCGATCAAGGGCGCACTCAAGGGTGCCCTCGTACCGATCAAGTACATAGCGGATCTCGTGACCCCTTCGGATCAGCTCGCAGGGGTCGTACTGATGATCATCAGCGGGGCGTTGATATTCTCAGCCCTGCTCCTACTCGTACGCACCCTCCGGTCGGCACTCCAGACCCGGGTTGAGGCGATAGTGTCCAGAGCGTTCGAGCAGCATGCTATCCTGGCAATGCTGGTCGGATTGATCGTCACGGCAATGGTGCAATCCAGCTCTATCACCACGTCACTGTTGGTACCGCTGGCGGGGGCAGCGTTGATCACGCTCCAGCAGGCGTTTCCGGTAACGCTGGGTGCAAACGTAGGTACCACGGTGACGGCATTGTTGGCTGCACTGGCAGTGACTGGCGTCAACGCGCAGGCCGGCATCACCATTGCTCTGGTGCATTTCCTCTTCAACATGAGCGGGATTCTGTTGATCTTTCCAATAGAACGTATTCGTCGAATTCCGCTGTCGGCGGCCCGATGGCTCGCTGATACGGCCGCGGAATCGCGCAGGTGGGCATTGGCCTATGTGGCTGTGCTGTTCTACGGACTTCCCGCGTTGTTCGCCGTGATGAACAACCTACTGAACTAGAGGGGGCGCGATGCTACGCGAGTTAATAAGCATCCTCCGGTCGAGTGATCCCCTCCGCGAGCTTGGCGCACAGTTCACGGAGATGCTCCGAATAGCGCAGGAACTCACACTCAAGCCAGGCAAAATCTTCTTTGAGGGACAGGACAGGCCCGAAGAGCGGAGCTGGGTCTACGATCAGGACGTCCAGGTGAACGAGCTTCAGCGACGGATCCGCAAGCAGGTGATTGCGCACGTATCACTCACCGGGAACTCCGCTGACCTGCCGTACTGTCTTCTGCTGATGAGTCTCGTCAAGGATGTAGAGCGAATAGGAGACTATTCAAAGAACCTCACCGAGATCACCGAGTTCTTCGACGGTCCGCTTCCTGATGACGACATCGTGGCAGAGTTGCGCGAGGTCCGGCACGGGGTCGAAGCGGCATTCGACGGTCTGGCCCAGACATTGGAGCAGGCCGACACGGAAACCGCACTCCGACTGATCCGGCAGGGGAAGGACCTCGCACGCCGCTGCGACATCTTGGTCGTCAGGGCGGCACATAGCTCGTACGATGTCAGCACCGCGGTTGCAGTAGTGCTGGGAACACGCTACTACAAGCGCATTGGGGGGCATGTCATGAACATCCTATCCAGTGTCATCATGCCGCTCCACAAGATCGACTACTATGACGAAGATTCTCTTCCGGCCGAATTGAAGACCCAACCCTGAGCCAGCTTCGTGGCTCTGTGTTGGCGTAGTGTCCCAGTCGCCGACCGGGGCCCCTGTATCTGCCAGGAAATCCCGTTAACTTGGTTGCCGAATTCCAGGGGGACTGGTCGCACGATCGGGCTCACCCCGGTGAGTCATTCTATGCCTGCTAACGCCACACTCGGAGTTGCTCCGAGCGGAGGGTGAGAAGCATAGCGCCGCCTAGAATGTGGATCCCCTGGTCCTGACACCACTGTCGCATGTCCGGGAGAACCCATGAGGGCTGTCTTAGCGATCGCATTGAGCATCACCTCCCTCCTTCCCACCAGATCAGCCGCCCAGGAGACCCCACTGAGAGCCGAGCGCGAGGAGCGTACGTCCATCGGGGGACAGTGGTTCCTCAATTACCGAGGTGGCGAGGCGGGAGGCGAGGATGTCAGTCGATTCGGTGTCGACCGCGGATACATAGTGATCGTGCATCGCCTGACGGATCGGTTGAGCGGCCGCATCACCCCCGATGTTTCAGTCGATCGCGAGGGTGACGGAGAAGGCGATCTCAAGGTGCGGCTGAAGTACGCGTTCGTCGACTATGCCTTTGACGATATCTGGATCTTAACTCAGCCCCACGTTGAATTCGGATTAGTCCACCGGTCCTGGCTCGACTTCGAAGAGCACGTGAACTACTACCGCGTGCAGGGCACGATGTTCATCGAACGGAATCACATTTTCAACTCGGCTGACTACGGCTTCACGCTGTTCTCCATGTTGGGTGGGCAGATGGACGAAGAATACCGCGAGCGTGTCAATTCCAGATACCCCGGCCGCTACGGGAGTATGGCGATCGGCGTCTACAACGGTGGTGGGTACCACGCGATCGAGAAGAACACCAACAAGAGCCTGGAGGCCCGGCTGACCCTGCGGCCGCTGCCTGATGTGCTACCAGGACTACAGTTCAGCTACCAGGGCGTGTACGGCAAGGGCAACGATGAAGGGAAGCCCGACTGGACCGTGAACCTGATCTTTGCGTCCTGGGAGAGCCCACACCTGGTGTTGACTGGCCAGTACTATTGGGGTAGGGGCAACATGAGAGGAACGGCAGTGGATGACGATGGGAACGCTCTGCCACAGAACGGAGGATCCCTGTTCGCCGAAGTCCGCTCCCGAAGAAACGGCCTCAGCCTCACAGGGCGTCTCGACTTGTTTGATGACACCCCGGACATCAGCGATGACGAGAAGACACGGTTCATAGTGGGCCTGGCATACTACGTAGCGGGCAACTCCAAGCTCCTGCTGGATTACGATGCCGAGAAGCGGCGAGGGATAGATTCATACGAGTCGCGACTCCTCAAGTTCAGCGTCGAGTTCGCCTTCTGAGTCGCGCATCAGAAGCGCGGGTGCCACGCCGCCGGGCCGCTTTTAAACGCGAATCTGCCTACGTCGTCGCACAGCTGTAACATTCTCCTCACGGCAAGATCCACACGATCTGGCCAGTCTTGCCTCCTGTGAAGTGACGGCGTTGCGCGCCGAACATCACGCAGCTATGCGGGCGGTCTGTCGCGCACCTGGACCCGGTCAGGCAGAGTGCTGCGCCCGGACAACCGGGAACCAGTTGGCAGTCCTAAGACAGATCTTGACGAGCATGAGCATGACGGGAACTTCGATGAGGACACCGACCACGGTTGCCAGCGCCGCGCCTGAGGACAGCCCGAACAACATCACTGCCGCTGCAATCGCGACCTCGAAGTGATTCGACGCGCCGATCATTGCGGTGGGTGCTGCATCGGCGTACGACAGCCTGAGCAGGCGTGCCATACCATACGTGATGGCGTAAATGAACACCGTCTGGAAAGACAACGGAATTGCGATCCACAGGATTGTCAGGGGATTTGCCAGGATCACGTCGCCTTTGAATGAGAACAGCAGTATGAGGGTGACCAGTAGTGCGAAGATCGTCACCGGAGTCAGCAGATGCAGGAACTTCTGCTGGAACCACTTTTCTCCCTTGGCGGCAAGGATCCACCTCCGGGTTAGGTACCCCGCTGCGAGCGGCAGTGCTACATAGATAGATGGAGATCGAAAGCAGCAGCGCTTGCCACGGCACCGGCAAACGGCCGACGCCGAGCAGGAACCCGCCAAGCACTCCGTAGAGAAACAACATGGTGAGGGAATTGATCGCCACCATGACGAGTGTATGGCCATCATTGCCCTTGGCCAGGTACCCCCACACCAACACCATCGCCGTACATGGCGCGATCCCGAGCAGGATCCAGCCGGCGAGGTAGCTGCGCCACAGCGGGACTTCGAGGGCTTTCACCCCGTCATGAAGGACAACGGTACCGGCTCCATGCGTCGCCCCGACAGGTGAGTCGAGTCCCAGTGGCAGCTTGACGTAGTCCATCGCGTCCGGGCCGATGAACTCCAGGAACAGCGTACCCAGGAAGAACACGCTGATCGCATACATGGTGAACGGCTTGACCGCCCAATTGACGAACAGCGTCAGTGACACTGGCTTCACGTTCTTACCAGCTTTGACGACCTCGGCGAAGTCGATCTTCACCATGATCGGGTACATCATGAAGAACAGGCAGACCGCAATCGGTATCGAGACAACGGGCGCATCGTTGACGTAGATCGCCTGTCGATCGAGGAACTCGGCAACCCCGGGCGCGATTGAACCCAGAGCAATGCCCCCGCCGATGCAGAGCAGTACCCACACGGTCAGATACCGCTCGAACAAGCCGAGCCCCTGCGGCTCCTTGGTGATACACGCTTCCGATGCCATTCAATGTCCCCTATGTATCTGTCCCAACCATCCCTAGAGTCGGCCGCCACCAGCTCGAATGATCGCAAGCTGTGCGAGATCCAGGTCGACGCTACACAGCTGCTCCAGCGACACCGTCCGGAGTCGCTTCACAATTGCCTTCTCGCTCCGCATCTGGGGGTCGTTTCTCACCTGCTGCCAAAGTGGCTCCAGGACCGCGACCGCGCGGTCCGTGTCTGCAAGCCGGTAGAGCACCCAGCGCCCCGCCTTCTGCTCGTCCACCAACCCAGCGCGGCGCAGCTCAGCCAGGTGGGCGGATACGGTCGACGGTGCCAATCCGAGCACCGCGGTGATCTGGCAGGCACACAGCTCTCCACCTCTCAGAATGGCCAGAACGCGCAGCCGGGCCGGGTGAGCAAGCGCCTTGTGTGTCTGCGTCAGCTCAGATAGACTGGGCATGGGTTCATTTCGTCAATTGGCGAAATATCGAAGTGTACAGCTCTGATTTCAAGATGTGCCCACGTGAGACGAAAGGCGTCACATCGTCCGTCACGCCCCGGCCCGCCAGAAGCAGAGTGCTACGGCAGAGTCTGTTTGGATCCCGTAGCACCGCCAGTAGGTGGGGCCCCTCATTCGGCTCTCCCCACGGTCTTCCTGCTCTCCGCAGTCAGCGCGCCGGATCACGTCCTCCATCACCAGTGCCCGGTTGCACGCGTGGCAGGAAGCCAGGCGGCTGATCCGACCGTCGCCCTTTCCTCCATGGCAGGCGTATACAGATGTGCTGACCGTGAGCGTGTTGCGACACGCCGGGCATAAGAGGGATCTCACGGAACACTCCCTCATGTGACGGACCTCGGCTGCCTCGTCCTGCAAGTAGCTGATAAGGCGGCTGGTTGGGGGTGGCGTGGAGACGGCTGGATGTTGACCGACCTCTTCTGGACGCTCGTGCGACACACCCTATGTGCTAGAGGGGGCAGATGACACACCGGCTTTCGGATGCCCCCTGGCGAGGATGCCTATGACGGGAAATCTTGATAGCGACGCCAATACCGCTCCCAAGAAGGTCCTGTCAGACACGCGGCGTTCTCGATGCACCAAGTTGTGTGGCATCGCCTTCGATTCCTCACGGGGAGCTTGGGGCCAGGCGGTACCGTGCTCCTCCGGAGAAGCCACGAGGAGCAACTCGCCGGGCAGCGCAGAGCCGAGCACCAGGAAGGGGCAAACCGATGTCCAGGCAGATATTAGTCCTCGGAGCAACCGGCATGCTGGGCCAGCCGGTTGTCCGCTGTCTAGCCGAGCACGGCAACCACGTGCGAGTACTGGCACGCAATGTTGACAAGGCCCGTCGGATGTTTGGCAGCTCGGTGGAGATCGTTGAGGGGAGCGCACTCGACAGGGACAGCGTTCGGACGGCTATATCAGGCTGCCACGCGGTGCACATCAGCCTGACACAGGAATCGGAGCTGACAGCCACGCAGCACGTCGTCGATTTGACACCGGGCACCACGATTGAGCGCATCGCCTACATCTCGGCCACAACCGCGTGTGAAGAGAACCGCTGGTTTGAAGTGATCGACGTCAAAATGCGCACCGAAGAGATTCTCGGCAGCAGCGGTATTCCGCACACAGTCTTCTGCCCAACTTGGGTGATGGAGACACTGCCCAATTTCATTCATGGCGACCGGGCGGCGGTGATACTCGGACGGAAACCTCCTGCCCTGCACTTCTTCGCAGCGGCGGACTTCGGCCGGATGATAGCCGCATCGTATGACGACGATCGAGCCCTTGGAAAGCGGTTGTTCATTCACGGGCCGGAGGGTATCACGCTAGCCAACGCGTTAGAGCGGTTTGTCGATGCCTGCCATCCCGAAATCAAGCTGATGCGGATGAAGCTATGGCAAGCCCGACTGTTCGCGACGCTGACGGGACGTAAGGGGCTCAGCTACGTAACGCGGTTGATCGCTTACTTCGACAAGGTCGGAGAGTTGGGCGACCCGACCGAAGCCAACGCACTGTTTGGCGCTCCGTCCAAGACCTTGGGTCAATGGCTCGAGGAGAGACAGAGCAACGCGCGAGGACCTGACGGATAATCCGTCGCGCCAAAACCCTTGTGATAGCCACTGCTGTTGCCCGCACCCACTCGTTCGGGGGACATGGCTGGCAATGGGAGAACGTAGTCCAAACGACAGGTCCCGGCCGCAAGTTGCTATCGCAGCAGACGTCGCCCAAACGGCCAGAAACAGCAAAAACGGTCAAGCGAATCAGCAAATACAGTCAAGCACAATCCTCCGGAGTCAGCCACATTGCTGTCACGGGTGAGCGAAACATGAAACGATCCACGCTCAAGGACTACAAGCAACGGATGCTGCGTGTGCTGCTGTACATCCAGCAGCACCTGGACGAGCAGACGCCGCTGGAAGACCTGGCCAGAACCGCGGCGTTCTCGCCCTACCACTTCCACCGCATCTTCCGCGGAATGCTGGGGGAGTCGGTCAAGGAGCACATCCGTCGGCTGCGCCTCGAGCGGGCGGCGATGCGACTCAAGCACAGCGACATGCCCATCACGAGGGTCGCGTTTGAGGCCGGATACGAGTCGCACGAGGCTTTCACCCGCGCGTTCAAGGCGATGCGGGGCGTGACGCCGTCTGAGTTTCGCTCGCGCAACGGTACCTACCCTCAGCTCAAGTCACTCTCGCAAGTGCACTTTCGCGAGGGCGGTGCGATCGACGACTTCGAACCGATGACCCCGGGAGGAGAACCAATGGAGGTCAAGATCGAGCGGCTGGGCCCGATGCGGGTTGCGTTCATTCGCCACATCGGACCCTACGACCAGTGCGGCGGCGCATGGGAGAAGTTGTGCGCGCACCTTGGCAAGAAGGGGCTGTTAGGCCCCGACACGGCGTATATCGGTTTGTGCCACGACGACCCAGATGTCACTCCTGCCAACAAGGTGCGCTACGACGCGTGTTGCACCGTGAGCGACGATTTCGCCCCGCAGGGCGAGGTGGGTGTCACCGTCATCGATGGCGGCGACTACGCGAGAACGACCCATTTCGGGCCATTCGACAAACTGAACGAGACGTATGCCAGGCTGATGGGGGAGTGGCTGCCGCGCAGCGGCCGTGAATGCCGGTCGGCGCCGTGCCTGGAATTCTACCTCACCGATCCGGAGAACACCGATCCAGAGGACTACATCACTGACATCTATGCGCCGCTCGAACCAGAGTAGCGGTCCGAGGATATCGAATCATGACCACGAACGACAAGATCGATCTGTTCAAGCAGCTCAAGAAGGCGGAGTACGCACAACCGAAGAAGCCGGTGCTGATCGACGTGGCTAGGGGCATCTACCTCACAATCGACGGCGTCGGCCCACCTGGCGGTGACGAGTTCGCCGCGAAGGTTGGCGCCCTGTACGCGATGGCGTACACGATCAAGATGACACGGAAGTTCGACGGCCGGCAGGACTATGTGATCGGCAAGTTGGAAGGCCAGTGGTGGAGCGATAGAGGGCCAGATCTCAAGAACATTCCTCAAGAAGAGTGGCGCTGGAAGCTCATGATCCGCACACCCGACATCGTCGGCGAAGGTGAGGTCCAAGAAGCTGCGAAGGCGCTGCTGCGCAAAGGAAAAGCCCCCGAGGTAGAACAGGTCAGGCTGGAGGCCATCGCCGAGGGGCCGTGCGTCCAGATGCTCCATGTCGGCCCGTACGAGCGCGAATGGGAGACGTTGTCGCAGATGCTGGCTTTTGCTGGAGAGCAGGGCTGCGAGCCACACGGACGCCACCACGAGATCTATCTGTCAGATCCGCGGCGCGTGCCGCCGCAGCGCCTGAAGACCATACTGCGAATGCCGGTGAAGGAGATTGCTGAGAAGAATCCGGCCGGCCCCTGAGATGCATCCCGCTGAAGCGTTCCAGCGCCTCAGGTCGCGGTCAAGCACTGCACACGTCCTTCTCCCGCTTACGCTTCTCATGGCCGCTGCCACGCTCGCTCCTTCAAGTATCACCGCAGTACCGCAGCGGCCCGACTCGGCCCCAGCCCAGGTTGGTGTGGGAGACAGCGACTCCCACGTTCGGTTCCACATCTCCGCCACACACCGAACACGCTACGGCCATCTCTGGAACCAGTTCCGACCCGCAATTACCGGTAACGACATGGCGCTGTCCCTCCGTACCACACTGCTAGGGGAGTTGCGCTTCCATTTCGTGGCTGTGGGAACTGAAATGGCAGATTCCCGCGTCTACCTGTCCGACGACGACATGCCGTTGAACACCTCGCTCGTGAACCCGATCGACTTCTTACAAGTTTACATCGCCGCCAGTATCCCGCACCTTCTCGCCGACGATGCCCTGTTCCGCATTCGTGTCGGGAGACAGTCAATGGACGTGAGCAGCCGACGTCTGATCGCCCGTAATCGATTCCGAAACACCATAAACGCCTTCACCGGGCTGGATATGGAGTGGACCAGCTCCGATCAGCGCAGCGTCCGGGCGTTCCTTACGGTCCCCGTTCAGCGCCGCCTCGATTCACTACGAGACAATGAGATCCGACTCGACCTCGAACGCATGGAGTCCGTGGTGTGGGGAATCTCTCTGGGTTCTCGCACCTGGTCCGACGCGATCCGAGTGGAGTTCAACCTGCTCGGGATTCACGAGCGGGACTCCGAAGAGTTCCCCACCAACAACCGGACCTTTGTCACATCGGGGTTGCGCTTGTTCCGTGCGCCACGGCCCGGCCGGCTCGATTTCGAGTTGGAGGCTCTGATGCAGGCAGGTAGGTCGAGACTCACCCCGCTGTCGGAGGACACCACCGATCTGCGGCATTTCGCTTTCTTCGTGCACTGTTCCCTCGGCCGCACCTTCACCGGCAAGTTGCAGCCGCGGCTTGTCCTGCAGTACGATTATGCGACCGGCGACAAAGATCCCTTCGACGACGCTAACGGCAGGTTCGACACGCTGTTTGGGGCCAGGCGCTTCGAGTTCGGGCCAACCGGCATCTACGGTGCGTTCACGCGCAGCAATATCAACTCACCAGCGGTGCGCGCCGAGGTGCAGCCGCATCGCAAGTTGGATGGCTTTCTGGCGTACCGTCCTGCGTGGCTCGCTCAGGCACGCGATCGTTGGATAACGACCCTGATCTGGGACACGGAAGGCATGTCGGGCACCGCCCTGGGTCACCAGATCGAAGGACGGCTCCGCTGGCTGATTCTGCCAGAGAACATCACGCTCGAGGCGGGCTTCGCCCACCTCGTCCTGGGAGAATTCCCAAAGAAGGCCCCCAACGGGAACCCTGACGCAAAGGACCCGACCTACATCTATGCGCAGGTGCTACTGCGGATTTGACCGCCGGCACAGCCCACCGGACGTCACTCCGACCTCAACGCCGTGACCGGACTTACACTCGCGGCTCTGCGCGCCGGTACCAGGGACGCCAAGACACCCACCGCAACCAGCGCAGCCACGCTGCCCATCATAGTCGGTACGTCGAGCGGGCTCGCGCCGTATAGCAGGCTCCTGATCACCTGGGTCGTGGCGAACACCCCGCCGGTGCCGATTACGGCACCGATCAGTGCCAACCTGAGACCTCGCAGGAGAGTGAGACCCAGCACTCGACCCCGTCCCGCCCCGAGGGCCATGCGGACGCCTATTTCGTGGCCGGTCTGAGCCACAATGAACGACACCACGCCGTAGATGCCCGCTGCTACCAGCAACAAGGCAATGGCGGCAAACGTACCGACCAGCAGGGTGTTGAACCGCTGGCCCGCGAACTGCTCGCTCAGCACCGCGTCCATGGTGCGTATCTGCGAGATGGGTTGGTCTGGGTCAACTGCGAGCACTGCCTGACGCACGGGTCCCACGACCGAAAGGGGATCCACCTCTGTCTTCACCATCAGGAACATGCGGCGGCCCGACGCCCATCCCGGCGCAGTGTAGGGCAGGTAATGCTCTGCCCATGCGCTCCGGTATGGCCCCGACTGCCTTACGTCCTCTACGACCCCGACTACCGTCATCCAGTTGGGTGGCTCAGTGCGGAAGCTGTACCGTTTGCCCACAGCGCTCTGCTCGGGCCAGAGTCGCTGCGCCATCGTCTCGTTCACTATGACACCGGTACTGGCGGCGGTCGAGTCGTCGTCGGTCAGGAATCGCCCGGCCAACAGTCTGATTCCCATGGCGTCGAAGTAGTCCCCCGAGACACGACCGAACTCCACGAGGGGCCCGAACGGCCCCGAGAGCGGGCGCTCGGGATTGTCCTCGGTCCACACGTAGCTATTCGTTCCGCCGAGCAGCGGGAGCCTGTTCTTGGCGCCGACGCGCAAGACACCGGGAATCGCGGCGACGCGCTCGATCGCGGCTCGCAGGAAGCTGTCGCGCTCCCAGACATCGTCATAGCGCTCCCCCCCTAGTGAGACCTGCACCGTAAGTACATTCCGGGCATCGAACCCCTGCTGCTGCCCGCGGAAGTGGAGGTAGCTCTGCACCATGAGTGCGGCACCGTTGGCCAGCACCAACGCCAATGCAAACTGGCCCGCGATGAGTGCACCGCGTAGGAGAGCACGGCGTGAGCCGCCACGTTGACCGCCCCTGCCCCCTTTCAGCGACTCGGTTAGATCGGTGCGCGAAGCAGACAGCGCTGGGGCCAGGCCGAACAGAATACCAGTCAGTATCGAGACGACCAGTGCATACGCGAGCACAGTTCCATCGATCCCGACGTTGGCGATCCGTGGGATGTCGGCTGGGATCACGGTGCGCAGGAACGTCATAGCCCAAATCGCCAGCGCGATCCCGGCAGCACCGCCTATCAGTGCGAGTAGTATGCTTTCCGTCAGCAGCTGCTTGACGATGCGCCCGCGGCCAGCCCCCACCGCAGCACGTATTGCCATCTCAGCTTGCCGCCCCGTGGCCCGCGCCAGCAGCAGGCTCGCAACATTGCCACAGACGATCAGCAGCGTGAACCCGGCGGCACTCAACAACATCATCAGTTGAGCACCGACTCTACCCACGAGGCGCTCGTGCATAGAGTGCACATAGACC
>CP070666.1:4412277-4417805 GCA_020351775.1 Gemmatimonadota bacterium | reverse complement strand
CGTGCTGCCTCCCTGTTTCAACGAGCGTGCGACAGTGGATTCGCCATCGGATGCTTGGATCTCGGCCGCATGCACACTGAAGGTATGGGTGTGCCCCAGGATGATGCGACCGCTGCGGCCTTCTACCAGAGAGCCTGCGACGGCGGAGCTGCAGATGGTTGCTACAGACTCGCCGTCATGCACTCCTACGGCATCGGTATCCCTCGAGACACCACCCGCGCTGCCTCCCTTCTGCAGCAAGCCTGCGACGGCGGAGTGGCGGCGGCCTGCAGGTGACTGTTGGCTGTTCAGCAGATCACTGATGGTCTCTCGGCGCACATTTTAACGGATACCGGAGGAGTCGCCGCCCCCGGAGCACCAGCTGCGTCGAGAGTTATGGTTGACTAGAGTGACTCCAGTAGCGCTCTCGCGTCCTGCAAATCCGGAGAATCGAGACCCTCGGTGAACCAGTCGTAGATTTCCGCCAGCCGCCCACGAGCTTCCGCTCCCCGACCATGGCTCTGCCACAAACGTGCTAGACTCATCACTGCCCGTAGCTCGAGACTCTTCGTCTGTTGACGGCGAGCGATGGCTATGGCCTGCTCGAAGTCCGCTTCGACCTTTCCCTGGTCTCCTCCTCGCCGGAGCAACAGGGTGCCGCGGTGACGGTAGATCTCCGCTTCCATATACCGCTCGTCGTACCTGTCCATGATTTCCAGCGCCGCCTGAACGGCCGCAGCTGCCTCGTCGTACTCCCCCGCTTGCTCGCAGGCCTCGGCCATTCTGGTGTTGAGGCGAGTCAAGCACGTATCGGTGCCGGTAGCCCTCATTCCGGCGATCCCCTGGTGCATCTGTTGGATACCGTCCTCGACGCGCCCTTCTCGCACCAGGCGTTCCGCCTGATAGAAAACGGCGTGCGCCTGCCAGTAGACGAACCCCTTCTCGGCCGCCAGCGGAGCGAGCTCCTCTGTGTAGCGGTCGACCGCAGCCGGGTCTCGTACAAACCAGTACAGCTCGCAGGCACCGACCAACACGAATGCCATCGTGTGCGGGTGGCCGTGCTCCCGCGCCAGAGCCATGGCCTGCTCCATGTCCCTCCGCGCGGTGTCCGGATAACCCAGGAACCATCGAGCCCACGCTCCGAACACGAGATTCATCACTCCCATCTCGAAGCCGTAGATGTAGGCCGTGAGGCCGTCGCGCGCGGGAACGTAGGATCCCATGGCGCGCTCGGCACTCTCGACGACCTCGGGGAAGCGCCCGAGGTTCAGGAGGGGCCAGGAGGGCATGAAATTGGGAACGATCGCCACCAACGGATCGTCGGATTCTGCGGCCGTATCAGACAGCTGTTCCGCCACCTCGATCGCGAGATGGTAATCCGGTCGTGTAGCGTAGAAGAGCTGGAGTTGGACAAGGGCGGCAAACGTCTGACCCGGGTCTCGCACCTGCTCGCACAGCTCTCGGGCGCGCACTACCGCTCGTCCCAGCTCCGGCGCCGCGAAGCCGCGCGCCCACTGAAGCGGCACCGCTATGGCAAGTTGCAGTGACAGCTCCCGCTCGATCCGCTCCGGCCCCTCCGGCAGGGCCGGGATCAGCTCAAGTGCTCTGCTGAAGTGAGCGACTGCTTCCTCGTTGGCAGAAACACGTACCGCTTTCTTTCCGGCCCGATACAAGTAGTCCACCGCCTTCTCCGCAACTCCTGCCTCCTGGAAGTGCCGCGCCAGTTGTACGGCTACATCGTCGCTCCGCTCGCCGTGCAGCTCCTCGAGGGCGTTCCCGACCGCATCGTGCAGGAAAGGGCGTTCCACGTCGTCGAGCTCACCGTACAGATGGCGCTGAAACAGGATGTGCTGAAATGCGTATCGTGAAACACGCGTCCCGTTCACCCGCGACACTCCTCTTGCGCGCACGAGGTGGTGCCGTCTCTCCAGCTCGCTACTCAGCAGGTGCACGACTTCACGGGGATCCACACGCTGGACTTGGGCGGCGACCTCGGCAGTGAACTCTTCCCCCTCGACGCTGGCCAATCGAAGAATATCCCGTAGCTCGTTCGGCAGCCTCCCGATACGTTCGGCGATGACCGCATCGACCCGAGCCGGCACCGCCTCCCAGTCGATTTCCGAGACCTCCACCAACTCACCCGCATCGTCCGGAGCCAGCCATCCTTGCTCCTGCATGTTCCGCAGCAGCTCGATGGTGAACAGCGGATGACCCCCCGTGTGACGGACCAGGGTATCGCGAAACACCTCACCGATCCGATTGGGCCGCACGTCCAACAGCGCATCCACGAACCGGCGATCCTCCGGACGGTCGAGCTCGATCAGCAGATCGCCGAAGTCGCTCCGGAACTCGTTGACCAAGGGCTCCAGTGGATGCCGCTGTCCCTCCCTGCCGAGTGCTACTTCGGTGGGCCGGTACGCCCCCACGAGCAGGATGCGGCTACCCGCAATGCGGCGCCCCAGGTGAAACATCATGTCGATCGATCCCGAATCCGCCCACTGCAGGTCATCGACAACGAGCAGCAAGGGCCGCTCCCCCCCTACCGCCTGCAGGACGCGAGTGGTCTGCTGCAGGATGCTGGCCTGCTGCAGCGTCGTGTCAGCCGGTACCGTTCGCTTGCGCTCCACGAGCATCTTCAGCTCCTCGATCCACTCCACCACATCCCCCGCAGTCGCCGCGGCCACACGTGCCAGCAGGCCGGTGCCCGAGACCAGCGTGCCGATCAAGTCCGACCCGGTCTCCAGCAGTGAGCGCGCGGCACTGGCAGCCGTTCCGCGGAGGCGGCGTGCACGTTCGGCCGTCAGCTTGCCTGCGGCCTGCACTGCTTCCACGTCGCCCGTCAACAGAGACAGGATCTCACGGAAGGGCATGTAGGGATCACCGGTGCCCGTGTGCGCGTCGCACTTGCCCGACACCACGACCAGCTCCGGCTGGATCGCCTCCGCACTGCAGGCAAACGCGCTGATCAACGCCGTCTTGCCGGTGCCCGCGTCTCCCGTTACGAATGCGACGCGGCCCTCTCCTGCTACTGCCTGCTCGAGCAAGGCATGCAACCTGGTCAGTTCCTCCTCTCGCGCGACAAACAGGTCCCCGACACCCTCGACAGCGGCCGACACCACAGCACGAGACGGCGCGCAGTCTCCGACGGCTGCCAAGGCCGCCAGCCGCTGCCTAGCGCTCTCGAGCTCTGAGAGCAGGTCGCTGGCACTCCCGTATCTCTCGTGCTTGTCCTTTGCGAGGCATCTCAAGATGAGCTGAGCGACCTCGGTGGGGATTTCGGCATTGAGTGCTCGCGGATCCGGTGGGGCTGTCATCTGGTGCTTCACGGCGATGGCAAGAGGAGTCGGGCCTTCGAACGGGGGCTGACCCGTAGCCGCTTCAAACAGGACGACACCCAATGCGTAGATATCCGAGCGCGCATCGACACCGGCCCCGTCGATCTGTTCGGGGCTCATGTACATTGGTGTGCCAAGCGACAGTCCCGTCTCGGTGAGGCGCTCTCCACCTGCTGCGGTTACCGCCAGCGCAATGCCGAAGTCTGCTACCAGTGCGTGGCCTTCTCGCAGCAGGATGTTCTCAGGCTTGATGTCTCTGTGTACGATGCCCTGTCGATGCGCTGAGCCGAGGGCGTCGGCCACCTGGCACCCGAGCTTCAGCCCGTCATCGATCGATAGCTGCTTCTCACGGTTGAGCTTCTCTCTGAGTGACTCACCTTCCACGTACGGCATCACGTAGTAGAGGAAGGAGTCAGCTTCACCCGAGTCGTGTAGTGGCAGGATGTGCGGATGCTGCAGGTTGGCGGTGACCTTGATCTCTTGCAGGAACCGCTCAGCGCCGAGTACGGCGGCTAACTCAGGACGCAGCACCTTGACTGCTACGTTACGCTCGTGCTTCAAGTCCTGAGCGAGGTAGACCGTGGCCATGCCGCCGGAGCCCAACTCGCGTTCGATCCGGTAGCGGTCGGCTAGCGCTTGGGTGAGACGTTCCAGCTGGTGGGTCATGGGGTGACCTTCGCTGGGGATGCCTTAAGGTAGGGAGATGGGATGGTCGGGGCCAGAACAGCCCAACCTTGCGCTCTTTCGGTACTCGGCTGGCCGAGCTTAAGTGTATGTTGGCGGTGACCTAGCGGAGGCCGCTACCAAGTAGCAGTCGCCGACTCAGATTCCTTCCGGCGTCAGCAACTCCTGATACGCCCGGTAGTCGCGCAGGCTCTCCCACTCCGGGTCGCGATAATGGAAAAAGCCGAGCCTCATTCCCTCCTGGTACGCCTGCTGGAGCAACTGCACCGCACCGATGCGATCGCCCAGCGCTGCGGCGATGGCGGCGCGCCACCGCGTATGCGCGCCCTGCATGTACGGCCACTCGAGTTCGGCGAGCCACCGGTCTACCTCCAGAGCCTCCTCGCGTCGGCCGAGGTGCGCCAGTGCCACGCCTCGGTGGCCCCGGTGGCTGATGTTGTTCGGCTGGGCCTCAATGAGCGCCGCGAACAACGTGTCCGCGTCGGACCAGCGCTCGGCGTAGTAAAACGCCTGGCCCCGCTCCATGCGAAGCTCGTCTGACGGTTGCGCCGCAAACCAGTCCAGGGCCCGGTCCATCACCCGCTCGTAATCCTGTAGCCGGCCCATCGCCTTGAGCACGATGGCGACACCCAACGTCTGCAGGCCGGGACTGTACAAAAAACCCAGCGCCTCCGGCTGCACCGGCAGATCAGCCACCAGATCCAACAGCGAGTCCACGGCGTCCATCCTCCCCAATCCCGCCTGCGCAATCATCTCGGCGTAGAACATCCACCTGAACCCCGGGAATCGCTCGAGCCCGCGCCGTGCGTGCTCCAGTTCCTCCTCATAGCGGCCCAGCATGTGATACGCCTTCGCAGTCTCGTTCCACCATTGGTAGAACGTACGGTAGCAGGAGCTACTGGTGTCGGTGGCAAGGAAGCGTTCGAGCGCGTCTTCGAAGCGGTTGGTACTCGCCGCAGTCACGCCTGCGTGAAAACCCCAAACGTCTGGCCGGATGCGGAACAACTGCTCTGCGACGCGAGTGGATTGAGCGTGATCGCCATGGATATTCCCGTAAGTCCACTCCTGCAGCAGTCGCTCGTCGCTGGTCATCTGATCCCTGAGCGGCTCGATCAACGCGAGGATGGAGTCTGCCTCCCCTGGGCGGTAAAGGTTCCAGTGGGAAATCGATGCCATCAGCAGTAGCGGCGGAAAATCCGGAGCCTCCTCGAGCGCCTCATGTGCTTGATCGATGGCATCCTGCCAGCGGAGTCGGCAGAAAACGTCCTGTGTCGCCATCAGACCGGTCACAGCTTCGAGGGTGGGAGGGCTCGACCAAGCCGGCAGTATACCCGGGTTGAGCATCGCGGCGGTGGCCGCGGTGACACGCTCGGCGAGCAACGCCATTACCTGCTCCAATGAATCTGTAGGACCGTCAACTGGGGCTAAAGACCGCAGTAGCTCGCCCGACCGCGCTTCTACCAGCTCAACATCGAATCGAAGGCGATCGGCCGAAACCGAGTAACTCCCCGCCACCGCGAAGCTCGCCCC
>CP070666.1:4400235-4412177 GCA_020351775.1 Gemmatimonadota bacterium | reverse complement strand
ACTCCTCGCCTATCCTGCTGGCTGTGGCCAGCGGGACACTGCTGTCTGCTGTGAAGTATTGGAGCAAACCGGCATGCGTGCGGTAGACCCGGACGCCATTCTGAGCCTCGCCCGTGTCACCAAGTCATACGGAGACGTGCGCGCAGTCGAGGATCTGTCCCTCGACGTGTTTCGCGGCGAGATCCTCGGCCTGCTCGGGCCCAACGGCGCCGGGAAAACCACGACCATCAACCTGATCTGCGGGCTGCTGCAATGCGATTCTGGTTCAGTCATGATCGCCGGACGATCGCTGCAGACCAACTACCGCGAGTGCAAACAGATGATGGGCCTGTGTCCCCAGGACCTGGCTATCTGGGAGTCATTGACCTGCCAAGAACAGCTCGAGTTCGTGGCGCTGCAATACGATCTCGGCTGGCGGGACGCTAGGGCGCGCGCGCTGGAGCTTCTGAATGTCCTCGGCCTCAGCGAAAAGCGACGCAAACTCGCCCGGACGTTGTCGGGCGGCATGAAGCGTCGGCTGAACATTGGCCTCGCCCTGGTCCACAATCCACGCATACTGATCCTCGACGAACCGCAGGCAGGTCTCGATCCGCAGAGCCGCGTCCTCGTCAGAGAGTACGTGCGGTCGTTGGCGGAGAGAACCACTGTGATCCTGACCACACATGACATGGATGAGGCGGACCGCTTGGCGCAGCGAATCGCAATCATCGATCACGGCCACCTGCTCGAGCTGGATACGGCGGACGGGCTCAAAGCCCGAGTCGGAACTGGGGATATCCTGGAGATCCAGATCGCCTCCGGGCGCGAGGAGGAAGTGAATCGGTTGCTGCAAACATCCCCCGAGCAGCTGCGAGATGTGAGCTACTTCCGGGGGGCGTTGCGACTGGTTGTCGCCGACGTCGTAGACAGACTGCCCGCCGTGCTCCATGAGCTCGGGCACTTGGGCGTGGAGGTTCGGAACATCTCCATAAGGAAGACGACGCTGGAAGACGTGTTCATTGCTCTCACCGGCAGGAGGTTGCGCGAGTGAGACTGATCGGATTGCTGCGCAAGACCATGATCGAGAATCTGCGTGACTGGAAGATCTTGGTCATGACCCTGACGCTCGCCCCCTTCTTCACCGTGCTGATGTACCTGTATTTCGAGTCGGCGACTCAGGCGCCGCATCGAATCGTTGTCGTCAATCATGACGAGGGCGCGACGACCGCCCTCGGGCATTCAGTCAACGCCGGCCACGAGTTGATCTCCGAAATGGAGAATGCGAAGCACGCCGATGGCTCTCAGGTCCTGCGGGTGCTGCCAGGAGAAGACGGACTCGAGGCACAGAAACGAGTGGCAGACGGAGCAGCCGATCTTGTGGTCGAGATACCGCACCAGTTCTCGCGCGTGCTGCAGGAACACCTGCAGGGTGACGCACCGCCTCCAGCATTGATCAGGACGTACGGTGATCCTACAAACCCGCGATATCTCGCGGCCGCCGCGTGGAGCGACGCCATCGTCTACCTGTTTGCAGCCGCGGCAGCAGATGTTCAAAGCCCCGTAGAACTCGACGTGCAGACCGTTACCGGCGCAGGATCGCTGAGTGACTTCGATCTCTACGTTCCCGGCCTGCTCTCCATAGCCGTGATCATGCTGATGTTCACGGCCGCGGCTTCGCTCATCAAGGAGAAAGACAAGGGGACCATCGTCCGACTACGGGTCTCGAACATGACCACATTCGAGTGGCTGACCGCGGTGACGCTGACACAGATAGTGCTCGGCGTTCTCGCAGTCGTGCTGACCCTCGGGACCGCGACCGCACTGGGTTATGAGCGGTCCGGCTCGCTGACGGCCATGACACTAGTGAGCGTTCTCTCGTGTCTCGCGATGATCGCCGTGAGTGTTGTCGTTGCGGCATGGTTGCGAACCATTTTTGACCTCATGACAATCGGGTGCTTCCCGTTCTTCATCCTGCTGTTCTTCTCCGGCGCAATGTTCCCGCTACCCCAGGTCCGACTACTCGAAATCGCAGGCAGATCACTTAATGTGAACGACATTCTCCCGGTCACGCACTCAATCGCCGCGTTCGACAAGATCCTGAATCGTAGCGCGGGGCTGAACGAATTGGCCTTTGAGATGGGATCGATCGCCGTCCTCAGTGTGGTGTTCTTTGTGGTCGGAACGTGGCTGTTCACGAAGCGTCACATGCGGGGAGCAGGCAGATGGGTTGCGGTCGTGCCGTAACCGGGGCAGCAGCCCAATCACGGGGAGGTGAACCGTGAAAAGAATCATCATCATCGTCATCATCATCCTATTGAGCCTCCTGGTCTCCTGTTCGGCAGACGCACCCTCGACACCGGAGCACGAGGCTCACTTCACGGCAGCCACGGCTCCCCTGCCCTATCTGCTGCCGGAGCGCACGTTGCTGGCCGTCGAGATCTATAACCTGGCAGGCCGCTGGTCCGAGATCCGCGCCATCCAAGCGCTGGCCCGATTCCAGGACAAGCTGCTGGCAGGCACTGCGATCCGACCCGATCAGCTCCCGCTGGTTGCGGGCCGACGCTTGGTCTTGGCCTTGGTCGCCGGCAGCCGCACGATAATGCCCCTGGCAGTCTTGCTGCCGCCGGATATGGATTCGGCCGAACCTGTGCTCAGATCGCTTGGCCCCAACTGGAGCGTGGTCCGCGCACGCGGGGCACTCTGGGTCGCACCGAGCAACGCAACAGACGAACTCGAGATTGTCGCAGCTGGCGACGGCTCGAGCCTGGCTCGGGTCGTGCCGCTGCAGGAAGCGGACAGGCGTCTGCCTGCCGGAGGCTTGGCTCGTGGCTGGGTGAATCCAGCGGCCCTGAAACAACTACTCCGATCTCGCGTCGAGGGAAAGCTGTCAGGCCTGATCGATGCAGTCGGCGGACTGCTCTCGGCCGAACTCGAAGCAGTGCGCTGGATCGGTTTTCGGCGTGAACTGGAAGCGGGAAGGATAGTCACCGACGCGATCACTGTGTACGACACCCGTGTGTTACCCCGCGAGGTCGCACGCGTGCTCGATCCTGCTGCCACGCCAGCGACCCTGCCGGTCCCGCTGCCTGAGACTGTAGTGATGGCAGCGGCTTTCAGGCCGGAGCCCCAAGTCGCACTACCGTGGCTCCAGTTCCTGGCTGAGAGGAATACGGCCGGCCCGCTGCGCAATGTGGAGTTCTGGATAGAAGAGTTCGAGGAATGGTCGAACCGCATCCTGGCGGACGATCTGTTCGGGGCCATTGGCGAGCAGGCATGGCTCTTGGTCCTCGACTCACGGAGCACGAACTCGCCATCCTGGACGCTCATACTGCAGGCCCCACAGTCGCATCGCGCGGAAGCCACGTTGCTGGACCTGCTGGACTGGAGCGTCGAGCAGGCTTGGGCGCGCACGCTGGGTCTCGCTGTGCCACGAATCCGCGATTACCGGCGCGACGGCATCACGATCCACGAAGTGGCGATCCGTACGCCGTTCGGTGAAGTGGCGGGGCCCGTGTTCGCGGCGGTCGACGGCTTCCTAGTAGCAGCTGCAGGTGAGGAATCACTGCAGACGGGGTTTGCGTTAGTTGCGGGCGGAGCGTTAGCCGGGGGAGTTGGCGATCACGAGCAGTCTTTTTCGGCCCACGCGTCGTTCTGGGCGAGAGGAACAGCACTCGCGGGTCTGGTGGAGTCCTCCCTGGTCCTGTGTGATGTAGGCGAGCACTGCAATACCATCATGATGGCTGCGGCCGAACTCCTGGCGAACGTCTCATTCGCTTCGGCCCAAGCACGTTACGAAGCAGATGCAATGCGGATGCACGGAGAGATCCTGCTGCACGGATCGCGCTGACACACCAAGGCACGAAACAAACGTCCCCTCGGCAGGAAGTGGTACGATCATGGGAAAGCCGGGGCTGGACACACGGTCGATCCAATCACATATAGATGTGGTGAGGGTTGGGACAAAATGCCGCTGACGTATACCATCGACCGGGACAGCCGCTTCGTGACTGCTGTTGCCAGCGGTCGCCTCGAATCGGGACAGGCGTTAACCATGTTCGACGAGATCATGTCACAAGTCGACCCTGGCGTAGGAATGAAGCTGCTGTCTGATCACCGCACTCTCGAATCTGTCATGCCCACCGAATTCGTGGTGTCGATGGTGCGGCGGGTCCAGGCCAATCCGGAGGTGTTCGCAGGAGCGCGGTGGGCGTTCGTCGAGTCCGGTGAGGCCCGGTACGGTATGGCCCGCATGGCATCGCTGCTCCTCGAACGATCACCAGTTGACTTGCAGGTCTTCCGTGACGTCGATGAGGCCCGTGCCTGGTTGCAGAGCGAAGAGACCGAGCACGGATCGTAGCGGCTGCGCATGCACTGCACACGCGAGCCTGGTATTCCACCGATCGTTGCTCAGCCATATCAACGGGAGGCGGTGTGAGCTCCACCCATTCTGACGAACCGCGATGCCCGCTCGCTTTGCTCACGTAAACGTCATCGCCCAAGACTGGCGCAGATTGGCCACGTTCTACGAGAGGGTGTTCGGGTGCAAGCCGGTCCCACCCCAACGAGATCAGCGTGGCGACTGGCTCGATCGGGCGACCGGCGTTCCGGACGCTCACATCAAAGGGATGCATCTGCGAATGCCGGGCGGAGGGCACACGCTCGAGGTGTACGAGTACAGTCACATGACTGACAGGCCTTCAATCGAGGCCAACACGCCGGGTTTCTCACACATCGCGTTTGTGGTCGATGATCTCGAAAGGGCATCCCGCGACGTCCTCTCTAACGGCGGGAGCGCAGTCGGTACGATCGAGCAGGTGCATATTGCTACGGTAGGCACGCTGCGGTTCCAGTACGTAGCCGATCCAGAGGGCAACATCATAGAGATCCAGGAGTGGAGTGGTAACGGGTGAGCCTTGTGTTGCCGTGCGCGCCGCGTCAATTGCCGGCGAACAGATCGGTGAGGACTATTCTGGGTTGACTAGTCGCAGAAGGTGGCCAACGCCGACATCACCTCCCGCTGGAACACCCCTCCGGCAGGTCGGTTCAGCAGTACTCCGTTCACCACCAGGGTCGAGGATCCGCCTCCGTCGAGGTTGAGCGCATCCACGGCACCGACGTCGAGCATCATTGCCGCCAGTTCTTCCAAATTCACACCGCGACTTACCGTCTGTCTGCCGTCCACAACCATGAGGATCAGTGAACCATCCCTCGTGCGTCCAGCCGCCGTGCGGGGGTGGACATCGGGGATCGACGTGCCAAAGAAGACTTCCTGATCCGTGGTGACATCGATGCGGCCGTCTACGACGAGGGCCGGGCCGGCAGAAAGGGCGTCGAGCACCTGCCATATTTGAGCTCGATCGTAGTCGAGGGGCTGAGCCGGCCTTCCCGGCAGATGAGTCGGAGGGTCGGGCCAAGAGTAGACCGTGTCGTTGCGCGTAGTGGCCCAGGTGATCTGGATCTCACCCGGTTCGGTGAACCCGATCGCAGCCCGCGCCGTCTCATATGACAGGGAATCCCGCAGCACCGACCGCGTAGCGGGCCACAGCAACTCGCCGCCAGAGACCAGCAGCCCTACGTGACCGGAAGGTGTTTGGTCCATCCTGAAGTACCCGCCGTTGACCACGACGCAGGCACCCAGATCGTGAGCAAAGCTCGACACGGTCTCGCGGTTGTCCGTGCTGTCATCTGAGATCACGACCCGTGTACTGATGTCAGGTGCAGACTCATCTATCCGCACGTACCACGCCCGGAGCGGCAGGCTCTCGTTGTGCCCCAAGTACACGGCCACGCCGCTGGGGAGCGATTCGTTCAGCGCAGTGGTCGGTTCCCAGATCACGGGCACCGCGGCGCGTGCGGCTTCATCCGTCCCGCACCCGATCAGGGCGCTGAAAGGGATCAGCAGCGCAGCAGCTTGCCGAGCGCGGCTGCAACGGGTGAGTGTAGACACACACCAACAATAACTCACTAGTCGACCGATGCCACATGTCGTGGAACCACTGTGGAGTCCGTGGGTTTCAACGTGCATGACGTGCGCTCCCAAGATCACCAGCATGGCCCTCTGCCTCACGCTATCGGTCGCCGCATCCGGATGCAGCGATTCTGTAGCGCCGGAGACCACTATACCGATCAGCGAGGCAGCCCTGCTCGACCATCTGAACTTTCTGGCAGATGACAGCCTCTACGGCCGTCGTGCCGGAACGCCACACGAGCTACAGGCAGCGCACTACGTGCGGGACGAGTTTGTGGAATACGGTCTCAAGCAAGGTGTCCCCGGGTTTCTGCAGGCATTCGTCATATCTCCAGCACCTCTTGGTGGCGCCGCGACCGTCCGTCCAGCGGGCCGAAACGGAGCCGGGACCGCCGGTTCCATGCAGGACGATAGCCTGGTGTCACACAACGTGATTGGTGTGCTCACAGGACAGGGACGATTGGCAGGTCAGTGGGTGATCCTCGGCGCGCATTACGACCACGTCGGATGGGAACAGATCACGCAAGATTCCATCGTCGTGTACAACGGCGCCGATGACAACGCCTCGGGCACGTCACTGCTGCTCGAAATAGCCCGCTTTTTGAGTCATT
Organism: Gemmatimonadota bacterium; assembly: GCA_020351775.1. Lineage (GTDB taxonomy): Bacteria > Gemmatimonadota > Gemmatimonadetes > Gemmatimonadales > GWC2-71-9. The sequence continues at coordinate 4,405,619 of CP070666.1, read as the reverse complement.
ACCTCGCTTCGGGGGCGGGCGGCAGTAGCGATCACAGATCGATCATGTTCCACGCCTATGGGGCTGAAGAGCTGGGCTTCCTTGGGGCTTTCCATTACGCCCAGAACCCCACGGTCCCGCCAGACAGTATCGTAGCCATGATAAACCTGGACATGGTCGGCCGGCTGCGTAACAACACTCTGATAATCGGCGGAGCCCATACTGCGGAGCTGTGGGATCTACTACTGAATGAGGCGAACGACGATAGGCTCGTTCTGGACTACAACGACGGTGGCCTGCACCGGAGCGACCAGTACCCGTTCTATCTGCTCGGCAAACCTGTTCTCTTCTTTCACACCGGCCTCCACGCCGAGTATCACCAACCAGAGGATGATGTCTGGCTCATCAACCTGGACGGCATGCTGGAGGTCGGAAACCTGGCTCTGACGGTGCTGCGCGACGTGGCGATACGTGAGGAGCGTCCGGTGTTCGACCCGGGCGGCCTCTAGCATCCGGGACCGCCGACTCCGGCGCATACGCGACAGCGCCCCGCCCCCGCCCCCGCCCAGGCCTCACCCCGTATCTGGCCTCCTGCACGCGTCATCGTGCTTTTTGCAGCACGGCGACTCGTGTGACTCAGCTCACAAACTCCTAACTGGTTACTCCGCAACATGTTGCAGCGGGAGAACTGGGAACACAAACCGGTATCGTCTTTGCCGAGTATTGCCTGGAAGACAAGGCAACTGGGTTGCGAGTATCAAGGTGACGACGACATGATCGGCCAAGAAGATAGATGGTGCGCCCGCAGACTGCCCGATGATTTTGTCTCACGGCCGGGTGAAGGCAGCGCCCGACTCCGCGACGTGGTCAAGGAGAACTGGTGGGGTCACGACTGCAACGATCGAGCGCAGCTTGTCGAGGCGTTGCTGCCGATCCTCTCCGATCTGCTGCGGCCGGGCGCATGCGTCACAGAGGAGCATCGGGACTTGTGCGAAGGCATTGTTGACGCTTGGTTGACGCGTGCGTGACCGTGCACATGCGAGGCGGACAATCGGTGTTTGCCAAGCAAGCTCGCGTACGTGACATGGCTCGAGTCAGGAGCACTGTGTATTCCGTACTCTAGCCGAAACTAGTCTCCAGCCCGAAAGCCCTGCAACAGCACACCGACGATCAACGCGGTCACAAGGGCCATGAACAGCACGACTGCGATATCTCGCAGCCAAGAGTTCCGTCCTCTGAACTCCAACCCCAGCAAGACCCCCAGCAGCCGCCGCAAGACCCGCGACGTGCCGCTCGCGAGTGCACCCCTTAGGATCACCTTCCCTGAGTACTGAGGATGACCTCCGCGACGAGGATTGCGTGGATCAGATAGATTACAGTCAGAACCCATTGCTACTGCCTATCAGGAATGGCCCTGCTGCGAGCCACCAGCGCCGATAGAAAGAGGCACCGTGGCCACAGTGGCACCCACGAAGAGCTTGGCCATTCGTGTCCCTGAGAAGGAAGGCGTATCCAAGATCGGTTCGAAGCCTCTAATTCCATAAAGAAAGCGTGAAGATGCACGTAAGGTCTCTTGCCTGCTGATCGGTGCGGTGGAGCGCGGGTGAAACCACCCCAAGGAGATGGCGACGAGTAGGCATAGCGATATCATTGACGGTAGATTTCGCCATTATCCTTGCAGTCCGTGCTGGGTTCTGGCCCAGCGGCGACTCCGGTCGCTGGCGATCCCGGCATCCCGACATTCAAAGGGAGGTTTACGCAAAGATGAGAGTGTTGACGACGTTAGCCGTGGCACTCGTTGTTGCCGGTTCGGCGGCGGCTCAATCCGAAGGGATATTCCCCTTCGATTACCGACTGATTGAGCTAGACAACGGGTTCAAAGCATACCTCATCAAGGCGGGAGCACCGGGACAGATCGCTTACGTCTCCATGGTCCGGACCGGAAGCCGCGATGAGGTGGAAGCTGGAAGGTCGGGCTTCGCCCATTTCTTCGAACACATGATGTTCCGGGGTACTGACAAGTACCCCAACTACGACCTGATCACGAGTCAGATCGGGGCCTCACGCAACGCGTTCACCGGCAATGACTTGACTGTTTACTATCTGGTGGCGTCCAGCGAGTACCTGGAGCAGATCGTCGACCTGGAATCAGACCGCTTCCGTAACCTCAACTACGATGAACCAGGATTCCGGACTGAGGCCGGCGCAATCCTGGGTGAGTACATGCAGGGTGCTTTATCACCCGGACGCTGGCTTAACGAACGAGTCCGCGATCTAGCCTACGATCAGCACACTTACGGGCACACCACGATCGGTTATGAAGCCGACGTCCGGGCGATGCCCGAAGGGTACGACTACAGTCTCTCCTTCTATCGACGGTTCTACCGGCCGGAGAACGTCGTGCTCGTTCTGGCAGGTGACTTCGAATACGAGGAAGCCGAACAGTTGATTCGACAGTACTACACTGAGTGGGAGCCCGGATACGTGGCGCCGAACATCACTCCGGAGCCACCCCAGCGACGGGCGCGCAGCCAAACAGTGAGGTATCCGGGACGGACCCTGCCCGTACTGAGCATCAACTACAAATCTCCCGCCTGGAGCAGTACCGACGAGATGGCGGTGGCGACGGAAGTGCTGGGTGAAGTGGCCTTCGGGCCGAATTCCGATATCTATCGGAAGCTCGTGATCGACGAACAGCGGGTCCAGTATCTCGCTGCAGGCTTCGGACTCGCTCGTGACCCGGCGCTCATTTCCATCAACACCATGGTCATAGATCCCGACGATGTGCAGGCCGTGGAACGAGAGATACAGAATGCCGTCAACGAAGCACGAGAGACACTGGCTGACGAGAAGATGCTCAACGACACCAAAAGCGCCATGAAGTATGGGTTCCTCATGGGATTGGAAACTGCCCAGAATGTGGCCTTTGCAATGATCCAGTATGTGATCAACACGGGGGGCATCGAGGCGGTGGACGAGTACTATCGGACGCTCGACTCCATCACTGCAGAGGACCTCCGGGAAGCGGCGCGAACCTACCTCGTGGATAACGGCAAGACCGTAGTGTTGATGGTGCAGGAAGGAGGGGAATGATGAAACTCTTGGCACTGGTTTTAGCAGGTCTGGTGATGACAGCTGCTTGCGGGGGGCCTGCAGATACAATCACGCTGGAGGAGCCCGACTCACCGTTCGTAGCCTTCAACGTCTGGGTCAAAGCGGGTTCGCAGGACGACCCACAAGGCAAGGAAGGGCTTGCGGCGCTGACCGCCAGCCTGCTGTCTGACGGGTCGACGACCATAGACAGCTACCAGGAAATCCTGGAGAAGTTGTACCCCATGGCCGCCGGATACGGATACAATGTCGACAAAGAGATGACCGTATTCCGTGGCAGAATTCACATTGACAATCTGGAACCGTATTACGAGCTGTTCCGGAACGCGCTGCTGTCGCCTGCCTTCAAACAAGAAGACTTCGATCGGGTGAAGAGCCAGACCATGAACTATCTGGAACGGTCCAGACGCTTCAACCGAGATGAAGAGCTTTCCAAGGAATTGTTGTTCAGCGTCGCGTACGCGCGTACTCCCTATGAACACCCAGAAGAGGGATACGTGGAGTCGGTTCGGTCGATAACGCTGGAGGATGTTCGGGGATTCTACGATACTTACTACATGAGCAACAACATCGTGGCGGGTGTTGGAGGGGGCTATCCCAGCGGTTTTGCCCAGCAAGTGCGCACAGATTTCGATAGCTTGCCGGTCGGTACCATCACACAGCCACCGCCTCCGGATCCGCCGATGCCAGACGGCTTCCACGTCTTGATTGTCGAGAAACAGACTGATGCAACGGCGATATCGTTGGGGTTCCCCATCTCGCTCGTGCGCGGGGATCCGGACTTCTTTGCACTGCTGGCTGCTAACTCATGGTTCGGTGAACACCGCAACTCGTTCAGCCACCTCTACCAGGTGATCCGCGAGTCGCGAGGCATGAATTATGGTGACTACAGCTACATCGAAGCCTATCCGCGCGGCTTCACGACACAGGTGCCGCCGACCAACGTCGCCCGTAGGCATCACCTGTTCGAGATTTGGATCCGTCCCATATCACTCACGGAACCCGGTAACCTGCACGACCGTACGCTGTTCGCGACACGCGCTGCGTTGCGGGAATTGAAGCTGCTGGTCGACAACGGAATGCCCGCGGACACGGTCGAGGCAACCAAGCAGTTCCTGCGTAACTACACAGTCAATTGGGGATCTACCATAACTCGCCGCCTGGCATACGCGATTGACGATGCATTCTACGACCATCCCGGTGACGGCTACTTGAGCGCCATTAGGCCCGGCCTGGCACGATTGACAGCCGATGACGTCAACGCAGCCATCACTCGGCATCTCCAGTACGACAACATGTACATCGTGTTCGTGACGGCGGATGCCGAAGGCATGAAGCAGAAGCTGCTGAGTGGTGAGCCGACTCCGATCACGTATGCGGGTGAGAAGTCTGCAGAGCACATGGCTGAAGACGAGTTGATCGCGAGCTTCCCGATCCCCGTCACGGAGGAAAACATCACGATCATCGGCATCAACGACGTTTTCGAGCGGCGCTGATCGATCGCATCGCGAGCAGCCCGCAAAGGCCGGCGAGCGAGAGCTTGCCGGCCTTTTTCGGTCACGCAGCTTGCGAATCTTGACAACCCTACTTCGGATTACGCAGCAGCCGGCCCCAGCGGACCGCCGTAATGAATGGCAGCGGACGCCAGTGATTCGGGTCGTAGCTCCAGTAGATGAACATGGGATGTCCAATGACATTTTCACGCGGCAGGAAACCCCAGTGGCGCCCATCGTAGGAGGAGTCACGGTTGTCGCCCATGGTGAATAGGTGTCCATCTGGGACTACGAAAGGTCCCCAGTTCCTCAGGTCTGGCATGTACGAATCGGTCGCGACAGAGCCGACCAAGTGCGGCAACTGCCACCGCCGGCTAAACGATCTCTGCGCAGGATCCATTTGAGCTAGCGGATCGATATGGTGGGCGTAGGGTTCGGGCACATACCGGTTGTTCCGGAATATCGAGTCGTTTCGCATCTCGAGAGTGTCGCCTGCTACTCCGATGACCCGCTTGACGATCGTCAGAATGGGTTCTTCGACGCCTCTCAGCACAATCAGCTCGCCGGCGCGCGGCTCACGAAACGCAGGCAGCCGCGTTTTGATCAGTGGCACTTGCGCTCCATACAGCGCCTTGTTGATGAACAGCCAATCGCCAACTAGCAGCGTTGGCTCCAGTGAGTTGGAGATGATCCGAAATGCCTTGAACAGCATAGCCTGGACGAAGAAGAAGATCACCAGAGCGATCAGGATGGACTTGGCCCAACCACGCAACCACTCGCCAAATGTCTGCTGTCGCTTGG
>CP070666.1:4380184-4400135 GCA_020351775.1 Gemmatimonadota bacterium | reverse complement strand
TGGCGTCACGCGCGTTGTTGACAAGGTTGCTGACTATCTGCTCCACTGCATTCGGATCGGCTGAAACGGGGGGCAGATGTCGCTCACCGGCGATCTCGACTTCGATAGTCTCGGGCAACAGCCGCTGCATCGTCGACATGAAGCTCTTGACCACTTGAGCGAGATCGAGTGGCTGCAGCGATAACATCGCCTTGCGGCTGAAGCCGAGCAGTCGCTTCACCAGCGCAGAGCCCCGTCGTGCTGCTGCCTGTAGATCATTCAGGTCGTGCTGCAACGCCTGCTGCCCGGGCTGTAACGACGATTCTATCATGCTCGCACCGGCCAAGATCACGGTCAGCAGGTTGTTGAAGTCATGCGCTATCCCGCCGGTCAGCTGCCCCACCACCTCGATCTTCTGGGAGTGGACAACCTGCTGTTCCAGCTGTACCTGCTTGGTTATGTCTTCAACGAACACCTCGGACCCCTCCGGCTCACCCCTCTCATTCCGCAACCGCCTACCGCTGAGGCGAGCCGTGATTGGGCTGCCGTCCTTATGCTTCCAGTGAACCACGACCCCCTCGATCCGGCCGTCTTCGCCATACTGCTCGGCTAGCCAAGACCGCTCTGCAAGATCTTGGTACACGTCGCTGCCCGGATCTAGAGCCAGTACCTCCTGTGGCGTTGTGTACCCCAGCATTCGGACGAGTGCCGGATTCGCAGACACAAAACGATCGTCGCGGCCGGTGCGGTAGATGCCATGGGTCGCATGCTCGACGATCGTGCAGTAGCGAGCTTCCGAGCGCCGTAATTCCAGCTCCGCCTGTTTCCGCTCGGTGATATCCAGACACGTGGTAACGAAGCCGACCGTGACGCCCGCGGTATCTTTCACAACGTCCGAAGTCAGGTGAACCACAAACCGGGTCCCGTCGCTGCGGACATTGACACTCTCCCGCTGCCACCTTGAGATCTCGCTCAGGTGCCCTGACTGCAGCGGCCTATGCAGCTCCGGAGGTGCCAACACCCTCACATCACGCCCCAGCAACTCAGATACTTCGTAGCCGTGCATTTCAGCCTCTGCTGGATTCGTGTAGAGGATCTTGCCAGCCTTGTTGGTGATCGTGAGGCCGACCTGCATGTGCTCGACCGCGGTCTCGAACCGCTCCAGCCGTTCCTCGAGCCACCTGTAGTTTGCCCGATCCCGCTCGGCGTCGGCGAGTTGCTGACGCAAGGATTCCAGCTCCTCAGTCAACCGCGCAATTCTGTCTGCGTCGCTTCCCATTCATCGCTCCACAGGACTCACCGCGTTCCAGAGAGTACCCTCTACAGTTATGCAATCTACTCGCGCAGCAAACCTACGGGTTCTGCCCTTTCAAATCCCGGTGACGAATGACATGTTTGGGCCGTCACAATTCGAGCCTTTCGGGGAAGGGCATCATGTCCAGAAAGCGCCGCATACTCCGACTCATCGGCTTCGAACCCATGTCCCATCGGCCTGAGCTTCCGGCCCGCTATTGGCTGTACGCGACAGTGGCGTACTTGATTCCGGTTGTCGCCCAGATCGTGTTTCCGCAAGATCCCGCGCTCACAGACGAACTCGTCTGGCTCATAACCCTGGCACCTGCCTTCCTTCTGTCCCTCCACTACGGGCTGCGCGGTGCTTTCGCGGCTTTGATCGCGGGCACCGCGCTGTTCGTGGTCGTGCAGCTGGTGGTCGCTGTGAATTTCACGCCTGACGACTGGCGCATCACTGTGCCCACCTTCGTCGCCTACGGGGCGCTCGCTATATCAGTAGGGTGGCTCTCCGAAGAACTGCACCGATACTACCGCACAGCCATCGAGCGAGAGCGGATGGCCGCCATCGGCCAGATGGCCTTGACGATCAAGCATTCCTTGAACAATGCACTGACGGCCGTAGTCACAGAATGCCAGTTCTTAGCAGCCGACAGTGATGGCTTGACCGAGGACCAGCGGCACTCGCTCCGTTGCCTAAATGAAGCGGCGCTGCGGATGGCCCGTGACGTGGAGAAGATCACTACGCTGAATGCACTACCTGTGACGACTGAGAAAGCTGGATTCGAGACGCTGGACCTCGCGAGCCCGAGGCACAAGAACGGCGCAGTCTAGCCCGAGCAACAGGCGGACGGGCCGCTATCTCTCAAACCGCAGACCCGTGACGGGGAGCAGCTCACATGTCGGTTGATCTAGATAAAGCTACAACTCGCAATTTCCTGGATGGGCTCAGGTCCTTCTTGGCAACATTCGACGATCAGCGTGATACTGCCCGGGAAGTAGACGCTCTCGCCCTCACCGAATCGCGAGAACACCATCCGCACGCAGTCCTGTTTGAAGACGTAGTACCGCGCCTCCAGCACTACTCGTTTATAGTGCTGCCCACGGTGATACTCGAAGCAAGATTGGCCATCTTATGCAAGACGCTGTGCCAAGATCATGGCCTGTCGCCCAGTCTGGACGACATGGATGGCAGCTTCATTGACCGTGTTCGCAGATTCTTGAAGGATGTTGTGCGCGTGCAACCGCCGCCCGACCTGTGGCGCTGGGTGGAAGATCTCGCACTGTTACGCACATGCATCGCGGACGCCGCTGGCAATCCAAACATGCTGGGCCAATCCGAGCAACACCGATTGCAGAACCTGGTCCGGCGCCGAACCGGCCTCACTCTCGAGCCCGATGACCTGCTTTTCAGCCGCTCCCCACTACTGGCGCAACATGCAGAGACCGTACTCTTGGTTCGCAGCGAGTTCTGCCTCGACGCAGTGACGGCCGCACAGGGCCTGTTCGGGTACCTATATCAGCACCAGGCCCCAGGGGGTTGCTGAACGCCAGCCAATCCGGCCCGCACACAGCTCAATGCGGGGCCGTTCGATCCAATCACGTGGCTCCGCAACGTCGTGCGCGGTCAGGCAACGGTATCACCTGCCTGTGCCGCTGCAGAGCTAGGCTCACAGCTGCGCCGACTAGAGCGGATGTCACGAGAATCAAGCCAATTCCTTTCGCCATCTGGTCGCCTCCGACGGGCGATCATTCGCCGTTGATGCCGACAGGCTTCAAATGCTGCAGTCCGACGATGAGTTGATCGAGCTGACCCGGCGAGGACACCCCATCTGCAAGGATCCACCCAAGCTGCATCGCCCTCGCGCATGTTTCCGCGTCTTCCCGCGTGCGGGCTTCTCGCACTACTTCATCCAATACGCGCTGTACGTACCCCCGATACACCTCGTGCTTCGGGTGTTCTCGCAGGTACTCGGCGGATCGGGTAGCCACCCGCAGTGGCCCGGCCAACCACCCTGCGATCCCTTGGATTTGTGATCGATCACGACCCGTCATCGGTTGCCCTTATCGTCAGATGCCTGTCACAACACGACTGATGATGCAAGCAGCATGCCACCGAACATAAAGTTTAACCCGTTGCATAACAAGCAGTTACAGACACGGCGTCTGGCCTTGTCCGCGTTGAGCGTGTCGCAACCGGAATTCGTTGCCCCAACACGACGGCCTGGCTGCCGCGGTTCACCGACGACCTACGCACACTACTAGCTACGCCCGTTCCTCCAGGGCTACTTTTTGCCCCATGACCTATGCCCTCATGACTAGTGGCGGTAAGGACTCGACCTTGGCTCTCGATCGCGCACGCCGCCGGCAACTCGACGTTAGATATTTCGTCAATATCTACGATGGCGCCTCACAGAGGGTACGGTTCCATGGTGTGCGCAAGGAGTTGATTGCGCTGCAAGCCCAAGCATTGGGGCTTGAGCCCATGATTGCCGAAGCTACGGCAGACGGATTCGAGACAACATTCTTGGAGCTGCTGCAGAAACTGCAGCAACGCGACGTAACTGGTGTCATCTTCGGCAATGTTCACCTAGCGGAAGTCAGGTGGTGGTATGAGGAGCGGGTGATGGACGCTGGACTCAGGCACGTAGAACCGATCTGGGGTGAGCCATCGATCGAGTTGGCTTGGGAAGTGGTTGAGCGGGGCTATCAGGCCCTAATTGTGAGTGTCGACTTGGCACGCGGCGCCGCTCCATTCCTCGGGCGCGAGTTCGATGCCGACTTGGTCACGGAGCTCGGTTGCTCGGAGGATCTGGACCCGTGCGGAGAGAACGGAGAGTACCATTCGTTCGTGTACGACGGACCCACGTTCAGTGAGACGGTCGCCTTTTCCGTCGGCGATACTTCAGAGCATCAGGGTCATCGGTTCGTTGACCTAGTGCCGCAATCACAGACCTGATCCGTTCAACATGTGAGCAATCAATCTCCAGGGCCTGCATGAGCTAATGACTCGGCGACCCGGCCAGTTCTCTGGCGGCCAGCACCGAGCATCGGGCGATCGTCAGGGAGCCTCGCGTATTCCTGTTCTAGACAATGGGCCTCAAGTGCGCGGCGCAGGGCCACCGAAGCGGCGCAGCGGTAGTGCCTCGCGGTACCGACTGCAGCGGCAAACCACCGCCCCGCCAGCCGCCGCGCCAGTTGGGATACCACTGCGACCCGACAACCCGTTCGGCTCCTCACGGTCCCGCCTCATCTGCACCCTTTGCGAGGATCGTGCGTGAGGCCGGAGGCGCACAAGTGGCCTCACCTGGTGGCTCTATCAGTGGCCTGCCTGCTGGGGATGAGCCCGTGGTTCTCCGCAACCGCCGTAGTGCCGGCCCTGATGGAGCAATGGAGCATCACCAGCGGCCAGGCAGCCTGGCTCACGATGACGGTACAGGGTGGATTCGTGATTGGCGCGCTGTTGAGCGCCCTGCTGAACTTACCTGACTTGTGGGAGCCGCGGCGGGTGTTTGCGTTCGGCGCTGTCATGGCTGCGACGTCGAATGCCCTGATCCCCGCGCTTCACGCGGACTTCGGGGCGGCGCTGGCCCTGCGCCTAGCAAGCGGCATGGCCTTGGCCCTGGTCTATCCGGTAGGGATGAAGCTCATGGCCACATGGACCAGGGCTGACCGCGGCCTCGCGATCGGGATGCTGGTGGGTGCTCTGACAGTCGGCAAGGCTGCACCGCACTTGGTCAAAGCTCTGGGCAGCGTGGGAGCATGGGACAACGTGATGTACGCGGTCTCTGGCTTGGCTCTGCTCGGCGGGACGACTGGCTGGTTCGCAGGTAAGTCGGGTCCCTATAGCGTACCTACACCCCCCTTCCACTGGCGCCACATGGGAAAATCACTGGGAGACCGGTCGCTCAGGCTGGCCAACTACGGGTACCTGGGCCATATGTGGGAGTTGTACGCCATGTGGACGTGGGTTCCGCTGTTCGTGCTAGCTTCTTTCAGGGCGTCTGGCATGGCGGAGACAGTGGGAGAAGGCACGATGCAGAGCCTTGCATCGTTGAGCGCATTCGCCGTGATCGGCGTCGGGGGGCTCGGTAGCATCGTCGCCGGAATCGTGGCCGATCGCTGGGGACGTACGCGCACGGCAATAGTGAGTCTCGTGGTGAGCGGTAGCTGTGCCGCGTGCATAGGTCTGTGCTTTGGCAGGTCGCCGCTGCTAGTTGTCGGCGTAGCCCTGGTATGGGGGTTCAGTGTGGTGGCCGATTCCGCCCAGTTCAGTAGTAGTGTGAGTGAATTGTCCGACCGCGAGTACATCGGTACCCAGCTCACGACCCAAACCGCCATGGGTTTCCTCCTGACACTGATATCGATCAGGTTCATCCCAAGTGTGATGGACCTGGTTGGCTGGACCTGGACATTCGCGGTCCTGGTCCCCGGGCCGGTCTTCGGCGTGTGGGCGATGTGGCGTCTGTTGCGGTCTGCTGATGCCGCCAAGTTGGCGGAGGGACGCGGATAGAATGGCTGTTTGTGAAGGTCGAGAACGTGTGACGCGTGGTAACACCGCGGGGATGCATGCGATGAACGAGTGATACAGGAGGTCTGCCCGAGAGTGTTAACTTAGTGATGCCCAACGACGTGATGGGGAGCAACGCACACGAATGAGCACGAGCATGCCAAAATCCGATCACGATCAACGTCCTCGGATACGGTTAACAGCGCTATCGCACGGCGCCGGCTGAGCCTGCAAGCTCAGTTCAGATGAGCTGACGCAGGTTCTGCGTCATGTTCCCATGATCGACGATTCGCGTGTCTTGATAGACGCAGCTTCGCGTGACGATGCCGCCGTGTACCAGGTCACCGAGGATCGGGCGATCGTGGTAAGCGTAGACTTCTTCGCGCCCATCGTGGACGATCCCTATTCCTTTGGCGCGATCGCTGCCGCGAACGCCCTCAGCGATATCTACGCCATGGGTGCCACTCCACGCTTGGCGCTGAACCTCGTTGCGTGGCCTCGAGATCCTGACCTGCTGCAACTACTCGGTGAGACGCTCAGGGGTGGTCTTGATGTCCTGAGTGAAGCCGGTGCTTTTCTGGTCGGAGGCCACTCGATCGACGACAGAGAACCCAAGTATGGAATGGTGACAATCGGTGAGGTCCACCCATCGAAGGTCATCAGCATCACTGGCGCCGAACCAGGCGACCGCCTAGTGCTGACCAAACCTTTGGGAACGGGCATTTTGAGTACAGCGGTCAAACGCGACCTCATTGCGGAACACGAGATCGAATCCGCTGTTAGCGTGATGTCGAGGCTCAACGCCGGCGCCGCCGCAGCCATGCTGGAATTAGGAACTGCAGTGCATGCTGCCACCGACGTCACCGGTTTCGGCCTGTTAGGACATCTGCGGAACATGTTAAACGCAAGTAGGGTGAGCGCTCGCATCTCGATCTCCAGGGTACCGGCACTTGACGGAGCACGTGACTTGGCTGAACAGGACGCAGTTCCGGGTGGCACCCTGCGTAACCTCGAGTCCGTCAGCGGGGTCACTAGTTGGCCGGATGACATCGCTAGAGCAGACCAGCTGCTGCTGTCGGACGCACAGACATCGGGGGGGCTGCTGATAGCAATCGCAGCCTCTCGCGTTGACGACCTCGTCACCGCGCTACGGGAGAACGATACTCCGGCGCATTCCGTGGTGGGCGAGGTTACTCGAGAAGGAACTCCACTCATACGGGTCGACAACAACTAGCTAGCACTGACAGGTGTGAGTAACCGCGTGCCCGTCGTGAGGGATCCCGCCGCGCACAATCGGAGGTATGCCATGCTCAGATTGGTCAACTATGTGGGTGCGACGCTGCTAATGCAGCTGGCGACAGCAGCCACGGTCACTGCCCAGCTGGCATCCACGGTACCGAAATTCACGATCGCTTCCTCTCCGATCACGCTCGAGGGTGACGTACGGCCACAGCAATACCTCGGTGTTCTGGGTCGCTCGGCAGCTTGGCTGGGAAGAGAGACGGGTGAGGCGGAGCTGTGGGTTCATCCCCTCAAGCTTGCCAGTGACTTCCGGCTCGCCTTCCGTATTCCGGACTATGTCGATGTGATTCACGCTCGGGACGTAGCCAGGACCCTGGAGGTCCGACCCGAGCTCACGACCGTCACCTACTCCCACGCCACGTTTACCGTGCGCCAACACATCTTGGCACCGCTGAACGAACCCGGGCTCTTGATCCTCCTCGAAGTGGACACGTTCAGGCCACTGGAAGTGGTAGTGAGCTTCAAGACAGCCCTGCAGTATGCGTGGCCGGGAGCGTTTGGGGGCCAGTACGCGTTCTGGGACGAGAACGCCAAGGCCTTTGTGCTGTCGGAAAGCCTCAGGCAGCGCAACGCTTTCATAGGATCCCCTTGGGCATCAACTGCCTCGACCCATCCGGCACACGCGCTACCGGACGCTCCCAACACCTTCATCATTCCAGTCGACACGCTCCGGGCGAGACACGAGTTCATCCCCATAGTAGTGGCGGCCGGTATCGCTCCACGCGACTCGGTAAGCGCTGTATACGACAGGCTGGTAGACAACGCTGAACTCTTTTACCGCGAGAAGCTAGATCATGTGACACGATTGCTGCAAAGTACGACCGCGATCGACTCGCCGAACGACCTGCTGGACCTGGCGTTCGACTGGTCCAAGATCAACCTGGACGAATCACTCACGTGTAATCCGGATCTCGGTTGCGGCTTGGTGGCGGGGTGGGGTCCTTCTGGAACAAGTACACGACCTGGCTTCGGTTGGTTCTTCGGCGGCGACGCGGCTATCAACTCCTTTGCCATGGATGCCACGGGTTTGTGGCCAGAGGTTGCCCAGGGTCTGCGGTTTCTGGCAGCCTACCAACGATCCGATGGTAAGATCCCTCATGAGATCTCGCAGGCTGCGGGTCATCTACCCTGGTTTGACGGAACGTTTCCCTACACCTACTACCACCTCGACACGACGCCATTCTGGATCGTCGCTGTTTGGCGTTACTGGAAGGCGAGCGGCGATCAAGACTTGCTCCGAGAACTGTGGCCTGCGGTTCGCCGCGCATACTCTTGGTGCCTGACGCGTGATACTGACGGCGATGGTCTCATTGAAAACGGTCCCGAAAACCTCGGTGCCATCGAGATCGGAGAACTGGGGGTAGGTATACACCAAGACATCTACGTTGCAGCTGTCTGGGTCGAGGCCCTTGGCGCACTCGCGGAATTGGCGGCGTCACAGTCCGATGAAGCGCTGTCACAAGAAGCAGATCGGCTACGTCAGCGGGCCTCACGCTCGATCAATGAGGACTACTGGAGAGAGCGCGAGGGACATCACGCATTCGGTATCCTCACGAGTGGAGGCACCAACAACAACCTGACCGTCTGGCCGGCTGCGGCAGCTGCATTCAGTCTCCTGACTCCAGCGCGGGCTGAGAGCACGCTCACAAAGCTGGCAGCGGATTCCATCACGGCCGACTGGGGCGCACGAATCCTGTCAACTGGTAGCCCTTTGTACGATCCCATGCACTACAACAATGGCGCGGTCTGGCCGTTCGTTACGGGGTTCGTGACATGGGGCCAGTACAACTACAGGAGGCCGTGGGCAGGCTTCCCCCTGCTCGATGCGCTCACCCAAATGACTTTCGACTGGGCGCGCGGACGCCACCCGGAACTCCTTTCCGGCCGCTACTACCGACCGCTGGATACGGCCGTCCCACAACAGTTCTTTGCCACGTCAATGTTGTTGTCATCGGTCATGTACGGAGTGTTGGGTTGGCACCCGGATGGTCCAGGCAGGCACGTGCGACTGGCTCCCCAGCTGCCACCAGGTTGGGACCGCATTGCCGTCACCAACCTCAGAGTGGGACGCAGTAGGCTCGACGCATCTTTCGAGCAGGCCGTTGGATCGTTCACGGCGGAACTGAGCACTCAGGGCCCACCGGTATCCGTGGAGCTCGTCGTGCCGATCCCAAGTGGGGCTCGTGATTTCGCAATGTCTGTCGAACCGGCGGAGGAACAGGGCCACGGCTCACTACGCGGCGGTCCGCATGATCAGAGATACACGATCTCCTTGCAGGCCTCCGCTACCCCGGTCCGAGTGGAAGCCAATTGGAGCGGCGGCCTGTCTGTGGAACCTCCCGCGGTACGACTTGCGCCCGGCCAAGAGAGCCATGGCCTCCGAGTCCTTGACTTCCGCAGCACCGACACTGGTTGGCGAATACACCTCGAAGGCGATGCGGCACAGCACTACACTGTGCGGCTCTACGGTGAACCGGTCCGCGTGTCCAGTGGGCCGGCGACGTCCGACTTCGCTGACAACGTCAACGTTCTGGACGTCGGCCTACCGTCCGGACAGGGTCGTGTGGTGGCAATGGTGAACCTGGCACGGGCGCGGCCACAGTGAAACATGCTCGTGGCGTCTGTGATCTCTCTGCCCGGACCGGACTCGTATTGTCAGATCGGACCGCACATGGCTTTGCACTCGATCTCGCCGTAGAGCATGATGTAGAAAGGGCTGAGGGCTATGACTTCGTGCACATCATCCATGCGGTCAGACCCGACGCTTTGGACAGCGGTTAGTGGCGTGTCTCGTTCGACAGATACCTCCGCGGTTCACCGTGGGGTCGTGTCAATCGGCTCGGTCGTGACCTCGCAATCGCTAGTTTCCTCCCTCCATCATTCTGTCGCGAAGGGCCTTGAACTCCGTGCCCTCGCTCCAATTGGGGAACCTCGACTCGTTCGCGATGCGATATCCGATGCGGAAGTACAGGCGGAGATCATCCACGGCGCCGGCCAGGTCCCAGTCTGGACGATACTCATCCGACGGCTTGTGGTAATGGTTGGCCCGGTAATCATCCCGTTTCCCTTGAGTCCACTCCGGGCCGTAGTCCACGTGATCGGTGCCCTCGCTGGCGTAAAGGGCGGGGACACCGACCTTGGCAAAACTGAAATGGTCTGATCGATAGTAATAGCCTGCTTCGGGCTCAGGATCTGGGGTCACAACACGGTCCTGCTCTGCCGCGGCATCCGCCAGATAGTCGTCGAGTTCAGAATAGCCAAGTCCAATGACGGTCACGTCATTCATTGATCCCAGGATGTTGAGCGCATCCATGTTGAGAGCCGCAGCCGTCTTGTCGAGCGGGTAGACCGGATTCTCTCCATAGTACGCGGAACCCAGAAGTCCCTGCTCCTCGGCCGTCACAGCGAGAAACAGAATCGAGCGAGCCGGTGGGGCCTCCAGCGACATAAACGCCTCGGCCAATTCCAGGAGACCCGCCGTGCCGGTGGCATTGTCCAGTGCCCCGTTATAGATCTGATCACCGTCCAGGCTCCGATCGATCCCCAAGTGATCCCAGTGCGCCATATAGACGAAATACTCGTCAGGCAGTGAACTGCCAGGGATCACGGCGATAACGTTGCGTGATGTGGATTGCTCTACCGTGTTGCGTAGCGAGAGCGATGCATTCAGGTGAAGCGGGATCGCTTCAAAGTCACGCTGCGCCGCCAACACCTTCAACGAGTCATAGCTGACGCCGGCCTGCTGGAAGATCGCCCGAGCCGTCTCTACCGTGATCCATCCTTCCACTGCTGCCCGCGACATGTTGTTGTCCTTTGCGACCAGACCGAATTGAGGTCCCGACCAACTACCTCTCACGGTTCCCCAAGGATAGGATGCTGGTTCGGTCTCATGCACGATCAGTGCTCCAGCAGCTCCCTGTCTTGCCGCCTCTTCGTACTTGTAGGTCCAGCGACCGTAGTACGTCATGGCGTTTCCGTTGAAGAGCGCGGTATCCTGAGTGGCATACCCAGGATCGTTCACTAGCGTGATCACGGTCTTCCCGCGAACGTCTACGCCTTCGTAGTCGTTCCAACCATATTCCGGTGCCACGGTGCCGTATCCCACGAAGACAATCTCGGAGCTGGAGATCGCAGCACTTCGCACAACCCGCTTGGTCCAGACCATGATTTCGTCGCCGTAGCTGAACCTGTGTGCCGACCCGCTGCCACGGACCAGGAGGCTAGCTCCCGGTTGAGCAGTAATCGATACGAGCGGCACTTCCTGATAGTAGCTGTCTCCGTTCCCGGGCTCGAGCCCGAGTTTCTCGAACTCGGCCTCCAGAAACTCCACCGTCTTCTCCTCTCCGGGTGACGCCGGAGCACGGCCCTCGAACTCGTCCGAGGACAGCACTAGCACGTCGGCCACCAGGTCCTCGGCCGTGATGGTATCAAGAGCTCCATCGAGTCGAGCGTCGCCGCACGCCACGATGGCAACGGTGGCTACGGTCGCTAGACCTCCCCGAACAGATCGCACCAATGATTTCATCGAATTTCTCTCATCGCCGGAGGGTGGGTGCTGGATGATCGATCGCATGGCGCCCGAAAAATAGCCATGGTATCGGAGTGCTATAAGGGGGGACTCGACGGCCGTCGGCCACAGCCCCCGCTGCAGATTCAAGGTCCGGAGGGCTTCCTACGTCTACCGCCCAGGCGTAGCAGCAACAGCACCACGAGGACGCCAGCGTATATCATGGGATCACGTTTGTCGATCTTCACCAGCCACAGGTAGTGAAGCACGCCGCCCGCAGCCGCCAGATAGACGAGGCGGTGCAATCTGGCCCAGCGCTTTCCTCCTAGCCTTCTCACCATCCCTTTGGTCGATGTCACGGCTAGCGGGATCAGCAGCACGAAGCTGGCAAACCCGACGGTCACGTATGGCCTGCTGGCAATGTCCTCTAGAATGTCGCTTACAGAAAGGAGTTGATCCAGCGCGATGTAGACGCCGAAGTGGCATGCCAGATAGAAGAAGGCGAACAACCCCAAAGGTCGGCGCAGCTTCATCAGTTGCGACCACCCCGTGACACGCACGAGAGGAGTGATGCTCAGAGTTGCCAGCAGCAGCGTGAGGCCCCAGCGGCCGGTCCGGTGCGTGATATCCTCGATCGGATTGGCGCTCAGATTCCCGGTGAACACGTCCCACAGCAACAGCGCAAAGGGTGTCAGGGAGGCAACGAAGACAGTGGGTCTTATGACCCATGCTGTCAGGCGAGCGCGGTTCAACCTATTGCCCTAGAAGTATCTGGTGAGATCCATACCGGCGTACAGATCGGCAACTTCCGCAGCGTACCCGTTGAACAGCAGGGTATCCTGCTTGAATAGCTTGCCGATGCGTCGCTCCTTCTTCTGACTCCAGCGTGGGTGATCGACATCCGGATTGACGTTGGCATAGAAGCCGTATTCATGCGGTAGCGCCACATTCCACGTGGTGTGTGGTTGCTCCGACACCAGTCGAATGCGCACGATGGACTTGATGCTCTTGAACCCGTACTTCCAAGGAACGACGAGCCGGATCGGCGCACCATTCTGATTGGGCAGAATCTCACCGTACAGACCCGTGGCCAACAAGGTGAGGGGGTGCATCGCCTCATCCAGCCGCAATCCCTCGATATACGGCCACGGTAGCACGTTGCGGCGCTGTCCCGGCATCTGCTCTGGATCGTGCAGGGTCACGAACTCCACGAACCTGGCCCTCGAGGTTGGCTCCACCGCCCGGAGCAGGCTCCCAAGCGGGAAGCCCATCCAGGGAATTACCATCGACCAGGCTTCCACGCACCGTAGTCGATAGACACGCTCCTCCGTCGGAAACGACTTGAGGATCTCCTCGATATCGAAAACCTTCGGCTTGTGAACCTCACCCTCCACTGCCACCGTCCACGGCCGCACACGGAGGGTGTGAGCGTTGCGTGAAGGATCGGCCTTTCCAGTGCCGAACTCGTAGAAATTGTTATAGCTGGTGACTGCATCGTACGGCGTGAGCTTTTCGTCCTGCTCCGCGCGCACAAACCCAGGCACAAACGGCATCGCCGCAGCCACGGCTGCTCCTGCCGTGGTACCGATGAAATCACGTCTGTTCCAGTAGACTGACTCGTCAGTGATTTCGGATGCTCTGATGTCATTCGGCCGCTTGATGAGCATGAACTCTCCTCCGCTCGTCACCTGTCAACGGTTCCCCTCACGACTCAGACCAGATCTGCCCCCGCCGACGGCGTACACACATGGCATTGCGCCGGTCTTCCGGTCCGGGACGCGTACTGCGCTGCCACCTCGGCCGTGAAGGCATCGACCCGATCCGAACCCACCAACGCAACGGCGCAGCCACCGAAACCGGCACCGGTCATCCGAGCGCCGAAGCAGCCGGCCGAGCCCCGCGCCGCCTCGGTCATCGCATCCAGCTCAGGGCTCGATACCTCGTAGAGATCCCGTAGACTAGCGTGCGACTCGTTCATTACACGTCCCGCCCTCTCGAGGTCCCGCGCCGCCAGGCTCTCGGCTAGCTCGCCCGGACGGCGGATCTCGGCTACGACGTGCGCCGCTCTTCTGTAACTCTCCGGGTCCAGCAGATGTTCCATCGATTCCAGAGCCGCGGGACGCACATCCCTGAGAGCCCGAATCGAAGGGTCACCACTCCTGAGGACATCCACGGCAGCCTCGCAGCTGGCACGCCGCTCGTTGTAGGCACTTTGCGACAGCGTTCGGCGCACCCCCGTATCAAGCACCACGAACACGGTTCCATCCGGTATTGCGACGGGCTCAGCCTCCAGGCTGCGGCAGTCGAGCAAGAGAGCACACCCCGCACGAGATGCGGCCGCGGCAAACTGGTCCATGATTCCGCAGTTCACACCGACGAAGATATTCTCGGCGCGCTGACACAGTTGTGCCATTCTGGGTGGGTCCCACTCGATCTCTGACGAGTGACACAGAGCCCTTGCTACAGCCATCTCCAACGCTGCTGACGATGACAACCCTGAGCCGATCGGGATGTTTCCGCTCACTACCACGTCGATCCCCGAGAGGTGCTCGCCGGCGTCGGCCAGAGCCCAGGCAACTGCGGCCACGTAGTCGGACCACTCAGTTCCCCCCGGCGCCGCCAGACCGTCGAGTTCAATCTGTCGGGTTTCGTTGGTAGCTACGGCGTGGACTCTGACAAGTCGATCGTCCCGGGGCGCAAAAGCCGTGGCGACGTAGAGATCGATTGCCATCGGCATTACGAATCCCTCGTTGTAGTCGGTGTGTTCGCCAATCAAGTTCACCCGCCCGGGAGCCCGCGCAACACGGGGGACAGTCGCGGATTGAAACAGCTGCTCAAACCGTTCTCTCACTTCACCAATAGGAGTCAGCAACATGCTGCCATGTACCTCTGGTTTGCCGGTTTCGAGAGACATGACGGACGCACGGTCCTCAAAAACTCCCCCGCCAAAACGATGACGGAATCATGGCCACGCCGGGGACACAGGTCTTGCTCTGGGCCGCGGCGCCCTGAGGCCCGGACGTTGAGCACCCTACCCGGAGGCACCTGGTCAGCCGCTCGATCAGTTTTCGAGCACGATTCGCACCGAGGTACCGCGTCCCAGTTCGCTCTCTACCTGGATCGTCCCGCCCCAAGATTCGACCAATCTCTTGCAGATGGCGAGACCGAGGCCGGTGCCGCTCGTGGTCGTGGAAAACTGCGGTTCAAAGACCAGCGGAATCACGTCGCGCGCGATCCCAGCCCCGTTATCGACGACGATCACCATTGCCTCCCCAGAATCACCCCGGTCGACTGATATAGTCACCTCGGTGGCCCCAGCGTCGCGGGCATTCTCGATGAGGTTGACCAACACCTCTTTGACCTCGTCCTTCCTGACGCGCGCGAGAATGGCCCCTGCATCATCCACGGCTACGCGCGGGCCGTCGGCCCAGGCGTAGAGTTCAGCGGTCTCGCGCGAGAGCACCCCAAGGTCCGCACTAGCGAGCGGCTCAGCCTCCGCTGGCGGCGCTCCAAATCGGGCAAACGCGCGAGCGATGGCATCGAGCCGTTCGATCTCTGCCAGGATCTGTTGTGCAGTGCGCTCTAGCGTGGCTGCGAAATCACTTTGGTGGTCGGCATGGGTGCGTTTTAAGTGCTGGATACCAAGCCGGATGGGCGTGAGGGGGTTCTTTATCTCGTGTGCCACCTGCCTGGCCAACTCGCCCCACGCTAGAATCCGTACTGCCCGAGTCAACTCGGTCGCGTCGTCCAAGGCAAGCACACAACCACCCGGGTGACCACGGATAGCTGCAGCGTGCGCCCGTATCTCCTTGGCTCCAACCGCGAACTCCCGGGTTTCGGCATCCAGCCGCTTCTTGATGAACTCACGCAGCCACTCCCAGACCGGAGCCCACTCGCTCCCACCGGGGGCGTATACGTGTGCTCCTGCCGGCAGCGGAGCCCCCAGCAAATGCTCTGCCCGGGGATTCGCTATGGTGACCCGCAGGCTCGGGTCAACCGCGACTACACCGGTCGCCACGTTGCGAAGCACGGCAGCAGTCCTGCGCCGCGCCATGTCCAACGCAGCTTGGCTGGCCTCCACATCTTTCGCCATGCGCTCGAAGGCCTTCACAACCGGTACAAACTCAGTGGGTACGTTGGGCTCGAAAGGTGGCAGCGGATCTCCCCTTCCCACCGCAACCGCCGCGGCCCTCAGAGAGCGAACCGGATGAGCCAGAGACCTGGCGGCCCGACCGGCTAGCAGGACCGCCGCCGCGAGACCGACGAGCGTCGACAGGGCCAACAGGTAGAGCAGGTCTTCCTGATCGCTCAAGATATCCAGCACGTCCACCAACCGTGGCATCGCCAGGGTCGCTCCGTGTAAGCCGAAACCCCGCAGGCTCCGATAGCCAACACGCGTGGCTTGACCCGCGATCGCAGCGTCGCGAGTGAGTTCCAGTTCGCCGCGGAAGTTCAACTGCCGATATACGTCGGGCGGCATATAGCGATTGACCAGACCCAGCTCGGACAACACCTCAGGACTTGTCCCCCGCAACACCCCACCGTCGTACCACAGAAGATCTGCGTTCACTCCCTGGGCAAGACTGGCCAGCCGATCGGCAAAATCCGCCTCGGCCAGCTGGTCCAGTGTACGCGCGGTTGGCACGGCGTCGCTCAGGGTTTCCTGGATCAGGAGATCGCCACGGCTGGCGGCGTCCGCCTGAATGTGCGCATAGGACCACACTGCATATCCCAGCGTCGGCACGATGAAGAAACCTGCGAGTGCAATGGCGAGCCTGGCGCGGTACGACCTCAGCCGCGTGGTCTCCCTGATCCCGGGTGGCAGGAAGATCCTGCCACTGAGCGACTCGCCAGCCAACCAGAGCAGTCCAACCAACAGCGCATTCCAGAAGACCAGTAGCACGCCGCGAACCAGAGTCGGCCCGATCGAAGACAGCGGTATCTGAACCTGGAGATGCCGTTCGCCACCCGGCAGGTCTATCGGGTCACCCCTCGCATCGAGGAACACGGGTGCCAGTTCGCCCCGCACCGCCCACCCCTCCCTGCGCCAGTTCAGCTGCCCGCCTAGTGACACGTCCATCCGCGGCTCGCTCAACACCATGGAATACGGTGCGAACAGCCGGCGCTCCCCTCTCAGGAACCGGGCCAAGCGTACCGGCTCAATCAAGCGAGACCGCGGACCAACTCCAACTGTCACCACCGATCCATCGGCAAATGGAACTGCTTGCACATATAGTGATGGTGGCAACACCACATGGTCCTGGAGCGATACGCCGCTGTCGCGAGCATCTGCCGCAAACGCCTGAAGCAGCGCATCCCTCAAAGCGAGCTGAGCCAAATCTAGACGCGCCAGCTGCTGACCATCCGGACCCCAGGAAGCAAGCACGGCAGGGTAGTCGTCTTCGCTGAGCGGCGAGCGCCGCCAGACGCGGTACAGCGACGCCGAGGAGGCCGGCACACTGTCCGACGCCAGGAGCTCGCCGAAGCGCGCCAGCCTGAAGATCAGATCGGGATCGCCCTCGCTGGCCCGTGCCGCATCGCGCTCTGCTAGCAACAATCTCCCTTCAGCCACCGCACTCCAAGTCAGAGCGGCAGCAGCAGCCCCGGCGACCACCGCCGCGGCGACTACGGCGCTCACTCTTGGGGCAGGAATCACCACCAGTAGTACTGCCGGCAACCACAGCACGGTGTACCACAGGGGTAGGCCACGCACCGGGTCCCAGACGGTAAGACCCAGCACACCTAATCCAACCGCCCACGCCGCAGCGATCAGCGAGATCCACCCAGGTGCCATCGCGGCACCTTTGACACGAACCACCACAGCAGTGGCAAGCAACAAGACCGCTCCTGCGAGGGAGAGAGTTGTCTCCCAGCTCAGCCACAGCGCCACGCCAATGCCCGTTGTGGGCGGTGTGATTCCACCGGCGAGATACCGCATCAGGAAGGGGAACGCGACTACAAGCGGGACTGCGAGTATGGTGCCGGCTCTGCGGCGTTTGAGCCCGGGTCGAGCCAGTGGTGCGATCAGCACCAGACACAGAGCCGAGGCTACCATGAGGCTACCGGCCGAGGCCGAAACTGGTCCGAGGACGTCGAGGTAGTACGTAGCCGCCGAAAAGAGCCAGCCTAGCCCCATCCAGCTCCCCGCCCGGGTCGCCACCAGAAGGACGGCGGCCGTGACCACTCCCAACCAGCGGGCGCTAACCGGGCCACAGACCACCAGGAGCACCAGGGCTGCCAACAGCAGCCAACTCGTCCAGCGCGCACCTGCAGCCTCAAGCTGTAGTTTGAAGGTCCCCTGGTCCGGCGGCACGGTCCTTATGCTGAACAGGGTATCCGTCGCTCCATCGGTCTCCAACATGTAGTCGAAGACGTCGCCTGGCGCCGATGAGCTCGCCGCGGGGTAGAATTCCAGCTCCGTTCCGGTGCGCCGCATGTACGACTCTGCCAGGGTAGTCGACCTATCAGGTATCGCGCTGTCAGCTGCCAACACGACCTGGCCCACACCCACGTGAGATCCAACCTGGCGCCGCGCTTCCAGGAACACATAGAATGGAGTGATGCGAGCATCCAATGCGTCCCCGCCCATCGCAGGCTCCAGCCGGTGGCGACCAGCCCACGCCAGGGCGGTTCCGGTCGAGTCGAGCAACACGACTCCCCGTTCGGGGCCGCCGTCATCAATCGCCCGCTGCAAGCGGCGAAACGCCTGCTGCGGCGGCACCGCTGCCGCGCCAACCGCCGAGTCAGCGAGCGCCCGAGCCGACTCCACCGCAGTGCTGAGCGTCTCGCCCAGCTCCTCCCCGGCGGACTGTACCAGCTCTTCCCGTACGTCTGTCCAGCGGGTCTCGACCATCCGCACCCGCCAGGAGGTGCTAACCGCTACCCCCGCTGCAGACAGTCCGGCGATCGTGACCGCCGCATGCAGGAAGCGTCGTCGCCTAAGCGCGACGACGGTGGCCAGGAGTCCGAAGGCCGCAGCGGCGACCGCCCACCAGAGAAACGGTGCCTCCAACCACACAGCCAAGCCGGCGCATTGCAGAGCGACAGCCAGTTCCCATATTGAGATGTGGCTAAGCCTATGAAAAACTCTGGGGCTACTCACGACAAGCCTTTACACATCAAGCACTTAACCCCCGTGCGCGTACGCCAAATCCTGTCCCGCGATCCGCGCCTCATCGTGCCAGTGGGCACTACCGAGCAACACGGTCCGCACCTGCCGTTGGGGTGCGATACGATCATCGTAGAGCGCCTGGCGGACGAGCTGTCCGCCCAATTCGGGGTTCTCCGGGCTCCCACAATAGAATATGGAGTCAACGCTGCCACAAACCTCGAGTACCCCGGAGCCGCATCTGTCAGTCGCAAGACCCTACACCGCCTCATGAACGACTTGGTGGGCTCCTGGGAATCCGGTGGCGTCAAGGAGTTCATCATCCTGACCGCCCATGGGCAGGACCCGCACCAGGAGGCCCTCAGCACCGTACATGCCCGCGACGCTCGAGTCCATACCGTAGACATCTTCGCGATACCGCTGGATAGCCAGCTATTCGGTGACGCTGGGATTCCAGCCCACGGCGGTGAGATGGACACGTCGCTATTGCTCTATATCAACGGCGATCTGGTCGACCTGCCGCGCGCCACCGACTACACCCCATCACCAGGATCGGTGCGCCGATATCTCTCGGGCTCCCGTCGCGCAATCCCCAACGACAGTCCCGGATCGATCGGTCATCCGAGTCAAGCCTCGACCGAGAAGGGCAAGAGGTTGTATCATTTCATCTACGAGCGTATTGCCACGCGGGTGTTCGGTGGCACGGAGGTCCAGGCCTCAACACGGTGGGAGTGAATCTGTCACTCACGCGTATGCGACATGTGGTTCCCGCATTGGTGGCAGCGATCACGGGTCTTGCGCCCGCGCTGTCTGCACAGAGTCGCTTGATCGATCAGGCGACGCTCGTGATCACTCGCGGTTCGGTGGTGGTTGGCAAGGAGCAGTTTGTCCTGCGATCGGGCCGCCAATCTGCACCGGGTTCGGGGTTCACTCTGACTATTAGAGCCCACTACCCAGCCGATCGGACAGAGCCTGTGCTCGTATCGACCGTAGAGTTCGGCCCCGACTCACAGCCGACCACGGGACGTCTCGATCTGGACACGGGGGAGCGCCCCAGCTTCCTTGTTTCCGTCGCTCCCCGGCGGATTACTGTACGGAGCGTCACACCGGGAGCGGAATCGGCGCAGCAGTATCCGGCCGTGGCGCGAGCCCTGCTCACCGACGAGTTGCTGGTATCGCTGTATGCCATCCTACCGTCCCGACGCGAAGGGACCGTAACGACCATCGATCCCCGAACCGGCGGCACGGAAACGGT
>CP070666.1:4366716-4380084 GCA_020351775.1 Gemmatimonadota bacterium | reverse complement strand
CGTAGCGGTAAGCCTCGGGTGTGGAACCCCGAGGCTATTCGCGTGTCCGGGTTACGCCTCTGCGCGGACACCGTCCCGTGCTAGGCGCGTCAACAGGCTAGACGTACCCCGCAGGTTCTCCCCCACCCCGTCTCACCATGCCCACTGCACCGCTGGCTTGCCCCGCCTTGACCCACCCCAGCGACATGCACCACACTTCGGCATGCGAAACCTCGCGGCCATCGTGGTCGGCCTTACCGCCCTGGCCTGCAACTCCGACCGGGAACAGCACGGACCGTTCGACTATCTCCACAGCTCACCCGCCGGTCGGTTCCTGCAGGTCTCGTCCTACGACACAACCGGGGGCAACCGCGATCGCCTGGAGATAGCCGCCGGCGCAACCGCAACACTGCTCGACGTCGAAGGTCCCGGAATCATTCAGCGTATCTGGATCACGGTCTCCAGTAGTGACCCGCACTACCTGAGACGCATTGCGCTCGAGATGTATTGGGACGGCGAAAGCGAACCCTCGGTGTCGGTCCCATTGGGCGATTTCTTCGGCAACGGCTTCGACAAGCGCCACTACGCGAGTCTGCCAATGGGCGTGTCGAGTGGTGGGTTCTACTGCTACATCCCCATGCCGTTTGCGCGGCGAGCCCGTGTCGTAGTCGTGAACGGCACCGGGCGAGAGATCGACGCGTTCTACTACCACATTGGGCTCGTGCAGGTAGACGATCTGCCGGGCGACGTGCCCACGTTCCACGCCAAGTGGAACAGAGACATCCGTACTGATACAAACGAGCCACACGAGGTTATCGCCACAGTCGGCAGTGGTCGCTTCATCGGCATGTCACTGAACGCCGAAAGCTATCGTGACAATCTGGAGTTCCTCGAGGGTGACGAGCTGTTCTACGTGGACGGCGAATTCCGCGGGCAGGGAACCGGCACTGAGGATTACTTCAACGGTGGCTGGTATTTCCAGCACGGTGAGTTTGAGGCGCCGTTTCATGGTGTGGTGATCAAGGACGATCATCGAGGTCGCATCGCGGCGTATCGCTGGCACGTGCTGGATCCCATCCCGTTCTGCGATTCGATTCGCATCGAGCTGGAGCACGGGCACGCCAACGCTGAGGTCGCAGACTACGCGACAGTGTCCTACTGGTACCAGACGGAGCCCCACGAGGCCTTCCCACCTCTGCCAGCGCCACATGAGCGGCGAGTCCTGGGCGTGAAGATAACCCCGGGCGCGTTGCTGGTCGGGGATCTGAGTGTTCTTGGGGCAGACGACCGGACCAGAACGCTGGTTGCACCGGTGCCTCGCCCCGATCGCTACGATGTGTTGGTCTATCCGCTGGGCGGCCCTGACCTCAGGTCTGCGTTCTATGGCGTTGCGGGCATGCCACGGGAGCTCGTGGATCTCAACGCCACCGACTCACTCACGGTGCTTGAGCCGGTTCCACTTGGGATCGTGGCGGCGGAGGAGACGCTGGCGGTGGAGTTGAGCCCTGCGGCGGCACCTCTTCCGGCGGCCTTGGAGATCCGACCGGTTAGAGATTGGGCAGTCGAGTGGAATGTGGTGGGACCGTTTCCCAACCCGCGTACGCTGGGTACGGAGCTGAGTGCCGCGATCGACAGCGCCTACGGGCCGGAAACCGACCCAGCACTCGGCGCGGCGTATTCGACCCCGTGGGGCGGTTGGGTCAGGTGGAAGCGCGCGACGGCGAGCCCAGATGGACAGGTCCGGCTCAATCCCCATTTCACACCCAATGAATGGGTTGCCGCCTACGCCCAGGCATTCCTGTATTCGCCGGCAGATCAGGACGCCGCCCTGTTGTTCGGCGCCGATGACGCTCATGTGTTGTGGGTGAATGGCGAGCGCGTCTCGGAGCGCCAAGGACGTCATATATCCCGGACCGACGAACTGGAGGTGACGGTAGGACTGAAAGCGGGGTGGAACAGAATCCTGCTCAAGGTGGCGGACTTGGACGGTGGCTGGGCGTTCCAGATGCGAGTCGCCGATCCGGATGGCCGGTATCGATGGTCGGCGAGACCGTAGTCGGTTCCTTGCGATCCGGCGGATTATCGGCAACCTTTCGCCCACCTTTTTCACCGGAGGTAGACGATCGCTAGAGATCTGTTGCCGCTAGTGCGGGAGGCCTTGAAGGGTGATTATACTGTCGATCGGGAGATTGCACGTGGGGGGGCCGCACGGGTCTTCTTGGCACACGACGGCGAGGGCACGTCCGTTGCCCTCAAGGTGCTGCATCCAGAGCTGGCAGTCAGTGTGACCGCCGACCGGTTCCTGCGGGAGATCTCCTTTCTCTCCAAGATCGAGCATCCCAATATCGCGTCATTGGTCGACTATGGTGAGAGCGACTGGCTGGTGTATTACGTCATGTCGTACGTGCCGGGTCCCACACTGCGCCAGCACATGGAGCGTGTCAGGCAGCTGTCTATTCCGGATACCCTCCGGATCGCCCGTGATCTGCTGTCGGCTCTCAAGTATGCGCATGAAATGGGAATCGTACATCGGGATGTGAAGCCCGAGAATGTAGTGTTGTCGGCTACGGGCCCGGTTCTGATGGATTTCGGTATCGCGCGTGCGATTGCACAGTCCGGCCAGGACCGGCTGACCCGATCGGGATTCGCCGTGGGCACGTCTACCTACATGAGTCCCGAGCAGGTATCGGGCGCGGAGGACATCGACCATCGCAGCGATGTCTATTCACTGGGCTGTGTACTGTTCGAGTGCCTCGCAGGCCGCGCGCCGTTTGTCTCGTCACGTGAGGAGCTGATACTCAGCATGCACCACCAGGAGAGCCCGCCGGCCGTCACCGAATTCAGGAAGGATGCACCCGAGCCATTGGTGGGCCTGATCGCGCGGGCCCTGCGTAAGGAGCGCTCCGAGCGATGGCAGACGGCCGCGGAAATGATGGAGGCGCTCGAGACGTAGTGACCTCGGTTCGCTACTCCCTCTGTCGGAGGATCGAAGTCTCCTGGGGGATCTTGCACTCGTCCTTGTGCCACCAGTGAGCCAGTAGCGCGGCGCCCAGCAGCACCATCGCTGCACTCATTGCCTGCGCCAGCGTGAACGTCCCGAGGAAACGATCGTCCTTGGTTCTTATGAACTCGACCAAGAACCGTTGGATTCCCACCGCAACCAGATACACCCCAAACGACCATCCCATCGCGTGCTGGTGCGTCCGTAGCCGCCATAGCAGCCAGAAGATGAACAGCAAGGTCACGACCTCGTACAGTTGGGTGGGGTGAACGGCCAGCACGTCGGTCGGAAGTGCGTCTGCCGGAACGTCTGCACCGGCCCGCTGTAGCTCCGCTGCCGTGGTGGGTGGGTACCCCTGGGGGAAACGCATACCCCAAGGCAGTGACGTGGGTATGCCGTAGTCGTCTTGCACCAGGAAACAGCCAACTCGGCCGAGAGCGTGTCCCACTGCGAGAGCAGGCGCAGCGAGCTCGAATGTGAAACGCGTCGGTACTCGCAACCTCCAGCCGTTCAACAAGACAGCGACCGTCCCACCAACGAATCCGCCGTACCAAACGAGCCCCCCCCGGGAAAAGAGGTGTTGAGTACCGTGGAGGGCTACGTACCACAGCTTGGCGCCGATTATGCCACCCACGACAGCTGCGATGATCATCTGCTCCGCGTAGCCGGCACCGAGCTTGCGGTCCAGCAGATTGCGCTGGACTACCCATCCAGCCATGAGGAATCCGACCATCATCATGATGCCGAAACCCGTGATCTCGAGCGGGCCGACGTGGAAGATCAGTGGGTACAAGGTCATGGCTTCGATCCTACGGACGAAGATGATGCGGATCGTTCGAGGCCAGGCCACGGCATGCGAGCACTCGCTTCCAAGTACAGATCGCTGGTGTGTCCTTGTTCCAGGTGAAACCACCCTGCTCGAGCAATCATTGCCGCGTTGTCGGCATTGAGCCGTGGCCTGGCAACTGCCACCCGCGCGGCTCCAGAGAGGCGCTCGGCCATGAGCTGCGCCAAGGTCCGGCTGCATGCCACTCCACCACCTAGCACCACGGTCGAGTAACCGGTGCGCTCGACGGCCGCACGCGTCTTGGCCGACAGAACGTCAAACGCAGCGGCCTGGAAGGACGCGGCAATATCAGCTCGCTCTGCCGCCAGATCAGCGGCGGCACGTACTGCGTAGAGCACGGCGGTCTTGAGCCCGCTGAACGAGAAATCGAGTCCGCGACCGAGCATCGGACGGGGAAGATCGAAACGGTCGCGACCACGGCCTGCTAACTGCTCGACCTCGGGGCCACCGGGATAGCCCAGTCCCAGCATGCTCGCCACTTTGTCGAACGCTTCACCAACGGCGTCATCCCGTGTCTCTCCCAGCACTGAGTATTTGCCCCAGCGCGGAACGTCGAGCAAGAGCGTGTGACCGCCAGACACGATCAACGCGACAAACGGCGGCTCGAGATACGGATCGTCGAGGGTTGCGGCGAACACGTGGCCCTCGAGATGATTGACTCCGATCAGCTGTTTGGCACCAGCCTCTGCCAAAGCCTTGGCGAAGCAGACTCCCACGATTAGAGAACCCACCAGTCCCGGCCCCGCAGTCACGGCGATGGCGTCGACGGCCTGCAACGGAAGCCCAGCTTCGTTCAAGGCCTCTGCGACTACCGGTTTGAGTGCAGTCAGGTGCGCCCGACTGGCCAACTCGGGAACGACTCCTCCGAAGACCTTGTGAACGTCCTGTGAGAGGATCACGAGGCTGGCGAGTTCCGCCCGTCCCTCCTGACATACCAGCACGGCTGCGGAGGTCTCATCGCATGATGTCTCGATCCCCAAGACAACGTCAGCCACCTGCGCGTCTCCGCACGGTCACCGAGTCAGGTGAAGCAGTGGCCGTTATGCCGGCAGGGGCCTGCACTGTCAATGGGACTCTGGCCTCGGTGACCGCTCCACTCGGGGGACGCGCCCTTACCCGAACGCTGTCACGGGTCAAGCCCACGACACGGCGTGACGGACCATTCACTATGACGATCACCGCGGATGGGTCACTCGTCCACTCGGCTGGGACGGAGACTGTGACTCCCATTATGACCTGTTCGGACACGGTGACTATCTCGACGAAGACCTGGACCTCCGGGGGCTCGACCCGCACTCCAACGCCGAGCCCGGAGCTGTCGAGTGGAACGGTGAGTGTGAATGGCTCCCTGACCCTGGTGGTGTCCAGACGCGACGTTCCAATTGAACGCAGTTCACTCAGCTGTGCCTCCGGACCTCGTACCGTCACGGACTCAGGCGAGATCCGCAGACTGTTGATACCGAACCCTTCTGCCGGAAGGATGCCGACCCGAGAAACGACGGGGATCCGGCGCTCCATGACATCGTCCAACTCAAGTGTGATCGTATCAGGAGTCACGTCTTGCGCCACTACGCCAATGCCCTCGGTCGTGACGAGATCGGCGGTCGATAGAGTGATTGTGTAAGTAGACCCCGTGAGCGTATCGGGCATCACCTTGCGAATGGTTGGGGGTGTTTCGGTCAGCCTGAACAGCTCGCCAAGGGTGCCAGTATAGCGAGCCTGGACCTGTGGTAACTCGCTAGTCAATACGCGTCCTGTGGGCGGCCGCACATCCAGCGTCACCGTGAACCACCGTGTCGTTGCTTCCTGGGCCGCTATCACCGCCCACAAGACGATCGCCAGGACCAAGGCGGTCAACTTGATGGGCCAGTTGGTCAGTAGCCAAGTCTTGAGCTTACTTATTCCTGTCATTCAACGGGTTTCCTGAGACTGCGCCATCCTCCTCCGATCCCATGAGCCGCGTGAAGATCTTGATGTACATCTCGCTGTCCCATTCACGCGCGCTGATCTCCTTCCTCACAATCACTCCGTCGCGGTCCAGGATGAAGGTTTCCGGTACGGCTGTCGTTTGGTAGTCACGTTCGATGCGACCGCTACGGTTGTGCAGAATGTCGAATGTCAGATCGCGTTCCTGCGCCCACTCACGCACCCGCTCCGAATCGATAGCGTCCACGCTCACGGCCACGACCCTGAGGCCTTCCGGTCCGAGCAACTCGTGCAGCCGTTGCATTGACGGCATCTCCTTCTCGCACGGCGCGCACCAGGTGGCCCAGATATTCAGCAGCACCACCTCGCCCTCGTAGTCGGCCAGCGTCACCGTGTCGCCGGTCATCACGTTGGCCGCCTGGAATTCCGGCGCCTGGCTTCCGGGACGGACCGGCCTAATGTCCGGAGTGAGTGACATTCCGATCACGATTGCTGCAACTAGTGCCCCGATGATCAGGCCCACTGCAATCCACTGTCCACGTCTTGCCATACTCAAACCACCGTGTAGCATCGTCTGCGAAGCTCTTCAACTTCGCTCTCAGGATCCGCTGATCGAAAGATCGCCGAGCCGGCCACGAAGGTGTCGGCGCCGGCCTGATGCACTGCTGCAATCGTGTCGCGCCCGATGCCACCGTCGACTTCGAGCCGCGCACGGCTGCCGCGCGCAGCAAGCAACTGTCTGGCACGCCGCACCTTCTTGGTGATTGCTGGTATGTACCGCTGAGCCGGGAATCCCGGATTCACGGTCATGATCAGCAGCAGATCCAGGTCGTCGATCACCTCTTCAGCGTAGCTCAGCGGGGTCCCCGGATTCAGGGCCAGTCCTGCCAACATCCCGCAGGCTCTGACCTGCTCGAGCTGCCGGTGGACGTGCGCCGTCGTCTCCGGGTGGAATGTGAAGACGGCCGCGCCTGCATCGGCAAACGGCGCGATGTACCACTCCGGTCGCTCCACCATGAGATGGACGTCCAGCGGCAGTTCGGTTACTCGTCGCAATGCAGCGACGAGAGCCGGCCCGAAGGTGAGATTGGGGACGAAGTGACCGTCCATCACATCGACGTGGATCCAGTCGGCGCCGCCACGCTCCACAGCAGTCACTTGCTCCGCCAGGCGCTCCAAGTCGGTGCTGAGGACGCTGGGTGCGATATATATCTCGTTACTCACTGAATGCCTCCCCGCACAATTGTCACTCTCACGGCTGCGCCGGGAGCCGCAAGCGTCCCAGCTGCGGGATTCTGTTCGATGATCAGGCCGGGCTCTGCTGCGGAGCTGGTTCGCGCCTGCGTCGAGCCCAGCGCCAGTCCCGACAGCTCCAGCAGCTCACGCGCCTCGTCCAGCGTGAGTCCTGCGAGATCGGGCACTGAAATCGTGGGTGCGCCCACGCTCACGAACAGTGTGACGCCCTCACCTGGCGCCCGACTCCGTCCCGCCGGAGGCCGTGTGTTGACCACTACACCGCGTTCCTGCGGCGCGGTCGCGGTGTCGATGCCAGCCACCGCCAATCCTGCCGCCACAATCAAGCGCTCCGCCAACTCCTGTTGGTATCCGATCACGTCCGGAACTGGTATGGGCTGTGGCCCGCGGCTGACTGACAGGGTTACCCCAGTACCCTGAGGAACAGCGACTCCGGGAGGCGGATCCTGCCATACGATGGTGCCTCGAGCACCAGTGGGATGGCTGACCAGCACTGTATCACTCGCGACCAGTCCGGCCTCGACCAGGGATCGAGTGGCGTTGTCCAGCGTGAGGCCGAGCACCCGCGGGACGGCCTCGGAGCGCGCGAATATCGGTGCAGGGAAGAGCACCAGCGCCGCTAGCGCATAACCTGCCAAAAACGCGGTCACCAATGTGACACCGCTGATGAGCAATCGTCTCGTTCCTGCGCCCATATCCCTGAGCCGTTGCCTGAGCGTGCCCAGCCAGCCCACCCACGAGCCCCACTCGATGGTGGATCCCTGATGGCGGCGGAACTTCATGGTGACCGCCTCAGGCGAGCGGCATAGGCGCCATCGGTCGCAGATGTCGGGGGCAACAACATCAAGTCGTCACAGTCACGGACGTAGTCAGGATGCCGATTCAGGAATCGATTCACCTGCCCCTCGTTCTCCTCCGGTTCAAGAGAGCATGTGGCGTAGACCAGGGTGCCACCCGGTCGCACCACCTCACAAACCGAATCCAGCAGCCGCCGTTGTAGCGCAGCCGCCCGCTGGACACTGCGTTCGCTGAGCCTCCAGCGGCCGTCCGGGTGTCGCGCCAATGTCCCCGTTGCCGAGCAAGGCGCGTCTAGCAGAGCGACGTCTACCGACTCGACTCCCAGCGGGGGCGCCGCGGCATCGGCCATCACGAGCGCGACCGCTGGGGCGACCCGATCCAGCGTAGCTTTGAGACGGGGAATTCTATCACGTCGCAGCTCAGTCGCCAGCACACGGGCTCGCAGACTCAAGATAGCAGCCTTGCCCCCTGGTGCTGCGCAGGCGTCCCATACAGTTGCATTGAGCGGGACCGCAGCGAACTGCACCACCCGCGCCTGCGCTGCGTCCTGGACTACGAACCCGCCTTCGTCGTAACCAGGAAGCTCCCGCACTTTCACACCTGAGACCGTCAGGCCGGCTCCGAAAGGAGCCGGCGTCGCATGGATCTCGTGCTCCGCCAGGCGGCGTTCCAGCCT
The DNA here is from genome assembly GCA_020351775.1 of Gemmatimonadota bacterium. GTDB lineage: Bacteria > Gemmatimonadota > Gemmatimonadetes > Gemmatimonadales > GWC2-71-9. Next base: position 4,371,603 of record CP070666.1, on the reverse strand, counting down.
CTCTCGGCTCCAACGCACCGGCTGCAGTACGAGTGGTGGTTTGCGGTTGTTGTGCTCCAACAGGGCTCGGGTCAAATCAAAGCCGTACTGCCTCACCCACCGCTCGACCAGCCACTCTGGGTGGGACGACGACTCAGCGAGTTGTGCCGTCCCCGCCTCGGGCGCCGGCGCAGGGTCTCCCTCGCCCCGCACCACACGCCTCAGTACGGCGTTTACCAGCCCGGCTGCCCTGGATCCCTCGGTCCGCTTGGCTACCTCCACGGTTGCCTGCACTGCGGCGTGAGCCGGTACGCGGTGAAGCCGTGTGATCTGGTAGACACCGATCCTCAGCAGATCCTTGAGATCAACCGGGGTCCGCCTCCAGCTGCCGGAGACGAGTGACCTGAGCCTCCGGTCGAGGTCGTTTCTGCCGCGCAGCACGCCGGCGGCGATCTCGTGGGTCAGACGCCGGTCGAGGTCCGATAGGCCGCGGACTGCGGCGTCGTGCGCCGCGTCGAAAGGCTCTCCCGCGCGAACACGGCGCAGGATCTCCAGCGCTGCGGCGCGCGCCCGGGTGCCTTGGACCACACTACCCAAGCATGCCGGTTGTGGGGCTGGAGGGCAGCGCGACCTCACGCTGAGCCATTCGTCCCGCAAGGAACGCCAGGCGTCCTGCCTCTACGGCGTGCTTCATGGCCTGTCCCATTGCTACGGGATGCTCCGCTGCGGCGAGGGCCGTGTTCATGAGTATGCCGTCTACCCCCTGCTCCATTGTGATACAGGCATCAGAGGCCGTCCCAACACCGGCATCGACGATGACAGGGACCGACAAGCGTCGCTTGATCACCCGGATATTGTAGGCATTGATGAGACCCAGACCGCTACCTATGGGCGAGGCAAGCGGCATCACAGTGGCGCAGCCAGCATCTGCCAGCTTGATCGCCGTGACGAGGTCGTCGTTGGTGTAGGCCATTACCTTGAAGCCCTCGGCTACCAGCGTGCGCGCCGCCTCGAGTAGTCCAGCGACATCCGGTAGCAGTGTTTCCTCGTCCCCGATGACCTCTAGCTTGATGAACTCATTGAATCCGGCCTCTCGGGCCAGCCGGGCATAGCGAACAGCGTCCTCTGCCGTATAACAGCCGGCGGTGTTGGCCAGCAGGAAGAACCGCTTGGGATCGAGGTGGTATAGAATGCCTGCTTCCTTGGTTCGATCGAGGTCGACGCGGCGAACCGCCACTGTGACGATCTCCGCTCCGGAGGCGGCGATTGCATCGACCATGGTAGAGTTGTCCCGATACTTTCCGGTTCCGACCATCAAGCGCGAGCGAAACTCGCGTCCCCCAATGGACAAGGCCGAATCGGCCAGTGACTCCACCGTGGTTGCCATTGTGCTTCCCCCTGTGTCGATCAGCCGCCGCCAACGAAATGGACCAGCTCTATCTCATCGCCCTCACACAACGGAGTGTTGCCCAGCGCAGGACGTCGAACAATTTCGCGGTTCAACTCTACCACCACGGCACGTGGATCCAGCGCCAGTGAATGCAGCAGGTCGAGGGCTGTCGAATTCCCAGCGATCTGTCGTTCCTCACCGTTGACGGTGACGGTCATCTCTTCGCTCATGATTCAAAAGATAGCAACATGCTCTGGGCGACAGCACGGGGGTCTTCAGCGTACCATAGTGCCGAGATAGCAGCCACGCCATGTGCCCCGGCCTCGATTGCTTGCTGAACTCGTCGGGGTGTGACGCCGCCGATCGCGATCACCGGGATTCGTGTGACCGCAGAGATTGCGGCGAGTCCGATGGGCTCACGTTCCGGATGAGAGTCGGTCCGCCACACGGGGCCGAGAAAGACGTAGTCCGCGCCCTGGTCCGCTGCCCTCAGGGCTTCATCGGCGCTGTGGGTGGACCGCCCCACCCAGACGTCTCTCCCCAGTATGCTGCGTGCCGCTGCTACGGGGAGACCGGCAGCCGGTAGGTGGACACCGTGTGCCCCGGACACCCGCGCCGCATCCACCCGATCGTTGATGAGAATCGGCACCGGGGCGCATAGCTCCTGCAATCTCCGGGCAAGAGCGACGAGGTTCCGGCCCGAGAGACGCGTGCCGCGGAGATGCAGCGCTACGCTGGGGCCTATGGCCAAAGCGCGAGCCCGCTCTGAGAAATCAGGCAGCTCGAGAACGGAGTCGTTGGTTACCGCGTGTAGGATCGGGGGCGACCGGCTCACTCGAATCGGTCGCCCTTCTTGGCGTTCTTGCCCCGTACCCAGGCGGCGGCTGCCATGCGCTGGCGACCGGCGGGTTGAACGTCGAGGAATTGCAGCGCACCGGATCCGGTTGCCACCACAAAGGCCGGGTCGGTTGCCAGAATCTCACCAGGAATCTCGTCGTGTTCCCACTCATCGGCCATGCGGGGGCCGAACAGCTTCACCTCTAGGTTTCCTAGCGTCGTGCGCGCTCCGACTCTGGGATCAAGTGCGCGTACTAGACGGGCGATCTGCTGAGCAGGCTGATCCCAGCTGATTCGCGCCATCTCTGACGTCAGCTTCGGCGCATGACTGGCCTGCGAGTCGTCTTGCGGTCTGGGCCGTGCAGTTCCGGTCTCGATCATCGCGAGGGCCTCCACCAATGCCAGCGCTCCGAGTTCGGCCAGTCGCTGGGTGAGTTCTCCTCCAGTCTCATCCGGTGCGATCGGCGTGCTCAGCTGGTGTATGATGGGTCCCGTGTCGAGCCCGGCCTCCATCTGCATGATGGTGACGCCGGTCTCTCCGTCTCCGTTGATTATCGCATGCTCGATGGGAGCCGCGCCCCTCAGGTGTGGCAACAGCGAGCCATGCACGTTGATCATCCCTCGGGTGGGAAGTTGCAGCAGCTCAGGCTTGAGTATGTGGCCGTATCCTACGACCACGCCGAGGTCGAGCTCCATGGCCCGCAGCTGGTCGAGGAATTCGGTGTTGGCGGGCCGCTCCGGTTGCAGAACCGGCAGCCCGAGCTGCAGTGCTTCTTGCTTGACGGCCGGCGGCACTAGCTTGGAGCGGTGGCGTCCTTTGGGACGGTCGGGTTGGGTCACCACCACCTCCACGTCGAAGCCCTCTTCCACCAGAGCCAACAGCGATGGGACCGCGAACCCGGGGGTGCCGAAGAAAGCCAACCGCACGATCAGCCCTTGGCAGGAACGGGGGAGACGACCTTGAAGTAGCCGGTCTTACCCTTTCTCGACTTCTTCCACTTCTTCATGAGCATGCGGCGCTTCATTGGGCTCAAGTGGTCTATGAACAGCACACCATCCAGATGGTCTATCTCATGTTGAATGACTCGAGCTCTGAGATCGCTCGCCTCTACACGTATCCGCTCGCCCTCGAGTGTGGTCGTCTCGACCACAACTCGCTCCGCACGATCAACGTCACCGAAGATGTCCGGTATGGAGAGACACCCTTCTTCGCCCCGGACCTTGCCCTCTCGTTCGACGATCATTGGGTCGATCAGCACGACGGAAGGTTCATCACTCACCTCGACCACGGCGACACGCCGAGCAATGCCCACCTGATTCGCGGCGAGTCCGACCCCGTCGTCGGCCCGCATGGTATCGAATAGGTCTTCCACCAGTTGTCGTATCGCGTTGTCAACTTGACCTACTGCTGTGGATACTTCCCGCAGCACCGGTGAGCCGAGGACGTGGATAGTGCGAATGCTCATTTTCTACTCTCGCTTGATTCCCCTGGGCCCCTGACTTCGGCAATGCGGTTCCGCTGCACTATCAGGCGGGATTCACCACTCTTGACGGTCAGCCGGTCGTCCTTGAGGTGCACCACCTCGCCAATCACTCCACCGGCCGTGACGATCTCGTCACCGCGTTTTATCTGATCCAACCGCTCGCGGTGTCTCTTCTCCTGCTGTACCTTGGGCCGAATTATCAAAAAATAGAATATGGCCAGTATCGCCAGCATTTGAATCAGGAAGATCGTCATTCCGCCGCCGGGTGACTGGCCGGACGGTGTAAACAGAAACAGAGCTCCGATATCCACTACGTGCCTCTCGAGTTATACCTGTCTATCCAATCGCGGCTCCAGCCGTCAAAGCTGCCAGCTGCGATCTGGTTACCGGCCTGTTCTGCCAGCGCAACCAGGAATCTCACATTGTGCAGGGACAGCAGTCTCAGCCCCAACAGTTCGTCGGCAGCGAACAAGTGTCGCAAGTACCCTCGTGTGTAAGTACAGCACGTTTCACAGTCACACGAACTGTCCAGAGGCAGCGGATCCCGTTTGAACGCCGCGTTCCTGATGTTGATCGGCCCCTCTGTGGTAAATGCCGTGCCGTTGCGGCCATTGCGTGTAGGCGCCACACAGTCGAACAGATCCATGCCACTGCCAATAGCGCGCAGCAGATCTTCCGGGAAGCCTACTCCCATAAGATAACGCGGAATCGAAGGCGGTAGAGATGGCCCCAGTGCCTCCAACAACTGGTACATCACGTGCTTCGGCTCTCCCACCGCGAGACCTCCGATGGCCAGACCGGTCCACTCGTCAGTTGACATGACCCGGTCCAACGCTCTGCGCCTGAGGTCGGTGAAGGTAGCTCCCTGGAGAATAGGCCACAGGGTCTGACGCTGCGGATCCGTGCGGGCCAAGGCGCGATGCCTGGCTGTACAACGCTCCAGCCAGTGGCCAGTTCGCTCCACCGCGTCTTCCGCTACGCTTCGTTCGGCTTGTCCTGGTACCACGTGATCGAATGCCATGGCGATGTCGGCGCCGAGTGACCATTGGATGTCAATCGCGCTCTCTGGTGTGAGCCGGCGCCTGCTGCCGTCGATGTGTGACTGGAATTCGACTCCGGTGTCGTCGACCTTGCGGAAGGCCTCCAGGGAGAACACTTGGAATCCTCCCGAGTCGGTGAGGAGCGGATGAGGCCACG
>CP070666.1:4354589-4366616 GCA_020351775.1 Gemmatimonadota bacterium | reverse complement strand
GAGGTCCACCATCACGGGGGGCTCCGTCTCCTCCGCCAGCAGGTACCGGAACTCCACCCGACTCTCGTTCCCCTGGTCGACCACCACCAACGCTTCAGGGCAGGTGAGCTTCTTGTAGCGATCCAGCCGCTCGATCGCGTCCCGGAACGACCGCGCCGTCACGGCCGCGATGGCAAGGGGATCGTACTGCGCGAGGCGATTCTCCGTCCCCAACTTGAGCCCAATAGCTGGGTCCCGGCTGGCTTCCGCGAGCCCCCGGTAGAGGGCGAACAACTCCGCGGTGCTCAACACGATCTTCTCCTGGTCGAACAACCCCGTCGGCAAACCCGCCTGGCGCAGCACGTCCGCCGGACGCACGCCCGCTTCCTCGAGCTTGCTTGCGAGCTTGCCGGAGATGCGGAACTGGGTGTTCATGGCTCTGCTCCCTCGATATCCGTGGGGGTCTGCGTCGCCTCGCTCATCGCGGTCCCCTAGACTCGATACAACCTATTCGGTCGGGAAGTCGGCGTCATTAGCAAAACGCGCCAATGTGGTCGCGAAACACGCCGTGGCGAACAGACCGCGTTCTGTTGCAGTTGTCGACGGCAAGGCCACACGCGCGTGAAAGCAGCAAGGCTCGGATTGGCGTCGGCAGGGCCAAACTCAATTCAGCGACGGCCAAATCGAATTTCGTCACGGCGAGATTGAATTTCGACACGACCAAATCGAATTTCGATACGGCGAGTCCAAATTCGGGCACGGCCGATCCGAATTTCGATACGGCGAAACTGAATTTCGGCACGGCCGATCTGAATTTCGAAACGGCTGATTTGAATTTCGGTACGGCTGATCCGAATTTCGGCAGGGCTGATCTGAATTTCGGCACGGCCGATCTGAATTTCGGCACGGCTGATCCGAATTTCGAAACGCCTTGTCGAAATTTGGAAACGGCGGATCGAAATTTCGAAACGCCATTCCGAAAAACCACCTAGAACATCCTAAGTTGTTGTCTGACAAGCTGTTAACCGATCTCGGCGTGTCACCCGCCCGAGCACGATCCCAATCCCCGCTGCGCCTACGAAGCGTGGACGGCGCCGAGCTTCACACTGAGGTCGGCCGTACGCTGCGGCTTTGGCGACCGCGATCGATGCTGCTAGGCGGCCATGGCGAAGGAAAGCCGCTGGTGCCCCTGCGCTTCGGCGGGTAGCACGGTCGGTGGCACAGTGAATCCCACTAAAGCGGGTCCTCGGCCCATATCCGCCCGCGAGACGGGTTTCTCCCCCGTCGCCTTGGCGACAGACGGTGGCCGAGGGCCTGCTCTTAGCAGGATCCATGGAGCCATGAGAACGGCGGCGGCCACAGCTGGCGACCACAATCCTCAGGACGGGCCGGCGTCGAGGCCCTCGCTCTTGTAGAGCTCGTCGACCTCCTCGGCATACTTCTCGCAGATCACTCGCCGCTTGATCTTCATGGTAGGGGTGAGCTCTCCACCGGCGATCGAGAAGTCCTCGGGCAGGATGACGAATCGCTTGATCGTCTCGTAGCGAGCCTGAGATTCATTCACCTGGGCAACCTGCTTCTCCAGGTGTCGTCGGAAGATCGGGCAGGCCGCAGCCGACTTGCTGTCGCGAGCCGGGCTTCCTGCCGCCTGTGCTTCCGCCTCGATCCGGTTGGAGTCCAGGGTCAACAGCGCGCCCAGGTATTTCCGTCGATCACCCACCACCACTGCTTGGCTGACCGCCGGGATTTGCCTGAGCTTGGTCTCCAGCGGCTGAGGGGCAACGTTCTTGCCCCCGGAAGTCACGAGCAGCTCTTTCTTCCGGTCAGTAATCCGTAGGAACCCTTGCTCGTCGAACTCGCCGATATCCCCGGAGTGGAGCCATCCGGCCTCATCCAGTGCCTCCGCCGTCTCTGCTTCGTCCTTGTAGTAGCCCAGAAACACGTGGCGACCCCGAATCAGTATCTCTCCGTCGGACGCGACCTCTACCTCGGTTCCTGCGACCGGGACGCCTACGCTGCCGGTCTTGTGCCGGTGAGGGAGAGACATGGTAGCGGGACCAGTGCACTCACTGAGTCCGTAGATCTCGAGTATGGGAATGCCCAGGCTCAGGAAGAATTCCAAGCTCTCCAGGGAGATGGGGGCGGCTGAAGAGAAGCAGAGCCGCGCCCGGTCGAGTCCCAGGCGTTGACGAACTTTGGAGAAGACGAGCTTGCGCGCCACCGGGTAGAGTAATGGCTTGGCGCGCCGTCGTTGCTCAGCATAGCCGCTCTCAAGCCCGACCCTCCGGGCCCAGGCCACGATTCGCTTCTTGAGCGTCGAGCTCTCTGCTCCCGCTGCCTGCATGGCGTCCTGGATCTTCTCCCATACCCGAGGCACGGCGAGGAGAATGGTCGGTCGCACCTCCCGGAGGTTCTCTCCCAGTCGGTCAAAGCTTTCGGCGAACCACGTGCAGTAGCCGGCCACCAGCGAGCAATGGAGCGAAACCATTTGCTCCGCGATGTGGCTCGGGGGTAGATAGCTGATGAGGATATCCTGAGGCCCGACGTCAAAGCTTTCGACTATACGCCGAGCCGTCCAGACCATGTTGCCGTGGCTGAGCATGACTGACTTGGGCGGCCCCGTGGTCCCAGAGGTGTAGATGAGCGTGCAGACATCCTCGGGTCTCTGGCCCTCGATCCTCTGGCGGAGCCGTTCTTCGGATACCTGCCTGCCGAGCTCCAGCAACTGATCCCACCCGTACACCCCAGCGACATCGGAACTCCCGTTCATCAGGACAATGCCTTCTAAAAGGGGAAGCCGGTCCCGGATCCTGAGGAATTTTTCGAGGTAGTCCTGGTTCTCCACGACCGCCACTGTCGCCTCGGCATGATCAGCGATGTAATGGCACTGCTCGGCAGTGCTCGTCGTGTAGATCCCGGCGGGTAGCCCTTGGGCCGCTATCGCTGCGAGGTCCGAGACGAACCACTCGGGCTGGTTGTAGCCCATGATGACCACGCCCTGGCCTGGCTCGAGTCCCAGCTTGATGAAGCCGCGGGCCGCACACATCACCTGCTCGCGATACTCGCTCCACGTGGTAGTCCGCCAGGTGCCGCCACGCTTCACCCGCATCGAAGCCCGGTGCTCGTGCCTCGCAGCGGTCTGCTCCAACACCTGTGTCACGGTATCAGCCATGGTATTGCGCCTCCGAGGAACTCACATCAATCGAGATGAGCCCGATGTCTATCATGCAACTGCGGGATGGGCTTTCGTCGCTGGGTACCGCCGGCCCCGATTCACCGACAGTCATGCCGGCTGGTACTACGACAGGAAGATCTCCTCGATACACGAGTCGTCCTTTCCAGCCCGGAATCGTATCAACTCCGTACGGAGCTCGGGATTGAGCTCCCTGATGGCTCGGTCCATGCGCGGCAGTATTCGGGTGCGGCACAGCGATTCAATAGCCGAGTGACCCAGGCCCAGTGTCCGGCCCGCTTCGTAGATGGGACAGCGACCTGGTTTGAGCACCACCCGCTTGGGACTTTGCTCCAGGAACTCGGGTTCAAGACCCACCACTCCGACCACTTCCATGAGCAGCGTGGCGGCAGTCTCGGCGTCCACGGGATGTTTGCCGACTCTGTCCTTCAATTCCTGAAACCTCGCACGAAAGCCATGTGTCTCCTCAACGGCTCTCAAGTAGCTGATGTACGCCGCCGCATTGTCGATGGGTCGATCCGCCATCCTTCGGTCTTCCTCGGGGGTCAGCTTCACCTTGAGGGCGTCGACGATCTCTCGGGAGACAGTCTCCTGAATGTCAAACACATCGTCGAGCGTTCCGCTGAACTTTCCGGCCCAAACGTGTGCGTCGCGGCTGGTGTCGATCAGCTGGGCAGTGATTCGAAGACTATTGCCCGCCTTCCTGACCGTTCCCTCCAGGGCGTACTGAACATCCACCTCCTGCGCAATGGCGTTCATCGACTTGCGAGCACCCTTGAACGTCATTGTCGAGGTGCGTGATACCACGTGTAGTTTGCTCACCTGAGACAAGTCGGTGATGATTTCCTCCGTCAGCCCATCGACGAAGTATTCGTTATCCGAGTCGGGGCTCAGATTCTCAAACGGCAAAACCACGATCGACTTCACTTCGTACTCAGGCTTTACGACTTCCGCCGTGAGCGCTGCCGCAAACTCCGCCGCACTGTCAAACCGATCGGCAGGCACCTTGGCCAACGCCTGCATGATGGCGCGATTCATCACCTCCGGTACGCAGTCACGCACCATTCGAGGTTGCATGGGAGGCTGGCTCAACAGTTTGGCGACAACAGCCTGCACCGTCGCACCCGTCAGCGGTGGCTCTCCCGTCACCATCTCGTACAGCACCGCACCCAACGAATAGACATCCGTGCGCGCATCCACATCACCGCCACCACTCGCCTGTTCGGGGCTCATGTACTCGGGAGTCCCCAACGAAAGCCCGGTCTCGGTCAGTCGCTCGCCACCTGCAGCAGTCACTGCCAGGGCGATACCGAAGTCCGCCACGACAGCCTCACCTCTATGCAGCAGGATGTTCTCGGGCTTGATGTCGCGATGGATCACGCCCTGTTGGTGGGCGTAGTCGAGTGCCGAGGCCACCTGGCGCGTGAGGGCCATGGCTTCATCGATGGAGAGCTGCTTCTCTCGGTCGATCTTGGCTCTAAGCGACTCGCCCTCAACGTGGGGCATCACGTAGTACAGGAATCCGTCAGCTTCGCCGGAATCATGGAGCGCTAAGATATGCGGATGGTTCAGCTTTGCTGCGATGCGGATCTCGCGCAGGAATCGTTCACCACCGAGGATCGCGGAGAGTTCGGGGCGCATGACCTTGAGGGCGACTTGTCGGTCATGCTTCAAGTCGTGGGCGAGGTACACCATTGCCATCCCACCGGAGCCAAGCTCACGCTTGATCCGATAGCGGGTGGCCAAAACAGCCTTTAGGCGCTCCACGAGGTTAGCCATACAATAGGCTCCCTGTGGTCCCGCTCTAACCTACGGCTTGGTGTGCGATGAGACTAGGTGTATGCGCCGCTGGACTTGGGGTTGATTTTGGTCCCAGTGAATCCCGCTAAAGCGGGTCCTCGGCCCAAATCTGCCCGTTAGTTGGGCGGTGGAGATGTCGCCTTGGCGACAGATAGTGGCCGAGGGCCTGCTGCAGCAGGATCCTCGGCGTGAGACGCTAGGGCGCCGAACGGCTGGACAGCTCCATCTGTCAAGAACATACTTGGCGGTCGATACGCGACTCCGACACCGATACTCAACGTGGTCGAATCAAAATGCACATCTCTCTCCGCCCGCTGATACTCCCGGCAGTCTTCATACTGCAATGGAGCATTCCCAGAACGATACAAGCTCAGCCAGACGTGCCACTCGTCTTCAACGGGGCGCCTGCAGCCTTCTGGATCTTTCATCCGGACGTGCCAGGAGACCAATATGGCGTGTTTCACTTCCGGCGGGTTGTGACGCTAGAGAGCACGCCCGAGGAATTCGTCGTTCACATCTCGGCCGACAATCGCTACCGCTTGTTCGTGAACGGGCAGCAAGTGGCATCCGGACCGCAACGCTCGGACCTGATGCACTGGCGTTACGAGACCCTGGACCTGGCGCCGCATTTACGCGCGGGTCACAACGTGCTCGCAGCACTCGTGTGGAATTGGGGCTCGGAGCGGCCGGTCGCCCAGTTCAGCTACCGCAGCGGGTTTCTGCTCCAGGGCGACGGAGAGCGGGAATCCATAGTGAACACGAATCAGGAATGGAGAGTATTGCATAACTCGGGTTACGAACCCATTCCCATCCGCAGCGGTGATGTCGGTGGATACTATGCAGCGCCACCCGGTGAGTCGGTCACAGCGAGTCTCTATCCGTGGGGCTGGGAACAGACCGATTACGACGATGAGAGCTGGGGCAACGCTGCGACGGTCACCGGCTGGAACGCGGAAATCACTCGGATCCGTGGCACGCACCAGACCGGTGAAGCCTGGGGCTGGCACCTGGTCCCGCGCTCCATTCCACTTATGGAAGAAAGCGTCGTCCGTTACGCCAGCGTGCGCCGGGCAAGCGGTGTTGCCGCAGATGACGGGTTCCTCCAAGGTTGTAGCGAGCTGACTATTCCCCCAAACACTGCGGCGAGTCTCCTGCTCGATCAGTCTCATCTGACCAACGCTTACGCCGTGCTGAGAGTGAGTGGCGGAGCCGGGAGCAAGGTGCAACTGACCTACGCCGAGGCCCTGAAGGATGCCGATGGCCGCAAGGGGAACCGCAACGAGATCGAAGGCAAGAGCATCACCGGAGTCAGAGACGTCTTCTATCCCGATGGCGGTGACAACCGCCAGTTCCACACGCTCTGGTTTCGCACTTACCGCTACGTTCAGCTCGATGTAGAGACCGCGGAGGACCCGCTGCAGATACACGATCTGCACGGGATCTTCACGGCCTATCCATTCCAGATGCGCGCGCGGTTCCAGAGTGACATCGCGTGGCTCTCCGATATGTGGGAGATGAATTGGCGCGGACTGCGGCTGTGCGCATTCGAGACCTACTTCGACACGCCCTACTACGAGCAGCTGCAGTACGTGGGCGATACCAGAATCCAGGCGCTGATCTCGCTCTACATGAGCGGTGACGATCGCTTGGTGCGGCAAGCGATCACGCATTTCGATCTCTCGCGGATACCGGAGGGGATCACGGCCAGCCGCTACCCTTCGGAGCTGGGGCAATACATTCCCACCTTCTCCCTGATCTGGATCGCCATGGTGCACGACTACTGGATGCACCGCGACGACCCTGAGTTCGTGGAAGGTCTCCTTCCCGGAATCCGCGCTGTGCTTGGGTGGTTTGAAGAGCGTCTGGATGAGACCGGGATGGTCGGTCCGCTCGACTGGTGGCCCTACGTCGACTGGGCCAACGAATGGCAGGGTGGCGTTCCGCCGGGTGGGAGAGACGGTCATTCAACCGTGATAGCGCTGCAGTACATCTATGCGCTCCAGCGGGCGGCCGAACTCGAACTGGCATTGGGCTTGGCGACCGAGGCTGACCGGTACCGCGCGGTGGCCGATTCCATCGTGGCTGCGGTCCGCCGTGAGGCATGGGATAGTGAACGCGGCCTGTTCCGTGACGTGCCGGATCGGCAAGTCTTCAGCCAGCAGGCCAACACCATGGCAATACTGGTGGACGCTGTCCCTGCAAGTGAGCGACAAGACCTGATGCAAAGGATCCTCACGGACACAACTCTGACGCAGGCTACCTACTACTTCGGCTACTACGTCCTCGAGGCGCTCGCACGAGCCGGTCTGGGCAACCGCTATATCGAGCAGCTCGATCCGTGGCGCCAAATGCTGGCCCTGGGGCTCACGACCACGCCGGAGCGGCCCGAACCGACGCGTTCGGACTCCCATTCCTGGAGCGCGCATCCGAACTATGGTCTGCTGGCGACCGTGCTCGGCGTCAGGCCAGCTGCACCGGGCTTCCGTCTGGTGAACATCGCGCCACAGCTCGGCTCACTGCGTCATGCGGAAGGACGGGTTCCTCATCCAAACGGGAACATCGATGTCGAGCTGGTTTGGACCGGCGAGGAAGGTTTGACCGCAACAGTGACGTTGCCAGCGGGTCTGACTGGTGTGTTCGAATGGAACGGGGAGCGGAGACCGCTTCAGGGTGGAAGGCAGACGTTGGAGTTCTGAGCCACCAGCTTCGGGGGGCCCGTTCAAACTAGGTATCAGCGCTCGGGCACACCCCACTGCCGCCTCAGTGCGGCGATCCGTTCGTCGTAAGTGTCCTTCATCCTCTGCTCGTAATAAGCGACAACCGCAGAGTCTTCCGGGATCCGGCCCTGGTCGTTGCTCTCGACGATCCACGCGTCGAGAACAGTGCGCAGTTGGTCCAGGACTTCCTGGTGGCTCGGCGAGGAGGCCAGGTTCTCTATCTCGTACGGGTCCGCGCTCACGTCATACAGCTCTTCCGATGGACGATACGGTGCGAGCAGCCGCGCCTGAGTCGGCGTGAGTCGGCCCTCCGAGTCGAGCTGGCGCAGTACCCAGATCGCCGGATAGGTGGCTTCCTTGTAGCGGTTGATCTGCAGAAACGGCCGTTCGGGCATGAAGTTGCGAACGTAACGATATCGCTGGGTGCGAACCGTGCGGATCCGATCCACGGTTTCATCGCCACGGTCCCGTCCGCCAAATACGTAGCGCCGCGGTGGATCTGAGTTGGTGCCGAGAAACACGCGGCCCTGCATAAGCGGAGGCTGGGCCACGCCCCCGATGGCCAGCGTGGTTGCCGCCACATCGATCGAGCATATCAACTGATTGCTGACACCGGCGGGCTCGTAGGGTGCTGGTGGCGAGAGAGCTGCGGGCCAGTAGACGATGAGCGGGACATGTAATCCACTATCGTATGGCCACTGCTTGCCACGTACCATCGCCCGACCGTTGTCACCCATGAAGATGACGACCGTGTTATCGGCGAGGCCGTCCCTCTCGAGGAGCTGCAGCACGACGCCGACCTTCACATCCAAAGACATCACGGCGTTGAGATACTGAGCCCAATCGGCTCGCACCACCGGATGATCGGGGTAGTAGGGCGGAAAGATGACCTTGTCGGGGTCTGCCGGTTGTGGGATTCGCTCGTGCGCAGCATCCCAGTCACTTCCCCGATGTGTCTCAGGCAAGTTGATCTGAGCGTAGAACGGCTGGCGGGCCTTGAGATCCTCCCACCGGTCCGTGTCGAACGGCTCGTCTTCTACCGTGAAATTCCAGTCGGTCTTGCCCGTGCCCTGGAAAGCGACGCCTTCCGGGAAATGCCTGATGTTGGCCGTGAAGTAGCCAGCGTCGCGCAGCCAATGCGACACGATTCGCACCCCGTCGGGCAGCGGGAAAGGATACTCGGACGGGTCAGCGGCACGGTGCGAACGGTGGTTGTGCGCGCCAATGGTCGTCTGGTACATGCCGGTGTTGAACGCCGATCGGCTCGGCGAGCACACCGGACTGGTGGTAAACGCTTGAGTGAACAGCATGCCCTGGGTGGCGAGGCGATCCAGATTCGGCGTGCGAACCTCCGGCGTGCCGTAGATGCCAAGCTCGGGTCCGATATCCTCGGCAATGATCCACAGGATGTTCGGCCGCTCGCTGTCCTGCGCGGGGGAGGTCTGCGCGAGGGCTGCCAGCGCAATGATGGAGCAACAGAGAGGTCGGATGATCATGCGGCCCATGATATGCTACGCCGCGAGCACCCTCAAGCCACTGGCCTCGAGCCGTCTAATTTTCACCGCCACCTCGCGATGATGCTTCAAGTCCTCGGCAAGGTAGACCGTGGCCATCCCACCGCTGCCGAGTTCTCGCTCGATGTTGTAGCAGTGGCCGACGGCTTCCTTGAGTCGGTCCTGCACTCCAGTCATGGCGTGACCTCGGCCTACCGCCCCACCGGCCCCAGGTACTCGTCCAGCCAGGCCAGTGTCTCCTTGATGTACTCTGTCCTGGGCGGGATGTGGTCGGTTTCGTATAACATGAGCCGCTTGTCTTCCGGCGCGGCCCCCAAGAGGTCCAGCATGGGCTGCGAACAAGTCTCGGGCGGGCAGAACACGTCGTACTTGCCGTTCATGATCAGTGTTGGCGTCCTGAGCCGCGTGACGTAGTTGACGTCACGCACCTCGGGCCTCCCGATCGCCTTGAGTCCCCCCCCGGCCACAAGCACGCTGGCAGCAAACCGCTGCTCCACAGCCGGGATGATGGCCCCCAAGTCGGCGCCCCAGCTCATCCCGTAGTAGGCCAGTCGATCGCTGTCAATGTCGGCGCGGGTCTCGAGATAGTCGATGCTTCTGCGGAGATCCTTGGCCAGCTGGATAATCCACTCGGTGTTGGCATACGAATCCCAGCGCTCCGGGTTCTCGTTGAGGTCCACGTACTCCGGACCGCTACGCTCGAACGTGCCCTTGTACACGGGATAGAGGAGGGCCCGACCGTTCCTCACCAGGAAAGAGAGGAACATGGTGAACTCGTAGTAGTTCTCCAGATCCTCGCTCGAGGGCATCCAGACGGACGCACTGCCGGGGAAGTATATGACTGTCTGATACGGCGCCGGCGTATTGGTCGGCAGGAAGAGGTGGGCCAGGACTCGCTCGCCGCCGTAGGCGGCGTCGAATGAGATCGTCTCGTGAATCCAACCTGGGGCGCTCTCTTCCCGTGACTCGACCACGGCGTTCAGGTCCGTCGCGTCGTAGTTGAACTGCTCCTGGTACACCCGGAATATGTCGTCGGACACCGGCGGCTGGGTGCGCACATCGAAGGTGAGCTGGAGCTCTCGGAACCCGAACGCGGCCTGGGGCACGGCCTCCATCTCAGGATAGAACGCCAACCGGATACCGTTTCTGGAGGAGCGGTCCATGGTGGGGGCTTGCCGCTCGTTACCGAACTCGTAGGTGTTATCTTGCCAGGAGCCCCCTCTCACGATCTTCCCGTGGGCGCCCTCGTTCCAGCACCACTCCCGCACGTTGCCCGGCATGTCGTAGGCCCCGTAAGCCGTGACCCCGCGGAGGCTTCCCACAGCGACCGGTCCTTGGCCCCCGAAGTTGGTGTAGGGGGCAAGGACCCCGAAGCCTCCCAGCTGAGGCCACTGGATCATCGGGGTGAAGGCTCCCCGCGCCACTTCCCAATGGACCGCTGTCGGCAGGCTCATCCCAACGTACTCCGCGTATGCCGCAGCCTCGTACCAGCTCACTCCGGAGACCGGATACTCCGCTTGGCCTTGCGGGAAATCACCCCCTATCCATGTGGAGGGGCCGGGCCGGCCCGTCTGATCCACGAACTCCTGACGGGCCTCCTCCCACGTGAGTTCCCGTCCCTCACTCACGAACGGTTGGCTCCAGTACTCCTCGCTCTGGTATCCGCCGGCGTCCACGAACGCCTTGTACTCCCGATTGGTGACCTCGTAGCGCCCAATGAAGAAATCATCCAGAGTCCCAACATCTGTTTCCGTGGCCGACACCCGCACCATACGCGGCGGAAGGGTTCCCGCTTCGTCCAGCTTCCGAACTAGATCGTAGCTGCCAATAAGGTCGTAGTCGCCTCCTTCGCCGAAGGTAGATGCCGCTGCCACAACGGTCTCGTAACCGTCCCGCTCCATCTTCCAGCGGAATATCCCGATGGGTACCCGTACCTGCTCCAACGGTGAGACGCCCAGGTAGGTCCACTCGCTGTCGGGGTGCACGTACTCCTTCATGTAGATGCGGGCGCCGGGGGGATCCGTCACGACGTCGATCTGCCGCGAGACCTGTGACATTAACTCGGCCAGCCGCGGGTCGTTGCCAAGAACCGCTTCGGCCCGTTGCGCCAGCCCGTAGGGCGCCACGAGGTTGCGCCACGCGTCGTTCTCCCCGATGAGCCGCTCGATCTCCGGTAGGGCTACCTCCCGGGCCCACCGCACCTCAGCGCGGTGCCGCGCGGACCGGACGGCGACGAAACCCACTACGAGGACGGCAGCGAGCGCGGGCACGGCCACCCAGAGCCGGCCGAATCGGCGCGGGAGCCGCTCCGGCGCGGGCGCCACGCGGGCCTCGCTCGGGCCGGGCTGCTCTACGGCAGCGGTCTGCTGCGGAGTGCCAATGGGCGTGATGCCGGGCGCAGTCAGAGCCTGGGTGAATTGCTGTGCCGTCGGGAACCGGTCCGCTGGCGTCTTGGCCAGCGCCTTGGTGAGCGCCGCCTCGACCTCTCCAGACACGAGTTCCCGCACCACCGAGATACGCGGTGTCGGCTCGCTCAGCTTCTTCGCGATCATGGCTTGCGGCGTCGGTCCCGTGTACGGCGTCTCCCCGCTCAACATCTCATACAGCACACAGCCCAGGCTGTAGATATCGCTCCTGGCGTCGATATCCCGTGCGCCCGTGGCCTGCTCGGGGCTCATGTAGGCCGGCGTGCCGACGGCGAGTCCCGTTTCCGTGAGCGTAATCGCGCCTGCCACCGTCACCGCCCGCGCTATCCCGAAATCGGTCACCACTGCATGACCAGCCGTGAACAGGATGTTCTCCGGCTTGATGTCCCGGTGCACGA
>CP070666.1:4347142-4354489 GCA_020351775.1 Gemmatimonadota bacterium | reverse complement strand
GCGGCGCTGCCACCAGGTCCCAACCGCTACGATCCTCGCCGAAATCCTGACAGTGCGCTACGACGTCGCAACGTAGTGCTGAATCTGATGCGCGACCAAGGCTATCTGACGCCGCAGCAGGCCGAGCGGTGGAAGGCGTATCCTATCGTTTTGAGTTCGCGTGTCGATTTCGCCGACGTAGCTCCGCATTTCACGGAATGGGTACGGCGCGCGGTGCAAGCCCGGTTGGGGGATGAGATCTATCAAAAGGGCTACCGGGTCTATACCACGTTGGATCTGGAGATACAGCTGGCGGCGGAGCGACATCTGGAAGCACAGTTGGAGAAGATCGAGGCCGGAAGCTACGGACCGTACTACCACATCACATATCAGGAAGATCTGGAGAACCAGACCGACCCGGGGATCAAGCGTGAGCAAACGCCCTATCTGCAGGGTGCCTTGGTGACGCTGGATGCTGATTCGGGATACGTCCGTGCGATGGTCGGTGGCCGTGACTTCTCTGATTCGGAATGGAACCGTGTGACCCAGGCCCAGCGGCAGGCCGGGTCGACCTTCAAACCTTACGTATACACTGCCGCTATCCGCGCTGGGATTCCTCTCAGCCATATTATCGTCGACGCTCCCATCAGCGTGCGGCAGTCCGGTGATTCCATGCCGTGGGAGCCGCAGAATTTCGAGTTGGATTTCCTGGGGCCTATGACGCTGCGACGAGGCCTGCGTCTATCACGCAACCTCGTAGCGATCAAACTCGGGCAGGAGTTGGGAGTGCGGCCGGTGATCGGTGAGGCGCGGCGCTTTGGGATCTCCACTCGGTTGTATCCGGGACATGCTCTTCACATCGGATCGGCCTCGGTCATTCCGCTGGAGATGGCGTCTGCCTACAGTGCGTTCGCTACACTTGGTGTCCGCGCCACGCCGCTCGGCATTCTGCGAGTCGAGGACGAGCAAGGCAACATCGTATGGGAGCCGCAGGTACGGCGCGAGCGCATAGTCGACGAAGAGCACATGTGGCTGGTGACCGACGTGCTCGCCGACGTGATCGACACCGGGACCGGATCGGCGGTCCGACTGGCGGGATTCCGCCATCCAGCGGGCGGCAAGACTGGTACCACCAACGACGGTACCGATGTTTGGTTCATTGGCTTCACTTCGGAGTTGGTAACCGCCGCCTGGATCGGGTTCGACCGGCCCCAGAGGATCAAAGCCCGGGCCGCTGGCGGGACGCTGGTGGCACCGCTTTGGGCCGCGTACATGAACGAGGCGTACGAGTCGCGGCCACCGCCTGCGGCGTGGGACAGACCGGAGAGTCTCATCGCGCTGCAGATCGACGGGACTACCGGTTACCTAGCCACTCCGTGGTGTCCCCGCGAATCCACAGCATACGAGTGGTTCATTCCTGGTACGGAGCCCTTCGAGCACTGCCCGGTACATGACCCGCTTAGGGGTGGGATACCGGGTCCGGCTCGTGACTGAACCGGCTGCCGTTGGGTGAGGTCATAACGACTGCGTGACACATGCCACGATGTTCCTCGCAAGTGATAGGGGAGGTTCTGGATGGATGTTGAACTCCTAGCGCGCATTCAGTTCGCCTTCACCGTCGCATTCCACTATCTGTTCCCACCCATGAGCATCGGTCTCGGTCTGCTACTTGTCGTCATGGAGGGCATGTACCTGAGGACCAAGAACGAACTCTTCCATCAGATGACGCGGTTCTGGGTGAAGGTGTTTGGCCTCATCTTCGCGTTGGGTGTGGCAACGGGTATCGTGATGGAATTTCAGTTCGGCACTAACTGGGCCACATACTCGCGCTACGTGGGAGATATCTTTGGCAGTGTACTGGCGGCCGAGGGAATCTTTGCCTTCTTTCTCGAGTCGGGGTTCCTCGCAATCCTCCTGTTCGGCTGGGACAAGGTCAAACCCAGGACGCATTTCGTGGCCACGGTGATGGTGGCGCTGGGCGCCCATTTCAGTGCCATCTGGATTGTCGTCGCGAACTCTTGGCAACAGACGCCTGCCGGGTACCATTTGGTGCAGGCTACGAGTGGTTTGCGGGCGGAGTTGATGAGCTTCTGGGAAGCCGTGCTCAATCCTTCGTTCCTCGATCGTATCAGCCACGTGTACATGGGTGCGTGGCAGGCCGGGGCCTTCTTGGTTCTCAGTGTGAGTTCCTTCTACTTGCTGCGTGGCAGGCATAGAGAATTCGCGCAGGCTTCGATGAAGTTTGGCTTGGTGTTGGCGCTGGTGGCGTCGACTCTGCAGTTGGTGACCGGTCACAGTAGTGCCAAGGGGGTTGCCGAGAACCAGCCGGCGAAGCTGGCAGCGTACGAGGGCCATTTCGAGGCCAGTGCACCGGCGACCATGTATGTGGTCGGGTGGGTGAATGAGCGGGAGTCGCGGACGCATGGCATTGGGATACCGCGCATGCTGAGCTGGCTGCTATATGGCGATCGCAACGCTCCGGTGACTGGTCTGAACGCGTTCGAGTCGGAAGATCTGCCTCCGGTCAACATTGTCTTCCAATCGTACCACGCGATGGTCGGGATTGGCTCGGCCCTGATCTTGATATCTCTGCTCGGGGCTGTGTATTGGTGGCGCGGCAAGCTGTGGCAAGCCACGTGGCTGCTTTGGATCATGGTGTTCGCTGTGCTAGGCCCCCAGTTGGCGAACCAACTCGGCTGGCTATCAGCGGAAGTGGGCCGCCAACCCTGGATTGTCTACGATCTGCTGCGGACGGCAGACGCGTTATCACCAACTGTATCCGCACAACAGGTAACCACGTCGCTGGTACTCTTTGGGCTGATCTACCTGCTGCTGTTCATCCTCTTCATCTACTTACTCAACGAGAAGATTCAGCAGGGACCGGAGGCTGTCCCAACGGAGGGGGGTAAGCGGGCATGAGTCTGGATCTCAACACGATCTGGTTCATCCTGATCGGCGTCCTGTTGGGAGGCTACGCGGTTCTGGACGGCTTCGACCTCGGCGTGGGAGCGTTGCATCTGTTCACCAAGACGGACACAGATCGCAGGATCACGCTGAACTCGATAGGACCCGTCTGGGACGGCAACGAGGTGTGGTTGGTGACTGGTGGCGGAGCACTGTTTGCCGCGTTTCCAGAAGTGTACGCGACGTCATTCTCCGGGTTCTATCTGGCGTTCATGCTGCTGCTCTTCGCTCTTATCTTCCGCGCCGTCGCCAT
The DNA here is from genome assembly GCA_020351775.1 of Gemmatimonadota bacterium. Classification (GTDB taxonomy): domain Bacteria; phylum Gemmatimonadota; class Gemmatimonadetes; order Gemmatimonadales; family GWC2-71-9. Next base: position 4,351,293 of record CP070666.1, on the reverse strand, counting down.
AGAGTTCCGCAGCAAGCGAGAGTCGCGCAAGTGGCGGACCGCATGGGACATGAGCTTCAGCGTGAGCAGTATCGTATCAGCGCTGCTGATCGGTGTGGCGCTGGGCAACATCGCTTTCGGAATTCCCCTGACTGCCGAACACGAGTACACCGGCGGGCTCATCGGACTATTGCGCCCTTATCCCATTGTGGTCGGAGTAACGAGTGTATTTCTGTTCACGATGCACGGCGCCATCTACCTCGTGATGAAGACCGAGGGTGACTTGCAGGCACAGGTACGGTCGTGGATCCCGCGCCTGATCGCGTTCTTCGTGATAGGATACGTCTTCACGACGATGTTGACACTGGCGTTTCTGCCGCATATGAAAGACATGTTGATGGATCACCCGATACTCTTCCTGATCCCGCTCTTGAATGTTCTGGCCATTGCCAACATCCCACGCGAAGTGTATCACGGCAGGGATTTCCGAGCTTTTCTGTCGTCCTGTGTCGCAATGTTGTTGCTCCTCGCGTTATTCGGGATAGGCATGTATCCCAACATGATCTACTCCAGCCCATTGCCGGAGTACAGTCTGACGATCTACAACGGCTCCTCATCAGCCAAGACGCAGCAGATCATGCTCATCATCGCTGCCATCGGGATGCCGGTGGTGCTTGCATACACGGTAAGCATCTACTGGATCTTTCGTGGCAAAGTGAAGCTGGACGCAGCCAGTTATTGAAGCCAGAAGCGGCGGTGACGTCGCCCAGTTGACTCACCGAGGGACCGGGTGTTCATGGAGCGTTCACACATATCGGCAAGTTGTGTCACGTCGACGCAGACCGGTTCCTAGCGGGATACGGCCAGTGCCGGCGGCCCTGTAGATCACTGTTCCGTCCCGCTCCCGGCAGCCTGCGCCATGCAGCCCGTGTCCTATACCGTGTACCCAGTGACCTGTACGCTCTACCCTGTACTCTTAACCCTGTACCCTGTACTCTTCACCGTGTATCGCATACCCTGACCCTGAGCTTAGACCTGGAGGAGTCGGATGGAGCGGCGCGAGAGTATCGAACGCGAGATCGAGCGAGATAGAGACCTCGAAGCTCACGGTATTCGCAACGTCAACATGGTGTGGTGGAATCTTTCCACCCCGGCGCTGTACGAGCATGCCGTGCAGCGGCATGAGGGCTTGACCGCGCACCTCGGCCCTCTGGTGACGCGCACCGGCCAATACACGGGTAGATCGCCCAAAGACAGGTATATCGTTCGCGAACCGTCGAGCGATAGCAATATCTGGTGGGGAAAGGTCAATCTTCCGTTCGATGAAGCACAGTTCAAATCGCTCCACGCCCGGCTGAGAGCATACATCCAAGGCAAGGACGTTTACGTGCAGGACTGCTACGTCGGTGCCGATCCCACCTACCGTATTCCTATCCGAGTGGTGACTGAAACTGCATGGCACAGTCTGTTCGCGCGCAACATGTTCCCCAAGGAACAGGACAGGGACAAGCTCGTCGAGCACGTCCCGCAGTTCACCGTGATTCAAGCACCGGGATTCAGTGCCAGTCCCGAGGAGGACGGCACCAATTCCGAGGCCTTCATCCTGCTCCATTTCGGGCGCAAAGAAGTGATCATCGGCGGGACAGCATACGCCGGGGAGATCAAGAAGTCGATGTTCACCGTGATGAACTACTTACTCCCCCCCAAGGGCGTCCTCTCAATGCACTGCTCGGCAAATTACGGTGCGAGCAAAGACGATGTCGCGATCTTCTTCGGGCTATCAGGGACCGGGAAGACGACTCTCTCTGCCGACCCGCGTCGCGTGCTCATAGGGGACGACGAGCACGGCTGGAGTGACCAGGGCGTGTTCAACTTCGAGGGTGGCTGTTACGCCAAAGTGATCCGACTCTCCGAAGAAAGCGAACCCGAGATCTATGCAACCACGAGGAAGTTCGGCACGATCTTGGAGAACGTCGCCATCGACCCCGTTACCAGGAGGCTCGACCTGGACAGTGACGCATTCACGGAGAATACGAGAGCATCGTACCCTATATCGCACATACCGAACGCGGCCAGGTCCGGGATGGGCGGCCATCCGCGCAATATCATCATGCTCACGGCGGATGCGTTTGGAGTTTTGCCACCCATAGCGCGTCTGAGCTCGGCGCAGGCGATGTATCACTTCCTCTCCGGATACACTGCTAAGGTAGCCGGGACGGAGCGCGGCATCACAGAGCCGCAAGCTGCGTTCAGTGTGTGCTTCGGCGCTCCGTTCATGGCGCTCAATCCCGTGGTCTATGCCAATCTGTTGGGAGAGAAGATCGCCAAGCATGACGTGCGAGTCTGGCTGGTGAACACGGGATGGAGTGGCGGCCCCTACGGCGTCGGCGCTCGGATGAAGCTGCCCTACACCCGTACCATGGTGAACGCCGCCCTCGATGGCACGTTGGAGGGTGTCCCGACCAGGACAGATCCGGTGTTCGGTTTGGAGGTGCCGCAGAGCTGTCCCGATGTTCCTGCCGACGTCTTGGATCCCAGGACGACGTGGACTGACCCCAAAGCATACGATGCGCAGGCTGCCAAGCTGGCCGCCATGTTCCGGAACAACTTCAAGCAGTTCAAGGGCGACGTGTCCAAGGAGGTGAAAGCAGTAGACGTCTAGGGCGTTGCCCAATCGCACAGGCAGCACTCCAGTCTTTTCGCTCCTGCCCGGGAGGGGTCATCGGCGACGACCGATCCAGGGAGGTGCCCGGGGCGGCTGTCGTCGCCATTCTCTGCCGTTCGGGATGTCCGGGGTGAGTGATAGGTCGCGGGCACCGCGGTCAAAACCTTTGCCGGCGCGCCTTCGTAGGGTCTGCACACTCAGGAGAACTCGAAGGTAGATACGTTGGCTGCGGCCGTGGCTCAGTTGAGGTTCTCATGAACATGAATGCGTGGAAGCTCGCGGGTGTGGTGGGGCTGGCCGTGCTATCAGTTGAGTGTTGCTCGGATGCGACCGGCGCTAACAATTCGCCGATCGTCGTGAGCCACATGGAGGGCCTCACCGGATTCGAGGCCCAGCTCGACTCGTTGCGGGTCGAGCTACATACCCCGGCCTTTGGGGCCGCCATCGTAGAGGACGGGCAGATCGCCTGGTCGATGGGCTTCGGATTCGCCGACGTGGATGAGGGTCGGCGCGCCACAGGAGCGACTTCGTTCCACCTCGCATCGCTCACCAAGCCGTTCGCCTCCACTATCGTGATGCAGTTGGTCGACGAGGGACTCGTGGATTTGGACGATCCGGTAAGCGACTACGGCGTGGACCTCACGGCAGACGGAACGGTAAGGGTGCGGCACCTGCTCAACCACACGTCGGAGGGTGTGCCTGGTACCGCCTACCGTTACAATGGGGGCCGCTTCGGAGAGCTGGATCAGGTCATTTCCAGCGCTACCGGTCGCAGTTTCGGTCAGCTGCTGGTGCAGGAGATTCTCCAGCCGCTCCAGCTGCGCCATACTGCTCCCAACGTACGTAGCGCGGACTTCACGCTGGCGGGCTTGGATCGCGAAGCATTCATTGCTAACATGGCGTCGCCGTATGAGTGGGAGGATTCCCGAGTCGTTCGGGCCTCGTATCCCAGGTACTTCGGAACTGCCGCCGGCTTGATCGCCTCGGCCGAGGACGTAGCGCGGTACTCCATTGCCATCGATCAGGGGATGTTTCTCGAGCCGGCGACTTGGGATTCGGTGTTCACACCTGCCAAGGACCCCTCCGGCAACGTGCTGCCCTATGCGCTGGGCTGGTTCATCCACATGCATGAGGGCATCGAACTGCAGTGGCACTACGGGTACTGGGAGGCGAATTCGTCACTGATAGTGCGAGTGCCGGAGCGGGGGTTGGCCTTTGTCGTATTGGCCAATACCAGCATGTTGAGCCGGCCCTATGGACTCGGGATCGACAGCGATGTGCTGCGCTCCGACGTGGCGCGACTGTTCATCGAGTCGTTCGTCACCGGCACCGAGCCGCTGCCTAGGAACTGACAGGCTTCCGAGCACAGGGGGACGGGAGGGGGGACGGGGGAGCAGGGAATAGCCACGAAGTGTGTACCTCCGGGGCGCGAGGGCGCCACTCCGCGTCCAGCGGCGATACATGTGCGTCGATGCCTCGGCCGACCAACATCTGTGCAGATCCGCCT
>CP070666.1:4329072-4347042 GCA_020351775.1 Gemmatimonadota bacterium | reverse complement strand
TGCAGGGGAATTGAACCAGGTTGTCCGTTACTACGATCACGTGATTGGCATAGACCGAGTCGGCCAGAGCAAAGCCCAGCGAGCCGCAGGCAGAGGGGCCGTGCGACGCATCGGAATTGCCGAACGGATCGGCCGTCGGTGCGGCGATCACTGCGATGTCTATCTTGACCTCGCCGTCTTGAATCGCCTGCCAGCGTCCTCCGTGGGACCGCAGCACACCTAGCCCGCGCATTTTGCCGGCCGAGCAGTACGCACCGAGTGGGCCGTTCATGCTGCCCTCGATGTGATGCACGACTCCTCTATCCATCAAGTCGATTACCGGCTCGTGGCACGGAAACGAGGCACTGGGGAACCACATCAGGTCCTTGGCGCCCATCTCCGCGGCCGCCTCCAACGCTGCAAGAGCAACACGGTCTCCGTTGCGCAGGTGATGGTGCGAGGAGATGACCATCCCGTCACGCAGTCCGCACTTCTCGAGTGCGGTCTTGAGATCGGGAACCCGTTTGTCGCCGCTGTCGGGATAGTCTTTGCATGATCTGATCGGGGGCGCCTGCTTCGGTCCCTGCGGTTCGTAGGCTGCCACACCTTGGAATGGAACCTGATCCTTGCCGTTCACCTTGGCGGGGACCTCGCGTCCCGCAGCGTTGACCAGGAGTCCGCTGCCGCTCATTGGCTACCTCCCGAGCCGGTCTGCTCGGAATTAAGGAGACCGGCGCGTCTGGCCTGTGCCACCCTACGTTGTGCTCGTAATACCACCGGTGGATCGACCATACGCGTACCCAGGCTCACGACGGAGAGTCCCCTGGCCTGCGCCTCCTCGAAAGCCGCCACGATCTTCAGCGCTTTCTCGATCTCGGAAGCCGTCGGAGCGAACGCTTCGTGAATCGGCTGAATCTGTCGTGGGTGGATGCAGCCCATACCTTCGAACCCGAGTGAACTGGACCGCGCTCCCCAGGCTCGCAACCCGGCCTCATCCCCGACGTCGCCAAACACCGAATCGATGGCCTGGACTCGCGCGGCGTGAGCGGCGTTGACGAGGCGGGTACGGGCGTAGTGCGATTCCGACCCGTCCGCCGTCTTTGGCACCCCGATGTCCGCCGTGTAGTCTTCCAGTCCAATGGTTATGGCTACGACAGTCTCCGCCGCCGTCGCTATCTCGAAGGCGTTTTCCACCCCAAGTGCGGACTCGACTATGGGCATGAGCCATATGGGGCAGCGGTCTCCGGTCTGCTGCAGCTGCGCTATCCGATCCTGGACTTCACGCACTTGGTCCGCTCGCTCCACCTTTGGAATCAGGATGAGGTTGGGTGCCTCGGGTACAACCTCTTGCAGGTCCTGGAGTCCCAGTGGCAGCTGGTTTATTCGCACCATCCGCTCGGCGCCGTGGAAGTCGACACAGCGCAGTGCGTTTCGCACCAAAATCCGGGCAGCGTCTTTTTCATCCGGATGGACGGAATCCTCCAGATCCAGGATCACACCGTCGGGGCGGTGCAGTCCGGCGTTGATGAAGAACTTGGGTTCATTGCCCGGGAGGTAGAGTCGCGAGCGACGCAGCCGGTCACGCTCTGTCGCCTGTACCGCGACACTCCGGTCGGGCAGAGCCACTCCATCGCAGCCTGCGCGCCGGGCCGCGGCTTCGATACGCGCCGACACGACGAAGGGCAGGGCACCCTTGTCATCGATCTCGACAACCGCGTCCTCGATCTGGAGATCGCCCAAAACGCTGACCGCCGCTTCCTCGATCGACTTGCCATAGAACGCAGCGACCTTGGATCTCACGTTGATCTGCAACCCACCGGAATTGCGGATCTCGACCGCGACGTAGGTGTCGGAACGGACGTCGTCGCCCCGGCGGCCCGCCTCTCCCCGTTGCACCGGCTTCTTACCGCCCTTTTTGGGCATGCTGGAACCTCCCTAGACGAGCTTCCCGATGACGGCGTCGGTGATCTCGCCCGTTGCCGCCGCTCCCTGATCTATTACATCGGGACCGCCCGGCAGCCGCATCATGTCATAGGGACGGACTTTGCCCTCTGCAACCACCGCACCCACCGCATCACGTACCCGTTTTGCCTTGGCCACGTCTCCCACGTGGTCCAGCAGCATCGCAGCGCTCAGGATCATCGCGATCGGATTGACTATCGGAGGATCGAGGGCTTCGTACTTCGGCGCAGAACCGTGAGTTGGCTCGAATACCGCTACCTCATCGCCGATGTTGCCGGAACAGGCAAAGCCAAGTCCTCCCACCAACCCTGCAAACGCGTCAGACACGATGTCACCGAACATGTTGCCGGCGACGATTATCCCGTAGTCTTCCGGATTCTTGGTGAGCCACATCATCTGCGCATCGATGTTGGTCGAACGAACCCAGATGTCGGGATAATCGATTTGGACCTCACGTGCCGTCTCTTCCATCATGCCCGAAGTCTCGCGCAGCACGTTGGGCTTCTCGCAGATCGTTACCGATGTGTACCCGTGCTTCTCGGCGTACTTGAACGCCGCCTCACAAATGCGCCGGCATGCATTGCGCGTGAACAACCGCACCGATATTGCCAGATCCCGACCCGGAACATCTTCAAACGGCTTGAACTTGGGATGCGTGGCCAGCGCGCCTCGTACCGTGGCCGGCGGATCGGTCCACTCCAAACCGCAATAAAGGCCTTCCGTGCCTTGCCGGAAAATCACCGCGTCCACTTGGGGCTCTTCCACACCACCATCTGCGGTCTGACGCACGAAATTCAGCGGATTGCCCTTGAACGATCGGCATGGGCGAACGCAGATATCCAGGTTGAACAACTGCCGCATGCTGACGATGGGGCTGAAGTAGACGTAACCTTTGTCTCGTAGCTCCGGCCTCAACTCGGCTGCAGCCGCGTTCTTCGGCTTGGATGTAATCGCGCCGAACAGACCGAGCTTGTGCTCTTTCAGCAGTTCGATCGTTCTGTCCGGCAGTGGATTCCCCTCGTTCACCCAGAAATCCCAACCGATGTCGGCGTGAACGTATTCAGCATCGAAGCCAACCGCATCCAGCACTCGGATGGCCTCCGGAAGCACAATCTTGCCGATGCCGTCACCTGGCATTGAGACGATTGTTCTTGTCATTGGTGTGATGCCCTCAAGTATCATCTTCGTGTTATGGTGATACGCTGCTCATATGTCCCGGTCGCGGTTTCCCCGGCGCCCGGTTGGCCCGGTATCCCGGCGGTCTTGTTGTCCTAGGGATCCCGGTCTCCCAGCGACCACGGTCGCGCTCCGCACCCCACCAACTCCCTGGCCCGCCGCGGCTGCGAGCCGGATCCGGGGGTCGATCGACTGTTCGCTGTACTCTACAATCTCCAATCTGCACCCTGCTCCCTGATCTCCGCTCCTAGCGCCCTGCCAGTTTTTGCCTCACCAAGTTCTCTATCCCTCCGGCTACGACAAGCGACTGCGGTACCGATCCCAGCGCCGGGAAACTGAACTCGCGTTCTCGGTAGCTGGTCTTGCTGGACGTGAAATCGACTGCTATCTCGTCGCCCGGTATCACAGTCAACGTACCAGCATTGACGGCTTCCCGCAGTTCCTGTTTGACCGCTGCAACCAGAGCCGGGCACTCGATACAGATGAATCCGTTGTTGTACGCGTTGCGCAGGTAGGTCTGCGAGAAGCTCGCAGCGATGACCATCTGGATGCCCTTGGCCTGCAGTGCGGTCGCAGCCTGTTCTCGGCTCGAGCCGGTGCCGAAGTTGCGGCCACCGATCAGGATGTCGCCGTCCCGTGTTTTCCCCGCGAACTCCGGGTCGTAGTTCTCCATCACTACACGCGCCATATCCTCCCGAGTCATGTTCTCGTTATAGGTGTAGTCCTTGCCGTAGATACCATCGGTGTTGAGATTGTCCTGCGGTACAAGTACCAGGCGGCCGCTGGTCGTCTCGGGGAACCCGTCCATGATCGCTACCGTCTCGCTGGCGGCTTCGGGTGGTGCAAATTCCCTGAAGTCCCTGACAGGTGTGCTCCCCTCCGACGGTGTGACACCGCTTATGTAACCGGCCACTGCCGATGCCGCTACGACTGCGGGGCTCGCCAGGTACGCCTGTGCATCGCGTGAGCCCATCCTGCCTTTGAAATTCCTGTTGGTGGCCGAAATCCCAACCTCGCCCGCTTCGAGCAAACCCGTGCCGAGTCCGATGCACGGGCCGCAACCCGGTGGCAGCGGCTTGGCGCCCGCCTCGAGCAACGCGCTCCACGCTCCGGATGCTGTCGCCTGATCCTCGATTTCGCGGCTCGCCGCCGCCACGTACAACTCCACCCCGTCCGCCACCTTCTTACCCTTGACTACCTCTGCAGCAGACTCAAGGTCTTCCAGCCGGCTGTTCACGCACGACACGATGTACGCCTTCTGGATCGCGACCTTATCGCGCTCGATGTCGGCTACAGATCGCATGACTTGTACGGAATCGGGCCCGGACACGTGGGGGCTCACGGCGCCAAGATCGAGCGTTATCTCGCCGGCATAAACGGCATCGGGGTCTGGTGCGATCGGGCTACTGCTCCACGCTTCGAGGTCGGTGTCGCTTATCCTGTCCATACCCAACTTGCGGATCACTTCCTGACGTTGCTTCAGATATGCGATTGTGACGTCGTCGACCGGAAACCAGCCAGCCAATGCACCCCATTCGGTCGTCATGTTGGAGATCGACATGCGGGCGTCCATGCTGAGGCCATCGACACCTGGTCCGGCAAACTCGACGGCCGCGTTGAGCACTTCACCTTGATTGTACATGCCACACAGTGTGACGATTACATCCTTGCCGGTCACACTGTCACGCAGCGCTCCGTTGAGCACGACACGGATCGTTCGTGGAATCTGCCACCAGAACTCACCGGTGGCCCAGATCGCAGCCGCGTCCGTGCGCACCACCGGTGTGCCGAGCGCACCCAAGGCACCGTACATGTTGGAGTGTGAATCCGACCCGACCACCAGCGACCCCGGCACCACGTATCCGTGTGACACCATGATCTGGTGACCGATGCCGGTGCCGGCCGGGTAGAAGTCGACGCCCTGCTCGGCGGCGAACTCCTCGATCTTGCGGTACTTCTCGAGGTTGGCTTCGCTCCTGTTCTGGATGTCGTGATCAAGCGGGTAAACCGGTTGTGACGGATCAAAGATCTTGGCCGCGCTGATCCCCTTGAACTTCGCTATGACCGCTGCAGTATTGTCGTGCGTCATGACGTGACGCGGCTTGAGCGAGATCACGTCACCCGCGCGCAGGGGCCTGTCTGGCCCCTCTGTCATGTGCGCCCGTGCGATCTTCTCAATGCTTGTCTGTCCCATGGCCGTCTCGATGTGCGGTTACGTGTCGGAGCGACAGAGGTCCGTCAGCTCCGAGATCGATCCCACGTTCTCCAATCCCCACACGGCCTCCTTCAGCCGCGCGCGCGCCGCGTCGGATAACACTGGCGACGCCAACGCATCGAACTTGGTCTCCACCTCTGCATCGCTCAGTGGATTGCGTGGATCTCCTTTGGGGTAGTCGAGTTGCTTCGACAGCTCGCGCCCGTCGGTAGTGGTGATAGTCACACTCACACGCTGCAACTCCGGGAATACGGCCTCGATCTCCGGGTCGGCGACGACCTCTACCTTGTTGAGTTGCTCGCGGATTTTGGGATCCATGATCTTGTCCGCCTCGAACTGGGCCGGTGTGACCTGCCGGTCGGCGATGGCAGCCGCAATCACGTAGGGCAGGCTGTGATCCGCCGTCTCCTTCGAGCGCGGGTCGTACTTCGACGGATCGGCCAGGATGTCGGCCGCCCGTGCCAGCGATCGGATGTGCACCTTCTCCACCTGTTCCGGTGCCAGGTCGTTCTCGATCACGATATCCAGTGCTGCCGAGATCGGCGCGTGGGTCAGCGCCTCCGTGGGGAACGCCTTCATGCCGCAGCGTTCGATCCGCCACGAGTCGCCCAGTCCGTCGACCAACACCTCGAGCTTCCACTCGGGGCCAAGGCACTGCACGAGGCCTTCCTTGCCGTCGATGACGTGTTCCGGGCCCGTGTAACCCCGCTCCGCGAGCAGTGCGGCCATCACTCCGGCCTGCGTGGCCATCGGGTCGACCGTGTTCTTCATCATGGTCAGCTTGCCGGCCGTCACCGCACCGAGTGAGCCGTGGTGCGAGGCGGCGATACCGATTGCGTGCTGCATCTTCTCCCAAGGCAAGTCCAGCATCCAGGAGCCGACGATTGGTGATGCGAACGCCGTGAGCGTCGCGTGGTGCCAGCCGCGCTCGCGGATGCCCGGGAACGCTGCTTCGCACAGCCTCATCTCGAACTCGTGACCCAGCACTATGCCGACGATCAGGTCCTTGCCGCTCTTACCGGCCCGCTCGCCGCAGGCCATTGCCGCCGGGATGATGTCGGACGGATGCGAGGGATCCTGCTGCCAATAGATGTCGTTGTAGTCCATCACACGCACCATCAGCGCGTTGGCCAGCGAGGCCGAAACCGGGTCGGTCTTCTTGCCGCTCCCGATGACCGTTGCGTTTCCGGTGCCACCTATCTCATCTATCACGTGCAGAGCGATGCGTGCGTCTTCCTGACGGTAGCCGCCGAAGGCGCAACCCAGCGAGTCGAGCAAATACCTGCGCGCCTCGTGGATCGCCTGTTCGCCCAGGTGTTCGTATTTGAGGTCAGCGGCCCAGCGGGTCATCGTTGCGGTGATTGTATCCGACATTCACGTACTCCCGTGCGCGGTCGCTTGGTTGGGGCCTGCGCTCTAGCGGGCGAGGTTCTTGAATGGCAAGTAGGCCATGAAATCGGCGTGATGCACGATCGTGGCCTCGGTACTGCGCTTCACCAGATCGCCCTCGCCGGCATGGGCGGCGATGATGTGACACACCTGCTCGGGCACGCCGCACGCCATGGCCAAAGCGACACCGGTGAATGGGTGCCGCAGGTTCTTGCCACGATCACTCTGCCGTGCCTTGCCGTCCACCTTCTCGTATTCCAGAAGCTTGCCCACGTCGGCCAGGATCGCACCCGCGATAACGGTGTCCATGTCAATGCTCAGGGCTTTGCCGAGGAACTGCTGCATCGCTTCGGCGGCCGGTTTGGCTATGTGAACCACACAGCGCTTGTGTTCCATGAAGCTGGCCGGGCAATCGGGGATCAGCAGAGTGAATGGGATCTCGTTCAGGTCATCCGGCTCCAGCGGGCTTGCTTCGAACGCCTTGACCCACGTCTGGGCCACCTGTTCCCTCAGCTCCGGATTCTCGATCCACGCCAACTCGGGCCACAGCCGGTCCACTTCATCACGCATATCACGTCTCCTATTGGGTGGATACGGAGTCTACCGACTGCTAGGAAGGCGGCATACTCTCATCATTGTCCAGGTCAAGGAACAGTCATCAGCGGTCACACGTGGCATCATTCGCTGCCGCCCGCAGCATTCCTCGGCGTCGTCCGTGTTCACCTGTGGGATCATGCATGGTCATCTGCGGCCCTTAATTAAGCACAATTGGTATCGTTAGTTAAGTTGTGCACTAGTGATTGCCGCAGGTGGCACTGCGGGTATCCCAGCGATTCACAGACCGGAGGTTCTGACTACGTTGAGTCTTACGCTGAGCCGCCGCTTGGTGGCATGTATTGGTGCCCTGCTCGTCGTGGCCGGTTGCGATGGCGCACCGTGGCGAAGGCAAATCCGGCCGGGGATCGATGTGTTACTCACCGATTCGGCCCATCTCGTGGCCGACAGTCGAGTCGGGTTGCTCACCAACCAGACCGGCGTGAGCCGAGGCGGCGGCAGCGACGTTGAGGCCTTGTTGCAGAACGGGGTACAGCTGGTAGCCATCTTCAGTCCCGAGCACGGCTTCAGGGGCACCCTGGACGAGGCCAACATCGGGCATACAACCGACTCTGCCACTGGCCTGCCAATCTATAGTCTGTACGGTGAGCAGCTCGAGCCCACCCCGGAGATGCTGGGCCGAATCGACGTGCTGTTGTGCGATCTCCAGGACATCGGGGCCCGGACCTATACCTATATCTCGACCATACTGCATGCTATGCGCGCGGCCGCCAGCGTAGGGCTAGAGGTGATCGTATTGGATCGGCCCAACCCGATCGGCGGCGAGCTGGTGCAGGGGCCGGTGCTGGACACTGGCTTCGCCACATACGTCGGGATGCTACCGGTGCCGCTCCGGCACGGCATGACCATGGGCGAGTTGGCACTGATGGGCAACGACGTGCTTGGAATCGGGGCGAACGTCACGGTGGTGCCGGCCGATGGCTGGCGGCGCGACATCTGGTTCGACGGGACCCGTCTCCCCTGGATCAAGCCCTCGCCCAACATGCCTAGCCTCGAGAGTGCAACACACTACCCGGGCACAGTCGTTTTCGAGGCCACCAACGTGTCGGTGGGGCGGGGCACCCCGATCGCGTTCCAGGTGTTGGGCGCACCTTGGCTTAGGCCGAGTGACGTGGCGGAGGTGATAGGCGAGCAACTGGGCGTCGTGATCTCGGACACTACCATCACTCCGCAGGACCCACCCGACCGGAAATACTCCGACGTCACGATACCCGCGCTCAAGTTCCGCGTCACGGACCGGGAAGTCTACGACCCGACGCAGCTCATGGTCTTGCTACTCACCGCAATCAAGCAGGTGCATCCGGACTCGTTTGCGGTGACCAGTGAGCGGGGGTTTGATAGGCTAGCGGGATCGGATGGGTTGCGGGTGGCGTTAGGGGAGGGACGGGCCGCGGACGGTATCATTGCATCATGGGCCGAAGGGTTGGAGAGTTTCGCTGGTACCAGGGAGAAGTATCTCATCTACAGATGATGAGGAGATGGTGCACACTACTTCACCCAGCCATTTTGGCATGTTTTTGAAGCATTGAATCGGTCGTTTGAAGCCTGGAATCGTCGTCTTGAAGCTTCGAATCGTCGTGTTGAAGCCCGCAGGTCGAAGTCTTGAAGCCTGGAATCGTCGTCTTGAAGCTTCCAATGGTCGTCTTGAAGCTTCGTATCGTCGTTTCGAAGACCCTGGATCTTCATTTGGAAGCTTCGAATCGCCGATTTGAAGCTTCGAATCGGCAGTTTGAAGCTTCGAATCGTTGGTGAAGAAGCTCATCGACGTCCTGCCGAAGCGCCGCGCAAGTCACGTAACTCAATTAATGACAAGCAGATAGAGTACGTGAGACCGAATTGGCATCGCGCGGGAAGTCGGTTGCGTTTGAGAGGCCTTCATCGTGCCGATAGACAGTGAGACGGTAAGCAACGACCTGCCTGTCAATTCGGCATAGGGGCAAAGGCCACTTATTACCGCCCTATTCCGTCGCCGCTCTCACATCCGGCCCCCGCCACCGTCCGGACCTCGCCCTCGCCCCAGCCGGTACATCAACCTGAGCATCGCGCAGCGGCCGAGTGACTCGGTCCGTTTTTCCTGGATGTAGCTCGATGAGTTGGTAATACTGACTCCCTGATTCTGATTCAACAGGTCGTGGCCCGAGAGTTCGATTTCGGCGCGCTCGCTCAGGAACGTGCGGACTAGCGGACCCAACAACTCCCGCATCACCTCCGTCGGACCCACATCTCCTTTGCCCCACAGCACCAGCGATCCTAGTCTTCTCTTCCAAGGTCATCGCTCCCCTCCTGGTTGGGCGCGCGCCAACCCGCCTGTGATTACTCCTTCTCCAGAAGAGATACGGTGGCCTTGATCCTGTCCGAGATCGAAAGTACAGAAAAATCAGCACACTCCCTCTTTCCCTCCTCATCCGGAGCTGAGGGACGTGGCGGGGAGAAGATTGCACCCCCTCCCGTACACCGTTAAGATTACCAGTCTCTGTACCCACCATGATACGATGTCGTTGATACCCAAGAAGTTGGAGAGAGGTTTCGAGGCCTTGCTGGCCCCGCTGGTAGACTGGCTGATTGCCCGTCGTGTGAACCCGAACACGCTCACCACCGTCGGGACCGTGATCCTGCTGGGCTCCGGTGTGGCGTTCGGCATGGCCGAGGTCCGGCTGGGGGCGGTCCTGCTGCTGGTTAGCGGGGTGTTCGACATGCTGGATGGCAGGGTGGCCCGCGGCGGCGAGCTGACCAGCAAGTTCGGTGCATTCTATGACTCGACGCTGGATCGGGTGGGCGAGGCCGCTCTGTACACGGGTATCGCGATCTTCTTCATGACCGGGGGTGTGCCCGGCTGGCTGGCCATACCGGCTGTCGTGATTGCGGTGAGCGCCCTCTCGTTTTCTCTCATCGTGTCGTACGCGAGGGCCCGTGCTGAGGGGCTGGGTCTGGAATGTAAGGTGGGCATTGGGCAGAGGGCCGAGCGGATCCTCGGATTGGGAGCCCCGACCCTGTTCTTCGGTGCGGGCCCCGACGGGTCTCTTTTACTCGCGATAGTCACATTTCTTGCCGTTCTGGCACTCGTGACAGTCATGCAGCGGATCCGTCACGTATACAAATTGACGCGCAAGAAGCGGCGGACCACACAGGTCCGTCGTGCTGCGCCGATTCTGGCTGAGCTTCAGGGGAAAGGAAAGAAGTGGTGAGTGCTTCGAAGCAAAGAGATGTCACGCCGCCCGACGGAAAACTGGGGGTGCTGCTGGTAGGTCTGGGCGCCGTGGCAACCACATATGTGGCTGGTGTGGAGAACGTCAGGCGCGGGCTGGCCAAACCGATCGGCTCCCTGACCGAGCTATCGACTATCAGGCTCGGCAAACGGACTGAGGGAAGATCGCCCCGGATTCGTGACTTCGTTCCCTTGGCAGATCTCGACAACGTCGCGTTCGCGGCCTGGGACCCGATCCCTGACGATGCATATCAATCGGCTCTAGTAGCCGGCGTGCTGGAATCCACGCACATCGAGCCCATTGCGGATTTCCTGAAGAGCATCAAGCCGCTGCCGGCCGTTTTCGACCAGGCGTACGTCAAACGGCTGTCCGGGACCAACGTGAAGACCGGGAAGAACAAGCGCGATCTCGCCGAGCAGTTGCGGCAGGACATTCGCTCTTTCAAGGAGCAGCAGGGTTGCGATAGGCTCGTGATGGTCTGGTGCGCATCAACCGAGGTGTTCATCAAGGCGGGAAAGGTACATGCATCGCTGAAGGCGTTTGAGAAGGCCATGGAAGACGACGATCCGGCTATTGCGCCGTCGATGCTATATGCCTGGGCTGCCATCATGGAGGGCGTGCCGTTTGCCAACGGAGCGCCCAACCTTTGCGTCGACACGCCCGCACTGCAGGAACTCGCCGAGGCTAAGGGTGTGCCGATTGCCGGGAAGGACTTCAAGACGGGCCAGACGATGGTGAAGACCGTGGTCTCGCCGATGTTCAAAGCGCGGATGCTGGGTCTGTCAGGTTGGTACTCGACCAATATCCTGGGGAACCGGGATGGGGAGGTGTTGGACGATCCCGAGTCGTTCAAGACCAAGGAGGAGTCGAAACTCGGCGTACTGGAGCACATCCTCCAGCCATCGGTTTACCCCGAGCTCTATGGAGCGATCTACCACAAGGTACGGATCAACTATTATCCACCCCGGGGTGACAACAAAGAGGGATGGGACAACATCGACTTCTTCGGCTGGCTGGGATATCCGATGCAGATCAAGGTCGATTTCCTGTGCAGAGACTCCATCCTGGCTGCACCGCTGGTACACGATTTGACGCTGCTAATGGACTTAGCGCAACGCGCGGGGATGGCCGGGATTCAGGAGTGGCTCTCCTTCTACTTCAAGAGCCCCATGGCTGCTCCGGGTCTGACGCCTGAGAACGATCTCTTCATTCAGCAGACGAAACTGAAGAACACGCTCCGCTGGCTGATGGGAGAGGACCAGATAACCCATCTCGGGGTGGAGTACTACGAGTACCAAAGAGCGTGAGCCTGGTTGAGGTTGTTGTCGTTGTTGCTGGTGCCGCTCTCATCGTGGGCGAACTATGGTTCTTTCTCGGACCACGCCAATCTCCAAAGGTGCCGAGCACTCCGGCGACGCCACAGGAGATCAAGGTGTTGGTCAAGAACGGCTACGAGCCCGACACCATACCAGTAGAGGTGGGCCGTCCGGTCCGCCTCCTGTTTTATCGGGACGAAACGGAAGAATGCTCGGCGCGGGTGATTTTTGACGGTTTGGGGATAGAGCGAGAACTACCCCCGTTTCAGACCACTCCCGTCGAGTTCACCCCAGTGAAGCCAGGTGACTACAGTTTTCACTGTGGTCTCTCCGTGATGCACGGTCGTGTGGTAGCGCTGGCAGGATGGGACGGCGCCCGGGCCAATCTGGGTAAAGGACACGCCAAGCATGGCTGATGCGAGGGTGACACTCCCGATAGAGGGCATGACCTGCGGTGCCTGCGCTCTGACGGTTCAGAAGCGATTGCTGGCCGAGCCGGGAGTGAAGGAAGCGGCCGTCAACTATGCGACGGCCAAGTCGACCGTTACCATCGACGACCGTGAGACCAGTGTGGCTGCTCTCGTCACCGCGGTGCGGGACGCAGGATACGACTGCGCCAAGACTTCGCTCTCGTTTGGCGTGGAGGGTCTGCATTACGCCAGCGGTACGAGCCGGCTGGAGCGGGAGCTGAAGGGACTGACTGGTGTTCTGTCTGCAGCGGCCAACCAGGCGACCGAACGGGTTCGGGTCGACTATATCCCAGGCCTCATCACCGCGCGGGCCATCGAGAGTGTGGTCAGGGGTGCTGGCTTCAAGATAGCCGAGCAACTCGCCGAGGAAGATCCTGCCGAGCGCGAACGGTTGCGCATCCGTGGCGAAGTGAGGCGGCTGGCGTGGAAGTTCGTCGTTGCTGCTGTGGCCACGGTTGCGACCATGATCGGCTCTATGCCCTTGATGTCTCAGGAGAGCACCAAGGGCAGCGATCTGTTCGGGTTGCTGATGCGGCCGCTGAACGGTTTTCTGCAGGGGATGCTGCCGGCGCTGTATCAGCTGGACTCCGACGTACTGAGGCTGGCGCTGCTGACGCTCACGCTGCCGGTGGTCGTGTGGTGCGGTAGGCAGTTCTATGTGGCCGCGTGGAGCGGTCTCAAGCACCGCTCGGCGGACATGAACACCTTGATAGCAGTCGGTACGGGTGCGGGGTTTCTCTACTCGGCGGTGGCCACGGTGATCCCGACCTTGTTCCGCGATATTGGCCTCGCTGCCGACGTGTATTTCGAGTCGGTGTGTGCCATCATAGCGCTCATCCTCTTGGGCCGATTGCTCGAGGCCAGGGCGAAGGGACGAACCTCGGAGGCAATCAGACAGTTGCTCGAGCTCAGGCCCAAGACCGCCACGGTGCAGCGCCAAGGTCACGACATGGAGATACCCATCGAGCGCGTGGAGGTGGGCGACACAGTGATCGTGCGGCCCGGCGAGATCCTACCCGTGGACGGCGTGGTCACTGCGGGTGAGTCGACGGTGTCGGAAGCGATGCTCACCGGGGAACCGATGCCGGTGGACAAGAAGCCGGGCGACCAGGTCGTGGGCGGCACACTGAATGGCCGCGGTACCCTGGGGTTCGAAGCCCGAGCGGTGGGCAAGGATACTGTGTTGGCTCAGATCGTACGGCTAGTGGAGGAGGCGCAGGGGACCAAAGCGCCAGCGCAGCGGCTGGCCGACAGGGTGGCGGGCGTCTTCGTTCCGATCGTCATTGCGATTGCGATAGCCTCGTTCGTTGTTTGGTACGTGATCGGACCAGCACCGGAGGTGGTGTTTGCGACCGTCGCGATGGTCACCGTACTTGTCATTGCCTGCCCGTGCGCCTTGGGGCTGGCCACGCCCACGGCGATCATGGTGGGTACGGGAAGGGGAGCTGAATTGGGTGTCTTGATCCGCGGCGGTGAGACGCTTGAGACTGTCCAGCGGATCGACACGCTAGTGTTCGATAAGACCGGTACCATCACCGAGGGTAAGCCGGCTGTAACGCACGTCCTCGGTAGCCAGCGTTCCGATGGGAGCGTTGTCGGCGCAACTGAGCTGCTCCGACTCGCGGCAGCAGTGGAGTCGCGCTCGGAACACCCTCTTGCTGCGGCGATCGTAGACGCCGCAGCGAAGAAAGAAATCGAAATTCCGCCAGTTGAGCGGTTCATTGCGATGGAAGGGCGGGGAGCGCGCGGAATCGTCGGCAAGTACCTGGTCGAGGTGATCAGCATGCGGCATGCGGAGGAGCGCAGCCTCGATCTGGGGGATCTCGGAACACAGGCAGACCGCCACGTGCTGTCGGGCAGGTCACCGGTCGTGGTGGTCGTCAACGATACGGTTCAGGGCCTCGTTCTGATTGCCGATGCTATCAAGCCATCCGCGAAGCCTGCTATCGCGAGGCTGAAATCGTTGGGTTTCGAGCTCTATGTGTTGAGTGGTGACAGCAAGGTGTCCACTGGTCTGGTGGCAAAGGAAATAGGGATTGACCGGGTGATCGCAGAGGTCGATCCCCGCGACAAGGCGGACGAGATAAAGCGGCTACAGCAGGACGGCAGGACAGTGGGCATGATCGGCGATGGGTTGAACGACGCGGCGGCGTTGGCACAGGCCGATGTGGGGTTCGCCATCGGCACGGGAACAGACGTTGCGATCGAGGCTTCGGACCTGACCATGATGCGCGGGGACTTGACCGCGGTGGTGACTGCGATCGAGTTGTCGCGCCGAACCGTGCGCACCATCAAGGGGAATCTGTTCTTCGCCTTCCTCTACAACTCGCTTGGCATCCCGCTGGCAGCAGGAGTGCTCTTTCCTCTGACTGGACTGCTGCTGAGTCCCGTGTTCGCCAGCGCAGCGATGTCGTTGTCGAGCCTCAGCGTGGTAGGAAACAGTTTGAGGCTCAGAAGATTCACACCATCAACCGTTGCGTGAATTATGCGCTATTTCCACCGCACAGCATTGCCACCCGACACCGTTCTCGAAGAGGCTGACAAGTACTTCCCGGCCTGGGTGAGTGCGACAGACTCCGGCAAACGGCATCGCTCCTACTCTGGTACTGCAGGCCGCATCTCGCTGCACGTGGAGGCCGAAGGCGGTCACTATACGCTGATTACGGTGGAAACGGATCAGGTGGGTGAGAGTGAAGCCGACAAGATAGCGAAACGGTTTCTCACGACGGTGCACCAACGCCTCGAGCCATCTCATATAGCTCGCGGTGCCTACTGACCGGCTCAGCCTGGAGTCAACCGTGGCATCAGTACGAATGAGTGTTTTGGGAATGACCTGCAGCCACTGCAAGGCCAAAGTTGAGGAGGCGCTGCGTGGCCTGTCAGGCGTGTACGGAGTCTTCGTCGATCTGGATGGTGGCTCCGCTGAAGTCGACTTCGATGGCGAGCGGATCGACACGGAGGCCTTAGTGGCAGCCGTGAAGGCCTCGGGCTACGAGGCTCAGGTGGTGGACTGATCCCATCGCAAGCCCCCCGCACCGTGATTCGCTTGCTCCAGCTGGCTCGCCCTTGATGCCGGAGTGGGCGCGTGGCTGAAGTGACCTACCTGGAGGCGCTGCGCCAGGGCCTGTGGGAAGAGATGAAGCGGGACGACCGCGTGTTCCTGCTGGGCGAGGATATCGGCGCCTACGGAGGCGCGTTCAAGGTCACGGCTGGGTTCTTGGACGAGTTCGGGCCACAACGGGTCATCGACACCCCAGTGAGTGAGACGGCCGTTGTCGGTGCCGCAGCCGGCGCGGCCCACATGGGCTTGCGGCCGGTGGCGGAGATGCAGTTCATCGATTTCATCTCCTGTGCTTATGACATCATCACCAACTACGTGGCCACCGCCCGATACCGGGCTGGCTTGGCCACACCGATCGTGGTACGAGGACCGTCCGGCGGATACGTACGCGGTGGTCCGTTCCACTCCCAGGTACCGGAGGCTGCGTTCTTCCATACGCCTGGTCTCAAACTCGTTTGTCCCGCCACGGCTCGGGATGCCAAGGGACTGATCAAAGCGGCCATCAGAGACGACGATCCGGTGATCTACTTTGAGCACAAGTTTCTGTACCGCCGCATCAAGGAAGAGCTGCCAGAGAACGAGGATATCGTCACGCCGATCGGCCGAGCCAGGATAGCTCGAGAAGGAACCGACCTCACGATCGTCGCATGGTCGGCTATGGTGTGGAAAGCGCTGGAGGCCGCTGAGCAACTCGCTCGCGAAGACCAGGCGGCGATCGAGGTCATTGATCTCCGAAGTCTGCTTCCCATGGATGAGGCTGCAATCGTCGCTTCGGTACGCAAGACAAACAAGCTACTGATCGTACATGAAGACACACGGACCGGTGGGATCGCGGGTGAGATCACCGCCAGGGTGTCGGAACTGGCGTTCCAATGGTTGGACGGACCGATCCGTAGGGTCACCGCGCACGACACTCCCTTACCGTACTCGCCCACGCTCGAAGACTTCGTACTGCCGCAGACGGAAGACATCAAACAGGCGGCTCGCGCGCTCCTCGCCTATTGACGTGCCGAGGGTGACCACCGTGTTGGATGGCAGCGGGAACGGGGCTGGACTGCCCATCGTTGCATCTCTGGCGTACATGTGTCGCCGCACGGCCGCCACTGCGGTTGCGCTTCGCAGAACGAAGCACCACGCTGCGCTGCCCCACAGGACCGGTTCCCAACGACCGATCACGCCCGCATTGCGGAGCACCTGCGCCGTGGCTTTTCTCACGGCACGCACGATCTCCTTTCTTGTTGCTCGTGCGGGGAGCCTCAGCAACAGGCGGATCTGAGAAGGTGTCAATGAGGCGGCCACGACGATCGAATGCGAAAGAATGCGGCGCGATAGGATCGACCGCTCGCAGAATCGCGCGGTAGCTGGTATTTTGAGCAATTGCCGCTGGCGGGCCATGGTGCACACTACATGGCACCATTTGTGAGCCGGCGGCGGATTCGTGAATGGGTTCATGTTGCATGATGGTCTCTCGTAGAGTCTGGCATATACCCCAAATCACGCAACGAGTGGCACAATTCTTCGCACATAGGTGATCGCGTTCAGAGGAGATCGGCATGTCGCGGGTTGATGTTGTAATGCCCCAGATGGGAGAATCGATTGCCGAAGGGACCGTTTCGCGTTGGCTCAAGAGGATCGGCGATGAAGTCAAGCGAGACGAGGCCATTCTGGAGATATCCACCGACAAAGTCGATGCCGAGATTCCGTCGCCCGCAGCAGGTGTGCTGGCGGAGATCAAAGTGGAGGAAGGCCAGACCGTAGAGATTCAAACGGTGGTCGCTGTGATCGATACCGCGGCAGGTGCGGCCGCCCCAGGTCCGGCCGCGGCTGCTCCCGTAGCCGCTCAGGCGCCCTCACTGGAGAAGCCGCATACGGTCGCTGCAGTGCCAGTGGAGGAGGTCAAGGCTGAGCCCGTCACGACGGCTCGGGTGGAGAGCGGCCCACCGAGTAGCGACGGGGGGCCCGAGACCGCAGAGCAACGATTGCTGCGCAAGTCGACCCCTCTGGTGCGCAAGATCGCGGCAGAACACGATGTAGACATCAGCCGGATTGCTGGTACAGGATACGGCGGTCGCGTCACGAAGAGAGACATCCTCGGGCTCATTGAAACCACCGCGCCGGCGCCGGTTGCTCCCGCTGCCACCGTCGTTCCCGTCCCAAGAGAAACAGGTTCGGGTGATGTGGCCCATCCACAGGTAGATGCTTGGCCCGGCGACCGGGTGGAACCGATGAGCCGGATCAGGAAACTCACCGCGGATCACATGGTGCTGTCTCGCCGTATCTCGGCGCACGTCACCAGCTACTACGAAGTAGACTTCACGAGGATAGCTGCCATCCGTGCTGCCAAGAAACACGAGTTCGAGGGGCGGGGTGTACGGCTGACGTTCCTGGGATTCATCGTGAAAGTGGTCGCCGACAACCTGCGCAAGCATCCCATTCTCAACGCGTCAGTCAGCGGCGATATGATAATCTACCGGCAGGAGATCAACATTGGAATCGCGGTCGCTCTGGATTGGGGCCTCATAGTACCAGTGCTGAGGAAAGCGGATGAGCTGTCGCTGATGGGATTGGCCAAGCGTATGGC
>CP070666.1:4272820-4328972 GCA_020351775.1 Gemmatimonadota bacterium | reverse complement strand
GGGGAAGGGTAAAGGAATTTGGTTGATAGAGCATTGTCATAGATAGCTGTTGCAGGTGATGTGAGACCGTAACCGAATGAACGCGGTAGCCCACCGTAAGACGGAGGCTGGGTTCGAACCGGCGCGGCTCCTCCGGAACAGGTCTCGCAGGAGGCGACCCATGGACTCGACCGTGTTGGTGGTGTGAGGAAGGCCCAGCTGGGGGTACTGGAGATAGGAACGGTAGAACTCCAGATCGCGCAGGAGCGCTCGGACCATGCCTTGGACGCGGGCGGTGCACAGTCGGTTAGGGCTAGTCGGTGCAGGCGTCGGAGTGTGGTGTCCAGAGGGGCACCCTCGGACAGGGACAGAGCGTGGCGGATGCACTGGTGGAGTTGTTCTCGGACCGGGCCGCCGTAGAGCGCATGAGGTCTCGAACCGCGTTGGGCGTAGAGCTTCAGGAGCAGATGGAAGTGGCACAATTGCAGGACCCACCCACGCTGGTGGGCCAATCGTCTCATGCCGGGCAGGTTGTCGGCCACGATGGCCCGAATGCGCTCGCTCGCTGCTTGAGGAATGGATGCGAGCGCTTGGTCCCAGCGTGCGACTCTCTCGGTACCCGCGAGTAATACGGGATCGAGAAATACGGCATAATCGCCCTGACAAGGCTTCAACGCCATCAGGTACAGCACCCAGGGGTGACGCTTGAACTGGAACCACAGGCCATCTACCAACAGCACCAGCGGCCCCCGTGGAATCACCTGCGAGCCGGGACGGGCCACGAACTGCTGGAGTTCTCGCCGGAAGCGATGCCGATAGGTCGGGAGCGCGATACCGCCCTGGCGAGCAGCGAGTTGCGCCAGCGTGAAGCCCTGCACGAACACTCGCTCGAGGATGGATGGCGACGAACGACGTGGGCGACGCCCGCGCTTCTTCGCCCGGATCCTCCAGGTGCCGTTGCACTCCGTGCATTGCCTGCGCCTACCTCCGAACCGGCGGACTGGTGCCCCACAACAGGGAGATTTCGCATGCTTGGAGTCCATGCATGCGAACTAACCCGCCAAACAGCCCGTTGTCCCAGGAGAAACGGGCCTCTTCCGCACTCACCATCAACCGAATTTCTTTACCCATCCCCATTCTGCACCGCTCTCATCCAACCCTGAACAGCTCCATTCCCCGTGCGTAGCGGCGTCCTATCCGGGCCCGAAGCTTGGTATGGGCCTGGCTCGAGAGATCCGGATCGCTTTGGATGATGCCGAGCGCTGCCCGGCGCGCCGCATTGACGAGGTCATCATCGGTAGCGAGATCGGCGTATCTCAAGTTGAAGCCGCCTGATTGGCGAACTCCGGCCAGCTCGCCAATACCACGCTCCTTGAGGTCCAGTTCCGCAATGCGAAAGCCATCCGACGTTCGGGCGAACTGTTTCAGCCTTTTGGTGGCGCTGTAATCGTCGGTGAGCAGGATGCAGTGGCCTTCAGCGGATCCCCGACCCACCCGGCCTCTCAGTTGGTGCAGCTGCGCGAGGCCGAACCGTTCCGGATGTTCGATCAACATGACAGTGGCGTTGGGTACGTCGATCCCAACTTCGATGACGGTTGTCGCAACCAGTACGTGGAGATTGCCGTCGCGGAATCGGCGCATCACTGCATCGCGCTCCTCGCCTTTCATCTTCCCGTGTACTAGACCGACCGAGAGGGGAGCGAGCCGCTTCTCCAACTCGGCCGCCATAGTGGTGGCCGCTTTCAGATCCACACGCTCTGATTCCTCGATGACGGGGTACACCACAAAAGCCTGACGCCCGAGTCTGCATTGCTCCTGTAAGAAGCCGTAGATCGCCGCTCGGTCATTGCTGGACCGCACACCGGTCTTGACCGGCCGATGACTCACCGGTTTCTGCCTCAGGGTAGAGATGTCCAGGTCCCCGTACAGGGTCAGGGCCAACGTGCGCGGGATCGGCGTGGCCGAAAGCAGTAGCACGTCCGGCACTTCACCTTTCTCGATCAACGCCGCACGCTGTTCCACTCCAAATCGGTGTTGTTCGTCAATAACCGCCAGACCGAGGCGCCAGAAATCCGTGCGTTCTTGGATCAGGGTGTGCGTTCCCACGATGATCCGCGCCGTGCCGTCCGCGATGCGTTCTCGAATGGCTTGCTTCTCACCCTGGGAAAGCCGACCCACCAGTAGCTCGGGCACGATGCCGAGCGGAGCAAGCAGCGATCCGACCGTGCTGGCATGCTGCTCGGCAAGCAGTTCCGTGGGAGCCATGAACACGGCCTGATAGTCGTTTTCCATGGCGAGCAGCATTGCAAACAGAGCAACGACCGTTTTCCCGGTGCCGACGTCACCCATCAACAGCCGATGCATTCTGTCACTCGACGTCATGTCGGCGCTGATCTCGCGGATCGCCTTGCGCTGTCCTGCCGTCAGCTCGAACGGGAGCGCATCTTTCAAGGCGGTAGTGAGCTTCTTCTGGATCTCGAAGCGGGTTCCCTTCTGTGCCGTTGTCGCCAGGTAGCGCGCCCGTGCAACCACGAGCTGGAGGTCGAACAGCTCATCGAACGCAAGCCGGCGGCGACCCGCCTCGGCACTTCCCGGCGAAGCCGGGCGATGGAGTGCGAGTAGAGCCTGCCTGAGAGGAAGCACATCTATCGTCGAGGACACGCACTCCGGAAGCGTATCCTCTACACATTTCAGCATCTGGTCCAGATGATCCGATATCAGTCGACGGATCTGCCGATGACTCAAGCCTTCAGTGGCCGGATATACGGGCAGCACCATGCCACGGACCATGTCGTCTTCCCGTTCTTCATCACCCGCGTCCGCCAGTACCACTTGCTCCTTGGGCACCACCTGGCGGCCGTGGTAGTGCTTCACCGGTCCGGTCACCAGCAGCAGCTGACCTTGCTTGATGATGCGATCCAAGTATGCCTGTCCCGGCCAGGCGCACTCGACGATGCCCGACGAGTCCCGGATCACAGCCCTGAAGATGCGCAATCCGCGGCGCGTGGGGACGACAGCCTTGGACACGACGCGGCCCACCAACGTCACTTCTCTCCCGACCACTGCCTTGGCAATCGGCGTGACGGTGGTGGCGTCAAGGTAGCGATGCGGTATGTGATAGAGGAGATCCTCTACCGTCGCGATCCCCATCCGCTGGAATGCCTCGGCGCGGCGCGGGCCAACTCCCTTAAGGAATTGCACCGCAGTGTCGAGCGCCAGCAGCATCAGTCGGACAGCAGCCGTTCGGTGAAGACCTCCGGGTCGAAGGCCTCCAAGTCCGCAAGTGATTCACCGACGCCGAGGAACTTGATGGGTATTCCCAGTTCGCGGTGCAGCGCCACTACTGCACCACCCTTCGCGGTTCCATCGAGCTTGGTGATTACGAGTCCCGTGACGGGAACAGCGGCCGCGAATGTCCGTCCCTGCTGCAGTGCGTTCTGGCCCACCGTGCCGTCAAGCACCAGGAGGCTCTCGTGCGGTGCACCATCCCGTTTGCGCCCAACCACTCGGGTAATCTTCTTGAGTTCCTCCATGAGGTCACCGTGCGTGTGTAGCCGCCCCGCGGTATCGATCAGAACTACGTCCACACGCCGCGCCGTCCCGGCCGCTACGGCGTCGAACGCGACAGCGGCAGGATCCCCACCCGGCGATCCCGTCACACATGGGAGGTCCAACCGCGATGCCCACACCCCGATCTGTTCCTGTGCACCGGCCCGATAGGTGTCTGCAGCCGCAAGCAGCACACTGCGACCCTGTCCCATCAGACGGTGTGCCAGCTTGGCAATCTGCGTAGTCTTGCCGACACCGTTCACACCCAACACTAGAAAGACCGCGGGCCCGTTACCGTCGCCGAAGTGGAGGTCACCGGCATCCTGTCCGCTGTCCAATAGCCCAACGATCGCTTGCTTGAGCCACGAACGCACCGCGTCGGCCGACTTCAGCTCACCTCGTCGCAGCTTATCCTCGAGCTGCTCCACCATGTCCAGCGCGCTGACGCCGAAATCAGCTTCCACCAGAATCCGCTCCACATCCTCCAGAGTATCCCGATCTATCCCCTTCACCAGGACCGAGACATCGGTCAAGGCGACGCGCTTGATCTGACGCCACAGTCCGCCCTTCACGGTAGGCCCTTTCGATAGCGCCAGCCCCACTCACCTGCCAGGGCGAGAACCACGATCGCAAACAACCACCATCTGTCGCGGGCGTATTCCTCGACCAAAATCGTTCCGCTCGCGACGCCGCCGCCCGGAACGTGGATGGCGCGAGGATGCATTTCCTCGGAATACGCTTCAACAACGACCAAACCTTCGGCTCCAACATCAGGTGTACTCCACCGGTACTCACCGGGTGGCAAATGGTACGCGGCGCTCCTATCCGCTGCAAATCGGAGTATAGTCGTGTCAGCGGTCGTCGCTCCGGCAGGCTGGATAGCCACGGCAATCGAGTCAGGTACCGAGCCGCGCAGCCAGCGGAAGTCCACAGCTGTGCCGTAGGCTACGACAGGAGTGGCCGTCAATGTAGACCCGGGCCGGCGGGCTCCCGACTGCAGCAGCCAGTCGGTGCCGCTGGAGAGCAAGGTCCGGTAGGCTTCTCGCGCCGCACCACCCCTGAAAGCCCAGCGCCATAGGCCCGAGCCGACGGTGACTAGTCGACGGGCCCCAACTGTGTCCCGACCGACCAGCACTGGGCGTTGCGCGCCACGCCGCGCCAACTTACCCGTCAGTCCGACCCACTCGTAGCTGCCGGCATCGACCGGGATCAGCCCGGTGAGTGGGGGAAGAGACTCCCAACTCACCGGCCCCAACTGCCCGGCAAGGGGCGAGGCGGGCACTTCTCTCATTACGTACCAGTCGCCGGCAACGAAATCAGCGGTAGTGTCATCACCGGCCAGCCACCTCCAGATGGGCTGACCGCCGGACGGCGTGCCAGCCTCCAGTGCATCAGCCCCTCGTAGCACCAACATAGCAGCGCGCCGCCCAGTAGCCCGGACCGTCTCCTCCTCGACCCGTGCCAGCGAGCTCATGTCCAGCCATACCTCGTCATGTATACGGGCGTAGCCAGTGACGTTCGTCCGAGCCACTGCGCTCAGCTCCGACACCAGGAACCGTCCCTCCCAATCGGCCGGACCAACGATGACCACGACGTCCGGCTGCTCCGTGACCGTGACAACGCGAGCGCGACGCTCGTTCCCCTTGACGGAGTCACGTGCAGCGGCGACGCGAAGGTGAATCACATGTGTACCGAGGGGCAGCAGCCGAGGAGGCAAGCGCAGTTGTCGGCGCCCCACCCCCGGGGCAGGTGGCAGATCGATTTGCCGCACGGCCAGAATCCTGTCACCCAGCCACAGCTCGATCTCGGCCGAGTCAGGCACTCCAGGGCCCCAGGTGCCCACGGTGGCGACGAGGTCGAAGGAGTCGGCCTGCTGAACCCGCTGCCGCACGTCAATGTCCAACAGGGCGACGTCGCGCACCGTGTCCCGTGGCAGCACGACCAGCGTCACTTCGTCCCACACGGATGGGGCGATGGCCGCCACGTCCTCGATTTCGCCATCGGTAACCACGTAGAGCGGACGACCGGAGCCACGGCTGGCGAGCAATGGCTCGCGCAGGTGGGAGGACCCGGCAGACGGGGGCGTCGTGTCAAACGGCACGATGCCGGCGCCGAACCGGTATATGGTCCCCTCGCTACCGGCTATCGCCAGGGCCGTGTCGACGGCTGAATCCCACTTCCCGCCGGGCACACCCATGCTGAGCGAACCGTCGAGCAAGACGATGGGCGCACCACCCGGTATACGCTTCGCGCGTCCCGGATTGAACAGAAGCAACAGCAAGGCGGCGACTCCCACCGTTCGCAGGGTGGCCAAACCCAGGCCCGTGGCGCCGAGTTCTTCCCGAGCCAGGTAGACGAAACCCGCCCACAGGGCGGTGGCGCACACCAGGATCACTACTGCAAGCACGCGAGCGCCTCTCGCAGTGTGAACCGTCCCTCGTACAGCGCTCTTCCGACTACGACTCCTTGTAACCCGCTTCGGGCAGCCTGCTCGATCTCGGCTAGCCCTGCGACGCCTCCCGCCGCGATGACACCGATTCCCATGGCAGAGAGCTGAACGGCGCCGGCGATGTCGGCGCCGCCTGTAAGCCCATCACGGCTCAGGTCCCGGTAGATGACCGTCGCGACGCCCTGATCCAGCACGCGGCGTACCGCAGCCTCGAGGGACAGCTCCAGTGGCTCTTCACTTCCGCGCCGTGCCAGTCTGCCGTCGCGGGTGTCGAGCGCCACGGCGCAGCGGCCGGCACCGACCTGCTCGATCAGCGCTGTCGACAGCCCTGGGTCCAGCAATGTGCCGGTCCCCAGAACCACCCTACTCGCACCAGCTGCAATCGCCTCTCTAGCCCAGGAGACTGTATCCACGTTGCCGCCTACCTGGATCTCTACCCCTGGTATCGCCGCTATCTCGCGCACCCAGCCCATGTTATCGGCTCCAGTGCGAAAAGCCCGGTCCATATCGACGACGTGAAGCCAAGCGGCACCATCGGCGACGTACGACCGGGCCTGCTCGAACGGGTCTTCGTTATAGACGGTCGCGGCAGTGGCTTCGCCTTCCAGCCAACGGACCACGCGTCCGCCCTTGAGATCAATGGCGGGGTAGAGCTGCATATTGTGTGTCCCTGAAGATCAGTTGTCGGGACCGACTGCAGTCAACTGCGGACCAAGGGCATTGAGGAGAGCGTTGTACTGCGCCATGACGCTATGGAATTCGTCGCTTCGCTCGGCCGGCAGTGGCTGACCCGGTTCGGTGTCAAGCAGATCGCGCGGATCGCGGAACCGGCCGCTCCTGAGAATCTCATAATGCACGTGTGGAGCGCTGGCCAAGCCGCTCATTCCTACGTAGCCGATCACCTGGTTTTGCTCGACCCGGATACCCGGTTTGATGCCCGCCGCCAACCTGCTCATATGACCGTACCTGGTTTCGATACCCTGGGCGTGGCGGATCGATACCATGATGCCGTAGGTGCCCCACCGCCCTGCTCGCGTCACCGTCCCACCGTTGGTGGCCTTGATCGGCGTTCCCGGCGGCGCCGCGTAGTCGGTGCCGTTGTGCGGCCGGCGTCGCTTGAGGATCGGATGGAAGCGGCTGCTGGAGAACCGGGAGCTGAGGCGGGCAAGGTCGACGGGGCGGATCTTGAACGATCGTCTCAATGACAGACCCCCATCGTCGTAGTACTCGTTACCACCGCGCTCGTCAGTCATCACGTACGCATCGTTCTCAATACCGCGCGTCTCGATCTTGGCTGCCAAGACCCGACCGTATCTGATGTCTCCCAGCGGCGACGTGAGCCTTTCGTACAAAACGCTGAATCGGTCACCCTGCCACAGATCCAAGTAGAAATCGATCACCCAGCCGTAGATGTTGTCAGCCAGATCATAGATCAGGTAGTAGCGCTGCTCCTCCGGCAGCACGGAGTCGGGGACGGCCTCGTTTATGGCGTCGTAGATCGTGGACTCCACAACGCCGTGTATCATCCTGACGTCGACAGACCAGAGGACCGGCTCGGTCGAGCCAGTCCAGGCCCCCGCACTGTCTCTAGCCAACGTGAGGATCCGGTCGTCGCCCGTCCGCGCATCTCCCAGCCGCACGGTTATCCTGTCGGGCTTCTGGTCGCCATAAGTGTGACGGAAACCGAAGACTTTGCCATCTCTGATGCGCCGGGGGTTGAGTCCCTGGGCTGCGTCGACCACGTGGACGAGTTCGGCTCCGTAGATGTTGCTGCGTCCCAGTAAATGTGACAGGGTCTCGTTGCGCCGCAACGTGTCGGATCTGTAGAGAAAGGCGCTACTGACGACAATAGGAGAGGCAACGGGAAGGGGTCGAGTGGATGGCCCCGAGCTGGCGGTCCAGATCGCCACCAGGGCCCCGATCGCCAGGACCGCCAGCCCAAGCGCTCGGACCCGCATCAATCCATCTGACGCCTGATGAACGTGGGGATCTCCATCTCGGCGATCCTCTCACCCGGCTCTCCTGTCGCAGGCATCGGTTTGGGGACTGCAGCGCCCCTGGCCGGGAGGGAGTGCGGCCGTACGGCTCGCTGGGGGAACGGCAGCACACCGGGCGAGATGGTCCGAGCAAACGGGCTCTCCTGTTGGGTAAGTGACTGGTCGAACCCGGTAGCAATCACCGTCACCCTGACCTCGCCCTCCATGGCCGGCTCTGTGACGGCACCGAAGATTATCTCGGCCTGGTCCCCCGCGGCGTCGTGGATCACCTCACTGATCTGGTTGACCTCGCCGAGCGTGAGGTCCTGGCCACCCGTGATGTTCACCAAGACGCCGGTCGACCCGTTGATCGACACATCATCGAGCAGCGGGCTCGCTATCGCCTGCTGTGCTGCCTCGAGCGCACGGTCCTCGTTGCGCGCCGCGCCCATACCCATGAGCGCGGACCCGCCGTTCTGCATCACAGTCCGGACGTCGGCGAAATCAACGTTCACCAGGCCGGTCACGCTTATCAGGGTCGAGATGCCCTGGGTGGCGTGCAACAGCACTTCGTCTGCCTTCTTGAGGGACTCCTGGAACGGCACGTTCTTCCCTACGACTGCCAGGAGCCGCTCGTTCGGTACGACGATCATGGTGTCGACATGCTTGCCCATCTCCGAGATGCCGATCTCGGCTTGCCGCATGCGCTTGCGTCCCTCGAACAGGAACGGCTTGGTGATGATCCCTACCGTCAGAGCACCGACATCGCGGGCAAGTTGGGCGATGATCGGTGACGCCCCGGTTCCGGTGCCGCCGCCCATCCCGCAGGTGACGAATACCAGATCGGCACCTTCGAGCACGTTGAGCACATCATCTCGATTCTCTTCGATCGCCTGTCGGCCGATCTCGGGGCGCGCCCCAGCTCCCAGTCCGCGGGTGAGCTTCTTTCCGATCTGCACCTTCACATCAGCCTTGTTCTTCATCAAGGCTTGTGAATCGGTGTTGACCGAGATGAACTCCACACCCATGAGGTGCTCATCGATCATCCGATTGACTGCGTTCCCACCGCCACCGCCCACACCCACCACCTTCATGCGGGCGTTCTGAGCAACCGTTTCCTCGAATTCGAAGACCATGGAATCCTCGTGACTCATTAGAAGAAGTCCTGCAACCAACGCTTGACCGGACCGAAGAATCGGTCAACCGCCTGGCCGCCCTCCGGCTTTCCCCCCATCAACCTGGTGCCGTACAAGGCGAGGCCCACCGGCACTGCAAACCGTGGGCTCTCCACATAATCCACCAAACCCGTGATGTTCTGTCCTGGCAGTCCCTCACGCACGGGCATCGCAAACACCTCTCGCGTGAGCTCGACGATGCCGGAGAGCTGTGCTCCGCCACCAGTCAGTATAGCACCGGCTGCAAGCCTACCCATGTAGCCGGCTTCATCTATTTGGTCCAATACCATTCCCAGGATCTCATCCATGCGCTGGTGTATGATGTGGACCAGAAGTTCCCGCTTCACCTGTCGAGGTCCTTGCCCCGGTGTGCCGGGAAGCTCGATGATATCGTCGGGGTCGACGAGCGGTGTGTAGGCTGCACCTGACTGTTCCTTCAGCCGCTCGCTGTCGGCCTGTGTTAGACCCAGCCCTTGCACGATGTCATTGGTGACGTTCACTCCGGCAAAGGGAATGGACGAGAGATGACGCAACTTCCCTTCATGGAACACGGCAACCGACGTGGATCCACTGCCTAGATCGATCAGGGCGCACCCTATCTCCTTCTCGTCCGGCGTCACCGTGGCAAGCGATGCAGCCAGCGGCTCCAGCACCATCTCGGTCACCTTGTATCCTGCCCGCTCGACCGACTTGCGCAGGTTCTGCGCTGCCTTGTTCTGCACCGCAACGAGGCACATCTCGACCTCGAGCCGAAGACCCGTCATGCCTACGGGATCGTTGATGCCTCCCTGATTGTCGACCTTGTACTCCTGCGGTATGTAGTGCAGCAGCTCGTACTCGTCCCCAAGGCTCACCGCCTTGGCAACTTCATCGACCCGGAGGATATCGGCCCTCGAAATCTCCTCGCTGGCCACCGATGCAAGGCCAGTTGTGATCCGGGTCTGAACATGGTCGCCGGCGATCCCGCAATAGACCGTCGGCACCTCCAGACCCGCCATCCGCTCGGCATCGTGCATCGCCTGCTTGATGGACCGCGTGGTCTCCTCGATGTCACGTACGACCCCCCGCTTCACACCGGTGGTCCGTGCGTGGCCCACCCCGAGTATCTTGGCACCGGGCTTTCGCGCGTCACCCGTACGCTCGGCGATCACGGCGAACGTCTTGGAACTCCCCAGGTCCAAAGCGGCAACCAGGCGAGGGGGCATCATCCATTACTCCTGCGGACAACGATCTGGGCCTCGAACCGGGCGTCCAGTTGCTGATAGTCGCGACCCGTCTCAGCCATGTGATTGCGAACGGCGCCCAATGTCTCTATCTGGATGGCATCAGGGACACCGTGCAACATTATTCGTTTTTGTCCGAGTTCCAACACCACCGTGCCATCTGAGCGCAGGCTCGCTGCGTCCACTTGGTCGAACAGGCCCGGGTCCACCAGCTGTACCTGTGCCAAGGCGTGCAGCAGCACCGAATCTCGTTGTTCGACGAACGGCAGGTCGAAGCCTCCAGCGGCCGGATCATATCCCATCTGATTGGCATCCGCGTCGAGCACGGTGAGCCCAGACGGCGTCGCCAGAAATGCGATGGGCTGCAGCTCCAGCACCTCAATCTTAAGGGTTCCAGGCACCTTGCGCTCGATCTTCACGTCGATGACGCCCGGCAGATCACTCAGACTCCCTTCACCCTTTCGGACCGAGGCAAACAGACTCTGGTCGCGTGCCAAACCCAGCGCGTCGATTATTTGTTGGGGCGAATGATAGCGCACCCCCACCAACTCAACCTGACGCACCCGGAAGAACGCCACGTGCCGCAGCAGCAGGGGACTTGCCAGCAGGAGCGCGACGGCCCCGCTGCCTAGCAGTAGCCCAGCAGACCTCCTGGTCACGCTGCGGCTCCCCCGAGGGCGCTCAACAACTCGGGCCCCGTTTGAGTGATGTCACCCGCTCCCAGCGTCAGGACGACGTCTCCATCCCGTACGAGCCGGTTCAACACGGACGGCAGATCGGCGATCCGCTCGACCCACTCGACCGGGGCACCGGCAGTCCGAGCCGCCTTGGCGACCATCTTCCCACTCACCCCCCTAATGGGCTTCTCACGTGCCGGATAGACGTCAGTCACGACCACGAGGTCGGCCGTGGAAAGGACGATACCCAAGGCTTGGCCCTGAGCCTGGGTGCGGGAGTACAAATGCGGCTGAAACACAGCTACCAAGCGTCTTCCTGGGAATCGCTGGCGCGCTGCTGCCAGCGTGACCGCCAGTTCCGTGGCATGATGAGCGTAATCGTCCACCACTGTCACACCAGCGGCCGTACCCAGGATCTGGAATCGTCTGGCGACACCGACGTAGTCGCTGAGCCCTCGCGCCGCGCTCTCAACGTCTCCACCAAGGGCCAGAACTGTTCCCACAGCCATGGCGGCATTGCGCAGGTTGTGCAGTCCCGGCAGCTTCAGCTCGAGCGCGACCGCCGATCCGTCCGGAAGCTCCAACTTGGCAGCGCTCCGCTCAGGCCGGCGCACGACTTCGATCAGTCGCAAGTCCGCGCCCGCCGCAAGCCCCACACGCCAGGTCGGTCTATCCACCACCCGTGCGACCCGGGTTGCCCCACCGTCGTCCGAGCCCACGAGCACCCGCTGCGCCCGTCCGGCGAACTGGGCGAATGCCGCCTCCAGATTCTCGACAGACCCGTAGCACTCCAGGTGATCGGCCTCCACGTTGTTGACAACCGCCACTTCTGGACGAAGCTCGAGAAAGGAGCTGTCGTACTCATCAGCTTCCACCACGAACAGGTCGGACTCGCCGACACGAGCGTTGCCGCCCCATTCTGCGACTCGGCCTCCCACTATTGCCGTCGGGTCCAGCCCGGCCGTAATCAGCGCCGTAGTAGCCATTACGGTGGTCGTTGTCTTTCCGTGCGTTCCAGCTATAGCCACGCTTCTTCCGCTCGCGATCGCGGACTGAAGCGCCGCTGCCCGCTTCACCACCGGGATGCCGGCCTTACGTGCCGCTTCGAGTTCAGGCAGCTGCGCGGGAACCGCGGCAGTGTAAACGACTGCCCTGGCGCCACTTACATGGTCCACGTCATGGCCGATGGTCACTGGCACCCCGAGATCGGCGACTTCCGCTGCTGCATTGGGATTGGTGTCGCATCCGGTGACAGACACTCCCCGGCTCTTGGCTAGGAGTGCAAGGGCACTCATCCCCGCGCCGGCGATTCCCACGAAATGGACAGGTCGGGGATCGTCTGGAACAAAAAGAAGCATCGGCGGGGAGCCAATATAAGAAAAACTCGAAAGTTACGAAAGGTCTTAGACTTAGCTCACCAGAGTTAATAAGTCGCTGGCGATGCGCCGGGCAGCGTCTGGTCGCCCTCGAGCCCGGGCGGCGCGCCCCATCTCATCCAGTATGTTGCGTGAACGCAACATATCCTCGATCGCAGCTTGCAGCCGATGGGTAGTGAGCCGCGATTCCGGCAGGTGGGTTGCGGCTCCGGCGGCAGCCAGCGCCTCGGCATTCCTGGTTTGATGGTTCGCTGCGGCACCCGGCAAGGGGATCAAGATCGCGGGTAAGCCCCAGGCGCACAGCTCAGCGGTGGTCATTGCGCCGGCTCGGGCAATGATAAGATCGGCCGCTGCGTATGCCTCCCCGATCGGGTCCCAGAACGCACGCACCTGGCGCTGGGGCGGCGAGTGATAGCGACGGTAATCATGCCACGAGTGACGGCCCACGCTCCACAACACAACCGCGTCCTTGAGCGCGTCTCCGTCCAGCAGCCCCGCCACCGCCCGGTTGATGGCAACTGAGCCCTGGCTGCCGCCCGTCACGAGCAAGACGAGCCGATCGCCCTCGATCCCGAGACTCTGGCGCATCGAGCTACGGTCAGCAGCGGTCGCCGCGGGCGGCGCGATGGGGTTGCCGTGGGTCAGAACTGCCGTGCCCGGACCGGGCTTCAGGTGCCGGGCGGCCTCCGGGAATCCCAGGTGGACTTGGCTCGCCCTTCTTGCCAACCAGCGAGTGGCCAGGCCGGGAAACGCGTTCTGCTCCTGCAGCGCTACCGGCAGTCCGAGTCGCAATGCCTGGAACAGTATGGGACCCGAGGCATAGCCCCCGGTTCCCAAGGCCAGCACGGGACGCTCGGACGCGAGCACGGCGCCGCCGCACCGCAGCGCCCGCCACACGATGAAAGGCCAACGCAGATTGCGCCACCACGCCCGACGATAGATCGGTTCCAGGGGAAGCAGGTGATAGCGGTAGCGTTTGCCCGGAAGAAGAGATGCTTCGACTCCCCGTCGCGCACCCACCAGTACCGGTTCCACACTCGCATCGAGCGACACCAACGCGTCGGCCAGGACCAGAGCGGGCATCAAGTGTCCGCCGGTTCCGCCCCCCGCGATCAATATCTTCATCGCCGCTTTCCGGAACGTAAGCGGCAGTTGCCAATGTTGATGAGAACGCCGGCAGCCAGGAGCGATATCACGAGGTTCGACCGACCATCAGATAGGAACGGCAATGGCAATCCGGTCGACGGTAGCAGCGCGAGGTTCACAGCGATGTGGGTCAGAGCCGTGACCCCGATGAGCGCGGTTATCCCTGTCGCGAGCAGCATCCCGAACCGATCGGGCGCGGTGCGGGCGACCCTGAAGCCAAGCGATACCAGGAGCCAATAGAGCAACACAATCGTGGCGGCCCCCAGGAAACCCCATTCCTCACCGATGGTGGAGTATATGAAATCGGAGTGTGCCTCCGGCAGATAGCCCAGCTTCTGTGAACCCCTGCCAAACCCCACGCCGAACAGCCGGCCGGACCCGAACCCAGTGAGAGACTGCTGGATCTGCCAATTGCCGGCCTGGAGGTTTTCCCCGGGGCTCAGGAATGACAGCATACGCTGCAACTGGTAGTGTGCCGTGGCAACGGATCCCCCCAAAAATGGGATGGCCACCAAGCCAACGAGCAGAAAGTGGCCGATCTTGGCGCCCGCCGTGAACAGCACTATGCCGGCCAGCAGAAGCAGGAGACATGCGGTGGAGAGATCCGGCTCCAGGAGAACCAAGCCACTCACCGGGAGCACTATGACGATGAATGGCAGCACTCCCCGTTTGAGGTCCCGCACGGCAGTGCCCTTCTTGGCGGCCAGCATCGCGGTCCACACGATCACCGCGAACTTGGCGAGCTCGGACGGCTGAAACTGCACCGAGCCAACCTGCAGCCACCTGGTTGCTCCCTTTACGGTGTGCGTCAGGAAACCCATGAACGGCAGCAGGAGGATCAACAGAAGCAGCGCCGCGGCACCCAACATCGGCCAAGCACTGTCGCGCCAGACATGGTAGTCGATTCTAGTAGCAACCAGCATCACAACGACACCCAAGCACGCACCGATCAGTTGGCGCACTGCAAAACTGGAGTTGTGCAATACGCTGGATGCGCTGTAGATCGCCACCACTCCGAAGGCCACCAGCGCCACCACCACAATGCCGAAGAGGCGTGTCTCCCACGGGCCCGCAGCGCTCGGCAGCGACTGGCTCACATCTCCTCCACCAGACGGCGAAACGTGTCCCCTCGCTGCTCGTAGTTGTCGAACTGATCGAAGCTGGCGCACGCCGGTGAGAGCAACACCGCCTCACCGGCTCGGGCTTCCCGCCGTGCCCGCCCAACCGCGTCAGCGAATCGCTCCGACGTGGCAACGGAGGCGGCCGCGGCCAACGCCGCGGCAACTGTTTCGCGCGCCTCACCGTAGGCTATCGCGAGGCGACAGCGTTGCAACGCTCGCGCGAGCGGCGCGAAGTCGTCTCCCTTGGGCCGCCCGCCGACGATCCAAACGAAGCGGCGTGTCATGGCTTGGAGCGCAGCGGCTGCAGACGACACGTTGGTGGCCTTGGAGTCGTTGATCCACAGAACACCGCCGACCTCACGGATCGGTTCCAGGCGATGTGCTAAGGGTTGGAACGAGCGCAGCCCTCGCACGATACAATCTCGGTCGACACCCGCAGATGAAGCGGCCAAGACGGCCGCCAATGCGTTGCCGACATTGTGATCACCCAGTAGCTGCAGTTCCGCTCGCTCCAGCAACGGCTCATCTTCGAGCACCAGCTGCTCGGCTTCAGAGTCATATGACGCATCAGCCGGCCGGCCGATGCGCCAGTGCCTGTGCGACCCGGAGGCACCCTCTGCTAGCTGTAGCACGGCGGTATCGTCGCCGTTCAGCACCCAGATGGACCCGGCATCAGCGTTGCGAAAAAGGTTACGCTTATCAGCGTAATAAGCGGCTTTATCAGGATAGCGATCAAGGTGATCTGGCGAGAGATTGGTCACCACGCCAATTGCCGGATTCAGGTGCGGCGCATCGTGCAGCTGGAACGACGATGCCTCTACGGCCAACCACTCGGGATGCGCTGAATCCGCAGCGATCTCGATCAACGGGAGTCCGATGTTTCCTGCCGCTACTTTTCGTTCGCCGGCCTCGGCCAGGATGTGAGCTACGAGAGCCGTCGTCGTCGTCTTGCCGTTGGTCCCGGTGATGACGATGAGCCGTGTTTGTTTCAGTATCATCGCGGCAAGATCCAGCTCGGCGAGGATCTGCACGCCCGCCTCGCGCGCTGCAGCGAGCGGGGCTGCATCGGGCGGCACCCCCGGCGACGCGATGACGGCAACTGCTCGCGCAATGCGGGCCAGATCGTGGTGGCCTACTTGAACGGTCACGTTCGGGTCCGCCAGTTGTTTTGCTGTTTGGCGCAGTGCCGGGGTATCTGCCACGTCGGACGCGTACACCTCGACTCCGTTTGCCCCGAGGAATCTGGCAGCCGCAGCTCCACTGCGACCCAAGCCAATGACAGCAACCTCTCCGTCGCGCCACGGATGCGGGATCATCTTATCTTGAGCGTCGCCAGCGCCATCAGAGCGCACATCACAGCGATTATATAGAACCGTGTCACCACCTTCGATTCGGGCCAGCCCAACTGCTCGAAGTGATGGTGCAGCGGCGC
This sequence comes from Gemmatimonadota bacterium, assembly GCA_020351775.1. GTDB lineage: Bacteria > Gemmatimonadota > Gemmatimonadetes > Gemmatimonadales > GWC2-71-9. Next base: position 4,312,869 of record CP070666.1, on the reverse strand, counting down.
CATGCGGAACACGCGATGTTGTCGGGCATACTCCCGCCCCCGGCGTGCCTTGCGCCAACGAAATACTGTGGTCTGAACGATTACCGACACAACCTCGGCTACGAACACACCGCCGATCAGCAGCAGCAGGAACTCGGACTTCAGCAAGATGGCCACCGTTCCGAATGCACCGCCGATGGCAAGGCTACCGGTATCGCCCATGAAGATCTCGGACGGGTGCGCATTGTACCACAGAAACCCAAGTGCGGCTCCCATCAGGCTGGCGCAGAAGATCGCCAGTTCCCCGGAACCGGGTAGGTGATACACCAGCAAGTAGTCGGAATAGTCAAACCGGCCAAAGATGTAGGCAAAGACGGCAAACGCGGCTGCGGCGATCATGGTCAGCCCGGCGGCCAGGCCATCCAATCCGTCAGTCAGGTTGACCGAGTTGCTGGAACCCGTCACCACGAACGTCACGAACGCTATGTAGGCCAAAGGTGCCATCACAACCAGCACGTATTTGAAGAACGGCAGAGTGGTCGACGGCGCCGGAAGCTCGTGCGACATGGGCCACAGCAACAGATACGAACCAAGTGCAATGCCGAAGGTCACCTGACCGGCGAGCTTGTGCCGCGCGACCAGCCCACGTGACTTGCCTTGCACGACCTTAAGGTAGTCGTCTACGAACCCAATGGACCCCATCCATAGGGTTGCCACAGCAGCCACGAGCACATACCGACTGTCCAGTCGAGCCCACAACAGAGTGGGCACTATCGTGCAAATCAGCAGAATGATTCCACCCATCGTAGGTGTGCCGCGCTTAGATTGGTGGGATGACGGACCGTCAGGTCTCACGATCTGACCGATCCCCTTCTCTCTGAGTTGACGGATCACGATCGGCCCCACGACGAACGCCAGCAAGATCGCGGTAACCGTTGCTCCCGCGGCGCGGAACGAGATGTAGTTGAACACATTGAACCCGAAGAACTCCGAGCTCAGTGGTGTCAGGAGGTGGTAGAGCAATGCGCCTCTTCGTCCTCAAGTAAGTGGGGAATGGCGCGCTCCATGCGCACGCCTCGCGAGCCCTTCACCAGCACCAACTCGTTGCCTTTCAATCGCTGCGCCAGCGCCCGGCCCAGCGTATCGGGATCTTCACCCAGCAGCAGCCGATCACCCAGCCTCGCCCGGTGCCGCTCGAACGCCGCCGCGAACTCCCCCAGCGCGGCTATCAGATGCGGCTCGGCGGCAAGCACCGCGTCCGCCATCGCCGCATGAAGTGCGGCGCTATCGCGCCCGAGTTCCAACATCGTTCCCAACATGACCACTAGCGGACGGTCCTGTCTGAGCCCCGTCGCCGTCTCCAGCAGAGCCCGCAACGAACCCGGGTTGGCGTTGTACGTGTCCTGTATTATTACCATGTCGCCAACCTTCACCACCTCACAGCGGCCCGGCGGCAGCGAAACCGTGCGCAGCGAGCCTGCCACCGCCGCCATATCCAGCGCGAGTTCCTGGGCCACAGCTAGCGCCAACATCGCATTGTAGAGCTGGTGGCGACCGAGTAGTGGCAGCTCGATACGCGTGTTCCCAAGAGTGAGCCACCCGCGGCCGCCGCCATCGAGCCCGGCTCGATCGGGCCTGACATCAGCGTCTGCGCCAAATCCTGCTACGATCACACGGTCGGCAATACGTCGCGCTTGCCGGGCCAGCGCAGGTGGATCGGTTCCCACTACCGCGAGCGGCACGCCCTCGGCTAGTGCGAGCTTCTCCTGCATCACGCCCTCCAAAGAACCGAAGCCGGACAGGTGACCCTGCGCCACGTTGGTGATCACCGCCAGCGTGGGTTCGACTATCGAGCGCAGCCGCCCGATCTCACCCGGCTCGCTGGCGCCAGCCTCCACAACCAGCGCCTGGCACGTTGGCGGGGCCGTAAGAATAGTCAATGGCACACCCACCAAATTGTTCAGGTTCGCGCGTGTCGCGTGGACTTCCCACCGCGTGCTCAGCGCGCTGGCGAGCATCTCCTTGACCGAGGTCTTGCCGTTGGTACCCGTGACTGCGACAACGGGCCCCGTGATCTCCGACCTCCGATCGTGCGCGAGCTCTCCCAATGCCGCGAGCGGGTCGTCCACCTCGAACATCTGCAGGCCAGCAACAGGTGGTGTACCATGCCTGACAACCGCACCCGTCGCGCCGGCCTGTCTGGCTTGCAGTAGGAAGTCATGCCCGTCGAATCGATCGCCAACCAGCGCTACGAACAGTGAACCGGGCTCCAGCGAACGAGAGTCGGTCTGCACGGAGCGGAACTCCATCTCCGGTACGTTGGCGAGGCCAAGCACGCGGGCCACCTGCCGTGAGGTCCAGCGATTCACACCCTCTCCCGCATTGCAGCCTGGACGATAGCCCGCTCATCGAACGGCTGCTTCTCCGTGCCGTAGATCTGATAGGTTTCATGGCCCTTACCGAGCAGGAGCAGGCAGTCACCCGGTTGAAGCAAGGCGACCACCTGGTGAATTGCTTGTTCCCTGTCGGCGATCGTGAGATGGTCTGCCGACCCGAGCCCACGCTTGATGTCGTCAAGGATTCGCTGCGGGTCCTCGGTCCTGGGATTGTCGTCTGTGAGAATCACGAGATCGGCCAGGTGGGCGGCGATACTACCCATGACCGGGCGCTTGTCGCTATCGCGGTCACCGCCGCAACCGAACAGCACATAGAGACGCCCCGGAGTGATCGATTTGATCGTCGTAATTGCACGCTCGAAACCGTCCGGAGTGTGGGCGTAGTCACGCAAGACAGTGAAGGGACCGGCGGCGAGCTGTTCCATCCGTCCCGGGACCTGCGGTGTATCACGTAGTCGCTTCACGATCACAGCCGGATCGTAGCCCAGGCCCCATACGGTGGCCGCTGCGGCCAGCGCGTTGGTAACGTTGTACTCGCCCAGCAGCGGGAGCGTTACCTCGTGGCTTTCCTGCCCGAACTGCAGTACGCAGCTGGCACCTGATTCGGAGAGCCGCTCGCCGGCTGCGCGCACCGTCACGTTGGAGCCGCGACCATACCACAGCCGGCGTACATCGGTTCGCTGCGGCAGCGCAGCCCACGTTCGGTCGTCGGCGTTGACCACTTCGATCCCATCCGGTTCGACCAGATCCGACAACTTCATCTTGGCGGCCGCGTACGCCTGCAGATCTGGATGATAGTCCAGATGCTCGTGTGTGAGGTTGGTGTACACCGCCGCACTGAACGAGACGGAGCGGAGCCGCTCCTGATGGAGGCCGTGCGAGGACGCTTCTACCGCTACGTGCGTCACGCCACGGCTCGCTAGGGTTGCAAGCACTGACTGGAACTCGACCGGGCCCGGCGTTGTGAGCGAGCCATACCCCGCGAGCTTGTCGCCCCGAGCATCTATCGCGCCGAGCGTACCTACCGAACTCGCCGACCCCTCCTGGTTCAGGAGATGGCGGATGATCGAGACTGTAGTCGATTTGCCGTTCGTGCCGGTGACCCCGATCAGGATCATTCCAGCGGCGGGAGATCCGAAGAACTCCCGCGCCGCTATTCCGGCGGCCCAACGGGATTCTCGAACCACCACCTGCGGTAAGGGCAGGCCAACGGGGCGAGCAACCAGTGCGGCGACCGCCCCACGATCAGCCGCTTCCCCAACGAAGTCATGCCCGTCCGCCACGGTGCCCTCGATGGCACAAAACAGGGCCCCAGGTACCACCTTGTGGGAATCCTCTACCACGGCGGCCACCGGTGCGTCCACTGCCGGCGCCTCAACCAGCAGGCCCGCGGACTGCAGAGCGGCACCGATATCGGCCAGACGAATCACCTGTGGCTTCCTCGATCTCCCGCCGTGACCTGCACCCATGTGCCCCTCGGTACGATTGTGCCGGGTGCAGGATCGGTGGCTCTGACCGTACCTCGTCCAGTCGACCGCATCCGCAAGCCCAGCACGTGGAGTTCGTTCGCGGCCGCACGGAGAGAGAGCCCCCGTACATCGGGCACGGCGCACGATTCGTCGGTCGAGCCCGCTGCAGTTTCCGGTGGCCACGGCAGAAAGACCCGGGTGACCGCGCCATGCTCCGGCGGATCTCGGGGTTCGGGACTGGTGTTGGCCGCCAGTCGGGCACGTTCGAGGGCGCCCGTCTCAGAGGCAAGCAACTGCTCCAACACCGCTTTCGTGATGGGCGCGGCAGTTGCGGCTGCAAACGCCTCATCCTTGGGTTCGTCCAGTTTGACCACCATGACGATCTGCGGATCCACGGCTGGAAATAGAGATGTGAAACTCGTCGTGTAGGACCCATCCAGATAGCCGCCCTCGCTCGCTCGTCTGGCGGTGCCGGTCTTTCCCGCCACCTCGTATCCTTCCAGCGCTGCCCGCTCGCCGGTACCGCCTTCGAACACGACGCCCCGCAAAGCCTCGCGTAGCTCGCGAGCCAGGTTTGACGGCACGACACGCCGCACGGGCTCCGGGACATGGCGGTAGACGGTCTCGCCCTCCGCTGTGACGATTGTTCGAACGAGTGTTGGCCGCATCATCACACCATCATTCGCAATTGCGGCGTAGGCCTGCGCCAACTGCAGCGGCGTCACCGAGAGTTCGTAGCCCAAGGCCATGCTCTCGCCGGATATGCCGCTCCAAGTGTGGGGACGGGCCAGTCTACCTTCGGCTTCGCTCGGGAACTCGATTCCGGTACGGCTGCCGAGCCCGAAATCGCGCAGCATCAGGTATTGCTCTTCCGAGTTCAACAGGCGGGCGAACTTCACGATTCCTATGTTGCTCGATCGTTCGATCACCTGTCGCAGCGTCAAGTAGCCATAGGGCTTTTCATCCTCAATGGTTCGGTGTTCCGTATGCCACACACCCCGTTCAGCCCACACCGAGTCATTCCAGCGCGCGTGCCCTCCCAACAACAGTGCGGCTGCGGCGAACACCTTCGCGGTCGACCCGGGCTCGAACGGATGCGTCAGCGCGGCCGTGGTCTCTCCACCCGTAGCAGTGCGCGATGCCAGAGCCAGTACCTCCCCCGTCCTGGGCTCCAGTACCACCACGTCACCGCTCTCGGCATCAAACTGCTGCAACGCATCGTCCAGAGCGTTCTCGACTATCTCTTGCAGGCCGGCATCGAGTGTGAGAAACAAATCGTGGCCGGGGACCGGCAGGGGTCCCCGCCGGTTGGGCGACTCATATACGCCGCCCCCCAGATCTTTTCTCACCACGTCGCTACCAGGAATACCCGTGAGGATCGAGTCGAACCTGCGTTCGAGTCCACTCGCTCCCTTTCCGTCAGCGCCGACCAGGCCCAGGACTTCGCGAGCCAGACTGCCGTTGGGATAGAATCGTCCGAGCCCACTGCTCCTGAGGTCGACACCGGGTACCGACCGCAGCCGCTGCACGTGGATGGACGTATACGGACCGTGGAAGTAGCCGTAGGGCTCTCGCAGCTCTCGGCGCACCAGCGCCCGAGAGATACCCAGATCCTGAACCAGCAATCGGGCGATCACCGTCTTGACCGAATCTGAGATCTGGGAGGACCTCACATCGACGTGATACCGGGCTACGCTCTGCGCCAGGGGCTCACCGTTGCGGTCGTAGATGGTGCCCCGAGCAGCCGGCTGAGTCCGTTCCTCGGTTCTGCTGGACGCGGCAGCGGAGTAGCGGGCTCCTTTGACGAGCTGCACCTCGGCAGCGCGAACCAGGATGATTGCCACTGCAATTGCGAACGCGAGCCGAACCGCCCCGAGGCGGACTGCCGGTTTGGCCAAGGGTCAGTTCCTCTCGGGATCTGGCAGGCGCAGGATGATGATCTGGCTGTCGGCGGCGGGGCGCAAACCCAGTTCCCGGGCTCGTGGTACGAGCACGGCTCTACTCCCAGCTCGCCGCACCTGGCGGATAAGCTCCGCCCGTTGGGCCTGGAGCACTGCCTTGCGCGTCCGAAGCGAATCCAGGTGGCGCGCGGTGGCGTACCCGGCAGCGTCTCTGGTAACCACCCACGCCAGTACGACGAGCGTGAATACCAGCCAGCCAGCCAACCAGATCCTTCCCTTAACTCTCATCTGCTTTGCGGAAGACCCTCAGCTTGGCACTCCGCGCGCGCGGATTGGCGACGATCTCCGCCGCGCTCGGGCGGATCGGCTTGCGCGCCTCGATGTCGCCCAGCGGCCTGCCCCGGCAGCGGCACACCAGGGCACCCGGTGGGCAGATACAGTGCTTGGCCCACTCGCGGAACCAGTGCTTCACTATCCGATCCTCGCCCGAGTGATAACTCACGACGGCAATCACCCCTTTGCCGGCCAATGAGTCCACAAACGAGGGAAGCGCAGTCTCAAGCCCCTCAAGCTCACCATTCACGGCAATTCTGACCGCCTGGAACAGCCGGGCGAAGTCCGCGGGGCCCGCGCGCGATCCCAAGGCAGCTCTGATAGCGTTCACCAGGTCGTCACTGATGGCGAAGTCGCAGTAGTGACGTCGCCGGACGATCGTCGCGGCGAGCCGTTGAGATCGCCGCTCGTCTCCGAATACGCGGAAGATATGATCCAACTGCGTCTGGTCCAAATTGCGCAACAGTTGGGCGGCGGTCTGGCCCACACCTGGCGTCATTCGCATATCCAGCGCCGTTCCGGGCCGGAACGAAAACCCGCGCCGGTCCTCATCCAGCTGGTGCCCCGACACGCCTAGATCGAGCAGGATGAAGTCGGGCCGGAACCGGGCCACGGCCGCGAGGGCCCGCGAGTCGCAGAAGTTGAGGTTGAGCCATTGGATGACTCTAGCGCCGAGCCTCTGCTGCGCCGCAGCCAGTGCAATGGGATCGCGGTCGATCGCCAAGAGTTCCACGCCGTCGCGCAGCAGAGCCTCGGCGTGCCCGCCGCCGCCCACCGTGCAATCGACTATGCGGTGGCTGCAGCGCGCCAGCTGAGCTATTTCATCGAGGAGGACGGGGGTGTGATACGAGGCCACGGGGAGTGTCGCCCAAAAGAGCGGGCCCCGCGAAACTGGCTGGCGGGGCCGACGATCCCTTCGCTGCAATTCATGCCACGGGGCTGACGGGACTTGAACCCGCGGCCTCCGGTGTGACAGACCGGCACTCTAACCAAACTGAGCTACAGCCCCCGATAAAGCACAACTTTTCAATGTAGGGCCGCCGCCAGCCAGATTCAAGCGCTAGCCACCGCCACACCTGAAGTACTCGCGGAACTGCGCGGGCCGTTCGGCCAGTTGCTGCAGGAAGCCGAGAAACTGGTCGACCGTCTCAGGCAATATTCCGCGACCTGCGGTCAGTGCTTGCGTCGCGCGCCTCAGGTTTCTCTCGTACACGTTGATGGCGGCGCACGACTGCGACTCCATGATTTGAGCATCCATGTCCGTGGTTATGAAGAACAGCGCGTAACCCAGCCAGAAGTTGCCCGCCGCGTTGAGCTGGCCCGTGCGATCGTAGGAGAGAGCCTTGTCGGACCAGTCGACAGCCATGTCAAACGCGAGCTGACTTTGGGCGATCTTCTGAGTGATACCGAGGTACTGACCGCCGACCCACGTCTGCATCTGCGGGTTGTCCTGGTTCAGCCCCGCGAATTGCTGCAACACGCTATCGAGGCGTTCCAGCTCGGCCGTGTCTATCGGAACCGCAGCTGTCGTGTCGATCTCGAACTGTCCCACCTCATATTCGATAACCCTGGTTGCGAACCGAGGGTCTCCCGGGTTCATGTCCGCGAGCTGGCGATAGACGGCAACGGCGGAGTCCATCCCTTGCACCGCTTCGAGTGTTGCCGCGTACGGGACCAGCAGTTGCTCTGATTCAGGCTCCAGCGCGAGGGCCTCCTGATACCACCGCAGCATCTTCGAGGTATCGCCTGCTGAGGTGGCCAACCCTATGATGAACTGGTAGAACTCCATGTTGGCGGTCAGCGTCGTGTCCCGCTCGTACAGCAATTCGGTGGTCTCGAGGGCGCACTGCCAATCCTCCGCGTCCCGGCACATCCTCTGTTTCAGTCGTACGAACCGCAAGTTCTCGGGATTGCGGCGCAACCCCTCGTCGAGCACTTCGGCAGCCCTCTCTACGTTACCGGAAGAGAAGTGTCCCGCAGCCACCCTCTGGCGGATCTCCTCGTTGGACGGGTCGTTAGCCAACAGGCGCTCGTAGGCTCCCACGGCTCCCACCGTGTCCCCATTGAGGACGTACTCGCGCGCCAGATCCTCCCAGGCGCTGATCAGCATGGAGTCTCCCTGAGTGGCCTTCTCGTACATCCCTATGAGGCTGTCCGAACCGAGCTGCATGGCCTGGAAGACGTAGGACAGGCAGATGGCGGAGGACGGGTGGTTGGGATAGATGTCGAATGCTCGCCCCGCGGCTCGCCGGGCACGGTCGAACTCGGACCGGTCGCGACGCTGGTTGCACTCCTTGGCGTAGTCCGCCGCTCTCACCTGGTTCTCCAGCGAATCGGCCACGCGGTCAGAAAACGACCGCGGGTCATCGCCCGGCTGGCCCTGCACTCTCACCCAGCCTGAGAATCCCGAGCGGTTCAAGTCCACCATGCGATACATGGCGGAGGGAGTGGCTCCCTCGCGCTGGAGGACGCCGTACATGTAGCCGTTGGCCTGGAGTGACTTACCCACCTGATCGACCATCTCGGGTCCGATGATCGTGTTCGCCGGAAAGCCGGAACTGACGAAGAGATCCTCGATCACTTCCTGTCCAATCACGTGCCACTTTTGCCGGAACTTGCTCTGCGCCCTGGAGCGGAGGAATCCAGTCATCTCGCGCGCATAGTTCGAATCCGTGGGATCCTGCGGCTGTGGCGTGAGGATCAAGATGCGGTCGAGTCTCCGCTGCTGACTTTCAAGTTCCGCTGGCGCAATGCCGACGGCCGCAACGATCGCGAGTGATACAACGGCAGCGCTGATGTGCGAAGCATAGGGCAGCACTGTGACAACCCTCCAGTTGAACACTGTTGTCTTCGGCGAGGTACGCATATCTCTTCTCCTCCAAATGGGCGAAGAGGGATTCGAACCCCCGACCTCCTGCTTGTAAGGCAGGCGCTCTGAACCAACTGAGCTATTCGCCCGCGCAGCCCTTCCGCTACAGTGCCAGGCCCAGTGGAAACAACACGCAATAGCCCAGCACCAACAGTACGGGTGCCAACGTGGTGTCGCCACCTGCGAGCAAAACGTAGCCCCATCCGACCGACGCCAGCGCACCTCCCAACAGCAGGAAATTCCTGGGCCTGAAATGGAGCCTGGCAGGCGATGTGCCCTTAGACATAGACACTGAGCCTAACCGGAAGTTCCATATGCGTCAAGCACTTGCGTGCCAATCGTCGGGTGGAATCACCCACCCTTCGTCGAGCCGGGCTCGGCGAGCACGGTCTCTCCGGCGCCTCACCAGCCACAGACTCACCAGCACCATTGCGAGCAAGGTCCAGACTACCGTGAGCGAGCCGAAAAATAGCGCCCAGCCGTAGCGTCGCTTGAGGTCGCGCCGCCAATGCGCCTCGAACTGATCCAGCGTCATCTGGTATGTCGTGCGCAGCGCCCTGTCGAAGTCGGCAGTCTCACCGAGGTTGGTCACCAGCGGTCCGAGACCACGCTCGCCTCCCATCCGTTCCAGCAGTAGCGCGGCAGTCGTGGCGAGAGCGTATGCCGTTTCAGCTCTACCCGAGCCGCTGTCCCTCAGATCTGCGACAACCTGCCTCAGCGTGGGTGTGGCGCCCATGAGCAGCGCCCAATTGACCCGCAGCGCCTCTAGCCGGTCCCATTCGCCCGCGGCCAGCGCCGCATAGCCCTCATCAAACCACAATGGAACTCGCCTAACCACACTGCGCAAGGCGAGATGGGCTAGCTCGTGACGCATGACGCGCCGCACGTCGCCGGTCAGCTTCAGTACGATCGTGCTGCTGCCTGGAAACGCAGCTCCCCCGCCCCACTCCGGCAGCAGCCCGCGGGTAAGCGAGTCGAACTTCGCGTCACTCGGCGCCAGAAACAGCCGAATTGGGCGGCCCAACGAGTCACTGATCCCAGGCCATTCCGTGGTCCGATCCGCCAGTTCGGCCAAAGCCATGACGGCGGCCTCATCCCCGGGCCAGAAGACGGCGGTCACGCGGCCCACATGGATCATCCCAGGATCTTGGATCGACAGCGCGAGGACTACGATTGCTGAGAGCGTGGTGGCTCCTGTCCTTGGTCAACCAGATCGAGGGTCTCCTTGCAGTGCTTGCCCCAAGGATTGAATCGGTTGGCCTGGTATCCCCTGCCCCACGTTTCCCGAGCAGCTCGGCGGTCGCCTGCATACCATTGTGCCCGGCCCAACTCATAGTATGCCTCGATCAAGTTCGGACCCAGCTTCAAGGTCTTCTCGAAGAAATTCTCGGCATCCTCGTACATCTCGCGCTCTAGGTAGACCAGCCCCAAGTAAAAATGAGCGTAAAGCGTGGCCTTCTTGTCGTTGTCCAGCCGGATGGCTTTCGAGAGATGCTCTATTGCCTCGCCGAAGATGCCCTTCTTGAGGCAGATGTAGCCCACATTTATTCGGGCCAGTGAGTTCGCCGGCTCTTTCATGAGGACCTGTTGGAACGTTGCCAAGGCGTCATCGTAATCCTCGTTGAGCATTTGCGCCCAGCCGAGCAGTGATTGTGCCTGTACATCGCCGGGTGAAAGGGACAGCGCCTTGCTCAGGGCTTGCAGGGCTGCCGGATAGTCACCCAGGGATATGAGACTCCAACCCTTCTCAATAAAAGTGGATGCGCCTATGTGGTCGGCGCGCATCGCCGGAACGGCACCCGTGAACTGCGGTGCCCGATCGCCGCTTGCCTCCTGAGACATCTGCTTGTACTTCTCGACCAGGGTGCGGATGTCTTCCTTGAGCGCCGAGAGATCCGATATGCCCTGGTCGACCGTCTTGAACAGAGAGATTATGTCAAGCTTGATCTCCTCTCTCGCTTCGCCCGAGCCCGACGAGTCGAGCCGCTGGCAGATCTCGTCAAACGACGCACGCAACGGATCGACGATGGGATCACTCATGGGCCACCTCCGCGGTCAGAGCACCGATCACGATGCGTTCCTCTGAAGTGAGCAGCTTCGACGCGGCGAGCACGACAGTCGTAGTTTCACCCTGAGTCAGGATACCGCTGATGTACTCAGCTGCCAGACCTCTGACTATATTCGGTGGGGGCTGTACTCGCTCCGCCGGCACGTTCTTCACCTCAAGTACTGCATCGACTACGATGCCAACCTTCTCCGGCTCCAGTCCAAGGACGACTATCCTGGTTTCTTCGGCGAGCGGCGCCTCCTCTTCCAGCCTCTTTCTCAGATCGATTACCGGCACTACCTCTTGACCGAACCGGATCATTCCCTCCAAGTAATCGGGGGCTTGTGGCAGAGGCACCGGTTGCTCGTATCGCAAGATCCGCTCTACCTGGAACACGTTGAACGCGAAGCGGTGCTCACCAATGCGAAACATGACTAGCTGGGCTTGATCACCGACGTTCATTCTCGCCCTCTCGCAGTAGCCGGTACTAGCCGCTCTGCCAGCAGCTCCATGTCAAGTATAGGAACAAGCGCGTCGCCCCGCTCGTCCACGCCGGATGCCCAAGGTAGCCGCCAGGCGTTGGGGACGGGACTGAGTATCCCTGATACTACTTCGTGTGCGTCATCAACCTGTAACGCAATCAGTGTATCTCCTGCCTGGACCAGCACAACCGTCTCACCATCGGTGGCCGCGGCGGCACTATCTCTGAGCAACCTTGCAAGATCAACCAATGGCACGAGACGGTCGCGTACGGGAGTGACACCGCGCACGGCCGGATGTGCACTTGGGGTGGGGTACAACTCGAAGCCGTCGGCAACCAACAACACTTGGTGTGCCGCGAGCCCATATTGGCAGCCGCCAGCCTGAATCAGGAGATACTGGATCACAGACTGTACCTCACCGAGAGCTCCCGTGCTACGCTCGCAGCGAGATCCGTAAGCGGCACTATGGAACTTGCTCCTCCGGCGTCTATCGCGGCCTTTGGCATCCCGAAAATGACCGACGTCTCCTCGTCCTGCACTATCCCCGCTCCTCCGGCCTCGCGAATCGCCCTCAACCCGTCGGCTCCGTCGCGTCCCATGCCCGTCAAGACGACCCCGACAGCCCTCGTTCCGTATTGCTGCGCTACGGACCGAAACAACGGATCGGCGGCGGGCCGCACGCCCCAGACCGGCGCTTCTCGACTCAGCCTCAGTCGGACGGACACGCCAGATTCTACCCTCATGTGATAGTCACCGGGCGCCACATACACCGTGTCGGCGTTGACTTCAATCCCGTCATCCGCCTCGACCACTCTCAAGGGGCTCGACTCGTCCAGGCGGGCAGCCAGGCTGCGCGTGAACTTCGGAGGCATGTGCTGCACTATGACTACGCCGGCATCCAGGCCAACCGGGAGTGCCGGCACTAATCGTGCGAGTGCACCGGGCCCTCCGGTGCTTGCGGCTATGGCTACTAGCAGTCGCGCCGCTCCGATCCGGCGCACCGGGGCGGCGGCCGCGGGGACGGCCTGTGGAAGGGCGCCTAGGGACACCCCACCCACCTTGGCCAGCCGCGCGGCTTCCAGTGCTCGCAGCAGTGCCGGTCCCATCGAACCGAGCGCATCTTGTTCTCCCCGGCTCGGCTTGGCCACCACTTCCACTGCCCCCATCTCCAGTGCGCGAATAGCAGCTTCGGTACCAGGCCTCGCGTAGGCGCTGACCACCACGATGGGAAGGGGGCGGTCGCGCATGATAGCCGCGATCGCTCCGAGCCCGTCCATACGGGGCATCTCGATGTCCATCGTGACGAGATCCGGTTCGAGCCGCTCGACCTTCGCGACCGCGTCAACGCCGTCACGCGCGGTGCCGGCTAGCCGAAACCGGTTTGAGCCGCTCACTATGTCGGATATGACCCGGCGCATGAAGGCGCTATCGTCTGCCACCAGGACGGAAGGCAGCAAATCAGAGTGTGACCGTCCCACCATCAACGGCTCGTACGGTCACTGTGCCATTGCCCACGTCAAACCAGACTGAGCGGCTACCCTGGCCGCCCACCGCTTCGGCGACTATCGGGATTCCCTCCTTTCGCAGCGCCATCCTGCAAGCGACTACGTTGCGCTCGCCAATGTGGACCGCGCCGGCGGCAAGCAGATCGGCGAACATGCTGGCGCCCCCCACCATGCGCGCAACGATCCGCTGCGGCGACGCTCCGTGCTGGCGCATCTGTTCGGCCAGAGCCGGTATTGCAGTGTCCGCTGCTCGGGCAGGCCTGCCGCGGTCACGCGAGAGCGAGCCCGAGGGAAGGAGCACATGCGCCAGCCCCCCCACCTGGCCCACCGGGTCGTGCAGCAGTACTGCTACACAACTCCCCAATCCGAGCGCTACCAGCGTCTCACCGGTATTGGTGACGGCGATTGCGCCGAGCCGAACCAGTATATCAGAGCGAGAATCGCTCACAATCGGCTGTATATGCGTTCGCGGGCATCTACTAATCTCAGTCGGTCACGAGATTCCCCAAACAGCGTTTCTGCCCTCCCCAAGACCAAATACCCTCCAGGATCGAGAGAATCCGTGAACCGCGCCACCAAACGTTGTTGCGTTTTGCGATCGAAATAGATCAGCACATTGCGACAAACGATCAGATCATACGGTGGATTGGGCGCCGGTTCCTGGATGATGTCGTGCCTTCGAAAGCGAACGATCGTGCGAATCGCAGGAACAACCGATTTGGGCGAGTCTGCCGTGAAGTACCTCCGCAGCAGATCTCCCGGTAGCTCCTCGAACGCTGCGTCCCCATACTCCCCCGCAAGGGCCCGATCCAGGCTTCTCCGATCGTAGTCCGTGGCATCCACTCGTGCCAACGGCGTCTCACCCGTCTTGCGGGCACGCTCCAGAATCAACATCGCCAGCGTGTACGGTTCCTCTCCTGACGCACATCCAGCCGACCAACACCGCACATTCCCTGACCTTCGCTGCCACAAGTCGGGTAGTACCACCCGAGAGATGGCGTCCCACGTTTCCTTGTTGCGATAGAACTTAGTGACATTGATGGTCAGTGTGGCCAGCAACTCTTCGTATTCTGCATTATTGCGGTCCAACAGCTCAGCATATTCATCGTAGCTGCCGACACCGCAGGCGCGCATGCGGACTGCAACGCGTCGTTTCAAACAGCTTTCCTTGTAAGAATCGAAGCCGAAGCGACGTTCGAGAGCGATCTTCTTCACCAGTGCAGCAAGGTCCGGATCACGCTCCCTACTGCTCACTGGAGAGCACTCACCGTTTCCAGATTGGTTTGTGCAAGCTCGTGATTCGGATTGATCTCCAGCGCCCGCTGCCAGTATTCTGAAGCAAGCTCACGGTCGAGACGCTTGTAGGCGATGTTGCCCAACTTGAAGAAGACATCATCACCCAATTCGGGTTGCAGCTTGATCGCACGCTGATACGCGTCCCAAGCCTCATCGTAGCGGCCAGCCCGATAGTGGAGATCACCCAGGTTCTTCGACAACTGGGGCAGCGACGGCTCATCGGCCAGCGCCGCCATTAGTAGCGCCTCGGACTCGTCCACGCGACCGAGGAGTTCGAGAAGCGCCCCCAAGTTGTTACGCAGTACGTTGTTGTCCGGGTACTCTGCAACTCCATCTCTCAACACCGCCTCGGCCTCATCATGGTGGTCCCGGCTGGCGGCAGCCAGGGAGCGAGCCCAATACCACAATGGACTCACCCGGTCTTCACCCGCCACCTCTCTAGCACGATCCAGTCTGCCGGCGGCAACTTCGTAATCGCCCCGGAGCAGCGCTACCACGCCCCACCCAGTCAGGATACGCGGATCGCGGCGTGCCCGCGCGGCCGCCTCGGCGTAAGTTGCCTCAGCTTCGTCATACTCCCCGTTCTTCTCGTGGCTCAACGCCAGATCGTAGAGCACCGCTGGCCGAGCTCCACCGCGCTCGGCCGACTGCCTGAAATACTCGACGGCCTGCTGCCACTGAGCCTGCCTGAAGTGAATCAGTCCAATGTGGAAATACGCGCTGCCGTCAGAAGGCCGTAGCTCCACCACACGGCGAAACTCACGCAGTGACTCTTCCAGCATTCCCGTGCGGTAGAATGCCACTCCCAGATTGCGGTGCTCGTCCACCCGCACGTTCGCTGTTTCGGGCTTTTCAGCCGAATCCCTGCGGCCCACACGATGTGCAAAACCGGCAGTAATGAGGCCATACAACGCCTTTCCAACCTCGAACTCCACCAACGCCGACTGCTCGATCACCTGCCTCACATCACGCGTTCCGTCCAGCAGGGGGACGATCAGCTTCTGTTCGTCGGTGAGTGACACTGCCGCAGAGTCGAGGTGTTCCTTGTCAACCCGGAATATTATGTCGAACGCGGGGATCTTCTTCTCTATCAAACTCCATTCGTCTACGCGCCGCGCCCCCTCAAGCAACAGCGCTTCCGGATCTATGGAGACCAAGAAATCCTGTCGGTGCGGCTGCACGTCACTCTCGAACGTGAAACTCCCTCTCCGCCACGTGAACAAGAAATACACGGCCTCTTCGATCTGAATCCGAATGAAGTGTTCCAGCTCAGCTCGGGATATGGCCCCATTCTCGACCAATATCTCGCCCAGCTTTTTGTCTCGGTCACGGTCCTGCAGACTGATCGCTTCCTCAAGCTGTTCCTGGGTGATGCGTCCGCTCTTGTAGAGAATATCCCCCAGCCGGTCGCGCCGATTAACGACCGTGGCGTAGCAGATCCGTCCATGGTCGAAGAAGATGTATCCCAGGCTCGAACGATCGGTGATCGACAAGCAGCCGCTCTTCCGCCCCAGAGATAACAGCTGGAGCACATCTGGCAGTGACGCCTCCTTGAGGCTCCCCTTGATAGCCACTACGACAGATCCTCGATCAACCGATCAGCTGGGTCCGGCCAACTCCAAATCATCTTCTCTCTACTCTTCACCCCTCCAGCTGCAGAAATCATGATTCCACTGGTCCGCATCTTCGCCGATGGCCGCTGGATTCTGGGCAGCGCACCTTCGATCAGCTCCCGCGCAATGGCAGCCGAAGGCGGCGAACCCTGCGACTCCGCAACGGCCAACACCCGCTGGACCAACCCCATTACCGCACGCGCCGAGTCCGCCGGCCTGTCCCCCAAATAGTCCGCCAACTCGGGGTCAGCGTAACCGACCCGCTCTTCCAGCATCCGAAGTGTCAGCCTACGGCGCAACTCACGGTCGGGAGCTGCAAGCCGCACGATGGTCGGGCTCGCCACAAGGGCCTTGATGGCCTCCGGGAAGTCCTCAGGCCTCGCCGCGATTCCGCTCAGGCTGAACACAACCTGCTTCGCCGCGCCAACCAGTTCTCGCACCAGGTTGGCCAGACGTTCGCGTGCGTCGTCCTTGTCCGCCAAGAGGTGCACGTCGTCGATCAGCAACGCCCTGACTCCGCCGAACATCAAGAGCCGGTCGTCGACCGGACCACTCTCGGCCGCTTGAGTCACGGCGTCATGAAAGTCCATTGCTGGCATGCAGGCGATCGGCTTGATCGCGCTATCCAGCAACCCATTCCCGATTGCATGCAGCAGGTGCGTCTTGCCGACACCCGTCTTTCCTACGATCACCAGAGGATTGTGATCCCCACCGGGCTGTTGTACCACCCGGTGCGCAGCTTCATTTGCAGCCCTGTTACCTTCGGTCTCGATGTAGGTCTCGAACGTCCAGATCCCCGATGGACCTGGCAGCGGCTCCACTGCCGATGCCAGACGGTCGGCCACCACCTGTGCCTCGGCGACCCGATCGGGGTCCAGGAATACGCCGTTCTGCGCCTTGCTCGGATCCTGAGCAGCCACCGACGTCCTCAGCTTGCGGAGTCGGTCGACATCGCGCTCGAACTCGTCAATGGCCGCTTCGACCGGCCCCGGGGACGAACTCTGCATCAGGCTCTCGAGTCGTGCGGTCTCGAATCCCTCACCCCGATACCGCTCGATCACCTCTCCCAGCCGTGTTTCCCACGCCTCGATCTGGTGCTGCACCGCTTCACTCACGTCGGACAGGAAGTCTTCGAATTCGTTGACTGGCCGCTCTCGTTCCGGTACTTCCGCTGCCGTCTCTCGCTCCTCCATCGCGAGAGCCTCACCCTGCAACAAGGTCTTGGCGGCATCGGGCGTGAGCGACCTCTCTCCCACCGCCTCCAGAGCTATCAGGCGATTGAGCAGCGTAATAAGTTCCCGAACGTTGCCGATCTTGAATCCGGCTACCGTCTCGACGACACCTTCCTCGAACTGGCAACCCCGTCCTTCAGCCCTGGCCTGCAGGATCGCGAGCCGTGTCTCGAAATCGGGCGGGTTGATTTCGACCACCAGCCCCCTGGCGAGTAACGCTGTCACGCGCTCGTCGAGGCCCTCGATTTGTGCCGGGGGGTAGAGACTCGCCATCACAATCTGCTTGGCCGCCGCCTGCATTTCCGGAAACAGCCGTAGCAGCTCGGCGTGGATCTCAGTGCGAGCAGCAACAAGATGCACATCGTCCACCAGAAGCATGTCCAGATCAGCCAGCCGGCTACGCAGAGTATCGCTGTGTCCCGCGGATGCGACAGCGTGAAACTCCTCTGCCAGACGATCCGGAGTCACGTATTCAACAGTCACGGCCTCAGTCGCCTGCTGCGCGTACCGTCCGATGGCCATGAGCAAGTGGGTCTTGCCCAGCCCGGCACTTCCGTGGATGTACAGCGGGTTGTACACGCTGCCGGGCCGCTCCGCCACCGATCTGGCCGCAGTCAGAGCAAGCTCGTTCCCGGCACCAACCTTGAAGCTGTCGAAATCGAACCGTGGGTTAAGCTCGCTGGTCACGCCGGAGACTCCTGACTCAGCTTCTTCAGGACCAATTCCGATATGCTCTTGAGCGTCTCGAACACCCCCACGCCGGTCAATGCGTCTGCCGGGTAGCTCGGATCGTCCCGGAAATTCAGCGCGGAGTCCAGCGCGCTCGGTGACAGGATCAGATCTGCAGGCAGGTCCTGCTTGTTGTACTGCAGCACCGTCGGCATGGTGCGGACGTCGATACCCTGTTCCAGCAAATTCACCTGTAGATTCTGCAGGCTAGCCAAGTTGTCATCTAGCTGCCGCGCCTGGCTATCCGCCACGAATACAACGCCGTCGGCACCCTGCAGCACCAACTTGCGGGTCGCGTTGTAATAGACCTGTCCCGGGACAGTGTAGAGCTGGAACCGAGTCGCGAATCCGGAGATCGAGCCCAGCTCCAACGGCAAGAAGTCGAAGAACAGGGTCCTGTCGGTTCGTGTAGCGAGCGATACCATCTTGCCGCGCCGATCCTCGGGAACACAACCATAAATGTATTGGAGATTAGTCGTCTTGCCCGACCTCCCAGGGCCATAATAGACGATCTTACAGGTGATCTCACGGGTGGTGAAGTTCACTAGTGACATGGATCAGCGCCCAAATAGGAAGGCAAGGCTGTTGTGGAGGTCACGCTCGAAATCGGCTGCGATGACTGGCTTTGTCGGTTCCTCGTCGGGGCACGCAGCAACCAGCTCCTGTACCAGGTCCTCGTAGAACAGCTGTACCAGGCCGACCGATGACTCCGGACCGTACACAACGAGCGCAAGGAGCGGCCCCCGGGGAGTGGCCATTTCCGCTAGAAAGATGCCGTGCTGAATCCCCTGATGGTTCAACGCCCTGAAGGTCTCCTCACCAATCGTGGTCGCGATCTCCCGAGTCGACGAGACGATGGCAGCACCCAGCGCAGCCGCAGCCATGACGTCGACAGCCCGGGTGAACCCGTGTTGGGCCAACACCTGGCCAGAGGGCGTCATGATCAGCGTCAACCTTGCCCCGGCTTCGGTCACGAACCGAACGAGCGGGTCCTCGATCCACGGTTCGACAGCCCGCACCCGGCTCACTTCACCGCCTCCACCGCCCTCAGCATCTCGAGCCGCACCAGGCCGACGTTGACGTCGTTCTCGGCCAGCACCACGATCAACACTCCGTTGGGTGCCGGCATACTGAGCAGGGTACCGTTCTCTGCCTGGAGGTGCAGGAAGTGCTGTTCGCCGACTCCAGCGCCGACCGTCGCCTTTGCCATTCGCGCCGAAAGGCTCGCCGCTAACGCGGCCACAGCATCACCCCGGACTCCCTCCATCACCGCATCGGCGATGATCAGCCCATCGTCGTCGGTGACCATGAGGGCACCGCGCACGCCTCTGACTCGCGTGATCCCGTCCAGAGCCTGCTTGAACTGCTCGCTCATGGTTGCTGGGCCTCCAGCCACTGGCGTGCGGCCTCCGCGGCGCGTTTGGCCAACACCGCGAGCCGGCCTGACGGCACACTCCCGTCACGGGCGACCAGCAGCAGGGTGTTAGAGGGTGAGCGGCTCACATGCATGCTGCCACCGGGCCCCTCCAGGACCATCCATCGCCAATCACCCAGCTCCAATATGCGGGAACTGCGATCAGCCTCCTGACATCCGCCGGACACGTACGCCGCAACATCCCTGGATACATCTTCCCCCAGGTGGCTGCTCATCCCGCCACCGAGGACCCGGCCCCTGGTGTCAAACAGCAATAGACCATGGTGAGCCCCATCCAGTCCCTGAAACACCGATTGCTGCGGTTCCTCGGGTGCCTCCGTCAGCTCGGCCGCGGCACCACGCACCATCTGGAGCGCTTGAACCACACTCTGATCCATGGGATCCGCGGCGACGGCCAACTCCAGATGCTCGAGCGCTCCGTCGAGGTCCCCCCAGCGATAACACAGGAAGCCGAGCCCCTTGTGGGCCCCCAGATGCTGTGGGTCCAGCTCAACCGTGGCTTGCCATTCGTCGTAGGCTTGCTGCAGATGACCCATGTCAACCAAGATCCTGGCGTAGAGATCATGAGAGTCGGCCAGTTGCGGATGCCGCTCCAAGCCCACGACGGCAGCTTTGGCAGCGGCATAGAGCTGCCCGCGGCGCCGCAGAGCTTCGCCCAGCTCGAGAAACACCAGGCTGTCTGGATTGCTGGCCAGCTCAGCAGTCATTGCGCGGATATCGCTACTCACTGGTCTGCCCCAACAACGTGTCAAGTCGCTCGACTGCCTGTAACGCATCCCTCACTTGCTCGATCTCGGCTTCATCCTCTTCCGCATGTTCGCCCAGCGTGAGCCACCGCTGCCACCACTCCACGGCTTCACCATAGCGGCCCTGCAAGGCCAATGCGTTGCCAAGCAGCCGGTGGGCCGCCACCAACATCGGGTCTATCCTCAGTGCTCTTCGTAAGTGCTCCTCGGCGGCTTCTGCCTGCCGTGCGGCTAGCTCAATCCTGCCCAGAGAGAGGTGAACTAGTGGATCATGGGGATTCGAAGACCGAGCCAATTCGGCCCAGCTTCGCGCACCTACCAGGTCTCCCTGATCCAGGGCCTCATTGGCTCTACCGATCACGTGGTCCAGATCCTCAGTGCCTTCCACCTCACTCAACTCCGCTTCAGGCTCATGTAGTGTCAGTATACCGGCACTCTCGAGCCCGAATACCGTCTTGGCGACCTCGAATTCGGAGCGACCCAGTGCTGCGGCGATGGCACGCACATCCTGTTCACAGTCGACCGCCGCCAGCAACTCCCATTCCGACGGCAACAGGTCCAGATAGCCCTCGTGTTCTTCACCCGGAATGTAAACCGCGTATTTTGGGATCACCCCCAGATGGGGGATCTTTCGTTCGATGCGAGACCACTCGTCGATGCGGCGCGCACCCTCCATCAAGACCGACTCCGTGGGGATCCTCACCTTCGCTTCGGCGGGCAGGTCAGGCAGCTCACCCTCCTCGAAGGAGAAATAGCCTTCCCGCCAACCCACCAGCTCGAACACGACCTCCTCGATCTGCGATCTGACTTGACGCTCCAGTTCCTTCTGCGTCAGCGCGCCGATGCTCACCAGGATCTCGCCCAGGCGCCGCGCGTCACCGCCCTCCTGCATCTCGCGCGCTCGATTAAGGTCGACTTCGGTTATCTTGCCCACCCGCACCAACAGGCTACCCAGCAAGTGTGGATTGCTGTCGATCTCGGCGTACACCACGGCACCGCTCTCGAAGTAGACGCGGCCACTGTTGTGACGTAGCTTGGATGTCGCCGTAAGAACGCCCGTCTTGCGATTCAGGTCGAGCAGCTGGAAGATATCGTGGATTCCCAGTTCCTTGAGCGGCCCTTCGATCGCCATCGCTACGCCACCCCGACCTTGAAGATGTGTTTCAGATCAAGCGCCGATCGGGCGTGTTTGCGAGCCTCCCGCGCAAACGGACCGTCAGGCTCCAGCGCGATCACCGCGTCCCAAGCCCTGACCGCCTCGGAGTAGCGCCGCAGCCGCGCTAGGACCACGCCGGCGAAGAACAGCGCGCCCACATGTTTGTCATCATGCGCCAGGATGCGCTGGAATGCCTCCAAGGCGCGGTCCAGCCTGCCGTCCTCGAGCAAAGAGTGTCCCAGTCCCAGCAGGGCATCCAGGTCCGAGGGATCACCTGTGAGCACTTCTACCAGGAGATTGACGGCCACTCGTGGCCTGCCGGCCTTGCGGTACACTCGGGCCAACGCCAACGCTGCCTCGGAGAAGGTCGGCAGAGCGTCGAGCGCAGCACGGTAGGCCGACTCGGCGGCCTGCCAATCTTGGCGGGACTCGTGAACCCGTCCTAGGTCAGCCTGCACTTGGGCAAAACGGGGGTCCAGGGCGAGGGCCCCCTGGTAGGCACGCTGCGCCGTGTCCAGATCGCCCATCCCCATCGCGATGTCACCCTCGAGCTTGAGGAGATCGGCCCGCTGCGGCGCGCGGCCCCGTGCCACTTTCAGCGATTCGAGTGCCAGCGCCGGGTCTCCTGCCGCGAGTCGACATTCGGCCAGCACGACCAGCGCATCGACGTCCGCCGGGTTCTCGGCCACCAGCGCAGCGGCGTCTCGCACAGCCTCTGCGCCACGGCCAATGGCCAGCAGCTGGCGCAACTCCCCCAGCCTAGCATCATTGCGATCACCGCTCAGTTCACGCACCGCGCGGTAGCGTTCTAGTGCCTCGCCGTGCAGGCCGCGGCGCGCGAAAATGTCAGCGGATAGCATCAGGCTCTCCACCTTGTCCGCTCCCCGCGATGCGGCCCGATCGGTCTCTGAGGCAGCGAGATCCAGCAGTCCCTTCTTGAGGTAATCGCGGGCGACGGCCAACGGATCCGTACCGGCAGCTTCCGTGGCGCGGGCCTGGTGCTGCTCGAGCTCGGTGAACAGATCGTCGATCAGACCCTGATCGAAGCTGATCGCTTGAGCGTGCTCAGAGGTCACGTCGGCAGAGATCTCGGGAACCACGGCGATGGCCGGATCCTCATACTGCAGATCGATCGCGAGCCTGAACTTCTGAGGCACGTAGTACGGATCGATACTCTGGGCCCGGCTGACCGCGCGCAGCGCTCCGTCGTAGTCACCCAGACTGGAGAGAGCGAAGCTGAGGTTGTAATGTGCCTCCGCTAACTCCGGATCAGCTTCAACAGCTCTGGCAAACGCGTTGCGAGCATCCTCCGGGCGGCCCAGCTCGTTGAGCACCAATCCAATGCCGTTCCAGGCTGGAGCGTTCTCCGTGTCGGACTCGAGCACCTTACGATACGCTTCCAGAGCCAACTGCAGCCGCTTCAGCTTGAGCAGCAGTAATCCCATGTTCAGCCGGTGCGTGGTGAGATCCGGTTCGGCCCGCACCGACTCGGTCAAGGCAGAGAGCGCTTCATCGTGCCGCCCTTCCTGGGCAAGCACTATCGCCAGATTGTTGAGTGAGAGGGCGTGGCCGGGTGATAGCTCCAGTGCGCTGCGGTAGGACTCGATTGCACCCGCGAACCTGCCCATTTGGTGCAGCACAACGCCGCGCTCGTTGTACAACTTGGGAGACTGCGGCTGCTCCTCCAGCAGTGAGTCATACAGCCTTAGTGCCGCACCATGATCGTTGAGCAGCAGGTGAGTCTCGGCCATCGCATTGCGCACCAGACTCCGGTCTTCACCCAACTCGAGTGCCAAGCGATACTCTCGCAGTGCCTCTTGGTAGTACCCCTGCTGTCGGAACGCCCGCCCGAGATTGTAGTGGGCATCGGGTGCCCGCTCCGCCGCTTCTCCTGCGGTGGTGTCAAACGGTGCCCTCTTGCGGCTTCCCGTGAGCCGCTCGATCGAGAGGTTGGTTTGGGCCCGCGCGTAGGTCGGGTTGAGCTGGATCGCGCGCTTCGTGGCTGCTCGAGCTTCTTCGTGCCGACCCATGTCGCCCAGGACGAAAGCCATGAGGTATTGCACGTCCGCATAGTCAGGGGCCAACTCGGAGGCCCGCCCCAGTGCCTCCAAGGCCTCTTGATTGAGCCCTCGATTGTAGCGGGCCTCACCCAGATAGAAGTGAATTACACTACTGTCGGGCTCCAGCTCGCAGGCACGGTCGAGCCAATCGGTCACGGCTTCGAGATTGCCTCGGTTCTTCTCCGCCAGGGCGAGCTGGACGATTGCGGCCACGTCAGAGTGGTCGCGGGCGATCAGCGTCTGGAATTCGCTGACTGCTTCATCGAATCGGCCCAGCGACGCGTACGCACGTCCCAGTTCCCAGCGGCTCTCCCGTGCCTCCGGATCGTGCCGCAGTTCTTCCCGCAGTTCCGTCACCCGCCGTTCGAAATAGCCCGACCGCTGGTGCGCCAGCTCCAGATTGCGCTGGGCCACCTGCATCTTGGGGTCCAGCTCCAGAGCGTAAGTGAACTGCTCGACCGCGTCGTCGGTTAGATCCTTCAGATAGTACAGCACACCAAGGTTGTTGTGTGCGCCGGCGTCGGAGGGGTCTATCCTTCGCGCTAGTGAACGGAGAACCTCGCGGTCCTGCTCGGAGAGGCCCATACCCTCAAGTCAACTGAATGGCGCCGAGTATCGCCTTGAGCGATGCCAGGTCTGGCAGCAAGAGGAAGTGCCCTTTCAGCTTGCGGCCGGCCTCCTCGAAGTGAAAATCGGTCTCGACGCAGAATACATGATCCCAGTCGTGGCCGAAACCGAGCTGGGCGCTGGTGATCACCGCCGAAGCTACGTCTATCGCCAGACTGGGAACTGACGGCAGAAGCATCATCCCCATGAAGTCGGACAACGCGTTCATGTAGGCGCCTCCCAGAATATTCCCTGCCTCCTTGAGACTCGATTTCTCGAGATCCTCGAAAGACTCGGTCGTTCCCGGAGGCCGCCTTAGCAGCAGGTCGCACAGCAACTTGGCATTGGCTTCCGGGAGCATCAACAGGGTTCTCCCCGTGAGATCCCCCAGCATCTGCATCAGTACCGCGGCCACGATTTCATCGGGATCGAGGACCACTTCGGAGAGGCCTTCCAGACCGGTAACGTTGATCTGCGGAACGCTTATCATGATGCGCCGCTCGGTCAGCTGCGACAGTGCGGTAGCTGCGTGACCAGCACCGATGTTGGCCACTTCCTTCAAAGCGTCCAACTGTAGCGCCTCGAGCTTATCAAATTCTTCCATCGCTGTCTCCCTACACCAGCCCACCGGCGTCCAGGACTAGAACCGGCATGCCGTCGCCCAGTATCGTTGCACCACTGAATATTGGCAACGTTCCGCTGGGCGGGTCAAAGGATTTCACGACAATCTCCTGCTGACCGGTCAGCGTATCGACCACGACCCCGGACCGTCTACCACCGATCTGGACAACGACGACCGGCCGCCGATCAGGCACAATTCCCGATACGTTCACCAGCTCACGCAGATCCACGAGAGGGATGACTGTCCCGCGGTACATCAGCCCAGCCCGCCCGTCCAGCTCAGTGACCGCCGAAGAATCGAGATCCAAAGTCTCTGTCACATGCGTGATGGGCAAAACGTACCGCTCATCCCCAACCTCCACAGTGAGCGCTCGCACAATGGCGAGGGTGATGGGTAGCTGAAGCGTGAACGTAGTGCCCACGCCAATCTCGCTGCTGACTTCCAGCCCGCCACCCAGTGCCCGCAGGCGAGTCGCCACAATGTCGATCCCCACCCCCCGCCCTGACACATCGGAAACCTCCGCGGCGGTGCTGAACCCGGAGCGTGCCAGTACCCTCAAGAGCAACTCGTCACTCAGGGTTTCGACCTCGTCTCCCACCATTCCGTCTCGCCTGGCTCTGTCCAGGATCTTCTCGCGTTCGATTCCCCTGCCGTCGTCACTCACCTTTATGGCAACCTTGGCCTTCTCCCTCAGCGCAGACAGGACGACGCGGCCTGTGGGCGGTTTTCCCAGCGCCTCGCGCTCGGCCGGCGGCTCGATACCGTGATCGATGGCGTTGCGGAGCAGGTGAACCAAGGGGTCCCCAATCTCGTCCAGAATGGCGCGGTCCAGCTCGATCTCCTTTCCCTCCACACGAAACTCGACTTGCTTGTCCAACTGACGAGCCAGGTCCCGCACGAGTCTGGGGAATCTGTCGAACACCTGCCAGACTGGTGTCATTCGCACCTGAATGATCTCAGCTTGGAGATCCGACGTGAGGCGAGAGATCTTCAACGTCAGATCGTCGAGGTCTCCGGCCGTTCGCGCCGCACTGACCTGCGTCAGCTGATCGCGCGCGGTAACCAGCTCCCCGATCAGATCCATCATGGAGTCGACTCGCTGCAAGTCCACCCGGACGTGCCGGCTCCTTCCGCTGGCCGTTTGCTTGACATCGGTGCGGGACCTTTCGGCTCCCACCAACACTTGTTTGATGTCCCCGGCGGCCCGGATCTCGCGTTCGATAGCCTCTGGGTCGAGTTCCGTTTCGAGCTGAAAGTCGAACTGCCCATCGAACTCGTCCGACTCGAACGCGCTGGGTGGCGGCCTGACCTCACGTACTGCTCCGATTGCCTCCATCCGGCCGATGACCACTGCGGCCCGCGCGCCCACTAGTGTGCTGTTCGGCTCGATCTGGACTCTGATCCAGATTCCCGGACCTTCGGACACGGCCACTAGCGGCATCGAAGATCGGGAGGGTCGCCGCGCCGCTGCGCCGAGATCACGGGTTGCTGCATCGAGCGCGGCCAGCACCTCGGCGACATCCAGCTGCCCCTCGCGACCCGACACCGAGGCGGCCACCGCTTGCTCCAGGGTATCGGTAGCGCGGAACAGGAGTTCGAAGTGATCCTGCGTAACCTCACCATCGCCGGTACGCAGTATGTCCAGCAGGCTCTCCATGCGATGCGCCAGGTCACTGGTGACCGAATAGCTCATTGCCGCCGCCATTCCCTTGATCGTATGAACGGCGCGGAAGATCCCTGCGACGGGTTCAGTGGCTTGGGGACTGCGCTCCCACTCCAGCAGCTGCTGGTTGATCGAGCTTAGATGCTCCCGGCTTTCGACAAGGAAGAGCTCCGCATACTGGGAGAGATCCATGCCTACCCGAGGACTCTCTGGACCGCCTCGAGGACACGGGAGGGCTGGAACGGTTTGACTACGAAGTCCTTGGCGCCGGCCTGGATCGCTTCCACCACCAGGGCTTGCTGTCCCATGGCGCTACACATGAGGATGCGCGCACCGGGATCGTGCTTGATGATCTCACGAACCGCGTCTATGCCACCCATATCTGGCATGACGATGTCCATCGTCACCAGGTCGGGGCTCAGTTGTTTGAACTTCTCCACGGCCTGAACCCCGGTTTCGGCCTCGCCGACGATCTCGTATCCAGCTTGAGAGAGGATGTCGCCGATCATGGTTCTCATGAAGATGGCGTCATCGCAGACGAGTACTGTATGACTCACGGGCTCCCCCTAAGCAGCCAAGTATGGTCCAAGTAGCGCGTCGGTGTCGAGCAGCACGAAGGACATGTCCGCCCGCCGTCCGACGGCCTTCACCAATTGGGCGTCGACCCCGGGGAGGTCAGCGCGCTCGGCTAGATCATCCGGTGCCACCGAGAACATGTCGAGCACTGCGTCCACGGAGATGCCCACGGTCCGCTCACCTACCTCCACGAGGATCACGGGACCATCCCCGTTTTCCGGTGGATGGTTGAGTGCTTGCCGCCCGTTTATCAGCGTGACCAGCCGCCCGCGCACGTTGATCAAGCCTTCCACCGCCTCGTGCGCACCGGGAACGCGGGTGGCCTGTTGTGCGGGGAGGATCTCCCGCACAACCGACGCATCGGCAGCGCAGGCAAGATCAGCCACCCGGAAGACCAATAGCCGGACGCCAGCGTACTCGTGCATCTTATTGGGCGAAGCCAAGATACTCCAGCACGTTGGTGCGATCAAGCAGATCTGGATCGTCGCTCGCAGTGGCCAGCGCCCGCCGCAAATCACGTGGCCAGTCAGCCCGAAACCGCATGCCCTCGCCGGTGACTGGATGACTGAACCCCAGCTCGGTGGCGTGCAATGCCTGACGGGGCGTCGCCCTCGTGAGAGCCAGGGCCTGCTGACGCTGCGATGCCGTAACCCGCCGATGTCCACCGCTGCCGTAGACCGGGTCTCCCACAACCGGATGCCCCACGTGGCTTAAGTGAACCCGGATCTGGTGAGTGCGGCCTGTAGCTAGCCCAACGCGGGCCAGATCACACAGATCGAACCGGGCCACAGGCGCCACCCGAGTGCGCGCCATCCGGCCGGTCGCCAGTACCGCCATACGCTTCCGATCCTTAGGGTGCCTCGCGATCGCAGCGGCAATCTCGATCTGACCCTTCAAGTGCCCCCAAGACAAACAAGCATACACGCGCTCAACCCGGCGCTTGGCCAGGTCGCGGGCCAGCTTCCGGTGCGCCACGTCCGTCTTTGCCAGCACCATGAGGCCCGATGTGTCCTTGTCCAGACGGTGCACTATACCGGGGCGTGCTTCGCCCCGGGCGGCCAACTGTGTACCACGCGCTGCCAGCGCGTTCAGCAACGTGTCCTCCCAGTGGCCGGGTGCTGGATGCACCACCAACCCGGCCGGCTTGTTGAGCACCAGAAGGTGGTCGTCCTCATAGACCACGTCCAGCGGATGGTCGCGGGCCGTGATCCTACGTGGAACCTTGCCGCCCGGGTCCCGCAACTCGACCCGTAGCAGGTCGCCGCGGGAGAGGCAGCGCGACGCCCTTGCCCGCTCGTGGTTGACCCGGACTGCACCCTCGGCAACTAGCCGCGCGGCCTGGGTGCGGGACAGCGAGAGCTCATGTGCGAGGAACCGATCGAGACGCTCAGTAGACGGCGCCAGTACTTGGAAGGTTATCGGCTGCTCCACAGCGCCGAACCGGTGACTAGGTGGATGCTTCTGCGGGGTTAGCCGGCTCCCCGGCTGTGGCTTTGTCCCGTCTGCCCTCCGACCACAAAACGGATGCGAGAGCGATGGCGCCACAACTCACCGCCATGTCGGCGACGTTGAAGGTAGGCCAGTGAAACGTGCCAATCCACACGTCGATGAAATCAACGACACCATCCGAGCTCCGGATGCGGTCAATCAGGTTCCCCACCGCACCACCGCAGACCATTCCCAGTGTAACGAGGCGAAACCGCTGCGCAGGCAAGGTTTGACGTACCATCACGCCCAGCACGACGAGCGCGATGATCGCGAGTATCATGAACACCCAGCGTGAATGGGGCCCCACATTGATCCCGAAGGCAGCCCCAGGATTATGCACCAGACGCAGCGAAAGCCAGTGACCCACGAGGTAGACGGGGCTCCCGCTCGACAGCTGGGCTACAGCCAGCTGCTTGGTAATGAAGTCGAGAACCACGACCACCCCTGCGACCCACCAGAACAGCGAGCGGCTATTTATCTTTGCCATCTTCTTCCTTCGCCTTGCACTTGATGCACAGCCGAGCGTGCGGCAGCGCGTCCAGTCTCTCAAATGCGATTTCGTCACCACATTCGTGGCACCTACCGAATTTCTCCGGACTGCGATACAAGCGTCTGAGCGCCTCGTTCACGTGCCACAGGTAGCGACCTTCCTTAGACGCAAACAGAAACTGCTTCTCGCGCTCCATGGCATCGGTACCTTGGTCTGCCATGTGAAACGAGTAAGCTGACAAGTCGCCGTCAGAGCTCTGCAGAGTACCGCTGAACTGCTCGTCGTAGTACCCCAACTCTTTCATCACCCGATTGCGCTCTTCCTGCAACCGCTTCTCGAGGTGAGCCAACTGCTTCTTATTCATGACACCTGGTTTCCGCTGCTTCACTGTTTTCGGGTTATTGGCTGTCATCGTGCTTCTTCAGAGTTACAGTTAGGTTGTTACCGTCTATGTTCACCGACTCAGATACATCTGGATCCATCAAGTCAGATCCTACTTCCAACCGGCGAGCGAGTGTCTCGCGTGCGATAAAAGTCTTATAGACAGCGACTGCTGCCAAGACACCGCGGGATCCGGACATGCCCAACTCAATCCGAGTATCGTAATCATATTTGGCTGTTTTGCGTAGTCGTTGCACCCGATTCACCACCTCCCGGGCGACACCTTCCAGCTCGAGGTCCTCGCTCAAGTGCGGGTCCAAAGCAGCCACGTACGGGCCGTGGGTTTGAACCATCCAATCGGTCGCCACATCGCGCTCCACCACAACGTCTTCAGGGCGGTACTCGTAACGCTTGCCGTCGGCCTCCACCGTCTGCAGGCTGCCGGCCTCCAGTGCCCGCAGCTGCTCCGGCGTCAGTTCACCGGCTAACCTGGCCGCGACCGGTGTATCCTTGGCGTACACCTTGCCCAGTGACCGGTAGTTAGGTTTGGCCTTGAGCTTGACCAGACTCTCGTCTGACTCGACCACTGTTAGCTCCCGTACATTGACCTCGGTCGCGAGCGTCTGCAGCAAGGAATCGAACACCTCCCCTCTCACGTAGCCCGGCACCGCCACTTTCATGTGAGCCAGCGGTTGGCGTACGCGTATCCCTCGTGATTCGCGGATCGAGCGGGCCAGCCAGGCAAGTGTTCGCACAGCATCCATGGCTTGATCGAGTGCCTCCAACCGCCGGCCCGTGGCTGCAGGGAACGCTGCCAGGTGAACCGACTTGCCCGTCAAGCGCCGGTGGATGGCGTCGCTCAGAAACGGCGCCGCAGGCGCCAGCAGCCTACAGACCGTCACGAGCGCGGTGTGCAACGTTGCCAAGGCATCCCGGTCTGCCTGCGCGTCCGGCGCCCAGAACCGCGCCCGGTTGATCCGCACGTACCAGTTCGACAGATCGGAATCGCAAAACTCCATGATTGCCCGCGTGCCGGCCGTCACGTCGAACCTCGACCACGAGTTGCGGACGGTCTCCACCAGGTGATCCAGCCGACTCAGCAGCCACCGATCGACGGCAGGTCGTTGGGAGACAGGAGGCGCATCGTGCGGATCCCACTGCTCCACGTAAAGCGCGAAGAAGCCGTAGGTGTTCCGCAACTGATTGAGGAATCCGAGGGCCACTTCCGGGATCGCCCTTGGATCGAACCGCTTCGGCAGCCACACCTGGCTTCCCGCAAGCAGATATAGCCGTACCGCATCGGCACCAAACTCCTCGACCGCTGCCATCGGATCGACAACATTTCCCAGCCGCTTCGACATCTTGCGGCCTTCGGGATCCTGCAGCAGACCGTTCACGATCACGTTGCGGTAGGCCGTCTCTTCGTGGACCCCGGCAGCGATTGCCAGCAGGGAATAGAACCAGCCACGGGTCTGATCGAGTCCCTCGCAGATGAAATCGGCCGGGAAGTGGCGTCGGAATTCCGCTTCGTTCTCGAACGGATAGTGCCACTGAGCATAGGGCATTGCGCCGGAATCGAACCAGGCGTCAATCACGCAGGCGACTCGAGACATCGTGCCGCCGCAATCGGTGCACTTGAACGTGAGAGAGTCAACGTGCGGCCGGTGGGGATCGAAATCGGGTTCCAGATCCGTGCCCAACAGGCTCGCCAGCTGGTCGAAGGACCCGACCATGACCCGGTGCGACTCATCACGGTCGCAGACCCACACCGGTAGCGGCGTGCCCCAATAGCGATCGCGCGATAGAGCCCAGTCGACGTTGTTCTCCAGCCACTCACCGAAGCGACCGGTTCCGACCTCCGGGGGATACCAGTTGATCCGATTGTTGGATTCGATCATCCGCTCCTTAAACGCGGTGGTTCTCACGAACCACGATCTCCGGGCGTAGTAGATGAGGGGCGAGTCACAGCGCCAGCAGAAGGGATAGGTGTGCTCGTACGCTGCCTCCTGGTAGCGCCCGAACAGCTTGCCTTCATGCTCGAGTCGGGCGGCAATCACCGGATTCGCCTCGAACACCGTCAGTCCGTTGATCTCCTCCCATCGGGTTCCGGCAAATCGCCCTGCGGCGTCAACCGGATTGACGAAAGTCATCCCCTGGTCCTGGACCACCGAATAGTCGTCCGCGCCGAACGCTGGGGCGATGTGCACCAGGCCGGTTCCTTCCTCACTGGTGACGAAGTCTCCGGCCAACACGCGGAAGGCATCGTCTGGCCCGACGCCGACGGCATCCAACAGCTGCTCGTAGCGCCAACCCACCAAATCGCTGCCCTTGAAGGCGTTCCGCACCGGGAACTGCCCCAACGGCTTGCCGCCGGTCGCACCTGGCACCACCGTGTATTCGGAGATGGACCTCTCAACGATCAGCCGCCTACCGTCGACATCGAGTTCCACGTAGGTCAGATGCGGATTCGCGGCGATCGCCACGTTAGACGGGAGCGTCCAGGGTGTGGTCGTCCATACCAACAGGAATCGTTCCTGATCATCATCCTGCCCGACGACACGAAATAGAGCGTAGATCGATGGACTCTTGTGCGTTTCATAACCCAACGCAAGCTCGTGGCTCGACAGAGACGTTCCGCATCGAATGCAATACGGCAGAACCTTATGTCCCTCGTACAGCAAGTCCTTCTCAGCCAGCCGCCGCAGTAGCCACCAGACGCTCTCGATGTACTCGTTGGTGTACGTGACGTACGGCCGATCGTAGTCCAGCCAATACCCGATGCGCTCCGACAGGGTCTCCCACTCGGCCTTGTACCGGAAGAC
This sequence comes from Gemmatimonadota bacterium, assembly GCA_020351775.1. GTDB lineage: Bacteria > Gemmatimonadota > Gemmatimonadetes > Gemmatimonadales > GWC2-71-9. Next base: position 4,280,973 of record CP070666.1, on the reverse strand, counting down.
GCTCTGCTTGCACCGCTCGTTGAACGCGGCGATCCCGTACGCCTCGATGTCGGGCTTGCCACTGATCTCGAGTTCCTTCTCGACCTCGATCTCCACTGGCAGGCCGTGCGTGTCCCAGCCGGCGATGCGCGTCACCGACTCGCCCAACATAGTGTGATACCTGCACACGAGATCCTTTATGGTGCGGGCGAACACGTGGTGTACCCCCGGCCTGCCGTTCGCCGTGGGAGGACCCTCATAGAAGACGAAGGGTCGTCCGTCGCGCGTGGCTGTCAGAGTACGGCCGAAGAGATCTTCCGACCGCCACAGCTCGAGCGATTGACGCTCGAGCTCGCTCAGGCTTGCAGTGCCAAGCGCCTCGTACGGCATCACTGCATCCGCTGGAGCACACCCGTTACAAGACGGGTCAGGTTCGGTTCCGCGGCTTGCGCCGTCGCGATGATCTTATCGATGTCGGCAGGCTCAAGCGCGTCGGGCAGACACTCGTCGGTGATGATCGATAGGCCGAGGATCTTCATTCCGGAATGCACCGCGACGATCACCTCCGGCACCGTCGACATCCCCACAACATCGGCCCCGATGACTCGCAGGAAGCGATATTCTGCAGGTGTCTCGAGGTTCGGCCCCGGTACGGCCACATATACACCTTCCCGAAGCATGATCTTCATGTCGCGCGCGACGCTACGGGCCAGTGCACGCAACCCGGGATCGTAGGGAGCCGACATGTCGGGGAACCGTGGCCCCAACGTGTCGTCGTTGCGGCCGATCAGAGGGTTATCCCGCAGCAGGTTGATGTGATCGGCGATGAGCACGAGCTCGCCCGCCGACCACAACGGGTGCATTCCACCGCCGGCATTTGACACAACTAGCCTCTCGGCCCCCAATGCGCGCATCACTCGCACCGGAAAGGTGATCTGCTGCATCGAGTAACCTTCGTAGCTGTGGAAGCGTCCCTGCATCGCCACCACCCGTTTGCCACCCAACTCTCCCAACAGCAATCTGCCAGCGTGAGTTTCGACGGTCGACAACGGGAATCCCGGTATGTCTTCGTATCCTACTGCGGTGTTGCCGGTTATTTCCTCGGCCAACCCTCCGAGGCCCGTTCCGAGAATGAGTGCCACTTCAGGGACCAGGTCTGTGGCCTGACGTACTGCATCAACCGCGCGCTGGATGTTCTCGGCCGTATGCGGAATCGTCACGCGGCCTCCGGAGGCTTGCCGTTTCGTTCCAGTTCAGCCAAAGCGTCCAGCTCGGCCATCTGTCGATCTAGCAGCCTCCGGAACGACGACAGATAGGCGCTGAACTGGTGCTGAGCTTGTTGCAGCCCCTGCCGGACGTCGACCTCGGACTGCCGCGCTTCGAGCAGCATCTGATCGGCCTGCGTACGTGCATCGCGGAGTATTGCAGCCACCTCTTGCTGCGCCGCCTTATGGGTCACTTCGCGCAGTTGCTGGGCCATCATGACCGCATCGTTGATCGCTTTCTCACGCTCCCTCAGAGCTTTGAGCTGCTCGCGCAAGTTCTGGATCCGCTCTTCCAGCGTGGCGCGCTCCTTGAGTAGCCGTTCCATCTCGTTGGCAACACGCTCACGCATTTCTTCCACGCTGGCCGGATCATAGCCGTACAGCGTTTTGTTGAACTGCTGGGCTCTCACATCGATCGGTGTGAGTCTGAACTCCTCTTCCGTCATATCGGACGCTCTCCAAACAGAACCGTTCCTAGCCGCAGGATCGTAGCGCCTTCAGCCACCGCGGCCTCATAGTCGTCTGACATTCCCATCGATAACTCCGGCACATCCAGCCCACCTGCCGCGAGGCCGTCGCGCAATCGGCGCAGCGCGGCGAATACACGCCGCTGGTCGGCCACATTATCGGTCAACGGGGCCATCGTCATCAGCCCTCGGAGGCGGAGCCGCGACAACTCACTGATTGCGGCCGCAATTTGAGCCGACTCGGCCGGATCACATCCCGACTTCTGCTGCTCACTTGCCACGTTTACCTGGATCAGCACAGGCAACGGATCGCCCCCCTCTGCTCTATTCACCATCGCCCTGTGCAATGCCTCTCCAACCCGAATCGAGTCAACCGAATGTACCAAGGCAAACCGTCCCGGCACATGTTTGGCCTTGTTCGTCTGCAAGTGGCCGATCAAATGCCATTTGACCGGCAATCCTCCAAGAGCCTCCTGCTTGCCAAGAGCCTCCTGGATGCGGTTCTCGCCCACATCTGCTGCGCCCGCCGCGTGAGCAGCCTCGACTGCTGCCGGTGCGTGACCTTTGGTGACCGCCACAATGCGAACGTCGCCTCGTAGCCCCTCCCGCGCCTGGACCGTTTCGATGCGCTCCCGGACCCGCGCCAGGTTACAGGCGAAATCCGTAAAACCCATAACCTTTGATTTTAGCGGGGATCGGACTGTACTACAAGCGATTGGCCCTCGCGGACTGGGTCAGTCGCCCCTGTCGGTTGCCGAGGTGTCGCTTACTGCGGTGTCGGCCGACGGCGTATCGCTAAGGCGCGATGCCGACTCGGCCATCGTACTGAGCGTCGGGCCCAGCTGTGGATAAGCGGTTGGTGCCAAGTGCAAGGCCCGCATGAGGTTCTCGATAGCCGATTCGGTCTCACCGGCCGCCATGTATGCCTGTCCCAACGAGTAGAAGGCGAGACTCAGGTTGGTTGTGATATTCCGGTTCGTCGGATCGAGATCGAGCGAATCCGCGTCGAAGAGATCGGCATAGCGGTAGACCTGCCAGAGCAGAGAGTCAGTCCGTGGGATGTTCACGCGCACATCGCCGTATACACCAGGTCCGAGGAGCGATGTGTCGGGCTCGCTGGCAGCGTGGACACGCAGCACCAGGGCCTCCTGCGTCAGGTAGTCGTCCAGCTGCACCCAGTTGCTGTTGCCGGCGGTCACCGAATAGTAGATCGGCCTGCGGTTCCAGTTCTCTATGATCAACCTCAACATCAACACGTCCTTGACGTAGAGCGGCGTGCCGGCCGGGTAGGTTTTGTCGATCAGGCCGGGATTGAACCGCAGCGGCGAACCCAGCAACTGCGGCTGTAGCCGCTCGATGTCGGCATCGCTCATCGAATGCAACGGCGGAGGCGCGCTATCCGGTTCGAGGTGCGCGAACCACGGCGCCTGCTCCGGATCGAAGCGACGCACCGGATTGTCTCTCAGCTGCCGCAGGTACCAGTCGGTATTCCCCAACGACAAGTTCACCACCGAGACGTCTTGCCTCACACCCTCAACCTCCTGCAGGTACCATAGCGGGAACGTATCGTTATCCCCATTGGTGAACACGATGCCGTACGGTTCGGCTGACTGCAGCAGGCTGTACGAGAAATCACGGGCCAGGATTGCCTCCGGCCGGTGCCGGCGACTGGCGGCCTTGAAGTTGAGTGCGACAGGCACCAGCGCCACCAGCAGCACGGCGGCAGAAAGCATCGCTAGCGATCGTCCACCGCCTTCGCTGCGCTGTGCCTGCGACCGGAACAGGCGGTAGAGACCGGCCAGCCCTATGCCGGCCAGTAGACCCCAGGTCTGGAACGAGACGGTAAAGAAGTAGTCCCGCTCCCTGACTTCATGGTTATCGATTCCTGGGAATCGATCCCATCCGAGAGAGTAACCCGGTTTGAAGTTCATGTACCCCATGAGGCCGGGGCCCGTGGCAAGGAACAGCAAGATGAGAAGCCAGAACGCCGACCGATCGCGGTCCCACAGCTGCGATGCTCCGTAGATCCCCAGCCCGGTGAAGAGGATCGTGAACGGTAGCCGCACCCGAGCGAAAACCGGGTCCGTCGGAGCCAAACCGTGGGCCCACTGCCAATCGAAGTACTGAACGTAGTTCTGTATCTGTAGCAGGATCAGAGTGAACGTGCGACCTGGATTGTCGGGACCCGACGGATAGATCGGGTTGTCCAGCGGAGACCGCGTCGGATACTGCTTGCGCTGGATCACCTCCCAGAGACTGGACCAGGTAGACGGATCGGCTTCGTTGATGAAGGGGCCGACGTTGGCGCGGAAATACAGGAAGAGGTAGGTCGATGCTCCAACCATCGCGATACTCAACACGGTGACGGCAAACGTGAAACCACCGACAGTCGCTGCGTAGATCGCGGCGGCCAGAAAGACCAGGCCCCCCAACAAGAGCAGTGTCGTATTGCCGAGGCCAGTGCCGATCAGCAATGCCCAGACGCCGGTCAGCACTGCCCACTGCCCCCACTCCACCTTGCGATCGTCTTCATCGGGCAGCGGTTCGGTCTTCAGGACGTGCGCCATGAAACCGATCAGCGCCGGTCCCACCAGCAGCGCGAGCAGATGGTTCCCGAGAGAGACCGCGGCAAAGAAGACTATCAGCAAGAGGATGTGCGGTGCTCGGGGCTCACCGCGGTGCTCCCTCCAGAGCCACGCCAGCCACACCGTAGCAGCAATACTGAAGGCTGCGACCATGTAGACTTCGGTCTCATTGGAATTCTGCCACACAGTGAACACGAACGCCGAGATCAACGCGGCAGCCAATGCACCACCAAAGGTGAACACCGGATCGCGGTCTTTGCCGGACCGCCCGCGCAGCACCTGCACGATCAGGAGAAACAGCAGGGCAGCCCCGGCCGCGCTGAACGTGGCCGTCATCAGGTTTGTGCGGTAGGCAAACTCACCGATCGGCACCAGCCGAGCCCAAACGTGGGCCAGCAGAGTGAATAGCGGTGTACCCGGAGGATGAGGAATACCGAGAATCTTGGATGTTGCGATGAACTCACCCGCATCCCAGAACGTGACACTCGGTGCCAGCGTCCAGACGTATCCGGCCAACACAACTACGAACACCGCCACGGCGGCCTTGTAGGGCGGTCGAGCGGCGTCAGGGGACGCGGCTGTCAACGTCACATCATTCATGGTCGTGACAATACTCGTGGATCTAGGCTGGAGAAGCCTTACTCGACGTTTCCGAGAGCGCAAGTGCCGGCCGCGATCTGCCGGCCAGAGCTTCACGGACCTGGTCCGCCGTGACGCCCCTCCTGAGCATACCTCGGACTGCGATCGAGATCTTCGAGGTCTCTTCCGACACCACTACCACGATTGCGTCGGATTCTTCGGACAGGCCCAGAGCTGCCCTGTGACGCGTGCCCAATGACTTATCTGTTACCGGGAACTGGGTCAGCGGCAGCACGCATCCGGCGGCAACGATCTGATTGCCTCGGACGATTACTGCACCATCGTGCAACGGTGAGTAGGGAGTGAATATCGTCGCCAGGAGATCCGCCGACGCATTGGCCTGCATCTCGGTCCCGGCCTCCAGATAGTCGTTGAGCGAAACCTCTCCCTCCACCGCGATGATTGCACCGGTTCCGTTTCGGGCCAGCCGGCTCACCGCGTCGGCCACCTCGTCGGCCACCGCATGTTGGTCGGTGTTGGCGAGGAACCTGATTGCGCGAGCCCTGCCGAGCCGGGCGAGAGCCTGACGCAGCTCCGGCTGGAACACGACCACCGCCGCAAACGCACCGTAGGTGAAGATCAGACCTAGCAAGGTGGTGATCATGTCCAACCTGAAGATCACAGCCGCGAAGTATACGAGAACGAGTAATAGGAGACCCAACAGGATCTGAAATGCCCTGGTCCCCGCCAGGAACAAGAGCAGCCGGTAGAACACGAACGCGACGATGAGGATCTCAATCAGGTCCCGTACGTCGGGAACGAGGAAAGGAAAACGCTCCAGTAGCATCTAGGCTTCCTCGATTGCGCTCACCACTGACATCACCTCGCGAACAAGTCCCACGGCGTGTACTCTGAAGAGGTCGGCTCCGTCCACGTAGGCGGTCGCACAGACAGCCGCAGTGGCAAGATCGCGGCCAGCCACATCCTTGCCCGTCACTGCGCCAAGAAAGCGCTTGCGCGACGGACCGATCATAACCGGCATGCCTTGCGACGCAATAGTCCTCATGCCCTTCAATACTTGGAGGTTGTGTTCCGGTCGCTTGGAAAAGCCAAGTCCCGGATCGATGATGATCCGATCGCGCTGGACCCCCCGAGCCCGAGCACACTCGACTGACCGATCCAGCTCCTCGAGTACCTCACCTATCACATCGCTGTACGTGGCATGATCGTACGTCGCCAACTCAGCGAAGCTGCCCCGCGAGTGCATCAGAACCAGGCCTGCACCTCGATCAGCGCACACGTCAGCTATGCGAGGATCGAATCTGAGACCGGAAACATCATTTACGATCCACGCACCGGCATCTAGTGCGCGCTCGGCCGTCTCGGATTTGACAGTGTCAACCGAGAGCGGCGTTTTGGGATAGCGGCGGGCCAGCTGGGACAGCACCGGCTCCAGGCGCTCCCACTCAGCGGCCGCCTGCACCGGATCCGGCCGTCCTGGCCGAGTCGACTCCGCCCCCAGATCCAACAGGTCGGCTCCGGCCGCAAGCATCTCCTCCGCGTGGCTGAGCGCCGCCGCCGGATCGAGGTAGCTGCCTCCGTCACTGAAGGAATCGGGCGTCACGTTGAGTATGCCCACGATGACCGGACGCGTCAGGTCGACCCGGCCACGCTCGGTAGCCCAGTAGTCCGGCTGTTCCACCATCGCGTGAATGCAACCAGCAATGGCGTGGAGTATTGCTACGGGAACCGATTCTGAGCCGGATCGCGTGACGCTCGCCAGGCCCGAGGTCGACCCGGCGAGCAGGATCCAATCGCCACCAGCGATGCATTCGATGCCTTGCTGCAGCCCTGCCGCAGCAATCGCGTCAAGCTCGCCAGCGGTCAAGCCATCGAGTACGATAGCCACAGGATCAAGGCCCTGTGCCGCGGCAATCGCCCTCGACTCGTTCATGCCCCGCCGCACCAGCGCATCCCGGACTGCTGCCGGACGGCGCGATGCGAGCAGGGTGAGGTTCACGCCCCGGCTGGCTCGGCCGGTGGGGAGCCTAGTACGGGACCTCGGTCAGACGCAACCGACTTCTTTTCGGATGGCTTGGCCTCGGGCGTCGAGCCTGACTCGGGAACACCCGGAGACAGAGGCGGCAGCTCCTTCCCCGCAGCCAGCAACTCCACCTCCTCCCGGTCTATCGTCTCACGGTCGAGCAGTACCTCTGCCATGCGGTGCAACGTTGCCATGTCACCCTTGAGAATCTCGTTGGCCCTGGCATAGGCCTCCTCGAGAATGCGCTTGATCTCGGCATCCACCAACTCCGATGTCTTGTCGGAGACATCGCGGTGCTGCGCAAACTCGCGGCCCAAGAAGATCTGGTGCTCCCGATCGCCTACGGCGACTGGCCCAACCGCATCGCTCATCCCGAACTGCATCACCATCGCACGAGCCATATCGGTGGCCTGCTGGATATCCTGGGCTGCGCCCGTGGTAACCTTCTCGGGACCAAAGACTAGCTCCTCCGCCACCCGGCCTCCAAAGGCCATCGCCAGTCGGCCAAGTATGAACTCCTTCTTGTAGTAGTGGCGGTCTTCCTCAGGCAGCGAGAAGGTAATGCCACCGGCGCGGCCTCGTGGCACGATAGTGACTTTGTGTACCGGATCGAGTCCCGGGATTCTGATGCTGACCAGTGCGTGACCCGCTTCGTGGTAGGCCGTGAGCTTGCGCTCCTCCTCGGTCATCACCATGCTCTTGCGTTCCACCCCCAACATCACCTTGTCTTTCGCGTCCTCCAGATCTTCCATCTCGACGGCCGGCTTGTCGCGCCGCGCAGCCAACAAAGCTGACTCATTGACTATGTTGGCCAGGTCGGCACCTGCGAGCCCTGGAGTCGCCTTGGCGATCACCGCCAGATTGACGTCACCCGCCAATGGGATCTTGCGCACGTGCACCTTGAGGATCATCTCCCGCCCGCGCACGTCGGGCATGTCCACTACGATCTGACGATCGAACCGCCCTGGCCGCAGTAGTGCCGGATCCAGCACATCGGGGCGGTTGGTCGCGGCCAGCAGAATCACGCCTTCGTTCGACTCGAAGCCGTCCATCTCGACCAGCAGCTGATTCAACGTCTGTTCGCGCTCGTCGTGCCCGCCGCCGAGACCGGCGCCTCGGTGACGCCCCACTGCATCGATCTCGTCGATGAAGATGATGCACGGTGCGTGAGCTTTCCCTTGCTCAAACAGATCACGCACTCGCGACGCACCGACGCCGACGAACATCTCGACGA
>CP070666.1:4189208-4272720 GCA_020351775.1 Gemmatimonadota bacterium | reverse complement strand
GCGAATCGGATCCACCACTTGTGGACCTCGTTCTGGCCCGGGCTGATGCTGGCGGTGCACGCCACTACCGTCGCCGTGTGGGTTTTCGCGATACCGCGGCTGTTGGGCAACGCCGCAGGTGCCGAACCGTCGTTGTCGGCGGGCACGTTCGTCTCGTTCCTGCTGTACACGACGATGTTCGTCGCGCCGATCGAAGTGATCGGCCAGATGGCGCGGACGATGAATCGCGCCACGAGTTCGGCACACCGGGTGTTCGAGATACTGGACACGCAGCCGGAGATCGTCGACGTCGCCGAGCCACTGCGACTGGAGCCGGTAGTGGGTAAGGTGACGTTCGAGAACGTGACCTTCGGCTACGACGGAGTGCGGCAGGTGTTGCGTGGTGTGAGCTTCGACGTACAGCCGGGTGAGATGATCGGGCTCGTTGGTCCATCGGGTGGCGGCAAGACGACGGTGACCAACCTGATCGCACGGTTCTATGACACCAGCGGCGGTGTCATCAAGATCGACGGGATCGATATCCGCAGGTTGGATACCGGCCATTACCGGCGGCAGATCGGGATGGTGCTCCAGGACCCGTACCTGTTTCACGGCACGGTGTTGGAGAACATCCGTTACGGTCATCCCGAGGCATCGCTCGCGCATGTCGTAGAGGCGGCACAGGCCGCCAACGCGCACGATTTCATCTGCCGCTTGCCGCACGGTTACGACACGGTGGTGGGTGAGAGAGGCCAGACACTGTCGGGCGGGGAGCGGCAGCGCGTATCCATCGCGCGCGCCATCCTGCACGACCCGCGCATCCTCATCCTGGATGAGGCGACCAGCAGTGTCGACACGGAGACCGAGCGCAAGATCCAACAGGCGATGGACCGGCTCGTGGCCGGGCGCACGGTGTTCGCCATCGCGCACCGGTTGTCCACCCTGCGCAAGGCGTCTCGTCTGTTCGTGATGGAAGACGGAAGGCTCGCCGAGTGCGGTACGCACCGGGAGTTGCTGGCGAAGCCGGGCGGCATATACCGGCGGTTGTACCAGCTGCAGCGCGAGCTGCAATAACCACGACGGAAAGGAGGCTCACTTGAAACCAACAGTGTTAGCCCAAGCGATTGCGGAAGAGATCAGGCAGTTCGAGCTGGCAGCGCGGTCCGATCGCGTCGTGCTGCAGCGGCGCCTGGACGGGCAACTGTGGGCGACGGCACGGGGGGAGGAGCGCGCAGTCGTGGTGCGACGCTGCTTCCCCTGGTCGCAGCCGCAGGATTTCATCTCGCTGCGCGATCTCGACGAGAACGAATTTGCCTTGATCCGCGCACCGACCGAGCTGGATGCCGCCTCACGCAATGTGTTGGAGGATGCTTTGGCCGAAGCCGGCTTCGTGTTGGAGATAGTCGCGATCGAGAGCGTGACCCAGGAGATCGAGATCCGCCATTGGAAGGTGGAAACCGTTCAGGGGCATCGTTCGTTCCAGACGCAGCTCGACGATTGGCCGCGCACGGTTCCCAGCGGCGGCACGTTGATTCGTGACGTGGCTGGTGATCTCTACTACATCAAGGACCCCGGCTCACTCGACGAGAAGAGTCGGGAACTGCTGTGGGCCTTCGTAGATTGAGCGATCGCACCCAAAAGCGCGAGTGGTGCGTGCCATGCACCACCACTCGCGCAGGAGCACCTGAGGTGTCGCGGACCAGCGACGTCACCGTTAGATAGGTCGACTCCGATGCATCGGTTCACACACCTGTTCTCACCACTCTTGGCTGCGGCAATCTCGGCTTGGCTGCCGCGCTCGCTCCCGGCCCAGGAGACTAGGCAGGACAGCGTCCCACCGTAGGCGACGCCGTGTACGCCGGGAACAGGGTTCCCGGCGTCGCACCCCACCGCCTGGAGTTGGACGCAGCGTACGACATGCCTGGCAATTGGTACGTAGTCTCTCGAGCTGTGTTTGCCTCGGAGATGGCTGTTAACGATGCCAACTCCTCGCACTCTCCGGCTTACGCGATCGTGAATCTCCGAGGTGGATTCCACCATTCCAGGGTTGGGTTATTGACCCTGTCGCTCTACGTGGGAGTCTCCAACTTGTTCGCCGCTGCATGCAACAGCTCAGTGACCGTCAATGCGTTCGGCGGTCGCTACTGCGAACCCGGTCCGGCTCGATCGATATGGTTCGGCGCCACGTTGGCGATCACAACCCGTTAGCTACCGACAACCACACGCTTGGCTATCCTCGCAATTGGAGATCACCACCCCTTGTCCTGCGGCGTCCCAGCAGCTAAATAAGAAGCCCCGTGTGACAAGCACGGATCGGGGCGCGCTTGTCGCCCAGACTTTCAGCTCGAACAGGGGGTTGGGTCTGTGTACTCGGCTGGAATATCCTACTTGATAGAACTGTTCGACTGTCCACCGGATATCCTCGATGACGATGTGCTGATCGGTTCGAGGATCGGTGACGCGGTAGGGCACGCCAACGCTACGCTACTGCACCAAGTGTCGCGTCGCTTTGAACCGCAAGGTGTGACCGCCTTCGCGCTCCTGGCAGAGTCTCACATCTCGATACACACGTGGCCAGAGCTTGGGTACGCTGCGATTGACATATTCACTTGCGGCGAACGGGCGGTGCCGGAGCAGGCGTGCCGCTATCTGGTGAGCGCCCTCGAAGCGGGAAGGCACTCCGTGCGGCAAGTAGAGCGCGGCGTGGGCCTGGATGAGAACACATCAAAGCCACAACTCGAGCCGTCCGGGATCGTGGCCAGCCCGGTCTCTGCTTGAGAAAAGCCGACCTGCAATCGGCGGCAGCAGTGCTCCCAAGAACAGAATTCTGGCTCACCGACTCCACGACTCCGGGGGAAGGTCAGGTGTATACCGTCTCTCAGATTCTGGTATGGAAGCAGACTCAGTTTCAGGATGTGGCCATCATTGACACGCCGGCATTTGGCAAGGCCCTTATCCTCGACGGGAATTGGCAGTCGTGTGTGTCGGACGAGTTCCTGTACCACGAACCGCTGGTGCATCCGGCAATGCTGTTTCACGGCAGGCCCCGCACAGTTGCCATCTTGGGGGGAGCGGAAGGAGCGACACTACGGGAGGTTTTGCGCTGGCACAGCGTGAACGGCGTGGTCATGGTCGACTTGGACGGTGAAGTCGTAGAGGCATGCAAGGAAAACCTGCCCGAGATGCACCGAGGCGCGTTCACTGACCTCCGGACGGAGGTAGTGATAGGAGACGCGCGCGACTGGCTCGAGTCAACCGACGAGCAGTTCGACGTGCTCATCTCCGACCTGTCCGAGCCGCTGGAGCACGGACCTGCGCTCGAACTCTTCACCCTGGAGTACTTTCAAAAGGTCAGACGAGTTCTGAATCCGAAGGGGTTCTTCGCACTACAGGGAGGATCGGTTGCACCACATGACATCCGCTTGTTTGCGCGGGTCACCAATACGGTAGCACGAGTGTTCGAGAACGTGCGCCCCTATGCCTCGGCTGTTCCGAGCTTCGGCACCAACTGGGGATTCATTCTGGCTTCGAGTGCGCCACTCGATCCGCTGCCGTCCTCGGACCACGTCGAGCGACTGTTGGAACACGATGTGGAGGGCACGCTCAGAATGCTGAACGGCCCCGCCTTTCAAGGCCTGTTTCAGGTTTCGTCGCACATCCAACGTGCAGTCGAGACCGAGACCGAGGTCTTCACTCTGGCCGATCCGCCGCAGCGCTGACCCGCAGAGCGCCGTTCATCACCGGTGCCCTACCTGCAGCTGCCTGTACTCCCGCCGGTCAGCCTAGATCTCTCAGAGCGGGAAGAAGGCGCCCGCAGTGAAGAAGAAGCGCCTGTCATAAGGAAGGAGGCGCCCGGCCTGGGACCACGGAAGCCGGACGCCCAGCCCCCTCCGGGGGCTCCGACCGTTGGAGGGCCAGCCTGGAGACTAACCAACCCTCCGGTCATATGTGCACTCCGATAGCCGAGGGCGCTACGGACCATGACTCTCAGAGTCGCCCTCAGAGCCACCTTCCTCGGCCGGAAGTGCACGTGAAGACTACCCGGCGCTTTATGAAGCCTCGGTGAATCATTCGTGAAGAACTCGCCAAGTTTCGAGGAATCAACTAGTTGAGTCACCCGAAGATGAACCCACCGGACCCGTGGCGTGATTCAGCCAGGCGCTTGCCGTCACTGGCGGAACGGAGCGACTGCGGGTTCTCGCACGGTGTCCCGGCTTCAGTTCACGCATCCGGCTCTTTGGCCTCTGTTGCTTCTCGTTTGACCGGATTGCCTCCCGAACACGGGAAAGGAGTTCCGACAGGGTCCAGGGCTTATGGAGAAAGGGTACATCCCCTTCGATGGCTGCGCACTCCTGGATGTCACGCCTGGAGTATCCGCTCGCAAACACCACGCTCGTCCTGATGCCGGCTGCGAGCAAGGCTTCGTATAGCTGACGGCCACCCAACTTGGGCATGACGAGATCCGTTATGATGAGGTCGATCGCTGAGGGGCCGCGCTGACGAACTTGGTCGAGGGCTTCCTCTCCATCCGCAGCTGATAGAACGGTGTATCCGTGACTCTCCAGTGCTCGACGCGTTGCCCGGCGGATCGAGAGATCGTCCTCTACAATGAGGATGGTCTCCGAGCCACGCACTGGGGCTTCGCTCGTACTGGTCGGCGGTGTCGCAGGTGGTGCGCTGCTTGCGACCGGCACGTAGATCTTGACCGTCGTGCCTTTGCCAACCTCGGAGTAAAGGTGGATGTGGCCTTTATGCTGCTTGACCGTCCCGTAAATCATCGCCAGTCCCAGTCCCGTACCGCGACCTTCGGGTTTGGTAGTGAAGAACGGTTCGAACACTCGCTCTTTGGTTTGCGGATCCATCCCAACCCCGGTGTCCGTGACGGAGATCGATACGTATCGTCCAGGCTCGACCCACGGATGGGTTGCATGATACCCTTCGTCCAGCCAATCCGACCTGACTTCGATCGTCAGTCGCCCACCGCCCGGCATCGCATCACGCGCGTTTGTGGCGAGGTTGAGCAGGATCTGCTCGATCGCACCAGGATCGGCCATCGCCGGATCGAGTGGCGGATCAGATATCATCTCTACTTCCACATTCTCCGGTAGTACTCTGCGTAGTACGCCTGACAGATTCGCCACCAGCTGAGCGAGGTCGGTCGGTCGCATTTCCAGCTTGCCGCGTCTGCTGAACCCCAACAGCTTCTTGACCAGATCGGAACCGCGCTGGGCCGCCGTCCGGGTCTCCTGCAGCACTGCCTTCAGGTCCGCGCGTTCCGTCGGCAGGTCGGCCTCGAGCAGGTCGGCGTTTGCCAGAATGACCGTGAGAATGTTGTTGAAGTCGTGAGCGATTCCGCCGGTCAGCTGGCCGACCGCTTCCATCTTCTGAGATTGGCGCAGTTGCGCTTCAAGCGCCCGCCGCTCCGTTACGTCCTCCGCAATCATCTCGAAACACTCGACCTCGCCGCAGGCATTCCGGACGGGGCGGCCGCTCAGCCGCACCGTCAAGTGCGACCCATCCTTGCGCCGCCATTCAACTTCGACGCCCTCGATCTTCTGCCGGTCGCGATACTTCTCGACGAGCTTGACCCGTTCGCTGGGATTGGCGTAGACGTCTCGCGCCATATCCACAGCCAACAGCTCAGTGGAGGAACCGAAGCCAAGCATTTCCACCATAGCGGGATTGACGGTGAGAAACCGCCCGTCCACGGTAGACCGATAGATGCCGTACAACGCACCCTCTGTGAGGGATCTGTAATTCTCCTCAGCATCGAAACACCTGGAGACCCGATATCCGGCTGCCACTCGACTAGCCCGCTGTCTGCCGGTTTTCATCACGGACGTCCTTGACACGGTGTGAGTCATCACCTAGCTCCGGCTCCCCTGCTGCGTGATACAAAGAGGTAGTGGCACACACGCCACACATTTCCCACCACCGCCAAACGCAATTGTGGGACCATTTGTATCAGAGCATATAAGCATCTGCAGTTAAATCACTTAACTCGCACACCTCCAACAGCGACACTGGTACAAAACGTGCGGCCTGGTTCAAACTGACCCGATCAATGAGGCCAAGTGCGGCTGCATACGAGAATCGCCGCGACGAGCGCGGCGCTGCGCTCATCACCTGGTTCAATAGAGCCATCTCCGGTACGATTTGGCCTACACTGGTACGAATTGACCCAGTCAAGGGTTGCGGCTGTGAGTTCCAAGTACTTGGCCGACTTGAGGTTACGGATTTGGGATGGGTGGGAACAGTTGATGCGCTGGAGGCACCGTGGATAGACCAGAGATAGTGGTAATGAGACTCTCGGATTCCTTCAGTGACGTTTGGGGCGCACTAGCCGACGATTTGGGCGCCAGCCTGGCCCATCGTGAGACCGCCGAGGTCGGGGCAACATCGCCTGGCACGGCGGCGCTCGTGCTCTCCGCCGGCGGAGCCGAACGTGAGGCACTGGAGTGGCTCGAAGGTCACGACTGGCCGGTGGGTGTTCCTCTGTTCGTGGTCGGGGCAGATGCAGGGCGCCGAACCGCAACACAGGTCGTGACCCGGGGAGCCTCGGACTACTTCGTTTGGCCCGAGGATCTCGAGCTGAGCACCAATGCTCTGGCAGCCGCCGTGGAGCGCCGGTCTGAGGCCCTGAGACGGGCCGCGGCGGCGAGCGACCAAGCCACTGCGAGTGTCTTTGCGGAGATCGTCGGTGAGAGCCCAGAGCTCAAGGAAGTCCTGTCGCGCGCGGCGCGGGTTCTCGCCCACTCGGAAACCACAATCCTCATAACCGGCGAGACCGGAACGGGCAAGGAGCTGCTGGCTGCGGCGATCCACAACGGCAGTGACCGACGTGGCTCGCCGTTCGTTGCAGTCAACTGCTCGGCGCTACCCGACAATCTCATCGAGTCTGAGCTCTTCGGACACGAACGTGGCGCCTTCACCGACGCGCACACATCGAAACCAGGCCTATTCGAGGTGGCGGAGGGCGGCACACTGTTCCTCGATGAGATCGGAACGCTCCCCCCCGCACTACAAGCCAAGCTGCTTCGTGTGCTGCAGGACAAGAAGGTGCGCCGCGTCGGCGGCACCAAGGCACGCGTCGTCGATGTCAGAATAATCGCAGCCACAAACGAAGATCTACGACAAGCACTCAAGGACGGATCTTTCAGACAGGATCTCTACTTCCGCTTGGGCGTCATAACGCTGTCGTTGCCCCCGCTACGAGAGCGCGGCGACGACGTAGTCTTGATCGCCGAATCAATACTACAGCGGCTCGCAACGCAGCACGGTCTTCCGGCACCGCACGTCAGGCCCGAGGTTAGACGTGCTCTGCTGGCGTACCACTGGCCTGGCAACGTGCGCGAGCTCAAGAATGCCGTGGAACGGGCGCTCCTGCTGTCGCACGTGGGCGAGTTGGATGCCAAGGAGCTGCTACCGCAAGCCGATCTGAAATCTCCGGGATCTGGCCCGATACCCTTCCCGGCCCAACTGGATGAAATCACAACTGCGGCTGCCCGAGCAACACTCGGTTTGTGCAACGAGAATCGCTCCGAGGCCGCCCGCCGCCTTGGGATATCCCGACGGCGTTTACGACGTTTGCTGGAAGATGAAGGAGTACCTGCGTGAAGTACTCAAAGAGGAGGAACTCGTGTCTCGCCTAGTCCACATACTCCCAGTTGGGCTGGTGCTCGCGCTCGCTTCTTGTGGCGACAGCACTGGTCCGCCGCACCAGCTCGCCGAGCGAGACGCCCTGGGTTCGATCTCGGGCCCTGGCGTCACAGCGGCAGCGTTGCAGCCGATCCGGTACGACGCCCGCATGATCACTCGGGGCAACGAACCGCTGTTCCACGTGATGGCGCTTTCAGCCAGCGGTGACCCACAACTCGAGACCTATGAGCTGAGCTTCTGGGCCGTCCGCGGGCGTGAGGTCACAGTCGGCGTCGACTACGTGAACAACGATCAGGAAAGCGGTTCGTTCCTTTCGTTCACGGTGCCCGCCAACGGCCTCTACGGTCGACCTGACGGGACTCTCTTCTCACAAGGCGATTCGGTAGAGATCACCGTCACGATCGATCCGGATCAACTGTTGGTCAAGTTCCTGCCGGCCGGGTTGGTGTTCAACCAGGCTGCACCAGCCCAGCTGCAGCTGTGGTACGAAGTCGCTGGCGGCGACTTGGATGGTGATGGCAATGTCGACGCAGACGACGGCGACGTGCAGCACGATCGGCTGGGACTCTGGTACCAGCAGGATGCGGGCACGCTGTGGTACCCCATCGTGTCTTCACATGACTCCGGCCGTGAGTGGTTCAAGACCCATTTGTATCATTTCTCCGGCTACGTAGTCTCTTGGGACAAATAGGCTGAGCCATGCTTAAGTCGCTCGAATACCTAAACAAGGTCCGCAGGCTCGCCGCAACTGGCCAGCATGCCGCGGTGGTGGAGTACCTGGGCGGCCGATCCGCTGAGGAACTCAGGGAATCTCCAACACTCGCGTTACTATTCGGCACCGCACAGGCGCGGCTGGGAAGGCACGGAGAAGGCAGACGGTGGGTCGAGCTCGCCCTGAGCCGGTCGCGCGATCGGGGAGATCGGTCGATCGAGGCACGGTCGCTGAACGCACGCGGCGCCATTGCACTGGTAACTGGCCATATAGACGAGGCGGCCGAGTACTTCACGCAAGCCCTGGCTGCTGCCAAGCACCAGGGCGACCACGCCACCGTCGGTCGCTGTTCCAACAACCTGGGCATCGTCAACAATCTGCGCGGTCAATACGCCAGGGCAATCGGCTCTTATACGATGGCCATTGCAGCCTTCCAACAGGCTGGCCTGCGGCGCGGTATCGCGGAAACGCGACCAAACCTGGCAATCACCTACCGTGACCAGGGTGAACTGCAACGAGCGCTGGATGAGGCCGATCGCGCGGTGCAAGAGGCGGAGCGTGCTGGGGACCCCACACTACTCGCGCAGGTCTTGGCGGGACGTGCCGAGATCCGGCTCCTGTCAGGCGAGCCGGTATTGGCACAGCACGAGCTACAGCGCGCCCTGGAAACACATCGGGAGTTGGGAAACGATGTAGAGGAAGCACAGGACTTGCGCGTTCTGGCAAATACACTGGTGGCCTTGGGAGACACCGAAGAGGCGGAACGCATGCTACGCGATGTAGTCCAGCGCGCCAACAGTCTCGACCGACCGTTGCTGGCAGCAGATGCTACTCGTGATTTGGCTCATCTTCTCAGGCAGTCAGGGCGTATGCACGACGCCAGAGAGACAGCACAAGCAGCACGCGCACTGTTCAGCCGACTCGGAGCCGAAGCCGAGATACGCAAACTAGACAGGATGTTCGAGTAGACGTTGTACTGGAAAAGAGGCTACCGCCAGACAACATTGCTGCCCAGCGGATCCTCAATCTAGTCGGCGCCCGAGGCTACCCGCCTCCAACTCGGCGCCGCCCACTCAGTCAGTGATAGAAGATGTGAACCGACCTGATCTCGTCCGCAAAGTGGCGGTCGAGAAAACCGAGTATGGAATCGAGCAACTGCCACTCGACCTCAGAGTGGACTTCGATCTGCACGACCTCACCCATGCCTCGCGCTATCTTGATCCAGCCCGGGTAACGCGAATGAGTCCACCTGGCACGATCCCGCACCTTCTTCCCGCTGCGGCGCCAGGTCCCGAGTCCCCTCTGCTTGAGATCAGCCTCCTTCCGCACCAAAGCGCTGTATAACCTGAACTCCTCCTCCGGGATGATGTGCACTCGTCTCATTGACGTACCTTTCTCGGTTCTGGTGGCTCTGTCGGTCAGCGGCCATCGGGGTGGCCCGCAGCGCCAAGTACCTCCGCCGTCATCCATGGCCGGGCAAAAAACAGCAGTGATGCTGACCGAGCGTCTGCCGGCCTTGTCACCTGCTCTTACGACGGCCGCTGTGCTCAAGCGCGCTGCCACCTCCCGTTAGTACGGTAGTGCCAAACGAGCACTGTGAGCAAGAGACGAGGCGGAGAACGACTACGTCCAACCGAATCACACCGGACAATGGCGTCGGAACGTCTACCTATCGCCCAGGGTAGCAATTCGTTGACCTCTTCTCCATCCCATTACCTTCCATGGTGGAACGAGATCGAAAAGGCCGATGCACATGAACACAACCCGTGCACGGGTAGGGTTAGTCGTCTGGACGCTGCTCGGATTCAGTGCCTGCGGCAGCGACCCTGCTGGACCGACGGGGCCGGGGCAACTCAAGGTAGCGCTCCGCACATTGTTCGGCCGGGATGACGCGGCGGCGTTTGTCGAACTCACCGGCCCCGGCATCAACGCGGTCACAGCGATCGACGGCGAATTGTTCTCCTCGCGCAGCGGCAATACTGTTCGCATCGTTGTGCTCCCGAACGAGCCAGGTGTTATCGAGTTCCTAGTCGACGTGGATGACCGCAGCATTCCACCCGACGCGCGGTTGATGGAAGTGGCGGGCGGCGATAATCGATTGAGGTCCAACGCAGGCTACTGGTTCGCTATCCAGCCGCTCGATGCCATGGTTGGTTCGAGGACACAGCGATGAACCGGCAAGTTGTCGTGCCAGTCGCAGTGGTTCTCGCGACGCTCGTCGCTGCTTCGGGCTTGGCGACGGCCCAAGACATCGAAGTCGCTGCTCGAATCTCAGGTCGGCGACCACCGCAGGCCTATTTCGATCGAATACGCCAGCAGCCGGATGCCTTTCAACTGCGCCACGGCTGGATCGCACGAGTTGCACGGGCAGTGCAAGCCAGACAGTCAGTCTCCGATACGCTGCCCCTCGTGGTGATACCGGCACTCTTCGCGGATTCACCAGAACCGCACGTCTCGGCACCGGAGATCCAGCGAGCCCTGTTTGACGGCCCGTCAGCCAACGGGACTGTAAGCGAATATTATGGCGAGGTATCTGGAGGGCGTTTCGGTATAAGGGGGGTAACGCTGCCCTGGGTCAGTACTGCAATCACCCTGGATAGCGCAGTCGGAACGTCGTTTGGACTCGGGAGCGAAGCTGGCACTGGCTCGTACCTCCTCGAAGCGCTGGAGCAGGCCGACCCCATGACTGACTTCGGTCGGTTCGACAACGACGGACCGGACGGGATTCCCAACAGCGGTGACGACGACGGTTACGTGGATGCAGTGGCCTTCGAGTTCCTCGAGGTAGCAGCATCCTGCGGCGGCCCGGGGATCTGGCCCCACAGATGGGTGGTAGCCGGCTGGGCAGACTCTGCGTATCGCACCGACGACCTGCGTCCCGACGGGGATCCGATCAGAGTCAACGACTACATCATCCAAAGCGCCGTCACGTGCGATGGCTCCTCCGTTCAACCAGCAACGACCATCGCCCACGAGCTGGGACACGTCCTCGGATTGCCCGATCTGTACGACCGGACCAGAGGAGTCCTGCCGGAGCAGCGGCTTTGGGTCGTGGGCTGTTGGTCACTCATGGCCGCGGGCGCCTGGGGCTGTGGCACCACGGATCGCTCGGCCTGGACCACACCAACCCACCTAGGAGCCTGGGAGAAGGAGCGGCTCGGCTGGCTGTCCGAGGTCCACGTGGTGGAGAACGTGGTAGGGGCGGAATACTCGTTGGAGCCGGTCATCGGCAGCCAGCGGGTGCTGAAGATCCCGCTCGAGTACGGCGCCCCGGCGGACACCAACGAGTACCTCCTAGCAGAGTACCGCAAACAAGAGGGCTTTGATCGCGACTTGCCGGCGTCGGGCGTACTCATCTACCACGTAGACCCGACCGTCAGGGGCAACCAGCCTGCTCAGTCGGGACCTGGCTGGCACATGGTGCGGCTCGAAGAGGCGGATGGCAACAGCAGTCTGCTACGGACGTTCCTGGAAGGCGGTAACCGCGGCGAGCCGGGCGACGCCTGGGGTGCTCAAGCCACCGGAGTGTTAACCAACTTCACGCAGCCATCTGCCAGAAACAACATTGGTGCCACGACCGGCGTCAGGCTCACGGATATTTCTCTCGCCAATGACATCGCACACTTGGCCGTTTCGACCACACCGATGGAGCGCTTGCTGGAGCGGTTCCTCCATCATGCCGGCGAGCCCCTTGCCGCAGCGGAGGAGCAGTATCTCGACTCCATCGGCAACCAGAATGGGCGTTACGACGTGGGTGACCTGCGAGCATTTCTCGGGCGGCAAGGTGGCGCACCAGTCCCTTGAGTCGGGGCGCAGCTCCGCGCCGGTCAGCTAGCCTTCCAAGTAAGCGATCACTGCCGCACGCAGCCTCTCCAGCTCTCCCTCAGCGCGGGACAGCTCTGCGGCGCTCGCCGTACCCACCTTGAGCCAAGACCGGCCCATCTCAGACATGCTGGCGGCAGGCTCCACTAGTTCAAGGGCGCCGAATGAGCCGGCAGTGCCCTTCAGTGAGTGGGATTGGCGATAGAACGTCTCGGCGGCCGCGCGATCGAACCCCCCACTCAGGACTTCCAGCATGGATTCGAGGGTGTCAACCCGGCCTGGCAGCCCTTCATGGAATTCCTTCCGGACCGCTGCTACGGCGTCGGCAAAGTCTGCATGATCCTCAGGTGACAGGTCTGACATCACCAAGCGCTCGCTATGCGGGTTCTCTCAACCGGCACCCGTGGGGTTGTAACCCCGGCCGGAAGTGCAAAGATTGCAGGCATGCCATCCAAAGTCTACATCGTCGATGACGATCTATCGTTCGCCAAGCTACTAGCAGTCAATCTGACACAGGCCGGGTCCTTTCGTACCGAGGTCTTCGAGTGCGCCGAGGATCTGTACCAGCGCTGTGTCGAACAGCCGCCGGACGCGGTAATCACAGATCTGCTGATGCCTAACATCGGTGGCATCGAAGTGACTCAGGATCTGCGCAAGATCGACCCTCTTCTACCCGTGTTCGTGCTCACCGCCCACGCCGACATGGAGACGGCGATCGAGGCCCTCAAGGCCGGTGCAAACGAGTATCTGACCAAACCGGTCAACCTAGACGAACTCAACACACTGCTGCGTCGGGCGCTGGCTGAACGGCCCATGAGAGAGGAAGCCGCCACCCTGCAACAGACCCGCAAGGAGAAGTTCTCGGCCGGCGCGATACTCGGGAAGCACGCCAAGATAAAGGAGGTGCGGGAATTCGTCGGGCGGGTGGCGGCCATTCCGTACCCCACCGTTCTGTTATTGGGCGAGAGTGGGACGGGCAAGAACTTGGTGGCTCGCGCCATTCATTACTCCAGTTCAAGGGCCGCACGGCGGTTTGTCGAGATCAATTGTACGGCACTGCCCTCCCATCTCCTCGAGGCAGAGCTGTTCGGCTATCAGAAGGGCGCGTTCACCGATGCACGCGAATCAAAGCGGGGACTGATCGAGGTGGCTAATGGCGGTACGTTGTTCCTCGACGAGATCGGCGACATCCCGGCCGAGTTGCAGGCCAAGCTGTTGAACTTCCTGGAATCACGCCGCTTCCGCCGGGTCGGTGGCACAGACGAGATGGAGGTTGAACTCAGCATCATAACCGCCACCAATCAGGATCTCGAAAGCCGAGTCAAGCGCGGAGTGTTCCGTGCCGACCTGTACTACCGCATAAGCGTTGTCGTTCACCTGCTCCCGGCATTGAGGACGGTACGCGATGACATCCCGATACTGGCGGACCACTTCCGCGCGGTGTTCAACCAGGAGTTCGGCAAGGACGTCGGCTCGATAAATGATGCGGCACGCGCGCGCCTGATCGCCTGGGACTGGCCCGGAAACGCACGGGAGCTGCGCAACGTCATCGAGCGGGCCATGATCTTCGCCGACAAACCGGTACTGGAAGAGGCCGACCTGCCACCGCTCGGACTCGCCAGTGGCGCGGCCGTGACCCCGAGCTGCGCTGACCAATTCGCGATTGCCAAAGGGCTCTCCTTGGCGGAGGCCGAGCGAGAGTACATCCGTCTCACACTGAGCCAGTGCGACAGTGTTCAGCAGGCGTCAGAGGTTCTAGGGATTTCGCGCAAGAACCTGTGGGAGAAGCGGAAGAAATACGGGCTCCTCAATGAAGTGTAACGTTACCGAGCCGGTAACCATACGGTAACTCGGCAGCTGCCCGGCATCCGGAACATGAGCTTAAGTCACGTGCCAACAATAGCTTAGCTTCAGCAGATGTGTGGCATGAGTCGTGCTTTCTTCGCCCCACGCAGTAGTGTCTCGTGCTGCGCTGACGTTACCGTCGGCGTGAGGCCAAACAGAGTGGCTTAACGGGACCATCACCTAGGAGCGACCGGTGCATTCGATTGAGCGAGCGACGCGTGTCTCGCGCGCCGCGGCCGTATTGGGAATCGCAGTCACGCTTGCTCCGCGAGCCCCGCTCTTGCCAGAGCGGGATTCCGTGCTGGTTAGCGTGAGTGCGTCACCCCAAGTATCCGTTTGGCCGATCGGGTATACGCGCCGCCGCTCGATCGATATCACAACCGGTCCCAACACGCCATTCAACGGTTACCAGGGATATACGGTCCGAATCACCGGATTCGATACGGCCACCGAGGTGGCGCAGGGCGAGATGCTGGCCGATACCAGCGATCTGCGAGTGATGTATTGGGACGGATCGAGCTGGATCGACGTGCCACGCATTGTCACCGGCTTCAACACCGCCGACACTCACGTCATCTTCCAGTGTCAGGCCGATATCCCGGCCGGCGGATCCGACTCGAATCACTTCATCTTCTACGGAAATCCGGCTGCAGGCCCGCCACTCATGGTGGACAACACGAACGTATACCTGTGGCTGGATGATTTCTCGACCAATCCGTTCAGCGGAGGGCGGCTGACCCGGGCGCGCGCAGTAGATGTACACGGCGACCGCTACCGCGCACCCGGATACCAAGCCGGAGCGCAGCGGGTGCGCTTCAACACCAACGACAACTTCGCCTCGGACATGTACGTCGACAACGCAGGGTTCTCCAATGGGGAGCAGGACGTTCTCATCACCGTAGACCACTATGCGAGCGCCACCTTCCCAACCGATGCGACGGACGTCATAGTGGCACGCCTATCGGCAATCAGTACCTCGTCGACCCACGTGTATGTGCATTATTCGCACGGCTCCTATGGCGACTCCCCAGCCATAGCATGGGACACGTGGACCAATGGCGAGCGCAACACACTGGGCGGAGCAGCAGTTCCCACGACATACTGGCCATTATACCAGGCACGAACCTGGGCCTTTGCCGTGTTCGGCACTACGGCGCGGTTCTGGGATGATGGTGATCTCGACACGGAGCCGTGGTTCACCAGCGAGACCCCGCTGCTCAGCGGTACTACCCCGGCACCCCAGCCCGGCTACATCGGCGTCGCGCCGGCGCAGTCCAGAGGCTGGTGGGACAATCTCATAGTCCGCAGGTACACGGAACCGGAACCTGCAACCAGCCTCGGTCCTGAAGTAGCCATGTACGCAGCAATGACGATAGCCAAGTCCGTGAATCCACCCGGCTCACCTACCCCTGGCATAGATTTGACGTACACACTTGCGATCAGCAATGTCGGTACAGCCAACGCGCTGAGCGTTGTGGTCGCCGACACGCTCCCTCAGCAAGTCGACTTCCAAGTGGGGAGCGTGAGCAGCAACCTGCCCCCCGGTATCACCACGATAGTGGAATACTCGAACGACGGCGGTGCGAGCTGGACGTACGTCCCGGTATCCGGGGGCTGCGCGGCTCCGGCAGGGTACGACCGCTGCGTCAACAACATACGGTGGCTGCTGCAAAACGACCTGACTTCCACGCCACCCGACAACTCCGGTACCCTGGAGTTCGTGGCGCGGATTCGGTGACCCAGGGAGCACCAACTCAACTGCCATCCCAGCGCTCGTTACACACCTCGTCGCAGTGCGGTTGCCGCACGGTCACCGTTACCCAACGAGTTACCAATCGGTAACATGGACCCCAGAAATCACTCCGCCCAGCACCCCGCCCAGACCGCTTAAGTCGTTGTAAAACAATCCATTACATCACATCAACCCGCTGCCGGCTACGGGGCACGGGAACTGCCTTTTCTGGAGTGTGGCAGAGTCTAAACACGGACCCCAGTAAGGAGACAGACGTGGTCTTACGGTGCCCCCAATGCGGAATGATCGGCGGTCATGACCGCACAGCCTTCTTCGGCAACTGGGTCGTCTGCCCGAGCTGCGAACGTCCGTTCGAGTGGCGAGAGGCTCGGGTGACGGCGAGCCGCACGCCGACCCCGGAAAGCACCCAGACCGAGTCAGAAACCGAATCAGAAACGGAAGAGGAACGGAGGAGGAAGAAGATGAAGGCACTGCGCAGGATGATCTACTCGCTCATTGCCGTGACGTCCTTGGGCGCCTCGGCGGGGTCTGCTCAGGCCGCCGACCAAGAGCAGGCACTCGTCATTACGGCAACCAATCTCATGGCCAGCGATGCACGCCACCAGGAGGTGGCGCGGAACGGTGGTGACGCCCAAACGCTGTTTCCCGGCGACGTCGTGTTGTACCGCTTGGTCTTCACCAACGTCACGGCCTCCGAGGTCCGCAATGTGGAGTTCGTCGATCCACTGCCGGCGGGCCTGCAGTACGTCGGCCAAACAGCTACAGCCGACCGGGACGACGTGGTGATCGAATACTCCGCCGATCGAGGACAGACCTACTCGCAACAGCCAATGGTGCAAGAGATCGTGGACGGTGAACGGGTGATGAGGCCCGCCACGCCGGATGAATACACACACATCCGCTGGCGCGTCGAAGGGTCGGTTCAGTCGGGCGCGCAAGTGACAGCCGAGTTTCGTGCCGAACTGCCCAGCAAAGATGAGACCAAAGAACCGGGCAAGTGAGCCACGCCTGGTCTATGCAATTGATGCCAGAACCAAGGAGTAGGGAGAAATGATGAACTGGATGCTAAGAAGCTGTGCTCGAGCACTTTCCATGGCCGGGTTGTTGACGGCTGTCGTGGCAGTGACGGCACAAGCTCAAACGCCGGAAAACACCGTGATCACCAACACGGCCGAGGTGACCTGGACCGACGCCAACGGCAACGCATACGCGCCCGTGAGCGGCAGCGTGAGTGTGACTGTTGGCTTCCAAGCAGCCATCGACGCGACTCCGGACGGAGCGACCGTGAATCCTGCGTCGCCGAGCACCAACGACACTCTGACATTCTATGTCAGGAATGCCGGAAATGGAGTCGACACCGTCTCGGTGACCGAGGACCTGGGTGCCAACCCGGGCGTGATTTCCGTGACGGGATACGTGCTGGACGGGACACCCCAGGCGACGCTGGCGGCTCTGAACACGGCTCTGTCGACGACCCAGATCGCTGCAGGCGACTCAGTTGAGATCCAAGTGGTCTTCGATGTCCCGGCGGCTCAGGGCGGAGTGTCTACCACTTACACTCTGACTGGCACGTCCTTCCGAGACAACTTGGAGTCCAACGACGGTACCATCACTGTGTCTCCGCCGGCCGTGTACGCCGCGACCGTCACACCCGACGGGCTGCAAAACCTCCAACTGCTCCCGTCCAACGGGACCAACGAGACGTTCACGTTCCAAGTGACCAACTCCGGTAACATCGCGGACGACTTCGATCTCACGGCGTCCAACCCTGGTACCGCCATAACGATTGTCTCGGTCGACGGCACTGCCGGCACCACGGCCCAAATCACCAACTTGGGTTCCGGTGTGTCCGTGAACGTGGTGGTCGAGTATCAGATAAACGACGTCCCGGGCGGCACGGTCGACACGCTGTTCTTGTCCGCCAGTCCGGTCTCCGATCCCACCAATGACGACGGGTTCGCAGACCTGACCGTGATCCGGCCCGTGTTGACCATCACCAAGGCAGCCTATCGCGATGACCAGACGACTTTGATCGGCGCTGGCGACACGGTGCTGCCGAATGAGTTCATTCAGTATCTGGTGACAGTAACGAACACCGGTTCCACGGACGCCGAAACGGTGCACGTCGATGACCCGCAGCCGGCTCAAGTGACAGCCCAGTCGGCCAGTGCGAACGTCGGGGTTTGGACTTTCACCGTAGCACCGGACGACGTGGATGCCGACCTCACGGGCACACTCGGCCCAGGCGCGAGCGTGTCATTCTGGATCCGAGTGCAGATCAACTAGAGGCTGAAGCATCTGCATGCGTTTCTCCCGTAGGGTGACGGGCGGCAGCGGGCAGAGAGCCCGATCCGGTCGCAAGATCGGCGGGCTACTCTGCGTGCTGTCGCTCGCCGCTCTGTCGGCGCCACTAAAGGCGCAGACACCGGCGGGAACGCAAATCGCAGACTCGGCTCAAGCCACATACGAGGACCTAAACGGTGGTTCATACACCGTCACCTCCAACATAGTCATGGTGACGGTGGGACAGGCCGCCGCAGTGGACATCGAGCCGCCGAGGACAAGCCTGTTCGACCCCGGCAGCACGGCCGTCTTCCAACACACATTGACGAACATCGGAAACGATGTCGACAGCCTCACTGTTTCAGCTGCTTCCATCACAGGTTGGCCGGTTAGAGTGTACCGCGATGTCAACGGTGACGGATCGCTGGATGCCGGTGACTCTCAGTTGAGTCAAGCGATCATTCTCGCGGCAGGTGAAGCAATCGACGTCCTAGTAGCGGTTGACATACCATCTAGCACCGCAGTTCGCGGGGCAGTCGACACGATAGCCGTCACAGCCGTCAGTCTGTTTGACCCGACAATGACCGACGCATTGCAGAACGAGCTCCAGGTTCGTGACGCCGGAATCACGGTCACTCTCACCAAGTCGGTGGATCAGAGCAGTGTAACGACAGGCGCCAACCTGACGTACACGGTCGATTTCTCGGCCACCGGGACAAACGGCGCAACCGCTTTCACCCTGGTCGACACGGTGCCGGCCGGTGTGACCTACGTGCCCGGAACCCTGCGCTGGAACGGCGTCGCCCAAAGTGACAATCCCGCGGATGATGCCGGCTGGTACGACGCCGCCAATCGTCGAGTCGTGTTCCAGCTGTCGGACATAACAAGCGGTGAGACCGGGACCGCCGAGTTTCGAGTGAGCGTGACGGCCGGTGCCACGGGGATCATCACCAACCGTGCCGCGGCGTTCTATCAGACCGTGGTGGGCCCCGATTCGGTGGCATCGAACGAGGTCTCGACCAACGTCGTGCCCCCGGAGTTGCACGTGGCCAAGCTGCTCACGGGCGCCAACACGGCTCGCATAGGTGAGACGATTCAGTACACCATCGAGTACGGTAACGGATCCGCTACTGCTGTTGCACAGGGTGTCGTTCTCACAGACTCACTGCCGTTGGGTCTTGAGTTCGTTGCAGCGCAACCTTCGCCCCAGTTGGCGGGCCAGATCCTCAGTTGGGATCTGGGTGATCTGCAACCAGGAGACACTTCATTGGTCACGCTGACTGCCCGAGTCAGTCAGAGCGTGATCGATACCTTGCGCGTCCGGAACGTGGCGGTTCTCGGGGCCTCGAATGCCTCAAGCGCGATAGCCGTTGCAGAAGAGGCCGTCTTGATCGGTCTGGACGAGGCACAACTCTCACTGGAGAAGACTGCCGGGCTGCTCGAGGTGGGAATCGGTGAGGTCGTGCCGTATACGTTGATCGTCGAGAATACCGGTCAGCTGCCGGTGGCGGACGTTACGATCCACGATCTGCTTCCGGAAGGCGGCCGCTACGCCATCAACAGCTTGGTCGGTGCAGATTCAGCTCAGGCCGATGGCCGCAACCTGACGATCTACGTCACAGCGACGCTGGCGGCCGGTGCCAGCCGCACCGTCCGTTACTCCGTTGCCATCGTATCAGCCGCCACGGAGATCATCGAGAACCGGGCCTACGCCGCTGCACAGGGAAGGATGGTGACATCGGACGAAGCGGTGGCCTGGGTTAGAGTGAGGTCAAACTGGCCGATGGAGACCAGAGCGGCGATCGGGAAGGTCTGGCTCGACCGCGACGGCGACGGAACGCAGGACCCGGGCGAACCCGGTGTCGCAGGGGTGGAGATTTGGAGCGGCAGTGGAGCCGTGGCGACGTCGGACGGCGATGGCAAGTTCTCGTTCGTGAACCTGCGGGCCGGCCATCACTCCTTCCGACTCGACCGCGCCACGTTGCCGGCCGGCTACAGTGTGTCGGGTACCGCAGGTCAACAGGATCTCGCAATACGGGCCGGCGACGGCTGGACTACGCCCCGCATAAGCTTCCCGGTGGTGCCCACCGAAGGGAAGATAGAGTCGGTATATCTGCCGTTCACATGGCAGTTCGTGGCCCGCCCGATTCCACCTCAGCGCGAAGTCGAGCCTAGACCAACACAGCCGCCGGCTACCGCGGTCCGTGAGACGACTACGGTCGAGATCCCGACGGTCGATAGCGCAGAGGTTGTACGACCACTGGTTCTCAGGGGTGTCAGCTTCGAATCGGCGAGCGCCGACCTCACGCCTGTGTCCTTCGCGATACTCGACCAAGTCGTCGAATCGTTGTTGGCCTATCCCGAGATCCGCGTGGAGATCGCGGGTCATACCGATTCCGCCGGTTCGTTGGCCTTCAATATGGTGCTCGCCCCAGCTCGCGCGAACGCCGTGAGGGAATACCTCATTCAACGGGGCGTAGATCCGGCACGACTCGTAGCCAAGGGTTACGGTCCGTTCAGACCCGTCGCCTCCAACCGGACGCCAGAAGGTCAAGCGTTGAACCGACGCGTGGAGCTGCACGTACTAAACGAGAGCACGACTGAACAGACTGAGAGGTTCCACAACCGTCTCAGCAGCATGTTGGACGACCGTGACTCGGTTGTGGAGGCAATTGATCCTACGCCTGTGGTCGAGACGCTCGATCCGCGAAGCACAGTAGAGTACGAACTGGTAGTCGCCAATCCTTATGACGTCGAGCTAGATGACGTTGCCGTCCTGTTTGAGCCGGCGATCGATTCGGCTTTTGCCCTTGCCGGCGATTCCACTATTGCGGCTGTTGTGGGCGGGCGCATCACGTTACCCCCGGTTGCGCCACGCTCCAGAATCGAGGTCAAGGGATGGGCCGTAACCGAGCAAAATTCTGCGATGGCCATCCTAGAAGGTTGCGATCGTCCTGCGGAATTGCTCAGTGCCGAAATCCACAATCCGCTGCGTCCGGCAAGCACCATCAGCCGTCCGCGAGCAATCACGGATTCGCTACCCAGACCAAGTGCCGTTCCCGATGGCGCCGAGCTCGAGATCGTGATCGCGCCAAACGCTGCAGGCTGGCCAACTCTCACCTTGTCCCTGCCGTCGGGCTGGCAGGTTATCCCCGGTACGACCCGGTTGGGCAACGCGCCGGCAACGGATCCGACGATCAGCGCAGTCACCGGCGGTGGTCTCCTGTTGCAGTGGATCTTCCCGGACCAGCCCACGACCCCGGTCGTCGTGAAGCTGAGAACCGCAGGAGCAGTCGACTCTTCCGAATCTGTAGTGGTTTCCACCCTGCGGACAGCTGACGAACGTCAGCAAGATCGCAGCCGGTCGTTCATTGCCGGACCCGGCGTCGAGATGTTCAATCCCAGCGATGGAGCCGTGCTGAGCAGCGATCGCGTGTTCGTCGGGGTCCGTGGTGAACCAGGAGCACCCGTCGCCTTGTTTGACGGCGATTCCCTGATTGACCAAGCCAACCTGCGAATCGACGGAGTTCACGACTTCATCGGCGTGTCCCTGGATCGTGGACCGCACCGCTTGCGTGTCCGTATGCTCAATTCCTGGAAGCAAGAACGCTGGGACAGCATGACGGTACATGTCTCGGGGGCGGCGGCACGGTTCGAGCTCCCCTCTGGTCCGATCACATTGACTGCGGACCGGCACGCTCGAAGAACGGTCCGCGTTAGGCTCATTGACGAATGGGGAGTACCGGTGATCAGGCCAACCAACGTCACCGTCACTGCTGAGGCGGTCGAACTCGACGGTCAAGACTCGGATCCGTCTTCAGTCGGTCTCCAACTCAAGTCTGACCGAGCGGGGTGGCTGAACATCGAGCTGACGCCGGGCGTCGAGGTAGGCAAAGGGAGGCTCACGCTGCAGACCGGTCGTCTCGAAGGGCAGATTGACATCGATGTGCTGCCAGCAATTCGACCTTTCATGTTGACCGGAATCGGTCGAGTGGGAATCGGCGCCAGTCCTGACGCTCTCGGAACGATCACTGCACGCGGCAGCCTCGATAGCCGCACGTCAGTCGTGCTGAGCTACGACTCTCGTCGTTTGGATGCCGGCCGCGACGCTCTAGGGCAGGTCTACAGCCCCCTCGAAGAGGCTCAATACCCGATTCTCGGTGACGCCGGCCAATACCGGGCAATCAGCCCGTCACGCAACGTTTTCGCGGCGAGACTTGAGCGTGGCTTCGATTGGGTCGCAGTAGGTGATGTCGCAACCAACGACTTCGCGACGGGCCTCAAGCTCACTACGTACCGACGGGCCCTGACCGGCGGCGCCGCGCGTGTCACTACCGGTCACGTAGTGTGGCAGGGCTTCGGCAGCATCACCCGCCAATCTCTGCAGCAAGATCAGGTGCGCGGTGCCGGTAGCTCTGGCCCGTACGCGCTGAGACCCGGCATCATCCCTGGGAGCGAGCGGATCACGGTTGAAACTCGTGCGGCGGAGAACGCCGAGCGAGTGGTGAACCGACAAGCGATGATCCGATTCATCGACTACCAGATCGACTACGAACGCGGTTCTCTGCAATTCAAGCGCCCGATCCCAGCTGCCGATCCATACGGCAATTCGATCTTCATCGTCGTAACCTACGAAGTCGAACAGGGAGACGATCAGAGGCTGGTGGCTGGTCTGAGGGCCTCGCTCGACGCTGCCGGATGGTTGAGACACAGTTTCCTCGATTCCTTGCGCATCGGCGTCACCGGCATCAGGTCGGATGAGCCACTTGGCGCGCACCGTCTGGCCGGGGCCGATGTACGTCTGCTCCGCTTCGGCGGATTTGACGTCGGCGCCGAAGTCTCGTATTCCGACACTCCGGACTCAAGCGGGTTCGCCACGGCGATCGGCGGGATTTGGCACGGATTCGATGAGGCCGTAGCGCTGAATGCTTCCTGGTCAAAGATAGGAGATGGATTCGGGAATCCCGCGAACATCGCACTTCAAGGAGGAACTGAGGAACTCAAGCTCGGAGGCGACTTCAAGATTGGCTCCAGCACGCTGAGCCTGACACATGAACGTCAGTATTTCCGGAATCAGGCCATCAAGCGGACTCGTACTGCCGCGGGCGTCACGCAGGCGCTTGGGCAAGCCCTGCAAATAGAAGCCCGCGGTGGCGCCGATCGTTTCGACAACGCGACGTCCGCTAATGAGTCTCGGGCCGCGGAACTGAGGTTGACCTGGTCACCGCTGAAAACACTCAAACTGTGGACGGAGGGGCGTCACCAGTTCGCGCACACCGGCGATGTGTTCCTCCCCAGTCACGTCGGTGCCGGCGCGGAATACCAGATACTACCTGGCATTTCATTGGAGGCGCGGCATCTGAGGATAGACCCACTGGCGGACGAGCCCTACTCAGTCACTCGTCTGGGCCTCCGCTCCGCTATCGGATTCGGGACTCAGGTTTGGGGCTCCTACGCGCTCTCGGGAGTCGCCGGAGGTTCACGCAACGCAGCGATCGTCGGACTGAACAACCAGCTGCGGCTCGGATCGGCCTGGACGTTCAATACCATGTTTGAACGGCGAGTCGGCCTCGACAACGCCTCGGTCGGGGATCCGGTGCGCGCGCTGCCCTATCTGCAGGCAGAAGAAGATTACTGGTCGCTCGGACTGGGTGTCGAACTATTACCCACGGCAAGCCCCTACCGACTGAGTGCGCGCGGTGAGTATCGCGACGGCGAGCTCCAGTCGACCCAACTCATGACGGTTGCAGGGGACGTATCGATAAACCGATCGCTGGCAATCCTCTCGCGCCAGGAGTTTCTCCGCATCGAGCAACTCCAAACCAACGACGTGACGCTGCGCCGCCGCCTTCATTCTCTGTGGGGCGCCGCCTTCCGCCCGATCAGCACCGATGCTCTGAACGTGTTGGCCAAGTTTTCGTGGTTGGAGGAGACCAACCCAAGACTCGGTGCTTTGACACAGACCGGTGAGGAACAGCGTCTCATCGGAGCTGCCGAGGTGATCTGGGCGCCGGCAGTCAACACCGAGCTGGCCGGCCGATACGCCGTTCGGCGATCGGTCGCCGAGCAACCGATAGACGACGGCAATCAGCGCCTCGAATCCTGGGCCGACTACGTGGGCTTCCGGTTGCAACAGGGGCTCCACGGATGGCTCGCAATCCGAGGTGAAGGCCGACTGCTCATCGAGCACACCAGTGATACACGGCGCTGGGACGCTACACCAGCGTTGGTGTTCTCACCTATCCGCGAGCTTGAACTCGCAGCGGGCTACCGTTTCGGCAACCTGATGGACCCGGATTTCACGGTCCACGGTGGCTTTGGCTGGTTCCTGACCGTGAGCGCTCGTGTGACGGAGTCAGTGTTCCCGACAGCAGCTGACTTCTGGAGAAACCGATTTGGCCAGTAGCAGTGAACCGCCCGACCGCGGCGGAGCATCGGAACTGTGCCTTCACGTCAGCAGACCGTGGTGCCGGCACTTCGCTGCCTCGAATGCGGAGGCACTCATTTCAACACGAAACGGACGACCATGCCGTTCATACGGGCTCCGAGCATCAGAGATACTCATCCCGTTGAAGCAACGGAAACCCGGTGACCAGACCGCCGGTAACAGGCGGCCCCGTGTATTAGTCGCGAACGACGTTCTGCAACACGTCGCGTAAGGTAGGCTCTCCGATCTCCTGCAGTTCGTAGCGCACACGCTGTGCCGGCTTCCTGATCTCGATCAGCCTGCGAAGATCGATCGGCGAAGCGATCAGGACGAGATCCGCAGGCGTGTTCTCAATCGTCTGTGCCAGTTCACGCGTCTGCTCGGCTCCGTAGCCCATCGCAGGCAGCACATCGCCTGTAGTCGGGTATTTGTCGTAAGTCTCACGAATCGAGCCGACTGCGTAGGGCCGTGGATCGATGATCTCACCAGCTCCGTAGCGTCGCGCGGCAACCCACCCCGCGCCGTACGGCATTTCACCGTGGGTCAGCGTTGGGCCGTCTTCCACGACTAGTACCCGCTTGCCACGCACCTGATCACCATCTTCTACGAATATCGGACTGGCTGCCTCGATGAAAGTCGCCGCAGGATTCATCTCCCAAGCGATCCTGCGGGCTGTCTCCACCTCTGTGAATCCGGCCGTCCCCACCTTGTTGACGAGGATCACATCTGCCATGCGGACGTTGGTCTCGCCCGGAAAATACCGTGCTGCATGATCAGCGCGATGAGGATCCACTACCGTGATGTAACAGTCTGCGTGGTAGAAAGACGTGTCGTTGTTGCCGCCATCCCAGATTATGGTGTCGGCCTCCTTCTCAGCCTCGCTCAGAATTCTGCCGTAGTCCACTCCGGCAAAGACGATGCAGCCCGCCTGTAGGTGAGGTTCATATTCTTCCCTCTCCTCGATGGTAACCTCATGCTTCTCGAGATCACTGTAGGACTCAAAGCGTTGCACCGCTTGCTTGGCCAGATCGCCGTAGGGCATTGGGTGCCGTACTACGACGACCCGCTTGCCGGCATCACGCAGGATCGCCGCGACCCGCCGGCTGGTTTGACTCTTTCCAGAGCCCGTCCTCACCGCGCAGACAGCCACCACCGGCACCCGAGACTTGATCATCGTATGCCGAGGACCTAGCAGCAGGTAATCGGCACCGGCAGCCATGGCTTCGGAACCCAAGTGCATGACGTGCTCGTGAGATACATCGCTGTAGCCGAACACCACCACATCTACGCCGTGTTCGCGAATCAGACCAGAAAGCTGCGCCTCTGGCTCGATCGGAATGCCCTTCGGATAAAGGGCGCCAGCAAGCTCAGGCGGATAGAGTCTGTCATCTATGTTGGGGATCTGAGTCGCGGTAAACGCAACAACCTCATAGTCAGTGTTATCGCGAAAATGAACGTTGAAGTTGTGAAAATCACGTCCAGCGGCCCCAAGGATGAGAACGCGCTGAGCCATACGGAATCCTCCTCACACGTTGTGGCCGGGCGGCAGACTCGGTTTGCTTGCGCGGGATCTAGTTGACCCACATCAGTACCACACCACCCCATCAAACTTCAATCACACGTCACTCGTCATCACAAACAGAGGCTGCCTGAGCAGTGTCTTGTACTTCGGGCGCAGCCGGTCCGTATTGTAGTACCTGTGAACGTCGACAACTTTCTTGCGGCCAGTCACTACGTCGATCGGCACACTGTCGTAAACACCGTTTCTGACGCTGACCAGTCGGCCTGACGTGCCAGACAGTATCAAGTCAAGAGCGATGTTTCCGAACGCCATGGGTACGATGGAGTCGAGCGCATCCGGATCTCCACATCGCACCAGATACCCCAGCCGCTGATTTACGACATTGACGCGGCGGCCGTCATTGTAGGCAGGCGACAGCTCCTTAAGTCTCGCAGCAACTCTGTCACCAACACCACCTAGCTTACGATGGCCGTACTGATCCATTTCACCTCCCTCGAACGACATATCTTCGGATGTCGTCCGGGCCCCCTCGGAGACCAGGACTACGGCATACCTGCTAGGATGGTTTCTCCGATCCTCCACCAGCAATTCTGCAAGACGCTCCACCCCGAAGGGATACTCCGGAATCACACAGCGGTCGGCTGCTCCGGCCATCGTGGGCAGTAACGCTGTGTAACCGGCGTACCTCCCAAACACCTCAATCACGAGGAACCGCTCATGCGATCCTGCCGTGGTCCGCAATGCGTGTGTCAACTCAATCGTCCGCGTGACGCACGTGCTGAAGCCGATACAATAGTCCGTTCCAGGTACATCATTGTCCATCGTCTTAGGTACGCCTACGACCCTGACACCTTCATCGTGCAGTCTCTGGCCGTAACTCAACGTATCGTCGCCACCGATTGGCACCAGGAAATCGATCCCCAAGAACTCCAGATTCCTGAGCACCTCTGGTGTTACGTCATTGATATCGTCGTCGTATCGGTCCTTGAGACGTTCCGGAACCACAACCTTCGGTAGATGGCTCGGCCGTGTGCGGGAGGTGTGTAGGAATGTCCCGCCAGTTCTTCCCGCCCGATTGACGATGTCCTCCGACAAGACCTGCACGTGACGGCTATTGTCGGCGTCCCGTTCCGGCACCAGATCGACCAACCCGGCCCAGCCACGCCGGATCCCGATAACTCGGTAGCCTTCCCGCACAGCGCGAATCGTTACTGCTCGAATGGCAGGGTTGAGTCCGGGGACGTCGCCCCCACCCGTGAGTATCCCAATAGTACCTTTGTAGCTCTTCACTTTGTTCTCCCTACCCCACCTTAAGACTCTCAAGAGGATCAAGCTCCCGCTTCACACCATACATCTGGTCAGGGACCAGAATGTCGGGAAACCTGCCGCGCAGCGCTACACGGGCCTCATAACACGCGTGACAGGTATCGGCATAATGTTGCCCGTGGTTCAAGCCGTAGCGCAACACCAGCTCCACGGGACCACCTTCCAGCAGCGGACCCGCAATCGGATGCAGATCCGGTTCGTACTCGCTGCATATGTCACTCAATGTAGCGCTGGACACATTCCCGATCGATATCCCCTGACACACATGCACGTTCCCAAACGGATCGACATGCACACGACCAGGATCGCGCAGGTCCTCGTGCTCACATGACGTGAACGTGAGCCACGGTCTGGTCGGTGCCTCCGGTGCGAGTTCCTGGGAAGCGCGCCCCCGATACATAACGGGCACTTCCACGGTTGGCAGAGCATTGTCTTCTTGCCCCGATTCGAGACAACCAGGATAGACGACGCTGCTCACACTCGTGTGCATCCCCAGTTCTTCAGCAACCGCACACGCGTTCCTCACGTGCTCTCTCAAATCTACCTCCCAATGGTACCAGTCACTGCTGATCGTTAACTCCTCGACCAAGCCGGCGAGCGGCCCGAGCCATTCGGTGCAGTCTGGCTTACCTGTAGCCCAGTAGCAGTTGGTGACCAGCCCGACACGGAAGCCCATGCGCGCTGCAGTGCGTATTGCACTCAGCAACACCGGGTAGTGCAGAAACGGTTCCCCTCCCTCGAAGTAGATCCACTCGACAGTGCCGAGTTCCTCCGCCTGTACGAGAACATGTCTGACATTATCCAGAGCCATGGTACCGCGCTGGAACGGACTGCCCCACACGAAGCAGTGTTCACATTCACGCGTGCATTGGTAGGTCAATATCAAGTGAATACCGGACAGCTTCATTCCCGCCTCCGACCAACGGGCATCAAGACCAGGGGCTTCTCGTTCGACACCATTCCCAAGATATCCTGCACCGTCTCGTCCTCGAACGCGCCAACCATGACCGTCCCGAGACCGAGCGCAACGACCTGCAAGTGCACGTTCTCAGCCGCTAATCCAACCTCCATGTGTGCGTAGCAGACGCCTCGCGCTCCGTACTTCCCGACAACACGCTCATACACGGCAGACAGGACGATCACCACCGCACACCGCTCGATCTGCTCCTGCTTCAACGCCGCCGCAGCCAGATCGCAGCGTCGATCACCCTCGGCGACCTTGACCAGCGAGTGGCCAGTCGACCGGTAGCGATACACACCCGGCCCAATCCCTTCAACACGCCCGACAACGAGATGCAAGTTGAGCGGATATAGCGCACCTGCGGACGGCGCGGTGCGCAGCCCGTCAGGATGGGTGATTCCTTGTGCTGCCCACATCAGCTGCGATACTTCATTGAGCGTGAGCGGCGCATCATCATACTCGCGCACCGATCGGCGAGCATGCAACGCTGCTTCAACCGACATCGCGCCCTCGGTAGAGGGATCAATGAGCCGAATCACTTCCCGTTTTTCTCGCGTCATCGGGCCGGCACTCAGGGCATCGCTATGGGGAAGCCTTCCTCCTCCTGTTCGATCTATTTCAACAGGCCATGCACTTGTCTGTTCAACTGGCAGCGCTACGCTACCGGCACTCCTTTGTGGCCGTAGCACAAGATGCCGCTGTGTCCCTCTCTCCGTATGAGACGGAATTCCAGCGATACTTCCATATCGGGCCGGACCTCCGCTGGGTCGCAGTCGACCACTTGAACCATCAATCGCGCTCCCTCTGGCGTCTCCACTACCGCCATGGCATACGGCGCCTCCATCAGAAATTCACCGGGCGGCACGTGCACAACAGTAGTGGTCACTACCTTCCCTTTACGGGATAACTGGAACCGTGCCAGTTGGTCACTTCGGCACTGTGCGCAGATCGAACGCGGTGGGAACAGTACTGCACCGCAGGCGCTGCAGCGAGCTGCCTCGAGACGGTAGCGGTTTGGAATCTCACGCCAATACCTGGGACTCGGCATTATCGGACCCCCTCATATATGTGAACCACCGAACTCGCGCCCGATCCACCCATGTTTTGAGTCAATCCAATTCGGGCTCCCTCCACTTGCCTCTCGCCCGCCTCACCACGCAGCTGCTCGAAGATCTCAATTGCCTGTGCAACGCCCGTGGCTCCGACCGGATGACCTTTCGATTTGAGCCCACCGCTCGTGTTTACTGGTATCTGACCGCCTAGAGCAGTGTGGCCTGAAGCAGCTGCCTTGGCACCCTTTCCCTCCGACACGAGTCCGAGTGCTTCTATGCAACAGATCTCAGCGATCGAAAAACAGTCGTGCACTTCCGCAACCTGAACATCCTTCGGCATCACGCCAGCCATCTTGTAGGCCCTCTCTCCGGATTGCGCTACGGCATCGAGTACAGCGAGGTCCTTTCTGTCCGCGAGTGCCATTGCGCTCGTGGCCATGCCGCTTCCGACGATTTTCACCGGCTTGTCGGTATACTTTTCTGCCTTGTCCAGTGGACACAAGAGGACGGCCGCTGCACCATCACTAACTGGAGAGCAATGCAGCAGCCGCAGTGGCTCTGCGACCATGGACGATTTGAGCACCTGGTCAACGGTGACCTCCGTCCGGAACTGGGCCTTGGGATTCATTGCGCCGTGTTTGTGGTTCTTGACCGAGACCCAGGCCAGGTCCTCCTCAGTCGTTCCCTTAACCTGCATGTGAGCGCGCGCGATCATGGCATAGAGGCCGGGGAACGTGATACCATGGTAAACCTCGTTCTCCTGATCCGCAGCCGAAGCCAGGACGTTGGTCACATCGGCTCCGTCGGTCATCTTCTCGACGCCGGCCGCCAACACGACGTCGGCCAGGCCCGATGCCACCGCCATGAAACCCAACCCGAGAGCAGCACCTCCCGAGGCACAGGCTGACTCGACCCTCACGGCTGCTACGCCGGCCATACCCAGGTGGTCAGCCAACAGCGGTCCCAGATGTTCCTGACCCACAAACTGGCCTCCCGACATGTTCCCGATGAAGATCGAATCCACGTGATCGGCCCCCGCTGACCGGAGCGCCGCAGCGGCGGCTTCTACGAAGAGGTCGCGGAGGCTCGACTGCCACAGCTCACCGAATTGAGTCATACCGGCCCCGACAATCGCCACCTCGCGCATGCTTGCCCTCCTATTCTTTGGACGAGCTGTGGACTACCCACGATGTTAACGCGGTGTCCGCGGCCCGCAATGTACAGTGGTTTTGCTAACCCGCCCGTCCTGCCGGACAGTCAAGGCAATGCATCGACCGCCGGGACTGTCGCGACGACGAGGCCGGCGGGACACTAGTCGTTCAGAATGATCTTCTCTCTGTACTTGGCATACTCACCATAAGTCAGGTAACGTCGTGGACCTTCCAGCATGGAGCGGACGGTCGGAGCCCGCCCCACACGCCGGGGCAGCAGATCCGTCGCTCTCAGCACAAACGAGTCACTTCCGGCCCCTGATCCAAAAGAGGTGATCAATATCAGATCGCCGGGGTCTGCGACGTCCAGTATGGCGGCTAGTCCCGTTGGCGAGGATCCAGAATACGTGTTCCCCATCTGCGGGACCACCCATCCGACTTCGAGTTGCTCCTTCGTGAAGCCCAACTGCTTGCCGGCTGTAAGCGGGAACTTTCCGTTGGGCATGTGGAAGACCACGTGACGAAAATCCGACGGTTTGTAGCCGGTGCTCTCGAGGATCGCACGCGTGGCTGCAAGCACGTGCTTGAAGTATGCCGGTTCACCGGTGAACCGGCCGCCGTGTCTGGGGTAGAACTCTCCTTCGCGGCGCCAGAAATCTGGTGTGTCCGACGTGTAGCTATAGGCATCGAGCACATCAGCCAACGGATCTTGGTTGCCGAAAATGAAGGCCGCCCCACCGGCCGAAGCCGAGAACTCGAGAGCATCATTGGGAGCGCCTTGCGAAGTATCGGCCCCAATACCCATTGCGTACTCGACGCGACCAGATTCGACGAGAGCCAGTGCAACGAGCATTGCCTCTGTACCCGCCTTGCATGCGAACTCGAAGTCCGCGACGCGAACTTCCGGTGCGATGCCCAGCGCCTCGCTCACCACTGTACCACTCGGTTTCACCGCGTAGGGATGTGATTCCGAGCCTACATATACAGCTCCAATCAGCGCCGGATCGATTCCCGCCCGATCCACCGCCCCCCTTCCGGCCGCCACGGAAATGGTGATCGTGTCCTCGTCCAGTCCCGGAACCGACTTCTCCTTCAGGAGTAGACCTCTCTCAATCGCCTGGGGATCCTTGCCCCATTGACGGGCTATCTCTTCGCTTCTGATCCTGTTGCGGGGGATGTATGCGCCGTAGCCGACGATTCCAGCCATTTCATACTCCTACGAAGTTGGAGCCCGTTGGGCGCGTGTCGATTTCTTTCTGCGGATTAGCAAATTTACCCACTTGGGGCCGGCCGCCCACCTACCTTAAGGATTTCTTAATGAAGATTCACAGCGGAACCACCGCTTCCCTAGGTACGTTTCTATGGCGACTAGAGCCAGTCGGGAGTTACTGGGTCCACCCTTCCTGCCTGCATAAGTGGGTCGCCGAGTCCTGCTTCCGGAAGCGCTACTCCGGTCGGGAGGCATTTCGGTGAGTGCAGTCATAGATCAATCCGTATCCCGAATCATCGAAGCTGCCCGAGCAGAGGGGCGGGCGATGTTGCTCGACCCCGAGGGCTTCCAACTGCTCGACGCGATGAGTATCCCGGTCCCTCGCCAGCAGTTTCTGCACTCCGCCGCCGATCTCGAACCGGGGCAGTTGGCCACGTTTCCAGGCGATCGGGTCGTGGTCAAGGTTGTAACGGAGCGGATCCTCCACAAGACCGATGTAGGTGGTGTCCTGGCAGTCCCCAAGGAACATGCCGTGGTGGCTGCCGCGGTGCAGAGCATGGAGCGCAACTTTGCCAGCCAAGAGGTGAGCGGCTTCACGATAAACGAGTACGTCCATCATGACATCGCGTTGGGTAGCCAGTTGCTACTCGGGATGCGTTGGACCGACGACTTTGGCCCCATCGTAACACTCGGACCAGGCGGCATTCACGCCGAGTTTCTGGCAGAGAACCTGAAGCCGGGATCCGCATTGGCCGTGTTCTCTCCCGAGTTGACTCCCGACGATTTGATCGAGTCGGTACTGGCAGGGGACGCCATCACCCGGCTGGTAACTCAGCACATCCGTCACAGGGAAGCACGCATCAGCCCCGAGTTGCTGGGGGATCTAGTGCGCAAGTTCTTGGCCGTGGCCTCGGCCACGG
The DNA here is from genome assembly GCA_020351775.1 of Gemmatimonadota bacterium. Classification (GTDB taxonomy): domain Bacteria; phylum Gemmatimonadota; class Gemmatimonadetes; order Gemmatimonadales; family GWC2-71-9. The sequence continues at coordinate 4,240,098 of CP070666.1, read as the reverse complement.
TGCCGCACGATATTGTTGAATTCGAGGTCAACCCGCTGGTCCTCACCACCCGTGGGCCCGTTGCCTTGGACGTTCTCGTCAAGCTGGGGGACGGCCGCACGCCAGCACCTGGGGAACGTCCGATACACAAGATCCGGCACCTGCTCGAACCGCGCACAATCGGGCTGATCGGAGTGTCTCAGTCACGTAACCCTGGGCGCATCATTCTCGAGAACATTCTGCAAGAGGGCTTCAGCCCCGACCGGGTATTTCTGGTGAAGCCAGGGGCAGATAGCACAGCTGGGGTCATGTGTTATCCCAGCATCACTTCGCTCCCAACAACTGTCGACCTGTTTGTGGTAAGCGTCGCGGCAGCCCGGGTGCCGGAGATATTGCAGGAGGTAATTGGTTCACAAAAAGCCGAGAGCATGATAGTAGTCCCTGGCGGACTGGGCGAACGTAGCGGAACCGAGGCGCTCGAACAGGGAGTTCGGTTCGCGATCGCGGAAGCTCGTGCTAGCAGTTGGCAGGGTCCGGTAATAAGTGGCGGGAACTGTCTCGGGATCCGATCCGTCCCGGGACGTTACAATGCGACTTTCATCCCGGAATACAAGATCAGGAATCAGCCCGGTCGCGCCACGCCGCTGGCCGTGATATCCCAGAGCGGAGCCTTTGCGGCAGCCCGCGCCAGCAGGTTGGCCAATCTCAACCCCCGCTATCTGATTTCGGTGGGCAATCAAAGCGACCTCACCGTGGGTGACTACCTCAGCTACCTGAAGGATGACCCCGAAATCGAGATATTTGCGTGCTACGTGGAGGGTTTTCGACCGCTCGACGGGCGGCGCTGGCTATCTGCTGCGGCCGAGATCACCGCGTCCGGCAGAAGCGTGATTCTGTATCGGGCAGGCCGAACCGCGGCAGGTGCTGCCGCCACGGCATCACACACTGCCTCCATCGCCGGCGATTATTCGGTGACACGCGAATTGGCGCAGACCGCTGGCGTGGTGGTGGCTGACACACTGGCCGACTTCGATGACGTGACACTCCTGGCCTGCTACCTGAACAGCTGCAGCGTTTCGGGGTGGCGCCTTGGTGCCGTCTCCAATGCGGGATTCGAGCGCGTTGCCATTGCCGACACGCTGGGCCGCTTCTACGTGCCGTCATTCACTCAGGCCACGGAGAGAAAACTGGATGGCGTTCTCCGAACCGCCGGAATAGACTCGGTCGTGGGTGTACAGAACCCACTGGATCTCACGCCGATAACGGGCGACGCACTGTTTGCCGAAGCTGCCCGCGTCGTGTTGGAAGACGACAACGTGGATGTCGGCGTAGTCGGCTGTGTTCCAATGACCGAAGCTCTCAACACGCTGGGACCAGGTCAGGGACACCATGAGAGCCTCCACGACGAAAGCTCGATCGTCAGCCAAATCGCACGATTGAGGCAGGTAACTTCCAAAGCCTGGGTTGCCGTAGTCGACGGTGGGACACTGTACGATGCGATGGCTGCCGAGCTGCAGAGGCATGAGGTACCCACATTCCGGACGATGGACCGGGCGTTGCGGGTGTTTGAGAACTACTGTCGTGGCAGGCTGCGACACGAAGGGAAACAGATCTCGATGCCAGAGGAGCCGAGCTAATGACACGGATCTCAGGATCATGGTAACCGCTAGGACTGACAAGAAGGCGAGACCGAAGCCGTTTCTCTTCCCGCAGTTCTGCAAGGCGTGCGGACGGTGCATAGAGGCTTGCCCCAAGAACTGCATTCATATGGGTCATGACATAGACCCTCTTTCCGGATTGACACCTGTGGTGGTGGATCTCGAAGGCTGCAACGGTTGCGGACTCTGTATAGATGCATGTCCCGAGCCCTACGGTTTGATGCCTGCCGAAGGCGCGATCGACATGAGTCTCATGGATCCCGCCACTCTGTTCGGTCCTCGGCAGACGACTGCACCGAAGCCAGAACCGATCCCCGACACGCAGGTGCCTTTGCCAGACTTCGAACCCATGATCTTGAAGGGCACGCATGCTGCTGCCATCGGTGCGATTTTGGCCGGATGCCGTCACGTATTCGGCTACCCGATCACACCGTCGACGGAGGGAGCCGAGTTGATGGCCAAGTTGCTGCCTCAGCTCGATGGGGTCTTCGTTCAGGCAGTGAGCGAGGTGGCCACAGTGAACATCATGTACGGCTGTGGCGGTGCGGGTCTGCGCTGCGCGACATTCACATCCTCGCCTGGCTTCAGCCTGATGTTGGAGGGTATTTCCTACATGATAGGAGCTGAACTCCCCGGCGTCTTCTTCAACATCATGCGGGGTGGTCCAGGACTGGGCAACATCGGACCGGAGCAGGGTGACATCAAGCTATTGTGCCGCGGGCTGGGTCACGGAAACACGCACGCGATAGTACTGGCTCCATCGACGCCACAGGAGATGTTGGATCTGACCATGCTCGCGTTCGATCTCTCATTCGAGTACCGCAATCCTGTCGTAGTCGCAGCCGATGGCTATCTGGGGCAGATGACCGGTCGTGTGAAACTGCCCAAGACGCTCACCCAGCCGGGGATCCCGGAGTGGGCCGTGTACGGCGACCGCATGCATCGCGGGAACCTGATTACGTCGATCTACATCATCGAAGCTGATCTCGAGATACACAATCTACGTATCCTCGAGAAGTACGACCGCATGATCAAGACAGAGCAGCGGGCCGATTGTTTTCGATGCGAGGACGCAGACTGGCTGATAGTAGCCTGCAACACTCCGGCACGGATGGCCAAGGGAGCGGTGCAGGAACTGAGAGACCAAGGTATCAAGGCGGGTTTGTTTCGACCGATCTCGCTTTGGCCTTTCCCGATCAGACACTTGACCCCTCTGCTGGATCGTGCGCGCGGCTTGATTGTGGTCGAAGCAGGCCCAGGTCAGCTGGAGGATGAGGTGCGACTGGCGCTGAGCCATGCCGGTGTGATGAGCTCGCCACCGATCGAGCAAGTCCGGCGCTACGGTGGCATGCTGCCACAACAGCAGGAGATCGTGGACAAGGTATCGGCTCTGGCAGAGGCATGAGATGGAAAGCGTATTTTACAGTCGATTCGAACGTCACGCCCACGGCGAAGGGCTGAAGGGACAGAGCACTCACTATTGCTCGGGTTGTGGACACGGTTTGGTGCACAAATACCTGGCCGATGCAATCGATGAACTGGGCGTGCAAGACCGGACTATCGCGATTTCTCCGGTCGGCTGCGCCGTATTCATGTATTACTACCTGGATGTAGGTAACAGCCAAGCAGCTCACGGGCGCGCACCCGCAGTAGCGCTGGGACACAAGGTGGCAAACCCGGACTCTGTAGTCGTGAGTTACCAGGGGGATGGTGATCTCGCGTCGATCGGCTTGGCTGAGATCATTCAGGCAGCTCAAATGGGAATTCCGCTTTCCATCATCTTCGTGAACAACGCCATCTACGGCATGACCGGAGGTCAGATGGCACCAACCACCTTGATGGAACAGCGGACTACGACCACACCCACAGGGCGCTCGCGAATCACCGGCGAACCCATGCGGATGGCTGAGACAATCGGACAGCTGAACGGTCCCGTGTACGTTGAGCGCGTCGCCCTGTTCGACAACAAGCAGCGGGTCCGAGCCCGAAAGGCCATCAAGAAGGCGATAAGGGTACAAGTCGAGAACAGGGGTCTAGGCTTCGTGGAGGTCCTCTCGGAATGCCCAACCCACCTCCACATGAGTCCGCAAGACGCGGAACAGTGGGTCAAGCAGAACATGGTGCCGGTCTTCCCTCTGGGCGTCAAGAAGGATCTGGACGTCGAGCCTTGGTTCGAACTCGACAACCCCAGCTTCAATCCCCAAGACGTAGCCACCGTGATCGGCAGCTCCTCAGAGCGCAGTGACAAGATCGTGGAGCAGTTTCCTTCCCACATTGACGCCGAAGACGTCTCCATCAAGTTTGCCGGCGCCGGCGGTGACGGTGCACAGACGATCGCGATGCTCACCACTCGGACTGCCATCAAGGCAGGATACGACTCGACTCACATACCCAGTTACGGGCCAGAATCACGCGGCGGCACCTCATATGCGGATGTCCATATATCCACGACAGAAGTCTTGTCACCGGCTTCACCCAAACCACACGTATTGGTCGTGTTCAACCCGCAGAGTCTCGAGAAGTTCGGGCCGACGGTGCGAGCCGATGGCATCGTCTTATACGACAGCACAGTGATTCAACAGCCACCCACGCTGGATTCGAGCATTGCGACTTACGGCATTCCTTTCACCCAAATCGCGGTCGACCTCGGCAAGGCCATGGTCAAGAACACGGTGGCCCTGGGCGCGACGGTGGCTGCGACGAAGATCTTTCCGGTCGAGAGATTTGTGGCAACGATGGAGGAGGCGCTGCAAAACAATTGCGCCCTGCTTCCAATAAACCGCGAAGCATTCAGCCGCGGGATGGAAGCCTTCGCCGATTTGGCGCAGACATGAAAGAGCGAGGAATCCGATAATGCTCATTGGAGTACCCAAGCAGAGGCGACCAGACGAACACCGTGTGGCGCTCACACCTTACGCGGTATCACGCCTCACACGACTCGGCCACACAGTGATGATCGAGAACGATGCCGGCCTGGAGTCACGGTTCTCAAATGAGGAGTATGAAAAGGCGGGTGCCCAGGTCGTCTACAGCAGAGAGGAGGCATACAGGAGAGGCGACGTTGTCTGCAAGGTCGGGGTACTGCGGCCAGACGATCTGAGTCTTCTCAAAGAGGGATCGGTGGTCTGTGCATTCCACCACCTCGCGGTATCTCCGAGATCCGTGGTTGAGCGCTTGATGGAGCTGGAAGCGACGATCATCGGCTATGAGCTGATCCAGGATGCAGCAGGCAATCATCCGGTGCTCCTGCCTTTCAGCGAGATGGCCGGGCAAATGGCAGTACACATCGCCGCCAACTGCCTCACGATCCGAGCAGCAGGCCGAGGGATCCTGTTGGGCGCGGTCCCGGGAATACCGGCACCGACAGTTCTCATCCTGGGAGCCGGAACGGTTGGCCGCACCGCTGCCCGTTACGCCCTGGCCAACGGAGCCCGAGTAATCGTACTTGATGAAGATCTCGACAAGCTTCGCAAGGTGAGCTTGGAATCACGGGGCGAGGTGGAGACGTTCGTTGCGGGCGCTGACCGACTGGACAAGCTCACGGCCGTAGCCGACGTGGTGATTGGAGCGATTCTGATCCCCGGCGCCAAGGCTCCGTTCCTCGTCACCGAGGATATGGTCAAAGCCATGAAGAAAGGGAGCGTGATCGTAGATGTCTCGATCGATCAAGGTGGATGCGTTGAGACCAGCAGGCCCACGACTCTGGACAAGGCCACCTTTGTAGTACACGACGTCGTGCACTACTGCGTCCCCAACATGACGGCCAATATCGCCAGGACCGCGTCCCGAGCGTTGGCAGACGCACTGCAACCATATCTGCTGAGCATAGCCGACAAGGGCCTGGCCGGAGCGCTACGGGATGATGCGGGGTTCGGTGAAGGCGTCTACCTGTATCAGGGTCAGATGGTGAACCGCCAGCTCGCGACAATGCTCGGAATCGAGGCGGTCCCGTTGAACGAGCTCACGAGCGGAGGTGCGCGACGGTGAACTGGCTCGATGACTACAACTCGAAATTGAAGACGGCCGAGGAGGCTGTCCAGATCATACAGAGTGGAGACCGTGTCTATTACGGCGGTAATGCCGCCATCCCACAGGCCCTGGTGCGTGCCCTGGCGCTGCGCAACGATGAGTTGGAGGACGTTCAGCTCAACCACGTACTTCTCATCGGGGACGACCCTCTCTCGGTACCCGGTATGGAACGTCATTTCCGGCACAACTCACTCTTCGTGGGACCGGCTGACCGCAAGGCTGTGAATGACGGCAGGGCCGACTATGTGCCCATCTTCCTGCACCAGATTCCTCGATTGTTCAGGGAAGGCATCGTTCCACTCGATGTCGCCATGATACAGGTCTCTCCTCCTGATGAACATGGGTTCATGAGCCTTGGGGTAGAGATACTAGCCTCTACGGCTGCATGTCAGATGGCCAAGACGGTCATTGCCCAGGTGAATGAGAGGATGCCACGCGTTCTGGGAGACTCGTTCATCCACGTCAATCGAGTGGCCGCGATAGTTGAACGCTCGGAAGCTCTTCCAACACTGGAACCGCAGCCAGCCACGGATGTGGAAAAGGCCATAGCGCAGCACGTGCTTGGTCTGATCAAGCCAGGATCCACGATGCAGATGGGAATCGGTGGCATACCGGACTCGGTGTACGAGGCCATGGAAGGTGACCTGCAGCTCGGGATCCACACAGAGATGATTTCTGACGGTGGTATGCGCGCAATCCAGCGTGGCGTGGTAACCGGTACCCACAAGACGCTCCACGCTGGCAAGGTCGTCCTCACGTTTGCGCTGGGGAGCGAAGAGCTATACGATTTCGTGGATAACAATCCACTGATCGAAGCACACCCGGTCGACTACGTCAATGATCCGTTCACCGTGCACCAACACGAGAACATGGTGGCGGTGAACTCTGCCATAGAAGTCGATCTCACTGGACAGGTATGCTCCGACTCTATCGGTCCCTATATCTACTCGGGGTTTGGCGGTCAGGTCGATTTCATTCGTGGTGCAGCCCGTTCCAAGGGTGGGCGCCCCATCATTGCCCTGCCGGCTACTGCCAAACGGGGCGAAATGTCCCGCATAGTACCGTTTCTGAAGCAAGGTGCGGGCGTCGTGACGAGCCGAGCGGACGTGCATTACGTCGTGACAGAGTACGGTGTCGCCAACCTGTTCGGCAAGAATCTGCGTGAACGAGTGGAGGCCTTGATGAGCATAGCGGACCCGAAGTTCCAGGAGGAACTGGAACTGTCCGCTAAGGAACGAAAGCTGCTGCAGTGAAGCGAGAGCCTTTCCCGGTGCTGTAAAGCCCGGTTTCGGGCAGCCAACCCCCAATACATGGTGCGGGAGGCAACGTGCAGAGGATTCTGATAACGGGCGCTCTGGGCCAGATCGGCTCAGAACTCGTTGTCGCCCTGAGAGAACGATACGGCTGCGACGCGGTCGTGGCATCTGACATTCGGATGACGCCAGCGCGAGACGCCGACGGCACCGGCCCGTTCGAATTACTGGACTGCACCGACTTTCGTCAGATTCAAGAAACCGTACGACGGTATGACATCGATACCATCTATCACCTAGCTGCACTACTCTCCGCCGTGGCAGAGGAGAAGCCCCGCGTGGCGTGGGACGTGAACATGGGCGGCTTCTACAAGGTGTTGGAGGTTGCCCGCGAGTCGAAGTGCGCCGTGTTCCACCCCAGCTCCATCGGCGCTTTTGGTCCATCGACGCCCCGCGACGGGACACCGCAGGATACCATTCAGCGACCGACGACGATGTACGGTGTGACCAAGGTGGCCGGTGAACTGCTGTGCGACTATTACTATACGCGCTTCGGGGTGGATACACGTGGTGTTCGTTATCCGGGACTGATCTCCTACGTGGCGCCGCCCGGAGGGGGAACGACTGACTACGCCGTCGAGATCTTCTATGAGGCGATTCGCAACCAGCGATACTCGTGTTTTCTCGAGGCCGATACGTGCCTCGACATGATGTATATGCCCGACGCGATCAAGGCGGCGATTGATCTCATGGAGGCTGACGCATCCCGTCTCGTGCATCGGAACGCGTTCAACGTCGCAGCGGCCAACTTCACTCCCGAGACGTTGGCCGCCGAAATCAGAAAGCACATCCCTGAGTTCGTCATCAAGTACAACGTAGATCCGGTTCGCCAGGCCATCGCCGACTCGTGGCCGGCTTCGATTGACGATAGCACCGCGCGGGAGGAATGGGATTGGGCGCCCAGCTACGACCTCGAAACAATGACGACGGACATGCTGGAGAATCTCAGGAAGAAGCTCGGCTGACGCCCTCCGACTCGCCGTAGGTCAAAACTTGACAATAGAATGACTGGACGGACCGGACGGATGTTGTGCCGGCACTGGTCAGGTGCCCAGGCGCAAGGGCCGGGCGCCTGTTCATTGAGGTTCGTACTCGCCCCGTCGAGCCGGACATGCCTCACGCTGCCGGTAACGGCAATCTGCGATGATGCCGCAGTCCCACCCTCACGGGCTCAGCGATTCCCTATCGCTGCAGCACTACGCTCTGTTCGCTCGCAACAGTCACCGGCATCGTGATGTCCATGCTGAGCAGCGCCACCGTACCCTCGCCCTCACCACGGCTCGTGGCTGAGAGCATGACTCCGCGTGCGGCATCCCATAGGTACGTCGTCGTGGCAGGGCCCGTGACGAGCATCTCGAGCTCCCCTGGTGAACCGGTGGGCGTTCCAGTGCCTGCGAGTTCAAACTGGCCTTCGACCATTACGATCTTTGCAGGTTGCCCGTTCCAGGTCGTGTCACCTGTTACCCGGGCCGTGCCGTCGAACGTACTCATCATGGTCATCTGTGTTCGTTCGATTGTCTCCTGATGCACCGGCCACGACTCGAGAACGTCACCTCCTGCCGGGGGCAAGGGCATCAGAAGCTCCGAGAGGAACGCTGCTGGATCGAAGTAGTCCCGCAGGTTTGCCGGTGTTTCTGGAACCCCAGTGAATTCTATACTCCCATCCGCTGCCAACACCCCGACAAACGCTTGACCGATCAACTCACCTCCCTCAAGCCGCCCGATTCCCGTGCTCTGGGACTCAAGCGCTTCGATCACCACCGAGATCCGTCTTCCACCGTCGCTCTGCTCACCGATATCGAACGTCAGCGTGACGTTGGTGGTCGCGTCCACGTTCTGTGGCCCCATGGGCGTCTCGATGGCCGAGTTCGTCTCGCTGGTCACCTCGTAACGCAGCGGGACCTCACTGGGTCCATATTCGAACAACGGCCCGGCCGGTCCGCCGGCACATGCAGCGCCAACGGCCACAGCCAGGGATGGTGCTAGTACACTTCGCATTGTCTCACCTCAGATATTGGAGGGAAACGTTCAAAACGGTCTCATACGGATAAGTACGCTCACTCGGATCGCCGTGGCAAGCCTCCGCGTAACACGGTCTCGGATGATGAGAATCCGAGTAGACGGGTCACGGCACAACAGAGCGTAGGGAGGCCTTGCGATCGCACAAGTGTCCTCCCCCGCAGATGCTCTGTTCCCGGTTGGTCTCAGGACCCCACGAACTCGATGACCAGCGCCACCCGTCTGTTGTTCAAACCGTCGTCGCCCCACGCACCGGGATCGACCTGCCGGTTTCGGGCTTCGCCATAGCTCACGGCCTTGAGGTTGTCGCCATTGAGTCCACCTGACTCGATCAGATAGTCCCGCACGGCCTCGGCCCGTTGCTGCCCCAGCCACTGGTTGTAGGACTCCTCGCCCGCAGGATCGGCAAAACCTTCGACCGTCACCAAGACGTTGGGGTGGTGCTCTCGAATGACGCTTGCGAAACGATCGAGCACAGCTGTGTCCGATTCCCGAATCGTGGCATCATCGAATGCGAAGTACACCGGCATCTCGATATGCAGCCGGCCTTCCATCTGCGCCATCCTGGCATCGAAATCGGACGAAAGTGATGACAAATCGTTCTGCAGCGACTGAATCTGGGACTCGAGCGCACCGATGCGACGGCTGGTCTCGTCACCGACCTGCTGGTCGCCGGCCGCCATCTCGGTTCTTAACTCCTCGCGTAGCTGGTTGAGATCGCTTTCGTATTGCTCCTGCTTGATGTAGCCCCCGCAACCGAGCAATCCGGCTACGGTGGCTGTCGCGATCCCCCTCCTGAGTACTGAACTGTAGGTCATAGCAACACCTCGCAGAGCCTAGTTTTCGCCATTGAAAGTGTGAATATAGTCCACTTGTGGCGCTAGTGCAGCAGTACCCGCCTCTCGAGTCGCCCTTGCAGAGTCTCGCGTCCCGAGCCCGTCGCCCGCACGCCTGGAGAGACGGCTCCAAGAGTCGCAAGCCCTTGGCAGTCAATATGTTCCAACCGTTGGAGTCAAGCGGCTTCCAGTTGCGCGCTACTTGCCGGACGAATGTGGTCCTCGGATGGCACTCGAGCGGATCGATAAGCCATTTCAATCGCACCCGCAGATCTGGTCCGGGATACCACTCTTCTCAGATGACCGTAGATTACTCGTGAGTGCCACCCCTACCCGATCCAACAGGTGCGGTCGATGGAGATCATCGTAATCCTCCTCATGGTCGGTGTCGGTATCGCCATCGCCGTTACACAGTCGAATAAGCGGAAGCTCGCTGAAGCCTGGAAGGAAGCGGCATCGCGACTTCAGATCCACCACAACGCCGGCGATTTCCTCACCAAGCCCGAGCTGTCTGGTACCGTGAAGGGCTGCCGAGTGAAGATCACGATTCGCACCAAGAACCAAGGGGGTGGATCCAAGAAGTTCACCCGTTACGAGATCAACTACCCGGAGGCTCTGCGGTTTGGCCTGTCCCTAACGGAACAGACCGCCTTCTCAAGCTTCAAGAGATTCCTGGGAGCACAAGATATCGAAGTCGGCGACCCGAGCTTCGATGAGTTCATGGTGGTCCGGAGTAACGACTCGGCCAAAGTGAAAGGGTTTCTGAATCCCGCCCGAAGACTCTACGTGCGTCGCATGCTGTCGTTGTACCCCGGCTTAGAGATCACTGATTCCTGGATCAAATGGGACAGCAAAGGCGTGGACTGTGAGCCCACATCTCTGGTGAGCAATGTGAAGCGAATGGTCGATTTCGCAGTCAACATCACGGCCGACGCCGGCGACCGGCACGAGGAGATGGTCGAGAGCGCGGGCACCGACGTAAGCCGTAAACGGCCGGGCGACGATCTGGAGGCCGTGTTCACCGTCCGTGACCTGAATGAAACGCCAACCCACTTGGTCGTCGACTCAATCCCAGCGGCACCCGAGCCCGTGGCGATCGAAGTCGGGGAGACTGCTACCGAACCGGCAACCGCCGCTGTGTCCGGAATGGTCGACCAAGACATCGAAGAACCGGTGAAAACAGACTCGGTCACGCCCAACGCAGCTGGGGAACATCAGGAAGAGCAGACCGACCTCTCACCGCCTAATGGCCTCGACGTACGAGATGTATGTCACGATCTGTTTGGCACCGGCAAGATCAGCTACCAGATCGACCAGACGTTTGAACAAAACTACGAAGGACTCGAGGTCAACTGGTCTGGCAAGCTCACACGAGTCAGTTCCTATCCATTCGACCTGGTGTTCGGCAACGATCCGGGGACGAAGGCCGAGTTTGAAATATCGGAGATAGACGGCGATTCCATCGGATCACACACGGTGAAGGCAGTGGTCCAGTTTCCCCCGGACGCACACGAGGCGTTACGTCCACGAACGGGGGAGACGATGACCTTCGCCGGCACGCTCTTAAAGTGCGATTCGTTCACACGAGTGTTGTTCTTGGGATGCGGCAGGGTGTGAGAGAGGTGGGCCAGTTGGGGCATAGAGCTGCAGGCAGGACTCGACGCCGGGCGCGACCCCGAGGTCGCTGTATCCCCCTCATCGTCACATCCAGCGCACTTGTGTCACGGGAGTGGGGAGGCAGTATCAGCGTCGCTCTCCGCCCATCCTCCGGTCCCTCTGCCCACTGCCGGAATCATTGGCCTCCCCTTCTTCCCCCTCTTCCTCCGGTACGACCCAAAAATCGTCATTCGCGGGAGCCAGATTTGCGACCCCGTCCGAGTACAAGGCGGCATTGAACACAATCCGGAAGTTGCCGAATGGCTGACCACGCCACTGCGGTCGCATGCCCAACAGTATCACGTGTCCGTCGCCGTGGTACACATCCAGTCCGGAGGCAAAGCCCTGTAAATGTTCTTCTCCCAAGAGGTAGCCCGACAATAGCGGCGAGCCCTCCGACTGATATTTGGCGAAGACCGACCCTACGAATTCCTCTTCAACTGTGAACACTGGACTGCGTGCTACAAAGACCTTCGATCGTTCGGGCATACCCGACATTACCGGGTGTGATGGGTCGACCGTCATTGCCACAATCGAACCGGCCAAAAAGAACTCATCACGCGGTATATCGGCCGTAGCGTTTTTGACCGGGAGATGCAGCGCGTCCACGGCGAAGATGCTGCTGCTGTTCCACGTAACCAGTGTTCCTCCACTGCGGACGAACTCGTCCAGGGCCCTGACTCCTTCGTTGCCGATACCGCCGGCGTACCGCGGTGGCACTGAGCCCCTGGCGAAGCCCGCGGTGATCTGTGAGGCTGACATGTCCCCGATCACGATCACGTCATAGCGGTCACCCAAATCTCCCGCAACCACGTCATGGTTGTAGACGCTGGAGAACTGGAACCCGTACTGCTCTAGCAGCCACCGCGTCCAGCCCTCGTCCATGCTGGCTCGCCACGGGCGATACAATCCGATCCTCGGTCGTCTGATTAACGTACCCGATACGCTGCCCCGTTCCGCCTGCAGCGCATAGTCGCCCACTATCGCTTCGACCGCAGCCCCGCTCAAGTTGGAAATCACCCATTTGCCGCTCGTGCCGGCTGCGCCCTACCGGCCAGGGGTGCCCGGTTGGAAGCGGATTCGACCTCCTTCACGCCACGCCCGGTTCACCGCACGGAACGAGTTGTTTTGGGCCATGTCCACGATCAATGCGGGGCCGCTCCCGACCGCGCGCCCCGGAAGAGGTATGATACCGGCGGCCACCGCATTGGAGTTGAAGCCGACGCCAGGAGGGGAATCGAACGTTGCCGCATCAGCTACGTCGGCATCCCACGACAGCGCCTCGCCCCGGACGGGCTTCATCGAGGAGCGGACCTGCTCTCGCAGTGGGATGGCAGCCTCAATGACCCTGACATCCATCTGATAGGGCAGTGTCCAGCCCGAGACGTCGTACGGTTGATCCGGTGGCCCTTCGGGGTACTGGCGCAAGTCGGGATACTCCTGCACAGACATCAGTTGACGCGCGAAGTTGGCATACTCTTGGTCCATCGGTATCACCCACGTGCCGTCGGACAAGATCCGGCCTTCATATTGAACGCTTCGCTCGAGCTGGTGGACCTCGATTCCGTTGAACGCCAACCTCCGCAGCAGCTCCACTGCTGCTACCGGATCGCGTTGCTGCTGGGGAACAAAATATGCGTAGGGAGGTCCGTCCGTGTACGCTGCAATGACATCTCTCCCCGCCTGATAGCGATTGTATAGCAGATCGTACTTGTACTTCGCCGCAACATCCAATACCGATATCGATGCGGTCTCCATGTACTCCACCGCGTCGCGTAGACGCCACCAGCCACCCTCCCACGGACTCGAGTAGAGCGATCCAGGACGGAGGTCGCGCGCCCGTGCCGGGAAGTCACTCACCGTGTAGAAGTGTGGTGTCGCATAGCGGTAGAGGCCTGTCTCAGTGAGCAAGGATGCGATGTTGTGGAAGTTGTTGGCATGATCGATGAAACCCGGATACCAGTTGTCGAACGTACCCATGTGCATCGCACCTTTTTGTCCCCTTTCTTCCAGAGCCTGCGCCATCGACATGCCGATCAGGTTCACTGTCCGCCACATGAGCGGGTGGACAAACTCAGATACCGGTTCCGCAAATGGAGGGATCCATATGCGTGCAGGAGACGGTGCCGTCTGGTGGTGGTTGTACACGATCTGCGGCTCCCAATATCGCACCGCCCGCGTGACCACCCGAGACTCGATCATATTGAGCATGTATCCGTCACGGTTGTTGTCGTGACCGACGTACTTCTGATACAGCCGCGGCATGGGCGACACTTCGTATGGCGTACCCAGGTTGGAGCGGTACCATTCAGCCACCATGTTCTGACCATCGGGATTGACCGAGAACCACAATACCAGAATGACGTTGTCCAAGATCGCTCGGATCTCGGGATCCGAGTCTCCCGTGATCAGATCGTACGCCAGCTGTATCGCCTGCTGCGCTGCAGCAACTTCAGTAGCATGCAGCCCCTGGTCGATGTGTATAATCGCTCTACCTTCCCTCGCGAGCGTCATTGCCTCTTCGTCACTCAAACCGGCCGGGTGTGCGATTCGTTGGGCGATCTCACGATAGCGTTCCACGTTAGCCAGGTTGTCAGCTGATGATATGAGAGCCAGGTACCAAGCCCGCCCCTCCGAAGTCCGACCAACCTCCACTAACTGAACTCTCTCACTAGCTGCATCCAGCTGCTGGAAGTACTCGAGTGCCTGGTCATACGACGCCAAATGAAAATCGGTGCCCGGCGTAAACCCGATTACCGATTCTGGTGTAGGTATGGTCTGAGCCTGCGCGACAGAAGCCGCAGCGTAACACACTTGCGTGAACGCCAAGAACCTACAGGCTGATCTCAGCATGCGAACCCTCTCCAAGAATGAATCGAAATTGACGAAAGAACCGACTCAGCCCACTTGCTCACTTCCACCCTTCACATATCACAGCGAACTCGGTGAATCGTTCCAGGCCTGCCATGCAGCGACTCACTGGTGAGAACCAGCGTCGCTTCGTCCAAGAAATCTATCCCCTCGCCTTGCGGCTCGCGGTACCCTAACTGACATGTCTGTTCCCGAGGCTGGAGCTTCCCCGCATCATCGCGATCAAAGAAGTAAAATCCGACATAACTTCGTGCCACCATCGTCTTGCCGGACGGTGAGAAGGCAGCACCGGTAATCAGCATCGGGAGTGCTCCTCCCGTCTCGATCGACCGGTCTTCTTCCACGGCCGCAGTAACAGTCACACTGCTCTGGATCGCTCGTTCGACCGCCTCCCTCGTGATGACGAACAACCGGGCCGTCCCATCCCATCCCTTGGTCACGATGTAGATATCTCCTTCCGGCGCCACCGCCAGCCCTTCGGCATCGTGTGGGGCGTCGGGGTAGCGAAAGTCCACACGCTGCACCGATGCCTGCGTGGATGAGTCGACATCGATTTTCGAGGAGACGAGGGGTTCCACGATGATGTAGATGCTGTAGACAGACCTCTGCCTCATGTTGTCACCCGTGTCGGCAACGTAGAGACAGTGTGCTGAGCGGTCTTCAACACAGGGTCCCAGACTCACGTCCTCCCAATCACGAACCGTGGCTACCTCGAGGGCGACAGTTCCGAGAAGCTCGCCTGTGATATCGATCGCATAGAGAACTGCATCGTTGTCGGAGTCATTGTGTGTCCACAGGACACCGTCGTTCACGCGGCTCACCGCCACGCCGGAACTCTCTCCGAGCACTGGGGGCAGTTCGCCCATGAGCTCAACATCAGGCAACTGAGCTCGCAGATCGCTGATCATCACGCCCAGCGATGGAACAAGAAGCGGTATCAGAAGGCGGAGCATGTTCTCGGCATCACATCCTCACGATGGGGCTGGCTGCCCGAGCGGGCCGTCGGTCATTCGCAGCCGATCGACCGCTGCACCTCATCCATCTCCTCCCCAGCACCATCAGGCGGTCGTGTGAACAGGCTGACTCCGATGGTCACTGCGAAGCCGGTGGCGAACCCTGGTATCATTTCGTACAGATCGTAGAGGCCTTCCTTGAGAAACAGTACCCAGAGGACTGTGCTCGTGAATCCCGCCACCATACCGGCCGTAGCGCCCGCACGGGTCGTCCCTTTCCAGAACAGCGAGCACAGCACAACCGGCGCGAACGCAGAGGCTATGCCCGACCAGGCAAAGAGCACGAACCAAAAGACTACCCTGACCTCCGGCAGCGCCAATGCCAGCGCCCCAATACCTATCACCGCCGTCGTCACCCTCCCCAACATTGAGAGCTGGCGCTCTGTGAGATCCGGATTGAATACCTTTTGCACTACATCTCGCACCAAGGCCGACGAGGCAAGTATGAGCAGGGAGTCGACCGTCGATAGGATAGCAGCAAGCACTATCACCAGGAAGATGCCAGTGCACACCGCAGGGAACAGCTCGGCACTCATGGTTGGGAGTACCGTCTCTGGATCTGCCAAGCCGTCGAACAAGACACGTCCAGCCATTCCCGTGAACACCGCACCGACATCGAAGACGATGATGCAGACTACCGCGATCACACTACCATCCACGATCTCGCCACGGTTCCTGGCCGAAATGAACCGCGTCAGAAGCTGCGGCGCGCCGAGAAATGCTAGCCCTATTCCCATGAACCCCACCGCACTCACGATCCCGGCCACTGACCAACCCGGTCGTCCCAAGGGCTGGAGCAAATAGGGATCTATGATACGGAGCTGGGTCGTGAGTTCGCCCCACCCCCCCACCGCCGCGATCCCGACGATCGGCAGTATCAGCAGCCCGCTGAACATCAGGATGCCGTGCAACAAGTCGTTGTACGCAACAGCCTTGAACCCACCGACGATGGTGTAGAACAGGATGAACCCGACACCGATCAGCACACCGATCTCGTAACTGGTGCCCAAGAACGAGCCGAACGCCTTGCCCGAGGCCGTCAACTGTGCTGCGGTATAGGCCGTGACCATACTGATGATGATCACGACGCTAACAAGTCGGATGACATGCCGCGTGTCGTGAAACCGTGATTCGAGGTAGTCCGGTACCGTGATCGAGTCGTAGCGGTCGGTATATTCCTTGAACCGCAGCCCAACCAAGGTCCAGGCAAGGGCCACACCGGTCACTTCGCCCAACACAATCCACAGCGCATGTATTCCCACCAGATACCCCATGCCAGTGAGGCCCAGTAGCAGCCAGGCGCTTTCGCCGGTCGTGTTCGAACTCAACGCGATGACCCACGATGGTAGCTTCTTTCCTGCTACATAGTACCCGGCAACAGTGCCCGAGCCTCGACTACCCCAGAAGCCGATGGCAAGGAGCACGATGCCGTATACCACCAGTACGGCGATGATCGCCAGCGAGGGCACATTAGCCCTCATCGCGTAGGTTACGGCGCCTGAAGTAGAACAACATTGTGAGCAATAATCCCGGCCCGACTGCACCGAGCAGCAAGACCCAGGCGGTCCAAGGAAGACCTGCAATCATGTCTCATCACTCGCTTTCGTTGACGGTTTGGAGCGGCTGCTCCACTTGAGACGTGAGGACTGGCATGGGAACCCCGTCCATTTATCACTTGGGAAGCCCAGTGGCTAGGGGGCGGCTCATCGTGACACTCAACTGCCTCCGGGATCCGCTCGTTAGCATCCTCCCTTCCCCCTGCCGCAAACGCCCACTTTCCCTCTATCATTCACAGTCATGAACTCCAAGCCGTGGTACGGGAACGGCCTCCGTTTCGAGTGCACCCGCAGCGGCAACTGCTGCGGCGGGGCACCCGGGGTCGTGCGCGTGACCGACGAGGACGTCGCGAAACTTGCTCGCCATCTCAATCTCAGCGATGCCGAGTTCAGGGAGATCTACACACGTGAAGTAGGTGAGAACGAGCTAAGTCTCAAGGAGAAGTCGAATCACGACTGCGTCTTCTTCGAACGAGAGAACGGCTGCTCCGTGTACAAACTCCGACCGCGACAGTGTCGCACGTGGCCGTTCTGGCATCATGTGGTTGAATCACCCGAGCGGTGGTCGGAGGAAGCTCAACACTGCCCTGGGATGAACCGGGGGCCACTGCACTCGGCGGAGGAGATCGACCAGATCAGCCGAGACGATGGGACCTTCGGAGGAACCGGGCCATCGTGAGACGGAGACGATGGCGGTGCTCGATCATCCGTCAAAACGTCCCCTCCCTTACTTGCCCCTTACTCAGCCCCTTTCGAAGCTGCACAATTTTCTCCGGTTGGATCGACTCGTTATCCGGGAGTGGGACGTCGCCTTTCTCCTTGCCGAGCTGAGCCACGCTCTTCAGCTTGCCCAGCAGCTTCGATCCCTGCACTGCCTTTGCATCGTCTGCATAATACTCGAACCAAGGTATGCCGTAGTTCTTGTACTCCCTCGCAGTCAGGGGAGTCGTCGGCGGCGCTTCCTGCGTTACTGCGCGCCATGCCAACGAATTGCAGATGTGTACAAAACAGCGACTTGAGCGCTCCTGGTTCCAGTCACTGAGCTCGTACGTATCGTCGTAGATCTCCTGCCGCATTTTGCCGCCTGGCGCGAGACCCATGTCGAATGCGGCTGGCGCAGCAGCGCAGAGGAACTCTGCCTCGAACATCGGTCCGCCACGTGTCATCCTCGCGACCGGCCGGTACAGCTCCGGCTTGAGCGGATACACGACGATCTGCAGGCCGCCATGTTCTGCTTCACCAGTTATCTGCTCTTCAGCGCTATAACCGCTTCCCAGCGGCATCGCCACAAACTGCCGAATCAAGCCTTTCTCAATGCAGTATCCGTCGAGCCAAGGCTGGTGGGGAACCACCATGTAATCCTGCGGTTCCCTGTGCAGCTCGTCGGTCCACGAATCGCCCGTGACAGCGTTGATCTTCCCTGCCGCAACCTTCACCGCAAACGGATACTGGCCCGCCGAGAAGTTGATCCAGAGTGCTTCGGACTGATACATCGGAAGCATTATGCCACCATGGTCGATCCACTTCTGCGGCACTCGCTGGGCAAAGTCGTCGACATGCCTGAGCGGGAACCTGCCCAGCCCGGCAGGCAACGGATAGTCCTTATCGTCGTCGGGGATACGCAAAGTGCGCTGAAAATCGACGCGCATTTTGGCATCCTCGTGCACTTTAGGGAATCGAAACACCAGCACGTCACGTTTCAGTTCAATCATTGTCAGCCCCTTTCCCGGTTTCCCGGTCTTCCGGCTTCCCGGCCGACCTGCAGGCTAGGCTACCACTTGCCATCCCTCACCTCACGCACCACCCGCGAAACCGCCCGATCAGGTAGGTCCTTGAGCTGCCGGATCAGTGTCGAGAACAGCTCAGGCCGGGCGAGTATGATCCGCTTGAGATCGGACGACACTTTACCGGCCATGGCCAGCAGCACATCCGGGTCCTCACCCAGCTCCCCGGCAAGCCGGACGATCTTCTCCTCTGATGGTGGGGCTTCCTCGTCGCGCTCGACCTTGGACAAGTATGAAGGCTCCACCCCGATTCGCTGTGCTAGCTGCCGCACCGAGTAGGCAGAATCTTGTTGCCGCAATGCTTCCCTGCGGCGGCGCACATAGCGGCCAAACGATGCTGGCATGCTGTGTAGTGTATACTACACACTCCACGTTGTCAAGGGAGTCGATTGGTGTTTTTAACAAAGATGGCTAGGGGTCGTTACGTTCAATCTTGACTGAACGTTCTAATCAGACTAGTGTTACTATATGACAGACTCAATGCACCCCGCCGCGGAACGCCTCATCGAACAGATGGGACTTCAGTGGGAATCGGAAGGTCGTCCTAGAATCGCTGGCAGGCTCTTCGCCCTCATGCTCTTGGAAGACCGCGATTTCACCCTCGGAGAGCTGGCACACACCCTCCAAGCGAGCCGCGGCAGCATGAGTACCAACACTCGGCTGCTCGAATCGCAAGGCGTCATAGAGCGTGTCGCAAAATCGGGAGATCGACGGATCTACTACCGACTGACGTCCGATCCGTATCGCGCGATGATAGAGTCCCATTTGAAGCGCATGGAACGTACCAAGGACGTCGTTGCACAAGCCCGCAAGGAACTCGCGATCGAGACAAAGAAGAAACACACACGCCTCGCCGAGATAGAACGGTTTCACAAGTTCGCGATCACTACGATGAACACGTTTCTGACTGAGCACCTCAAACGAGCGACATGACGATGCTCACTCCATCTATCAGGCGACCAACCGGATCAAGCGTGACGAAGATGAACCACAGGCACTCGCAGCCAAGAGGCTGGCCACTCCCCATCGTCCTTTCCTTTGTCCTGAGCGCGCAGTCCCTCGGGGCACAGCAACCGGAGCGCCAGGACACGCTCCGCATCTCGATAGCAGATGCGGTAGCGCTAGCGCTCCGGGAAAGTGAGGAGATCGCGGCCGCACGTGCCATGGTGGATCAGGCGGCATCACAAGTCACTCAAGCGACCTCGGCGGCGCTGCCGCAGCTAACCACTAGTGTCACGTACAACAGAGCAATAAAGACGATCTTCGACGACATCGATTTCGGACCGCCGGACGACACGGCCAACGGTGACATGGGAGACATGTTTGCCGATTTACCTTTCGGACGACCCAACACCTACATCGCAAACCTGCAACTATCTCAGGTGCTCTTTGCCGGGGGCACGTTAGGTGCTGCGCGGAGCATAGCCCGTCATTTTCGAGCCATGGCTGAGGATCAATATTTGGAGGCAGAGTATGAACTCACACTCCAAGTGCGGCTTGCCTATTTGAATGCAGTGGCAGCTCAAAGCTTGAACGAGATTGCCGTTCAGAGCAGAGAGGTCTCTGCGGCTCACCTCAGGCAGGTCGAGTCGTTCCACCAAGCAGGCACCGCATCAGAGTTCGATCTCTTGCGCGCTCAGGTCGACCTGGATAATCGGGATCCGGCCGTGGTGCAGACAGCCAACGCGGCTGAACTCGCCGTTCTCGAGCTGAAGCGATTGGTGAACATACCGGCCGATCGGCCCATCCTACTCACGACAAGAGAGGGGCCGGACATGATAGATCTCGACGAGCAGGTGTTGGCTCCTCTCGTGGAGGAGCGGCCTGCTCTCCATGCGGCACGCGAAAACGTGCTCATGCGTCAGGCCGCAATCGGCGCATATCGGGGCCAGCGGTTTCCATCGATAAGGTTGTCGGGAAACCTCGGATTTCAGGCCTTCCCACTGAATGTGACGCCGCCCGGTTACAGCGAGTGGCGGAAGGATTGGTGGATCGCGCTCGGAGTCAACTGGACATTGTTCAGCGGGTTTCGGATCAGCGGTGAGATCGCCCAAGCTCAGGCGGAGTTGCAGCAGGCAAAAGCTGAAGAGGCCCAGCTGAGAGAAGGTCTCGAAGTTGCTCTAGCGGCAGCAATGGCGGAATACCGTATGGCCCGCGCCCAAATACAGGCTCGCCAACAGACCGAGGTGATGGCAGAACGGGCTTTGGAACTAGCGGATGCCCGGTTCGCCAACGGTCTGTCCACGCAACTCGAGGTTTCCGACGCCCAGCTGCTACTCGACGAAGCTCGGGTCAATCGTGTACAGGCGATGTACGGCTACATAAGAGCGCTCGCCCAGTTGGAGCGGCTGAGCGGTGGAAGGCTACAGCTCCTGAGGTTCCAATGATCAAACGCATCGTGTTTGGAATATTTGGCTTGGTTCTGACAGCAGTGGTGGTAATCCGCGTAATCCAGGGATCGACTGATGTCGAACCAGCGCCGGACGTGGCCGAGATCAGACGACAGACTGGCATCCCGGTGGAGGTGGCTACAGCTCACGTCGGTTCACTGGTTGTGCACCGCGAGTTCACCGGCACGCTGCGTGGAATCCGCAGCGCCACGATTAGAGCCCGCACCGGTGACGAGATCATCGATATACCGGTGAGCGTGGGTCAGCGAGTCAGTGCCGGCGACGAGCTGATCAGGCAGTCCACCCAAGGATCGATGTCCTCCGTAAACCAGGCAGAGGCGGCTCACGAGCAGGCCAAGCGCATGGTCGAGCGGCTGCGACCTTTGCGCGAGGAGGGCGCCATCAGTGAGCAAGATTGGGACGATGCCCAAACGGCATTGGCTGTGGCCGAGGCAAACCTAGCGGCCGCGCGACGATCTATCGTTCTAACAAGCCCGATCGACGGCATCGTGACCGATATCCTGGAGACTAGGGGAACAGTACCATCCGCAGGTGACCCGTTGGTGCGCGTGTCGGATCTTTCGCAAATCCAGGTCCTGCTGCAGGTCAGTGCCGGTCAGGCCAGAGAGTTGGCACTGAGACAACAGGCAGACTTGCCGGACCATGACCTGACCGGTCGGATATCCCGGATCGCATTGCAGGCGGACCCCGAGACGCGGCTGATAGAAGTTGAAGCAACATTCCCCGGAACACACTCCAGTGGCGACCGAATGATTGTCCCCGGTTCACTGGTACGGACTCAGGTCGTGGTCGGTCGTCGAGATTCAGCCTTGTTGGTGCCGCGCACAGCGGTACGCGAGGGAAGCTTGTGGATAGTGGACGATGACGGCGTAGCTCACCGGCGATCGGTCACGACCGGCCTTGCCGGAGATGAGGGAATCGAGATCCTCGAAGGCCTTACAGAGGGTGAACGAGTGGTGGTCGCTGGAGCATCACTGCTATCGAACGGTGCACAGACCCGGATAGTCGGAGGCTAGCATGTTCCGCTTCTTCGCTCACCTAGCCGTCGCGCGTCCGGTACTCACCAGCATGCTGGTGGCGGTTTTCGTGTTTCTCGGTGCGTTCAGCTATCTCGCGATTCCCCTAGATCTGTTCCCGACAGTCGACTTTCCTATCGTCACCGTGACCACCGTCTACCCGGGTGCCGGCCCCGAGGAGGTCGAAACGGAGATCTCCGAACCGATAGAGGATGCCATTTCCACGATCGCGAATCTTGAGTCGCTGCTGTCTTTCTCTCAAGAGAACGTCTCAACCGTCATGGTCGAATTCGACTATGATGTGGACGCTGATTTGGCAGCCATTGAGGTGAAGGACAAGGTAGACGCGATACGTGCCACTCTACCTGCCGATGCCGAAGCGCCAACCATCCTCAAATTGGACATCAATGCGATGCCGATCATGGATGTGACCATCTCCGGTCCGCAGGCTTTGGCAGCTCTAACAGACTTCGCCGATGATGTAGTGCGCGATCGGCTGGCTCGGGTCGAGGGCGTGGCTTCCGTGAATCTGGTCGGAGGTCTCGAGCGAGAGATCGAGGTCCTGGTGCATCCCGACCGCCTGCGAGCATACAACCTTTCGATCACCGAGCTAGCGCTGCTGGTGGGCGGCGAGAACGTCACCATTCCGGCTGGACGCGTTACGGAACCTGACGCCGAGTTCTCCGTCCGAGTTATGGGGGAATACGGTTCTCTCAGCGACATCCAGAACCTCCCGCTGGTTCTGCCGCAGGGAGGCAGGATTCGCCTATCCGAAGTAGCAACTGTGCGGGAAGGCTTCGGCGATGTCCGTGAAATCGCGCGCTACAACGGGCAGCCCACTCTGAGTCTCTCGATACAGAAGCAGTCGGGCGCCAATACGGTAGCGACCGCTGCGGGAGTCTTTGAAGCCGTGGAGGAACTCAGAGCCCAGCTCCCTGATGGTGCAATCATGGAAGTTGCGCGCGATGCGAGCCAGTTCATTCGCGATGCCGTGCAAGACATCTTCAGGAACATCCTTATCGGAATTGCTCTGACTACGGCCGTTCTGTTCTTGTTCTTGCATTCATGGCGCGGGACCGTAATCGCAGCCGTCGCGATGCCAGCGACGATCGTGGCCACCTTCCTGGCGATCGACCAAGCGGGATTCACCATCAATGTCATGACGCTGATGGCACTGGGAATTACCGTCGGTATCCTGGTCACCAACACGATCGTGGTCTTGGAGAGCATCTACCGGCACCTGGATCGTGGTGAGTCGCCCAAGCAAGCCGCAGAGATCGGAACAACCGAAGTCGCTATTGCGGTGGCAGCTTCGGCTCTCACCAACGTCGTCGTATTCACGCCGATCGCTTTTATGCAAGGCATCATCGGTCAGTTCTTTATCTCGTTCGGCCTGACTGTGGTATTCGCCACACTAGTCTCCGTGCTGATCTCATTCACCCTAGCACCGATGCTAGCCGCAAAGTTGCTGCGCACCTATGAGACGAAGCTCGAGGAAACCGAGGGACTGCTCGCCGGGTTCTGGCGGGCCTTTGACCGAGGTTACGCCGGCCTGCAACAGGACTACCGCTCCGCCCTGGCCTGGGTCTTGGCCACGCCGCGACACGGTTGGGCGGTCATTGGAGGAACTGGATTACTCGTGGTCTTAGCGCTGGTGGTCCAGGTTGTATTCGGGGCTGGCGAGTTCATGCCGTCACAAGATGAAGGCCTTGCATTGATAACACTCGAGTTGCCACCTGGAACACCTCCGGAGCGCAGTTCCGATGCTGCGGCTAGAGCGGAAGCGCTGCTCAGGGAGATACCCGAGATTACGTCGACACTCACTCAAATCGGCGGGCAATCACGCTCGTTCGGTGGCGGTTCAGTAGTTGATGTCAACATCGCTCAGATACAGGTCGCAGTCGAATCCGAGCGGCCGACCCAGGAGATCATTCCCCGTATCCGCGAGAAGATGGCAGAGATTCCGGATGCCGATGTGACAGTGACGATGACGGAATCCGTGGGACCGGGTGGTGACGCTCCACTTCAAGTGCTAGTCAAAGGACCCGAGCGGGCTCGGCTCGAGTCACTCGCCCGAGAGGCAACCACAGCGGTGGCTGCAATCCCGGGATTAGTCGATGTGCGCAACAGCCTGGAGAACCCGCGCCGCGAACTGGTTTTCAAACCGAATCGAGAGGTGCTTGCCGAGCACGGCCTCACCGTCTACGCAGTCGGCGGGACGTTGCGAGCATCGATCGAGGGCGTCGTGCCAGGAGTCTACAGACAGGCAGGTGACGAGCGGGACATCCGCGTTCGTCTGACCGAGGATTCACGCAACCGCACCTCCGAACTCGGATCGATGCAGATTCGGAGCCGCAGCGGGATGATCCCGGTCAGCAGCCTCGGCAACGTGGCGGAACAGGCCGGCGAAACCAGAATCCAGCGTGACGAGAAGCAACGCACTGTGCAGATCGATGCCTACATAGGTGGAGGAAGCCTCACCGCCTTGGCCAACCAGATACAGTTGGCCCTCGACGAGATGGGGTTCCCGCCCGGCTATACCTATGAAATCACCGGTGAGTTCGAGTATTTCCAGGAGTCCTTAACCGAGATGCTCAAGGCACTGGTCATGGCAGTCGTGCTCACCTACATCGTGCTCGCAATGATCCTCGAATCGTACATCCACCCTTTCACCATCATGCTGACACTTCCGCTGGGTTTTGTGGGCGCCGTGTTCAGCCTGTTCTTGGCCAGCGCATCGCTCAACATCTTCAGTATGATGGCCATCATCATGTTGGTTGGCATCGTGGTAAACAACGCGATCCTGATCTTGGATTACACACATCAGTTGCGCGAAACGGGCATGGGAGTCATTGACGCGTTGATGGAGGCAGCACCAGTTAGGCTGAGGCCGATCGTCATGACCAACATAGCGATCGCGGTGGCGTTGTTGCCGCAGGCCCTGGGCTCTGGGGCCGGTTCGTTCTACCGCATTCCTATGGCAGTGGTCACGATAGGCGGTGTTCTGGTAGCAGCGATCTTCACATTGTTCCTGATTCCCGTCATCTACACCAAGCTCGACCGGTTCGCAGCTGCTTCGGTACGGAGTCGCAGAAGGGCACGGAAGGAGAAGGAGCAACGTGTCGGAGTGAAACCAGGAGATGTGACGCCACAAGAAGGGTGACGCGTGTCAGTGATCTGGCTTGGTCAATGACGTACGCACCGAACCAGAGTCAGCGTGCTGGGCGCAGGCATCGGCGCCGGTGACGCGGCATGTACATCAAGCCGTTGCTGTACTGTCAGTTACGGACGCGCCGACCCATCTCCTTAGGGACACCCAGGCGGACTCGGATGCGGCCTAGCATCGAGATCGGGAGTCGGTGTCGAACGGTACCAAGAGACAACCACCCACCAATGCCAGATCCAGCAGCTGAGATCACCTGCGACCAGCAGGACTGTTTGACTGTTACCCGAGATCAACCACATATTGGTGCACTCGCTCCCGACCTCGAATGATGATCGGCGAGCTCCACGCCGGCTTCCTTTTCAGCGAAACCGCGTGCAGTTCAGAACCAGCACTAGTGCGAGGCGCCAATGAGAATGTTCTCGAAAGCTGAGGCGGTCAGGTTCGGGTGGACGACCGTGATGGCAAACCTGGGATTGGCCATCGTCGCCATGCTGATCGTGCTGATGATCAATGTGTTTCCAGTCTACACCGAATCGACTATCGTAGCACTCGTCTCGGCCTTCTTTACGATGGTCGTCGCCCTGGGTGTGATGAGAATGGCGCTCCGCTTCGTCGATGGTGACCGCGGGGAGCTGGTGGATCTGTTCGCGAAAATCCCCTTGATCGTACCCTATTTGATTGCATCCATCGTAGTCGGATTCATCACGACAATAGGTTTCATGCTTCTCATCATTCCCGGTATCTACCTGGGCCTCAGATTGCAGTTCTTCGGATGGGTAATCGTGGACAAGGAAGCCGGGCCCTTAGATGCAGTGGCCGAGAGCTGGGAGATCACTCGAGGATCCGCCTGGCAACTGTTCCTATTGTGGTGGGTGTTGTTCTTCGTCAACGTGCTTGGCCTCATCGCTCTCGGTATCGGGCTCCTGGTGACCGTTCCACTCTCGGTCGTTGCGATGGGATACGTGTACCGCAGCCTGGAGCAGGGTGGTGCCGACGAGCGACCAAGTGAAGGGGAGGAGTACTAGACCCGGGCGTCCTCTCCGTATTGTCATTGCCACCGTGTGCGTGCGGCCGCACTGTAGAAGCAGTAGCGCGCCGTGAGGCGCACTATGTAACAGCCGGTTCGTGATCGCGTCGCGCTACCGCTGATTCGGATTGCAGTGTCCCTGGCTTGGCTAGCCGACTCCATGAAACCACTTTAGCACATGGTCTGATCAGAAACGCGTTACCTGCGAGCCGCCCAACAAGGAACGAGACCACCGCCGCAGTGACTCCCACCATCCCGATGCCCCAGGCAAGTATCGGGAACCCCACAGCAACGACAGCCACCTCAATAACCGTAGCCCAAGTAACCGGCCGGGTGACATGTGCATTCACCATGATCCCACGCTGATAGGAAAGGATCACCGCAAGCAGCGGTACCGGCACCAGAATGATGGTGGGCAATATCGCGAAGCTAGCCAGCTCGGGACTCAGACCTGACGCAGTCTCGAACCAGAACACCGCTGCTGGTGTGAGTGCCACGACAGCCAAGCCCGCTGACGAAGCGATACCCAGCATCCAGGCAAAGCGGCCAAGCTCCCTCACGTGCTCATAATTCGGTCCCATCAAGGCTATTGCCACCTCTTGATACGACAAGCCCATTGCACGGAAGATGAAAGACAAGGCATGAACTACCGGAAACACCGCCAGAGACTCGATAGGTGACGGTGCTCGCCCCATGAAGAAGGTCAGCATCGGCTGCATGGCCAGCCCGATGAGGGAAGTCAGCGCAAGTGGATAGTAGAACCGGGCAATGCCCCTATAGCCGAGTTGCTTTGCACCACCATCGGCCGGTGGAGTCAGCAGCAGTTGCCGGACAGATGCACGGGCCATTAACCTGCTGGCGACGGCCTCGAGCGTGACTCCCACGGACATTGCGGCAGCACCAACGTATGCTCCAGGTGGCGCTACTGTGGCATAAAGCAGCAACCCCGTGGCAGCCATCGACGTCAACCGCACAACCGTGCCATAGGCTACCAACCGGGTCCGTCTATCACGTATCAACAAGCCTTGATAAAAGCGACGGTAGCCAATCGCACCTGGCCATGGTAGGAAGAGCCACAAGGATACGTAGCTCAGGTCCATGACCTGGCGGGGCAAGCCGAGCACGCCCTGCATGACAGACTCGAACACTGGCGGGATCAGCATGAACAGCATTGCGACCGTGACGGTTGCGTTGAGCGCATAGGTGAAGTTCCGCAGCCTGCGGAAGCTCGTCGCGTTGTCGGCCAGCGCCGTGGACGCGCTCATAATCATGATCACTGGTGCTTCCACCAGTAACGCGAAGGCAAAGGCGACTCCGTAGGCGGCGAGATTAAACTTGGCATCCGCCAGCCGAGCGATGATCGCTGCCAGGAATGGCCCTTCCACGGACATCATCAGCCATGTGACCGCGAGAGGCAGCCAGAACAGCAAGATCGATTTCTGGGTCAGCTTCAGGATCCCGCCCTCCGTTAGAGGTCGGCTAAAGGTACAATGCGTGGAACTCTGCTGTAGCGACATTGAACAGCATTGCCCACCATGTACGACCTTCTCATACTTGACCCGGACGTCACGATGCAGGCACCAGAAGATGACCAGCAGACGGAGCCTACGCGCACGAGTTACCAAGTGAGACCGAGATTCGGATTTCTCGTACTTCTGGGACCCGGATTGTTCGTTGCTGCTACGGGCGTCGGTGCCGGTGACCTACTGCGGCGAGCGGATACGCCAGCCGGCCTGCAGCACCCCACCGCGTGGCTGTGACTCAGTCTAGCGCGCGGCTCAAAAACCGCTTGAGCCGAGCCCAGGCGTCGCGGGCAGGTTCCTCCCTGGCTTCGCGATCTTCGTCGACTCGCAGCCAGAACCCGTGATTCACGGCGTCATATACGTGGATATCGTTGTCGATACCAATTGAGTCGAGAGCTGTGGCAAACCGCTCCACCTGATCTGGCGGGATCCCTTGGTCCATTTCGGCGAACGTGCCGTACACCGGGTGATTGAGCCTGGCTAACTCGGCCGGATCCTCCACCAGAGAGCCATAGAATATGGCTGTGGCGTCATGGTGCTCTCCGCCGAGGGCATAACTGAGCGCTATGCCGCCCCCGAAGCACCAACCCATGACCCCGACCTTGCCGGTAACATCGGACCGCTCCCGCAGGAACTGCTGTGCCGCGTCTAGATTGGCTACGATGGCATCTGGATCGCCGCGCGCTTCTTGCATCAGGGCAAGGTTCTCGTCGCGGCTGGCGCCGGTACGGCCCCTGTAGAGATCAGCGGCCAAGGCGACGTACCCTTCATCGGCAAAAGCATCTGCGACTTGTCGGACGCGGTCAACGAGGCCGTTCCACTCGTGGATCAGGATCAGTGCAGGAAACGGCCCCTCGCCACTCGGGACGGCCAGATAGCCGCGCGTGGCCGAATCTCCCGCCACGTACATCGCCGTCTCTCCCTGAGGCGGTGGAGCCTGACCGAGGATCGCGGCGGGGATGGAGGATTGGACGGTCTCATCGGCAGCCTGGTCTCCTGAGGCACAGGCCGCGAGCACGGTGAGCAACACCGCGCAGGGTGCGTGACATCTCAACATGGTGACTCCCTGGTCCGTAGCGAACGGGCAATATAAGAGAAATCTGGCGAAGCACTACCGGTGCACTAGGATCCTTGTATTCCCTGGTTAACGGTCCAGACGGCTTCTTCGCGCTCCATGTTCTATCCCGTGTACCGCACAGCGGGCTCCCCGTATCCCGACGCCAGTTTCCTGCCGAACCCGACCGTCCGGCGGTCGCGTCGGTCGCTCTCCAGGTGTCCCGGTCCCCGGCGGTCTCGTGTGCCCGTCGGTCGCGCCCGTCGTCTGCTTCCCGCTCCCCGTTCTCTGTACTCTACATCCAAGCCGATGTACGATTCAGTCCTATGACAGACACGCGAGCGATACTCATCGAGCGCCACGGCGAGCCCGGCGTACTGGTTGAGCGAGACATTCAGCTTCGCGACCCGGCTCCCGATGAGGTTGAGCTGCGTGTGCATGCGGTGGGGGTCAACTTCGCAGACTTATTGATGCGGGCGGGACTGTACGACACGGTTCCGCCGCGGCCCTACAGCCCGGGGTTCGAGGTGGCAGGTGAAATAACCCGATTAGGCTCTCAGGTGACCGAATGGCAGCCAGGAGACCGCGCCGTCGCGCTGCTGCGACATGGGGGCTATGCACATGACGTGTTGGTGCCTTCCATTCAGCTATTCCATTATCCCGAGACACTCACTCCGGCAGAGGCTGCAGCCGTACCGGTCGTGTTTCTCACGGCTTGGGTGTGCCTCTTCGATTCGGGGAATGCGCGACGCGGCGAGACCGCATTGGTATTGGGTGCCGGGGGTGGGGTTGGCACAGCTGCAGTACAACTGGCCGTGCAGCACGGTCTTCGAGTCATCGGGACTGCTGGCAGCGAGCGTAAGCGCAGCTACGTGGTAGACGACCTCGGAGCTGAGGCCTGTTTCGACTCGCGGCACAATTGGGAACCTGAAGTCTTGCGACTGGTCGGCGCCAGGGGCATAGACATCGCGCTTGATTCTGTGGGTGGGCGTGCAACAGCGGCGTGCCGCCGGCTGCTCGCACCGCTGGGACGGCTCGTGTTCTACGGGTTCAGTGAAGCCATGCCTCGGAGCAAGCGTAGTTGGCTACGTGCGGCTCGCGCTTGGCTCCGCATGCCCCTCATTCATCCGCTGTCACTGGTTCAACAGAACATCGGCGTCTTCGGTGTGCACCTGCTGCACCTGCAGGCCAAAGAGGTCGCGGTGCTCAAGTCGACCCTCGACGAGATTTACCGTTGCGTGACGCGCGGCGAACTGCACTCTGTCGTGGACCGCGTGTTTCCGTTGGATCGCCAGGGTGCGATCGAGGCCCACCGATACATCCACGCGCGAAAGAATCTTGGAAAGGTGGTGTTGGCCGACACCAGTGGTTTGCCAAAGGCACGCTAATGCTGCGTCCTAAGGAGGAACCTCCCACGCGAGAGAGTCGCTGAGGACTCCCCACAACGAGCTGCCCCCTCCCCACGACTTGGAGAGAGGGCGGCCATCCGATTCCAGCATCTACAGCGGCGTTACGGTGTTGCTGGGCCTGCCGGTTGATCGATCAGCCAGTACTTGAACCAGGTACGAATCCGCTCCAAACGGTCCACCAGCAGCCACGGCTCACCGGTGCGCGACAGGCCATGAGACGAGCGCGGGTAGCGCACGAGTTCCACCGGTATGCCCCGCTTCTTGAGCGCCATGAACCACTGTTCACCGTCTCCTATCGGCGTGCGGTAGTCGTTCTCGCTATGGATGATTAATGTCGGCGCAGTGACATTCTCCACGTACGATATCGGCGAAAGGCGCCGATAGCGCTCACGTTGCTCCCACGGCGGACCGTAGAACGCATGATCCGTCAGGCCCTGGGCATCGGAGTCACCATACCAACTCTCCCAATTCGCGATCGAGCGGCTGGTCACAACTGCGCTGAACCGATCGGTGGTTGAGCTGAGCCAGTTGCTCATGTAGCCACCGTAGCTACCACCTGAGACACCGACCCGATTCGGGTCGATATCGTGGTATTTGGCAATCGCCGCCTCCACCCCACCGAGATAGTCATCGCTGTCGACCTCACCCCAAGCGCCGCGCGTCGCCCACTGGAATGCATTGCCATACCCCGTTGACCCTCTCGGGTTGGGGTAGAGTACGAAGAACCCGGTGTTTGAGAGCACGTGGAACGTCTGGAAGAATGTGTTGCCGTACGCGCCGTACGGCCCGCCATGGATCTTGAGAATCAACGGATACTTGGTGCCGGGCTCGTATCCCACCGGCTTGATGACCCAGCCCTCGATCTCGATTCCGTCCGCGACCCGCCAGGTCAATCGCTCGGCTGGCATCCGCACAACCCCTGCCAACCACTCGTCGTTGAACGAGGTGACGCGAAATTCGTTTGAGCCATCGTAGCGCGACACGAACACTTCGGCTGGTGTCACGGCGTCGGTGGACGTGTACGCCATCACTCTCCCGTCGCGGCTAGTTGACACCGACGACACTCGGCGATCGCCAGTCGTTACCTGACGTACCGATCCACCATCGGCATCCACCTCGAAGACATGGGAATTGCCGCCGATACCCGCTGTGAAGCGGATGGTCTCACCATCGGGCGACCAGAAAGCCCCCCGTGGCGTGAGATCCCAAGCACCGGTGAGCATCTGAGGTTGGCCGCCGAAGTTCCCATCTGAGTCGAGCCCCACGACCATGAGTTCGGTCTGTGTTTCACGATTGACCGACAGCGAGAACACCATCGATCGTCCATCGGGCGAGATTGCGGGGCTGCTTTCCGAACCCGGATTGGTTGTCAGCACCCGCGGTTCAGCACCCTCTACCGATACGGCGTAGAGCTCAGCGGTGTTCTCCTGATTGTATTCGTTGTCTTCCTCTGGATTGGCACTGAAGAAGATCGTACGGGCATCCGGAGACCATACCGCTCCACGCACGTTGAACGGGAGATCAGTGAGTTGTCGCGGTTCACCGCCTGTGGCCGGTACGACGAAGAGCTGCGACTTGTCGCGGACCGAAGGGTCGGGCAGCAGCGTCAATGTCCCGTCTCGTTTGTAGCGCATCGAGGTTACTACTCGACCATCGAACCGCTTGGCGTCGAGCGTGTTGCTGATCGCGTCAGGAGCGATCCATCCCTCGCGCTGATTCCTTTCCCCACCCTCTTCGTCCTCGGATCGGGGTGCCCGCGTGAATGCAATCCACTGCCCATCGGGTGACCAGATGGGTGTGGCATCCACACCGGGCACGTGGTACGGTGCCCCGACCGGGGCGGTCATGCGCACGAACCAGACCGAATTGCGGTCATCACCGCGTCGCGATGAGAACGCCATTACGGATCCGTCGGGTGACCATCGGGGAGATGATGACTCCACGGTTGGATCGGTGAGTCGGATTGGCTCACCGACTGGACGCCCTTGATCTAGCTGCTGCAGCCAGATCTCACGGTGCCTCGTGTTCTTGTCTTCCACGACGGTTGTAACGACGAAGGCGACCATGTCACCCAGCGGCGACACCGTCACATCACCGACGAAAGTCATGTCGTAGTAGTCCTGCGGCAGGACTCCCCGGTCCTGCGCCGCAGCATCTACGGCAAGGGCAATCCCGAGCAAGAGAAATAGCGATACGAGACGCATGCCGACAATCTCCAGTTGAAGGTCTGACGGGCCCGGCGGACACCCAGGCATACTGAGAGGGCGGCAACCAAGCAGCGGCGAGACCGACCTCGGACACAGACTAAAGGTGTACCAGCATACCAGTGACGGGAAGCGGCAATTCGAGGCAGTATCGAGGGCTGGCCCACATCGATTATGGGAACATATTACACAGAACCACCAATTCTACGACATTCCGGAGGTCCCGCAGGGGAAGCGAAGGAACAGACGACGGGTGATGCGGTCCTTAGCACGGGAGATCAAGGTAATCCACCAGCTTAGCTTACGCCCGACGATAGCACGAGCATCACAGGAGGACATGGCAACACCATGGCTGAACTGAAGATCAGTCCGTTTCGCAGGACACGTATCCTCGCGTCACAGATAGACGAGATGCTGGATGTCGTATCGCAGGCGGCTCTCGCCTACAAGCACGCGATTGGTCACTACATTCGCAGTGGGTGGGACGAAACAGCAGAGGTGAAGTACCGCCAGTTGGACGAATTCGAATCGCGCGGCGACAAGCTGCGCGGCACAATCGGGCAGACGCTGTACTCGGAGATGCTCCTGCCTGACACCTCCGGCGATGTACTCGGTCTGCTGAGTTCACTGGACCGGCTGCTCGACGATATGGAACACAGTCTGGAGGTGGTGCGAATCGAACGTCCGGAGATCCCCACCGAGTTCCACGACGGCTGGCTCGAGTGCGCGACGATGGCCGCCGAGGCGGTGGAGCAGGTCGTCGTAGCGGCGCGCAGCTATTTTCGGGACCCGAGGGCAGCCCGAGACCATATCCACAAGATCCACTACTACGAGAAGGAGACCCAGCGCACCGCGCTCCAAATCATAGAGCAGCTGTTTCAGTCCGATATGGGACTCGACCGCAAGCTGCAGCTCAGAGGGCATGTCTGGCTGATCGACCGTTTGGCTGACAAGGCCGACGACGCCGGTGATGCACTGGCAATCTATGCTGTGAAACGGTCGGTGTGAGCTGCATTAGGACAGCGCCATGGACCTCACTTTCGTCATCTTCCTCTCCAGTGGCCTGTTGCTCGGCTGGTCGCTGGGCGCCAACGACGCAGCGAACGTGTTCGGCACGGCTGTGGGAAGTCGCATGTTACGGTTCTACGTCGCCGCTCTCGTCTGTGCCGTCTTTGTCGTGGTGGGGGCGGTTGTCAGTGGCGCCGGTGCCTCACACGGACTGGGCCAACTAGGAGCCATCAACGCTCTGGGAGGGTCTTTCACGGTGGCGCTGGCAGCTGCAATCACCGTGTACGGCATGACCAAGCTCGGCTTGCCGGTTTCCACCACCCAGGCTGTTGTGGGCGGTATCGTTGGCTGGAATCTGTTCAGCAACACGGCAACCGATCCGGCGGTGCTCACCAAGATCATGGGTACGTGGGTTGCAGCACCAATACTCGGGGGCCTGTTCGCAGTCGCGTTATATCGGCTGACCGAATATTGTATACGCGCAATCAAACCACATGCTCTGTGGCTGGATCAATGGACGCGGATTGGTTTCCTGGTTGCCGGCGCACTGGGTGCCTACAGCTTGGGTGCAAACAACATCGCAAACGTGGTCGGTGTGTTCGTGCCGGCGTCCAACTTGGAAGACATCTCAGTTGGCGCTCTGACTCTGACTGGACAACAGAGGTTGTTCATGTTGGGAGGTCTGGCGGTGGCCGCAGGAGTCTTCTTCTCACGACGGGTCATGATGACCGTAGGAAGAAATATCGTGACTGTGGGCCCGGTCGGTGGCTGGGTAGTCGTCCTGGCCCATTCATTGGTGCTATTCGTCTTCTCGTCGGAGCTGCTGCGGGCATCGCTGACCCGGCTAGGTCTACCCCCAATTCCGTTGATACCCGTCTCAAGTTCTCAGGCGGTGGTGGGTGCGGTCTGTGGACTAGCACTCGCACATGGGTTGAAGGGTGCCCGACAAATAAGGTGGTCGATGCTTCGCAACATAGCGCTTGGCTGGTTAGCCACTCCCGCGATCGCGGCCCTGATCGGCTACGTCGCACTGTACTTCGTACAGAACGTGTTCGAGCAACCCGTCTACCAGCCCGTCATGTCCGCTGCCGGGATGTGAAGTTCCGGCCCAAAGTGGGCACAGATCACATTCTTGAGTCACGGGACCGACCTATATTCACCCTGCGCTATCCGTGGGGATGATCCGGTGTACAAGCTCTTCAAGGTGTTGGTTGTGCTCGGCTTCATATGCGGCCTGTTGACAGCCGGATCGTACGCGGGGGCCCGGGTGACCGTGGGGAAGTTCTTAGGGTCAGCGCCACCGCTGGCAGGCCGGAGCTCGAGCTTCTCATTCGCAGGTGTAGAGGAACTCGGCAATCGGCGCCTCGTTTGGATTATCGACTACGCCACCAGTCAGCTCCCCGGCGTCCGACGCGCGACCTTTTATGTCTCACCTACGGGGGATCTCATTGCCACGGTCCCCGCCGATCTGGATGTCCGACTCAATGCGTGGCAACGGTCACGCGAGCCATGGGAAACACGTGTCTCCACAAGAGGTTCCTGAGATATCGTCACGATCGGTTCGGGGATAAAAGCCCGTCTCGCGCGGCCCAACCAGTTTTTCGAGCACGTCTCCACTCAACGCCCATCACCACTGCGACCCAGCGTCCGGGGACCCAGACCCATCGCACCCTCCGCTCCCTGATCCACCCCTTTACATTAATCCAACCCCAAACGGCGTTGCCATCACCACACCCGCCGTCACAGAATGGAGCATGCAATGACCCCCAGACTTCGCACAGTGATCAGCACCGCCTCGTTCCTCACGGTGCTCGTCGCCCCGAACCTCACTGCCCAACAGCATCAGACCCCTGCCGAGCGTACCGACTTCCGGGCCGGGCCAACGACGTACGACGATCTGATGCAGTTCGTCTATGAGTTGGGAGCGAGCAGTGAATTGATGCAGGTCCGGAAGATCGCCGAGACTGTGAGAGGCCGCGATGTTGTACTGGGCATTCTGGCCAATCCTCCTGTGTACCAGGCATCAGACTTGATCGGCTCTGACAAGCCGATCGTGCTGATTGTGAACAACGTGCACGGAGGTGAGGTGGCCGGTAAGGACGCCAGCCTCATCATCATGCGGGATCTGCTGTTCGGAGAGTTGCGTCCTTTGCTCGAAGATGTCGTCGTGCTCAACGTCCCAACGATCAATCCCGACGGCGCCGAAGAGCAGCGCAGACAGAATGAACAGAATCTCGACATGAATCGGGATTACTTGAAGCTCGAGTCGCAGGAGATCCAGGCTCTAGTGACCAAGGTGATCCACGAGTGGCAACCCGACATTCACGTCGACACTCACCACGGTGGCGCAGCACCGTACACGCTAACTTATCAGACGATTATGAACCCCGCGGGAGATGCGGAGATCATGCGCCTCGCAAACGAGACGATAGCGCCACGCATTCGTGCCGCGCTGAGGGCGGAAGACTACGATGGTTTCTGGTACTCGGGTCCGACCAGGGTTGACGGGGTTGCAGGTTGGGGACCGACCTCCGTCGAGCCGCGCAAGCAACATGTGTACTCCGGTCTCGCCAACATCGTGGACTTCTTGTTCGAGACTCCATCGAGTTCACACCGCATAATCAATGATGGCACTGAAGTGATCCCAATACCGCGCGAGGAGCGATACCGTCATCAGGTGCGTGGACAGTACATTGGCCAGCGCGAGTTGATTCGGTTTGCGGCGGACGAGCCACAGCAGCTACGCCAAGTCGTGCGTGGAGCGAAGGAGCGAGCCACCCAGCTCGGAGCAGACGACAGCGACGACGATCAAATCGTGCTGGACTACGAACAGGTTGTGAAGCTGGAAGCCGAGGTCTGGCGCGACATAGCATGGGGAGAGCCACAGGCCGAACAGTCAGCACCCGGTGGCAGCGACCGCGTAGTCGAATACGAGCTGCTGTCGTTGCCCGTCTTCACCAAGTTCCAGCCGACCCGCACCACCACTCGACCCTGGGGTTACGTCTTGCCCCCGCAGCTGGCCACGGTGGTCCCGTTACTCCTGGAGCACGAGATAGCCGTACAACGCACGACCGAGCCGGTGAGTCTGGAAGTAGAGGTCTACTATGCCACGGAGATGGACAACGCTGAGTACTTCCAGGGACACTATCTGAATCGAGTTGAAGCGGTCGAGCGAGCTGAGACTGTCGAGTTCCCCGCTGGTTCGTTCCTAGTCCCTACTGGTCAGCCCAAATCCAATTTGATCTGCTACATCCTCGAACCTGAGACAGACGACAACCTCGTCACCTGGGGTTACCTGGATCCCTATCTCCAGGCGATGACCGCGGAGCAGACCCAGCAGTACATCGAACGGATGGCCCGGTACCGCGCCCGCCGTGGGGATGAAGGGCCTCGTCCTCCGGGACAGTTGATTCCGATGTATCGCCTGATGAAGAAGGCCGCCATCAAGGGGGTCTTGGTCGAGCGTTTCAACGACTACGAGAGGAATCAGTATGTGAGATGAGAGCCGATTTTTGAGCCCTCAGCTTGTTCACGAACCGACGGATGAGATGGCCGATTGGCGAGACCTTTACACGCGCAAACTCGAACGTCCAGCGTGTGGGCGCACAGGCGATCGGTCGGCGACCCTGGCGGAGTGTGTCAGCGGGGTGTACTCTGACGGTGTCCCAGCCTCGCAGCTTTCTCTGCAGGAGATATGCTTTATGGCAAGCTTCACAGAACGGATCGTCGGGGCCGCGAGTCTTAACCCACGCACGTACGAGGAAGTCGAAGCGGACAAGACTTCCATAGGTCAGGCGATGACGGTCGTGGTTCTAGCGAGCATCGCCGCTGGCCTCGGCACGGGAGAAGGGATCCTCGCGGCAATCGCCGGGGCGCTCATGGCCTTGGTGGCATGGTTCATTTGGGCCTTCGTCACATACGTAATTGGCACGAAAATGCTTCCCGAGCCGCAGACCGAGGCCGATATCGGGCAATTGCTACGCACCACCGGTTTCGCGGCGTCACCCGGCCTGCTTCGCATCCTCACCATCATACCGGGGCTCGGCTGGCTAATCGGATTCGTCGTCAGCCTCTGGATGCTCGCCGCGATGGTAGTAGCCGTGAGACAGGCGCTCGATTACAAGAGCACGATGAGAGCCGTCGGTGTGTGCCTGGTCGGCTGGCTGCTCTTGGTGCTCGTGACAGCAGTACTGATGGGTACGGTGGGGCGGATGTTCTGACAGCTGCGCGCACGTGTGGACGCGTGGTGGGCACCGGAGCCGAACCAGATGTACGACCGCGCGTCTACGCGGCTACTTGACAGCTACCCGGTAACTGGCCGCGGGAATCAGCACCGCGGGTTCGGTGTCCCGCACCCGGTAGGCAGCAAACACGGCCAACACCCGATCCCAGCTGCGACACCTGAGGCCCGACCCAGGCCCCCAGAGCGCTTGCCGACCACCCTCCCCTAGCTGAACGCCGCACAGTCTCCTACGTTAGGCCTGCACTGCGCAACCTCTCAGGAGACTGACAATGAATTCGCAGCTGTCGGCAAGCAGCACAACCCGCCTGGTTCTCGCCGGGACCGGCTTGATACAGGGTTTCGTTTACTACCTCGCGCACGAATTCTGGCCCGAGGACCCTACCGCAATTGCTCTGACTGTGGCAGCAGTCTTTATCGTCTCGATCGCAGCGGTTGTAATCCACCTTTCCTGGACCGGACTGGATGTGAAGCGACTCGCCACCGTTGCCACGGTCGTTTCCGTAGTGTTTGCCGTACTCGCGTTCTGGGTCTGGCGTCAGATCCCCGTGTCCGACGTCCTGTACCAGTGGGACGACTCGCGGGCTCCGACTCTCATCGCCGGCACGGCGATGGCGCTGTACGTGCTGCTGCCGTTCTTGCAGATCTATCAGAAGACTGGGCGTCGCATATATCCGTACACCGACCTGTTTCAACACAGCTGGAACAACTTCTACATCCTGGGAATCGGCGCGCTCCTGACCGGAGCCTTCTGGTCGATCATCTACCTGTGGTATGAACTCTTCAAGCTGATCGACATCACCTTCTTCGAAGACGTATTCACTCACGCAGCCTTCGTGAGCATGAGTCTGACAACCGTCTTCGGTTACGGAGTCGCACTCGGCCGAGAACGCGAACGCATCACGAATACGCTGCGTGGAATCACTCTGGCGGTCTTCCGGACCCTGTTGCCGCTCCTGGCGCTGATTGCCCTGCTGTTCTTGGTTAGCCTGCCATTCACGGGACTGCAGCCGCTTTGGGATACGGGACATGCCTCTGCTGTATTGCTGTCACTCATCGGTCTCACGATCCTGTTCCTCAACGGCGTCTACCAGGACGGCACTGGTGAGCCACCGTACGATCGGCGCGTGCGATTCGGCGTCGAAGCTGCGCTGTTGGCAATGCCGGTGTACGCGGGAATTACCATATACGCACTCGCCCTCCGGATCGGGCAATACGGTCTCACGCCTCCACGATTCTACGGCGTGCTATTCGCCGTTGTCGCAGCACTCTACTCAATCGGATACGCCGTGGCAGTGCTGATCCGCCGCGGTGACTGGATGGACACAGTGCGACGCGTGAACATGGGAATGACGTGGTTCATAGTCGCATGCGTGGTAGCGGTGCACACGCCGCTGCTCGACCCCTTGTCTCTCAGTGCGGATAACCAGTTCAGGCGGCTGGCACAAGGGAAGGTCGATGCGCAAGAGTTCGATTACGGATTTCTCCGTTTCCGTCTCGGCCACGCGGGCTACGCGAGACTGACCGAGCTGGAGCAGCTGAGCGATCACCCAGAGGCAAGACTCATTCGCGAGAGAATATCCGTAGCGCGCGAGGCGGAATCGTATCGTGAACTGCTTGCTCGACCCACGGTTCTCCTGACCGCAGACGACATCAAACTCCTGGACCCCGAACATGCACTACCGGCCGGCTTGCTGCAGTTCATGGCAACCGACATCACGCGTAGCCAGACCAGTGACTGCAAAGAGGAGGGTGATTGTCTGATCGCACCGGTGATGCTGGACGAGGATGGTGGATACGAGTACCTGCTCATCCTATCCGGATTGACTGACTACACCATCCTGGCCTACGACTGGAATCCTGCAGGTGAGTGGGAGCGGATCGGAGAGATGGTGCGCGTGGGACCCGACCGGGAGCTTCCCAATCGGCCGGCGCTGCTCGATACACTGGCAACGGCAGGCATGAGCCCCGTTGCAGTACCCTACCGTGATCTGCACATCGGGAACATCAGGCTGCGGCTGCGGCAGTAACAGGCAGGCCACACACTGTCGCCGGGTCGCTCACTCCTGCCGCAGCACCTGCATCGGGTCCGAGCCTGCTGCCCGCCTGGCGGGCACGTAGCTGGCTGCCAACGCGACCAGGACCAGGAGGAGTGGGGCTACGGTAACTGTCATCGATCTGTTGCAGTTACACCGAACAATAACGATGCCGTCACTCATCTCAGCGCGACGGCGGCAGCGAGCGCTGCGGGCTCCCCGTCAGAACCCGCCGATCCCAATGGGTGCAACTGCTTAAATTGATGGGATCCAATCCGGCAATGTCCGGGCAAACGCACGACATCCAACAGGCGACAAAACCATGAATCGATCCAGCTACCGTCAACTCGCCGCCGTCGTTGGACTAGCGGCAATGCTTACGGCTAGCACGCAAGCCATCCGAGCACAGGAAACCGGTTTCGTCAAAGAATTTGGCACCATGTGGACCTTCGATGCTCCACCGCTGGAATACTGGGATGCTACCTACGGCTTCCGGCCCGACCAAGCGTGGCTTGATCACGTGCGACTTTCTACGGCGCGAATCCCGGGATGCTCATCGTCGCTTGTTTCGGCCGACGGGCTGCTACTGACGAATCACCATTGCGCCAGGCGGTGCATATCCGCCGCATCGACACCGGACTCCAACTACCAAGAGACCGGCTTCGTGGCACGCAGCTTTGGAGAAGAGAAACAGTGTCCCGGCATGTACGCGGACCAGTTGCTGTCGATCGAGGACATCACCGACCGTATTCGCAGCGCCGTGACTGTCAGCGATCCTGCAGCGCAGGTCGAGCAGCGTGACTCGATCATGGCGTCAATCCGGAACGAGTGCAGTGAGTCGACCCGTCTCAACTGCCAGGTCGTGCGGTTCTACCAGGGCGGCATGTATTCGCTGTATCGCTACAAGCGCTTCAACGACGTCAGGTTGGTCATGGCCCCCGAGGGACAAGCTGCGTTCTTTGGTGGTGATCCGGACAACTTCACGTACCCACGCTACGACTTGGACGTGACGCTGTTCCGCGTGTACGAGGACGGTGCTCCGCGTCAAACGGATCACTTCTTCACCTGGAGCGACTACGGCGCAGCCGAAGGTGAGTTGGTGTTCGTCATCGGGAACCCCGGCTCGACCGGTCGGCTGCTCACCATGGCGCAGATGGAGTATTTGCGCGACGTGCAATATCCGGCGCAGTTGGCTGGTTACGAGCGACAGCTCGAGGTACTCCGTGTGGCGGCAGCACGGAGCGAGGAGGACCGGCGTCGCTACGAGAACCGGATCTTCATGTTGGAGAACTCCTACAAGGCAGTGAGCGGCTATCTGCGCGGATTGCTCGATCCCTCGATCATGGCCAAGAAGGAGGCCTTCGAGGCCGATTTCCGGGGCCGAATTGCTGCCGATCCCGAGCTGCAGGCCAAGTACGGCGCCGCCTGGGATGTGATTGCCGAGACGCAGCAGGAACGCGCTAAGTTGGCGGCAAAGCAGAGTTTCTACGGTTTCGGCGGCTCAGAGCTGCTTGGGATGGCCGGCAGCATTGTACAACTACCCGGGCAGGCTCGCCTGCCTGACTCCCTTCGGCTAGCACAGTACCGCGGAGAACGACTCGACCGGACGCGGTCACAGATCCTGGGCCAGGTCTCATTCGACACGCAAGTCGAGCAAATGACCCTCACCGCACAGCTGCACGCCGCCAAAGCCGCATTGCCAGAAGACGATCCGTTCTTACGCACAGTACTGAACGGTCGTACACCGGAAGCTGTTGCGGAGGCCTTGATCTCTGGTACTCGATTGGGCGAACAAGAGGCTCGTAGCACCCTCGTGGAGGGGGGCTCGCCTGCGGTCGCAGCATCGGACGATCCAATGATCGCCATGGCACGCGCCATCAATCCGCTGAGCCTCGAAGTGGCCGAGCGCGTTGCTGTCCTGGACGCCACAGTCTCGGCCAGCGCTGAACTCGTGGGTCAGGCGATCTTCGCCGCATATGGGAAGTCACTGCCCCCTGACGCCACGTTTACACCGCGCATAAGCGACGGCGTTGTGAAGCGCTATCCCATGAACGGCACGGTCGCTCCCTACAAGACGACCATGTACGGGCTCTACGCCCGTGCCGAGGAATTCGACCACCAAGACCCGTGGGTGCTTGCACCACGGTGGAAGGAGCGACGCGATCAGCTAGATCTCGCTACGCCGCTCAACTTCGTCTCGACCA
Source organism: Gemmatimonadota bacterium (assembly GCA_020351775.1). GTDB lineage: Bacteria > Gemmatimonadota > Gemmatimonadetes > Gemmatimonadales > GWC2-71-9. Next base: position 4,198,086 of record CP070666.1, on the reverse strand, counting down.
ACGACATCATTGGCGGCAACTCGGGCAGCCCTGTGATCAACCGGAACGCCGAAGTGGTAGGCCTGATCTTCGACGGGAATATCGAGATGCTGCCAAACAGGTTCATATACACCGATGAGGTCTCACGCTCGGTCAGCGTGCACTCGGCCGCGATCATCGAGGCGTTGCGGAAGATCTACGATGCCGATCGTATTGCCGATGAGCTGCAAAGGAAGTGATCTGACGAGGGGAACCAGCGACTAGACTGTACCGACCCCCGGCCTGGATGTACCTGCCAATTGCGGTGAGTGGTGACGCCGAGATTCCGGTCTCGGTCGTGCGCCACTCACCTCCCATGACAGCCCCGCTTATCTGCCTCCCACCCGCATCAGCTGCAGCACCTCGCCCCTGAGCACCCGGTCGCGTTCGAAGGCCCTGCGAAACGCGCTGGTCACCATCTCCGCGTCATGTTTCTCGGCACCCCGGAGCTTGAGACACGAGTGCTCCGCCTCGACAACCACTGCGACGCCGCGGGGATCCAGATGCTCGACCAACGCATCTGCGATTTGGGCGGTCAGTCGTTCCTGCAGCTGCGGTCGCCGGGCGAACACGTCGACGGTCCGGGCCAACTTGGAGAGGCCAGTTACCTTACCGTGATCCGGCAGGTAGGCAACATGGGCCCGTCCGGCAAACGGTAGGAGGTGGTGCTCACACATGCTGGTAAACTGGATATTCTTCAGCACGATGGCGTCATCGCCCTCCTGCTCCTGATCGAACTGCTTGGCCAAATGAACCACAGCGTCCTCCCGCATTCCGGCAAACATCTCCACGTAGGCGCGCGCGACGCGGGCCGGAGTATCAAAAAGGCGCTCTCGATCAGGGTCCTCACCGATGGCAGCGAGGATCTCTCGTACTGCCCGCGCGATCCGGACCTGATCCACATCGGTGGGCCGTCCTTTGCCGTCACCATTGCCATTGGGGGACGGGCGCATCAAGGCTCTCGGGTCTTCCACCAGCTCGAGGTCAACGATTCTGTTGCCCATCACTCACTCCAATGCGGGTTTGTGTTTAACTGGTGAGAACGGTACGGGAGCGGGGACATTCTGTCAAGATTATGTCCAGGACAATAGGCGACAAAAATAGACGATCTGAGGATGGTCCGGCACCTCGTTCTCTTGTAAAGTATTACAGTAGCTTGACTTACGTGATGGGACCCCGGAACCATCTCGGGCCTTCGGACTGCAATATCAAGAATTCCAAGCCTCCCTTGGGCCAACCAGAACGGCTGATCTCGGGGACAAAGGACGGGGTCTCGAGAGATTGCGCGGTTCAGTGCAGCGGCCTGCCACAGCCACTGAGCGTCCGCGCGTCGATCGTAACCGTCACCGTCGCCGCGAACTCCTCGCCGCTCATCGTGTCCCTGCAGCGGCGGCCCTCGATCACCAGGGTCAGCTGGTGTGAATCGTTCGTCGAGTGGTAGGTCGTTCGTATCGCGGATGAATCTGTGGTGGGTTCCGGCGTGGCGAACTCGTAGCTGACCGCGCCGTAATCCGCTACCAGAACTACCACGTCGGGATAGAGCTCCATGTGCCAGCCAGGCTCGTTGCCGACAGCCCTGAAGTCGGCGCCGTTCAGCTTGGCATGCTCCCAGATTGCGCGCCTGCGGTTGTTCACACATTCCCAACCGGCGTCATCACCCTGTGTCAGTCGCGCTCCCTCTCCATCGATCCACAGCGCCATGCCGCCAAGCTCGTATTGGGCGCCCGACTCCGCCGGTACCTGAAGCAGAGCGACGGTCTGCCCTGGCAGGAATGCCCAAGCAGTATCGCCCTGGATGCGAGCTACGAATCTGTAGTCGTCACCGCATTCGTACACCATCGTGGCTGCCATTGTATCCTGCTGACCAGTGCTGGCGACGGCGGAATCTCCAGCACGCTGCGCATCTTGCGTCGCGCACGCAGCCAGCAGCATCGCCGCGCAGCGTATATGGGAACGGAATCGTGGTCTCAAAACTTGTATCCCAGGCTGAACGTGACTCCGAAGGTGTTCTTACGGGCGACATCCGAACCTGGCCTGCTATCGAACGAGTTGTAAAACGTGAGCGCCACCGTGAAGTCCTTGAGCAGCTCGTAGCTGAAACGGGCGTCGAACTCCAAACGCAAACGTCCCAGGTCCGTGACGCTGGGATAAGCATTGAGCGATGTATTAGCGTCGAGCTTGGGCGAGTCGAACCGAAACGCCAAGAAGTCACCACCCAGGACGGCCTCAGCACTCACCGATGCCGTGTCGGACCCCGTAAACTTCTCCCTGTTGACGTTGACACCGGCTGAGAGCCGCAGCAGCGAACTGTTTGTCTGAACCGTGGTCCATATGACAGACAAACCGAACTCGCTTCGCAAATCGAGATCCTTATCAGTGTCACTGGACCATTCGCTGCCTAAAGCGACCGACCACCTGTGCGCCATGAACCGCTCTACCTGCAGCCACGCACTGTGCCGCTCGACGTTGTCTGGGACATCCTCCTGGCTCTGGAAATAGGTCGTCCCCTTCAACCTGAAGCCCCACTTGCGGCCGCGGTATCTCACCTCAGCCGCAGTTTCCAGGTTGAAGAACTTCCTAGCCCGCTTGAAATCGAGTCCGAGATCCACGTAGCCATCCAACCCGGACCAGATGGTCTGCCTGATGGGATTGATGTTGACCACGGAGATCAGCGGCAGCGTGTAGCGCTCGATCAGCTGGACGACCATAGTGCCGGAATCGGTTGGCTCCTCGATCGTTCCGTAGTATCTGTCGCCGCTGCTGGTCTCGACCTGGAAGAAATGCCGACTCGTTATCCGAACGATCTTGTCCCACTTAACCCAGAGCGTGCCCATATCGTCGGTGGAATACTCCAACCTGCCCTGCTCCAACTTCTTGATCTCACCCGTGACATGGTCGCCATTGACGAGAATGATGACGTCGGTCTTCTGGGCGTTGACAGAGCCCGCACCAAGCAGCACCGTGACTGCTGCCGCGACGATCGGTTGATGGAGGCAATTGCCGAACCGTTGACTCATGGCGCGCGTGAAGAATAGCAGGAAGGCGCCCGGTAACACAGTCCCGAGCAGTAGGTGCAAGGTGGATGCGTGAGAGGATGGCAGGGAGCGGAGTGCAGAGCGCAGGGCTCTTCAACGTCCGCGTGCATCCACCCCGTTTCCGCGTTCACCCGTGGCATTATCTGCGGCCGCGTTCCTCGTCCGCCAACACGCCCTTCAGCGCCGCAACCGCAGCCCGCGCTCTGTCTACCAGCCCTTGCACAGAGTCGTCACCTGGCTCCCACGCGGCGATGAACTTCTGGTACATCTCGATGGCGCTGTCACGGTCGCCCAGCTCCTGGTACAGAGCTCCGCGCTCGGCCCACGATCTAACGTGCAATCCTGGCCAACTACCGGGCCGGACGTCGGAATCGAATCGTGCGTACGCGTCCACGGCCCGCTCAAGGTCACCTATCCGGGCCATGAGATTCGCCCACGCGAACAGCCGCACCGTACCGGCGTCGCCACTCAACTCCAAGGAGTCGCGACTGTCGTAGTGGCTGTTGAGCCCTGCCCGGGCACGCGTGGTATCTCCTCGCGCCAGCGCGAGATGAGCCAGCATCGTGCGCCACGTGCGAGACGAACTGGTATCAGCCCGTGAGATGAAACGCGCCAACAATGTCGTATCACTCGTCGCCGTGTAGCTGGCAAGCACCGTTGAACCTAGAGCGGTCCACACGTTCCGGTGCTCCGTCGAGCCTGGTTCAAACGCGCCGTCCAGCGTATCCAGCCAGGCGTGCACAGACCGGGACAACAGCTCCGGCTGACTGCCAGCCTGGGCCAGCAACTGCAGCTCCAGCAACTGTATGATGTGATCCTTGGCGTACTGTATACTCCCCGGGCCCCTGACCGGCGCATCGTCGGGGATCAACTGTATTATCGTGCTGAAGAACACCGTAGCGTCGTCAAACAGCGCACCGCCGCTCAGCGCAACGATCGGTTCGTTGATTATCTGATTCGATACCAGGGCACGGACACCGCCTTCCAGCTCAACGGCTTCCTTCATCTCCGCAGCGGCGGCGGCGTACTCGGCGTGCGCGTAGTGGATCCGCGCTCGCCCGGAAGCAGCTGCCCCGTGGTGGCCCTCAGCTTCTAACATATCGATCTGAGTTTGCGCATCGGCGTAGAGCTCGCGCTCGAGCAAGAGACTCAACAAGGCCGTGCGAGCCCGGACTGAGGTGGGCGCAGCATCGACCCACGCATACGCAGCCGCCAGCCGCGCCGCCCTCGCGTGCCGCCGTTCCCGCTCAACCGTGGCTGCGCCAAACATGCGATCCAGCTCGTCTCTAGTCGCATAGACCGCCGAGTCCGCCACGCACAACCAGGGAGCATCGGCAGCGCAGCTACCCCACGTGTCAACAATGTGCAGGTACGCCAACACATACCCCGAGTCGAGCGCCAGCGTCTTCTGAAACGCGTTCAGGGCCTTGCCGTAGTTACCCAGAGTGTCCGAGTGGGGGAACCGGTCGGGCTCGTTGTGAAAGTGAGCCTCTCCCGACTGGTACCAGGCTTCGGCATCAGTCGAATCCCGCGCAATCATCTGCTGGGCGATCTCTCTGGCTCGCTGGAACTGACCGGCTTGGTACGCCGAATGGAATTGCAGTAGCAACCTGTAACGCACCGGCAGGTTCTGGCTGTGAGCCATCGCCTTGGCCACGTTCTCGCGACGCGACTGTGGATTCTGCTCCAACAGGGTCCATCCATCCACATTCACCAGCCTCATGTAGGCCAACGCGAACGTGGAGTCGAGCTCGATCGCCCGCTCGAGGTGGGCTCTTGCAGAGTCGATTTCCAGCAACTGCATTGCCTCGGAGCCGACAAGGTACTCCCGGTATGCTTCCAGTGACTGCGTCGTCTCGGCCAGCAGATCGGGCCGCTCACCGGGCGGGGCGCCACTGATCTGCAGAATGAGGACGGCCAGCGAATCGAACAGTGGCCGCGGATCGGCGCTCAGTCCGGCCCGCACGATTTCCGTCGCGAGTCGGTCGCCGCTCGCCACGTCATGGACCTTGGCCTCGAACGCTAGCGAGTCACCCTCGCGGCGGATGTCGCCCATGATGAAGGTGCCGACGTTGGCGTCTTTGGCCATCGCCTGTGCAGCGTCGAAGTCGATATCTGCGGGCGACTCGATGCTCCTGCGACGCATCAGCGAACTAGTGCGCTCATCATCGTACACCCGCATGTCTTCCCAGTGGGCTACGGCGAGTCCCAACAGGTTCATCGACGCTTCCTGCAGGTAGTCGCTCTCCGGGTTGTTCGTCCTGTTCTCAAAGGGAAACACGATGAGGCTCTTGCGCGCATCACCTTCGAGAGTCCACCCTCTCGGCCACAGCAGAAACGACGCGATACTCGCGGCAAACGCCACGGCAGCCATGGCGGCGTAGACAGTACGTCTGGACGGCATCCGCTGCGTCGGCACCGGGGCCGAAGTCGCGATCGACAGACGCAATGCGTCTCTGAACGCCGCCGCAGTCTGGAACCGCTCGGCTGGCGCCTTCGCCAGGGCTCGCGCAATCGCAGCATCCAACTGTGCCGGCACGCCGGGTCGTCTTTCACTCACCGGAGCCGCCTCTTCCGTCAAATGCGCAGCCAGGACGGCCTGCGCATTGGGACCGGTGAACGGCTGCTCGCCGACTAACACCTCGTAGCCGACCACTGCCAAGGCGTAAAGGTCTGACCGCGCGTCGAGATTGGTCTCACCCGACGCCTGCTCAGGCGACATGTATCCCGGCGTCCCGACCGCCATCCCCACCTCCGTGAGCCTGGCCTCACCCCGTGCTTCCTCCACCGCCCGCGCCACGCCGAAATCGGTCAGTACAGCATGGCCCTGTTGCAGCAGGATGTTCTCCGGCTTGATATCCCGGTGCACTACACCCCGGTCGTGGGCGAAGGCGAGCGCGTCGGCGACCTCGGTCAGGATCAGCGAAGCCTCCTCAATCGGGAGCCTGCCCTGCTGATTGAGCCGGTGTCGTAACGACTCACCCTCCACGTAGGGCATCACGTAGTAGATGAGATCGTCTCTGGAGCCAGCAGCATGCACGGGGAGCACGTGAGGGTGCTGCAACTGGGCCACCACCTCGATCTCCTGCTTGAATCGCGCCGCGCTCACCTCACTCGCCATCTCCGGCGGCAACAGCTTCACTACAACCTGCCGGTTGAGCGACACCTCGTTGGCCAGGAACAGCCGGCTCATGCCGCCACGGGCTAGTTCACGCTCGACGCGGTAGGCGTCACCGAGCGCGGCCTGTAGACGGTCCTTGAGATCGTTCACTGGGTTAAGCATCTGTCGGATCGGGCCCATAATATGACCGGATTGTGCAAGATAGCAGGAGCCAAAGCTGCCGCTACCACATCACCGAGCCCTTACGCTATGGAGCGGCGACCGGTTTCCTACTCCCCGATTCGAACATTTCGCCCTCCTGAGTCATCAAACCTCCGAAAGCCACCGATAATGGATTTGGGCGGAGGAGTTGCAATGCAGGTGCCAGTGCTCGAAAATGTGTTCAGCAAAGTCCCGTTTGCATCAGGGGTGAACACAGCCAGCGAGCCCAAGGTGACATACCAACCCGAGAGACCTGCGGTCTGGGATGAGGACGATCTGGTCCGACGTGCCCAGGCTGGCAAACCAGATGCCTTCGAGCGGTTGTATGAGATCCACGTGCGCCGGATGTACGCTCTGTGCCTGCGTATGGTTAGCGACCACAGCCGAGCCGCCGAACTGACACAAGACATCTTCGTCAGGGCTTGGGAGCGGATTGCTTCGTTCCAGTTCCGCAGCGCATTCGGAACGTGGCTGCACCGGCTGGCCACAAACGTCGTACTGGGGCAGCTGCGGACCGAGCGCAACGGCGCCAGGGTCCTTGCCAGCGGTGACATCGAGACCTTCGAGGACGGTCTGCGGCAGGCCATGCCCGAGACCAAGCTCGATCTCGAGCGCGCCATCGCGGGGCTGCCTCCCGGTGCCAAGGAGGTGCTCATACTCCACGACATCGAAGGCTACCGCTATCGGGAAATCGCAGAGATGACCGACATTGCAGAAGGTACGGTCAAGAGTCAACTGAGCCGGGCCCGACGGCTCGTAAGGGAGGCATTGCTCAAATGAGTGATCGCAAGGAGTCTAACGGAACAAACGACTGCCCCGTCGTAGAGGAGTTGCTGTCACCCTTCCTCGACGAGGAGCTGAACTCTGAGGCCGACGGTTTCGTCCGGCATCACCTCGACTCTTGCCCGCGGTGCACGGCCAAGCTGGAAGAGATCAAAACCACGGTGGATGCAATCAGCATGCTGCCGAGCGAGGCGACACCCGAAGAGGACCTGTGGCCCGGCATCGTCGCAGGAGCGAAGGAAAGCGAGATCGCCTTGCCGTTGGCCGCGGCTCACCGACGCCGGCGCAGATGGGCCAACCCGATGCTGTGGGCGGCAGGCCTGGCGGCACTACTGATCCCCGGTTCGCTGGCCGTCGTCGGGTTTTTCCGCAGCCAGCACAGGGCCGAGCCCGTCGTCCTGGCGGATGAAACGGCGCTGGCGGATGAGTTCGGTGTGGACATCGATGCCGACGCGATCGCAGAGGCGATCCGGATGGCCACGCAAATAGCGTCAGAGGTCGCCTCGGGGGCTGCACAGGCTGCGGCGGAAGCGGCGGAGGCTGCCGCCGCGGCGCAATACCGTGAGCAGAGGCTCGACCTACCCTTGAATGCCTTGATCGAGGCCCTGGGTGATGAAGAGCTGGACGCGGGCACCCGCGCCCAGGTCGCGCGCACCCTCGGCGAGTACGATGACTCGCGGGCGGTTGCCGCCTTGTCCGAGGCGTTGCTGAACGACCCGGTGGCCGAGGTCCGTCGCACGGCAGCCTGGGCGCTCGGCGAGATCGAGGACTCCCGCGCCGTACCGGCGCTGGGTCAGGCCTTGATTGAGGATGGGGACGTAGATGTGCGCCGCATGGCGGCATGGGCGTTGGGTGAGATCGAGAGCTCTAGCGGCGTGAATGCTCTGGGAGAAGCTCTTCTCAACGACGAGTCCGAAGACGTTCGCCAGACGGCAGCTTGGGCATTGGGCGAGATAGAGTCTCCCCAGGCGGTTGAGGCGCTGTCCAACGCGCTGCGCAACTCCAGCAGCGTCGAGATCCGCAGCAAGGCGGCCTGGGCGCTGGGTGAGATCGAGAGTCCGGCCGGTGTCGATGCCTTGGGAGAAGCTCTTGTCAACGACGAATCCGAAGAGGTCCGCCAGACGGCAGTATGGGCATTGGGTGAGATAGAGTCTCCTCGTGCGGTCGGCGTACTGTCCAGGGCGCTGCTCAGCAACAACGTGGAGATCCGGCGCCAGGCGGCCTGGGCGCTGGGAGAGATCGAGAGCCCACAGGCCGTCGAGGCCCTGGCTGGAGCCCTGCGAGACAGCGATAGGGAAACACGCCGCATGGCCATCTGGGCGCTGGGTGAAATCGAGAGCCCGCAGGCGGTCGAGGCCCTGATTCAGGTGTTGGACAACGCTGACACGGAGATTCGCGAAACGGCGGTATGGGCCTTGGGTGAGATCGAGAGTGCGAGTGCTACCATGGCACTCACCGAGGTCTTGTTGAACGACCCGGTGGCCGAAATCCGAGTCAAAGCCGCGTGGGCTCTCGGTGAGATCGGAGATCCCCGGGCGGGCGATGCGCTGGCAAAGGCGATGAAGGACGAGAACGCAGAGGTGCGGCGCACGGCGATCTGGGCACTGGGTGAAATCGGAGGGTGAACCGTAACTGGCCCCAGGGGTCGCACATCTAGCAGCAAGCGCAGGAGTCGCAAGCAGGGCGGAGCCGGGAGGGTTGGGATCCTCCCGGCTCCGCT
>CP070666.1:4165974-4189108 GCA_020351775.1 Gemmatimonadota bacterium | reverse complement strand
GTGTCTGACCCAGAGTCATATAGCGCAGGTATTCGGCACCCGCGACCAGTGCGGACGCTGCACCACCAAAGCCGTTGAGTAGCGCGACCATCTGTGGCATGGCGGTCATTCTGACCGTGCGCGCGAAGATCAGGCCGATGGCCGAGCCTACGATGATGCCGATGATTATGAGCTGATAGCTCAGGATATTGCGGTCAAACAGCGTAACGACGATGGCGACCAACATACCGGTCGCCCCGATCCAATTGCCCGACCGCGCAGTTGCCGGATGACTGAGCCGCTTCAGCGCGATTATGAAGCAGACCGCCGCCGCCAGATATACGAGTTTCGTCAGGGCTTCCATCATTTCTGCTCCTGACGCTTACCCTTGAACATCTCCAGCATACGATCGGTAACCATGAAACCGCCGGACACGTTGATCATCGCGAAGATCACCGCGACCAGGCCGAGTATAGAGGCAACCCGTGTATCCCCGCGACCGGCTACGACTACGGCTCCGAGTATCGTGATGCCGGAGATCGCGTTGGACCCAGACATGAGCGGCGTGTGCAACGTTGGCGGCACCTTGGTGATGACTTCGAACCCGACGAATGACGCCAGAACGAAGACCACCAGCAGCTCAACGAGGCCCTCAATCATGATCCACTCCCTTCATTTAGTGCTTTGCTGACGGCCTCGTGCACGATCTTGCCTTCATGAGTAATGCACGTGCCACCGGTTATCTCATCCTCGAGGTCGAGATTCAACTCCCCGTCCTTGGTGATGTGATTCAAGAACGTCATCATGTTTCGAGCGTACATGCGACTGGCATCGAGTGGAACGGATGCCGGCAGGTTGAGTAGGCCCAGAATCTTGACTCCGTGAACCTCGACTTCTTCCCCAGCCTTGGCACCGGCGCAGTTGCCGCCGGCCTCGGCCGCGAGATCCACCACGACGGCACCCGGCTTCATCTGCTGCAACATCGCATCCGTGATCAGTTGCGGAGCCGGCTTGCCCGGAATCAGTGCTGTGGTTATGACGACGTCGATATCACCGAGGTTCCGCCCGATCAACTCCAGTTCCTTGTGGTGCTGATCTTCCGTCAGCTCCTTGGCGTAACCACCCTCCCCCGAGGCTTCGACCGCTGCTTCATCAGCCACGATGAAGTCGGCACCCAGGCTCTCGACTTGCTCCTTCACTTCCGGCCTGACATCGAACGCCTTTACCACTGCACCGAGACGCCGTGCAGTCGCTATGGCCTGCAGACCCGCGACACCGGCACCCAATACCAGCACCCTGGCCGGAACGACGGTGCCCGCGGCCGTAGTCAACATCGGGAACAGCTTACCCGATGCTCCGGCACCGAGCAGCACCGCTTTGTAGCCCGCCACCGTGCTCATCGAGGAGAGAACATCCATCGACTGGGCGCGCGTTATGCGTGGCAGGGCCTCGAGCCCGAAGCTGGTCACTCCTCGAGATGCGAGATCCGTTACGAGTTCCTGATTGGTGAACGGCTGCAATAGTCCGATCAGGACCGAGCGCTGCTTCAGTTTCGCTGTTTCTTCACTCGTCGGCGGCTGGACCTTCACCACAACATCTGCGTCCTTCCATGCTGCATCGGCGCCGGTGACAATTTCCGCGCCCAACTCAGCATAGGCGTCATCTGGGAAGCCCGCAGCGAGACCTGCACCGCCTTCGATTCTCACCGTGGTTCCAGCGCCGACCAGACGCTTCACCACGTCAGGGGTTAGCGCAACACGAGTCTCCCCAGCAGCTGTTTCCTTTGGAACTGAGACGATCACTAGTACGACTCCTCGATAGCAATTGAACGGCTGCGTATATGTTGTACGTCAACTCCACGATCACTTCCTGCCGGATCGATTGTACTCCACCAACGGCATGATCCGCGGATCCATAAACAGCTCGGCGGCAGGCACCGTGATAACTTGGGCCCGTGGTCCCGCACTTCCCTCGGGCCCGGCCGGACCCACAGCCCCGTCTTCACCCTCTGGGCCTTGCTGCCCGTTGGCACAGCGGCGGGTCCCGGCAATGCCGCGACCGCCGTCGCCCCCGTCACCACCCTTGCCAGCCCGCCCACCCTTGCCACCCACTCCCCCGGAGCTGTTGGCGTCCACCATGCCGGCCAGGAGCGGCTGCTCGGAGGGGACAATCACCGTGGTGCGACCGCCGGGCCCCCCCGGACCTCCCGCGCCACCGTTACCACCCCTCCCACCGGCACCCCCGGCACCCGCCGGACAGCCATCAGACCCCTTGGCGCCCTCTACCCCCTCCGCCCCGTCGACCCCGCGGCCCCCGGGTCCGCCCTTCGACTCGACCATCAGCCAATCGGCAGGTGGTACCATCGCGGCGTCGGCCAAGACATAAAATGGCGGAGCGTTTCCGACCTGGATACCTCCGACTAGCAGCGCTTCGTAGAATGGGGAACTCATCACGTCGAGTCTCACAGTGACGTCGGGGCCCGGTCCGCCCCCCTGCCCTCTCCCACCACCACGGCCCACGAAAGAAAACGCGTGTCGCAGACACGAGTACTCCGGCTTGACGACGCCGCTCACATTCAGCGATGGCTTGGCCAGCAAGAACGCGTTGAGCCGGAATCCGTCGAGGACACTGATCAGCGGATCGCCCTCAGTATCCCAGCCGCCGTCCCTTCGGGGAGAGGCTTCGCGGCTGGTACGGCGTAGAAACACGACGTGCAATGCTGGCGGATAATCGTCGTCATACTTCGTCGCGAAGGGAACCACCGACCCATCATCCAGCACCGCCTCATACGACCCACGAATCGTGTTGCCCGGGCACGCCCAGCTTCCCTCGGTGTGCATCCGGATTTCACTGATTCTGTCGACCAACGATGGATCGGGCGCGAAATCGGGCGGTGGCTTACTGGAACATCCCGCGGTCAGCGCGGCACCAAGCACCAGGGCCGCCAGCTCGGTCCCGTGTTGCCGCCCCCAACCGATGATCCCGGCTCGATTCACCCGTTCAACAACTCCTGTCGTGGACCCCGTCTGGCCGCCAATGATCGGCCAGCAAGTATAAGGCACTGTCCTGCAATGTGTTGAGGCTTTCAATTAACGCTGTATTAACAATCCTTGAAGGTCCCTCGGCACGCTCACCCACCTCTGGTGTGCATCTCTCGGTGGGGATCCTCGCGCAGCTTCTCCACTTGATAGAGGACCTCGCGGTCTGCAATCCCGAGACGCTCCTCGGCCCCACGGTCGGCCCGAGCCGACCACGCATTGCCGATCGCTTCGGCCAGTTGGGCATCCAACGCCCCAGCACGCAGCAGCTGTTTGAGATCAACGCCCGATCCAGCGTACAGACACAGGAACCACATACCGTCCGCAGTGATCCTGCTGCGGTCACACGTGCCGCAGAACGGGTCAGTGGTGGAAGCGATGACACCGAACAATGTGCCGTCGGGCAGGCGGTAACGTTCAGCGGGTGCAGCGGACCGATCGCCGGGTGGCTGCACCGGGCTCACAGCGCCGTAGTGCGCCGAGATCTCGCGGAGGATCTCTTGCTTAGTCACCACGGCCGCCCGTGACCATTGAGTGGCGCCCCCCACATCCATGTACTCTATGAACCTGACCTCGAACTCGTGCCTGCGGCCAAACTCCAGCAGATCGACCAGCTCGTCGTCATTCTCGTTGCGAATCACCACGGAATTGATCTTGGTGGAGCCGAATCCAGCTGCTCTGACCGCTTCGAGACCTGCCAGTACGTCTGCGAACCGTTTGTTGCGGGCAAAGCGAACAAACCTGTCCGGTCGCAGGGTGTCCAGGCTCACGGTGAGCCGACCAAGGCCGGCACGCTTGAGCTCTGCTGCGTACCTGGCAAGCAGCAGTCCGTTGGTGGTGAGCGCGATATCCTCGATGCCGCCGCAATCTGCCAGTTGCCGGACCAACCGAGACAAGTTTTGGCGCAATAGCGGCTCGCCACCGGTGATACGCACCCTGCGCACGCCGAGCCGGGCGAAGACCTGCACCAACCGGGCGATCTCTTCGAAACTCAGGATCGACTGCCGTGGCAGCCATACGTACTCGTCCTCGGGCATGCAATAGCGACACCTGATGTTGCAGCGATCGGTCACGGAGACACGTAGGCTGCCGAGCTGACGACCGAGCCGATCCCACGAAGGCATCTTCTGGCGGGCTTGTACCATAGCGGTTGAAGGTAGAGGTACGGCGATGATGACGGTAGTGCCGCGGCACCCCGGTACGTACAGCCTCACGCCGATTCCCGTGGTGGCGTTGACACACGAGGCAGCGGGCCACAGCATTCCCGCTACGTCGACGTGGCCCACTGCACAGTCAAGGAATGCAGAGATGCGATACAGAGTTCGCCCACAGCCGCTCCGGCTCCTATCCCTGCTCGCCTCGGTTCCCGTCCTCTCGTGCCGTCCCGATGGTCCGGACCTGTCGCCGGGAGTCTCGTGGAGCCTAGCCCAGCAGCGCAGCGCCGCAGTCGCGGAGGTCCGCTACGGGCTGACGCTCCACATCCCGGAATCGGTTGAGGAACGGATCCATGGCCTGGAGTCCATCACCCTCACGCGAAGTGACACGACACAGCCGATCATATTGGATTTTCGGGCGCCAGCCGAAGACATTCTCTCGCTCCACTCGTTCGGATCGGACTTGCCGTACGAGTTCACCAACGGCCACATCGTCGTGCCAGCAAGCGAGCTGGCCTCGGGTACCAACATCATCGAAATAGAGTTCCTAGCCGGCGACCTATCGCTCAATCGCAACGAGGAGTTCCTCTACACTCTGTTCGTCCCAGATCGTGCATCAACGGCGTTTCCTTGCTTCGATCAGCCCAATATCAAGGGCACCTATCAGCTCACGCTGGTGACCCCGGAATCGTGGCGGGCGGTTGCGAACGGCTCCCTCCTGAGGACGGACACTGCCGCCGGGAGGGTCACGCACACCTTTGGCGAGACCAGGCCAATCAGCAGCTACCTGTTCTCGTTTGCGGCCGGGCGGTTTCAGGTCGTGGAAGCTACCCGTGCGGGGCGAGTGATGCAGATGTATCACCGGGAGACGCACGGCGACAAAGTCGCTCGCAACGAGGACGCGGTCTTCGATCTGCATGCCGCAGCTCTCGATTGGCTCGAGGATTACACGGGGATAGCCTACCCGTTCGACAAATTCGACTTCGTGTTGATTCCTTCGTTCCAATACGGGGGAATGGAGCATCCCGGAGCAATCCTCTATCGGTCATCCAGGCTGCTGCTGGATGAATCGGCGACCCAGAGCCAGCGTTTGGGACGAGCCAGCCTGATCGCACACGAGACAGCGCACATGTGGTTCGGCGACCTGGTAACCATGAACTGGTTCGACGATGTGTGGACCAAAGAGGTATTTGCGAACTTCATGGCTGCCAAGATAGTGAACCCGTCATTCCCCGAGATCGACCACGATCTCAGGTTCTTCCTCAGCCATTATCCTGCCGCCTACGGTATCGACCGGACGGAAGGGCCCAATCCGATTCGCCAGGAGCTGGAGAACCTGCTCGACGCCGGCACTCTGTACGGCCCGATCATCTATCAAAAAGCACCGATCGTGATGAGACAGCTCGAGTGGCTGACGGGTGAAGATCCGTTCCGCCAGGGCATGCAGGAGTACCTTTCAACGTTCAGCTACCGCAACGCGACATGGCCGGACCTGATCGACATACTCGACGGCCTGACACAGGAGGATCTCCGGGCCTGGAGCGCAGTCTGGGTGGAGGAACCGAACCGTCCGACCATCGCCACCCAGCTTTCACGCGACGGAGCCGGCGGGATCGGCTCGCTGACACTAATCCAATCCGATCCGGCCGAAAGAGGGCGGTTGTGGAACCAGCAGCTGGGCGTGACGCTCGGTTGGGACGACAGCATTGCGGCAGTGCCGGTGCAACTCCGGGAGCGATCGATCGAGGTCACTGCGGCAGCAGGACTGCCTGTACCGAGGTTCGTCTTGGCAGCGGGAGAGGGTGCGGGGTACGGCCTTTTCAAGCTGGATTCCGCGAGCCAGAGGTACCTGCTCGAACACCTCGAGTCGATTCCCGATCCGCTGGCGCGTGCAGCTGCGTGGGTTACCATCTGGGATGCGCTGCTGGAGGCCGAGGTCGCTCCGCAGCAGTTCCTCGAGCGGGCCCACGCGGGACTGCAAACCGAGCAGGTGGAGCTCGTCGTGCAGCGAATCCTGAGCTACACGGAGTCGGCCTATTGGCGCTTCCTGCCGGAGGCGGAACGATCCGCGCTGGGACAGCACCTGGAGACGCTGCTGTGGGACCTGCTGGAACGAGCGCCGAGCAGCAGCCTCAAGGCAACGTATTTCCGAGCGTACATGTCGATTGCCGTATCCGACAGCGCCACCCAGCGACTGCTGGACATATGGCGCGGCACCAGGGAGATCCCGGGTCTGACGCTCTCCGAGAGCGACTACATTGCCATCGCACAGGAGCTGGCGCTGCGAGACATCAGCGACGCGGAGCAGATCCTGACCGATCAGTTGGAGCGGATCGAGAATCCCGACCGGAAAGCCAGCTTCGAGTTCGTCCTCCCGGCACTATCGACCAATCCCGCCGTCCGTGAGGCCTTCTTCGAGAGCCTCAGGGATCCAGCCAACCGGGAGCACGAGCCCTGGGTCCTGACAGGTGTGTCATTCCTGCACCACCCGCTGCGCGCCCGGGCAGCAGAGCAGTTCATTCGACCGAGCCTGGAAATGCTGGAGGAAATCCAGCTCACCGGCGACATATTCTTCCCCCAACGCTGGTTGGGCGCCACGTTCAGCGGGCACTCCTCACCGAGCGCCGCAGGCGCTGTGCGAGACTTCCTGTCATCGCAGCGCCGCTACCCCCCCAGATTGCGCCAGAAGATCCTGCAGTCGGCAGACCTATTGTTCAGGTCCTCAGGAACACGCCAATAAGGCAGGAATGTCCCCTTGAAAGGACACTGTCGTGCAGGCGGCTCGGCCTAGATTGCACTCTGCGTCGCATCTGCCGATATATGTATAGAGCGGCCACATCGGACCGCCTGGCTAACTGCAGTGCCGGCTAAGGGTTGCAGTGGCTCTGACTGGCAGAAGGAAACCCTGGCACGGAATTGGCTATTTTTCAGGGTGGAAGGCCCGCACGGGCCTTGGAGTGTGGACCCATAACCTGGAGTTGGACATGACAGGGTGCACCGACAGCAGTTCTCCGGTAATCTGCCGGGAACTCGACGCGACGATCGAGCAGCTCGTTCCCGCCGTCGAGCATCTGCTGCAGCGCCTTTCTGATGCCGCTCCGGTCGCGAGTGAAACGGAGGGTTCCGGTGCGAGGCTGACAGTACCCCTACGTTTCCCGGACGGCATCGGGCAGGGACAGGTGGTGGCATCACTGTTCCGCTGGCGCGAGGCAGTACGCCTCGACATCGAGATCGTCCACAACAGGACGTTCACGAAGCCTGATGGAAGCGCGTCAGATCGCAGGCTGTATCTCAACGATTATCAAGCCTCGATCAAGCTGCCAGCGGGAACTGCCGAGCTGCCAAAGGAGTTCGAGCGCGAGGTCGTTGCCGGCGTCTTGGCAGCGCGTGATGCAGTGCAGCGGTATAACCGTCGGCACCAGGCTCCCTGGAGCCAGGTGCATGTGGCGGCCGTCTGACGGGAACAGGATTAAGCGATCGTTGCGGAGGGCGGGGTCGATACCCCGCCCTTCTCTTTTGGGCGGTGCCCGGGTCTGGGATCCGTAAACGCTGAGACACCAAGGGGTTACGCACCCGCCCGGTCCAGGTACCCTACCTGCCGACGGGGGTTCCAAAGGGATAGAGACTGTCGATGGGAGCAAACTGATAGTCCAGCGCATCCAGGCGCGTGGTGCCGACGAACGAGCCGGGCGCATCCACCACGAAGATCGACTTGGCGAAACCCGTTTCGTCAAAGCCCCTGCGGAAGTGGGCCCGCGACTTGACGATGAACACCTCGTAGTTGTCCGGATTGACCGGTCCCACGCGCATCTGCCGCGGATGCACCAGCTGGGTATAGGCCGGTGTGAGAAGGAGCATGTTGTTGTTGCCAAACTCGATCGCGGCCACCCGGTCGTACCCCCAGTGCTCGCCGAAATACACCAGGGTGCCTTCGATATCGACCGGCTGCCCCCCGCTGGGAGTGAAGCCACCTACTGCCATTGCGAATGGGTCGCCCGGCTGAGCATCTGCCTGGGACAAGGCCTCCAGGGCGCGTTCGTCTCTCAGGCACCCGTAGATGAAGTTGCTCACTCCCTGGTCGAGCAGCTCCCTGAGAATGAAGGTTGCGTCACCCGGTCTGTCGCTGTAGTCACCGACAGCTATAGGAGTGTCACCGCGGGCGACGGCTCGTCTGACCATGCGTACCGCTTCGTCCGGCATGGGAAACTCACCACTGGCGAACTCCTCTCGCACTCGCCAGATGTACTCCGACATGTCATCCGCAATCCGATCGGCGAGTTCCTGATCGTTGTTGGTAATCGCGATCGCAGTCGCCCCCACGTCCGGCACATCGGACCAGGGATAACCAAAGAACACGCTGACATAGACGTCAGGCTCCCGCGCCTCCCAACGACGTGCCCGCTCCATTATATCCATAGCTGGAGAGGCACCTGTCCATTGCAACACCGTAGCGGTGATGATCCCCGGCTTTCGAGTCGCCCTTGTTGGCACGAAATCACCCTTCATGCTCCTGATCAGCATCCGCGCGGCACGCTCGCCTTGGATATACGAATCGTAGTGCGGGAACCGCTTGACCACGAAAGCCATATCGGCATGGCGCAGAAACTCCTCATCTTCATTGCCATGCAGGTCGAACGTGGCCACGATCGGGACATCCGGTCCCACCAGCTCCCGCACGCGCCGCGCGATCTCGGCCTCGGGCCGCGGGACATTGCGGACGGCCATGGCACCGTGCAGTGCCAGATACACCCCGTCAACCGGTATAGCCGCCTCCAGGTCACTCAGAATCCCGCTCATGAAGTGATCGAAAGTCTCTTCGGTGATCCAGCTTGCGGAGGAGCCACCGAAGACGCCGGCGGGTGACTCGAGCCCGATCAACTCCACTCCACCGTACTCGCGCGCGCGGGCAACAAAGCCCGCAATGTAGGAATCGGCCTCGAACACCTCATCACCCTTGTACGGTTCCCGGAGTCTGGTCCAGCGCTCCACGTCCGTGTCACCACCAGGGCAAAAGGTACACGTCTCATGCTGGAATCGCGCGATGGCGATGCGATAGGGATTGGTGTCAGTGCCCTTCTCAGTGCACCCAGCCAAGAGACATACGCCCAGCAATGGCACCCCGCACAGCCTTGGGTTTCGCATCTCAGTTCTCCTGATACAGGGCAGGACGAAGCAGGTGGGTATCAGCTGCTGAAATCACGGCCAAGCACCGTGAATCTATCCGGACAACCTGGTGGCAGCTATCATTCCCACGCGGAGCCTGAACTGTAGACTTGACTGCCAGTCCCCGCCGGGCTCTGCACACCAAGCCACAACATGAGGACATAGCGACCATGACGAGTACCCTCCGATCTGCTATGGCAAGCGGAATGACCTGCAGCTGCATTCTATTGGGATTGATTCACACATCGACGACGGCTCAGACTGAGACGACTTTTGAAATAACAGTCCCGGCGAGCGCACATGCCGAAACCATCACCGGTCGCGTGTACGTGATGATCTCCCGAACGGCCGACCGCGAGCCCAGGTCCCAGATCGGACGAACCGGCCAGCCATTTTTCGGCCGGGACATAGAGCAGCTAGAGCCGGGCGACGTTGCCACGATAGATGCTTCTGATCTCGGATGGCCGGTGTCCAGTCTGAGGGACCTGCCGGCTGGTGAGTACTACGTACAAGGATTCGTCAACGTGTATTCCGAGTTCCGCCGGTCCGACGGTCACGTCCTGTGGATGCATGATGATCAATGGGAAGGACAGCAGTTCAACCGTTCTCCGGGCAACCTGTACAGCGACGTCCAGAGTATCCAGCTCGACCCCGCAGCGGGCTATACGGTTCGCCTGGTTGCCGGCAACGTGATCCCGCCAATTGAGTTCCCGGAGAATACCGAATGGGTCGAGCGATTCCGGATCCAGAGTCCGATGCTCACCGAGTTCTGGGGCCGGCCGATCTACCTGGGGGCGACGGTGTTGCTACCGCGCGATTACCAGTCAACCACAATCGAGTACCCGGTGTTGTACCGGCAGGGGCACTTCTCGACCAGGAATCCGCTCCGCTTCTCCGTCGGTGGTGATCTGTTCCAGGAGTGGATCAAGGACGACTATCCCCGCATGCTCGTCGTCACGTTCCAGCACCCGACGCCGTACTTCGACGATTCGTACGCGGTGAATTCAGTCAACGTGGGGCCATACGGCGACGCGCTGCTGCAGGAGTTGATTCCGGAGATAGAAAAGCGGTACCGCATCATCAAAGAACCCTGGGCGCGGCTGCTCGACGGTGGCTCCACGGGAGGTTGGGAAGCGTTGGCGTTGCAGCTGTTCCATCCCGACTTCTTCGGTGGCACCTGGTCGTATTGCCCTGATCCAGTGACGTTCACCAACGTTGAGGGCGTCAACATCTACGAGGACGAGAACGCGTTCTACAAGGATCGTGGCTGGTTCGTGGTGCCGACCATCAACACCCGTGAGACGAACGGCGAGGTTCGTCTCACTTCAAAGCAGCGCAACCAATTCGAGCTCGTGAGCGGGACCAAAGGTCGCTCCGGAGAGCAACTCGACATATGGGCGGCCGTCTACAGCCCCATTGGTGAGGACGGCTACTTCGAGCCGTTGTACGACAAGAAGACCGGTGTGATCGACCGAGAGGTTGCCGAGTACTGGCGCGAGCACTACGACCTGCTGTACTACATGCAACGGAACTGGGACTGGCTGGGACCCAAGCTGGTCGGCAAGCTCTACATCTACACTGGGGACATGGACAACTACTATCTCAACAATGCGGTGATGGAGATGGAAGCCTGGATGCGGACGACGGAGAATCCACATTACCCTGGTTTCTTCATGTACGGGCGCGGCAGGGGACACTGCTACAGCGGTCCGGTTACCACCGCCGAGCGCTTGAAGGAGATGGCGCAGCATATCATGCGACATCAGCCGGCGGTGAGAGACACTCAGTGGTGGCAATACTGAGGCCGGATGGGCGGCATCCGATCGCAGGCTATATCCTAACGATTACCAGGCCTCGATCAACCTGCCGGCGGTAACTACCGGACCACCGATTGAGCTCCAGCGCGAGGTCATAGCCGGCGTGTTAGCAGCACGTGATGCGCCCCGTTTGATGTCCCACTCTTCCGTCCGGGCCCCAGGGCTGGAAGGGGCGAGGCTAGTTTCGAGTCGTCACCAAGATGGCGCCGTGCTCGTTACCCGCGCCGAACCGGAACGTAGCCCGACCTGCATCCAGGAACTCGAGCGATTCTATATCGATCGTCATGATGCCCCGGAGTGCTTCGCGGTCACCCACACGGGTACCATCCAGGTACACTGCAACATCACCTTCCTGCGTGAAGCTGGTGGCGCCCCTTTTCTGGAGCCACGCGGGGCGCAGCTTCTGTACGAGCTGATACGCGTCGGAGATTCCAGCCTCGGCAATCTCGGCTCGTGCGATTAGCGATGGGTTCGGGCGGGGCGACGAGGAGGACTGCCCGGCGCAGGCTGCGAGGGCAACGGTTAACACCGCGAGGACGACAGTACGTCTCATGATGGCATCCCCTTGGAAGGAATAGCAGTGCCTGTCACAGACTCCCTAAAGCTACTGTGAGGGGGGGAGCTTGTCAGTGATGAGGCGCAAACCGCTCCACATAGAACAGATCAGCCGGTCGTTGGTCACGCCCAATGGTCTCGTAAGCGGAGGACGGCAATGGCGTGCCCCTACTGCAACGCCCGGCGCGGGGCCAGGCCACTATCCAGAGCCACGAACCGTCTCCTTGCCTACGCGCGATCACGATGCACTTGCCGCCGACAGTGGCCGCCTCCACCACCCCCGCGTCTTCATGTACGGGCGCGGCAGGGGACACTGCTACAGCGGTCCGGTCACCACCGCCGAACGCTTGAAGGAGATGGCGCAGCACATCATGCGACATCAGCCGGCGGTGAGAGACACTCAGTGGTGGCAATACTAGGACCCACCGGGTAGCGCGGGAGGTCTAAGCACCGCCAGCGAGCTTGGCATCTAGGAACTCCGCGGCCCGTCGCTCACCCCAGAAGAGCGGCGCCCAAGGGTGTCCGCTCACGAACCCCACATGTCCGCCGCGACGGGTGAACTCCGCCTGGACGTGCGGGTTCTCCTCCGTGATACCGGTGGGTACTGAGGCGGCAGGGAGGAATGGATCATCCAGCGAGTGAATGAGTAGCGTCGCTGTCGTAATCGACTCGAGGAACTGGGCCGAACTCGAACGCCGGTAGTAGTCTTCGGCATCCTCGAAGCCATGGATCGGAACGATCACCGCGTCATCGAACTCTCTGAAGGTCCGGGCCGCAGCCGTGCCCGCGAGATCGATCGTGCCATCCATTACCCGGGCCTTGGCTCGGATCTTCCTCTGCAGCTTGCGAACCAAGAAGGCCCGGTAGGTCTTCGAGAATCCCCGCTCGATGTGGTCCGCCCCCGCTGAAAGATCGAACGGGACGGAGATTGCCACTGCGGCACCAATCCCATCCCCGTCCTCGCCCAAGTACTTCAACAGGAGGTTCCCTCCGAGCGAGAACCCCGCTGCGCCGATGGGTCGCTGCGGGTCACGTTCCTGCAGCAGTCGGACTACGTAGGCCAGGTCACCGGTATCGCCGGAGTGATACGCCCGGGGCAGTCGATTCGGCTCTCCGCTACAACCCCTGAAGTTCAATCCAACCGCCTGCAGCCCATTTGCCGTCAACTCCCGGTACATTTGGCGTGCGTAACCGGAACCGGCGGACCCCTCCAGCCCGTGCAGCACGATCACGAGCGGCCGGCCCTCCATCTCCCCGCTCTCCGGAGCCACGACCCAATCGAGATCGAGGAAATCCCCGTCGTCCAGCTCAAGCCTCTCACGCCGGAACTCGACTCTCAAACGCATGCGCAACACTCGCGCCGCAAGTGTCTGACAGTGTGGCCCCGGGAGCCACCAGGCGGGACGAAAGGCCGCTGCCATCATGCCACGGAAGGTAACAAGGCGAGCGCCCCTTCCCAGGAGGCGGCTTCCCATTAATCATTCTCCCAACCATAGACGCCCGAGGAAGGTGGGATACGTATGCCGCGCCACAGCCCTGCCATCTCTGCCGCACTCTCGGCCCTGGTAGCCGGGACTTTGGGATTGCCAGCCTGCAACGTTCAACAGGATTCAGTACCACCGATGGCAAAACAGAACTCTGAGAGACTCGAGCATCACGGAGACATCCGGATCGATGACTACTACTGGTTGAACCAGCGGGATAACCCCGAGGTGATCGAGTATCTCGAAGCCGAGAATGAGTACACTGAGGCGATGACGGCTCACATCAAGGATCTGGAAGACGAATTGTTCGAGGAGATGAGGGGCCGCATCAAGGAAGACGACTCATCGGTGCCGTACAGGCTCGACGATTACTTCTACTACACGCGGTTCGAGGAGGGCCAGGAGTATCCGATCTACGTGCGGCGGAGGGAGTCGATGGAGGCCCCAGAGGAGATCATGCTCGATGCCAACGCCCTGGCCGAAGGGCATGGTTTCTTTTCCGTCGGTCGGGTCATGGTGAGTTCGGGGCAGGATATCCTGGCCTTCACTCAGGATACGGTGGGGCGGCGGATCTACGAGATCAGATTCAAGAACCTCACGACCGGCGATATGCTCCCGGAGGTCATCTCCAACGTGACGAGCAACATCGCCTGGGCCGAGGACAACCAGACCCTGTTCTACACGCGGCAGGACCCCGAGACGCTCCGCTGGTTCCAGATCTTTCGCCACAAACTCGGGACCGATCCCTCTCAAGACATGTTGGTCTACGAGGAGCAGGATGAGGAATTCAGCTCCTTCGTGTTCAAGACCAAGTCCAAGCGGTTTGTGATGATCGGATCGCAGCAGACACTCAGCAGCGAGTTCCGCTATCTGGAGGCGACCGACCCTACGGGGGAGTTCACAGTCTTTCTGCAGCGGGAACGGGATCACGAGCACAGCGTGGACCACTTCGAGGACAAGTTCTACATCCGCACCAACTACGAAGCCGAGAACTTCAGGTTGATGGAGACCCCGGTCGGTGACACGAGAAAACGGGCGTGGTCCGAGGTCATCCCACATCGGGAGGATGTCTTCCTCAGCAGCTTCGAAATCTTTGCGGGACATCTGGTGTTGGCCGAGCGTCGCGAGGGACTGATGCGACTACGGATCATGCCCTGGGACAACTCAGCGGAGCACTACCTCGATTTTGGAGAGCCCGCCTATTGGGCCGGAATCGGCACGAATCCCAACTTCGACACACCGGTTCTGCGCTACAACTATACGTCCATGACCACTCCCCGGTCGGTGTTTGACTACGATATGAACACGCGGGAATCCACCCTGTTGAAACGGGATGAAGTACTCGGTGGATTCGGCCCCGAGAACTACGAGACAGAGCGGCTTTGGGCGTCCGCTCCCGACGGCACCCGCGTCCCGATCTCGCTGGTCTACCGCAAGGGAATCGAGAAAGACGGTTCCAACCCGCTGCTGCTGTACGGCTACGGGTCTTACGGTGCTAGCATGGATGCGACATTCAGCTCAGCGCGCCTGAGTCTACTCGATCGCGGCTTCGTCTATGCAATCGCACACGTACGAGGCGGGCAGGAGATGGGCCGTTGGTGGTATGAAGATGGGAAGCTGCTACAAAAGAAGAACACTTTTACCGACTTCATTGCCTGTGCCGAGCATCTCGTGGACCAGCAGTACACGAACGAGAGTGTGCTGTTCGCCATGGGAGCCAGTGCCGGCGGGCTGCTCATTGGTGCCGTCACCAACATGCGACCCGATCTGTTCAAGGGGGTAGTGGCAGGCGTACCATTCGTAGACGTTGTCACGACCATGTTGGATGAGAGTATTCCGCTCACGACCTCGGAATACGATGAGTGGGGCAATCCCAACGAAAAAGAGTACTACGACTACATGCTGTCGTATTCACCCTATGACAACATCGAGGCCAAGGATTATCCTAACCTCCTCGTCACAACGGGGCTGCACGACTCGCAAGTCCAGTATTGGGAGCCAGCCAAATGGGTGGCTAAGCTGCGGGCGCTGAAGACCGACGACAACGTGATTCTGCTCAAGACGAACATGGAGGCGGGGCACGGCGGAGCATCCGGCCGCTTTCGCAGACTGAGGGAGACAGCGCTGCAATACGCCTTCATGATTGACTTGGCGGGACGGGGGAACTAGTTCATGGTAAAGACACCATCGACCATGTCGCCGCTGGGCACTCAGGCACCGCTCTTCAGCCTCCCGAATACGGATGGTGACACCGTCACACTCGATGATCTCGCGGGAGCGCCGGGACTGTTGGTCATGTTCATCTGCAACCACTGCCCGTTCGTCAAACACATCCGCGAGGGTCTGGCTGCTTTTGGGCGCGAGTATCAAGAGCGGGGTCTCGCAATCGTCGCGATCAACTCGAACGATGTGGTCACTCACCCGGACGACCATCCCGACCGAATGAAGGAAGAAGTGGCCGCAGTGGGATACACGTTCCCCTACTTGTTCGACGAAACTCAACACGCCGCCAAAGCCTATCGGGCCGCCTGCACCCCCGACTTCTTTTTGTTCGACGAGAACCGCAAGCTGGTGTATCGCGGTCAATTCGACGCGAGTCGACCGGGCAATGACATTCCGGTCACTGGAGCGGATTTGCGGGCGGCGGCCGATGCTCTGCTGGCGGGCGAGGAAATACCCACGGAGCAGAAACCGAGCATCGGATGCAACATCAAGTGGAAGGCGGGCAACGCTCCCGACTACTTCGCCGGCTGAGAGGCGGGGAGCGGGGAGCGGAGCGTTGGGAGCCACGACCACCGGGAAGGCGGTACATCGGGACAGTCTGCAGAGTAGTGGACTTGTTCAATCTCCAGGCAACACAAACGACAGGGCTGACGTCATGAAGAGACTCATCCTCTCCATCGCATTGCTCCCTCTTTGCTTCGGCGCAGCGGTCGAAGCACAAGAAGTGATGACCCCCGAGACCCTGTGGAGCCTGCGACGTGTATCGGGTCCCGCCGTATCGCCCGACGGCACCCAGTTCGTCTATGGCGTGCGGGTCTACGACATCGAGGAGAATCGCGGCAACACCGACCTCTTCCTGCTCTCCGTTGGCGGTGGCGACCCGGTACGCCTCACCGACACTCCGGGCAGCGAGTTCAACTACGCGTGGCGGCCCGACGGACGGAGGATCGGGTTTCTCTCGGCAGAGAGTGGATCGGTTCAGTTATGGGAGATAGACCCCACCGGGTTCAACCTGCGTCAGGTCTCTGACATCGAAGGCGGTATCGGGAACTTCGCCTACTCACCGACCGGCACCCATATCTCCTTCACTGCCAACGTCAAGCTGGATCTGACTGTGCAGGAAGTCTACCCCGATCTGCCCAAGGCCGATGCCCGGATAATGGACGAGCTGATGTACCGCCACTGGGATGCTTGGCACGACTACGCCTATAGCCACCTTTTCATCGCAGACTACAACAACGGGCAAATCGGTATACCGGTCGATGTCATGCCAGGAGAGCGATACGACACTCCACTCAATCCATTCGGTGGCGGCGAGCAGATCGCGTGGAGCTCTGACGGACGGAGCATAGCCTACACCAGCAAGAAGCTGGTCGGAACCGCTTACGCCACGAGCACGAACTCCGACATATACGTGTACGACCTGGCCAGCCGTAGCACGGTCAACGTGACCGAGGGCATGATGGGCTACGACGTAGAACCGACCTACTCGCCGGACGGCCGCTACCTCGCGTGGCTCAGCATGGAGCGCGACGGCTACGAGGCGGACCGCAACCGCCTGTTCATCCGTGATCTGCGCAGCGGCGTATTCAGTGAGCTGACAGTGGGATTCGATCAGGATGCCCACGGTCCTGCTTGGTCCCCCAACGGCCGCATCATCTACTTCACGAGCGAGACGCAGGGAACGATCCAACTATTTGCGGCCGACATCATGAACGCCACTATCAACCAGATTACTGAGGGCCAACACAACTACGGAGCCTTCGGAGTCTCGGCGAGCCGAGGAGCTACCTCCTTGATAGCGTCGCGCACCTCTATGGCCGCTCCGGCCGATATCTTCCAGGTCGATGCCGCTTCGGGCTTCGCGACGCAGTTGACGTTCGCAAACGCCGACATCCTGGCCGACATCGAGTTGGGTGAGGTTGAGCCCCGCTGGGTGACCACAACGGATGGTGAGGAAATGCTGGCGTGGGTGATCTTTCCGCCCGGCTTCGACCCCAACCAGCAATACCCTGCCCTGCTTTACTGCCAGGGAGGTCCACAGGGTACCGTGAGCCAGTTCTTTTCGTACCGGTGGAACTTCCAGATGATGGCGGCCAATGGCTACGTAGTCATCGCGCCAAATCGACGTGGAGTGCCCAGCTTCGGGCAGGAGTGGAAGGAGCAGATCTCGGGTGATTGGGGCGGACAGGCGATGCAGGATCTGTTGAGCGCCATCGATGACATCGCCCAAGAGCCCTACATCGACGCCGATCGGCTCGGTGCGGTGGGCGCCAGCTTCGGCGGCTACAGCGTCTTCTGGCTGGCGGGAAACCATGAGGGCCGGTTCAAAGCATTCATCGCGCATGACGGCGCCTTCAACCTGGAGAGCATGTACGGCGCAACCGAAGAGATGTTCTTCCCCAACTTCGATCTCAAGGGTGCCTATTGGGATAATCCCGACAGCTACGAACGGTTCTCGCCCCACAACTTCGTAGGCAACTGGGACACACCGATACTGGTGATCCACGGCGAGAAGGACTTCCGTCTGCCCGTGACCGAGAGTATGCAGGCGTTCACCACGGCTCAGCTGCAGGGAATACCAAGCCGTTTTCTCTACTTCCCCGATGAAAACCACTGGGTGCTGTCAGCACAGAACGGAATTGTGTGGCAGCGGGTGTTCTTCGATTGGCTGGACAGGTACCTGAAGGAACATGCAGGGGGTGCGTAGGAGTGCAAACCTCCAACCGTGAAGACATGACATCAGATCAGTCTATCAGGCCGGTCGGCGCAACGTGACTGGAGCGGAGCCATGAGTGAACACAGCCAGACGCAACCGGAACGAGTCGAGGTACAGCCCGTGCTTGCCCTTCAGATCGCGAGCGAAAGCAGAGCTGATCCACAAGAGATCAGCAAGGCGATGGAACAAGCCTTCTGCGAGCTACGGCTGGCCTCTGAAGCACACACGGTGCAGTCTGCCGGGCCCCCTCGTGCGATCTACACGGCCTATTCGCCCGACGCTGTCAAGTTCACGGTGGTCATGCCGATTGCATCTGAAGTGAGTGGCGGCATCGGCGACGGACCGGTCATGGTGGGTGAAGTACCGGGAGGCAAGGCACTGCGGTTCGTCCACAAGGGGCCCTATCCCAAGTTGATGGAGACGTATGGGAAGATCACTGAATGGATGAAGGCCAACGACATGCTGGAATCGGAAGCCGACTGGGCCAAGTATGTGCCGATGTGGGAAGAGTACGTCAACGATCCCGAGTCGACTCCGGCAGAGGAGTTGATAACCCAGATCTACGTACCGCTGCCCTGAAGCGAGATTGATTCGAGAATCGCCGAGTTGCTCGGCTACCGTTTCAGCTTGTCCAGGTACTCTCGCCGCACCTTGGCCACCTTGGGTGCGATGACGGCCTGGCAGTAGGGCTGCGCCTGATTGCGCCGGTAGTAGTCCTGGTGATGGGACTCGGCCCGATAGAACGTGTCGAGCGGTGCGAGCTCCGTCACGATGGGATCGCTCCACACGTGTGAGGCAGTCAATTCATCCATCACCCGTTGTGCCACCGCGCGTTGTTCCTCCGAGCGGTAGAAGACTGCCGAGCGGTACTGCGTTCCCACATCGGCACCTTGTTGGTTGAGCGTGGTCGGGTTGTGGATCGTGAAGAAGACCTGGAGCAGGTCGCGATACGAGACCTCGGTTGGATCGAAGGTGACCTGTACGACCTCTGCATGACCCGTCGTTCCGGTGCACACCAACTCGTAGGACGGATCCGGCACGTCCCCGCCGGCGTACCCCGATACGACGGTGCGAACGCCCCGCAGCTGCAGGAACACCGCTTCGAGGCACCAGAAGCATCCGCCGGCCAGGATTGCCACTTCAGTACGGTCCGAGGACACGTGCGACTCCGCTCATCTAAGGGTTGAAGGCCACCGTACGATCACTTCTTCGTGGCTGGAAGACCGAGCCCACAATCTAAACGGAGTCGGCATGGGAATCGACGGCCGGCGGAGCCGAGGAGGGCAAGCCCCCTTGGCCCCTGATCCCCCCTGGCGAGGTCTACGGTATCATCTCTCTGCTTGGCACTACTACCGCCGGTAGGTTGCCGAGCATCTGATTCAGTTCCCGGATCGCTCCGTTGATGATGCCGTTGAGCTCCTGCTGCCGTGCAGCGACCTCGATCTCCAGTTCAGACAGCACGGTCATTTGGCCCTCGGTCGGACGCGCCTGAACGCCCGCGATGCTGCCCAACAGTCTGCTGACTTCATCCGACAGGCGGGGGTACTGCCTGTAGCTCATGCGTGGCGCCGGGCGAGCCAGCCTCTTCTCGAGTTCTCCCAGCTGTGCGTCCGCCGTATCGATCTGCGCGCGCACGGCGTCGAGGTCCTCAACGTCAGCGGCAGCCACATTCTCCCTGAGGCTGCCTAGCTGTGTCTGTAGGCTGGTCATCTGGTCCAGCATCCGGTTGCTCTGCGACATGAGATCGACCAGGCTCTGGGCGGCATCGTGCCATGCCTGATAGTCGGCCATCCTCATCTCGATCCGGGGATCGCCGCGTAGCTCGAAAGTGGTGCTACCCCGCAAGTCGCCAGCAATCACGGTTGCCGTGTATCTGCCTGGAACGGCAGGGGCACCCGAGCTGCCGAAACGACCACCACCAGCTTGCTGTCCCCGGCGCGGCGTCGGACCACGGTGGCGCAGGTCCCATTCGACACTATTGACGCCGGCTACGACCTCACGCACCGGGATCTCGGACACGAGATCTCCGTTTGCATCGGCGATACTAACGCTCACCGGAACATCCGGCTGCTGCGCCACATAGAAGTTGACCAGCGCACCGCTGGGCGGGTTCTCACCCATGTATGTGCGCTGGCCAGCGGAGGCGTCCGGGTTCCAACGCTGCCAATGCGTCGCCGTGCGGGCAGGGAAGACGTGCAGCTGTTCTTGCATGGCGCTGGCTAGCTGTTGCACCGGAGCCAGATCGTCGAGGATCCAAGCACCACGTCCGTGCGTGCCGATCACGAGATCGTTGTAGTTCTGCTGGACCTTGATGTCGCGCACCGATACGCGAGGCATGTTGAGGCGCATGTCGACCCAACTGTCCCCCCCGTTCCACGAGAAGTAGAGTCCGCGGTCCATGCCCACGTACAACAGATCGGCGTTGGTGGGGTCCTCTCGAATGACCTTGGTATAATCGTCTTCGGGTAGGCCTTCGCTCAGATTCACACAGCGTCGTCCGTAGTCGTCACAGCGCCACACGTGGGGCGAGAAGTCGTCGAGCCGGTGCTGGTCGACATTGATGTAGGCACGCCCGGCAACGTGATGCGACGCATCGATCTTCGACACCCAGGCCTCATCGGGAAAGTCCGGAAGATTGTCGTTCACCAGCGTCCATGTGGCGCCGCCGTCCCGCGTGGTCTGAACGTTGCCGTCGTCGGTTCCGATCCAGATCACGCCCGCCTCGCGCGGCGACTCGGCGATCGTCAGGATCGTGCAGTGGAACTCGGCCGCAGTGTTGTCGAGATAGATCTCACCACCCGAATCGCGCAGCTTTTGCGGATCGTTGGTCGTTAGATCTGGACTGATGGCTTCCCAGCTGTGCCCGTAGTCCGTACTCCTGAACAAGACGTTCCCGCCCCAGTACACGGTACCCGGATCGTGGGGTGAGATGTGGATGGGGGCGTCCCAGTTGAACCGGTACTTGGCCCGATACATGCCCTGGCCCTGCGAACCGTGCATGCGCGGGTAGGGCTCGATGGACTGCGTCACGCCGGTCCGCGTGTTGGTGATGCGGAGGTACCCCCCCTGCGCATTGGAGTACACCAGATGCGGATTCCCCGGGACGGGTACGGTATAGAACCCGTCGCCGCCAGAGACGGTGTACCACTCGTCCTTGCGAATCCCGCCACTCGTCGTGCGACTCGGCCCGCACCAGTTGCCGTTGTCCTGCAACCCACCACAGACGTAGTACGGATCGCGGTCGTCGACGAAGATCTGGTAGTACTGCGACAGAGTCACGTTGTTGATGATATCCCAGTTCCTGCCGCCGTCGAACGAGACCTGATAGCCGCCGTCGGAACCCGATAGCACGTGGTCGGAATCCTCGGGATCGATCCACAGAGCCTGGTGGTCGCCATGCACGCCACGACCCACCGATTCGAAGTTGCGACCCCCGTCCGTCGACTTGTAGAGACCGCCGGACAACGACCAGACGACTTCTGGATTGTTGGGATCTGTGTAGATCTCGGAGTAGTAGAACGGGCGGAAATTGATGCTGCGGTTGTCGTTCACACCGCGCCACGTAGCGCTGGCGTCGTCGGAGCGGAACAGCGTGCCGCTCGTGGGCGTTTCGGTGATTACGTAAACCGTGCTGGGGTGGCTCTGGGCAATCGCCAAGCCGATTCGAGCCATCGGCTCGTCGACGACATCGAGTTTCCGCCAAGTGTCTCCTCCGTCGCTCGACTTGTAGACAGCAGTTTCCCTGCCGCCGTCAACGAAGTGCCATGGCTGCCGCCTGAACGTCCACATACCGGCGTAGAGGATGCGGGGGTTGGACCATTGCATATCCAACTCGGAGCATCCGGTGTCCTGATCGATGTAGAGGATCTTTTCCCAGGTCTCACCGCCGTCCTCGGTGCGGAACACACCGCGCTGTTCGTTAGCTCCCCACTCATGGCCCATCGCGCAAACGTAGGCGATGTCTGGATTGCCCGTGTGCACCCGGATCCGCCTGATACGCTCGGTGTCATCGAGGCCCAGGTGGCGCCATGTCTCACCCATGTCGGTGGACTTCCAGACGCCGCGGCCGTAGCTGACCGAGTTACGTGGATCGGCTTCACCGGAACCGAGGTACAGCACGTTGTGATCCGAAGGAGCCAGGGCCACGGTGCCGACCGAGTAGACAATCTCATCCTGCCATTGGCCCTCGAAGGTGGTCCCACCGTTCCTAGTCATCCAGAGGCCGCCGTCGGCTCCGCCGAACCACCATCTGCGGGTATCGCCCGGAATGCCGAGTATGGTGCTGACCCGGCCACCCATGTTGGCAGGGCCGATGTTGCGGTATTCCAGCGAAGCCAGTGCAGCACCCTCAGGCGTGCTGGATTGTGCTACTGCCGGTTGAGCGAACAGAGCTGGGATCGTTCCGGCCAGAACGACCGACATGACGAACGAGCGGAGGGGTCTCATCGTCGTATCTCCTCTGGTGAAAATGCAGCGGTGGAGCGTCGATGTCGCGCGCGACAATCCACCGGCTTCATGTCACTGCCTACGCAAACGGCTGCTCGATTGATGGGCTCTGTTGCGAGAACAACCTCGCTCCGTCTTCGGTAATGTACATATCATCTTCCAGCCGTACGCCGAACTCACCGTAGATGTAGATGCCGGGCTCGTTGCTGAAACACATTCCCGGCTGCATTGGCGTCTTGTTGCCACGGACGAGATAGGTCCACTCATGACCGTCCAGTCCGATGCCGTGTCCCACCCTGTGAGTGAAGTACTCGTAGTCCGGCCCGAATCCGCCGTCCACTATCACCTGGCGCGCAGCCGCGTCCACGTCTTCACAGGGCACACCAGGTCCCGCGGCGGCGAGGGCGGCATCCTGCGCGCGCCGTTCAAGATCCCACATGTCACGTTGCCGCTGGGTCGGCTCACCGAAGACAATCGTGCGGCTGATGTCGGAACGGTAGCCGTCCACGCTGCACCCACCGTCCATCAATACGACGTCGCCTTCCTCAAGAACCTG
>CP070666.1:4140458-4165874 GCA_020351775.1 Gemmatimonadota bacterium | reverse complement strand
CTCACCCGCCGCGATCGAGGTCTGGTTTGCCTCGAGCGAGGCCTCGGGGCTGTGGGTCGAGAGCCGGAATGCGTTGCCCCAGGCCAGGAATGTGTTGGGCCTGGCCAGGAATACATTGGACCAGGCCAGGTTTACGTTGGTCCAGGCCAGGTATCCATTGACCCAGGCCAGGAATGCGTTGATCGAGGTCAGGTTTGTGGCATACGAGACGTTGTCCGGGACGGGCGAGGCGGGGTGAGTGGACGTGTAAGTGGATGTGGGCTGGTGGGTTAGGGGGAGACAGGCGTCAGGCCCGGCGCCGAATGCAAACGGGCCCGCAGTTGCGGGCCCGTCTGCAGAGGCGCCGGGCAGATTCGAACTGCCGAATAGAGGTTTTGCAGACCTCCGCCTTACCACTTGGCTACGGCGCCGCGCGTCCGTAAAACTCGCAACTCGAGTGGATTTCCTCAACCCACAGGCTCTGAGCCGTCAACCGGCCGCTATTTGTCGAGCACCTCGCGGATCTTGGTCAGCAGATCGGATACCGTCCACGGCTTGTTGATGAATGGCAGGTCGGGCCCAATGCCTCCACTCTCACTCACGTCACGGTCCGCGTATCCGCTGGTGAATAGGATCTTCGGCGGAGTGCCACCGGCCCGCAGCGCTTCGTAGAATTTCGCACCTCCCAGCCGCGGCATAACCATGTCCGAGATCACCAGATCGATGTCGTCCCTGCGCTGCGGGAACAGCTCCAAAGCCTCGGCTCCGTCGGCGGCGAGCAGCACCTTGTATCCATGTTTTTCCAGCACCCGCTTCGCGGCGCGGCGGATCGGCTCCTCGTCCTCGACCACCAGAATAGTCTCGGACCCACCGATCACTGCCGGCAGCGGCGTTGCCTGTTTCACGGTTGCTACACTGTCCTCCACCGATGGCAGATATATGTTGACCACCGTTCCCTGGCCTAGCTCGCTATAGACGTCCACCACCCCGCCCTGCTGCTTCACCAGGCCGTACACCATCGACAGACCCAATCCCGTTCCCAGCTCGGGGGGCTTGGTCGTGAAGAACGGGTCGAAGACCCTATCCCTTGTCGCCTGGTCCATGCCAATTCCAGTATCACTCACCGAGATGCAGATGTAGTAGCCCGGGGTCGTCCAGGGGTGAGTGCTGCAGTAATCCTCGTCCAAGTTGCTGCGACGCACGGAAATGGTCATCCGGCCGCCTTCCTTCATCGCATCGCGCGCATTGGTTACGAGATTCAAGAGAATCTGCTCTAATGCACCAGTGTCCGCCCGGACGGTCCCCGCCTTGGGGTCAGCAACCAGATCGATCTCGATGTCTTCGGGAACGACCCGTCGCACCATAGTTGACATCGCGGTCACCACCCCAACCACGTCGACTGGCTTCATCTCCAGATGACTGCGGCGGCTGAACCCCAGCAGCTTCTTGATGAGCGCAGTCCCACGACGGACCGCCAGTCGCGTGTCTTCGAAGTCGCGCCTCAGCTCTTCTGGTTGCGAGGGCAACGAATCGCCCAGCAACTCCAGATTCGTCGACACCACTGTCAGGATGTTGTTCAGATCGTGAGCGATACCGCCCGTCAATTCACCAACCGCCTGCATCTTCTGCGCCTGCCGCAGCTCGTTCTCCAGGGCGCGACGCTCGGTGATGTCCTCGACGAGGATCTCCAGCAGTGCTGCGCTATCATCCGGTTCGGAGTGGACCGTCTGGCCGCTCAGCCGGACCAGGATCCAGTCTCCGTCCCGCTTGCGCCATTCGACCTCGATGCCCTCGATCCGGCCGTCCCGGCTGCTGAGCTCAATCACTGCGGTTCTCTCCCCGTCATCCCAGTGCCGGGCGCCCCCTTCCTCCGCGGCAAGTAGCTCCGCTTCATTCTGATATCCCAGCATTTGCGCCAGGGCCGGATTGGCCGACACGAACCTGCCATCCAGTGTCATGCGGCCGATACCATGCGTGGCGCGTTCGACCAACTCCCGATACTTTGCCTCGGACCGGCGTAGTTCTTCTTCAGCCCGAGTGCGATCCGTGATGTCGCGGGCTACGCCAAACAGGCCTGCCACATCACCAGACTGATCCCGAAACACACCTTTGGTCGACAAATATGTGCGGGAGGCACCATCTGATCCCAGCGTCTCCTCGAACGTTTTCGTCTCGCCGGCCGCCATGATCTGACGGTCCGATTCCACTATCTGCTGTGCGATCTCGGGCGGGAACAACTCCGAGTCGTTCTTGCCAACGATCTCCGCAGCCGGCTTGCCTGCCAACTGCGCGGCAACCGAGTTGAGCAGCAGGTAACGACCTTCACGATCCTTCACGTAAACCGCGTCTGTCGTTCCACCTACTACCGCATGGAGCAGGTTTAGAGACCTGCGAACCGTTTCCTCAGCCTTGCGCCGCTCGGTTATGTCCTCCACCATCACTATGCCGTAAAGCGGTGTTCCATCCGCCGCACGCACTAGCGACGCGGTCTGATTGCCCCATACAACTGTCCCATCCCTGGTGAGAAATCGCTTTTCGATCTGATAGCTCGGGACACCGATCTTGAGCGATTCGGCTAGCCGCTCGTCGGCTTCCTTGTCATCCGGGTGCGTGAGCGAGTCAAACGGCCGGCCCAGCAGTTCGTCGCGCGAGAATCCCATGGTGTTGCAGAAGGCGCGATTGACTCCGACCAACTCGAAGTCGGCCCCGACTAGCGCCATGCCCAGCGATCCGGCTTCAAACACGCTCCGGAACCTCTGCTCGCTCTCACGCAGGGCCTGTTCCGCATACTTCCGCTCCAGAGCGTACCGCAGCGCTCGCGTCAGACTTGCCGCATCGACGTGTGACTTGGCTACACAATCCTGAGCGCCCTCCCGCATCGTGCGCGCTGCCAACTCTTCATCTGCCTGATCCGTCATCACGACAATGGGAATGTGAGGTGCCCGCTCTCGGACCTTGCGCAGCACGTCGAACCCAGCAGCGGCATCGTCCTGAAACCTGAGCAGTACCAGGTCGAATCCGCCTCGCTCTAGCACTCCCAGGCCGGCGGTCAGGTGATCTACCCAATCGACCGAGAACCAGCTCCAGCCAGCCGAGGCAATCAGCTCCTGCAGCTCCTCGGCATCAGCCGAACCGGCACCGACCAGCAGAATCCTGCTCACGGCCCCTGAGGTCATGACACTCTAGACACGGCTGTCAGCTTGCCGACACGTCGGCGGCCCCGTTCTGATCCAGCACGTCTCGCACTCGGGAAAAGAGATCGCCGAGAGTCCAAGGCTTGTGCAACACCGGGACACTCGCGTTTATGAACTCACCGGTGTTTGCCTCGGTCGTCGAGTATCCGCTCGTGAACAGGAACGGCACCCGTTTGCCTTGGCTCCGCAGAACTTCATACAGCTGGTGGCCTCCCATCTTAGGCATGATCAGGTCAGAAATAACCAGATCGATCTCGCCCTCCGACTCAAGGAACAGACCGAGCGCCTGTTCACCGTCCGCCGCTAACAGGACCTTGTATCCCCTACCCTCCAACGCACGCTTGATCGTCCTCCGGATAGCGTCTTCATCTTCCACGACCAATATGGTCTCGTTACCGCCCGGCGTAAGACCGCCGGCGCTTGGGACCTCCTCGGCGGGCGCCGGCGCCTCATACCGCGGGAAGTAGAGCTTGACGACCGTTCCCGCTGCCGGCTCGCTCGACACGTCAACATAACCCGACAGTTGCTTGACCAACCCGTAGACCATGGCCATGCCGAGACCAGTGCCTACTCCATGCGGCTTGTTCGTGAAGAAAGGCTCGAAGATATGCTCCTTCGTTTCGGAGCTCATTCCGACGCCAGTGTCCGCGACCGTGACACAAACATATGGACCGGGCGTTGAACCCGGATGCGTGGAACTGAAGCCCTCACTGATCCAGGTGTCCGCTACTCCTATCCGCAGCACTCCGCCATCGGGCATCGCGTCACGGGCGTTGGTGACGAGGTTGAGCAGGATCTGCCCCACTGCGACCGGATCGGCCTTGATGTTGCTCACTTGCCCGCCCACTACCATGTCGATCTCGATATCCTCGGAAACGAGCCGCCGAACCATCGTGGCTGTATCCGCCACCAGCTTGGACAGGTCCACGACCTGGAGATCCAACATCGCGCGGCGCCCGAATCCCAGCAGCTTCTTGATCAGAGCGGACCCTCGCTGTGCAGCAGTCTGCAGGTCGCTGACATCACTGCGCAGTTCTGCTAGCTCTTCGGGTAGCGAGCGCGCCACGATCTCGGCGTTGGCGGAAATGACTGTCAACAGGTTATTGAAATCATGAGCGATACCCCCGGTCAGTCGTCCGATGGCTTCCATCTTGTGTACTTGCCTGAGTTGAGCCTCGAGCATCCGCCTTTCCGTCACATCTTCCGCGATCATCTCGAAGTACTTCAAGTTGCCATCATCGCCATGGACCGGCCGACCACTGAGTGAGACTGATATCGGTGTCCCATCCTTTCGTTTCCAATCGACCTCGACCCCATCGATACGACCCACCGATTTGTACTTCTCTATCGTGTGTTCCCGCTCGGTCGGGTTGAGATAAACATCCCGACCGATATGAAGTGACAGCAGTTCGTCTGCCGAATCGTAACCCAACATTCTCACCAAGGCCGGATTGACCATCAGGAACCTGCCGTCCCAACTCGAGCGATAGATTCCATGAGTCGCCTTCTCGACGAGACCTCGATACTTCGCTTCCGATTCGAGAAGGGCTTGCTCCGCGCGCTTGCGCTCCGATATATCACGGTAGATACCGTACACGGCGACCTGACCGTCCATCGTGTTTATCGGTGCACCAAGGATCGACACGTTCACCAAGCGACCGCCTTTGGTGCGGCGCACGGTTTCCACCGACACTCGGCTCCCTCCTGCAGCCCGTTTGGTGATCTCCGTTGCCTCGGCGTTGAGCGAGCCAGGCGCCAACAAGTCGTCCACCGAATGACCCAGCGCTTCGTCCACCGTGTAGCCGAAAAGCTCCGTGAACTCGCGATTCAGTCGGAGAATGCGGTTCTCGTTGTCGACTAGCACGATCGCTTCGGGAGAACTCTGAAACAGCTCATCGAGATATGCGCGTTCGACGCTTAGCGCTTCTTCCATACGGCGGTGAACGGTTACGTCAGTCGCTACGCCGATGACACCCGTTATCTCGCCTTGGTCATCATAGACTGGCGTGCACCGGGCGTCCCAAGTCAACTCCTCCACTTCGACCGTACTGCTTACACTCTCACCCCGCATGGCACGGCGCACCATCTCTGGTATCTCTGGAACGTCTTTGTACAACTCGAATACAGATTGGCCGACGACCTGGCCGGGTTCGAGACCCAAGGCCCGTAAGCCCTTACCTTCTGAAACCGTGAAGACACCGTTCCGATCCAAAGCAAATAGAACAATCGGTGCACTTGCCATTACGGTCCGGAGCTGCTCCTCACTGGTCCGTAGTGCTTCCAAAGCGTTCCTACTCTCAGTCACATCCCGGTAGTTGACTACGACCGAACCGACTCCCGGATCGTCAAGCAGGTTGGTGGCCACGGCCTCGAGCCAGCGCCAGGGCCCATCCGTGTGCTGCACTCTCACAGTCACGGTAGCCGTGCCGGCCGGAGTCGCCAGGAGCCGCTGGAAGGCCTCCCGCACGGTGCCGGCATCATCGTGATGGATGAGATCGAAGATGCTGCGACCCAGATACTCCTCATGCGGGAATCCAAGCACACGGATCGCTGCCTCGCTCGCGTAGGTAATTTGACCCAGGCGGTCGATCAGGACGACTACTTCCCAGGCGTTCTCGATCACTCGACTGACTTGGCGCCCGTCAACCCGCACGGCGGAGCCAGGTGCAGGCGGTGCAGCCATTGTTGCCTCGAGCTCCGCCACACGGTGGCGCAGAGCCGCAAGCTCCTCGATCAGAGTAGACTTTGATTTGAGCTCATCCTGCATGTCCGTCTCCCGTCCAGTGGGTAGCCGGGCGAAAATCTCCTGAGAAAGCAGCACCACTGGGTTTCAACCGGAGTATCGACAAGATCATCAACGATCGTGGATCGTGGAAGTGGGCGCCCCAAAACGAATGACGCAACGAGAATAGATGACTGGTTGGACTCGGCTGGTCCTCTATCTGTTGACAAAGGTCTCGCGCTTGGCTATCGCTTCTTGCCACTTGAGCTGGCAGAGAATTGGACCCAGGAATCCCGAATCAGGTAGAGTCTTGCTTACGGAGGACGTGATGTACGCTCGCACCGTCGGATTTCTTGTAATGGCAGCGTTGGCACTCGCGGCGAACCCAGCTCGTGCGCAAACGGTTGGCGAGTTGTTCAAGCGGGTGAACCAAGCCGTGGTGGTGATATACACTGCCGAGCGGACTGTCGTGGAGGAAGCTCCAGACCAACTCGTAAGCGTGGGTGGGATGGGTTCCGGATTCCTCTTCTCAGACAGAGGAGAGGTGATGACCGCCGCCCATGTGGTGCAGGCCGCCGACAGGGTACTGGTCGAGTTTGCTACCGGAGAGCGGATCCGGGCCGAGGTCGTTTCGTCCAATCCTTCGGCAGATGTCGCGTTGTTGCAGCTCGAGCAGCGGCCAACTGGAGTAACCCCGGTCCAGCTTGGTGACTCGGACCTGGCGGAAGTGGGTGATCAGGTATTCATCATCGGCGCTCCACTCGGTGTGAGCCACACTCTCACGGTAGGGCACATCAGCGCCAGGAGACAGCCTCGGAGCGCCGTCGGCGGCCTGATCAACGCCGAGCTACTGCAGACCGACGCCGCAATCAACCAGGGCAACTCGGGCGGCCCAATGTTCAACATGAACGGCGAGGTGATTGGTGTCGTAAGCCACATCATCTCCCAGACCGGTGGATTCACGGGTCTCGGTTTCGTCATCACATCCAACGTGGCACGGGAAATCCTACTGGAGCGGCCGCCGCTGTGGTCGGGTGTGGACTTCTACAACATCACGGCCGACCTCGGCAAGATTCTCAACGTGCCGGCACCGCATACCGGCATGCTGGTACAGCGAGTGGCCCGGCAATCCCTGGGGGAACGGCTCGGCCTGCGAGGTGGTACGTTCGCGCTACCGATCCCCGGCAGCGAGCAACAGCTGATCCTGGGCGGTGACATCGTGCTGTCGTTTCAGGGCATCCGCTTCGACGGAACCGAGGCGGCTCTCGACAGCATCGACGCGGAGTTGGACAGCCTGCGGCCCGGAACGCCAATAACACTCGTCGTGCTGCGGGAAGGTGAGCAACTGGAAATGTCTGTCCCCTACTCCCCGCGAGTGATCAGGTAGGAGCAGGCCTAGTCCCTGGTGAGCTGCGAGCCGGCTAAATGGAGTCCGACCAGGCGGGCGACCAGAACGGCCAAGTAGAACTGGCCCACCATCGCCTCGACGGTGGCGACACCACGGGCCACCCCCGTCTGCGGTGCGATGTCGCCGTAACCCAGCGTGGTCAGCGTGACGAAGCTGAAGTAGTTCAGCTCCGAAGCTAGTCTCACTTCCTGCCCGACAGGCGCCAAGTCAACAGCTTGACCAAATGATTGGGGCTCAACGATCTGGAGCAGCAGAAACAGCTCGGCGAACGCGCCACCGATAAGCATGTAGACGCAGGCCGATCCGAAAATCGTGTCGCGAGTGACGTCTTTCTGCGACAGGATATCCCGAACCATCATGCTCAGGACGTAGGCGAAGAACGTGAAGATCAACAGCGCAGACGCAGCCATGGGCCAGAGAGCGTCGATCAACGTTGTCGACCACGAACTGATGAGACCCGGAACGAGCAGGACTAGGCTGACCACCAGTGTCTTTCTCTGTCCACTGACCGCATAGGCGCTGGCGATCAAGATCGCAGACGTCAGTACGTTGAGAATCAAGCGCCCGAACAGTCCGTCTTGGAGGATCGGTCGTACCAGGACTGCAGTCAGCAGCGCAAGGAGCAGAAACTCGTATTGTCCGATGCGGCGGGGCCTGAAAGTACTCTCTGCCATCTCGTTCGACCCGTTTTGGAGTTGGCACGGTAGTCGTGGAGCGAGGATAAGGTGGCATCATGGATGATGCCGTCAAGTCCGGGCGCGGACGGGATCGAGCAGCAGGTCGCCTCGCGACCACGATCTCAATGCTTGACAGGTCCGAACCGGCTGGCAATGAGACTGCGGAGGCCGATGGAGATACGATCTTGAGCCTGCTGCGAAACCACCCGGCACCGTTTGACCCCCCGACTACAACCCGGGCCATATCACCGCGAGTGCGGTGCTCCTCACAGAGAACAAGGAACGACTCCTACTGGTGTACCGCCGAAGACTGGACCGCTGGCTGCAACCCGGCGGCCACGTCGAGCGCGGCGACGCTAACGTCATCGAAACGGCGTGCAGGGAGGTGTTGGAAGAAACCGGTGTGAAAGCTCGATATCGCCACGACCCCACTCCTGGTCGGAGTAGACATCCACCAAATACCGGCAGCGGGGAAGGAACCGTTCCACCTGCAACACGACCTGACTTTCGCCTTCACCGTGGACGAGGAAGACACCGTCCAGCAGCGCGGAACTGAACTCGCCGTATGGTGTCGGGTGGACCAGCTGGACTCTTGTTGCCTGGATGACCCGCTGCGACTGAGTCTGCGAAAGGCTATGGAAGAGAGGTAATCAGAAGACGTAATCAGAATGTGAAACCCTGTCCGAAACTCAGCGCCCATCGTTTACCTTCGGTGCCTTCGCCAAACCTGTAACCGAAGTCGATTCGTCCTACGTTCGGGCCGGTGGCCCGGGTTGCTCCGATCCTGAGGCCGACACCGAAGTTGCCACCAAGTCGCGAGGACTGATCGGAATACCAGGCACCTCCATAGTCGACGAACCCGGCTACACCGACTCCCACCAGCCCCAGTATCTCGTCGATCAGGAATGACCGGTGCTCGAGCGCAACCCACACCGCCCTGGTGCCGGTGAACGAGTGGGGACCGAACAGCCGCGGCCCAGTACCGTGACCGAGGTCGAATTCCGTCCCCGGCGGAGTGTTCTCATAGGCGCCAACCTCCAAGTGAAGCACCGTAGCATTTCTGGGAAACGGTCGGGCGGCCATTGTGAGGCCCACCCACACACGTCCCGAATCGAGCCCAGTCGAGGTGAATAGTCCGTTTGCTTGTCCTTCTAGCAGCGCGAAGTTCGGTCCCAGGGACACCCCCGTCTGCAGCGACACAGCGGCGCCCAGTCCGGTTCGTTCATAGCCGAAGGCACTCGGTGCGACCCATGTCGAAAGGAGGATCCTGGTGCTCAAGTCGAGATCGAAGTCACGCGCGAACCCGTTGTAATGGGTAACGACCCGGAATCTGGCACGTGCCCACTCGGCAAACCCTCCGATCACAGCGGTCATCGTATCGGGCACCACAGTGCCCGTGTCTCGTGCCGACAGATAAGCTTCGCTTTTGAATTGCCCGGCCACACCCAACCGCAAGTACTCGCCGGTTTTCGCGACCGGTGCAGTTGAGAGCCGTCCCACTTGAATGAATGACCGGCGCTGCAGCGTGTCGCGGGCCACTCCGTCGCGGTACTGGAGCACCCGCTCGTCGCCGGCATAGCCATCATAGCCCAACGAACTTCGATCCACGAAGGCGCGGTATGGGATCCCCATCCCCCACACTCCACGGGTGCCGTCGCTCAGTTTGTCATACAGCCCGCGAACCGCGATGCGACTGCCGAAGGCTCGCTCGGTGGCTCCCCGGATCGTAAACGCGGTCCGGTCCGGTTCGTCCCGGTACGTGACCCCCGCCACCGTAGCCGCACCGAGGAAGTTGCGCTCGATGAGTCCAAGACCCCAGGAGAACGTCCCGGCCGTAAATCGCGCGTTGAGTTGCAGCTCCGTGGTCCAACCATCGGCCGTCCGTACGACAGCTGCTAGGCGACCCGCCAGCCTTACCGTGTCGATCCGGACTTCCCGAAACAATCCTAGCCCCCGCAAGTTGCGCTCGGTCTCAGCCACGAGCGCGGAATCGTAGGCGGTGCCCGCCGTGAACAACAATTCGCGGTGCACCACCGACGGACGGGTCTTGAAGTGAACAGCGTTGGCGATCCGGGTCAGAAAGTTGGATGACTCTTCACTGCCATAGACATCCTGAGTAATCACGACGATCGTGTCGATCACAGGGGGTTCCTGACGCTCAGATTCTTGCGTGAGCGCCGCAGCCGGCGTGCCGATCGCCAACACTACCCCTCGTAGGATGTTGCGAATCATGGTGCAGTCGGACACAAACCTAAACAGAACGTCCCGGCATCGCAGGCTAGCGGTGCCGGGACGTGGGCTGCGCGGTGGCGAAGCTAAGCGCTAGTCACGCATCATCAGTAACTGCCCAGGTATCTATCCACCTCCCAGGAACTCACCATGGCCGAGTACTCCCGCCACTCCTGGCGCTTGGCCTCCACAAACCGCTCATAAATGTGCTCGCCCAGAGCCTCCCTGGTAACTTTGCTCTTCTCTAAGTAGTCCAGGGCCTCGTGCAGATCCCGGGGTAGCTCTTCGATCCTGTGCCGCCTTCGCTCGCGGTAGCTCATGGTGAAGATGTTCTTGTTGACCGGATCCGGGGGGGTCAGGCCCTGCCTCACGCCATCGAGACCCGCCGCGAGCTGGACCGTGAGCGCAAGGTAGGGATTGGCTGACGGATCAGGCATGCGCAGCTCGCAGCGCGTCCCCTGGCCCCGGCGATCCGGAATGCGGATCATGGGCGACCGGTTCCGCATGCTCCAAGCCACGTTGGTGGGTGCCTCGTAACCCGGCACAAGACGCTTGTAACTGTTCACCAAGGGATTGGTGACCGCAACGAATCCGCGCGCGTTCTTCAACAGCCCCGCGATGTACCCCAGTGCAACATCGGAGAGTTCCCAGCGCGATGTCGGATCGTAGAAAGCATTGGTCCCATCCTTGAACAGCGACTGGTGCGTGTGCATTCCCGATCCGTTGTGGCCTTCGATGGGCTTCGGCATGAAGGTCGCCATGAACCCATGCCGGTAAGCGATGTTGCGCACCACGAACCGGAAAGTCGCCAGATTGTCGGCCGTATCGAGGGCGTTGGCGTACCTGAAGTCTACCTCGTGCTGGCCCAGCGCCACCTCGTGGTGCCCGGCCTCGACCTCGAACCCCATATGCTCCAGATCGTGGATGATCAGCCGCCGAATAGGCTCCGCCTTGTCTACCGGCGCCAGGTCGAAGTACCCCCCCGCATCCTGTGTCTCGAGCGATGGGTTGCCACGCTCGTCCAAGTGAAAGATGAAAAACTCGGCTTCACAGCCGGCCATCATCTCGTATCCCAACTCGGCGGCAAGCTGCACCTGCCGCTTCAACGCCAGTCTGGGACAGCCAGGAAACGGGGTGTCATCCGGGTTGTAGATATCGCAGATGAGGCGGGCGACTCGCCCCCCCTCGTCGTCGTAGGGGAACACCTTGAACGTGTTCAGGTCGG
The DNA here is from genome assembly GCA_020351775.1 of Gemmatimonadota bacterium. GTDB lineage: Bacteria > Gemmatimonadota > Gemmatimonadetes > Gemmatimonadales > GWC2-71-9. The sequence goes on along the minus strand of CP070666.1, from coordinate 4,154,440 downwards.
GCTTCAGCACCATGTCGCTCTCTTCGATGCGAACGAACCCCTCGATCGATGAGCCGTCGAACATGATGTCACCGGCAACCGCCTTGGAAAACTGGCTGCGCGGAACCTCCACGTTCTTGTTGATGCCCGTAACGTCGGTGAACTGGAGCCTGAGAAAGTCCACCTCTAGATCGGCTGCCAGTTGGAGGATATCGGCCTCCGAGGCTCCCCTGGTATCGACTACCGTTCCACGCACTTCCGAGGTCTTCTTGGGACCAAGTGCAGTGATGTTTCGATGGGACGACAATTGACGCTCCTTCGGTTTCACGGTTCGATGGCAACTGGTGTTCGTCCACGGATGGCGGACCCGAACCCACGCTACAACCGTAAACGGACGCCACGCTCGTGTCAACGATTTGCTGCATAATTGGCAACAAACGGGCCATAAACCGGCTTATTTGGGGCCCGATTCTGCACGCTTGCCGACAATAAATGGCAGAATTGGCAGGAATTGCGTTGCACGAATGCAACGAGTTGTGGCTATTCACCCCCCAGGGCCTTCAGCAGATTCCACAACTCTTGGGCTGGGAAGCCCGCGAAGAACCGCTGCTCGACCTCCTGCTGTGACGGCTCCAGGAAGATCCACGCCGACAACCGATGGATGTTACCAGACACGAAATGGATGCGTCCGCGGGTGGCACCCAGGTCGGGGTCGATCGCCGTCTCGAGCAGGACGTCCCAGCGACTGGATCCTCGCTCCAGCTCACCCATCTGCCGCGCCTTGATCTTGTCGTAGGGCGGCTCAAACCGGGTCTGGACCGGTTTGCGATCAGGGGGTACGGGCATAGAGCTAGAGTAATGCTGCCACACGATGGACGCCAGCGGGCGGACAGCTGGGACAGACGTGGACGCCGGGACTCGCGAGCAGGTAGCCCGCTGATGCGATATGTTCCGAAGCGCGGCTGCTGCTACTACTGTTTCGCGAGGCGGAAGACATGGAGAAGCCACTGGTGGGCCTGCTGCTCCTCGGCCTGATGGCGGAGCCAGCCTGGGCCCAGACGGACGTGACGAAGTACGTTCGCTACTCGGTGCGCGACCGGATATCGTACGGGGTGCTAGAGGACGAGGTCATTTGGGAGTTGGCAGGCGATCTGTTCCAGTCGCCTCGGACCACTGGCCGGACCGTGCCGCTGACCGGCGTAGAGCTGCTCGCCCCATGCGAGCCGTCCAAAGTGATCGCAGTGGGCCTCAACTACCAGAGCCACCTGGGTGAGCGAGAGCCCGCAGAGCACCCGGGTCTCTTCGCCAAGTACCCGACCTCAATCGTGGGACACGGAGCCGACATTGTGATGCCGCCCGATGCCACGGACCTGCACTATGAGGGCGAGTTGGTGATCGTGATAGGGAGGGAGGCCAAGAACGTCCCCCTGGCCGAGGCCGGCACCTACGTGTTCGGTGTCACGGCCGGCAACGACGTCAGCGAACGGGCGTGGCAGCGGGGCGACCTGCAGTGGCTCAGGGCCAAGGCATCCGACACGTTCGGGCCAATCGGGCCGGTGATCGTGACCGGGCTCGATCACAACAATCTGCTGGTGCAGACTCGAGTAAACGGCGAGGTACGCCAATCCGAGCGATCGAGCGATCTGATATTCGACGTGGAAACGATCGTGAGCTATGTGAGTCGTTACGTCACGCTCATGCCGGGTGACGTGATCTTCACGGGCACGCCGGGGAGTACCCGAGCCATGGCGCCCGGCGACGTGGTCGAGGTGGAAGTCGAGGGCGTCGGAGTGCTGCGCAATACGGTAGTGGCTCAACGCGCCCGCTGAGACTGTCGGGCACGGTGGGCCGATGCGGTCGCCTGCGCTTCCAGCGCTGTTGCAGGCAATCCGACGCCCGGCAGCGTGACCATGCCGACCCACGATTCCTTACCGCAGGATCAGGTCCCGACGCCTATATTGCGTGGTTCGTGTCGAACTGACTTCCACGGATAAGCGAATGAACCAGAAGGCTACCAAGAAGACCACTTGCCCTAGTTGCGGCGAGGCCGCCACAGGCAGATTCTGCACCCATTGTGGAGCGGCGCTGGCAGCCCGAAGCTGCAGCAAATGCCAGGCTACGCTGTCACCGAGAGCACGGTTCTGCCACGCATGTGGCATGGCTGCAGGCGGTCCGACCACTAGGGTGAGCAGGACCGGTGGATTCCCCCTGCCGTGGGCTGTTGCTGCAGTGTGCGTAATCGTCGTCGCACTCGTCATCGTTGTCCGGCCGTCCACCCCGTCGCAGCCGGGGCAGTCAGCAGGAGTACCGCAGTCTCCCTCAGGCGCTCCCGATATCAGCACCCTGTCACCCCGCCAGCAGGCAGACCGCCTGTTCGACCTCATCATGACATCAGCCGAAGCGGGCGATACCGCCCGCGTAGCCTTCCACACTGACATGGCGATCCAGGCATACCAACTGATCGGTGATCTCGACGGCGACGCGCGGTACCACGTCGGGCTCATCCACGTGGTAAGGGGCGAAACTGCAGCGGCTCTGGCGCAGGCTGACTCCCTGGAAGCCATGGTGCCTGGCCATCTGCTCGCGCTGGTGTTGCGACGTACGGCTGCGAGAGCAAGTGGAGACACCACGGCCCTGCCAGACATCTACCGTGCATTCCTGGCAAGCTACGAGCGGGAGATCGCCGCACCTCGCCCCGAGTACGAGATGCACCGCAACTCCATCGACTCATTCCTGAGCGAAGCTCGCGCAGCCACAGCGTCTGGAAACTGATGCCTACAATGCGCCTCGCTCACAGTCCCGCCTAGGACGATACTTTCATGTTCTACGCCCTAGCGGCGGAAAAGACACCGACGGGCGACCGGGAGTACGTGCACGAACTGTCTGACATCGAATCGCTCAACTAGCGTGCCTTGCGGGGGGAATTCGATGTAACGGCGGTTTCCCTGCATGCGTATGCCTGAATTGCTGACACCCATGCCTTGCTGCCACACGGAGCTTCGATTCGGGACCGCTACGGCCCGAGGGTGGTGGCACGCACGCCGGCCCCCAGCGACGCCCGTGCCGCCCTCAAGGGGCGAGCGGTCGCTCTACAGGAGAGCTGACCACGGCGGCTCTAGCGTTTCGGCTGTGGCAGCCCGAATCCGACCCCGTGATGACCGCGTTCGACGAGATAGAATCAGCGGTTGCGGAAGGAACGGTGGACGCAGGTGTGTTGATTCACGAGGGGCAGCTGACGTTTGATAGCCACGACCTGCACTTGTGGGTGGACCTTGGCGGATGGTGGTTTTCAGAGACCGCGTTGCCGCTGCCGCTGGGGGCCAACGCGATCCGCCGCGATCTTGGCGACGAGTTGATCCGTGCAGTCTCGAGAGATCTGAAGGCCAGCGTCGTCTATGGCCTGGAACATCGAGAGGAAGCTTTTGAGTACGCGTTGCAGTTCGCACGTGATTTGGACAGCGCCAGAGCCGACGAATTCATCGCCATGTACGTCAACGATTACACCGTGGACTATGGTGAGACAGGACATCGTGCCGTGCGCCAGCTATTGGACAGAGGCGTGTCGGCCGGAATCATACGTCACTGCGTAGCGGTGGCGCTTATCGACGACTCGCCTCAGATCTGACCTGCACTGGAGCCGCCGTTGCCAAGCCAGGCCTCGAAGTTATTGTTCCTCCCAGTACTGCCGGTGATAAGAATGGCACTCCGCAGCCTCAGCGGCGGACAGGCACCCTAATTAGCAGAGGCGAGGCATGAGCGAGCAGGGAATGGTCGAGCAGCAAGCGCGGATTCTCGTCGTCGACGACGACGACGCACTCCGGAACGCCCTGGTTCGCTTCCTTTCGAACCAGGGTTTCTCTGTGTGCGCCGCCAGCACGGGGCCGGAGGCCCTCAAGCTGGTGGGCGGCGACGCTTTTGAGATCATGCTCCTCGACATCCGCATGCCGGGAATGAGCGGTATTGACGTCGTGCCGGAAGCCCTGCATCAAGATCCGGATTTGGCAATCCTCATGCTGAGTGCCCTGTCCGACGCGACCAGCGCTGCAATCTGCATGCAGCGAGGCGCGATCGACTACCTGACGAAGCCGATCGAGCTCAACGACCTGAGTAAGGCGATTGTGCGCGCGCTGCGGCGACGTGACACCCTCATGCAGAGCCGCGAGATCTCCAGCTGGCTGAAGGAGGAGGTGCAGCGTCGGACCCAGGAAATCGTGCGCGAGCGGCAGAAGCAACAGCAGTTGACGGTCTCCACCCTTGAGGCGTTGGTGAACGCGCTCGAGGCAAAGCACCCCTGGCTCAGCGGCCACTCGGCACGTGTGGCGGCGTTTGCAGCCACGGTCGCGCATCACATGGAGCTGAGCGACGACGACGTGGAAGACGTGCGGATGGCCGGTCGGCTACACGACCTGGGCAAGATTGGTGTACGGGAGTCAGTCCTGAACAAGGGAGGGAAGCTCTCAGACCAGGAATACCAGCACATCAAGCAGCACGTGTTGATAGGCTCGCAGATTCTGGCTCCGCTCGAACATCTCGGTCAAATAGTGGCATTCGTTCGGAGCCATCACGAGCACTGGGATGGGACGGGTTATCCGGACGGTCTGGCGGGTGATGACATCCCCATCGGGGCACGCATAATCTGCGCAGCCGAGTTGTATGACGCCCTGACAACGACCCGCCCCTATCAGGAGAAACTAGCCCCCGAGGCGGCCGTGGCACGCATGCGAACGCTCAGCGGTTCGGTCCTCGACCCCGCGGTTGTGGACGCGGTGACCTCGTCCGTTGAGGCCCGGAGGACCCTCGTCTTCATTGAGGACGAAATCGCCCCTCAGTAACCCTGGGAACCTCACCTGGGCCGTTTCCCTCTCACTGGCCGCGTGCTCGCCTCCAGCTCACTGGGTCGCAGTGGCCGGCGCAGACACCCAAGAGATCGTGCTGTTCAACTCAGACCTCTCGCTGGATCACAGGACATCCCTCTCCGCACCCGATTTCGGAGACGCCAGAATCCTGACCGCGGTACTGGCACGCGACGGCGCGTCCTTCTTCGTGATCGACAGTGGACCGACGGGCAATCACCTCAGCCTGATCCGCAGATCGGACGGTCACGTGCTGGAGAGGCACGATTTCCCACCGGCTTTGACGCCTCGGACGCTTACACCGACGCCCGATGCGCGAACACTCATCGTGACCACGAGCTCGGCCACAGATGCGCGTGCCGGAACCATTTCACTCCTTCACACCGATTCATTCACCGAGCGATCCACAGTCGAGCCGTGCCGGGGCTATCCGGAAGACATGGCAGTCCTCCCGGAACTGGAGCGAGGCTATGTGCGCTGCCATGGGGACGAAGCTACTGTGGTCGAAGTCGACTTATCACTGGGCCGGGTCGTGAAGACCGCAGCCCCGGATCCCCGGCCCGGAACGGTACCCCGTGAGAGCCGATGCGGGTCCGGCGGAATCGCGCTGTCGCCCTCGGGCAGTATCCTCCTGTTACCGTGCAGTTCCTCGGGGATTCTGCTATACCTCGACCGAATGACGCTGGAGGTGTTGGACTCGGTTCCGGTAGGAGCAGGGGCACACCAAATCGCCGTTTCCCCGCGCGGCGCTGTGGCGCTGTTGGCATACCCGGATTCCGGCGCAGCCTCACTGGTCGATCTAGCGCGGCGTCGGACAATTGCCCAGATAACCACTCCGGGAAGCCCGAGTGCGGTGGCCATAAGCGGTGATGGCACAATGGGTTACATACTGCTGACCAGGGTCGACTCGGCACCGGGCGCGCTGATGAGGCTCGACCTTCGGACTCAGGAGGTCCTCAATACCGTCGCCGTGGCACCCGGATCGCGGTCCTTGGCGGTCTGGCCCGGCAGATGGAGTCCCACGATGAGGTGGAGATGACCCGGGGCTGCAGACGGCGCTGCACCTGGCGTAGGACCCAGAAGATGCCAGGCGGCGCGCGTCTGTCCGCCTATGACAAGAAACGAGCCCGGGGCCAAAGGCACCCGGGCTGTTGGGTCGGGCGACGCCGCCGTCAAACGCCGCGCGCGACCGTTTCTCAGGGAAAGGGCTAGGCCCTTCCGTCGCTACTATAACAGCTGATACCACGGTTTGGTTCCATCGGCCTACTCCCACTGCCTGAGACGCCCCAGCCGTGAGATGGTGAGGGAAGTGGCAGCGGGCCCTCTGCTTAGCACCACGCGGGTATTGGCACCACCGAGGCCGAGCCTTGACGGATACAGCCGGACGACGCTACGCGAAACCTCAAGCGACACCCCGTATCTTGAGGGCCCAGGAATTTGGACCAGAACAGAGTCCCGCTGGCCCTCCGCAATCGCAACGAGCGAGTCGGGCCTGATCGTGATCCGCACCCTGCTCGAACGGTACACGGCCCCCATCCGAGCCAATTGATAGAAACCGCGGAAATCCTCCGTCGCGCGCAGCACGGCAAGCCTGTCTATCCAACCGGCGGCCCTGGGAACTGCCAAAGCCAAGATCAACCCCAAAACAGCGCATACCAGCACCAATTCCGTCACTGTGAACCCACGTTGCATGAGGCAAAGGTAAGCCGCATAACGCAGTGCCAATTACCCAGAATGCTGCCTCTGGGACCGAAAAAGCGCGTATTGGACTGCGGCACAAGTTGTGCTACACGTGAGATGAATACTCTTGCCCGTGTGTGTCGCCGGCACCATACTAGGCAGACGGAAAACACCAGGATCCAGGGGATTGGCGGTTGACGTCGACTGAATACCATACACACAGGGAGAACCGGGGTCTCCACGAGCCTTTCCTGGCGCGGGCCGCCGACACCAGCGCACGGGAGCTAGCCAACAACGGATTGGGCGCGTTTCTCGCGCTGCGGCTGATGGACCAGTTCGCCGTGGACCAGGGGAAGATCCACCGGGAGGCAACGGACTACCAGATCACGGCAACCGCTGAGTTCCTCAATGACATTTATCCTTGCACGCCGGAGGTCACGCACCTGCGGGAACTCGTGCGGGTGGCAGCGACCGCGATAGCCGAAGACGACCGGCGGCTGCTCTTCCCACCTCTGCTGGCCTTCGCGTATTGGCTGGAACAGGAACTTCGACTGGAGGAAGCCCTGGATGTGTTGTCCACCGCGCTGCGGTTGAGCGACGGGAGGGACGGTGAAGAAGAGGTAGCGGCACACCTGAATCACGCCCGTGTGCTACGGTTGCATGGTGACTTCGACGGTGCACGGACTTCATACCAACGTAGCGGGCAGATCGCGGCAAGGCTGGGAGACGATCACTCGGTGCTGCTGAGTCGGATCGGTTACTCGGTCGTGCTGCAGAGGGCGGGGAACCTGCAGGAATCCGAGCGAGTCCTCCGGGAGGTTGTCAGGGAAGCTCAACGTCTCGGGGATGCTGATGCCGAGGCTCGGGCGTGTCACGATCTCGGAGGTACGCTTTACTTCGGTGGCCGCCCGCGCGAGGCCATCCCGCTCCTGTATCATGCTTACGAACTACATCAAAGCCCGCTGAGACAGGCCCAGGCGTTGAGCGATACCGGCTCTCTGCTCATGGAAATAGGATGTTACGAAGCGGCGCACCATGCCTTCAGGGTCGTTCTGTCCAGCCATCCTCCGCGGGCAATCAGGATCAATACCGTGCTAGAGCAGCTTGAACTGAGTGCCCTCGTTGGGGATCGGGTCTCGTTTGAGCGTTGGCGCCAGGAACTGGCAAACGAGCGTGAGCGTTTGACGCCCGAGCAACAGGTAGACCTCGAGCTAAAATCCGGGTGCGGCTTCGCGCTTTTCGGCCAAACCGGTCGAGGAGAAAGACACCTCAACGCCGCGGTGAAACTTGCCGAACAACACGGCATGGGCGAACGGATCTTCCACACCGAGGAGAAGCTCAAGGAACTTGGAGAGCGCCAGACCGCGGACAGCCGCGGTCTGACCCTCCCGTCAGAGATGCCCAAAGACGAGCCTGGCTTGGAAGATACGCTGCTGCGACTTGAGGCCCTGGCGGCTGACGTCATCGGCTGAGCCGACAGACCCAGCCGCTGTGGATCAGGTGCCGGATCCTTGCCAGTTGGCCTCCAGGCAGGTGCCGGATCCCTGCCAATTGCAGTCGCCCCGCGGAGCTGTAACGTCCGAGCAGGCGGCGGCGCCGAGGGCGAACGTCGCGAGCAGGGCGGCAACCAGTAAGCGAGCGCGACGAGTCATTGGTCCTCCAGAGGTTGTGAGACATGATCGAGTCCAGCGCATCCCCCCAAAAATCGGAGCCGGTTCGGCGCTCCGTTAGTGCGTTTTTGGGACTTCATACGTCGGTTTTGGGACATTCGTGCTAGTTCTGGCCGCGGTTCGGAGTCTATTGGCCGCCAGGCTGCAGCGGGCGGCGCGGCACCGCTTCGAATTTCACCTAGTCCACTCTTGGGAAGCCGCCGTCGATGCTATCCTGCGCCAGCCGCTGGAGATCGCCGTTGCCGACCCGGGTCTTTCGGGAGAAATTCGGGCGCAGGAGATCGAGCGGATTCGAGTCCTGTTTCCGTCTCTGCCCATCATCCTCTACACTACGCTGTCTCCCGACCTCGCCTCGACGCTGCTCCGGCTGGGCCAGGCCGGAATCGGACAGGTCGTGATAGCCCAGCACGACGATCATCCCAGCCGACTGCGTGAACTGCTCATAGGCGAGACAGCCCACGCTGCGTCACATCAGCTGATAACGGCGATGGATGACTTGCTGGCGGAATGCCCCGCAGAGTTGCGCTGGGCCATCGAGACGATGATCCGTGAGCCGACCGCGGTGCACTCGGTACAGGAGCTGGCATACCGCGCCCGCATGGATCGCAGAACATGCCTCAGGTGGTTTGCGCGGGCTCACCTGCCGCCGCCAAGTGTCGTGCTGACAGTGCTACGCGCGGTCTACGCGCATCGTTTGCTGCAGGACCCGGGGTATACCGTGGAGGACGTCGCGGCCAAGCTGGGCTATCAGCAGACGCGCACGTTTACACAGAACGTCAAGGAAGTGCTCGGGATGTCACCGGGTGAACTGCGCGTCACTCTCAGCCCCCAGGAGGTCATCGAAATAGTCCGCAAGCGGTATTTCAGCGAGACCGACCAGATGCTGGCAGACGCGTCGTGACGCACCGCAAATCGATCCTAGTCGTAGACAACTACCGCAACGTGCGCGAGGTGTTGGGTCAGGCGCTGAGGCGCTGGGGCCACGAGGTGCGGCTGGCATCGTCGGGTGAGGAGGCATGCGAGATCCTGCAACACACTTCGGTCGACACCATTCTGATGGACCTCCGTATGCCAGCCATGTCCGGCCAGATGCTGTACCACGTGATGATCAGCCAATGGCCTGAGCTGCGCTACCGCGTGATCGTGATGACCGCCGACCCCGAGGCGCCCGATCACGAGCCGTGGCTCCGGCTCTACAGGTTGCCGGTTCTGTCCAAGCCGTTCACTCTGGACGAAGTCTCCGCGCTGATCGAGGCTGTGAGCGCCAGTGAACCCCGCGAGGCAAACGGGGAGTTCTGATGACGCTGGCCGGGGTGAGCAACGGCGATCCACTGGCAACTCTGCGCGAGTATCGCCAACTGGCACCGTGGAACTTGCACGACCTAGCAACCGTGGCAGGTGCGATTCTCGAGTCCTCTGGCGTGCGACCCATAAACGCCGCGGCCACGCCCCGCCCCAACGAACGCACCATACGGTTCTATGTGACGCGCGGACTGGTCACTCCCCCTGAAGGACGCGGCACCGCAGCCGTCTACACGTACCGCCACCTGCTCCAGGTCCTCAGCATCAAGCTGAGACAAATGGAGGGCACGACGCTAGCAGACATCGCGACGGAGTTGCGTGAGGTATCGGGCGACATGCTGGAGCGCAGGGTCGCAGCGGCATTGGGAGGAACCCTGCCGCCTCCGCGGCACCTTCCGCTGACCAGCGAGGACCGCCCAGCCTGGGGCCGATCAGGCAGAGCACTGCGAGCCTGGTTGTCTGAAGACCACGCCGACCGTTCGCCTAGCGCAGGTTCATCTGGTGGAACAACTTGGCGCCGCATACTGATCTCGCGGGGAGTAGAACTCCACGTGAATGACACGCATCCGCTCGTAACTTTGGGAGACAGAGATACAGAGATCTCCGACGCGGTCCGTCTGGCCGTGGCGCGCGTGCTAGGACAAGATCCGTCAAAACCTCAAGCAGCAGATGGCGCAGGCAGGAATGCCGACCAGCCGCGAACGGAGAGCTGAACATGGGGTCCGCTTGCGGCGTTCCGCGAGCAGGAGCGGCTCGTCCTCTTCAACCAACCGCTGAGGTGCGCTGATGTTCATGACATGGCTGTTCTTGGCGCTGATAGTGATTGCCCTGGTGTGGGCGATCTCGGCTTACAACAAACTGATTGCGCTGAAGGGCAATACGATCAACGCCTGGAAACAGATAGATGTCCAGCTCAAACGGCGTCACGACCTGATTCCCAACCTGGTGGAGGCCGTAAAAGGCGCGATGGAGTTCGAAAGGGAAACGCTCGAGGCTGTGATTCAGGCCCGGAATCAGGCAGTCAAGATCCAGGCCGACGCGATGCCGACCGGGGGAGTGCAGCAGCTTGCAGCGGCCGAGGCGGCGCTCAGCTCCGCGCTGGGTCGACTGAACGTGGTCGTCGAACGGTATCCGGACCTGAAGGCGACCAGCAACGTGGCACAGCTGCAGGAAGAGCTGACGTCGACCGAAAACCGTGTTTCGTTCGCTCGGCAGCTGTACAACGACACCGCGACCACATACAACGTGAAACAGCAACAGTTTCCCTGGAACATGATCGCCGGCTTTGCCAAGGCCGAGCCAGTTGAACTGTGGGAGATCACCGACGAGCAAGAGCGAGAAGTTCCCAAAGTCGATCTGTCAATGAAGCCGAAAGAGTGAGCGACGCCAACCTTTTCGAGCAACAGGCAGCCAACCGTCGGCGGTCTGCCATACTAGTAGCGATATTCCTGCTCTTCTTTGCCTGGATCGGTTTCGGTGGTGATCTGATCTTCCACCTGTATACCACAGACGCAGGGACATCGTCTTACTCACCACAAGTCAGAGAGGATGCTGCTAGCTACCGGCACATGTTCCCATGGTTCGGAGTCTGCGCCACGCTATTAGGTGTCGCCATGGCGTGGTGGGGCTGGAAGAAAGGGCCCAAGGAAATCCTCTGGGCGACAGGCGCCTGGGAAATGATCGAGCCGTCTCGCGCTGAGGAGAAGGTTCTCGTCAACGTGGTCGAAGAGATGGCGATAGCATCAGGTCTGCCGCGACCCACCGTGTGGATCATACCCGACAGAGATCCCAACGCGTTTGCCACCGGTACCGCCGTAGATGAGGCACACGTGGCTGTGACCGAGGGGCTGCTGGACACCCTGAATCGCGATGAACTCCAGGGTGTCGTGGCCCACGAGATGGCCCACATACGGAACCATGATGTCAAGCTCATGACGCTACTGGCGGCTCTGGTAGGGGTCATGGCACTGATCGCCGACGGAACCCGACGCCTGATATGGTACGGTGGAGTTGGCCGACGTAGAGGCGGGGGCGGAGGTAAGAAGGGTGGTGCCGGGGCCCTCGTTGCCATTCTGCTGATCGCGTGGTTATTCAGCGTGATCCTGGCGCCGATCGTTTCCCGTCTTCTGGCACTCGGCGTCAGCCGCAAGCGCGAGTTCTTGGCCGACGCAACCGCAGCGCAGTTCACACGCAACCCGGCCGGTCTGGCTTCGGCCCTGCGTAAGATCGAAGATGCCGCCGAGCCCACGAAGGCCATCAAGCGGGGCACCGCGCACCTGTGTATAGCAGATCCCGCAGGCAGGCGGTTGACTCACAAGCAGGGCCGCGTCGCAAACCTCCTGGCAACTCATCCGCCAATGGCCCTCCGCATTGCTCGTCTCAAGGCAATGGCATACCAATACGACAAGACAGGCGAGATACCGGAGGCAGTCTGATCTTCACAGCCGGTGACTGGATCTTGCTCGTCATCGCAGCTCTACTAACCGGCGCTCTAACTGTCTGGACCATCCGGCGCACTCGGAAGGCAATCCGCAACTTCCTGCATCGGGCGGTACTCCGTTCAGTACACCGGTTTCAGGTCCGCCTTGACCGGTACAAACTGGTGAGCAAGCCTGCCGTACGCGAGGCGCTCATCCAGGATCCAGTTGTCGTCAGTGCCATGCAACACCACTGCGATATCCACGGAACGAGTGACGCCGAGGCCCAAGCACTCGTGGAGGAATACGTCGACGAGATAGTACCGTTCTTCGACGTGCTCTCCTACTACAAGATCGGATACAATCTGGCTCACCTGCTCACGCGGCTGCTTTATCGCGTGAGTTCCGAATACCAGGACCGAGACGCATTGAACGCCATTCCTCGCAAAGACGTTGTCCTCTACCTCATGAACCACAGATCGAATGCCGACTACGTCATCGTGGCCTACGTCTTGGCTCATGGGGTCAGTATCAGCTACGCAGTGGGGGAGTGGGCACGAATATGGCCCCTCGAGTACGTGTTCAAGTCTTTTGGCGCGTATTTTGTTCGCCGCGGCTTCCGCGAAGCCTTGTACCATACGGTGCTCGAACGATACGTCCAGCTCATCACCAGGAATGGAGTTACACAAGGGATCTTCATGGAAGGAGGGTTGACAAGGAATGGCGAGTTGCAGCCGGCCAAGGTGGGCTTGCTGGACTACATAGCTCGCACCACGCTCGATCCTGCTTTCGACCGTGACATCTGGCTGGTGCCGGTTGCGATCAACTACGATAGGGTTTTAGAAGACCGGACCCTGATTCGCGAGTTGCTGGACGAAAGAGACCGGCCCAGCAAGCCGCGCCAACTGCTGGCACTCACACACTATCTGTTGTTCAACACGCTCCGGCTCCTCACCGGGCGGCTCAAGCGATACGGGCGAGCCGTCGTCAACTTTGGCCCGCCGTTGTCACTGAGGCAGTGGAGCGATCGACACGACGGGAGCCTGCGGCTGCCAAGACAGGAGCGGCTTCCCAAGCTACAGCATCTCGCAGACGAAGTCATGCAACGAGTCGCTGCCATCATGCCGGTGACCCCGGTTCCTCTCGTGGCCGCGGCTTTCCTCTCGTTCGAGGAAACCGTAGTGCCGACGTCGGACCTGGTTGAACGGTTGGACGAGTACCGCGATCATCTGCTGGCATCAGGCGCAAAATTGGTGCGGGGAGAACTGGATGCATGTGCTATTCTCGACCGTGGATGGAGAATGCTGAAGCTACGCCGGTTGGTCGTGAGGGAAGCCGGTAACTACATCATCCTCCCTGCACAGCGACCCCTGCTCGAGTACTACGCCAACTCGGTAGCACATCTGCTGCCCGACGCACCGCTGCGGAGGCCAATGCATCCGGCCCACGACCCAGACGGATCACTGCCCCGATTGAGGTCGTAGTACTGCCTTAAACGACGCCCAACACATAGCTTCCACTGATGCCGCAGATCCACATACCAACACTGACCGTAGGTGACCGCATCGAGGACACCTTTCTGGTGCTCGATGTAGAGACTCGATCACTCGAGTCAGGCGACCAGTACACGTTCCTCCGCTTGGGCAATAGCACGGGAGGGATAGCGACGGAGCCTTTCTGGCCAGCTCGGTCGCACGAGATCGCAGGTGTGCGGAAAGGCCATCCGGTACGAATCTTGGGTGAAGTTGGGACCTACCGACAGAAGAAGCAGCTAAAAGTCAACTCCATACGCGTCATTCCCAAGGACAGTGTCGAAATCTCGCAGCTGCTGCCGACGGTAGGGCCGGTGGAGCGTTTCTGGGACACCGTCGATGGATGGCGTCTTGATATCGCAAAACCGAGGCTCAGGAACGTACTCGATCTGTTCTTCGAAGATGGAGACTTCCGACACAAATTCGAGCGCTGCCCTGCGAGCATTAATGGCCATCACGCCAAGCTGGGCGGGCTACTCAAGCACACGACCGAAGTGGCGGCGATCGCCCGGACGATTGCGCGAACCTCTGGCGCCGACCTGGACGTCG
>CP070666.1:4135559-4140358 GCA_020351775.1 Gemmatimonadota bacterium | reverse complement strand
GCCGCCGGTCATAAGCGGGGTCAGGGCGATCAATCTCACGACTACGACGGCAAGGATCGTATGGACCACCAATGAGCCCTCTGACAGCCTGGTCAACTACGGGATCAGCACGGGGCTCGGACTCAGCAGGTTCGATAGCGATCTCGTGACCAGCCATTCTGTGCTCCTCACCGGGCTCACCCAGGGAACCATGTACTACTTCGAGGTCCAATCGACTGACGGGGCGGACAACACCGCGCTGGACAACAACAACGATTTCTACTACGGGTTCAAGACTCTCATGCCCGAGACAACTCCTCCGGTCATCACCAACACACAGGCTGCGGCCGTCTTGCACGATTCGGCGATCATCACGTGGGACACCAACGAGCCTGCCGACAGCGTGGTTGCCTATGGCGATACGCCGGCGCTGGGGCAGACGGTGATCGATAACAGGTTGCTGCTGAGCCACTCGATGGAACTGACGAGTCTCACCCCGCTGACCGTCTACTACTACGAGGTGCGGTCGACCGACGGGAACGGCAACACAGCAGTAGACGACAACGGCGGGCTCTACTACACATTCACGACCGCTGCAGTCCCCGACACGACGCCGCCGGTGATAAGCGGGGTCGCGGCGACCGATATCACGATGACGTCGGCGACGATTGTGTGGACCACCGACGAACCGGCGGACAGCACTGTCAGATATGGCCTTGACACGGCGCTGGGCCTTTCCGCGTCTGACTCCCGCTTGCTCACGAATCATGCGGTCTCGCTTGGCGGCCTGCTGGCCGGAAACACGACCTACTACTACGAGGTGGAGTCTGTTGACGCAGCCGGGAACCCGACCATAGACGACAACAACGGTCTCTACTACGTGTTCACTACGCTAGAGATCCCGGCACCTGTCATAAGCGATGTGACGGCAACTGCGGTCAGCGGGACTTCGGCGATCATCACATGGACGACCGATATGCCAAGCACCAGCGTGGTGCTGTACGGGGCAACGATTCCTCCCACCACCCGCCTGGAAGACCTGGAACTCAAGACGGAGCACGCGATCCCGGTGTCGGGACTCGAGCCCGCGACGACGTACTACTTCGAGGTGCAGTCGACAGGTGAGACGGGCCAGACCTCGATTGACAACAACGGAGGTGCGTACTACACACTCACCATATTCAGGATGACTGGATGGGGATGGTGCACCGACTATGAGGAGATCGCCGATGCGGAGTTCGTTGCGAACGGCGTTCTGGAGCCGATGGCGGGAGCTGAGGGTAGCAGCCACGCCATGTTCGCCGGCACCGTGATACTGACAATGAGCGATCTGAGCACGGAGACAATATCACTCAAGATGTATGGGACGAAGGTCAGATCGTTCTTCAGCATGGGGGAGGACGCGGAGCGGCAGTCGGCAGGTATGAGCGGCGTCTGGATGGTCGGCGATGAGGGGCAATACGTGAGCCTGTGGGGACGAATCACGCTCCCTGAGGGCAGGATCTTCAAGACCGCCAAGTACTACGTCCTGCATGTAAGGACCGCGGACGTCGAGATCCCCGAAAGGCAACCCGGTGGTTTCGTTGATGATCTGGAATATATACTTATGGTGATTATCAGGTTCATTGATGGACTGATCGACAAGTTGATGATGACTGACTTCGCAGAGATTCTTGGCCGGGTGCTGGCCAAGATCATGGTTCTCGTGGCTGCCATTAGAGACATGGGCATACCTTATATACCGTAGGTGAGAAAATGGATAGTCCGTATGTACTGCTGATCGTAGGTGCCCTCCTCGCAGGGGTGATCGTCATGGGGATACTGATCGGGTCAATCCCGATGGCGGCCCTTGTCTACATCTGGAAGAACGTCTACCCGGTCGTGAAAAGGATGGCCAAGTGGTCGGCCAGGCTTGAGAACCTTCTATCTCTGGCTGTCATAGACGGTGCGCTGTTCTTCGTGATTATCGCGGCGTTCATGATCGGTCTTCCCACGCTGCTGCTGATCTTCATCATACTGCTCATCCCGGTCGCGCTTATCCTGCTCGTGCCCATCTGGCTGGGGATACTGGTCTGGGTGATAAGGTTTGTCAGAAGGTTCTACGCAAGATGGAGAATCTGGCTCGTTGTCAACTACCTGAGGTTCAGGACGAGGGCAGGTGGCAGGAGAAGGGTCAGGATTGTGAGAAGGAGGCGGAAGTAGGGAAGCACGTGGGGAGTCGGCTGTCTGCATGATGCGCAAACGGATAAGGGGGGTTGAAAAACGGCAAACCGCAGTTATAATCTGGTAGTGCAGGGAGGGATCGCATAGTGGTTTAGTGCGGCCGCCTGCTAAGCGGTTAGGGGGGGAAACCTCCCTCATGGGTTCGAATCCCATTCCCTCCGCCATAATCGAAATCAGCGTGCTGCCCCCGGTGAGGGGCTTTATTGTGTCCCGGAAGAGGCGGTCCTGCACGTGGTGTGTCACACCGCAGTTTGCGGGGCTGCGCGGAGCCAACCAGAGGGTCATTCCCAGAGAGAGCGCCGATGTCGAGCTACTACATCTGGACGATCGGGTGTCAGATGAACAAGGCGGACTCGGCTGACCTCGCGGCCAGGCTGGACGATCTGGGATTCATACCGGCAGAGACGGTCGACGAGGCGGATGTGGTTGTGGTCAACAGCTGTGTTGTGCGCCAGAGTGCGGAGAATCGTGTCCTGGCAAAGCTGGATTCCCTCGCACGCCCGAAACGTCTGCGCCCCGAGATGACCATCGCCCTCATGGGGTGCATGGTCGGTCCAGAGGCTGATGAGCTGATGCGAAGGTTTCCGCATGTTGACGCCTTCGTCTCCCCCGGCCGGGCCTCGGAGCTCGTGGAGATTGCGTCCCGGAGGCCTGTCGATCGCATAGTTGTCCACGAGGCACCGTCCCGGCCGCCGTGCGCCTATGTCACGGTGATTGAGGGGTGTGACAATTTCTGCTCGTACTGCATCGTTCCTTACAGACGCGGCCGGGAGAGGAGCCGTGAGATGAAGGAGGTCCTTCTTCAGTTGGAGGAGCTGGTGGCGGGCGGGGTGAGGGAAGTCACCCTGCTCGGGCAGAACGTCAACTCCTACGGACACGATCTTCCGGGGGGGCCGGACCTGGCTGACCTGCTGGGAGAGGTGAACGCAGTGAGCGGTCTCGAGCGCATTCGCTTCCTGACCTCCCATCCCAAAGACATGAGTGACAGGCTGATCCAGGCCGTGGGTTCGCTGAGCAAGGTCTGCGAGGTTGTCAGCCTTCCCGTCCAGGCCGGTGATGACGACGTTCTTCGAGCCATGGGGCGGGGCTACACTTCGAGGTTCTACCGGGAACTGGTTGAGCGCATGCGCGACGAGATTCCCGGCGTGGCGCTTTCGACCGACGTAGTGGTCGGCTTTCCCGGCGAGACTGATGAACAGTACCGGAGGACGCTCGATCTCCTCTCGGGAGTCAGGTTCGACAGCCTGCACATTGCGGCGTACTCGCCAAGACCGGGGACCGCGGCTGCCGAGACCCTTGAGGATAGTGTCCCGCTCTCGGTGAAGAAGGCGCGGCTGCGCGAGGCAGAGGAGTTGCAGCGGGGGATTGCAGCAGAGATCAACGGTCGTCTTTTGGGTCACTCGGTCGAGGTGCTGGTGGAGGGCGAGAAGCAGGGGAAGTGGCACGGGCGCACGCGCACGGGCAAGCTGGTGTTCTTCCGGCAGGACGCCGATTGCCTGGGACAATTGGTTGACGTCCGGATCACGAAGACCAGCCCGTGGTCTCTTCAGGGTGACGTGTCGCGCCATAGGCACGAAGGGTGAGAGCTGCGACGGCAACTGGTCCTAGTTGATCGGCAGGTCGATGTTGTAGCTCTTCAGAACGGCATCGATGGCTGCAGCCGTTCTCTCGTCCGGTGGGGTGAGAGGCAAGCGCGGATTGCCGACCCGGAAGCCAACGCGGTTCAGCGCGTACTTGATCGGGATCGGGTTGGCCACGAGGAACAGGGTGTTGAACAGCGGCAGAAGGTCGCCGTGTATCCGTGCCGCACTGTCCGGCCTGCCCTCCACGGCGTGTACGATCATTTCCCTCATCTGCAGACCCACGAGATGTGATGCGACGCTGACCACGCCGTAGCCGCCCAGTGACAGAATGGGCAGGGTCTCATTGTCGTTTCCGCTATACACCAGGAAGTCGTCGCCAGTCTCGGAGACGATCCTGGAGATCTGGTCGAGGTTGCCGCTCGCTTCCTTGACCCCGATGATGTTCCCGATACGACTCAGCCTGATGGCAGTGTCAGCGGCCAGGCTGACGACGGTTCTGGCCGGCACGTTGTACAGAATGCAGGGGAGGCTCGTGCTCTCGGCAATGGCCCTGAAGTGCTCGTACAGCCCGTCCTGAGTAGGTTTGTTGTAGTAGGGCACGACAAGCAGACAGGCGTCGACGCCGACCTGCTCGGCCGCCTTGGTCGTCGCCAGCGCTTCCGCCGTGCTGTTGCTCCCTGTACCGGCGACGACCGCCCCACGATCGCCAACGGCGGATTTCACCTCGGCGAAAAGCCTGACTTCCTCGTCCCGGACCAGGGTTGGGGACTCTCCTGTTGTGCCAACCACCACGACGCCGTCACTTCCCGAGTCGAGAAGGGCGAGCGCCAGTCTCTTCGCCTGTTCGTAGTCTACCTGGCCCTTTTCGTCGAAGGGCGTCACCATAGCCGTGAGCAAGCGTCCCAGAGTCGCCAATTCGTAACCTCCCTCCGTTCTCTAGAGCCAGCCTCTCGAGATCAGGTGCTCGGCTATCTGGATTGCGTTGAGGGCCGCCCCCTTGCGCACGTTGTCGGA
>CP070666.1:4109470-4135459 GCA_020351775.1 Gemmatimonadota bacterium | reverse complement strand
GTCCCCGGCCTCGCCTATGTGGGCCGGCTCGACGTGATGACGTCCGGGCTCCTGCTGCTCACGACCGATGGTGCTGCAATCAATCGCTTGACACATCCGCGTTACGGCATCGAACGAGAATACCGGGCGCGGGTGTGCGGGCGAGGTACAAGGGAGATCCGGTCAGCTTTGCAGAGATCGATCTCAGTAGAAGGGAGGCAGGTGCGCGTCTTGCGATCCCGCGTCCGCTCGCTGGGACGTGGCTTCAGCGAGATCTCTTTGGTGCTAGCTGAAGGGCGCTACCGGATAGTCCGCCGCGTCTGCGACCGGTTGGGGCTGACGGTGGATCGACTCAAAAGGGTGAGCCACGGCCCCGTTTCACTCGGGCGTCTGCCGGTTGGCCAGTGGCGGTATCTCACCAAACGCGAACTCGGGGCATTGCGCGAAATGCGCGCAGCCTCATACGGATGCTGAAATGGAACTCAAGGGTAAGACCATATTGATGCTAGGAGGAAGCGGCCTGGTCGGCCGGGCGGTGGCCCGGCGACTGTTGTCTTTTGCGCCCGCGAAGATCGTCTTGGTGGCCCTGTACGAGTCAGAGGTCATGGAGGCGCACGACGAACTGATGAGGGAAGCGGGCACGACTGAGATACACACAGCTTGGGGCAACATCTTCCTACCGGCGGATGCCGCCAGAGTCGACCGCGATGCCATGCTGGAAAACGACCGACTTCGCAATCTCGTGATTGGCGACATGTTGGGTGACCTCACGAGTGAAGTGCTGCAACGGAGCTTCCTGTACCAGCTATTCCAGCGCTACCGACCGCATGCAGTCGTGGACTGCGTCACCACGGCAAGTGCCTATGCATACCAAGATATCTTCCACAGTGCCCGTGCGCTGCTGGATTCAGCCCACACTGGTCGGATATTGGCTCGCCAAGTGGAAGAACACGTACTGACGCTCACGGTGCCGCAGCTGATACGGCACATTCAGATTCTGGTGGAGTCGCTTCGGGTCGCTGGGGCGGAGGCCTACGTGAAGGTAGGAACTAGCGGTACCGGGGGCATGGGCCTGAACATTCCCTATACACATTCGGAGGAGCGCCCGTCGCGAACGCTGTTGAGTAAATCAGCAGTCGCAGGCGCGCACTCGTTGATGCTGTTCCTCGTGGGGCGGACTCCAGGGCAGCCGGCCACGATCGAAGTGAAGCCGACGACGGCGATCGCGTGGCGCGACATCGCATATGGCCCTGTCGGCAGGCAGGCCAATCCAATCAGACTGTACGATTGTCCGGCTGCACTCACCCTGGAGGATGCTTTCCAGCCGGACGCGAGCGGATGGGTTGATGCCGGGAAGCCACTGGAGGCAGTCTACATCGACACCGGGGAGAATGGCCTGTTCTCGCGCGACGAGTTCGAGACAGTCACCTCGTTAGGGCAGATGGAGTTCATCACGCCGGAAGAGGTTGCTGACTACGTGACAATGGAGCTGCAAGGCCGTCCGACCGGAAGGGACATCGTCGCAGCACTGGACGGAGCCACTGCCGGTCCCACCTATCGTGCAGGTATCCTGAGGGCAGCTGCAATCGAGCGGATGAAGGAACTGGAACGAGAACATAATGTCCGAGACGTTGCATTCGAGATGCTTGGCCCGCCCCGCCTTTCCAAGATCCTGTACGAGGCTTTCATACTCTCCCGCATCAAGGATTCGTTGGAAGCGCTGGCGGACAGTGATGCCGACCAGGTTTCGGACGATGCGATCGACCTCATCGCGGCAGACTGCGATCTCCGCACACGCATCATCTCAGTGGGCCTTCCGGTCATACTCCCGGGGGGGAAGATTTACCGGGGACAGAGAGTGGTGGTTCCCTTCGAGGGCAGTGAGCATCTGGAAAGGACAGTTTCGAGAGGGTGGGTTGACCTGCGTCCGGAAAACTGCCGGGTGTGGATCGACCGTGCCAAGCGTATCATCGAGCAGGACCACCTGAGAGCGGATGGCAGTGGGAGCGATGTCGAGTGGGGTGCAATGTGTGCGGCAGATCAGATTTCACCATCCCGACTTGCAGCGTGGATATTCACGTACGAGGACGGGGGGGCGCGCATCAAACGGTGAGTTGGCAAAACCAAACAAACGCGGGGGTAGCGTTGAAGGTTGCCGCAATTACAGGGCGACGTGCATGTAGGTGCTACCAGGATCGACTTCAGTGACGTCGCGAACGATGACAGCTGCGGACGCAGGTCTGACGACCGCGGTTACCGAAGAGATAGGCAAGAGGGTGGTCGGCCAGGAAGCAATGATCGAGCGCATGCTCATCGGATTGCTCACGGGCGGTCACATACTACTCGAGGGCGTACCTGGTTTGGCCAAAACACTGGCGGTCCGATCGCTGGCGGAGGTTATCCGCACATCGTTTCAGCGGATTCAGTTCACACCCGATCTGCTGCCAGCCGACATCATAGGTACCATGGTGTTCGATCAGCGGACCAATGAGTTCTACGCCAAACGCGGGCCGCTGTTCGCGAACATCGTACTTGCAGATGAGATCAACAGGGCGCCAGCCAAGGTCCAAGCAGCCCTCCTCGAGGCGATGCAGGAAGTTCAGGTAACCATCGGGGGAGAAACACACAAGTTGGATAGCCCGTTTCTTGTCCTGGCTACTCAGAATCCAATCGAGCAGGAAGGCACATACCCGCTACCCGAGGCGCAGCTCGACCGCTTCATGCTGAAGATCCACGTCGGATACCCCTCGCGCGACGAGGAAAAGGAGATTCTGTGGCGCATGTCGAGTGGTCGACCGATCGGGTTGCAGCGTGTTGCCGAACCGAGCGACATCCTCAGCCTCCGGCAGACGATCGCGGAGCTGTACATGGATCAGAAGCTGGTGGATTACGTAGTGGACCTGGTCCGCGCGACACGTGAGCCGCAGGCAATCGGGCTTCACGATGTTCGACCCCTCATTGCATACGGAGCCAGCCCCCGGGCTTCGATCTACCTGGCACAGGCTGCGCGCGCACATGCGTTCATCCGAGGCCGAGCATACGTGGTACCGGAGGATGTAAAGGCGATCGCCCCCGATGTGCTGCGCCATCGCGTACTGCTGACGTTCGAGGCTGAGGCCGAGGATGTGAGCCCAGACATCGTGATCGCGAAGATCCTGGAGGCGGTGGAAGTTCCGTGACATCCCCGGCCCGTGTCGTCGGAGCCGAGGTCTTGCGGCAAGTCAAGCAAATCGAGCTCCGTGCACGCCGGCTCGTCAACACGCTTTTCTCCGGCGAATACCGGTCTGTGTTCCGCGGACAAGGGATCGAGTTTGCCGAGGTCCGCGACTACCAGCACGGAGACGATTTCCGCTCCATCGACTGGAATGTGACAGCCCGTATGGGTTCTCCCTACGTGAAGACGTTCGAGGAGGAACGGGAGTTGACCTTGCTGCTGGTGGTCGACAGATCCGGCTCGGTGGAGTTCGGTCGCCCGGCGACGAAAGCTGACATCGCAGTGGAGGTTGCAGCCGTCTTGGCCTTGGCCGCAGCCCGCCAGAACGACAGGGTGGGTGCAGTGGTGTTCTCTGGTGGAATCGACCACGTGGTTTCGCCAGGTAAGGGACGTCGACACGCGTTGCGTGTGATCCGCGACTTGCTCGCTTTCGCTCCCCACGATCGCGACACCAACATCAAGGCGGCTCTGGCGTATGTCGCGCGGCTACTCAGGCACCGGTCGATTGTAGTGGTGCTCTCAGACTTCCGGGCTGTCGGCTGGGAAGAGCAGCTGAGCAACCTCGCTTCTCGCCACGAGGTGGTGGCAATCACCGTTGACGATGCCCGGGAGGCGCAGCTGCCGGAGGCGGGCTGGATCGAGCTGGAGGACGCTGAATCGGGCGGAAGGATGTTGGTCGATACGTCGAGTCAACAGACCCGGCTCAAGCTTCAGATGGCGGCCGAAGAAATGCGGCTGGCGCGAGCGCGTGCCCTCAAACAGGCAGGTGTCGATCACGTGGAGCTGCAGACTGGACGCCCGTATGCAGAACCACTGCACCGCGCTTTTGCAGAACGGGCCCGGCGGATGCGACGGTGAGCCTCTTGCCGCTGACGCTGGTCATCATACAAGTGTCGGTCTGGAACGTGACGCCGGCATCAGTGACGGTGGCTGACACCGTGACCCTCTCACTCCGTCTCGTGACGGCGGCAGGGATGGAGATCCACCCCGATCCTCTAGCTCCCAGTGCCGAGCTGGAACCGCTCAGCATGCCGGTTGTGAGACACGTGGGCGGTGCGGTCATCGTCGAGTACAAGGTGGCCTTCTTCGAGCCGGGGCGTCGCGGCGTGGCAATGCCAGAGATGCAATTCGTATATGAGGATGGCTCCGTGGAACAGGTTCTTGGTGACACAGCATGGGTTGATGTGGTTTCGGTGTTGCCGGATCACGATACGATCCCTCCTCCGAGGCCTTCCCTCGGGCCATTCGTACGAGAGCGGACGCGTCCCGACATTGCTGTCCTTCTAGTAGCCTGCGTGGCAGGATGTGTCATCGTGTGGGGCATCCATCGTAGACGGGCAGGAGAACGACCTGTATGGAAACGGGGAAGCGGTAGGCGAATCGATGCTCCGGTAGTGCCCTGGCTTAATGCCGGCGAGTATCGCGCCGTGGTGTCCGCTGTGACCGATCGCCTGCGAGAGAGTATAGCCACAGCCCTTCCTCAGGCCGGACGCCAGCTCTCGGTGCCAGAGTGCTTGGCGGTAGTCGAACGAGAGCAGCCCGGGTGGCCCGCCGACGAAATCGCCGGAGTCCTGAACTCACTCGATCGCGCGAGGTTTGCTCCGATCGTTCCCAGTGATATCATGGCACTAGTCGAACAAGCCGACGAACTGGCCATCTCGCTTAGACGAATCGCGCTGGAGGATGCGGCGCCGTGATGTTCGCGAGGCCGGCAATACTGCTCTTGCTGTTATCGGTTCCCCTATGGCTGTGGTGGAGAAGACGGCGTAAGGGGCCTGTGGCCCGATACAGCGATCTCGAGCCCGTCTCTAGAGCCGGGTTACACCGTCGCTGGATTGCCGAGATTCCGGTCGGTCTACGAGCGACCGCCCTGACCTGTTGGATCACCGCTGCGGCCGGTCCTCAGTTGGGAGCAGGTGAGACAGAAGTGACCAGCGAAGGGATCGCTATCGTGCTCGCCGTGGACATATCGAGTAGCATGCTAGCAGAAGACTTCGCTCCGTCCAATCGGCTCGATGTGGCAAAGCAGCAGTCGATTTCTTTCATCGAAGGGCGCGATTTCGACAGGATCGGCTTGGTCTTGTTCGCCGCGGAAGCCCTCACCCGAATCCCGATCACGGTGGACTACGCCGTGCTCACACGCGCCGTAAGCGAACTACGGGTAGGCGAGCTTGAGGACGGAACCGCAATCGGCACCGCTATTGCCACCGCGGCCAACCGACTGAGACGGGCGCCCGGCGTCAGCAAGGTCATAGTGCTGCTCACAGACGGTGAAAACAACCGCGGGACAATCGATCCGCGCACGGCTGCAGAAGCAGCGGGCAAGCTCGGAATCAAGGTATACACGATCGGAGTCGGCACGGACGGTGAAGCGCGCATACCGATCGGACAAGGATCAGCGGGACAGATCCGCTACCAGACTCTGCCAGTTCAGATTGACGAGCAGTTGCTGCGTGAGGTTGCGAGCACAACAGGAGGGCGGTACTTCCGCGCCCTCGACGCGGAGGCGCTCAGCAGGATCTTCCAGCAGATCGACCAGTTAGAGACGACCCCAGTGACTATTACGAGATACACCGAGTCCGATGAGTGGTACAGGCCACTGCTCTGGGCGGGTTTGCTGGCATTGGTGTTGGAGCTCTCGCTGAGCGCGACTGTGGTGGTCCGCGTACCATGATGGCTTTCGACTCTCACGCGGTGCTCTACGTCGCTCCCCTGGCCGGCGTTTTGGTGCTGGCGCTGGCCTACTGGGCTCGAAGAACGCGAGTGAAACGTGCCGCGCATTGGTCTGACGGGCTTCGGGCGGAAGCAGCGAGGCACGGCCGACGAGGACCAGCGCTACTGGGGGCGGCCGCTCTCGCCGCGGTGGTCGCTCTAGCAGGGCCTCGGTGGGGAACGAGAGTCGTCGAGACTGAGGCGAAGGGCCTCAATCTCGTGATCGCCGTGGACATATCCCGCTCCATGCTCGCTGAAGATGTGAATCCGTCTCGGCTCGCGCGTGCTAAGCGCGAAGCACGCCGCCTCGTACATGACCTGAGCGGCGATCGCATTGGGCTCATTGCCTTTGCAGGACAGAGTCATATCATGTCACCGATTACGGTTGACGGAAGTGCACTCAATCTTCTCGTAGAATCGCTCCACCCAGACAATACTAGTGCCGGCGGCAGCGAACTGGCCAAGGCCCTACGTCAGGGTAGGGAACTGCTGATGGCGAAAGACGAGGTGGCCGATCGCGTGCTGGTGGTGTTCTCCGACGGAGAGGCCCACGATTCTCTGCCCGACATCATCGCAGCAGCCGATCGGCTCCGAAGGGACCGCGTCCGCCTGGTACTGGTGGCAGAAGGGGGAAGTGATCCGGTCAGCATCCCGGTGCATGACGTCGACGGCCGGTTTGTGGGATTCCAGCGAGATGCCTCTGACCAGCAAATACAGACGGTGCGACGAGATGACATCCTGACTGCAGTTGCCGATGCAGCTCAGGGAATGCTGGTCGCCGCAGAAATAGGAGATCAGGCGGGCGCCGTTCGGGAGCTGGTGGCCGCATTCAAGCGTTCTCCAGAAGCTACCACCACCGCAGCGCAAGACATCACTAGAGCGTGGATTCCCTTGCTGATCGCCTCCATCCTGCTTTTGATTCATAGCGCTACACGCCGCACTACAGCTCTCGCCGCCTTCATCATCTGCCTCGGGTTCGCTGGGTCGCTCGAGGCACAAGCACCGCGCAACGCCGCAGACGAGGCATGGTTGAGGGGAGATTACGAGGCAGCGCTGGTCCGTTACTTGGAGCAACTGCGCGAACGCGAGGCCGGTGACACGATCTGGTTCAACGCAGGTACCGCCGCACTGGCTTACGGCGACACGGCCATCGCGCGTGCTGCACTGGAGAGCGCGGCGCGTTCCATTGAGCCGGGGGTGCGGTTCCGCGCTCTCTACAACTTGGGTCTGATGGAGTTGCTGCTGGCACAGCGGGACACAGGCAACTTGGTGCAGCACCTCGAGGAATCGCGCCGCCGGTACCGCGAGGCACTACTAATCAAACCGAACGATATGGATGCGAAGTGGAACTATGAAGTGACGTTGCAGTTGATGCCCCCAGAGGATGCCTCAGGGACCGAACCACCGGAGTCACCAGTTGACGAAGAGGAGGCGCAGCCGACGCTGCCGCAGGGTCTGAGCGTAGCGCAGGCCGAACAGATTCTCAACTCTATCGCCGAAGAGGAGCGCCGCACCCGAGAGCGGCTCAACCGCAGGCAAGCACAATTGCGAGCAGCGAGGGGGAGGAAAGACTGGTGAGGCTCTTGCTCGCCGCTGCCTTGAGCATGCAGCAGGTTCAGGCCACCGCGGTCGTGGACCGCAACGAGGTGGAATTGGGCCAAGAGATCCTCCTGACAATCACGGTCGAGGCAAGCGGCGGCAACCAACCGGTGAGGATTGTGGATCCGCGTCTAACGGGATTGGAGGTACAGGGCACCGTCGATCAGACGGACGTGGCAGTCCGCGGCGGCACTCTCACTCGGATTGCCACCCGTGAGGTGAGGCTGGTCGCAACAGAGGTAGGGACTGTCACGATCGGATCGGTCCGGATCGAAAGTGGCACGTCTGTCGTGGTAACACAGCCCATCAATATCACCGTCACCGCTGCCTCCGTCGCTGCACCCAACGCGTTCAACCCGTACGTCCGTGACCTCATCGAACGACGGCGGCCGGCCGGAGTCACGGCTGAGGAGGCCTTCGTCGAGATAATCGCTTCGGCGGACACGATCCTACTCGGGGAGGAGCTGAACCTAGTGGTGCTCGCATGGTTCCCCCGCCAGGTGAAGTCTCGCCTCAGAAATCCGCCCACACTCGAGCCGCCGCAGTTCCGGGCCGCCTGGACCTACCCTCAGGGTATCCCCGGCGCCGTCGCGCAGAGTCGCCGGATTGCCGGTCAGTGGTACGACGTATACGCGCACCATCAGGTCGTATTCCCGCTTACTCCGGGAGTGTTTGAGATCGGATCAGCCACGGTATCGTACAGTCTACCACTCACATACTCGTTCCTCAGCCGAGAAGTGCTGCACGAGCCTCAGAGCAGACCGGCATCGGTGGAGGTGTTGCCCCAGCCCAGCATCAACCGCCCACGCGACTTCGACGGCGCCTCGGCGGCCCAGCTCGAGTTCCGGATGGAGGTAGAGGACCGCGCGCTATCGTTGGGCGACGCCGGCACGGTAACAGCCACCCTATCGGGGAGAGGCAACGTTGCCCTGTGGCCCGAGCCCAGGATACAGTGGCCAGACGCAATCAGAGTGTATCCTCAGGAAGTGGGAATCGATATCGAATCCCGCGACGACGGGATCTGGGGCACCAAAGTGTTCCGCTACCTCGTGGTGGCCGATTCGTATGGAAGCCATGTGATTCCAGCATCCAACTATCAGTATTTCGATCTCGGGGCCCTAGAGTACGTCACGCTCACATCGGGACCACTGGAACTCGTCACCGAGGGTAGCCCACCCTTCTTTACCCAACCACCGATGCATGATCGACCTCCGCTCATGGATGCCGGCAGGTTGGTGACAGCCGATCGCGTGCTGCGAGCCTGGCCCGTATGGACCTGGATCATCGTCGCATCGCTACCTCCGCTGATAGTCGGACTCGTTCGACTGCAGTCACGCCTTGGCACCCGGGCTGTCTCACGGGAACGAACGAGTATGAGTGACTTGGAGCGGCTGGAGCAGCGGTTCGGATCGGTCGTCAACACCCTGGTGCGGAACCCGCAGCAGCTGGACGGCGACCGATTTGCTGAAGCGCTCCGAGCGGCAGGTGTTGAGGCGCCGATCGCCGATCATGCTGCGCGAATGCGTGAGCGGCTGTGGCAGGCCAGGTACGGACCGGAAGGCGGGATCGATCCCGATGAGTTGAGTGCCGAGTTGGAGGAGATCATCAGAGCGCTCAGGGGCTGGGGACCCATCCGTGAGCGCGTCAGCGTTGTTGGCACGGTCGTGCTTTTGGCGACCATAATGGGTTCCTGGTCGCTGACGGCACAATCGGCCGAACGCCTGTACGAGGCCGGCGCCGCGCGAGAGGCCGCCGACAGTTTCAGGGCACGCGCGAGAGCACAGCCTCTGCGCGCAGCGCACTGGTATAACCTCGGCAGCGCACTCTACAGCAATGGCGCGGAGGTGCCGGCCAGAGCCGCCTGGCTCCGGGCGGCCCGGCTGGAGCCCCGCAACCGAATGATATCGAATGTGCTGGAGCTGTCGCCGGCTCCAGACAGAACGACGCAACGCATGACGTGGGTATCTCCGATCACCCCGGGGGAAGCATACGTCGGTGCCCTGATCCTCTGGTGGCTGGCCTGGGTCCTACTGGTCCTGCGTTCTCGGGCACGCGCTATAGTGTCTATTCTAGCACTTTGCTTCCTAGTAGGAAGCTACGGCTTGTATGTCTCGCTCTACTACGAACGCCCTGTCGCATTGATCGCCAACGATAGTACCGCCCTCCGTGTGGCACCCTACGGATCAGCGCAGAATCTGAGTGTGTTGGAACGTGGCAGTGCCGTGCTGGTTGCCAGAACTGAAGGTGATTGGGTGCTGGTGGACAGGAGTCGAGCGCAAGGTTGGGCTCGCCGTCAGGAGATCGTGCTCCACTGATGGGGAGAATCAAGATCCTCCCCAGTTCCGTGGCTGACCAGATCGCGGCAGGAGAAGTAATCGAACGGCCTGCCTCAGTGGTCAAGGAACTCGTGGAGAACTCCCTGGACGCGGGCGCCACAGAGATAGTCGTCGAGCTGGAGGAGGGTGGCCGGTCGCTCGTGCGGGTCTCGGACGACGGCGTGGGCATGGATAGAAGTGATGCTTTGCTGTCACTCGACCGCCATGCAACCAGCAAGATCTCTTCGGCTTCAGATCTCATTGGCGTGGCCAGCTACGGTTTCCGAGGCGAAGCTCTCCCCGCAATCGCGTCGGTTTGTCTCTTTGAACTCGAGACTGCCGCCGCGAAAGGCCAGCGAGAGGCGGGGACCAGAGTCAGTGCAAGAGCGGGGCGGGTGGAGACCGCTGAGCCTACGGCGCGAAGCAGGGGAACGACCGTGACCGTGCGTCGCCTGTTCTACAACACTCCCGCCAGACGCAAGTTTCTACGGTCCCAGAGATCTGAGACCCGCGCTAGTATCCAGGCCCTCACCGTGCTCGCTCTGACACGACTCGATGTCTCCTTCAAGCTCATTAGCGACTCCCGGGTGTTGGTTGACGCCCCGCGCGTGTCGGGAGTGGCAGATCGGATCGCCTCGCTGGTCGGTGCCAACACTGCGGAGGGACTCTTACCCGTGGACTACGCCACTGGCGCGATGTCCGTGCGGGGATACGTGCCGCGACCGGCTGATGCCAAGGCCAGCGGCAGGAAAGCGCTTCTGTGCGTCAACGGAAGGCCCTTCAAGGACCCCTTTCTGGTACGAGCAGCAGAGAACGGCTACAGAGCCACGATACCGGCGGACGTCAGGCCAACAGTGTTCCTTTCCCTCGGGTTGCCAGGTGACCGCGTCGATGTGAACGTGCACCCTGCGAAGCTGGAGGTCCGGTTCCGCGATAGGATGCTGGTTGAGCGCGCCGTAGAGGAGGCGGTACGACAAGCACTCAGGCCATTGGAAGCCGCGGCAGTTGTCGGCTGGTCTGTGCCTCCGTCGGCCGACCGGAGATGGACACCAGAGACCCCGTGGCGAGGTGCCGGAACGGCCGACCGGCCGGTGGCCGGGTCCGCCGATTTACTGCCAGATTCGGACTCGCCCTTCGTACGAGCGTCGCGCGTTCCTGGACAACAGTTGCTCCAGGTCTTCAACACCTACATCGTCTTCGAGACCCCGGACGGAGTGACCATAGTCGACCAACATTCTGCACACGAGCGAGTCCTCTACGAGCGGGCAATGTTGGAGCTCACGGGACAGAACGGCAGCAGTCAGAGATTGCTACTTCCGCTAACGATCGATCTGGAGCCTGCCGAGCTGGACGTCGTCGACAGTCACAGGGAACTACTGTCCTCGATCGGATACGAAGTCGAGGGATTCGGCGGTAGGTCCGTGGTGTTGCACGCCGTCCCAAACCCACATCCCCGTTTCGACGCGCGTCGTTGCTTTGAAGAACTGGTGGCGGACCTGACCCATAACAGGCTGGAGGGACTCAATCAGATGGAGCGATTCGCGGCCACCTACGCCTGCAAGGCAGCCATCAAGGCGGGTCACGAGCTCGATCAGGAAGAAATGCACAATCTGCTCACCCGCTTGTTCGCCTGCCAGCTCCCCCCTCACGATGTGCATGGCCGACCCACCATGGTGCAGCTCCCCAAGCACGAGTTGGAGCGCAGATTTGGCCGCTCGTAGACCGCTCGTTCCAGTGCTAGTGGGTGCTACGGCAGTCGGGAAGACCGCTGTCGCGATGGAGCTCAGGCATCACTGGCCGATCACGGTTATCTCAGCCGATTCCCGCCAGGTCTATCGCCGCCTGGATATCGGTACGGCCAAGCCCACGCCCGAAGAGCGGCGGCTTGTGCGTCACATCGGTATCGACTTGATAGACCCAGGGGAGCGATACAGTGCCGGGCGGTATGCCTCGGACGCCGCCAGCTGGCTCAGCGATATGCCGGAGACCGAGCAACCTGCAATAGTCGGCGGTACCGGCTTCTACGTTCGCGCCCTTGCCGACGGGCTGTTTCGCGAGCCGCCATTGGATTCCCAGCGTCGCCAACGCATCCGCGACTGGAGCCGCCAGCGCAAAGGCCTTGGTCGCTGGGCTGCCAGGCTGGACCCAGCGTTTACCGGAGGAGGCCAGCAACGGGCAGCCCGGGTGATCGAGGTCGCGTTCCTAACTGGTCGCCCACTTTCCTGGTGGCAAAGAACGGCCAAGAGCCAGGGTGTCATGAGACCCTGGTATGTTCTCTTGGCGGCGCCGCGGCCAGTACTGTACCGACGAATCGAGCAACGCACGCACTCGATGCTCGAAAGAGGACTAGTGGAGGAGGTCGAAGCCGTATTGGGCAGTGGAGTGGAGCCAGATGCCCCGGGACTGGACGCGGTAGGGTACAGGGAGGTTGTTCAGCACCTGGCCGGCGACCTTTCGCGCAAGGATCTGGCACAGAAGATCGCATCGAGCACTCGGCGTTACGCGAAGCGACAGGACACGTGGTTTCGCCACCAGCTGCGGGCGGCGGACACGATCACATTGAATTCCACTCTCGCCCCGGCGGACTTGGCTCGCCAGATAGTCGATCAGTGGAACCAGAGGAAAAGTTCATGAGAATCGGGCTTACATGCTATCCGACTTATGGCGGGTCCGGTGCGGTTGCCGCAGAACTCGCTCTGGCGTTGGGGCGACGGGGTCACGAGGTGCACGTAATCTCGTACTCGTCTCCTTTTAGATTAAGAAGTTTTGCGGAGAACGTCTCGTTTCATGAAGTGGACCTATCCGGTACGTATCCCCTGCTGGAGTATTTCCCATATTCCCTGGCCCTGGCAGTGAAACAGCACGAGGTCGCTCTGCGCGAGCAGCTCGACATCCTACACGTCCATTACGCGATTCCGCACGCACCTGCAGCTTTTCTCGCCAAGCAGATGCTGGAGGAAGACCACGAGATCAAGGTCGTAACGACGCTGCACGGCACGGACATCACGCTTGTCGGACTGGAAAGCTCGTTCTTCACGGTAACCAAGTTTGCGATAGAGAGGTCCGATGCCGTGACCGCGGTATCCGCCTTTCTGCGCGACGCTACCTATCAGGAGTTTGGGTGCGTCGCTTGTGGAATTGAGGTAATCCCCAATTTTGTCAATCTTGACGAATTCCGCCCGGCCGCGGCTTCCGATTCGGCAGAGTGTGTGCGCATCGCGCCGCCTGGGCATAAGACGCTGGTGCATATCTCGAATTTCCGTGAGGTGAAGCGAGTCCCCGATGTAGTACGTGTCTTCGCGAAGGTCCGAGAGCGGATGCCAGCCATCTTGGTGCTGGCCGGTGATGGCCCGCAGCGACCCGATGCCGCGCAAGAGGCAGAACGCTTGGATGTCGCGGAAGATGTGCGCTTCTTGGGTAAGGTCGATGCCGTCGCCGAGTTGTTGCGTGCTGCAGACCTGTATCTCTTGGCTAGCAGGTCGGAGTCATTCGGTTTGAGCGCCCTGGAGGCCATGGCCTGCGGAGTACCGGTGCTGGCGCCGAAGGTTGGTGGTTTACCCGAGGTCGTGGAGGATGGGGTGACCGGCGCGCTGATACCGTTGGGCGATTTGGAGGGGATGTCACAGAAGGCACTGGAGCTGCTGAGCGATACAGCCTTGCACGCAAGTATGAGACGAGCCGGGATTGAGCGAGCCATGCAATTCGACACCGACCACATTGTTCCATTGTATGAGGACCTGTACCGCAGAGTGATTGCCCGGTGAGTTGGTGGCAGGGCATGATGTTGGGGGTCGTGCAAGGACTGACGGAGTTCCTGCCGGTGTCCAGCTCCGGGCACTTGGTGGTTGTGGAGACAGCCTTTGGCCTGCCAACACCTGGAGTGCTGGTCGAGGTCGTCCTGCACGTCGGCACATTGCTCGCGGTGTTTGTCGTATACCGGAAGAGGTTATGGCAGTTGATCGCGGGTGCATGCCGAGGTGACCGCGGGGAATGGCGATACGTTGGACTACTGGCGATCGGTACGGTTCCAGCGGCACTAGTGGGCTCGCTGCTTACCGGTTGGATCGAGCGCGTCTTCGAATCTCTCATTGCGGTGGGCATCGACTTCATCTTAACTGCGATCATTCTGTGGAGCACTCGGTGGGTCCGGCCGGCAAGCGCCGCAGAGCCTTCGTCCATGGCGGCCGGTGGCATCGGGGTGGCTCAAGCACTAGCCTTGTTTCCTGGGATCTCTCGCTCGGGGTCCACAATCGCGGCAGCAACCTGGCTCGGAGTGGAGCCCGTCAAAGCAGCCGAGTACTCTTTCCTCTTGGCGATTCCGGCCATAGCGGGTGCGGGACTGCAGCAGGTTCCCTCCCTCTCCACTGACGCGCTGTCTGTGGGCCTTGGATCTCTGACCCTTGGCTTTCTGGTAGCGCTGGCATCCGGCATTTTTGCGATCAGAGCTCTCGTAGTGTTATTGAAGTGGGGATGCTTCCACCGGTTTGCGCCGTACTGCTTCACGTTGGGCGCTGTCACTCTCGCGTGGGAGCTACTCGCATGAAGTACGACGGTCTGGGAAGCGAGGAGCTGGCTCACCGGCTTGGAGTGCCGCGTTGTCTCGTGGAGGCGCAGGTGACTAGTGCTCTCGATATGGTTCACCGATTAGCCGCTGAAGGCGCGCCGGCCGGAACAGTAGTCCTGGCCGACGAACAGACCGCGGGCCGCGGACGTCTAGCCCGGAAGTGGATCAGCCCGCGCAACAAGGGAATCTGGCTTGGCTACCTTGTCCGACCAGGAACTGGAGTAACAGGGGGGCTGCTGGCGATTCGGGTCGGGCTCGCCGTCTTGGATACCTTGGCGGACCTGGACGTCACAGGATACATCAAGTGGCCCAACGACGTGCTGGTTCGCAATCGCAAGCTTGCAGGGATACTTTGCGAGGGACGTGCAGGTGGCGATCCGGACGCGTGGGTTGCCGTCGGCATTGGGATGAACGTATACGGTCCGGTGGCGCCGGAGATCAGACGAGAGGCGATCGCCCTGGATGAGGTGGCTGCCCGCATCACGCGGATCAGCGTACTCGAGAAGCTTGTTCCGGGGTTGAACCGCCTCTCGCAGGAACCCGTCCTGGATGCGGTGGAGAGGGAACGATTTCAGAGACGTGACTGGCTGAGCGGTAGACTGCTGAGTAGTCCGCTCGCCGGCGCTGCTTGTGGCATTGACGGGGACGGAGCCCTCTTGGTGCGGACACCGTCGGGAATCGAAAGAGTCGTGGGAGGCAGCGTTGTCACAGCGTGACTTACCGATTTGGGCACGCGGGACTGCAGCCGGCCTCGTGCTGTTCGCCGCCTGGTGGCTTTTGAGCACCGACGTGTTGCGCAACACAGTGGGAGAGTCACTCGGCATCTTGTGCCTGGGCGTGATCTCCGTCTTCATACTCCGCGGCATGCACCTGCCGCTTTCGGTGTGGTCGGACGGCCCGTGGCGGGCTCGATTCTCGACTGTCGCCGTGATTAGCGTGGCAGCCGCGTTTGCCGGCCTCATCGTCATCTCGGGCCCGAGCCAGCCCCCACCGCTAGTGGCGCGGCTGGATCCTGGGATGGTCGCTCTGGTTGTCATCGGGGCAGTCTTCTGGGGATTCGCCTTCGGATTCGTCAAACAGAGGTCATTCCTGCCATGGTACGTCCTGGCAGTGGTGATCGCCTTGCTGCCACCCGTTGCCAGCCTGACCCTCGCGGGAGGGACTGCTGGAGCGAGCGATGCTTGCATCTGGAGCACGGGTGCGGTGAGCCAAAACGGCGCAAATGAGGGGTGTCAGGCGGCTATGCTGCCGTCCCTCCTTTTCCTGGTCCCGGTTGGTGCCGCAGCCAAGCTCGTGACGGAGGAACTCACTTTCAGACGCGTTCTGATCGGCCAGCCAGACAAGGCTGGCCTGGTGCAGGTCGTGGGGTCCTCGGTCGTGGCCCTGGCATGGTTCGCTTTGCTCGCTTGGAGCGATGTTAGCATATCCGAATCCGTGATACTGGGAGCGCTGGGAGCACTCATTGCCGGATGCTTCTACGTACTCTCCGGCTCACTGTTGGTGTCTGCGCTTTACAGCGCGGTGTTCTCGGCTGGCCATTGGTCACTTCAGTTATCACAGGTAGGTGTAGCCCCAGGGGCAGAAGCGATGGTTCCAGCTTCTAGTTGGGTTGTCACCTTGGTGATCGGAACCGTAATGGCCGCACTCGTGGTCAAACGCAACGGTCTGCTGGGAGATTGGTAGGTCAGGGGTAAGCAGGATGTTACTGGTGATTGACGTCGGGAACACCGAAATCACGTTGGGGCTGTTTGACGGCAACCAGCTAGCGGATGATTGGCGTCTTAGTTCCAGCACAAAACGGACTCCGGACGAGTGGGCCACGATCTTGACGTCTTACCTCTCTCATGCCGGACACTCTACCCAGGAGGTAACCTCAAGCATAGCGGCTTCGGTCGCACCGGCAGTGACAGAACGCATGGCAGCGGGAGTCGGATTGGCCCTGGGTCACCGGCCGGTACAGATAGAACCGAGCCTGGAACTGCCAGTTGAGTTGGACGTGGACGAGCCTTTGCAGGTCGGGGCTGATCGCATCGTGAACACCATAGCCGCAGTCGGTCTCTACCAGAGGGACACGGTCGTCGTCGACTTTGGCACAGCGACCACCTTCGATTGCATTACAGCGGACGGGCGGTTCATCGGAGGAGTGATCGCTCCGGGACTCGAGGTCGCGGCCGCTGAGCTGAGTCAACGTGCTGCCAAACTGCCTGCCACTGAACTGGTACCGCCGGCAAACGTGATCGGGCGCAGGACGGAGGATTGTATCAGATCTGGTGTCCTGTTCGGGGCGGCGGAAGCCGTGGACGGTATTGTGAGACGCATCAAGTCTGAATGGCCCGGGGAGACCACTCCATACGTGGTCGCCACTGGAGGTCTGGCAGAGATGATAGTGCCGCTATCGCGCGAAATCGAAGCTACGGAACCCCACCTCACACTGCTGGGTCTCAAGCTCGCGGCAGAGCATCTGGGGCTCAAGTGGTGAGACACCGGCCAGCAAATCACTGATACGGCAGACTGGCTCTATCTATCGATCGGTCTGGACGACGAGCTAGATCCCAGGGACACTCAATGACCAAAGCAGGCAACCGTATCAAGCGTCCCAATCGTCTCGTTCACGAGACCAGTCCCTACCTGCTACAGCATGCGTACAATCCTGTCGACTGGTATCCGTGGTGTCGCGAGGCTCTCGAGAGGGCCCGCTCGGAAGATCGACTGATTCTCTTGTCGATTGGATACTCGGCTTGCCACTGGTGTCACGTCATGGAGCGTGAGTCATTCGAAGACGACGAGACCGCGACCTTGATGAACCAGCACTTCGTCAACATCAAGGTCGACAGAGAGGAACGCCCGGATCTCGACGACATCTACATGGCGGTGACGGTAGCATTGAACAGCGGCCAGGGTGGCTGGCCCATGACGGTGTTCATCACACCTCAGCTGGAGCCGGTTTTCGCCGGTACTTACTTCCCTCCAGTGGACAGCTTTGGCCGCCCTGCGTTCCGAACCGTTCTAAAGGCGATTGCCAAGACCTGGGACAAAGACCGCTCCAGTATCCTGCATCAGGCTGGCACCATCACCGAGCACCTGCAGCGCCAACACAGCGGCTCCACGGGCATGCGACGGGTCGGGCATCGGGAGTTACAGCTTGCGCTGACCCACTTCGCCGACGCGTTCGATTCGGCTTTCGGCGGTTTTGGAGCTGCACCGAAGTTCCCTCCCAGCGCCGGCCTCTCGCTGCTGTTGCGGTTGCACCGGCGGTTCGCGGAGCCTCGAGCACTGCAGATGGTGCAAAAGACGCTCGATGCCATGGCGGCGGGCGGCATGTACGATCACCTTGGGGGCGGTTTCGCCCGCTACTCAACCGACCGCCGCTGGCTGGTGCCGCACTTCGAGAAGATGCTGTACGACAACGCTCTTCTCACAGGCGTATACCTGGAAGCATACCAGGTCACGAAGGACGCGAACTACGGGAGGATCGCTCGCGAGACTCTCGATTTCGTCCTGCGGGATATGACCTCCTCGGAAGGCGTCTTCTTCTCCTCCTGGGATGCGGATTCGGAGGGTGAAGAGGGCAGGTACTACGTCTGGACACCGGACCAGATAACAGAGATTCTCGGGCCCGTCAGGGCCCGCTGCTTCAACTCGTACTATGACGTCACCGCTAGCGGAAACTGGGAGGGGAAGAGCATCCCCAATATTGCGCGGCCCCTCGCAGTCGTGGCTGATGAACTGGGTATGTCCGCCTCCGAGCTGGTAGTCACACTGGAAACGGCACGACACGACATCCTCGCGGCGCGGCGGAAGCGCGTCCCGCCAAGCCAAGATGACAAGGTGGTGACATCCTGGAACGCACTGATGATTTCTGCCTGTGCAGCCGGGTACCGAATCCTCAATGAGGATCGCTATCTGGCCGCGGCCAATGCAGCGGCAGACTTTCTAGCCCTGCAGCTGGTAGACGGCGACGGACGACTGCTTCGAACATACCGGGCAGGGAAGGCACATCTGCCCGCGTATCTGGAAGATTACGCGTATCTATGTGACGCGCTCATTGACCTATACGAGGCAGCGGGCGATGAGAAGTACCTCCGGAGGGCCATCGAATTGGCGGAAATGATCGTTAGCGACTTCCTGGATGAAGATTCCGGCGCGTTCTTCAGCACTGCGCAACAGCACGAGAAGCTGCTGTTGAGGTACCGCGACGGCCAGGATGGTGCCACACCATCCGCCAATGCCGTTGCCGCTTCAGCGATGGTACGACTGTCACACCATCTGGGCCGCAGTGATTTGAGGGGGGCTGCCAGCAATGCCATCCATGCCTACGGCAAACCGATCTCCCAGTTCCCCCGCGCCTTCTCCCGCAGCCTCGCAGTGATCGACTGGTTGCTGGACGATCCCATCGAGGTGGCCATCGTGGGCACGAAAGGAACTCCGGATCTAGCTGCACTCAGAGAGCGCATCAGTCAACACTATCTGCCGAACCGGATCATTGCGATGGCCGACCCCACTGACTCGCTGTCGGAGTTGCCGTTGTTGAAGGGCAAGGATCTAGTAGACGGCAAGGCGGCGGTCTACATCTGCCGCAACTTCACCTGCCAGTCTCCCTTGACGGATCCGGATCAGGTGACGAATGCCCTTGACATGCATGCAGCTACCCCATGATGGGACAGGCTCGCCAACGCATGACCGGCGTCGCCGGCGGTTCGCTGTGATCTGGCTGCCGTGCGCTACCGTTTGCTGCCGGACATGAACCCGGTCATTCCCCCTGCATCCCACTCGCCTGTGAAGGTATCGCCCTCAAATGTCAGAAAGAACGACACTGTTGCCTCCGGCAGATCCGCCATGAACATCAGGTCCATGCCATCGACCGAGAAACTGCGCAGCGCCACCGTTCCCATCATATCGGTGTTCATCGATCCGCTGTACGCTCCGGGCGACCCCGTGATCGTGAGTGTGCCGGTCAAGGTCTGACCTTCGACAGAGGTCGTGAAGTCGTATACTCCGACTGGATCCAGAGTTGGTGCAGGTTCGGGTTGA
This sequence comes from Gemmatimonadota bacterium, assembly GCA_020351775.1. Taxonomy (GTDB): domain Bacteria; phylum Gemmatimonadota; class Gemmatimonadetes; order Gemmatimonadales; family GWC2-71-9. The sequence goes on along the minus strand of CP070666.1, from coordinate 4,116,045 downwards.
GGAGGAGGGGCGGCCGCGCCGCCGCCTGTCGACTGCGAGCAGGCCATCAACGCCATGCCAACCAGAAGGGCAGCAGTTCGTTTCATTGAGGTACACTCCGCGTCTTTGGAAGACTGACTGCTGTAAAATACGATTCTCGATCAAGGGATGCCACCAAGGCGAGGCCACAGATAGCACCCTTCCATCTAGCGACGGCTTGAACTCGGGACCGGGTTCTGGGTATTCATATCCTGGGACCGTTTAGCGAGGTTGCAGCTCCGGGCCTCGTTTCACGCATACATCATCGGAGGATGGTTGAGCTTGCCACTTTCGGCAGGTAAGCGGAGCCTGCCGTCATTGTTGCCATCAGCATATCGGCGGCTCCTAGTGCTGGCGCTGGTATTTGCTGCGTTCATGTTGGCCAACACACTGTACTTGCTGGTCAGCCGCTGGGCAGATCTCGCCGGCATCCAACTGCTGGCGGGGGGCAGAACGGTGCTGCCGAAGTCCTATCAAGCGATGGTGCTGACCCACACCGGTGTAGGCTTGCTGCTGGCGGTATTGATGACGTTGTTCCTGCTGATTCATCTCCGTATAGTCTGGAAACGGCACCATCGAACCGCCGTGGTATCGGGAGTCCTGTTCGTCACCGCAGAACTAGTGCTCGTGGTAACCGGTCTGTTCGTCCTCACCGAGGCAGCCAGTAGCAATAATCGCTGGGCCTGGTGGCTGCATGTCATCTGTGGCGCACTCATTCCCGTTGCCTACGCCGCACATCGGCTCATGAGCTACTCTCGACCACGCGGACTCATCGGCAGGGGTTTCGTTGCCGCCGTGGCTACTGGCGCATTAGTGCTGTTTGCCCTGCATGTAAGCGTGGGCCGAGGCGCAAGGCCGATTGCGCGCTCGATGGCGGCATCCGAGGTCGGCACATTGCTGTTCGGACTCGGTGGCGCTACGATCGTTGACAGCTTGATCGTGCGATGGCCCATAAGCGGCATCACAAGTAGGATTGGTGCGCTGCGGCCGGGTCAGCGATATTTGGTGACGGAAGGGGGCGACGGGAACCCGGTGGTGGTCGGAGGATAGCTGGCTGACCGGAGTCGGGTTGGCACGGTCAACCCACTGGAGGACTGACCAATGGCTAGAACGGCCACAAGCATCGCTGTGTCAGCGAGTCTGATCGTCACGGGCTGTGGTGGCCCCGACGTGGATCCCGCCCAACGAGCGACGGAGATTGTGAGCACGCGCACAGTCGCGCTGGCATACCTAGAGGAAAACCGGCTGCCCGAGGCGGAAGCAGAGTTCGAGAAGCTGATCGAGCTGGCCCCGGACGATGCCGCTGGTTACGCCAACCTCGGACTCGTGTACCTGAGGATGAACAGATACCAGGAGGCTGAGGATCGTCTGGATAAGGCACTGTCACTACAGCCCAATGATCCCGGCATTCATCTACTGCTATCTGAACTGTACAAAGTCACGGATCGCCTCGGCGAAGCCATTCGGATTCTGGAGGCTGCACTCCAGAATTCGCCCGGAAACACAAAGATCCTCTACAGCCTGTCGCAAATCCACGAACAACGCGCTGAGGGAGCTGACTCCGTGAGGAGCCAACAATACCTCAGATCCCTCGTTTCCGCCGATTCAGCCAATCTCGCTGCGCGCTTGCAGCTGACAGAGGCCATGGTGCGCAACGGAATGGCGGATTCAGCCTTGGCGCAGTTCGCGGAGATCAGACGGCAGGTACCAGACCTGCCGCGCGAGGCAGTGGACTTCTTCGATCAAGCGGAGCGCCTGTTGCGTGGGGGACGCGTTGACGAAGCAGTTCCCCCCACCGTCATTGCGCACAATTTCATGAAGGTGACGCCACTATATCAGCAAGGCCTCATAGATCTTCAGGGTCCACCAGGGGCCTCGGTTGGCTTTCCCATCTTCACGTTTTCGCGCAACATCACTCCCACAGCTACGCCAGCAGAAGTGCTCGCGGCCATTCGATTCACCGACGCAACCGCAGCTGCTGGGCTCGACATCGCCACAATCGCAACCGGAACGGGTGACACAATCGCCAGTTATCTAGCTGTGGCGGACTACGACTATGACGGAGATCAGGATCTCTACGTCACCGGTTTGCGTGCCGACCGGTCAGGCCCAGTGAGCTACCTGTTCCGCAATGACCTTGGCCAGTTCTCAGATGTTGCAACCGAAGCTGGCTTGGCACCCACAATCGTAGCTGGATCTGCGCGGTTTGACGACTTCGACAACGACAGTCTCATTGACATTTTCGTGGCAGGGGATGGTGAGAACGTACTCTATCGAAATCAGGGCAGCGGAACATTTACAGCAATCACGGGAGATGCCAATCTCGCGGCAAGCGATCACAGCCATGCGAGTGTCTTCGTAGACCTCGATCACGACGGTGACCTAGATCTCTACGTGGGGAACTCAGGACCGAATCGCCATTACCGCAACAATGGAGACGGTTCTTTCACCGAGATTGGAGAGTCAAGCGGCATCGCGGGCGAGAGTGAATCCACACGTGACCTGGCGTTCGCAGATTTCGACGAAGATGGTGATACCGATCTCTTCGTCGTGAACACCGACGCCAATAACGTCTTGTACACCAACCTCCGGCAGGGAAGGTTCGCCGACATCACGGAACAGAGCGGCCTAGCCACAGGAGAGGGCTCGCAGGCAGTGGCGATCGGGGACTATGACAACGACGGATTCATGGATCTCTTCATTACGGGCCACACTTCCGAAGCTCATTGGCTGCTCCACAACCTGGGAGACGGGACATTTGGCGCCGACACACGTTCGCCGGATCTGGCTGCACTTCGCTCGATAAGAGGACGCGATGCCGTGTTCTTGGACTTCGACAATGACGGCTACCTGGATCTGTTCGTGGTAGGCCAACCGGTCGATGCTTCGTCGCGAGGCGTGTTGTTGTTCCACAATGACGGTTCCGGTCGGCTGGAGGACATGTCACACCTGCTTCCACAGACCGTGACGTCGGGAGACAGAGTTGCGATCGCGGACTACAACGAGGACGGCGACATCGACCTCTTTGTTGCAGGAGTCGATGGCGGCATTCGGTTGTTGCGAAACGACGGTGGAGACGCCAACCAGTCGTTCAAGGTCCAACTACGAGGACTGACAGCTGGCAGTGGAAAGAACAACTACTACGGAATCGGTGCCAAGCTGGAAGTTCGGGCGGGAGATCTGTACCAAACACGCGTTGTCACTTCGCCAATGAACCACTTCGGCCTCGGCAATCGGCTCACGGTAGACGTCGTCCGCACAGTGTGGACCAACGGCGTTCCGCAGAACTCGTTCTTTGCCGACACTGACCAAGACCTGATCGAGGAGCAGATCCTCAAGGGATCATGCGGCTTTCTTTACGCCTGGAACGGGACGCGATACGAGTTCGTTACCGATATGGTCTGGCGCAGTGCATTGGGCATGCCCCTTGGGATCATGGGTGGTCGAGCGGCATACGCACCGCCTCACCCGTCGCGAGAGTTCCTGCGCATTCCCGGTGATGCATTGCAGCAGAAGGACGGCGCCTATTCGATTCAGATAACGGAGGAGCTCTGGGAGACGTTGTATCTGGACGAGCTGCAGTTGATCGTCGTAGACCATCCTGAATCAATAGACGTCTATGTCGACGAGTCCTTCAGGCCCACGTCCCCCACCATTCCAGACTTGGAGCTAGTTCAGGCACGACGGCAGCGAGCGCCCGTCGCGGTATACGACGATCAGGGAAGAGACTGGCTCAGCGCCGTTAGACATAGAGACGACATCTACGTGGCAGGCTTGATACCCGACAAATACCAAGGTGTGACCCGATCGCATGACCTGATCTTGGACCTGGGAGAGGCTGCCAAAGATGATGAGAACATCTTGTTGTTCCTCAACGGGTGGATCTTTCCCACGGATGCCAGCATCAATGTCGCGATGTCACAGTCGGATGAGATCCAATCAGTCGCACCCTACCTTCAGGTAAAAGACGCCCTGGCACAGTGGCAGACCGTGATCGAGAACATCAGCTTCCCAATGGGCAAGAGCAAGACGATGATCGTGGACTTGTCAGGCGTGTTCCTGACCGAGGATCGTCACGTGCGCATCCGCACGAACATGGAGATCTATTGGGATCACATCTTCTTCACGAACTCCGCTGTGAATCCAGAATCACGACTCACCAGGTTGACGCCGACTGCAGCTGATCTGCACTATCGCGGCTTCTCTCGAATGTACCGCAAGGGTGGCCCGCACGGCCCGCACTGGTTCGACTACTCCCAGGCCACCACAGCTCCTAGGTGGATTGACATGGCGGGTTACTACACGCGCTTTGGTGATGTGCTTCCCCTCGTCTTGGCAGACGACGGCAAGTACGTGATCATGAACGCCGGCGATGAGATCACCGTGGAGTTTAATGCGAGCACAGTACCAGTTCTGCCCCGTGGCTGGGCGCGTGACTACGTGATATACAGCACGGGCTGGCTCAAGGACGCGGACATCAACACTGCAGCAGGACAGACGGTCGCGCCGCTGCCGTTTCATGGAATGCGCGAGTATCCGTATGGACCCGATGAGTCGTATCCCACTGATCGAGACCATCAGGACTACTTGCGCAAGTACAACACACGAAGAGTGAATATAAAGAAGTGATTGATGCTCCATGAACCTTCACGTCGGCACGAGCGGGTACTCTTACAAAGAGTGGAAAGGCAGTTTCTATCCAGCGGGACTCGGTCCCGCCGAGCTGCTCCGATACTACTCACAGCATTTCGACACCGTGGAGATCAACAGTTCGTTCTATCGAATGCCCACTGAGAAGACGCTGATCCAGTGGGAGGCGCAGGTTCCCGAGCGCTTCGTCTTCGTATTGAAAGCATCTCGCAGAATCACTCACCTGAAGCGGCTCAATGGCGTCGAGGACGAACTCTCCTACCTGCTCAACACAGTCGGAATCCTAGGAGGTCGGCTCGGCCCACTGCTGTTTCAGCTGCCGCCCAACATGAAGAAGGACACCAACAAACTGGTGACCTTCTTACGGCTTCTGTCCGACAGATGTAGGGCAGCCATCGAATTCAGAAACAAATCGTGGTTCGATGACGATGTCTACGATGCAATGAAGAATCACAATACAGCCTTGGTCTATTCTGACAGCGATGACCGCGATGTCGAGCAGCGCGTAGTCACTGCGGACTTCGGGTACCTCAGGCTGAGGCGGGAGAGGTACGAAGACCGCGACCTGGAGGCGTGGCGTGACCTGATCAAGGCTCAGCCCTGGAAGGCTGCGTTCGTCTTCTTCAAGCACGAGGACGATGCTGCGGGGCCGAGGCTAGCCAAGAGATTGCTCCAGTTGTGGTGATAGGGGCCTGATGGCGAGCCGCGATGGAGCTGTGGGCAGATGATGAGTTGAACTGGGCCGTTCGGACCGGTAAGTTGAGGCCACTCACACGGAATCCTCTGGAGAATCGTAGATGACATCCGCCGCGCAGCCTTCCGACGCCGCAGAGTTGAGTGCCACGTCCATCGTTGAGGGCGGTGTCAAGCTTGGCCTGATCACTGCCGTGGGGACCGCTGCTTTCGCTCTCGGTTCCAGGACAATCGACGGCCCGGCCGAGGTCGCGTTCCAGTCGCTGCTGGTGCTTCTCGGCGGGGCCTTGTTCAGCTACTTGCCTGCGATCTGGCTGAAGCCTTCCAATGTCGATTCCATCGCTTGGGCCTCACTTGTGGGACTACTCGGCGCGCTGACCTTCACCGTCGTGGACACAGCCATCCTGCGCCCGCTCGGGACGTACCACTGGACCTGGGATCAAATCGGTGGAGGTAGCGGCTTCTGGTACACTCCGGTTTGGTGGATGGGCGCGACCACCCTAGCATGGCTGGGAGCCTGGATATACGGTGCTGCCGCTAAGGCCGGGCCCGTCAACGTCGCCGCGCTCGTCGGGAGGTCCTGGATGATCGCGCTCGTTTTGTTCGCGATAGCAGGTCTAGCGCGGGTTGGACCGTTCGGCTCCGCGATGATGGCACTCGCTTTTGGTGTCGCCTTGGTTGTGCAAGGGGTGCTGGCAACGACTTTGCTGCGGAAGTGAAGCGCTCCGAGCGTTACCGGCTGGCGATATCGGCCGGATGGCTGCTTACTCCGGTCTTGGTGTGGGCAGCTTCTTTTTGCGGTGCCTGGGTCGGTGCTGCGCTGGGACGCAGCACCGCATTCCTCTTGGGAGGTGGCATAGCAACAGGGACGGCCACTCTGGCCGCGTGGATTCTGATTCTCCGAAGAATCGAGCGGAAAGGCAAACAGTCACCACCAAGAGAGGTGAGGCGTCAGCTCTAATGGCCTGACCGACTTGCCGAGCCTCCCGCCACCCAAGCTCTCAGATGAGCTGCTCCTACTTGTTCACCTCCCGCGAAGCTATCCGCGCCAGCTCGGCGAGAACCGCCGCACCTGCGAGAACCGCATCGTCATCCGGTAGAAATCGCGAACTATGGGCGGGCTCGGGCTCCTGGTCGGCCCGGCGCCCTCCGATTCGAACAAAGCAGCCCGGAATGCGTTCCAGATAGAAAGCGAAGTCCTCACCCCCGAGGTT
>CP070666.1:4094482-4109370 GCA_020351775.1 Gemmatimonadota bacterium | reverse complement strand
TTCAGTAGGAACCAGGTTTCTCATGGCGTCGACAGCAACGGTGGCTTTCTTGGGGGCCGATCTCAATGGACAGGTTCAAGAGCTGCGCCTCAGCGAGCCAGTCGCCTCGTTTCCGCAGGAATTCAGCACCGTCAGAGGCCTGCTGGAGCTAGCGGACGGACGACTCCTAGTGGCGGACGGGTTGGGACAAACCCTGCTGGTTGTTGATTTTGACGCAAGCACTGCCGATACGATCGGTCGACCCGGGCAAGGACCCGAGGAATACCGGCAGCCCGATGGTCTGTACGCCCTGCCCGGCAACAAGATCTTACTGGTGGATCTGGGCAACGGCCGCATCACTGAATTGGGCCCCGATCTCAGCTTCGGACCGACGATGCCGTTCTCCCAGGGGGATCCGGCGCTGGGCGGCATGATACTGCGGATCCCGCAGGACGTGGATGGCGCCGGACGGATCTACTATCAGGGTAGAGGAAGCATGCGTCCTGGGTCGCCGCTACCCGATTCCGGTGCCGTCTTGCGGTGGGATCGTGAGAGTGAAACAACCGACACGGTGGCCATGGTAAAGCTCCAGGCGATGAATCGGACTACTAGTGGCGGACCTAGCAACCAGCGAGTATCGATCAGTCCGGTTCCACTGAGCCCGCAAGATGGCTGGGCCGCGGCGAAGGATGGGCGCGTTGCCGTTGTGCGTACTTCACCGTACCGGGTCGACTGGGTTCAGACCGATGGAAGCGTAATCCAGGGGTCGGCCGTTGACTATCAACCCGTCAGAATCGGTACGGACGAGAAGGTGGCTTATCTGGAGGACCGCCAGCGTAACTCGGTGTCGGTGTCAATTCAGGTGGAGAACGGTCGCAGGAGTATGACGTTCGGGCGGGGCGGCAGCCGTAGTGGCGAGCCTGACCTCGATGCCTACGAGTGGCCGCGATACATGCCGGCCTTTGACGCCAGCAGAGTGGAGGTTTCCCTCCAAGGTGAGGTGTGGGTCAGGCGGTTTCTTGAGGCCAGTGAACTGCCGACGTACGACGTGTTTGACGGCGCAGGGCAGCTGGTCCGGCGTGTAGTCCTGCCGGAAGCCAGGGAGTTGGTGGGGTTCGGAGAAGGCGTGATCTACGTGGCTCGGATCGACGAATTCGATTTACAGTGGTTGGAGAAGTACGAGATGTGATGGGAGCGGGGAGCAGGTAGCGGTGGGTCCGCTCGCTGTGCTCGGCTCGCCGCTCCCCACCTCAATACCCTACCGCCACCGCGTCAGTATCCCGTGGATCGGCGGCGCCAATGCGCTCCCCGGTCAGCGGATCGATCATGATGCAGTGGGTTAGACCCTGTCGGCCCCTGACGATCATGCGGTGCCCCATCTCCTGCAGCGCCTGTTTTGTGGCTTCGTCGATCCCACCCTGCTCTACGCGAACCGTGTTGGGCAACCACGCGTGGTGCAATCGGCTCGCGTTCACCGCATCCTGGATCGGCATCTCGAAGTCGATGATGTTCAGCACTACCTGAAGGACGCTGTTGATGATGGTACGTCCGCCGGGACTGCCCACCACTGCTACCAGCTCACCCTCCTTCGCCAGGATGGTGGGCGTCATACTCGAGAGCATACGCTGGCCGGGCCGTGCCAGGTTGGGTTCGCTGCCAATGTGCCCCAGACTGTCCGTGAGTCCCTGCTGCGGATTGAAATCACCCATTTCATTGTTGAGCAGGAACCCTGCTCCTGGTACAACGATCTTCGAACCGTAGCCCGCTTCCAGCGTGTACGTGACTGCCACAGCCATACCCGCTGCGTCGACCACGGAATAGTGAGTTGTGTGGGGGCTCTCATGCGGAAGCTCGATATCGAGCGGATTAGAGGGAGTGGCGCGGTGCGGCTCGATGCTCCGCCGTAGCTCTGCCGCGTAGTCCTTGCTGGTCAGCCGCTCTACAGGGACATCTGCATAGGCCGGGTCGGCCAAGAACCGCGCTCGGTCGAGGTATGCCCGGCGCATTGCCTCGGTGACGTGATGGATGTAGGCGGAGGAGTTGTGTCCCATGGAGGCGAGGTCAAAGCCCTCCAGGATGTTCAGCATCTCTACCAGTATGGTTCCGCCGCTGCTGGGCGGCGGCATGCTGATGACGTCGTATCCCCTGTAGCTGCCTGTTATCGGAGTGCGCTCACGCGCACGGTATATCGCGAGGTCTTCCTCGGTGATAAGGCCACCACCCCGCTGCATCTCTGCCGCGATCAGGCGAGCCGTTTCTCCCTTATAGAACCCATCGTGTCCCTGCAGCATGATCCTCTCGAGCGTGCTCGCCAATTCCGGTTGTCTGAGGATCTCACCAACTTGGTAGGGCTCACCGTCCTTCGAGAACGCTGCGATGCTCGCCGGGTATGGCTCCATCCGCGCGAGGGCGTACTGCAGCGACCGCGCTAGTCCCGGCATCACGGCGAACCCGTCCCTTGCCAACCTGACGCTGGGTTCGACCAACCGGCTCCAGTCGCCAGTCCCGTAGCTCTCGTGCGCCTTCACGAAACCGGCGACCGTTCCGGGCACGCCGACCGCCTTGTGGCTGTTGTGATGGATGCGTGATGAGTATTCCCCGTCTTCATCCAGGAACATGCGGGGGTTCGCGGCAAGAGGGGCCTTCTCCCGATAGTCGAAGGCCGTCACGCTGCCATCGGGAAACCGGATTACCATGAACCCGCCACCGCCAATGTTGCCGGCTGCCGGGTGCGTAACCGCCAGCGCGAATCCAGTGGCAATGGCAGCGTCCACAGCGTTGCCCCCCGCTTGGAGCACGTCGACACCGATGCGACTCGCGTACTCGGTCGCGGATACGACCATTCCGTGGCTCGACCGGACACCCGACCCGGTCTGTGGAACCTTCGCTGTGATCGATCGCGAGAGGTTAGCGCCGTGGGTCGTCCACAGGGTGCTTCCCGCCAGTAGGACAACCGCTGCTGGTAGCACAGCGGCGAATGCAGAACGTCCCGAGACAGCCTGTGAAAGTGATGTGGTTATGGGATCCATCCGATCGTGAATTGTGTAGTGGTGCTTCAGGTCTAGAAGCTAATTGAGGCAGTCGGGCAGGCAAAGCCAGGTTTCGCCCCTGAAGTTGGATGTCGGATGGTTGCAGCCTATCTTAGTAGGCCTTCAATGCAGCTGATGACGGGAGAATGCTATATGTCCGACAGACCCGAGGAACGCCGCAAGCGTGAGCGCAGGCGCGGTGAACGCCGCCGGGGTCCGGTGCGCGAGGTGGATCGCCGGAAAGTCGATAAGCCAGTGAAGCACGATCGGCGACGCGGAAGTGACCGTCGTAAGGCGGACCGGCGTGGCAGCACTGACCGGCGGTCGGGAGGTGATAGGAGACAACAATAGGCGCGGGAGATGCATGGTAGGACTCTCCCGTTCCTGACTCTCCCCCTCAATCTCTGGGTAATCTCTCGTCCATGTCCGCGACCACGTAACTCATCACGGCCATGGCGGCCACGCACAGCGCCATCTCACGTGGATCGAGCTTGTCAATCGTATCTGCTTCGGTGTGGTGGTACCAGAAATAGCAGGTGCCGTCGACCTGCAGTCCCATCCCGGGCACATCTTCCCGCATGATCGGCCCGATGTCGGCGCCACCACCGCCCCGCGATACGGTGACTGTGCCCACCGGTACCAGCAGAGTAGCGATCTCACGGACCATCTCGAGCGCTGCTTCAGAACCGGAGAATCCGAACCCTGTCGGTTCGAATACACCGGCATCGGACTCGATGGCGAGAATGTGGTTGTCCAGTTCGTCTCGATGGGCATCGCGGTACGCGGTGCCGCCGCGGAGGCCGTTCTCCTCATTGGTCCACAGCACCACGCGCACGGTGCGACGCGGCCGCAGGTTGAGACGCTTCAGCAGCTTCACGGCTTCCCAGGCCGCGACACAGCCACCACCGTCATCCATTGCTCCCTGGCCCACGTCCCAAGAGTCTATGTGGCCGCCGAGGACCACGATCTCATCAGGTCTCTCCGATCCGACGATCTCCGCCACGGCGTTACGCGACTCGACATCGGGTAGAGTTTGCGCCTCCATCTCGAGATGCACCACGAGGCGTTCCCCCGCTTGCTGTAGCCGCATTAGCAGCGCGGCGTCCTCTGCCGTGATTGCTGCGTGAGGGATGCGCTCAACCTCGTCACTATAGCTCATGGCCCCTGTGTGTGGTGTGTTCATGGAGAACGGTGTCACCGATCGGATCAGGCTGGCGACTGCTCCCACTTGAGCTGCAGCGATAGCTCCGCGACCGCGGTACTGCACCGTCGGCCCATAGCCATCCCAAGGGGCGTTGAACAACACGATCCTACCACGAGCCTCTGCGGCACGCTCGGTCAACTCGGCGAAGCTCTCCACGACGAGTAACTCAGCCGTTATCCCGCCGTGAGGAGTCGCAATGCTTCCTCCGAGTCCCAACATCGGCAAGTTCTTGTGTCGTGGCTCGAGCAGCTCGACTGATTCTGCGCCGCGTACCCAACGCGGCACCATCACCGGCTCGCCACGCACGTTTTCCAGTCCGTCCCGCTCCATCTCCGCGAGAATCCAATCGAGCGCAAGCTCGAGATTCTCCGACCCGCTGAATCTGTGTCCGAACTGGTCAACCAATTGAGTCAGGCGCTCGTATGCGGAACTGTCGCCCAAGGCGGCGGCGATGATGCGATCGGCGGCCGCCCGGTAGCGGCCGGCAATACTCTCAACCGGCTGGGCGGACAGTGAGGGCGCGGCAGGACCCGAGGTCAGGTAAACAAGGGCGGCGGTGGCGAGGAATCGGTGCGATTGTCGTGCCATGGTTGGCTCTCGTACGTGGAGTGGCTAATCAAGGTTCGGTTGAAGAGTCGACGGGAATCTGGTCTAGAAGTCGACCGAGCAATCTAGCAGGATGGTATCCGAGACCCAGCTTGGCAGGCTAGGGTTACCCGCCGCAGTGACCATTACACCGACCCGGGCGGGATCGCTTCACGCTGCCGCACGCTTGCGAGCATGCGCTCCATGAAATCGACCCGCTCACCGAGATCTCCCATCTCTTCGCGCAGCGAGTACATCTCATCAATCAGCATCTCGAGCTTCTCTGCCGTCTCGCCATCGAGCCTGGGCGGGGTCGCCTCACCTTCCGCCCAATTCACCACCCGCCTATCATCTGCGTCGCGGAAACTGCCAGCTACTACCAAGATCCAGTCATAGAGCCACCAGATCCCGAGCCCTCCGATCGTGGCCAGCTGGCAGAGCCCGGTGCCGATTTTTCCAACGTAGAATCGATGAGCGCCAAACGGCCCCAGCACGGTTGCCAGTGCTAGCGCAATTCCACGGGACCTGTCGGATGCGTCGGTTGATGCCATGTCAGCTCCTTTGGCAGTAGACCCTACGTGAAGAATAGGAGACCGGTGTCCAGAGCACAAACGGGCATCGGCATCTTCACCGCGTACCCACGTCCCACTCTTCTGCGGCATCGTTCAGTGCAGCAGACTTCCCCTACGTGACCTCGCATACGATATGATGAGCATCGTGCTCATGGAGTAGTCCCGTACTCCGCCCTCGACCCGGTTGCCCTGAAGGAACGCGTTGTTCACCGACTGGGCCACCTCTGTGCCGCGGCTTCTCAGACTGCGCCAGTAGTGCCGGGAGTGATCAACGTCTCGTTGAACACCGGGCAGACGTCGCCCTGCGATCTCGGCAGCCAGATCGCGGTCCAGCTGGCTCAGTAGAGCGAGCAGTTGCCGCTGAGCGAATGCGAAGGCCGAATACTGTGCCAACGGCTCGGCACATCGGGCGGCGGATAGGAAACCCCAGAAATTCGCCTCAGACTCGCGCCCCACTCCGCGTTGGTGTGCTTTTTCGTGCGCCAGCATCTTGGCGTTGTCTACGGCCGGGATTCCGCGCCGCAGGTTGGCCTCCCCAGTGAACGGGAAGTAGAAGCCCGCGATCCCCGTCCACTCGTACCAGCGCGTCAGCAGTGGGGTCTTGACCCTGCCATACGGACCCGAATGAAGCGGCAACCCGAGTTCGGCTCGCGCCCTCTCCCATCCCTGGGCCAACGCTCGCTCCATCGTCCGGGTCTCGATTGTCAGCGCGGTGGGCTCTTCGGCGTCCGAAGTACCGTGGATCTCGAAATAAGATTCGTTCGTTGCGGACACCATCTGCGCTGCCAGGTCCGCCAGCTCGACGACTCTCAAGTCGGCCGGCGATGTCCAGCCGAGCCGGTCCTGCAGCGGCGCGCGCGCGTAGTTGAAGCCCCAGAGCACATAGAACGCGGCCATCAGCAGGCCGGCATCCTGGGCCAGACGCAGCGCTCCCGCCTTGAGCGCGTTGGCCCACTGGCGCCTGCCGCGAAGCGCATCCCGGGTGGCGAGCCAGCCGCCGACCAATTGCCGGGCCACTACGGTCAAGACGAAGAACTCCGCGAGCGCGAAGGGAACCAATCCGGTCACCAGAGACAATGGTCGGGATATCGCCGGACCCACCAGGTTGCCGTACACGGCTTCTGTAGCGTTTGGAGCTCGTGCCAATACAAGGGACAGCAAATAGCAGGCGATTCCCGTCGCGAACATCGCGATGCGTCTGCGGACGCGGAGTGGCTGATTGTGTGGAGCGGAGAGTTCCTCGGGACCTTCGGTCATGTACGACACTACGTTCGCTGCTGCAGTAATGGCGATCCTGTAGGGCCGGGCGGCCAGGTGCGAGACATGTACCGCCCGGGCAATGCGGATCGCGTCATCTACTGAGATTCAGAGTCTTTGCTCGATCCTTAGGCCTTGTGATTGCCGGCTGTACCTCGGGGATCTCCCTCCCGACGGCCCGAGCTACCGCTCTGATCTCCTGCATCATTTCGGCGAACCGGTCGGGGTGCAGCGACTGAGGACCGTCGCTCAGCGCTTCCTGCGGACTGCAGTGCACTTCGACCAGCAGCCCATCTGCACCGACCGCCACTGCGGCCTTGGACATTGCCGGTACCATCCACCAGTGACCCGTACCGTGACTGGGATCGACGATCACAGGAAGGTGACTGAGCCGCTTCAGCAAGGGAACCGCGTTGAGATCTAGGGTGTTGCGCGTGGACGTCTCGAAAGTCCTGATGCCACGCTCACAAAACATGACCCTGTCGTTGCCCTTGTTCAGTACGTACTCCGCAGCCAGCAGCAGTTCCTCGATGGTGGCTCCCATCCCGCGCTTCATCAAGACCGGTTTTTTGCATTGACCCACTTCTTCTAACAGCGGGTAGTTGTGCATGCTGCGGGAGCCGATCTGCAAGATATCGGCGTGCTCGCACACCGGTTCCACCTGACGGGTATCCATCACCTCAGTGACCACCGGCAGCCCAAACTCCTCCCGCGCCATGGCCAGCAATTGCAGGCCCTCTTCCCTCAGGCCTCGGAAGCTGTACGGAGACGTGCGCGGCTTGAAGGCGCCACCTCGCAGGATCCTGGCACCACATGCCTGCACGGCCCCGGCAGTGGCAAAGAGCTGATCGCGACTCTCGACAGCGCAGGGACCGGCCATGACCACCACTTCGCGCCCACCGATCTCGATTCCATTTATGTCTAGCGTGCTTCCGTCGGGCCGCGAATCACGACTCACCAACCTGAATGGAATCGGACCCGCGTATGACCCACCACTTCTCCAATCGTTCATTCTCTCGGTTCCCTGAATGAGGGAAGGTATTATGAACCTGTCCAGCCTGAATCTCAACCCGCAGAGCCGGATCGGCATGCTCCCGCGAGGATCGAGCGTACTGCAATGCGCACCGATCGCGCCTGTCTCTTACACCCAGAGGCGGCAGACTTTCCCTGTGTCGCTCAAGCAACGCTATCGACCGACTCAACAATCGTGGTGCAGAATCGGCGCCTCTCCGTGAGCGCACTTCACCTCTGCGCTTCTGCGTTGCATGACCACCACACTCATTCCACCGCCAAGAGAGGCTGCCCGGGGAGAGCGCCGCCGACGTCACCCAGGGCTCTGCCACGGCTCGATGTTCCATCTTACTGTGAATCAACGTGTTATTGCGTCCGGAATCAAGGGCGCCAACTCCGACTAGATTTCGTAATCTGGTCCGGCAGTACGACTGCCCGGGCTGATGTGCTGCGCACAGATCGAACCCTGCACCGGAGATCTGGGGGTCCCATGTGTGGCCGTTACGCCATGTTTGCTCCGCCTGACGAAGTAGCACGGGTTTTCCGGCTGCCGCTGGACGAAGTCCATCGGATCTTTGACTTCGGGCCGCGCTACAACGTTGCTCCATCGGATACGGTGGCAGCAGTCCGACTCAGGTCCGATGGGGCGGGGCGAGAGCCAGCGCGGCTGCGATGGGGCCTGGTGCCGCATTGGGCCCACAACGGTGACGTGGCTGCCCGCACCATCAACGCTCGAGCCGAGACGGTGGCAGACAAGCCTGCGTTCCGCGATCCGTTCAGGGAGCGCAGGTGCCTGGTGTTGACCAACGGGTTCTATGAATGGCAAAGGCTCCCCGGTAGAAAGCAACCACATTTCATCTGTCTGCCGAACCAGGAGCTGTTTGCCTTCGCTGGCCTGTGGGATCGTTGGCAGGGTGGTGGCGGAGAGATCGAGTCCTGCACGATCGTCACGACCGACGCGAACCGTACCCTGAAACCGATTCACGATAGGATGCCCGTGATTCTCGATCCCGAGAATTACGACCTCTGGCTCGACGTCAAGCTTGGGGATCTCCGCGAACCGCTGCGCCTACTCAGACCGTATCCCGATGACCGGCTGATGAGTTACCCGGTTTCGACCCTGGTGAACAAACCGGCCAATGACGTGCCGGAGTGTGTGCGGCCCATGCAGCCCTCACACCCCGACCTGTTCCAAGGCTGATTGCGCTCCGGCCGAGTCGGGCCAGCTGCGAGAACCGTGTGAACCGATAGCCCGGCGCACCGACTACATGTAGTTTTGCAGCATCTATGCCTGCTACGATCGAGGCCCTCCGGCCGTTCATCATCGCGACACTCTCCGCAGTGCTGGCGATCGTGGCATCGGCGCACGCGATTCTCAACAAGCGAGATGTCCGCGCCGCCGCGGCCTGGGTCGGTGTCATTTGGCTCGTGCCCGTGCTCGGCTCGGTGCTCTACGCTCTACTCGGGATAAACCGAATCCGGCGCAGGGCCACTGAGCTGCGCAAGTTGGGAGTCGATATCAGCTATTTGCCGCGTGACACCTACACGGACTGGCAGATAGTAGCGGCGGAGCTGAGCGAACCACACGGGCATCTGGAGACGTTGGCGCGCGTAGTGGGTCGAGTGACAGGCAGGCCGCTATTGGCCGGCAATCGCCTGGTTCCGTTGGTCAACGGGGATGCAGCGTATCCAGCGATGCTGGAGGCGATCGAGCGTGCCGATCGATCGATCGCGCTGTGCACGTACATCTTCGACCACGATGAGGTCGGAGTAGAGTTTTCCCGGGCCCTTGGCCAGGCTGTCAGCCGCGGTGTCGCAGTCCGCGTGCTGATCGATGCGGTGGGCGCGCGGTACTCTTTTCCGTCACCATCGATCATCGGCGAACTCAAGAGCGCGGGTGTCCCGGTTGCCCGCTTCATGCGAACTCTATGGCCTTGGCGTATGCCGTTTGCCAACCTTCGATCGCATCGCAAGGTGCTGGTCGTGGACGGGATGGTGGGGTTCACGGGCGGGATGAACATCAGGGTGGGGCACGTGCTGGCGAGGAACCCCAGACGCCCGGTGCAGGACCTGCAATTCCGGGTGGAAGGTCCCATAGTAGAGCAGTTGATGCAGGTGTTTGCCGAGGACTGGGCCTTCACAACCAGGGAGGTGCTCCAGGATGACATCTGGTTCCCGCGGCTTGAGCACGTGGGGCCGGTCGTCGCCCGGGGCATCTCGGACGGCCCGGGTTTGGACCTCGACAAACTGAGGATGACGTTGCTCGGCGCAATAGCTGCGGCCCGGTCGAAGGTAACGATCGTGACACCGTACTTCCTGCCGGATCGCGAGTTGATCAGCGCTCTCAACATTGCGTCGATGAGCGGAGTGGACGTCCGTATCGTGCTGCCCGGCGTAAACAACCAGCCGCTCGTCGCCTGGGCTGCGATGGCCCAGCATTGGCAACTGCTGGAGCGGGACTGCAGGATCTTCTTGACAGCACCCCCCTTCGACCACACCAAACTCATGATCGTGGATGACGTCTGGACTCTCATCGGCTCGGCAAACTGGGACCCGCGCAGTCTCAGGCTCAACTTCGAGTACAACGTAGAGTGCTACGACAGAGGTCTTGCTCGGGAGATGGAGCAATTGACCGATAACAAGCTCGAGGGTGCCCAGCAGCTATCGCAGTCGGCGGTGGATGCACGCAGTCTCCCTGTCAAGATGCGCGACGGAATCGCCAGGTTGCTCAGCCCTTATATGTAGATTGCAGATAGCAGATTGTGCGGAGCGGGTAGTGGAACGTGAAAGGCCGGCCGCCGCGACCACTCGGCCAGCGTGACCGCTGGGAAACTCGGGGCCGGGACAGTGCGTCCCGCGGATACGTCGGTCGCCCCCGCGTGATCTGGCGGTCGGTTTCCGCTCCCCACTCCCCGCTACCCATATTCTGCATTTGGCGATCTGCGCCCTGTACCGTGCCACACTCGAGAATGCGCATGACAGTTCCAGAGTTCGTTCCCTTGGATTTCGTCCGGCTTGACGAGTCGGAGATGGTAGCCAGGGCGCGAGATTTCTACGGCCTGATGCGGCGCCGGAGGTCGGTGAGGTCTCTCTCCTCGGAACCGGTTCCCAGAGAGTGCGTCGAGTACGCTGTGAGAACTGCTGCATCCGCACCATCGGGGGCCAATCGGCAGCCGTGGCGATTCGTCATTGTGGATGATACTCGGCTGAAGCGAGAAATCCGCGTCGCTGCCGAAGCAGAAGAGCGGGAAAACTATAAACGGCGATTCCCACCTGACTGGTTGGAGGCGCTCTCGGTGCTGGGAACCGACTGGCACAAGCCGTTCTTGGAGGATGCGCCATATCTCGTCGTCGTCTTCAAGCAATCGTACGGGGTGGCCGAAACTGGCTCCAGGGTCACCAACTACTATGTCAATGAGAGCGTCGGGATCGCGTGCGGTCTGTTCATCGCGGCACTGCACACCATGGGGTTGGCGACACTCACACATACACCTAGCCCCATGGGATTCCTTGCTCGCTTGCTCAAACGTCCTTCCAACGAGAAACCCTACATACTGTTCCCGGTAGGCTACCCGGCGGCCGACGCTACGGTGCCCGTGATAGCCCGCAAAAACATCGAGGATGTTGTTCAATGGAACCAAGGAACTGGCAGCTAGCGCATCTTCTCCTGCCGCTGGTAGCCACGGGCTGCGTGGCCGGCGAATCGGCCGATGCCGCAGGTGATGCGGATCAGCGCGCGGTGCTGGATGTGCTTGAGGATTACTATAGCGACTTCAGCTCCCGTGACTGGCAGGCGGTTGCCCAACACTTCTGGCCCGGTGCCGATATCACCACCATTTGGCGGCCACCCGGCGAGGAGTCCGATCGTGTTGTGCCAACTGCCGTCGAGGAATTCGTCGCACAGGCTCCCGCGGGCCAGGGTGGCAAGGAGATATTTGAAGAGCGGATGCTGGACGCGAAGATACGGGTGTTCAATAATCTCGCTCAAGCCTGGGTGCGCTACGGCACTAGGTTTGGCGATCCCGATAGCCTTCAATACTGGGAAGGAATCGATGCGTTTGCGCTGCTGAAGCACGGTGACAGGTGGAAGATCGCATCTCTCGTCTTCACCAGCGACACCAACGAGTAGGGAGCGAGCATGCTGGACGGCATAAGATCGTTTTTCAGCCGCAACATGGAGCTACCGCAGGCGGGTGCGGAACGGGAGCCGAGCACGGCACCTGCGGGAAGGCAACACGAGTCGATCCATGTGGCAGCATGTGCGCTGTTACTGGAACTGGCGCACGCCGATGATGAATTTGCCCCAGAAGAGAAGGCACACATAGAAGAAGCGCTGGGCCATCATTTCGACCTCGACCCCGATACCATCGTGGAACTGATTCGGCTCGCCGACGAAGAGCGCCGCAGGTCTGTGGATCTGTACCAGTTCACTCGCTTGATCGCCGACGCTTACGACACCGGGCAGAAGATGGTGTTGCTGGAGGTCATGTGGCGGGTCGTCTATGCCGACGGTGAGCTGGCGAGGCACGAGAGCTATCTGATGCGCAAGATCTCGCACCTTCTCGGGCTGAAGCCTGGTTATCTGGCGGAAGTGCGCCGGAAGGTGACCGGCTGAGTGACGTGACTGCAACGGGCGAAGACCTGCGAGCGCGGCTGCTCGCCCACATCCGCAGCTCGAGGCTGTTTCCGCAGCCTGGGGTGGCGCTGTTGGCTGTGAGCGGTGGGGTCGACTCGGTGGCGTTGCTCGATCTCATGGCGTCCCTGGCTCCGGACCTGGAGCTAGGGCTGGCTGTGGCCCACGTGGATCACGGCATCTCGGCGGAAGCTAGCGCGGCTGCACCACGCGTATCCGAGTGGGCCGGCCGCTACTCGCTACCGTGCCACGTCGAGAAGCTGCAACTCGGGGCCGCTGCGTCAGAGACTGCGGCGCGCAACGAACGCTACCGCGCCTTACGCCGGATGCAGGCACAGGTGGGAGCTCGCTACCTGGTAACGGCCCACCAGGCTGATGATCAGGCGGAAACAGTCCTGTATCGCTTGCTGCGAGGCAGCGGGGTCTTCGGGTTGGCGGCGATCCCTCAGGTCGGCCCGCGGGGGCTAGTGCGGCCACTGCTGCCATTCAGCCGGCGAGAGCTGGCGGAGTGGCTGGAGCAGCGGTTCCCAGATCCGGGAAGCCGGCCAATTCTGTTCGACGATCCCGCAAACGCCGACCAACGCCATGATCGCGTCTGGGTGCGTCAAGTGATCATGCCTGTCCTGCGAGATCGGCTGGGCCCGGATCTGGAGCGGACGCTGGCCCGGACCGCCGCCGATGCGCGGGCAGATCGGCGTGCGTGGGCAGCGTGGTTGCGCGCGGTTCCGGAACTGGAGTTCCGCCGTGAGGCAGGCAGGGTCGAGGTTGCTCGGGCTCCGCTGGCACGGTATCATAAAACGTTGTCGGAGGGGCTCTTGCGCGCGCTGGCCCGGGAGGTCAACTGCGTCTTGGGGCCCAAACGCGCCAGGTCACTACGAGAGTTTGTGCTGCGGAGCACAAGCGGTCGTCGCTTCCAGCTCGGGGAAGGCTGGGAAGCCGAGTTGGCGCTGGGGCGCTTGCGCATCGTGAGCGCGGGTGAACAGACCTTGGCCCTAGATCGGAGCCGGGCTGTTGCGTGGGGTCGAGGGGATGAAGGGTGCGCCTGGTGGCCCGACTGGGTGTTCACGTGGTGCACTGAGACCGCCAAAGAAACGCGTCGCGTCGCGATGACCACGTGGGTTACCCCGGGTGAGGGGGAGATTCGTGTGCCTGAGGCGGGAGACAGGATGGTGCCATTGGGGGGCGTTGGTCGCCGCAAGGTCAGACGCATGCTCATGGAAGCTAGGATCCCGGCTCGGGAGCGACAGGATTATCCAGTGTTCGTGCGCGGGAGCGACGTTCTCTGGATTCCAGGCATCTGCCGGTCGGCGGTAGCTGTTCCGCGGGTCGGTCAGGTGGCAGTGAGGCTGGATGCCCGAGTACGCACAGGTCGCTAACCACGCTCGTGAGAGCGTGCTGGGTGAGATTATCTACGACGCCGAGACGATCCAGCGGCGTGTTGGGGAACTCGGTCGGGAGATTGGGGATTATTACGAGGAGGGTGAGCTAGTTCTCGTGGGGCTGCTCAAGGGTGGCTTCATGTTTCTGGCTGATCTCGTGCGCTGTATTCGACGGCCTCACAAGCTCGACTTCGTTGCCGCTGCGTCGTATGGAGCCAGCAAGGAATCGAGTGGTCGGGTACGGTTATTGTATGATCCCGAAACCGACGTGACCGGGAAACACGTTTTGTTGGTAGAGGACATCGTGGACTCCGGGAGGACCCTGAACCGCTTGGTCCGCGTCTTCCGGGAGAGGGCGCCCGAGAGCCTCGAGATCTGTGCGCTGTTGCACAAGCGGGTGGCGCGAGGGTCCGTGTTGGAGCCCCGCTTCGTGGGATTCGATGCACCCGTGAAGTTCTTGGTGGGTTACGGACTCGACTATGCCGAGGAGTTTCGTCACCTGCCTTACATTGCAAGTCTGAAGGAGTAGGATGGCCGAGCGATTGCCGCCAAAGAAGCTGGGATGGGGGGTCATGAGCAAGAACCTGATGTTTTGGGTTCTGATCGTCCTCGTATCCTTGGTCATGTACCAGATGGTTGGGTCGAGGCGTGACGAGCACGCCGAGGTCAGTTACTCGATCTTCAGCCGTGAGCTAGAGCAGAACAACATCGCCGATGTTGAAGTCGAGAGCGGGAAGTTCGTGAAGGGTACGTTCAAGCAGTCGGTATCCGATGGCAAGGGCAACGAGGTGCAGAAGTTCGAGACGGTTCTTCCGATCAAGGACTCGGAGGTGCTGCTCGAGCGACTGGAGGAGAAGGGGATAATCATCGCGGCCAAGGAACCCAAGCCGGGTTTCGGGGCAGTGTTCATCCAGTTGCTACCGTGGGTGATCCTGATCGGTCTTTGGATCTTCTTCTTCCGGCAAGTGCAGCAAGGTGGCAACAGAGCGTTCTCGTTCGGGAAATCCAAAGCCAAACTGCTCACGGCCGACACCCCCAAGGTCACGTTCCAGGATGTGGCAGGTGCGGATGAGGCCAAGGTGGAGCTCGAAGAGGTCATCGAGTTCCTCAAGGATCCGCAGAAATTCCAGCGGCTGGGTGGTCGCTTGCCCAAGGGCGTGCTGTTGGTCGGCCCCCCGGGCACGGGCAAGACGCTACTGGCACGAGCTGTCGCCGGTGAGGCGGGCCGTCCGTTCTTCT
>CP070666.1:4075277-4094382 GCA_020351775.1 Gemmatimonadota bacterium | reverse complement strand
GCGCCTGCAGCAACTCATGCAAGGCCCACACGTCCAGCTCATTGTCCCGGAGCGTAGCGCGCGCCTGATCGGCGGCTTCGGCCGGCCGGCCTAACCGCCGCAACACCGCGGCGCGTAGGTTGAGAGCACTTCGGTTCCGTGCGTTGGTCGTGATCGATCGGTCGAGATGCTCGAGGGCTGTGGTAAAGTCCCGTCGCAAACAGTCAATCTGTGCCAGCCGATAGTACGCTGCCGCATGGAAAGCGTTGCTCCATGTGGCTCGGTAGAACGCATCGTACGCGCCGTCATGTTCCTGAAGGGACTGTCGTGCCAGGCCGAGATAGTAGAAGGCCTCTCCGTCTCGAGGGCTGGTGTAACCCGCAGTCACACGGTTGAGGGCAGCCGCGAATCGCCATGCTGCGTCGTCAAACAGCCCCTGCTTGAGACTGTGAATGCCGAGTGCGATGTTGGATCTCGAATGGCCGGGATCGCGTCGCAAGGCCTCATTGTAGTAGTCGATCGCACTTACCGATGGGTTGTGGAACTGCTCTAGGCGTTGACCTGCGAGGTACAGCTCCTCTACAGTCCCTATGTCGTTGGGTGGCGGTGGTGGGGTCACGGTTTCCGGCTGTGGCGTGTCCACTTGCTCGGCGATTTCGTAGCTGACCAACACCTGTCCTTCAGCAATCAAGGAAGCGTGCAGACCTGACGGCCCGGCCTCCGGTGGCAGGGCCACCCGGCGCTGGTACGGTCTGCTGGGATCGATGTCAATGGCCGCCTCGAATAACAAGGAGTCGGGAGTGGCAAGCCGGACAGTGGCGCTGTCGTGCCTGCTGGTTGTGTGAAAGCCGATGACGGCCATGGCGCCGTCTACTTCGAGGTTCACCGCCGCTTTCAAGGTGGCGTTCTTTACGCCCCCGATACCGCGGATAGGATACCAGTACTGTCTGATGAACTTGGCTTCGTAGGGCTGCAGCCAACTGTAGTCCGGCTGGTTGTCGGAATAGGCACCGGCCATCAGCTCGATATAAGGGCCGTCATCGTCTGTGAGTATCTCGTCCCACAGCCTACCTTGAGGGCCCGGTCCCCACTCCCATAGCTTCTTGCCCGGCGCGATGTGATGGTTCGCAACGTACACGACGCCGGCATCCAGTTCGTGATCATAGCCGGCCAGAAAGTCCTCCTGGTAGTTCCAAGCGAAAAATGAAATTGGAGCCGGGTGATTCCTCCACCAACTGAGATCAGCGCTGTCGTACGCGATTCCACGGTACGGGCCGGCGGCAATCGGCCATTCCGCGAAATCGTTTTTGCTGTGATAAGTGGCGTACTGAGTGCTTGGCGGGAAGATGACCTGGTATCCAGGACCAGCGTGTACTGCAGGGTTTGCCCAATACAGGAACGACTGTGCGAAGGGAGTCCCATTGTACGGCTTGATGGTGGCCTCGAAGAATGACTTGCCGGGATATACGGTAATCCCAACGGTGAATTGCATTCGCTGTCTGAACTCCAGCTCTGAGAGCCATATGGTCTTGGCTCCGTTGGGGCCGTCTACCACGATATAGTCCATCGGCATGAAGCCGCGGGATCGGTGATGGTGCGGGAAGTTCCATTCGATCCCACCGGATATCCATGCGCCGAGCATGCCGATCAGCGCGGGCTTGATGACATGTTGGCGGTAGAGAAAGTCGTATTCGTTGGCTTTGTCCTTGGCTTCGAATACGCGCCCGCCGATCTCTGGAAGCACACCGACCTTCACGTACTCGTTCTCGAGATACAGCAGTCTATAGGGCTTCTCGACCCGGTTGTCTGTCAGCTGATCGAGCATCGGATAGGGGTACACGCGACCTTGGGCACCCTGATAGGCGCGGCCGGAATAGAATCGAGGATTGGGATCTGGCCTGCCGACTTCGTAGGTCGGTATTGACAGCATCTCTTCATGGTAGCGCACTGAACCATCGACTCCGCAGCCCGTAACGGCCAGGCCGACAGATAGCGGCAAAGACAAACGTGGTCGTATCATTGACGACTCCCCGCGCCCTCCAGCGCGATGGCGCGCGTATTTCCTCGTTCGCGCCTGAGTTGTAGCTCCAGATCGCTCAATGCTACGGTGCTGATGTCGGTGAGGCTGATGCTCTCGAAGAACGGATTGGTGGGGGTCAAGTCGACGTGCCACTGCCTCAGCGGAGCAGGGTCCGCGGTTGCGACTACGTCGGAACTGGCCCACAGCTCGATTGTCCCCTGCCACCTGCCTGTGGGACACAGCCCCACGGTGACCGCGCTGCCGTCTGGCTTCGATCGAAAGCTCACTGCAACGGCAGTATCTGCTACGGTCAGTCCCCCAGTCCCGTGATACGGGTACATCCACTCAATCCACTCCAGGCTCTCTTCCGGTGCCAGAGGCTGGCGCTCGTCCGGATAGAGCTTGCTCGTGCCACCCCACATCTCCACGTAGCCCCTGCTGGGGGATCCTGATCCCATGGGGATCCGCTCGGGCCGGTATCCGTATGTCCATACATCCACACCCGGCGTCTTCTCACGGTCAAAGACTCGCACTATGCCCTCCTCCGTATCGTGCGAGTGAGCTCCGTAGAAGCCGGAGCTCAGCCCGTCTGCCATCAGGTCGCCCATCTTGTCCCACCCACGGATGAACCGCAGCCGGTTGTCAGCCCACTCCTGTGGACTGGGACCCATGTTCTGCTGCCACTTCTCTGCGATCAGTATCCGGTCGGTCGGTATGATGAATTCGGTGCTGTCGGTCAGCTCATTACGGCCCCCAGGAGCCCACTGCGGATTGACCCAATGGGCGAAGCGTACGGTGTCATCAGTGGGGTTACTGATCCTGATAGCGGTTTCGTAGTATGCCTTCTCCGGATAGATCGATAGGTCGATTCTCTCCCGCAAACTGGTCCCCCGCTCCTTTACCTCCAGCCTCACGGTCTTCCGTCCGGGCGAATCCTCCAACACTTGCCAGGTCCAGGGGGTCGACCAGGTGGTTCCGTGCTCGTCGCCTGGAAGGGTGTATTCCACACCGCCGATCCACATCCACCAGCCGGCGTCGTTCAGGGCTCCCCCCACCGTGACGGTGTCGTTGCGCCATAGCTCATCGTGGCCGGTGGGCTTGTAGTAGAGCGCGTAGACTCGGCCCAACTCGGGAAGCAGGGTGAGGCGAATGTAGGAGTTCTCGAGGAACAAAGCCACGTGCTCCTTGTCCACGATTCTCCCGGCGTCGACCTGGGAGAAGTCGAGATGCGGGTGAGGATCTCCCGCATCGTAGTAGATGGCGGGCTCGTAATCCACCTGCGGAATCGTCAGTGTACCCTCGGCAATGAGAAACGGCGCGCCGCCGAGCTGATGCTCGGAGCTACCTGTGTCACTGTTGCGGCACTGCGTCGCAGTGAGGATCGTGGAAAGAGCCATCAGCAACCAGGCTTTCGATCGCATACCAGCAAAGGTCGAGATGCTACCCGGCTCGTCAAGGCCTGGGCGGCTAGAGGGGGATCTGCAACTCTTCAGCCTGGTAGCGGCGCGCGTGCACCGGCGCTGGCTGGTGCGTCACGAGGCTCGCGCGAAATCGATCTTATTGGCATCTTTTTCCAGCGGGACAAAGCCGCAAACGAGGGCCCCAGGAGACACGGTATGCCATCACCAGGACGCGTTTCCGATCCGCACATACTTGGCCGCAAGCCGTTGGATGATGAGGCCGATTTCTACGGTCTGACTCATCCGGGACTAGTCAGGAAAGAGAATCAGGATCATTTCCTCGTAGGTTCGCTGCGCAAGTATCTGGACGTCCATCACACCAGCCTGCCGGGTCTCGACCAGAACCCGGTCATGGGAGAACGACTGGGTTACCTGGCGATGGTTGCAGACGGTGTGGGTAGCAGTGAGAGGGGTGGAGAGGCCAGCCGGCTCGCCATAGAGGCAGCAACACAGTACGTCGCGCACAGCATGGGGTGCTACTACGCAGCTGACTCGAGTAACGAGACTGCGTTCCACGAGGCCCTCCAGGAGGCAGCGACGCGGTGCCATGAGACGGTGCTGCAGCAGGCCGACGCGGCGTCCGGCAGCGGAAGCATGGCGACCACGCTCACCTTGTGGATCGGGATTTGGCCCTGGTCCTATTTGCTCCAGGTGGGGGACAGCCGCTGTTACGTCTTCCACAGGGATCGACTAGTTCAGAGGAGCCGAGATCAGACCTTGGCCGAGACGTTGGTGGACCAAGGTGTGCTGACGAGAGCGGACGTGGCCGACTCTCAGTGGTCACACGTCTTATCGAGTTCGATCGGAGGTTCACAGACTGCCCCCGTGGTCACGCGGCTAAAGCAGGCATGGAAGAGTGTAGGGCTGCTGTGCAGCGATGGGCTGACTAAGCATGTGCCGGATGAGCAAATAGCGGCGCGGCTGCGTCACATGACGTCAGCGAAACAGGCGTGTGAAGCTCTGCTGCAGGACGCGCTCGACGGGGGCGGAAGCGACAACATAACGATCATCGTGGGACGGTTGCTGCGCAAGGATTCTACGGATTGACTTGCACCGGCGGACTCGAGGCGTCACGATGCAGGTGATGAGCCG
Organism: Gemmatimonadota bacterium; assembly: GCA_020351775.1. Taxonomy (GTDB): domain Bacteria; phylum Gemmatimonadota; class Gemmatimonadetes; order Gemmatimonadales; family GWC2-71-9. The sequence continues at coordinate 4,089,831 of CP070666.1, read as the reverse complement.
GACGCACGAGGATTCCTCGTTCACCCACACCGAGTTGCCACACGTGGAGAAGCGCGTGCTGCGTATCGGCGTCGCCGGCAACTACGGTCTTCAGACGAACGATATCTTCCACGCGGCCGAACGCGGTGTCGGGTACTGGCTCTGGAGTCCCCACTTCAAGAAGGTGACTCCGGCACTGAAGGAGTTCCTGCACCGAGAGCGCGAGCGACACGTAGTTGCTGCATACACAGGGACATACGGCACCGTGATCACGGCAGGTCAAGTCCGGAAGGGTGCTGAGAAGGCACTGAGGATACTCGGGGTTGACCAGATCGACATACTAATGCTGGGTTGGTTGGGACGCACTTCCCGGTTCACGCAGCGCATTCAGGATGAGGCGGTGCGGCTGAAGGATGAGGGCAAGGTGAAGGCTACCGGCACCAGCATCCATGACCGGATTAGGGCCGGAAAGCTCGTTCTGGATTCGGTGCTCGATGCATTCATGATCCGTTACAACGCCAAGCATCCTGGTGCGGAGCAGGATATCTTCCCGCACTTGGAATCCAGACGACCAGCCGTGGTTGCGTACACAGCGACGTCATGGCGGCAGCTGTTGAAGCCCTTGTCCGGCATCGAAATGCCTCCTTGGCCCGGTGCTGCCGCGGGTGACGGCACACCTCCGCCACTGTCGGGGCCGCTCTGTTATCGATTCTGTTTGACGAGTCCGCACGTCAACGTAGTGCTCACGGGCCCCAGGCTGCGCAGCCAATTGGACGAGAACCTCGATGCGCTCGATGCGGGACCTTTGTCGCGGGAGGAGGAGGCCTGGGTGCGGGAGTATGGCAGGCATGTGAAGGCGCGAAAGCGGCTGCCATACGTTTGACCGGACATTGTCGCTCATTCACGTTCACGTCTCGGGCGAATCGCAGTGTCGCCGCGACGTCGCCCGGTCGATTGCAGATGGCTGTCGCGTCCGGGTGATGTCGATGGTGCATTTGGAAACCCAATCCGCGGACTTCAATCGACCGTTGAAGAGACTGGGCTTGGGAGCCCAGTGGCACTGCAACATACCACTTGCCGGCAATAGGTGACGACTTTCCGAGTAGGAATAGACAGCTACTGCCTGAATCCGCGGCGGATGGATCCGTTCGCTGTGTTGGACTGGGTGGCAGGCCATGGTGGCCAGGGCGTTCAGTTCAGCGAGGTACACCTGTCGGAGGGGCAGGTGCTGGATGCGCAACTACTGGAGGACCTCGCCTCGGCCGCGAGCGAACTGGGGTTGTATCTTGAGTGGGGTGGCGGTCAGCATGTTCCCTTCGACACGAACACCTGGTCGGCGACAAATCTCCTACCGGGCAATCGCCGCGCAGCTGAACAGGCCAACGCGTTGGGCGCCCGGATAGTCCGCTCGTGCTCGGGCGGTTTCTTCCGCTGGGACGACGCCACACCCCCTACCGAGGAACTCCTGCAAATGATGGCCGACGCCTTGCGACCGCAACGTCGGATGTTCGAGCAGTTGGGAGTGACACTCGCCATCGAACTTCACTTCGAGTTCACGACCTTTGAGCTACTGCGGCTGTTCGAGATGTGTGACGCGGAACCGGGTGGCTGGTTGGGCGTATGCTTGGACACGTTCAACGTGCTGCCCCTGCTCGAGGACCCGGTGGCCGCGACTTCACGGATTCTGCCGTGGGTGGTGGCGACGCATGTGAAGGACGGCGGTCTGCTTGTCGATCGCACCGGCCTCGTCTCCTTTCCCGTGGTCGCGGGAGGAGGCCTCGTCGACCTCAGCACGATTCTCGGGCTATTGGTCAAGCTAGACCGGCCGCTGAACCTGTCGCTGGAAGACCATGGGGGTGTGTTCACTACGCCCCTCGACGACGAGAGCTTCTTGCAGCGGTTTCCAGACCTCACAGTGTCTGAGTTGAGTCACCTCATCACCATGGCACAACGGGGCCGTGAGCTGATGGACGCAGGCGAGCTTGCGATCACCGAACGGGAACGCTGGCCGGAATTGTGTGAGGGGCGTACCCAAATGGGCTTGAGAAATCTCCAAAAGCTAGTGGCGAGTCTGGCCCCAGAAACGTAGTAACGGGGTTAGACTAAGAGACGAGATTGGGATTACGCCGCGGCGGGAGACGCGATCGAGGATGAAGGCAACAAGCCAGCCGACCCACCGACGCTTTCGCTACCGCGACAGCGTAGCTCTGCGGCGAGACATCGCGAGACTCGAGCTGCGCATTCCCTGGGACGACGACACCGGCGTGCTTCTGGCTCCGATCACTGTGGGCAGCAGGGTGCTGCCCAATAGGCTGGCGGTCCATCCGATGGAAGCCTTTGATGCAGACGCCGGGGGCGCGCCGGGTGAGATGGCGCTCAGGCGCTATCGGCGCTACGCGTGGGGTGGGGCTGGTTTGATTTGGTTCGAGGCAACTGCCGTTGTTGCAGCTGGCCGTTCCAATCCACGACAGTTCTACCTGCATGAGGGGAGCGTCGCGGAATTCGAGAAACTGGTCGCGGCTGTGCGCCAGGCTGCGAGCGAGAGTTGGGGTATGAGGCACAATCCCCTGCTCATACTGCAACTCACCCATTCCGGCCGCTGGTCCCGGCCCGACGGCACACCAAGGCCTGTGATCGTGCATCACAGCCCGAGTCTCGACCGGCTGATCGGGATTGATGAACACCACCAGCCAATCACGGACGACGAGCTGCAAGTTCTGCAAGATAGGTTCATTCGTGCGGCTCGGCATGCTGCTGCCGCCGGTTTCGATGGTGTCGATATCAAGGCGTGTCACGGATACCTCTGTTCGGAATCGCTGGCGGCCTTCACGCGGGGAGGTCGTTACGGCGGCTCATTTGAGAATCGCTCGCGGCTCCTGCTCGAGACCCTGCAGCGCGTTCGCGCCGAAGTCCCTGGACTCATGGTCACCAGCCGGTTCAGCGCCTACGACGGGCTACGGTACCCGTATGGCTTCGGCGTCGACCGGGATGATCCTGACCGGCCCGACCTGGCAGAGCCGGCTGCATTGCTGGCACAGATCCGGGGCGCGGGCTGCGCGATCGCCAACGTCAGCATGGGTATCCCGTACCATCGGCCCTATTTGGGACGGCCCTCCGATCGCGCAGTGCCCGGAGATCCGCAATCCCCGGAGCACCCTCTCGTGGGTGTGGCTCGTTTGTTGGAGGCGACGGCAACCCTGCAGCAGGCATGGCCTGACTTCCCGCTGGTGGGTACGGGCTACAGCTGGCTGCGTCATTGGTTCCCGCACGTTGGTGCAGCAGCGGTGCGTACGGGTGGAGTAGCTGTGGTCGGTGTGGGGCGCATGGCGTTTGCCTATCCGGATTTCGCGCGCGACCTGATGGAGCACGGCGCGCTCGATCCGCACAAGACCTGCGTCGCCTGTTCGGGCTGCACTCAACTGATGCGTGCGGGAGATTCCACCGGTTGCGTGATACGTGATACCGACGTCTACCTACTGCCCGGCACGAATCGAAGGCGAAGACGAGCATGAGGGCGCCCGGAACGCCAACTTTCTGCAAGTTTGCCGGCGTCACACTGCCGGTCCACAGCGTTAACACGCTGATAATCGGGAGTGGAGCCGCGGGTCGCAACGCTGCACTGCAGCTGGTGCGGCATGGTCAACCCGATGTTGCCATGGTCACCGAGCGGTGGAATGCAGGCACTTCCTACAACGCAGGATCGGACAAGCAGACATACTACAAGCTATCCCTAGCTGGGGCGGCGGAGGACTCCCCTCGGCAGTTGGCAGCTGACCTCTACTCGGGTGGCTGCATGCACGGTGACATCGCGCTATGCGAAGCCCACCACTCAGCTCAGGCATTCTACAATTTGGTGGGTCTGGGAGTGCCGTTTCCGCACGAGAGATATGGGGGCTATGTCGGATACCGCACCGACAACGACCAACGAGGTCGCGCGACTTCGGCGGGCCCGCTGACCTCGAAGCTGATGTGTGAGTGCTTGGGGCGTGCCCTCGAGCGCGAGCCGGTACGCCTGTTTGACCACCACCAGGTCATCGCGCTGTTGGTGACGGACACGAGTAGTGGAGGGAGTGCTGCGACCGATCGAGCGGTGTGTGGTGCCATCGCACTGGACAAGGAAGCGCTAGATGACGCTACGTACGGCCTCACCGTGTTCAGCGCTCGCAACGTCGTCCTCGCCACAGGTGGGCCCGGTGCGCTGTACCGTGACTCCGTATACCCGCAGAGCCAACTTGGCTCCACGGGAATGGCTCTGCGCGCCGGGGCTATGGCGCACAACCTGACCGAGTGGCAGTTCGGGCTTGCATCGGTGGGATTCCGCTGGAACGTATCGGGCAGTTATCAACAGGTGATGCCGCGATACATATCCACGGAGCCAGATGGCAGCGGCGAACGCGAATTCCTCTGCGACCATTTCCCGGATCTGCATACTCTGAGTACGGCGATATTCCGCAAGGGCTACGAGTGGCCCTTCGACTGCGAACGAATTGTCGACCACGGCTCATCACTCATCGATTTGCTGGTCCACCGTGAGATCGTAGGACGGGGACGGCGCGTGTTCCTCGACTACACCCGCAATCCGTCCGATCCGGCAGGGAGTGATGCTTTCTCTGTCACGCGACTGGACCCTGATGTGCGCCGCTACCTGGACAACTGCGGTGCTCTCCAGGATACACCGATCGAACGTTTGTCGGCCATGAACTCACCGGCAGTCGATCTGTTCCGCAATCACGGAACCGATCTGGCGCACGACCGGCTCGAGATCGCCGTTTGCGCTCAGCACAACAACGGCGGTCTGCGAGCCAATATCTGGTGGGAATCGAACGTGAGGCACCTGTTCCCGATCGGCGAAGTGTGTGGAACGCACGGTGTGCGTCGGCCCGGTGGTGCAGCCCTGAACGCAGGCCAGGTTGGAGCCATTCGGGCGGCTAGCTACATCGCGCATAACTACAGCGAAAGACCGCCGTCAGCGGACGATTTTGCGCTGGCCGCGTCGGATCAGGTCGCGCAGTGCCTGGCGTTCTGCAGCCAGGCGTGTGGGGGCGATACGAGTGACGATGGCACCGTGAGGCCTGCATCGGCGCTGGCCGAGATCCAGGAGCGCATGTCAGCGGCAGCCGGCCACGTGCGTGAACCGCGTGTAGTCGCCGCAGCTGTCACCGACGCATGGCGGTTGCAGCAGCGTCTCGACCGCAACTTGCGGGTTCCAGGACCGAAAGGACTGCCGTTGGCATTCCGGGTGGTCGATCTGTGTCTTACCCACGCCGTGTACTTGGAGGCGATTGCAGCGTATCTGAGTGCCGGTGGACGCTCTCGGGGCGGTGCGCTGGTGCTGGATCCAGCCGGTACACCGTGTGGCGCGGGCCTGGGTGAGCGGTGGTGTTACGCGCGCAATCCCGAGCAGTCAGCGGTGGACCGACAGGTGCTGGAATTATGCTATGAGGCTCCGGGCAGGGTACGAACCGAATGGGTTGACGTGAGGCCGATCCCCAGCGTCGAGAGTTGGTTCGAGGAAGCTTGGGCGGAGTACCGGTCGGGCGAGGTTTTCTCACTGCGCGAGGAGGGGTGACGTGTACACGACACCATGCGCTTTCGTGACCGGCGCAAGCCGCGGCATTGGTCGAGCGATCGCCATCGGACTGGCACGGGAAGGCTTCAACATTGTTGGCAATGCAACGGGATACGATGTGAACGACCGCAGTCGCGGCTTGGCTGAGACCCAGGAACGCATCGAGGAACTCGGTGTGGCGTTCTTACCTGCTGCTGGTGACATCGCGGATCTGAGAACCCACCAGGGATTGCTAGAGAAGACTTGTGACCGTTTCGGGCACGTTGACGTGCTGGTAAACAACGCGGGCGTTGGGCCCCGACAGCGGCTGGATTTTCTGGATGTGACTCCCGAGAGTTTCGATCACGTGTTGGGAGTCAACTTGAGAGGTACCTTCTTCCTCACACAGCGTTTTGCTCGTCACATGGTAGAGCGGAAAGCAAGGGAGCCAGCAGAGCGGCCCAAGATTGTATTCATCACATCGATATCGGCGGACACGTCATCACCAACGCGCAGCGAATATTGCCTATCCAAGGCGGGCCTGAGCCAGCTGGCACGAGTGTGCGCTGACAGGCTCGCGGGGCATGGCATCAATGTCTACGAGGTTCGCCCCGGGATCATCGTGACAGACATGACTGCTCCCGTGAAAGAGAAGTACGATGCCCTGATTGCGGGAGGGGCCGTTCCGCAAGGCAGATGGGGCAAACCAGAGGACGTCGCGCGGGTGGTAACCGCGCTGGCCAGAGGTGACTTCGACTATTCCACGGGCGGTGTGTTCGAGGTAAGCGGTGGTATGAACATCAGGAGCCTCTGAGAGAGGCGGCGAGGGAGACATCCAATTGAGCAAGTCGGCAGACATCTGGCAGCTGCTTGAACGGAATCGCTTGATCGCGCTGCTCAACCCGAAGGACCCAGGGCAGTGCCTCGAAGCCTACGAGGCGCTTGCACCGCTCGGTGTCGTGCTGGAGGTTGCGCTGCGGGGCCCCGCGGCGCTGCCGAGTATCGAGGGTCTGTTCGAGAAACATCCTGATGCGCTGTTGTTGGCCGGCACGGTCATGACGCGCGAGCAGGCCGAGCAGGTGATTGCGGCCGGTGTAGCTGGCGTAGTATCGGCGGACTACGTACCTGGTGTAGTCGAGACCTGCGTAGCTAATGACGTGATGTCCATTCCGGGTGGCCTAGGCGACGCCGGGAAGCAATTGGCGCAAAAAGCCGAGTGCTACGGGATGACACTTGAGGAATTGTGCGACCAGCGTCCGTGGCAATGGGTCTACAAGGTGTTCCCGGCGACGGCAGACGAGAGCGCCGTGCGTGAGATGACTCGAGCATGGCGCTCGGTCTACCCAGGCCTGCGACTCGTCTACACCGGCGGCGTGACGCTCGAGAATGTGGCTCGGCTCGCGTCCAGTGACCCCGACGGAATCTACTGTGGCTCAGCGGTGGCCAAACACGTCGGTGATCCGGACCGCCTGCAGGCTGAAGCTGCGCACTGGTTATCGGAGATCAAACGGGCAACGGGAGGGGACCTGGGTGGTGCGGTGCGCGCGAAAGCGCCGGCGACTAAGGCTGTGACTTCTACTGCCGCTGGACCCTCGCCTTGTGTTGTGACATTCGGCGAGATCATGCTGCGGTTGTCACCGCCGGCGGGCGAACGCATCCGGCGCACCAGGAGCTTCGACGCACACTACGGTGGTGCCGAAGCGAACGTCGCTGTGTCAATCGCGCAGCTCGGTCTGGAGTCGCGCTACATAACGGCGCTACCCCCCAACGACCTTGGGCTGGGGGCGGTGGACGCGCTGCGAGGCCTCGGTGTCAATGTGTCCCATGTGCTATACCAGGGGAACCGGATCGGCACTTACTACCTGGAGCACGGCGCCTCGCAACGTCCTTCCCGCGTCATCTACGACCGCACCGGCTCTGCGATTGCTTTACTGACCCAGGGGCAGATCGACTGGGATGCGGTGTTCGGCGGCGCTCAGTGGTTTCACTGGACCGGTATCACGCCTGCTCTTGGGGATGGCACGGCCGCGGCGACCGCTGATGCCGTGGAGGCGGCAAGACGATTGGGCGTTACCGTGAGCGTCGATCTCAACTATCGAGCGAAGCTCTGGTCACGCGAAAGAGCACGTGAGGTGATGGAGCCACTGGTTGAGCAGGCGGATGTGGTGGTAGCGAATGAGGAGGACGCAGCTGACGTGTTCGGGATCAAGGCGGCGAAGACAAAGGTGGACCGGGGGGAACTGGATATCGCGGCGTATGAGGACGTCGCACGTCAGCTCGTGGATCGATTCAACCTCTCGATAGCAGCTATCACGTTGCGCCAGAGTCACTCGGCTTCGGAGAATACTTGGTCGGCATGCCTGTGGGATGGAAGTGAGTTCCTTGCGAGTAGGGAGTATCGCATCAGCTTGGTCGATCGAGTCGGTGGAGGAGACGCGTTTACCGCCGGCTTGATATGGGGTCTGTTGTCGGGCAAGAGCCACGCGGAGGCGTTGGAGTTCGGTGTCGCCGCCTCCTGTCTGAAGCAGACTATCATGGGTGATTTCAATCTCGTGACTGTGGATGAGGTTGCAAAGCTGGTCGGGGGTGATGTGGCGGGGCGGATCAAGCGGTGAATGACGCAGCTCCGGGAGCTCTCTCCGCCGCAGTGGTGGGTGGCGAAGTGGAGCAGGCGCGTGACCTCACCGAGCGCGCATTGTTGGCCGGAGTGCTACCAGAGGACATCCTCGCGTCAGAGCTGATTCCGGCAATGGACGAAGCGGGCAGGCGATTCGAGGCCCGCGAGTTCTTTCTTCCTGATCTACTGCTTGCCGCGCGCGGAATGAAAGAAGCTCTATCGTTGCTCACACCGTTGCTTGCCGCGCGTGAAGTGCCACCCGTCGGCAGAGTTGTGATAGGGACCGCTGCCGGAGACGTCCACGATATCGGCAAGAACATCGTCGCTGCCGCGCTCGAGGGCGGTGGCTTTGCGGTGCACGACCTGGGCTACGACGTGAAGCCAGCGGACTTTGTTAGGGCGGCAAAGGAGTACGATGCCGACATCGTCGCGGTATCCGCGTTGCTCACGACCACCATGCCCGGGATGAAGAACGTGGTCGATGAGCTGAAGCGCCAGGGGATGCGTGACCGGGTGGGAGTGCTCGTAGGTGGTGCGCCGCTAACTGAAGAATTCGCCGCGAGCATCGGAGGCGATGCCTACGCTCCCACCGCTGCAGCTGCCGTGCGTGTGGCGCGACAGTTGCTCACCCGCCAGCCTATTGGGCACGGGCCGGCCGCCACGATCGGGCGCGCAGTGGAACCAGGGGTCGCGCCCACGCGGCCCGAGGTTGGCTCGCTATCCGCGCCCCGCAGGCCGCGTCATGAGCACTCCGTCACTGCGCGGGAACTGGTCAAGCAAGCTCTCGAGTTCGCGGGTCCTGAGCGTGTGCCCCGCCAGCTATGGCTGCTACCATGGGCGGCGAAGCGTTACCCGGAAACGGTCGCACGTTTGGGAAGTGATTTTCCATCGGATATTGTACCGATTCCGCTCCTGTGCAGCGAGCCGGTTCCGGGGCAGGGCAACGCGCATTCCGTCGGGACGTTTGTCGATGCCTGGGGATGCGAGTTCCACAACCTGCAGGACGGCATCATTGGCGAGGTCAAGGAGCCGCAGGTCAAAGACTGGCGCGACACGGCACACATCCACTTCCCACGGGAGCGGCTGACGGTCGAGCGTGAACGCGTAGCCGCGTTCTGTCGGACGACCGATCAATATGTGCTGGCTGGAACGTGTCCCCGTCCATTCGAGCGACTTCAGTTCCTCCGCGGCACCGAGAACCTATACCTGGATCTGGCACGTCCACCTTCGGCGCTGCATGACTTCTTGGCCCGCCTGCATGCATTCTACGTCGAGGAGCTCGAGCTCTGGGCGCAAACAGATGTGGACGGACTCACCTTCATGGACGACTGGGGTAGCCAGCAGGCACTGTTGATTTCACCCGAGCAGTGGCGCACGATGTTCAAGCCGCTTTACGCAGAATACGTCGACATCGCGCACTTGCACGGGAAGCACGCGTTCATGCACTCCGACGGCTATATCACCGATATCATTCCAGACCTGATTGAGATCGGACTCGATGCATTGAACGCTCAAGTGTTCTGCATGGGGGTAGAGGAGCTGGGCAAGCGTTTCGCAGGTGAGTTGACTTTTTGGGGTGAGCTGGATCGCCAGCAATTGCTACCGTACGCGTCTGTCGACGAGATCAGGGCGGCTGCACGACAACTGCGAGCGGCCTTTCACCGGAGCGGCGGCTTCGTCGCACAGTGCGAGTTCGGGCCGGGTGCGCGGCCGGAGAACGTGTACGCGTTCTTCACCGCCTGTGAGGAAGAGTGAGATAGCATGCAGCTGTTCGGCCTGCATCTGATCGACGCGGTTTTGATCGCCGTCTATGTGCTCGTGATCATCTGGATCGGCCACAGGATCGGCCGAGTCAGACAGGACACCGAAGGTTTCTACCTCGCGGGCCGGAAGCTCGGTGTGTTCTATCAGTTCTTTCTCAACTTCGGCCACTCCACGGACTCGAACCAGGCAGCCGGCGTCTCCCGCGAAGTGTACCGTCAGGGGCTGGGTGGCATGTGGATCCAGTATCTCGTGCTGTTTCTCACGCCATTCTACTGGTTCACCACAATGCTCTACCGACGCTCGCGCCTCGTCACAGTCGGTGATCTGCTGACAGAACGCTTCGACAGCAAGTTTCTGGGCGGCGCGTTTGCCGCGTTTACTCTGGTCATGGCGCTGATCGGAGGTGGCGCCAGCTATATGGTAGCAGGCAAGACCATGATGGCGCTCACACCCAAGACCGAGGTGGAATACACGACGGAGGAGGCGGCGAGCGTCGCGGCGTTTCGCGAGTTCCGCGACCTGCAAGCCCGTGTGGGAGCTGGGTTGAGCGAGACTGAGCAGGACCGGTATGAGGAGTTACAGGATCGATTCGAGCGGGGAGAGCTCCGCGGTCTCATCTCCCACACCAATCCGCTGTTGTTCTACATCGCCTATGCCATCGTAATTGCCACGTACACGATGCTAGGAGGATTCGCAGCAGCGGCGGTCACGGATGCCATCCAGGGGACCCTCATCGTCATCTTCTCGTTCATGTTGATCCCGATCGGATTGGGTCAGTTGGGAGGCTTTGAGGGACTGCACGCGCAGGTGCCCGATTACATGTTCTCCTTGTTTGGATCGGCTGCTACCAGCGACTATGCGTGGTATACGATCTTGGCAATGGTTCTGGCGAACCTGGTATCGATCATTGCCGCTGCTCCCATGATGCCAACGGCTGGCTCCGCCAAGAACGAGATGACGGCGCGTCTAGGCATGTTGGGGGGCATGTACTTCAAGCGCGTCATCATGCTCTTCTGGGCATTGGCCGGTCTGATTGCGATCGGGTTATACGCAGGTGCCCTCGATGATCCGGACCAGATCTGGGGCTTGATGACGCGGGAACTGCTGTTCCCCGGAGCGATCGGGCTCATGCTTGTGGGGATACTAGCTGCCAACATGTCCTCGCTCGACGCGCTCTCGGTCACGAACTCGGCACTGTTCGTGCGCAACCTCTATCAGCCGCTCCGGGCGGAACGCTCGGAACAGCACTACGTGACAACCGGCCGGATCGTGATCGGTGTGATTCTCCTCGGTGGCGTCATTGCTGCCCTTTACGCCGAGAATCTGCTCACGCTGTTCCAGTACTTCATCTCCCTCCCTGCGGTGTTCGGGGCACCCATCTGGCTCGGATTCGTATGGCGGCGACTGACCAAGCCGGCCGTGATTACACAGGTCGTCATCTGCTTCACCCTCTACGCCATCATCCCTAACCTCTTTCCGAGTCTGACCGCCGTACGCACTCATCCCACCCTCCTCGCAGAGACAACGCCGAGACAAGTAACGGTTGTTACGGGTGCATTGCAGGAGGATGTGGATGTCGGGAGGGCGACGGAAGTCGGTGAGACCATCCGGAAACCGCACCTCATCGAGGCAACCGGTATCTACTTCGAACGGGTGGTCCGGACCGACCCGGCTGATCCCAACTCACCGCTCGAGGGACAGGGGCGATTCCACGCCGAGATCTGGGTGCTGAGCTGGTTGGGGATCGACTTCTCCAGGTGGGGCAAGGCACAACTCGTTGCCACGCGGTTCTTTTTCGACGCGCTATTCCCGTTCGTGTTGTTGTTCTTCATAAGTGCATTTACGAGCCCGGTGGAGAAGCCGCGGCTCGATCGGTTCTACGGCAAGCTTCATACTCCGGTGCAACCCACCAAAGAAGAGGACGTCTCGGCCGTGGAGCGTGCAGCGGTGCATCCTGAAGACTACGAGGAGGCAAAGGTCTGGCGAGGCTCGAGTTGGGAAATCCTGAGGCCGGGGAAGATCGACATCCTTGGCTTCGGGATAAGCTGGGTGCTCGTCGGGGTGGTTCTGGTCCTCCTGTGGTTCCTTGCTACGGTGGGCTCGTAGGAGACGGGTGCAGAGTACAGAGTGCAGGAGCCGGAAGTGGAGGTCCACCGACGGATCCGCTGAGATAACGGGATCGCCGGGGCCCCTAAAGGCCGGGATGCCGGGACCTCGCAAGGCTGGTGCAGGAGAGGGACTCAAATGAGTGATTGTAGAGACAGACGATGCTTTCTAAGAGATGTCTTTGCCGGGACCGCGGCAGCTGCAGCGGGGCCCGGTTTGGCTGCGACGCTTGATATCGGGACCGGACAGCCGAGCCGGTTTGCCGATGCATGGAGGACGGCGCACAGTGACCAGGGACGCTGGCGAGCGGTGCGCGAACAGTTCTTGTTGGAGCCGGGTTATGTGTACCTGAACACGGCCGGTCTTGGCCCGACGCCGTTGCCGGTGATCGAGACTGTCGATCGGGAATGGCGAGAGCTGGAGTTGCGCTGTGAGACGGGGCACGCACGGAGAGACGAGGCTCGCAGGCGTGGATGCGAGTTCCTCAACTGCGGCGAAGACGAGTTTGCGCTCACACGCAGCGCGACGGAGGGCATGAACCTCGTCGCACGGGGAGTCAGGCTCGACGCGGGTAGCGAGGTGTTGATGACCACGCATGAGCACCCGGGCGGGGCAATGCCATGGTTTGGTGTGGCGGAGGAACACGACATCTTGATCAGGACGTTCGAACCCGGGTCGGGTGGTGCCGACACAATGGACCGCTTGGTCGCGGCGCTGACGCCTCGCACGCGCGTCGTAATGCTGTGCCACGTCACGTGCACTCTCGGGACCATCTTACCGATCAAGGAGATCGCTGACGTGTGTCGTGATCGCGGTATCTTGAGCGTGATCGACGGCGCCCAGGCGCCCGGGCAGATCCCGGTTGACCTCCACGCCCTGGGCTGTGACTTCTATGTTGCGTCCGGACACAAGTTCCTACTCGCTCCGAAGGGCACTGGTTTCTTGTACGTGCGCGACGAGATGCTGGACCGCTGGCGACCTACCTACGTGGGTGCTTACTCCGATGCCGGATTCGATCTCGCGAGCGGTCGCTTCGAGCGTCGGCGCGAGGCAGTGGCATCGGAGTACGGCACCCGTAACACCCCACTGGTCCTCGGATTCGGGGCGGCGTTGGAGTTCATCGAGACTATTGGCCTGGACCACATCGTGGCTCGGGGTGCATCGTTGGCGCGACGGCTGCGCGGTCACCTCGAGACGATTGACGGGGTCGAAGTCCTGACACCGGCGGACAGCAGCGCGAGCGCCGCGATCCTCGCATTCCGGTTGCCCGAGTCAGGTGGAGACCCCTGGGACTGGTGCAATCTGCTGCGCAGGGAGTCTGGTATTCGCTTGCGACCAGTGGGTGAAGCTGGTTTGATGGCCGTGCGGGCGTCGACACATTTGTTTAATCGCGAGGATGAGGTGGACAGGCTGGCGGAGATACTGCGGGAGTTGGTGTAACCAGCTAGGTCGGGGAAACGGCAAAGGGGGCAGAGGCGGTTAGCGGCCGGCGGGACCGATACGGAATCTCATTGGGAGTTGAGATGCTATTTCTAGGACAGAGTCGAGGGGCTGTTGTTGGAGTCGTACTGAGCGTTCTGCTCGGTTCATTCGTGCTACATGCCGGTGCTGCTGCGCAACGAGAGCAGTACCTATCGCTCGCCAAGCAGGCGTTCGAGGAAGGGCTGACTACGATCCCCGAACAAGTGGAGCGCTGGAAGGAGACTTGGGAGCCGGAGCCGGAGTGGGGTTACCAGCCTCCTGGCGGCCCGCCGTACTTCGCCCGGCTAGCGGGCTCGCTCTACCACCTCACCGGTGAGGAACGCTACGCTGAGGCGGCCATCGAATGGATGGCGCGGCATCACGAGTACAAGGAGTACTTCCCCGAGGAGATGCACGGTGTTAGGCCCGACTATGCGGGGGGCATCCCGACGCTTACCGATTTCTTCCAAATGTCGTTCTACGGGGAGGCGTACCTGTTCGTGAAGGACAGCCCTTCGCTCTCCGATGCGCAGCGTGAACGGATCCAACAGAGCATTGCCGAGGGCGCAGAGTACGTGTTCTACTTTCCCGAATGGGGCCCTATGAATCGGGCGATGCTGCGCGCGTACAGTCTGTTGCTCGCCGCGCAAGCCTTACCTGATCATCCCAACTCGGCGAAGTGGGACAAGATGGCGCGGGTGCTCGCGGCGGACAGCTGGGGCAAGTGGGAGGAAGAAGATGCGCAGATCTATCACCCAGTCTGGTTGATCTCCCTGGTCCGCTACGCCGATGCCTTGGGCGAGCGGTCGTTGTTCGATCACCCGACGATCCATTACTACTTCGACTACTTCACCCATCTGCTCGACCCCACCGGCATGGTGCCCGACTTCGGTGACGCGCGCTGGCACGCGAACTGGGCATGGTATGTCGCTCTCCTGGAGCGTGCGGCAACCGAGTACGACAACGAGCATTACCGCTGGGCCGCGCGGCATGTCTTTACCGCGATGCAGCAGGAGCTGGGGGATGTGGTGGGCATCGGCAACGGGATGAATCTGGCCGATGCCTACCGCTGGTCCGAC
>CP070666.1:4016547-4075177 GCA_020351775.1 Gemmatimonadota bacterium | reverse complement strand
ACCGGGATACCCTCCCAGCCCTCCTCCAACGTCCTCGAGCGCGGAGCGAATTTGCTCCGCTCTTCATAGTACTTCTCCAATCCTGCCCCACGAATCAACGTCGCGGCCAGCTCACAGCCGGAACAGCAGTAGGCATCCAGCGATCCCTCAACGGCAGTGCCACAGTGCGGGCAGTGACCCGTCTTTGCTCGCTCGGGTTTGGCGGAGGAGGACCTAGCGTGCTTCGATCTGGTAAGAAGGGACAACTTCATCCGCCCCGGACACGGCGATGTAGATGAATGCCAGGTTTACGAGGATCATCACCAACAAACCTATGGCGATCCCAACCGGCCAGCGCCAGTCACCGCGCCGTTGTTGCTGTTCCAATCTCCGCTCCCGTCTTGAACGTGGCAGCTATCACCAGCTCTCCATCAGGTGAAGAGACTCGTATCTGAATCGGGATCGTGCGCTGCAGATCATCACTCACTGGTAGGCGAATGACCAGCGGCACAGTGCGGCTCATTCGAGAAGCCAATTCCACATCTTGCGTCACGACTTCGGCGACACTCAGCCCATCGACCCGGACCCAGTAGAGGACGGGCTCACCTCCGGCATTGTTGTTCGTGACTTTGAGGAGGTATGTGTTTCGTACGAACCCGTCAGCGTCAATCGTATAGAGGGATCCTGGCGCACGGTTGACCGTTGCCTCGAACGGCACTCGACCCCTGACCATCGCTGCGCCGACCACAACCAAGGCGGCGAGCATTGCAGCGTAGACCAACGTTCGTGCCCGCACCAGCCGCGGCTTCTTGCCCGCCATCTCGGCGACGCTGGTGTAGTCCACCAGCGTCGGGTGCTCCAGTTTCTCCATCACACTCACACAGGCGTCGATACACCGTGCGCAGGCTATGCATTCCAGCTGGAACCCATCACGGATGTCGATGCCTGCGGGACAGACTACGACACACTTGCCACAGTCGATACAGCGACCGTCCCTTGCCGCTTCCTTGCCGCCCCGGGGTTCACCTCTGTCAGGCAGGTAGGATATCTGCAGGGTCTCGTCGTCGGTGAGAGCACCTTGGAACCGCGCGTATGGACACAGGTAGTTGCAGAACTGTTCCCTGAACCACGCGAAATCCAGAAACCAGACGACCGTGGATATCGCCACCAGCGCGTACTCTACGCGACCACCATTGAAGGCCCAGAGATCTCTGGCGCCGGCGAAATAGCTCATCAGTGCCATCGACATGACGAAGGCCACCACGAGGAACACAGCCCATTTGACGACCTTGCGCCAAACCAGATCGAACGAAACTCCCGCCCGCTCCCTACGCAAGCGCCGACTACGATCTCCCTCTATCCACTTCTCAATCGGACGAATCCACGCTTCTAGAAATACCGTCTGCGGGCAAGCATAGCCGCACCACAAACGACCGAACAGTGAGGTTACAAAGAACAGCGTGAATGCGAGGAACAGCAGAATGATGAGCAGAAAGATCGTGTCAGCTGCCGTGAAGACGGCACCGAAGACGAACAGCTGTCGCGTCTGCAGGTCAAACAGTAGCGCCGGATTCCCGCCTATGGTGAGCCACGGTATGATGAAGAGTGTGACATGGAGGGCCAAGAACGTCCAGCGACGGATCGTAGTGAACCTACCTTCAATCGACTGTACGTAGATCCACTGTCTCGAGCCCGAGAAACCGATCACGAATCTCCCTTTCGGCTCACTCCGGCGGTGGGGGCACGGCACCCGGCTCGCGTCCCAGGGCCTCTGCATTCTTGCTGATCACGTACGCTGCAACCCGGTTGACCTGTTCAGGGCCGATCACCGGTCCCCATGGAACCATGCCCTTATCGGGCACGCCGTTGGTGATGGTGTTGATTACATCCTCGGGTCTTCCACCGTGAATCCATTCATCGTCCAACAGATTGGGTCCGATGCCACCCATGAGGTCGGCCCCATGGCACGCGACACAGTAGGTCTGGAACACTCCCTCGCCTTCCGCCACCGCTTCGGCCGTAAGCGTTAGGCCCGCCTCCGTTCCCTCTCCCTCACCTGGTGCAGGCCACCGTTCCTGTGCCTCCGCCAGCTCTTGCGCCAGAGCAGCCTCCGGAGAACGGTCGGCGATGAAGTGGTAGTGAACGAGATACGCAAACGACCAAATTATGGTCAACCAGAACAGCCCCAACCACCAATCCGGCAGCGGGTTATCGTATTCCTGAATACCGTCGGCCTCGTCTTCGTGGCCGAGGATCTGGTCTCTCTCGACTTTGCGTCTCACTGGTCGCCTCCATCGGAGAGCGGCATGCGCGCCGCCTTCTCGAACTTCTGCTTGTTCTTGGGAGCGAAAGCCCACCACGTCCATCCAATGAACCACGCGACGAAGAACACGGTTACCAGGCCGGCCAGCCAGCCGTGGGAAATCGACTCTGCAGCCGCCTGCAACACTGGGTTCACCGCGCCGGCTCCGTTGGACTCGTAAGTCCCTGTTCGATGGCTCTCCGGCCATCCCGCCCCAATCGTTGGAGAAACGCGATTAGCGCCACTATCTCACGATCGGCCTCTGTCTGTATTCCAGCTTCAGCAAGACGCTGCACGATGCCGTCTGCCTGAGTACCGATCAACGCATGCACGTTGGCCACATCCTGGTCTGAGTAGGGGGTTCCGGCCCTGCGGAGAGCCCTGACCGATGCCGCCACATCTTCAGCATCTATCGTGCGCTCCAGCAGCCATGGATACGGCGGCATCACGCTACCTGGCGTTGTGGTGCGCGGATCGCGCATGTGCTCGTAATGCCAAGCGTCGGGGTATTTACGGCCCACACGGTGGATGTCCGGACCGATCCGTCGGGATCCCAGCAGGAATGGCCGGTCATAACGGTACTCTCCCGCCCGCGACCACTCGCCGTAACGCAGCAACTCGGCCCGCATGGGACGGACCCATTGGGAGTGACACACGTAGCATCCTTCCCGAACATAGATGTCCCGTCCAGCCACCTCGAGCGGCGTGTACGGGGACACCCAGTCGGGCCGCTCAGGACCGGCAGTCGCGGTGAACATGGGCACGATTTCGACTATACCACCTACGGAGATCGCCAGCGTGGTAACGATAGTGAACAATCCAGCCTTGCTCTCCAACGCCCTCCGGTGGAACCTCTGGTCATTCGACCTCTGTGTCTGGGCCATGGGAGCTTCCTCGCTTCAAGAAACTGCCGGTGCGGCAGACGGCGCCTGTACTTCCGACCGGCTTGCGGCGATGGTGCGTATGAAGTTCCACGACATCATGAGTGCGCCAATGAGATAGAGCGCTCCTCCTGACAACCGCATCCAGTAGAACGGATCGAGGCGGTTCACGATGTCCATGAAAGCGGGGCTCGCAAGCAACCCCTGATCGTTGACCGCGCGCCACATCAACCCTTCCATCAATCCCGCTGCCCACATCGACACCGTATAGAGCACGATTCCTACGGTCGCCAGCCAAAAATGGGTCGTCGCCCAATTGGGATACGCGAGTTCACGCTTCCAGAGCCGCGGCACCAACCAGTAGAGCGTGCCAAACGTCATCATGCCAACCCAGCCGAGTGCGCCACTGTGCACATGCCCGACGACCCAGTTGGTGAAGTGCGCCAACCCGTTGACGGTCCTGATTGCCATCATCGGTCCCTCGAAAGTAGACATCCCGTAGAAACTCACTGCTACAACGAAGAACTTGAGAACAGGATCCGTCCGCACGCGGTTCCACGCACCCCGCAGTGTGAGCAATCCGTTGAGCATACCTCCCCAAGACGGAGCCAGCAGCATGACGCTGAAAATCATTCCCAGGGTCTGGGCCCAATCGGGCAGGCCGGAGTACAGCAGATGGTGAGGTCCAGTCCAAATGTAGAGAAACACCAAGGCCCAGAAATGCACTATTGACAGCCGATAGCTGTAGACCGGGCGCTCGGCAGCCCGCGGCAAGTAGTAGTACATGAGCCCGAGAAACGGCGTCGTTAGGAAGAACCCGACAGCGTTGTGGCCGTACCACCACTGGACTAGGGCGTCCGTCATGCCCGAGTACAGGGGATAGGAGCGAAACAGGGTTGCTGGGACCGCCAAGCTATTCACGATATGCAGAACAGCGATCGTGATCACGAACGATATGTAGAACCAGATCGCCACATATATGTGTTTGACTTTGCGCGTAGCGAGTGTCCCGAAGAAGTTGACCGCGAAGATCACCCAGATCACTGTGATCAACACATCGATCGGCCATGCCAGTTCGGCGTACTCCTTGGACTGGGTCATGCCCAGCGGCAGCGTCACCGCCGCTAGCACGATGATGAGCTGCCAGCCCCAGAAGTGAATCCGTGACAGCATGTCGTTCCACATTCGCGTCTTCAACAGCCGCTGCATCGAGTAGTAGATACCCGCGAAGCATATGTTGCCGGCGAATGCGAAGATTACTGCGTTGGTGTGCAGCGGACGGAGGCGTCCAAAGGTCGTCCACGGCAGACCGAGATTCGCCGGCCACCAAGCGAGCTGCAGCGCGATCACAACGCCGACGAGCATGCCGACGACACCCCACAACACAGTGGCGCCAAAGAACATGCGCACTATGTCATCATCGTAGGTTGACTCGTCCACTTTGGTTGGGTTGGTATATTGCATTGGGTCAACTGACTCCAGCCAGTTGGTGGTTTGGGATTGATCCGGCGTCTGACCAAGAGCGATCGGCGGCCTGGGGATCGCTGCTTGCCCCCACATACAGTTCGGCCCTGTGAGGGTTTCAGACGCAGAATATAACCAGGCCTAGTGAAACTGTAAGGCTGTCGCAATGGCGGAGGAACACTGATGATTGCGGCAATGGCGGCCGCAGCGGTGGCGGGCCTCGTCGGTAGCCCACACTGTATCGGCATGTGCGGTGGCTTCGCCATCCTGTGCGGCGGCAAGGTCGCTGACACTGCACTTTGGCACATAGGTAGGATCACGAGTTACGCTGCACTAGGTACTCTTGCTGGGACTTTCGGGGCGATGATCCCCGGCCCCTCGTGGCTTGCGGCCGTGATATCGATCGGCCTGATGCTGTGGTTCTCGACTGCTCTTGCCGGCCTCGTGCCGGAACCACGTCTGGTGATACCAGGTCTGAAGCGGCTCGGCACTGCCATGGCCGGCGACGCCAGCTATCTGGCGCGCTACGGCTTCGGCGTGGTCAACGGACTGTTACCGTGCGGCCTCGTGTACGCAGCCCTTGCCGTGCCCGTGGCCGTAAGACACCCTGCTTGGGGAGCGCTGGCAATGGTCGCATTCGGGTTCGGTACGGTTCCCACATTGTCGGTGATCGCTCTTGGCGTGCGGCGCATCGTGGCACGTGACATCCGGGTGCGACGGCTGGTTGCAGCGGGCGTGCTCGTTGCCGGGCTGTGGTCGATTGGGCTGCGGCAAGGAATACTGGGCGAGCACACGATGAGTCATGGCGCTGAGGGCGACCATTCACAGATGCAGCACGATGTGCGACCAGCCACTCAAATGGAGCCAGGGGATACCGGACATTGACCTAGTTGCCCGGTTTCCCAGATAACCAGGTTACCCGATCTTCTTCGCAAACAGCGTCTGACCGCCTCGGGAAAGGTTGAACCCGGCGACAGCGCCATCATCTTCAACCACGAAAGTTATTCGCACGTTCACCGCCTCTATGGTGAACTGGGTCTCCGACACGGCTGCGAGTTCGTATTTGCCCTGGCCTGTTGCCTGCCCCATCAACTGCCCATTCTCGATTGTGATGGCGATTCTCAGCTCCCCACCGAGCTGGTATTCGCCTACGTAGCGCTCGAGGACTTCCACGGGAACAGCGATCGCTTCGCCCCCACCTTCGTCCGACTCCACTCCGAGCCGAGCCAGCACCGTCCTGCCGTTCTCGTTGCGCGGGTTGAGCTCCACAGATTTCACGTAGTTCTCGATTGCACGCACACTATCTCCAGCCGCCAGGTACGCTTCTCCCAAGCTGTCGTACGTATTGTATGCATCCGGGTAGGCTTCAACATTGAGCTTGAACATAGCTATCGACGCTTCTGTATCGCCCATATTCAGATAGTGGTAACCGAGCGAGTTCAGCTCGCTCTCTCGGAAGTCGAAATCATCGGGCCGAGACTCCTTGAATTCGCGATATTGTGACACGCCTGCATCTAATCCTCGCTCCTCGACGATCCCGAGCAGCGCCTCCGCAATCGAGCGCCTTGGCGTCGCAGGGATTTCTCCGTAGAGAATGTCTACTATGCCGCGCTGGATATCAGCTACGCGATCTCCGGCTGTGTTATCCATCACGATCACGACATAGCCATCATCCACCAGCCGCCAGAATCCCGTGACGAATCCGTTGATGCCACCACCATGCCCGACAAGCTTCACCATGCTGCTATCTGGACCCACCGGTATGTCCCGAACGATCCATCCGTAAGCATAGTCCTGAATGTATGGGGTGAACATCAGTTCCTTGCTGGCAGAATTGCCAAAAACACTATCCGAGTAGAGAAGACGATCCCATTTATGCAGATCCCGCACGGTCGAGTACATGGACCCCGCCGCGTATGGCAGTGACATGTCGAGGTACGCCGCGACGTCATATCCGGTCAGTCTCTTCGAATACCCAGTCGCTCGTCCGTCTATGATGCGTTCGTGGTGATCATAGCCGGTCTCATCGAGCCCGAGCGGATCGAGCACCATCGTCCGTAGGGCTTCCTCATACGAGGTGCCGGTGACACGCTCAATGATCACACCGAGCAGGAAGTAGCCAGAGTTGTTATACCTAAATGCCGAGCCCGGCTCGAACTCCAGGTCCAACTCTGAGAACACCGTGATGAACGAGTCGGGTGCGTATCGATCACGCGCCATTTCGTCGAAGTCCGGCAAACCCGTGTAGCTCGGTATGCCACTCGAGTGCGTCAGCAATTGGTGAATCGTGACCTTGCCACCAACGTCACTGGGATAATCTGGCAGATAGTCCGTAATGGTTCCCTCCAAATCCAGCTTACCCTGCTCCGCCAAGTTGAGGATGACCGCGGCAGTGAACTGTTTGGTCACCGAACCGATACGGAATTTTGTGTCAGGTGTGTTGGGTATCTGCCAATCCATGTTGGCGTAGCCGAACCCGCCCTCGTAGATGACGTTGCCATGTTGGCCCACGAGCACCGCACCATTGAATTGACGCAATTCGTGATACTGCCCCACCAATTCTTCTATCAGGCTGGATCGGTCCTGACATAGCGCGTGCAGCGGCGACCCGACGAGCAGAACGGATACAACCAGCGCGTCCCACCTGCACATGTTCCTCTTCTTCATGTCAGTTCTCCGGGTATGTTGCTGGTGGCGCGTCCTCACATCCACTTGTCCGTACCGTGTAGGTGATTGCTGCGATCGACCATCTACCATTGTGGCGCGTCAAGTGGAACGCGTCGTATCCGCAGTGACTGAACTCTCCATCGATGTAAAAATCGTACGGGGCCCACAGGGTTGCGATATCTCCATCGATTCGGACCTCGGGATCCCACATCCGTTCGACCATCGTTGCCTCGTTGGCAGCGATTCCGGTCAGGAAGTCAGTCTTTGTTCTGCGAGCCCAACGAGGGACCCCAGCGACTTCTCTAACAGACACCAACTGAGCGCCGGAATCGAGTAGCCTCGCCAGTAAGGCTGTGTCTCGAGCTTCGATGCCGTTGAACAGTCGCTGTACTACTGTCACGATCTGCTGCTCCTCAGCTGGAAGTGCTACCTCTTGCAGCGTCGTATCGGATGAACCGCATCCCAGCAGCAGGATGCCTGATGACATTAGCCAAGATCGCTTCTTCACAATTTCCTCTGGCTTCACCTTTGCGATTCGGTGTCTCAACCTGCCGGCGTGGTTTGCGCGCGTCCCCGTTATTCGACCGGCAGGGTGCTGTGGCCCTTTCCCTTCGTCAATTCTACCAGCCGCTCCATCAAATCAGTGAGTTTCTCACTACGACGCTTCATCTCTCGCTTGAACGAACGCCTTGCAAGCCAATACGTGCTGCTGAAGAAGCTCAAAGATGCTGTGATCGCTCCTGCAGTAACGATTCCTGCGGGGAGTCCCACACTATCGAGGATTGCACCAGAAATACCGACCAAGAACAGGCTGACCAGGGAGATGGGAATCATGATCACCGCAGAAGGTGTCCCTTCGAGGTCGTGAATCCGGATTCGCGTCTGGCCACCCTTGGGGCTCACCAGAATCTGCGCCTTACGGCCGGTTCCCTTGGAGGATGAGCTCCAGGACAAGGCCGTCCCCAGTGTCTCGTTGATCTCGCCGACCTCACCCAGAGTCACTCGGATTTCCTCCAGGAGGCTCGCGTATTCGGATGCTGCGACCTCTCCGTCCACAAACCGCTCCAGCAGTAGCTCGGGCCGCACCCCGAGAACGCCCCCCCGTACGAGCGCCTCCTGACCACCTGCAATTGCATCGACCGCATCTCGTACTTGCCCCGGCTCGATTCCGACTTCGGCCGCAATGCGCTGCACGCCGGCCAACGACAATTCCTCACCTGTGGGTTTGGCAGCCTGAATGTCCGCAGCGCGCTTGACTATCTCACTTACCTGTTGCCGGTCGAATCGAGGCTTGCTCGTGAGGCCTTGCTCCAGAGCCCGGGCGAAATCGTTGGGCGTCTCAAACCGCTGTTCGGTGCGCATCGACATGGCAGTCACCAGAGTCTGCTCCAGCGAGCCGGGCAATCGGTCGAGGCCCTCGCGGTGCGCCGGCCGTGCATCGACGAAATACTGCAACGACACGGCTTCGTCGGTAGGCCAGAGACCCGGCGTTTCCCCGATCAGCATCTCGTACGTCACGCAGGCCAGGCTGTATACATCGGTCGTCGCATCGAGATCCGTTCTGCCCGCCGCCTGCTCAGGACTCATGTAGCCCAGAGTTCCCAGCGGGAATCCGGAGCGCGTGAGGTTATCGCTACCGGCGGTGATCACTGCCTTTGCGATGCCAAAGTCGGTGACGACGGCGTGACCCTCTGAAAGCAGAATGTTCTCCGGCTTGATGTCACGATGTACGACGCCCTTACGGTGTGCATAGCCTAGAGCATCAGCCACCTCTGAGGTAATTGCAACTGCTCGAACGGCATCGAGGCAACCCTTACGGTTGAGCAGTTGACGCAGTGATTCGCCGTCGACAAACGGCATCACGAAGTAAAGAAGGCCTTCCAGCTCTCCGGAGTCGATCAATGTCAGAATGTGTGGGTGATTGAGTTGCGCGGCGATCTCGATCTCGCGGAGAAACCGCTCTGTGCCTAGTGACGCTGCCAGTTCCGGCCTCAACACCTTGACCGCAACATCCCGCCCGTGCTTACGGTCCCGTGCAAGGTACACGGTCGCCATACCACCGTGACCGATGACGCGCCCAAACTTGTATCGCTCTGCAAGGCCCGTCTTCAGGGCCTCAGGGATGTCCAGCATGGGTGTAAGGTATCGTACCTCAGTGCGCCGGCACCACCCCAATTCGCAACGTTGGGACCACCGTTGTCGATCTCGCTCCTCCCCAGCTCACTGCAACGCGCCCATCAATCGGAGCACTGCGGAGAACTCGCCGTCCGAGCGGTCATGCCGCAGAACGGAACAACTCCAACGGTCAGCCGACCGCTCGCATCACATGCCTCTCATGCACAGTAGCTGGATCCAGCTGCACCATTGCAGTCGTGCACGAACAGAGCGAATCTTCGTGTTCGCGGCTAGAACCCGGATCCAGGAGGTGTTTGGTGCCCATTAGCGAAGCCCTCATCCCGGAGCTCGATCAGGAGGCAGCAGCAACCCGCAGACTCCTAGAACGAGTACCGGAAGACAAACTGGACTGGAAACCCCACGAGAAGTCCATGTCGCTGGGTCGACTCGCGACTCACCTTGCCGAATTGCCTGGTTGGGGCAAAGTGACGATCGAACAAGACGTCTTGGACATCGGAGGCTTCCAGCCCACCATTCTCAAGACTGTCTCCGAGATGGTCGGACTGTTCGACAAGAATGTATCCGAATTCCGCGTGATCCTCGGCGAGACGCCGGACGCCGAATTCATGAAGACCTGGACTATGAAGCATGAGGGGAAGGAGGTCTTCGCGGCACCCAAGATTGCCGTGGTGCGCAACATGGTGATGAACCACTTGGTGCATCACCGTGGCCAACTCACCGTGTTCTTACGACTGAATGACGTGCCACTGCCCATGATCTACGGACCGTCGGCTGATGAGACCGGAGGGCTTTGAGCCCCGCCGCCAGTCAGTGCCAGAGCAAGAAAAGGGCCGCCCGTGAGGCGGCCCCTACACTCCCAGACCTTGCGGGGTGGTCCCTATTGAACGATCTCAATCAACTCGATCTCGAACACCAGGGTCGCGTTGGGACCGATGGTTGGCCCGCCGCCCCCAGAGCCGTACGCCAGATCTGAGGGTATCACAACTCGGTACTTGCTTCCGACATTCATGAGCTGCAACACCTCGGTCCAGCCCGCGATGACACCGTCCACCATGAAACTCGCGGGCTCACCAGACCTATCGGTGGCGCCGAATTCCGTGCCGTCTGTCAGTGTCCCCCGATAGTGTACCTTGACTCTGTCACTCGCGGTCGCCTTGGGTCCCGCACCTTGTGCCAATACTTCGTACTGCAAGCCGCTGGCAGTAGTCACGACGCCCGACCTGGCACCGTTCTCCGACAGGTATGCCTCCCCCTCCTGCTTGTTCGATTCAGCGAGCGAAGCAAGGCGCTCGGCCTCAGCCTGCTGCATCTGCGACGCGAACTCTCGCAGAACTTGATCCATCTCCTCGTTGCTCATTAGCAACTCTCGGTCAGCCAACCCGTCGGAGATCCCTTGAACCAGTGACGGCATGTCGATCTCCGCCTGGCTTGGCCGCAAGGTGGACCCAATATCCACTCCTACGGCGTAGCTCGCTTGCTCTTCGAAGGACTCCAACTCGGCGGTCCGCTCTGAGCCACACGCTGCAAGGCCGGATACCAGAACTGCAATTGCAGCTGTCTTGGCGACATTACCAGCTATTCTCGACACCTCAAGCCTCAATTCGAGTAACATTCTCAGCGGCTGGCCCTTTGTCGCCCTGTACGACATCAAACTCCACCCGTTCACCTTCCCGTAAGCTCTTGTAGCCATCACCTTGGATGGAGGAAAAATGCACGAAGCAGTCCTTTTCCCCGTCTTCCCGTGCAATGAACCCGAAGCCTTTGCGGTCATTAAACCATTTAACGGTTCCACTGATGCGCATCCCGCACTCCTTTTCTCTTGCTGTGTTGATTTCGTCGGAGTCCGGGCATGCCGTACCTGCCGAACGCTCAACATTGTACCCGCGGCAAAGCCCCCGCGTCGGGCATATGCAGATGGAAGAGGGGACCTACGCGTCCGCCAGGTCCCCTCTTCCTGATCAAGCTTGTTACGATCTAAAAAACCTCTACTCAACGCTGAATAAGCGTAGTTACGTACCGCCGCCATGTCAATCTAGCTTCCCCGCTGTCGCTCTAGTATGGCTTGGAACTTGGGATGATCCCTCAGCGAGTCCAAGTCCGGATCCCGCTCCGCCCATTCGCGGTGCCAGAACCCACCTCTGACCGCCTCCTCCAAGTAGCGGATGGCTTCTTCCGGCTCACCTTCCAGGGCAAACAAACACGCAACGTTGTATGACACGCCTGCGTCTTCTGGATCGATAGCGACAGCTCTTTGACCCCACTCAAGGCCCTCACGCTTCTCGCCCAAACGACACAGGGACACTGCTCCCATCGTCACGGCTCTGGCGTCATCCGGATTCAGTTCCATGTGCCGCCTGATCGCAGCGAGCGCCCTGCGGTAGGTGGCCGTTGCTTCGTCCATGCGGTGCAGCGCTGCATACGACTGAGCCGCAAAGAAGTGGGCCTGATAGTCGTCCTGCAACTTCGCAGCTTGTTCGAACAACTGAACTGCTCTCTCGAACTCGCCTTTCTGAAACTGGGCTCGGGCGTCGAAATAGTAGGGCTCGAAGAGGTTGGGATTCAGTTTTATGGCCTCCTTGAACTCACGCTCCGACTCGTCGTACCTCTTGCTCAGCGACACCGCCAAGCCACGCGCTGCGTGAGCCTCCGCCGACTCAGGATCAAGTTCCAACGCTCTTTGGCTCGCCGCCTCAGCCCGTTGCAGGTCCTGCTGGTTCGAGCCCCAATAGATGTACAGAAACGAACAACAGTCCGCGACACCCGCATGCGCCAGGGCATAATCAGGGTCTATTGCGATCGCCTCATTGAACATCTCGCAGGCGAACTCGAGACTCTTCCTGCGAAACTGGTAGAAGAACTGGCGGCCGCGCAGGTAGTAGTCATACGCCTGGAGATGCTGGGTTGGGACCTTCTGAATGGCACGCTTCTCTTCATCACTCAGCACCACTTCCAACGCACTCGCTACGCTCTCAGCGATCTCATCCTGGATGGCGAACACGTCCTCCAGCTCACGATCATAGCGCTCTGACCACAAGTGGTATCCGTCGTCGACATTGATCAGTTGCGCTGTGACTCTCAGCCTGCTACCCGCCCGGCGCACACTGCCTTCGAGCACGGACCTGACGTTCAGGCGCCTCCCGATAGACCGGATATCTTCGTTGCAGCCCTTGAATGCGAAGGCCGACGTGCGGGACACCACATTGAAGTCTTCGATCTTCGTCAGCGCGTTGATGATCTCGTCGCTGAGACCATCACTGAAGTACTCATCGTCAGGATCCGCACTCATATTCGCAAAAGCCAGAACCGCAATCGATCTAGCGGGCAGAGAGGCCACATCCGAACCGGCACTACCGGCCACAACCTCGGCGAAATCGGCCAGCGTGGCAAAGCGATCCGCGGGCTGCTTTGAGAGCGCACGATTGACGGTCCGCTCAATCCCGACTCCCACCTCGGGCCGGACGGTCGTGATTGGGGCGACCGGATCGGTGATGTGCTTGGCTATCACCGCCCTCGCTGTGGAGCCGACGAAGGGAGGCTGACCGACCAACATCTCGTAGAGCACACACGCCAGGCTGTACATGTCACTGCGGCCGTCTAATTCGTGCTCGCCGGTGGCTTGCTCCGGGCTCATGTACTCTGGAGTACCGAGATACGCCCCCTCTTCCGTCACACGCTCACCCACTAGCGCTCGATCGGCCAAGGCAATGCCGAAATCCATGATCACTGCATGCCCGGCATCGAGCAAGATGTTGCCCGGCTTCACGTCACGGTGCACCACGCCGTGTGAATGTGCATAATGCAGTGCGTCTGCGATGTCCACGGTAATGCTAATCGCCTCGTCGAGCGGCAACTGAGTTTCTCGCTCGAGCCGCCTGCGCAGTGATTCTCCCTCGACAAAGGGCATCGCGAAGTAGAGCAGCCCGTCGGCCTCGCCCGAATCGTACAGTGACAGTATGTGAGGATGGCTGAGCTGCGCGACTATCCCGATCTCCCGAAGGAACCGCTCGGTTCCCAGCTCAGCAGCGTGTTCCGCACGAAGGACCTTCACTGCTACCTGGCGATTGTGCTTCATGTCGCGTGCAAGGTAGACAGTCGCCATCCCCCCGCTGCCGAGCGGGCGTTCGATCACGTAGCGGTGCGTGAGGGCCGCAACGAGCTGTTTGGGAACGTCCGTCACCCACCCTCCTTCGCTCAGGCCTTCACCACGGATCGCCGTCGCTCAGGACGACGAAGCGCCGCCGAGTCGCAGATCGCTCTCGCCGCGCTCGACTAGTTCAGGCCCCTATTCTACAGGTACGCCCCGACTCCCGCTTTGGTTTCCTCAGCCGGCGCTCGACACACCGCGAATCCGAATACGGAGTGGGCCAGCTAGCCGTCCGTGACGGCGTCTGCAGTCGCCGTGGAGGTGTCAACTCAGGGACACCAGTCAGTCGCCACGCATCCCAGCTCGCATCTCACCTTCCTTGGAGTCACCGAGCTATCCCGGTATCCCGGCGGCCACCACCGTTACTAACGGTGTTCCGGCGCTCACGCGCGCCCGGCGGTCGCGGCAGTCAGCTTCTGCTCCCCGCTCTAGAAGTCAAACCCCCACCCAACGTACAACCCACCCCCTTCCTTGCTCGCCACGAATGAAGCCGACAGCAAGTATCGCGCGCCGAGAAACCCCAGCCAGACGCCTCCACCGTATCCGGTATGCCAGCCACCGGGGGACTCGCCATCGACCCAAACGCGCCCCACGTCGAACAAACCGTACACGCCAAACAGTTGTGGCACGAGGAGTCTGAAGTTCGCCAGATAGACTCTGAGTTCGGCACTGCCGTACAGCGATGCATCTCCTGCAAAGCGTTGGGCTCGCCACCCCCGCAGCGATCCTGCTCCGCCTACAAACGAAGCGTCAAACCACGGATAGTCACCCCACACCTTCTCTCCTCCAGCCCGCAGGGCCAGCATCGTGTTGGGAATCACGCCGGTCGGCAAGTAGGCATGGCCCAATGCGCGCACCGTGCCGTACGCGCTCTCCACGTCCCCCAGCTCGGGATACAGCCAGCTCTCAAGCTCGAACGCTACCCCAGTCAGATCACCGAGTTGTTCCACGCTGTCCAGCGACATTCCTTCGCGGGTGTCCCACACAGCGTGCACGCCGAGTCCCACGTGACCGAAACCGGCGGCACCGTATAGATCCGGCACCGTACTGATGAACTTTCCTTCGTTGGCACCGGTCCGCGAGTACCGCGCCGTGGGCCCCACCCGCACATCCACGTGGCTGCCAAATGAGCGAGCGAGCATCGGCTCCACGGTCACCAGTCGACGTTGGACTTCGTGGAAGTCGCTGCCACCGCTGTCACTCGTATTGTTGCCCAGTCCGTAGAAGTGGATCACGTCAAACGATGTGCCGAATGCACGCGTACGGAAGTGTAGGGCGGAGTTCTCGAACCGGTAGTCGTGCTCGAGCGACAGATCGAAACGATTGCGTGTGGCCACAGAGGCCGACAGCGTGAGTTCAGCCGCATAGGGGTCTCTGCGGAAGCCAAATTGTTGTCGCGATAGCCCGGCTTTGAACAGCACACCGTAATCGGTCCCGTAGGCTACGTATCCCGTAGGCAGGATTGTGGATCCCCAGTCTCTGGGGGCGGTCTGCTGCTTCGAGCTGTATTGCTTGTCGTTGATGCCAGTAGCTCTGGGTCGGTCACCGACTGCTCGATTGTCGCCGGAGGCATCGTACAGCTTCAGATTGGCAGTGGGTGTCTCGAACGCGTAAGTGTCGTCACCTTTCCCACCGATTATCCGGACTAGTGTTCCCAGTCTCTTCGAACCACGAACCGTAACGCTATCGTCACCGCCGTAGAGGTGAACACGCACCTCCCGCGTCTCTCTCGGATCGAACCGTCTTGTGAAATAGGGAGCCGTCTCGTTGGAGCGCTCGGCCAGGAGAATGTCCACGTAACCGCCGGCGCCCTCCTGAATTAGCGCTATCTCCGCCTTGTCCGTGGCGTGGATCTCCACGTCCCGCGCCAGCAGTTCGTAGAACTTGGCCGCGGCCCCACTCAACCCATCGCGCCTACTCTTCAGGGTTGCCTCCAGCCACGCGCCATCCACCTGGTACAACTCGTCCGGCAACCGCCGCACGGCTCGTTCGATTGTCTCGTCCGTGATCCGGTTCGTTATGCTCGTGGCTATCGAATCCCAAACCGACCTCTCGAGATCGGACAAGAATTGTCGGTCGATGTGACGGGCGTTCCAGTGAAGGCTGAAGACACTCAGATACTTGTCGGAGTATCCCACGATTTGGGGCATGCTCCACTGTGCCAGAGACGGAAACAGGCCATCCAGCTTGGAGAACACCTGATCGCGGTCCCGCGGAATGGGGTACCAGCCCGGCAGTGAATCGCTACCGAACTCAGCCCAGCGCCACTGATCGATGTGCCGATCCCAGTCACCCAGGTAGAAGTCTATCAGGCGGGCGTTGAGAAATGCACGGGCGTTTACACGGTCTGCGGGGTCCTCCCGGATTCTCTCCAGCAGCGTCTCACTCTTGATTACCCGTTCCGCACCGGCGAACGCAGCGACGTCGGCGTCGTAGTCGTCCGGTCTGACCTCGATCATCCCCAGCATGTGAGCGAATTCCTCGCGGTGCTCACGCAAGCGTTCGTAGTCCGGCATAACGACGAGCAGCGGTTCCGCATGCAGCACTCCTGCCGTCTCCAGAATGGGAGAGCACACCAGGGGGCCGAGGGGGTGTTGGGAGCTGATCTGGTCCTGCATCACATCCGCCGCGATCGTTGTCCTCAGCAGCGGGGGGAGCGCAGCAGCCGGATCCTTATCGATCGATCGGAACGAGTACTCGCGGCCGTCAGCGTCGCGGAACCGAAGCGACTTGGTCTGTCTGCCACCGCCGCGCTCGGTGGGAATCAACCCGCCCGCACACCGTTCCAGGTCCAGCACGGGCACGCGCACCGCCGTGGTCCAGGCTTCGCGGTAATGATCGCCCCAGAAGAACCGACCGAAGCTGCCCATGGCGTACCGCTCGCCTGGAACGACCACCACCGTGGAATCCATGCAAGAGGGGTCTATCTGACTGAAAGCTGCAACGGGGGAGAGGCTTGCCGCAGTCAGTGCAATGAACGGAGCCGGACGCAAGCGTCGCGGCAGTGCCACCAGGGTGCGACGGCTCCGGTTGGCTGTCCGGGGCGATATCTTCGATCCCGTCACGATGAACCACCTGTCATCAAGCGAACCTCCTACCGCTGTTCGCCCGGGTAGCCTCAGCGATCCGACACTCGAGCCCCAGGAAACTACGTCTCCGCTACACACTCCACCAGTGTTGCGCGAGCCCATCCTAGCCCTTGACGCAACACCGACTATGAGAGAATCTACCTCACGCTAATTCAATACGGAGATCGATAGAGATGCATATCAACCCGGCTGTTCTGGGCTTGATTTCGATCATGCTTGGAGCCGCGTGTGCGGCAGACCAACCACGTTGTCCCGAGACAGACAACACCGTGATCTTCACCACCAACCACGGAGAAATGACCATAGAATTGTATCCCGATGAGGCGCCGATCACGGTGGAGAACTTCCTCGCCTACGTGGATGCTGCCTTCTACGACTCCACACTGTTTCACCGGATCGTGCCCGGATTCGTCATTCAAGGTGGCGGGCGAACGCTGACCGGAATGAAAGAAACACGGGCTCCGATCGCGAATGAGGCTGACAACGGGCTACTCAATGAACGTGGGACGCTGTCCATGGCTCGACGGCCGGATCCCAACAGCGCCACATCGCAGTTCTTCATCAACCTCGAGCACAACGAGATCTTGGACCACGGAGTACGCGACTTCGGCTATGCCGTGTTCGGTAGAGTCGTTGCAGGGATGGATGTGGTCGACCGGATCGCGGCATTGCCAACCGGCCCGAACGAAGCACCGCACGAGCCGGTGATCATCTTGAAGGCGTGCAGTAGCAACAACTGACGTACGCCGCGGTGCGCTGATGGGCTCGAGTAGGGGTAGCGCGTGTCGCTTTGCACCGCGCGGACCTGCTCTACGATCCTATCGGGCGCCAAAGAACGCGAATATACCCGCCGCGAGAGCCCCCAGCAAACCGAGCACTACCGCGACCATCAAGGCAGCTCTCGGTGGCCTTGTACCACGCATCCCTGCTCGAAACTCGACGATAGTCATGGCCTGCTTGACATCGCCGTGGCTCGTTCGTGGACGTCGCTTCTGAAACTCAACGATGGTGTTCTCGATCTCGCGAGCCAGATCCTGGGCCTCGAGACTGGCCTGTCTGGGAGGTACAAAAGTCGGAGGAGGAACGAATGTCATGGCGACCTCACCAGGTTGTCCGTGCTGCAGGCTGACGGTCTTTGAATCTAATGCAACGCAAGCGCGACCCGACACCAATCTAGTGTGCCGTGTGCAGTGGTCATATCTGTGCGGCGCCGCGTCATTGTAGCCGCATGCCGACTTCGCGACTGGCATCCTGGTCGGAGTAGATGCCGGAGGTTGTGATGAAATACCTGGCCACTGCCGCAGCGCTGTTTGTAGCGCTTTCGAGCACAACTCCATGTGCAGCCCGAGAGGAAGCGCCGGAACTCGTTCAACCCAGCGAATGGTGGCGGGTCCATCCTCGACCTGTCTACGCCAGCCTCGAGAAAGCAGGTACGTTCCAGCAATGGTTCGACATGTATGAGCTCGCCTAAGGCACCTACGCCATCCATGAACCCAACCAATTCGATGAGGCGATCACCTATCTGGTCCTTGGGCTTGACCGGGGAGTGCTGATCGATGCCGGTACCGGGGTCGGAAACATACGACAGGCTGTCGAGCGTCTGACAGATCTTCCGGTCTCGGTCGTGCTCACTCACGAGCACCACGATCACATTGGCGGAGCCTATCGCTTTGATTACGTTGCGGCGGTCGCCGATCCCGCTGCCCTGGGGGTGCTGGCCCGAGGTCGCGATAACGCTTCAGCGGTACGTGACCGCAGAATACCTGTGGAAGCCGCTGCCTGACGGATTCGACCCTGACAAGCGGACGATTCCGCCCATCGAGCCGACGCTACTCCTCAGTGACAGCGACCTCATCGATCTGGGCGGCCGAAAACTCGAGGTGATCTACACACCGAGGCATTCACCCGGATCGATGTGCTTGCTTGGCCGCGCCATCCGCTTGCTCTGGACCGGAGACCACTTCTTCCCGGGACCGCTGTATAGGGCCGGTTGCCACATACCGAGCCGCCTGACGGCTCACCCGCGTCGCCAGTTCGTGAATCGAACAGACAACGGCCGAGCAGAGTCAATCAGTGGAGCACCAAGTCTCCAATTGATCAGCCGTGATATCGTAGTGCGAACAGTGAGCCCTAGGAACGCCGTTCCGCAGCACGATAGCCTGGGGCGACTCGTGCTGAATTCGCAGATCGCCGGCTAGCTGTCGCGCCAGCTTCCGGTCTCGGATAACGTCTACTACGTAGACAGGGACGGCCGGATTGCGGGTCATGAAGTCCTGCACTTGCCGCATTGCCAGCGCCGAGGTGGGACACAGCGTGCTGTGCTTGTAGATTATCGCCAGATCCGCCTGCAACACTTCGTTCAACGCGTTGTCGGTCGCTCGGTCCTGCTCCTGCTTCGCTTTTTTGTCCCGTCCAAACAGCATCTCGTCCTCGCCGGTTGGCCCCCTCCCGCAATATAGCGGCCACCATGCCCGGTGCCGTGGGCCGCGGAATTCCCCCGCCAGCTCCCTCCTGAAACCATATCGGATTCCGATACGTATATCGTAGTACGATATGCTCTAACTCGCTGAGCACTGGAACACGTTATGAGCGATATACCCCTCCGGATCAGACGGCTGCAGCCGCTCAGGCCAGCGGTGTTGCACATCCTGTTGGTGCTGTCGGAAGGCGAGAGGCACGGCTACGCTGTGAAGCAGCAAGTAGAACAGCGTACGAAGGGCGTGGTCAAGATGGGTCCCGGAACGCTGTACGAGTCGATTCAGCGCATGGTTGAGCTCGGTCTGATCGAGGAGGCGCTCCAGCGACGACGCCGGCAGGGCGATCAGGCCCAGCGCCGCTACTACCGTCTGACCCCTTTCGGCAAGCAAGTGCTCGAGGCAGAGGTTGCCCGACTCGCAGAGATCGTTGACTACGCCCGGTCCTCGCTCCGCAGGACCAAGCCGGCCTGATGCACCGGCACCAACCGTCCCACCGCCGCAGCGGTAGTCGGCTGTTTCTGCTGCTGCTGCTGCTGTTCCCGCGTAGGTTCCGGCACGCATACCGCGAGCAGCTCATCGAAGCATATGTCGCTCAGCGCAGCGAGACACGTTACAACGGGCTGTCGGGTCGCCTCCGTTTCGGCCTGGATATCCTGACCGACACGGTCCTAGCCGCGCTGCGGCGCCACGCAACGGTTCTGGAACGCAAGAGCCGCAGCTCGCGATCACGCCGCCGACGAGCGGCGACAATCACCAAACCGGGGATCGGGAACATGACTAGTTCGGTCTTGCAGGACGTGCGCTATACGCTTCGTAATCTCGGGAGGAATCCCGGGTTCACCGCGCTGGTGGTCCTGATATTGGCGGTAGGGATCGGCGCTAACGTCGCCATGTTCAGCACCATGAACCAGGCATTGATAAGGCCGTTGCCTTACGAAGAGCCCGAGAGGCTCGTCCTCGGACGAGCCACCTTCAACGGCAACATCAATCCCTTGATGTCCGCCTACGATTATTTCGACTATCACGAAAGAAACGAGGTATTCCAGTCGCTCGGCGCCATCAACTTCGGTCCCCTGGACGTCACGGTGACCGGCGGCGAGGAGCCTGAGCAGGTAGCGGGGGTGTTGGTCTCCTGGGACTTGTTCCCCACCCTCGGTATACCGGCCGCGGCAGGCCGGCACTTCACACCCGAGGAAGGCCAACCAGACGGCCCAGCAGTAGTCATGCTTAGCGGCGGCTACTGGCAGCGGAGGTTTGGCTCAGTACCCGATGCCGTGGGCCAGAGCATCACGGTCAACGGCTTTCCGCTGACCGTTGTTGGCGTCATGCCACCGGACTTCCAATTCCTCTACGACGCCGACGTATGGGTACCGATGCGGCGTGACGGACCGTTTGCGGAAGCGCGACGTTGGCACAACTGGTTGCTGGTCGGCAGGCTCAAGTCCGGAGTGACACTCGAGCGAGCCCAGGCTGACATGGATGTGATATCGGCTCAGCTCGCCAGTGAGTATCCGGAAACCAACCGCGACAAGGCGCTGCTACTAACGGAGCTGCATGAGGCGTTGGCAGAGGACTATCGCACCAGCGTCTTCCTGCTCATGGGAGCGGTTGCCCTCGTCCTACTCATTGCCTGCGGCAACGTGGCGAGCCTACTGCTGGCTCGCGGCTCGGTGCGCCGTTGCGAACTCTCGGTTCGCGCGGCGCTGGGCGCGTCGGCCTCACGGCTGCTGCGTCAACTGTTGACGGAATCGGCGGTGACGGCCGCCGCCGCAGGCATCCTGGGGACGGCACTGGCAGTCTGGCTGCAGCAGCTAATCCTGCAGATCATGCCGATCGATATCCCCGGCATGCAGGGCTTGGGGATCTCCGGCTCGATGTTGGCATTCGCAGTGATACTCTCCGCTACTACGGGTCTGTTGTTCGGGATGCTACCTGCCATGCGTGCTGCCCAGACAAATGTCGTGGAGGACATCAAGTCGAGTGCCAGGACTATCGATTCCGGCGGTTCGCGCTTCCGCAGCGCTCTAGTAATGGCTCAGGTGGCGGTTTCCGTAGTCCTGTTGATCGGCTCAGGACTCCTCATCAGGAGTTTCGCCACCCTCCGAGGCGTGAACCCCGGATTCGAGACCGAGCAACTGCTCACTGCTGAGATCCGGCTCACTCAGGACAAGTATGCCGAGGCAGAACAGCGCGTCAACTTCTTCACCAAACTGATGGAAGACGTGCAGAGCATCCCGGGAGTGACCCACGTGGCGCTCATCAACCAGTTGCCCGTCAGGACCCCCGGCAACAACATCTACGTCTACGCTGCTGACCGCCCCCCAACCAATCCCACCGACCGCGACGTAGCCTTCACCCGCACGGTTTTCCCGGGATACTTCGATGCCATGGGCATTCCGTTGCTGCGCGGGCGTGACGTTGAGCCCTCGGATGTTGCAGATTCCCCGCCGGTCCTGGTCGTCAATGAAACCATGGCGCAGACGCTGTTTCCCGACGAGGACCCAATTGGACGTCAGGTAGTCGTCGACATGGGCCAGGACGTGAGCTTCGAAGTGATCGGAGTGGTAGGTGATGTGCGGATATCCGGCCCGCGGTACAACCCACGGCTCGCCATGTACGGATCGTACTTCCAGAGGCCGTACTACAACATGGGTATAGCAGTCCGCACGGCTGTCGCCCCGACCTCGATCGCTCGAGCCCTGCGTGCAGCAGTGTGGAGCCAGGATCGCGATATCCCGGTAACCGATCTCTCGACGATGAGCGATCTCATCGCTCGCACAGTGTCACGCGACAAGGTGATGGCCCTTTCCCTGACCCTATTCGCTGCCGTGGCGATGTCCCTTGCCGCGATAGGATTGTACGGGGTTCTGGCGTACTACGTGAGCCGCCGCGCCCACGAAATCGGCATACGGGTTGCGCTGGGGGCCGGGGCAAGAGACATCGTCCGTTTGGTGCTGAGGCGTGGAGTAGCCTTAGTGGTCGTTGGAATCCTGCTTGGGCTCGTGGGTGCCTTCTGGATCACCCGTCTGATTCAGCAGATGCTCTTCATGATAGAACCCACGGATCCGGCGACATTCGTCACGGTTAGCATGTTCTTTGCCGTGATCGGGGCGATCGCCTGCCTGATTCCAGCCTGGAGGGCGCTGAGAGTCGATCCGCTGACTGCGCTGCAGACGGAGTAGGCCGCGCGACCCGGCCACGGTTTTGCGACTCGTGGCTGACCGCTGCGTCGCACACGGCTGTTCTCTGGCATTCCACTGCCCGAGTTGTGATCAGTGAACGACGGCACGTGAATCATCGATTGCTCAAGTACGGCCGCAGCACGGAGGTGGCCTGCCAGACCGTACCAGGCCAGATTGATGCTGGCTCAGTCAATTCGACCCATGTACAGCACCTGTCTCTTCTGCCATCAGGCCTTGGGGAGCAACACCACGATGGAGTCCTTTCCCGTCGGGCACCGGCTCGCCTTCGATGCAGCCAAGGGACGACTCTGGGTTGTATGTCACCACTGCGAGCGCTGGAACCTCACACCCATAGAGGAGCGGTGGGAGGCAGTAGAGGACTGCGAACGGATGTTCAGAACCGCCCGGCAGCGGGTGTGCACCGACAACATCGGTCTGGCCCGGGTCGCAGAACAGTTGGAGTTGGTCCGGATCGGCGCGGCGCTGCGTCCCGAATTCGCAGCCTGGCGCTACGGTGACCAATTCGGACGAAGACGGCGGCGCTCGATAGTCAGCGGCGCTGCGCTCGCGCTAGCAGGCGGCGCTGCAGCTGCCGGAGTCCTCGCCCTGGGGGTTGCGGCGGCCGGAAGCTACTGGATATACCGGGCCGGTGAGGAGGTCGCTTTGCGCCTGCGTGGCCGCCGCCTCATCGCACGCATCCCGGCTGCAGATGGCCAGACGCTGACGGTGTTGGGCGAGCACCTGTCAGGCGCGCGGCTGTCAACAGTGGTGGGCGAAAGTACGGGATGGTCTCTGCGATTGCCCCACTCTCGCGGTGTTGCCGAACTGCGCGATGAGTATGCGCTGCGCGCCGCCGCGACTATCATGCCTGCCATCAATGGAACAGGCGGAACACGCAGAATAGTCGATCGAGCGGTGGCTCGGCTGGAGAACTTCGACGACCCGACCCGTTACCTGCTATCTGCCGCAGCTGTCAGCTCGCGCCCCGGAAGATCACCCGGTACGTTGCGCAGCCTGCCTACCGATGTGCGGCTCGCGATCGAGATGGCCGCCAACGAGGAGACCGAGCGTTGCTTGCTCGAGGGAGAAATGTGGTTGATCGAGATGGCGTGGCAGGAAGCAGAGGAAATCGCCGCTATCGCAGACGGCCTTGCCGTGCCAGCCGAAGTCGAACGCAGGCTCGAGGAGCTGCGCAAGGCCGTACGGTAGCGCGGGTCATCTCCCCTGATCACTCTTGCCCCGCACGCGCGGCGGCTCGGCACGCATCCACTTCAGCAGTAATTCGCGCTCCTCATCGGTCAGCCGTACATCCCGATGCATCAGCGTATAGCTCCGCAGTGGCATCTGACCTTCAGACATTTTTTCCCACATCCCCTCGACACTCCCAAAGCGATTTGACAAGACAGTCAGCAGCCAGAACGAGGCATTAGAGACGGCCGGTGACCGGCTGTCCAGTGCTGTGACGCCGTGCCTTGCCACTGCGGCCAGAATCACTAACCTAGGTGATGTCAACACGGCACGCGTCACGGGCGCGGAAGTCAGCGCCCTGCCCTGGGAGCAGCCCCATGTCCGAGTACTTTGCTGATTTTGTTCTTGCTCTACGAGACGCGCAGGACGTAGTGACACGACTCCGTACTGAGCTACCGGCAGACACTGCGGGGGAGGAGGCCGAGCTATCCAGAATCGCTGACGAGCTCGGCGCACTCTGTCAGGAGATGGCGGCCGTAGATACGCTTCCAATGGACCGAGCTGGCGAGATCGTCGAGCAGCTACGCGCAATGTTGCTTCGATCGACCAGCGACCGACTCATGTCACTGCATCCTCACCTGGTGCAGGCGATCGCGGCAACCATGCGCGGGGCTGAGTGAGTTGGGGGGTGTGACCACCCTAGCGCCACACGATGCGCCCTATGGTCGCCCCTTCCAGCAGCCGGTCCACCAGCTCCATACCGTCTACCACCTCAGCGAAGATCGTGTAGTTGTGATCCAACCGGGGATTGTCCACTAGGTTCACGAATATCTGACCGTCGCCGGTATCACGGCCGCGCGTCGACACGCCCACCGTGCCACGCAGGTGAGAACGCATGGTGAGCTCGTCGCGCGTGTAAGGCCAATCACCAGAGTACTCGTTGGCACCGGGACTGCCGCCCTGGATGACGAAGCCCGGGACCACGCGGTGAAACGTGAGGCCGTCGAAATAGCCCGCTCGAGCCAGGCGAGCAAAGCGTGCCGCATTGGCTGGCGCCTCGAACGCCAGCAACCGGAGTTCGATGTCTCCCAGACCACGCATCACCAGCACGGGACGCGAATCCGCCAGTTCCTTGATTTCCCGATAAGAGGGTAGTGGCTCCGCCGCAAGCGGCGACGGGGCGGTACCATACCGCGTTCCCGTCCACCCGGTAAGCACCCTTGCGGCCTCACTCGCAATCACCGGATCGAAGTCCCCGAGATAGGGCTCTAGCGCCTCTGCCTGGGCTGGCCCCCCGAGTTCCTCGACCCGCCGTATGACTGCACGGCGCACGTCGCGTGATGTCTCCCGCTGCTCGGCCGTGACCAGAGCCAGCGCTCCGAGCAGAGCCGGCATCGCGTTGGCCGCCTTGTTACTTCCTTCAAGCGCTTGCGCAGCGGTCATCACCAATTGGTAGTCGGGACGCACGAGCTGAGCGATGTATATGGAGTCCGCCTCGTGTTGCTCCAGCTCGGAGAGTGCCGCAATCGCCACCTGGCGCACGTTGTCGTGGGGATCGAACGCCAGCCGGCGCAGACTCCCGGTCAGACCCATCTCCTTGGCCGCGCGCGCGGCATACATGCGTACCCACCACGATTCGTGTGCGGTGAACCGCGGCAGCAACAGCTCCGCCGGTATTCGCGACACCTTGGCCAACGAGACTAGAGCGTGAGCCGGCCGATGCCACGTACGATCCCGCGACAGCGAGTCGGCGATACCCAGTAGCGTCTCTGCAACTTCCTCGTCTGCTCCGCAACCGTTTCCCAGGAGATCGATAGCGAGCAACGCGACGTGTGGATCGGCGTCGCTCAGCGCCTCACGCACCGGCTCACAGCCCTCCGTGGGCTGCACGTATCTGCCGTACGCTTGCAGCGCCGCATACCGGACCGCCGCAGACCGGTCCGCAAGGTAGAGGCCTATAACCTGTGCGCGGCGTGCTGCTGGCTCAATCGCAGCGGCCCCTGCTACAGCCAAGCGCTTCACTCCGGGATCTGGATCCGAGAGCAGCAGCTGGGGTAGATCGGCACCCGCACCACTACGCACCAGGGCTGCGGTTGCCAAGCGTCGAATTCGAGCCGCGTGGCTGGCCAACCGACCCGAGCCGGATCCCACGGAGTACACGGACAAAGCGCTCAAGGCTGCGATGGTACCGGGTGTCGGCGGGTTGGATCTCCCCTGCCGGCGGATCAAGGACTCCAACCCCCGGGCGATTCCGACCAGCGTGGCCGTTTCAGCAGCACCAGTGACGCCGACCAGGGCAGCCTCGACCAACCTGACCGTGTCGGAGGACTCGTACGGTAGACGTCCAAGTGTCTGGCCTAAAACACCAGTGACGTGTGGATCACTCTCCGCCTGCAGCCTGCTCAACAGCGGAGCAACCGCAGCGGAGGCTCCACCGCGATACACCGCCTGACCCAGCGCATTTGCAGCCTCCGCCCGGACGCTGGCTGCGGAGTCCGTCAGCAACCGCACTATGGACGGTACCAGAGCCGGCCGCTCCAGCCGGCCCAAGGCTCGGACTGCAATCTGGCGAACCACGGGATCTTCGGACCGCAAGCCTTGATATAGCGGTGACATCTCTTCCGCAGTCTCCGCGCGCGCGTCCTCGGCCGTGAGCATCGTCTGCCACAGCTGAGCGTCGATCTCGCCTGGCATCGAATCGTCTCGCTGCGCATCGCACCCCACGACACACGGAAGTAGGAGAACTGCGAGCAGCACTGTGGTGCCACGGCGCTCATTCCCGTTGCGCTTGACCCGAGCAGTCATGAGACCCCACACGATCGAGAAGGTGAAGAGCAAGACTCCCGCAAGATATACGGTTTGGCCAATCGTCTGATCACGATGCAGCAATCCCAGCTCGCCGAGCAGGTGTGCCCAGTCATGCTCGCCACCGCCCACAAGTGGCAACTCCAGGCTTCTGGCATCCTTGATATAGACGGAGATGTTCCACAGATTCTGCGCCACCCACCAGAGCAGAACCGACGCAGCATGTTGATTGCCGTGGTACAGGAAATACCCTAGGAAAGCCGTCGGAACCATCAGCTGTAGGAGCGTCCCACCCAGAAGGCCGATGAACTCACCAAGCGGCCCAAAGAACACGTGACCAGCCTCGTGGA
This sequence comes from Gemmatimonadota bacterium, assembly GCA_020351775.1. GTDB lineage: Bacteria > Gemmatimonadota > Gemmatimonadetes > Gemmatimonadales > GWC2-71-9. The sequence continues at coordinate 4,048,513 of CP070666.1, read as the reverse complement.
TTGCCAGATCGACATGGTCCAGCATCCGGAAATGAGCCGGATCACGCAGAATCATGACACCGTACACTGCTAAGATCGCCGTCAACGCGATTCTGGCATTAGGTGTCAGGCGTGAGGCAGGATCCATGAGGCCTGGGTCAACACGCCGATGCCGGCACCCCGATTGTGCGCACGTCGAGCGGTACTCCCTTGCGCTCATCGAGCATCAGTGTGACGGCGTCCATTTCACACCGACCGGCACAGACTCCGCATCCCATACACTTCTCCCAGTCTACGGCCGACTTTCCGTTCAACGAGATCGCGTGAAACGGACAAGCGGCTTCACAATCACCGCACGCAATGCAGGCCGACTCATCGACCTGTGCCACGTAACCCGATGACGCAACCATCGGGACGCCATGTTCTACCATGGCCTCGAGCCCACCGCAACAACACGAGCAACAGTTGCAGATCGCGTAGAAGCGGTCGTCGCACGCGTCTTTGAAATACGCAGTATGGACGTGGCCCCGCTCGTGCTCAGCTCTCAACAGGTCGAGCGCCTCTCGTTGTGTGACTCGACGTGACCGGCCGGGATGGTGTTCCAGCACGAAGTCACCACCACCTACGATCATGCACACGTCTGTCGGTTGGCACGGGTTCTCACGGGCATGCCGGCACGGACATTCGAGCAAGGTTACGGCAGGCGAACTGTTGAGCACGATGTCACGCGCCATCGGATAGGGAATGACCTGATCTAGATCCGTCCGCCTGATGTCGTGATCCAATCTGATTATCTCACATGCTAGCTCCGTGGGCAGCACCTTGCCGTGATAGTGATCGGCCCACCACCGCTTGAATCCGGCCGACATATGCGGCAGCAACCTGCTGATGTAGAACTTGATGTATTGGTAGGGCCACCGTGCATACACGTACCCATGCACAGCCCTGACGGCTGTTCCACGAGTAGCATTACCTCGTCCTTGGCGGATTGCGGCTCGAGTGGAGGGTAATATGACGTGACCGCGCTCGCCAACGAGCCACAACACCGCCAGGGCGCCACCCGGAACAAAGATGATCAGGAACAACCAGAGCACGGTCGACTCCTTACGTGGGACTACACCTGAGCGAACTGAAGCGAAATCCCTGGCTTGGCTAATAGTGTCGCATCAGGGGTTGGGATGGTAGTCCGTATTAGTTTACCAATCCGGTAGCCGCCCCTGCTGTAGGAGGAACAGATCATGGTGAACATCACCGGCTTCTTCGGGCGCCGAGCTGCACAGCCCGTCCTGTGGGCGATTCTAGCCACGGCGATTGCATCGTGCACCCCGTCAGGCCCCCCAAACATAGTCCTGATTGTCGCGGATGACCTGGGATACGGTGAGCTTGGCAGCTACGGTCAGCAGTACATACGCACCCCCAACCTGGACCGACTCGCTGCAGAGGGAATGCGATTCACCAATCACTACTCCGGTAGTCCTGTTTGCGCTCCGTCGAGAGCGGTGCTGTTGACGGGATTGCATACCGGCCACGCCTACATCCGCGATAACGATGAGATGCCGGAACGTGGCGACGTGTGGCACGACCTCAGTTTGGAGGGGCAACGACCGCTGCCGCAGGGTACACGCACGATCGGGACTTTGCTTCAGGAGGCTGGATACACGACTGGAGCCGCCGGGAAGTGGGGACTTGGCGGACCCGGCAGCACGGGTGAGCCCAACAAGCTGGGGTTCGACTACTGGTACGGCTATCTCGATCAACGCATGGCCCACAACTACTACCCCATCCACTTGTGGCGCAACGGTGAGAAACATGTGCTGGAGGGCAACGAGTATTTCCATCCACACCAACGCCTTCCGGCAGAAGCCGATCCCAATGAACCAGAATCGTACGCTCCTTATTCTGGGAGCCAATACTCCATGGACCTGATCGCGGAGGAGGCACTGCAATTCATCCGGGATAATCGGGAAGATCCGTTCTTCCTGTATTTGCCGTTCACGGTACCACACGTGGCGCTGCAGGTACCGGAGGAGTCATTGAAGGAATATGAGGGCACCTTTCCTGAAGCTCCCTACACCGGTGATCGAGGTTATCTGCCGCACCGAGCACCCCGGGCCGCTTACGCAGCCATGATTACGCGGATGGATCGAGAGATCGGCCGGCTGCTTGATTTGCTCGAAGAGTTGGAGCTCGCTGAGAACACCTTGGTCATGTTCACGTCCGACAATGGGCCCACTTTTAACGGTGGCACCGATTCGGAGTTCTTCAAGAGTGCAGGTCCACTCCGCGGTTTGAAAACCGAGATCTATGAAGGCGGAATTCGTGTACCGTTGATCGCGCGCTGGCTCGGCAGGATCGAGCCCGGATCGGTTAGCGACCATATCTCCGCCTTCTGGGACTATCTCCCCACGTTCACCGAGTTAGCCGGGGCCACTAGCCCGCAGGACATCGATGGGCTCTCCATGCTGCCGACCTTATTGGGGGATGGACTACAGCAGCAACACGAGTATCTGTACTGGGAGTATCAGGGTCACCAGGCGGTACGCATGGGCCAGTGGAAGGCGGTGCGCCATAGCATCGACGGGGACGTCGAACTGTACGATCTGGAGACAGACATCGGAGAGCAATTCGACGTGGCGAACGACCATCCCACCGTCGTTGCTGCAATCACGGCGATAATGCGATCAGCCCACACCGAGTCTGACCTGTTTCCCTTGAACCGCAGACGAAGCCCATGATCTCACCCCTCACGGGAGTACACGCTGATGGCTGCACCCGATAGGAACTGCTGGACAACGCGATCCACTGCACCACAGCTAACCGAAGGCATGGTTCAAGTCTGGCGCGTCGCGCTCGACGCCCCTCGGTCGATCGTGGAACAGCTCAAGACGGTGCTCTCGAATCGCGAGCGCGAGCGGACCGAGGAGATCGCGTTTGAGCGGCAGCGTCTCCGTTTCATTATGGGACGAGCGTGTCTGCGTGTCCTGTTGGGTGACTATCTGAGACAATCGCCGCGAGACTTGGATTTCACCTACGGGCCACACGGCAAGCCCGCACTGCGGTCAAGCCAAGCAATTGGGTCCATCAGGTTCAATCTGGCTCACTCCCACGAGATGGCGCTGTATGCGTTTGCTCTCAACCGGGAAGTCGGAGTAGATATCGAGCATTGGCACACAGTGGACGACGGTCCTGGTATCGCACGGCGGTTCTTCGCTCCTGAGGAGATCAAGGAACTCGAAGCATTACCGCCCGACCGGTGGCAAGAAGGCTTCTTCCGCTGCTGGACTCGCAAGGAGGCCTATATCAAGGCCAGGGGAGAGGGCCTAACGATGCCCCTGAGCGAATTCTCGATAACAGTGCAGTCACGGGATCAAGCGGTTCTGCTCCGCTCCGTAGCAGACCCGAACGACGTCTCGCGCTGGTCCGTAGAGGACCTGCACCCAGCCGATCAGTTTTCAGCTGCGCTCGTCGCGGAAGGCGCGGATTGGTCAGTTGAACTATTCCAGCTGCCAGAATGGCCGGATCGGTACAACGACCTGGCGCCGCTGTTCCGGCGGTTGAAGTAGGCCGCCGTATGGTCGCGGTGTCAACGTTTGGCGGTGGCACCCCCGACGGCCGCGCCAATCAGCAGCGGGATCACGTTCACGAACCCCAAGACCCAAGCACCAAACCCCAGTACCCAGGCAACCAGTTGGCCGACAACCGGAATCCACCCGAGCACGGATCCCAGTAGGATCGAGGCCAGCAGCAGGATCACGCCAGGGAGCAGCGCAGCGATCACTGCGGGCCCCACACCCCCGGCCTTCCTTCCGCCGACGAACCCGGCGATCAAGGACCCCAGCAGCGGCATCCAGAACAACACTACGGACAGCCCGATCATCCAGGCCATCGCCTGGGGAACGTTGCCGCGGCGCACGACTTCGGACGACATTTGCCACTCCTCGTGTGGGACGGGCGAGAGGACTCTCGCGAGATGGGCCTCCATCTCGTACGTCTACCTTACGTCAGGTTCCACAACGCGGTTTCGGGAGGGCCGTGGCGTGCAACCCCGAGTCCCACTGCACGAGGAACCGCGCGCCGCAGACTCGTCATGATGGGCCGGTTACCTTTATCGTCATGGCCACAGAGCACCTTGCCACGTTGCGCCAGTCAATCCCCCGATTGCGGCAACTCATATCCCATATCGAACCGACTTTTCGGTTCGATACAGTGGCAGATATCGATGCGTCGTTCATCACCGAACAGGGCTTTCGTGTCGTGTTGTGGGATGTGGACGGTACGCTGATGGCCTATCACGCGGGGGATGTGGACGCGCGGTTCCCGCTCATAAGAGTTCTATTCCGCGACGGGCCGGCCCGACATGCAATTCTCTCCAACTGTGACGAACGACGCTTCGATCAATTGGGCCAGATCTTTCCCGAGATCCCGCTGCTGCGGGGTTATGCCACCGATGAAGGACCAGTGTTTCGTCACCTGTGGCACGGTACCGATACGCACACCTCAGAAGCCCTGCGTCATATCCAGTCGAATCGTGGCACGCAGATTCGCAAACCGAGCGGCGAGTTGGTCCGCTACGGCATGCGGGTTCTCGGGGAGGCAGATCCGCAGGCAGTGCTGGTGGTGGGTGACCAATACCTCACGGACATTGCGTCGGCAAACCTGGCAGGAGCTCGCTCAGCCAAGGTCTCGACGTTCAGGCAGGATACGTTCCCGGTGTCGATTCGGCTGAGCCAGCACCTAGAGAACGCCATCTACAGAGTGTTTGGCTCGTGAAAGAGCTACCAAGGTGCTCCCTGTAAACGTGCTCCCCACGAGAGCGTGTAGTCCGAACGCGCGGATCCGCACTCGAGGCAGAGATGGACTGCTCACGGATTGTCTCAGCGACAAAACCGGTGACAGCGTGCTATTGGCCTGCTCCGATTCCAGTGGACTGGACGGACAGGAATTCGAATGGAGCGGCCAGGTGGCTGCCCGATCTGCCGCTGGCCACTGTTGACGGAGACATCACACTAACCGCAGGCACTTGATTCCGAACTATGCTGCAATCGATCAGCATCACGGCCACTGAGTTCACGGGACGTTGCACGGCTCTACTGGAACGCGTTCACAAGATTGAGGCTGACGGTGTGGTGCTCTTCGACGCGGTCAACATCCTCTACTTCACCGGTTTCGCGTTCATCCCCACGGAACGACCGATGGCCTTCGCTATGAATGCCCTTGGCGAACGAGCTCTGTTCGTGCCACGTCTCGAAGTCGAACACGCAAAGTCGGCAACCAACGTGGATCGGGTGGAACACTACCTGGAGTATCCTGGGGACAGGCACCCGATGCATGGATTCAAGGAGATGCTGGCGGAGCTGGGCATCGGCAGAGCCGGCACGGGCCGCATCGCCGCCGACCTCGACGGGTATCCCTGGATCTTCGGTTACGAGGGCCCAACACTCACCGAGTTGGCTGGCGTCACGGTCGTCAAGGCCCAGGGCGAGATAAACCGGCTCCAAGCAGTCAAGAGCGAAGCGGAACTGCAGTTGATTCGTGAGAGCTGCAAGTGGGCCAACCTGGCCCACACGCTGTTGCAGCGTTACACGGCTGTCGGCGAAAGCGAGACCAGCGTGAGCATGCGGGCGAGCCAAGAGGCCACCCTGGCTATGCTGGATGCGATCGGTCCGATATTCCATGCGCAGAGCTGGCCCGAGACCGGGCCGCGAGCCGAGTACCGCGGTCAGATCGGGCGCTCCGGGGCGATACCTCACACGCTGGCCAACAACATCGTATTCCAGCCGGGCGACGTGTTGGTGTCGGAAGCGTCCTGTCCCGTATGGGCATACACGTCGGAACTCGAGCGCACCATGTTCGTCGGTGAGCCGACCAAGAAACAGAGAGAGATGTTCGAGCATGTGCTGGCAGCCCAGGAAGTCGCGTTCTCCACACTCAGGCCAGGCATCGAGTGCAGTGACGTCGATATTGCGGTTCGGACGTACTATGCAGATCACAATCTGATGCCCTACTGGAAGCACCATACCGGCCACAGCGTCGGGCTGCGCTATCACGAGGGTCCTTTCTTGGACAGCGGCGATCACACGGTGGTCAAGGAGGGAATGGTGTTCACGGTTGAGCCAGGATTCTACGTACCGGAGCTAGGGGGCTTCCGCCACTCCGATACGGTTGCCGTTACGGCGAATGGGATAGAGATACTGACGCACTACCCGCGGGATGCGGAGAGCCTGACCATACCAGCGTAGCCGTGCGCGAGCCCGGCCGCAGGCCCAGCCTCGGCCCCCTGGACGCCCCCTTCCCAACCCTGCCCTCACTTCTTAAGCTCAGCGATCGGAAACACGGAGCCACGCCAGGTCTCTCCCATGGAACATGATGCGATTGCGGTAGTCGATTTCGGAGGACAATACGCACACCTCATCGCCACCAAAGTGCGGCACCACGGTGTACTGGCCGAGATCCGGCAGCCTGAGGACCAGTTGGATGCCTTCCGCAAGTACCGGGGAATCATCATCTCCGGCAGCCCCAGTCTGTCATCCCACGGAGAAGACTCGGCCTATACCAAAGGGATCTATGACCTGAAAGTGCCGATTCTGGGACTGTGTTTCGGTCACCAGGAAATCGCCAAGCATTACGGTGGAAAGGTCATACACGGTGGACGCGAGTGGGGTAGGGCCCAGCTTCATCTGAATCGTGAGCATCCGATCTTCGCCGGGCTCGGACCCGTCGAGCAGGTGTGGATGAGCCACTTCGACTCGGTGGCGGCGGTGGGACCAGAGTTCGAAGAACTGGGCTTTACGGTGAATGCAGACGGCTCGACCGATCATCGGTTTGCAGCGATTGGCTCGGATTCGCTCAGGCGTTACGGATTCCAATATCATCCCGAGGTCGATGACACTGTACACGGCGATGAGATGATCGCGAACTTCGTGCTCAATATCTGTGATTGCCGCCCGACGTGGAGCATGGACGGTTTCCTGGAAGAGCAATGTGAGCGGATTCGCAACCAGGCTGACGGTGGATCGGTGTTCCTGCTGGCCTCCGGCGGTGTCGATTCCACCGTGGCGGCAGCAATCATCGGTCGCGCAATAGGCCCGGAGCGATTGCACCTGCTGCACATCGACAACGGTCTGATGCGAAAAGACGAGAGCAGCCAGGTGTTGCAGCTGATTCACCAACTCGGTTTGGACGCACACGTGAACTTCGTCGATGCCAGCGAGACGTTTCTCTCCGCCTTGGGTGATGAGACCGATCCGGAACGCAAGCGCCGTATCATCGGCGATACGTTCATAGACGTCTTCCAGGTTGAGGCAGTGCGGCTCGGCCTGGAGAACCACTTGCTGGGCCAAGGAACCATATACCCCGACACCATCGAGACCGGTGCCACCAAGCGGTCCGACACGATCAAGACCCACCACAATCGCGTTCCGATCATCGAGCAGATGATCGCCGAGGGCAAGGTGATCGAGCCGCTGGCCGATCTCTACAAGGTCGAGGTGCGCGAACTGGGAGAGCGGCTCGGCATCCCGCACGACGTGGTTTGGCGCCACCCGTTCCCGGGGCCCGGCCTCGGTGTGCGGCTGCTGTGCAGCGACGGCACGGCCGATCGCAGCGGATTCGATACCATCGAACCGGCCCTGGAGCAGGTGAGCGAACGGTTCGGCCTGGATACTATGTTGCTTCCGATCCGCTCGGTCGGGGTCAAAGCGGACCTGCGCGCCTATGAGCACCCCGTTCTGCTGAGCGGGTCGGTCCCCTGGCCAACCCTGACGGACGCCGCATCCACGATCACCGCCGACGTCCCAGGCATCAACCGCTGCATCTGGAATCTGGGTGGAGCTCACCCACAGGCCATTCGACCACTGGCGGCCACCGTCACTCGCGAGCGGCTCGACGTGCTGCGGGAAGCGGACCACGTAGTGATGCAGGCACTGGCCCGCCACGGCTTGTACCATGAGATCTGGCAGTGCCCGACGGTGATGGTGCCCGTTCAGCTCGATGACAAACAGGGCGAGCTGATCGTGGTCCGACCGGTCCTCTCGCAGCGCGCCATGACGGCGTCGCCGGCTGAGTTGCCTGAGAGGATGCTGGACGAACTCCGCCGTACCATACTGGCGTTGCCGGGGGTTGGGAGCCTGGCTCTCGACATTACTTCCAAACCACCCGGCACGATCGAGTGGGAGTAGGGCCGCTGGCAGGGCCGCGGATTTGCGCGGATGAGGGCCGATTGACGCGGAAAGGGCCGCCCTAAAGGGCGGCCCTTTGAGGTGCGCTTTACTCGAACTCGCTTCAGCCCTTCACCTTCGTCAGCGTAACCCCATAGTTGGCCGGATCGTTGGGTGGTGTGCTGTTCCAATCGTCCGCCGAATGCGAGCCATCGCTCTGATAGCGGAGGATATACTGGCCGGCTGGCAGCACGATCATGTCGTTGAACAGCCGGTTCTTGGTTGCGCCACCAGCATGCTGTGATGTGCGGAACGTCATCTCCCACACGGCGCGTCCCGTCTCGGCGTTCTCGATCCAGGCAAAGTCATACATCTCGCTCCGGTCACCTTCCCCTAGAGCATAGACGCGGACCTTGGTCTCCTCATCAAGCGAGAAGCGATAACTGTGGCGTTCGCCGTCGCCAATCCCGATGAGCTGTGCCACGATGGCAGGATCGGAGGACACCTCGTAAGCCCCTACAGCCGTTTGGTCCACGGTCCCGTCCGCGCCGAGAAGTGAGATCCCCCATGCTTCCTGTTTGATGGGAGCGCTGGCGTTCCAGCCATCCCATGAATGGGATCCGTCGGAGACGTAGTAGACCATGTAGTTGCCGGGTCCCAGGGTCACCACCTCGTCCACCATACGGTTCTTCTGCGCCCCGCCGGCGTGCTCGGTGTCGTGATAACCCATCCGCCACACGGTCTCGTGGCTCCCCATGTTGATTATCCACCCGTAGTCGTACATCTCGCCGCTGATACCCTCACCCAGCGCCAGGATGCGGACATCATAGGGGCGCGACAGCTTGAAGCCCTCCGATACCATCTCATCATCACCGATGCCGACGAGGGAGACGAAAGAGCCGTTGAGCGGCGGCGGCGGGGGACGGTCGACCTTGATCCGATTCGGCGTGACCACCACTCGCGGAGCCTCGATGATCCGCACCACTCTCTCTTTGTTCTTCTTGCCGTAAGTCACTGCTATGATTGCACCTACGACCAAGACTATCGGGATACCGGCCCAGAATTTCCGTCCAAACGGCATCGTCTCCTCCAGCCTTCCCACAGAGATTGTGAACGCTGCTAAGAAGCCTACTAGTGCACCGCGTGTTGTAGATACCTCTACGGGATTGGCCAGCAATAAGTTCCGCAGAATCGTAGGATCGAGAGGCTGCCACGGGCCGCGATCTGCTCGACTTTCACCCGGATAGCGGTAGTATTCAGGTTGGAACATGATCAAAGGCACGCCAATGCTAACCGGAACCGTGGAGATCGAGGGCAACACCTGGGAGGTGACCGAGGAAAAGCGGGCCGGGCCGCAGAAGCAGCTCTTCTCGCTCGTATTGGCGGAGTCACCGCATTCCAGAATGCACGTCCGGCCTCTCCCAGGGCAGGCCGTCAGCACGCTCGATGAGGTCGCGGCGCTGGCGGCCGATCCGGCGGTCCGCTGGTTCGCCGACTCTGAGGGAGTCGAATGGGAGGCACGGCTGGTGGTACGCTCAGAGCCAAACAGCGCCGACGTGCTACTGGTCAAGTTCATCTCGGAGCAGTTCGCAGTGCACGAGGGTCCGTATCCCTTCAGGGACGGGCTCGGTGCGCGAACCGACGCCGATCTACGGGGCTTGCTGGAACAGACGCAGTAGTCTCCGGGGACCTACTCCCGGGATTGGACCGGCTGCCGGGAGCGTTCCTTGCCTGCGGCTGCACCCGATCGGAGTTTGACGCAACAGTCCCAACCGACTACTGTTCGTTCGAGTCGAGCGCGGCAACAGCAGGCTCGACCAGGACGAACGTTGACGGGGGATCCGGCTACGATCGGATGCCCCGTTGTTTTGAGCACACGATACGCCGCGCACCGAATGCGTGGCAGCCCGACGCGGGGGCAGCGATCCGCGGAATTGTAGTCGGTTGGTACGGCATTAACCGCACCCCGGCCACAGCAACATCACGAGGGAGTACGGCAATGCGTACCAAGGGAACCGTCAAGTGGTTCAACGACAGCAAAGGATTCGGGTTCATCACGCGCGAGGACGGTGGCAAGGACTGCTTCGTTCATCACACCGCGATCCAGGGCAGTGGCTTCAAGTCGCTGCGTGAGGGTGAGGAGGTCGAGTTCGACATCGTCGAGGGCCAAAAAGGCCCGGCCGCCGAGAACGTATCCGTCGTCAGCTAGTAGCCCACGGCGCTGATACTACAAGCGGGCCGCACCAATCCTGGGCGGCCCGTTCACATCTGACTCATAGTGGAGATGCTTGTGAGCGAGATCATCTTGGGCGAACACGACCACGTCGACTGGGCTATCAAGGCGTTTCGACGCAAGGTACAGCGCTCCGGCGTCTTGAAGGACCTCCGCAAGAAGCGCTATTTCGTTAAGCCGAGCCTCGCCCGCCGGCTGAAGGAGGCCAGCGCGAGGAGGCGCCGCAAGAGCCTCAAACGCGCCTGAGCCAGGCCGACAGACTCCGCTGCTCGCGATTTGGCTGTTTCTCAGTATGGCCGTGTTCCTTTGCGACCATCTCGGCATGTTCCGATCCTCAATATCGTGCGAAGCGACAGCCGAGACCACGGCTAAGCCACGCGGCGCTGCGAGAGTTCCGCCTGTGACCGGAGGCTACTGGCTCGGAACAACCATCCATGGAACTCGACCCGAGAAACGGGCCAGACGCACAAGTGACGCGCTAGTATCCGCCTCGATCCCAGAACGCGTACTCGATTCCGAAGACAAACGACAGGCGTCTACTCTTGAATGAAGTCTCACCGCTCTCAGCGCCGCGCACGTTGGTCAACCCGAAATCGAAAGTAGCGTCAACGGTGAATTGAACCGGATCGCTGATAGAAACGCCGCCTCCCACCAGAATGCCCGCTTCCGTCGAGTTGGTTTCGAACGGACACGCGACGGTCTCCAACTGACCCGCTGCCTTCCAACCGCACGCTGTCTCGAAACCAACTATGGCACCCGCAAACACCCGCGGGTTCACGAGATTCTCCTGCGAGAAAGTCATCCGTGCGAGTATCGGGAGCTGCACATAATCCACCCGAAACTCGTCACCCCCTTCCACCTCCGATTCGAACCCCTTTCGGGCAAACAGCAGCTCCAGTTCTACGGCGAACAGGTGACCGATCTGGTATCCGCCCAGAATGCCGGCCAGGACTCCCGATCTGGCGTTGAGCCCCGAGACCTCTTCACCACCCTCCGTCACGCTGTAACTGCTACTGCCGAACCCTCCCTTGCCGCCGATGTACACCCCTTGAGCCGTCGCACCCGTAGCTGCGGCACCCAGAAGTGACAGCACGATGAATCCGCTCACCTTGATTCTCATTGAGTAACGCTCCGGTCCCCGTCTAACGGTGGACCTCCAATCTATCGAACAACACCTCTCACCGCGCCCGGTCACTGGGTGCTACCCTAGCTCCAGCAGCGCCTTCAGCTCGCCGAGCTCGGCTGCCCACCCAGTGGCGTTCCCCTTGTAGTGCTCTTCTTCGACAAACCCAGACTCCGTGAGCTCGAGAATCGTGCCGCCATCCGCGCGCCTGGTCAGCACCCACTCCACGAGCGTCGAAACGCCCTCCTCAATGGCCGTCCCGGGCTTCTGGGCCCAGCGCCAGGACAGGCGGTACGGAGGCTCTACCACCTCAACCCGCGCCGCGAAGTCGCCGTGGCCGTCCCAGCTGAACGATCCCGGTCCCCCAGGTCGAAGATCCAGTTCAGCGCGGTCCCCGAACCACTGGACGATCTCATTCGGATCGGCTAGCGCCTGCCATACGCGCTCGGGCGGTGCCACCGACTCAAGCCTTCTCTCAATCGTCAGGGCCATGCCAGTCCTCCATCATGTAGTAGCAACGGGACCATCAGGCATCGCGGTATGCAGCCACTCGATGCCATGTCAACTCAAGACTCCGCGGCCGTGTTGAGGGCAACAGGGAAGACTCAACATGTTCGGCCTGCAGATCAGCGGCACTAGCGCTGTAAGTACGTGCGGCGCTGACATTTACCACATTGCTCGTAGGTTTGACCGAACCCGTCGAGCCTGGTGCTCAGCCGCCCGCCGCACGCGGGACAGCGATCGTGTTGAGGGAATAGCTCGTACTGCTGCTGCCACGCTGTGCGCCGCTCCCCGCACCCACCACCGCGCGTGTTCTCCGATCTGCCCCTCTTAGCCTCCAAGAGGCGGGGCCTCAGCACAAAGGTAAGCCGTGTCAAACGAAGTCTGAGACATCTCGCCGTGAAACCTAAACGCTCGGGGTCGGCTCGGCCGCCCTCTCAGGTGTGTGGCGCCCATCCCGGGATCGACCCACGCGATCCGTGCTGCGTCAGTGCCGCCACCAGAGACGGGCAATGGCCGATAGATAAAGCAGGCCCCGATGTCTCTGTGACATCGGGGCCGCTGCGGCTCGCGCCGCCGGACCAAGCCCCGGCGGACTCTACCCCGCGCGCGCCTCCGGTGCACCGTCGCGCACCTCGGCTACTGCCGCCCGCACCTTGTTGGTGAGGTCCCGCTCCTCCCGGATGGTCTGGATCAGCGCCTCGGCCTGCTTGAGTTGGAAGGTCAGCGAGCCGGCCTTGTCCATCACGTGATCCAACATTGCCTTTTGGCCCTGCAGTGTCTCCAGCGTCGACTGCACTTGTAGCGTCACTGCCTCTGCCCGGGCCAAGCGCTGCTCGGCCCGCTCGATTTGCCGCTGCCGATCCTCCAGCAAGTCGGCCTTCTCGTCCGCGGCCTGCAGCCGGTCCAGCGCACCGTCCAGCGTGGAACGCGCCGCGGCGATCTCTTGCTGCGCGCCACTGATGGCCCTCACGTCCTCCACGGTCCGCTCGGCCATCTGCAGCAAGCTGCGAATATCCGCCTGCATCGTCTGGATGGTAGACTGGCGCTCGGTCAGCTGCTCGAGCGCGTGCTTGACCTGCTGTTCCGTGTGCCCCCACTGGGAGAGTTTGTCTTCGAACTGACCCAGCCGTTTTTCGGCGAAGCGCAGGCCATTCATGCGGTCCTCGAGCTGTTGCGCCAGATCCGTGAGGTCCGCAGCCCTCTTTTCCGCACTCTCGAGCGCACTGGTGAACTGCTGCGACTGTTCCTCCAGCTGCCGTGCCGTTGCGGCCGCTTCCTGCCGCAGCTCAGACGCGCGCTCCAGATGCTCGGAAGACCTCTCCAGGGCGCTCTGCCGCCTGTCCAGCTCCCGACCCAACTGTTCCATACTCTGGGAGAGCGACTCCAAGTCGTGTGAGCGCCCCTCAAGTGCCGCCAGCGATTCCCCGAACTCCCCACTTCGTTGCTCCAGCCCCTCCAGTTCCGTAAACGCTCTGGTTACCGACTTCTCCACCTCGGCCGCTTCGTCCGCCCGAGACACGAGCGCCTGGAGCCGATCGTCGGCGGTACTCATGCGAGTGATCAAACCCTTGCTCCGCTCATCCAGCTCAGCTCCCATGGCACTGACCTCGGCCAGACGCCTGTTGAGGTCGTCCAGAAACGCCTGGCGCTCTTCGATCGAATCGAGCGCAGTAGTGACCCGGTCGACCTCCTTGCGCACGAGGTCTATGGTCGGGCGGGCGCCATTCAGCTCCCTGGCCTTGGCCTGCACCTCGTTCAGCAACTGCTGCACGCCGGCCAGCCACCGCTCCGTATCGTGCTGGTCATCCCTGAACCGCCGCACCTCGCTGGCGGCAAACTGCACCTGATCCAACGCATCCCGCAGCGTTTCGTGACTGCGCCGCAGGTTGTTGAAATCACTCAGCATCGACTCGACTCCCGGTCGCGCCTCCTCCACCGCCTCGAGCCGCTTGCCCACCGTGAGCACGCCGTCACCCAACCGCTTGATGTCGGCCCTGACCGTTTGGACCCGCTGCGCCAGCTCTGCCAATCGATCAATCTCCGATGCCACGCCCGCGAGCCTGCCAGTGATCTCGGTCACGGTAGCCTGGAACTCTGGCAAGTTCCTAGTCGAATCTTCCACCGACTGGAACCTCTCTTCGAAGTTCGCCAGGTCGCGCCGTAGATCCACAATCCGCTGACTCACTGCGTCCATGCCGTCGCGCTCCATCACCATCCTGTCGGCGCTGGACTTGAGCTCGGACTCCAGTGCGTTGAGCCGGGCACGGGTCGCCTGATCCAGCTCCACCACCCGCTGCTGCCTGATTCCGATCTCCTCCGCCTGTTTCAGGAACTGCGCGTGTTCGGCGGTGAGCTTCCCGACCTCAGTCCGGAGATCACGCATCACCTGCGCCTTCTCCTCCTGCTTCCGCATCTGCACGTCTATCCCGCGCACCAACTCGCTGAGGTTGTTCGCCTGTCGCGTGGCCCGCTCCACCGCCTCACGGTGCTGCTCGATGGCGGCGATCTTCTGGCCCACCGAGTCGGTAATGGCCTGGAGAGTCACCAGCTGACGTTTGGTGTCGGCGGTCCCGTCCGCTACCTGCTGCAGATCTGCCATCACCTGCTTGAGCTCGCGGATTCTGCCCTCGGCTGCCTCAACGCCCGTGTGGAGCTGTTGGTACCGCTCTTCGGCCGCTCGGAATCTGGACTCCGCTTGGTCGTGCGCCAGAACGACTCGCTCCTGCTCCCGGTCGATGTGGGCCACTCGGTCTGCCACCTGATCCAGGTGCCGTGCCAGGCCATCGGTGCGGCCCTGCAGCTCTTCGAACGGGGCCTTCAAGTCGAGGAACTCACCTAGATCGTCCTTGAGACACAGCGCCATGTCTGCCTTGTGAGCGAGTTCTGCCACGTCCGCCTGCACCCGCTCGATGTCTTCCGCCGCCTTGGCAAGCTGCGTCTCCGAGCGTCGCTGGCCCTTGGACAGCGACTCAGCGTCCTGTTTCAGCGCGGCGATCTGGGACACATAGGCTTCGATCCCCTGTACCTCGTCGCGAATCTTCTCAATGCGAGCCGTTGCATCAGATATCTTCTGATCGACTTCCGCAACGGGCTGAGTCAGTTCCGTCAGACGCGCTGTTGCCTGCTGCGCCTTGTGCGCAGCCTCCTCCAGTGCGGTTCGCTCGCGCTCCATGCTAGCGATGATCTCTTGGGCGTGTTGCGACAGTGCCTCCTCAGCCTGTCCACTCCCCATCAGCGACTTCAAGAACGACGCCATTTGACCCTCTCCTCGGTTTCCTCCGGCTCGCTCGGGTCCTCCAGCGCGGTGACCTCGGCAGTGCCCGGTGGTTCTACCCTGTCATAGTGCGGTTACGATCCGGATTCGGCTGTGAGGGAAGTCACGAGAAGGCCCTGGATTCGGTGGCAACGGCTCTGCGCGCCGGTCCGACCGGAGCGGCGCCCCACCGCGCGGCTCGTGCGGGAGGCTGGGGGGACCTTGCGGAAACCGGTACCGGACTTCAGGATTTATGGTCGCCTGGGAGACCGCTGAACCACGGCCGTGGGGGAAATGCCGAATTAGCCCATGAGATTCTCCACACTGCTCCTCCTCATCGTCATCGCCGTGAGCCTGGAAGCATGGAGCGGTGGGTCGAGCGGCGTCGCTTACACAAAGCGGCGGAGCGAATATAGCAACCCGCCCTATTCAATCCACGACTGGATTGCCGACAATGCACGGGCGCTGCTGCCATCTGAGGAGAGAGCTTGGCTCGAACCTTTCCGCAGCGCATACCTCTTGGGAACTGAGGCGCCCGAACACGCAGATATTCCAGTGGCGTGCGGCGCTCCCAATACCGGTTACGGCGATCGCTACGGCGGTGGGGCTCAGTGGAGCAAAGACTCCACGGAGACGCTGGTGACTCGGGCGGGGATGCGGGCGCAACAGGAATACGATAACGCCGTGGATGCGTTCGCGGACGGCGATCTAGCCGCGGCGGCGTTCTACCTGGGTGCGATGGCTCATTACATCGGAGACGTGAGCCAGCACGGCCACGCCTATCCCGGCGAGAAGCAGCGGGCGGCCTACTCGCGCTGGATCAAGCGTTACACGAAGGACTTCACAGCAGACGCATTCGGGTCCTACCTCAAGGCTGGCGACTTGGTCCGACGTCGCCCGTATACCGCCGTCCAGCGGATCGCAAGGGCAACTTCAGAGGGCCAGGGTGACATTCTCGCGGCCGAGCAGATGAACCCGCTATTCGCAGACAAGACTCAGCCATGGCTCGACAGCCTCGGAGCATCGCTCAACTTCGCCGCCAACGAAATCGCGGGAGTGCTCCATCGGTTCTATTTGAACGAGGTCAGCCGGGCGTACTAGTAGACCCACCCATCCACGTTGGCTAGCGCGTCTTGCCGGAACGAAGATAGCAGGAGAATCCCCTTAAGGGTGGCACAGGCGGCCTTGTGGCCGGGCATCGTGAGGCGTTAATTAGGCGTCACGCACCCGTTCTGCTCTATGAAAAAGCGACCCAGACGAGCACTCTATCTACTCGCGGGACTCTATTTTCTCGCGCTCGCGGGGGCCACTGCGTTGTGGTCTGTGCGCAACGATGTTGCGCAATTCCTCACACTGGAGTGGTGCCGCGATGTCGCACTGCACTTGTGGTCGTTAGCTAGCGCGGACCTGTTGAGCGCCATGCTGGCGGCTGAACTGGCAGGTCTGGTCGTGTTGGGCTATCTGTGGTGGCTGGCGGATGTGCGCAAGCGCACGTGGCCGCGAGTCGTCCGCAAGCTGGCACCGTTACGCCGACTGATGGCGGTCCTTGCCCTGGCCGTGTATCTGATCGTCAGCCCCGTAGCCTTCCTGATGGCGTACCTCGGCTTCCGCGACACCATGACTGCCAGGACCGGCGACCGCCGTGTAGCTCAGGATCCCAACTACACTGGTCCCGAGCGCCGCGCGGGTGCCCCGCGCCGGACGATACAACGGCACGCATTTGCCGGGCACCCTGGCTACCACACCGCGTCTTGACGGTCATCGCAGATCCACCCACGAGCGCGTTGGCCGCATCCCAGAATCGCGGCTGATCCCCGCGCGCTACCGCAACAGCCCCAGCGTCAAGGCCGATAGCAGGCATCCGGTTCCCGACGGCGGGCTCGGTGCCTCGGCCCCGATGGTGATGCCAACGGCCTCCCAGCCCGCCTTAACCGCCTGTTGCTCCAGGCTGTTGGCACCATACACGTCGCCAGCGATCACAAACGTGCGGTCCGCGGCTGTTTGGAACTCGGCCTGCGCGCTCAACTGACCGTCTGTCAGTGTCCTGTACCAGATCAACCCGGCCTTTTCCCAGGCCCGTCCGCCGATCTCGGTCGCCACCACGTAGAACGCTCGGTTGGGAATTCCCGAATTGATGTGGACACCGCCGTTGTCCTGCATCGTGTCCACGTAGCCGTCCATGTGCCCGGGTTGTGGATCCTGGCCCAGCACCGGATCGTCATACGCGGTACCGGGCTCCTTCATAGAGCGAATGCCATCGCCATTCACGTTGGCGGTAAGGAGGTCGGCACCGACCAGCCAGTCTGCCTGGTCTGCCGTCTGGTCCAGCTTCCACTGTCTAACCAGCGACCCGAACACATCGGAGAAGTGTTCGTTCAGCGCACCCGACTGATTGCGGTACACGAGGTTGGCCGTGAACTGAGTCACGCCGTGCGTCAATTCGTGTCCGATGACGTCCAGTGATTTCGTGAATCGGTTGAACAGACGCTCATCCTCGGGCAGGTCCTCGTCACCGTCGCCGTAGACCATTTGCCGCCCATTCCAGAATGCGTTGTCGTAACTCTGGCGATAGTGCACTGTGGAATCGAGGCGCATGTTGGAACCGTCGATCGAGTCTCTGGCGTACACCTGCTGGTACAGATCGTAGGTGTCACCAGAGCCGTCGTACGCTTCGTCCACGGCCGCATCACCAGTGGGTGGCTCCCCTTCTCCCCGCAGCCGCTGGCCGGGTAGGCTAGTACCCGAGTTGGCCGTGTAGACGATCCGTTCTTTCGCGCCGGGCTGGACCGCAGCGACTGCCCGCGCGGTTACCGCCAGTCGCTCGGTCCTGATCTGGTCCGAAGCGACCATGGTGGCTCGCGCGATCTCCTGTTGTCGCGCGGTGCCGCGCTCGGCAATGGACTCGAGCATATGCGGGGGCACGATGCAATGCAGTGGGTGGCGGTGCCGCATGGGGACTCCTTTCTTCGTTACATCAGTCGGGAGGAATCAGTTGTGGCCCAATCGGGAGTTCGGAGCGGCGGCTGCAGCCCATCGCGTCCGATCACGTCCTCCGCCGGGCCGCTCGAGTCAGCCACTCGAGCAACGGCTGCAACAGGGGTCCAGCGGCGCTCTCGGTGGTTTCCACAGTGTGGCGCATTCCGGCTTTCTCTACCGTGACTCTGTAGACGAACTGATCCTTGGCTGTGCTGGTATCGCGCAACTCCGCCGGCAGAGTGAAGAAGTCCGCCTCCTCAACCAGTTGCTGCAGGCGCCGCTGGTCCTCCTGAGACAACGTGTCGGTTTCGATGTCGACCGTTAGCCGCAGACCGGCAAAACCACCCGTTCGTTCGAAGTGAATGCGCATCGTGTCCCCTGGCGACAAATTCCCGGCCGCACCATCCCTAGTCACAGAGCGCTCGGCGTTGGTGCTACAACCAACCGCCGCGAGAACGCCGAGCCAGAAAAGCATCACTCCCAGAGATGCGTGCGCTGCAGACCAACGAACTGCCATCACGGCGATCTCGGTATCCCGTGCCCGAAGCATCGGATACTGTGGCGTCGAGTGACACTGGAACACAGGAGCATCAACATAACGATGAGGGGTGGGACATCGAACGGGAAGAGGGTAGACCGTCGCATCCCCGGGAGACGGAGTCGATCCACAGGTGGATATGCGGGCGGTGTAGTCCGAAGCGCCGCGCGATTACCACCCGTCGGCCGCCACCGACATCCGCTGAAGCCGATCAGTGGTCGAGGCTCTCGCAAGCTACTGCCAACATGGTCAGAGGACTCCACTTTTGGCCGCCACGTTACCTCACCGGCGGTGTGCGGCGGTGAGATTCCTGCCCTAAGGCCATGGTGACGAAGCTCACACGCAGCCACACGCCTCAGGCCGTACCTTGGACACTGGACTGAACCAGATTCAAGCGCAGGCCAATATGGAACACGCGAGAGACATGCAGTCGCAGGGACTCGGTGGTCTACTGACGACCCACGCGACGCCCATTCATCCGGGTCCGAGTATTCGCCAGCTGGAAACCGCGATTGCAGCGCAGCATGCCGGGAATGACTGGTTCTTCAAGCTCAAGACGGTACTGTTCAAGAATTTTGAAGCGGCCCTCGTACTCGTGCTGTTGAGCAGCTTGTTGTTCATCAACTTCTTTGTGGTACACAAGTTTGCATTCCTGCTGTTCTACTTTATCCCTGTGCTCCTCGCCGGATTCTATGTCGGGACAAAGCAAGCCGTGTTTGCCGCGCTCCTGGCCACGGGTTTCGTGGTCTATACTACGTTGATGCAGGGAGGCGGCGGTGCACAAGCACCCGCGGCGTTCAACTTCTGGAATCTCCTGATCTGGTCGAGCTTCCTGATTCTCACCGGTGCGATCGTCGGTCGACTGCAGGAGAAGAATCAAATCCACCTGGCACAGCTGCAGGAAGCATATGTGGGGATCATCTCGATCTTGACCAAGTATCTCGAGTCGGCCGATGCATACACCAAGAGCCACTCCGAGCGCGTGGCTGCCGTGTCTACTGAGTTGGCGATCCGCCTCGGCTTGCCTGCCGAGGCCGTCCAGAACATCAAGATCGCAGCGTTGCTGCACGATATCGGCAAGATTGAAGTCATCGAGCTGATTCAGCGGGCGGCGGAACTGGATCCCCAAGAAAAGGAGCAAGTCGACAGTCATACGCAGCTGGGGGCCCAACTCCTCCTCACTGCGGGAACCGTGTTGCAGGACGCCATTCCGATAGTGCTCGACCATCATCGCCGCTACGACGACGGCAGAGAGGCAATCCCTATCGGAGCCCGCATCTTAGCCGTCGCCGACGCCTACGATGCGATCGTGAGCGACCGCCCCTACCGGGCCGGGCGGCACCATTGGCAGGCCATCGAGCTCTTGCAGGAAGCCGCAGGAGGTCAGTTTGACCCGCAGGTGGTGGACGTCCTCCGTGACGCAAAGGCCCAAGTGACAACAGTATACGAGGCAGCTTAGCGTACCAGTATCAGCACCACGACACCCGGGCGCGACGTCGGCGTCCCCCTCTCGGTGTACGCTCTCTGGCGCGACACAGCGCCTGTCACCCCAGCTCACACCCCCCCACGATCCCGTACACGTAATCGGCGAGCGCGGCACAGGGCACCAGCCATCCGGCGATGTCCACCGAACGTATATGGACGCGCGCCGTACTCTAGCGATACTTATCCTAGGACGATCCGGATTCCCGGCGCCGTGTCAGCACCACAACAAAGTGGAACGGAGGTGGTACGATGAAAGCGGGGATCTTCTTCACGGGCTCCGGTCCCATTCTCATTCTCACGACTTATGAGAGTTTCACCGAACCGGATTTCCTCGCAAAGATGGAAGCCAAGGGAGTCAAGAAATTCGTGGCACGCGAGGTATCGGTCGACAAGGTGAAGCAGAAGTACGGCAACCACTATGCAGTGGTCATGGGCGACCTGAGCCAGACTGACGACCTCAGGGTGATGGACTACAACGGTCACAACGTGTTCTACAACTTCTCGTTTGCAGACATGGGTGAGCCCGTATATCACGAAACGTAGATCCGCAGGCTCGTGGTTCTGAACGCCCGGATCCACGGTACCGGTGCAGTGTACGTATACGGCTCCGAGGGCGCCATGCAGAACACGGCGCTGACGGCAGGCGCTCTGTTCGATGCATATGTGTGAGCTGTCCGGGCTGAAGTAGCCGTTACAGGGAGGCCGGGGGCCGGCGGCCTCCTGGATACTGTATCTCCCGCCGCATACATTTTGGAGCATTGTCCCCTCCCGAGGATATCCCGTCATGCATCACCGTCTCATAGCATGTGCGCTAGCAGTTACGCTCGCAACCGGAGCGGCGTCGGCGCAAAACACTGCAAACACCGGCTTCACCTTCGAGCAAGTACGTTCCTATCCGTTCCCCACCGAGCTCACAGCCGCCCCAACCGGCTCACGTCTCGCCTGGGCATTCAACGAACAGGGCAGGCGGAACATCTATGTGGCCGAGGCTCCTGATTTCACAGCGCGGCAGCTAACCGACTACATGACCGACGATGGTCAGGAGCTCACGAGCGTATCGCTCTCAAGTGACGGGCAATGGGTGGTCTACGTGCGGGGCGGCGACCACGGCTCGAATTGGGACGATCACCTGCCAGTCAACGTCTTAAGCAGCCCCGTGCTCCCCACGGTGGAGATCCTCGCCGTCCCGTTTGAGGGCGGCGAGCCTGTGGTGTTGGGAGATGGCGAGGAGCCAACCATCTCACCCACTGGCGACATCGTGACTTTCACCAAGGGTGGTCGCATCTGGACGGTGCCGATCGACGGCGCGGAGGAGGCAAAGCCCCTATTCGCGGCGACCGGAAGGAGCGGCGACCCGCGGTGGTCACCCGACGGCACGCGGCTCGCCTTCGTTTCCAACCGCGGCGATCATGCATTCGTCGGCGTGTACGCCAGCGACTCCACCCCGATAGTGTGGCTCGCGCCGACCTTCGCGCGCGACCGTTCGCCGCGATGGTCGCCCGACGGCGAGCGGATCGTGTTCGTACGCCAGCCGGGCTCGGGCGGCGCGCCCGACTCAATCCTCGCGCGGCGACACAGCCCCTGGGAGATCTGGACCGCGGATCCAACGACGGGCGAGGCACAGCGACTCTGGCAGGCACCCGAGACGCTGGAGGGTTCGGTCCCCCGAACCCACGGCGGGACCAACCTCCACTGGGCGGCAGGCCGGATCGTGTTCCTGTCCTACCACGATGGCTGGCCCCACCTCTACTCGATGCCAGAGACCGGCGGCCCGCCACTGTTGCTGACCCCCGGTCAGTACATGGCCGAGCACATTGCGATGAGTCAGGATCGAGAGTGGCTGGTGTTCACCGCCAACGCGGGGAGCGATCCGCTCGACATCGACCGGCGTCACGTGGTGCGTGTACCTGTGGATCGGGCGACGCCCGAGGTTATGACACAGGGTGCACAGCTCGGCTGGTACCCGGTGGTCACAGGCGACGGTTCGACTGTGGCATTCATCGGCGCCGACCCACAGCGCCCACCCCTCCCCAGCGTGATGCCGTTCGCTGGCGGGCCCACGCGACAACTGGCCGGAGACCGTATTCCGAATGATTTCCCGCTCGATCAACTCGTGATGCCGACGCAGGTGATCTTCCAGGCCTCAGACGGCGTCACAATCCACGCGCAACAGTTTGAAACAGTCGGCGGGCCGGCACAGAAACCCGCGGTGATCTTCGTGCATGGCGGCCCGCCGCGTCAGATGCTGCTGGGCTGGCACTACTCGGATTACTACTCCAACGCGTACGCGGTGAACCAGTATCTCGCGAGCCGTGGCTTCGTGGTGCTGTCGGTAAACTTCCGGCTCGGCATCGGCTACGGATACGCATTCCACCAACCGCCGAACGCCGGATGGCGCGGGGCGGCGGAGTATCTCGACGTGCTGGCGGCAGCGGAATACCTGAGTGGCCTGCCGCAGGTCGACGGTTCGCGCATCGGGATCTACGGCGGATCGTACGGCGGCTTCATGACCGCGCTCGCGCTGGCCCGTGATTCCGACGTGTTTGCCGCAGGCGTGGACATCAATGGTGTGCACGACTGGACAGCAGAGCGGGCGCGGGGTCTCACGACTCGGGAACAGTACGAGCAAGCGCCGGACGTGATGCGGGCGCTGGAGGTGGCCTGGAAGTCTTCGCCTGTATCGTCCTTGGCGACCTGGCGGTCGCCAGTACTGGTGATCCACGGAGACGACGACCGTAACGTGCGGTTCAACCAGAGCACCGACCTGGTGCGCCGGCTGGAGGCCCACGGTGTCCCCTATGAGACCCTTGTGATCCCCGGTGACACGCACCACTTCATGCGGCACGCCAACGTGCTCGCCGTATACCGTGCGGCGGCGGAGTTCCTGGAACGCAGGCTCATGCCTTAGAGTCGCGGGTGACAGATGGGAGCAGGAAACGGCTACTGAGCGGGCCTGATGATGAACCTCGCGACGTAAGCGTGGAGCGGGATCGGCGACGGCGTTTCGGGATAGGGGTCCAGCCCTACCAGGACCAGCTCGCGGGGTCCCAGCCGCAATGACTTGGGGTCCAGGCTGGTGTGGAGCGTATCGGTCTTGGAATCCGCCCCCAGGAAGTCAGGAAACCCTGCCGTTTCTGCCAAAATCGCCAGGCCGCCGGGAAACGGTGCCGTCTCAACCAAAACCGCCGCGTCACCTTCCCAAAGACACGCGAGTTGGCGGGGGCAGCGTGAGTCCTCACTCACGCCGAGGAATGCGAGCCACAGCCCCACGTCCTCCAGCGCGGCGCTCTCGCCTACCCGAAGCTGGAACTCGTCACCCGATTGGGGCCCAGTGGTCGTCGAGCAGCCCACGCCGAGGACCATCAGAAGTATGACACGTAGATTCTGCATCCCTGCGTCCTCGCTCACACTCACGAATCATACCCTGGCCGACATCGGAGGGTCACAAGTATCGGCGCGCGGGATCGACGCCGAGCTACCCTGACTAGGGTGGGCGGGCTCACGGTTGCCTGGCCAGGTGAAACGGGGTATTTTCTCCACCTTCGACAAGAACCGTGACTTTTCGGAGGGACAACATGAGGATGCAACGTTTGGCCATCACTACGGCTCTGGCAGTCATCGCATCCGCTTGCGGCCCTAGCATTCAGGTGACGAGCGACTGGGACCCGGCTGTGGACTTCTCCCAATACCAGACCTTCGCGGTACTGGACGAGGCTCCCGGCAGCGCACAGATAGACCAGTTGACCCGGGGGCGGATCAAGAACGCGATCGCCAGCACACTGGTCGCCAAGGGGATGCGCCAGGTGGAAGACCCCGACAACGCGGATGCGGCAGTGGGGTGGCAGCTCACGACTGACGAGAGATCTTCGTTCCAAACCGTCACTACCGGCTGGGGTGGTTATGGGAGATACGGTAGGGCCGGCTGGTACGGCACCGGCGGCGGTATGGCGACGAGCACCACTACGGAGACCCGCTATGAAGTTGGGACACTGGTGGTCGCCCTATTCGATGAATCCAAGGACCAGATGATTTTCATGGGTTCCGGCTCCAGGGAGCTGGCGTCCGGCAATCTGAGCCCTGAGGAATCGCAGAGGCGAATCAACGAGGCCGTCGAGGGCATTCTGAAAGACTTCCCGCCCGGAGGCTGAACGACGATGCCCAACTCGTAAGCACCACCTCGGCGCTTACGCAATACGCCGTGAAGGGCGCATCCCGCTACGCCCTTCACGGCGCGCTTGTTTCGCGGAATTCAGGATGCGACCCTGGAACGGCTACCAGGCTGGCTGAATCACCATCATCTCGGTTTCGTAGGGTGGCTAGACACCATGCGAAATGAACCAGCGGGAGCACTAAGTCGACTCGGGTCGAGCTGCTATTACGTCGCCCAGCTGACGGCCATCCCTCTCCTGCTCGTGATCGCCCTCAGCAGTACGCTGAGGGAGCACGGGAGGACGACCAGGAATAAGATCATCGCGTGGTGTTGTCTGCTGTTCCTTCCCCTCGCCACGCTCGCGCTCTCCTGTGAGACTCCTACAGATCTGCAGCAAAGCTATAGAGTCCCGATACAGACCAACGACGGTTGGACCACGGCGACGGTCGAGTCGGTCGGGATGCAGCGCGACCCGTTGGAGAGCATGCTGGGTCTGATCGCGGCAACGGGCGATCACATGATTCACAGCATCCTGATTGTCAGAAACCAGAGATTGGTTTTCGAAGAGTACTGGGACGGGATGGACCTGGACATCGCTCGAGGGTTGGATCCGATCACAACAGAGTTTGATCGCGAGACGCTGCACTACATGGCGTCGGTGTCCAAGAGCGTTACATCCGCTCTGGTCGGCATTGCGATAGACCAAGGGCTGATAGCCGGTGTAGCCGACCCGGTGTTCTCCTTCTTCCCGGACTACCAGGACCTGAACAACAGTGACAAGGCACAGATCACGCTGCATCACATGCTTGCGATGTGTTCGGGATATGACTGGAACGAGTTCGAATACGGGTTCGACGATCCACGAGATTCGCACTATCAGATGTTCAACACCAGTGACCCGCTTCGTTTTCTGTTGGGCCGTCCTGTCGTTGCCGTGCCGGGCACCGAGTTCCTGTACAACAGTGGCGACACCAACATCCTGGGGGAAGTTGTCCGAAGGACATCTGCTTCGAGCTACCTCGCCGACTTTGCCGAAGCACATCTGTTCGGGCCGCTCGGCATCGATTCGTATCGCTGGACCAGGCTGACACTCGCGGATTCCATCACGTTTGCTTCCGGTGGCCTGTATCTCAGACCACGCGACATGGCGAAATTCGGCGCGTTGTATCTGAATGACGGGTCCTGGAACGGGGAGCAGATCATCTCCACCTCTTGGATCGATGCCTCGCGGGATATGGCGATATCCCTGGTCGGAGATTACGGAACGCTGTACGGGTATGGCTACCAGTTCTGGCTGGGATGTCTCCGTTATCGGCAGACCACGATTGACTACTACAGGGCCGCCGGCTGGGGCGGCCAGTATATCTATATCATGCCCGATTTGGACATGGTCATCGTCTTCACGGCCGGTGGGTACTACGATACCAGGCCCCTCAACTTCAACACCATCATCGAGGACTACATCTTCGCGGCGGTCATAGACTAACCCTGGCGCATTACCGCACCCTCTCTCCCTCCCGACTGATCGCAATCGGATTCCCCAGCCCCAGCGACCGCAGCCGGGCGCGCTGTGTGCGCCCGTCGCCCACCACTAACCACACCATGTCCGACGTGTCGAGATATCGATCAGCCAGCTCCTGAATGCGCTCGATCGTCATGTTCTGCACGATCGCCTCCCGCTGGATCACGTAGTCAGCAGGGAACCCGTATGCACTCATGTCGGCCAGCATGCCCAATTTCGCACCCAGCGTCTCGAACGCGCGCGCATTGGCCTTGATGAGGAAGCTCTTGGTGGCGGCTAGATCCTCCTCGTCGTACTCGGCTCCATGGCGCTCGACGATGTCCTTGATGAGTTCCAGTGCTTCGAGGGTGATGTTGGAGCGCACACCCGATGAGATCGAGAAGGGACCTGGGAACTCCGTGCCGCTGAAGCGGGATCCGATGCCGTACGTGTATCCTTTACCTTCGCGCAGCACCTGGGTGAGATCGGATGCGAAGCCGCCACCTCCCAAGCGGAAGTTCATGACCGTCGCCGGATAGAAGTCCGGATCGGACTCCGCCAACGCGAGTCTGCCGATCATCAGGCGCGACTGCGCCGCGTTGGGTACATCGAGGAAATAGAGGCCAGCACGGCTCGTGTTCCACTCGGGCGCCTCAGGGAAGCTGACCTCGCCACCCTGCCACCGCTCCGCTATGCCGGCGAGGGATGCCGTCACGTCCCCGAGTGTCACGGCACCTGCGGCATGGAACGCTGCGACGCCGGGCACTAGCGCGCGCTCGTAGTAGGCCTGCAGATCCTCAATCGTGATCTCATCGATCACAGCCATGTCGCCGATCGGGCTCTGCGCCAGGATGTGGTCGTCGTATACCAGTTTCTGGAATATGTCGCTCGCCAACGCATTGGGGCTGGCCGAGCGCTGGCGCAGCGTGTTGCGCACGCGCTGCCGCACAAGCTCGAATCGCTCTTCGTCCCAGCGCGGTTCCAACAGTATTTCCTCAACGAGCTCCATGGTGGCGGCGTAGTTGCGCGCCAACGTGCTGCCCCGGATCATGAAAGACTGCGATCCAGAACTCACGTTGATGCTGGCACCGAGCAGATCGATCGCCTGCTCGAGCTCGTCAGGCGTCTTGCTGGCTGTCCCTTCGGTCATGGTCTGTGCCAGAAGGTTGGCGACCCCCGGCTTGGCGGGATCATCCAGCAAGTGCCCACCGCGCAGCCGGATCTCGAACTGGACCAACGGGATCTCACGGTCCTCGATCACGAGTACCTGGAGGCCGTTGGCCAGCACATCACGATCGACTTGCGGAACCGTCAGAGCGGGTGGGTCACCGAACGGTGGCTCAATGGAGCGGTCGAGCGTTCCGACCGCCGGTGTCTTCTCCATGCCGCGCCGCACCACGAACTCCGCCTCTGCACCCTGCACGATGGGCTCGATTACGACATCCGCCTCCTCCGAACCTTCCAGAGCGAGCTCGGTCTGGCCCCGCGGCACGAAGCTCGTCGCCACATGAGGACGATCCTTGATGTATGTCTCGTACACGCGCATC
This sequence comes from Gemmatimonadota bacterium, assembly GCA_020351775.1. GTDB lineage: Bacteria > Gemmatimonadota > Gemmatimonadetes > Gemmatimonadales > GWC2-71-9. The sequence goes on along the minus strand of CP070666.1, from coordinate 4,021,068 downwards.
ACGTCCGCGTCCGTCACGGCTAGCGATCGTTCCAGGTCTTCCCGGGCATAGCCCGGCGTCGGCGCAAAGATGTTGTACTGGGCCAAGCGGAAGGCCTTGCCGAGCACGCTGGAGATCCGACCGTAGAATTGTGTCTCGTATCGCGCCTTGACGCGCTCCAGTTCCTCCGGCGCGATGCCCTCTTCGAACCGGGCGAACGCCTTCTCGACGCCTGCCAGCGCGGAATCGAGATCGACTCCCGCATACGTCCTGATGCGCAGGGAGAATTCTCCGGCCAGCTCTCTGTGACTGCTGAACGCCGTGGGCGAAGGTGCCAACTTCTCTTCCTCCACGATCACCACGTAGAACGGCGTCTTCTTCCCGTTGGTCAAGAGATCCGCCAAGATGCTCAGTGCGTAGGAATCTTCATGGTAGATCGGCACGGTCGGCCATATTATGCGCAATTCCGGCAACCGGGCGAAGTTGTCCTCGTGGAACAAACGCACGGAGGAGGCGAGCGTGACCGGCTGCGGCTTCACCGTCTCCGGAGTAGGACGCTCTGGAATGTCACCGAAGTACTTCTCGATCCACTCCTTGGTTTGCGCGATATCGATGTCGCCCGCCACCACCAACGTTGCGTTGTTGGGTCCGTACCACTTTCCATGGAAGTCCTGCACGTCGGAGAGCGATGCCGCGTCCAGGTCGGCGAGCGATCCAATGACCTGCCAGCTGTAGGGGTGCCCCTCGGGATATAGGGCCTTACTGATCACGAAACCCGTGTGTCCATAGGGGTTGTTGTCCACGCCCTGGCGTTTCTCGTTCTTTACGACCTGTTTCTCCTTGGCGACCACCGACTCTGTCACGGTGTTGATGAAGAACCCGAGCTTGTCCGCCTCGGCCCACAGCGCCTTCTCGAGCGCATCACTGGGCACCACCTCGAAGTAGTTCGTTCTGTCGTTATTGGTCGAGCCATTGGTGGAGCTGCCGATTCGGGTCATCAGCTTGTCCAACCCCCCGGGCCCGAGGTTTTCCGAGTCCAGAAAGAAGAGATGCTCGAACAGGTGGGCGAATCCGGTGCGACCCGTTACCTCTCGCGCCGAGCCGACGTGAAATGTCATGGCGACGGCAGCCACAGGATCGGACCGATCCACGTGCAGAATGACGTCCAGGCCGTTGTCGAGCTGGTACTTCTCGTAGTTGATATCGAGTCCTGAGCCACCGTCGCCGGAAGTACAGGCAAGAGTGAGCAACAGCGATGTCAGGGTAGCGGAAGGGATGGCCCACTTCATGGTCAACTCCGCGAAAGTTGTGTCCCGATCTTTGCAGTCGATAACGCCACAGGGGTGTGGCTATGAATCATGGCCGGTTGGAGAAACTGCGGCAAGCGGCCCTTGCGCAAGGCGCTCATCCACGACAATCTCGCTCCATGCGACCGAAGGACGGGAAGAAAGGATTGAACCGACTATGCGTGATATGGACCGCCGCCGCTTCCTCGGCAGGCTGGCCGCGGGCACGACAGCCTGGGCCGCGGCCGGTGCGATACCCAAGTCATACGGCGCCGCTGGGAAACCGGATGGCTCAGACATGAATCCCCACAACACGACGACGGGCCAGGGTTCGGGACTACGGGAACCCGCTTTCCGGCCCCTTCCGTTGGGTTCCATTCGACCTCGGGGCTGGCTGGCGCGCCAACTCCGCATCCAGGCCGACGGCCTGAGCGGGCACTTGGACGAATTCTGGCCCGACGTGGCTGACAGCCAGTGGTTCGGCGGCCACGCCGAGGGATGGGAGCGGGCACCCTATTGGCTGGATGGCGTCATCGCGTTGGCGTGGTCGCTGGGTGACGAGACACTGCAGGCCAGGGTCAGCGGATACGTCGACACGATTGTACGGGGTCAGCGCCCCGATGGCTGGTACTCCCCCTACCCCACCGACGCTGCGGCCCGTCCGTACGACCTTTGGGCTATCCTCTTGGCCAACAAGATGCTGGCACAGCATCACGAGGCCACTGGAGAGGACGCCGTCATGCGCGCGGTGGAGGCCAGCCTTCGTGCTCTGGCCGCCGGGGTTGAGCGGACACCGCTCTACAATTGGGGCCGGTATCGTTGGTTCGAGGGATTGATTCCGGTGTTCTACGTTTACGAGAGGACCCGGGAGACGTGGCTGCTCGATCTGGCCCGCCGCCTGAAACGACAGGGGTTCGACTACGAAGAGTTCTACCGGGAGGAGGACGTGACGCACCCCACCCCCCGCAGGGGACTGTGGACGTGGGGCAAGCACGTGGTCAACACGGGAATGGCGGTCAAGGCCGGCGCTTTGGCGTGGCGCCTGGAGGGACTGGAGCAGCAGCGGAGCCAACCGTCCCGCATGATCGCGCTATTGGATCGCTATCACGGTCAGGCCACGGGGATGTTCACGGGCGATGAGTGCCTGGCAGGAAAGAACCCGGTTCAGGGCTCGGAGTTGTGTGCCGTGGTCGAGTTTCTCTACTCTCTGGAGACGGCACTGTCCGTTCTAGGCGAACCCGCGCTCGGCGACCGGCTGGAACGCGTAGCGTTCAATGCGCTCCCGGCCACATTCACGCCTGACATGTGGGCACACCAATACGACCAGCAGGCCAACCAAGTGCAGTGCACGCTCAACCCCGACCACATGTGGACGTCCAACGGCCCGGAGTCGAACCTCTATGGGCTGGAGCCGAACTACGGCTGCTGCACCTCCAACATGCACCAGGGATGGCCCAAGCTGTCCGCGCATCTCTGGATGAGAACCCAGGACGAAGGACTCGCCGCCGTCGCCTACGCTCCCAGCGAGGCACGGTTCACATCGCGCGGGGTGCCCGTCACGGTCGCTCTCGACAGCGACTACCCGTTCCGGGAGCACCTTGCCCTCTCTGTCTCGACCGAAACCCCGGTGTCATTTCCATTGTTGCTGCGGGTTCCCGCCTGGGCTGAGAACGCGACCCTCAGCGTAGAGGGAGAAAGTGAGCGGTCGCTCGCCCAAGGGACCTTTCACCGCATCGAGAGAGAATGGCGAGGAACCACTCACCTCTCGCTGCGACTTCCCATGCGTCCCCATGTAACGCTGCGTTACAACCAGGGAGCGGCCGTGGAACGTGGGCCTCTGGTCTATGCCTTGAGGCTCGAGGAAAGCTGGACTCGGATCAACGCCGACCAGCCGGGACGGGAGCTGCCGCACGGGGATTTCGAGGTCCGGCCCGCGTCCTCCTGGAACTACGGCCTGCTCCTGCCGGACGCGGACATGGAAGGTTCAATCCGGTTCGAAGAGCGACCCGTGGGCGAGCGACCATTTTCCCCCGAAGGAGCCGGAATGGTGGCACGCGTCAGGGGCCGGCTGCTGCCCGATTGGAAGCTGGCGCACGGATGGGCCGGGGAGTTCGGGCCAGGCACGCACCAATCCGCTGAACCGTTGGAGGAACTCGACCTCATACCCTACGGCTGTACCAACATCCGGGTGACGGAGTTCCCACGGTTGGCCGGCTGACGGCTTGCAGCCTCCGCAAAACCACCCGCTGCCGCTCGACGCCTGATACGGAGGCAGCGGGCCGTCATCGGGCCTTGAGCCACAGGGAATGCATGGCGACCTGGCTGGCAACGAACTGTACTACTGTATTAAGGAATACGTTAGGAAATCGCACCCACGACCAGAAGGTCTCCATGACACTATCTCGCCGCGCAGCCCTCAAAGTGGGGCTAGGGGTCGGAGCGACACCGTTGCTGGTTCACCTGCCTATCGACCAGCAGCCAGCCGCCCCGCCGACCCTCACGCCAGAAGGCCAGCTGATCCGGACCCGACCTCTGCCATTGAGCAACATTCGCCTACTCGGCGGCCCGCTGAAGCATGCCCAGGACCTGAACGCCGATTATCTACTGCAGCTCGAGCCCGATCGGATGTTGGCGTACTACCGCGAGCGGGCCGGACTCGCGCCCAAAGCGGAGCCGTACGGCGGCTGGGACGGTGGCGGCAGGAACCTCACAGGACACATAGCAGGACACTACCTGTCCGCCGTGAGTCTCATGTGGGCGGCAACCGGTGACGAGCGATTCAAGCAGCGTGCGGACTACATAGTCGAGGAACTGAAGCAAGTTCAGGACAGACACGGGGATGGCTACTTGAGCGCACTGGAAGGGGGCCGCAGAGCCTTTGGCGAGCTCGCGCGGGGTGAGATCCGTTCCGCCGCGTTCGACTTGAACGGCGAGTGGTCGCCATGGTACACGCTGCACAAGACATACGCAGGATTGCGAGACGCCTACCGCTTCACTGGAAACCGCACCGCGTTGGACTTGGAGATCGAGTTCGCGGCGTGGGCCGAGGGCATTCTAGCTGGGCTCGACCAGCGCCAGATCCAGCAGATGTTGAACACCGAGTTCGGTGGTATGAACGAGGTGATGGTCGATCTCTACGCCGACACCGGAGGCGAGCGCTGGCTGGACCTGTCCTACAAGTTCGAGCACATCGATTTCATTCAGCCATTGCAGCGCCACCAGGACAACCTGGCTCGAAAGCACGGCAACACGCAGA
>CP070666.1:4002772-4016447 GCA_020351775.1 Gemmatimonadota bacterium | reverse complement strand
GAGACCGGCGTGCCCTGGTTCAGGTTGCTGTACGTGTACTCGGCCGGACTCACCGATCGGCTGGTTGACTTGATGGCGACTGAATCGCGAATCTTGCCCTACATCGATATACCGATACAACACGCGTCCGACAGGATGCTGGAGCGCATGCGCAGACCCGAGCGTCAGCAAACGATCAGAGATAGGGTGGACCAACTGCGTGAGGCCATGCCCGACCTGGCCATTCGCACTACGACGATTGTCGGATTCCCCGGTGAGGACGACGAGGACTTTCGCATTCTGTGTGATTTCGTCACGGAGATCGCGTTCGAGCGGTTGGGTGTTTTCGTCTACTCGGCCCAAGAGGGCACTCGAGCCGCGGAGTTGCGCGATGACGTTCCGGACGACGTGAAGCGAGTGCGCCAGGAAGAGCTGATGGAACTGGCGCGCTGTGTCTCGGAAGATCGGTTGAGCCGTTTCGTAGGTCGCGACACCGCCGTGCTAGTCGACCGTTTGGCCGGTCCCGATGAGGAGGAAGCCACGCACGTCGGTCGCGTGCAGTGGCAGGCGGACGACGTCGATGGAGTCACGTACGTCCGGCGGGCAGGCCGGATGGAACCTGGCGGCTTCGCTCCGGTACGGATTACGGAGATCCAGGACTACGACTTCATCGCGGAGATCGCACCGTGACACCTGCGGATACGGGACGAGCAGGGCGTAACCGTTACTGCCTGCTGCCACGACTGGCTGCTGCCGCCTGTAGTGCGTTTTGGCTGGCGAGCTGTGCCCGGCCTGGTGCGATCACTGCGAGAGGCAGAGAGCCGGACCTGCGGGTCGCTTTGGTGGCCGGCGCGGAAGCGGTGCGGGTGGCAGGCGAAGGGCGGGTTCTGGTCGAAGGCTCGCAGGACTTCGTGCTCGATCCGGGAGAGGTACTGCGGGCGCTGCCGGACGGCGACGGTGTCCGGTTCGAAGGACAGCCGAACACGCGCTCCGACAGGCTGCGAGTGCGAAGCGCCGACCCTTCCTCATTCGTCACTGTGAATGGAAGACCGTTCCGAGGCAGCATCGAGGTCTATTCTCGGGCGGGATCGGTGTTCGCAGTCAACGTCGTGGGACTGGAAGCTTATCTCCGTGGCGTTGTGAATGCTGAGATGGGGACGTTGACCGGCAGGGATCTGGCGGCCCTCGAAGCCCAGGCCATCGTGTCGCGGACCTATGCGATAAGGAACCGCGGGCGAAATCGCGAAGACGGCTACGACGTCAGCGCTGGTGTGGCGGATCAAGCTTACCTCGGCGTGAGCCGCGAAACGGAACACGGCAATAGGGCCGTGGCTAACACGACCGGGTTGGTGATCACATATCGCGGCGAGCTAGCCAGTGTCTTCTACCACTCGACATGCGGCTATTCGACGGCCTCACCCGAAGAAGCCTTTCGCTCGATCAGGCCAGTGTCGTATCTCCAGCCGGTGGCTGACAACAGACCGAGCGGCGGCTACTACTGCGATATCTCACCGCGGTTCCGTTGGACGGTCGAGTGGGACGGCCCAGAGTTGCGCGATATATTACGGCGGACGTTGCCTGCGGTTGTCGGAGTTGACGGCGCCGCCGTGGATCAGGTCCACGATGTACGGAGCCACGCAGTCGGCAGATCACGGCGGGTGACCGAGTTGCGGATTCAGGTGGGTGGCGGTGAGATACCGGTTTTCGGACCTGACATCCGTCGAGTGTTGGAGACGCCGGAAGGCAGACCGCTGGGCAGCAACGCCATCGAGATTGCCCCCGTGCGCTCTGATGCCGTGATCGAAAGACTCAAAGTCTCGGGTGCCGGCTGGGGGCACGGGGTCGGCATGTGCCAGTGGGGTGCCATTGGACGCGCGCGCGCCGGTCACAGTGCTCACACCATAATCACCACGTACTTCCCGGGGACGAGCATTGAACGTTGGTACTAGGATAGCTCTGGTCCTGTTGGCTTTCCCCGCCACGATATCGGGACAAGGATTCTTGGAGGATTTCAGCTACGAAGGCGTGTGGTTCTCAGGCGTCGGGCTAGGTGTGGGCGGCGTAATCTCGAACAGGTTGGAAACCGCCGTCACGGGAGCTGCGCGGGCGGACTTCGGGATGGTCGCACCACGGATACGGGCTCTGCTGGGTGTATCGTATTTCAAGGCGGATTTCAAGGCGAGCGAGATCGCCAAGTTTGAGCAGAACCTGCGAGATTTGGTCGACGATCCAACCGGTGATTTCGAGATCGACATCGGTGCGGTTAGCTGGTCCGACATCGAGGCGGCGCTTGATCTGCAGTACATAGCCACGTTAGCCAGCGGAGTGACTGGCTTCGCCGGGGCGGGCCTCGGAATACACCTGCGCAACGGATCAGGGGTGGCGATAAAGGGCACCTTTGTCGAGGACGCGCTCGATGGGATCGACGCATCGCTGGACCTATCGCTAGGAGGGCAGGGGAGGTTGCTAGAGGATCTGTATGTCACAATTGACTTCAGGGGTGTCTTGTCCACCGATCTTCTGAGCATAGGTGGTTTGGGTGGCCTGATGTACAGGATCCCGCGATGAGCGAGCCAGTCCGTTTCGGAATCATCGGTGCCGGTGCTATCGCCCAGGTCGCACATCTGCCGGTGCTGTCCAAGATGGAACACGTGGAGATAGTGGCGCTTTGCGATACTGACGCGCCCAAAGCCCAAGCGCTGGCGACCAGATTCGGGGTTGCCGACGTCTACGACGATATCGTGGACCTGTTCCGGGAAGCCAGGCCGGACGCCGTAGTGATCTGTACGCCCAACCACTTGCACGAGGTCCACAGCACAACGGCACTTTCGGCCGGAGTCCACGTCCTGTGCGAGCGGCCTCTGGCCATGACCAGTGCCGGAGTGGAGAAGCTGGTAGCGGCTCGCAAGAGGACAGATCGCATCCTCATGGCCGGCATGAACCACCGCTTTCGCAGTGACGTTCGAGCCGTGCGTGAGTTTCTGCGCGGCGACGAACTGGGTGAGGTACGCTCCATCAGGTGCGGCTGGTACACCTATCAGCCACGACATGTGTTGGGCTGGCGCATCTACGGACCTCAGTCAGGCGGCGGCGCGATGCGCGATCTCGGATTGCCCTTGATCGACCTTGCGCTGTGGCTGTCCGACTACCCCAAGCCCGTGGCCGTATCGGCGCTCCTCGGGCCCGCCAAGACAAATGGTGATGTCGAGCAGGACGGATGCGCCTTGATTCGCTGCGAGGACGGGCCCTCGATATTCGTTGACGTGTCGTGGAATCATGCGGGCGACCGTGAGATGCTGTGGTTGAACCTGGTGGGAAGCCACGGGTCTGCGGGAATCGGTCCGCTGCGTGTGTTCAAGGAGATCAACGGGAAACCTGTCAACGTGACGCACACTGGAGCAGCCGAGCGTGAGAACACTTTCACGGTGTCGTACCGCGGTGAACTGGCTCATTTCGTGGCTGCCGTCAACGGCGAAGTGGAGCCGACGGGTTTGGAGGATCAGATCGAACTCCATCGGCTGGTTGAAGCTATCCAACGCTCGGCTGCCGAAGGCCGCGAAGTCACGTTGTGAAGGGACTCGCCCTGCCGAAGGGTGATTGGCTGCTGATTGTGGCCAGCTCGGTACTGCTCAGCATTGCGTATCCTCCGTTCCATCTGTTCCTACCCTCGCTCGTCTGTCTTATCCCAGCAATATGGCTGCTCCAGGACGGCGGCGGCGACCCACGCCCGCTGCGACGCAACCTGGTGCAGGGGTTCTGGTTCGGTCTCATCTCGAATGGGTTAGTGATTCACTGGATGGTGGTGGCGCTGTGGCGTTTCACCCGACTGTCAGTGCTGGGATATGCGGCAACCATACTTATTCTGGCACTGTATGCGGCCATCATGTTCGCGCTGGTTGGATGGATGATGCGCAGGGCCAAGATCCCGGTCCTGATCACGTTTCCCGTGTTGTGGACAGCCATGCAGTGGGCGATCGCGCACCAAGGCGACATTCGATTTCCGTGGCTGGGATTGGGCACGTCGCTCACCCACTACCCTACGTTCGTTCAGATCGCCGACGTCATCGGGGCGCGGGGAGTGACGTTCCTGTTGGTGTTGGCCAACACTGCCATTGCGTTGGCCATACGGGAACGGGCCAATCGAGCGCGTGCCCTGAAGCTGGCGGGCGCTGTCGTCGCGGGCTTGATCTTGGCTGTATCGTATGGCGTTGTGCGCGAGCGGACGATCAACATGCGACCGCTGGGCCGAGTTACGGTTATTCAACCTAACGTGCAGTGGTCGGAGAAGAACGACGCGGCGCTGCAAGACTCGATTCTAGCAGCAACGCTCGAGCTTTCGCGAGACGCAGTAGAGCGAACTGACCCGCGGCTGGTAGTCTGGCCGGAGTCAGCAGTGCCGGATTACTTCCACCTGCACGCAGCCTGGGAGCCGCTGATAGTAGAGCATGCCGTACGCGACTCTATCCCGATCGTCACCGGCGGGCTGGATGTCGTCTGGGGCGAGACCCGTGAAGATTACGAGTACTACAATTCGGCGTTCTTGTTCGATGCGACAGGACGGCGAGACCCTTACCCAGTCTACCACAAACGCTACTTGGTTCCGATTGTAGAGCGGGTCCCCTTCGTCAATCCGCGCTGGTTCGACCTGAGATGGTTTGGCGGGTTCGGAGAAGGAGAACCAGGTGCGATCTACCAGCGGGACATCGGCAAGTTCGGGATCTTGATCTGCTACGAATCGATATTCGAGGATCTGTCGCGCCGCTACCGTCGTGAGGGGGCCGACTTCATCATCAACATCACCAACGATGCCTGGTACGGCGAGACCGCGGCACCGCACCAACACGCGGCACACCTGGTGATGCGTGCGATCGAGAATCGTATGGGGATAGCCCGGGCCGCCAACAGCGGCATCTCCAAGTTCGTGGATCCGCTGGGCAGGCAGCACCAGCGGACTCGGCTGAGCGTGAAGACATATGCATCGGACGTAGTGCAAACGAGCGATGTCGTCCCGTTGTACACGAGGCTGGGTGATTGGGTCGGTCTGCTCTCGATGTTGTTGACATTGGCGCTGATGGGGTACACGTGGCGACAGAAGGGTTGATGCGTCTAGGCGTCGACGTCGGTGGCACCTTCACCGACGTCGTCGCGTTGGGAGCAGACGGGACCGTGTCGGTCGGCAAAGTGCGCTCGGCGCCTGGATCGGTACCGCCGGACCTGTGGGCCGAACTGAAGCGGACATGTGGCGGAAGTGATGCACAGCGGCTGCTGGTACACGGCACCACGGTGGCGACCAACGCTCTGCTCGAGCGCACTGGAGGCCGCGTGGTGCTGGCAACCACCGCCGGATTCGAAGACCTGCTATGGCTCAGGCGCCAGGACCGGGCCGATCTATACGATCTCTCAGCACATCATCCCGCGCCGGTAGTGGCTCGCGAAGACGTGATCGGGGTGGCTGAGCGGGCGACACCCGACGGAGTTGAGCGGGCGCTCACGCAGGAGGAAATCGAGCGGGTGGTAGGACTGGTCGGTGGGCACGATCCTGATGCGATTGTGGTATCGTTTCTTTTCAGCTTCCGGTTCCCTGAACATGAGCTACGGCTGGCCACTGCGCTGCGTGAGACCTACTCCGATACCCCGGTTGTCACGAGCTATGAGGTATTGCCGGTGTTCCGCGAGTACGAGCGCACGAGCACCGCGGTTGCCGAAGCCTACCTGCGTCCAGTGGTGAGCGGCTATATGGAACGGCTCGGCAACGAAGCGACGCGCGAGGGCATCGAGGAACTGAGAGTCATGGCCTCCAACGGCGGTACCATGAGAGTCGCTCAGGCTCGGGTTCGTGCGGCTGCGCTTGCGCTCTCTGGCCCTGCTGGTGGAGTGGAAGGAGCGCGGCTCGTTGGCAGCGCTGTCGGTATGAGCGACTTGCTCACTCTGGACATGGGTGGGACCAGCGCCGACGCAAGCGTGATTCTGGGCGGCCAGCCGCTAGTGCAGACGGCCGCATCTGTCGGCGGGCTAGCATTGTCGCTGCCGCAGGTGCTGATCGAGACCGTAGGCGCCGGGGGTGGCAGCATCGCGTGGGTAGACCGAGGTGGAGCCTTGCGGGTGGGTCCCCGCAGCGCCGGTGCGACGCCTGGACCGGCCGCTTACGGTCAGGGCGGTGGGGAGGCGACGGTGACTGATGCTGCAGTTGTGCTCGGCTGGTTGGGACCGGAACACACTCTGGCCGGGAAGCTCACGCTCGATCCGTCATTGGCCGAGCAGGCTGTTGCCAAGGTCGCCAGAGCGGCGCAGCTGTCCCTGGAGCGTTGTGCCCAAGGCATCATCGAGATCGCCACTGCCACGATGGTGCGCGCTCTACGCACGGTGAGTGTCGAGCGTGGCGTTGACCCGCGCAACATGACACTGGTCGCGTTTGGCGGCGCGGGTCCGATGTTCGTATGCCGCATGGCGGAGACCCTCGGGATGCGTCGGGCCCTGGTGCCACCACATGCCGGTGTTCTGTCGGCGCTCGGGCTGGCGGCCGCACCGGAGAAGCTGGAATTCGTTATCTCACTGCATCGGCCGGCACTCGAACTTGACCAGGGAGATCTGGATCGACCTTTCAGCGAGCTCGAGCGGGACGCCAGGCAAGAACTGCCCGACGCTACCCTGATGCGGTTCGCCGATTGTCGTTACGAAGGACAGGGCTACGAACTCACGGTACACGTTGCCGGAGCGGGATCGGCCATCGCGCGAGCGTTTCATCGGCTGCACGATGAGCGATTCGGGCATGCGGACGAAGAGCGTACGGTAGAGGTCGTGAACTTGAGGCTGGTTGGAGCTCGCGGTGGTGTCTCGGTTCAACTGCGGGCGGGCAAGGCCGGGCAGAAGGGTGAGATCTCCGGTTCCCGGGCCAACTGGGATGCGCTAACACCGGGAACGAAGCTCATAGGGCCTTTCATGCTGGACAGTGTTGGCGCAACAGCGCGGATCGAGGAAGGATGGCGGGGTGAGATCCATGCGAGCGGCGCCGTGATATTGGAGCGTTTATGACGCTCGACGCGATCGGCTTGGAGGTGATGGCCCACGCGTTTGCCGGCATAGCCGAAGAGATGGGCGCCCTGCTGGTGGCGAGCTCGTTCTCACCCAACGTGAGGGAGCGGCGCGACTCATCAGCCGCGATCTTCGATGCCAACGGTGAGATGATCGCGCAGGCGGCACACATACCGGTGCACTTGGGTGCGATGCCCGAAGCCGTGGCCGCGGTCATGGAGCTCAATCCCGTTCCCCAAGACACGTTCATCTTGAATGACCCCTACACCGGCGGCACCCACTTGCCCGACATCACTATGGTGCACGCCATGGAGTTGGACGGTGGTGTGGCGGGTTATACGGTTGTTCGGGCACACCATTCGGATGTGGGCGGCATGCGCCCGGGCAGCATGCCGCCTCACTCCACCGAGATCTTCCAAGACGGCCTGATCATCCCTCCGATCCGGTGGACCGCAGCCGGTAAAGTCCAGGAAGACGTCGAGCGCCTGCTGCTGGCCAACGTGCGCACGCCGACCATGCGGCGGGGCGATCTGGCCGCTCAGCTGGCCGCGTGTGAGCGGGGCGCGGTGCGCTACCGCGAACTGGTGTCCCGCAAGGGAAGGGAGTATGTGGAGGGTGCCGTGCACGATCTGCTCGACTATGCCGAGCGACGCACCATCGCGTCGGTGAAGGAGCGAGTCACCGAGGGTCGATACACTGCCGAAGACCGGATGGAGAGCGATGGCCTAGTGCAGACCGATGTCTGCATTCGCGTGACGGTGCACGTTGCTGGTGGAAGGATGGGGTTCGACTTCAGCGGATCCGATCCCGTAGCGCGCGGTAACATCAACTGCCCCCTCTCGGTGACGCGCTCAGCGGTGCTGTTCGTATTGCGCTGCATCGTCGATCAGGACATACCCACCAATGGCGGCGTACATCGGGTCGTAGATGTCATCGCACCTGAGGGCCTGGTCGTCAACGCGGGGTGGCCCGCTGCCGTTGCGGCGGGGAATGTGGAGACATCGCAGCGCATCGCCGACGTTGTCACGCTTGCACTTGGTCAAGCGACCGACGTTCCGGCACAGGGACAGGGCACCATGAACAACGTGGTGATCGGCAGCGAATCGTGGACATATTACGAAACGTTGGGTGGTGGCCAGGGAGCCACCAGTGTCGGTGACGCGCCGTCAGGTGTTCATGTCGGCATGTCAAACACGCGGAACACTCCGGTAGAGGTGTTCGAGCTGGAGCATCCGGCGAGGCTCTGTACCTACGCCTTGAGATATGGCAGCGGCGGCAGTGGTCGACACCGCGGAGGAGACGGTGTCATCCGCGAGTACCAAGCACTCGAGCCGATGGAGGCGAGCCTGTTGTGTGAGCGGCGCGTGCACGCACCCGCCGGAACCGGGGGCGGGGGTGACGGCCAACCAGGATTGAACACCGTGAACGGAAGATCCGCCGGCGGTCGGGCCGCGGTCTCCCTGGAGCCGGGCGACGTGCTGCGGGTGGAGACGCCGGGTGGGGGAGGCTGGGGCAGCTGCGAACCCGGGCAGCCGTACAACGCGGGCACACGACCCGAAGTGGCCACGAGCCCGGCGGATGCTGTGATGCTGGATCGGATTAGTTAATGTCTACTGACGATTTGGTCCAACACTACCTTCTTCGGCGGCCTTGGCAATCCGCCTCAGCATGCCTCTGAAGATGAGAACGTGAACCGGGTAGAGCCCATACCAGTAGATGAGGCCGAAGAGCCCCGCTGGATCATAGACGGCCGTCTGCCTGATGGTTGCACTGTCTCCGGTGGGTTGTACCTCGAACTGGAGCCAGGCGCGGCCCGGAATGCGCATCTCAGCGAATAGCAGGAGCCGGCGATCTGGCTCCACAGCTTGCACCCGCCAGAAGTCCAGGGCTTCACCGGGTACCACGTGATCTGGGTCGCGGCGGCCCCGCCTGAGCCCCACGCCACCCGAGAGCCGGTCCACGAAACCGCGGACGCGCCAAAGCCAGTTCCCGTAGTACCAACCGGTCGCGCCGCCTATGCGGCGGATGGGAGCAAAAGCCCGGGCAGCTGTACATTGTACGGCAACGGCCCTTGAGTCTACGATGCGGTTGCCGAACCGCACACCGCCGAAGGATGGGACGGGGCCGAGGGAGGAGAGAGCGTCAGACCATCGTGTGGCCGCCAACGCCCGGTCCTCGTTCTGGAGCGCACGTTCGATCGCCTCTTGTACGCCGCGTGGTCGGATGGCGAAGTCTCGCAGAGCGCGGTCGTCCGTAGCAACTGTGTCGTTCTTCACGCTGTCGATGAGCTTCCGCCCCACGGGGGCGAGGAGCGGCGTAACAAGGCCGAGCCACAGGCTGGAGAGGTAGGGCGTCAGTACTGGCACGGGGATGATCAGGCGCCGCACACGGCGCTGCCGGGCGAACTCGCGCATCAGGTCGTGATAGGTCACGCAGTCCGCGCCGCCGATCTCGTAGACGATACTGTTCACGATCTTGAGATCAACGGCTGCCCGTAGGTACTCGATCAAGTCCTCTATGGCGATCGGCTGGGCGAGCGACCGAGTCCATCGCGGTGTGAGCATGATCGGCAGTCGCGTCACGAGGGAGCGCACCATCTCGAAAGAGAGGCTCCCGGACCCTATAACGATCGAGGCGCGGAACTCGATTGTGTTGACGTCGAAAGAAGCGAGAATCCGTCCCACTTCTTGCCGGCTCCTCAGGTGTCGCGACAGGTCATCGCCTCGGCCGAGTCCCCCTAGGTACACGATCCGTGACACGCCAGCCGCTCGCGCCGCTGATCCGAAGATCGCGGCCGCGTTGCGGTCCTCCTCTTCGAAGTCACTTGCGGTGCCCATGGAGTGGACGAGGTAGTAGGCGACGTCCACTCCTTCCATCGCATTTGCGACTGCCGTCGGATCGAGCACGTCGCCCCGTGCGATCTCGACGGTGGGTCCCACCTTCGGCTCGAGGTATTCGGGTCGCCGCGCGAGACAACGGATCCGACGCCCGTCTGCCTGCAACGCTGAGAGCAAACGCCCACCAACGTAACCTGTCGCGCCGGTCAAGAGGATCAAACGAGTGCGCCCTGTGATTTCGTGTTGCGCGCACGAGCATGTACGAAGCGAATGTGCCCGGCGCACCATTCTTCTCCGCTATGAAAGGGAGGTAGCGGCTCCATCGACGCTGTACTACGGTTTCCGGACGGGTGGATGAACCCGCCCGGACGTCCAGGCTGAAAGATGGCTCCGCTGCGCAAATCGCGTTACTTCACCAAGTGAATTTCGCTGTGGGGGGCACACCCCTGCGCTCCCAGGTCACCATTAGGATCTACGTCGGCATCACAGATCCAATACTCTCCTGACTGATCGACGACGACCTTGATGGGTCGGGCGCTCTGCTTCACGATCCCGCTGCCAACGCTGATTCCGCTGCTCTGTGTCATTGAGTACTCCTTGCCGCATTTGAGTGGATGACCACTGCGCGCTGTCTAGCGGGGTACTGCGGGGAAGGTAAGTATTGTCCATGATTTGTCAAGGTTTAGATTGCGGCAAATATTGGACACACGTCGCCCGCGCTGCTGGTCGGTCCGGGAGCGGCGACTCCAGAGCTGCCCGCGTGGGATCGGCAGTCGCTATAAGTTGGGCTGTGATTAGTGGGTTGACTGCTTAATGATTGTCCAATTAATGTCAGGCAAGATTTAGACAGACGCTTGCAGAGATGGCCCTGAAGCCCGCTGGAAACCGTGTGAGGATCGTCAGTCCGGCTCCAATGAGGATTGATGGTTCGTTTGTACTCTACTACATGACGGCTTTTCGCCGGCCCCGCTACAACTTCGCCCTCGATCGGGCGGTGCGGCTGGCTCGCGAGCTCAGTAAGCCGCTCGTGGTGTTGGAGCCGCTCGAAATCTCGTATCGGTGGGCGAACGCCCGGCATCATCGGTTCCTGATCGAGGGAATGCGGGATCAGGCCGCCGCTCTGGGTTCGGCACCGGTGACGTATTACCCGTACGTGGAACCAGCCGCGGGGCAGATCCGGGGACTCTTGGAATCGGTCGCGACCCTGGCCGCTGCGGTGGTCACCGACGACTATCCGACATTCCAGGGTCCGCGCGTCATCACGGCGTGCCAGCGGCTGCCGGTTCGCGTAGAAGCTGTCGACGGCAATGGGATCGTTCCCCTGTACTCGGCAGGCCAAGCATTCCCCACCGCTCATGCGTTTCGCCGGTTCATGCACCGGACGCTGGCCGCCGACGGGATCGACAAGCCGCACAGCGATCCGTTCGCAGGAATCGAGCTTCCCCTGTGCGACCTGCCCCGGCACATCGTGGACCGCTGGCGGCCAGTCGGCAAAGGCGATCTTTCCGATGCCGCACGCTTTGTCGGGAAGCTGCCGCTTGACCAGGGCGTGGGGCCAGGCTGGGTGACCGGAGGCGCTACCACGGGGGGTAATCGTCTGCGCCGCTTTCTCGAAAAAGGACTCGAGCGCTATGAGGAGAAGCGAAACGTCCCCGACGACGATGGAGCTTCGGGGCTCTCGCCGTACTTGCACTTCGGCCACCTATCGACCCACGAGATCCTGGAAGGGGTCATCGAGGGGACGGGGTGGAGCGCCGCCAGCACGGAGGTGTCTGCGCGAGGCGGCCGGGCGGGATGGGGGCTCGACCGCAACCGCACGGCGTTTGTGGACCAGTTCATCACCTGGCGCGAGTTGGGGTTCAACGGCTGCGCCTACCTGCCCGATTATGACCGCTACGACTCGCTCCCGGCGTGGGCGCAGAAAACGCTCGCCGACCACGCGCCTGACCCTCGCGACTGGATATATAACCTGGAACAGTTTGAAGCGGCGGAAACTCACGACACGCTCTGGAACGCGGCACAGCGGCAGTTGGTCACAGAGGGCCGCATCCACAACTATCTGCGCATGCTGTGGGGCAAGAAGATCCTCGAGTGGAGCGAGTCTCCACAGGGTGCGCTGGATATGATGATCGAGTTGAACAACAAGTACGCATTGGACGGCCGCGATCCGAATTCCTACTCGGGCATCTTCTGGGTGCTCGGGCGGTACGACCGCGCGTGGGGTCCGGAACGGGAGGTGTTCGGTAAGGTGCGCTTCATGTCGTCGGACAACACGAAACGCAAGACGCGTGTGACCGCGTTCCTGGACAAGTACGGCCGCTGGTGAAGCTAGCTTGAATCCTGCTCGAGGCAACGGTCGCCAGGGGTCTCGCCGCGGCTGGACTCTGCACCGGTGTGGAGCCGGGGTGCGTTCTCTCGGCCGAGGACGCCATATTCCCTTTCGGGCTGGTTAGCAGCCTCCCTCTCTTTTTCATTGAACGTCTTCATCGGGAACGTCGACATGAAGCAGATTACCCAAGCCGCTGCCGTCGCGGTCTTCTTGCTCACCGTCATTACCCGCGTCGGCACCGCGCAGGCTGACGGCGAACCCGTCGCCCTGGGGACCTATCGCGTACTCCACTCGCGAATCCTGGGAGAGGAACGCGTCCTTCAGGTCCACCTTCCCAAGGGCTACGAATCCGCTGAGGCAGCCTATCCGGTAGCGTACCTGTTCTATTCTGATTGGGTGGAGGGTTACTTTGCCCAGCTGGTGAATGATCTCTACCACCTGTCCATGGACCGGATCCCGCCGATGATCCTGGTGGGGGTCCCCAACACGCAGCGATACCGGGACCTCCTTCCCTGGCCCAGGTCCGAAGGCCGTTCCGAGGAAGGACAGGCGGACCGTTTCCTTGAGGCTCTGCAACGGGAGATCATCCCGTTCGTTGACGCTGAGTACAGAACCCAGCCGTTCCGGATCTTGGTGGGTCCTCAGGCAGCCGCCGTCTTCGGGGCCTATATGCTTCTGGAATCTCCAGGGACCTTTCAGGCCTTCATCCTCAACGACCCGTGTGTCACCGATTCTCCGGAGCGATCCCTATGCAGGGATCTGGCAGCTTTCGCGTCCACACCAGCTGCGAGCGGGAAGTATGTTGCCGTTAGCCAAGACGCGGCGGACGATCGTCGTGCTGCTGAGATGCTAGAGTTGCTGCGCGCCGGTTTCGAGGAGAATGCGGTGGCGGGATTCCGGTGGCGCATCGAGATCGAGACGGATTGGCCCTTCTTCCTAGCCCCTGTGGCGGCGCGGTCCGCCCTGCTGGATCTGTTCCGGGACTATCCCTTTCCCTCAGTGGATGAAGTCACCGGTTGGGAGGAGATTCGATCCCACTATGAAAGAATCTCCCGCACCCTGGGTTTCACCGTGGACCCACCCGACCTCATCCTGACCCAGGCGTCGGTTCGGCTGATGGATACGGGGGAGTACCAGGCGGCCCTGCAGGTATTGCATCACCTGGTGGAGATCTACCCCCACTCGCTGAACGGGCCCTGGCAGTTGGCCAACCTCCATCGGGTCATGGGGGACACGGCCGCTGCGATCCGTTACTACGAAGAGTGTCTCAGCAGAGATCCCAACATAACGCCGGCCCGGACCTGGTTGGAGCGGCTCCGTAGCGGACGCTGACTTGAGCCAAAACCATATCCCGGCAGGCAGCGCATCGAGTATTCCGGGAGACGCGAACTCGACCGCGTGCGCGAATCAGATTGCTAAAGCGGTTTCTGGAACATGCGGTAGCGCTTGTAAACCTCGCCTCCCACCTTCTCCATCTCGGCGCGGACCCTTTGGTTGT
>CP070666.1:3992818-4002672 GCA_020351775.1 Gemmatimonadota bacterium | reverse complement strand
TGGGGTTCCGGGGCAAAGACCTCTACGGCGATCGCGTTGGCTTCGTTCGCCCGGAGCAGCGCCGTGACGTCGAACGCGTAGCGCCGGTATGTCCCGGCCACCTGGCTGCTGTCCGCGATCCGCCTGCCGTTGACCCAGACGTTTGCCCGGTAGTTGATCCCGTCGAAATGGAGCCGCACGCTGCGTCCATCGAGCCGCGCCGGCAGCGTGAACTCCGTGCGGTACCACCACGGCTGGCGGAACGGGCTGTCCTCCGGCATGGCGTGCCTCACGAAGTTCTCGCCGATCGGGTACGTGGTTCCCGGGATGTCACGCAGGTTCATGGCAAAGTACGGATTCTCGTACACGCCATTCTCCACCAGCGCTCCGACGACGGTGTTGGGCACCCGGATGCGGTGCCAGCCGGAGGTATCCAGGCCGGGCCGGGAGATCGCCTCGCCCCCCTCATCGAGCTCTGCCGAGGACCGCAGCGTCCAGCCGGCCGAGAGGAGAAGTCGGTCACTGGCGGGGTTACCGATAGATGCCAGGCTCATGTTGGCCACGGCGAGCAAGACGATGGCGCCCATGGGAATCTCCTTCGCATCGGGAGAGGATTTACTTTACTCGCTGCCAAACATGCTGCCCCGAAACGGAGCTGTCCAGCGGCCTGAGACGCCAACCGCGGGCTATGATGAGCGTGAAGACCACAGGGCCAATCTGATCGCTGCGGTCCAGGACGGGAAAACCATCGTACATTTACTGACGGCGAATGGAGAGAGGAAGCGCACCCATGCAACGTACGGTACGGTTGCTCGCGTTCGGTGTTCTCGGGTTCGTTGCCGCACCCGCGTGCAGTGACTCGTTCGGCATCGATGACGTCTTTGGCATCTGGAACACCACGTCAATCAACGGCTATCCCGTTCCGGGAACCGTGGTATACGAAGCCGTAAGCTACGACACAGAGTACGTCCGCTGGGTGTTCTACGACGGAGAGCGATGCACGCTAACGCAAGAGGTTGATGGTCTCATTGAGACTTTTGATGCCTGTGATTACACCGTGAACTTGGAGCAGGAGACGATTACGATATCCTTCTTGTTCGAAACCTGGGACGGGCGCCTAGATGGAGACACTATGGTGCTCACCGACCCAGCCGATGTAATCTGGATACTCCGCAGACAGTGAGTGTCGAAATGCGGTCCGCGCCGTTTCACCGCCCGGGTAGGCGCCACCCAACACACACGACTCATCTCAAGCGAGGAGCGAGCGACATGAAGAAGCGAGCACTGGGCACGACCGGACACGAGGTCAGCGAGCTGGGTTTCGGCGGTTGGGGGCTCGGTGCCGACATGTGGCGCGGCGTCGAAGACAGTGAGGGATGCGACGCGCTTCGCGCGGCTGTCGAGGATGGCGTGACGTTCTTTGATACGGCGTTGGCATACGGACGCGGTCATAGTGAGCGCCTGATGGGCCAAGTGCTACGGGATGAGATCCGAGACGGCCGCGCTGTCGTCGCCACCAAAGTCCCACCGCTCAACGAAGAATGGCCTGGGCACTCAAGCAGATCCGTCGCGGAGGTCTTTCCTGCGCGACATATTTCGGCCTGTACGGAGGAATCGCTGAGGAACCTCGGTGTCGACGCCCTAGCGGTTCAACAGCTTCACGTGTGGCACGATGCCTGGCTGGACGATCCGGAGTGGGGCGCGTCGTACGAGCGGATGGCTCGCCTCAAGGAAGAAGGCAAGGTCCTGCACTGGGGGATTTCGCTCAACGATCACGCGCCCGCTACCGCGCTGCGAGCGTTGGCGGATCCGATCTTTGAGACCGCTCAGGTGATCTACAACATCTACGATCGTTCGCCTGAGGGGGCCTTGTTCGACCTCGCGAGGACAAAGCCGCTTGGTGTGATCGTTCGCGTGCCGTTTGACGAAGGTGCGCTGACTGGCCGCATTCGATCCGACACAGTGTTCCCGGCCGGCGATTGGCGAGAGCTGTACTTCCAAGGCGACCGCCGCGCCGAGGCGGAACGGCGGGCGGAGGCGCTGGCCCAACTGCTCGATGACGAGGTCGAGACGTTGCCGGAGCTCGCCCTTCGATTCGTTCTGTCGTCAGCGGACGTGTCGACGGTGATTCCGGGGATGCGCCGGGCCGAACACGTTCGATCCAACGCGGCGGCGTCGAAGAAGGGTCCGCTGTCGCCCGGCATGCTATCCCAACTCGAAGCACACGCTTGGGATAAGAACTGGTATCCAGCCTAGGATCAGAATGCTGGGGCGGGATTCGCGGCGTCGCGATCGCACGGCTCCCGCGGATGCCCGTCGTTCTGGGCTTTCGAGTGTTGACGTCACTCACCGAACACGGGCAAGCCACTCCTCGAAATCGTTGTGCTCCTCGACAAAAGACCTTTCAAGAATGTGGGCGGCGAGACCAAGCATCATGGAGGAGTAGTCGATCCCCTGGATTTCCTGCGGAATCCAGGAGGGATCCGACACACTGTAGCGCCACAAGAGGTTCCCGCTCACTCCGTCAAGCGACCGTACTGCTCTACTCACGGTAGTTCTATGCGTTCTGAGGTCGTTAATCCCGTTCGAATCGACCGGAAGGAACCCCGCCACAATGTGAGGAGATACGATGTGGTCCGGGTTGTTGTTTATTGCATCGGCGTGATAGGCCACCGAACGTGCGCTGCCTGCTCCCAGGCCCCACTCGTGATCCAATGCCTCTGTCGACTGCTGCCACCACGCACCGTCCGCACGCTGGGCGCTTCGCATGAAGGCACGGTACCGTTCGCCCGTCGTGAACGGATGACACAGGTAATAGGCGAATTGAATGACGAAGCTGGGAAGGAACGCGCCCGGTCTGTCAGTGAGCACGACGTGGCCCGCAAAACTGGACGTCGGCAGACTATCAGCGCTGGCATAGAACCGCTCCCACAGATCCGTGGCGCGCCCAGTGCCCGTCTGATCCGCCAACTTGGCCAGCCACGCAACCAGCATGTATTCGTTGAACGGCAGCGTGAGGGATCCCGGTTTTCCGGACCCGTCTTCCAGCATCTCGAGATAGATCGCCCCGGTCTCCGCATTCGCAATGGCCTGTGACCAGTCGATCGATTCCCAGAGCTGCAACACGAGCGAGTCGAGCTCGCCGTCGCCAGCGAGACAGGATGTCACAAACAGGGCACCGCTCACGAGAATGGCGGTATCGATGCTCGAGTATTCGCTCTCCCCTGCCCTACTACCCGTTTCCATATCGATGAAGTGGTAGTAGAAGCCGGTCGCATTACGAGCGTGCTCGAATCCCAGCATGGTGCGCACCGTGGTCTTCGCATCTTCTGTCGCGTTCTCGCTGATACCCATGCGGCTACCGACGCACAGGGAGATCAATCCCATACCTGTGGTGGCTATGGAGGCCGGCCCTTCATGTGCACCGTCGAAGCGCAGCCGGTCACGATAAAGTCCAATGCCGTTGCGGGATGCGCGGTAGAAGCTCACCGCGCTGGCAAGGATTTGGCTATCAGCGGGCGGTTGCGGTTCATTGGGACCATTGCAGGCACTCGCTACAACGATTGCCACCACGCTCAGAGTCAGTCGCATGGAGGTTTTTCCCGTCAATTTCATAATCTTCGCAACTTACAGTTCTTCAGGGACACCCCAAATCGGGACGGCCGTAAACATCCGAGTGTCAGGATAGCGCTAAGCCGGTAGGTGCGCGACGGAAGGGATCCAATCTCAAATCACTACTCTGCAATCTGCACTCTGCAATCGCTGCTACCCTTTCGGCCTCATGAACTCCCGATACGGCGGGTAGTCGTGCAGCGATTCGAAGTCGATGTTGTAGTGCAAGTCCGCCCAGTTGAACCATCCTCGCTGGACATACGCCTGTCGCAGCAAGGTCGTCGCCTGCTCCCGTTCCCCGAGCGCCGCCGCAATCGTGGCACGCCACAGAGTATGACGCCCCTCCAGGACGGTGTGTTGCGATGGTCCGAACTCCTCACTGATTCTCAATGCTTCTTCGCGATCGCCGCGCCTCGCGGCCAGCGTGCCAAGCCTCACGCGATACCAGTCGGTCTCCGGATTCTCCTCGGCCAGCTTTTCATACAGTCGCTGCGCCTCGTCCCACCGTTCTGCCAGATAGAGAAACTCTGCTAGCTCCCCACGGAACGAGACGGTGTCAAGGACGGTCTCAAGGGGCCGAGACTGAAACCAAACGATCGACTCATCGAATAGCTCGCGGGCCGCGTCACGATGCCCGTGGATTCTCAGCCAAAAGGCAACGCTACCGAGCCAGCTACCCAGTCTCTCCTGTGATGCCAGCGAGCGCCCTGCCTCCACAATCACCGCGACGTCGTCCAGCCGGCCCAGCGCCGCCAAGGCGCGAAGCTCATACAAGAGCGGGCCTGGATTCTCGGGAAACCGCTGCCGCCATTGCCGTGCGGCTTCCAATTCCCCCTCGTAGTCGCCCAGCCAGTGGTACGCTTGGCACAGCATCGCCCAGTAGCCCCCCGCCCCCTTCATCAGCCCACGGTCGGGATCGAGTTCCCTCAGGAGTTCTACGGCCTCACCGGGGCGATTGACCCGATATGCAAAAGTTGCGAGTTCGCGCTTCGCATCGTCAGAGCCAGGCGCTTCCTGCACCATGCAGCGAGCTGCATCGTATGCCCTACGCGCGTTCCGCCGAATCCCGATCGCAATCACCAAGTCGAGTCGGCAGCTCTCGTAGCGACTCAACTGTTCCCGAGACTCGAGGAGTGGCGCTACCAGCGACTCCGCCTTCGCATAGTGCACGAGGTTGCCTGCCCAAGACCAGCGGCTCAGAACGCTGTGGCTTTGCGCGGCCCACAGCATCGCAGTGTAGAACGTGGTGTCAGCGGACGCTGCGCGCTCGAAATGGCTTGCAGCCTCGTCAAATTCTCCTGGAATGTATGCTTCGAGCCCTTCCATGTACGCTTTGTAGGCTTCATACGACGCCGGCCGCACCGCCGGTTCCCAGGAGCCGAGGTCTTGGTCGAACAGAGCGGCCAGCTCCGCCGTGACCGCCTCCCCTAGCCGACCGACCAGCTCGCTACGCCTACCGATGGAGCCGACGATGGGTCCCACCGTTTCCCGCACGCTGCCGTCGCTGGCGTCCGTGATCCGGGCCTGGACGTGTACGGAATCGCCTTGGGCGTAGTAGTTGCCGGACACAACGGTGCCCGCCTGCCCCTCATGCGCCAGAGCCAGAATCTCCCCTGGCCCCCCTGCCATTCCGGCCTCAGCCACGTTTTGTGACGCCGCCAGCACCGTCTGATGATCCACCACCTTCGCGAATCCCGCGTCAGTGAGAATCTGCATGATGTAGACCTGCGCCATGCTCCCCAGCGCCGCGGCATCCTCCAGTCCGCTGTTGTCTTCGAACTCGACGACGAGGACGCGATTGGGGTCGAACGCTTCACCACTCCAGCGAGGTAGCAGCAGCGCGGCCGCTATCACCAAGATGGCGACCGCCGTGGCCGCAGCGCCGATCCGCAGCTTCCTGCCCGTTGTGACCGCCGGCCGGACAACCGGCGCTTCCAACGCCTTGATGAACTCCTCGGCAGTCGTGAACCGATCCACCGGCGTCTTGGCCAGCGCACGCTCCAGTGCAACCTCGACACCATACGGCACCACCTCCCGCACCACCGAAATGCGCGGTGTCGGCTCGCTCAACTTCTTGGCTATCAACGCCTGCGGTGTCGGAGCCGAATAGGGCGCTTCCCCCGCCAGCGTCTCGTACAGCACGCATCCCAATGAGTAGACATCACTGCGCGCATCGATCTCCCGTTCGCCCGCAGCCTGCTCGGGACTCATGTACGCCGGCGTGCCAACCGCAAGCCCGGTCTCCGTCAGAGTCTCACCCCCAGCCGCCGTCACCGCCCGAGCAATCCCGAAGTCAGTCACCACCGCATGCCCCGCCTCGAACATGATGTTCTCAGGCTTGATGTCTCGGTGAATCAGACCCCTCGAATGGGCGTACCCCAAAGCGTCAGCCACTTCCTTCGTGATCGTCACGGCATCGTCTACGGGCAGCTGTCTCTCACGATTCAGCCGCTCACGCAGTGACTCACCCTCGAGATACGGCATGACGTAGTACAGCGTGTCGTCCGACGCACCAGAATCGATGAGAGTGAGGATGTTGGGATGATTGAGCTGCGACGTGATCTCGATCTCTCGCAAGAACCGCGCGGCGCCGAGTGAAGCTGCTAGTTCGGGACGGAGGACCTTGACGGCGACCTTGCGGTTATGCTTTAGGTCCTGGGCGACATAGACCGTGGCCATCCCACCGGCACCAAGCTCCCGCTCGATCCGGTAGCGGTCCGAAAGCGCCTCTTTCAAACGGTCCAACTGGTCGGCCATGGGGACGGCTCGTGGTTGCCGACGGCGGTAAGCTACGGCAGATGCCTGGAGTGTGCCAGATGGGCGTCTAACACAGCTCGCGGCGCGACGACGGGCGCTACGTCTTGCGGATCAGCACGCCTCGCTGCACGTTGTATCGTCGCCCTCCAGCCACGGTTCGTGCGCTGGTGGCAATCGGTGGTGACTCTCGGGAGACACCGCCGAATCACATATTGTCTGACAGTTGAAGTACGCCGGTGGCCCTTGTGGCCCCGCCGCCAGAGTAGACGCCGTAGCTGGACGCCGTAGTAGATGCCGTAGTGTGACACCGCAGTAGACGCCACAGTGAGACGCCCGCCCGACGACGAGACCGCTAGGGCCCCAACGACCAAGCGCAGCGGCAAGGAGGGCTTGATGCGGTTCACGATCGTCCCTCGCAGATCACCACGCCATTTCCGTGAAGTGGCAATGAGTCTGATCTTGGCACTGGCCCTACCCGGGTCAACACTGGGCCAGCAGATACAGGTCTCGGGAATCGTTACCTCTTCGCAGGGTGATCCTCTTCCGGGAGTGTCCGTACGAGTACAGGGAACCGATATCAGTGCCAGCACCGATGTGGAGGGGAGATATTCTCTGACGGCTCCTGCCGATGGTGTATTGATTCTTACCTCTCTCGGGTACCGCCCGGTTGCGCTCAGCGTCGCCGGCCGCACAACACTTGACGTCGTCATGGAACCCGCCATCGCGGTGTTGGATGCCATCATCATTACCGGTTACACCGAGCAACGGCGAGCCGATATCACGGGTGCCATTGCCACTGCGGATATGCCAAGCATTTCCAGACAGACCACGGCCAGTGTGCTCCAAAGGCTGGACGGGCGCATTCCCGGCGTAACGGTTGAAGCAAGCGGCTCGCCCGGTTCACGGAGCACGGTGCGAATCCGGGGTATCAGCTCGTTCCAGAACAACGATCCCCTCTATATCATCGACGGTACGCCGGTCGAGGACTCGTATGTCAACTGGCTCAATCCAGCGGACATCGAGTCAATACAGGTCCTCAAGGATGCGTCTGCCGCATCTGTCTATGGCTCTCGAGCCACCAACGGCGTCATCCTCATTCAAACCAAGCGCGGAGCGGAGGGGCCGATCCAGATCTCGCTGGACGTGAGAATGGGTATGGCCACTCCGGTTCGTGGCTTAGACGATTTCCTCATTACGGATGCGTTGGAGTACCATGATGTCCTAAGACGAAGCTATGAAAACGCGGGGTGGCCCGTCCCGGAGAACACGTATGGGGATCCTGACAACCCCACAGTACCGGCATACATCTGGCCCAATGACGGGGTAGATCAGACAACGGATACGTTGGATACCAATGTGTATTCCTGGCCGGACAGCTTGATCATGCCCGGTAGCGCCGGTACGAACTGGTGGGATGAGGTGTTCGGTGCTGCTCTCGTTGCGGATGCCAACCTGAGCGTCATGGGCGGTGGTCGGGCGAGCCGGTATCTAATCTCTTTCAACTATCTCAGCCAGGAAGGCACCGCGGCGTATAATCGGTACGAGCGGTACGGCGCTCGCGTCAACACCGAATTCAACGTGGGCAGGCTGACCATCGGTGAGAACATCACGTACTCCCTGGATCGATCGTACGGCGGGATGTGGGACCCGGGGGTATTCGCCTACGCGCGCGGCATCATGGGCATGAACATCCTGATGCAGCCTGTCGTCCCGGTTTATGACATACGTGGTAATTACGCCTCCGGTAAAGCCCCTGGATTAGGGAATCAATCGAATCCCCTCAAGGAGGCGTGGGGCAACAAGGATGACGTTTCCAGAAACAGGGTCGCCTTCGGGAATGTGTTTGGCAGAGTGGATCTTACGGCAGGGTTGCGGTTCACCTCCAGGCTCGGGTTCAATCTCACTGAGTACTCCTTCAACTTCTATCAGCCAATCAAACCGGAGAACTCCGAGCCGGTGTTGAGCGATGGTATAGCCGAGGAGTACTACACGTTGAGGGATTGGACGTGGAGTAACACGTTGACCTACTCGGCCTCGTTTGACGGGCGGCATAACCTCAATCTCTTGTTGGGACAGGAAGCGAACCAGAACAGAGGTAGGTTTCTCATTGCCTCGATTGACAACCTGCTGACCACGGACATCAATGCCAGATATATTCAAGATGCTCTCGGCGACCCGGACACGAAGAATGTAGGCAGCTGGGGTAGTGTGTCGTCGTTGTTGTCCTTCTTTGGCAAGCTCGACTACGATTTCGATCAGAAGTATCACGTTGACTTCACGTTGCGCAGAGACGGCTCCTCCAAATTCGGGGAGAACAACCGGTGGGGAACGTTCCCGTCATTCAGCGTCGGCTGGAGAATGTCCGAGGAGCCGTTCCTGCAGGGAAACCGGTTCTTCACCAACATCATGCTGCGGTTCGGATGGGGCATCACGGGAAACCAGAACATCCCTTCCGGACGCACCGTGGACCAATTTGGTGGCTCGATCTGGGAGACCCACTACGATGTTGCCGGAACAGGCAGCTTGCCCGCTCAGGGATTCAGGTGGACTTCGATGGGCAACCCTGACCTGAAGTGGGAAGAGAACCGATCGATGAACCTCGGCTTGGACCTTGAGTTCTTTGGAGGCAGTACCAGTCTCGTCGTGGACGTATACCAGAGGGACACGGACAATCTCTTCTACGCTCCCGCGCTGCCCGGTACTGCGGGATGGGCCGATCGCCCTCTCGTCAACATCGGTCAGATGAGAAACCGAGGCATCGATTTTTCTATCGGTTATCGAAAGCCATTCGACGGTGGGGCCTGGGGTGTGACCTTGAACGCAAGCCACTACAGCAACAAGATCGTCCGGATCGATTGGGAGACTCAGTCCTTCCAAAGTGCCCAGGCCGTTTGGGCAACACGCTTCGGGGCTCCAAACATCAACCAGGTCGGCTATCCGATCGGTTCGTTCTATGGCCGGGTGTGGGATGGCTACTTTGAGAGTCAGGATGCAGCAAATGACTACCTGCCGATAGATCCGTATGCTCTGGAACCCGAATGTCCGGTAGCATGCCAGGACGGAGCCGCTCCCGGCCGGATCCGGTTCAGGGATTTGAACGGGGATGGGCAGATCAACGCGGATGATCAGACGATCATCGGGAGTCCGCATCCGGATCTCACGGCGGGATTGGATCTCGAAGTCATGTGGGGACCGTGGGACTTCAGCGCAACCCTGTTCGGGAGTTTTGGGAACGACATATGGGATGCGCAAAAAGAGTTCTACGTGTTCCGCACTTTCGCCACCAACGTCCGGCGCGACCGACTGACCGATTCCTGGACACCCGACAATCTAGATGCCAAGTACCCGAGATTGGATGAGAGCGATGTCTACAGCGGTCGAGTAGGGAGCAGCTACTATCTCGAGGATGGATCGTATGTCCGGCTGCGAAACCTGCAGATCGGGTATCGCATTCCGCAGTCATGGATACCAGGGATGCGGGTCTATCTGCAGGCGGAGAACCTGTT
>CP070666.1:3975243-3992718 GCA_020351775.1 Gemmatimonadota bacterium | reverse complement strand
CAGGTGGAGCGTACCCTCGAAGAAGCTGGGCCGGTGATAGACCACGGGTTGGGTCCCGTGCGCCGTTTCGAAGGAGCCTACGAACACCGCCACGTCGGCGGTGTCGCCCTCGAACAGCGTCTCCGCCGAATCCAGCGGCGCTCCTCTGCGCCACAGCTTGGCGATGCGGGCGTACCCGGAGGTGGTCAGCGAACCCTCGCCCCAATCGGTGCCCACCAACAGCGTGTTGTCGTCGACCCAGCCCACGGAACTCTTGGCCTGGGGGAGAAAGAAACCGCCCTCCACGAACCGAGCCTCTGGGAGATCGAATTCCCTGGCCTCGGCGGCGTCGGATCCCCCCCGTGACAGGTTGACCATGCAACGCCTGTACTCCGGGCCCAGGCACGACATGCCGCGGTAAGCCCACGGCACGCTTTCCTCCTCTGCAAGCGCGTCGATGTCCAAGACGGTCTCCCACGCGGGAGCGCCGGACAGGTACGAATCCAGTGAGGTGCGGCGGTAGATACCCCTGGGATGTTCCGCGTCGGTCCAGAAGTTGTAGACCATCTCCCCCCTTGTGCTGGGATAGGGGATGCGGTCTTCCGACGTGATGATTTGGAGGATCTCCTGCTCCAGGATGGAGAACCACGGATGAGCCTGGAGCTCGGCCAGGGTGCTGGCATTGTGCTCCTCAACCCACGCCAGCGCGCGCTCGCCCTCCACTTCCTCCAACCAGAGAAACGGGTCTTCCTGGGCGGTGGCGTCTTGTGCCACCGAGCGTTGGGGTGCGGTCAGTGGTGCGAGGATAGCGAGGCCTGCCGCCAAGGCGAGTCGGACCCAGGCCTGGGTAACGGCCGGCCGGAACGGAACCGGCCACGAGAGATCGAGTTTGTGCTTCATACATTCCTCTGCCATGTGGTGTCGCGGGAGTCTGAATCAACTGCTTAACGTAGATGGGAGTCAGGCGGCCGTCCAGGAAGCCCGGGTGCGGTCGATGCGGCTCTCAACTGCAGTGGGTTTGTCGGACGCTGCAGCATGCGCGCGGGGTCGCCGACTCTGCCTGATGCCTCGTGCGGCGCGTCGTCTGCCTCGTCTGAGCTGTGCAGTCCCGCCGTTACGGCTTCCAAACGGGGAGCGGCGTGGACCACCCGGAGGACCACCCCGACGATCCCTCGATCGTGCGTCCCAGTTGGCCGTACTCGTTGCTGCCCCAGCAGTACGTCGCGCCGTCGGTGGCTACGGCACAGGTGTGGTGCCCGCCGCCTGCAACTGCTGTAAACCGCAGCTGTGGCAGGATGGCGGTAGGGGTGGGCACGCGGGATACGGTGACCACGCCCACCGATCCGAAGAAGTTGTCGCCCCAGCAGTACAGCCGCCCATCGGCGTCGAGTCCGCAGATGGCGGCGCCGCCCGGCACGATGGCCGAGAAGCCGGGGTCACCGTCGAGCGGTGCTGGCTCGGGGTGGAATTTGGGCCACCCCTGGGGGTTCGTTCCCCAGCAGTAGGTCTGGCCGGCCGTCGTGATGCCGCACGAGTATCCGTGGCACGGCCCCCCGCCGGCTACCGCGGCGCTGAACTGATGGCCACCCGCCACCGGGCTGGGAACCCAGACGCTGTCAGAGTCCTCGGGACCGTCGCCCAGCTGGTACGCGTAGTCGGAGCCCCAACAGTACGCGGTGCCGTTGGCCGCAAGTCCGCAGGTGTGCCAGAACCCGGCGTCGACGGTCACCAGCGAGACCCCGCCACCCACCGGCGTAGGGATAAGGCGAGTGGTGTCCGTGCCGTCACCCAGCTGCCCACCCCAGTTGGCGCCCCAGCACACGGAGGCACCTGCCGAGGTCATTGCGCAGGTGTGGTCGTACCCGGCATCGAGCGCGACGAGTGGCGACGCGAAGTCGACGCGTTGGGGGGTGAGGCTGCTGTCCGTGGTCCCGTTGCCGAGTTCCCCGGACCAGTTCAAGCCCCAGCAGTAGGCGCTGCCTTCGGCCGTGAGGGCACAGGTGTGTCCAGCGCCCGCCGAGATGGCCGTGAACCGCAGCGACGTGGCGACCGGCGTGGGCTGGAAGCGGTCGGTCTGCGTGCCGTCTCCCAATTGACCGTATCGGTTCCAGCCCCAGCAGTACGCAGTGCCGTCCGCCAGCAGCGCACAAGTGTGGTAGGACCCACCCGCGACCGTGTCGGCAGTGAACACGTCGTGCACTGTAAACGGCTGGCTCTCAGCCCGTTCGAGCCCACCCGAGGTCGCGACCAGTCGATAGTCGGTCCCCACTTCTTCCACGGCGAGATCGCTGAAGACCGCCGTCCCCGAGACCGCCGCGACCCCCGTCGTTCCCTGCAGCGTCGCCGTTCCGCCTTCGGAGGCGAGTGACAGTTCGACGGTGTCGGTCCACGACCACACCGTGCGCTCCGCCGCGTCGCGCGCCACCACGACCACATCGGGCACGAAGACGCCCTCGGCTCCCAGCGACTGCGGCTCGACGACGAAGGCGAGGTGGGTCGGCGTCGAGGGGCCTGTGCCATCGCCGCAGCCGGCGGCGAGCAACCCGGCGGCGATCGCGGCGCTACGCCCGAGCCCTCGCACGCTCACCATCCCCACACCACCACGGGCGTCGTCCACATCGGCGCTCCGGAGCCGTCTCCGAGCTGGCCCCTGCGGTTGTCCCCCCAGCAGTACAGCACCCCCTCTGGCGTCACACCGCAGGTGTGGGAGCCTCCCGCGCTCAGGGTCGCGAACCGGATGGATCCCGCCACGGGCGTCGGGCTGTCACGATCCTCGATGGTGCCGTCGCCGAGCTGGCCATAGTGGTTGTAGCCCCAACAGTAGGCGGTGCCGTCCTCTGCCACGGAGCACATGTGCCCATAGCCGGCGGCGAGGTCTTTGGCGGTGAGGTCGCCGGCGATCGGGGTCGGGGTCTTGCTGCAGGGGAACGTGCTCCCCGACCAGTCACACTCGTCCGTGGGCTCCGCCCCGAGGTAGACGCCGGCACCCCAGCAGTACGCACGGGCGTCACGCGTGATGCCGCAGGAAACCACCTGGCTGGCGCTAACGGATGTGAACCTCGCGTCACCGGCGACGAGCGTTGGGACGGGGCGCGCCGTGGTGGTGCCGTCGCCCAGCTCGCCCTGACGGTTCTCGCCCCAGCAGTACGCCGTGCCGTCGCTCGCCAACGCACAGGTATGGGCGCTACCGGCATCCACCGTCATGAAGGTGTGCGCTCCGCTCACGGCGGTCGGAACCAGGCGGTTCTCGGTGGTGCCGTCACCGAGCTGACCCTCGAAGTTCCCGCCCCAGCAGTACGCGGCCCCGTCCACCGTGATCCCGCACGTGTGCTGATCGCCCACGCTGATCGTCGTGAAACGATGCGCGCCGGCCACGGCCTTGAAGGTGATCTCCACTCGGTCGCCCGTGACGCGCGTGATACTGCTCTCGGTGGTGCCGTCACCGAGCTGGCCCTCGCCGTTGTAGCCCCAGCAGTACGCAGCACCGTCCGCGGTGAGCCCACAGAAGTGACCGCTGCCGCTAATCGCGGCGAAGCGGCGAGGGGCACCGTAGATCCGAGTGGGGATGCGGAGTAGGGTTCCACCCCAGCAGAGAAGGGTGCTGTCGCCCTGCAGGCCGCAGGTCAAGCTCCCCCCGGTCGCCACCGCGCGGAACAGGTACGGACTCGCGGTCAGGTCCGGTCCCGTGGCGTCGCCGCACGCAGTGAACGCGCAGATGCTCACTGCGAGCAAAGCACACGACGCTATGGGGATGCCCGGCGATTGGTGCACTCGAATCATGGGATGTGCTCCCTGCCGCTCGACACAGGAACTTACGATTCGCCGGCCTAGAGCACCACCGCAAGCGCCGTGAGTTTGCGATCAGCGCACCACGAGCGGTACCTCGGCCAGGTCCTCGTCGCGGGAGGAGCTGCCGACCATGACTCTGAACCGACCGGCATCCACCACGAAGTGCCCATCGCTGCCGTAGTGCCCCAGCTTGGCCGGTGTGAGGATCAGCTCGACAGTCTTCGTCTCACCCGGCTCCAATGCCACGCGCTTGAAGTCCTTCAACTCCTTGACCGGCCGGGTGGGAATGGTGAAGTCCTGGCGGATGTAGAGTTGCACGACCTGCACGCCGGCGCGCTGGCCGGTGTTAGTCACGTCGGCGAACACCTTGACTGAATCAGTTGCGGCGATATTGGCGCGTTCCAGCCGCACGTTGTCGGTGCGGAACGTGGTGTAGCTCAGCCCGTAACCGAAGGGATAGAGGGGCGACGATTCGTCGAAGATGTAGGGCTGGCGCCGGGCGGACGGCTTGTGGTTGTAATACACTGGCAGCTGCCCGACCGAGCGTGGGATGGTGATGGGCAAGCGCCCGCTGGGGTTCACGTCGCCGAACAGGACGTCGGCCACGGCGTGCCCCGCCTCCTGGCCCAGATACCAGCAGTAGGCGATGGCGGGCACCGTGCGATCGATGTGCTCGAAGGTGAGCGGTCCACCGCTGAACAGCAGCACGACCACGGGCTTGCCGGTCTCGCGCACGGCGTCCACGAGCTCGTTCTGCATGGCGCGCGGCTCGAGGCTGGCGTTGTCTCCCTCGTTGCCGCCCCACGCCTCGTGCATCATCCGTGCGTTGGCGCCGAGTAGCAGGACGACCACGTCGGCCTGGCGGGCGCTATCGACCGCTTCACGGATCAGGCGCTGGTTGGTGCTGTCGTCGGTGAGCACTGCGGGACCGAAGCCTGTGCCGCTCCCCGTGAGACGCACGCCCTCGGCGTAGATCACGCGCATGTCGGTTCCCACCCGCTGCCGCACCGCAGCCAGCGGTGTCACGCTCGACGCCGGGAACCCCGCGTAGTTGCCCCGCTCCGCGTAGTCGGCGTGCGGACCGATCAGCGCGATAGTGCGAAGCGCAGTGGCGTCGAGCGGCAACAGGTCGCCCTCGTTCTTCAGCAACGTGACGGCTTCCCCGCCGACGCGGCGCGCTGTAGCGAGGTGCGCCGGGCTTGCCACGAGCTGCTCCGCCTGATCCGGGTCGACATAGGGGTTCTCGAACAGGCCCATGTTGAATTTCGCGCGCAGGATGCGACGCACGGACCGGTCGATCGACGCCTCGTCCAGCCGACCGCCTCGCACCAGGGCCACGAGGTGTTGGTAGGATTCCAGGCGCGGCATGTCGATGTCCACGCCGGCAGTCACGGCGAGCCGCGCAGCCTCGGCGGTGTCACTGGCCGCCAGGTGCGTCCCCGTGTTGTAGCGGACGCCGAAGAAGTCGGAGACGACGATGCCGGTGAAGCCCCACTCATCCCGCAGGATCTGCGTCAGCATGAACCGGCTGGCGTGGACCGGCACGCCGAACAGCTCGTGATAGGCGGGCATGACGGCTGTGACTCCGGCCTCCTTTACACCGGCCTCGAACGTGCGCAAGTGGAGATCGCGCAGCTCGTGCTCGCTCATATGGGACGGGCCGACGTTGCGGCCACCCTCCGGTGCACCGTGCCCGGCGTAGTGCTTGGTGGTGGCCGCGACATGGCGGCGGTCGATCAAGGGCGCGTTGTCGCCCTGCAGGCCCGTGATGGCGGCGACCCCCATGCGCGACGCCAGGTACGGGTCCTCTCCGTAGGTCTCCTCGGTGCGTCCCCAGCGCGGGTCCTGCGCCAGGTCCAAAACGGGGGCGAGCACCAGATCGGTGCCCTGCGAGCCGACCTCCAAGCCGACCTCGCTGAACACCTGGTGCACGAGATCGACGTCGAACGTGCTGGCCAGGGCGAGCGGCGTGGGGTAGTTAGTGGCACCCGCGGCGACGTGGCCGTGCAGCGCCTCTTCGGTGATGATCACCGGGATGCCGAGACGGGTCCGCTCGATGAAATACCGCTGGACTCGGTTGGCCAGCTCGGCATGCTCCCGCGGTCCGCCGCGCGCGGCAAAGCCGAGGCCGGTGACCGCCCCGAAGCCGAGACGGCCATTGGGCGGCCCGAAGCTGGTCGTGTCCCCTCCGCCCAGCAGTGAGTCGAGTCTCCGCCCGAGTGAGATGGCCTCCATCTGGGCCACCTTCTCTTCGAGCGTCAGGCGCTGCAGCAGATCCTCGACGCGCGCGTCTACGGGCTGCGAGGGGTCCTGGTAGAGTGGTGGCTGCTGCTGCGCGGCAGCGTGAGATGCCAGCATACAGGTGGCGAGCACCAGGGCGAGCGGTGGGACGACGGGACACTGCGAGGCCGCGCGCCGGCGAGGGGTCATGGACACGGTCTACCTCCGAAAGTCAGGTTGCGCGCTGGGGGTCAGCCAGCTGAGCTTCGGTTCGTCGTCTAGTTCGCCATCTTGATCGCCGCCAGCTGTTGCACCGCGGCAGCATCTTTCTTGGTTCGCACTTCGAGGCGGACCGCTCGGCCCTCGGCGTATTTCTTTGCGCTGTCTATTACGGCGAGCACTGACGAGGGAAGATCGCTGCGGTGTGCCGCGTTAACTGCCTTCTCCCCGAGTGCAAACCCGGCCATCAAGTGACCACGGCACGGTGTCAGGTAGACCACGGTTCGCTTCCGCTGCTTCAGCTGCAGCGCCCAGCCCCATTGCTTACCCCCGAATTTCCACGTCTCGGTTAGCGGCGGGTGTTGCGAGGCCAGTGCTGTCACGAGATCCTCCCACAGTCGCCTTGCACGACCCAGGGCGGTCGCCAGTTGATCGGCCTTTGGTGGAGCGGACTTATCGTCGAATGCGCTAATTGCCATCCGCAGACTCCTGTGAGGCAGTGTGGGTCAATGCGTCTGCACGTGCCAGTTCAACGCGCCTGCCAGACGTGAATACGTCTTTCGGTCGGTCTCGAGGCTCTGAATCGGGTGTCCAACTCTCCAGGAAGTCCAGAATCGCCTGCTCGTTGTCTGGCATGCGGCTTTCTACCGCTCCCATTCGAACGTCTGCTCTCCGGAGAACCCGATCTGGCGGACCACTATCCGCTGGTCATCCGGCCAGTCCAGCAGCTGTATGATTGGAGCGTCCGCGGAGTCCAGCTGCACGAACATGCGCGCCCGAGTCTGATTGTCCAGGTACCGGATCCATCCTTGGCCGGTCGCGCTCACGCCCATGTTGAGCCGCTCGCGATTAGCGGGATGGCCCACGCCAGGCTTGGTGTCGAAGCCCATGCTGACGCTGCCATCCGCCTTCAATCCCAGGCCAAACTGCTCGGCACCATCCGCATTCAAGATCTTCATGCCGACGTACTCTCGCCCGTCGGGCATGGGTGCGCCCAGCACCATTCGATCGCGACCCTCAGCATCTTCGATGACCAGGAGTCTCGTACGCACCGCGTCCTGGTGTGTTTGCGCCTGCTGCCAAGCAGCAGCAGTCAGCCAGGTCACCAGCAGTAAAACGCCCGATGCAATGGCGAGCAAGCGCGTGCGTCGCGTCGTACGCTCGAGCTGCTCGAGGCGAGCGGCCAGTGCTGTGTCGACATTTGTCATTAGAATGCGCTCCTCTCAGGCTGAGGGAAAGAGGTTCTCTGGAACGACTTGACGGCCCGCTGCATGAGCTTGGACGACCCTCTACCAGCCGGCCTGATTCAGTTCAGACAATCAGCCTCGCATCTCCACTGAACAGGCACCTCGAGACCGTCAGGTTCCGCTGGCCTGCTATGCGGCACATGTGTGTTCTGGATCGGAGTGCGGCCCCTACGTCCAGTTCACGAACCTGATGTTGCTCAAGTCATCGATTACCAGTACCACACTTGATGGGCTCGTCGGAACGAACTTGTCGTACGAGCCAGGTACTTCCTCACCCACACCCACCCCGTAGCCGGTATCGAAGTCTGCTGACCACGTCCGCACCTGTGCTGCGCCAGCGGGATCACCCACATATATCACGCCATACCAACCGGCCGCGCCTATCAAATCTGTCGCAGGGATATCTACCACATCATCCCCTGTAGAAAGCGAGGCGTTTGTCGTAGCTATGACGATGCCAACGCCCAGCGCGCCCGCGTTCAATGCGGCAGTCGGCGGGGGATTCGTCATGACGAGCTCAAAGGTGCCGGCATTCCGATCTATTGTCCCCTGGCCGAAGACGTAGGTGTAGTCCGGCGACCCGGACGATACGACCCATACGACTAGCAACCGTGCGTTCGTAGGGATCTCCGTCTGCGTGTTGTTCTGTACGGTGCCACTGATGGTGAAGCCCCCCGACGAGCTCGTTGACTCGCTGCATCCGAGAAGTGCAGGGAGAATCATGGTGGCCAGGCAGATGGTGGTCCTAAGTGGTGAGCCCATAAGTCCTCCATCAATAGCGGATGTGCGGTGCTGCACGACGACTCTGCTGATGAGTCGCGCGCAAACTCATCAGCTTTGGGATGAGCCGGTCAG
The DNA here is from genome assembly GCA_020351775.1 of Gemmatimonadota bacterium. GTDB lineage: Bacteria > Gemmatimonadota > Gemmatimonadetes > Gemmatimonadales > GWC2-71-9. The sequence continues at coordinate 3,984,409 of CP070666.1, read as the reverse complement.
CAACCATGTCACCATGCTTGTCAGACCGTCGCATCGCTCTTATGCAGGTCCACCATCGCTTCGTACGGCGAGTTGGTCTGCTGCGCCTCCTTCGGACGCCGAAACGAGCCCACGTTTTTCGTCCGACCGCGGCTGTACGGCGCAAGCCCAGTACTCCGGTGGTTGGCCCACAACCGCCCCGTCCTCAGTGGGGAAATCCACCCGTGCTGCCCAGGCCAGGCCTGTAGAGCTCTGCGAAGTCTGCTTCATAACATGTTGTCCCGTCTCAACCGACGCCAGCAGCGGTCGTCCAGACGTCGACGTGGGTCTGCGGGGGATCCGAGAGGTGTGTCGAGCTTCAGTTGTGTAACCCGGACTAGGTGGCGCGGAAGAAAGGGGATGGGAACGCCAAAGTCGCCTGCTCTGCTACGACATGATCCAGCCACCGTCGACGTTGAGTGTTTGGCCGGTGACAAAAGATGATTCGGGCCCGGCGAGGAATGAGACTGCCGCCGCCAGTTCCTCAAAGGTACCGCGCCGCTTGAGCGCCTGAGACTCCAAAATGCGAGCCTGATATTCCTCTAGATCGGGGTGCTGCGCCCGTTCCGCGGCGGTGGGAAATGCCCCTGGGGCGATGGCGTTCACCCTGATCTCATACTGTCCCAACTCGGTTGCCAGAGCCCTGGTCATCGCAACGATCGCCCCCTTGGTGGCCACGTACGGCGACATGTTCGCCCATCCGCCGTGCCATACGATTGACGCGACGTTGACGATCGAACCGCCGTGTGACACCATCATCGACCGAGCTGCGTGCTGCGCGCACAGGAAGTAGGCGCGCTGATTCACTCTGATTGTGTCGTCGAGATCAGCGAGGCTGACGTCGATGAAGGGTCCCGAGGGGAACACCGCAGCGTTGTTCACCAGCACGTCGAGCGAGCCGCACGCGTCGGCGGTCGTGGCGAAAGCGGCCGCGATCTGTTCTTCATCACGCAAGTCGCAGGCGATGGTGAGAGCGGTTCCGCCGGCTTCTTGTATACGGCGGCAGGTATCTGCGGCTCCATTCTCGTCAATGTCGACCGCCACAACCGCATGACCGTCGTGCGCCAAACGCTCAGCGACGGCTGTGCCTATGGCTCCGCCTGCGCCGGTCACCAGGGCAGTCAATGTGATTCTCGTTTCACTTCGTCTCCGCTCGATCCGACCAAGAAATCGAAATCCGCCCCTAGATGTGCTTGCTGCACGTGGTCAATGTAGAGCCGTGCATACCCGCGCACGTACTCGCTCGGCCCTGACTCCGGTGTCGAACGGCGGCGAGCCAATTCGTCCTCGGGCACCTCGAGCCGCAGCGATCGGTTGGGGACATCCAGGGAGACAACATCCCCGTCCTGCACCAGTGCCAACGGCCCACCGGCCGCAGACTCGGGAGAGACATGCAGGACCACGGTCCCGTAGGCGGTTCCACTCATCCGGGCGTCGGAGATCCGCACCATGTCTGTGATCCCGCGTTGCAACAACTTCTTGGGCAACGGCATGTTCCCGACCTCGGGCATTCCCGGGTAACCCTGCGGCCCGCAACCTTTGAGCACGAGGACCGAGTCGGCATCGACCTCCAGGGCGGGATCGTCTATCCTGGCCTTGAAGTCTTCGATGCTCTCGAACACCACCGCTCGTCCGGTGTGCTGGAGCAAGGCGCCGCTGGCAGCAGCTGGTTTGATAATGGCCCCGTCGGGCGCCAGGTTGCCACGCAGAACGGCGATCCCGGCATCCTCGCGGATCGGGACGTCAATCGGGTGAATGACGTCGTCGCCGATCCGCTCGGCGGTGACCACCTGCTCTCGCAACGGCCTCCCCGATACCGTTCTCGCCTCCAAATCGAGGAGGTCCCCCAACTCCCTCATGACTGCCGGCAATCCACCGGCGTAGTAGAAGTCCTCCATGAGGTACTTGCCTGCCGGCATCAGATCTACGAGCAGCGGTACGTCTCTGCCAAGCCGGTCCCAGTCGTCGAGGCTGAACTCGATGCCAAGGCGTCCCGCGATTGCGAGGAGGTGAACGACGGCGTTGGTGGAACCGCCGATCGCCGCACACACCCGCACTGCATTCGCGAATGACTCGCGAGTGAGGACCCTGGAGGGACAAAGATCTTCATGCACCATCTCGACGATGCGTCTTCCAGTGAGATGAGCAAGCACCCTGCGTCGCGAATCGACAGCGGGAATTGCGGCATTCTCTGGAAGGGTGATCCCCAACGCCTCGACAAGACTTGCCATGGTCGATGCGGTACCCATCGTGTTGCAGAAGCCCTTGCTACGAGACATACAAGATTCGGCGGCGAGGAAGTCGTCTACGCTCATCTCACCTGCTCGCACCGCCTCGGAGAACTGCCATACGGAGGTGCCGCTACCCAGATCTTCGCCGCGGTACTTCCCGCTCAGCTTCGGGCCGCCGGACAGCACGATCGTCGGGATGTCGACGCTGGCCGCACCCATCAGTTGAGCCGGAGTGTTCTTATCGCAACCGCCGAGCAGTACCACTCCGTCGATCGGATTCCCCCGGATGGATTCCTCTACCGCCATCGACATCAGGTTGCGGAAGAGCATTGTTGTGGGGAGCATCTGGGTCTCACCGAGTGACATGGCCGGGAACACTAACGGGACCCCTCCCGCCTCCCAGACCCCGCGCTTGACATACTCCGCGACCTCGTCGAGATGACTGTTGCACGGCGTCAGATCCGACCAACTCGAACAGATGCCGATCATCGGCTTGCCGCTGAACAGGTCACCGGGGTAGCCGTCTGATTTCATCCAGCTACGGTGGATGAACCCATCGCGATCGAGTCCCCCGTACCAGCGACTGCTGCGTAGCCTCGGACCGGGCGCGGTCGTGTCGCTCATCGGTATCCCCTTGTGCAGCGAATCGGTACCCGGGAATCTAACGGCGTGTGCCGACACGCCGGTTGGCACGCTGACGATTACGGCAACACAGCTACGGTCGGCGGCCGTCAGCGCGCGATATCCGCTGGGCAACGGACTAGGTTACCGAGGGTGGTGTCGTCACTCTCCTGTTAGGCGTTGCGACTGCTCACTCAGTTCGACGGGCTCGGGAATACTGACTGGCGGGGTCAACCTGCGACCTGTGGATTCGGAGGCAAGTGGTGACGTCCGTGGGTGCTGTAATGACGAGGCGACCGTAAAGGAGGTTAGACGATGGTCGAGCAGATACACAAGACGAGACCGCGTGTCGCGTTGGTTTGCACGAACTTCACGATGCAGAGTGCCTTCGGGCTCCTGATTGTGGCGCTCAACTCAGCGCGGCTCGGATATGAAACGCTGATCTACTTCACGTTCGAAGGGCTACATATGATCCGCCCCGGCCACCTGCAGCAACTCCGCTACTACCCCACCGGCGTGGACCCGTCTGAAGCTCGAATCGATGAGCTTACGGAGAAGCTTCGGGCGGAGATGTATCGCAAGGACATCCCCTACGTCGAAGACATGTTGGAGATGGCACAGCTCGAAGGGGTCAAGTTTTTGGCCTGCAAGACGAGCGCTGATCTGTTCGACCTCACCGAAGAGGACTTCATGGAGGGAGTCAAAATCATGTTGGCCGCCGACTTCGTCAAGCGTGCAGCCGGCTCGGATCTGCACCTCGTTCTGTGATACGTGGATCAACCCGATGGCGCGTTGCCCCCGCAGCGCCTAACTCACTGCGGGGCAGTCGCTTCTCATGCGCCTGGCGCGATTCGTTGCGTTAGCAGACCGCGGGGTGAGGTGGGGACGTAATGGGGAGGTCAACGCGCGACCTTTGGCATCGGAATATTGGAGACACGCAGGCTACATAGTCACGAGTTAGGTTGAGTGAGCAGCCGATACCACGACGCGACGAGGCAAGCAATGTCAGCAAACCAACATACGGGTTTGATCCGAACCAGCTACTGGGTGGCAGCGATCGCTGACTTCGTCATCGCGGTCCTGGCACTGATTCCAGCAAGGATGGGGGTCGAAGGATTTGTCTATCCCATGGGGCTGATGTCGGCGGTGGCATTCTCCTGGGGTGTTCTCCTGCTCATCGCCGATCGCAAGCCCGTGGAAAGGAAGTGGGTCTTGCTACCCACCGCTCTTGTCGTCTTCCTTCTGGGTGTCGCTGTTCTCTACGCCGCGCTCGCGGGCCTGATTCCCATTCAACAAGTGCTCGCCTCGTGCGCCGCGGTCGTTCTAGTACTCGCTCTTCTACTCTATACCTGCTACCAGACACGTGAGACGCAGCAATTAATGGGGCGTCAACGCGGGACCTTTGGCTGCGGAGGCTAGCGGCACGTCAGGAGCTGGAGGCCGAATCTCGTGCTGCACGCTTGCACGCACGTCCCCCCACAACATCTTAGCATGCATTCGATCTTCCACCGCCCGACAATGCGGTCGCCTTCAGCTTCGGAGGTCCGATGAAGGACATGGTCGGATTCGCGGTCATCCTTGTCTTGGGATCTCTCCTCGCCGCAGGATGCGCCCAGACCGGGCAAGAGTTGCCCAACATCGTCTTCATCCTGGCAGACGACTTGGGCTACGGCGATCCAGGTAGCTACAACGCCTCATCGAGCATCCCGACGCCGAACATTGACCGTCTCGCCGGTGAGGGACTCAGGTTCACGGACGCACACACGCCGTCGGCGGTCTGTTCGCCTACGCGCTACGGTATTCTCACCGGGCGGTACGCCTGGAGAACGCGGTTGCGGAGCGGTGTTCTGTGGGGATACTCACCCGCACTGATCGAGGATGACCGACTGACGGTGGCTTCATTACTCCAACGCCACGGATACCGGACAGCCGCCGTGGGCAAGTGGCATCTGGGACTTGGATCGGGCGACAGCACGGACTACAGCCAGCCCTTGCGTCCCGGCCCAAACGACGTCGGCTTCGACTACTTCTTCGGAATCCCGGCGTCTCTCGACATGGTCCCCTACGTATATGTGGAGAACGACCGGGTCGTAGCCGAGCCGACGGATTCCATTGGTGCAAGTGCAATGCGGCGCAGCGGCGGAAACGGCTTCTGGCGTGGGGGCGCCATCGCCCCCGGCTTCCGTCACATCGAAGTGTTGCCAACACTCACCGATCGGGCAGTGGCGTTCATCGAAGAACAGGAGAGTTCGGCTCGTCCCTTCTTCCTCTACCTGGCGTTCTCCGCACCACACACACCATGGCTTCCTACTGCCGAGTTTGTGGGGCGTAGCGCCGCCGGACCGTATGGCGACTTCGTCGCGCAAGTCGATGCCGCGATCGGAAGCGTTCTCAATGCCCTGACACGCTCCGGCATGGACGACAACACACTCGTCTTCGTCACCAGCGATAATGGGGCACACTGGCTAGCATCTGACATTCAGGAGCACGGCCACCGTGCGAACGGTGCACTCCGTGGTCAGAAGGCTGACATCTGGGAAGGTGGCCACCGGGTTCCCTTCATTGCGCGGTGGCCGGGGCGCATCGCGGCTGGCAGCTCGAGCGACGAAACGATCAGCCTAGTGGATCTCCTGGCCACGGTGGCGGACATCCTTTCTGAGGAGCTTCCTCAGAACGCTGGGGAAGACAGCTACAGCATGCTCCCGATTCTGTTGGGCACGGAGCTGCAATCACCCCTACGTGAGGCAACGGTTCATCATTCGCTGACTGGCGTGTTTGCGATCCGCCAAGGACCGTGGAAGCTGATACTGGGTCGCGGATCAGGCGGTTTCAGCGAGCCACAGGCACTGGTACCGGCACCGGGTGAGCCTGACGGCCAGCTCTACAACCTCGAGGATGATCCTGGTGAGACGGTCAACCTGTACAGTGTCCATCCGGACATTGTATCCCGCCTGCGGACGCTTCTGGACCGATATCGCGGTTCAGGGCGGAGTGCCCCGGTACGCCCGAACGCTCCATGAAGTATGGCGGAGCCTCCCAAGCAGGACCCGCTGCTTCGTTGGCCAGCTCGACTCCGTTGCGGAAGGCGGATCCTCGCTGGACTCTGGCCGCTGCCGGAACATGAGCACCACCTGATCTCCGAACGTCGACTGGCTGGATCGCTGTCTTGGCCTGGTGCGGTGGTGCGGTGAGGAGTAGCCCCCCGAATCGGTGCGATTCGAGGGCTAATCGAGACGCGCCTGGCGCGATTCGAACGCGCGACCTTTGGCTCCGGAGGCCAACGCTCTATCCAACTGAGCTACAGGCGCCTGACAACCACTACGATTGGGTCGCCGTCGCGACCGAACACCAGTATGTCGAATTCGTCGCTGCTCTGCTCCCGCCGCTCGCTGTCGAACACGACGTGAACCGGGTACACCTCTCGCCTCAGCGCCTGCGCCAGCGCTTCACGCTGGGCCTTGGTCTGCGCCGGTGGTGCCCCCATCATGGCCGTCAACAGGGCGAGCGTGGCGAATGAGGATCGTAGAGTCCGTGACATGAGTCCAGTCGGGGTGCCCGGATTTGAACCGGGGACCTCCTGCTCCCGAAGCAGGCGCGCTAACCGGGCTGCGCTACACCCCGAAGCCACGGGTCATCTCATCCGCGGCCATGCGCCCAGGAGGATTCGAACCCCCAGCCTTTTGGTCCGTAGCCAAACGCTCTATCCAATTGAGCTATGGGCGCAAACGACGAGTGGCCAGTTGCCAGCAATCAGCGGCCAGTAGCACCGAGCTTCGGCTGGCCCCGACTGGTCACTGGCTACTGCCCACCGGCCACCGTTAAGTGGGCGGTACAAGATTCGAACTTGTGACCTCTACGATGTCAACGTAGCGCTCTAACCAACTGAGCTAACCGCCCAAAGCCAGACGGGTAGACGTCGAGTCAGGTAGGCGGTTCCTACCCGTCTATCCGTCTACCCGTCTGGTCAATAGCGGGGGTGGGATTTGAACCCACGACCTCCGGGTTATGAGCCCGGCGAGCTACCAGACTGCTCCACCCCGCGCCGATGATCATGCTGGGCGGCCTCGGCCGCCTCCAATCGATGAGTCAGAGCTTCAGCTCTGCCTCGAGAGCGGGAAACGGGACTCGAACCCGCGACCCCAACCTTGGCAAGGTTGTGCTCTACCAGCTGAGCTATTCCCGCAGGGGATTACAAATCTACCACAGAAACCGGAGCGCCGCACGCGCCGCCCGGCGTCGTAGACTATCATGCAACAACCGGACCTGTACGTCTGCCGCGGGTCCGAGACCTCGTGCCGGTCCACGCCAGGGGTACCGCACCCGCCCGTGGCCCGGGCCGCCTAGTCCTACCGCTCCTGGGGAGTGGAGGCGAGGGGAATCGAACCCCTGACCTCTTGAATGCCATTCAAGCGCTCTCCCAACTGAGCTACGCCCCCGTTATATTATGGCGCTCGGACGCCATCCGACCAGAACATGGCAAGCTAGCCAGCGTGTTCTGCAGTGTCAAGCGAAGTGGTTGGCACCAGTGAACTTCGGGCGGCGTAGGGTGTACGGAAGGACGCGCAGCGGTGCGCCGCTGCGCGCAAATCTGCGATACTGGCGAGCTGCAGGTCACCCCTTGCGACCGCGGCTCTTTGGAGGCATATCAGGGGCGCCATGACACATCCGACTCAGAAGAAGAAGCGCCGCCGTCGTACTGTGCAGGCAATCGCGGTGAGTGAGGACGACCGCGATCTGCTCGACCAATATCTGTACGAGGTGAGCAAGACGCCGCTGCTCACCCCGCAGGAAGAGATCGAGCTGGCAAAGAAGGTGCGTGCCGGCGATCAGGCGGCGATGCAGGAATTGGCCAAGCGCAATCTCCGATTCGTTATCTCGGTGGCGAAGAAATACCAGAATCGTGGTCTGCCGCTCACCGATCTGATTGGCGAGGGCAACGTGGGGCTGCTCACCGCGGCACGTAAGTTCGATCCCGATCAGGGCGTCAAGTTCATCTCCTATGCTGTGTGGTGGATCAGGCAGGCGATTCTGGCATCCTTGGCCCGGCAGGGCCGGACAGTTAGAGTTCCGCTCAACCGTACCGCCGATCTGTCCAAGATCGTGAAAACAGCCGAGGCGCTGCGACAGGAGCTACGGCGCGAGCCGACCCCGGAAGAGATCTCGTCTGCGACGGGGTTATCGCTTGAGGTCGTTCAGTCGCTGGCGGCCCTCAACACCGGCGAGGTACGTCTCGACGCACCGCTCGATCCCGACGGCGATCGCGCGCTGATCGAACGATTCATTGCCGAGGATCTGCCCGACACCGAAGAGAAGACGATGGAGCGGTTCCTCAGCGACGAAGTGGAGGATGCGCTCAAGGCGCTCCCGGCGCGCGACGCGAAGGTGCTGAGGCTGTATTTCGGTCTCGACGGTGGTCGCGAGCATACTCTGGAGGAAATCGGAGGCATGCTCGGCGTAACGCGTGAGCGGGTGCGTCAGCTGCGCGATCGTGCATTGAAGCGGCTGCGCGAGGGTGACGTCGGGCGCGCTCTGGCCAGTTTCGCCGCCTGAAAGCTAGTATCAACGCAGAAGTGGGCCGGGGCCGCCACGACGCACGTGTCGTCGCGGCCCTGGCCTCATTGCTCGTGTACGCGTAAATTCGCCCCGTGTATCAAGGCGTAGCCAACCGTTTCGCAGCCTCGCTAACCGGCGTAGGCCGCGTAGGGCATTTTGTGTCCGACTTCGCGCGGAGCTTCCGCGATGTGCGAGTGTGGGCTGCGCTCACACCGGTGCAGATGCGACGCATCGGAGTGCAGTCGCTCCCAATTGCGCTCTTCATCTCAGTATTCACCGGCATAGTCCTGGCTCTGCTGGCCTCCTACACGCTTACCGGCGCGGTCCCGCTCTATTTCGTCGGAACGATGGTGGGCAAGGCGGTGATGATCGAGCTGGCGCCGGTGCTGGTGGGGCTCGCGCTCGCCGGCAGGGTCGGCGCGAACATTGCAGCAGAATTGGGGACCATGCGGGTGACCGAACAGGTGGATGCCCTCGAGACCCTGGCTTACGATCCGCAATCCTATCTGGTCGTGCCCCGTGTGCTGGCGGCCACCCTCATGTTTCCGGTGGTGGTAGCTCTTTCGGAGGCTGTCGGGATCGTGTCGGGCTGGATCACGTCAGTCGGCCTGCTCGATCTCTCCACGATCGAGTTCGTGAAGGGGCTGCGGCTGTTCTACGAGTTCAAGGACATCTGGTACGGGCTGTTCAAGAGCATGTCGTTTGGATTCGCCATTGCGTTGATCGGCTGCATCAGAGGACTC
>CP070666.1:3965938-3975143 GCA_020351775.1 Gemmatimonadota bacterium | reverse complement strand
CCGGCACGATCCTGCACTATGACGGGAGCGAGTGGAGTGGCATGACCAGCGGGACGCAGTCGGTCCTCACTGGTGTCTGGGGCACGTCGTCGACCGATATATACGCGGTCGGTGGCGATGGAGTGATCCTGCACTACGACGGGACCGCCTGGAGCGATGTCTGGAGCGGGCCGGGGGTCTCAGGAGTATGGGGCACATCTCCAACCGACGTCTAGGTGGTGGGAACGGGCGGCAGGATTTTCCACTACGACGGGAACAGTTGGATCTGAGCTACCCGCCTGTTCGTGCCATCGATCGCACGAGAGTGAAAGTCGGTATGGGGCTTTGACCGGTATTGGGATTCCCACATCTCGCAATCGCACACCGCGCCCGGCGGCGGCCAACAACCGGAATCCTCCAATTGCAAGTCATACACGAGGTTATGCGAATCGCGGTCGCTGGCACGTGGTTTGCCCTTTCCTCGCAATACCCGGTGGGAACGACCTGATTGGCGAGAATCCAATGTAGTTCGGAACACGGCGGCAAGGAGATCGTATTCTTGAACGGTTCCACGAGCGGACTAGCTACCCGGGCGCGACAATCGATGCGGCGACTTCTCACCGAATGGCGCCTTTCCGTCGGCGTTGTACTAATACTGGGAATCGGCGTTGCCCCGGCCACTATCGGTCTCACTGTTGTAAACAGAGTTCTGCTTCAACCCCTGCCGTTTGAAGAGCCGGACCGGATAGGCGTGGTCCGGATCGATGTAGGCGAACTGGTGAACCATCCTGGGCTCGACCAGGACGAGATCCTCAATCTCCGGGACCAGGAAGGGGTATTCGACGCGGTCGAGTGGGCCATATTCAACCCCGCCTGGCTGGAGGTAGGCGGGGAGGCTGTTGCCGTGTCGGGGTCGAGTGTTTCTTCGGGTCTTTTCGAGATGCTGGGCGTGTCACCCCTAATCGGGCGTTCGTTCACTGTTGAGGATTACGATGCCCGCGTCGTCATCCTGAGTCATCACGTCTGGCGCACCAATTTCGGAGCAGATCGTAGCATCATCGGACGCTCGGTGTCCTTGTGGGGAGCCCCTCGTGAGGTCGTGGGCGTCATGCCTGCAGACTTCCGGCTTCTGCTGGGACGCGGATCGTACGCTCCACCGACGGTTGATGTGTGGACCCCGGTGGAGGCGGTGTACGGCAAGCCGGGGGTCTTTCTGTGGGGGTGGAACACGCTGGTCCGATTGGCGGACGGTGTCTCGTACGAACAGGCAAACGCATCACTCGAAGCGTTCGCGCTCCAGCAGAAGGAGCGGTATCCGGACTACGGCGATTCGCGATTGAGGTTTTCCGTCTCGCCGCTTCTCACAGACTTGGTTCGTGAATCGCGACCCGCAATCGTCGCCGCGCTGGTCGGCGTACTTCTCCTGCTGGTCACCGCAACCGTCAACGCATCAGCTCTGATCGTCGTGGGGCAACGGCGGAGACGGCAGGAGACGGCCGTCCGGGCGGCACTTGGCGCAAGCCGCGGCAGACTTCTTACGGACGTGCTGCAGGAGAGCGTTCTCCTGATCACGGCGGGTGGCGCGCTCGGCGCCGGTCTTGCCGTGTGGGGCGGTGCAGGGCTGCGTGTTGTCATACCGCCGGAGGTGCCACGCTGGGAAAACATTGTTTTCGGGTGGGATGCACTGGTCATTCCCGTGTGTCTCGTGTCGGTAGTGGTGCTCATTGTGAGCACCGTCGCCTCTTGGCGACAGACGAGCGGCAGTCCCTGGAAGTCGCTCGGAAGCGCTTCCGACAGGACCGCTACACCTCGCGCGGCGGGCCAGTCGGTCTTGGTTGGCGTTCAAGTGGTGATGGCGGTGGTGTTGCTCTTCGCGGCCGTACAGCTGTTCCGCAGCGCGAGCGAGTTGGCGCGAACCGACCTCGGCTTCAAGCCGCGAAACGTTGTGGCGTTTGAAGTCTCGCTGGCCGGCCCGGGCTGGAGCTTTGAACGGGAGAACCGCGAGTATAGGCAGATCCGTGATCGTTTGGCGCTGTTACCCGGCGTGGTATCAGTTGGCGCTATCTCGAATCCGCCGCTTCGCGGTCGGGGAACCATAAACAACTTTGTTGCGGGTGGGACTCAGGCAGGTGTGATCGGCAACGAGCAGGCAGCCAACTTCTACGCCGTCCTCCCGGGATACTTCGAATCTGTCCGCAATCCCGTTCTCCGGGGACGAGATTTCACGGATGTCGAAAACGCGGAAGGTTTGCCGGTCGCCGTGATTGATGAGACGCTTGCCCAGTCGGCCTTTCCTGGCCAAGATCCTATCGGAAAGAGGATTGGAGTCGGTGTTCCCGGAGGAAGCAGGTACTCGCGCCTTCCCGACCCGCGCATCATAGGTGTGGTGGCGCACTCCAGGGCGATCGACCCGACCGAAGTGGTCCGTCCGCAGGTCTATCTGCCCTTTGGCCTGTGGAGATGGGCTCCGCTCTATTTCACGGTGCGCACGGAGGGAGATCCTCGCTCTGTGATTCAATCGGCGCGAGATGTGGTGAGGGAACTCGGGACGGGTCAGCCGCTCATGCAGGTTCAACTCCTTTCCGACAATCTCAGCTCGGCGACTAGCGTGCTGCGGGCAGTAACGACCCTGGTTGTCATTTTGGCACTGTCGGCCGCGTTTCTGTCTGCACTGGGTCTGTACGCCGTCGTCTCGTACGTCGTGATTCAGCAGCGCCGTGCCATCGCAATCCGCAGTGTGTTGGGTGCAAGCCCCGGGAGCCTGCTTCGCATGCAGCTCAAGCGCGTGGCGATAATCTTGCTTGCTGCAGCTCCTGCCGGGGTGATCGTTGCCGCGCTCGGCGCTCGGGTTCTCGACTCTCTGGTGTATGGAGTTGCCGTGAGGGATATTGGGAGCCTCGCCGCAGCCACAGCGCTGGGAGTGCTGGCAGGGTTGCTCGCTACCTACGTTCCCGCTCGGCGTGCGGCAAAGGAGGATCCGCTCGTAGCATTCGAGGTGGATTAGGCGCTTTGTCAACTTAATGCGGACCGCCGTGTATCGTGGCAGTCGTCGGCTACTGTTGGCGTGCGGGATTAGACGCCCGCTACTTCTACCCAATCCTGAAAGGACCGGCTGCGCAAGATGTCTCCCCTTCGACCCTGCCGATGTCGCAGGTCCCGAGCGTAGTCGAGTCCGAACTTCCGACACCACTGCCGAACGGTCTCGTGGGAGACGATAACTCTGCGTTCCGCAAGGAGGTCCTCGATGTCTCGGAAGCTCAGACAGAATCTGTGATGCAGCCAAACGGCGTGACTGATGATCTGGGGAGGGAACCTGTGTCTGTGGTAGCCGCTCGTCCTGCTATTCATCAGCGAGGTCTGACTGATAGCAGCTTAACTTGACAATACCTCTTGCGTAAAGGATCCGTGGTGGATATATCTGTTACGGATATTTCTTGAGTGACGAGGCTATGACGAAGCTCGATGATCAAGCAAGACGACTGCTGCCACTCACTCCTGCGGTGTATCACATCCTGTTGGCTCTGGCGGATGAAGACCGTCACGGCCTCGGCATCATGCAGGATATGGAGCGACGCACCGGAGGGAAGGTGCTGCCCGGACCTGGAACCCTCTATGGCACGATCAAGCGACTGCTCGAAGCGGACCTGATCGATGAGGCAAGACGTCCTGGTGGTGGCCAGGACGATCCTCGGCGTCGCTACTACAGACTTACTCGGTTGGGCCGCCGAGCGGCGTCGCTTGAAACAGATCGTCTCGCAACATTGCTGCGAATAGCCCAGGACAAGCAATTGCAGAGGAACGCCAGTTGAGCACCGGCCCTCGTCGTCCGCTAGCGTTCAGGATCTTCGTGGCCGCACTGAGGCTGTACCCCAAGTCCTTCCGGAGGGAATACGGGTCTCAGATGTTGGAGGCTTTCGCATCCCGTTTTGAGCGTGCCTCACAATCTCCGAGCATTCTCGAAAAGCTCCGTTTATGGCCTTGGTTTGTGCTCGACCTCGCCCGGTCGGTGCCGCGCGAGCACCTATCAGTCATTGTCCGACGATTCCGCCAACGCAAACCGCGAGTGCGCGGTATTAGAGGTCCCAATATCCCGCTAAAAACTCTTTTGCAGGATGTGCGCTACGGCCTCCGTAGCATGCGGAACCGCCCTTTGTTAACCGGAGCCGCCGTGCTGTCCCTAGCACTTGGCATTGGCGCAAACACAGCCATGTTTTCCATTGCTGACAGTCTCCTGTTGCAGACCCTACCCGTTTCTGACCCAGATGAGCTTGTGCTAGTGTCCGCGGGAGACTCGCCAAATTGGTCGCACCCGGTCTGGGAAGAGATTCACAATCGATCTCAGCTCTTCGAGGGGGTGTTTGCCTGGCAGCCGGACAGGCTGAACCTATCGGCGGGCGGGCAGACGGACTTCGTCGAAGGAATCTACGCGAGCGGCCAATTCTTCGATGTGTTAGGTGTTCCTGCGGTCTTGGGCCGAACGTTTGGTGAGGGCGACGACCGCCGCGGGGGAGGGATCGGAGGGCCCGTGGCCGTTGTGAGTTATGGTTTTTGGCAACGACGATACGGTGGCGCGGGGGACGTTCTCGGTCAGACTTTGACCATCGAAGGCGTGCCTTTCACGATTATCGGCGTTACGCCGTCGAGCTTCTTCGGGCTGGACGTTGGGCGCAAGTTTGATGTCATTGTGCCGCTGGAAACGGAACCGCTCATTCGCGGGCGCGGGAGCATCGTCGAGCATGCCTTTGGCACCTGGCTAGGGATAATGGCTCGACTCAAACCAGGTCAAACATTGGAGGCCGCTACTTCGGCGCTCCAAGGAGTTCAGCCGCATATCCGCGATGCCACGGTCCCGCACCTCTTCGACGAGCAGCGGCGCGAATCGTACATGCGCCAGCCGTGGACGCTTGAGCCTGCTGCTTCCGGACGTTCGTCACTGCGTAGCAGGTTCCAGCAGCCAGTTTCTATTCTGCTAGTGGTCGTTGCTATTGTGCTGCTGATAGCATGTGCAAACGTCGCCAACCTTCTGCTCGCGCGCACTGCGACGAGGCGGCACGAGCTCAGTGTTCGAAAGGCTCTCGGAGCTTCACGCTTTCGGCTTGCGCGTCAATGCCTGATAGAGAGCTTGTTGCTTTCCGGTACGGGCGCCGCTCTTGGTTTGGTTGTCGCGAGGTGGGGCAGCGATATTCTGGTCCACCAGTTGTCGACGGTGACGACGGCCGTATTCCTCGATGTTTCGCTCGATGCGCGTACGCTGGGGTTCAGTGCGATCGTTGGCCTCGGGACTGCCACGCTTTTCGGCACGGTGCCGGCGGTCCGCACCGCACAGACGCAGGCGGCGGAGGCATTCAAGGATGTCGGACGCAGCCACTCCCTCACCCGACGTACCAGGATCCACAGCATTCTGGTTGTTGCGCAGGTAGCTCTGTCGCTCGTCCTGGTCATCGCCGCCGGTCTCTTCGTCCGCACGTTCGCAGGTCTCGCAACGCTTGATACGGGATTTGACAAGAATCGCGTGCTCGTCGTAGACGTTGATGCCAAGAACAGCCGGTCAGAGCCAACTCAACGACTCGACCTCGGGGACCGCATACGCCTGGCAGTGCAGACGATTCCCGGAGTAGAGACCGCCTCACTTGGAATGAAGACGCCGGTCAGCCCGGGTGGCGTCTGGGTGCTCAACGTAACCGTTACTGACGGGCCGTCGATCCCGGAAAGAGAACGTTATGTCCACGCGAACTACATCACTCCCGATTGGTTTGCCACATATGGCACGAACATGCTGGCCGGACGCGATTTCGATGATCTTGATGGGCGAGACTCCCCAGTAGTGGCAATCGTCAACCGAACATTCTCCCAGCGTTTCCTCGGCGGCAGCGATCCCGTCGGACGCTACCTTCTCAGCGATGAGTACGACTCCCCCCTCGAGATCGTTGGGGTCGTCGACGACGTCATCTATCGGTCCCTGCGCGCATCGGCGACACCCATGGTATACCTGCCACTCGCTGACGGAACCAAGCATAGCTTTCAGCACGACCCTCCGTACCCGATCAGTGTGAGTGTCAGGGCATCTGCTGGAACTCCCACGAGGCTCGCGAGCAGTGTGGTTTCAACGATCGGTCGAATTGATCCAACATTCGCGCTCACCGTGCGGCCGATCACAGACGACGTCGATGCACGACTCGTTCAGGAGCGACTCCTCGCAATCATCTCCGCCTTTTTCGGTGTACTGGCACTGCTGTTGGCTGGGCTCGGCCTGTTCGGCGTTACTTCGTATGCCGTCGCTCAGCGCCGAGCCGAGATTGGCATTCGCATGGCTCTTGGAGCGGCTCCCGCGCGCGTGGTTCGAATGGTGTGTCGACACGTGGCGTTACTTGTCGGCGTCGGTGCCGTGTTCGGCGGGGCTCTCAGCCTCTGGGTAACGCGTTTCGCAGGAGCTTTGCTCTTTCGATTGGAACCCCGTGATCCGGTGACCTTCATTTGTTCCGCCGCTCTCATTGCAGCCGTTGGGATGGTCGCAGCGTGGCTGCCGGCGCGGCGCGCCTCGCAGATCGATCCGAAGACGGCGCTGGGAGGCCCATAGCTCGCGAGGGCTTTGGTGCATCGCGCTGGGTTTCGGTGCATCATAGTGGTGACACTGCGATCCGGCTTTGTTGCATGGCTCGGAGCTGAGCGTGGGGCGCCCGCTCCCCGAGAGAGAACCACCGCACTCGGTAGCTGCCAGGGCTCTTCTGATCCCGCTCACAAGCCAACGGCCTTCCAGATCAACGGCGGCGTGCGCCCCCTCTCTTCTTCTGTGGGGCTCCACCCTAGAGTAGAATAACCAAGTTCCCCTACTTCTTCTCCTTTACACTGAGCCACTTCCAAGAGGCCACTATCGACCAGATCACGTAGATTCCACTCCCTAAGGGGAGACCGTGGAGGTGATTGAATAGGTCTCCATGCCTTCCCGTTAGCTTCGTTTGGCCTCCAGGACGTAAGGGGATATTCAGATAACCCTGTCGTGGGGGAGAAACTCACGGCGCACCGCGAAGACAACCGTGGTTCCGAAGCACATCCGACGCACACAGGTCCGGGAGCCCCGTCACGACGGGCCTCTCACCAAAGCCCCGACAGCTACCGAGCGCTGTGATCCTGTTTCAGCGAACGGGAGACCCGGATCCACTCCTATGAAGGGATCGATCAAGCTCAGAAGATGGTCCCAATGACGTGGCGCCACCCTCGCGGAGGCCCGGCCTGACCTCCATCTTGTATCTATGCCGGATACTATGCACCGTATCGCTGTTGCTGTTAAGGATCGGTACCGCGTCGAGCATGAGATTGGACGTGGTGGGATGGCGACCGTATACCGAGCTCGAGATCTCAAGCACGAGCGCAACGTTGCAATCAAGGTGCTCCACCCGGAGCTCTCGAAATTCGGGTACAACCCCGAGCGGTTTCTCAGAGAGATCCGGCTGGTTGCCGGACTCACCCATCCTCATATCCTGCCGCTACACGACTCGAGCGAGAGCGACAGTCTCCTTTTTTTCGTGATGCCGCTGGTAGACGGCGACTCCCTGCGTGCCCGTCTCAGATCTCAAAGACTACTCCCAATTGACGAAGCACTCTGGATCGCGCGTGTCGTAGCGGCGGCATTGGACTACGCTCATAGAAACGATGTCCTTCATCGGGACATCAAGCCAGAGAACATCCTGTTCCAAGAGGGTCAGCCGCTAGTCACCGATTTCGGGGTCGGCCGAGCAATATCGGCTTGTTGCGACGACTTCACCGACGTCGGTCTCGCCGTGGGAACTCCCGAGTATATGAGTCCCGAACAGGCCAGCGCCGATGAAACTATCGACGGGCGCAGCGACCAGTATGCACTTGCGTGTGTGCTATGTGAAATGCTCACGGGCCGTCCACCGTTTACTGGATCGACTCTGCAAGAAACGGTAGCCCAACAGATCACTCATGAGGCGCAACCACTGCGTCAGATCCGACCTGATGTGCCTGCGGCGGTAGAAGCCGCCATTACCAAGGCGATGGCGAAGAACCCTACGGATCGGTTCGCAACTGCTGCGGCCTTCGGTGAGGCAATCGAACCTCCAGGCACAGTGGCACAGCTGCAGCAGGAAAGAGCAGTCTCTCAACTGCCACGAGATGGAACCATCGCCGTCTTGCCGTTCGTGAACACCAGTAAGGACAGTGAGACTCAGTACCTTAGCGATGGTGTCACCGACGAATTGATCTACGCGCTTGCAAAGGTGAACGGTCTACAAGTTGTGTCGCCTCCGCCCACGTCCGTAGTCCCATGGCCCATGTAAGAGACCGCCTCACCGCCGCACTGCAGATCACCACGGTTATCGCTAACGACTGCCGCGATTCACATCAAGCCGCATTAGGTGAAAATGCGATATCGGGAGGTATCAATGACTCTTTCTCGTCGAAGTTTTATCAAGGTAGCTGGGGCCATACCTGTCGGCATCACCGTTGCTCACTATGAATCATTGGCGGCGCCCGCCCGGGACCAGATTAGAATTACAGCTGTAAAGGCTATACATACAAACGAAGGGACCATAATCAAGATCGAGACCGATGCTGGATATGTGGGTTATGGTCCGACAAGCGGCAGCGGCCCCTTTGTGAGAGATGTCATTCGTCAGTACATGAGAGAAGAGGGCTCTTCATCGGGCCTGGGGCTTATCGGTAAAGATCCGCTCGCGATTCAGGTTCATCATCACAATATGTTCTATGCATTTCCCCAGCGACAACGGCAGATACGTGTAATGAGCGGCATCGACATTGCCTTGTGGGATCTAGCTGGAAATATACTCGATCAACCGGTCTACAACCTTCTGGGAGGCAAGTTTCGCGATGAGATACCGCTATATTCGCACTGCCCTCATAGCGGGAATTTCTGGGACATAGAGGATTGGCGCAACCGGGCGCAAGAATTGAAAGACGATCGGTGGGGGTTCAAGGCTTATAAGATCGATCTGAATGATGCCATGGGTGTGATCGCGCGTCAATTCGCTCCGAGCATCGGTCCTCAAGAGGTTAGAAGGATAGGTCTGTGCTACACACTGGCCCGGGAAACGCTTGGTCCCGATATCGATATCATAGTCCATGGCCATAATGAACTGGATACGCCCAGCGCCATTCAGGTTGCGGATGCGATCAAGGATATCAAGCCCCTATGGTTTGAAGATCCTCTCAGCCCCTATTTCTCGGAGTCATGGCTGGCGCTGAGGCG
>CP070666.1:3907560-3965838 GCA_020351775.1 Gemmatimonadota bacterium | reverse complement strand
CGCCTTCGTAGATACAGTCGACCGGGCATACGTCGACGCATCCTCTATCCATTGTGCCGATACACGGTTCGGCGATGATGTAGGTCATGGTCTTCTCCCTCGAGAGCAGCACACTGCAGTGACGAGCCAATGTTGCCAGCTCCACCTGAACTGTCAAGTTGCCTTCCGTTGCCTGAGTGAGGAGCCGGGTCCATACTTCGTTGCCGTGGCTTTGGGAGATAGCCCGGCCGCCTGCACCATCGCCGGTGGCGCCCTTGGCCGGAGACCACTTTACGGGCCATCGCCCGAGGAGGAGCGACATGAGGATCCACGGCTACGATCCCGTGAAGGTTCTGCCTATGCGTGAGGCGCTGACTCAAATCGGCTTCGAGGAGCTGCTCTCACCCCAGGACGTGGACCGTGCGTTTTCGGTTGCCGAGGGCACCATGCTGTTGGTCGTCAATTCGGTGTGCGGCTGCGCAGCCGGGTCTGCCCGACCCGGATTGAGGCAGGCGCTGGAGCGCGGGCCCCGGCCGGACCGGTTGGCGACGGTGTTTGCGGGAATGGAGCTCGAAGCCGTGGAACGGGCCCGCAGCCACTTTGCGGGGTATGAGCCGTCATCACCACAGATGGGGCTATTCAGGGATGGAAAGTTGGTGTTCATGTTGGAGAGGAAGGATATTGAGGGGAGGTCAGCGGACGAGATAGCCACTGATCTCACAAGGGTCTTCGCAGATCATTGTGCTCCGGCATCGTAGCAGAGACGTCCAGTGATCTTGCTTGATACGACGGCCACCCCGGTGATCGCCCATCGCGGTGCGTCGGGATGTTGTCCCGAGAACACACTACTGGCGTTTGAAACGGGACTCGATCAAGGTGCGGACGCGCTCGAGCTGGATGTGCGACTGAGTGCTGACGGGATCCCTGTCGTCATCCATGACGCAGAGGTGGACCGGACCACGACTGGGTCCGGCCCGGTGTCGGGCTTTACGGCGGAGGAGCTGGCGCGGTTGGATGCCGGCGCGGGACAGGGGGTTCCTCGGCTGGAGGAAGTGCTGACGGCTTTGCCGGCTGTGCCATTGATCATCGAGGTGAAGGAGACGATGGCGGCGCCGGCTGTAGCAAGTACGTTGGAGCTTCATGGGGTTGGGGATCGCGTGCTCGTGGGTTCGTTCGAGCAGCAGGCCCTCCGACCGTTCAGTCGCGCGGGGTTTCCTCGTGCAGCCTCTCGTCAGGAGACAGCTCGGTTTTGGCTGGGTTCTCGGATCGGCTGGGCACCGAGGGGCCGCGGCTTTGCTGCTTTCACCGTTCCGGTCCAGCAGGGCAGAGTGACGGTCGTGGACAGGTCTTTTGCGAAGTGGGCTGGTCGCCGGGGCAAGCCGGTTCACGTCTGGACGGTTGACGACAGATCCGAGGCCGAGCGCTTGCGCATGATAGGCGTGCAAGGCATCATCACCAACTTCCCGGAACGGATGCGGAACCTGCCCACATCCTGACGCCCAACGGAGACCAGCGGAGTTTATCGATGCAGCTGAGGCGAATCACATTTGGAGCGGGTATGCCGCTGCTGTGTGCGGTGTTCGTAGGCGCCCTTTGGACTGGTGAACAGGGCGGTGTGAGGTGTGATCCGGACAACGCCGGGCTCACGCTCCCTGACGGATTCTGCGCACTGGTAGTGGCGGACGGCGTCCCACGAGCTCGCCACCTGACGGTCGCGCCCAACGGTGACGTCTTCGTCGCTACCGGTCAGTCACGCGAGGATCCGGAAGCAGGCGGCGTGGTGGCACTCAGGGATTCGGACGGCGATGGTGTGGCCGACGTGCGTGCGCGGTTCGGCAGTGGAGCGGGGGACGACGTGGAGTTCCACGGGGCTTACCTGTACTACTCGACCCATAGTGCCGTTGTGCGGTACCCCTGGGTACCCAACTCCCTGGAGCCGGCAGGGGCAGCGGACACCATTGTGAGCGCCCTGCCGGCGACTCGCAGTCACCAGGCGAAGAGCATCGCTCTGGGTGCCGACAGCGCGCTCTACGTCAACATCGGGTCACCGTCCAATGCGTGTCAGGTTGAGGATCGCACATCCGGCAGCCCGGGTAAGGATCCGTGCGACGAGCTGGAAACCAGGGCGGGTATCTGGCGTTTCGACGCTGACAAAGTGGGTCAGACCCAGACCGACGGTAGCAGGTATGCGACGGGACTCCGCAACACCGTGGCACTTACCATCCATCCCATCAGCGGAGTGCTCTACGGCGCAATCCACGGGCGTGATCAGCTGTCGGCCAATTGGCCGCAGTATTTCAGCCATAAGCAGAGCGCAGAAAAGCCATCGGAGAAGCTGGTGGCGATCGAGCGCGGCGACGATTTCGGGTGGCCATATTGTTATGACGATCCGGAACTGGGGCATTTGGTGCTGGCTCCGGAGTACGGCGGTGACGGATCTGCTGTTGGGCGCTGTGGGGGGGTGAAGGAGCCGCTGCTGGGCCTGCCCGCGCACTGGGCTCCCAATGGTATAGTCTTCTACACTGGAGAGCAGTTCCCTTCAAGGTACCGGGGGGGAGCGTTCATCGCGTTCCATGGTTCTTGGAACCGGGCGCCGGAGCCGCAGGGTGGGTACAACGTGGTCTTTGTCCCGTTTGATGGTGCGGAGCCTATGGGGGACTGGGAAGTGTTTGCCGAGGGTTTCGCCGGCGCAACGGTTGGTCCGCGGGAAGCCGCGCATCGCCCGGTGGGAGTGGCGCAAGGGCCTGACGGCTCGCTGTATGTGAGTGACGACAGTGGCGGACGCATATACAGGATAGTATATCGAGGGTCATAAAGGAGCACGTTACGGCACTAGCAGATGTCGTCTTGTTCGGAGCGGCCGGCGCGGCCGTGCTGGCGCTCGTTCTGTTGTCACGGTCCGCTGTGGCCAGGCGACCGGATCCGGACGAACCGCAAGGAGACGGCGGGCCCGATCACCGCGAGGGTCAGCCGGCAGCGATCGAGGGCGAGGAGCCGCCGCCAGAAGTCATGACGGCGTCGTTGCAGTTCCTCAAAGCTGAGTTGATCGAGGCGGCGAACGCGCTCAACAACCGGCTCAACGTGATAAGGGCGCACGCCAGCTTTGACGCCCCGAATCTGACAAGTGAGCAACGTAACAGGCTGCAGCAGATCAAAGCCGAAGTGGACAGGGCGGCCCAGATATCGGCTGGCCTGCTCCACAAGGTGAGTTCGGCCGCACCCGACACGATACCTGAGGTCTTGTACGAGTACGACGGCTCTGCTCTGGGGCCGGCCACAGTCCTCCTGGTCGAGAGTGACGAACCCAACAGGGCGGTCATCACACGACTGCTCGAGCGATTGGGTCTTAGGGTCGTCGCTGCGGCGAATGGGCTCGAGGCATACGAGGTGCTCGAGAAGAGCCAGATCGACTGTGTCATCTCCGATCTACGGCTCCCGTTTGTTGGAGGTCGGACTCTGTTCGAGCAGATAGAGTACAACATGCCCCATCTGGCTAGCCGGTTCGTATTTGTCACCGGTGACTACGTGAACCCTGAATCCCGTGATTTCCTCGATAAGACGGGCCAGCCGGTCATTGGCAAGCCCTATGAGCTTGAGGCCTTACTCGGAGCGGTCGCGGCGATTCTGCGTAAGGTGGCCATAGCGTCGCGCGACCGGGACGAGGAGCGGGGGTGATCGCCGATCCTTGTGCAGCGCCCGAAGATGAATAATGATTAAGGGTTACGGGCCACGTGGGGGCGTAGGGGCCTGCGCGGTTGGGTCGTGCAGCCACAGGAAGCGCCGGCACGCGCATTCAGCATCGCCGGGTGGTATTCATGAAACGTAGTGCTCAGTCGGCTCGGGACGAACGGGTCGAGTCGAAAGGCAGTTCAGTGGTGGAGTTCCCGCACGTCCGCGTTGCGGGGCCGCCGACGGATGGTGGGCTCCGGCAAGCTCCGCACGCCACCCCTTCCCATCCGGGACCCCTCCCTGAACCTGACGCCGACGGCAAGTTCGATCTGGTAGGACCGGACTATCTGTTGAACCGTGAGCTGACATGGCTCAACTTCAATTTCCGCGTACTCCACGAGGCGGAAGACGAGCGTACGCCACTTTTGGAGCGAGTCAAGTTCCTAGCAATAGTCGGTTCCAACATCGACGAGTTCTTCATGAAGAGAATTGGAGGACTCAAGCAGCAGGTGGGAGCGGGTGTGCAGAAGCCCACCGCCGACGGACGTACCCCCGAGCAGCAGATCGATGAGTGCTACGTGTTGGTCCGGCAACTGGAAGCGCGCCAGCGGGAGATCCTCCGGTCAGTATTGGCCGAGCTGGAGCGGCACGGGATAGTGGTCACGACCTACGAGGCCGTGGGCAAGAAGAGCCAGCGGTACTTACGTGAGCACTATTTGGACAACATCTTTCCGCTGGTAACACCTCAGGCGACTGATCCGGCTCACCCGTTTCCCTTCGTTTCCAACTTGGCGCTCAATCTGTTGGTCGCTCTACGCCATCCTAAAGAAGCGACCCAGATGTTGGCCCGGGTGAAGGTCCCGTTGGGCGCCGGCGTATCCCGCTTCATAAAACTGCCCAACGACAGCACCTTTGTGACACTTGAGAGCGTGATGGCCGGCAACTTGGATCTCCTGTTTCCCGGGATGGCGATCGACAGTTGCGAGGAGTTCAGGGTCACGCGCAACGCCAACACGTTGCTCGACGAGGAGACAGCAGATGATCT
Organism: Gemmatimonadota bacterium; assembly: GCA_020351775.1. Lineage (GTDB taxonomy): Bacteria > Gemmatimonadota > Gemmatimonadetes > Gemmatimonadales > GWC2-71-9. The sequence goes on along the minus strand of CP070666.1, from coordinate 3,961,145 downwards.
CCTCGCGCTGATCGAGAGTGGCCTGCGTGAACGGAAGTTCGCACCGGTAGTGCGATTGGAGGTAGACGAAGGGATTGCGCCATTGCACCGCGGCAGGCTAGCGGCTGAGCTTGGGTTGGATGAGCAGGAGGACGTGTTCGAGGTGGCCGGTATGTTGAGTCCGCGGGACCTGATGGAATTGACCGCCATTCGAGACACTGCGCTACATGACCCACTACACAATCCTGTGGATCATCCGACGTTTGAAGATAGCGACAGCATCTTCCATATCATTCGCGATCATGGGCCAGTAATGGTGCACCATCCCTACGATTCGTTCACTACCTCAGTGGAGCGCTTTTTGGGGGAGGCGAGCACGGATCCCAAGGTACGGGCCATCAAGATGGTGCTGTACAGAACATCCGCAGAATCGAAGGCGATCGACTACTTGATCGACGCGGCACGCAACGGAAAACAGGTCGCGGTAGTGGTCGAGTTGAAGGCCCGGTTTGACGAGGCAGCCAATATTAGGTGGGCCAACCGGCTGGAGCAGGTCGGAGTACATGTGACCTATGGCGTCGTGGGTCTCAAGACGCACTGCAAGGCCATCCTGGTGGTGCGCCAGGATTACGATGGTCTCAAGCGCTACGCCCATGTTGGGACCGGCAACTACCACGCGGAAACCGCGAGGCTCTATTCCGATCTGGGCATGTTCACGTGCGATGTTGAGGTTGCTCAGGATCTCACTGAGCTGTTCAACTATTTGACCACCGGCTACAAGCCCAAGCGCAAATACGACAAGCTCTTGCCGGCTCCCAAAGTGCTGAAGCAAGCACTATTGGGCAAGATCGAACGCGAGATAGAACATCATGCTAAGGGAACTCCAGGTCTCGTCCAGTTCAAGATGAATGCGCTGGAAGATGTGGACGTGACGTATGCGCTGTATCGTGCCTCGCAGGCGGGCGTCACCGTAGATCTGATTATCAGAGACAGCTGCCGACTGAGGCCAGGGATCCCCGGGCTTTCGGAAAACATCCGTGTTGTGAGTGTCGTTGGCCGTTTCCTGGAGCACTGCAGGGTGTTCTACTTCGATAACGGCGGTGATTCAGAGTACTACATAGGCTCCGCTGATTGCATGAAACGGAATCTGGAGAATCGTGTCGAGGTCTTGGCGCCGGTGGAAGACGAAGTGCTGAGAGCGCAACTCCGCCACCTACTCGACACACAATTGAACGATCGGTGCGGCGCCTGGGAGATGAATGCGGATGGCTCCTACGTCCAGCGCACACCTGGAGACGGAGACGATGAGCGGCACTCTCAACAGGCGCTGGCTGAGTGGTCGGCTGAGCGCTACAGGCAGGCCACTCGGCTGAGGCGAAGGAAGCCGCGTGGTATTGGCAGAATGCGCAACATAAGGTGACGAACTCACGAGGATTGCAGTGAACTTGCTCGTCGTAAGACATGCAGCTGCGGAGCGAAGGGAGGCCTTCGCTGAGACCGGACAGGACGATTCTTCTAGACCGTTGACAGCGGCTGGCCGCAAGCGGATGGAGCAATGCCTCAACGGGCTCAAGCGACTGGTCCCCGAGATCGACTCACTCGCCACCAGTCCACTGACCCGAGCGGCTCAGACGGCCGAGATGGTGGCGGCTGAGTACGGTACCGTAGTGCCAGTGCACCTCGAGCATCTGGCGCCCGGTGGCGAGCGCCGGGCAGTGCTCTCCTGGATCCAGATGCAGCGCGACGAGTCGACCATTGCAGTCGTAGGCCACGAGCCGGACCTTGGCTCGATGGTGAGTTGGCTACTGGCCTCCACAGGGGGACGCTTTGTCGGGCTGAAGAAGGGTGGGGCATGTCTGCTGACCTGGAAGTCGCATGTCACGGCAGGTGATGCCGATTTGGTATGGCTGTTGACGTCCGGCCAGTTGCGGCGAATCGGGAAGAAGAAGAAGAAGAAGAAGAAGGAGAAGGAGGCCAAACGGAACGCGACTAGCTCGCCGCAATCAGGAGTCGTTAGCGATGAACAGGAGTAGGTTCTCGATGTCTCCCTTCGTGCGAGTGACGGTCTACTACGTGATAGTCGGCGCAATCATCTCGGCGATAGTCGTCGGATTGCCTACGTCCAGAGAGATGTTCACGGGTGAACGCCTCCAGGAGCTGGCAGGGACAGGGCTTCTCACCGGATCTGTAGCAATCAGCGACGGCGACGACTCGCGCGGGGCACTGCAGTTGGGCTGGATAACGATGGGAGCCATCATCGGGTGCTTGGTGCTACTCGCTCCGGTAGTCTGGGTCTACATGGTGACCAAACAACAGGAAGGATACGATGAGTCCGTAGTACACACGGTTGCCATCCTGCCGATACCTGTATCGGCTCTGGTGATAGTCGTGCAGAACAGCCTCGCTCTTGCATTCAGTCTCGCAGGCATCGTCGCTGCCGTGCGCTTCAGGAACACACTCAAGGATACCAAAGACGCGGTATACATATTTCTGGCTATCGGTACAGCACTTGCGGCGGGAGTACAAGCGCTGGGAATCGCTGCGGTGGCCACCATTCTGTTCAACTACCTCGTGCTGGTGATGTGGCGCTTCAAGGTGGGCAACATCTACGCCGACCAGTTGAAGTTCACACCCAAGATGCGCTTGGGAGACGTGCTCTCTGGAGGAGGCACACCGGGCGCGGGAACCGGGCAGCTGACTATAGGTGATCCGAGTATGCTGGCAGCACTGACGCCAGACAGTCTTTCGGAAATCGCGGAGCGCAAGGCGAAACTGCGCGAGCACATCGAAACGGGCGGCAAGGGCGCCAAAAAGTACAATGGCCTGCTCGTTGTGTTGGCCAGTGGTACAGAACAGACGCTCGATGTGCTAGATGAAGTGCTCAAGCAACATACTGAGAAGTTCAAACTGGCCGAGATAACTGCCACCGCAGACGGCAACTCGACGCTGGAGTATCTCATTGGGCTCCCGCCGAACCTATCGGGCAAGGAATTCATTGCAGCGATCAGACAGCATGCCGGCATGCATATCGTTGCGGCCGAGTACCGCAATCTGTCCTTGCGGAAGGCAAAGGACGACAGAACGCCATATTGGAAGCTGCCATCCGAATGATGCCACGCACCAATAGCTTGGTCTGCTGCGGGGCTCTGCTGTTGCATGTAGCATTATTGGCAGCTGGCGCCCTATCGGGTCAATCCGGTGGCGCCGGCCTTGGAGGGTTTGCGCTGGATGGCGAATCGGCGATCCAGTGGAAGCTGCATAGCAGAATCAGAGAGGTGTCGGGATTGACTACCACGCCGGACGACCGCGTGTGGGCGCACGACGATGAGTGGGGCATCATCTATCAGCTCGATATCTCGAACGGTGAGGTCGTCAAGGTGTTTGCCTTCGGAGATCCCGGGGCGAAGGGTGACTTTGAGGGGATTGCGTTTGCGGACGACCGCTTCTATCTCGTGGAGAGTGATGGCCGCATCTATGAAGGACCGGAGGGGGCGCACGACGAGCGCGTATTGTACAACACCTATGAAACACGCATCGGTAGGCGCTGCGAGGTGGAAGGCCTGGAGTATGACCCCACAGATCGCGTTCTGCTGATCCTGTGCAAGCGGCCACGTGTGGAGGCGCTAGAAGATCATGTTGGCATCTTTCGATGGTCTCTCGACACTAAAGCGCTGCTGACCGACGTGGTGTTGATTCCGGAGAGTCCCCTGGCTGAGGGAGTCGATGAGAAGCGGTTCAATCCATCGGGGCTCGCGCGCAACCCCCAGACCGGCACGTATTTCGTGATCGCGGCGCAACAGCGAGGGATAGCCGAGGTCACCCTCGACGGAGAAGTGTTGGCTGTTAGACGTGTGTCTAAGGATCTACACCGCCAGCCAGAGGGAATCACATTCACGTCTGGGCCCACTCTGTTGATAGCCGATGAGGGCATCGGCAAGAGGGCTCGGCTGACTCTGTACCGCCCGTCCCGCTGACGCGGGTGCGGCACCGCGGTTGTGCTGGCTTGCTCGCTGCGCTGCTACCTCAACGTGTTCCACGACGGCCTCAACTCCCATTCGCTTCAGCTCCGGCAGCAGTCGTGCGGCGGCGTCCCGGTTCATCTAGCGAACGACCCGCCGCTGCCCATCGCGTCCCGTTCGGCTTGCCAGTTTGGTTTCCCAGTGTTATAGGATAAAGCTGAAGTGCAGCGAGGGGAACATGAAGACCGCGGGCCAACGTGTGATTCCTTGGAGCTGGGGCGCCCGTCGCTGTCTAGTTGGGATACTACCTCTCTTCATGGCGAAGTCTGGATCTCTCCCCATCGCTGTCAGGTGCGATGAAGAGCACACGCAAACAGCTGCAGCAGCCTGTTGAGCTGACTTGTCGCGAGCATACGATCGCGTTGCTCGATGTTGCCGCGACGCAGTTGGACCGTCTCGGCTCCGCCGACGATCCAGAGGCGCTGCACGACTTCCGCGTCAGTGTCAGGAGACTGCGTACGTACCTGGGGGCCTATCGGTCCTTCCTGCCAAAGAGCTTGGGAAAACGAGCCCGCAAGGAACTGGGTCGCTTGATCTCCGCGACGAATCGTGGACGGGACGACGAGGTGCAGTTGCGCTGGCTCGACCGGCAGTTGGAGCACAAGAATCTGCCGAAGTTGACTCAGCAAGGATACGCCCTGGTAAGAGGGGATTTCGATGCGGCGCCGTTCAATTCGGACAGCGAAGAGCTGGCATCAGTGATTCACGGCTTCTCGACCGTCGAGCACCGGTTGAGGGGGCATTTGAGCCAGCCGCTGCGCACCATTAGGCTCACCGACGCCGGGAAGAGCCTGAGCTTCGCAGCTGCGACTGGTGAGATAGTCCGAGAAATGTCGACCAAACTGGGTGAGAGACTGGCGGCGATCGAGTCACTGGGCCAGGAGAAGAGGCTGCATCGAACGCGCCTGGCAGCGAAGCGGTTGCGGTACGTGCTGGAACCCGTGCGCCTGCTGGTAACGGGAGGCCGTACTGCGGTGACGCGGTTGAAGGGACTCCAGGACGTACTAGGCGACCTTCATGATCTGCAGGTTCTCGAGCAACGGGTGCGCGCAAGGATGAAACACGATGTCGCAGAGTGGTCGCGGGGATTGGTCGCGGTGGCGACGAGCGAAACGCAGCTGTCAGCAGTCAACCGCAAGGGTGGTGATACCGACAGCGTGCGTGCTCTGGCAGCGGCCCTTCAAGGTGTGCGCCGAGCCGAGCTTCGCCTGTTCGGCAGGTTCGCGGAACGGTGGCTCAAGGGCAACGCGGAACCGTTCATGCTGCAGGCGGGCAACATTGCGCTGCAATTGCTACCAGCCGACCTGTTGACCCGGCGTGGGGAAACGGCAGGCGTTGCTGTCAGCAAGAAGGCTTGATGGTGTATAATACACGTGCGCGGTGAAGATGCGCCGTTCCACCCTCGACTCACTGTCTCTATCTTTAAACCTGTCTCAAACCCCGCACCGATGATGAAATACCGACTGATTCTGCTGCTTGGTGTGCTACAGCTAGCTGCGCTCCCCGCTGCATCACAGACCACGAGGCTCTCTGTCGCGACGATATTCGGCTCTGGTGAGTTCGAGAGCGATTTGACTCCGATAACCTGGTCCGACGACCCGGCTCATTTCACCACGCTGAGGCAGGATGGGAACACGACCGATCTGTATCGTGTCAACGCTCGGTCGGGTGTCAGCGACTTGCTCCTGAGGGGATCCGATCTGGTGCCGCCAGGGCAGACTGCGCCAATCCAGATCGAGTCTTACGAATTCTCCGCAGACCGCTCGAAGTTACTGATTTTCACGAATTCGGTGCGTGTCTGGCGCCAGAACACGAAGGGTGAGTTCTACATCTGGGATTTCGACCGGAGACGTCTGACGCCGGTGAGCTCGAATCCCGGGCTACAGCAGTTCGCCAAATTCTCGCCAGACGGGCGCCGGGTCGGTTTCGTACGAGACAACAACATATTCGTAAGCGATACGAGGTCGGGCCGAGAGGAGCAGCTGACGTTTGACGGCGACGAGAACATCATCAATGGCACGACCGACTGGGTCTACGAAGAAGAACTGGGCTTGCGGGATGCATTCCGCTTCAGTCCTGACAGCAAGCGCATTGCGTTCTGGCGCTTGGATCAAACGGCGATACAGCCTTTCTACATGATCGATAATCTGTCGCTCTACCCCGAGCTGGTACCCGTGCGATATCCCAAGGCGGGAGCCGCCAATTCCGAGGTCAGAATCGGGGTGGTCGAGATCTCTTCGGGCAGGACGACGTGGATCGATCTCGGTGTTGAGCCAGATATCTACGTGGCTCGGATGGATTTTGCCGATTCATCGGACGAGATATGGCTGACGCGACTGAACCGGCACCAGAACCGGCTGGACCTCATGCTGGCCGATGTCAAGAATGGTGAGTCACGTGTGGTGATGACGGATACTGATGAAGCGTGGGTGGATAACAACGAGCCGTACTGGATAGACGGCGGACGCCAGTTCCTGTTCGAGAGCGAGCGTGACGGCTACAACCAGGTGTACCTGTTCAACCGAGACGGCACATTGGCTGGCAAGGTAACGCGGGGTGAGTGGGACGTGTCCAGGGTGCACGGTGTTGATGAAATACGCAGGATCCTCTATTTCAGCGGAGCAGGCGAAGGCCCCCTCAAGAACTCGTTGTACCAAGTTGGGCTCGATGGAGAGGAAGTGACTCGTATATCATCCGCCAGCGGCTCACATACGGTTCAGTTCAACTCGGACTATTCACTGTACCTCGACGTCTACTCGACTGCCGGAGTGCCGCCGGCCCGCACGCTGCATACATCGGATGGTGGAATGGTACGCATGGTCTCCGACAATAGGGAGCTGCTGCAGAAGATACAAGCTCTCGCCGTTGAGGTCCCTGAGTTCATCAGCATCCCTGTAGGGAATGGCGTGGTATTGAACGGGTACATCGTCCGTCCGCCAGATTTCGACGTGAGCAAGACCTACCCGCTCTTGATGTACGTGTACGGAGGACCTGGGTCGCAGACCGTTCGGGATTCGTGGGGTGGCACCCGCTACCTCTGGCACCAGATGTTGGCTCAGGAAGGACACCTCGTGGTCAGTGTGGATAACCGGGGCACAGGGGGGAGAGGTAGGGATTTCAAGAAGATTACCTACGAGAACCTGGGGCGCTACGAAGCGGCGGATCAGATTGCGGCGGCTCAGTACATGGGATCATTGCCGTTCGTAGACGCCGGCCGGATCGGCATCTGGGGTTGGAGCTACGGTGGCTATATGGCGCTCATGGCGACCCTCACCGGACCGTCGGTTTTCAAGGCGGCAATCTCCGTCGCGCCCGTGACTGACTGGCGACTGTACGACACCATATACACAGAGCGCTATATGCGCACACCGGAAGAGAATCCGCGAGGGTATGAATACGGCGCCCCGCTGAGTCATGTCGATAGTCTGCAAGGGAACCTGCTTATCGTGCACGGAACGGCTGACGACAACGTCCACGCGCAGAACACGATCCAACTGATTCAGAAGCTGGAGGAAGCGGGCAAACAATTTGACATGCGGATCTATCCCAACAAGACCCACTCCATTGCTGGTGCCGCAACGCGAGTGAATCTGTACACCCTGTTCACGGAGTGGTTGAAGGAGCATCTGTAGCAGGCCGCGTGGCGGGAGCCGCAAGGGAGCGACGGTTCCCCGCGTCTGTGGCCCGAGGACCTCAGTCCTAGCGGTGTGCGGCTTCAATCCATCAGGTATTTGACCATGGCTGGACCCAACACGTCTAGGGCCTGCTTGAACTCGCGAGTTTCGTTGCCGTACCCGAATCGAATCGATCGCTCGAAGCCGAAGTGCTCCCCCGGCTCCAACAGAATGTCATACTCACTCAGCACCCGCTGCGCCAGATCCAGCGATGCAATGTCGCGCTGATACTGCACGAAGCTGATCGCGCCACAATCTGGCTCCCACCACTTCACCGCTGTCCCCAGCCGCTGTAGCCAGCTATTCAGAATCGGGTAGTTCTCGTTTAGTATTGACCTCGTCCTATCGAGAATCTTGTCACGCGCCAGCAAAGCCCGCGTGGCCAGAAAATCGCTCGGGGCGCTTGGGCCAATGACCGTGTAGTCGTGGCGTGACCAGAGCGATTCCTTGAAATTGGCTGGCGCAACAATCCAGCCAATTCGCAGGCCTGGCAGACCGTAGGCCTTCGAAAGGCCGTGGACCGCGATAGCCTTTTCGTAGCTCCCCCAGAAGGTCGCCGTGGTCTCGCCGCTGAGTTCAGCGCCGGCGTAGACTTCGTCAGCGAGTAGCCAGGCACCGGCCGCTTCGGTGCAGGCCAGAATCTCCGCGCGGGTGGTGTTCGAGAGAACATGGCCCGTGGGGTTGTTGGGATTCGTGACGACAACGAGTTTCGTACCTGGCACTATCGCGCGAGCTATATCCGCGGGATCCGGTTCCCACCCAAGCTCCGGCCTGAGATCGAACGTAGACACCGTGGCGCCGAAATTCTGTGCTAGACCCCAGGTCTGCCGGTACAGAGGAGACAGAATGGCAACGTGATCGCCTGGTTCCACTAGTGTCCATGTCGCAACGAAGTTGGCTTCGCTACTGCCCACAGTCACGATGACGTTGTCGGCCGACGCTCCTGGATAGAGGGAGGCAATAACCGCTCTCAGTTCGTCTGTACCATCCGCCTGGCTGTAACCAAGCCGGACCTCGTCCAACTCGTCGTGATCGGTATCAGTGATTGCGAGCAACTCAGCGATCGTGAGGGCATGGACGCCGCTCTCCGATAGGTTGAAGCTGACACGATGTTCCCACTTGCTCTGCCAGCGTTCCAGCTCAAAGGGAATGAATTGCACTGCTGCTCCTGGATGGCCTGTTGCATCAAACTAGCATCACGAAAGGGCAAGCGGCATGGGGTGGAAGCTGAACCGCCTGTGCGGTGGAATACCGAGGACCCCGCCAAACCGCCCGTCCACGGCAATCGTGAACGGGCGGTTGAGATGTCAGGCCCCCGAAACTGATCCGAAACTGGATCGGACGGTCACCCTCCCTGCAGCACTCTCACGCTGCCAGAGCCGGTATCGATGAGTAGCGTGCCTCTGCCATCGCCGATGGTTCCGTTGACATGATCCCGCTGCCAGCGGCGCATCGTGATCGGCATCTCCATCTCAATTCCGCCACTCCCGGTGTCGATCTCCACACGCGCCCCATAGGAACTCGGTACCGTAAGTGTCACACCGCCCGAACCGGTGTCGATCTCGATGTGGTCAGGGTCGTTCAGCACCTCCAGCTCGACCGAGCCGCTGCCGGTGTCGAGCCGTATATCGGTCGCCGCGACCTCCCGCGCTCTGATGCGTCCGGAACCAGTATCGATATTCAGCTGGGTCGTGGTCAACCCCGATGCGGTGACGGATCCGGACCCTGTGTCTATCTGCGCGGAGCCACCGCTCACGCCAGCCACCTCGACCGACCCCGATCCCGTATCGATGCTCAAGTCGCCATCTACGTCCATCACATCGACACTTCCCGACCCAACGTCGACCACCAGCGAGCCGCGAACCCCGTTCGCTGTGACCGGAGCGGACTGGGTGTCCATGCGGATTTCGCCGTCCACGTTCGACAGGGAAGCTTCACCGACGGCCAGGTAGACATTGATGCGCTGTCCGCTGGGCACCGAGATCGTCATATCGGCATAGGCCTCGAGTCCTCTTCCGCGTCCCTCGATTCGCACTCGATTGCCGCGACTGCGGCCCCAACCTTCGTGTGAGTCGCCGAAAGTGCCGTCGTCTCTGACCCGGATCTCTGTCCGCGAGCTGCGTCCCATCTCGGGATACACGATGTAGTCGTCAGGATAGATCACTCGGAGGGTCTCGGTTCCGCCGATCGTGCCGGTCTCTATAGACAGCTGATCGGCATCGGAGCCGCCGGGCGTCAGCTCGACTACCACCTGCGAACCTCCTCCGGAGCGTACGTTGACCACGCCGGCGAGGTTGTAGATCGAGATCTCGGCTCCTGACAGTTCGTAACGTTGCGCCTGAGCTGCGGATGTGGTCGCCAAAGCCAGCGCTGCGGTGAATCCAAGTAGTAGGCCGGCGCCCGCAGCTGGCCGCTTCTGCGTGATCATTGGCACGTGCCTCCTGGCGGAGTGAAACTGAATGCTCATGGCTGACCCATTAGATACAGGGAACCGGCCCGGCGTTGAAACCGGACTGTTAACAACCCCGACATCGGTACTTACGGGGCCGCCGCCCGACTCGTTTCGGAACGGCCGCTGGGCACCGCTCCCCTGCAGTCAGGCTAGATCGACAACTTCAGCCGTGCGAGTCAACCAGAAGTCGGGGCTATGGTCGGCTAGTTGTTCGCGCGAAAATGGTCCCCACAGGGCCGCCGCCGTACGGGTTCCCGCGCGGCGGCCCGCTTCCATATCGTGAGGCGAGTCGCCCACGAACACGGAGCGGCCTGCCTCCACCCCCAAAAAGTCGAGAGCGTGCAGCACAGGTGCCGGATCGGGCTTGTGCAGCGTGACATCGTCTGCTGCCACCACAACCTCGAAGAGGTCGTCCAAGCCGCACACGTTGAGCCCGCGCTGCAGACCGTTTCGGGCTTTGCTGGTGACGACTGCCAATCCGAGTCCGCGGGCCTTCAGCTGTTCCACGGCGGCCCTGGTTCCGGGAAACGGCCGTACCATCGCATCGTGATGCGCGAAGTTGAAATCCCGGTAGGTTGCCACCATTGCCTCCACCTCGTCTTGGTTCCGGGCGAAGGGCCGCAGCTGCTGACGCAGAGGCGTCCCGAGGCCCGCCAGCCATACCTCGTCGGGGGGAGCGCTTCCGTGGTGTTGGCTCAGCGTGTGACGGTACGACGCGAAGATCAGGTCGATCGAGTCGATCAGTGTTCCGTCGAGGTCGAACAGGAATGCGTCAAAGCGAGCCATGATGAGGATCTAACGATAAGCAGGTGGGGCTGGTGACGCTGCGGCGACGCGGGCCAGCGGTTCTGCTCGAAACCTATCCTGTTGTAAATTAACCAGTTACGTGGAGCCTCCCTGTCGGTGCAGGGCGCTGGACGTGTGGGACCTGTTCAGCGATTCGTTTACCGTCTATCGCGCTCAACTATTAGCACGCAAGATATCGCATTTGGTTGGGAACATAGTGACTGGCTAGTGACTCCCCGTCTTCCCTTCGTACTCACCTCCATCTCATGAGATCGGAGGCTCGATGAGATCACTGGCCTGCGTGGCTCTGCCCCTCGCCGTGGCGCTGGCACCTGCAACGGAAATGGTCGCACAACCTCAGCACTTCGACGTGTTGATACTCGGCGGACATGCCCTCGACGGCACGGGCACCTATGGGAGCGCCCCGATATCGGCATCACCGGCGATCGGATCGTCGCCGTCGGCCGGTTGACCGCTGCAACGGGCGATCGGATGATTGATGTGAGCGGCAAGACGGTGACCCCGGATTCATCGACATCCACTAGCATGCCGCTTGTCTTATTTACTGGCTGCGCGGTCTGCGGCGTCCGGATGCTTGCCGCCGCGCGGCTCCGAATCTCGTCGCCCAGGGCATCACTACGTTGGTAGGGAATCAGGATGTCGTTCGGATGTCCCGGCGAGCACGCTGCGGCAGTTCGTGGGGTGTGAGTAGTGCGAGCCGTGAGTGGCGTGGACTGGCCCACTCACGACCCGCAAGCTGATTAGGGCTCCAGCGGTGGCCGGCGGTACCACCTCGTTCGTGGCCGCTGTCCCCAGCGTCCGCCCCGGATGAAGCTGCGCCCGCCGCGCTGGCTGAATCTGGGTGCGGGAGCGAAGCGTCCATAGCCGCCACCACGGACCCCGTATGCCGGAGGGACTCCGACCCCGGCGAACCCCCGAGCGGGGGCTTGGAGCAACTGTCGCTGCTGCTGAACGGTGATGATGCCACTCATGTCGCTGTGCAGTTGGTAGAGAGCTGGCCTCAGGTCCCGTTCGGGATAGTCGTACTTCTCGGCTATCCGGGCCAAGGCTGAGCGAGTGGGCTGCTGATCTTCGGTTGACAGGGCGGCTATCTCGGCCCGCATGTTGTTCATTCGCTCAACGGCGTCCGAGTTCTCCTCGCGGAACGCCTGGGCCAGTTCGGTGAGCTGGCTCCGTTGCTGCTCGGTGAGCTCGATCCTCGTCGCCAGGCTGTCGACACCGCCTTCGTATAGCACCCAGCTCCTCATGCCGAATCCGTATCCAGCTCCCCTAGGCCCCCACTGCGCCACGCCGGTGCTGGCCATCGTGGCTGAGAGCAGGGCTGTCAGCGTGATCTGTGCTGCGTGTCTCATTGTTCCTCCCTCCCCAGTCCCTACGGGACGGTTCTGATGTCCGTGCGTTAGACGTCGGCCGGCTGCGGATGTTAGCGCAGCAGTGCTCCGGGAACGGCCGCTCAATCGGGGAGCCGGCGGGGCCTGTGTTCGAGGAGCGGGGAGCAGTGAGCGGTTGGCTGATGTGCACATCGGGCAGTCGTACCCGCCCGGTGTTCGCGCTCGCTGGGCCAACGTGGCCTCGCCAGGCCGGAAGCCCCCTCATGACTGCCACCGGTTGGAGGCTCACCGCTCGGGACCTAGTGCCCACCGCCTATCGGTGCAGCGGGCGGCGGTGCGAGCGGCACGCTCCGTATGACGGTTGCATCGGGGCGGTCCAGGAAGCGTCTAATATCGGCCGCGGCCATCGTATGGTGGGCCTCCTCCTCCGGCAAGCGCACTATGCGTGTCTGGATCATCTCCGCGATGCGCCTAAGTCCCCACTCGGCAGCAGCGCGGGACTCGACAGTGGCGGCTGTGTCGGCAGCTAGGTCGATGAGTTCATCTACCACGACACGCTGCACCACCCTGCGGTAGGTTGCTCCGGGGCCGCCGCGCGGCGCACCCCAAGTTCGCTCGACGGTGCGGGCGATGACCTCTTCCGGGGCGGGAGAGGCGTTGTCTCTGGCATTGAACGCCACCAGACGTGCGATACGCTGCGGCGCAAGGATCTGCTCGATGGCCATGGTTGCCAGTGTGCGGGCTGCTCCTATTTGATCGAAAGCTGGAGCGGCCTTGCTCCCGAGATACCAGTTGTCGCGGGCATAGCCATAGGCCCGAGGTGCCATCAGGTCCAGCACTCTGTCGGGCACGGCAAGCTGTTCTGGCTCCAGGGCATCGAGTACCACTTCCAGAGCCTGACGCTGACGTTGCGGATCGATTATCTGATTCGGAGCTAACCCGTCGCCCCTCACGGCGTAGCGGTACTCCATCCCACCAATCGCTTTGATGGCGGCCTCCAATGTATAGCGGTGATGCAAGTAGACCGGAGCGAACCGCTGGTTGAGCCACGCCATGGGCTCGCCTTCGCGGATCGCCGACTCATCGAATCGATCGATCAGGAAACGGCGTACCTCGAGAACTCTGGTGAGCTCGGCGACGGGATCTGCGCCGTTGATCCATTGAGTGACCTCGGGGTATGAACCCCAGCTGGCGTTGTCGCCGTCGGCGTTGAACGCGATGCCACCCGCAATGGCCTCATCAACTATTGCCTTGAGACCGGCCTCTTCCTGCTCCGGTGAAAACTCCGTGTAGGCATAGCGAATGGCCACCGAGTCATACGCTCCCGGCCCATTGCGGTACGCATTGGACAAGTCGATTTGTCCATCTGTTAGTTTGATCAGCGGTGCCGGGTAATCCATTACCGAGGCTCGCCCATAACTGGCAGCAATGAAATTGTGCGATAGGCCGAGTGTGTGTCCCACCTCGTGCGCGGCATGCTGGCGCCGCCGCGCCATCACAAACTCTTCGGGGCTGATGTTCGGGTCTAGCGATGCATACCAGTCGGAGAGTATTACGTCGCCCATCTCGGTAGCCGATGGCAACGTGCCTGCATAGATGTTGAAGTCCGTCAACGAACGATATGAGTCCATGCGAACGGCGGCCTTGACGATCTCGCCGGTGCGAGGATCGACCAAGGAAGGGCCGATGGATGACCCTGCGTCGCTGCGGTGCACCCATTGTATGACGTTGTAGCGGGCGTCCATCGGGTCCATACCGTCCGGCATATCTTCAATGCGGAATGCGTTGGTGAAACCGGCAGCCTCAAAGACGTCGTTCCACCACAGCGCACCTTCGCGGAACGCGGTGCGGTACGGCTCCGGGATACCAGCGTCCAGATAGTAGACGATTGGCTCGACGGGCTCACTTAGGCGGGCGCTCGGATCTGCCTTCTCGAGCCGGTGGCGCATGATGTAACGGGACGCATACTTGGCGTCGAACGGTTGGGCAAAGTCGAAGTAGCTGATTCCAAGCACTCCGATGTGGGGATCGCCGGGCCTGGGCCGGAAGCCGTCGTCGGGCAGTTGTGCCAAGGAATGATGCTGCCGCAGTGTAATGGCCCTTCCGTCGGGCGCATGCGAGCGGATCAACGATCCGGGTTTGGGGCTGGTGAACGTCAGGGCAACCTCAACCTCGGTGTTGACAGGGAATGCCTTGGTGCGGGGATGGTAGATGGCACTCCGGTCACGGTCCAAGCTGAACGAGCCCTGGTTTGCTGCGTCGAGTCGTTGGATCACTCCGACGTGGTCTGTCATAAAGTGCCTGGTGGCGTCCACCACGACAGTTCCATCCTCGTCCTCAGCCAGCACTTCGAACGCTGCGACGGTCGATGTCGGGAACGACTCTTCGACTGACCGGATGAGTGAGGTGTTGTCCGTGTTGTCGGCGCGAAACCGCGGATTGGCGAGTACCAGTAGCACCTTATTGCCGGCCCGCTCGAACCGGGCAATCGCGGCGTCCGCGATGGTACCGCGGTCCAATCCCAGCCGGCTGCTGCCAACGCCGGTAGCGAGCGACGTGAGATAGAGAAACTCCTCGCCGAAGCGAGAGATCTCGAGCAGGAGGCGCGCTTCCTGTGCATCCCAATACAGCGTGAAGTACCCCTCGCGTTTCTCAAGGTCTCTGGTATACCTGGAGACGGATTCCTGGGCTGATGCTTGCCAGGGCAGCAACAACGAACCTGCCAACACGACCGCAGCGAAATAACGCATCGGTACCTCCGAACTTGTGCTGTTTGAGAGCTGGGACAGACGGAGGGATACGACGTTTCCAAACGGATGTCTAGTGGCGCGTACGCGCGGGCACCCGCAAACGTCACGGTCCGAACGAATGGCGACGTGTCCTAATGCAGGAATGACTGCTAGCTGAGCGTATCGGCCGCACTGTGTTTGAGGCCTGCCACGAAGGCTTGGATGATCTGGGAACCTGGGTAGGTCCAAACCACTTGCAGAGATGTAATCATTATGATATCATACCAATATCATAAAGGAGGTGGGTCATGTTTCGCGAACTTGAACGCCGGGTGGCCTCTGGCTTCATCGCGCTGGTTGCACTGCTGATTCTGCACATCGGTGCTACCGCGTGGGGGGTCATGGCGATCATTGATCAGCAGGTGGTTGGGATCATTGCGGCCTCGTTGGTGTGGACGGTGCTGTTCGTGTTTTGGGGTGGACTCTTCGTCGTCAATCCCAACGAAGCCCGGGTGTTGCAGCTGTTTGGCAGCTACGTGGGCACGGTCAGGACGCCTGGCCTCAGGTGGGCCAACCCGTTCTACGCGAAGCACAAGATCTCGCTCCGGGTGCGCAACTTCGAGACCGGCAAGCTCAAGGTCAACGACGCCAACAGCAACCCGATCGAGATTGGATGCGTCGTCGTATGGAAGGTGGTCGACACGGCCGAGGCGATGTTCGAAGTCGATGACTACGTGAACTACGTGCACGTACAGAGTGAAGCCGCCGTCCGCAACCTAGCTACCGACTACCCATACGACGCCCACGATCACGGCGACGTGGCCTTGAGTAGCCATACCAACCAGATCTCGGAGCAACTCAAAGGAGAGGTTCAGGCGCGGTTGGAGAAGGCCGGTGTCGAGGTGCTCGAGGCCAGAATCAGCCACCTGGCGTATTCACCCGAGATCGCTGGTGCCATGCTGCAACGACAGCAGGCGAGTGCAGTCGTGGCAGCGCGGACGAAGATTGTCGAGGGGGCAGTGGGGATGGTGGATCTGGCATTGGACTATCTGTCCAAGCAGGAGATCATCGAACTCGATGAGGAGCGGAAAGCTGCGATGGTCAGCAACCTGCTCACGGTTCTCTGCTCGGATCGGGGTACGCAGCCTGTGGTGAACACTGGAACGATATACCAGTGAGCGATCGTGTCAGATCGAAAGCCGTTCTTGATACGGATCGATCGCAAGCTTCTCGAGGCCGTTCAGCGCTGGGCAAATGACGATCTGCGCAGCCTGAACGGCCAGATCGAGTTCCTGTTGCGGCGGTCACTGCAACAGGCTGGAAGATTCAAGAGTGCCGAGGAGGATCGGTAGCCTGCCATGGACGAGGGTATTCCTAAGATTGTGTTCCACGCCCTCAGCGACGATGTGACCGTTCCGGCCCGTGAGACGGAGGGATCGGCGGGTTATGATGTTCGCGCGTATCTGAGGGGCCGGTCTGTCCGGATCAGACGCGGCGCGAATGGAGCAACGGACGAGGTGCGGACTGTCGCAGGACGCCTCCAGCTGGAACCGGGAGACACCGCGCTGGTGCCTACCGGATTCAAGGCCCGTGTGCCCCGGGGATATGAGGCGCAGGTCAGGATCCGGTCTTCGATAGCGTTCAAGCGTGGCCTGATACTTCCCAACGCGCCCGGGACGATAGACGCGGACTACCCGGATGAATGGCTCATCATGCTTCGCAACGACTCGCGTCGGTCTGCCGCTATCGAGCACGGTGAGAGAATCGCTCAGGTGATCTTGAATCGATTCGCGGTACTGGAATGGGAGCCGGGGGAGGTGGGGGTCTCCACCGACCGGCGCGGAGGATTCGGGAGCACCGGTGAGTCATAGCGCGCAGCCGTACAGTATCACTGGTGAATCGGGTTCGCTCCGGTGCAGCGTCGCCCGCAACTGCAGATCAATCATAACTTGAGACCACTTCGACGGAGATCATCATTCGGTGGGCACCTTCACCATTGTTCTCCTGCTAATCGTCATCTTTCTATCAGTTGTCTTGTTGGGGCTGCAACTGAGGGGCGGAGGCAAGCGCGATCTGGCGCTGCTGCAGCAACAGTTGATTGAGCTGAGGACTCGCCTCGATACGGTTGCCATGGCACAGCATGAGGTGCCACGTGCTCTGGCCGAGGGCAGCGCCGAGCAGGCGCGATCGCTGACCGAAGTGCAGCAGCAGCTGGTCAGGCTTGCGGAAGCCACCACGCGGCTTGAGAACACGGGTAAGGCTGTGACGGAAGTGCAGGAGCTACTGCGAGTTCCAAGATTGCGAGGCACATTGGGTGAGGTCTGGCTCGAGGAACTGCTGCGGCAGGTCTTTCCGTCCGCACTGTACGATCTGCAGCACGGTTTCAGGTCTGGGGATCGTGTTGATGCCGTGGTTAAAGTCGGCGACAAGTTGGTGCCAATTGACTCCAAGTTTCCGCTCGAAGCTTGCCAGCGAATGCTCAGCGCTGCCGCGAGTGACGAGGCTCGCGAGCGCAAGGCTTTCAACCGTAGCCTCAGGGAGCGGGTGGACCAGATCGCTGCCAAGTACATCCGGCCCGATGAGGGGACCTACAACTTCGCCCTGATGTACATCCCGGCGGAGAACGTCTATTACGAGGCAGTGATCGCCAGTCGCGGCGACGCGGGGGAGCCTGGTCTGTCTTCCTACGCGTTGGAGCGGAAGGTAATCCCGGTATCACCCAACACGCTGTACGCCTATCTGGTTGCGATCCTGCATGGGTTGCGGGGCCTTGAGGTGGAAGAGCGAGCTAGAGAGATCCTCGACTCTTTGGCCGGTCTCCAGCAACAGCTGAGCCAATTCGAGCGCGCCTACGAGCTCGTGGGCCGGCACTTGTCTAACGCCGTGAAGCAGTACGACGAAACCGAACGGCAGCTGGGCCTGATCCAGCGGCGGTTCGACAGCGTTGGGTCGCTGCGTGCTGCATCATCGGGCGAACCGTTAACCGAACGTGCGCCCGGGCATGTACCTGACGCAGGGTGACAACGTCTCGCTCACCTGCCAGATGAGTGCGGCACGGGACGGAGCACACTTCGGGCGGGTGTGTGCTGCCCGAACAGCTCACTGACCCTGCGGGCGCGATAGTCGAATATCGACTGCAGTTGCCGCTTGACCAACAGCGCGTGCGCAATACTGCCCAGCGCTGCCAATGGCATCTCGTACTCGACACGGTCGAGCATCTCTACTCCTCGGGGAACCGGTTTTAAGCTGTGGATGTGATGCCACGATCGATAGGGTCCCTGTACCATCCGATCCGCGAAACAGACGCCCGGCTCGTACCGGTCGATCAGGGACACCCACTTCATCGGCAGGCCGTACCATCGAATAGTGTACTCGATTCTGGTGCCGTGCTTGATTCGCGTATCAGAGCTGTTACGCACCCTGAAGTTGAGCCACGGGGGTGTAATGAGACTCAGGTTGCAGGGATCTTCGAAGAAGGAGAACACCGTGGCGATGTCGGAGAGTATTACTTGGTTTCTCTCGATTACGTGAAGTGACACTGGTGTTTGCTCCTGTGAGTACCCGCCCTCAGGCAGGGGCATCCGGAGACGCCCCTGCCGAGGATAGTAGTTAGTTGGGCAGCAGCACCGAGTCGATCACGTGAATTACGCCGTTGGTGGCAATGATGTCCTTGATTATGACCGTGGCGTCGTTGATCTTGACTCCATCGCTCAAGTCGATGCTGATCGACTCACCTGACAAGGTCTCGGCTGAGGACACGCCGCTCAGGTTCCCGGAGAACACCTGGCCGTCAACGACGTGGTAGAGCAGCACGCTGGTGAGTGCGTCTATGTCCTCTAGCAGAGCTTCTAGCGCCCCATCCGGAAGGGTGGCGAAAGCGTCGTCCGTGGGTGCGAAGACCGTAAACGGACCCTCGCCTTGGAGGGTGGCTACCAGGTCTGCGGCACCTAGTGCGGTGGCGAGTGTGGAGAACCCCGCATCCACTGCCGTTTGCACGATGTCCTTGGTTGGAGGCAGCAACACCTTGTCAATCACGTGGATGACGCCGTTCGTGGCCAGCACGTTGGTCGCCAAGATGTTGGCGTCATTCACCTTCGCTCCGTCAGACAGATCGAACAGAAGCGGAAATCCGACCAGCGTCTCGGTCGACACAACACCTTCGAGGTCGCCGGAGTAAACTCGACCCGCCACTGCATGGTACAGCAGCACTTCGGTGAGCGCGCCAGGATCGGCCAAGAGCGCGTCGAGTCTGGCAGCCGGTAGAGCGTCGAACGCCGCATCAGTCGGAGCAAAGATGGTGAACGGGCCCTCTCCGGCCAGCACATTGTCCAACCCGGTCGCGCTCAGAGCCGTGGCCAGAATCGAGAAATCCGAGTTACCTGCGGCGGTTGAGGGAACGTCGAGGGACGGGGGCAGCAGTACCTCCCCGATCACGTGAATGACGCCGTTGTCGGCCATAATATCGGCCTGGCTGACTGTGACACCATTCAAGATTACGCTCCCCGCGGTTACCGCGATCTGCTGCCCCTGAAGCGTGGTCACGGACGATACGCCATCGAGGTCTGACGCGGTCAGCTCACCCTGCACGACGTGGTAGAGCAGTACTTCGGTGAGCGCATCCGTGTCGGCCAGCAGGCCGTCCAGCACGCCTGACGGAAGTGCGTCGAAGGCTTCGTCTGTCGGTGCGAATACCGTGAAAGGACCGCCACCTGACAGAGTCGAAGTCAAACCGGCCGCATCCAGTGCGGTGAGCAGGGTGCTGAAGCTCCCGGCGCTTTGGGCTACGCTGACGATGTCTTCGTCTGGCAGGGCGTTCACGGTCTCGTCATCATCGCACGCTGAGAACGCGATTGTCAGAGCCAGCGCCGTCGCCAGGGCCCGGGGCCACCGGCTGATCGTTTGGTCGGACATGGTTGGGGTTCTCCTTTCATAGCTTGTCCAGTGTCTGTCAGGATAATCCGAGCCTATTGCTCGTTTTGTCCACCTTCTGTCGACCAAACTAAGCGTCCGCTAGAGTGTTGTCAAGTAATTGTCCATGCTTCGTGGTGTACAACAATACAACAATGCCCGAACAGCGATGTGGTCCGGGCATTAGCGGTGCAGACTTGGCTAGGTTCGGCTAGCGGTTGAGGTCCAGCTGCTTCAGGGTGGCCCTGAGGCTGGCAAGGTCGATCGTGTGAACTGCACCGATGATGTCAATAATGTGTCGGTATGCTGTCGCCGCCTGCCCACCAACCAATATCGGAACGGAGTCTGGCAGTAGACGCCGCAGGGACTGCAACTCGCCTTCGAGTTGGGGGTCGTCGGCTGGGTGCGTGATGCTGAGTGCCACTGCTCGAGCGGCAGACTGCTCGACGGCTAGTGCTATGTCCCTCGCCGGAAGATCGGCTCCCAGATAAGTGACGTGCCAGCCGGCGAGGGCGGCAGTAGCGGAAGCCAACATGGCTCCGATCTCATGGCGCTGGTGTGTGGGTGTAGCCACCACCAAATGCGAGACCCCGTTTTGGGGCTGCAGGGCGTTGGTCACCTCGGCCACAGTCTGGCGGATCACGGTTGAGGCGAGGTGCTCGTGACCCGGAGTGAGCTTGCCGTCCTTCCACATATCTCCGACGCGGTGCATCAACGGCGTTACAACCTCGTCGATGAAGGCTTCTGGTTTTAGCGCAATGACAGCGCGTCCGAAGGCGGCCCCAAGCCAGTTCGAATCCAGCGCCTTCACGGCGTCGATACACTCCGCCAGATACATGTCCGGGTCGCTGTGTGGCGCAACTTCGGCTGTGCCCGCAGGCTGGGACGCCGCTTCCCGTCGGTCTTCCTTGACGAGATCGAGAAGCTCCTGTGAGTCCAGGCCGGCGAGTTGCCCGATCCGACGACCACAAGCCAGGGCCTCTTGGATCAGGCGGAGTCGGTCGACATCAGAGTCGGAATAGAGTCGCCGGCCGCCGGCGCTCCGAGCCGGCGTCACAACCCCGTACCGCTTCTCCCATGCACGGAGCACATCAGGCGTCAGCCCCGAACGCCGAGCCACGACCTGGATTGGGTGGCGCTTCGTGTCGGTTTTCGATGCGTGATTGCTCATGACAACAAATTAGAAGACTGTCTAATATATGTCAACTCTTAATTTAGGCAAACACTTGACAAACGCTCGCCTGTGCCTATCTTACCTGGACATTGCTTGGACACAAGTGCTAGTTGGCTTCCATCACATCACAGGGAGGGCAAGGAAATGCAGTTGAAGAAAACCATTCCGATCGTGGGACTCGCGGCGCTGCTTGCAGGCTTGACGGTCCCCGCCTCGGCCCAGATGTACTCCGAGCAGGCTAAGTCTGACATCGTTGCGACCGCCATCTCGGCCGGACAGTTCAACACACTGGTGGCTGCCGTCAAGGCTGCCGGACTGGTCGAAGTGCTGCAGGGTGACGGTCCGTTTACCGTCTTCGCTCCCACAGACGAGGCCTTCGCCAAGCTTCCCGAGGGCACCATCGAGGATCTCCTTAAGCCCGAGAACAAGGAGAAGCTCAAGGCCGTATTGACGTACCACGTGGTGCCCGGTCGGGTTCTGGCGAAAGATGTCGCGGGAATCAAGTCAGCCAAGACCGTTCAGGGCCAGTCGCTCAAGGTTTCCATCAAGGACGGCACTGCGATGATCGACAATGCCAAAATCGTGGCTACTGACATCGAGGCCAGTAATGGCGTGATCCACGTGATCGACGCGGTGGTGTTGCCGCAGAGCGAGTAAGGACCCCACCCCTGCCGAGGATCGCGTCAGGAGGGGACGCGGTCCTCGGCTCCTTCCCCGGTTGCAGCCATCAACGGTTCAAACCATCCCGAAGATCTTCTCCCCATCCAGCCGCCCATTCTCAATGAAGACGGTTGCAGTCTCACGTCCTGCCGTGATGCTACCCGCCATGAACACCCCTCGAACGTTGGTCTCCAACGTCTCGGGATTGAGTCTGGGCACGCCGCTCTCGGGATCGAGTTCGATACCGATGCGCCGGAACAGCTCGAAGTCGGCGTGAAACCCGATCAACGCGTACACGTGGTCCGCGGGCAGCTGCTGGGTGGCCCCACTGGAGAGCCGGACGCTCACCTCCCGCTGCCCTATTGTGGTAACCGTGGCGCCCAGGTGCGCGACGATCTCGCCCGCCCGGATGCGGTTTTCAATGTCGGGCCTGAGCCAATACTTAACGCTGCCGGAGAAATCGTGCTCCCGGCTCACCAAGGCTGTTCGCGCGCCAGCTCGATATAGTAGCAACGCCGCCTCGACTGCCGAGTTCCTGCCGCCAATCACCACAACGTCCAACCCGACGTTGGCGTGTGCTTCGTCGAAGTACTGACGCACATGGGGGAGATCCTCACCCGGTACGCCCAACGAGTTGGGATTGTCGTAGTAGCCAGTGGCCAAGACCAGCCTCTGGGTTTGGATCTCCTGCTCGGTGGCCTGATTCGTGGGACACGGAGGCGGCCAGATCACCGACCTGTGAAGTCGGGCTACATCGTGCTCCATCCGGCAGGATATTCCGGAATTCGATCTTCGCGCGGCGGTCAATCTCGTGTAAGGCAGCACGCGAAGCCGCTCCGCTCGCACAACACCCCGGTAGTACTTGAGCGCTTCTTCCCGCGTCGGCTTCTCGCCGGCACATGTGAACGGGTGGCCGCCGACCTCCAGCAACTCGGGAGTCGTGAAGAAGCCCGTGCCGGTGGGGTAGTGCAGAATCGAGTTCACGATTGCGCCCGCGTCTATGATGAGCGGGTCGAATCCATGACGCTTGGCTGAAATGGCACAGGCAAGCCCGATGGGACCCGCCCCGACTATCAGTGTGTCTTCGTGTTTCATTAGATGTCTGCATCGATTGAAGTCGCTCGAAGGATAGCTTGAGGAGGGTGTTAGGGGCACGACCCGTGAGCCCACCTGACGAGTAGCGGCCACACTGGCGCCGTAGGTCGATCACAGCCATCTTGTTGGCTCACTCCAAGGAGGTGACATGCCAGACGAAGAAATCGTGGTGGGCAGCTTTCCCAAGAACAACCGCGAGGAAGTGCGAGTATCCCTCTCCAAGTTCAAGGGCTACGATCTACTGGGTGTGCGTCAGTGGTTCCGCAACGAGGCCGATGAGCCGCGACCGTCCAAGAGCGGAATCACCATCCGAGTGGATCTGTTGCCGGAGTTGCTAGAGCTGATCGAGAAGGCGAAAGAGATCGCAGTAGAGAAGGGGATACTTGAGCTCGACGAAGAATAGGATACGACAAGCGGTGGAGGGCGGGTGGCCCTCCACTGCCCCGCATCGGTACCCGTCCTGCTGCGGCTATCTGCTCCGGATCGAAATGGTTCCGTCCCCGGTCTCCGCCACTAGCCGCGGTCCCCCACCGTTCAGCTGGCCATCGGCGCCACGATGATCCACCCGGCCCTCGAGTCTGAATCCCGACCCCACCTGCACGTCCTCGCCCCGCAGCTCCACATCGGCGGCCAAGGACGGATCGGCGTAGATGGTGATATCGCCATCTCCCGTTCGTAGCATGACTTCACCCCGGGCTGCCAGATAGAGATGAATGTCACCGTCTCCCGTCGTGATCCTGGAGGACGGCGAGTCCACTGTAACCTGAACATCCCCATCGTTGGTCTGGATGACGAGCTGGTCCGCTTCGATCGCTGTGGCGCTCACGTCGCCATCACTGGTGGTAACCGAGATCTCGGTACCGCGCACGTGTCCCAAGTTCACGTCCCCGTCTGACGTGCGTAGTTCGATCCGTCCTGCGACGTCACCGATGTCGATGTCTCCATCACTGGTTGCTACATCCAGGTTGAAGGTCTGAGGGACCGTGATCTCGACTTGTACACCAGCGCCGCCGTTGTCACTCCACTCGTAGTCGCGCACGTTGGGACTGGTTGCAGTGACGCTCAGATCGTCTCCCGTGCGCCCGACGTCGAAGTCCATCCGTTCGAAGACCTCTCGGCCCCAATCGCGGTCGCGTGTGGAGATGAAGACCTTGACCGTTGCGCGCGCATCCGGATTCGCGCGGACCCTCACGTCGCCGTCGGGCACATCGACGACGAGGGTCCCGCCGTGTCGTACGTCGAACTGGCGATCCAACAGCAGGTCACGGGAGCGTTGTTGGCGTCGGGGCGTCGCCTCGTGGTCGACCCGATCGCGGATCAGCGTAGCGATGTCGTCGATCCTGGGCGCCACCAGGACGACGGCCATGGCACACAGGCCCAGGAAAGTCCAGCGGTATGCGGGGTCCATCTCACATCCTCCGGCAACTGGTTCGTCGTGCCACATTAGATACAACCGCGCCGGAGAACGTTGCGACGGGGCCAGCAATCGACCTCGGCGTGATCGGCGCGCGCCGTGAACCCTGCATATATTTGGCGCACCCCTCAATCCGGAGCCTCGGTCATGGAAAGCTGGCAAATCATGAGCCTGCTCGAGATGGTGATCATTGCCGGTTCAGTGCTGGGTGGGCTCGGGATCATCACATATGCCTGGGTCAAGCGGCGGCCCAGCCTGGGGAAAGGCGAACTCGCGGGTCTGACCCAGTCAATCAATACACTGCGCGATAGCGTGGACGGGATGCGTGAGGAGCTGGGGGACGTTTCCGACCGGCTCGACTTCACGGAGCGGGTGCTGACTCGCCTCGCCGACACGGCCAAGGCTGGAGACCAGAGGTTGCCCAAGTAGTTGCCAGGTGGCCCCTGGTGTTATCGGATCGCCACCCGCGACACCACCGGCGTCACAGCGGAGGCAAGCCCGAGCTACGCCGCGGGCAGGCATGGTGTTGCGCGCGCAAATGGAGATTGTGTCTCGTGGCTCAGAAGCAGCGCGACCGACGCGACTTCAGCGCCGAACGTGAGATACTGGATGGTGTCTTGAGAGAGATCAACTCTGCGCGCCGAGCTGTCGGGGAAGGCGTAGCTGATCACTTCAGGCGCGCTCGCGCGCTGGTGCCAGGTGCTTTAGCTGAAGAGTCCCCCCTCACAGAAGAGGCGTTCGAGCAGCTCCTAGATTACCCCTCAACCAGACTGGCGGTGTACGGTTCCCTCGGCCCGGGTGAACAGAACCATTGGGTCCTAGAAGATCTGGTGGGCGAGTGGAGTCTGGGCTCGGTGCGCGGCGTGCTTCATGCTCGGGGTTGGGGAGCGAGCGACGGGTTCCCGGGTATGGAGTGGATTCCCACGGCGGGTGAGATACCGCTCCTGGTGTTCATCTCTCACGACCTGCCCCGGCATTGGGGCCGGATAGACGCGTTCGAGGGAGAGGACTACCGCAGGATCTTGATACCCGTTGATCTCGCTACGGGTGCGCTGGTGGTGGCCAACATCTACGAGGTGAGGGGTGAGTCGTGAAGTAACGGGCCAGGGTCGCCACTCCACGACTCACTCACACACGTCTTCTAGGACTGCGGTCCCTCAAACAAGAACTCCACTGGCTCGAACAAGTCTTCCCAGACATCGAAGACCTCTTCCAGCATCTCTATCAACTCCCGCAGCGCGTTGATTTCGTCCTGATCCAGGGGCTCTTCGTCCGCGCCGAGTACAGTGATGCTCGACTCGGTAACAGTTATCGTCGCGAACAGGTCGCCGTCGGCACGTACCTCCAACACCCCAAGATCGTTGGTGATACTGCCGGTGACGCTCACCGGGAAGCCTTGATAGGTGAGGGTGACGTCCACTTCTACACTGAAGTTCTCTTCGGCGTCGGTCTCCAGACTCAGTGTCGCGCTGATCACAAAGTCGGTGCCCACCGAGATCTGGTAGTCGAGGTTCAGTGTGACGCTGACGAAGGTGATCACTGCGGAGGCCGAGAGCTCGAAACTGGCCTGGTTCTCACCATCGCTGATTGTGCCTACGATGCTGAAACTCGGTGCAGTCGGAGGGCCTTCGGCCGTCACGGTGTAGTCCAGGTACGTGATGCCGCCTGCGAACACGATCAGCTGCACCGACGCCTCGGTATCCGTGCTGAGATCGATCAGATCGACATACCCGATCTCGTCCCCAACTCCGGTGATCTCACCGGTGACCGGATTCACTACGACCTCGTACAGAATGAAGCGGACGCCGGTCGTGGGGCCTTCTGTCCGGTCGGGATCGACTTGGTAGCCTTCACCCGGCACGTAGTCGTACGTGAGGCCTCGATACTGCTCGGGGATGAGGATCGCGGCCGGTGCGGCCACTGCCGCGAGGATCTGGTGGGCCGCCACCTCGGCACGCTGCGACATTGTAACCGGGCTGGCGGATGTGGTGAGCAGCTCGGCCGACGCTGCCGCGACGCCACCCCCGACCACGAACTCGCCGCCCAAGGCGGCGAAACTCTGGAACGCCGGGGTGTCGAACGCTGCGTTGATCGTCTGCAGACTGCTGGATGTGCCGGCCGCATCGAAATTGCCGTCGAAGTTCGGGCCGGTGGAGTCGGAGCATGCCGACAGAGCCAAAGCGGCTGCCACGGTTAGTGCCCCTAAGTAGTTGTAGCGTAATGACATAACGTTCTACCTCCAGATTGCTGGCGAGGCGATGAATCCCGCCCGGAGAGATGGGGACCCGGTTGACGACGCCAAGCTAGGCCCCTGGCAGCCGCTGCGCTGTGACGGTCAGCACCTCGCGGAGGTGAGCGGTGCACGTGGTGGGTGGATCGATGCCTTGCGGTGATCCGGAATGGTGCCGTCGCTCACAGCGCCTTCGGTGGCTCCGCGCGGTGCGACAGGCCGCGGGCTTAGACTGCTTTTCATCACAGTTTGGGTGGCGCTGCACGACATTGCATATTGCCCTTATTCAGCATTAGCACCCTATTAGTATTAGCACCCTCAAAGACACTGCGGTCAGGGGGAAGGATATGAAGCGGTTGCTGCCGTTAGTGGCTCTTCTGTTTCCGTTGGCATGCCAGCAGGCTGATACTACACCCGAATCGGCGGTGCCAATAGCCGTAGCCGGCCTAGCCGCGCTGCCGACAGACCCGCCGGAGCTAGTGGGCAATCCGATCACCGAACGTAAGGTCGAGCTGGGGAAGATGCTGTTCTTCGAACCGCGTCTGTCCCGCAGCTGGCTGATAAGCTGCAATACCTGTCACAATCTGGCGTTGGGTGGCGTCGACTTACTCGCAACGTCGGTTGGACACGGTTGGCAGAAGGGGCCGCGCAACTCACCAACGGTGCTCAATGCGGTGTTCAACATCGCTCAATTCTGGGATGGTCGGGCCGCGGATCTCAAGGAGCAGGCAATGGGCCCGGTCCAGGCGGCCGTGGAGATGAACAGTACACCCGATCGGGTCGTTCAGACGCTGCAGAGCATTCCCGAGTACGTGCAGCTGTTTGAGGAAGCGTTTCCCGACGAAGCCAACCCTGTCACCTTCGAGAACATGGCTCGTGCGATCGAGGCTTTCGAGGCCACGCTGATCACGCCGGGTTCGCCGTTCGACCGATATTTGGCTGGCGATGAGGCGGCGCTCGACGAGGCTCAGCTGCAGGGGCTGGAGCTGTTCACCGGCAAAGGCTGCACCGCATGTCACGGCGGGCACAACGTCGGTGGTGCTGGTTACTTCCCGTTTGGGTTGGTGCAGCGGCCGGGTGCGGACCTACTGCCCCCCGGGGACAAGGGCAGGTCTGCTGTAACGCAGGTGGAGTCCGACGACTACTTCTTCAAGGCGCCTTCCCTGAGGAACGTCGATCTGACGCCACCGTACTTCCACTCCGGCGCTGTATGGGATCTCGGCGCTGCCGTTCGCGTAATGGGCACAGCGCAACTAGGCACCGATCTGACCGAGGCCGAGGCAACCTCGATCGTTGCGTTCCTGCGATCGTTGACTGGTAGCCAGCCACAGATCGACTATCCCATTCTGCCCCGCCACACGAAGGATACGCCGTTACCCGAACTCGGTCCCATGGAGGAACAACACTGAGGCCATCGCCTGGTGCTGGGGTACACAGACCTACCATCGGGTGCCAACGCCCGGTGGCAATCTGCAGTCATGGAGTCACCGCCGCCGAGCTCGCTGCTCCAAGCCACCCTGGTGCAGCACCAAAGCGGTGACCTTTCCGGTCTCATCCACTTCGAAGGTGATTTGAGCGTCGACGATCGTATAGAAAAATTCCGTCTCGGATTGGGCGTAAATCGGAAATCTGCCTTGGCCAGTCAATTGCACTTTGAGTTGGCTGTCCTCCAACCGGACATCAAAGACAATTGTCGGAGTCAACTCGTACAGCCCGACATAGCGCTCGAGCACTGCGCGCTCGACAATCGCTTTGACCTGTACCGGTTGCAGCGGCGCACTGGGATCAAGCAGGTGGAAGCCGATATCGTCGGCGCTCCGATTCGAGTTCGTCAACACGACGACGCCGGCGCTACCTCCTCGTACGAATCCGGCGAAGCTGCGGTAGCCTCCGGTGCCGCCATTGTGCCACACGGTCTCGCCGTTCTCGCCCTTGCGTATATGCCAGCCCAACCCGACCTGCGTGGCTGGCGAGTTGGTTTGCTTTCTGGGAGCGTGAGTATCGTTCAGCGCCAATCGAATCGGCGTATCCACCAGCCCTAGATTGGCGGCCAGGAACGTGAGCATATCGGCGGCAGTAGATCGCAGGGCGCCTGCTCCGGCGAGAGCTAGGATGTCCCAGTTGGCGACGCGAGTGGTATCGAGATGCCCGTAGGCGAGCCGAGCCCGCATATCGCTGGACAACTCGATGGCTGTATCGTCCATTCCGAGGACCGTTACTACGCGTTGTTCTATCAGATCGGGGTAGCTGGATCCTGCCGCGTTGGCCAGCAGGTTCCCGAGTAAGCCTGCACCGTAGTTGGAGTACTCGTACCGTTCTCCTATGTCACGCTGCAGACTGTATCCGCTCAGGAACTCGTACATCTGTTGTGTGGTGTAGTCGGCGTACGGGTTGCTGGGATCGGCGGGCTGGAAGTTGCTGGGAATGCGGGGCAGGCCCGACGTGTGGGTGGCAAGGTCGAGCAGCGTGATCGAGGCGCCTCCTCTGGTGGGTGCGATGACCCCGTCAGGCAGATACTGTTCGATGCGATCGTCCAGTCTCACCTCACCGCGCCGCACCATGTCTGCCAGCAGCGTGGCTGTGAACACTTTTGTGATGGACCCGATCTCGAACACCGAGTTCTCATCGGGGAGGGTGCTGTTGCCGTAGGACGTCTCGCCGTAGGAGTAGTAGCGTGATCCTTGCTCGTCCACGACGCCGACCACGATGCCGACATTGTGTCCGTTGTCTACTCGGGCGCGTACCGTTTGCTCGAGTTCTTCGCCAAGCCGAATGGTTTGGGCAGGTATGCCAGATACGGTCAGCGGCAGGACCGCTGACAACAGTAGGACCGGGCGGGTGAGTCCGTAACAGAGCCTGCTGGCGCGGTCCCGCCCAACC
This sequence comes from Gemmatimonadota bacterium, assembly GCA_020351775.1. Taxonomy (GTDB): domain Bacteria; phylum Gemmatimonadota; class Gemmatimonadetes; order Gemmatimonadales; family GWC2-71-9. Next base: position 3,931,793 of record CP070666.1, on the reverse strand, counting down.
GATCGTGTGTTGGTCATCGTTACTCGCATTCGCAGCATTCCAATCATTCAGAGCCGCCACCTGCACCGTCAATGTCACGCAGGCGACGTTTGGCTTCGTCCTCGTCGATCCTGGCACCGGACCATGTCGGCGTGCCGGCACTGTCTAACGGTACCAACAGCAAGCAGCCCTTGGAGGTCGCCCTGGGAAGTCGAGTGAGCGGAACGGCTATCTGATGCCTGTCGTCATCGACTAGCAGAGCGGTTGGGCCGTTTATGCTCGTGACTGTGTAGTAGCGTTTCAGCATCGATTCGCGTGTGCGGCTGCCGTCATGAGTGGTGCGCCCGGTCTCGTGTTTGGGGAGCCGGTCGCGATGCGCTTGGCCCTTCAAAAACCTATGCATGGGCAGGCCAGAGTCCAAGGAGCCTGAGGGGGTATGGAGAATCTCCTGGTATCAGCCCGAGCGGTTACCGTCGCGCAACCAGCGGCCAAGGGAGTGCATCAACTAAATGGCACTGACCAGAGCATGTGCGTGGAGCATGCGTGGACACGATCTAGACCACGTGAGTTTCCGGCGATACGTTTAGGGCACCCATCGCACGCGGTATCTCGTTGCTTCCATACATTTGGGGGGACGGATGGATCTCTTCTTTGGCGGCAATGCCGTTTGGTTCACGGTACCGGCGTTCCTCGGTTCGTTCTTCTTCATACTGCGCCTCGCTCTGATGCTGGTCGGCGGACACGGGGACATGCACGCCGATGTCCATGGTGATGTTCACGTCGATTTTCAAGGAGACCTGCATGGCGACGTCCACGGCGACTCGCACCTGGGCGACCACGGTGACTCGAGTAGCGCGTTCAAGTTGCTTTCCATTCAATCAATAGCTGCGTTCATGATGGGGTTTGGCTGGGGAGGGTTGGGAGGGTTCAAAGGCGCTGGTTGGTCAGCCACCACCAGCACGCTCTTCGGACTGGCGGTGGGTGTGGGAATGGTGTGGCTCTTGGGCAAGCTGCTGGAGGGAGTGTATCGGCTGCAAAGCAGTGGCACGATGTCGATCAATTCGGCACTGGGAGTCGAGGGTAGCGTATACATAACTGTTCCGCCGCACCGCAGCGGACGTGGGCGGGTGCGGTTGGTGATTGACGACCGCGAGCGTTTCTACAACGCCGTCACTGACAGCGACGCAATCGAGTCGCACGCTCGAGTTCGGATCACGGAAGTCAACGACGACAACACAGTCACGGTAACGAGGGTTTGAAGCCAAACGGTGAAAGGGGCATTGATCATGTTCTCCGTCTTACTGCCGCCACAGACTGGCGTTGAAGGCGCGCCGCTGATGTGGTTTGGCCTCATCGGGTCGGTGGCGCTGCTTTTCTTGTTCTTCCTCGTATTCGTAGTCAAGCAGTACAAACGTTGTCCCAGTAACCGGGTTCTGGTGATCTACGGTAAGGTGGGGGCCAACCGGGCCGCCCAATGTCTGCACGGTGGCGGCAAGTTCGTACTGCCGCTATTGCAGGACTACGCCTTCCTGAACCTCGAGCCGATGGTGATAGACATCCCGCTACAGGGGGCGCTGTCGCTCAATAACATCAGGGTGAATGTTCCTGCAACATTCACTGTTGGTATCTCGACGGACGCGGTCCTCATGAACGCCGCGGCCGAGCGCCTGCTGCACTTGAGCGAGGCAAAGGTACAGGAGCAAGCGCAAGACATCATCCTGGGACAACTGCGGTTGGTGATTGCGACTCTATCGATCGAAGAGATCAACAAGGACCGCGAGAAGTTCATGAGCCTCATCAACGAGAACGTCACGGAGGAGATCAACAAGATCGGCCTGGCGCTGATCAACGTGAACATCCGTGACATCACGGATGAGAGTGGCTACATCGAGGCGATCGGTAAGCGCGCCGCTGCCGAGGCGATCAACCGTGCTCGCGTCGAGGTTGCGCAGCAGGAGCGTGATGGTGCTACAGGACAGGCAATCGCGGACCGGGAGCGTAACATAGGGGTCGCCAAGGAGGCTGCGACTTCGGCTACCGGCCAGAAGGAGGCCGAGCAGCAACAGCGAGTAGCCGTGGCAGCGTTCGAAGCGGATGCGATCAAGGGTGAGGTGGAGGCAAAGCGCGACTACGAGATCGCGACTGCGGAGCGTGATGCCGAAACGGTTGCCGCCAAGAAGAGGGCGGAGCAGGAGCAGCGTGTACAGGTTGCCAGTGCGGAGTCGCTGGCGGTGCAGGGAGAGAACAGGTCTCGAGCGGAGATCGCGGAGTCCAATGCGCAGCTAGCGGAGGTCCGCGCAGAAGCCAAGCGGAAGGCCGAAGTCGCCGCGGCCAAGGCGGAGGAGAACATCTTCCTGGCCCAGCGGGAGCAGGAGATCGCGCGACTGGGCAAAGATGAGCTGGCACCACAAGAGATCGAGAAGCAGCGCATCGAGATCGAAGCTGAAGCCACCGCCGAGCAGGCGCGTCGTGAGGCGCGCGGTGAAGCTGACGCACTGCTTGCGAAATACACTGCTGAAGCGGAAGGCGTTCGCAAGGTGCTGGAGGCCAAGGCGGACGGGTACCGCAACCTGGTTGCAGCCTGCATGGAGAACCCACAAATCGCGCCGACGCTGCTGATGATAGAACAGCTGCCGACACTGGTCGCAGAACAAGTGAAGGCGATCCAGAATCTCAAGATCGACAAGATCACGGTGTGGGATTCGGGCAAAGGCGGTGGAGGGAAACATGGTGGGACGACGGCAGATTTTCTCTCGAGCTTGATCGGCTCGCTTCCCGCGATGCACGAGCTTGCTGAACAGGCAGGCATCGAACTGCCGGCGGTTCTGGGATCGGTCAGCAAGAACGAGACGGCCGCCAAGAAGGCAGCTGCACGGCCGGCCAGGTCCGAGAGGGGGGCGGTGGCGGGCTCGAAGGACAAATAGAGTACGGATTGCAGGGTCCGTTCACTTTAGACTCTGGACTTCGGCTTTCGATATTCAGACTGCTGGGCACTGTTGAGTCAGTCGGAGAAAGTCTGAATGATGAATGTCGGAGTCCGAAGTGGTCGGTGGGATTGGTTGGTGCGGACAGACCGCCGGGGAATTGGGGCCGCCGGCCCACCGGTCCCACCGCTCTCTCTTCGCGTTAGATTCCCATTACCCCTCTAGTCACGGAGCACAATCGCATGTCTATCCGGCCCGCCAGGCTGCTGGCGAGTTCTGTCTTACTTGCCGCTCTCCTGCCGGCGTTGCTGGCGGCTCAATCTCGGCGGGCGCTCGCTATCGATGATCTGTTCGCGATCAAGCGGGTCGGCGATCCACAGATCAGCCCGGACGGTATGTGGGTCGCGTATACGGTCTCCACGACAAACCTGGAAGAGGAAGAGACCGAGACCCGGATCTGGATGATCTCCAGCAGGGGCGGCGAGCCGATCCCGATGACGGCGGAGGGCTACTCGGCCAGCCGGCCGCGGTGGAGCCCCGATGGCAAGTATCTCTCCTTCGCCGCAGCGAAAGACGAAGGCAAGAGGCAGGTGTGGACTCTCAATCGCTTGGGGGGTGAGGCGCAGCAGCTCACCGACGTGAAGCAGGGGATCTCGGACTACAGTTGGTCACCCGACGGTACGCGGTTGCTGCTGAGTATTCGAGACGCTGAGGAGGAGCCAGAAGAGGAAGGGAAGGAGCCCGAGACCTGCAAACCGTGGGTAATTGATCGACTACAGTTCAAGCGTGACGGCGTCGGGTATATCACAGGCAATCGACATACCCATCTCTACGTGTTCCACATCGAGACTAGGGAGCTGACCCAGATCACCTCCGGCGACCACGACGAATCGCAGGGCGTTTGGAGTCCCGACGGCAAGCACATTGCCTTCGTAAGCAACCGCACCGACAATCCGGATGCTAATTCGAACAGCGACATCTGGGTCGTTGCCGCCGATAACACAGGCAAGGGACGGATGCTCCTGCAGGTCACGACCAACCCCGGAGCCGATAGATCCCCAACCTGGAGTCCTGACGGGAGGTGGATTGCGTACACCACGGTGCTGGACCCGGATCTCATCTGGTATGCGACCAGGCACCTGGCCGTTACCCCGGCGCAAGGGGGCATGCCACAGCTGCTCACTGTCGAGTTGGACCGCAATGTGAGCGCGCCACAGTTCGACAAAGACGGCCGTGCCATCTACTTCGGGTTGGAAGACAGTGGTGAGAACCATCTGGTTCGCATGGAGTTGACCAGCCGTAGAATGAGCCGGCCGATCGAGGGCCAACTGAGTGCACGTAGTTTCGGCCACGGGCCTAATGGGATGATTGCCGCACTCGTGTCTCGGACAGACTTGCCGGCTGAGGTCTTCCTGCTGCAAGGCGGCAGACTGCAACAGCTCACCGCGGCGAATAAGGAGCTCTTATCCGGGATTCGACTGGCGCAGGTCAAGAACGTCACGTTCCCCTCGAAGGACGGCACCGAGATCGAGGGATTCATCTACCTGCCGACTGACTACGACGAATCGCTGCGCTATCCCACGCTGCTGCGGATCCACGGAGGCCCAGTCTCGCAATACTCACACAGCTTCAGCTTCGATTCCCAGTTGTTCGCGGCGCATGGGTACGTTGTCGTGATGACCAATCCTCGAGGATCCTCGGGCTACGGGCAGGACTTTTCGCGCGCCATCTGGGCGGACTGGGGAAACAAGGACTACGAGGACGTGATGGCGGGCGTGGACTACGCCATTGAACAAGGCTACGCCGACCCTGATCGGCTGGGTGTCGGCGGCTGGTCGTACGGAGGGATTCTCACGGATCACGTGATCACCAAGACCGACCGGTTCAAGGCGGCCATTACCGGCGCCAGTGAGGTTCTCTACGTGGCTAACTACGGACACGACCACTACCAGCTCCAGTGGGAAAAGGAGCTGGGGCTGCCGTGGGAGAGCCGCGAGGCCTGGGAACGGATTTCGCCGTTCAACATGGTTGAGAACATCGTGACCCCAACTCTGATCATGGGTGGCGAGGACGACTGGAACGTCCCGATCCAAAACTCGGAGCAGCTGTACCAGGCGTTGAAACGGTTGGGGCGTGAGACACAGCTGGTCGTGTACCCCGGCCAGTCGCACAGTTTGCGAGTGCCGTCATACCAGAAGGATCGTCTGGAGCGGTACCTGGCATGGTACGACAAGTATGTGAACGGTGGCGATTCGGCTGCCGCCTCCCCTACCTCATCGTTCTAGCGGCTTGGGACAGTCCGAAACTTGCCTCTGATCAAGTCCGTAGGGAGGCACCAAGGGGGAACGCCATCATGGACTTGAGCGACGGGTCCGTAGTCGTTATCGGGGTGCTTGTAGTGTTAGCGGGGTGGGTGACCACGTTGTGGCTGGTGTTGCGTCACCGCTACCGTGTGCAGCGCCTAGAGATGACAAAGTCGAAGCAGGAGATGCAGGATCGCCTGGATCAGATGAGGGCGGACATGCGAATGGAGCTGGACTCGCTCAATGGTGCGGTGGCGGAGCGGCTGGACGAGGTGAACGAGCGCGTGGATCTGGTCGAGCGGATGCTGCTCAGGGCCTCGCGGGCGGAGTTCTCCGAACTCAGGGAAGCGAGAGCGATGTACTTGAACCGATAGGCTACCCTTCCTTCCCGGCCGCTCAGCGGGTACTGTCCCTTCATGAACACCCGCACCATACACCATTTGAGGTTCCTCACTCTGCTGCTGGTCGCCGCGGCCTGTGCAACTCGGCAACCGGCGACGTGGGCGCCGCTGCCCGACCACGCTCTGCGGGCGCTCCAGGCTGAGATAGACACCATCCTTGAGGACCCCGCTTTTCACAATGCCCATTGGGGCGTGATGGTACAGTCGGTTCACAGTGGGCAGATCCTGTACCGCAAGAACTCGCGCAAGTTGTTCATGCCCGCATCGAACATCAAGCTGGTGACCGCTGCAGTGTCGCTGGCACGGCTGGGAGCCGACCATCGGTTCAGTACGCGGGTAGCTGCCTGTGGTCCGATTGACACGCTAACGGGGACGTTGCATGGCGATCTGGTAATCGTGGGTGGGGGCGATCCAACCTTCTCCGCGCGCTTCAATGGGGAGCAGGATCCTCTGGCCACGTTCCGCAGCTGGGCTGATTCGCTAAGAGCCCGTGGGATCACCCGGATCGGAGGCGACGTAGTCGGCGACGACGATCTGTTTGACGATGTGCACATCGGACCTGGCTGGGCGTGGGACTACCTGGGAGCGGCCTACGCGGCGGAGATAGGCGCGCTGCTGTTCAACGAGGGCGCTGTCGCACTGTGGTTCCTGCCTGGCGACTCGGTGGGCGAGCCCGCCACGGTCTCACTGCAGCCGCAGAACTCGTATGTTTCGTTGCACGGTGAGGTCGGCACGACCGACGATAGTACTGCAGTATCGCTGTATGCTTCCCGGCGCCCGTTTGCCAACGACGTGGACATTGCTGGAGCGATCTGGGTCGGCCGGGACTCCGTCACCCGCCATGTAGCTCCACACGATCCCACGCTGTTCTTCGTCACCGTGCTGTGGGAGACGTTGCGGTCGCACGGCATTGCGGTGAGCGGGGTGCCTGTGGACCGTGACTCAGGAGATACGGAGTGTGATGCGGTAGCACATCTGTTCGTCCACGAATCTCCCAGTCTCGACCAAGTCATGCACCCCTTTCTGAAGGAAAGCCAGAACCAGATCGGTGAGATGCTGCTACGTTATTTGGGGGCCACGGCAACTGACACTGGAAGCGTGGCGGCGGGCCGGCGCATCGTCGGCACCACGCTCACGGGATGGGGCGTCCCGGATGATTCGTATGTCTACTACGACGGCTCCGGCCTGTCGCGCTACAACTATCTGGCGCCCGAGGCAGTCGTGCGGCTGTTGCGTGCAATGGCGCGGCGGGAGGATTTCGCGGCGTTCTATGATGCGCTGCCGGTCGCCGGCGTCGATGGCACTCTAGAACGGCGCATGCGTGGCTCCGCGGCCGAAGGTAATGCACGGGCAAAGACCGGTTTCATCTCGAATGCACGTGCGCTATCGGGCTATGTTACGACGGGGGACGGGGAACTCCTCGCGTTCAGCATCATTGCCAACAACTTCGACACGCCGGTGAGACCGGTGGAGTACGTGCAGGATCTGGTCGTCGAGCGGTTGGCAAACTTCGAAAGGTGAAGTCGGATAGGGAGGACCGAGCAGAGGGAGCGGGGAGCAGAGAGCGTGGGCAGGGAGCGGAGTGCAGACATCGACCGGTGGGGCCGGCGGGGTCGGAGCCGCCGGGAGACCGGCCACCGGCTGACATGTGGCAGCGCCTCCGGGCATATTTCCGCTGACACTCCATGCGAGGACGCACCGTTTTGACCCAGAAAAAGATCCCACTATCGGGCCCGCTGCCGACGCCATCGAGCCCGAGCGAGGCTCGGGAGGTGCTGAAGGCGTCTGCGTTCGAGGCGCCGGATGTGCAATCCGTCACGATGGAGGCGACGGAGTTCACAGCTCTCTGCCCGAGAACGGGGCAGCCGGACTTTGGCACGGTGACCATCGAGTACATACCGGCCGATCTGTGCATCGAGTCGAAGTCGCTCAAGTACTATCTCTGGTCGTACCGCAGTGAAGGCGTGTTTTGCGAGAGCATCGCGGCGCAGATAGCGGATGACGTGATGTACGCCATCGAGCCCAAGGCGGTCGAGGTGGAGGTGACGCAAAACGTTCGCGGCGGCATCGCTATAGTGGCGCGCGCGGTACGGGGTGGCTTCGAGTAACAGATGACTGCTGTGCCGAGAGCCGTCGTGCTGTTGAGTGGCGGGCTCGACTCCGCGACTACGCTGGCAATTGCCAAGTCAGATGGGTTCGAACCGTGTGCGCTAACTTTCCGGTACGGGCAGCGGCATGAACTCGAGGTCGGAGCGGCGCGCCGAGTCGCTCAGCAGCTGGGTGCGGCAGATCATGTTGTTCTCGATATCGATCTGCGAGGTTTCGGGGCGTCCGCGCTCACCGACGGCACCCCCGTTCCCAAGGACCGCTCCCCGGCGGAGATCGGTGCGGGTGTACCAGTAACGTATGTGCCGGCGCGTAACACGATCTTCCTGTCGTTCGCACTCGGCTGGGCAGAGGTGCTGCGCGCGGGCGACATATTCATCGGTGTCAATGCACTGGACTACAGTGGCTATCCGGACTGCAGGCAGGAGTACATTGTCGCGTTTCAGAGAATGGCCGATCTTGCGACCAGAGCCGGTGTTGAGGAGGGACGGCGGATCGAGATTCACACACCACTGATCAACATGACGAAGCGGGAGATAGTCGAAAAGGGAATCGAGCTGGGGGTGGACTACTCACTGACCGTGTCGTGCTATGATCCGGCACGCGACGGCGCGGCGTGCGGTCACTGTGACGCTTGTCTGTTGCGCCTGCGAGGTTTCGCCGCGGCTGGCGTCGAAGACCCGATCCGCTACAGTACTGGTACGGAGATCACTGGATGACATATACGGTGAAGGAGGTCTACTACTCGCTGCAGGGGGAGGGCGCGAACACGGGCCGCGCCGCCGTGTTCTTGCGGTTTGCCGGCTGCAATCTCTGGACGGGTAGGGAAGCGGACAGAGCGACAGCGGTGTGTTCCCTCTGCGATACCGACATTGTGGGCACGGACGGGCCGGGCGGTGGCAAGTTCGCTTCAGCTGCCGAGCTCGCCGATGCAGTTGCAGCCAAGTGGAGGCGCGCTGACGGCGATACGGCGCCACGGGGCAGCGAAGCACCAGGACAAGGGGATGCCGGGCCGCCAGGCAGCCGCTTAGTGGTATGTACCGGCGGTGAGCCGGCGCTTCAGCTCGACGACGAGCTGATCGCCGCGCTTAAGGCCCGCGGCTTCGCAGTGGCGATCGAGACCAACGGGACTGTGGCCTCACCGGACGGCCTCGACTGGATCTGCGTGAGTCCCAAAGTTGGAACCGATTTGGTGCAGTCGCGGGGTGATGAACTGAAGCTGGTCTATCCCCAGGACGGCGTCGAGCCAAGCCAATATGAGCAGCTGGACTTCACCCACTTCTGGCTGCAGCCGCTGGACGGGCCGGATCGGGACGAGCACACGGAGCTGGCCGTGAGCTACTGTCTGCAGCATCCGCGATGGCGTTTGAGCCTGCAGACCCACAAGATCCTGGGAATTCCCTGAGAGGTGAGGGGTGGATATCTACAAGGAAGTCGGATTCGAGGCAGCCCATCGATTGCCCAACGTACCGCCGGACCACAAATGCGCGCGACTGCATGGACACTCATATCTAGTGGTGATTCACGTCCGCGGTGCACTGGATGAAGCGCTGGGCTGGGTGGTGGATTTCGCGGATGTCGATCAGGCGTTCGAGCCGTTGCACGGCCAGCTGGATCATCGGTATCTGAACGAAGTCGAGGGTCTGGAGAATCCCACCAGCGAGAACATTGCGGTTTGGATCTGGCAGCGTCTGAAGCCGGCGCTTCCTGGCCTGTGCCGCATCGAGGTGAAAGAGACGTGTGAAACGGGGTGTGTCTACGACGGCGAGTGAGGCGAGTCTGGAGCGCTAATGGGAACGGTTGTTGCGTGTCTCGCCGTGGCGTGGCAGGTGGGTGGATCGGCACTTTTCACTCAAGTTAGGCCTCAATGAAGACAATACGATCCGGGCGGGCGGAGTTGATGGAAGTCGAACTCAGTCACATGCCGGGTGAGCAGTGCAAGGCAACGGTCACGCTGGGGCGGCGACTGGCTCGAGGCATCGATGAGACCTATGTCGGTGACGCGGAGGGACACTGGTCGCCGATAGGTGAGCTACGTTGCTCTGCAGCAGCGGCGCTGAAGGCCCTGGAGCAATCATTCGGGTGTACGGAAGGGACGTTCTCCGTGCTTGATCTGAAGACCGTGGAGTCGTTCGATGGTCCAGGAGTCCTGGTAGCGGTGTCTGCACGACATACGAACGTACCGCAGCGGTTGGTGGGATTCTGTGAGGTGACCGAGGATCCCAAGGCTGCCGCGGCCAAGGCCGCACTCAACGGGACCAACCGGTACGTGTGGTATCACTTCGAGGCCGGGGGCTGACGCAGGCAGCGCCGGGGCGGCGTGTCGTGAGTCACTGATGTGAGTCACTGACGGGTGAATACCGCTGCTGCTAGCGGTGACAGTGCCGCCGCGAACCCACAAGCTGCCAGCCCGCTCGTCACCTCTCATTCCTTCTCAATTCTGGTCGAATCCGGTTGTGGTCGGGAGGGGCGGCGGATAAACTAGCCGCATGAGACTCTCGTTCCGGCGTCGTCTGTTTCTGGCCATCGTTGGTCTGGGAACGTTACCGCTGGCCGTGGCGTTGGTGGTGCTGGCATTGCAGGTCCGTTCGTCGGGCTCCACGAGGGGAGCGCGGGCTACGCTGGACGAGATCGCGCTAAGTGGCGGTCGACTAGTGGAGGCGGTGGACACCACGGCGCTCGACTCTGTAGGGAGGGAAGCGCTGCGGTCGCACACGGAGACGATCGGGCGACAGACCAACTTCGCCCGCCGCGCCGACAGGCTCAACCGGATCTCCGCAGGTGTGCTGGGGTTCCTGCTGCTGCTGGTGGCGATCGTATTGGTAGCGACATCGCTCATGTTGGCCCGCCGCTGGTCGCGCTACGTCTCGGCGCCGATCGAAGAGCTGGTGGATTGGGTGCGCCGGGTCGAACGCCAAGAGCAGCTGCCCGCCGCGTCCGCCTCGCGGGGCGCCCCGGAGTTCGACGCGCTGCGGCACGCGGTGCGTGACATGGCGGGCGCGTTGGAGCAGGCGCGCGAGCGCGAGCTGGAACAGGAGCGACTGCGGGCGTTCCGCGAGACGGCGCGGCGGGTGGCGCACGAGATGCGGGGACCCGTCAGCGCCGCGCGCCTGGCGCTGCGCAGGCTCAGCACCGAGTCCGACGACGAGATGCTGGCTGTCGTCGACGAAGAAACTGAGCGGCTCGAGCGCATGGCCGCGGAGTTCTCCGATTTCGGTAGGCTGCCGGAGGGTGCCGAGGCGGACATCGATGTGAACGAGCTGGTCGAGAGCGTCTTGACGGCCGCGGTACCGGCCGACATCCCGGTCGAGTGCGAGGTAACGCCGGGCGCGACCGTTCGGGGGCACTACGAGCCGCTGCGCAGAGCGCTGCAGAACCTGCTGCGCAACGCGGTGGAAGCGAGCCAAGACGGACCGATACGCATCGTCGTAGTCCGCTCGGCCGGCGGCATCGAGTTCACCATCTCCGACTCGGGGCCGGGGATACCCGCCGAGCTGCGGCAACGGATCTTCGAGCCCTATTTCACGACCAAGAAGCGAGGTACTGGCCTGGGGCTGGCTTTGGTGAAGCAGACGGTGCTGGCCCACAGGGGAACGATCGCTGCGACTGATGCGGCAGGGGGAGGAACCAGCTTCGTGATCACTCTGCCGGAGGGTGCGTGAGCGCCCGGGTCCTGATCGTCGACGACGAAAGCAACATGCGCCGCATGCTGCGGGCCATTCTGGAACAGGAATCGTACGAAGTGCACGAGGCCGATGGTGGCCGGGCGGCGCTGGCGGCGTGCGGCGCGGTCGAACCGGAGATCGTGCTGCTGGACCTGGTGATGGACCCGGGTCCTGACGGGCTCACGGTGCTGGAGCAGCTGCAAGAGCAGTGTCCCGACCCGGTCGTCATCATGATGAGCGGCAAGGCGACCCTGGCCGATGCAGTCCGCGCCACGAAACTCGGCGCGTTTCAGTTCCTGGAGAAGCCGCTCACGCCCGAGGGAGTTTTGACCGCAGCCAGTGCCGCGGCGGAGCTGGCACACACGCGCGCGGAGAACCGTGCCTTGCGCGCGGAGCTGCCCGACCCGGGTGAGATCGTGGGCAGCAGTGCTGTCATGCAGCAGGTCAGGAACTTGATTGAGCAGGTTGCGGCAACGCCGGCGCGCGTTCTGATCACCGGCGAATCGGGAACCGGCAAGGAGCTGGTCGCGCGAGCGATACATCGACGCAGTCCACGCGCGGCTCGTCCGATGGTGAGCGTGAACTGTGCCGCGGTGCCACGTGACCTGCTCGAAAGTGAGCTGTTCGGACACGAGCGGGGAGCGTTTACCGGGGCTGTCGCTCGACGGCACGGGAAGTTCGAGCTGGCCGACAAGAGCACGCTGTTCTTGGACGAAGTGGGTGACATGCACCTCGACGCTCAGGCAAAGCTCCTCCGCGTTCTGGAAGAAGGGACGGTGGAGCGGTTGGGTGGGGAGCGGGCAAAGCGAGTCGACGTACGAGTCGTGGCTGCGAGCAACAAGAACCTGGCAGACGAGGTCGACCGGAGCCGATTCCGTGAGGATCTGTTCTACCGCCTGAACGTGTTCCCGATCGAGGTGCCGCCGTTGCGCGAAAGGCTGAGCGATCTCCCGAAACTGGTACAGCACTTGGCCGCGCTCGCGGGAGCAAGGTGCGCGCGGGCACCGCACGAGTTCTCGGCGGCGGCGCTGGAGCGCATGAAGGCGCACGCCTGGCCCGGGAACGTACGGGAGCTGGCCAATGTTATCGAACGCCTCACTATCGTGGAGCCGGACGGGCCGGTGACTGAGACGGCACTCGACAAGATCCTGGGGTCCGGCCCTAAAGCCAGCACAACAGCCACCGGCGTGAGTGGCGCCGGGAATCTCGCGGCGGCTCTGGAAGCCTATGAGGCGGAACTCATCCAACGGGCCCTCGACGGTGCCGGCGGAAACGTGGCCGAGGCCGCCCGCCGGCTGGAGACCGACCGTGCCAACCTGTACCGCCGTATGCGGCGATTGGGCCTGAGTCGCAACGACACTGACGTGTCCAAATGACACGGTTCCACCGGTGAATTGCTACCGGCGTCAGCGTCTATGACATTGATATCAAAGCATTTACCGCACCGAGCCCAGGTGGTATGAGCCGTGCGTTTGATCGCGATGGGAGGTCATCATGATCAAACGAATTGGATTCGTCCTTATGGTGTGCTGGGCGCTCGCGTGGGCTTACTCCCAGGGAGTGAGACCGGCGGTAGAACTGGATCATTCGATCCGGCTGTGGGGCTACGAGCTGCGGTTCGGGGTGTTGCTGGAGGTTGCCGAGGCTACGGCTCCCGACGAGACGATAGCGCCGGCCGACACGCTCGGTCTCGCCGCAACTACGACGGCCGCGGAGCTACCGTGACGTTCCTCCGGCTCTTGACAATCGGCGGGCTGCTGATGCTGCCGGTCTCGGGTGTGGCGGCCCAGGACACGGTGCTCGTCCGACCACGCCAGGCCCCGTCGCGAACATCGGAGTTGCGTCAGTGGGCGGTCGACTTCTTCAACGCCGCCACGACCACGCGCGTCATCGGCGAACTCACGATCGAATCAGACACGACCTACACGGGTGACCTCGCAGTGCTCGATGGACCGCTGCTGGTCGAGGGCACGGTTGATGGCACCGTGGTGGCTATCAACGCCGATGTGCACATCGGTAGTGGTGCGTCGATCACGGGTGACGTCTATGTGCTGGGCGGGCGCATGCGGGATGAGGTGAGTTCGCGGGTCGCGGGCAGTATGCGCCGCGTGTCGACTCGAGTTTCCGTCCGCCTGGTAGGTGGCCGACTCGAGTTGCTGGATGAGCCGCGTGCTGTCGCCGAGACCCGGAGGCGCCCGTCATACCCGACGTATGCCGGCGCGTCGATCCTGATCGGCCTCGGTGACACGTACAATCGTGTGGAAGGTCTGCCGCTGCGGCTCGGTGCCAGGTTCTACTGGCGCGGCAGGGGTACCCGCGTCGAGCTGCGGGGCTACGGCATCTTCCGAACGGCCCGGGAGCTCGACACCAGTATCGACGGTATTGGATACTACCTAGATGGGACCGTCCGCTTGGGCGGTGGACGCGACCGCTACAGTTGGTCGTGGTTGCCGGGCGTCACTCTGGGCGGGCGCGCGTTCGAGGTGGTGAAGCCGACGCTGGATTGGCCGCTCACGCTGCACGAGGTGGGTTGGGCCAGTTTCCTGTGGCGGCGCGACTACCGCGACTACTTTCTGCAGACGGGATTCTCCGGTTTCGTCAACATCCACCCATTGCGATATCTCACCCTGTCGGGCGAGGTGGCTCGCGTCGAGGAGCAGTCGATCGACGCTCGCGATGCCTGGACTCCGTTCCGCAGGGACCAGGAGTGGCGTCCCAATCCGTTCATCGATGCCGGTGACTACACTCTCGTGACGGTCGGAGCGGAGTACGACTCACGGCCGAGCCGTCGGGTGGGCGCGTCGGGTTGGTACGTGCGACTGGCGTGGGATCATGGGATCGGTGAGAACATCGTCGAGAACCCGTTGCCCGCATCGGTTCGCGATCCGCTGCCGACCGATTCGTACAAGTACGATCGAGCCACGATTGACTTGCGGCGCTATCAGCGATTCGGTCGCCGGGGGCAGTTCAGGCTGCGCGCGCTGTGGGCGGGGACGATCGGGCGTGACCCGCTGCCGATTCAGCGGCGTTACTCGCTGGGCGGCCCCGATCCGCTGAACGGTTACGCCTTTCGCGCGTTCACCTGCAACGAAGCTGTGGGCAACTTCGGTGAGGTGGGTCTGTGCGATCGGATCCTGCTGTTCCAGGCTGAGTACCGCGGCCGGCTCGGGTTCGACTGGTTCAGGGGCGACTACCGGGTGTTCGCCGACGATGATGACTGGGGCTTCTGGGATTGGGAGGACGGATTCTGGTTTGACGGTCCCACGATCATACTGTTGGGCAACGCCGGCACCGGCTGGCTCGACGGCCAGTCGCCCGGTCCGCTCAACTTCGACGTTGGTGCGGGTATCGAGATTGGTAGCGTGCAATTCTACGCCGCGAAGGCAATCAAGGAAGGTGAGCCTGTGCGTGTGACGCTCAGAATCGAACGTCGCTTCTGACGGTGCAGGCGACTCTCCTTGCAGTTGCCCTCTATTGCGCCCTCGCCCCGGGCGCCGTGGCACAGGCGCGTCCGGTGGTGCGCGTAGAACTGGAGGAGGAAGAGATCCCCACTGCGCGAGTGAGCCTGCACGGACTGCTGGACGACGATCGCTTCTTGAGTGCTATGGAGTCGGGCTTTCCTCTCTACCTCGAGTACCGCGTGGAGTTACGCGAGGCCCGCTCGTTGTGGGATCGCACAGTGGCCGCCGTCGACTGGCAGTTCGTCGTGCTGTACGATCCCGTGCGCCGGCGTTATCGGCTGGAGTACCATGACGGCACGGACTATCTACCCGACGTCACGGCATTGAGCCAGCGGCTGGAAGACGTCTATCGCATACACGAGTTGCAGCCCGACAGGCCCGGCGAGTACTACTTCGCCGCCGTCGTGAATGCGACCACGTTGACCGATGAGGACGTCGATGAAGTGTTTGCGTGGCTGCGCGGCGAAGGTGCCGACTCGTTGCGGCGCGATCGGCCCGGATTCGTGACGCGTACCGCCCGCAAGCTCCTGGTGCGGGTGGCACCGCTGCCGCGCATGCAAATCGAAGGCAAATCGGACAAGTTCGAGCATCGGGAACCGTAGAGCCGACCGGCGGAACTTTCACCAACCTAGGGTCGTAGGTGTTGTTATGGGTAGAACCGCCAGTGGTCTCCGAGGCCCCGCCGCCAGACTGACGCCGCTTTAAACGCTGCACAGACGCCCGCCCGACGACGAGACCAGAGACCATCGGTAGCAGTCTGTAACGGCCCAAGGGTGCGTATGCACGTGGGCCGTGTGGGGGGTGGTATGCCATGAATCATCTCGTGACCGGGAGGAGTCAATGAGACTGAACATCGGCCTGTTGTCAGTCTGCTTCCTGCTCGTCTTGGGGATTGCGGACCTGGCAGCACAGACGCGAGTTGTGACCGGTCGGGTCACCGATGCCACAACTGGCGAACCCTTGAGCGATGTGGAGGTGATGGTGTCAAACACCACCATCCGCACGATGACGAGGGAGGACGGAACGTTCTCGCTCGGCGTTCCAGTAGGGAGGGTGAGCATCCTAATCCGCCGGATTGGCTATCGTCGATCCCTGATCGACTTGCCTTCGTCGGAGAACACGATCGAGGCCAGCCTCGAAGCTGACATCCTGCAACTCGAGGAGGTCGTCGTCACCGGAGCGGCTACGGGGATCGAGCGCCGCAACCTCGCGAACTCCGTCGAGACTGTCAGCGCAGAGGAACTTGCGGCGGCGCCACCGGCCGCCACTATTGAGCACTCGATTCAGGGCAAGGTGGCCGGAGCCAACATCCAGAGCAACTCCGGAGCGCCCGGTGGCGGAGTGCAGGTGGAATTGCGCGGGGTAACCTCCATCAACGCCACTGCCCAACCGCTGTACGTAATTGATGGCGTAATTGTGAGCGATGTGGCAGTATCGTCGAACATCAATGCAATTACTGCCGCAGCAGGTGGGACCAATCCATCACTTGCCCAAGATAATCAGGTGAACCGCATTGTCGACCTGAATCCTTCGGATATCGAGAGCATCGAGATCCTGAAGGGGCCATCAGCGGCGGCCATCTACGGATCACAGGCGTCGAGCGGTGTGATCCTGATTCGGACCAAACGCGGCCGTTCCGGACGTCCCCAGATCAACTTCACTCAGAGGTTCGGAACTTTCGATCTGGCTAACAAGCTAGGTACGCGGCGGTTCGAAACGGCTGAAGAGCTCGATGAGTTCTTTGGTCCCGGGTTTGCCGATTCGATTGGCTTCGATCCCAACAATGTATTCGATCATGAACAGGAACTGGCTGGGCGGAATGCGCTCTCTTGGGAGACGCTCGGGAGCGTCAGTGGGGGTTCCGAAAACACGCGGTACTTTGTGTCGGGTCTGTGGAAGAAGGACGCGGGTGTGATTGAGAATACCGGGTTCGAAAAGCAGTCCTTGCGCGTCAATCTCGACCAGGACCTTGGCGGGAATGTCTTGGTTCAGGTGAGCACCAATTTGCTACACACTTTCGCAGCACGTGGAGTCAGCAACAACGATAATTCGGGTACCAGTCCCTACATGGTGTTCCCGTTCACGTACAATATCGTGGATCTCAAACCGGACTCCCTGGGCATCTATCCGGACAATCCGTTTGAGCGCTCGAACCCGCTCCAGACGTTGGCGTTGAGCGACATCGACGAAGACGTCTGGCGCATGATCGGATCGGCTCGAATCGAATGGGATGCTGTGCAGAACGGCCAGCACAGCCTGAAGCTCTTGGGGAATGCCGGTGTAGATTTCTTCCGCCAGAAGAACAGCCTGCTGTTCCCGCCGGAACTGCAGTTCGAAGCGTCGGGTTCGACCGACGGCTTGGTCGGAAGCTCGCTACTGTCAAACAGCGACAACGAAAATGTCGACCTAGGCGCGAGCGCTGTATATGGATACATGCCCAGCAGCGGGCTATGGAACGCCACGACGTCGGCGGGTCTTCAGTACAACACGCAGGATCTGAATATCGCCCGCGTCACCAGCAAGAATACGGTTCCTGGACAGAGCAATATCGACCAGGCAACCAATGTCCAGGTCGGAGAGGTTCGGCAGCGCGTTGAGAACCTCGGTTTGTATCTGCAAGAAGAAGTGCTGTTCAAAGAGCGGTTGCTGCTGACAGTCGGTGTGCGGGCCGACCAAACCAGCGCGAATACCGAGGATGACAGACTCTTCTGGTATCCCAAGGCGGCAGCATCCTACCGCTGGACCATCGGCAGTAGCGCGATCGAAGAGGTGAAGTTCCGCGCTGCGTACGGCGAATCTGGCAACCAGCCACTCTACGGGCAGAAGTTTACTCCGCTCAACACGACGGTGAACATCGGCGGCATCCCCGGATTCCAGGTTCCTCTCGGCGGTCAAAGCCAGGTCGTCCCGACAGGTCTCGAATCCGAACGACAACGGGAGTTCGAGTTCGGACTCGATGCGCAGTTGTTCAGAGGGCGCTCGATTCTTGAGGCTACCGTGTATCATCGGCGCGTGAGCGACTTGATCCTGCAGCGTCAATTGGCGCCATCGACGGGATTTGTCAGCGAGTTCTTCAACGGCGGCACGATGCGGGTGAACGGCATTGATGCGTCGCTGGCACTGGCACCCTTGCAGGGACAGGATTGGAACTGGGTTTTCCGCACCACCTTCTCCATGAATCGCAGCAAGATCACGGAACTTCCTGTGCCCGCCTTCTTGCCCGGTAACGCCGGATTCGGAGTGGGTCTCGGCTCGTTCAA
Source organism: Gemmatimonadota bacterium (assembly GCA_020351775.1). GTDB lineage: Bacteria > Gemmatimonadota > Gemmatimonadetes > Gemmatimonadales > GWC2-71-9. The sequence goes on along the minus strand of CP070666.1, from coordinate 3,913,694 downwards.
GATCGAAGAGGGCCAATCGGCTACTCAGATCGTGGGTACGGTACCCGACGGCGACGGCGGAACGATCGTTGGCAAGGTCGGTGATTCGAACCCGGACTTTCGCATGGGATTTACCAACGACATTAGATGGAAGGGCTTCAGCCTGTTCTTCCTGTTCGATTGGCAGCAGGGTAGCCAGATCGTGAATCTTACAAGGTTGCTCTACGACGCCGGCGGTAACAGTATCGATTATGAAACGGCAGGCGAGGAGCGAATCAGCACGTTTGGCGAGGACATCCGCGTGTATATCGAGGATGCAACATTCCTCAAGATGCGCGAGATAACACTGTCGTACGATTTGCCGGCGAGCTTTGTCAGCAATCTGTGGGAAGGCGTACGTTATGCACGACTATCTGCTAGTGGCCGGAACCTCCTTACCTGGACCGGTTATAGCGGAATGGATCCCGAAGTCAGCAACTTCGGCAATCAAGCCATCGGTCGTAACATAGACGTGGCGCCGTTCCCGAGGACGCGAAGCTTCTGGTTCTCCATAGACCTGGGCTTCTAACCATGACCACACGAATGAGGTACCAATCGATGCGAATCAACACACGATTCCTTGGCGTCGCCCCGTTGATCGTGGTCCTGGTACTCGGAGGCTGCAAGGACCTTCAGGTTCCGGACTTCAACAATCCGGGGATTGATGATATCGCAGACAATCCTAATCGCAGCAACATCAACGCTCAGGCACAAGGTTTGATGATCGGCGCCCGCAACGGGATTGCCAACCGCGCCGGGTATACGTCGGAAGTCGGGATCATCGGGCGTGAGTCATACAACTTCGATGCGGCCGATCCACGATTCATCACTGAGTTGTTGCGCGATCCATTGAACGGCGGAAACGGTGCTTTTGGTGGGAACCACTGGGCCGCCCGGTACGCAAATATCCGAAACGCGAACGGACTCCTGACTGCGGTGGATGCCGCGGAGGAAGACGGAACCATCTTCACTCCTGAGGAAATAGCAGGCCTGCGGGGCTTTGCCAGGACGATGCAGGCCCTGGATCTCCTGCTGGTCATAAACACTCGAGATGCCTACGGTGCCCCGATTGATGTCGGTGGTGACCCCACGGGAGAGCCGGCCCCGATCGAAACCAAGGCAGTCGTGTTCGACCAGATCGTTGAATGGCTAGACGAAGCCGAAGGATACCTGGGAAACGCGGGCTCCACCTTCTCGTTCAACTTCAGTCCTGGTTTCGCTGGGTTCGATACTCCGTCTACGTTTCTCGAGTTCAACCGCGCCATCCGGGCCCGGGTCGATGTGTACATGGGGAATTACCAGGACGCGTTGGATCACCTAACGGAGTCGTTCATCGTCGACGTTCCCGTACCGAACGTCGGCGTCCTGGATATCGGAGTCTACCACGCCTATAGCGAGGGCGCGGGTGACGTAACTAACGTGCTGTACGATCCCGCACAAAACGTCATTCTAGCTCATCCGTCGATCGTCAGCGATGCCCAACCGGGAGACGACCGCCTGGCCCGCAAGACAGTGCAGTTGGCGGCACCCGTATTCGATCAGGCGAGCCTGGGCATCTCCACCGACGTGGCGTTTACGATCTACAACAGCCTGAGTGACCCGGTCCCGATCATCCGGAATGAGGAGCTCATTCTGTTGCGGGCCGAGGCGTACCTCGGGATGGACATGCTGAATGAGGCGCGTTTAGACGTGAATCGGATCCGCCAGGGCTCGGGAAACTTGGCGGCCATCGATCAGCTCACGTGGGATGGACTCACCGATTCAGAGCGGTTGGACGAGTTGCTGTACAACAGGCGCTATTCCCTGTTGTTCGAAGGCCATCGATGGATCGATTTGCGGCGCTACGACAGGTTGGATACACTGCCGCTCGATCATCCAACACTCGTGGTGCACGACAAGTTCCCGTTTCCGCAAGTTGAGTGCGATCCACGTACGACGAAGCCGACAGGTTGTACGTCCGGGTGACGCCCGAGGTTAGGGCTCGGCGCCAGGATCCCCGTGGTGCGAGGCGCCACGGGGGTGCCACCCGGAGAGATGCATGGACGGAGGGGACTCGAAGAGGTAGACCGAAACGCATGCGACCCCGTGGTGTAAGTACGGATGATTGGATCGAATATTGGCTTTGTTCTGGAGGCCTGTAATGAATTCCCGGTCGCTTCCACTACTAGGTATCCTGCTCGTCGTTGGTGCACCCGTTGCCGAAGCGCAAACCCGCACGGTGGTGGGTCGTGTGTTCGACGCGGTGACGAAAGAGGCTATCAGTAACGGAGAGGTTATCGCAGAGGACACGGACGCTCGAGACCGGATCAGGCCGGACGGTGTCTTCGTACTTCACGTCGCACCAGGTGAGTTGGAGCTTCTCATTCGCAGCACTGGTTACCGGCAAAAGACAGTCAGCCTCTCGGCTGACCAGGAGACGGTGCTCGTCGAACTCGAGCCGGACGTGCTGGAGCTGGAACAACTCTTGATCACTGGTCACGGTACACAACGTCGCCAACACTTGGCGACGTCGCAGTCGCACATCGGCGGCGACGATCTCGACAACGTGCCGGCTGCCACGCTCGAACAGGCGCTCGAAGGGAAAGTAGCGGGGGCAGATATTCGTCAGAACTCCAGCACGCCTGGTGGAGACATCCACGTCCAGTTGCGGGGCATCACAACGATCCTTGGCTCGGCAACGCCACTATACATCATCGATGGCGTTGTGATCAGCAGCCAGTCGATCGAATCGGGAGCTGCGGCAATAACCGGGGGGCAAATGCCGGCGTCCAGCCGGGTGGCCGACCTCAACCCATACGACGTGCAGAGTGTGGAACTGCTGAAAGGAGCAGCCGCTACGGCTTTATATGGATCCCGAGGGTCAAACGGTGTCGTGATCATCAGAACCAAGCGTGGCCGCTCAGACCGCTGGCCGTAGGGGACTTCTGACCTAGCGGATCCAGACGAAGTAGTTCGATCGGCTGAGCGAAGTCTCAATCACCCACTCGATGACGAGGCCGGGCTCCACCCGTATTGGATCGGTGGAGACGCTCTCCGACGATCCAATGATCTCAACCTGGATTCTGATGGTGCTGCTAGCTACCAGGAGGTCCTCCGGTAGGCTGAACTGCCGCTCGTTGAGACTCGTCACGGTTCCGAGTCGATACCGATTGGTGGCCCTCACCAAGAAGACTCTGATGTCGCGGGAATTCCGATTTATGACCTTTACCGTCGTCCCAATGTAGTCTTCGCCGACGGTGATGACCTCCGCATCCTTGAGTTGGATGCGTTCCAATACTGCGTCGAAATCACTCACCTCGGCTGTGGCAAGCCCAAGCTCGATTGCTTGGTTGCCCGTGAGAGTTAGAAGCTCACCTGATGCCACGAGGCCGTCGACCGCAACGGCTGGATTTACCATGGCCTCACCCAGGATTGGGTCTGCCCTACGCCGCTCCACCAACCGACGCAAGTCCGAGACCAGCGCCCGCAACGCAAGCTGGGGAAGTGCAGCCAGCTCTGGGGATCCCGCCGGACCGGCGCCTATGGACGACGACCGTGCGACCAGTGTCGTGTCGGTAGCGAGTGCGATCATCGCTCCCGGGCCCCAGGCACGATTCACCCATGCCACGGTCAAGACCACGGCCTGCTCTACCTCCTGTGCGATGAGCTGTGCCGCCTGTGCCGATCCTCCGGTCACGTCCAGTTCCAGAACGACCACCGCCGCTCCGTCGCGATCTGCGACACTGAACGCGCGCTCAACAATTCGGCGGTGCTCTAATTGGATCTGGCCACGCAGAGACACATGGTGAACCAGAGGCGGCTGGCCAACTGCAGCGTCTGCGAGCGCTATCGCTAGGTGGGCAGAGACGATAGCCATGCGGCACATCGGTGGGCCTCTCATCGGGACTCAGTCCGGGCCAGCACTCTGCTGGTCGACGGCGCCGGCCGGGATGAATCGTCGTTCCGCTGTACGACGGTAATGTACCCAGATAGCGCGGGTGGAAGGTCTCACCGGTTCTCTCCCAAACCCTTTGTCTGGTTGAGAGCACCTGTTGGGCCCTCGAGGGTGGACCGGTAGGCGGAGGCTTCTCGACGGTCGGAGACCTGCATGGCTACGCCGTGGCACTTTCAGTCGCAGTGCGAAGGCAGCGGTCAGCGTCGGCCGCGGGTGGTTGCGGTGAGAAAGCAGTTGTATGCAACGTCGACCATCGACGCGGTAAAGGCCAGGTTGGAGGCAACGGTACCGGGACCATCAGGGGTTGTCCGGAAACCGCTGCTTGCTGAGCGTGGCAGGTTCACCGTCGCTTTGCGTGAACGGCCGCAGCCGGAAGCTGTAGCTATAGCCCTTTACCGGGAGCGTGTATTGTCCGTGGGGCCGAGCACCCCATGAGTTGTCTCCGCCGACTCCCATCTGTCTGTAATCCAAGTTCAGGGTCACGAACGGACGCAGCTCGAGGTCGTACGTGTGGCGCTGCCGCTTCTCCGGTCCCTCGTCGAAGTCTTCATTCACGAAGTGGTGGGCACTGAAGTCGACGGTTGGGAGTCCGGCAGCGAACAGCCCAATACCTGCGGCCGCGTTCCACAGCGCTACCCAGCGTGTGTCGCTCCGGTTCCCATTCTCTTGCGGCCGCACATACGGGTGATACAAGTCCATGACGGACCCGCCGTAGACGCCGATCGCAGCACCCGTCTTGCGGTCCCAGTAGCTCTCGTGCGGGCCTCTGCCATACCAGGTCACGCTGTCGAAATCGGCAGGAAGGGTTAGCACCATCCCGAATCGCGGCAGGTCGGGCATGTTCGTTTCGGTGGGCTCGAAACTCACGTTTACCACCACGTCTCCGTTGCCGAAGACCGTATACGACGTGTGCAGATCGGCGTCATCAGACAGCATAGTGGCCGAGACTCTGACCTGCACCATGCTGGGCGCCAGCTGCTCCACGGACACATCGGTCACCGTCCGGCTATTGGCTGCGTCCCTCCAGATGCCCTGACGCTGCGGCATGCGGTTGCCGTAGTCGTTATCGGTAGGCGCGCGCCAGAAGTTTGGCTCGGGTCCGGCGCTGATCAACTCGGAACCGTCGTACCTGAACGACGTCATCCGGCCGGATTCGGCGTCCCAGTCGACAGTGAAGCGCTCACCGACAACCGATATGACCGTGGGGGTGCGCTCGAGGCTCAAGGAGGGAAGCCGCTCCGGATCCACTTGCTCAGCGGGAAGGTACGACGGTAGCTGGAACTGATCCCATGCCACCTCGTGTCCCGCAGGGACTAGCGGCGTGCTCTGCTTTGTGAGGAACCGGAACATCAGCAGGTACTCGGTCCCCGGCTCCGGTTCGATCTGATATTGAAAGTCCAGCGGAACCGTGTCGTGAGGAGCGGCGTTGAACCCCACGGCCGAGTCGCGGGCCAGCACTTTACCATCCGCCGAAACGCTCAACTCCAATGCCAGGTGCGACAGATCCACGTAGTCATGCTTGTTCGCCACCAGGAACTGACCGCTGGCGACATCCACTGGAATCACCTTCACGTACTGGTAGACCTTCTTGACCTCCCAAAGGTGGGGGTGGATCTGTCGGTCCGGGAAGACCAACCCGTTGATCAGAAAGTTGCCGTCACTCGGGGTGCCGGCTGGGCCGTAGTCACCGCCGTACGCCCAGTAGCGCTCGCCCGTCTCCGTTTCGGCGTAGAGTCCCTGGTCGATCCAGTCCCAGATGAAGCCACCCTGGAGCTGTCTGCTGGTTTCTATCACGTCCCAGTAATCCTGCAGGTTCCCGACGCTGTTCCCCATCGCGTGAGCGTACTCGCACATGATGAGTGGCCGGTCGCGCTCCTCGCTGGCGTACTGCTGCAGGAATGGAATGCGGGCATACATCGGTACGTAGATATCGGTGTGCGGCCTCCGGCCCGCCCGTTCGTATTGCACCGGTCGCGAGGGGTCACGCTGATGGATCCACGCAGAGGTCGCCTCGAAGTTGCTGCCATCGCCACCCTCGTTACCCAACGACCAGACGATCACGGACGGGTGATTCTTATCACGCTCGACCATCCGCCTGGTGCGATCGAGATGTGCTTCGAGCCACACCGGGTCGTTACCTAGGGTCGTATCCGGGTGGTATCCCATGCCGTGAGACTCGATG
>CP070666.1:3871054-3907460 GCA_020351775.1 Gemmatimonadota bacterium | reverse complement strand
AGCTCGAAATCACCGGTCACTGCGATGAGCGGGGCACTGATGAGTACAACATGGCTCTGGGAATGCGTCGTGCTGTCGCGGTGAAGCAGTTCATGGTGGATCGTGGCATCGATGAGTCGCGGATCACCGTGAGGTCCCGGGGTGAAGAGGAGCCGATGGATCCCGGTCACAACGAGGACGCATGGCAGTTGAACCGCCGTGACGAATTCCGGGTGACCGCGGGCGGAGGGTCGCTGAAGCGTCCCGGCATGTGAGGCTGATTGGCTTTCCCACGTTGGTGAGTGTCGCCCTGAGCGGTTGCGCGCTCAAGGGCGACGTTCGCCGCGTGGAGCAGGAAGTACAGCAGCTTCGAGCTGAAATGGCCCGTGCCGATTCCGCGCGGGCCGACTTCTTGGAGATAACGTTTCAACAGATCATCGCTCTACAGCGGCAGGTCATCGACTCCCTTGACGCCCAGGATAGGCGGCTGACTCTGTTCCGGGGCACCGTCCGCAGTGACCTGACTGAAGTACAGCGCCAGTTGATGCAGATCCAGGAGCTATCGGGACAGAGCCAGGCGCGGCTCGCGGAATTGCAGCGGAGGCTCGATGCCCGAGAGAGCCCGCTCGTAGCTGCAGGCCCGCCGGGTGCCGACAGCGCGGGGGTTGCCGCACCGGCCGGCGCGCCGGGCCCCGAAGAGATCTACGAGACGGCGATTGCGCAGCTGGACCGCGGCAGCCGCCAGACGGCCCGCATGGCCTTCAGGTTGCTGATAGACCAGTATCCTGGCCACCGGCTGGTTCCCGATGCACAGTTCCATATCGGTGAGTCCTGGGAAGGCATAGATCCGGACTCCGCCGCCACCGCATACGCGCGCGTGGCCGAAGGCCATAGCGAATCACCGCGGGCCCCCACAGCGCTGTATCGCTTGGGTCTCATTGCAGAGCAGAAGGGGGACCTGGAACGGGCCAGGGTGTATTACGAACGAGTAGTCACCGGTTATCCCCAGTCCGACGCGGCGGAGCTAGCCCGCGCAAAGCTGAACCCTAGCCGTTAGTCGTCGGCCTGTCCGGCGGATCCAGATGAGCAAGAAGAGCAACAAGGGCGAGATGCCCTTCCTGGACCACCTCGAAGAACTGCGGTGGCGTATCCTGAAGAGTCTCGGCGCGCTGATCGTCGGGACGGTCATCGGTTTCCTGGTGGTGCAGAACTTCGAGGTGCTGGAACTCTTGAAGGAGCCCATCGCACCTTTCCTACCCGAGGGCAAGCTCCACGTAACTGCGCCGACTGACGCGTTCTTTGTGACCCTGAAGTTGGCGGTCGTAATCGGCCTCGTCCTGAGTGCTCCCGTCATCATCGCACAGGCGTGGGCCTTCCTGTTGCCGGCACTGTACGAACACGAGCGCCGCTACATCACACCCTTCCTGATAGCCGGGCTCGGCTTGTTCATTGCGGGTGTGCTCATGGCCTATTTATGGGTGCTGCCGGTCGCGATGCGGTTCCTGTTGACACGCTTCCAAAGGGACTATCTCGAATACATCATCACCGCCACGGCGTACTTCGGTTTCGTAACCCAACTGATTCTCGCCTTCGGTCTGATGTTCGAGGTGCCTATCCTGATGGTGCTGTTGTCGGCCATGCAAGTCGTGAGCCCTGCGACGTTCGCCAGAATGCGGCCGTACGCGCTCGTGGTAGCATCCGTTCTCGCCGCCATGCTGACGCCGCCCGACGTGGCGTCGATGCTGATGTTGATGTTTCCTGTCGTACTGCTGTACGAAGTGGGGATCTTTGCTGCGCGACTCGTGTGGAAGAGTCGCGAAAGGGCCCAGATGACATCATGATGGGTCGCGGGCTTCTGATCGGCTGTGCTACGGCATCCATCTTGGTAGTGCCTGGCGCAGGTGCAGCGCAAGAAGCGAGGCCTCCGCCACGCACACAGCAGCGGGAACGGCAGCCCACCGATTCGCTGCGCCAGGATTCCATCCCGGTTCCCATCGATACCGCCGAGGCCCGCGCGCTGGGACTCCCCGCCCAGCCTTCCCGCTCATTCCCGACGGCCGATTCGATCATCACGGCTCTCCTTGAGCTCGAAGACTATGGGGCCACGCGCTATGCTGCCGACAGCCTCACTCTGTTTGCAGAGACGAGCGAGATTCGTCTCACGGGAAGTTCCTTGGTGGAACGTGAGGGCAGTATCCTCGAGGCCGATTCGGTCACGTTTCAGCAGGACGATTGCCTGTTGGTGGCGAGTGGGAAGCCAGCCCTGTTCGACCGGGAGACGGTGTTGGTAGGGGGTGGCATGCGGTACGACACATGCGAGCGTACCGGGATAGTGGCCGAGGCGCTGACCAAGTTCGAGCAACAGGGCATCGATTGGTACCTGACCGGGGAGCTCGCCGTCGACTCGGGCTCGACACGAATCTATGGGTCCGGCACCGATGTGACGACCTGCCAACTCGCCACACCGCACTACCACTTTCACGCGTCCAACGTGAAGTGGGTCTCGGACAACGTGCTGGTCGCGAGGCCGGCGGTGCTGTACGTGAAGGACGTGCCCGTGCTTTGGCTCCCGTTCATCTGGCAGGACATGCGCCAAGGCCGACGCAGCGGTCTGTTGGTGCCGCGTTTTGGATTCAACGATCTCGTGCGACCCAACACCGGTTACAGGCGCCACGTGAGCAACATCGGATACTACTTTGCGATTAGCGATTACCTCGACTTTCAAGCTTCGTTGGACTGGTTCTCGGGCAACTACGTGGCGCTCAATGGTCAGATGAAGTACCGCTGGCTGAATCGATTCCTGGCCGGGAGCATTGGGTTGTCACGGATCTTCGAGGAAGGCGCGGAGGGGCAGCCCGGATCGAAATCCTTACGTCTGCAGTGGATGCATCAACAGAGCTTCAACCAACGAACGCGCCTCACCGCCAACGTGGACTACGCCACCAGCACGAGGGTGATCGAGCAGAACTCGGTTGATCCGCTGGTGCAGACCGCCACACTCGGCAGCCGCGTCAACTTCAGCAAGCAGATGGACTGGGGCACGCTCACGATCGGTGCCAGCCGGTCGCAGGACCTGGCGAACGGCACGATAACGCAATCGCTGCCGGACATAAGTCTCTCGCCTGCGCCGGTGAACTTCGGTGAGGCGGTCACCTGGTCGCCCTCGTTTTCCTTTTCGAACAACCAGCGGCTCAACCAGTTCCCGGGGGTCGTGATTGAGACGAGCACGATTGCAGGAATCACGGCCGACACTCTCTTTCCTGACGACCGGACTACTGGCTTTCGCTTGGCGACACCGATCAGAGTGGGACGCTGGAACTGGCGCAACGATTTCTCAGTGACCGATTTCGTGACGAATCGGCCATCACAGCCGGTCACGATCGTCGATCCAGTGGATTCGTCCACCAGCACCGTCTACTACGGCGAGGATTTCAGCACGGGGGTGGACTGGAACACGGGCATAAACCTGCCGAGCCTGTTCCCCTCCACTTGGAAGCTGCAGCCTTCAGTGGGAGTACAGAACACGACCAGTGGCCCCTTCATGATTCGCAATCGCCAAACGGGTGGTGCGTTCGTGAGCCAAGGTAAGCGGCTCTCCTTCAGTGCTTCTCTCTCTCCGACGGTGTTTGGATTCTTTCCCGGCGTCGGCCCGATTTCACGGATTCGGCACTCGTTCTCCCCGATGTTCAGCTGGAATCTCGCCCCGGCGGCCGATGTCCCCGAAGCCTATGCCAGGGCGGTATCGCGGCCGGGAACCACACCGCAGCTTCGCAGCCCAACTGCACATTCCATAAGCCTCGGACTGTCCCAGACGTTCGAAGGCAAGCTGCGTGCGGCAGCGGATGATACGACGTCTGATCCGCGGGATGCCCCCAAGGTAAAGCTGCTGAGCATTCAGACCTCGGCAATCACATATGACTTTCAGCAGGCGAAGGAACCGGGAAGATCCGGCTGGACCACCGGGTCCATACAGAACACATTCACGAGCGACTTACTGCGGGGCTTCACTCTATCGTTGTCGCACGAGCTGTGGGACGGACCCATCGGGTATGACTCGACCAGATTCGATCTGTTCCTGAGATCGGTATCGGCCCGGTTTACGCTAACCGGGGCGACCTTCGCGAACATCTTCTCGTTGTTCACCGGTGGCGAGGTGACCGCCGAGCAGGAAGATCAGGCGGCAGACCCACAGGATCGGCTGCAGCCGCTTGGCGGTGCCATGTCGGCACCCCGCAGCCTGGATCCGGCCATCGATCAACTGACGGCCAGACCCACTGCCGGTGGAGGGTTTCGCACATCGGTTACTTACGATGAACAGCGCACGCGAACGCGGATTGTCGATGGAGAGGCCATCGAGACTCCCTCGCTACGGAACCTCGGCCTTCAGATCGGATTCTCGCTCACGCCGGGATGGTCCGTCTCCTGGAACACCAACTACAACATCACGCAGAAGGAGTTTGGCCAGCACCTGCTAAGGCTCGATCGCACCATGCATCGCTGGCGCGCCACGTTCTCGTTTGTGAAGGCCCCCAATGGGAATTTCGCCTTCAACTTCTTCATAAGTCTCCAAGACCAGCCCGAGATGAAGTTCCAGTACGACCAGCGAACGGTGCGCGGCAGATAGACAGATTCCAGCCGTCAGTAGACGGCGTCCCGGGTACCCGGCACCCCGGCGTTCCGGCGGTCAAAGTCGTGGCGACGGCCACGGCGGGCAATCTCCGCTCCCTGCTCCCCATCCTCAACGTGTCCCCGAATGCGGACAATCCGGCCGGTCACTCGATGAATAACTCATTGTCCGATATGATGTTGCGGTGTGGCACACTATCTGCCTCCCTAGCTGGCTAGGCTGCCAATACCTCAGGGGGACGCCATGCAACGCGTACTGATTGGGTCTGTCTTGACACTCGCCCTGGTGGGCTGTTCCGAAAACACTGCCGTCAGCGGCATCGTGCTGGAAACGCCGAACTCGCTAGTGGGCACCAGCCTCAATGGGGCGATCTTTCTGGCTTGGTCGGACAACGCTTATGTCAACGCGCCGCCGGAGACGTTCTTGGAGTACCGCATCTACAGTACGTCGTACTCGCTCGACGCGCGCCTGTGCGGTGAGGAGTGGTCATTCGAGGGTAGCACCATCGCTCCTGAGTTCCTGGTGAGCGCGCTTGAGAACGGTATTCCCCGCTGCTTTGTCACAGTATCGGTGAGCATCGACGGATTTGAGAGTGACCTCCCTCAGCCCTGGGCCGATACACCGCGACCAGATGCGCGCAATGTCATCATCTGGGCCTACCAGGCAAACCAGGCGATGAGCGGCTTCCGGTTCTGGGACGACGTCAATGGCAACGGACTGGTCGATCCGCTGGAATTGGGCACAGTGGGCGACGGCAACAGAACCGACATCGACTTTTGGGTCGACCGTGACGGCAACGGAGATTTCTGGCTCGTGCCGGAGCGGGCGGGAACCACGATCGCCCTCTACGGGGCCGATCCCATCGAGGACTTGACCTCGATCGATCTCGCGCCGGAAACCGGCTACAGTGCGCTCGCGATCACAGCCGTCCCAATGTACGGCTACGTGTTCCAGATGGACGAGGGTGACATGCACCCGCGGTTCGGCGGTCTGCGAGTGACCCATGTGGGCCAGGAGTTCATGATCTTCGATTGGAGTTATCAGACCGATCCGGGCAATCCCGAGCTGTCGATCCACGGAGGGCTGCCGGCAGCTGGCGAGACTGGAGTCACCGTCACCCGCCGGTAACGCATTGTGCAGGGAGGAGCCTGTCACATCATGTAGCCGCAGCGTAGCGGTAAGGCGGCTCTCGAACCCCGGTGAGCGGGCCGGGGTTCTGCGTTTATATTGCCCTCATGTCCCGCGATGTCGTAATCCTTGACGGCACCTCACTCACGATTCCCGACCTCATAGCCGTAGCGCGCTCGCACGCGCGGGTCGAGGTTGCAGAGGAAGCTGTCAGGCGGGTCGATCGGGCTCGGACGACCGTCGAGCGGAACCTTGCCAGCGGTGCGTCCCTCTACGGTGTAAACACGGGTTTCGGTAAGCTGGCCAACGTGAGTGTGCCTAGCCGTCAGCTGCTCCAGCTCCAGCGCAACCTGATACTCAGTCATGTTGCCGGGGTGGGGGACCCTCTACCGACTGACGTCGTCCGTGGCCTAATGCTGCTGCGGGCCAACGTTCTCCTAAGACAGACGAGCGGGGTGCGATCCGTGCTCGCCGTGCGCCTGGCTGAGATGCTCAATGCGGGGATCCATCCGATCGTACCGGAGCAGGGAAGCGTGGGCGCGAGCGGAGATCTTGCACCGCTGGCTCATGTGGCCTACGCCCTGATGGGTGAGGGTGAGGTCACTGTCGCCTCGCCGCGAGAGCGGACGCGGGTCGCTGAGCAGGGGCCGGTGCAAACAGCTAGTGCGATGCGAGATGCCGGGCTTGAACCGGTCGTATTCGAGGCCAAAGAAGGCCTCTCCTTCATCAACGGCACGCAGGCACAGTCGAGTATCTTGGCTCTGTTGGTGCACGATAGCAGCAATCTCTGGCGCACTGCGCACGCGGCGGCGGCCATGAGTCTCGAGGCTCTGCGAGGTACGCCGGTACCCTTCGACGAGAGGATCCACGACGCGCGGCCGCATCCGGGGCAGATGCAGTCAGCACGGCTGATGCGTCAGCTGTTGCACGGAAGCCAGATCCGCGAATCACATCGGGAGGACGACCCCAGGGTGCAGGACGCCTACAGCCTGCGGTGCACTCCACAGATACTCGGTCCAGCGAAGGACATCATCGATTACGCCGCCACGGTGGCTGAGATTGAGTTGAATGCCTCGACGGACAACCCGCTCGTCATTGGAACGGAGCTGCTCTCTGGCGGCAACTTCCACGGTCAGCCCATTGCGATGGCGTTGGACATGCTGGCGATAGCGCTGGCCACGATCGCAGGGGTGTCGGAGCGGCGGATAGACCGCATGCTCAACCCAGACACCTCACAGGGATTGCCTCCGTTCCTCGCAACGAACCCGGGCCTCGAGTCGGGCTTGATGATGGTTCAGATCACGGCCGCCGCTCTCGTGGCCGAGTCGCGCACGCTGTGCACACCGGCGAGCGTTCAATCGATTCCCACTGACGGCAATCAAGAGGACTACGTGCCCATGGGAATGACGGCAGCCTTGAAGTGTCGTCGGATTCTTGCGAATACACAGCGCATTGTGGCTGCAGAGTTCCTCACCGCCGCACAGGGACTGGAGTTCCACAAGCCAATGCGCCCGGGTCAGGGTGTGGAACGCGCTTATCATCGTATCCGAGGGATGGTGCCCGCATTGACTGAGGATCGACCGTTGACAGGCGACTTGGAGAAGCTCGCCCAGTTGATCAGAGAGGAGGTGCTGGTATGACGGGTCGGACGGTGCGTGCCCCGCGTGGGACCACGATCTCCTGCCGCGGCTGGATTCAGGAAGCAGCCCTGCGCATGCTGATGAACAACCTTGATCCCGATGTGGCGGAGCGTCCTGCGGATTTGGTAGTGTACGGTGGTACCGGGCGCGCTGCGCGCAGCTGGGAGGCTTTTGATGCCATCTGCGTCGCGCTGCGATCGCTGGGAAGCGATGAGACCTTGTTGATACAGTCGGGAAAGCCGGTAGGTGTATTCACCACACACGAGGATGCACCACGAGTGCTGATCGCGAATGCAAATCTCGTGGGACGTTGGGCAAACTGGGAGAAGTTCCGAGAACTGGAGCGCGCCGGCCTCACCATGTTCGGGCAGATGACGGCAGGGAGCTGGATCTACATTGGGACGCAAGGAATCCTACAGGGCACATACGAGACGTTCGGTTCCGTCGCCAGGCAGCAGTTCCAAGGTTCTCTCGCGGGCAAGATGGTTGTCACAGGTGGCTTGGGAGGTATGGGCGGAGCACAGCCACTGGCCGCCACTATGAACGGTGCGTCATTCATAGGTGTCGAGGTCGATCCGAGCCGCATTGAGCGCCGCCTGGAGACTCGCTATCTGGACGTGATGACCGAATCGCTGGACGAGGCCTGGGACCGCGCAAGCAGGGCCCGAGACGTCGGGGAGGGGCTCTCAATCGGACTACTCGGCAACTGCGCCGAGGTCCTCCCCGAAATGGAGCGCCGCGGTTGGGTGCCGGACGTCCTTACAGACCAGACCTCTGCGCACGATACGCTCAATGGCTATGTCCCCGCGGGCATGCCGCTCACCGAGGCCCTGGCCCTGAGGGCGCGCGATCCTGACGCCTACGTGCGCTCGGCCAAAGAGTCGATTGCCACGCACGTGAAAGCGATGCTGTCGCTGCAGCGCAACGGAGCCGTCACGTTCGACTACGGCAACAACATTCGTACTGAAGCCTTCGATCAGGGAGTCAGCGATGCGTTCGAAATCCCCGGCTTCGTCCCGGAGTATATCCGGCCGTTGTTCTGCGAAGGAAAGGGCCCGTTCCGTTGGGCTGCATTGTCGGGTGATCCGGAAGACATCTACCGCTCCGACGAACTCGTGCTCAGGCTGTTCCCCGAGGATGAACATCTGGTCCGCTGGATTCGGATGGCGCGCGAGAGGGTCGCGTTCCAAGGGTTGCCAGCTCGCATCTGCTGGCTGGGACAGGGCGAGAGAGCCCGGTTCGGCCTCGCGCTCAATGATCTTGTCGGCAGCGGAATGATCAGTGCGCCCATAGCCATTGGCAGGGACCACTTGGACACGGGTTCCGTGGCATCACCGTTCCGCGAGACCGAGGGCATGCGTGACGGTTCCGATGCGGTTGCGGATTGGCCGATCCTGAACGCGCTGTTGAATACCGCGTCGGGCGCATCGTGGGTTTCGTTCCACCATGGTGGCGGCGTCGGGATTGGCAACAGCCTCCACGCTGGCCAGGTGATCGTTGCTGACGGGACCCCCGGCGCGGCCGCACGGCTGCAACGGGTCCTCACCAACGATCCCGGGATCGGCGTGGTGCGACACGCCGATGCGGGATACCCGGCGGCGCTCGCGGCGGCGAGACAACATGGCCTGAGGATCCCGATGCAGGAGGCGGTCAGTTGAGCACCATCCTGACTGGAGCCAAGCAAATCGTGACGTGTCGCGGTCCAAATCGGGCGCGACGCGGTGCAGAAATGGCAGAACTCGATGTGGTGGATGACGGTTCTGTCGTGATTGGCGATACGGGACGGGTCGAAGCGATTGGAGAGTACAGCGAGTTGCGCGCACGCCATCCCGCTGCGGCCGTCCACGAGGTAAGTGGGGTATTGCTGCCGGGGTTCATCGACTGTCATACGCATGCTGTCTTTGGCTCCGCTCGACTGGCGGACCATGAGCGCCGGGCACGAGGCATCAGCTATAAGGAGATTGCCGCCGCCGGCGGTGGCATTCTGGCGTCCGTAGGCGACGTGAGGCGCCGCAGCGTATCTGAGCTTGCAGACCTGACGCGAGCGAGGCTCTCCGCCCTGGTAGCCAATGGCACCACCACCGTCGAGGTCAAGTCCGGCTATGGATTGGAGCTGGAGGCAGAACTGGCGCAGCTCGAGGCCATCAAGGTGTTGTCGGAAAACGGCGGGCCCGATCTGGTACCGACGTTTTTGGGCGCGCATGAAGTGCCTCCCGAGGCGCGGCACGATCCGGACGGGTACGTCTCGCTGGTGGTCGAGCAAATGTTGCCGGCGGTAGAGCGACAAGGGGTCGCCCGCTTCTGTGATGTGTTCTGCGAACCGGGTGTCTTCACCATTGAGCAGTCGCGGACTGTGCTGGAGGCCGCGCGGCGCCACGGGTTGGGCCTGAAACTGCATGCCGATGAGATCGACTACTCGGGTGGTGCGGAGCTGGCAACCGCTCTAGGAGCGGTCAGTGCTGATCACCTGGCCGCTGTGTCTGAAGCGGGCATTTCCGCTCTTGCCGGGAGTTCCACGGTGGCCGTGCTGCTTCCCGGCACCATGCTCTTCCTGGGAAGTCGCGATCAGGCACCGGCGCGCCGGTTGGTCGATGCGGGGGTGGCGATTGCGCTGGCAACAGACTTCAATCCCGGTAGCTCGCCTGGGCTGAGCCTGCCCCTTATGGCCACTCTGGGTGTGTCGCAGATGGGGTTGATTCCAGCCGAGACCATAGTCGCCATCACCGTGAACGCTGCAGCGGCGGTCGGGGAAGCTAGCACGAGGGGTCAGATCGCCCCGGGATTTCGGGCCGATCTGACGTTGATCGCAGCGCGGGACTGGCGCGAGCTTCCGTACTGGTACGGTGTCAATCTGGTCACTGAGGTATGGATTGGGGGGGTTGCTTGTCACCCAAGGGAGTGGCCCGTAAATTGTTTAGGCTAGAGCACTTCCGGGCATTTAACGGAGTTGAGGTTCCCGCTGAATACTGAGAAGGCGAAGGAGAAAGCACGTAAGCTTGAGCTGAAAGGGCAGATCGACAAGGCGATCTCTCAGTACGCGAAGATCCTTGAAGACCTCGAGGGCAGCCCTGAGTTGACCGATGAGCTCGCTCTGTACAACAAGCTTGGTGATCTCTATCTGAAGCGAGGCGACGTCGCGTCTGCCATAGAGCAGTACGAGACGGCCGTAACCCACTATGCCGAGCAGGGCTTCCCCAATAACGCCATAGCTCTGTGCAACAAGGTGCTGCGGAACGCGCCTGGCCGGACACACGTCTATCTCAAGCTCGCCAAACTGATGATGCAACGCGGCTTCGTTGCGGAGGCCAAGCAGAACCTGCTGGAGTACGCGGAGCGGATGCAGAAGGCAGGCCAGATCGAAGATGCTTTTCACGCCCTCAAGGAGTTTGCGGATCTCTCGCCGGACAATGAGGAGATCAGACTGCTTCTCGCCGAGCAGCTGAAGAACGCCGCCCGCACGGAAGAAGCGCGTGAACAGCTTGCCAAGCTGTATCACGAGGCACAGCAGAGTGGCGACACGCGTCGTGCCCGTAAGACGCTCGAGCGGATGAAGGCCATCGACCCGGAATACGACGTGGAAGGTGCTCCCGCCCCGCAGCTCAAATCGCGCAAGCAGAAGAGCTCCGACATCGTGTTCATCGACCTGGACGAAGATCGCGCTGGCCCCGACACGGCTGCTGTCGTGGAACATGATGCTAGAGCAGGCGATCAGCCGCTCCGCGTTGAGCCCACGTCACTGGGCGAAGGTCTGGAAGTTGTCGACAGCGAATCCGCTCAAGGGCTGTTCGGCGTCGAGCGCACGGCGCATGAAGCTGACATCGATGCCGATGCAGCCGGTGTGGAACAACTCGACGGTCTGGACCTCGGGGAGGACTTCGCGACTGTGGATGCCGATGACGTGCAGGTGGTGGAGATCGAGCCAACTACGCTGGATGATCCGCTCCTGCTCGAGGACGAGGCCGGAGATGGCGTTCCCATGATCGAGATGCCTCCCGATGAGGTGGTTGGTGACGCTGAGGTTGAGGAGTTGGTGGGGCTTGTCGCTGAAAGTGAAAGCCCGCCTCAGCCATTCATGGATGGAGCCGGGTCGGTGGACTACGGGGCGAACGTCGGGATCGACGAGTCGAAGCAGCCGAGGGATGGGGCCGAGGAGGAGCTGTTTGGTGGGGAGTCGATCGAGGCGGGCGTGGAGGTGCCTGAGCTGGATGTCGAGGGCTTCGAGGGCGTTCCCGAGTCGGAAGAGGTAGGCGAGGACATGGCTCCGCTCGCGGACTTGCCCATTATCGACACCGGCGAAGAGGAGGAGACGCCGGTCGACGTGGCGGCAGCCCCGGACGAGTTGGCCGAGGCTGAGGTTGAGGAGGAGTTCGAGGCAGAGCCGGAGTTGGCGGAAACCCCGGTGGATTTGGCGGGCGCTACCACGGCGGACGGCGGTGACGCAGTGGAGTTGCTCACCGAGTACGAGCTAGAGACGCCAGAGGAGGTGCCACCAGAGCTGGGGGAGGCCGTCGATACTGCAGGTGCTGTCACCGGGTCCGCTGTGGCGGCCCCTGATATCGCGGAACTCGAAGCCAGAGTGCTGGACGACCCGGGGGCACCGGAGCCGCACCGCGAGCTCGGGGAGGCACTCATCGAGGCGGGGGAGCGCGAGCGTGGGCTCGAAGAACTCGAGATAGCTTTGTCGGCGTTCGAGGAAGTGGCTGACTGGCGGCGCGCGCAGTCGGTGGCAGAAGTGATTCTCCGCGTCGAGCCCAATAGTGTCCATCATCACCAGAAACGGGTCGAGTACTCCTACACGATGGAGGACAGGCGCGGGCTTGCCGCTGCCTATCTCGAGCTAGCTGACGCGTTGTTGCGCAGTGGGTCGGCAGACAGGGCGCAGGTGGTGTATCGACGTGTGTTGGAGCACGATCCGGATAGTGACCGGGCTCGGGTTGCGCTGGAAACCTTGCAGCCCGAGGAGGCGGCCGGGGCCGAGGAAGTAGCGGGCGGCTCAGACGAGGCCACGGAACCCGAGGCGGTCGGCGAGGCGGCCGAGGTATCGAAGATCGGGCAGGCCGACGAGGCCGGTGCCGCGACGCGCCAGGCGGCTGCGTCGACTGGGGCCGACTTCGTGGACCTCGGCGCCTTGATCTTGGAGGAGGAGCAGGCTCGTGACACCCGCATGCGGATCCAGCATGGCGAGCCGACGGGTGATGAGGAGCGCGATTTCCAGATCATGCTGTCCGAGTTCAAGAAGGGGATCGATGCCAACATCGAACTCGATGACACGCAGGCGCACTACGATCTGGGAGTGGCGTTCAGAGAGATGGGTTTGCTGGACGAAGCGATATCGGAGTTCCAGAAGGCTCTGCGTGGCACCCAGGGTCGGCTGCGGACAGCGGAGGCCCTGGGTCTGTGCTTCTTCGACAAGGGGCAGTTCGCTGTGGCTGGAACGGTGTTGCGGCGGGCGGTCGATTCCGAACCCGGTGGGGATGATCACAAGATCGGCCTGTTGTATTGGCTGGGTCGGTGTGAGGAGGAACAAGGCCGTAGTTCGCAGGCCCTATCGTATTACCAGCGCATCTTCTCGATCGACATCGGCTTCCAGGACGTCAGAGAGCGTGTGATGAGCCTGGCAAAGGCGGGCGGTTGAGCAGTATGGATTCGCGTGTGGCGCGTGTCACCATGACCTCGATCCAGCAGTCGCTGCGAGGCGAACTCGATGCGGTGTTCGGCGAACTGCGGCGGATGGTGCAAGCCGATTTTCCTTTGGTCAATCAGGTCAACGAGCATCTACTGCGAATCAGGGGCAAGATGTTTCGTCCGACACTGCTCCTGCTGGCAGCTCAATCCGTGGGCCAGATCGGTCGGCGCGAGCTGACGCTTGGCGCGATCCTAGAACTTATTCACATCGCCACACTGGTGCACGATGACTCAGTGGATCACTCGCCGTTACGTCGCGGTCAGCCGACAGTAAACGCCGAATTCAGTCACGAGATCGCGGTGATCATGGGTGATTATCTCTACTCCCGTGCCATAGAGAAACTGGTGCAGCTCGACTCACTCGAGCCGCTGCGCATCATGAGCCGGGTCACGAATGAGCTTACCATAGGGGAGATGCGTGAGGTCGTGGCACACGATGTACTCAGCTTCACGCAGGACGACTACGAGCAGTTGATCCGGGCCAAGACCGCTTCGTTGATGGCTGGGGCGTGTGAGCTGGGGGCACTGGTTGGCGACGACGAGTTCCGTGAGCCGCTCAAGCAGTACGGCCTCAGCCTGGGGTCGGCATTCCAGATAGCCGACGATCTGCTGGACTACACTGCCGCCGAATCGGCAACTGGGAAACCGTCATCACAAGACCTGCGAGAGCACAAGATCACACTACCTCTGATCGCCGCGCTGCAGCACATGACCAGCGCGGAGAAGCAGCAGGTTGAAGACCTCATGGCGAACCAGACCCCAGATACCGACGAGATCAACGCGATCATCCGGATCGTGGAAGTAAGGGGCGGGATTGCTGCGGCACGAGAGCGTGCTCAGGAGCTTGCGCTCCAGGCCGAGGCCGAGCTGGCCGTGATCCCGCCCGGGAGAGCACGTGATGCGCTACGGGACTGCATCATGTATTCGATAGAACGGAGGCGGTGAACTGTGGCTATCGGACCGCGTCGCCCGTTATTTTACATGGGAGTCCTGTCGTTGGGCTTCGTGTTGGGTGGGTTCCTTTCCGAGTTGCTGGAGAGGTTTCTGCCGGAAAGCTCGGCGAAGGAGTTTTTCACATGGACCGTGACGCCGGCGATAGGTCCTATTCACATCGATTTATTGATCCTCGGCTTTTCCGTGGGCCCGGTGGCCTTGGATGTGTCACTGTTGGGACTAGTCGGTGTTGTGCTGGCCTATATGTTGGCCCGCTCCCTTTTCTAGTGAGGTAGCCATGCCTTTCAACCTTGGCATGACCGAGATGCTCGTGATCCTACTGATTCTGCTGCTGGTTTTCGGGGCCAAGCGGCTGCCCGAGATGGGTGCGTCAATGGGCAAGGGAATCCGCGAGTTCAAGAAGAGCATCAAGGATGTTCAATCAAGCATTGAAGACAACAGCACCGAGACGCCAACCCCGAGGCAGATCGACTCTGCGCCATCGCGTTCCGATGGGGAGCCCAAGAAGCTGAGTGAGTGAGCGGTGAAGGCCCTCTCACACAGGGTGGAAGCCGTCGTGACTACAAACCAAACCCCGGCGTGACAGCCGGGGTTCCAGTCAGCAGGTACCGCCGCTACGCCGTGTCAGAAGCCTAATGGCCCTCCACCAGGCAGCCCCTGCGGCACGCTTCGCAATGCCTGAGCCACTTCGAGCCGAAGATCTGCCACCTCGGCGCTCTCCCGGATAGAAGCCAGGGTGAGCTGGATGCGCATCCGGCGCATACCTTCGAGCACTCTCTCCCTGTAAGCGACTATCCCGGCGGCGAAGGCTGAGCTGTCAGCCAGCTGCCGCGCAATCGGCTGGACGAAGAAGATGGCCTGATCGGTCCGGACCGGACCGCTGGAGCGACCCAGCTCCAACCCGAATGCTGCCCCTATGGCCGCCGGGGCGTCGTAGAGGGCGGAGTTGGGCATCAGTCGCGTGAACGGTGGCAGTTCCGTGGAGCGCACGTCATGCGTGGCAGCGACTTCATCGTACGACTTTCCTGCCTCGATATCCCGGTTAATGCTGTCCGCGAGCTCCTCCGTCTTCGCCCATTTCGCGGCCAGCATCGCATCGGACGACACGCGGGCGCGCACCTCATCAAGGGATGGCACTCCTTGCGGCTCCAATCGATCCAGCCGGAACACGTAGAATGCACGGTCGGTTTCTATGACGTGTGATATCTCGCCCTCTAGAGCCTCGAACGCCCAGACTCCCACATCAGGGACGAAGTCGACGCCGATCCGTACCCGGCCACCTTCGGCCAGTGGTCGTGCGCTACCCACGGTC
Organism: Gemmatimonadota bacterium; assembly: GCA_020351775.1. Taxonomy (GTDB): domain Bacteria; phylum Gemmatimonadota; class Gemmatimonadetes; order Gemmatimonadales; family GWC2-71-9. Next base: position 3,892,135 of record CP070666.1, on the reverse strand, counting down.
AGTCCCATGCTCGCGGCGATCGAGTCCAGCGCCGCCGGATCGTCTTGCTCGGCTGCGTAGAGGTCCAATGAGTCGCCGCGCGATTCGACCTGGGTCAAGTGCTCGCCCTCCAGCTCGACCGGAATCAGAATGTGACTGGCATGGTAGGTGTCTCCACTCTTGGAGTGCAGCTGGATAATGTGGTAGCCGAAATCAGTGAGCACGGGCTCGGAGATCTCGCCCGGCTGCAGGGCGAGTGCGGCGTCGGTGAATGCGGACACGTGCTGCCCTCTGTTGGCCTCTCCTAGATCCCCGCCGTCCTCGCGACTAGTCGAGTCCGCTGATTCGCGCGCGGCCAACTCCGCGAAATCGGCTCCGTCTCGCAGTTCCGCTAGAACGTCGCTGGCTCGCTCCCGTGCCGCGGCGGTGTCGGCGCTGTTCGGGATCCGCGGCACGGTCACATAACTCAGATGGGCAGTTGCGGGTCGCTCGTAGTCGGCCCTGTGCTCATCGAAGTATGCTGCTACGCCCTCGTCGCTCACCTCCACGTCCTCATCATCGATGGCAGCCTGCGGCAACAGCGTGATCAGCCGAACCGTGACCGAATCAATCTCGTCCTGGTACATGCGCCATAGCTGGCCGTCGGTCACGAACACGTCGCTGATGAGCTGGTTATAGAGCTTGAGCTGGGGCAACTCCTGGCGGTACCGCGCCTCGAGACTAAGCTGAAATGCGATGTCCGCGCTCTCTATGTATCGCTGATACTTATTGAGGTCGAATTGGCCGTCCGTCTGGAACGTCGGTTCATCTATGAATTCCGGCAGCGGCTGGTTCCGGATGGCGTCGGCCAGCTCCCTGTCGGATAGGCGGATGCTCCGTCGAGCGTACTCCCCCTCGAGGGCAATCTGCTGCACCATGCTCTCGAAGACCTGGTCCTCCAGCTCCCGGATCTGATCCAACGTGTTGATGGGATTGCCCAGTTGGCGCTGTTGTTCCTGAGCATTGCGTACGGTACCATAGAAGGTCTGATAAACGATGTCTCTGCCGTTCACTCGTCCCACGACGTCGGAGATGGTCGAGCTGCCGCGTCCCCCGACGTCCATGCCCACGTCGAATACCAGCCAGCCCACGAAGGCGACGGCGAGTATACCCATTATCCACTTCGCGCTCGCGCGCATTCTACGCATCATGTTCGACTGCACCTGCTCTTGGAGTCACCATGTCGAGAGCGGGTAAGTCTAAGCGGGACAACGGGCAAACTCAAGGCGACGGCCCCGTTTCAGTGTTGATGTTTTGGCCCTCACAGACTAAGTTCGTGGCGTTTCCCAATGCTTACACAATCCTAGTCGTGCCATGGCCTACCAGAGCGAGATCGAGAAGCTCGAGCAGCGCTATCATGAGAATCCGCAGCAGTGGTTTGCTGCCCTCGCCGACTCTTACCGCAAGGCAGGCGACCTTGAACTGGCCCTAGACGTAGTCCGCGGGGGTCTCGAGAAGCGTCCCAACTACGCCAGCGGTCACATCGTGCTGGGAAGGTGCCTGTTTGACCAGGAGAAATACCGTGACGCCGCGGCCGCCTTTGAGCAGGTACTCGAGCTGGATGCTGAGAATATCATTGCTCTGAAGTCGTTGGGAGAGATCGCGGAGAAACAGCATGATCTCGCTGGTGCCAAGTCGTGGCTGACGCGGCTGCTCGATATAGATCCGATGAATGAGGAGGCTCGTGAGGGTATCGAGCGTATCGGAGAGGCCGAACAAGCGGCTCCACCCGAGGCCGAGCCGGTCGCGGAAGAGGCAGCGGCAGCTTCCATAGAGCCGGGTGCGGCTTGGGCTGCGGAAGCGCTGGCGAGCATGGATCGGGGTCAAAAACAGGAGGATTCCGAGTCCGCGCGGGATGAGGCAGCCGGAGAGATGCCCGCGGAGGTGGTAACGGTCCAGCCAGAGGTGCTGGAGCAGCCGCTCTCGGAGTCCGAGGAGGTGGTTGGCGCGGATCAAGGTTTCACCGTAGAGCGAACCTCCTGGGACGACACGCACGGGGCGGTCGCTCTGGGTCGATCCGATGGTTCTGAAGCCAGTGCCGGCGAGGAGTCCGGGGCTGAGGCAGACGCCTTGGGTGTCCCACTGACGGTGGAGCCAGTGAGTGGATTAGAGGCCACTGCTGAATCCGGCGGGCCGGAGGAACCGGCAGAACCGGCCGATAGCGGATTGGGCGAGCCCAGCGAGATCAGCCCGGGAGTGGAATCTGTGGCAGCGGACGGGGATGGTGTGCGCATGGCGGGTGATCTCAAGGTGGTTTCCTTCGACGAGGAGTTGAGCTGGGACGCCGGCGAGCGTCAGTCGACGGCGATCACCGACAGTGATATCAAGGAGGCGGAGGGCCACCATGCGGACCTGGCGGCGCCAGTCGCGTTCTTGGGAGATCCCGAGGCTTACGCAGCCAGGGCAGGGGGTGAGCCCGCAGGCCCGGGAGAGCCGGTTGACTCGCCGGTAGCTCCGGATTCGATCCCTAGCGCGCCGGCCGGAGTGAGTGGTGAGTCAGCCGAGGCCGAACAGGGGCGCCCGGTCGAGCCGATCGGGGAACTGGGAGATTCTACGGTTAGCGGTCAGCCACCCGAGGAGAAGCTGGGACCAGGGATGGCGGATGTGCCCGAATCCGAGGATGAAATACGGGTAGGAGTGTCCGCGGAATCGGAGCAGGCATCCGGCGGGTGGGAGCCGCCCTCGGCCGAGGAACAGGCCGAATTCGAGCGTGCCTCGGCGGCTGCGGAGCCCGCTGATCTGCCGCTGATCATGCCTGACGAGGCTGGGGCAGGGCCCGAGCCCATCTCCGTCAGTCCCGATGAGGTGGAGCCCGTGGTCACTGAGACAATGGCGGAGGTCTACGCTAGGCAGGGTCTCTACGATCAGGCCCGGGAAACCTACGAGAGGCTGTTGCAGCAGCGACCCGGCGACCGAGTGCTGGAGGAGAAACTCGCACTTCTGTCACAGCGACAAGAATCGCAGCCCGGGGTGACGTCCTCGCGCTTCTCGGTGGCCTCCACCGGAGGGGTCTCTGCGGTGGATTATCTCAGGGGGATCTTCCAAAAGGCAACCGCTCCGGGCGGAGAATCGGTGGGGCAGCCTCCAGCTGAGTCGGCAGCCCCTGAGCCCACGGAGTCGACTGTCCTTGAGTCGGCCTTTGGCGCAGAGCCCGAGGAGCCACCCGGATCACCCACGATACCTGCCACTGACGACGTGTCACTCTCCTCTGTGTTTGGAGGGGAACCTGTTTCGCGCCAGCCAGCGCCGCAGGGCCGGGAAGAGCGGCCCCTTGATCAAGCTGGCGCCGTGTCGTTCGACGAGTTCTACGGAACCGCCCCCGAATCCGAGCCGGAGGGTGGTGGAGCAGAGGAACCCGAACCGACGGGCGAGGAGGGCGACGAAGACTTCAAGAACTGGCTCGAGGGTCTCAAGACCTAGGTGAAGATCGCCGTTATCAACGGGCCCAACCTCAACCTGCTTGGCACCCGGGAACCCCACATCTATGGTCGCACTGCGCTTGCCGAGATAGAGCGGTTAGTGCGAGCTCGCGCGGCTGAGCGCGACGTACAGGTAGCTTGGTCTCAAACCAACCATGAAGGCGAGTTCGTTGAGCTGATCCAGGGGCTAGCGGGCACCGTGGACGGCGCCCTGATCAATGCTGCGGCCTTCACTCACACCTCCCTGGCGGTACGGGACACGCTGCTGGCCGTGCGCATCCCCTTCGTGGAAGTCCACTTGTCCAACATCTTCGCACGCGAGCAGGATCGACGTCACTCGCTGTTGGCAGATCTGGCGGTGGGTGTGGTAGCCGGCTTTGGCCCACGGAGCTATCTGCTCGGATTCGATGCGCTGGTAGCCCATCTCGTGGACCGCGGTGGCTGACTTCCGCGGTGACCGCCGTGACGCTCTGGTCGCTCTGCTCGATGAGGCGGGATTAGATGGCCTGATCGTCAGCCACATGCCTAATGTGCGGTACCTGACGGGGTTCTCGGGCTCGGCGGCTGTCGTCGTCGTGTTTCCTGACGAGCTGGTCTTCTTCTCCGACTTCCGGTATCGCGTCCAGGCTGAACACGATATTGGCGACGCGGCCCGCATTGAGATCGTGCCCAACGATATCTGGTCGCGGGTGTGGCGCGTGGTGGCGGAGCGCCGGAGACTTGGCCGGCTGGGTTTCGAAGGCCACGTGGTCTCGGTGAAGCAGGCTGCGGAATTCACGCCTCCGGACTTTGCTGCTTTACTTGAGCCGGCGAGACCGCTGGTGGAACAGCTGCGGGCCCGTAAGGACCCCAGCGAGGTCGCAGCCATTCGTGAGGCGGCTAGGCTGGCCTGTGAGGCGTTGGAATCAGCGCTCGGCCAGATCCGGGTAGGATTCAGCGAGCTGGAGGTTGCGGCGACGCTAGAAAGCGAGCTCCGGTTGCGAGGGTCCGAATGGCACCCGTTCCCGACGATAGCGGCATCCGGTCCTCGTAGCGCACTGCCGCACGCGGGAACGACCAGCAGGGTGATCCAGCCGGGAGAGCTGGTGCTCCTTGACTTTGGTGCCCAGGTGGATGGATACTGCGCCGATATCACCCGCACCGTCCTGATGGGACGCACAGCTGATGAGCGTCAGCGCGTGGCATACGACCTGGTTCGTGAGGCGCATCGTCGGGCTGTTGGGGGCATTCACGCAGGGATGAGTGGTAGGGAGGCGGACGGCTTGGCTCGTTCGGTGATCGAAGAGAGGGGCTTCGGCGACGCGTTCGGTCATTCACTTGGTCACGGGTTGGGCCTCGAGGTACATGAGAACCCGCGGGTGAGCAAGGCGAACGAAGCGGCGCTTCCTGAGGCTGCAGTTGTCACGGTCGAGCCCGGGCTCTACTTCCCGGGCTGGGGTGGTGTAAGGATAGAAGATGACGTTTTTTTGAGTGCGGAAGGGTGTGAGCTGCTCTCCGACGGAATGACCGAGTTACGAGAATTGACCTAGATCTCCAGGATAGGGCGAGGGTTATAGACGACGGCCGGCATCTGGCGCCAGCCGAGCATACCCGATCAGCGAAGCTGGAGATGGCTCGGGCAGAGATCAAGGGATTCCGCTTCAGCTCAGGCGCAGGAGGACCATGGCTACAACCACAGATTTCCGGAATGGTATGGTGCTTGAGATTGACGGCCAACTGTTCCAAGTTGTGTATTTTCAGCATGTGAAGCCTGGCAAAGGCGGAGCTTTTGTCCGCAGCAAGCTCAAGAACGTGCGGAGCGGGGCAGTGCTTGATCGTACTTGGACTGCTGGGGAGAAGGTATCGGAGGTTCGGCTTGAACGGCGGCCGGTCCAGTATTCCTACAGCGATGGCCACCTGCGCCACTTCATGGACATGCAGTCGTACGACGATATCCCGATCACGGACGACGTGATTGGGGCAGATCAGATCAAGTACCTCAGGGAGGGGATGGAGTGTTCGGGACTAGTCCATGATGGCACAGTCATCATGATCGAGTTGCCGTTCTTCATCGAACTCGAGGTGGTGGAGACTGATCCTGGATTGCGGGGTGACACAGCTAGCGGTGGTACCAAGCCGGCCAAACTCGAAACTGGCGCGGTGGTACAGGTGCCGCTCTTCATCGAGCAGGGTCAGAAGATTAAGGTGGACAGACGTGATGACAAATACCTAGAGCGCGTATGATTGACATAAGCCTGGTTGAGAAACTGGTCCATCTCTTGAGCAATTCAGACGCTCAGACGATCGAGATCAAGAAGAAATGGTGGACGACGACGATACGGGTATCTAAGAACTCCACCTCGATTCCGACGGGGCCGGTATCGTATCATGTCAGTGCCAATCCGGTGGCAAGTCCGGCGGTTTCTCAGCCCCCCGATTCTGCAGCGCTGGCTGCTGCGCCCGCCACGGGGGGGGAATCCGGGGCGGCAGAACCGGCACCTGAGGCCCCGCCTGCGGCGAACCTGGTCGAAATCAAGTCACCGATGGTAGGTACCTTCTACGCTCAGCCTGAACCGGGGGCGGATCCGTACGTGCAGATCGGCGGTCGGATAGCCATCGGACAGACCTTGTGCATTATCGAAGCGATGAAGATCATGAACCCACTGGACTCTGAGATCTCCGGCGTCGTAAGGGAGATCACGGTTCAGGACGCTCAACCCGTGGAATTCGGTCAGGTACTATTCAGGGTGGACCCAAATGGCTGATTCAGCGCAAGCAGCTCCGACTTTCAGTTTCAAGCAGTCGATTACCGAGATGGTCCAGCAGGGCGGGTCAGACCTTCATCTCAAGGTGGGTCGCCCCCCCACCATACGGGTCGCCGGTGAGCTGATCCAGCTCGGTCAGCAGCCGCTAAAGCCGGAAGAACTCAAGGCGTTGGCCGAGCAGATCATGACATCGAGGCAAGTGAAGGAGTTTGCCGAGCACAAGGAGGCCGATTTCGCAATCGGCGTCCCTGGCGTGGGGAGATTCAGAACCAACGTGTTCCAGCAGCGCGGTACTTTGGCGTTTGTGTTCCGCGCGATCCCGTACGAGGTCAAGTCGGTCGAACAGCTGCACCTGCCGCAGGTTCTGGAAACGATAGCGTTGAAGCCACGGGGACTCGTGCTGGTCACCGGTGTGACAGGCTCCGGTAAGTCCACAACGTTGGCCGCGTTGATCCAGCACATCAACCAGAACCGCAAGTGCAACGTCATCACGATCGAGGACCCGATCGAGTTTCTGCATCGTGACGGCGTCGCCAACGTGTCTCAGCGCGAGGTCGGTTCGGACACGCTGTCGTTCGACGCTGCCCTGCGACATGTGTTGCGGCAGGATCCTGACGTGATACTGATCGGTGAGATCCGTGATCGATTGACTCTGGATACCGCAATGAAGGCCGCAGATACCGGACACCTGGTCTTCTCGACGCTTCACACTACGGATGCGACACAGACGATCAACCGAATCATATCGTTCTTCCCGCCGCACGAGCACGATGCGGTGCGCAACCTGCTTTCGACCGCCCTCGAGGCCATCATCTGCCTCAGACTCGTACCTACGAGGCAAGGCCGGAGCAGGGTCCCGGCCTGTGAGATCCTCATCAACACGGCGGCCGTCAGGGACAATATCCGAGATGCCGAGAAAGCACTCGACATTCCGGAGTTGATCAAGGAAGGCACGGTGCAGTATGGGATGCAGTCGTTCGATCAGTCACTGATGGAGTGGTATCAAAAAGACGTCATCAGTTATGAATCTGCCCTGTTCTACTCGACCAACCCGAGCGAGTTTGCGCTGAGGGTGAGCGGAATCGAGGGCACTTCGGATCGTACGTTTGCCGAGCAGATGGGCGGTGGTGCCGGACAAGACCCGCTGGGACTCGGCGAGAACCTTACACCCTAGACCATGTTCAGCAAGATTCTGATAGCCAACCGCGGGGAAATTGCCCTTCGGGTGATTCGGGCGTGCAAGGAGTTGGGCATCGAGACCGTGGCGGTGTTCAGCGAGGCCGACCGCGAGTCGCTGCACGTGAGGTTCGCAGACGACGAAGTCTGCATCGGTCCTCCGCCCAGCCGCTTGTCCTATCTCCGCGTCGCCAACATCATCGCAGCAGCAGAGATCACAGGTGCGGATGCGATTCACCCGGGATACGGGTTCTTGGCGGAAAGTGCGAGTTTCGCCGAAACATGTGCGGCGTCGAAGATCATGTTTATCGGCCCCACTGCGGAACAGATCCGGTTGATGGGCGACAAGGCGGCCGCTCGGGAGCTGGCCATCGAACTCGGCGTGCCGGTCATTCCGGGATCGAAGGGCGCAGTCGAAGATCCCCAAGAGGCAATGTCGATCGCCGAGGACATAGGCTTTCCGGTGATAATCAAGGCGGCGGCCGGTGGGGGTGGCAAGGGGATGCGAGTCGCGGATGACCGAGATGGCTTTGGTCAGGCGTTCCAGCTGGCACGTAACGAAGCCTTGGCCGCGTTCGGAAATCCCACCGTCTACGTGGAGAAATTCCTGGCCCGCCCACGCCACGTGGAAATCCAGATAATGGGAGACTGTTCCGGGAACGTGATGCATGTTGGTGAGCGTGATTGCTCGATTCAACGGAGACATCAGAAACTGATCGAGGAGTCGCCAAGCCCTGGGATTGGCGCCAAACTGCGACAGAACCTGGGTGATTCGGCGGTGACGCTTGCGGAGCGCATCGGGTATGTGGGCGCTGGTACGGTCGAGTTCCTGGTGGACCGGGATGGATCCTACTACTTCATGGAGATGAACACCAGGATTCAGGTGGAGCACCCAGTGACGGAAATGGTCACCAACTTCGATCTGGTGAAGGAGCAGATTCGGGTAGCCGCTGGAGAGCCGCTCAGCCTCAAGTTGTACAGCAAACAGCTCAGGGGACACGCCATCGAGTGTCGCGTGAATGCGGAAGACCCATTCCGCAATTTCCAACCCGACCCCGGGACAATCACGACCTACCACCCTCCGGGTGGGCCAGGGGTCCGCGTCGACACTCACATCTACGCCGGTTATACGGTGCCACCGTACTACGACTCTCTCATTGCGAAGGTCATTGTGCATGGGAGAACACGCGACGAGGCTCTGTCACGCATGAACCACGCCCTCGACTCATTCATCGTTGAAGGTGTGAGGACTACCATCCCATTCTTGCAGCGGGTTATTCAGCACCAGGATTTCGTCTCGGGTGATGTCGACACCAAGTTGCTGGAACGCGAGCCCGATCTGCTCGCGCCCGCAGCGTGAAACTCACAGTCTTCTTCACCCCTCTTGGGATCGGGAACCAGCCTTTGGCCGGCAAGCCCGTTCTCGTGATTGACGTCCTGCGTTCAACCACATCAATCGTAGCGGCGCTGTCCCACGGAGCTCGAGCGGTTGTCCCTGCCGCGTCCGGTGACGATGCCTTGCAGCTGGCGCAGAACTTGGAGCGGGGCAGTGTTCTGTTGGCTGGTGAGCGCGGCTCATTGCGGATCGAAGGTTTCGCGTTGGGCAATTCGCCGCTCGAGATGTCCTGTGAGACCGTTGCGGGAAAGACCATTGTGATGAGTACCACCAACGGGACTCCGGCGATGTTGGCGGCCGAGTCGGGCAACCCGGTCCTCATCAGTGCGATCACCAACTTCTCGGCGGTGGTTGCCCGCGCGCGTGAGGAATTTGAGGAGCACGGGGAGATCACGATACTCTGCTCGGGTAGACAAAGCATGTTCTCCTTGGAGGATGCGTACGTGGCCGGACGTCTCGCGGCTGAAATCATTCCTGGCAGGGAGCGCCGTCGGGCAGAGCTGAACGATGCCGCCATAGCCGCGCTTGAATTGGCCCGCCATTACGGTGACAAATGGCGCCGCGCCGTCCTGTCCAGTGCCGCAGCACGCGATCTGAAGCGACTGGGATTCAAGAAGGACATAGATGCGGCAACAGAGGTCGATTCTCACACCGTGGTCCCGGTATATTCAAAACGACTGATCACCATACCCGACTAGACCCAGCATGGCACTCACGCCACGCCACAAGCAGGAATTGATCGCGATAGTTGCTCTGCTGGCAGGCGTCTTCATCGGACTCACACTTCTTCCGTGGGACGTCACCGGCCCGGCTGGGCGAGTGGTCGGCGGCGTCCTGTGGCGCACGTTGGGTTCCTGGGCCGCCATCATTCCGGCCCTGGGAATCGTGGTCGCCTTGGCCAGTTTTGGGCGCTTCCGCGAACCGGGACTGCGCCGTGTATCGGTTCTCATGGCCGGGCTCGTGATACTGCTGCCGTTCGCGATAGCGGTCTTTGCGGGCATCCGCAGCGCCACCGACGTCCCGGCCAGCTACGGTCAATGGACGTTCGTGCAGCGTTGTGTCGGCCTGCTGCCAGCCATGTTGGTCGTATTACTGACGTCGCTCGTCGGCACGGCAGGAACCGTGATACTGGGGCTCATCGCGCTATCCAGCCTGACGCTCTACACCTTGGATTGGCATCCTTTCAAGAGGCTGGCACCCGCGGCCACGAAGGCCGCACCAGGGCCAACCGTCTCCACCGCCTCGGGAATGGCTACCGCCGGCACGGCGGACGACCTAGTTGCTGAGCCGGAATCGGCACTGCGCCATCAGCGGCGCGGTCTGCTGGGCAGGTTCTCAAGGCGCAGCTCCAAGCCCGAAGAAACGCTCCAAGACCTGCCGCCGCTGGAATTCCTGCACGGCGGAGCGAGTACTACCACTACCGACGAAGCAGCCGACCTCGAGCGGCTCGGCAACGTTCTGGTCGACACGTTGAAGACGTTCCGGGTGGAGGGGAAGATCGTTGGGAGAACCACGGGGCCGGTTGTGACGCAATATGAAGTTGCGCCTGCACCGGGGATCAAGGTGGGTCGGATAGCCGCACTGGCAGACGATCTCGCATTGGCGATGCGGGCCAAGTCGATCAGGATCGTGGCGCCGATCCCAGGCAAGGCGGCCGTGGGTGTAGAGGTCCCCAATCCGACGCCGCGGATCGTGCCGCTCCGTGACTTGCTAGCCGCGCCGGAGTGGGAGCAGAGCAGGGGCAGCCTGCCGATCCCGCTCGGAGAAAACCTCGAAGGAGAGCCGATAGTAGCCGATCTGGCCAGGATGCCGCACCTGCTTATCGCGGGGGCCACAGGTTCGGGGAAATCGGTATGCATCAACTCAATCATCACCGGGTTGGTCTATCGCTACACTCCCCGTGAGCTGCGCCTGCTCATGATCGATCCCAAGATGGTCGAACTTTCGGTGTACAACACCTTGCCACACCTGCGGCATCCAGTCGTAACCGACAACAAACAGGCGGCGCAAACGCTCAAGTGGATCATCCATGAGATGGAGCACCGCTACGAGCTGTTCCATGCCAATGCTGCCAGGAATGTGCACGACTTCAATAGGAAGGTTGCCGAAGGAAGGGAACTAATCGAACCGGCGGAGCAGCGAACAGGCAGCTGGACCTGCGAGAGCCCCGATGCTCGAGCCGTTGGGTCGGGCATGGAACTAGCGACTTCCGATACCGCTTCTCGCTCCCCACTCCACTATGAGGACGGTCCCCTGCCATACATCGTTCTGATCGTCGACGAACTCGCTGATCTGATGATGACCGTGCAGGGTGAGATCGAGAAGCCTCTGGCAATCCTGGCGCAGAAGGCTCGGGCGACTGGAATTCACCTGGTGCTGGCGACGCAGCGCCCCAGCGTCAATGTGATCACTGGTCTGATCAAGGCCAACTTCCCGTCCAGAATAGCGTTCCGAGTGGCCTCCAAGGTCGACAGCCGGACGATTCTGGATCAGAACGGAGCCGAGACCCTGCTGGGCAACGGTGACATGCTGTTCCTGCCGCCGGGCAAGAGCGAGCCAGTGAGGGTGCAAGGCGCTTTCATCGGCACTGAAGAAACCGAGCGGTTGATGACCTGGTATCGGGAACGCAAAGTGGAACGCGACGAAGAACTGGAACGGCAGGGACTGCTGCCACCCGAATCAACGGAAGCGGACATCCTGCAGGTCGTCGCGGCAATCGAAATCCAAGAGGCCGCTGCAGAGCGAGGCAGCGGTGACACGGGTCTCGATCGCGATCCGTTGTTCCGTGAAGCCGCGGAGACATGCATCAACCATCGACTCGGTTCAACTTCACTGTTGCAGCGCAAGCTGCGCATTGGCTACGGGCGAGCCGCTCGCATCATAGACCAGCTGTATGAAGCGGGTGTGCTGGGACCGCCGGATGGGTCGAAACCGCGGGAGGTGCTGATGGGTGTGGAGGAGCTGGAAGAGCTCTAGACGATCCTCGTCGCAGCGCCAGACCACCGTCCCCAGCCGGTCGCCTACGAACGGGACAGCCCCCCAGCGTTGTGGGCGTGATAATGATACGGTGCGGAGAGTTCCGGTTAACGCTCCAGGAACTGGAGGAGCTATCCTGTCTTCGTGCCGGTCAAGTCCGATCCAGCGACCTGGAAAGACCCGCGACACCGCCGCGGCGTAGCGGGTGAGCAAGTCGCCCGCCAGTTCCTGGAGAGCCAGGGTTGGGCGGTGATGTCACACCGGTTCCGTCTGGGCCGCATCGAAGTGGATCTCATCGCACGCAAGGGTTCATTGGTATCGTTCATAGAAGTGAAGACCCGGCGCGGGACGGCGTTCGGGAGCCCGCTCGAGGCGGTGACGTGGCACAAGAAGCGCGAGATCGCCCGCGTGGCCCAGGGGTGGATGGACCGTTATGGCCGGCCCGGAGACGTTTATCGATTTGATGTGATTGGGGTTACGATATCCGGACCGGTCACGAGCGTGCAGCACGTTACTGATGCGTTTCGGCCGGGATGGCGGTAGTCTCAGGTTCGGTTTATATTCGGTTCTAGGCACTTCGGAATGCTGAGTACAGACGAAGGGCACTGGGAGCGGGGAGGGGACGGCGGGGGCAGAGTGATTGGCGTAGCAAAATGGGGCGCGGCTGCCATTGCTGGTGGGAAGTCTGGGTGCGGGAAACCGGCGCGCTGGCTGATGGCCGAGGCGACCGTTGGCGAACCGGGGGCGCCCGGAAGAGGTGAACGCCGGTGACTGACCGCTGGTTCCGCCGGATAGAGTGACCGCCGGGGCGAGGGAGGAGTGCAACGTTTGGTCCCGTTCCCTTAGCATTAGACTGATAGCCACAACTGCGAGGATATAGCATGCCCGCGAAGCAGACCGAGAACGAGCCAGGATCTCTGACCGATGACCGCCGTAAGGCGCTCAACCTGGCCATAGCGCAGATCGAGAAGGCCATTGGTAAGGGTTCCATCATGCGGATGGGACAGGAGACGGCCCGCGTACGAGTCGGCGCGATCCCGAGCGGCGCAATCAACCTCGATGCAGCCATCGGGATCGGCGGCGTGCCGCGCGGGCGAATTACGGAGATCTACGGCCCGGAGTCCAGCGGCAAGACGACGTTGGCTCTCCACGTTGCCGCGAACGCACAGCGGCTTGGCGGGGTCGCGGCATTCATCGATGCCGAACACGCGTTGGATGTAGAGTACGCCAAGAAGCTCGGTGTGGACCTCGACGACCTGCTGGTTTCACAGCCGGACACGGGCGAGGAGGCGTTGGAGATCGCCGAGATTCTGGTGCGCTCGGGAGCGGTAGACGTGATCGTAATCGATTCGGTTGCTGCGCTGGTACCAAAAGCAGAGATCGAAGGGGACATGGGTGACGCGCACGTGGGGCTGCAGGCGCGGCTGATGTCACAGGCGCTGAGGAAGTTGGCCGGCAGTATAAACCGGTCCCGCACCTCCGTGGTGTTCATCAATCAGCTGCGGGAGAAGATAGGCGTGATGTTCGGCAATCCCGAGACGACGACTGGAGGCCGCGCGCTCAAGTTCTATTCTTCGGTCCGTCTCGACGTCCGCCGTATCGGGCCCGTGAAAGAGCGTGACGAAATTACCGGCAGCAAGGTGCGTGTGAAGGTCGTAAAAAACAAAGTGGCGCCGCCTTTCAAACAGGCCGAGTTCGACATCATGTTCAATGAGGGGATAAGCCACGTGTCTCTGCTTGTTGACCTCGGAGTGGAGGCCGGCGTGATCGAGAAGAGCGGTGCCTGGTATTCCTACGGTAAGGAGCGCATCGGCCAGGGGCGCGAGAATGCCAAACTGTTCCTCAAGGATCATCCCGTGATGGCTGACGAGATTGAAGCGAGCGTGAAGGCATTCCTAGGAATAACGTCAGCGGACGACGTCGTGGAGGAAAAGGAGGTGGATGAGGGACCAGCAGCGCCATCCGGTTCCTGATCCCGGTCTCGAGTCCGGGTCAGATCGGTAGGACCCCAGTGTAATGTCCCGCCACCGCACCCAGCCGGCCGCCGCGCTGCAAGGGGCAAAACGGGTCACGGCACTCAGCCCGGATAAGCGGATCCCCGGCAACGTCGTGATCGAAATCAACGACGCGCGCTTCGCCAGCCTTCCGGCTGACATCGTCTCCGACTTCGACCTGGTCACCGGCGGCGCGCTGTCCGATGAGCTGTACGAGAGATTGTCGCGGGCAGCCAATGTCGAGGCTGCCTATCTGGTAGCGGTGAGGATGCTCGCAGCTCGGCCGCGTGCGGTGAACGACCTGCTGCGTCGCTTACGGGATCGCGGCCACAACCCATCGGCGGCAGCTGAGGCTGTTGGCCGGTTGGAGAGCAAGGGCCTGCTTGACGACGCCGAGTACGCGCGGCACTTCGCGCGGGTGCGGCTGTCCCGGGGAGCCGGTCCCCCGCGCATTCTCACCGATCTGCTCTCGCACGGCGTCGAACGACGCCTGGCTGAGCGTGCAATCGACGAGATAGTAGACCGGGAGGGTTTCGATCCCGGGGAGCAGGCTCGAGTCCTTGCGGAGAGACGCTTGGCTCAGCTGGATGGTCTGCCGCCCGAAAAACTGCAGCGCCGGCTATTGGCGTACCTGTCCCGACGGGGGTATCGAGGGTGGGAAGTGAGGGAGCTGGTGGCCGCGCTTGTACGAGGGGTCGGGCGCCAGCAGCGCGGTGCTGAATAGCGGTGCAGGCGCCGGTCCATGGCGATTCTCGACTTTACCGCTCGCAGCGCTCCGTCCGCTTCCGATCTCGTACCATCTGCACGGGTTCGGTATTAACTTAAAAGGCTATGAACGCATCGACGATTCGCCAGTCCTTCATCGACTTCTTCAAGTCGCGCGGCCACAAGCACATCCAATCCGCATCGTTGGTGCCGGCGGATGACCCCACTCTGCTGTTCACCAACGCGGGCATGGTGCAATTCAAGCAGGTGTTCCAGGGGATCGACCGGCGCGACTACAGGCGGGCAGTCACGGCACAGAAGTGTGTTCGCGCCGGGGGGAAGCACAACGACCTGGAGGAAGTAGGACACACCGCGCGGCACCACACCTTCTTCGAAATGCTCGGCAACTTCTCGTTCGGCGACTACTTCAAGCGCGATGCGATCGAGTTCGGCTGGGAGTGGGTGACCAGCGACGAGTATTTGGGCATCGACCCCGGTAGGATCTACGTCTCGGTGCACCACACTGACGCTGATGCTAGAAGGCTGTGGCGTGAGATAACCGGTATCAGTGATACCCGGATCTACGGATTGGGTGACAAAGACAACTTCTGGCAGATGGGTGACACGGGTCCCTGCGGCCCTTGTTCGGAGATCTATGTCGATATCAGGGGATTGGAGCAGGGTACCACATTGCGTAGCAGCCAGGCCCCGCTGCATGGTGATCTGCCGCTCGATCATTTCGTGGAACTTGCCGAATCCGGCCATCTGATGGAGATCTGGAATCTGGTCTTCATGCAGTTCGACCAGGCTTCCGACGGGTCCCGTACACCACTACCCGCCCCCTCGGTAGACACGGGCGCAGGGTTGGAACGTATAGCAGCGGTGATGCAGGATGTTCCATCCAACTTCGACACCGATCTGTTCATGAAGATTATCGAGCGGGGAGTGGAGGTCGTCGGTGTACCATATGACCGAGGTCCAAAGGGCGTTGGCTATAGAGTGCTAGCGGACCATGCGCGAGCGGTTGCGTTTCTGATCGCTGACGAAGTGTATCCGTCTTCCGAAGGGCGTGGCTACGTGTTGCGCCGCATCCTGCGTAGGGCGGTGCGGCATGCGTACCTGCTGGGGCGGCGTGAGCCTACGTTGGTGCACATGACCGACACGGTGGTTGGACAGATGGGTTCGGTCTATCCGGAACTGGTGTCCAAGGCCGACGAGATCGAACGGTGGACTAGAGCTGAGGAAGAGCGGTTTCTCGAGACCATCGGCGATGGATTACGTCGTCTCGACGACATCATCACCCGGCCGGCAGGCACAATCTCAGGAGTCGATGCGTTCAAGCTCTACGATACCTTTGGATTCCCGATTGACCTTACGGAACTCATTGCTCGCGAGCGTGGTTGGTCGGTCGACCGCTCCGGTTTCGAGGTCGCACTTGATGCCCAGCGTGTGAAGTCGCAGCCCGGCCATGCCCACCGTGCAGGCGCCATGGATGACGGGCCTCGCGGAATCAAGGGCAAGTTCACCAGGGTGATGCCCCGGGTGCGCCAGAAGTTTGTCGGGTACGACACAACGATTTCTGACACTGAGGTGATTGCGTTCCGGCAAAGTGAGGACCGGCTAGCGCTGGTGCTGCGCGAAAACCCGTTCTACTCGGAATCGGGTGGACAGGTAAGTGACGTCGGAGTGGTCCAAGGTGACGGCTGGGAACTGCCGGTAGAGGATGTTCGCAAAGAGGACGGCAAGCAGGTCGTGATCGGTACCTTTGACGGACCATTCGAACCTACGGGGGTAAGGGCTATTGTTGACGAACCCCGCAGGCGCGACATAGAGCGGAACCATACGGCGACGCATCTCGTGCACGCAGCGCTCCGCAACGTGCTCGGCAGGCACGTCCGCCAGGCGGGGTCCGTGGTGGCACCTGACAGACTGCGCTTTGACTTCTCGCATCACGCACCGGTGAATGAAGAGGAGCTCGCCGCGATTGAAGCCGAAGTCAATCGCAGTATCTGGCTCAATGCCACTGTCGATACATACGATATGCCTTATGCTGATGCGATTCGTGCGGGAGCGATGGCGTTGTTCGGAGAGAAGTATGGTGACAGGGTCCGCGTAGTGGATATACCTGAGGTTTCGCTCGAGCTGTGCGGCGGCACTCACGTCCGTTCGACGGGCCAGATTGGGTTGTTTCATTTCACTCATGAGACCGGTGTAGCCGCAGGTGTACGTCGAATAGAAGCCGTGACCGGCCCCGCAGCCTACGCCTTCGTCAAGACGCTGAGCGAGCGCATAGATGAAGTCGCCGGCAGTCTGCGTACCAGCCCCGAACACGTCGCACGAAAGATTGAATCGTTGCTGGCAGAGAAAAAGCGCTTGGAGAAGCAGGTAGAGGAATTACTCAGGTCGGGGAGCGGAGACCGTGGGACGCAAGGTGAAACGCATGTGATTGGTGACGTGACCCTTTCCATCGAGGAGTCGCCCGTCTCGGACCGGGCGCAGATCGGTCTCATGGTCGACAATTTCCGAGACCGGAACAAGGGCGCCATCAAGGTACTGCTCACGACAGGCGAACGACCGGGACTCCATATCGCCGTGACTGATGACCTCGTTTCGCGGGGTGTCAGTGCGGGTGAGCTGGCACGACGGTTGGCTGCGGTGAGCGGGGGCAAGGGGGGCGGTAGGCCCCACTTCGCATCAGCCGGTATCGGAGACCCATCGAAGCTGTTTGAAACACGTACGCGGGCCCCTGAGATAGTTGCGGCAGCAATGGGAGTCAAGGACAACTGACCACTCTGAACAGCTGGTTGGAAACACGACTAGTGGATGCTCCTGCGTCGCTACGGAGCCGTATACTGCAAGCGGCTTGTGGCGGAGCGCTGCCTGGCACGCTGTCGCCCGAGACGCTCAGGAAGATGGCGCGTCGGCTAGTCGAGGAGGCGAAGTCGGGCCCGCCAAGTCACGACACCGCCATGACCCTCTTGGCGGCCGACGCGTTGATCACCTTCTCGTGTGAGGTTGTGGCCGAGCAGCAGCCGGAGCGGCTCGCGGCGATGTGATGCTGACTGCCGGCTCCACCACTCGCTTATGGTGCCGCGTCGTCCCGATGTGGATCGGGCCGCGCTGAAAGGCGACAAGCCTTGATCGACATACACAGCCACCTCCTTCCAGACATCGACGACGGATCGAGGTCAGTGACGCAATCGGTTCTGGTGCTGAGGCAATTCGCCGAGAGTGGGATCACGGATGTTGTTCTCACGCCCCACGTCAGCGCAGGTGAACTCGCATTCGACAAGGAAGATGCTCTCGAAAGGCGCGACGTCGCGTTCACTTTGTTGAGTCGTGAAGCCCCAGAGAAACCCCGCTTGCATCTCGGTTTCGAGATCATGTTGGACGTGCCACTCGTGGCAAGCATACTCGACGATCGGCGGTTCTCGTTGGCGGGATCGCGCTACTACCTGGTGGAGTTTCCCATCTCGGTGTTCGAGGATGACGCGACATCCTTGCTGGAAGGTCTGGTAGAGGGTGATGCCGTACCGCTGGTGGCTCACGTCGAACGCTACAGGAATTGTGGCGTCAAGTCAGTGGCACAGTGGAAGCAACTCGGAGCGAAAGTGCAGGTCGATGCGACGACACTCACTCGCTCCAGCGAGCGGGGGCATGTGGCTCGGCAGCTGCTCGGTGCGGGACTGGTCGACGTTGTGGCTGCGGACAATCACGGTGATGACCGGGTGCTGGGCAACGCAGTTCAGTTCTTGTCGAACCACGAGTCGGAACACATCACCCGTTCGCTCACTGAAGGTAACCCGAGGGCGGTGCTAGAGGACGTGGATATGAACCCGGTTCCTGCGGTGGCATTCCGCGAGGGCCTGTGGTCGAGAATCAAGCACTACATGGGAAGTTGACGGAGCGTCCAGTGGGACTAATCGATCTTACGGGTAAGGTCGCGCTCGTCACCGGTGGGTCGCGGGGGATTGGAGCGGCGACCGCCAAGATGTTGGCCACGGCCGGTGCCGGCGTAGCGATCACATATCGGACCCGCAGATCGTCTGCTGAGAGTGTGTTGGCGGGCCTGTCGCGGAGTGACACTGGTCGACCGCCGATTGCGATCCAGGCTGATGTTTCGAGCTGCGAGGACTGTGAACGCGCAGTGGACGAAACCGTTGCGGCCTTTGGCCGGCTGGACTGCTTCGTTGCCAATGCGGGCATCTGGCCCCCGGACGAAGTGCCGCTGACGGAGATGAGCGACGATCAGTGGCGTACCACAATGTCGGTGAATCTCGACTCCATCTTCTACGGATGTCGTGCCGCGTTGAGGGCGATGCAGGCCAGTGCCGCCACGACGAACGACAGATCCATTGTCATCGTCTCCAGCACCGCAGCTCAGCGAGGTGAGGGGTTCCACGCTGACTATGCCGCCACCAAGGGGGCTGTGAACTCCTTCGTC
Source organism: Gemmatimonadota bacterium (assembly GCA_020351775.1). Taxonomy (GTDB): domain Bacteria; phylum Gemmatimonadota; class Gemmatimonadetes; order Gemmatimonadales; family GWC2-71-9. The sequence goes on along the minus strand of CP070666.1, from coordinate 3,873,263 downwards.
AAGTCACTCGCAGTCGAAGCGGCGCCCGACGTCAGGGTGAATGCTGTGGCGCCGGGCTGGGTCGATACGGAGATGTGTGAGCTTCCGTTCGCAAGCGAGGGCGGTCGTGGCAGGAGCCAAATCGAAGCCGGAATACCAATGAGGCGCGTGGCGAGCGCTGCCGACGTTGCCGGACCCATCGTGTTCCTGTGCTCCCAACTCGCCAGGCATGTCACCGGGGAGATCTTGAACGTCAATGGGGGGAGCGTCCTGTGTGGATGACGGACCGCGGGGAGCCGGCGGTGGGGGCCGATGTCGGTGAACTCATCGTGTGGGCGAGACCTGGACCCCGGAACGCGGAACGCTGGCGGATCAGTACCGCGCTGTGCTGAGGCGTATCCAGATGCCGTTTCCCTCGAAATTGCCGATTCCGGCTGAAGTCCTCCGCATTGCCGAGCGGCTTGAGGGTGCAGGATTCGAGACTTGGTGCGTTGGAGGTGCGGTCCGGGACAACCTGCTTGGCTACGTCAACAAGGACTTTGACCTAGCGACCGCAGCAACACCGCGACAGGTAACCGGTCTCTTCAGGCGCACGATACCGATAGGAATCGACCACGGAACAGTCGCCGTGCTCGACAAGAACCGCCGGCCTCACGAAGTAACCACATTCCGGCGCGACGTGAAGACTGATGGGCGCCACGCTGTAGTCGAGTTCGGAGTATCGCTCGAAGCAGACCTGGCTCGCAGGGACTTCACCATGAATGCGATCGCATACCACCCCACGAGATTCGAGTGGCGCGACCCATTGGCCGGTGCGGCGGACCTGGAAGCCAAGGTGATCCGTGCGGTTGGGAATCCGGTGCATCGCTTCCGCGAGGACTATCTCCGGATCCTGCGAGCACTCCGGTTCGCCGCACGCTTTGGCTTCGCGATAGAACCCGAGACCTGGAATGCTGCCGTGGAGAATGCTGTCGGTCTACGACACCTGTCGGCGGAGCGGGTGAGAGAAGAGTGGTTCCGGGGATTGCAGGGGGCTCAGCGGCCCAGCGAGCTGGTGCGCCTGTGGAGCGAGGTCGGGGCTCTCGAAGTCTGGTTGCCGGAGCTACAGTGCGGGGCGCCCGGGGCAGTCCCCGAGCGCCTGCGGGTCGCCGACCGCATCGAGGGTCAGGACCCCGTACTCATCACTGCCTATCTGTCAGACAACCCGGGAGCAACCCTGGCTCGGCTGAAGTGCTCCAATGTTGACACAGAGCGAGCAGCCGCCGTCGGTCGCTACGTGACCCAGCACCCCGATCCCGGTTCACCGGCACACGTGAGGCGGTGGATGGCACAAGCGGGCTCGGCGGTGGATGACTTGGTCGCCATCTGGGTGGCTCAAGGAGCCGACGCGAGGCTGAGGGTTGCCGTGAAGCGCATTCGTGCGTCGGGAGCCCCGCTCACCCTGGGCGAACTAGCCGTGGACGGGGAGGACCTCCTTGCGGCAGGCATCGAGCAGGGGCCGGAGGTGGGTCGCATCCTGCAGCAGCTGCTGGACGAGGTCTTGCAGGAGCCGGAACTCAACTCAAGAACACGGCTACTTCAGAGGGCTCTTGATTTACGGGCACGAGATCCACTGTCCGCTCCCCCCTCCCCTGCCAAGGACAGGAGCGACGAGACCAACGCACGCTCCGACCGAGGCTAGTCTCACATGAGACCGGAGCACTCGCTGTTTGACCACGCGGACTCCTATGAGCCGCTCGCGTCGCGCATGCGCCCCAGAGTGCTGGAGGACTTCCTGGGTCAGGAACACCTCGTCGGGGAGGGCAAGCCGCTGCGAGAGGCAATCCTCCGGGGCGACGTGACCTCGCTGGTCTTCTGGGGACCACCTGGCTCGGGCAAGACAACGCTGGCCCGCCTGATCGCCAACTATACCGACCGTCGCTTTGAGCCGTTCAGCGCCGTGACAGCTGGCGTTCCGCAGGTGCGCGAGATAATCAAACAAGCCCAGGTGAGGCAGGAGTACGAGGGCAAGGGGACGATCCTGTTCTGTGATGAAATCCACCGCTTCAACAAAGCACAGCAAGATGCCTTTCTGCCCTGGGTTGAGCGCGGGGTCATTACGCTGATCGGAGCGACGACAGAGAACCCAAGCTTTGAGTTGAACAGTGCGTTGCTCTCGCGACTGAGAGTGTTCGTACTGGAGCCGCTCTCCGAGGACCATATACGCACGATCGTCCAGCGTGCTTTGGAT
>CP070666.1:3864856-3870954 GCA_020351775.1 Gemmatimonadota bacterium | reverse complement strand
CCGGGAAGAAGTTCTGTTGGATGAAGACATCCATCTCGGAGAACGTGACGCCGAAACCCGGGTGGCTGTGATACCACCCAACGATGCTCCGATCCGGGTACCTCTGCTCCAACTCCCGGTGAATGTCGTTCCACGTCTCCTGGGTGTACGTCACGTGCGCGCTTCCGGCACGGGCGGCGGCTCCTCGGATCGTCGCCTTGACATCGACGAACAGACCCTCTTCGTCCTCGCACACGTCGCCGACGAGGACCCCACATACCTCCATATCCAGCGATTCCTTTGCGTGGCCGACCAACTCAGCATACGGCCTGCGCTCGATGGCCACGCGCAGTGCCACTCCGGTTTGCTCCGGCCCGGGGAATCGCCGCCACACCGGCTTCTTCCGATCGTGCCAGTCTCCTACCGGCACCAACTCGTCGGTGTCTTCGCCCTCGCTTGCGTCAGTCGAGTCTCGAGAGGAATTCGGCGCCTGTTTGTCTTTTCGTTTCCTGCGTCGCTTGCGGATCGACACGTCCAACCTCCCCTCAATCGGTCATCCGGTGCGGCTGTCTCTTAAGGGACGGTCCCCGGCGATTTCGATGCCAACAATCTCTTCTCCCAGGCGCGCCCACACGACGTCCCAAGCAGGGAGCCCGAGTTCCCGCAACGTCCGTGAAAGCACACGGTCGTCGGCGGTAGCCGAGTGTAGGAAATGTGGAAAGCACTCTTCTCCGCAAGAACCGCATCGCATCTGCTCCCAAGAGACGCGAGGCAGCGGCACATACACTTCCCGGCGCCGGCCACAATTGGGGCACTCCAGCGCCGCCACGAGGTCGCGGCTCAAGTCGAGCGCATCAACGCCACCAAGTATTCCGCTGGCCCGATCCCAGACAGTCGCCAGTCGGGTGTCCGAGTCGAGATCGGTCAGAGTCTCGATCGGCGCGGGCGGCTCGTGCCAGCCACACCCCGGATCGATCGGATAGGTGACCCCGTAGGAGCTGTGGCCGGCGCCGTCGAAGACGTAGCCGCGGCCCAGCAACGCCTCCATGTCGTGCAGCAGCTTGACGACTTCCTGAACCTGAATGGCTGCCACTACAGATGCTGTTGTAGGAGTCGTAGGCGTCGCCTGGCTGTTCACGGCTCTGCCGGCGAGCAGCGAGCAGGAGCGCCGCTGGTTGAGCAAGTCCCAGTCGATCTGGCTCATCGTACACTCGTAGCACGAGGTAGCCGGAGGCGCGAAGCCTCTAACGATCCCCTGCAACACCTCGATTCCTCCGTCGATCCACGGCCGGTTGACCATCGCGCAGGCGCTGTTCACGAATACTCGGGCCTCCCGGTTGTCCAGCGCCCCCACTACGACTTGCGCCCAGCGGAAGTAACCCAGACCCACCTCCGCCAGCACGTTGCCCACTATCGGCTCGATCCGGATCTCTGGATACAGTCCGCGCACCGCTTTGGCTGCGGACAACGCCTTCGGTTCCCCCTCGTCAGATTCTCGAAACAGAACAGATCGGTTCAGGTTGCTCAGCTCGACTCGATCCATGTCAACCAGGACGACGTGACCGACGCCTAGGAGCGCCAGGTTCTTCAGGACTTCGTTGCCCAGCGCCCCGGCACCGACCACCAAGATGCGTGCGTCCTGCAGCCGCGCCTGGTCCCACCACTCGATCAGCTCGAACCGAGCAAACCGATCGTCTGCCAAGACTAACGAGTCTTCCCGTGTGACACCCACGAGCAACTAGCCGCCCGCCGTGATTTCCGCCTGCAGGCGCAGCTCAGCGCCAGGACCGATGCCAGCCTCACTGAGCGTCTCGCTGTCGAGAAGCTGCCGGCCTGTTCGACGATTGTGCAGCTTGTAGCTCATGAGCTGTCCGTCGGGAGCGTTCAGCGGCAGTTTCATCCTCTCGACTAGGAGAACGAGAAGACGGTCGATCGACACGTCGTCCGGAGCTTCAACCTCGCGGCTGCGGCTTCCTGAAACATCCAACACCCGTATCTTTATCATCCCCATGGCGGGTACTCCTCACGAGTTTTGCCGGACCTCATCATGCATCAAGGGGCGCGCTTGCTTCTTGCAGCCAGATCTTCGACCCCGCCTCAGGCTGCGAAGATGCCGGCGATGACCAGCAGAATGAAGCCTATCAGGAGCACGATGTTCCAGATCCGGGCCGCTTGAACGACCCCCGGACTCGCTCCTCCAGGCGCGCGAGCCATCGCTCCCAATGATATTCCGGTGATCGAGCCGGCCAGGATCATCAGAGTGAGAAGCCCCGCGATAGCATCAGACTCCTCAACCGTCTGTGAAGGATCAAATGGCAGACCGCTCACCAAGATGGCGAGGAACAGCGTGGCAATCGATGCAGAAACATACGATCCGATGAGGTAGTGTCTGCGCCTGGGTGTCAGAACCTCAGGAGGCCTGGTCGCGCAAGCAGGGCAGAGATACGTGGGACCCGGAAACTCGAAGGCGCACGTATCACATATGGGACTCCCACAGTACATGCAGGAGCGAGTAGCCTGCACTGCCGCATGGTTGGAGCAGCTCACCCCCGGTCCTGGAACCCTCCCACCATCAACTCGTTCAGACGCCCGCCGCTCATCCAGGCCCGACCCGGGCAGGCCCTCAGGAGGCCTAATCGCGCAAGCAGGGCAAAGGTACACCGGACCCGGAAACTCGAAGGCGCACGTATCGCAGATGGGGCTCCCACAGTACATGCAGCTGCGAGTAGCCTGCACTGCCGTATGGTTGGAGCAGTTCACCCCCGGTCCCGGAGAACTCCCACCATCCACTGGCTCAGACACCCGCCGCCCAGCCAGGCCCGACCCGGGCAGTTCCCCAGGGCCCAGTCCCCGCTCCAAATACGCCTTGCGGACAATCTCCCATACGTCTGCTTCCCGGTACCCTTCTGGCCCCGCGGCGAAGGCCTTCGCAAGGTACTCGTCGCTGAGGCCCTCGTAGTACTCCTCAAGCCTGGTTCGCTCGGCCGGGCCGAGGGCGCCGCCGGCAGCTCGCTGGCAGTATCTGCAGACTATCGCCGTCGGCTGAATCCACTCAGCGCACAACGGGCAGCGTCGCAAGTTCTGATTAGCCATCACGTGTTGCAGCGTGGATTGTCTCGAGCGATCTCCGCCCCGTGTCGGTCCACGCTTACGCCTCGGCGAACCGTGCTAGTATCCCGAGAACCCAGAACACCAGAGCAATGATGCCGATCGTCAGGGCGGCAGTGGCCTTCCCGGACCCGGTCAATCGCGGATCGGCTTCGATCAACCTCTTCGCCTTCAGTGCTTTGGATATAGCAATTGGCTCGAGGATGATCCCGAGGCAGAAGATGCCAACGATGGCAAACGTCAGCGCTTCGCCGGCTTCCTTGCAGGGCTTCATCTGCCCTTCGGGGATCGGCGGTGCGCCGTCTCGCACGGCCATTATCTTACACTCGCTGCAGTAACTCCTGCCTTGGATCTCGACGAGACAGTCCGAGCAGAACGCCTCGGAACATCCGGCACACCGATCTACTGCCTCAACACCCAGATGGTGTTTGCATTCCATCCTTCTGACCTCCGCGTCATGAATCCCGGCTAGCAGGTTTTGCTCTAACCCTTGCCCCTCAACGGGTTCCTGTGGCCGGGCCCGGTCGATCGTGTGCTGCACGGGCTCGTCGCCTGGCCGATCGGGTGGTTCCTGATTCATTGCCCCGTTGGCCTCTTGCGGCGCCCACGCTTTCCACAGTTCGTGTCTAGCCTTTTTGCCTTTCACAAACTGACACGCGCTGACATCGTTTCCGCAGGATGGACAAGTGGTGTACCGTTCTTCTACCAGTTCGCCGCACCGGCATTCGCGATATCTCATTCATAACCTCCGTACCGGAAGGCAACGTGCAGACCGGAGCCACCTCATCTCAGGACATCGCAGCTAACCCGCACTTTATTCTACTGTACGGTGACGGGATTCTGATTGCACATTTGAGGGCTGTGCTCCGCAGGCGGAACGGGGCACGCTTGCGGTCACAGGAGCCGCGCACGTGTCGGCTGCCTGAGCTTCGTAGATAGGCCAGTGCGAAGGATACTGCCACGGCCGAGGTCCCCTCTACCAGCAGGACTACTGCACACCATCCTCAGCCCAATTCCCGGGAACTACAGACTACCAGATGAGCAGAAGCAGAGCAACCGAAAATGATACCTACTATTTGGAGCGCTAGCCTCCGATCCTACATGATCACTCTCGTTTTACCCACACTTCCCGAAAGCAGCCAACACTGCGGACGAGTAGGAGCTACACTGAACGGGGCTGCCTCTCAAAGCTGAACATCACCGCCGGGATCCCGCTTGCGTAGCTCACGTAGCACTTCCTCCGCCTCCTTCTGTCGCCGCGCCGTCTCTTCGTCGTCGATCCGCGCCTCCGGCCAGTTCAGCTCACCCGATTGGCCGACGCGAACGCGGAGCACGCTACCTTCCCTCACGTGCGTCGACAAGTTACTAAGAGGGACTAGGACCTCGTCTCCGTCGTCGCCTACAAGCACTGCCTGCTCACGCTCGATACGGTCAACGGCATAGAGATTCTCAGTAGGCATATCTCGCCACCATGCGCTGGGTCGAATCCCATAGTGTGGCTACATCTCCGCGGTTGTTCCAGACTGCCCTACCCCGATTCATGAAGAAGCTCGCGCCGTCGCTACGACCAGAGCCTGTGTACACCACAACCCGGCTACCGGCTGGGATAACTGCCCCTGCGGGGAAAGTGAAGCAGGCGCTGGCCGCGTCGCACAGGTTCCAGCCACCGATTTCCATCAGTGCCGACGAGTTGTTGGTGATTACTACGTACTCACCGTTGAGGTTGTAGTGATCGTTGCCGGGCGCGTCGGCGAACACCCAAAGGGTCAGGCCCGCAGCGGCGGGTGTGGTCACAGGCGCCGGTTCCGTCCTTGGCTCCGCGGCTGTTGTTTTCCCCTTGCTCATCTGAACGTGATAGTCGCCATTCCGGCGCCCCAAGATCGTAACTTCGCCGTTTAGGTCTGTCCGGTACACCTCTGAGGCCACCGTCTCGTAGTAGCGGAGCGCCCAGACATCCGGGTGGCCGTACTGGTTGTTCAGACCACACGATATGACCACAACCTCAGGCTTGGTTGCGTTGAGCCACGTGGGCGACACACCGTTGCGGCTGCCGTGATGGGCAGCTTTGAGCACTGTAACGTCCGGTACGCCCCTCTCCAGCCAGTAGTTCAGCTCCCCAACCTCCGAGTCTCCCGTTAGCAGCGCCTTGAAATCCCCGTACTCTACAACAATCCCGACTGACGTACTATTGAGGTCGCCTCCGGGAGGTGGTTGGATGACAGTCAGATCAACACTGCCGAGGTTGATCGTCCGCTCCGTGGCTTCGAGATAGGTGACGTTCGTGGCCTGTAACGTCCGCATGAGTTTGATATACGTGGCAGTCGTGTGCGGCACGCCGTTGTCCATGTAGTAGCGGACCGGCATCGAGGTGACCACCCCCTCCATCCCGCCGATATGGTCGGCATGCGGGTGCGACGCGATAGCGATGTCGATGGACTCAATGCCGTGCGCTCGGAGCTGGCCGACTACAGCGGCGCCACGCCCTGCGTCGATCAGGGCCACCTTACCTTCGGGAGAGCGCACAACTGCAGCATCACCCTGACCTATGTCTAGGAAGATCAGCTCGACCGTCTCCGCCTGTCGGCACGGTGCCCCGCCGATTGCACAAGCGCAGATGGCTGTAAGACCGAGGCGAGGGGCTAGATGCCCAGCGATGGCGCTCAACATACTACGAGCCCAACTCCAATTGCGTGCGGCTTAGCCGTTACACGCGCACCCCGGGGGCTGGAGGCGAGAGAAAGAGCAGGGGTGTGACGATCAGCGCTACCCTTGCCCACTTTGAGAGGCGTGTGTGCCGGGCAGGTATGACTTTCATGGCAGCCTCCCTTGACTGCAGAGCTAATCGCGGAGGCGTCATCCAGCTTGTCACTTTATGGCACTCTCGTCAAGGTGCGAGCAGTACACCGCGCAACAACCTCCATCCCTACAATGTGCTTCGCAGGCAACCATCTTTCTGATGGGGCCTGGAGTGAGGAGATACGTGGCCAGATAGACCGTAGCCATCCCGCCGG
>CP070666.1:3849326-3864756 GCA_020351775.1 Gemmatimonadota bacterium | reverse complement strand
CCCAGTAGTCCCACCGCCATCACTAGAATGGCCACCATCACCTCCACCAGGGTGAAACCCGATCTCTGCCCTCTCGTTCGGGCCATCGTCACCAGTAGGCCTTTCCCAACGGTGATACCGACAGCGAGTCGGAATACCCGACACGGTCAAACGAGAGGCTGGCCCACCCTGAGCCGATCGCGAGTCCGTTGGGTGCAAATGCAATCGAGTCGACCGAAGATTGGACTGCCACGCCGTAGCGGTCGCTCAGTTCCTCGACTGTGCCCACCGTGTCGACTCCGGCTCCGGTCGTTGCACAAGCCGTCACCCACGTACGGGCACTCGCCCCATCGACCACGTGAACCACGCTGCGACAGCCACGACTGGCAGCGGCACCCCGGGCAACCGCGAGTTGGGTCACCATCGCCCTCCTGGCGCTCCGCACCGACTCCCGCAGCATCGGTCCTTTGACCCTGGGGATTGTCAACGCGGCAACTGCGCCGATGATGGCAATCACCAGCAGCAGTTCGAACAGAGTGTATCCGTTCGCGGTTCGCGCCATCTCGACATCACTCGGCATCGCACCCAAGATCAGCTAAACGGCCGCTTCCCGTCAGTGCGTTTTGGGGACATCATACGCCGGTTTTGGGACATTCTCGGCCCCCCAAGCCGCTATGATCTGCTCACACCGCTCACAGCGTGGCCGAAGGAACCTGAGAGGCCCGTCCGGCGACTAATCCAAGATGGCGGCAGGACCTCGCCACATATGTGGCGACCATCACACTTTAACCTGCCCGCAATTCAGTATCATCAATACGTGTGGCAGAGTTGATCGATTTCACCTAGGTTTGGTCGATGACAGCCCCGGACGTCAGGGGTGGCACCTCCTAACAGGAAAGACCGTATGCCGGCACAACGCCATACGACTCAGATGGTACTCCTGGCCTCCATCCTGGGAGCAGCCCTGATCGGGGACGCGGTGGTCCTCTACTACGGCCCAAACCCGGCCACTCGATTGGGTCTCGGTCTACTGTTGCTGGCCTTGATTATGTGGATGTCGGCGAGATTGGGAGTGGTCTCGCGGATATCGCAATCGCTGAGCAAGGGATATAAGAGGAGGCGGTTTCTCAAACTGCGGAACAGCGTCGATGCCTTTCTCGCCGAGGTCCGTCGGCTCAACTGGGCTGCGTCCGGGGCCGAACGAGGTTTTCGTGACCAGGAACAGGCGAAGCAGGAACTCGACGCCCTGGAAGCTCGGCTGCACGAGCTCGTCGGGAAGATTCGCGAGTCGGCCGGATACACCGCACCCGAACCCGACGAGGGAGCAAGCTTCTGACTCGCTCGCCCTCAGAATCGATCCACGCGTAGGGCACTCAGTTCGGTCGGCCTGCGGCCCTCCAGCAGATAATCTGCCGTCAGTAGCCCCGTCACGGGCCCCAGCGTGAGCCCCAACATCCCGTGCCCAGTGGCGAGAAACAAACCGTCGAGCCCGGGCGCCGGTCCAACGACCGGCAATCCATCTGAGATGCACGGCCTCAAGCCGCACCATTCCGAAAGCGCGCTGTCGTCTGCCATGCCGTCGAGGTACAACTGGGCAGCATTGGTCAGCTGTTCCAGCCGCGGCCGGCGGATCGTGAGATTCTCCCCCGAGAACTCGAGAGTTCCGGCAAAACGAACGAAACCGTCCATCGGGGTGCAAAACACAGACTTCTCGCCCAGCATGACCGTGTCACGCAGCCGCGGTGTGCTTCCAGTCTCCGGATCGCGATCGCGGTGGTAACCCTTGGCCGGCTGCAGCGGCAAGGGTATGCCGAGTTTGCGCGTGAGTCGCGGCGTGTACGCCCCGGCCGCCAGCAGCACCAGGTCTCCCGCCAGTTCGTCGCCGGCGGCGGTCAGCACACCGCTCACTTTGCCGTCTGCGACCACGACCTCAGCAACCTCGGCCCCGGTGACGATGGTCGCGCCGTGATTGCCGGCCCGCTGGGCCAGCTCGCAAACGAAACGGTGGGGGTTCACCGTGCCGGCTTCGGGATAGTAGACGGCCCCGACCACGGTCTCGCTCACCGCCACCTCCCGCTCCCGCATCGCGGCACCGGCTAGCGTCTCCGGCCGATACCCATGTGCACGCAGTTGAGCCGCTTCCCGGTGGGCACCGTCGAGCGCCGCTCGAGTACGGAAGACCTCATAGTAACCGGCCTGTCGATAGCCACAATCGAGCGACTCCTCATCGACCAATCGCTCGAACAGCTCGCAGGTGGCATGTCCCAGTGGACCGAGCACACTCAAGCAGTGCTCGACGTGGTCCTCCGTACACTTGCGGCTGAACTGCCACAGCCAGCGCACGAGGCCGGGATCCCAGCGCGGCGCTACGTAGAGTGGGCTCAACTGATCCCCCAGTGATCTAACGGCCTGCAACACCCGACCCGGTTTGTTTATTGGTCCGTGGCCCGGAGCGATCGTCCCAGCGTTGCCGAAGGACGCCCCGCTCCCTACCTCTTCACGCTCCACCACGGTCACCGCCGCGCCTCGTTTGGCGAGGTAATAGGCACAACAAATGCCGATCACCCCACCCCCAACTATGACGATCCGTCTGTTGTTGGAGATCATATCAGCCTCCCCGTGGTGGCCCGGTATTCCGCCGCCCGGGCAACCCAATTCCAGCCTCCCCACTCTCCCGAGAACCGGAGTTCCGTGAACCGCTGTGCCGGGGCGACCAGGCGCCGGCCCTACCCCGCTATGCTGTACTCGTACGCTCCGCGGACCAACTCGTCGGCAGCGAACCGGTCGTAGCGAAACAGCTGCGTGGGAAACTCGGGATTGTCCTGGTCCATGATGAGATCCGCGACCATCAGTCCGACTGCTGGAGCAAGCTTGTATCCGTGGCCGCTGAAGCCGGAGCAAATGTAGCAGCCACTGCCGCGGGGCAGCTCATCGATGATGGGATGCCAGTCGGGCGTGACGCCATACAAGCTGGCGTAGCCTCCCATGCTCTCGCTCGCCTCCATGGGCGGGTAACGTCGCAGCATCTGTTCGCCCATGCCCGCGATGAACTCGGCGTCGGCGTGCTCGGGGAAATCGTTGGGATCGACCACATCGTTGGCCTCCGCCGGATCTATCGAGCCCACCAGGGTCAGGTTCCCCGTTTCGGGGCGCAGGTATACCCCGTTGACGAAATCCATGACCACCGGATGTCCGGTGTACTCCGCCGGTCGGCGGAACACCGCCACCTGGACCCGGCTGGACTGGATCGGGACCGAGACGCCGCACAGCTGGGCCACCAGCCCTCCCCAGGGGCCGGCGCAGTTCAGCACCACCGGAGCGTCGAAGCTGCCCGCCGACGAGTCGACTCCTGCGACATGGTCACCCACAAACCGTACCCCAGTCACTTCGGCGTCCACCAGGATCTTGGCGCCGTTGCGGCGGGCAGCATCGGCGTAGGCAGTGACCGTCATGTGTGGGTCGGAGTAGCCGCTCTCGGGCTCATAGGCGGCTACCACGAGGTCTTCCGTCGCCACGCCAGGCATCATCGACTCCAGATCGGCTGCCGAGATGGTCCCAGTGTTGATACCGAAGGTCCGCTGCAGAGCGACATTCGCCTGGAGGCCCTCCTGATCTCGCGCTGCGGCTATTGCCACCCAACCGGTCTGCTGGAAGCCACATTCGCCTCCGACCCGCTCGTCGAACTCCTGGAACACGCGGAGACTGTATAGCGCCATGCGTGCGGTGAGTTCGTTGGAGTAGTGCTGGCGGATGATGGCCGATGATCGGCCCGTCCCACCGGCGCCGACGGTGTCCTTCTCCAGGACTAGTACGCTGATACCTCGTTGAGCGAGGTGGAAAGCGGTGCTACAACCCATTATTCCGGCACCTACGACGATCACATCGTACGTATTGGTCACGAGTCCCAACCTCTCTCGGTTTTGGGGTCCGCTATCGGGCCGTGACGTTGCGGAACACTATTACACCTCGAATGTTAAACGTAGGCATTGTCGATGTCGCTAGCCAGCGCAGTTACATTTCAAACGAACCGCTTGGAGCGGCGGAATCGATCATCCTCCGGCACGCTTGACCGGCGCCGTTCCAAGGGGACGGCAAGTCGAGACGAAGCGAGCAGCCATCACGTAGATCGGAGCACCAGTGGGCACAGTGAGAGAGTTGGGACCGGCAGCACTGTACCGCACTTACGACCCCGCCGAGTTTGACTTTGAGACCACCAAGGAGCTCGAAGATCTGGCTGGGACCGTGGGCCAGCCGCGCGCAGTTGCCGCCGTGGAGTTTGCTGCAGGGATAGCCCGCGACGGTTACAACATCTTCGCGCTTGGTGCGACCGGCACCGGCAAGCATTCTCTGGTGCGGCACTATCTCGAACGCCACGCAGCCATGCGGCCGGTCCCACCCGACTTGTGCTACGTGCACAACTTCGACGATCCCAGCGAGCCGCACCTGCTCGAGCTTCCCGCCGGAAAGGGTGCAGATTATCGCCGCGACATGACCACCTTGGCGGAGCGGCTCCACAACGGGCTCACGATCGCATTCGAGAGCGAGGAGTATCAGACCCGGCACCAGGTTATCGAGGAGGAATTCAAGGAGCGACCTCGGGAAGAGCTGTCTGACATCGAACAGCGCGCCAAGGCGGAGGGATTGGTGTTGCTGCGCAGCCCCGTGGGAATGGCATTCGCTCCCATGCGCGACGGCGAGGTGATGTCAGGTGACGAATTCCGTAGCCTGCCCGAGGAAGAGCAAAAGGCGATAGAGGCGAAGGTAGAGGCGTTTCAGGAGGAAGCGCAGCAGGCATTGCGGCAGATGCCGAGCTGGGAACGCGAACGGCAGGAACGGGTTCACCAGCTGGAACGGGAGGTGACCGAGAACGCGATCTCCAACCTGCTGGACGAATTGCGCAAGAAGTACCACGACGTGCCCGACGTGCTCGATCATCTCAACGCCGTGCGAGCTGACGTCGTGGAACAGGCTCGAGAGTTGGTCGAGCCTGAGACGCCTTCTCCCGCGGCTGCCATGGGAGCGGCAGCGATGGGAATGGAACCATCCCAGGGGCGGCCTCGCAGAGGGCCGTTGTCCCGGTACCACGTGAACCTGGTCGTTGACAACAGAGGTGTTAGTGGCGCACCCGTGGTGTACGAGGACAACCCGACCTATGACAACCTAGTGGGGCGCATCGAACACAGTGCACAGTTTGGGGCGCTGACGACCGACTTCAGCCACATCAAGGCGGGCGCGTTGCACCGCGCCAACGGTGGCTACCTGATGATTGACGCGCACAAGCTGTTGCGAACGCCCTACGCCTGGGATGCGCTCAAGCGAGCGCTGCAGGCGCGCCGGCTGCGGATCGAGCCATTGGGACAGTCACTCAGCTTGCTGAATACCGTGTCGCTCCAGCCGGAACCGCTCGAGCTCCAGGTACAGGTGGTGCTGCTGGGCGAGCCCACGTTGTACTACCTGCTTTGTGCTCACGATCCAGACTTCGAAGAGCTGTTCAAGGTGGCATCCGACTTTGCCGAGTTGATGGATGCCACGAAGGACAACATAGAAGCCTATTTGAGGTTGCTCGCCATGTTGGCGCGCAACGACGAGCTCAGACCGTTCGATCGCTCCGCCATGGCACGGCTGCTCGAACACAGCACCCGGCTCGCCGGCGATCGCGACAAGCTGACAGCGCGGGTCGGCATGGTGCACGACGTGCTGCGAGAAGCCGACTACTGGGCGCGGAACGTGGGAGCAGCGGTGGTGGGAGCCGCACACGTGCAGCAAGCGATCGACGCCCAGATCCATCGCGCCGACAGAATGCGAGAGCGGGTCCACGAACAGATCGAACGTGGCACGGTCATGATCGATGTCGCCGGTGCCAAGATTGGTCAGATAAACGGCCTGGCAGTGATTTCACTGGGCAACTTCTCGTTCGGACGCCCCAACAGGCTCACGGCGCGAGTCAGGATGGGAAGTGGTAACGTGGTCGACATAGAGCGGGAAGTCGAACTGGGCGGGCCGCTGCACTCCAAAGGCGTCCTGATACTCGCATCTTATCTGGGTGCACACTACTCCCCCGACTTTCCACTGTCACTGTCTGCCAGCCTCGTGTTCGAGCAATCATACTCGGGTGTCGACGGTGACAGCGCCTCGGCTGCCGAGTTGTTTGCCCTACTCTCCGCCATCGCGGAGGTACCCATTCGCCAAGATGTTGCGGTGACGGGATCGGTGAATCAGCACGGTGAGATCCAGGCTATCGGCGGCGTCAACGAGAAGATCGAAGGATTCTTCGACGTGTGCCGGGCACGGGGGCTTTCAGGTGAGCAGGGCGTGATGATCCCGGCCGCCAATGTGCGGCATTTGATGCTGCGGGGGGACGTCGTCGACGCTGTGGCCTCCGGCCGGTTTCACGTCTACCCCATCGCTTCGGTCAACGAGGGAATCCAGCTGCTGACCGGGATGGAGACGGCATTGCGAGACGCCTCAGGTCAGTACCCGGAAGGTAGCCTCAACCACCTCGTGGAACAGCGTCTAAGGAAGTATGCCGAGCAGAAGCGAGCCTTCAGTTCCGACGGCAAAGCCGGGAACGAGGCCGAGGAACCGAACGACTGACATCATGCGGATCCGACGCATTGCGATAGCCGTAGACGCGTCTCCGACTAGCGTCGCAGCGCTCGAGGCGACTGTCGAGCTGGCAGCTATCTGGGATGCGGAAGTGCTCGGCATCTTCGTCGAGGATGTGAATCTCATCAAGGCGGCATCGCTGCCGTTTGCGGGTGAGGTTGGTTCTCACTCAGGCGCGTTCCGGCGCATCGATCCCGACAACGTCAGGCGTCAGTTCCAGTCCCAGGCGGCACGCGCGCGCGAATCGCTCACCAGTGCGGCGCTGCGGCGCCGCGTAACCGCTTCATTTCGCGTAGCCCGCGGGCGGGTCAACGAAGAGCTGCTGGTGGCTCTGTCCCAGTCAGATCTGTTGAGCCTTGGTAAGGGTGGCAAGACGCTGGCTGCCCGGCTGGGACTGGGATCCACTGCTCGGGCGATCGCGGCTAGTGCCAGCGGACATGTGCTGTTCTTGTCCCATGTCTCGCAGGTCACCGGACCGATAGCAGTGGTTCACGATGGCTCGCCGGCGGGAGAACTTGCCCTTGCGGTAGCTTCAGACCTGGGTCACAGACTCAATACACCCGTGACCGCCCTGTGCGTGGCGGGAACGAGTACCGATGCAGATGAGCTCGCGGCGCGCGTAGGCAGCGCTGCGAGGGAGACGGGCTACGACATCCGCTGCCGGCACTGCACTTTGACTGACGCCCGTGATCTGGCCCGGCTGGCTCGGTTCAACGGGGCCAACATGGTCGTGATCCCGGCCCACAGTGCTGTGCTGTCAGACCGCGTGGTGGAAGGAGTGGTCAAGGACTTCTTCGGACCCGTATTGCTGGCCGCCGGTCCGAACTAGCCCGGAGCTTCGGCCTCCAAGTCTATTCCGTGTCTCTCCTTGAACACGGTGGTGAATTTCACGCCGCACACGTCGCACAGGGTGTAAGGCTCAGGAATGTCGTCGAGGCAGAGGGCGCACGACTGCGTGCCCCCGTTGGTGGCGAGTGGCAACCGGGCCGGCCACAACGCTCTGAGCGGCAGCCCTGCCGTGCTACTCGCCACCACCTCGCCACTTGCGACCCGCCGCTCGAATTCGCGCCACGTGAGTTCCGCCTCACACAACCTGGTCACGAGGTCGTGTTCCATCTGCGTAAGTCTCTGTAATCGCGCCTCTTCTTCCGGCGTCAGCGCGGTGACCCGCAGGGCGTGGTATCCGTGATTCACTGCGCGTGAGACCCCTGTTTTGAAGTCGGCAGTCCCCTCCCGTACCGCTCTGGAATCTGCCGTCATGGGATCTGCAATTCTGTGAAATCCGTCACCGTAGAGTCTAGCAATAGTGAGCCGCAGATTTGTGACCTGCACCACTGCCTCATTCGGTGTGTCGGGACCCCAATCGACACGCCAGGTTTGAGAAGGCAAGGGGTGAGAAGTTGGCGCCAGCCCGGTAACGCGGTGGACGGTCCAGTGGCCCGGTATCCGACTCGGTTCTTTGCCGCTACATTCTTGCCCTAGCAGCGGTAGGCGCGCGCGAAAGGGCCACCAAATGACCGCAATCGCGCTACTCTGCCGAGCGCAAGCAATTCGTAATCACGTTCAGCCCGGGGGTCAGCAATGGAAAAGAAGAAGTCCGCCATGTACACTGCGCCTGTCTTCCTCGGCACGGCGTTCCTGCTGTTCGGAATAGCGATAATCGAAAAGCTACTCAATTTGGTCGGCGCCAATATCCCGATCATAGATGTGTTTCCTTATCAGATACTCTCATGGGCTGTGACCCTGTTGATCTTCGAGATCGCCCTGACTCTGCGGCAGCTGGTGGAGACACAGCTATAGCGCTGTGAAGCCCGAGGTCCGTGAGTCCCCGAACTCATGAACATCACGGGGTTGGGATAGACACTTCAGCGGTGACCTCTGCGGAACACCGACTACGCCACACTCGATACGCGGTTAAGTCTCAGTGTGTAACGGCGTTCCACGGCATGCAACGCATCCGAGAGCCGTCCGCCCGCCGCAGCAGCGCGCGGGCATCTGGTCCCAACAGCTGCAGCGCGCTACCTTAGCCACTCATGAGCGAAATTGAGACCGCCATTGCAGCCATCGAACAGGCCGTCAGCGACTACACCAGCGGTTCGCTAGACGAGGACCCCCTTCCCAAGGTCGAACAGCAGCTGCGGCACATCCAGCAACTGGCGCCAAAGACGCCCCAGATTGCCGCACTGCTATCCCAGATCAGGCACATCGCCCCCGTCGTGTTCAGTCTGCGACAGCAAGAGCGCTACTGGGAGATCGAAAAGGGAAAGCGCGTCCTCCTGGGTGACTGCGCACGCTTGAGGGAGGTCACAACAGCGTAGAGCTGCCGTTCGGTGGCATGCGCTTACGTCCTGCCGTGGCGACCCTCCATCGTCCCGTTGTAGGCGGGTCTACAGGCGTGCAGCCTGACGATCTAAGTGCATATCTTGCAAGCAGTTAACTTGCACCGCCGAGCCGTCCTCGTTGCCCCGAGCTACCCGCACTGACCGTCCGCCACTTCCAACAGCGCCACACGTTCAGCGATCTCCGCCAGCCGGGTGGAAGCCTCGGGGAATCCGGTCGGAAGTGCCCAGCTGGGCTCCATGAGTCGAAACAAGAAGGCCGCCTTCTCATAGCCTTGGCGAGCTGCGTCGGCGTCGCCGGCGGCCGCGGCCGCGATCGAATCGAGGTAGAGTGTCTCGGCAGCCAACCACGTACGTGACGGGTCGGGTGCCCCAGTGAAGGCGACCATCTGCAGCAGACCCTCGGCATCGCAGATCCGGAGCAGGTCGAGGTCGAGCCCGCACAGCTGGGTGGCACGCTGCAGATCGCGGTCGAACGCAGCTCGGTCCACCGACCCTCCCCGGACCTGGCGTAGCAGATGTTTGAGCATCGTACCCGCCTGCTCGATGAGGCGGAGGATATAGTCGCGCTCCATGATTCCTGTTGCTCCCAATTGTGGCGGCGTCGGGCTGAAACCGCTCGCGCTCGCAACCCGTTCAGGCTCGCGCAGGCCGGACTAAGCTACGGCTTGGGAACGTGGGGGACCAGAAAGTCCTAGCCGACTCAGAACCGATTCCTCCGGGTTCCGTGCCGCGATGACTATATCCAGCGTCTGACTCTCGAGCTGTAGCGCTCCCAATCGGTGCCGAACGTGGCTGCCAACTGCTGCTCTTCTTGGCGGATGAACACATAATTCATCACGTACGGAAACAGCAACACGGGCACCAGAGAGGACACGGATCCGAGCAGCAGAGCCACACCCAGCAGCATCAGTGTCAACCCGAGGTACATGGGATTGCGACTGATCGAGAACGGAAACTCGGTCACCAGGGAAGCCGATTGCTCGAACGGCTTGACCGTCGTCTGGTACTGCTTGAAGCGATGGTCGGCGGTCAAATTCAGCACGATGCCGAGTATCAGCGGCACAATTCCCACCAGTGACAGCGGGACCGTCCAGAACCGGAGCACCGGGAACGCAAGATGAAGCGCGACGGCAAGGATCACTGCCACCAAGAAGTACGTTGGAGGAAGAGCTTGCGTCATCGCCGTGGTCTCCAAGACAGACTATGCCAGCATCCTGCCTATCGATCGTCGTTATCCACCGACTCCTATGATGCCGGTGCCCTGACTCGATAGAACAACGCGTACAGGGTCGGGACTACGATCATCGTCAGTCCGGTTGCGAACAGCAACCCGAAGATGATTGTCACCGCCATGGCAATGAAGAACGGATCCCGCAACAGCGGTATCATTCCCAGCGCCGTAGTCAATGCAGCCATCGCGACTGGCCGCAGCCGGCTCACTCCTGAGTTCATGATGGCATCGTAGGTCGCCTTGCCTTCAGCGAGCTGCGCGTTGATCTCGTCGATCAGCACGATCGCGTTCTTGATTAGCATGCCCATCAGACTCATGAAGCCCAGCACCGCCATGAAGTCGAATGGGTTCTGGGTGGTCACCAAACCGATCGTGACTCCGATCAGCGACAGCGGCACAACCAGCCATATGATCAGCGGTTGGCGCAGGTTGTTGAACAGCATGATCACTATGAGGACCATCAACAGGATGAAGACTGGCAACATCCTGATCAGGCCTGCCCTGGCCCTATTTGAGTCCTCGTATTCTCCGCCCCACTCGAGGTGGTACCCCGGTGGGAATTCGATCGCTTCAATGTCTGGGCGGACCCTCTCAAACAGATCGCTTGCGGGCCCGCTCACCTGATTGGCGTGCACGATCATCGTGCGCTTCCTGTCCTTGCGCATGATGACCTCGTCCTCCCACACCGTTTCGAATCCCGAAACGACTTGGCGCAGCGGAATCATGCGGCCTGCAGCGGGGCTCCAGATCTGAAGGTTCTGGATGCTGGCGACGTCAGTTCGCTCGACCTCTGGTGCGCGCGCGATGATCGGCAGCAACTTGTCCTCTTCCCGGTACATGCCAACCGTCTCGCCTTCAAACCCCTGGCGTATTGCCCTCGCGATGTCGTCTCGCGTGATCCCGTTGAGGTTGGCCTGCTCCTCGGCCACTATGGGTTGGATCTTCTTGACCCTCTCCGCCCAGTCGATCCGCACACCTTTGGCTGCGCCATCTGCCTCGAGGACCCGCACTGCCTGCGCGGCCAACTGCCGCAAGGTATCGGGGTCCTGGCCCACGAAGCGGGCCTGTATCCGACCGCCTTCATTCGGGCCCAACAGGAACTTCTTGACGTCGGATACGGCGGACGGATAGTTGACGTTCAGGTATCGCTGCACATCAGTTGTCAAGCGGTCGACGACCCCGAAATCGTCCACGTCCACCAGCATGAGTGCGTAGGCTGAGTTGTCCTTCTCGGGCGCGAACGTGAGCAGGAACCGTAGCGAGCTGCCACCAACCACCGACGTAACGTGAGTGACCCCTTCCTGAGCCATGATGTACCGCTCGATCTGCTCCACATTCGCCAGGGTTTCCTCGACGTGCGTTCCCTGAGGCATGTAGAAGTCAACTATGAACTGTGGCCGCGTCGATGCCGGGAAGAAACCTGCAGGAACGAAGCGGAACCCCATCATCGCGAGCATGAACATCACCACAACCAGCGCGACCGTCTGTAGGCGGTATCGGATGCACGTACTGAGTAAATGACGGTATCTGCCGTAGAATTTGCCGCCATACTGCTCCTGGCCGGCCGTCTTCTTCCTCTTGACCTTCAGGAACATCGCGCCCAACAGCGGCGTCACCGTCACGGCGAAGACCCAGCTCAACAGCAGCGAATACAGAATCACGTAGAACAGCGAGCGCGTATACTCACCGGTGCTGTCCTGCGAAGTCCCTATCGCCGCGAACGCCAGGATCGCGACGAATGTGGCACCGAGGAGGGGCCAGGCCGATTGCTTTACCACGGACGAAGCGGCCTGCTCCGGTTCAACGCCCTGCTCCATTCGAACCAGCATGCCGTCCACCACCACGATGGCGTTGTCGACCAGCATCCCGAGTGCGATGATCAGCGCTCCGAGCGAGATGCGCTCGAGCGTGATACCGTTAATCGCCATCACGATGAAAGTGCCGGCAATTGTGAGGAACAAGATGAACCCGATGAGCAATCCGCTCCTCAGGCCCATGAAGATCAAGAGCACGGCAATGACTATTGCGATCGCTTGAAGGAGGCTGCTGATGAAGCTGTCGATTGCGGCGATGACGGCTTCGGACTGCAGCGAGATGATGCCAAAGTCGATTCCGAGCGGGATTCGGTCCTGTAGCTCAACCATTCGATCTCGCAGCGCCTCACCCATCGTCACCACGTTGCCGTCGGATACGGTCGACACGCCGAGCCCAACCGCCGGCTTGCCATCGTAGCGCAGCAGCTTCCTGGGTGGATCCACGTAGCCGCGTCTGACATCGGCGACGTCGCGTAGGTAGATCTGCTCGTCGCCGCTTGCACCCCTGATCAAAAGACCTTCGAAGTCCTCGATTGACCCGAACTGACCGCTAGGCTCGACAGGGAGGAACTCGGGATCGACCTGAATCCGACCCGCGTCCACCACCAGGTTCTTCTGTCGCAACTCGGCGATGATCGCGCTGGGCGGGATTCCGAGCTGGGAGATGCGGTCACGATTCAACTCGACGTACACCGCCTCACGCTGGATCCCAAACGGTTGCACCTTGGCCACGTCTTGAACCAGGACCAGCTCTTTCCTGAGCACGTCGGAGACATCCTCCAACTCACGATAGCTGTACTCTTCCCCCGTCAGCGCGAAGAAGACCCCGAATACGTCTCCAAAATCGTCGTTCACAATGGTTGGACCGGCGCCCGGTGGAAGCTGAGACTGGATGTCACCCACCTTCCGGCGCAGTTCGTCCCATACCTGAGGAAGAGACGACTTGTCATACTTGTCCTTGATCCGCGGCTTGACAGTGGACATGCCACGCTCGGAGATCGACTGTCGGATCTCCTTGAGTTGCCCCAACTGTTGCAGCGCCAACTCGAGCCGGTCGGTCACCTCCTGTTCCACCTCCTCGGGTGAGGCGCCGGGGTAAGGGGTGGAGATGACAGCGTCCTTGATGGTGAATTCAGGATCTTCAAGTCGGCCCAAGCTCTGGTAGGCAAGGACTCCTCCCACCGCAGTGCAGACCGTGAGCACCAGAGTCGTCGTCTTGTTCTTGATGGCGAGATCGGCAAGATTCATGGCCCTTGTCCCCTCACCCTCTCTGCTCGGCGCGACTTACCTTCATACCTTCTCGAAGGCGCTGCACACCCGATGTGGCGATGAGGTCACCAAGTTCTAAGGAACCGGTGATTTCGACTTCAGATCCAGACATGGCACCCGCCTCAACCGCAACGCGAGATACCTGCATGGTTGTTTGGTCTACCCGCCAGACGTACCACGTCCCGTCATCAGCAACGGCCACCGCTGCTGACGGTACCCAATAGCGATTCTGCCCCGCGCCAGCGAGCGCAGGGTTCGTGACCACCTTTCCGGTCATGCCGGGGAGGATCTGGGCATCGTCGGGCGGACTGAACGCCACCGTAACCCGGAACGTGCGCGTGACGGGGTCGGCGGCGGAGGCAAACTCGGTTATGCGGCCCGGGAAGCGGCGTCCGGGTAGCGCGGCTATCTCGACTTCTGGATTCGCCCGGGCATTGAGTTCTTCCAGGTTCGTTCTTCTGCCTGCAAAGACTAGATACCGCTCAGGGATGTTGACTCTCATCTCCAGACCACCGCCACTCTGCAGCAACAGGATCGGCTGCTTCGCCTGTACATTCTCGAATTCTTCCACCAGCTTGCGCGCGACCACACCGGAGAACAGCGCCCGGAGCCTAGTATCATCGACCGCTTTTTGACTGATCTCCAATCGGGCCGCCGCGACTTCGTACTCGCGCCGTGCAACATCGAGGTCCTGCAACGATACGGCGTCGGCGGCGTAGAGATCCTGCAATCGCTCGTAGTTGGCCAGCTTCTCGCTCCGGGCTGCCAGGTCCGCATTGCGATTGGCTTCGTAACTCCTGGCATCCAATCGCGCCAAGACCTGACCCGCTCTCACGCGTTGGCCCTCGACGACCGGAAACGAGATCACCTGACCGTCGACCTCGAAAGAGAGTTGCGCCTCCTGCACGTCCGACACGGCGCCTGGATACTCGAGGCCGGTTGCACCGCCCTCAATGCCGAGTGCGATCATCTTCACTGGACGCGCGACTTCGACTTGTTCCTGGACCTCAGCACCACATCCAACGATGAGCGCAAGGAGGATCATCAGTGACGGTATTCGTAGTTGCGTTGTCATGGGTGGTGCTTCCTCAGATTTGTCCCTCGAAGTGATTTGCCAGGCGCTGCAAGAAGTCTTGGAAGTCCTCAGGACTGGAGAAGAAGTAGAACTGACCGACCGCCCGTTCCACTCTCATCAGGTCGATCAAGAAGTCGAATTCGGCCGTGGCGGCCTGCTCCCTGGCAACGATCGATTCTGTCTGCGCATCCAGCAGGGTGACGATGTTGCCCACACCTCTGGCATACGCCTCCCGTACCAGATCGTAGTTGCGAGTTGCCGCCTCTGCCGCGTCGCGCGACAGGTCGATGTTGGTGCGGGAGGCTCCCATCTGCAGCAAGGCAGTGCGCACTCTACGATCGATCCGGTCCGACACTGCCTCGATCTCGAACTGGATCTGATTCAGTCGTTCACGGGCGATACCCTGCTCGGCCGATCTGGCCAGCCCTGTGAACACCGGATAGGACAATACCAGGCCAACCTGCCAGCGCGTGTCATTGACCTCCCCAGTGATTCCCGGAGGTGGTGTTCCGGTCGCTCCGCCTCTGGCGAAGAAATGACTGAGGCCGGCATCGAGATAGAGATTGGGAATGAAGAACGACCGTGTGGCCGACTCCAGAGCCCTTTGGCTCGCCGCCTCAATCGCCCGCAGTGATTGGAGCTCGGGCGAGACCGCAAGTGCTTCGCTGGCAATGAAGCTCTGGAACCGCGCGAAGTCGAGTGGGTTCTCGATGTAGGGACCCAGTGCCTGCTGGGCAGTCACCAGTGCGGGGTCATCGAGCGACGTCTCGGCTGTCGTGAACGGCTCATCGAGCGGGCGGTTCAAGATACGGCGCAACTCGATCTCGGCTGCTTGAGTACTCGCGACCGCGTCGATCAACGCCTGCCGATCGTTGGCAATCTGATTCTCCCAGCGGAACACTTCTGATGCATCAGCCACACCCACTGAGAAACGGATCTGCGCCAACTCAAGGTTGGAGCGCGTGAGTGAGAGGTTCTCCTTCTGGATCCGCTCGAAGGTCTCGCCCCGCAACACGTTCAGGTACGCGACCGCTGCATCGAGCGCGATATCGAGCGTGAGTGTCTCCAGGTCCTGCAGCCTGGATTGTTGCAGCGATCTCTCGATCGAGCGGTT
>CP070666.1:3845431-3849226 GCA_020351775.1 Gemmatimonadota bacterium | reverse complement strand
GATGATGTCTTTCCGAGCTGGTCACCCAACGGGAGAGAGATTGCCTTCGGGAGTAGACGTGACGGCAATATGGATATCCACGTCATTAACATCGACGGATCCGGGCTGAGGCGCCTGACGTACAAGGAGGCGTTCGACGGCACGCAAGACTGGGCAAGTGGCAGATGCCAGAGCTGTCGGTGAATGCTGGTGACGAGCTGGCCCGAAAGATACAGTCGAGATTGACGCGGGGCCCGGCCTCTGTCCCGGGCCGGCCCGTTTCCATCCTGGTTTCGGGGGCAATGCACCGAGCGTCTCGCGGCGCTCGGGCAACCCCGCTGCTGAGGAGGCGTATCATGAAACGTCTGGTCCTTGTCTCAATCGCAATGGGTGCCGTGAGTGCCACAGCCTGTGAACGGGGGCTCGACCCCGTAGAGCCTGCAATCGATAGTGAAATGCCTTTCGAAACCGTCTTCGCTTCCGCTAGCGCCAGAATCACGTCTGGATTCATGTCGGGCGGAGGCATCCTCATTGCCGAAACAGGAGATCCCACAATCCGAGCGTCGTTTGCCGTGAATGGCTCTTGTGACGCGGCGAGTCGGAGCCACATCTCCATTCACTGGGCTGGAGGCAACACGTTCCGACTGAATGGTCCGATGGGGGTTGTGTTATGCGCTGATAACGGTGCAACCGCTGGACCCCGTGCAGCACCCTTCGACACCTACCAAGGTTATGGCTTTGGCGTCCTCAATGGGACAGAGGAGGCCATTGTCTATTTCATCATGAGGGACGGTGGCCGAGGCAGGGAGCAGAATGATATGGCCGCATTCGTGATCCAGGCCCAAGGCGCTTCCCCTAATCTGTACCTGTGGAGTCAGCCATGTACAGGAGACCCGGTGGACTGTATGCTACCGCTGACGGCGGGTAGCCTCCAAGCCCACGGAGTCAGCGCAGTTCGACCATGACGGCTCCCACGCATTAAGCGATCCAACGTCCCGCGGAAATAGGGAAAAGCTAGGGCTGGCGAAATCTAGGTCCGTTATCTTCCTTGTTATCACCTGCGACGCACCGCGCCAACTCGCCCTCGGACTCGCGCTCCGCCCAGACGCTAGAAGTCCGCCGCCACGACCGCCTCTGCCTAGGAACCCACTGACATACCCCGACGATCACCGCTCGGGGATCGTTGGGTTGCCCGGCTGCGCCATCAGCCAGTCCGCATGCCGGGGAAGACACGGCTCGCGCCACGATTCACCCTGTTGCAGGGCGTCGGAGCAGCTCGAGCGAAGGCGCAAATCTCACTCCAGCCGCTGGACTACCCCGATGCCACGGCTCATACCCGGCTTGCGTGGATTGAAATTCCTATCCCGAGAACTTGCGGTTCAGTTGGGCTAGCTGCATGTTCTTTGTGCCCGCATGCCACCCGCACGGGCACTCGATCGGTGGATGTAGACGCAGTCACTTCCCCTGTGAATCGTTGGCTGCGATCCGGCAGTCGGAGGCCGGCATCTGGCTGTCGGTTGAGACAGATCAGTAGCAGGACCGCAACACGCCTTGGCCGTGGGATGTGCGCCACGCCGCGACATGCATCAGGCGAGCGGAGCTGGTCCTCTACACGCTGTGAGCCGGCATGAACTGCACCTACTGCTCCACACCGGTCCCGGACGGGGCGGTCTTCTGCCATCAATGCGGGTCCCTCGTTTATGACTCCGAGGGGCAGGCAGCTATGAGTGCCTCGCTCACGGACTCCGGTGTTCGGAATCTCACCACGCTCCTACGAGAAGACATCAAGGATGAGTTCGAGATCATCCGGCAGATCGGACGCGGTGGTATGGCGGTGGTGTTCCTCGCCCGTGAGATACACCTCGACCGCCACGTGGCCATCAAAGTCCTCCCCCCGGAACTGACCTTCGGGCAGGGTATCGAACGATTCAAACGAGAGGCTAAGACCTCGGCGTCGCTGGACCACCCCAACATCATCCCGATTCACCGCGTCGCATCCGGAGGACTGATCTTCTGGTACACGATGAAGTTCGTGGAGGGGAAATCACTGGAGCAGGTTCTCAGGGAAACGCAGTCCATGGCCTTGAGGGAGGTAACTCACATTCTGCGGCCCGTGGCCGACGCACTCCAGTATGCGCACGAACGCCAGGTGATCCACCGCGACATCAAGCCGGCCAATGTGATGGTCGACACGAAAGGTCGTGTGATGGTGACCGACTTCGGGATAGCCAGGGCCCTCGGGGAAAGAACCCTGACGTCGTCGGGTGTACCGGTCGGTACTCCCCACTACATGTCACCGGAGCAGGCTACGGGTTTGCCGGTGAGCCCGGCCTCAGATCAGTATTCCCTGGGTGTCATGGCCTACCGCATGCTCTGCGGGCAGGTCCCCTTCGATGGAACCTCTGCCGTGGACATACTCCACAAGCAGTGCACTCTCCCCCCGCCACCGTTGAACGTTCTCAGACCGAGTCTCCCCGATCACGTCTACCAGGCGATAGACAAGTCCCTGGCGAAGAATCCGGGTGACAGGTTCTCCTCGGTCACGGCCTTCGTCGAAGCACTTCGCAGACACACTTCCGAGCTGAGGGGTTGGGAGTCGGCTTTCTACTCCTCGTTCGAGGGCCGGTACGGGACGCCGGGAACTCCACGCCTGAAGTCAAGGAGAACCGTGAGGAGGCTTCTCCGCCGCCTCGCCGTCGGATTAGGAGTGGCCGTGCTCGTGGTTGCCGCCGGATTCGGGGCGTGGCAACTCGTGCTGGGCAGGAACGTAGCCGACTCGGAGGCCGGCGCCGGCGGTGATCTCAGTGGCAGGACCGCACCGACGGACACGGTTGCCGATTCGCTGGTCCAGGAAGCCACACCAATGATCGCAAACCTGGCCCTCGCTGACCTGCCGGATGGTGCGGTCGTGAGGGTAGACGGCGTGGTTGCTACCGGGACCGAGCTCGAACTCGAACCTGGCCAGCACACGATAAGCATCGAGGCCACCGGTTATGAGACGATCACCGACCGGCTGACGCTCGCCGCCGGCGAGCGGCTGCGCTATCCGTTCAGAGCACGTGAAATCCGGCAACAACCGACCGAACCGCGCCCCCTTGCTCCACCCCCAGAGCCGGAACCCGGATTCCTGCGCATCAGTGCCCGGCCCTGGGCGAACGTGCTGATGAATGGCCGATTCGTGGAACAGGTTACCGCCCGCCTCGACACAGTGGCACCGGGTGAATACAACCTCCGCTTCGAACGCCCCGGTTTCATATCGGTCGACACGACCGTGACGGTCCAATCCGGTCAGTTGACCGCCATCCTGATCCGGCTGACTCAGGGTACACCATGATGAGTGCAATCCAGTTACTCCGACGCCACACGTTGGCGACGATGGCTAGCCTCGCGCTCGGCCTGCCCGCCACATCAGAAGGTCAGGTGAGTCGCGTCGAACTCGTGGAGAGCGGCATCGCCGCTTACTTCAATCTCGAGACGGACCGCGCGCGGGAGTACTTCGTCGCCGCCGCCAATCCAATCATCCAGCGGCCCGACAGCATCTGGGGAATAGCCGTACAGTACCTCACGCAGCTGCACCTCGAAGCAGGCAACAGCGACTTGGCTCAAGTCTGGATGCGTTGGGCAGTGCGACACGTCCCGGAGATGCAGGTCGACACGCTGGAGTTTCTCCCTGACGTCGTGACCCTCTACTACTCAGCGTTGGCCGACGTTGCTGGCGCAAGCTCAGCCGAGAGCGTCGTCTCCACGAGTTGGGAATGGCCGCCTTTGGGGAGTCGTGAGACCGTCGGAGTCGTGCGGCTCGAGCCGTCCACATCA
>CP070666.1:3819083-3845331 GCA_020351775.1 Gemmatimonadota bacterium | reverse complement strand
ATCAACTTCAGCGTACGTCACTTCTTCACCCCGGTATCGGGCAGTTTCGACAGCTACAAGGTGGACCTCTACTTCGATACCGACCGGCCGGAGAACAGCTCAGTTCAGGTCAGCATCGATGTCGCGAGCGTCAACACCGGCAACGCCAAACGTGATAGCCACTTGCGCTCGGCAGACTGGTTCGAAGCTGAGAAGTATCCTCACATCACGTTCCGGAGCAACTCGGTCGAGCGAGTTGCCGCAGACCGGCTCCTGGCCCGTGGTCAGCTGACGATCAAGGACGTCAGCCAGGAGGTGGAGCTGACGGTCAACCTGCTTGGTATCAAGGACATACCTGAAGAGATGCAGGTCATGCTCGGCGGAGTCACCCAAGTGGCAGGATTCCACGCCACCACAGCATTGGACCGCCGAGACTACGGCGTCGGCGTGGGTAGCTGGGCGGAAACGATCGTCGTGGGCGCCGACGTGGACATCGAGATTGCGGTGGAGGCCAACCGCAAGTAGGCTGATTCATCCGGCTATCTGGCGGGCCCCGACTCCCATGGGTGCCGGGGCCCGTCATCTACCGATTCTCTTGCCCGGAGGCGATCAGCTCATGTCTCTTAGGCGCACCTCGATTCCCGGCTCTTCCGCCAGCAGATCAACCAGATCCGTGGGATCAGTCTGACCAAAGTGATAGGGATAGAGGATCTTCGGCCTGAAGGCCTTAGCCGCATCCGCGACCATTGCAGGAGTCATCGTATATGGCAAGTTCATCGGCAGAAATGCTATGTCGATGTCCTCGAGAGCCTTCATCTCGGGGGTATTCTCGGTATCCCCGGCAACGTACACTCTCGTGTCTCCCAGGGTGATTACATAGCCATTTCCATCACCTTTGGCGTGGAACGGCTGTCCGTTATCGCGCTTGTGGACCAGGTTGTAGGCCGGTATCGCCGCCACAGTGATCTCACCCATCGTGGCTACCTCACCGTTTCGCATCACAGAACCGGAGCCCACCCGTTCACGGCACCCCGGATTGACGACCAGTTCTGTCTGCGCCGTGGTCAGCAGTTCGATCGCACCTGGATCGCAGTGGTCTCCGTGCTCATGTGTCACCAGGATCACGTCCGCCTTGGGCATTGCCGCGTAGTCGGCCTCCCGTGACACTGGATCCACATGGATGACGACATCTCCCACGGTGAGCATCAACGTGCCGTGTCCAACGAAGCTAATCTTCAGTTCGCCAATCGAGGTTGCAAACACGTCGGTTTCGAACTCCTCCTGAGCCGCAGCCGGGAGTGTGGCTGCCGCAACCGAAAGGAAGACCCCCAATAGAGAACTCGTGCTCACGGTGCACTCTCCTGCTGAGTCATTGTTGTCCTGCGAGTTCCCGTCCCACGCGCCAGCGCCACGCAACCCAATCCGACACTGGTGTCCCTCCAACAAAGATGGTCGATTCTCGTCATGATGCCAGGAAAGCGACGACACGCTGAACCTTGTGCAGTCATCCCTCGCAACCTCATGGGAAGCGTACTCATCCGAGCCAACTCAGCTTAGCACGTGGGCGCGGCCGAGCGTGACATCAGGTGGTTTCCCACCACGCGATCTCGCCTTCATGGCCGCAACTGGGACATCGCTTCTTCGCCGGTTCGCCGATGAGGCCGAATCTCCACTGGCATGCGGGGCAGACGGCGTATCGCTTGCCCAGCTTGTGGACTGAGTGTCTGGCGGCGGATAGGTCATATCCAATCCGGTGCACGACACTGAATCGATCGGGGCGCCGCGCTCGCACCTCCACCACACGACGCGGCACGTCCACTACTGCGTTGCCGAGCCTGATTGTGACGCGATCCGAACGGTCGTCCTTGATCACGGGATACCATGCGCCTGCTCTGATGTTCCTGGAATGGGGTGGCCGGATGCTGGGCCACAATCGGGCCCACGCTCGAGATCTCGTCTCATTCGTGGAAATGTTCGGTCGCGGCACGGCAGATCATTCCCCCTTTGCTCCCCACTGGTGCGCTGTTCGCCAGATGCAGAGGCTCTAAGTTTGGCGCATGCTACGGGTTTCGGGAAGATCGCGTGCTCGCCACCGCACACCGCGCTCCAGCAAGTAGCACATAGCCCGCAGCCATCCTCCGTGCCATGGACCCCGCAATCCACCCATGTACCTAGCGCTGCACCAGTCACGGAACCCTATGAATCCGCACACGTCGGAGTCCAAGAGGCAGCCCCACAGCATCCCACCGCAGATTGTCGGGGTGATTCTCGCCATCGCGGCGAGCGCGTCGTTTGCCGCCATGCACAACACCATCAGGTATGTCACGCACGAACTTCATCCTTTCGAAGTAGCATTCTTCCGCAACCTGTTTGGAGTGCTGTTCTTGGTACCTTGGTTCGGCGCCGTCGGGGTGGGCACGCTGTGGACGCGCCAGATCGGGACACACGTGATGCGAGCTGCCGTAAACGCCACTTCGATGCTTGCATGGTTCTCGGCACTCAGCCTGATGCCCGTGGCGAACGCTACTTCTTTGGCGCTAATCGGACCCATCTTCGTCGCGGCGGGCGCCGTGTGGTTCTTGGGGGAACGCATCACGCACCGACGCTGGCTGGGCATCGCTTTCGCGATCGGCGGAGCACTGGTCATCATCCGTCCCGGGCTGACCGCTGTTGACGGTGCGACATTGCTGGTACTCTGCGCGACACTCTGTGTTTCCACCTCCAAGCTGATCGCGAAGGGCCTGGCACGCACCGACTCCACATCAGCTATTGTCGCCTATCTGACATTCTTCATGATGCCCATAACGCTGGTCCCGGCGCTCTTCGTGTGGGAATGGCCGAGCTCAGAGATGCTGGCACTGCTGGCTCTAATCGGCGCCTTCGGATCCACTGGACACCTGCTATTCATCAGAGCATATAAGCTGGCGGACGTGAGCCTGGTGGAGCCGGTGATGTTTACCCGGATGGTGTGGGCCGCGTTGATCGGCTGGTTCTTGTTCGCCGAGTTTGTGGACGCGTGGACTTGGGTTGGCGCGGCGATCGTAGTGCTCGGGACGACCTATCTGGCCCGCCGGGAACCCGCAGTGCGGCAGCACACCGGAGATGCCCTGCCCTAGGTACTGCCCGGACAGGATCCTACACCTGCCTGGCCTTGAGCTGCGGTCAGGACGGATCGCTGTGAAGCTCGCACAGCGGGTTGAGGCCGGCCCGTGCGGGGTGTCGGTACCTGGCCGGCGACGGAAGTTGCGTACTGGCTGAACCGAGTAGCGTTGTCTAACTTCCGGTTCAATCGCTCGCGGCATACCCTCCAAGGTGCGCGGTGACCAGCCCGTGTAACGCAAGGCGGGAATGCTACAGGGCCTCAGGACTATCTGCAGGAGGTACCTCCAGTGGGTGGACTATTCGGTGTGGTCTCGAAGGAAGACTGCGTCCCCGATCTCTTCTATGGAACGGACTATCACTCTCATCTGGGAACGATGCGCGGTGGCATGGCTGTCAAGAACAGTCATGGGTTCACACGCTTCATCCATGACATCACCAATAGCCAGTTTCGCAGCAAGTTCGAGAGTGATCTGCCCAGACTCAGCGGGGACACGGGCATCGGGGTCATCAGCGATTACGAAGACCAGCCACTGATTGTCGGATCACACCACGGCACGTACGCGATCGCGACCGTCGCGCGACTCGACAACCTCGAGGAGTTGGCTGCCGGCGCGTTCCGGGATCGCAGCAGCCACTTTCTGGAGATGAGCGGCAATGCACTCAACCCAACTGAGCTCGTCGCCCACCTGATCGACCAAGGAGACACGTTCGCGGACGGGATCCGGCGTGCGCAAGCCGCAATTGATGGGTCCTGCTCGGTGCTGCTGCTCTCGGATCACTGCATCTATGCTGCGCGTGACCGCCTGGGTCGTACACCCATGATCATCGGTGAAAAATCGGGGTCGTTCGCGGTCACCCTCGAGACCTGCGCCCTGCCCAACCTCGGATACGAGGTCAGGCAATACCTCGGCCCTGGCGAGGTGGTCCGTATCACGCTAGACGGCATCGAACAATTGGCACCGCCGGGCGACCGACTGCAGATCTGTGCTTTCTTGTGGGTTTACTATGGATATCCGGCATCGAACTACGAGGGCATCAATGTTGAAGTGGTTCGCTATCGCTGCGGTGAGTTCTTGGCTCAAAGGGATCATGCCGAAATCGACATAGTGGCCGGGATTCCGGATTCGGGCACCGGTCATGCAATTGGATATGCCAACGCAGCCAACATCCCCTATCAGAGGCCATTCGTCAAATACACTCCCACGTGGCCCCGCAGTTTCATGCCTCAGGATCAACGCGTCAGGGATCTGGTCGCACGCATGAAGCTCATCCCCATAAGAGAGATCATCGAGGACAACCGCATGCTGTTCTGTGAAGACTCCATCGTACGGGGAACGCAGCTCAAGGATATCATCAAGCGGCTATTCGACTACGGTGCCCGGGAGGTCCATATGCGCCCCGCCTGCCCGCCACTGGTGTTCAGCTGCAAATTCCTCAACTTCTCTCGCTCCCGGACTGAGCTGGATCTAGCGGGTCGCTGGGCCATCGCTGAGCTCGAAGGTGAAACGCCCGAACACCTGGAAGCGTATGCGGACCAGCGATCAGAACGATACCACGCAATGCTCGAGGTGATACGCAGACGTCTGGGTCTGACCTCGCTGCAGTATCAACAGTTGGATGATCTGGTGGCTGCGATCGGTCTTCCGAAGGAAAAGCTATGTACGTACTGTTGGGACGGCACCGAGTGAGCCGTGATAGTCCACGGAGTCAGGTGGGCGCCGACACGACAACACCGAATAGCTCCTGTGGAGACCGCAGATATCGGACCACGCCGGGACGTGGCCACGGCAGCTCTCGGGCACGAAGGCACCATCCGAGGAGGGGGTGCCCGGATTCCCTACCGACGAGTTCGCCTCCGGTGCAACAGGCCAAAGTCTCGCACGGCATCAAGGCGATGACTCCACCGGGCTACAGATGACACGACAGACCGAATACGATGTTCTCGTCATTGGAGCTGGCATCGCCGGGTTGAGCGTAGCCTTGCGGGTGGCCGATCGAGCCCGTGTGGCGGTGCTCGCCAAAGGTCCGCTAACGGAAGGATCCAGCCTCTATGCACAGGGCGGCATCGCCGCTGTTCTCGACACCAGTGACTCAGTTGAGGCTCACGTCAATGACACCCTGACTGCCGGAGCCGGCCTGTGTAACGAAGCGGCAGTCCGGTTCACAGTCGAGCACGGCCCGGAGTGCATTCAATGGCTGATCGACCTGGACGTGCCATTCACCCGAGAGGCGGGCCCCGACAACGAGTCGGGATATCACCTCACGCGCGAAGGCGGTCACAGCCATCGGCGTATCATTCACGCCGCCGATGCAACCGGCCGTGCAAGTGCGACCACACTGGAGAGACACGTCCGGAACCACAAGAACATCGACATATTCGAGAACCACATTGCAGTCGACCTGATAACCGGCAAGAAGCTGCAATTGTCCGATCAATGCTGCCTCGGTGCCTACGTGCTCGACCGTGATGCCGATAGGGTGCAGGTGCTCAGCGCGCCCACGACCGTATTGGCGACTGGAGGGGCTAGCAAGGTCTATCTCTACACGAGCAACCCCGATGTCTCGACCGGTGACGGCATTGCAATGGCATGGCGAGCCGGATGCCGCGTTGCCAACATGGAGTTCGTCCAGTTCCACCCCACATGTCTATACCATCCCGAAGCCAAGTCATTTCTGGTCAGCGAGGCGGTCCGGGGAGAGGGGGGAGTGCTGATATTGCCAGACGGGGAGCGTTTCATGCCGCGCTTCGATGAGCGCGCCGAGCTGGCCCCACGAGATATCGTTGCACGAGCCATAGACTACGAGATGAAACGGTTGGGGTTGGACTGCGTTCAGTTGGACATCAGTCACAAGCCAGCGGATTTCATCAAGCGCCGATTCCCTACCATCCACGCCCGGTGCCTCGACTACGGCTTCGACATGACCAAGGGGCCGCTGCCGGTAGTTCCCGCGGCCCACTACACGTGTGGCGGCATCGTGACCGACCTGGCGGGGAAGACGGACATAGACGGGCTCTACGCAATTGGAGAAACCGCGTGCACAGGCCTGCACGGAGCCAATCGCCTGGCGAGCAACTCAATACTGGAATGTCTGGTCTTCGCCGCTGCAGCAAGCGAGGATATCCAGGTGCAACTTCCCCGGCGTAGGCCCACTGCGACACTCCCCGAGTGGGACGAGAGTTGGGTTAGGGACTCGGACGAGGAGGTCGTGGTATCCCACAATTGGGACGAGCTACGCCGAGCCATGTGGGACTACGTCGGAATAGTCCGGACTGGCAAGCGCCTCGAGAGGGCCAAACGGCGGGTCGACGTTTTGCGGCAGGAGATTCACGACTACTACGCGCACTTTCGGCTCACCAACGACCTCATTGAGTTGCGCAACCTCGCCCTAGTGGCGGAACTGATCATCAGCTCTGCAATGGAACGGAAGGAAAGCCGCGGGCTGCACTTCACACTCGACTATCCAGACTTGAGCGACACGGCAGGCGACACCATTCTCACACCCGACTGAGGCCTGGCCGCCTGAAACATCGCGGTCACCTTGCCGTAATGAAGACGTAGCCAACGAAATGGCACGTTGTGTCCCGTCAGATCCACCTCCTTGCCTGTAGCACGGTACTCGTCTGTGGCCAGCTCGCGTTGCCTCAGACCGGCCTGCCTCAGTCGGGTGCGACGTTTGACACCCAAGTATACGGTGACTCCACTACGGCTGCGCTGGTTCGGCTGGCTCAGGCACGCCATCAGACCCAGGTCCTCCAACTCGCCGGTTACCGCGCCAGGGTGCGAACTCAACTCGAAGGCAGGATAGCCTCCGATCGATTCGGTCCCGGGATGGCAGTATTCAAATACGAAACGGCGGCACAATTGCATTGGACTCGTTCGGGAGACGTCAGGGTGGACATCAAAGGTGCGCGAATGGCAAGTGTGAGAATGCCCGGATTCGGCCGCGACCAAGCCGCTGGCTTCTTCGAGGACATCTTTGGAGACCAAGTCTGGTTCATCCCGTCTTCCCTGGGCGATCGCATCCAGATCATGGGGCTGCCGGACGAGGATGCACTGCATCCGTTCGCCAGGGGTGCACAGCGCTTCTACCGCTACCAGATCACCGACTCGCTGCGAATCACGTATTCCGACAGGACCATACGGGCAATCAGGATCTCGGTCGAGCCGCGCGATCAGCCCGACCTAGGGGAGGCGGTACAGAACCCGCTGAGCTACCCATGGAGTGATATCCTCGGTCGTGTCAGGCAACCCACCATGATATCAGGCGGAGTCTGGATCGACGCCGACAGCCTTGATGTCGTGAGGCTAACCGCGTCATTCGTTGGTGCAGGTATCTGGGATCCCGAAGACGACGCACCCGAACTTGTATCGCTTGAAGCCGACATCGAATACAGTCTCCATCAGAGCAGATTCTGGCTACCGCTGCGTCAGATTCTCTCGGTCAACTGGATTTTCAAGTACCTGCCGGGCGCCAACCTGCCCGGTGAGGCGGTCACGACGTTCTCCGATTTCGAGATAGACTTGGAGCGCTCCGAGGTCGTGTTCACCCACGATCCCTTGGAGCACGGGGTGACCGGCCGCCGATTCGGGTCCTGGCAGTGCCCCGACCCCTGGGATTTCGACCAGAAGCCAGAAGACTACAGGTGTGGTTCGCGACCAACGTCAATGGTCGGCATCGGCAGCGATGGCGGTAGATGGGAGATCAATCTACCAACCCGGGACTCACTTGAGAGCTACGACTTCTCGGGGGAATGGAGTAGGGCCACCAGATCCAGATCTGACAACGTCATTGCCAGCCGCATGACGGAGATGGCAGAGCTCTCTGAAGCGTCGCAGGCATCACAGACTCAGCGGCAAAGGTTCGGCAGCGTCGGCTGGAAGCACGCCTACGAGCTGTTCCGCTACAACCGAGTGCAGGGGCCATCAGTTGGCGGGAGCCATGCTTTCAGCTTACCGCCGGCCTTCACCACGTTGCGGCTGCAGGCTCGGTATGGCTTTGGAGACCAGCAGTTCGTTGCAGCGGGCACTTGGCGACGTGACTCCCCATCAGGACGCTTCGACGTCGCGGTGTTCCGCTTGCTGCGCGAATTGGAACCGTGGACCAACGGTACGGGCCTCGGCAACTCTGTCAAGGCACTCATACTCGGCCACGACGACGCAGACTACTACAGGGCAGCTTGGGGAACCGGGGTGGAGTACATCTCCCGAACAGGGTGGTTCAGAAACGGGCAAGTTGTGCTGGAGTACGAACGCCAGGAGACCGTGGCGGTCCAGAGCTCGTCACCAGTCGCCGGGGATTTCCAGCCGAATCCACCCATCACTGACGGGACCTACGCACGCGGCAGAATGGAGAAGACTTGGACCGTTGGCTTTGCTGGGACGACGCGTTTTACGCTGGGTGGAGAGGGCCTGTTCTCGAGACACAATACGTCGGGCCGCTTCTGGGGAGCTGCCAGGCTGCCTTATCGGCATGACAACATACTTGCATCGCTGCAGCTTCGGGGCGGTCTGGTTGCCGGGGATGATCTGATCCAGATGCGGTACCGACTCGGCGGGCCTGAGACAGTACGAGGCTATGACTACGGGGTAAATCGCGGCAGGGCCTTCTGGTCGACCCAGGCCGATCTCGAGTTGGCCGTGAGTCAGTGGTGGTCACCGACCGTGTTCGTCGATGTCGCTGACATCGATTTCACGGGCACACCACTGGTGGGTATAGGCGCCGGGATCTTTTTGTTTTCCGGATGGATCGAAGCCGCACTCGCAAAGGGGATGACCAATCAGGGCCGTGTACGGTTCGACATCTATGTACAGGTCCCGATGAACTAGGTTTGACCCGCCTCTTGAACCGCACGCCCGTCTCTCCGACATCTTCCGCGCAGGCATGGCCCGTCGTACTTGTCAGCGCTACCTAGGTGCCCGATAGCCACCGATCACGCCGCGAGGTGCCAACACGATCTGCCACAACTGTGTCTTGCGGGCGCGAAATCCACCGGCGGACGAGAGCAGGAAGTACTTCCACATGCGGTAGAAGCGCTCATCGTAGCGCTCCTTCAACTGAGGCCAGTGCAGCTCGAAGTTCCGATACCACGACATCAAGGTTCGGTCGTAATCTTGACCGAAACTGTGCCAGTCCTCGAGTACGAGCCTTCTCTCGATTGCCCGACTTATCTGATGCGCCGATGGCAACATGGAATTGGGGAAGATGTACCGCTGAGTCCACGGGTTTGCCCGGGTCACCGAGCGGTTACGCCCGATGGTGTGGAGCAGGAAGAGTCCGTCGCTCGTGAGCAGCCGGCGGACGATGTCCATGAACGAGCTGTAGTTCTTGTATCCGACGTGCTCAAACATGCCAAGCGAAAGCACGCGATCGAATTCACCCTCGATATCGCGATAGTCTTGCAGGCGAATGTCGATGTCGAGCCCGCGGCAGATCTCCTGGGCCAGGCTTGCCTGTTCGCGAGATACGGTAACTCCCACCACACTCACCGAGTAGCGCTCGGCAGCGAACTTCGCCGTGCCACCCCAGCCGCATCCGATGTCAAGTAGACGCATGCCGGGCTCAAGGCCCAGTTTCCTGCACACCAGATCCAGTTTGTCCTCCTGAGCCTCGTCCAGGCCCGTCGCATTCGCCCAATAGGCACAGCTGTATATCATACGCCGGTCGAGCATGCATCGGTACAGATCGTTGCCAATGTCATAGTGGTGCCGGCCCACGCGAAACGCACGGGTTGGCCTCTGTAGGTTGAACAACCTGGCGCCGACGATCCTGGGAACGTCGCTCAGTGGCTTGATCACAGTCTCCAGATCAGCCCTGAGTACTCTAGTGAAGAACTCGTCAAGCCGTTCGCAGTCCCACCATCCATCCATGTACGCCTCTCCCAGACCCAGCGACCCGTGGGCCATCACTCGGCGATAGAGGCGTCCGTCGTGCACCTGGACATCCCACGGTCGTTGTCCACCGATCGCTACGTCGGCAACCGATAGCAACTCCGCTACCCTACTGCGGTATCTATCTTGTGACATGGTACGCCCCTGGCGGGAGGCCGTAGATTCTTGGGCGGTTGTTGCAGGGCTGGTGGTGGCGACTGCGTCGATCATCAGGGTGTTCGCGCCACGCTACGACGCCGGGCCAAGGAGAATTTGTGCCTCACTAGCGCTCGCCGACGCGCTGCTGCTCGACCCTCAGGAGTCCTCGCCTAAGTACCGATCCTTACCGGCATCCTCCTGGCTCCCCACGTTCCTGCAGGGCCGTCAAACACACCCGCACAGCGTGTACCACAGTTCGCACAGCAGCCGTCATCGGTGAGGTTCCATTCGCACAGCACGTACCAGTCCCTCCCTACAAGAACCTCGCCGCACTGGTGACAAACAGTGCTGCCGCCAGCCCTATCATGCACATTGCCTGTGTACGCGTACCGCACTCCGTTTCTTCTGGCGATATCACGTGCCCTCGCGAGCGTTGCTGGTGGCGTTGGTGCTACGTCCAACATCTTCCAGTCCGGGTGGAACGCTGTGAAGTGCATGGGTACATCCGGCCCCAGGTTCTCAACCACCCACTGAGACATGCCCTCCAATTCCTGGTCCGAGTCGTTCCTCCCAGGTATCACTAGAGTTGTCAGCTCGAACCACACGTTGGTTTCATGCTTGAGATAGCTCAGTGTATCGAGTACGGGCTGTAGATGCCCCTTGCTGAGTTCCCAATAGAAGTCCTCGCTGAACGCTTTCAAGTCCACGTTTGCCGCATCCATATGCTCATAGAACTCGCGCCGCGGCTCCTCACACACATAACCTGCCGTCACTGCCACAGTCCTGATGCCTCGCTCATGACAGGCGATAGCCACGTCGATCGCGTACTCGTGAAAGATCACGGGATCATTGTAGGTGAAGGCAACACTGCGGCACGCTGTACGCACCGCAGCATCGGCCAATGCACCCGGTGAGGCGGTATCTGCCAAGGTGTCGAATTCACGAGACTTGCTGATATCCCAGTTCTGGCAGAACTTGCAGGCCAGGTTGCAGCCGGCCGTGCCAAACGACAGAACTGGAGTACCAGGTAGGAAATGGTTCAGCGGCTTCTTCTCGATCGGATCCACGCAGAACCCGCTCGACCGGCCGTACGTAGTGAGCACAATTTCGCCGTTGTGACACATCCGCACGAAGCACAGCCCCCGCTGTCCCTCTCTCAACCTACAGAACCGCGGACACAGGTCGCATTGGGCGCGCCCATCCTCAAGCTTGTGCCAGTATTTCGTCGGGAAGAACGACTCCGTTGCATATGCCATGACTCGATAGCCCTGTGTTGGTACAGACTGCGACACAGTTGGGCGCCGGCAACTCACAGGCCCAGCGCGGCTGCAGCTTCAGCAAGCTTCTCTGGACGAACGTAGAGGACATAGCCATAGCTGCCTCTGCCGTCAGCTACAGCACTCGACGCGTACACATTCACACCGGCCTCGTAGAGCTTGTGGTGAATGCCGGTAAGAGCACCCAATTCATCATCGCCCTGTGCCAGCAGAGCCGGATAGGGTCCGTCGAAGTTGAGTCGGGTTGCCTGGACCACCTCTCGAATCTTGGATTCATCCTCTGGAAAGACCGTGAATTGAGTCCTTGATGGCCCGATCGGAATGGCGGTGAAGGCCAGAAGGCTGATTCCCATTTCTGCCAACGTAGTGAGAAACTTGTAGGCCTCTCCCGGCTGATCATCGACCGCGACGTGGAAGTAGTTGACCTTGCGGATCGAGAATGGCATGGGTTCTCCCTGATTGAAGCCCGCGCGGCTACCAGCACGATACGACTGTGGCCCTACCTCGGCCAGACTCCGGTGTCGTACTATTTAAGGATACGTCGGTGTTCGCTACCGCGACAATGGACCGCCGTTTCTTCCTCCCACACCAGCCGAACCAGGCAGGACCACTAGATCCCAGCGCAGCGCGGATACCATCATGCGTCGGCACAGCGCCCGCTGGCTGCAGAGGAACCGGTCACCTTGCGAACGTGCTTTGCGACTACGACCTGCACAGACCTCACATCAACCGGAGACGATAGGAGAGCGGAGTCACATCAGCTCCAACGCGATTCTTCAGGCATTAATCAGAGTGGAGCTGATCGCTGTGGCTGCGACTACACGAGTCCACGATCCAAACCCAGACGCGCGGAAGGTTGAGCACCACTAGTATCAGAGCCATGAAGACTCCTATCATGAGCGTGTGGCCCAGGTTGGCACAACGAATCCCGGCGCAGTGCATCATCAATTCGACCAAGTACATTTGACAACCTCAGTCAAAACAATGCCATCCTAGCTCGGGTGACTCAAGAGATCCTCAAGTGCCCGATTCAGAAGACCTTAACATCGGCCGCGCTGGGACGCCGTTGACTGGAAACCGACGATTCGTTATCCCTCACCGGTCGCAGACGACTGGGACTTACCGCTCGGCACATGGCCACTATCGCGCATGGCGCATAACACGGAACCCGGCCGGGGCACGCACGGCAGGGGCTTGGCAAGCCGCATAGTACGCTCGATCTTCAGTGGCCCGGTCTATCCACGGGACGATAGGGAGCGGAAGTGGGTGGTGTTCAACCACCTGATTCTTCATTTCCGGCCCGTCCGCCTGCCTCAGAAGACCCTCAAGTACACTCACACCTGGGGCCTGGGCGGCATGTCTTTCGTACTGTTCCTGCTGCTTGTGGTGACCGGGATAATGCTGATGTTCGTGTACGAGCCGTCCGCTGAGGGAGCGTACGAATCGATTGTCAGGATGCAGCAAGAAGTGTTCTTCGGCAAGCTAGTGCGCAACGTCCACCACTGGAGCGCCAACTTGCTGATCGCCATTGTGGTGCTACACCTGTTGCGGGTGTATTTCACTGGCGGCTATCGGACCCCACGCGAGTTCAACTGGATCATCGGCCTTCTGTTGCTCGCCTGTGTCCTGACATCCAATTTCACTGGCTACCTACTGCCCTGGGACCAGCTCTCCTATTGGGCGATCACGATCAGTACCGGAATGATTAGCTACGTGCCGGTCATGGGCGACTGGCTACGGGAAGTAGCCCGCGACGGCCCCGAGATCGGACAAGCTACGCTCATCAACTTCTACACGTTGCACACCACCGTCGTCCCGGTCCTGCTCATCCTGCTCATGGCCTGGCACTTCTGGCGGGTCCGAAGGGCGCGTGGCGTGGTGGTACCCCGGTCGGCCGCTGAGCCGCCCGACGACGGAGCACATGATAGGCCCCAATACGCGTTGACACTGCCGGACTTGCTGTTCAGAGAATCCGTGGTTGCACTCTGTCTCATCGCCTTCATACTGGTGGTCTCGCTCTTTTTCAATGCGCCGCTGGATGAAGCGGCTAATCCCGGTATGAGTCCCAACCCAGCGAAGGCACCGTGGTACTTCGTGGGTATTCAGGAGTTGCTGCTTCACTTCCATCCGTTCTTCGCCGTAGTCGTCATACCCCTGTTGGGGATCACTGCACTGCTGGCTATACCGTACCTCCGCTACAGTGACGATACCGCTGGTATCTGGTTCATGTCGCACCGAGGACGGCGCACTGCCATCATCGCGGCGACCACAGCACTGATTCTCACTCCGGTGATGATAGT
Source organism: Gemmatimonadota bacterium (assembly GCA_020351775.1). Lineage (GTDB taxonomy): Bacteria > Gemmatimonadota > Gemmatimonadetes > Gemmatimonadales > GWC2-71-9. The sequence continues at coordinate 3,831,645 of CP070666.1, read as the reverse complement.
AGCAGACGAGTTCTGGTTGAGTCGAACTGCGTTACTGCCGGGTGTGCCGTCCGTCGTGAGTAACGGATTGTTGCCTGCAGCGGTGTTGGGCGCTGCATTGGTCGGATTCTACAGGGTCTCGCAGTGGAAATGGGGTGCTTCCCGGGACGAGGCAGTTCAGGCATCCTTCGTGCTCTTGACTGTCGCTTTCCTCATCCTGACAGCGACCGGTGTGTGGTTCCGCGGTCCAGGTATGGGTCTTGACTGGCCATGATGCAGGAATACCGAACTGTGAAACACCGGATTGCTGCGGACTGAACCATGAGCAAGTCACCTAAGCAACCATCGCGCAAGCGACCCAAGGGGACCGAGGCAGCGGCGGCGAGGACGGCGTCAGCGATCGCGCCTCCGGACAGTGAGGAATCAACGGTCAGCTCGCCGCGTCGCCGGTTCCTCGGAAGGCTCTGGCTCGGACTGGGGGGCTTGGCCGTAGTGGAGTTCCTGTGGATCGCAATCGACTTCTTACGTCCGCGTACACCGCTGACCGCCAGCCAAACCGACATCATCGTTGCCGGACCTGTAGACGCATTTGAGCCGAGCTCAGTGACGGCCTTTCAGCAGGGTAAGTTCTACCTGTCGCGACTCGCAGATGGTGGATTCCTCGCCCTATCGCGAGAATGCACCCACTTGGGTTGCACCGTTCCGTGGATCGAAGAAGAAGGGCGCTTCGTGTGCCCCTGCCACTCCTCATCCTACGATCACACTGGAGAGGTACTCCAGGCGCCTGCGCCACGACCCCTGGATCTCTACCCAGTCCGTATCGAGAACGGGATAGTCAAGGTCGACGTCGGTAGTCCGCTGCGGCGCAAGTCGTTCGACCGACGGCAAGTCACCCGGCTGTGATGGAAGACAAGTGCGACCGCCATGAACCTTGACCCCATGTACCGCTGGAGGCTCACAGGGCTAATCGCTTCAGTCGTGATCGTCCTCACGATACCGGTCTACGCAGTCAGGGAGCTGGCCGACCGTCGTCAGCAGTCCACCACCGAAGACGCGCCTGTTGTTTTTGTCGGTAGAGACGCATGCGTCGACTGCCACGAGGAGGCATACGCCAGCTGGCTCGGATCGGACCACGACCGTGCGATGGATGTGGCCAACGACAGCACTGTCTTGGGAGACTTCGACGATTCTGTGTTCGAATCCGACAAGACCACGGCACGGTTCTATCGAAGAGACGGCAAGTTCTACGTCTTCACTGAAGGCCCAGAGGGCGCACCTGGGGAGTTCGAGATCACGCACACGTTCGGCTTCGAACCATTGCAGCAGTATCTGATCCCCTTCCCCGGTGGCCGGCTCCAATCACTCACGATCGCTTGGGATACCGAACGGGATCGGTGGTTTGACCTCTACCCGGATCAAGACATCCCTACTGACGATTGGCTGCACTGGACCCGCAACGCGCAGAACTGGAACGGCATGTGTGCCGAATGTCATTCGACGAATCTGAAGAAAGGCTACGATGTCGATACGAAGACGTTCGCAACCACATGGTCGGAGATAGACGTAAGCTGCGAGGCGTGTCATGGCCCAGGATCGCGCCACGTTGCCTGGGCAGAGATACCACCCATGGCACGACCGCAAACAGAGAACTACGGCTTGGTGATCGCCACCGCTGATATGGATTCCGAGCAGCAGGTGGAACTCTGCGCCCCGTGTCATTCACGGCGTACGGAGCTTGGGGACTACGACCATACGCAAGCTGATCTGCTGCAGCACCTGGTGCCTTCACTATTACGCGAGAACCTCTATCATCATGACGGTCAAATCCTCGAGGAGGTGTACGTCTACGGATCATTTCAGCAGAGCAAGATGTACCGCAATGGTGTCCGCTGCAGTGATTGCCACGATGCACACAGTCTGCAGTTGCTGAGCGATGGCAATGAACTCTGCCTCCAGTGCCACCAAGCTGACGTCTACGACAGCTACGATCACCACTTTCATCAGAAGGTCTATGAGGGAGAACCCAGCGATGGAGCATCTTGCGTCAAGTGCCACATGCCAGAGCAGCCGTACATGGTCATCGACTACCGAGCCGATCATTCGCTGCGGGTGCCTCGACCCGATCTTACGTTGGAGATCGGTGTGCCCAACGCTTGCAGTCAGACCGGCTGTCATGACGACCAATCAGTCCAGTGGTCGGCCGAGCACTATCAGGAGTGGTACGGTCGTGCCAAGCGTGCTCACTTCGGCCCTACGTTCGCGGCTGCGCGCGACGGAAGGTCCGAAGCTGAAGCAGAGCTAATCCGCGTGTCAGGTGACCCACTCCATCCGGCAATCGTCCGCGCAACGGCGCTCTCGCTTCTGGCTTCCTACCCCGGTGCAACCAGTGCGGCCGCTCTCAGGCGCGCGTTGGGCGATGAGGCAGCACTGGTGCGGTACACAGCGTTGGATGCGGTGACGGCGGTCAGCGCCCAAGAGCTGATCGACCTGGCAGCACCGTTGCTGTTCGATCCGGTGAAGGCCGTGAGACTCGAGGCGGCGACTCGCTTGGCTGGCGCGCCAACAGAGATGTTGAAACCATATCAACGAGATGCGCTACAGGAAGCGTTGGCCGAGTACGAGGCAGCGATGGAGTACTCGCTCGACTTCGCCTTTGCGGGGCACAACCTGGGCAATCTCTACGTCAACTTGCAGCAGCCAGAACGGGCCGAGCGGTACTACCGCGTGGCCATCGAGATCGACGATCTGTTCTATCCTGCCAAGATGAACCTTGCCATGTTGTACAATTCGATGGGCAGGAATGAAGCAGCTAGAGCACTCCTCAGTGAAGTTGTGAATGACTTCCCTGAACTGTACGATGCCGCCTACTCGCTTGCCCTCTTGCTTGTCGAGATGGAGCAGTTGCAGGACGCTGCGGTTCACCTGCGGCGCGCAGCGGAAGGCCTGCCACAGAGATCCCGGATCCACTACAACCTGGGTCTACTCGAGCAAAACCTGGGGAACACGGCTGCGGCGGAGGCGGCGCTGATGCGAGCTCTCGCACTGGAGCCAGAAAGCCTCGACTATCAGTTTGCTCTCGCCGATCACTACGTGAGACGCGGCAACCTGACACAGGCTCTGCAGCTGGCCGACCGCATGATTTCGACCCATCCGGAAAGTGAGCTGGGCAGCCAAATGAAGGCCCGGGTCGAGGCGATGCTTGGACGCTGACCTGGCCTCTATCCGGCACCAGACGGCTGCCCGACCAGGAACTGCCGGTGCTGCTTGCCCCGGCACACACATCCGAAATCTCTGCGCACGATGCCGCGGGGTATGCATCGTTGGCACGCGATCGAGACTCGAGGCGGAGTGGTATCCGGTATATTGTGTACACCTGCTTGCCATCGATTTCCACGTACTGATTGGAGATCGGTGCCGGCGGCGTGGAAGCCGGATCAGTGTGATGGCCGCTCGACGGTTCGGTGCAATCCCAACCGGTGAACATAAGGTGCGCAGCATTTCCAGCATACCTCCATTGACAACGCTCGCGTTTGCGTTGCTCCCTGCTGCATCCGTCTCGCAGCAGGCCATCCAGCCGTTTCGTACTGACACTCCACCAGTAATCGACGGCAGGCTGGACGACCCGGTATGGAGCACGGCGCCGTTTTGGAGCGGGTTCAAGACGTTCCATCCAGACTATGGTCAGGAGCTCGTGGGTGAGACACAGACCTTCCTAGCGTATGATGTAGCAAACCTCTACTTCGCGTTCCGGTCGTCCGACCCCGAACCTGACAAGATCAAGGCATCAGTCACAAGCAGGGACAACATCAGGCGGGATGACTGGGTGGCGATCAACCTGGATTCGTTCAACGACCAACAGACCCTGTACGCCTTCTATGTAAATCCGTTCGGCATACAGGGTGACAGTCGGTACTCTGCCGGCCACGAAGACCACACGTTCGATCTGGTGTGGTACAGCAGCGGTCAGATCGACGAACACGGCTACACCGTCGAGATCCAGATACCTCTCCAGAGCATCCGCTACACCACTGCAGACACTGTGACGATGGGCGTGATACTGGAGAGACATGTGGCTCGTGACGGGGAGTTCGCCACCAGCCCGCCGCTCGACCCGGCCCAGGGTGACTCTTGGCTCACTCAGATGAGACCGATCCAATACTACGAGTTGGACCGACAGACACTGCTGGAAGTGCTGCCAGCCATCACGTATAGCCACCGCCGAGCCGACAATCGAGGTCGACTGGTGACAGAAGAACGCCACACCGACCTCAGTGTCACGACCAAGTATGGCATCACTTCCGATCTGATCTTCGACGGCACCTACAACCCTGATTTCAGTCAAGTCGAGGCGGACGCCGGTCAAGTCGATATCAATCTACGGTACAGTCTCTACTATCCTGAGAAGCGCCCCTTCTTCCTGGAGGCACGCGAGGCCTTCACCGTGGCTTCCACCGCGGCATCTGAGAGAGATCCGGTTCAATCAGTTGTCTACACGCGTACCATTGTAGATCCCATCGTGGGTGCCCGACTGTCGGGCAAGCTCGGAAGCCGGAACACGCTGGCATCGATCTATGCGCTCGATGAGATCCCTCCCCTGGAACCGGTCTCCGAGACCCAGTACGCCCATTTCCCCATAATCCGATACAAGCGATCGCTGGATGAAGACAGCTATCTGGGCGGTATCTACGCGGCTCGAGAACTGAGCAACGAGTTCAACAGAGTAGGGGGACTGGACGGGCAGATCAGGACCAACGAGTCCACCATGCTCGGATTCCACGGCCTGCTGTCCCGATCGAGAACTGGTGTAGCATCAGATGATGTTGCCGGTCATTCGGTTGGGATCGACTACCTGCACACGAGCCGCGATCTCGATTATCACTTGGTGTTGAATGACATTTCACGAGAATTTCGAGTCGACATGGGGTACGTGTGGCGCACCGGCCTGTCCCAAATGAGCGGACTGTTGAGGCCGAAGTTCTACTTCGCAGGCAACTTCGTGCGGCGGATTGATGCCGAACTCTTCACCGCACAGACGCGGGACAAGTTCAGCGATACGTGGGAGACATTCAATCACATATCACTCCAGAATTATCTATGGGGAAGGATAAACTTCAGGGTGAAGTACTCCTATTCCACCGAGATATTCTTGGGTGAGAAGTTCACTACCGGTGGCTTCCACGCTTACGGTGGTGGACAGTGGACCAACCGGCTGTTCGTCGGAGTCCTGTTTAGGAACACTGGGGCGATCTTCTACTCCACCGACCCCTACCAGGGGCGGAGTAACATCCTGTCGGCTAACTTCACTTATCAGGCGTCTGATAAATTGAGGGGTGAAGCCTCGCTGACCTACTCGGACTTCTACCGCGAGTCAGATTCTCAGAAGGTCTACGACTATCTGATAGTGCGGGGCAAACTGACTTATCAGCTGAGCAAGTACCTTCTCTTTCGGGGTATCCTCGAGTATAACGACTTCAGACAGGAAATCCTGACCGATCTACTCGCATCCTTCACGTACATTCCGGGCACGGTGGCACACATAGGCTATGGATCATTGCACGAGAAGACCGAGTGGCAAGACGGTGCTTACGTAGCGAGTGACCACTTCCGACAGATGAAACAGCGGTTCTTCTTCAAGGCGTCCTATCTATGGAGGATGTAGTCGCAGGCCAAGTGGACCTCAGTGCGTCATGGAACGCGATCATCCTCTGGAACATCGTAGAGTGCCCGTAGCCGTGCCAACCTCTCCTTCAGTTCCGTCACAATGTCGGCATATTCCGCCGCATCGTACACCGACCGCAGCTCGTCGGGATCCTGCTCCAGGTCAAACAACTCCCACTCGTCTATCAGGTAGTAGTGGATCAACTTGTAGCGATCAGTGCGTATTCCATAGTGTCGTTGCACCTGATGGACGGCGGGGAACTCGTAGTAGTGGTAGTAGATGGCGTCCCTCCAATCGGAGGGTCGTTCGCCCATCAATAGTGGGACCAGACTGCGTCCCTGCATCGCCTCCGGGACCGCGACTCCCGCCAAGTCGAGGAAGGTCTCGGCGAAGTCCAGGTTCTGCACCAGATGGCTGTCCTCGGAACCGGGCTCTATCGCCCCAGGCCAGCGCACTATCAGCGGCATCCTCAGGGATTCCTCATACATCCATCGCTTGTCGTACCAACCGTGCTCACCCAGGAAGAACCCTTGATCCGATGTGTAGATCACAACGGTATTCTCGGCCAGGCCGCTGTGATCCAGATAGTCCAACAGCCTGCCTAGATTGTCGTCTACCGAGGCGATGGCGCGAAGGTAGTCCTTCATATAGCGCTGGTACTTCCAGCGTGTCAGGTCATCGCCCGTCAGCCCGGCCCGGCGCAACGCATCGTTCTTCGGTCCGTAGGCCACGTCCCACGCGGCCAACTGGTCGGCGGTCATCCGATCACGCAGCCGCTGGGCCGCCTGCGTCCCCCAGTCTTCTTCCATCTCGGGGTCCGGCCAGACCTTGGAGTCGTAAGCGAGGTGCTGGTGCACCGCTATGGTCATCTCCTGTTCCCGAGCGGCGGAACTGCGGCCGCTGTAGTCGTCGAACAGCGTGGCGGGTTCGGGAATATCGATATCGTCGTACTGGTTCAGGTGTTGGGGACCCGGCGACCATTCGCGGTGCGGCGCTTTGTGCTGGTACATGAGCATGAACGGTCTGTCACCCAATCTGCCGCGCCCCAGCCAGTCGAGCACCTTGTCAGTGATGATGTCGGTTACGTATCCCGTATCCTGCACAGTTCCCTGTGCCGTCCGGAACTCGGGGTTGTAGTAGCTTCCCTGCCCCGGCAGGACCTCCCAGTAATCGAAGCCAACGGGTTCGCTCTTCAAATGCCACTTGCCCACGATCGCGGTTTCGTATCCGGCATCTCTCAGCAGCTGCGCAAAAGTCACCTGAGACGAGTCAAAACGCTCCGCGTTGGTAGGTACGGAATTGAGATGACTGTGTTTACCGGTCAGGATCACCGCCCGACTGGGAGCGCAGATGGCGTTGGTCACGAAGGCATTGCGAAACAGCATGCCTTCCTGTGCCAGCCGGTCGATGTTAGGGGTCGGATCGAGACTCGCCAATCTGCCACCGTAGGCTCCCACAGCCTGAGCCGCGTGATCGTCGGCGAAGATGAAGATGATATTGGGACGGTCGCGTTCCGCTGGGGCGCAGGCAACCACGGCCGATAGCGCTGCAACCAGAAAACTGGATGATATACGTGGCATGATCAGAGCTCCCGTTCGAAGGAGTTGCACACCTACTTAGATTGCGCTGCTAGATAACCTCCAACACCTCCGCCCGCACCCAGCCCACCTTGCCGTCGGCCAGCACGATCTCCAGCCACTCATCGGCCCGGCGGTCAATGCGAACCTTGGTACCCTCGTGAATAGTGAACACCTGAAGCGCCGGGTCGTCCGCCGGTGCGCTCTGGACCGGCACCTCATCCGCGAGGATGACGGCCGCCTCTGCCGCGCCAAGTTCGAGCTCCAGTGCCGTCAGGTTGACGCCGAACACTACCGCAACTGTCCCACCAACGAGTGCGATGCGGCGTCCCCACATACCCCAGACAGTGGTCCGGTTGAGAATCAGCAGCACTAGCCCACCCATCGCCCCGACGTAGCCGGCCCCGACCACGACCCAGAGCCAGGTCCGCGGTACGAGGTGGACCCACCAACTGACAACACGGAACAGCCAAAACCCCGGCAACGGCGTTATCTCGTCCGTAGTCAGGGATCGGGCAAGTGCGAGGTTGGCGGCTACGCCTTTGCCCCGGGGATCCAACCGGTAGGCACGCTCGTAATTGAGAATCGCCCTGCCCAGATCGCCAAGTTTGAAATGCGTGTTGCCGATATTGTAGTAGAGGGCGCTGCTTTCGAAACCGGCATCCAACACTCGATCATAGCGATCGAGGGCCGCCTGATAGTCACCCTCCTGGTACAGGCGATTCCCCTCGGCGAAGAACTCCTGCTGCGCGGCCAGAGGGCTGGCTCCAATGATTCCCAGAGCGGCCGTCGCAAACAGCGCGATCCAATGGATCGCATTCACCGCACCAATCCCTGATCGAGGTCCGCCATAGAGCGTTCTGCCCGCTCCAACAGAGCCTTCATGTCTCCCACCGATGTCTCCGTCGGTGCGAACCTCTGTCTGTCGCACTGGTCCAAGCACTCCAGATACTCGTCCGCCGCTCCCGCCGGCACGCCACGCTCCGACAGCCGCGCGCGGATATCCTGTTTGATGAGACCCGCCTCTGCAAGGTTGAGCTTATCCCCTAAGAAACCCTGCAAGGCCCGCGCAACTTCAACGTAGAACTCACGCCGCGTGTCGACCGACATCAGCGATCTGGCCCGCGACAAACGCCGCCTCGCGACCCTGCCCGCACGGCGCCGTCTCGCATACGCCACGTCGCCTTCCAGCCGATCCCTGTGCCTGCGGTAGCCCCAGGCCCCTCCCACTGCGATCAGCGGCACGACCAATACGCTCCAGAAGGCAGCGGTGAAGGGAGACCGGCCTCGCCTCTGGAACTTGCGAGCAGCGATCTCGATGAAGCGGATGTCCTCGCGCAACGGCTCGATACCGCTACGGATACGCCCTCCAATCACGGGACCGGCGGGCACCTCACCGGTGATTGTGACATCGATCGGCTGCGTCGCGGCTACCCTGTACTCGCCACGGCCCGAGTCGAGATAACCGAGCGCCACCGAAGGGATGGTCACCGTACCAGGGGCGCGCGGAATCAGAACGTATTCGAACGTCTTGCTGCCGACGACGGTGCCGCCGCGGCGCTCGACGCTCTGCGAGACGTCAGGTGGGTAAGCCTCGAAGTCCGGCGGAAACGCGATCTCCGGCTCTGGCACCATCCGAAGGTTGCCCTCCCCCGCCACACGGATCGTGAGCGTCAACGCTTCATTGGTCGCCATCTGACTCTTGTCCACCGCAGCGTCGATGGAGAGATCACCCACCAGTCCGCTGAATCCGGCTGGCTTTCCCTGCGGGAGTGGAACGACCTCGATTTCCACCGGCTCCGATGCCACGATGACAGGCACGTTGGTGCCAAGCAGGGACGTGCCACGAAAGAAATCCTCGAACGGATCGCGGGACCGACGTCGCACGCGCACCTGGGCCTCGATTGCCATCGGTTCGACGGTCTTGGTGCCCGGGCCCGTGGGGAACAATGCCACCCTGCGGATGACCGCCGTCGCATACTGCATTCCATCTCGTACCACCCGTTCTACTTGGGGCGATTGCTGCTCCGTGAACTCCTCAACCCAGAAGCCGGCTGTGCTCGGCAATCTCGTTACGCTGTAGGAACTCACGTCAACCCGAGTGTATATGCGGTACTCGACCATCACCGGTTCGTTTTCCCACACGCGCCGTTTGCTAACCTCGGCGGTGACGAACAGGTCATCTGCGCCGATCTCGGGCTCATCGCCACGTTCCCCTCCGGCACCCGGCGGAGTGGCTGGAGGTGCCGCAGCGATGGCTAGCGTCAGAGGATCTGTGCTGTGAGTTTCCCCTGAGGCTCGAACCGTGACCGATCCAATCTCGAACGTGCCTTCCTTCGTCGCCTGAAAGCGATACTGCAGCGTGACCGAGACCGTGGTGCGGTTGTTGATTATCTGCATCGAGGTGGATGTGCCGCTGCTCAGGAAGATGGAGAACTCGCTCATGTCGGGGAGCACCGGATCGGATTCGATCTGCTGCGTACCCGAGATCTCCACGCTCAGCACGAATTGTTGGTTGACTCCCACCGTGTTACGGTCTAGGAAGGCCCGTACGGTGACATCCTGAGCCAACGAAGTGCTCACCGGTATCATCCCCAACAGGATCACAGTGTGAAGCGCGGTCCGCATCGTGCTGCTCACTACCAGTCCTTCTTTGGCTTTCTCCCGACCGCCCTGACCTTGTGCTGCCGGTCTATTCGGTCCGGATCTTCCTGAATTGCCTGAAGCAGGCGCTCCGCCTCCTCTCGGCTCATCTCTCCGGGCTGGGGCTGCTGCTGTTGCTGCTCCTGCTGCTCAGGTGCCTGCTGCTGTTGCTCCCCGCCCTGGTTCTCCTGCTGTTGCTGCTGCTCCTGCTGTTGCTCTTGCTGTTGCTGCTGCCGATCCTCCTGTCCCTGTTGGCCCTCTTGCCCCTGCGGCTGTTGTTGCTGCTGTTGCTGCTGCATCTGTTGCAGCACCCTCTCGAGGTTGTGCTTCGCATCCTCGTCGTTGGGATCGAGTCGCAGCGATTGCTTGTAGGCTTCCAGCGCCTGCTCCAATTGCTGCTGCCGGTAGAGCGCATTGCCGAGGTTGTACCAGGCCTTGGAGACCAGCTCTTGATCGCCGCTCTCGATGGCGGCGCGGTAAGCCTCAAGAGCCCGCTGGAACTCCTGGGTCTGATACAGAGCGTTGCCCTCGTTGAACCGAATGATGGGTGAGTCGGGATTGTCGCGCAGCGCTTCGAGGTACTTCTCGTAGGCTTCATCGAACCGGCCTTCCGCGTAGAGCCGGTTACCCTCTCCCACCTCGGCCCGCCCTTTCTGCGCATACAACAGCGGCGCAGTCAGGGTCGCCACGCCGAACGCGACCACGAGGCAGGCCAGGTGCGGCGCAGCACGTCTGGTCACTCGCTCGCGAGCCCGACGGAATCGACCCGGAAATGGTTGCATCGCCGGCATCACCGGAACCTACCTTTCCACACGGAGGCCAAGCGCCTCCGCTCCGGCACCACCACCTCCACGAACAACAGGAACAGGGCGGCGCCGAGGAAGATCTGATACTGCTCCTCGAACTGCGTCACCTGCTGTGCCTCGATCTCTCGCCCCGTCATGGATGTTATCTCGTCAGCTAGCGCACGCAACTCACTGCCCCGTGCCGATGCTCTGTAGTACGCTCCGCCAGTCCGGTCAGCTATCTGTATCAACGTGGCCTCGTCCAGGCTGGTCGTTATCACATTGCCGTCCGCGTCACGCTTGAATCCGCTGCGGCGCCCGCTGTTATCGAATTCAGGAATCGGGACACCTTCGGTAGACCCGAATCCCACCGTGAACGCTCTCACTCCCAACTCCACCGCCCGGTCTGTCGCGTCGTCGATCTGGCCCTCGTGATCTTCACCGTCGGTGATCACAACCAGTACCCGGTACTGGCTGGACTCCTGTCCAAAAGCGTCCAGTGCGACCGACAGCGCGGCACCCAGGTCCGTGCCCTGCACCGGGATCAGATCGGGCTCCATGGCATTCAGGAACAGCTTAGCTGCTGCATAGTCCACGGTGAGGGGGCACTGAACGAACGCCTCTCCCGCGAACGCAACGAGGCCAATCCTGTCTCCTTCCAGCCGGTCGATCAGCTGTGACACGGCCAGTTTCGCTCGTTCCAGCCGGTTGGGGGTGATGTCCTCGGCGAGCATCGAGTTCGAGAGATCCAGAGCAACCACTATGTCCATGCCTTCTCGCCGTACCGTCTCCACCCGCGTGCCGAACTGCGGTCGGGCGAGAGCAGTGATGAGCAAGATCACCGTGACCAACAGCAGGACCACTTTCGCTGCCTGCCCGCTGCGGCTCACGCCGCGTGCCAGCTGCTCCAGGAGCCTGGAATCACCGAATCGCTCCATGGCTCTGCGCTTGGCACGGAGTGCAACCCACAGTGCCAACAGCAGCACTGGGACGAGCAGGTAGAGATAGAGCGCCGTATCGAGGCCGAAGCGGAACATCGTCTCAACCTCCCCGACCGGCGGTCATGGAATCTTCCTCAGCACGGTGTTCCCCAACGCCATCTCCAACATCAAGACCACGAACCCGAAGGCCAACGGATATGGGAACAGCTCGCCGTAGCGAGTGAAATGCTCGATCTCGATCTCGGTCGTCTCCAACTGATCGATTTCCCGATAGATCTCCTCGAGGCTGGCACGGTCCGTGGCGCGGTAGTAGCGACCTCCCGTGAGCTCGGCCACCTCTCTCAAAGCATCCTCGTCGATGTCAACCCGCATCTGGACGTACCTTCGGCCAAACATTGGATCGCTTACGGGGACCCGCGCCGTGCCGCGCGTGCCGGCACCAACGGCATACACCCGCACGCCAAGCGTCTGAGCTATCTGCGCCGCGGTGACGGGATCGATCTCCCCACGGTTGTTGCGGCCGTCGGTGAGCAGAACGATGACCTTCGACTCGGCATCGCTTTCCTGCAGGCGTTTCACTGCAGTGGCCAGTCCCATGCCGATGGCGGTTCCATCGGCGATCATTCCCACCTCTAACTCGCCGATTACGTTCGCGACGACTTCGTGGTCCAATGTCAACGGCGCCTGAGTGAATGCCTCGGCCGCAAACGCCACCAGACCGATGCGGTCGTTCCGCCTTCCGCGAGCGAACGCCGCCGCCACCTGTTTTGCTGCCTCGATGCGGTTCGGCTCCAGATCCTCGGCGAGCATCGAGCTCGAGATATCGAGTGCCAACACGATATCGATACCCTCGCTCGTCACGTTCTCGCTGGAAACACCGGACTGCGGCCTCGCGAACGCGACGATCAGGGCCGCGAGTGCGAGCACACGCAGCGTCAACAGAGCGTATCGATAGCGGCCGGTTCTGCGCACATCAGA
>CP070666.1:3812807-3818983 GCA_020351775.1 Gemmatimonadota bacterium | reverse complement strand
GGGCAATATCTCACGTCTCTTTGGGGTCTACGATCCCGATACAGGTCTGGCACTGCGTGGCACTTTCATCATCAACCCTGATGGCGTCCTGCTCAATTCTGAGGTCAACTTCTACAACCTCGGCCGGGACGTCGACGAGTTGATGCGGAAGTTTAAGGCCAACCTCTACATGGCCAGGAAGACCAACGAGGCGGTTCCTGCAAAGTGGAAGGACGAGGGTGACAAGACTCTCGTTAATCCGGGTGCCGACATGGTCGGCAGGGTGCACGAAGCACTGTACGATCCCTACGTAGAAGCATGATATTCCCCTCCCTGCAGCCCGAATCGGGCTGCAGGGCACTCCCATCCTGTCCTGCGTTCATGGCTGCTACACCAGGCTCCCAGTGGGCCACGATCGTTGGCACGCCCCGAGTGCAATGCCAGCCGGGAGTCCTTGTGACCAAACGGTGGCGTTGTGTCAGCTGCGCTCACAGCGGGAGCGTGAGCATGACACCCACCATCACGCCTGGCCGCGACTCCATGCCGACTTGGAACAGTAGGAACCGGCTCGCGCGGAACAACCCTCCCCCGAGCACGTTGACGCGGGTCCCGGAAGCAGCCTCGTCCAGCACCCAATAGAAGCCGAGGTTACCACGCTCCAGCTGGTCATCGTAATACTCGCGGTAATGCTCCTCCCTCAAGTATCCGCCGCCGGCGTACAGCGCGAAATCGCGGCTGAGCGAGTACACCACCGCGAAATTGACGGTGAGCCACGTGCTCTTCTCTCTGAGCAGTTGATCTCCGTATGTGATTTCTGCGTCATCCACGGAGATGTCGTCGCGGTAGTAGGGGTCGTCTCCCGGGGAGTCGTGAGAAAACTTGACATCGGCATACAGGCCCGCGCCGCCCAGTAGCGCCGGAGTGAGTCCCAGCGCCGTGATGCCTACGAATATGTCGGGCATACTCGTAACGTACCCGACCCCGAGGTGGGTTGAGTTCTTCAGGTCGGGAACCGGCTGTGCTCGGAGCCCCGTGCCCGGAACCAACAGCGTCCAAAGAACCAGCGCGACCACACCGCGCCGAATCGTGGCCATGCTCAACCTCCTCCCGTAGGGGAATCTCCCTGGCGGCCAGCTCCGCACCCTCGATACGCCGCCCGCCGACCGTCTCGGACGCATTCTACCGTTCCCAGTACGCGGTCACAAGTGGTGTGAGACCGGCCACTTCCGGATGGGCACTCTCGGCCTTGCGTCTGCACCGTCCGTCTCGTAGCCTTAAAAAAAGCGGAGACCGCGTCGGAGGTACCCCCCAAGGTGTTTCGATGATTGTACCCATGCGTGTAATTGCTCCCTTGGCCGTTTGGATGGCACTCGGCACGTTCGCTGCCGGGCCTGCGCTCGCGCAGGTCGCAATCGAGGGCCGTGTCTTGGACGACGAGTCCGGGGGGCCGTTGGTGGGTGCACGGGTGCTGCTGCTCAACCGGTACCAGAAGGTCGTCGACTACAGCGTCACCGACGACACGGGGCACTTCGCGTTCAAGCCGCGCCACGGCAGTCGCCTGCGGGTGGAAGCCAGGGCGGTGGGCTACAAGCCCACGGTTACACCGATTCTGTGGATGGTGGGGGATCGCGAATTCGCGTCACTGGAGATCCGGCTCGCCCCCAACGTGGTGCTCTTGGCTCCGGTCGAGATCGTTGCCATGTCCGTACCCACAACGAGCCCGGTCTTGGAGAACGTCGTGCACCGGCGCAGCTCCGGATTCGGGATCCAGATTACGCGCCAGGACATCGAGCAGCGCCGGCCCCAGCACCTCTCCGACATGTTGGTCGAGCTGCCGGGCGTTTACGCAAGGAGAACCGCAGGATCCGGGGCGGGTGGCCGGAGCATCTACATGGCCCGGGCCGTTTCCGGCGCCGGCGGAGCAGCGTGCCCCGTGCAGGTGTTCCTCGACGGCATGCGCGCCACCCGTGAAGGCCCAGGGGGCGATGTGCTGGTCGACGATCTCGTGTCCCCTCTGGACGTGGAGGTGGTCGAGGTCTTCCGCGGGATGGCTAGCGTTCCCCCTGAGTTCCTGACCGACTACGCGCGCTGCGGGGTGATTGCCATCTGGACCAAGCGAGCGCTGGAGCCGCCGTCATAACCGTCCACCCTGGAAGACTGCTCGCTCTCTTTGCCCTTGGCTCGGCCGCCTGTCTCGGCGTCAACGACACCGATCCAGCGGTCACGAGGTGGGAGGCGCAGCTCGCGCCCGCGCTCGGCTACCCGGAGTTGTCCGGGCAAGTAGCCGCCGTGTCGGGGAGAGACGGTACCTCGGTCGGCATTGAGATCAAGGGTGCTGAGGCAGGAACGACACTGACATGGGGAATCCGAATCGGTACTTGTGAGGCGCCGGGCCCACAACTCGGCCCCGACAGCGACTATCCGGCTCTACTCCCGGACCTGTCTGGCAGTACCTCGGCGGAGACGCATCTTGGCCCGCAGCTGTCGTTGGAAAACACCTACTACGCGGAGCTGCGGTCGACCGACGCCTCCCGGATTGCGTGTGGCGATCTGGAGCCCGGCTAACGCCCCTGACCACCCATCGTCCTGCTACCCTGGCGGGCGCATGTAGACGACGATCGCATGGGAGATATGGCTGTCCTGGATTCCCGCCAGCGTGGCCTGTGCCGTGGATGCATCCAGGTAGCGGAGCTCGAACACGCCCTCCAAGCCCATGCGCTCCAGCAGCTCCGGGCCGCCAAGTAATGTCTGATCCTGGAACACGGGGATTGCCGTTTGCCCGCCATAGAAGCTCCGGGTGCCGGCACGTACTTGGAGCCAGCGCGGCCGCACGCGGGATACGGCCTCGTGCAGGTTGCGGACGCCCATCTCAGTGAGCTGGTCCAGCTCGGCACGGTTGATGAGACGGGAATCGGGGCGAACGCTTTCTCCCCCTCCACCGGACGACGCACACGCCACCACGACACCGACCGCGGCAGCAAGCAGGTATTGGGAACGGAAATTCATGCCAAACCCCTTGACGGTGCGGGATGAAACGCAAACAGCCCTGCCCGGTTGGCGAGCATATTTCAACCCGAGCGGGGTGCCATTGGGGTTAACGTAAGCCCCCCGCACGGAGAAGACAAGCAGCCGGTCCACCTCTTGCAACCCGGACTCATGGCGGCTTAGATTTCAACACGAGAGAGGGGGTGAACGTCGATGGCAACCGACCACTCGCGGCGGCGATGGGGGCGTTTCATATGGGGAGCGGCGTTCGTACTGGCGCTGTTCGTCGCGGGTGCGTGCGCCGACGCCACTGGGCCGCCCAACGTCCCGGACCCAGACGAACCCGAAAAGGGCAAGCCCAAGGAGCCAGAGGGTCAGGGGTTTTTGGTGCTGCCGTCCGGGAGCCAGGGCTTCCTGGTCTGACGGCGCGTGCGGCATTCCCTCCGGAAACGGGGGCCGGATCGTAAGGTCCGGCCCCTTGTTGCTTGTGTGCCCAGCATGGACGATGACTAGGGGGTGGGAGTCCCCTGGGGAGTTGGTCGTAGCGACCCAAGCGAACCGCAAGGCGGCGACCGTGAGGGGACCGCTGAAAGAAGCGGGTAGCGAATCTGCGAGTCGACGAACAGGAATCGGATAGGAGGCACTGTCGAGCAGGGCGAGCGGGCGAGAAGCCGCGAAGCTCTCACGACCAAGGCTCGGGCGGTGTAGATCCGGCGGCTGTGCGGAGAAGGCCATTGTTCTTACCTGGGGAGATCTCGCTTTGCGCTTGAAAGGGCGACGGTGCCGTGCCGGAGCGAGAAGTCAGCAGAGGCCGTAGTAGTCAGGACCGTGTTGTGGAAGCGGGATCGGACGAAGGGCCGAACGGAGGGGAGAGCGAATCGTCTGTGAGCGGTGGGAAGGCCATGCACCAGGAGTCCATGCAGATGGAGCTTGCGCTGGAGGGTAGGGGTGAAGCCCCGAGGGTACAGCGGAGTGGTGAAGCCGGACGTGCGGCTCACGGGAGCGAGCGCTCAGGAAGTAACGACCTGCTCATGGAGCGGGTGGTTGCGCGCGAGAACGCGAGGGCAGCGTTCAAGCGCGTGCGGCGTAACAAGGGCAGTCCGGGCATAGACGGCATGGCGGTGGAGGAGTTGGAGCGACATTTGTGCGAGTGCTGGGAAGCGATCCGTGAGCGGTTACTTGCGGGGAGCTACCGGCCGCATGCGGTGAAGCGACAGCTTATTCCGAAGCGTGGTGGGGGGATGCGGCAGCTTGGCATTCCTACCGTGCTTGACCGTTTCGTGCAGCAGTTGTTGCTGCAGGTGCTGCAACCGATTCTCGATCCGACATTTTCAGAGCACAGCCACGGTTTCCGACCGGGACGTCGAGCGCACGATGCTGTGCGAGAGGCGCGGCAGTATATCCAGGACGGAAGACGCTGGGTGGTAGACGTGGACCTTGAGAGGTTTTTCGACCGCGTGAATCACGATGTGCTGATGGGCAAGTTACAGAATCGGATTGGAGATCGGCGGGTGCTTCGGATTATCCGCCGCTACCCGGAGGCTGGCATCATGGCCGACGGTGTGGTGGTGGAGCGGCATGAGGGGACGCCGCAAGGCGGACCGCTCTCGCCGTTGTTGGCGAACGTGCTCCTCGACGAAGTTGACAAGGAGTTGGAGCGGCGTGGGCACTGCTTCGTGCGTTATGCGGATGACTGCAACGTGTACGTGCGGTCGAAGCGAGCAGGCGAGCGGGTGCTTGCCGCTCTGCGGCGGAAGTATGCGAAGCTCCGTCTGCGGATCAATGAGGAGAAGAGTGCGGTGGCGCAGGTGTGGGGCCGGGTGTTCCTGGGCTACAGCTTTTGGGTAGCCAAGGGACGAGTCGTCAAGCTCTGCGTCGCAGCCAAAGCCCTTGAAGAGGTGAAGCAGCGCGTCCGGCGCATTACGCGCCGGATTGGCGGGCGGAGTATGGAACAGGTCACGAGAGAACTGGGGGCATATCTGCGCGGCTGGAAGGAGTATTTCCAGCTGGCGGACACACCAGGCATTTTCGTGGGCCTCGACGGTTGGATCCACCGTCGACTGAGAGCCCTGCAACTGAAACAGTGGAGGCGTGGCCGTGCAACTCTACGTGAGCTACGCGCTCGGGGTCTTCCTGAGTGGCTGGCGCAAAAGGGGGCTGGACATGGCGGACGCTGGTGGTATGCAGCAGCTCTCGGCGCGATGCACACGGCTCTGCCGGGAACTTACTTCGAGCGGCTCGGAGTGCCCCGGCTGGCTGCACAAACCTCAACTCACTGAACCGCCGGATGCGGACCCGCATGTCCGGTGGTGTGGGAGGGGAGTGGCGGCGATCCGCCGCTACCCCCTATCCCGATCCTGGTACTGATCTCTCCCGTGGGCAGGAGCCCATAACGAGTTACGGGCCGCGCTCCCTTCGTGCGATACCGGGTCGTATAACGGCCCGCGTACGCCTTCTATATGTTCACCTCCACCATATCCCCTTGGCAACCGAGCTCCTGTCCGGTCGGCCAGGAGCTACGACGAGGCTGGACAGGGACCGGCTCGGGGACGTAGAATGATGCGGATTCTACGGACCCCGCTACCCACACACGTGGTATCGCTGACACCCATCGCCGATCCCGGCGGGACTCGCCGACGTTACGTAGGTCGCACGGTGCTCGCACGAGCAGTTGGAGTGCTGCTGGCTGGCGGCGCAGCCCTCGCGTGCATGCCTGCCGGCGATGCAGAAGACGGCCGACCTGCCGGGTCACAGGCGACGCTGTTCACTGACGTCACCGCGCAAAGCGGACTGGATTTCGTACACGGGCCACCGTTCGACGGGAGCTACTACGTGGGCGAGCAGCTTGGGTCCGGCGCGGCACTGTTCGATTACGACGGCGACGACGACCTCGATGTGTACGTCGTCAATACCGCCCGGCGCTCCGCAGTCGCGGACAGCCTCCCGCTCCGCAACCGCCTGTGGCAGCAAGTGGATGGGACCTTTGTCGACGTGACGGACGAATCTGGTCTGGGCGATACGGGGTACGGTGTCGGCGTCGCTGTGGGAGACATCGACAACAACGGTCATCCCGACGTGTACATCACCAACATCGGCCTCGATGCGCTGTACCAAAATGAGGGCGACGGGACGTTCAGGAACGTCACTGAGGGAGCGGGAATCGACAATCGGGAATGGGGGGCTTCCGCGACGTTCTTCGACTTCGACCTCGA
>CP070666.1:3772842-3812707 GCA_020351775.1 Gemmatimonadota bacterium | reverse complement strand
TCACGGATTGTGCGGCCACTGTTCTGGCCAGCGTGGTGTCCTCGCAGCCAGGGATGGATCATTCGGTCATTGACGCCGGCGCGCTAGCCCTATCCAAGGACCCTGGTCCGGGTGACGCCCCAATCAGGACAATGGGGGAGATATTCGACGACTACGCGGCCGGGACGCTGCACCCGCATCTACGGGTCGTCGCTGTCAGCCAAGAGCACGGGATCGTAAGCGGCAGACTACCTGTCGGGTCGCAAGTCCGGATCCTGCCCAACCACGCATGTCTCGCCGTATCACAGTTCGATGAATTCCACGTGGTGCGGGGCTATAGCGTCATGGACACTTGGAGGGTCTGGCGCGAGCGCTGATCCCAAGCGTCAGCTCGGCAGCCGCGCGATCAGGTCAATCAGTTCTGCTGGAAAGGTGCCGCCCAATTCCAGGGTGCGTCGGTACGTGATGATCGCATTCGGCGACTGGTGAGGTCGTCAATCCCCCACACGGACCGCGGCCTGTCCAGTTCACCTCCCAATCCCAGTCTCCCTGGCACCCTGGACCTGTAGCCCTGCTGATCCGTCATCGCCACACCCTCTCAATAAACTCCTGTACCTCCGGAACCCCGCCCTGCAAGACGAGATATCCGTCATGTGGTTCTCGTTCCGTGGTCTCCCCCGCTATCACCGTTGTCATCAGCTTGCGCGCCGCTTCAGGATCGTCGGGGTACACGCCGAGCGCCCAACCCAACTTTATGTAAGCCACTTCAGGCAGCATGTTGGAAAGCGGCACGACTCCCAGCTCCAATATCTCTCTGCCCGTCTCGTAAACCTGCATCTGCACGAAGCCCCACAAGGTCTGCAGCGTCATGTATACGTGCACGCCCGCATCCCGCGCACGCTCGAGCGCGGGATACGTCTTGCGGTTGACGTGGCCAAGGCCGGTTCCCGCAATCACGATCCCGCGGTAGCCCCGATCGACCAAGGCATCGATTACGTCGGGATCCATGCCGGGGTAGTAGTACGTCAGCGTCACCCTCTCGTTGAAGAACGGCCGCAACAAGACTCTCCTGTCTTGCCTGCGGGGAGACCAATCCGTCTTCAGAGGTGTGATCGTTCCCCGCTCGACCATGGCGAGAGGAATGTCGCCCAGCGTCCGGAACGTACTACGATATGAGCTGTGCATCTTCCTGACGCGAGTCCCACGGTGCAGCAGGTTGTAACGGTCCGATGTCGGCCCGAACATGCACACCATGACCTCGGCAATCGGCCCGTGTGCGGCTGCCCACGTCGCGTTGATGAGGTTCTGAGCCGCGTCAGACGAGGGCCGGTCGGATGATCGTTGACTACCCACCATGACGATCGGGATCGGCGGGTCCTGGACCATGAAGCTCAGTGCAGCTGCCGTGTGATGCATCGTATCGGTTCCATGGCCAATCACGATGCCATCGTAGCCAGCGGCGATGGTTTCGCCCACCTTCTGCGCCAGCACCAGGTACTCCTCCGGGCCCATGTTCTCCGAGAACACGCCGAACAGCTTCTCGGTCTCGAGGTTGCAGATTTCGGCCAGTTCCGGCACCGAGCCGTACAGTTCCCCGGGGCTGAACGCCGGGATTACCGCGCCGGTGCGGTAGTCCAGCCGTGATGCAATGGTGCCGCCGGTCCCCAGCAACTTCACGCTGGGGTGGCGGGGATCGTAGGGGAACTCCTGTTCCGGGATCTTGTAGTGTGCCTCGCGGTAGCCGGTTTGCTCGATCGAGCGGATCGTATCGTGCCGCAGCCCGACGTTGTAGCCGCTGCCGAGCTTGAGGACGATGTGGAGATCATCGCTTGTTTCGGAGCGCGGCAGAATCAACCCGGAGAATTCGCCTCTGGTCGTCGCTGCCTTCACCTCGCTCCACACCGTGACGTTCCAGCGTCGCATCAGGTCGAGACACGGACCACGATAGCCCTTGTATTTATCGTTACGCGTCGCGCTCATGCGGTCCCCTCGTTGCGGCCGTCGCAAGCTCCCGAGCGACAAGGTCGCTTACCATCCGCGGATCGACCCTACCCAAGAACGCCCGCATCAGCTCTCCCATGCACCATCGCATAATAGAGTCGCTAGTCTGGCGTCTGAGGCCCGCCGCCCGCCCCACGACTTCCGCGACCGCCCGCTCGAGCCGCTCCGGATCACCCTCACGCACGCGATACCGGCTAAGGATCTGCCCCACCGGGACTTCGGCGTGCCGCAGCAGGTGATCGACAATGCGGCCGGCCGCCTCGGGCCGAATCTCGCCCGCCTCAATCGCTCGGACGAGAGGAGCCAGGCGCGCGGGATCGGGCATGCTTTGGAGGGTTCCCTGGCGCAGATGACACGGTATCCTCGTGGCCAGCGTGCTTCCCAGGCGGCGCGCCGTCTCACCCGGGGTCGGACCGAGTTCGTCGAACAGATCCGCCCACGGGGCTGCGGCGAGCCGCCGCGCAGCTGTAAGACTCAGGCCGAGTTGCTCGTATCGCCGCTCGCGCTGCCACGGAGTCTCACCCGCCTGAGACCTGATCTCGGCTACCACAGAATCGGGGATCGGCAACGGTGGCGTATCCGTGTCGGGGTACATTCGATCGGGACCTGGCAGGATTCGCTCGAACCCGTTGGTGCCGTCGCGAAAGGCCTGGCGCGTCTCGGCAGGGACTCCTTGGAGCGCATCTTGAGCACGAATCAGCACCTCACGTACGGCAGTGGCAGCGTCCTGTTCTCGACCCCACACGACCACCATGCCGTCGCCGATCGTGGCGCCCAGCCGCTTGCGCAGACTGCGCCATTGGCGTGGATCCAGACCGTAGTCCTGAATGTCAGAATGAATCATGAACGGCCGGTGTTCGGGACAGGCGACAACACGCACGCGATCGGCGAACTCGCGCGCGAACGTGACCCCGGGTTGGGTGCGGCGTGATAGCAGACCGCCGAATCCCGGGATCCTGACTGCGCAGACGGTCTCTTCCCGCGCGAAGGCATCTCTGATTGGTGCGAAATCACAATCATCGAGCACGCCGCTAGCGTCGATCACCAGCGGCGACACTTCCCACGGAACGCCTTTCTCCGGCAGCACCAGCATCGCCGAGGTGACACCGCGGCGGCGCAGCTCGGCCCTCATGCGTAGCAAATTGAGCTGTCGAAACGCCTCATTGTGCACCAACAACGGCAGGCCACGGTGGTTGTCGACCCCCTTGATCTCGACTCGCCTGCCACCGGCCACTGAGACGTTGACATCCTGCCGGGCCGCACCGGGCCCGCGGCGGACTTTACCCGTGGCTTGGGCAACTCGGGCCAGCAGTCGACCGGCGGCCTGCAGTTCCAAGGGCGTCAGCAGGTCGGGTTCAGTTACGGTTTCGGTGAGCGGCACACCCAGCCGATCGGTGCGGAACGTTATCCTGTGACCCACGTCCGCTATCTCGCGGCAAGAATCTTCCTCGAGCGAGAGCTGCCTGATCCGCAGCTCCCGGTCGACACCCAGCTCCGGCACCCGAAACGGGATCGAGCCCGTGAGTCCCACCATTGCAGTACGCTGGAACCCCGTCGGGATCGACCCGTCGAGGTATTGCTTCCGCATTACGTGCAGCTCCGACACCAGGTTGAGGTCGAGCTGCAGCGCTATCTCGAGCGCCACCCGCACGGCTTCCTGGTCGATTTCAAACGGAGGCGTATCGTCCATCTCGTAGGTGCAAACCGTTCTACGGCTGAGCTGGTAGACGATCTCCTTGCGCGTCTTGAACTCCATCAAGGCCGTGCCGTCGTACTCGCCCAGTTCGCTCAGCGTCGGACGCATGTGGCGCAGCACCTCGGCATCGTAATCGCCCGCCCTACGTCCGGCGGGGCAGCGGCAGAACAGCTTGGAGCGGGTCAACAGCTGCTGGTGCACCTCAAGGCCGGCCAGGAAGCCCAGGGTCTCGTAGTCCGCGGCCTTCAGTTCTCCATATTCCCGGGCCGGGAAATCCAGCACGGCGTCGCTGCGCGGGTTGGCGTCGGCGGGAGGCCGAGGACTGCGTTGGTCCGAGTCTGTTGCGCTCTTCATGTTCTCGCGGCTGGGTCCATCTGGCTGGTGGTGGCACATGACGCCCCGTGCTCGTGCCCGAAGCAAGATACCCTGGGCACCCCCGTATGGCATGTCGCCGGTACGGCAGTTCAGCTTCCGGACTCCCATATTGCGGTGATCCATCGCTGGCGCCATTCTATTGCCACTCTCGTGACCCTTTCCGGAGCGCACAATGGCACGACCCCTCGCGTTGCTGGCCGCGGTCGCCGCAGCGGCAGCGCCACTTTCAGCACAACAGGCAGACAGCGTAAGCGAACCCAGCAGCAAAGTTCCCTTCCCGGTTGAGCTCGAGGTCCCCGACGGGGCTGCGCGCCACGTTCTCACTGGAACGGGGATCAGGGTGAAGACATTCCTCAAGGTGAAGGTTTACGCATTCGGGCTCTACGTGGACCCTGACGGTGCCCGATCAGCGCTCGCCGACTACGCCGACAGATCAGCCCGGGACCTGGAGCGCGACCAGGCGTTCTACGGCCGCATCCTGGATCAGGATTTCGCCATGACCCTCAGGCTGGTTATGACGCGCGATGTCGGTGGTGACGATATGGCCGACGCCTTCGACGGAGCCCTACGACCCAGGGTACAGCACGCCGCTGCCGCGATGGACATGCCGGGAGGCGAACAGGCACTCGATCAGGTCCGGGGCTACTTCAGCCTCGGCGAGATGACCAAGGGCGCCGAGATCGTCTTCTCATGGGCGCCGGACGGGATTCTCACAACCGCGGTGAAAGGGGGACTACAGCCCGCGATCGAGTCGGCGGCGTTGTGTTGGGCACTGTTCGACGTCTATCTGGGACAGGATCCGATTTCGGGTGACGGAAAGAAGCGGGTTGTAGCCAGGTTTCCCCAGATCTTGGCGGGAGGCTGAAGCAGCTCAGTCCAGTGCGGGACGGGATGGCAACGGTCGGGGCGATGCAAGGGTCGCCCCTCCAATCCGCTCACTGCCGCTCATAGACCACCGCTCCTTCAACCATCGTCAGATCGACCCGCACGTGCTCGATCGCATCCGGGTCGATCAAGAAGATGTCGTCCGAGAGCACGGCCAGGTCGGCATACTTCCCCACGTCCAACGTTCCCAGCCGGTCTTCGCGGTAGCACGCGTAGGCGTTGGCAGCCGTGTAGGCAGTGAGCGCCTGCTCCACCGTGATCTTTTGAGCGGGAACCCAACCTTCCGGATTCGCACCGTCGATGGTCCGGCGTGTGACGGCAGCGTAGATGCCTATCAGCGGATCGATCGGCGCCACGGTCCAATCGCTCCCAAACGCCAGCGAGGCGCCTGCCTGTAACAGATCTCGAAAGGCGTAGGTCGTCGCGATCCGCTCCGGGCCAATTCGTTTGCCAGCCCAGCGGCCGTCGTCGATCGCATGGTAGGGCTGCATCGATGCAATGACGCTTTCCGGTCCAAACCGGGTTATGGCTTTGGCGCTCAGGTGCTGCGCGTGCTCGATCCGGGGCCTCCGATCTCCGGGACCGTTCGCCTCGCGAGCGGCCGCGTACACGTCCAGCAGCCAATCGTTGGCCCGATCCCCGATGGCGTGGACTATCACGTGGAATCCCTGGCGGTCCGAGTCGAGTATCGCTTCCCGCAGCTCCGCCGTGTCAGTTACCATGAGACCAGTGGTTCCGGGTTCGTCGGTGTATGGATCGTAGAACCAGGCAGTCGTCGAGCCCAGCGATCCATCAACGAACGCCTTCAGCCCGCCCCAGAACAGGCGGTCGTCACCGGTACCGTTCCGCGCAATGAAGTCGGCCAGCCGTGCCCGCGTTGCCATGGGCACGACCGCATAGACCCGCAGCGGCAGCGCTCCCCTGGCTCTGGCCCGTCGATACGTGTCCAGACCTTGCCATGAACCCATGTCGGTGATCGACGTGACGCCGCGGGCCAATGCGTGGCCTGCCGCCGCCTGCAGCGCCCGATCCAACTCGGCTTCGGAAGGCTCGGGGATCACGCGACTGACCAGGGACTGAGCTGCATCCTTGAGGATCCCGGTCGGCCTGCCGTCCTCGTAACGCACGATCGTGCCGCCCGCCGGATCGGGAGTGTCGGCCGTGATCCCAGCCTGTCGCAGCGCCTCGCTGTTAGCAAGGCTCATGTGGCCGTCCAGTCTGGACACAAGAACCGGTGTCTCTGGAGTCACCGAGTCGATCCAGTCTCTCCGAGGTAGCTCACCGCCCCACAATTCGTGATCCCAGGTTCCCCCCAACACCCATTCCCCAACGTGCTCCCCTGCGAACCCCGCTATTCGGCGGGCGAACTCGTCTGGCGTCGCGGCGTCCCGCAGGGCGACCCCGGCGAGTTCAAAACCTCCGGCTATGAAATGGGTGTGAGCGTCCATGAGACCCGGAACCACGCGACGGCCCGCCAGATCGATGGTCCCAGTTGCGGAGCCCACATACCGCTCGATGTCACGGTCAGATCCAACCGCCAAGACACGGCCATCTGCCACGGCGATCGCCGTGGCAGCATCCCCTCCCGAGACCGGCGCACTCGGCCCCGTCC
This sequence comes from Gemmatimonadota bacterium, assembly GCA_020351775.1. GTDB lineage: Bacteria > Gemmatimonadota > Gemmatimonadetes > Gemmatimonadales > GWC2-71-9. Next base: position 3,806,159 of record CP070666.1, on the reverse strand, counting down.
AGATCAGTCCTCCGGTTAGGACCACATCAGCCACCGCCGCATCCTCCCTCGAGACGCAGGCACCAACCGAAATGCACAGCGGCAACCAGATGGGCGTAATCCGCCAGAAGGAATTCGGTGACACGTTGGCCTCTCTTTGGCGCAGCAGCAGGTAAGAGCACCGGCCAAATATGGTTCGTCCGCTCGGGTTCAGCTATGGACGTCACACGTAGGACATCCAGACCTAGCACCATCAATAGTTCATCATTGCGACAGTAAGCCGCCACCGGAGGACACCTGCAGCTACAAGCGGTTGTGAGCGCGAGCGGCTCATGTCGAGCGAATTCACACCAGTGAGCACTCACATGTTGCATGAAAACCGTAGTGTGGCTGACAAGCAATGCTAGATGCGATCACCTAATGCATTGTCCCAGAATCACTTAACATCATCGGATACCCCAATATCATGGGCCCCACTACATTTGTGGCGATGAGTCTAAGGCCCATTTACGGCCACGAAGCCACGCTGCACCGGCTGGCAGGCGCGATCGCCTCCAGCCGGTTCCCACAGGCGGCCCTTTTTGTTGGGGCGGCTGGAGTCGGCAAGCAGCGGCTGGCCTTGTGGGTAGGTCAAGGCTTGCTCTGCGAAGCAGAGGCGGGCGCGCCGTGCGGCAGGTGTCATGATTGCCATCAGGTGTTGGAGCTGCAGCACCCGGACCTACACTGGTTCGTTCCGATCCCACGACCAACGGCGAGCGACCCGGAGAAGCAGGTCACGGAAGCGGAGGAGTTACTGGCCGAGGTGATGGCGGAACGACGTCAGCAGCCGTTCTATCAGCGCCCGGAAGGAATGCATAGCCATGCGCTGGCTTCCATCCGCTCGCTGCAGCGCAAAGTGATAATGAAGCCATTTCAGGGCTCCAAGAAGGTCGTTGTGGTAGGGGACGCGGAACGCCTCGTGGTCCAGCAGGCTAGCCAGGAGGCGGCCAACGCATTGCTGAAGGTGCTCGAGGAACCCCCGCGCGATACGGTCTTGCTCCTGACCACCTCCGAGCCCCAGGCCCTGCTGCCTACGATCCGGTCGCGCCTCGTACCGCTGCGCGTGGGGCGAGTGGGCGACGGGGTGGTACGAGAGTTCATTCTACGGGAGGTCGACCCGGCACTGGACGCTGAGGCGCTCGAAGCCCGCACGCTCCTAGCCGAAGGCAGCATCGGGCGGGCCCTTTGGGCTAGCGAGGAGGGTGATACAGCCGATCAGGCGGCGGCGGATCTGTTGCGCCAGATCGAGCGCGGCGCCGGGGGCTGGAGCCGCGCGGCGCTGCGCCAGACCCCGTGGGCTGCCCGTGGCGATTTTAGCGCCACGTTGGATGCTCTGGCCGTGCGACTGCGGGACCGATTGATGAAGCGCACGCAAAGTGGCCAGGAACTAAGCGGCTTGCTCACTGCACTTCGTCTTGTGGAACAAACCCGGGCTGAGGCACAGGGGAACGCGAACCCTCAGCTCGCTCTGGCCGTACTGGGGAGCGAGCTGGAGCGGCTCCTGTGAAGCTGTCTCACATGGACGAGCAGGGCCGCCCAAGGATGGTGGACGTGGCTGCAAAGCCGGAGACCACTCGCATAGCTATCGCAGAGGGTTCAATCAGAATGTCTGCGGAGGCATTGGCGCTGATAGTAGGAAACTCTAGCCCGAAGGGCGACGTATTGAGCACAGCCGAATTGGCTGGTACGATGGGAGCGAAACGTACGGCAGAACTAATCCCGTTGTGTCACCCGGTTGGCCTCGATCACATCTCGGTGCACGCAGTTGCTGAACCCGATCTCCCAGGTGTGCGGGTCACGGCACAGGCCAAGGCCATTGGCAGGACCGGCGTCGAGATGGAAGCCCTGACCGCTGCGGCTGTAGCCTTGCTCACCGTGTACGACATGGTGAAGTCGGTCGGGCACGATCTAGAGATCGGGAACGTTCACCTGTTGCAGAAGACTGGTGGGAGGAGCGGTGACTGGCACCGTCCCCACCGCAGTTCCACTGGACTACGAGAGGGATAGCCATAGATGCGCGTGATACGGAGAATGTACGATCAAATGGTTGCCGTCCTGCTGCGGGGCTGGAATCGATTACCGCAGACCCAACGGCTGTCGCTGCGAGGAATCACTCTTTTTGGAGTGATCCTATTCGCCGCCATGCTGGTTGGAGGCTGGGTGCCCGGCGCCATCGCAAATGACGATACAGCTTATACGGGAACGGCCGTGCTCTCAGAGTTCAGGCGGCTGAGAGCTTCGCTCGACACGGCCACGGGCGAGCTGGAGCTAGTGCGACTCAGACTGGCGCGCGCGCAGGCTCTGCTGACCTATTCCACGCGATACCGAATACCGGCCGATCTCGCACAACTGGTGTTCGACGTCGCCATTCAGGAGGGCCTGGATCCCGAGCTAGCGTTTCGGCTGGTCAACCTTGAGAGCGCGTTCAACCCCAGAGCCAAGAGCCACGCCAACGCGTATGGCCTGGCTCAGGTGCAAGTGCCAACTGCTAGGTTCTACAAATCGGACATTACCGCCGAGCAGCTCTATGAGCCCGAGCTCAACCTCAAGATCGGTTTCCGCTATCTCAGGGACCTGCTCGAGACATACGGCGACATTAGGCTCGCGCTGCTGGCCTACAATCGCGGGCCCATGCGCGTGAACACGCTGATGGAAGAGGGAGTCGATCCTGACAACGGGTACCCGTCGACTCTGATGGAAGGATACTTGGGGGGAGGCTAACCCACCTCGACACGTCCGGCCCTGAGTCACTCGGAGGAGTACATGAGCAGGGGCAGAAGACGACCGGTCCTCTGCCCCTGCTCGCGCAACACAGCCACGCCGGCTATCTCGGCGCCACCACCAATCTGGTCCCCGTCCTGAGCACGTCTCCCGACCTGATACCGTTCCAGAGTCTCAGGCTGTTTACGGTGACACCGTACCGCTGGGCAATGACCCAAAGGCTCTCGCCCCGGCGCACCAAGTGGTACCGGCTGGCACTGCCTCTGAGCACCGCTGGAACTGAGCCGGGTCGGGCCCGCGCGGCAGCGCTCACCGGAATCACCAGCCGCTGCCCGACACCCAGCCGCCGCGGGTCGATACCGGGGTTGGACGCTAGCAGCTGGCGCACGGTGACGCCATAGCGATTGCCGATGATGCTCAGGGTCTCGCCACGTCTGATCTTGTGCTGCACGAAATTGACGCGATCCGCGTGTGGCAGCTCGGCGTAGCGCTGCGCCACTTCGTTGCCCGAGCCGCGCGGGAGCCGTACTATCGATGTCTGGCGGGGTGGTGTCACTCCTCGATAGTACTGCGGATTCAGCTCGACCAGCGCCCGGATGGTTGTGTCTGCCAGCCGCGCCAGAACGTCCAACCCCGTGGCGTCAGGGACCGCTATCTCGTCAAACACCAACGGCTGCAGGTAGGGAATGCTATCGAATCTGAAGCTGACCGGGTCCTTCGCTATGAGTGTGGCTGCGATGAGCTTGGGGACATAGTCACGGGTCTCCCGTCGCAGCCAACGCCTGTCCGATAGCTCGAAGAAGGTGTCGTCGGTGGCCACAGTGTCACCCTGACGGGACAGCCGCTGCAGACCCCGCAAGACCCTGTTGGGACCGCCGTTGTATGCCGCCGCCGCCAGGTACCACGAGCCGAACCGCTCCTTGGCATCAGACAGATATCGCGCCGCGGCGTCAGTCGCCTTGAAGGGGTCGCGCCTCTCGTCCACCCAGTCGTCCACCGTCAGGCCGTAGCCCGGTGCCGTGCGTGCCATGAACTGCCACATGCCCACGGCATTGGCCCGCGAGACAGCAGTATTCGAGTAGCCACTCTCGATCATGGCCAGGTACACGAGGTCCTCCGGGATGCCGGCAGCCCGGAACCGATCTCGGATCATGCCCTCGTAGCGGTTGAGCCGGCCCAGCCAAATCGTGAACCGATCCCGCGCAGCGCCGAGGAAGAACTCCTTGTAGTACTCGACCCGTGTGTGGGTGGCGTAGGACTCCACGTCGATGTCGTACTCGGGTCCGCTGCTGGCCGCGCCACCCCGCGAGTTGGACGAAAGCACGAGGAACGACCTGTGCAGCTCCTCATCCAGGTCCACCTGCTGCAGCGTACCCTGCACATCGGTGCCCTTGGCGACGCTCTTGAACTCCAGCTGTTGTAGCGCCTCCAGCGTTTGCCGATCGGCGGCCGAATCCTCCGCAGATGGTGCCGGCGCCGCGACCGCGACCGCGCGCCGCACACCATGCGCCGTGTCCGGCTGTGGCGTCGGTCCGAGGTCTTCCACCGGACGGGCGCACCCGGTCGCTACCAGCAATATCAAGCCGGCAGGCCACTGCCGACGAAGCATATCAGTCATAGACATCATCTCGTGAAAACGATGTTCCCCAGCAACCGGTTGGTCGCATTCAGCACAGCCAGTGCCGCCCCGCGTGGCAGCTCGTCCTCCGACAGGTAGGACCCCACCACTCGCTGGGCCGAACCATTGTGGCACGACAGTGAGACTATCACGACCACCGCATCGAATGCTCGGACAGCTTTCACGCCCAACAACTCCAGCTTGACCTTGCCCTCGACCGCCTGTTCCAGGGCTTTGACAGTGGCCTCGGCTGCACAGCGCAACTCACCCGTTTGCGACGCTATCCCGTCGGCTGCACCCTCGTAGGCGACCCCGTCTTTCCACCCCAGCACCACCCGCGAGCGGCACCGCCCACTCGGCAGAATAGAGAAGTCGAAATCGACGAACTTGAGTCGCGTACGCTCCGGAGTCACGGTCATTGCCTTGCCTTGCTAAGCCCTGGCGGGATCACTCGGGAAGTACGTCGAACGGAACCTCCAGTTGCCCGGGGGCGACCGCTTCCGGGGCCCGCAGGAAGTCCACGTCCAGGCGGGGTTTACCGCCATCATCGAGCATCACCGACACCAGCAAGATCCGGCCCTCCGTGAACGTGATCCGCATGAGTCTGCAGTCCGAACGGACTTGCACATCTGCAACCGTACACCCATGCAACTGCCCGACCGCCTCGGCTATGCGACGCAGGTCTTGGACGGGCGCGATCGACACGTCGGGCTCCGTACGGGTCGGTGATCAGGTGATATGCTGGACGAGCACCTGCCTCAGTGCATCGTCCGATAGTCGGTCGGCAGCCTGAAACAGCGAGGATTTGGACACTGACTCGAGGGGGTATTGGGCCCAGATAGCCCTTGGCTCCCGATCGGAACTCCGCGGTCGGAATGCTAGGCTGAGCTGCCATAGATTCGTGTCGGCTCGCCGCTCCGCTGCTACCTGAACGTGCCAGACCTCACCGTCCGTGTCGATAATTCTCCACGCCATCCGTTCTCGACCTCGGCTGCTGAACGCTTGGGAAGGAGGCGTAATATGCCGTCTCTCTAAACCTCAGGTCAAGTGTGATCCTGACTGCGCTTAACCACACTTGTCACCACGTCCCAACCGCCCAGAGGCTCCAGCGTTACATGCGAAAGTGCAACCGGTTACAGGTCTCCAACGTGACCTGCAGCACACCACCAGGTCCCGCTCCACACGTACCCATCATGAGCAAGCTGTCCAATATTCCACGGGCAAGGTCCGGGCCAACATCGCGGTACCAGACCCGGACCCAGATGCCCGTTCTGCCGGGCTCTGGCAGACGGCCTCCAAATACGAACCGAACGAGGGGGGGTGCGCCCGTGCAAAACGCGAGACCGCTGTTGACATGCCATTCCCGGCAAAGTTGCTGCCAGGCGCCCCTGCCACGGCCTCAATCAGCGCTCGTGGCGGCGCGGAAGACGGGTCGCTGACTGCCGGAAAGGAAGCATCGGCTGGGGTGCCAAGGCCCTGATGGAATCAGCCCTTGTTGCCCGTTGCCACGATTGCAGTCGAAGAGTCTGCGAACTCCGTGATCTGGCGCTGCAGTTCCCCGTGATCAGGTGAGTCTTTGCTGGTGTAGTTCAAGTTCTAGAACATACCGGTCAAGCGTGTGAAGTAGTCGCGTGCGTCATCCTTGTCATCGAACCGGTAGTTGCGGGAAACGAGGTCGTGCAGCAGCCCGAATGTCTGCTGCTGTCGCTCGAGCGTGGTGCTGGCGTCGATCTCGTCAAACGCGTCCTGCTGCAGATAGACCATGTCGACCAGCACTGCCTTCTGGTGGGTGATGAAGTCCTCTACTGTGACGCCCTCCTCACCAGTAACCTGCATCATCTGTTGGATCCCGTCGCCCCGCTTGAGCAGATCCGTCAGCTCCTTGACTCGATCAGCCCAGCCGAACGACATCTCCTTGTCGTACCATTCCGAGATCTGATCCAGGTAGCGCGACCAGGAGAGCAACGGGTCGACCGCTGGATAGAACCGCTTGTACGCCCGGTCGGCACTGAGCCCGAGGAACGCCTTGACCGTGCTCAGTGTGGACTGGGTCACCGGCTCTTCGAAATTCCCACCGGCAGGCGAGACCGTGCCGATCATGGTGAGGCTGCCAACTGCGCCGTCATTGGCTCGGATCACTCCGGCGCGTTCGTACACCCCCCGGATCGCCGAATCCAAATAGGCTGGGAACGCCTCCTCACCGGGGATCTCCTCCATGCGGCCCGACGTCTCCCGCATCGCCTGGGCCCAGCGGGACGTCGAATCAGCCAGCAGCAAGGTGTCGTACCCCATCTGCCGATAGTACTCTCCAATAGCGATCCCGGTGTATATGGACGCCTCTCGTGCCGCCACCGGCATTGATGACGTATTGCATATGATGATGGTGCGGTCCATCAACGCTCCGCCCGACCTGGGATCGATCAGCTCGGGAAACTCCGTTATGGTCTCGACCACTTCTCCCGCCCGTTCACCGCAGGCCACCACTATCACGATGTCCACCGAAGAGTGGCGCGAGATCAAGTGCTGCAAAACGGTCTTGCCCGATCCGAACGGGCCCGGAATGCAGGCCGTGCCCCCGCGGGCAATGGGGAAGAAAGTATCGATTAGCCGCTGCGTCGTGACCATCGGCTCCGATGGGTTGAGACGCTCGGAATACTTGTGGCGCAGCAGCACTTCCGGCAGCGGCCGCCTGACCGGCCAGCGCTGCGTCATGGTCAGCGATCGCTCCCTGCCCGAGTCGTCACGCAAGCGCGCAATCGGTGTGACGATCGGGAGACTTCCGCTCTGAATCCAAGTCAGCTCCAGATCACCTGATTCATCGAACGGCACCATGATCTTGTGAGTGAAGCGTCCCTCTTGGACGGTACCGAGCACGTCGCCGGCGTGGACCCGCTGACCAACCTCCGCGCTAGGGGTAAACGGCCACTTTGTATCGCGGTCCAGCGGCGGCAGCTCCACCCCTCTGGGCAGGAAAAAGCCGTGTTCCATGGCGATCATCTCGAGCGGGTTCTGCAGCCCATCATACACCTGACCCAGCAGCCCAGGACCCAGCTCCACTGACAGCATGTTGCCGGTTTGCTCGACTGGGTCGCCGACGGCCACGCCGCGCGTTTCCTCATAGACCTGCGCCTCCGCGGTGCGCCCCCGCACTCGCAGTACTTCAGCCTTCAGCTTCTCGTCAGTCCCCATGGGACAGACCAGCACAACTTCATTCTTCATCAAGGTACCGGAGCTATCGTCGGCATCCAGCTCTATTGTCACGAGCCCTTGCTGCACTGCGACCACCCTTGCACTGGCTCTGTCGCTCACTTGCTGTGACATGACGGACTCCTACGGAAACGGCGCCACCGCTTCGGCGAAATCACCGCGTGGCACTCGACGTGTCAAACAACTCCGCATACTCTCCCAGCCCGGCGTTCACCAGCCGGTCGAATCGTTCCTGAGCCAACCGGCCGTTGTATGCAGTCCAGCGCGAGATTATGTCCCACCGTAGCACATACAGAGCCACGGCCTCGAACGTGAAGAAGTGGCGATCCGCGGCGCGCGACATGTATTGCCAAGTAATGCCGAGCAGCTCTCGTTCGAACCCCAGTGTATCGTTCTGGTTGATGAGTCGGCTGAACTCCGCTACCCAGGGCAACGCACCACCCAGACCGAAATCTGTCGCCGCCCAGTTGTGCGTGATGTATCTGACCCAACGACCGTAGCCCCACGGTTCCCGTGGTGACGGTGGTGGGCGTCCCAGCGCCCGGCGCCTGAGGCCCGCTACGACCGTCCGTACCTCCAGCCGCCAAGTCGCCACCTCGCGCAGCGTGGCACTCCTGATCTGCGGGATGAAGGAATGCGCTCGCTCGAGGATCTCTTGGTCGGTGATGTCCAGCGGGAGCCGATCCCACCGCATGAGATCCTCGATGGCGGCCAGCTCGGCCCGGTCATCGGGCTCCAGCAGCGCCAGTCTGCGCTCCAGCCGCAAGCGCGATATGGGCGTCTGGTCACTCGTGAAGACCGGAGGCAGTGGCGGCAGACTGGCCATCAGCATGTAGTAGCGCGGCGAACGGGCCATCACTCTAGACTCTCACCACACTAGGCCTTCCATTACGGCCCGAAACCGCGGCTGTAGGTGCTCCAGCAACAGGTCCGCAATGGCTCGGTCGCTCAGGTCGAGCTCCAGCTCCTTCTCCTTGAGCCTCACGCGAATGCCACGCCCGCCCGGCTCAAGCGTACTGATGGTGACACCTTCCCGCCACGTCGCACTGGCGATCTCCTTGGCAAACTGGCTCAGCCTGCTCTCCAGCTCCTCAGGACTGCGCTGCAGTTCCTCCAACCCGATCACCTCCGGTGGTAGGATCAGCTCCAGCTCCCCGGCCTCGGCAGAACCGGACTCCTCACGAGCCCTCCGTGCTACCTCGACGATCAGTCGCCGCAAGAACTCCTCGTCCACCAACTGCTTCGTCACCAGGATCCGCACCTGAGACTCAAGCCGTTTGCGCAAGGTCTCGCGCATGCGCAGCACCGTGTCGCGCATTGCGACCCGCAACGCGTCTTCTCCGGACGCCTTGAGGCGCTCGGCTTCGTGACGTGCCTCCTCAACGACCGCAGCGGCCTTCTCGCGGGCCTCCTTTACGATTCTCTCCCCCTCCCGCTCGGCTTCAGCAATGAACTCGTCGCGTGCGGCCCGCCCCGCCTCGACACCCTGTTGGCGCAACCGCTCGATGAGCGCCTCGACACCTGACGACGTCGCTTCGGCCTCACCGGACTCACCGGCCGGCCTTCCAGTCTCTTCCATTTCTGCCCCCACTGTTACCCTGCCAGATTTCCTGCCAGCACCAGAGCAAATACGAATACGAACACCGCGAAACCCTCCACGATGGCGGCGGGCGCGATCGAAAGACCGAACACCTCGGGCTTCGCCTTGGAAGCGCTTATGGAAGAGGCCAGGGCCTTGCCCTGGCTGATCGCCGACATCATCAGACCCACGCCAGTGAGTATGCCGATGGCCGCGAGACCCGGCGCCGTCGCCACGGTCACAGTGCGGGTCATGAGGGCGAACATCACAACGATACCGTAGATCGTCTGCGACGAGGGCAAGGCGGTGAGTCCGATATAGCGGCCGTACCCCCGCTCGACCTCCAACAGCGCGCCACAGGCAGCCTGACCCGCAATCATGCAACCCACCATGCTTCCCACGGCTCCAAGGGCGAGAGGACTGAAGACCCCCGCCCAACCCAGCAGCTCCATCACTGTGTCCACGATAACGTCTCCTTTTTGCAGAAGGCCCTGAACGTATCGCCTTCCCCGGAAACCCCCCAATTGTAGAATTCTATGAGATTCAGCCTGAGACCGTGCACCACGCCGCTGATTATCGCCAGGATGACGTTGAGCACGTGTCCCAGCAGTAGAATCGCCAATCCGAACAGCAGTCCGATCCCAGGCGTGTCCATCGCCTGCACAGCCAGCCGGTTGAACGTGACGGCGAGTGAAGCACTGGAGAGACCGAGCGCAAACAGGCGCAGGTAGCTCAAAACGTCGCCGAACGCACCTGACAGGCCCATCGCCGCTTTGAGACCATCCAACAAACGCCACATCATATCCGTCACACGCCGCAGCTGTCGCTCGCTACTGAACAGCACGATGCAGGCACCACCAGCCCCCATCGCCCACCACGCAGCAGTGGCGAATCCACTATCTAACCCCAGTAGCATGAGACCTAAACCGCTCGCCACTATAGTGATCCAGCCAACCGGCGCCAGCGCGCTCGTTGAGTCGCGGCGATTCCACACCACCATCAAGTTGGCCAATGCCACGTGCGTCCCACCCACGACTACCGACAGCTTCATCATGGCATCGAAGTCATTGATTTCGAGGATCTTGAGTGACCCCAGCAGCGAGCCCTCGGCTGGAGCCAGGCCGAAATAGCTGCCCACCAGCACGCCATACACGACCGACGCACCCACAATCGAGCCGGCCAGGCTGCGCATCCGCCTGCCGCCTGCGCTCCTTCCCATTCGCTTCCACATGAAGGCCAGCACGGCTGCCAAGACGGCTGCGTAACCGGCGTCCGATAGGATCATCGCGAAGAACAAGGCGAACGAAACGAACACCACAATCGACGGATCCCAATCGCGATACCCGGGAAGCTGGAAGAAGGCCACGAGGTCCTCGCCGGCAGACAGCAGCGTTGGATTGTCGAGCAGAACAGGGGGACTCTCGTCGGGCTTGGGATCGTCCAGAGTACAGGCCAACCCACGCCGTTCCGCAAAGCCAAGAACCTCCTTCGCTCGCCGTTGCGGCACCCAACCCTGAACCGCAAAGATTTCGGCGGAATCGAACGTCTGGGTACCGGCGTGTTCGAGGGCCGCGCGATTCTCGGCCCGAGCCATGTCGCGCTTGAGCAGTCCCAGCCATCGGGTCAGCGCCCAGCGCTCCGCGAACACTTCCTCCCTCTCGGCTTGTGCCAGCTCTTCCTGCCAGCGCAGCTCGGCGAGTGACAGTCGACCCAGGTCGACCGGGGGTACCGGCATGGCGTCGGCCGTCGGCTGCTGCTTCGAGACAACCACCACATAGGCGTTGCGGTGGTCCTTGCGCACCACCTGCCACGTGAGATCGGACTGCCGCACCCGGTTCATTTGGTGCAGAGGGACGACATAGAACCACAAGCGCATACCACCCAACTCTCGTGGCTCGGGTAGCCGGAAATTGCCCCACGGCTCGACTTCACGGATCTGTTGTTTCAGCTCGTCGAGCCGGTCGTGTACAGAGCGGCGACGCTGCCGGTTCCACAGAGCTTTTTCCACGATGGCGTCGAGATCGTAGTCCTCGTCCTCTGAGGCCGGCCGCCGTCTGACCGGGCTGTCCTCCAAATGGCGCAGCGCTTCATAGGTGTCTTTTGGCTGGGCCGACGGCATTGCGACACGCCGTTCAGACTGGCGCAAGTCGACTAGATGCATGCAGCCCAGCTGCTGCAGGCCCTCGAGCACGGTGTCCTTCTCGCTCGCCATGCCGTACAGCGTGAGCCGCTTGAGGCGCACGATGCTCACCCGACCTCCTCGGCGGCCCTTTTCTTCTTGGAGATCTTAGCTTGCACGACCCCAGCCCGCTCTGTGTCCGACAAGTATATCCGGATCCTCCTGATGTTCTCTCTGGTGCGCGGTATCAGCACCTTCTCGAACAGATTGACCCGTTGCGTGATCTTGCGGACCCCGACCCCCAGCAACTCCAGCCGACGGCGCTCGACTTGCACGCGGATCTCCAGCTCGACTGTATCGCGCAGCAGCCGGGCCAGGCGGTCGACCCAATGGGGACGTCCCAACAAGCCATACTCGAGCATCTCGATGTCCACCGATTCCAACACTGGTAGCTTCACACCAACCACGTTCTCTTGGCGCAACGTCACGCCGTTGACCCGGACTAGCCCAGCGAGATCTACATCTTCCCGGGAGGCCATCGTAAAATGCTCGGCAATGAGGCTATCGATAGGAGCCAGATCTTGCTCGGTTTGACGCAGCGCAGCAGCAGCCTTGACCCGTTCGGCGAGCAACTGTTTCCGCTTGAGGTCGAGAGAGGGTAGGAAGCGCTCGAATATCTTGAGCTGCTGCACCTGACGACTGAGTGTAGCCTTATTAAGTGCTAATCGCGCCATCCGTCCTCTGGCTCCGCGCAGCAGTGGCCTGCTTCCCGAAGTACTTATCGACCAGCGACTTCTTCATCAACAGTTCGTGCGGCTCGAAACACTCGGACAGTGTCTGCCAGCACAGATCGAGCGCATCCTCCAAGGGCTGTGCCACGGCTATGTTCATGAACCGATCGCGGAATAGCGTGCCGAACTTCAGCAGCTTCTGGTCGAACGGCGACAACTCGAACGCCATGGCCTGCTTCTGTTCCGCATCCCGCGCCCCCGAGTAGAATCGGATCATCGCGTTCATGATCTGCGAGTGATCCTCCCGAGTGACCTTGCCAATCACGTGTTGCTTGAGGCGCGACAGCGAGCCAAACGGGTCCAGTACACCGTCGTGCATGTAGTACTGTCCTTCGGTGATGTAGCCCGTGTTGTCGGGTACCGGATGAGTGACGTCGTTGCCGGGCATGGTCGTCACCGAGAGAATGGTCACCGAGCCAGCACCTCTGAAATCGCAGGCCTTCTCGTAGCGTCGTGCCAGCCGTGAGTAGAGATCGCCCATGTAGCCGCGATTGGATGGCACCTGCTCCATCGAGATGCCGATCTCTTTGAGAGCGTCCGCATAAGCGGTCATGTCGGTCAACAGCACCAGGACGCGCTTGCCCTCCTCGACCGCGAATCGCTCCGCCACAGCCAGTGCGATGTCCGGCACCAGCACACGTTCCACGATGGGGTCGGAGGCCTGATTGACGAACATGATCGTGCGGGGAAACACGCCTGCGTTCTCGAATGTCGTGCGGAAGAAGTGGTAGTCGTCGAACACCAGGCCGAGGCCACCGAAGACCACGATGTCTGCGTCCGCCTGGATTCCCACTCGTGCGAGGAACGGGTTGTAGGGTTCGCCCGCCACGGAGAAGATCGGGATCTTCTGACTTTCTACCAAGCAGTTGAACACATCGATCATCGGTACGTCGGTACGGATCATCTTGGAGGCCAGGACCCTGCGCATAGGGTTCACCGTGGGGCCATCGATCTCGACCCGCGGGTCGAGCGATAGATCGGGCCCGCCATCGATCGGCTCCCCGGTCCCGCGGAAGACCCGGCCAAGGATGTTCTGCGAATAGATGACCTTCAGTGGGTGACTCAAGAACCGGGTCATCGCCCTGGTGGACAGTCCCTTGGTGCCGGAGAAGACCTGCAGCGAGACCTGATTGCGGTCGATCATGATGACCTGCGCCAACGACTGCGCTCCTGCCTCGCCTTCCACAACAGCCAGATCACCCAACCGTACCGTCGGACCCTCAGTCGCCGACGTCTCCGGCACGGAGACCTTGATTATGTCGCCGACGATCTCCAGAACATGAGAGTAACTAACTAGCGATTGACCCATCGCCGGGCTTCCTTCCGCAAAACGCGGCAGCTGGTCCGCCAATGTCGCAGGTGATGGGGCCCTGTGGTTCGACGGCTCCGATCCGACATGCTAGAGGGCGGATCGCCATCACGTCGCTCAGCAGTGGCTCCCGCGATTCGTTACTCATCAGCGGCTGCCACGTCTCTGTAACTCGTTGTGGGACAATGAGAAAACCAGCGGCCCCACCATTCACACCCTCCCGGGGCACAGCTCACGCCCAGAGTAATATCGCTAGGGGGGGAAGTTCCTCAACCACGGCCCGTCACGTTGTAGCGCCGAGCCCACTAAGACCGGGGCCGGCTATCTTTCTCGACCGATGAACCCATACTGGACAGAAACCAGGGGCACGCCAAGGGCGACCGGAATCGGCCACATGAACGGGCACCGTGCCGATGTGGTCTGAGTTTGCCGTTTACTTCCGGCTCGGCATCGAGCACATCGCTGACATCCGCAGATACGACCACATCCTGTTCATAGCAGCGCTCACGGTGGCTTATTCGATCAGTCACTGGCGCCAGCTCCTGATTCCGGTCACCGCCTTCACACTGGGGCACTCGGCTACATTGGCCCTGGCAACTGTCGGGGCTATCAGAATCAACACAGCGTTAGTCGAGGTCCTGATACCGATCACCTTTCTGCTCACCAGTGTGTTCAACATCTTGGACAGCGGGATCGCCCAGAACGATGGAAGCGGATCCCACGGCTTGCCTCGCCATCAATCAGTGCTGTACGTGTTGGCAGGTCGCTTCGGGCTCATCCACCGCTTGGGTTTTTCCAGCTTCCTGAAGGCGGTGCTGGGCGCGGAACACAGCATTGTGGTGCCACTGCTCGCCTTCAACATAGGGTTGGAGATCGGACAGATACTGATCGTTGTAGTGCTGTTTACCGTTGGAGCCCTGATGCGAGGTGGATCGGGATGGACCGACACGACTGGCTGCTGGTGGGGGTCGGGAGCGACGGGAGGCGTGGCGCTGACGCTGATCTAGACCGGATGCCGTCGTAGAGGGGGGACCGGAGAGACGGGCAATGGGAACAGTCCCACATCAACAGGCCGATCTCGGGATTGCTGGAGCGGGGTCGGTCAGGCGGATCGACAGTGACGGCAAGCTCAGAACCGGCCTGGCGCGGATGCCGTGGCGAACCGCCAAGACGCATAGATCCGATGGTGAGGACGAGGGACGGGGAACCAGGAAGCGGGGAGGGGTAGAACGCAAGTGCTATTGAAAACCGAATGAGGTAAGAATGCGGAAGGAAACGTTGAGTACACCAGCCGTGCCAGGCCTGCTTGTTCTGGCGACGCTAGTCACAGCTCCGGAGGAGTTGGAAGCGCAGCACTGGCTACACGATGATAGTTCCAAGACGAACATGTCCATATTCCGGCCGCTCGAGTGGCCCGACCCGACCGAGCTACGCAACGCCGCAGGGTCTCCAGGAGTGCGTTACTGGCAGCAGAAGGTCGACTACCAGATCGAAGCCAGCCTGGACACAGTAGAGCACGTGATATCCGGGACCGAGCGGATCACATACCACAACAACTCACCGGACCAGCTCCGCTACCTGTGGGTTCAGTTGGATCAGAACGTCCGGTCCGTGGAGCACAGTCGCTCGTACCAGATTCGGGGTGCGTTGCCGGAAGAGCTGTCGCCTCGGGCACGACGGTTCCTCAACATGACCCCGTTCGACGGTGGCCACGAGATAGCACGGGTCCAGGTGATCGATGGCGAGCGTTTGCTGGATACCAGGTACATCATCAACGGCACCGTGATGCGGGTGGATCTGTTGGAGCCTCTCAGCAGCGGTGATGTGGTCGGGTTTGAGATCGACTGGTCCTACCGCATTCCAGATTCGGGGCGCGGGGGCAAGGAGTTAGTGAGTGATGGGTGGATCTACGAGATGGCGCAGTGGTTCCCACGTCTTTCGGTCTATGACGATGTGAATGGTTGGCAGACGGATCAGTTCCTGGGACGTGGCGAGTTCTACCTGGAGTTCGGCGACTACGATGTCAAGCTCACCGTACCGGCGGACCACATAGTCGATGGAACCGGTGTGTTACAGAACCCAGAAGAGGTACTGACCCAGACGCAGCGGGACCGGTTGGCTCAGGCAATGACCAGTGAGGAGCCCATCTTCATCCGAGCGGCGGACGAGGTGATGACGCCGGCATCACGGCCGACGCAGACTGGCACGCTCACGTGGCACTACAAAGCCGAGAACGTGCGTGATTATGCGTGGGTGAGTTCCAAGACGTTTGTGTGGGATGCGGCTGGTTTCCGCTACGAGCCTGGCGGCAGGTTGATCGAGGCGCATTCGTTCTACCCGCGAGTTGCAATGCCGTTGTGGGACAGTGTTTCGACCAAGGCCATCATACAGACGCTCAGGACATACGGTCGGATGGCGTTCGAGTATCCCTACCCTAAGGCAACCAACGTAAACGGCCAGGCCGGCGGGATGGAGTATCCCATGATGGCCTTCTGCGGGGCCCGCCCCAACGCCGACGGCACCTATAACGAACGACGCGCCAAGGGCCTCATCTCGGTAACCATCCACGAGGTGGGACACAACTGGTTCCCGATGATCGTCAACACAGACGAGCGCAAGTGGACCTGGATGGATGAGGGCCTCAACTCGTTCCTGCAGTACTACGGTGAGTTGGATTGGGACCCGAACTATCACGGCGAACGCACGCCGCCAAGAAACATCGTGGAGTACATGAGCGATCCCGACCAGGTGCCAATCATGACGGCCTCTGACTTGATCCACCGCAGCTTCGGCCCCAACGGCTATACCAAACCAGCAGCTGGGCTCGTGATCCTGCGCGAGCAGGTGCTGGGTGAAGAGCTGTTCGATGCTGCGTTCCAGGAGTACTCACAGAAGTGGATGTTCAAGAAACCGCAGCCGGCCGACTTCTTCCGCTCCATCGAGGACGCCTCGGGCGAGCTGTTGAACTGGTTCTGGCGTGGCTGGTTCTACACCACCCACCACAATGACCAGGCTCTAGCTTCCGTAACGTCCCAGAGTGCTGAGGAGTTGATCGGAGACACCGAGCAGGGCCAGACGTATTACCGCATCAAGGTCAACAATGAGGGCGGCTTGGTCATGCCGCTCCACATGCGCATCAACTACCAGGATGGCACTACCGAGACGGTCAAGTTGCCGGCAGACATCTGGCGCAACAACGAGCTGACCTTCACCTACGGCTTCTTCAGCAACAAAATCATTGCAGAGGTCCTGCTGGATCCCGATCGGGTGTTCTCCGACATCAATATGGACAACAACCGCTGGGTGGCTCCGATTCCGTGAGCACGAGGAGCAGGGAGCGGGGAGCGGAGAGCAGACCGCCACAGATGGGTCATCGTCACAGGGGAGGCGCCGTCGCAGGGCGCCTCCCCAAGACTGGGTGGAGCGGCTGCCTCGGAGTGCGTCCGAGACGGCCCCTCCATCTGTGTCGATGGAAGTGCTACCCAGCCGTGCACGCATACCGCTTGTTCCTTGTCCTCATTCCCCTCCTGATGATGACGCCCCTTGAAGCGCATCGCGTCAAGCGCGTTGAGGCCCATCCACTACACCTGTCACACGGCAACATGGTGTTAGCAGGTAGGCACGCCATAATCAACGTGCGGCTGTTCCAGGACGACCTAGAGCTGGCCATGGGCCGGTTCCACTCGATCGACGGGTTGAGAGTGAGGCCGGATCCGATCATCGACTCACTGTTCACTGACTACTTCAACTCCAAGTTCACGGTGTGTATAGCGGACTCGATCCATGAGGGCCGCGTTGTGGCAAGTGGTCAAGCGGGAGACATGTGGTGGTACGCAGTCGTGTTTGAGGCATTGGAACCCATCACCAGCATAGCCTTCAGCAACGACCTTCTGTTCGACATCTTCGACGACCAGCGCAACATCACGCGGGTGTTGCACACGTCATCCGAAACGCAGCGCACATTCTACTCAGTGGCCGCCGATCCAGAAACGCGTGTCTTCTCGGTACACTGACCCTGATCGATCCAGAGCTGCGAACGACCCACAGAGACTGGTCCAGCGATTCTAAGTCGATAGCGGTCCCAAGCTCACGACAATCACGACACGACCGCCACACCCCACGACGAGCCACATGTCACGGTAGGTTCGACGAGTCAGGGAACGGGCGACTGGTTCAGGCTACCACGCTTTCTAACCAGGAGTCCGGATGTCGAGACTAGCACATCGAACAAGGCCTGATCGTCTGTCGCGATGAACGTTCCCGAACCATACTCGGCGTCCACCAGCCACCCCAGCATGGGGTGGCGCCGCCGCAGGTGAAACAGATCGAGTGGTTTTGGGGATGAGAGGGAGAAGATGCTGCGCGGGCTGCTTTGCTCATCCTCCAGTTCGATGTACCTGCCGGAAATCCGGTCCAACTCGTAGTCGGTATGGAGGCCGAGGATGTTAGCCAGTGGTTTCCATTTGAGGATGTGGGCGTCTACATAGAATTCGTCGCCAGCCAGCAGAAACGTCGTGTCGCGCCCGTCGGGAAACTGCACGCGGGCTTCGAAACGCTGCTCCCCCAGCCGCCGCGTCGTGACGGAGGCAACGACCTCCTCGCGGGTGAAGGCCCTGTAGCCCTGAGTCGATACGGTGAGGGTGGCAAACAGTGCCGAGAGCGACAGCATCAGTAGGGCGATCAGCGTGTTGCCTGCCGTCCGGATCAGTCGTTTGCGCCTCAGCGCCCAGATGGCGATGCCGAAGAAGGCCACGCTCAAGATGGCGAACACGATGGTCAGTATGACGAGTGGTTTACCCATGGGCTCTCAGCCTCGACGGGGATCGGTTTATGCGAACAACATATAGGCTAACCAAGGGACTCTTGCTCTGCCACACCAGTCGGGATCCCGCCCGCAGGTGGACCCATAGGAACGGTAGAGTGTTGGCCCAGCGACCTCTTCGACCCATCTTACACGTTTGGACGAACAAGGACATGATTCTACGCGATCAGCGCCAGACATGACCCCTTCACCCCAGCTGAGGATCCGCCTGCGCTCCGAACACGGTTTTGCCGACCACATCCCGGCAACCTCCGGCCGGCGACTCGGGGGGGATGAGGCCTGGCGGACGGATGGTGGCGGCTGATGTCGACAGGCGCTCTTGTCGGCCTGGTGGTCTTCGGCATTGCCCTGCTCCTAGTCCTGGTGGTTGTCACCCGCCTCCACGCCTTCATTGCACTACTGGTAACCAGCCTTGTGGTCGCCGTCCTGGGTGGAATCCCGCTGGCAGAGATCGCGGGTCTGATCCAGCAAGAGATGGGCGGTACCCTTGGCTACATCGCCGTGGTCATCGGCGTCGGAGCGATGTTCGGTGAGATGCTGCAGCAGTCCGGAGGTGCTCGCTCCATCGCGCACACGCTTCTGAGGGTGTTCGGTGACCGCTTCTCGCCCTGGGCGCTCGGATTAGCCGGCCTCATCGTCGCAGTGCCGGTGTTCTTTGACGTCGCCCTCATTCTCTTCATCCCGCTGGTTTACAGCCTGGCCCGGCGAAGCGGTCGCTCGCTCCTCTACTACGCGATCCCGCTTCTCGCCGGCATCGCTGTCGCTCACTCGTTCATTCCGCCAACACCGGGACCGGTCGCTGTAGCCGGCCTCCGGGGGGCCGATCTGGGCTGGGTCATCTCCCTCGGTGTGATCGCCGGCATCCCGGCCACGATCGTCGGCGGGATCTGGTTCGGCCGCCGTGTCTGCAGCCGCATCCATCTCGAAGTGCCTGACTTCATGCATCTGCCGCCTGAGACCACCAACCTGCGGGCCGCGGCCAGAGTCCCGGGCTTCGCTCTGGCGGCAGGACTAATTGCCTTGCCACTGGTCCTCATCCTTCTGGGAACCGTCTCGTCAGTCGCACTGCCCGACGGACATCGGATGCGCGGATTTCTGGCCTTCGTCGGGCATCCGTTCACCGCTCTTATCACTGCCACCCTTCTGTCGTTCTACCTCCTCGGCACGCGCCTGGGGTTTTCGAGAGACGAGGTGCGCAGGATGGCGACGAAATCTCTGGAGCCGGTGTGTATCATTATCCTCGTCACTGGCGCCGGCGGGGTGTTCGGGAAGGTCCTCCTCGCCACCGGCGTCGGCACCGCGGTGGCAGACTGGATGGCCACGTCGCGGCTGCCGCTCGTTGCTCTGGCCTTTCTGATCGCCGCGGTCGTCCGAGTAGCGCAGGGATCGGCGACAGTCTCCATGGTGACGGCCGCCGGTCTGATGGCGCCGATCATCGAGGCCACGACCGAGTCGGAGCTCCTGGTTGCGGCGATCGTTATCGCCATCGCCTCAGGCGCCACCGTTCTTTCCCATGTCAACGACTCGGGCTTTTGGCTAGTCAGCCGCTACCTCGGCATGTCAGAGAAGCAAACCCTCCGCGTGTGGACCGTCATGGAGACCCTGGTCGGTCTCACCGGCTTCGGGGTCGTACTGCTGCTGTCATTCTTTCTCTGAGGCTAATCGTGCTGGTGCGGGCCAAGTCGGCCCTCGCGATCGAGTGGGAGGCCCATCGGGCCCGTCTCTCCGCCCGAAGAGCGTCACCCCTGTAGCCGGTCGGTACTCCGTGCACTCAACTGGCGTGCCGATTGCCCGCGGGTCGCTACTTCACCGGTCCGATCAGCTCGATCAGATTGCCATCGGGATCGCGCACGACTGCCAGGTACTCGCCTGAGGGATCGTCTCCGATCAGGACCGGTCCGTCGGCGACCGGCTCGCTACCCATGGCTCTCAGCCGGCGCGGATGGGGGCCTACCTAATAGATGGACCGTTCCACGGTATGTCCCACTGTGAGTGGAGCCTGACGCTGCAACTCTATGACCGGGCTGGGGCTCGAACCCAGGGCCTACGGATTAAAAGTCCGTTGCTCTACCGACTGAGCTACCCGGTCGCGCGTAACAAACGTCACCAGGATTGGGAAGTTACACAAGATTGCGCCCGGACGGGCCGCGCGATGCTCAGGCACGCGGCCAGACAGGGATCCTTCGCGACAGACCGGTCAGGATTGCAGACTACAGCACGGCCATCAAACAGATGGGAAATATCCCAACAGGCCGGTCGAGCGGGAGTGCTGCGACCAGCACGGGCACCGAGTTGCTAGATTCCTGCGATTAACACCATTCAACAGGTGCAGCCGATGCCGGACAGTGCGTCCGCAACGAGATCTGAGACGTCAGGAATACTCAAGCTGCTGAGACTCTGCTGGCCGAGGCTGCTTGCAGCCGATCTGTTGGCAAAGGCAC
The DNA here is from genome assembly GCA_020351775.1 of Gemmatimonadota bacterium. Taxonomy (GTDB): domain Bacteria; phylum Gemmatimonadota; class Gemmatimonadetes; order Gemmatimonadales; family GWC2-71-9. Next base: position 3,785,534 of record CP070666.1, on the reverse strand, counting down.
TGGGATTCTTGGTTGTGACACCGGCGATCTCCCTGCTGCTGCGTTTCTACACTTCTTGGTCTGGGTCTGGTACTCCCGTCCTGACAGACGAGGACATCCTGTTCTTCTTCCTCACCCCCGCGGGCGCAGCAGCGCTCGTGTGCGTCGGAGTATTCACCCTCTGGCTCGTGTTTGCCCAGCACGCAGTCATGCTCACTATAGCGTATGGAACGACCCGGAACGGTGCCATCACACTGAGAGCCACGTTTCGTTTTGTCGCCACCCGGGCTGTCGCCATCCTGCGGCTATCCGCGAGCCTGCTGCTCAGGATAGTGGCAATCGTGTCACCGTTCCTAGCGGCAGCCGCGATTACGTACCTGGCATTGCTCACACGGTTTGACATCAACTACTACCTCACCGCCAGGCCACCGGCATTCTGGACAGCTGGGGCGCTGCTGGGATCGATCTCAGCTGCCTTGATCGCAGTTCTTGCGGTCAAGTTCTTCCACTGGATATTCGCTTTACCGCTCTTGCTGTTCGAGCGTAGTAGCGCGGCGAGTGCTTTCAAAGGCAGCAGGAGCCTGTTGCCGGGTCAGAGAGCAAGGGTTGCCGGCTGGCTGGCGACGTTGGCAGTCGTCATGCTGGGTATATCAACCATAGTGACGAGCTTCGTCGGACTGATCGGCAGGCTTGTCATCCCATCAGCGAGCGAATCGCTCACCTGGGTGGCGCTCGCGGTGGGCCTGGTGGTGCTGTTGAGTGGTGTTGCCAATTTGGCGGTGACTTTCCTAGGCGCCGCGTTGCTCAGTCTGCTCGTCGTACGCTTCTACGTAGGACTCGGCAGGTCCGGTTACGCCACAGCCCCAGTTAGCACTCCGGTGGGCCCGCAGAGCCCGCCGCGAAGCCGGAACCTGCGTCGGGTCATCATCTGGGGATCGACATGCGCCATCGTGGCAACAGTGTTCATTGCTATTGCGACCGTCCGGTCGATCCCGGCGGTGGACACCACCCAGATCACCGCTCACCGGGGAAGCTCCGCTGCAGCACCCGAGAACACACTAGCCGCGGTGGAGCAGGCAATCGCCGATGGAGCCGACTGGGTCGAGATCGACGTGCAGGAGATCGCTGACGGAACGGTGATCGTCTTTCATGATGGAGACCTGAAGCGTCTGGGCGGCATCTCCCTCTCAACAGTCGCTTCAACCTATGATGACATCAGTCAGGTCGACATCGGGACCTGGTTCTCACCCGCATTCGCCGATCAGCGCATTGCGACCCTGGAGCAAGTCCTCGAGCTCTGTAAAGACCGCATCCGCGTGAACATCGAGCTCAAGTACTATGGGGCCGGCGGAGACTTGGAGCAGCGGGTGATCGACATAGTCGAGCGCTGGGACATGGAGTCACAGGTCGTTCTGATGTCTCTCAGCCGGAGCGGCATCCTCATGGCCAAGGCGCTGCGACCCGACTGGAAGATGGGATTCCTGACGGCCGTGGCACTGGGCGACTTGACCAAGATCGACGTTGACTTCCTCGCCGTGCATGCACGCCTTGCGACGCGCGCCTTGATCTGGTCGGCCCACCGGAGCGGCAAGGAAGTGCACGTTTGGACCGTGAACGATCCGGTTCAGATGTGGGCCCTGATCAGCCGCGGGGCGGACAATCTGATCACCGACGTGCCAGCGCTTGGCAGGGATGTGTTGACGGAACGGGCGGGAATGGGTGTCGTCGAGCGCTTGCTGGTGGAGTTCGGCGCATGGACCGGCCTCATACCATCCTCGGCTGAGATCTCGAGTGAGGGTGACACATAGCCGTGACTGCACCCTAGTGCAGCGCCGCTCTGGCGTGCGCCCTCGAGCTTACGACAGGTCGGGCCGCAGTTCCACGACCTTCGGTCCACCACCCGGCCGGTCTGCAACAGACTAGCGGCCAGTGCTCTCAGCACCGCTACAGGGCTGAGTTCATGCAGCAAAGTCTTCGATCGTCACCTGCGCGACAGATCGATCCGATCCCAAAGCCTGCCACACCGAGTCACCATCCAGTTGCTCAACGGAGTCACGCTCCACGGCCCTGTGCTGACAACTTGCTGCTGCTCGACCGCTGAGACCGCCTGCGAGTTACGGTCGCACAGCGGCCTAGACAGACGACAGCTACACCACTGGAACCCCTGTCACGCCTCCAAGGAGGAGTGCGGCCGTCGATTCCGACAGTGCCCAAGGGAACCGAGCGAGATCCATGGATAGCAGGAAATGCGGCATCGGGAAGCAGCGACCGCCGGTCATTTGGGGTGCTCTAGGGGCGAGCAGGAGCCGTCCGGAGCGATGAGGGAGCAAGAGAAACGCAAAAAAAAGCTTGTCCTATAGAGAGAAACACTTACTTTGGTGTGCGTGCAGGAGCTGGTTTCAACCAAATCCACCCTTCTAAGAGGTTCACATGGTAGCTAAGAGAAAGAAGAAGGCCAAGAAGCGCGTTGCCAAGAAGCGCCCGGTGAGAAGGAAGAAGGCGGCTAAGAAGAAGAAGAAGGCAGTGCGCCGCAAGGTTGCCAAGAAGAAGAAGACCACCAAGAAGAAAAAGCCGGTCCGGAAGAAGAAGAAGAAGGTAGCCAAGAAGAAGAAAAAGCCGGCTCGCAAGAAGAAGAAGGTAGCCAAGAAGAAGAAAAAGCCGGCCCGCAGGAAGAAGGCGGCCCGGAAGAAGTCCAAGCGTAAGCCCAGTGCGGCGTTCATGAAGCCGATGACGCCTGATCCCGCTCTGGCAGCTGTGGTAGGTGGCGCTCCGCTACCGCGCACCCAGGTGACCAAGAAGATCTGGGCTTACATCAAGCGGAACGGCCTGCAGGACCAGAGGAACCGCCGGATGATCAATGCCGACGCAAAGCTGTCACCGATCTTCAACGGCAAGTCTCAGGTCAGCATGTTTGAGATGACCAAGCTGGTCAACAAGCACATGAGGTAGTTGGTCTCGAACAGTTGTAGTACCACGGTCGCAAGACCGTCCTCGTTGTAATCAATCCCAGCCCTGCATTGGAGGGGGGTCGGCGCGCTCGCCGACCCCCAACGAGGCCCACCTGATTTCACCCGATTCTGACAGCCCCTCCTCTAGAGAAGCCGTGGTTGGGTCACGGGCGCGAAGGAAGTCCTATGGTGTCGTGTCGGCCCATCGCGGTCTAGAGCGGCGAGATGGGCCCGCGTTGCATACCCCTTGTTGTCTTGCCACTTGAATGCCGGATAGCGGTCGCCCAACCGGGTCATGAGTCGATCGCGCACGCATTTCGCCACGACCGAGGCGGCGGCAATCGACTGGCAGCCGCTGTCGCCGCCGATGATTGCCTCGTGGGAGGTGTCGAGTTCCGGGAGCGACTGCCCGTCCACCAACACGTAGTCGGGAGTCAGCGGGAGGTGGGCCAGTGCCCGCCGCATTGCGAGCGCAGTGGCACGCCGGATATTAAGCTGGTCGATTTCACGGACCGATGCTGCTCCGACCGCGCACCCAATCGCCTGGGCTCGCACCTGTGCGGCGACGCGCTGCCGTGCGCCAGCGGTCATCAGCTTCGAATCGCGCAGCCCCTCAATAGGAAGCTGCCCCGGTGGAAACACCACCGCGGCAGCTATGACCGGGCCAGCCAGGGGGCCCCGTCCCACCTCATCCAGGCCAACAACCGCCCGGTGACCATCAGCCCACAGCGCGGTTTCGCGCTCCAGCGTGGGCGTCCGCACTCAGCTTTCTCGGCGCTCCCGGATCCGGGCCGCTTTACCCGACAGCTTGCGCAGGTAGTAGAGTTTTGCGCGCCTCACCCGCCCGCGCCTCACCACCGTGATCTCGGCAAGGTTGGGCGAATGCAGCGGAAAGATCCGCTCGACACCTATACCTGAGGAGATCTTGCGCACCGTGAACGTCTCGCTGGCCGCCGCCCCACGTCGACCGATGCACACACCCTCGAATGCCTGCAATCTCTCTTTATCGCCTTCTCGCACCCGGACTGACACCCGAACCGTATCCCCGGGACGAAATTCCGGGACGTCGTCGCGTAGTCCCTCGCGCTGCAAAGCATCTAGCTGATTCATTGTCTCAACCCTCGCTGGTCGGCCCACTGGACCGGTGTTCGGATACATGTCGGTCCCACAGATCGGGACGCCGTGCCCGCGTCAGTTCCTCTGCTTGAGACCGGCGCCAAGCAGCGATCCTGGCGTGGTCTCCACTCAACAATACCTCAGGGACCGCAAACCCGCGACACACGGGCGGCCGCGTGTATGTAGGTGGGCTCAGCAGACCCTCGTATAGCGAGTCGGTCGCCGCCGACTCGTGATCACCCAGCGCTCCTGGCAACAGCCGTACCACAGCATCGATCATGCACAGCGCGGCGAATTCCCCTCCCGACAACACGAAATCACCGACTGAGACCTCCTCGGTGCGGGGCCACGCTGCCACGCGTTGGTCCACGTCCTTGTAGTGGCCGCAGAGCAGAGTCAGCTCATCGGCAACACTGTACCGCACTGCATCGCTGTGCCGAAACAACGTGCCGCGGGCAGACAGCAGCACGATCGGCGCAGGTGGATCGAGTGCCTCCAGTGCCTCGAAGAACGGTTCCGGCTTCAACACCATCCCCGCTCCACCACCATATGCGTAGTCGTCCACCGTCTTGTGCCGATCGTGGGCAAAATCACGCAGGTTCACGACCCGGTATCGCACCAGCCCGACCGCGGCCGCCCGGCCCACGATACTGGACGCCAACGGCTCGTCAAACAGCTCGGGAAACAGCGTGACAATGTTTATCCGCAGTGGCATCACAACTCCAGCAGTCCCACCGGCGGATCGATCTCGATCAGCCCGGCAGCACGGTCGATGCGAACCACGATAGGCTTGCGGAACGGCACCAGCACCTCTCGCCCATTCATGTCGACCGCCAACAACTTCTGCCCCGCTGCATCCAGCACACGGGTCACTGTCCCCAGTGGCTCACCCCGGACAACCACCGTCGCGCCAGGCGCCTCATGCTCGTACATCTCGTCCTCGCGCGGCGGCGTCAGCTCGTCCTGGGGAACACCCAGCAGGAACTGGTCCCACTGTTCCAACTCAGTTCGATCGCCGATCCCGCGGAACTTCAGGAGCCAGTTCCTACGGTAGCGGCGCTCCTCCTCGATCTCCAGTGGCTCGCCGTCTTTCCGCCCGTCTGCATCCAGCGGCGTCAGCTGCCGTCCAACAGCAAACACTCGCTCGGGCTCGTCCGTGAGCACCCAACACAGCGCCTCGCCTTTGAGCCCGTGCGGCTTGCGGAAGCGCGCCACCGCTAGGTAGGCGGCCTCCATGTCACGTTCAGGACTCGACCGGGGTCTCGAACACGCCGGCCTTCTTCAAGATGGACCGCACCGTCTCGGACGGTGTTGCTCCCTGGGCCAGCCACGCACGTGCCTTCTCTACGTCCACCTGGATCGTAGCCGGCTCGGTGCGCGGGTTGTAGTGTCCCAGCGTCTCGACACTCCGTCCGTCGCGGGCCTTCTGCCGGTCAGTGACCACAATGCGGTAGAGCGGTTGCTTCTTGCGACCAACTCTCCGCAAACGAATCCGTGTTGCCATATGCCTACCTTCGGTTTTATTGCAGGCCGAATCCAAACTTGCCCATCTGCTTCATCATCTTCTTCATTTGCCCAAACTGCTTGAGCAGGCGATTCACCTCGGGGACACTGCGTCCCGATCCCTTGGCGATCCGTGCTCTCCGCGACCCATTCAATATGTCGGGCTCGCGCCGCTCCTCCGGTGTCATGGAAAGCACGATCGCCTCAATGTGCTTCATGCCTTTGGGATCGACCTTCGCCTGCTTCAGTGCTTTCGTGTTGATGCCCGGCAGCATCCCCAGCAACGACTCCAGCGGTCCCATACGCTGGATCTGCTTCATTGCCACCAGAAAATCCTCCAGATCCATCCCCCTCTTCGACGTCACCTTCCGGCCCAGACGCTCGGCCTCTTCGACCTTGACCGCAGCCTGGGCCCGCTCGACCAGACCGACAACGTCCCCGCGCTGCAGGATCCGGCCCGCCATGCGCTCTGGATCGAACACATCGAGCGCCTGCATGCTCTCACCGGTTCCCACAAACTTGATGGGCGCCCCGGTCACCCCGAAGATCGAGAGCGCCGCACCGCCGCGGGCATCACCATCCAGCTTCGTGAGAATCACCCCGGTGATTCCCAGTGCATCGTGGAACCCGGCTGCGATCCGTACGGCGTCCTGACCGGTCATCCCGTCAGCGACCAGCAAGATCTCGTGCGGCTCGACCGCGGCCCTGAGGCGTCGCAGCTCAGCCATCATCTCGGCGTCGATCTGGAGCCGGCCAGCGGTGTCCACTAGAACCGTGCGGCAGCGCTCCCGCCCTGCAGCCACCACTCCAGCCGCAACGAGGCCAACTACGTCGTCCGTGCCTCCGGGATACGAGCTGCGCCCGAAGACCGGGACTCCAACCTTTTGCCCCAACTGCGTCAGCTGCTCTTCGGCCGCTGGCCGGTAGACGTCGGCAGCTACCAGATACGGAGCCTTCTGCTCTCGCTTGAGGCGCGCGGCCAACTTGGCTGCTGTAGTGGTCTTGCCCGAACCCTGGAGGCCAACCAGCAGCATTACCGATGGCGGTACCGACGCAAAGCTGAGCGGGGCCTGTCTCTCGCCCAGCAACGCCACGAGCTCATCATGTACGATCTTGACCAGCTGTTGCCCGGGGCTGACCGCCTTGACCTTCTCCAACCCAACGGCCTTCTCACGCACGTGCTGCATGAAGCTGCGGGTCAGCTCGTAGCTCACATCGGCTTCCAGCATGACCCGGCGGATCTCACGCAATCCGTCTTTGATCGCTTGCTCGGTAAGCACACCGCGATCGGTCAGTCTCTGCAGGGCGCCCGTCAGCCGGTCCGAAAGCGCGTCAAACATAAAAGCGAACCAATATAGACAGGGGCTCCAGAGGTAGGCAACTACTCGCAGAGTGCAGGGTGCACAGTGCAGACCACAGACAGCGGGGAGCGGGGAATTACCAATCCGCTCGACGAAGGTTCACGTCAGCTCCTAGCTGACGTCCGCCTTGAGCAGCACCCAGCGGATCTCCCGGACACCGTCCCGAACGTCGCGCGTGAAGTTCTCCAGGACCGCGGTCAGATTTTGCGCCAGACTCCCAAACACAGAGCCTCGCCATAGGGGATTACGCAAGGTCGCGCTACAGCGCCGAGTCCACCTGAAGCCGCAGTCCGTCCTCCTTCTCGCCGCCGCGCCAATCCCCTGCAGGCCGGGCCCGGGCTCAGACCACGAACGCCGCCATCAGGGTGTAGACCACGGCGGCGAGGCCGGCCGCTGTCAGCGCCAGCGGGATCTGCGTGAACACGTGGTCCATCAAGTCGGACCCCGTCGCGAGCGAGGACAGGATCGTCGTGTCCGAGATCGGCGAGCACTGGTCGCCGAACACGCTACCGCCGAGTACCGCCCCGAAGCACAGCGTCAGGAAGAAGGGATCCTGATTGATCGCGTACGCCAGCGGCATCGCGACCGGAAAGATCACCGCGTAAGTGCCCCACGACGTGCCGGTCGAGAAGGCGATGACCATGCCCAGCACCAGGAGCAACGCCGGTAGCACGATCGGCGTGAGAAAGCCCGAGGTCACCTCGATGATGTAGGGCGCGGTCCCAACGGAGTCGGCCACAGTTTTGAGCGTCACGGCCAGGGCCAGCACGATCGCCCCGATCGTGACACCCTTGCACCCATCGATGACCGCCCCGATCGTCGCCTTGAGCGACATTCCCTTCACGATGGCGATCACGATGCCGACCAGCACGGCCAGCAGGAATGCCTCCGCGATGAGCAACGTCGGCTCCTCCCGCTTCAGGATGAAGAACGTGTACACGTATGGAAGGATCGCCACCCCGAGCAGGGTTCCCATCGGGCCGAGGAAGTCGATGAGTCCGCTCCGATATCCCTCGGCGATACGCAGTGTGGACAGCTCCTCGGAGGCGAGCGGTTGCGCGCCGGGCCGGTTCAGTTGCCCGGTCTGCCGTGCCCGGATGATCGCCCGGGTCATCTTGCGACCCACCACTATGGGCACGTCTCCCCACAGCCTCCCGGGGAGGAACGGCATCCGCTCGATGGCGAAGAGCAGCGTGAAAACAACCGCGAACCAAGCGTAGAAGTTGAACGGCAGCGCCGTGAAGAAGAACCCGATGCTCTGAGACACGGTTTCCAGCGGGGGGATCGTCCCGACCACGAGGCCCCCGACGTAGATCGGCCAGACGTTGAATGGAATGAGCGTCGCCGCCGGCGACGCCGTCGAGTCGACGATGTAAGACAGCTCTTCGTGCGACACGCGGTTCTGGTCGCATACCGGTCGCACGGTGGTGCCGGTCAGGACTGTCGAAATCGTGCCGCCCTGGTGGAAGACGATCCCCATGATCCAGGCGAAGAACTTCGCAGTCCGCGGGCCGACCACGAGTTTGCTCCCGGCCCACTCTGCGAACACCTGCGCTCCGCCGGTGCGGGTCCAGAGCCCGATCAGCCCTCCCAGCGCCCATAGGTAGACCAACAGGATGAGGGCGTACGCCTCGCTCCCGACCGACGGGATGAGGTACCCCTGCACGATGTCCTGCGGCAGCGTGTACCACCGCTCGCCGCTGATGACCGCGCCGAGCGCAATACCGACGAAGAGGGAGCTGACCACATCACGGGTCGCGAACGCGAGGATGATGGCAACGGCGGGCGGCAGGACCGACCAGATGCCGTAGTGCTCACCCTGCAGCGGGATCCGGCCGACAGCCGCCAGAGCGACCAGGAAGACCAGGGCACTCACCCAGAGCAAGATGTAACGTCTCTTCACTGCGGATCCTCCCAGACGGCAGCGGCGCGCTGCGCGGTGGGGCATTGGCATTTTAGTGGCCGATACTAACGCAAACCCGACACCTTGGCAAAGCGAACCGCGAACGTGGGTGATAAATTACATCGTCCCGGCCGGCGGAAAACTGAAGGCCGCCGGTATCTAGTCAGTCAACACATCCTCACCCTCGAGTTTGGCCACGATCACCGCACCGCACGAGTCGCTCAGCACGTTTACCGCAGTGCGGAACATGTCGAGCATCCGGTCGACTGCGAGAATGACGGCCACTCCCTCAAGCGGCAGCCCGACCGCCCCCAGTATGATGGACATCATCACAAGTCCCGACATCGGGACGCTTGCGGCTCCAATCGACGCCAGCAGAGCCGTGAGTGCGATGACCAACTGCTGATCCAGCGACACACCGATGCCATAGACCTGCGCGATGAAGATCACGGCCACACACTCATAGAGCGCGGTGCCATCCATATTCACGGTCGCACCGATCGGCAACACAAAGGACGAGATCTTCTCCGATACCTTTGAGTTCTGGGTGACTGCCTCCATCGTGAGCGGCAGCGTGACTATGGTCGAGCCGGTGGAAAATCCCGTTATCAGGGCTGGGGGCATGCCCCTGTAGTGCCTAAACGGGTTCCTGCGAGTCACCACGTGCAAGAGCAGCGGCAGGGTGACGAACGCGTGGATGAACAATCCGATGAGGACCACGATGAAGTAGAAGCCCAGCGACCGGAATGCATCGAAGCCGGTGGTCGCCACGATCTTGGCATTGATCCCGAACACGCCAATCGGGGCTGTCCAGATCACGAATCTGGTGAGCTTCATCATCGCCCGGAAGGCTGCCTGGAAGAAGTCGCTCAGCTGCGATCTGTATGGATCGTCCAGTCGTGTAACGAAGTACCCGAACAGAATACAGAAGAAGATGACCGGGAGTACTTGTCCTTCCGCCAGCGCTCGAAACGGGTTCTCCGGAATTATGTTCAGAATCAGGTCGGTGAAGCTCTGTTGTGCTGCAGGAACCTCGCTCACCTGTTCTTCGAATCTGATGGTCGACCCCACTCCAGGCTTGAGCACGTTCACCAGGATCTGCCCAGTCAGGATTGCGAGTAGACTGGTTACCACGTAGTAGCCGAAGGTCTTTGCTCCCAGCACCTCCAGGTTCTTCCTGCCACCCACGCTGATCACAGCTGCCGTGAGAGAGGTGATGATCAGCGGCATTATGGCCATCCGCAGCAACCTGAGGAACACCGCGGACAATGGGTCGGCCAGTGGCACGATCGACTCACCGAAGGCACGACCGGCAACCATTCCGGCGAACAGACCCACGAATATCCAGAACGTGAGCGATCTGTAGGGTATTCTCATGGCCGCTGAGTGTATAGTTTCATGCCATCTCAGGTTGAGCCACTGAATGATCGCTGAACCTTCACTACTCAGAGCGGTCGTAACGATCGGTTTCGGGGCGATGGCAGGCGGGCTGACAAATGCCGTTGCCATCTGGATGTTGTTCCATCCCTACGAGCCCCGGGGCCTGAAGTCCTTGAAGCTTCACGGGGCGATCCCAAAAAACAAGGCTCGGCTGGCCAAGACGATAGGGCGCACCGTGGGCGAAAGGCTGCTGTCGTCCGACGATCTTGCCAGCCAATTGAGTGCGCCAGGGGTGAGGGAAGCCTTCCACGGTGCGGTGGAGAGCTTCGTTACATCGCTGCTGAAGGACGACCGTGAATCACTGCGTGATGAACTCCCCCCCGCTTTTCTAACCGAGATCGAGGCCGCGATTGAGAGCATTGCCGCAGTGGTGGCCGATCGAGTAGTTGACTATGCCAACACCGACGGGTTCAGGGACAAGGCAGCCGAGTTTCTCACGCGAACACGTGACCAGGTAGCCGACCAACCGATCGGCGACCTGCTCACGGCAGCGCGACGCGAAGCCATCCGCAGCCGGGTGGAACAATGGGTCTCGGATGCTGCCGCCAGTCCCGAACTGGACCGTTTGATCGAGGAGTGGTTGGACCGGCAACTGGTGCGCCTCGCCGGCGATGAGACCCCTCTGCTCGAACGCCTGCCGCGCGCGCTCATTGCGGCAGTAGAGAAGGAGATAGCCGACTACCTGCCGATGGCAATCGACCGGCTCGCCAGGGTGCTGGCCGATCCCATTGCCCGGCACCGGATTCAGGACGCCCTCCACCAGCTGTTCGAGCGGTTTGTGCGAGATCTCTTGATCCACGAACGCATCGTAGCACGGCTCGTGGTGACCGAACGGACCATCACCAAGGTGCTCGACAATTTCGAGCGGGACGGCGCCGATCAGCTGGCGAACCTGCTCGATCAGCCCGAGATGCGGAACCAAGTGGCTCGGAGCGTGAACGACGCAGTGGTCAATTTCCTCCGCAGACCGATGTCCGACCATCTGGCGCGCCTGGGCCCCGAGCGGATCGAGGGGGTGAAGAAGACCGCGGCGGAACAGATCGCCGCCGTAATCCGAGATCCGGCATCGCGCCGCTACGGGATCGAGAAGCTCGACCAGGCGCTGCTGGCCGCCGAGGGGCGGACATGGGGTGAGATATTGCGCCACCTCCCGCCGGATCAGGCGGCTGATTGGCTCGCTCGCAGCATGCGCGACCCCAAGGTGCATACCTGGGTAGAGGACGGGACCAGGATGGCGCTCACCGCGTTGCTCGACCGCCGTATCGGCCGTCCAGCCGACTGGCTACCAGCTGGAAGCGCGGGCCGCATAGTGAACGCATTGGCACCGGCCTTGTGGGACTGGACACAGCGACAGGTGCCCGTGGTCGTCGAGAAGGTGGATGTCCAGACCATGGTTGAGGAAAAGGTGTTGGGCTTCTCACTGGAGCGTATAGAGCAAATCATCCGCAATACGACACAGCGCGAGCTCGACCTGATCGTGAGGCTGGGATACGTGCTTGGAGCCGTGGTCGGCGGGGCGGCCTACGTGATATCGCTGTTCCTATGAGCCAGTCGAGCTCCGGACTAAGACCCGGGGTGGACTGCCCCATCCAGGCCACTGCTCCGGCCCGTACACGAAGAGAGCGGCCGCCCATTGCCCGATCTGTGTCCGCTCGATGACATGACGCCAGCCGTCTGCTACCCTCTGGGGCCACTGTTGCGCCAACAGCGCGACGAACCGGTCGGCAGCGCGTTCATCATCCCAGACGCTCCACCAGACGAGAGTGTACTCTCCGTCTGACCGCAGCACCGCGTACCGGTCACCGGCCCATCCCATGGCGCCCACCGATCCGGTAGTCTCGCTTCCCGTCAGCTCAGTGAGCAGGATCCTGGTCTCCAGCTCTCCCAACCCGTTGTCATAGAACACGCCGGAGGTGTCGCTGAACACTAGATCCACCGGGGCATCCTGTTGCCGATACTTGTCCGGATGGAGTATCTGCTCCGTCGATTGGGGCAGCCGCGGACCGTAGGGTACCGTATCGGGATAGTTGCGCATGAACCACTGTATGAAGTCGGCTCCGGCAACGTAGGGGAAGATGAGGCCCTCGCGGATGACCAGTGGGGTTGCCGCCAGCACTGGCATCTGATCCTGCTGATCCCGTATCAAGGCTCGTGCCTGGGGCCACACTCTACCCAGCTCGTCCACACTGCGTTCGGGCAGCATATCGAGCATCGAGATCATCGTGGCCTGCCCTTCCAGCATCGCCTGAGCAGCAGCCCGCCGGTCATTGCCCTGTTCGGCGCCCAGTATTTCGGTGAGCGGCATATATTGATCCTGCAATGCGTGCACCAACTCGTGTGCGACTGTGAACCGCAGCAGCGCCGGATCCATCCCATCAGGCAGGTAGAGAGTGGACGAGTCGGGGTCGAAGTAGCCCACCACTTGCTCGTAGTACAGCTCCG
>CP070666.1:3766029-3772742 GCA_020351775.1 Gemmatimonadota bacterium | reverse complement strand
ATCCAGACCCGGATCACCGACGCACGGAGGGACAGGGTGCTGAGAGCGGTCGGGCCCACCGTCGGCTCCATCAGCGCTCGCAGCGAGCTGGTGGGTCGGCTCGGGCGGGAGGTCGTGGCGGCGCTCGCCCCGCTGCTCGACCAAGATCTGGGTTCATGGGAACCCGCAGTACGACCAGCCACGTTTCAAGCCTACCAGGCGTACAGCGAAGGGCTCGAAGCAGTCCTTCAGGACCGCCCAGAGAAGATGGTCGAGGCTGGGCGCCTGTTTGAGCAAGCATTGGCTGCGGACTCCACGTTCCACAGCGCGAGGCTAGGGGCCGCGCAGGCGTACCAGGTGGTCGGGCGGGCCTTTGAATGGTCCTACTATGCGAAGGCCGACTCCCTGATCGCGACCCTCGTCGAGTCTCGCGCACAGTTGACCCGCTACGAACGCTGCCGGCTCGATCTCGTGATGGCGATCGGGCCGCGCCCGGACTTTTCTGCTGCGTATGAAGCGGCCCGCTGCATGGTGGAGGAAGAGCCTGGCTCAGAACAAGCGAAGCGCGAACTCGCAATCCTAACATACCGGATAAATCGCCCCGCCGCGGCCATCGAAATCCTCGGAGAACTCGATCCCGACCGCGGACTGATGAAGCACTGCAACTGCTACTGGCCTCTCCAGCAGAATGCTTACCTCATGCTCGGTGACTACGAGGGGGCGTTGGAGGCCGGGCGGCAGCACATCCAGCGGTCTCCTGAGAACCTTGGGTGGGAGATCCCCGGACTGGCGGGGCTCGGCCGCCTGGACGAAGTTGCAGCGAATCTGGAAGCAAGGCGTTCGCTGCCCGGACGGGAGGCGCGGGAGAGGCTGGGCGGCTACCTCGTCGCCATTGCGAATATCCTTCACACCCACGGCCATCGCGATGCTGCCCGTGAGCTATTCGATGAGGCGATCGCCTGGTATCGCTCGCGGCCTGACAGCGTGCAGCCGCGCGCGCAGCTGGCGTTTGCCTTCTACATGGCAAGGCGGTGGGACGATGCCCTGCGGTTGTATGAAGAGCTGGCCGAGGAGAATCCGGAGAACACTGGACATCGCGGCATGCTTGGCCAGCTCGCCGCGAGACGGGGCGATCGCGCAGAGGCCTTGAGAGTAAGCGAGGAACTCCGCTCTCTTGAAGATCGCGGAGGGGGATACACGCTGACGCGCGCCAGAATCGCGGCGCTGCTCGGGGACCACGCCGAGGCGATGACTCTACTGCAACAGGCGATTGACCTGGGAGTGATGTGGGGTCACGGGTCGTGGTTGCTTTACGACATCGACATCCAGACGCTGAGCGACTACCCGCCGTTCCAGGAGTTCTTGAGGCCCAAAGGGTAGGGCCGCGGATTACCGCAGAAGAAAGCAGATGAACGCGGATGATGTCGGCCGCGGATTGACGCGGAAGAAGGCGGATTAACGCGGATACGCTAGGGCCTCAGATCAGCGCGGAAGAAGGCGGATGCACGCAGAAACGTTGCCGGTGCTGAGGAGGTCAACGCTACCGCTTCCTGCGACGTAGACCCACCAGCGCACCGACCACGATACCACCCAACGTCACGAATACGACGGACCACTCCGACAAGTGGCTCTCGTCCGAGCCCGTGGTTATGTCATTGAGAGCCGTCCAGTTCAGCGCGAGCAACACGATGACACAAACAACGAGAGCCACGCCTTTCAGCGTGACCCGGCGCTTCTTGCCCGTGGCACTCATTGGCCGTTCACCGTCGGTACCATTCATTGTCTATACCGCGACCACCCATTGCCGACTGTTACCCGTAGCTCCGAATGGACTATGGGTTGCGAACACCTCCCGGCACCTGCCGGCCCCGGATGATCTGCTGGATGTTGTTCTGCAACCGGCGTGTGGCGATGAGTAGCTGCGCCTGCTGCACGGGATCGAGGAACTCGGCGTAACGCTCCCGTTCGCTGCGGGCCAGATCTACCCGTTCCTGCTGCAGCGCGATCAGCGAGTCCATCAGCGCGTTGAGGCTATCCACATCGGCCGCGATACCGGGCCGCATCTGCCCTTCGATGGCGCGCCACAGCTCCCGCTCACGCAGCTCGATGTCGCGGCGCTGCTGGGTCGACTCGGTAACGACCTGGCTAAACAGCTCGAATTGCTCATCGCTCAAGCCCGCCTGCTGACGATAGTTCGCCATATAGCGCTGCATGACTTGTTGCTGCAAGATCTGGCGCTGCCGCATCTGCCCCTGCTGCGCCTGAAGCCCGGGCGCGGCGGCCAGCGCCAACAGTGCTACGAGTGTCAGTGACCGCATCAGCCCTCCATCAGTTCGAGCAATTCATGAAGTTGCTCTTCGTTCAAGTCCTGCAAGCCCACCGTGGAGAACTCGTATACCGGCGCCTCGACCAAGAGGGAATCGAACACCTCGGCCAGTTCGTCGGTCGACAGCTCCTGCAACTCGGCAAGAGCCATGGTTTCCGCCGTCTCCGAGGTACCACCGCCGAAACGACCGATCAGCAGTACACCTGCCACCAGCACGATCACCGCCGCCGACGCCACTGTCTGCAGCACCGGTACCCTGCGCCACCACACCGGTGCCTCCGCGTGTTGCTTCACGCGCCGCATCACCGCCCGCGCGGTCTGCTCGACATCGATTCGATCGGCAGCACCGGCCCCCAGCTGTCGTGCCATCCGCTCGATCTGTCTCTCGTCGATCGCCATCCGGTCTTTCTCCTGGGCTGCTGCTTCGCCTTCTCGTCCCGGTTTCAGCCGTCTACTCCAAGGCCCGCTTGAGCCGCTTCACCGCCTGGTGATAATGCACTCGCGCAGCTCCGACCGATGTCTCCAACACCTGCGCGATCTCCTCATACCCGATGCCCTGCTGTGCCCGTAACAGGAACACGTCGCGCTGCATGAGCGGCAGCTCCGCGACCGCCCGCTCCAGCCGCTGCTCCAGCTCCCGTTGCAGGGTCGCCGCGTGCGGGTCGCTGCCGTGGTCCACCACATCCCGCTCCTCCAAAGCCACGACCGGCCGCCGAGCCTGCTTGCGCCGCAGATCCTTGAGCGCATTGGACCCGATCGTCATCACCCACGTGCGAAAGCTCGCGGCGCCGCGAAACCCGTCGATCCTGGTGAAAGCCCTGAAGAACGTCTCCTGCAGCAAGTCATCCACGTCCTCGCCCGCACCGGCCGCGACCAGAAAGCGCGCCACCGCATTGGTGTGACGTCGCACCAGATCCGTGGCCGCCGCCTCGTCTCCACCACGCCAGGCCTCGATCAGCTCGGCATCGGTCGGAGCCTGGGACGCCTCAGGGACCTGCATCGACACACCTGGATAGACGGGATGGCACGGGGGAATGTTAAGGACTGTGGTCACTGCCCCGCTACCGGGACACCGGGCCGCCCGGCCACCGGTTGCCCGCCTTGCACAACCCCTGAAGCGCCCTTAGAATCCGAACGAACGTTCGAATATTCTGCTCGAGGGGCCATGACCACTCACCAATACGACGAGCGCCTTCACAACCTGCTTCGCACCGCAGCAGATGTGTTCGCCGAACAGGGGTACCACGCAACTTCGATGCGGGACCTCGCCAAGGCCACCGGAATGAGCCTCGCTGGCATGTACTACTACGTGCGCTGCAAGGACGAACTGCTGTATCAAGTCCAGGAACGCTGTTTCTTATCGGTACTCGAGGGCGCACGCAGGGCACTGGAGGCAAGCACTGACCCTGGGGACCGGATCGATCGAGTGATTCGACACCACGTGACGTTCTTCACCGAGCACATGAGCGAGATGAAGGTGCTGTCCCACGAGGCCGACAGCCTGACGAAGGAGCGCCAGGACTCGATCAATCAACTGAAGAAGGAGTACGTCACCCTATTGGCCCAACTGATCGGAGACGCACAGGGTGACGCAGCCAAGGTGGACAGCCACGTAGCCGCCTACGCGCTGTTCGGAATGATGAACTGGATCTACACCTGGTACGATCCCGCCGGTAGAGTGAAGCCAGCCCAGCTCGCCGAGCAGTTTTCTGAACTGTTCCTGCAGGGAATCAAGTCACCCACTGCTCCTGCGCTACGACACGGAGGATGATTGCACACGGGGTGTCACAGGACGCCGGCTTGCCGGCTGGCGCGCTCAACGTCGTGGCGCGGCGCGCCGCCGTCGGCAATGTGAAGCATGTGACGCTGGGGCGGCAGGCAGGGACAGGAGCAGTGCCTGCTGATGCAGGGAGGGCAAGATGAGAGACGCATACATCTGTTCCGCGGCTCGCACGCCGGTGGGTCGGCACGGTGGCGCTCTGGCCGCCGTACGGCCTGACGACCTGGGAGCGTTGGTGCTGAAAGCAGCGGTGGAGCGCGTCGGATTCGATGCGGCACGGCTCGACGACGTGATCTTGGGCTGCGCCAACCAAGCCGGCGAAGACAACCGCAACGTCGCACGCATGGCGGCGCTGCTGGCCGGGTTCCCGGTGGAGGTGCCGGGCCAGACGGTGAACCGCCTGTGCGGCTCTGGACTGCAGGCCGTTGCGAGCGCGGCGCAGGCGATCAAAGCGGAAGAGGGAGATGCCTTTCTCGCCGGCGGCATCGAGAGCATGACGCGCGCTCCCTACGTCATGCAGAAGCAGGACGCCGGCTGGAACCGCAGACCGCCCGAGATAGCCGATTCGACTACGGGGTGGCATTTCGTGAACCCCCACATGCCGACCGAATGGACCATCTCACTGGGAGCCACCGCCGAATTGGTGGCCAAGCAGTACGGCATCACCAGAGAGGAGCAAGACCAGTTTGCCTATCGCAGCCAGCAACGCGCTCAGGCTGCGATGGACGAGGGCATGTTCGATGACGAGCTGGTCTCAGTCCCGGTGACGCTCAAGGATGGCACAGTCGATTACGTCACGCGCGACGAGCACCCCCGTGCCGGAGTGACGCCAGAGAGGCTGGCCCGGCTCCAGCCAGCGTTCGTGAGCGAGGGCGGGACCGTTACGGCGGGCTCGTCCAGCGGCATCAACGACGGGGCGGCCGCCCTGCTGGTGTTGGGGGGAACGACCCGCGGGCTGGGCGGGACAGAGCCGTTGGCACGCATCGTAGGCACCGCAGTAGCCGGAGTCGATCCATCGACCATGGGTATCGGACCGGTGCCCGCGACCCGCAAGGTGCTACAACGCACCGGACTCAGCATCAACGATATCGAACTCGTGGAGCTGAACGAGGCCTTCGCGGCTCAGGCGATCGCCTGCATCCGCGAGCTCAGGCTCGAGCCCGAGCGGGTGAACATCCACGGCGGCGCGATCGCCTTGGGACATCCGCTGGGATGCACCGGCGCCAAGATGCTCACCACGTTGGTGCACTCGCTGGAGCGAACCGGCAGCCGTTACGGCCTGGCAACCATGTGTATCGGCGTGGGGCAAGGAATCGCCATGGTGGTCGAGCGACTGTGAACCGCTTCGAGAACCTGCTCGCGCGAGTCATCGCCCATCGCGGCGCTTCGGCGTACCAACCCGAGAACTCGCTCGCAGCGTTCCGCGCGGCAGAGGAGCTGGGCGCGGACGGTGTCGAGCTCGACGTGCACACCACACTGGATGGGGTGGCGATCGTCCACCATGACGCAGTCGCGGATTCCCACCGCATTGCGGAGGTCCGTCTCGGAGAGCTGAGGGACCACAAGCTCCCGAATGGTGAGGCCATCCCACTACTGGCAGATGCATTGTCGACGCTCGGCACCAAGCTGCTCGTTTTCGTCGAGGTCAAGACGCTGCCCGCGGAACACGACGACCGGCTACTGGATGTACTACGGGCCGGGCCGGCGCCCGGCAACTACCACGTACACTCGTTCGACCACCGGATCATCAAGCGCCTGAAGCAACGGCAGCCATCACTGATCTCGGGTGTGCTATCGGCATCCTATCCGGTCAAACCACTCGACCAACTCGAGGACGCGGGCGCGACTGAGCTGTGGCAAGTCGAGAACCAAATCGACGCAGGATTGATCGAGGCAGCCCACGACAAGGACTACCGAGTGTATGCCTGGACCGTCGATGATCCGACCCGGATGCGGCAGTTGATCGAGATGGGCGTCGACGCCATCTGCACCAACCGGCCTGACGTCGCACGTAGGGTCGTGGAATGAAGCGGGTAGCGGTGATCGATCACGCACAACGGGGCTGGGACCAGCCTTGAAGTTGCTGTTGGCCGGTGGCATCATACCAGCCCATGAGGCGCTGGCGGTCGGGCCGGCGAACGAGCCAGTCATGGCGAAACAGCTGACAGGCCACGTGATGAATCTTGCTGACACGATTGCACAACGCGGTCCGGTCGCCGTGAGACCCATCAGGCAATACATCCCGCGGCCGAAGGATATTGGTGATGGAAAGCAGCTGATCACCAGAACGACAGCGATCGCGCCGTTCGCCGACAGTCGAATGCGACACCTGCCGCGGATTGCTGGTCCCGTACTGTTCGCAGCGACCCTGCTGCTGGACCCGCAGCTAGGTATGAGCGAGCCCGCCTGGCGGGTAGCGGGACTAGCAGCATGGATGGCGGTTTGGTGGCTGAGCGCGATAGTCCCGTTGCAAGCCACCGCACTGCTTCCGCTGATCGTACTTCCACTGATGGGCACCGGCGATCTGCGCGGCGTGGCAGCCTCGTACGCCGATCCCGTGATCTTCCTGTTCCTGGGCGGTTTCCTGCTGGCAGCCACGCTCGAGCGCTGGGAGCTGCATCGCCGCTT
>CP070666.1:3758871-3765929 GCA_020351775.1 Gemmatimonadota bacterium | reverse complement strand
CCAACATCCTCACGGTGCTCGATCTGTCAGGCATACCGCTCGACGCCGCCGACCGCACCGAGGAGCACCCCATCGTGATGATCGGGGGCCCCTGCGCATCCAACCCCGAGCCCCTGGCGCGGTTCGTGGACGCGGCGCTGATCGGCGACGCCGAGGACGCACTGCCGGAAGTCCTCGAGATCATCGGACAATCGAAGCCGACCCCGGGCGGGAGCCCGGGAACTGGGAGTCGACGGCAACTGCTCGAGACCCTGGCCACGAGCGTCCCCGGCATCTACGTCCCCTCGCTCTACTCCGTCCCCGACGGCGGCCGCACCGCCCGACCCAAGCCGGATGCGCCGGCAGGCACGCCGTTCCCGGTGGTTGCCCGCACCGTGCCGGTGCTGCGCGCCGAAGACTACCCGCGGCAGATGGTGGTGAGCCTCACAGAAACGACGCACGATCGGCTGCCTATTGAGGTCATGCGAGGATGCGTACGAGGCTGCCGCTTCTGTCAGGCGGGCTACCTTTATCGACCGGCACGGGAGAGGGATGTGGACGAGACCCTCGAGCTGGCAGAGCAGGGGATCGAGCACTCGGGCTGGCAGGAAGTGTCGTTGCTGTCGCTGTCCACGGCGGACTACTCGCAGGCCGCCGAGCTCACCGACCGGATGAGCCGCACCCTGGTGGATCGCGGAGTGAGCGTGAGCCTGCCGTCGCTGCGGGCCGACGCCTTCAGCGTCGGGCTGGCCGAGGCCGTGAGTCGGGTGCGCAAGTCGGGGTTCACGTTCGCGCCAGAGGCCGGCAGTCAGCGGCTGCGCGACGTCATCAACAAGGAGATTACCGAAGACGACATACTGTCCGCCGTCGATCGCGCCATGGAGTCCGGTTGGACCAGCGTCAAGCTCTACTTCATGATCGGTCACCCCACGGAGGGGCCGGCGGACCTGGAGGAGCTGGCGCAACTGGTCGACAAGATCAAGGCGATCTTGCGTCGGTATCCCGGCCGCCGTTCGATCACCGCCTCGTTCTCACCTTTCGTGCCCAAAGCACATACGGCTTTTCAGTGGGAAGGCCAGGACACGATCGAAGAGACACGGCGCAAACTCTCATGGATCAGGAAACGGCTGCAGGGAAGAGGCGTGGAGGTTCGCCATCACGACAGCGGCGAGACTGCAATCGAGGGAATCATCTCACGGGGCGGTAGGGAGATCGGTGCCGTGATCGAGGGAGCGTGGCGCCGTGGAGCGCGGTTCGACGGGTGGAGCGAGCACTGCTCGCCCGATTCTTGGATGGAGTCTCTACACGATAACGGGCTGACCTTGCTCGACGTCTTCAGGGAGATCGGGGAAGATGAGGAGGTGCCGTGGGAGACCGTGAGCTACGGTATCGACCGCGGCTACTTTAGAAAGGAACGGAACAAGGCGTACCAGGCAGGAATCACCGCCGAGTGCAAGAACGTACGTTGCTCGTCGTGCGGTGTGTGTGATTTCCAGGCGTTACGCAACATCCTGGCGGCTCCGGCTGCGGCGCCGGTGTCCGCCCCGGTCCCCGGAGTGTTGCAGGGTGTGCCGGGGACGACGGTGAGACTGGGTTACTCAAAGGGTGGGGCAGTGCGGTTCATCTCACACCTAGACCTCCTGAGGGAGCTGGAGCGAACACTGCGGCGCGCGCACGTGCCGGTGCTCTATTCGGAGGGCTATGCTCCCAGACCCCGCCTATCAGCAGGTCCCCCGCTGGCGCTCGGCTGGACGTCGGACGCCGAGTGGATCGACGTCGAGCTGGCGGGCACCTGGCCCGCTGGGCATCTAAGGGAGTTGCTGGACAGGCTCAATGCCCACGCGGCATCGGGGATTGCCTTCTCGGCGGCCGCTGCAATGCCACCGAAGAGCAGTTCGTTGGTGATGGCAATCCAATGTAGTGGTTATCTTGCGCAGTTTCTGCGTCCGACGTTTGCGACGACCTACGGGATCCTCGCGGATGCTGCTGCGGCCTTCATGGCCGCACCATCGGTGGTGATCGAGCGCGAGCGCAAGCGGCGGCACAGCCAGGTCGACATTCGACCGCTGGTACACGAATTCGCGGTGGTGGCCGAGGATGAGGTCATCCTGAGGACCACGACTGCGAGCGGGCAAGTGGTGAAGCCCACAGAGGTACTACAGGCGGCCCTGGGACTGGATCGGTCGCAGGTCCCGCTCATACAAATTCACAAGCTCGAGGCGACGTTGGCGTCAGGGGACTGTCCCACGGCGGGAGCGCTCGCTCGAGCAGAGGTACGAGGTTTTGAAGAGAGAAATACTGATTACTGCACACAGCCCGCGCGAGACGCGCGTGGCTATTCTGGAGGACGAGCGCCTAGTTGAGTTGTTGGTCGATCGGCCCGAAATCGACCGTACGGTAGGAAACATCTATTTGGGCAAGGTCGAGGCTGTGTTGCCCGGCATGCAAGCGGCGTTCGTCGACATCGGAGTCGAGAAAAGCGCATTCCTGCACGCATCCGATCTCGTTGAGCCGGATGAAGACGATAACGGCAACGGCAACAACGGGGGCGGGGGACAATCGCGGGGACGCAAGCGACGCAATTCTCGGCCGATCCCCAACATCCAGGACAAGCTGGATCGCGGCCAGAACCTGCTGGTACAGGTAACCAAGGAAGCGATCGGCACCAAGGGGCCCAGGGTCACGGCCCAGGTTTCGCTCGCCGGCCGGTTTCTGGTCTACATGCCGCTCGCGTCCAAGATCGGGGTGAGTCGCAAGATCGAGTCGCGCGAGGAGCGCTGGCGCCTGCGACAGATGGTCCGCAAGGCGCTGCCCAAGAAGGCGGGTGGCGTGATCATCCGGACGGTCGCCGAGGACCTCACCGAGGACCATCTGAAACGCGAGATGAAATCTCTGCTCGATCTGTGGAAGAAGATCGAGCGCAAAGCCCATTTCGTCCGGCTCAAAGCGCCGCATCTGGTACAGCGTGAAGCCTCGCTCACCAGTGGGATCATAAGAGACCTGTTCAGCTCGAAGGTGGATCGACTGTTGGTCGACTCGAGAGACATCCACCGCGACATCAACCGCTATCTGTCGCAGGTGCATCCCGAACTGAAGAAGCGTGTGAAGCTGTACAGGAGACGTACACCTCTGTTCGACGAGTTCGATATCGAGGAAGAGATCCGGATCTTGTTCGAGCGTCGCGTGAACCTGCCATCGGGGGGCTACGTCATCATCGAACCCACCGAGGCACTGGTATCGATCGACGTGAACACGGGCAGCTACACTGGCAAGAAGGACCACGAGAAAACTATCCTGCGCACCAACCTGGATGCTGCGCGTGAGATCGCGCGACAGCTGCGCTTGCGCGATGTGGGTGGGATAATCGTGATCGACTTCATCGACATGGAGAGCCAGTCCAACCGTGACAGGGTGCTGCAGGAGCTGCGCACCCATCTGGGACGCGACCGGGCCCGCACGCGGGCGTTCCAGGTTTCTGAGCTGGGGCTGGTGGAGATGACACGGCAGCGGGTGCGGCCGGCGTTGTGGGATTCGATGACGGTCCAATGCCGCGAGTGCGGTGGCGCGGGGAGTGTGTTCCGGCCGGAGGTCGTCGCGCGGCGGCTGGAGCGGTCGCTGCGACGGGTCGCTCACGGTAACAAGGAAACCAAGATGACGGTGCAGATCCATCCGGAAGTCGCCCTCTACCTGGTGGAGCAGGAGCCCCAATTCTTGGAGGAATTGCGCCACGCCACCGGGATGGATGTGGAACTACGCGACAATCCCACCACTCAGATGGATCAGTTCCGCCTGGTGGCCCAGCCGGCAGGACGGGACGTCACCGGGGAATACGAGGTGGCGTGACGGGTCGGCGCTCCCCGTTGCCTTGACCCAACGCATTGCCCTGGGTAGTGTTACAGGCTATGTCATACGCCATTTTCAAGGCTGCGGGGCAACAGTTCAGGGCCGCCAAGGGCGACACTCTGCGGGTGCCGAAAATCGAGGGCGAACCGGGTTCCAAGGTCGCCTTCGATGAGGTTTTGCTGGCGAGTGACGGGAAGAAGGTCAAGACCGGGAAGCCCACCGTGACCGGGGCCAAGGTGACGGCAGAGATAGTGCGACACGGCAAGGACGACAAGGTCATAATCTTCAAGTTCAAGCGGCGCAAGAACTACCGCCGTAAGACGGGACACCGGCAGCAGTTCACCGAGGTCAAGATCACCAGTCTCAGGCTGGGTTAGCTATATGGCGCACAAGAAAGGCGTAGGCTCGAGCCGCAACGGCCGCGATTCACAACCGAAGTTCCTCGGAGTGAAGCGGTTCGGCGGGCAGTTCGTCAGAGCTGGCAACATCCTGGTCAGACAGCGTGGCACCAAATTCCACCCGGGCACCAACGTCAGGCGCGCCAGCGATGATTCACTGTTTGCCCTGATCGATGGCGTCGTGAAGTTCGAGCACAAGACCAAGAAGCGGATGAAGGTCAGCGTCTATCCACTGGAGACCGTGGCATAGTACCGACTGGCGATACAGTAACCAAGGGTGGCTGGTACTCATTGAGTGCCAGCCACTTCTTCTTGCTCCGGTACGTCCCTCGACTGTGTGAGCTACACTTGATGTCCTAGCGCTGTGGGACCCGTCGCTGCAGGCGGATCTGTTTCATGCGCTTCAGTTCCTTCCGAGCACGCCTGACCTTACTGCCAAAGAACCCGAACGGAACAAAGGCGGCGGCCCCGAGTGACGCGGCCAAGATCCCCGCTGCAACGTTGGCCGATTCGGCGCCGGCAAAGAGCCAGATTGCCGCGATCTCTGCCGCCACGATGACTCCGCCGAAGCTGTCCCTCAAGTACGCCATGTCCCTGCGGTACAGATCCAAGCGGACCTCCTCCTCGGTCTGTACGGCGGCAGCCGCCAGCAACTCCCCTTCACCGGAGTACATGGCGCCACACTTGGGGCAGATCCGCAAGGGCCTCCCAAAAAAGCTGGCGAACCCCTTGAACCAGTATCGGCTCCACCGTAAACGTCGTAGAGGCCGGCGCAGAATCTCTAGTTGGGCACCACATGACCCACACCTACGTTGCTCCATGATCGTTCTCTTCCACCTACGGAGCGCGCGCGTTCATGGTTGCAGTCTCGGCCTCTAACCTGTACAGCTCGGCCAGGCGGCGCACGAAAGGACCGGGACGCCCCGAGCCCACCGGCCTTCCGTCCATGTGGATAACGGGCGCGACTTCCCTGGTGGTGCCGGTAATGAACATCTCCTGCGCGTCGTGTAAATCGTTGAGGTAGATCGGCATCTCGCTATAAGGTATTCCCTCTCGGGCACAGATCTCCAGCACCACCTGCCGGGTCACTCCGGCCAGTATGTAGTTGCTGAGCGGGGCTGTACAAGCTACCCCATCGAACACCGCGAAGAACGACGACAACGTCCCTTCGAGAACCACTCCGTCACGTACGAATATCGCCTCGATACAGCCCTGTTGCTGCGCCAGCTCGTTTGCCAGGCAGTTGGGAATCAAGTTGATCGATTTGATATCGCAGCGGCTCCACCGTGTGTCCGGTACCGTGATCGCCGATATGCCCGTCTTGAACGCGGGATCGCGGACCACCGGGTTCACCTGTGCAAACACAGTCGGTCTGGGATCGTCCGGAAAGGCGTGTTTGCGGGGAGCTGCTCCGCGTGTGACCTGGATATAGGTCGTGACGTCCTCCGAACTCACGGAGTTTCGCAGCAACAACTCGTCGATCACCGAGTCCAATGTGAAGGCATCGAACCCCGAGAAGCGTAGACCGCGCAGACTGTGGTTCAACCGCTTCAGGTGATCAGACTTGCGGAAGCAACGACCGCCGTACGCCACGATCACTTCATAGGCTCCGTCTCCAAACAGGAACCCCCGGTCGTCCGGCGACACACTGACCCGATCTCTCGATTGGTAAGCACCATTGAAGTAGACGGTGTCGTACATTTGGCTCGCGTGCTCTAGCGACCGGCGCCGGTCGGTGGAGGATTGGTCGTATCTACTTGTACTACTGTCCAGCGGCCCGGGTCGGGCATCGTCGAACCGGCGTTGTCCGTCGCAGTGGCGACCAGGTCGTTGTCCGCGTTGGTCACCAGCGGTATCGTGACGTCGAACAGTCCATTTAGGTTGGCGGTATCGGCAACCGTGGTTGCGCCGCCGGTCACCGTAACGACCATGATCAATGGGATGTTCGCCATGGGCGGACTCCTCACGACCCGACCGCTAAGGCTGACCTGTTCCTCGTAGGTCGTGTCGGGAAGCTGGGACAGGTCGGTGAGTAACAGGATGCCTCTTTCGGGATTCGTCACACAACCGATGCCTGTTGCCGCCACGAGCAGGCAGATGATTGCCAACATTCTCATGTTACCTACCACGTTTTGGCATCGGTTATGGTTCAGTTTCTTAGCGCGATACCCCAGGCCAGGCTCAGCCAACCTGCCAAGAAGCAAACGCCCCCGATGGGTGTGACGGCGCCCAGCCAGCGAGTTCCGGTGAGCGCCAGCGCATACAGGCTGCCGGAGAAAGCTACAGTGCCGGCTAAGAACAACCAGCCGGCCCACGGGATTTGAGGTGCGCTCCAGCGGCCTGCCGCCCACGCCACCGCGAACAACGCCAACGCGTGGTACACCTGGTATCGCACACCGGTTTCGAACGCTGCAAGCAGGTCCGGGCTCAAGCGCTGGCGCAGTGCGTGAGCGCCAAACGCCCCGGCGGCGACACTCAGGAACCCGGATATGGCACCGGCCACAGCGAATATGCGTTCAGGAGTCATTCCGCTCCCACCGCATGACCGTGCCGCACCACCCAAAGAATCAGATCCACAGCCATACCATCAGCGTAATAATGGCTATGGCCGCCAGGTTGAGTCCGATCCCTCCCACCGCCATGTCGCGCGACCGGATGGCGCCGGAACCGAACATGATGGCATTGGGAGGTGTGGCCACCGGGAGCATGAATGCCATCGACGCAGCCAGTGCCGCAGCCACCATGAGCGGCAGCGCTGCCACCCCCAACCCCTGAGCCACACCCGCCATCAACGGCATTCCCAATGCGGCTGTCGCGGTGTTGCTGGTGAGCTCGGTC
>CP070666.1:3724705-3758771 GCA_020351775.1 Gemmatimonadota bacterium | reverse complement strand
TCGCACGCAGCAAACGTCAGTGCGCCGGCAATGATTGGTGAGAGATAGAGCAAACGCTTCATGGAAACCTCCTTGGTCGTAGCCCCACTTTCCCGTTCACCCAGCGGTTTCGGGCGAATGAGACCAATCACGTTGATTTGACGACGCGTTAACCCTCTCACCGGAGCGTCAAGGAGGCGTCAAACGAAGGAGCAGTCCCTCGTCACTGTCGGCGTTCCACACCGCCAACAATGTGATTCGGTGAGACCAACCGGGTTGAGTCGGCTGGCGCTCAACTGGATCTGTTGGTTGGGAGAAGGGGAGGAAGGAGAGAGAGGCAGGGGCTCGGCTTCAAATCCCGAACTTCGGCCTGCGGATTTCAACCTTCAGCCAAGAGTCACTGTCAACTGAGAGGTGCATGGCGAAATTTGGAGGCCGAAGCCCCCGGAGCGTCGCTGTCGGTCAACCCTTCCGCAGCACTTGCCCCGGACGCCCTCCGGTATGGCTTCCACCGTCCACGACGAGTTTACCGTTGACCAACACATACTCGATCCCCGAGGCAAATCGGTGGGGATCGGCGAAGGTGGCCTGGTCTTTGACCTGCTCCGCGCTGAACACCACGAGGTCGGCTTTCTTGCCACGCGCGATGCGGCCGCGGTCGCGGATCCCGGCCTGGTCGGCCGGCATGCTCGTCATCTTCCTCACCGCAGCAGGCAAATCGAACAGTTGCCGCTCGCGACAGTAGTGCGCCAGCACCCGAGCACAAGTACCGTAGTAACGCGGGTGCGGCTTGGTCTCCGCTGCCTTGCCGGTCGGCGCGACGCTTCTACCATCCGAACCGATCATTACCAATGGATGTGAGAGCACCATTTCGACATTGCCCGCACTCATGCCGTGACCCACCATCCCCACGTTGCCTTCCTCCTCCAGGATCAGCTTGAGCGCGGCGTCTGCCGGATCCAACTGCCACGATGCGGCGATCTCGTCGAGACTCTGGCCTACTACCACCCGGTTTTCCTCACTGCGCGTACTTGTGATGACAACGCGATCGAAACCGCCGGGGCTCATTGCCACCTGGGCTATCAAGTCCGCCCGGATGCGTGCCCGCTCGGCCGCGTCGTCCAAGCGTTGTTTCAGTCGGAGCCAGCCGCCTGCCCTTGCCCAGGCCGGCAGGAAGATCGTCAGGCTGGTCGAGTACGCGGTGTAGGGATACGCGTCGGCCAGCACCTGTACGCCATCGCGGCGGGCTGCCTCCACCAGGTTGAGCGCGGCCCGCTGCTTGCCCCAGTTGGCTCTTCCGGCAGCCTTGAAGTGGGCGATCTCGACGCGTACTCCACTGCGTCTTCCGATCTGGATGGCCTCATCGACCGCCTCCAGCAACGCCGCCTCCTCGTCGCGAATATGCGACGCGTACAGCCCCCCGCGCCGCGCGACCACTGAAGCGAGCGCTACAATCTCATCAGTGGGAGTAAACATCCCGGGAGCGTATTCGAGACCCGTCGAGAGGCCGAATGCCCCTTCATCCATCCCCTGTTCCAACGCCCGCACCACGGCCCCCAACTCGTCCGCCGTGAGCAACCGGTCCTCGAGCCCGGCGACGTTTCGTCTAATTGTGCCCTGCCCGATCAGAAACGCCTGGTTGATCGAGAGCCCCAGCTGATCCAAAGTATCGAAGTAGGATGCTACGCCATTCCAGGTCACGGGCACGCCAGCGTCCTCCGCCAGATCCGCACGTCTTCTTTCCGCGCCCACGCCTTCCAGTGGCGCGGCCGAGGAACCACAGTTGCCTGTGACCTCGGTAGTGATACCCTGCCGCACTCGGCTGTCAGCTGTGGGATAGGCGAAGATGGTCTGGTCGGAATGTGAGTGGATGTCGATGAACCCGGGCGCCACGTGGAGGCCCGATGCATCCAAGACCCGGCCTGCCTGTTGGGGATCGATCGACCCTATCGCTGTGATTGTATCGCCCAAGAGACCGAGATCCCCATGCCAGGACGGCCCGCCCGTACCGTCGAGTATGGTGCCGTTGGTGATCACCAAGTCGAAGCTCGGTGTCGTACGGATGCGCGAGAACGGGTAGAACGCCGCACCAAGAGCTGCGGTCACGCCGCCATTCACGAAATCTCGGCGACCGATGTTCCGTGCCATGCTGTGCTCCTCTTGTTTCAGCTAAGGTCTCAACGCAAAGCCAGCCACCAAACGAGAACTAGCGCCACGAGCAGCGCCACCGCTGCCGCGAATCTCAGTAGCTTGGGGCGAGTCTTTTCCCAGCGGGCTACGTCGCCCTCACCCTTCAAGGCATTGGCGAAATCCCGGGGGTTAGCGAACCGGTCCGCCGGTACCTTTGACAATGCCTTGTCGATCGCCCGCGCAATTCGAGGTGGGATATCCGGCCTGCGGTTACGCAGCCACGGTGGAGGCTGCCCGACCTGCCGCGCCATCAATTCCCGCGATGTGCTGGCACTGAACGGCGGACGGCCCGCCAGCATCTCGTAGGCTACGCAGCCCAACGCATAGACATCACTGCGGCCGTCCAGCGTGGCTCCGTGGGCCTGCTCCGGACTCATGTAGTCAGGTGTACCGACGGTGATGCCGGTCTGGGTCAGCCGCTTGCCCCCGGCTGTGCTTACGGCCAGCGCCATCCCGAAGTCCGCCAGCATGGGCGCGCCGTCCTGTATCAAGATGTTTTCCGGCTTGATGTCGCGATGAATCACGCCGCGGCCGTGTGCGTAGTGGAGTGCCTCGGCCACCTGCTCGATGATGCTCAGCGTCTCCTCGACCGATAGTCGCATCTCATTGTCGATACGGTCGCGCAGCGACTCTCCCTCCACGTACGGCATGACGTAGTACAAGAAACCACCGGCCTTGCCCGAATCGTATAGTGGCAGGATGTGGGGATGCTGCAGGTTGCCCGTGACCCTTATTTCGTTCAAGAACCGTTCGGGCCCGAGCATGCCTGCCAACGAAGGGAGGAGTACTTTGACCGCTACCTTGCGGTCGTGCTTGAGGTCGTCGGCCAGGTAGACAATCGCCCAACCACCCTGACCAAGTTTCCGTCCAATACGGTAGCGGCCGGTAAGGGCCTCTGTGAGCTGGTCCAGCATGTCCGTCATGCAAGCGACTCCCCGCTTAGGGGCTAAGCTACGCGCATCACAAGTACGAGGCTAGTTCAAACACAGGAGGATCCTGCCCGGCGCCCGCCCGAAACCCCCGACCCTCGGCCCCCGTAGTGCATTTTGTCTACACAATTGACAAATGAACAAGACCACCTACCTCGGCGAGCTGGAACAGATGATCCTCCTGGTGGTCCTGGGTCAGGGGGACGATGCCTACGGTATATCGATCCGAAACGAGCTGGACAAGCGTGTGGGAAGAAAGCTATCACGCAGCGCCGCGTACACGACGCTCGAGCGGCTCGTCAGCAAGGGCTATCTCCTGACTCGCATGGGTGACCCCGACGCCCGTCGAGGTGGCCGGGCCAAGCGGTACTACGGCTTGAGCGCCAAGGGCCGCGCGGCGCTACGGGCGTCGGGCCGAGCCCTGTTCGAGCTCTGGGCTGGCCACGAGCACCTACTGGAGGAGGCATGACGCCGCGACACGGACCGCCCGCCAGCCAGTACCGCCTGCCGCGACTCGCAGTGCTGCTACTACACCTCACGGTGCGTGACCGGGACGTGCGCGAAGGACTGCTGGGCGACCTCCAGGAAGAGCTCGACAACAGCGCCGGCGCCTCGAGCACCACGAGGCTGTGGCTTGCAACAGTCGGGGGAGCAATCGCTCTGGCCCTGAGGTTCACACTGGCACGTCGGTCAAAGCACAACGACATGTCCACTGACTCCGACAGGAGAGCGCGCGCGAAAACCGCGCTCGACACCGTCCAGCGCGACGTCAACTACGCGGTCCGGCAGTTCGCACGTAGTCCCGGGTTCAGTCTGGCAGCGGTAGTCACCCTTGCCCTCGGCATCGGGGCTTCCACGGTGGCCTTCACGTTGGTGAACGGAGTGCTGATTCAGCCGCTCCCGTTCTCCGATCCGGATCGCCTGGCAATCCTGAGGGAGCGCCGAGCCGACGGCAGCGAGCTGACGCTCTCGTTCCCCAACTTCGAGGATTGGAGGAGCGAGTGCCGCAGTTTCACTGGGATCACCGCCATCCGATTCCCGTCCGACGGCACGGTGCTTGGCGGGGACGAGCCCGCCCGAGGCACGATCCTCCTGGTCTCGCGTGAGTTTTTCCAGGTCCTGGGGGCTCAGCCCATCTTGGGACGTCCGATTCTGCCCGAGGAGAATCGTCCTGGGGGCGATCCAGTCGCAGTGCTCGGATACGGTTTCTGGCAGCGTGTATTCGGGTCCAACAGCGACTTGAGCAGCCTCAGCGTCACGATCTCCGGCAGGCAGTTCGCGGTCGTGGGTGTCATGCCTCCGGGTTTCAAGGTGCTGGAGCAAGGCGATGTGTACCTCCCACTGGAGCCGAATGCCTTCCGGGTTCGATCATCTCACAACTACCGGGCCGTGGGCCGCCTGGCGCCCGGAGTGACTTGGGCACAGGCACAAGAGGAGATGGATCGGATCGCGCAGCGGATCCGAGATGCGTACCCCGACGAGACGCGGACTGTCGCGGTGAGCATGCGTCCTCTTAGGGGCGAGATATTGGGAGAGGTGGAGCGCCCACTGCTCCTGCTGCTGGGAGCCGCCGGACTGCTGCTGCTGCTGGCGTGTTCCAATGTGGCCAGCACCCTGTTGGCGCGCTGTACCGCACGAGAGCGTGAGATGGCAATCCGCACTGCGGTAGGCGCGGCGCGAATTAGACTGATCCAACAACTGTTCACCGAGAGCGTGATCCTGGCCGGCATGGCGGGGCTCCTTGGTCTGGGCCTGTCCCAACTGACGTTGACCCTGGTCCGCGCTGGGGGCTCTGACCTGGTACCCCGACTCCCGACAGTCACGATCGACCAAACGGTCATCGTGTTCGCCTTGTCTGCCACCGCGGTAACAGCCGTTCTGTTCGGTCTGCTGCCGGCCTTGCGAGTCTCGGGCGACAGCGCGGCCACTCTCAGGGGTCGGCAACGGGGCGATACCCCACGAACCAGCAACGCTGGCTGGAGTCTCCTGGTGGGTGGAGAGGTGGCGCTGGCCGTGATCCTCCTTGCTGCGTGCGGTCTGCTGCTGCGGAGTCTGCAGCAGGTGCTGGCGGTCGAAACGAACTTCCGACCCGAAGGCGTGCTGACCGTGGCCCTGGACTTCACTGGCAGCCAGTACGAATCGGACACGGCTCGAGTCGCCGACCTTCAAGAGCTGAAGCGGCAGTTCCTGTCCCTGCCGGGTGTCACTTCCGTGGGATTCGTGAGCCACCTGCCGATCGAAGCCACCAGCATGACGGGCGCGGTGCTGCCGGCTCCAGTACCGGATGTCATCGAACTGGAAGATGCTCCCCCCTCCTCAGGATGGCGTGTGGTCGATGAGGATTACTTCACCACCATGGGTATTCCGCTGCTCCAGGGGCGGGTGTTCACGGCCGAGGACGGCGCCGATGCTGCACCGGTCGTGATTCTCAACCAGGCCGTGGCGAACCAGGCCTTTCCGGGTGAGGATCCGGTCGGACGACTAGTCCAGTTCGTTCCCTTCTGGCCGGACGTGGACCTCACCGTTGTCGGCGTGGTCGCTGAAGCCCGAGACTGGCGCCGAGCACCGGGCCGCCAGCCGGAGGGATTCGTGTATTGGTCCCAACGTATGAACTACACCCGGTACCTCACTGCCGTGATCCGCACCAGCGGTCATCCGGCTGCCCTGGCCGGACCTGTGCGGCAACGTCTTCGCGCCGTTTCACCCAATGTGCCGGGCACGATCCACACAATGAGCTCGCTCGTCGGAGCGAGCTTTCGGGAACGCACCTTCACATTGTCAGTCCTGGCGAGCTTCGCCGCCGTCTCTCTAGTATTGGCCG
This sequence comes from Gemmatimonadota bacterium, assembly GCA_020351775.1. Classification (GTDB taxonomy): domain Bacteria; phylum Gemmatimonadota; class Gemmatimonadetes; order Gemmatimonadales; family GWC2-71-9. The sequence continues at coordinate 3,752,852 of CP070666.1, read as the reverse complement.
CCGTGGGAATCTACGGTGTGGTGAGTTACTCGGTTTCCCGCCGCAGCCGTGAAATCGGCATTCGAATGGCGCTCGGTGCGGCATCAGGAGCGGTGCGCCGGCGCATGTTCGCTGCTTCCTTCAGCGTGGTGTCCGCAGGGACGGCGGTGGGGATCCTCTGCGCCCTCCTGGCAGGCAGCATCATGGAGAGCCTGCTGTACGACATCAGCCCGCGCGATCCCGTGATACTGATTGCGGCTCCTGCCATTCTCCTCGCTGCGGCCGCCCTCGCAATATGGGTACCGGTCTGCCGCCACACACGGGTCGACCCGCTGGTCACGATGCGAGTGGAATAGGGGTACCGGGGACGGGGTACAGGGAGCGGGAACGGAAGAAGGCCGCTGGGAATACGGGACCGCCGGGCCTTGTCCGATGCGGCCGCGGGGAATCCATCAACGCCGGTTTGGGCGACACGGCCGCCCTGTCTGCGGCGGCCGTGTCGTCAGCAGCTACGATTTCTGAACGACAATCAGGTACCGTGACGCCTTCCAGAACTCGTCCGGCGTAACGATCTGGATCGCCGCACCCCTGATCTTGCCGTCCTCGATCGACTCCGCCACGATATACTCCGTCGGATGGCGTGAAGCGATCTCGTATTCCGCCGTTGAATCGGGTAGCACGATAGTGGTCACGTGATCCTTGTCGATGGCTGTAAATTCCGCCGGATCGAGCTCCCGCGCCGGCACCAACGTCTCACCACGCTTGCCGAAGATGAACAGGAATCTCGCCCCACCTTCCTTCTCCACCAGACCCCGCTCGATCAGCTCGTCTTTGGTGCCAACCACATAGTAGACTGTGTTGGCCTCGGTCTTGAGAGTGTCGAGCTGTGTGGACAGTGTGTCGACCGAGGCGACGAGCCGGACGTTCTCCTCTTCCAGCGCGTTCACCCGCTCGGTGAGGGATTCGATCGTAGCGCGTTGGTTTTCCAGCGTCCGCTCATAGCTGCGGATGGTCTCGGCAAGCAACGCTTCCAGCGTGTCGGATTCCAGGGCCAAGGAGCGTATCCGTCTCTGGCTCTCCGCCAACCGCTGCTCACTCTGGTCGACACGATCGGTCAGATACTGGATCTTGACCAAGACGGAGTCCCGCGAGGCCTGGCCAGGAGACTCCATCAACACTTCGAGGCCTGATCCCTCCAGGCTGACGTCCGAGAGCTCCGCACTGACATCGCTCATGAACCGGCCCAGGTCCGCAATCTGAATAAGGAGGCTATCCTTCTCAGCCGCAGCCTGCTCCAGCTCGGCGATCCGTTCCCTGGTTTCAGCCGACGGTCCGCAGCTGGCCACGAACACCAGCAACAAAGCCGCCGGGGCTGACACCATCCGCTTAGCATTGTTTATTCTCCGCAGCAACTGGCCCTCCTATCACGAGTCCTTATTCCTGCAGCTCCATAATCGATTTAACCCGTCCGACCCGTGATGTTTCACTCGTCGGCCGGAGCAGTTTCCTCGAGAGTGATAAAAGCAAGCCTCCCGAACAACACTGATCAAGGGCGCGGACAATCCATGCCGCCCCCACTCTCCACTCCCTGCTCCCTGCTTCCCGCTCCCCACTCCTGTAATCCACTGGCAAACCGTATAGTTTTCTCCACGAGTCGCCCCAGGGCGTCCCCCATCGACAACGGACTCCTAACGAGGTCTGCAAGAATGCAGAGACAGTTCGTAGCAGCGCTGGCAACTGCCATAGCCCTCGCGGCTGAGGCCTGTAACCCAGATCCCGCCGATAGAATCACCGCCGACGGTATGATGGCCGACGTTGAAGTGCTGGCGGCAGACAGTATGGAGGGTCGCAGCCCCGGCTCTTCCGGTGAAGCCCGAGCGGTCAGATACATCGCACAACGCTTCCAGGAAATCGGTCTCGAGCCTGTTGGCGACTCCTATTTTCTCCCAGTCGAGCTGGTCGGAATGCAGAAAGACATTGAGCGCTCGTCGCTCACGATTCGCGGGCCGCGGGGGCCACTGCCGCTCGATAACGACCGCAACATCACCTATTGGTCCACGGCGGAACGGGAAGTGGTCGATCTGGCGAACGTCCCCATCGTATTTGTGGGGTACGGGGTCGAAGCACCAGAGCACGATTGGGACGACTTCAAGGGTGAAGACCTGAGTGGCAAGGTTCTGCTGTTCTTGAACAACGACCCTCCGGTCGAGGAAAACGGAGTAGAATTGTTTGGCGGCCCCGCACGCACCTACTACGGACGCTGGACCTACAAGTTCGAGCAGGCACAGGAACACGGCGCTGCCGGTGCGATTGTGATCCACACCACCGAGTCGGCAAGCTATCTGTTCAGCGTCATAGGCAATACCGGCTCACGTCAGGTCTGGCAGCGGACCTACAGACTCGATTTCCTCTCGTGGATCGACTCGACCACATCCGAACGCATTGCGGCTTCCATGGGAACGAGCCTCACCGGTCTGTTCGAGATGGCGGCGCAGCGTGAGTTCCGGCCGCGAGACACCGGATTCCGAGTGACCGCACACATCGAGACCGAGATCGAACGAGTCGAAGCAGAGAACGTAGCTGGGGTGATCCGTGGCAGAGATCCCACGCTTGCCGATCAGTACATCGTGTTCACCGCGCACCACGATCACCTGGGCATGAATCCAGACCTCCCAGGTGAAGACAAGATCTACAACGGCGCGCTGGACAACTCCCTCGGCGTCGCTGGCATCACAGCTGTCGCCCAGGCGTTCGCTGCAGCTACGCCACGACGATCCATCACGATCGTCTCAGTGACGGCCGAGGAGGGTGGCTTGCTCGGGAGCAGCGCGTTCGTGGAGAACCCGCCGATACCGCGCTCTCAGATCGTTGCCAACTTCAACGTGGATTCGCCCCAGGTTTTTGGCGTCACCAACGATATCGCTGCAATCGGGATCGAGATGAATACCATCGGTGCTACGTTCAGTACGGTGGCCGAAGAGCACGGCCTGACGGCCAAGGGCGATCCCAATCCCAACGCAGGTAGCTTCTACCGCTCGGACCAGGTCAGCTTTGCCAAGGCCGGGATCCCCGCGCTGTACCTTCAGCGCGGTACGGAATACGTCGAGCCTCTCCGGTTCGATCCTGACGAGTACCGACAGCAACACTATCATCAGGTGACGGACGAGATCCGTCCCGAGTGGGACTTGGAGGGAACCGCACGCGACCTGCGGATCTTGTTCGAGACAGCTCTACGCGTTGCCAACGCCGACGATGCGCCGCGCTGGGTGCCGGGACACGAATTCGAGGAGGAGTGGAAGGCGCTTTACGGGCGAGAGCCGTAGCAGCGCGCATCCACGACAGCCCAGCTACCATGCCGCGAAGCCGAGGGAAGCAGTCCCCTCAGCTTCGCACTTGACCGCGCGATAGGTGAGCTGCAATGGAAGGGCAATCCAGTCACATAGCGTACCACCCTTGCTCCCTGCACCCGAATCTGCCGTACTCCTGCCACCGACATAGCTTTAAAGGGTCACCCGCCGCCGGATGTCACACCCACTGGCATCCTTTGCGCTTGCGCAGCAGATGGGGGAAAACAAATGACAGCAATACAAGAAGCATTGGAACGGATCACGGTTGGTGAGCCGGTGGGCGGCGCCGAACTCACAATGTACCCCCTGCTCGACCCTGCGGCGGGTGAGAGCGATTACGATCTGGCCAGTCAGGCATTCCGGCGCAGCACACTTGAGGTAACGGAGGTGTCTGAAACAGGCTCGGTGCCGAACCTGCGTGTAACGAACCGCGGCAAGCGTCCGGTGCTACTGCTTGACGGGGAGGAGTTGGTGGGGGCGAAGCAGAACCGCATCCTCAACGTGACAGTGATGGTCCCGGCTCGCAAGACGATCGAAGTGCCGGTGTCTTGTGTGGAAGCAGGACGCTGGCAGTACACTTCTAGGGACTTCACGGATGCTGACTGGGTCATGGACACCGAGGGCAGAGCAGCGCAGATGCGCTCGGTCAGCGACAGTATGCGGACCGGCTCGCGGGCGAGCGATCAAGGCGCTGTCTGGTCGCACATCGAGGCGAAATCAGAGCGGCTCGAAGCCGCATCACCCACCGGCGCCACGGGCACAATGTACTCCAAGCACCGGAAGCGGCTGGAGAGATCAGTCAACGCCCTTAAGCCAGCAGAGGGTCAGGTGGGAGCCGTGTTCGTGAGCAACGGACAGCTCATGGGCGTGGAGCTGTTCGACTCGCACGACACGCTCAAGGGCGTGCTCCCGAAGTTGGCTCGCAGTAACGCGCTCGATTCCATCGATCCGCGCGCGCGGCGGCGACAGAAAACGGACCTCGAGGTCGACGCAATACTCGAGAGTATCAGGTCATTGGAGGCCGAGGAGTATCCGGCGGTCGGGCTCGGCCAGGAACTTCGGCTGCGGGGGAAGTCAGTAGTTGGCGCAGCTCTGGTGGTGGAGAAGAAGGTAGTGCACATGGCGGTGTTGGCCGAGTGAACGACTCGCTGCAACTGCTACGCTTTGTACTGGCGATATTCGCCGGAATGATCGTGGCCTACACGCTCGTTGAGGCTATCGAGTTTGCCCTGGTAGTGAGTCTGAACGGCTCGGTTCCTGATGGCAGGGCACAGTATTTCGCACTGCGGAACGACCCACAGGTGTTGATAGCCAAGTTATTCTACAGTGCCGCGGTCGGGGTGCTGGCTGGCTTCGTCTCAGCATGGATAGCGGGACGAGCCGCAATCCTCGCGGGTCTGGCTCTCGCGCTGATCCAGGCAGGCGGATTCATCTGGGCCATCATCTCATCCAATCCGCTGTTCTCCTACACACCCACGTGGGTGTGGGCCCTGCTAGTCGTGATCATGCCACCGGCAATACTGTTGGGGACCTGGCTGCGGGCCCGCAAGCAGATGGAGCCTCTGAGCGGCGACTGAACCAGAAACTCAACTGGAGCCGCCTTTGACTTTGCGGCTCCCCTTCTGCCTGGCGCAAGACTCTGGAACCGAGTATGCCCTTCATGAGGGTAGCCACAGTTGGAAGCGAGGCAGCGGCTGACAGTATTCAGCGAGCGTGAATGGTTCTCCCCACGATTATCGTGACGTTGTCACCGGCTCCGTCGTCGAGAACATCTTGCAGCAGGTCCTCACACACTTGGCGAGAGCTGGTGAGGTTGGCCAGCCGTTCGCCGATGCGCTCGTCGGAAACGTGCTTCGTAAGACCGTCACTGCAGAGCAGCACCACCGTCCCCCACTTGCGGATGATCCTTGAGACCACTGGAGCGGCTTGTTGACCGCCAATCGAGCTGGAGAGCACGTGCGCCCATTTCGTTGCGTGCGCCTTCGTCACTGTCAGCACACCCTTGTCGATCAACTCCTGCGCCATCGTCTGATCGCGCGAGATCTGCGTGAGCCGCCCATCCCGAAACAGGTAGCAGCGGCTGTCGCCAACCTGTAGCAGGTAACCATGCGGCCAAAGTCCCAGAAACAGCGTCAGTGTCGTGGCGAACCGCGTGCGCTCCGGATGCCGCTCTGCACGCTCGAGCAGCTGCTCGTGGCAGGCCAACGCCGCATCCGATAACAGGCGTGGAAACGCATCGGGATCGGTTGCCTCCTCGGCCAGGGCCTCGTGGAAACGTTGGGAGACGTGTCTTCTGATCGTCTCCACTGCACAGCGGGCCGCCTCTTCGCCACCGCCAGTGCTCCCCACCCCATCGGCTATCATCGCCAGCGTTGCGAATCGCTCTGCCTCCAGGATCCGTCCGGCGTCTGAGGGAAGGCTGGTGTAGTCAACCATGATGCCGCTGGACACCGAACCGGTGAAGAAATGGTCCTCGTTCTTCTTGCGCACCAGACCAGGGTGCGTGATGCCGTACACGTCGATCTGTGCGTGCGTCGGTCTGCGTGTCTCAGCCTCCATGCTTTCCCTCAATTCGCTTGCCGTTACCACCCGAGCGGGCGACGGTCCAGCGGTAGGCGAGAGCCACCGGGAGGCGGGTCGGGGAAAGAGCCCACTGGGAGCCCTCAGCCATCAGTACTGACCCCAACAATACGGCTCGTGACCGGCTGAGGCCAGGCTGGTAGGAGTCTTGCCGTGATTCCGTCTCCTGCAAGTGTGAAGACGGGCAGGAGGGTGCGGCAGTGGCCTCACTGCCACTCATGCATAACATTACACAGGCCCCCCTCACGGGATCGCGCCGATGTCTCCAAAGACGACCTACTCGGCCTGCTACATGTGCACGGCCAGCTGTCCCATCACCGTGGTGAGCGAGGGCCAGCGAATTCTGTCGATAGACCATCCCGAGTGTGTCCGCGCTGAGGCCATGCTGGAACAGCGGGAGAGCCCCCAGCGCCTAACCACGCCGCTGCTACGTGAGTCTGCCCACGATGCCTGGAGGGAAGTGCCGTGGGATGAGGCAATGTTCGCGACCGCAGAAGAGCTACAGAGAGTTCGGGAGCGCTACGGACCCGAATCTATCGTGTTCGCGGCTGGATACACAAAGGAAGTGAGACCGTACCTCAAGCGGCTGGCACGATTGCTCGGATCGCCGCACTTCATTACCGAGTCGAGCTGCTGTTTCTCGTCCGGCTTCGTCGCTGCCCGGGTCACGCTTGGATTGGAGTACGAGTACTTCCTTGGCCCTGCGCGCCGTAGGCAGGCACAGACTAAGTGTAGGCTAGTATGGTCGAATAACCCGGCCGAAAGCCAGATGCCTTATGACGCCCACCACCTGCTGGTCGAAGCATCGCAGGTGCCGACGATCGTAGTGGATCCGCGACGAACCAGCCTCGCCGAGGTCGCGACTATTCACCTGCAGCTGCGACCGGGAACCGACGGCGCGTTGGCGCTCGGTTTGGCGCACGTGATATTCGAACAAGGGCTGCAGGATCACGAGTTCCTCGCCGAGTACGGGCACGGTGTGGATCAGTATCTCCGTTACATCGAGCAGTACACGCCGGACTACACGAGTACGGTTACGACCATCCCCCAGGACCAGATCGTTGCAGCGGCAGTTCTGTACGGCAACTCGCGGCCGGCCCAGATCACTATCTCCCCCAATGCCACGGTCCATCACTCGAACGGCTTCCAAGCTCACCGGGCCATCTTGTTGCTGGCCGCCATCTGCGGCAACCTGGACGTCGAAGGAGGAAACCGGCCGTGGAACGACAGGTATCGCGAGAGCAGCATCGAGCTCCCTGACTGGCAGCCTCCGCCTGGCACAGAGCCTCTAGGTGCCAGTCGGTTTCCCCTCTTGGTCAGCCACTATGACGAGGCACAAGGTATGGTTCTCGCTGAGGGCATCGAGTCGGGTCAGGTGAAGGCCGTATTCTCCATCGGAATGAACCTGATGATGTGGCCCAACTCGAGGAGGCTGGAACAGGCACTGAGATCTCTAGACCTCTTCTCGACCTGCGATTTTTTCGCCAGCCCAACGATCGATGCGGCAACCGTGTTCTTCCCGGCGGCCACTCACTTGGAGCGTCAGGCATTGATTACGGCCGGCTCCGGAACAGTGCAGTACCGACCGGCCGCTGTGGCACCGCCCGGAGCAGCAAGAGGCGACACGGAACTCGTGTTCGAGCTCGCCAGACATATGGGGATCCACGGACATTTCTGGAACGGCGATATTCACGCCAGCTACGATGAGCGACTGGAGGGCTCGGGATTGCGATTCGGCGACCTGTCACAAGACGGCAGACCCTCCAGTGTCACTCCAAGTCCGGTCGAGGAGCGTTCCTATAAGAAGCACGGGTTCGGCACGCCAACGGGCAAAGTGGAGTTCGTGAGCACGGAGCTGGAACAGTCGGGCTACGTCGGCCTACCGATATACAGCGAGCCTTATTGGAGTCCCGTAGCGACCCCGACGGTGGCTAGGGACTACCCGCTAGTGCTCACCTCCGGTGGGCGCAGCCGCTGCTACACGAACTCCCAGGGTCGCGCGCTCGAGACGCTCCGAAAGCGTGAGCCGGAAGCCCGGCTGCAGATCAACCCCGCCGACGCACGGTCCCGCCACATACGAGAAGGTGACCGCATCGAAGTCACATCCCCGATCGGCGGGATCGAGATGAAGGCCTGGGTGACCGACATCGTGCCGCAAGGTGTGGTTCATGCCTTTCATGGGTGGGCCGGTAACAACATCAACGATTTGATCCCAGATGAGGGATTGGACCCGATCTCGGGCTTCCCACCCTTCAAGTCCAGCCTGTGCGAGGTTCGGCGGGTGATCCGATAGGGAGCCTGCCTGCTCGGGCCCTCGCCACTCTTCACCCCGACAGTCGTGTTCCGCGCTGCCCCTTGCGACTCCTCGTCCCAGGCGTATGTTCTCCCTCCCCCACCAATCCCGGCGAGAACGTGGCCAAGACCGTTGTTCTGCTACTGGCAGTGAGTGTGCCCGCCCTCTACGCGGCCGAGCGGTACTCGGTGCTGACGGAGGAGGAGGTCGCATACGTGTATCACCCGGCCACGGACAACGTGTACACGGTGGTGTTCGGGACTGCGCCGGATCGCTCTTTCAAGAAGCACCTGCTGTTGCCGTTCCACTCGCCGCCGCGCGAGATCAAGGTGGCGGAAGAACGGGGCTCCATGACCGCGTTCCTGCGCGAGAAGGCTGCCCGCGACACGCTGTTCTTACTGAATCGCTCGCACGTTCAGAGTGAATCAGTGTCCGCGCAGGTGGCGCGCTTCGCGGGTCCACAACTCGATTCCGTGCGGATTTTCGGGTATCGCTGGGACTTCCCCGATCTGGCTTGGGTCCCCCGCAGGGATCTCGAGACGCTGGATCTGTTACCGCTCGCGCTTTCAGTGATCCTGCCGGCTCGTACGGCAACCTGGTTCTGGGACGAGGCGTATCCGGTAGATGCCGTTGTCGTGAAGGAACAGTACAGAATGTCGGCGGCAGACCTGGAATCGACGCCGAACACGATCGAGGTTTTGGAGCAAGCTGTAATGATCCGTGGCGAGGCAGCGCGTTACCTGGAGAAGGTGTTGTTCAGCGGTGCGTGGTGATCCGTGGTAATCCAAGTAAGGTCGCTCACTCAGCTCCAAGCACCCCCACAGACTCCGACACCGACGCTCCCGCAGCAGGATAGACGCCGAACACCAAGCCAACGATCACTGAGAGGGCCAAACCTGTAGGGGCTGCACCCCAAGATCCGATCGCCGTCCAAGCGGCCAGCATCCAGGCAACGCCGCGCAAGCCTTCTCGAGGGGTGCCACCGCTAGACGACCGGTCACTCCACTGTAGGCTCTGCCAGCGTTGGAGACCGGAGATCTGACGCTCGTATGACGCGGTCGCCCCGAAGCCCCATGGCGAGTTATTATGTATGCGGTGTGGAGTGCCGGATGGCGATATCTGTATCAGTCCGAACCGCCGCTCACGGCTCACCCTCATCTCGTCGAATTCTCCAAATACATGTTGTAACGATTCACTTCACGCTGGCCCAAGAGGAGCTGCATTATGAGTAACGACTCTCCGTCCGAACGTGATCATCACGGCATCTCTCGCAGGAGCTTCGTCAGAGTTGGCGGTGCGGCGTTGGCAGGAGGGGCCGCACTAGGAGGAAGTGCGGTGCCCGCTGCAGCAGCCACCAGACCCACTCTGTTCCCTACCGCACCCCGCCAGGATGCCCGCGTCCGGGCGTTCCGCACGCTGGGCCGCACCGGCTGGCGCGTATCCGACGTCGGTATGGGCAGCGTCCCACTGCGCGAGTCCAACGTGGTCCGCTACGCATACGACAAGGGAGTCAACTACTTCGACACTGCAGAGGGCTACGGAAGGGGTGCCGCCGAGCGTGCCATCGGTGAAGCAATGCAGCACATGGAGCGTGACAAGATCTTCATCGCCACGAAGGGGCGTGTTGCTGATGACGACAGCGCAGCGACTATCGTCGACAAGGTGCGGCAGAGTCTCGAGCGCCTGAAGACCGACTATGTCGACGCCTATTCAATGCACGCCGCTTCGTCGATCGAAGCGCTGAGCCATGCCGGATATCACGAGGCGATGGACCAGCTCAAGGCTGAAGGAAGGGTTAGGTTCACGGGCGTGTCATACCACGGTCCGGGGGATCCACAGGGGACCAGCATGGGCGACTTGTTAACTGCCGCAGCCGAAGATGGGCGCTTCGACCTGCTGCTGCTGGTATACAACTTCATGAACCACGAAGAGGGTGACCGGATCATCGCGGCCTGCAAAGCGAACAATGTGGGCACCACTGCAATGAAGACTTCCCCCGGTGTGGTGAGCTACGAGCCGCTGGATCCGAACAACCTCACGGCTCAACAAGAGCAGTATGTCGAGCGTTTTACGCAGCGGGGACAGAGCCGAGAAGCAGCGATAGAGCGGCTCGAGGCGCAGGCGCAGCGGCGGAAGGACCTGTACGATCGTACCCGTCCCTTTGTCGAGCGTTACGGCGTGTCGACTGATGAACAACTACGGCTTGCCAGCGTTCACTGGGTCCTCCAGAATTCCGATATGCACACCGCGTGCATCGCGTTCACCAATTTCGATCTGGTGGACAAAGTGGTGCCACTCTCCGGTACCGAAATGGGCTCGGCGGAACTGCACATGCTACAGCAGTGCAAACTGGCTCTGAATCAGCAGTATTGCCGTCACGGCTGTACTGCATGCGGGGCGAGCTGCCCCCACGACGTGCCGGTGAGCACCATCATGCGCTATGCCTACTACTATGAGGGACAGGGACGCCAGAAGGACGCCATGAAGCTGTACGCCGGCCTGAAGGGCAGGAACGCTGCTGCCTGTCGTGACTGCGCCGGAGACTGTAGGGGCGCCTGCCCCTACGGGATTGACATATTGCCCGGCATGCTCCAAGTGCATGATCTGCTCACGCTGGCGTGAGCGGTCTGCCCGTGTATGCCAGGATGGGAGTGTAGATGATGAGACGATTACTGCCTCTGACCGTGCTGATCGCGTCCATTTCTCTGCCTTGCTGCTCCAGCGAGGAGTCGGACTTTCCGGCAGTCGAAGGTTGGACACAGGATGGGGAGATGCTGCTATACGACGCGGACAATCTGTGGGAGTACATCAACGGAGCGGCTGAGCTATTCATCGAGTACGACGTACAGACCTGTCGCACTGCCGACCTCACTGCGGGAGACGTGACGGTTACCGTCGATCTGTACGATATGGGCACGGCGCTCAATGCCTTTGGCGTATACAACCGGGAGAGCTCAGGAGAGGGAGTGCAGCTGCCCAACGCGATTGAGGCGGTAGTCTCTCCTCCGTATCAGGCGCTGCTGCTCAAAGGCGCGACGTACGTGAAGGTGAACGCCATCGAAGGCGAGTTGACCGACGCTAGCGGCCGCGAGCTGCTCGCAGCCATCGCCAGTGTGCTTCCGGGTGAGACTGCCTATCCCACCGAACTCGGGCTACTGCCCCAGAGCGGGAAGATCGCCGGCACCGAGGGCTATCAGCGTCAGGGGTTCTTGGGTCTCTCGGAACTCCGCGACTGTCTCTATGCCGAATACGCCGGCGAGGGTGACGCAACGTGGCAGGGATTCGTGGTGCGCTCCTCACCGGAGTCCTCATCAATCTGGAACACGCTGTCCGGACAGTGGGAGTCCCTCGAACACAGCGGGCGCACCGTACTCTTCAGCGAGATCCCGTACCGTGGGCTCGTGGGAGTCGTCCGGGCCGAGCAGGGCATTTGGGGCGTGTCCGGGGCAGCAGACCAGGGAGAGTTACTGAACAGGTTGGATCGTTTCGTCCCCTGAGGGAATGACGGTTGGAGTGAACTGAATGTCGGCAGCCGCCTGCCACGCCCGCTTCGAGCTTGCTTGACTCGGCGGCAGGCCAAGCGCTAGCTTCGGGCCCATGCCAGGCGTCCGAGCGACCATATCTATATTATTCACCCACCCGAAATGCCGGTTCTGCATGAGGAGCTCACTCGTGGCGCTGACAAAGATGGTGTTGTCGAGCGCAATCCTGGTTGGATGCGGGAGCCAAGACTCCCCTAGTTCCATGGATCCTCTCGCCTTGCTCCCCGAACAGATCGATGGCTGGACGCGCAGCGATTCGGTAGCGATCTACGACCGAGAGACGATTTTCGACTACATCAACGGCGCCGGCGAAGTGTATCGCTCGTACGCGTTCGAATTGGTCTGGGTCGTGACATACACCAGCCCGGAAAGTCCCGCAGTGACCGTTGAGCTGTTCGACATGGGCAACCCCGCCGATGCATATGGCGTGTTCAGCTACAGCAGGGAACGGGAGGAGGCGGGTATCGGTGGTGGGTACGAGCACAGAGGTAGCGTGCTCTGTTTCTGGCAGAACCGGTTCTACGTGTGTGTGGCCTCCGAGCCGGGCACCGCCGGATCAGATCAAGCCCTCGTGGACGTAGCGCGAGCCGTTTCAGCGGAACTGCCGCCCGGGTCAGATCGCCCCAACCTGGTGCGGCTATTGCCCAGCGAGGGGCTCGTGCCGCTAAGCGAGAGGTTCTTCCATCTCCATCCGACGCTCAACTACCACTATTACGTAGCCCGCGAGAACCTGCTCAACCTGAACATTGGCACCAACGTCGCATTGGGGCGCTACCAACCGGGCGACACTTACCTCTTGATCGTGAGTTACGAGAACGAGAGTGCAGCAACCAATGCACGGCTTTCCTTTCGCAGGGGATATCTACCGGGCTCCGGGTCATCACGGGTGGTGGCGACGGAGAACGGCAGATTCGTATCGCTACTCAGCTACTCTCGCTTCGTGGTCGTGGTTTTGGATGCGGAGTCCGCGGATCAAGCAGATCGGCTGGCGCAGGACGCGGTCAATAGACTGTACGACTCATTGGATTGGGGGGCATAGCGATGGCGCAGGAACAAGCGGGTCTCACCCGACGGGACTTCATGAAGGGGGTTGGCAGCGTTGCTCTTGGAGTCACAGCCGGCCTGCCCAGTACCGCATTCGAACGCCCTGGACAAGCAGACACTTCCAGAGTGGTACTGATTCGCAATCAGGACGTCGTCCATGGCGTGCGTGATACCGACGGCGCGCTGGTTCAGCAGATGCTGGACGACGCGATGGTGGCCCTGTTCCGGCTCGCCGACGCCTCCGAGTGCTGGAAGCAGATCATTCGGCCGGACGACATTGTCGGCATCAAGACCAACGTGTGGCATTACCTTCCCACACCCCCGGAGTTGGAGCAAGCGATCCGCCGTGCTGTGTTGGATGCGGGCGTGTCGGAAGAGAACATCGCGCTGGGCGACCGAGGTATCTTGCAGAACGATATCTTCCGGCGGTCGACGGCCCTGATCAACACCCGGCCGATGCGCACACACTCATGGTCCGGCGTCGGCAGCCTCCTCAAGAACTACATCACGTTCTCGCACCCACCCGATTACCACGCCGACGCGTGCGCCAGTTTGGCGGAGCTGTGGGATCTTCCGATCACCAAGGGCAAAACCCGCCTCAACGTACTCGTGATGTTGACGCCGCAGTTCCACAACATCGGGCCGCATCATTTTGATCCCAGCTACACGTGGCCCTACGGTGGCTTGATCGTCAGCACCGACGCGGTGGCAGCCGACGCGGTTGGCCTGCAGATCATTCAACAGAAACGGCGGCTGGTGTTCGGAGAGGAACGCCCGCTCCAGCCAACCGCGCACCACATCGCGCTAGCCGATACCCAGTACCACCTCGGCAACGCAGACATGAGCAAGATCGATCTCGTGCGACTCGGGTGGGAAGAGGATAGCTTGATCTGAGGCACCGGATCTACGTCCGCTGCCTCTCCAACAGGATCTGGTTCGTCTCCGAGCGCGACTCACCCACTGAAGTGACGTAGATCGCCTTGCGGTCGTACACCGGGCAGGCGTACTCGCATGCCCCGCACCCGGTGCACAACGCCGGGTCGACGTGTGGCCGCGCCACGCTGACCTCGTTACCCTGTCTGTCAACAGCGATCTCCTCGCGCAGATAGATCGCTTTGGGCGACGTCGGGCACCACTCCTCGCAGACGATACACGGCGTGGCCATCGCCCAGGGAAGACAGCGGCCCCGGTCGAGAAACGCCGTCCCTATCCTGTTGGGAGGCGTCTCTTCATCGCCTACCTTCTGACTGAGCGTCAATTCGCTTATGGCACCTGTGGGACAGACCTGACCACACAGAGTGCAGGTGGGCTCACAATATCCGATCTTGGCAATCAGGAACGGCGTCCATAGACCTTCCAATCCCGATTCCAACAAGGTCGGGTGCAGCGCGTTGTTGGGACAGACACGCATACACTGACCGCAACGGATGCAGCGGCCGAGGAAGTCGTCCTCAGGCAGCGAGCCGGGCGGACGCACCACGAAGGGCGAGCGCTTCGCCTCGTGGGTGTCGCCTGCCCGGAACAGCGGCACGGCGGTCAAGCCACCAATGAAAGACGCCACCAACTTCCGGCGCGAAGCATCGACTCTGGATGTGCCCGCGGGATTGGTTTTCGTGCTCACTTTATTGGGGAAGAACTTGAACGCCAGCGCTCCCTCGGGGCAGGCTGCTTGGCAGTTGAGACACAGGTGACACTCCGACTGCCGCCACTGGCTTCCCACGTTGGGGTTGTCGGCACCCTGGCAAGCGAGCAGGCACCTGTTGCACTCATTGCACGCTTTGTCGTCTTTGTGGAGACCGAATATCGCAAAGCGGGAGAAGATCCCCAGCATCGCGCCGAGCGGACAGATGCCGCGACACCAGAAGCGCGTGAACACGCGGTTCAGCACCAGGATCGTTACGAAGACGAGGCTGATCAACACGATGCCGTGGAAATGCGCTTGCCGGAACGGTAGCAGCGTCACGGACAGCAGATCGTAGAGTCCTTGACCAACCGCCCCTATCGGGGCGATTCCAGTACCCGTCGCAAAGGAGGCCACCGCCAACCCCGCACTATGCAGCGCCGGCAGCACTGCCGTCCCGATCGAACGAGCCAGCAGCGGCAACGGATCCAGCAGGCCCGCCTGGAGACTGCCAAAAAGAGCCGCGCCCAGACAGAAGAAGAAGACGTAGTACTTGATCCGCTGATACTTCTTGTAGCGGTTGGATTCCAGCAATTTCTTGCCGCGCCGCGACCTGCGCTCGGAACGTATGCCCGATATCCAGTGATTCAGACTCCCCAGCGGGCATACCCAACCGCAGAAGAAGCGGCCTAGGAAGATGGTCGGTATGAGAACAGCGAGCGACCACAGCAGTCCCTTGTACAGGGTTCCGCTAGCCAGCAAAGTCACCAATCCGACGAGTGGATCGAACTCGAGCGCAATCGAGACCGGATATGGCAACCGTATTTCGGATAGTTCGGAAGGATTGAAGTCGACTTCGAAGGTCGTTTTGAGAACCAGCCAGAAGAATACGAGGAAGAAGACTACTTGAGACGCCCGGCGCAGGTTCCTTACGGCGTGGACAGTCATGCCGGCTGCACCATCATGAAGCCACCTCTCTGTATCCGGCGTTGCGGTAATCGAGCGACCCCAGCCCCGACCGCGCAGCCAGCGAGATATGGCCCACCTGGCGTCCGCCAAGGCCCAAGAACTCCACCGCCCTCGCGTCTGCAGCAACCTGGTCGGTGGAACAGATGACAGTGTCCTCGATCGATATGTCATCGAGCGAACCACCCTGTGGTCCGCTGCGAACCATCACCCTCGTAGCGTCGACTACCGTCAGCGTCGGCCGCACGAAGGTAGCCAGGTCGACAATGGACTGGTCTATCTCCTGATGCAGCCGATTGCGCCGCCCACCCAGTATGCCGTACAGGTTCTTCATCCCCACCGTGCAGCGCGTCAGCGAGTGCTGCTTCACAACTGGCATGTTTATCAGGCGATCTGCCTCAATGAAGTGCCGCAATACGGGCCACCTCGTGAGCACCACGCCGCCGAGATCGACTTCCACGAAGTCTTCAGGACTGGGGAGCACCACTCTCGCACCGGCAGCTTCACCGGCTTCCCTGATGCCCGACCGCAGAAAGCTGCGTCGCGGGTCGTTGCAGCTGACATCGGTTACGGTCACTTGCGCAGCCCCGGCTGCAAGGCAGAACCGGACCATCTCGCTCACGAGCACCGGACTGGTGTTTGCGCCCTGAGCCGGAGTCCTGTCCCACCCCACGTTCGGTTTGATCACCACTGTCTCACCAGCGTGAACGAAACGCCCGATGCCCCCTATTCCGTCGAGGGCAGCATGCAAGGCCGCAACCGGATTGGAGTTAGTGGCCGAAGCCAGTATCGGTAGCGCAGGGTCGTGTGGGATCTCGAAATCGGCGGTCTTGGTGACCACCGCACTGCGTCGCGCTATCTCGCGGTTGTGGAAGACGAAACCGGTCGTACCGGTTACGGCAGCCAGAGCCACTGCCGGGCCGGTCTTCTTGATAAACTCTCTGCGTTCCATTACCCCGCCGTCCGTTGCAGTCAGTTCTTTCGCAGTATACCGCCAGCAGGCAATCACATCAAACCTAGCGCACGGTGCGTGGGTGTTTTGTAATGGCTGAATGAAGGTCGGTTTAGAGATCGACCTTGTCAGGGTCACTTCCATCCGATTTCTTCAATGCTGCACGGATCCATCCATTCACTCTTCGAGGACAGCGGCAACAGATGCTAACCCAATCCCCACTCGACCGGTTCACATCAATCCATGCAGCGTTGCAGCAAGACCGCCGTTGGTGGAGGGATTCCAGACGCCTGCGGTACGCTGCCCTGGCAGCCATCATGTGCGACGGCACTCCGATGGTCGTGGCGCGGGGAATCAGGAGGATGGGCGACGACCTAAAAAACGAATTCCCATGGTACTGGAGCGTGAATTCCAGCGCGCAGTTCGTCGTCGCCGCCCTGTTGCTGCAACACAGAGACTCGGCCAGACGGTTCCTCAAGGAACTGATCCGGGTGCGGAAGCTGTTTCGCAAACACCGGCTGCGCCGCGCGCTACAGTTCGAGCTGCTTGCAGTGCTGATCCTGCGCATCCAGGCCGAAGGACGCGCTATCCCCGAAAGCACCATTCGGCGGTTCAAGTCGATATACGATGAGATGAAGCGGTACCACCGATTCCTCACGGGCCCGGACGATTTCCCGGCCTGCGCGATTTTGACCGGGCAGCCCGGTGCGCCACAGGTGATTGGGAACGACGTAGAGGCCATATACGATGAGCTTCGTGCCTGCAAGTTCCAGAAGGGCAATCCGCTGCAGACCGCGGCCAACATCATGTACTTAGGCCCGGGGAGCGCACACGAAGTAGCCGGAAGAGCCGCTACACTGCGGGATGAGTTCCGGGAAAACAAGTTGAGAATCACCCAGCGTGACTACGGCCAGCTGGCGATCCTCTCCATCCTCCAGCTACCTACCCGGAGCATTGTCTCTCGCGTTCTGGAGATCCGGGAGCGACTCGCTGGGGTCAAGCCCAAGATCGATCGTGCCCTGAAGTTCGATCTCGCCACTGGAATCGCGTTCGTGGATCTCGTCTCAAAGGTTGCCGGAAACCACCAGCTGGGCGAGGCAAAGGCGTTGCTGGATGTGCAGGCGCTGGTAGCTGCTCAACAGGCGGTTGTCGCTGCCGCCGCTGCCTCCGCTGCAGCCACCGCGGCCGCGACCTGAGCAGAGAGGCACTCACATGCTGCCGGGATGGACGATGCGAAACCGCACGACAGAGGGGATGTCCAACTCATCTCTCGTCACCGCCCAGACGTTGTTATCGCGCACTATCGGTTCCGGATAGGTTCTGAACGACTGCGGGACATGCACGTGCCCCAGGAAGCGGCCGTCGGGCGCGAACACGTCGTAGGCCGGCGGCTCCGTGAACCGGATCTGGGGACGGCCGGTGCGGCGTTCCTCTTCTCGGGCCTCGGCAGCGCTCACCGTGGGCACGCCTGCCTGTGACACCAAGACCCATATGTTGCCCTCCGAACTCGCGAACATGCCGCGATAATGAGGCTTGGTGTCAGGCACCGGTGGCCCATTCCACCGCCAGCCAGGGAACTGTCGTCGCATGTTCTCAGTGGCGCTACGGCGGCGCTCCTCAGACTCTTCGGCGGTAGCTGGCACCGCGGTCCACTCACGTTCGATCCTCAGTACCGGCGCATCCACTCTGAACAGATCGATGCGATAGTCGGTGCTCACTCCACCCACGACATAGCCCAGCGGACTGAACGACCAGGAGATCTGCGGCGCGAACGGCACCCAGTTGGAGACACTGTTGCCATCCCGACTGCCGTTATCTGTGCAGGTTGGTATGACCACCGAGGAAGAGCGAGGGTGTCAATGATGCCCTCCTCAGGATCGATACGCGCGAGGCCGTACTCCCAGTCCCAGGGAGCGTTGCCGTATTCCAGCAGAACCATGGAATGGGCGTAGCCCGCGGTGTCGACGAACAACCGCCGAGACGTGTGGAATCCACCGGGATACCACGCCTGTCCGGAGTATTCCCCAGCGGGACTGAAGATCGAAACGCGCAGGTTGCCGGGATCACACACCATCAACCTCCCATCCGGGAGTGTCGCGATGGCCCCGGGGTTCCTGTATTCACCCGGCCCATCTCCCTCACGACCGATATCACGAAGGTGCGCGCCATCAGGACCATAGGCCCTGACGATTGGCACCTGACGGTCCAGTATGTAGATGACACCATTCGCGTCTGACGCAATCGAAGTGGGATTGCCAATCGGATATTCGTCCGGCCCCTCCACCATCCCTATGGTGACCTCGGCCTCGAGAAACGCCGTGTCTCCCCAAACCGAGCCCGACACCGTCCGTACAGTGATCGTGTCACCGACAGTATCGATCACCCCCTGCCACTGACCCGCGAACCCACTTCAGGCCTCACCGCCGCACGCTGCTGCCAACAGAACGAGAGCCACGACATTCAATCTCCGAGTTGTCTTCAAGCTCATTCTTGCCTAATTGCTCCGTGGCTCGGCACCTGGCCACAGCGTTGCTGATTCATACCGGCTGATCACAGCCTGCGTCACACCTACATGCTGCAGGAATCCGCCCCATTAGATGTCAGCCGTCGGCAGAAGGTTGCTTGGAACGACGAGAGCACAACGGCGAATACAACCACCCCATCGCGACCTGGCCCCGAATCGACAGAGAAAGGCCGTTGCCCGAAACCAACTTTCAGACTACTGTGCCGGCATGGATCTCTGGACCGGACTGCTGGATATTCTGATCCTGCTGAGCGCCGCAATGGTGTTGGGTAGCCTGTGCGAGCGGCTCAGGCAGAGTCCGCTGCTGGGCTACTTGCTGGCCGGAACATTGCTCGGGCCCAACGCGCTCGACCTGCTGCCGAGTCACACCGCGGTGTCGACGATCGCGGAACTCGGCGTGGCATTGCTGCTCTTCACTATCGGACTCGAGTTCTCATGGCGCACACTACGAGCGGTAGGCCCAGTAGCTCTCGGTGGCGGCTCGCTGCAGGTCGGTTTGACCAGTATACTGACCACGGTCGTGTGCTTGATGCTAGGGCTCGGTCTGCCAGCTGCCATCGCAGTCGGAGCCATGATCGCCTTGAGCAGCACTGCAGCCATCGTGCGGCTGTTGGCGAACCGTGCGGAACTCGATGCCGTGCACGGACGCAACGCTGTCGGGATCCTCCTGCTACAGGACATCGCAGTCGTGCCAATCATGCTGGTGATCGCCGCGCTGAGCGACGGTGGTTCCACCGCGCAACTCGGCTTGGCAGTGGCACGTACCATCGGGATGGCGGTACTGCTAGTAGTTGCACTTCGCCTATTGCTCAACTATGGATTGCCCCTCATCCTGAGTGCGCGCATAGCAGCCCTCAATCGCGACCTGCCCATCCTCCTTGCTGTGGCCATCGCAGCCGGCGCCGCATGGGCGTCGCACACACTGGGGTTCTCACCAATACTCGGCGCTTTCCTAGCCGGCATGCTGCTGGCGGAGTCTCCCTATGCTACGCAGATTCGGGCCGACATCGTGCCGCTTAGAACGCTATTCGTGACGTTGTTCTTCAGCTCCATCGGAATGTTGGCCAATCCGGCGTGGGTAGCAGAGAACTGGCCCGTGCTCGCGGCCGTAGTAGCAGCAGTCGTGATCGGTAAAGCAGCACTCACGGCCGGCGTCGTGTGGTTGTTTCACTCCCCGCCCAGCCAATCCGTCGCGACCGGTGTGGTTCTGGCTCAGGTGGGTGAATTCTCGCTGGTGGTGGCTGGCGTGGCACGGGACGGCAACCTGATCGACGTGGGGTTGTTCGACCTGATCGTTGCGACGCTGATGGTGACGTTGTTCCTCACACCGTTCCTGGTCGCTTTAGCTCCCCGGTTGGCAATGATGGTTGGTAGACTCTCCACACCTGCCCGGGTCACGGCAGGTAGTGCAGGAGACGAACCAGCCCAACCCGGTATCAGCGGCCATCTGGTAATCGTGGGGTTCGGGCCGGCTGGCCAACGCGTTGCTGAGGTGATGATGGGAGAACCGGATCTGCCCATCGTTGTGGTGGAGTTGACCCCGCGCACTGCAGAACAGGCCGTCGCCTACGGGCTCAAGACCTACCTAGGTGACGCAACGCGCGGCGAGGTACTCGAGCACGTCGACATCCGCAATGCAGTAGCGGTCGTCCTCACCGTGCCCGATCCGAGCACGGCACGACAGGTCGTGCAGCAAGTGCGCGCCCTGGCACCGGACACGTGCATCATCGTTCGCTCGCGCTACCACGTCCACCGTTGGCAGCTGGACGTCGCCGGCGCACATGCCGTCGTCGATGAGGAAAACGAGGTCGGTGTCCGCATCGCCGCCGAAGTTCGCCAGCGGCTCGGAGAATTGCGGCGCCCGAAGCGGTCTGCGGCCGCGATACAGTGATCGCGCCGAACACTCGGTGAACCGGTCAGGCGCCGTTCTCCCAGCCGGTCACAGCACATCCCCGCATGGCAGCCATCCGCACGCGCCCGCAACCGCAGGGCAGTGCCCGCCGTAGTGTAGACGGCGCGCACACGCAGCTCGCATCGATCTCGAGACGACTGCAAACCGACCAGGGAGTGACCCGATGCAACGCTCTGTATCGCGGCGCCGCGTCCGGCTACTGCTCGTCGTGGCTCTGGCTCTGACTTTATGGGCGGTAGCCGGCTTCTTTCAGCGATTGCAGTACGGATACACCGGCGCCATCTACAGTCCCAACTACGTGGTGGAGTTCGTACCGCCGGACGGCGCACTGGACCAGGCTGGGTTCCAGGCCGGTGACAGCGTCATCAGCGTGGAAGGAACTCCCGTCGAGCGGCTCGGCATGTATTCTCGCTGGCCTCGCTCGCTGAACCGGAGGCCCGGCGAGTCGTTGCGGCTCGAGGTCGTGCGGGACGGAGCGAGCGTACCCCTTGATCTAGTGTACGGTGAACTCCCTCGCGGCATCGTGAGCATGCGGCTCGGCGGGATGATCGTCGGCCTGGCTTTCTTGTGGTGCGGGATTTGGGCGCTGCTGACGACGCACACCACGTCTGCACTGGCTCTAAGCCGTATCGGCATCGCCGCCGCTCTGGCATTGTCCGGGCCCTACTTAGGCTCCTGGGATGGGGTGGCGTCGCACGTTGCGTACGCCTCCATTGTCCTGTGGACCGCACTGATGCTGCACTTTTTCATCACCTTCCCCAAGCCGAAGCGAGTGGGCCGGAGCCGAGTGGCTGTGTGGCTGACCTTCGGTCCGTGGATACTCTTCATTCCGCTCTTGGTTTTGGAACTGATCTTTCATCCGAGGTTCTACCACAGTATTGGAGGACCGGGCTCCTTGTTGATGCTCGTGTACACGGTGCTCGCTCTTGCCGCGGCAGCGCACACGGCGGCGACAACGCCGCGCATGGAGCTGGTACAGTCCGGCATGGGACTCATCCTGGTTGGGATCCTGGTGGCTGTGGTGTCGACTCTGATATGGGCAATCGACTCGATGTTCCTACGGGATTTCCAGATACCCGGCTCGAGCTACTTCCCACTATTGATCCTGGCGATCCCTGTGACAATGGCACTGGGGGTGCGGAAACAGGCCAGACGGGAACGGCTGCAGTGAAACCGGGCAGCGTGGAACCTCTGGCAATCCGGCTCGTGCACTCAGCCAGGAGCGGCACTGAATAATCGCTCAAGCGGGCGTGAAATCCCGTGAGGATAGATCTGTAGAGAAACTCAGCCCGGCAACGTGGTGTCGTCGCAGGGCTGGCAGTCCTATTCTCTCAGGCCGTGCTCGTCTCCGCCTCCGGGCGGCCCCACGTACCTATTCGGAAGACCCGACGGCGATCCTACTGTGACGAGGTTGACGGCTACAGCTCGATCAATGGCTCACGCGGCCTCAAGCTGGGAGGTACAGCTGGGGCACCGCGTTGCCTTGATCGGCATCGACGAGAAGCAATAGGGGCAATCCTTCTTGTCTGGCGGTGGCGGCGCGGCTTCCTCCTGGCGTTTCAGCGAGTTGATCGCACGGACGAGCACGAACACGGCGAACGCGACAATGAGAAAGCTGATTATGTTGTCGATGAACAGCCCATAGTTGAGCGTGACCCCGCCCGCGTCCGCAGCCGCTGCAGGGGTCGGGTAGGGACCGGGGATCTCACCCCCCCGGAGTGTGATGAACAGATTGGAAAAACTCACGTTGCCGAGCAGCAAGCCGATGGGCGGCATGATCACATCTGACACCAGCGACTTGACTATGGTGCCGAACGCACCGCCGATGATGATGCCGACCGCCATGTCGACGACGTTGCCGCGCATTGCGAACTCTTTGAATTCCTTGAACATCCGATCTCTCCTTGTGAGCGAGGTTCACAGTAGTGCACCCCAGACGGGCAGGGTGCCCGCAGTGACAAGCGAAGGGCAAGCAACGGCACTAAGATCACCGCCGCCATACGAGTCCGCTAGTAGCAGAGGGTCTCGATCCGCACAGACGCGGCACCGCGCGCCGGTC
Organism: Gemmatimonadota bacterium; assembly: GCA_020351775.1. GTDB lineage: Bacteria > Gemmatimonadota > Gemmatimonadetes > Gemmatimonadales > GWC2-71-9. The sequence goes on along the minus strand of CP070666.1, from coordinate 3,730,033 downwards.
ACGGTGCCTCATACGGACTTCACTCTCCCTTCACCCTTCCGCGTCTAGTCATGATCCGTTCAATTGAACCGCAGTCAGCACCGCCGGCAGGCAGCGAATAGTCAAGGACAGGAACCATGGATCTCAAGGCCGACCGGTTTCTCGATCTCTTTCCCGACCTCATCGCGACGCTCGACCGGGACGGACGTTTTCTTTATGCGAATCCGGCCTTTGCCCGGCTGTCCGGGCAGGGCCACGAGGATCTGATTGGCCGGCACTTCAGCCGAGTGATCCGTGCAGCCGATCGGCCGATAGCGAACGCAAGGCTGGCAGCCGCGGGGTCTCTCCAGTCGGTGGCTCGCTTCGATGCCCGCCTGGAGACCACCAAAGGCGAACACAGCCGGCTCCGTTGGACCGTCCAGCCGGATCCAGATGCCCACGTCCTCTACGTTGTGGGTCACGCCGCCCGGGAGACCTTCGAGGAGGGGGAACTGCTGCGTATCGCTGTCGAGGCCTCACCTTGTGCGATGATTGTCGTGGACCAGCAAGGACTGCTGACCAAGGTCAATCAGGCAACGGAACAACTGTTCGGGTACGGCCCCGGGGAGTTAATCGGACAGCCTGTCGAGGTGCTAGTGCCGGAGCATCAACGATCCGACCACACGGCTCAACGGCAACAGTTCCAGACCGAAGCTGGGAGCAGGCCGATGGGGAGGGGACGTGATCTCATGGGGCGGAAACGGGACGGTTCTGTCTTCCCGGTCGAGGTTGGTCTCTCTCGCGTATTCACATCCCGGGGCGAGTACGTCCTGGGCGCGGTAGTGGACCTCACGGTCCGCAAAGAGACAGAACAGCGCATCGCGAGCCAGGCCCACGAGCTCGCCGAGGCAAACGCGAGGCTGTCAGAAATGGCGTCAACCGACAGCCTCACCAATCTGTGGAACCGTCGTTCCTTCGTTGAGCAGCTGGGAATTCAATTGGAAACGGCACTGCGGAACTCGCGGCCGCTGTCGGTGCTCATCCTGGACACCGATCACTTCAAGCCGTACAACGACAATTATGGGCATCTAGCTGGTGACGTCGTGTTGCAGCAGGTCGCGAAGATCCTACGAGGCAGCGCCCGTCGCAGCGACTACGTAGCCAGGCTAGGCGGGGAGGAGTTTGGTGTCATCTCGCCAGAGACCACCAGCGGCGGGGCGATCCGTGTCGGCGAGCGATTTCGTGGCGCGATCGAGGCTGCGTCCTGGCCGCGACGGTCCGTCACGGCCAGTGTCGGCGCGACAACGGTGCACCATCCGAAAGATGCATGGCGCGCCGAGCCACCTTCATACTCGAGCGTCCTGGCGGAGGCCGATAAGGCGCTCTATTACTCCAAGGAGCACGGCAGGAACCGGGTCACTCACTTGCACGAGATGCTGCAATAGTCACGCTCCCGCGCCGCCCCACCAGGACGATCAAACCCAGGCAGGCCAGGCAAACCCCCGTTGCAGGCCTAACACCATCGTTTCGGTAACACGCGCTGAAGGTTGTGTGATAGTACCGATGGGGATCCTCACGTCGTGCGTGCACGCGGGCACCCGAGTACTTTTGTATGCAACGTGGCTCGGCGGTGTCCGGGTCCCTCTCTTTCCCGCACAACTAATGAGGCTTGAACGCCCATGTACTCACGATTACATGCTTTGACCAGGTTCCTCTTGGCGGCAGTGTTGGTGACCGCGACACTCACTCCTCAGGCTATAGCGGCCCAACGGGGTCGGGGTGGCGGCGAAGAAGGGTCCGAGGAAGAGCGCCAGCGCGATCCTCTGCAGGTAGCCGTCGGGGCGCTGCGGTTCCGCTCCATCGGACCCGCGGTCGTGTCGGGTCGCATCAGTGACATCGCCGTTCACCCGACCAACAAATCCATCTGGTATATCGCCGCCGCGTCGGGCGGACTGTGGAAGACCACGAATGCGGGGACCAGCTTCTCGCCCATCTTCGACGGCGAGGGCTCGTACTCGATTGGCGAGGTGGTGATCGACCCCAACAACCCCAACGTCGTATGGGTGGGTACGGGCGAGAACAACGCCCAACGCTCGGTCTCCTACGGCGACGGTGTCTACAAATCGATCGATGGTGGCCGCAGCTGGACCAATATGGGTCTACCACAGTCAGAGCATATCGGCAGGATCTTGATCGACCCCCGTAACTCGGACGTGGTGTACGTCGCCTCCCAAGGACCGGTGTTCAACGGAGGCGGCGACCGGGGACTCTACAAGACCACGGACGGAGGCAGCACCTGGAACAAGATCCTCGATGGCGGCGAGTGGGCTGGCGTGAGTGACGTGGTCAGGGACCCGCGCAACCCCGATGTGCTGATCGCGTCCGTGTGGCAGCGCGCCCGGCGTCAGTTTGCCTACATCGCAGGCGGACCTGAGTCCGGACTGCACCGTTCCACCGACGGCGGTGAGACCTGGACGCGATCGCAGCGCGGTCTGCCCAGTGGCGACCTCGGCCGCATCGGACTCACCATATCACCGGTCGACCCCGACATCGTCTATGCGATCGTCGAGGCAGCAAGCAACGGCGGTTTCTACCGCTCGCAGAACAACGGCGTCACCTGGGAGCGGATGAGCGATCGGGTATCCATCGGACTCTACTATCAGGAGATCGAGGCGGACCCGGTCAAGGTGGATCGCGTCTATTCGATGGATACTTACAACTGGATCAGCGATGATGGTGGTCGGACTTTCCAGCGGCTGGGTGAGAGCAACAAGCACGTCGACAACCAGGCACTGTGGATAGACCCCGACGATAATAATCACCTGATCCTGGGATGTGACGGGGGGTTGTACCAGAGCTTCGACCGCGGAGCAACCTACGACTTCTTCCAGAATCTCCCGCTGGGTCAGTTCTATCGTGTGGAAGTCGACAGTACCCGTCCCTTCTACCGGGTGTTCGGCGGGACGCAGGACAACAGTTCGTTCGGCGGCCCCTCACGTACGCGCACGCGACAGGGAGGCAGAAACGCCGACTGGTTCCTAACCCAGGGCGGTGACGGCTTCTACTCTCGCATTGACCCGGTCGATCCAAACATCGTGTACGCGGAGTCACAGTACGCAGGTCTGACCCGGTTCAACCTGGCAACCGGCGAACGCGTCTCGATCCGACCGGAGGGCGAGTTGGGTGAAGCGCTCGTGTGGCATTGGGACGCCCCGCTGATCATCAGCCCGCACTCCCCGTCGCGGCTCTATTTCGCCGCCAACCGAGTGTTCCGCAGCGACGACCGCGGCAGCAGTTGGCGCGCAGTGAGCCCTGATCTCACGAAACAGATCGATCGCAATCGACTCAAGATCATGGGTCGGGTATGGGGCGTCGACGCTGTGGCCAAGAACGCATCCACCTCGATCTGGGGCGCCGTGGTGAGTCTCGCCGAATCACCGCTCCAGGAAGGGCTGCTCTTCGCTGGAACCGACGACGGGATGATTCAGATCAGCGAAGACGGTGGAGAGAACTGGCGAGCCATCCCCTCCGTAGACGGGGTACCTGACACCACTTTCATCTCAGACATCCAGCCCTCCTGGCACGACGTGAGCACCGTCTACATCGCGTTCGACAACCACAAGGCCGGTGACTACAAGCCGTACATTGCCAAGAGCACTGACCTGGGCCGTTCCTGGGATCTGATCCAGAGCAACCTACCGGAACGCGGGACGGTATACACGATCTTGGAGGACTACAAGGACCCAGATCTCCTCTTCGCCGGGACCGAGTTTGCCATCTACTTCTCTAACGACGGCGGTGAGAAGTGGACTCGTATCCGCGGTGGCCTACCGACGATTTTCGTGCGCGACATGACGTTCCAAACGCAACACGACGATCTGGTGATCGCAACCTTCGGACGTGGCTTCTACGTGCTGGACGATCTCGAGACACTGCGTGCACTGACACCCGAGCTGCTGGCGAGTGAAGGTGGATTGCTGCCGGTCAACCGGACCCCATTGTTCGTAGCCTCCAACCCGGATCCGAGCTGGCAAGGTGAGCGGTTCACGGCGTTCTCCAATCCACCGCTGGGGGTAGCCATTCACTACTACCTGAAGGATGCGATACGTAGTCGGAGGCAGGAGCGACAGCGAGCCGATAGAGCCGCAGCTCGGCGTGGTGAGGACGTATTCTACCCCTCGTGGGACTCACTACGCGCCGAGGACCTCGAGGTAGCCCCGCAGATGATCCTGACCATCAGTGATCAGGAAGGACGTACGGTACGGCGGCTCACTGGACGCACATCCGCAGGAGTCACGCGTGTCATATGGGACCTCAGGTATCCCTCAACCAGGCCGATCACAGGCGCTGAAGACGGCGGCTTCCGTGGCGGAGGCGCCGGGCCCTACGTTGTCCCTGGGACGTACACCGTGTCACTTGCCAAGATGGTCGATGGTGTTGCCACACCGGTGGGTGAGCCACAGAGCTTCGAAGTCTATCCGCTCGATGACGTGGGGACACCGCGCTCCGCCGAGATCGTTGCGTTCCAACAGGAGACTGCGAGGCTGCAGCGTGCCGTGCTCGGCGCCAACGCTGCCATGGGTGAGGCGATGACACGTATAGGGCTTCTCAGGCGTGCACTCAATGAGACGCCCGGGGCAGACCCACAGCTCTCGGAGGATCTGCGCGCGTTGGAAACCAGCATCAGGGAGCTCCAATGGGAGCTCAGTGGTGATCCGACCGTGGGGCGTCGGCGTGAGGCAACACCTACGTCATTGATGCAGCGCCTCAGCCGCGCCACGAGTGGCTGGTCGGGATTGATCCATGAGGTCACCGGGTTGCAGCGAGAACAATACGAAATCGTGGCCGAGCAGTTCGGGAACATTCTCGAGCGGCTGCGCCCGTTGATCGAAGTGGAGCTGAAACGCATCGAACACGCCGCCGAGGAAGCGGGTGCTCCCTGGACCAGTGGACGCGTTCCGACTTGGCGGCCGTAGACAAGCGCACGGCCTCGACCCCAGCTTGCTCGTAGGTCGAGGCCAGCAGTCTCATGACCAGGAGTTCTTGGACGCGACAGCATAAAGGAAGGTAACCATGGATCGCAGGACCTTTTTGGAACGCATAAGTATCGTGTTGACAGCGGCATCGTCGCTGGGAACACTGACGGCGTCCACAGCGTCGGCCACGCAGCGCGCGGGTGCTGCCGGCATCGGCATTTGCGACTGGAACCTCGGCCCCATGTGCGATCCCGAGCAGATTCCCAGAGCTGCGGAGGCCAATCTCGAGGGGATTCAAGTGAGCCTCGGACGGACGCCGGAGGAAATCATCCTGACCGACCCGACGGTCCGCAAGCGCTACGTGGAGCTCGGTCGACAACACGATATCACGTTC
>CP070666.1:3689791-3724605 GCA_020351775.1 Gemmatimonadota bacterium | reverse complement strand
GTCGTACTCGTAATCTTGCTCGCATCACTGGTGTTCGCTGCGTACCCATACGTGGTCTACCCTTTGTTGCTCCGAGTGCTGGCCCTGTGCCGGCCGGCTAGGCCGCGGAGTAAGGAGCCGCACGAGTGGCCGACCATAAGCGTTGCCGTGCCCGTGTACAATGAGGAGGCCGTGATCCGGTCTACCTTGGAGAGCCTGCTGCGGTTGGATTACCCGGAGGACCGGCGCCAAATCCTCATCGTTTCGGATGCCTCAACCGACCGCACTGACGCGATCGTGTCCGAATACGTCGACCGCGGCATAGAGTTCGTGAGGCTCGCTGAGCGGGGCGGGAAGACGGCTGCCGAAAACGCTGCCCGTTCAGCGCTGCGGGGTGAGATCGTGGTCAATACCGATGCGACCATCCGGATTCACCCCGAGGCGCTCAAACCCCTGGTCGCAGCCTGCTGTGACCCATCGGTGGGAGTTGCATCCGGGCGCGACATCAGTGTTTCGCGCCTGGAGGACGACTCGAACGTGGGCGAGTCCGGCTACGTAGACTACGAGATGAAGCTTCGGGCGTTGGAGACCAGGGTCTATGGTATAGTGGGCGCGTCGGGGTGTTTCTACGCAATCCGGTCTGAACTGCACTGCAAACCGGTGCCCGGTGCCCTGAGCCGTGACTTTGCTGCGGCTCTAACGGCCCGGGAGGCCGGCTATCGCGCCGTCTCGGTGGACGAGGCCGTGTGCTACGTGCCACGAACCGGGTCGCTGCACAGCGAATATCGTCGCAAGGTCAGGACTTTCGCCCGGGGCATGGAGACTCTGCTGTACAAGCGCGCACTGCTCAATCCGTTTCGCTACGGCGTATTCGCGTGGATGCTGTTCAGCCACAAGTTGTGTCGTTGGCTGGTCCCATGGGCTGGGGCGCTGTCAGTTGTCTCGCTCGCCGTACTCGCGACAACGCAGCAGTGGGCGAGGGTGATTCTGGCGGTTGCGGCAGTCGGGGTTGCACTTGCAGTGATCGGCTGGGCCTGGCCACGGGGAGGCAGCATTCCGCGGATCTGTGCTCTTCCGGCGTTTGGGTTGGTAGGCAACTGGGCGGTACTGCATGCCTGGACCAGGGTATTGCGCCGGGAGCTCAATCCCACTTGGGAACCCACTCGTCGTGGCGCCGGTGACGTGCCCTCAGGTGAGCCGTCGCCGCCTACGCGGTGCTAGCCGCTATCCCGTGTCAGTACACCGGTTGTTCTCTGCCGATAGGACATATAGCAGCTTGAGGATCGGCTCGTAGCCGCACCGGGGTAAGCCGCCGCGCGCCGTCAGGCGCTCAGGGATTCGTTCTCACCGGCGGCACCGTGGTGGGGCTGTGACTCGCCTTGCAGTATCCGATAGCTGCGTCTGCCCGAAGCGTGCAGGTGCACGATGATCTCGCCCACCAGCCCCAGTGCTATCGCCTGAATGCCCAATACTACGAGCAACACGCCGAGCAACAGCAACGGTCGATCTGCAATCCCCTGGCCTTGCAGGCGCTGGACCAACAACACAGCGAGTACGGAGCCGCCGCCTACCGCCAGAGTGCTGCCCAGCAGGCCGAAGAATCTCAGTGGCTTCTCCGTGAATCGCAGCAGGAAGAAGAGTCCCAGCAAATCGATTATCCGCCGTAGATATACACCCGGTCCGTAGATCCGGGTCGACGTATCGCGCTCATGCTGCGGCACTGCAAGCTCGGTGACCGTGTAACCCTCACGAGCGGCGAGCAGCGGAAGAAATCGGAAGAAATCCCCGTATAGAGGCAATCGGAGCAGCACATCTCTGCGCATGGCTCTGACTCCGGAGGCCACATCGTGGAGCCGCCGGCTGGTGATGCTTCCCAACAGCATGTGGAAGACCCGGCCTTGCAGGCGGTTCAACCAGGCGTCCCGCCGAGGCCATCGGCGAGCGTTCACTACGTCTGCCCCTTCGATCACGCCCTGAATCAGGTCCGCGAGCGCGCCGGCCTGGACTCTCCGATATGCGGGAAGTGTCACGATAACCGGTGCATTGCAGTGGGTCGCCGCAAGCCTGAGGAGAGATGCTTCGCCCATCGTCTGGCCCATCTGCAGCACGCGGATGGGGTGACCCCGCTCTACCAACTGCAGCAGTGGTTCGGTAAGCCTGCGGCACCAGGGTTCGGCCACGAAAATGAACTCGAACGATCGTCCTGACTCGGCTAATGGCAGCGAGTACTCGTGGTAGAGCTCTGTCAAATCCTCCGGTCGTTCCGCAATCGGCACGATCACCGAGACGTCCAGTTCCGGCACGTGTGGCTCGGCTGTCTCAGGTCCCAAGACTTTTATCTGTTCCGTCAATGTTGCTCCTCATGAACGAGGGGGAGTTGCTCTCCGTTCTCCCTCCTATGTTCCCAAAGTGCCACTTCAGCGATCAGTCCGAGCATGAGCAGGTAGCCGGCCAGCCCGAGCCACAGCAGTGCGGTTCCCGAAAACACAACCGCGTTCGCCTTCTCGGGGCCAAACCCGACTGCAGCCACTATCGCGGCCGCGCCTGTCGCGCCCGCCAGGAGGGTGGCTAGCAGCGAGCCAGCAGCCAACATCGCCAATGGGCGGTCACGAAACGACCGAATCATCTTGATCGTGAGCAGGTCTGCCAGGACCTTGAGGATCCGAGATAGACCATACTTGCTGCTCCCATGCTTTCGCGCGTGATGACGCACTGGGACCTCCGCTATGCGCGCTCCTGCCGTTGCGGCAGCCACCGCCGGGATGAACCTGTGCATGTCCGAGTAGAGGTTGATGCGTCTCAGTAGATCGACCCGATAGGCCTTGAGCGAGCAGCCGTTGTCACGAATTCTGACCTGCGTGATTCGCTGGATCAGGCGGTTGGCGATCCACGACGGAATCTTGCGAGTCACCAGTTTGTCTTTTCTGCCCCTGCGGTAGCCCGCCACCAGGTCGTATCCCTCGTCGAGCTTGGCTGCAAGGAGCGGGATGTCACGCGGGTCGTTCTGCAGATCGCCATCCATGCTCACAACGACCCTTCCCCTCACGTGGTCGAATCCGGCCTGCATTGCTGGAGTCTGCCCATAATTGCGCGCCAAACGGATCAGGCGGATCCGCCCGTCGTCGTCGGCGATACGGTGGGCCACGGCTGCGGTCCCATCCGTACTGCCATCATCCACGAGGATCAGCTCCCAGGGCTCGCATCCCGCCAGGGCCTCTGTGATCGCCTCCACCAGCGGAAGAACGTTGTCCACCTCGTTGTATAGCGGAACAACCACCGATAGCTGCGGTTCGCAGGCATTCATGGACGGACGGAATCTCCTGTCTTGAGCATGAGCGAAAGTGATGTTGCGTTGATGCAACACCCTGTGCGATCTCCCGATCCCCCAGGGAAGATCGGCGGTAATAGGTTCACACCTCTTCCTCAGCTACGGTACTGCCTGTCTCGGGGCAGCTCATTCCAGCGCGGCCAATCCGTTGCTACGCATCCGCCGTGCCTCACACCAGGCCCGTGCAAGCTGCAGGCCGACATCCACTTGAGCGCTGCCATTGCCTTCGGCCAACGACGACGCCCGCGTCGCACTCGTATCTTCGCCGGCGTAGCAACTCGACTTCCCTAGTTCCGTCAGTCTCATCGGTGCACCCGCCGGGATCAGAGACACGAGGTCAAGGCCACTCTGCTCGGTGAGGCCATTGCGAATCTGACCTTGTCCGGCTCGTGTGCGAAGCACCGCCTCTCGTTCGCAAGCAACCGCATAATGACTTGTCGCCGGTGGGGCGTGACACGGCTCACATCGGAGAATGGTGATGCGGTGCCAGCCTTCGAGAGGCGCGGCCACGGCCGTCACGACTGCGGCGGGTCACGGAGGTTGGAGTTCCAGCTGCAACTGCGCTGGGGAACCTCTTATGAGGGCTGGCTGTTCCTACAGGACGAATGGAGGCAGCCTGGCTCGACACTGAACCGGGGCCGCCCTAGCCACCCCTCACCGTCCGGGCGCGATATGGGGCTCCCGGGTTCGTTCGAGGTATTTCGGCGTTGGAGTGGCATTCCTCTTGCCAATGAGATTCGGATGCGCAGCATAACACTTTCATTCGTTCATTCCGAAAGCCTGCTATGACCCACAATCTCCTGCCAACATGCCTCGTTCTGATGTCGATGGCCTGCGCGGCGGGCGAGACCAACAGCTCGGAGCCGGATGCCGAAGAAGTCGTTGCGGTGCTGGTGTTTCCCAAGCAGGTGGCTCTACAACTTGACCAGACCCAGCAGTTCGTCGCGTATGGTCGGACCTTGGACGGTGACAGCGGTCTGATAGCGGTGACCTGGAGCGCCTCGGGAGGTGAAATCGACAGTGACGGCCTGTACACACCGGATGGCAGCCCGGGGATCTACCGGGTCGTCGCCACGCACGTGCGGCGGTCGTGGTTGACTGACACAGCCCGGGTGACCGTCGGCACGGTCCCCGTCGGAGACGTGACGGTGGTACCGGACAGCTCCGCTCTAGCTGTCGGGGCAGTTGTTGAGCTGGCTGCGGTTGTGACGGATGGTTCCGGTAACGAGTTGACCGGGCGGGCAATCGTGTGGTCCACGTTGGACGAAACCGTGGCAGACGTGGATCAGGTCGGCAGAGTCAGTGGCATCGCGCCGGGCAGTACGACGATCACGGCGACCTGTGAGGGCGTGGCCGGCACGGCGACCGTGGACGTCGAGGAGCAGGTGGTGACTACGGTCGACGTGAACCCGGCATCGGTCGCTCTGCGACCTGGTGATACACTGCAATTCCAGGCAGCGGCACGGGATCAGTTCGGTAGTGTCATGAGCGGGAGTTTCAGCTGGTCGGCCGGAGGTGGCACGATCGACTCTGCAGGTTTCTATGCAGCCGGGTCCGTGACCGGCGCCTACGAGGTCGTGGCGACGGAAGCGTCGGGCGTGGCAGACACAGCCACCGTTACCGTTGCCGAGCAATTGGCGGGGTATCCGAACGAGCCTGCTGGTATGGTGGTGTTGGGCGAGCATTCGTTTCCTGCCGGGTATTTTGGAGATGACGCTCATTTTGGTGCGGCGGCGACGTACACGGCGCCGGGTGCTCGTTGGGAGATGCGGGATTACGATCTGCGGCTTCACTTGGAGACTGAGATTGCGGATGCTCCGATGAGTCCGCCGGGAACGATGGGGATGGCATATCCGGAGGGGATGTCGTCGTCGGGCGAGCCGGCTTCGTTTGATTTTCGCATTCCTGAGCAGCGGGAGCTCTACGTTTCCTATCATTTTTTAATGCCGAGCAACCCGGTGAGCGGCATGTGGGAGTTGGAGCCTGCAGGTGTGAAGGTGCTGGGTTACATCTCTTACGGGGATGATGACGAGCAGAACCAGGGTTTTCCTTTGTTCAAGCCTGGGGGTCTGCAACCGGGTCCGTTGTCGGCCAGGCCTGATTACACTGGCAAGGCAGCTGGTTGTCGGGACTATGTGGGGGAGCCCAACAGGATCACTTTGGATGAGTGGCATCAGTTTGAGTTTTATGGCAAGCTGAATGATATGGGGGAGGCGAACGGTGTTTTGCGGATCTGGTTGGATGGTGAGTTGTATTCGGAGTGCAACCAGATGACGTATATCACGGAGTCGTGGCCGCACGGATTTTGGCAGATTCATTTCCAGCCGGTCTGGGGTGGCTGGCACGAGGGTCTGAGAAAGGCCCAGGATGACTATGCCTACCTAGACCATATCTACGTCTCAGGGATCGAGAAGTGAAGGCCTGTGCGCTGCTTCTCATACCCATGGATTCAATCTCCCTGGCGTAGCGCGTAGCCGCGCTGCGACTGCTGGCTGAGAATACATCGGTCAACTGATCACAGGTAGTTGCGTCGTCGACTGTCACGGTGTGGCGACGTCACCGGCTCCTCGTAAGCTGCTGCACACAGTGACTCGAGCTGACTCACGTGATCAAACCTGCAAGGATGCTAGACTATGACACACTGTCCCGGTAACCGGTTTGCAGATCAGTGGATTTACGTCTCCAGATCATTCTTGCGATGGCCTTGACGGTCCGGAGGATGTTCTCAAACACCAGGGTTAGGAGAGCAGCCGGCCGCCGATTGTAGATGTGAAGGGACAACAGCCGTCGATCGCTTTCCGTCCAGCGATACTTGTAGGGTTCGTCACCGCGCAGGAAATCGAACGTGCAACAGCCGCGTCGGATACCCTCCTCCATGCAATGCGCCAGCAACACGTCACCTGTATTGACGCGTTTCTCATTGCTCTTCTCTTCCGACATGATATAGAAATAGAGGACCCCGTGATATGCAAAACCGTAGAACCCACCGAGGTAACGGTCAGTGGACCACAGCGAGCAAAGGAGCAGCCAATCGCGCTGCAGGGAGATCTCGGCCATACTGGAGTGAAACTTGGTGAATTCGCTCGTGGCAAAAGATCCCGGCTGGCCACGTTCCTGCCAGCTGCGTGTATTGAGGTCTTTGAGCCGAGCCAGGGCATCGGGGATTTGATCTAGGCGCTCGCAAGTACGGGTTTGCAGCTCGCCTTGCTCAGCAAGTCGCTTGCGCGAGTGGTTGATGGTGTAGCGCCGTGTACGGCTCAGGCTACCGGACAGCTGGTCGACCTGGCCGGGGAGTGGCATGTAGGGGCACAGCTCGGTGTTGACGATCTGTCTGTTCAGGCAGCGGTCGTCCTGGTCGGCGAGCCGGTGGAACTGCGCTAGCGCCTTCGAGTCCGCCGGAGTGTCAGCGTATTCGAGTAAGTCCCACTGTGATCGAAGGTCTCCAAACAGCTGGTTCCAGATACGATCCAGCCACTTCGCGTATCCCTTCTTCTGGACGATCACGTCGAGATAGTCGGAGCATACACCACTAGATCCCAGAAAGCGAAGCACGCGCACCGGGAACATGCCGGCCGTGCGTCTGCGTTCCAGCCATAGAGGCGCGATGGCTACTGGGAAGCCGTCGTCGTACACCACGATTACGAAGAGATCATCGCCCGAGAGGTAGTTGGAGACCCACGTTGAGATCCATTCCCAGGTGAGGAACAGGTTGTCATTCAGGCTGCGCTCCAGCAGATCGTTCCAGAAGCCGGCGATCTCCTGCAAGTCAGCGAGTTTCCGAAATACGCGAGTCGAGATCGTATCAGTCATACGTGCGGACGACCGTTGCCGTGTGTGTTACGGGGGTCAGGGTGAGGTCTCCCGCCAACGAGTTCGGCTGCGCATGAGTAACCACGCAGATGCGGACAGCTCGCGGATCTTGCCAACCTCCTCAGGTTCATAGAAACGGACCAGCACGAGTGCGAAGGGGAATGTCGTGGCAATCAGCAGCCGCACAGCGAGATTGAGATATGTGCTCGAGCTGACTTCCATCAATAGACTGATTCCATAGAGCACCAGTGCCACGGTCAGCATCTTGCCGATGCGGCCGAATTCGAAGTCGACATGGACGAAGCGCTGTGAGATCCGATAGGCCATGACTGTCAACAGCGTCCAGGCCGACAGGGTCGCAGTGGCTGCACCCCATGCTCCAAGCCACGGCACCAGTGCAACGTTCAGGACGATCCCCGCAATTGCGCCTACAATCTGGATATAGAGGATGTATTTGGTCTTCTTTGCCAGCAGAATTCCAACTTGTGCGTGATTGTACACTCCCCCCATCACGTATGCCAAGACAATGAACGGCGTTATCTGATACGCGCTATGGTACTTCGGATCGGCCATTATTGTCACAACGTCTTTGACCCCGGCCGAGATGCCGAGCGCCACGAACAGCTCCAGGAAGAGAAAGTACGTGAGCATGCGCCCGTATATCTGGCTGGCATCCTCCCGCTTCGCGACTTCGAACATCTTGGGGCGCCAGATGAGGAAGAACGGTTCGGTGACCATGGCACCCATCACCAAACCGAACTTGTATCCCAGCGCATACAGCCCCACCTCGGTCAGATTGGTGAATCGCTGTAGGGCGAACCGATCGGCCACCAGAAGGATGCTGATCACGAACCCGCCGGGAATGTACGGAATGCCGTACCGCAGCATTTCCTTGAGCCTCGGACGAGAGAACGATATCCCGACGTGCTTGAGCGTGTAGGCGGTGAGCGCCAGGCCCAAGCAGACCTCGCTGATGAGGCCTCCCAGTATCACGCCTCGTACGCCCATCCCGTACTTCACAATGAACAGGATGTTCAGGCTGAGGTTCACCGCGAGCCTGAGGACGGAGCTGACGGTATAGAGAACCGATTTCTCTCGTGCGCGCAGGAAGACGAGGGGAGTCTCGCTGACGACGGTCGCCGTGAGAGTGATGACGGCCAGTCGTAGCAAGCCACCGTACTCCTGGCTTTGGAAGACGAGCGTTGACACCGCCGGTGAGATCACAGCGAGGGACCCGCCGAGGACGAAACAGATCAATAGTACGGATAACAAGGCCGTACTCACGACGGTTTGTCTGTAAGATGCCTCCTCGGATTCGAAGTAGAAACGCATCACGGCATGCGTCAAACCGGCTCCTAGGAAAGTGCCGACTAGATAGACGGTCACTTCTATCATCTCCAGCGTGCCATAATCGCTGGGGAGCAGGTAATGGGTATAGAGCGGTATGAGAAGGAAACCGACGATACGGTTGAGGATGCGGCCAAACCCGTATACGAAGAAGTGGCGGGCGACTGACTTGACGACGTCAAACACGGAACGGAGTCCTATCTGGACGCTTCGAGCGGAGGCTCTCTGGAATCAAGGCTCAACGCGCCGTTCCTGGGGCCACCGCGTTGGCGCACACCGGCAACCGAGCCAGGTATGAGATCGGTGAGTCAAAGCAGCCGCTCGTAGAGCCGAAGGTAACGGGCGGCCACGTCGGTCAAACGGAACTCGTCGTCGACACGCTTGCGGCCAGCGCTGCCCAGGCGGGCGCGCAGCTCAGGATCTCGTAGCAGGCAGACTAACTTCTCCGCGAATGCTGCGGTGTCTTTGGGCGGCACGAGGAATCCGGTCTCGCCATCCAGTACAAGTTCCGGATTGCCACCGACACGCGTGACTACTACGGGCAGACCGTAGCTCATCGACTCGAGGAGCGCGATGGAGAGGCCCTCAGTCAACGAAGTCAGGACCGACACATCCATGGCGGCGTAGAAGCGTGGCATGTCCTCCCGGTATCCTGCCAGAATGAGATGGTGCTCGACCCCCAGCTCTCTCGCCCGATCAGCCAGAGCCGCCTCCTCGTCCCCGTACCCGAATATGACGAACCGGGCTCGCGGCTCCTGGTTCACCACTTGCGGGATCGCCTCGACGAAATAACGGGCGCCCTTAACGGCCCGGTTGAGATTCGACACCATACCCACGATCAGGTCCCCATCATCGAGGCCAAGTAGCCTTACAGTGTCTGACCGGTCGACAGCGGGCTCGGCAGAGGCCGGGACGCCGTTGTGGATGACCGATGTGCGGGCCGGATCCAAGCGCTCCCGCTCGAGCGCCACCGTGCGAACCGCTTCTGACACCGCGATGACGTGGTCGGGGACCGTTGCAGTGAGACGGAGCAGCGCGTACTCGTGCTTGCCCCACCCGAATCCTTGGTCCTCACGGTTCTCGACCAGGTGTGAGACCGCGCCACTGCGCTTGAGAGCCCGACCGTACATGATCGACCAGAAGAAATAGGAGTGGACCAGCGCCGGCTGGTAGTGCCGTACATAGCCGCGCAGCCACTTGAGGCGCCGTAACTGTGCCAACGGATAGAACTCGTAGCCGCGGCGTGGCGGGAATACCTCCAGCGTGTCACCGAATTCCATCCGCTCTGTCGGTGCGTTCTGGGTCAGTACCCGCACCTCCCAGCCGGAAGCGATCCAATGCCGGATCAAGGATTGGAGGTGCTTGCCGGTACCGCCACCGACTACGTCGGCCAGTACGAGGATCCGCCGTCGCTCTGCCATCACTCCGCCCGGTCGTTCAGCAGCGTCGCACTCTACGTGCGATCGGGCATCTGGTGACCTGGCACGTCGGCCCGACCGTGACGGGCAGCGCATCTGAGCAACGCCATAGGGCCCGACCGAAGCACGAGTTACAGCACTACGAACACGTCGGTTTCTTGGCGCGGCTTCACGACCCACGTTCCGCTTCCTGTCGGCACCAGCAAGCCGGTCACATTGACGATGACGCCGGGTGTGTACTCGCCGAATGCCACGAAAATGTCTTTGTCGAGCACCACGACGACCGGTCCGGAGCCGTCATCCACCGTCATCAGGAAATCGCCTCCCGAGGCGCCGGTGCTGGTGATCACGCAGTTCTGGATTCTGATCAAAGCCGCGTCCAACGCTCCGGCCCGCGCGGTGGAGGCCTCGGCGGTGGCCAAGGGGACCGCGGAAGGTGGGCTTAATGCTTCCAACGAGAATGCAGCCACATCGGCTATCACCGGCTGCCCGTTTTGCGTCGTAATGGTTCCCACGAACCGCACGATCTCTCCGGTCATCAGGAGGGTGGGCCGCACCCGGATGCCCCGTATCGCACCAGTGGCGTCGGCTACATGAGCCGTGCTGTCGCCGAACGCACTCCAATCGTTCAGCATGGTGCCATCGGTGAATACGATCTCACCGGCCGGTCTCGCCCGTGCGGTGGCAACCGTTATCACTGGTACAGTCAAATCCAGATCCACGTCGAAGCGCGGTTTCACCTGCCAGTCGCCCATGCCCGTCGGTACCAGCAGTCCGGTGACCTTGAGGTAGGCGCCGGGCACGGGGCCGGGCACGGTGAACAAGTCCAGGTTGAAACCGACGTCGTCGTCGAGAACGACGTCGATTGCGCCGGAACCGTCGTTGATCGTGATGACGAAATCCTGATTGACGGTCACGGTGTCGCTGATGCGGGCGCTGTCTATCCGCACCAACGCGGCGTCCAGCCGGCCCGCATCCGCGCTCGCGGCCACGCCGGTGGTGACCTTGCCGGGGACAGGCACCTGCGCCACCCCGAGGAAGAACACCGTTGCCCCGTCGATCACCTTCTGCCCGTTGCGCGACGCCACTGTTCCCACGAACCGCACGCTGTCTCCGGACGCCGAGGTGACCCGCGGCACGCGGACGCCCCGTATCGATGCGGAGGTGTCGGACACATGCACCGTGCTGTCGGCAAACGTGCCCCAATCGTTGAGCAGGATCCCGTCGACGAACACGATCTCACCTACGGGCCTGGTACGCGCTGCGGCAATCGACATGACAGGGACAATCAGCTCCAGGTCGCTCGCCGAACGGGGCTTGAGCCGCCAGGTGCCGGAGCCCGTGGGCACCAACAGGCCCGAGGCCATTATGTAGGAGCCGGGCAGCAGGAAATCGCCGACGTTGAAGCTGATGTCACCGTCGAGCACCACGTCCAGCGGACCGGAACCGTCATCCACGGTGACGACGAGATCACTGTTTTCGGTCACCGTCAGGCTGACCCGTGCGGTGTCTACCCGCACCAGGGCCGCGTCAAGTGTGGAGTTGACGGCAGTGGCCGCCTCGGCCGTAGTCACCGTATCCTGTACCGGCAGCTCTGAAGCAGCGAGCACCTGGGGGACCATGCGATCGAGGTCGAGCACCGGCTGGCCGTTCCGGGTCGCCACAGTCCCGCGCAGCCGTACGCTATCGCTGGCGGCGAAGAATCCCGGTCCGGCACGGATCCCACGGAGCGTACCGGTCGTATCGGCCACGTGGACCGTGGAGTCCCCGAATGCACCTGCGTCATTCAGGGCAATCCCCACTACGAAGACCTTGGTGCCTAGAGGTGCCGCGCGTGCGTCTTGTGTGGTCAAAACGGGGAAGCTGATCGCGATGCTCACGTCGAGCGTGTCATCCGGCGTCACACTGATGAAGTCAGGCTGGATCAGCGCGACGACGGCCGAGTCGCCGATTGTAGTGGTGTCCACCACCACGCCGTAGTTGCCGACCGGAACGCTGAAGAAGGTGAACTCGCCGAGTGCGTCGGATCTCGTCGTCTGCACCGTGTCCAGCACCTGCGGTAGGACCAAGGAGACAATGATGTCCCGCAGCACCACGTCTCCTTCGTCGGACTGCCTGTTCCCGTTGGCGTCGAAGTAGACCGACCCGTTCACCAGGCCGGTAGCTGTTATGATCGGTCCATTGTTCCCGCCCGCATCGCCGCAGGCAGCGGCAACGGCCGCCGTTGCCAGGAAACCGAGCAACGCCCGAGCCGTGTTGCGGGTTGATCGGTTGCGGGGTACTGATCCTTGTTCAGTCATAGTTCACATGCACTCCCAAGCGCAACGCACGTCCGCTAGAGTAACGCTTCATCGGCTTGCCGAAATCTGGATTCACTATCAGCGGGACAGTGACCACGCCAGTCGCGGGATTGCGGGACACGGGTGTAGAGGGGTCCAACAAGTAGATCGCCCGGTCAGGCTCGGCGATGTCCGCATCGAGCAGGTTGAGCGCGTCCACCACTACTTCCATCGGGTATGAACCCAGTCTGATCGTTCTCAAGGTGAATCTCAGATCGAGTGTGCCGATCCATGGACCGCGGCAAGCGTTGCGCTCCGCAAAGCGTCCTACCTGATCTCTCAAGCAGTCCCATTGTGAGAGCAGGTCGGTGACGCCTGCAATCTGATCGTCGACAAAGGCGGGGTCGTTGTGAGCCGAGCCGTCACCATTCATATCCTGTCCGCGGCGGAACCCCGGCGTGAACGGCACTCCCGATTGCCCGCGGTAGAAAGCCGACAACTTGATCGCCCCGAAGTCCAGTTCCGAGCCGATTGCTACGCGATGGGGAACA
The DNA here is from genome assembly GCA_020351775.1 of Gemmatimonadota bacterium. Lineage (GTDB taxonomy): Bacteria > Gemmatimonadota > Gemmatimonadetes > Gemmatimonadales > GWC2-71-9. The sequence goes on along the minus strand of CP070666.1, from coordinate 3,711,893 downwards.
TCTAGATCCGACCGGCCTCGGGCCCAGTCCGATCCTCCCAAGCTGTCGGGAAACGGAGTCAGCTGAGACTCTGGCTGGCCGCCCAGACCGGATAGCCAGTTGTCTTTGGTCTGCGAATACGTGTAACTGGCGAATAACCGCAACCCGCTGCCAAGCCGCCGCTCCAGTCTCGCAGTGATGCCCCAATAGTCGGAGAATCCGTCGGAGTCCAGCGAACTCACCAGGTCGAACTGATTGAAGCGTCGGTTGGTGCCAGCTTCTGCACCCAGGATTGCGCCTGCCTGAACCGTGGTCCCGTACATCGGTCGCCCGTACTGATCTTCCGACGACGCGGCCGTGATCAAATTGAGGTCGTTGCGTCGGGTGAGATTGTCTGTCCGGCGGTAGGCACCCGAGATATCGAACGTAGCATTCGTTCCGATTCTCGCCGTCAGGCCAACCGAGGTCCGCATCGTCCGGGGCGGGCGATAGTCAGGGTCCAGCAGAGAGAGAACGGGGCCGGCGATCGGTGCCGTGGCAGAGTCGGGCGGGTTAGGCCAGCCGCTCAGCTGACCGAGTCCCCGGCGGCGGTCGATGCTGCCGCCCGTGGTCACGACCTCAGCGAACGTTGTGGGCTCGACCGTTCCGTGGTGCACGGTCCAGTCGGCGCGAACGATATAAGACCCACGCTCGACCACCAAGCCCATCCGCGGACTGACCTTGAAGATGGACGAGGGGACAGCCGCGTTGGAAACGCCTGTCAAATCGAACCACCGCTGGTTGAGCCGCACCTCGCCACTAGGCAGCAGCTCCCAGTCGAGCCGGAATCCTGCGGTAATTGCAACCCCTGTGAGTGGAGTCCAAGTATCCTGCAGGTAGCCGCCGAACTCACTAGTAATGAACTCGGCGTTGGGAAACGAGCTCACCGATTGGTCGTAGCGGGCATCCCGGTTGGCGAAATCGTCCAACCCCCCAAAATAGAAACCTCCGAACCGATAGGGCGTATGGGAGTGGTCAGTCGAAGCTATCCGGGCCGTGCCCCCCAACTTGAAGCTGTGATTAGAGAGCCTGAAGTGCAGGGTCTCGTTGGCCCAGAAGGCGAACTGTGAGAAATCACCCGGTAACACTGGATCAGTTCCCAACACGATTGGCCAGCTGGCGAGAGAGGTCGCCGGAAGTTCACCCAGCGAGTACTCGCGCCTGCTGGACCCGAATCCAACTCGCAGCTCCAATCCGAACACGCGAGAGATCCGCGTGGCCAACGACGCGGTGCCAAATATGTCGGTGCCTTTGAGCTCCACCCCCTCGGTCGGCAGCCGCTGCCATCCCAGGACCGGATTCATGCTCTTCAGTGACCCGAAATCCGCACGGACGGCAAGAGCGGTCTGTTCTCCGAACTGCCAGTCCAATCGACCGAACCCGGTGTACAGATCGGTGGATGTCAACCGAGGCTGCACGTATCCCGAGAGGTCAACTCCAAAGGAATTGGCTGCCGCCGCTACGAACGCTGAATCCGCGTCCGTCGGCACCCAGGCGCTGGGCAGCGCCGTCTCCAGCTTACGGGCTTCGAATCCCACTATGAAGTGCGAGGTGTCCCGTACTATGGGCCCCGAAGCGGTGATGCCGCCGCGTACTGAATTGTATGACAGCGAGCCCGAGTCGATGTACTTAGAGCCGGACATTGCGCTGCCGGTCCAGTCACCGAACACGCCGAACTCGAGGTCCCTGGTGCCGCGCCGTGAGAACCCGCTCAGTGACGCCCCGGCGGACCCGCTGTACTCCACGTCCACACCGTTGGTCAGCATCTGGAGTTGCTCGAACGACGCCACCGTGAATGGCGCGGTGCGTAGAGGCTGCCACGGCAGCCCACCGTGCACCACCCCTTGGAATGGGACTCCGTCTACGCGGAACCCGACCAACTGAGTCGGTAGTCCCTCAGTGGCCAGCGTTGCGTCCGAGTTGGTGGCGAATCGTCCCAGCTCCGCTGCCTCACGGGTCCAGTGCGGCATCTCGGCCAGCTCGAGGTCCGTGAACAGCCGGCCGCCGTCACTCCCGCCGATCTTCAATGCGGCGCTGCCATAGCGTTCCGATCGCACCTCCATGACGGGGAGTTCGACCGGCTCAAGCGAGATCGGGACCGAGATCCTGCGACCCTGGCCGACAGGTATGCCCGATACCGCGACCGGCTGATCACCCAGCCGCTCGGCGAAGAGTGTGTACTCGCCGGGCTGGAGTAATAGGAACTCGAACCGGCCCAGGCGGTCGGTCTCAGATTCGCGTGTGATCCCCGACGCTGTCTGCGTGAGAATCAAGTGGACACCCCGCAATGGAATGCCGGCGCCATCAGTTACGATGCCGTCTATGCTGCCGGCAACGATGCTCTGGGCTGAGGCGCCCGTGCCCAAAAAGCCCATCGCCAAAGCCAAGGTCAGGGCTCGCGAGACTATTCTGTTGCTCGTCAATGTCTTCCCCGTGTCCGGTGCACTCATTTAGGAAGGGTTGGTAATGGTTTGGCAGGCACTGAATTATAGCTACCTGTGTCTCCTTGGGGGCGTGCAAGGACAGCGCCGACACCGGGTGTGCGAGTCGTGCCCGTGTTGTCTCGCGTAAGTGGTTTAATCACAAGCGGTTGCGTATGCCGATCCCCATCCTGGCGGGGGCGTACCGGGACACACCTTCGGTTGTGTTGTCTTGCCGCAACACATGTTATTGTCCCCGTCGTCGCATGACACAGTGGCGGAGCGCGCCGCCAGCCGCTGGGCTCAAGCGCCGGCTGGGAGGGGCTGCCCCGCCGAATCGAGGCCCGACCATTCTTATCGGGTATCACAGCGTGGCTGTGGGGCAGCGGTGGGCTGGCTTGGGCGGGGCACACAAGTTGCGACCACAGGTTGAGTCTGAGGAGAGTGATTCATCAAAGTGATAGCGCACTACTTCACGGTAGATGTCGAGGAGTATTTCCAGGTTTCGGCGTTCGAGCCGTTCATCTCACGCGCGCAGTGGCACAGCTACGAAAGTCGCGTTGGGCTCGGCGTGGAATACCTGCTCGAAGCGTTGGATGAGCACGAAGCTGGTGCGACCTTCTTCATCCTGGGCTGGATAGCGGAGCGGCATCCGGACCTGATCCACCGCATAGTGCAGGCAGGTCACGAGATTGCATCCCACGGTTGGGATCACGCCCGAGTACTTGACCAGACGCCGGAGGAGTTTCGCGATTCGGTACGGCGATCCAAGGCTCTGCTGGAGGAGCTATCGGGCAGTCCGGTGATCGGTTTCCGGGCGCCCAGTTATTCGATTGTGCGCGGCTCAGAATGGGCCCTGGACATCCTGCTGGGAGAGGGGTATCGCTACGATTCGAGTTTGTTCCCGGTGCGTCGCAACGGGTACGGCTACAGGAACGGGAACCGCTCCCCGCATTGGATCGACCGCGATGAGGGCTCTATTCTCGAGATACCGCCAGCCACACTGCGGCGCTGGGGTCTCAACATCCCGGCGGCGGGTGGTGCGTACTTCCGTCTCTTTCCCTACGGATTGGTGAGTGCCGCTATCGCCCAAGCAGAACTGAATGGAACTCCGGCGACGTTCTACATTCACCCTTGGGAAGTCGATCCCGATCAACCCTGTGTGCCGGTGCCCCCGGTCACCAGGTTGCGGCACTATGCCGGCATCGGGCGGACCCGCGCACGCCTGGAACGGCTGCTCGGGGAGTTCCGCTTCACATCGATCGCCGAGGGCGCCGGTGTCAGCGGGCGGTGACGGTGACAGCGGTCTCCAGATAGCGCAGTTCCAGGGCGCGGGCGGGCAGTGGGATGAGCTCGTTCGCTCCCAGACGGGATGGACACACTTCCATCTTCACGGCTGGAAGCAAGTCGTCGAGAACGTCTTTCGGCATGAGTGTCTCTATCTGAGTGCTTGCGACGCCCAGGGTAGATTGACCGGCGTCTTGCCACTCGTCAGGGTGCGGAGCAGGGTATTCGGCCACTTTCTCATATCCATGCCGTTTCTCAACTACGGTGGTCCGCTTGGCTCGGCTACGGCGGTGAGGCGACTGACCGACCACGCGACCGAACTGGCTCGGGAAAGCGGTGCTGGTCTCCTGGAGTTGCGTAGCACAACCGAGCTGGATGTTGACCTGCCCGTTTCCCATCGCAAGGTCACGCTATTGCTCGATCTCCCGCCCGATGATCCCACTCAACTGTGGGACGGCTTCAAGGCCAAGCTCAGGAGCCAGATCCGCAGGCCGAGGAAGGAAGGCGTCGTTGCCAAGTTTGGCCTGGACCAGCTCGACAGCTTCTTCGGCGTCTTCTCGCATCACATGCGAGACCTCGGTACCCCCACGCAGCCACGCCGCCTGTTCCAGGAGATTGCACGCGCCTTCCCCGAGAGTGTCTGGTTCGGGTGTGCCTACCTCGGTGACAAGGCTGTGGCGGCCGGTTGCGGCTTTCAGTGGAATGGCGAGTTCGAGATGACCTGGGCTGCCTCTCTCGTGGAATACAATCGAATCGCACCCAATATGCTGCTCTATTGGAGTTTCCTGGAGCGGGCAGTATCGCAAGGGCTTCACACGTTCAACTTCGGGCGCTGCACGCCTGGAAGTGGCACGCACAGATTCAAGCGGCAGTGGGGGGCACGCGAGGTTCCGCTCTGGTGGTATCAGTATCACCGTCGCGGCGAGGCGTCGACTCCGTCACCAGATGACGCCCGCTACTCGTGGGGACCGCGGATCTGGAAGCACCTGCCGTTGCGTATCGCGAACGCAGCCGGTCCTCGGATCGTCCGCTTCCTACCTTGATACTGCGAACGCAGCCCCCCGTTTATTCCCCGCTCTCGTTGGGCAGCGTAGTGGCCGGATGGAAGGCATTGGTGTTGCCGGACCGTGAAGCGACTGCAATGGTCCGCAATCTGATCGCCGCTAAGTTCGGTGCCCGCGATGTATTGCTTACGGACAGTGGCACCGCTGCCCTGACATTGGCCATCCGCGCGCTGTGTCGCAGCCGGCCCAAGCCGTTGGTCGCGCTCCCCGCGTACGGCTGCTACGACATTGCCACCGCCGCTGAGGGTGCCGACGTAGAAGTGGTGTTGTACGACTTGGATCCACGCACGCTGGGGCCCGACGCCGGCAGCCTGATAGCCGCATTGGAACAGCGGCCCGCAGCCGTCGTGTTGGCGCATCTCTACGGCATCCCGATCGATATCGACCCGGTTGTCGAGCTCTGTGGACGATACGGTGTTTCCGTCATCGAGGATGCGGCTCAGGGGCACGGTGCACAATACGGTGGCGTGCCGCTCGGTGCGTTCGGCGCAGTCGCCGTATTGAGTTTCGGACGGGGCAAAGGAGTTACCGGTGGGTCCGGTGGCGCGCTACTGACCACACAGCGGAGCGGGCGTGAGTTGGTGCAGCACGCCACGCCGCAGGTGGCAGTCCGCCACCGTGGCGTCAGGCATCTGGTCGGTGCCACGGCACAGTGGGTTCTCGGCTCGCCAAGCGTGTACGGCATCCCCGCATCCCTGCCGTTCTTGCGGCTTGGCGAGACCATCTATCGGGATCCAGCGCCGCCGGCGAGCATCACGCCCACGGCGGCTGCAGTTCTATCGCGCACGTGGGCTGCGGCGGAGCGCGAATCTGTCTGCCGCAAGCAGAACGCGAGGCAATTGCTCCAGTCTGTCGAGCAGAGCCAGTGGATGGATTCGATTGCTCCACCGCCGCGCGCCGAGCCCGGCTACCTGAGGTTGCCGATCATCGCCGAGCAGCGGGCCGTGGTAGCACTGGCATCTGCACAGGCAAGGCGTCTCGGTGTGATGCCGGGGTATCCAACGGCTCTGGCGGATCTCACAGGCTTCCGCAGCCGCTGTCGCAATCAGTCCGCAGACTTCGCCGGCGCCCGCACTCTGGCAGCGCGGCTGTTCACCGTCCCGACCCACAGCAGACTTACGGACAGGGATGTCGCGCGCCTGCAGGTGCTACTCTCCAACTTTGCCACGGATGACGGCGCATGAGCACCATACAGCGACGCGACGTAGGCCGGGTCCTGGTGGCAGCGTCGCTGGTCGTCATCGCCGGGCTGACGCTGTATCCGGACCCAGGGGCTGCGACGGCCGACTGGCGCTGCATCTTCTGCGGTACGCGCGGCGCCGCGGACATGATCCTCAATGTCTTTCTGTTTGCGCCGCTCGGGTCGGGTCTGGCGTTGGCGGGTGTGCGACACAGGAATGCGTTTGCCATCGCAGCGGTCGTGTCGGCGGCTGTTGAGCTCGCTCAAACTGCGATACCTGGGCGTGATGCCAGTATCGGCGACCTATTGGCGAACTCTGCAGGAAGCGGCCTGGGGTTCGGTCTCGTCGTCTTGGCGCGCTACTGGCTGACGCCTGCTGAGAATCTCGCGCGGTGGTTGGTTCTGTCGGCGGCGCTGGCCGTGGCCGCCTGTGCGGCACTCACCGGTGTGATGCTGCAACCGGCGTTCACCGATTCCACCTACTACGGTCAGTGGACCCCCAGACTGCGGCACCTAGACCCGTATGGCGGCAGCGTGCTGGAGGCAACCATAGGCACACTCCCGATGCCATCCACGAGACTCGACAGCACGGTCGCGATAGCACGTCTGCTGAGACGAGGTAGCCCAATACGCGTACGGACCGTAGCCGGTCCACCGACTACGCGACTGTCCGCGCTCTTCAGTATTGCGGATGCGGAACGGAACAGGCTCGTGCTGTTGGGCCTGCGTGGGCGGGATCTCTATTACAGGCTGCGGATGCGCGCCGAGTCGTTTCGTTTGGATCGACCGACGGTGATCGTCCGCGATGTGATGGCTTCTGCGGTCGGTGACACGGTTGTGATCGCAGTCTGGCGTGAAGGCTCGGGTTATTGCGTTGCGGTCGGTGGAGACGACGAGTGTGATCTGGGATTCACACCTGGGTCGGGATGGACGTTGCTGCAGTTCGTAGAGAGCGCCCCCTCCTGGTTACAGCAACTGGCCAATGCCGTATGGATGTGCCTGTTGCTGGTACCGTTAGGCTACTGGATGCGCCCCAATGTGCATTCGTTGTTTGGCGGGTGCATCGTCGTCGCCGCACTGCTGTTGGTTCCGGCCGCTACGGGATTGTTGGCGATGCCGGTCTTCGAATGGGCAGGGGCGGTGGCAGGAGTGGGGCTTGGCCTCGCTGTGAGAGCGGGCATGGATCGTGGGAGACACCACTATCGTCTCCGCACAACGGCCTAGCGTCCCCGTGCTGGTACGGCCGATGTGGCAACGGTCCGGCTTATTGTTCGTGCTCGGCTGAGCAGATCAGCGACCCAACAGCCCGCCCAGGCGTAGTGCGAACCCGTGCGATGACACACCCGCCGGGATGTTCAGCCGCGGCAGGGCGAATGCATCTGGATCCATCTTCGGCAGCCAGCCGCCGCTCACTCGGAATGCGCCACGGTAACCGGCCTCGGAGGCGGCGCGCCCGACCATCGGCGATGCCAATCCATAGGGATAGGCGAGCCAGGGAATCACGTCTTCGAATCGGTGTTTCAGCCACTCCAGGGGCCGCGTCAGCTCAGCTGCCACGGCCTCACGATTCAGCCGTGTCAGATTGGGGTGGCTCCACGTGTGCGAGGCCAGCGTGATGCCGGTCTGTGCGACGGCCTCACGCAGTTCCGTCTCGCTGGCTGGGACGGCGTGCCGGGGGAGGGGTGGGGCTTGGAGCCGAGCCGCACCCCAAGCCCTGATCGTTGCGTCCCTGCCAGCGAACTCGTCGAGCGCCCGCTGGCGGAAGTCACTGGCGTCATCGGCTACCAGCGGTAGCAAATCGTCCCACCAGAATGCGCCTCCTCCCACAAACGCGGGAACCACGAAGATGGCTGCGGGGAGTCCCCGCCTCACGAGTTCGCTAACCCCTACCGTAACGGTGCCGCGATAGGCATCGTCGAACGTGATCGCGACTCGGGGTCGTTTGCCCCGACCCCCGTGCTCCAGCACCGAGTTCAATGGGATCACATCACAGAGCTCGACGAGCAGATCGAGCTGCGCGGCGAACTGGCGTTGCGGTAGATGGAGTGAGCGATCACCTACGACCGGCTCACCGTGAGGTACGATGTTGTGGTAGGCCAGGACGAGTGTGCGATTTCTGTGCAGTCGGCGTGCTAGGTGGGCCACGCCGCCGTGCACTAGCACGGCTTCGATTGCCGCCTTCACTAGCTGTGGGTCGGGGCGGGTTGTGCGTTTCGGATCCGTCTTGCCAGTCCCTTGCCGGGCGCCGGCGGTACGGCGGACTGGGGTAACGTCTTCAGCTTGGCTTCCGCCGAAACATAGAGACCGGCCATCAGCGCTGCGACGATGTAGATCGGGTCCAAGTAGGCAAACGACACGAAGAATGAGGCTGCCGCGAAACCCACCAGAGCTACCGGCAGGTAGAGCGCCGTCAGGTAGAGAAATCGCTCCTCGGGATCGCCCCGGATCCAGGTTTTCGGCAAGCGTGATCGCAGCCGATGCATGGCGAGCATCCCGCCGAAGATCAGAATCAGCCACAGCGCCAGACCCGGGATACCCAGTTCGGCACCGATCTGCACGTATGTGTTGTGTGCTGCCGCCCAGCGGATTCCGGTGCCAGCCACCCGGGTTCTGGCCTTCTCTGAGATGGTGCCCTCAGCCACCGGGAAATTGCTGATTCCCACGCCGGTGAACGGGTGGTCCAGCATGTAACGCAAACCTCGTTTGGCAACCTCCACCCGGCCGTTCACGTCCGACCAATTGTAGTCTTGGGTGGGCCTTGCGATCGTCAGCATTCGCTCCCAGTACCCTTGGGGAGCCGACACCACAAGCGCTGCAGCGACTACACTCAGAAACGCAAGACGCTTCACGATCGAGATGTTGTTCAGCATCACCAACAGGTACACCCCGAGCATGATGGCGGCCACGAATGCGCCGCGGGATCCCGTTCTGGCGAGCGTTGCTCCCATCGCGACGAGCACGAGTGCCGCCATCCACCGACCGTGACCCTTGGAGGCCTGGATCAGCAGCAGTGTCAGTGCGATCCCGATCATCAGCACACACCCGGCGTCATTCGCATCGAACGTGTGGAGATCGTTGAGGCGGAACGTAGCACCATCGTCTTGTTCCAGCCCGAATACGAACAGCGCAAGCCAAGACAGCACCGCACATCCGACAACATACCCCCACACGAACGTGGCCAGATCACGCACGCTCCTAGTAGCGGCGATCAGCAGGAATGCGAAGACAATCACCTTGGAGTAGCTCTCTATGACATAGCGTCCCGACTGCCCCAATGCGATCGCAGACGGGACCGAGATGCACGCTGCAATGGCGAGGGCGAGCACCACCTTGGCCGGCCAGGTTCGCAGCAGACTTCCCCGGACGAGTTCATTGGGATTGAGGAGGGCGAAGAACAGGGTGAGGGCCACGAGCAACATTGCCGGCCGTAGCTGGGCGAGGAAGCCAAAATGCTGGTGCACACGGCTCACTGTCAGCACTGTCAGGACGAACAGCCCCAAGCGTATCGGGTCGAAGGTGGGTATCACTCCCCGGACGGCTGTCACCGCGCGAGCACGACCGCTCCGCTTCGTGGCGGGATAAGTCGCAGATGTCATTCTTGCCCTCTATCCAGGTCCTTTCCAGCAGCTGCCACCGGGCGGCCGGGCCATCGGCGATTAGCCGTGCAAACTGCATGGCTGCCGATCGGTGACGCCGCTTGCACACGGTGCCGGGTAACCTCGGGTGAGGCGCTCACCGGCTGTCACGACTCATGCAAGATCGACGCCTTCCGGCCCGCCAGGCGGTGACCGCAGTGCTCGGGTCGTCACGTCCCGTGCACAAGCATACGACCGGGTACTGAAGTGGCGCCAGTGTTGCGTGAGCAAGACATGGGCCGACCCGGCCGCCAGGCCGGCGGGGCGTGTTTGATGTCGCACAGGGGTCGCTTCCCTAGCGCTGCGGTCGGAGAGCACTGGTGCAGCACCGCGGACCGGAGGACCGTGTTTCGGGGCCCTGTACTTGCTAAGTTCGAGGTGACGATGACAGAGCCGGTCACTTCAGGCGAACCGCAGCGCATTCTCCACGCCATCGCGCCCAATGCGATGGGGGGCGCCGAGCGGGTAGTACACGACAGTGCGGTGGGTCAGCAGGATCGCGGCCAATCGGTTGGGGTGCTCGCTTTGTTGGATCCCGACGGTCCGGATCCGTGGTTGGTGACGGCCTTGCGCTCGCGACGGATCTCCACGTATACGTGCCGCGCGACCCTACGGGGCTATTTCACGGAGATCAAGGCTATTCGCCACTGGGTGCGACAGATGCGGCCCGATGTCGTGCATTGTCACGCCTACCGGGCCGATGTGCTGGGGCGCCTTGCGCTCAAGGGCCTACCGCCGGCTATGGTGGCCACGGCACATGGCTTCACGGGTGGTGGGCTTAAGAATCGCTGCTACGAGTGGCTCGACCGTCGGACCCTGCGGCGGTTCGACTCGGTCATTGCGGTATCCGCCCAGCTGGAGAGCCGCCTCCGGCGTAGCGGGGTGTCGGGCGAGAGGGTGAGGCTGGTACAGAACGCGTTCCTGCCGTTGCCGCTGGTTTCTCGAGCTGAGGCCCGAGCCAAGCTCGGACTGGAGCAGGCTGGGGCAGCGGTGGGGTGGATCGGCCGCGTGGAACCCGAGAAGGGACCGGACCTGTTCGTGCAGGCGCTAAGCCGCCTGCAGCAGCGCGGAGTCCAGGCGGCCGTGATCGGTGATGGGCGCGAGCGAGGGAGCGTCGAACTGGCCGTCCGCGAGCTGGGTCTGGAGGACCGCGTGCGGATGACCGGCGCGATCCCGAACGCTGGTGAATTGCTGTCGGCGTTCGACGTGGTGGTTCTCAGCTCGCGCACCGAAGGCCTACCAATCAGTCTGCTGGAGGCGATGAGCGCCGCGATTCCGGTGGTGGCGACCGCCGTCGGCGATGTCCCGGCTGCCACCGCCAACGGCAAGTTCGTACAGCTGGTGCCGTCGGAGGACCCTGGTGCGCTGGCTGCGGCCATTGATCGGACGCTGGCTGACGGAGCGCGTGCAGTCGCAGTTGCCCGACAGGCCTCCGATTGGGTCCGAGCGCAGTTCGGGTCCGAAGCGTGGCTCGACCGGATCGACGAAACCTATCGGTGGGCGATGCGGCAGCGCGCCCGGCGTTGACTGCATAAGCGAGCTGCCGAGCTACTCACTACGACAGAGCGCCGGCCCCTTAGCTTCTTCGGGACCGGCGCTGCTTGATTGCATGAGCCCGGCGGTAATGCTGCGATCTGGTGCTACAATGCGCCTCGCTTGAGCACCATGACCGGCACCGTCCGGGCCATGATCTTGAGATCCTCCGCGGGTGATCGTCGCCTGATGTATTCGAGATCGAGCGCGACCTTGCGTCTCACATCGTGCTCGCTCGTATCATAGTGATGGTTGACCTGGGCCCAGCCAGTGATCCCCGGCAGGACACGCTGTCTTTCAGCGTAATGCTCTATGACGTTGCTCAGGTAGGCAAAGATCTCAGGCTGCTCGGGTCTGGGACCCACCAGGTTCATATCACCCAGCAGCACGTTGATGAGCTGCGGCAATTCATCTAACCGGTACCGCCGCAGGAACCGACCCACAGGCGTGATGCGGGGGTCACCAGGCTTGGCCCACACTTGGCCGCGTCTGCCCTGCTCCGACACATACATCGTCCGAAACTTGTAGATCGTGAACGGTCTGCCGCCCTGGTTTCTCCACCGACGCGAGTTCAGCCTGCCGCGCGACTTTGCCCTCCGTTCACGGCCACTCCGGCGGTTGACGCCCACCCGGGTCTGGGCATAGATGATCGGGCCCTTCGACGAGAGCTTGATCAAGAGGGCGATGACGATCATCAGCGGTATGGTGACGACCGCCGCCACCAGGGCGAAGCTTACGTTGAGGGTCCGCCGGGATGCCTCACCCAACAAACCCGCGGCTATTCTATGAGTCGGATGATGCGGTTGGGATTCTGTGCCGGGTGTACGCCCGGATTCGGCTGATCTCACACTGCTCCGTTCGTCAATATGGGATTCACCAGTTCATGGACAGTCCACGACCGATCGCGCTCGACAAGTGCAAGCGGCGTGCGCGAAGCAATCCTCAGGGTCTCACGGTTAAGTTGTTGTTTGACGGATACTTACGATGGTGGCTCTGTGCCGGTGCGGCGCATTGCCTGTGGTGGGTGGACAGCTACTGTGGGTGGTCCGCGACAGTAACCCGTGCGCCGGGGTCGGCCGGATCAGGGACCGGCGGGCCTCAACTCCAGGTTGAAGTAGAACCGTGTGCCCCAGCCGGGTCGGGTCTCGACTCTCAGCTCCGAGCCCATCGCTTCGACCAGCTTGCGTGACAGAGCCAGGCCCAGGCCCGTGCCCGAGAAGGCGTACCCCTCACCACCCCCGGACTGGCGCGGTCGAAACGGCTGGTACAGCGTGGCCAACGCCTGGGCCTTCATCCCCGGTCCGGTGTCTCTCACCGAGAACTCGATCGCGTTGAGGCTCGTCTCCTTGGTGACGATTTCGACGAAGCCCTCCTCGGTGAACTTGAGCGCGTTGGTCGTCAGATTGAGCAGCACCCGTGACAAGGCGTGTGGATGTCCCAGCCGGTGATCGCTCACCGGTGGCAGCAATCGGATGATCAAGCCCTTCTCTTCTGCCATCGGGTGTACTATGTCGTGCACCGATTCCAGTATGTCCGACACTGAGAACGGGGACGGCTCGTCATCGGACAGGCGGCTACCACCGCGCGCCAGCTCGATCACGTTGCTGGTGACTGTGGAGAGGCGCAGCGCCGCGCTGTAGATCAGACCGAGCTGCCGGTGCTGCAGTTCGTTTACGTCTCCGCTTTGGCGCCGCTGCAAGGTCTCGGCGAGAAACAGGATCGACGTGAGCGGCGATCGTAGATCGTGGGCGACCTCGACGGCCAGATCCAGTCCGTCGGGCCCCGAAAGCTGGCTGACCATATCACGTTCCGAGTCCTGGTCGACCGCGATGTGCAGCTGCTCCAGCGCCTCCAGGGTCGCCAAGATCTGGCCCGCGTTCTTCTCGGCGGCAGCGTGCGAGAACTGGCTCAGGATCTCTCGGCGCAGCGAGTCCAACAGCCGCCTGCCCTGCGGGGTCTTGAGCCGGGTGTCAAAGCTCGGAGCGGTGGACTCGTTGCCCGCTTGTCTGAGGAGGGAATCGAGCAGCTCGGCTGCATCGGGGTAAGCCGGAGCCCGGGCGCGCCCCGTGGCCAGAACCCGGTCGGCTGCTCTTCTCAGGTATCTGAGGGTTGTCTCTTCCGAAGTCATCCCTTCCCTGTCCGCCGCCGTTAACAGCTCCGCACTCCCGCTCGGCTCCCAGTCCATCGCCGCCCCTTCAAACGTAGTTCAAGGGTTGATCCGCTGCATCATGTGCCGTCAATCATGATGGTCTCGCGCTGAAGGCCATGCTTCTCCATCAAGCGGTAGAGCGTGGTTCTGTCTACGCCTGCCAGGCGCGCCGCTTTCGACATGTTGCCCGACGCCCGGTTGACGAGCGCCGTCAGATAAGTGCGCTCGAAGTCTGCCAACACCCGGTCACGCGCTTGATGATAGGGCTCTTCAGCCGTTACCGAACTCAACGTTACCCGGCCACCGTCGTCGATTCTGTGACCGTCACCACCAATGAAAGGTATGTCGCCGGCCTGGATCTGGCCCCCCGGTTCCGCCAGGACCACCATGTGCTCGATCAGGTTCTGCAGCTCGCGCACGTTGCCGGGCCAAGCATAACCGCACAATGCCTGGATTGCGCCGTCTCCCAGCTCGGGGTGCGGCTCGCCGGGATCGCGATGTTGACTCCAATAGTGTCTCAGGAAATGGTTGGCCAGTAGGGGGATGTCAACGTGTCGTTCGCGTAACGGTGGTACCACGATGGGTACCACGCGCAGTCGGTAGAACAGGTCCTCTCTGAGGATACCCTGCTCTGCGGCCTCCTTGGGGTCCCGGTTGGTTGCTGCAATGAAGCGCACATTGACGACAGCATCGACCGATTCACTGCCTACCCGTCGCACCACTCCGTCCTGGATGACGCGGAGCAACTTGGCTTGAATTGGCTTGGACATCTCGGTGACTTCATCGAGCAACATGGTGCCGCCGTTGGCTGTCTCGAGGAGGCCCGGCTTGTCCCTCACGGCGCCGGTGAAGGCCCCTTTTCTATGCCCGAACATCTCCGATTCCAACAGCCCCTCGGGCAGCGCAGCGCAGTTGATGGCCACCATCGGGCGGCTGCTCCGGCGTGAGTAGTGGTGGATGAACTGGGCTATCAGTTCCTTGCCGGTTCCGCTCTCGCCGTTCAAGAACACGGACGCGTTGGTGCGCGCCACCTTCCGGGCCAGCTCGATCGCCCGCTTGAAGACAGGAGCCACTCCCAGCACCGTGATCTTGTCGCTGTGCCCAAACTCCCGGGCGGCGGCCATGTGCATCTGGCGTGACTCACGGGCCACCAGCACCGTGTGCGCGGCGCGGCCTATCAACACCTGGAGCTGCGTCGCAGCAAACGGCTTGGGCAGGTAGTCCCAGGCACCGCCACGCAAGGCACGAAAGCTCGCCTCGACCGACGGGTTCCCCGTCATCACGATGCAGACTGTCTCGGGATTCTTGGTCAGACAGGTCTGCAGTAGCTCCTCACCCGGGACTTCGGTCATATACTGGTCGATGAGGACCACGTCGAAGACTCGCCGCCGGAGCAGGTCCACGGCCTCCGATCCCTTGCCGCACACATCTACGCTGTAGCCCTCGGCTTCCAGGAACGAGCGGCAGCTTTCCCGCAACGTCCGCTCATCATCGATGACTAGGATCTTGAGGCTGGCCTTGGCTGCCTGATCCAGCTCTGCGAATTCAGGTATGGGACCGTCGCTCGCCGCGTCTCTTTGGGTCGGGGGACGCGATGAGATCATGGGCTCCTCCCTTTTACTCCAGGTTCTGGGCGACCCCAAGCGGATCGACCGGGTGCCGTCGGGCCACTTGTAATGCACACGTCAGGCCAGGGCAGGGCCCCGCACAATGGCGATACGACGGCTAAATGGCATTACTACTGGGTATTCGAGGAGTTAGGCGTGTTGCGTTGCCACGACGCCACGCCCGCATGCAAGATAAGATTGATGCGTTCATGCAACAATGCGGTTGAGTGCGAGCCTAACGGCCGCCGTAGGTGGGGATCAAGCAGCCCGGCGTGCCGCAGTCGTGGCACTCGCTGCCGGTCGTTGACTGGTGGACTGTGGCACTTATTGCCGGCTTGTGATCTGCCGTCCGTTCGGCCATCATGGGGTTGCCGTCGCTCGGGTCGCCCGGCAACCGCGGTCGACGGCCCTGGTATTGCAGGGGGTGGGGTGCTGCCAGTCAGCTATGGCGTAAACTCTGGATCTAAACAACAACGCGTCGTGTAAGGAGTATCTGCCGACACATGTCCGAACACGTACCCGCTTTACCCGATAGCCCCGCAGTCCCGGAGGCGGGCGGCCGCGCGCCGCTGACGCAGCCCCAGCCGGCGTGGGCTCAGGTGCCACCGGAGCCCGATCGGGTCCGCGATTGGGGCCGATATGTCAGCGCCATGTTACGGCGCAAGTGGCTGATCCTTCTGGCGGTCGGAATGGGGACCTCGGCGGGTGTGGTTGGATCCCGGTTCATTGACCTCGACTACATGGCAGAGGCTTCCATATGGATCGAGAGTGCTGCGGCACGCGATGCTAGCGGCGGCCCCATCGGATCGGTGCAGTTGTTGGAGAACTATGCTTGGGTGGAATTGCTGCGCACTTACACGGTACTCGATTACGCGGTCGAGGAGCTGAAGCTGTACTTGAGCGTGGCGTCACGTGATGACGATGGCCTGTTTGAATCATTCGCGCTGACCGGCGGGCCGCTTGCGACGGGCGACTACGTGCTGGAAGTCGATCCCAGTGGATCGCGCGTGAGACTGCGTTCGGCTGAAGGAATCCTGGTCGACAACGGCGTGCCGGGTGACACCTTGGGTTCCAGGCTCGGGTTTGTCTGGGCACCACCTCCTACGGGTCTTCGTGCCGGCCAGCAGGTCGGGTTCTCCGTTACGATGCCCCGTGATGCAGCCAGGGATCTGATGAATCGCCTGGACACGCGCATGGATCTGAGCGGCAACTTCCTGCGCATGGAGTTGCACGGGAAGAACCCCGAGTTGATCACGGAAACCGTGAACGCGGTTGTGGACCGCCATGTCGAGCTCGCCGCGGAGCTGAAGAAAGAGAAGCTCATTCAGAAGGCGGACATTCTGGAGACCCAGCTCAGGGCGGCAGAGTTAGCTCTGCGGGCCGCCGATGACGCGTTGGAGAGATTCCGCGTCAACACGATCACCTTGCCCTCGGAGCGCACCGGGCCGGTCGCCGGCGGCCTCGAACAGACCCGCGATCCGGTGTTCGATCGCTTCTTCCAGCTCCGGATCGACCGCGATGCGTTGGGGCGTGAGCGAACCGAAATCGAGCGGGTGCTGGAGGCGGCGGGTGATTCGGGTCTCTCTACTGACGCACTGGATGTGCTTGCCACAGTGCAGAGTTCTTCCGAGCTGACGCGGACGTTACAGGAGCTGACCGATCTACAAGCTGAGCTGCGCGCCTACCAACTCAAATACACTGACGAGCACCAGCTGGTAATACAGGCTATGGCGAACGTGCGGGAGCTGGAGGTCAACACCATCCCGGCGCTGCTGCGGGACCTGGTCGTGGAGCTCAGATCGCGCGAGGAGGTCTTGGACCGAAGGCTGGCCGGTGCATCGGAGGAGCTGCGTGAGATTCCGCCACGCATGATAAACGAGGCACGGTTGCGGCGCGAACAGACCGTGGCCGAGAACCTCTACACGATGCTGCAGAGCCGTTATGAAGAGGCCCGTCTGGAAGACGCCAGCTACGTACCTGATTTGCGCGTCTTGGATCGGGCCGTGGTGCCACGGAGGCCATTGTCCAACCAGAGGCCGCGCCTGATCATGATGGGGTTCGCAGCCGGGCTGGGGCTGGGGTTGGTGGGAGCGGTGCTGCTCGATCGGCTCGACCGCAGGGTGCGCTATCCCGATCAGATCACGACCGAGCTGGGGCTCAATCTGCTGGGGATCGTCCCCCGGCTGAAGGGTGGTGGTAATGGCGGAGCCGGAGCGGATTCCGCCGCGGTCGTGGAGGCGCTGCGCGGCGTTAGGCTCAACTTGGTGCACGCTTACGGGACCGCCGGACCGTTGGTCCTCACGGTAACCAGTCCGGGCCCGGGCGATGGCAAGTCCTTCGTGTCGGCCAACCTGGCCCTGGCTTTTGCCGAAGCCGGGCATCGCACTGTCCTGATCGACGGTGATGCCAGGCGCGGTTCGCTGCACCGCGTCTTGAACCAGGCCCGCAAGCCTGGCCTCACCGACTTGCTGTCGGGGTCAGTCAGCCAGGATGAAGCCACCCAGGAGTCGGGTTTCCCGTCGCTGTACTTCGTGGGCTGCGGTACCCGCACTCCCGACGCACCCGAGCTGATGGGTTCCGCCGCGATGACGCAGCTCATGACCAGCCTGCGGTCGCACTACAGCGTGATCATCGTCGACAGCCCACCGTTGGGCGCCGGCGTAGACGCCTTCGCCCTGGGGACGGTCACTGGAAACATGGTGATGGTGTTGCGTCTAGGTGCCACCGATCGGGAGCTCGCCGAGGCGAAGCTGGATATTCTCGATCGGCTGCCGATCCGGATACTCGGAGCCATTCTCAACGATGTGAGAGAGGGCACGGCGTACCGTCACTACCGGTACTATTCGTACTATCTACCGGGTTACGAACACGAAGACGAAGGTGGCAAGAAGGAAAGGGCTCTGATAGGGGGAACTAAGAGTTAGTCAGCGGTTGCCCTCGTACTCGTGAATCCACCCTTTGTCGCCATCGGCCTTGGCGCGCCTCAGCGCCATGGCGGCGTGCGCCATTAGGTTCCGGGCCTCCACCGGCTGCTCCCGCACATTCGGCACTGCATCGTAACCGGCCCTGAGTTCCAGGGGCTTGCCGTGTTCAACCGCAATCGCGTGCGCCAACCGCTCGGCTAGCTGGGTGGCTGCCCCACTATCGGTGCGCGGGGCCACAATTGCGAACTCGCTCTGGCCCAGCCTACCGATGGCGTCGGAGATGCGACCGGATTGGCGCAGTGCACGGCCCAGTTGCTCGATGGCGCCAGCGATGCCGGCGCCTTGCGGGACCGTATCGCTATCGGCGTCGTCGGGCAGCACCGGTGCAATCACGATGCAGGCCAGTGCCGTTCGTTCCCGATACGCCTGGGACCGGATTTCCTGGGCCCGCTGCTCCAGACCGCGGAAGTTGTACAGCCCCGTTGACTCGTCCAGTAGGCACAACTCTCGAGCGCGATCTGCCTCGAACTTGGCCCGCACGAAGGCGCCCAGCCGTAGCAGCAGCTCCTGGGCGTCGATCGGATACGAGATGAAGTCCCAGGCGCCGGCGTGTAGCGCGGTGAGCCGCCGCTCTCGGGTCGGTGGATCGGGGCTCGTCATGATCACCGGTGTGGCAGGACTCAGCACGGCATCGTCGACCAATGCGGCGCACAGCCCGATACCCTCGGAGTCAGGCAGGTTGTTGCTGACGAAGACTAGGTCGGGCGGCTGTGCCCGAGCCCGTTCGAGGGCGGCCGCAGCAGTGTAGGCCCGCATGACGGCGTAGCCATCTGGGGCGAGAACGCTTTCCAGCGACCTGGTCGACCACTCCTGGTCGTCCACAATGAGCACTACCGGGGGTCGCGCAAGGACTCCTCGCACAGGCATCATTGTCCTCTCACTGGGCCGAAGCCTCGAGTCTGTTTGTCATGCCCAAGAAACACCAGCCGATGGAAAACGCAAGCGTGGGCCGCAGACTTCATGCCCCATGGGCGTGGTGCCTGAAGTCGTGATTCCGCAAGGGCCTACGGGTGCTTGACAGGAAACCCTCGTACCACAGTACGATGCAGGGAATCTACACGGAATGGCTTGCTGACGCGGGTGCGCAACGTGATGGGCGGCCCGCGACGCTGGTGACACTCCCACCGGGGGACGTAAGTGCCAACTTAGCAATGTGTTGGAAGATTCGGGTACACCGGGCCTCAATCTTGTACAGGTGATCTCGTGAAGAAGGACGGGCTTGGCCCAATGACGAGGAGGTCAGCACCGGTGTATTGCTCACAGTGTCAGGTCATCACGAGCAACCTGCCACCATCATATGACGTCTCATGGCGACGGACTCCATTGCCCGACGAGCTCAGCGCCTTGCTGTGTCCGCGATGTGGTGCGGTGCTCCCGAGTCCAGACCCGGATGGCGTCATGCTGACCAAGCTGAATCAACTGTCACGCTTCGGATTGGGTGCTGACGACAGGCCGCTACTCGCGCCACAGAAAAGGACTGATTGAGCCATGTGCGGCATCGTCGGCTACGTGGGTATGAGAGAAGCCACCCCGATTCTGATCGAGGGTCTACGGCGATTGGAGTACCGGGGCTATGACTCGGCGGGTGTGGCGGTGCAGAACGGGTGCGGGCTCCAGGTGAGAAAGCTCGCCGGGCGGGTTCAGGCACTCAGCGATTCTTTGACGGCAGAAGGCATCTCCGGTCAGGCGGGCATCGCTCACACACGTTGGGCCACCCATGGTGCGCCCACAGAGCGTAACGCCCACCCGCATGTCAACGGCTCTGGATCGATTGCGCTAGTCCACAATGGCATCATTGAGAACGCCGAATCGCTGAAGGCGCGGCTCAAGCAGGGAGGGCACGAGTTTCGGACGGAGACAGACACGGAGGTGCTCGCTCACCTGATTGATGATGCGCCCGGGAAGAAGCTGGAAGACAAGGTCGTCGCCGCCCTGAGCCACGTCGAGGGCGCGTACGGGATGGCCGTGATGTGGGACCAGGAGCAGGGCAAGATCGTGGTGGCCCGTAAAGGGTCGCCGGTGCTGCTAGGCATTGGGGACGACGAGCTGTTCGTGGCTTCCGACGCATCCGCAGTGCTGGAGCATACCAGATCGGTCGTTTACCTGGACGACGGCGACATCGCGGTACTCGACCGCGACGCCGGCTACCGGGTGATCGACAGCCACGCGCGGGAGCAGGCGCGAGCGGTGGCTGACATAGAGTGGGATCTCGACGCCATCGAGCTGGGTGGCTACCCCCACTTCATGCTCAAGGAGATCTGCGAGCAGCCCGAGAGCGTGCGCAGCACGCTGCGGGGGCGCCTGGTATTTGAGCATGGCAACAGTCGTCTCAACGGACTCAACCTGAGCCCCCAGGAGCTCGCCAAGATCCAGCGTATCGTGATCCTGGCCTGCGGCACGTCGTGGCACGCTGGCCTCGTGGGGCGATATGCGCTGGAGGAGTTGGCCGCGATCCCCACCGAAGTGGAGTACGCGTCGGAGTACCGCTATCGGCCGCGCCTGGCTTCGCCGGGGACCCTGACCGTCGTGATCTCCCAGTCGGGCGAGACAGCCGACACGCTGGAGGCGATGCGGGTCGCGCGTGCGGCGGGCTCGAAGATCATCGGAATCGTCAACGTGGTGGGCAGCACCATCGCGCGCGAAGCTGACGGTGGGATCTACATTCACGCCGGTCCGGAGATCGGGGTGGCCTCTACCAAGGCCTTCACGTCGCAGATCACGGCTCTGTTGCTGCTGGCATTGCACTTGGGACGCCGCCGCGGTCTGTCACTCCAGCTGGGGCAGGAGCTGGTTTACGAGCTGGCGCAGCTGCCGGAACTGGTCGACCGGGTTCTGGAGCTGGAGCCGATGACCGAGGTGTTGGCGCGGGACTATGCCAATGCAGCCAACTTCCTCTATCTCGGGCGCGGGGTGAACTTCCCGGTCGCTCTCGAGGGGGCCCTCAAACTGAAGGAGATCAGCTACATCCATGCGGAGGGTTATCCGGCCGCGGAGATGAAGCACGGGCCCATTGCTCTGATCGACGAGAACATGCCGGTCGTGTTCGTGGCACCCAACGACCACGTGTACCAGAAGGTGCTGTCCAATATGCAGGAGGTGAAGGCGCGGGGAGGCAGGATAATCGCCCTCACAACGGAAGGAAACGGGAGCCTGGGCGATCTAGTGGATCATCAGCTCAGGGTGCCCAAGACGCAGCCATTGTTGTCCCCCATCGTTACATCGATCCCACTGCAGCTCCTGGCGTATCACATTGCGGTGCTGCGCGGCTGTGATGTAGACCGGCCCCGCAACCTCGCCAAGAGTGTCACGGTCGAGTAGCCCCATGTTTGGCACGCAACTAGATTTTGACATAATGAACACGAAGACAATTGCAGTGTTAGTAGCCGCGGCTTCCCTGTTATCATCGGGCCCCGTGAGGGCGCAGCAGGAAGAGACCTGGGATCCGCGCCAGGTGTACATGTCTCGCGCTGAGCTGCGGTCGCTATTCGAGCGTTTCGAATTGGCTGCCAACTCGGCCGCCTACAGCCAGTATCTCCGCGACCAGAGCCGGTTCGAGGCGGACTTGGTGCGGCTACGGCTGGAGGAGGGCGATTTCCAGGTCGGCGATCGCATCCTGCTCAGGGTCCAGGGAGAGGCGACGCTGACCGACACGTTCACGGTCACCGAGGGACGGGTACTGGCTCTACAGGACATCGGTCAGGTGCCGTTGCAGGGGGTGTTGCGCTCGGAGTTGGAGCAGTACGTGACCGATTTCCTGGCCCGTTTCATTCGCACTCCGCGGGCGCAGGCTCGCTCGCTGATTCCGGTGACGATCGTTGGCGGGGTCACCAATCCGGGCTTCTACACGGTCCCGTCGCAGCTCCGGCTGGACGATGCTCTCATGATAGCGGGCGGACCCACGGCGCTGGCCCAGCTCGACCGGCTGCGGATCGAGCGGGCAGGGCGGCGTATCTGGGAGGGCGCACCCTTGCAGCAGGCGATCGTTGACGGGCGGACCCTGGACCAGCTGAACATCCGCGGCGGCGATCAGATCCACCTGCCGGCTGCTGGGGGAACCATCGGCGCTTGGGAGAGCAGTGTGCGGACGATCAGCTACCTGCTCGCGATTCCGATCTCCCTGTTCGCGATCATTACTCTGTTCGGGGGCGGAAGCGATACCGGCGGGGGCTAGCGCTGGCTGGCAGATGGGGCGCGCACCGATACCTCCCGTAATCTGAGGCCCCGT
>CP070666.1:3657219-3689691 GCA_020351775.1 Gemmatimonadota bacterium | reverse complement strand
ATGGCAGGATCGGGGGTGGCGGTCACACGGGCGGTGGCTGTGCTGGTCGTGGCCTGTCCTTGTGCGTTGGCCCTGTCCCGACCCCTCGCAGCCGCAGCGGGATTGGGCGCAGCGGCGAGACGGGGATTGCTGTTCCGCTCTGCCGATGGCCTGCTCGATCTCGTTGATGTGGACACCGTAGCGTTGGACAAGACGGGGACGGTGACCAAGGGCGCTCTCACGGTCCTGCGGGCCGACGACGAGACATTGCGAGTTGCCGCGGGTCTTGAGCGGTACAGCAACCACCCCATCGCGCGAGCGATCGTAGACGAAGCCGGACGCCGAGGTATCCCGCTGCCCCGTGGGACCGATATCAAGGAGACCCCTGGGGTGGGAATATCGGGGCGCGTCTCCGGAAAGCTATGGCGACTGCGTGCTGGAGAGGCCGGTCAGGTGCTGCTCCTCGCCGACGATAACCGGAGCGCCGTGATCGACTTGGGAGATGCGGTGCGGCCGGACTCGGCCCGCGCGATAAGCCAACTGTGCGAACTGGGGTTGGAGATCACGCTGTTGACCGGTGACCACGAGCAGGTAGCGCAACGCATTGGCAGGGAAATCGGAGTCGATACGGTCATCCCACAGATCGACCCCGCGGGAAAAGCTGAGTGGGTGAGAGCCAAACAGAGCTGTGGCCATCGAGTCCTGTTCGGTGGTGACGGGATAAATGACGGTCCTGCACTGGCCCAGGCTGACGTGGGAATTGCAATGGGAAGTGGTGCGGCGAGTAGCGTGCTGGTGGCCGATGGGGTGATTTCTGCAGCGAGTCTCGGTCCCATCCGCACGGGGTTCATTGCTGCGCGGGCCTGCTCACGTGCTATCAGGTTGAATCAGGTCAGATCGATAGCGTATAATGTCCTGGCGGTTTCTGCGGCTGCGCTGGGATTCGTGAATCCGCTAGTTGCCGCCGTGCTGATGCCGCTGTCCAGCGCCATGGTGATATGGGGCTCAGCGCGCGTAGAGGCAGTGGTCCGGAGGCAGGTCCAATGAATGCTGTGCTATTCCTGCTGCCAATCGCGGTTCTTCTCGGAGCTGTATTCGTTGTGCTATTCGTCCTCGCCGTGCGTTCGGGCCAGTTCGACGACTTGGACGACCCGCCCGAGAGAATACTGCATGACTGAGTTGGCCGGAGGTGGTGAAGGTTCCTTAATGGAGGATTTTACTGGGATCGCCTGTGTACCGGTTAAACTGGGAGCCTAGGCAAAACCGCCGATTGGCTTTCTAAGCACGAATCGGCGTCACCACTGGACAAACGGGCGGAATCGAGATGATGACACGGCTATTGGCACCCATGTGTCTGGCAACCGTTGTTTTGCTGGCAGCGTGTAGCAGGGCGGACACCGACTCAACCGTCTACGGCGAAGAGCTTACGCTCAGTGACACCACTCTGGTGTCCGACATCCTTGCGGATCCAATCGGCTTCGTTGGGGAGCGAGTGCTCGTTGCTGGCACGGTGGTTGAAGTCTGTGACAAGCGTGGTTGTTGGCTGGAGCTAGCGAGCGATAAGGAGTTCGAGAGGATTCGGGTGAAGGTGGAGGACGGAGTAATAGTCTTCCCGATGAGTGCAAGAGGCCACCGCGCAGTCGTGGAGGGGATCGTAGAGGAGGTGTCACTCAGTTTGGAGCAGGCCGTCGAACAGGCCAAACACCACGCCGATGAGCACGGGCTCGAGTTTGATCCTGCTTCCGTGACAGGCCCCACAACCTACTATCAGCTCAGGGGAATCGGTGCTGTTATAGAAGAATAGGCAAGGTTCCTCGTGGCAATCCGACAATTCAAGTGGCGCAAGTGGAACAACATAATCCACCGCGATTTGGGGTATCTGTGTGTCGGCCTGACGGTTGTGTATGCTGTCTCCGGGGTCGCTGTCAATCACACCAGCGACTGGAATCCCAACTTCAAGGTCAGTAGCGTAGAGTCGAACATCGGCTCTGTCGCAGCTACCGACCCATCTTCGCCCGAGGCCGTCGGCGACATACTGTCTCGAATCGGCGAGACCGGCTCATTGCGCAGCATGTTCAGGTCTCATCACGATTCCCTTCAGCTCTTCATGGAAGATGGAACGATCGTATATGTGGAGCTATCAACTGGCGCGGTGCTGCGCGAGAGTGTGAAGAGTAGGACGTTCCTGCGTGAAGCCAACTTCCTGCACCTGAATCATGCAAGGAAACTCTGGACATACGCCGCGGACGTCTACGCCATCGCTCTTGCTGTTCTGGCTGTAACGGGCTTGTTCGTGTTGAAGGGGAAAAAGGGGATCACTGGGAGAGGGGCTTGGCTGACAGGCGCCGGCATCCTCGTCCCAGTGATTTTCGTGTGGTTGTACCTGTAGTTGACGCAATGTCTATTAGGCGCGGGCCTCCTCTGAATCTGGCCCCGTCTCAGCGCCGACGGTCCGGTTCAGTGTACCCCAGACTATGTCCCAGATCGGTGAACTGACTCCGTAGTTCTTTCGCGGATCCATGTAATGATGACGGAAGTGGTGCTTCTTCAAGTAGCGCCCCAGCCTGGTTTGCGGCCTCACATGATGCACAGCATAGTGAGTCATGTCGTACAGCAGATACCCGGTGACCAAACCCGCGAATGCTGGAAGCATATCGACCGGCCCGAATACGGCTTTGAAGATCCAATAGAACAGAATGGCCAGTGGAACACTGACAATCGGCGGCATGACCAAGCGTTTCGTGTCATTGGGATGAGTGTGGTGTACGCCATGTGCCACAAAGTAACGGAGCTGCTCTAGGCCGGTGATGGCGGCCAGAGCCGGCTGCTCCGGATCCAACTCGTCCACCGTATCCTGCACCTTGATCTCGGCCTCGCGAGACACGTGAAAGCCGAACCGGTGCACCACATACTCGACGATGGACCAGATAGCTACCCCGACTGCGAACAACAGCGTGGCTCTCCCGATTCCCATTCCCTGCCGATAGGTCAAAAAGAGCATAAGGGCCACGAGCGGGACGAAGAGTATCAGCGGCACCGTGTGATGAACGTGGGTGAACCGCTCGAGCACGTCGCTACGGAACATCCGAACCGACTCGTCCTTGTTTGACACGTACAATTTTGCCATCATGGATCCCCGGGAGATGAGCGTCTTTCGGCACCGGGTACGGCTCGTGACCCTTCCACCGCCCGTGCCCCTTATTGTCCCAGAACATTGTTAGTCGCCGGCACGCCCGAAGGCAAGTCTCCAGGCCGGCGTCGATATAGGATTGCTGCACTTGATCACCACATTGCATGCTATCTTTCGAACGTCATGCCGGACGAACTCCAGGAACTGAAGAGCGCGCTCGCCGGTCGTTATGCAATCGCAGGCGACGTCGGCACGGGTGGAATGGCCACTGTGTATTTGGCAGAGGACCTGAAGCACGACCGCAAGGTCGCCATCAAGGTGTTACGTCCTGACGTTACTGCGGCCATTGGTCGCGGTCGGTTCCTGCGAGAGATCCAGATCATCGCACAGCTCAACCATCCCAACATCTTACCACTGCACGACTCCGGCGAGGCGGCCGGTTTCCTCCTCTATGTGATGCCTTTCGTTGAAGGCGAGTCACTGCGGGACCGGATGGATCGGGAGGGGCAGATACACACGGCAGAAGCATTGCATATCGCGAAGGGTGTGGCAGCTGCGTTGAACTATGCCCACGCGCGCGGCGTGGTCCACCGCGATATCAAACCTGGCAATATCCTACTGGAGGCAGATCACGTATGGGTGGTGGACTTTGGAATCGCCTTGGCGGCCGACGCTGTTGGAAGCGAACGATTCACGGAGACCGGGGTCTATCTTGGCACGCCGGAGTTCATGAGTCCGGAACAGGCCGCCGGAGAGAAAGAGATCGATGGGCGCAGTGACCAGTACAGCCTCGCCTGCGTGTTGTATGAGATGCTTGCGGGCCAGCCTCCGTTCGTCGGTCCCAATGCCCGAGCCATCATAGCTCGACACCTTACCGACCCGGTCCCGCCGCTGGATACCGTCCGACCTGACATCGACCCTGCCATAGGACATGCGATTGGCAGGGCGCTGGCCAAGTTGCCGGTCGATCGCTATGCGACGATGGAGCAATTCGTGGCGGGACTCTCAGCCGAGACGGGGCGAGATGCATCCGATCCCAGGTCCATTGCCGTGCTGGCGTTTACCAACATGAGCGCAGATCGAGAGAACGAATACCTCAGTGATGGCCTCAGCGACGAGATCATCAATGCGTTGACGAAAGTCGAGGGATTTCGCGTGGCCTCGCGGACGTCGGCCTTTGCGTTCAAAGGCAGTGGTGAAGACATCCGCACGATAGGCAAACGTCTCAATGTCAGGTCTGTGTTGGAGGGAAGTGTCCGCAAGGCGGGTGACCGGCTGCGCGTGACGGCACAACTGATCAACGTGGAGGACGGCTACCATCTCTGGTCCGAGCGCTACGATCGAGATATGAAGGATGTCTTCGCCATACAAGACGAGATTGCAGAGAATGTTGCAGCCGCCCTGCGCGTGGTGTTGAGTGATGCGCAGAAACGGGCGATACAGAAGCCGCAGCCCAAGGATGTGGAGGCCTATGATTACTACCTGCGGGGCCGCAAGTTCTTCTACCAGTTTCGGAAGCGCAGCTTGAAGTACGCGTGCCAGATGTTCATTCGCGCGATTGAAACCGACCGCGAGTACGCACTGGCTTATGCCGGTGTTGCCGATAGCTGCTCGTTTCTCTACATGTACTTCGAATCGACTGATGCCAATCTGCAGCAGGCAGACGAAGCCAGTCGGAACGCACTGGAACTGGATCCTGAACTGGCAGAAGCCCATGCTTCGCGGGGTCTCGCAGTGTCACTAAGCGGAGCGTTCGCAGAATCAGAGCGAGAATTCGAGATTGCGCTCCGCATCAATCCCAGACTGTTCGAGGCGTACTACTTCTATGCGCGCACCTGCTTCGGTCAGGGGAAGCTGAGGCAAGCGGTACAGCTGTTCGGACAAGCCACCGAAGTGCGCGAAGACTATCAGGCCCGACTGCTTGCAGCCCTGGCGCTGGAGGGGATGGGCGATACTGTGGCTGCCAGATCGGCCTACCGACTGGCACTGCAGGTGATTGAACGCCAACTGGACTACAACCCCGAGGACACCAGGGCCCTGTCGCTCGGGGCAGGATGCCTGGCCCGCTTGGGCGATCGGGAACGGAGCATCGAATGGGCCGAGAGGGCCGTGGCAATCGACCCGGAAGACGCCGTGATTCTTTATGCGGTTGCATGCGTGTACGCCATTCTGGGGTCCCACGACCAGGCCCTGGACTATCTGGACAAAGCCGTCGCAGCCGGATTCGGCAACTTTGGCTGGATCGAGAATGACCCGGACATGGACTCGATCAGACACGACCCGCGCTACGAAGCGATCGTCAAGCGAATTTGAAGCGCGGGCCACGTGTGCCCTTTTGGCCCGACTCGTCTGCGATGGGTCACGCCAGGGAGCCAATTTCCGGCGGCCGCGTCTGCCCGGCGGTCACGGCGGTCCGCTCCCCGCTCCCTGCACTGTGCACTCTGATCCCTCTACCCTCTCCCCCACACCTTGCACGATCCGCCACGAGCGTTGCACATTCAGCGCGTGGCGATGACCCGCGGGTGTCCGCAAGTACCGGTCCATCGATCCACGCTGTTAGCTACATCACAGAGGCCGCTTACCACCCGACCTACCGTTGCCCCTATGGTCGTGTACAGGTTATCACACAAGGCCATCAGGCTCCGAGGCAGCTGGCCACTTGTGCTGCTGGTTTGGGCTATTACGGCCTGTGAGATCGCCGCGACCGAGGGCACGGTGTGGGTGACGATCCCGCCCGGCGATTCTATCGAGGCGGTAGCCGAGTCGTTGGCAGCGCATGGGATCGTGCGCTCAGCCGAGGCTTTCGCGAGGTTCGCCAGGGTCGGAAGGAAGCATCGGGGGGTGAAGCCGGGTTCCTACCCGCTGCGGCCAGGCACGCCAATGGGGAAGGTGCTGGTGCTGCTGCGCAAGGGGAGTCCCCCGGTGCGCGTAGTGCGGGTGCCACCGGGGATCTGGCTGGCGGAATTGGAGCCGCAGTTCCGCGACGTGCTTGGCATCGGGCCCGATAGCCTGGCGGCCGCCGCGCAGGACTCCAGCCTGTTGGCGCGGTTGGGATTGGAGCAGGGTACAGTCGAAGGTTATCTGTTTCCGACGACATATCGTGTCGCTGTCGGTGCCAGCGCACTCGAGGTGTTGCACCAGATGGTGGACACGTTCGAGGCCCACTGGAAACCAGAGTGGGATGATTGGCTCGACTCCCTTGGCCGTAGCCGTCACGAAGTCGTGATCCTCGCGTCGATCATCGAGGGCGAGGGCCCGCACGAGGAGGACAGGCCGATTGTGTCCTCGGTCTACAACAACCGGCTGGCGCGGGACCGCCGTCTGCAGGCTGATCCGACGGTCGTCTACGCGCTGGCGGAACGCCGCAGATTGTACTACAAGGACTACAAACTCGATTCCGAGTTCAACACGTACCGGATCAGGGGTCTGCCGCCAGGCCCCATCGGACAGCCGTCCACGGCCAGCATCGAAGCTGCCCTCTTCCCTGAAGACACGGATTTCTACTACTTCGTGGCACAGTCGGACGGTAGACACATCTTCTCAGAGTCATACAACGAACATCTGGCCACTATCC
Source organism: Gemmatimonadota bacterium (assembly GCA_020351775.1). Taxonomy (GTDB): domain Bacteria; phylum Gemmatimonadota; class Gemmatimonadetes; order Gemmatimonadales; family GWC2-71-9. The sequence continues at coordinate 3,683,008 of CP070666.1, read as the reverse complement.
GGCGCCTGAGAAACCGAAGATCGCAGTGATGGGGTGTGCGGGTGAGAGGCGGGGTGGCAGTTGTCCGTCCGGTACAGCCGTCGCTGTCGCCGGGAGGGTGTTATTATGGGAAGCGGGAGCGGGGAGCGGGACGAGACGGCTCGAGGCCAATCTTGCGGTGGTGAGGCAGCGTTGCGTGTCTTGAGGCCCTGTCCGTCTAATACCACTACCTGCCGTTTGATCCGAACAGCGCCGGGCGAGATCTATGAGTCAATCTGTCAACAGCGGAAGTAGCGAGCCAAAGTCTCCTGAGTCCGTCGACTTCATCCGTGCGATGGTGGCTGAGGATCTCCGCACCGGCAAGTATGGTGGTCGGGTGTCGACGCGGTTTCCCCCAGAGCCCAACGGCTTCCTGCACATCGGCCATGCCAAATCGATCTGCTTGAACTTCGGCATCGCCGCAGAGAATGAGGGAGGCACGTGCAATCTCAGATTCGACGACACCAATCCGATCACTGAAGAGGACAAGTACGCCAAAGCCATCCAGGACGACGTTCGGTGGCTTGGGTACGACTGGGAAGACAGGCTGTATTACGCGTCCGACTACTTCGAGAAGTTCTATCAGTACGCGGTGAAACTGGTGAGTGACGGCAAAGCCTACGTGGACAGCTTGAGCGAAGAGGAGATCAGGGAATACCGCGGAACCGTGACGCAGCCAGGCCGTGAGAGTCCTTATCACAACCGCTCGATTGCAGAGAACCTCGATCTATTGAAGCGGATGCGCGCTGGTGAGTTCCCCAACGGCGCACACGTGCTACGGGCCAAGATCGACATGGCATCACCGAACATGCTGATGCGGGATCCGCTGTTGTACCGCATCCGTCACGCGCACCACTACCGGACGGGTGATGCCTGGTGCATCTATCCCATGTACGATTTCGCCCATTGCCTCGAAGACGCGATTGAGAAGATCACTCATTCCCTTTGCACTCTGGAGTTCAAGGACAATCGGGCACTGTACGATTGGGTGCTGCAGAACGTCGAGATCTCCAATCCTCCGGAGCAAACGGAATTCGCCCGACTGAACATCGAATATACGGTGCTGAGCAAGCGCAAACTCATCCGCCTCGTTGAGGAGAAGCACGTGGCCGGCTGGGATGACCCCCGGATGCCCACTATCGCAGGGCTCCGGAGGAGGGGTGTGACCCCCGCGGCCATTCGTAACTTCTGTGACATGATCGGCGTGGCCAAAGTCGACTCAAGGGTCGATATGGGCAAGCTGGAGTTCAGTATTCGTGACGATCTGAACAAGGAAGTGCCGCGGGTGATGTGTGTTTTGCAGCCCTTGCGCGTGGTAATCACGAACTATCCTGAGGATCAGACCGAATGGCTGGAAGCTCCTTACTATCCGCATGATGTTCCGAAAGAGGGCTCACGAAAGGTCCCCTTCTCGAAGGTACTATATGTTGAGCGGGAAGATTTCCGTGAGGACCCGCCCAAGAACTACTATCGGCTGGCGCCGGGCCGTGAGGTGAGATTGCGCTACGGGTACTTCATCAAGTGCACGGACGCGATCAAGGACGAGGTGGGTGAAGTCACGGAACTACACTGTACGTACGATCCTGCCACCAAGGGAGGATCCGCCGCAGACGGTCGCAAGGTAATGGGGACAATTCACTGGGTGTCGGCCGAGCACTCGCTCAAGGCGCGTGTGAGATTGTACGACCGGCTGTTCACCGTGCCCAATCCGGATGACGTACCGGAGGGTCAAGACTTCACGTCGTTGTTGAATCCAGATTCGCTCGTGCAACTGCAGAATTGTAGAATCGAGCCCAGCGTTGCTGATGATCCGCCAGGCGCGCGCTACCAATTCGAGCGGCAGGGTTATTTCTGCAGCGACATGAAGGATTCTTCACGCGACCGACTAGTGTTCAACCGCACTGTCACGCTGCGGGATACCTGGGCCAAGATCGTTGCGCAGGATCGGGTACCTGCGAGCCCGAGCGCGGCACCGCATCAGACGAAACCCAGTAGCAAGCGCGACGCTCCACAGGGAGCGGCGGCACGGCAACGAGTGAAGGTGGGTACACCGGAGCACGAAGCACGGATTGCCCGGTACACTACCGAGCTCGGCCTCGGCATCGACGAAGCCAACCTCCTCGCGGACAACCGCACGCTGTCTCACTTCTTTGACGAGGCGGTTGCGGCTTGCGCCGATCCGGCGCTGGTCGCGAACTGGGTCATCAACGATCTGCTGCACGTGGCAAAGAACCGTGACCTGAGTGACATTTCCGTCACTGGCGCTCAGTTTGGAGCTCTGGTCCGTCTGGTCGCGGATGGCAGCGTTTCCCGGGCCAGCGGCAAGGAGGTCTTGACCGAGATGGTCAGGACGGGAGAAGACCCGCAAGCAATCGTCACAACAAGAGGACTGAGGCAGCTGACGCGGACTGACGAGCTCGCCGATATGGTGGGAAAGGTACTCGACTCACACCCGGATGAGGTGCTACGGTACCGCAAAGGCAAACGCGCATTACTGGGTTTCTTCGTGGGCCAGGTGATGAAACAGAGCGGTGGGAAGGCGAAGCCCAGCACGGTGCGGGAGCTAGTTGAGAGGCAGCTGGGCGAGTGACGGCGCAGCGTGGGAGGAGCGGTAGGGGAGCTGGCAGCGGGCATTCACCGGTTTGAAGACGGGATCGTCGGGAAGCCGGTCTCGCCTGGGATACCGACCGGCGGGTCCATGGGGCTGGCCTCCGGACTCGACCATGTTGCCGGCGGGCCTCACGGCTGCACGTACACTACACCCTCTTTCATGACGAAAACCACGTCTCGCAGTGCAGCGATGTCTTGGGCCGGGTCACCGCCCACGGCAATCAGGTCTGCGACCAGGCCTTCTGCCACGGAGCCCAGTTCGCTGTCCAGGTCGAACAGGACAGCGTTACCTGAAGTAGCTGCCCGTAACGCGCTCAACGGTGACATGCCGTACTCGACCATAAGTTCCAGTTCCCTGACGTTGTCGCCGTGGGGATAGACGCCGACGTCCCCTCCAAAACAGATCGGCACTCCGGCTTCCAGTGCTGCCATGAACGAGGCCTTCTTCTGCACGACGCGCTCTGGATCTGGATCGACGCCCTTACGCCAACCGGCGTATTCCGAGATTGCCTCCACCGCTGCGAGTGTCGGGCAGAGTGCTACTCCGTGCGAGGCCATTAACGCGAGCACGTCTTCGTCCGCGCCATCGCCGTGCTCGATGGTCTTCGCCCCGGCCAGCACGGCCCGCCTGATTCCTTCTGGCGTTGCTGCGTGAGCGACGACGGATCGACCGGAACTGGCTGCTACCGCGACTACCAGCTCGAGTTCTGCTTGGGTGAAGGTCGGCTGCGCCGTTCTGTCGGGGCCCCACCGGTAGTCGGCGTAGATCTTGATCCAGTCGGCACCCCGTCCGATCTGGTCGCGCGTTACGCGGATGAGTTCGTCGTAACCGTCTGCAACCTCAGCACCCTTCGGGAGCCGGTGTTCAGGGGCGCCTTTTGGGTGGTAGCTCCCGGTTGCGACGATCGCCTTGGTCGTCACTATCATCCTCGGACCCGGGATGATTCCCAGCTCGATAGATCGCTTGAGCCCCACGTCGGCGTATCCGGCTCCCTCAGTGCCGAGGTCGCGCACGGTGGTGATGCCCGCCTGCAGCGTATTGCGAGCATGGACCGCCGCGCGGACGATCCGTTCTGCAAGAGGCTCGATCAGAACCTGGTCGGCCCAGGGCGTCTCGTTGTACGGATGCAGCAGCAGGTGAGAGTGGCCCTCGATCAGGCCCGGGAGTAGCGTCGTCCCGGGCAGGGTGACGATCTCGAAAGCCGCAGCAGGCGCGACGCTGGTCGCCGACCCGACTGCTACGATCCTCGCCCCACTGACGAGTACCACCCAGCCTTCATGCAAGTCAGTCCCATCGAAAACGCGTTCCGGGATTAGCAAGATCTCACCTTGAGCGCTGGCGTGCCGGGGCAGGCTCATCAAAAGTAGGACCAGCAGTGTTGGCAGAATCTCTTGCCATCGCATGATAGCGGTCCGTTTTGTTGAAGTCGTTTGGCTGACGTGAGTCGGCCAAAGATATTGGCGAGCCGGCACACCGGCCAGCCAGCGAATGGTTCGGCTACTGTCAGCTGTTGCTCGCGAGTTGAGCTGGACGGGCTCTCGGTCGCTAGCTACTCTAGGTTCAACTCGATCTGAGAGGCGGGCCGGAGTGGAAGGTAGTACGAATGGTGCGGTTCGACACAGGCTCGTGAGACGCTTGGGTCTGTTCGACTCGATCATGATGATGGTGGGCATCGTGGTTGGATCGGGCATCTTTCTCACGACGGGTATAATGGCGCAAAGCATTCCGTCCGCTCCGTTGCTGCTGTTGGCCTGGTTGGCTGGGGGGCTATTGACCCTGACCGGTGCCCTTACTTTCGCCGAGCTCGGAGCGGCGTTGCCGCACGCTGGTGGGCAATATGTCTATCTCAGGGAAGCCTACGGCGACCTCGCCGGATTTCTGTTCGGTTGGATCCTGTTTCTGGTGGCGATGGGTGGATCGATTGCGGCTCTGGGCGTGGGCTTCGCGGAGTATGTTGGATTCTTCTTTCCCGCGCTGTCCACCGAACGTGGGTTGTGGCTGGCGGGTGGGATCCAAATCACTGCTGGTCAGTTAGTGGCAGTGGGCGTGATAGCGCTGCTGTCTGGATTCAACTACATCGGCGTCGGATTCGGCAAGGTCATCCAGAACCTCTTCACTTTGATCAAGATCGGGGCAATGGTGGCGTTCATAGTATTGGGCCTTCTCATAGGAAACACCGTCCCGGTCGACTACACGCTGAATCCGGGTGCGGCTGGCCTGGGAACGTTGTTGATCGGCTTCGGCGTAGCTGTCGTGGCAGTTTCGTGGGCGTTCGACGGGTGGAACAACATTACCTACATCGCGGGGGAGATCAGGAACCCAGCACGGAACCTACCTCTCGCTCTGCTGACGGGCAGTCTGGTGATCACGGGACTGTACTGCGCCATGAATTACGTCTATCTGAGAGCGCTTCCAGTCGGTGAGATGGCCGGAGTAGTGCGCATCGCCGAGCGCGCGTCCACTGCACTCCATGGTGGGAGCGGCGCCGGTGTAATTTCTGCTGCCGTAATCGTGTCGATTTTCGGAGCCCTGAACGGGGCGATATTCGTGGGGCCTCGGGTCTACTTCGCCATGGCTCGAGACGGCCTGTTCTTCGCCAAGGTGGGCACTGTACATGGGCGGTTTGGCACCCCTGCGTTCGCTATTCTGGCTCAGGCGATCTGGGCGTGTACCCTGGCGGTCACTGGCACCTATGAGCAACTATTCACCTACGTTATGTTCGTGACTCTGTTCTTCTGGGTTGCAGCCACGGCATCCGTATTTGTGTTGCGCAAGCGAAGACCTGACCTAACGCGTCCCTACAAGACGTGGGGTTACCCTGCTGTACCATTGGTCTTCATCGTGGTCACATCGGCAATTCTGCTGAACACCTTTTTTGCCCGGCCGACGGAATCTCTGGCGGGATTGGCAATCACCTTGATCGGGATACCCGTGTATTGGCACTGGCGCCGTCGGGGTGGTGGCACGCCGCGTTCCCATCCATCGACCATTGGCTGAGATTTCATTGAGGGAGGCGATATGGCTCGAATCCTCATAGCCGAAGACGAGGCTCTAGTCCGGAACACGCTGCGAAGGATACTTGAACTGGACGGACACGAGGTGGTCGAGGCCGAGAATGGTGAGGTGGCGCTCGCGCTGTTCCGCGAGCAACACTGCGACCTGGTGATAGCCGATCTGTTCATGCCGGTCATGGATGGACTTGAGCTGCTCAATGAGCTGAGTCAGAAATTCCCGGGTACCAAGCTGATTGCCATTTCGGGTTCAGTTTACGAACGTCGTCCCCGCTTTCTGGAGATTGCGGGACGAATTCAATCGGTCAGGACGTTGGCCAAGCCGTTCACCGCAAGCGATGTGACGACCATGGTGAATCAGACCCTGGCCGAAGAGTCACCGGAACAACCGGAGTAGTGTGGGTGTTGCGTAACGATGGTGACCGGCTCAGGCGTGTCTTAGTATCCTCACCTGGCAGTGCATACTTCGATCCGACCACCCACGCCGCCAACAACATTCCCGAATTGGCTGATCGCACCCAGACCGGACGGCAGCACGCCCGGATGGTGGCCACTCTGACAGCGGCAGGTGCCGAGGTGATCGACGTACCCGGGCTCGAAGGGCATCCCAATTCGGTGTTCACTCGTGATGTGGCGCTGTGCACGCCCAACGGCCACATAGTCCTGCGTATGGGGCTTGCTGCGCGACGCGGCGAGGAACGGTGGATGTCCGCGGCGTTGGAGGAGTTGGGTGAACCGTGCATCGGTGCCATCGAGGATCCCGGAACCGTCGAGGGTGGTGACGTGATCCTCGCAGGAACAGTCGCCTTTGTGGGCATTTCCGGCAGGACGAACGGTGAGGGGGCCAGACAGCTGGCCGACATGCTCGAGGGGATGGGATATGAAGTACGGACGATCATGGTGGCTGAGCAGCACCTCCATCTCGGGGGTGCGATGAGCGTAATCGCTCCGAAGCGACTGCTCTGCTGCGACACTGGAGTGCCGGCCGACGTGCTCGAGGGCTTCGACGTGGTCACTGTGCAGGGACGCGGGCCGTCGACAGGCAATGTGATTTGCGTGGGGCCAAATGAAGTGATTGCCAACATTGCGGAGAATGCCGAGGCGATCAGAATACTCGAGCGTAACGGGGTCATCGTTCACTCAGTGGACCTGTCGGAATTCCGGAAAGGTGCCGGTGGGCCGACCTGCCTAATCCTCCCGGTCGAACGCGGTGAATGAAGGCGTTTCCTCGCTATGCAACTTCGGTTGTACGCAGGCTGGGGACGGCGCCTGTCCGGGCGTCAGCTCGCTCGCCATCATAGTGTGGAGCACTTATTTTTGGCCGAGGGAACTCGGCCGCGGCGAGCTTGCGGTACACGTTGCAGCCGAAGTGCGGGCGAGCACGTCACGCCAGCCCTAGGATTACTCTGCCAACACCGTCGGAGGAAAAGAATGAAGCGGCACCTCGAACTCCTGGTCGTGCTCGCTACTGCGGCGGCGTGTGGCACGTCAGAAGCCGCCGATCTCGTACTGGTCAACGGACGGGTATACACCCTGGACGAGAGACAACCCTGGGCTGAAGCTGTGGCCGTGACGGGTGAGCGAATCGTTGCCGTGGGCTCCAACTCCCAGGTGAATGCGCTGGTGGGTCCGCAGACGGAAATGATAGACCTAGCAGGAGCGTTCGTTCTGCCGGGCTTCAACGATGCCCACGTGCATATCGATGCCACCGGCGCTCTGCTCACGGGGGTCAACCTGCTCGATGTTCACGAGCCTGCCGCTTTCACGGAGCGGGTTGGCGCAGCTGCGGCCCGGTTGCCTCGGGGCACCTGGATAACACGGGGTGACTGGGGTGCCTACGAGCAATGGGCGGCCGGATCCAGCGGTCAGGAACAAGGTGGGGAGCTGGGAGCGGGGCCGTTCACTCCACACCGTGACATGATCGACGACGTGACGCCCGAGCATCCCGTACTTGTCAATCGGTGGGATCGCACGATGTATCTGGCCAACAGCCTGGCTCTCGAACTGGCTGGCATCGATGAAAACACAACGGCACCGCGTGATGGAGTAATCGAGCGCGATGCTACTGGAAGACCGACAGGCATCCTCAGGGGAGCGGCGGTTAGGCTCGTGACGGAAGTGATCCCGCCCACGCCCTTTGAGACTCGACTCACGCAAGTGCGGGCGGTACTCGACGAAGCTCGTGAAGCCGGCGTCACCACGATTCAGGATCTGACAACCGCGCCGCAACTGATGGCCTACCGTGAGCTGCAGCGCCGTGGAGAGTTGACCGCACGCATCCTGCTACGCCCAACACTCGACAACGTTACCCACACTGCGGCGCTGGGGATATCCGAAGGGCTGGGCGATGATTGGCTCAAGTTCATCGGACACAAGGCATGGGTCGACGGGATCATGGGCAGTAGCGGCGCCATGTTCTTCGATCCGTACGACCACGATCCCGGCAACAAGGGGCTGGTGCGCCAGATAATGTTGCCTGAGGGTAGGGAAGGTGCAGCGATGTCGATGACGGTAGACCAGCACTACACGGATTTCCCGCCCGGAAACTTGGAGCGGCTGGTGGAGCAGTCCGTGCCCACTCGCATTGGCCCGCACATACACGCTATCGGCACCAAGGGCGTTCGCATCATTCTCGACATCTACGAAAAGATCCTCAAAGAACACGGCCTGGTCGACAGCGACCATCGGTGGCGCGTCATTCACGCGCAAGTGGTGCATCCCGACGATTTCGCTCGGTTTGGCGAGCTCAACCTAGTCGCGGAGGTCAATCCGTATCACATATCGGACGACATGCGCTGGATGGAGGAGCGCATCGGCCGCCAGCGGTGTGAGGGGGCCTACGCGTTCCGCAGGCTCCAAGACGCCGGCGCGGTGCTCATCTTCGGGAGCGACAGCCCTGGTACGAATGCTGCGCGCTATTACCTGAGCCCGGTATACGGTCTCTATGCGGCCGTGACCCGGCAAACTCTGACTGGCGAGCCTCCCGCAGGTTGGTTCCCTGACCAGCGACTCACGATCGAGGAGTCCATCGAAGCGTACACCAAGGGGCCGGCTTGGGCCGCATTCGAGGAAGACATCAAGGGCAGCCTGACGCCCGGAAAGCTGGCTGACATCGCCGTTTTCGATGCCGATCTGATCGAAGTCGGCAACGGCGACCCTGCCGCGCTGCTCGAGGCAAAGGTGCTGTACACGATAGTCGGTGGCAGAGTCGTGTACGAAGGCGAGGGCAGCTAGCACGGTGGTGTGTGGGAGCGTCTGTGAAGTGTGGAGTCGCTCCCGCCTGCGTGAGGACGAGCGGAATCGGTCAGCGAATCCTCGTCTGGGCGCGACCGCCCCCGGATCGCCGACAGCTAGAACTTACCGAATTTGAACGTCAGCGCTCCGTAGGGCGCGCTCATATCAGCGCTAGATAGTGCTGCGATGTTCACGTCGGTCACCCAGCGGTACCCGCCTCCGATCCCCATGCGGAAGTACGGTGTGACGTTGAGCATCAGATTGGCCCCGCCTTCGAGCACGAAAACGGCCTCGGACTCATAGATACCGCGCACCCTGGTGGTGAGGCCGCCGCCACCCACCAAGGCCTGCACCGTGAAGTGGATCAGGCTGTTGGAACTGTTGATGTACTCCACATCCAGCCCCCCGTAGCCGAACTCCACGTCGCGCCGTGGCTGTAATCCGTCGAGGTCGATGTCGTTGGCGAGACCGTAGCCTCCACCACCGATGAGGAACGTGTGGTTGATGATCCAGCCGCCGCGGCCGCCAAGCATGACGGAGAACTCGTTGCTTACCTGAGTGAACTTCACGACCGGAGCTCCCATTCCGCCCGATTCCACGCCGCCTGTGATGAGAGTCTGCTCCTGCCCCAGCGCGGCACCCGTAGCGGCCGCTATCAGAATCATGACCAAGCCTGTGCTTCTCATGACGGCTCCTGGAGTAAGGACTACCAGTCAATACACGCGAATGGTCGAAAAAGTTTTCGGCATGCTGGATGCAGAATGGCTCATTTCTCATCCTATACAGTGGTATGACGAGGTGGCAAGCCGAGCGTGCATCGGGCGGGCTGGGTCCCTTGCGGAGGTAGTCAGATGAAGTCCCTAGCTGATCCATGCTGCGGTTCGCCGGTGGACGATCATCCACCCAGTCTGTCGAAATCAGCAGTTCTGGCAAGAAACCTGCGTGCCACTAGCTACATGAAGACTGCCTGGTACCTTCGCATACGGTCGGTTACTCTCCTGAGCCAAGTGTTCGGCATCTGCTGCGTTGCCAATCCCGATCCGAAGGATATCACGGTTACGCCACAGCAAGTCATCGCTGACTTCACGACCTTGGTATTGACGCCCGTCAGTCTACCCGACGAACTCGCTGATTACACTGCAGCAATGGGTCAGTTCGATTCTCTGATCGCCGCGGTGCTGGAACGGACCGGCTTGGATCTGGTACCGGCCCCGGAATACGCAGCGATATGGGAGGGAATATTGGACCGTGCCGAAGCGCTGTTCGACTCGGCTACGGGAGAACGCAACGAGGAAGCATTCGATCTGGCTCGACAGCAGCTATTCTCTAGACTGATTGAGCTTTACGATCCTGACGCGATACTCTATCCGGAGATATGGGTCGTTGGCGCACCATTCTCGAATGGCGTTGCCCGCTGGGACGGTACCTCACAGGCACTGGTCGGGCTAGGTACGAGACTGATACACGCGTTCGGCGCCTGGTTCAGCGGGTCGGAGAGCCACCTGCCGGCGGGTACGGTGGATGCCCTCTCGCTCGTCGTATTCGTTGAGAGCATCGAAGGCCAGGAGTTCTACGCCAAGTCAGGGGGGATTCAAGTATTAGAGAAAGTGGGCAGCGATCTGGAAGACCGCAGATCCGTGCCGGTAGAGGAGTGGTTCGCCGATCGCGTGCGTAACCACAAGGCCGTTGAGCTGGCGTTGGCCCCTCTGCTGAGTCAGGCTTCGCGATGAGAGGAATCGCGCTGACCAGCAGAGCCTGTACAACTCAGGACTGCCAGCCTTAGACGTCGAGTACATCGCACACAGCAAGTGCCATTGCGCTTCTCGACCCTCCCGTGCGCCTCTTCTGTACTCTGCTGTGCAGCCAGCGAAGAGCCTGCAAACGCCGCGCGCGCGAACTTGGCAATGGCTCCTTGGAGTAGCCCTCTCATCTCACCCTTCCGCCCGAGGTGTCGGCTGAGTCGGGGCCCTTGGGCTGGGCGCAAGCCACGACGTCACCAACACCGAATTCCCTCAGATCTCCGAAGTGATAGAAGACGGAACGCTGGGGCGGCTACGCAGGGGGACAGTTTATCGAGCTGGCGTCCTAGATCGTGGACGCATGTGCGATGCTGTTGACGATCGGGCTTATCTGAGTCTGGTGCCGACCGGGGCGCGGCCCAGTACGCGCATCTGGCGGGCAGGTGCCGGGGAAACGGTGGCGATGCGCCCGCAGCGAGGACCACCAGTCAGCCGAGACCATCACGGGTCAGACTGGCCCGATCCCGCGCCAAACGAATATCTCCAGCAATTGGCCCTCGTGCTCGCCGCCGAACAAGTTGCGATCGGCATCCACGATCGCCCGCGCGCCTCGCGCGAACGTGGTGAAGCCATCGAGTTGAAAGTGACTTTCAACGATGATCCGATCCGCAACATCACGACCCAGCATCTCACGGATGTCCCACAGGGTGGCGGACCAGATGAGTCCGTTCTCGTGCTCCTCCGCCCACTTACCGTGGTCGAAGCTTTCGAACGTGTACTTCTCGTCCAAGCGCCGCACGCACGGCGGATCGTAGATCTCGTCCCATGTGATCCCATCCCACGTCATGATCGACGTGCGGTACTGCTCCGGTTTCTTGTCGGCGAAGAAGCTTGCCGCGAAGTAGTCGCCGAACCCCTCGCCCATGGCTGCCGCCTGTGCCGACTGACCGAATCCGGGGCAGATGGCATCCTGTATAGCGTGTCCCAGTTCGTGGAGGATGGTCTCGGCATCTTCTGCATCGTCTACGCCGCCGGTGCCGAACGTTAGGCGTTTGAGGCCCGGACTGTACCACGAGCTATCTTTGCGCGTACCGTTTACGTTCACTTCGATCGGCTTACGCACGATGGTTTGCTTGCCCCTATAGCCCATCGACTCCAAATAGCGGATTGCCCGATCGATATGGAAATACACCATCACCTCCTCGAAACCCCGCTCGGACGACTTGAAGATGAACTGGTGGTCGGGACGGCAAACCCGGTTCTCGGTTGGTTGGGTCGTCACTCTGCGACCGTCCAGGTAGCCAGTTCCTGCGAGTCCTTCGAGAACGACCGTGGTGTATGCGGCCTTGGGGACGCGCCGCACCGGTCGCCCGTCTCGCAGCAGCCTGCGATGATCTCCCAAGGCGACGACCGGGTTGGGATCGAACACCGCACCGGTGCCGCTTACCCTGCCGAGGTTCTCGGTGGTCCGCAGAATCTGGCCAGTCTCGGCGTCAACGTGTACCACCCACTCCTCACGGGGGTCCAGGCGGTGCAATCGCACGCGGTAGGCGAGAATCAAGGATTCCCTCTTGGGAAACCACATCTTCTCCACCTCAAGCACCTTGGTGTTTTTCTTAGTGCCCCTCACCGAGCTTACAGCCTTCTCCTTGGCTGCTTCCTGACTGAGCCGGGGTTTTTCCAGTTCCGGTAGGAGAGAGCGGGGCACAGCGCGGTTCTTTGCGAAGTAGACGCGACGGTCGCGATCCAGGTGTATGGTCACGTAGCCACGATTGACCCGCAGTTTTCTGTGGTACTGCTGATAGATCACATGTATCGCGCCTAAACTGCAAATGATCCGCTCGCGCCGTAGCGTGTTCAGCACACCCTTGAGAGCGAACAGCGAGGCGTTGGCTCTGATGAACTGCTTGGCGATTGTCTGGGGAGTACCGCTACCTCTGACAGTCCTGAAACCCCAGACCTCCTTGGGAGAGCCGTAGTAGCGTCCTGGGACCACTCTGAACGACCCCTGCTCCAGCGGTTTCATTTGGAGCCTCCTCTGTCTAGTCACCTCGCCAGATAGCAAGGTAACAGGTATCTTAGCTGCCGTTCGACCGCGCGAAGACCGCACCCCATATCACGGCTAGCCAATAACCGCAAGGAGCTTGGTGAATGACCGAGAAGAAGCTTCCCGCCACAGCGTATGTGATAGAAGAAGGTGAGAAGTATGTGCCGTTCACCTATGGACAAACGCTCACCGAGTTCACCCTCAAGGCTGTGCTTTCGGGAGTACTCCTTGGAATGGTATTCGGTGCCGCCAACACGTATCTCGGTCTCAAGGCGGGCCTCACAATCAGCACTTCGATACCTGTGGCGGTATTGACGGTCGTCGCGTTCAGGTTGTTCGCGGCAGTAGGTCTGCATCACAGCATTCTGGAAACCAATATGTCCCAGACAATTGGATCGGCCAGTTCGTCGGTGGCCTCTGGAGTGCTGTTCACGATACCGGCGCTGTTCATTTGGGGGATGAGCCCCGAGTGGCGCCAGATCACTTTGCTTGCCATGTGCGGTGGTCTGATCGGAGTGCTTTCGATGATTCCATTGCGTCGCTACTTGATCAAGCGAGAGCACGGCAAGCTGCCATATCCGGAAGGCATGGCCTGCGCTGAGGTGCTAGTCGCATCCGAGGGTGGTGGGCGCCAGGCGACGCCCGTGTTTCTCGGTATCGCGGTGGGCATGTTGTTCAAGTTGATGACCGACGGCTTCAAGTTCGTCAGGGGGACCTTCTCGGTGGGATTGGGAGGGAAGGCTAGCGTAGCGGCTAGTGTGTCGCCCGCACTCATTGGTGTGGGTTACATCCTGGGACCGCGGATCGCCACCGTGATGGTGGCCGGAGGTGCGCTCTCAGCGCTCGTGATAATACCGGCCATCAACTTGTGGGGCGGCGGGCTGGCCGAGCCGCTCTATCCCGAAACCGAGAAACTCATCCGGGACATGACGGCAGGCGAAATCTGGAATCGCTACGTCCGTTACATCGGGGCTGGTGCAGTAGCGACGGGCGGCATAGTCACGCTAATCAGGTCGATTCCAACGATGATCGAATCGTTCCGTTTGAGCGTGAGCCAGATAGGAAGAGACGATCGGGGACTGGCAGTTGAACGAACGGATCACGACCTGTCCTTCAAGACGGTGATCGTCTGGGTCGTAGCCGTACTCCTGGTACTCACCTTCGTGCCGGGGATCCTCGGATATATCGACTCGATCCCGGTCAGAGGAATCGCCTCGGTGTTGATTGCCTTGTTCGCGTTCTTCTTCGTGACCGTGAGCTCTCGGATAGTGGGTCTGGTTGGCGTGACGTCCAATCCGACCTCAGGCATGACCATTGCCACTTTGCTAGGGACCAGCCTCGTGTTCTTCCTCATGGGCTGGACCGATCTCTCAGGCAAGGCGACGGCGCTCATGGTGGGTACTGCCGTGTGCATTGCGGCTTCCATAGCGGGTGATACGTCACAGGACCTGAAGACTGGATACGTATTGGGGGCGACACCACGGCTGCAGCAGACCGGAGAGCTGATCGGAGTGATCACTTCTGCCGGCGTCGTATGCCTCGTGGTCATGCTGCTCGACGCCAATGTGGTGGGTGGATTGGGTGGTGCGGAGTTGCCGGCGCCACAGGCTGTGCTGATGAAGCTCGTGATCGACGGCGTCCTGGATCAGAGCCTGCCGTGGATGCTGATACTGATCGGTGTTGCGATCGGGCTGGTTGCCGCGCTGTTCAAGATCCCGGTGCTGGCGTTTGCCGTTGGCGTCTATCTCCCCCTGTCGACCATGGGGGCCGTGTTCCTCGGCGGGCTCATGCGCTACCTCCTGACACGCAACCAGGTGGCGGAGGAGGCTGAACGTAGGCGCGAGAAAGGCGTGTTGTTTGGCTCCGGTCTCGTCGGCGGTGGCGGGCTGACCGGTGTGGTGCTGGCGCTCTGGGTGGCGGCGCGTGGTGGTGAGAGAATCGTGGGCTACCCGCCGAACATCCCGGGATACGCCGAGATGATCCTCGCCGGTCTGACCATCGCGGTTCTGTTGTGGTTGGTGGTGTTGATGGTGCGGTGGCGAGAGGAACGGTGATTACCTCGATCGGGCGCCCGCTCGATAGGAACTACGCCAGCAATCGGATGGTCTTGCGGCTGATGCCACTAGCCGGTGTGGTCGCAGGGGTGGTGGCGCTGGTACGCGGTTGGTCTCTGCTGCACATCGTCGGGGGGGTCGTAGCTGGTGCCCTGTCGGCTTTTGGGGGCTGGGCGCTAGCACGCGAGTTGGCGCCGGATCACAATGCCGCGGCCTTCGCGAGCATGGCTCTCGCCTTCACGACGTTCACGGTGGCGGAGCCGCTGAGTTTCTTAGTGCTGTTTACGACCATGTTCTTGGTGCGAATAGTAAACCGCACCGCTGGGCCGGCGGCCCGCGTTGGAGACTCGCTTGTGGTCAGCGGCTTGGCAATTGCAGTCGTGTACGTGACCAAGAGCCCACTGTTCGGGGTCGTTGCGGCACTGGCCTTCGCCTTGGACGCCGTACTGCGCAGCGCTATTCGACGACAATGGCTGTTCAGTGTCGCTTGTTTGGTCGTGGCAGCTACGTGGTTCGCACATTACGGTTTTGGCCCGGCGGTATCACCCGGGATGGGTGTAAGAATGATAGGGTTCCTGGTGGTCGTAGCTCTGGCGTTTGCCGTGGCGATTTCGCTGACTCGGACGGTTGAGTCGCGGGCTGACGTTGGTGGTGATCGTCTGTCTGTATCGCGAGTCCGCGCAGGAATGCTCATCGCTCTACTCGTGGCGTTACTTGCGTTCCTGTTGGGCCGGCCCGGATTTGCCCTTACGGCGGCGGTTTGGGCATCCTTGGCAGGGGTAGCTGGGACCGCACTGCTAACGCCGTTGTGGAGGCCTAGGCGAACGACGTGACGAGACCCTGTGCGCGGTGCCAAGACTCTCGAACTTGGAGTCGGTCATGAGGATCCGGGACGAGACTGCGAGAACGGGAGCCGACTAGCCGGGACTGTGACGCGTGAGGTGAATCATGCACCGCAAGAAAACGTTCAGAGAGAAGCTGGCGGATGACAAGGATCTGCCTCGCATCGAGCGGATCCCGGAGGGTATGGTGCGGCAATGGGGCGAGGGCACAATGGTGCTGCCGGCACCCCTGGAGGTGGACGGTCTGATGCGGCGCGTGGGCAAAGGACGGCTCACGACGATCAATCAGATTCGTGAGGTGCTGGCGCGCCGCCACGGTACCACGCATGCGTGTCCCATCGTAACAGGCATCCTGGCGCGGATTGCCGCCGGCGCGGCCGGAGAGGCAGAGGCGGAAGGCGTGAAACGCGTAACGCCGTATTGGCGGACCTTGAAAGCGGGTGGTGAGGTGAATGCAAAGTACCCGGGAGGGCTCGAGGGTCAGCGAGCACGCCTGGAGGCGGAGGGGCACCGGGTTGTCGCTAGAGGCAAGCGGCTGTTCGTCGAGGATTATGAATCTGCCCTGGCGAGACTCGAGTGATCTTGACCGGCTCTTCGCATCCCAGTCGCACCGAGTGGCCGATTCGGTTGACTGTGGGTACCATTGAGGTTGTAGCAGCTGGAAGGTCAGGCTGCAGGCACAGCCGAGGGGTGGGCAGTGTCCGTGGTGAAGGAGTCACGCAGGAATGGTGATACGCGACTACCGCTCATCTGATCTGGGCCGTTGTAGGGCCCTTTGGGCAGAAATGACGCTGCATCACAGGGAGATCTACGGAGACCCTTCCATTGGTGGAGACGATCCGGAGCTCGGATTCGACGACCATCTCGCGCGGGTCGGTCCGGAGCTGATCTGGGTCGCCGACTCAGGCAGCGGTGTCGTGGGTTTCGTGTCACTGATATACGAAGGCCAGGAAGCCGAGATCGAACCGATCGTGGTCGCGGCGGAGTCACGCAGTACGGGAATCGGCCATCAGCTTGTGAAGCACGCGGTGGAGCAGGCCAGGAAGCTCGGTGTGCTGTGCCTAAGTGTGAAGCCAGTCGCCCGGAACGAAGATGCGATCGCGTTCTTCCACGATGCTGGGTTCCGCACTCTGGGACATCTGCAGCTGTTCATGTGGCTGGGTCAGTCGTTCCCGGGTCAGTGGCGCAGCGGCCCGGAGCTGTTCGGTAGGGAATTCGACTATTAGCTTGACGGTGTCGGCAGCTCGGCTCGATGTCTTCGTGGCCGTTCATCTAGCTCGAGATCTGCCGGTCGGCTAGGTTCCCTCACCGGAAGAGGGCCAGCGAGTAGGACTATGCGAGAGGAATCAGGAACTCCCGTCATATTCTCCCCGGAAGAGACCAGGGCAATCCGCGACATGCTGAGTCGCGCGAACGAGCCACCTGTCTGCCCTCGGTGCGAATCGGAACTCGACGTGCAGGGTCCGAGCGAGGTGGGTCCGCGCTTCTACGTGAAGTGCCACAGGTGCCGTCGCGCAGTGTTCATTGGCCAGGACAGCGGCTGATCGGGAAGACACGCCGTTCCACGTCAACGGGCAGTCAGACCTGGTGGGCCTCAGTGGTCGGGCGCCGGCGGGTTCCGGCCGTAGTCCTTCCAGACCTCCGAGAACGGGCGCACGTCGATCCGCCCGTCTGCTAGCAGCTCGATGGTGCGCGCAAATTCGGCTAGCCCGTAATCCGTATCGCGCTCCGGCGACTCCACCAGGGAATGAAACATCAAGATCAGCCACTCTCCGTTTTGATCGGCGCGCAGCGCCGCAGCGGCGATCTCCTCGGGCTCCGTGGTCGGGAGGATGTTCACGGCGCGCAGCCGATAAGGGTCGGCTGGCGGTAGCGTCTCGGGGCCGCCCGACGCCAGCCGAGCGGTCGTGAAGTAGCGCTGCACCAACGGCAGCACGGTCCGCGCATCGTACTTGCCCAGCGGATACGCTAGGTGCTCGGCGCCCTCGAAGCCCTCACGTTCGAGGAAGCCGCGCATCTCGATGATCACCGCTTCGAGCACTTCACTACCCAGGTCCGTGAACGGATCCATGTGATGGGCCGCTACGTCCCAGCCGTAGCGATGCTGCAACTCGTGCAGCTGCTCCAACGTCATGTATCCGGGCTCGCCAACCTGGTCCGGCATCACGTACGCCGTGCCGCGCAGTCCGTGCTCGGCCATCAACGGGGCCGCTGCGGAGTAGTGCTCCTCGTAGCCGTCGTCAAAGGTGAGTGTGACAATCCCCCGGGTAGCATCGACGGCGGCAAGCTCGCTCAGATCTGCGCGTACGGGCATCAACGAGTCGGGAGATCCGTTATCGGCCACTAGCCACACGATCTCCCTGATCGCAGAGCGATCCGGGTTGCCCGCGCGGCGCGCCGCTCCAGGACTGAGCGTCACCGTGATCCACTCGCCGTCCTGAAGCAGGTTGGCACGCTCGTCGGCGAAGAGGGGGATCCGTAGCACGAGCGCCTGCGTACGCTGGGCGTCGGAGAACAAGTGGAACTCCATGTCCGTGAGTCCCATCACGCGGTCCACCCGAATGCGGACCCTGAGGAAGCGGTTGGTGAAGTCGAGCGGTGGGTCGTAGGGGCGGCTGTTCACTACGACGACCGCCGAGCCGTCGCCGGGTGTCTTGCAGCTCAGGTGCGGTGGCTCACCAGAGCCGCGGTCCACGATGCCGGCGGGTGAGACGCGTGTGAACACGCCCGGTGCCTCAAACGAGACGAGCGTTCGCTCGTGCGCCCGCTCGTGCGTCCGCCAGCCGCATCCGGACAGCAGGATCAGGGCCAAGCACATCCCAGACTGAACCGATCTCATGCCGAAGTCGGTACTCCGGCGCAGCAGGGCGCAGTGCCAGTGGTGGTGACGGATTGGACTCGTGCAACTGGCATTTTGGTGCCTCGACACATCATGGACTGCGCTCAGGGAACTGGCTGAACTTGTCCACTGACCTGTCCGACCGCAACCACGGACGTCGGCACCGATGTATCTTCCACCCCACTTTGATCGCAGCCCGCAGCGGAACGTTGCATGCGACCGGGAGCGTTTGTCATTTGAGTGTGTTCGACTTCGTGATCACCACCCTGATCGTGACGATTGGGGCGCTGTTGCAGGGCTCGATCGGAATCGGCCTGGGAATGTTCGCCGCTCCGATGTTGTTGCTCATCGATCCGGCCTATATTCCGGGTCCACTTCTGTTCAGTGCGCTGGTGTTGACTGTGTTGCTCACGCACCGCGACCGTCACGCCATTCAGGTCTCGGACCTCGGATGGGCCCTGTCGGGCCGCTTGGTCGGCATAGTGGGTGGCATGTCGGTGTTGGTGCTCTGTTCACCCGATCGGCTGCGTGCCGTCTTCGGAATCATCATCCTGGCAGCCGTGGCGCTGAGCGCTTCAGGGTTCCACATGCGGCCACGGCCCTCGACCCTGGTGTTGGCCGGTGCGCTGTCGGGGCTGATGGGCACCACGGTTTCCGTCGGCGGACCTGCCATGGCACTGGTTTATCAGTACAGTGCCGGTCCCCGGATCAGAGGCACGCTGTCGGCCTATTTTGTGGCGGGCGTGTCAGTCTCCCTGGTGGGACTTCATTTCGTCGGTTTCTTCGGTGCAGAGCAGCTCGTCCTGGCCGTTTCCTTCCTGCCCGGCATCATGGTGGGATATTTGCTTTCACGTCACATCGCGAGCGTGTTGGACAAGGGGTATACGAGAGTGGCTGTGCTATCGGTTTCGGCGGCGGCGGGCGCCCTCGCGCTGCTCAAGCAGGTTCTTTAGTCGCAGTACCAGTGTGCCCCGGCGGTCGCGGTACGGCGGTCGTGCTTGCTGCTTGTCAGGGCACGGCGGTCGCGCTTTCCCGGCTGCCACCTTGGGCTGCTTCCGCTCCCCGCTGCCTACGCTTTGCACGCTGCAATCTGCAAGCTCAGCGTGCGTCTCTTACTCCACCCACGCCACTTCGTCTCCCATCCGAATCTCACCGTCGTCGAGTACGTCACCCCACGCTGCGCCACTCCAGGTGGCGCGGCGTGCGGAAGGACGCACTGCCTCACGTATCTGTGGCGGTAACGCGCCGGAGACTTCCCGGCCTATGATCGTGATCTGGCGCTCGGCTCCGTAGTCGGAGTTGCCTCTAAGGCCCGCGCCGGACACGAGGTGTGCGTGGCGGACTGATTCCATCGGTTCGCGATCGGCACGCTTGATCCAGATCGCGGCGAGCTTCGCAACCTCAGGCATTCATGCATCTCCTCGTACCACGGCACGCAGCCCTGCCTCGACGTCGCTGCCCGACGGCTGCTGATACAACCGCAAGCCGAACTCCGGCACGATCGCCATGATGTGATCGAAGATGTCGGACTGGATTCCCTCGTAGGACACCCAAGCGATATCGCTCGAGAAGACGTACACCTCGAGCGGTAGCCCCTGAGGAGTCGGATTGAGCTGGCGTACCATCAAAGTCATTTGCTGGTTGATCTGAGGGTGCTGACGCAGATAGCGCACAATGTAGTGGCGGAAGGTACCGATGTTGGTGAGACGCCGGGCATTTGCCGTGAAGGCCTGATTGGGCAGATGCTCAGCGTTGTATTCATCGATCTCCTGCTTCTTCTGGCGGATGTAGTCTCGCAGCAGCACGAATCTCTCAAACCGCTCGATATCCTCCTGTTCCAGGAACCTGATCGAGTTCATGTCAACGTAGATCGAGCGCTTGATGCGCCTGCCTCCCGACTGTGGCATCGAGCGCCAGTTCTTGAACGAATCCGAGAGGAACTTGTGGGTCGGGATGGCCGTGATCGTCTTGTCCCAGTTCTGCACCTTGATGGTGTGCAGTCCAATGTCTACGACATCGCCATCGGCGCCGTACTGCGGCATCTCGATCCAGTCGCCCACCCGCATCATGTCGTAGTTGGAGATCTGCAAGCTGGCCACGAACGAGAGAATCGTGTCACGAAACACGATGAGGAGCACCGCCGTCATCGCACCCAGGCCACCGAGCATCACGAGTGGGGACCGATCGGTCAGAGCTGCCAACGCCACGATGCCACCCACGATGAAGAGCGCGATCTTTATGATTTGGACATAGCCCTTGATCGTGCGGCCTTCGGCGAGATTGCTAGATGAGTAGATCTCGTTGGCAGCCGAGAGCAGCTGGCTGGCGGCGAGGGTTCCGATCAATACCATGGTGGCGAGAGCTGCGCGCTGGATCAGAGCTATGAACTCATCTGCCAGACCAGGCACTAACTGGATCCCGAAGTAAACGGCAAGGGCAGGTGCGAAGTGGGCCAGCCGTTCGAATACCTTGAAACGTTGCAGCACATCGTCCCACTTGAACGTCGTGCGCTTCACAACCCGGCCGACGGTCGCCAAAAGGAACCGTTTGGTTATGAGATTGGTGACGTATGCCAGTAGCGCAACCAGTACGATTGCCAGGCCCTGCGAGATCAGTTGGTGCTCGCCCAGCCAGGAGATCGCAGAAGACATCCAGCTGACTCGGGTAGTATCGGCGCTCTGGAGTAGGTGAGTTGCTCCCGTCATCTGCCTGCCCCGTTTTGCATGTTGCCCCTGTGGTCCGTGAGTCGCGGTGCGGGCTGGAATTATAGCCCGAGGGGCCGTATCCCTGAAGATCGCTTCATTGCTCGTAAGCCGCGTTCTTACTCTCGCCGGTTAGCTTCAGTCAACCTGGCTCTGGTCAAATATCACAACGTGGTCGTAGCAGTCTGGGTACTTTGGCGCCTTATTGTCAGACCCGAGCCGTCAACAGCTGCTAACCGAGAGGGAGGTGACTCATGAGACCGGGCCATGACGACTCGAAGACGCTTCGGCATGGGCGGACTGTCAAGATGGCGCTGTGCACGACACTGTCGCTCGTTGCCTGCAGCTGGGATGATGTTGAGGAGCTGCCGAGCGATTCGGGACCGGTGGTTGCAGCAGTCAGCATAGATCCAGCCGTGCTTCAGCTCGGTGGCGCCGGCGACTCGGCCCTTCTGATTGCCACCGCCCACGATCGACTGGAAGGGTTCCTCGCGGACCGATCGTTCTCATGGTCGGTGTCGGATGCATCCGTTGCTACGATCGACTCTATGGGTCTTGTCAAGGCTCTCGCCGTTGGATCGACTTCCGTTACGGCTACCACCGACGGGGTGGAGGGCATGGCCTCCGTGCAAGTGGATCCGGCCTTCGCAACCGAGCGCGCTTGCGGTCAGTGCCATGGGTGGCTGCGCGGAGACCATACGGACCTGGGTTTCTCCGCAGTTTCCTGTTGGGTCTGTCACAACCCAGCCGGCGAAACCCATCGCCAGTTCGTGAACAACCACGCAGCAGCCGCGGGAGGATACGAGCTGTTGGACGTGCACGCGCAACTGGAATGCGGCGGCTGCCATGTGAAGAGTGCTGACAGGCTCCGGTTCTCGCCTAAGGATGCGAACGACTGCATAGCGTGCCACCAGAGTGACTACGACGTACAGCATGCCGGAACCGGCTATCCGACGACGTGCACGTCGTGTCATTCCACGTCGGCCTGGAGCGGGGCAACGTTCGACCACGGGGTTGCCTCCGGCGGGTTCGACTTGACCGGCCGACACACCACGCTGCCGTGCACCAGCTGCCACGATGCGGTCACGGGACAACCTCTGTTCACGCCTGCGGACGAAACTGACTGCGCAGCCTGCCATCAGAGTGACTACGATCAACAACATCTGGGATCGGGGTACCCAACCAGCTGCTTGACGTGTCATGACGGCTCGACCTGGACTGGAGGGAGGTTCGATCACGACGCCGACTACTTCCCGATCTATTCGGGCGATCATGCTGGCGAGTGGCAGAGCTGCGGTATCTGCCACACCCAATCCGGAGATTTTTCCGTGTTCACTTGCTTCAACTGTCACAGACACAACCAGAATGACATGGATGATACACACAGCGGGATGACGGGCTACGCGTACGATCCTCCTACGTGCCTGGGATGTCATCCGGACGGTACGAAGCCCTAGGGGCTGCGGGGGCGTGTCGCGTCGGCCCCTGAGCTCGATCAGGGTCGTACGATGCGACGGACTATATTTCAGACACCCAGAGCTCAGCTGTTGGCCTCCCGCCCCGGAGCCGGGCGGTTCATCAGGCCCATCCCATACATGAGAATTCGAGGAGGCCAAGTGATGGCCGATTTCGCCTACCAGGATCCGTTTCCACTTGTTGAGGATACCACCAGGTACCGCCTGCTGACCGACCAGCACATTTCGGTCACCAGCTTCGAGGGCAGCGAGATATTGAAGGTCGAGCCGGAGGCACTGACACTGCTCGCGCGTGAGGCGCTGCGAGATGCGTCGTTCCTGCTACGGACGGATCATTTGCAGCAGGTGGCTGCGATCTTAGACGATCCCGCGGCCAGCGACAACGACCGTAACGTGGCTGTGGCCATGCTTAGGAACGCAGAGGTGGCAGCCAACTTCGTGTTGCCATTCTGCCAGGACACAGGGACGGCAACCGTGGTGGCCAAGAAGGGCCAACAGGTGTGGACGGGAGCGTGCGATGAGGAGTCCCTGTCGAAGGGGATATACGACACGTACACCGGAGAGAACCTGCGCTACTCCCAGACCGCTGCTCTCACGATGTATGAGGAGCAGAACTCGGGCAACAACCTCCCAGCTCAGATCGATATCTACGCCACCGATGGAATGGAGTACAAGTTCCTGTTCCTGGCCAAGGGCGGTGGCTCGGCCAACAAGTCCTTCCTGTTCCAGCAGACCAAAGCAACACTGCATCCGGACAAGCTCGAAGCGTTCCTGATCGAAAAGATGAAGACCCTGGGAACGGCTGCGTGTCCACCCTACCACCTGGCGTTCGTCATCGGGGGGACCTCGGCCGAGGCTTGTATGAAGACCGTCAAGCTGGCTTCGACCCACTACCTGGACGGTCTACCGACTACAGGCAATGCTGCTGGCCGGGCGTTCCGCGACACGGCATTGGAACAGAGGATACTGGAGGCGGCCTACCAGAGCGGATACGGGGCGCAGTTCGGCGGCAAGTACTTCGCGCTGGATGCGCGGGTCGTGCGCCTGCCGCGGCACGGTGCCTCTTGTCCGATCGGAATGGGTGTGTCCTGCTCGGCCCACCGCAACGTCAAGGCCAAGATAAACCGTGAAGGCATCTGGATCGAAGAGCTGGAACGCAATCCAGGCCGCTTCATTCCGGACAAGTATCGCAGGAAGGACGATACCGGGATCGTCAAGATCGATCTCAACCGTCCGATGAGTGAGATCACGGCCGAACTCAGCAAGTATCGGGTCGAGACGCAGTTGTCGCTGAGCGGTACGATAATCGTTGCGCGCGACATCGCCCACGCTAAGATCAAGGAGCGGCTGGATGGCGGAGCGGGCATACCGCAGTATTTCAAGGATCATCCGATCTACTATGCCGGCCCTGCCAAAACGCCTCAGGGACTGCCGTCAGGCTCGTTCGGACCGACCACGGCCGGGCGCATGGATACGTATGTCGCCCCGTTCCAGGCCGAAGGTGCGTCGTTGGTCATGATCGCCAAGGGCAATCGCAGCAAGCAGGTGACCGAAGCCTGTAGGAAATACGGTGGCTTCTACCTCGGCTCGATAGGCGGGCCAGCGGCGATCCTGGCACAGGAGAACATCAAGAAGGTCGAACTCCTAGAGTATCCCGAACTCGGCATGGAAGCGATCTACAAAATCGAGGTGGTGGACTTCCCGGCGTTCATTCTGGTAGATGATAAGGGCAACGATTTCTTCGAGAGCATCAACTGAGGGAGCATCCGTCCCCTGGTTCGCAGGTAGCGCAACGCAACCACGTCATACAAAGCGTGCGTCACGATCGGGGCCATGATGTCTCCGCTGACCACCAGCAAGCCGCCGAGGTAAACGCCGAACAGAGCCGCCAACACGGCGTAGGCGCGGGTTACCCAGTGAAGCAGGCCAAACAGCAGGCTGGTCACCATCAGTGCCACTCCGGTGCCAGCCAGATCGGTGAGGCCGGTTTGTATCAATCCGCGAAACAGCAGCTCCTCGCCCAATCCCGCCAGCAACGCAATGACGGCCAGGTCCAACAGTGTCGAGCGGGCGAAGACCGGGGCGATGAACTCGTCGATTTCGGCCATGAGTCGTTGCAGCGGGCCCCATTTAGAATGGGAGAGCCATAGCAGGACCGGCAGCAACGGCAGCGTGGCTGCCAGGCCCCATAGGAATCCGCTCCAAGAGGGCCGGATCAGACCCCATGTGGGCCGGTCCCACAGCCAACCGAGCAGTATCGCGAGCGCGACCAACCCGCCCTCGAATGCGATAGCGAGCAACAAGATATGACGCCGTTGGGCCGGCTCGGTCATGCCCAACACTGTACAGCCCTTCACCGCGTAACGGTAGTCGGGACTGCCAGTGACTTGTCGCCTGCTCGACCGTAGGACAACTTCAGGCGAGCTCACAGGAGATGGGACGATGACCGACGCAAGTAGGCTGGTCGATCGGGTTCGCAGCGAGCTGCAGGCTATAGACGACCAGATCCGCAACCACCCCTATCCCGAGCTACTGGAGCGGCGCGCGGTCTCGCTTGATGCGCTGCGCGCCTTTCCGGGCCACCAGTACCACATCATCACCAGCGACATGCGTTCGCTAGCGATCCTGGTGCAGCGGTTCGGGGGCGAGCCAAGTCACGATTTCTTCATGGGCATACTGCAGGGCGAACACCAGGGGTTACCGCGGCTGTTGCGTTTGGCGGCCAGGCTCCAAATGACCGAGGCGGAGCTGCGGGACTATCCGGTGACGGCGGAAGGTTTCGCCTACACGACCTTCATGGCCTACCAGGCGCTATATGCCTCGGCGGCGGAGTTCGTGCTGGGGATACTGGTGAATTTCGCGGCCTGGGGACACAACTGCGCCCGCACTAGCGCAGCGCTGCGGCATGCCTACGGGTTCACTGCCGAGCAGACGGAATTCCTCGATACCTTCGCAGCGATGCCGCCGTTCGAGGAGGTGGCGCTGGAGATCATCCAGGCTGGCCTGGATCGCGGCGACGATCCGCTGCGGCTGAGCCGCGGTGCGCGGCTGTTTCAGGCCTACGAGAAGATGTTCTGGGATTGTGTCGCTGAGCTAGCAGAGACGGGCTAGACAGTGGAGCGGGGAGCGGGGAGTGGAGGTCTTGGGGTTGAGCTCCCGAAAGATGGATCACCATCGGTGAGTGGCCGAAGAGTCCGCTCCCCGCTCCGGCCTAATC
>CP070666.1:3639352-3657119 GCA_020351775.1 Gemmatimonadota bacterium | reverse complement strand
AAGCCGCCCGTCGCCGGTCAGATAGACCTGTCCCGCACAGATACCGCCCACCGGCATTCCGACTGTCTCGAGGTCGGACCCTTCGAACCAGCTGCGGCCGCCTCTCGCGAACAGGCTCTGCACCCAATCCGGGCTCAGTTTCTTGTCAATCGGTACATAGTGGTCAATGGTGTCCTGCCGGTCGAACGGTCCGGCACAGGCGCTCGCCGAGCCGATGCCGGATACCGCTGCCGCTCCCGCTCCGGCTATCTGCACGAAAGTGCGGCGGTCTATGGAGTGATCACAGCAACCGGGAGGACAGGGCGGGGATTCCTCCTGTGCTCCACTCTCGTCTGATTCGGCAGGGTCGTTCATGGAAGACAACTCCGGTAAAGGCCCAAACGCTATCGGGAACGGCCAGATCCAATAAGGTCCCTCGGCGCGTCAGGGTCTGCAAGGGTAGCTCACATGCCGCCGTCTTTCCTGGCACCCGCGGGCAGCGCGCGCGAATCCTCACCTCATTGGTTGGATACGATAGATGACGTTATCGACGTCCCCGGTGACATAAATCGCGCCCGATGGTCCGATCGCCACGCCGTTCAATACCCAGGTTGGCGGCGTACCTGGAGTTCCTGGCGCACCCACCGCCAGATCCTCTGCTACGGGGCTCACTTCGCCCGTCGCAACGTCCACTCTCGACAGTCGTCCTGCACCCGCCTCGACCACATACAACACTGCTTCGTCCGCGGCGACGAGACCTTCGGGACCCTGGAGGTTGGTCGCCACTAGACGCGGATCTGACAACACCTCACCGTCCGCGACCACCTGGAGAATGGTGCCTGCACCCTGGTCGGCGACCCACAGGTTTGCATCCCACGCCGCGAGCCCCGCCGGCACACCCAAGCCCGATGCTAGTGTCATCCGGTCGGTCTCGTCGGGACCGGTGATGCGAACGACACTCGCCGTTTGCAGCTCCGCGACGACGAGGTCCCCTTCGAACCGGATGGCGTTGAGTGGGATTGCCGCGATCGGGTGGGCTTCAACCACCTCGCTCGACTGCGGATTCCAGACCTGGACCATTGACCCGAACCAGGATGAGATAATCAGGTTGTCCCCGTCGACAGCGACCGTGAACGGACTCGTGATCTCGGAAATCCCCATACTTGCCGCAACGCTATTGATCTCACCCGTCATACCGTCGATCTCTTTGAGGGAAAGAGCGTCAGCCACGTACACCGACTCACCCGCGCCTGAGGGAAGCACGGCGATACCCCCGGGCGCGATCACGCCTCCGGGGCTCACCACTCGGGTCGAGCTATCGGAAAGCACCTCTACAATAGAGCCGTCCACCCAACTCGACACGAACAGACGATCCGCCGAGTCGAACGCGAGGTTGTCACCGCCCACCGCCACCGTCGACAAGACCTCCTTGCTCCCCGTTGCACGGTCCACCCGCACGACTTCCCCGCGCTGCGCGTCCAACACGTGCAGGCGCCCACGCGAGTCGAACTTCACCGCTGCCGGTACACCGAACCCCTCGGCGACGGGTGAAATCACGCCGGTTTCGACGTTCACCCGGGCCACCACTCCCTGGGTCCAGATCGGCCCGTACAAGAACCCGTCTGGGCCCCAATCCATGCCGTTCATCCATCCCAGGTTCTCGGCAATGAGTCGCGGTGGCTCCTCGAGAGCGGGATCGAGCTCGTACAGGGCGTCGCCGAGGAAATCCAGAGCCACGAAGAGCCTACCGTCATCGGAGATGGTGATGGGGTTGACGCCGGGGCTCACCGATTGGCCGTGCTTCTCACCGTCGGGTGAGAGACGCCCTATCTCCCCGGTAAAGAGCGAGGTCCAGTACAGCGTACCATCCGCCGCGAAGATCAGGTCGTCGGGCCCCTCTACGCCGCGTTCTGGCCCAATCCGATCGATGATAGCGCCAGATTCCCGATCCATCACCACGATCTCCCGCCCCGCCACGCTCGCGATGTGCAACCGGTCATGAGCGTCGAAAATGATGCCGTTCGCCCCGTGCAGTGGCGAACCCTCAACGAACATCTCGACTTCAGTGCTTTGACATGAGCTCAAAAGTGCGATCCCCGAGAGCATCGTACTAATCAGTGGTATCCGCCGATGGTCAACTTTCATTATTATCATCTCCAATCCTTCGAGCATCCTGCGGCTCTGCGCCTCTAGTCAGCCGCGCCAGCTTGCGCGCCGTGGCCACCGGGTAAACGCGTCCGCCGCGCTATCTACCTCCCCACCCTTCGTACTCGACATCCACCAGTGGCGGCGGATCACCGCGGTGATCACCAGGCTTGAGGTAGTGATCGAACCACCTGAGTGCGCGCAGCGCGAAGTCATAGCGATAGACGTTGGTGCGGTTACCATGTCCCTCGCCGGGATACTGGATGTAGCGCACTGGCGTCTCCGTGCTGGTCTTGACCGCCCGATACAGCATGTGAGGCTGGCTTGGGTGCACTCGCGTATCGCTGGTGCCGCCGAGCAACAGCAGTGGTGTGCGACATTGGGACGCGTAGGTCAACGGACTGCGTTCTTCCAGATAATCCCATTGATCGTGCGGCCAAGTCTCCTCGTAGTGCACGTAGTAGTACTCCCAGTAGATGTCGGTCGTGAGCCACTTGGTTGCGACGTGAGTTATCGGGACGGAGCTGACCGCCGCAGCGAAATGCTCTGTGTGACGTGTAGCAGCCCACGCAGCTGCATACCCCCCATACGAACCACCGCCCAGTCCCACGCGCTCTCTGTCAACCCAGCCCTTGGCGACGAAGTGATCGATGGCGTCGAGGTGGTCTTCGAATTCGCTGCCCATTAGATCACCGTGATCGGCCTTGGCGAACTCCACCCCCCGTCCTGTACTGGAACGATAGTTGGGATACCACACGAAGTACCCTTTGCTACTCAACAGCTGACCCCAGCCTGAATAGGTAGTCATCCACCCGTTGTTGTAGTGGCTCTCGGGTCCGCCGTGTACCACGATAACCAACGGATAGCGCTGGTCCTCTCGCATGTCGAGGGGATATAGCAGGACACCTTCAATCTCCAATCCGTCGCGGGCTTCGATGCTATAGACCTCCTGGCGGCTCAAGCGCACTTCGTCGAGCCACTCGTTGGAGTTCGTGCGACGCACCCAGGAGCCTCCCTCTAGGGTGTAGACCTCCGCCGGGTGGGTCGGACCCGATACCACCGCCGCGACCGTCGCACCGGCCGAGTGAACGGAGCCAAACGCCATGTCGCTGGCCGCGAGATCGTTGAAGCTCCGGTCGTTCATGTCGAAGTCACTCACCCGGCTCGCCACGCCGCGGGAGATACGCAGCCGCAGTCGATTGGGCTCGCGCCACTGCACCGCGTGCACCATGCCCTTGAAGTCTTCTGTCAGGCCCGTGACCGCGCCGGTCTCTGTGTCCGCTACGTAGAGCGTGCCCGCATGGGGATCCCTCGGATCCGCAGCGCTGATATAGGCGAGACTCCTGGAGTCGGGTGACCAGCTCAACTGGCCCAGTTTCCCAGGGTTGTCCACCAGTTGCCCGACCCTGCCCGTGTTGACGTCGAGCAGATGGATTCGCTTGAACATGTACCTGTCGTCGATCAAAGGTCGCGGCGCCACGGCGAGCGCCAGGCGGCTCGCGTCCGGCGACCACTCCAGGTCGAATACACTCCCAGGCACATCTACGCCGCTGGTTTGGCCGTCGTCCGCCGTCCAGATGTGAAGCTCGATCGCATTCCAATCTTCGTCGACTACCCGCTGCCGGAAGCCGAGTTCACGGGCGGCAGCCCTCGCTTCGGGTGCGGCATCTTGCGCCGTGAAGGCAACCGCCTCGCCGCGCCGACTCCAGCGGTACTGTTGAATGCCGCGGTCGGCAACAAACACACGCGTTGCTTCACCGCCGCCCACCGGCAGCGCGTAGAGCTGCCGGCCATTGTCTCCTTCACGTTGTTCCAGGAACGTGATCGCCGATCCATCGGGTTTCCACGCCACGCCACCGATGTACCGCTTGCCCGCAGCCAAGGGATACTCATTCCCGCTTTCATCCAGCATGTATAGCGTGGTGTAGGCCGAGCCGGGTGCGTCGTCGGGCGCACGTGGCTCAGAGCGTGTGAACGCGATTTTCGTTCCATCGGGACTCGGATAGACACCGCTCACACTCTTCATCGTGATTGCATCGAGGGGAGCGAGTTGGCGCTGAGCAGTCAAACCGATTGGGATGAGGAGCGCTATGGTCGAGAGACACACGGTGCATCTGATGTTCCGCATTGGTTCCTCCCGGGAAGCGGTTGTCTGCTTATTTCAGTGCCAAGTATGACCCCGGCCATCGGAGGTGTCCAGCAGAGTCACCACCCCTCACGCGACCGATGTGTAGGTGGGAAGCAGGGAGCTGGGAGTGGGTAACAGGGAGCGGGGAGCGGGGAGCGGATACCCGGACGCGTATCTTTCTCACGCTTGCTCTGAGAAATCCCCCAGCGACCGATAGCAGAATACGAAGGCCCCCTCACCGATGTCGATCTTGAGTTCGGCCCCCCGGCTCGTGGCGTAGTCAATGTATCCAGGCGTATCACAGGAATCGTCGCGGCATTCACTCACGTGGGCCGGAGCCTCGCGGTCTTGTTCCCGGTCATACCATGACATGCAAGTCGCTTCTCCCAGGACCGCTTTGGCGGTGCCATCCGAGATGGCCTTGGCTGTGTTGAAGTCCAACCTCAGGTCCTGGGATGTCACTGCAATTGTCTTCATCGATGCGTTCCTTCCCACACAGGCGGCTCATATCCACCCCTACAACCTTGACGAACCTGACTGGCTGACGCAACGTCACTGCATTCTAGGAAGCCCTCGACGCACTCGCCGTTGTGGGTCCCATTCGCGGCCGACGTGTTCCAGACCGACAGGCGACCCTGGATGCTGGAACGTAGGGGAACAACATGACCATCCAACATCAAGCGGGCACCGTGCTTCTTACCGTTCCGCTGTTAGAGCGCTCATACCATGACTGAGATGACCGACCGCCAGAGCTTCATCCGGCAGGGCAGCACCGTCGTAGTGGGGCCTAAGATGCTCCGCACGCCGCTCGTTCTCGCAGTCTTCCATCTTGCATGCCTATCTGTTGCTCAACCGCAGACACCAGCGACGGCAGGCGACGGTGTGTACGACGTCGTCATATACGGCTGCACCTCTGCGGCTATCGCGGCGGCGATCCAGACCAAACGCATGGGGAAAGACCCCGTCATTGTCTGCCCCGAGACCCACCTAGGTGGGCTCACGGCAGGCGGGCTCGGCTGGACCGACTCGGGTCGCAAGGAGGCAATCGGCGGGTTCGCGCGCGAGTTCTATCAACGAGTCAAGGCCCACTACGACGGGCCTGACGCCTGGGTGTACCAGAGACCCGAGGAGTACGAGCGCTATGTCCCCGAGGACGATGCCATGTGGGTATTCGAGCCCCACGTCGCGGAACAGGTGTTCGAGTACATGGTCGAGGAGGCAGGGGTCACGGTGTTCCGAGACCGCTGGCTCGACCGCAGAGCGGGGGTACGCAAGGAGGGAACCAGGATCGTCTCGATCAGGACGCTCGACGGCGACACCTACCAGGGACACGTGTTCATCGACGCCAGCTACGAAGGTGACCTGATGGCCGCCAGCGGCGTCTCATATACAGTGGGACGGGAATCGAATGATGCTTACGGGGAGACGATGAACGGTGTTCAGAAGCGCTGGGCCGTCTACCATCAGTTCGATCATCCCGTGAGCGCGTATGTCATTGCCGGTGACCCGACGAGCGGATTGCTACCGCGCGTTCACGGCGGCGCTCCGGGAGAGGACGGCCAGGGCGATCATCGGGTACAGGCCTATAACTTCCGCATGTGCCTCACCACGGTTCCTGAGAACCGCGTGCCGTTCCCGCGGCCTGATGACTATGACCCGCTGCAATATGAGCTGCTGGCCCGCTATCTCGACCGAGGTTGGCGTGGTGTGTTCAACAAGTTCGACCCCGCGCCCAACCGCAAGACCGATACGAACAACCACGGCGCTTTCTCCACGGACAACATCGGTCAGAACTACGAGTATCCCGAGGCTTCGTACGAGCGGCGCAGGGAGATCATAGCGGAGCATGCGAACTACCAGAAGGGGCTGATGTGGTTCCTGGCCAACGATCAGCGAGTGCCGCAAAATGTGCGTGAGCAGATGGCCCAGTGGGGGCTGGCGCGCGACGAGTTCACAGACAACGACCATTGGCCGCACCAGATATACGTACGCGAGGCGCGCCGCATGGTGGGTGATTTCGTCATGACCGAGCTGCACCTGCGCGGCCTCGATCCGACACCCCGGGTCGTCGGCATGGGCTCGTACAACATGGACTCGCACAACGTCCAGCGCTACGTCGACGCGGACGGCAACGCGCGCAACGAGGGTGACATTCAGGTAAATCCGGGCGCACCGTACCCGATCTCATACCTCGCCCTGGTACCCAAAGCCTCCGAAGCAACGAATCTACTCGTGCCGGTCAGCCTGTCCGCCTCGCACATCGCCTACGGCTCTATCCGCATGGAGCCGGTTTTTATGATCCTCGGTCAGAGTGCCGCAACGGCTGCCGTGTTGGCGATTGAGGATGGGGTGGGAGTGCAGCAGGTGAGCTACGCTCGGCTCCAGAGACAACTGCTGGAAGACGGACAGGTGCTGAGTCTGCCATAGCAGACGTCGCGCGCTCGACTCTAGCCCAGCAGCGAGACCGGTGACAACTGCGACTACACACACGTTTGCCTCCAACGAGGTGCCAACGAAGGGCAGCAGGTCAAAGCAGCGTCAGCAGCACGTCAAAGCGGTGTCGAGTGTGAACGCGACCACCCCACGAGGCCGAGCGGCAGGGTTGAGTGGGCGTCGGCAAGCCATCACACCAACCTACAGCATGAGCATGTGGCAACAGCTCCGGCTTGGAGGTCAGGACTCATGACTGATCCTGGCCATCACGGGAAGCGGCCCCCATAATTAGGACTCTCACGTGGTGAGGTAGCGACAACAGCGTGGTGTCCGAACTCGAGAAGCTCAACGATGCACTGAGAGACCGCTATCACCTGAAGCAGGAACTGGGGCGAGGCGGCATGGCCACCGTGTACCTCGCCGACGACCTGAAGCATGGTCGTCAGGTCGCAATCAAGGTCATCAAATCAGATCTGGTTGCATCGAGTGCAGCGGACCGGTTCCTGCGTGAGATCAAAGTCACGGCGCGCCTCAAACACCCACACATCCTGCCGCTGCTCGACTCCGGCCAGGCCGGCGGACTGCCGTTCTACGTGATGCCCTACATCGAGGGCGAGTCGCTGAAGCAGCGGCTCAAGCGCGAAGTGCAGCTGCCGATTGATGACGCACTCAAGATTGCAGGAGAGGTCGCCGACGCTCTCGGTGCTGCCCACGCTCACGGGCTCGTGCATCGTGACGTCAAGCCGGCGAACATCCTGCTCGAGGGCGGCCACGCTCTGGTCAGCGATTTCGGAATCACCCGTGCGGTGGATCAAGCCGGCGCCGATAGGCTCACGGACTCGGGCACGGCCATCGGCACCGTCGGCTACATGAGTCCTGAGCAGGCGACCGGTGAGTCTCAGCTCGACGGACGCAGCGACCTGTACAGTCTCGGCTGCGTGCTGTATGAAATGCTGGCCGGTGAGACCCCGTACACCGGTCCGTCGGCACAGGCAGTTCTGGCGCGGCAACTGAATCAGCCCGTAATGCCCGTCTCGACGGTGCGCGACACAGTGCCTGAGGCGCTCGATCGGGTACTGAAACGCGTGCTCTCGAAGGTGCCGGCAGACAGATACGCCACCGCCGCAGAATTCCTGAAGGCGCTCGAGTCAGCGGCTCGTGAGAAGCCAGGAAAGAGGCGCCAGAAGCGTCGACTGAACCCGCGTCATAAGACCGCACTCGTGTTGGGCGGCGTCGCTACGGTTGCGGTGCTAGCCTGGGTATCCAGTCGGATAGACGACATCGTCGGTACCGGGCCGCGGTTGCCACCAGATACCTCGCGCTATGTCATCCTACCGTTCGAGCGCCAGCAGGGAGTCAGCGAGGGCTTGCAGGAGGTACAGCTGCTGCACGACGCCCTGTCGCGCTGGAGCGGGCTGAGCGTGGCTGATCCATTCCAGGTCAGCTACGCCGTCGGAGAGGTCGACGACAGTGTGCTCACGCCGGATGTGGCGGCTCAGGTAGCGCGCGGGCTGGGCGCAGGGCGTTTCTTCTGGGGTGAGGTCTCGCCGACCGGCGACTCCCTGAGAGTGCGGGCGGGGTTGTACGACGCTATCGAGGGCGCACTGATTGCCGACCAGGCGATACGTCTGCCGAGTGACCTTGGGGGAGCCGATTCGCTGTTCACCCAGTTGGCGGATCGCCTGCTGTTCAACGGCTCATTGCCCGAGGGCACGCCCGCGCTGTCGGGCACCCGCTCGTTCCCAGCGCGCCGGGCATTCGCTCGGGGACAGCGGTCTCTCGAAGCATGGAGCCTCGCTGCAGCGGACACCAACTTCGCCGCCGCCAGATCACTGGACGGTGCCTACGCTCAAGCCCACCTATGGCTTGCGTTGGTCCGATCCTGGAGTGACGCCGATCCCGCTCGCTGGCGCATAGAAGCCGAACAGGCGCAACTGGGCCGTGAGCGGTTGTCGGACCGCGATCGCACGATGGCCGACGCCGTCTTGGCTGAGGCACAAGGGGACTTCGGGCAAGCATGTCCTCTGTGGCAAGCCCTTACCGAGCGGGAGCCGCGTGACTTCGCAGCCTGGTACGGCTTCGCCCATTGTGAGGCCAGCGACGAGGTCGTGCTGCGCGACCGGCGCAGCGATTCCGGCTGGCGGTTCCGTTCCAGCTACCATAGAGCTCTGCTGTCGTACCAACGCGCGTTTCAGCTGCTGCCGTCCATCCTATCATCGTTCGAACCCGGCTCGTACGCTTCTCTCCGCAATCTGTTCATGACCAGCGGTATTGATTTGCGGGACGGGGCGGCTGTGCCACCGGACACCGTGACCTTCCTTGCCCTTCCCGTGTGGCATGGAGACTCGCTCACGTTCGTGCCGTACCCCAGCCGGCAGGCACTGGCACTGCAAACTGCGAGCGATCCTGCTGACGAAGAAGAGGCGCTGCGCCGCATGCGCATCCTGTTCAGAGATGTCGCGGTCACCTGGGTGGCCTCTGCACCGGAGAACGCGAGCGCCCTCGAGGTGCTGGCCATCGCCATGTCGTTGCTGGGCAATCCTTCCGCGCTCGACACGCTGCGCCGTGCACGAATGCTGGCGACCGATCCTGACGAGCGGCTCCGCATTGCGGGAGCAGAAGTGTGGATGCAGCTGGCATTTGCCCTGCCATCGCACCAAGTGGGTCTGACCCGCGCGCGGGAGCTGGCAGACTCGCTCCTCAGACATCAACCCGAGCCAGGTGTGGTGGACCCGCGGCTCCTGGCGGGACTCGCAGCTCTAACGGGAAGGGCCGACCGCGCGGCGGGTTACGCATCGCAGCCACGCGCGGCTGACGCGATCCGTGTGCCGCCCGAACTCAGGGAGTCGGCACCCGCGCTGCTGATGTATGCCGCGCTCGGCGGGCCCAACGACAGCTTGGACGCTCTGGAGCTGCGGGTGAGGTCTTCGATTGAAGAGAGGCTGCTGCCAGTGGAGCGCCCGCTGGCTCGCCTCCAGTGGCTGGCACGGCCCGCCACCCTGGCATATCCGGGCCACTCGCTGGCAGCGCTCGAGGAGCTGGAAGGCGAGGGAGATTACGTGATCGATCTGCAGGCCGCGTGGGTGCGCGGCGACTCGCTCGCGGTTCGCGCCGGTCTTGAGGAGGTACGCGATGCTCGCCGACAGCTCCATCCGGCAATGCTCACCATCGATGCACTTCTGCCTGAGGCAGAACTGCTGTTCGCTATGGGAAACCTCGAGGGAGCAGCCGCATGGCTCGACCCGACTCTAGGGGTGCTGCCTCAGATAGCTCCCGACGTGCTCGCATCGCCCGTGCGCGTGGCGTCGCTGGTGCGGGCGGCGGCGTTGCGCGCTAGGATCGCCGCTGGTTTGGGTGATAACGAAGGCGCACGGCAGTGGACCAGGGCGGTCGAGCTGCTCTGGTCGGATGCGGATCCGTTTCTACAACCAATCGTCTCCGAGCTGCGAGAGCTCGGGGATTCACGGTAAATGATGTCCTCTAGTTCTCCTGCAAGGAGGCGGGTATGAGTAAGCTACCTTGGCTGGTGATCGCAGCCCCATTGCTGGTTGCGTGCCAGGAACCCGAACGGCAACTGGTACAGGACCTACCCTCGGACTGGGGTCGCAGGGAGTGTCCCAAGGAGTGGTATTGGGAGAGCCTCACTCTTGGCGATGATACTCTCCAGGTGATTGGGGCGGAGGGGCGGTTGACGGGTCCTGGTCCGATCCAGAACGTGCCGGAGTTCCACGACTGCCAACGATTCATCTTTGAGGACGCTGATCGCAGACTTGTATACGGCGAGTACTTCGCGATATTCGCCGTTTACGATAGCTCTAGATTATCGCGAACGTACGCACGTGGTCGCAGCCGGACTGCCACGCTCGCGTTGCTCGACACCCTGGAGGTGGATTCGGTGAGGACCGAAATAGCCGAATCCGCCGGTTTCGATGACGGCTGGGCAATCCCGGCAGCAGAGATCGTGGCGTGGCAGGACTACGACCCGCTCGGAATCAAGAGTGGATTCAATTGCCTCTACGTATATCGCGGCAGCGGCAGCTGGCAGGCCGAGGTGCTCTCGTTCGGAAACACGGAACAGGATTGCAGGCTGCCCAATCCCAGTCCAGGCTCTGGGATCCATCTCGAAGTGACGATGACCGGCGTCGGGTTTCCGGAGAACGACTACCCGCTAGTCGCGCGATGGGATTGGGATGAGACAAATAGCCTGCACTACATCGGCATCACGTGCGGCGCGGCCTGGTGCGAGGTGCACTGGCGCCAGGATGGCGCCACTCAGTTTGCTTCGTCGCCTACGGTGAAGCAGCGAGCCAGAATCCCGGCTCCCGCCGCTCCCGACAAAGAGCAGCGCATGACCATGGTCAAGGGCTGGTACGACGAGCAGTTCTTGGCCGTGGCTTCCGCCACGGGCAATCAGTTGGTGCCGAGCCAGATCAGAGGAGCAATCGTTCCGCATCACGAACTTGGCGACTACAACACTACAAATTCTTTCGCGGATAAATGGGTATTGGCGGCACAAGTGGCTCTCTGGGTCCCGGAAGGAATGCACAATCCTTACAGCAACAAATTCAACTTGAGCGCCACCCCGAACCCCCGCGAGCGCATGAACGAGATCCATCTATGCAGCATCGGGCCACAGAACAACTGTGCTGGGGCAGAAGCAGTCGCCAACTGCAACGAAGGCGACGTTGAATGGCGGGCCAAGATCATCAGGGCAGAGGACGGTGATTCGCTGTTCAAGTGCGTGAAGCGCTGCGACATGGACGCCGAGGAGTTCTTGATCCCGGGCACCGCACGCTGGCGCTGGAAGGTAGACGACGAGGGCATGTGGATGCGCTGCCGTAACGGGTGCTGCGAGATTACCTGACCGCTGAGACGGACACGGCTGCCGCAAGACTGCGCGGCAGCCGTGAGGTCCAACGGGGCAAGGCCGTATGTCACACTTCGAACAAAGCACTATCTTTATGCATCGACCACTTCATCAGTGACATCCACCATGCACGACTGACAGCCAAACTCCATTCGACTGCGGGCCCGGCCGCGAGAGTGGCCGTGCAAGCTACGTTGCCCAGGAGGCTGTTATGTCGTCGCAGGTTCTGTTGTCGCACCTCTCATTCTCGTACACTAGCGCAGTTGATGTCCTGACCGAGGTCTCCCTGTGCCTGTCGCAGGGGTGGTTTGGTGTGGTCGGTCCCAACGGCAGCGGGAAGACCACGCTGCTCAGAGTCCTCGCAGGAGATCTGCCCGGCGACCCGGCAATGATTCAACGCACACCCAGCGACATGATTGTGCGGTACTGTCCTCAGCGTGTGGAACATCTCACACCTGCTATCCGAGACTTCGCCGAGAGTTGGCAAGGCAACGCCCATCGTCTGATGGGGCAGCTGGAACTCGAGCCCACCCAGTTGGCGCACTGGCAATCACTGTCGCCCGGCGAGCGTAAACGGTGGCAGATCGGTGCTGCCCTCGTGGACGTACCGGAGTTGTTGCTGCTCGACGAGCCGACAAACCATCTAGACACTAGAGCAAAGAAGCTGCTGTTCGACAGGCTCGAACGATATCAGGGCATCGGCGTGCTGGTATCGCACGACCGCCAACTGCTGGATTCTCTGACATGTTCCACGATCAGGATTCATCCCGGCGGAACAGTGAAGCTGTACAGTGGCAACTACAGTGCAGCACGTGAGCTGTGGCTCAACGAGGAGAAGCGTTCACGTCAAACGCGCTCAAAGCTCCAAGCCGAACGACGCAAGCTAAAGCGCCGGCTGGATGCGGCGCGGCGGTCGCGCGAAAAAGCTGAATCTGACATGGACACGGCGAAGCGGCTGAAGAGTGTCCATGACTCAGACGCCCGCAGCATGGCCGCGAAGGGCCGCGCTGCTTCCGCAGAAAAGAGACTCGGTCGTGAGGTCACTGTGCTCCGCCGCAAGTTGGGGAAAGCGGATGAGACGGTGGAGCAGGCTCGGGTGGACAAGCAGGTTGGCCGGTCGGTGTTCGTCTTGGAAGAGGTTGCCCCGATGCAGAATCTCATCTGGCTGAAGACGCCGGCAATACGCAAAGGCGACCGAATCCTGCTGCGCGACGTGGATGTGTTGGTTCGCCGCGAAAGTCGGATTCACCTGAAGGGCCCAAATGGCAGTGGCAAGACCACGTTGATCGAGGAGTTGCTGCAGGCATCACAGCTGCCCGAGGAACGTATCCTCTATCTGCCGCAGGAACTGCCGCACGAACGGGTGGAACGGAACAGACGGATGATGGAGTCTTTCTCCGACATGGCAAAGGGCCGCCTGCTGCAGGTTGTTGCCGCACTTGGGGTCCCGCCCGAACGCCTGTTGGCCTCCGAGCAACCGTCGCCCGGTGAAGCCCGCAAGCTGGCTCTCGCAATGGGACTCTCACGCCAGGCCTGGCTCCTGCTGCTGGACGAACCCACCAACCACCTCGACCTGCCGAGCATTGAACGGATTGAAGAAGCGCTAGTGCGCTACTCCAGTGCGCTGATCTTGGTCAGTCACGACGATCGATTCGCCAGAACGTTGACGCGGGAAACATGGAGGCTTGAGGAGGGGCGGCTTGTGATGTAGCAAGTGCTCTTTCACTTCAGCTTCAGACTTCGGACTTCAGCCTTCCGGTGAGAGGCCAAGATCAACTGGAAGGCTGGAAGATGGATGTCGAGGTGTGAAGGATGACGTGTGTCTCTCCATGACCCCTACGAGGCCAACGCCTCACGCCTGAACGGCTGCCGATGCATGTAAGACAGCGACCGCCACAGCCATTCGAGCGGTCCATATCGGAAGTGTCGCAGCCAGATGGGCGAGATAATCAACTGCAGGGCCCAGATCGCCACGGCGATCGCCGCCTGTCCTGCCCGTTCTATCTGGCCGAACAGGCCGAAGCCGTGGCCGTAGAAGAGGGAGGTGCAGATCAGCGTTTGCATGACGTAGTTGGTGAAGGCCATCTGGCCCACGGCAGCCAGGGGTCGGGTCAGCCACTTGAGACCGGGCCGTAGGCATACGAGCATAACCACACTCACCCAGCCCAGGCTCACGAGGATGCTGGCCCAGTAGTTGTATTGTAGCCCGAAAAAGAAGGAGTACGGTGCCTCCCACCCAGCCGCGAAGTTGTGCTGCATGCCAAGGATGATCAGTGGAATGCCCATCAGGGGCGCGCCGGCGATCAGTGCGGCGTAGAAGCGGCGTGAGCGCTTGGCACTGAACACTCCCAGCTTGAACAACGCCATGCCGAGTAGCATGAGCCCACTGACCCGCCACCCGGCCCACACCAGCAGCGTGTTGATCTGCATCTCGAGGGCCTCAGGCACCCTGTGGTCCATTTGCTCCAGCCAACTACCCTGATACGCGGCAATTTCCCGATCTATCACCTCGGTCGAGGGCTTCATTTCCGAGACCACTTCCTGGAGCACCTCTGGCGGCCAGAATGGAGCAGTGGCCCCGGCAGCGAGCATGATCAGGGACGGGATCGCGATCAACAGCAGCCCCCACACAATCAGCCACTGCGGCTGGACCTTGCGGAACAAAAACACCACCAGCCCACACATGCCGTACCAGTAGAGGATGTCGCCGTACCAGAGGAGGTGCGCGTGCAACAGGCCGAAAACGATCAACCACAGGATGCGACGGTAATGCAGACCCGTGGGAGACTGTCCCCGCTGCTCGGCCCGTTGTGTCATCAGCACGATTCCGGCACCGAACAACATGGAGAAGATCGCCATGAATTTCAGGTCGGCTAGCACGTGAGCAATCCGCCACACCCAGCCGTTGGCCCCAGACAAATCACCGTAGACCGTCGGGTCGAAGTACGTGGCGGCCGGCATGGAGAAGGCGCCGATGTTCATCACCAGAATGCCCAACACCGCGAACCCGCGGAGAACATCCAGCGACTCGATGCGCTGGGATTGAGGTGTCGGTGCTAAACGCTCTGGCACGTTCGCTCCCGAAGCAGTATCAGTGGCCCTACGGGTCAGGCCGACGCTACGTCACAAGCCCTTCAGGCGCAACAGTTCAGACTTCGAAGTGGATGCAAACGATAGGGTCCGCTCCCCGCTCCCTACGCTTCTTGCGCACCTCCGGAGCTCCAGATATCTCTGCTCTGTCTGCGGTAGGGCTCAGTCCTCAACACTGGAGGGATCCCCATGAGTGCCCCGTCTCGCTCGCTCATTCTTGCCACTATCTTGGCCGTTCCTGCATCGAACCTCCTCGGCTCTTCATCGGCCGCCGCCCAGACACCCGACTCGTACTCTGCGCTCGAGTGGCGATATATCGGGCCCGAAGGAAACCGGTTCAGCGCTGCGGCCGGCATACCCGGTGATCCCCACACGTACTACGTGGGAGCCGCCTCCGGTGGCATCTACAAGACTACCGACGGGGGCGTTCACTGGGACGCTGTCTTTGACGATCAGCCCGTCCAGTCGATTGGCGCCCTGGCCGTCGCCCCCAGCGATCCGAACGTCGTCTGGGCCGGAACTGGTGAAGGGAAGATCCGCAGTCACATCTCGCTGGGACAGGGCATCTACAAGTCGACCGATGCAGGCCGGACCTGGACCCTCGAGGGGTTGGAGAACACCGGTCGAATTCCCCGGCTGGTGATACATCCGTCAGATCCGGACGTCGTCTTCGTTTGCGCCCTGGGACACGCCTATGGCCCCCAGCCTGAGCGCGGGGTCTTCCGCACCAGCGACGGCGGCGCCACCTGGGAGCACGTCCTGTTCGTGGACGAAAACACTGGCTGCTCAGACATAGCGATGGATCCGTCCAACCCCCGGGTGCTGTTTGCGGGTACCTGGCAGCTGGAGATCCACACCTGGGGCCGCACTAGCGGTGGACCGGGCGGCGGACTCCACGTTTCCCGCGACGGCGGTACCTCCTGGACCCGTCTGGAGGGGAACGGACTTCCCACCAAGCCGGTGGGCAAGGTGGCAGTTGCCATCGCGCCGTCCAACACGCAGCGGATCTATGCCATGTTCGAGACCGGTGACGGAATTCCCTGGAACAACGAACCCACCGAGGATGGGCAGGTATGGCGCTCCGACGACGGGGGGCACAACTGGACCCTGGTCACTCGCGACCGGAACGCCATGGGCCGGCCGCACTATTACTCGCGGGTAGTGGTATCTCCCAATGATGAGGATGAGGCGTACTTCCTGACGGCGTCCTTCTCGGTTTCCCTGGACGGCGGGCACACTCTCGAGCCCTGGCCCTGGGGCCGCGCGCCCGGCGGTGACCACCACGACATGTGGATCGACCCGACCAACGCCGACCGCATGATCGTCGCCCACGACCAGGGTCTCTCGATCTCAATCAACCGCGGCAAGACCTGGTTCAGACAGCGGCTCACGAACGCCCAGATGTACCACGTCACAGCGGACAACGCGATCCCTTATAACGTCTTGGGCAACAAGCAGGACGAGCCCACCTACCGCGGCCCCAGCAACAGCCGGCTCGGGGGCCAGGGTATCCCAAGGGGCATGTGGCATCATGTTGGTGGCGGTGAGAGCGGTTGGGCTACGCCCGATCCCACGGACCCCAACATCGTCTGGTCCTCGGCCTCCGGCTCGGGAATGGTGGGCGGCATCGTGGTCCGCTACGAAGAGGACCGGCGCCAGTACCGCAGCGTGGAGGTCTGGCCGGAACAGAGTCGAGGTGCCGCCGAGGGCGTTCGCTACCGCTTCGTGTGGGATGCGCCACTCCACATCTCGCCGCACGATAACACCACCGTGTACGTGGGTAGCCAGCATGTGCACCGGACGCAGAATGGTGGGCAGAGCTGGGAAGTCATCAGCCCGGACTTAACGCTCAACGACCGCAGTCGCATGGGCCCCTCAGGCGGACTCACCGGAGACAACATCGGCGTGGAGTACGCGGGCGTTGTCTTCGGCATCAGCGAATCGCCGATCGAGCCAGGACTCATCTGGGCCGGCACCAATGACGGGCTGCTGCACATCACTCGCGACGGCGGGGCCACGTGGACCAACGTGACCGACAACATGCCGGGGCTGCCGGAGTGGATCGCTGTGCGCAGCATCGCTCCGTCGCGCTACGACGCCGGCACCGCCTACGTGGCTGCCGATGGTCATCAAATGAACATCCGTGATCCATACATCTACCGCACGCGCAACTACGGCGCCAGCTGGGAGAAGATCACCGACGGCATCCCACCCAGCATGCTCAGCTACACAAAAGTCATCGCCGAGGACCCGGTGCGGCAGGGGCTGCTGTACGTCGGGACGGAGAACGCGATCTACGTCTCGTTCGACGACGGCGATACCTGGCAGCCACTGCAGAACAATCTGCCTCACGCGCCGGTCTCAGGGATCGTGATCCAGGAGCACTTCAACGATCTGGTCATCGGCACATATGGCCGCGGCTTCTGGATCCTGGACGACTTGAGCCCAATACAGCAGCTCACTCCCGAGGTGTTGGCATCAAACGCACACCTGTTTGAGCCCCGGGATGCCTACCGTTTCATTTCTATCACGCGGCCATCCACTCCCTACGACGACCCCACGATCGGAGAGAACCCCGAGTATGGAGCATCGATCAACTACTGGCTCGCGGAACCGGCTGGAGATGCTCCCAAGATAGAGATTCTGGACGAAACGGAGAGGGTCCTCCGGACGATGACTGGTACAAACAACGCCGGCGTGAATCGGGTTCACTGGAATCTGCGCGATGAGCCCAACGACACCATCCGGCTCCTCACCGGCTACAAATACGCCCCACACATTCAGCTCGGGCCCGAGGGGCGGTCGGCGCCGGGCGCCTCGCGCATCTCCATCCTCCGCCCTCCCGGCCTGTACACCGTGCGGCTCACGGTTGATGGCCAGGAGTTCACGCAGCCGCTAGAGGTATTGAAGGATCCCAACACGGCCGGGACCGAGGCCGACATCGCAGCGCAGGTCGCCTTCCTGGAGGCGGTGCGCGAAGACGTGGTCAGGGCAGGCGAAGCAGTACGCCGCGTCGACGTGCTACGGGTGCAGCTGCAGAACCTCATGCGCTTCTCCGAGGACGAGGAGGTAACCGCAGCTGCCAAGGAGCTAGCGCAGCAGCTCGAGGACCTGCAGATGAACAT
>CP070666.1:3633749-3639252 GCA_020351775.1 Gemmatimonadota bacterium | reverse complement strand
CGACGTCACGGCGCGGATGGCCGATTCCACCGAGATCCTTTCGCTGGGAGCGAGTATGTAGTCGGGCTCCTTCCACGTGCGCCGGGTGACGGCCATTTCGATCATGTGCAATGGGTTTGGGTCGGTCACGAAGAAATCGGAATGGAGTGTATAACGAATCCCCGCGTCCTCGACGCTGCGGCAA
The DNA here is from genome assembly GCA_020351775.1 of Gemmatimonadota bacterium. Lineage (GTDB taxonomy): Bacteria > Gemmatimonadota > Gemmatimonadetes > Gemmatimonadales > GWC2-71-9. The sequence goes on along the minus strand of CP070666.1, from coordinate 3,639,068 downwards.
CGGTCGAGCAACCGAGCCTTTTCTTCGCCGAACACCTCATCGCGCATGGCTGTTCCCCAATAGTGAACGTGACCTATGAGGAAGCTGGCCGAAACGCCGAGTTCCTTCATGCGCGCGATCTGATCGTCGTGGAGAATCGAACAATGCTCAATGCGGGCCCGCACGCGGTCCAGGTCGATCCCTGCATCGCGCATTGCCTCACAGGCGTCCAGCACGTTGTCGATTGCAGCGTCGCCGTTTCCATGGATCGCAAGTAGCCAGCCTTTGCTGGCCCATTTCGTACCGAGCCGAACCATGTCTGCGGTCTCCATATAGGCGAGACCCCGGTCTTCAGAGTCGAGGTAGGGCTCTCGCTGGAGACCAGTGAAGCCTTGATTTGAGCCGTCGGCTATCAGCTTGTAGCCACAGATTCGGACCAGGTCGTTGCCATCACCCAGCCGGTCAATCAGTCCTGCCTCCTCCCATGCATCTTCGTGGGTGTAGAAAGGATAGGCGCGGAGGCGCGTCGCCATTCGGCCGGATTCAGCTGCGGTCTCGATAATGGCGATGTCGCCCGGTCCTCCGGTAACGCCGCCGAAGGCCAACTCACTCATGGTCGTGAGTCCTACACGGGCGAACCGTTGGCTCAATCCGATCAGGGTTTCTGCTGGATCAACTTCGGCGACCGCCGGATTGGCGAACATGACCGGCACCCAGGCCACATTGTTCTTCATCACACCGGTGAGCTTGCCGGACTCATCCCGCGAATACTCGGCGCCTGGCGGATCCACTACATCCTCCGTGATCCCGGCAGCTTCGAAGGCCTTTGAGTTTGCGTAGGCGAGGTGGCCCGAAGCGTTGAGGACGAAGATCGGATGCGCGGTGGAAACGGAGTCCAGGTCCGCAAAGGTCAGCTCCTCCGGACCCTCCTGGATAGCGGGGTCGAAGTTTCTGGCCATGATCCACTCACCAGGCGCTTTTGTCGCCGCCTCCGCCCGCAGTTCTTCGAGCACCTCACCAGCGGTCGAAAAACGAGCCATGCCTACATAAGTAGTCAGCTCATCGAGCACCGCTCCTACGACTGGATGTGTATGTGCCTCGACGAAGCCGGGCAGGACGACTTTCCCCTCCAGATCTACGATGGTGGCTCCCCTGCCGGCGGCTGCAAGGACCTCGGCATCCGTTCCCACGGAGAGGATGCGATTGCCGCGAATTGCGATGGCCACTGCTTCGGAGAAATCACTGTCCACCGTCAGAATTGTCCCGTTAGTGAACACTGTAGCCGGCGCAGACTGTACGCTCGGCCGGCAGCCAACGCTAAAGGCCCCGGCCACGACTGCCGCGGCACCCGTCTTTACGAAATCGCGTCGATCGATTCCTCTGGCCCTACTGAGACAACCCGCGAAGTTAGTCGCGAAGTGACGCTGCTCGGACACAGCAGCAACGATGCGATTGCCTCTCAGAATCCCCGCGAATGCCCCACCGCAGCACGCGCAACCGTGGACGGAGTGTCTCATAGGTAAGCTCCGGGCTCGTAATCAACGCGAAGTCGCTTCTCGTAGCCAAACATAGAGAAAAGAAGGTCCTACGAGTTGCTGAGCGGAATTTGAGAGATGCAGAGAGCTGTGTGCAACTCTTCTGGAGCTCGTTGCACTCCGCTGCCCCAAAACGTCAGGCGGGGACACTCCGGTTGGCCTATAGGCGTAGTCCGCGATCGAACACGGCGATCCACAATCGGTCAATGGCTATGCGGTCGCGCCTAGCTCCTCGAGCGCAGGATACGATTCTGGGCTAAGGACTGTAGTCTCCGGCACCTGTGTCCCCGCATCCACCGCTTCCGCAACCAGTTCGAGAGCGACTCCGGCCATCACCGGCTGGATCACCGTCGCGGCAAGCAGTCGGTTCTCCACCCAGACCTTGCCCGTGGAGGGAACGCCGTCGACGCCGGTGAACGGAATCTTCAGCCATTGGCCCCGCACCTCCGGGTCTTCGAGTGCCTCCACAACCCTCCGGGCACCCATCGCCATCGCATCGTTCATGCAGCCGACAATCCCGACGTTCGCCGGACTGTCACCGTAGAACCGCAATCGCGTCTTGAGAACCTGAGAGCCGCTCTCTTCCGTCCAATTACCCCGCGCCGACTCGATCTGGATATTGGCGGGGAGCGTCTCGCCCAACCCGGCGCGGCGTTGTTTGGAGACATCCGTTGCGGGGCCCTCGATGTACAGCACCGCGCCGCCGTCAGGTAAGAGCGCGGCGAATTGCCTTCCCTGTATCCTGCCGATCTCCACGTTGTCGGTCACGACACTCCCAATGGGTGGGGACGACTCCTCACGCAGCGGTGCGAGATAATCGGACTCGCGATTCAACACGATCCATCCGACTCCGTTCTTCACCGCGGTGGTCGCCACGGGCAGCATCCCCGTGCCCACGGGTTCCACGATGACGGTATGGGGACGCTCCGACTCATCGTGAACGATTCCTAGAATCTGCTTCGTCTGCCCGATGGCCTCGTTGCCCGCGTACACCACCTGCAGACTAATGCCCAGGCGGTCAGCCGTCGCCTGCGCCACCGATGCCTGCTCACGTTGGTAGTCGTTGTCCTCCGTGGTGAGGGCCAGCAAAACCTTTAGTTCCCCCATATCTGCAGTCTCCAATCCGGGTGGTTTCCGCCTAAGCACGCGTACGTCGCCCCCACACACATCCCAACCCCAAGTCTGTGCCGCGCGGCCATTTCCCGCAACTCCCTCCCCGCACTCTCCGAAAGATATGGAGGGACTCGACCGGTCTCCGTATATGCGGCGACCGGCAAAACACGGGCAGTTCCATCGCGCACATATACCTCGGTGTATGGACACCCTACAATGCCCGGGGAGGCACTCGGTCCCTCGCCGCCGCAGCAAAGGAATAGTCGCACAGATGCACCTCCTACAAGCGGAGCCGGACTTTGCGTTGCGACCTGACCGAGCCCGTTCTCATTCCTGGGTTGAGAACCCGGGCTCGGCCGCGCTGCGCGCGATTGCCCTGAAGGGCCTGGCGTGAGTGTCTTTCAAGACACATCCCGAAGGGGCCGAGCCCGCGAGGCGGCGAAGCCGCCGACCGCTCAGCTGGGTCGGTGCTGGCTGCGTGGTGCCGTAGCTCCCTGGCGTTCTCGGTGGCCGCGCCCGTCTGTCAGCGCAGCGTCATGAGCCACACGTCGGCTTCCGTCACGCGGCGTGAATAGTAGGCGTGGCGACCGTCGCGCGTCAGGCGCGCCGGGCCCAGCACGTCGCGCGTGACGGAGTAGATCTGCCGCACCTGTTTCGTCACGCGGTCCACAATGTAGAACGCCTTCCCGCCTGAGACGAACAGGATCCGCCGGCTGTCGGGGAGCCACACGGGCCACTCGCCGAATCCCGTCAGACGCTCGTAGCGCCGGGTGCGGAACTCGTAGGTGAAGATACCGCCATCCGGCCGCACGGCGCCGCAGAGCCACTGCCCATCCGGTGACCACGAATTCGCGTAGTGGCCCGAGAGTGCCGTGTCCGGTTGCGGCAGTTCCTGGTGCGCCTGCGCCGCCCAGGGCCGGTTCGGATCGATGATGTAGATCTTGTCCCCTCGCGATCCGGCCATGCGCGACCCGTCCGGCGACCACACGGCGTACGCCGGGCCGGGTTTCGCGTCGGTCAACTGCGTCAGCTCACTCGCGTCGGACCGGATCTTCCAGAGCTCAATGGCGCCACTGCCGCTGGAGAAGAACGCCAGCCACTGGCCGTCGGGGGACCAACGGGGTACTCGGTCGATAGTGGTATCGCCCGTCACGCGGCGCAGCCCCGTACCATCGGTGCCCGCAACGTAGATGTGGCCTTCGGGTTGTGTGAGCGAGTAGAACACCACGTGCTCACCGTCTGGCGACGGGTCTGGCGACGACCAGCGGCGTGACCCGGTGGTAACCCAGCTTGGCTCACCGATCGGCAGGGCAGTGGCCAGATCTATCGACTGACGCTGGATGTTCTGAGTGACGAGTATGGAGCTGTAAGCGATGCTGCGTCCGTCACCTGAAACGCTCACATGCGCCAGGGTTGTCGCCGATGCCGTTATGGGCTCCGGTGGACCCAACGTCTCACCGGACTCCTCGTCGACGGCGACGCGCCACAGGCTCATGCTGCCGGCCCGATCGCTGGAGAAGTAGAGGTACCTGCCGTCGGGCGACCACGCCGGGCTCCAATCGGTCGCCACGTCACTCGTCACGGCTCGTGCCTCGCCCCCCGCGACCGGCACGGTCCAGATGTCCGCTTGCGCGTGGCCCGCTTGATCGACCCGTCTGAAGAAGGCGATGCGGTGACCATGAGGCGACCAGCTCGGTAACACAGCGTCCTCGCCACTGATCCGCTGCGACGTCCCGCCGTTCACGTCCGCCACCCACAGCTCGCTCCGCGCCTCGATGTTCTGCGGGTTGAGCTCGACGTGCCTCGTGGCGTAGGCGAGCTGGGTGCCGTCGGGAGACCACGTCGGCCTGAAGCCGGCTCGTGTCACACGCCTCACTCCTTCGCCGGTGCGACCCATGATGAAGATCCCGCCTCCGTCGCGACCGGACCAGAACGCGATCTGCTGGCCGTCGGGCGAAAAGGCCGGTTGATCGTCGTCCGCTGGGGAATCGGCTGTCAGGTTGATCGGATTTTGTCCACCGACACTCTTGAGATAGATGTCCCGATTGCCCAATCCGCTGGCCGAGTAGACAATCCACCCCCCATCGGGCGACAGGCTCGGGAACCACTCGACGCCGGGGTCTGCAGTGAGCTTGGCGTAGCTCGGTGGAGCCGGTTCGGGCCCAGCTCCACGGTCTCGAGCGGATCGGACTACCACGTACGAGACGACAATCACCAACAGGCCCAGTGCAACCAAGACCGCAGTCTGACGAACCATGGGCCGAGCGGGCCGCACGCCAACGGAGACTGCAGTGTCTGCCGAGGTTAGCGCCTCCAAGAACTCGCGCGCCGTCGCGAACCGATCCGCCGGCGTCTTGGCCAGCGCCTTCGTGAGGGCCGCTTCGATACCTGCCGGCACGGTCTCTCGCACCACCGAGATGCGGGGGGTCGGCTCGCTCAACTTCTTCGCGATCAGTGCCTGTGGAGTGGATGCAGTGTAGGGGACGTCACCACCCAACATCTCGTACAAGACACAGCCGAGGCTGTAGAGGTCGCTGCGCGCGTCGATATCCTGATCGCCCGCCGCCTGCTCAGGACTCATGTACGCGGGCGTCCCCACCGCGAGCCCCGTCTCGGTCAAGCGCGCATCAGCCGCCGAACTCACCGCCCGCGCGATCCCGAAATCGCTAACCACCGCGTGGCCCGCGGTGAA
>CP070666.1:3626588-3633649 GCA_020351775.1 Gemmatimonadota bacterium | reverse complement strand
TGATCGCAGGAAGCTGATTGGCGCTGTCGGGATGCTCGAGCAGAGCACCGGACAGTTCTGCTGCGAGATCGACCTGTACGAACTCGGTCACGGTTGCCGGTGATCCTGCAGTGTAGACCGAAATCGTATGGGGCAGGTACAGCGGCCCGACACCCTTGTAGTTGCCGTATTCGATGTCGACGACGTGGTCGCCCAGTTGCTCGTGCGACTCGACGATCTCGGTACGGCGCAGTAGACCGGTGCCCGCATCGAAATAGAGTGCGATCTGTTGGCCGGACTCGTCGGCGTAGGTGATAATGCGATAGCTCGTTCCATCGATCGTCTGATTGCCGAGCCTCCGGATACTCGCCGCACGCTCAGCGGCGTCCAGCAGGATCGCGGGTGCATAGGGGATGCCACGCAGCAGTGGCCTGAGTGGTGTCAGGTCCGCGATGTCCTGCACGATGTTCTGGACGGGATTGCTGACGAACCTGTCTTGTGGTGTCAACACGAGTCGCGCGCCTGGTTGGGTCGCGGTGTCGGCGGCGAACTGCTCGTAGACGTGGCGGTCGTTGGCCAAGTCGAGTATGTAACGCAGATTGACGTTCCCGTCGTTGCTGGCGGACGAACCAGCGGCCGGATTGGCACCTTGTCCCAGGGTGTAGACCTGCACCTGCACGCGGAGTTCCACGGTGTGCGCCGCCAAGATCGCGCTACGACCACCAAAAGCGGCGATACCGGCTTCGAGGATCTCCATCCCCTGCCGCTGCAGCTCCATGGAACAGGTGCCCTTGGACTGAGCGACTCCGGGTGACGCGTTGATGCTCACTACAAGGCCGACGAAGACCGCGGCACGTCGATTGAAGAATGTGGTTGGCATGTGTCCCTCCCGGGCTCGATTGCTGGGCGCTGCTCGGTGTGAGCGGTTTGCACTACACTACGTGCACACTGGCGGACTCAGAGTCCGGTTACAACGATGATGCAGTGGAAGGTGCGTGCGATGCAGTGAACCGGCACCGGCGGATGGTCGGACAGCCGTATCGTGCTGCCAAGCACGGCGGAGGGGATCGCTGTTGTGGCACTGCGGCTTTTTTCTGGGCTCCACTTGCCATACCTTGGTCGCATGCCTGTGGAGCACCCACCCCGGCTGAAGCGTGCCCTGCAACTGTTCGCCGGTGCGACGTTTCTAGGAGCCTTTTCGGCGAGCCAACAGTACCTCGCACTGAACCTTCAGGGTGAGAGGATGCCCCTCATTGCGGTGGTCATATGGGCCCTGCCGTTCTGGTACCTGTGGGCGCTGCTCACGCCACTTGTCGTGTGGCTCGCTCGATGCATCCCCTTAGTCACGGCACACTGGGCATCCAAGATCCTGGCTCACCTGGCAATCGCATCGATCCTCGCGTTCTTCCACTCGCTGGTGTTGGTCTCGATACAGGTCGCGCTACAGCCAGCCGCCTCCGGCGAGATGTTTCAGCAGCCGTTCTGGACGCTGCTCGTATCGTTTGCAGCGTATGAGCTATCGCTCAACCTGCTGGCATACGGCGCCATCGTGGGTATCACCTACGCAATCGATTTCTACCGCAGGTTCAAAGAGCGTGAACTTGCGGCCACCCAGCTATCGGCCCAGCTGTCACAAGCGCAGCTGCGCGCGCTCCGCATGCAGCTCAATCCCCACTTCCTGTTCAACACCATGAACACCATCGCGATGTTGGTTCGCAAACAGGAAAGTGAGGAAGCCGTGCGTACGCTGGCGGGCCTGAGCGATCTGTTGCGTTATGTGCTGGAGGATACCAGGACCCATGAAGTGCCGCTGCGGCAGGAGCTGGAGTTCGTGGAGCGCTACCTGGCAATCGAGCAAGTCCGCTTCGCTGACAGGCTGAACGTGAGGATCGATGCGGAAGCGGACACGCTCGATGCGCATGTACCCAACCTTCTGTTGCAGCCGATCGTGGAGAATGCCATCCGGCACGGGATTGCGCGCCGAGCGGCGGCATCACTGGTGGAGGTGAGGGCTCGGAGGATGGACGATACTCTAGTGCTCACGGTGCGTGATGATGGGCCGGGATTGTTGCGGCAGGCAGAAGGAGTCGACGATGGTGTGGGACTCAGCAACTCACGTGCGCGCCTGAGACAACTTTACGGGGAGCTCCAGAGCCTGGACTTGACGGATTCCCCGACGCAGGGTGCCATTGCGAAGGTCATCCTGCCGTTCCACACCGAACCGGTCACTGCGCCAACTCAAGCATCATGAAGGAACGACTCCAGGTCCTCGTCGTGGATGACGAACCCTTGGCTCGTTCGGGGATGACCACGCTGCTGGAAAAGGATCCTGAGCTGGAGGTCGCGGCCGAGTGTGCCAACGGCAGAACCGCGGTGGAGGCGATACTCGAACTGCAGCCAGACCTGGTGCTGCTCGACATCCAGATGCCTGAGATGGACGGCTTCGAGGTGCTGCGGGCTGTCGGCACCGAGAGGATGCCGCCGGTAGTGTTCGTGACCGCATACGACCAGTTCGCCGTACGCGCATTCGAAGTCAACGCTCTCGACTATCTGTTGAAGCCGTTTGACGACGAACGGTTTGCCCGTGCAATCGATCGCGCCAAGCAGTCGATTCGCAGGCCGGACGTGGGCGAGCTGAGCAAGCGTCTGTTGAGATTGCTCGATGCGGCGGAGCGTACCACCGCAAACAACGCTACGAACGCCTACGACAGGTCCGGCACTCACCTGGCACGGCTTGTGGTGAAGGACGCGGGACGAGTGTTCTTCGTGCGCACGGACGAAATCGATTGGATTCAAGCCGCCAGTTACTACGTAAAGCTGCACGTGCAAGATAAGGTGCACCTGCTGCGCGAGACGATGAACTCACTGGAGTCGCGCCTCGACCCAACAGCGTTCTTCCGCGTCAGTCGGTCCGCGATCGTCAACCTGGACCGGATCATGGAGATCCAACCCTACACGCGCGGCACTCACGTGGTGATCCTCAAGGACGGGACACGGGTCAAGCTGAGCAAGACCAGGAAAGAACGCCTCGAACTCCTGCTGGGACAGGAGATCTGAGGATAGGGCCACCTCGGGCAGTACCTGCGGTTCCCAGACGGCGAACGCCGGTGCAGAACTGCCAACTGCACCGGCGTTCTTGTCGAGCCCTGATCGGCTTGGGCCGTTCTCGACTCTACAACTTGATCAACTCGACGCGGCGGTTGTTGGCCTTGCCCTCCGCTGTGTCGTTGGTGTCGATTGGCTTCGATTCCCCCCAACCCTTCGCTTCCAGGCGACTGGGGTCGATGCTGTACGTGGCCACGAGATACTCCAGCACCGAGTTCGCGCGATTCTGTGACAATGCCGCGTTGTGCTCATCGGAGCCGTCGCTATCGGTGTGCCCTTCAATCGAGAGCCGAAGGTCGGGATCATCCTGCAGCAACTGTCCTATCTCGCTCAGCGTCCTGTACGATTCACCTTTGATCGTGTAGGAATCAGAGTCGAACAGTATCCCATGCGTGACGATCTTGCCTTCCTCGTCCAGTTGTTCCCGCATGGTCTTGCCGCCCTCGGCGAATCGGAATCCCCTGAACAAGGTCGGGTTATCGGGATCACGGTAGGGACGTTGGTACAGCCGGAAACCGACTGGATTGAAGCCTTCTATCCGTGGCACGTTGGCAACCCGCTCCTCGTCGATGTAGCATTTGATCGATCGGTCGGTGGCCATGATGCGCATGCTGTGAGTACCCTTCCCGACATCTTTGACCAGATTCTTACTGGCAAGGGTATTGCCTTGTATGGTGAGCCAAGTGTTATCACTAGCGGTGATGCCGAATTCGCCGATGTTGTCCCCGTCGTCAGCCACCCACTGGATATAGAAGTAGTTGCCAGTGTAGTCCGGGCCGTTGTCATAGAACTCCAACTCCACGGTGTACTTCGACGGGAGCGGCGCATCTGGCATCTTGGGGCGGATGGAACCGTTGTCGGTGGCCATGATCCAGAACTCACCGCCGAATCGCACCACCTCGTAGACGCCGCGATCTAGATTCCAGCGGTAGGGGAACTCACCCACCTCCTCGTCTTTCATGTCGTCGTAGAAGATGACCTTGTTGCCCGGAACGAAATCGTATCTGGTGTAGAGCGTCATGTCTTCGGCAACGGCAGCTGTACCCGCCTCACCCTCCGCAGCACCGGCCTCACCCGCGGCAGCGCCCGCGGCCGCACCGGCCAGCTGCTCCTCGCCCGTGAAGCGATAGTACTCCTCTGGAACCTCGTCGGTGATAATGTCGACCGCCTGCGCCAGCGCCAGACGGATGGCTGCCTCCATAGGCTCGCCGTCATACTCTCCCAGGGCGCCCTCCAGCGCGATGTCTTGGACCCAGCTGCCACCCGATACGTCGGGCTTCCAGTCGGTGGACTCGGTCTTGACGGATTTCGCTTTCAAGACCCGCCCCGTACTGCCTTCCACCAACTTCAAGTCCATCTCTATCTCAGCGGTTTTCTCCTCGATGCCGATCTCGCCCAACGCCCGGCGCCTGATACCGCCCAGGCCACCTCCTCCACCCGATTCAGGCTCGAACTTTGTGACTGTGCTGCTAACCAATACGCCGGTGCCACCGACCGCGGCAGCGTCGGCCAGCACCACGAACTTCCTGGTGTTGACGAGCGAGGTTGCCAACATGTCACCGATCGCCGACGCAGCAGCGGACGAGCAGTCACCGGTCTTTGAGGTGACCTCGGTAACGGCGATGCGGGCCTTGTCGCCCTGCTCGGTCTGAGCCTCCAGCGTGTTCCGAGCGGCCGTCGCGCCCGACAGCAGCAGGGAAACCGAGACGATGGCTGCGAGGGATTTTGAACTGCGGGACATGAGTGCCTCCTCCGTTTGCGGACGCTAGGCCTGCAACTGTGGTGCTCCGGATCGCGGTGGCTCACCTAGGCGTCGTACCGGTGAGCGGGGCCGCGCCGGCCGAACCAAGCCCGGAGGGGTGTGTTGCAGACGACTGTGAGGGCGACTTATCTAACCTGAACGACCAGGCATCGCATCGCAAGAGTGGCAGGGCCGCTACACCAGGGCGCTCGAGCCGGCCTAGAGATCTTCAGCGCGAGCCGCCCCCAACCCGGGCACCGCCGGCGGTGCTCGTTGCAGGATCAGCCGGTGGAGGCACGTCGCCCGCCGGCGGTGCATTTGCGCCCGTCGGCTTGGGAACGGTGATTGAGAGCATGTTGCTGGGGTTACCCTGACTGTCCTGTAACGTGAACATCTCGGTGACGCTTTCCGCGGATCCGAACAAGTTGCAGATGTAGGATGTGATCGTGCCGCTGTACCCGTCTCCGCTGACCGACATCCCCGGCTCGGGGGGCTGCTGGAATTGGCCTGACGACCCCGGATTGAACTGGTAGGCCACCGTCAATACGGCCGTGCTCTGATTCACGTCCCCGTCGGCGTCGGTGTAATTCATATCGAACCGGAACAGACTCCCGTCCGGGTCCATGTACCCGCAGAACTCAGCATCATTGACAGTTACCAGCTGGCCGCTGACGTTGCTGATGACCGGGTTCGGCAACTGCACCGTGAGAGTCACGTTCACCTGCCCGACCGTAATCGAGAAGTCACCCACGTACACGGCCGCATTGTACACGCCGGGGTCGAGATTGTTGGCAAGCACCGACAAAGTCATTGTGGCTGGTGTCAGAGTGTCAATCACAGTGCGGTTGATGCTCGCATTCAACCAGGGTGCCACGCTCGGCGTGTAGGAGATCTGTATCGGCTCCAAGTTGATCGGGCGTTGCCCGATATTGGAGACGGTAATCGTCTGCGAAGCCGGGCTGGGAGTACCGGCCTGAAGCATCGTGAACGACGCCGTCGTGGGATTCACCGAGATGATGCCCGGCGCCGAGAACCACGCTCTGACCTGACGGTCTTGGTCCATCGTCACGACGCAGGTCGGGTTGGTGGTACACGTGAACCCGGTACCCGTGCCAAACCACGATTCCCAGAGAAAGTCGGGGTCCTGTGACGACGCTACCAGCGTCACCTGCGTGCCCCACGGGTAGCTGACGCTGCACTCGCCTTCCACATAGGAGCAGTTGAGTGCTGGGCTGACATTCTGCGAGGCCACGGCTCCCAGCCCATCGATGGTCACGGTGAGCGTGGTCAGGATCAAGTCAAACGAGGCCGCCACGGTTTGGTTCGCCGTCACAGTGAACGAGCAACTCCCAGTTCCGGGACAATCGATCCCGGAGCCCTCCCAGCCGGCGAAGACCGAACCGGTGCCAGCCGCTGCACTCAGAGTAACGAGCGTTCCGTAATCGAACACTTGAGAGCAGGTTCCGCCCAGCTCCCCTGCATAACTGGTACAGTCGATGCCCGCCGGAGTGCTCGTGACCGTTCCTGTTCCGCTACCAGCTCCTTGGACAGTGACCGTGAACTGTTGCAGCGCAAACGTGGCCGTGACTGTCTGTGCCTGGTCCATTGTCACCTGACAGGAACCGGTCCCAGTGCATGCACCACTCCAGCCGGTGAAGCCCGAACCCGGCTCGGCGGTTGCAGCAAGACCTGCGATGACGCCCTCCTGGAACAGGGCACTGCAAGTACCTTGTGTCTCGCCGGCCGAGATCGCGCAGTCGATCCCGTTACCACCGGCCACGGTGCCGCTTCCGTTACCAGAGCCCTGAACCGTCAGCGTATGGTACTGGGTGAAGAACGCGGTGACGCTGAGATTGCCGTCCATCGTCACGACGCAGGGTCCGGTACCTGGACAGCTCTCTCCCGTCCCACCCCATCCGGCAAACTCATGAATCCCCGAGGTGCTCGCCGTCGCCGTGAGCGTCACCTCAGTGCCTTGCTGGTACGACTCCGTGCAGTCACCGGCTGCGACGCCGTTCGTGATCGTACAGCTGATCCCGGCGGGCGTAGAGGTCACCGTTCCGTCACCGGTGCCGCTGCCAACAACAGTGAGCGTTGTGAGGCCGGGCTCTACTGTTACGGTCACGACATCCGTACCAGTCGCTCCACCGTTGTCGGTCACGGTCAGGGTGATGGTGTGCACACCGACAGTCAGGTCTACCGTAGGATTCACACCCGCAGAGATCGAGGTGCCGCC
>CP070666.1:3598672-3626488 GCA_020351775.1 Gemmatimonadota bacterium | reverse complement strand
TCCAGTATCTCGAGATTGCTCCCCAGATAGCCCCGATAGGGAACGAGGTCCTCACCGGCCGGCACGACGATACGCACGTTACGGAACACGGCTTCTTCCAGAACATCCTCATTGTGCGAGGACACAAACAGCCCGACGTACACCTCCTCGCCCAGGACGAGATCCGAGATCTCCTCGCTCACCAGGGGCTCGCCGTGACGGGCCACCGACATCACGAAGTCGTTCCCCCGCCTTTCCAGTTGAATGACATCGGCTCCCACAACCTGGGATCTGACCTCCTCCGTCTCACCTCCCACGCTGCGACGCAACTGGAGGGCTGCGAGGCCGTCGCCGTGCACCACCGCGTTTATGTGTGTAGCGTCAGAGTCCAAGTCCGAGCGCACCATCCAACCGCGCTTCCGATGCGGATCCGCGCCTTCCCCCACGAAATGCGCACTCGCACGCACGACAAAATCACCGCTGAGCCGCTTCCAGACGAAGTGGAACTCATCGTGGTCAAACCAGACGTTGTAGCCGGAGCCGGAGACAAAGTACTCTTGTCGAACTGGGTCGTATGACGCGTCCCCCGCAACCTTGGGGTTGCCGACGTCCGTGTGGCCGTCGAATACGCCGAGTACCTGACCGGATGCTGGCGAAACACTCAGGATAGCCAGGCCGATGAGCCAAATGGTTGTGAGCTTTTTCATTTTGTCACTCTTCGAACTCGGTTGGTGTCCGCTCGTGCGCCGTGGATCTCACTCGCATCGGATTCGCCGCGTGACCGCCAATCATTGCGCGCTCATTGCTGACCATCCCACTCACCACCGATCGGTTCGGAACGGCCCGGCGGGGAGACCCTCGGCGTTGTACAGGTTTGCCGCTGCCGGGTTGTCAGCCCAGGCATAACGAACCGCCGCCGGATCGGATACGGAATCGCTCCACACAACCACACGTTCCCCATCGATCCGCGCGTTTGCCCACACAAAGCGCCCATCCGGACCCGCCACCGCGAAGCCACGCAGTGCACCGCCTCGTGCAACGAGCCCGCTTCCGACGTGATCGAACGAGATCGTCGCGCGTCCATCGTGAAACTCGCACTCGCGGAACGTGGGGCCGGAGTGGACCACGTCCTCGCCGTATGCCACCTTCCGTGCAGCCAGAGCCAGCCTACGGCCGACATCTTGTTTGTTCCGAGGATGGATGTCGTCGGCCTCGCCGATGTCGATCAGTATAGCCTGCCCCGTGTTCGGCAGCGCGAGAGCAGCAGACTGCGCCTCACGCAAGACTGCCCAGTTGCTCTCCGCTGATGGATCGTCCTCCACTGCCATGAAGCTGGCAAGCTGTGCCCAGAAGAATGGCAGGTCACCGTGCTGCCACTCTTCACGCCAGCTCCGAACCATGCCTGCGAACAGCTCGGCGTAGGCCAGCGCATCCGCCATCCCGCCCGCGTTCGACTCCCCCTGGTACCAGATGAAGCCCCTGATCGGAAACGGCAGGAGCGGATGGATCATCTGGTTCCACAAGAGCGTCGGCACCTGGTTCTTGTTGCCGGCTGAATTGAGGCTTACCCGACCTACCATGAAACGCCATTCATCCGGTAGTCGGCGACGGTCACCACCGACGTCGACGAAGACGGACTCACGCGGACCAGCAATGCCGCCACCCCCCTGGAAATCCTCTACGCGAACGCTGATGACATTGTCTCCCACCCTCAGCACGCGGGATGGCACGTCGTAGAGGCGGACTTGATTCCATGCGTTGTCCATGCTCCCCACTTCCACCCCGTTCACCCAAGTTATATCCGAATCGTCAATCATCCCGAGTCCGAGCTTGACGTCCCGCTCGAGTTCATCTTTTGTCAGCTCGAACCTCGTGCGATACCATGCGACGCCATCCATGCCGTCGAACCCTGCCGCTTCCCAGTTGGACGGAACCGGGACGGGAAACCAGCCACTGTCATCGAGGCCTGGAGCGGCCCAGTGAGCGACGCCGCCAATCAGTCCGGCGTCACTGTCGGGCACCGTACCGATCCGTGCCCGCACGCGCTCGCGGATTGCCTCCTGGTGCACTTGTTCGTCTGTACGGATCTGATCGAAATCAGCTTGATCCATCCCCAGCGCATCGAGGCTCATCCACGGTTCAATACGGCTGCCGCCCCAAGTGCTGTTGATGATTCCCACCGGCACGCCGACATGTTCGCGCAGCTCGCGGGCAAAGTAGTAGCCGACGGCGGTGAACGTGCCGACGTGCTCCGCGTCGGCTGGTTCCCACGTTCCCCCTGCGAGTGAATCTTCCTCCTGATAGGACCACGACCGCGGCACCTTGAAATGCCGAATGGCAGAGTCTGGCGTGGGATTGCCGTCCGCATCCCGAACAGCCCACTCCATGTTGGACTGCCCCGAGGCGAGCCACACATCGCCCACCATGACGTCACGCACGTGCAGCTCAACATCGCCGCTTCGAACCGCGATTCCATGCGGGCCTCCGGCTGTCATGGGAGCCAGCCGCACCATCCAGGCACCGCTGCTGTCGGCGAGCGCGGAATACTCAACGCCGTCGACTGTGACGACCACCCGATCACCCGGATGCGCCCAACCCCAGACGGGTACCTGTGCGTCACGCTGCAGCACCAGGCCGTCCGCGAAAAGCCGGGAAAGCCGGACCTGGGCGTGCGACTGCAGCGGTAACGCCACTAGGAACGTCAGAACGAGGAATCTGACCATGTTGCAGTAGGCCTCCATAGCTCCGTGTTAGAGACTTCTGCGAGGCTCGGTCGCCAGTGATCGGTCGCCGTCACCGGCCCTACTCCTCCCGTCCACCGCTTTGGCGGTACAGGTCGGGTAGCTCGTCGAGCAGTAGGACGAACGGGTCTTCAGCAAACTGAACGAAATCCGGCGCGCTGGGATGACCGGCGTAGGGTCCGAAGTGATGTCCGGGAATATCGGCCTCATTCGCATTGCGCCACACTAGGGCGTAGGAGATACGACGGCTCGCCGAGTCCGTCTCGATGGCTTCCAGTAGCCGTCCCGTCCACCAATTCGGGACGCCGACGCCTTCGAGGCCCGTCTCAGTCAGAGCGGGAAGCTTGCCGGATTCCTCTGCCAGCTCGACCAATGTCTTCAGCCGGGCGGTCATAAGCGGTACGCTCTCTTCCGTGCTCAGCGCCCGATAGTCGTCGTAACCGAGGACATCGACGTACTCATGCCCCGGATAGTGTTCGAGGTAGTGCGCCTCGTCCGTGAAGACATCCGTCGAATATGCCCACAACAGATTGTGCAGTCCCTTCTCATCGCGCAGATAATCCACCGTGAAACGCCACAGCTCAACGTATTCGTCGTCCGTGACGTTCGCACCACCCCACCAGAACCAGCTGCCGCTGTGCTCGTGGAATGGCCGAAAGATGACCGGAATCGGCCGTCCGTCGTCGGTCCGCAAGTCCCCGGCGAACTCGGCAAAGGCGTCGAGCCATGTCCTATACAACTCGTGCCTCTCACCTCCCGGCAAGATGGCGTAGACCGCTCTCGTGGTGTCCCATGCGTTTCCGCCGCTAACCGGGTTGTTCATATGCCACGATATGGTGATGACGCCTCCCGCTTCGTATCCCTGCTTGATCCACCGCTTCATGTTCTCGAAGTTGACGTCATCGAGGTTCTCAGCCTCCCCGAGCTCCAGGTCACCCAGCTCCCATCCGAAGACCGCGGGATGTGACCCGGCGACATCCTTCACATCGGAGCGCCCCTCCTCGACTTTCCACTTCACGCCGTAGGCGAGCGCGTCCTGATGGCCGAACAGGACGTAGTCCGGTGCGAGACTCTTGAGGTTGGCAAAGAGTACCTGCGTCTCCAGTGTCGCCTCGGGGTCGCTGGGAAGAGCATTCTCGGGAATCGAGGGACCGTCACCGGCACATCCGGCAACAGCTAGGAGGCAGGTGGCAGCGGCGGTTCGCACGGCAATGCCGGAGGTCCTAACGAGCTGGCGAGACCCAACGCGGTCCAGTGCAGCCAAAGATGTGTATCGCATGTCCGACTCTCCATTCACCGTCATTGTAGCGGATGACGCTCACGTGCGCACCTGCTCCATGCGAGCGGCGCGCTCGATCACCTCGAAGCAGGCCCTGGCCCCGTGGTAAGGGCACTTCCACATGCCCACCTTGTCGTCGTCCGGATATGGCCGACCATCCTGAGCCACGCGGAAGTGCCACTCGCCGAAGTCATCATCGGCAAGGTAACGCCGAGCATACTCCCAGATCGCCACAGCCGCCTCAACGAATTCTGGTGACCGAGTCTCCTGATAAGCATTTACAAACCCAACGATGGCTTCGGCTTGAACCCACCAGTACTTGTCGCCGTCACTGTCTCCGTCAGGCCGCGCCTCGTTTACCATCCCTCCGTCGGGATCGATCCCTTCCTTCAGGGTTGCCGTGGCAAGGGCTACCGCAGCGTCGCGAACCTCATCACGCAGCGCAGTATCACCGAGTACGTCAACTGCCTCCAGCAGCAGCCAGCTGGCTTCTATGTCATGTCCAAACGAGATCACGTCCGTCACTGGGGTCCAGTCCATGTCAAAGAACGTGTGCAGATGATCTTTGTCCGTGTCGATGATCTTCTCCAGAAACAGACCGATGAGTGAAGCCAGCTTTTCGCGCAGCAGTGGATCGGGCCACGTGCGGAAGAGATTCGTGTAGGCTTCCAACACATGCAGATGCGTGTTCATGTTTTTGGGCGCGTTCAGATCTTTGTCGCTCAGGCGGACGTCCTCAATCCGCTCCCACGACTGGCCCAGCGCTTCCAGGTAGCCGCCATGCTCGGGTTCCATCGTCCGCGTTTCAACCAGCTCGAAAAGTCTGACGGCCTGATCAAGCGCGTCCCTGTTACCTGTGGCGCGATGGTATTCGGCCAGCCCGTAGAGCGCGAATGCCTGGGCGTAGGTTTGCTTGCGAGTCTCCAGCGGCTGCCCCCTGCTGTCAACACTCCAGAAGACACCCCCGTGGGCGGGGTCCCAGAATTGTTCCACCAGATACGCGCGGGCCCGCGCAGCCAGTTCCCGAAAACGATTATCCTCGAGACGACGATGGGCTGCGGCAAATGTCCATAAGATCCGCGAGTTGAGAACCGACCCCTTGGGGGCGTCGCGCACCGGCTCGCCGTTCCGCCGGATTCGGCCTAGAAAGCCCCCGTTCTCCTCGTCCACCGAGTTCTCGACCCAGTAAGGCAGCATGCGCTGCTCCAACTCATCGAATAGCGCATTGCGCAGTCGCGATATTGGCGAAGAACGTTCCATCCTCTCACGAGCCTCTCAAGACTTTCAGGTTTCGCTCGATCATGCTGACCCGCTGCGTCACACATGCGGCGGAGCGCAGTGGGTCCAGTGGCGTATGGAGTACGAACTCCAGCAGCCGCTCCACTGATGAGCGTGCCACGTGCACGCGCGTGTCCGACGATCCGTAGTAGATGAACACGGACCCATCTGGATCGGCGATCCAACCGTTACTGAACAGGACGTTCGAGACGTCGCCCACGCGCTCCTGGCGCCTGGGTGCCATGAAGTAGCCACCCGGCGCATGCGTCACGCGCCAGGGCTCGCGCAGGTCAGTCATGAACACGTACAGCACGTAGCGCAGACCCGCCGCCGTGTGGCATACCCCGTGCGCGAGGTGCAGCCAGCCTTCCGGTGTCTTCAGTGGCGGCGGCCCCTGCCCGTTCTTCATTTCCTTGACCGTGTGATAGATCCTAGGATCGACGATCCGCTCGTGGCTCACGACAGCCCGCGTGATGTCGTCGCACAATCCCCATCCGATGCCGCCTCCACTGCCCGTGTCGATGAAGCCCTCCTGGGGTCGCGTGTAGAAACCGTACTTCCCGTCGACAAACTCGGGATGCAGCACGGCGTTCCGTTGCTGCGCCGACGGCGTCACGAGGTCGGGCAGCCGCTCCCACGCCACCAGATCCTTGGTGCGCGCGATCCCGGCCTGCGCCACTGCTGCCACCGTATCGCCGGACGGCGCATCCGGGTCCTTGCGCTCCGTGCAGAAGACGCCGTAGATCCAGCCGTCTTCGTGGGCGGTCAGCCGCATGTCATAGACGTTCACGTCCGGGTTGTCCGTCTCCGGCATGGAGATGGGGTAGTCCCGGAAGCGAAACCGATCCACGCCGTTCGGGCTCTCGGCGACAGCGAAGAACGACTTTCGGTCGGTCCCCTCGACTCGTCCTACCAACAGATAGCGTTCGCCCAGCTTGATCGCGCCCGCATTGAAGACTGTGTTGATCCCCATGCGCTCGATCAGCAACGGATTGGTCGCACGGTCGAGATCGTAGCGCCAGAAGTACGGCACGTGATCGGCAGTGAGTACCGGGTACCGGTATCGCACGAAGAGCCCGTTCCCTTCATCGGCCGGATCATTCGGCCGCTCGAGCAGCGCTTCATAGGATTCCTGGAGTGCCGACAGTCGCTCGTCGAACCCAGCCCCTGCATCGAACCCCGTGTTGCTTCCAGTCATAGTCCCATCCGTTTCAATCCGCGCTCAATTGAAGGTCCTTGGGATGGTTCTCCATCTTGTCGTACCAGTTGTATTTGAGAACGATGGACGTCACGACGGTCACCGCGACGGATACCAGCAGGTACGTCCATGCCTCGATCACGAGGAAGATGCCGGTTGCCGTCAACGCGGTCTGCCAGAAAATTCCGACGACTATGTTGAGCATGTCGCGCTTGAAGCACCTGTTCAGTTCTAGATCCGTGTGCTCGCGCTTCAACTTATCGTGAATCGGCTTCCAGAAACCCCAAGGGCGTACCTTGAGGTAGAAGTTCTTCAGCACCACTTCATCGTCGGGCTTGGTCAGCAAGCTCCCCGCAATGCATCCGATCAGAGAAAATGCCAGGATGATCGGGAAGCCGTAGACCGGCCTCGCTTCTCCGAAGGCACCTTCGCCGAACAGAACGGTCATCATGGTCGGGACGATACCCGCTGCAGCGATCCCCGCAGCCATGCCCCAGAAGTAGCCATAACTGTTGAACCGCCACCAGTACCATTTCAGGAGATTCGCGGCGGTGTAGCCTCCGTAGAGGGCCCCGACAATCCACAGCACGATTGTGTTCAGATCGGGAATGAAGAACCCGAAAGCCGTACCCACGACCACGACGACGAGCGAGGTTGTATAGCTCATCCAGACGTATCGCCTTTCCGAGGCGTTCGGGTTTATGTAACGCTTGTAGATATCATTGACTATATACGCCGGCGCCGCATTGACAGTTGCCGCATACGTGCTCATGAATGCCGCAAGCAGCCCGGCAATCAGCAGTCCCAGTAAACCGATCGGAACGAACTCGCGCATGGCGAAGGGCAGGACCATCTCGAAGTCGACCGCATCTCCCATGCTGTTGAGCTCGCCGCTGAAGAACACCAGCGCCAGTACCGTGAGACCTGTGATCAGCATGTATCGCGGAATGAGCAGCACGACACTCACGAACCCGCTCATCTTGGCTGCCTCTTTTGGGGTTCGCGCGGAGAGGACACGCTGCATGTCGTAGTTGGGCGCAGGCCCGGCCATTGCCTGGAGATACCCCTTGAAGAGCATCAGCATGAAGAAGATGGAGAACAGCTCCCATCCGTCCTGTTGTATCTTGCCTGCAGCCGCATCGAGGATGCCCGTCCAGTCCAGGTCCAGCCGCCAACCAAAGAACATGTTGTGCCATCCGTCAGGCACGACCGCATCCAGCATCGCCGGTGACACCTGATACATCGCGATCAGCCCGACCGCGATGCAGGCGATGGTCATGACGATGAACTGGAGCACCTCCGTGAAGACGACGCTGAACATGCCCCCCTTGACCACGTACAGTGTCGTTATGGCCGTAATGATCAGACCGTACAGGTTGACGTTGGTCGTCGGGTCTGCCGACAGCTCCCACGGCAGAAAGGTCGCGGCGAACTTACCGATGCCGATGAACCCATAGGCGAGAAACCCGATCACGTTCAGGATGGCGAACAGGACCACGATTACGTGAGCCAGGTTTGCCCCCCTGCTCCTACCGAACCGGAACGTGATCCACTCGGCACCGGTCATGACACCCGATCGCCTGAGCCAGATCGACAGATAGACCATTAGGAAGATCTGGTTGAACACCGGCCAGAGCCACGGGATCCAGACGCTCTTCAGCCCGTACAGGAACAGCAGGTACACCATCCACATGGTCCCGCTGATGTCGAACATGCCGGAAGCGTTCGAGAGACCCAGCATGTACCACGGAATGGTGTTGCCGCCGAGGAAGTAGTTCTGGATGCTCCGGGAGGCGAGCTTCGAGATCCAGAATCCGATACCGATGGTCGCCGCCATGTAGGTGGCGATGATCAGGAGGTCAATCGGATGGAGGTTCATGAGCGCGTAGCAGCGGTCTCCGCTGGCTCCGGTCGTCAAAGGTAGGGCTAGCCAGCGGCCGGGGCCAGCGCAGTACGCTCGGTCGGTCAGGCAACAGGTAGGGCGGCAGCGACCGGCGGGTGGGAGACCTTTGCGAAGACGCCACGGCGAGAACCTAGCACCCGCAACAGTCGCTCTGAACGCTGCTGCTGATTTGCTAAGTCATTGTATTATATTGGCTTGCGCGTTATCGACTCGGCCTGAGCGGCGCCGTCTCAGCCACGATCCGCGGGGGCTGGAAAGCCCACGCGTGGTCGGCTGGTGAGTTGCTGCGCCGGGGCTCGGACACCTCGGACGAACCGGGTTCCCGCTGCTTCCCAGCGGAGCCGGCCCCTCGACGCCGAGCAGTGCTACTGTGGCGCCACCGGCGGGATCTCCATTTGGAATGAGGTCCGAACCCCGTCCCAGCTCGCGCCGCGTACCGGCGGACCAATTCGGCGCGTGCGGGGGTAAGGCACATAGGTTATGTTGTAGTTGAGAGCTTGATATCGGAGGCCCCCATGCCCAGCTCGTCACAGAAATCCTCCGGCCGCGCCTTGCTGTCACTCACCCTGGTAGCCGGTGTCCTTGTCAGCCTGGTATCCGGCTGCGCGCGTTCGACCGCAGAGAACGAGGTGGACCCTGACCTCGCCCCGCTGCTGGCCAAGGCCCAAGTCGCTGATACGAGCGGCGTTCAGAAGAGGCACCACGAGCCAATTGCTAGCCTCCTGCAGCGCAGCACTCCCGGAGTCCGTGTGTCAACGAATCCCGACGGCTCCATCACCGTCCGGATCCGAGGTTCATCGTCGTTCCACGGCAGCGAAGAGCCGCTGTATGTGATCGACGGCGTCCCCCTCCCGCCCGGAACTGGTGGCCGTCTGGCTGGCATCAATCCGTATGACATTTTGTCCATCAAGGTGCTGAAGGATCCCCCCGAGACGACACTGTACGGGGTGCGGGGCGCCAACGGCGTCGTTCTCATCACGACTAGGCGGCCGTAGTAGTGAGCGGCAGGCGCTGACTCCCCCCTGCTCGCGCACATCGGAAAGCGCCTATGTCGTCGATGAGGGGGCCGAGGGGGGAGCGTCTGCACCTGAGTTGTCCGGGTCTTGTTGACCCGAGCGCCATCACCGTTTCGCAAGCGAGCATTTTCTCCGCTGGGGCTGATAGAGACATTGCACGTGCAGGCAGCCCGCTCGCCTCAGACCCAGCACGCCATCCTCGTAGGTCCTGGCATTGCCGGCGGCCCAATTCCGGGCCCGGGGCCCGTTTCCATGCTATGAACATCTCTCACCGACATCTGCTGCTGATTGCGTCGCATCTCTGTTTGGCGAGTTGCAGTCGTGAGGAACACGCTGCGCCACTGTTCACGCTCCTGAGCCCGGACTCGACCGGCGTCGCGTTCGCCAATGCCATCACGACCAACGACTCCGCCAATGTCCAGTTCGATTCCTTTGTCTATAACGGCGGCGGTGTGGCCATCGGCGACATCGACAACGATGGACTGGCGGACGTCTTTCTCACGGGCAACATGGTTTCGAGCCGCCTGTATCTGAACATCGGAGACATGCGATTCGACGACATCACGGAATCGGCGGGGGTAGCGACCGACCGATGGGCTTACGGGGCCAGCATGGTGGACATCGATGACAATGGGTATCTCGATATCTATGTCTCCGTCTCCGGGCCCCCGTGGTCCCAACCGGAAGAACGAGCCAACCTCCTCTTCCTCAACAACGGGGATCGTACCTTCAGGGAGGCTGCCGCAGAATACGGTATCGATGATACCGGCTTCTCCACCCATGCTGTCTTCTTCGATTACGACCGGGACGGATATCTCGACCTCTACTTGCTCAGTAATGATCCCGAGGGGTTTTCGCGCGACGAGGCTGAACGACACCCATCAGGCATGCGTAGCGGGAGGAGCGTGAGCTACGATCTTCTCTACCGCAACAGCGGCGACGGGACATTCGTGGACGTCTCCAGTGAGGCAGGGATCCTACGGGAGACCGGCTATGGACTCGGCATCGCCGCTGCCGATTTCAACGAGGACGGATGGCCCGACATCTACGTCTCCAACGACGAGGCGCCCAGCGATGTCCTGTACGTGAACAATGGAGACGGCACGTTCACCGACAAGGCTGGTGTGTGGCTCAAGCATACGAGCTTTGCGGGTATGGGAATGGACGCTGCCGATTTCAACAACGACGGCTGGCTCGATATCGTACAAACGGACATGGTTCCAGAAGACCTGCGGGAGCGGAAACGGATGACTGGGGCCATGACCTTCAATTTCTTCATGGAGCGCCGCCGCAGGGGGTTCCGCCCTGATTACAGCAGTAACTCACTGCAACTGAACGCCGGTGCCACGCGAGACGGCGACGTCTTGTTCAGTGAGATGTCCCACCTGGCCGGTCTCCCCTACACGAGTTGGACCTGGAGTCCCCTCATTGTCGACTTGGACAATGACGGCCTCAAGGACATCCACATCACCAATGGCTATCCCAAAGCCGTTATCGACTATGACTACCAGGTGCGGATGTTCGCTATACGCCAGGACACGAACAGGCAACCAGGACTGGAGATGCTGGAGGCGCTGCACAGCTACGATGCGTCAAACTACGTCTTCCGGAACGAGGGAGACCTGACGTTCAGCAACCAGACCCACGCATGGGGGATGGAGCGACCGAGCTTCTCATACGGCGCGGCATTCGGCGACCTGGACAACGACGGTAGACTGGACATGGTCGTGAACAACATCGACGCTCCGGCGTTTGTCTACCACAATGTCCCACCCACGGACGATACCAGCCATTACTTGCAGATCGAGCTCGAGGGGGAGCACCCCAACAGCCGGGGGCTCGGATCGAAACTGATCCTCACGGCCGGGGGGCAGAAGCAGTACATCTACCATAGCCCCTATAGGGGCTACCAGTCCAGCATGGACTACCGGATCCACTTCGGGCTGGGTGACGCGCACAGCGTGGATAGCCTGGAGGTGGTGTGGCCCGATGGGCGGCATCAAGTGCTGACTGATCTGCAGGTCGATCGCGTGTCGACTCTGAGACAGCAAGATGCGACTGAGAAGCAGGGACCAAACCCCGTTACGCCCGCTCAGGATCGCATGTTCCAGCCGATGGATGCCAGCAGAGGGCTGCAGTATGAGCACCAAGAAGAGGAGCCCACCGACCACAGAGTACAACCCCTGCTGCCTCATATGCTCTCCGGGCAGGGGCCTCCGCTTGCCGTGGGAGATGTGACTGGCAATGGACTGGATGACGTATTCATTGGCGGTGCGGCGGGCTTCTCCGGCACCTTATTCACTCAGTTGGACGACGGCAGGTTCACCAAATCGACACAGAGCCAACCCTGGGACGCGGACAAGGACCACGAAGACTGGGGTGCCTTGTTCTTCGACGCCAACGGAGACGGTTTGCTGGATCTGTACGTGGCGAGCGGCGGGTATCGCCTCTCGCCGGTATCCGATTTCCTTCAGGACCGCCTCTATGTCAACCAGGGCGGCGGCAGGTTTGCTAAGGATACAGTGGCCTTGCCGCGCATGGCCACCAGCACGGCGAGCGTTGCCGCCGGCGACTTCACCGGCGACGGCAGATTGGATCTGTTCGTTGGCGGCCGCCTGTTGCCCAGAAACTACCCTTTGCCGACGCGAAGCTACCTGTTACGCAACGATGGAGGCAGATTCACCGACGTTACAGAAGCGGTATGCGCCGAGCTAGTGCGACCCGGAGGGATGGTCACGGATGCGGTCTGGGTGGATTTTGCCGCCGACGGGCGATTGGACCTGGTGACCGCCGGCACTTGGATGCCGCTGCAATTCTATGAGAACCAGGGAGAACGATTGCGTAATGTCACTGGTTCTATCGGCCTGCCGGCGACGCGGGGCTGGTGGTACAGTCTCGAATCGGGAGATATCAACAACGATGGCCATCCGGACCTGGTAGCCGGAAACCTGGGGTTGAACTACGCGTTCACGACATCAGAGGAGAGCAAGTTCGGGGTCTATGCGGACGATTTCTCGGGGAATCGGACTACAGACATCGTTCTAACGCAGGAAATCGACGGCACGGAGTATCCCTTTTTCGGCTTGGCCAAGCTGGGCAGCGCGATCTTCCCGCTCGGCATACAATTCCCCACTCACGAATCGTTTGCGACGGCTTCCGTCCGGGAGATGTTCGGTTCCTCCCGTCTCGAGCTGGCGGTCCATTACCAGGCGGATACGTTTGCCAGTGCCTACCTGCAAAACGATGGAGATGGGACCTTCACCTGGCTGCCGTTGCCCAATCTGGCGCAGATATCACCAATCAACGGGATAATTGTCCACGAGGTTGATGGTGACGGTAATCTCGATTTGATTGTGGCGGGGAACCTGTACTATTCTGAACCGAACACCGGACGGGGTGACGCGGGCAACGGCCTCTGGCTGAGAAACGACGGCCTTGGCACGTTCACCCCTGTTCCTCCGTATAGAAGTGGTTTTCTGGCCCCCCTGCAGGTCACGGATCTCGCTCTCGTCACTACGCCGACAGGGAAGGCCCTCCTCGTCGCCAACAACAGCGATTCACTTCAGGCGTTCACGATTAGGGGTTGGTGAGCGCAGTGTGTGGAGGACGCACACGAAAAACAGCCCGGCCCCGACTACGAACGGGACCGGGCTCCGACGTGGCGGCAAGCTGATGCGCTGCACGGCGCCCTTGCTCACCACCCTGGGTTCTGCGTTAGTATGTCTGTTTGCACTCCTGTGTTCGGATCAGTAAGGCGGCTCAACTCAATCTGAACCGTAGGAATGGGAAACAGCGCGTGTCGGCCCGTAAACGTTGCCGACGGCGCAAGATACGGTCTCCTCACCTGTTCTGCCGCTATATACGCATTCAGCACCGTCTCTGCGATTCCCCAGCGTCGCAAGTCAAAGAACCGCTCCCCTTCCATGCCCAGTTCGAGCCTTCGCTCAGTGCGAACGGCCTCTCTGGCGTAGGCCTGGTCCCAACCTGCCGCCGGGTACAGGCCGATCTCGTAGTCCGCCCAGGCAATCACGGGATCATCGATCGGCACAGCGATGCGAGCATCCCCAGCACATTGGGGATACAGGGCCAGCAATGCGTTAGCCCGGTTTACCTCCGGTGGCAACCCGCATCCCTGAGCCACAACACCCGCCCGCGTTCTGATCTCATTGACGATCGTGCGAGCCGTGTTGAGATCTCCCGCTTCAACCTCTGCTTCAGCCAGCAGCAGCAGCAGATCCGCATAGCGGTAAATGTGGATGTTCATGTTACTCGTTTGCGTTGGCACCCACCCGACATTGCTCACGGCGCCGCTTGCATCTTCGTAGATGGCTCTCTTCGGGCTGTACGGACCTCCGTACGCTAGCGCCCGGATCCAGCCCGGCTCGTGGGGTCCCCAGTCCTTGAACGGTACGCCATCCCTACCGACCGTCCAATCCAGCCGGGGATCCAGCAGCATGGTGGCCGAGGCTGTGGCGTCGAGGTTAGCATCGCGGGCGTTCCAGTTCAGATCCGTCAAGGATAGCGGCAGTCCATTGGCGTCTACTTGGTAGACGTTGACCATGTTCTGTGACCCCTGGTGAAACCCACAGCAACCGAACGGGCTGCCGGAATGGGGGAAATTCAGGCGTTCGCCATAGTTCGCGCTGTTCCCGCCTGGCTCTCCATGGTGGGCCTGATACGCAAGGATGGTTTCCGGACCGTTCTGATATTCCGAAAACCCGCTCCAGATTTGGAAGAAGTTGGGCTCCAGAGCATAGGTGTTGCTTGCCCTGACTGCCCGCAAGGTCGTCAGTGCCCCGGGATAGTCCCCGGCGTAAATCTGCACCCGTCCCTTGTAGGCTTCGGCAGTCCACCTCGTCGCTCTGCCGACCTCCCCGAACCTTGGGCTATCCTCCAGCAGCGAGATGGCCTCGTTGAGATCAGCTAGAACGGCCTGGAGGGAGGCTGCGGACTGACCGTCATTGGGCTTGTAGAAGCCCGTGTCGGCCTCGGTGAAGTATGGGATATTCTCCCATATCCTCCAGGCTTCGAAGTGAAAGTGCGCCCGCAGGAACAAGGCCTCTCCCCTGATGCCATCCTGGTTAGCCTGGCTGATCGCCTCCGGGTCCTCCTCGAGTACCTTTGCCATGAGCTTTAGCGTGGCATTGGCTCGGACGACGGCTTCGTACGTGTGTCGCCACTTGTCGTTCAGGTAATCGTCCGCTCCACCGGTCGACCATAGGTACATCTCGATGTCCGTAATCGGGGGCTGGTCAGAGGCCTCGGACCCCTTGTATGCATCATCGCTGGTCGCACTTCCCCACACCCAGTTGCTGGCGGCGCTTCCCCACGCGCCCCAGCCGGCGTGGTCCAACATTCTGTATGTGGCAATGAGATTCCCTTCCACACCTGCCTCATTCGCCAGCGTCCCCTCATCCAGGCTGCCTTGCGGGTTCGCGACCAGGAAATCACCGCAGCCGTACGTGGCGCCCGCCACCAAGATCAGGAGGGCCCACGTGGATGGCAGTCTGAATCGATTAAGTGCTTTCATTATCTTCAGTCTCCTTGTGAGCCACTAGAACGTGACGTTGATACCCAGGCTGATAATCCTGTTGCTGGGATACGAACCTCTGTCCCAACCGCGATATTGATCCCTGACGTCTGCACCCCCTTGGGATACCGCTCGCGCAGGCAGGGCCGGATCGAGACCCGAATACCCTGTGATGGTGAACAGGTTCTCCGCCTGCAGATAGACTCTCGCCCCGGATACTAATGTCTGCGGCAGTAGATACCCGATCTGCAGATTCCGCAGCCTGACGTACGATCCATCCTCGACATAGAAACTGCTGACTTGTTGACCGCTGAACGTATCGTTGCGATCCAGTCTCGGGTACTTGGCGTCCTTGTTGACCACCTCACCGTTTTCCACGACCGCAGCGTCGGTCAGCATGTCGCGCCGGACGTTGGTGCTGAAGTTCTGGAAGATGTAGAACTGCTTGTTCACATCCAGTATGTCGTTCCCGAACGTCCCGAATATGGTGGCACTGAAGTCCCACGCTCCCCAATTGAGCTCCAGATCCAAACCGCCCACGAAGTCCGGATGCGGATCGCCCATGATCGTCCGGTCATCCGCGTTGATTATTCCATCTTCGTTCACGTCCCTGAACTTGAGACGGCCTAGGGCCGCACCATCCTGGCACGGTCCCGGACATACGGGCACCGCAGCATCCGGATCTATTGGCAGACGCTCATCTACTTCATCCTGAGTGAGGAAGAGGCCATCGGAAATCAAGCCATGGAACGCACCGACCGGGTGGCCAACCTGGTTGATGGATTTGAATCCATAACGCGCACCTTGAGACTCACCGTAGAAGAAGTCCTGCACACCGTCGATGCGCATGATCTCGTTCTTGTAGGTGCTTCCGTTCAACGTGACACCCCAATCCCCGGCGCCGATGCTTCCGGTGAAGCCGATGGAGAAGTCAATGCCCCTGTTTCTCATCTGGCCGATATTGACGATGGGCGCCGAGGCTAGTCCTGCAGTAGCCGGCGTCGGCGGGGCAAACAGCAGATTATCCGTGTCCCTCTGGTATACATCCACCACGAGACTGGCACTGCCGCCAAAGAACTCGAGATCCAAACCGAGGTTCATCGATTCGTTCTCTTCCCACTTGAGGTCGGCGTTCCCCAGCGACGTCTGCCTGAAACCCGAAACAGGCGTGCCGCCTGTACCGGCGATATCGTAATAGGTCTGCCTGATGGAACCACCGAATTGGGATGCGATCCGTCCTGAAGGGATGTTCTCGTTTCCGGTGATACCCCACCCAAACCGCAGCATGATGTTGGTGAAGAACTCGTTGCCCTGCAGGAAGGGCTCCTCGGACAGTCGCCATCCCACACTGAATGCCGGGAACGTGCTCCACCGGTTCCCCTCCGCGAATGCCGAAGAACCGTCACGTCGCACGGTGAAGTTCGCGTGATATCGGTCAGCGAACTTGTAGTCGATCTTACCAAAGAACGACAACAGGGAGCCCATGCCGCCATAGCTGTTTACGTTCTTGGTATCCGGATCACCGATGGCATCCCGAATGTACCAGGCATCGATGCTGTTGGTGATCAGGTTGTTGATGTTGGCACTGAGGCTCCGGTACGTGCCCTTGGACGCTTCGTGTCCCAGCAGGAGCTCGACGTCGTGCCGCTCGCCCAACGTGGTCCCATAGGTCAGCGTGTTGGCCCAGGTCCAGAACCTGTTGTTGTCAAAGAACTCAGAGAGGCCGTCGGTAAACGTGGGCTCGGAATGCGTTGGGTTGATCCAACTGTAGCTTGTCTGTGCTGCATCGCTCAAGTTGAACCCGAGCGACGTTCTCAATCGCAGCCCGTCCGTAACGTTGAGCCCGGCAAATACATTTCCGAACAGAACCTTCTGCCTGTACTTGTTCTCCTTGCCGGCCCATGCCGTATACGCCGGGTTAGTGTTGTTCCCACAGGTCACGCATTTCCCGGAGGCGTAGTGCGGGCCAGGATCTTCCCCTGCTGCTTCCAGCTCTTCGCCTTTAATCGTATACACCGGGACGACGGGCTGCGACAGGATGTTCTTACCCATGATGCCGCCTTCGGCACCTCCATCGCCCCTACCGCCGAACGATTCCTGCATGGAGAACGACATATTCTCACCGAGCGTGATAATGCCGACATCGAACTCGGTGTTGACCCGGATACTGCCCCTTTGGAAGCGGTTGAATACCGCCGTGCCTTCCTGATTCAGATAATTGAAGGACGCGGTGTAGCGGTGACCCGTACCGCCGCCTGAGACACCCACGTTGGCATCCAAGGTGAGAGCAGGACCGAAGACCGCATCCCACCAGTTCGTACCGGGGCTGCCCCGCATGATCATGCCGTCCTGGTTGTTTGGATCTCCCCAGACGTACGCACTCTCATCCACGTCCCCCGCCTGGGTCTGAACGACCCCGTCATTGGGCCAGATGTATGCAGGTACACTGGGATTGTCGGGATCCCCGAAGATATTCTCCGGGACCGGTTGTCCCGCGTTGACGTAACCGCGTCTCACGACCTCGTGGTACTCCAGCGCATCCGTGATCAGGAAATCGTCATAGCCCCTAACCGGAGTGGACATACCGGCCTTTACGTCGACCGAAAACCGGGGCGCTCCCTCTGAGCCGCGTATCGTCTGAATAATGACGACACCATTGACTGCTCGAACACCATAAATGGATGCAGCCGATGCATCCTTCAGGACCTGTATGGACTCGATATCGTTGGGATTCAAGAAGTTGAGATATGACTCCTGAACGGGCGTCCCGTCGATTATGTAGAGGGGGTCGTTGTTCTGGAATGAGCTGACACCCCGGATTCGCACGGTGCTTCGGCCGCCAGGGTTGCCGCTCGCCTCAACCTGTACGCCGGCGACACGACCATCCAGCCTTTGCAGCACACTTGCCGTGCTCTGTCGCTGAACGCTGGTAATCTCAACGGTGGAAATGGCACCCGTGATATCACCCCGCCGTTCCTCGGTGTAACCCGTAACAACGACCTCACCCAACACCGCAATGGCCTCTTCCATTATGATGTCGATTGCCGTACGCCCGCCAACGCGCACTGCAATCGTACGATACCCGATGAAATTGACGACCAACACGCCGTCCGAAGGAGCGGTCAACGTGTATCTGCCGCTTGCATCGGTATTCGTGCTCACATCAGTCCCTTGCACTCGGACAGCCACCCCCTGAAGCGGGACGCCTTCTTCAGAGGTTACCATTCCTGACACCTGTATC
Organism: Gemmatimonadota bacterium; assembly: GCA_020351775.1. Taxonomy (GTDB): domain Bacteria; phylum Gemmatimonadota; class Gemmatimonadetes; order Gemmatimonadales; family GWC2-71-9. Next base: position 3,608,323 of record CP070666.1, on the reverse strand, counting down.
TGCTGGCCAAGTGCAGTCCCGCACAAAGCCAGCACCAACACCAAACTCATCGCCACTTCACGGAAGAAGTCACGATGGCTTGTCCAGAATGGGTGCTTACGCAGTAGCATAGTTCGCATGTCTAACGCCTCCCTCATCCTGTCTGGGTTTCGCAATGCCCTCAGGCCTTCTCGGACGATCAACTCGTGGTATCAAGCAGCCGCTCGTTGCGCGCCTCGAAACCCTCGCTGATCGTTCCTCACACCTACTATCCAGTTCCTCCTTACGATGTTGAAGCTCGGCTCGAATCAATGATCTATACACCAGTCCGCTCACTCCCTCTGCGGTGTCGTCCGATGCTGTGAAATCGACGGTCTCTCCGAAATGCTCCGACATGCCGCGAGCACAGTCGCGCACGAGCCCTTCAGTGAGCTCACGAAACTCGCGCCAGCCAACCGGTGATCCGACGTGAACATGGACGTAGTCGATCGCGCTTCCTGGTACCACTGACAGGAAAACATGACCGCAATGGAAAGGGGACATCAGGTGTCAATGAGTCCTTGCAGACCCATGTTGACGCATTGGAGATACCCAGGTTCGTCATCAGGTCAGCCTGGCCGAGCAGAAACGATCGGCCAACTGGCATGAAGGATGCACCTGCATAAGCCCTCGTAAACCAAGGATATGCTAGCTCCCAAGCCATCTAGCCGCTGACTACCTGAAAACATCATATCCCCGTGACCATCGACCGGACAAGAGGCCTGATGTGGGTCACCTCTTTAGGTGACACTGTACAGGCGACAAGCTCACGTGGCGTGTCAGCTTCTCGGACCGGCGTCACCGTTCACTGAAGTGACCGGGCCGGCAAGACCGGCGTAGCGCGGTTGCTCGTACCGCACGACGACGGGAGCGCGGCCGCGGCCTCCCACAGGCAGCGCAACCATCGAACCCATTCACCCGTAACCGTCGCTCTCCACAGTCTGGTTGGCTAGTTAAGTCATTGTGCTATATTCGTTTGAATCCTCACACGCTCGATGGCGACGGGCGCACGTGCCGCGTGATTTGCGCGTCAACTCCGGCGACGTGAAACGGAAATCCAGAAACCAGCAGACGCTATGAACATCGTTCACCGATATCGGTTGTTGCTCTCCTCGTCCCTTCTCGGCGTGGCGAGTTGCGGTGGTCGAGATGACGTAGTGCCACTGTTCAGGCTCCTGCCGCCGGACAGCACCGGAATCACCTTCGCCAATACCATCACCACTAATGATTCCGTGAATGTGCAAAAGGACTCCTTCGTCTATAACGGCGGCGGAGTAGCCATCGGTGATATCGACAACGATGGGCTACCGGACATCTTCCTCACGGGCAACATGGTCTCGAGCCGCCTATATGTGAACAAGGGAGACCTGCGGTTCGATGACATAACGGAGTCAGCAGGCGTTATGAGCGACAGCTGGGACTATGGAGCCAGCATGGTGGATATCAACAGCGATGGATATCTCGATATCTACGTCTCGGTCTCCGGTCCCGAGTGGTCGCAACCGGAAGAGCGGGCCAACCTGCTCTTCATCAATAACGGGGACCTTACCTTCACCGAGGCTGCCGCAGCATATCATATCGACGACACCGGGTTCACCACCCACGGCGCCTTCTCCGACTACGACGGCGACGGACATCTCGACCTCTTCCTGCTCACCAACGCTCCGGGAGAGTTTGCCCGCGGCGAGGTAGAACGGCGCCCGCTAGGCGTGACCAGCCAGAGCACCAACAGCCACGACCGCCTCTATCGCAACAACGGCGACGGTACGTTCAGCAACGTGTCAGCAGAGGCAGGGATCCTGAGGCAGGTCGGGTTCGGACTCGGCGTCGCCGTGACGGACCTGAATGGGGATGGGTGGCCCGACATCTATGTCTCCAACGACGATACGCCCAGCGACTTCTTGTACGTCAACAACGGAGATGGGACATTCTCGAACAAGGCCTCCACCTGGCTCAAGCATACGAGCTTTTCGGGTATGGGCGTGGACATCGCCGACTTCAACAACGATGGCTGGTTCGATATCCTGCAGACAGACATGGTCCCGGAAGACCTGCGTGAAAGGAAGCGGATGACCGGAGCCACGACCTACGCCGGCTTCATGGAGCACCGTAACAGAGGGTTTCAGGCTGATTACACCCTCAACGTACTGCAACTGAACAACGGGGTCACGCGAGACGGCGACGTCATCTTCAGTGAGATCGCCCAGATGGCCGGAATTGCCTACACGAGTTGGACCTGGAGCCCCCTGTTTGTCGATCTGGACAACGACGGATACAAGGACATCCTCGTTACGAATGGCTACCCAAAAGCGGTGATTGATTACGACCACCAGCTGGAGATGCATGCCTTGCGCCGGGCTGGGGACGATGAACGAGCACTGGAGGCCCTCCAGCGGCTACACAGCTACCTGCTGCCCAACTATGTCTTCCGCAATGAGGGAGACCTGACGTTCAGCAACAAGACGAGCGCATGGGGAATGGATCAGCCGAGCTTCTCCTACGGCGCAGCATTCTCCGACCTCGACCTGGACGGCCGGCTCGATGTCGTGATCAACAACATCGACGCTCCCGCCTTCGTATACCACAATGTCGGCCCCCCGAACGACACGAGTCACTATCTGCAAATCGACCTCGAGGGAGAGTATCCCAACAGACGGGGACTCGGATCGAAACTGATTCTCACAGCTGGGGGACAAAGGCAGTACATCTACCACATGCCGTACAGGGGGTACCAATCCAGCATGCACGACAGGGTGCATTTCGGGCTGGGCGATGCTCAGCGCGTGGACAGCCTGACGGTGGTATGGCCCGATGGGCGGCATCAAGTGCTGACCGATTTAGAGGTAGATCGCGTATTGACCGTGAGAGAGGAGGATGCCATCGAGAACGCGGAACCCACTGCTGCGACGCCCGCTCACGATCGCGTGTTCCAGCCAATGGATGCCGACAGAGGGTTGCACTATGTGCACCAGGAAAAGGAGCTCGTCGACTACTTTGTACAACCCCTGTTGCCTCACATGGTGTCGAGACAGGGGCCTCCACTTGCCGTGGGAGACGTGACCGGCAACGGCCTGGATGACGTATTCATCGGCGGTGCGGCGGGTCTCCCGGGCACCCTGTTCGTTCAGCGCGATGACGGGAGCTTCATCGAGTCCACGGACCGTCAACCGTGGGTGGCGGACGCGGATCACGAAGACTGGGGAGCCCTGTTCTTCGACGCCGACGGGAACGGGCTGCTGGATCTGTACGTGGCCAGCGGAGGGTATCATCTCTCACCAGTCTCTGATCTGTTGCAGGACCGTCTCTACATCAACCAGGGCGACGGCAGGTTCGCCAGGGACACTTCGGCGTTGCCACTGATGCCAACCAGCACCGCCACTGTCACGGCCGGCGATTTCACGGGCGACGGCAGGCCCGATCTGTTCGTCGGTGGCCGCCTGGTACCCAGGAACTACCCCTACCCGACCCGGAGCTATCTGCTGCGCAATGAGGGAGGCAGCTTCACCGACATCACGGAAGCGGCAGGCCCCGAGCTGGTACGGCCGGGCGGTATGATCACGGACGCAGTCTGGGCGGATTTCACAGGCGACGATCGCTTGGATCTGGTGACGGCGGGCGTTTGGATGGCACCGCGGTTCTATGAGAACGATGGGGAGCGGCTTCGCGACGCCACTGGTTCAGCGGGCCTGCTCGGGATGCGGGGCTGGTGGTACAGTATCGAGTCGGGCGATTTCAACGGCGACGGCCTTCCGGATTTGGTGGCCGGGAATCTAGGTCTCAATCACCCGTTCAGGACATCAGCGGAGAGCAGATTCGGGGTCTATGCGGATGACTTCACCGGGATCCGCACTACGGACATCATCTTCACGCAGGAGATAGATGGGACGGAGTATCCCTTCTTTGGCTTCGCCAAGATAGGTAGAGACATTTACACGGTCGGTGTGCTGTTCTCGACCCATGCGGCGTTTGCCGATGCGTCAATCCAGGAGATGTTCAGCAGCTCACGTTTGGCACGGGCGGTCCACTACCAGGCTGATACGTTTGCCAGCGCATATCTGCAGAATGATGGAGATGGAACATTCACATCATTTCCGCTGCCCAACGTGGCACAGATATCGCCAATCAGCGCGATCATTGCGCACGACGTCGATGCCGACGGCAATCTCGATCTGATAGTGGCGGGGAACCTGTACCATTCCGAGCCGAACACCACGCGGGCCGATGCGGGCAATGGCCTCTGGCTGAGAGGCGACGGCCGCGGCACATTCACGCCCGTTACTCCATTCTCGAGTGGGTTTCTGGCTCCCCTGCAAGTCGCCGATCTGGCCCTGATCACGACGCCGAGGGGGAAGGCCGTTCTTGCCGCCAACAATGGCGACTCACTCCAGGCGTTCACGATTAGAGGCCGGTGACACCGCCCTGCGAAGCACGAAGGGTGCAGAACCTTGGCCCTTCCGTTTCGTGCAGAGCCCGGCCCCGACTACAGTCGGGACCGGGCTCTCTCCTCTTGTTGGTTGATGTAGCGAATAGACGTATCGTGCCGCTCACCACCCCGGGTTCTGCGTTATGCTCTCTTCACCCTCGATCTTGCTCAATTCAATCTGAAGGCTCGGGATAGGGAAGAGGTAGTGCCGGGATGTGAACGTGGCTGCAACAGAGAGCATTGCTCTCCTGGTCTGCTCTACCGCGATGTAGTCATTGAGAACCTGCTCGGCGATTCCCCAGCGTTTCAAGTCGAAGAACCGCTGGCCTTCCATCGCCAATTCCAGCCTTCTCTCGTAACGCACGGCCGTTCTGGCGAAGGTCTGGTCCGTCCACGGCCCCGGGTACTGGCCTACCCGGTAATCCGCCCACGTGATCGAGGCATCATCGATCGGCACCGCGATCGTGGCCTGATCAGTCCCCGGGCCCTGCGCCGCAACACCCGCGCGGGCTCTGACCAGATTGACAATCGTGCGGGCGTCTTCCAGGCGATCTGCTTCAACGTACGCCTCCGCCAGCAGCAGCAGCATATCCGCGTAGCGGTAGATGTGGATGTTCATGGAACTCAACTGCGTGTTCACCCACCCGACGTTGCTCACCGCGCCGCTTGCGTCTTCATAGGCGGACTTCTTCGGACTGTACGGACCCGAGAATGCCGGCGCCCGAATCCAGCCTGCCTCGTGGTTTCCCCAATCCTTGTACGGCACGCCATCCCTGCCGACCGTCCAATCGAGCCGCGGATCCAGCAGCATCGTGGCTGAGGATGCGGCATCGAGATTGTCGTCTCGGGCGTTCCAGTTCGGATCCGTCAAGGCCAATGGAAGCCCTTGGGCGTCAACTTGGAAGAAGTTCACCAGGTTCTGCGACGGCTGGTGGAATCCACAACAGCCGAACGGGCTGCCGGAATGCGGGAAATTCAGGCGTTCGCCATAGTTCGCGTTGTTCCCGTTGGGCTCTCCGTCATTGGCAGAGGCCTGAAACGCCAAGATGGTCTCCGGGCCGTTGGCATACTCAACAAAACCGGTCCATACTCGATCGAAGGACGGCTCCAGAGCATAGTGGTTGCTTTGATAGACGGGCTCCAACGTGGCAATTGCTCCGGCGTAGTCGCCGGCATACATCTGCACCATACCTTTGTAGGCCTTGGCAGTCCATGACGTCGCTCTGCCCACGTCCCCGTTCCTCGGTTCCGGTTTTCCCGCCGCCACCATCTGTTCCAGCAGATTTATGGATTCGTCGAGATCGCTCAAGATGTTCCCGATGACATCCACGCCCTGATTGGGCTTGCGGAAGGATGTGTCGGCCTCGGTGTAGTAGGGGATGTTCTCCCACAGGCGCCAGGCCTCGAAGTGATAGTGGGCGCGCAAGAACAAGGCCTCTCCCCTGATGCCGTACTGGTCCTCCTGGGAGACCTCAGCCGGGTCCGCTTCGACCACCGCCTCCAGCAGGCTTATCGTGGCATTGGCTCGCGAAACCCCATCATACGAGCCTGACCACTTGAGGTTCAAAGAGTTGTCAGCACCGCCGGTGGTCCAAATGTATGTTTCGATGTCTGTCCATTGGGGACCGTCACCGACCTCGGACCCCTTGTGGGCATCATCACTGGTTATACTACCCCACACCCAGTTGCTGGCGGCGGCTTCCATATTATGCCTGGGGGCGCCATCCAACATTCTGTATGCGGCAATGAGTGAGCCTTCCACTCCCGCCGCATTCGCCAGGGTGCTCTCATCGAGCGTCCCCTGTGGGGGTCCCTCCAGAAAATCCTCACAGGCGTACGTGGCGCCCGCCGCTAGAATCAGGAGAGCCGTCCCCGACAACTTTCTGAAAAGGAATCGCTTTTTCATCGTCTTCAGTCTCCTTGCTAGAGACGGTTCACTAGAAATTGGCGTTGAACGTGGCATTGATTCCCACGCTGAGCGTTCTGTTGCTGGGATACGCACCCCTGTCAACACCCCGGTACTGGTCCCTGATGTCACCAGCCGCCCCGGTTATTGATGCCGCCGGCAATGCCGGATCGAGACCCGGATAGCCCGTTATGGTCAACAGGTTCTCGGCCTGCAGATAGATCCTCAAACCTGGCATCCATGACTGCGGAATCCGATACCCGATCTGCAGATTTCTCAGCCTGACGTACGATCCGTCATCGAGATAGAAGCTGCTCAGTTGCTGACCGCTGAAGGTATCGTTGACATCCAGTCGGTGGTACTTGGCAGCCGACTTATCCCCGCCATCGCCCGGCTCCCAGGAATCCGTCAGCAGGTCGCTTCGCACGGTCGTGCTGTAGAGGCGAAATACATAGAACTCTTTCTGTACGTCGAATATCTCGTTCCCGAAGGAGCCGAATATGGTGGTACTGAAGTCGAACGCTCCCCACGTGAGATCGAAATCCAATCCGAGCGTCAAATCCGGATGGGGACTTCCGATGATCGTGCGGTCATCCGCCGTGATCCGTCCATCCTCATTCAGATCCCTGAACTTGAGCCGGCCGGGAGCGGCGCCGTCTTGGCATGCTATCGCACATTCGCCAGTCGCATCTGGTAAATGGTTGTCTGCGTCAGCCTGATCCGCAAAGTAGCCGTCCCAAATCAGGCCATAGAACGAACCGATCGGATGGCCGACCTGGTTGATGACCTGGTTGCCATACCGTGTACTGATTGGACCGTAGAAGTATTCCTGCACTCCGTCGATCCGTACGATCTCGTTCTTGTAGTGACTTCCGTTCAAGCTCACACTCCAGGCACCGGCACCGAACGTCTTCCTGTAGCCGAGGGTGAAGTCGATGCCTCGGTTTCTCATCTGACCGACGTTGACGAAGGGTGGATCGGCCGGGCCTGCAGTCGCCGGCTGCGGCGGGTTGAACAGCAAGTTGTCGGTGTCTCTCTGGTACAGATCTACAACGAGATTGGTACTGCCTCCGAAGAACTCCACATCCAAGCCGAGGTTCATGGATCGATTCTCTTCCCACTTCAAGTCGGGATTCCCTAGAGAGGTCTTTCTGAACCCCGCAACGATCGTGTTGCTAGTTCCCTTGATGTCGTAGAACGTATCATCCACGCCCCCACCGAACTGGCTGACGATGCGCCCGGCCGGGATGTTCTGGTTCCCCGTGACACCCCATCCGAACCGCAGCATGAGGTTGGTGAAGAACTGGCTTCCCTGCAGGAAAGACTCCTCGGACAATCTCCATCCGACACTGAATGCCGGGAACGTGCTCCACTGGTTGCCCTCAGCAAACCTGGAAGAACCGTCCCTGCGCAGCGTGAAGTTCAGGTGATATTTCTGATCGAAATTGTAGTCGACCTTGCCAAAGAACGACAACAACGATGACACACTACCAGAGCTGTTTACATTCTTCGTACCCGGATCGCCGATAGCATCTTGAATGTATCTGGCATTGATGTCCGTAGTCAGCAGGTTGCCCATGCTGGCACCGAGGAAGGTGCCGCGTTGCTTGTTTGCTTCCTGTCCCAACAAGAGATCCAAGTTGTGCCGCCCGTCGAACGAGGCCGAGTAGGTCAGCGTGTTGCTCCAGGTCCAATCCCTGTTCGAGCCATACTGCTCGCCTATGCCATCGGCAAAGCTCGGCTCGGAGTTCTCGGGGGTAATCGGATTGTAGTACTTGAAGGAATACTCACCGAGGTTGAACCCGAACCTGGACGTGAACCGCAACCCTTCCGTGAAATCGACTCTGCCAAACACGTTGGCGAAGGCGACCATGTTCCTGGATTTGTCGTCCTTGTTGGCCCACGCCGCCTTGAGAGGATTCCCCTGATTCCCCAGACCAACGGCTTTACCGGAGGCGAAATTGCCGCCTATGTCATAAACCGGGACGACGGGCTGCATCAGTATGTTCTTGCCCATGATGCCGCCTTCGGCGTAACCTCCCGGGTCCCCCATTCCGCCGTAGTTTTGGTCCACGGAGAACGAAAAATTCTCACCCACCGTGACCTTACCGATGTTGAATTCGGTATTGATTCGAACACCTGCGCGCTGGTACCGGTTATAGGCCGCGGTGCCTTCCTGATTGAGATAGTTGAGGGAAACGTTGTATCGGGTCGACTGACCACCACCCGTGATACCTATGTTGGCATCCGCAACAAGAGCAGGACCGAAGACCTCATCCCACCAGTTCGTGCCGGCGCTGCCGGGCATGATCAGATCGTACGGCCAAGAATACCCCTCCGTGTCCAGCGTGTCCGTCGTCTGATTCACCCCGTCATTGGGCCACGTGTAATCCGGTATCGTGGGATTGTCGGGATCGCCGTAAATGTTCTCCGGGACGGCCAGCCCCGCGTTTTCATAGCTCCGCTTGACGACCTCGTGGTACTCCAGCGCATCCGTAATGACGAAATCGTCATAGCCGCGCACGGGAGTGGCCATACCCATTCTCATGTCTACGTTGATCTGGGTCGGCCCCTGCGTTCCACGCTTGGTCTGAATGATGACGACGCCGTTTGTCGCTCGAGAACCATAGATAGACGCAGCCGATGCATCTTTCAGGACCTGTATGGACTCGACATCGCTGGGATTCAGCCAGTTGATATACGAGTCCTCGACCGGCGTACCGTCGATGATGTAAAGCGGATTGTTGTTCTGGAACGAACTGACACCCCGGATTCGAACCGTGCTGCGTGAGCCGGGTGAACCACTTGCCTCAACCGTCACGCCGGGAACACGCCCGTCAAGCCGTTGGAGCACGCTTACCGAGTTCTGTCTTTCGACGCTCTGGATATCGACACTGGAAATGGCGCCCGTGATATCGGCCCGCCGTTGCTCGGTGTAACCCGTAACAACGACCTCACCCAACACCGCAATGGCCTGTTCCATGACGATGTCAACTGTCGTACGCCCGCCAACATTCACCGCCAGCGTGCGATACCCGATGAACTGGACCAGCAACACGGCGTCAGAAGGAGCGGCTATAGTGTATCTCCCGCTCGCATCAGTTGTCGCGCTGACATCGGTCCCCTGGACTCGGACGGCCACCCCCTGAAGCGGGACACCCTCCTCAGAGGTTACCCTGCCTGACACCTGTATCTGCTGGCCAAATACAGTACCGCACAAAGCCAGCACCAACACCAAACTCATCACCACTTCACGGAAGAAGTCACGATGGCTTGTCCAGAATGGGTGCTTACGCAGTAGCAT
>CP070666.1:3591922-3598572 GCA_020351775.1 Gemmatimonadota bacterium | reverse complement strand
CATCCCCAGAATGCAGAATAATGATGAATGCCGAACGACGTATTGATTTCAAGATCCATCTACGTCGTTCTACATTCTGCACTCTACGTGATTCGGTCCGAACTCACATCACGTCTTGTTTCCAGTGCCGCCTCGACTTCCTCGATTCCCGCCATGACGCGGGCCACGTCGTCGCCCACTTCCCCTGCTGCCAACAGGTGGGTTGTAAGGCCCTCTACGCTCCCTATCCCAGCGGTCAGCCGCAGCAACTCGAGCCGAATGGTTTCCAGCGCCGCCACCACCTCGGAGAGCTGTGTCTCGGCGTTCTCGCGCATCGCACGGAGATCGGCGGGGAACTGCGACCTGCGCGGTAGCGTAGCGACTTCGGCCTCGGTGAGCAGATTGATCGACTCGCGCAGTTGCTGCGCATCGGATTCCAGGCGGCCGACCATGGCCGGCACGTCTCCCACCCGCTTGCGGGTCTCTTTGGTGAGCGATTCGAACAGGGCCTCCGCCGCCAGGCCGATCTGCAGCTCGGTAGGTCGATGAGTGGCACGCACTTCGGCGACCCGCTTGTGGAGTCCGACACCGCTGAGCTTGAAGATCGCGCGCCCCAGTTTGCTCTGCCAGAACCGCAGCCGTCGTTCGGCCTTCTTGAGCGCGCGGCGCTCCTCTTCTTGGCCCGGCGCTATCGATGAGATGACGAAGCCAACGGCCGAGGCACTTCCAGTTGTCAGCAGCAGTAGCAGTCCCGTCACTACTTCAGTATTGAACGGGAGTCCGAGAACTCCCAGCAGCAACGTTGCGGTCCAGAAAACCGTCCACGATCCACCCAAGCCTACGAGCGAGGCCTTGCGTAGCAGCGGACGGAGCCGGGCGAACTTCGTCTTGGCCGGCTGCTGCGCTTCTTCCTTCCGCTGCTCCAAGTCCTGACGCAAACCCAGTTCGAGGTCCGCTATCGTATTCCCGGCTCCGATCAGCCGTCTCACACGTGGCGGTACCAGCACGGCAGGCGCTCCCACCGCAAACGCGATGAATGCAGCGAGCACCGGGGCTGCCGCCGCCGGCACCTGAACCGTGGCTACAACCATCGGCAGCGCAGCCATCGCGGCAATGGTCCCATAAGCTGGCGCGTCGCCGCCAAGGTCGATCGGGTCGTAGAGAAACGTGCGCACCGCGACCGGAATCTGCTTGTGAGCAGCGGTTACCACTTCCAATGCCTGGGCAAATTCGTCAGCGGATTCAAACCGGTCCGTCGGGTCCTTTCGGAGACAAGTGTCAACGACGCGCGCCAAGCGGCGGGGCGCCGATTGCGCCACCGCCGACACGGGTGGCACCGGAGCGCTGCGCACGTGCTCGAGTGTAGTCCTGACACTGTCCGATTTGAACGGCAAATCACCGGAGAGCGCATAGTAGGCCACCATCCCAAGTGAATAAAGGTCGCTACGGAAATCGAGCCGACCTCCTGAGGCCTGCTCGGGGCTCATGAACTCCACGGTCCCGAGGATCCCCTCCTCCGCGACCTCCTGTGAGTCATCTACGATCCCGGCGATCCCGAAATCGGCCACCAGCGCGCGACCGCTGCCATCTTCGATCAGGATGTTGTCAGGCTTGATGTCGCGGTGGATCACGCCCTGCGAATGCGCGTAACTGAGCGCGAAACCCACCTCGCGCAGCACGCGAGTGCATTCTGACGGCGAGAGCGGCCCCTGGCGGCGAATCCGTTCGCCCAGCGTCTCGCCCGCAACGTAGCCCATCGCGAAGAAGACGAAATCACCGACTTCGTCGACGGAGTGGATCGGCACGATGTTGGGGTGAGAAAGCTTCGCCGATGTACGTGCCTCGTGGAGAAACCGCGCCCGCAGGTCGGGATCCCGGGCCATGTGTTCCGGCAACACCTTGAGCGCGACCGGACGATCGAGCCGCACATCCAACGCCAGATACACGATGCCCATGCCACCGCGGCCCAGCTCCAGCTCGATCGAGTACTTGCCGGCCAACGCCTCCTGCAAAGCAAAGAAGTGCGCGTCCGGTTGGGGAGGATCGATCGCTCTTGATGCCATTGGCTGTGGTCTCCTAATCGCGCCACCAAGGTAGAGTACATTGTGTGCGATGGCCAGCGGCGCCACCGGGGCTCCAGCGCTCAATCCGGAACCGTCCGCGTCTTGCGGTGTCACATGGGAGATCGAGAGCAAGCAATGAGCAAGACAATCCGCGTCACGGTGTTCCGTACCGCCAACGTACACGTGGACGTCAAGCTACGTTCCCCAGGCTGGTTCGCCGAGGTCCGCGTTTGGCGTGGCGGACGGTGGCCTGACCTGCAGGCCACGTTCGTGGCGCGAGTGCGTGGCTGGCTGCCGTGGTTTTCGTTGCGGCGGCAGGTAGGCCGGGCAGTCGAGTACGTCAATCAGTTCGAGGAATTGCGTCTGAGCAAGCAGGAGGTTGCGGACAAGGTGGCGGTAGCGCTACTGCTCATTTCTGAGGAAGCTGCCTCGCTGGCCGTGCGGCGCCGCAGTTAGGAGCAATCTGTATTCCTCATCCCAGGCAAGGGTTATTATTCAGTTGAACGCTGTCGATCGGAGTCGAGCTGTAACGTGAGGTACGTCCTCCGGCCATTAGCCGTATCGGTTCTGCTCCTCCTTCCTCTGGTGGCATCGAGCGGGCAGTTACACGCCCAGACGCAGGTAGTGCGGGTCGTGATGTTCTTTTCACCCTCATGCCCCCACTGCCATGATGTGATCCAAGACCATCTCCCGATCTTCTTCGACGTCTACGGTGGCGAGCCCCGTATGTGGGTGGATCAGTCGGCGTCGGAAGCAGAGCGCAGTCTGTATCTGATGTACAACGAACAGCTCGAGATCCTCCTGGTAGATGCCACGCGCCCGGTGGGTGGGAGGCTATTCGTCGCGGACCTGGAGAGCCACGGTATACCGCCCGAGGAGGGCAGTGTGCCGCGGATGATCTTTGGTGACGATGTGTTGGTCGGCGGAATCGAGATACCGTCTCGCTTCCACCCTTTGATGCGACAGGCCGTTGCGGACGGAGGGTTGGATTGGCCCCCCATCCCCGGCCTCGCCGAGTTGACGCCGGCATTCCCTACGGCCTCCGTCGCGGTGGCGGACTCAGAGTTGGCCGCACGCCCCGCTGCTGACAGTACTCTAGGGCTTGCAGCAGACAGTGCGTTGGCAGCCGGGGACACCATCGCCGCCACAGTAGATGCCGCTGCGCCCACCGACACCATTGCTGTAGCGGATCCCGAGGTTTCGACTGCACGGCAAACTCAATCCCAGCTACCGCCGGACTCCGCTACGGCCGCCGCAGCTCAGCCGGATCCTGAGGCGCCGCCGACTACGGATACGGCAACCGCCAGCGAGTCAACGACCGCGGCGACCGCAGACACAGCCGTCGGTTCAGTGATCGACTCGGTCGAAGCTGTCTCTCCGGTCGCTGATTCCGCAGCCAGTCCGTTCGATGTCGTGCCAAGTAGGCGGCCCACTATGGTAGAGAACCTGCAGCGTGATCCGGTGGGCAACGGTGTCGCGGTCCTGGTTCTAGTCGGCATGGTCGCGAGCGTAGTCGTCATTGTGGCCCCGAAGCGGGAGCAGAGCTCCTGGTCCAGACCCCCGCCTGCGATTCTCGCCGTGGCTGTCTTAGGAATCGTGGTCGCCAGCTACCTGAGCTACGTGGAGGCCAGTGGGGTAACGGCGGTTTGTGGTCCCGTGGGAGACTGCAACACGGTGCAGCAGAGTAAGTATGCGGTGCTGCTCGGTGTCGTTCCGGTTGGCATGCTGGGGTTGCTTGCCTACATCGCCATCATCGTGATGTGGTTCATAGCAAGATCAGCATCACAGCCGACTGCCGACTATGCCGGACTCTTGTTGCTGGCGACCGCTTTTGCGGGGACTCTGTTCTCGATATACCTGACGTTCCTGGAGCCGTTCGTCATCGGAGCGACTTGCGCCTGGTGTCTCGCCTCTTCGGTCGCCATCACGATCTTGCTGTGGCTCTCGGCGGGCCCCGGCAAGGCTGCGTGGTCACGGCTGGCGAACCGGCAATAGGCTGACGAGTCGGCCGACCCGACCGGCAACTGGATACGCGCAGAAGTCAGGGTCGAGACCCCACTCTGTCCGAAACCGCCTTCCCACCCCCGTCGTATTGTCTGCAGCGCTACAGATCAGATCGAGCCGTCCCACTGACGCAATTCATCACGGCAGGCGGGAGCGTGCATGGACGCATCACTGAGAGACCTCCGCTTGGGGGTCAGGTTGCTGCTCAAGAACCCGGGGCTATCCCTCATTGTCATTGCAACCTTTGGGCTCGGCATCGGCTTGACCACCTTGGTATACAGCATCGTAAACGGCGCCCTGTTCAAGGGCCTGCCGTTCCCCGAATCACATCGCATCCTATCGATAGACCGCACTGAGCCACCCAACGGCGAAAGAACAGGGATAACGATCCACGACCTCGAGGACTGGCGCGAACAGCAGACAGTCTTCGATGGTATTGCGGCGATAGCCATCGGGACGGTGAACCTGGCAGATACCGAGCGGCATCCCGAACGACACACCGCCGGCTTTGTCACCGCCAACATATTCGACGTTCTGGGTGCCGATCCTGTGTTGGGGCGAAGGTTCCGCGCTGGAGAGGATCGCGCCGGCGCCACACCGGTGATCATCATAGGGTACGATGTGTGGCAGCACCGGTTCGGTGCGGACCCGGACGTGCTGGGCCGTACGGTACGGGCCAATGGCGTGCAGCGCACGATCGTCGGCGTCATGCCGGAAGGCTTTTTGTTCCCGGACCACGAACAGCTGTGGATTCCGCTCGAGATCGATGCGGCAGTAACACCGCGAGGAGAGGGAGCGCACTACTATGGTGTCGCCCGTTTGAAGGCGGGCGTCTCGATCGAGGCTGCGCTTACGCAGATGACCGCCGTGGCCCGACGGCTGGAGAGTCTGTATCCCGATAGCAATCAGGATGTCGGTGTGGCCTTGAAACAGTTCACATGGAGATACACAGGGGAAGCATTCGGACCGGTGTTGTTCACGTTGCTGGGTGCGGTGATTGGCGTGTTGCTCATTGCATGCGCCAACGTAGCCAACCTGTTGCTGGCCCGCGCCACGCTACGGACTCGCGAGGTATCGGTGCGTACTGCACTGGGAGCCACTCGTAGCCGATTGATCCGCCAACTTCTGATCGAGGTACTCGTACTTGCGGCAATCGGCGGCCTGGTGGGCTATGGGCTGGGGGTACAGGGAGTGAAATGGTTCGTGGCGATGACCAGCAGCTCACCACCTCCGTTCTGGATCACGTTCGAGCCCGATTACCGAGTCATGCTCTTTGCCGGAGGTATGACGTTGCTCGCCGCGGTCTTCGCAGGTGTCTACCCCGCCCTCAGGGCTTCATGCATTAGCATCAGTGAAGCGCTGAAGGACGAAAGCCGTGGAGCGTCCAGCCTCGCTGGCGGCCGGTTCTCGGGAGGGTTGGTGGTCGCCGAGGTCGCTGTCTCCTGCGCGCTCTTGATAGCGGCCGGTCTCATGATCAAGAGTTCAGTACAACTCAACTCGATCGATCTCCCGTTCGAGACTGACAACATTTTCACGGCCCGCATAGCCCTGCCTCAAGCCGAGTATCCCGACACCGCGGCCCGCTTGGCGTTCTACGAGGAGCTGCTTCCCAGACTGCAAGCGCTGCCCGGCGTGGTCGCCGCGACGCTCTCCGATGGTCTGCCGGCCCGCGGCAACGGCACACGTGTCTTCGAAGTGGAGGGGCATAGTTACGCGACAGACGAGGATTTCCCCATTGCGCGCGAGGGGATCGTCACCCCCGGATACTTCCGCACCTTCGACGTCGACGTCTTGCAGGGTCGTGCGTTTCAATCCACCGACCGTCACGGCAGCCTCCCCGTCGCGGTAGTGAATCAGAGTTTTGAGCGAACGTTCTTCCCATCAGGCAGCGCGCTGGGCAAACGTATTCGCATGGGTCGCCGCGATGAGGCGGCTCACTGGCTGCAAGTGATCGGCGTCGTCCCCGATATGAAGATGGAGGGAGTGGCCAATCCAACGGCAAGTCCGGCCGGCTTCTACATCCCGTTCCTCCAAAGTGGCGTCGGAATCAGCGTAAACGTCGCCCTTCGGACATCAGGTTCGCCGATGGCAGTGACCGCCGACGTACGTCGTGCGGTGGTGTCGGTCGATCCCAACCTCCCGATCTACGACGTGATGTCGATGACGGAGGTAATCGAAGCGATGACCTGGCTGTACCGCATCTTCGGCCCTCTGTTCATGTTGCTTGGATTCATGGCAATGTTTCTCGCGGCCATAGGGCTCTACGGCGTGATATCCTTCGCGGTGAGCAGGCGAACACGAGAGATGGGCATCCGCACGGCATTAGGCGCCCGAGCTGGACAGCTCATCGGACTGACGATGCGCAAGGGAGCACTGCAACTCGCACTTGGTATAGGCGTCGGCTTGTGCCTCGCGGTTCTGGCTGTCAATCCGCTGCAGTTCGTTCTGTACGATGTGAGCGCCCGCGACCCGTTTGTGTTCGGCCTCGTCGTGATCGTACTTGCAGCGGTAGGATTGCTGGCGAGCTTCATCCCGGCCAGGCGGGCAACCAAGGTGGATCCTGTGATGGCATTGGGAGCTGAATAGAGTGCAGAGTAGCGCGTG
>CP070666.1:3578311-3591822 GCA_020351775.1 Gemmatimonadota bacterium | reverse complement strand
GCAACAGATGGTGGGGAAGCAGATAGCCGCCGCGTCGGTCGCGCTGGTGGACGATCAAGAGACGGTATGGGCGCGCGGGTTCGGATTGGCGGATCCGGAAGACAGTGTCGCTGCCACGGCAACCACGGTCTACCGTGTGGGCAGCGTTTCCAAGCTGTTCACCGATATCGCTATCATGCAGCTGGTCGAGCGTGGTGAGCTCGATCTGGATGTTCCTGTCTCGCAGTATCTGCCCGAGTTCAAACCTACGAATCCGTTCGGCAAGCCAATCACCCTGCGGCAGCTCATGTCGCACCATTCCGGTCTAGTGCGGGAGCCGCCAGTGGGGCACTACTTCGACGCTACGCAGCCGTGGCTGGCGCAGACGGTGGGCAGCCTCAATGGTACCGGGCTGGTGTATGAGCCCGAGACTCGCTTCAAGTACTCCAACGCAGCCATCGCGGCCGCCGGCTACGTGCTGGAGCGCACTCAGGGCGAGCCGTTTGCCGAGTACCTAGAGCGAGCCGTGCTCGGTCATATGGGGCTCAACGACAGTGCGTTCGAGCCGGATTCGGCCGTCGCTGCCCGGCTAGCCAAGGCATACATGTGGACATATGACGGCCGCGTATTTACAGCCCCCACGTTCGAACTGGGAACCTCGCCCGCGGGGAGCATGTACTCGACGGTCACCGATCTGGCCCGCTTCATGAGCGTGCTGTTCGCCGGAGGCACTCTGCCGGAAGGAGCGCTGCTGGAGAGCGCCACACTCGAAGCCATGTGGATACCGCAGTTCGCCGCTGCCGGGCAGACCACTGGAGCCGGGCTCGGGTTCGCCGTGTCGCAGATCGACGGGCATCGTAGCGTCGGCCATGGGGGAGCCATATACGGTTTCGCCACGGAGCTGCTGCTGTTGCCGGATGAAAGGCTCGGGGCGGTCGTTGTCGTCACCAAGGATGCGGCGAACTCGGTGGCGGGGCGCATCGCTGAGGCAGCGGTGCGCGCCATGCTGGCGCTGCGGGACGACCGTTCGAGCGTTGCATTTCCCGCAGCGGATCCTCTGCCGCCAGGATTGGCGCGGCGGGTCGCGGGAAGATACGGCAACGGAGCTGGGTCTATCGAACTGGAGCAGTGGGAAGATCGGCTATTTCTGCTGCCAGGGCGGGGCGGCGTGAGGGCCGAGCTACGCGCGGGGGCGGACGGTCTGGTGGTGGATGACCCGCTGGCCTGGGGAACGCGACTGGGCCTGTTGGATGGTGCCGTGGTGATCGCTGGCGATACTCTGCCGCGCGTCGAGCAAAGCAGGCCCGCCGAGATGCCGGCGCGGTGGCGCGGTCTGATCGGTGAGTACGGCTGGGACTACAACACGTTATACATCCTGGAGCGCGACGGCAGGCTGCACGCGCTGATCGAGTGGTTCTTTCTCTATCCGCTGGAACAGATCGCCGCCGACACGTTCGCCTTCCCGGATTGGGGCTTGTACCATGGCGAGCGGGTGGTCTTCGAGCGGGACCAAACGGGCCGTGCATCCAATGCGATTGCGGCAGGCATTCGTTTCGAGCGCCGCTCGGTCGGCCCTGAAGACGGCAGCACGTTTCGTATCGAGCTGCTGCAGCCGGTCGAGCAAATCCGCGCCGCGGCCCTCGCGGCGCAACCTCCGGTTGAGCGAGGGCAGTTCAGAGACCCCGAACTCGTTGAAATCGTGCAGCTGGATTCCTCGATCGGGTTGGATGTTCGGTACGCGACCACCAACAACTTCATGGGTGCCGTGTTCTACGAAGAGCAACGCGCCTACTTGCAGCGGCCGGCGGCAGAGGCCGTGGTGCGGGCTCATCGCAGGCTACGGCCCCTTGGGTACGGACTCCTGCTGCACGATGCATATCGGCCTTGGTTTGTGACCAAGATGTTCTGGGATGCGACCCCGGAGGATCAGAAGATCTTCGTGGCCGATCCCGCCACTGGCTCGCGGCACAACCGCGGCTGCGCAATCGACCTCACGCTGGTTGATCTAGCCACGGGAGAGCCCGTGATCATGGTCGGCGGCTACGATGAGTTCTCCGATCGCTCATTCGCGCGGTATCCGGGCGGGACGTCGCTGCAGCGCTGGCATCGCGAACTGTTGCGCCGGGTCATGGAGGACGAAGGCTTCCGGGTATATCCCTACGAGTGGTGGCATTTCGATTACCAGGATTGGGCGCAATACGCCATCCAGAACGACACGTTTGAGCAGCTGGCAGCCGGCAGGGGTGGCTCATGATAAGGCCCAAGCGAAGGGCGACGTCGAGTCCGGTCGGTCCCAGTATCCTCGATGCCATCGGGAACACGCCGCTGGTGCAGCTACAGCGTGTGACCGCGGGCCTCGAGTCGCGAGTGCTGGTGAAGCTGGAGTGGTACGGACCGAGCGGCAGCCTCAAGGACCGGATCTACTTGCGCATGTTCGAGCAGGCAGAGCACGAGGGCAAGCTGAGACCTGGGATGACGGTGCTGGAGTGTTCTACAGGCAATGCCGGTTCGGCCTGCGCCTGCATCGCGGCGGTGAAGGGATACCCCTGCGTGATTGTAATGCCCAGAGGCATGAGCGAGGAGCGCCACAAGCTGGTTGAGGCCTACGGGGCGGAGCTGGTGCTCACGCCGGGTGGGGAGAGCGATGTCGACCTCGCGCTCGCCAAGCTGGAGCAGCTGCGCTCCAGTGATCCCGCGCGATACTGGGTGCCGGCTCAGTTCGACAACCCGGTGAACACGGAGACCCACTACAGCACGACTGGCCCAGAGATCTGGCAGCAAAGCGAGGGTCGAGTCGACGCTCTCGTCGTGGCGCAAGGCTCGGGCGGGACGCTCACAGGCGCCGGCAGCTACCTGCGCAACCGGAATCCGTCCATCAGGCTGTACGCCGTCGAGCCCGCCGAATGCCCGATTCTGTCGCGGCGGCGCTGGGGGCCTCACGGCATCGAGGGCATTGGTGATGGCTTCGTGCCTCGCAACCTGGACGTCAGTCTGCTCGACGGAGTCATAACCGTGACTACCGCTGAAAGTGTCAGTATGGCCCGGCGACTGGCTCGCGAGGAGGGGATCTTCTGCGGTATCTCGTCCGGCTGCAACGTGGCGGCCGCCCTGGTACTGGCGCGAGCCAGACCGGATCTGGGGTCGATAGTCGCTTTGGCCAACGACACGGGACAGCGGTACTTCAGCACGGTGCTGTGCGGTGAGGAGAAAACGTTGGAAGTGCCCGAGCGCGATCACGTGCTGGACCAGCGCAGTGTCGACCTGCTCAACGAGTTCCAGGCCGGGTGGGAGCTGCTACCCTAGATTCCTCCGTCGTGCTTCGCCCGATTTCGCGACCTCCTTTCCCTGCCGGTCTGCGTGACCGAGAATTATGTTTGACCCATGAAAGACGAGCACAAGATCGCGCTGCTTATGGCCCGCATGGTCGACCTGTTGCGGCGCAATCCCGGCGCGGTCGATGACCAGAAGGCCGCCCTTCGCTCGCTCCTCGAGGTGGTCAATCAGCGCAGCTTCTCCGCTCGGGTGCAAGGTCACAGGTTCGCAGTTGAGGGGTCGACCATACCTCCGGAGGTACCGTTCGTCTCCGAGCTGGTTTCGCAGCTGCGAGCCCACGGCGTGGGTGAAGTCATAGTCGCACAGGGAACGCCCGCATTGGACTTGATGCACCTGTTTCGTGCTGTCGCAGATCAGCCGGGCGCCGGCGCCGATGGCAGTGCGATCGTCGAGGCTCTCGCTGCTGCGGGCATTCGCAGGATCGCGGTAGTCGAGCTGTCCGGCGAGTCTCCGGCGGAGAGCAAGCGCGAGGCGAGGGTCACCGATGCGGTAGCGGCAGTCGCAGCGCCGGAGGAGACCGAAACGGAACAGGAGCCGCAAGCCTTTGACATCATCCCCGAGCACGAGGGTGCCGGATTCACCGAAATGATGGAGCGCACGAAGGGGCGCCCGGTGTCTCCGACCGCTGCGGCCCGCAGCCTCCGTCGGCCGGGCGGTGCCCCAGAGACGACGCGCGCCCTCAAAGAAGTTGCCGTCGGTGTGAGTCGTGCCATTCAGGATGGCAGGACCGAGGAAGCGGTCGAAGCGCTCATGAAGGTGCTGCGCGAGGAAAGCGAGGTTGCCGACGATCAAGTCCGCGAAGCCTATCAGATCGCGTGGCGGGGTCTGCTCAACCCCGAGGTGCTGCGACCGCTCAGCAAACTGCTGATAGACCCGTTATACGGACGCGACATCATCAACATCATGCGTCGTGCGGGAACGAAGGGCACTCAGCTCCTGATGGATCAGCTGATAGCGGCTCCCACGTTCGCCGAGCGCCGTGCTTACCTCGAAGCCCTGAGACAGGTTCAGGAGGGTACGGACATCATCGTGAATATGTTGGGGCACCATGAGTGGTACGTGGTTCGCAACGTTGCTGATCTCGTGGGTGAGCTCGCCATTGAGGAGGCGATTCCCGCTCTGGGCAAGGTAGTGGAGCACAAGGATGCACGGGTCCGCCTTGCCGCCGGCGTGGCGCTCGCCAAGATCGGGACGCCCCACACCGTCCGCTACCTGCGGCCGACGCTGCACGATAGAGATCCTCGAGTGCGGGCGAGTGTCGCCCGAGAAATGGGGGGGAGTGGCTTGAGTGCTCTGGTCATGCCGCTCATCAACGCGATCGACGCTGAGGAGGTGGACGAAGTGCGCGGCGAGTACTACCGTGCGTTGGGCCGGATTGGGAGCCCGGATGCGATCGCTGCACTCAAAGAGGTAGCACGCAAGACGGGTGGCTTGTTCCGATCGCGAGGGGGTACTCTGCGAGTCGCTGCAGTCCAAGGCCTGGCCATAGCAGGTGGAGAAGAAGCCAAACGTGTACTCGAATCCCTCAAGCGGGATCGTGACAAGGAAGTGCGCGATGCCTCACTCTCGGGATTGAGGTCAATCGAGAAGAGAAACAGACTACCGTCGTGAGCATCTGAAGGTCTCACAAACCGTCTACAGCCACATTCCACCAAGGATCGGCTCGCATGACCAGCATCGGCGGAACCGGCGATCATCCCGATCGCCAGCTTGAGGACCCCAAGACTCTACGGGAACTTGTGCTCAACATCCCGGAAGGGATCTACATCACGACACCGGGGGGAGGGATAATCGACGCCAATCCAGCGCTGCTTGAGTTGCTCGGATTCGAGACTCTCGCAGAGCTGCAGCAGCGGTCGGTTGCAGAGCTGTGCGTGAACGGTGATAGTCTGGAAGAGGAGCACGAGCTGCTCGAGCGCAACGGGCTGGTGCGCGACTTCGAATTGGATATCAAGCGGCCCGACGGTTCGGTCCGCACTGTGCTGGATACGTGTTATCTGGTGCGGGATCCCGAAACCAAGTCCGAACGACTGTATGGCATATTGATCGACATAACGCAGCGCAAGGAAGTAGAGCTCAGACTCCGCAAGCTGCTGGTGCGTGATCCGCTCACAGGATGCTACAACCGCCGCTTTCTGGAGGATCTTGAGGCGAGGCTAGAACCCGATGGCACTGCTATGGGTGCGATCGTGGTGGATGTGGATCACTTCAAGCGGTACAACGATGAATTCGGACACGCTGCCGGAGATGCCATACTCGTGAAGCTGGCCCGGTTCCTGACGCGCCACGCCAGAGCCGAAGATGCAGTGATACGAATTGGCGGGGACGAGTTCCTGGTAGTTCTGCTCGGCGACAGCGTCGAGGCCACCAGGGAGATTGCGCGACGGTATTCAGAGCAGGCAGCTGCATCGGCGCCGATACCGATCTCGCTCGGCTGGGCGGTGCGGGGTCCCGGGGAATCGGTGGACAGTACGGTGCAGCGCGCCGATCAGGGACTGATCCGGATTCGCTTGGCGGAGCGCGGCCGGCGCGAGCGTCGCGGCCGCAGTGGAGAATCACTGGAAGCCCGATGAAGCTGGCAGCGGAGTCCATGGGCCAGCGCCAGCTGACCTGAGGCTGACAGGCGCCGCTGCGGCCGTGACGTGGTCTGCTGCCGATCTGGTTGTTACCCCCAGCGGTGCTAGCCCCTGGACTCTCGGATGAAGCCCGACTGCCTCGGTGTGATTGGACTGAGCGAGCTGGGTGGCTCTGTCGCCTGGCAGGCGGCACGGGCTGGAGTCGAGCGAATCATCGGTTTTTCGCGGGTGCGCAAAGACGGCGTTGCCGCTGTGAGAGCGCGAGCCGTAACGGAGATGGCAACCAGCGTGAAGCGGGTGGCTGAGGTAGCTGACCTCCTGGTTCTGGCCACACCTGTCTCCGAGACCGTGCACACGCTGCGGTCATTGGCGGCCACCATAGCGACGAGATCTGTCTACTGCACCGACCTATCCGGCGTGAAGGGACCCGTGGTGAAGGCTGCCGTAGATCTGGGCCTGGGTGAGCGCTTCGCCGGCTCAAACGTGTTGGTGGCGCGGGGCGATGGAGGGTTCAGTGCCGCGCGGCCCGACCGCTTCACTGGGCAGATAGTCTATGTCAGTCCGGCAGCGAGTGACGGACATGCGGCTCTTGAGGTGGCTGATTTCTGGCAACGAGTATTGGGGCTGCAGCCGGTGACCATCGATGCCGAGCGGCACGATCGGATCTTGGGTTGGACCAGCCATTTTCCCCAAGCTGTGGCAGCGGCACTTGCGAAGACGCTGGCGTCGCGCGGGCCCAAGGGAATCACTTACGGTCCCACGGCACTGGCGATTCTGGACTCTGTGGTGAGCGATACTGAAGCGTGGGCCGACGCGCTACTGCACAACCGACAGCAGCTGACAGAAGCGCTGGAGGGCTTCGGCTTGGAACTCCGGTCGCTCGAGTCGGCCTTACGGAGGGGTGACCGGCAGGCAGTCCGGAGCTGGCTTGAGGCGGGCTCAAACTGGAGAAAGAGAGCGGTGGAATGAGGGTGGCGGGCCGCATCCGACCTCCGGGTGACAAGAGCGTCACGCACCGGGCGCTGATGCTGGCGGGTCTGTCACGCACGAAAGTGGTGCTGGATGGAGCTCTGACCGCGTTGGATGCCAAGAGTACCGCGCGGGTGCTGCGCCAGTTGGGTGTCGCTATCGGGCCCCTTCGCCGAGGGGAGGTCACGGTCGTCCGTGGCAGGGCCTGGCGCCGGCCGAGTCGGACGCTCGACTGTGGCAACTCGGGGACCACGGCCCGCTTGATCCTGGGCTGCCTTGCCGGTCACCGCTTCGAGGCGCGGCTCTCGGGAGACGCCTCGCTGCGCCGTCGCCCGATGCGACGTGTCACCGAGCCGCTGGTGCAAATGGGTGCCACGGTGCGGGAGGAAGCGGGGGACGGCCTGCCTCTGAGGATCCGGGGGGCACAACTCAAACCGTTCCGCTTCCTGAGCCCGGTGGCCAGCGCCCAGCTCAAGAGTGCCCTGCTGCTGGCGGGTCTCGCTGGCGGAGTCCCGGTCACTGTGGTGGAGCCGGCAAGGTCGCGTGATCACACCGAGCGTCTGTTCAGCTACCTTGGGATGGACATTCGGGTAGACGCCGTCGAGATCTCGCTGCAGTCGGCTGGTAGCGTCTGGCCGCGGACCGAGCCGTTCGATCTGCAGATACCGGGCGATGCTTCTTCGGCAGCCTTCCTGGTGGCCGCGGCGATCCTGGCCGACAGCGGTGAACTGCTGATCGAAGATGTCGGAGTCAATCCCACGCGCAGCGGTTACCTCGACGTGCTGGAGCGTATGGGGGGTCGCATCAAAACGGAGCGGCGGAGGGAGGTGTGTGGGGAGCCGGTGGCGGACTTGGTCGTGTCGCCCTCCTGGCTCACCGGAACTGAGGTAAAGGCGGCGGAAATCCCCGGATTGATTGACGAGGTTCCGGTGCTGGCCGGGCTGGCGGCCAGGGCGGCCGGCGAGACGGTGTTTCGTTCGGTGGGCGAACTACGCGTGAAGGAGAGCAATCGACTCAACCTGGTGGCCGAAAACCTACGAGCCATCGGTGCCGAGGCCGCGGTCGCTGGTGACGACTTGCACGTCGTCGGGTCCGAGCGGCCGCTGCGGGGCAGAGTCGAGACCGCTCGGGATCACAGGCTGGCGATGACCTTCGCTGTTCTTGGTCTGACTGATAAGGCTCGCATCGAGTTGTCCGAGCCGGCGTCTGCAGCGGTGAGCTATCCCGGCTTCTTCGAGGACCTACGGCTCGTGACGGGACGATGAGCCTGAGAGTGATCGCAATTGACGGCCCGGCAGGTTCGGGCAAATCGACCACGGCGCGCGCCGTAGCAGAGCGGCTCGATCTCGCCCACCTCGATAGCGGGGCGCTCTATCGGGCCGTGACACTCGCCTACCTCGACTCCGGCATCCAGTTTGGCGAGCAGCAGATCGTCGGCTTGGCGCGTTCGCTGCCCGTCCGGCTGCGCCTGGTTGCGGGGAGATTCCGTCCCGAAGTAGCAGGAGTGGACGTGTCGTCGGAGATCCGCAGCGATCGGGTGACTGCCCGGGCCTCTGAGGTTTCGGCGTTGCCCCAAGTGCGGCAGTGGGTGAACCACGAACTGAGACAGGCGGCAGAGAATCACCCGCGGGGTGTCGTCATCGACGGCAGAGATATTGGGACCGTCGTGTTTCCCGACGCGGCGGTCAAAGTGTTCCTCACGGCTGAGAACGAAGAACGGGCGCGCCGCCGGCTACTCCAGCTGGGGCGGTCCGCAGACGCTGCCAGCGTGAGCCAGACTGTTCGCGCGATCGATGAGCGAGATCGCAAGGACTCCACCCGAGCAGTCGCCCCGCTGACCCGGGCTGAGCAGGCGGTGGTGCTGGACACCACCGACTTGGGGTTTGCCGAGCAGGTGGAGCGGGTGGTGGCGCTGGTGCGGAAGGCATTCTCTTAGCTTGACATAGGGTCTGGGGCGGCCTATGGTTCGAGGCTAGCCGCACCCACAGGTGGGTGCGGCATCTGGCTTATTATGCGTTCTCAAACCCAGTTCGCCATGATGGTTGAAGAGTCCCACGAAATCCCAACCCCAGCCGGAGCTGGACCGTCGATTGTGAGCAGCGAGTCCTCCTCCCTCAAAGTCCGTCCTGACCTTTACAACGAGGAATACAGCGACGAGGAATACGCCAAGATGATGGAGCTGTACGAGGGTACGCTCCAAAGCATCGCTGAAGGCGAGATCGTCCACTCAAAGGTTCTCAGGGTAACAAGCACTCACGTGATCCTGGACGTCGGCTTCAAGTCTGAAGGCGCTGTTCCCATCGAGCAGTTCAAGGATGCCAGCGCGATTCAGCCCGGTGACGAGGTGGAGGTTTTCCTGGAACGTCTGGAAGACGAGGACGGAGCAGTCGTGCTTTCGAAGAAGAAGGCCGACTTCATGCGCGTGTGGGAGAAGATCCGCGAAGCCTACGAGAACGACCAGCCTGTGATGGGGACGCTGCAGAAGAAGATCAAGGGCGGTGTGGTTGTCGATTTGATGGGAGTGGATGCCTTCTTGCCTGGCAGCCAGATTGCGCTGCGCCGGGTCCCCAACATCGATGAGCTCCTGGGTCAGGAGTTCGAGTTCAAGATCATCAAGCTCAACAAGCGGCGCCGCAACATAGTGGTGTCGCGACGTGTCATTCTCGAGGCCGAACGGGCGACCAAGCGTGAATACCTGATCAAGGAGCTCGAGGTCGACCAGGTCCGCAAGGGTATCGTCAAGAACATCACCGATTTCGGCGCGTTCATCGACTTGGGTGGTGTCGATGGCCTGCTACACATTACGGACATGAGCTACGGCCGGGTGTCGCATCCGTCTGAGATAGTAGGGATGGGTCAGGAACTGGACGTCAAAATCCTGGACATCGACTGGGATCGTGAGCGCATTTCGCTCGGGCTGAAGCAGCTACACGACTACCCGTGGCAGAATGTGATCGAGAAGTATCCAGTCGGTACGCGTGTGCAGGGCAAGGTTGTCAGCATCACCAACTATGGGGCCTTCGTTGAGTTGGAACCTGGCATCGAGGGATTGGTCCACATCAGCGAGATGAGCTGGACGCGCAACGTGCGTCATCCGTCCAAGATTGTGTCCATCGGCGAGACGATTGAGGCCGTCGTGCTCAAGGTCGATCCGGAGGACGAGAAGATATCACTCGGAATGAAGCAGACCGAGCAGGATCCGTGGCTGGTGCTACCGATGAAGTATCCAGTGGGCACGAGGATCTCGGGTAAGGTCCGCAATCTGACCTCGTTCGGAGCCTTCGTGGAGATAGAGCCGGGCATCGATGGGTTGATTCACATCTCCGACATGTCTTGGACCAAGCGCGTGCAGCATCCCTCCGAGGTGGTCAAGAAGGGCGATGCAGTTGACGTCGTGATCCTAAACATCGATACCGAAAACAAACGGATCTCACTGGGATTGAAGCAGGCCCAGGAAGACCCGTGGCTCAAGATCGGCGAGGACTATCCCGTGGGGACCGATGTAGACGGTCATGTGGTTCGGTTCCAGGATGGCGGCGTCACGGTCGATCTGGGCAACGATCTCGAGGGGTTCGTGCCCGAGGCACAGGTGCCGGTGCCGGACGGCAAGTCTGCCGAGCAGACGGTTCGGCCGGGGCAGGCGGTCTCCCTCAAGGTGATGGAGGTCGATCCGATCCACCACCGCATCATGCTGGCGGTTACGGAATTGGGTGAGGTACCCCCCGAGCCGGAGATCCCGCCGACGCTGCCCGACGAGGATTCGCTGGGAGTGGAGGCCGAGTTGGGAGAGAGCGTCGCAACTGATGCTGCAGGAGTAAACCAGCCAGCAGCGGCCGACGCCGTGATCGCTGATCAAGCGCCGGAAGCGGCTGCTGACGAGGCGCAGACAGTCAAGGCCGAGGCGGAGCCGTCCGAGCCCCAGACCGAGGACGAGCCGACCGAGAAGAAGCCGACCGAAGCATCCACTGAGTGAGGCCGTAGACACTCGGCGTGTCCCGCGGCCTCCTACCTAACCGACTAGGCCCGTGACAATCGAAAAGAAACTCGAGACGTTCCACCGCCTGCGCTCGCAATCGGAGCAGGGCGGTGGCCCCGACCGCATCGAACAACAGCACAAGAAAGGCAAGCTGACAGCCAGGGAGCGACTGGATTTGCTGCTCGACCCGGGCTCCTTTGTCGAGCTGGACCGGTTCGTGACCCACCGCTCCAGCGACTTCGGTCTGGCCGATAACAAACCCTTGGGAGACGGCGTCGTCACTGGCTACGGACTGATCGACGGCCGCTTGGTCTATGTTTTCTCGCAGGACTTCACCGTGTTCGGTGGGTCGCTGGCCGAAGCGCACGCGGAGAAGATCTGCAAAGTCATGGACCTGGCAGTCCGAAACGGAGCACCGGTGATCGGGTTGAACGATTCGGGTGGTGCGCGAATTCAGGAGGGAGTCGTGTCGCTGGGCGGATACGCAGACATTTTCTTGCGCAACACCATGAGCTCCGGTGTCGTACCGCAGATCAGTGCCATCCTGGGGCCTTGTGCGGGTGGTGCGGTCTACAGCCCGGCGATCACCGACTTCGTGTTCATGGTACGCGGTATCTCGTACATGTTTGTAACGGGGCCCAACGTGGTGAAGACGGTGACGCACGAAGACGTGAACACCGAAGAGTTGGGCGGTGCGGACATTCACGGGTCGGTTTCGGGTGTGGCGCAGTTCGTCCACGATTCAGAAGCTGAGTGCTTGCACGAGATCCGTCGCCTGCTGGCGTACGTCCCCGGCAACAACGTCGACAGCCCGCCATATGTGGAGTCCGGCGATCCGGTGGACAGGTGCGATGAGGAACTGCTGTCGATCGTCCCCGAGAATCCCAACAAGCCTTACGATGTGCACGAGGTGATAGGCCGGGTGGTCGACGATGGGGAGTTCCTTGAGGTGCATGCGGACTACGCCACCAACATCATCGTGGGGTTCGCTCGATTGGGTGGGCACTCGGTTGGACTGATTGCCAATCAGCCCGCCGTGTTGGCCGGCGTCTTGGACATCAAGGCGTCGCTCAAGGGCGCCAGGTTCATCCGCTTCTGCGACGCATTCAACGTACCGTTGATCACCTTCGAAGATGTTCCCGGCTTCCTACCGGGAGTTGAACAGGAGCACGGCGGCATCATCAAGCACGGCGCCAAGCTGTTGTACGCCTACGCCGAGGCCACAGTGCCCAAGATGACCGTGATAACACGCAAGGCTTACGGCGGCGCCTACGACGTGATGAACTCAAAGCACGTGCGCGGCGATTTCAACGTGGGTTGGCCCACCGCCGAGATCGCTGTGATGGGGCCCAAGGGCGCGGCGGAGATCCTGTTCCGCCGTGATATCGCCCAGGCCCAAGACCCGGCTGCCCGGCTAGACCAGCTGGTTACAGAGTATCGCGATAAATTCGCTGATCCGTACCACGCGGCGTCACGTGGCTTTCTGGATGACGTGATCGATCCGCGCGAGACACGGCCCAGGCTGATCTCAGCGCTGCAAACGCTACTCACGAAGCGAGACACGAACCCACCGAAAAAGCATGGCAACATTCCCCTGTAACGCGGGACGTGCAGCGTGAAGCGGGTCCTGGTTGCCAACCGCGGTGAGATCGCATTGCGCATCATCCGCGGGTGCCACGAGGAAGGGCTCGAGGCGGTGGCCGTGTACTCCGAGGCCGACAGGGTCAGCCCCCACGTGCGCGCCGCCGACACGGCGGTCGAGCTGGGGCCTGCGCCTGCCAGCGAGTCCTATCTCGATATCACAAAGATCCTCAGGGCGGCACGCGAGACGGGCGCCGAGGCGATCCACCCCGGCTACGGGTTTCTGGCCGAACGAGCCCAGTTCGCCCAAGCAGTCGAAGACGCGGGGTTGATCTTCATCGGGCCACCGGCCGCTGCCATCTCGGCGATGGGCGACAAAACCGAGGCCAGGCGTCGCATGTCCGATGCCGGTGTTCCAGTCATCCCCGGAACCAAGCATCCGACTGAGACGGTGGATGCGGCCAAGGCTGCGGCGCGCGATGTGGGGTATCCGGTGCTGCTCAAGGCGTCTGCCGGCGGCGGTGGCAAAGGGATGCGGCGTGCCGACTCCGAGCAAGAAGTGGACAACCTGTTCGCCCAGGCCTCATCCGAGGCGCTCTCAGCGTTTGGCGATGGCTCGATCTACGTCGAGAAGCTGATCGAGCGACCGCGTCATGTGGAGGTTCAGGTCCTGGCCGACCGGCACGGCACTGTGCTGCACCTGGGCGAGCGGGAATGCTCCGTACAGCGCAGGCACCAAAAGTTGATCGAGGAGTCGCCGTCGCCTGCGGTGGATGCCGACCTGAGGGCAGCCATGGGTGAGGCAGCGGTGCAGGCTGCGCGGTCGGTGGGTTACGTGAGTGCCGGTACCGTGGAGTTCCTGCTAGACCCGGGCGGTCACTTCTACTTCCTGGAGATGAACACCAGGCTGCAGGTGGAGCACCCGGTCACTGAGCTGGTGTACGGAGTGGACATCGTGCGGGAACAACTACGGATCGCGGCGGGTGAGCCAACCTTGCTCGAAGACATACGGCGCGTGCCGCTCGGTCACGCCATCGAGTGTCGGATAACCGCGGAAGATCCCTTCGCCGGCTTCCTGCCGGCGACCGGCCGGGTGG
>CP070666.1:3533465-3578211 GCA_020351775.1 Gemmatimonadota bacterium | reverse complement strand
CGATTGGTGCGCAGCAGCAGTTCACGGCTGAGGCACGGGATGCCAACGACCATCCGCTTGGCACGCAGCCTACGATCACGTGGGGTGGAGGTGGTTCGGTAGCGACAGTTAGTGAGACTGGTCTTGCCACTGCCACGGCCAACGGGACTACTCAGGTCACTGCCACCGGCGGCGGCGTGTCCGGTAGCGCGGAACTCACGGTGCAGCAGGTTGCGACTTCAGTCACAGTGAGTCCAGCAGTGTTCACGCTGAGGACCATTGGTGATTCAACACTGTTCACCGCTGAGGCACGTGATGCCAACAACAACCCACTTCAACCGCAGCCCGTCTTCACATGGCAGAGCAGTCTGCCCAGTGTTGCCACAATGGGCGATAGTGGGTGGGCGATAGCGGCAGGTGAAGGGACCACTCAGATCACTGCATCCGGTGGTGGTACTTCGGGTGCAGCCACACTGAACGTCTCCCTGACCGCGGTCATCAGATGGGCCAGTGCGACAGACGGTAACTGGAGCGATCCAACCAAATGGGATCCTCAATTTGTGCCGGTTGCCAGTGACAATGTAGTCATAGATGTCGCCGGAACGTACACGGTCACTCTCGATGGAACCGCGTCGGTGAAGAGCCTCACAATTGGTGGCACGATAGGAGGTGGAACGACTGGAACCCA
This sequence comes from Gemmatimonadota bacterium, assembly GCA_020351775.1. GTDB lineage: Bacteria > Gemmatimonadota > Gemmatimonadetes > Gemmatimonadales > GWC2-71-9. The sequence goes on along the minus strand of CP070666.1, from coordinate 3,577,544 downwards.
AATGCTGGTAGCATCGGATCTGGTCGAGGTGAACCTGACGGTCGATGAGACGTTGATGATCGACTCCACTGGGTTCTTGAGGACGCATGACGTGGAACTCACGACGGGCGTACTCAACAACCGGGGAATCTGGGAAGTGGCTGGAGGAGAGACCTCGTTCTTCGTCGGCGACGTCGGTGCCGCCCACACCAATAGCGGGTCGATCTACGTGAGCACGGCCATGGTATTGACCATGGAGGACGCGACGTTCACCAACACGGGTCTGTTGGAAGTCGAGGACAACGTGGACGTATATCAGTATGGCGACGGCAGCCCTAGCTTCGTCAATTCTGGAACCGGAAACATTGCTGTGTGGGACGGTGTGTACCTGACCTTCAGCGGCGGTACGTTCGATTTCGTCACCACGCCTACGTCAGCCTACGGCGGACAGATCATATTCGACGGGGTATACGTCAATTTCACGCCCGACTACGCGACGGACGGACTGCAGATGCAGTTCTGGAATTCAGAGGTCAACGGCCCGGGCCAGATCACGCACAACAACTGGGTCGATGACCTGTACTTCTATAACTCAGTCATCAACGCTCCCGTCACCAACCAGGCTGAACTGCGTGTCCAGGGTAACACCACCATCAACGGGGTGTTGACCACTGCACCTGGATCCTGGTTGATAGTCGAAGGTGCGGAACAGAGAGAAGAACATCTGTACGACTTTGCCGAACTGACGGTGACCAGCGGGTTGACCAACAACGCCGTGATTCAGCTCACCAACGCTCACGCGACGACAGCCAAACCGGCCCAACTGAATGTGACTGGCGGTCCACTCACCAATGCGTCGGGCGCGCTCATTGACGTCCAAGCTGGTGCCGCGGGAGGTGATCGCGGAATCGACGCAGAACTGGACAATCAAGGCACCTGGCACATCGAGGTCCCGGCTATGACAGCCACGGGCGGGCCCTTCAGCAACGCCGGTGACCTGGACGGGACCGGGACACTCGACGTGAGCAGCACGACATTCAGCAGCACGGGCAGGATCGAGCCTGGAGCTGTAGGGGCCGCCGGCGTGTTCAATATGACGGGAGACGTGGTAATGCAGTCTGCGGGCTCCGATCATGTACTCATGATTGACATCGGTGGCACCGGAGCCGGTGACTACGATCAACTGAACGTCTCAGGCGTCGCTACTCTGAGCGGCGTGATAGACGCGTATCAACTCAACGGATTCGTCCCGTCACCTGGAGACGAGTTCACCATCATGACCTTCAGCTCGCGCGTCGGCTCGTTCTCCACGACCACCGTGAACATCGGGGGTGTGACTCTGAACGTGGTCACCGACGCAACGAGCGTCAAGCTCGTAGCTCCCAGCCCGTAGTCGTAGGTTGATTGAGCGCTGGTGCTAGCGAGAGCCCGGGAATCCCCGGGCTCTCGTATATGATGGTGGGGTGGCCGCGCTATGGAGGGTGGTGGGTCCGAGTGCGACCAGGTTCGTCGGGAGTGCCCGCTGCCTAGAAGATCGTGTAGATGAACGGGGCCAGCACCGAACCCTGCGCGAAGACCAGCAGTGAGCCGATGGCGAGCATCACCAAGATGATCGGAAGCAACCACCACTTCTTCCGCACCCGCATGAAGGCCCACAGCTCACGTAGCAGAGTGAATCGTCTCATGGCAGTTGGACTCCCTGCGTAATCTGTCCACAATCGCTCAGAATTGATGGGTCATGTGGTCCGCGTTCCTGCTCTCGCGGTCCAACCAGAAGCTGTTTCCCTTCCCGGTGCGTGCCAACGGATTGCGTCTAAGCATGCGCATGATCGCGCCGATGGGGAATATGGTCACATAGTACACCAGCCACATGAGTATTGGCGTCGTGACCCGCGAGATGGCGTGTGCCAGCGCCATCCAGCCTCGTTCCACCGGCCCCAGCATCGTTGGAATGACGATCCCGGAGACCACGAGTGTGATCCCGACTGCGCCCGCAACGGCAGCGACCGCTCGGTGATCCCGCCATAGCAATACCGCCCCGAGGGCCATGAAGGCGAAGCCGAGCGTGAGCCCAAAGCGCCTGCCGGCAGAAGCGGTCAATCTAGCTGAAACTCTTCCCGCCAATCTGTAAGCTCCTCCCAAGCAGGCTGCTCCCGCTTGTCAAGCATGTAAGGACCGAGAACGAGGTAATCGATGTGAGTCCGCATGAAGCAGCGGTATGCATCATCCGGCGTACAGACTATGGGTTCACCACGCACGTTGAACGACGTGTTCACGACGACCCCGCACCCGGTCAGCCTCTCGAATGCCTTGATCAGGTCGTAGTAGTCAGGGTTTGTACGCCGGTCGACGCTCTGGATGCGTGCGGAATAATCGATGTGGGTGACGGCAGGAATGTCCGAGCGCGGCACGTTGAGCTTCTCAATGCCCCATAGCCGGCGCTGTTCACGATCCATCGGAATCTGCCGTTCCTGCTTCACCGGAGCTACTAGGAGCATGTAGGGTGACTCCCGGTCCAGCTCGAAGTAGTCACCCACTCGTTCCCGCAGCACGCTGGGCGCAAACGGACGGAAGCCCTCGCGGAATTTGATCTTCAGGTTCATCTGCGCCTGCATCTCGGGGTTCTGCGGATCTCCCAGAATACTACGTGCACCCAAGGCGCGCGGCCCGAACTCCATGCGACCGTTGAACCAACCAACGATCTTCCCATCGGCCAGCACAGCGGCAGTCTTCTCCAACAGTTCGCTACGATCGAGTTTGCGGTAGACGGCATTCCGGGAGTCGAGGTAACGTTTGATATCATCGGCGTAGAATTCTGGTCCCAGATACGCACCCTGCATTCCGTCCGGGTCAGGCGTTCTCCTTGGATGTCCACAGATTCGATGCCATATGAGCTGGGCGACCCCTAGCGCCCCACCGGCATCGCCGGCTGCAGGCTGGATCCACAGTCTTTCGAACGGCCCTTCCCTGAGAATGCGCCCGTTGCCCACGCAGTTCAGCGCAACCCCTCCGGCCAAGCAGAGGTTCTTCGATCCAGTCGCCTTGTGGGCGCTGCGCGCCATTCGCAGCATTACCTCCTCGCACACCTCCTGAATCGATCGAGCCAAGTCCATGTCACGTTGCGTAAGCCTCGATTCAGGAACTCGGGGCGGACCGCCGAAGAGGTCATTGAAGGCCTCGCTCGTCATCGTGAGGCCAGACAGGTAGTTGAAGTACTTCTGGTTCAACGTGAACGATCCGTCTTCCTGCAGATCGATGAGTTCACGGTATATGAGATCGACGTACTTCGGGTCCCCGTAGGGTGCAAGCCCCATCACCTTGTACTCGCCGGAATTGACCTTGAAGCCGGTGTAGTATGTGAACGCGGAGTAGAGCAGACCTAGCGAGTCAGGCCAGTGGATCTCCTTCATGATCATCACATCATTCCCTTGACCCACCCCGAGTGAGGCGGTCGCCCATTCACCTACACCGTCCATCGTGAGAATCGCAGCCTCGTCGAATGGCGACGGGAAGAAGGCGCTCGCGGCGTGCGACTCATGGTGTTCAGCGTAGAGCAGATCTCCCTGGTATCCCAGCTCATCACGGATCTGCTTCTCCATGTGGAGCTTCTGCTTGAGCCACAATGGTGCTGCCTTGAGGAATGATCGGTAGCCCTTGGGGACGACGCCTAGATAGGTCTCGAGGATCCGCTCGAACTTCAGCAGCGGTTTATCGTAGAATCCGACATAGTCCAGATCCGCGGCTGCTACACCGCCGGCCGAGAGGCAATAGCTGATGGCATGGCGCGGAAAGGATGCGTCTCCCTTCTTGCGGGTGAACCGCTCTTCCTGCGCGGCCGCCAGGATCTCACCATCTCGCAACAAGCAAGCGGCACTGTCGTGGTAGAACGCAGATATGCCCAGAATGTTCATGCGGTCCAACCGCCGGTGGATCGTCCTGGGCCCGGATCGGGCACCATCGCTACGACACGGCAGCAATCAACCGTGCGAGCGCCTGGTTGGCAACCGTCCCCTCTCAGGTCGACGCCGCTGGCGCTGGTCGCCTTTGGCTCAACTCTGATTGGTGCGATCGCGCCGAGCGTGAAGGAAGGCTGCAGATGCCAGTAGTTTGCCTCCGCTGAGCAACTTCTGATAGTGGTGTAGCTGCCGTCCTCCCGTGAAGCCTGCTGCATCGAGCATTCGTAGCAGGTCTGCGGGCGCGTAGTACCGAACGTGGCCTGGGTCTGTGAGTCTGAAGAAGTAGTCCCACAGTGCGAACAGACCACCGAAGCTCTTTCGGTTTGGCTCGAGGATGTAGACATGTCCGCCCGGTCGCAGCACTCTGTGCATCTCTCGTAGGACAGCCACGGGGTCGAAGTAACGGTGGAAGGCAAAGCTCGTGATCACGGTGTCAAACGAGCCGTCGGGGAAGGAGAGCGTCATCGCATTCCAGTGCTTGAACTCCAAGCGTCCCTCCACGCCACGCAGTCGCTGCGCTAACTCGGTCATCTTTCGGGAGGCATCCACGCCGCAGACATAGCCGCGTCCCATGCGGCGCCAGGCCTCCTCGGCTGACCAGCCAATCCCGGATTCCACGAACAGGGTGCGGCTCCAGGCCCGTAATGGGATCTGATCGAGCAGTAAGTGATGCATCGCCCGCGTGAACCGCGCGAAACGGTGGTTTTCGCTGCATCGTCGGCGGTCGTAGCGTGTCAAGGTTTCTGAGGTGGGTTGCTTCGGCATCTTGCTGGTGGCCCTGATCTCCCTAGTTACGGACGAACACAGTGGCCGCGCGCAGCCGCGACGGCCGGCCCTGATGGTCTCCATGCAAGGCAGATGGCAACCGTCATTCCCAAATCGCGGCCACCCGATTGACAGGGCTAACCTGATGGCATTCATTGCGTTACAGATCACCGTGAGCCCGCCGCTCAGCGTCGGGTGCTGCGCATACCCTACACCGTCGCACGTCCCGGCTGGCGCGGTTCCCGCAAGGGCTCAGATCGGCGCGAGGCACGCTGCAGCGCGCCCACCAAGGGTCGCGCCGGCAGGGCTCAGGCCGGTACACGTCTTGCGCGTTCGTATCATCTGCAGCAAGAGTGCATCGGCAACTCTTGGCGAGTGCGGTGAGCGAGTGGAAGCGTCGATCGTGCCAGACTCAAGGCTGAGGCCAAGCAACGGCGCCGAAACGCCCCAAATCGCTGGCCCTCAGCTATCACTCTTCGGGAGGCCCATTTGAGATCACGATTCACGTCTGTTCGCTATATGCTACTGGCAGCAGTGGTGGTAGTGGGTTTCCTAGCTCTGTTGGTTGTGGCACCTCGCGTGCGCGCCTTTCTTGTTAATCCAGATGACGTGTACGAATACGTCCCGCCCGTAGCACATGCCCCGGTCTTCAATACCACATTGCGGATCTCGTTCTTCGGCAATCGCCCCAGCACCCTGACGCCGCAGCGTCACGTCTCGGTGTTCGTGAACGGCCCGCACTACAGCGGTATGGAGGACAACGATATCCGGGGATTCCTGGACGGAACGTTCAGGTGGGGCTGGAATCAGCCGGGACAGATTCACGTCAGAACCGGTCGCCGGGGGCGCAGTCTGTTCTGGGCGGAATATGAGCTCATGCGCGTGCTCCATCGCTGGGACCGGATTCAGTTGCCGCCGACGGCTCGTGTGATGTCGGCCGCACTGATCCTCGAGGTTGAGTCAGAGATTACGGTGCCGCGCCGACTGATGTTGTACGAGGTCAAGAAAGACTGGAATCCAGGGAGTGGCGGCACCCATAACGACAATGTGAGTCCTCCCAAGCAAGGCGAGGTGTGGTGGAATGACATTGGCTTCGGGGAAGAACCATGGGGCCTGCCTGGGGTTGGCTTTGCTTCGGACACCCACCCGAACGCCGACACTGGCGAGATGCCGCTAGCCGAGGCTGTGGCTCACACTGATGACGCGATCGTCAGACTCACATCCCCGCGACTGGCGGCATACGTAACGCGGCGGGTAAATGCCCACGAACCACTGCTGTTTCTGCTGAAACTCGCCGACTACGAGGAGGACACGCGTGGCTCCGTGGTCGAGTTGTACTCCGGCAACCATGGGGACTCCCGTAATGTCTCGAGGCGGCCGAGGCTGGTGCTTGAATGGGAGAGCCAGACAGAGATGAGGTCACTGGAACGTGAGATCGCTCTCGAGTACGGCCGCTCATATTCCCTCGAACCCTTGCAGGCGGAAGGTGCCGGGTTCGTAGCTGTGAGTTCGTTGGCTGCCTCTGACGCAGAGCGACCCACTCTCCAGGCCACACGTGGTGCGGGGGAGGACGAGACGGCCGCAACGCATCAACTGTTGCTGCCCTGGGATCGAATTGAACTGACGGTGGTGGCAGCACACGACCCGGTGATCCTAGGAGATGCCTTTGAGGCCGGATTGAAGGACACCTGGGTCAGAACGGGTTCGCCTGAGGACCAAATCGTTCCCTGGACTTTCGTGGCACCAAGCGGCCGCCGAGTCGAAATCGAGGCCAGGTACGAGGGTGACAACCGCTGGGGCATAGAGTTCTACCCCGACGAGATCGGGCCGTGGGAGTACTACTGGACGCAGAACTTCACCGTCTTCCCCTACACGAGTTCCCTCGGCCACTTCGATTTGTTGGCGGGTGACGAGGACAACGTGCGGCGCCAGCTTGCGTTGTTGGCGGAGGAAATCGAAGGCGGGGGTGCCGAGACACCGGACCGGATACTGGCATTGATGGACCGGCTCTATGGCCTCGAGCGGCGGGCAATGCAGTTGCTGACTCCCGAGGAGTTCCAGTCTCAACCGGGGAGAGAGATCAAGGAGCTATTGAATCGGGTCAGGGCGGCGTTGGACGAACCGGTCCCTGATACCATTCCGTTTCAGCGCTCTCCCTGAGGTGGGGCTCGGCCGGCGGCGGCGTCCTGGGCTGGTGCCGGGCGGTGGGGCGCTGAACCTAGTCTAGAGGTACCGCCAGCGAGTCGGGGTCGCCGAGCAGGTGAAATAGCTGCGGGAGATGCGTGAGCCTCTCATAGAGCAACTCGGCTACCCAGGCGTTGCCCTCCTCGGAATAGTGGCCAACGGTTGTACTCGGCAGAGCTATGAAGAACCTTCCCACCTGGCCAGCGGGAATAGCGCTCATGTCAGGTGTGACGTCGATGAACGGGGTGCGGGTGGTGTCGATGTTTGCCGCCAGCCAGCTGCGCCACTCGGATGCGGCCTCTAGATCACGCTGGGTTGGCAGATACACCATCACCGGCACGATGTCCTGTTCGGCCGTCATCCGCTGTATGCTGCGGAACACCGCGGCCGCGATTGGGCCCACAGTCTCGATCGTGGAAGGTGTATCCTCTGCGTCACTCGACGACAGCCGTCGTAGCAGGCGGCTCAAGAAGTCGACCGTGCGGAGGTCAGCACGCCGCACCTTCCGATTGAGCCACCAGCGGAACCTTGGTACGGGCACGTTGTCGGCCACCAGCTCACCGCCCTCGAGCCTGAGCACCGGCTTGCCGTAACCACTCTGCTGTTCTCGCGCCATGCGGTCCAGATCGCCGTGCACGAAGGCGAAGATGAGGATCGAGTGTTCCAGCAGTAAACCATCACGCTGGTACGACAGGTACATCTGATCCACGCCGTAGCCGGGCTGCGCGATGTTCACGGTTACGAATCGCCCATCCAGCTCGGTGAGGCGGTGACACCAGGTCTGGTCGTTGGCCACACCTTGCCCGTAGGTGAACGAATCGCCCGCGCAGATGATGCGCAACTTTCCCGGTGGGGCCAAGGTGTCGGTCTCGGCCTCGTTACGAAACCCCAGCGAGTTGGTGCGCACGTACTTCTGCCAGCCGTACATGTGCGGTACGTCTGCGTTGGGCACGCCTACCCAGCCGAGTGTCCTGTCGTACTGACTTGCCTCGCCAGCAGGTGAGCGCATTACCTGTAGCGCGGCGATAGCGGTACTGGCCAGACCTTCCACCAGGACGAACACCACCGCGGTGATCAACAAGATGACAACGACGTTGCGCCACAGCTTCAGGGTCTTGACGTACTGCTTCGTCTTGCTCATTGCGGTTCCTGCCGATTCAGGGGTGTCGTGAGGCTCGGCCTGGGAATCTACTCCCCGCTCTTCAAGTATGTCGCGAGATATTGCGGCTGTCTATCTGCGGGGTTGGGCCAGTGCCGCAGCGGGGGTCAAACACGGCCCCAGCTGCTAGGACTGGCGCTGAGATCGCCCGAGATGATTGTCGTGAAGGATCCGGCCTAGGGTCGACATCGACGATTCTCGCCTCAACGCCTCCTCTGTCTCGCTACAGCGCGCCGTTTGGGCCAATCCCTTCACCGCCACCGGTGAGTGAATCCTGCCGCATACCAGGCAGAGTCACTACGTTGGTAGATACAGGGGCCCGCCGGCCCTGAAGGGGCGATTGACATGCCGCAAGAGTACAGCATCAGGAAGGCCAGCCACAAAGACTTGCACACTATCGTCTCCTTCACGTTGCAGGAAGCGCGTGAAGCAGAGGCCGCCGAGAAGGACGCCGGCGTGGTCAGGCGGGGAGTCTTGGCCGGTCTGGACGACCCAGCCGTCGCCTCGTATTGGGTTGCAGAGTCGAACGACGGTGAGGTGGTCGCGAGCACCTCGGTAGTAAGGGAGTGGAGCAACTGGCACGCTGGGTACTACTGGTGGGTCCAGAGCCTCTACATCGTGCCGGGACATCGCGGACGTGGGCTCGTCGAGCTCCTGTTAGACGTGTTGCACCGAGAGGCGCAAGCGGCGGGCGCTCTCGATCTGCGGTTGTATGCGCATACCTCGAATCGGCGCGCAATCGAGGCGTATCGCCGCTGTGGATTCAGCACGGCCCCCTACACCATCATGACCAGGCGATTACATAGCGATTGACAGAGTGTCGTGCGAACACGATGCGTTGCACGAGGCTGGCTCAAACGGGGACCCGCATTCACCGCACGGCGCGTCGAATCTCGCCCACTACATCCTCCTATCTCCTTTCGGCAGCGATCCGCGTGTGGTCTGTGAGATCTCCGTGCCAACCAGCCGGTACGTGGTGTGGTCATCGCGTCCACTCGGCCGCCGACCACTGAATGGCGGCTGCCTCCGCGCTTGCTACTTGCGGTAGGTCCGTCGAGATTCCTATCGCACCGTTTGAGAACGGTGCAGCGTGAAGGGGCCCTGTCGGGTGGAGACTCCATGTTCCGACGCGTTCTGATTGCCAATCGCGGTGAGGTGGCGGCCCGTATCATCCGAGCCGCGAAGAAACTTGGCGTGGAGACGGTAGCGGTTTACTCGATCGCCGACCAGGATTCGCCGCACCTCGAGGACGCCGACCTGCGCGTCTGCATCGGTGGGGCTCAGAGCGGCGACAGCTACTTGAACATGCGGGCGTTACTCCAAGCCGCATTGCAGTACGAGTGCCAGGCTGTCCATCCGGGATGGGGCTTCCTGGCCGAGAACGCGTTGTTCGCCCGGTTGTGCGAGCAGCAGAAGACCACATTCATTGGTCCCCCGCCGGATGTGATCGCGCTCATGGGCGATAAGGCGAGGGCGAAGGAGACGATGAGGGCCGCCGGCTTGCCTCTGATCCCGGGCTCGGACGGCGTCGTCACCAGCCTCGACGAGGTGAGACAAGTCGGCGACCGGGTCGGCTTCCCGATTCTGCTCAAGGCCCGGTCCGGCGGTGGCGGCAAGGGGATGCGAGTCTGCCTCGATCCCGGGCTCCTGGGCGAAATGTATGAGCAGGCCTCAATAGAGGCCGAGAAGGCGTTCGGTGATCGCGGGCTGTACGTGGAGAAACTCATCGAGCGCGGCCGCCACATCGAATTCCAGGTACTGGCCGATGCGTTCGGGCACGCAGTGCACCTGGGAGAACGCGAGTGCTCGGTGCAACGCAACCATCAGAAGTTGATCGAGGAGGCACCGTCCCCGGCTGTGTCCGAGGAACTGCGCCGCGATATGGGAGAGCGCGTGGCGAATGCGGCGGCCGCCGCCGGATACGTGAACGCCGGCACCGTCGAATTTCTCATGGATGAGGACGGAAGTCTCTATTTCATGGAGATGAACACCCGGCTCCAGGTGGAACACCCGGTAAGCGAGATGATCACTGGGATCGATATCATGGAGCACCAGTTCCGCATCGCTGCTAACCAGCCGCTCGCGCTCCGGCAGGACGACATCAGGTTCCAGGGGCACGCAATCGAGTGTCGCATCAACGCCGAGGACCCATTCAATGACTTCACGGGCTCACCCGGCAGCATTGAACGCTTCGAACCGCCGGAAGGCGGCGACGGCGCGATCCGGGTGGACACGCACGTCAGGCAGGGTGCCACGATTCCGCCATTCTACGATTCGATGATCTGCAAGCTGATTGCCCGGGGTGAAGACCGACAGCGCGCGATCGATTTGCAGATCGGCGCACTGCGCCGGTTCACCATAAGGGGTGTCAGCACCACGATACCTGCCCACATCGCGCTACTTGAATCACCGGAATTCCGCTCGGGCACGTACGATACCGGGATCGTACCTCGCGTTCTGACGGCTCTGCAACGGCAAGGGGGACGCTGATGGCCAAGGTCGTCCTCGAGGATATCGGGATACCTATCGAGAAGCTGTTAGACGCCGCCGAGTACGATAACAACCTCACGCACATGCGCGGCCTGGAGCAGACCATCCTCGAGCGGCGCAACGAGGTGGCCGCAGGCTGGGGTCCCGAATACGTAGAGCGGGTACACCAGAAGGGGAAGCTGACCACTTGGGAGCGGATCGATCTGCTGAAGGATCCTGGAACGCGGGTCTTCCCGGTCGGCACGTTCGTCAACTACGGCATCGAGTTCGGTGACCCGCCCCGCAAGTCGCCGGGCGCCGGAGTCGTCACGGCGTTTGTGAAGGTGTGTGGCCGGCACACGGTCGTGATAGCAAACGACAACACAGTAGCGTCCGGCTCGTGGTGGCCGCAGACGCCGGAAAAGATCATCCGCGCACAGGAGATCGCTTTGCGTCTCAAGGTGCCTGTGATCTACCTGATCGACTGCTCGGGTCTCAACCTTCCGGAACAAGCAAACACGTTCCCAGGGAAGTACGGTGCAGGGAAGATCTTCAAGATGAATTCCCTGCTTTCCTCGGAGCAGGTGCCGCAGGTGGCAGGGGTGTTCGGCGACTGTATAGCGGGCGGCGGCTACATGCCGATCATAAGCGACAAGGTGGTGATGACCGAGAACGCCTACATGGTCATCGCCGGTGCGGCGTTGGTAAAGGGCGGGAAATCGCAGACGATAACGTCGATCGACATCGGGGGACCCGATATCCACGTCCACATCTCCAACTGCGCGGACATGCGTGCTCCCGACGATCCGGCCGCGATCCATATGATCCGCCGGGAGATCGAGATGCTGCCGACGTCGGCGATCGAGTACTACCGATTCGGCATGACTCCGGTAGAGCCGCGGTTCCGCGCGGTCGAGTTGGCGGGATTGATGCCGGTGGACTACCGCATGGCCTACGACATGCGGCAGGTCATCTCGCGCCTGGTGGACGCCAGCCTGTTTTGGGAGCTCCTCCCCGAGGTCGGACAAGAGATGATCATCGGTGTAGGTCGTGTATCCGGTCTATACACGGGCTTCATTGCCAACAACCAGTTCCTCACGCAGCACCCGGAGGACCCGCACAATACCCGGCCCGGCGGCCTGCTCTATCAGCAGGGCATCGCGAAGATCTCGGCCTTCTCCAGAGCGTGCAACGCTGACGGTATACCGATCGTGTGGCTGCAAGACATATCCGGCTTCGACATCGGGCCGGAGGCCGAGAAGCACGGCCTCCTCGGCTACGGCTCCGATCTGCTGTACACCAACTCGACCAACACCACGCCGATGATCACGATCCTGCTGCGCAAGGCGTCCGGAGCCGGCTACTACGCGATGTCGGGTCACCCCTACGACCCGGTGCTGCAGCTATCCACACCGATCACGCGGCTTGCGGTGATGGAGGGGCGCACGCTCGCGATTGGTGCTTTCCGCACCAAACTGGATCACAACTTCAACATCATCACCGACGACCCGGACGAGCGGACGAAGATCGAGCAAGGCATGGCCAGTGTGGAGGCGCGGATCACTAAGGACATGGATCCGTTCCGTTCAGCGCGCCAGCGCGACACCGACGAGATCGTCCTCATGGGGGAGCTGCGCGACTATCTCGAGACGATCATCGAGATGAGCTATCAGAGTATCGGCTACCGCCGCGTCAAGACACCACGTATCTGGTCGCTGCACGACCTGGCGGCGATGTTCCGGAGGATCTGACATCATGTTCGAGCGCACTTTGAAAGCGCTGGTGGAGCCCGATGTTCAGGATTCGGAGCGGATCGTGCTCCTGTCGCCGGCGGTTGGCTTGTTCCGGCCGGACCTGCCCAAAGGGGCATACGTCACGCCGGACCTGCGGATGGGAACGTTCAGCCAGTTGCAGCGGTTCTATCACCTGCTGGTGCCTCAGGGAGCGCGTGGTGCCGTGCTGGAGCAGCTCGTTAACGACGGTGTCAGTCGAGTTCAGTACCGCACGCCGCTGCTTCGCGTCGGGGCCGCTACTGCCGAGCAGATCGCAGCCAGGGCCGATCGGGACGGGCAAGCCATGAGCGCAGCCGGGGGGCACGCAGCCGGCGACATCCCAGTGAAGTCCCCAACGCACGGTGTCTTCTACCGCCGGCCCGACCCTCAATCCCCGGCATACGTGAACGTCGGTGACGTGATCGAACCAGGTGCCCAACTCGCCTTGGTCGAGGTCATGAAGTGCTTCAACCAGATCCGGCTGGACGGCGATGGGCTGCCGGAGCGTTGTGAGGTCGTGCAGATCCCAGTGGAAGATGCCAGTGAGGTTGCACTCGGGCAGCTCCTGTTTGTGCTCAGAGCCGCGTAGACGCGGTACGGGCTACGGCCCCCGGCCGCTCGGATTCGAGCTTCCTCATACCGTTACCTCGATTCCTCGATCAAGGCAGCCCGTGCCCGCTGGTGTCACACCTGCACTACAGGGTCGGCCGGTAACTGATGCCGACGGCTGCTGCACGCAGGATGGCTATGGTGAGTAGGGCCCGCGAAGCGAGGCACGCCAGGCCAATCGGCATCGATGCACGCATCTGTGACACTCTGCTCACCGAACTGCCGGGGCAATGGCCGCAGATCTCACCGCATCGGGCTGCTAGCGGTTCCCTGTGCGGCAACCGGCGTTCCGCATCCCAGGCTGACGACGTGTTGGTGCCCGAGCGGCAGCAAGACCTCAACGGAACCGGGGGTGGCGTTGGATCGGGTCTTGTCTCTGCTCAAGGACGTATAGACGGTCGTGATTCTGCCAACCTGAACGCAAGGAACAGTGGCGGGACAAGAAGCATAAAGGAGATGGAGGACAGGACTCCCATGTGATGCGTGTATAGCCCTGCGCCGAGGACGGATGCTAGTCGGATGTTGATCGCCGTGAAGCCCGCAAAGGAGAAGAGGGCTGGACCGAGGGCCGGGAAGGCGCCTAGTAGGAAGGCAAGGGTTCGTCCTCGCCACGATCGGCTCAGGGCGTAGAGCAGCGCTGCTCCCGAGAACAGGAAGAAGAAGTCCAGCGCCTCCAGCATTGACGGCGTGATGACTTTGCTTGTCACAGCGACGTTGCCGGAACGGAACAGCGTATACAATCCCAGGATGGCAGCGAGCACGCCGCCTGCGAGAAAGGATCTTCCGAGGACGGGTCGTACTATGCCCTTTCGGGCTCTGTGGCCCCAGAGCAGAACCATCGACCATGCTGCCAGACCGAGAATCGGGGCCGGTATGCCCCCTGTCTGTGGTAGATACACGAAGGTGTGGTCCAAGGCGTCGGTGGGGGGCCGCGTTATTGTCCGGTGCCAGGGCGCTGAGCGACGCAGTCGGACTGTGAGTGCCGGCGCCTGCTGTACTACCAGGAGAAGCTTGTCCTCCCCCCAGTCCATCATCTGGATTCGACCGTTGTAGAACCGGTCCGTCACCGCGGCAGAGCCGACACCTGGAACCTCTGCAAAGCCGTACCCCGCGCCATTCGGGATTCGGATGGGCACCACTCCGGCGGCAACGTCCTCGAGCTCCAGAATCCGCTCGTCCCCGGAAGTCCGGTCACTCACGAAGCGATATGGCGCCGCGTCACGAAGGTGGAGCCTGGGATCGCCCGCGAGGAAGTAGTATGGGAACGTCGCGAACGCACTGAGAGTGCCCTGGTTCTGAAGCTGGATCATCTCTCCCACGGTGAAGCCAGGCCATGTGTGTCGGAAGGATAGGTCCTTGTACTGGCCCAGCAGGTAGCCGGCGATGGGGCTGAAGGTGAATCCGGCGTAGGCTGCCGCTCCGCTATCCACGAACGCGAGGGCCAGGGACCGAGGGGCCCAGGGTCGGAGGGCGTTACAGCTGCCCGTGCCAATCACGATGGGGGGAAGGCTGGGAACGTCAGCCGCGCCGAACCGGGATTCGTTCGGTAGACCCAGATACGCCGGTCCGCCGTGGCCAGCAAACGTCAGGTAGTCCACCTCCGTCAGAGCATTCGAGAAGGAGGTTTTCGTGAGCGTATGCGCGCTTCTCTTGCCCGGAGCGTCTTTGACCAATCCGATCGGGAGCCCCACGCCGGTGCGTGGGTGCTTCGCGATTGCGTACGCGGCCCTGGTGCCTTTCGCGTCACTCGCCCGCAACCAGAGAGCGCGGGCTTGTCCGGCAGTGGACCCCGTGATGATTCCGACGGCAATGTCGGGGTGATCCTCGAGGAACCGTCCTGCCCGGATCATCTCCTCGTCCGATAGGGACGCGGGGGCCGTGACCCACAACACGTGAACGGGCGCCAGGTGAGCAACCTCGGAGAGCGACTCCACCACCGCGACGGACTCCGCGGCGGCGACCTCCAGGGCGAGGGCGCGGTAGGGGTCCTGTGCCTGAGAGAGCACTACTGACTCCCGCTCCGGCAACTGCCCCGATGCGGCCTGGAGGACGGCTACGACAACGCTGACGCTCCCGAGCACAGATTGCTCCTCGTCATGGCCAAGACTGCCGCAATGTAAAGTACTTTGTCACGCAAAGTCAACTCGCCTCAACATAGCCTCTCCAGTCCTGCCCTGACGGGGCGGGGTCTCTCGATCTCATCGGAGATGCCGGATGGGGGCGGGTGCCGTCTCTGGACTCCCACTCCCGAGCTTGACGGCTACCGAGGGGCCAGGCTTCGCGAGTGTGTGCCACCCTTCTCGGAGACAGCGGTGACGACGACTGTTGGCTCGCGCGTTCCGCTGACCCTGATCATCCATTGGGCAGTCACAGGCGCAGCGCGGTTTCCGGCGAGGTGCCCAAGATCGACGATCTGATCACCGAACACCAATTCTGCACCCTCGAGCGATATCGATACTGTGACTCGCTTGGCCGTCTCGTTGCGGATTGCCTGTTCGGTCACGTTGGTCGGCAGATAGCCCTGGTTCTGAACCTTGGCGGTAATGCGCGCGTACCCGGCTTCCTCTTGTGTCATAGTCAACTCGGTCACCTGCACGTACGGTGACATCGAGGCCATCCACAGATTCCATTCGGCGTGCTTCTGCAGGAATTCATCGAATATCGATCCGGGTGTGCACATCACGGCGGTGTAGCTGCCGCGATCCGGATCGTACAATTTGCTCACGAAACCGCCGATCTCGACTTGGCCGAGTTGCGGATGGTCGTATGGTGTCCAATCGACGAAGATCCTACCGTCCATCTCCGTGTCGTTCCACTGCAGCCGCTCAACTTGCGTTGCATCTCCGTCATCGTCGTAGTCGGCGAATGGCGCGTAGGATCCCATCTCGGGTACCCAACTGAAGACACCGTAGTGGTCGTAGGCCCAGCCGATCATCACGCCCCATATGGCGCCGTGTCTCGGGGGTCCGCTCCGACCGTACACCGTCGTCACACGCTGGTCGTAGAGGATCTCGGAGTACTTGTTCCCGAAGAACGTGAACACGGCCTCGTCAGCCGGTGCCATCGGCTGCTCTTCACCGGTCACCGGGTCGAGGTGAAGAGCAGTGGGAGGCCGATATACGAAGTTGCCGGCCATGTGGTGGTTGATAAGTCCGGTCACGTTCGGGTGTGATAACAGAAAATCGGCCACTGCCCGGGTCTCCGGCTCCGACAGGGGGTAGGGGCCGGCGCCTCTCTGGATATGTTCCTGTTGCCACTGACCCGGCCAGTTGCGGTTGATGTCAAGGCCGCCTACGCCATCCTCGTTGAAGCGACCGTCGTTGTCGTTGTCGATTCCCTCTGAATAGACCCTCCATTCGCCAGGCTCGCCCGGCTCTGCACGTACCATGAGACGGGGATCATCGGGTGAGGTCTTCATGGGACCTGTTACATCTCGCACGCGCATCTGCAGGATGTTGCCATCGCCATCCAAGTCCTCTGGGGGGTCTTCGTCGAACGCACCGTCGCGGTCGGTATCATGCGGTCGCACGCTGCTTCGCATTCCGTCCGGTTTCGTCAGGTAGTGGTCGGAACCATCCGGGTTCAGCTTGGGCATGATGTAAATGGCTCTGGTGTCCACGAGGTTGGTGACGAATGGATCGTTGCCGTACTGCCTGACCAGCACATCGATGTTCTTCAGGCAGACCTCCGCACCCATCACCTCACTTGCGTGGAGATTGCCGTCCATCCAAAACCCCGGCTTGTCCAGGGCATCTCCGGTACTCTGATTGGTGACCTCGAGCACCAGTAGATCGCGGCCCTCAAAGCTCTGCCCGATTGTGTGCAGCCTCGTGATGCCCGGGTATGCCCTAACCACCTGCCGCAGGTATTCGACGACTTCGGCATACGTGTGATTGTGGTCGAACCGCAGTTCGGGTGCCTGCGCTCCGCACAACACGGAGTTGAATGCAAGCAAGGGAACGGTGAAGAGCCCAGCGGTCATCCGTTGTCTATTGGTCATTTCGTTACCCTTCTTTCGGATATCCATCTCGGTAGTCGGTCTCACGTGGCTCACGGCGATCGTGCGTTCCAGGCCGCAATGACGTTGGTCGACGCTGCCGCACTCGTCAAGGTTGCCGCAGCAGGTGGCGGTTACCTATGCGAACGTTGCTGAGGCCCGACGCGCGAGCAGCGGCCTCGGCATCGCGAGCGTGCGACTCATTGGTGTACGGCAGGTCGCTCATGTGGAAGTGGGGCGCGAACGCGAGCAGGGCGTAGGGGATGTCCGGGTCGATCTCAGCGATGAACCGTGCGATCTTAGCGATCTGGTGCGGATCGACGTAGCCCGGCACGAGCAGGGTGCTGGCGACCACCAGCGGCAGGTCCGGCCGTTCGTGGCTCCGTTTTGCGGCACGTGCGAAGTTGGCCAGCGTCCGCCGGTTCGATATACCGCACAGCGCGAGATGGAGCTCTTCGTCAAACGCCTTGAGATCGAACTTGATGCAGCCGCCGGAGTCCAGTGAATGCCTGACGGCGGCGTCCAACAACTTGGGATGCATCGTACCGGCGGTCTCCCAACACACTCGTACGCCGCGCCGCGCCAGCAGCTTGGATGTGGCCAGTGCGTGTGGCATCTGTGATGCGGGATCTCCGCCGAAGTAGCAGACGCAGAAAGTGCGCTTGTTTGCTGCCGCGGCGAGGTCGGACGCGCTGGTCGTCCTGTGCCGTTCGGGTGACATCTGCCGGAAATGCCAGTTCTGGCAGAAGAGACAATCCGCTGTGCAACTCTCGTAGAAGACCGCCAGGTTGTGGCAACCGGGATGCCGACTGCCCTCACAGACCCAGTCCGCGACGCAGTTGGTCGGCAGCGGATCGCGGTACCAACTGAGCAGACCTTTCGAGGGCGTTCCAGCGAGGTGTTTGATATGGCCCTTCTCGATGGTGCGCAGGCCGCAGAACCCGCGCTGCCCCTCGCTCATTTGGCATGCGTTGCTGCAGAGACTACACTCGACGCCCCCAGGTGCGCGAGGCGGCTCCGCAGGCAGACCGAACTCGGAGCGGCACCGGGCGTGGACTGCAGCAACATGGCTGCGCACTTTGCTAAATTCAGACTGGATGCAGCTGCTACAGATGCCGAGTGCTCCCGAACCGATCGACACACGGCGGTGGCAGTTGACGCAGATCGATCCTCTTTGCCTGCAGTCTTCAAACCGGCGGGCCACGCTGACAACTCCGGCTTTGCCGATGCTCAACTATACGGTCCGGCCCTGCGCTCGACCAGCTGGCAACGTGACCAGGAATCGCCCGGGCAGGCGAGTTGTTTGGAGCGCTGCGCTAGTCCGGATCTCCCATTTATGGTGTCCGCGTCAAAAGCCGAGAGTCCCCGACCATCTCGGCCAGTCGCTCGATTCGGCGCGCTTCACGGTGCGCGAGGTCCCGGCCGAGCGGGCGCAGTGCCTCCGGCCTGATTGAGTCGGATGTTTCGTTTTCACGTCGTTTCATTTTGGATCGTCGTCGCTTGTTGCCGCGTACGATATATCCTGCGAGGGAATAACCGGTGGGAGGGGACTTTGCCATCGGATGGTCATGGCTCGGCCAGCCGGATCATCGGCGTATTTCGAGCTTGGTACATCCCGTGGCTCGCAGTGCGCGTGATGCGTGAGAGCATGCAACGAATACGCTAGGGCTGCGTCTTGAATTCCTCCGGAATGGAGTCCTCATCGTAGTAGTCCACCTTGTGCAGTGGCATCACGATGCTGGAGAGGATATTGAGTACATGACCGCCGATCCGCTTGTAGTAACGTGTGGCCAGGACTGTGGCCGTTGCAGTGCGGGCGTCGTATGAACTCTGGGCGACATTCGTGACCAGCGTATCGCAGCGCCGTGCCAGTGCCATTCCCTCACGAATCAGACTGAGGGCCTTTTCCTGGTCTGACCGATCGCGCACATCGACCAGGGCCTCGAATGCCAGCTCGACTCCCTTGCGGATCTGCTTCAGTTCGGACACCAACTCGTCCTCCGGCAGCGGACCCGTGAAGAACTCACGGATCTCGACCAGGTTCTTTGCGTAGTCACCAATACGTTCGACGTCCTTGACCAGGCTGATCAGCAGAATGCAGTACGGCAGGTCTAGTCTGTTCCCGGAGACCGACAAGTGGGTTATGACCTGTTTGCGAATCAGCCGTTCGAGCTTGTTCACCCGTACGTCCTGCTGGTAGATCCACGTCAGCCCTTCGGGTGACAGCTCTCGTTCGAAGACGATCGCGCCCGCTCTGAGAGCGAGTTCCTTTGCAATACTGAGCATCTCGACGAAGTGCTTGCCAATCTCGCCAAGTGGGTCACTGGAGCGGAAGATACTGATCAGCTCACGAAGCATCGCGGCCCCCCTCATTCGAGAACGTTCTTGAGCACGGCAAACACGGCCGGCACACCATAGAAGAATGCCAACACGTAGATGACTGCCCTGCGACGTGACTCCGCAACTCTGTTCGCCAGCCAGCGGGCGGCTGCGAGTGGGATGCTCCGGATACGCTCCACCGGATATATGAGTAGGGTCCCACTCAGGTTGAACAGCAAGTGTACGAGCGCAATGGTGATTCCCGCCCGCGCATTCACGCCCGTAGCTGCCAGCGCCGCCAACAGGGCAGTAACTGTGGTCCCGATGTTGGCCCCTATGGTTATCGGGAACGCTTGTTCCAGCGTGATCAGGCCGGCACCTGCCAGCGGCACGAGCAGCGACGTAGTGATGGAGCTGGACTGCACCATGGCCGTCACTAGCATGCCGAGCAGCATCGCCACCACGGCACTCCGTCCGAACGCCTTGTTGACCACGAACTCTACCCTGGTTCGGAGCGCCGACCTGAGTACCCTCACAAGCAGGGTCAGGGCCGTGAAGATCATCCCCGCACTGACCAAGATCAAGACTACTCCGGCGAATTGATCCGATGGGCTCACCAGCTCGATAAATCCCTCAATTGGTCCGAGGGCGGCTTTCAGAATACCCTTGATCGGGCTGTCGTACTCCATTCCTCCGATCCCTGTCAGCAACCCGGACAGAGCCGTTGCCGTGCGCCGCAGGAAGCCGGTCAATGCCTCGAGGGGCAGGAGAATCGCCACAGACATCAGGTTGAAGAAATCGTGGCACGTGGCCACTCCAAACGCGCGTCTAAACTCCTCTTTGCGAGTTACGTGCGCCATTGACACGATCAGGTTTGTGACCGTTGTACCGATGTTGGCACCCATTACCATCGGAACGGCATTGGCGATCGGAAGAGCGTTCTCCTCCGCGGCGACGAATGCCACGATCATTGCGGTGGTGACCGACGAGCTCTGTATCAGCGCCGTGGCCAGAATGCCGATCATAAGCCCGATCAACGGATTCTCGGTCGCCGCAAAGAAGTGCTCGATCAGTCCGCCACCGGCAGATCTGAATCCGTTGCTCAGGCCGTTTACGCCAAGTAAGAAAAGAAAGAGGAGTGCGGGGACGGCAATCGCACGGGCCACGGACCGTGGTGTCGTCGCAACTCGGTGATCTGGGTCAGGCGATGAGTCGTCTGTCACTTGGATGGCGGTCGAGCTCCGGTCGAGATGATCGAGTTCCGCTCACGACCTGGGACGAGCTGGAATCTGGCGCGCACGAGTCACGCTGGCAAGTCATGATTTAGTCGGAGTAAGTCCGACAGAGCGCCTGGCCAAATATCACCGATTCGCACATTTTAGGTTGGTCCCGATCCCGGAGTCGCCGTGACTGAACTGCTCTCCCGCCTGCAATCCTCCTTAGCCAACGTGTATCAGATCGAGCGTGAGCTGGGTGAGGGTGGCATGGCAGTCGTGTTTCTCGCGACTGACCTGAAACACAACCGCAGAGTAGCCATCAAAGTGCTCAAGCCGGAGTTGTCCGAATCGCTGGGCGGCGACCGGTTTCTCAAGGAGATCGAGACGGCGGCGGGACTGAGTCACCCGCACATCCTGACGGTGCACGATTCCGGGGACGTCGGTGGACTGTTGTACTACGTGATGCCGTTCGTCGAGGGCGAGTCCCTGCGCGATCGCATCGATCGCGAGCAGCAGCTGCCGATCGATGATGCTCTGGCGATCTGCAAGGAAGTGGGGGAAGCGCTAGCGCACGCTCACAGCGTGGGCATCGTGCATCGCGACATTAAACCTGAGAACGTCCTGCTGTATGGCGGTCACGCCGTTATCGCCGACTTCGGCATTGCCAAGGCGGTGAGTGCGGCTGGGGGGGAACAACTCACGGCGACCGGGATCGCCGTGGGTACACCGTCCTACATGAGTCCGGAGCAGGCCGCCGGTGACAAAGTGGATGCCCGGAGTGACATCTACGCGCTCGCATGCCTCACATACGAAATGCTTGCGGGACAGCCGCCGTTCACGGGTCGCAACGTGCAGAGCCTGGTGCAACAGCACATCGCGGCACCACCGCCCGATGTGTCGCATCTCCGATCTTCGGTCAATCCCGAGATCGCGGCGGCGATCCAACGCGCCATGGCCAAGGCCCCGGCAGACCGGTTCGCCAAGGCCACCGAGTACGTCGCGGCACTGTCGGGCGTGAAGCAACCTACGGGTGGCGGGCTCACCTGGTCTGGCCTGGTCAGACGCCGCGTGCCGCACGTGCTGGGCGCATATGTTCTGGCCGCCATCTTCGTCGTTCTGGCAGTCGACTTCGCAGTGAACCGCTTCGTTCTCTCCCCCCACCTGACCAACTTCGTCCTCGTAGGGCTGGCATCGCTGTTGCCGGCCGTGGCGCTCATCGCCTATGACCGCGGATTATTGGCATCCGCTCGGTCGCGGGCATTGAAGCTGGGAGTCGTGGCGAACCTTGTTGTGACAGCCGCCGTGTTGTGGCTCGCTTTCGGAGCCAAGGACCTGGGGGCGGCCACGCGGCGGGTGGTGGTGCAGGATGAGGACGGCAACTCGGTGGAGCGCGTGGTGCCGAAGAGTGCGTTCCGCAAGCGGCTAGCAATGTATCCGTTTGCGAACGAGGCGCGTGACTCGGCTACAGACTGGCTGCAATACGGGATTCCCCTGGCGACGGGGATCGATCTGGCGCAGGACCTCTTTATCCACATCACCGAAGCTTCACACATGGGCGAGGACTTCCGCCGTAGCGGCTACCCCACGGGACTGAATATGCCGCTCACTCTGATGCGGCAGATCGCCGACCAGAGGAACCTGCCCTATTTCGTGACGGGCTCGTTCGCATCCCGGGACACGGCCATTGACGCGACTATCCGGCTGTACGAAACTCGGCGTGCCAAGCTCCTCAGTGAGCGGCATCACTCTGGTAGCACCGTGTTCTCACTTGCGGACGAGGTGAGCGCGGCGCTCAAGTACGATCTCGGCATCCCGAAGAACTACATCGAGGAGGTCGAGGATCTTCCGGTTGCCGACAGGCTCACGTCGTCTGTGCCGGCGTACCGCGATCTGGTCGAGGCGTACCGGGCGGCCGGCATCGAACAGGACTGGCCGGCCGCACTGGCAGCCATCCGTGCCTCGGTGGAAGCTGATCCCACCAACGCCATGGCACATTCCATCCGTTACAACATCAGCGTTTTGGCAAACGACCAGGCCGGAGCGGTCCAGGCGTTGGAAGACGCCATGCGGCACATATACAAGCTCCCGGAGCGCGCGCAATATCAGACCAAGTTCCAGTATTACGACTACAGGCAGGAGGCAGAAAAGGCCCTGGCCGTGCTTGAGATGTGGGTAGATCTGCTGCCGGACGACATCGAAGGCCGGAACATGTACGCACTCGTCCTTTCATACCGTGATCGCCGCCCCGAGGCAGTCGAGCAATACGAGAAGATCCTCGAGATCGATCCGACACAGACGGAGTACCTGCAGGCCCTCGGAAGCCTGACGCAGTCTATGGGCGAATTCGATCGAGCAACCACGTACTTCGAGCGGTACGTCGAGGAGTTTCCAGACAACCCCGAGTCGTATGCGGAGCTGGGCCAGCTGCTGCGCCTGCAGGGCCGGTTCGTCGAAGCCAAGGCCACCTTGGAACGCGCGCTGCTCGTGGATCCGGAGAACGTTGTGGTGCTCATCGAGCTCGCCGCACTTGAGCGCAGGCTCGGCAACCTCGACGCCGCGATGAGCGGGTTGCACGAAGTGGTTGAGAAGACCAGGACCACACAAGACACCGTGAACGTGTGGTTGGCGCTCGGCAGCGCGTACGAATACCGCGGGCAGATCCGGCAGGCACTCGAATACCGCGACCGGGCCCTGACCCTGGCCGCAACGTACAGCCCGCCTCTCTATGTACTCCGCAGCCGACTCAATCTCTTGGGTGCATACGTCGCGCTCGGGCAGGAGTCACTGGCTTGGCAGAACCTCGCGTCGCTCGAGCAGGAGCTGCAGCCGCCATTCGACCAGATCGCCGCGTTCGGCACCCTGAACATCGCGCTGGAGTCGGGGGATCCAGACAGCGTGGAAGCGGCAGCCGACCGGATTCAGGACTTCATCGATGCTTTTGGTGCGGAGGTGCTGCAGGCACCGGTGACTCACGCGCGGGCGCGAGCGCTCGAGATGCGCCGGCAATATGGGGATGCTATCGAGGCCTTTCGCCGCGAGCTGGACAGCACTCCGAGCGAAATCTCGCTCCACAGAGACATTGGGCGCTGTCAACGGAAGCTCGGTGATCTGGATGCGGCCGAGGCTAGTCTCGAGGCCAGCCTACAAACAAATCCATACAGTCCGAAGACGCACTACGAGCTGGCACTGGTACAGGAGGCGCGCGGCGATCAAACGGCGGCCGTGCAGCATCTCGAGACCGCCCTGGAGGTATGGGCCAACGCGGATACCATCTACAAACCAGCGGCGGAGGCGCGTGAGAAGCTGGCCCAACTGAGGGCCGGTGTGTGAGACGGGCTGGGGGCTCGGGGCGGCGTGCGTGACAGTCGCGAGCGACAAATGGGAGGTACAGAATGCCACCTGATATAGCCGGAGGCCTGGTTGCGGTGTTGGGAGTGGTCAGCATCGGGACGCTGGTGCTCATAGGCATGAGAATGCGATTCATCCACAAGATGCAGAGCCGGGATAAGACCGACGAGATCGAGCAGGTGAGCGACGCCCTGGACGCACTGCACGAGCAGACCCGCCTGCTGCGCGAGGATCTGTCGGAATTGCAGGAACGTATGGATTTCCACGAGCGGCTACTCACGCAGCCGCGACATCGGGCGGATACACCGGTCTAGCAGGATATGGTTCTCGCAGATCCCTGAGTCGACATCGATCCGCCTCGAGTTGTGGCAATAGAGTCGCGCATCACCTCTACCGCACTGCCACTCGTCGCCGTCGCAGCCAGCGGATTCCACCCACCGTCATCCCTGTCGCGTAGGCAAGCCGTGCCAGGAGTAGTCCGGGCAGCATCAGCACCGGTTCGAACACACCTGCACGCACCCAGCAACCGATGATGTATCCGGTGTGAGCGAAGGCCAGCGGAAAGCTCAGCAGAACGAGCGAGATCGGGAACCGGTACAGCCAAGGCCACCGCACTATCTGCGTCTGTGCCTTGATCTCTATCGATGAGTGAGCCCAACGGTAGTTGCGGCGTAGCAGGTTGCCTAAGCCAGGGCGATTCCGATGGTAGGCAACAGCCCGAGGTTCGAAGACTATTCTCACTCCCCGTTGCCTCAGCTCCGCCTGCCATTCCAGCTCTTCGTGCGAGTAGGCGATTGGCTGCAGCTCGGTGAAGCCTGCGGTGCTCGAGAACAGAGCACGATCTACGCTGATGTTGCCTGGCGGGTGATTCGGCACGACACCAGGTGGGCGCTTAGGATGCACGTGATACCAGCCGCTGTAGTAGTCCAGGCGAGCAGAGGGCGGTAGCCCGGGAGGAAGAGCCAGCGAACCACCTACGCACGCTGCGCCGCCTCCGTGAGCCGACAATATCGCGTCGAGCCAACCCGCGGCGGGCGTGCAATCGTCATCTATGAAGATCACGAGATCACCGGTGGCTTCGGCAGCGCCGCGATTCCGGGCAGCCGCTGGGTTGCCCTCCGTCTGGTCAGCTGGGATCGTTACGATTCGTGCACCCGCACCCCGGGCCACCGCCGCAGTCTCGTCCGTTGATCCGTCATCGACCACGATCACATCCACATCCACGTCGGCCACCCGCTGATCGAAGATAGCTCTGACCGTCCCTGCAATCAGCGGCTGAGAGTTCCTGGCGGGAATGACCACCGACACGCGGCGGATCCTCCTAGGCATCGCTCTGCACCGATTCATACAACTCCTTCACCGATCGAACGAATGCTGCCGGGCTCAGATGGCTTTCTGCGTAGGCCTTGGCTGCTCCGCGCATTTGGGAGATGCGGACCTCATCTTCAAGGAGGTCTGCGATTGCACTCGAGAGTGCGGCTGCGTCGGGTTCTACCATCACCGCCAGATCTAGACCAGCCAGACCCGAGTGAGCCGGGATGTCTGTCAGGACAGTGGCACAGCCAGCGGCCAGGTACTCGAGCGTTTTGAGCGGGAGATTGCTGCCGTGTGTGCGCGGCGACACAACTACGTCTGCGAGTCGGAAGAAACTGGCCATTGACTCCCGCGGTTGGCGCTGCAGAATCCGATAGCAGTCTACTGGTGCCACACTCCTCAGTAGCTCTTCCATCTCACTACCGCCGCGTCCGTCTGCCCCGACTAGTACGAACAGAACGTCGGACACGCGCGCACGCACTGCAGGGATGGCCTCGACGAGGAGAGAGACGCCTTGGTAATCCTCAAAATTGCCTGCGTAGAGCACAACCTTCGTGTCGCGATCGACACCAAGCTTAGAACGCAGCCGAGTGACGTCTGCATCTGACGCATCGGCAATTGTGCTGGGATACTGCCATTCCCTGACCGGGAGGGTTGGCACAACTGTCTTGACCCGTGACTCAAGCCCTCTGCTGCAGGCTACCGAATCGACTCGGCGCAGGAGCCAGTGCTCGCAGGCTCTGAGGAATGCCTGCAGCGGTGGCGTTCCGAAGAACCAGTGCGTAGCAAGCTGCTCCGGAATGCTCGATTGCATGTCGTAGATCACAGGGATTCCCCTGCCGCCGGCTGTGACCGCTGCCATGAACGCTGCCTCCTCGACGGCGTGAACCACCTGGTAACGCTCGCGGCGCAGTAGTCCGAGCAACGCCAGGAGTATCCCACAGTCCAGCCAGACTTTCCTGAGGGAGAATCCTATCGGCACATGGCGAATGCCCAGCCG
This sequence comes from Gemmatimonadota bacterium, assembly GCA_020351775.1. Lineage (GTDB taxonomy): Bacteria > Gemmatimonadota > Gemmatimonadetes > Gemmatimonadales > GWC2-71-9. The sequence goes on along the minus strand of CP070666.1, from coordinate 3,551,456 downwards.
ATCGCGCAGCCGTATGTAGCGGACACCGGGAATGGGCACACTCTGTCCCATGGGGAACGTGAGAACGTCGACGCGGTATCCGATACCGCTCAACGCCTCGAGGACGCGACGTACGGCAATAGGCGTACCGCGGTCCTCGTAGAAGGGCTGGGGAGCGACTAGCAGGACACGGTGCTCAGCCTGAACTCGTCTACCCACGGGCTACCCGGTCGAGCAATTCTGCCATCGTGCGGGCACATGCCTCCCTAGAGTATCGTGCGAGCCTAGAGTGATCAGCAGGTCTGGCAGGGCTCGCTCCCACAGCAGTCGCTTCTATGAAACGAGCCACCGCGTCATGATCGTCCCGTGCAAAGACCAGGCCGCCTCCCGTTTCCTCGATCAGGCAATGCAGCTGCGAACCTCGATCGCCCAGGCCAAGCAGAGGCGTGCCACTGCGAAGGTACTCGTACGTCTTACCAGGGAGGTGATCATGACTAGTTGGCAGGTACAGTAGATCGGCGCCGGACATGTACGATATCGCATCCGCGTGATTCACAGAGGGGAACTGTGACAGTCGGATTTCGTGGCTCAATTCCTGAAGCTGGCGGGCGACGGAATCGTCGACCCTACCCACCTGCACGAGGTGCACTTGCTGGTGCAATCGTGGCCGCCTCTTGCGTAGAATGCGCAATGCGGCACTGAGCGGCTGCATATCGCGTCCTCGGAACAGTATGCCGACATGTGCGATTACAAAGCCGGCATCGATCCGCTTGGGAACGGTGTCTGTGAAGTCCGCCTCGTCGTACCCGTTGTGGATCACCCACACCGGCGTCTCTGCCTTTGGCAATGCATTGGCCGCCTCGGGGACCGCTGAGACTGCACTTGCCTGCAACAGGATCCGCTTCTCCCACGCTGACTCCAGCCGTGCAAGCAACTTTGGTCGTCGCGGTAAGTAGTAGCCACCACTCCACGGATCTCGATAGTCGACGACGTGAGGCACACGCCACAGCCTGGAAATCAGAGAGCCCAGTATTGCCGCCGTCGGTGTCGGAAGAGTGGACAGGACTGCTTGGTAGCCGCGGTGATCGTGGTTCAGCGCCCAGCCTACGCCGAATGGCAACCACCCTACCTTGCCGTCGGGAATGAGCCACGCCGCGGGATGCAACGGGCCCAAGTGACCTCCATGGATTCTGTCCGAACGCGACTCCGGCCTGGTATGCAACCGCCGCATCAAACTTCTAAGCCAGCGATAAGGATCGGGGGCGTGCGCGCGATAGACCTCGACGCTTTCGAGCTCCTCGGCCAGCGTCGAGTCTCGAGGCCCGCCCCGCCCATACCGGGTCGTGAGCACCACCGGGCGCCAGCCAAAGTGAGGCAGATACTTGGCGAACTTGGCCACGCGTTGCACGCCAGAACCTCCAACCGGAGGGAAGTCGAAGGTCACTAGCAAGACTCGTCTCATGGGTTCGGTCGGTTGGCGTGGTGGATCGGACACGATCGGGCACTCATCACATGAAGATGGATGGAGCTTCTAGCGATGCAATAGTTGGCTATCCTAGGTGCAAGAAAGGTTGTACTCTCAAAGGCGCGTTTTCGGGACGAAGCAATGTCGGCTCTGCCCGCAACACGAGATTCATGGTTGGCCCACCTCCAGTCCGTCCATGTGGCAGCCTGGATGGCGTTGGGCGGGGCCGCCTACATGCTCGGAAACCTGGTGTTGGCAGGCATCCTGGCTCCGGAGGACTTCGGTCGACTCGTTCTGTTTCAGGCGATGCTGGGACTCGGCGTGAGCCTGGCGCCGTTGGGATTGGATAGCCTCGTTGTTCGGCGCGAGCTTTGGCTCGACAGCCCCGCGCTCAGGATGGCCGCCCTGGCCGGAAGCATCACGGCGGTGGCGTTCGGCATCGTCGCGGTCGTGTTTTTCGGTCTTGCGCTGACGGCCGTGTCTCTGCTGGCCCCGGCGATTCTCGTAGCCACCACAGCGCGCATGTGCGCCGCATCAGAACAAGCCCGGCTCAGACTCGGTAAGGCCCAGCTTCTGGCCCAGCTGCCATCGCTCTGGTTCGGTGTCGGCGCCGTGGCTCTCGCTGCGCTGGACATCACCGACTGGCATGGAGGAGCTGCGGCACTGGCTTCGGGATACGCGCTGGCTGCGGCCTGGGGTATGGGCTTGGCACGCGGCAGGATCGCGGCTGCGGATCTGGCCCAGCAGCGCAACTCCTTCGACAGGGCGACGTGGAACAAGGCCCTATCTCTGGTCGGCATCCTGGCCTCGGTGCTACTACTGCACCAGATCGAGCGTCTGGTCATACCTGCCCGGCTTGGTCTTGCTGCGCTCGCCAACTTCGCCGTTATCGCCACGGTGGTGGGATCACCCTACCGAGTCCTCCACGGTGGAATAGCGTACGCCCTGATGCCGCGTATGAGATCGGCGACGACAGGACAAGAACGACGTCGTTTGGTGCGTACGGAATTGCTCGTCGCCCTGTTGCTTGGGTCGGCTGGGGGGGGTGCACTCGCGCTGGCCGCGGGTCCCTTGATTCATGCGCTCTACGGTACCAAGTACGACGTGCCGCTGGCCGTCGTGATCGCCATCGCGCTCGTGGGGGTGGTGCGGCTGATCTATGCAGTCGCCGCTGCGACTGTCAGTGCCATGGGCGAGCAGCGACAGCTACGCCGGTTCAACGCACTCGGCTGGGTGTCAACCGCCGTCGCGACTATCGGCACCATCGTGTTGTGTGTCTTTGGCATACTGGGGGCGGTGTTGGGAGCCGGCATCGGGTGGACGGTGCGGCTCGTGGCGGCAGGGTTCCTGGCACAATCGGCCTTGAGGAGCGGCCACGAGGCTGAGCCAGATGCACATGTGAACGGGGCCATGATTAGGACGGACTAGCAGCCTTGCGAGAGTATGCTTCGCGGCGGCATGGTGGTGCCGGCGCCTTGCGCTAATCGGGTTGGAGCTGGCGGCACAGCCTGACCTGCCTCACGTTGAGCTCACCGCTCCACACACCCAAGGCAAGCTCAGCAGCGACGTGAGTCACGCGGCGGACGCGGTGGCGGATGCCCCGAGCCAGCCCGGGCTCAGTGCTTGGATGGGGCCGGGGAGCGATAGGGACAGGTCCTGTTCCACCCCGTGCTCGTCAGTGTGACTCCAGCACGGTATAAAATATCCGACATCATATAAGAAATACTTGACATAATGTCATATAATCCGTACATTACCTCAGTGTCGGGCCAAGTCAACGACGCTCAAATCGGAGGTTGTCATGCAGATATGGTTACCCATTGGCTTGCTGGCAGTTCTGGCGCTTGGGGCAGTGGCGGTGGCCCTGCTTGTGCGCTCCTGGCCCCGGCGCGCCGGGCTTTCGGCAGAGGAACGTGCCGAGATGGCGGCCGCACCCATGCCGGCGCTGCAGAAGCGTGCCTGGTGGGGATTGCTGGTCATGGTGGCCACGCTCGCCATCATCTCGGTGATCCTGATCGACCAGGGAGCTGTCACGTATTGGGAGGACGACGACCTGCGGTTGACGGTCGTCGGGATCTTCATAGCGGGGCTGTTCGCCTACGCTGGCACCATCCTCGGCCCCACGCTGAGAAGGGGCAGGCAGAAACTCGATGAGAGAGACCGGATCGTGCTGAGTCGGGCCGGGACTGTTCAGTCGGGATTGGTGCTGATCGCCTTGGCCGGCTGGTTGATAACGCTGGCCGAACGGTTTCGCGAACAGGGCGCGATTCCGATGGTTTACCTGTACCTGCTGTTCGGATCGATCGTTCTGATCAACCTGCTGGGTCAGTCTCTCGGTATCCTGCTGGGCTATTGGATGGGGTCGGCCAATGGCGAAGGCTGAGATCACCAATCAGATCCGTCGGCTCCGTTTCGAGCACGACGAAATGACGCAACAGGAGCTGGCCGATCGGGTCGGTTGCACACGCCAGACGATCGTCTTGCTGGAGCAGGGCAGGTATGCCCCATCTCTGGCCCTGGCGTTTCGCATTGCGATCAACTTTGGACTGACCGTGGACGAGGTGTTCCAGTACCGTGGAACTGGTACCTGATCGTGGGTGTCGTCGGCTAGTTGATTCGCGCGTCCACGATCTGGGCGATGAGCGGAAAGTAGTCCTCAGCGGTGAGCGTCCACGGCTCGAAAGTGTTCACGCGATGGACGATCACGAGATTGTCTTGGGGCAGCACGAGCAGTAGGTGCACGCCGATGCCCGTGTGAAAGAAGCCGGGCCCGAGCACAGGGAAGTCCTCTGGTATGACATACCACATCATCCCATACCAAATGTTCAGATCCGCCTCCGCGATGGAGTAGGCCGTCGTGCTGACTGTGATCCAATCGTGCGGTACGATCTGCTGGCCGTTCCAGTTCCCGTTCCGCAGATACAGCAAGCCGAATCTCGCCATATCCATCGCGGTCATCTTGAACGGGTAGGCAGGATGTATGGACTTCTCGGGCTCGTAGCTGTAGGAGCCGTCGGCGGCCACGAAATCCTCCATTCCAATCGGCCCGGCAATCTCACTCTCGAACGCGTCGAAGATCCCGACGCCCGTTTCTTGCTCGAAGATCGCCCCAGCGACGTTGAAGTCCCAGTTGTTGTAGTAGAAGAACGTTCCCGGCGGATGGCTGCCCCTCTCGGGTCGTTGCGCTGCCATGTCGGCGGTTTCGGCCGCTGCTTCGTGGTACACGCCGGAGCGAGACCTCAAAAGGTCAGCCACGCGCGCCTGCCGCTCCTCTACCGTGAGGCTGGGAGCGATGTCGTCGATGCCAAGTTCCTCGAGTGTCTTCGACGTGTCGATCACGCCTCTACCTACGTAGATGCCGTAGAGCGAGCTGAGGAACGATTTCCGTATCGAGTGACACCAGAACTTGCGATCCACCTCACCACACGACAAGAAGACCTTACCGTCATAGAGAGCGACCACAGCGGCGGACCCAATCTGTTCGAAACCTGCTACTGCTTGTTGCAGCGCCGCAGACGAAAACCCTACTTCCTCCGGTGTCACGTACTCGAGGGCGTCCGGGTCCTGCTCGCTCGACACCGGGTCTCCGGAGCAGGCCATGGCTGCTGCCGCCAGCGCCGCAACCAATACGGCGTGTGCGGTCCTGCTCTGCACCTGGTACAGAATCGCGAGGATCAGTGACTGCATGTTCCGCTTCCTGTCTCGAGTTCCGCACTGAGCATGGGCGCCATCACCCACGACGAAGGTATCATGTGATGACGCATATACGGACGAGACCGCCGTGTGATTGGTTTCGCTCAAAGGGTGTACTGCTCGACGTGACTGTGATCCCGTTGGGAACCATTGTTCGTGCTAGGACCCTCTTAGCCTCACAGCGCTATTCGTCCTGCAGCGCTCGCACGGGATCGACCGAGGCTGCCCGCAGGGCAGGGATGGCGGAGGCCAGCAGGCCCACCAGGGTGAGAAACCCAACTGTCATGCCGACCGAGATCGAATTCAATGGGCTCACCTGGTACAGCAGGCTTTCGATGACACGCGCCGTGGCAATGACACCGCACAGGCCGATTGCGATGCCTAGCAGCGACAGGCCGAGACCCCTGGAGAGCACCAATCTCATGATACTGGACTTTCTCGCGCCTAGTGCGGCGCGAACCCCGATCTCGTGGCTGCGTCGCGCCACATCGAATGCCATCACACCGTAGGTGCCCACTGCGATCAGGCACAGGGAGACGACGGCAAATAGCCCGAACAGCAGGGTGCTGAAGCGCCTGCCCCGGGCGGCAGAGTCGTAGAGTTGCGTCCCAGTAAAGACGGTTGAAAGCGGGATCTCGGGGTCGATGGCAGCCAACTCGTCACGGATGGAGGGCGTCAGTGCCGTTAGATCTCCCGCCGACCGGAGCACGAGCCAGCGGTCTGCCATGAAGCTCGGGAAGATGGGAAGGTACACCTCGCGCGCGACACCGCTCTCGAGGCCGTTCTGTCGCACGTCCTCGACCACCCCTACCACGATCGCCTGGAACCAAGCCGGGTCCGAGTTGGCCCTGATCCGCTTCCCCAGGGGGTCCTCACCGGGCCAATAGTGCTCGGCGAATGTCCGGTTCACGACTACGTTCAGCTCCGGGCCATCGGCGTCGTCGGGCCGGATCGTCCTACCGCGATGCAGTGGGATACCCATCGCGTCGAAGTACTCACCGCTGACGCACACGTACCAGATCATGGGTCGCTGGACTTCCGGGTCGTAGTCCTCTCCCTCGACGAGAATGCCTCCGGTCCAGCCCCAAGACAACGGAAGTCTGGTCGACGCGCCGGCGCGCTCTACTCCGGGCAGGGCACGCAGCCTCTCGAGCAGCAGATCCAAGAAGCGGTCGCGAGCGGCAGCTTCTTCGTAGGACTGACCTTCCAGCGACAAACCGGCAATCAATACCTGTTCGGGCGCCTCGAGTTCGCGTGTACTGGTCGCGTTCCAGAGGCTCTTCAGCATCAATCCAGCGCTGTTGACCAATACCAGGGCCAGCGCGAACTGGGTCACCACCAGGCCTGCCAGAAGCCGACTCTTGCTCCCCGTGCCGGCCTGGGAGCGCCGACATTCCTGCAGCGCTCGCGTCAGGTCGACCCGCGAACCTGAGATCGCGGGCACCAACCCAAACACGATGCCGGTAGCCAGACTCAGACCGAGAGTGAACAGCAGTACCCACCCATCGACGTGTATCTCCGTAACGCGGGGCCATACGGCTGGGATCAACCCCCGCAGGGCGCCGATACCCCACCACGCGAGCAACAATCCAACCGCACCTCCCATGACCGAGAGCACACATCCTTCCGCCAGCATCTGGCGCACGATCCTGCTCTTGCCCGCTCCCATGGATGCACGGATCGCGACCTCTCCGGTGCGAATGGTACCGCGAGCCATGAGCATCCCGGCGACGTTGGTGCAGGCGATCAACAACACCAACCCGACGGCCCCCATAAGGAGCCACAGCAGGCCTCCGGCGTTCCCGATCACTACGTCTCGCAAGGGTACCACGCGAGCGATGCGCTGGTGGTTGGACTCGGGATAGGCTGCTGCGAGGCTGGAAGCGATCGTGTTGAGTTCCTGGTGCGCCCGTTCGATTGGGATCCCTTCGCCCAGCCTTCCGATCCCGAACAGGTAGTAGGAGCCTCGTGATGTCCCATGCCGCGGCACCGACAGCAGTGTGTAGACGTCAGCGGTCTGGAGGCTGCGCCAACCGGGAAAGCGGAACTCCGTAGGCAAGATGCCGACGACGGTATGAGACTCGCGATTGAGTGTTATGGTGCTCCCGACCAGCGATGGATCGGACCCGAAGCGCCGCTTCCAGATCTGATCGCTCAGCAAGACCAGCCGGTTGTCGGGATCTCGTTCCTCCGCCTCGGTGAACAGCCGCCCCAGCGCAGGTCGAATGCCCAGAGCCCTAAGCAGGCCCGCCGTGCAGGAGATGTTCACCAGCCGCTCGGGTGTGTCGCCGTGGGTGAGGTTGGCGCGTCCCGGAGCGCATACGCCCCATGCCGCGAACACGCCGGTCGCATCGCGGTAGTCGTGGAAATCGGGAGCGGACATCGGGTTGAAGTCGAATCCGATCTGGGGTGTCCAGATCGTCACCAGGCGTCCGGGATCCGGGTACGGGAGCGGCTGAAACAGTACCGTGTTGAGTACGCTGAAGATCGCCGTGTTGGCCCCGATGCCCAATGCGAACGTGAGCACGACGACGATGAGGAAACCTGGACTGCGACGCAGGGAACGCAGCGCGTAATGCAGATCCCGCACCAGGTCGGCCAGCAGCACCCAGCCGCCGCCCTTCCGCCGCAGCGACACCACGGTGTTGTCGTGCCACCGTTCGATGGACGATCTGGCTCTAAACCGCCGCGATCCCAGCAGATCTACCACGGCAGCCTGATGATCGCCGATTTCACCGATCACGTGTGCTTCCGCCTCGGCCTGCGACATGCCGCGCGATACAGCGTCGCGGAAGGACTGCTCCAGGTGGTCGGCCAGCTCTGCTATGATCCGCTCCTCTCCGAGATCATCCAACTCGGGCAGTGGCAGATGTTCCCTCACATATCGCTTCCAATCAGGCATGGCTCGGTCCAATGAGTTCGTTGATGATGCCGACGAATTCGCGCCAGTTCTCGTGTTGTGCCTTGAGCACCTTCCGCCCTGCCGCAGTGAGGCGGTAGTAGCACCGACTGCGCTGGCCTTCCTTCTCGACCCAACGCCCCCTGATCCAGCCATTGTCTTCCATGCGGTACAGCACCGAGTAGAGAGTGGAGATTCGGAATTCCAGCAGCCCGCGCGACCGGGTCTCGATTAACTTGCCGATCTCATAGCCGTGCCGCTCCGCCTGGTCCAGCATGGACAGGATCAGCAATTCCATGCTACCCTTCTTGAGTTCCGGACTGAACATGGAGGCTATACTCCGCAACGTGATATTTCGCGTGATGATATATCTACGGAGGTGGAGGGAAGCCGGTTTCACAGCCGTGTTGCCAGCTCGTAGCCTGTTGCTTCCTGCTCTCCGCTCCGCGCCAAACCGGCGCCAGGACTCTGGTCCTGCGCTCTATGTCGTTGCAAAATAAATGGTTACATGTGAATGCCGGGTGCCAGGTCCGCAGCCGGTGCGTCGATTGCCAGTGGTTCGAAGCTGCAAATCTCGCGGCCTCGGGTTAGCTGTAGCCTGCGCCAGAACGGTTGACTGCGGCGCCTCGCAACTTTTTCTACCGCTCAGCATCTTATTAGTGCGATGAATGACCACCGTGACCGGCTCGAGTCCGCTCTGTCCGGCCGCTACGCCATCGAGCGCGAGCTGGGCCGTGGCGGCATGGCCACTGTCTACCTGGCTCACGATCTAGCGCAGGATCGCAAGGTCGCTATCAAGGTGTTGCGCCCCGACATCGCGGAGATGATCGGTGTCGATCGCTTCCTGCACGAGATCAAGATCGTGGCGAACCTGAGTCACCCGCACATCGTTCCGGTGCACGACTCGGGGCAGATCGACGGTCTGTTGTTCTTCACGATGCCGTACATCGAGGGCGAATCGCTGCGCGGCCGGATCAACCGCGAGGGCCACCTGTCGCTTGAGGAATCGCTGCGCATCGTGCGAGAGGTAGCCACGGCATTGAGTTACGCGCACGCGCGCGGTGTGATCCACCGTGACATCAAGCCTGAGAATATCCTGCTCTCAGGCGGTGTCGCCGTGGTGGCCGACTTCGGCATTGCCCGGGCAGTCAGCGCGGCCGGCGGGAAGGGCCTCACCGGCCCCGACATGTCGCTCGGCACGCTCGGCTACATGAGCCCCGAGCAGGCGGCAGGCAGTCCCAACGTCGACGCGCGCAGCGACATCTACAGCCTCGGCTGTCTACTGTACGAAATGCTGCTGGGCCAGCCACCGGGGCGCTGGCTGGACGATACGGAGGTCACCGCAGGGCGGATCAGCGACGCCGCACCCCACGAGCGTGTACGGCTGGACGGCCTGCCGCCCCTGGTCGAGCACGTGCTGGTCAGGTCGCTGGCCCAATCACCGGAGCAACGGTACGCCACCGCTGAAGAACTAGCCAACGCGATCGCCACGCCTCCGGAGGGCACGGCTGCTGCGGTGGCGACAGCACCAACGCGGGCGCTGCGGGGCAGGTGGTTGCTGGGTGTCGGCGCAGTAGCCGTGCTCGCCGCTGTGGTACTGACCGTCGTCCGGATCGGTCTGCGGTCCGAAGCCAGTCTCGATCCCGACCTCATCGCCATTGCGCCGTTCGACGTGCTCGGGGGCGAGCTGTCGAGTTGGAGCCATGGGCTCGTGGATCTGCTCTCGGCCAGCCTGGATGGCGCGGGTCCGCTGCGCGCCGTCGCCCCATCTGTAGTGATCAGACGTTGGGAGGGGCGGGCCGACGCCGTAGGTGCTGCGTCCCTGGGTGCCGACCTCGGAGCCGGGCTAGTGCTCTACGGACGGCTGGTGAGTGCGGGAACCGATTCGGCACGCGCTGCGGCCACACTGTACGACGTGGCCAGTCGGCGCGCGTTCGCCCAGTTCGAGGTGCGCGACCGCTCCGACCGCATCGATCGGTTGGCTGATTCACTGGCGGTGCGCATCATCGGCGACCTCAGCCGCGACCGGCGGCTAGCGGGGTGGCAGCTCCGCTCGCTCGGGTCTTCGTCTCCGGCGGCGCTGCGTGCGTTCCTCCGCGGTGAACAACACTACCGCGCGTTCGACATGGACTCGGCGGCCTGGTACTACGACAGAGCCATCGAGCTGGACAGTTCTTTTGCGCTGGCCTACAGCCGGAGATCGTGGGCGTTGGGGTGGACCCTGTTCCGCGAACCGGATTTCGTGGCGTCACAACTCCGGGCCGGGGAGCTGAATCATGGGCTGGCGCGACGCGAGAGCCTGCTCGTGGTGGCTGACTCGATTCGCGGCGCGTTGAGCCAGTTCGCGGGCGACTCGTCCGCCTGGGCCGACTATCGCCGCCTGCTCGTCACGCTCGAATCCGCCGCGCTGCAATACCCGTTGGATCCGCATGTTTGGTACCAGCTAGGTGAGGCCCGCTACCACGAAGGCCCCTATATAGGCGTGACCGATCAACAGGCCTACGATGCGTTGAGCCGCGCGGTAGCGTTGGATTCGGCGTTCGTACCGGCCTACAGGCACTTGATCGAGCTGGCACTGCTGTTGGAGGGCAGGGAAATTGGTCGGCGTATCGCCGAAGAGTACATCGCGCGGGCTGGCGCTGGCGTCTACTTGGACGCGGCCCGCGTGACGCGCGCCTTGCTCGATCCGGGAAGGGCAGACGATCCCGATACCGAGCAGGCGCTGGCCGCGCTGTCGCTCGAAGGTCTGTTTCAGACCTGGTACGATTTGAAGTGGTGGCCGGACCCCGATGAGGCCGCGGTTCGCGTGGCGCGGTCGTGGGCCGAGCGTGATGAAGCCACCGGCGGGCGCGAGTTGCTGGCCGTGACATTGGCGTACCGCGGCCACCTGCGCGAAGCCTTGCTGCTCGCGGAGAAACGGCTGCCGGCGCTGTACGCCTCGTTGGTGCGATTGGGTGCTGTGCCGCACGATTCTGCAGCAGCCGTATTCGCACAATGGCTCGCGGAGGGCAACGGTGTGGGAATCTACCAGGCGCTTACCTGGTGGATGCAGCAGCGGGATACCGCGTCGCTCCAGCGTGCCGCGACTCGGTGGGACTCGGTGCGTGCGCAGCTCCCGCCAGAAAGGCAGCCCCGGACCGACGATGCCGCCAGGACGACGCGGGCCTACCTCGCGTTGGCCCGCGGCGACACCCTGGAAGCATTGCGGCGGCTGGAAGACATCCCCAACTGGCCGCAGTGCTACTACTGCTACGACGTCCAGCTCACCCGTGCCCGAGTTCTCACGCAGCTGGGACGCTATCGCGAAGCTGCAGAATTGCTGGACCACATGCCGTTCGAGCGGCTGTTCGCGCCCGCTTCGGAAGCAGTCGTTGCGGCGCTGGAGCGCGGCCGCGTACACGAGCGATTGGGCAATGGCGACGCGGCGATCCGAGCGTACTCCTACGTCGTGGACGCCTGGCGCAACGCCGATCCGCAGCTGCAGCCGTTTGTCCAGGAGGCCCGCCTGGCGCTGCAGCGGTTGGCGGGCGAGGGCGGGTGAGCCCGGGTCGGGTTTCAGTGGCGGGACTGTCACCCGCCGCCTCCAGCTAGTCTAGCGGCGGATCACCGCATCATCCAACTGAACGCCAGCACGACGTCCATCACCTCGCCGCCGGTGTACGTGAGCTCCCAGTCTCCGGTACGCGTTGCCCCTGGGTAGAACGACCCGTTGTACACTGCGGCATCGGTCTTCAGCTTGAGCACCAACGTGTATGGGGCGTCCATCTTGTAGGGCCGGTAATCGTCGATGTTCCGCAAGGCACGCTCCACGCCGGTGCGGATCATCTGCTGTGCGATCTCCGGATGTAGACTTATCGCGGCGGCTCCGATTCCCTCTTTAACCGCCACAGTCTCGACCGTCCCAAATAGTGCCTCGGCTTGCTCGCAGATCGCTCGGTCACCTGCCACGAACACAACCGGCACATCATAGTGACCGGCGATCAAGGCGTTGAAGCCCGCCTCGGGCAGGGAGACTCCATTGACCGAGACGTCAGTCACGCTACCACTCCACGTGTGATCAAGGATCGCATCCGCCGTCCCGGCCTTGGCATGGTACCCTATGAAAACGACCGCGTCGAACGATTCGTCCAGTCCCTCCATCATGCCCTGGGGACCGCCGGACCAGTCACGTAGCAGGCGGGCTCGCTGATCCAGCATGTCGGGCAAGATATTGCGGGCCGAGCCGTGCGAGTCGCGCACTAGTATGTCTGCTGCCCCGGCCGCGGCAGCTCCCTCGATCGCGGCGTTTGTCTCGGCAGTCATGATCCTTCTGAAGTACTCATAGTCCTTCCCCGTCCGGCTGGTTTCCTCGCCGTTGACGAGACCTGTGATTCCCTCCATATCGACCGAGATGAAGACCTTGAGTGTGGCTTCCGACTGTCCCGAGACGGGATAGGCGACCAAAGGCAGTAACAACAGAGCGGCCATGGTTGTCCTCATAGTGACCTCCGGCATTCGTGAAACGAGTGACGACATGCGCCGATACGGTGGCTTCTGGACCCTGGTCGGCGTCAGCAGTGACCGTGGTCGTGAAACGCAAGATAGTGAGTGGCTCGACTCGTCGCGCTAGATGATCACAGCGAAGAAAGGACCCAGCCCTGGGCATGGGTCCCTTTCGTAGCCGCACCAGATGCGCCCGGCAACGGCGGTCCGTCAGCGGTGCACGGCCCTGCGCTCCAACTCTCGCTGGACGATCTCCAACTCCGCCTGCGCCAGGCGCAATTGTCCGTCGACTTCGTCAACTCGCGCCGCCAACTTCACGGCCACCGCCGGACGCATGGCGCCACGCCCGCGGCTGATCGGGTGTTCCGCGCCGCGGCCACACGGCAGCCGCTCGCAGCCATGTGTCCTGGACAATGTCCTCGGCAACTTGCCGGTCACCTCCCACTCGACGCGATACGAACGCGTAGAGGGGCACGGTATGCTCTCTGTACATCTGAACCAACTCTGCTTCGGTCAACAACGCTTGCATCTCCTAGGCGCGGATCCGAGTCTCAGGGCCCTCTGTCCACAAAGACGCTTGAGGACGGGAAAATCCACGGTTTCAATCTGACGGACTGGCCGGAGGCGGGGAAATCGGTCAACCTGGTGGGAAGGACAGCCATCTAGACAGGAATCGGCCGCCCGAGCCGAGCTTGAGTCGGAGTACCGGGCTCACAGGTTTCGGAACGGCGTGCCGGTACGTCGCGGCGTTGTGCAAGTCTCGCCGCATGGCTCGTCCTACCAGGGTAGAGAGATGCGTGGACATACTGGTCATGAGGTGGGACAATGAAACCGGACGTCTGGCGGGCTGCAGTACTGCTGCTCCTGGCAGTCGTGTTCTCGGTTGCCCTTACCTATGCCACGGTTGAGCTGCCCCACACCCTGAGTTCCGTGTTGATCGATCGCGTGGGAGATGCCACGGGACCTGATTTCGATTACGAAACTGGCCTGAGCCAGCACTTCATCGATTCCTACCATATCCGGGTCATCGGAACTTCTTGCATGATCCTCGTGGCTGCTCTGATCGTGGTTGGTCTCTTGCTCGAGCGCAGCAATCTGTCATCGCTTGGCGCTGTGGCCCTTTTCGTGCCGGTGTTTGGGCATTTCGCCTTGACCATGTCGATGCTTGCGGGCCTCGGGATACTGCGGGTGATCTGGATGCCGGTGATCGAGGCCGCGCCCGGCCTACTACGGTTGGGTGACATCGCGCTGGTACCCTACATGGTGACGGTGTATCTGCCTGCACTTGCCGGCATCGACATCCGCGTGCCGCTAGTCTACGGGCTGATGGGGCTTGGCATCACGCTGTTCACCTTGGGAGTCATGGTCTGGTTCACGTCCCGATTCAGGCGTGAAGATCTGGCGTCGAGATTGGTCTATCGAATCTCGAGGCATCCGCAGTATTTGGGCTGGATCATCTGGAGCTACGGACTGATGATCTTCGTATCGCGGCTGCGTGGCCCGCGCATCAGTTGGAGCGTCGAGAGTAGTCTTCCGTGGTTGATCGCGACGTTGGCGATCGTCTGCGTTGCGTTGCTGGAGGAACTCAAGCTTCGGAACGAGCTAGGATCGGCCTATGCCGAATACGAAAGAGCCACACCCTTCCTCGTGCCGCTGCCTCGCTTCGTGTCCAGGATCATATCCGCACCGATGAGACTCGTATTACGCAAGGATAGGCTTGCCTGCGGCCGTGACATCCTGTGCATCTTTATTCTCTACGGCGCAATCTTGGTCGCGTTGTCGCTCCCGTTTGCCGCGTTTAACTGGCCGCTCCGGGGCCAGGCAATGCTGCACGGCTTCCCCTACAACACCCCGCCGTTTCGGTAGGGCCAGCGATGGGACCGCATCATCGCTCTCCGCTCCCCTCACTCACATCGTAGCGCTTGTACCGGTTCGATACTCGTGGCGCGCCGCGCCGGCAGATAGCTGGCCAGCAGAACGATTGCACTCAGCAGCACCACTAGACCTGCAACCGTCGAGAAGATCGGGATCCGAAGCATGACCAGCTGCGAGCGTGTAACGAGACCACCAATACCCGAGATGATCAAGCCAATGGACAAGCCAACTCCTGCCAGTGTTACGAACGATCGCATCACGGCCCAACGGATCGCACGCACGTCGGCTCCCAGCACCATCCTCACGCCCAGCTCGAAAGTGCGCTGGGCCACCGAGTATGCCACCATGCCGTACAGTCCCAACACTGCCATGCCCAATGCAAGAAGTCCCAGGACTCCGAGCGAGGCTGCTACCGTGCGACTCTCTTGCAGCCAATCGTCGATGAGTGTTGGGCCCGTCCGAATCTGTGACAGCGGTACACCGGCATCGATTCGGATGACGGCGGAACGCAATGCAGGAGCAAGGCTGAGCGGATCTGAGGCCGTGCGAGCGATCAGCTTCATGTCGTACGGCGGTTGCTGCAGATGAGACATGTAGACGGCCGGGTTGGGCGGGTCTCCGTAGAAAGTGGCGCCAAAGTCTGCCACGACGCCCACCACGGTCACGAACTCCGGAGTGTGTTCCGGATCCCAGGGCGCGGAGGCCGTGTCGGGGATCAATCGTTTCCCCACTGGATCTTGGCCCGGCCAATACCGCCTGACTAGCGCTTCATTCACAATGGCGACAGCGGGATCACCGGGACCGTCCGCTGCTGTGAATCCGCGGCCGCGTCTGAGCGACACGCCGATCGCCTCGAAGTACTCGGGTGACACCACCTCAAAGCCCCGTGGGCCACGTTCGCTTCCCTCTTCGGCTTCGCGTCCTTCGATAACGAATGGGCGGTACATGCCGCGGTAACCGGCTCCGATCGGCACATTCTGACTTGCTGCGGCAGCCGTCACGCCGGGGATGTTGTACACTTCCGCCACGAGCGCCTCGTACAACTCACTGCGGTCGACCGCGTGCTCGAACCGGTAAGCCGGCAGGTCCACCTGAGCCACCAGCAGTCCCTCTGTGGCAAACCCGAAATCCAGGTTGCCCAGTGTTTGAACCTGGCGGTATCCAACTACGCAGGAGAGCACAAGGGGAACGGTGAGCGCCAGTTGTGCGACCATGATAGTGTTGCGGAACTGCTTGCGGCCCCGACTGGCCGACTTGCCCGCGCCGCCTTCCTTGATGCTCTCACTCAGCGAGACGCGCGATGCGAGTAGGGCCGGCGTGAGCCCAAATGCCAACGCGGCGCCCACTGAGATCAGTAAGGTGTACGCGAGTAGAAGCGGATCCAGTCCCACTTCCTCTGGTAGGAACGGAGTGCTGGGAAGCGACGAGAGCAACAGCTTGAGCCCCCAGATTCCCAGGACAATGCCAGATGCACCGCCCGTGAGTGACAGGAGCAAGCTCTCGGTAAGCAGCTGACGCACAACGCGGCCACGGCTCGCCCCCACGGCCAGCCTGATCGCAATCTCTGATTGTCGCGCAGTACCCTTCGCCAGTAGCAGGTTGGCCAGGTTGACGCAGGCGATGAGCAATACGGCGAATACGGCCAACAGCAGTGATACCACGGCGAGCTTGTCGTCGGCTGAGTAGAAGTGATCCGCGAACGGTTCCACGCGCGCACTCACATCTGCGTTTGTCTCGGGCTGTGCCTCTGCCAGCCGCGCAGCAATGGCCGTCATCTGGGCTTGAGCTTGTTCGGGAGAGGAGCCCTCGGCCAGGCGGGCGACGACCCGGTAGTAGCGATCCTCCCAGTTCAGCTCGGCCGGGTCGAGAATCAGCGGTGTGAACAAATCGGCATCGTGCCACAGGATCTCGAACTCGACTTTGGCGGGCAGCACACCAACTACGGTGTACGGCTCGTCATTCAGCCGGATCGTCCGGCCCAGCAGCGCTGGGTCGCCGCCGTAGCGTTCCTGCCAGAAGCGATAGGTCAGAACGGCTACTGCCGGTGCGGCAGCGGCCTCGTCCACGACGCCATGCAGGCGGCCTCGTTCCACGTCCAATCCCAGCATCTGTAGCAGGCCGGCCGATGTCTGCACCGCGCGGACGCGGCGTGGCTCACTCTCGCCTGTCACGTAGCGCGCGACCGTGCGGTACAGCCCCATCTCTTGAAACGCGTCAGCTTGCTCGCGCCAGTGCAGATAATCTTGAGTCGAGACGGCCGCCCTGTTCCAACCCTCCGCAGTACCCCAGATGAAGACCAGCTCGTCGGGTTGGTGAAACCGTTGTACAATGCGCAACATGCCGGCGTTCAAGCTGAAGATCGCGGTGTTCACACCGATGCCGAGCGCCAGCATCACCACGGCACCGATGGCAAAGGTCGGGTTCTTCATCAGGCCACGCACGGCAAAGCGCAGGTCGTATCCGAATCCGCTGAACGGATTGCGCGTGCGGTTCGAGTCCGGCTGCTGCCGGTCGCCACTGGGGCCGAGGCCGCCCCGCAGCCGGTAGCGCAGCCGCGCGAGCATGTTGGCGAGAATGCTCAACGCCAGCTCCTTCCAGAACCACAACCTTGCCAGTCGGGGCGTCAATCCGCGTGACGCGTGCCTGCAGAACTCTTCGGAGAGATCGCCCACGATGTGACTCCTGTGGGAATGGGGCAGGGCGTATAGTAGGAACGCCGGGACCCGAGGCGGCTGTCGCTGCGGTCGGTCTTGGTGGCCCCTCATGGTGTGGCCTCCTGCTCGAACCCGTCCCACAGCGCGGCGAGCATTTCCCGCGAACGGCGTAGGGCCTTGCGACCTGCGGCGCTGATTTCGAAGTGCCGCTTGGCGCGGCCGCCCCGTTCGGCAGTGGGCTTCCCCACCCGCGATGATACCAGGCCCTTGGCCTCGAGCCGGTCCAAGGTCGGGTAGATGGCGCCGAGCGTGACCTTGCGATGCGCTCGCTGCTCGATCTCGTGCTTGATGCTGACCCCGTACGCATCGGGCCCCAGCCGCATGACGGCCAGCAGTACCACCTGCTCGAAGTCACCCAGATAGTCGCGCTTGCTCACCTCGGCCTCACGTTCATGATTTGTCATATTTTCTATAATAAATAGAACGGGATTTGCTGCTGAGAGTTTCAAAACGGCGCCTCGGACTTGGCCTTTGTTGGGGATGCGGCTTACTACACGGGCCAGGAATTCCAAGGCATCGACGGTCTCACTGCCCGCGGTGGTTGTGCAGTGGCTGCGCAGGTAGAGATGAACGCAATGAGGAGCGACAAAGTATATTCTGTATCATGGCAGGTGGCTTTAGGTGAAACTGTTTCTATCGAGTAATGCAACTGTTCCGGAATTCCATGAATTTGTCTCTGCACTAAGTTGAGCCTGCAATGAAACGAAGAGAATTTGTACAGAAGAGCGCTGCATTGTCAGCCGGAGCTCTCGGTGTGTCTGCATTCCCTGGCCCATTGATGGCATCTTCCCGCATCCTGGGAGCCAATGATCGGATCAACGTGGGTGCCATAGGCGTAAACGGCATGGGCATGTCCGACCTGAAGTCCTTTCTGAAGATGGAAG
>CP070666.1:3520493-3533365 GCA_020351775.1 Gemmatimonadota bacterium | reverse complement strand
GGCTCGGCGGCGAGTGTAGGACTGCGAGACGGCGACGTGATAGTGCAGATCAACCGGATCGCGATCACCGATGCCGACCAGGTCAACGAGATCTTCCGTCGCGTGCAGGGTACGCGGACCCCGATCCGGCTCTATCTCGAGCGCGGTGGTCGGATCCACGTAGCTGAATTCTGGGTGCGATGAGCGATACTGCGCGCTATCAGTCACCGCTGGGTGGCCGCTATGCGTCGCCGCGGATGCAGAGTCTGTGGGGTCCAAAACATCGAGCGCGGCTGTGGCGCGAGCTGTGGCTGGCGCTCGCCCAAGAGCAGCAGCGTCTCGGGCTGGCGATACCGCAGGCAGCCCTGGACGAGATGCAGGCCCATCTGGACGATGTCGATCTGGACACTGTAAACCAGTACGAGCGGCGGTTCCGGCACGACGTGATGGCACACGTGCACGCCTTCGGCGACCAAGCGCCGGCGGCCCGTGCGTTCATTCATCTGGGCGCCACGAGCGCGTTCGTCAGTGATAACTCCGAGCTGATCGTGATACGTGATGCACTGCACTTATTGCTCGGCAGACTCGTGGCAGTCATGCAAACGCTGGCCGACTTTGCGGTGACGCACCGCGACACAGCCACGGTTGCGTATACCCACTTCCAGCCGGCTCAGCTCACGACGGTCGGCAAACGGGCGTGCTTGTGGCTACAGGATTTTTCGCTCGATGCTGCTGCCATGCTGGACGCAGCCCAAGGCCTGATGTTCCGCGGCTGCAAGGGAACAACCGGTACTCAAGCGAGCTATCTCGATCTATTCCACGGCGATCACGATAAGGTGCGGGAGTTGGATCAGGCGATGGCACGTCGCTTCGGATTCGGGCAATCGATTCCGCTGAGCGGCCAGACCTATACCAGGAAGATCGACAGCCGCGTGCTGGACCTGCTCAGCGGCATCGCCCAGTCCGCATCCAAGTTCGCCACGGACCTGCGCCTGCTGCAGCACGAAGGTGAGTTGCTCGAGCCGTTCGAAAGCGAGCAGATCGGTTCCAGCGCCATGGCCTACAAGCGCAATCCGATGCGCGCGGAGCGTATCTGCGCGTTGGCGCGGCACATCATCACGTTGAACGCCAACCCTGCCCATACGGCCGCCGTGCAGTGGTTGGAGCGCACGCTGGACGACAGCGCCAACCGTCGCCTGACTCTGCCCGAGGCGTTTCTGGCAGCGGATGCGGTGTTGATACTGTGCACCAACGTCGCTGGTGGATTGGTGGTCAACCCTGCCATAGTCGAACGCAATGTGCGGCGCGTGATGCCGTTCATGGCAACGGAACGGTGGATGATGTTGGGTGTGGAGGCAGGCGGGGATCGGCAGGAGCTACATGAGGTAGTGCGCCGCCACAGCCGCGAGGTACAGGAGGCAATGGCGGCGGGGGATGTCGCCAACGATCTACTGGAGCGGCTGGCGGCCGAACCGGCGTTCGCCCGGGTGGACAGCGCCAGGCTCAGGGCCGAGCTCGACCCTCAGCGCTACGTCGGGCGCGCCCCCGAACAGGTCGTGGAATTCATCGAAGGACCGTTGGCA
Source organism: Gemmatimonadota bacterium (assembly GCA_020351775.1). Taxonomy (GTDB): domain Bacteria; phylum Gemmatimonadota; class Gemmatimonadetes; order Gemmatimonadales; family GWC2-71-9. The sequence goes on along the minus strand of CP070666.1, from coordinate 3,531,803 downwards.
GCTCTGCTGCAAACCCTAGCTCCCTACAGTGCCCCGGATGAGGCAGCGGTGACATTATGAGCTCGACTCCACTGATTGAGAGTGCACTTCCCCTGCCGCTCGTGCGTCAAGGGAAGGTACGCGAAGTGTACGCGGTAGACGACGATACCCTGTTGCTGGTAACCAGTGACCGGATCAGCGCATTCGACGTGGTAATGCACGAGCCGATCCCCGACAAGGGAGCAGTGTTGACCCAAGTCAGCGGTTTCTGGTTCAAGGAGCTGGCCGGGATCGTGCCGAGTCACTTCTTGACGTGCAGCACGGCGGAGATAGTGGAGCGGGTCCCGGCTCTGGCCGAACACCGCGCGCAGGTAGCGGGCCGGGCGACACTGGCCCGGCGTGCCGAGCCAATCCCGTTCGAGTGCGTCGTGCGCGGCTACATAACCGGTTCGGCGTGGAAGGAATATCGCAGCAGTGGCACGTTGGCGGGTGAACCGCTGCCAGTAGGATTGCAGGAAAGTCAGGAGCTGAGGCCGGCGATCTTCTCACCTGCGACCAAGGCGGAGGAAGGCCACGACGAGAACATCACGTTCGACCGCATGGCGGCGGAGCTGGGTGACTCACTGGCGCGGCGGCTGCGAGACGTCAGCATAGAGCTGTATGAGGCCGGTAGGGAGCGCGCGCGGCGCAACGGGATCATCATTGCGGACACCAAGTTTGAATTCGGGCGCTCGCCGTCCGGCGACGTGGTGTTGATAGACGAGCTGCTCACGCCGGACTCATCCCGCTTCTGGCCGGCGGATCAGTACGAACCCGGCCGTGGCCAACCCAGCTTCGACAAGCAACCGTTGCGTGACTATCTGGATGAACTCCGGCGCGCCGGTACTTGGAACGGGGAGGCGCCGCCGCCGACGCTGCCCCAGGAGATAGTGGACGCGACGAGCAAGCGGTATCGCGACGCCTACTCGCGGTTGACTGGCAAGCCGTTGCCGGACGAACCGTGAGGTTGGCAGCTGAGGGCCGCCGGTTCATAGTCGCGGCCGTGGTGGTGTTGGGCATCACCGCAGTCGTCGCGTGGCTTGCCGGCCTGGGATGGTGGCTGCTGCTACCAGCCGGTTGGGCTCCCGTCGTGGCTTGGACAATCTGGTTCTTTCGCGATCCGGACCGCAGCGGACCACGTGGAGAGAACCTGGTTCTCGCTCCGGCTGACGGCCGTGTCGTAGCGGTTGCCGCAGTCGACGAGCCGACCTTTGTGTGTGGTCCGGCCCACAAGATTTCGATATTCATGAACGTGTTCGACGTGCACGTGAATCGGTGTCCGAGCAATGGCGAGGTCGCATATCGCGAGTACCGGCCCGGCAAGTTCGTGAATGCGACACTCGACAAAGCGAGTGAGGACAACGAGCAGATGTCGCTGGGCATTCGCAGCGCGAGGGGACCGCTGCTGGTGCGACAGATAGCCGGTCTGGTTGCACGCCGCATCGTCACGGACCCCAGTGTGGGAGACACGGTACGGCAGGGTGACAGGCTGGGCATAATCCGCTTCGGATCGCGCCTCGATACGTTCGTGCCCCAGAGTGCTGCGGTCACCGTGCGCCTGGGTGACAAGGCGCTGGCCGGCATCACTGTAATCGCGGAGTGGCCATCATGAAGCAGTCATCCCGGCGCCGGGGACGGGTGCGCCGCGTCATAATCGTGGTTCCCAGCCTGTTCACATTGGCCAGTCTGTTCTTCGGTATCTGGTCGATCGTGCTGGCATCACAGGGCTCGTTCTATCTGGCCAGCTGGTGGATAGTGATTGCGGGCGTGCTCGATATGCTCGACGGACTGTCGGCCCGCATGAGCAAGACCGGGACCAAGTTCGGCGGTGAGTTGGATTCGCTGGTCGACATCGTGAGCTTCGGTGTGGCCCCGGCGATGCTGATCTACTTCTTGCAGTTGTCGAGCCTGGGACCCTACGCCTGGGTGTTCTGCTATGCATTCGTCGTATCGGTGGCGCTGCGGCTGGCTCGGCACAACGTCCAGCACGACGAGTCTCCGCGGGCCGGTTTCAGCGGTCTGCCCTCACCGGCAGCCGGAATGACGCTGGCGACTTTCTACCCGTTCACCCGTACCGACTTCTTCCAGACGCAGCTGGGTGACTTGCCGTGGCCTCAGATCCTGATCTTCCTGATGATCGCGCTGAGTCTGGCCATGGTGAGCCAGATCAGGTACGCCCGGCTACCGGGGATCGGGCTGCACTCTCTCCGCGGCGTGCTGGGATTGGCCGTGAACTTGACCATTCTGGGGTTCGGGATCTGGTCGCGCGACATCTTCTTCTTCCCGCTGGGGATCGCCTACTTCACCTACGGCTTCGTGCGAACCGCGGTGATTGGCTTCATGGAGCGTGGGGACGATGATGAATCAGAGCGGGCCGCCGCCGAGGGCACGGGCCCAGCGATCGTGGCCGACCTCAAGCAGTCCGGCCGCCGACGCAGGCCGGGCAGGTGAGCGGGCGCCGCTCCGAAAAATGGGACACCCGTCACCTCCAGGTCGTTGAAAACCGCTATCTTATGCTGTCAGTACCGGCGCCCTCTGGCGGGATTCCTCCCGCGGCCGGCGTGCCCGCCGACGCACTCGTCGGCGCTGAACTACTCGGAGGAGGCATAGCATGAGATGGCCAACTCTCGCGGCAGCAACCCTGGTTGCGGTCGGACTGACAGGATGTGACAGGATCCCATTCATCGGCGGGGGCGAGGAAGAAGCGGCCGCCACCGACACCACAACGGCGCAAGAGCCCGCCGAGCCGGCCGGCTCGGCAACGGAGGCGCCAGCCGCGTCGGATACGGTGGCGGAGTCCGTGGAGCCATTGCCGGAAGGTCAGCAGGCGACGCCGGCACAGCCCGAACCACAGCCCGAGCCACAAGTCCAGCAGCCCGTGGCCGCCCGAGTAGATGAGCCTTGGACCCCGACGCAGACGGGTACTATCGACAACGGGATGACCCGAGCGGAGGTCGTTGCCGTGTGGGGCGAGCCCGCAGCGGTAAGCAGCCAGGGCGAGTGGGTCTATCTCTTCTACCGCAACGGCTGTGAAGCGACCTGCGGGACGGCCGACGTGGTCCTGCTGCACCAGGGTCAGGTTGTCGACGCGATCGTGAGGGGTGTGGGACACAGCTATGCAGGGGTGTCCTCATCGCCGCCGGGCAGCCCGGCTCAGTTCACACCGCCCGCCAGGACGTCGGGCGGCGTCGGACTGGAGGGGTGACAGACGGCACGGCCACAGGGCGCAGGATGAGCACCTACTGGACAACCCACTTATCTTGAAGTCCACAATCAGCGGCGTCAGCCCGCGGTGCAACAGGCTGGCGCCGCCGTACCACTCGGCCGGGGCATACCGTGGGGGGGTGCGATCGGGATCGGGGCCCCAACCGTAGGCGAACGGCAACGATTCAACACACTGAAATGACAGGTTCGAAGCTCGGCAGCCAGGGATCAGTGATTGCCGACTCGCGGTTTCTTCTACTCACTTCGGTTGGAGAGGCCGAGACGGCATGTGTGGCATAATCGGGGTGGCAGGTGTCACCCATGCGGCAGAGTTGGCGTACCTCGGCCTCTACGCACTGCAGCATCGCGGGCAGGAGTCAGCCGGGATCGTGGCTTTGGATGCAGCCGGGCGAGCCCGTGGGCACCGCGGCATGGGGCTGGTGCAGGAAGTCTTTCCGCCCAAGGTGCTACAGGAGCTGCCGGGTGAGACGGCGATCGGGCACACGCGCTACTCCACGTCGGGCAGCTCAGTGCTGGCCAACGCCCAGCCCAGCCTGGTCCACTATCACACCGGCCCGCTGGCCCTGTCTCACAACGGGAACCTGACGAACGCCGTGCAGCTGCGCGAACAGCTGATCTGCAAGGGCTCGATATTCCAGTCCTCGTCAGACTCGGAGGTGCTGGTTCACCTGATCGCGCGGTCCCGCAAGAAAACACCGGAGGAACAGATCCTGGATGCGCTGGGTCGGGTGGAAGGTGCCTATACTCTGGTCCTCACGATCGGGACTGCGATGTATGGCATCGTCGACCCGCGTGGTTTCCGACCGCTGATGCTGGCCGAGCTGAACGGCGGCTGGGTGCTGGCGTCCGAGACCTGTGCACTGGACATAATCGGCGCCCGGTTGGTACGGGAGCTGTTGCCCGGTGAGTGGGTCAAGATTGAAAACGGGCGTGTGATCGATCTGCCGCAGCTTCCACCCCAGCGGCCGCAGCGCTGCGTGTTCGAGCTGATCTACTTCTCGCGGCCGGACAGCGTCGTGTTCGGCACATCGGTGGACCTGGCACGACGCGAGCTCGGGCGACAGCTGGCCCGGGAGCATCCGGCCCCGGGAGCAGATTGCGTGTTCGCGGTGCCGGATTCGGCGAACGCCATGGCTTTGGGGTTCTCGGAAGAGAGCGGCTTGAAGCTCGAGCACGGGCTGATCCGCAACCACTATGTGGGCCGAACCTTCATCAACCCGGGCAGCGCATCCCGCACCACGAAGGTGCGGATCAAGTTCAACCCGGTGCGGGAGGTCATCGAGGGCAAGAGCATCGTGGTAGTCGATGACTCGCTGGTCCGCGGGACCACGTCGAAGGGACTCGTGAGCATGGTCAAGCACGCCGGGGCGCGGGAGGTTCACCTGCGCCTCGCCTCACCCCCGATCATCGGACCGTGCTACTACGGGATCGACACACCGACCTACGAAGAACTGATAGCGGCGAACAACACCGTGGAGGAGATACGAGCGCAGCTGGGCGTTGACACCCTGGGATATCTGTCACCTGCGGGGATGCTGCACGCGTGTGGTGATAGCGAAGGGAGATTCTGCCATGCCTGCTTCTCCGGCAACTACCCCACGGCGATCCCGAAGCGCCGCGCAGCTGCTTCCGAGCAGGATGAGACCACAACCATAACTGACACCAACCTGGTACATGCTAACCAATGAAACACGTATTCTTTTTCGGAGACGGCCGGGCGGAGGGGAACGCCCAGATGGCGGACGAACTCGGCGGTAAGGGCGCGAACATCGCCGAGATGACGAACCTCGGGATTCCCGTACCCCCCGGATTCACGATATCGGCCGAGCTTTGCCTGGACTATCTGAAGGAAGGCAAGCTCCCTGACCCGGTGCGCGCGGAAGTGAACGAGGCGATGGCGCGGTTGGAGGAGGTAGTCGGCCGTAAGTTCGGCGACGAGAACGACCCCCTGCTGGTCTCGGTCCGGTCGGGCGCCAAGCGATCGATGCCGGGCATGATGGACACGGTCCTCAATATCGGTCTGAACGACCGCAGTGTTGCGGGACTGGCGGCGCGTTCGGGGAACCCTCGTTTCGCGTACGATTCCTACCGCCGCTTCATCCAGATGTACGGCGAGGTGGTAGAAGGCATCGGTGGCAAAGGCGGCGCGGACAACCCGTTCGAGGCCGCGATCGAAGCCATGAAGCAGAAGGCCGGCGTCGAGCGGGACATCGACTTGACGCCCGACGATCTGCAGTCCCTGGCGCAATCGTTCAAAGAGATCTGTCGCAAGGAGACAGGACAGGCGTTCCCGGATGATCCGTGGGACCAAGTGCTCAGCGCCGTCGAAGCGGTGTTCAAGAGCTGGAACACGAAGCGCGCCGTGGAATACCGGCGCATCAATAGGATCCCCAACGACATGGGAACAGCGGTCAACGTCATGGCAATGGTATACGGCAACATGGGTGAGGATTGCGGCACCGGCGTCGTGTTCACGCGCAACCCATCGTCGGGAGAGAACCGGTTGTACGGCGAGTTCCTACTCAACGCGCAAGGCGAGGACGTGGTGGCAGGGATCCGCGACCCGGAGCCGATCGAGCAGATGAAGGACCACCTACCCGAGGCCTACCAGCAGCTGCTGGATACCTGTCATCTGCTGGAACAGCACTATCAGGAGATGCAGGACGTTGAGTTCACCGTGCAGCGCGGCACGCTCTACATGCTGCAGACGCGGACCGGGAAGCGCACGGCTCGAGCGGCAGTGCGGGTTGCGGTAGAGATGGCCAACGAGGGTCTGATCGACCGGCGCACGGCCGTGAGCCGGGTCCAGGCGGAGCAGTTGGACCAGCTACTCCATCCGGCGGTAGATCCCGCCGCCGAGGTCGAAGCGCTGACGGTGGGCCTGCCGGCGTCGCCTGGTGCAGCGGTAGGAAAGGTGGTGTTCGACGCCGAGGACGCTGTGAGACGTGGCAGTGAAGGCGAGGCGGTGATCCTGGTGCGGCGCGAGACGGTGGCGGACGACTTTCCGGGAATGGTGGCCGCTCAAGCGATTTTGACGTCGCGCGGCGGCATGACGAGCCATGCGGCGGTGGTGGCGCGGGGTATGGGTAAGTGCTGCGTGGCCGGTGCCAAGGAGATCGAAGTGGATGAAAGCCAAGCCCGCTTCTCGGTGAACGGCACCGTGGTGAAGGAAAACGATTGGATCACGTTGGACGGCTCGACGGGCCGGGTGATGCTGGGGAAGGTGCCCCTGGTGGAGCCGGAGCTCACCGACGATTTCAGGACACTGATGTCTTGGGCCGACGAGATCAGGCTGCTGCGGGTGCGGACCAACGCCGATACCCCGAAGGATGCTGCGCGAGCGCGGGAATTCGGTGCGGAGGGAATCGGGCTGTGCCGCACAGAGCACATGTTCTTCGAGGGCAATCGGATCAACTCGATGCGCGAGATGATCCTGGCAGGCACGGAGGCGGGTCGCAGAAGTGCGCTGGACAAGCTGCTGCCGATGCAGCGGGATGACTTCGAGGGAATCTTCCGCGCGATGGACGGCTACCCGGTGACAATAAGGCTGCTGGACCCACCGCTACACGAGTTCCTGCCGCACGAATCGGCGGAGCTGGACGTGCTGGCGCGGCAGTTGGACGTGCCGCGGGCGAAGCTGGACCGGATCATCGAGAACCTCACCGAGGCCAATCCGATGCTGGGGCACCGCGGGTGCCGGCTGGGAATCACCTACCCGGAGATCACGGAGATGCAGAGCCGGGCTATTTTCGAGGCCGCATGCAAGGTGGCGGCGGCCGGGGTGGAGGTCCATCCGGAGGTGATGGTTCCGCTGGTGGGTGAGGTCGAGGAGCTAAGGAGTCAGGAGAAGGTGGTGCGCGAGACCGCCGAACAGGTGTTTGCGGAGAAGAAGCGGAGGGTGGAGTACCTGGTCGGGACCATGATAGAGCTGCCGCGGGCGGCTGTCACGGCGGACGAGATCGCGGAGGTGGCAGAGTTCTTCTCGTTCGGGACCAATGATCTGACGCAGACGGTGTTCGGCCTGTCTCGGGACGACTCGGGCCGGTTCCTGCCACAGTATGTGGAAAAAGGGATCCTCAAGATCAATCCATTCCAGACGCTGGACCAGGGAGGCGTGGGCAAGCTGGTGGATATGGCGGTCAAGCTCGGGCGGCAGACGAACGAGCGTCTGAAGATCGGGATCTGTGGGGAGCACGGAGGTGACGCTGATTCCGTGATGTTCTTCCACAGGATCGGATTGAATTACGTATCGTGCTCACCGTTCAGGGTACCGATAGCCCGGCTGGCGGCGGCGCAGGCCACGATGCAGGACTGACCGTGGAAAACTCGCAGCGTCGGGTATCCACGTATCAACGGGCAGGAACGATCTGAAGTGACATGCGTGACCTGGATGACAACTGTTGTAATGTCAATGACTTGACTACCCCAGTCGGGGCTCCCGACCCAAGTTGATAACTGGAATACGCGGGTTTTCCACACAGTTTGCCTATCGGCTGTGTGTGGAAAAATGGAAGGGCTCGCCGGCAAGGCCGAGCCCTTTCTGATGGAGGCGCGGGGAATTGAACCCCGGTCCGAACCTCGATCCAAGATCGCTTCTACGTGCATAGGCTACGCTTTAGTGTCGCCGGCGGTCGGCACGTAGCCATCCAACCACCGGACCAGCTCCCTCAAGATCTCGCACTCGGCCCGGGAGCAATGCCGAGAACCAGCCCGATTTTGCGATACCCGCGCGCCGCCTCAGGCGAGCTGCCACGCGAGCAGGTGCGCAAGCAGAAGCTTACGCAGCCAGAGCCAAATCAGTGTTGGCAGTTGTTTGGTTTCCCAGTTGTTTAACCAGGTGACTGAGAACCTGGGCACGCAGCGAAGTCTTCACTAGACCCGTCGAATCCTGTCGCCCCCTTTCTGCTTAAATCTATCCAGCAGATAGAGTTAGCGATAGGGACGGGGAGCGGGGAGCGGGGAGCGGAAAGAAGAGTGCGGGGTGAAGGCATGCAAGGCAACTGGCCGAACCGATGGGAAGCCGGGCCCGCCGGGACACCGCATTTCCGTCGACCCCGCCCGAGCGTCGGTTTATGTGCCCTGATTGATCCGCGAAGCCGCAGCCGCAGCGCCGAAGCCGTTGTCGATATTGACCACGGTGACACCCGAGGCGCAGGAGTTGAGCATTGCGAGTAGCGCCGATACGCCGCCAAAGGCAGCGCCGTAGCCGACACTTGTGGGCACGGCGATGACGGGCACCTTGACGAGGCCGCCGACCACACTAGGAAGCGCGCCGTCCATCCCCGCCGCCACGATGACCACCGCAGCACCCTGCAGGACGTCGCTGTGCCGCAGTAGCCGGTGGATGCCCGCCACCCCTACGTCGTAGAGAGTCTCGACGCGGTTGCGCAGCGCCCGGCATACCACCGCCGCCTCCTCGGCCACGGGCAGGTCGCTGGTACCGGCACTCACGACCAGGATCGTGCCCCTGCCCGTCGGCTTGGGCTCGGGATCGGGAGCGAGATAGATAGTACGGGCCAGCACGTTCACCTCGGCCCGCAGGAACGAATGCAGAACCGCCTGCTGCGTGGCGGCGTCTGCACGAGTCACCAGGAAGGTTCCGCTCTGCCGCTCCAGTGACTCGCAGATCCCCACAACCTGCTCGACGGTCTTGCCCTCGGCAAACACCACTTCATGAAACCCCTGGATCAGGGGCCGTAAGTGGTCGACGTTGGCGTAGGACAGGTCTTCTACGGGGAAGCGGCCCAACTGCTCCAGCGCCTGCGCCGCGGAGACGTCGCCCCGCTCCAGCGCAGCGAGCAGCTCGACCAACCAGCGGTCGCTCAAACCGAGACCGCCTGCCGCTCCAGGTAGGCCCGGAATATCCCGGCGATCTCGTCCATCGAATCGATCGAATGGAGCTCGAGGCGCAGGGCGGCAGACCCAGGGAGACCCCGGGTGTACCAGCCCAGGTGCTTGCGAAATTCGAGCGCGGCGCGACGATCGTTCCCCTTGATCTCGCGGTGCAGCTCGGCATGCCTCAAGGCCACCGCGAACCGCTCATCGGGCCCTGGACGCGGGCTCGGGGAACGACCGTCCAGCAGCGCGCGTGCTTCACGGAAGATCCACGGATTGCCGAACGACCCGCGCGCCATCATGATGCCGGCGCAACCGGTCTGTGACCACATGGCGTGGGCGTCGGCCCCGCACTTGATGTCTCCATTGCCGACCACCGGGATGTCGAGTGCGGCGACCACCGCTGCGATCTCGTCCCACTGGGCCGCACCGTTGTACATCTGGGTCCGGGTGCGCGGGTGCAGCGTGAGCACGCTAGCCCCTGCGTCCTGGCAGCGCAGCGCTATCTCGACGGGATCGCGCAGTGACTCGTCCCAACCGCTCCTGATCTTCACCGTGGTGAGGAGCGGTGTGGCGCCGCGCACCGCCTTGATGATACGCTGCACCAGATCCAGATCCTTGAGACAACCCGACCCGCCGTTCCGCCGAACGACCTTCTTAACCGGGCAGCCGAAGTTGATGTCGATGAAGTCCGGCTGGTAGTGCTGGCTCACCTGGCCCGCGGCTTCGGCCATGGCGGCCGGATCGGCACCGTAAAGCTGGATCCCAATGGGTCGCTCCCCCGGCTTGAAGAACGCCCCATCATGCACGTTTTTGTTGCCGCGTCGCAGCCCCTCAGATGAGAGAAACTCAGAGACCACGACGTCCGCGCCAAAATCCCGGCACAGCAGGCGGAACGGGGACTCGGATATACCCGCCATGGGCGCCAGGAACAGGGGCACCGCGTGATCAACAGGATATGGAAAGGCCATGACACCGCATCTTAACAAACGCCTGGGACGGCAGCAACCAAGCCGTTTGACAGTCGGCTCCGACTGCGGTTAGCTTGCAACCTTGGTTTTGAAACCACGTTGAACAAGACGTCATAAAGACAACGACCATGCACTTACGAGAGTTCTTTTCTCCTGACGCCATAAAGCTCGAGCTCGAGGGCAACACCAAGGACGAGATCCTGAAGGAGCTCATCTCGTTGCTGTCACTGGACGAGAAGTCCGAGGGAATGCTCTACAAGATGCTCAAGCGGCGCGAGAATCTGGGGTCCACCGGAATCGGACGCGGCATCGCGATTCCCCACTGCCGTTCGTTGGTGGTTAGCCGGCTGCGTGTCGCGTTCGGACGCAAGCCCCAAGGCATCGACTTCAAGGCGATCGACGACAAACCGGTCTACAACTTCTTCCTGATCGTGGCACCGCCGCTCGAAGTGTCCAACCAGTACCTGCCGGTGTTGGGAAAGGTGGCCCAGTTCGCCAAGGAGCCGGACGTGCCCGAGCGGCTGGGGACCCTCGACTCGCCGCAGCAGTTCATCGAGCTGCTGGGCCAGAAGGACATCTAGCGACCGCTGCCGATCTGCCAGGCGAGTGCCGAGTAATCGGCTGTGGCCTCGCCTCGCATCAGGTCATCTATGGTTTCGCGCTCGCGGACGACCGCCCAGCGATCACCATCGACCAACACCTCCGGTGCGCGGGGGCGAGAGTTGTAGGTCGAGCTCATGGTGAAGCCGTAGGCGCCCACACCTCGCACCGCGAGCAACGTGCCTCGCGTGACCGGGGGGAGGTGCCGGTCCACGCCCAAGAAATCGCCGGTCTCGCAGATCGGCCCGACCACATCCACCGGCTCGCATTCTTTCGCCGCAGCGTCGCCCACCACGCAGATGTCGTGCGCGGCGCCGTATAGGCTGGGCCGCAGCAAGTCGTTCATCCCGGCATCGACCACAACGTAACTGCGGCCGCCCGACCGCTTGCGATGCACGCAGCGCGTGAGTAGGTAACCGGCGTTGCCGACCAGATAGCGGCCCGGCTCCAGCATCAGCCGTAGGCCCGTCTCCCGCGCCATCGGACCGATAGCCTGCACGAACCTGCCGATGTCGAGCGGTTGCTCTGTCGTGTACCTGATACCGATTCCGCCGCCCACGTCGACGTTGTCGAGCCGAGCGACGCCGGCCTGCCTCAGCTCAGCCACCAGCTGGCCCAGCCGCTCCGCTCCCTGGCGGTAGCTGTCGGCCTCCAGGATCTG
>CP070666.1:3508683-3520393 GCA_020351775.1 Gemmatimonadota bacterium | reverse complement strand
GTTAGTACCACCCGTTGTGTACGCGATCCTCGCGCCGTCCGGTGAGAGTGCAGCGCCCCAGCTTCGCATCTCGGCGACCTTTTCAGGGCTTCCGCCATCCACAGCAACACGCATAAGCGAAAAGTCCCGGCGGGAGTTAGAAAACTCACTGTACATGACGTACCGTCCGTCACCAGTCCACGCCACGGCCTCGAAATCCCAGGGTCTCTGAACCTGAGCGAGCAGGCGCGCTCGACGCGTCGCCAGGTCCAACAGCATCAGGCGTGCGCCTTGGCCAACCGGCGACCCCGCATCATCCTGGCTCAGTCCTTCCAGCGCGAACACCAGCTGCTGGCCGTTTGGCGCAATCACTAAGGGCTCACCCAACAGGTTCGGACTACGGTAGAGCTCCTGTTCCGTACCGGCTGCGAGGTTGCGACTTCCGATAATCCCATCTACTCCATCTTGGTCGCCCTGTTTCTCTACGGCACGCAGCAGATAGAATAGCGACTCTCCGTCCGGCGAGATCGCTCCGGCGGTGCCGTTCCACCACGCTGGAGAACCGGGCAAGGGACGCAGGAACCGTGCACTACCGGTTTCGACGTCCACCTGGTAGATCGCGCCGTGGTAGTCAGATCTTTCATCACTATCATCGTAGGCACTCACGACGATCGAATTCCCGTCTGGAGACCAACGGGGCGGGCGGGCATTCAAGTGATCTGCCAACTGTCGTACATCCCCGGTCGTCACATCGACCACACGGAGCAGGCGCTCGCTGACAGTTCCCTGGAAATTGCTCTGTTCCTCCAGATAGGCCACGCGGGAGCCGTCTGGCGACCATGCCGGGCTCATCGTTGATCCCTGAAGAGCGCGCGCCGCTGTCGTGTCGACTTGGCCCGTCGCTCGATCGAACGGGGCCACATACGCCGTAAACCAGCGCACCGGCAGGGAGTAGTAGAGGTCTCCAGCTGAAGTGAACCCAGCCGGACCCGCTTGCCCCATTCCTGGGTGTACCAACCGCGGCGGGCCCTGCGGGATGCCACTCACAACCTCCAGCGCCCACGCTCCCCAGACATTAGAACGGTTGCTCAGGAACAGCACCCAATCCGTGTCCGGCACCCAGCCGAGCAGGCGATCGTCGGCTGGATCCTGCACAATCGGGTGGCTGCCGCCTCCGTCTGTCGCGGCGATGTGAATGTCATGCTGCTCTGGCTCGCCACCTTGGCGCACCGAATAGACGACATATCGGTCGTCGGGCGAGTGAGATATGCCCTGATAGGTGCTGAGCGTGTACGTGTCGAGCACTCGTGCCGCTCCATCGGCGACCGACACCCACAGCAGAGCGGTTCTCGAATCGTCATCAGGGTATCGTGCCACCGCGATGTGCTTTCCATCCCTCGACCAGGCTGGTCCCATCATGTAGAAGCCAGCCGTGTCGTACAGCACCCGAGGCGGCCCAGACCCATCGGCCGGCACGATCCGCAAGTCGTAGTAGGACTTGGAGTCAGGATGATGCCACTCATAGGCGACATAACGGTCATCGGGCGAGAACGCGGCGTCCATGCCAAACTGCATCGGTTGCAGCTGCGTGCCGGTCGTGGTCAGACGGCGCACCTCGTCGGTACGGATGTCACGAACAGCGATGTCGTTGGTCGACCAATCGGTGTATACCACGCGCTGCCCGTCAGGTGATGGGTGGCCCTCGAAGGCCACTTCCCTTACCACGATTCCCCAAGAGACTGGACTTGCGGCTAGCCGCTGGAGCGCCGTCAACCGAACGCGTGCCTCCTCCGCCATCTCCGTCTGATCGCCATACTCCTGCAGCACGCGCCCGTAGGCGTGTTGCGCCTCCTCGCTCCCCAGCATCTCATGACAGCGGCCCATCTGGACAAGGGCTCTGGCCGCGAGCGCGCGGTCGGTCGCAAACTCCCGCACGATGCGCTCGTAGATCTCGATTGCGCCCCTGAAGTCTCCGTTCGCACGCTCCTTCACCAGCGCCTGCTGAAACAACTCGCGGCCGTCTTGCGCCACTGCGATGTTGGCCGCTGTCAGGAGGAACAGGAACGTGAGTGTGACAACCGTGATGCGTCTCATAGCTCCCTCCCAGTTGTAGGTTTTCGATACGCCGACAACTTGGAGTTTTCCCTGGGCCGAATTGTCACCGACGGTGCGGCCCTGTGCACTTCTTTTGCAACCTTGCTCCACAGGACTGTCTTAAACATGTCACATAAACGTCACACCGCGCCGTCAAGCCGTCTCACGGCACGAACTTGTATCCCACTCCATGCACCGTGATCAGATGTCGCGGCTCCGCTGGCTCGTGTTCCAGCTTCCCCCTCAAGGAGAGCACGTGGTTGTCCACGGTGCGTGTGGTCGGGTAGTTCTTGTAGTCCCACACTTCTTCCAATAGCTCGTCACGGCGCACTACCTCGCCGGACCTCGACGCGAGATACTGGAGCAAGCCGAACTCCTTCCGCGTCATCTCGATGGGCTCGTCACCGCGCCGCGCCTCATAGCGTCTGAAGTCCACCACGACGTCGTCGAACCGGAGCTCGTCAGGTAGCGGCTTTGGCGGGTGGGCCCGCCGCACGATTGCACGGACGCGCGCCAGTAGCTCACGCACGGAGAACGGCTTGGTGACGTAGTCGTCCGCGCCGAGGTCCAAGCCCAACACGCGGTCCGCCTCTTCGCCGCGGGCGGTGAGCATTAGGATCGGCGTCATGTCCCCGTCTGCGCGCACCCTGCGGCACACCTCGTAGCCGCTCATGCGGGGCAACATCAAATCCAAGATGACGAGCTCGGGCTTCTGCTCGCGGATGAGACGGTATCCGGTCTGGCCGTCTGGAGCGGTCAGCACCTCGTACGACTCGGCCTCGAGGTTGTCTTTTAGGCCACGCAGGATTGCGGGGTCGTCCTCGACGATCAGCACGCGCGTCACAGCGCCGCGCCCTCCAACGGCAGGTGAATCGCAAATGTGCTGCCTTCGCCGGGAGTGCTCTTCACCGTCACGTGGCCCCCGTGACCTTCCGCAATGTGCCGCACCAGGGTGAGACCCAGTCCGGTGCCGGGAATGCCCTCGTTGTCCTTTGTGGGAACGCGATAGAACTGATCGAAGATCTTCGACTGCTGTTCCGGATCTATCCCCACCCCGCGATCCGCGACCGCGATCACCGCCTCACCATCTGTTCGCCTGAGCGCGAGATCGATCACGCGGCCGTCACCGGAGTACTTCATCGCGTTGGCAAGGAGATTCAGGATCGCCTGCTCGATCGCGTCGCGATCGACATTGGCCGGCGGGAGCCCATCCTGCAGTGCGATGTTCAGCGTGAACTGCTGCTGCTCCAGCGGGTACTGCATTGCCCGGGCTGACGCGCTCACGATGTCGGCGAGATCGCTCGGCGTGCGACGGTATTCCTTCTTGCCACGCTCGATCTTGGAGAAGTCCAGCACATTGTTGAGCAACCGAGTGAGTCGCTCGCTCTCGTTGACGATCGTTTCCAGGTACTCCGCCTGCATCTGGGGATCCGACGATCGCCCCAGCTGTAGCGTCTCCGCGAACATTCGAATAGCTGTGAGCGGCGTCTTCAATTCGTGCGATACCGCGGAGACGAACCGCGAGCGCAGTTCGGCGAGACGCAGCTCGCGGCGCACGTCGCGGGATACGAAGTAGGCTCCGAATAGCGTGACACTCAAGACCAACAGCAGCACCACGAGGTAGAACGATCGTCGCAGGTCCCAGCTCGGTCGGCCCGTCTCATCCTGTGACGCGAAGCGCACCACAAGATTCGGGAATGCGGCGCCGAGCTGTTCGCCGTCCGCCGCAGCAGATGACGCGACCGCCAGATCCACTCGAGCACCGTCCGATTCGCGGGCGGCGTCCCGCAAGACCGTAAACAGGCTGTCGGCCCACAGGGCGACGACGATCTCATCCTGCTCTCCCAGCGGCGCGGTCGTTCCGACGAGCCATGCCGGCGTGCCGTAGGCGATCCATCTGGCATCGGCGTTGTGCAGCTCCGTCCGTCCGATCGCCAACCCCAGGCGGGGGAAGTCCCGCTCTAGCGCGATGGCCTGCTCGGTGACCGCGAGCCGTTCGCTGATTGAGGCCACCAGATCGCGCACGCTCTCCTCTTCGGTTGCATCGGCGGCGGACAGGAGACCGCTGGCGAGGTCCCGCAACAGGTAGAGCGCCGTGGGTGAGAGCCATCTGGTATCGTTCAGCGCGTTGTGAACGAGGCCGGTGATTGCGTCTTGCTCCACTCCGGCGTCGAGCAGCCTCGTGGCTGCGTACAGCGCGAGCGGAACGCCGTGCTCGTCCACGATATCGAGGCTCGACCCCCGGACCGCCCCGTAGTCGCGCAGGGCCTCGTCACGGCGGCCCGCAGCCAGGGACGCGCGCCCTCGCAGCAGTTGAGCGTAGGCATCTTGTCTGGGGTCGCCCGCCACGGCGAGGGCGTCGCTGTAGAACCCGATTGCCTCGGCCGGCGCTGCCGCTCCGATCTCGGCGCGCTCGCCCTGACCCACGAGTCGTGCGAATTCTCCCCGGTCGAGCGAGCGACGGAATCGCGCCGGTCGTGAATCGCGTTCCCACGGCAACACCATGCGCCCGTCTGAGACGCTGGTGACGAGAACGACCATGGGACTCTGATACTCACGGCGATCGGAACGCGCAGGGTCGGCGATGAGTGCCGTCGCTTCTTGGAGCGCCATCCGATCCAACCGGGCAGAGAGCTCACGTCGCAGTTGGTTGGTGAGGCTGCGCCGTTCCTCTGCGCTGCGATTGTCCTGCAACTCCCGCTCCTGCGCGACCATGCGCAGGCCGAGCACCACCAGCACCACACAAGGAAGGATGATGGCAACGAGAAAGAGCAGGACCTGCCGGCGATGCCCGTTTGCGGCCATGGCTCCGAAATGGATCGTTGTTTCTAGAGCTTAATACTGGAGACCGGGGTGATTGTCATGCAAATGTCATGTGGAGGGCTGTTGGCCGGCTGGCAAGAGTTGGAACCGCTGTCCTCCCACCTATGGATCGTTGTGGAGCGGGCGCCTGCGCGTTCGCGGTTAGTGGTTGCTGGCAGCCGACTGCGCCGCGCTCACTGGCAGTAGCCCATGCCGTACCGTACCTTTGCCTCGACACCGGACCAACCGCAGTGGTGATGGTATGAAGACACCACGCACACTTTCACTCCGCAGCAAGTTTCTGCTCATCGTGCTAGTCGGCGCAGTGCTGCCGCTGGCATTACTGGGACTGTGGCTCACTCGCACGGCAGAGCGGTCTGGGGAAGAGCTGTTGCGCAGGCGACTCGACACCGCCCTGGGTCATATCGTGGATGAGGTCGGTCTGCGCTGGTTGAGCCAGCGTTCGGAGTTGCTGCGCCTGGCCGAGTGCCCTGCCGCCCAGGCGGCCCTGCGTGCCGTCGCAACGTCGCCCGCGTCTCTAGACGAGCGGGCGCTGCTGGACCTGCAGGCGCTACACGTGGAGATGCGAAACACCATCCAGTCCGCGGCTGTAGCTGACGCCTCCGGCGAAGTACGCTGGCGCCTCCCACCAAGCGAGGACGCGACTTCCGAGGGAAGTCAACTCGGCAACCCCGCATTACGTGTCCAACTGGGCATATACGAAAACGCATCTGGTGAGCGGCTCGGGAGCCTAGAAGCGCGCGTGGTAATGAGCGGCTTGCTCCCTGCCGGCGCGGGTTGGGGAGGAGTGAGCGGCTCTGTCCTAGCCGTCTTCGATCCAACCACCGGCGCATCCTTGCTTCCACTCTCGATCGATCCCGCACTATTCGCAGCCGAGTCGTTCGTGTGGGGGAACGAGCCATGGCTCACGGTCCGCCAGCTCCTTCAAGAACCACCAATGGCACTCGTGCTTGCTGCGCCGGTGAGTCCTTTCACCGAACCATTTCAGGAGGCAGCTAGACGCAACTTGTGGATTCTGGCGATCGTTGCAGTAGGTGGTCTCGGCCTCGCAGCAATCCTCACGCGGCGAACCACGCGTGCACTTGTAAGGCTCGCTGCCGCTGCAGAAGCCGTGTCACGCGGCGACCTGGATCGGCAGGTCGATGAGAGACCAGGCGACGAGGTGGGTCGTGTAGCTCGCGCGTTCAACTCGATGACCGAGAGCCTACGGGCGACGCTGAGGGAGTTGTCTCTGCGCCAGTCACTCGCTGCCGTGGGAGAGTTTGCGGCATCGCTGGCACACGAAGTGCGCAACCCGCTGACCTCAATTCGCGTCGACCTGCAACGCGTTGAGGAAAAGTTGCCTGAAGAATCGGAAGCCCGAGACCTGATGACTCGAGCGCTCGGAGAGATCGAGCGCGTGGATCGGTCGGTGACCGGAGCGCTGCGAGTTGCGAGGAGTGGAAAGATCACACTGGATCGACTCGACCTGCGGAAGCCGTTGGAGGCAGCGCTGCACACCGCTGAACCCGAGTTGAAGTCTCACGGGGCGCAAATCGACTGCAGCGAAATGAGTGACGACCCCATCGCTGTGAGGGGAGATGCCACGGCTCTCGAGCAGCTGTTCTTGAACCTGCTGCTGAATGCAGCGCAGGCTCTCCAAGAAGGTGGGCAGGCGAGCGTCCTCGTTGAGCGCGCCGAACGGAATGTGTTGATCTCGATCCGCGACACCGGAAGCGGGATCGGCAAAGAAGAACTCGAAAAGGTATTTGAGCCGTTCTACTCCACGCGACCCGACGGCACGGGCCTTGGGCTCGCTATTGCCCGTCAGATCGCTGTTGCTCATGGCGGTGAGATTACGGTGGAGAGTACACCTGGAATTGGTACCACAATGACAGTCCGACTGCCGCTGGCTTGACGCGACCAACGTACCTCCCACGTAACACTTCGGGCACGCGACGTAACGATGCGTGACGTCGCGCAGGTGTCCGACGGGCGCCCCACGTTCCCGTAAGATCTTACTCATCAACTCATTAGGGCTGCCGGTCCCTGTGGCACAACACTCGCTGGAGTTGCCTCTCGGAATGCTCGCTCACACGGGTACTGCAACGGAGGAACGTGCCATGAGAAGAGTAGCAGTCGTTCTCCTACTAGGCATCGTGTTCGCGTCGGCATGTGATCAAAGTACGAACTCGGGTGAAGCCGAAGAAGTGCTCGCGGCGGCAGGCATAGTGCCGTCGTCGTTCCGGTCCGGCGAAGCAGTGCAGGACTCCTCGCCGATGGTGGTTCGGCGGGTGTGGGGTGGTCCAGACGTGGATCTAGGCGGCAGCGTAACACCCGACGGACGCTATTTGACCTTTATCGACTGGGGAACTGGCAACGTGGCGCTCCGTGAGGTCGCGACGGGCGAAGTTCGCCTGCTAACGGACGACGGCTCGTGGAAGCCGTACGAGTCTGCAGAGGGTGATGTGACCGTGTCGCCAGACGGCAAGCGGGTGGCCTATTTGTGGTACCGCGCGGGCGAGCCCAACCCATATGAGCTGCGCGTCGTAGGGATGGATGGGTCGGGGCGTCAAGTACTCTATCGTAACGAATCGGCCGACCACTTCTCCGGTGCGGTCTGGTCACCGGACGGTCAGCAAATCCTGACTGTGCTCTCGAACGTTGATGCTGACGGAACAGACGAGATGGTGCTGATCTCCCTGGCAGACCGCTCGGCCCAGATGTTGAAGCGGTTCGAGCGGAATTGGCCCTCGGGACTGAGCTTCTCTCCGGATGGCCGCTATATCGCCTATGATCTCTCACAACCGCGAGGCGGGACTCGGACCGAGACCAACCCCGAAATACGGGACATCTTCGTGCACGCTATTGATGGTGCCCGTGAGACCCCTCTCGTCCAGCATCCCGCCAACGATTTTGTGCTAGGCTGGGCGCCGGACGGAAAGCACATCCTGTTTGCCAGCGACCGCACCGGCACCGTTGGCGCCTGGGTCATCCCGGTAGCCGACGGCAAGGCCACCGGCAGCCCGAAGCTAGTGAAGCCGGACATGTGGCGCGTGTGGCCGATGGGCTTCACTCAAGACGGCTCGTTCTTCTACGGCGTAAACATGACGGCTCGGGACGTCTATGTTACGACCCTCGATCCAGAAACGGGCCAGGTGCTGGCCCCGCCGACCTCGGTGAATCCGACTCACCTCGCCTATGATTCCCGTCCTGACTGGTCCCCTGACGGCCGTTACCTCAAGTACTACTCGGGCTTCGGTGCGCGAATCTATACGGGCTTCACTCGTATCGCCTGTTCGATCCGCTCTGTCGAGACAGGAGAAACACGGGAGCTGGTACCGGACCTCAACAGCTTCGGCTGCGGCCGGTGGATCGATGGGCATTCGTTACTCGTGCCCGGCAAGGATCGCAACAACCGCGTCGGGGCGTTCAAAGTCGACGTGCACACTGGAGAGATCGAGCCGTTGCCCGCGTTCTGGGATGTCGAGATGTCCCGGCTGATAGGTCCATCGCCGGATGGGATGAAGGTCTTCTACACCAGGAGGGCCAGTGGAGGAGCCCATATCATGGTAATGGACCTCGAGACCGGCCGAGAAACGCCACTCTACACAGACGGCTACGAGATTAGTCCGGATTTGTCACCCGACGGCCGTCACATCGCCTTCGTTGTCGCACAGGACGACACTCACCGGGTCCTTGTGATGCGGGCCACGGGCGGGGAGCCCCAAGAGGTTCACCGGTACGAGGCCGAGGGACACGCATCGGGAAATGTGGCATGGTCACGGGACGGGAAGAGTGTGTTCTATCCGGTCGAAACCGAAGGTGGACATCAACTTTGGCGAGTATCCGTGGCAGGCGGACCCGCACAGAGGCTTGAGGTGCAGACGGAGACTCTGCGCAACCTTCGAGTCCATCCCGATGGACGGCGCATCGCCTTCGATTCGGGAAGCGGCGGAGCCGAGGTCTGGGTGATGGAGAACTTCCTGCCGTCAGATGCGAGCGGGGAGCCGGGAGGTGAAAGGAGAACACCATGAGACCCCCAGCCAGCATTCTCGTTCTGGGCGTCATCGCGCTTACGGGCTGCGACTCGAGGTCACAGGCGTCCAGTGACGGCAGCCATCAAATTGCGACGGCCGGATTGGCAGCGGCCTCGCGAGTCTCGAGTGACTCGCGACAGGACTCATCTCGGCTCGTGGCGCGCCGAGTCTGGTTCCCGGCAGAGGATGCGAACTTCTGGGGAGGCCCGTCACCTGATGGCCGGTACCTCAGCTACACGCACTTTGGGAAAGGCAATCTCGCCATATATGACCTCCGTACCGGCGAATATCGACTCCTGACGCGCAACGCTTCCTTGCCTGAGGAGAATGAGTTCGCGTTGAACTCCACATTCGCACCTGACGGCAAGCGCATCGCGTACGCTTGGGAGAATCTGCAGGGATTTCACGAGCTGCGTGTGACTGGCGTCGACGGGTCTGCGCCCCAAGTTCTGTACTCGAATCCAGCGTTCAACACATACCCCACGGAATGGAGCAGCGACGGCGAGAGTGTCCTCGTCTGCTTGGAATCGCTGCGCGAGGAGCGTCCCAACGGCATCGGGGTCATTGCCATCGCCGATGGTTCTCTCCGTCTCCTGAAACAGCTTGACCGGGGCGGGGACAACCCAACCATCTCACCAGATGGCCGGTTCGTTGCGTATTCCGCCCCGGCAGACGAGAACGGGTCTGCACGCGACATCTTCGCGATCGAAGTCGAGACCGGCAACGAGCGCGCTCTCGTCCAGCACCCAGCTGATGACCGCGTCCTCGGCTGGTCACCGGATAGGAGCAGTATCCTGTTTTCCAGCGATCGCACAGGTACAGTGGGAGCCTGGCTTCTTCCGATAGAGGAAGGCGAACCGAACGGTGAGCCACGCCTCGTGAAGCCGGATATGTGGCGCATGCAGCCGATCGGGTTTGCGCGAAACGGGTCGTACTTCTACGGCACCTCAACGACTCTTATGGATGTGTACGTTGGAGGGTTCGATCCTCAGACCGGGGAGCTAGTTGGAGAGCCCACGCTGGTCAGTGAGCAGTTCCAGGGCTCCAACATGAACCCGGCCTGGTCGCCCGACGGACGCTACCTTGCCTACGTTTCGATGCGTGGTGCCGCGGCCGGGGCAGTTAGCCCGGAGGTCGTGGTGATTCGTTCCACCGAGAACGGCAAGGTTCGGGAAATCGAGCCTGAGCTGCGCCAGATCGGTAACCTGCGTTGGTCAGCCGACGGACGTTACCTACTCTTGCGCGGCAGGGATGAGCAGAGCCGAAGAGGCCTGTTTCGAATCGATGTCCAGTCCGGGACCATCACCCCCTGTGAAACCGGCCATTTCGGCGAGTGGAGTGCGGACGGAGAATCGCTGATCCTCTATGGGGGTGGCGCAGGGCAGGTTCGCATCAGCCGGCTGAGCCTCGAAAACGGCTCAGAGGAGGTGCTGTACCGCGGAGGGCCGTACCCGAACGTCATGGTAGAACCGACCGGCATGTCGCCTGACTACCGTGAAATCGCGTTCCTAGATCACGATGAGACTGGTGGTCAGAGCATCAAGATCATGCCGATTGCCGGAGGGACGGCGCGCGCCTTGGCGCGCTTCGATAGTGGAGACCCGGGACCTTTGTGGAATCTCCGTTGGTCGTTCGATGAACAGTACGTGTTCTACGTCCGGCGCGGAGACGACGATCCGGAACTTTGGCGTGTTCCCGTTGCAGGCGGGGACCCTGAGAAGCTTGACTGGTTTACAAATCTCAACGCCGCGCAGGTGCGTTTCCATCCAGACGGTCGACGTGTCGCCCTCACCCGTGGACAGAGCGGGCACGAGATCTGGGTGATGGATGGGTTCCTGCCGTCAACTGAACCAGGGAACTGAACGTCGCAGCGGCGTCAGCCTCGACACTTCTTTCTGGCATCCATGCGTGGCCCGCCGCATCTTTAGCCGGCGGGCCATGGCACGTCACGGCGCGCACGGTCAACCTGTTCATTCGAGCAATGTTGCAGCACGGCCAAGTAGTGACTGAAGCATGATGCACATCCTGATTGTTGACGACGATGCAACAATCCGCGACTCCTTGTCGGAGGCGCTGACCGACAACGCGACGGATGTACGTACCGCCGATGACGCCGAGCGCGCCCTCGCCTTGATCGGCGAAAGTCCTCCCGACGTAGTGCTGAGCGACGTGCGCATGCCGGGGCTCGACGGGCTGGCTCTCCTGAAGCTGGTTCGTGAGCGCGCGCCAACGGTGGACATCATCCTCATGACGGCGTTCGACGACATGCCCACGGTTGTCACCGCGATGCGTGAGGGTGCGTGCGACTTCCTGGTGAAGCCGCTCGACCTGCACGACCTAAGGCTTGTTCTCAGGCGGGTGTCCGAGGACCGCAGCACGCGCGAACGCGCACGCAGGGCAGCGGAAGAACAGGCCTCCGAGTATCGACTCGACGAACTGGTCGGACACGACCCGCGTCTGATCGAGATCTACAAGCTGGTGGGCCAGCTTGCGGCCAATCGGGCCAACGTGTTGATCCGCGGCGAGACGGGAACGGGCAAGGAGATGATCGCGCGTGCGATCCACTTCAACTCGCCCGATGCCTCGGTGCCGTTCATTCCGGTCAACTGCACGGCGTTCGCACCGACTTTGCTCGAATCGGAGTTGTTTGGGCACGTGAAGGGGGCGTTCACGGGCGCCGTGGCCGATCATCGCGGCCGGTTCGCGCTTGCGGGCAGCGGCACTATCTTCCTGGACGAAGTGGGTGACACGTCACCCGAGTTCCAGAGCAAGCTTCTCAGGGTACTCGAAGACCA
>CP070666.1:3408846-3508583 GCA_020351775.1 Gemmatimonadota bacterium | reverse complement strand
CTGGACAGCTACCTGGACGGCACTGAAAACCCTGGTGCCAGGGCTCCCCTGACGGGCCATGGAGCGACGCTAACTGCAGGCTACGGTATCGAATGGCATTGCTACGACCACTGAGTTCGCAGACGCCGTTGCCAGGCATGTTGATGGAACACGAGTGCCCACGGTGTGGTCGTGAAGTCGAACTCCCCATTGGAGACATCTGTTCGCACTGCAAAAGGGAAATCGAGGCGCGCGCCCGTAGGATTGGGCGCATAGTAGCACTCACGACGACCATCGCTTTGGCTGTCTACATCTACGTCCGCATGCCTCAGGATCCAACCGCCCGTATGGTGGGAGGTGCCTCGATTCTGGCTTGGTATATTCTAACGGGCCTGGTCACACGCAGAATCCTGCGCGAGGCACTGAAGTGAAGGAACCATTCGCTTGAACGGCTGCATCGTACACGTCTCTGATACACATTTCGGTGGCGAAGCGGATCTGGCACTGGTTGAGGGCGTCGTAGAACTCGTCCCCGACCTGGAACCGTGTGTCACGGTCATCTCAGGCGACCTGACTGTCAGAGCGAGACATGGTGAGTTCCAGGCAGCCAGAGCGTTGGTTCAGGAGCTGGAGCACACTGCACCGGTCTTCATAATCCCCGGCAATCACGACGTACAATGGTGGCTGCGCCCGCTCATCCCGTATGACAGGGGTGCGATATACCGCAAGTACGCGCAGTACTTCGGCCCGAACTTGACGCCGACAGCATCATTGCCCGGCGTGTTAGTGGCGGCGGCCAACACTGCATATGGTGTGACCTGGGGCTCGTTGAGCTTTGACCCGCGAGATCTCGCCGTCAAAGGACACTTGCCAGCCAAGGAAATCCGGCGGGTGGGAGAGCTGTTCCAGCAGACGGATCCGGCGCAGCTCAGGGTGTTGGTGGTGCATCACAACGTGATACGCGGTGAAGTGTCAGAACGGATGGGACTGGTAAGGTGGAAACGAGCTCAGCGGCAGATCGTGGACTGTGGGGCCGAGCTAGTGCTTTGTGGTCACGACCACCAGGAGTGCGCCGAACAGCTGGATCGCAGGGTCGTTGTGTCGTGCACCGGTTCGTTATCGACGCGCTCCCGCAGCGAAAGGCCCTCGGTGTTTCACAGGATCTGCTGGGACGATGAGTCGATCCAGATTGAGCAATACCGCTGGAGCAGTGACCGCCGATCGTTCAAGCGGGCAGACGTCCACGTGTTCACCCGTTCACGACAAAGGCGTGAAGCGAAGATCCCTGCGCGCGCGAGCTGAGCGGGAAGCCCGAGTAGCAGATGAGGCTCTCCTGGTGGAACGGCTCACGCAACTGGGGATGCCACACCCGGTCACCGTCCACGAAAATCGAACTGTTTTGGTGAGCTTCACCGACCGTGGTGGACTCTGGATCCACCGCGGCTACGCGTACGTATCAGACCGAACACTGAAGGCGGTCCTCGCGTCTGTGGGCTCTGGTCGCCGTCCGTTGATGAAGCAGGCGGAGCTGGAGGTGGTGTCGTTTCCGGTGGAGGAATACGTTACGCCACGTCCCCGACGTATGCGGCGGCCCAGATTGCGGCCGGGAGACCGACGCCTGCTCGCCGATCTCGCCGAGATGCACGGGCGCTTAAACGAGATGCACTTTGATGGTAGACTCGCGCCGGTGGGATTCAGGATATCCGATCGTATGCGGACCCGTCTCGGCGAGGTCATCATCCGATCCGAAACAGACCCGGTGGTGGAGATCAGAATTAGCAGACAACACCTGCTACACGATCAGTGGAATGAGGTGCGAGACACGGTGCTGCACGAGATGATCCATCAGTGGCAGGCAGAGTCCGGCGTGGAGCTAGATCACGGCCCCGCATTCCGCAAGAAGGCGAAGGAGATCGGTGTCCTCCCCAGATCCCACGGCAGTCTGTAGATAGACTACTTACCGAGCCCCCACCACCAGAGAACGGATATGACTTTCCAGGGCGTGGATTACTACAACGTCGACTCGATGCTGAGCGATCATGAACGAGCCGTGCGCGATATGGTGCGCCGATGGGTGGACGACGAAGTCCTACCGATCATCAAGGAAAACTATCTCGCCGGCACCTTCCCCAGGCAATTGATCCCACGGATGGGGCAGCTCGGATTCTTCGGAGCGAATCTGCCAGCTGAGTACGGCTGCGCGGCACTGGATAACCTGTCGTATGGTCTGATCATGCAGGAACTCGAGCGGGGAGACAGCGGGATACGCTCGTTTGCGTCGGTTCAGGGTGCCCTGGTTATGTATCCCATATATGCCTTCGGTAGCGAGGATCAGAAGCGTCACTGGCTGCCGAGAATGGCCAGCGGTGAGGTGGTGGGCTGCTTCGGGTTGACCGAACCCGACTACGGCTCCGATCCGGGAGGCATGATCACGACGGCCCGTGAAGATGGAGACTCCTGGGTGCTCAACGGGTCCAAAATGTGGATCACGAACGGGTCCACTGCTAGTGTGGCGATCATCTGGGCCAAGACGGGTGATTTAGGCGATGCCAAATCAATTCGCGGCTTCGTGGTACCGACGGACATTCCCGGATTTACGGCGAGAGAACAAGGGGGAAAACTGTCATTGCGTCTCAGTGACACTAGTGAATTGGTGTTGCAGGAAGTACGTGTACCCAAGAGTGCGATGCTGCCAGGCAGCAGCGGTCTGCGCAGCCCCATCATGTGCCTAAATCAAGCGCGGTATGGCATAGCCTGGGGTGCGGTTGGCGCTGCCGTGGCATGTTTCGATGAGGCAGTGAGCTACGCCAAGAACAGGGTGATGTTCAACCGTCCCATAGGCGGCTTTCAGTTGCAGCAGAGCCGTCTGGCCGACATGCTGACCGAGATTACCAAGGCGCAACTCCTTTGCCTGCAGTTGGGTCGGCTCAAGGACGCGGGGAGAATGACTTCGGGACAGGTGTCCCTGGCCAAACGCAACAACGTGAGTACGGCGGCCGAGTGCGCGCGCGAGACACGGCGCCTGCTCGGAGCCAACGGCATCCTGGCGGAATACCAGGCGATGCGACACCTGGCGAATCTCGAGAGCGTGTACACGTATGAGGGGACACATGACGTGCACACGCTAGTTCTAGGACAAGAGATCACGGGATTGGATGCGTTCAGGGGGTGAGTGAACCGATCGGTGGCCGTGGTGCAACCTCAGGGCCCCGGCACTCGTAGGGACTCTAGAGACCGAGACAGTCAATGTTGATACGGAGATGACCGTATGGGTCCCTTGTTCTGGTTCTTGCTCATCGGTGCGGCTGCTGGCTGGCTGGCCGGGAAGGTCACCAGGGGGCGAGGCTACGGGCTGCTTGGCAACCTCACATTGGGCTGCCTGGGAGCGATAGTCGGTGGATTTCTGTTCGGCCTGATGGGAATTCGGGTGGGAGGGGCTCTCGGAGCGATGCTGATGGCCTTCGCCGGCGCATTGCTGCTGCTGTTCGTGGCGCGGCTATTGAAGAAGGCGTAGCACACAGTAGTGCTGCGCGGCGTCCCACCCTGCCGCGCAGCGTGACTTTCTCAGCCTAACCCATTTGAGGACAGTTACTTAGTCAATTCAGCCGGTGGTCTATCCGGTCCGCCGTAACTCGCCTACCTGGGGTGTCGGGATCTTCTTTTCAGACCCGTGTTCGCCTGAGGGCCGGGGCTTCTGATCCATGGCCGCGGGCTTCGCCATGTTGATCTTGCCGTTGATCTTGCCGCCCTCCAAGACGGTGATTTGCGGGGTCGTGATGTCACCGTTTACGACCGAGGTGGCCTGGATCTCGACCCGATCGTCGGCCAGGACCCCACCGTGCACTTCCCCCCCGATCACCGCCTGTCGCGCAATTATGTCTCCCTCGACCCGACCGCCCTTGACTACGAGGACCTGACCTTGCGCTTTCACGGTTCCCTTCAAGGCACCCTCGATCTTGATCACGCCATCGACTTCCAGTTCACCCGTGACCCGTGTCCCGGCGGCCAGGATGGAGAGACCCTCGGGGCCGTTGGGGCGGGGACTTGGCCTGGGGCCTGAGTCTCGGGCGGTAGATGAGAACATTGCCATGGTCACAGCTCCGAGCTGAATTGATACCGGGCGCGCGTTGGGGCGCGATTGCGAAGGTACTGGATCTGTGCGTCTTTACCTGTGATGCTCATCACGGGCTGCAGCAATACACTGAGGCTCGACTCGGCAGTTCACACGATCGGAGCGCCTCTGATGCTGAAATGGATCCTCGTACTGTTGGGTCTGGCGACGGCCTTTGTTCTCGGCCCGTTCGTGGTGGGCATGTTCCTGCCGAAAGAGCACATCGCCGTGAGCAGTATAACGTTGTCGCGACCGCCCGACTCGGTGTGGGTAGTGTTGCGCGACCTGGGTGGCTATCCCAACTGGTGGCAGGATATCAGGAGATCCGAGCCGGACCCGGAGGCGGATGGCCGAGAGATCTGGATCCAGACGGACCGGCAAGGCCGAGAGTTCCCACTGGAAGTGATCCAATCGGTCCGGCCCACCCTGATGGTCACGAGGATCGCCGACGACAAGCTACCGTTCTCTGGTCAATGGGCTTTCGAAATAGAGCCTGCAGGTCTCGGCAGTCGAGTGACCGTCACGGAGGAGGGGGAGGTGTTCAATCCCGTCTTTCGTCTCGTCGCGCGGTTGTTCCTAGGATACCACGGGACCATCGACAGGTGCCTTGAAGCCCTGGGAGAGCATTTCGGGGAGCAAGTGACAACCACACACCACCAACAGGATTGAGCCCGCCGACCTGTGTCAGGCTTCTGGAAGCGGCGACCTCTCGGTAAACTGGTTCTGAAGCAGACTGGCATTCAGACTGGTGGAGCCATTTGTCGAAAGCTCGTCCAAGTTCGCACTACCTTCTGAAAGACACCAACCTACACGTCATCTTCGGTGTGACACTCATGGCGGTTTTGGGGGTGTCTACCATCACTCCTGTCCTGCCAAAGGTGGCAACGGTCTTTGCGCAGACTCCACAGACGGTCGCCCTGCTGATCGTGGTTTTCACGCTTCCAGGAGCGCTGTTCACGCCGATTCTCGGCGTGATGGGTGACCGGATGGGTCGAAAGAAGGTCTTGGTACCTTCGCTGCTGCTGTTCGCGCTTGCAGGGACGGCTTGTGGCTTCGCCCGTGATTTCGAGACCCTCCTCATGCTGAGATTCCTGCAGGGCGCTGGATCAGGAGCCCTCGGTGCCATCAATGTGACGTTGCTGGGTGACCTGTATCGCGGCCCCGATCGAGCTGCCGCGATGGGGTATAATGCCAGTGTTCTGAGCGTTGGGACTGGTATCTATCCGGCCGTCGGAGGAGGGCTCGCCGTCTTGGGTTGGTACTTCCCATTTTTCTTGCCAGCCTTGGCCTTCCCAGTGGCACTCGCTGTTATCATCGTGCTGAACAATCCGGAGCCAAAGGCCACAGGCAGCATGGCCACCTACGCCAGAGTGACCCTGCGATCTATCCTGCGACCGCAAGTATTGACTCTGTTTGCGACCTCTATCGTCACGTTCATCCTGATATACGGGTCGTTCCTAGCGTATTTTCCCTTCTTGTTGGAGCGATCGTTCGCTGCATCTCCAGTGTTCATTGGATCGGTGATGTCAGCAGCGTCGGTCGCGACGGCGATCACCTCGTTCTGGCTGGGTACGCTTGCCCGCCGCTGGGGATCGCGGACGCTGATCAAGGCGGGCTTTGTGCTGTACGCGGTCTCACTGGCGTCGATCCCGCTGGTCTCCAACCTGTGGCAGCTCGCGGTGCCTGTGTTGCTGTTCGGAGTCGCCAATGGTGTCAATGTCCCGAGCATTCTGACCGTACTCAACGGCTACGCTCCCTCCGAGTACCGGGCAGCCTTCATGTCGCTGAACGGGATGTTGTTGCGGCTGGGTCAGACTGTCGGGCCACTACTCGTCGGTGCGGCGGTCGAGCTTGTTGGGATGGACGGATCCTTTCTGGTGAGCGCTGCGTTCGCTCTGGCAACGTTGCTGCTGATAGTGCCGGTGCTGCAGCGGGAACCGGATCGCCAGCAAACAGATTCAGACGGTCGCTGATGTCGCGGTGCCAGCTCTACTGTCCTGCTGCAGGTTTGTCCAAGCGGTACATCTGCACGCGGTGCACACCGTTCTCGCCAACAAGGCTTCCCAGGATGTAATCGTGTCCGATCTCGTGGATCGTCAACCCGCGCGGCGTTTCCACAGTCCCTAGCATGCGGTGCTCTGCGTCGAAGACGGTCCAAATCGGTCGCTCGTCTCCAAAAGGCCTAGCGTCCGCTACCCACAGGTTGCCCGCTGCATCCAGCTCGATCGAGCCGAACGCGGGCATTGTTTCGGGATAGGGTAGACCATCGAGTTCCATTTCCCGATCCTGTCTCTGCCGTTCGTGCACGCCTGCCAGCCGAGCCCGCTTGTACCGGTCGATATCCGCTTCCGTGGTGGGAGCGTTCTCGCGCTCCAGCCTTACGATGGTCGTGAGTTGTCCGCTCATGTCGTAGACTCTCAGTTCGTACTCATCCTGAGTACCGACGTAGAAGTGGCTGTTCTTGACCGCAAACACCGTGGTCCTTCCGAAGGGTGGAGCGGTGACTTGCACGAAGCGGCTCTGACCCTTGCTGAAGATCCGTTGTGCGCCGGGGTAGTTGCCTACGGTGTTCACGAATCCACCGCTGATAGTGTAGCGAAATGCCGCGGTAGGGCCGCGGACCAGACCGTCCGGAGTGGTGCCCGACCGAATCATCGCCGGGGCCCATGACCTAACGTCACGGACGGCCAATACCGAACTGTCGCTGAACACTCCCTTGACAGAACTGGGCGAGGCCTGGAAGGTGACAACGAGAGTGCCTGCCTGTTCGATCTCACCCGCCGCGTTGTATACGGAAAGCCGCAGGCTGCCGAAGTCGAACACGATCACGGAACTCGAGCCCAGTCGGGCTATCCACTCGAGACTAGCGAAAACGTTCCGGCCTCCTGCGCTGCGTAGGAATCTGCCGCTTTGGTCAAACCAACGCAGCTCCTGCGTGCCGCCATCGGCTACCACGACCGTGCTGTCCTCCAATCGTGTCGCTCCGACGACGCGGGCAAGCCGGTAACTTGGGTCGGTTGTTGCGTTACCGGACTCCCACGATGGTGTTGCTGCGATCTGCCAGGCCTCGTCTTTGGCCCATGTGCTCCTAAAGCTCTGGACGATGGTGATTCCCGCGCTGTCCGACACCATCGGTGGTGCAGGCGGTTCTCCGCCACACGCTGCCACTAGACACAATGCCAAGAACATGAATCTCTTCATCGGTCATTCCTCTGTGGTTGCCATACTGCGCCGGGCGCCACGATTCACACGCCGTCAGCAAGACCGGTGCTGCAAGGAATCTCCTGCTCACAGCAGCTATTGCGACCCCTCGGAAACTACTGCACGCCCGCATTTGGAGCTACGGTCGGAAGGCGCTGTCCACACGCGTGCCGGTTCCGAAAGTCTGATGTAGATTCTATCGCTACCGAGAGCCTCGACGTATGGCCATGAACCGCAACAAGGCAGAATCCCGGATCCACGAGCTGCATGCAGCTCTGCGACACCATGACTACCTGTACTATGTCAAGGACCAACCCGAGATATCTGATTCGGAGTATGACGGACTGTTCCAGGAGTTAAGAGAACTCGAGGACCAGTTTCCGGATCTGGTCACCCCCGACTCCCCGACGCAGCGAGTCGGGGGAGTGCCGTTGGACGACTTCACGAAGATTCGGCATGCCGCTCCGATGCTCAGTCTGGATTCGGATCAGGCGGAGGACGCCCTCAGGCGCTTCGATGAGCGTGTGCGGAGGACACTGGGAGCAAGCCGGGTCGATTACGTGGTGGAGCCCAAGCTCGACGGAGCATCAGTGGAACTGGTGTACGAGAACGGAATCCTGACCCGGGCATCAACGCGAGGAGACGGCACCGTTGGCGAGGGCATAACGGACAATGTAAGGACTATCGCCGCGATTCCTTTGCGACTGCGTAGTGTGGGAGCGAAGCCACCGGCATTCTTGGCAATCCGCGGCGAAGTGATAATGAGGATCGCCGCGTTCGAAGAGCTGAACGAGATGTTGCTGGTGGAGGGAAAGAGTCCCTTTGCCAACCCGCGCAACGCGGCTGCTGGCTCGCTGCGTCAGCTCGATCCACAGGTGACGGCGGCGCGGCCACTCGACATCTACTTGTATGATGTGTTGGCTGGAGAGGGTACCAGTTTGCAGACACAGTGGGATGTCCTGGGTGCGCTTGCGTCGTGGGGCCTTCGTGTCAACGATCTGCCGCGCCGCATCAGCTCAGTAGATGACATAGTCGACTACCACATGGATCTGCAAGCTCGTCGTGACGATCTCGAGTACGAGATTGACGGTGTCGTCGTGAAGCTCGACGACATCGCTGCGCGCGAAGTGCTGGGAGCAACCTCGCATCATCCACGCTGGGCGTTCGCATTCAAGTTCCCGCCGCGCAAGGAAATCACCCGGGTTCTCAAGATCGTTCCCAGTGTCGGTCGGACGGGCGTGGTTACTCCTGGCGCGTTGCTGCGGCCAGTCGAGCTTGGCGGAGTAACCGTGAGCCGGGCCAATCTCCACAATCGTGAGGAGGTAGCGCGCAAGGACATTCGCGAGGGAGATCTGGTCCGAGTCCAGCGGGCCGGCGATGTGATTCCCCAAGTGTTGGAACGGGTGGCGGAGCCCGGACGCAGGCGGGGACATCCCTTCCGTATGCCAAGCCACTGTCCGTCGTGTGGATCGGAATTGGTGGAGCGCGGTCCGTTCACGGTGTGTCCCAACAGCTATCAATGTCCGGCGCAGCTGGCTGCTCGCTTGGAACACTTCGCTTCACGCGATGCGCTTGACATCGAGGGGCTTGGTGAGGAAACGGCCAAATTGCTGGTGAATCAGGGCCTGGTGCGGCGACTCCCCGACCTTTTCGAGCTCGAGCCGGGTGACTTGGTGAGATTAGAAGGATTCGCTACGAAGTCGGCATCCAACTTGGTTGCTGCGATCGAGCACTCCTCGGCAGTGGATCTACACCGCTTTCTCTATGGTCTGGGCATACCTGAAGTGGGCGTGACTGTCGCCAAGACACTGGCCACGCATTTCCGCTCCTTGGAGGCACTCCGCAGGTCGTCTGGCGCAGAGCTGGAATCGATCGACGGCGTCGGGCCGAAGATGGCTGAGCAGATTGAATCCTTCTTCTCGGACGCGAGGAACGACTCGATCCTGGACGATCTTCTGGCTGGGAAGATCATGGTGGTTGAGGGGGCAGGCGGTGAGGGAACGGCTCTTCAGGGACTCAAGTTCGTGTTCACTGGAGCTCTTCAAAGGATGACCCGCAGGCAGGCGAAGGAACTGGTCGAGTCACTCGGGGCCAGCGTGGTCTCGTCTGTCAGCCGGGAAACTGATTACGTGGTAGTGGGAACCGATCCTGGATCCAAGTACGACAAGGCCATTGCAGTCGGAGTAACCACGCTGAGCGAGGATGGCTTCATCGATCTGCTGCATGATAGCGGTGTGGAGGTATAGAGTGGAGAACATCGAAATCGCTGCTGTGCTCCAGAATGTAGCAGATCTGCTGGAGATCAAAGGTGCCAATCCGTTTCGCATAAGGGCCTATCGCAACGCTGCCCAGGTCGTAGCCGAGTGGGCTGCCCCGCTACGCAAGTTGGTGGAAGAGGAATGCGATCTGACCGAACTCCCCTCCATCGGCAAAGACATGGCGCGACACATAGAGGAACTAGTATCGCGGGGAGAACTGATGCTGCTGCAGGAGTTGTCCCAGGATGTTCCGCTGTCGCTCGTTGAGTTGACCCGGCTCCCTGGTCTGGGTGCCAAGAAGGCGAGGAAGCTATGGGACGAACTTGGCGTTGAGACGCTAGACGATCTCGAATCTGCTGCAGAGCGCGGCGCGATCGCCACACTCCCCGGGTTCGGTGAGAAGACGCAGGACAAGATTCTGACGGCCATCGACCGTTATAGAAAGCGTCGCGGACGCATGAAGTTGGGCGATGCAGACCAGCATGCGGTCCCCTTGCTGGACTATCTAAGGGCGAACCCGGAGGTAAAGCGCGTAGAAGTAGCCGGAAGTTACCGCCGCCGGAGAGAGACGGTGAGAGACCTCGATGTCCTGGTGATTGCGACGCAGGCCGAAGCGGTGATGGGGTATTTCACAAGCTATCCAGACATCAAGCAGGTCGAGAGCTCGGGAGAAACCCGTAGTACGGTGGTGCTCAGATCTGGGCTGCAAGTCGACTTGCGGATCGTGGCGCCGCAGAGTTACGGTGCGGCGCTCTCGTACTTCACCGGCTCGAAAGAGCACAATGTCAAGCTCAGAATGCGGGCGATCCAACGCGGTCTCCGGCTATCGGAGTACGGCGTATTCCGGGGTGGTGAGGAGGAGGCCGGTGACCCATGGGCTGGTGAGTTTGTGGCGGGGCGCGATGAAAACGAGGTATACGAGTCGCTCGGCCTAGCGTGGATCCCGCCAGAGTTGAGGGAGAACCGTGGCGAAATCGAGGCCGCTGAGCGCAGTGAACTGCCCGACCTGATAACAGTCGGGGCAATCCGTGGCGACCTTCAGATGCATTCCACCTGGTCCGATGGCAAGAACACGTTGGAGGAGATGCTCGAAGCCTGTGTCGCGCGGGGGTACGAGTATTTCGCCATAACCGATCACAGCAAGGCACTGGCGATGACTGGTGGTCTCGACGGGGCAAAGCTACGCGAGCAGTGGACTGAGATCGACGAGATCGCTGAACGGCACCCTGGCATTGAAATCATGCGTGGGATGGAAGTGGACATCCTGGGTGATGGAGCGCTCGATCTGGAGGACGCGATGCTCGCCCAACTGGATATAGTCCTTATTTCGGTGCACTCTCGGTTCGACCTGCCACCTGGTGATCAGACGGAACGAATCATCAAGGCGCTGGGACATCCTGCGGTCAACGTCTTGGCTCACCCGACCGGTCGCCAGATCAATCGGCGGGATCCCATGCAGTTTGACCTTGATGCTGTACTCCAGAGCGCTGCAGATAGCGGAGTGGCGGTAGAATTGAATGCGCATCCGGACCGGTTGGATCTCAATGATGTCCAACTAATGAGGGCTCGCGAGCTGGGGTGTGATATCGTGATCAGCACCGATGCACATCGCACCACAGACCTCGACCTCATGCGTTACGGTGTCGAGCAGGCACGCCGCGCCTGGCTGCAGCCGGCCGACGTGTTGAACACGCTGCCGTTCACAGAATTGGTCCGGCGCCTGCAACGGTAGCCCGACAGGAGTAGGCACCGCCGGAGGACGTCGCGAGCCTCGGATTTCGCCGGGTGACGTCCGGAAAACAGCAGTGGAGCACGTCTACACTCGGGCCCGGGGAGGAGGACGCAGAGCCGGCCGAGCAGCGTTGCGACAGGTCAATGGTCCAAGTACCTTCCGAGGGCCTGCGGCCCGCCCGCCAACCCACCACAAGTGCAAGACAAACACGAGGTTACGGTGAAGATCGGAGTATGCATCAAGCGGGTACCGGATACGGAAACCCGCATCAAGATAGGCGCCGATGGGAAGTCGATTGACGAATCGGGAGTCAAATTCGTGCTCAACCCATTCGATGAATACGCGGTCGAAGAAGCACTCAAGCTGAAGGAGCAAGCAGGTGGCGAGGTCGTCGTAGTCTGCCTCGGAACCGAGGCTTCCCAGGAGACGATTCGTACCGCATTGGCAATGGGTGCGGACAGCGGCGTGCTGCTGAAAGCCTCCGCTGTGCCGCTGGATCCATTGGTGGTCGCTCGCGCTCTGGCAGCCGAACTCGAGCAGGGTGCATTCGATATGATCCTATTCGGCAAGCTCGCCATCGACGACTACGGTCAGGCAGTGGGCACTATGGTGGCCGAACTTCTCGGGTTGCCGTCCGTTTCTGCGATAACCCGTCTTGAGGTGACGGACAACACGGCCACAGCTCAACGGGAAGTGGAGGGTGCTCTGGAAGTAGTCGAGTTCTCACTCCCCGCCGTGGTGACAGCCGAGAAGGGCCTCAACGAGCCGCGATATCCTGCACTACGCGGCATCATGTTGGCGAAGAAGAAGCCGCTGGAAATCAAGGAGGTCGATCTTGACCAGGGGGGCATGGAAGTAGTGGAGCTGACGCTGCCTCCGGAGCGGAAAGCAGGCCGCATCGTGGGTGAGGGGCCGGATGCAGTTCCCGCGTTGGTTGATGCTCTCCGGAATGAAGCGAAGGTGGTCTGATGCCTCACATACTAGCGGTCTTGGAACAGCGCGGTGGGGTGGCCAAGAAAGTGTCGCAAGAGACTCTTGCCGCAGCCCGATCCTTGGCTGACGATCTCGAATGTGAAGTCCACGGTCTGTTGATAGGGCCGCCGAACATGAAGGGTGACGGTCTGGGCGAGTACGGGGCCGACAAGGTACTGACGTCGCTCGA
Source organism: Gemmatimonadota bacterium (assembly GCA_020351775.1). GTDB lineage: Bacteria > Gemmatimonadota > Gemmatimonadetes > Gemmatimonadales > GWC2-71-9. The sequence goes on along the minus strand of CP070666.1, from coordinate 3,496,140 downwards.
TGGGGAATTGGAGCTGTATCAAGCGTCACGCTACGGCCAAGTCGCAGCAGAGCAGGCGACAGCTGGAGAGTACGCGGCCATCGTGGTCGCAGCGACCTCCCTGGGAAAGGACCTGGGTCCACGGATCGCGGCGAGGCTCGGGTGTACCCTTGCGAGCGACGTCACCGGCATATCCGGTTCGGACGGCATAGCTGTCAGTCGTCCCGCTTTCTCCGGGAAGGCGATCTACAGGATCAAGATCACTACGAGACCGTGCGTTATCTCGATCCGCCCCAATGCGTTCTCGCCAATCTTGACTTCGCATCCTGGAACGATTGAAGAGGTGTCGGCCGGCAACGGGGGCAAGGCGTCCGATGCCAGGACAGTCGCGGTCAAAGCTCCCGAGCACGCCACCATGGACGTGGCGGAGGCCTCCATCGTGGTAAGCGGCGGGCGCGGCCTCAGAGAGGCTGAGCACTTCAAGCTCGTAGAGGAACTGGCACAGGCCTTGGGAGGCGCGGTTGGTGCTTCACGGGCCGTGGTCGACGCAGGCTGGAGGCCGCATGCCGAGCAGGTAGGACAGACCGGTAAGACAGTGAGTCCCAACCTGTACATCGCGCTCGGGATATCCGGCGCTATTCAGCATCTTGCTGGCATGCGTACGGCGAAGGTCATCGTGGCAGTCAACAAGGACGCGGACGCGCCCATCTTCAAAGTGGCAGACTACGGGATCGTCGGCGATGTGTTCGAGGTTGTACCGCGACTCACGGAAGAGATCAAGAAAGCAAAAGACGGTTAGCATGGCGAGCCGGGACTTGCTGATCCCCGCCAACTTCCAGGTGGCACTTCCGCGTGACCAACTGATCCTGGAAGATCCTCTCGACGCGGAGCGCATCGACGTTGACGTCCTGTTCGTGGGTGCAGGGCCAGCGGGTCTAGCCGGCGCGGTCCGGCTGGCACAACTGGTCAAGCAGGATAACGAGACTGGAACTGGGCTGGGTGACATCACCATTGGAGTGTTGGAGAAAGCTGGTGCGTTGGGCGAGCATACGTTATCAGGGGCGGTGCTCAACCCGAAGCCGTTTCGCGAGTTGTTTCCCACGCTTGAGGATTCCGGTTTTCCGTTCCGGACGCGCGTGGAAAAGGAAGCGATCTACTTGTTGTCCCGCAGCAGGTCGCGCAGGCTGCCGACTCCCCCGACGATGCGAAACCACGGCCACTTCGTGGCATCGCTGTGCGAAGTTGTGCGCTGGCTGGGAGAGCGCGCCGAAGAGGCGGGCGTCGACATTTTCGCTGGTTTCCCGGCTGGCGCACTACGGGTAGACGGGGACCGCGTAGTGGGTGTGCGAACGGTAGCATCGGGGCTCGAACGTGACGGAAGTCGCGGATCGAGCTACATGCCGCCGACCGACATTGCGGCGAAGGTCACAGCTCTGGCGGAAGGATCGCGGGGGATGCTGTCGCAGGCATACCTAGAATGGCAAGGGATTGGGTCCGCCAATCCGCAGATATACGCGTTGGGTGTGAAGGAGCTGTGGGAGACCAAGCGCCCGCTAGACAAGGTGATTCACACCATGGGTTGGCCGCTTCCCAAGGATGCGTTCGGCGGCAGCTTCATGTACCCCCTTGAGCCCAACCTGGTGGCTATAGGTCTGGTGGTGGGACTGGACTATCACGAGGCCGACCTCGACGTCCACGAATTGTGTCAGGTGATGAAGCTCCACCCGCTGTTTCGCCCGTTCTTAGAGGACGGCGAGATGGTCGAGTGGGGTGCAAAGACGATACCTGAGGGGGGGTACTACTCCTTGCCCCTGCGGCGGTATGGCGATGGGGTGGTGCTACTGGGTGATTCGGCGGGTTTCGTGGACGTGCCTTCTCTCAAGGGCATCCACTACGCGATGCAATCCGGAATATTCGCCGCCCACGCAATTTTCGCGGCCTTGAAACATGATGATTCCTCGGCGACTCGATTGGCTGTATACGACGAGCTTGTGAACGACTCGTACGTGATTCGGGAGCTGTACCGCACTCGGAATATGCGTCTTGCATTCAAGAACGGCTTCTATTCCGGTACCGTACAGGCCGGGCTGATGACGTTGACTGGAGGACGGTTCCCGGCGCGGCGAATCGGCATGGGCCTTGATTCTGAGGCGCCGCGTAAGCCACCGCAGCGGCCGGTGTTCGCGCCAGACGGAGAACTCACCTACAGCAAGGTGGATGCTGTCTTCAAGTCGGGCAATGTCACTCGCGACACGATCCCGTCGCACCTGATCGCCGGAGAGAAGGTCAACGCGGACGTGGCTCGGTTCTACGCACACATGTGCCCGGCCGCGGTGTATGAGGAAGTCGATGGGGCGCTACGGATGAATCCACCCAACTGCGTTGACTGCAAGGCTACCGATGTACTGGGGCCGCGGTGGACACCACGCGAGGGTGGTGCAGGGCCAGCGTACAAGCGGATGTAACTCGCAGGCACTCTGGCTCGGTTTCACCATCGTGCTCTCCTGTTTGTCCAACTCACGGTCATCATCACGGTCAGTGATAACAGAATCGGCAGCAAGCTCAGATATTGGGGTCCCAGGACTTGTTGTGCGAGTGCCAATCCCCTGGTTCCCAATGCGGTGTTTACCAGTATGCCGTCGTGTATCTCGCCCACTACGGCAACCACACCCCCGACGATGACCGCCCACATGGCGCCGCGCGCCGTTATTCCCAGCCTGTCTCGGTAGAAGCTGCCCAGCGTAGGAAACACAACTCCGCCCACGAAGATGGTGTACGCCAGCAGTAGCGACGGAATGATTCCTTCCTGCAATCCTGCGATGAGCCAAGCCACCAATCCCAGTCCAAGCACGGCGACCCTGGTTGACCGGAGCTGCGGTGCCCGAGGGGCTTCGGTGCGGGAACCGATGACGTTCAACGATAGAATCGTCGCGGCCGAGACCAAGGTGGTGTCGGCAGAAGACATGATTGCCGCCAGGAAGCCGGCCGCGATCAGACCCGTCAGGCCCACCGGGACCAAGTCTCGGAGGGCCGTCGGCAGGGCGGCTTCCTGGGCAACGTCAGGGTACAGCTCGCGCAACAGGATCCCCAATACTGCGAGCATGAACGATATGGGAACTATTGCCAGTCCGCCGATCAGCGCCGAGCGTCTTGCTACCGAGTTATCCTTGGCGCACAGAACCCGCGAGTAGATGTCCGGGCCCACGAGATAGGGCAGTCCGATGATGAGCGGATAGAACACGAAAAGATCGTACCAGCCGAACTCCCCAGAGATGGGAAAGCGCAGATGGTCCCTGGACGTGGTCTCAATTAGGGAGCCCGGGCTATCCTGGGCGGCAATAGCCACCACGACAACGCAGGCAACCAGCCCCACTCCAAACAACACGAGCTGCCAGGAGTCCGTCTTAAGCACCGAAAGTTGGCCGCCCCAGAACGTGTAGAGAATGAACACTGCCGCTGCCACTGAGAGAGCCGCTGTGTACTCCACTGCAAGTACGCCGCTCAATACCCGGGCACCGGCAGTCATTTGTGCAGCGACGATCCCACACCAAGCAACGACAATCATGATTGCCGCCGGCACCGCCACCATGTTGCCGTACGCCCGTTTCAAGATGTCTGGCAGCGTGTACACACCCAGTTCTCTCACCCGCGGCGCGAGCGCCAGTCCGAACAACGCCAGTGCGATGGCACCGATCAGCGCCCACCACGCAGCCGTCATACCCCGCGCATAGCCAAGGCCGATGATGCCAAAGGTTGAAGAGGCCCCGAAGACGGTTGCCACCAGGGATACTGTGATCCGGCGGGTTCCGTTTTGCCGGTCGGCCACCCAGTAGGATTCGGCCGACTGGCCTCGCGACCGCCAACCCACAAGCAGCATCGTGCAGAGGTATCCGACCACCACGATTGCATCGATCACTGTACCGCCGGCCATTCCCGTAGTCTGAAGTAGAATCCCAAGTGGTTTGACAAACTCCCGCGCCACAGCAATGCTTCCGCTGCAATCGGCAGTCCGAAACCGCACTCGAGCAACAGCCATGATAGTCTTCACCGACAGCATCGAGCACGCCGAGCTGGTGATGACCGGCAACAGGGCGTGGCGACGCTCGGTTCCCAGTGGCCTAGCCACAGCGGGTCTACAGCGGCTGTGGGAGGCGACCTACGGCACTCGAGCGATCCGTCAATCTAAGCTGGAGGCGGCCCGTAGGTGGAGCTATCTGTTCCTGGTCGAGTCTGCTGCTGTCTCGCACTACGATCTGCTGATTGACTTGAGTCGGCAGGGGGATGGCCTACCCGACGGACTCATATGTCTCGCGGGCTCTGGCGAGGGTTTCCATGGCTTTAAGGGCCGGGCCTGGTCCGCACCGAAGGGCAACCTCTATGTGGCCGTTCACCTCACGCCGCAGCGACGGCTGGAACACTCGAGCACTTGCTTCACAGTACTAGCTGCAGTCTCAGTGCTCGACGCTATCGATCGCGTTCCGGGACTCGACTGTGCAGCGGGAATCAAGTGGGTGAACGACATCTTGATCAGCGGAGCCAAGGTTGGGGGTGTGCTGGCCTACACGCAGAGTGAGTCTGAGGTGATTACGGACGTTGTTCTCGGGATCGGCCTCAACGTTGAAACAACTCCCCCCGTGACGCCGACCCCTTTCGTGCCTCGCGTAGGGGCGCTACGGGAAGCTGCTCCCGATCCAGGCGAGTGTCAGCTTCCCCGGGTCTTCCAAACGCTCGTTCAGACCATGAGTGACAACTACGAGGAACTCCTCGAGGGAAGGTACGCCGGTTTGCTGGACCGATACCGGCGACGTTCGTTGGTTGTTGGGCGCGAAATCACCCTCTGTTCAGAGAAGTCTCGCTCGGCCCGAGACATCCTGGCAGTGGGCAGAGTCCAGTCATTGAGCGATGATCTGGAACTGGTGCTGGATGGGTACGATCGTCCGTTCTCTCGAGGTAGATTGGTGCTCGATCGCGAGTATTAAGGACTCTTAAGAGACTCACCTCTTGTGTTGTGCTCAAAACGGAGGTTAGATATCTCGGGGCCATATCCCGTGGTGCATTGGAGTCGGACGCGAGCGGTTGACGGGGAGGTGTTAATGTGTGGATGGGGGCCGCAAGCGCCCGGGCTATGGTTCCAGTCCCGGCTGCACAGAGGTTCTCACTGGCAGTGCATCCACGGGGAGAGGTTCATGGGGTCATCTGATCTCTTGATGGTGTGTGTTTCAGCGTTCTCCGCTGTGTTCGTATTACTCGCTTTGCTGGCAATCGCAATGCGAGGTCTCATCGCAGTATTTCCTGAGAAAGCGGCAACAACCGATCAGGCAGTGTTGGCTGCCTTGACGTCAGTGGCCTCGGTCGTGTTCCCAGGATTCAAGATCACGAGAGTTGAGGAGGAAAGATGATATTCTCCGCTTCCGGCAAGAAGATTCGGGTTATGTTCACTCCGTTTCGGGACGGCCTGCAGAGTTCGTTCGGCGGCAAGGTGCGGCTGCAGGATTTCCTGCCGGCCATGGAGGCCTCCGCGAAGGCAGGATTTCGCCACTTCGAGTTCGGCGGCGGTGCACGATACCAGGCCCCGTACTTCTACCTGGGTGAGAATCCGTTCGACGACATGCGCAAAATGCGTGAGGTCGTCGGACCGGATGCCGATCTCCAGATCCTCACTCGCTCGGTTTCGGGAGTGACCCTCACGACACAGAGCATGGAAGGGTTGAAGCTACAGGCCGGTTTGATGAAGGGGGCGGGCACCACCTGGGATCGCAACTTCGACTACATGAACGACGTTGACAACCTGGTAAAGACTGGCCAACCCATTGTTGATGTGGGGATGCACCACCAAGTGTGCATCGCGCTGATGGGTCTTCCGTTCCATTCGGACAAGGTCCATACGGCCGACTTCTACGTGAACATTGGCAAGAGGCTCCTGGAGAGCGGACTCCATATCGATAGCATCTGTTTGAAGGATGCGAGTGGGACGACCGACCCGAAGACCATCTACGATACGGCCCTGGCGCTCAAGAAGGTCATGCCGCCGGAGATGCCGCTGTGGATGCACACGCACGACACGGCGAGCACGGCGGTCTCCTGCTACATGGCTGCCATCGCTGGTGGCGCGGATGGTGTGGATCTGTCGGTGAGGCCGTTTGCCAGCGGCACTGTACAGCCAGATGCACGCTCGCTGGCCCATGCGCTGAAGGGTACCGGCTACACGCTCGACATCGACGTGTCGGTGTTACCGGAGATCGAAGGCATGCTGAACGACCTGATGAAGGAGTACGATTTTAATCCGACGACTACCACTGCCGATGCGCGGGTGTTGGCCTTCCCGATGCCGGGCGGGGCCATTGGACCCAATGTGCACATGATGGTCAAAGCCGGGATCCTGGACAGATATGGTGATGTGTTGGCCGAGTTCCCAGTGGTCGTGGAGGCCGGCGGTGCTTGGACCAGCGTCACGCCGGGGAGTCAGCAGTACTGGCTGCAGGCGTTCAACAATGTTCTCTACGGGCGCTGGAAGAAGATTGAGGCAGGATACGGCAAGGCGGTGCTTGGTTATTTCGGCAAGACGCCGTTGCCACCCGATCCCGACGTCGTGAAGGCCGCCTCCGAGCAGCTGGATTTGCCAGTGTTCACCGGGGATCCGCTGGAGGCAGCACCAAAGAATATTGAACCGGCCAAGAAGGCGCTCCAGGAGCGGAACCTGCCGGTCAATGACGAGAACATCTTCCTGGTCATGGCCGCGATGGTTCCCGGCAAGAAGATGGAAACGAACGAAGGTATTCGGCTATTGACCGGCAACCCGAAGATCGATGTGCCGCTCAAGAAGAAGGCAGAGCCGGCGGTTCCTGCACCCGCGGCTCCCGCAGCCGCAGCTCCGGCCATTACGCGTCCTGTCACCACACGGTGCACGGTTGACGAAAACGGTACCAAACGGACCTTCGTGGTGACGCTCGAGCCGGCTGATGCCGCTGGCTCGGCCCCAGGCGCCGCAGCAGCCGCGGTGGCCGAGGCGCCAGGAGTACGCGGGACAGAAGTGTTCTCCACGTTTGCTGGCTCCGTCGAGATAGTAGACATCCTCGTGAACGTCGGCGACAACGTCTTCAAGGGTGGTGTGGTTGCCGAGGTGGAGGCAATGAAGGCGAAACACGACATCAAGGCGCCGTGCGATGGCAAGGTCACGGCGATCCATGCCAAGATCGGCGACGAAATCGATTCGTCCAAGCCGATCATGACGATCTCGTAGCGGGGCCGGCCCATGGAAACGGCCCTCGAGCTGCTTAGGCAGTCAGGCATCGCCAACCTGAGCATCGGCAACCTCGTGATGTTTGTAGTTGCCGGTGTGTTGATATTTCTCGCAATCACCAAGGAGTACGAACCACTCCTGCTGATTCCCATTGGGTTTGGTGCAATCCTGGCAAACCTGCCTCTGGCTCAGATGGGATCCTACGGCGAGGGCATCATCGCTCTGATCTATGAAGGGGGCATCCGCACAGAGCTGCTGCCTCCACTCATCTTCTTGGGTGTGGGCGTCTTGACCGACTTTCGTCCATTGCTTGGCCGGCCCCTCACTTTTGTGTTGGGTGCTTCGGCACAGCTGGGGATATTCGTGGCGGCTCTGGGTGCCGGCTACCTCCTGAACTTCACACCTGGTGAGGCTGCGTCGATCGGGATTATTGGTGGGGCCGACGGCCCCACCTCGATCTTCCTGACCGCTCAGTTGGCGCCTCACCTACTTGGGGCGGTAGCCGTCGCCGCATACTCCTACATGTCGCTGGTGCCAATCATCCAGCCTCCCATTCTGCGCCTGCTGACTACGCAGCGGGAACGGGAGATCGACATGCCCCAGGCGATTCCGGTGTCGAAGACGGCAGCCATACTCTTCCCAATCGTCACTGGAGTTCTGGCTTCGCTTGCCGTTCCGTCCAGCGCGCCGCTGATCGGCATGTTGATGTTTGGGAACTTGCTGCGTGAGTGTGGCGTGACAGAGCGGCTGCGTAAGACGGCCGGGGGGTCGATGATCGACATCGTCACGATCTTCTTGGGGATTGCGGTGGGTGCCACGATGGACGCGGAACACTTCCTGACCTTCCGCACCATTCAGATCCTGATACTTGGCGCCATCGCCTTCTCATTCAGTACGGCTGGGGGGATCGTGTTCGCCAAGATCCTCAATATGTTCCTCACGAACAAGATCAACCCTTGTATCGGTGCTGCTGGAGTGTCGGCCGTTCCAATGGCGGCCCGAGTGGTCCAGAGGTTCGTCTCTGACAAGACGGATGGGAGAGTGAATCCGCTGATGCCAGCTATGGGACCGAACGTGGCTGGAGTGATCGGCTCGGCCGTGGCGGCTGGTGTGTTCCTCACTCTGATAGGCTAGTGCGCTTCGCGCAAATCTGCGGGCCCCGTCGCGAGCGGTGAAAGCGAGGGTCCGTGGCTTCCCACCTCTGTTCAGTCGTCAGCCCTAGTTGGGCAGGAACTCCCAGCGGCCTGTGACGGAAGCGCGGACCACCACATCCGCTGGTGTGATCGTCGATTCTACGGTTCGTGCTTGACGCATCGTCACGGCGCCGCCTGTACTACCCCGGTGGATAGCTCGATGAGCCTCCCCAGCGTACCGCCGCCGGCCTCGGCGAGGACCGCTGCATCGGCGCGCGCTCGTGCCACGGCCATCGTGAGTGCGGTGCGCCGTGCGGCTCTCTCGTCGCTGGCTTGGAACTGAATGTAGGGAATGCCATTGGCTCCGGCTGCAAGCGTCGCGTCCAGAATCTCACCGACGCGGTTCAGTTCGTAAATCGTGATCCTGATCGATGTGTGAGCACTATAGCCGGTTAGCGCTCGCGCCCCGCCAGTTCGATCGTAGATGGGAGAGACACTGTAGGCCACCGTGGGCAGCGACTCCGCCGAGAACCCCATCTCCGTGAGCGCGTCCATGATTGCTGAAACCAGTACCGCATTCGCGCTTGCAGCCGCCGCTGCGCTGGAGTCTTGAACATCGACCCCAACCTGGATCACGGCTCGGTCGGGCGATACGTAAGCCTCTCCACTACCTCCTGCTGTGATGTGGGGTGGCCACGATTCGGCACTGACTTGCGCGACCCCGGCTGTCGGGACTCCGGTGGCCACTGTTATCATCGGGATTTGGATCCAGGCGAGCCGCATGGTGTGCAGCGACGGTTGTGTTATCATGACGGTAGCCGTTTGTGTGAGGAACGCATGGTCGGATTCGTCAGTTGCCGAGCGCCCAATCCACTGCATACCGAGCGTGGATTGCGGTAGTATCAAAGAGAGGTACTTGGGAATCATCGTCACTGACCAGCATTGATATCTCCGTGCAACCCAGAATCACGCCTTGCGCCCCGACATGGACGAGCCTGTCTATTATCTCCTTGAATAATTCGCGAGATTCGTTCAGTACGTTGCCCAGGCAGAGTTCGTCATAGATGACTCTGTGGATGACAGTGCGGTCGGCCTCACTCGGGATCAACACATTCAAATTGTAGTTCTTCTCTAGCCAACCGCGATAGAATTCTCGCTCCATTGTAAACTTCGTGCCGAGCAGACCAACTGTGTCCAACCCGGCTGACACGACAGTTGTACCGGTTGCGTCTGCGATGTGGAGCAACGGAATCCGTATCGCAGCTCCGATCTGATCCGCAACCTTGTGCATGGTGTTTGTACACAGGACAACGCAATCGGCTCCGGCCGATTCCAGCGATCGTGCAGCCCGGGCCAGAATCCGACCGGTCTCGTCCCAATCTCCTGAATGCTGCAACTGTTCGATGGGCTGGAAGTCGACTGAATAGAGAATGAGCTCTGCGGAGTGCAGACCACCGAGTCGGTCCTTGATGTGCTCGTTGATTATACGGTAGTACGGGACAGTCGACTCCCAACTCATGCCACCGATAAGGCCGATCGTCTTCATTGGATGTCGTCCGAATCTCTCTCTGGGTTAGTATGGCGCCTCACTGACGTGTCTCGTCTCATCGAGCCTTATCGCCGGCAGCCGCTCACCGGCAGGCACGTTCAAGCGGCCTTCGGGCACCACCAGTAAGGCACTTGCCTTGACCATGGACATGAGAACCCCCGAGCTCTGGGAGCCGGTCAGCCGGGCCACAGGTTCCTCGTCGGCGTCTTCCAGCATGACCCGAAGGAAATGTGTCAATCTTGCTTGAAGCCTGATCGGCTCGCCGGTGCGAACAGTTATGGCCCTGCGAAACGGCAACGAGTGGCCTAGTAGGACACGGATTGCCGGGCGGCCCAGAAGCTCAAACGTCACCATGGTACTCACGGGATTGCCGGGAAGACCGAGCCACGGGACTCCCCGCCACAGGCCGAACGCCACCGGTGCACCCGGTCTGGTTTTGAGCCGCCAGAACTTGAGTTCCGCGCCGAGTTCTTGCATGACGGGGCGGAGGTAATCGTGGTCCCCCACGCTTACGCCGCCGGTGGTCAACAACAGGTCGACCTCAGGCGCTGCCAGCAGTCGGGTCCTCAAGTCATCTGGGTCGTCCCTGGCGACATCCATCACTATCGGGATGCCGCCTGCCTGCTGCACCATCGCGCTGAGTGTATATGTGTTTGAAGAGGCAATCTTTTCACCACTCAAGATGGCTTCTGTTTCACCCTCACCGGCGATCTCGTTGCCAGATGCCATCAACGCTACTCGGGGCCTGCGGTGTACCTCGATACGTTCTTGAGCCATAGATGCTAGGACACCGAGTTGCGCCGGACCGATCTCGCTTCCAGCGGTGAGGACTGTCGCACCGAGCCGCACGTCCTCACCCCGGCAGCGGATATTCGCGCGGGCGTCGCGGTCGTCGTTGACCCTAACGCGGTCCGCAGCTAGTAGCGTGGTATCCTCTTGCCGAACCACTCCATCGCTGCCGTCAGGCACGGGAGCACCCGTGAAGATCTTGGCACACTGTCCGCGGGCGAGCGCCCTCTGTGGGAACCCCCCTGCTGGGATCTCTTCCACTACACGCAATTCAACCGGGCAGTTGCCTCCAACGTCCTCGCTTCTCACAGCGAAGCCGTCCATCGCGGAGTTGTCCCAATGCGGCAGGTCGATCGGACTCCGAACCGCAGCAGCCGCGACCCTGCCAAGTGCATCGGGCAAGGGCACTCGTTCTGTTGGAAGCGCTTTGACTGTCTCGAGGATGATGTCGGCCGCTCGCGCGGGGCTCAGCAGCGAGAGCACTTGTGGAATTCCTTCAAAGCCGGTTCTGGGTACGCCACATGTCTTCGGCTTGCTTCAAATCATCTGGCGTGTTGACATTGAAAAACAGAGTTTCGGGATCACCGAGCTGCTCCATCTCATCGGCCGGCAGCCGACCTACTCTGACCGCGTCGAGAAAGCCTTGGACTCTGAAGTCTTCGTCGACGAGTCGTTCTCTGATCGGCGCCAAGCACCTCTGGCCGTAAACCGCGCACAGGGGCTCCAGCTCCGATTCACCGGTCGTGCTCTCGGGCACGAATACATCATACTCGTCGCCCCGCTCTATCAGCTTCCTTAACAGATTGGCGGTCACGAATGGCATGTCCCAGGCAACCACGAGTACGGGACCCTCACCAGCGGACAGAGCGGTGTAGATCCCTCCGAGACTGCCGCACTCTCGTATGGCATCGTGCATGACCTTCAAGTCCGGCCGCCACTGAGGGGCCTCGGGCGAGTTGGAGATCAGCAGTGGAAGGGCACCGACAGCATCGTGGATCGCCTGAGTGACACGGTCTAGAATGCGTTTGCCTCCGACTTCCTCCAGCCCTTTCGGTCGACCGCCGAACCGGCTGGCGGCCCCACCAGCCAACACAGCTCCTCGCACGCTTGCTCACCTCCTCGGTTGTGCGCCCGATCGCGCTGACAAGACGGCCCGCCCGTGTCAGTCCTCGCCGCGGTACTCGGCGAAGAGTGAGGGATCCTCCTGTACGCGAACGCATACTAACTCCACAGCAGGCGGCAGTCGCCGCTGTATCGATTCCCAGATGTGTACGGCAAGAGCTTCGACCGTGGGGATCGTTTCGCCGAACGCGAATCCAGGGACCTCGTAGTTGATGTGGCGATGGTCGAACCGCTCGCTGATCTCCTCCTGCAATATGTCGTCGAGCCGGTCGAGTCTGATCACCATCGATGTCTCCTCACTGGGCCGGCCGCTCACCGTCACGTGGCACTCGTAAGTATGACCGTGACCGTGTTCGCTGGCGCACGGCCCGAACACCTCGGCATTGTGATCGGCTGACCATTCAGGCCGGAAGTACCTGTGAGCGGCAGCGAACCTGACCACACGGGTGAGTCGTATTCTCGTCACTGCACCCACATCATACGGCCCAGTACGAACACATGCATAGGTTGGAGCACCGTATCGGGCCCCGTGAGGTCGGGCATTTCCGCAGGGCATCGTGGCGTGTGCTGCTAACCGCTGTGTGAGATCGCAATGGCTAGAACCCTATTGCGTAGCCGAGTGTGAGGGTCAACGTCGGGTGATGGGTCCACTCACTGTCGTCTCGCACGTTGGGATTCAACACGGGTGGGGCTAACGGGTCGTCCTCCGGTAGCGTGAAGAACGAGGGCGGGTAGGACAACCGCCAGATGACGTCACGGAAGTCGACCCGAATCATCAATCGATCCGAGGGATACCAACGGACTCCCAGCCCCGGAGAGAGTTGGAATTGGGTCTTGAAGCTGAATCCGCTGAGTGAATCGGCCTGCACATTTCCTCCGAGCGCCACCCCGAGCGACAACCCCAGATAGGGTATGGTTCTGTGCCACGTCTTTTGTCCCGTGAGCTTGAGCACGAGTCCGGCGTCCAGCAGCGTCACCGTTTGCTTGGCCGTGTCCACAATGCTGTCGGTGGGAGCGGTGCTCGGGTCGATGATTCCGCGATCGAGGTTGGCCACCCCGAGGTTCACGTCGAGGTCCAGCGGACGGGTGAGGCTCAGGTTGAAACGAGCGGCAACAAGAGGTCCGTTGGCGGGGCCCACTCCGGCCGATCCCGGCGAACCGGCCATATAGCCTGCACCGAGCGATATCACCCGCTTGGCGCGAAGCCGAGTGTAGGGTGAGGACTCCGGCGGGTGTCCGACCTGCGCGTGGGCTTCGATGATTGTGCCTGACAGCGCGAGACACATGAGCAATCCGGTAAGACCCCGTTTCACGCTGTGACAGGCCACGTTTGACATCCGGACAGAGTCCTCCTAGAATCCTCGAAACTGACTGAAGAATGAGGCAATCTAGCGGTCTGCCGCCCCTGCTACCAGCCTGCCTCGTCGTAACGACGCTTGGCGCGGTTGGCACATTTACTCCTCCGATGCACTGGCAGGAGCGTTACCGGGTTATCCGCGCGGAGAATTTCAGACGAGAAGCTTCCGGCGACTCCCCGGTCTTGGCCAGAGTACTCACCGGGACAGAACTACCTGGCACCAGTGCCGCAGGCGGCGACTGGATCGGGGTGACGCTCGAGGGATGGATCTGGTCGGCGTCAGTGAGACCATCGAATCAAGACTCGTTGAATCTCCGCGTCATGGCAGACGGGGGGGAGAATCTCCGGGATGCGCCGAATGGCACCATACTGGCGCGACTCGCAGAGGGTACTTACTTGGACGAGTTGAGCCGCAGTGGCTCGTGGATCAGAGTGCGGCGAGAAGGGTTCATGTGGGCAGCCTCACTCGAGCCGGCTCGATCTCAATCCTCCGACGCTGGTGCTCGACCGGAGCGTACCGTAGGTGACTCGACTGTCACGCTCGACCGTGCTGTGTTGGCTCACCAGGCTCCCCTGCTCAATGTGCCACGTGGCAGCGAAACTGCCACTCTGCAGGGCGAGACTCCGGTGAAGGTGCTGGCACGATCGGGCGAATGGGTGCGAATCCAAACCGAGGGCTGGGTGCGCGAATCCGATCTCAAGCCGCCGGCGGACGGTGTGTTGGAAGGGGTGACGGGAGCCGAAGTACGGGGCCGACCGGCGGAGTATGAAGGCAAGCTGTTGCAGTGGACACTGCAATACCTCGCTACACAGCAGGCGGACGAGTTGCGCATTGAGATACCGCAGGGCCGCAGCTATATGCTGGCTCGAGGTCCTCTACCTGAGGCTGGCTTCGTGTACGTGGTTCTCTCCCAGGAGCAGCTACCTGAGGTGGAGCGCCTTAGCCCGCTGACACAGGTTGTTGTCATTGGGCGCGTGCGAGTTGCTCGATCTCGCTACCTTGGCAACCCGATACTTGAGCTGGTGGACATTGCTGTCCGTCAGCAGTGAGACTTCCTGACATGGACGAGAAGATCAAGGCGACGATAACTCAGCGGCTGGACGGTCTGCCGGACGACACAGCGCGACAACTGTTGGACTACATCGAATTCCTAGAGTCGAAGTACAATCGCAGCACCCGTGACAGAAGTCCGTTGGAGCGTTTGGCAGACAACGTCGAGGGCACGCTGCGAGCCAGCCGTATCGGTGGTGCGGCAATAAAGGGTACTGCCCAGGTATTGGACGCGGCTTCCAACGTGGTGCGAGGCGTGGCTGATGCGGGACGCGTCGTCGTCGAAGAACTCCAGCGGCTCGACACCTCCGATCAGGTAAAACGGGATCGGCCGGAGGAGGATGGCCGGAAGGAAAGCGAGCAAGCGCAACAGCCCGAGCACGAGGCCGCACGAAACAACGGGACGGTAACCCAGGCTGAGGCCGAACCCAGCGCCGCTGATGACGCTCCACATTCGGCACAGGACACGAGTGGAGCTGCCCAGGGCAACGGATTCGTATCTGCTGAGGAGGAGAAGTGATGTCGCCTTGACCGCGTGGTGGCAACCCAGCTACCTTCTGCTATGGAACACCAGACTAGGCTGGAATTCGCCCGTTTTGCGCATGCCGCATTGCGGGCTTCTTCGTATTCGGGAAGGACCTGATGCCGACTCTGCGCGCTGGCCATGCACTGACTTTTGACGACGTTTTACTCGTCCCCCGCCACTCGACGGTGCACCCCAAGGACGTGAATGTGGCGAGCCGACTCACCCGCAGGATCAGTCTCAACATCCCGTTGGTGTCAGCCGCGATGGATACCGTGACCGAATCGGAGATGGCGATTGCCATGGCGCGGTCCGGTGGGATCGGGGTGATTCACAAGAACATGACCGTCGATCGGCAAGCGAGCGAGGTCGATCGAGTGAAGCGATCGGAAAGCGGTATGATCCTGGATCCCATAACTCTCGGCCCCGACCGCCCTCTGAAGGAGGCCGAGGCTCTGATGCGACGGTTCAAGATCTCCGGAGTCCCGATCGTGGATGACCACGGGCACTTGGTCGGCATAATCACGAATCGGGATCTCCAGTTCGAACGCCATATGGATCGGCCCATACACGAGGTCATGACGAAGGAGAACCTCGTAACCGCGCCTGTCGGCACTACGTTGGATGAAGCAGAGCGCATCCTCGGAGAGCACCGGATCGAGAAGCTACCCGTAGTCAGCGATGACGGTACTCTTACGGGCCTCATTACAGTGAAGGATATCTTCAAGCGACGGCTCTACCCCGATGCGAACAAAGACAAGCACGGCCGCCTCTTGGTTGCGGGTGCGGTGGGGGTGGGCGGCGAGGCCAAGGTCCGCGCTCAAGCGCTCATCGATGCCGGTATCGACGCGATCGTGATCGATTCTGCACACGGCCATTCCGCGGGAGTGCTGCAGACAGCAGCCTCGTTGCGAGAGTCGTTTCCCGACGCACAGTTGATTGGCGGCAACATCGCCACAGCCTCGGGCGCCAAGGCTCTCGTGGATCGCGGTATGGATGCCGTCAAGGTGGGGATTGGACCTGGCTCCATCTGCACAACGCGGGTGGTGACCGGTGTGGGTGTTCCTCAGATCACGGCGATATTGGACGCAGTGCAGGGCGCCGGCGGCGTACCGGTTATCGCGGATGGCGGGGTTAAGTATTCGGGAGATGCGGTCAAGGCGCTGGCTGCTGGGTCTTCCAGTGTGATGCTTGGCTCGATGTTGGCCGGCACGGAGGAGAGCCCGGGCGAGAGCTTCCTGCTGGAGGGACGTCGCTTCAAGACCGTTCGTGGCATGGGTTCGCTGTCCGCCATGCAAGAAGGCTCCGCCGACCGGTACTTCCAAGAGGAAGATGCCCCGCTGCGTAAGCTCGTGCCGGAGGGTATCGAAGGCAGGGTCCCGTACAGCGGCCCCGTAGCCGACGTGCTCTACCAGATTAGCGGCGGCATCCGCAGTGGGATGGGTTACTGCGGTGCTGCGACGCTGGAGGAGCTGCGCAGCGACACCGAGCTGGTGCAGGTCACGTCAGCCGGATACCGTGAGTCGCACCCCCACGACGTAGTGGTCACCCGGGAGGCTCCTAACTACAGCCTGTGAGTGAGGTCATGGCACGCAGATGTGTGCAACGCATCGCAGCCCGCTCACAGTATCCCTGCTTGACACTGCGTGGTTTGCACCTAGTCTTGTGCTGTGCTGCCCTGCCCCGGTCGCGACATGGGAGTGTCTGGACCGTGGTTACCGGCAGGGGGATCACCTCGACGCAGACTTGAGCAATCCCAAATCGAGTTGCCCCGAGCTTTCCCGTTCACCACAGAATCATGGACTAAGGTGATGGTGGCCGCCACGGGTGGCTGACACATCGATCATAAGGACATAAGGAGATCTGCATGGACTTCTTTGGCAACCTCCCCGACAAGATCCTGGCGGTCAACGATTTCGTGTGGCAGCCATTCGCAATGCCGATCGTGCTGATCGTTGTCGGCGGATGGCTAACCGTGAGGAGCGGATTCGTACAGTTCCTCCGCTTCCCGTACGCCGTGAAGACTGTGTTGGGGGGGGCGTTTGCCAAGAGCAAGGGTACAGAAGGTACCATCACACCATTCCAGGCACTGTCCACGGCGCTGGCGGCCACAGTGGGCAATGGTAACATCGGAGGAGTGGCCACCGCGATTCTGGTAGGCGGCCCCGGTGCGATCTTCTGGATGTGGGTCACCGCGACGGTCGGGATGGCCACCAAGTACTCTGAGGCGGTGTTGGGCGTGCACTTCCGCGTGACACGGGAGAGCGGTGAGCTAGCGAGCGGCCCGATGTACTACATATCGAACGGTGTGCCCTTCAGACGATTGGGTAGCATTCTGGCTATCATGTTTGCGTTCTTCGGTGCGGCAACGGCGCTGTTCGGCACGGGCAATATGGCACAATCCAACACCATAGCCCGCACATTCGTGGAAGCTGTGCGCTCGAGCGCCGGCATAGAGGTGCCGCTATGGGTGCCGGGTGCGCTGATCACCGTTGCTGTCGGATTGGTCTTGCTGGGCGGCATCAGGCGCATTGCGGCGACGGCGGAGAAGCTGGTGCCGACGATGATCGTGGTGTACATCGGCGCAGCGCTCACATACATGCTGATCAATGCGCAGGACGTACCGCGGGTGTTCGCGATGATCTTCGAACACGCATTCACGCCATCGGCCGCGGTGGGTGGCTTCATAGGTGCTGCAGTCGCGCAGGCCATTGCCGCCGGAGTGAGCCGCGGTGTCCTCTCAAACGAAGCCGGCTTGGGCTCGGCACCGATCGCACACGGCATTGCAGACGTCAAGCATCCAAGTGAACAGGGTACCGTGGGTGTGTTCGAGGTGTTCGTGGATACCATTCTCGTTTGCTCGATGACGGCGTTTGTCATCCTGTCGTCGGGGCTGTGGACCGAGGCGGGATTCCAGGATGCCAGCGGCGATCTCACCGCAGCAGCCATGAGCACTACGATCCCATTTGCGTCGATCATCGTTGCGCTGTCCAGCTTCCTGTTTGGCTTCTCGACGTTGATCGCTTGGTGCTACTACGGGGAGAAGTGCTTCGAGTTCCTGTTCGGATCGGGGATGATCATGCCGTATAGGGTCGTGTTCGTCGCGCTTATAATGGTTGGCGCCATCGTCTCGGTACCGCTCGCCTGGGCCATGGGCACGCTGTTGAACGGGTTCATGGCGTTCCCGAATCTGATTGGCCTGGCGTTCTTGGGTGGGACGGTTGCCAAGCTGAGCAAGGAGTATTTCTCAGACACACGGGCGGACACCTAGCAGCCTGGTCGAGTTTCGCGATCTCTCGCCGCCAGGTTAAGTTGCGGTCCATGGCTCCACGAAGACAGAGCGCCGCCCCGGGACGCGGGGTGCGGGTTCCCGCATTCCGGCGCCATGCCGCCGAGTCGCTGGTCGAGATGCTCAGACCAGGCATGCGCGTGGCGCTCACCACACACGTGAACGCCGATGGTGACGGATGTGGGTCAGTAGTAGCGCTGTGGCATCTCCTCATGGATCGGTCTGTGCGAGCTGCAATTACCAACCCGACTCCATTCCCCGAACGTTACCGCTTCCTGCTGAAGGGAGCTGAGCGGGCGGACAAGTCGGCTGAGGCAGTCAAGCACCTGCAGCGAGCCGACGCGATTATCGTCACCGATATATCTGATCTGGGTCGGTTGGGTCACCTCGGGAGGATCATAGAACAGGTTACTGCCCCTGTTGCCTGCATCGACCATCACGCTAGTGAGGGAGTGCTTCCCGGCGGTCCACGGCTGGTGGATCCGGCAGCGTGTGCGACAGGGGAGCTGATATACGATCTTGCTCAGACCGCCGGCTGGACCATCACACAGGAGGCTGCTCGCGCGCTATACGTGGCGATCATGACGGACACCGGGGGCTTCCGCTTCAGCAATACGACTCCGCGTGCGTTGCAGGTGGCCGCCCACCTGCTGGCTCACGGCCTTGATCCCGAAGAAGCCTACCGTCATGTGTATGCCAGTGAGTCCGAGGGACGGATTCGGCTGATTGCCGAAGTGCTGGACACTCTCGTGGTCGAGCCGCAGTACGGATTGGCTTGGGTGACCGTGCCTCCTGGAGCACTAGAGAGGCACGGTCTGCAGCCTGACGATTTGGAGGGAGTGGTGGAATATCCTCGCTCCTTGCGTGATGTGAGGCTGGCACTGCTGTTTCGCCCGTTGGCGAACGGGAGAGTCAAGGTTTCCTTCCGCTCCATGGGCTCTGTCGACTCCGCCAGTCTCGCAGAGCGCTTTGGCGGCGGCGGACACCGGAAGGCAGCAGGAGCTTCACTTGCTGGCGACATGGCGGAAGTGCAATCGCTGGTGCTGGCTGCTGCGCGCCGATTGTGCGCAGGGCGGAGTTGATTGGGCCACCTCATCACTCTATGATACGATCCTATGTCTGAGAACCTACAAGCACTCGTTGCGGGAGCACTGACTAACGTCCGGAACCCGCGGGTCGACAATGACGTCATTTCCGCGGGGATGGTGCAGTCGCTGGATATCGATACGGACGGGCGGGTATCGCTCAGCTTTGCACTCGGGCGGGATGATCCCGCCGCACTCGTGCGCGAGGTTCGCCGCGCCGTTCGCGCCGTCGCGGGAGTGACCGAGGTCGATATCGAAGTCGTAGAGCCCACTGCTTCACCGACCGCTACAGCAGGCACTGCCGCACACAGCGCACAAGCACCTCACGCCCAGCAGCCCATGGCATTCCCCAACCTGGGGACGATTCTGGCGGTGTCCAGTGGGAAGGGCGGTGTTGGCAAATCCACCATAGCAGCCAATCTCGCCGCCGAACTGGCTCGCATGGGCAGGCAGGTGGGAGTGATGGATGCGGACATATACGGCCCGAACATCCCGAAGATTTTCGGCGTCAGCGCGCAGCCTCCGGTCGTGGCCGGTAGGATAGCGCCGCTGGAAAGCCATGGCGTAAAGCTCATGTCGCTTGGTTTTTTGATCGAGCGGGATGCCCCGGCGATCTGGCGCGGCCCGATAGTGGTGAAGGTGATAACGCAGTTTCTTCAGGATGTTGAGTGGGGCAGGCTCGACTACTTCATCGTGGACCTGCCTCCTGGGACCGGCGACGCCCAGCTCTCGTTGACTCAGTCCGTCCGCGTGAAGGGTGCCGTCATCGTGACTACCCCGCAGGAGATGGCGGTTGGAGATGCGTTGAGGGGGGCGCGCATGTTCGAGCGCGTCGGCGTCCCAGTGCTGGGTGTCGTCGAGAACATGAGTTACTTCACGTGTCCTCACTGCGGTGAAAAGAGCGACATATTCCTGTCCGGAGGTGGCCAGCGGTTGGCTCACGATCTGGAGGTTCCGCTACTTGGTCGCATTCCGCTGCAGGAGGGGATGGCAGAGATGGCCGACGAGGGAAGACCAGTTGTAGTCGCAGAACCCGAATCACCAGCGGCGCAAGCGCTTAGTGAGTTCTCACGCCGGCTGGTCGACCATGCAGGCGGTGAATCTGTTGCTCTGCCGATATTGACAGGCTGATGGCGAGCGGGTGCCTATCGCTCGACCCATTCGATATCGATATCTCCCAGAACGGCTTTCAGAGTGATGTGTAGCTTGGTGCTGGCCAAATCGTAACCGTACGACACGTAGCTTGAGCCCACCTTCGTCAAGCCAGCGCGCTCGAAGGTAGCCAGAAACCGGTCGATTTCGATGGCGACCCCGACTGTCTTTGGCAGTCTGAGCGTGAGCTGACCGAGTCCCAGCTTGATATCAGCTTCGCAAATTGCCCGCCGGTCTGCCCATTGCCCGGTGAAGTCGAGCGTGACGTCCCCTACACCTCCGACAAAGACCACACGCTCACACCGGGCGTTGCCCAGCCGCTCGGCCCGGAACTCCGCCGCCCCGGTCTTCAAGTGCAGCGTGCTGCAGGCGATGCGGTTTGGGCTGCTGAAGTGAACGTGTGCGGCTGCGGCGCCGGAGTTGATGTCTAGCGACTTGAGTGAAAGCCCGCCCAGTTCGAGTTCGGCCTCTGCAGCACCCAACGATGTCGTCAAATCGGTGGGAACGTTCGGGGCAAGTGATAGGTCCAGTCTCTGCGGACGCTCGATCTTACCGACCTTGGTCACTCCGTCGCGTCTTTCGATCCCGAAGCGGAGTGACTGCGTCCGGGCATCGTAATCAGTTACGGGGCGGAACTTCTGGTCGTCGAATACTATCTCGCCTTGGTACAAGGTCCGTCCGTCACCTGGCATCACCCGCAGCACCCCGGCGGCGAACGTGACGCCGACGCGGAGATACTCCTCTCCCATTGCCACACGTGTGGCAGAGACAGTGCGGTACGATTGCGCGAGTGTCGGAGCCGGCGGCACGGCCACCGCTACGGACAAAACGCACAGCAACCAGCGGGTGGTGGCTCGATTGGTCATCGAGTGCGGCTGCCTCGGTGACGGGTTCGCACGACAGGTGTCGCCCGCGGCGTGTGGTACAGGTGTTCGTCCGTAAGGGCGTGGTCGAAACGCCGACCGAAAGTCCCGCGGATCCCGGCTCGTGAGAGAATCGCAGCACCGAATCCAGCTGTGGCTAGCATCCACGTGATGATGATTGCGCTAGTGGTTGCGACGGTACCCGCTAGCGGTACCCATCCCAACAGCGCTGCCGGCACCCATACGGCCATGAGGCCTGCCAGTCCGTAGACCACATATCGGTACGCCAGCCACCCTCCCACCGCATGACCCAGAGACATCCGCCGCCGCAGGTAGGCTTCTCCGACTGATCGGGCTACAGCGATGTAACCCCCGAGGATTCCCAGTACAGCTGCCACCAAGAAGCCGACGATTGCGAAGGGGATCAGTACGATTCCGATGACCGTGAGCGCCAGTCCCAAGAGCAGCATCCCAAAGGCCGGCACGACGAGAGGCTGTGCCAAGAGGCCGATGACGAACGAACGCCAGAATGATTGGTGGACGGTGTCCGCTACCACCTCGAGCGGGCGGGGTGCAAAGAAGGCCAAGCCGAAACCGAGAGCTCCCAAGGAAATGAAACAGGCGATCAGAGCGAGCATGTCACTGCCTACTCGCAGCGCGATGGTGCCGAATCCCAGGGTGGCGGCCGGACGCGGCTGATCGAGCTTGAGCTGCTCCAGGCTCTGAAGTGCCTCCAGGGCACTCAGTTGCTCCAACCGATCGGTCTGTAAGAGGTCCTCTGCTACTTCCGGCATCTCGAAGGCCTTCAAAGTCTCGAGCGCTCGGAGCGCCGCCAGACCCTCGAGCCCTTCGAGGGCGCGGGCCACCGACGCGAGGTCGCTCTCCGGCCGGGCCGCTCCGAAGGCGCGCCTTGCCGTCGGGCTTGCCTCTGCCACGGGAGGCGGCACGGGGGCCGGCGTCAACTCCGTGAATGGTGCGGTGGCTTTCTGCAATGCCCCCGACTCTGCACTGCTCAATCCCTCCACTCGCCAGTTCTGCAGCGCCGCCAACATCTCCGCGGGGTCGGCGCTACTTGCTTTGTCGACCAGTTTACGCCAGGCGGTCTCGAGTTGCCCGCCCACTTGGTATTGCGCTACAACCTCGCGCCTACTCGCAGCCGGCCCGGATTGGTCCACGGTGACGGAACCCCTGGAAAATGTCACTCGTATCGTCGCACCGCTGATAAGCTGTAGCTCAAGTGATGCCTCGCCCTGCAACAGGACCGAAGTGTGTGCAACAACGTGATCTGTCTGTCGGAGATTCGACTGCGCCGCCACCGCCGCGAGTGGCAGCATCGATCCCACGATGATTCCGATCACTGCCTGCGCGATCTTAGTGCGGTGCATTCAACTTCACCGTTCTGGCCTTGGCAGGCTGCGTGAGTCGGCAGATCATCCAGGTATTGAACAGCAACGTGAGAGAGCCGCCGACTGCGATGGCTGCCCAGATGGCGCCTGGCAAGGCGACGGAGTTGATCAGGGAACAGGCGTCCTGCGTAACTTGCACCGTAACCCCCAACAGGGCCCGCCAAGCTGGCAGCCCCACTGCGGTTAAGAGGCTGTTCAAAGATTCCCGGACGCCCGCCCCGTTCAGCACGACTAGGGTGACGAACCCGGACAGTGAAAGGGCAAGAGTGCCGGCGACTCCGCCCAGCAGCCACCACAAGCGACCGGTCTCGGCCAGAAAGCGTCCCCGGCACTTGAGTCTCTGAATCCACATAGGCGCAGGAGTGCCGACTCGTGCCATTACACGATCTTCGAATCCAGGCGTCGGTGAAAAACGTCCTAGCGATGCAAGCGCCCGGTCTAGAACCGAGTCGTCGTCGACCGCTGCACTATTCTTGTCAGTTCGGTCTCGCATTTGTCAGACTATACGGCGGCTGCGAAACAGAGTTTCATGGTTGCATTACAGTCCGATTACGGTTCAGTTGCGTTCTTCCTCACATCGTCTCACGCAGCGGTTCTAGTATGTCCCTCAGTTCTGCCCGGGCACGGTGGATGTAGGTCTTGACCGTGCCGAGTGGGAGTCCCAGGATGTCGGCGATCTCATCGTAGGGCCTCCCCTCGACGTGTCGCAGAATGATACAGGTTTGATATTCCGGTCTCAGTTGACCTATGGCACGCTCGATCGCTGTCCCGAGCTCGCGTGCTTCTAGTTCGTCGAGTGGTGATTCACCCGAATCGCCGATTTGCAGTGCTGTCGCTTCGATACGCTCCGCTGTGACCGCGTCTGGTCCGCCTTCGAGTGAGAGCGTATCCAGTTCCTTCTTGCGCAGGTGATCGATGGCTGCGTTGTTGGCGATCTTGAACACCCACGAGGAGAACTTGAATTCCGGGCGATAGCGGTCGATGGCGTTAAGCACCTTGACGAACGTTTCTTGAGCCAGGTCCTCGGAGAGTTCGCGATCGCGCACCATTCGATAGATCAGAGAGAATACCGGTCTTTGGTAGCGTCGTATCAGTTCCCGGTATGCCCCCTCGTGACCCTTGCGGGCCTGCTTCACCACCTCTTGGTCGGTGGCAGTCGAGAGATCGAGGGGGTGAGCCATGGCGGTAGGAGCCCCTACGCCGCTGACGTGTAGGGAGTTTCAACTTGCATCGTTCTTGCGGCAAGTTCAAGAACGCCAGTAGGTTTCGCGCCTATGCCTAGGGCTGGTTCGCCCCTGAGGGGCCCCCCATCGGACCATGGGAAGCGATCGTACGTGCGGGAGATGTTCACAGCCATTGCACCGCGCTACGACCTGCTCAACCACGCTCTCAGCCTCAACATGGACTGGCTGTGGCGCCGCAGCGCCGTCCGCAAGTTGGGTTGGGAGGCAGCGCCGCAGGGAGCGTACTTGGATCTTTGTGCCGGAACACTCGATCTGGCAGCGGAATTGGCCAGGCGTCCCGGCTTTGGCGGTAGCGTCGTGGGTGCGGATTTCGTCGTGCCGATGCTGCAACACGGTCGGCGAAAGGCCTCAAGTGTCTATCCAGTGGCTGCTGACGCACTGAGTCTCCCGTTCGCTAACGGATCCTTCGATGGTTGTACGGTCGCTTTTGGAATAAGAAACCTAGCGGACGTGAATGCCGGTCTAACGGAGATGGCGCGAGTACTCAAACCCGGAGGCCGCCTCGTTGTGCTGGAGTTCTCGATACCCCTGACCTGGCCGCTGCGGCCGCTCTACCTTTTCTACTTCTACTTTCGCACCATCCTTCCAGTGATAGGTCGTACGGTGTCCAAACATATGACGGCTTACAGCTACCTGCCAGATTCTGTGGAGCGGTTTCCGGACAACGAGGGGTTCGCCGCGTTGATGCAGGAGGGTGGCTTTACCCATGTAGGTGTCGAACGATTGACGTCCGGTGTCGCATCACTGTATTGGGGAGAGGTCGGTGACCATAGATAATCTTCATGGTTTCATTACCGAAGTAGCCCGCCGGGACCGGCTGCTTCGAATCAGCCACCCGGTGTCGGTGGTGCACGAAATCACCGAGATAGCCGACCGGTGCGTGAAGATCGCCGGCGGCGGACCGCCGCTACTGTGCGAGCGCCCCGTTCTGGACAGCGGAGTCACGAGTGACATCCCGGTGGTGATCAATGCCTTCGGGTCCGTCAACCGAATGTCTCTTGCACTTGGCGTGGAGCGACTCGACGATGTCGGTGCACGAATTGAAGCTCTGATCAAGTTGAGGGTCCCGGAGGGCCAGCGCGAGAAGCTGGAACTGCTGCCCAGAATCGCTGAGATCGCGAAGTACCCGCCGCGTTCGGTGTCGCGCGGCGCACCATGTCAGGGGGTGATCAAACAGGGAGCTGACATCGATCTGATGAGCCTGCCCATCAATACGTGTTGGCCAGGAGACGGCGGTCCCTATTTGACTCTGCCTCAGGTGGTGACTCGCGATCCGCAGTCGGGGGTCCGCAACGTGGGCACGTACCGTGTTCAGGTGCACGCGAAAGTTGCTGGCGATGCATTGGCAAAGGCACAAAGTCGGTGCCGCTCACTGGCGTGCCATGGCAGCGCGCGGTGATAGAATGCCTGTTGTCATGGTGCTAGGCGGAGATCCTGCGTCGATGTATTCGGCCTCCGCCCGGCTGCCACCCAGCATCGACGAATACGTGTTCGCTGGATTTCTGCGGCGCAAGCCGGTCACCATGACCAAAGCCGTCACTGCCGTCCTGACCTGGGTTGGTGGGTTCGATATCTTCTATGCACTCCAGGACGAGCGGTTTGATCGGGAACATGGCTTGCACAGTGCAGTCGCGCTGCTGGGTCCGTCGCGTAGTATTCTAATCGGAAAAGTGCTGCATGCGGTGACGCTGCTGGGCCTCGTGGTGTTTGGTGTAGGGGCGAGCCATGGCACGGCGTATTATGCCGGCGTAGCGGTTGCTGCGGTCCTGCTGGCTTGGGAGCACAGCCTCGTACGCCCCCACGATCTGAGCAGGCTCGATGCAGCGTTCTTCACGATGAACGGGATCATATCCGTCGTCTTGTTTCTCGCGGCACTGGGAGATCGAACGTGGTGAGGGAAGCGGCGAGGCGGGCGTGGGACTGCACGGATCGATGCGGAGCCGGGTCGGCAGGTGGCGGCCCCCGGAAAGTGAGACGCCAGGACCGCCCGGCACCTCGGGTGAAGCGACCGGTCCCCCGCCCCGCGCCCGACCGCCAGAAGGGTCCACCGCCGCCCGGTCCACCGCGGCATCCCATCAAATCACCCACTCCCAACAGGAGAGGTCAGTGACGGCACTCTGGGTTCCCGCGGTTACTGGTGCATCTGGTGCGCCTTACGCAGTGCGTCTGCTGCAGGTCCTGGTCGAGCATGACATACCCGTCCGGCTCATAGTAAGCAGCCATGGGTGGCGGCTGCTCAGCACCGAGATGGGTATCACCGACGAAGCCGGGCTTCGAGGAGCCACCGGAGGGCGATTGGCCGTCGATCAACTTGGCTTGCCCACCCTGACGCGGCTGCACGCAGTCTATCCCGATGCGGAGATCATAGTGTACGGACATACAGATCGACCGCTGCTCGAATTGGTTGACGAGATCGTAGCGGTCACGAATCCTGGCTTCGCCGGGTCGGTGCAAGGCGATGAGTTACCCACGGTTGGCATTCTGGAACTGGAGCCGGGGCTTCCTCCCCGGGCCCGCCTCGTCTCACTCGAGTCAGCGGGTTAGCAACAGATATCCCAGGTACACGGCGAACCCGGCGAGCAATACCAGGCCTTCCCAGCGACCTACCCGACGTCCGAACCACATCAGAGGGAACATCGCCGCGCAGAATCCCAGCATCACCCAGTTGTCGATATTCTTGGCTGCCTCGTTGATTGGGACGGGGAAGATGGCCGCCGTGGCACCCAATACTCCCAGCAGATTGAAGAGATTGGAGCCGATCACGTTGGCCAACGCGATTTCGTGCTCCCCCTCCTTGGCGGCCACTGCGCTGGTAGCCAGTTCCGGAAGACTCGTACCCATCGCGACGACTGTGAGCCCGATCATCCGCTCATCGACACCCCAGAAGACCGCGATCTTCACCGCACCAGCAACCACCTGATCCGCCCCCCCGATCAAGGCCGCGATGCCCAGTGTGGCCAGGAGCGCGTTGATGCCCCAAGCGCGGCCGATGCCATTCTTGATGTGGGCGGCCTTTTGGACCTCGCGTTCCAACGCCACAGCCTCATCCGCATCGATTTCTCGCTGGGCCAAGTGAACAACGTAGACTGTGAACAAGGCGAGGGCAGCAACAAGAAATGCACCTTCCAGCCGGTCAATCATCGAATCGCGGCACAGGAGAAGCACCATACAGGCAACTACGAACATGAAAGGGTACTCAAGGCGGAGCGTTTGACGCTGGACAACCATGGGAGCTACCAGAGCCGCAACGCCGAGTATCATGCCGACGTTGAAGATGGTTGACCCGATGATGTTTCCGTAGGCCAGGTCCGTACTGCCCCGCGCAGCCGCTCCCACGCTGACCGCCAGCTCCGGGAGGCTCGTACCCATAGCAACCACAGTCAGACCGACTATAGCAGTTGACACTCGAGCAAGCAGGGCAATTCTCGTTGCACCCCGCACCAGATAGTGTCCCCCGCCGAGCAGCAGGGCCAGGCCAAGCAGCAACTGCGCGATTGCTAGCAACACAGTGATCGGACCCTAGATAAAGATCTTCTCAGACTCGTTACGGGGATATACTAACCGCCCCGGCAACCGAGGCAACTGACAGACTAGCCTGCTTGGTCGTGCTCGAGCCACTGGGCCAGCGGTACCGTACGGTTGAGTGCGGTCGGATGACGGCGGAACCACGTGAGCAACAGGAGCATTTCGTCGATCGAGTCCGCGGGAAGCGCGGGACCCTGCAGTTCGGGACCGGCGTGTTGAGCCACCAGCGCTTGAAAGGCCTCCCGTTCGATCGGTGATCGTGGCGCGGGCGCTGCGGCGCGCACGGAAGCGTCACGGATTATGTAGGCCCGATCATCACCCCTTACGCCGGGATCGGTGTAGACGAAACTGAGTGCAGTCACTGCGGCGCGTGCCCTCACCGCAGCCGACAGGAGCCACTCGAGCCGGTCGAACTTGCTGCGCCACCGTGCAGCGTGTTCAAACTCGCTGCACTCGCTCGCCGCGGTCATTTGCTCCACCACCAGATTTAGCGGTGTGATGTCGCTGGCCTCGAGAAACGACACGGCAGTCCGCAAGCGTGCCTGGTAATCTCTTTCGCTGACGAACCCACCGCATGGAGCAGTACAGCTCCCCAGATCGTGACGCATGCATGCTGCGCGACTGGCACAGCCAAACAGGTCTCCCTGTTCCTTGAACACCATCGGCATTGCCATCGAGCAATCCCGCAGGCCGAGTAGGTCGTTCAGCGTGCGGATCCCCTGCTTGAGCCGTCCGATGCTGGTGAAAGGGCCATAGTGTCGGGTGCCCGGGGTTCCGGGTGTGCTACCGACATAAATCTTGGGCGCGCCTCCGGCCGAGATCTTGATGAATCCGACACGCCGGTTCCGGTTCATGCGGACGTTGAAGATGGGCCGATATCGCCGGATCTGTGTCAGTTCCTGCAGCAATGCGGCGAATTCGGAGGGGACGTAATCCCACTCGATGTCGGCCGTCGCGTTGAGAATTCGCGCGGCCTTGTCCTCCGGGTACCGGGCCCGGAAGTAAGATAGCAGTCGGTTGCGCAGCTGCTTGGCTTTCCCTACGTATACGGACCTGCCGGTCGGGTTGAGCATGCGGTAAACGGCCGGACGGTTCTCCGCCAGCGCGTGGACCTTGCGCCGTAGGCGGCCGAGATCCGTGAGGCGAAGGGCCAGTGTCGACAAAAACTGCAACTCCTCAGCTAGGGACGAATGAAGACTATTGGCGCCCGCGTTGGCAGCGCCAACAGAAAGTCGTTGCCCGGCCGTCGATGGCGTGCGTGGTGACCAGCCTGGTTCTGCACCGCGGACAGGGCTCACCACCACGGCCGTAGGCCCGGAGCTGGAACTGGAACGAGCCACTCTGGCCGGTCCCCGTCCTGTAGTCGCGCACGGTCGTGCCGCTGGCGGCAATCGCCGCGCTTAAGACTGCGCGTACCTCCCGGTGGATGCGGCCCGCCTCAGAGCGGCTCAAGCGCTGCGTGGCTCGAGAAGGATCTACTCGGGCTCGAAACAGCGCTTCATTGGCATAGATGTTCCCAACACCGGCCAGGCGCCTCTGATCCATCAGTACTTTCTTGATAGCCTGACGGCTGCCGCCGATCTGTGCGACGAACTGATCCAGATCAAAACCGTCATCCAGAGGCTCTGGGCCGATGCCAGCAGTATAGGTCTGCCACTGTCGCTCGTTCAACAGCCAGATCGTGCCGAGCCGACGAACATCACGATACACGAAGGTAGCGCCGTCTCCTATGCTCACGAGCAGTACTGCATACCGGCGCTCCTGCTGGGTCAGTCTCTGACGGCAGATGGTGAAAACGCCGGTCATGCGGGGCTGGATAACCAAGCGGAGACCGCCGTCCAGCAGGAACACGACGTGCTTGGCACGCCGCCGCACTGATAGGATGCGTCTACCCCGGAGAGAATCCAGCAGTCGCTCCCGGCTGACCTTGCGAAGTACATCCGACTTGAGGAGGCGGGGGTTGTGGAACTTGCGGCCTTCCAGCTGCGGAGCAAGGTCGCGGACGATGGTTTCTACCTCAGGCAGCTCCGGCACGCGCAACCTCGCGCCAGGCTATGTCTCTGCGAAAGACCTTGCCCTCAAACTGGACCGCATCGGCCAGCTCGCGGCTCCGGGCCAAAGCTTCCGTGACACTAGTGCCGAGGCCGGTGGCGCAAAGAACCCTGCCGCCAGCAGTCCGCAGCACGCCTTGGTCATCCCGCGCCGTTCCGGCGTGAAACAGGAGCGTACGGGCTGGTAGCTCCTCAGGAATGCCGATGGCTGCCCCTTTGACGGGTGCCTCCGGGTATCCCGGTGACGCCAACACCGTCGTGACTGCTGCGCCGCTCTGCGCGGTGCTGAGATCCTCCGGTTTCCAGTCTTCGTCTGCCGCGATACGCCAGATGTGGTCCGTCAAGTCGGTCTCCAGAAGCGGGAGCACTACCTGAGCCTCGGGGTCGCCGAATCTGCAGTTGAATTCCAACACCCGCGGATCACCATCCGAGTCAATCATGAGGCCCGCATAGAGCACGCCGCGATACGGAGTGCCATCGGTTGCCATGTTACGGAGAACCGGCCTGATCACGTCATTGAGCACGCGACCCAGCAGATCGGGCCCAGCGATCGATACTGGAGCGTAGGCACCCATTCCGCCGGTGTTCGGCCCCGTGTCTCCCTCGCCGATGCGTTTGTGGTCCTGGGATGGAGGGAGCAGCATGGCTCGTTCGCCGTCCGTCAACGCCAGTACCGAGAGCTCCTCACCCTCCAAGAACTCCTCGACCAGTACCAGCTCACCGGCACTGCCGAACTTGCCGCCCAGCATCTCACGCGCAGCGGTGCTCGCCTCGGCGCGCGTGCGGCACACGATTGCGCCCTTGCCAGCGGCAAGGCCGGAGGCCTTGACTACCAGCGGCTCGGGGTGCGAGGCGATGTAATCGAGAGCCTTGTTTGGTTCGGTGAACGTCTCGCTGGCCGCTGTCGCTACTCCAGCCGATACCATGACCTGCTTGGCGAAAGCCTTGGACGATTCGAGGCGAGCAGCGGCGGCGGTGGGGCCAAACGCGCAATGGCCACTCGCGGCCAAACGGTCCACTAGACCCTGAGCGAGCGGTGCCTCGGGGCCGATCACCACCAAATCGATGTGGTGCTCTGCAACTGCGGAGATGACGGCCTCATGGTCACCGGGATCGAGCGGCAGATTGGTGCCGATCTCCTCAGTGCCCGGATTACCCGGCGCACAGAAGACCGTGGCTGAGGGGGAGAGAGCCCAGCACAGAGTGTGTTCCCGGCCTCCTCCCCCGATGACCATTAACCTCACGTCTTGTCGCGATCCCTGAATGCGTCGGAAAAGGCCTGAGCGGCGCGCTTCACCGCATCTGCCACGTCACCCACGGTTTCCTTGGCACTCCTGGCGTAGTGAGTTGCTGCCTCACCAACATCCTCGATTACCGAGCGCCTCTGTTCCTCCTCACCGCGGTGTGTGTACTCACCCTGCACGATCCTGTCGTAGGCGCCGTCGGAGATCCACTTCTGAAGCTCCGCAGCTCGCAGTGTGTTGAATGGGTGCGTGAGGCTCAAAGTGTTGAGGATCTTGTACACCTTGTCCATTGGGCCGCCCAGGGTGTCGTACTCGCGTGCCTGTTCCATGAACGCGTCCAGGTCCGTGTCCGCTGCAGCGCCGCCGCCGGCCAGCTTGAGGAAGACCCGCATCGAGGAGACCGGATCTTGCGTGGCCAACAGACCGGCCCGGTCTGATGATAGTTCTGCCTTGCGTGACCATTCCAGGAGGGCCAGCTGTATCGGCAGTAGTGCCACACCTGCCAAGAAGGGCAGGTTGTTGAAGCCGAACAGCAGGAGAATGAAGAGGACCGTCCGATAGAGCGAGTGTCCGCTCATTACGTGGCCCAGCTCGTGGCCCAGCAACACGCGCAGTTCGTCCTCGTCGAGCAAGTTGACTGCCCCAGAGTTCAGAGTGATGAACGGATGGTCCATCCCGACCGCTCCCGCATTGACGAACGGGGTCTGCGTCACGTACAACTCCGGCTGTTCGGGCCAGTCCATGGTCGTCGTGACCTCGGTCATGAGCCCGTGCAGCGTGGAGAACTGCCGAGGGCCGACTCGCACCGCGTTCGCCTGAAACAGGAGGCGAATGCCTCTTTCTCCGAAGAAGCCGAAGATGCGTTTGACTACCTCATCAAAACCGGGAATGGCACGTAATGTCTGCAGTGCCGCCCTGTCGGCCGGATGTTCCCAGGACGTGGCCGAGATATTCGTAAGGATGACTCGCGAGCGCTCGGCCGGAACGCCTGTGTCTTCAGTCATTGCTGCCTCCCAATCGCTGAGGTTGCTGCACGGGGACCCACCTCGCTGCTAATCCGTACGCTTGCCAGACTACGGGGTTTCACACTGAGACCTCGAGCTATCCGGACGCCGCCAGAGCCTGCTCAAGATCATCTATCAGGTCTTCGATATCCTCGATCCCTACCGAGAGTCTGACCAGGCCATCGGTCAAGCCCATTGCCTCTCTCATTTCCCGCGGTACCGAGTCATGTGTCATGGATGCCGGGTGGCCGATCAGGCTCTCCACCCCTCCCAACGATTCGGCTAGCGCGAAGATCCTCGTGCCCTGCACTACAGCGCGGGCCCTCGCCAGCGACCCCAGCTCAATGGAGATCATGCCGCCGAATCCCGCCATCTGTCGGCAAGCCAGATCGTGCTGCTCGTGGCTGGGTAGGCCAGGGTAGTATACCTGTCGAACCGCGCGGTGCTCTGACAGCCAAGCTGCCAGGGCCCGCCCGGCCGCGTCGTGCTGGCGCATCCTGATCGGTAGTGTCTTTATACCGCGCAGCGTGAGCCAACAGTCCAACGGGCCGGGCACGGCGCCGGTCGAGTTCTGAATGAACTGCAGACGTTGGGCGAGATCGTCACGCGTCGTGAGCACAGCCCCACCCACCATGTCGCTGTGCCCGTTTATGTATTTGGTTGTGGAGTGAATCACAACCTCGGCGCCCAGTTCGATCGGCCTCTGAAAACATGGGGTCGCAAAGGTGTTGTCGACCACGAGCACCAGATCATGGTGCCGCGCCAGAGCGGCCACGGCAGCCAGGTCCGTCAGGTGCATCATGGGGTTGGTCGGCGTCTCAACCAGGATCATCCGTGTCGTGGTTGTGATAGCGGCCTCGATATTCTCCACCTTGCGAGTATCCGCGAATGTGAATTTCAGGCCCATGAGCTCGAATACCTGGGTCATGATACGATGGGTGCCACCGTAGACGTTCTCCCCGCAGATGACGTGGTCACCAGCCTGCAACAGCTTCAGGACGGCGTCCGTGGCTGCCAGACCCGATGCGAACGCGAACCCATGTGAAGCGCCCTCCAACGCAGCCAGGTTCCGTTCGAGAGCGTCCCGGGTCGGATTGCGGGTGCGGGCGTATTCGAACCCCTTGTGTTCCCCCAGTCCCGTCTGCACGTAAGTCGACGTTTGGTATACCGGCGTCATGATTGCCCCGGTAGCCTCATCCGGCCGCTGGCCGGCATGTACCGCACGGGTGGCAAAACCGTGGTCCAGGTCTTCTGGAAGTACGCGTGTCATGGCATTCCAGCGCAAGAATCTCGTGCGGGAACGTAACTTACGCGCGGCGTCTCGGGCAAGCGATTGTCTTAACGACCCCGTCAGAGTACGTTAGCACTCGTGTTGCAAGAACCGCTCAAGTGTCTCGTGGTCGACGACGACCCACAGCTACGCGACGCTCTGCGCCGCGTGCTGGAATCGTCCGGTTACGAGGTTCTGGTTGCCCCGTCTGGTAGAGTAGCGCTCGAGGTGCTGGATCAAGGGGGCGGCGTTCCCCTGGTGGTTTCAGACATCCGCATGCCAGAGATGGACGGCTTCACGCTGCTGCGTCGTATCCGGGAGAAGTGGCCCGACATCGCGGTCGTGATGGTTACCGCAGTGACTGAGGTCGATGTCGCGGTGGCATGTCTCAAGCTGGGGGCTTTGGATTACATCCTCAAACCATTCCAGATCGAAGAAGTCAGTGCGCGTGCCGATCAGGCCCTGGACAAGCGAAGGCTGATCTTGGAGAACCGCGACTATCAGGAGCACCTGGCGGAGAAGGTGCAGCAGCAGGCGCAGATGATCGAAGAGCTATACCTGGAAGGTGTTCAGACATTAGTCGAAGCGCTCGAGGCCAAGGACGCGTACACCAGCGGGCATTCGTCGCGTGTGGCGGTGTACTCCAGTGGGATTGCGGATCAGCTGAGTCTGAACGAGAGGGATATCAGATTGACAGCGCTTGGAGCCGAGCTCCATGATGTCGGCAAGATAGGTGTGCACGAATCGGTTCTCATGAAGCCAGGCAAGCTGGAACCGCACGAGTACGAACACCTGATGGAGCATACCGTCATTGGGGCGCGGATCCTCGATCCGTTGCTCAAGAGGTTCCCGGAGATTCTGTCGGTGGTTCGATCGCACCATGAGAGACTGGACGGGGCAGGTCTGCCCGATGGCCTCAAAGGTGATGCCATCCCGATTCACACGCGTGTTGTGACGGTGGCGGATTCCTTTGATGCCATGACTTCGGCCCGGCCTTACCGGCCCGCGCTCGACGCGCAGGAGGCCATTGCCGAGCTGCACCGTTGCCGCGGCACTCAGTTTGACCCCGATGCGGTGGCCGCTTTCTTGCAAGCCTATCCGGATTGGGAAGACTTACCCATACGCACACCTCGCAAAGTCCGCCGCTCGCTACCCGACGGCGTGGCCACCACTGAGGTCGCACCGGGTTA
The DNA here is from genome assembly GCA_020351775.1 of Gemmatimonadota bacterium. Lineage (GTDB taxonomy): Bacteria > Gemmatimonadota > Gemmatimonadetes > Gemmatimonadales > GWC2-71-9. The sequence continues at coordinate 3,462,074 of CP070666.1, read as the reverse complement.
GACAATACACCTGCAACTGTGGTCTGCTGCCAGATGAGTGATGCCCTAATTGTCAGTGTGTCGGGTGTGCGGGGGATTGTGGGCACGAGCCTCACGCCTGAAGTCGCGGAGCGGTATGCCACGGCGTTCGGAGCCTTGATCCGTGAATCGGGTGGCCGGACGGCTGTTCTGGCCCGGGATGCCCGGGCATCAGGCCCGATGTTCGCGGACGTCGTGGGATCGGCCTTGCAGTCGGTCGGTGTCTCGGTCATCGACTGCGGTCTGATACCAACCCCGACCGCACAACTCGCAGTCGAGCATCATGGTGCGGCGGGTGGGATCGTGATCACGGCAAGCCACAATCCAGTAGAGTGGAATGCCTTGAAGTTCGTGGGTCCGGATGGTCTCTTCTTGAGCCGAAAGACGGCCGGCCGGCTGTTCGAGTTAGCGGCTAATCCTGCCCCTGAAACTGCGGCCTTTCCTGGCGATGCGGTGGAGGACGAGGCTGCCGTCGAACGTCATCTTGACGCGGTCATGGGGTTGGATCTGATCGACGTTACGGCAATCCGGCGACGGCGCTTCACCGTGGCATTGGATTGCGTGCGGGGTGCCGGCGGGAATATCATGCCCCAGCTACTCGACCGGCTGGCTTGTCGCACGATGGGGATGGATTTGGAACCTGACGGCATGTTTCCGCGGCTGCCTGAACCGGTGCCTGAGAACCTGTCGGGACTTGGAGAGTTGGTGAGGCGCGCAGAGGCAGATGTGGGGATCGCCGTCGATCCAGATGTAGACCGGCTCGCTGTCGTGGATGAGACCGGGACACCGATCGGCGAGGATTACACGCTGGCGTTTGCAGTCCGCGAGGTCCTAGCGCGACGTACCGGTGTGGTCGTAACCAACCTATCCACGTCGCTGGTGGTCGAAGACGCTGCGCGGGATTACGGTGCGGTGGTTCGGCGTGCACCGGTAGGGGAGGCCAACGTCGCAGCATTGATGCAACAAGTCGGTGCTGTGATCGGTGGTGAAGGGAATGGGGGAGTGATGCTACCCGACTTGCATCTGGGACGCGATGCGCCGGTTGCGGCCGGGTTGGTGCTGAGCCTGATGGCGCGGACCGGACGTTCAGTGGCCGAGTTGGTGCGGGCAGCACCACGATACGCGATAGTGAAGGCGAAGGTAGGGCGACAGGGATCCATGGAGGGGATCTATCAGTCGCTGCAGCAGCGATTCTCGGATGCCACAGTCGATCGGCAAGATGGACTCCGCCTTGCTTGGGGCGATTCCTGGCTCCACGTTCGACCGTCCGGAACCGAGCCGATAGTGCGGTTGATCGCCGAGGCACCGACCAGCGAAGCTGCAGACACGTTGGTGAGTGCCGCGAAGGAGTATATGAGTAGCTGAGGAGACATGCCATCTTGTGTGGCGTGGTCGGATACGTAGGATATCGTGAAGCCGTGTCGGTGGTACTCGAAGGCTTGCAGCGTCTCAAGCACCGGGGCTACGACTCGGCAGGTCTTGCCCACTCAAGCTGAAAGAGATCTACCACATCCATGCCGAAGGGTATCCGGCTGCGGAGATGAAGCATGGTCCCCTTGCCTAGGTCGACGAAATGATGCCTGTCGTCTTCGTAGCGCGCCAGGACGGGGTCCATTCCAAGATCTTATCCAATCTCGAGCAAGTTGAGGCACGAGGCGGACGGGTCCTCGCCGTGGTGACGGAGGGTGATGACCAGATGGCCCGTTTGACTGACCATGTGTTCAAGATACCGGACGCAATGCATCCCCTGACCTCCGTGCTGAGCGTGCTGCCACTGCAACTGTTTGCCTACAACGTAGCAGTGCGACGTGGCTGTGACATGGACCGGCCGCGCAACCTTGCCAAATGCGTGACGGTGGAATGACGACGCGTGAGGGTAAGCTGAGGGAGTCAGGCAGATGAGGGTAGTGGTGCAACGCGTCTCGCGGGCCTCGGTAGCCGTGAGCGGGCGGATTGTGGGTTCCATTCAGCGAGGTTTCCTCCTGTTCGTCGGATTTGAACCGGGTGACGATGATGCTGTGATTAGCTGGATGGCTGACAAGGTCGTGGGGCTTAGGGTGTTCTCGGACGAGGAAGGCCGCATGAATCTGGACTTGCGCGACGTTGATGGTGCAGTGCTCGTGGTCTCCCAGTTCACCCTGTATGGCGATGCACGCAAGGGGCGGAGGCCCTCGTTCGTCGGGGCAGCGCCACCGGAGGAGGCTGCCGTCAACTACGAACGATTCGTGACCGCGCTCAAGAGGCGCGACGTTCCGGTGGCAACGGGCGAGTTCGGAGCGGTGATGCAGGTTGATGCGGTCAATGATGGTCCGGTCACGTTGATTCTGGACAGATGATAGTCCTCGCCTCCGCGTCACCTCGACGCCAGCAGCTGTTGGATATGCTGGGCATCGAGTATGAAGTCGATCCGGCCGAGATAGATGAACGCCCCGAGCTGGGAGAGCTACCCGAGGCGCTCGCAGTGCGGCTGGCGCGGGCAAAGGCGGTCAAAGTAGCGCAGCGTCACTCAGGTGTGCCCGTTCTGGCGGCGGACACCCTGGTGGTGATCGACGGCATCATCTTGGGAAAACCCAGCTCGGACGTTGAAGCTGCCCGGATGCTGGGGATGTTGTCTGGGCGGCAGCACCGAGTCGTTACCGCAGTGGCGCTGGCACGGGGTGGCGAGACGCGGGAACTGTGCGATGTGACCAAAGTGTGGTTCAGATCGTTTGATGAGGAGTTCATCAAGGAGTACGTTGCGACGGGCGAGCCGCTCGATAAGGCGGGTAGCTACGCTGTCCAGGGTCGCGGCGCGGTGTTGGTGCGCCGCATTGAGGGTGACTTCTTCGGGGTGATGGGATTGCCGATTCGTCTGGTGATATCTCTGCTGGATGCGGCAGGGCTGCCCTATCGCTTCACTCGATAGACTGGGACCTTTTCTGCCTTGCCCTTGAGTTCCAGTGCTTCCAATTCTTCGACAGCGGGTCGCTTGGTCAGCTCCTCATAGAACCGGCGCGATAGAATGATCTCACCGGGACCCGCCTGCGAACAGAGGCGAGACGCAGTGTTCACTGCATCTCCTATCACGGTGTACTCCAAACGGCGATCGCTGCCGATGTTGCCCGCGAACACCTCGTAGTAGTCGATCCCGATCCCGATCTCCACACGCTGACGACCTTCCGCCGCCCACTTCACGTTCAGCTTTGCCAACACACTCTGCATATCGATGGCCGCGGCCATGGCCCGGTCCGCATCATCGTCGTGTGAAATGGGCGCGCCCCATAAAGCCATGATCGCATCACCCATGAACTTGTCGAGCGTGCCGCCATGCTCAAACACGATCTCCACCATCTCGGTGAAGTACTCGTTCAGCAGAGTCGCGATGTCATCCGGTCCCATCGTCTCAGACATGGGCGTGAATCCCCGAATGTCGCTGAAGAAGACCACGACCGGCCGCTTGGTACCTCCCAGTTGAACCGCCCCCTCTTGACCCGCGATCTGCTGCGCGATGTTGGGAGCGAAGTACCGCTGAAAATTGGAGAGCACCACGGCCTCACGCTGGATCCGGTCCAATAGCCGACTGTTCTCGATTGCGATTGCGGCAATACCCGAGAACGCAATCAGGAATTCGAGGTCTTCGTCGCTGAAGGCCTCCGTTGCCGTCTGGCTGTCAACGTAGATCAAGCCCAGCACCCTGCCTTCGCCGCCGCTATCGCGACTTCCCAACAGGGGCGCGCACATGGCGCTGCGCACGCTCTGAACCAGTATCGACTTGCCACGGAAGCGGTCATCGGCGGCCGCGTTATCAGTCAGTATGGCCAGCCGCTCCGAGACGGCACGGCGGGCAATTGACTGCGGCACGTGTCGGCTGCCACCCTCCCCGCCCAACCGGCTTCTGGAAATCCGCGGGATGAGTTCCTCGGCCTGGCCCTCCACCATCAAGATCGACACCCGATCCACTTCCATCACCTGAAACGTGATGTCGACCACCTTCTTGAGCAGCTTGTCGACGTCCTGATGACGTGACAGCGCCTGTGAGATGTCCAATAGGAGTGTGAGCTTCTTGGCTTGGCGCTCCTCCTCAGACGTGCCCTCGAGTTTGAGTTGAGAGCCGCTACCAGCGCGAGCGACGACCTTGGCTTCGATCTCGCCGGCTTCAGGAACCGCCACTTGGCGAACGATGGTGGCTTCCGGGGGCGGGGGCGCAACCGCCGCCAGGTCTGGGGCGGGCATCTGAGCCGGCGGCGTCACTTCGACCACCTTGAACGCGACCCGCCCGAAAGTGACCACATCCCCGTTGACCGCGGTCGCCTTGTCGATCGGCGTCCCGTTGACAAACGTTCCGTTACTGGAGCCGAGATCAGTCACATGTACACCGGCGTCGGTGAGCGCAAGCTCGGCGTGGTGGCGTGAGACCGTCGGATCGTAGATGGGGAGGTCGCTGGTCACCGCGCGACCGACGACCACAACCGCTCCTGGGGTCAGGTCGATTGCTTGATTGCCGGTTGTGCTGCGCAGCTTGAAGGTCCTCAAGTCCGATCCCTTCGAGAGCATCGAATCGCGCTAGGTGTCACTCGCCCAGCAGGGTGACGCGGCAGCGAACCAGGGATGTAATTCGCTGCGGCAAGAATATATGCGCCGCCCAGTTACGGCGCTAACGTCTAGCGGCCAGGGCGAGAGCCCGCAGTACTGCCCCCGCCTTGTTCTCCGTCTCTTCGAACTCCCGCGCCGGATCGCTGTCGGCCACTATCCCCGCTCCCGCCTGCACATAAGCCTTCGTGCCGCGAAGCAGAGCCGTCCGGATGGTGATAGCCGTGTCGAGGTTAACGACTCCCCAGCCGATGTGACACACCGCCCCCGCGTAGGGACCGCGCCGCGTCGGCTCCATACCATCCAACAGCTGCATGGCACGCACCTTGGGGGCACCCGTGACGGTGCCGGCCGGGAAGCAGGCCTGCAGCGCGTCCACAGCGTCGAGATTGGGACGCAGGCGTCCGCGTACCTCACTGACGATGTGTTGCACGTGTGAGTATCTCTCGATTGTGCGGTTCACCGTGAGACGAACCGAACCGTACTCCGCCACGCGCCCCACATCGTTCCTGCCCAAGTCCACCAACATCGCATGCTCGGCGAGTTCCTTCTCATCGGCCAAGAGCTCGAGCGCCAAACGGTCATCCTGGTCCGGATCGGATCCACGAGGCCGAGTCCCAGCAATTGGCCTCACCGTGATCTCGCCGTCTTCGACACGCACGAGAACCTCCGGTGAGCTCCCCGCAATCGTGAAATCGTCTAGTGTCAGGAAGTAGAGGTACGGGGCGGGATTCAGGACGCGTAGCGACCGGTAGACAGTGAGGGGATCTGCATCCACGGTCACATCCTGCCGCCTCGACAATACGGCCTGATATACATCACCTGCAGCAATGTGCTGCTTGATCTGTGACACTCCACGCTCGAAGGCCTCCCGCGAGTACTGACTCTCAGATGGGAGCGCCCGGACTTCTTCGAGGCTCAGCGGCTCCAGCCGAGGTGGCCCGCGCAACCTCTCCAGGAGGCTCTCGATCCGGCCCAGAGCTCGGTCGTATTCCTGGCGCAGCTCTGCGTGTGAAGCGCCGGGCGCTAGATGCGTGTTGGCCAGCGCGATGGCCCGCCCAAATGCGTTGTCGATGATCACCACTGTGTCGGCAATCATGAAGGCGGCGTCCGGCAGTTCCAAGTCGTCGGCTGGCCCGCCGGGAAGCGACTCTATCGCCCGCACGACATCGTACGCGAGGTAACCCACTGCCCCACCCGCAAACCGCGGCAATCCCGGGACCGCTACGCCTCGCAGGGGCCTCAGTCTGCCGGCGATGTGCGCGAGGGGGTTGGGGCAGTGTCCCGCCTGTTCCCAACCTGCGCCCGGCGTCCAGCGGTCGGCCAGTCCATGACTGTAGCGCCAGGCCTCACTGGGCTCCGTCCCGAGGAAGGTGTACCGGGCCCAACGCTCTCCCCCCACCAGGGACTCCAGCAAGAAACCGAATGGTGGTCGCGCCACGGCAGCATACGCTGTCACAGGAGTGAGGGTATCGGCGGCGAACTCGCGAACCACAGGCACTATGCCGCCGTGCCGAGCCAGGGTGCGGTAGCCGTCGAAGGTGGAGGGGCTGATCATCGGGGGGCCGCGAGCACGTAATCTCCGGTAGCGGCAACCGTCGCGGCGACGGCATCGATGCCCGCCGGTCCCGAGCCCTTCGCTGTCTGCCACTGCGCAACCGTGATCTCATGCCAGATCTCGAGTGCCGCCGCATACTCGCGTTGACTGACGTACTTGCCTGACTGGTCCGCGACGCTGGCATCGGCGTAGAACCCGAAGAAGAACTTCGCCGTCAGCGGACTACTTGCGTTAAACGACAGTCCCGGTGGCGATAGCGTGAAGCCGTACTGCCGGTGCCAAGGATCTACTGTCACCAGTGCGGAATCGTTGCCAGCTAAGGGGTTGCCGTTGAGACTTGCCAAGCATCCACCTGGGAACGTCAGCTCAAGAAACGGAATCAGCTGGGCATCCGGGTGTGATAGGCGTTGCACCGTCTGTCGAGAATTGTAGACCCAGAAGCTGGTGGATAACGGTTGTGGCGCTTCGGCCTGCATCGCGAGGATCAGCAGCTCGTCGGTCCCCAGCAGGGTGTCGCCCGGCATGGTCAGGTCGGAGCAACCACCCGTGACCATGGCGAGAGCAGCGCTCAGCGCGCCCAGGATCGGAACGGTGACTCGATACTGACGGTCGTGAGGCACGCCGTGGAGCGGTGAGCTACAGTCACGGACGACAGTGGTCTCATGGATTTCCGGGCCAGGGCTCATGGCTTCTTGTTCTTCTTCGGGCAGCTTGGAGAACTGGACGATCCACCGAGATTGATGATATCAGATCAACTGCAACTCGAAGTTTACTGGAACGCTCCGGAGATCAGCAAGCAACGCATGATCGAGTGGCGCTGGCGGCTGTTCTATCGGCCAATATCCGTCGTCACAGTGACTGCTTCGGGATTATCACCGAGAGCTTCGGTGATCGCGTCGGCCTGGGCCACTACGAGGAACTGCGCGATGTTCCTCGTGGCTCAGAACCGGGCCGGGGATGGCGCACTCTGTCGGCCATGATCTCTTGGTGTCCGACCGCGGAATTCTGTTCGATGTGAAGCGGCGGATCTGGGGTATACTCTGGGCAACTGGCCGCGCGCCTGGCGCCCAGCCAGGTGAGGCAGGGACCTCGATGGTTCCAGGGCGCCGCGATTGGACCAGGGGGAGGCGCGGGCGCTACGGCGGATGCCTCGTATGTCTGGCGGAGCGGTAACCATGTACCTATCTTGTACCATTGTAGTGGTTTACGGAACGCAGCCCACGGAGGAATCGTAACGCAGTTCAGAGATGAGTGGCTCGCGGCGACCGTCGAGGAACTGGTTGGAGCCAGCCGACTCGAAGAACTCCGCAACAGTGACGCAGCTGAGGGCTCACTGTGGGAAACCGTGGTGGCGTCCGAGGATGTGACCGACGAGCAGCTTCTCAGTGCACTCTCCCGTAGGTTCAGGCTCAAGCTGGCGGACGTATCGTTCGTGGAGCGGTCTGCGCTGGACACTGTGCCGGAGCAAGTGGCACGTCAGTATCACATTCTGCCGGTCCGCATCACCGATTCCTATCTGGAAATCGCCTCATCGAATCCGTTTGACTTGGACTGCGAGAAGACCCTGGCGTTTGCCACGGGCCGTGAGGTGCGGGTCGTGCTCGCCAGCCCAGCGAAGATCCAGCAGAAGATTGACGAGATGTACCAGCCGGAGAACGTGCTCGAGCAGTTGATCGAGGGTTTTGGGGGCAGCGAATACGAGGTTATGCAGCTGGAGGATGCCCAGGACCTCACTGACGAACTTTCGATCTCCGAAGAAGAGGCCTCGCAGCGGCCCGTCGTACGACTGGTCGATTTGATCTTCTCGGAGGGCATACTGGCGCGGGCGAGCGACATCCACATCGAGCCCGAAGAGGGCGGGATCGCCGTTCGCTACCGGATCGATGGAGTGCTGCGGGAACACATGAAGATCCCGCGTGCCGCCGGACTACCGGTCATCTCGCGCATCAAGATCATCTCCGGCATGGACATCGCCGATCGCCTCAGGCCGCAAGACGGTCGAGCCCGGGTAGCCGTAAATGGTGTGCCGGTCGACCTCCGCGTATCGACGTTGCCCGCATCCCTCGGAGAGAAGGTGGTGGTACGTGTCCTCGACACGTCGCAGACCGTGCTCTCCTTGGATTCGCTCGGCCTCAGTGAGGGCGAGGCCGACCAAGTTCGCGAGCTGCTCGACAATCGAGACGGCATTGTCCTAGTGACAGGTCCCACGGGCTCGGGCAAGACCACGACTCTCTATTCCGCCATCCGTTACGTGCAGAGCGAGGGTGTGAACATCGTCACCGTGGAGGACCCAGTCGAGTACCGTATCCCCGGGATCGTGCAGGTGCAGGTCAACGAGAAGGCGGGACTCAATTTCGCATCGGCCCTGAGGTCCATCCTGCGACAGGATCCAGACGTGGTGCTGGTCGGTGAGGTGCGTGATAGGGAAACGGCCCAAATCGCCGTGCAGGCGTCTCTGACGGGCCACTTGGTGCTCTCCACTCTCCATACCAACGATGCGCCCAATGCGGTCACGCGACTAGTCGATATCGGTCTCGAGAGCTTCAAAATCGCTTCGGCTCTCCGGGGTGTCGTGGCCCAGCGCCTCATGCGGACGCTGTGCCCAACTTGCAAGGAAGTCTGGGTAGAGCCGATTCCGCGCAAGTTGCAGCGTTGGATTCCCGACGGCTCACCGCTCTACCGGGCGACCGGATGCCCCGAATGTGCCATGACCGGATACCGGGGCCGGTTCTCGATTGCCGAGATCCTGCGGATCACTCCGGCGGTGGAGAAGTTGGTCAGTGCCGGAGCTACGGCAGACAAGATCTCCGACGCAGCCCGGGACGGAGGTATGCGGACCTTGTGGGACAGCGGGTTGGCGCACGTGCTGCGCGGCGACTCGACCATCGACGAGCTGCTGCGTGTGGTCGATGTGCCCCAGGCGGATGACGCGTCCGTCAGGCAGCGGGAGAAGAAGCCGGAAACGGGGCGTCCCAAGGCCGGCTCTGACAGCGGTGCCGAGGGCGGCGAGGCAGCCGCAGCGGTCGAGACGCCGCCGCGCCGGACTCCCGAGCGGGGCCACTCCCTGGATGGGAGCTTCGAGCTGCTCGAGCCCGTCGACGGGGCTGCCACCGGTGTAGCGGAAGCCAAGGTCCTGTTGGTGGACGATGAAGACCAGCTGCGACGAGTGATGCGTGATCTGTTGGAGCGCGACGGCTACGCTGTCACGGAAGCCCGGGATGGAGTTGAGGCGCTGGATCAGATAGACCGACACGCGCCCGACATCATCGTGCTCGACCTCAACCTCCCGGGACTAGACGGCTACGGAGTGCTGTCGCACCTGCGGTCGCGCCCCGCCACGGTTGGTATTCCAGTCGTCGTTCTCACGGCTCAAGGTGACGAAGACAACGAGGTGCGGGTCTTCGAAATGGGTGCGGACGACTTCCTGTCGAAGCCATTCCGGGCCAGGGCTCTGTCGGCCCGCCTGCAAGCGGTGCTGAGTAGAAGCAAGCGTGGCAACGCTGTCCGCGACAATTGAGCTGGTCACCACTCTCCAACTCGGGCGGTGCGTTGGGCTTGTCGCCTGTGACGGAAGAGCGCCTTCAAGCTGGAATCCGGGGCTTCTTCAGAGCGGCCGCGCGTGCCTCTGCTGCGGCCCTCTCGCGCTCGAGGGTGCGGAGTATGACCTCCCACTGGTTGGAGCTATCTCCCTCATAGGAGAGGGTGAACGGATCGGCTAATCTGATTCCATCTTCGTAGATGTAGATGGCGGTCGCAGTCTCGCGTTGATTGAGTTGTCTGTCACTAAAGGCCCGCGAGTTTGCCAGGATCGCGACCGGTCTGAAGGAGCGGTTCTGCCCCGTGATCGTGAGGGCCTCGGGATTGAAGCGAGCCTGCGGTCCCTTGCCGAAGAATGACACGAAGAAGATCGCTGGCTCCCTGATGCCGTAATCACGAGCCACGCGGTCAATCTCATCGTCTTTCGACTGTCTCAGGCGACGCATCGAGTTGTATGTGTCCGGGCGGAGCAGGCGAATCACCCCCTCGTCCAGCGGGATTAGGCCGACGGTGAAGTCACTACCTATCAGTGTGATGCTGATGTCCTCTTGACCCAGGGTCCCGTAACCCGCGGGTGGCAGGTCGCCGGCGGTTGGGGCTGCCAGGGTATCCTGGGCACAAAGGGGTCCCGGTGGCACCGTCGCAACGGCGGTCACCACCGCTAGCATGTACGCTATGACACGATGTGCGACTCTTGTCCCCATGTTGTTGCCCTAACTGTCACGCTGCCCTGGGCCGGCCTGCCGCACGAGTGCGAGCACAGATTCCTGCAAATCGGCGGTCCCCTCTCGCGTTCGCGCGCTTGTGACTACGCACTGATCCTCAGCCACTCCGGTAGAGGCGAGGATCTCTTTGATCCGCTGCGGCCGGCGTCCGCGGCTCACCTTGTCCGCCTTGGTTACCGCCACTAGCACTGGAACCCCTCGCGTTGCCAAAAGGTTCGCGACATTCAGGTCTTCGGCGGATGGCTCCCGGCGGATATCGAGTAACCAGACCACTCCCGCGAGGTTCTCTCTGGATGAAAGATAGTCGTTGATCAGGCGCGAGAAACCGGAGCGTTCCGCCTTGGAGATCCGTGCAAATCCGTAGCCGGGCAGATCGACTAGGTAGAATCGGCCACTCGCGGAGTACACGTTACACCACCGCGTCTTGCCCGGCGTCTTGCTGGTCTGGGCCAGAGAACGCCGATTGATCAAACGGTTAAGCAGTGACGATTTACCGACATTGGACCTGCCAAGGAAGGCTATTTCCGGCAAGGCAGGTTGGACTGCGAAATCGGCAGACGGAAAGCTGCCGACAAAGGAGACGGAGTTCAGGCCTCTTTCTTCTTCCGCGTGCGCTCCGTTACCAATAGTGGGGATCGGCTTTCGGTCACACATTCCTTGGTGATTACTACCTCGCGGACGTCATCCCGGCTGGGGAGCTCGAACATGATGTCCGTCATAGTCTCTTCCAAGATAGCGCGTAGCCCGCGCGCTCCGGTACCCCGCTTGATAGTCCGCTCTGCCACGGCCTTCAGGGCCTCGGGATCGAATGTCAGGCCTACCTGCTCCAACTCGAATAGCTTCTTGTATTGCTTCGTGAGCGCGTTCTTCGGCTCCAGCAGGATCCGAATGAGAGCCTCTTCATCGAGCGATTCGAGCGACACCATCACCGGAAGTCGGCCTACCAGCTCCGGGATCAGGCCGTAACGGAGCAGGTCGTCCGGCTCGACGTCGTGATACGGATTTCGTTCGAGCAGCTCTGCCTTGCCGGCCTCGAGCTCTTCCTTGCTAAACCCGATGCGTTTGCGGCCGGTGCGAGTCTCGATGATTTTGTCCAGCGCATCGAAGGCGCCGCCGCAGATGAACAGAATATTCCGTGTATCTATTTGGATGTACTCCTGCTGCGGATGCTTGCGGCCACCCTGAGGCGGCACCGATGCCACCGTCCCCTCCAGTATCTTCAACAGCGCCTGCTGCACACCCTCACCGGAGACGTCGCGCGTGATGCTGGGGTTTTCGCTCTTGCGGGCTATCTTGTCGAGCTCGTCGATGTAGACGATCCCATGCTCGCACTCGCTGACGTTGAAATCACCAGCTTGGAGCAACCGAACCAGGATGTTCTCTACGTCCTCACCTACGTAACCCGCTTCAGTCAGAGTAGTTGCATCGGCGATCGTGAAGGGAACGTCGAGTATCCGCGCCAAAGTCTCGGCGAGAAGTGTCTTGCCCACACCGGTGGGACCCAGCAACAAGATATTGGACTTCTCCAACTCCACGTCGCTCGTGCGCACCGATTGTGAGTTGATTCGCTTGTAGTGGCTATACACCGCTACGGAAAGGGTCTTCTTGGCTTGTTCCTGCCCGATTACGTACTGATCTAACACCTCCTTGATTTCGGCCGGTGTCGGAACCTGGGTGATGGCCTCCGCAACCTCCCGTTCTTCGTCCTCGGCAAGGATCTCGTTGCAGAGGGCTATGCACTCGTTACAGATGTACACCGACGGTCCGGAAATGAACTTCCGGACGGCATCCTTGGACTTGCCGCAAAAGGAGCAACGGAGGTGTTTATCCTGAGGCATTAGATCAGGTCTCGTCCGGGCAAAGTATGCGTCTGCCAGGTCCGGTCGTCAAGACGTTTTCTTCCCTTCCAGCTCGGACCGGTGCTGAATCACCTTGTCGATGATGCCGTAATCCTTGGCCTCGTGGGCCGACATGAAAGTGTCGCGGTCCATATCACGTTCGATCGTTTCGACCGACTGCCCGGTGTGTTCTGCGTACAGTTCGTTCAGCTTCTGCCGCGCGTACAGGATCTCCTTGGCCACGATCTCGATATCCGCGGCGGTTCCTTGTGCGCCGCCTGAGGGTTGGTGCATCATGATCCGGGCGTTGGGAAGCGCAGCACGCTTGTTGGCGGCCCCGGCTGCCAGCAGGAAGGAACCGGCAGAGGCAGCCATCCCCATGCAGATCGTGTTCACCGGCGCCTGGATATGCTGCATGGTATCGTATATCGCGAGCGCGCTCGAAATCACGCCCCCGGGCGAGTTGATGTACAGATAGATGTCTCGCTCGGGATTGTCGGCTTCCAAGAAGAGAAGCTGGGCGATGACTATGTTAGATACGTCATCGTCGATCGGCGTGCCCAGGAACACGATCCTATCCATGAGCAAACGGGAGAAGATGTCGTAGCTGCGCTCGCCACGGGTAGACCGTTCGATAACATAGGGTGGATAAATTGTCGGCATCGTACTCGGTAGTTAGGTGGTTTTGTCTGTTATGGTCGACTGTTCCATCAAATACTTGAACACCTTTTCGTCCGTTATGCTCCGCTCCAGCTCGTTCAGCCGCTTGGACTTCTGGAGTGAGGCATAGACCTTGGCCGGGTCGGTCTTGTTCTGCTTCGCGATTTCGGCGATGCGTTCGTCGATATCCTCCTCGGTCGCCTTGAGGCCTTCTCTCTCGGCCACGTGGTCGACTATCAGATCGCGTTTCACCTGCCGTTCGGCGACCGGGGCAAACTCGGAGGCGAACTGCTCCAGTTTGTCGTCCGGGACTTGATATGCATCGGCGAAAGCACTCATGACCCGCTGCACCATCGGACGCGGCGCCTCGACACCATTGGCGGATTGGATCTCCTCGATGAGCTGCTGCCGGACGCCCATGTCACCCTCTCTCCGAGCCTCTGCTTCCAGGTCCGCCTGCACTGCGGCGCGCAACGCCTCGACCGAATCGAAGTCCCCCACCTCACGGGCGAACTCGTCATTCAGGTCGGGGAGCAGCTGGCGCTTGATCTCATGGAGGTCCACCCGGATCCTGCGCTGCGTTCCCCGCTTAGCCTCGTCAGGGAAGTCGTCGGGCAACCGCACCCGGGCATCGGCGGTCTCCCCGGGACGCATTCGGATCACTTGTTCTTCGATTTCCAGTAAAGCCTGTCCTTCGCCGAGCACCACCTGATACTGTTTGCTTTCCTGAGCCGCACCATCCTCCAGCGGGGTGATCGTGATGGAGACGAGGTTCCCGGGGACGGGATTCTCGTCCTCGACCGGTGCCCATGGAGCCCGCTGCCGTCGCATGTCGTCTAGCTGTATCTCGACCATCGCATCCGTGACCTTGGCGATGCTGCGGGTGAGCCTGAACCCTCCTATCCGGGTCAACTCCAGCTCGGGCTTGACGGCGACAGCGAGTTGGAAGGTGATCGGGGCGCCCGGCTCCATCTTGAGGTCCTTGACCTGTGGCTCGGCTATCGGCTCCAGGTTCTCCTGATCGAGTGCAGTCTTCCAGCTCTCCTCCACCAGATCTCGGATAACGTTCTCTCTGATGGCGTCGGGATACTTCTTCTTTATCACGGCGAGCGGGATCTTACCTTTGCGGAACCCCGGCAGCTTGACGCGTTTGGCGTAGTACGACGCAGCCTTGGCTTCCGCGCTCGCGACGCGCTCTACGGGGACTTCGACCTTGAGCGTCTTGACGCCAGGTTCCTCACCACTCTTGGTAACGACGATTCCAGCCATGAATACCTACTTGCGAAATAGCTGATAAATCTAACGGAGGCGCGCGATTACCGCGCCGTGGCCGGATCCTGTTAGAAACATATGGGATGAAGAGTCCACCAGGGAACCACCGGTCTGAGGAGGCACGCTGGGCCCAGGCCCGAGGTCCGCTCAAGTGGGACGAATCGTGGGGTGCTATGCGACCGGGGGGACTCGAACCCCCACGGGTTTCCCCACAGGATCCTAAATCCTGCGCGTCTGCCAATTCCGCCACGGTCGCAGGTGGGATCCAAAAATAATCGGTATCCGCTCGTTGTGTGCGCTGTCGCTGCCTTCCCTACGCGCGACGGCTGCTGCCGGCTCACTCCCGCAAGATGGTCGAAAGGGCGAAGCCCAGCACGAGCAGGGTGACGAGGACACCGCCCGCAAAGCCACAGATCGCGATCCACCGGAGTACTCCTCGCTCACGGTGGGTGACGAGGTTGTGCCAGTACTCCCCATCTCCACCACCCTGCCGCCGTCAAGTCGAGAGGTCGTGCCGTGCCTCCTGGTTATAAAGTACTTTGGAACACAAAGTTCGTCTCTGCGAGGATCCCTTCACATCCGGTGTGACACAAAGGGTGCCAGCAGGGCTCCGTGGGCTGCTAGCCGTTTGCCAACAGGTCGGGCAACCCGATCACGTAGATGGCCAGCAGGCCGAGGCAGCCCACCACTGCCAAGTAGTACAGAGTGGGTAGAATAGTCTTGCGCAGAGTCGAACCCTCTTGGCCCAAGAGGCCGACTGTGGCCGACGCCGCCACGACGTTGTGAATCGCGATCATGTTACCGGCGGCTGCCCCTACTGCCTGCAGCGCCACGACCATGGCCCCGCTGATGGCCAACTCCACGGCGACACCGTGTTGGAACAGGCTGAACATCAGATTGCTGACGGTGTTGCTGCCGGCTATGAAAGCGCCGAGGGCGCCAATGGACGGCGCCACCAGGGGCCAGATCCTGCCCACATTCTCCGCCACCCAGGTCGCCATGGCAATGGGCATGGAGGGAAGGGTGTCGGCGCCGGCTAGGGCAAACGAGTTCACGCCCGAGTTTATGTAGACGCGCACCATAGGTACGGTGAACAGCAGCACGAACCCCGCGCCCAGCAGAACCCGGCTCGAGTCTCCGATGGCCGCGACGATCTGACGCCCGCTCATGCGATGCAGCAACCAGGTAGCGGCGACGGCGATGATCAGCATGGTGGCAGGGAGGTAGAGCGGAGTCGTGCTTGCACCGATATCGGTCGCAAGTATCCACGGCCAGCTTATCTCGAGCGCTCGCGCCCAGTCGCCCAGCGGCAGCTGTGGTAGCCGGGTTAGAACGAGCAGGACCGCTACTATCCCGTACGGTGCCCAGGCTAACGCCGGCTGGATCGATGGCGCCGTGGCTGTCTCGTTGACCGAGGCCGTTCCGGGTCGCCAATCGGCGGGCCAGCTGTCCGGCTGGGGAAAGTCCCATGTGTCGGGGGGTACCAGGAAGCCGCGGCGGGCTGCGTACGTCACCACCGCCAGCCCGACCGCTGCGCCCAAGAGCGTTGGGAACTCTGGACCGAGTAGCACCCCTGTGAGAGTATAGGGCACGGTGAACGCCAGGCCGCCGAAGATCGCGAATGGCAGAATCGTCAGTCCTTCGGTCCACGATTTCCGTCGGCCGAAGAATCGGGTCAGCATCATTACCATCAACGTTGGCATCAGGGTACCGGTCAGTCCGTGCAGGCATACGGCGTAGGCTGCAATGGTGCGGACATAGTGGTCGTACGACACCCCAGCCGCGGTCAATCGTGCTGTCAGCTCCGGACTCGCCAAGCCGTCCCAGACGCCGATGAGAATCGGTGTGCCCACGGCGCCGAACGTGACCGCGGTGCTCTGAATCATCATGCCGATCATCACCGCAGCGGTGACAGGAAAGCCCAGTGCCACCATCAGTGGAGCTGCCACCGCCGCTGGCGTGCCGAATCCCGCAGCACCTTCGATAAACGACCCGAACAGCCAGGCGATTATCACGACTTGCACCCGGCGGTCGTCGCTGATGCCGTGAAAGCTCCGGCGAATGGCTGCCACCCCTCCGGAGTGCTCCAGCGTCTTCAGCAACAGAATTGCCCCGAAGATGATCGCCAGTATGTCGAACGTTATGAACAGCCCCTGCACGGTCGACGCACCGATGTGGCGGGCATCGACCCGCCACACGGCCCATGCCAGGACCACCGCCGTCGCGTATACCGCCGGCATGGCCCACTTGGCGGGGATGCGCAGACCGACCAACAGAACGGCCGCGAGTAGGATGGGGGCAACCGCAACGAGGGCTTGGACTGTGAGGCTCATTTCGCGGTTCGCCCCATCATGGCATGTTGAAGTAAGGGAGTTGGCTGTGGGCCATGCTACCGCCATAGCCCGAAAAAGCAAGGTCTTACCTGTCTAGCTCCTGGTCGGTATTGGAGGTGGAGTGCCAATTCGGGCTACGAGCTGTCTACTTCAATATCCGGTCTCTCAGGTCGTACTGACTCAGCACGGGAATCGAATAACACGGAGTGCAGCAACTTGGACGGGATCTTGGTAGTGATAGTTGGCTTCACTCGTCGTCGAATACTACCGCATGCACCACCTTGGGGCCATGAACGCCGAGTGTGAGGTTGAGCTCGATGTCAGCCGATTTGCTCGGACCTGTGATGAATGCGATCTGGCCGCTGCGGCGGACCATTGCCTCAAGACGTCCCCTTTTCCTGAGCTTCAATAGCCAGTCCTCGAACGTTGGATACAACCTGCTCAATGGAATCAGCACCAGGTGGTGCAGCGGCAACAGACTAGCAGCCCGACTCCTGCCAGGTGCCGGAAGCAAGGCAATGGATCCGGTGTTTGCAAAGGCTGCCTCAACGCCCGTGATACCCACTGCAAGCGAAGCCGCGTGGTCTCTGACCCGTTGATCGTTCATATCGTCCGGAACGAACAGCGAGACGTCCAGTTCTGCCAGTGTCTGCTCCAGCCTCGCCACGTGCAGCTCACCAGGTGCCCAACTCAATACCTCGGTTCGCTCCGGCCCTCCGGTGGGCACCCACTCGCATATCTTCTGGGCAATCCGCTCGGCGACGTCAGTCTCGCTGCGGACCAGTTCGCAACTCCCGGAGAGCTCGGTGAGCTTAGCTCCGAAAGTCTCCACCAGAGACCGCCGTCCGGACGGTGGGTACACTGTCATTGGTGGGGCCGGCAGGTCGTGAGCGATGGGATCACGAAACGGCGGCCGTTTCTCTCTCAGCAGACTTCGGAGCCGCTCGAGTATGCGGTCCCGCGCCATGGCCGGTCGTGCGCTCATCCATCCCCCGAGGTGGTATCTTGCGTACCTCGCGCGCGCCATAGTTCACGAAAGCCTGGTGTCGCGGGCTTGGGGAACACTCGACTCCGTGTCCAGGCGCTTAACGGGGGCGGTAATTTCGATACATCTCCATCCTGATTCTGGGGCAGCAGCCGCATGAACCACCGTACGATTCGTGACAGGCGCTGGTAGGTTCGCGGTCTCTCAGCGGCACGAGCGAAGGCTCGCACGGCAGTTCGCTCGTATCTCGGCGACGCTTTAAGCTGAGTCAGGTTGTGCCGCAGGTCGAGCAACAACCGCGGTAGATCGATCTTGACGGGGCAGACTTCACGACAGACGCCACACAGCGAACTGGCATACGGCAGCTCCCTGAACGTGGCAGGGTTGTCGGCGAGCAGCGGTGTGACCACGGCTCCGATCGGCCCACTGTAGGCCGTTTCACCGTAGGCGTGACCGCCGATCTCACGGTATATCGGGCAAGAATTGAGGCAGGCCCCACAGCGCACGCACAGAAGCGCGTCCGCGTATCCCCGCTCCAATATCCGGGTCCGCCCGTTGTCGAGCAATACGACATGCATCTCTCTGGGGCCGTCGACCTGTCCGGGACCTCGGGGTCCGCTGCTCATGGAGAAGTACACAGTCGTCTCTTGCCCGGTAGCACTGCGCGCCACAGCCTGCCACAACAGAATCGCGTCCTCGACACGTGGCACTATCTTTTCGATTCCCAGCAGGGCCACATAGACCGGTGCCATGCTCGTGACCATCCGGCCGTTACCCTCATTGGTGACTATGCAGATGGTTCCGGTCTCGGCAATGGCGAAGTTGCAGCCACTTATACCCAGCTCAGCAGCGAGAAACTCGCCGCGCAACTGCCGGCGCGCAGCGGCGCAGATCTCTGTCGGGTCCGTCGTAGGGTGCATTCCCAGCTCGCGCTGGAACAACTCAGCGATGTCCTCGGCACGCTTGTGAAGGACCGGCGCCGTGATGTGGCTCGGCGGCTCGTCGGCGAGTTGGATGATGTACTCCCCCAAGTCGGTCTCGACGACTGCGACACCCTCCTGTCCCAACGCTTCGTTCAGACGGATCTCCTCGGTGGTCATCGACTTCGATTTGACTGCCCGACGTACTCCGTGCTGGCGCGCGATTGCGTTGATGATATCCGTCGCCTCGGTTCCAGTCTCGGCCCAGTGCACCTGGCACCCGTTGGCGATCAAGTTGCGCTCCAGCTGCTCCAGCATCTCGGGCAGTCGCCGGATCGAGTGTTCTCTGATCGCCCGGGCCTCATCGCGTAGCCGCTCGAGATCGATCGCCGCCACTGCTGTGGTGCGCTTCCCCCTCAAGCGGGAGGTCGCCCGGTCCAACGCCGTGCGCAGGTTGTCATCGCCAAGGGCCTGCTCGACCCTGGTCCGGAAGTTAGCCGACGGGTCGACGGTCATCGGCTGATGGGAAGCAGGGAGCAGGGAGCGGATAGGTCTCCCCTGGAAGGGCTACGGGATACCGCGACGCCGGAATGGCGGGAAGCCGTGTACGCGCGTTGCACGTTCATGTCCTCCGCGCCCCCGGCTCACCCGCCTCCGCGGGGCGCAACAGCTGCGCGACGTGCGCGGCCCGGCAGGGGTGCCCGGCGCGTTTGAGCAACCCGTTGATGTGTGTCATGCAACTGACATCATTCACCGCAACGATGTGCGCGCCGGTTTGGTCGATGTTGTCGAGCTTGCGCTGGCCCATGGCGGTGCTGATCTCCGCGTTCTTGAGCGCAAACAGTCCGCCGAAGCCACAGCACTCGGTTGCGGCGGGCAGTTCTACGAGATCGGCGCCCGTTATGGCGTTGAGCAGACGGCGCGGCTGCTTGTCGATCCCTAGCTCGCGTAGCAAGTGACAGCACGGGTGATACGTGAGTGTGCCGTTGTACTGCGCCGCAGTGTCGTCGACACCGAGTACATCTACGAGGTACTGTGTCAGCTCGTATGTCACCTCACGTGTGCGGGCGACACGTGGCTGGTCGTTGATGCAGTTCGGCCCTTCGAACAGCACATCATAGAAGCGCTTGACCATCGCGACACAGCTGCCGCTCGGTGCCACTATTGCATCTACGTCGCCGCTCTCCACGAGCGGCGCAAACACATCGAGGAAATGAACCGCCATTCTGCGGGCCTCGACGCGGTAGCCGGCATTGAACGCGGGCTGACCACAACAGGTCTGTTCCTCGGGGAAGACTACCTCGGCACCGTGACGCTCGAGCAAGTCGACCGCAGCTAGACCCACTTCGGGATACAACGTGTCGACCATACACGTCACGAAGAGGGCCACGCGGGGCATCTGTTCGTCACTGTTGGATCGGATCATATCTCTCATTTCAATACCATCGGGATGTGTGCCGTTCAGAGCAACTCAACGCGCTGCTCTGCCGAGCCCGCCGGCACCTTCTTCCTCTTTCTCCGGCGCACTCCAGAACTCCGGGGTACCGTGGACCCTGCGAGCCAACTCCCCACCATACAGCAATGCATTGAACAGCACTTTGAAGCTACCGAAGGACTGACCGCGCCATTGTGGCCTAAAGCCGATCAGAATCACGTGTCCGTCCCCATGGTGAACGTCCAGCGCCGCAGCGTAGCCCTGGAGGTGTCGTTCGCCAAGCAGGTAGCCGGAGAGCAACGGTGATCCGTTCTCCTGGTACTTGGCCAAGGCAGCACCCTGGAAACCTTCCAGTATCGTGAACACGGGGCTCCAACCCACGAACACCTTGGCCCTTGCTGACATGCCCGCCATGACCGGATGCGATGGATCGGTCGTGACCTCGAGTATCGATCCACTGAGGAAATACTCGGTTCTGTCCAAGCCGGCCACCGCGTTCTGCACCGGAAGGTGCAGCTGCTCGATCGCGAACTCGCTGCTCTGGTTGAGGCAGACTAGAGTGCCCCCACCACGCACGAACTCGTCTAGCGCTCTGACTCCCACCGCCCCGATGCCACCTTCATATCGCGGTGGCACGGATCCCTTGGAGAAGCCGTCGAGCAGGGTCTGGGGACGTTCTGCGGGCAGCAGGACGACGTCGTATCGCTCACTCAGGTCGCCGGCCCGGATCTCGGCGTTCGTTACGCGGCTGAACTGGAAACCGTACTGCTCCAGCACCCATCTGGACCAGCCCTGGTCCATGCTGGGACGCCACGGTCTGTACAGAGCAATGCGCGATCGCACCGCCGGACCGCTCGACCGGTCCGTTCGTTCGGCCTGCAGTGCCAGATCATCGACCCACTGACCGAGAGTCGACCCGGACACACCAGCAATGACGTAGCGGCCGCTCGTTCCCGGAAGGCCCTCCTTGCCCGGCGTTCCGGGTTCAAACCGCACTGTGCCGCCCGCTTGCCACGCCCGGTTGATTGCACGAAACGTGTTGTTCTGTGCCGGATCCAGCGCTAGAGACGATCCCGAACCCGAAATCCTCCCTGGCGCTGGGATGATGGCGGTCGCGACCGAGTCGCTATCGAACCCGAGTCCGGGTGGGCTGTCGAATGAGGTGCCACCGAAGACCTCGTCGGCCGTTCTCCAGTCGACGGGTGTCGCGCGTGCCGGGTCCATTGCAGCCAGCACTTCTTCCGTCAGCGGGGACGGTGCTGCGTGTACCCTAACATCCATCTGATAGGGCAATGTCCACCCGGCCGCATCGTAAGGCTGCTGTGGCGGTCCTTCAGGATACTGCCGTAGATCTGGGTATACCTGCGCATCGAACACTTGCCGCACCAGTTCGGCAAACTCCTGATTCATGGGAATGACCCAGGTTCCCTCGGCATATGTCATTGCCTCATGCGAGACCGGCTGTGTCAGTCGGCTGACGCGCACACCGTTGAACGCAAGCCTGCGTAGCAGCTCTATGGCTGATACGGGGTCGCGCTGCTCGGGCTCGATGAAGTATGCATGCGGAGGCTGCTGTTCGTATTTGCGAATCGTGTTGCGGCCCGCCTGGTAGCGGTTGTATAACAGATCTTCGCGATACTTGGCAGCGTAGTCGAGTACTGACATCGAGGCAGTGACCATGTAGTCCACCGCATCTCCCAGGCGCCACCAGCCGCCTTCCCATGGACTCGAGTAGAGAGTCTGCGGTCGCAGGTGCCGTGCGCTCGCCGGGAAGTCGCTGATCCTGTAGAAGCGCGGAGTGGCGTAGCGGTACAACGCCGTCTCGGTCCAGTAGGCCGCGATGTTCTGGAACATGGGTAGGTAGTCGATGTAACCGGGATACCAGGCATCGAACGGGGTCATGTGGGTTGCGCCAACCTTGCCGGCAGACTCCAGGTCCTGCGCCATCGCCATGCCGATCATGTTCACTTCACGAGACATCAACGGCGGTGCCTGCGGGGCAATCGGTTCGGCGAACGGCGGCAGCCAGATGCGGGTTGGGAAGGGGGAGCTCTGGTGGTGTACGTGGATTATGTGAGGTTCCCAGTGTCTCCAGAACCGGGCCACCACCCGTGACTCGATCATGTTGAGCATGTACGCGTCACGGTTGTTGTCGTGGCCAATGTACTTCTGATACAGCCACGGCATGGGCGCCACCTCGTACGGTGTGCCGAGGTTTGATCGGTACCAGTCGACCACCATGTTCTGGCCATCGGGGTTTATTGATGGCCACAGCAGGAAGATCACGTTGTCGAGGATCGCCTGAATCTTGGGCTCATTGGCCCGGACGAGCAGATCGTACGCCAACTGAATGGTGTGTTGGGCACATGCTACCTCGGACGCGTGCAGGCCCCCATCGATGTGAACGATCGCCTTTCCACTGCGGGCTAGCTGCCGGGCCTCGTCATCGGTCAGTCCAGTCGGGTGTGCCAGGCGCTGTGCGATTAGGCGGTAGCGCTCGAGGTCGGACAGGTTCGCGGCGCTGGATATGAGTGCCACATACCATTCCCGCCCCTCAGAAGTCCGGCCGATTTCGATCAGCTGCAGACGATCGGAGGCAGCGTCCATTTGGCGGAAATAGTCGATCGACTCGTCATAGCTTGCCAGTCTGAAGTCGGCGCCGACAGGGAATCCCAACACCGATTCGGGGGTGGGTATATCTGGTTGGGCAAGCAGCGGAGTCACTGGTACTGCAAAGAGCATCGAAGCATGACCCAACAGCCGAATGGCTCGATCAGACATGTGACCTCCATGGTGCTGGTGAGCCGGCGGCCGCGACCGGCCGGCGATCGCTGCGGTCAGTGTCTAGGTTGCCCAGCCGCCCGGCTTTCTCGGTCTCCCGACTCTCATTCCAGCGCCTCCCGAACCTCACTCCTTCCCGCCAGCTCGGCATCGATGCGCTCGCCGATCTCTTGCGCACGCTCTATGTGTTCGGTGAGGTCGTCCACCGATCCGACTCCCGCCCTGAGGCGTAGCAGCCCCAGGCGTACGTTCTCGAGTGCAGCCACCGCTTCGGTCAGCCGTTCGCCCGTGTCACCGCGTCGCCGCAATTCCTCCGCGTCCTCTTCGAGGCGGCTAATGACGCCCGTCACGTCGCCCAGCCGGTGCCGCACGTCCGACGGCAGCCCACCGTATATCTCGGTTGCGGCCCTTCCCAGAACCAGCTCCGTAGCATCCGATGAGGGTAGCACCAAGCGTTCGGGTTCCTTGAGTCCGATTCCGGACACCTTGAAGAAGAAGCGCCCGAAACCGCTCGCCCAGATACGGTGCCATGCTCCCGAGATCCGGCGGATCCACTTCTTTGACTGAACGGCCTCGGCCTCTTCGTCCTGTGCGCGGGCCTCTGCCAGGAGGGCTGATCTAATGTCATCAAATGTGTATCCGTTCCGTAGCAGGCGGCGCGCCGCGTAGCCGAGTTGGAACAACAGTATGTACGGTAGGAGGTTGATCGACGCGCCACCTCCGCCCACTTCCACTGATCCTCCAGCGATCGCGACGGCCAGGATGACGGCCGTGCTCACCTCGGCATTGCGCAAGAAACTGCGAACCAGGGGTGGCGCTCGTAGTTCTCGCCCGCGAGCGTCACTCACTGCTTTCGCCAACTCATCGCCCGATGGGAATCGATCTTCGGGGTTCTTCTCCAGACAGCGGTTCACCAGTGTCGCCAGCTTCGAGGGCACCTCTGGTCGGAGAGCACTTACTTCGGGCGGACGTTCGTTGACGTGCTTTGCCAGCAGCGCCGGGACGCTGGCGGCCGTGAATGGTGCTTGCCCGGTGAGCGCGTAGAAGGCAGTCGCTCCCAACGAATAGAGGTCACTACGGGCATCGACGGGCTCGCCGCAAGCCTGTTCTGGACTCATGTACCTGGCAGTGCCAACCACTTCACCCTCGGCGCCAGGACCTTCACCCGCAGTCGCCCAGGCGATGCCAAAATCGGTGACCATCGCCCGGTCGGAGGCACGCTCGACTAGGATGTTGTCGGGCTTGATGTCGCGATGCACGATACCGCGCTGATGAGCGTGGGCCAGTGCCCAGGCAACCTCTTGGACCAATCGCATCGTGGCGCGGGGTGTGAGTGGACCGCTCCGCTCCACACGCTCACGCAGCGTTTCTCCATCGACGAAACCCATCACGAAGAACACCAGATCACCATGTTCCTCCACGATGTGGATCGGAACGATGTTGGGGTGGGACAAGCCGGCCGCCGTGCGCGCTTCTCGGATGAAGCGCTCCCTGAGCGCCGAGTCCGCTGCAAGCGCCGGTGGCAGCAGCTTGATCGCCACCAAGCGATCGAGGGCAACGTCGCGCGCCAGCAGCACGATCCCCATACCTCCTCTACCGAGTTCGCGCTCGATCGAGTAGCGGCCCGCAAGTGCTTCCTGAAGGGCGAGGAATTCTGGGCTTACAGTTTGGTTCACTTGGTCAATACGCTCCGGCTCAGGGCCATAGCGGGTATCGCCGCGCCTGTCAGAAAGTGGCTGGCCGCTCGGGGAGGCCGCGCGCGATCACGCACCGATTGCAGGATGGACAGGACACCTCCTGCAGCGTGCTGCCTTGTCGCAGTACCGGTGGGCTCACACGGAGCTCCGCGTTGCACCGGGGGCACATGAGGGGGGTTTCGGCCTGGGCAAACGCCTCCTTGATGCTTCTCGCTTCGTCAGCCGAGTAGGTTGCCGGGGTTTGATGGTGTTCTTCCGACGTTTTGCCTCCCAGGGGAAGACCCCAGTAAGGTAGCCCGTCGACGCCGGTTAGTAGAGCCTGGACTATTCGGCGCCTACCTTGTGCCGTGCTTCGCGGCCTTGGCCCGGCGTCGGATCCCTGACCAATCCGTATATCTGGCGGCCCTCGTGATCCTCGGGTAGGTATTCGGTGATGGGCAATCCGTCCGGTGTCACGAACAGCAGGCAGTGGCAGTACTTGTACCGCTTCATCTCATCGCAGGCGCAAACCCACTCGCGGCTGCGCTCCAATTCCGCCTTCTTGTCCGGATAGAAATTGCAGGGGCACAACGGTCGGCCCAATTCGTCTATATGCAGTGCCAGGCCCGTAACGACCGCGTCCGTGACAGTCTTCTCGGGATGGGGTGACGTCCCAGTCTTCTCCCAATACTTCTGGGTGTATACTCGCATCCGCTCGAGGCTCTTCTCAGACGGTTCGCTCATTGGTGATATCCTCTCAAATCACTCTGCCCTCGCTGCTCGTGGTCGGCTCCGCGCCGGAATGCAACTTAATCAGCTCAACCGCCTCGCTAGTACCCGCTTGGCCTCAGCGCGCCCATCGGACCCAGTCCACTCGAATGCGGCCGCTGCAGCCGTGTATTCGGAGTCACTCGGCAAGGTGCTCCGAGGGGTTCGCTAATTCTCCCGGAGTAACTCGTCGACGATGCGTTGTGCACCGTAGACATGGCGCAAAGCCTCGATGATCGCCTCAGCCTTGACCGAAACCGAACGCGCCCCCTCATCGGTGTAGATGAAGTCGCCTGACAGGCTTTCTATGTTGCCGTCGAACAGCAGACCCACGACGTCACCGGCGATGCTGATCAGCGGGCTGCCGGAGTTGCCGCCCACAGTGTCGTTGGTATGAACCATGTTGAGCGGCGTGCTGAGATCGAACTCTGCGGGCGGATTGAGCCAACGTTCCGGAAGCGCCCAGTCGTCTGAGCCGGCGTGCGAGTAGTGACGGTCGTACAGTCCGTAGAATGTGGTGAATGCCGGTGCCTTGGTCCCGTTGTAGTCGTACGAGGATACCACGCCGTCGGCAATGCGGAGCGTGAAAGTGGCATCGGGGGCCAGTGCGGTTCCTTGAACCTCGAACAGGGCGCGCGCTAGCTTGGCCACCTTGGCTTCCTCCGTGGTGGACAACTCCTGAAATGCCAGTTCAGCATCGATGAATCGCGGGAGCGCCTCTCGCATGAGCCTGACTGCTGGGTCTGGGCTGTTCAAGATCGCAGTCGGGTTGCCGAGTAGGGCCTTCCTCTGCTCCAGATCGGTGACCGCGACTGCCTGGTTGACGAGCATCCGGGCTGCTTCACTCGGCGTCGTCCCCGCAAGAGCGGCGCGCACAAATGGGTCGTCGTCGCCCAGCCACTCGGCTGCGTCCTGCAACTGGAGTTCGAGGAAGTGTCGGTCAAGATCGGTGTTGAAGGTTCGTTCTTCGAGATCCGAAAGCAGATCCTCGGTCACTTCGTCGTCGATCCCATTCATCACCCTGAACGCGTACAGCAGCATGTCCGCGGCAGTGCCGAGAGTCTGAGACCATAATGAGCCGCTGAACCAGAGGCCGTTGCGTGTCGGGGCCAGGGCCGACATCTGAGCTCTGATCTGAGCGACCTCATCCCACAGGCTGCCGTACAGTCCGTGCAAGTCCGGGTCCGCCTTAACGGCGTCGCGGAACTGCCGCTCGAATCCGCGTTTGCGGCCCATGATCTCGGGGTCTTGGAGCGCCTTGTATCTCCCCTTGAATAGCTTGAGAGAGTTCATGTGGCTGAAGTAATCGTTGATGTACTCGGGCCGCTGGTCGGGATGGTGATCCATGAATTGCGCCAGCGCATCAGCTCTGCTCTGATACAGCCGGATCCAGAAGGGCTCGACATAATCCCGGCTGTACTCCAGCTGCGCTACCGTATTGAGGCGTTCCGTCGAACCCGGATTGCCGACGACGAAGACTGCGTCGCCTTCCCGCGCCCCGCTTCGGCTCCAGCCATAGTGGTTGTCCGGCTTGTAGGGTTCGCCACTTTCATCGTACACGCGGAGGAACGAGGCATCCAGCACGTAGCGCGGATAGGTGAAGTTGTCGGGGTCGCCGCCAAAATAACCGATATCCAATTCTGGAATGAACACCAGGCGAACGTCATCGTAGCGCCTGTAGCAGTACAGTGAGTACTTGCCGCCGTTATAGAGTGATTGAACCTCGCAGTCGAGACCAAGGGCCTGGCTGGTACTGTCGGCGACCGACTCCTGTCTGGCCTCACGTGCCTGCATCTCGGCGTCCTCGGCCATCATCGCCGTCACGGCGGCCTCAACCAGATCCGTAACATCGCGCAGCTCCACCAGCTGATCCACATACAAATCCGGAACTCGCCGCTCCTCCGCCAGGGTTGGGGCATAGAATCCGGACTCGAGCAGATCCTCCCCGTCACGCGATGCGGCAGTCGCCGCCTCCCGGGCGCAGTGATGGTTGGTCAAGACGAGACCGTCGGACGACACGAAGGAGGCTGTGCAGTTCGGCAGCCGCAGGGAGGAC
Organism: Gemmatimonadota bacterium; assembly: GCA_020351775.1. GTDB lineage: Bacteria > Gemmatimonadota > Gemmatimonadetes > Gemmatimonadales > GWC2-71-9. The sequence continues at coordinate 3,434,943 of CP070666.1, read as the reverse complement.
AGCCGCACGTGGTCCAACCACTCCGCGCTCGGTCGAAAATCGTATTGCTCGGCGAAGTATTCGAGTGGCGGATTCTCGAATGTCCACATCTTGCCGGTATCGAACCGCCCCGGTTCTAGGATCGCATCTGCAGGAGTGACCTCGACCACCACAGTGTCTGGTGGTGCGGCGACCGGCGCTACCGGCTCGGGAACTGGAGCGCCACCGGACGGCGCGCAGGCGGATGAGAGCAGCAGGATGGGCCCTAGGCCCAGGAGATAACGGCTACGTGTGCTCATTGCTTCCTCGGGGAAAAGGCGGCTGCCAAGTCGACCAGACATCTGCGTAAACTAACCAGGGGCAACCCAGACATCTTGTGCAGCAGTTCGACTCCTGTGCGGGTCGGCCCTGGCCGCAACTCAAATTGACACATACTCTGTTCGAGTTTAGCTTTCCCTAATTCCATTTATCCTACACCCTAATGTGACTGCTTACCATGAACACGGCACGCTACGTTGTGGCCATCGTGATGTTGGTGGGTGTGAGCTACGCGGTCCCCTACTGGTTGATCATTCACCCCTTCGTGGATTTCTGGCGCAGGCTGGGACTGAAGCTGGCCTATTCGCTACTGACGCTCATCTCCATACTCCTGGGCGTCGGCGCCTACCTGCTCAAAGACCGGATCCTGGTGACGGAGTTCGGGACCAGTATGCCCCTGATCGTGCTGGCAGGTGTGCTATACGCCGTGGCGATCGTGATCCAGCTGCAGTGCCGCAAGCACCTCAAGTTTCGGATTCTCGCGGGAGTCCCAGAACTGCAGCCCAGCAGTGCCGGCGGACGGCTGCTGCACCAGGGCATCTACGCGCGAATCAGACACCCACGCTACGTGAGCTTCATGTTCGGCGTGTCGGCGGTGGCGTTGTTCACCAACTACCTCGCCATGTACCTGCTGGTCGTGATCAGCGCAGCCGCGCTCTACTTGGTGGTGCTGCTGGAGGAGAAGGAACTGCGGAACCGATTCGGAGACGAATACGTACAATACTGCGAGCGCGTCCCGCGGTTTTTCCCGCACGTCTCATCGCGGTAGGTTTCACGCGTTTCCATTTGGGGGGACCATGCAACGACACGATCTTGAGTCGATCCCTGGGGTCGGCCCGAGCATAGCGTTGGACTTGAGGGACCTGGGCTTCGAGCGCGTCCCGGACCTCGCGGGTCAGGATCCCGAGTCGATGTATGACAAACTCTGCATCCTGCGAGGAACACAGGTAGACCGCTGTGTTCTCTACGTGTTTCGCTGCGCGGTTTACTTCGCGAGCCACGCGGCCCACGATCCCGAACTGCTCAAGTGGTGGAACTGGAAGTCGGTGGAGTCTGAAGTGCAGTGATTGGCGCTGAGCGACTGGCGCTATTTGCCTTCCTGCTTCTGATCCCGGCCCTGGTCCTGCTCCCGGCCGTTGGGTTCGCACAGGCCGACTCACTCGAGTACCTGTCGGAGTTGGAGCGGGGGATCGTACGCGAGCACAACCGGGTGCGATCCGATCCCGCCGGGTATGCGAGATTCCTGCGGGACCTCAAGCCGCGATTCGACGGCTTGCTGTACCAGTTGACCGATAGTTCAGTGCGCGAGACTGAAGAGGGAATCGCGGCCGTCGACGAGGCCGTGCACCTACTTGAGGCAACAGTGCCACTGCCGCCGGTCGGTGTATCCAGAGGCATGTCCCTAGGAGCGCGGGATCTCGTTGCGGACCAAGGGCGGACAGGCCGAACGGGCCACCTGGGCTCAGATGGCAGCCAGCCGTGGGACCGGGTAGACAGATATGGTGACTGGGAGGCGGCAATCGCTGAGAACGTCGCGTACGGCTATGACACGGCCCGGGACGTCGTCACACAGCTGCTGGTCGACGACGGTGTCCCCGAACGCAGTCACCGAGCGAACATTCTGAATCCCGAGCTCCGGGTGGTCGGGGTCGCGTGCGGGCCGCACTCGGGATACGGCATTGTGTGTGTGATGACCTATGCAGGAGGTTACAAGGAGCAGCCGTGATGCCGGGTTGAGCGCGCTGACTGTTTGCACCCGACCATGACCTGCCCTAACTTCCGGCGATCATCACCGTAACTATCGCTGGAGGTTCACGATGTATCTGCGCCCCATCGCAAGGGCTCTTGTCTATATGGTGGCAATCGCTGCCTTCAACTTCTCACTGCAAGCACAATCAACGGACGGGAAGCGACCGATCACATCCGATGACTACGGTCAATGGGAGCGACTTGGGATGGCTCGCTTCTCCGCTGACGGTAATTGGATGGCGTATCCCATAAGCCGGGTCAACGAGGAGACTGAGCTGAGGGTGCGCCGGTTGGATGGCGATGAGTTGATCGTTGTCCCGTACGGAGCCAACGCGGCGTTCTCGGAGGACAGCCGCTGGTTGGCCTACTCGATCGGGGTGAGCGAGGAGGAGCGCGAGAAGCTTGAGGAGCAGAAGGAGCCGGTGCGCAACAAACTCGGGCTGCGCAATCTCGTGACTGGCGACAGCGTCGTCATCGCCGATGTGGCCGCGTTCACGTTCTCGGATGACGGCGCGTATCTGGCGATGCGCCGATATGCGCCGGAGGGTGCGAACGATCGCAAGGCCAAGGGTGTGGACGTCGTGGTCCGGACGCTGAGCAGCGGACTGGATATCAACTTTGGGAACGTCTCTGAGTTCGCCTGGCAGGAAGAGGGCACATTGCTCGCGATGTTGGTGGATGCCGCGGGCGAGGCCGGCAACGGCGTGCAGGTTTTCGATCCCACCACTGGCGTGCTCCGGACACTCGACTCCCGTACTGCGCGGTACACGGGGCTCACCTGGAAACCAGAGGATGACGAGCTTGCTGTGTTACAGGTTCGGGGTGACGACAGGTACGAGGACTCGACCCACGTGATTCTGGCCTGGGCCGGGCTGGCCGGCCGCGATGGCCGAAAACACATCTTCGACCCCGATTCGGCTGCGGGCTTCCCGAGCGACATGCGGATAGTGAGCTTCCGCAGGCTGCGCTGGTCGGACGATGGTGAAACAGTGTTCTTCGGAATCAAGGATCGCGAGCTTAGGCCTGACACAGCTGCTGACTCCACTGAGTCAGCCTACGATTCGACGGCAGCGAAACCGCAGGCCGAAGCCGACGACGAGAAGCCCAGCACGGTCCAGATCTGGCACGCGGCGGACGTGGACCTCTATCCGCAGCAGAAGGTGAACGCGAACCGTGACCGCGAGAAGAACTTCTTGGCTGCGTGGCACGTGAGGGAAGATCGCTTCGTGCAACTCGGCACCGAGCTGACGGAAGATGTTACGCTAGTCGAGGGCGATCAGCTCGCGGTTGGCACTGATCAGACGCCCTATGAGAATGAGCGGATGTTCGGACCCGTCTACCGGGACCTCTACGTGATAGACGCATCAACCGGGGCGGCCTCCGAGATGAAGAAGCGAGTGCAGTACAACTTCGGACCCAGTTCTGGCGGCAACTACCTGCTTTATCTGATGGATGATCACTATTGGACGTATCACTTTCGTACTGGACGCCACACGAACATCACGGAAGATGTCCCGACGTCGTTTGTCGATATCGAAGACGATCACACGGTGGAGCAGAAGCCACCGTTCCGGTTTGCCGGTTGGACGGAGGACGATCGCTACATACTGATCTACGACAAGTACGATGTATGGCAGGTCGATCCGCGTGGCGCCGGGGCGACGCGACTCACGAACGGTGCAGAGGACCAGATCCGATACCGCCGAACCCGGCTCGATCCCGACGAAGAATTCATTGACATGGCGCAACCGCTGTACTTCAGCACTTATGGTGAGTGGAGCAAACAGTACGGCTATGCGCGATTACGCAGGGGCAGGGAGACCGAGCAGCTCGTGGCACTGGATGCCAACGTGAGCCGGCTGGTCAAAGCCAAGGACGCCGAGGTGTATGCGTACATGGTTCAGGACTTTGATGACTCACCCGACTACTTCTGCGCAGGTCCGGATTTGTCGGACTCAAGGCAGGTCACCCAGACGAATCCATTTCAGAGTGACTTTGCCTGGGGCCGTTCCGCGCTGATTGAATACGAGACCGAATGGGGCAAGCGCTTGCAGGGCGCGCTGTTTTATCCGGCGGATTACCAGCCGGCACGGCAGTACCCGATGATCGTCTATATCTATGAGATCAGGTCGCCTACAGTGCACACTTATTACGTGCCCTCTGATCGCAGTGCGTACAACACCGCTGTGTTCACATCTCAAGGATACTTCGTGCTGCAGCCGGACATCGTGTACCGTGATCGCAATCCCGGTTTGTCGGCCGTAGCGGCGATCGAACCGGCGGTGCAGAAGGTGCTTGAGACGGGGATGGTGGATCCAGACCGCGTAGGGCTGACCGGCCATTCGTGGGGAGGTTATCAGACCGCGTTCACCGTCACTCAGACCAACATGTTTGCTGCCGCTGCGGCAGGTGCACCGCTGACGAATTTGGTGAGCATGTACCTGTCGGTGTACTGGAATACCGGCAGCACTGACGCCCGGATCTTCGAGATCAGCCAGGGACGGATGGAGGTGCCGTTCTGGGAGGATGTAGAGGCCTACATCGCAAACTCACCGGTGTTCCATGTCGAGCAGCTCAATACGCCGCTGCTGCTGGCGCATGGGACCGAGGACGGTGCCGTCGATTTCAATCAGGGTGTGGAGTACTACAACGCGGCGCGCCGGGCCGGCAAGGATTTCGTGATGCTGGTTTATGAGGGAGAGAACCACGGCAACAGTCAAAAAGCCAATCAGATCGATTACCACAATAGAATAGTGGAGTGGTTCGGGCACTACCTCAAAGGGGAGCCGGCACCCGACTGGGTCAAGCAGGGTGTGTCGTTCCTCGATCAGGAGAAGGCAAAGAAAAACCGGAGCAAGAAGGCTGAGACACCACCGAGTCAGGTTCCTTAATGCACATCAGGTGGCGCCCCGGCTGCTGAAACCGGGGCGCCCCGGCCGTTGATTTCCCCGAGAAAGCGATCTATGCCGAGTGACGCGGCCAGTTCAGGGCACAGAACCTTCAGTGCGACCCGCCGATTGTGCTTGACATCTCGTGCCAGGTAGACGGTGGCCATACCCCCGCGACCCACCACGCGCTCGATAGTGAATCGGTCGGCGAGTGCGGTGGGGTGCACCTCCGGCACAGACATTTATACCCCCCACTCTTCCCCAGTCCAACACATCTCCCAGAACTGCCACTCGTAGCGGCTCGACGTCAGGAAGAGTTCGGTGAGCCGTTGCTTCTTCGTAGGCGTGACAACTGCTGCTGTCCGATTGAGTTCTGCCTTGAGCCAATCGGCTGCATCGGCGAACTCGTCTGACGCGTATTGATCGATCCACTCCGCATAGCGTTCATCCGGCGGTGCGGCACCCTGTGCCAGCCGACGCGCCACGTAGACATAGCCCCAAGCACATGGTAGCAGCGTCGCCAACAGATCGGGCATGTCACCGTCCGCAGCGGTGCGCACCAGGAAATCGGTGTAAGCCCGCGTCGTCGGCCACATCGTCTCTTCCTCCAGTCGAGCCGCAGAAATGCCGAAGCGCTCCGCGTATGCCCGGTGCAGCGCCATCTCCGTATTGAGCGTCAGGTCCAGGACCTTGGCATACCAGCTCATCGCGGCGAGACTATCGCTCTTCGCAGCCGCCCATGCAAAGACGCGGGCGAATTCCTTGAGGTATAGATAGTCCTGCAACACCCACCGGCTGAACCGCTCGATCTCGAGCGAGCCGTTGGCGAGGCCCGTGACGAACGGGTGCTGCAGTTGCGCGTCCCAGATGGGCTTAGCCGTCTCAAACAGTTCGTCGGTAAGGCTCACGTTCGTCGCCTCCTCGGAGGTGTTTGATGCGCCGCTCCATGATGACAGGGTCGGCCAGTGTGCCGCGTTCACTCATGATCATGGCTCTCGGCGCACTTGGGACACGGACACAACGCGAGCAGCAAGTCGAACGCATAGATGCCCGTGTCATGCCCGTCACTCCATTCAATCTTGATCGCGTAATTTCCGACGAGCGACATCGCGACGGGACTGATATCTGCGCGGATCGTGTCGGCGTCGAGCAGAGGTAGACGCGTCAACTCGTCAACGCAGGCAGCGCATTGGCAGCTGAGCCGCAGTTCGCGCGCGGGGTAGGTGCCGGTGTGATTCTTATCCCAAGTGATCACAATCTCTCGCGCACCGCGGTGGATCCGCTCGGGAATAGGAATCTGTTTCATGGAGTTGCGTTCTGCGTGCTGGTCCGGAGTCTTACCAGCGTGTCGAGTCCGACATTCCCACCACTTATGACCAGTGCAACGTTCTCGCCCAGCTGACTACAATGGCGGCCCAGCAGTGCCGCTATGCCGACAGCACCCCCACCTTCAACCACGAGCTTGTGCTCCTCCGCGGCAAAGACCATCGCTGAACGAATCTCGTCTTCCGACACCAGAATGTGCTCGTCCACCAGGTCTCGCACCAACCGGAATGTGTGTTTGTTGTTGAGGTCGATGCCGCCCGCGAGCGCATTTGCGATCGTCTCTTGCTCGGGGACCGTGATCGGTTTCCCGGCTCGCAGGCTCTGCACCATCACGGACGCATTGAGAGCCGATACCCCGATGACCGCTATCTCGGGATTGTGGGACTTGAGGGCTATAGCGATTCCGGCAATCAACCCTCCCCCCGAAAGTGGAACCACGACGCAGTCGATAGGGGGGAACTGCTCGAGTAGCTCGCGACCGATGGTCCCCTGGCCTGCAATGATGCGAGGATCGTCAAACGGATGGATGTAGTTGACGTTTCGTTCCCATGCTATCTCGAGCGACCGCTGCTCGGCGTCGTCGTACGTCATCCCGTGTAATACAGCCTCTGCTCCGTGCTGTCTTATTGCCGCAAGTTTGACCGGGTCCACCCATTTGGGAACGCACACGGTCGCCGGTATGCCGAGCAGCTCCGCCACGTACGACACCGCCCGCCCGTGGTTGCCGCTCGAACAGGTTACGATCCCCGTGCGACGCTCAGCTTCGGTCAGGTGCAGCAGGCGGTTGGCCGCGCCCCGCACTTTGAAGGAGCCAGTGACTTGCAGGTTCTCGAGCTTCAGCACCACGGTTCGGCCCAGCGATTTCGTCAACGGGGCCGAACGTACCACCGGGGTCGGGATGGCGATCTGCGTGACTGCACGCTGCGCCGCAGCGATATCGTAGTCGCTCAGTGATAGGTGGGATTCGTGAGTCATCGCAGGTTTGGCTGGGGGTCTTCCTGTCTCCGCAAGCCACGGTGCAAAACGACTCGACTAGTGTTCCATTTCACCGTGTCTGGGATCGTATTGACCCTTGGTGAGCAGTCTTTCCGCGAAATCCACCCGCTCCTGGAGATCGGCTATTTCGCCGTTCAGTTGATTGCGTAGCTCGTCCTGTTCCGATCGCACAGCCTCAATTGCTTCTAGGAACTTGTCTGCGTCGCCTCCCGCAGCGAGTTCCTTGCGCTTGACCCAAGCACCGACAATGATCTTGAGACCACCGAGCCCGAGGCTCAGGAATGCTATCACCCCGATCACGGTTATGAGTGTGTCTATGTTTCCCGGAGTCATACAGCATCTCCTGGCTGCTAATTGCCCGCGGGCGGACTGCTGTATGCGACACGGCCGCCCACGATGGTATACACGACTGTTGTTCTTGAAATCTCGTCCTCCGGCATTGTCATGATGTCATGGGAGAGCACCACTATGTCTGCCAACTTCCCGGGGGTCAGCGATCCCTTGATGTCCTCCTCGAATGCGGCGTAAGCATTGTTGATCGTGTACGACTCCAGGGCCTCCTGTCGACTCATCCGCTGGTCGGGGAAGAAGACCTCACCGTCGCTCATCCTGCGTGACACCGAAGCGTAGAAGCCCGCTACCGGGTCGATGTCCTCAACCGGTGTGTCCGTACCGTTTGTGATAACGGCTCCAGACCTGATGAGATCCTGCCACACGTAGGCACCTTCTGCAGCTCGTTGTGCACCGAGCCGCTTGAAGACCCAAGGCGCATCCGATGTGCAGTGGACGCCCTGCATCGCCGCCACAATCTGCAGCTCTGCGAAGCGGGACACGTCCTTCGGGTGCAAATGCTGCGCATGCTCAATCCGCCAACGGAGGTCGGTCTTGTCCGGATTGGCCTCGAAGATCGCCTTATAGAGGTCCAAGACCTCACGGTTTGCCCGGTCTCCAATCGCATGCGTGTCGAGCTGGAAACCGTGCTCTATCGCGATCTCAGCCGTTCGAGCGATGTCCTCGACTGGCTCGAGCACGAGCCCATAACTCGACGGTAGGTCCTCATAGGGCTCGAGCAGCCACGCACCGTGCGCTCCCAATGCACCATCGATCTGTCGCTTGATCGATCGTACAGTGAGGAACCCGTTGCCGTAGTTGACCATTCGGTAATCTGGAAGACGCTCCTCCAGCTCCTCGTTGGTCTGGTATCGGACCATGACATAGAGCCGCACGGGTAGGCTGCCTTCATCGGCCAGCTGCCTGAACATCTCAATTGTCTCAAACGAGGCACCCGCGTCATGGAAGCTGGTGACACCGTTGGAAAGTGCTTCCAGCCCCGCCAGCCGTACCACCTCTTGGTTGTATCTCTCTCTCTCCTCTGGCGTCCGGCTCGCGTCTGCCTCCGCAATCAGACCGCTTACGAGATCTTGGGCCCTCTCGCGCAAGGCACCGGTTGGATTACCCTGCTCGTCATGCACGATCTGTCCGCCAGGTGGGTTTGGCGTGTGAGCCGCGATCCCTGCCAACTCCATGGCCTTCGCGTTGGCGAAAGACGCGTGTCCACTGGCGTGAGTCAGGTAGACGGGATTGTCCGGCGAGACGCGACTCAGCTCGTCGTGCAGTGGCAACCCCTCGACACTCGGATGCAGCGTTGTGTCCCACTTTTCCTGATGCCAACCCCGTCCCAGAATCCACTCTCCCGGTGCGGAGGCAGCGGCCGCCCGAGCAACCATGGTCACGATCTCGTCCCAGCTGCTAGCCGCAGTGAGATCGAGCTCCATTTGGGCCCGTCCCAACGACATGTAGTGTCCGTGTCCCTCGATGAAACCTGGAATGGCAAGTTTGCCCCCAAGGTCGATTACTTCAGTGTTTGAATCGATGTACCCTGCGATCTCCTCGTCAGAACCGACAGCGACGATCCTGTCCTGCGTCACCGCTACCGCCTCAGCTACAGGGTTGGTGGAGTCGACTGTCACGACCTTGCCGTGCCGCAGTACTAGGTCTGCCGGCCCCGGCTCACAGCCCGCACACAGCACGACGGCGAGTGCCGCCGGAAGCGTCGCACCCCGTCCGACTTGAACGAATGTCATGAGAATGTCTCGTCGTGTCATCGAAAGTCCGGTGAATGTCCAGCCCGCATGCCGATCTCGTACACAAAGTTTGGTCGACAATCTCACTGATACTCGCGAGGATCGGACGCGCTGGCAAGGCTGCGCTGAGACAGTGACGACACCGCTGGTTCCGGCCGCCAATCCCACAGCGCTCGGCTTGGGCTGCGGGGCCGATTGCTACTAGCGCGGTGTGGCAAGATACCTCAACTGCCCCGCGCGGCCGATTACAGCTGCCACCGCATAGGCTGTTGCAGCGAGCAGCAGTAGGGCGGGCGATCCCAGCTCGAGTGCCATCAATGCTGCTAGAGGAGCGGTCACAACGGACATGAACCCGTTTGCCGCCCAGGCCCATGCCACGCCACTCCTCTGGCGCCCGGTAAGTGAGCGGATTCCCATGGGGAACGGGGCACCCATGAGAAACGCCAGTGGGACGATCAGTATCACCCCAGCGGCCGCGCGCAGTGCCAGGTGAATCGGCTGCAGCATGTGTACAACGGACAGTAGAGTGAAAGCCAGCACCACAAGCAGCACCGTCAGACCGGTGCAGACCTTCCAAGTGGTCGACTGAGCCCAGCGATCGGAGCAGATGCTGCCCACGCCGGACGAAGCCAAGAACCCCGTCAGGACGATGGCGACAGCGTAGACTGGGTGACCTAGAAGCAGGCTCAGCTGCTGAATTGCCGCGATCTCGGCAGCTAGATAAGCCATCCCAATGGTTCCGAAGTAGGTGACCAGCAGCAGCCAACCGGTTCCGCTCCTCACGTCGCGGATGAAGGCGGCCGGCACTAGCATCAGCAAGCCTGCCAACAGCACGCTTTGAACCAGTGTAGCAACAAGCGCGATCTGACCCCACTCCGCGAAGGGAAGCCAACTGCCGCGATCGCTGCTCAGCAGCGACACCAGCGAGCTGATACGCAGGAACCGGTGGGGGTACGGTTGTGCATCGCTTACCGGAGCCACGTCAAACGCATAATCCGCGGAGAATCGTCTCGAGCTGTTTGGTCCTCGAACAGCAGCATCCACCGCCAGGAACAGCGTAGGCTCCTCAAGGTAGTTGTACCGAATCGCAGGTTCGCTCAGACCAGGATACCAGTCGAGATCGAACAGGCGCTTGGCCGCCCAAGCGCGTAGGCTCTCGATCTCACTCTCAGTGAAGCCAGCTGGCCTGACGAGGACTGTGGCGGTACCCCAACTGCGAGCTACTACCAGTCCGGTGGCCACACTCTCGGGCTTCAGTCTCCGCAGTGCCTCAGCAGCGGTCAGTATGACACGGATGGAGGACCGCGGAGGTAGGCTGGTCCAACGTGTGATCGCCAGAGTGCCATCCTCGGTGAGCCGGTTCAGGTACTCGCCGTACGCCTCGATCGTATGCAGGAAATCCTCGGCCAATCCGTACACTCCCGCCGTTGCGCTCCCGAGGCTTCCCGCCGGAGGGAGCACGATGACGTCGAAAGACTGGCGCGTCCTTGCCACGTAGCCGCGAGCATCACCTATCACCCAGACCAGTCGTCCATCCCGCTCGGCACTCATCAGCCGGCCGGTGCGTGACAGTGCTACCAGATCGGGGTTCAACTCAACTGCCGTTGTGTGCGTCGCACCGTGGGCGAGTGCGTTATAAACCTCCAGTCCACCCGCCGAGCCGACAATCAGCACTCGCTCAGCAGGGCCGAGTGAATAGGGCAGCGACGTGGGCAGCCAATCGAGGACCGCAGAAGTCTCCGCATCGCTGCCCACCTCGGGAACGGCACCGGCTATTGCACCGTCAACGAACAAGGCAGTCTGCTGCGGAAACGCTCCGTTGAATCCCAGGGAGAGCCCCGGCGCAAAGCGAAAGGCTGGAGCGGCGACTGCGACCGTCCATCCCAGTGGACTGCTCTGTTCTGCCACGCGCTGTGCGTCAGGGTAGGCCTCGACCTGGGGCAGTCCCTTGTAGGGCGAGATGGTCAGCCGCCAGGGCGACACGGCGAGCGTGAGCAATGCAGCGCCCATCATGGCGAGTGCCATCATGCGGGCGCGATGCGCTCGTTCGACCGTCAGCGCGGCGACCGCAAAGCCAAAGGAGGCCAGCAGCGCGGGGAGGGCCAAAGCCCTCACAGGGGAGAGGAACCAGAGGGACACGACACAAGCAACTGCACCGACGCCGGACCCGAGAAAGCTGGCGCCGTAGATATAGCCGGGCCTGGCGGCAGCGAGCGTAAGTCCCGTGAGGATCGTCACGGCGCTAAGGCTGAACGGCAGTGCCAGCAGGAGGTACACCGCTGCGAGCTTGAGCCACTGATTGAGATCCCATGCCAACTGAGTGGGATCGACCGAGGTTGCCTGGACCGCGAAAGGGACCAGGACGAAAGCTGCAGCCGCCGCGCCGCTGGACCATAGAAACAGGCGCAGCGTGACTGTGTGGCTTACCTGCCCTGCCAGCGCGACGACCGTGCCCGTGACGCCAAAGCCCAGCATGGCAACGCCCACCGCCATGTAGGCAAAGTGATAAAAATGCTCGATCGCGAAGAGCCTGACCAAGAGGAGCTCAAATGCCAGGGACCCGGCCGAGATGAAGGCGACGGCTAGCGGTCGGGCGATTTGCCGCACTGAGATCAGCGAAGTCCGCTCAGCATGGGAACGAAACGCACCGGCAGCAGGTTGCGAGTCGTTGTTGCGCCGTCGAGGTCCTTTTCTACCAAGATGAGATTCTGAACGCCGTACACGCTCCCGACGGGAATCACCAGTCTCCCCCCCGGCTTGAGTTGTTGTACCAGCGCGGGTGGAATGTATCCAGCCGCTGCCGTCACGATCACGGCATCAAACGGGGCTGCCTCCGACCAGCCGAAGTGGCCGTCGCCGTGACGCGACGTTACATGAAGACCAAGCCGGTCCAGTCTCTCCCGTGCGCTGCGGGCCAATGCTCCGAATATCTCTACCGTGTAGACGTCACATCCGATTTCTGCCAGAACTGCCGCCTGGTATCCGGAGCCGGTGCCTATCTCCAGCACTTTCATCCTGGGTGCCGGCTCCAGGATCTCGGTCATGTACGCGACTATGTAGGGCTGTGAGATTGTCTGCCCGTAGCCGATCGGGAGGGGATGGTCTGCGTATGCCCGGTCGGCTTGATCTGCTGGCACAAACTCGTGGCGTGGGACAGCTCTCATGGCCGCCAAAGTTGCCGAGTCCGTGACGCCGCGGTGCTCGATCAGATCCACCATTGCCTGACGCCGGCCCTCGTGGGTGGCGCTACGGTCCTGACCCGGCACTGGTACGGCTGCTGCGAGCCATGCCAAGCCAAGCAACAAACGGCGCGAGTTGAGAAGCATCTGCCGGCTCGGTTGAGGGATTTGGCCCACTACTAAGTTCTGACTGCGTCCGATCCGGGTCAAGCCGGACTGCTCTTTCAGAACAACTTGCCGGCCAGGCTGGGTGCCTTGTCGGTCCTGGTGCCGACCTTGATGGACGTCATTATGCGGGCGGTTCCCTCCCGGTGTAACGTTTCGTGGATAGTCTCCACGGCTCGGAAGATCTGGCCCAGTTCGCCCTCCACGTTGGTACCATAGGAGTGTAGCTGAACCTCGAGCCCGGATTCGACGAGCAGCTCATGGGCTCGCTTGACCTCCTTACGCACTGATACACCTACACCGATGGGAACGACCTGTATCTCGGCAAGTGCTTTCACGGGTACCTCCCTTCGAGTAGACCGGAACAGCCTCTCGGGCTCCAGCCGCAGCCGGCGCGGTCGAGTCGAGTCAAAGTTACTCAAGTCGGACCGGCCGACTCGGCCAGCTGCCAGTCAGTGCCCTTCCGTGGCTGGAGCATAGTGCCCCGATTGCCGTGGCACGGGTTATCTTGAAGCCCTCGTCAAGAACGCGGGGTTGGGCGCCGCCCTGGGGCGGCGTGTGTTGAGCCACGTATTCTAAGTAGGGTCTTTCAGCTGCACTCAAATACCAGAGTCGGACCGAGATGAACCGCGCGCAACGTGCTGACGACACCGCGAACCCGGGGAAGGTCACTGTCTTGGTGGGTAACCCCAACGTGGGTAAGAGCGTCCTGTTCAAGAACCTCACCGATCGGTACGTCACCGTCTCGAATTTCCCGGGCACCACTGTCGAGATAGTAGAGGCACGGGCCAGCTTCGATGGACACGAGGTGGCTGTTATTGACACCCCTGGGATAAACGATCTGTCCCAGCGGAGTGATGACGCACGAGTGACCCGCGAGCTACTCGCCAAGCACGATGACGCGACCATCATTCAGGTGGCCGACGCCAGAAATCTGCGCCGCGCCCTGCTACTGACCCTGCAGCTCGCCGACTTGAAGCGTCCCACTGTTTTGGTGCTTAACATGGCAGACGAACTGGAGGAGCGTGGCGGGCAAATAGACTGCGCGCGGTTGAGTGAAATATTGGGCGTACCGGTAGTGATGACCGTGGCTCCTCGAAACCAGGGGACGCGGCAGCTGATCGAGGCGCTCCCCCGGGCGCAGCCACCAAGCGGCTCTTGGTTGGCGGCGGAGCCGGTAAACGAGTATGTGGGTAACCGCGCTCGCTTGGGCCAGGTGAACGACATCCTGGCCGAGACCTATTCGATGAGTCAGCCCGAGAGCCCCTCGCTCAAAGTGCGGCTGGGGTTTTGGGCGATGCATCCAGTAAAGGGAGTGGGGTTTCTGGCGGTCGCGTTGCTGGCGGTGTTCTGGATCGTGGGCCTGTTCGGCGCCGGCACACTAGTGGATCTGCTGGAAACAGGAGTGTTCCGGCAACAAGTGGCGCCGATCGCGATTCAGGCTGTGGACGCGGTTTTGCCTTTCCCCCACACTCACGAGACCGAGTCGATCCCGCTGGGGGTCAGCGTGCCGCTTTCGCCGGTGCACGAACTTGGCATCGTCACTGCCCAGAGAGAAGTGATCGTGCCGGCCTACCAGGAGCCGGCGGATATCTCGCTCAGCCTACGGCAACAGGTGTGGCGATTCCTGCACGACCTGCTAGTCGGTGAATTCGGCACGATCACGATGGCCCTGAGCTACGCCCTCGCCATCGTACTGCCGATTGTGACCACGTTCTTCCTCGTATTCAGCATACTTGAGGACTCGGGCTACTTCTCGCGTATGGCTATCATGGTGAACCGTGTGTTTCGGATCATGGGACTGAACGGCAAGGCCGTCTTGCCGATGATCCTGGGGCTGGGATGCGACACGATGGCCACGATGACGACGAGAATCCTCGAAACCCGGAAGGAGCGCATTATCACCACGATGCTGCTGGCCTTGGCTATCCCCTGCTCAGCGCAGTTGGGCGTCTTGCTGGCCCTAATGGCAGCTCTCTCGCCTGCAGGAGCCATTTTCTGGATAGGCCTCCTAGTTGCGGTCATATTCGCTGTCGGCTGGCTGACCTCGAGACTGTTCCCGGGTCAAACCAGTGAATTCATCCTAGAAGTCCCCCCGATGCGCAGACCGCACGTGAAGAACGTGGTTGCCAAGACGTATGCACGGCTGAACTGGTATCTCAAGGAGGTGATCCCGATCTTTGTGATTGGGACAGCCATCCTGTTCTTGTTGGAGCGGCTGGGATTCCTGACGGTGATCGCGCGGGTTGGCGAGCCCTTGGTGACTGGGTGGCTCGGACTCCCCGCGGAGATCACCAACGCGTTTCTGGTTGGGTTCATGAGGCGGGATTTTGGCGCGGTCTATATCCTGGATGCTGCAATTGGCGCTGACCCGGTGCTCAGCCCCCATCAGATACTGGTGGCGATGGTGACGATTACACTGTTCATGCCGTGTTTTGCTAACTTCCTAATGATCGCCAAGGAGCAGGGCGTGCGTGTGGCTTGGCGCATGGCCGGTTTCATCTTCCCGTTTGCATTCCTCGTCGGGGGTGCTGTCAACCACTTGGGCGAATGGCTGAATACCTGAACTGCCCTCTTTGCGGGTTCGAGTTTGAGAAGCTGGACACGCTGTGCGCCCACGGCTGTCCCCTGGGCGGGTCGTGCAACTTCGTCCGCTGTCCATCCTGTCAGTACGAGTTCCTCGAACACCAGCGCAAGGTCTCCTGGTTGCATCGATTGTTCGGCCGTGAGGAGGCGCAGAAGCCCCGACTTCCGGAGGGGATAGTGCCGCTCAGAGATCTCAAGCGGGGCGAGCAGGCAAGGGTGATCTGCCTGGGTGGCGACAACGGCTCGCGCCACAACACGCTAGCAGTGTTTGGACTCGTTCCGGAAGCCGAAATCACGCTCGTGCAACAACTTCCTGCCTGTGTGGTACAGGTGGGCGAGACCGAGCTGGCGGTCGATCCAGCCATCGCGCGCGAGATACTGGTCGAGCGACTCGCCTGAGAGCCCGAGCCGAGGGATCGCCCTCAACCGCACTGCTGGGCGCGGCCTGTAACTCCGGCTGTGGTGCGCCCGTAGTGTCAGTATGCCATCCAAAAAACGTACCCGGGATAATCGGCACACGCGGACCTTCGGAGAGAAACCTCGGACGGGACGCCGTTACGTTTCCAACGGTAAAGTGAAGATCGAGTGGCATGAAGAAGGGAAGCGCCGCTCACGTACGATCGGTGAGAACACGCCCGAAGTGCGTCGTCGTGCCGATGAGGCGCTGCAGGAGATCCTCGAAGTGTTCGAGCCTGCGGCCGTGCCGGCGCGGCGGTCGCTGACGGTCCCGCCGGAGTCCATGGAACAAGCGGTCCGAGCCCTGGCCGTATCGCTCCTCGATGTCGCCGATCAGATTGCGGAAAGTGCCATGACCGCGGGCTCGGACCTGGTCCAGAGAATCCGCAGGTCCCGCGCTGCCCCAGAGGCCGAACAGCAAGACGAACAGCCCGACGAGGGTGTCTCGCCCGAAGAGTAGTCCGGTCCCACAACCCTGACTGTTGACGAGGGTTGAGATGGGCACTGCTGTCGGCGGTCTAAAGTTGGCTCTCGAGCCCGATCTTAGTATGCTTGGCTGACACCACGTCCTCTCTAATGGTGATCCGGCCGCCGGAATCACAGCTCGCAGCGGCATGGCTACCACGTAGCACCGGACAGTGAGCTGCGGCGCTGGCCCGCTAACGAGGCTCTGCCGGGTCGCTGCGGCCACAGGTGCGGCGCATAGTGAGAGTCCAAGCCTCGAAGACCGGAAGGCCAGCGGAGTCGACAGATGAGCGATCCCGTACCCTCAAAGAAGTCCGTCAAGCTACCGAGATTTCCCAGCACGATCGCGCAGCGCAGTCGGCTGATCTGGCAGACTGAGTGGTCCTCCGAATTGAGCTGGTCCCAGGTACTGATGTTCGCGCGCTACGTAGACGCGTTCGAGGCCAAGCGAGGTGTCGCGATCTTCCACGAGGACGACAGGGGTCACTATCTGTGTCTGCTGGTGGAGGGCCGGGTGGCGATCGTCAAACGGGACTCCACTGGCGGTGAGAAGACACTGGCCACAGTCGGTCCCGGCAAGACATTCGGTGAAATGTCCCTCATCGACGGAGCACCCCGCTCAGCCACAGCCGTTGCGCTCGATGACTCGAAAGTGGTCGTGCTCACGGAAGAGAACTTCACACGCCTGGCGCATCGCCATCCGCGCTTGGGGGTCGCCCTGCTTCTCAAGATGGCGCGACTCATGAGCCAGCGTCTGAGGAGCACCAGCATCTTGTTGGTCGACTTTCTGGAAGGCTAGACCGACTCAGGCCGTCGAGAATTCTGCGTCGTCTATCGATCGTAGCTCTGCACCACTCAACTCCAATGAGGCGGCCGACGCTGAATCGACGGCATGCTCGACCGTCCGCGCCCCTGGAATGACGATCACATTTGGGCCTTTGGACATTACCCACGCAAGCACCACGGCGTGTGCTGACGTCCCATGACGATCCGCTAAGGCGGCGACGGTCGGGTGGCTTGGCAGCTTCTTATTTAGGCGCCCGCCGCCCACCGGGCTGTAGGCTAGAAACCCGATTCCACGCTGGGCGCAGTGGTCCACGACTCCTGTGTTGAGCGCTTCTCTGAAGAACGGGTTCAGTCGATTCTGTACGGTCGTGACGGGCACTATGGACTCGGCCTGTTCGATCTCAGCAACCGTAACGTTGGACAGTCCGACCCAGCGGATCTTCCCCGCATGCCTCAGATCGGCCAAGGCACCCACACTGTCTGCAAGGGGTATGTTCAGATCCGGTGCGTGCAATTGGTATAGCTGGATGCAGTCCACGCCGAGTGCCGCGAGCGACCGGTCGCAGGCGCGCCGCAGGTGCTCGGGATGGCCGTTGCGCTCCCAACTGCCACTCGGCCTGGTCAATCCACCCTTTGTAGCCACGATGACTGCGTCCGTGGGGCCCGTCCATCTGCCCAGCGCGGCTGCCACCAGGCGCTCGTTGTGGCCGATATCGTTGTCGTCGAGGCAATACACATCGGCAGTGTCGATCAGAGTCATCCCAGCGTCCAACGACGCATGGATCACCGCTACTGCAGCGTCTTGCGAGGGTCGATCCAGCAGGGATAGTGGCATACCGCCTAGTCCTACAGCGGATACGGGTGGTGCATCGCGGCCGAGCGGCCGTGTGATCATGTAGCCAACTCCTGACTCAGAACCTGTCACAGAGACGATGCTCGGCGCTCCGCCCGCTGTCAACGCTTGTCCCGGCCCGGCGGCAGTGTCCGTTCGACCGGCCCAGGCATCACTGGAGTGCAGAGGGCCCGAATGATCATGGCGGCGTGGGAAGGGTTCAGGTTGCCCGGCTGCGTCGGGCCCGATAAGATTGGTCGCTTGACACGCGAGTTCTCGCCCAAATCAGGACAAGGGAGCAGAAGATGAGTCTCGGCAGGACCGCTCGCGAAGGTTGCTTCAGAGATGAAGTCGTATGGTAGGTGTATCCGTGTCCAGCCGTGCAGCTGCAGATCTGATTGAGCTCACTAAACCCAGGATAATCCTGATGGTGATGCTCACCGTAGCGGCTGGATTCTGGATGGCATCCCCATCCACCCAGCATGGACTCCTCCTGTTTCATGTGCTGCTGGGAACAGTACTGGTCGCGGCTGGAACCAACGCCCTCAACCAGGTGGCGGAGCGAGATTTGGATGCCCTGATGCGGCGAACCCGATCCAGACCGCTGCCGGCGGGCAGGCTCGATGTTGCCACGGCTGCAGCTCTCGCTTGGCTCAGCGGGATCAGCGGAGTCGTCTACTTGGCGGCCTGGGTCAACTCGATCGTGGCCACGCTGGCGGCAGTCACGCTTGTGTCGTATGTGTTCGGTTATACGCCGCTGAAGCGACACAGTAGCGTCGCCACGTTGGTCGGCGCGATCCCCGGTGCGCTGCCCATCGTCGGCGGTTGGGCGGCGGCGACCGGCGGACTAGAGTCTCAGGCTTGGGCTCTGTTCGCCATCCTGTTCCTGTGGCAGTTGCCTCACTTCCTCTCACTGGGCTGGTTGTACCGCGAGGACTACGCACGGGCCGATGTCAAGACGCTGAGCACCAACGACTCGGATGGGCGAAGGACGTTTCGATATGCGTGCTTGTACGCTGCTGCTCTATTGCCAGTCAGCCTGGTGCCCACGCTGATCGGTATCACAGGGGGAGTGTACTTCTTCGGAGCTGTCCTGTTATCAAGCGCCTTTCTCTATGTCAGTAGCGTGGCCGCGAGAAGCACGACCGGATCGAACGCCCGCCGCCTGTTCACTTGCTCCTTGGTCTACCTGCCACTGCTACTAGTTCTCATGGTAGTCAACCGAGTGGCTTGAGCCCTGTTCGGCGCTCAATCGTTTCCCGTCCACCCAGGACCGCGCACGACACGTCCTGGAGTAGCACCAGTATGTTCTCCGTGCTCCAAGACCTGGATCCCGTTCACGAACACGTGAACCATACCGGCTGAGTAGCGGTGGGGGTCTCCGAACTCGGCATGGTCTTGGACTTCGTCCGGATCGAATATCACGATATCCGCATAGTAGCCGTCGCGCAGCGCTCCGCGACGCGTCAGCTTCAGGTTCGACGCTGGCAATGAAGTGAGCCGTCTGATTGCCTCAGACAACGAGATGATCCGCTCGTCCCGTACATACCGGCCGAGTAGCCGTGCAAAGTTGCCGTAGGCGCGTGGGTGGGGGTTTGACTTCAGAAACACACCCTCGGGTGCCAGCGATCCGGCATCAGATCCGAAGCTCACCCAGGGAAGTGCTATCTGCCGCCGCACATTGTCCTCCGACATAAGGAAGTACACGGTGCCTACCCGGGAATCGTCGGCTATCACCAGATCCATGGCGGTTTCCTCTGGCGACTTGCCACGCATCCTCGCCACTTCAGCCAGGCTTTTACCGGTGAGCGGCTTGAGTGAATCGGTCTTGAAACCCACGAGCAGGATGTTCTCCGGCGTGCCGGTGGCGTAGTATAGGTTTTCCCAGTCGTCGGTCGGTGCAGACATCTCTCGCATTACGCGGGTGCGGACTGCGGGATCCTTGAGGCGCTCGATCCACTTCTTGAGACCGCCCTCTTGGACCCACGGCGGCATTGCTGCGTCGAGACCGGTCGCGCCGGCAGTATATGTGTACATGTCGGCCGTTATCGCGAGTCCTTCGGCGCGGGCCCGCTCCACAGCCTCAATGACCTCGCTCATCTTGTTCCAATTGGATCGGCCGGCTGCCTTCAGATGATAGATCTCGGCTCGGATTTTGGCATCGCGCGCAATGGTGATCAGTTCGTCCAGCGCTTCCAGCAGCCGATTCCCTTCGCTCCGCAGGTGGGATATGTAGAGGCCATCGTACTCCGCAGCTACTCGAGCGAGCTCGGTCAACTCCTCAGTTCCGGCATAGAAGGCAGGTGCGTAGATCAGCGCAGACGCGAGCCCAACTGCGCCTTCGTCCATCGCCTGCCGGACAAGAAGGCGCATGCTGTCTAACTCGTCGGCCGTCGGCGGCCGGTCCTCGTAGCCAATCTCATGAATCCGCACCGTCGTGGCACCTACGAACGATGCCACGTTGGGGGATATCCCACGCTCGACCAAGTACTCAAGGTACTCGGACAGCGTGGTCCATTCGATAGCGAACTTGATGTCACCTTGCTGCTCCAGCTGTTGGCGCTTCATGACCTCGTTCAGAGGCCCCATCGACCAGCCTTCGCCGAAGACTTCCAGGGTGACCCCTTGGCGGATGTCGCTCTGTGAACGGCCGTCTTCGATCAGTGATTCAGTTGCCCAACTCAAGATGTTGATGAATCCCGGCGCGACGGCGAGCCCTGTAGCATCCACCTCGATCCGCCCGCGTCCGGCGACCAGCATGCCAACTGATACTATGGAGTCTCCCTTGACCGCGATGTCGCCAATTACGGCGTCGCCTCCACTTCCGTCGTAGATGGAACCGCCACGAATGACGATGTCGTATTCTGGTGCGCACGCTAGCAACGCCAGCAATCCGATCGTGGAGCCAGCTATCCGGAACATGGATCTACCTATGTCGTGGGGATTCGGGTGTGACAGCTGCGCCAAAGTAGCTGCCGAGGGCAAGAGGCGCGAGGGGATCGCTAGTTCATCGTTGTGCCGCTCCGGGCCGTACAAGCTGGGCCGTGGTGTGCGATCGATCGGGACATCCGGCTGCGGTGTCACGCGTGGCTCAACCGACGTAGACGGTCTTCACGTTGACGAACTCCCTGATGCCGAAGTGGGACAGTTCTCTGCCGTAACCACTGTCCTTGATCCCACCAAATGGAAGGCGAGGGTCCGATTTGACGAAGCTGTTGACGAAGCAGCACCCTGCCTCCAGCCGGTCGGCTGCGATCTGTTCGCCGCGCTCGACGTCTGCCGTGAAGACGGCTGCGCCTAGGCCAAAGCTGGAATCATTAGCCACCTGGATGGCGGCCTCATCATCGGGCACGGCGATGATGGCAGCCACGGGCCCGAACAGCTCCTCGTCAAAGGCAGGCATGCCCTTTCTCACGTCCGTGAGCACGGTCGGCGGATAGAACGCTCCAGGACCCTCGGGGAGGCTTCCTCCCAGCAAGCAACGGGCGCCCTTGTCAATGCTACTCTCGACCTGCTCGTGCAGCTCGTCCCGCAGCTCACTGCGTGCTTGGGGGCCCACCTCGGTATCTGCTGCGAGTGGGTCACCGACCTTGGCAGCCTTCATCTCCTCCACAAACAACTGCTCGAAGCGCTCCCGCTGCGACGCGACTACTACGAAGCGCTTCGCGTTGATGCAACTCTGTCCGGAGTTGATCAGCCTGCTGGCGACGCAAGTGCTCGCGGCAGCCTCCACGTCTGCGTCGGACAAAACGACATAGGGATCGCTGCCGCCCAATTCCAGTACGGTCTTCTTAAGGACTTCACCGGCCTTCCTGGCCACCGATCGACCCGCCGGCGTGCTTCCAGTCAGGGTAACGGCCCGCACCACAGGATGCTCAATGATCGCGTCCACCCGTTTGCTCCCGATCAGCAGCGTCCGGAATACGTTCGCTGGCAGACCCGCTTGCCGGAAAACGTCCTCGATCGCCAGGGCACATCCGGGGACGTTGGACGCGTGTTTCAGGACTCCGACATTACCTGCCATCAATGCCGGGGCCGCGAACCGGAATACCTGCCAAAACGGAAAATTCCAGGGCATGACGGCCAGGACCACTCCCAGTGGCTTGAACGCCACGTAGCTCTTGCTCGCGTCAGTCTCCACCGTCTCGGGTGCCAGGAAGGTTTCGGCGTGCTCGGCGTAGTGGTCGCATACCCAGGCGCACTTCTCAGACTCCGCTCGCCCTTGGGTGATGGGTTTGCCCATCTCCTCCGCCATGAGCCTGGCGTAATCGCCTGCGCCCTCCCGAAGGATTCGTGCCGCGGAGCGCATCACCTGGGAACGCTCCGCGAAACTCGTCTGGCGCCATTCGAGGAAGGCTTGGTGTGATTGGTCCACGGCCTCCGCCGCGACCCGTGCAGGTATCTCTTGGTACTCTCTGATGACGGCGCCGGTGGCCGGGTTTATCGCGGTGATAGGCACGGTCTGTTCCTCGGCGTGGGGACGTGCGACGCGGATAGGCTGTGAAATGTAGTTGGCGAGGTCCGCAGAAGTCCAAGCTGTCGCCGCAGCAGGACGCAACTACATAGGATTGGGCGGTCCATCGCCCTCGGGCTTCCGCTGCACGCGGACATGGGCCGGAACGTCGCATGACCGGTTGCCCTAGACTGCGAATTCGGATGGCTGACGCGTGTGGAAGTCAGTGGCGTCCTGATATGCCTTGGCCACCCGCAGCATTGTACCCTCCCCGAACAGAGCGCCGATGAACGAGATGCTGACCGGTGTGCCGTCCTCCCTGAATCCGTTGGGTAGTGTGACCGAGGGATGGCCGGTCAAGTTGGTCATGAGTAGCACGTTGGGACCATTTGTGGGTGTCACGAACAGATCGAGCCCGCTCATCGCCGCGTCCAGGGCTTGCATGACCATGGTACGGATGCGGTTGGCCTCGATGTAGTCCACGGCGGGAATGAGGCGGGACTGCCGGAACGAGTTGGGCCAGGCGCGTTGGTCTTGTCGCACGAATAGATCGTCACGGTTGGAACGTGTCAGCTCCTCGAATGCGGCTGCGGCTTCTGCGTTAAGGATGATCCTGAGCGCACCTAATGGAAACTGATCCGGCAGTTCGATTGGCATCGGCTCGATCCCGATGGAGCGTAGCACTGCGAGCACTTGGTCGTCGAACTCCTTGTCTCGCCGGTCTCGCTCAAAGGCACTCCTATAGTAGCCGACCCGTGGGCGCGAGAGGGGGGACTCCGGATCCCAGTCGAGCGGAACGTCTCGCGTGGTGGGGTCCTTGCCGTCAGCGCCATGGATGGCATTCAGTACGATGGCGCAATCCTCTACGTCGCGGCAGATCGGGCCGAGCTTGTCCATACTCCAGGACAACGCCATTGCCCCGTATCTACTCACCCGTCCAAATGTTGGCCGCAGCCCTGTGACACCACAGCGCGTCGATGGTGACACTATGGATCCCAGAGTTTCGCTGCCGATGCTGAAGCCGACCAATCCGGCAGCAGTAGCGGCCGCTGAACCTGCCGAGGACCCACTCGAACCCTGTTCCAAGTTCCACGGGTTGCGGGTGCGTCCGCCGAACCAGACGTCGCCCATGGCGAGCGCCCCCAGTGTGGTCTTCGCTACCAGCACGGCGCCGGCTTCATCCAACCGGCTCACTACGGTGGCGTCGCTGTCTAGCACCTGATCCTCGAACGGTTTAGCCCCCCACGTGGTGCGGTACTGGTCCTCGGCCAGCAGGTCCTTGGCGCCCCAAGGAATCCCGTGCAGCGGGCCCCGGTAGTGCCCGCGTGCAATCTCTGCGTCTGCTCGAGCGGCCTGCTTGAGCGCGAGTTCTTCGGTCAGCGTCACAATGCACTCGAGTCTCGGTCCGTGCCGTTTGAGCCGGTCCAGATACATCTCAGTGAGTTCGAGGGATGTGACCTTGCGGGTCCGGACTAGTTCGGCGAGGTGAGTGACCGGCCAGAATGCTGCCGCCTCAAGGTCTGCGGGACGCTCGATCTGCGGCTGGCGTGATATTCGGAAGGTGCCGCTGCCGGATGGCAGCTTGCGTCCGGGCAATACGGGGTCGAACGAGAGTGCGGGAGCCACCGTGTTGGCGATGTCCAGCTCGCGGATCTGCTCCAGTCTCCTGAGGTTCCGATTCAGGCCTTCCAGCATCAGCTCTCGCTCGTCTGCATCGAACTCGAGTCCCAGAACCGCCTCTGCGTCGGCCAGCATCTCCTTGGTGATTGTGCCTGCCTCCTGCCCCTGTTCCCAGAGCGCTCCTCCCAGGGTGCCACCCCCGAGACCGATGGCAGAGCAGTACGCCATGAACTGGCGCCAATCGATGGCCGGGGCTGGCTCAGGACAGGATGGTATGTGCGGAGTCCGGTTCATGATGCCTTCCTGTTGGGGTAACCTGATGCGAGGGCCAGATACCCGACTCCCTCGCCAATCCTGCGTGACTTAGGTGGCCGCCAGCCTCTCTAACGCCAGCAGCTGCTCTGTCGTGCCGAGGGCGATGAGTACGTCCCCCGGCTGGAAGTGCATGTCAGACGGAGGATTCGTGATCACCGAACCACCATCCTTGCGGCGGATTGCCAGGACATTGGCTCCGGTGCGTTGGCGTACCTGTACCTCCGCGACGGTCTTCTGATACAGGTCGGATCCCGCCTGCACCGTGATCTCCTCCAACTGCAACTCCAGGTCACCCGAGTGCATAACAACGTCGAGGAAATCGGCGACAGACGGGTACATCAGTTGGGTGGCGATGCGACGGCCACCCAGTTTGTGGGGTGAGAGCACGTGCGTGGCCCCCGCACGCAGCAATTTTGCCTCGGTCGACGGGTGATTCGCTCGAGCTACGATGGTTATCTGGCCGTTGAGCGTGCGGGCCGAAATCGTTATGAAAACGTTTGTGGCGTCGCTGCCCGTCACTGCCACGAGCCCGGCGGCATTGGCTATGTTGGCCTCTCTCAGAATGTCGTCATCGGCAGCGTCGCCAATTACACATCGCAGCGCGCTGTTCTCCAAGGCACCAGCGTCGTCTTCAACGACGACGCACTCCCTGCCGCCCATCTTCAGGCTCTCCATTACCTCTCGACCGACCCGCCCAAAACCGCACACGATGTAGTGATTGCTCAGGGCATGGATGCTCTTCTGCATGAGGGATCTCCGCAGCGTTCCGTGCAACTCACCGCTCACGATGTGGTGGCTGATTGCGCTGAACAGGTATCCGACCGAGGCCACACCGGCGACGATCAGAGCAGTGGTGAACAGCCGACCCGCCGACGACAGTGGACGCACCTCGCTGAAACCGACAGTAGACAACGTGATCACCGTCATGTACAGGGATTCGACGGCGTTCCAACCTTCCAGCACCATGAATCCGACGGTACCGCTCAGCGTGATTGCCAGCAGCAAGATGCCAAAGCGGGCGAGCCGTACACGCACGCTCGGTGTGCTGATTGGAGTGGCGGTCACAGTCGGTCCGGCTGATCAGCGAGTAGCGATTCTACGTGCGTCGGTTCGGGCGTTCTTACTCGGCAGGCCCATCTGTCCGGGCTCGCACCTTCGGAGCCGTGCGCAGCTCGTCGCGCACGGCACTACGTGGCTGCTACGGCGTCCAGGACTCGTTCGAGCCGCGACCGCACCTCCTTGGCAAACGGCTCGATGGCCGGATTGCCCGCCAGCTTTAGCTGCTCTACCGGGTCAATAGCAGCAACCACGGACTTCCCTGCCTCGTCTGAGGCATATACGACGACGTTACACGGCAACAGCAGTCCCAGGTCGGTCTCGGCGGACAAAGCCTGGTGGGCGATCGGTGGATTGCATGCCCCGAGAATGACGTAGGGACGGAACTCGACATCAAGCTTCTTCTTCAACGTCGCCTTGACGTCGATTTCGGTCAGGACTCCGAAGCCCTCTTTGGCCAGTTCGTCACGCGCTGCCGCGACAGCCTGGTCATACGGAAGGGGGGCGGTAACGCTCAAACCGTAGCTCGTGGTCTGCTCAGCCATTCATCTCCCTCCAATGGTCTATTTCACCGGCCGCTCTCTTGGCGGCTCTCCAACAAGTTAGACAGCTTTCCGTGCCTTGCCGCAGAAAATATATACTTGTCTGACTACATCCAGGGGTGACCATTTACCAATCGAATAAACAAACGAATATCTATTATATGATTGACTGTATGATTGACCTCGCCCGTCTCGCGTAGTACCATATTCCAGCCTGCCTCCTGGCCGGCCTCTTTTTTTGGGACGGATCAACCCT
Organism: Gemmatimonadota bacterium; assembly: GCA_020351775.1. Classification (GTDB taxonomy): domain Bacteria; phylum Gemmatimonadota; class Gemmatimonadetes; order Gemmatimonadales; family GWC2-71-9. Next base: position 3,408,892 of record CP070666.1, on the reverse strand, counting down.
CGATCGCCAATGGACGTGAGAAGGTACATACAGTGCCGCGGCCATA
>CP070666.1:3388706-3408746 GCA_020351775.1 Gemmatimonadota bacterium | reverse complement strand
GCCTGCAGTCGTATTCGCCACCCTGTTGGGCACGGCCTTTGGTGTCAAGCTCCTGATCTGGGGAAAGGGACCGATCAGGCGACCGCGAGGTACCCCCCACCAGACGGAACTCGAGCGCCGCGTGGTCGAACTAGAAGAGCGCTGTGAACAGTGGTCTGAACTCACCTCCCAGCAGGCCGACCTGATCGCGGAAATCGAAGAGCGGCTGGACTTCGCCGAGCGGTTGTTGACTCGGCAAAGGGCCGAGCAGCCGCGCGGACTTGAACCTCCTGAGTCCTGACCACGGAGATAGACAAGCCTAGTCGTTCTGCTGTAGGATCAGCCTTCCCTGACGCACTTGGACGGCGATGCCGAGGTGCTCCAGTTCCTGCTGATGCGACTGGATCCAATCACGGAGGATGTAGTAGGCAACGTCGGGCACGCTCCGCCCTTTGATGCCCACGAGGCGGCCCAGTACCCAGTGCGTATACGCGTCCACGACCGGCTGTACCTTCCAGCTCTGCTCGGCCTGGGCGACGTCCGCAGGCGGGATATAGCGGATGTCTGCATCGTCCATCACGTAAGCACCTCCGGCAGGCAGACGATGAGAGATCATATAATATCCCATATGATCTTTTATGATCTCAGGATGAAGATGCAGACAAGGCCCGCGTTGGTCAAGCGCCACCGATACCCGGGCTCGGCCACCTCAGCCTGCCGGTCCGCTAAACCCAGCAGAATCGAGTGACCGACGCCCCGAGGTCGGCGCTCTCGTCGGACACCGCGCCCGGGCCGTTCAGCAGGTCCCGGTACACCTCTCCCACGTTCAAAGCAAAGGACGACTGATCAGGGATTACCGGATGGGACGTTGCCGTTGGCGGCGGGCACTGTGAGCGGATGGGGGGGCGGACAGCCGCGGAGCCTCACCGCCCCGCCGCGCAGTTCATCTTGGCCGTGCTAACCTTGCCTCGACTGTGCAGCCTCCCCAGCGGCCTCGAATCCGGCCCGCTTGTGCGCACCGTCGCAGAATGGCTTGTTCTCCGAGTGACCACAGCGACACATCCACGTCTGTCCGCTGCAAAGCATGGCGTGTGAGCCGTCACCGCTCTCCAACTGCAGGTTGCCTATCAGCTGGATGGGACCGTTCTCTCTCAGATGAACCTCGAGCGGTCCGCCCAACTCAGCGGTCGCTGGCTGTCTGGTGAAGTTGCCGTCATGACGAAAGCCAATGTCCTGGTGGCTGTTATCGCAATAGGGCTTGTTGTGCGCGGCGCCGCAGCGGCACAACGCGACACGCGTCTGCTTCGCTACACCGTCCGACGTATGAAGCTCGATGTCTCCGTGGATGTATATCGGGCCATCGGCTACAACCCGCACCAGGTTTCGGTCCGGCGCCGCCTCCTCTGATCCCCCGTCCTTGCGGCTGAAGCTGAGAGCACCCGTGGGACAGTGCGGCACCACAGCCGCGATAGCGTCGGCGTCTCCCTGCGAGGGATCGACCCAAGGCTTCCGATCACGTTCGAAGACGGCTGGCATCCGCTTCACACACTCCGCGGCGTGAATGCATCGCTTGGGGTCGAAGCGAACCACAATATCCTTAGACTCGTACTCGTGGATCCCGGGCGGCATTGTGTCACCTGTCGTTTCGTGTATGATCAATCATTCTGTTTCACAGCTGGCGGCTTGGCACCTCCCCACAGCCAGTCCCACGCGTCCCCTGAGCTGCGGAATACGCTCAGTTCGATCGGCAGTTCGCTGGCGTAGGCTTCGTACATTCTCGCCAGCCCGTAGTCGACATCACGCGGCGCCACGAGCGCGACCTTGTATCCCGTGTCCCTGCCTGCCAGACGCTGGCGCACCTGCCGGACAAGATTGCGCAGCTCTTTGCCGTCAACGTTGCGGACTTCGGCCCCGCTGAAGTCCCATAAGGCGTCGGCGCCTGGCTGATATAGGGGATGATCGACGATCCGCTCCAATGCCCGCACAAGCTCATCGAGCGAGGTATCCCCGGCCACAGAGTGTACGATCACTCCCGAGTTCGGATCGATTGTCGACTTCACCGCCATGGAATCACCCCCCTCATCCACTGTCCGGCCGTCGAAAATGTAAGGAATGCCCGGAAGCAGCGCGAGTCGTGCCGCTGCTGGGGCCACTGACCCGCCATCGCTGTCAGGCCAGGCGTGGGTTGACGCGATTACCTCACTCGGAGTAACGTGCATATGCACATAATCCCGGAGGGCTGCTTGCCGCGCCCGCGGAAGCACCGTAGCTGCCGTCAATTCGACGGCGACCGCGTCTTCAAACCCAAGAGTATTCCTATGTCGCAGCTGGAGATCATCAGGCTGGGTCTCGACGAGTTGGAGGCGATGCGGCTGTGTGACGTCGACGGATTGGATCAGGAGGCGGCCGGCTTGCGCATTGGGGTGTCGCGCGGCACGGTGCAGCGTCTGTTGGGTTCCGGTCGCTACAAGGTGCTGCAGGCCCTGCTCGGCTCCTCCGCTTTGATCATAGAACAAGGAGCACTTGATGAGATTCTGCCTGCCGACGCTTGACGATCGGGGTCGTGAGGGGCTGCTTTCCCCCCACTTCGGCAGCGCTCCCTACTTCACGATTGTCGACAGTGGGGCGGATACTGTCGAGGTACTGCTCAATCGCGGAGCCCATCATGCACCGGGCACTTGCAAGGCGGTGCGCGGTCTCCGTGAGAAGGCCATCGACGTCGTGATATGCCCGGGTCTGGGTAGGCGCGCATTTGCCAGCCTGCAGAGCACCGGAATCGCCGTCTTCACCACGAACGAAGGCGACGTCGCAAAGGCCCTCGCCGCGTATCAAGCCAGACGCCTCACCCGCCTCACTGCCGCGGAAGCATGTCAGGGAGGGCGGCACGCCAGTGGACACTGCGGAGACTGACCCGCTCCAGCTGTCATGAGCCGGTCGAGGCAATCCGGGCAGCGGTCTCTGCCTCCTTGATCGCCACGACGCTGCGGGCTACCGCCACCACCGTCTCCCAGTCGTGGCTCAAGATGTCCTGGCTGTGAGCCAGGGCGTTGCGTAGTGTCTCGAGTTGCTTGACCAGTAGCTTGGCCTTTTTCTTCGACCGGACACCGAAGTACTCATACCAGCCGTCGTAGCGTACGGCTAACCACCCTACATCGCCAAACTGCAACGCATCCAGCGTCTCCATGGATCGGCCCCGTCGAGCGCGCTCGTCCTTTATCGCGCGGGCCTTCTCGAGTCGAGCTCGCGACATTAGCTCGCGCCAAGCGGGATCGCTAGCGATCAACTCACGGGCACGTATTTCGAGGAACGTCAGAACGCCAAACAGCCAGGCCCGGAACACCATGGAGTCCATCGTCACGCGATCCACGACCCTGCCACTGCCCGCCAACCTCACGCACCCGTGTTCCGCGACCGCCAGCACTGCCTCCGCCACGCCAGCCTCGGCCGGCAGCACCTCCGCTGGTCCCTTGGCGGCGTCAGCGGCAGCGAGCGTGTCCTTGCCAACGACACGCGCCACGCACTCAGAGCTAAACGCCGCGTCGAACGCAGTAAGTGACTCGCGGCGCGGGATGTCAGCCAAGTTGCCGGCTCACTTTCGCGTGTCCCGGTTGCCGTTTCCGGCCTACTACTGCTTGACGGGTCATGAGCGACAACGTCACAGGCCAGCCGAGCGCGAGACCGACTTCATTCGTGTCGCTGAATCCGAAATCCATGATCGCCCACTCTTGAATAACGGCCAGCAGCCAGCCTCCAGCCGGGTCGCACCGGTTAGCAGCGCGGTGGCACCGAGGTCGATGAGATCGGCGTCGGTTGATCGAGGAGAGTCCGCGCCCGGCGAGCTGCAAAGCATCAATGTGGGACTCGAATTGGCCTCAGGCCAGCCCGCCTTGCGATTCCTGGATTTCCGCGCCATGCAACCTGCGGAGTGACTCGCACCCGCGCAGGCGTCGATTGTGGCAGGACGCCCCACAACAGTCACTGGCACAACCACCACGGCACAGCCATACTACTGCTGCATCGAAATCCCATCCAAGAAGGAGGCTCGCCATGTCCAGCACAATCCCACGACGAACTTTTGTAGGTGAGCTGGCGGCTGCCGGCGCGGTGTTCCACATCGTTCCGCGGCATATTCTCGGCGGCCCTGGATACCGTCCACCGAGCGACAAGCTCAACGTCGCGTGTATAGGGGTGGGCGGCATGGGGGGCAGCGACGTGCGAGGCATGAGTCAAGAGAACATCTATGCCTTGTGCGACGTAGACGATGGGCGGGCGGCCCGCTCCTACACCAGTCACCCCAACGCAAAGCGTTACAAGGATTTCCGCGTCATGTTGGAGCGTGAAGCCGACAACATCGACGCCGTCACGGTATCGACGCCCGATCATACTCACTATCTCGCGGCCATGATGGCCCTCCGATTGGGCAAACACGTGTACTGCCAGAAGCCGCTGACCCGCACGATCTGGGAGGCACAGCAGCTCGCTAGCGCTGCCCGCGACGCCGCCGTTGCCACTCAAATGGGCAATCAGGGACACTCCTGGGAAGGCACACGCCAGATCCGCGAATGGGTCGAGGCCGGTTGGATCGGCACCGTGAGAGAGGTCCACTACTGGACCAACCGCCCCATCTGGCCGCAGGCGATCGAACGACCGTTAGACGCGCACCACGTGCCGCGACACCTGGACTGGGACCTCTGGCTGGGGCCGGCACCCGAGCGACCCTACCATCCAGCATATGCACCGTTCAGTTGGCGCGGCTGGTGGGACTTCGGAACCGGAGCTCTGGGTGATATTGCGTGTCACTCGATGGACGCAGCCTTCTGGGCCCTTGGGCTGGGATATCCGTCACGGGTCGAGCCCGAATCCACCCCGCTGTTCGAGGAGACTGCGCCGGCGGCGTCCCGCATCGTGTATCACTTCCCCGCAGAGGGTAACCGCCCGGAGCTCAGGGTCGTCTGGCGCGATGGCAACCTCACACCGCCGCGGCCGGTAGACCTCGCCGCAGGGCGACGCTGGCCGCCCGACACCAGCGGTCAGCTCTGGGTGGGCGACGAGGGAACTCTGGTGGCTGGCATCTACGGTGAAGACCCGCGTCTCACCAACGAGACGCGGCACGCGGAGCTTCTGGCGAATCCGCCCGACCAGGTGTACCCGCGGACCGAAGGCGTGTACGAGGAATGGATCGCGGCATGCAAGAGCGGTGGCCGGGCCGGTTCCGATTTCGTCACACACTCCGGCCCCCTGACCGAGATGGTCCTTTTGGGCAATCTGGCTCTGCGAACTGCACAGGTATTGGAGATAGACCCGCAGTCCGGCGTGATCACCACCACGGTTCCCTCAGAGTACATCAGATCCGAGTATCGCGTGGGGTGGAGTGTGTGATCATATTCCATGCTCCCCGACTGCATGATGGATGATGCGATTGTGACATCCTGTGTCACACGGTTGTCGCACGCCGCCGCGCCCGACCGCATGCCGAGCCGCAGCGTGAGGCGCACGGGATGCGGGCGGGGGCGGGCGGCAAGCACTCCCACTGCAGACCATATGACGGAGATACACGATGAGTCTCTTTGCGGAACGGACAGCACTGATAGATACCGAGAACGCTTTCAAAGTCGGGCCGTACATCGCGCAGTTGGAAGGCGCCGGCCACACAGTGATCAAATGCAACCTTGGCGAACCGGATTTCGCCCTGCCGAAGCACATCCGCGAGGAGGTGAAACGACAGATCGACAACGACCTCACGCACTACTGTGACCCGCAGGGCATCGTGCCTTTGCGCGAGACGATCGCAAAAGACATGGGTGCCAGGCGGGGAGTGAGCATCACTCCGGACCGTGTGGTCGTTTTCCCGGGAGCCAAGCCGCCGATCGGCTTCTGCCAACAGACATACTGCAATCCCGGGGACGAGATCATCTACCCCAGCCCGGGCTTCCCGATCTACGAGTCCTTCATCGCCTATGTTGGTGCCAAACCCGTACCGCTGCAGCTCGAGGAAGAGAAGGGCTTCGCCTTCTCCGGTGCCGAGTTGAGCGGGCTCATCACCGACCGGACGAAGCTCATCTTCATCTGCTTCCCGTCCAACCCGACCGGCGGTGTGGCATCGAAGGAGGAACTCGCCGGGATTGCCGATGTGATAAGGGAGAAGGCACCGTCTGAATGCCGCATCTACTCAGATGAGGTCTACGAGAACATCCTCTTCGATGGCAGCGAGCACGTCTCCATCGCATCATTCCCCGACATGGTCGAACGCACCATAATCGTCTCCGGGGCATCCAAGTCGTATTCGTGGACCGGGGGTCGTATCGGCTGGGCCGTGTTCCCAACGCCCGAAGAGGCTGCGGTTTTCAAGAACCTCAACATCAACTACTTCTCGTGCACCGCGGCATACAACCAGATGGGCGTTAAACTCGCGATAGAATCTCCAGAGAGCAAACCTGAGATCGCAAAGATGGTCTCGGCGTTCCAAGAGCGCCGCGATCTGGTCGTGAGCGGTTTGAACGCGATCGACGGGATCACCTGCCAGAACCCCAAGGGCGCCTTCTACGTGTTCCCCAACATTGGTGGCGTGTGCCAATCATTGGGTGTAGTAGATGCGTACCAGAAACTGCCGGACGAAGTCCGCGAGCATACTAGCCCGTCAACGTTGTTCCAGATGTTCCTCCTCTTCGAGTATCATGTCGCGACGATGGATCGGCGGTCGTTCGGGAAGATCGGGGCCGATGGCAAGCACTTTCTGCGGCTTTCGATCGCCACCGGCATCGACGACCTCAGAGAGGCGGTGAAGCGTATTGCCGAAGCATCGCGAGATGGTGTCGGATTCGCCGCCTACGTCGAGAGCGGCAAGCCGCTGTACTGAGTACCGCTATTAAACCGACCCGGCAGATGCAGTTCCGGCCGCAGTGGTTGCGATCGGGTCCGCCGGGTTCAATGGGAAGTGGGCAAGCAAAAGAAAGGAACAGCCAATGGCTTTCACACTCGGACCGCGTCGTGCGATCTACGTCGACATCTCCGAGGAGCTGCACAACGGCGACGGCCCTCTATCAGCTGAGGACCTATCCGTCTTCGAGCAATTCGACCTGACCTATCGGACCCTGTGCGCGATTCTCTACAACTACGTCCCGACATCTGGACATCCCGGTGGCTCGATCTCTTCGGGGCGCTTCGTAAGCAGCATCCTGTACGACGCCATGGATTACGACTTCTCGGATCCGGACCGGCAGGATGCAGATGTGATCTCCTATGCTGCCGGTCACAAGGCACTGGGGCTCTACGCGATGTGGGCCCTCAGAAACGAAGTGGTCCGCATCAGTAGGCCAGACCTGCTGCCCGAGGACGTACGCCTCCAGTTGCGGCTCGAGGACCTGCTCGGGTTCCGCAGGAACCCGACGACCGACACCCCCCTCTTCAAGCGGTTCGGCGTGAAGCCGCTGGACGGACATCCAACGCCGGCAACGCCTTTCTTGCGCCTCTCGACCGGCGCCTCCGGCGTGGGCGTGGCCAGCTCGCTGGGACTCGCCTTCGGTGCCCGCGACTACTACGGAGAGAACGCGCCACGGGTACATGTCGTCGAGGGCGAGGGAGGGATGACGCCGGGGCGCGTGTACGAGGCCTTCGCTGCCACAGGCACTGCATCGATCGACAACGCAATCCTTCATATCGACTGGAACCAGGCCTCGATCGACACCAACCGGGTGTGCCGCGACGGCGGGACGCCGGGAGACTACGTCCAGTGGAACCCGCGGGAGCTAGCCTACCTGCACGACTGGAACGTGATATTCGTGCCTGACGGTACGGATTTCCAGCAGATAGTCGCTGCGCAGCGGAGGTCAGCCGAGCTCCCCAACAGTCAGCCGACGGCAATTGTCTACCGCACGACCAAGGGTTGGCAGTACGGCATCGAAGGCAGGGCCTCGCACGGAGCTGGACACCCACTGTGTAGCGCCGGCTTCTACGAAGCCGTTGCGCCTTTCGCAGAGCGGGTCGGTGCGGATCTCCCACGGTGCGAGGGGCGCACCCAGCGCTGCGAGGGGGCTAACCGGGAGACAGTCGAAGAGTGTTTTTGGGAAGCGCTGCAGGTCCTCCGGCACCACCTGGAGGGCAGCCGTGCCGTCATGGACACTCTAGCCCGCCGCTTGGTCGCGGCGCGCGATCGGCTCGATGACGCGGGGCGCAAGCCGCGCGACACCGCTCCAAACATAGAGGCGCTATATGCGGCCGTGGAGAAATCAGGGGGCAGCACGCCGGACGAACTGCGCCTGCAACCCGGCTCCCAGACTACTTTGCGGGAAGCGCTAGGCAACGCCCTCGGCGTTCTCAACAGGGCCTCCGGCGGAGCCATCCTCGCGGCCGCGGCCGATTTGCTCGGCTCGACCAGCATCAATGCTGCCGCCAAGGGGTTCCCTGACGGTTACTACAACGCCAGCACCAACCCCGGCGCGCGGCTGTTGTCGATAGGCGGCATCTGCGAAGACGCCATGAGTGGCATTCTGGCCGGGCTGTCCAGCTACGGTCACCACATCGGCGCCGGCTCGTCCTACGGCGCCTTCATTGCCGCACTAGGCCACATCGCCTCGCGACTTCACGGGATTGGCAGCCAGTCACGCCAAGAGATCAAGCGGGAGCGTTACAAACCCTACTTGCTCGTCTGTGCCCACGCGGGCCTCAAGACGGGCGAAGATGGACCGACCCATGCCGACCCGCAGCCCCTGCAGCTACTGCAGGAGAACTTCCCCCGAGGGATAGCGATCACGTTGACCCCGTGGGATCCTCAAGAGGTATGGCCGCTTCTGATGGCGGCCCTGGCCCACCGTCCGGCTGTCATTGCCCCATTCGTGACGCGGCCCGCCGAGACGGTCCTCGACCGCAAGGTCTTGGGGCTCGCATCACCCGACGAGGCCACCACTGGCGTCTACGCTCTGCGTAGGGCCCAGGGCACGAGTGACGGAGCCATCGTACTCCAAGGCAGCGCCGTCACCTACGACTTCGTGGAGATCGCGCTACCGCTGCTTGAGATGGCAGGCGTGGATCTCGACGTCTACTATGTGTCCAGCGCCGAGCTATTCGATCTGCTGTCACCTGCGGAACAGAGACGCATCTACCCCGATAGGGTCGCTCAGACTGCAATGGGGATCACCGGATTCACTCTACCGACGATGTACAAGTGGATCCGGTCCGAGGCCGGCCTGTCGCGGACTCTTCATCCGTTCCAGAACGGGCGCTTCCTTGGGAGTGGACCGGGCGAGATGGTGCTGAAAGAGGCGGGCCTCGACGGGGAGAGCCAGTTCGATGCGGTAATGGAGTACGTGGCAGCACGACGCTAGGGCCCGTGCGGACGCTGTGCTCTGCTGGTCCCGCCGCAAAGTGTGGGCCTGGTCAGGTGCCAAGCCGTCGTAATCCAGAAAGAGGAGAGTCATGACCCTCAGTACACGTTCCGCGATACGGAGTTCGATAGCCCTCTTGCTCGCGGCAGGACTCGTCGCCCCGAATCTAGAGAGCCAACAGGTCCGCACACTCTCGTATGGCAGCCCCGCTGACGTTGGGATGTCCCCGGCGGTGCTGGCCGGAGCTCTGGGCATCTACCAAGAGGCCGTTGAACGCGGGGACTTGGTCGGCACGGTGGTACTGGTGGCGCGCCAAGGGCGCGTCGTTGTTCACGAGGCACTTGGGTTGCGAGACAAAGAGAGGCGCCTCCCGATGGAGCGCAACACCATGTTCCGCATGGCTTCCAACACGAAGCCGTTGGTGGCCACGGCGATTGCCCAGCTGGTCGAGCAGGAAACGCTCGAATACACCGACCTGGTTCGCGAGTATCTCCCGGAGTGGGACAACTATCGGGCAGGGTTCATAACGGTCGGTCAGCTCTTGTCCCACGCCGGAGGCCTGCGGATCCAAAGCCTGTTCCTCGAGCCGTTGGAGGGGAATCCGACACTCCAGAGGGAAGCAGCCCGGTTCGGTTCTGTGGGAGCAGGCGGTTCTTCCTGGTGAGGCCTACAGCTACAGCAACCCTGGATACAACACGTTGGGAGCGCTCGTGGAGATCGCTTCAGGCCAACTGCTGGAGGACTATCTCAGGGCTGCGGTCTACGAGCCGCTCGGCATGGTGGACAGCTACAACTATCGCGACGGGCACGAGCTGGACGGAAAGCTCCACCGCATGGGACCGGCCTACTATCGGCGTGGCAGCGACGGCGAATGGGAGCCGGGCGGCACGCCAGGTGGCCCAGTCGCCTACCCGTTCGCCAGGGGCTCAGGTGGGATGATCTCCACTGTATGGGACTACGCAATCTTTGCTCAGACTTTCTTGAATGGCGGGATCTACGACGGTATTCGAATTCTCGAGGCGGAGACTGTAACGCTCATGACGTCGCCCAAGATCCAAATCCCGGGAGGAGGGAGTTACGGTTTCGGGTGGAGGCTGTCCAATGGCACCTACGGCCACAGCGGCTCTGACGGTACCGATGCTTGGATCGATCCCGAGCGTGAGATCATCGGTTTGGTGTTCACACAGACACCGCGCGGCCGTCCGTCAATAGATCGATTTCGCCAGCTGGTCAATCTCGCGATCGAGGAACCATAGGAACTGCGGCGCGCTGGAAGCGAGCGCCGGCGTAGCTGCCCTGGGTAGAACCGAGACTGGAGCCTGCCGTGCGCTAGCCCGGCGCGACACCGCTCCAGAGCAACACACCGTGTCCGGTGCTCCCGTCAACCAGGACTTCGGCGGGCTGCTCCAGCCGAACGTGCCGGACTATGCCGTCCATCTCCTCCACGATGGCGGGCTGTGTGTTCAGCCACTCCCAGTCGACGCGCCCCTGGTTGCGTCTCTCTCGCACGGTCAGGTAGGCAACACCGAAGACCGTGAGGTTATGGAAGAAGTGTGAGCCGTACGAGGGATCCACGTCAGCGTCCACAAAGTCGGTCTCGACGATTGCCCGCGTAGCCGATATCTGGGGCCACGTGACCGGAATCCCATACCACGGATCCTGCGTGCCCCAGCGTCCGGGCCCGATCAGGATGTGGTACCGTCCCTCCTGCGCCAGCTCGCGGTTGATCTCCTCAATGATGTTGGCCACCCGCTGCGTGGTAGCCCTGTCGAATCTGGCGGAGTCAACTACGATCAGATCCGTGACTGCCATGCGGCGACTGTACCCGAGGGCATCCTCAGAACACACGAAGGCTTCCCTCTTCACGGCTTCGTCGAGGGTCACATCCAATAGGCCTTGTTCGACGACGATCGGACGTATCTGCAACAAGTGAAAGACCGGTGGTCCGTTCCGGCGATCATCGAAATCCAATGCGAACTCCAGCTCAACCGGACACTCCATCGCGCGCTGCGCCAGATCCAGGATGTGGCGGAGAACCTCCGGCAGTGGGAATGCGCTGTCCTTGAGCATTGGAGCGAACGTGATGATTGGGACCCCACCACGCTGCACACCTGTAGTGAGCCTGTCATCCGCCCGCACGTAGGTGGAGGCAATCAATTTGGCCGCGCCTTGCCCAACTGCCTCGATCGCCTCGCGCCGGAGCAGGTTGGAGTCCGCAGGCAGGCCGGCGATCATATCGTCCCGTTCCATGTCCAGCGCGTAGAAGTAACGTTGCGCTGTACGCAGTGTCTCCTTCACACTGGAGAACTGAGGTATCGTCTGGGGATGCCTAGGACAGAATCGAAGGGCCTCGAAGCCCCCGACTATCGATTTGCCGAGACCCAACGCGATGTGGGCCACCCCGTCCTCGCGCCTGATGTCACCGAACGGATAGAAGTTGTACGACGACGCCACGCCAGAGAGCGTCGGGTAGAACAGGTCGCCGCGACGGCTTCCCACTAGACGCTGCAGCAGCACCGCCATCCGCTCCTCCTCCACCCGGTGAGGCGTATGGCCCAGGTATTCCCGCGCCCCGCTCAAGAAGGTCGACGCATATACGAGCTTGATCGCTTCTAGCAGCTGTGCTAGACGGACATCGAGAGACGGGTGGTTGTTGGGCAGCATGACGGTCGCGTACACGCCCGCGAATGATTGGTACAGCGAGTCCTCCAGAATGCTCGAGGAGCGCACCGCCAGAGGCTCGGTGAACTTCTGGAGAAACGAGGCCAGTTCGGAGCGCCGGTGCCGATTGAATCGGCTCTGGCGGAAACGACGCAAGATCTCATCATCCGGGAGCGAACTCACCTCCCGGGGGAGCCGCCGCAGGCCGTTCTCGACGAGGAACTCCTCAAACACATCACTCGTCAGCACCACTGTCTGGGGTATGTCGATCTCGACCCCCGGGATGTCGATCCGCTCCTCCGAAAGCAACCGCTGAACAAACGCCAGCCCACGCCCTTTACCTCCAAGCGAACCCGCGCCGACTTTGGCGAACGCGACGTACTCGTCGAACTCATCTCCCCGGAAATCGACCATCACATGTCTCTGGATCTGGCGCAGGTATCCCGTCATGCTCGAGATGAGCCACTGCTTGAGCGTCTGAATCGAATCGAAGTCCTCCGGCATACGTGGACGGATCATTGAGGCAAGCTCGAACTCGGTTCGCGCTTTGAGCCAGGCCGAGAAGTGATTCCGCTCAGCGTGAAACTTGACCGAGTCCTCCGGGACCTCTCGGAGGGCCCGGATCATCCCGCGCAAATCGCTCGCTCGCGAGATTTCACGACCGTCCGGGCGTCTGAAGACGAAATCGCCGAACCCGAACTGCTCGATGATGAACTGCCGCAGCTCATCGAGCATATGAGGCGATCTCTTATACAGGAAACTGGTGGCGACCCCCCGGCTGGCGTCACGGTGCGATCTGTCAGCTGATTGGAGCAGGATCGGCAAGTCGGGGACCTGTTCCCGCACTCGACGGGCAAGCTCGATTCCCGCGTCCTCCGTCATCACGCCGCCGCGTGGGAAACCGACGTCCGAGATCACCCCGAGCACGTTGGGGCGGTAGCGCTCGAACAACTCCCACGCTTCTTCGTAGTCCTGGGCCAACAGGATCTTGGGACGAGCACGGATGCGAAGCAGACGGTGGGAGAGATTCAAGCCCTCGGCCATGAGGCGACCGGTCTGGAGCGTGACAGCGGTGTAAATGTGATGCAAGTAGGTGGAGTAGTAGCGCACCTCATCTTCCACCAGAATGATTACCTGCACGCCGCCCTTGAGTACGTCGTGGTCGGCATTCCTCTGGTCTTCCACCTGCTTGATCATGGCCAGCAGCGACTTCACGTCGCCCTGCCACAGGAACAGGAAGTCGACTTCTCCTGACCGTCTGAGTCCGTCGAGATCGGGCAAGTTCCAGGCGTGCGCTGCCAGGACACAGACCGACAGCGCTGGATCGATAGCCTTCACCTGATGGGCAAAATGCCCAGCCTCCATATCGTGGAGACGCGGACTCACGACCACCATATCAAAGCCACGGTCGACCTCTTCTATGAGCCGCAGGGCCTCGGCACCGGTGGTGGCAGGAGAGAAGTGTGGTGTGTATCGCAGGTTGAGGGCGAGGCTACGGTATTCCTCGAGGAGTAACTCGGTGAGCTGCCCGTCCTCCTCGAGCACGAACGTGTCGTATTGGGATGCAACCAGCAAGATTTCTTGCACCCTGAACTCCATCAGATCCCTGAACTCCTGGGTGCGCATCCCGTAGCGTGTCGTCAGTCCGAGCTCGTCGACCATGGTTCTCCCGAGTGTGTCCTCGCGCGGGCTCCAGCCGCATGTGAGTTGCCTCTGTTCGTATCTAGCACGTCGCTCGCAACGACGCCACCCGTCGTGCAACGGCATTCTGGCGACCAATGCCCCGCAGTTCACACCGGAACTGCGGGGCATTGTCGCCCACCCCCGTCGCCCCCGCGGACTACCCCAACGCCCGTGGCGACCGGATCAGGCTACAGGGTCAGTTCTCGAATTGTGGCGTGTCGCTCCCGAACGTGCCGCTGCGCTCAACCACCAACGTCTGGGTGAAGATCTGCCCGCCAGCCTTGAGCGTCAGAGTATAGGTTCCCGGCTCCATCAGAGGACCCTGACCCCCGCCTCCTCTGAACCGCCGCATGAGCGACCGAATGCTCCGCCCCGGCATGATCAATTCGCCCACTTCGCGCATCTGGCTGAAGCCGCCAAAGCCACTACGGCCTCTGCCCATCTGCTCGGCAGGTCGCTCCTGGAACTCCTCCGGGCCCCGGCTCTGCGCTGCTCCACCGCCTGTGAACGCGCGCATCAGCGCCTGGGTGCTAGTCTCACCGGTGAAGGTGCCGGTCAAGCGACGCACCATAGTCGAGTCCCAACCGGCCTCGACCAGGGAATCGGCCACTAACCTGGCCCGCGCGGCAATCTCATCCCGCTCCTGCTGCTCGTAGGGCGACGGCTCCGGCGCTTCGGGCTGTGGCCCCCTGTAGTTCCAGCGGACCGTGTGGATGCCGGCCTCTGCTGGACCCTGGATCGTGTTCACGACCTCACCCGCCTCGTCGGTGATGGCGACCTCGACCTGCGGGCCGCGGGCAGTGCCTTGCCGTGCCGCGGTCGGACCCTGCGCCATCTGCGGGCGCTGGACGCCCTGCTGAGCCTGCTGCCGCTCGCCGCCCCGCTCCGGCTGGCTCTCCTCGAATGCAGCCTGCAGCTCCGCGGCAAGCTCGGCTCCGACGTAGTAGCTGATCTCTGCACTGGAGCCCGGCGTGGGACGCGAAAACCACCCCTGCGCGTAGAACTCCCCACCCCGCGGTGCCATCCCAAACTGGTGCGCCGGCCGTGGCTCGAACAATGCTGCACCGTCTGCGATCACCTGGTCGGTGAGATCCTGCAGTGGTGCGATGTCCACTATCCAGATGGAGCGCCCGTGCGTACCGGCGATCAGCTCCCGATCACGCGGGTGGATCTGGAGATCGTGCACCGGCACCGCCGGCAACCCCTCCATGAATCGCTGCCACGACTCGCCACGGTTGGTGGACATGTAGACACCTAGATCGGTTCCCAGGAACAGCAGGTTTTCGTTGCGAGGATCCTCTCGGATCACATGCACGAAGTCCACCGAACCGGTTGGCAGGTTCGCTACGATGGACCGGAAACTCCGGCCCCCGTCGTCGGTCGCATATACGTACGGGGTGAAGTCGTTGGTGCGGTGGTTGTCGAACGTCACATAGAAGCGGTCGGCATCAAAATGGGAGGGCTCAATGCGGCTCACGTAGGTGTTCGGTGGCACGCCGTCGAACCGATCGCTGAGCTCGGTCCAGTCACCGCCGTCGTTACGCGTGATCCAGACGCGCCCGTCGTCGGTTCCCGCCAAGATCATCCCCTGTTGCAGCGGCGACTCGGCCAACGAGACGATCGTCCCGTACGTCTCCGCTCCAGTGATGTCAGGCGTGATTCCGCCGGTCGTCTGGCTGCTGATCTTCACCTTCTCCAGATCGTTGTGGCTGATATCCGGTGAGATCGGTTCCAGCCCGTCACCCCAGTTGGTGCTCTTGACCACCATGTTACCAGCCGCATAGAAGTGACTGCGATCGTGGAGTGACTGGAGAAACGGCGTGTTCCAGTTCCAGCGCATGTCGTACGCTGCCGAGTCGGCCGACGCACGCTCCCTGAGCGACTGGATGCGCGGATCGTTCTCGTCCACGCCCTCGCTAAGGAGCGTCACGATCGTGTCCTGGTACGGCAACCACACGCTGCGCCAATCTGGCTTCTCCAGTGTGGTGCTCTCCCCCGTCGCAACGTTGTTGCGGCGCATATTACCGCCCTGCGACTCCGACCACACGATGCTGGGGTCCACCGGATCCTGCGCCGACACGAAACCGTCGCCGCCGCTTACGGTGAACCAGTGGTAGTTGTTGATCCCACCACCGGTGACCCGGCTGGGACCACACCACGTGTAGTTGTCCTGGAGACCACCGCAAATCCGGTACGGGACCTCCATGTTGTAGCTCAAGTGATAGAACTGCCCTATTGGAAACGTGTTGAGGTACTGCCAGTTGCCACCCCGGTCGAACGTGATGGCCACACCGCCGTCGTTGCCGTTGACCATGCGCTCGGGATCGTTGGGGTCGATCCATAGCGCGTGATCGTCGGTATGGACTCCGACTGCGGTAGACCCAGCTGTCTTCCCACCATCATTAGAAAACAGCAACGGCACGGACGAGAAGTAGACCCGGTCGGGATCAATTGGGTCGACGGTTACCTCCGAGTAATAGAACGGCCTGGTATTGGCGTCGTTCATCTTCTCCCAAGTCTCACCGCCGTCAGCCGAACGATACAGACCGTTGCCGCCAGAGCCATCCTCTTCCTCTACGGCTTCGACCATGGTGTACATGACATCGGGGTTGCTCATGCTGATGGCGATGCCGATGCGGCCCTTCATCGTGGTGGGGAAGCCGCCGCCCGTCACCTCAGTCCAGGAATCCCCTCCATCGGTTGATTTCCACAACGCGCTCCCCGGTCCGCCGCTGTTCAGGAACCACGGACCGCGCACACGCTCCCAGCTGGCGGCAAACAGCACGTTGGGGTCATTCGGGTGTATGGCGACATCAACGAATCCCGCCCTGTCGCTGATGAACTTCACCAACTCCCAGGTATCACCACCGTCGGTTGTGCGATAGAGACCGCGCTCGGGATTGGAATCCCAGATGTGTCCCAGTGCTGCAACGTAGACGATGTCAGGGTTGGTGGGGTGGACCACGATGCGGCCGATCACCTGGGTTTCAACCAGCCCCTTCAACTCCCACGTCATGCCGCCGTCTGTCGATTTGAAGATCCCGCCTCCGGGTGAGATCGAGTTGCGGGAATCCTCTTCGCCGGTGCCGGCCCAGATCTGATCCGGATCGCTGGGAGCGATGGCCAAGTCGCCCATCGATACGACCCGATCGTGCGTCCAGAGGGGCCGAAACGTCGTGCCGTTGTTGGTGGTCTTCCAAATGCCACCAGTGGCGGCTGCTACATAGAAGGTTTTCGACGGGCTGGGAATACCCTCCACATCGGTCACCCTGCCGCCCATGTTAGTGGGGCCGACCGAGCGCCACGTGAAGGACTTCATAATCGTGGAATCGAGGGGTTGCATCAGTTGGGCATCCATCTGTGCTGCGCCGAGGGTCCACGCCGCGATGACGAAAACGACGTTCCATCGAGCCATATTCGCGCCTCTCCTATTGGGGTGACTGACTATTCGATTCAATTAACGGTTTCTAAGAGGGTGTGATCCGTCCACGTGTACTACGCCCAGCAGACCTGATTCGCTGAGGTCAGGGCCCGGCTCCCGGACAAGCTACACGCCGAGGGTCGGGTGGGAAGTACGCCGGCGCATACACGATTATACCTGGCACATCGCCCAC
Organism: Gemmatimonadota bacterium; assembly: GCA_020351775.1. Lineage (GTDB taxonomy): Bacteria > Gemmatimonadota > Gemmatimonadetes > Gemmatimonadales > GWC2-71-9. Next base: position 3,391,489 of record CP070666.1, on the reverse strand, counting down.
CACACAGCCATACTAGTGACCTGACCGACCTCCGACCCTACTAGGGAGATGACATGTCCCGGCAGATCCAGGCCGGAGTACTGCGACGGCTGGGGCTGGTAGCACTCTGTGACTGGTGAGCCGCGAGCCTCATGAAGACCTTAGTATCCCTCCTGACATCATTCATGGGACCACGCTCTCAGCGTCCGAGGGCACGCGCGTTCGCTTACTACGTGATCGTGCTCTTCTCTGTCGTGCTGCTGTACGGCTGGCTGTTCCACATCATAATGGCGCACGAAGGGCAGGAGCACTCGTGGTTCACTGGCGTTTACTGGGCGCTGACGGTGATGTCCACATTGGGATTCGGGGACATCACGTTCACGAGCGATCTGGGCCGGGCCTTCAGCACGTTCGTGCTGGTCACGGGCGTTGTGTTGCTACTGATCATTCTCCCGTTCCTGTTCATCCGGCTGGTGTACGCACCTTGGTTGGAACAGCGGAACCGCGGACGCTGGAAGACGCTGAGGCGTATACCCAAAGACGTGGAAGGGCACGTCATCATCTGTGCCCACGACCCGATTGCGCTCGGCCTGATACGGCGACTCGATCTGACAGGTGTGCCGGCTTTTCTGATCGAGCCGGATCCCAACAGGGCGCTCCAGATGCACGACGAGGGAATCCCGGTGATCGCTGGTGATGTCGACGCGCTGGAAACGTACGAGAACGCGGGGGTGGAGCGCGCACGTCTTGTGTTCGCCAACTCCACTGACACCGTGAACACGAACATCGTCCTCACGGTGCGCGAACGGTCGCCCTCGGTGCCAGTGGTTGCCGTGGCGGATTCGGTGGATTCCATCGACATCCTGGAGCTGGGCGGCGTGAACCACGTGCTCACCCTCACGCTGCTACTTGGCGAGCACCTGGCCAAACGAGTTTCTGCGGGCAACGTGCACGCAAACATCATCGGGCATTTTCATGACTCGCTTCTCGTCGAGTTCCCGGTGAAGAACACACCGCTGGAAGGGCGCACCATCCGGGAATCTGGGCTGCGCGAAGAACTCGGTGTGAACGTCGTGGGCCTCTGGAGCGAGGGACGCCTGTTACCCGCGGATCCCGACCTGCAGCTGTCAGCACTCAGCATCCCAGTCGTGACTGCAAACGCCGAGCAAGTCGAGACGATCGACGCGATGCTCATCATACATGAAGCGAATACGAATCCGGTGATCGTTATAGGTGGCGGTCGCGTAGGACGTGCTGCCACCATGACTCTCAAGAAGAATGACGTCAGCGTTCACGTGGTCGAACGAGATCAGGCACTCGAGGCGGAGCTCATCGACATCCCGGACCGCCTCATCATAGGTGACGCAGCCGACCGCAAGGTGCTCGACGCAGCCGGGATCCAAGACGCACCTTCGATTCTGCTCACGACACACGACGACGCGATGAACGTCTACCTCACGGTGTACTGTCGCAGGCTCAACCCGGAGGCCCGCATCCTCACTCGCGTCACCCACGAGCGTAACATCGACGCAATCCAGCGTGCCGGTGCCGACTTCGTCCTCAGCTACGCGTCGCTCGGAGTTCAGATCGTGACTTCCATCGTGCGAGACCGTGAGTTGATGGTTCTTGGCGAGGGGGTTGAGGTGTTCTACATACCACTTCCCAGATCACTGGCCGGCAAGACGATTGCGGAAACCGGGATTGGAGCGCGCACCGGCCTCAACGTGATCGGAGTCGACCGAGATGGCCAAGTGCGAACCGACCTCACGGCGAGGGAGGTGCTCAAGGCTGGATACACGTTGGTGGCAATTGGTGGTCCCGAGCAGCGACGTGCCTTCAGCGAGTTGTATGAGTGACCTGCTCCGAACCAGAATGGCCGGGCCCGGGCAACCGGAGCTGGTCTTGCCTCCTCAACAGCTCGAACGCGTGCGACCGGCTGTTGCTGCCGGGCCCCGGCGGGCTCCAGAGCACGGCTCGGCCGCACTAACCGCCGCTATCCAGGCATCCGCTGCCGCCAGCGGTCCGTCGGAGAAGTAGCCGATGGCTCGCAGCCGTCGAAGCCGCATTCACGTCGGTACCTCCGGCTGGACATACGATGATTGGACGGGGCCGTTCTATCCCCCAGAAATCAAGGGAGCCGAGCGACTCTCGTTCTACGCCCAGAGGTTCGACACCGTCGAGGTCAACGCGACGTTCTATCGGCTGCCGTTCAAGGGCATGATTACCGGTTGGAACAGACGGCTGTCCGAGTCGTTCCATCTCGTGGTCAAGGGTTCTCGCCTGATTACCCACACGAGGAAGCTCGACGACTGTGGAGAGCCCCTGGCCCGGTTCCTCGATCGCGTCCTCCAGCTGCGCAGGCTCCAGATGATCCTCTGGCAGCTACCCCCGTCGCTGCGCTGCGATCTCGGGCTCCTGGACAGATTTCTCGGGGAGCTACCTAATGCGGTGCGGCACGCTGTTGAGTTCCGGCACCGAACCTGGTGGAACCACGAGACCGCGGAGCTACTCGCGAGACACAAAGCGGCATTCGTTGCTGTCAGCCACCCCAGACTGCCCGACGATATCGTGCCGACAACCGACGTCCTTTATCTTCGCTTTCACGGGCTCGGCCCAAGGTTGTACGACTACGCCTACTCCAAGAACGAGCTGCAGGACTGGGCGGCCAAGGTGCAGCCCCACCTGCGTGGCCGCGAACTCTACGCGTTCTTCAACAACGACTATCGGGCTCGCGCCCCCGGTGACGCGGCGGCTTTCCGAGAGGTACTAGAAGGAGAGGGCTGACTCGCTGCTCAGGGCGTCGC
>CP070666.1:3381478-3388606 GCA_020351775.1 Gemmatimonadota bacterium | reverse complement strand
GGCCGGATTGAATTTCACTACAGCCAAATCGAATTTCAGCACGCCGTGATTGAATTTCATCGCGGCGAGATTCGATTTCATCACGGCGTGATTGAATTTCATCGCAGCCAAATCGAATTCGATCATGGCCGGATCGACTTTCATCACGACCAAATTGAATCTCGGCACGGCCGATCTGAATCTCGGCACGGCCGATCTGAATTTCGGCACGGCCGATCTGAATTTCGATACGCCTAATCGAAATTCCGAAACGTCGTCCCGAAAAACCGTCCGGAACGTTCTAAGTTATTGTGCGACAAATGATTACGAGGGTTCCGCCACCGTGCCCCAGTATGGTGAAGTCCTGATAGTAACTCTCGGTCCTGGCGATGCCCTGCATGTAACGGCTGCGGCCCGCGCGCGGCTCCCGGGGAGCGTCGTAGGCGAGCATCTCCAGCTGCATCTCGGGTCCCGGCTTAGAGAACCTCTACAAATCCTCTGGTGAGTGCTTGAAGGGGTTTACTACTCTCAAGTTTCCCAGGGTCTGTCCTTCTTGGAGATCTTCCGTCAGAAGCGTGGTGCAGCCGCTGAGTTGAGCTGCGCTTCCGATGACGGCATCCCACCAGGGAAGCCCATATTTGTCCTGTATCATCCAGGCCTTCTCTATTACCGCTTGATCGATCTCAATCGGGTCCCACGCCATGAGGGCCCTCACTTCGCCCCGTGCCACCCTCTTACTCATTCCGGGTGTGAGCTTGGCCGTTACTGTGACGTAGAACTCCTGCAGCACCTGGTAGCTCACCCTACCATTCCGGTCGTGCCACAGATGGGCCATCCAACTGGCGGCTCTTTCCTGCTTGCGTGGATGACCTGCATCCCGCGCATACACCAATACGTTCGTGTCAACGAATACGAGGCCGCTCATGCAACTGGTCCCTGGCGGGGTATGGTTTGCGTGATTCGTTGAGAACTTTGGGCTTACGGGAAAGGTACTGTTTCGAGGCTAGCTGGTAGGCCTGGTCTCGTTCCATGCGGTCACGCAGCATGTCGCCGAGCATGCGCGACACGCTGGTGTCCAACTCCGCTGCCCGGATGCGCGCCCAGCGGGCCACTTCCTCATCAAGTGTGATCGTTACGTTCTTCATAACACGAATCTAGTGTTACACGAGATTCGTGTCCATCCCTCTTTTTTCCTGGCTTCGAGGCTGCTCGGGATAGGATTCTCAATCCACGCAAGCCAATTATGGGGCGTGGCATCGGGGCAGTCCCGCGCCCACAGGCATCACTCCAATCACTGCCCCTGAGGCGTCACTCGCTCGAGCCACTTCAATTCCGGCCGGTCCAACAGCGACACCAGTCTTGGGTCTGAGAGTGGCACACCCCACCCCGGGATGCTCGTGCCCCAAGACCAGAGACACGGATACCGTTCCTCGAACGCTCGCTCCAATTGCTCAAACGCCAAGTCCAACTCGCCCAAACAAAGGTTGACTAGAGACGCAAATGCCGACGAGATGGCCCCGCGTTCAGATCTGTGTTGGAGTTCCGCGAGAATCTCCCTCGCATCTGTTTCGCGACCCGACAGGGCGTAAGCGCCTCCGAGGTACATCAGCATCGCGGGGCTGCGCTGCGTGTACGAGGCTGCATTCTCAAAGGCGCTCACCGCATCCTCGTACTTGGACTCAGCCATCGCGGCCAACCCATTCACCCAATGGGCAGTCCCTAGTGTCGGGTCGATCTCTAACGCACGCTGAGCCGCCTCGCGCGCGCGAACGAGCCGACCAGCAACGTAGTGCGCCATTCCCGCCATGGCGTTGATGATAGGCGAGATCGGCTCGAGTTCTTGAGCACGTTCCGCTTCGGCAGCGGCTTCGGCGGCGCGTCCCAGAGCCGCTAACGTCACTGAGAGCCACACGCGTGCCAACGCCATGGACGGATCGAGTTCGATAGCTCGCCTGAACTCCGACTCGGCCACGTCCATATCCCAGCCGAAGTAGGTTTCGCACAGACCGAGCGAGTAGTGCGCTTCGCCAAGCTCTTCGTCGAGCACCACCGCGCGTTCCGCAGCCATCCGCGCCTTTTGATGTGCGACTGGAGAAGCCACCAAGCCATAGAACCCGAGGATAGTGTACGCGTCCGCCAAACCCGCGTGCGGCTGTGCAAAGCGCGGGTCCTTCTCGATCGCCTGCTCGAAGAACGGGATACACCTACTCAAGCCCTCACCGCGCTGCAACCAGTGGTGCCGACCTTTCAAGTACAGATGATACGCCTCGAGATCTTGCGTGCCTCGCCTCGGGAGCCGGGTACCGTCAGCGCCCAAGAGCCTCACCCTCAAGGCCTCGACGATGGCGTGCGCGATCTCGTCCTGAATGTCGAACACATCCTTCATGTGCCGGTCGTACCGCTCCGACCAGAGGTGGTATCCGTCAGCCACCTTGATCAACTGTGCGGTGATTCGCAGCCGGTCACCCGACGCCCTGACGCTGCCCTCCAGCACGGTCGCGACCTTGAGCTTCGCCCCCACCTCGGCGATGTCTGGAGCCAGACCTTTGAACGCAAACGACGACGACCGAGAGGCAACGTGGAGATCCTCCAGGTGCACGAGGGCGTTGATGATCTCCTCCGTCATGCCGTCGCTGAAGTACTCATTTTCTGGATCGGGGCTCAGGTTCGCGAACGGGAGCACGGCAATCGACTTGAGGACGGGCTCCACCCCCTTGGGCTCTGCGCGCAGAGCGTCCGCGAACGCCTGCGCCGACTCGAAGCGGTCCGCGCGGGCTTTACCGAGTGCCTTGTCGATCGCCGCGGCAACCGGCGTGGGCACCGCCGAGCGCGCTGTCCTGATCGGAGGCACCGGATCGGTCACGTGACGCGCCAGGATCACTTGAGGCGTGGCGCCGGTAAATGGTGGGTCGCCCGCCAGCATCTCGTACAGAACACACGCCAGCGAGTAGATGTCGCTGCGGCCGTCGACATCACGATCGCCGGCCACCTGTTCGGGGCTCATGTACGCCGGAGTGCCGAGTGAAAGACCGGTCTCGGTGAGCCGGTCACCTCCAGCGGCCGTGACGGCAAGCGCGATCCCGAAGTCCGTCACCATGGCCTCGCCCTCGTGCAGCAGGATGTTCTCGGGCTTGATGTCGCGGTGGATCACCTCCTGCCGATGCGCATAGTCCAGGGCCGACGCAACTTGTTCAGTGAAACGCAGCGCATCGTCAACCGGTAGTTGAGTCTCTCGCCTCAGTCGCTGCCGCAGGGATTCACCCTCGATGTATGGCATCACGTAGTAGAGGAATTCGTCGGCTTCACCCGAGTCATGGAGTGGAAGGATGTGGGGGTGCGTGAGTTGCGCCGCGATCTCGATCTCACGCAGGAACCGCTCTGTACCCAGGGCGGCTGCCAGATCGGAACGCAGAACCTTGACGGCCACTTTTCGGTGGTGCTTCAAGTCCTCGGCGAGATAGACGATCGCCATCCCGCCGCGACCCAGTTCCCGCTCTACGGTGTAGCGACCGGCAAGGGGCGTCCTCAGGCGCTCCAGAGGGTCAGACACGTGCCGCGCTCCCGACTGGGGTTCCGGCTAAGCTATGGGCCCAGGAGCGGGGCGGCCAGGGTGTCAGTTTGCAGACCATTTGCAGACCAACAGGACGGGATTAGACGGGACAGGACGGGCGAAGGTGGCGTTAAGTTGGTACAGGAACGGACAGCACGAGACCAGAAGGGACCAGACGGGACGAAGAATGCCGCTCTCCAAAACCGGGGTTGCAGGTTGACGCCCCTTCACCCTACCCCACCACTCGCGTCCGCTAACGCGCGGAGTCCTGCCGGGCCTGTTTAAGTACAAGTACGATAGGCATTTACAGGGTCCTGGATGGGGCCCTTTCTTCGTCCGCCTCCCGGTTCACCGGACCGGCGGTCTCTCTCACTCGGCCTTGAGCACCTCGACCGGATCCACTCTACATGCCCTGCGTGCCGGGAAATAGCCGGCCAGCAGTGATACCGCGGCAAACAGAATGGCCACTATTCCGTATGTCAGCGGGTCGTGCGAACTCGTCTCGAACAGCATTGCACGCATGAATCGAGTGAGGCACAATGCCATCAGGATGCCGAGGGCGATGCCGACGGCTGTTATGAAGAGTGCCCTGCCAACCACGTTCAGCAGCGTCGTTTTCTGACCAGCCCCCAGGGCCATCATGATTCCGATGTCACGTGTTCTGCGTTCAACGGCATAGGAGAGCAGGCCGTAGATGCCAATTGCAGAGAGCACGAGTGTTATGACTGCAAAGAGCGAAACCAGCATTGTGGAGAAGCGGGTTCGCCAAGTTTCATCGTCGACTCTGCCGCTCATTGATCGAATGTCGAACAGAGGTAGATCCCTGTCCAAACCGCGCACCGCCTCGCGCATGGCTGCGATGTGTGAATCGGGCTCAGTCGAGTGGCGGGTGACAACGAAGCCTTCACGACGAGCAGACTGTGACGTCGAGACGTAAGCATCCGGTTGGGATAGAGTCTCGATGTTGTCGTAGCGCACATCTTCGACAACCCCTATAACGACCGCATTCTCAAAACCCCTGAGTGAGAGCGATCGACCGATAGGATTCTCGCCTGGCCAAAATAGCTCCGCGGTTGAACGGCTGATAACGACGACCCTCCGGGTGTCTTCGCGGTCGCCTGTAGAAAACGTGCGACCGTTTAACGCTGCTATGCCTAGAGCCTCGAAGTACCCCGGCATGACGAAATTCACACCTACCACCCTTTCCCTCGTGGACTCTGTCTGTACCCCGTCCCGGGCGATGATACTGCTGGTATTCCTGCATCCGTCTGCGAACGGCACGCAGTTGATGAACGTTGCCGAATGCACCCCGGGAAGAGCCCGGATTCGTTCCAGTAGCTGAGCGAAAAGGGTCGCCTGTGCAGGTCGGTCGTAACGACTCGCCGGCAGTGTAATCCTGACCGTCATCATGCCATCAGGATGGAAGCCAACGTCGGCCTGATTGAGTCGTCCCATCGTTCTGATCAGCAGTCCGGAACCGACGAGTAATGTGAACGCAAGTGCGACTTGGGCTAACACGAGGGCTACCCGCCCCTCTGTCCCTTGAATCGAACCTGGTGTGGCGCCTGCCCTCAGTCCTTCAGCAAGCGACCCGCGGGTGCTGCGGAACGCAGGTAGAAGGCCAACCAACAGAGGGACTGTCGTGATCGCAGCCACGCAGAACAGCATCGTTCCCACGTCGATATGAATCGAGCTGAAGGCCGTCCGCTCCAGTCCCGACATTTGAAACCTGGTTGCTGCGCCGAGGCTGTTGAAATACCCGACGCCGACAAAAGCGAACGCTATACCCAGCAGCCCAGCCAGGCTCGAAAGAACCAAGCTTTCGGTCGTCAGTTGTCGGACGAGTCGCAACCGACCAGAACCGAGCGCCAACCTTGTTGCGATTTCCCGACGCCGTGTCGCGGAACGGCTCAACACGAGGCCGGCAACATTGACGCAGGCGGTGAGCAGTACGAGTCCAGCCGCGCCGAAGAGGAGCAATACACGCGTGCGCATGTTCTTGCTCACCCTGTACTGGTCGAGTGGACGTGCTGTAGCACTCCAAGACTCGGTGTCGGGAAACGCTTCATCGACCTGACCGCCGATGACGTGCATCGCAACACGCGCCTGATCATAGGTGAACTCATCGTTCAAGCGGGCAACCACGTGGTACGAATGAGACATTGGTGCTTCAAGCCGTGCTCCGAGCGTCCTCGTCGGCACCCATAGTTCGGCCATTCCCCAGAGACCGCTGAATCCTTGCGGCAGGACACCGACAACGGTGTGTGCTGCTTCATTGAGGTAGATGGTCCTACCGAGAATTTGTGGGTCCGCACCAAACCTGCGAGTCCAAAGGCCGTGACTCAGAACCACCTCGAAGTTCGCTCCCGGTGTTACGTCGGCGTCGGGCAGAAAGCCTCGCCCGAGATCCGGGACCACTCCCAACACGGAGAAGTAGCTCGTTCCAACTACCTCTCCCATCAGCCGTTCAGGCTCATCTACGCCGGTTAGGTTGTGCCGCCTCCTGAGATATGTGGCCGTACTTTCGAACACGGTCTGTGATTCGCGGAACAGCCGGTATTTCGGATATGACCATATCATCTCTCTTCGCGTACCATCCGCATTCAGCCCGGCACTTGTTGGCAACAGCAGTGACACCTTCATGAGCCGAGCCGGTTCCTCAAACGGCAGCGGTCGCAAAATGGTCGAGTTCACAACGCTGTAAATTCCCGTTGTTGCACCGATCCCCAGGGCCAGAGTGAGCGTGGCAACGCAGGTGAACGTGCGATCTCTGACGAGATTACGGGCGGCAAATCTCATGTCGTGCAGGAACGACTCGAGGCCAAGTGCCATTCTACCGTGCCTCCTGGAAGCGACTGTTCGGTGAGAGCTTCTGAGGGAAAACGGCTCAATCCGCAGCAATTGGCCCCAATACCACGACCAAGCTTTCATCCTGGACCGGTGAGACCGTTCTGCATACTGCTCTTCGAGGTCGCCCAAGATGAACTCGCGTTCGTCCTTCGGGAGAAGCAGCCAAAGAAGGGTGGCTGCGACCCACGGTGGCCGAAATCGTTTCACGTGTTCCTCCTTGTCCCCACGTCCGAAAACACCAGGTCGAGCTCTCGCTCAATACCTTCAGTCATCTGTCGGTAGGCCTGAACCGACATGCTGAGAGCCCAGGCACCGGCTGGCTGTATGCGGTAGTACTTCTTTCGCCTGCCACCCCGCTGCGGTGTTGGGTTGCCGACCGTTGCTTCCACGTGGCTGTTTCTTTGAAGCCGAGCGAGGCCTGTATAAACAGCCCCGATAGCAATCGACCTTCCTGTTCGCTCTTCGATCTCGCGATGGATCGTTGCACCATAAGCCTCATCCTTGAGGCGGATAATGGCGAACAGGATTAGGATCTCGAACTCGCCTAAGGCTTTTGGCATGTCTAGCTCCACGGGAATTATATATCTACTGCACTGCAGTATATTAGATGGCAATATCGCCGAAAAGGTTCGAATGGGGAAGGTGGTCCGAGTAACGAGGGTGAGGGTCGCGACGCCCAGTGCCGTTTCCAGTGCCGTTTCCGAGTGATTGGCGGTCACTCTTCGGCTATCCGAACGTCACCCAGTACT
>CP070666.1:3379560-3381378 GCA_020351775.1 Gemmatimonadota bacterium | reverse complement strand
GTGGAGGCCGTGCTCGTTCAGAGTGCCGCAGCCGTAGCAGTGGCTGGTCGCGCTGTCGTAATAGTCTTGGAACGCCTTGGGCATCTCGATCCTCTCTCAGGAAACGGCTGCGGCGGATCACGCTGACGCAGCGGTCGTCCGCTGCCGCTGCTAAGCAATGGTAGTCGCGCGCCCACAGCGATCGCAGCCCGAACAGTGCTTGAGCTCTTCTCCCAGGTATCCCAGCAACAGCCTGCGGCGGCAGCCGCGGGATGACACGTAGCGCCGCATGGTCTCCAGTCCGCGTCGCTTGGCCGCACGAGCGGCCGCTGATTCCACCTGTCCCGGCACCCTTGTCGCGCCCAGTCGCGCCGCCAGCTTGAGATCCCCCTTGCTCCACAGCATCTGGCAGTGCGCCGGACGCCCGTCCCTGCCGGCCCGCCCCGCTTCCTGGAAATAAGCCTCGGGACGCGCGGGCACGCCGAGGTGGACCACCAGCCGGACGTCTGGTTTGTCGATGCCCATGCCAAAGGCGTTCGTGGCCACCATGACCCGAATCCTGTCATCCACGAACCGGTGCAGCAGTGCGCGCCGGGCGGCGGCCGGCAGACCGGCATGATACGGGGCCGCAGCAAAGCCCCGGCGGCGCAGTGCCGCTGCGACGCCGTCGGTGCGGTCGCGCGTCTGAACGTACACGACTGCCGTCCCGCCGTGACTTCGCACCAGCCGCGCCGTTTCCCTGACGCGTTCGCCTTCGTCATCGCAGCGCCTCGCGCCAAAGAACAGATTGGGCCGGTCGAACGACTGCGTGATTCGCACCGGCCGCGACAGCCGCAACACAGCGATGATGTCGCTACAGGTCTGCGGCGTGGCTGTGGCCGTCACCGCGATCGTGGTCGGTGAACCGAGGCTGCGCCGGTGCCTGCCGAGCGAGCGGAAGTGCGGCCGGAAGTCGTGACCCCATTCGCTGATACAGTGCGCTTCGTCTATCGCGAGCAGTGACACCTCCAATGGAGACACGTCCTCGAGCAGGCCCTTCAAGCGCTCGGGTGCAACGTACAGGAGCTTCAAGCCCCCGCCGGTCAGCGCCCGCATCACGGCCCGCTGCACAGGTTTCTTCTGTGTGCTGGAGAGGTAGGCTGCGGCGACGCTGCGCTGGCGCAGTGCCGTCACCTGATCTTGCATGAGGGAGAGGGTGTCCGTAACTGCTTCGCACTCAATGACTTAGGTAGGACGTGGTCCAGTTTCTGGACCAGTTACTGCGGGACTACTGTGCGATTCGCCTGATCCTGCGGGGTTCAGAGACAACGCGCTCCATAGTCTCGACATCCGGCGTCTGGTAGCACCTCAACAACGTGGAGGTGTCAGTCCAGCCCCCAGCTGCAGCCACGTCTTTGAGCGGCAGGTGCTTTCTTTCAGACGCCCACAGCCTTCTGTACGGATGAAAAGACCCTCTGACGAGCTTCGGCAGCCCCGCAAGTCGTTCGGCCTTCTTCAACCATCCGGTCACGGTCGCCCGGTGCAGAGGACGTTGCGGATCGATGGCTGAGGCGAAGAGAAGCTTTTCACCAACGCCAGGGTGAAGACGCCTGAACGCTTCCAGCTCCCTTCGAACGTCTGGTGTCACAGGAGCCCACCACTCTCGGCCGACCTTATCGGAGTCTGCCCGCCACCTCAGAACTCCATTGCTGCCTTCATCCGGGTTCCAATCGCTCCAGCGCAAGGCCAAGATCGACCCAATACGTCTCCCCGTGTCACTGGCCAGCCATAGCAGAAGCCTGAGATACTGACCCTTCCAAGGTTCGTCTGGGTGGATGCTGGTTGCCTTCTCCAACGTCC
>CP070666.1:3297179-3379460 GCA_020351775.1 Gemmatimonadota bacterium | reverse complement strand
CAGGTGGCCTTGATCGGCATCCCAGTAGAGCGGAAGCAATCCGTCGATGTTTAGCATTCCAGCGGTCTTCTCCTCGATCGACGGCAGCTCCTGATTGTCGTCCTCGCCCCCGCCCCTCTGAGCTTGGCCGTCGATAGGGCTGGCCAGCAGCGACACAGAGGCTCCGATTGATGCGACGAGTAGCCTGGTGATTGTCAATCCGCGGATTTGGCTCGGGCTAGAGCCGGTCGTGGTTCCTATCATTGAGATCCTCCCCGATAGCTGGGCTCTGTTCGTGTGCGTCCTGCCGGGTTTGCTAGCGCCCAACGGATCGCGTTGCTGCGAAGCCCAAAAGATGGAACCGCGGTGGGATGACTGCCAGGCCCTTGGCGGGGGTTGAAAAAAGGGCTAGGGTTGAGTCCTAAGGTTGAGTCTAAGTCGACCCTGCTGGAACCGTCTTCAATCTATTTGAGCTGCCACACCAAGCCGCCTCGGCCGACGTTTGCCGGCTTTGATCGGAGCTGTATTCGATTCGCGCAGGACGAGCTAACGGCTTGTTTCGTATAACTCTAGCAGTGCAGGTTGAACGAGATTATAGGTCGCCGAGTATGGTCCGTCCCCGCCGGTTGGGATACGGACCTAAACCGGTTTCTGACATGGGCGGACTCTCCGGACACGTCAAGAGTGAGCGCTCACTTTGTCACACTCATGCCGAGCGCCCTGTCAATATGTGCCGTAGGGAGAGTGCTGGATCCTCGATGAGCGGGCAGCTAGGTTGGATTCGCCGGCACCTCCACCACCCGCCCCCCGCCCCCCCAAGCCGGGTGGGAGGACTTCTGGGCTGACGGGGAGACCTACTAGACCTAGTACTCGTCGGTCAGGGCAAACGAGCTGGCTCGCTTCGACCACTTCCCGCGAGTGAAATCGGGGAACTGCATAGGACTGCTGCCTGCCGCAATCGACTGCTCGGAAAGCGGGCTGATGACGCTCCAGGACGCCGCCTCGTAGACGTCTATGGGAGGTGGGACCCGCCGTTTGACCGACTCGACGAAGGCGTGGATCACGAAGAAGTCCATCCCCCCGTGGCCGGCACCTTCGGACTCCCTGGTGTACCTGGTCCAGAGCGGATGGTCGTACCGCTCGGCGTAGTTGTCCAATGGTTCCCAGGTATGCGGCTCCGGACTCAGGTCTTCTATGTAAATCGAACGGTTGTCGCTCATCCAGATCCCTTTGGTGCCTTGAACCCTGAAGTTCAGCGAGTAGGGGCGCGGCAGGTTCGTGTCGTGGCTCAGCACGATTGTCTCGCCGTTGGCACACTTGATGACCGTTGTCACGATGTCGCCGAGCTTGAAGCGCACCTCGGCGTTAGGATGGTCGTCGCCGCCCTTTGCCACGATGTAGTTGTGCAGGCCGCGGGATTTGGTGGCCGTGGACGTGAGCGTCTCGAGGCGGTTTCCCGTGTTGATGTTCAAGCACTTCGAGATCGGCCCCACCCCATGAGTCGGGTAGAGTTCGCCGTTGCGCTTGATCGAGTGGTGTGTGCGCCAGACGGCCTCTCCCTCGGCCCCGGGTCCGAACTCTGCCCCGGGCTGGAACTTGATGCCGCGGAGATCGTGTTGATAGCCACCCTGGCAGTGGATCAGCTCACCGAACAATCCCTGCCGCACCATGTTGAGGACTGTCATGACATCGCGTCGGTAGCAGACATTCTCGAGAATCATGCATGGCATTCCGGTCTGCTCCGAGGTGTCGACCAGATCCCAGCACTCTTCGACGGTGATGGCGGCGGGGACCTCGACTCCAACCGCCTTGCCGGCCTTCATCGCAGCGGTCGCCATGGTTGTGTGCCACAACCACGGTGTCGCGACGATCACCGCGTCCAGGTCGTCGCGCACCAACAGATTGCGGAAATCCTCCTCGCCATCCTGATATTGAGCGGGGGCTGCCACCCCGGCCTCCGCCGTCATCTCCAGGGATTTCTGAATCGCGGCCGGATTGATGTCGCAGATCGCGTTGACGAGGGTATCTTGGCGCCGCAGCAGCAACCGTAGCAGGCTCCTGCCTCGACCGCCCACACCGATGATACCGACTTGCACCGTGCGGTCGTCCTTCCCGCTGAGGAACCCCGGCGCAATGCCCGATAGGGCGATCGCTGCTCCAGCTCCACCCTTCAAGAAGTCTCTTCTGTCGATTGATGGCATGATTGCTCCAAATGTCTGATGCGACGTGCACCGCTTTGGCGGTTTCACGAGGGGCTAGGAAAAATACCACTTTTGTTCCGCCGTAATATTGGCTGCGACACCTGGTCCGGCGAGCGACCCTACATCGCGTGTGTGTTGTGCTATTGACAAGCCTCTGCAACCGACGAAGGTTATCGAGACTGGGACCGGTCATTGGGTTCTGCCGGCGGTGTCCGGTGGCTCCATTCAGCACCACAAGGAGTAGGGCAGCATGAGCAACGGTAAGGTGAAGTGGTTCAACAGTGCCAAGGGCTTCGGCTTCATAGAGCGCGAAGACGGCGATGACGTGTTTGTCCACTATACCGCAATCGACGGAACTGGTTTCCGAACCCTAGCGGAGGGTGATCACGTAGAGTTTGATGTTGAAGAAGGTCCCAAAGGCCTCCACGCTGCAAATGTTCGCAAGATCGAGGCCGAGAGCACGTCGGAATAGTCTATCGAGTCATCCGCCTCCTCCGAGCAGAATGCCGGCATCCACGGATGCCGGCATTCTCGGTCTCCGGAGGGTGATGGTGGGACTAGTCTTGTCTGATGATCGTGAAAGACACGGTCCAGTCGCTAACGAAATCCCAGGAGTCGGTGCTATCCCTCTCGACGATTGTCAGATTGCTGATTGCCGTTGCGACGCAATCTGCCAAGTCGGCGCTTGCCGTTTCGTTGGCAGTGATCTCGGGCTCCAGTTTACCTCCAGCTCCGCGCATCCTCAGCCGAACAACCCCCTCCGTAGTGCGATCGCGTCTCAGAGCGCGTACGTAGCACGCTTCGAAAGTGGGATCCAGCTGCTGTAGCTGGAGGTACAAGTAGTCGCGATCTACTTCGCCCTCTGTGGTCAGATCTCCCAACTCGACTGTGCCGTACTGAGCGCCTCCGGTGCAGGCAAGGAAGCAGATGATGGGTGCGATCACTGATCTCTTGGCACGCAATTGATTCTCACATAGCAGAGGTTGATCAATGAGTCGTCTGTGGCAACTGGCGTCAATCCTATCACTCCACCGGTTTCAATTGCGCTGTGAAATGGCGCAGCACCGGGGCTTCGTACGTGATCTGCAAGCCGCGAATAGAGTCCCGCTTTTCGAATAAGGTCGCGGCGATCTCGACTACATAGTCGAGATGGCTGCTGGTATACACCCGGCGCGGCACGGCCAGCCTGACAAGTTCGAGTTCCGGCCAATTGCCCCCAGCCCCGAACATCAGTCCACCGATCTCCACTGCACGAACGCCGCCTTCGAGATACAACGCGCAGGTCAACGCCTGAGCCGGGAATTGATCTTGAGCTATGTGCGGCAGGAATCGCCGTGCGTCGAGATATACCGCGTGCCCGCCCACAGGCACTAGAATCGGAACACCGGCATCACGCAGGGCTTGCCCGAAATCGCGCACCTGACCAATACGGTGTGCCAGGTAACGCTCGTCCAGCACCTCCTCCAAGCCCTGCGCCATGGCTTCGAGGTCACGCCCGGCCAGCCCGCCGTACGTCGGGAAGCCCTCAATCAGGATGAGCATGTTGGTCACCTTCTCGGCGAGGGCGTCGTCGTTCAGTGCTACGAACCCTCCCATGTTGACCAGGCCATCCTTCTTGGCCGACATCGTGCACCCATCGGCGAGATCGAAGAAACGCCGGGCTATGGTCGGGATATCGCCGTCTAATCCGCTGCGCACCTTGCAGAAGTAGGCGTTCTCAGCGAACCGACACGCATCGTAGAAAAACGGAATGCCGTGCCGCTTACACCAGTCGGATACCTCTGTAGCATTAGCCAGACTGACAGGCTGGCCGCCTCCGGAATTGTTGGTGATGGTGAGGAGCACCAAGGGTATACGATCCCGTCCGACGTCAGCAAGCACTCGGTCCAGCTTCTCAAGATCCATGTCGCCCTTGAAGGGTATGTCCGCTTGTGGGTCGTAGGCTGCGTCGATCACGCAGTCAATTGCCTGACCTCCGTTGTGTTCGATGTTCGCCTTTGTGGTATCGAAGTGGATGTTGTTGGGAACATGGTCTCCGGGTCGCACGCAGTTTGAGAACAGGAGATTCTCGGCGACCCGCCCTTGGTGCAGCGGGATAACGTGCTTGTATCCCGATATTCGCCGTACGGTCTCCTCCAACCTGAAGTAGTTGCGACTGCCAGCGTACGATTCGTCACCGATCATCAACGCTGCCCACTGACGATCGGACATAGCGGATGTTCCGGAATCGGTCAGCAAGTCGATTGTTATCTTGCTGGACGGGACGCTGAATAGGTTGTACCCCGCGGATTTGAGGGCGGCCTCCCGCTCGGCGCGGCTGGTAAAGGGAATCGATTCGGTGGCCTTGATCTTGAAAGGTTCCATGACACGTGAAGATATTCCCTTCACCCCAATCTCGCAGCGGGCGAGTCGGCGCTAGACCGGCGTCGATGCGCGCGCGAGTGACGAGGCCAAGCCCGGCACTACTCCATCTTGACAATTCCAATACACGAATGCGTATATTAGGGATGCCTAATCTTGGCGCGAGGCTTGTCGACATCAGCTTCTAGGGGGCAACGCTAGAAATCATGGTGCATCCCGCTACCGCACTGCTCATCTTCGCCCTGCTAGCCAGCCTGCTGGCGATCCTACTTTGGCCACGTCGGGGGGTCGCTGTCCGCCTGCTCCGGCTGTTGCGGATGACGGAAAGAGTCCGCTTGGAAGACGCCTTGAAACACCTCTACCACTGCGAGTATGACAGTAGAGAGGGCAGTGTGGAGAGTCTCGCCGGTGCACTTGAGATATCGCGCGCGTTGGCCGTTCGACTGGTCAGTCGCTTGGAGGCACTGGAGTTGATAAGGTCCGACGGTCACGGTCTGCCGCTCACCGAATCGGGTCGAGAGTACGCGCTGCGCATCGTGCGCATCCACCGACTGTGGGAACGGTACCTTGCCGACCGGACCAACGTGAGCCCTGTGGATTGGCATGAGGAGGCAGAGAGGCGAGAGCATACCATGGCTCCCGCAGAGGCGGAGGAGCTGGCCGCGAAAATGGGCTTTCCGGTGTATGATCCCCACGGTGATCCCATTCCCACGGCTGACGGCGAACTCCCACTAAGTGCAGGCGTGGCGCTGACGGCCCTGAAGGAAGGTCAGAAAGGCACGATCGTCCACTTGGAGGACGAACCCCGTGAGGTGTTCGAGCAGTTGGTGGCTGCTAAGCTGGCCCCCCTCATGCAACTGGAACTGCTGGAAGCATCACCCGAGGTAGTTCGGTTTACTGCCGACGGCGAGTCGCACGAACTGGAGCCCGTTGCTGCGACGAACATCACCGTGCTGCCCATTGCCGCACCCGCGGCAGACGTAGGGCCGTTCGAGAGACTGACGGATCTGCGTCCTGGTGAGGGCGCCACAGTCGTCCACATAGCGCCGACGTGTCAGGGGCCCCAGCGCCGCCGCTTGCTGGATCTCGGGTTGGTGCCAGGAACGGAGGTCGAGGCCGAACTCGAGGGCGCGCTGAAGGAACCGGTGGCTTACAGGATTCGCGGCGCGTTGATCGCCCTGCGGCGCCAGCAGACCGACCTGGTGTATGTGAAGAAGCGGGGTGCAGGGCAGGCTGAAGCCGTATGAGCGATGCCGTCATGTCCGAACCGTGTGCGGGGTGCGGTGCCGGGCGAGAGGCCAGCCTGGTCAAGCTGGGAGTCCGGCTGGACCGCTGGGATTACCTGATCGCCCTGGCGGGCAATCCCAACACTGGCAAGAGCACGGTGTTCAACGCCCTCACAGGCCTGCGGCAGCATACTGGTAACTGGCCCGGCAAGACCGTGGCACGAGCGGAGGGCGGTTTCGATCTCGCGGGCAAGCGGGTGAAGGTGATCGATCTGCCGGGCACCTACTCGCTGCAGGCTGGCAGTGCGGATGAGGAAGTGGCCCGTGATTTCATCCTATTTGGCCGGCCCGACGTCACTGTCGTGGTGGTGGACGCGACCCGTCTCGAGCGCAACCTCAACTTGGTTTTGCAGATTCTCGAGATCACCGACAAGGTTGTCGTATGCCTCAACTTGGTGGATGAGGCCAAGCGGCATGGTGTCGGAATCGACGTGCCCCGGTTGGGCAAGGAATTGGGGGTTCCCGTCGTGCCGGCGGTGGCGAGGCGCGGCAGCGGTATTCCGGAATTGCTCGACGCCATACAGAGTGTGGCTTCTGGCGACACAGAGACCGCGCCGTTCCGCGCACGCCATCTGCCGGCCGAGGTCGAGGCGGCGGTCGCGGCTCTGGTGGAGCCTATCCGAGCGGCGTATCCGGATGTCCCCAACTCTCGCTGGGTCGCGCTGCGTCTCCTCAATGCCGATACCCGCGTAGAAGCAGCGGTTCTGTCAGGTGACCTGGGTAGTGTCACCGAGAGCGGTCGGCCGCCCGCTCCGGTGCCGGCGGGTGGTCCCTCCACGGCGGTCAACGGGCGGCGCAGGATCATCGACAGGGCGCAGGCGCTCAGGTGGAAGCTCAGCCCGGCGTTTCACGATTCGGTGGCAGAGAGCAATTACGAGGCGGCTCAGCGGATTGCCAGTCGGTGCCAGTTGCAGGGGCTGAGGCGCGCCAGGTTCGATTTCGATCGAACTCTCGACCGTATGCTCACCAGCCGCTGGCTGGGATTCCCGCTCATGCTGCTCGTTCTCACGGTGGTTCTCTGGCTGACAATCGCCGGGGCCAACGTACCGTCGCAGATGCTCGCGGGGGTGTTGCTTGACACGGTGCACCCGGCTCTGAAAGGCATCGCGGCAGGGTCTGGCGTGCCCTGGTGGCTCGATGGTCTCTTGATCGACGGTGTATACCGGGCTACAGCTTGGGTCGTGAGTGTGATGCTGCCCCCGATGGCGATATTCTTCCCGCTGTTCACACTGCTGGAGGATTTCGGTTACCTGCCTCGAGTGGCATTCAACCTCGACAAGCTCTTTCAAAAGGCCGGAGCACACGGGAAGCAGGCTCTGACCATGTGCATGGGCTTCGGGTGCAATGCAGCCGGTGTCGTGTCCACGAGGGTGATCGACAGCCCGCGCGAGCGTCTCATCGCGATCATCACCAACAATTTTTCCCTGTGTAACGGGAGATGGCCTACGCAGATTCTGATCGCCACGATCTTCATTGGTGCGCTGGTACCTGCGCACGTGGCCGGATTGATATCAGCAACGGCGGTGGTGGGAGTTGCGGTCTTAGGAGTTGCGGCAATGCTGTTTGCATCATGGCTGCTCTCCCGCACAATGCTGCGCGGTGAGGCGACTACGTTCAGCCTCGAGCTTCCTCCCTACCGTCCACCTCGGATTCTCCAGACGCTCTACACCTCCGTCATCGATCGCACTCTGATCGTGCTGTGGCGTGCCGTCCTCTTTGCGATGCCGGCAGGTGCGGTCATCTGGCTCATCTCGAACGTTCACCTGGGTGGGGCGAGCATTGCTGAGCATGCGGTCAGCTGGCTCGATCCGGTAGCAATCCTCGTAGGTTTGAATGGTGTGATTCTACTTGCCTATGTCGTAGCGATACCTGCCAACGAGATAGTGATTCCCACTGCACTGATGCTCACGGTGTTGACGCTGAGCGCCGGGGGTGGTGAAGGTGCTGGTGTGATGTTCGAGCTGGACTCTGTTGCGGACACTGGCACCATGCTTCGGGCGGCGGGTTGGACGACATTAACCGGCGTCAGTCTGATGCTGTTCAGCCTGCTTCACAATCCGTGTTCGACGACCATATACACCATCTACAGCGAGACCAAGAGCGCCAAGTGGACGGCGGTGGCTACGCTCCTGCCGCTGTTGATGGGGTTGGTCGTGTGTTTCTTGGTAGCCCAGGTATGGCGGTTGGTGGTGGTATCGGGAATCACTCCGTGATCGTCTCTCCTCCGCTGCCGAAGACGCGTCTCTGACCTCCCAATTGGGCGGGGATTGTTATAGTCGCACGCAATACGGTCCCGTGAGTCGAGCCCACGGGACCGCACCTACTCATCGGAACTGCGGCAGCTACTTGGATGGTTGGTTGCTGAGACTCCAGACGTACGCTGCGACTGCCTTGACCTGATCGTCGGTGAGCGGCGGGCCGCCTTTGGGCGGCATCACGGCACCAGTCGAGGACGTGACACCTGACAGGATCGTGGCAACGATCTTCTCGTAACTACCGTCGGCATGAACCCACTCGGTATCGGTCAGGTCGGCTCCCAGGCCGGGAACGCCCTTGGCATCCTGGCCGTGACACGTGAAGCAGATCCCTGCTCCCTTGAAGATCGTCTCGCCGGTCGCGATCATTTCCTCGGTCACCCCAGAGGGCAGTTCCGTTTGAGCAACTGCTGTAGGCACGACGAACAGAGAGGCGCCTACGGCGAGTGCCATGCGCGAAAGCTGTGACTTCACTTTGTGACCTCCTTGAGCACGGACTTGAACGGTGTCCACGCGTCGGCGATGCGAGCGCCGACTCCCGCGTTGGCAGAAAAAGTACTCAATTCGTCCTGAATCTGCGCTGTCGAGTTTACACCTGGAGCCCTATCCAAGATCCACGTTCCCGGCTGCGGCTTGCGTCAGACGGGGGAAGTCGAGTGTGATCTGCAGCCCTCCGAACTCGCTGCGCGCGGCCCTTATTGAACCGTTGTGGGCTTCCATGATGGCTGCCGAGATGGTGAGCCCCAGTCCGGCGCCCGTCGATCGCGTACGGGCCTGATCCGCTCGGTAGAGCCTCTCGAACAGGTGGGGTAGCAGGTCATCCGAGATACCCGGCCCATCGTCGGCCACCGTGATCTGCACGCTGCGCACACTGCTGGAAACGGTCACATCAACCCGGGTCTTCACTGGGGTGTGTTGTAGCGTGTTGAACAGAAGATGATCCAGCACCAGGCCGATCATCTTCTGGTCCACCATGGCGTCGGCGCCAGCACCCCCGGCACCGTGTAGTGTGATGCTGCGGCCTTCTGAGCGGGACTGGATCCGCCTGACGGCATCTGCTGCGAGGTCAGCCAAGTCGGTTGGAGCCAGCTGGGGTTGCAGATCTCCAGCTTCGATGCGGGCCAAGAGAACTAGGGAATCTCCAATCGATGACAGGTGCTCCACTTCTTCGAGGCAGCTTTCGAGAACCGCCTGGTACTCTTGCGTGGTGCGCTCGCTCCGCAGTGCAACTTCGAGTTCCCCCCGCAGCGCTGTGAGTGGCGTGCGCAGGTCATGTCCTAGATCGGCGATTATGCGGCGTTGCTGTTGATAGGCACCGTCCAGTCTCTCCAGCATCTGATTGAGGACTCCGACTAGGCCCTTGAACTCTGCTACGTCAGCGTGAGCCGTAATCCGGTTGCCCATGGAACCAGGTGTGATGGCCTCTGCTTGCGCTGTGACTGCAGCCACCGGTGCCACGGCCACACGAGCCAGCCAGCTGGCGCCCACCATGGTGGCAGCAGTGCCCAGCAGTACGGTTCCCAGCATGAGAGAGAAGATCCGTCGCTCAACTTCTCCCAACGGCTGCAGTGATGCCGCCACCTGGATGACGGCCGCCCCCCCCACGCTTCCCGCGGGTGCCGCCGCATACAGTGATCGAATCCGGTGCCCGCTCCATGATTGGCTAGCGATCACGTGCTCTCCGGAAAGGGCCTGTCTGAGGCGTGCGCTGTCAACAGGCAGGTTTACAGCGAAGACCGTGTTGGCCGACAGAGCATTGCCTGCGGAATCACGTACCGTAATGAACCGATTGACCTGGCGCACAAACGTATCCAGGTCGTTGGAACCGGGCTGAAACACCACTGGTAGCCGCGCGGCCAGGGTGGCAGCTTCTAGTTGGAGAGTCGACTTGAGGGACTCGTCGATTTGACGGCTCAGGCTGTAGTGCGTTCCCAGGAACGCCCACAGTGAGATCAGCAGAAGAGCCAGGAAGGTAGTAAGGGAGAACCGCACCGCGAGCGTGCGGCGCAGCGAACGCATCAGATCTCAGTATCGTTGGTCTTCAAGCAGAACCCCACACCTCGCACGGTCTGAATCAGGTCGCTGCAGCCTGCCTCCCGTAGCTTGCGGCGGAGGTTCCCGACGTGAACATCGACCACGTTGCTCTCGGGATCAAAGTGCATGTCCCAGACCTTCTCCAGCAACTCCGTCCGCCGCACGACTTCCTCGGGATGCAGCATGAAGTGTTCGAGCAGTTGGAACTCACGTGGCGTGAGATCCAGCACCTTGCTACCAGTGCGAGCTTGATGCTTCATGCGGTTGAGCTCTAGCGGGCCATAGGTGAGTCTCTCCAGTCGGGTCGAGCCACCGCGTCTGATCAACGCTCGCAGACGTGCTAGCAGCTCATCGAACCTGAACGGTTTCGATAGATAGTCATCTGCACCGGCATCGAGCCCACGCACGATATCTTCTGTCGAATCACGGGCAGTGAGCATGAGTATGGGCGTCTTGCGACCTTCACGACGCAGTTCTGCAGCGACTTGCAGCCCGTTCTTTCGAGGCAGCATTATGTCGAGCATGATCGCGTCGTAGTCGTTGACGTGCGCCAGCGTCGTCGCCTCTTCACCGTCTTTGGCGACATCCACTGCGTAGCCTTCTTCTCGCAGACCCATCTGAATGAAACCGGCTACCTTCCGGTCGTCCTCGACTACCAAGACCCTCATGAATCGAACCCTACTTACGGTGCGGTTAGTGCCTGCTGAATCATCTGTGAATTCGTCTTCATGAAGCGGCTACATAGCGGGGTAACCTCAGAATGAACCTGGCTCCGTGCCCCAAGCGGCTCTCAACTCCGAGATCACCTCCCAGCAGGCGAGCCAGCTGACGTGACAAGGCGAGTCCGAGACCCGTGCCACGTTCTCTCTGCTCCCTTCCCTGTTCAAACACTTCGAATATCGCGGCCTGATCCTCTGCCGCTATGCCCTCACCTCGATCGACGACGTCGAACCTCATGTAGTCGGTGTCGAGTCTCACCTCGACGTTGATAGCCTGGTCTTCAGGGCTATGGCGCACCGCGTTGGTCAAGAGATTAATGAGAATCTGACGTACGCGTTGTGGATCGGTGCGGCACGCAATCTCTTGATCTGCACCGGTCGTCTCTATCTCAACGTTCTTGCGCGTGGCCGCCGGTTCCACGGATCGTACCGCATCTCGTACCACCTCACGTGCATCAGCGTCTTGAACTTGAGGATGCAGCTTGTCGGCGTCCAAGCGACTGAGCTGCAGAAGGTCTTCCAGCAGCGTGAGCGTCTGCTCTACAGACTCATGGACCTCTACGGCTTCACGTGGAGGGTTGGTCCCAGCCTTGCGCAGCCACAGGTCGGCCCAGCCGTATGTCGCGGTCAGGGCATTGCGCAGCTCATGGTTGATCATGGCGTAGAACCGATCCCGGGACTGCTGCATTCCCTTGAGTTCTTGCAGGAGCTGGGCCTCCTTTTCGTAGAGGCGCGCGTTCTGAACGGCGACTGCTGCGTGTCCGGCCAACATGACTGCAACCGATTCGTCCTCGGCAGTGAACTCTGGTGCGCCTATCTTCTCAGTGAGATACAGGTTACCAATCGGGTTTTCCCGTCCAAGGATCGGAACTCCCAGGAACGACTGCATCACCGGGTGGTATGCTGGAAACCCAAACGCTTCGGGGTGCTCGGCGAGATTGCGCACCCTCACGGGACGCGGGTCAGTCGTCAACAGGCCTAACACGCCCCTGCCCCCTGGGGGCGACCCGATCTTCGCATGCATCTCTGGCGTAATGCCGCTGGTCACGAACGAGGAAACGCCCTTCCCCCTCGGATCCAGAATGGCGAGGGCCGCATATTGCGATCCGATCACGTCACGTGCAGAATCCGCGATGGTCTGGAGTACGCGGTCGAGTTCGTGCTCCGACGTAATTCGAATGGCGGCCCGTGAGAGCTGCTCGATCCTGGACCATATTCGGGCGAAATCGTCGTCGCTACGCTGCACCATAGTCGGCAAGGTACTGACGGCAGGGCCAGAGTTCCAGACTCGACCCCCTGCAGTCTCGAGTTGCGGGATAGGGTATGGAGACTGCGGCTAGATCCTAGCGGTGGCCACGGCCCGCACGATGTCGCTCTGTGAGATCACCCCGACTAGCTCGCCCCCTTGTTCCACGAAGAGCCGGTGTACTTCGAGCTCGAGCATCTGCTTCGCAGCCTCCTTCACGTCGGCATCGGGACTGATCGTCTTGGGCCGAGATGTCATGACTTCTCCAACAATTGTCCGCTCGAAGAGCGCGTTCCGTTCTTCCGCGTCGCCACACTCGGCGGCTGCCTCAAGCACATCGCTGGTGGATATGACGCCCACCATCCGATTCTGTCGGTCTACCACCGGTAGGCCACGGATGTGGCCCTCGGCCAGAGTGACAACAGCCTCGGCCACTGTGATGTCTTCTTGGACCACTTGCAGGTCTGTCTCCATCAAGTCGGCGACTCTCATACTAGTTGCTGTGAGCGGCTGTGAGGGCTCTCATGTGCGTGATGCTCATCGTGAATCTTGTGGAGCCGACACGGGCACCACAAGGGTGGACGTGGGCAGGTGGTTCAACAGGCGCTCCGTTGTGCTTCCCACCAGCAGCCTGTCAACCCATCCCTTTCCGTGTGACCCCACTACCAGCACGTCCGCATTCCACTGCTCCACCTCCTCGGATACGCATTGATCGGCAGCCCCACGCCGAACCACCAGAGAAGCATCAGTGCCCTCAGTGAGGCGAGATACTGCCCCGGTGAACTGCTCTTCGGAAAGACGGTAGTAGGCCTCTTGGTCCATGGCGATGGGCAGAGCGGCAATCAGCGGTAGGGGCTCAACCACATGTACGATTCGCAGTTCCGCGCCCCATAGCCCGGCAAAATCAATCGCCTCAGCCACAGTTGTAGCGGCTGCGTAGGACACGTCTACGGCCGCCAGAACACGCCTCACGTGCGCGTCTTCCATACAGGATACGAGAACCGGCACCTTAGACGTGCGAACGACATTGTGTACCGTGCTGCCGCCTATCCATCGCGTGACTGCGGGGTGATGCTTGGCACCAAGAACCACGAGGCCCGCACCGCGTTCGGTCACGACCTCACGGATCAGCACGGCAGCCCGCCCCAGCCTCACCTCCAGATGGGATACGGCCTCAGGTGGAATCGTGGGGCCTAGCGCCTCAGTGAGTCTCTCTTGGGCAATCTGGAGAACAGCCTGGTTCATTGCTCCTACGTCTATCGGAATGTCGGTCCCTCCGGAGGTCGCCCAATACTCACGTGCGGCGTGTACCAGACAACACTCGACTCCGGCAGCCTGTGCGATCGCCCACGCCACCTTGGCCGAGCGGACACCTTCAGGACTATCGTCGACCCCAGCCACGGTACACTTGTGCAGCATGGTCGGCCTCCGCGATACGGATGACGCGCCCCCAGCATGCAGATGGCGGTCTGTCAAGGGCAGATGTGCGTCAGGTTAACGCCAATTGCGGCGGTCCTCAAGGAGCTTCTTGGGAAATGAGCCAGGGTCCACCGGTCGCCTGCCACGGCCGCACTCCGCGTTCGGTCATTGGGACCGCGTGGGTCTACGTACTACCTTACACAGGCACACAACCATCCACCCACGGGAGGATATGGTGATCTGGCGTTCCTGGAGCGCTGGCGATTGGCTCATGGCGCTCGCCGTGGTCTTCTTCATACTGGCCGGAGCCGCGAAGTTTACCGAGCGGCAGGGGAGACTGGGCCTGGCACTGATTCTCTTGGGCCTCGCAAACGCGATCCTGTTGACTCTGTCCCGCCGTTGAACGTGCCCCCAACCGACTACCCAGGGCTGACCTGCCACCATCACAGCGGTACTGCGACCGCCAGCCCAGCTATGATGGTGATGTCGTACTGGACCCGATTGTATCCAAGCCCGCCCAGGTGGTAAATCCAGGTATCAAGTTCGAGGATCAGTGCAAGGAAGCTGTTGTCGATCACATAGTTGACGCCGGTTCCGAAGCGCGCCGCGAACTTGTTGAACTGCTCCAGAGCGGCTTCCTGCGGATCGATCTTCACCCATCCGGCTCCCGCAATGAAATAGGGAACAAAGCCGGATGCCAGGGGTGCGCCCGCCTGAAGATCGAGGCTCACGAATGTCCGCTTGAACGTAGAATCGGATACCTCAAGACTGGTACCCTCCCAGCCGTTTTCAACGATGGCGAAGGAGCCTCTGACAGCGAAGTTGGTACTCAGCTGAACAGCCACCCCGCCTCCCGCCATCCAGTCGGCGCGGAGGTGGTCTCCCTCCTCATCTAGGTTGCTCAGCGGCAGGTCTCGTCCGCCGTACCCAAACAGGGCGAGCGCTCCACTCTGAGCCTTCAGCGGCTGAGCTTGGGTCGCCAAAGCCAATCCGACAAGCGCTGCCCAGAGAATGCGATTCAATTCAGGAGTCCTTTTATGTTCAGAACGGTGTGGTGCTGAAGCTACTACCACCAGCAGCCGCGAGAAAGAGGAACGCGAAGAAATGGACCGCCGCGGGCAGTCGGTTACCAGCTCACTGCCACAAGCTTCCGTGTGCCAGGTGGGTCCAGAAGCACTCTACTGCCAGGGCTGCAAAAGGGATGATGCGCCGGGGCGGGGAGTTGTGCTCCCGACTGGGTCACTGGCCTTGGCCGTGAGCCAGCTCTATTACGAAGCGAGCGCCTCCCAGGGGACTGTCCTCCACCCAGATCTTGCCACCCAACTCGGCTACAACGCTGTTGCTCAAGCTGAGTCCTAGCCCAGACCCCTTGTCCGGATCTTTTGTCGTGAAGAACGGGTCGAATATGCGCTGGTGCAGCTCCACGGGTACACCGGGCCCTGAGTCCGAGATGCTGATGCGGACCGCGGATCCGGCCAGCTCCGATCGCACCTCAATCACCGCTTCGGCCGCTCCTTGCACCGCGTCCTCGGCGTTCACCACGAGGTTGAAGAAGACCTGTCTGAGATCGGCAATAGGCCCGATGACGGGCGGGAGTGCGGGGTCGAGTTCGCGCCTCAGGTCGATGCGCCGCCAGTTGTCCAGCTGGGATCGAAGGTCGAGCACCTCCTGCAAGAGGTCGTTCACTTGCACTCCATGAAGTTCGCGGTCCGATCTGCGCGTTAGGTGGATCAACGTCTTCGCTATGTGCGACGCGCGATCGACCTCCCTGATTATCACTCGGGCCGAATCAGCTGTCTCAGGATCGGCCGTACTGCCCGCCAGCAGTTCCGCTTCGATGCGGATAGCGGCTAGCGGGTTGTTGACCTCGTGAGCCACCCCACTGGCGATCTCACCGGCGGTGGCGAGCTTCTCGCGGGCTATGGCCTCTCTCTGGACCCTCAGTTGGTCGGTGCGGTCGTGCAGGGTCAGGAGGAGCCGATCGGGGTGCTGGCCGACGATCTTCGTAACTACGGCTTCACAGGAGCGCCGATTTTCTTGGTGGCAGACTGTTACGCCACCCTCCCATCGAGCGCCGTGGGCGGCCAGCTCTAAAGCGTGAACGAGCGGCTCGGCCTCGACGAGAGCCGGCGCCAAGAGCGGAGGGCTTCCGGCCTCCGTCCAATCGGCTGCGACGCCGGTCAGAGCGACAAAGGCACGGTTGGCGATCAGCACACGGCCATCGCTGTCGATCAGAGCTGTCGGCCAGGGGCTTGCTTCCACGATGCTCTTGGCGATCGTGCTGGGCCGTTCGACCCCCCGGCATCGTTCGAGTAGTGCCGCCAGCGCATTCGCTACCGCCAAGATCGCATTGATGGTGGGCCTCGGGGCGGGATCCGATGCCCAGCAGAGCTGGGCCGTTATGCTTGTGCCGGTCTCCCTGTCGGTCCAGGAGGCGGTTTGCGGAATCTCTCCTTCTCGTGGTGCTGGACCACTGGTAGCCGAGTTTCGCTTCTCTCCGATGCGATACTCGATCGACACGGGGATGCTCCCTGCCCATCGACTGATGACAGTCGCTGCCTCCTGTAGGAAATGTGACGTCTCCTGCGGGCGCAGCGCTGCTTGGACTAGCTCGACCAAGAGGTGTGCAACTGAGTCCACGGCATTCTCGCGGTTTTCGTGGGACCAATGTAACCGATCGTGAGTGGGGAGATAGGGGCACCGCAAGCTTGGGCTGTCACTCAGCTCGCGGTTGGGCGGCCGTACGGTGCAGATTTGACATATCGTGTCCCACCCTGCGATGTTCACGGTCCCTTGTTCAGGAGGTGCGACACATGCGTGTCTATGGAAGTGAAGCTATCCGTAACGTGGCGGTAGTAGGCCACGGTGCGAGCGGTAAGACCACCCTGGTTGATGCCCTCGCATTCGTGGCCGGTAGCAGCAAGAGACATGGTTCGGTCCCCGATGGAACGGCACTCACTGATTACACTCCCGACGATATCGAACGGCAGTACTCCATCAGCTTGGCGCTGGCCCATGCCGAGTGGATGGACACGAAGATCAACCTGATCGACACTCCCGGGTATCTCGACTTTACGGGTGATGCGTTGGCCGGTGTCTACGCCGCCGATGCCGCTCTGGTGGTTGTCGGAGCCACTGCCGGTGTCGAGGTCGGCACCGAGAAAGTGTGGGAGTACGCCGGAGATCGCGGGATCCCACGCTTGCCCGTCCTCTCTATGTTGGACAAAGAGCACGCTGACTTCGAGCGGATCTACCAGGACATCAAGAAGAATCTCAGTGCGAAAGTGGTGCCGATCGAGATTCCCGTTGGTGAAGGCCCCGACTTCCACGGGATCGTCAATTTGTTCTCGAAGCGTTGCCACATTTTCAAGAAGGGCACCAAGACCGGCGAGTACGATGAAGTTGACGTTCCCGACGAGTATGCCGACCGACTGGAGCAATACTCTCAGGACCTGATCGAGACCATTGCCACGACGGATGATGCGTTGCTGGAACGCTACCTGGGCGGCGACGAGATCTCGCGCGATGAAGCAATTGCTGCAATGAAGGCAGGTATGCTTCGCGGAGAGCTATACCCGCTGCTGTGTTGCTCTGCGCAGAGCACGTACGGGACACGGGCGCTGCTGACCAAACACGTGGAACTCGTTCCCGCTCCCACTGAGTGCCCGCCAGTAGCCGCAAAGACGTGGGGAGACGCTGCGGATGTCAGTTTGGATGCGAGTGATGGCGGACCGTTGGTGGCCCAGGTATTCAAAACCGTCTCTGAGCCACACGTGGGAGAAGTCACGCTCTTCCGGATCTATTCGGGTAGGGTCGGCAATGGCGCAGACATCTACAACGCGCCGCGGGAGTCACTGGAGAAGCTCAACCACTTGTCGGTGGCTCAGGGTAAGGACCGTGTCGAGGTGCCCGAACTACACGCTGGCGACATTGGCGTCGTTGCGAAACTACGCGACACCCACACCAATGACACGCTGTCCACCCAGGGGACGCCCATCGTCCTCAAGAAGATTCCGTTTCCGGCACCTCTCATCGTGCTATCGGTGGCGGTCACCAAGCGCGGTGAGGAAGACAAGCTGTCAATGGGACTGCAGCGTTTGCACGACGAGGATCCCACCTTCGACCACACGTACAGTGCCGAGCTGCGGCAAACGCTGATCAGTGGAAGGGGTGAGCGCCATCTTGAGGTGGTGGTCAAACGGCTGGAACGTAAGTTTGGCGTTCACGCGGAACTGGGGAAGCCCAAGGTCGCATACCGCGAGACGTTCAAGGGCAAGGGCGAGGGGCAGGGGAAACACAAGAAGCAGACAGGCGGTCGCGGCCAATATGGTGACTGCAGGATTCGCATCGAGCCGCTAGATCGCGGTGCTGGTTACGAGTTCTCCAAATCGATTGTCGGAGGTGCTATCCCCGCGAAGTACGTTCCGGCCGTTGACAAGGGTATCAGGGAAGCGGCCGAGCGCGGTGTGCTCGCTGGGGCCCCAGTCGTCGATTTCAAGGCCGACTGCTACGACGGCAGCTTCCATGATGTCGACAGCAGCGAGCAGGCGTTCAAGATGGCGGGAATCCTTGCCTTTAGAAACGTGGCACCAACCTGCAAGCCGGTTATCCTCGAGCCGATTCACGAAGTCGAAGTCTGGACTCCTGATGAGAACCTTGGTGATGTGATGGGCGACCTCTCTTCCCGCAGGGGCCAGATCGTCGGGACCGAGCCTGATAAGCGGCTCACGAAAGTGAAGGCTTTTGTCCCCGAAGCAGAGATGTACCGCTACTCTACGCAACTGCACTCGATGACACACGGGCGAGGAACGTTCCGCTGGGAGTTCTCGAGCTATCAAGAGGTTCCACCTGACGTGGCAGAGAGGATCATCGCCGAGCGGAAGCGGGAAGAGGAGGAGGCTGCGAAGGGTTGACCTGCGGTTAGGCTTCGATTGACGGCTCGTGTCGGATCGACGACACGAGCCGTTTGTCCACTCGTTGGAAGCACTTGAACGAAAACGAAAAGGCATGATTCTCGTCCGCCTCATGCCTTTCTTCCTCTAGCAGCGTCCACTCGGTCCAATCGATCTCCGGGAACAGTGTGTCGCCCTCGAAGTCGGCATGCACCACCGTTAGATAGAGACGGTTCGCGTGTGGGAGCGCAAGGCGGTAGATCTCACCGCCGCCCGCCACAAACACCTCCCTCTCACCTGCGGCGAGACTCAGTGCCTCGGACAGCGTGTGGGCGACGCTCACACCGCCAGGATGGTAGTCTCGATCTCTGGTTATGATCACGTTGCGACGGCGGGGCAGCGGTTTGTTGAGGGTCTCGAACGTCTTGCGTCCCATTATCACCGTGTGCCCAGTGGTCAGTTCCTTGAAATGGCGCATGTCAGCCGGCAGGTGCCACGGAAGAGCGCTGCCTGCGCCGATGATCCGGTTCTCGGCCACCGCTGCTATTAGTGAGATGATTATACGGCCACCTTTGCGGGTATGTGCGGATGCGGCCTGTAACCGGTCAGTGTGAAATGCTCGTACTCGAAGTCGAAGATCGACTTCACGTTCGGTCTGATGATCATGTTCGGTAACGGCCGCGGTTGTCGGGTGATCTGAAGCCGCGCCTGGTCCAAGTGATTCACGTAGAGATGCGCATCGCCGAAAGTGTGAATGAACTCGCCCGCTTGCAGACCAGTAACCTGAGCCACCATCATGGTCAAGAGAGCATAGGATGCGATGTTGAACGGTACACCAAGGAACAGGTCGGCGCTCCGTTGATACAGCTGGCAAGACAGCCGACCTTCGTGCACGTAGAATTGAAAGAAGACGTGGCACGGCGGCAGCGCCATTTGCGGAACTTCCGACACATTCCATGCGCTCACCACGAGGCGCCGCGAATCCGGATCCCGTCGGATGTTTGTCACTAGTTCGCTCATTTGGTCTACTGGCGCGCCGGTTTGTGTGGGCCACGATCTCCACTGGCGACCGTAGATTGGGCCGAGGTCGCCATGATCGTCGGCCCACTCATCCCAGATACTCACTCCATGCTCGTTGAGGTAGCGGATATTAGTGTCGCCGCGGAGAAACCAGAGGAGCTCGTAGATGATTGACTTGACGTGCAGCTTCTTGGTTGTGACGAGTGGGAATCCGACACTCAGGTCGAATCTCATCTGGCAGCCAAAGGTGCTGATGGTCCCTGTTCTGGTACGATCCGCCTTGCGCACGCCGTGGTCGAGGACGAATCGCAGGAGATCGAGGTATTGCTTCACGAGCGAGGCACGTCCTTCAATTGGTTGCTGGTGATGTTGGTGTCATACTGCGACATCGCTGCCACCATGATCCGCCTGCAAGTATGCGAAAATAGAGCTTAACCATCCAATTCACCGGGGCGATGAGCCTAGTGATCAAGATCGTGCGGTAGACCTGGCCACGTGGGATCTTCACTTTCTGGTCGGGATCCAGCAACCGCGGGTCACGGTCCGCCATTCGCAGTGTGGCGACTGCGAAGTACAATGATGTGAGGCAGAAGCTGCGGATTCCGTAGTGGCGACGTGGTAGGGCTGTGGAATAGTGCAGGGCATCACAAAGATGTCCTTTGGCCTTCCGAATCAGTAACTGCAGCACCTGCCGGGATTCGGCGAGGTGATTCTTGTCTTGGATTTCATCAGGTCTGATTCTCGCATCCTGACACATCTGTCGTGGTAAAAAGCTCTGTCCCCGACGGCGATCATCGGCGACGTCCTTGATGATGTTGGTGAGTTGTAGGCCCAGCCCGAAGCTTGTAGCGAGCGATTTCATGCGTTGGTACTGTGCTGCGGTAGGGAAAGGTCGATGCTGTCGAAACAGCTCAGTCAGTAGGTGGCCCACGGTCCCCGCAACATAGTAGCAATACCGCTCCAAGTCGTCCACTGTCGTTAGTGGAGTATCTTCCGACTTGATCCTCGTGCGGCCGGCGAACTCCGCCATACCCGCGCACATCTCAGAGATCCATGGCCTCACAGCGTCTTGCTGCCTTACAGGCAATCTGCGGAATTCCGCCAGCACCGTGTCGGCCTCGCGTGTCAGAAGCTCCTCGTCGGATTGAAACGACTCAAACGTGTGTCGCAACAAGTCGGCGTCGCAGCCGTCGCTCTCGAGGCATCGAGCAAAAGCACGTAGCAGTCGGATTCTGTCACGCGGCTCCAACGAGGGTGTATCCTCCAGAGTGTCGGCTACCCGGCATAGCAGGTATGCGAGAAGCACAGCGTGCCGCAGATCCTCGGGCAGCAATCGGATGCAGATGGTGAAGGTCCGGGACACCTTGGGCAGCATATCCTCGCAAAACTCACGTTCCCTAACGCGGTGTGTCTGAGTCGCAGTTGCCATGATCGTCTACGTTAGGTTCGATCGTCTACTCCATTGCGGGAGCAAGGTGCGCCATGTGAATATATCCCGCGGATCGGTGGCTTCGTTGATGATGCCAGCCGCCAAGCCCTGGAGGGAGCGGCTCGACCGGATCCGCGCTGCGATGAGGTCACACAACCATGGCCTGGAGATCCAACGCTGCGCGACCTTGTAGCCAAGATAGCGTGGCATCAGGCGTTCATCGACTAGGGAGGGGAACCGACGCAGAGGATCTAGGCTCGACTGCTCCAGCGCGGCGTGCACTTGGAGAGCGGCCAGCGAACCGGTTTCCATCGCCTTACCGACGCCCTCCCCGGTGAACGGGTACGTTGCCCCGACCGCCTCGCCGATCGAGATCACGCTGCCACCGTTATGCAGGGAAGAGCCGGAAAGCCCTGATCTGATACGCGCACCTCGCAAAGCATCGATTGATTCGGCCCGATCCATGAGCAATCGCGCTATCGTTACTTTGGAGGTGAAGGTGCTGAACTCGTCGCGTAGATTGACCGTTTTGCCCTTCCGCCCGTCAAAGAACACACCACATCCAACGTTGTATTCGTCCCCTCCCAGTGGAAAGATCCAGGCATATCCTGGAGCAATCGATCGATCAAATGACACAACTAACTCATCGACCTGCACGGGTGAGCGGACATAGCACCGTGCTGCTATCCCACTAGGTGCTCTCCGGCCCAGCATGCTCAGTCCTTCAAGCAATGTGACGTCTGCACCCGTGGCGAGTATCGCGAGGCGCGCATGGATACGGGTGTCGGGATCTGCTGTGTCGGCGTAAACGCTGCCGTCTGCGTCCTGTCGGATTCGGTGGACCAGCATGGCTGCGAACGTCGCACCGCGGGCCACAGCCTCGTCTACGATCAGCTTGTCGAGTTGCCGCCGTTTGAGCGTGACACATTGCGCATCTATCTCGACTCGAATGCCAGACGGACTCAATACGACGATCTTGTCGACACAGTGTCCTTCCCGTCGTATTGTCTCATACAGCCCAAGATCCCTGAGACTCTTGAGAGCATCGGGAATCAGTCCGTCTCCGCAGACCTTGTCTCGCGGGAACCGATGCTTGTCGAGTAACAGCACAGTGTGGCCGAACGACGCCAAGTGTGCTGCTGCGGTGGCGCCGGCTGGTCCAGCACCAACGACTACAACGTCCCAGAGCCCAACGTCAACGGCTTCACTTGTCATTACCGACCTATTCCGGACCACTGATGGCTGTGATTCCAGATTCTCACCCCGTGTTACGCTCCTTCAAGCTGGTGAGGATCCTTCGGAGGATCTCGGTCGCTGGATGCTGAGGAGGAACCGGCTCCTCAGTCTCGCGCTCCGGTAGTGACGGGTCGAGGATTCGTCGCTTGACCGCTTCAGCTACCACGAGGCACGCGTCCACCGAGGCCGCATCCGCCCAGAAACGAAATCGCACAACTGAGTCCGTGTCGAGTGTCATCGAGCTTGTGGTGCGCTTCGTCGTCACATCGAACCACTTTGTTTCTGCGAATCCCTCAGCAGGCCGGAGATGTCGTACGTCCAGTCCTTCAGCAACCAGCAATTCGCCGATCTGTATCGTCACAGAATCTGCGAACGCATGCACCGTATCGGATAGTGCCTGTGGGAACGGTTCGAACCGCGGTCGGACGGCTCCCGCGCCGCATGCGACAGCCAACGCCGCCACGGTTAGTGCGGTTGTCGCCTGGCGGACCGGTGGCAGCGGCGGTACGTGCCAAGCACAGCGGCGGCGGACCCGAGCGGAGCTAGTCGGTATCAAGGATAGCGGTGTTGTTGCAGTCGTCACGACTGTCATCGATCCCGAGGTTCTTGCGAATTTCAGCCGTCACACGTTCGACCAACCCTGGCAGCTGTTTGCTCGGCCTGGATTTGCCGTCGAAGTCCTCGTGCTCCAGTCGGTCGAGGATCTGTTCCAGGGCAACCTGGAGTCTCTCTACCTGGCGCCGTCGGTCACGCGCGACTGAATACGCGATCGGCACACCGAGGACGGCGGGAATGACTGCCACCGGGAGCAGGACCCCAAGTACAAGTGCTATTCCAGTGGCAGCCGCGCTGCTCCCCATCACGATTCCGCTGCCCAGTAGGTACTCGCTGCGTGTATTGGACAGATCCGCGATCAACTGGACCAGGCAACGGTTGTCATCCACTGTCGTGACTCGTGTGACGACCTCGCGCGAGCGGGCCAGCAGGTACTTCCGCCCGCCGACCCCCAGTGAACGCCTGAGAGATGCCCATGCACCTTCCTTCGGCTCCCATGCGATGGAATCGGGGTAGCGGCGCTTGACCTGGAGCAGTTCACCTTCGGACATCCACCGGAATAGCTCCCTTTCGATCGTGTCGCTGCGTCTTGCGATGACGCGTTCCGATGCGACGCGTCGCGGGCCAACCAGCCGCACGAGAGTGCCACGTTCTACGGGAACGAGAGCCCGGGTCCGCTCCTCCTGCATGGCCTGTCGCAAATGGCCGGGAGCGATACCCACTTCTTGACCGAGGCTCAGCAGCTCGTCTTCGGTGAGAGAATCTCCGATGTCCCGTTCTCTCGATTGCAGTTCTGCAGCCCGTTGGATGATCCGCTCCAGTGCGGGTCTGTCGAAGCGAGAATTCGTCGGGACTAGGTCGTTACTCATTTGATCGGAGGTGCTGTTCCGTTCGTGTCGATTCAGTCACTTCTGGCAACGTCGCTGCCGTAGATTCGGGAAGCTGCTTTCCAGTTGCATCGGTGATCTTCTTGGCCAGATCCGTGAATGGCTTGATTATGTCGACTGGCAATGGCAGAATGACCGTCGACGTGTTCTCGCTGGAAATCTCCACGACCGTCTGCAGCAATCTCAGCGTTAATGCCGAGGGCTCCTGACCGATGATATGCGCTGCCTGTGCCAGACGATCTGCCGCCTGAAACTCTCCCTCTGCAGCAATCACCTTGGCGCGGCGCTCTCGTTCCGATTCCGCCTGGCGTGCCATAGCGCGCTTCATCTCAACCGGCAGATCTACGTCCTTCACTTCAACGGCTGAGACCTCAATACCCCACGGCTCAGTTCGTTCATCCACTATCTGCTTGAGGATCCCGTTGATCTTCTCGCGATCGGCCAACAGTTCGTCGAGCTCCACTTCTCCGAGCACACTTCTCAACGTGGTCTGGGCCAACTGGCTGGTGGCGAACAGATAGTCTTCGATCTCTATCACCGCCATTTCCGGATTCTTGACCCGCATGTACAGCACCGCGTTCACCTTGATAGACACGTTGTCCCGCGTGATCACATCTTGCGGAGGGATATCCATCGCGATGATGCGTAGGGAGATCCTCTGCATCTTGGCCACGATCGACGGCACAAACACCAGACCTGGTCCCTTGGTAGCCCAGAATTTCCCAAGTAGGAATGTGACGCCGCGTTCGTATTGCTTGAGAACACGGAGGCTGCTGAAGGCGTAAGCAGCCGCGACCCCGAGTGCACCCAGCAGGATTTCCATGAGACAGCCCCCCTCCTCAACCGTCGCCAGCGGGTGCGCCGCAATCCGCACAGAACCGCCAGCGTGGTTCTATGTCGCAACCACACCTAGGGCAGTGAGTTACTCGCACTCGATCACCACAGAACGGACAGAAGCTGACCTCGCGATCATGTGGTAGCGTCGCCGAGCACTGAGGGCATCTGTCTGCACCTGCCTGTGGACGGAGCTTCGGTGGAGTCTCAGCTGACTCGGTGCTTGGTTGGAGCTGCGCGGTTGACGGAGTGACGCGTGGGGCTGGAGCATAGCGTGCCGCGCCTTCGGGCGTCTTGTCCGCCATTCCTGCCGGCGGCGCGTAGGAATCCGAGGTGCTCATCAAGTTTCGTATCGCTTCGGTGTTCAGTACCACACGGGCGGCAGCAAACTCCCGAAAAACACCGGGGTTAGGATTGATCGCCTGTACCTCCTCGGCGAGCTGTTGTTGCACTTCTCTGGGCTCAACCGTTAGGTAGCCGCCCTCCCCTGCCAATAGGCGCAGTACTGCCATCTCATAGTCTTGGTTGGTGTCGAACTGGAGCTGATTCCTGTAGCGGCGGTATGGGATTATGCTTTGGTACAGCTCAGACACTTGAAACGGCATTCGGAGCCGAGAGGGATCTTCCCTGGCGAGGACCTCCACCAATCTCTCAAAAAGCCGCTCAAGATCATCCATCTTGCTGGTACGACTCCTCCCTAACGCCACTCATCGGCCCAGCGGTCATAATGTACCGTAGTGATTCCAGCTGCCTCCAGAACTCTGATACCGCTCGTATCGCGGTAGGGCCGACGGTAAAACACGTGTGTCGTGCCAGAGTTGATTATCAGCTTGGCACACATGACGCAAGGGCTGTCAGTTATGAAGAGCACCTTGTCGCGGATATCTCCCGGCGCCTTGACGAGGGCGTTGACCTCTGAGTGCAGACACCCGCAAACGCCCGGCGTTGAGGAGTCGCACTGATTGGGGAAACCCTTAGCATTCCCGTTGTACCCGATGGCCAAGACGTTCTCCAGCAGTGCGTCGGTCACGACTGTGCCAACTTGGAGCCGGGCGCACGTAGACCGCTTGGCCAGTTCCTCGGCCATTCTCATGTACACTTCGAAAAGCGGTATCCTGTCGAGCTGGGGCTCTTCTCCGTCCGGTAGGATGTTGAGAGGATGGGTGTTGCTGCTAACGCCGTCTTTGAATGCAGTCATTGTTTTTGTTCGAGTGCCGCGCCAAGCTCTCTCGTGTTGCGGTCGGGATCGTAGTCTGCGAACAGGCCTCGCGAACGTCGGCTGAGCAGCCACTCATCGAAACCCGATTCAATCAGGCCCTCGGATATGGACTGTTCAGTCGCCGCGCGTATCGCCAGGTCGTTGGCATATTCATTCTTCGCGTGTCCCGCGTGTCCAGGCACCCATATCCACGTGACCTGCTGTTTGCTGCTGACCACAACCAGTCGCTTCCACATTTCCAGGTTCTCGACCCGTCCCCCTTTGCGCCGCCAGCCCCGGGCTCGCCAACCGGGTGCCCACTGCGAGATTCCCTTGACCAGATATTGCGAATCGGAAACGAAAATCAGAGGCACCCGTCCGCATCGTTCGGTTACCAGTGCGATGGTAGCTATTGCGCCAGACAATGCCATCCGATTGTTGGTGGTGTCGGGTGCCGAGATGTAGAGGTCATACCGGCTGATCTCCTCGGCCCGGAGGATCTCCACCAGCGACGCAGCGCCACCCGGGTTGGTCCCTTCCATCCCGTTGCCCAAGCAACTCTCATCGGCGTGTATCACAGCTCGATCGATGGTCTTGTCAAACACTGGCGACTCCGCTCCGGCGATCATGAGAAGTGTGCCCGACTATGTCACAGGGCCGCGAATCCCGTATCCGCACCTGTGACTTCACGATCCGCGTCACCTCTCCCGTCTTCCTTCCCAGTCCTGTTTGAACTCCACCGGATCATAGCTGGTTCCTCGCAGTACGATACGCTCGATTCTCCGGGTGTGCGAGATGTTGTCGAGCGGATCCGCCGTGAGCACGAGAAAATCTGCGACGGCCCCTAGCTTGAGCACGCCGAGGGAATCTGAGCCGAGGACCTGTGCTGCCTCACGCGTCGCTGCCAACAGCGCTTGTTCGTTGCTCAACCCTGCCGCGACCAGAAGCTCAAGTTCGCGATGCAGGCCGGCACCGGGCGCAAGCAGCTGATTGGGTGTGTCGGTGCCGGCTGCAATAGTGCCGCCCGCCCTGCTGAACAGACGGAGAAACTGATCCTGCGAGGGTCGGGCACGCTGGAACGCGGTGAAATCTGCCGTCCGCATCCCCGCGCGCCGTATGAGATCGGGGATGTCCCACGCCTCCTGGACCTGCTGCGGAACGCCCGTCAGGTCCAGTCGTTCAATGAACTCCTGATCTGCCAGGTGGCCATATACCTCGTGGAGCACCAACGTCGGTACGACAGCTACCCCGGTCTCGGCCAGGGCACGTGCCGTTCGGTCCAAGGCGGCAGAATCCAGGGAGGACCACGCCCGTGCGAACATCTTCCAGCCGGTGAAGAAGTCATCATGGGCCCGATAAAGCCTGGCCGGGTCCGACAAGGCCGCCTCCACCACACCGCTCATGTGCTCCAGGGATGTCACTCCCATCCGGGCAGCCGTCAGCGCATCGACTCTGCCAAGGTGTGCGGCGACCGGCATTTGCAGTGCGACGGCCTCATCGAGCAGCGGCTCCAGCAGCCGTCGGTCGAGCTTGGTATAGACCTTCACCTGCGCCGCGCCGATCAAAACGCGATCATCTACTGCCCGGCGGGCCGCGGTGGCATCGCGGACTTCGGTGGCCCCCCCCCAGTAGCGGGCCGCCCGTCGATCATCGGGCCGGAGATGTAGAGCCGGGGTCCAGCAATCGCGCCCGCCAGCACCGAGTCACGCAGCGCAACTACGGTGTCACGATCTCCGCCGAGTGCCCTAACGGAGGTAATGCCGTAGGCAAGGAACCGAGATAGGGTCCAGCGCTCAAGATGCACGTGGGCGTCGATCAAGCCCGGTATTACCCACCTACCGTCCAGGCGGATTTCGAGCGCTCCCCGAGGGGGCTTCACGAGATCGGGGGGGCCTACCTGCTCGACTCGTCCGTCGCCAACGATGATCACGCCGTCGAGTATTGGCGGTGCGCCCGTCCCGTCGAACACGGTGGCACCTACATACGCAGTCTTGTCGCTACCGGGTCCGAGGCAGCCCGTAAGCGCAGCAAGCAGGAGCAAAACGAGCCTCCCTGTCGACCACAGTGTGGGGTAGCGGCGGGGGTGCACAGGGTCGCAACCGAACTCCACCCAACCGCCACGTCGCCGCCCCCACTCAACGGCCAAGCTGGTTCTCACAGGTGGCTTGCCCTCTGTTGACGTTAACGCCGTCTTCCCCTTCGCGCCTTTGATTTCTTCGTGCCGCCGGACCTCTTCCGGACTGTGCGCTTCTTGGTGCCCTTTCTCGCCGCAACCTTGCGTCGGGTGCTCCGCTTGGCCGTCTTGCGCTTGGCCGTCTTGCGCTTGGCCGTCTTGCGCTTGGTCGCCTTACGCTTGGCGTGTCGCTTCTTCACGGCCTTCCTCTTGTCAATCTTCTTCTTCGCCGCTTTCCTCTTAACGGGCTTCTTCTTCGTCTTCTTCCTGACGGGCTTCTTCTTCGCGGTCTTCTTCTTGGCGGTCTTCTTCTTGCCGACACGCTTCGTTGCAGCCTTACTCTTGGCAGCCTTCTTCCGCGGCGCGGCCCTCTTGGCCGGTTTGGACACCGCCTTGGCCCGCGCCGGCCGCTTTTTCTGGGCAGCGGGCGCGGCCTCCGCCTCGGCCGCCGGTTCGGCAGCAGGCGGACGTACCTCGGGTCTGGACCAGATCAGGTCAGCTGGCTTCTCTTTGGGCTCGCTCGGTTCTCGCTGAGGCCGCGTCGGCGGAATCAGGGGCATCGGGTCCCACATGCCTGGACCGCCAAAGCTGGGACCGGTGGGATCAGGATTCATTGTCATACGCCTACCTCGGTCGGTTGATGGCACGTCTATACATTCTGTAGACAGGGTGGCCAACCGCAAGTGGTTGGGCAGATCCATTCTGTTGCGCTCGGGCGGTTGGGGTCGCAGGTCACTCTTTGCTCGTGAGGTCTTGCCTTGACACTGTGGCTGGCCTGGCCTAACGTAGCGGAACATATCCCTATATTTGGCAGGTAGTTACGGTCTTTCGCGGGTGATGGAGTTCGATGGATAGATCGCGCATACTGTTTTCCCTCGCTGTGGTACTTGCGGCGCAGCCTCCAATGCTTCGGGCGCAGCAGGTGGCTGAGGTCCAACTTGCACCCGGTACCGTGAGGCTCGCGGTTGGGGAGCGCCGCGAGCTATTGGCCACGGCATACGACGCCCGTGGCGACAACATCGCGACCGCGAGATTCGTCTGGGTATCCTCCAATCCCGCCGTCGTGGTGGTTGAGGCAGATCCCAGCGTACCAGGAATCGCAGCAGTGGTCGGGGTCGCCGAGGGGATCGCCACTATCGAGGCCAAGG
Organism: Gemmatimonadota bacterium; assembly: GCA_020351775.1. Lineage (GTDB taxonomy): Bacteria > Gemmatimonadota > Gemmatimonadetes > Gemmatimonadales > GWC2-71-9. The sequence continues at coordinate 3,350,588 of CP070666.1, read as the reverse complement.
TTGGCAACCGCTCGGCCTCCGCTGCAATCCAGGTGTCTGCTGCGGGTGTGGCACCAGGCCCGATTGCTGCAGCCGGCGCTGCGACCGTGTTGCAGATCGAACCAGGATCGGTGTTCTTGCTGCCGACTGAGGACGTGGATCTGCGGGTGAGGTTTCTCACGGACGACGGTTCACCAACGGCGCCCTCAGAGGTGAACTGGCGCTCGCTGACGCCGGACATAGCTACTGTCTCGCCTCAAGGTTCCGTGGTGGGTCTGACGCCGGGCCAGGGTGTAGTCGAGGTGGTGTCTGCCAGCGGACTGATCGCCCGTGTCACGGTGCAGGTGGCCCAGACACCGTTTGGATTCGATCGGGAGATATTGGGCGTTTCGCCCCAACTGAGTGACACGGTCAGGGTTGTGGTCCCTGAACAGAACGACCGGCGGCTAGAGCCCAGACGGCTGACTTGGCGATCCACCGATGTCACTGTGGCGCGTGTTTCGCCCATCGGGGTGGTCACGGGTGTAGGGGCCGGACAGGCGGAGCTGGTCGTCTCCGGGTACGGACAGCAAAGTCGGCTCCCGGTCACCGTACACCGGCCGGTGGAGTTCCTGGATTTGCTGCCACAGCGGGATCGGGGACCTGTGGCAGTCCCGCTGGGAGGTTCGATCGGATTCAGCGCTACGGCTCGGGCCGCGGACGAGACACCGGTTCCCGAGGCGCCGGTGACGTGGCTGGTTCGGGATACCGCGGTAGCCTCGTTCGATCCTGCCACCGGCAAACTCACCGGCAAGGTTCTGGGCAGAACCGAACTCACCGTGCGAGCCCCCGGTGAGGGTCTGGAAGGTACGTGGCAGATCAACGTTATCGAGGGAGGTCTCGCGCTGGAGGCCGGCCGCTTGACCCTGGGACGGGCTGAGAGGCGCCGGCTCGTGGCCTCGTTCACCGACCAGGACGGGACCCCTGTCAGCGAGGCTACCGGAGTTACTTGGACATCCACGGATCCCCTGGTGGTAGAAGTCGATGCTGACGGGAATCTGGATCCCGTCGGGTACGGTACTGCTGGCGTAGTCGTGAGCACTCCATGGGGCTCCAGCGATACAGCCACCGTGTACGTATTGGGCCAGATCCTGGTCACCTACGCCCGCGCCGATGGAAGCGCTGATTTGTACTCGTTCGACCCGGGGCAACCGGAGCTACTGCATCAAGTCACCGATCAGCCTGGTGCCGAATACGACGCCAGATTCTCCTCGGACGGAACGCGGCTCGTCTACGTATCTGACCGCCGCGGCAACTTCGACATCCTCATCGCGGACGCAGACGGCTCCAATCCGGTTCAACTCAACACGACGGTTTCCGTCGAACGTTCACCGTGCTGGACGCCGGACGGCGAGCGAATCGTCTATGAATCGGACGCCGGGGGCGTGCCGCAGATCTGGATAATGAATGCCGACGGCAGCCAGCCACGGCAACTCACTCATGGCGACGAACCCAACCGTCAGCCGGTGATATCTCCCAATGGCCAGACGATCGCCTTCACGTCAGTGCGCGATGGCGAGAGCGATCTCTACTTGATGAATCTGGATGGATCGAACCAACGCAACTTCACGTCATCGGACCAAGACGAGACGAACCCGGCCTGGATCGGCGACTCCAGTTTGGTGTACGTGGTCTCTGAAAGACGAGGTCGTGTCTCGAGTCAGAGAGTGGAGCGGATGAACTTCACGCGTGAAGTCTCTCGGCTCTCACCGGAAGGGTTGATGGTGGAGGACTATGCCGTTGCTCCAGCGGCCGATATACTTGCAGTCGTTGTGGTCGCTGAGGGGCCCTCGGGAAGGGAGAACCGCCTCTACATCCTGCCTTTGACAGGAGACGCGGTGCCCTCACAAGTTCATCCTGAGTCGGCTGCAGATAGACTGTTATCACCGGTGTTCCGACCTTGAACCACGGGCGGCGCTCTCCGCCCGTGGGTAGGTTTCACCCAGCAGGTTCTACTTCCACCCCAAGTCTGCACGATCGGTCGGAATGAAGGCAATCGTAATGCGCAGACACGGTGACCTCTCGCAACTGGAGGTCACTGAAGTTGCTGAGCCAGGACTGTCTTCCAGTAGTAGCGTGAAGGTCCAGCTGAAGGCAGCGGCTCTGAACCATCTCGATCTTTGGACACTGCGAGGCCTACCGGGTTTGTCTCTGGAGTTGCCCCACATACTTGGCGGCGACGGCGCCGGGATCGTTGCAGAGGCTGGTGCTACCGTGACACGAGCTAAGGAGGGGGATCGGGTGATGATCAATCCCGGTGTGTCGTGTCACCACTGTGAGTACTGTCTGGCTGGTGAGCACTCGTTGTGTGACAGCTACGGACTCCTCGGAGAGCATCTGCCGGGGACGTTGGCAGAGTACTTGGTAGTCCCGGAACAGAACCTGGAACCCATGCCCACTTTGTCAGCGCCTCACGAGGAGCTGACGTGGGCCGAAGCCGCGGCCTTTTCGCTGGTGACCCTCACGGCATGGCGAATGCTCGTGACACGGGCTCAGCTCCGGCCCGGAGAGTCAGTGCTGATCTGGGGTGTGGGTGGCGGGGTGTCCAGTGCCGCCCTCAAGATCGCCAAGTTCATGGGTGCTACGGTCTTCGTGACATCATCCAGCAGAGAGAAGCTCGCGGCTGCGAAGTCGCTGGGAGCGGATGCGGTCATCAATCATGCTGAAACGGACGTGGTGCAGGAGATCCGTCGCCTCACTAGCCGACGTGGAGTCGACGTGGTCGTCGAGAACGTTGGTGAAGAAACCTGGGAGCGTTCGCTTCGTGCCCTCGCAAAGAGAGGCCGGCTCGTGACATGTGGGGCAACGACAGGGCCGAAGGCTGTCACCGATGTGCGGCGGATGTTCTGGCATCAATGGACGATCATGGGATCCACCATGGGCAACATTGCGGAATATCATGAGATTGTGCAGCTGCTTGGCCGCGGGCAGCTCCGTCCGACGATAGATTCTGTGTATTCGCTTGACGACGGTCTTGCGGCGTTCTACAGGTTGCAGAGTGGGCAGCAGATGGGGAAGATCGCTGTGGAGATTTGAATTGGCCGAAGGGCCGCAGCACCCAAAGGAATCGCTGAAGGGCGCACGTCTCACTTGACGGGGGACCGGCGCGCCACGCCGTGCTGTCTAGTCTCGCCTCAGGAGCACCGTCTCCTGGTTCCGTCCCAAGCGCGGTGAACTCTCGGGATGGCAGATTTTGCCAATGGCGTTGCCCTTGTCATCGTACAGGGTGTAGCAGTCGCCGAATCTGACAATGCGCTTGACCGGCAGCGGAGTCCTGGCCTGCACCGCCCTAGCGATCAGCGCCCGATTCCCTCCTGCGTAGAGCAGACTCCGCAGTCCGAATCCGCTGCCGGCCAACTGCATATTCGATCAGCCTCTGTGCCGTGTCTTCAACCAGTTAGATGCACTGATACCGTGGAGGGTTGCACTTGGGCCCGATCCCCGAGGCCATCGGGCAGGGTCTCGCTGCGGCGTGACGCTGGAGTGGAGTTCGGAGCTGGGTAGATGCGCGGTGTCGCTACCCGGTCCACTTGAGCAATGTGCTTGCCGTTCGCTGGGAGACGCTGCATGCCTCTGCAAACGCAAGGAATGTCATATCGAACTCCTGAGCGGGGCTAATTCTGCCGACCGCATTGTGGAGGAGGCGGCGCCGGAGGCGATTGATCCTCTGTGTGTCGAACCCAAAGTCGCGAGCCACTTCCATAGTAGTGCGGCGGGATACATCTGCTGAGAGGGTCGCGAACAGAAGGGTTACCCAGTCGAGCAGTATCTTGGGAGGCGGCAGACCCGCTGCGCCGAGAGAATACTGCAGCGTGCGCAGCGGTAGATTCGATCCGGCCAGCACGGATGACACCGAGAGTTGCCGTGACGCGCTGGAGTCTGCGATGCGATCGAGGATGCGCTGGACATATCCTTTTGCACGGCCGGGCATGTTTGGCAGGAGTAGCTGCAGCAAGTGTGTCACTTTGGCAGCGTGTACGGCAGCGAGCAGCCACCGGACGTGATCCCGCAGCGCCATCAGAGACCGACCGGCCCGGTCCTGGTATTCAACGTGCAATCCCGTGACGTCAGAGTGACGTAGCTGCAAAAGGGCTTGCGACACTTCCGGCCGACTCGGAGCGTACAGCAGGATCGGGAGGTCCGGGTGTTTCTGCCGCAGCATCCCCAAGAGCGGCACTACGCTCTTATTCCACGGAGCCAGATCATAGATGAGGCCAGCGAATTCCGGACCGTCGGCCACCTGTAGTAGTTGGACCGGTGACACGTGACGTGGTCTGCCTCCGAGAGCTTCGACTGCAGAATGAGCGTGAACCATCGCACCGGGATCAGCAACGCTGACGGCAATCGCCGGTCTGTGAAATCTGGTTGATGACCTACTTGACAACGGCGCCTGCTCCTACTGAGTGGTTAACTAAGGAGGCCGGTTGACACGTATCATCGCGCCATCGAACGAGGTGAGCAAGATCCCGCTCGCAGTTTAGCGGACCGGCTATAGAAATCTCGGGTACGACCAGCATATTGCATATGCGCAACCAACTCATAAGCTCATGCATCTTAAGGCTGGCTGTTTCGCATCAAGCGTGCCGCGATTGGTGTCAGCCGGATCGACCGAGTGCAGCAGATCGGGTGAGGAGAAGTCGCTGCATTCGAAACCGAGGCTGATGCCATCAAGGGGTTGGTGCCGTCCAGTGCTCAACCCGGCTCTCAGACGTGGGCTAGTGCCTTATGACCATATCTAAGTACCTAATCGGAGTGGCCGCCGTGGCCATTCTTGGCGCCGGCGGGTACGGTGGCTACAAACGCATCACCGGATCCGGTGACTCCGAGGGAGACGACGCCACCGGCAGCGACGCGGAACGTCCGGAGGTGTCAGCCAACGCGGCGTTCTCGACTGACATCGGGATTCCAGTAGCGGGCGCCGTCGCCGTCCGGGATACCTTGATCGTCTCAGTATCGGCCGCGGCTCAAGCGGCGGCCATCAAGCAATCCAGGCTGTTGGCCCAAGTCCAGGGTCCGATAACCCGGATTCATGTGAAGGAGAACGACCGTGTGGGCGGCGGTCGACTTCTGATCGAAATCGACCCGACCGAGTACGAGCTGAACCTGGCAGACGCTGAGGCTGGGCTGGCGCAGGCTCAAGCAAGCTACCAGGAGTTCACGCTGTTCGACGATCAGATCACCGATCCGGAGGTTCGCGCTGAGCGTGATCGAGTCGCGCGAGCTCGCAGTGGGCTTGATCAAGCAGAGGTGGCTGTCGACAGGGCGAGGCTCGAGTTGACGCGAACGGATATTCGAGCGCCGTTCCGAGGCCGGGCCGCGAGTATCCGTGTTGTGGAGGGCGAATTCGCCCGAGTGGGTGACGAGCTGCTCACGGTGGTTGACTTGGACCCGATCAAAGTCGAGGTGCAGGTGCTCGAGGGTGAGGTCGGTTACCTCTCCCCGGGGCGCAAGGCCTCTGTTTCGTTCTCGGCATTTCCCGGAGAGACCTTCGTTGGAACGATCGAGACCGTCAATCCCGTGGTCGAGCAGCAGACCCGTACTGCGCGGGTGACCGTGCTGGTGCCGAATGCCGAGGGACGAATTCTCCCGGGCATGTACGCTCGCGTCTCGCTGGAAGCCCAAACCTTCGCCGATCGTTTGCTTGTCCCGCGAGCAGCCATCTTGGAGCGGGATCGTCGGGCGATGTTGTTCGTGTTCGAAGGTGAGGGCTCGGAAGGTCTGGCCAAGTGGCGCTACGTGACCACGGGACTCATGAACGATTCGCTCGTCGAATTGGTGCCGAATCCCGACACCGACATGGTAGAGCCGGGCGAAGTCGTGCTGGTCGACGGCCACTACACTCTGACGCACGACGCGCCGATCCGGTTGGTGGCGGACGTCAAGGCGGCAGGAGGGAGGCCGCAATGAGTATCGGGGATAGAGGAGAGCGTGGAGTTCGGGGGGTGGGGGGCGGGGAGCGGGGAACGGTCGTCAGTGCGCTCATGGCCAGATTGCTAACGCTGGCCGCGACTATGGTGACACCGACGATGGTCGCTGCGCAGGACGTGCCGGCCAAGCTTACGCTGGAAGATGCCCTGCGGTTGGGCCGCGAGTGGAATCCACAATATCGCCAGGCCGTCATACGGGCGGACGCGACCGGCGCGAACGTGAGGGCTGCCGCCGGTGCGTTCTTCCCCGACCTCAGAGTCAGTTTCGGCTTCAGTGGCTCGAGGAGGATCACCTCGACTGGCGAAGACGATTTTGGCGGCAATATCAACGTCGACCAGTCACGTACGATCGAGAGCAGTGGCTCCTCGCAGGGCCTGAACTCCAGCATCACGCTGTTCGACGGGCTGCAGAACGTCTACAGCCTGAGAAGCTCCAGGGCCGGTGCGGATGCCGCCCACTATGCCGTGGACGCCGAGGAGGTCACGCTGGATGCGGAGATCAAGAGGCAATTCTACCAGGTCGTTGCCGCACTGAGCTCGATCGAGATCGAAGAGGAGCTTCTCCGGATCCGGCAGGAGGATCTGTCGACAACCGAGCGACTGCTTCGAGTGGTGGCGAGGGATCAGGCCGACGTGCTGGGTGCGCAGGCCAACGTCGCCAGCCAGGAACAGCAACTGGCGCGCGCGCAGGGTGACTACAGAAAGGCCCTGCTACTCCTCGCAGAGGCCATCGGACTGGATGAGTCGGTCGAGTTCGAGGTGCAGGGCGATTTTCCCGAGGCTTTCGATCCGGCACTGCTCGATGCGAGGGCGCTGGTCGACCACGTGGTGCGAGAGAACCCGGCCGTGCTCGAGGCCACTGCCAGTGCTGCGGAGGCCGACTACGAGGCGAGTGCGGCGCGGGGCGCGTGGTGGCCCACTCTGTCTCTCTCCGGGAGCGTTACGCGCAGCAGCAGCCAACAGGGTTACGGCGGGCTGTGGGACTTCAATCCCCAGGACCAGTACTGGCAGGCGGGCCTCAACCTGTCCTGGCCCATCTTCAACCGGTTCAGCACCTCAAACCGTATCGCCCAGGCCGCCGCTAACCAGGAGGTTCAACACGAGCAGCTGCGTCAGACTCGGCTCCGGCTCGAGCGGGAGATTCGTAGCGCGCTGATCGACGTGGAGAACTACCACCACCAGCTACTGTTGGCAGAGCGATCGGCAGACTTGGGGCTCCAGCGCGTCGCGATGACCCGCCAGCAGTACCAGCTCGGTATTGCGTCCTTCTTCGAGTTGCAGCAGGTCGTAGCGCAGTCCGCCAACGACGCGCGGGCGGCGCTCAACGCTCGGCTCACATATACGAACGCCGTGGTCGAACTGGAGCGGCTGGTTGGTCGCCCGGTGTGGCCGTGAACCAGGTATAGATAGTCCGAATGTCGTTACCAGGAAGGTGTATCAGGCGCCCCGTAGCGGTGGCTATGCTGTTCCTGGCAGTCGCGATGCTGGGGGTGATTTCCTTCTTCCGGCTGCCCATCGACCTGCTGCCCGAGGTAGCCTATCCGCGGCTGGTCATCTATACGACCTATCCTGACGTCGGTCCCTCGGAAGTCGAGCGCTTCGTCACCGAACCTATCGAGCGCCAGGTGGCACGGGTGCCTCGAGCGGAGCAAATCGAGAGCGTGTCGCGCGAGGGTGTGTCGCTCGTGACACTGCGCTTCACGTGGGGCACCGACATGGACTTCGCGGTCCTCAACGTGCGCGAGCAGCTGGACAACATGCGCGGCAGACTGCCGGACAACGCTTCTCGCCCCGCAGTGCTACGCACCGACCCCAGTTCGGAGCCCATCATGGCAGTCAGCGTGGCGGGCACTGGGGATCTGGCGACGCTCAAAGACCTCGCAGAGATGGTGTTCAAGCGCCGCTTGGAACAGGTGGACGGCGTGGCGGAGGCGGCGTTGGTCGGCGGCCTTGAGCGCGAGATTCACGTGGAAGTCGATCCACGGCTGCTGGAGAGCTATGGGTTCACGATCCAGGACATCGGCGCAGTACTCCAAGCAGCCAACCAGAGCGCACCAGGTGGCCGCATCCGACGCGGCCGCTACACGTATGCCCTGCGGACCCTGGGTGAGTTCCAGACTGTCGATCAGATCGCCGAAGTTCCCCTGGGTCCGAGCCCCAACGATACTTCGGGGACCGGCAGCGTGGTGTTGCTGCGTGACGTGGCCACCGTCGTTGACGGGTTCCGCGAGCGGGAGTCGATTGCGCGCTACAACGGGCATGAGGCAGTGGGCCTGCTCCTGTTCAAGGAGTCCGGTGCCAACACGGTGCGGGTTGCCGACCGGGTGAACGAGGTGCTCGACCAGCTCAAGGCCGAGTTCCCCGAGGTCCAGCTCGACGTGGCGATGAGCCAGGCTGGCTTCATCACGGACGCGATCTCCAACGTGGTCCAGGCGCTGATCTACGGGGGTATACTAGCGTTCCTGGTCCTGTTCCTGTTCCTGCGTCACGCGCGATATCCCGTCGCGGTTGCGCTGGCGATTCCCTTGTCGGTCGTGGCCTCGTTTGCCCTGCTCGATCTCGCCAACGTCTCACTCAACATCATGAGCCTGGGAGGACTCGCGCTGGGTGTCGGCATGCTGGTCGACAACTCGATCGTGGTACTCGAGAACATCTTCCGACACGGTGAGGCCGGTGCCGATCCCAATGAAGCCGCGAGCCGCGGCGCCGAGGAGGTCCAGGGCGCGATCACGGCGTCCACGTTGACCACGATCAGCGTGTTTGGTCCGATCATCTACGTCCAGGGAGTGGCGGGGGAGCTGTTCGGCGCGCTGTCGTTTGCGGTTGCGTTTGCCCTGGGTGCCAGTCTCATCGTGGCGCTGACGCTGCTACCTACCCTGGCCGCGCGCTGGGTGGCCCACGCTGGGGGCACGGTCAAGCCGTCCTTTGCCAAGCGTGTGGTCCGGTCAGCAGCACAGTCGACCGGAACGGCAATGAGCCGCCTGTTCCGACCGCTGCTCGACTGGTTCGATCGCAGGTTCGCCGTGTTTGCCGACTGGTATCACGGAGTTCTGGAGCGCGCGCTGGACCACAGAGCCAGGGTGGTTGGCTTCGCGGCATTCACGCTCTTCGCGGGGCTCGCCGTGGCGGGCACGCTGGATCGCAGTGTGTTGCCGGACGTCGACCAGGGCTCGTTCCGGGCGCGGCTCGAGCTGCCTCGGGGGACGGCGCTGGAGGAAACGGCCGCTGCCGCACAGCGGCTGGAGCAGGTGTTCGCGGCCGATGCGGCCGTAGATGCGGTCTTCGCCCGCATTGGGTTGCAGGAGGCCGTCGCAGGTGTGGAGGTCGAGGAGAGCGGACTCCACACCGCCGTGGTGGAGGTGCGGCTCAAGTCCGGACAGCGCACCGATAGAACCATTGCCAGGACACGACCGCAACTTGCCCAGTTCCCGCCGGGGGCGTTGGCGATCGAGACGGGCACCGCCACGGCCTTGGGCAGACTGCTCGGGGGCGGTGAAGCCGACCTGGCCGTGCGAGTGAGGGGTGATGATCTGGAAGCCGCGTGGCAGCACGCCCGCGGCCTGGAGCAGAGGCTCCAGACGCTCGGCTCGCTCACCAACGTGCGCATGGCGGTTGAGGAAGGGCAACCCGAGCTGCTGGTCGAGATCGATCGCGAGCGTGCCGCGGCGTTCGGCGTCGAGCCGCGACGCATCGCCCAGACCGTCGAGAACTACATGAGCGGCCTCAGTACCACCGATTTCGTGGATTTCGACGAGAAGGTGCCGATCGTGATCCGGCTCCCGGAGGATCAACGACGCTCGGCGACCACGCTCGACATCCTGCGGGTCGATGGCATCCCGCTGCGCCAGTTGGTGAACGCACGTGAGACCGTCGGGCCGGCAGAGGTACGCCGGCTGGAGCAGGCGCGGACCGTAACCGTATATGCCGATGCGGCCGGCGGCCTCGACGCAGCGCTGGTAGATGTGCGCTCCCTGCTGTCGGCCAATCCGCCACCACGGGCACTCCGGATCGAGGTAGGCGGTGAGAACGAGGAGCGTGATCGCAGCTTCCGCGACCTGGCGTTCGCGTTCGGCCTGGCACTGTTGCTGGTCTACATGATACTCGCGGCGCAGTTCGAGTCATTCGTGCATCCCTTCACAATCCTGCTGAGTGTCCCGTTGGCTACGGTCGGTGCCACGGTGGCGCTGTTCATCGGCGGCGAGGGCCTCAACTCCATGAGCCTCATCGGACTCGTGATTCTGGTTGGCATCGTGGTGAACGATGCTATCGTCAAGGTCGACTTCATCAACCAAATGCGCCGGTCCGGCATGGCGCTGCGAGGAGCGATACTCGAGGCGGGTCGAGTCCGGCTGCGACCGATCGTGATGACCACGGTCACAACGGTGCTGGGGCTCACGCCAATGGCACTGGGCATCGGTCGCGGCGCTGATCTCAGGGCCCCGCTGGCCATAGCAGTTATCGGCGGTCTCATCAGCGCCACCGCCCTGACGTTGGTCGTCGTGCCAGTTGCGTATGACTTGCTCGATGAAGTGAGGCGCAAGATCAGGGCGATGTTCGGATTGTCAGCACTTGCGGCGGAGGGTACTGGCGGTTCTGAGAGGGCCGTAGGCCCTGAAGCGGCGAGAGGCACCTGATGATTCGCCTGTCCATTCGGCGTCCGGTCGCTATCACTATGGCGTACGTCGGGATCGCGCTCTTGGGCGTAGCCGCGTGGCGCAACATCCCGATCGAGCTGCTGCCGGATACGGATCTGCCTCAGCTCAGGGTCGAGGCCACATGGAGAGGTGCCTCACCCGAGGTGATGGAGGCGTTCGTTACATCGCCCATCGAAGCGGCCATTCAGCAGGTGGCCGGCATCGAGAAGATCACCTCCACATCACTCGACCAGTATGGGTCCGCCTTGGCCCTCATCCAGGTCGAGTTTGAGCGTGAGACCGACATGGACTTCGCGCGGCTCGATCTCTCCGAGCGACTGACCGTGCTGGAGGACGAACTGCCACCCGGTGTAGACCCGCCGCGAGTCACCCCCTACGTACCTGACGAGTTCAGAGACCAGACGACGCCGTTCCTGCGTTATGAGTTGACGGGACCCTACACCCAGGAGGCGCTCAGAGCACATGTGGATGACCGAGTGGTTCCCGAATTGTTGCTGGTCGAAGGGGTGGCAACCGTAGAGGTACAAGGCGGTCGCGAGCGGGTGCTCCAGATCGAGCTGGATGAACGCAAAATCAATGCGTTGGGGCTCAGCCCGTGGACAGTTGCGCAGCGTGTCAGCGAGCTCGAGTACGTGGCAGAGGCCGGTGCAGTGGAGATGGACGGGCTGCTGCGCACCGTGGCGATCCGGCACAACACCAAGTCGGCGGACGAGATCAGGAGCACACCGCTGCTCACCGATCAGGGTCGCATTGTACGGGTGGAAGACGTAGCGATGGTGCACGACACCTACGAGGAGCCCACCAGCTACAACCGCATCAACGGGCATCCCGCCATCTCGTTCCAAGTCTACAAAGAACTGGGTGTGAACACAGTTGCAGTGGCCGACCGGGTGAAGGCGAGGCTGGAAGAGATCGCGACGATCCACCCGCTGGGTGTGGAGCTGATACTCGACCAGGATGAGAGCGAGGACATCAAACAGCAGCTGCAGGATCTGCGCGTCCGGGCTCTCATTGCCGCCGGAGTGATCTTCGTGGTCTTGCTCGTATTTCTCCGGTCGTTCCGGTCTGCAGCGATCGTCTTCATGACCATCGCATTCTCGATCCTCATTGCCCTCAACCTGATCTACTTCGGCGGCTTCACGCTCAACGTGCTGACCCTAATGGGCCTGGCAATGGGATTCGGCTTGATCGTCGACAATGCCATCGTGGTGCTGGAGAACATCTATCGTAAGCGACAGAAGGGAGAGGAGCCGACGGTGGCGGCCGAGCGCGGCGCCAAGGAGGTCGTGCTGCCGATCCTGGCTGCAACGCTCACCACCGTCATCGTGTTCATCCCGTTTGTCTACCTGCAGGGCGAGCTACGCATCTTCTATGTCCCCTTAGCGATCGTTGTCGGTATGAGCCTGCTGGCCAGCCTGTTCGTGGCGTTTTCGTTCATCCCGGGGCTGGCCAGCAAGGTGCTCGCCGGAAGAGGGGTCCGTCGGCTGGGCGTCGTCGATCGTTCGCCGGTGGCCGGTTCCTCTGGACAACGAACCAACGGGCTCGCCATCGAGCGAGCTCCGATCTATGTCCGGTTCTACGCGGCCATACTGGCCTTCACCTTGCGCCTCACGCGGCGGCGGGGCTGGCCGCTACTGCCACTAGCCACGGTCGGTGTGGCGGTCATCGCGTTCGGCATGTCCTACTACGTGTTCAACAAGTACGTGAACCGTGGCATCGTGTGGGGCCGTTGGGGGGGGAGTGACACCTATATCCAGATCTACATCACCCTCCCCCGCGGTTCGGAACTTGAGCGGGTCGACGAGCTGACGCGGTTCTTCGAGGACAAACTCAGGCCGATGCCCGAGATCGAGCGCTTCACGGCGTTCGTGCGGCCGGAATACGCCAGGATGCGTGTGACCTTCCCGGATTCGTTGGAGACGACGCTGGTACCGGTAGCGATCAAGGAGCAGTTGCTCGCCTACAGTTACTTGTTCGGTGGAGCGGAGGTCAGGGTCTATGGATACGGTCCGTCGTTCTACGGTGGCGGTGGTGGGGCGCCCAACTATACCATCAAGGTGCTAGGCTACAACTACGAGAGAGTGCGGGACATCGCCGAGGATTTAGGACGCCGCCTGGAGCGGTTCTCCCGGGTGCGTGATGTGGACGTCAACTCGATGGGTTACTTCGTGGCATCGCGCGACAAGGTGATCGAGTTCGCACTTGCGATCGACCGGCACCGTTTGGGCCTCCACGGTATCACCACGCAGGACGTCGTCTACCAGGTTGCGGCTGCGGTCCCTGGCCAAGGGCAATCCAGTCAGATCCGCATCGACGGTGAGGAGGTGCGGTTCGAGGTGAAGCTGGAGGACTACGAGGAGTTCGACGTCTTGCAGCTTGAGGAGTTGTTGATCAGGGCTCCGAATGGGGAGGGTGTGCGCTTGGGGGATGTCGCCACCCTGACTGAGCGCCAGGTGTTGAACAGAGTGGTCCGTGAGGACCAGCAGTACCGCCGCAACGTGAGCTACGAGTTTCGCGGCCCGTCCAAGCTGGGAGACCGGGTGCAGGAGGCCGTGATGAACGCAACGGCGGTGCCGCACGGCTACAAGATCGAGGGGCGAGACGAGTGGCGCTGGGACTGGGAGGAGGAGAAGCAGATCTGGGCCGTGCTGGCGGTAGCCCTGGTGTTGGTGTTCATGGTGACGGCAGCGCTTTTCGAATCGCTGCGGCAGCCGCTGTGTGTGTTGCTGACGGTTCCGATGGCGCTGATCGGCGTGTTTCTGATGTTCTTCTATACCGACGCGAGCTTCACGCGCGAAGCATACATCGGGGTGATCATGATGGGTGGGATAGTGGTCAACAACGCGATCCTGTTGGTGGACCACGTCAACCATCTGCGCCGTAACGAAGGCCTGGCGCTGCAGGAGGCCACGCTACGCGGGACCCTGGAGCGGGTGCGGCCGATCTTGATGACTAGCACCACCACCATCTTCGGTCTGTTGCCGCTCGTGCTGTTCAGTGAGTACGCGGATGCCAACATCTGGAACGCCTTGGGCTATGCATTGATCGGCGGGCTAGCCAGTTCAACCATCCTGGTTCTGACGGTGACTCCGGCGCTGTATTTGATGTTCGAGTTGCGACCGGAGCGGAGGAGGATGGCAGCCCGAGAGTTGCTGGAGGCGCCTGCGACTTAGGTGCGGGGCGGCAGCTGAGGCCACGAGCTCAGGGAGGTATGGGAACCCCGGGTGGCATTCCGGGGTTTCGCTATTCAAGGGGTCATAAGCAATGGCTCTCCTTACAACATCGTTCGGCGGGTGCTATCATCTACCCGCTTGAGGGGTGGAAGTGAACTCGATCTGGCACATCTCGAGGAGGCCCCGCCTGAGTCGAGCCACGTTTCCGGCCGAAGCTGCTCTGGTGCTCGTTCTTGCTGGCTTTGCTGCGGCGCCGCAGCAGGCGGCGGCGCAGCGGCTGCTAATCGTGAACAAGAGTTCGAACAGCGTGTCCATCGTCGACCCCTCCACACGGCAAGAAATCGGAGTGGTCCCGGCTGGATTCGCACCGCATGAGGTTGCCGTGTCTGCCGACGGCCTGCTGGCGTACGTGACCGACTACGGGACTGGCGCTCAGCCAGGGAGCACGATCACCATCGTAGATCTGGAGCAGGGCATTTCACTGGGCGCCATGTCCCTGTCGCCGCACAGCCGACCCCACGGCATCGTGGCTGCTTCGGACGGGACAATTTGGGTGACAACGGAAGGATCGCAGCACGTGTTGCACATCGATCCGATCGGGCGCCGCATACTGCAGGAGGTCGAGACCTCGCAGGATGTGACCCACCAAGTCGCGATTTCCGAGGGACAGCAGCGGGTTTACACCGCCAATATCGGCAGCGGAACTTCGACGGCGATCGATGCCCGGACGGGAAAGGTGCTAGCGCATATCCAGACGGGTGCCGGCGCCGAGGGAATCGACGTGTCGCCTGACGGGGACAGAGTGTACGTGACCAATCGGGTCGCGGGGACGCTATCTGAGATCGATGTCGCCAGCAACCAGGTGATCCGCACGCTGCCGGTCGGTGAGTTCCCGATCCGAGTCAAGATGCGGCCCGACGGAACAGAACTGCTGGTCTCCAACGCCCGCGGCAGCGAAGTCGTGGCTGTCAGCGTGGTCGGCTGGCGAGTGGTCCGCCGGCTGCAGATCGGAGCCTTTCCGGTGGGGATCCTGATCACGCCGGATAACGAGACCGCGTACGTGGCCAACACGGCGGACGACAAGGTTTCGGTCATCGATCTAGTCAACTGGACACTGGCTGGCGAGATCTTGGCTGGCGACGAGCCCGACGGCATGGCATGGGTGCCGGCCCGGCCCACCGGGTCGCCGAACAGGGACTAGGCGGGCCACCCGCACCGGACTCCCGCTGCGCCTCGCCGAGGCCGATCCAACCAGCTTCACGGTGCCGGTCGGCCTTGCGGAACTTCCTACGAATTACTAAGTATATAGTAACAAGTGGCTTGGGCTGACTTGCCGAGAGCAAGGTCCTATAGCCTAAAGACTTACAAGACACTGATTTACGGAGTAGGGCCATGTCTCTCCACCTGACCAACCGGGAACTGGACGTGATGGCAGTCCTGTGGGAGACGGGATCCGCGACGGTCGCCGAGGTACAGGAGACCCTCACTGAGGAGCTTGCCTATACGACCGTGCTCACAGTCCTTCGGGGGCTCGAAGCCAAGGGGTATGTGCGCCACGAGTTGGAGGGTAAGGCGTTCCGCTACTTCCCCACTGTCGAGCCAGCTACTGCTGGAGAAAAGGTCCTCGGGCGGATCCTCGATAAGATCTACCAGGGGTCGCGGGAACTACTGGTTGCTAGACTGCTGTCGGACGAGGCGGTGTCGGAAGACGAGTTGCGTCGGATCCGGCGGATGCTGGACGAGCGGCTGGGGGAGGTAGAGCGATGATCGCCCAATTGATGGTCTACGCTCTGGTGACTGCCACGTTTCTGGCACTCGCGGCGAGGGCAGCTGAGGCTGGTCTACGGGTGTATGGGCGGTCGGCGCGCTGGGTCTGGGTCGTGGCCCTGGCGGGGTCGATCGCCCTGCTCCTCGTGGGTGTGGTAGCCCCTGACCTGCATCCGGTCGGCGGCGCTGGCTCCCTGGTGGGCGATCTCGTGAGCCGTGCGGAGACCTTGGTGCTGCCGCCCGTAATTGGTTCCATGACTGTTCCGCAACCGTGGTCAGCCAGGCTGGACGTTCCGCTGCTGGCGGTCTGGTGTGCCATGACCGGCGGCCTCTTCGTCCTGTTTCTTTGGTCGGTCCGGCGGCTGGCCCGAGAAAGGCGTGACTGGGAACGCGTGAGTGTGGGAGGCGGCACGGCCTGGCTGAGTGTTGATGTGGGACCTGCAGTGGTTGGGATTCGTGCAGCCTCGATAGTGGTTCCCGCTTGGGTGCTCGAGCTGGAGCACGATGTCCAGCGGCTGATTTCGCTGCACGAAGAGGAGCACCTGCGTGCAGCGGACCTCCCACTCATGGTCGGCGGCCTATTCTTGGTCGTAGCAGCGCCGTGGAACCCAGCTCTGTGGTACCAATTGCGGCGTCTGCGCCAGGCGGTCGAAGCCGACTGCGACGAGCGGATGCTCAGGCGCGGCGTGGATGTGCTCGCCTACAGCTCTCTCTTGCTAGAGGTCGGCGGCCGTTCGGCGCGCCACCACCTGCCCACCCTCGCGTTCATCAAGAAAACCTCTTTGTTGGCAAGGAGGATTCATCTCATGACCTGGAAACCACGTATGCGACTGGGCCGGGCGATCGCCGGCGGGGCGCTGGCCGTCACGTTCGCGGTGCTCGCCTGCGAGACCCCGACAGGTGATACTCTGGAGCGCAATACACCGCAGGCTCGGCTCGTAGGCGAAGCAAGGGATGCCATGACCGTCATGGTGAGGCAAGGGGAAGGCGATGAGCCACTGTTTGTGCTCGATGGCGTAGTAGTGCACACACAGCGTCACGAGATCCTCGAGACGCTCGACCCGTTGAACATCGAAAGCATCCAGGTAATCAAAGACAGCGTTGCGCAGCGAATCTACGGCGACCGTGCAACCAACGGCATCGTGATCATAACGACCAAGAAAGGGGGTGTCGAGGAGACGGGAAAGCTTCAGCCGATCGCTGAGCGGAGGTAGTCTAACTCCCGCTTTTGCCGCGTCTGTCTCTTTCGTAGCCTGGCGCATCAGCAGGCCCCGGGGTTTCCGCCTGGGGCTTGCTTAGTGCCTGACGGCCGACAGGGCCGCCGGGATGGCGCGTCCCCACCGGGACGCCCTCGGGCCGGAGGATCCGCCGAGAAACCCTGCCTGGAGTCGCCGACCGTAACTGCTACCTGGACAATAGCTTACAGCGCGGCATCAGAATTGCTCTGAGCCCCACCAATCGGTATATTGCAAGGACCTCCAGGGGTCGGAAAGCGGCCCCTTTTGTCGTAAGCCAACCGGGAACGCAATGACAGCCCCGAACCAACGCGAACGGATCTTGAGCCGTCTGATCGAGGACGAGCTGAAGGAATCGTTCATCGACTACTCGATGAGCGTCATCGTGCAGCGCGCGCTGCCCGACGTCAGAGACGGCTTGAAGCCGGTGCATCGTCGCATTCTCTACGCCATGAACGAACTGGGTCTCCACCCGGGGCGGCCCTACAAGAAGAGCGCGACGGTGGTGGGTGATGTACTGGGCAAATACCACCCCCACGGCGACATGGCTGTCTACGACTCGTTAGTCCGCATGGTGCAGGATTTCTCGCTGCGTTATCCACTGGTGGATGGCCAGGGGAATTTCGGTTCGGTCGACGGAGACAGTGCAGCGGCCTACCGCTATACCGAAGCGCGGCTCACTCCGCTCGCAGTGGCGATGTTGGAGGACATCGATAGGAACACCGTCGATTTCTCTCCCAACTTCGACGACCGGCTGCAAGAGCCCACCGTTCTACCGTCGCAGATCCCCAACCTGCTCGTGAATGGGTCGTCCGGGATCGCTGTGGGCATGGCCACCAACATCCCGCCGCACAACCTGGGTGAAGTGGCCGATGCTCTGAAGCACTTGATCGACAATCCGGACAGCGAGGTCAAGGAGCTGCGCCGGTACATTCAGGGTCCAGACTTCCCGACCGGTGGTTTCATCTACGGGCGGGACGGGATCAAAGAATGTTACGAGACGGGTCGTGGGAGGATCTCGGTCAGGGCCCGGGCTCAGATCGAGGAGAAGGAGTCCTCCGGCAAGATGATGATCGCAGTGACGGAGATCCCCTTCCAAGTCAACAAGGCCCGCTTGATCGAGCAGGTAGCAGATCTCGTTCGCAACAAGAAGATCACCGGTATCTCGGATTTGCGGGACGAGTCTGATCGGGACGGTATGCGGATCGTCATCGAGCTGAAGCGTGAGGCCAACCCGACGGTGGTACTGAACCAGTTGTACAAGCGCACAACGATGCAGACTACGTTCGGTGCGATCCTGTTGGCCTTGGTGGACGGCGTGCCGAGGGTGCTGAACTTGAAGGAGATGCTGCGGCACTTCGTGGATCACCGCCATGAGGTGATCACGCGCCGCGCGCAGTTCGATTTGGACCAGGCCCAGTCTCGTGAGCACACCCTTGAGGGCCTGAAGATAGCGGTCGACAACATCGATGAGGTCATCAAGATCATTCGTGGGTCGGCAGACGTGGCTGCTGCAGACGCGGCTCTGCGTGATCGCTTCGACTTAAGCGAGAAGCAGAGTGAAGCCATCCTCAACATGCGATTGGCTAGACTGACGTCACTCGAGATCGACAAGCTCGAAGGTGAATTGAAGGAAGTCCGTGCGCTGATCAAAGATCTCGAGAGCCTCCTGGCCTCGAAGCCCGAGCGTCTCAAGTTGTTGAAGCAAGAACTCGATTCCGTGGTCAAGCGATTTGGCGACGGTCGCCGCACCGAGATCGTGGCAGATCAGGGTGACTTCTCCGTGGAGGATTTGATTGCCGAAGAAGATATGGTGATTACCATATCGCACTCTGGCTATATCAAGCGCATTCCGGTGAGTACGTACCGACGGCAACGGCGCGGTGGTCGAGGTCTCAATGGCATGGGAACGAAGGAGGACGACTGGGTGGAGCACCTTTTTGTGGCTTCGACTCACGACTACGTTCTGTTCTTCACCCAAACGGGCCGTGTCTATTGGCTCAAGGTGTATGACGTTCCTCAGGGCGGGAGGGCGGCACGTGGCAGACCGATCATCAACCTCGTCGGCATACAACCTGGAGAGCGCATTACGGCCTTCGTAGCAGTGCGTGAGTTCAGTGATAATCACTTTCTGATGTTTGCCACGGCGAGCGGGACGGTGAAGAAGACCAGTCTATCGGCGTATGCACATCCACGAGCGACGGGCATCAACGCCATCAACATCGAGGGGGGTGACGAACTGATTGACGTCCAGCGCACCGATGGATCCAACGATGTTGTCCTTGCCACCGCAGCTGGCATGAGTATCCGGTTCAGCGAGAAGGACGTGCGTGAGATGGGTCGGACTGCAACCGGAGTTCGTGGGATTCAGCGCGAGGCCGGAGACAAGGTGATCGAGATGGTTGTCGTTCGGCGGGACTCTACACTGCTTGTGGTGAGCGAGCGGGGGATGGGAAAGCGCTCGGTTCTAGGCGACTACCGCGTGCAGAAACGGGGTGGGAAGGGGATCATTACACTCAAGCGGACTGCCAAAACCGGCTCGATTGTGGCTCTCAAGGAGGTGCTCCCCGATGATGAGCTGATGATGGTTACGCGTAACGGCGTGATCATTCGCGTCCCTGTCGAGGGCATCAGAGTGAGCGGCCGTAATACGCAGGGTGTTCGGGTGATGAATCTGGACCCGGGCGATGCGGTGATGGATGTCGCGCGTGTGGTCAAGGAAGAGGAGGAAGGTACGGTGGATGCCAAAGACGCACCTGGGGCGGCTGTCACGGAGGAGTCGCCATAGTAAGCGAAGCAGGTCCCATGAACTCATCCGAGTCCCTGGTCACGATTGGGGCGATTCGGGAAGCAGCTCGTGGGCTGGTGGGAGTCGCCGAAGTCACTCCATTGGTGCCTGTGTCGGCGCTCACAGACCTAGCAGGCGTACCAGTATATCTAAAGCTTGAGAACACACACGCGACGGGAGCGTTCAAGCTACGGGGGGCGTGGACTGCGGTGCGCCGGTTGTCCCCCGAACTCCGCAAGCGCGGTGTACTCACCTATTCTAGTGGCAATCACGGGCAGGCTGTGGCGTTCGCAGCTCAACGTGTCAATGTCCGCGCCGTGATCGTAATGCCGGAAACCGCGCCGCCCATGAAGGTGGCAGGAGTAGAACGCTGGGGTGGGGAGGTGGTGTTTGCCGGCACCACTTCGGAACACCGCTACAACAAGGGGATGGAGTTGGCGCAGGCTGAGGGTCTCACCGTCATACCGCCATACGATCATCCAGACATCGTGGCCGGACAGGGTACAGTTGGGCTTGAGATTGTAGAGCAGCTGCCGTACGTGGAGCACGTCGTGGTGCCAGTTGGCGGTGGCGGCCTCGCAGCCGGCGTTGCCACGGCAGTCATCCAGCTGCGGCCGGGGGCTCGTGTGACTGGGGTTGAGCCCGAGGGAGCGGCCGGTTTCAACGCCGCGCTGGCGGCGGGACACCCCGTGCGGTTGGAACGCACGAAGAGCATAGCGGATGGGTTACTACCGCTTTCTGTGGGGACAATTACCTTCAGGCATCTGAAGGGTCGAGCCGACGGGGTCACTGTTAGCGACGCCGCAATCGCAGAGGCGACGTTGTGGTTGAGATCGGAGCAGGCAGTTATGGCGGAGCCTTCTGGAGCGGTTACTACGGCAGCGGTTCGTAGTGGTGTTCTCAATCTGGTGGGGCCAACTGCGTTGATTGTGAGCGGCGGAAACGCAGACCCTTCAGTCCTTTCAGCTCTGGCCAAGGGCGTGTGAAATCTGGCGATGACGACTAGAGAGGGAGCGACGATTCTCGTCGCAGACGATGACGAAGTGTTGCTGAACACGCTCGTCTGGATACTCAAGGACAGGGGCCACGATGTAGTAGCCGTGTCTGACAGTAGTACTCTGCTGACTCGCCTGTCGGAGGTGTCTCCTGATCTTCTGATGCTCGACATCATGATGCCCAAGGTGGACGGGCTGCAGATTCTCGAGAAGATCAAGGGTGACGACCGCTGGCGTGATTTGCCGGTCCTCATGATCTCTTCGATGTCGCCTGAGGACGGCACGGTGAAATCCCTCGGCCTAGGTGCGTCGGATTTCATTGCCAAGCCATTTCGGGTCAAGGAACTTCTAGCCCGTGTCGATGCACACCTTCGAACGGGGATGGCGCTGCGGCAGGCACGAGACGAGGCCCGCGAGCAAGCTGCCGAGGCCAAGGCACGGGCAGAGGAAGCGGCCATTCGTGCAGAAATGGTGGATATCCTGCACGAGGTAACTGATGCGCTCAAGGCCGAAGAGATCTATCACATCTTGGCTCGAAGAGTCGCACACGTATTGAATATCACCAAATGCTCACTTGTGATTCCGCAGCCGGGCGGCGAGGTCGGCCTGGTGGTTGTGGCCTCGGACAACCCGATGCTGCGCAATCTGGAGATACAGCTCGATGGGTACCCCGAGATCCGCAAGGCTCTTGACACCAACCAACCGGTGTTGGTGGCTGATGTACAGGACGATCCCTTGTATACCGAGGTTCGCGAGCGCTGGCAGCGAGACGGCGTTCAGGTGCCGACCAAGTCCGTGATTGCTATCCCATTCAGCCTCAAGGGCGCGCAATCGGGAGTGTTCTTTCTCCGCACACTCGACCAGGGTGTAACACTTACGCAGTCTGATGTGGCGTTCGCCGACCAGGTCATCAAGACGGCTATCAATGCCATCGAGAAGGCATACGAGTTGGAGACGGTGCAGTCCGACAAGGAGCGATATCGGTGGTTGGCGACCATCGATGCTCTGACGGGCTGTCTCAACCGCCGTGCGTTAATGGAGCGGCTGGAGCGCGAACTGAACCGCGTCAGCCGCTACCGAACGGAATTCAGCGTGCTGATGATTGACCTCGATCGGTTCAAGAATGTGAATGATTCTCGTGGCCACCTGGTAGGGGACAGCATGCTGCGCCAAATGGGCGATCTCTTGAGGAGAGAGGTTCGCTCAGTGGACTTGGCTGCGCGGTACGGGGGGGAGGAGTTCGTCATAGTCTTACCGGAGACTGACGTGGACGGGGCGCTGGTCTTCGCCGAACGTCTCCGAAAGCGGGTAATGCAAACCAACTTTGCGGAGACGGGTGATCCCCTCAATATTACAGTCTCGATTGGCGTGGCGAGCGCAGAGCCCGACGGCGATGTGCCGACGGCGGATTCCCTAATTGCTCGGGCTGATGCAGCGCTGTACCGTGCCAAGAACGAAGGCCGAAATAGGGTGCGTCCATGAGTCGTCGTTGTCCGCGGTGTAAGAACGTATATGAAGGTGATGCCCGATTCTGTCCGAAGGACGGCAGTCCCTTAGTCGACGTGGGTGATAGTGGGAGACGGTCTGCCGTAAGCACCGGAGGGGAGAAGACTGTGGCTCGGAATGTCGTCCCGCGGCAATCACCTGTGGTGGACCGCGCCGCTTCGCTGGCTAATCAAGTACTTGATCACCGATACAGAATCGAGCGGAAGCTGGGCGAGGGGGGCATGTCGTACGTGTATGAGGCCACCGACATGCATAGCGGAAGGAGCCTGGCCGTCAAGGTGCTGAGCCCCAAGCTGAGTCGCGATCGGAACTCAGTAGAACGCCTGAGGCGCGAGGCAGGCCTCGCAATGCGGCTCGACCATCCGAACGTGTGTCGCATCTTGCGGTTGGGCGAGACCGAGGACGGACTCATTTACCTGGTAATGCCGTACCTACGTGGCGAGCTTCTCTCCGACCGGGAAGCGGTGACCGGAGCTATGTCGGTAGCGATGGGTATGGAGTTCATCATCCAGATATGTTCCGGCCTGGACTTCGCGCATCAGCAAAACATAATCCATCGCGATCTCAAGCCAGAAAATGTAATGTTGGTGCCGCGGGACGGTGGCGGAGAAATCGCTGTAATAATGGACTTTGGCTTGGCCAAGCAGAATCGCGCTGATCCGAGCATGGCCAAGTTGACAGCCACTGGAATCATCTTGGGCACACCCGAGTTCATGAGCCCGGAACAGATTCGGGGAAAGAACATAGATGCCCGCAGTGACATCTATGGCCTGGGCATAATGGCCTACGAGATGTTCACCACGCGGCTACCGTTCGAAGGGCGCACACCTCAGGAAATGATGATCGCTCGCCTTCGTGGCAAGCCGACACCGTTGCGCCTATATCGCTCGGATTTCCCACCAAAGTTGGAAGTTGCGTTGATGAAGTCGCTGGCATCGGATGCTGACGACCGTTATGACACAGCACGGGATTTTGGCCTGGCACTGATCGATGCAGCAGACGATGTAGATGCTGCGCGGATGCGACAACTGCTGGGATGATCGGAGCTTCAGTAACGAGTGCCGGTGCCTGGAATCCACCGAGCCTGCTGGTCCGGGGTTAGCATCGAGTCAGTCGAGGGTATCGGGCGCAACGCACCTTGTGAAGGACCCACCAGACGGTGAAGAGGTTTCCAGCCTACGATCCACCTGAGTATGTGGATTGGCAGCCAGATGCGGAGTTGAGCGCTGAGTTCGTCGACACTTGGTACCGCGACCCTGAGCGGCGGTCGATCGTGGAGCAACTCAATCGCGAGCCCAAGCTCGATCTCTATCGCGGACTGTTGCGCACCCGGTTGCATGACATAACCCTCAAGCGTTGGGTGCGGCATGGTATCATATCCAAGGCGTGGTTGGGGACGGGTGAGGAGGCTGCGACCGTCGGTCCAGTGCATGCGTTGAATCGGCGGCTCGATATCGTAGCTCCTATGATCCGCAACGCCGGTGCCTGTTGCGAGATGGGAATGCCGGTGGCGGATATGCTACGCGGTTATCTCGGCACATATGACTCCCCATCACGAGGTCGCGACGGTCATGTGGGAGATCTGGACCGAAGGGTGCTGCAGCCAATTTCGAACATCGGCATTATGCCGCCCGTTACGGTTGGCATCGCCTTGGGTTTCCGACTGCGCGGGGAAGATGGTATAGCGCTGACTTGGGTTGGCGATGGATCGATGAAGCATGGCGGGACCCATGAGGCCCTTGGCCTTGCGGTAGCTCAGCATTTGTCGGTGATCTTCATAATCCAGAACAACCAGATAGCTCTCGGAACTCCCGTCACAGTGCATCATCCGCCGGGCACGTTCGAGAGCGTCCACCAGGCTTACGGAGTGGCAGGCTGGTCGTTTGACGGCAACAACGTGCTGGACGCGTATGCTGCCACCAAGCTCGCGGTACGTCACTGCTTGAGCGAAGCCGGCCCCGTCGTTCTGGCAGGCGAGACGTTCCGCATGGGTGGCCATGCGACACACGACGAGCAGGAAGCGCGCGAGCTGATCCCGCCCGAGCTGTTTACCCATTGGGGTGCACGTGACCCGATAGGGTTATACGAGGAGTATCTCAAGGGAGATGGGGTCGGCCCTCACGTTCTGGAGCGGATAGAGTCCGAGATCGTCCAAGAGGTCGAGGATGCGGAGAGGGAAGCTCTGTCCAGCAGGGAAGCGAGCCGTCCCGCACCCGAGTCTGCGTTGGAAGGTGTGTATGCTAGCTACTCACCCTCCGATGAGGGCTCTGAACGCGTTCCATAGAGGCTTGATGCCAAAGGACAACACCACGAGTAAGACTGGCGGCACAAAGTACCTGATTGCCGTAGACCATGCTCTGCGTAATCCTGGGTGCTGGAGCCCCTGGGCTAGCTCCCGGTCGGCCTCGGGCAGCGCACGGTAGCCGACCAGGATAGCGGTGAGTAACCCGCCGAGCATTAGGAAAAAGGCCCCGAACAGCCGATCTGCAAAAGTCAAGAAATTCAGGTTGAGGGCCGAGGGAAGCCCGGCTAGTGTGATGAGAATCCCGAAAGTCACAGCAGCGCCTGCACGGGGCCAGTGCCAGTTGTCGATCACCGATGCGACCACGACTTCCAACAGCGAGATTGCCGAGGTCAAGGCGGCGAAGAACAGCATCACGAAAAATGCAGCGATGACCACGTTGCCAAAGGAGCCGATTGACTGAAGCGCAGGTGGGATGGTTATGAACAGAGTGCCAACGGTGTTATCCGTGTTGAGCACCCCGCCAAGGCCGATCGCCTCACCGAGGCCGAAGTGGAAGATGATGGGGAAGACCACCAGACCTGCTACAAATGCCACACCAAAATCTGTGGCGGCGATGGTGACTGCTTCACGACCCAGATTTCTCTTACTCTTTAAGTAGGAAGCGTAGGTCATGATGGCGCCCATACCGAGGCTCAGTGAGAAGAACGCCTGCCCGGCAGCATCGGTGATGATGGCAGTGTCGAGGAGCTCGTTGAGGCGTGGCTTCAAGTAGTACGCATAGCCGGGGCCGCCACCAGACAGCGTCGCCGACCAGATGGCCAATCCCACGAGGAGCAGGAACAGCATCGGCATGAGTATGAGGGCTGTACGTTCCAGCCCTTTCTTGACACCACGGCCGACTATGAAGACGGTGATCGCCATGAAAATGACATGCGTGACAATGGCCGGTAAGTTGGTTCCGACTTGATTGAAGTAAGTGGCTGTATCCTGCGGGATAGCCCCGCGCATAGCATCGGTGGCGAACCGCATGGTCCACCCAGCTATTACGGAGTAGTACGATAGTAGTCCGAAGCCAGCGGCCACGAACAGCCAACCCAGCGGAGCCCAGCTAGCACCTCCGAGTTGCCGTATGGCCTTTATCGGCGACACTTGCGTCATTCGGCCGATAATGAGCTCGGACGTCATCACGGGAATTCCAACCAGCGTGACGAACAGCAGGTACAGGAGCACAAAGGCGGCGCCACCTCCCTCGGCAGCCACATACGAAAAGCGCCACATGTTCCCCAACCCCACCGCTGATCCTACTGCTGCTAGTATGAATCCAAGACGGGTACCCCAAGAACCGCGTTCGGATGCTGCACCCGGAAGCTCCATTGCTTTCTCCTGTGAGGATGCAACTAGATATAACGATAGACACTGGTTGTCTAGGCTCCGTCCCTTTCTGCTTTCATCGAATGGGGATAGCTTCCGTTCCGTGCTCATTCTCACGCTCGTCGTCCTGATGCAGATCAGCTCGCCTCTTGCGATCGTGGACGATCTGATTCGCGACGAGCAAGACATCGTTCACTATGACATAGCCCTGTCTATTCCTGACTCTGGCACCGTCGTCAGTGCTGCCGCTCAGGTGCGCTACGTGGTGCATGCCGGCAGCGGTCCACTGGTACTGGATTTCGACAACGCCCTTGCGGTCGACTCCGTGCACAGAACGGAACAGGACGTTGCCACAGCGGCTGTTCCATGGAGCTGGAATGAGGGCCCGTTTGAAGAGCCTGATGAGTTGCTGGTTGAACACTGGGGTCCACCCAGAGACACGCTTGCAGTCACGATCTACTATCGCGGCGCACCCAGCGATGGATTGGTGATTGGCGACAACGTGCACGGGAGACGGACCGCCTTTGCCGACAACTGGCCCGAACGTGCGCATCACTGGTTTCCCTGCGAAGATCACCCTGGCGACAAGGCCACCGTGCAGTTCAGCATCGAGGTGCCCCTCGGGTGGCGTGCCGTTGCCAACGGTCGGCTCTTGGGAGTCGACACGCTGGCGGCGGGGCGCGTCGTGTGGCGTTGGCGGGAGGACCGACCGATACCAGTCCACACAATGGTGGTGGGAACGGGAGTGATGTCCGTGGCCCTGCTGGGTCACAGCGACGGAGTTCCACAGACCGCGTGGACTTTCCCCGAGGACTCCGCTTTTGCTGTGCAGCGACCGTTCAGGCGGGCCAATGAGATGGTTGCCGTCATGAGCCGCGTCATCGGAGCTTTCCCATACGCAAAGCTCGCACACGTTCAGTCGTCGACGCGGTACGGGGGAATGGAGAATAGCTCCGCCATATTCTATGCCGAGCGTGGCTATGCCAATCGTACAATGGGTGAAGCGGTCGTTGCCCATGAGATCGCGCATCAGTGGTTCGGCGATGCGGTGTCGCAGGGTGATTGGCACCACCTCTGGCTGTCCGAGGGGTTTGCCAGCTATTTCGGACCGCTGTTCTACGAACTGATCGGTGAGGCGGAGACGTTTGCCGACATCATGCGTTCGCACAGGACTGGCTACATGCAGTCATCTGTGGTGAACCGGGCGGTAATCGATACTGCGGTGGACAATCCTTTCGAGCTGCTGGATGCGAACAACTATCAAAAAGGGGCCTGGGTCCTGCACATGCTCAGAAGCGAACTGGGAGACTCACTGTTCTTTGCCGGCATAGGTGAGTACTACCAGCTGTTCCGGGACTCGACGGTGCTGACGAATGACTTCGCCGCGGTGATGTCCCGACACGCGAACCGGCCAATGGACTGGTTCTTCGAGCAGTGGTTACTCCGCCCCGGATATCCCCAACTGGAGGTCGCCTGGAGCTACAGCGAGGCCAATAGTACGGTGGTTGTCGCAGTGCACCAAGTACAGCCTCGCAGTTGGGAGGCGTTCAGATTGAGACTGCCGGTGCTACTGCAATTCGCCGGCGGTGTGGAGGAGCGGGTGGCAGCCGACGTATCTGGTTGGGCTGATACTCTAAGGATGCGGGCTGCCGAACGGCCGACACGACTGATCTTGGATCCGGAGGGGACCCTCCTCATGTCGGTGAGCCGACTCGACCAACGGGGTTAGGTTCCTGCCGCTTTGAGGGCATCCCACGCACTCTGAAGCACCTGTTCGGGCGCAG
The DNA here is from genome assembly GCA_020351775.1 of Gemmatimonadota bacterium. Taxonomy (GTDB): domain Bacteria; phylum Gemmatimonadota; class Gemmatimonadetes; order Gemmatimonadales; family GWC2-71-9. The sequence continues at coordinate 3,323,124 of CP070666.1, read as the reverse complement.
CGTGATGCGGTGGCCAATTCCCGCTGGCGGTTCGCTCGAGCACCAAGACAACCAGCTGCAGCCAAACGTCCGTCCACACTTCAACGGAGCCCGCACGAATCTCTCCCTCCGATTTGCCGGCCGCGATGACTCTCTCCAGCTCCAGGCGAAACTCCCTTCTGGTATCTCGGCTCTTGGCATCGAGCAGGCCGGTCAGGTCGCTGCCAAAGATCAGCTTGATCAGCGGTGGGCTGCGGCGGGCCAGCTCGAGCCAGGACCGCGCCACTCCAAACAGCCGATCGCGGCAGGAACGTGATTGAGCCGAATCCTTCACCGACTTGATCAGCAAGCGTAGGGCCGCCCTGTAGATCTCGTTTAGCAGATGCTCCTTGCTTTCAAAGTGGCGGTAGATGGTTCCTTCAGCGATTCCAGCTCGGGCTGCGATCTGAGGAGTGGTGCTGCCATAATATCCTTGTGTCGTGAACAGCTCCAACGCGGCTCGCACCAGGCGTTCCCGAGTACCCTTGGGATCTCTCTTGCGCCGCTTCCCGGACGGATCAGCACCCTGTACGTGAGTCATCACTCGCAAACGTACAGGTTGGGACCTGAGTTGGTAAGGGCCTGCAGCCCTGTTTCCGGCTGACCAGTCACCCGCGCCCGTACCTTCAGTTCGCCGCATTGTAGCCCCGCCCGGATCAGGAACGAGCCACTTTACAGGGGTGTTCACCTGTACGATTCGTGGCTACCCCGCAGCAAAGTAGATTTCCTGCAGGCCCACGGGGCCAGCCCCTGGGCAACTGGGGTAACGGGAACCATGACGACAGCAGGCGCATCGGATTTCAACGAGGTGTGGAGGTCAGCCCTGCCCTATGTCGACTTCGTCGCCAAGGCGGAGGAGAACCGGCCGTTGTGGGAAGGGGTGTATCGTACCACACCGATTCCTGATTGGGCTCTCGAGCGGGCGTGTGAGTGCGGCCGAGGATTGCGGCTCCTTGCCATCGTGGAGGACTGGTGTGGTGATGCGAGCAACACGGTGCCGGTTCTGGCAAAGCTGGGTGACCTGGCGGAGTGTCTGGAAGTGCGAGTCATCGAGCGAGATAAGAATCCGGCTGTGATGGATCGGTACCTGACCAGCGGGTCACGGGCGATCCCGATCGTGATAGTGCTCGACGCTGGTTTGAAGGAGCTCGGGCACTGGGGTCCGCGGCCGGTCGAGCTGCAACAATGGGTGATGGAGCACAAGGACAGCATGTCCAAGGAAGAGCGTTATTGGCGCGTGCGGCGGTGGTACGCGAAGGACAAGGGCGTCTCGACTCTGAGTGAGCTCTTGCAGTTGATTGAGGGGACGATGGAGGGGGGATAGGGTACCGTGCCCCGAACCGTGAATCTCGCTAGAATGTCCAACTGGTAAGCGTGTGCACCTGCAGCTGGTCGGGGCCCCAAGCAAAAGTCCAGCCGATGATGCCATTGCGGCCGATCGTGATCATGGGCCCGAGCCCGGCGCCAACATGTAGACGCGCCAGTGTGAAGTCATCCCCCGGCTGGAATACGCGGCCGACGTCAATGAAGCCCAGGAGATCGACCGTGACCACCTGGCGCTGTCCCCCCAACAAGAAGCGGGCGTCGAGGTTGGCAAACAGCTTGTCTTGTGCGAGGAATCGGCCTGTGGCCAGGCCGCGATGTGAGGAACTCCCCCCCAATCCGTGGTAGGCCCTCTCGCTGGCCTCGATCGTGAAATATGTCCCGACCGGCGGTGAGCCGCTCATCGCCTGACCGACGACACGGGCGCCCAGGGTCAGGCGCTCCCCGACCGATTGGAAAGCTGCCGCAGCTGCGGTGAACCGGGCATAGCTCACGTCACCCACAATGGTCGAGTCTGCACCGTCAAACAGGGCCTCGATCAGGGCCCCACGCCGGGGTGTCACCTCGTCGTCCCGGGAGTCGAACACGAGCCCCAAGCGTAGGTTGACCTGCCAGGTACGGGAGCCAATCGGTGGGCCCAACCCGGCCTGTGTTTGTTCACCCAGTAGAGAAGGTCCTCTGAGTGTGTCCAGTTGCCACCCTTCCAGATGGAATCCGGCCAGGGCACGCAGCCTGGAGAAGAGTTGCCGCTGAGCTGTCCCCCGCAAGAACAGGCGGCGCCGGTCCATTTTGTAATAGTACGGCTGGGCGTCAGTCACCTTGTTGTTGTCGAACGCAGTTTCATTTCCGATCCCGAAGTAGTTCTGCCGTGCCAGACGCGTTGTCCGGAATCGCAGGTCGAAGCGCCAGCCCGGGAAGAAGCTGGGAAACTTGAACTCCAACCCCAGCCGGTAACTGCCGGAGGTCGAGATCTCGCCGTCGATGGAGATATTGGCGCGGTAGGGTGGTGCGTCATCCCAATCGTTGAAGCCGGGCGGCCGGAGCTGAGCGTAGTAGAGCCCGAATGAAGCTCCGTTTGCCGGGGTCCAGTAGATCTTGGGATAGCCGACATCGGTCCAGCTCGAGCCCAGTTTGGGCAGGTTGGGCGTTATCTGCTGTGCTGTGCTCGAGTCGATGACGGCCGCCAGTGCGAGAAACGCGACTAGTGCCGGCCTCACGCGTCTCGCTCGTAGAGGTACGCCGTATCCAGCCGCAATGCTTCCGAGCCGTCGAACGCCGCATACCGTGACGGGTAGACTGATCCGGCGCCGAACTCGCCGTTCTTGTTCACCGCGTAGAAGTTGAGGCTGAATCGTGGCCGACCGTGCTCGTCCAGCAGCCTGGGCTCGGAGGTTGCCACCACCCGCCGCAACGTCTCGACAGCGGCGTCGGCCGGTTTGAGACCGCGTCTCATGAATTCGACAGTCAGGAAGGCACCGCAGACCTTGATGTTCGATTCTCCCCGGCCGGTGGACCCGGCCGCACCGACGTCGTTGTCGGTGTACTGGCCCGCGCCGATGATCGGTGAGTCGCCCACACGGCCCGGGATCTTCCACGACAGGCCGCTGGTTGTCGTGACGGAGGAGATGTCACCGTTGGCATTCACCACGTTGCAGTTGATCGTGCCGGTGGGGCGAGGTACCATTTGCTCGTCCTCGTCCACGTTGATCCAGTCGTCGCTCTCGCTGCGGTTGGCACGCCAGCGGAGCCACCTCTGCCGAGAGCTATCGGTGAGCAGGTCCTCTTCCTTGAAGCCGTATGACAGGGCGAACTTCTTGGCGCCCTCGCCGACCAGGAAGATGTGATCGGTGTACAGGAGCACGTATTTGGCCACTACGCTGGGCGTCTTGATACCTTCGAGGGCACCCACGGCTCCGGCCCGTTTGGTGGGGCCGTGCATGCAGGAGGCGTCCAGCTGCACCACTCCATTCTCATTGGGGAGGCCTCCATAACCGACCGATGGATCGTTGGGGTCGAGCTCCTGAATCTTCACGCCTTCAATGGCGGCATCGAGGGTGTCCACACCCTGGGCCATCAATTCCCCTGCTTTCGCTACGGCCCGTAGCCCGTTGCCGGATGCCACCGCCACGTTCGTCGAAGACTTGCGAACGTGGACCGCTGGGGCTGCAGCCTGGGCAGCCAGACCGGGGGCTATTACGGCACCAGCAGTTAGCCCGGAGGCGGTACCTAGGAACTCACGGCGCGAATACTCGGGTGTCACGGTCGGACCTCCTTCGTTGTTGGATAGTCGCAGAGCGGCCCCGCGAATTAACCCCAAACTCACGGTAGATGTCAACTTGATTCGCTGACTGCGAGAACGTACGTTCCCGCGTCGGCCCGCCGGGGCAGCAATTGATATGGTCTCAGTCGTAATACCAGTGTTCGACGAGCGCGATAACCTGGCTCCGCTGCTCGACGAGATCGAGGCGACGCTGGGGGGTGCCGACCATGAGGTGGTAGCGGTCGACGACTGCTCGGCGGACGGTTCACTGGAGGAACTGCTCCGGCTTCAGTCCACCCATCCGCAGCTCCGTGTAATCACACTCGAGCAGCGTGCCGGACAGAGCGCCGCGATTGTCGCGGGGTTCGAGCTGGCGCACGGTGAAGTGGTAGTGACGCTGGACGCGGACGGTCAGAATGACCCGGCAGACGTGCCGCGATTGCTGAACCTGCTACGGCAAAACCCGGGATGTGCCGCGGTAGTGGGGTACCGAGCGTCGCGGGCGGACTCCGGTTGGAAGCGCCTGCAGAGCCGGATAGCAAACACGATACGGAACTGGGTGACGGGGGATGCGGTCCGCGATACAGGGTGCTCCCTCAAGGCGATGCGCCGCGCGGTGTTGCTTGACCTCCCCCGGTTCGACGGGATGCACCGTTTCTTGCCGTCGTTGTTGCGGATGCAAGGAGGAGTGGTCATGGAGGTACCCGTGGCGCACCGGCGCCGGCTCAGCGGGAAGAGCAAATACGGCATGTGGAATCGTGCGGCGCGAGCTCTGGGGGACGCACTCGGGGTCAGGTGGCTCATTCGTCGGCGATTGGCCTATAAGGTCATCGAGAGGTCGGAACGGTGAAGCCCGGCGCACGGCTGGACCCTAAGATCTTCAACCTGCCAGTCGACAGAATGAAGGCGGGCTACTACAGCGACAAGTACTTTGCTCGTACGCGTGAAGTGTTGGTTCAAGACGACCATCACCCGCATGTGGTGATGCAGGTCTTCTGTAAGACACATGCATACATCGGAGGCATCGACGAAGCCATTGCGATTCTCAAGCTCTGTTCGTTCTCATGGGAAGATCTCGAGGTACATGCGCTCTACGATGGCGATGAAGTGCAACCTTACGAGACGGCCTTGACCATCGCCGGTCCGTACTCGGCCTTTGCCCATCTGGAGACCCTGTACCTCGGTGTTCTGGCGCGCCGAACTCGGGTTGGCACCAACACACGCCGGGTAGTCGAAGCAGCCCGGCCAAAGGAAGTGATGTTCTTCCCCGCCAGACATGACCACTGGTTGGTGCAGACTGGAGACGGCTATGCAGCTCACGTTGCGGGAGCGATTGGAGTATCGACCGATGCCCAGGCCTCATGGTGGGGTAGTGAAGGGGTGGGAACCGTTCCTCATTCCCTAATAGCGGCCTATGGCGGTGACACGGTCGTGGCCGCACAGAAGTTCGCTCGGTACATGCCCGACAATGTGAGACTGATCAGTCTAGTCGATTTTGACAATGACAGTGTTGCGACCGCGCTGGCCGTGGCACGCAGCCTAGGTGAGAAGCTGTATGGAGTGAGGCTCGATACGGCTGGGACCTTAGTAGACAAGTCCGTGATTCCGCAGATGGGAACCTTCGTCCCAACTGGCGTGAATGAGCGTCTCGTGTGGAACGTGCGCGAGGCCTTGGACAGAGCCGGCTTCCAGCACGTTAGGATCGTGGTTTCTGGTGGTTTCACGGTCGAGCGAATCCGTCAGTTTGAGGAACACTTAGTACCGGTTGACGCGTATGGAGTCGGATCTTCACTGTTTCATGGACAGGGGGAGTTCGACTTCACAGCCGATGTCGTTAAGGTGGACGGTAAGCCATGTGCCAAGGTGGGACGGTTCTACAGCCCCAACGACCGGCTGGAGCTGGTCGCACGGGATTGAGGCTTCACCAACAAGCACAAGAGTGCACGCCATGACCCGTCTGATCTTCTGGGACGTCGATACTCAGTACGACTTCATGCGCGCGGATGGCAGACTCTACGTGCCCGATGCAGAGGCGATCATCCCCAACCTCACGGCGCTGACAGCGCGTGCCCATGCGCAAGGAATTCGAATAGTCGCCAGTGCCGACGATCACTTGCCGGATGATGAGGAGATCTCTGAATACCCAGATCTCAAGGTCACCTTTCCACCTCACTGCTTGCGGGGCTCTCCTGGTCAGGCAAAGATCCCGGAAACGAGTCTCCAGCATCCACTTCTTATCGAACCCGATCCAGTCGACCCTGCAGAGCTCAGGAGGCGCGTTGGTGAGCATGAGGGAGACGTTTTGTTTAAGAAGCACTGGTTTGACGTCTTCACCAATCCCAATGTCGAGCACGTGCTGGACGAGATTGACCCGAGCGCGATAGTCGTGTACGGTGTTGCGCTCGACGTGTGTGTCCGATACGCGGTTGAAGGAATGTTGGTTCGGAGGCCGCGCACTCTGCTAGCTGTCGTGGCCGATGCCACCAAGGCGATCGTCCCTAGCGAGGGCGATGTTCTGCTGAGCAGCTGGCAAGAAAGAGGAGTCTCCTCAATTGTGACAGCCGACGCTCTGAGAATGAGAGACACCATTGCCGAGGAGCCTCACACGTGATGAATGCGGCAGAATTCGGTCGCTTCTTCCTACCGGGGCCTACCGAAGTACACCCCGAAATCCTCCAGGCAATGATGCGACCGATGATCGCGCACCGGGGGCAGCAGATGGTGGATTTGCTCGCCAGCGCTGATAACCCGTTGCGCGAACTGTTCTGCACCGAGCGCGCCGTCCTGGTTGGCACGTGCGCGGCCACTGGGTTCATGGAGATGGCTGTTCGGTCAGGTGTTAGGCATCGCGCACTGTGCCTGGTAGGGGGTGCCTTCGGGGAGAGGTTCGCGGCAATTGTGGATGCCACAGGAAGAGACGTGATTCGTCTCAACGTACCGCTCGGCAACACCATTGAACCTGATATGCTGGAGGATGCACTCAGACACTCCGATGTCGATGCCGTCACAGTCGTTCATTCGGAAACCTCAACCGGTGCCTTGGCACCACTGCAGGAACTGGCAGAAGTGGTGCACAGTTTCGATGATGTGCTGTTGCTGGTGGACGGAGTCACTTCGATCGCAGGTTTGCCGGTGCTTACCGACGACTGGGGGTTGGACTTCGTATTCACCGGCTCACAAAAGGCGCTGGCGTTGCCTCCAGGCTTGGCGCTGGGTGCGGCATCGGAACGGATGGTGGAGCGCGCCAGGAGGATCCCCGAGCGGGGCGCGTACCTCGATGTCGTGGCGTTCCAGGAGGCGGCCACCAAGCTACAACCCACCAATACACCCGCTCTCTCGTTACTCTATGCCCTCATTGCGCAGCTGGATCGGATCGCTGCGTCTGGCGGAATCACTGCGCGGTGGGATAGACACGAGGCCATGCGGAAGACGGTGGAGGAGTGGATCTCCGGGAGAGGTGGTGAGCTCGGATTCGGCTATCTTCCTGACGAGGATCGCCGTTCCTGGACGATCTCCTGCCTCGAGGTTCCGCAGGGCCGCAATGGACGGGAGATCGCAAAGGCCGTCGCCGAGCAGGGTTGGACAATCGGATCGGGATACGGCAGTCTCAAGGAGCGGACGATTCGCATTGGACATATGGGCGATCACACCGTCGAGCGGTTGGTCGCCTTGTTGGATGTGATTGAAGGCGTGCTGCGATGACATACGTGGTCGCTGCAGACCGGATCGGCGACGACGGGATCGAGCTGGTGTGACAGGCACCGGGGCTCGCCGCTGTTTCCACTGTGAGCTATCCGGAGCGGCTCGCTGGGTCCATTTAGGCTGCCGGTTCTTCGGTCGGCCTCTTGCCTGCGGATGCGCCGGTCGCGTCACCGCCTGCCAGGCGGAACGAACCTACCGTCATCGTGAGACGGTCGGCAGCATCAGCCAGCTGTGATGCTGATGCTGCGATCTGTTCAGTGGATGCGCTCTGCTGTTCTGCCGATGCGGCAATCTGCTCTGATGCTGCGACCACTGATTCGGTTCCCTGAGCGATCGCATGCAGCCGTTGCGTTATGTCCTCCACGAGTTTGTTGACCTCGCCGGCTGCCCTGGATATCTCATCGCTCCATGCGCTCGACTCCGCCGTCGCCCCCGTCACTTCCTCCAGTGCGCCGGCTGCGGACTCGGCGACCTGACGAACAGCGGTGCTGGCCTGCGCCAGATTGGCTAGCCGGTTCTGGGTCTCCCGCACCGTGTTCAATACGCTTCGGACCACGTCGGAAGTGGTCGCAGCCGAGCGCGCTGCCTGATTGGCGAGCTTGCGAACCTCGTCGGCCACCACAGCGAAACCACGGCCCTCGCCACCCCCCGCGCGCGACGCTTCGATCGCTGCGTTGAGGGCCAACATGTTCGTCTGAGTTGCTATCGCCTTGGATTGCGTCAGGAACTGCTGGATCTCCTGTGACAGGCTAGCTAGGCGTTCAGCATCTGCAGCACCCCTCTCCAGATCGCTGGCGAGCCTGGCCAGCTGCTGACTCCCCTCGATGAGACGCTCGCGGTGCTCGCTGGCGGTGTCGGCAAGGACCGTGCTCCGCTCGGCTGCCACGTTGGCTCCGTCGGCCAACGTCGTCGATATGCCGAGGATCCTCGCAGCGTCGTCGGCCGACTGGCGTGCTAGCTCGGCCTGTTCTGTCGCTTGGCTCGAGAGGTCCTGGCAGGTGTTGGCCATCTCCTGCGTCGAGGCTGACATCTCCTCGGTCGCTGCAGATATCTGCTCTGCCATTGCCGCGGACTCTTGAGAAGATGTCCGCATCTCACCGACTAGCTGGCGTAGAGCAGCCACCATCTTTTGCACAGATCCGAGCAGCCGCTTCACCTCCTGTGTCCCTACAGCGCCGGTTGTTACTCCAAGCGACAGATCCCCATCGGCCACTCTCTGGGCCACTGCGCCTGCCACCTGGACCGGCTTCGTGACGCGCCGGTGCAGCCACTCGGTGAACCAAGCAAGCAGCAATACCGCCAGAAGTAGCGCCAAGCCCGCACCTACGTATATGGTCTCGCGAATCGAGCGGGCCCCGGCGAGTGCCGTTTCCTGCGGCTGACGCACCACCACCCACCAGCGATCCTCATTTGTGGGCCCGGAACCGATCAGTTCTCTGCCTGCAGCTCCCGCCCTTGAGACGACGGACGATTCGCCGGTTCGTGGCACTGATGGAGCGTAGTCGGCTAGTACGAGCAGCCGGGTCGAGTCGTTCGACAGAATAACGCGGCCAGCAGAATCGATGGCCTCGATCGTCACCGCGGCAGTAGTCTCCGCTGTCAACCATCGGGCGAACCGCGAGAGATCCAATACTGCTTTGAGGGCGCCTACAGGCTCGCCCGATGGTTGGGCGTCCAGCCGGGCTGCCAGCTCTAGTCCTACGCGGCCGGCAGATTCGTCATGGGCTGGCTGCCCCTGGAACCACCCGGTCTCGAGCGCCGTACTCCACCACTCCTCATCCGATTGGACGACATCGGAGGCCCGGTCCGTGGACCAAACGATCAATCCGTGTCGTTCGGTGAAGAGCACCTCTGCGAAGTCCGATGAGTCACGGAACGCGGCAAGCACGCGCCCGGCGAGCTCGTCGCCACCCAGGGTTGGCTGATCGGCGTAGCGCTGTTCCAGTTCATCGGTGGAGCTGAACTCCAGCCCCAACCGGAGGGTCTCTTCGCCCGCTGCTGACGCCGCTTCGGTGATGACCTCCATTTGAGCTAGGATCCGAACATCAGAGGCCCGCTCGCTCAGGTACTGGTCAATCAGGACGGAGGTCCTCTGCGCCACCAACTCGAGTTGTAGTCGGGCGGCGCGCTCGAACTCACCGGCAGTGACGCGAGCAGCCAGGTAGCCTCCGGCCGCGATCACGGCTATTGCGATCGGCGTTGCGACGAGAATGACCCGTCGTCTGAGATCGGTGATTCGGATCGGCATGGGACAGGGGCAAGGTACGGAAGGCTGCCAGGGCGAGCAAGCGTTGCTAGATTACCATGCCTATGCCTGAACCGAATCCCGTGCCCATCTCCTACGATCCAGAGATGGTGGAACTCAAGTGGCGTCAAAGATGGGCTGAACGCCGGACGAACTGCGTCGACATCTACGGGGCAGAGCGGCCGTACTACAACCTAATGATGTTCCCCTACCCCTCCGCCGAGGGATTGCACGTGGGGAACGTCTTCGCGTTCGTCGGCAGTGACATCCACGGTAGGTACCGTCGGCTGCAGGGATGGGATGTGTTCGAGCCGATCGGATTCGACGCGTTTGGGATACATTCCGAGAACTACGCGCTGAAGGTCAATACACATCCCGCCAATCTGATCCCGGCAAACATCGCGCGCTTCCGTGAACAGTTGCAGCGCACTGGCCTGATGGTCAACTGGGATCACGCGCTGGCCACTACGGATCCTGCCTACTACAAGTGGACCCAGTGGATATTCCTCAAGCTGTACGAGGCGGGCCACGCTGTTAAGAAGGAAGCTCCGGTCAATTGGTGTCCGGAATGCAAGACCGTTCTGGCCAACGAACAGGTAGTGGACGGCTACTGCGAGCGGCATCCAGGCACACGGGTGCACCAGCGCTACCTGTCACAGTGGTTCTTCACCATCACGAAGTTCGCCGAGCGCTTGCTTGAGAATCTGAAGACATTGGATTGGTCTGAGTCGACTCGCACGATGCAGGCGAACTGGATTGGCCGCTCAGAGGGAGCTGAGCTGATCTTCGAGACACCATCCGGCACCCGAATTCCCGTCTACACGACTCGGCCCGATACTGTGTTCGGCGCGACTTATTTGGTGCTTGCTCCCGAGCACCCCCTGGTGGAGGAGATGACGGCATCCGAGCAGCAAGCGGAAGTGGGCAGGTACCGCCGTCAGGCGATCCAGAAGGACGTCGTCACACGCAAGGTCGGGGACCGAGAGAAGACTGGGGTGTTCACCGGGACCTACGCCCGCAATCCAGCCACGGGTGAAGCTGTTCCGATCTGGATTGCAGACTACGTCTTGATGGAGTATGGGACTGGAGCGATCATGGCCGTTCCGGCCCATGACGAGCGCGACTATGAGTTCGCGGAGAAGTTCGGGTTGGAGATTCGGAGGGTGGTTGCACCGACCGGCGGCCCGGATCCAATGGGGGAGACAGATCAGGTAGAGGCCGACGGGGCCGATGGTCTGCCCTTTATATCCTGGGATGGGGTCCTCGTCAACAGCGGACAGTTCGACGGGATGTCATGTGCCGAGGCTGTCGTGGCGATCACGGAGTGGCTGGACAGCCAGGCTTCAGGGAAGTCACAAGTCCAGTACCGGCTCCACGATTGGTGCATATCGCGGCAGCGCTACTGGGGCCCGCCGATCCCGATCATCTACTGCGAGAAATGTGGCAACGTTCCCGTTCCAGAACGGGATCTGCCAGTCTTGCTACCAGAGATCGACGACTTCAGGCCCGATGAGAGCGGTTTGTCGCCGCTCGCCCGGCACGAAGAGTGGTATAGGGTGGAGTGTCCCCAATGCGGCGACCTGGGTAGCCGAGAGACAGACGTATCCGACACGTTCCTCGATTCATCATGGTATTACCTGAGGTATCCCTCTACGGGGAAGGATGATTGCGCGTTCGACGCCGAGCTGTCGCGTAGGTGGCTTCCGGTTGATTCCTATATCGGTGGGAACGAGCACGCCGTGCTGCACCTCATGTACTCGCGCTACATCACGATGGTTTTGCACGATCTGGGACTGCTCGAGTTTGACGAGCCGTTTACGCGGTTTCGGGCACATGGCACCATCGTCAAAGATGGTGCGAAGATGTCGAAGTCGCGTGGTAATGTGGTCGTACCGGACGAGTACATAGCTAAGTGGGGCGCGGACACATTCCGGATGTACCTCATGTTCCTCGGCCCGTATCTGGAGGGGGGCGACTTTCGGGACGAGGGGATCGCGGGTATTCGGCGATTCCTCGACAGGGTATGGGCCCTCTCGGCACGAGTGGGTCCTGCCTCCGGCGCTATGGATCGGGCTGCTGTGAGGAAGCTGCACCAGACCATCAAGAAGGTGTCTGACGATATCGAGGGGCTCCACTACAACACCGCCATCTCTGCACTGATGGAGTTCAGCAATACGCTCAGGGCTGGAAGCAGTGGTGACGCTGGTGCGAATCCTCAGCTGCTGCGACCGCTGATCATCATGCTGGCACCTTTTGCTCCGCATTTTGCGGAGGAGTGCTGGGAGCGGATCGGCCGGGGTGGCAGCGTGCATGACGCATCGTGGCCCACATTCGAAGAAGAGCTGGCCCGAGCTGACCAGATCGAGGTGGTGGTTCAGGTGAACGGGAGGGTCCGGGCTCGGCTTCGGGTGTCGCCGGGGATATCGCAGGAAGAAGTTCTCGGTCGGGCGTTGAACGACGATGGTGTCCGGCGATTCGTGGGTGGGAGACAGATCCGCAAGACCATCCACGTGCAGGATCGACTGGTCAATATCGTTGTTTAGGGGAGCGGGGCGCAGGGATCGAAACCAGCGGTGGCCAGATGAGGTCAGCACCGGGTCGACCAAACGCGAAACTCACCCCCAGTCCGCTCCCCGCTCCCTGCTCTTCGCGACCCTGTCTCCGCAATGAATCCTGAGGCTGATCTGTCTCCTGCGACTTTCCCAGCCGCAGAAGCATCTATCTAACCGACATGAGCCCGATATCCCTGGCTGCGGTCGACGACCTCGCGATCCAGCGGGCAAAAGCCGGCGATCTGGATGCACTGGAGCGGGTGTACCGAGCCTACGAAGGATTGGTCTACACTCTGGCACGTAGGATCTGCCGCACCGCTGAGGATGCTGAGGACGTGTTGCAGGAGACCTTTATCGAGGTTTGCCGCAGCATGAAGCAGTTCCGCGGCCAAGGACCTGGGAGCCTGACAGCGTGGATCAAGCGGGTTGCGGCGAGCAAGGCGTTGATGCGGGTTCGGTACGAGCGGTACCGGGTGGCGGATGAGCTTCACGAGGACATGGGTGCTGCGGGCGTGAGGGACGGCGACACGGCGCTGCAGCTCGATCTCGAGAGGGCGCTGGCGCGGCTCTCAGATACTGCCAGAGCAGTTGTGTGGTTGCACGATGTAGAGGGCTACAAACACGAGGAGATAGCCGAGATGATGGGCAAGACGGTGAGCTTTTCCAAATCGCAACTGTCGCGTGCCCATGCGCGTCTCCGGACAATGCTCGGCGAGGAGGCATGATGCTGAGGCACTGCTCGATCCAGGAACTGCTGGAAGTGCGCAATGGCGAGGGTTCCCTCGGTGCCAGAACGCACGTGGACGAGTGTGCTCACTGCCGTGATGAGCTAGACCGTATCCACCAGCGGGTGGCGGCTCTCAAGGCACTGCCGAGTCTCAACGCTCCACGGGACCGGTGGTCGATCGTGCGCCAGAGCGTTGTCGATCAGCGGCGGCGCATCTGGTGGGTGAGAACAGGGTGGGTTGCTGCTGCGGCGATTGCCCTGGCACTCGGAGCCAACGGCTTCTTCAGTTGGCCGGCAGCGGCTCCGGAGCAATCCGAGCCGGAGATCCAGCACCTTGTTACTCAGGCAGCCCAGCTCGACAGCCAACTCGTAGCAGTAGTGTCCCGTCCCAGGGTGGTAAACGGCCTGGCCGCACTCGCGATCGTGGATTTGGAGGACCAGATCAATGTGGTCGACAGCCGCATCGGCTTGATTGACAGCCGTGTCCTGGAGCTGCTCGTCGCCCGGGAGAACAGCACCGCCAGGCGCCAACTGGATACTCGCGTGCTACGGATGATTGCCGAGCGAGAGGCCGTGGAACAGCAATTGAGACAGTTGCTCCAGGAACGGATCATCCTGATGGACGCACTCGTGAATACGCACAACAAGCGGGTGGTCTATATCGAACACTGAGACCATGGCCATGGCGGCCAATGGTATGATCAAGGAGTAGGATACCATGAACACGAACATGAGACGCAGCTTGACCACGGTCCTGGCGTTCGCCGTCCTTGCTGTCGGTACTGCCGTAGCGCAGGAGGTGACGGAGCGTGAGAGGCAGCAGCAGGAAGAACGGATGCGCGAGGCGGAGCGCAGAGTGGAGGAGGCTCAACAGCAACTCGAGCAAGCCATGCGCATGCTGCAGGAGCGCGAGAGCAGGCAGGCACGGGAGCAGCTCCAGGACGCGGTGAGTGAGCTCAACCGGGCCGTGAGGGAGCTGGACCGGGACCGCTTCACGCGGGCGTTCGAGCTCTATACCGATCCAGGTGGTTCGCTGGCATTCGCGTTGTCGAGTTCGGGGCCCAAAATGGGTGTCTACCTCAGCACTGAGCGCGATGCCAGCACCGATTCGATCGGAGCAGTATTGGACGAAGTTGTCGAGGATGGTCCGGCTGCTGAAGCCGGACTCGAGGCCGGAGACATCATTGTGAGTGCCAATGGCAAGCCGCTGGCTCGCACCAGCCGGCGTGACACCTCACCCAGCTCCAAGCTCGTCGGAATAAAGGACGAACTCGAGGTGGGCGACACGCTCCACGTCGCGTACCGCCGTGGCTCCCAGACCAGAACCGCGGACATCGTGCTCGGCGAGGATGAAAGGCGGACGGGCTGGGCGTACACGGTTGCCCCTGAGATTTCGGTCCTCAGTAGAGGAGTGACGGTGCCAAACATCACATACCGGCCGTCTCGCGGGGTGGCGACGGTGTTCTCGGGACTCTTCTGGCCCAGCGGCTGGCTTGAGATGGAACTGGTGGAGCTGGATGAGGACCTGGGGGCGTACTTCGGTACCAGCGAGGGGCTCCTAGTGATTCGGGCGCCCGAGGACGAAGACGTCGAGTTCAGGAGCGGAGATGTGATTCTCAACGTCGACGGTCGCAAGCCGACCGATCAAGCGCATCTCGTCCGGATCATGCGTTCCTATGAGGCTGGTGAGACGATGGTCATCGAGATCATGCGGAATCGGAACCATGAGACGGTGAGCATCACCGTTCCTGAGCGGGACGACGTACTCAATTGGAGCCGGAGGGACGAGCGGCACTAGACCGGAACGGTGGGGGCGGGTTGAACGGCAGCCTGATAAATCCAGCGGCCGTCCGACCCGCCCCTCTGCCTTATCGGCCTGTCCCAAACAGCATCGCGTTGGTCAGCAGCTTTGCCGGCCCACGCCAGAACCCCCTGAACAACAGATCACCGGAAATCATCACCACGTTGCCTCGTCCTTGTCGTTCGGTGGCGGCCCAGACAGTTCCCTGCAGCGCCTGTTCGGTGTGATCCGGCCAGGCCCAACCTGACAGTAGTAGATCGTCACCGACGAATGCGACTGGATTGTCTCCCGACTCGGAGGGTTCCAGGAAAGTCCCACCTTGCACCATGACTGCCAGGGACTGCTGCTCGTAGCCCAGCGTCAGCCAATGGCTTTGGTCCAGAGTGGCCCTGAAGATGGATCCCGGCAGCCGCACCGGTCTTTCGAAGCCGGCGGTAGGAGACACCAGCGGTGGAGTGAGTGACGGATCGCTGACCAACGAGTCACCCGATTCGCCGTTCTCGTCGTCTTCAAGACTCAGAGCCTTTACCGAGCTGAGGCCAACGTCCTCGTCCCCAGGGAACAACACAGCACTGCCGTATACGATCAAGACTCCCCCGTCTCTGATCCATTGTCTGAGTCGTTGGATGCCGCCGTCACCAAGCTCACGTCGGATCGCTCCGGAACTCGCATTCGGTATAATGAGCACGTTGTAATCCGACAGCGTGGTCATGCCACCGATCGAACCCAGCGAGACGGGGACGAACGGCTGCCGCAACTCGGTTTCCAGGAAGTGCCACAGTGCCCCATAGCTGGTGAGGCTCACCGCGTCGCCCGAGGCGACCAGCACCCTTGGTGCGAATACCGGTCGCACGCGGCCGGAACCGACACCCACACCGCCGGGCTCGGGGAATGCTGAGTTGACTGGATCGACTGTCACGCCGATCTCCTGTGCCAGGGCCGCAAGGCGATCGTGTAGGGAGTCCGGGTTGCGTGTCGTGCGTATCACGAAGGCCCCGCGCGGGTAATCCCTGCCGTCTGCACTCAGGGGCTCGGTCGCGACGTTGATCACGAACCCCTCTCGTGTCAGCGCCACTGCCAGCTCGGCAGAGGCCAAACGGTCATTACGGAACACGTATGCCGAGCGACCGCGGCCCGAGACACCGCCTGCCGGTGCAAGGCCCCTGACTGGGTCCCCGGTGGCGGGCAGCGTAAGTCGGCTACCGACAACGGGATCGAGATCCTCGGTCCAGAACGCGCTCAGGCCCATCGCGTAGGGCAAGGACCAGGCAGTTACATCGTAGAATCCGTAGCGATCGCTCGCGGCGTCGTCTCCGCGTCGCTCGTTGCGAGCGAACTTGTCCAACTGCTCCTGCACGAACTCTGTGTCCAGCTCGGCCAACGGTTCGAGCAAAGCCTTGGCCAACCGGCCCTGCGGCTGAGCGAGATCGATGACGAGTGCACCTGGCTGAAACACGTGGCGCTCACCCATTGCTCCCGGACCCGCCATGTAATCGTGAGTAGCGCGAGCCGAGTACGGTTCGGTGATCCGGGTGACCTCGATGTCGTGACGCAGCAGGTTGGCGACCAATCGAGCCGCGTTGGATTGATCGAAGCCCGGTTGGATTACTACTCGTTTCATGGTGGCCGACTGAGCGTCTTCAATCGCCGAGCGCCTGAAGTGGTAGTAGTCGAGCAGCCGTTCCTCTCGATTGGCCGCAGCGGTCTCCACGGTTGCCAGTGACGCCACATAGTGGTGGGCTATGCCCTCCATCAATGAGATCACGGTTCCGTCACCCCGCCTGCGCTTCAGGGCCTTGCCACCGTCGGTCTCGTAGGTCATGCCGGTGGCTCCGTGCAGGGAGGGGCTGGCATCGAAATAGCCGGGGTAGAACAGGTCGAATGTCTCGCGCGTGTAATACTGCCAGCCGTAGCGGTCAAACGCTGCCGCGTTTCCGCGGCCAAATGTCTCGAGCCAGCGCGCAGTGCGATCAGGGATGTTCTGGTTGATCGGTCTTGACGGTGGCGCGAAGAAATACTGCTCGGTGGTGCTGTGCAGGTCGACAAAGACCTGAGGCCGCCACCGCACGATACCGGCTAGCATCGCGCGTGTCGGAGCTTGTGCTAGGGCTATCATGTCGCGGTTCATGTCGAACCGGTAGTGCCCATATCGGCCCCAAATGCCCCACGGCTCATCCCACTCATACGCGGCGGGCTCGTCGCTACCCACGAACAGGGAGTTGTACCACACGGCGAAGCGCTCGTGCCCGTCAGGATTTGCCGCGGGATTCAAGACGACAACGGCATTCCGTAGCATCTCCAGCGTAACGGGCTCGTCCGAGGCGAGAAGTTGGTACGCCACCCACATGGCTGCTTCGAAACCCGCCGGCTCGTTGCCGTGGATCGAGTACGACAGCATGACGACTAAGGGAGTTCGCACCGCGATCCTTGAGGCCTCAGCTGCACTGGTGCTGCGGGGATCGGCCAGTCGGGTGACATCGGAGCGGATCTCGTCGAGCCGCGCGATGTTCTCCGGGGAGGAGACGATCAAGATCCGCATTGTACGCCCCTCTTCTGTCACGCCTATCACCTCGGTGCGGACCCGGTCACCGGCTGCGGCCATCATGCTGTCGAGCACTGCCTGCTGCGTGGAGTATTGTGTCTGGCGCTCTCCGGCTGGGTAACCGAGCAAGTCGTCGGGTCGTGGTACGGCCTGCCGGTAGGGACCGCGATCGAAGAAGCCGAACCGCTCCTGAGCTGTGGCGGGTGCATTGAAGAGCACGGCGGCAACAGTGCACAGCAGTATGGCGCGGGTGGGTGGCTGGCTGGCGTATTTCATGGTTCGTTATCTCGGTTATGGCCGGATCGAAGGTACGTACAGAGATGGCGTCGCGGGAGGGTCGGTGGCAACTTGCGCCGCCTCGTAGTGGGGGTGATCATCAAGCGGCATCATACATGGCGGACGTCTGCCGCAGTGTATATGGCACGCAGGAGGGGGAGTCCGGGAAGGGGCACTTGACTGACGATCACGCGGAGCTGAAATGCCCGAGTCTATCTATCCATGGCTGCACCTCGCCGGCCGCGTCCTGTTTGCATCGTTCTTGATCGTGTTTGGCCTGCGGCATCTGTTCAGTCCTAGGATCGCCGAGTACATGCAACTCAAGGGAATACCGGGGCCCAGGGTGGTTGCATGGGCCATGGGCCTAATGGTGCTGGTCGGCGGCGTCTTCATCCTACTTGGATGGCACCGATTCATCGGAGCTGGCCTGGTCTTCTTAGCGGTCTTCCCGTCTGGCTGGGCGCTGCATCCGTTCTGGACCGAGTCCGATCCCCAGACCCGGCAGTCCGAGATGGCGCACTTTCTCAAGGCGCTTGCGATCGCGGGAGCAGCGCTGCTGGTGGCATTCTATGGCAATACGGTCTGGCCGCTGAGTCTCGGGGGGTGAGGCCGCGTCGGGCTGTCTATCCCGGGTCCCTCAGCCAGGGCCGAGCCATCGATGATCTGACCCATCCCATCCCGGACGACCCCAGGGCCTGGCGGCCTGTGGAGATGAACCGGTTCACTGATGCTGGGGCACGCAGTTGACAGCTTGAGCGCATAGGGTTAAGATATATCGGCACGTAATATCAACGAGTAATATCTAGACGTATCGTCGGGGGTAGCCATGAGAGATCGCGACTGGTTCTTCGGATTGGGGCCGTGGGAATGGTGGATGGGTAGCGGCGGTCGCGGGAAGGGGAGAGGGAGGCGACGGCGGCAGTGGTTCGAGGCAGGGGACATGAAGTACGTGATTCTGAAGCTCCTCAGGGACAAACCGATGCACGGCTATGAAGTCATGAAGGAGTTGGAGGAGCACACCCACGGCTGCTACAAGCCGTCGCCTGGCACTGTCTATCCCACGCTGCAGTGGTTGGAGGATGAAGGCCTGGTAAGCAGCGAGGAGGTCGAGGGTAAGAAGGTGTACTCCATTACCGCAGCCGGACGCGAGTTCCTGGACGAGAACAAGGGAACGGTCGAGGAGATATTCGACCGCCTTGAGGACATGCTCGACAACCTGCTGAACGACCCCATGCCCGATGTCACTCGTCAGGTCGGGAAGCTGGTAGGGCAGGTCTACCGAACGACGTGGCGGCTGAGGGACGATGAAGAGAAGGTGCGTGAGGTGGTGAAGCTTCTCGAACGTACGGCTAAGGAGCTGGACGAGTTGAGAGGCTGATTCACTGGCGGACTCGTGTTCACGACCGACTCGGCGGCCGTTCGTAGTGGTCAGCCGTGATCGCCCGTCAGTCAGGCTGGCTGCGCGGAGAGTCTTGGGATTCCTCGTCGAACTGCAGAAACTCCACTGGCGCCCCGTTGTGCTCGATGAATGCCACGCGCACGCCGGGTGATGGGCTGTTGGGTTCGATCAGCACTTCATTTCCTGTCAGCTCGGCGTCGAGGTCGTCGACCTTGAATGCAACGTGTGGCACCTGCTGCACCAGCTCGGGCAGCGGACTGTGCGGCTCGAACCGCAGCCACTCGATACCGTAGGGATTGGTGTCGTATCCCACGACGTACATGCCGTACTGCTCGACATACTCTTCCCCTTCCCGGGGCGTCTGTGTGGGAATCCCGACGTGATGGTACTCTCTCAAGTTCGATCCCCCTCGCCTAGTATTCCGCAAAATGGGCATGCGCAATCCGGTAACCATTGTTGGTCGGAACGTACACGAACGTTACCGGACCCCGCTGTAGCTCACCGGTGGCATCGGGACCGCGCCGGAAGTGCCAGGTTCCCGTAACGATTGCCACTTGCCCCGGCTCACTCACTTGTATGTTCTCGACCCACAAGGTGGTTTCCGGTGCTTCACCACCACTCACGAAGCCGAAGCCGGCATGATGTTCGCGTACGGCATGGATGCCGGTGATGACGCCTTCTCTTTCGGTGGATAGGTAGGATACAGCCGAGTCGGTAAGGAACAGTTCGTCGACTGCGTCCAGATCGTATGAGTTCCACATGGCCACCCAAGCGTCCACAGCGGACGTAGCGTCGAACTCCGGATAGCTACGGTCAGCTGTCAAGGTGCAGCCAGGCGCCGCAATCGCGGCAAGTATGACTGGAGCTAGTGAGCGAGATCGCACCATGCCATCGTCCTGTTATATGTATTAGACAAAGATGCTAGCCTCCGTTTACGTACGTTTTACTGTGCTCACCTCTCGCATCATGTCAGTGTGCCACAGGCACGGTGACCAGGTTGGTCGGCGTGAGTAATCTGAAGACCGGATACATCTGAGCTGCATCGGCCCACTGGGCCTGGAGGTAGCGGTCAAAGAAGTTCCATACCACAAGGCCGTCGTCGCTCTCCGGCTCCAACAGGTACGCCGCAACGGATCCGAGTGCCTGCGCGGTACTCACGAACAGTGTCCCGACCGGGAATTCCTTGTCCACGATGGTGTACTCTCCGACCACCGAGCTGGTGTAGTGGCCCTGATTCAGGCGGCTCGAACCGCTGACGCTTGTGACACGGAATGACTCAACCGACAGCGTAGCCGCCTCGGTGAGTTTCTCGACCGCGATTCCGTGCGCGAGCAGGGTTTCCAGTACGCGTTCGTCGGGAACCGTGATCAGATATCCTGTGGGAAACGATACTGTACGCTTCGCTGTGAAGCGAGCCAGATATGGGACGTCGGAGTATGTCCTTTTCACATCGGTTGGCCTGGCGCGTCGCCGGCCACCAAACCCCTCGACCAGCTCCATCTCGTACCCTTGGATGGTGAGCGCTTGATCGATCGGCTGACCCTCTTCGTATTCCACGATGAAGACGTCATCCTCTGATGGGCTCAAACCTCGTGCTACTGCGCGTCGGTCGGCCTGGCGTACCAGCGCCACGACTTCGTCCTTGTTGGTGTGCAAGAAATCCAGGAAAGTGAGAAACAGATTGTACGCCCCCTGAACTCTGGTCTCGAAGTCCACATAGGGGTATTGCTCGTTCAGGATAGAGATCCGGTTTCTCAAGCCGACATAGTTGCTCAAGTAGCGCGGCTGGGGTCCCAAGGGCACCCAACCGGTCTCGGGCTCGGTCACATCGACAAAGTCACCGTGCGGGATGGTGAGCGTACCGTACACCTCTCGCATGCGCTCAGTCACGTACGGCAATAGCACTCTCTCCATGTGATCGAGTATCCGAGGGTCACCGTTGGGGTTCAGGCCCCAGGTCCAGGTTACCGGTTCCTGGTGATACGAGCCATTGTGCGTGTGACTATCCAGGAAGAACAGTGGATCCCAGCGCTGCAGGACGTTCTGGATCAACCCCCGTACCTCGGGCGTCTCGACCTTCATCCCGTCCCGATTGAGGTCGAGATTCTGACCGTTGTATCTAATCCCCACTCCCTGCTCAGGGCCCACCTGATTGCGGCGGTTCTCGGTGCTGATCTTCTCGTTGCCGTCGGGGTTGAAGATGGGAGCGATCAGGATCACCAGTTCGTTGAGGTACGCGGCCGTCTTACCCTGTATCAGATCCCGCGCAAGCATCTGAGCAGCTTCTTTGCCCTCGACTTCTCCGGCATGGATGTTGGCTTGGAAGTAGACCACAGCGCGGTCGTCGTACTTGAGGTCGGCGGGTGATGTCGGTACAGGATCTCCGATGACCATGAGCGGGATTTCTCTCCCCTCGCCACTCACACCAAGTATCTCGATGTTGATCAGGGAACTCTGGCGCTGCAGTTCGGTGATGAAGTCCACGATATCAGAGTGGCGAGAAGTGGCTGTGAACCCGCTTGCTTCTGCCACGGTCAGCGGCTGTTGCGCAAAGAGATTGTCGGACATCCCGGCCGCGATAGCTATATACAATACGACGTACCTGCTCCTCGAACTCCAATCCTTCATCATTCGGTTTCCCTCGCTTCCAGTATTCACTCGGTCCAACGCTTCCTAACGAGGTATCTGATCACACCGCTCACAATATTGAACCGCGGCACCCGTCTGCAGTACTCCTCATATGCGACACCGAACCGCCGCACGCAGAACTGCTCTTCTTCGAGTGTGTAGAGATAGAAGCAGATGATGGCAATCGCACCTAATGATAACGTAGCGAGGTGCTGTGATAGCAGCATGAACCCAAGCGCCAACAAGATGTACCCCAGGTACTGTGGGTGTCGTACGACTGCATACAGGCCGCGGTCGACGGTGACCTTGGTGCAAAAGAAGGATCTACCTGCGTCAACTTGCCCGTGTTTCTTGAGCAAGACAAAAGGTGGAATGAACAAGACGGGAGCTGCCAGCAGGCAGATGATACCCAATCGATAGAGGAGGCGGCTGCCACCGCGTTCAATGAAGCGGTCCAGCACAATGAGAGCCAAGAACGCCGCTCCGGCAGACCAGTCGAGAAGCTGTGGTCGCCGTGTTTCCTTCTCGGTGTCCGCCGATTCGCTCATTGGGATGGTTGAGTACTTTGGCCGTGGTCAACCCCGTACCGGCACGAATCTCACGAACCCCTCGGCCGTCACTTCTGTGTGGAATACTCTGAGAGTGACGCTTGAGCCCAATCCGTCTCGAATTATTTCGGCCGCATCCTCGTCCTGCTGCTTGCGAAGCTCGGTAGCTGACTTGCCTGGCGATTTCCGTTTGTAGTCGGCACAAGCCGCAGATTCGGGTCCATCTTCCGCCGGGCCGTGGAACAACAAGATTGCCTGATCTATTCGGTGTGCGTTGATCAGAAACCTGCACTCGGAGCGAAAATCATGTGCGCGTGTGAAATCAAAACCGCTGGACGCGAGCGCGCCGGCACCACCGGGTACGTAGAACCTGTCGTACCGACGTATGCCGAGTTCACTGTGCAGAAATGCGTCGACCTCCTCTTGAAACCGTCCATCGGAGCAGGCGATCACCAGTGTCGTAGGTGCAGTGCTTTCCCATTGTTTCTCTGTCTGATAGATATTCAACGCCAAGGCTCCCAGTCTTGCATCAGTGTGTTATCACACATTGTGTTCGATCCGGGCTACATACGGCTGGCGGTGAGTCGAACCAGAGACTCAGCCAAGCGCCGGCCCAGGTCGATGTATCCCTCGCTGTCGTAGTGCCACGGGTCTGAATAGTCGTAGTCGTCGGTCGACGTGACGAGGGCAGCTGCGCCGTCCCACTCCACGAAGTCAGCCTGCATCGCACGCACGATATCTCCGTGGTCCCACACCGCTCCGTCCTCGTCCTGTCCGAATCCGAGATGCGGCCGACCACAACTGGCAAGTCATCCGTCCTGAAGGCGGCTCGGAGCAGGTCGATCAGCCTCTCGAGATTGTACCGATACCGACTAGCGATCTCCGCGGTGTAGGCCGCATCGCTCTCACCCTGCATCCAGACGATGCCAGCGGGAATGAGCCTGTCGGGCTGTCCGTCGCCGTCAATATCGGGCTCGGTCAAGGCATTGCTTATCGTTGCAAGGAAGTGGTCGTACTGGGTCACGCTGGTTGCGCCACCGTAATCTGGATCCCACGATCCGAACCGTCCGGCCGCGGCCGTATCGATGGAGGTACCGCCACGTGAATACTTTATGATGGCGATCTTGGTTACCGGGCTCAATTCCTGGAGTCGCTGTGCGAAGGTCAGCTCGACACCAAACCGTTCCGAGTAGGTGTTGGATGTACCATTCGAAGAGAATCCAGCCCCGTGACCGGGCCGCAGCGGCGACCAGATACCGCGGCCATCGACCGCAACGCCATCGGGTGCGGGACTCCCGCGGAAGATCATTACTCCGGATTGAGGGCTGCGGAGATCCTCCGGCAGGTCCGAGATCTGGCCATATCCATCCATGTTGGACTGGCCACCAAGGAAATAGAGCCGGTAGCTGGATTGCGCGGCGGTGGGCCGACCAGTGAAGGCGGCTGCCACAAGCAAACTCAGTACGAGTGGAGTTCGAATGATAGTGCCTCCGCTGATTGTGTCGGCCTTCCTACTATCTATTCCTCAAAGATAACCGGCAAGCGGTCGTGTCATGAATCGGCCCAGCGGACCTCATAGCCATGCCGGTCCCCGAGTCCGCGCCTCAGCATGTCGACGAGCTCGGCGTCAGCACCGGCATCGCTCAACGTCTGGACCGTATGGGCGTCGATGTAGTAGTCCTGGTCCTCGACCGAGGTCTCCTCCAAGTGATCAACGAGGAATTCGAGCTGCTCCTTGGTAATCTCTCCGAGCAGAGACTGGGTACTGTTGTCGTAGAGCTTGATCATTTCTATCTCCAGTCAGGTCAGCAAGGTACTGAACCGCATTGCTCGCCGAGAACAACGGGTATCCCGGCTGCCGCGATGGAAGCAGGTGTCACGACTGCGCTAGGCGGCCGAGGAACACGCTGGTTCTAGAACCTTCGACGGCGCGCGGCGACGAACACAATCGCGCCTGCTGCAACGAGTACTATCATCCACCACCACACTGCTACGAATTCGATCAGTGCTGCCACGCGCCCTCCCGGTGCCGGTAGTCGTCCTGCGCTGGTCAACCTCCGCTGCTGGAACGGGATCCTATTGCACACGTGCGCGGAGTCCGTCGATGCAGGGGATCCCTCTACTACGATGCGCCATGTGACTGTCAAACGCCAGTTACGCCAACGTCTACCTGGTCCGGCCGGTCCCGGCGGCCATGGTGAGGTCTCGAGAGGTGAAACTGGGGCCGGGTTTACAGCGTCAGAATGATAGTACTGACATTCATCGGACGGACGTATCCATGAGATCCATGACGCGCTTCTCCCTGATCGCAGTTGCACTGACAGCCACGATCGGCACCAGCTCTTGCCTCGGAGGGGCCGGTAGCGGACCCGACCCGCTTGCGACGCTGACCACTCCGGAACGGCTGGCCCAGCTCGACTCAGTCGTCCCGGCATTGATGGACAGCGGCGCCGTGACCGGACTCGCCATCGCCATCGCGACAGATTCGGCACTGGTGTGGAGTCGTGGGTTCGGGCTGAGAAATGCCGAGACGCAGGCACGGGTCACCACCAACAGCGTCTTCGAGGCGGCGTCGCTCAGCAAACCGGTGTTCGCCTACGCGGTGCTGCAGTTGGTCGACCAGGGTGTGCTCGATCTCGACACACCCATTGCCGATTACTACGAGTACAGTGCGATCACGCACGACGAGCGGTACTGGCTCATCACTCCGCGCATGGTACTGACACACAGTCCCGGGTTTCCCAACTGGCGGCCTAGGGGAGGGCGACTGACCATCGACCGTGAGCCGGGCACCGAGTTCAGCTACTCCGGCGAAGGATTCGTTTATCTCCAGCTCGCGGTCATGAACCTGACGGGTGAGCCGCTAGACCAGCTGGTGCGTCGGTTGGTGTTCGAGCCACTCGGGATGACGAGTAGCAGCTACCTCTGGCAGGAGCAATTCGAGGAAGTGGTGGCCATGCCGCACGGATCCGATGGCGAAGTGCTGCGCAAGAACAAGCCGCAACGTGGACGGGGCAACGCCGCCGCATCGCTTCATACCACAGCTCCCGATTTCGCACGCTTCATGATGGCCGTCATGAACGGGACGCGTTTGAACGACAGTACGGCAGTCGCGATGCTCGCGCCACAGATAGACGTTGATTCGAACCTCGCGTGGGGGCTTGGTATAGGACTGCAGGGCAGCGAGGCCGGCAGCGCGTTCTGGCATTGGGGTGACAACACTGGTTACAAGGCCTACACCATCTCGTACCCCGAGCACCGCGTCGGTGTCGTGTGGTTCACCAACAGCGAGAACGGGCAGTCAATCCTGGAGGGCTTACTGGCGGCCACCGTCGGTGGTGAGCACGCGGCTGCTACCTGGCTTGGCTATGAGGCATACGATTCTCCCAAGCGTGCGGTGCGTGAGTCGTTGGTACATACCTACGAGGAACACGGAATCGACTCTGCTGTCACCCAGTATCATCAGTTGAAGACTACGAGCCCGGTCGAGGCGTTCGATGAATTCCTGCTCAACAGCCTCGGGTACCGGCTGTTGCGTGCCGGCCGAATCGAAGACGCAATTGTGGTTTTCGAACTCAACGTGTCCGAGTATCCTGATGCGTCGAACCCCTACGATAGCCTAGGTGAGGCATATCTCGCGGCGGGCGATACGGCGCGCGCGATCGTGAACTACGAGAAGTCTGTTGAACTCAACCCGGACAACACGAACGGTGTTGCGGTCTTGGAGAGGATTAGGAAGTAGCTGACGGGCGGGTTCGAACATCATGCAGGCTCACATCTTTTCCAGCGGTTCTTCCGCGGCCTTGGCCGTGGTCCCCCGCCGGTGCTGATTGCGGGACGCGGTTTCGGCGGCCACGGTCGCCGTGTCGGCCGTCTGGAACGCGTCCAGCTTGCCCCGGAGCTCCTCGGAGGAGACCGGCGGGG
>CP070666.1:3295239-3297079 GCA_020351775.1 Gemmatimonadota bacterium | reverse complement strand
TGAAGACAATCCCGACAGCAATGCTGATCATCACACTGCTCGCACCGTTGCCAATCTGCGGACAGGAGACTCAGACACCGAGTGTAGGCCTCCACATGGCAGCGCTTCAGGGAAATGTTGAGGCCGTTCGGGAGCACATCGAGGCCGGTTCCGACCTGAATGAAAGAGATGCATATGGGTCCACTCCCCTGATTGTTGCAGCAGCGTTTGGCCAGGCAGAAGTGGCCAGGGCGTTGATCGAAGCCGGGGCCGATCTGGACTTGGCAAACAACGATGGAGGGACCGCGCTTCACACCGCCGCCTTTCTGTGCCACACGGAGATCGTCGAGGCTCTGTTAGAGAACGGTGCGGACAAGAATCTGAGGGACAACTTCGGGAACACTCCATTGGGATCCGTTTCGGCACCGTTCGAGGATGTCAAGAGCATCTACGACGCCGTTGCGCAGGCCCTTGGCCCGCTGGGGTTGGTGCTTGACTACGAGCACATCAGAACGACGCGTCCCCTGATTGCGGAGATGCTACAGGCGCAGCCCGAGGAGCTGGAGGCGGTTGACTACACACCGGTGGTACGGGACGACTGGAAGGTGTCGACACCTGCGGAGCAAGGGCTCGATCCGATGCTGCTGGCGCAGCTGTATCTCGATGCGACCGGGTTGTCGACCCTCTACGGGCTGCTGGTCGTCAAGAACGGATATCTGGTCGCTGAAGGCTACTTCAATGAAGGGTCCGTCGAGCAGTTATCCGGCCGCCAGTCGACGACTAAGAGTTTCACGTCGGCGATGGTCGGTGTTGCGCTGGATCGGGGTTGTCTGTCGAGCGTGGATCAGAAGATGATGGATTTCTTTCCGGAGTTCGCCGGACAGATAGAAGATCCGCGCAAGGAGCAGATCACCATCCGGCACCTGTTGCAGATGCGGGCGGGATACCCCTGGGAAGAGCGTGTGCCCCAGTACTTCGATAGCCTCTTCATGTTCGACAACTGGAACTGGCTTCCTCACCTGATCGACTTCCCTCTACTGAGCGACCCCGGGACCGAGTTCGGCTACAGCAACTTTACGTCTCACCTCCTAGCGGTGATTGCGTCCCGGGCGTGTGATACAGATCTCCGGTCATATGCTCAGGAGCATCTCTTCGCGCCGATCGGTGCGGAGGTAGCTGATTGGACCACCGATCCGGATGGCTACAACTGGGGTTCGTGGGAGATCTACGTTACGGCTCGGGATATGGCCAAGTTCGGCATGCTGTACCTCAACGACGGTGAGTTTGAGGGTAACCAGGTCCTTTCTGCAGACTGGGTCAGGGAATCGCTGCAACCGTACTCGGACGGCATCAAGGACATTGATGGGATATCCAGCACGTATGGCCGGTATTTCAGCGACATCGGGTATGGCTATCAGTGGTGGTCCGCCACGGCAGGCCAGCATCGCTTTGACTACGCGGCGGGGCATGGCGGCAACTTGATCGTCTTGCTGGACGACCTGGACATGGTGATCGTCACCACCGCGGATCCACTTCACGAGTATCCGGCGAACGAAGGATGGCAGTTCGAGGGGGCGATCGTGGATGTCGTGGGCAAGTTCATCGAATCCTTACCCAAGGGGTGACGAGCAGGACTGGGCATCGCTTTGACCAGCACGGCACCGGCAGCGCTGCCCGAGGGGAGCCAGAGCGCAGCACGGCTCGCGCCGGGACCGCATCCCGTGGGCAAGGTGGAGTTCCAGTGGGTGGACAGCTCGCGCTCCACCGCCGCGAACCGAGACTACGCGGGCTCGGCGGAGCGGTCCTTCCAGGTGGCGCTGTGGTACCCGAAAGGGGCACGGGGCCAGCATCCTCTCGCCCG
>CP070666.1:3284910-3295139 GCA_020351775.1 Gemmatimonadota bacterium | reverse complement strand
CGAGGCAATTCACAAGATCAAGACAGACGACGTCAAACAGGACGATACAAAAGTCAAAGCTAGAATTCTCAAGGAAATCCTCAGTCGAGGTACCTGCTCGCTGCGCGTGCCTACGCAGTGATCCCTGCGCCGGTCCCGCGCCGAACTTGATTGGTCCGGCACGAGCTGCCCCCAGCCACAGAGCGGAGATTCAACCGGGCGCTAGCACCAGTCGCCCGGTCACGCCTCTCTGCTCCAGCCGCTCGTGGGCGCGCCACGCATCGGGTAACGGCAGCACCTCGGAGACCGCCGGACGGAGTGCTCCGCTCTGTATCAGGGAGAAGGCCTCGCGCAACTCGGCCTCAGTCGTGGCGTAAGCGCCGAGGATTTCCAGCTCCTTGAGGATCAAGAGACCCGGATTGACCTGGACCGGGACGGTCTGGAGGTTACCCACGACCACGAGCCGTCCGCCCGGCCCCAGCGAGCGCAGGCTTTGCTCGAAAGTCATGCTGCCCACGATCTCCAACGCCACATCGACGCCCTGGCCGCCCGTGATCTCCCGCGCCACCCGCGAGAAACTCAGATCGGGCGAGACGATGACCTCGTGCGCGCCGACCTCGTACAACGTCTGGGCCTTCTGCTCACTCGACGTGACGGCAATGACGTGCGCTCCGTCGTGACGCGCGAGCTGCAGTGCCTGGGTCCCGACGCCGCCGCTAGCGCCCGTGACCAGGACCGTCTCTCCGCTTTGCACCTTGCCGCGGGTGCGCACGACGTGCACAGCGGTGCCACTGGTGCAGCATGCCGTGGCCGCGACCGGCCAATCCACGTCGGCCGGAACCCGGCCAAGCCCGGCAATTGGGGCAGCCATGAACGCCGCATAGCCGCCGGGGATCTCTTCTCCGAAGAAGCGTGCATCCTCCCTGCAAAGGCTCTTGCGCTCGGCTTGGCAGTGCCTGCACTCACCGCAGTGCAGCCGCTGCAGGGTGGCGGCGCCGTCACCCACCGACCAACCGTCAACGCCCGGCCCGACCTCTACGACCCGGCCCGCCGCCTCGTGTCCGAGGATGGCAGGCACACTGGTGCGCGGGAGACTACCGCGCCGGTTGATGACGTCGTGGTAGCAAACGCCACAAGCCTCGACCCGGATCAATACCTCACCCGGACCGGCGACCGGATCGGGCACGTTCTCTGGAACGAGATTCTTTGGCGAGCCGAACTCGCGCAGCACAACAGCTTGCATGATCTGTCCTCTTATCAAGCGAGGCCGACCAGCCGCTCACACAGGTGATGGTGGTCGATGGATCGGATGGCCTTCACATACTCGGGTTCAGGTGGGTCGATCACCGGCAAAGGATCCGCGACCGCGAAGTCGAACCCGGTGCGCTCCGCGATGCTCTCGGCATCCGCCCAGGCATGGCGGCCCCGCAGCTCCGCGCCCGCCGCGCCGAGCACGAAGGTCCCGAGGTCGGTCAGGAGGCGGGTGCGGCGGTACGGATCGCTGGTGGAAGCGATCTGCACCTTGGGCACCAGGTTGCGGCGACTCTGGCGGCTGATCAGCAATATCGGCCGGCGCACCCAGCGTCTCAGCGTTGCCGCACCGGCAACACCAGGGAACTTGTAGCGCGGCTGCTCGATGCTGCCAGCGGCGGTCAGGTTGGTGTCGCCACTGGCATCAACCTCGGCCGCACCGAAGAACATCACGTCTATCCGGCCGCGCCTTGCGTGGTCGAACAAATCCGGGATCGAGACCTCGCCGCTGCGCCCCTCGAGATACGAGAGATCTTCGGAGCAGAGCCGGAGCGAAGAGATCTGCGGGTCGAGCGAGCCGACGCACGCCAGGTAGGTCAGGTTCGGGGCGTGGGTACGTCGGGCCACTTCGATGGCCAGGATCGGCAGCGGCGACGCCACCCCCGTGGCGATGACCTCGCCGTCGCGAATCTCGCGCGCCAACGCAGCGACCACCGTCTCGGCCATGGTGGTCCGGCCGTTGCCCTGCTGCGCCCGCTTCATGCCGCCCTACGTGCGATCTCCAGCTGCCTTCTCGAGCCGCGGACGACGTCATCGAGATAGGCGGCCTGGTGACCACCGGTGGCGCCCTTCAAGTACAGATCCAGGTGCTCCTCGTCGGCAGGGTAAAGGCCCACACAGCCGGTGGGATACGCCCCAAAGGGCTCCTCGACCACCGTATCGACCATGAAGCCTGGGATGGTGGCGCTCGGGACTCGATCGACCCGCTCTTCGACGGTGGCCACGATCCGGTGAGCTGCGGCGGCGATCAGCAGATCCGTGGTCGGGTCCTCGATCCAGAGGTTGCCCCTGCTATCCGCAGCGCGGGCGTGAATCAGAGCCACATCCGGGTGGAAGGCGGCTTCCACCGGCACCTGTTCGCCCGTGAACGGATCGGTCACCGTCGGCAGCGGCGCCTGCTGCGCGAGCGCCGAGGCGTTGAAGTCCGGGACGGGCAGGAAAGGGACGCCCATGGCTCCCGCTCGCAGACGCTGGACGATCCGATAGCCGTCGTGCTCCTGCCAGTCGATGGAACCGGCTTCGATCGCTCGCTTGAGGCAAGGCATGGGACGCACGCCACCGTCGAGGCTGATGGCAGTGAACAGGAACTCTACTCGTGCCGCGGCTCCGGCCGCGACCAGCATCTCTGCGGGCAGCGGGTTCGGCAGCGACACGATGTGGAGCCCCCTCCGGCCCTGGCGCACCAGCTCGAACACGAGCGCCATCGGCGCCCTGCCCAGCATGAACCCGCCCGGCGCCACGCTCGCGCCATCCGGAATCGTCTGGACTGCGTCGTGCAGCGTCGCCCAGCGCGCCAAGCTCACGAGGCTGCTCTCTGCGAGATAGCCGGGCGGAATTTGTAGCCGTAGACCAGCAGGCCCTGCGGTCCGTGGTCCCTGATGCGCCGGGTCACCATCTCCACCCGCATGCCGATCTCGATATCGTCGGGATCCACATCGGTGAGCTGGGCTGCGACCACAACACCTTCGTCGAGCCGGACCAGCGCCATCAGGTGCGGAGGCTCGAACCCGTCCGGTGTCTGCGAGACCTCGGAGTAGCTATGCACGGTCCCGCGACCCGAGAGCACATGGGGCTCCAGCTCAGATCCGCCGCATGAGCTGCAAGCAACGCGGCAAGGAAACTGGATCGAGCGGCATGAGGCGCATACCTGTCCCTCGAGGCGGTAGTAAGCGGGTCGCAAGCGGTGAAAACGTGGCAGATCCATGAGACGCTACACTTCCAGGATGTGGGTCACGGCAACCGATCCGTGACCACCAATGGATTGAGTCAGGGCCCGGCGGGCTTGGGGCACCTGATTGGTGCCGGCGCGACCCCGGAGCTGCAGGGTTGCCTCCACGATCTGGTAGGTGCCGCTCGCCCCGACCGGATGGCCGCGGGCCTTGAGCCCGCCGCAGGTCGAGATCGGGATACGGCCACCGGGTTCGAGGCAACCGTCCTGCGCCAGGCGCACCGCTTCTCCCCGTTGGGCAAAGCCGCACGCCTCCAGCGACAGGGCCGTGATGATGGTGAATGCGTCGTGCGCCTCGAACAGATCAATGTCATCCGAGCTCAAGCCCGCAGCGTCGTAACAGCGCGACGCCGACACCGCCGCCGAGCCGAGGGTCAGGATGTCGTCCCGCGCCCCGAGCGCGATGGTGTCTGTGGCCGACGCCGAGGCGGCGATCCGCACCGGCTCATGGTGCGCGGCGATCACTTCTTTCGAGCATAGCACCACCGCGGCCGCACCGTCGCAGATCGGCGCAGCATCGAGCACGCTGATGGGCGACGCTACCACTGGCGAGCGATTGAAATCCTCGGCGCTGATGGGATCTCGGAACATCGCGTGCTCGTTGCCGGCCGCGTTCTTGTGCGCGGTCACTGCGAAGGGTGCGAAGTCCTCGCGTTCCCAGTTGGTCTCATGCATGTAGCGCCGCATCATCAGCGCCGAAAGCGCGGTGAAGCTGAAGCCGTGACTGGCCTCGTAGTCCTGGTCCGAGGCCGTGGCAAGCCCCGCCGAGACGGTGCCCGACACTCCGTCGGTCATCTTCTCGACGCCGACTGCCACGGCCAAATCGTAGGCGCCGGCAGCCACCGCCAGCGCAGCGGCTCGCACCGCCGCTCCACCCGACGCGCAGGCCGCTTCGACCTTCCAGGCCTCGGCAGGCAGCAGGCCTGCCGAGTCTGCCAGCAGTGTGGCGAGGTTTTCCTGGCCGTTCACGCAGCCGCTCAGCATGTTGCCCACGTACAGTGCTTCGGCGCGCTCGATGCGGGCGTCGGCCAGTGCGTCGCGAATCGCCAGCGCGCCCAGCTCCCGCAGGCCCAGATGCCAGTGCTCGCCCACCGGAGTCTGGCCGGTTCCGATGATGTAAACGTCTCTCATGATCTCAGGATCTTCTTCCGCAGCTTCAGATAGTGGCCGTAGTCGGTTATCGCGCACCTGCGGTCGAGATACTCGACGACGGTGGGACCGTTGCGCCGCTCGCCGATCCGCTCGTTCACCTCGAACGAGAAGGCGTCACTGCCGGCGCCCGATCCGTAGGAGCAGAAAAAGATCCGATCGCCCGGCGCGGCGACATCCAGGATGGCGGCCAAACCCACCAGCGAAGACCCGGCGTAGGCGTTCCCCATGCGCGGCGCCAGTAAGCCGTCGTTAATCTGTTCGCGGGAGAAACCCAGCTCCTTGGCCACCCGATGCACGAACTTGGGAACGGGCTGGTGGAACACGGCGTACGCGTAGTCGCCGGCCGACGCACCGAGTTCCTCGAGCAGCCGGCGCGACGCGGCCAGCGTGTGCTGGAAGTAGGAGGGCTCACCGGTGAAGCGACCGCCGTGCTCGGGGTAGGGGGCGCCTTCCCGCCGGAAGAAGTCGGGCGTGTCGGTTACGTGCGACAGCGAGGCCTCCACCACTGCCACCGATCGCTCCGCCGGCGCGAATACGAATGCCGCGCCGCCGCAGCCGGCGGTGTACTCGAGTGCGTCCCCAGGCTTCGACTGTGCGGTGTCCATACCGATCGCCAATGCTCCATCCACCATGCCGGCGCCGACGAACGCGACCGCCGCCTGCATGGCCTCGCTTCCAGCCTTGCAGGCGAACTCCATATCCGCCGCGACCACGCCGGGCGTAATACCGAGTGCTTCGGCAACGATCGTAGCCGATGGTTTGACCGCGTACGGCTTGGACTCGGTGCCGACCCACACTGCGCCGATTGAGGCCGGATCGATCTCCGCTCGTCCGAGGGCAGTGCGTCCGGCCTCGATTGACATGGTCACGACGTCCTCGTCCGGACCGGGGACCGACTTCTCCGCCACCGCAGCGGCCGCCGCGCCCCGTGGCCGCCAGGCGGCGGAGATGGCCGCCGTCTGGACCCGGAACCGCGGCACGTACGCGCCGTAGCCGGCGATCCCCACCGGTTGCTTCGGCTTCATCTAGCTGCTCCTCTCGATGCCGCCAAAGAACAGTTCCTGCATGTGGCGGCTGAGCTGGTCCTCAGGGATCTCCCCGTCGGGACGAAACCACTTGTAGATCCAGTTCACGGTTCCCAGAAACGAGAACGCCGCCACCTTCGGGTTGATCGGTCGGATGCGGCCGTCACGCACCGCCTCGGTGAACGATGATTCGAGAAAGCGGATGTAGCGCTTCTTGCGAGCGTTGATCTGTATCTGCGCGTCGCCGGTAAGCGTGGCGCTTTCGTGGAGTATGATGGTGATCTCCTTGTCCCGGCCGCCGGTGACCAGCCGGATGTGCTTGTCCATGCACTTCCTGAGGCGCTCGACGGGGTCCGCGATGGGCAGCACCTGCGAGAGCACCTGCTCCTCGAACGTGTCCATGCCGTCATTCATGATCTCGAGCAGAAGGTGCTCCTTGCTGCGTATGTGATGATAGAGACCCGCCTTCGTGAGACCGCATGCTTCCGCGATCTGCTGCATGGAGGTCCCCCCGTAGCCCTGCTGGCAGATCAGCTGAGCCGCCGTTCGCAGGATCTCACGATGCCGCTTCTTGGCGGTCTCCGCGGGCACGGCGTTATCGCCCGCCGGCTTGCTCATGTGCTCGTTCCGTTGTCGGATTACGAGGAACTGGATCTACCGGTCAGCTTGCGACGTACCTACCGACCGGTCGGTAGCATTTATCACATGAGCTGGTCCATGTCAACCCTGGGGGCGGGGCCAGGGGGATTTTGGGACCACTCGGCAGTGGCGGCTGTGGGAGGGAGCGCTGGGGATCGGAGGACCGAAGACCCGGTCCGCTCAAGGGTAGGAAGCCCATGTCAATTAAGGGGTTATGATGGATGGCTGAGAATGGGCTCGACGCAACGAACGGGAGGACGCAGCGCGTCTCCAGGCTGGCGTTACCTGGACCGTGTGGCGGAACAGGCCCCGCCAAGCGCCGGACCGACATTGCTGGCTGCCGGAAGGCGTTGCAGGCCGAAGATCCGAGCCCCGAGCCCCATCGGGATTTTGCTCGCGGCATATTTCGGAGAGTCGTTAGGTGTCGCACGTTAGAGAGGAGTACTCGTGATGAACAGAACCAGCTGGGCCGGACTCATAGTCCTCGCGTTGGCTTGTGTGGCGTCGTTGATTCCATCGGCTTGCGGCAGTCCCGAGGAGTCCGGCGCCCGTCCCAGTGCCAGAGTGATCGTTCTTGATTCTGGGGGCGAGGAGTACCAGCCTGTACTCGGCGGGCCACCAGAGAGCCTGGGCATGCGCTCGGGGTTGGTGACTCTGGCACCTGACAGTTCCATTGGCCAGCATAACACCGAGGCGTATGAAGAGCTGATTATCGTATTCGAAGGGCAGGGCGAGTTGAGGCTCACCGGAGCGGAGATCCTGCCACTCGAACCGGGTGTTGCGGCCTACTGTCCGCCGAACACGCAGCACGACGTTGTCAATACGGGTAGTGAGACGCTCCAGTACCTCTACGTAGTGGCACCGGCGAGCAATCGGGGCGACGCGTAGCAGCTGTTTACAGCTGCCGCCGCATGCTTGACACGGGCCACCTGGCTTCGCGGCAAGTGCAGGCCCGAGGTCGTAGCTGGCCAGGACCCGAGGTCCTAAGGCCAGGTGCGCCGTGAAGAGACGAGGGGTGTATCCGTTAGATGGTTCGCCTATCATAGAGGAGAATGGGAGAATGGACTGCCATCTGATGTGCCGATTGCGAGCTGTGCTTTGTCTCGGTTTGGCGCTCTATGCCGTTTCAGCATGCGCCGGAGGTTCAGATGCCACGGCTGTGCAGCGTACTGACTCGGCCGGTGTCGAGATCGTTGTTTCGAGCGGGTCCGATCGAGTGCTCGAATGGCAGTTCCAGCGACTCTTCGAGTTGGGAGGCTCCGACGACGGACCGGAGTCGTTCTTCACGGTGAGAGCCGACCTGATTGCAGCGGACGCTAGGGGAAACTTGTTCGTTCTAGATCCGCAGAACGCTCGAGTCGTTGTGTTTGATGCAAACGGGCAGTTCCTGCGGACCATGGGTGGCAGCGGCGGTGGGCCCGGCGAGTTACGAGCGCCGGGATCGATCTCGGTGTCGTCTGACGGGGAAGTCTCCGTGTTCGATTTCGGAAAGGGCAGCCTAGTTCGGTTCGACGCAAGAGGCGGAGTGGAGAATGAACAGCCGTTCCCGCTCTTCCCGACGCCAAACTTGCAGCGCCATTTCAGCCGGTTGCGCGATACTACCCTGGTTTCGTCGAGCACCTCCCCCATGGAACCGGGCGATCTCATCCAGAGTCTGCGGCAAATCGTTGGCTCTGATACGTCGGTTCTTGCGCAGCTTCGTCTTCCGCCCGTCAAGATCGCGACGTTCGAAAAGTGCGGCGTTAGCATGCCTCTCCAGCAGGTCTTCGTCCCCGAACTAGCCTGGGCGGCACAGCCTGGGATAGTCGCGTTCGGCTCTTCAGCAGAGTACTCCATTTCCTTCACTGAGGCAGGGAGCGTCACGCGAATCGTACGACGAGAGATCGAGCCGATGCCCGCATCACGTGAGCTGGCCATGCTGCAGCTCGGTGACGGGTCTCCGATCGAAATACGACGTTCTTGCTTCATCGATCCAGCCGAGATGCTGGACGAGAGAGGGTACGCCGAGACAATCCCACTGATACGCACCGTGTTTCTGGGCCCGTCCGGGGAACTCTGGGTCCAGCGCTTTACAGTTGACAGGGATGCAGCTGCACCTATCGACGTGTTTGACGGTAGTGGTGCGTATGTCGGTACGCTTGTCAGAGAGTCGTTTTCACCAGTGCTTTTGCTGCCGGGTGGACGTGTGGGCGTAGTGGAAACGGATGAAAACGACGTCCAGCGGTTGGTGGTACTCTCGATTCAGGGGTGATGGGCGAGCAATCTACGAGCGCGTCAAGCTGCAGACATGGACGGAGATCTTCTCCCGATACCATCTACTGCAAGCATCGTCAAGCATCGTCGCCTCGTCGGTACCCGGTAGCAAATTTGAACAGTGAAGCTTGATCGCCAGGACTGCGTCGTCGCGCCGCAGGAGAAAGCCCGAAGGCTGGGGAGAAACCGTTAGTACGAGAGGTGGGAATGTTCGAGCTGCCTGAATTCGTTATCCTGGCCGAGCAGATGAACAACTCATTGCGGGGAAAAGCGGTCCACGGGGGACATCTGGGGAATACCCCACACAAGTTCGTCTGGTACAATAGAACTCACGACGAGTTTGAGAGGTTGACTAGAGGCAAGATTGTCGGGGAGGCATGGGCCAAGGGAAAATGGCTCTTCATCCCGCTCGAGCCGGGATATGTGCTGCTGTTGGGTGAGTTCGGCGGAAGAGTGCTCCATCACCTCCCAGGATCGAAGGTGCCGAAGAAGTACCATCTGCACATCACGTTTGAGGATGATTCCTATCTCACTGCAACCACACAGATGTGGGGAGCCATAGAACTGTACGAGCAAGGAGACGAGGGCGAGAGACAGTATATCAAAGGGATGAGAACAACACCGATCGAACCTCAGTTTACGTTTGAGTACTTCAGTGCATTGATCGACGATCTCATGGCCGAAAAGAAGCGGAGCGCAAAGGGGCTGTTGACCCAAGACCAGCTCATTCCTGGACTGGGAAATGCAATCGCCCAGGACATCCTCTTTCGAGCCCGTATTCACCCCAGACATGCCATAGACGATCTGAGCACAGCCCAGAGACAGGCGTTGTATCGCGCCATCTTAGACACAGTCCATGACGTGATCGAGGAGGGGGGTCGATATGATGAATATGATTTGCATGGCAGACGCGGAGGATACATCCGCCTGATGGATGCCAAAGCGGTTGACCGTCCCTGTCCCGAATGCGGTGGCACGATAGAGAAGATGCAGTATCTGGGAGGGGCGTGCTATTACTGTTCCAACTGTCAGGAATGAACGATCCGGGAGGCGTGGGCCTGACTAGCCCGCTGGAGGCTAAGCGCTCGAACAGGCCAAGGAAGCTGCCGAGCGCCGTGGGGGCGGTTGATCTGTGCACATATTGGGATAGGAGGACATAAAGATGAGTCTGCTTCGCCTCTTCCACTCGGTTGCCACGGGATCCCGGTGGAAGCGAGAGCTTCTGACGCCCCTCGGCTTGCTGGTCTTTGGCGCCACTCTGGCTGTGGTGGTTGTCCTGGGTCTCTTCACAGATAGACTACTGCGCATGCCGGAGCTGCTGCCCGGGAGCTTGGGAGTGAGCATTGGGGTGGTGCTGCTGGTGCTGGGATCGACGCTCTGCGGCTGGTGCGTTCTGCGGTTCACAAAGGCCAAGGGCACACCCGTTCCGTTCAATCCTCCAAAGGAGCTAGTCGTTACGGGACCCTACGTCTGGATGCGAAACCCGATGGTGACTGGAGTGTTCGCGGGCCTGTTCGGGCTCGGCTTCATTTTCCATTCGCTTTCGATTGTGCTCATATGGACGCCGCTGTATGTGCTGGCGCACGTAATCGAGTTGAAGAAGGTCGAGGAGCCGGAGCTGGAGCTCCGCTTTGGGGCGGCGTATACCGAGTACAAACGGGCGGTTCCCATGTTCATTCCCAGACCCTGGCGTCGCGGGAGCGTCCGCTCTGGCCAATAAACGCATGAAACGTGACGGGCGTGTGGGACCCGTCAGGTTGCCGGTCCTCGATCTGCGAGTGGGCGCCAGCACGAAAGGACTACCCGACATCATGTACGCTACACGCACAGGCAATGACACGGTGAGGCTGAGCCTGCTGAGACGCATCGTGTGTTGCCCTTTTGGGAAGAAGGTGCCAGTGAAGACAATCCCGACCGCAATG
>CP070666.1:3264479-3284810 GCA_020351775.1 Gemmatimonadota bacterium | reverse complement strand
CGCCGCCAATCGTGTCCGTACTCACCACGTTGCCGGTTTCGTCCAAGAACTCGAAAGTGATCGTCGGGACCTCGGTCGGTGTGTCCTCTAGGTTGATGAGACGGCCCGCAATTGTGAAACCGCCTGACATCGGACGAGACAGGTCAACCGCCACCTCGTAGGTCAGGGCATCCATCTGGTCCATAATCATGGCAGTCGTATCGTCCATGCCTTGCAGAGAATGTGCCGCCGCCAGGATTCTATATGTCTGTCGGTTCTTGGGATCGATCTCGATCAACCGGTGGGTCACGCGGTCCATCTCCACAAGCGCGTTGTCCCGTTCCGCCTGAGGCCGGCCCTGGTCTTGTGAGATCTCCAGGTACGTGTTGGCCAGATTGAACAGGGCGTCTCTGTAGAACGGGTTCTTCTGCAGACCTACGTTGAACGCCTCCACGGCTTTCTCGAACTCCTCAGCGTTGAACAGGCTCACACCCATGCTGAAAAGATCGAGCGAGTTCATGGCGGCGGCGTTCGAGAGTATTTCATCGTAGATCGCGATCGCTTGATCCGTATTGCCCAGCTCGTTGTGGGCCTCTGCAATCCCGAACAGCGCATCCGGATTGGTGGGGTCCGTTTCACGGACTTTCTCGTACCACACCACCGTCGAATCCCACTCCCCGAGCATCTGGTACAGCGTGGCGACGTTCTCGACCGACGTGTGGTAGTTGTCCAAATGTGCCGTATCGGCTGTGCCTAATTCAACGACCCGCTTGAAGTAGTGGAGAGCGCTGTCTGCGTCACCTTCCTGGCCGTACAGCCCAGCGAGATAGTAGAGGGCGACGTTGGACTCCAGCAACACGGCGTTGGCATTCCGGAATTCCGCCTTGGCACCGTCGTATGCGTACGCCTGCATGGAATCGATGCCGCGGTTCACCAACCTCACCCAGAGGCTCTCCCGGTAGTACCCGATGTCTGCTGCGCATTCGGGAACCATCTCCCCCACCCGAGAGAACGCGGAATCCGCTCCGGGGCCATCGTGCTGCAAGTAGTAGTAGCGGCCAAGGAAGTACCAGACAGCTGGATTGTCAGCCTGATCGCTGTTGATAGCATCCATGAGATTCCGGTGAGCCGACACCAGCAACTCCTCTCGGCTAGCCGGATCCGCCTCTTCAGTGGCACCCTGGAGATATGTCTTGGCGGCCCGAACCAGGAAGTGCCCCTGGTCGAGTTCGCAGGTGGGGTCCCGGTACTCCTCTTGTGCCGCAAGCAGTCCCGGTGCTAGACAAAGCGCGATTACCACTCCCACGCCGCTGGCAGACCTTTTCATGCTTCGCTCCTCTGTTGCATCAGTTTGGCATTTGCCTATGGGAATTTATACCCTTTTTCGCCCAGAATGGTCTCCGCTTTCCGCTCAGCCTGCCTGGCTACCTCCAAGGCCGGAACACCCGTTATCGACGCCACCTCGATCACGTCCCGGTACTCAGGTTTGATCTTCAGTCCACGAGGCCCATGCCACAGCTTCACGCGCACCTCATGTCCGGCTTCGAGCTGAACCGTCACTTCATCCCGAGCCAATGTCGAGCGTGCAGCTATCCACCGCCGCACACCAGCCGTACTGCTATTCGCAAACAGGGCCTCGACCACGGCGTCGGCATCGGACGCTGGGACTGCGACCTCGATCCTTAGGCTTACGCGACCCTTTTTCCCTTGGGTGGTCCAGGTGAGACAATCCAACGCCCCAGCAGCGAACAGGGCACTGCGCAGTGGCTCGATGTACTCTGGACTCAGGTCGTCCACATCGGTGGCAATCATCTCGACGACACCAGCTTCCGGGGCGTCTTCGGCCAGGATCAATCGAAGCGCATTGGGGTAGCCATCAGGGTTACGGTCCCCTGCACCCCAACCACTTGCAGTTATCCTCCATCGGTCCGGAGGAGTTCCCCGTGACAACACTCGCAGCAAAGCTGCGCCGGTCGGAGTCGTGGCCTCCCCAGTGACGGGCCCCAGTTCCCTGACCGTCATCCCCTCCAGCAGTATGACGGTAGCCGGCGCCGGAACCGGCAGCTTCCCGTGGGCGGCCTCGACCCATCCGCTTCCTGTCGCTACAGGGAGGCTGTAGACCCGGTCCACGCCAAGGCGCTCGAATCCCTCCAACGCGCCCACTATGTCAAGCAGAGCATCGACGGCTCCGACCTCATGCAGATGGACCCGTTCGGGCGCTAGACCGTGAACTCGCCCTTCGGCCGCGCCAATGAGTTCGAAGGCTCTCACTGCGCCGTCCCGCACCGACGTCGTGATCGGAGCGCGCCGCACAATATCCTGTAGTTCCGCGACAGTGCGGCCATGGTGCCCGCCCTCGTGTGACTCGGGCACATCGAAATCCACCTTGGTCGCAGTAACCGAGCTGCGCGTCGTTTTGCCGATGCGCACCCGCACATGCGGAAACCCGAGCCGGGCAGGCAGTTCCGACAACCACGACGAATCCCCCCCGACGTCAATGAGACACCCCAGGGTCATGTCTCCGCTAATCCCCGCAAAGGGATCCAGAATGGCTATGCGCATGGATTCTCAGGTATCGACTAAATATCCACCGCGGCTCAGAACAAAACCACCCGCGGCCTGGCACCAGGCGTCAACGTCGATAGCCAGCTGCTGACTCGATACCGCGAGTCACCTAGAGCGCAGCCAGTAAAGTGTTGGGCAACAATCACACATGCAGTTCGCCTCCGCGTGGGACCGGTTCCCCAGCGCCTCAATCCTACACCGCTCGGGGATCCGAATCCGGTTCGGGATCATTCGGCCACGCGCTCCAAGATCCGCTCAGCCAGGGCAAGCGAGAAGCCTGGCAGGGCGGCGATTTCCTCGGGTGTCGCCAGTCTCACTCCTGCCAAACTGCCGAATCGATCGAGCAGCAGGCGGCGGCGCTTCTCCCCCACACCGGGAATATCCAGCAGGGCGGATGTGACCACCCGCTGTTTACTCCGTTTACGATTGTAGCTGACGGCGAATCGGTGAGCTTCATCTCGGGCCCGCTGGAGTAGTCTGAGTGATGGGGCTCGACGCGACAGTCTCAAGCTCTCCTTGCTGCCCCGAATGAACACTTCCTCTTCCCTCTTCGCCAGGCTCACGAGGGGAAAGTCACCCAGACCCAGCTGTTCGAGGGCAGCATGCGCCGCGTTCAGCTGTCCCTTGCCTCCGTCGATGACGATTAGATCGGGCAGCGGCTTGCTCTCATCCAGGCGCCGCCGAAAATAACGCATCACGACCTCTTGCACCGCGGCGAAATCGTCTCTCTGGCCCTCTCCCTTGATCTTGAATCGGCGATACTGACCCTTCTTGGGACGGCCCGCTTCGAACCACACCAGGGAGCCCACCGTGTCGAGGCCTTGGCTGGTGGAGATGTCGATGCAGACCAGGTCGCGGGGGAGCACTGTCAATCCCAAGTCTCTGCCCAAGGCGTACACCGGATCTTCAGCACGTTCCTCGGTCTCGAAGGATTCGATTCTGAAGCTCTCCATCGCGTGCCGCGCGTTCTGGTCGGCCAGCTGGACAAGTCGGTGATTGGTGCCGCGGTGCGGAACTAGGAGCCGCGTGCCGATCAGCAGACCAGCAGTGGCGTCAAGCTCATCAGGCTGGAACGGGACCAACGCCCGCCGCGCCCGGGTCTCGTCGGCTGCGTAGTGACCGATGAGAAACGCGCTGAGAATCCTGCTGTCGGGTTCTTCTGCCAGGTTCTGAAGAAACCTCTGCTCGCTCCCAATCACCTTACCTTCTCGAACGCGCATGACGACGCAGACAGCGTCATCCCCGTCACGTGCGAATCCAATGGCGTCCACGTCCCCGCCTCCCACCACCTGAACGCTCTGCGGCTGCTCGAGCTGGTCCAACCACCTGATCGAGTTGCGGATTTCCGCCGCTCGCTCAAACTCGAGCCGCTGTGAGGCCCGATCCATGCGCTCTCTCAGGCTGGTGCGAACCTGGACAGTCCTACCCTCCAGGAATGCCAGCACGTCGGAGATCATGCGGCAGTAGTCCGCCTCGCTCTGCTGACCGGCGCAAGGAGCATGACAGCGCTGAATGTGGTGATCGAGGCACGGCCTCTCTGGTGACTGCCCTGGAAGGTCATAGTGGCACGAGCGCACTGTGAAGACTCTACGAATGACTCTCAGTGTCTTCCGCAGCACGCTAACGTCCGTGTACGGACCGAAATACCTGGCTCCCGGGACATCCAGGCGTCTCACCACCAACACCCGTGGAAACGGCTCTCCAACGGTCACGGCAACGTAGGGATAACTCTTGTCATCCCGCAGCTGTATGTTGAACCGAGGCTTGTGATCCTTGATGAGGTTGTTCTCCAACAGGAGAGCCTCGGATTCGGACCGGACGACAATTGTCTCGAGGCCTTGTATCAGCCGAACCAGCATCCGGTTTTTCGGACTCTCGGCGTGGTCGCTGGTGAAGTAGCTGCGAGCTCGCTGTCTGAGGCGTTTGGCCTTGCCCACATAGAGCACCCTGCCTCTTCCATCCTTCCAGAGGTAGACACCGGGTACATCGGGTAGCGAGCCCAGAACGGCAGCGACGCTCTCAGGAGGGGACGTCGGCATCGGCCCTCAGAAAGATACATCCGTATGTGCCGGGCTCAGGCATCGGTCTCTATCCGTCCTTCGCTGACTTACTCTTCCAGGATTTCGCGATTCTGCGTGCATCCGGGTGTCTCAGCGCCAGAGCAGCCAATCCGTAGATCGCGCAGAAGAGCGCCACGCTCAATAGTGCCTGTATCGATATCGACTGCGCCCGCAGGAGCATGAGTGCGAGAACAGCTACGGCTGCAGCCATTACCGCAGCCAGCGCCGACTTGACGAGGCTCTGGAACTCTACGGCAGTCACCATGATACCGAGCCGCTGTCTGAGCCTCACCGCGTTGAGCGTGACATTGACGTACGCGCCGGCAGCGGCACCCAACGCTATGCCTGCTGCACCGAACACCTGCATCAGTAGGAATGCACATGAAGCCGACACGACTACGGCGATGGCGGCAATGCGGACCGGAGTGCGAGTGTCACCCAAAGCGTAGTGGCCTGAAGCCAGCAGCTTGATCTGTGCCTGTGCCGGGACAGCAAGCCCGTATGCCGCCAGCACACCACCAACCAAAGCGGTGTCCCACTCGTCGAACACACCGGTCTGGAACAGCACTCCGACCAGCTGAGGTCCAAGCGCCGCAAATGCGAACG
Organism: Gemmatimonadota bacterium; assembly: GCA_020351775.1. Classification (GTDB taxonomy): domain Bacteria; phylum Gemmatimonadota; class Gemmatimonadetes; order Gemmatimonadales; family GWC2-71-9. The sequence goes on along the minus strand of CP070666.1, from coordinate 3,279,600 downwards.
CCGACGGCAGGGCAAAGAAGGCAACCTGTCTGATTCCTTCGCCCAGTCGGCGCCGCAGCAGTTCGTTGTCCTCGCTGGCAACGTCACGACTCAGTTCGGGCAGCGCCACCGCCGCAACGCTGACCCCGAACAATGAGATCGGGAGGATCTGGATCAGCTGCGCGTATCTCAAGGTCGCCACTGCACCCGATGGCAGCAGTGAAGCGAGTTGAATGTCTATGATGCTCGAGATCTGCACCACGCCGGCGCCGAAGATCACGGGGATCCATGCCGTGATCACCTTGCGCACTCCGGCAGCCTTTATGTCCAGACTCCAGATTACGCGCCGCGCCACCCGCAGGACTACGGGCAACTGCACCAGGATCTGGAGCACGCTTCCCACAACAGCACCCCACGCAACAGCCACGGCCAACGATGCTCCGATGAGGTAGCCTCCAAGCGCCAACAGGGTTGCGATCTGAGCGATGTTCCACACCGCCGGCGCCGAATAGGCGAGGAAGAAACGACGATGTGTGTTCAGTATCCCAAGACACCAAGCAGATAGGATGAGGGCTCCTGACATCGGGAACAGTATTCGCACCAGGGTGATCGTCAGGTCTCGTTCTTGTGCGGTGAATCCAGGGGCTACGAAGTCGGTTATGACCGGGGCCAACGCGATTCCCAGCAGTGCCGCAAGAGCAGCTAGGAGAATCAGCAATGATGCAATGACTCCTGCCAGTCGACGGGCGTCCTCGATTTCACCACGTTGGATCATTCCGGCATACACTGGGATGAACGACGCCGACAACGTTCCTTCGCCCAAGAGATTCCTAATGACATTGGGTATGCGCTGAGCCGCACCGAACGCGTCGGCCACCAACCCCGTGCCAAAGTAGTGGGCGAAGACGCGTTCCCGTATCAGCCCGAGAATGCGGGACAACAGGATTGCGAGTCCGACTTTGGTGGCCAATCGCCCCTGCGACGGGCGCATGCAGTTACTCGAGCGGCGGAAGTTTCTTGATCGAGTCAGGATCGTCCGGATGATCCAACAGACGTTGGACAAACCGAGTTTCTTCTCGGAGGTCCTCGATCGATTGAGTCAACTGGGCAACCTCATCCTCGAGGCCCCGAACCCGCTCCATCAGTTCGTTGACAGTCCCGGGGTCGGCACGGAAGAAATTACGCGCAACGGGAGAATCGAGCACAATGGCAAGGATCGGAATCAGCAGAGCCACGAACAGTATCAAGAAGCCTAGTGCCCAGAACATGCGCGGATTCTACGTATGGCTACCGCGGGTTTCAAGTGGCTCAGCCCACCGCTCGCAGCACTCCGCGGCCCGGTCCAAGAAGGCAGCTCCATAACGCATCAGATACGGTACCACATTGAAGACGCGCTCCTGCTGCTTCCCCAAAGGTGTCAGGCTGAGCCTGGCCTTTGTTAGCTGCTGGACTATGATCTCGTTTTGCTTCTTGAGTTGCGCGATGAGCCTCTTCTCGACGCCGGCCAGCGACCGCAGCGCGTTTTGGCGGGCCGCGCGCACCGGCTTCTGCAGTGTAGCGTCGATACCGGCGGCAGCCAGAGCGAGTCGCTCGTAGTCGTGGTCGAGCACATCCCGGATACTGGCAACAGCCAGAGTGGCCTCCTGCGGCAGTTGGCCCTTCACCAGATTGGCTTCCAGCTGCCCTGGCGCGGCCGCGAGATCATCCGCGGTTACGCCATATTTGTCGAGCACCTTCGCAATACGACCCTCCACCACACGCGCAGACCAGCGGGCTGTGGCCGCCTGTGGGCTTACTCCCAGCCCTTCATAGAGTGGCTTTGCCTGTGGCAGGTATGCCAGTTCACCGGGACCACCCACGTAGACCAGAGTCGGCAGCAGCGCCGCCTCAACAACTGGACGAAGCAGCACGTTGGCGGACAACCGTTGTGGCTCCGCCTCAGCCACTTGCCGCACCTCGTCTAGCGTCCACCGCTCACCCGATCGCCGAGCCTTGTAGTGTTCGTTGCCATCCAAGACCAGGCGGTCACGCCCCAGCGATGACTCGATCATCGCCGTTGTGGCTCCATTGCCGACTTTGATCGGAGTCGGCCGTCCTTCACTCCTCAGATGCTCGGCCCAACTCTGTAGCGACCGATCCAGGGAACCTGCTTGCTCCAACGCCTGTAGCAGCAACGGGATCGACGCTTGTTTGGCCGCCACGTGGGTCGGCTGGAAGACCACCAAACCCCGCTCACCCAGCAGCTCTGCCAGCGCGCCTGCAAAGGCGGACGCCAGATTCGCATCAGGCTCGTAATGCCTCCCAATCCAGTCGAGAATCCCCGGCTTGTATTCCGTGTCTGGTGTTGCCCTTACCAGTGAGTCCAGCACGGCTCTGATGTCATCCCCGACCGGCTCGCGATACATGGGAAGCAAAGGACCCTGAGGGTCACGGGCTCTGAGCGTAACTCGCTCTATCGTGTTAGCGACCGTCAGTAGATGGAGGTGGTTGGATTCCGCGAAATCGTGGTCGTCCCCTGCAACCCAGAACACCGGCACTACGGGGCGGTTCAGCCTACGCTCTGCGACTCCGGCCAAGGCTATGGCCGACAGCGCCTTGTATATCGTGTACAACGGCCCGGTAACCAGGCCGGGCTGCTGGCCCGTGGTGACGCACAAGGCTCTTCCCGAGAAAAGCTGGTCGAGGTTATCCGCAGCCTTGCCGTGGGCGAGGCAAGCTCCCTGTAAATCTGCACTGACCTCAACGAAGCGGCGCTCGGCTAGCTCCCCCAACTGGAAGCCGGGCAGGTAGTCGATGACGGCATATTCAAAATCGAGTTTCACGGTTTCTTCGCGAAAACGATTACTCTGGGACTATCTCCGGCAAACGGACTCCCATCATAATCACCAAGACATTGTTCCACTTCCAGCCCGGCCTCCGTAACGAGGGCTTCCAACTCGCCTGGGGTAAACAGGCGAACTCGCTCCAAAAAACGGCGGCCGTCGTCCATTAGGTGCATCTCCTTTAGCACGAATCTAGCATCCTGTGACAACGACCGTTCTATGACCACCCGCTGGCGTCCAATTTCCCGCTCTTCACGCTGCACCAAGTTCGCCAACAGCATCTGGCTGTTGAAGTAATCGAGGACCAGTCGCCCACCCCCCGTCAGGACCTCGGCTGTCTCGAGTAATACCGCGCGGTGCTGACTGTCATCAGCAAAGTACCCAAAGCTCGTGAACAGATTGACCACGACATCGAATGCAGCACACGTGAAGGGAAGGTGCCGCATGTCGCCCCTGACGACGGTCAATGGTGGCATCATGCGATGGCGGGCTCGGCTCAGCAAAGGCATCGACAAGTCAAATCCAACGACCTGCCCCCCTGCGGCGCGTATCAGCTTTGCGTGGCGGCCGGGCCCACAAGCCAGATCCAATACGCGTCGCGTATCCAGTGGAACCCAGGCGGTGATGAGCGAAACCGCCGCCGCCGCATCTTCCTCGTCGCGGTGAGGATAGAGTTTCAGGTATTCCTCTCCGAACCACTGCTCAAACCACTCCGTCACCGATCTGCTCCCTTGTGGTACGGTTCACCTCTCGAGATGGTGCACGCCCGATAGAGCTGTTCCAGCAGAATCAGTCGAGCCACCTCATGCGGGAATGTCATCGACGACAGGCTCAACCTGCGTTGGGCTCTTTCCAGAACCGTTGCAGCCAGCCCGTGAGCACCACCCACGAGGAAGGCGACATCCCTGCCCTCCTGGCGCCATTGCTCCAGCTGTCCGGCCAGTTCGCGGCTCGACGTTGCTCGACCGGCCCGTGTCACGGCGACTATCACGGCGCCATTGGGCACGGCCCTTAATAGGGCCTCACCCTCCAACTTCCTGGCAGACTCCGCATCGCGATCTGCACGGCCACCATCACGCACTTCACGAACGTCGAGCTTCAGGTAGTGTCGAACCCGCTGGCTGTAGCCCTCACAGGCATCCCGGAGCGCAGCGTTCTTCACCTTCCCGACGGCAATGAGATGGACAACCATTCAGACAGAGATACCGTGATTGGCCACGCAGGTTACCAAAATCTCACGCTCACAGTGAGCAGCTCTGCAAAGGCCTTCGATTGCGCCATTCGCTTGAACTGCTCCATTTGCCTCAGGAAACTAGTTCTCCCACCTCTTTTACGGCCGCATCGAGTGCCGCGAGCACAGTATCTTCTTCTCGTTCCCAGACCAGTTGCAGCGTTGCCACAAGTGGCTCCGGTCGATTCCGCGGCCAATGGCTCCGCAGCTTTACCGCGTCCTTCTCGGTAACAACGATGTAGTCGGCCTTGCGTCCCACCTGCGCGAGCCTGAGCGCGTCTCGCTCGGTGATACGTTGGTGGTCGCGCCATGCGATTAGACTCACCTCCGCACCCAGCGCTCCGCACTGAGCGGCGAACGCATAGGGATCGGCAATGCCTGCCGCGGCCACGACCCTGGTGCCGCGGATCTCACTCTGGCTCAGGCGCTCGCCGCTGAGCATCCCCTTGAAACAGGCAATGCCCAGTCGCGCAAGTGCTACCGGGCGGGTTCCCACTGCGCGTCTCACCCTGCGTGCCACCGACTCAGCCACCTCCACACGAGCCCGCTTTCGCGTCACGATCACGAGGTCGGCCCTCTTCAGCGCCCTCCATCCTTCCCGCCACGGACCTGCTGGCAGTGTCCACCGGACCGCCCTGCTCGACTCGGCGCTGACCACTGCAATGTTGAGATCCCTACCTACGTCCAGCCGTTGATAGGCGTCGTCCAATATGAGCACGTCTGCACCGCGCGACGCCGCCTCTTTGCCGCCGCTCACTCTGTCCGGATTCTCGACGACGACGGCCCCCGGCACGCTCCGTTGGTGGACCGCGCCTTCGTCACCCCCGTACCCGCGCAAGACAATCCCGGGTAGGTATCCTCGGCTTGCGTAGTACCCGGCAATCCACGACGCAATCGGTGTCTTTCCCGAACCACCCACAGTCAGGTTGCCTACCGCAACCGTTGGCAGTGGCAAGGTCTCGTGTGGTAGCAGACGGCTGCGGTAGACACGAGCCCGTATAGCGGCCAGCCCACGCACCATCAGCGATGGGGGGATTAGCGGCAGTCGTGCAATCCTCGCCGGCAGCGAACGACCAGTCCAGAGCCAGTGTGCTACTAGCACCGAGCGGCCTGCTGAACGACGTCCAGGTGTCTCGTCAAGACCGCTCCCATCGTCCGAGGAACCTGTGACACGGCATGACCGGTAACGGGGGGACCGTAGACCAGTCGGACGCGCGAGAACGGGCGCGGGACGGCAAACCGGTCCCACGACCTCAGACGCCACCAGGATGAGGCATCGGTCCCAACAGGAACTACCGCTCCACCTCCTAGAACCGCTGCGCGCATTGCTCCAGCTTTGGCAACTTCACGTGGCCCCCGAGGACCATCCGGAGTGAACGCTACGTCACACCCCCGTGACAGGACCTCCATGACCTGCTTTAGCCCACCAATACCACGCCGGGTCGACGATCCCCTGACCACTCGGTATCCCCAACTAGACGCAGCACGAGCAAGGTACTCGGCGTCACGGTGTCCACTCACCAAGAGCGTCACGCCTTCCCCCCTCCTGTGCCATAGCGGCACCAGCATGTACCCATGCCAGACGGCAAAAACGACTGGAGTACCGTTTCGTCTCAGAGTCTCCACATGTTCATTGCCAACGACCTCGAGCCTCCAGGTTCTCCCCAGCAGCCATGCCACCAGTGCCAATACCAGCGCGCTGATCGATGTCATCACGCTACCAGACGGCAGGCCATCTGCGCCACACGTCTGCTCGCCCCTGGTGTGCCCAGCGAATCCCGGATCTCCTCGAACGCGCGTCGCTGATCACTGGCAGCAGGGCTAGCCGGATCCAGCAGCGGGCGCAGCGCGTCGGCCAAGTTCTCAGCCGTAACGTCATGTTGCAGCAACTCTGTGACCACACTTCGGGCCGCCAGCAGGTTGACCAAGCTCACGTGAGACAGCTTGACTGCGCGACGAGCCACGGCGTAGCTGACGCCGTGCATGCGGTAGGCAACGACCATGGGCGTGCCAGCGAGCACCGCCTCAAGTGTTGTCGTTCCCGATTTACAGACAGCCACGTCTGCGAGGATCATTACGTCACGAGCACGGTCTTCCCAGATCTCGAATCCCGAGCAGCCGGCGTAGGAGGCGCCCATCACTCCTGCGACCACCGTCTGCAAACCAGGCAGCTCAAAACGAAGCATATTCGCCGCATCTCTGAACGCAGGCCACAGTCGAGCGACCTCTTGTGGCCGGCTACCAGGGAACAGACCGAGCACCGGCGCCTGTGCAGCCGCATGCAGTTCGTTCCTCAGACTTTGACGCGTGCGGCCAGGAGGCCTGTCGAGCAGAGGATGTCCTACGAACTCGGCCGCAATGCCGCGCATCCTGAAGAACTGTTCCTCGAACGGCAACACCACGGCGAGAGATCGAACGTTCCTGCGGAGTGCCTTCGCCCGCCAAGCACCCCACGCCCATAACTGCGGTGCGATGTAGTACAGCACCGGGACACCAGCTCTCCGCGCTGCAGCGGCCACCTTCAGGTGAAATCCCGGATAATCGATCAGGACGGCGACATCATGGCTGTGCCTGCGGAAGACTCGCTCGATCGTCTTCAGGGCTCGTACATGAACGGGCACCGACCTGATCGCCTCCACCAGCCCCACCACAGAGGGGCTCTCCATCGGTTCGATGGCTGTGAGACCAGCTGCCACCATGCGAGGTCCACCGATCCCTTCGATTGTCAGGTCCGGGACACGAGAGCGTAGCGCCTCTATCACTGAAGCCCCATGCGCATCTCCGGAGGCTTCCCCGGCCGACATGAAGACGCGCATTAGACCAACACACCCCGCTCAGAATGAGCCACAAACTCAACCAGCCGCAGTACTTCGGGTACCTCGGCGGCCTCTTCTCTCAGCCGGTCGATCGCCTGCGCCATTGTCATGTCCGAGTTGAACAACAACCGGTACGCGTGCTTCAGGGCGAGCCGCACTTCTGGACTGAAGCCGGCTCTGGTGAGGCCGATGGTGTTGATACCGTACAGCCTGAAGGGATTGCCCGCAGCCCGCGAGTAGGGGGGAACGTCCTGCGGCAAGCGCGATCCACCGCCAACAAACGCATGCGTGCCAATCCGGACAAACTGATGTACTGGCGTTGAGCCACCTACGGCTGCGTGCGCCTCCACGTGAACGTGGCCGGCGAGCTGCACGGCATTCGCGAGAACCACGCCATCCTCAATGACACAGTCATGCGCGATATGCACATAGGACATGATGTAGCACCCGCAACCCACCGAAGTCTTCCCGCAGGCAGCTGTTCCCCGGTTGATCGTGCAATAGTCGCGAATGCGCGTACCATCACCTACATCGAGCCAGGTCTCCTCGCTCTTGAACTTCCGATCTTGCGGCTCTCCACCCAGCACCGAACCGATGCCGACCGAGCAGTTTTCGCCCAAGCGAGTGTTTCGTTCCAGAACAACGTGAGACGCAAGAGTGGTTCGTGCCCCGAGAGCCACTCGGGGTCCGATGATGCAGTAAGGGCCGATGGTGACGTCGTGATCCAGATGGGCGTCGGGGTCCACTATTGCTGTGTGATGAACACCACCACTCATTTGTCAACGACGCGGGCCATCATCTCGGCCTCAGCCGCCGGCTGGCCGTCAACGTAGCCAACCCCTCGCATGCGGCAGTTACGGCCACGAAAATGGAGCATCTCCAGCTCGAATCTGATCTGGTCGCCCGGAACAACTGGTCGTCGGAACTTGACGCTATCAATCGCCATGAAATACACGACCTTGTCCTGGGGATTCTCGAACGAACCCATCAGCAGCATTCCACCAACTTGCCCCATCGCCTCTATGATGAGCACACCGGGCATTATGGGGTGCTCGGGAAAGTGACCTTGAAAGAACGGCTCGTTGACGGTGACGTTCTTGATACCCACGACCCGCCTGCCCTCTTCCATCTCGATGATGCGATCGACCAGCAGCATCGGGTAGCGATGCGGGATCACGCCAAGGATCTCCTGAATCCCCATGACGGGTGGGACCCGTAGGCTGCAGACTCGCTGGATGGAACGTACAAGAGCCAAGTTCCCCTTGTGAGATGGGCGGTTGGCTACGACTTCCCCTTTGAATCTGCCGCCCAACAGCGCCAGGTCACCCAACAAGTCGACTGTCTTGTGCCGCACGAACTCATCCGGCCACAGAAGCTCGGTTTGCACTCCGTCCCTGGTCAACCCGATGCCGCTCGATGCAGTTGCTCCTTGAGCCAGTCCTCTTGATCGAAGCTCATCGATCTCATCGGTGAACCCAAACGTGCGAGCCCGCGCCAGCGATTCTGCAAACCCCTCCGCACTGATGTCGAAGCAGCCCGACTGCCGTCCGATGGCGGGGTGGTCCCATTCGATGGTGACATTCAATCGTACCGCATCGTGAGGAGCAACCAGATAGCGCGAATCACCGTCATTCAACACATAGGGCATCTGAACCTTGTAGTCCACCGGAGCGCCGTCCTGCTCAACGGGTCCCGCGTCCTCCAGGGCGTGGAAGAAGGCGGCCGCGCTGCCGTCGCCGTTGGGCAGTTCAGGCCCGTCGATGTCGATCATTATGTCGTCCAGTCGATGGGCGGCCACTGCCGCAAGAACGTGCTCGACTGTGTGGACCACCGCTGCACCACTGCCCAGGGATGTGTGCCTATCTACGTCGGTTGCGTTGGCTGCCGTGGCTCTTATGACTGGGGTATCAGCGAGGTCCGTGCGTCGAAACACGATTCCCGTTCCCGCCTCGCCCGACCGAAAGTTCACGCTGCTCTCGGCACCAGTATGCAATCCAACGCCGCGTACGGAGGCCGTACCTGCCACGGACCGTCTCATGCTGGTAACTGCCCTTTCTCTGCGATGCGTTCCAGGAACGGAGTCAACTTCGCAAGCTTGCGCAGGGAAGCCGCCTGCCGCAGCACTTCCCTATGGGGCCGCGCGGGATATCCGGAGACCGTCTCACCCTCGGCTACATCACCTATCACCCCGGCCTGCGCCGCGACTTTGGCACCGCGGCCGACCGTCAAGTGTCCGGCAAGGCCCGCCTGACCAGCCAGCACCACATCATCTTCAACCACCGTGGTACCGGCCAGACCTACTTGGGCCATGACTAGACAGCGTTCCCCTATCCTCACGTTGTGGGCGATCTGCACGAGGTTGTCTATCTTGGTACCCTGCCCTACCACGGTATCGCCCAAGCTCCCCCGGTCGATCGTTGTGTTGGCACCTACCTCCACTGCATCTTCAATGAAGCAGCCGCCTACATGCTGCAGCCTGGCGTGTCCGCTCCCATCAGACGTGAATGCGTAGCCCGGCGTTCCGACCCGCGCCCCCGCCTGCAGCACTACGTCATTGCCCAGTCGTGCTGCCGAGCAGACCAGTGCGTTGACCCCGATGACACATCGGTCACCCAGAACCGCACCAGACTCGATAGTGGCGTGGTGCCCGATGCGGCAGTCACTGCCGAGCCGGACGTCTCCTCCCAAGCACGCATACGGGCCAAGTCCGATACGCCCGCTCCAGCGGGATCCACGACCCACGATCGCAGTATGGTGGACTCCCCATGTGGGCTGGGGTTCCGCATATAGCTTGGCGAGGACCTGGCCGAGCGCACGATGCACATCGTCTACCAAGATGCGCGTTGCCGGTCCGGCTTTCACATCTCCCAACCCAGACGTGACTAGCACTGCACCCGCCTCAGTACGTTCAACATGCGGCAAGTATTTTCGCGAGGCGACAAACGACAGATCAAGGGGACCGGCACGATCGAGCGATGCCGCCCCCCTTATTAATGTGGTCTCACTGCCAACGAGTTTGCCTCCGACCAGCTCGGCGATTGCCCCGGCGGTCAGGCTGCTATCCGGCTGCACGCGCGGACTACTGATCTCCGCTACCCTGGACCCGTTGAATGATGATCGGCGTGAGATCGAGCGTAGGATCGGCCGATACGATGTTGGTGGTCGGGTTTGCCACGTCAAAAATCATCGCGAGGTTACGCTCGGCGCGCACTCCGTCGAGCACCGTTTGAATGCGCTGCTGTAGTGGCGCCATCAGCTCGCGGTTACGCTCCTCAGCTCGGGCTTGCAGCTCCTGCCGTCGCGTCTGCAGCTGTCGGTTCATGGCGTTCAGCTCATTCGCCTTCTCCTCCCTGGCCGCCGGACTGAGTACTACTTCCTGCTGCTGATACGCAGTGGCAGCCGAATCCAGCTGCTGCTCCAGAGATTGGATCTCCGCCTGGAAGGCCTGGAGATCGGCTGTGAACGCCGAGTCCGCCTCTGCGTACCCGGGTGTCTGCTGCAGGATCGCCTCCGAGTTGACGTAGGCGATCCCCGAGGGGCCCTGAGTGGGGCTCGATTCGTCCGCCGCCGGGAGCGCACCGATTCCGACGATGACGAGAAGTCCTGTTGCTACCGTTGCCCAACGGGCCATGTTACTCTCCAGTTGCATGTAATACACTCTATCTGCTCAACTCAGAAAATGTTCCCCAGCCTGAAGTGGAACTTCCATTTGGGATCCCTATTTCCGAACTCATCTACCCGGTCGAAACCGTACGCGTAGTCGATGCCTATCGGGCCCAACGGCGATAGCAGGCTCGCGCTGATGCCTGCGCCGCGGAAGACTCGTGTGGGGTTGTACTCGCGTGGGTGCGCCCACACGTTGCCCGCATCCATGAACAAGGCCAAATACACGGCTTGACTTATCCGTGCCCCGATTTCGGTGGTGATCACATGGTACGACGAGCCGAACGCATCGACGGTGTTTGCCCGCAGCCCGGAAGCGGATGGATCGTACCCCTGCGGTGTGATCGAGAACTCTTCGTAACCGCGCAGCGGGATCCCGTATTGCGTGCCTCCCATCGACCACAGTTGCCGGAAATGCGGTCCCACGTCGCCCCATACGAACCCTACTTGACCGCTCAGTCCAAGGACAAACTGAACTGCAGAGCTGCCCAGGCCGGTCGTACCCCCCAGCTGCCCCAAAGGTACGTACCAACGGCCTTCGAAGGTGGCCCTCTGAAAATTGCCGCTGCCACCGAGGGGCCCACCGTTCTGCGCCAACCCGATCCGGTACAGTGTCCCTCCGGTGGGAAATGGCAAGCCGATACGCACATCCCTGACCAGCTGCAATCCGATGCTCGAAAGAGTGCAGTTGTCGCACACGAACCTGGACGATAATGTCGGGGAATCGTAATCACTCTGCTCGAGAGTGTACGAGGTAAGCAGTCGGGTGTAACGCGATCCCAGAACCGGGAAGCCAAACTGGATCGTGCCACCACGTGATGTGATCCGACCGAGATCGGCCACAGTGTAGCGCAGGCGTGAGTTGTGCAGGGATATGCTGGCAGACATCAGTGTGCCGCGTAACGCAGGGTCCGTGTATCCGATACTGATATCGTTGATGTTGCGGCCGAACTGCCATTGAAACCGCGCGCGCTTGCCGCGGCCGAACAGATTCGGCTCGTCGAGTCCAATGAAGCCGCCGACACCGACTCCCTGCCCCACCGTCGCGCCGAAGTTGATGTTTCCAGTGTGTCGTTCCTGCACGGTGAAGATGATGTCTATGTCGCCCTGCTGATTTGCCTGCTGCGTGGTGGGAGGCGCAAGCGGCTGCTCGAAGAAATTCAGGTTCGAGACATTCTGATACGACTGAATCAACGCGTTCTGCCGGAACACATCACCAGGTATGACAACGATTGCCCGGCGGATCACATCTTCGTGAGTGACCGTGTTGCCACGGATGATGACTTTGTTGACGATTGCTGGCGCACCCTCAACGATCTGCCAGCGCAGGTCTACAACATTCCTGCCGTCCGGAGTCGTTCGGCGGGTTGCAAACGGTGTGATTCGGGCGTAAATGTACCCCTCGTTGGCGTACAACTGCTGCAGTTCATCGGTGGCCTCCTCCCACTCCGTTCGATCGAACACGGCCGGACCCTCGCGGCTTCCACCCAGGCCAAGAAAACCGGTAGACCGATCGCCAAAGGGATTCAGCGCCTCCAGCATGGGAGTGGGGAAGTGGTGGTTTCCAGCCACCGAGAAACTCGCGACCTCGTATCTCTCACCTTCGTCCACTGTCAAGATCAACTTGCCCTTCCCGGTGTTCTCATCAACGAGAAGCGTGTCGCCCGTAACCTTGAAGTCGATCAGTCCCCTGGAGCCGTAGAACTCCGGCAGCCCGCCGCGGATGTCACTGTCGAGTTCTTCCTCATTGTACTCGCCCGTCTTCCACCACAGAAACCCTTCAGGGCCCAGAGCCATGTGGCCCACTACTTCACCGTCATCATGCTCCTCGTTGCCGTCAACGACAATCTGGCTCAAAGCAATGCGACTTCCCTCCTGTATGTCGAATGACACAGCAACACTGCCTTCACCCTGAGGTGTTACGTGCAACGCGACTCTGGTATCGTAGTAACCGCGCTGGCGGTAGAGCGAGTCTATGCTCGCGCGGGAACGTGCGGCAGCAGCCGGGTCGTATGGACGGCCTTCTAGCAAGGTCACCCGACCACTCACCCGCCGCTCACTTATCTCCTGCGTGCCACTGACGCTCCACCGTGTCAGCATGGGGCGTTCGGTTATGTTAATGACCAGTAGCTGGCGACCTGCTACCGACCTCTGTGTCATGACAATGTCAGATACCTGCCCGGATGAGTATATGAGGTCGATCGCCTCCTGCAGGTGCCGGGCACACACGAGATCACCGATCGGAATTCCCGCCGCCGCCACCACATTGTGCCGGCTCATGCGCTCGATGCCCACGACGTCAACGCTGTCGATTATGGTGCAGCGCTGCCCTTGCTGAGCTTCCATCTGAGCAGGGATGGCCAGGCTTGCTACAGCTGCGGTGACAACTGCCCTCATCTCATGCCTTGCTGCGCGACGGAGCCCTGAACGCCAGTTTATCGCCATCCGGGTCCACATCCACTGTTATCTCGTCTCCGGTGGAGAATTCACCCATCAGGATCTTGTCGGAGAGCGGATCCTCGATATAACGCTGGATGGCTCGCTTCAACGGCCGGGCACCGTAATGCTCGTCATAGCCGTGCTCCACCAGAAACTCGGTGGCAGCATCGGTTCGCACCAGCGAAAGACCTTCGTCGGAAAGCCTCTCACCGAGTTGACCAAACAGAATCCCCACGATTGCTGCAATGTGCTCCCGCGTCAATGAATGGAACACGATGATGTCATCCAGCCGGTTGAGGAACTCCGGATTGAACACGCGGTCTATCTCATCCCTGACCTTCTCGGACATCCTCTCGAAGCTTATGTGGCCGTCCTCCTGCGCAAAACCGAGAGATTTGCCCTTGGTGATGTCCCTGGCGCCCACATTGGACGTCATGATCACGACGGTGTTCTTGAAGTCGATCACCCGCCCATAGTTGTCCGTCAAGTGTCCTTCGTCTAAAACTTGCAGCAGAATGTTGAACACGTCTGGATGAGCCTTTTCTATCTCGTCCAGCAAGACCACCGAATACGGCTTACGGCGAATAGCCTTCGTTAACGAACCTGAGTCCTCATAGCCGACGTATCCCGGCGGAGCCCCGATCAAGCGGCTCACGCTGAACTTCTCCATGTACTCGGACATGTCGACCCGAATCAGTGCCTGATCATCAGCGAAGAGGAATCGAGCGAGCGCCCTCGCCAGCTCCGTCTTACCCACCCCGGTCGGACCAGAGAAGATGAACGTACCAATGGGCCGATGCGGATCCTTCAGTCCCGCGCGCGAGCGTCGAATCGCCTTCGAGATTGCCTCGATTGCCTGCTCTTGTCCAACCACGTACTTGTGCAGTTCCTCTTCCATCCGTAGCAGACGGTGCGTCTCGGCTTCCTGCAAGCGCGTCACCGGTATCCCTGTCCAACGCGATACTATGAAGGCCACCTCCTCCTCACCTATGGTCGGCCGATGCGTCTGGCGTTCCTTTTCCCACTCCTCCTGTCGCCGGCGGATCTCCGACTGGAGCTCACGTTCCTGATCGCGCAGCGCGGCTGCACGCTCGAAGTTCTGATCGCGAACGGCTTCTTCCTTGTCATGGTTGACCCGGTCGAGCTGATCCTTCAGATCGGCTACCTCCGGCGGCGGGACCTGCGCCGCCAACCGGGCGCGTGCCGCTGCCTCGTCTATCACGTCAATCGCCTTGTCCGGCAGGAACCTGTCGGTGATATAACGTTCGGCCAGCTTGCCCGCCGCCTCCAGCGTGGCATCCGGTATCGATACCTTGTGGTGATCCTCGTACCGCGGTCGCAAGCCCTTGAGTATTTCGTAGGTCTCGTCGATCGTGGGAGGTTCCACGATCACAGTCTGGAAGCGGCGCTCCAGCGCTCCATCCTTCTCGATATACTTGCGGTACTCGTTGAGGGTCGAAGCGCCGACACACTGCAGCTCACCTCGAGCCAGCGCCGGCTTCAGCATGTTGGACGCATCGATGGCACCTTCTGCTGCGCCGGCTCCGAGCAGAGTGTGCAGCTCGTCGATGAAGAGCACTATGTTCTTGTTCTGTGCTATCTCGTTCATCACTGCCTTGAGTCGCTCCTCGAACTGCCCCCTGTATTTGGTGCCAGCGATCACGGCAGCCATGTCCAATGCGAGTACGCGATGCGTCCGCAGCGAATCGGGAGCACTTCCCGCCGCGATCAACTGAGCCAGGCCCTCTACGATGGCGGTCTTGCCGACACCAGCCTCTCCAATCAGAACGGGATTGTTCTTCTTGCGACGCGAGAGAACCTCGATTACCCGTTCGATTTCCTTGAGCCGTCCGATAGTGGGATCCAGTTGACCTTCGCCCGCAAGCTGGGTCAGATCGCGACAGAAGTGATCCAACGCAGGGGTCTTGGACTTCTTCTCAGACCTCTGGGCCGGAGGCTCTTGACCGACCTCCTTGGACGGAGTCGACATATCACTGCCGAGCAGGCGAAGCGTCTCAGCCCGGGCCTGTTCCAGGGTGACTCCCGAGTCCGTCAATACCTGGGCCGCAATACCTTTCTCCTCACGCAGCAGACCCAGCAGCAGGTGCTCAGTGCCCACGTAGGAATGATTCAGTTCCCGCGCCTCACTCATGGCCAGTTCAAGCACTTTC
>CP070666.1:3223460-3264379 GCA_020351775.1 Gemmatimonadota bacterium | reverse complement strand
CGATGGAGGAGGGATTGCGGTTTGCGGTACGTGAGGGTGGTCGCACGGTCGGCGCAGGTGTCGTCACCAAAGTAATCGAGTGAATCGAGCGCTGAGGGATCGCGGATTCGTGTCGATCAACCTAGAAGCTGGGCAAGAGAGATAGAGTAATGGCCGGACAGATAAGAATTCGACTAAAAGCATACGATCACATCGTACTAGACCAGGCTGCTGCCGACATCGTACGGACGGTCGAGAAAAGCGGAGCTCAGGTGTCAGGCCCGATTCCGCTGCCGACGAAGACGCAGCGGTGGACGGTCCTGCGGAGTCCGCACGTCGACAAGAAGAGTCGCGAACAGTTCGAGCTCAAGACCCATAAGCGCCTCATAGAGATCAAGGACTCACGGGCGCAGACCGTGGATGCGTTGACCAAGTTGGATCTGCCGGCCGGCGTGGACGTCGAGATCAAGGTTGAATAGCGATGAATGGTATCTTAGGCCGCAAGATCGGGATGACACGCGTGTTTGAGGAAAACGGGCGGGTGATTCCGGTGACCGTCATTGAGGCGGGACCGTGTCCGATCGTGCAAGTGCACGATGGACCAGGCGGGGCAAAAGCGGTACAGCTCGGCTTCGGGATGCGTAAGTCGAACCGCGTCAGCAAGGCGTTGGCTGGACATGCAGCGCGGGCAGGGCTCGACTCGACGCCGGCCGTGCTGCGCAGCATCCCCCTACCAGAAGGCGCGCAAGCATCACCTGGTGACGTCGTGACGGTGGAGATCTTCGAAGCAGGTGATCAGATCAAGGTCACTGGAACCACGAAGGGGCGGGGCTTTCAAGGTGTTGTTAAGCGTCACGGATTCAGAGGCGGCCCCGCTGCACACGGAAGTACCCGGTACCGGAATCCCGGTAGCATGGGGGCTGGGACCGATCCATCGCGAGTCATCAAGGGCAAGCGGCTGCCAGGCCAGATGGGTTCGGTGCGGCACACGCAGATGGGACTGTCGGTGGCCAAGGTGGATCCTCAAAGGAATCTCCTTTACGTGAGAGGGTCGATTCCGGGCCCGGTCAAGGGCATCGTGCTTGTAAGGAAGCAGGAAAGCAGGAGCCGCTATGCTTGAAGCCCAGCATTACACGGCGTCGGCCGAACACAAAGGCAGCTACGCGCTCCCGCAGGAGTTCGACGGTACGGTCAACAAGGTACTGTTATATCAGGCGGTGCGCGCTTACCGGAACAATCAGCGACAAGGCACGGCCTCAACGAAGACGCGGGCCGATGTTTCAGGTGGAAGCAGGAAGCCGTGGCGGCAGAAGGGCACTGGCAGGGCTCGCCAAGGAACCACACGGTCTCCACTGTGGAGCGGCGGCGGCGTCGTGTTTGGCCCCAAGCCACGATCCTACAGAACTAAGTTGCCCCGCAAGGTGCGCCAATCTGCTCGGCAATCGGCGCTGAACGCTCGAGCCGTCGAGGGGGCGCTCTACGTGATCGAGACGCTCCAGCTCGAAACGCCCAAGACACGAGACATGCTGGGTCTTCTGCGCAAGCTGGAGTTGCACGAGAGGAAGGTCCTGATCCTCACTGACTCCGATCGCCCGACGGTGTTCCTTTCGTCGCGGAACATCCCAAACGTCAATGTCATGCGCTACGCAGACGCATCAGCATATGATATTCTCTGGGCTGATACAGTGCTCGTCGAGGAAACCGCAGTAGGCGGGCACGCGTTGAAGCGGCCGCACGGATCCGTGAGTCGTGCCAGGAGAGTCAAGAAGGCTACGCAAACGAAAGCGCAACCGAAGACAGGTGCTACAAAGAAGAAGTCAACAAAGAAGACGGCCAAGAAATCCAAGGGTGTGAAGAAGGCGGTTAGCACGAAGGGCGGCGGCGATGCTTGATCTTTACAGTGCTGTTGTCAAGCCGGTCGTGACTGAAAAGTCTTCTGCCGCGTACGGGATGCGGCGGGAATACGCGTTTCGCGTGCATCCCAAGGCGACGAAACAGCAAATCAAGGAAGCGATTGAACGGCTGTTCAGCGTCCGCGTAGTGAAAGTACGCACACTGCAGCAGCGTGCTAAGCGCAAGACCTTAGGGCGCACCCAGGGAGTCCGTGCCAGCTGGAAGAAAGCGTACGTTACGCTGCATGCAGAGGATTCGATCGACGTATTCGAGGGTTAGAGCGATGGGGATACGCAAGTTCAGGCCGATCAGTCCGGGGACCCGCGGGAGATCGATATCCGATTTCGAGGAGATTACGCGGTCGACGCCGGAAAAGTCGCTCCTGGCGCCAATGAAGAAGTCTGGTGGCCGCGACAACCACGGTCACATCAGCATGCGACATCGTGGTGGCGGACACAAGAGACGCTATCGGCGGATCGACTTCAAGCGACAGAAATTCGGTGTACCCGCTCGCGTCAAGCAAATCGAATACGACCCCAACCGCACATCGCGGATCGCGTTGCTGCAGTACGCGGATGGGGAGAAGCGGTACATCATACACGCACGTGGCATGAAGGTCGGTGACACGGTGGTATCGGGCCCGGGGAGTGACATCCGCACCGGGAATGCTCTTCCGCTGGCCGAGGTTCCGCTCGGCACGACGGTTCACTGTGTTGAACTGAAAGCCGGAAAGGGAGGGCAGCTTTGTCGCTCCGCTGGCACTGGCGCGCAGGTAGTTGCTAAAGAAGGCGCGTACGTAGCGCTAAAGCTACGTAGCGGCGAAGTACGCATGGTGCGCGCCGAGTGCATGGCAACGGTAGGGGAGGTCGGTAATGCTGAGCATGAGCTCATCACGGTTGGGAAAGCCGGCAAGACTCGATGGTTGGGGCGGCGACCCAAAGTCCGCGGCGTTGCCATGAACCCGGTAGACCATCCCTTGGGAGGAGGCGAAGGCAGGGCCGCGGGTGGGCGACCGGCCGTTACTCCGTGGGGCAAGCCTGAAGGAAGGAAGACTCGCGACAAAAAGAAGGCGAGCACGAAGCTGATATTGCGCGGCCGCAAGCGCGGTAAGTCAACAAGGTGAGGAAGTAGAGACAAATGGCCAGAAGCGTAAAGAAGGGTCCATATGTGGAGGGCTCGCTCGTCAAGAAAATAACGAGACTCAACGAGCGAAACGAAAAGCGAGTATTCAAGACTTGGTCGCGCGCGTCCACGGTCACGCCTGATTTCGTGGGACACACGATAGCAGTTCACAACGGCAACAAGTTCATCCCAGTCTATATCACCGAGAACATGGTCGGTCACAAGCTCGGTGAATTCGCTCCAACACGGCTCTTCCGCGGTCACAGCGGTAAGCTGGCTGCGGACAAGAAGCTTGGTGGATAGGCGAGTAGCGTATGGCAGCTAGAGCTATTCAACGACACATTCGACAATCACCGCGGAAGATGCGGCTGGTCGTAGACGAGATACGGGGCAAGGACATAAACGAAGCTTACGCCGTGCTCAAGTTCTCGAAGAAGCGAGCAGCGAGACAGGTTGAGAAGGTACTACGTTCAGCAGTTGCGAATGCGGAACAGGATGCCCTTCAGAACAATGCTGCGTTCGATGTGGATCGTCTTTACGTGAAGCAAGCCACTGTCAACGGGGGGCCGATGCTGTGGCGGTACCGGGCGGCAGCGCTTGGGAGGGCGGCGCCGATACGCAAGCGGACGAGCCACGTGGAGATTCGCTTGGCTGAGAAGGAGGAGGACTAGTGGGTCAGAAAACCCATCCGTACGGGTTCCGGCTCGGGATCGTCAAGCCATGGCGATCGCGTTGGTTTGCCGGAGCAGACTTTCCGGAACTTCTCAAGGAAGACGAGCTGATCCGGAAGTACTTGCGATCGAGGCTGGCGCATGCTGCAATCTCGGATGTCCATATAGACCGGAAGCCCGGCAAGGTTACGGTGACGGTATTCACCGGTCGTCCGGGAGTCGTGATTGGCAAGCGAGGCGCTGAGGTTGACAAGCTGCGAGACGAGCTGGCGCAGCTGACGGGGAAAGAAGTGGGCATCAATGTGGAGGAAATAAAGCGGCCGGAGATCGACGCTCAGTTGGTGGCCAACAACATCGCGCACCAACTGCGGCAGCGCATATCCTTTCGCCGAGCCATGAAGCGGGCACTGCAGAGCGGTATGCGCATGGGCGCCAAGGGTATAAAAATAAAGTGCAGTGGTCGACTGGGAGGTGCCGAGATCGCTCGGTCCCAGAGCTTCCATGAAGGCAGAGTCCCGTTGCATACGCTTAGAGCCGATGTCGACTACGCTACGGCTACGGCAGCTACGACGTACGGTGCCATAGGAATCAAGGTGTGGATCTTCAAGGGTGAGATCGTCGAGGATGCCCGAGGACGCACCTACAGCACGGGGGCCTGAACATGTTGGCACCGAAGCGGGTTAAGTACCGTAAACAGATGAAGGGTCGTAACCGGGGTAAGGCGACCAAGGGCAACACCGTTGCATTTGGCAAGTACGGCCTGATGTCGCTCGAAGCAGGGTGGATATCCAATCGGCAGATCGAGGCGGCTCGTGTGGCACTGACCCGTACGATGAAGCGTGGTGGCAAAGTCTGGATTCGAATCTTTCCAGATAAGCCTTTGACGAAGAAGCCCGCCGAGACTCGGATGGGCAAGGGAAAGGGGAACCCTGAACACTGGGTCGCCGTGGTCAAGCCAGGCCGTGTGATGTTTGAAGTCGAAGGTGTTGCAGAACAACTGGCTCGGCGAGCGCTGCAGCTGGCTGCAGCAAAGCTGTCCGTCAAGACCCGGTTCGTGATGCGCGAGGCTAGCTGATCATGGCATTGAAAGACGCGGAGAAGAAACCACTCGATCCGGCGCAGCTTCGGGAGCTGCAGACAGGCGAGTTGCGGGAGGAGCTGGGGCGCCTTGAGGAGGCCCAGTTCCGGCTCAGATTCCGCTCGGCAACGGAAGCGATCGACAATCCACTGCAGTTCAGGGTAATACGGCGTAACATCGCGCGTATCAAGACCGTGCTGCGCGAAAGGACTTGAGATGAGTCAGGAGACAAGCGCCCGTCCTCGGAGGAAGATGCGCACGGGGGTCGTGGTGAGTGACAAGATGGACAGAACCGTGGTTGTGGAATTGACACGGCGGTTTGCCCACCCTCTCTACGGTAAGCGGATAACGCGGACTAGACACGTGAAGGCTCACGACCAGCACGATGCCAGAGTGGGCGATACAGTGCGCATCATGGAAACGCGGCCCCTGTCGAAGACGAAGCGCTGGCGGGTGGTAGAGATCATTTCACGGGCTGAGTAGGAGGGGCTCTCGTGGTTCAACAGGAGTCAATACTCAAGATCGCAGACAACTCCGGTGCCCGAAAAGCCCTCGTGATTCGAGTGCTTGGTGGTAGTCGGCGACGCTACGCCGGACTCGGTGACATTGTAGTGGTAACCATCAAGGATGCATTGCCTACCGGCCAGGTGAAGAAGGGCGATGTGGTGAAGGCCGTCATAGTGCGGACCGCGAAGGAGACCCGGCGCAAGGATGGCAGCTACATCCGATTTGACGATAACGCCGCAGTGCTGATCAACGAGGCGGGTGAGCCGCGAGCCACCCGGATCTTCGGGCCCGTCGGGCGAGAGCTACGAGAGAAGCGGTTCATGAAGATAGTGTCGCTTGCACCCGAGGTGCTGTAGATGAAACGGTTGGTATACAGGAAGTCGGATCGCCGGCCACGCAAGGAGCCCGATGTCCGGCCAAAGATGCAGATAACCAAGGGCGACCGAGTTCGCGTGCTGCGAGGAGAGGACGCCGGCAGCGAGGGCACGGTAATGCGCGTGTATCCAGAGGACAACCGTGTCGTTGTTGAGGGCGTGAACATGGTAACCAAGCACAAGCGCGGCACGGGGACTGAAGAAGGCGGGATCATCCATTTTCCTGCGCCGATCCATGCGTCGAATGTGATGCTGCTGGATCCCAAGTCGGGTGACCCGACACGTGTGAAGCGCCGCAAGGACAAAGACGGGACGGTCGAGCGCCTGAGCCGCAAGTCAGGTCAGCCGATTCCGAGGAATAGGTAGAAGACAATGGGAAAGAAGAAGTCTGGGGTCGAAGAGACTGCGACAGTCGAGCAGCAGGCACCTGCTCCACCTCCAAGGCTGCTGCAATACTACACGAGTACGGTGAGGCCAAAGCTCATGAAGGAGTTCAAGCTCGCCAATGTGCACGAGGCACCCCGATTGAGCAAAATCGTATTGAACGTTGGCCTAGGCGAAGCACCCAAGAATCCCAAGCTGCTGGACTCGGCCGTTGATGAACTGGCAGCGATCGTCGGACAGCACCCGATCGTGACGCGTGCCAAGAAAGCGATCTCGAATTTCTCCTTGCGCGCCGGGATGCCGATCGGCACAGCGGTGACGCTGCGCGGTGCCAAGATGTGGGAATTCCTGGACCGTTTCATAAGTGTTGCCGTACCCCGAATAAGAGACTTCCGGGGTTTCCCCACCAAGTCCTTCGACGGGAGGGGCAACTACACTGTTGGCATCAAGGAACAGATGGTGTTTCCCGAGGTCGACTACGACAAGGCGGAGAAGATCCACGGCATGGATATCACGTTTGTCACGACGGCGGGGCGTGACGATGTCGGGCATGCTCTCCTACGTGAACTGGGCATGCCGTTTCGTGGTCAGACACCGGTTCGAATCGGAGAGGGAGCTGTTTAATGGCAAGAAAGAGCCTGGTCGAAAAGGCGAAACGCAAGCCACGCTTCAAGGTGCGATCGTATAACCGCTGCCAGCGTTGCGGACGTGCACGAGCGTATCTCAGAAAGTTCGGGGTTTGCCGCATCTGTTTTAGAGAACTGGCGCTTCAGGGAGAGATCCCGGGAGTCCGGAAAGCCAGCTGGTGAAAGGACCTGGATCTAGCACATGAGCATGACTGACCCAGTCGCCGACATGTTGACCCGGATTCGCAACGCCTGCCGGGCGGGGCACCGCCGGGTTGACATACCGGTATCGACATTCAAGACCGAGATAGCCCGGCTGCTTCGGGAGAACCATTACATCCAGGACTACAAGGTCATTGACGATGGTCACCACAGCAGGCTCCGGATCATTCTACGGTACCACGACGACGTACCGGTGATCCGCGAGGTGCGCAGGGTGTCACGACCTGGACTGCGCCGCTATGTGAAGGTCAGGGAAATCCCGCGAGTCAAGAATGGGCTGGGCATGGCCATTCTGTCGACGCCACAGGGCCTGATGAGTGACCGTGATGCTCGCCGCGCGCGCGTGGGCGGTGAGGTCGTCGCGGTGGTATGGTAGGGGGCTGAGATGTCTCGTATTGGCAAGAAACCAGTTGTCATCCCGCGCGGCGTTACAGTGAAGGTCGAAGACGGACACGTTAGTGTCAAAGGCCCCAAGGGGGAACTTGATGGCACGGTGCACCCAGAGATAAACGTGTCCGTCGATGGAGAGCAGATCAATGTCGCACGTCCGTCGGACCAGAAGCGGCACCGGGCGCTCCACGGACTAACACGCAGTCTGTTGAACAACATGGTGGAGGGCGTCACCAATGGGTTTGCGAAGCGGCTGGAGATCCATGGTGTCGGTTACAAAGCAGAGGCGACAGCGAAGGGTGTGCGGCTCGTCGTAGGGTACTCGCACCCGGTTGAGTATACGGCGCCTCCAGGGGTGAGCATCCAGGTGGAGAACCCAACCACAATGGTGGTTGAGGGCATAGACAAACAAGTGGTCGGACAGGTCGCTGCGGAGATCCGCAAGGTTCGGCCCCCCGAGCCTTACAAGGGCAAGGGAATCCGGTACCAGGGAGAACACGTCCGCCGGAAGGCCGGCAAGGCAGGGGCGAAGGCATGAGGCCAATCCTCAAACCAAAGACTAACCGAGAACGCCGCTATCGCCGGCATCTCAGGGTCAGGAAGTCCATCAGCGGTACTGCCCAGCGTCCGCGATTGGCAGTGTTCCGCTCGCTCAAGCACACGTATGCCCAGCTGGTTGATGATGACGGTGGCAAGACTCTGATTGGCGTCAGCGATCTGTCCAAGGACCTTCTGCGCGATAAGCCGGGCAAGGTGGGTGCTGCGTATGCGGTCGGACTGTTGGTCGGCAAGAAGGCGGGTGAGTTGGGTATCAAGAGCATCGTGTTTGATCGCGGCGGCTATCTATACCACGGGCGCGTCAAGGCGGTGGCAGACGGCGCGCGGGCAAGCGGACTGGAGTTTTAGGCAAATGGCGCAAGATAGAGAGCGCGGCGCGAAGCGAGAGCGCCGTGAGCGCGAGTCGGAGTTGATCGAGAACGTGATTGCGATCAACCGAGTGGCGAAGGTGGTCAAAGGAGGACGTCGATTCTCGTTCAACGCCCTGGTCGCAGTCGGCGACGGAACCGGCACGTTCGGCGTCGGAATGGGGAAGGCAAACGAAGTGTCCGAGACAGTTCGTAAGGCGGTTGAGGCCGCCCGCCGAAACATGCGCACGGTGCCCCGGGCAGGTACCACGATACCCCACGAGATAGTCGGCGCGCACGGCGCCGGTCGTGTGCTGCTCAAGCCCGCTTCGTCCGGCACGGGTGTGATAGCTGGCGGCCCCGTACGAGCAGTGCTCGAGTGCGCCGGCATAAGTGACATACTCACGAAATCCCTTGGTTCCTCCAATGCGCTGAATATGGTGTGGGCCACGGTCGACGGTCTACATCGTCTAGTAACACCGGAGCAGACTGCCAGGGAGCGTGGAATGGAGGCGTCGGAGATCGAGTACCGACCCAGGCAGAAGGAGCAGCAAGATGCCTAGCCGCACTGGGGGAAAAACTGCTTCGACTTCGAAGAAGAAGGCGACTAGTAAGAAGACAGCAGCGAAGAAAGCCACCAAGACCAAGGCAAGGTCGGCCAAGAAGAAAACCACCAGGCGCAAGACCGCGGTCAAGAAGTCGACAAATCAGGTCGGGCGGGGCGCGGGCAAGCTTCGGGTACGTCAAGTACGATCCGGAATTGGGAGTGCCCGCGTGTTCCGGCACACGCTGAGGGCCTTGGGCCTGAAACACCATCAGGACGAGGTGGTGGTGCCGGATAACCCGTCGATCCGAGGGATGATCAACAAGGTGCACTATCTCGTCACTGCTGAACCTGAGGAAGAAAATGTCTGAGACGGAGAAGCTCGGACTTCACAACCTGCCGGCCCCAAAAGGGGCCAGCAAGGCACCGAAGCGGAAGGGCCGAGGTCCCGGTTCAGGACTGGGCAAGACCGCGGGACGCGGACACAAGGGCCAACGTTCTCGCACGAGTGGCAACGTGCGGCCGGGATTCGAGGGTGGGCAGATGCCGCTGATTCGCCGCGTTCCCAAGCGAGGCTTCACCAACCCGTTCCGCGTACGTAACCAGGTCGTGAATCTGGAGGATCTCGCGAAGGTTGCGGTAGACGAGATTAGCCCTGCAGTTCTCGTCGAAGCTGGAGTGGTGAGCGGTGCCGATCGCCCAATCAAGATCTTGGGTACAGGAGAGGCTGGGCGCGCATACGTCATCAAAGGGTGCGTCGCTTCCCGTACGGCTCGTGAGAAGATTGAGCAGGCGGGCGGCCGAATCGAGAGCTGAGTATGACAGCACCCCGCATTCCGAACCTTTTCGCCGTGCCGGAGCTCAAGGAAAAGCTCCTGTTCACCTTGTTGTGTCTCACCATCTACCGACTCGGCGCCCATATTGCCACGCCGGGCGTGAACGTTCAAGTACTGGCAGACTTCATCCAAAGACAGGGCGGACAGACCTTTTTCGGGATGTACGACATGTTTGTGGGTGGTGGCCTATCACGGGCTACCGTGTTGGCGCTTGGAATCATGCCCTACATATCGGCGTCAATCATGTTCCAGCTCGCTGGGGCCGTATTTCCAACAGTAGACAAGTTGCAGAAGGAGGAAGAAGGTCGGAAGAAGATCACGCAATGGACGCGCTACCTAACGGTGGCACTGTCGCTTGGGCAGGCGTACGGTTTCGCGATCTTTGCCGAAGGGCAAGGGGCAGTTGCCAGTCCCGGACTGGGTTTCAGGGCACTCACCGTTCTGACGCTCACGACCGGTGCTGTATTTGTGATGTGGCTGGGTGAGCAAATCACCGAGCGCGGCATCGGTAATGGAATGAGTTTGATGATCTTCTTTTCGATAATGGAAGGTATGTGGCCGGGCATCTTCCGAACGTTGGAGTTCCTGCAGACAGGTGTGATCAATCTTCCAAGACTCGTTGTGCTAGGCGGCGTGATGGTCGGCGTCGTGGCGGGGGTTGTGGCCATTACGGTGGCCTCTCGGAGGATTCCGATTCAGATCCCTCGAAAAGTCATGGGTAGAGGACGGATACGAGAGGGGCAGAAAACGTTCATCCCGATCCGCATCAACTCAGCTGGAGTGATGCCGATCATCTTTGCCCAGGCTCTCATAATTGTACCCGGCACGATAGCCACGTTCTCCAACCAGCCCTGGCTGCGGGCCATGTCCGATGCCTTCAATCCAGGAACCGGGCTGTATTACTCGACCTATGCGTTGCTGATTATCTTCTTCACATACTTTTACACGTCCATCATCTTCAATCCAATTGACATTGCGGAGAACTTGAAGAAGCAGGGGGGGTTCATCCCCGGGGTCAAGCCCGGTGCGGCTACGGCCGACTATGTAGATGAGGTATTGAGTCGTGTAACGTTGCCGGGATCGCTCTTTCTGACTGCAGTTGCCTTGTTGCCATTCTTCATCTTCAACGCATTCAATGTTCCGTTCGGTTTCGGCGGAACAGCCCTGCTGATCGTGGTCGGTGTAGCGCTGGACACCTGGGTTCAGGTCCAGCAGCATGCTCAGCTGCGGCACTACGACGATTTCATGAAACATGGACGCGTGAAGTTCCGAGGACGGCGCCGATACATGTAGCTCACTTGGAACGGCGCCGCCTCACACACGGTGCCGGCCGGAGGCTCCCAGTCAGTGATTACAATAAAATCGGCTCGTGAGATTGAGACGATGGCCGCTGCCGGTCGAATACTGGCTGATACACTCGCTCTGATCGCTAGCCGGGTCGAGCCCGGAGTGAGCACGGAACAACTGGATGACCTTGCGGAAGAATACATTCGAAGCCATCCAGGTGCGCGCCCGTCTTTCAAAGGCCTGTACGACTTCCCCAAATCACTGTGTACCTCGCTAAACAATGAGATCGTCCATGGGATTCCGTCTGCCGCCCGAATACTGCAGGACGGTGATATCCTGAGTGTGGATTGCGGCGTCTGCCTGGAGGGCCTGCACGCTGACTCGGCAACCACGGTCCCGGTTGGTGAGGTCACTCCTGAGGCGGAGCGATTGCTGCGGGTGACCCGAGGCGCGCTCGATGCCGGCATTAGTGCGGCAGTGCTGGGTAACCATGTGGGGGATATCGGCCACGCAGTGCAGAACACAGCGGAATCCGCGGGCTACAGCGTGGTCCGCGACTTGGTGGGACACGGCATCGGGACGAGCTTTCACGAGGAACCTCAAATACCGAACTACGGACAGCCCAAGCGTGGTCCACGACTAGTGGCGGGTATGACCCTCGCTATCGAGCCGATGGTGAACGCGGGCGGCCATGAGATCAAGACCCTAAACGACCGGTGGACGATCGTCACCGCAGATGGCTCCATATCTGCACACTTCGAGCACACTGTTGTGATCGATGCCCGGGGTACACGGATTCTCACCGGAGCGCTTCAGGAGGCGACTGAAGGGGTTGACGGCTGCTGGGCGGAAAGCAGACCAAGCAACCATGCGTGAATCACCGGATTGCCTGCAACGATAGAGCCCTGACGCACGACCGTGGGCTGGCCGACGATGTCGGTGACCACGCCTCCGGCCTCCCTTACCAGGAGAGTCCCTGCAGCTATGTCCCAGGGTGCCAGGGATAACTCCCAGAAGCCGTCGAACCTTCCCAACGCAACATCCACCAGATCGAGGGCCGCTGAACCGGCGCGACGGACGCCGCTGGTAGAGTTCAGAATAGTGGAGAACTGCTGCAGGTATTCCGGCATCAAATCCAAGGTCTTGAACGGGAACCCGGTGCCGATCAGGGCACTGGTAGGTTCCTTGGTGTGGGACACTCTGAGACGCACATCTCCGCACCAGGCCCCGCAACCGACTGAGGCCGTGTAAACCTGCCCACGATGGACGTTCACCACGACCCCCGCTTTCAAGACTCCATCCCTCTGAGCTGCTATGCTAACCGCGTATGCTGGGTAACCGTGCAGGAAGTTGGTGGTTCCATCGAGGGGGTCCACTATCCACACGAGGTCGTCACCGCTGCCGCTCGAACCCGGTGACAGTTCCTCTCCGACGACGATTGAATCCGGGAACTCCCGCAGCAGGATGTCTTGGATTATCTGTTCAGAATCGCGGTCTACCTGTGTAACGAAATCGCTCACGCCCTTGAGGTCCCATGAAGCCGGGTCGGGTGGCTGGCTCACCGACCGTATGTGCTGCGCCGCCTTCTCGGCCGCGGCCTTGGCTACTTGCAGCAGGTCCTTTTGCTGTGGCACCTTGAATCCCCTCACGTGACTCCGTAGCTTGGTTTGATGCAACGAGTTTTCTCAGGAATACAGCCATCCGGCGAGCTTCATCTGGGTAACTACCTAGGTGCTGTACGGAACTGGGTGCGGATGCAGGACGATCACGATTGTTTCTTCTGTATCGTTGACTATCACGCCATCACCCAGGACTATGAGATCGACAAACTGCGGTCACGCACCCTGGACATGGCCGCGAGCCTGCTGGCAGCCGGCATCGATCCCGGGCGTGCAGTGGTGTTCGTACAGTCACACATACCAGAACACACAGAACTGGCCTGGGTCTTCACGACTGTGACCCCGATCGGTGAACTCGAGCGGATGACCCAATTTAAGGACAAGGCGCGCAGGCAGGAAAGCGTACTGGCGGGCCTGCTGAACTACCCCGTACTTCAGGCAGCCGACGTGCTGCTCTACAAGGCTGACATGGTGCCGGTCGGCGAAGACCAAGTCCAGCACATTGAGCTGATGCGGGAGATCGCGCGCAAATGGAACATCCGCTACCGGGAGGGCTTCTTCCCCGAACCTCAGCCCGCCGTTACGGACGCGCGGCGCATCATCGGTCTCGATGGCCAGGCCAAGATGTCGAAGAGCCTGGGAAATACGATCGGTATTCAGGATGATTCTGAGGGTATCTGGCAACGGCTACGCCCAGCCGTTACGGATCCGGCACGTGTCAAACGGAGTGATCCGGGCACGCCCGACCTGTGTAACATCTACTCGCTTCACCGCCACTTCTCAGCACCAGATACAGTGGATGAAGTGGCGACAAAATGCAGAACTGCGGCGTGGGGCTGCCTCGACTGCAAGAGGATACTCGGCGACAACGTCGCCACGACGTTTGCCCCCATCAGGGAGCGAGCGAACCAGCTTCGAGCCAATCCCGAGCAAGTCCTCGATGTGCTACACGAGGGGGCGACGCGCGCCAGGGCGGTAGCGCAGGATACCATGCAGCAGGTCCGCGAGTTAATGGGTCTGATGCCCGAGGAGCGAACGGTCAGACGCGACAAGTGAGCCACGTGAGACCGCTCACGATGCGCGATCCATGAGATCGATCGACGGTTCACCCGCAAGCCTGCCGGCGGTGGTTGAGTGAGACGGGCGGTTGTCAGTCTGACTTCTCTGCGGCCGATCTGGTCGATTCCGGCGACGCATGTGTCCTTGATACGAGAGGCCTTCGGAGCTGGATGGGACGTGGTGCAGGTGTCGACACCGATATCGAGTGACGGTGACGGGGCCGTCCGATGCACCGTGGCGGAGCAAGCTGCGCGCGGAGCGGAGGTCTACATCGGGTGGGGAGTGCCTACTGGCGTGATTGAGGCGGCAGGCAAGGCGCTGCGTTGGGTGCACACCGCCGCGGCGGGCGTGGGCGGTAGCATCACTGCCGAGCTCAGGTCCAGCGGTGCATTGCTGACGAATTCGCGGGGGGTGCACGCCGAGCCGATCGCCGAGTGGGTGTTAACAGCGATTGGGTTGTGTGCTCGCGGGTTCTTGGGGACTGTAGCTGCTCAGGCGGAGCACCGGTGGGCCAAAACGGAGCTTGCTTCGCTCGACACGCCAATCCGCGAATTGAGCGATCTGAGGGTCGGTCTCATTGGCTTGGGCGGAATTGGTCGAGCCGTAGCGCGCCGCTGTAGTGCGGTAGGAATGCACGTATCTGCCGTGCGGCACACTCGCTCACGGCGGCGCCCAAAGGGAGTACGTTGGGTCGGTGGTCCTGGTGATCTGCTGGAAATGGTGCAGCGGAGCGACGTGTTGGTGATCGCCGCACCCCACACTTCGGAGACTCGGAGCCTAGTCGATGAGCAGGTCCTGGCTGCACTGCCTGTCGGTGCTTACGTGCTGAACGTGGCTCGAGGAGCACTGCTAGACGAGGAGGCGCTGTTGGTGCACCTTGATCGCGGCCACCTGGGTGGTTGCGTCCTGGACGTATTCGCGACGGAGCCGTTGCCGGCAGACCACCCATTCTGGGACCATCCAAAGGTTCTGGTGAGTCCTCACGTGAGCGGTGTTTCTTCGCATTTCTGGGAACGTGAGGTCGAGCTGATCACGGAGAACATCAGTCGATACTTGCGGGGAATGCCGATGAAGAATGTCGTGAACCTGACCGCTGGGTACTAGACATGGAGAATATCATCAAAGCGGCTGTAGAGCGCGGTGCGTCCGATCTCCACATCAAGGCTGGCGACGTATTTCGAGCGCGAATCGATGGTGAGCTCAAGCCGCTCACAAAGCAACGCTTGACACCGGATCAGACCAAGACGATCGCGCTCAAGTTCATCCCGACTGAGGAAGATAGGAAACGTATCGACCAGATCAGGGACTACGACTGTTCTTGGGGCTCGCCGGGGGTAGGACGGTTTCGTGTCAACATCCTGAGGCAGAGATCTTCGTTCATGGTGGTGCTTAGGGTTATACCCTTCGAAGTGCCTACACTCGACAAACTGTGTCTCCCAAGGGTGTTGGAGAAAGTCGCTGATATGGATCGTGGATTGGTGCTGGTGACCGGGCCATCCGGGAGCGGCAAGAGCTCGACGATGGCTGCGATAGTAAACGCGCTGAACACCAACACCAACAAGCACATAGTGACACTGGAGAACCCGATCGAGTTCCTGCACCGTGATCTCAACTCGTCTGTGACGCAAAGGGAGGTAGGAGTCGACACTGAGAGCTTCCAATCGGGTCTGCGCTCGGCGCTGCGGCAGGATCCTGATGTCATCTTGATAGGGGAGCTGCCTGACGTGGAGACCATCGACATTGGGATGACGGCTGCGGAGACGGGACGTCTGCTGATATCTACCTTGGCGACACCGGATGCTACGACGACCATAGCCCGCGTGATCGCGATGTTCCCCCCGGATGAACAGGAAGTGGCACGAATGCGCCTATCTGATACACTCCAGGCCGTGTTTTCACAACGGCTTGTCCCACGGGGCGATGGGGGGGGACGGACAGCGGCGCTTGAGATCCTTATGTGCACTCCGACAATACGGGAGCTCATTGGGGATCGAAACCGGGTTGGCGATATCAGGAAGCATATCGCCGATGGCCGAGAGAAGTACGGGATGCAGACATTTGAGCAGCATTTGGCAGATCTCGTGGATAGCGATGTGATTAGTCTGGAGACCGCGAGGATGACGGCGCCGGATCCAACCGAGGTGGAGCGACTATTGGGCGTCGTGGGTGGTGGTGGCGGGTCGGGCACGCGGAAAAAGGTGGCTTCCAAGGGGGCCGAGTCACGTGGCGTACACCAGGGGGATTCAGGCGAGGACAACACAAGTGAATGACAAGCCAAGTGGTCTGCTGGTTCCGTTGACTACGCCCTTCGATAGCGCCACCGGTGATGTGGCGCCGGTGCACTTGAGGGACAACGCACGTGCGCTTCTCGATCGCGGCGTCGATGGGTTGGTTGCTTGCGGGTCCACCGGTGAGGCATCGTTGCTGGACGACGGCGAGTACCGACACATAGTGGACTGGTTGCGTGATGTTGTGCCACCAGACCGTTGGCTGATAGCCGGCGCCGGACGGGAATCCACGCGTGCCACCATCGCCGCCTGCAAAGTGGCAGGAGCAGCAGGTGCTGACGCGGTGTTGGTGAGGTCACCATCCTACTATGCTCCAGTGCTGACGGCTGCATCACTGTCGCGGCACTTTCGACAAGTGGCCGATGAGTCACCGCTTCCAGTCTTTCTCTACAACATGCCCAAGTACACGCACGTGTCACTCACCGACACATTGCTGGCGTCGATTGCGGACCACCCGAACATCTGGGGTATCAAGGATTCATCAGGGGATCTAAAGAACTTCGCCGCCTATCGTGATGCGGTGCCCGACTGGACCCTGTTCATGGGATCTGGCGCCTTGTTCTATGCTGCACTGGAACTGGGAGCGGCAGGAGCTATCGCTGCCGCCGGCTGTTTCGCGGCCGAGTTGACGGTGGAAATCGGAGAAGCCTTCGCGGCGGGTGACAGGGAACGGGCTGGTGCAACTCAGGAGAAGCTAGCTCCATTACACCGCGAAATCGTTGGGGGATACGGAGTGGCAGGCGTGAAAACCGCTGTTGACGCAGTGGGGCTTGCAGGTGGGCCAGTGCGTTCCCCGCTCAGCGACCTCAGCGCCGGGGATCGCGAAAGGGTCCACGAGCTAGTCCGTCGAGCCGGCCTCTGCACCTCGTAGTGTGCAGCGCGACGATTGGGTGGCGGGCTTCTTTGACAGGATCGCCGTTCCCCGGATTGCCGGCTCGCAGCCTCTTACGGGGGTCGAAAGTGCGATAACGGCCCGGCTGGAGCAGCTGGGCTATTCGGTCGAGCTACAGCGATTCAAGACGTCTCCTCGCGCGCTGACCGCCGTGGCACTGTTCGGAGCAGCGTGCGGATGGGTGGCGCTGACTCTTGCTCCCTTCCTCGTAGTGGATCTCCCAGGCTGGCCCATACTGCTAACTGGCCTCGCGGCATATGCGCTGGCCGCGTTCCTGGCTGTCGGCATCGCTGGCGGCATGATTCCGCTTTCCACCGCAGAGGTGGAAGCGGCCAATGTCTGGGCCAGACGGGGATGCTCTCCCAAGTTCTGGCTGGTGGCCCACTCGGACAGCAAGGGGCAAGGCCTCTCACTTGCCGGGCGCGTCCTGGCGGTTGGGGTCCTCGGGTCGGGGCTTGCTCTGTTCACGATAGCCCTGGCGGCCCGAGCGTTCACGCCACTCCCATGGTGGGCCGCAGTTGCCCCCGTGCTGCTGACCGCAGTCGGTGGAGCTGTGCTTTCCAGGGGAGCGGTGTCCAACGATTCACCCGGCGCGGTGGACAATGCCACGGGCGTGATAGCGGCTCTCGTGGCCGCCGAACGGCTCAGCAACAGGGATGACGTGGGCGTGCTGATCACGGGCGCCGAGGAGTTCGCCATGGCGGGGGCGCGGGCTTGGGTGGCTGCGGGCCGTGCACAAGGCGACTTCATCAATTTCGACGGACTGGACTCGTGTGGGAAGTATCGGATCACGAGACACGGACGGCGCGGGGGCGCGACGGGTGATCGCAGTGCCAAGGTTGCAGTGGCTTTGGCGGTGGCACTGGCTGAGGCGCGCGGGGAGTTGGCCCGCCGGGGGCTCCCCGCAGGGGTGTTGGTCGATGGTGTGGTCCTACAGAAGGGAGGCATGGGGGGGGCGACTGTGAGCCGGGGGGGATGGAGCACGCTTCGAGTGGTGCACACTAGTGCCGATTCGGCAGAGCGAGTCGAGATCGGATCCGCTCTCATCGCGGGAGAATCTGCAGCTCGTGCTGTCGAAGCGCTGCTCAGTTGACGTGCTTCGAAAGGGAGTCTAGCTTTATCCGAAGGATGCTCCGCGGTAACCCCCGGGGCTCTTTTTTTGGCTGATAACGGAGGGTGACTTCTCGATGTTTGCTCCCGGGCGCCGTTGCCTCGTCGTGGTTGGTGCACAGTGGGGTGATGAGGGGAAGGGCAAGATCGTAGACATTCTCTCGGAGAGTGCCACCGTGGTCATGCGGTACCAGGGTGGTGCAAACGCTGGCCATACCGTGGTTTGTGGTGACGAGCAGTTCATTCTTCACTTGATCCCATCAGGGATACTCCATCCTGCCACGCGATGCGTGATCGGGAACGGGGTCGTACTCAATCCCGAGACTCTATTATCCGAGATGGCTGAACTGCGGCAACGCGGCATCGAATCGGATGGCCGACTGTTTCTGTCCGATCGGGCGCAACTCGTGCTACCCTATCACCTCTTGCTCGACCATGCCACTGAGCGGAGTAAGAAGATAGGGACTACGGGTAGAGGTATCGGCCCTGCGTATGAGGAGAAGGTGGGTCGCAGGGGGATCCGAGTCGGTGATCTGAGGAACGCAGACCGTGTAGCCAATCTCATCAGGGCCAACGTGGAGCGAGCCAATCAGCAACTTCGGCTGATGGATGTGGAGGAGCGTGCTGACTTCGATCAACACATGCAGTTGCTGGAGCGCGTTACACCCGCCTTGCTGCCACTGGTAACCGACACGGGGTGGCTGATCCACGAGGCGATCGAGGCGGGTGAAAACGTCTTGCTAGAAGGGGCGCAGGGAGCCTTGTTGGATGTAGATCATGGCACTTATCCGTTTGTTACAGCATCGAATACCACCGCAGGTGGAGCATCCGTTGGAGCGGGTATAGGGCCGACGGCGATCGATGTAGTGCTTGGAGTGGTCAAGGCATACACGACCCGGGTCGGAAACGGTCCGCTTCCCACTGAGGCTCCCAGCGACATCGGAGACAGGCTGCGCGAGTACGGTGGGGAGTATGGAGCCACAACGGGTAGACCGCGCAGGTGTGGCTGGTTCGATTCGGTGGTGGTGCGCTATGCAGCGAGAATCAATGGTCTGACGAATCTGGCCATCACCAAGCTCGATGTGTTGGACGCGTTTGACGAAATCTCTATTTGCGTGGCTTACCGGACGGGTGGTGAGACTACCGATACGGTCCCGGCGGAGATGGGAGTCCTTGAGTCGGTGGAGCCAGTTTATGAGACTCACGCGGGCTGGCGCTGCTCCACTGCTGACGCGAGGGTCTTGTCCGATCTGCCAAAAGAGGCGCGAGCGTATCTTGACAGGATGACTGAGCTGGTGGGCGCTCCGGCGTCGTACGTGAGTGTCGGGAGCCGGCGAGACCAGGTGATAGAAGTCTGCTAGAGGAAAGGCTGCACTTGCTGAGGCAACTTCCACGATGAAAAGGTGCGATGGCCGATAACTCGCAAATGGAGCGGCTGGTGTCCCTCGCCAAGCGGAGGGGCTTCGTCTTTCAGTCTTCCGAGATCTACGGTGGTGTGGGTTCTGTTTGGGACTACGGGCCGCTCGGTGTTGAGCTGAAAAAGAACCTCAAAGAGCGGTGGTGGCGTTCAATGGTTCATGAGCGGGACGACATCGAGGGCCTTGACGCCGCTATTCTGATGCATCCGCGGGTATGGGAAGCGTCAGGGCATGTCGCCGGCTTCACAGATCCGATGGTCGACTGTCGTGTCTGCAAGGCGCGGTTCCGGGCTGACCAACTGGACCAGATGCAGTGCCCACAGAAACCGAGCAAGATCCCGGGGGAAGCGGATCAATGCGACCTCACTGAGCCGCGCCTGTTCAATCTGATGTTCAAGACGTTCATGGGCCCCGTCGAAGACGCCGCTGCTGTAGTGTACCTGCGACCAGAGACGGCGCAGGGTATCTACGTGAACTACGTGAACGTGATGCAGTCATCGCGCCAGAAGATACCCTTTGGCATAGCGCAAATAGGGAAAGCATTTAGAAACGAGATAACTCCGGGAAACTTCATTTTTCGCACGCGTGAGTTTGAGCAAATGGAGATGCAGTACTTCGTGGCTCCCGGTGATGACGACAAGTGGTTCGAGCAGTGGCGTGACCTGCGCATGCAGTGGCATGTGGATCTGGGGATCGCTCCGGACAAACTCCGTCTTCACCAGCACTCTGCCGATGAGTTGGCTCACTACGCCAAGGTCGCGTTCGATATCGAATACGAGTTTCCCTTCGGATGGCAGGAGTTCGAAGGGATTCACAACAGGACCGACTTCGACCTGGGCCGGCATCAGGAGTACTCCGGGAAGAGGCTGGACTACATGGATCCGGTCACCAAGGAGAGGTTCACGCCGTACATCATTGAGACATCGCTCGGGGCCGATAGACTTGCTCTCGTTGTGTTGGCAGATGCTTATCGGGAGGAACAGGTCAAGGGAGAGGAACGGGTAGTTCTAGGTCTCAACCCAGCCGTTGCCCCCATCAAGGTCGGGGTATTTCCTCTAGTCAAGAAAGATGGCATGCCGGAATTCGCTCATCGCATCCACAACGATCTCCGGGGCAGTTTTCCGACGTTCTACGATGATGGTGGGTCAATCGGCAGGCGCTACCGCCGTCAAGATGAAGCCGGTACGCCCTTTGGCGTGACAGTGGATGGACAGACTCTGGAGGACGAGACTGTCACTGTACGCCATCGTGATACGCTGGCACAGGATCGTGTGCACGCGGATCAACTGGTGTCCTACCTGCTGGAGAAGTTGGCTGGGTGAACCTTGCTCAGCTGACTTTGACCGGGGAATCGCTACAGGAGCTACTGGGCCGGGAATACTACCTGACGCTGGCGGGCCTGAAGGCCGAGCCCGAATTCAGCCGCATCTATGAGCGTTTCGACTCGCTGCTGTCCGATGTCGCGCTCGACGTGGCTAGGGACAGCGGTTCGCAAGCACTATTCGAGTGGGTTGTTGGAGTCCGCATCGGACGGAAGGTGGCACCTTATGAGGAGCGGCAGCTAGTACGGGAGCAGGAGCTGGTCCTGATCGTCGATGGAGCAAAAGTACCGTATCTCCGTGTGGCCATTGAACTTGCTAACTCGCCCGATCGCGGATACAGAATGGCGCTGGACCGGGCTCGGGCCACGGAGGGCTCGAGTGCGCTCAACGGGATCCGCCGGGACCGTTTCGCACTCGAACACGCGGAGATGAGACGACTTGGGTACCCGGACTATGTGGATGGAGTAGCGGCACTCTCGGGCATCGACCTTGCCAACCTCGGCGATCTGGCAGAGACGTTTCTGGAACAAACATCAAACGTGTTCTCGGATAGCTTGGCCAAGCTAGCTAAGCGAAGGTTGGGTGTAGGACTGGGTGAGCTGGTCAGGGCTGATACTGCCTGGACCTTTCGAGCCGATCAATACGATGCAGCCTTTCCACCCGATGAACTCGTCGCGACTGCTCGCCAACAGATGGGTGAAATGGGTCTCGATATCGAGCAACGAGGTCGCGTGATTTTCGATACCGAAGAACGCGAGGGCAAGCAGTCCCGGGCGTTCTGCGTGCCAGTGAGGGTACCGGAAGAAGTGTACCTGGTGATGAGACCGCAGGGTGGTCACAGGGACTACCGCACGCTCTGGCACGAGCTGGGACACGCAATGCACTTCTCAACTCCTGCGAGGGACTTGCCCTTCGAGGCGCGCTGGCTCGGTGACAGCTCGGTCACGGAGGGCTTTGCCATGCTGTGGGACCACCTCACCATGGATCCCAACTGGCTCGAGAGATACACCGAGCTCAACAAAGGTCAGATTCGCGAGCTCGTAGTCGAGCTTGCAGTCCAGGAACTGCACTTGGTGCGGCGCTACGCCGCAAAACTACTGTACGAACTGTCGCTTCACCGCAGTAACTTCGTCGGACTAGGGAGTGAATACGCCGAGAGGCTCAGTGAAGCTACGCTCTTTGAGTATTCTGAGGGTGATTACCTAATTGATGTGGATCCGGGCTTTTACTCCGCCAGATATCTGAGGGCTTGGCAAATGGAGGCTAGGCTGTCCGCCGCGCTCAGAGAACGGTATGACACAGACTGGTTCCGCAACCCACAGGCCGGAGCATTCGTGCGGGAGTTGATGGCACGCGGCCAAGATAGACCTGCTGACAGATTGATTGAGGAAGAAACGGGCTGGCCCGTTGCGTTCGAACCAGTCGCCGCAAGGCTCGAGGCACTGCTGGCCTGATTTGTATTGCCATCTGACGTGCGCTAGGGAGCGCCCTAGGGCCCGGATCAGTCCTGGTCCCGCTTGACCGTGCGATAGAGCAGATACACGAAGCCACCCCAGACTCCACCCAAGACTATCACCATCAAGAACCAGCCACTAAGACTCACCTCAGTCAACCTCCTTTGTGCCAACACGAGCGGCCCACCACCGGTTCCCCAGCAACAGCAGCACGATCAGCAGCGCCCACTGCAGTAATGTGGTTCCCAGGCTGTATGTGTGGAACGGGTGCCACCATCCTTCGGGATCGTAGTTCACCACCGACTGGTAGAACCACCAAATCATGAGTGCAACGAACTCGAGTGGAACGACGTACTTGATGACGGGGATGAACCACCGGCCAACCGGGTGGCGTTCCGCTGGAGTATTGATCAGCTCGTCGCGGAACCGTCCCGTTCCGAATTTGATCACTGCCAGAGAGATGAACAGGCCTGATACCATCAGACCGAGACTCCACACCCAATCCTGGTTCTGGAAGAAGCCGAGCTTCCAGGCCGACGGTAGTCCCAAGAGAAACGCCGTGACCCCAACCAGGGGAACGGCCATCTTCCGTGTCAATCCCAGGTCAACCCCTATGCGGGTGGCCATCTCGATCATCGCGATCAGCGACGACATCGCTGCAAAGCTGAGGGCCAAGAAGAACAAGGCCAGGAAGAACTTCCCTGCCGGAATCTGCTCGAACAACTGCGGCAGCCAGATGAAGGTCAAGCCCTCGCTGCCTGCGCCAAGGGCCACGCGGGCCTCTGCTTCCGGCAACACCGCAAACACGGTGCACATGATCGCGATGCCAGCCAACAGTGACGCTGAATAGTCGCCGAAGGCTGTCGTGTAGCTGGTCAGCACAAAGTCATCCCTCTGCTTCAGGTAGACGCCGTAGGTCATCACCAGCCCCCAGGCTGCACCTACGCTCCAGGCCGACTGGGTCAATCCCTCGAGCCACACCTTGTGTGACAACAGCTCGCTCCAAGCGGGCGCGAATAGGAAGCCCAGGCCCTTGACGGCATCCGGGAGCACTACGGCTCGGATGGCTGCCACGATCAGTAGCGCGAACAGTACGGGAATGAGTATGCGGTTGGTTCTCTCAATGCCCTTTACGACACCGCGCGAGATGATGAAGCAACCGATTACGAGTGCGAGTAGGTGAAATGCGACCGGCTGGATGTTGCCCGTGGTCAGCCGCTCCCAGTACGCCTCGTGACCGCCCTCCGTCAGGCCCGAACCCAAAGTGGAAAAGAAGTACTTGATGCACCAGCCCGTTACAACCGAGTAATAGAACATGATGAAGCACGTGCATAGCCCGACAAATCCACCCAGCCAGTTGTGTTTGGCCCCGATCAGGTGGCCAACGGCTCCAGCTGGCCCTCTGCGGGTCGCCTTGCCGAGCGCGAACTCGGCAAGGACCAGGGGAACTGACCAGGCGAACATGAATACGAGCCAAGCGATCAGGAATGAACCGCCACCGTTCTCCGCGGCAACCCGGGGGAACCGCCAGATGTTCCCGGTGCCGACGGCCATGCCGATAGCGGCGAGTAGAATACCCCAACGCGTGCTGAATTGGTCTCTGTTTTCGGCCATTGCTGATCTCGGTATGTTGACAGGCCTAATTCACCCTGATTCTGGACGCTCATCTTAGCTCGTTTGCCGACAAATGGGAACAAAAACCGTGGGATCGGCCTGAGGATTGTGCCCAGTAGACTCATTATCTTTAGTCGGCCGTAGCAGGATGGGACGGAGTCGGACCGGGAGACTAGAACCTATGATGCATGAGATGACCACCACTCTTTCCGGCGAGGAAGTGCTGGCGAGAGCCAAAACCTTCTTTGCCGAGAGAGTCCCTCAGTACAGCGCTTTCCCTGAAACGGAGGGGCCGTCGTACGCCACCTTCAGGGGCCAGGGCGGTGAGGAGATCGCGGTCGCGGTGTTTGCGGAGAAGAACGGCGTCAAGGTACGGGCCACCTCCATGCTCCACGACCAGACAATCGGTCGCTTCCTGTCCACTTTGCCCCGGGCTGAGGGCGAGTCATGACTGGACCGAGCGAGCTGGGACTCAAGGTGTGGATCGAGGATGTGTGGGACACGGTGCCGGTCCCTGCTGCCCCTGATTGGCCAGTGGGCCGGGTCAAGGAAGAGGCCCTGCGCACCGGAGTGGGCGGCGGAATCGATCCAGCGCGCTACGCGGTCAAGTTCCGCGGCGCGCTCGTGACGGATGAGCGCGTCTCCTTAGCCGAGCTCGGAGTGCCGCCTATGGCCGTACTGGCGGTGCTGGCCGCTGCCCGCCGACCAGTGCGATAGACACTCCTGTGACACGGGCTGCGGCTCTCTCCGCATGACAGTAAGCGGATTCCGGCACCCCCCTGTGATCAAGCACAGCGCCGGGCCGGGGCATCCGGAATCCCCGACGCGGGTCGAGGCCATTCTGGCCGAACTGAAGGCACCGGCGTCAAAGCTCGACGTCTGCTGGCATCAGGCGGAACCTGCACCGGATGACTGGCTGCTGGCGGTGCACCCGAGTGAATACCTGACCCGGTTGCACGATCTCTGTGCGAGTGCCGGTGGGAGGCTAGATGAGGACACGGCAGTGAACGGACACAGTTATCGGGAGCGGTCTGTGGAGCGGGAGCCACGGTGGAGGCGGCACGGAGCGCGCTGGCCGGATCACCCGCCTTCGCTGCCGTTCGCCCTCCGGGGCACCATGCGACCGCCGACACCGCGATGGGATTCTGTTTGATCGACAACGTAGTTGTGGCGTCGCGGTGGGCTCTCGACCACGGCGGGATCGATCAGGTGCTGATCGTCGACTGGGACGTCCACCACGGTAACGGAACGCAGGCCTTGGTTGAGGACGACCCGCGCATCCGCTACGTCTCGTTCCACCAGTGGCCGTTGTATCCCGGGACCGGCAGTGAGGGGGAGCGTGGTGTCGGCAACGTATTCAACGTACTGCGGCCCCCTGGCGTGCCAAGGGCTACCTACGTCGCCGATCTAAACGCAGCCGTATCCAGAGCGATCGACGGTTGGGCGCCGGGCCTGATTCTCATCTCGGCAGGTTTCGATGGACTTGCTGGAGATCCCTTGGCGGGCTTCACGTTGGAGCCTGAGGACTACAGCAGACGGGTGACAGAATGGCGCCACCTGGGGCTGCCCATCGCCACACTGCTGGAGGGCGGCTACGACCCGGGCAGGACCGCTTGGGCGGCGGCAGCGCATTTGGCCGCGCTTGCCTGAACACTGGACGACCGTAAGTTGGTCCCATGCCCCTCCGACTGACATCGACGACTCTCCTGGCAATTCTGCAACCGTGGACCGAGGTTGCCGAGCCGATCTATCGGCGAGTGGCTCAACTGGCCGATGCAGAGGCGGGGCAGGAGACGCTCTGGATTGGATGTGGAGCCGGACGATCGGTGCTGTGGTGGTGCGAGAAGTTCAAGACGCTGACGGAGGGCGTCGATCCGGAGCCGGAGGCGATCGAAGCGGCAGACGATGCTGCGCGACGGGGGGGGTTCACCAAGCTCACCACTTTCCAGGTGGCAGATCCCACCGACCTGCCTCATGAGGACCAGGTGTTCGACACAATTGTGGTCCACATGCTCCATTTGCCTGCTCCCGATGGCAAGGCTGTGCTTCAGGAGGCTGGACGCGTCGCCCGACCCATGGCCACGGTCATAGCGATCGTGCCCTCCTGGCTCCAGACTCCGTCTGCCAAGGAGGCTGCAGTCGTCACGAGACTTGGCATCAGACCGCAGTTGGCAGTCGAGTGGAAGAGTTTCTTCCGAGACGCTGGCCTCGTTGAGCTTAGTGTGGAGGAGCCTGTTGGGGACGGACGCTGGGTGTTGCAGAACACGCTATCGCTGATTGTGCGAGGGTGGCGGGCAGCAGGCTGGTCCGGCATGCGGGCGGTCTTGGGACGCGAGATCCGGACTCTCAGGCGCCTGGCGAGGAAGCGGGTGTTGGGACTCCTGGTCATCAAGGGAACCCGCTGGCCCCACGGCTAGCATACCGTTGCCGTGCGGTAATGATCCCAACCCGGTGCTCGGTCGCTCTCCCTGTGCCAGCGTTACGGCCGCTGGACTACGCGATCCCGCACGCCCTGGCCGACAGGGTCGAACCGGGTACCCGCGTAGTGGTACCGGTTCGCAGCCGGGAGTTGATAGGTATGGTGCTCTCCGTCGACACCGGCCCGACGGCCCAC
The DNA here is from genome assembly GCA_020351775.1 of Gemmatimonadota bacterium. GTDB lineage: Bacteria > Gemmatimonadota > Gemmatimonadetes > Gemmatimonadales > GWC2-71-9. The sequence continues at coordinate 3,238,171 of CP070666.1, read as the reverse complement.
CTCAAGCCCGTTCTATTGGTACCAGACGCACGACCACTCCTCTCGCCACAGCTGCTCAAGCTAGGGCAGTGGATCGCCGGGTACTACTCTACCCCAATTGGGATCTGTCTCAAGTCGGTCCTCCCTGCAGCACTCTGGGGCCGTTCACGCCTGATGGCTGAGGTTCGGAATCCCGCTGCCGCATCGGGCGGGGCTAGCGCTCACGTGTTACGTGAACTTGAGCGGTCAGGGGGCAGAGTTGCTGCCGCGACACTGTCACGCAAGTTGCAGCGTCCGGTTTGGGATGTGCTGCAACGCCTCGAGCGAGCTGGAGCGGTGGCGCTGAGCACTGACGCACCGAATCTCGGGCCGGCAGCTGGGACCGAGCGTGTCCTGGTGCTCACCGAGGCGCTTCCCTCTCTGGTTGAGCGTGAACGTGTGTTCGGCCGGGCATCCCGCCAACGAGCAGCCTATGAAGTTGCCGACGCTCTCGGCGGCGAGGTCCACGTACAACATCTGACCGGACAATTGGGCTTCTCGTCTGCGGTCCTGAAGGGACTGGTGGCGCGCAAAGTCGCACGGATCGAAGACCGTGAGCATCTGCGTGATCCTTTCCAGGGCGGCGCAGTGACGGTACCCCCTCAGGCTACGGATGCACAAAGCGAGGCCTGCGCGAAGATTCGGGGCACGTCGCCCGGCGGAGCAGCTGTGTTGTTCGGTGTGACCGGCAGTGGTAAGACGCTCGTATACCTGGAGGCATTTCGCCGGGACGCAGCGCACGGTGCAGGGGTGATCGTGTTGGTGCCGGAGATCTCGCTCACGTCACAGACAATTGCTCGTGTGCGCGGCGTTTTCGGAGAAAGCGTAGCCGTGCTGCATTCGGGCCTATCCGATGCGGAACGTTCCGATGCCTGGCGCGCGTTGGCAGCGGGCCGGAGGCGGGTCGCGGTTGGAGCCAGGTCGGCCGTCTTCGCACCGGTGCAGAGGTTGACCGCGATAATCATCGACGAGGAACATGACGCCAGCTACAAGAACGGTGAGGCACCGCGCTACCACGCGCGAGACGTAGCTCTCCGGAGAGCGACGATAGAAGGCGCGCGCGTGGTATTAGGGAGCGCAACGCCATCACTCGAGACGTGGGCGGCCCGTGATCGCTTGAGGGTAGTCTCCCTGCCACACCGAGTGCAGGCTCAGCGACTCCCGGAAGTACAGTTGGTGGACCTGCGCGCCGAACCGCAGGTGGCCGAAAGTGGAGCGGTGCCTTGGTCCCAGATACTGGATCAGGGGGTGAGTGCTGAGCTGAGCGCTGGAAGCCAGGCCATACTGTTGTTGAACCGACGGGGCTTCGCCCATTTCCTTCAATGCTCCAGCTGCGGTGTTGTCTGCGAATGTCCGCACTGCAGCATTTCCTTGACGGTACACCACACGCCGGAACGGATGCGGTGCCACTACTGTGGATACGGCGAGCCCATTCCGACAGCCTGTGGCCAGTGCGGCGCCACGGCGCAGGGAACTCGTGGTACCGGAACGCAGCTGTTGGAGAGCTGGCTCGCTGAGCGGTTCCCCGGTGCACGCCTTGCCCGCATGGATGCCGACACGACGTCTGCGAAATGGTCACATCACAGGATCCTCGAAGCCGTGGGTCAACGGAGAGTGGACATCCTATTCGGCACGCAGATGATCGCCAAAGGTCTGGACTTTCCCGGCGTCACACTGGTCGGCGTGGTGGAGGCCGATACAGGCCTCCACCTGCCGGATTTCCGCGCCGCGGAGCGTACGTTCCAGCTGATTGCGCAGGTTGCTGGTCGGGCTGGGCGGGGCCCCAAGGGGGGGCGTGTTCTGGTGCAGTCGCGTACGCCAGACCACTACGCACTGCAGGCAGCTGCGCGGCACGACTTCGTCGGATTCGCCGAGCTGGAGCTTGAGGCCCGGCGTGACCCGCCGTATCCGCCTCATGTCAGCCTGGTGAACATCGTCGTGAGCGGTATGAGGGACGAAGCAGTTGCTAGTGCGGCGGCTGAGGTGGCGGACTGGATGCGCGGCCTTGTGGCCGCGCACGCCAGGGATCTGGTTGATGTGATCGGGCCGGCACCGGCGCCGCTGGCACGGGTGAAACGTAGATGGCGCTGGCACATCCTGGTTCGCTCTCGAGACAGGCCGCTGTTTGATCGGATCATCCGCTATGCGACGCAGAAGGCGCCGTATGTGTCAAAAGGGCCTGTGCGGGTCGTGTTTGATCGTGACCCGGTGTCGGTGATGTGACGCTCGCTTGCTGGGCATACCGGTCGCCGGTATCTTGCGTTCCGTTTGGTTCGCGCCGGCTGGGAGGGGCGCTTGCCGACGCAATGCGGATTCGGGATTCACACTCGAATAGCGGAGGGATTGAAGGTGTCTGAGACCACTCTGCCGGGCACTCAGCGTCGGGCCGAGCTGTTGGGGACCGAGCGAGAGCCGGGACTTGGGCCAGGCTGGAGGCGTGCCTCTCAGAGTCTCGCAGAGGTGGTGCCCCCCGAGGAGGTAGATGGTATCTGGCTGTTCCCACCGGTCCGCCGCGAGGAACGAGAATGGGGTATGGCAGTGGTGTCGCGCCTGTCCGAGGAGGGGCGGCGGCGCATCTATACAGCTAGCTACATGTTAGTCGTGCGTGGTCGCGAGCGAGGGCTTGGCAGAGTTGCGGTTGAGGAGGTCGGTGAGAGCCCCATCGCTGTCGTCCACGAGGTGATCAAGGGTGTGCGGGAACGGGCTGGAGAGGCCGAGCCACCTGTGGAGATCTCACCCGCGCGGTGGTACCGGGATTCGGCTGCAGTACCGCCAGCCGATGTGGGCCCAGAGCCGTGTTCTGAGGGAAGGCGCCAATGATGGACCTGCGAATGTTCTTGCCCACAAGGGCGTTTCTGACACACGGGATTGGCCGTCACAAGGAGAAGCTCACGAGTTTCGAGGAAGCACTGCGCGAAGCAGGCATCGCTCAATACAACCTCGTCCGTGTGAGTTCCATCTGGCCACCGCACTGCAAGCTGGTCTCCCGGAACGCGGGTACCAAGAACCTGCGGCCTGGGCAGGTGGTGTTCGCGGTCGTCGCGGAGGCAGCAACCAGTGAACCATCACGGCGTGCGACTGCCTCCATCGGTCTCGCGATCCCGGCAGACTCATCACACCACGGCTACATATCCGAACACCACGCGTTTGGTGTAGGGAAGCGAGCCGCCGGTGATTATGCCGAGGACCTGGCGGCAAGCATGCTGGCAACGGTGCTTGGAGTACCGTTCGATCCCGAGCAAGCATGGGACGAGAGGAAGGAACAATGGAAACTGTCGGGTGAGATTGTGCGCTCCACCAACATAAGCTGTACGGCCGAAGCCCGAGATGACGGACTTTGGGTGACGGTCGTCAGTGCTGTGGTGTTTTGCGGATGAACGAGTTCAGAGACAAGGGGGAGCCACCGTATGTACCCCAAGGCTTGAAAGGATTGCCATGGGCTCCACCCGAGTCCTTCCTCGCCATACCCCATGACGAAGTGCCATTCGAGACATCACCCGTCGTCGTCCTGCCGGTTCCCTATGAATCGACGGTCTCGTACATGGGAGGAACGAGGTTCGGCCCCAGGGGGCTGATTCATGCATCGCGCTTCCTTGAGTTGTACGATCATGAGTTGGATTTTGAGCCATACATGATCGGGGTCCATACGCTACCAGAGTTGGTACTACCCGATAGTGGGCCTGAAGCCGCTCTTGCCATGCTGCAGCGAGCCATGAGCGAGCTATTAGATGCCGACAAGTTTGTAATAATGATTGGTGGTGAGCACAGCGTTTCGGGTCCCGCAATACTGGCCCACGCCGCCCGGTACCCGGAACTGGCACTGTCAGTGCTACAGCTGGATGCGCATTGCGACTTGCGAGCAGAGTATGAAGGGACCCCATACTCCCACGCGTGCGTGATGCACCGTGTTCACGGACTGGTCAACCTGGTGCCAGTGGGCATTCGATCTCTCACGGCGGAGGAGCGGAATCTGGTCAGGGATAACAACATCCCGGTGGTGTTCGGGCATGAGCTCCGGAGTGATGACTGGATCGAGCGCGTTCTAGCGTCTCTGGGTGAGAAAGTCTATGTGACGGTGGACGTCGACTACTTCGATCCGTCGTTGGTTCCTGCCACGGGCACTCCGGAACCTGGTGGAGGTGACTGGTACTCGACGATAGAGCTCTTGCAGCGTGTGTTCGATGAAAAGCACGTGGTCGGCTGCGACGTGGTTGAACTTGCGCCGATTCCGGGTCTGGTGGCGCCGGATTTCCTGGTAGCGAAGCTCGTATACAAGATGATTGCCCTGTACGCCAAACGACGCGGGCATTGAAGAACCGGCTTCGGCATGTTGGTCTAGGACAATGGGCACGGATACGGTTGCCCTACCGATAGCCTTTGTGGCCGGGCTGTTGAGTTTTCTCTCGCCCTGCGTGCTTCCACTCGTACCGAGCTACGTATCCTTCATCACAGGCCTATCACTCGATGAGCTCGGTGAGCGGCGCTGGACAGCGTTCACCCACGCTGCGTTCTTCATCGCTGGATTCACTCTGATCTTCATCCTGCTAGGCGCGACGGCGACGGCGCTTGGCAGATTCCTGCAGTACAACCAGGTGTGGCTTGAGCGCGTCGGGGGCATCCTGATCATTCTGTTTGGCCTCTACTTGCTGGGAGCGTTCAACTGGGGTGTCCTCGCACGGGAGAAGCGTGTACACCTGCAGGATAAGCCGGTCGGGTACCTGGGGAGTACGCTTGTGGGATTTGCATTTGGTGCGGGCTGGACTCCTTGCATCGGGCCAATACTGGGATCGATCCTGGCCTACACCAGCGCGCAGACAACGAACCTCACACAAGGCATGATGTTGTTGCTGGCCTATTCACTAGGCCTTGCCGTCCCGTTCCTGCTGGCAGCACTCGCCGTTGAGAGGTTCATCGGCTGGTTCAGGCGGTACCGACGGTTCATGCCCGCAACGACGAAGATTGCCGGTGGCATCATGTTCGCGGTTGGGGCACTGCTGTTGACGGGTTACTTCACCATCATGGCAAACTGGCTGCAGGGACTCACACCGGAATTCCTGAGGTCACGACTTTAGGCAATCCGGCTGATGTGATCTGCCGCACTTGCTAGCGAGACAGCGATTTCCCACCTTACAGTTTGGAACCGCGGGTTCCTCGCTGGGTCTGTAACCCTAGAACGCGGAGGGGTACATCATGGGTTTTGCTCGAGTAGCATCAGTTGCCTCGGTGCTGATAGTGCTCCTCAGTGCCTGCATCGGCTCCGAGCCACCGGTTGAGGACGAGCGCGATCTCACTCTACCGCCCGCGGAGTCGGTTGCGGTGCTGAGCGACGAGCCGGCGGTGGATGAGGCACCGGCGCGATCGGCGCACGAGGTGCCGGTGAGATCCGCGCAACCAGCACAGCTCCCTCGCGAGCCGACACCTCCGCCTCCGTTGGAACCGGTCGCCGATGTCGAGCCGGCACTTACCCTCCCGCAGGGAACGGCTCTCGAGCTGACGGCGGCCGACACGATTAGATCCCGCATGAGCGTGGTCGGAGATCCGGTAGCGGCGACGGCGCAGTTCGATGTGCGCGACGAGCAAGGCCGCATCGTGATTCCGGCTGGGGCAGTATTCACAGGGAGAGTAGCTGAGATAGAATCAGCAGGGAGCCCCGGTGGCGTAGGGACCCTGGTATTGAGCTTCAGCGAGGTTCATTTCGGTGGAAATACCTATCCAATCGCTGCGGAATCCGATAGTCTCGGTTTTGAGATGAAGGGACAGGGCATATCGGGCGGCGATGCCGCAAAGGTCGGTGCAGGGGCCGTTGTGGGGGCAGTTGCTGGCAGGGTCGTTGGCAAGAACACCAAAGGTGCCGTGATTGGTGGTGTGGTTGGGGCCGCAGCTGGTGCCGCGGTGGCGGCGGCGACCAAGGATCAGGACATAGTCCTACCGGCCGGAGGGTACGTTCGAATCGTGCTCACTCAACCGTTGGTCTTGGACGCAAGTGGTTGATACCACCACTCAGACTACACTCAACAAGGCCGGGGTCTGCTCTGGACCTCGGCCTCTTGTCGACCCGGCCTAGAGCATGGACAATCGCGATTTCATCGATCAGCGACTGACCGAGAGGCGTAACCCCAGGACCGTAGATATCGACGTGGCATCCGCGGCCGAGATCGTTGATCTGTTGTACGCCGAGGACCGAACGGTTGCGGACTCGGTTCACGCCTGCCGTGATGTGCTGGCCCGTACGATAGATCTAGTGGTCCGCGCCTTTCGAGCCGATGGTCGGCTGATATACGTGGGCGCGGGGACCAGTGGACGGCTAGGGGTACTCGATGCGGCGGAGTGTCCCCCCACGTTCGGTTCTCCACCGAAAATGGTGTCGGGCATCATCGCTGGCGGCCCCGCTGCATTGGTCGCGAGCCAGGAGGGAGCCGAAGACGATACTGAGGCGGGCCGGACAGCCGTGGAGCAAAAGCAGGTCACAGGGAACGATGTGGTGATTGGAATTGCAGCTAGCGGAACGACCCCATTCGTTGGGGCGGCCGTGTTCCGGGCGCAGGAGCTAGGTGCGGCGACGGTCCTGGTGACCTGCACCGACCCGCCCCCAGCATTGGCAGAGGCTTGTGACGAAATGATCGTCGCCCGCGTTGGCCCTGAGGCGCTCACAGGCTCGACGCGGCTAAAGGCCGGTACCGCTACGAAGCTGATTCTCAACACCATTACCACTGGTGCCATGATCCGGCTGGGAAAGGCCTACGGCAACCTGATGGTGGACCTGATGGCGCTAAGTAAGAAGCTGCAAGACCGTGGCGAGCGAATCGTTATGGAGGCTGGCGGTGTGGATCGAGCCGCAGCGCGAAGGGCCATCAGCGCCGCTGGGGGCAGTGTGAAACTAGCGGTGGTGATGGCTCGCTCGGGCCTCGACCTGGTGGAGGCCCAGAGGCGGCTCGAGGCGGCGGGCGGCATAGTGCGTAGGGTGGTGGGCGACGTTCCCCAAGTGATAGTCTGAGTCAGTCGGCGTTGGTTCTCCGTTTAGAAACGGACCTTGCAATGTGAGTGAGCGGCCACTAATGTATGGTCTGGAGTGAGCGTCGGTGTGCGTGATGCCTGGGATCACCGGATACTTGCGGGAAATGACCCAGTTGAAGCACTGACGGGTTACTGCCGTTCAATGCTCTCAAGCAGGGTCATGACATGTTGCGAGGGAACTCCTAGGACTACCCGGCCGTACGAACCCTGCTCGCCCCCATACACGACGCCTATGACTTCGCCGTTGCGGTCGAAGATCGGGCTGCCGCTCGATCCCCCCGCACCGTAGCCGTCCACCTGCACGACATCGTCCAGCATCTTGCTGACCGAGCCAGCCGAGAAACTCGTACGAGCTACCGTGCGGTCGCGAGCTAGGGCCGTCATTGGGAGGTCGGGTCCCAGTGGAAACCCGATGATAGCGACCGGATCTCCCTGGCCCAGAGTGTCGGCTCGGAGATTGAGCCTCCGGACGGTCGGTACGCCGCCAGGTATGTCCACCTTCAGGGCCGCGACATCGGCGTCCGGGGACACGGTGAGCACACGCGCCCGATACACCTGATAGGAATCGGCGAACTTGACTGCGATCTGCGCGGGGCGACGGTCCCCCGCTGCTCCAGCAACGACGTGCCGGCTGGTTATCAGGACCCCATCAGGCCGGACGGCGAACGCGGTTCCTACGTATACCTCTCCTGGATCGAACTCCACCCAGATCAACGCCACGGCACGTTGGTTAGCATCGGCGATGCCGCGATAGTCCAAGTAGGCGGCCGCTTGCTGATAAAGCAGTGCTTGGCTGGCATCCGCGAGCTGTCGGCGTAGCTGCTCTACTTGCTCGGCGCTGCCCGTTTGACGCGCTCCAGCCAATTCTGACTGGAGTCGCTCGACCTCCTCTTGGGAAGCCGTGAGTGTGGTGGCGAGTCCTGCGACGCGTCCCTGCAACGCTTCGATAGCATCATTGGCTGCCTGAAGTATGCTATCCGTGCGGGCCTCTGCGGCTGCCACCTCCCTCTGGTGCAGGCCCCGCTGTCTGATGCTGTCGTAAATGAAGACGGCGGTTACCAGCAGCAGAACCGCAACGAGGGACACTGTCAGGGCACGCAGCCTCCTGGTTTGCCGGTCCACTTCCAGCCGCACGCGTTGGGTAACCCCCGCGTCAGCGTATGCGTAGGCAGAGGGCTCGGCCGACCCGCGGGCTGCACGACGCGCTTCGGCCCCTGTCGGACGGTCCGACGGTCCGTCCGGGACCGAATCAGATACTAACCGGAATTCGACGATCGGTCCCTCGGGCCCGAGCCGGATCTGATCCGTATCATCCAACGCGGTCTTTCCGGTGATCGCGTGGCCGTTGACCAAGGTGCCGTTGAGGCTGCCCTCGTCTCGGATGAACCAGCGATCTCCTTCCCGAAACAGCGTTGCGTGGCGTGCGGACACCTCGAGGTCTTCGTCGGGGTCGAACCGAAGGTTTGATGACGGGTGACGGCCGATCTCAATCGATGGTGTGGACAGCACGACCGTGGTACCAGCGCGCGCACCGGATAGGAACTTGATCCTTACCTTCATTGGCTCCTGCTCACAGTACGGCGATCGCCAGTGCCCCAATTACGACGGCGGCGGCCGTGGCACCCGCCGCGATCAGCGACGACCGCGACGGTGTCGGTGGCGAGCTATCCCGGACGATGGGGACCTCGTGGGTGGCTTCATCGGTATCCGGCAGGGCGAAGATCTCGTAGCCCACGGTCTCGTCATCGGTCGGCTCCTGTAGGGCGTCACCGGTGAACTTGGCCACTATGACCGTGATGTTGTCAGGGCCGCCTCTCTCGTTGGCCAGCGCGATGAGTTCGCTCGAGGCCTTGACGAGGTCTTCATTCTCAGAAACAACACGCGCCAGCTCCTCCTTCGAGACTGGGCCGGACAATCCGTCAGAGCAGAGCAGGATGGCGTCGCCGCGGCTGATCTTCTGGTGGGTCAGGTCGACTCGTACGCGGCCTTCGGGCCCCAGAGCCTGAAGTATGATGTTCTTGCGCTCGCTGCGTTCCGCTTCCTCCTCGGTTAACTCACCGGCGTCCACCAGGCGCTGCATCAGCGACTGATCCTTGGTCAGCTGGATGGCCGTACCATTCCGGATCAGATAGGCTCTGGAGTCGCCCACCTGCGTTAGGTAGATGTGATCGATGAGCACTCCTACAGCCGTGACGGTCGTGCCCATACCCCGATTCTCGGGATGCTCCTTGGCGTACGCATGGATCTTGGAGTTGGCCTCCTCGACGGCTTCCCTGAGCCGAAATGCAAACTGGCGCGGCGAGCTCTCCTTGTCCGGGATCCACCGGCTCAGCAAGTGCTGGTAGATGACCTGCGTTGCCATCTCACTCGCGACTTCGCCGGCGGCGGCGCCGCCCATCCCATCGGCAACCATGAGGAGCGAACCCTTGGGCCCAATCTCGTGGAGCCGCACTTCCGGCAGCAGCGAAGCCTTCTGGGCAGTAAGATCGGCAACCAGGAAACTGTCTTCGTTATGAGTACGGTTCATGCCCACGTCGGTCTTGCCAAAGACCGAGATTCTGGTGCGCGGCGCCTTCCTCCGGAATATGTTCACGGTGTGCAGTTGTTCCGTCGGAATCGTTGGTATATGCTGTTGCCGGGATCGTGGCTCAGCGCGCGATCAATCCACGTGCACGCTGAATCAGGAGTGCCCTGCACTCCATAGGAGCCAGCCAGCATGAAGGCCAGCTGAGCCTGTTGGATCGGGCTGGCTCGTGGATCAGCATAAAGCTGTCTGGCCTCGATGAGGGCCTCCCCTACCACACCAGGGTTGTCGTCGATGAGCGGATCGATCAAGGCCGCGATCTGATTTTCAATCTGGATGCTGTCGGCGTTAGCGGCCGCTGGATCTACAGCGGCCGGTGGATTCACGATTCTCCTCGTCGTGTCCTCGCTTGTGGCTCTCTCTGTGCCAGTAACTACCTCGCCTCCAGGGGCCGTCTGAGCTGCCGAAGCCTCAGGTCCCTGCGTTGCATCGGGATGCCCACCGGTTCCTGTATCGATTGGTGTGACCGGCGTGTTGGCCGCCAGTCGCAAGCTATCGTTCGTACCTGCTCGCGATTCGCCGGCATTGCTGAGGACTACAGCGAGGGCTCCGGCCCCTATCGCAACCACGGCCAGGGAGCCGGCGATTGCCACCGCCGGCTTTCGCCTCTTGACGCGCGGCGAAAGAACTGTTCGGGGCAGGGGCGTTTCGGGCGTCCGTGCGCCGAGGGCCGCGCCCTGATCGAGAGGGAGAGTGGGCTTCGATCCCGACACTCTCGTCTTCCGGAGCTGCTCGGTCACACCGGGGCCGCTCGGCGCGGTGCCCAGCCTCTGCGTCGCACCCTCGGTGTCGACCGATGCGGCTGGCACGCCTTGCACTGCTTGCACGGCCTCGCGCATGAACGCCTCGGCCGAGGCGTGACGGTCACTCGGCATGCGCTGCAGGGCACGGTCCATTACCTGTTGCAGCCGTCCGGGGAAGTTTGCGCCGACGAGGGCGTCGTTCAAGCGGAGCGGCTCATCTGTGAGCCGCTTGATCATGATTTCCTGGGCGTTGTCCGCCTCAAACGGCAACCGTCCCGTGAGCATTTTGAACAGCACCAACGCCAACGAATAGGTATCGCTGCGGCCGTCGAGCTTGTCACCCGAGAGCTGTTCCGGGCTCATGTACTCAGGTGTTCCCACCACCAGCCCAGTACGCGTGACCTTCTGGCCCTCTTCACCGCCCATCGCCTTCGCGATTCCGAAGTCCACGACCTTGACCATGTCAGTTCCGTCGCGGGCTTTGGTGATCATGACGTTGTCGGGTTTCAGATCGCGGTGCACGATTCCCAGATCATGAGCAGCCTGGAGAGCGCTCCCCACTTGATGCACGATGGTTGCCGCCCGATAGGGTCCGAGCGGTCCCTCCCGCCGCACCAGATCTGTGAGGGACTCACCTTCGATATACTCCATGGCGAGGAAGATGAGGCCGTCTTTTGTCTCGCCGAAGTCATAGATGGCGCACACATTAGGGTGATTGATCCGAGCGGCGTTGGATGCCTCTCGATTGAATCGCGCAATTGCTTCGCTGTCCTGGGCCAGCGACTGAGTCAGCACCTTGATGGCGCTCTTACGACCCATCTTCACGTGCTCCCCGAGATAGACGGCGCCCATGCCGCCTTCGCCGAGCTTCTCGAGGATGTGATAGGTGTCGGCCACAATGCTGCCGATGAGACTGGTGCCTTCAGCAACTCGGAGGGGGGAGCCATCCCTAGGGCAGAATTTCGTCTCGTCAGGCCACTCGGCTCCGCACGTGGTGCAGGTCTTCACGGCGCCTCCAGTCGGAGCATCTTGTCACCGACTAGGAAGCGTGATCCCGGGCACAACGTTACCTCGCCACGCACTGACACGGCCACTCCGTTCCGGCTGCCAGCGTCTAGGATCACAAAGTCGGCATCCTCCGATCGAACCTCCGCGTGTAAGCCGCTCATCGATGGATCGTAGGGGAATAGCCAATCGCCGCTCTCTCGCCCAATGCCCAAGTTCCTACCAGGGGATAGGTGAACCGTATCGCGCTGTGAACCATCGCTGCGCAGTTGGATGAGTCGGGCGATATCAGCGCTCGGTACCAGACTCCCCATGCGCCGGGTCGCGTCACGCTCGGGCGGGTGTGGTCCCGGATAACCTAGCCTACGGAACAGGAGCACCTGCGAGCCCACCAATATCAAATCGCCGTCTGCCAACCGGTGGGGCTCCATGATGAACGTCCAGGTCCCGTTGCGACTCCCGAGATCGCGGATCGAGAACTCCCCGATTCGGGCGGATATCTGCGCGTGGAGTGGCGACATGAAGGGATCGTCCGGGAACTCGATGTCTGCTCCCTCACGACCGATAGTGGTCTCTTCACCAACCAGGTGGAACCGCTCACCAGCCTCACCTGATTCTTCGAGTACGACGATTTCGCCCGGCACGTCCACCCGTTGGGCTGCGAAGGCGCTGGTTTGGCTCTTGCGGGGCTCGACTCCTGGACTCGCCGGTTTGCCGCAAGCAGCGCAGTACTGGGCACCCTGGGGTAGTGCCGTGCCGCAATTGGCGCACGCCGGGCCAGCATCCTTGGGCGCAGTCAGCCGCTTGCCACACTTGGGACAGAACGGAAGTCCCTGGACCACGGGGCTAGCACAGTCGGGGCAGCTCACCATACCGGCCGCCGGCTGACGTCCCACTGGTGCAACGTTGGGTGGCTTCGCGACGGGTACTCCACCCGCAGGTGGTGCATCAATGGGTTTGCCACAGTCCTCGCAGAAACGGGATCGGTTATCGTTTTCTCGGCCACAGTGAGCGCAGACCCGCACTCGACACACAACTCCTGTTGAGTGTGGTAAGAGAGGTGAGCCAATCTACTGCCCCTAAAAAACACGGTCAACCGACAAGTTGGGTTGGCGTAGGCTGTTATGTTTATGTACGTTCCGCGACCATGTTACGTGCAGGATCGCTGGTAGCGGCGTTACCGCTCGCGCTTGGGGGGGTCGGCTGCTCCGTTTTGGGGCCATCCTACCAGCCGATGCCCAGCGGGCCCTTCGAGCCACCGGATCCGCCCCCCGTAGCCTCAGGACCGCTTGAGCTGACGATTGCCTATCCACCCACTACCGGAGGGTCCGCGAGATCGGGGGAAATCGTGGATCTGACCGTGGAGCAGGACTACCGGATTCAGAGCCAAGACTCGACGTTCATCTTCGGTAGCGTGGCGCGAGGAGACGCTCAGCTTCGCGTCAACGGTCATCCTGTGCCAGTGTATCCCACAGGTGGCTGGATCGCTTGGTTGAAACTCCCCGATGACTCCGTTGCACAGTTCGAGATAGTGGCTACCGCTGGGTCGGAAACTGCTACCCTGCTACTCTCGGCTCCAATAGCCCGGCGGTATGAGCCGCCGGACAGCGTGGTCTGGATCGACACGACATCGTTCCATCCCACGGGAGACCGCTGGATTCGACGAGATGAAGGTCTCGAGCTCGTGGTGCGAGCGGTTCCGGGAGCACGCGTGTACGGAGTGTTGGGTGGCGGTAGAACGATCGAGTTCCTGCCAGACACTTCCGCCGGGAAGATCCCGCTCGGGGAACGCGTATTCGGAACCCGGGTCGAGGCGGTCGAGCAGCTCCCCGCCCCGACGGACCGGTATGTCACATGGTGGTCCGGCAGGTTGGGCCCTGACCCTGATCTCGTGTTGGCTCCCAACTTTCCTGCGCTCGCGGCCGACACTCAGTGGATGCGAGTGCTTGCGGTGGTGGGTGCGGACTCCGCGTGGGCGCGGTGGCCGCTGAGACTCGGCTTGGTCGACTCGCAGGTACCCACCGTGGTGGTGCTCGACGACGACCTGCGGGGAACAGGAACCTCAGACGGGATCGTGGTGGGCAGGCCGTCACCTTATGGCACCTACCATTGGTTCTTCCCCAACAAGACTATCGGTGTCGTCAGCGGACGCTGGAATGACCAGGTCCGGCTCAGACTGTCACAATCCAGTGAGGCATGGGTTTCGCTGAACGAGGTGTATCCTCTTCCTCCGGGCACACCTCCGGCGCGAGGCACGGTCGCGTCGGTGCGGATCGCACCAGGTACCAGCTCTGTTGTTTTCCGTATTCCTTTGCCGGGCCGGATCCCGTTTCGAGTGGAGGAGTGGGAAAGAGAACTCAGGGTAACGCTCTATGGCGTCGCGGCGGATGTGGACTGGATCCAGTACGGCGGTACTGATTCGTTGATCCGGCTCGTATCCTTCGCACAACCTGCTGTAGACGAAACCAATGTGACCGTCTCGCTATCTCGGGACGTGTGGGGTTACCGAACTCGCTGGGATGGCACCGATCTCCTGCTAGAGCTCAGGCGGCCACCGCAGATCGACCCCGGGCGGCCGCTGGCGGGCAGGGTGATTGCTCTCGACCCGGGGCACCCACCCTTGGGTGCGAGGGGGCCAACGGGTACCTGGGAGCCAGATATCGTGCTCGGAGTCGCCCGCAAGGCAGCAGAGCTGCTGGAGCGGTACGGGGCTCGTGTGGTATTGACACGGGAAGATGAGCAACCGGTAGGGTTGATGCATCGCCCCGCCATCGCCGAAGCGGCCGGAGCCGAGGTGCTGGTGTCGATTCACGCCAACGCGCTGCCCGACGGTGTGAATCCGTTCGATAACAACGGCACCAGCGTCTATTATTTCCATCCGCGGAGCGCGCCCCTGGCTCGGGAACTGAACAGGTCTCTGGTCCGTCAGTTCGGCTTCAGAGATCTGGGAATGGGGCGCGGGAACCTGGCGCTGGTCCGGTCCCAGTGGATGCCTTCAGCTCTCACTGAGGGTCTATTCCTGATGATCCCGGAACAGGAGGCTGTTCTGGCAAGCGATGTTGGCCAATGGCGCTACGCACGTGGCATCGTCGAAGGTGTCGCTGCGTTCCTGCGCCAGCGGGGGCTGAACGAGAACTGAAGTGAGAGAGAGCAGCTGGCGTTCGATTGCCGTGTCGCTGATCGCTACAGCTGGTTTCGCCGGCTCGGTTCACGCCCAGATCGATCCGAGCGGCGAGTGGCGCACTTGGCACACGGAGCACTTCAGGGTGCACGCCCCCGCTGCGTACGCATCAGCGGCAGTCCGTGCAGCGCGCGAGGCCGAGCGAGCATACGGGCTTCTTGCGATT
>CP070666.1:3220413-3223360 GCA_020351775.1 Gemmatimonadota bacterium | reverse complement strand
CATTCTTCGTCCCGTCTGGTCCCTTCTAGTCCCGTTTAGTCCCGTCCTGTACCGACTTAGCGACCGCTTCGTCCCGTCGTGTCCCGTCCAATCCCGTCCTGTCGGTTTGCAGATGGTTTGCAGGTCAACCGCCCTGGCCACCACCCTGCCCCACGCATAGCTTAGCGCAGACTCCGATCGGGAGCTGGGCTCGTGTCTGACCCCTTGGAGCGCCTGAGGACGGCCCTTGACGGCCGCTACAAGATCGAGCGGGAGATCGGGAGCGGTGGGATGGCAATCGTCTATCTCGCCGAGGACGTGAAGCACCACCGAAAGGTGGCCGTCAAGGTCCTGCGTCCCGATTTGGCAGCCGCCCTCGGCCCCGAGCGGTTTCTGCGAGAGATCGAGGTCGCCGCCAACCTGCACCACCCGCACATCCTGCCCCTGTACGATTCCGGAGAAGCGGACGGATTCCTGTACTACGTCATGCCCTACGCGGAAGGCGAATCCCTCCGAGATCGCTTGGATCGCGAGAAGCAGCTGGCCATCGACGATGCCTTGCAGGTGGCGCGGGAAGTGGCGGACGCGCTGAGCTATGCCCACAGCCACGGGGTGATCCACCGGGACATCAAGCCCGAGAACATCCTGCTCGAAAGCGGTCACGCCGTCGTTGCTGACTTTGGGATTGCCAGAGCCATTGACGTGGCGGGTGGTGCGCGACTAACCGAAACCGGCATCGCAACAGGCACCCCGACATACATGAGCCCCGAACAGGCGGGCGGCGAAAAGGACTTGGACGGTAGGAGCGATCTCTACTCGCTTGGCTGTGTGCTGTACGAGATGCTGGCCGGCGAACCACCGTTTACCGGCCCCACCGTCCAAGCCATCATCGCCCGCCGGTTCACCGACACGGTGCCGCAGATCGCCGCCAGGAGGGACACCGCGCCGGCCGGCCTGCAGGCCGTGCTGCAGCGCACGATGGCTCGTTTGCCCGCGGACCGCTACGCCACCGCCGACCAGTTTGCCCAGGCCTTGCAGGCACCGGAGCTGACCGATGCGAAGGCAAGAGCCGCTCCCGAGGAGCCTGCCACCGCGGTCCCGGACAAGTCAGTCGCGGTGCTCCCGTTCACGAACATGAGCCCGGATCCCGACAACGAGTACTTCGCGGACGGCATGACCGAGGAGATCATCAACGCGCTGGCGCAGCTTAAGGGCCTGCACGTTGCCGCGCGGTGGTCGTCGTTCGCCTTCAAGCAGCAACAGGAAGAGCTGCGCGTGATCGGAGAGAAGCTCGGTGTGGGGGCGGTGCTCGAGGGCAGCGTGCGCAAGGCCGGGGATCAGCTGCGGATCACCGCGCAGCTCATCAACGTGGCGGACGGCTACCATCTGTGGTCACATCGGTTCGATCGCAAGCTGGACGACGTGTTCGCGATTCAGGACGAGATCGCGCGCGCGATCGCCGATCGGCTCCGCGTGAGCCTCGGTACGTCCGGCGGGCATCCGGTCGTCACGCCTCCGACGGCGAACCTCGAGGCCTATGAGCTGTACTTGCGAGGCCGCTTCCTGTGGAGCCAGCGCGGTCTCGGGTTGCTCAAGGGTCTGCAGTGCTTCGAGGAGGCCCTGGCCCTCGATCCGGAGTACGCACCGGCCCATGCCGGAGTGGCCGATGCGTACAGCCTCCTTGCGTTCTATGGAATGGTACGTCCGAACGAGTCGATGCCACGCGCGAAGGATGCGGCACAGAAGGCGCTCGCACTGGACGACCATCTCGCGGAAGCCCACAGCTCGCTCGCCTGGGTGCGCATGGTGTTCGATTGGGACTGGGACGGTGCGGAGGCCGAGTTCCAGCGTGCCCTCGCCATCAATCCCAACCTTGTGGCCGCGCGCTATTGGTACGCCATCTTCCTCGCAATGATCCGCGGGAAGTTCGACGAGGGCATTGCCGAGGCACGCCGCGCGGTGGAGCTAGACCCGCTGGCGGTGCACCCGAAGGTCCAGCTGTCCCAGGTGTTCTACTTCGCCCGGCGGTTCGCCGACGCCGTGGCCGCGGGGGAGCGCGCGGTCGAGGCCGACGCCTCGTCATTTCTCGCGCATCGGGCGCTCGGTCTCGCCCTGTTCGATGCCGGACGGACCGACGAATCGGTGATGGAGTTGCAGCGCGCCGCTGACCTGTCCCAACGCCAACCGTGGCCCGTCGCCGACCTGTGCTATGCCTGGGCCCACGTCGGCCGGCGCGAGGAGGCGACGGCGCTCTATGACGAGCTCGTGGCGCGATCGTGCGAGGAGTACGCGCAGCCGACCATGCTTGCCATCCTCGCTTGGGCCACGGGCAGGCGGGACGAAGCCTTCGCGTGGCTGGAGCGCGCTCTGGAAGAGCACGACGTGCTGCTCTGCATCCTCAGGTACTATCCACCTCTCGAACGGGACGGATGGTTCGCGGACCCGCGCTACGGCGAGATCCTGAAGCGAGTGGGGCTGGTGTAGACCCACACGGACGGCCGCCGCGCTCAGCGGGCTCACGAGCCTGGAGGGCCTGATCCTCGCATACAACTCGATCACCGACATCCAGCCGTTGCTCGACAACACAGGGCTTGGAGCAGGTGACACGGTCTGTCTCCAAGTCACGAGCGTGAGTTGCGCGGACGTGGCTGCGCTGCAAGCCAAAGGCGTGACGGTGCAGTCCGACTGCCCGTGAAGAAAGCCGCGCTGTGGCCTCCCGGCTCGGACCCGGCAACCTCACTGCGACAGCCATAACAAAGCGCTCAGGGTAGGTTAGGGATGGATCGACGCGCTGCGTGCGGGTCAGAACCCGTTCGCACTTGAGCTACTGAAGCGATTCAGAAACTGAGGTTGTCGCGTACTACTTAGAGGAGTTGAAGGCGAAGGTGGGGACGTAGCCCGGCAGGACTCGGCGCGTTAGCGGAAGCGAGTGGTGGGGTAGGGTGAAGGGGCGTCAACCTGCAACCCC
>CP070666.1:3200165-3220313 GCA_020351775.1 Gemmatimonadota bacterium | reverse complement strand
AAGCCTGGCCGAACTGGGCTCCAATCCTTCCCGACGCACCCAAGTTCTCGTGAGCGGCGGCAGCGTTACGAGCGAATTCCTCGCGCGGCATTCCTTCGTACAGCGTCGCGACAGTTGCCCTGTACGCTGTGATGGTTATGTCGTTGGCGCGCTGCATCAACGCGAGTTCCGCCGCTGATTTGATGACGCGACATCCAATCGTGACCGGATCTGCACTGACGAATCTCGTTCCCGGCATGCCCCGGCGTATTCCGTCGAACAGGAAGAACCGAACGCGCTCTTCCATACCCACCGTGCCGGTCCGAATGCCGCGATCGCGTAGGATCCCGGCCACCAACTCGTAGGGACTCTCATGCTCGTGCCAGGGACGAATATCATCCCCGAACTTTATCAACTCGCGGGCGCGCTCTTCCTCGAAGGCGGGGGTCACGATGCCCATCTCCCCCCGAGCCGGCATAACGATCCCGAACAGCCGTTCGCTTTGGCCCCAGCGCACACCGGTGTAGTAGAACATGCTGGTGCCGGAATCGAGAAAGATCGCGTCAATGCCGTTGTCGACCATCAGTCGCTGCGCCTGCTCGATGCGGCCCAGCCGTTCCTCGTCTGATATCGGCGTGTACTCGCCGGGATAGGGTTCGAGATTGCGAATCGGCTCCGGTAGATCGGAGCCCTCAGCAGCCGTACAACTCGTAGTGGTACCGAGCGCGACCGCACCCGCACCGGTCGCCGTGAGTTTGAAGAAATCCCGTCTACTAGTCGACGTCATGTGGTGCTCCTCTCGCCACCAAAGTCGCTACCTCGGGTAATGCTAGGATGTAAGCTCCACCACGCCGCGCAGTGTGTCCAGCACCAGCTCCAATCGGGCCACCGCCCCTCGCCGCACCGTGACCGCTGCGCCGAGATCTGTACAGAGCTGGCTGAGCGCTGCTGACCGGGGGCTGGATACCGTGAACCGTGCGACCGCGCACCCTCCAGGAGAGTCTTCTGCCGGGTGCACCGACCCAGCGCCCCACTCGATGACGAATGGAACATCCAGACTACTGACTGAGAGAAACCCCACCTGCCTCCAGTGCAGGACCTTGCCGTCGGATCTGGTGCGTGATCCTCTCTCAACGGCGTCAACCGCAAATCCGTGACCGCGCATCAGTTCCGACGCGCGATCCACGTCATCGGTCGCCGCAGCCCACTTGACGAGTGTTGGCACCGTCAGGCCACGGAGTGCGGTGAGCGCATCGACGAGAACGGGTTGGGTCGGGTCTGGTGCCAGGATCTCGAGATACTGGCGCTCGCCGAGCGCAACAAGAGCGTTGTGGGTTCCCAGTTGTGTGTGACGCCCACCCAGGACCGGATCGACGCCAGTGGCGTCGGCCACGCACCGCGTGCCGCTCTCGAGCTGCGCGACACCCAGCACGAAATGATCGATCATCTGCCGCTCTCAATCGCCTCCGTCGCCGGGACGCCCTCATCCAACTGACTGTAATCGAGCTGGCTACCACGCAGGCTGTGTGGGATCAAGTAGACGATCACCATGACCACAGCGGCGCCGACTACGGCGGCCCGGCGCACGTACAGACGCGTCTTGTACTTGAGCAGAACGGCACATGCCACTACCCACACCAACCACATGATCAAGGTCTTGTTGTCCGTCAGATCGAACCCGAAGGGGAAGCCTGTCCAGTACTCTCCGAACGCGGTTTTCTGTACGATCGGACCCAGGAACAAGCCACCCACCGTCACTAGGACCAGCGTTATCCACGACAGCTTGTCGACACCCGCAGGAGCGAACAACGCGGCCAGCCCCGCACGCATCCCTATCAACACGGCGAAGAACATCATGAACACATGCGGCAGCAGGACGTAGAGCGGCGTCGGTCCCTTGAACCGTATTATCACGCTCCCGGATTCGTTATCAGGTATCGTGAGGCTTCCCGCAGGCGTGTCCAGCGTCAGGTAGTACTCCAACTTTCCGGCCGGTGGTTGGGCCGGGAGGCTCGCTCCCAAGTGCTCGCCGTGGACCTCCAACGGTAGGACTGTAAAGTCGTCGTCGGTGGGGTAACGCTTGTAGTGGAGATTCCCAATCACCTCGGTCGATGGAGTAGGTATGGTGACGAGCGTATCGGCCGTCGAGTACGCGCTGCGAACCAGCCTGTAGCGGTACGTTTCACCTGCCAGCGTGAACTCACCGCGCAGCCGATACGTGGGACCGGTGAGGCGCTGGTACACGGCCGCGGTCAGCATCAACACGACGGCCACCACCCAGAGAGTCACGCCGAGCCACCAAGGAGTTCGCTGTACTGCCTGGTCGTTCACCTCTTATCCTCCTCCTTCATGAACCTGTCTGCCCCCCGGGTGCCGCAATCCATCGGACCTACCCGCGTCGCGCGTCAGCCTCGTCCCCCATCGCTGTGAGACACCGGGAGTAACACGGCACTGGGATGTTGCGGCCCGTGGTGTAGTTTGACCACCGCCGTACGCGCATCGGCAGCAGTCTCGCGAATCGTGTCTCCACCGGAGTTGTAGTTCTTGTCCCTGTCCGGCGTGTTCAACGGCATGATGACGAGCCGCAAGCGGCTTCCCTCGAGCAAGCGGCGGGAAAACCAATAGAATCGGTCGAATGTGTAGAGCTCGATCTCACCCGGCTCAGCGAGCACGACTCGATCCACACCCTCTCTGTGCCTCGCCCTCAGCTCGCTGGTCCCCAAGTAGATCGTACTCCCGTCCCTCCGGACCTCGTAGAGCGACGCTACCATGTCGGTGTCCGGCACATTGAGCTCGATGTAGGCTGCGACCTTAGCGTATCCAGATACCTCCAGGTCACCCTCCAACGGAGGGCTGTGGTATACCAGCTTCGGATATGGAGTGAATGCCGCTCCGGCGCCGATGTAGCCGCTGTTCAGTGCCGCCAGCTCACTATATGCCTCGATCGTAACCAGAGGATCGTAGGTGTAGGAATCGGTTCCCGCCACGGTGGGCTGCTCCAGGCTCAGGCCGCCAGAGCGGAATACGTCGTTTGCGTGGCCGTCGCGCGAAGTCAGATACCACGTCCGAGTCCCAGTCGCCACCGCTTCCACGTTGGGAGCGTACTTCCACTCGTTCGCCTCCATGACATAGTAGGCGACACGATCCCTCAGAATTTCAGGCTGCTCCCCGGCATGGAATACCCAGTTGAACCAGTCGAGATGGAGTTGCTCCATGTCCAGGACACTGTTGTCACCGAAGGTCAGGCCGCCGAGCTCCTTGGCCGGGTTTCGCGTTCCAGCGTGACTCCACGGCCCCAGCACCAGGTAGTGCTTGGCAGCGCCGGAAGCTGAGCCATACAGCATGTGATCGGAGTAGTACTTCATCGCACCGGGCTGGTCGCCATCGAAGTAACCGGTGATCGTGAGAACGGGAAGGTCTAACCTGGCGTAATCCTCTGGGCCCGGGTTCATATCCTGCCAGAATCGGTCGTAGTACGGGTGCTCGATCCACCGCTGGAACACACGAGGTGGCAGTCCGGTGAGCTCGTCGAGATCGGCAAATGGTCGATGTTCCCGGTGCTTCTCCAGATACTTCCCTTGCCAGTAGTCATCGTCGCCGAACAGCGAACTCTGGGATGCCGCGCCGTTGACGAACGCGAGCCACCTGGCCGCGTAGCTCAGGAAGATCCCGCTTGGATTGGGATAGTCCCAGCCAGGGTGTACTGCAGCAGTCGGTACCACCGTCGCTAGCACCTGTGGGTCCTCTTTCAGCGTCTGCCACTGCACCATGCCGCGATATGACCCGCCGCGCATCGCGACTCGGCCGTCACACCACGGTTGCTGGCCAATCCACTCGACGATGTCGTAGCCGTCGGGTCCGTCTTGTTCCAGAGGCCAGGATTCACCCTCAGAACCACCCCTACCCCGCGTGTTCACATTGAGATAGACGTAGCCATGCTGCGCGAAGAACCGGCCCCGCTGGTGAGCATCGTCTGAGGTGTACGGTGTGAGCGAGAATACCGCAGGCCCGGGCGACGTTGCGCCGAGCGGCCGGTACATTCTGGCGTTGAGCCGCACTCCGTCGCGCATGGGAATCATGACGTCGGCGATCAGAATCTCGTGTACGGCCGCCGAGTCGGCATCGGCTTGTATCTGGGCCAGTGTCACGGCCGGCTGCAACAGGGCTAGCGATGTACTTGCTGCAATTACCCAGCGCATGGCTATCTCACCTCCCCTGTATCGAGATCCACGCTACCCCCGAGTCTCGACGAGCAGGCGCTTTCGTCTTCGTCCCGGGAACCGCTCAATGGCGTACCGCACGGTGGTACGCGGGATGTGCGGACCGTTGTCCAATAGGAAACGCTCAAGCCGATGCATATCGGTCCGGCCCGCCTCGCGCAACAGCCAGCCGGATGCCTTGTGGATCAGGTCGTTCGCGTCAGACAGCAGGTGCTCTACCACGGCGTACGCGCTATCCAGCTCACGACCCTTCCGCGCCAGCGGCACGAAAGCGACGGCTGCAGCGCGACGCAGCCAGAGATTGCCGGATGAGGTCCAGCAGACCACGCGCGGCATGAGATCGCCGTATTTGACGATGAGCGGCGTTATGACGGTCGGCGCCAACCCATCGATCGCCGCCCAGTTACAGAACAGACCGTCTAGAATCCAGCCCCGTACCCGTGCCAGCAGGCCCTTGGGGAAGTCCTTGTGATACCGCCCCAGCAGTAGGACACCCACCATCTTTGCCTCGAACTGAACCACGTCGGCCGTCAGCTCACAAAATGAAATCGCATCCACAACCGTCCAGTCCGCACGTACGAGGCCGTATGCCTCTTTCTCGATGCCGCGCAGCACACTAGACTTGACACCATAGAGTTGGACATCGTCATCCCGCTTGAAGTAGCTGCGCCCCCTGGCGGCTGTCTGCTCGTCGCCTGCCTCCCGCAGTCTGGTGCGGATTTGGGTGGCCAGTCGCTTGGGTGTGATGCTCGGCATAGTGGTGGAGGAAACTAACTAATAGATATGAGTGGCGGGCGTCTATGATTGGGGGATCCGCCGGGCGGCACCGCGATCACCGAGGCGGGCAGCCCAGGGCCGATGTCAGGAACAAATGGGCGCCATTATCTGTCTAAGAGGTACTACGGCCAGGGACCCAGCTGCCGGCCTCACCGCCACTGGCAGCGAGCAATTCGAGGAGACCAGATGCGGTTAACCAAGCGCCTGACACTACTCGCCACACTAGCAGGAGCCGTCGGACTCGGAATCGCAGCGCAGCCCGCGGAAGCTCAGTATTTCGGGCGGAACAAGGTTCAGTACGAGAGTTTCGATTTCGAAGTGCTGAAGACCGAGCACTTCGACATCTACTACTATCCCGAGGTGCAGGTAGAGCTGGCAGCGCTCATGGCGGAGCGCTGGTATGCCCGCCTCTCACGCATTCTGAACCACGATCTCAGCGGCAGGCAGGCGCTGATCGTCTACGCGGCACACCCACATTTCCAGCAGAGCAACGCCGTGCTGGGCACGCTGGACGAGGCGACCCAAGGTGTTACCGAGTTGCTCAAGCGGCGCATCGTGCTGCCCTTCCTGGGTCCCCTGAAGGAGACGGATCATGTGATTGGCCACGAGCTGGTACACGCATTCCAGTTCGATATCACGGGAGAGGGTGGCGGGACTCTCGTCTCGGGCATACCCGGAGCGGCTCGGATGCCGCTGTGGTTCGTGGAGGGCATGGCGGAATACCTCTCGGTCGGGCACGTGGATTCAGAAACCTCCATGTGGATGCGGTCGTTGGTCTCGCAGGACGTCTCGGTGGGGGCGGCACTCGAGAGCCAACCGTATCAGTACGGTCAGGCCATCTGGGCGTACATCGCCGGGCGTTGGGGCGACGACGTTGTAGGCCGGCTGCTCAAGGCCGTGCGCGCCACTCCGAGCGCGGGAGCGGCCATCCAGCGCGTACTCCGGATGAGTCCGGATTCACTGCTGGCGGGATGGTATGAGGAGTCACGCAGACACGCGGAGCCGCTGGTAACGCAGACTGAGCACCCCACCGGTTTTGCGGAGCCTGCTGCGCCAGCGCAGCTGGGGGAATACCGCAATGGTTGGCCCTACGGTCAGCCGATCCTGGGCGCAGCTACCGGTAGCGGACGCTACAACATTTCGCCGGCACTGAGTCCCGACGGCAACAGGGTCATCTACCTGTCGGAGAAGGACCTGTTCGCGATCGAGATGTTCATGGCCGACGCGCGAACCGGCGAGGTGCAGCGCAAGATCGTAAAGTCCGCGGTCGACCCGCACTTCGAGGGCCTGCAGTTCGTTCACTCCGCCGGCGGCTGGGACGCCACTGGTACGAGATTCGCCTTCGCTGCCATCCGCAAGGGACAGCCGGCACTCTCGATTATCGATCCCAATACGGGCCGCAAAGTGCACGAGAAGGTCTTCCGGGAGCTGGGAGAGATCTTCAATCCTTCGTGGTCACCCGACGGCAATACGTTGGTCTTCTCGGCAATCGTTCGCGGGGTCTCGGATCTGTACACGTACGACATCGAAACAGAAACTCTGAATCGGCTGACCAATGACGCATTCGGCGATGTTCATCCGGTTTGGTCTCCTGACGGCAGCACGATTGCGTTTGTGACGGAACGGTTTACAACCGGCCTGACCAGCTTGATGCACGGTGACTATGGCTTGGCTCTCCTGGATCCCAGCACGGGCGCGATCCGTGAACTAAGGGCATTCGCCTCCGGCAAGCACACCAACCCACAGTGGGCGCCGGACGGTGAGAGCCTCTACTTCGTAAGCGACCAGAACGGCATCGCCAACGTGTATCGTATGGAACTGGTTAGCGGCGACATCCATCAGGTCACCAATATGTTCACGGGTGTCGCCGGGATCTCTCCGCTGAGTCCGGCGATGTCAGTCGCTTCCCAGACCGGCGAAATGACCCTGAGTGTGCATCGTGGCGCCGGGATCGACATCTATCGGTTGGACTCGGCTGAGGTCCTCGCTGGTCGTCAGGTAATCGAGACGTTCGAGGACACTGATCCGTCGATACTGGTTCCGGTCGACCGGAGAGGCGCGGAGATACTATCCCTGATCAACAATCCGTTCTTCGGACTGCCGCGCGACACGACCTACGCGTCGGTGGATTACAAGCCCGGTCTGGGCCTCGACTACGTATCGCAGCCTTCTTTGGTTATCGGTGTAGACCGGTTCGGAACCTACATCGGCGGTGGCGTGTCTCTGTTCTGGAGCGATATGCTGGGCGGTCACAACCTGGCGACCATGTTCCAGATCAACGGCGGAATCAAGGATATATCGGCCGCAGTTGCCTACGCCAACATGAACCGGCGGTTGAACTGGGGGGTGACCCTTCAGCAGACTTCGTATCTAACGGGCGGCTTTATACAGTTCCTGGCGGATGATCCCGACGTCGGGACGGTCGTGGTCGAGCAGCTGATCCGGTACCGTCAGATATACCGCGAGCTCAGAGGAACGCTCGCGTACCCGCTGAGCACGGTCCAACGGCTGGAGTTCTCAAGCGGCGTGCAGAATATCACTTACGACTTTGAACTCCAGCAGAATGTCCTATCCTATCCGACAGGAGTCCTCCTGGACCAACAGAAGACGGACCTGCCGGCTCCTGACGCCCTGAACCTGGCCAATGCCTCGCTAGCTCTGGTCTACGATAATTCGTTCTTCGGAATCGCGAGCCCGATTCTGGGACAGCGCTACCGGATCGAAGCCGCACCCACGTTCGGGTCGCTGAGTCTCGTCACCGGCTTGTTCGACTTTCGCAAGTACATCATGCCCGTGCGGCCGTTCACAATCGCGGCGCGGCTGATGCACTACGGCCGGTACGGCAAAGACGCCGAGGACTACAGGCTACAACCGCTCTCGATGGGATATCCTGGTCTCGTCCGAGGCTACGACGTCAACTCGTTCAACAGTTATGAATGCACGTACGTCGTAGTGAATGCATCAGGCGCGAGCACCTGCGACGCCTACGAGCAACTGCTGGGATCCAAGATGATAATCGGCAACCTTGAGGTCCGGTTTCCGCCGCTTGGAGTTCTCGGCCTGGGCGACGGCTTCTTCGGATTCCTGCCGCTCGAGATGGGAGTATTCGTGGATGGAGGTATCGCTTGGGGCAGCGACGACTATCGCTTCGAAACCCCTGATTTCGACGAGCGTGCCTGGTTCCTCGGCGGTGACCGCAAGCCAGTGTGGAGCACTGGCGTGTCTCTGCGGTTCAACATGTTCAACTACTTCATTCTGGGAGTGGACTGGGTCAAGCCATTCCAGCGGCCCGAGAAAGGTTGGTATCTGCAGTTCAACATGGTGCCGGGATTCTAAGACGATTGCAGAATGCAGATTGCAGATTGTCGACATTCTGCATTCTGCACTCTACACTCTGCACTCCCTCCCTACTTCCGCTTCGCCGCCAGCACCCGGTCCACCAGCCGCTTGGCCGAGGCCACCGGTGACTCGTTCTTCTCGCCGGCCTCCCGGAATATCTCGCTCAATGTCGTTGCGATGCGACCGATCCGCTTCCTCACCTCTTCCTCCGTCACCTTGCCCGAGTCGAGCGCGGGCAATGCGATCGCTCCGCCAGCGTTTATCACGTAATCGGGGGCATACAGAATCCCACGCTGGTGCAGCAAGTCAGCATCCTCGGGTCGCTCCAACTGGTTGTTCGCCGCCCCGGCTACGACGCGGCAATGTAACTGGGGTATCGTCTGCCGGTTGAGGGTTGAGCCGACCGCACAGGGTGAGAACACATCGCAGGTCCGAGCGTACGCCAGATGGGGCTCCACAGCTTCACCGTCGAGCTCGGTTGCAACGCGCCGGGCCAACGCCTCGTCGAGATCGCAGATCATGATTTCGGCTCCCGCCTCGCGTAGCATACGAGCCAGCGGTTCTCCCACATCACCCACCCCTTGCAGCAACACCGTGCGGTCGCTCAAGCCGTCGCTGCCAAACGCGAACCGCACGGCCGCCTCGATGCCGACAAAGACGCCGCGTGCAGTGTAGGGACCAGGATCTACTGCGCGAGTCGCGTCACCACGCGCTCCGTGCACCCACTGGGTCTCTTCTGCCATCACGGCCATATCTTCAGGCGTCGTGCCCAGATCCTCGCCCGCCGCGTAGCTGCCCTGGAGCGATTCGATCAGCCGTCCAAAGCGACGAATCAACCCCTCCTTTACCGGAGGATCCATCGGACCGGGTATGGCAAGTACTGATTTCCCACCTCCCAGGTCGTATCCGATCGTCGCCCACTTGCAAGTCATGCCCTCGGCCAGACGGAGCGCGTCGATCAGCCCATCCTCTGGAGTTTCGTATACGCGCATGCGGCAGCCGCCAGTGGCCCTGCCCAACACCGTGCTGTGGATTGCGATGAACATCCACGTGCCGGTGGGATGGTCGTAGGCCACGATCACGGACTCGCCGCTCCAATCTTTGATGATGTCTTTCATGGGCGGAAAGATACGGTAGACGCAGCCCTGCGTCATCCTTACACTTCCGTTCGTACAGAATCGCTCGCGCTGCTGCAGCGCAACACGATTCTAGACCCGAGCATTTCCCGGGCTCGCTTCCGACTGAGCGTGCAATTCGTCGAGACGCGACCGCCCTACAGGCGGCCGCCGTCCCAGAACGGGAAAGGAGTGACATGAGACAGACGTTGGCGCTACTCGCGATACTATCGCTGGCTGCCTGCGGCGCGACACACACGATCGAGCTGCCGGACTTGCCGAATGGGGGACAGGCTATTTCGCTGTTTGGTGACACGCTCTACCCGACGACGCCGACGCTCGAGACGCAGGCCGGCCTCGAACAGCAACTGGCCGCTGCGCAGGCGGCCTACGATCAGGATCCAGCTGACGCCGACGCCATTATCTGGCTGGGAAGGCGTCACGCATACCTCGGCCATTACCGGCAAGCAATCCGCATCTACAGTGATGGCATCGCGACACACCGCGACGATGCCCGCATGTACCGGCACCGCGGTCATCGATTCATCACGCTCAGGATGTTCGATCGGGCCATTGCCGATTTCGCTCGTGCCGCCGAATTGACCGCAGGAATGGCAGACGAGATCGAACCCGACGGCCAACCCAACGCTGCCGGGATTCCCACCAGCACGCTGCAGTTCAACATCTGGTATCACATGGGCTTGGCCCACTACCTGAAGGGCGATTTCGAGCAGGCCGTGGCAGCGTATCGCGAGTGCATGGAGCGCTCCGACATCCCCGACAGGCTAGTCGCAACGAGCCATTGGCTCTACATGACGCTGCGCCGGCTGGGACGGGACGCCGAGGCTGCAGCGGTGCTGGAGCCGATCCATCCCGGGATGGAGATCATCGAGAACCACGCGTACTACAATCTGCTATTGATGTACCGTGGTGAGACGACGCCCGAGGAGCTGCTGGGCCCGGAAGAAGACGCCGTGCAGAGCGCCACCGTGGCCTACGGAGTAGGCAACTGGCACTACTACAACGGCCGAGAGGACGAGGCTGACCGGATCCTGCGGAGCATTCTTGCAGGGGAAGGCTGGGCCGCGTTCGGCCACATCGCGGCTGAGGCAGACCTCCATTCCCGGAGCACAGCCGAGCACTGAGCCGCGACCCGCGGTCTGCCCAGCAACCAGTGAGCCGGTAACGCGCCGTCCCGGCGGAACCGGTCGCCCGGCGACTGACCCACCATCAGGAGGCCTTGCACGTTGTACGTTGCACGGTGCACGCTGCACTCTGCATTCAGTACTCCGCTCCCCGCTCCCCGTCTATTGACTCCGTCAGTCAAAACCCTAAAGAATGTGCAGGGTTCGGCCGAGACCATGGAACAGGGGGACTTCCGTGGCACGAGTATTGGTCGTCGACGACGATGAGGTCTCGCGGCTCGTGATTGGCAAGATTCTCGAGGCTGCCAAGCACGAGGTGGCGTACGCCGTGAACGGCGAGCAGGGGATCGCCTACTACAAGAAGAACCCCTCCGACGTCATCGTAACCGACCTCGTCATGCCCGTGATGAACGGGCTGCAGATGATCCGGGAGCTGTACGAGCGATACCGCGACGTCAAGATCATCGCGGTGACCGGTGTAGATCCCGAGAACCTACCGCTGGCCCAGGAGCTCGGCGCGGTTGCCACCATGACCAAACCGGTCAACCCCCAGGAGTTACTCGAGCTCATCGAGAAGGCGATGCAGACGTCGCGTGGGTGGGAAGACGTGATGGAGTGAGTCGCGTCGGCCAACGAGTTAACAGGAGAAACGGCCCAGGAAGAACACGCCTGATCCCGGACCGTCATTTTCTTGCTGCTGCCCCCGGCGTCAGCGACGACTGATGGTGACTCCACCGTTGGTGGTCATGACCCGTATCGTGGCTCCACCCCGACCTAGTTCTGTCCGTAGGCGCCGGTCGATTCTGCCACTCACGGTCACCGGAAAATCGACGCTCATCCCACCGTTGGTGGTTCCCGTTACCAGTTCCGCGTTGTAGTTGTCGGGGATCCACACCCTCACGCTCCCGTTGGTGGTCTGCACGTCGAGCCCCTGCCCCTGCCACTCGCTGCCGCTCAGCTCGATCTTCACCCCGCCGTTCGTGGTCCTGCCGCGCACGTCGCCACCCACGTCAACCAACGTGACTCCGCCGTTGGTGGTATGGAAATCGAGGTTGCCCATCACGCTCTCGATCGAGATGCCGCCATTGGTGGTGCTCATATCCAGGTCGTGCTCGTACGGCACCGAGATCCGATAGCTCACCGACCAAGATTCCCGCCGTCCGGTCCGCGGGCCGTCTGCCTCGAGCCTCCCACCGGACGTCCTGAGCTGTACCTCCGATACGATATCCTCGGCGTCGCCGTCCGTCCTGGCATAGGCTTGGACCTTAGCCCGCACGAGAACCTCGTTCCTGCTCCAGCCCTCCACGCTTATGCCACCGTTCGGCGCCGCGTCCACCCGACGTAGATCGCCCGGTGTCATGGTGAATTCACGTACCTCGCAGAACCAGCCCCGGTCCCCGCTGTAGCCGTCGCGGCACCAGTCGTCCTGAGGTCTGACTGTCATCGAGGGCGCAGCGGCCCAACCGAAACCCAAGCTGATCGCCGCCACCGGCAGTAGGTAGGGTTTGATGTTCATGAGAGATCGCTCCGCAACCGTCTGAACTACCGGACGGAGCTACGGCGCGAATGGTTTCGCTGGGGCATTCAGGCCCCTGGGGCCGTCCAGCCAGTGCGCTGCGGAGATCCGGTCAGGCCTGGAGCATGTTACAGCACTGCCGTCACGACGTTGCTCTCGCGTCCCTGGCCCGCCCGGTTGAACGCGATCACGTGGTACTCCCACTCGACCCCCCGCTCCTGCTCCTTCAGGGTGATGGCCGTCTCGATCGATATGCCAGCGGTCTCCCACCGGTCCTTGCCACGCTGGCTGCGCTGCACCTTGTAGGCCGCAACCTTCCCACCCTCGGGCGGCGCGTCCCAGTCCAGCGCGATCCAGCCGGGCCCCTCGTGCAGTATCGCCAGCCGAGCCGCCTGGCCGGCCGGTTGCAGCGGCCGCTTGGGCCGGCGCGCACCCCACCCGACCAGCTTGAGCTTGTCGTTGTCCCCTTCTGTAACGGCCTCCGCGTAGCGCAGGTCCGCCTTCATCTGCCCCACCAGCCGCTCCAGAGCCTCGCCCTTCTCCCTAGTGGCCTGCTGGGCGGCCGCTATCGCGGCAATTGCCTTATTGCGGGCGTCGGAGTAGCCCGCCAACGAGGTCTCAAGCGCATCCGGCGCGACCGGTGGCGCTGGGAAGACCTCGGTGTGCCTCTCTAGACCGCGAGCAATCTCGTCGGCCAGCACCGCTATGTCCGCCTCTCTTCTGGGGAACTGCGCCATGGCAAGATCCTCTAAGCAATTGTCGATCAACGATTTAGATCCAACGACATCAAACACGCAATGCGACAGGTCAAGCTTACAACATTATAATGTATACTTACGATACTGTAATGTAAGCTACATATCTATGATGGCAACTTGATTTCACAACATCTTGAGCTCACAAGGCTATATTGAAAGCTTACTTAAGTTTAGAGTAAGCTTCATATATAATGATACGACTTTAAAATTCCATAATTGTCACTTCTAACTTCGAATTTCGAACATGATATGCAATAATGTAAGCTTACTCTATGAGATTGTAGCCTTATTTTATCACGATGTAAGCTATTGACAGGCTGCATTGAGGCACGGAACGAGGATTCAACAGAACTACAGCGCGATTATGGCGGTGGGGACCGGATCAGGGTGGCGAGAGAGCTGGGGTACCGCTTCTCGTGAGTCCCGCCGGGCTGTCGGCTCGAGCGGACGAAGGCGCCGGCGGGCGAGCTGCCGCAGTCCTTCGACATTTCTGTGTTTCGGGAACCTGACCGGGAACCGACAGGTTGATTCAGGTTAACCGATCCAAGCGGTTGAAAAATAAATGCTTAGTGAGTCCAGATCGCACCTTGGGCTCAGAGTCTCGTTGTGTACGCCCACAAATGCCGCATTGAATTCAGAACCCCACCGCCACCCCGAGCCGCGCCTGCGTTACCTGCAGTGGGACCTCGACGCTGTTCACCCGCCGGTCGATCCGCTGGAAATTCGACTCGGCAATCACGCGGAACCGGCCGTTCGAGGTACCCACACCGATTCCCAACCCCAAGTCGATCGCGAGCCCCGCTTCACCACCACCGCTGAACCGTGGATTCACCAGGTAGGCCGCCCGCGCCCAGATCTCGGAGATCCTGGCCAAGGGATACTGCGACACGATGCCGATGCGGCCGGCCCCTATCTCCTGCGCCGCGAACGCGGGATCGATGATCCACCACTCGCCGCCGATCTCCAGCCCCACGATCGGCGCGATCCAGAAGTTCAACCGTACGTCGACCTGCACGATATCGTATTCCTGCAGCTCGTCGTCGTTGACCGGCTTCAAGCGCGCCTTGCTCACCAGACCCTCCAGGCCGAACCGGCGCCAGCGCAGCTGCAGCGTCGCCGCGCCACCCACCCCCTCCGACTTGGCGGCGTCCGAAACCTCGGTGTACGTCAATCCCAGGCTGTGGACCCCGACCCGCACCAGGCGCTGCGCGTCGAGCGGAGTCGCCGTCGCGAGTGCCATGGCGGCTGCAACAACAAGGACGCGGTTCATCGGCCACTCACCTGGGCCGGCGCGATCGTGAGCCGCACCTGGCGCCTGCGCAGGGCGTTCTCCTGTGCGATGTCCGCATTGCGCCGCGCCAGGTTGTCGCGCAGTAGTTGATTGTAGCGGATGTTCGCCGGTACCGGCCGGGGATCGGGCTTCTTGATGCTCATGACCAACCCGGTCACCACGGCCAGGACGCTCACACCGAGTACCTCTCGCTCGGACTCACCCAGCGCGCTGTTTTCGAGCGCGATGGCGGCACCCGATACGAGCCCGGCATACAGCACCGATACACCCAGCGGCTTCCAGTCTCGGGGAGGAATCTCGCTCTCGGGCAGCTCGCTGTACCCGGGCAGACTCGTGAGATGTTCCAGCGTATCGACCGGCGCACGCGAAACAGTGACCTCCACTGGCGCCGAGAACTCGTTCCCGGCCTCCACCGCAGTGACAATCACTTGGTAGTCACCCGCGGGAACCGGCTCACCCGAATCGGTGGTGGCACGCCATTCGAACCTTCCGGTGCCGGCCACGAGTTGGGAATCGAGCACCATTTCGTATTCCGCTCCCACCACGCGGCCGATAGCACGTGCCGGACGGGAGAGCTGAAATTGCACGGTGAGTCCACCCTGCCCTGCCACAAACGACGTACTATCCACTCGCAGCCTTCGCACAACCAGCACCTGCCCAAGTGCCGACGCGTAAAGCGAAGTGATACGCGGCGAAACCACATCGACGTCCGGCTCACGATCGGGATCGAGGAAGATGAGCTGACGGAAATGATCCACCGCCTGGCGCGTGGAGTCGAGCGCACCGTAGGTAAGCCCCAGCAGCTCGTGCATGGCCACCTGGTCATCCCACGTCAGCCGTTGCTGCAGCGCCTGCTGAGCCAGGGTGACGGCGCGGGGGAAGTCGAGCTCCTCGTACGCCTGTTGGGCCAACCGCACCGTCACGTTGTCCTGACCCAATGCGGGACTCGCAAGGATCACACTGAGCAACGCCGGCAGATAAGAGCGGTGCATCATTACGGCACCCGCACCAAGATCTTCTGACGCTTAACCTCGTTGTGGGCGGTGATCGAGATCGTGTCAACCACGGTCTGATACCCTTCCCTTCTGATCTCCAGCACGTACTTGCCCGGTGCGAGTTGGTGGCGGAACAGCGGTGTCTCCTGAATGAAGACGTTGTCGATCCAGATGTTCCCAAACGGATTCGAATTGACTGTGAGCCACCCGACTTGCGGTTCCGCAGGCCGCTGCGGCGTGGGATTCTGGACCGGCCGCTGTGTTCCGCTACGCTCGTTGTTGGCGGCCGGTGGAGTCGCGACCCGCTCCACAGATGGCTCTTGTGGTTGCTCCTCCCGATCCTCGCTTGCGGGTGGGGACTCGGCCACGGTGAGCGCCGTGTCGACCGCTATCGACTCGGCTGTGGCCGGCGCTACCGACTGCGAGTCCAAGCCCGCCACCGCCACGATCGGCTCGCCCGCCGCTGGAACCGAGCCCGCCCCGTCACCCTGGCCATAGAAGTAGTACCACCCTCCACCGGCTCCGCCGATGATTACCACAAACCCTGCCAGGAACAGCGGTACTTTCCGCTTCCTGCGTGGGGGAGCCTTGACCAGGCCTGCTGCGGAAGGAGTCAGTTCAGTAGTATCACCCTCGATCGCCGAGCGCATGGCACGACTCGCCGACGAACGTCGGCCTGCTTGCTGTTCCACCCGATTCTCCGGCCAGATGGCCGTGGCGAACGCCTCCATCGATGCGAAGCGGTGTCCCGGTTCCCGAGCCAAGGCGTGGTGCAGTGCTTCAGCGATGTAATGCGGGACATCGTCCCGATTGTCTTTGATCCAGGGCGCCTCCTCGAACAGCTTCTTGTACAGCACCGCATGGATCGTATCCTCCTCGAACGGGAGCTTGCCGGTCAGCATGCGGTACGCCACCACGGCCAGCGAGTACTGATCGCTGCGCCCGTCCACGTTCACACCCTTGCTCTGCTCGGGACTCATGTAGTGCGGGGTCCCGACGACCTGGCCGGTCGCGGTCAGCTCGTGGGTGACCGATTCCACGGCCTTCGAGATACCGAAGTCGGTCAGGATCGTGCGGCCGCTCTCATCGATCATGATGTTGGCTGGCTTGATGTCGCGGTGCACTATGCCGCGCTGATGTGCATGGCCCAGGGCGCAGGCGGCCTCCCACACGATCCGTTGGACCAGATCGACCGGCATAGGCCCGGCATCGAGGATCTGCTCCAGACTCTTGCCAGTCACGAACTTCATCACGAAATAGTGGAAGTCTCCCTGGCTCTCCACCGAGTAGATCGGGATGATGTTGGGATGATCCAGCCTGGCAGCCGTGCGCGCCTCGCGCTCGAACCGCTCCACGACGTTCACGTCGTGTGACAACTCGGGTGGGAGCACCTTGATCGCCACAGGGCGCTCGAGCTTGCGATCGGTCGCGAGGAAGACCGCACCCATGCCACCACGACCCAGCAGTTCCTTTAGATCGTAGCGATCCACAACCGCCGCTCTCAGCTGCGTGAACAGGTGCTCCGACGCCGCGTTGAGCTCGATCCTGGGCCCGGTGCCCGGGTCGGATGTGTCGGTCCCACAGGCCAGGCAGTAGCGACTGTGCTCCGGAATCGGCGTGTTGCAGTTGACGCAGATCATTGGTCTAACGCGGCCCGGTCGATCCTCTGGCAATGGCTTCCCTCCGCTGCTCCAGCAAACGGCGTCTGGCGCCCAGTCGATCCCGCAGCGATTGCAGTTCGGCGGGAGTCGGCGGGAGGGTGGGCAGAATCTCGCTGCGTAGCGTGTATCCGCTGGGAAGACCCAGAAAATCTACCACGATCAGGAAATAATTCCCGGGATCCAGGAAGACGCCCTCGGTCTGGGTCACGGCAGCGGCATCCGCACCGAATCCGAAATCGACTACCACCAGCGAATCCGGCCGCCGATCTCGAATCACGTAGGTATCGAGATCGGCCAGATTCTCGCTGACATCGACGGTGAACTGCACATTCGCTCCGCTGCTGAGACTGAATGCATACCAGTCGGCATCATGGGGAGTGTCGATGGACAACTGCTCGAGCGTGTCGGGCACCGAGATAGACTGCGCCACGCCACAGTGGTCGTTTTCCTCGAACCGATCGGGATCAAGATAGGAACGGTACCCCTGTTTGATCCACAGGCCAGTAGGCAGTGGCACGACGAGGTTCAGACTATCTACGAATACGGCGATAACGGACACGTTGGCACCGGGATCGTAGAATGGTCCGCCCTCGCCATAGTTGACCAGCACGTGATACGTCCCGGCGGGAAGGTCCTTGAGGGCAATGACCGCAGAATCCGGCGGTACCTCGAACGTGAAGGCATACTCGCCGTATTGCGGATAGAAGAAACCGAGCCCGTCGCAGGGGCGAAACCCTGCACCGCTGGCCCAATTGCCCGGCGCCACCGCGTACAGCCCCGCACCATCGCTGTCGAGTACCGCTGAGGACCAGATCAGCGAGTTTGTGACGTACGCGCCGAAGCGCGAGCCACCCGCGGGCGACCAAACCGATACGGTCCAGTCGCCCGGTGTAGTCGTAGTGAACGTATACCAGTCCACCGCGAGACGACCGTCACCTCGACGCACCCGCTCGAAGGCCAACGCTGGATTGAACACGCTGTCGGCGATGGTTCCCAGCTGCGCTGGCGTGGTATCGTTGGGCTCGTAGACGTCGCGCTGGGTGACCAGGATCGTATCGCTGATGAGAATACCTTCGAACCCCAGCAGCACGGCTTGCGAGACGGCCGGAGCCGGCGGAGTGACCCACAACGACAGCCTGCCAAACCTGTCACGTTGTCTAGGGTCCTGCGGCACGTAGGAATGCGGTATTGCATCTGCCCCGCCTATCGTCGCCGCCAGCGATTGATTCAAGCCCACGCCGAATAGATCCAGGATCGAACCGAACCGCACCAGCTGTGGGGCGATGCTGTCCAGCTCGTACACGTCCCGCACCCGCACAGTCTGTGTGTCCGCCTGAGCGTCGGCAAAGGTCAGGGCTGCGGCGGTCACGTCTGCTTCACCGGGTTTAGATGCGAACAGCTTGCCATCCTCATTGACGAGAAGCACAGTCTCGTCGCTGGAGCTGAACTGGATCCCCGCGTTGGCCACCGTGTCCGCATCAGCCAGCACCCGAGCGCTGAGCACCAGGCTGTCGCCGGAGACCAAGGGCGGAATGGAGTCGAGCTGGACGCTGAGCTGGCTGGAGCGGTTCGTCGGCACCTCGCAGGCGGCTGCCACAGCCAGGAATGCCGCCAGAAAGGCGGCAGTGCGCACTCGGTGAGAGCCACGAATGCCACGACGGGTGCAACGGGGGCTTGGTCGCTGCACGATTCCTCTGAACTCGACTGCGTCCACCACACGATGGGAAGCTGGGGTAGACCTGTCAAGTCTTTGTGAATATTGCAGATAAGTGCTCAAAGCCACGCCGTACAGGAACAGCGGCAGCCCATACGGCGACTGCCAGTCGAACTTGCCTGGGCTCCTTGGCAACACACGCATCAGACTGCCCCCAGCCATTTTTCCTCTAGCGATTGTGCCATGCCGGCTCCCCCGCGTAGTCCAGTTCATCAACCGCACTATCGGCACAATGGGATGTGGTCGGAGCCGCCGCAGTGGCGGAGATCACTAGAACGGCCGAGGCAATGGTCAATCGTGCTGGCTGACGCTATCTTCGGGCCCGTCCTGGACCAGCGCCAACCAGTACCGAGTAGCCCCATGAACTACTGGCTCATGAAATCCGAACCCGACGTCTATTCCATCGACGATCTGGCACGCGACGGTTCCACCCACTGGGAGGGAGTCCGCAACTACTCGGCGCGCAACAACATGCGGAAGATGGAGTTGGGTGATTTGGTGTTGTTCTACCACAGCAACGCAAAGCCCCCGGGGGTAGCCGGGATAGCGCGAGTGGTCAAGACTGCCTACCCCGATCCCCACCAGTGGGACAGGAATAGCAAGTACCACGATCCCAAATCGACCAAGGATGACCCGCGCTGGTCGATGGTGGATGTCGAGTTCGTGGAGCAGTTCGCGGAGCTGGTCCCGCTCGATCGAATCAAGGCGACGATGGGGCTGGAGAACATGGTCCTCGTCAAACGCAGCCGGCTGTCGGTGCAGCCAGTGACACCACAGGAGTTCGCTATCGTGAAACGGTTGGGGAAGGGCTAGTCGGAACAGCTGGTCAAAGGCCTTGTTCCAACGTTCTGGGTGGCCAGCCCATCTAACTCTGCAGAACCGATCACAGACAACCGGAGTTATCCGATGGCACGGCTAGCCGCTTTGATACCGGTCGCCTTGACCGCCTCGGCCTTGGCTCTGTCTCCCACTTCCCTACCCACCCCGCAGTCCACCGTAACGGGGGAGTGGGAGGCGGAGTGGTCACGGTGGTCCAGCGAGTGGCGGCTCCATCTCCAGATCCGCACCCGAATCGACGGCAGCCGGATGCACTCTGGCTTTACCGTCGACGTCGCGGAGCTGACGGGCGACGTCCCTGAAAGGAACACGTCCCAGCGGATCAGGGTCGCGTTCGAGCTGGCCCGTGAGGCCGGCACGTTTGCCTTCCAAGGGCAGCAGGACGGACGCGAGGCCTGGGGCGATTTCACCTGGACGGCAAGCGACGGTTACACCGCGGCGATGGCGCGCTTGGGCTACGACCGGCTCGAGCTGCGCGACCAGTTCAGACTGAGCCTGCACGACGTCACCACGACGTACGTGAGCGCGCTGCAGGACCGGGGCTACCGCAATCTTCGGCTCGACGATCTGATCCGGTTCGCGATCCACGGCGCGAGCGTCGAGTACATCGACGCAATGGCCGCAGCCGGATACGATGCGATACCCGCCGACGACCTGGTCCGGTTTCGCATTCATGGGGTGGACCCGGACTACGTGGCGGAGCTGGCCGAGTTGGGATTCGCCGGGTTGAGCGGGGATGACCTGGTGCGCGGCCGGATCCACGGCGTGAGCTGGGAACACGCCGCTGCGATTGCCGACTTG
>CP070666.1:3190888-3200065 GCA_020351775.1 Gemmatimonadota bacterium | reverse complement strand
GGCCATGCATCGCATCCGTCTCTGGTGAGCCGGCAGGTCAGGCGGTCAGGGCACGATGGCCGGGTCGATCAACTCAGGCGGTTGCGGGAGGTCGCAGGGTGCACACCGCAACTGAGGTCGTAAGGGCCTTCCTCTCTTGGCCGGCGGCGTGTGCGGTCCCAGTCCTACATCGGCCCGTTGCCAGACTCATTGGCCGAGTAGTGAGGTCGGGGAAAGGCGGCGAGGTCGACCTCGGCCCGGTGAGGGTGAAGCTCGGGGGGAGGTGCTCGGGGCTGAGAAGTGAGTGTCGCATGATGACTCGGTCTGCCATCCAGTAACTCCTGGGAACTGCCAGATGCCAGCGTCGGCCGAGCAGTACATTCACGACCTGTGTGAGCGCCTGATGGACCCCGTCTTCGCTGGCTTTATCGACGCGCCAGCTAGCACTCGAAAGGAGATACTCGACTACGGCGATGCACATGCGGCCCAATGGGGATACTCTCTTGACTCTGAGAGCTTGAGCAGATTCCGCGGTGTCCTGGAGAACAGACATGCCTTAGCCGAGTACTACCAGGAAGAGATTGCAGCGCCGCTTCGTCGAGCCGCATTGAGCCACCTTGGTGAAGACGCTGAGCCTGTGCGCAACATCCCCGTGGGGCTGCTTCCGCTGTTGACCTTCGACGCCTGCGCCGGTATCGCCCCGTCTGGGGAGAAGTTCATTGCGCTTGACTTCGGCCTTGGCATGTGCTGCACGTTCCTTATGGAACTGTTCGGAAAGCTGCGCACGTGGGGGTCTGACTGGGCCCATGACCCAGGACACAGTGCGGAAGAGTATGCCGCGGGCATTGCCAGTCTGGCGTACTTCTCAGTAACCGGATCACGGGATGCGCTCCTGGTTGCCCTTCGGCTCCATGATCCTGCCGCTACCCATGCGAAGGGGTACGCCGCAAGCGGACTCGTTGCGCGAACGTGGGTCCTCCTCCATGAGTACCAACATATCTTGCTTGGGCACCTGGACCATGCAGAGGTCGCGCACCTGGACCTATCAGCCGACGAGCAGATTCCGATCATGTCATATCAGCACTCACTGGAGATGGCAGCCGACCGCGCCGCTCTACTCACCTTCATCTCTCACGCGCGAGCTTCACTCTCCGCGTACAGCTTCGTCGAGTCTCTGGGTCCCCTGCTCCGGTTCATGAGGCTTCGAGAGGTCGTCCGAAGCCTTCTGAGGCCTGCCCCCCCACATCCATCGCACCCCGGTGCCGAGGAGAGATGGCGGGCAGCCTTGGCCGTGTTCGTGGCGGAGTTCCCCGAAACGGAGGGTCTGGCCGACTGGTCGTGCGGTCTCTTGGACGGGTCCTTTGACGCTATCGAGAAGGACGTGCGCACGCAGCTCTATCGGTCGCAGACAGGTGGATGAACCTGGAGCGCGCAAGGCACCAGGCGTGCACAGAGCGCCGACCTCAATGTCTGGCGAAGGAACGGAAAAGCACTACGCAATCAACAGCGGATCGTCATAGGGGGATCAGATGAACCTTGGCTATATCGAGAACCGTCACCAGTTTGAGGCACTCGTCCAGCGTCTGTTTGAGGTGGACAGCCGCGATCGTGACTCTCAATTCCGTGGTTTCAGAGTTGTCAGCGCAGAGATGGGCGGCGGCGACCATGGTATGGATGGTTTCCTGCCCGACGGCAGGGTCTTCCAGATATACTACTCGCTCGGACGCGCGAAGACTCCAATCGAGGTCCGTGAGCAACGCAAGATTCGGAGGACATGCAAGAAGATCGCGCGGCTACGCCAACAGGTTGAGACAACGATAGGCCATCCCCTCGCCGGACTTGTCTTCGTGCTCGCGCGCCACCCGGATGACTCGCTCTACGAGTACTGCCGCCGCACAGGAGACGATTTGCTGCCCGGTGTCGAGGTCGACATACTTGGAGCCGACACCGTCTCCAATCTCTTGGTGAAGCACTGGCAAGCCGTAAGAGATCTCATTCCGTTTGCGGCGGTCCCCGACACCGACAACATTCGGAAGATGCTCAAGGCAGCTACTCAGTGCCTCGAACGAGGCGAGGCCGGGTTTGCTAGCGATCTGGCATCCCGTGTCGTCGAGGAAGCCTTGCTCGCAGGTGATGAAGCGCTGCGACTGGAGGGGTTGTGCGAACTGGGAGCGGCTTCCCTGCAGCTCGGCGAACTTGAGTCGTTTGCCTCGGCTGTCCGAGATGCCTGGAAGTGCGCGGTGGATACCGGTGCCGACAGCAGACTACGGGCGATGGCTCTGCGGCTGGTCGCCGAACTCAAGCTGCGAGCAGGTCGGCCGCGTGCTGCTCACGCAATTGGTCACAGAGCGCTTCGACTCTCGCGGGAGGCTAATGACCGCGGAGGAACTGCGTGGTCTCAGTGCCGATTGGCATGGAGTGCTCTGGCGTTGGGCGACATAGCCGACGCGGGATTACACGCCGAGACATGGTACGAGTACCGCTGTCACGGTGACGTGGTGGGGGAAGCCGCACACAAGGAGGTCTCCAGTGAAATCGCTTTTCGCCTGGGCAATATCTCCGAAGCGGCCAATCTCATGGCTGCCGCCGCTGTCCTCTTTCACAAGGCGAACCATCGGCAAGCTGAGTGTACCACCACGCGAAGACATGCCGAGATGCTCGCGTCCGGTGGCAGGCTTGATGAGGCCATCGCTGTATGTCGAGCGCTGGCCACGCCATCCGCACGGCACGCCAGCAGCCCTGAATCACTTAGTGTGGAACTCCTTCTCGCCGAACTGCTACTGGCACAGCACCGCGATGACTCAGTCGTGAGCCTCTGCGATAGCATTCGCGCCCGAGCAGAGGCCGCTGGTGAACCAAGCATTTCTGGACGAGCGTTGCTCGTGCTGGCTACGATCCATTTCCGAGCTAGTAGGTACGGAAGAGCAACCGATGGCGCGGCGGCCGCATACGAGGCCTTCGCCACGGCATCGCTCCGCTCGGGACAGTGCGAAGCGCTCCAGCTACTGGCGGTCTCGCGCCGTGCCGCTGGGGAGTTGCTGGAGGCGGAGAGCGCCTTTCGACGATTGGTGGCGCTGGCCGAGCAGCCCGTGGGCCCTCTAGCTTCGGCGGCACGGCATGACTTGGCTGCTCTCTTGGCTGAGGTCGGACAGTACGATGAGGCCCTAGAAGTGCTTTCGGTCTTTCCCAGCGCCTCTTCCCCAATGGACGGAGACCTTCCCCGGCAGGCCGAGAGTAACTTCGGTGGTGAGCCTGAGTCGATCCGGCAGTTCCGGGATAGAATCCTTGCGGACGGTCGGGTGCGACCGATGATCCTCTTGGAGGGCCTCACGCTGCTGCTCTTTGAACAGCACGGTGTGCCAACTGCGGCAGAGCCCGTGAGCGCTCCGCCGCGACGCATGACACCGCCTCCAGCGGTTCAGCCCCCTGAAGACATCATGACTGCCATAGCCCAGTTACGGTGCGCCATCGAGTCGCAACGTGCAGCGCGCCACGCCCTGCTGAGCATCGTCAGAGTGAGCGAACCGTTGCAGGCAGCAGGGACCAGCGAAGCCCCGAATCTGTGGGAGGCCAACAAGCGAGTATTGGAAATGGCGCTCTCCTGGAGTGCTGCATACCCGAAGGCAGCGGCACCCATCCTGGACTTCTGGGGGCGAGGGAACTTCGTGCGTCTGGCGCTTAATCACCAGCACTTTCGTCGGGGTCTCAAGGTGACCGTTGAGGTTTCGAGCGTTGGTCAGGCGCGCCAAGCGATCAGATGCCTGGCGCTTTTGGCAGACTGCCTCATACTCATCTGGAAGGGCGAGCTTGAGTGCAAGACCGTTTTGTTCGATGCCCACGTAGACTACAGCGGCCCTGGCGGATGGGGATACTACGTCTTCGCCGGCGATAAGTCCCGGCCCCACGAGGAGGCACCGTGGGACTGGTGCCCGGTGCTGGGCGTTGGGAGTTACCTCCCGGATGCTGTGGCCCGGTTCTACCTGGAAGAGGCTCGCCCACTCGTCGCCGACGGGAGGCTGCTCTTGTTGCCTGCCCCACTCGTCGGTTGCGTAACGGCGAACCATAGTCTACTGGATAGACTTCTCGCTGATGTCATGTCGGCATCGGCCGTTCTCCGTAAAGGCGAGGGGCGCAGCCGGGATGAGCTTGTCTCCATCGCCTTCCCTTACTTCCCGGATGCGCCCCTGGAGGACCTGGCGAAGATGATCAAGGATGAGCATGAGAGTCTCGTGCAGATGCGTTTGGCTCTACTGCGTCTGCTTGACGAGGCCGGCGTGACGGGCACTGAACTCTCCCGAAGAGCGCGCCTTCGTCTTAGCGAAGAGGTCGGACACGGCATCGAACTCGTGCGTACGCGTTTCGAGAGGCTGGCGCGCCGGATGACAAGATCGGACCAATTCGTACCCCGCAGCAGCCGACTAGCTGCTCAGGCCGTTCCTCTCACAGGTTCGGAGGCATTCACGACCGCTGATCCTGCTGCCAACGCCCTTCAGCAGCTAGCTGAGGGAGCCGGGCTGCGTCGCGATCCCTGGTACGCGTTCTGGAAGATGGAAGAGCAATTCGGGGGGCAGTGGGAGATTGGTGGTCCTCTGCTGCCGAGTGCGGGACCGCCTTCCGTCGAGAACGTACGCCCGGACGCACAGCGAGAGGCGCGGCAGTTCTACCATTGGCTGCACCCACCGGAGAGCGGTTGGGCAACCCCCTATGTTGCCCGATAGAGCAATGAGTGAACTGGCCCCGATTTGACGGACACCTCGATAGCAGGGGAGAAGAGAGAATCGAGGTGAGCGATGGGAAAGCGAAGGAAGTGCACGAACGAGTTCAAGCTGGAGGCTGTGAAGCTGGCGGACTCCTGTGCAGGGCAAGCCTGCCGCCGGAAGCAGCTCACTTGCCAAGTCGGCCCTGACTACTCCCTCCGCTACGGACAGGCCACCTCCACCACGGCCGCGCTGCGTCGCCCTCTCCCCCCGACGCACCTTAGTCGGATGCGGGCGTGCCGAGCGAGTATTGTGCCAGTCACTGCGATGCGGGCCGCCGCCTCCACGGGTCGTTGTCGGGCGTCCCTGAGACCGCTGTTCTAGGCTATGGCTGTCAGCCGCCGGTGAAGCCGGCCTGAGAGCCCTGGAAGAACGGCACCCGGAGGCGCCGCTCAGAGGTCCTAGATGGCAGCATGAGCGTCACTCGCGGGGGAGCTCAGAGACTGCGCAGGGGTGCCTCGTTGCTGCCTGACTAACACAGGGACGAGCTGTCCGGGGTCCTGTCGTGGACCATCCGCTGCCGGCCTTTCCCGGAGACGCGAGTCACGGCGTTCCGGTTGGCAGTGTGATGTCGGGAGGGATTCACAGGCACTTGGCATGGGGCAACCCACCTGACGCCAAGCTCGCGACTCCCCGAGTCTCCTCCCGCGCACGGCTGGGAATCGCGGACCTGTTGGCCTCTTGACATAGTAGTGGAGACCTGATAGGTTACTTAGGCTCAAGGCTTAGGGCGAGGGAGGTGTCGTTGAGCTGATCGTGTGCCAGTGCGGCCCTTGACTCGATTGGTCGAGACAGCAACCTCACAGCGGCTTGTAAGTGTACATTGCATCGTGCCGTGCTATCGAGCGGAGAACGACTAGGGATCGATTCCCAGCAACTGGAGCAGCATTCAGCAGTTGGTGCTGCATTGGAGCCTGGCAGTCATTTATGGGTGACCTAGGCTCCTTTTGCTTTGGGATTTGAGACGCGTAGCTCCGAACGGGTACCAGCGGCAAGTACCCGGGCGGGTGCGTCATTGTGCGTTGAGGAGCGCGACGATGACTAACGGATTGCTGGCACTGATGCTGATTTGCTCTATTGCGTCGGTCTCCCTTGGCACTGCCGTTCTACCGGGTTGCGGCCCAGAGAAGTCGCCCGATGGCCAATCTAGAGCACCGGCAACGCCCGCGGCTTCCGAGGGCCCTGCCGCGGGCCGTGCTCAACAGATCCCCACACCGCCGAGCGATGTAGACAGTGCGGACCGTCTGGTGCCCGAGATTGTGCTCTATGTTGAGGGTCGGCCTAAGCCGGTACCGACGGGCACGAGAGGCTTTGCTGAACTCAAGGACGAGTTCGTCCGGCTACTGAGTACAGCACGATTCGTGACCCTGAAGGTTCTCCCTCAGACGCAAGACCAGCTAAGGATGGCTTTCTGTCTCGAGATGCGCTTCATGGAGCCAAGGGTAATCAGGGAAGCCTCAGCAGGAGAGCCTCCGCTAGAAGTGCTGCGAGCGATCATCCCGCTGGCAGGGCCGTCCGTTTCCCTAGCGACTCCGGAGGGCAGAGTCACGGTGCTTTACATATTCCAGGAGCAGGACCAGACGGTCCCTTCAGGCCCCTACGGCACCCCTGATAGCATCGCCCCCCTGAAGCGGTGTCTCGAAGAAATGGGCCTGCTTCATGGGGCTCGACAAAGAGAGGGAGGATGATGATGGTACGAGTGCAACTGCTGGTCGCCGCTGCCGGGCTCGCCGTTCTCAGTACCCTACCTGTGTCGGCGCAAATGGACGACGCAGTGCCCGGTTCGCCTGTGAAGCCCGTCCTTGTGAACCTGCAAGTTGTGGTCGCAGATG
Source organism: Gemmatimonadota bacterium (assembly GCA_020351775.1). GTDB lineage: Bacteria > Gemmatimonadota > Gemmatimonadetes > Gemmatimonadales > GWC2-71-9. The sequence goes on along the minus strand of CP070666.1, from coordinate 3,193,497 downwards.
ACGGTGATGAACAGGGCTTGGCCCGTATCCTGGACTTGATCGAGAATGCAGGCTGGCGGACAACCGTCTACTTCTCTGGCGAGTATGCCCCTGTCCACCCAGAAGTGGTGAAGTCAGTGGATTCGCGAGGTCATCAGCTGGGTGTTTTCGGATGGACCGCTAGGGAGGAATGGGCTGCATTGTCCTATGACGAGCAGCTGGATCTGCTGCGGCTGGCCTTCGCGTCGGTCCGCCGAGCGGCTGAAGCAGATAGGCCAGAGTACGTGGCGGATTTTCTCGCGGAAAAGCAAAACGTGGATACATTCCGGGTCCTCGAAGAGCTGTCGATTCGGTCTAGCTCTGGGTTCCGCGCCGCCCGCGGAGTGGCTAGGCCATTCCATACGCGCTACGGGTTCGTCGGAATCCCAATCTCGGCCGCTTCAGGTAGCGATGGAGTCGCGAGCGCAACGCCCTTAGTGGATAAGGAGGTCCTGGAACGACTACATGAATCAGCGGAGAAGTGGGGGGACCTGCTCGTCTCCCGCTTCGACCAGAGCACGGTCAGCCACGAGCCGGTAGTGTGTGTAGTACATGCTGGCGTGACAGGCGAGAACCTAGGGTACCTTGCTGCCCTCGAGAGATTCCTACAGCATGTGGCTAGCCACAATGGAACCGTGGTTCTCACCGATGACATCAAGTCGCTAGCCAACCCGTATATTGAGAACATGACGGTGACCGGTCCCACGACCGCGTCGCCGGGCGAAACCGTAGCTCTGACGGTGACCTATACTTCCACGTGCTGGTGCCCCCACTACTACTTCAAGAGCTACGGAAGGCCACAGGGCGAGTGGTGGAATGACTGGTGGGGCGACCTCACTGACTGGGTCGAGAAGAACGCTCAGGTGTTCTTCCCGTACTATGGCACGCATACGTTTTCGGTGCCCATCGCCGTGCCCAACACATCCTGCACCTATCTTGTCCGAGTAGTCGGACGCGCTGCGCACAGCTCCTACAACGCATGGCCCACCCCATTCCTCTACGAGGCCATCGCTCATTGGTCGATCGAAGTGGAAGGTACGGAGGTAGACGTGACTGGGGGCCTCTCCTTCTATGAGCCAGAGAGCGGGGAAGAGCGGATTCCGCAGCTCGTCTTTGCACGCGGCGGGGACCAGCCGCGCTTCGAAGCCAGCGGGGGCAATCCCAGCGCCGTGACCGTGGCGATAACCGATTCCAAGGGCCGCGAGGTAGCTGATCTCTGCATACCGATCTCCGGAGCCGGACCGTGGTCTGTCGAGTGGGACTGGAGCAGCCCCTCGTGGAGCGGAAGCAACGAGATTCCCATCGGCTTGTATCGGGCCCGTTTCACCGTGGAGGATGTCGGCGGTCATACATCTGCAGAGGAGCGCAGCTTCTACGTGGTGTTCAACCCAGCTGAGGTGGCGGGTCCCAACCGGTTTGCTCATGACGAGACCGGCGTCTGGTTTGGTGCATACGAGTTCGCAGTCGGAGACTGGTTTCATGGTACAGACAAGGCACGTACATACGCTCTGCACCCCGACGATAACCGCATCTTCGGGCGTGCAATCCAAGCTGCTGTCGGACACACGTCGGCCTGGGAAGCTGGCCATGCCGTCTACGAAGTCGAGCAGGGCATGTTCCAGTATGACCTGAACTGGCACGCGAACGACGTGATTGACCTACTCGGTGAGACCCATGCTCAGTGCGCCGACGACGCCGCCATGTTGTCAGCTCTGTTCCGAGCGATCGGGATACCTGCGCACCCTGCAACCGGTGATGCGAACCTGGTGATGGCGGGATGGACGTTCGATACTTGGGTGGAGGCGCTGGTCGATGGACCGGACGGCACGCGCTGGTACTTTTTCCATCCCCACGAGGGTCTGCCAGTTGTCACACGATCGTCGGCAGGATCCTACAGTGTCGCCAGCAAGGAAGAGAACGACGTGGTGATCATGGCCGACGCCAGTTGGTCGGCCGCCCAGGTACGAGATGACTTGCGCGATCTGGAATTCCGGTACTTTACCTACGATAGTGAGGGGAGTATAGTGCCCTCTTCACAGGGGGCAGGCCGACCCCTTGCAGAGTTCGACTTTGCGCAGCCATGGATCGTCAACCTGAGTGAGGCCTACTGGGGTGTTCCTCACGAGGATCCTCCGATACCGGAGGATCCCCCAGTTGTCGCTATTGCGCTCGACGAGCCGGCCTACGCGGCAGGGGATACAATGCACGGCACCGTCACCTTGTGGAACCCGAGCACATCTGATCTCAGCGGCGAAGTCGCACTCACAGTGGTGGGTGACGTGCTAGAGAGTATGCTGTGGCCAGATGTTCTACTGTGTGAGTATTCCATAGCGGTGACTGTGACGGCCGGCAGCAGCACTTCACTCGCCTTCGACTGTCCCCTACCTGGGGACGCAGGCAGTCATCTTGTGTACACCGCGGTCGCGGTCTGGCAGGGAGAAAGGGCTGCAACCACCTTCGAGGTGGAGACGTCCTACGAGCCGGCACTCAGCGTTCCGACGTCCGTCGCTCAGTTTGATCCCTTCATCGTCGCTGTAAGCGTCACGAACCTTGGCGGCGGCACCCTCGTTGGACTCACGGGGACGCTCGTG
>CP070666.1:3176175-3190788 GCA_020351775.1 Gemmatimonadota bacterium | reverse complement strand
CATCATCATGCTGGCCGTGAGACCGCCCACGGCCTGGAGCCCCGTCAATGATTCCTCCGTGCCGAACAGGATCCTGAACGTCGCCACCACGTTGTCGCCGCGGGTGTCCTTAGGCAGCAGCGCGAGCTTGAAGCCGCTGGCAAACTCCCGGCGGTCGGTGCGCGATTCGACGTTGTCGGGCGACGGATCGAACACCTCGCCGGCAGACACCAGCTCATCGCCCGTGTAGCCGGCCACCAGATCCACTACGACCGGCGGTTCCGGAATCTCTGCACGGTCCGGCTCGTCGGTGGGGATGAAAAACCCGACCGTACGATTGGACGGCTTGATGTATGATGCGGCGGCGAGATTGACCTCTTCCGTCGTGAGATCGCGCAGCCGGTCGCGATGAATGAAGAACAGCCGCCAATCGCCCATCGCGGCCCACTCGCTGAGCTGCAGTGCGATACCCTGCGACGAATTGAACGAGAGCTCGATGTCTCTTAAGTATGAAGTGCGGGCCCGCTCCACCTCCTCTTCAGTGAACGGTCGCTCGATCACCTCGTCCAACGTCTGCCGCATGATCGACCAGGCTTCATCGAGCGAATCCTCTTCGCGCACCTGCGCATACAGCATCAGCGGACCTGCCTCCCGCAACTGGAACGCGAACGCGCCGACACTGGCTGCCTTACCGGGCTCCACCATCGCCTTGTACAGCCGGCCGGACGGTGCGTCACCCAGCGCGTGCGCTACTACATCCATGGCAGTGAAGTGCTCGTGCGAACCCGGCGGTATGTGGTACGTTACCATCACCAGCTGTTCATCGCCCACGCGTCGCAGCGTTACCGTCCGCTCGCCATCCTGGGTCGGCTCACGCGTGTAGGTGTCATAGATGAAGTTCGCTCCCGTCCGGCCGGGCCGCGGGATCGCACCGAACTTCTCGACGATCAGGTCGAGCGTGTGCTGCTCGTCGAACCTGCCGGCAACCACCAGCATCGCGTTGTCGGGCTGGTAGTACTTGCGGTAGAACGCCTGCAGCCGTTCGATGGGAACATCCTCGACGTCGGAGCGCGCACCTATGGTCGAGTTACCGTAGTTGTGCCACAAGTACATGGTCGACATGGTTCGTTCCATCAGGATGCCGAACGGGCTGTTCTCGCCTGCCTCCATCTCGTTGCGCACCACGGTCATCTCGGACTCGAGGTCCTCGCCCGAGATGAAGCTGTTCACCATCCGGTCGGCCTCGAGGTCCAACGCCCACTCCAGGTTCTCGTCCGTCGCGGCGAAGGTCTCGAAATAGTTGGTGCGGTCAAACCACGTCGTTCCGTTCGGCGACGCGCCGTGCTCCGTGAGCTCCTGCGGAATGTCGGGATGGTTGGGGGTGCCCTTGAACACCAGATGCTCCAACAGGTGCGCCATCCCCGTTTCACCATAGGCCTCGTGCCGCGAACCCACGAGGTACGTGATGTTGACGGTGATCGTCGGCTTGCTGGCGTCGGGGAACAACAACACACGCAGGCCGTTGTCGAGCACGTATTCGGTGATCCCCTCCACCGATGCGACCCGGGTGATCTCCTGGGCTGCCGCAGGTTGCGAACCAGCCAACGAGACCAGCACAACGAGCGCGAGCCACGACGTGAAAGCCCTTGATCCTCGGACGATAGACATGACCAACTCCTCCGTGGGCGTGCTTGTAGGCGATGTTCTGCATTACGCAAGACTAGAACGCTAGGATTCTATGGAGGGGACCAGTGTTGGCAAGGGTAAGGCCCGGGATCTTGGTGTCCCGGAATCCCGGCTGTCACGAGGCCCCGGCGGTCGCGGCGGCCATGCTCTCGTTTCCCTGTAGACTCTGTTCCCCGCTCCCGGCTCCCCGCCCCTTACCCCCCCAACACCTCCCCCGCCGCCCTGGCCACCGTCTCAGAAGCCAACAGAACCGGGCACCGAACCATTGATTGTACGGCTCGCTTCATTGCCTTCGTATATCCGATGCAATTCATCACGACGAGATCCACGTTGGCGTGGCTCAATGATTCTGCGGCGGCGCCGACCCGCTGTTCGTCACCGTACGGTGACGCCGCCTGGATGAAGACCTCGGGGACCAGGTCACTCCACTTTTCACACTGCGCGTCAACCTGAGCCTCGGCCGGAACGAGCACGCCAAGCCGGTCGACGCGGAGCTCTGCCACCATCTCGGGGAACAGCCGGCCCGGTGACAACAGCGGCTTGCTGGAGGTCAGCTCACGAAATGGGTCGGTACACAGCAGCGCGATCAGATCTACCCGGCTTTCAAGAGAGCGGACGCAATCGGCCAGCAGCGGAACTACGAAGCTGCGCTTCACACGCACTTCCTCACCGTCGCGCATACGGGTCACCAGAGTCGTGTCCCAACATCCTGGCGCTTGGGGTTGCAGCTCGTCCGCTGTGAATCGGTCCAGCGCACCGCACTGCAGCACCCGCATGTCGCCTCGCAACTCGCTCACGATCTCCGGGACCACATCGTCGCGTGGCGACTGACCGACCGTTACTGCCCCGATCATCCGAGTCACGAGTTCACGACTCTTTCCCGGACGTCTGCAGGTGTTTCATAGATCCGTACAACCGCTCCAACCGGCTGAACTCCTCCGCGTCGTAGAACTGGGCGCGGCCCGCCGTGTACGCCTTGGCCACCTCAACGCTGAACCGCGCCGCCATCGCGATATCCACTTCATGGCTTGCGCCAGTGGCGCAGCCCGGCACGGCAGTCTCCGCCGTGATCGCGACACCGACTACCGGGGCCGTCGTCGCTGTCGCAGGCTGTAGGATGCTGTTCAGGTGAAACAGCTCGTTAGCATATGGCGTGATGTCCTGCATGCTAATCGCGAACACCGCTGGCGGCCGACCCAGGACGTGCTGCTGCAGGTCGAGTAACGTCTCGCTCACCCGCAGGATGTAGCCCTGCATCACGGTGGGCGAGATCGCAAATCCGCGGGTGTTGATCACGCGATTCCCCTTGGTGGTATCGATAGAGAGAATCGCATCCATTCTCTCGTCTACCAGTAGCTCGCACATCGTATCCATCGAGACTGGAGATCCCATGAACGGCACCGGCTCGTGGGGGATGACGGGCGCGTTCGGGCTAACGTGAGTTGCCACGATCACGTCGCCTTGCAGCGCGTCCCCCACAGAGTGCATGTCCGCCAGCTTGAGACCGGCTGCCAATGCCGTCACGGCGCCGTCTCCATCCGAAACCAACCCCACTACTTCGGGCCGCGCACCCACACCACCGAGAAAACCGATTATCCCCAGCGTCGGTGCGTCCCCGTCACCGCTTCGCCCCCGTGCACCGGGCACGAGCAGCTTGACGAAGGTCGTGGATCCCTTGTCGGTCTGCTCCGGCTCGACCGTGATGTCGCTCAGACCGCGAGCCGCGAAGAGATCTACCAGCTCAGAGCCTGCAATTAGGGGCCGATCGAGCAGCTCGAGGATATCGAGAACCTGTTTCAATGCCATGATAGCCTACCTGCTTGCGCGAGATATCTCAGGTCGTTGCGGCACGTGACGGGCTGCGTCACATGCCGGCCAGTCGACTTCCTTGTTCGACCTGCTTATCCGTCCTGCAAGTCGAGCTGGCATCCAGCCCGGTGTCATCCGCGTTGATCCGCACCCTTCCTTGCAGATCGGCGACACTACAGGCGCAACACCGACGAGCCGAACGCCCACAGCGCGTCCCCAGCAATGAACCCGGCGGCAAGCACCGTGAGCGGTGATCCTTCCGGCACCCGTTCTCCTCTGGTGAGAACGATACGTATAACGATTCCTAAGAGCACGACCCAACCGGCGGCCGCATTGAGCACCAGCAGTCCCGTTGCGAATAGCACGCCCAGTTGGCGCCGCCCTCCACCAATCAGCTGGATCAAGGCCCCGGGGATCGCCCAGAGCAACAGGTTGCCGGCGCTCGACGAGTCGATTCCCGATTGGATCGTGACGGCGTAGACACGCACGACCGGAGGGAACATGTCTCTGTCGAAGTAGTGGTCGTGGAACAAACTCACCACGACGAGCGCCGCCAAGAGGCCCAGAACAGCAGCGATAATCTGTTGCCTGCGTCCGGCTCGCTCGAACTGCTGTCTCCGGCCGTGGCCGCGCAGATACCACCCGGCCTTCAAGTCGTATCCAGCATCGGCGAACGCCGGACCGCCCGACGCCACGAACCCAACGAGGAGTCCCGCGGCCGGTGCGGGAAACCCCAGCGCCAGTCCGACTATCAAGAAGACCAACGCGGTCGCAAACGCGGGAAACCAACCGGCGTGCATCGCGGAGAATCCCACAATGAACTCGGCCGCGATACACGCCACCGCGGCGAACAGCGCCCAACCCACCAGTTGCGGCGGCGACATCTCAGTCCAGAAACCGGCTATCGCCGTGAGCAACAACGCTGCGACCACATAAAGGCCAATTCCGCGCAGCAGCGCCACTCCCGCATCTCGGTCGCTGCGGCTCAGTGGCGCTGGCTCCTCATGCACCCGCGAAGTTCGTTCACCGCTGGCAGCTGCGGCGCCCGACCGTCGACTCCGCCATACCACGAAGACAACCGCTTGGCCCAGAGCCACCAATCCCGCACCGATCATTATCCCGTGCGGAATCAGCTGCTGGTTGAGATCCACTCCAACGATCCCGGGAGCGTAGGCGCGGACCAGCAGTCCGATGCCGAACAGCGCCAACGCCCACACGTTGCCCAGGAATGCAATGCCCAACGCCGCCATCGGGATACCACTGGCGCCCCAGAACCCCAATCCACCGAACAAGCCAGACGAGCCTGCGACGCCCGCCGCCGCACCCGCACCGAGGACCGCGCCCCGCCTACCCGCCTCATCCCCCGCCCGTATCGCCTCCGCCGCCGCAATGCCGACCGGCCACGGGGCGTGGCCGGGGAACAGACGGGAATCGAAGAACCAGTACAGCATGGCGACATCGATCAGCATGCCCAACGTGGCGCCGATCAGCATCGGTGCCACGAGATCGGGACGTCCGATCAGGACCGGGACCCCGATCGGTACGAGCAGCGAGTTGGCAGCGCCGAACGTGGCACTCGAGATGTTGGTCTGAACCAGGTTCTGGCGGTGAATCGAGCGGAACCGCCGGAAGATCGCAATCGGGACCCGCGACACCAGAATGGCGACGAGAACGCCGATTATCGAAGTGTTGGGAGTGATTCCCAGCGTCGTCAGGATCTGCAGCCCAATAATCGCGCCGACCACCGACGCCGCGACGAGCAGCGCAAGAGTCGCTGGCTCGAAGGTCCGCGGGTGGCTACCCGGTATCCCGGTATCCCGGTTCCCCGGTTTCCCGGCGGTCACGATGGTGTTTCTCTGCTCCCTGCTCCCTGCTCCCCGCTCCCGGCTCCCCGAACTACCTCCAACGCCCGCTCGAGTAACTCATCCCGACCTTCGCGGATTCCTTGGATGGTTCGTTCCATCGGAATCGTGGGCTGAATGCCCACCAGGTGATGCTGGCTGCCGTCGTGTTTGGTCACCTTCATGCCGGTCCAGGTGACTCTGAAACCGCCGGGCAGTCCGAATGGATTGACGTTGCCGTTGGCGCCGGCGGTCGGCTGCCCCACGATCTCGCCAAGCCTGTAGTGCTCGATGAACCCCATGAACGACTCGGCGTAGCTGATCGCGCGGCCATCGGTAATGAACGCAACCATACCCTCGATGTGCGGCTCGAGTGCCGGCAAATTCCAGCCCGCCGACCGCCAGCCCACGATATCCTCCTGGTCGGGGTAGATCATCTGCGCGACGTGCATCCAGCTGTCCGAAGTGTCGGGGCGCTCCAGCAGATGGCTGATCACGCCGTGGTTCCCGTTGGGGTAGCCTCTGAGATCGAACACGACACCCGTGGCTTGCGCTATCTCTGCCATGTGCTCGGCTATCTCAGCCATCTCGGCGTTGTCGAGATTGACGTAATAGATGCCGGCTTCGATCTCGCTGACGTTCGGCCGGGCGAACTCGGTCAGCTGGACGTTGCCGCTGCGCGCGACCGCTACTTCCAGTGTTGCACCGTCCCGCTCGATCACCAGATCCGCCGGAGCGCTGTCGCGGCTTGCCCCCAGTTCCATCAGCGAACGGTAGCGTCGCCACTGGGGCGATCCCGATATGTAGCGCTCACGCTCGAGCAGCGTCTCCTCCGCCGGCACGCCGTCGACCGACACGATCACGTCGCCGCGTTGCAGCACTCCCGTATCCGCGCTTGCCGTGACGACCACCTGGCGCTCGACCCACTCGAGTCGGGCGGGGATCCGCATCCCTGGACTGAGCGCCTGATGGATCACGCGACCGTGGCCGTCATGCAACGTGGCCACCAGCCTGTTCATCGTGCGGTAGAAGTCCTGGGCGCTTTCATCCTCGAGGGCTTGACGCAGCGCGGTGGTCAGCTCCTCGTCCCAGTCGGTGTCGATCACGTCGAAGTAGGGATAGAAATGCTGGAACACGTTCCACGTTATCACCACTCCCGCCACGCGGACCGACACCTCGTCCACCGTCGCTCTGGCGGAGGCGACCGCCGCGATCTCGCGGCGCAGCTCGCGACGCTTCTCGTCATCGGACGGCACCACCATCCCGGAGCTGTCGCTCAGCAGAGCCAGTGGTACGCGAGCCATCAGGCCGGCCCCGATCTCCCGCTCGACCGTCTCTCCGAGCCCCGGCCGACCCTCGAACATCTGGCCAGCGAACCAGTCCACCCTGTCCCTTACGACCAGCGACTGCGAGCCGCTGTGGGCGCCCTCGGTTTCCAGGACGTACTCGTATCCCTGGCTGCCGGACCGCCAGCCTGCGGGACCGCCACTCTCTGCAGCCTGCTCGAAACCGGGATTCGTTATCTCGACCGGTTCCCAGGCGCCGCCCTCTCCGCGCACGGATATTTGGTATTCGTCGAACCAGGCCGCGCCACTGCCGAGTAGAAAGCAGCCGAACACGATGCGGCTGGCGTCGTCGGCCACATCACCTACGATCTCGTACTGCTGCCACTCGGCCGCGGTGATGGGAGGATCGTCCATGTTGTCGAAGAAGCCGAGCTGCTGGTCGGCGCGATCGACCCGCAACCACAGCTGCGCCTGGTTGCCGCCACCACTCACCGCGGTTCTGACAAAGGCGCTCAGCTTGATCTGCTTGCCGCGTAGCGATGTTGCGTCGACGGCCTGAGTGACGATCCCCGGGGCATTCGATCCGGCAGACATACGGTTTCTACGGTTGAGCCGGATACTGCTGTACACGGGACTCTGCGTGCCGACGCCAAGGCCCTGGTGTTGCCAGGCGACCAGCAGGAGGCCAGCGGTGTCGGCCGGCGTCTCGATTGGGGGCGGTGGTGGTTCGCCAACCGCATAGAGTTGAACGGTCGGCGCCAGAGGTAGGAACAGGTCTTCGAGTACGCCCCTCAGTTCCTCAGTGTCGGATGCACCCATCACACGCTCAGCGCCGTAGACGGCGAACGAATCCCAATCGGTCTCAAACGCGGCATCGCTGGGATGGAAGTACTTGACGTACCCGTAGAGCTTCGCAAAGGCGCGCAGGTTCTCGATGGTCCGCGGGTCCTGCGAGGAGATTGGCTCTGGAATCGTTAGTGATGTGGCAACTGCTGCGGTGAGAGCTAAAACAGCACGGCGGATGCTGGACATCGTGGTCCCTTCGTTCTAGGAGCCAGAGGAAGTTACGGGAATCTAATGGGGAGCGGGGAGCGGAAACCGATGCCGATCGCAATGTGGGCTCTCCCCGCTCCCACGAGGATCCTCGTGTGGGGTGAATGAGCTTCGGTCATGTACGGATTTCGGCAGAGCGAGTAGTGCCGCGCACAAGATCGTGGATGCGGGGGAGTGGCGCACCTGCGCTCTCTGCCTTCACTTGACCCACCCATCCTCCCAATTGACTGCAAATTGACGGGTGCAATGCACCTTGTCCTGCGACACGCGGGGAGGGTGGCCCGATGAAACCGCTGGACCTGTTTCCCAGGATCCCATACACCCGCCAGCGCGGCCGGTTGCGTGACCCCATAACACGCAGTGAGTCGGTCACTTATAGCGCTGCTGAGATTGCGCTGCTACGCACCTCGCTGCCGAACCACGGCGCAGTGACTCGCTGCCCCCGCTGCCGTGAACCCCTCATGGTCGGGGGACCGGTCGTTCTGCGGAAGCGGGCAACGCCGGTATGGGTGATCCGCTGCGAGCGGTGCAGCATTCGTCTGAGCATCTCCCCGCGTGCCCTTGCCTCACGGCGGCACATGCAGTGTGCCGGCCTGGTGGATTCCAAACCGCCGGTTACCAGTCTGGCGAGCAAGGCACCGCAAACGGCGATCGCAGTTGTAGCGCACGCCGCCGTCGTCGCGGCGGCCGTGGCACTCACAGTGCCGACGGTGGAGCAAGCGTACGCACCGGCCGACACCGCGCTGCTCTATCTCGCACCACCGCGGGCAGTGCCGCGCGAGTTGCCGCGGCTCGCCCCGCCGGTCATCCACAATCTGCCGGATATCAGAGGCTTCAAGAACCTGGTCCCGCCGGTCACAGTGCCGGAGCAGGTCGACGTGGCGGATCTGACGTCGCAGTTCGACCCGCGTGACTTCAGTGGCCTGGGCTACGAAGTCGGAGCATTCCCTGGCGCCATGGGCGGTGTGATTGGTGGTGAGGGAAACGATGCCGACTACGTCTGGGCTTCTGAGGCCCTGCTCGACGAGCAACCGGAACTCATCTCGTCTCCCCCGCTGGTGTATCCGGCCGCCATGCGGAACCTGGGCGTCGAGGGATTCGTGGTGCTGCAGTTCGTGGTCGACACCCTGGGTGTGGCCGAGCGGCGGACGGTTGAGATCATCGAGGCGTCGCATCTCGGGTTCATAGACTCGGCCCGGTCGATCGTATGCCAGAGCCGCTACCGTCCCGGCCGAATGCGCGGCTTGCCGGTGCGGGTATGGTCGATGGTTCGGATCGACTTCACGCTGACGAAATAGACTGGGAAAAGAGGGAGCAGGGAGCGGGGAGCGGACACGTCCGACGTGATCGGCGAGTAGCAGCGACCGCCGGGGTACCGGGACACCGGTTGTTGTCCACCACATTCGTCAGGTAGGCGCGCCCGCCGGCAAGCCGGATGGCCGGTGGTGCTATCTTGGCTGATGATCAATGGAAATATCCACCTGGCAGCGGGGATCGTGAACCGATGCTTCCTTTGGCTGACGCTCTGTCTCCTGCCGTGCTTGCCGGGCTGCGTTAGTGCAGACGGCGCAGAGCAACCGGCGGGCGATTATCTGGGCCAGGATCCGCCGGGTTTGACCGCTCGAGTTTTTGCGCCAGGGTTCGTGTCAACTCGGCACGGCGAATTGAACGCGGTCTTCGCGCGTGACGGCCGGGAGTTCTATTTCACTCGGCGGGGCCATGTCTCACGACGAGGAAAACATGCCGGTAGCTGCGAAGTTCTCCAAAAAAATTCTACGAGAGGTTCGGACACGAACTCACGGATGAGCTAGTGAGCTATCTGAATCAGATCGATTCGAGCTACCTGTCGGAGCTGCGGGAGTTGAACGAACTCAACTTTGCTCGGTTCGATGCCAAGTTGGAGCAGAGGATCACCGAACTGCGATCCGAACTCAAGCAGCAGATCGCCGAGCTTCGGGGTGAGTTACGCGCGGAACTCCATACTGGCCTAGCAGGCCTAGAAACCAAGCTGATTCGCTGGATGTTCGTGTTCTGGGCGGGAAGTACGTTGACGATTCTGGGAACGATGCTCGCGTTGTTGAAGGGGTGAGGGGCGGGGAGCAGGGAGCGGTGAGCGGGGATTGCGCTTTAGCCTTTTACATCCGGACTTCGACCTCCAGCGTTTCGGCGGCAACTCGAGTGTGACTCGAAGGCTGAATCCGGCGCGCCGGTCCATCTGAGCTTCTGTCAAGATTCCCTGACACAACCTCATCATTTCCTTGACCACCGTCGGCTGGCGGACGATCAGACTGACACCAATACTTAGAGTGATCCCTCGCAGGAGAGCTCATGGCGGTCAGCCACTGGCTGCGACCTCCACGGCACTTGGTGGTCTTGTTCCTGGGAATCGCGCTCTTCCTGATGTTCGCGCTGGCCTGGTTGGGATGGCGCTTGTTCCGCCAGGACCGCGCGCTGGAGCAGCAGCGCATCCAGGTCAGGTTGGAGCACGCCGCAGACGTAGTAGCGGCCGAACTCACTCGCAGGCTCGCTGCAATCGAGGACCGCCTCTCCAGGCTCTCGACCGTTCCCTTATCGGATCTCTCCGACTCCGCCCGGCAGCTCGCGGCGCAGTTCTCTGCCGACGCAGTCATCCTGGTAATCGACAATGAAGGAGTGACAGGCTACCCGAGCGGCCGCCTCCTCTTCTATCCAGCCACGACGCCAGTGCCAGAGCCCGATCCGAGCGTGTTTGCGAACGGTGAGGCACTCGAGTTTCGGCGCCGTGATCTCTCGGCGGCAGCTCGCGAGTATCGCCAGCTCTCGCAGTCACCCGACTCGCTAACCCGCGCCGGTGCCCTGCTGCGACTCGCCAGGGCGGAGCGCAAAGCCGAGCACCTCGATGCGGCCCTCGATGCGTACCACGAACTCGCAGCTCTGGGTGCCACCGAGGTGGGAGCCCTACCGGCTGAGCTGGTGGCACGACACGCCTGCCTGTCAATCGAGGAGCAACTGTCCGGACCCGATGACGTGCAAGGCGACGCGGAAACACTGCACGATGATCTGCACGCCGGTCGCTGGCGTCTCACCCGAGCACAATACGAGTTCTACGCCAGTGAGGCCTGTCGTTGGACGGATTGCGCCACGGACAGTGTCGCAAAAGGAGTGACCGCGAAGCAGGCGCTTGCCACAGGGGCCGAGCGGTTGTGGAACCGGCCTGGCGCAGTTCAGGGCGAGGGTCACGAAGTGACATGGGCTGACGAGCAACCCGTGCTCGCTGTATGGCACGGCTCCGACGAGCGGACCGTGGCGCTGCTGGGTGGCGCGACGCATCTCGCAGAAGACTGGATTGGCGCCCTCGAATCGACACTCGCCGAACAAGGTGTCGCGATTGCGTTCTCCGATCTGAACGGAAGAGATCTGACGCCGCCGGTGGACTCTGTCCGACAGCTCGCGGCCACCCGCGCAGTGGCAGACACCCGTCTGCCGTGGGCCTTGAGAGTCGTGAGCGCCGATCCGCTCAGTGATTTCGCTCAGCTCCGGGACCGGCGCCGTCTCATGTTGCTCGGCCTGGCAGTGCTTGCGTTGCTCGTCTTGGTTGGGTTGTACGCGGTCACGCGTGGTGTGAGCCGCGAGCTGGAGGTGGCGCGACTGCAGTCGGACTTCGTTGCTGCAGTATCGCACGAATTCCGCACACCGCTCACATCGCTGAGGCAGCTCGCGGAGCTGCTGTCGAGTGGTCGCGTAGCTTCCGAAGAACGGCGTGCGCAGTACTACAGAGTTCTCGAACGTGAGAGCGGAAGACTGCATCGGCTGGTCGAGGGGCTGCTGGACTTCGGCAGGATGGAAGCGGGAGCGTTGGAGTTCAGTTGGGAGCGTGTGATACCCGGCGATCTGGTGCGGACTGTCGTGCAGGAATTCGAGACCGAACTGAGCGACAGTGGATATCACATCGAATTGAGCACTGACGCACCGATGCCGACAGTGCGGGCCGACTCTGAGGCACTCGGTCGCGCAGTGTGGAACCTGCTGGACAACGCCGTCAAGTATTCGCCGGACTGCAAGAGAGTCTCGGTGAGCGTATCGCAGGTTGACGGACATCTAGCGATCGCAGTGCACGACGAGGGCGTTGGTATCCCGGCGACCGAGCGTGCGGCGATCTTCGAGAAGTTCATCCGTGGCACCTCCTGTGATGGACGCGGCACCAAGGGAACCGGTATCGGACTGTCGATGGTCAAACACATCGTCGATGCGCACGGTGGAAAGGTGCGGGTGGAGAGCAAAGTGGGTCAGGGCAGCACGTTCACGATTCTGCTTCCGGTCGAGGAGTGACCGATGGCACGCATTCTAGTGGTGGAAGACGATCCGGCGATCGCGTTGGGCCTGGAGGACGATCTGGCGCTAGAGGGCTATGAGGTCGAGGTTGTAGGGGACGGAGAACTGGGAACGGCGCGGGCACGTGATGACACGTTCGATCTCGTACTGCTCGATGTCATGCTTCCCAAGAAGGACGGCTTCGAGGTCTGCCGCGAGCTCAGGAGAGGCGGTTCCAAGATTCCGATCATCATGCTCACCGCCAAGACGCAGGATGCCGAGAAGGTGCTGGGTCTAGAGATCGGGGCCGATGACTACGTCACCAAGCCATTCAGCCCCGCCGAGCTGCGGGCTCGCATCAAGGCAGTGCTGCGGCGCACTGTCAACGATACACCTGAGGTGTACCGGTTTGGGGACGTCGCGGTCGACTTCGGGCGGTTCGAGCTGCGCCGGGCCGGCGACATCGTCCATGTGACACCGACAGAGCTGAGACTCCTGTCGGCATTCGTGCGCAACCGCGGCCGAGTGTTGAGCCGGCAGGAAATCACTGACCAGGTTTGGGGCAAGGGCACGGCGATAACGCCGCGCGTCGTCGATACGCACGTGGCCAACCTGCGGCAGAAAGTCGAGGCCGATGCGGCGGAGCCGCAGTTCATCGTGGGCGTTCGCGGCGTTGGCTACAGGTTCGACGGGTGAATGGTCGTGTCAGCATCTCATGACAGAATCTTTGCCCGCAGTTCGCAAGCTCACCATGGATCGAAAATCCGGACAGCGAGAGGGGAGCCTAGCTTGGCGGTGAGTCTGCACACAGAGGGTATCGCAATGCCGGAAAGAAAGATTATTAGGGTCTTTGCGTCACTCGGGGCGCTGATCGTTGCCACGGTTGTCTTCGCCTCAGCCGCAGCCGCACAGCAACGCGAAGCAGAAGTAGCGCTGCAGCAGGCGCTGCACGCGGAGCAAGTGGAAGGTGATCTCGAGCGGGCGATTCACCTGTATCGGGAACTGCTGAACGAACACTCGGCCGTTCGTGAGGTCGCCGCACAGGCACAGCTCCACATCGGCCTGTGTCTCGAGAAGCTCGGCCTGATCGAAGCGCGGGATGCATACCGCGATGTGATCGACGGCTTTCCCGAGCAGCGTGACGCAGTCGCTGTGGCTCAGGAACGGCTGGCCAGTCTAGCCCAGGAGCTGGCCGAGCTGCGCCGCGAGCCGACGTTCAGGAAGATCGAGATCGCCAGCAAGCCGGACAACGGGGTGCTTTCGCCCGACGGGAGCAGACTAGCCTTCACCTCTGACGG
The DNA here is from genome assembly GCA_020351775.1 of Gemmatimonadota bacterium. Classification (GTDB taxonomy): domain Bacteria; phylum Gemmatimonadota; class Gemmatimonadetes; order Gemmatimonadales; family GWC2-71-9. Next base: position 3,177,546 of record CP070666.1, on the reverse strand, counting down.
CAGCCTCTGGGTGGTTCCGTTGCAGGGGAACGTGGAACCCGATATGGCAGGCGAGCCGGTGCGGCTCACCGAACCGATGTGCGCGAACAACTGGGGCAACGAACTCGCCTGGTCCGCCGATGGGGAGTGGATCGCTTTCAACGCGGAAGGGGATCCGCCCGACTGCTCGGGGGACCGGACCATACATGTCATCCCGTCAGCAGGTGGCGAGCCCATTAGGATTCCCGGCGAATACGTCGTCGAAGGCCAGGGCTACGAAGCCCACCGCCTCGGTTTATCGCCTGATGGGAAGATACTGGCATTCTCCTACACAGACCCGGAATCAGATGCGGCGGAACGCGATAGCCGTCAGTCACTGCAGGATGATCTCTCCATCTACACAATCCCCGTGGAGGGTGGGGAGGTTAGCCAGTTGACTCAATCACTGAGCAGTGAACCCGCGTTCTCTCCCGATGGGAGACATGTTGCCTATGTCAAGTTCACCGGTCTCGAGGAAGAGAGAATGTTGGGGAGGGAATCGGATGGGATAGCGCAGAACGAAGTGTGGGTGATCCCGGCTACCGGTGGAGTGCCAGTGGTCGTGGATTCATCCGGCGGAGCGCGAGGTCCCGTCTGGTCGCCGGACGGCAACTGGATTGCCTACAACTTCGAGCGTTTCGGGGGATGGCATGAAAGCAACGAGATCCGGGTGATCGCGGCGTCGGAAGAAGGGAGAACCACACGGGCAGCTGCAAACATCAAACTCCCGGCCGAGACCTTCAAGATGTTGGCAGGATGGACACCGGAGAACGAGATCGGAGTGTTTCTCATGTACCCTCCCCGCGCAGCCCTCTATACCGTAGCTGCATCCGGTGGGCTAGCAGTTCAGGTCGCGCCCGAGGGCTACGAGATGCTCCATCCCGGCTGGTCCCCTGATGGCCGGAAGATATACTTCTATGATCCCCTCGGGGAGCCTCATACACCCAGTTCCGTACCTGCCGAGGGTGGTGAAGTCGCCACTGTGCCGATTGATTCCGACCCGGTGCTCATTCCGGTCCCCCCGGGCACCGGAGTCGATGTATCCCCTGATGGTGAGAGGATCGTGCTCAGCGGGTTCCTACAATCGGAAACGCCGCAGGTCAACATCTGGACGATCCCGGTTGAGGGTGGTGAGCCGACGCAGCTAACCTCGAGCCCGACACAGGACCGCTATCCCTGCTGGTCGCCCGACGGAAGGTCGGTGGCTTTCATACGCCTTGGAGGAGAGTGTGGCGGGGGAGTGTGTGGGGGAAACATCTTCGTGGTCCCACGTGAAGGCGGTGTCGCGCGGCAACTCACCACCGAGGCGCACCAGGTCCTTTGGGGGAAGATCGCGTATTCGCCCGACGGCAA
>CP070666.1:3173020-3176075 GCA_020351775.1 Gemmatimonadota bacterium | reverse complement strand
GAAACCTTGAATCCACTCATTCGCCTCGGCTGGCGGCTCCCGGCGGTTCAGCGTGTAGCGCATCTGAATCAACCCACCGGGTTGGAGCGTGATTCGGCTAGCCAGATCGGCGGCGGTATCCCCCCGCTCTGCTTGCTGGGCCACCGCCCCGGCACCGACGAGGAGCGACCCCGACAGGATGGCAAACGCCACCCCAATCTGACGCGATGTGATTGGACGCCTCCGAGCCGACATTCCTCGCATTGCCCCACACCACATGGGTGCGCTGATGGCGAAGCGGATCCTCACCAGGGAGCCTCCATTTCCTATTCTCTCCTCCGCAATCCGCCCGACTTCGCGACCGCCCTCTCAGCCAGGGAATGACTCCATACGATTATCTTGCCACGACGTGGGGACTCTGATAACTGTCAAATGTGACAGGAGGACGTGCGCTGACAGGCGCGAGTCACCATGAAGCCTATCGTATACTATCCACCACCGTGGCGCTGAAGCTCCCCGGAAATGCCACTAGCACCGTCCGTTTCAGCGCCAGCGTGGGATCCGTCACGAGCTTGAGCCGGTCGATTCCCATGAGCAGCGCCGCACAGGCTACGAGCGTAACCACGTAGGTCGCGCTCACCCGCAAATAGAAGTCTTTTCCCTTGGGTACAACACCCTCGTGGTTGTAGGCCGTGTACACGAATACCCCGACAACGACAAGCGAGGCCAAGGTAAACAGCCCCACGCGCGCCAGCGAGAGTTCCTCGCTCAAATTCCACACCTCCTCGGTCACGGCTACCGGAAACGCCAGCAACTGAGATCCGATTACGATCTCGGCTATGTCCCTGCCCCTGAGCGGGCCTTCTCGTTGCGACTGCGATTCTCCTATTCAGTAGCAGAGCTGTGCTACGACCTAGCTTCGAAACAATTCGGTGCACCTGATGGCGTGTTCGGTCTCCGCGATCGCGCTGGGCACTTGGAGCTTCACCCGCCGGCACCTTGGCCTATTGAATCGGCGCCGTGAGATACGCCGCGCGCGCAATGCCACGGAACCAGACAGACAGCGAGTCAATGTCCGCCATCGTCATCTTCTCCGCACTGGAGAAGTCGGCGAGGAACATCTGCTCGACCTCCGCCGCAAAGCCCTCATCGACGACAATGCCGGTCACTTCGAAATTCAGACGGAACGACCGGTTGTCCAGGTTGGCCGTTCCGACCCCGCTGACATGATTGTCGACAAGAAAGCTCTTGGCATGCAAGAATCCAGGCCCATAGCGATAGATCCCGATGTCCGTATTCAACAGGTCGCGCGCGAAGGCAAACGCCGAGTAGTAAACGAGCAGGTGATCTGGTTTGTCGGGAATGAGAATGCGAACATCTACGCCGCGCAGCGCCGCTAGTTGCAGTGCCCCGGTCACTCCCTCATCGGGGATGAAGTAGGGACTGGCGATCCAGACGCGCTCGGCCGCAGAGTGAATCGCATGTTGGAACATCAGGCTCGCGGTCTCCACGTCGTCTGCCGGACCGGAGGGCAGAATGAGCACCGGAACGTCACCGGACTCGGCTGGCCTCGGCTCCCACGAAAGCTCCGGAATCTCATTACGCGCCCAGTACCAATCCTCGAGAAACGACAGCTGCAAACCTAGCACGGAGGGGCCCGCGATCCGGATGTGCGTGTCGCGCCAGCCGGGGAACTTGGGATCCCGCCCCATATACTCATCGCCCACGTTGTGGCCGCCGACCCAACCGTCCGCACCGTCCACCACCACGATCTTCCGATGGTTGCGGAAGTTGAGTTGGAATCGATTGCCGGAGCCCCGCGTCGACTGAAACGCACTCGCCTCGATTCCCGCATCGCGCAGTTCTTGGACGTAGGACTTCGGCAGCTTGCCGCTCCCTATCTCGTCGTACAAGAAGAAGACGCGGACACCCCGCTTAGCTTTCGCGATCATGCGTTCCTTTAGATCATGACCAAGCTCGTCGTCGGCAACGATGTAGAATTGGACCAAGAGGTAGTGCTTGGCGCGGTCGATCCCGGCAAAGATGCTATCGAAGGTCGCCTCGCCGTCGATCAACAGCTCGACGGCGTTGCCGCCGAGAAACGGCATCTGGGCGAGCAGCTCCACCGCCTGGACCCGGCCGTGCTCATCCGGCAGCTCGCGCCTGTAGGGCTCCACACCTTCCCGAACCCCGCTCAACGCGCGCCGGAAGTCGGCGTCTTCGTCCTTACGTGCGACGACATAGCCCCGGAACTTGGAGCGGCCAAATACCCAATACGCCGGCACCGCCAAGTAGGGGAAAGCGTTCAATGAGATGATCCACGCGATGGTGCCCTGCGACGTTCGCGTTCCCATCAGCGCGGCGACCGATGTGACGAACCCGAGTATATGAGCGGTGGCAATGATTATAGCGAGCGTCATTGAGTAAGGCTCCGCGCAGGTCCCTGGGGAAACAACTGTCAGAACTGACAGTAACACACTCAGAGCCCGGCCGACATTCTCCCAGTAGATGATGTCAGGGTCCGTGTCGGTCTATCGCCGGACCTGCGGAGGCTTCATCTTAGGGGTCGCCGGTCACCGGTCACCCCCAGTTCTCGCACTTTGACCTGACAGAGCCATGAGCACACGCGAAACCATCCTCGATCTCCAGTCCCGCATGTCTCGGGACATCGTGGGCCAGGAGCACATCCTCGAGCGCATCATCATCGGCCTGCTCGCAAACGGTAACCTGCTGGTCGAGGGCCTTCCCGGTCTGGCCAAGACCCGCGCCATCAAGAGCCTCGGCAAACACCTCAAGGCCGATCTCTCCCGCATCCAGTTCACACCGGACTTGTTGCCCTCTGATGTGACCGGTACCGAGGTCTACCATCAGGTGGATGGCAAAGGCAAGTTCCGCTTCGAGCAAGGGCCGATCTTCGCCAACCTGGTGCTGGCCGACGAGGTGAACCGTGCGCCCGCCAAAGTGCAGGCGGCGTTATTGGAGGCGATGGAAGAGCGCCAGGTAACAGTCGCCGGCACGACGCACAGACTGCCACCACTGTTCCTCGTAATGGCGACACAGAACCCGGTCGAACAAG
>CP070666.1:3163200-3172920 GCA_020351775.1 Gemmatimonadota bacterium | reverse complement strand
CCTCTTCGTGCCACCACCGTCCCCACCACGAGGACGGATGCCGTTCCTGCACGGTGGATATGCCAAGGACGAAGGAAGACTGTGGCTCACCTCTTTTTCCGCCTCAATTCGATCAGCGCCTCAAGCTCCGGCACCTGGTCCAAATCCTTCGGCCTGCCCGCCGCCTTCTTCGCCTTCACGAGTCCCGGTAGATCGAGGGCCAGGAACTGCACGGCGCCACCATCTACACTGACAGAGGCACGGCGCACCGCCTTGAAGTCCCCGACACCCTCAACGACGTCGAACAGGTCCAACGCGCCTTCATCCGTTGTGAGAGTGATTATCGGGTTGGTCGTTAGCGTGCGGCGGTCCATGATGAACGGAAGGCCGGGCTCCACGCCGCGGGGGTACGCATTCCACTCTGCAAGCAATGCAGCGAGACGATCGAGGTTATCGGTGGCTGTGCTGTAACAGATATCGAGGTCTTCTGTAATGCGGGGTGATCCGTGCGCCCGAGCAGCAACTCCGCCGATGACCACGAACTCGATGTCTGCAGCGGCCAATCCCTCCAACATGCTGAGCAGGCTCATGACGCCTTTACCTCGAGTGACTGCGCAAACGCTGCGTCGTTATCCAGCCGTCGCAATCTCTCTGCTGATGATCGCTTTAGCGACTCACGCAGCAGGCTGAGGTCCACACCGTGACGCTTTGCGGCTGCCACTCCACGTTTGCGTTTTAGTGGTGGCCTGCCGCGCCTGCGTTCGGCATATCCTGCTCGAGCGCGCGACAAGTTGACTGTGAAATCCGAGAGGAACCGTTCGCGGTCGATCACCACAGCCGCTATTCCGCCGGGCGACTCGTGCCGCCAACTAGCCGGGTCATCTGGCTTTTTCAGCGTTTTTCGGGCGAGCTGGTAGGCCCGCTTGAGGGGAAGGCCAATCGACTGTTCCAACACCCGCGTCAGTGCCAACACCCGCGCGCGCTGCACGCTATACGCCGGTTTCAACTGCAGCACAGCGTTTGCATTCAGCACCCACTTGGGCGGCGCCGAGATCGCCGTCGCGAGCTGCCCCAAGGTCATAAATAAGTCTAGTAAGTGGACTTTAATATTGCAACAGGAGTCTGCTCCTCAGTCAGCTCCGCTGCGGCCGCGACGGCCTCAGCTCCACGCGGCTCGGCAGCGCACGGTCCTCATGCTCAAGCAGCTGTCGCACCACTCGGGCCACGTCATCGGGGACGAGCTTCCACGCTTCCCCCGACGGCTCTCCGTCATTGAAGTAGGTGTCCACCGAGCCCGGCATGATGCAGCTCACCCGGATGTTGTGCTCGCGCACGTCCAACATGAGGGCCTCGGTGAAGCCAAGCAGCCCGAATTTCGAGGCGTTGTAGGCCGTGCCGCCGGCGAACGCGTAGCGGCCGGCCAGGCTGCCGATGGTGATGATCCATCCTCCGCCTCGCCGCTTCAGCTCCGGCACAGCCACATGGCAGCAGTAGTAGACGCCGGTCAGGTTGGTCTCGATGACTCGATGCCAATCGTCCGGCGCAATCTCGTCGATCGGCGCGAAGCCGCCGCCGATCCCGGCGTTGGCGATCAGGATGTCGAGCCCGCCGAACTGCTGCACCGTGGTCGTGATCAACTGCCTGACGGCGTCCTCGCGGCGCACGTCGGCCGGGATGCCGAGCACGCGCCCCCCACCCAAACCCGCCAGGCTCTCAGCCGCCGCTTGGGCTTCGGCGGCCTGCCGCGAGCAGAGCACCACGTCGGCGCCCGCCTGCGCCAGCGACGCGGCTATCGCACGCCCGATTCCCTTGCTTCCTCCCGTCACGATGGCGGCATTACCAGCGAGCGCTGACATTGGCACGTCTCCTTTTCCAATTCGACTCACACACGGCGGTGAACGCATTCATGTGCACCGGGAACTTGCGCTGCGTCGACCCATGCTCGAGAGCTTTGCGAGTGACAGCTCCGTGTGCGGAGTCTCAGAGGTACCGCTAGCACGGATGATGTGAGGTGCCGCACCGAACGGCAAGTCGAGCTTCGTCCTCTACTCCTGCCTCAACACCCCGATCGGATCCACGGCTGTCACGCGCCGCGACGGCACGTAACATGCGAGCACACCGACGACCACCAGCACTAGTGTGACCGTGACAAATGTGAGTACGTCGGTTGGCTCGATCTCGAACAGCAGGCTGCGGAGAAAGCGCGTGAACGCGTACGAAAGAGCCAGGCCCAAAACAGCACCGATCGCGATCGGCTTCATCCCGCTGCCGACCATCAGCTTCAGGATGTCGCTGCGCTGCGCTCCTAAGGCCACGCGCACCCCGATCTCGCGAGTGCGCTGACTGGCTGATAGTGAGGTGACTCCGTACACACCAATGACCGCGAGCAACAGGGCGAGTGCGGCAAATGACGAGAGCAACAGAGCGTTGAACCGTGGGCGCGCAATGTTGGCGGAGAGGTCGCGATCCAGCCTGATCACCCGAGTGATGGGCAGGTTGGGATCAACCGCCCAGACCTGTTCCTTGAGTTGGGGAATGAGGTCGTCGGTGTCGCCGGCAGCGCGCACCACCACAACTCCCTCTCGCGCGCTGTAGCTGTCGAATGGGAAGTATACCTGCATCCGATCAGGCTCGTCGCCCAGTCCGAACGCCTTGATGTCGCGCAATACGCCGACAACGGTATGCTCCACCACCCCCTCCGATTGGAACGGCAGCTCCAGTCGGATGCGCGTCCCCACGGCACCTCCGTCCGGCCAGAATCTGCGTGCAAGCGACTCATTCACGATCACCGGCGCAGCGTCACTGCGGCTGTCGATTGCAGTGAACTCGCGCCCTTCTCGCAGGCTGGCCCCTATCGTGCCGAAGTACTCCGGCGAAATCCAGTTGCCCGCCTTGAGCGGCGAAGTGTCAACCACATCCTCGCGACCGTCGATCTCAACGGTGCCGAACAACCAGGGGACATCCGGTGGCACGCCGCGGGCCAGGCCCACAACCTGAGCTGCGGGTAGCAGCCTGATGCGGTCCGCCACGGTCCTGAAGAACTCACGCCTCTGCACCGTCTCCGGATACCGCGTCTCCGGGAGCGTCAGCTCCAGCGCCACCACCCCGGACGGATGGAACCCCGGGTCGACCCGGCTGAGGTGCATGAAGCTATTGAGTAGCAACCCCGCTCCCACCAGCAGCACGAGCGCCATCGCCACTTCAGCCGCCACCAGGCTTTGTCTAACCAGCGAGCCGTACGTACTGGATGTGCCGGTGCGGGCCCCACCGGTCAGAGAGTCAGCGGTGCCACAGAATTGGAGTTGGGCTGCCGGTGCCAGGGCGAAGATCAGCGCCGTCACCAACGAGAGGCCCAGTGTGAACACGAGCACTATCGGGTCGATGCGCACCGATCGCAGTTCTCTGATATCGTGCGCCGCCAGACCCGCCGTCGCCTCGAGCGTCCAATATGTGAGCACGACTCCCAATCCCGCGCCGACGACGCTCAGCACCAGACCTTCGACCAGCAGTTGCCGCGTCACGCGCGCCCGACTTGCCCCCAGTGCCGATCGAACGGCGAACTCATGTCGTCGAGTCACGCCTCTCGCCATCAGCATGTTCGCAATGTTGGCACAGCCGATGAGCAGCACCAAGCCCACTGATCCGAGCAGCACCCACAGCACGGTTGCCAGACGGCTGTTCACCATCTCTGCAGTGCTCGATACCAGCGGACGCCAGCCGCCTTCATTCAGCCCGGCAGCCGTGAGACTCGCTTGGATCACATCGAGCTCGGCTTGCGCCTCAGCCACCGCTACGTGCGGTTTCAACCGCGCGATGACAAACGGTGTGTCCTCCCAAGTTTGAATCGATGCTACCGAGAGCGGCAGCCAAACCTGTTTCGGAGGCCCGATGAAGAACCGCGCTTCGAACAGCCGCTCCAGCTCCAGCGGCGCGATTCCCACCACGACGTAAGACTTCTCATCGAGAGTGAGCGTGCGTCCCAATACCTCGGGATCGGACCCGAATCGGCGCCGCCAGAACCCCTCCGACAGCAGGACGCCCTGCCCTTCACCCGATTCCACGTCGGCAGGAGCAAGCTCCCTCCCCAACCGTGGCGTTACGCGGAGCATCTCCATCAGATTGGGCGATACGATCGCGGCGTGCAGGATCTCCGGTTCGGCACCGCCGCTATGAGTCAGCTCCTCCTCATTGAACAATCCGATCGCGTCGAACGACTCCGCGCGATCGAGCCACGCCTGCAGCATCTCCGGCTGTGGCGTGGTCGTCACCTGAGCGCCCATCGGCTCACCCTCGGCCCAGATCTCGACCAGCCGGTCAGCGTCCTCGAACGGCAACGGTTTGAGCACTACGCTGCTCACCAGGCTGAACGCCGCCGTGTTCACACCGATACCCAGCGCTACTGTAGCGACGGCGGTGAGCGTGAACCCCGGGATCCTCCACAGCGTCCTCACGGCGAACCGGAGGTCCTGCCACAACGACTCCAAGGCTGTCCCCCTCGGTTGGAACGAGATCACCAGCCTACGCGGGCGGCAGGCACGGCGCCATAGAACCGGTCCCAGGGAGCGTGTCACTTGGGACCAATACCAGCGCGTAGCCGGTGCCTGTCCTCCTGCCGCGACGCGCGCAGCATACTCCTCGGAGAGATCGTCCAGCACGAAGCGCCGGTCGCGGGCGTCCAGCGCCAGTCGGAGCAACAGCACGGCGAGACGTGGCGGCTGCGTCATCACTGGGCGGGACTCGACTTGGCACCGAGTTCCAGGCCTTCCATCATCCGCTCCAACATCATGGCCGAGTGGCGCAGGGCTTTGTGGCCTGCTGCTGTCAGGCGGAAGTACTTGCGGGATCTCCCCCCCTGCACCGGGAGCGGGTCGGACTCGCGGAAGCTCACCAGGCCCTTGTCACCCAATCGTCCCAGCGTGGCATACACGGCGCCGATCGAAACCGGTCTCCCCGTGCGCCGCTCGATCTCCTGGCGGATCGTTACTCCGTAGGCTCCATCGCCCAGCCGGGCGATGGCCAACATCAGATACAGCTCGAACTCGGCAAGGAAGTTCCCCTTTGGCATGACATATATTATACAACCAGATACAAAGGTGCAAGTCAGGAAGAGACGGCCCCGCTCCTAGAACGCGACTCTCAACCCCAGCTGCAGACTATTGATGGTCATGTCCGGCTCGAACTGGTCGCTTTCGGGGCCGCAGAAAGGAGAATCGATGCTCTCGCGACTGCACCCCCCGCCACGTCTCAGCGTATATGTGAGGTCGTTCGAGTAGCTGAGTCCGACCCGCTGGTAGAAGAACAGGCCGAGCTTCCAGGCCGCGAACTCCCAGTCCCAGTCGAGTCGCTGGTCGAGACCCAAGTGCCATTCGCTGCGAACAGCGTTCGGCTGGTCCAACACGTCCGGCACAATCGGCACGCAGCGGTCCTGCTCCTCGTCGCACGTGAAATTCCCCGGGTGGACTCGCGTGTAGGGTGCACCTGAAGCGAAAGTGTAGCCCTGTGCAAAAGTGAACGACCCGCCGAACAAACGCAGGGGCGTCCGCCAGATACTGGTGAAGTCGAAGGCGTGCCTGCGGTCCGCTGCAGACGGGAACCGCAATCCCGCGGCCTCCATATCCGAGAAGCCGAGGGTATACCCGATCGACCACGTGAAACTGCCTGCGAGTCGCCGCACGGAGGTCTCGACCCCCCGCGCCACGTTTGTGCCCTCAACAATGTTCGGCGTTCCAGGGATGGGCCCAGGTGTTGGATCGACCAGCGCGATCCCGCTGCTGCGTCTCGCGTAGAGGTTCACCGAGGCCAGCCAATCGTAGCCCAGCCAGTGCTCGGCTCCCAGCGTGGCCACGTCGCTGCGGATCGCCGGCGTGGAATCACCGGCCAGCAGCCAGTAGTGGCTCGTTGGCAGACCCGGGCCCACCAGCAGCCCGGCAGGAGCGAGGGCCTGCAAGTGTTGGTAGGATCGTCCCACCCCTGCTGTGAGGAAGAGTCTCTCAGTGACCGCGTATCGCCCCGACAGCTGCGGTGCCAGTCGTATTCGTCCTTGGCCTGAGATTGGTCCCGATGCCTGGACTCTGATCCCACCTTGCAGGCTGAGTCGCGTGGCAGGCTTCCAGCGTGTCTCACCCCAGAGCGAGGCCACTGTCAGCTTTTCCTTCAGCACCGGTCTACTGGCGAAGGTTTGGATCGGATAGGGCGCAGGGGGCGGGCCGTCGTAGCTCAGCGAGTGATACGTTACCTGGTAGCCGGCCCGCCAGCCGGTTTCGGTTTCATCGGGGATCAGTGATCCGAACTCCCCGGCCACCGTCACGTGCCTGATGCGGCTATCAGTGTCCGCCTGCGTCGGTTTGGACTCATCAAATTGCTCGATGAAGAGCCCGGGCTCCGTCCGCCGCACCACCTGATCGAATTGGCTCACGCCGATTGAGTGCTTCGAGTAGGCGCCGGGCACCGGCATATGGTAGGTCACCCTGGCCGCGCTGTTGCCCCATCCAGCCGTGTTGTCGGTCGGTCCGTCGCTGAGAGACTCCCTGATCCAGTCCCGCTCCCAAATGCCACTCAGTTCGAGATAGCGATCGTTTCCCAGATCCACATCAGCCCGCCCGGCGACGTCGGCATAGTCCCGAGGCAAATCATTCAGAATGTCGGTGCTGGATAACGATGCCCTTCCCCCCACCACTGCGCCCAGGCGGCCATCCAAGAAACGGCGCTCCATGGTTACGCCCTGGGCGAACAGGGACACCGTCCCGAAGCCGCGCAGATCCCCTGTACCGCCCGCTGGCCTCGAAGTGAAGTCGATTACGCCGGCTGCTCCTTCACCATGGGATACGGAGCGGACGCCGGGATGGAATACCACCGAACCCAGGACATCTTCGTTTATGGCCGTGGTGACGCCGCCGGCGTGCAGCGGATTGAATAGAGGAAGCCCATCGAAGTAGACACGTGTGTGATCCCACGCGGCACCGCGGGTCCACACTTCGGCTGTCCAGTTGTCCCGCGTCGTGACGCCGGGAAGTCGCTGCAGGGCCCGGAACGGGTCAGCCGCACCTACTGTGACCGCTTCCAGCACGTCTTCGTGCGTTAACGCCCTCACGTCGCTGGTCAAGAAGGACCGCTGTCTCCAGTGTTCGATCTCAACGCGCCCGTTCCCGTCCCTGCCGTCGACCCCGTTCCCTCTACCATACAAATCGAGCGAGGTCGCATGCACCTCGATTGGCAGGAGCCGCACCGGGGCGACCTCCAGAGCGATCGATACGCTAACGTCGGTGGGCCGTCTCAGCTCCACGTCGACCGCGGAGGGTCGATAGCCAATGCGCCGTATGTGCACGCGATAGCTGGCTGGCTTCACCTGCGTGAAGCGGTACGACCCGTCGTCGCCTGTTACCAGCGTTTCAGCGTTGCCGGGAATCTCGAGGGTCGCCGCAGGCCCAGATGTAGTGGCGTCGACTCGTACCAGGCTCACGATCGCGAGCGGGAGCGGACTCGACACGTCGGCGGCAAGCACAGTACCGGAGATGGTGCCATGATCTCCACGGGATTCAGGCTGCTGGGCCTCGATCTTGGCTGCAGCCGTTCCCACCACGATACCAAGGCAGATAGCCGCCCAGCCCATGTGATTCACAAGTCGGCGACTCCACTTAGCGTTGTCGGAGGTCCCCCACACCGAACAACGATCTCCCGACCTGGATTCTGACACGCCCCAGCGGTGTATGCCATGAGCGCTCACGGCGGCCCCGTCCCCGCTGCGCCGAGGTCGCGTCAGATTCCGGTTGCGTCACTCGTTCCAACAGTGAAGACAGCACGGCAATCCAAATCCTCACGTGGAGCGGGTATGTATAAGACATACGCAGATAGCCAGCCAATGTTTCGCAGGCTCGCGTTTGGCGTTATGGTCGCGCTCGCACTGGCCCCCTGGCCGGCGGCGCCACAAATCGAGGGCGAGCGTGCGGGTTTCTGGTTGAGCTTTGGGGGCGGGGGCGGTCTGATGAGGGACCTTCGCGCAGCCACTTTCTACGTGCGCATGGGGGGCACGCCCAATCGCCAACTGCAGTTCGGCGGCCAGGTGATGAACTGGTGGCGTGACGAGGGCGACGAAGAGAACAGCAGCGTCAGCGTCTCGGCGACCGCTGCCTTCTTCCCATGGGATCGCCGGTCGTCTGGAGGCTCGCCATTGAGACAGACTTTCATCAGAATCGGATTCGGACCCGTCGCCATGGGCGACCTGTCCGGGGTGGGGCCGACCTTCGGTGCCGGTATCGATCTACAGCTGGGCGGGAACCTCCACGTGACACCCAATGTGGATATGGCGGTCTACTTCCTGGCCGACCACACATATACGTCCATGGCGTTCACGCTCGGGTTGACGTGGCATTGAGAAGTTGGCGAGCAGATGCTCTCGGGTTCGTGTCGCCGCTGCGAATGGCTTCCGCGCCGATGAAGTGAAGACCATCTTGCACTCGATGGACTCAGACGAGCTGTTCACCGAGTACAAGGACGACCTGGTTCGGTACCTGACCCGCCTCACCGGTGATTCGGAGCTTGCTCAGGACGCTGCGCAGGAGTCGTTCCTGAGAATGCTGCGACAGCCGCCCGCACGGCAGGACAACCCGAAGGCCTGGTTGTACACGGTTGCCACCAACATCGTGCGTGATATCTGGAGGAAGCAAGCCAGTGCGCGGCGGCTAGCTGTTCCGGCTGGGGCGGCGGCGATGGCGGATTCTCCCCCCGACCCACATGCCGAGCTCGAGCAGGCTGAGCTATGCCGCACCGTGCAGCAGATGCTGGCCAAACTGACGCACAAGGAGCGCACGATTCTCCTGATGCGGGGAGAGGGGTTCAGGCACAGCGAGATCGCAGCAGCGGTCGGCACGACCACAAAATCGGTGGGCACCATGATCGCCCGGGCCTTGCGCAAGCTCGCCTCCGAAATCGACTCAACAGTCGAGGCACTCTCATGATTCGACCATTGGTCAACGACGGTCAGCATATCCAGGACGGAGATATCATTCGGCTCCTCGACGGCGAATGCGTGCCGGCGGAGGAACGGTTGATCCGCGAGCATCTGAGGGAGTGTGCCGAGTGCCGGCGTGAAGCCGACGAACTGGAACGACTGTCCGAGGGCTTCGGTCGTCTGCTGCGGCACGCAGATGCCGTACCGGTCCCGAGTGAACGTGGAGAAGCCGGGCACGAGGAGGCAGTGGTCACCGGCGTGCTCACGCGCCGCTGGACGCGGACGCGAGTGCTGAAGGCGGCGGCAGTCGTGGCACTCATCATCACCGCCGTCGGGGTGAGCCCGGCGCGGGCCTGGTTCATCGACGGCTGGCAGGCGATCAGGTCCCTCTTTTCCGGAGAGCCAGCCGTGCCAGCGGAGCCAGCGCCTCCGGTCGAGACTCCCAACGCCGCCGCGATCGTGAGGTTCACGCCGACCGGCCCTACGTTCACGATCGAGGTTTCCAGTGCGCAGAGCAACGGCACGGTGTCACTTGCCGTGGACCCGGGACCGTCTGCGTCGGCCAGGGTGCTGGGAGGAGACGGACGCGAGGAGTTCGTGGTGTTTCCCGGAGGCCTCCGGATAATGAACGACCCGACCTCGAGCGCGAGCTACGAGATTGTCGTTCCACGATCCATCACGACTCTCGAGTTGACTATCGCAGGTCGCACCGTGTTGAGCCTGGACGAGACGGAACTGTCAGGCCTCGAGAGGAGAGAGATCGACCTCGCGCAGCAGCCCAACAGGTAGATGCT
>CP070666.1:3146840-3163100 GCA_020351775.1 Gemmatimonadota bacterium | reverse complement strand
TGAGCTGCCACGGCCACGGCACGTGCTCCCAACTTTCATCCAGAACCAGCACCATCTTGTCATACAGCTCGGCGAGAGACCCCAACGGTTCCTCGATCTCGGGCACGAGCCTCGTCGCAGTGCTTCGCAAATAGTCCGCGGCGCACTGCCGTGCATCGACCAGACAGTAGTAGATGTGCGCGTTACCCAGCACGACAGCCTCCGCACCGGTGTCTGCCGACTCCACGAACCCTGGATCCCGCAACGCCGCAATCCAACGATCATATGCTGCAAATCCGGAAGCGTACGACTTGCCGAGTAACTCGGTGGTAGTCGCCAGGTTGATTGCGGTTCTCAGCGACGCGACCACGGCGTCACGGGTGGGAGCCGACGGCAGCTTGCTTATGGTTGTCATTCCCCACCCCTGCCAGTCCTGCGGCAACTCGTCAGGTGCGTCGCCTTTGTCACTGTACGGGTCACGCACCAGCAGGTGCTCGCCACCGTCGAAGTAACCGACAGCCAGTCCCTCTTCCTCGTCGACCGTTATCGCCGGTCGGCCGCTGTCGATGCTCCGAACCACGGCTTGCTTCGCCTTTTTCATCTTGCGCGGCTTACGCGAATCCCACTCGTGCTGCCGCAGCTCATAGCCGAGCGCCTGCTGCGCCAGCTTCGCGCAGGGGAAGCCCAGGTGCGGATGGGGAGAGCTAGGACAGAGGTAGCCGCCAACCTGTAACCGGAACGCGGCAGCGGAGACCCCCATCAGTTCCACATAGGTCGTCGCGGCACCGCTGGCCTGGAAGGCTATCGCCAGCGACTTGAATACCGTGTTGGGGTGTTTCTTAGGCGGGGGATAGAACTCATCCAGATCGAGCCATACCCTCTCGCCCTCTCGTTTGATCATGGTTCAACCTCGTCACTAGTCAACAAATGCCTCGCCGGGCTGCCGCCTGGGGGTTGGCGGGGTGCCTGTCGGCCCTGGCCGTTCCGGCGCTGATGCGAGGGCTCGGCGGCACTGCGCGCTACGACGTCCTGAAGGCCATTTGGCGACCGTGCTTCAGAAGGGGTCGCGGGGTCAAGCCAATATGCTCTCAGCGTCGTGGATGGTCAAAACACTCAAGCATGGGTCATTGAACCTACCCCGGGGCGCACACTCGCGGATGCCTCGGCCCGTCCTTCGGGACAGACCCCGCAGCGAATGGATGGCTGGTTGACTCGATCCGATCCACTCCGCGAGCTTTCACCAGATGGGGCGATCGTTCTGCCGGCGAGAACGATCTGCGAAGTCCGGAGGTGGTATCGTGTCTGTCCGATACCCATCGATGAAGCATCACTTCGCCAGAGTCGCGCCGCGCTATCGCCAGATGCGAGACCTGGATATGAGCGCGGTTCGCGAGATAGCGCGGATTGTCAGGCAACTCGCAGGGTCCGGGCTCCGCCTGGTGATCGTCGATGTGGGGTCGGGTACCGGGAGGTATCTGGAAGCGGTTCTAGCCGCGTGTGGCCTGGATTCCACGCGCCCGTGCTGCGCCATCCGATACGATGCGACGCGTGAGATGCTCTGCGACAGGCCGGACTCCCATGCGAGGTCCGGCGGGACTGCCATGTCGGTTGTCGGGCTGGCGGAGTTCCTCCCATTTGCCACGCACACGGTAGACGCCGCACTGGCACTAAACGCAATCCACCACTTTCAAGTCACTCGGTTCCTCGCCGAGGTCGGGCGTGTGTTGCGACCTGACGGCAAGTTGATCATCTACACGCGCACTCCGGAACAGAACCGGCGCACTGTTTGGGGGAGGCTGTTCCCTCGATTCGCCGACAAAGAGGATCGTCTCTTTACGGAGGAAGAGCTCGCCACAGCCCTGGATCAGACAGGGGCTTTTGGTAAGGTTGAGCTGCTCGCGATTTCCTGGAGCGTTGAGACCAACCTCAGTCGCCTGATCGAACAGGCCCGCTGCGGTGCGTACTCGACGTTCGAGTTCTATTCACGGCGCGAGTTCCAGGAAGCCGTGGAGACCTTCGCGCAGAGCGTGTTGGACCACTTCGCGGACCCATCCAGGATCGTGGTGCAGAACGACCACCTTCTCGCGGTCGCGACAAAGAAACGTCGCCCCAGGCCGTAGCTCAGGGCGAAGAAATGCGCTGCCGAGGCCGGGCAGCGGTCGTCGCAGGTAGTGCAGGTATGCGACTACTCGCCGATCAGCTCCTTCACGGCAGCAACCAGCTCGTCCGGGTCTATCGGCTTGTCGATGAACTTCTCCGGTCGCACCAATCCCTCTTCCCTCATCTTGGTGATCGTCTTCTTGAGGCTCTCACGTAGGCTGTCGAAGGGCCGCTCGAAGGTGTCGCCGGAAGCCTGGCTTTCGTCTTCCTCGAGAACATCGGCTACGGCGGTGAGCATGATGACCGGGATGTCCTTGTATTCTTCTTTCCTGCGGAGCTGCTTGAACAGAACAAAGCCGGTCTTCTTCGGCATCATCACATCCAACAGGATCAGATCGGGCTTGGACTCCTGAACCTTCTTCAGCCCCTCTTCTCCGTCAAAGGCGGAGACCGGATCGTATCCGTTTTCGCTCAGCGCAACCGATAGGAACCTTACTGTATTCTCATCGTCATCGACTACCAACACCCGTTTCGACATCGGCTTCCTCCTCTCTCAGACTTGGACCCTCGACTGGCAACATTACGCGGAATGTCGCTCCCTTCCCAAGCTCTGACTCGACAGTTGTGGTTCCCCCGTGCGAACTCACGATCCGAGACACCACCGCCAGTCCCATTCCGGTTCCCTTCTGCTTCTTGGTGCTGAAGAACGGCGTGAAGATCTTGGCCTTTACTTCCTCCTCCATTCCCGGCCCGTTGTCACTGACCTCGATCTGTGCGTAGCCATCGACTGCTCCCCGACCGACCCAGAGCTTGACCCAAGGCGTCTCACCTGGATCGTAATCCTTCCAGGAGCACGCATCCAGTGCGTTGGACAGTAGATCCATCACCACTGAACGGATCAGCTCGGGATCGCACTGTACGGTCGGTAGACCGTCAGTTGTCTCCACCGATAACTGTACACCGGATTCTTCGAACTTGGCAGCACTCAGCGAACGGACCTTGGCCATCAGCTCGGCCAGGCTAGTGGGGGTCAGATCGAGATCCCGTTCCCTGGCGAAGTCCAACATGCTCTTGGACATCTCCGTCATGTGGGTGATGCCCTCCTCAACCATCTGCCAGCCCTCACTCAGCATCGACTTGTTGTCCTTGGTCAAGCCCAGCTTGACCATGTAGGAGCCGCCCTTCAACACGTTGAGCAGGTTCTTGATGGAATGCTGGATCCCGGTCAAGGCCTGGCCCAACGCAGCCATTCTCTCCGACTGGACCAGCTTGCGCTGGAGGCGCATCTCTCTGGTCACATCCTTGCTGATGCCGATGGTCCCGATGGGTGCGCCATCCGGCGCCCGGAGACGAGATAGCGTCAGCAGCACGTTGCGGATGTCACCGTCCTTGGTCCGGAAATGAGTCAGATAGTTGACCACATGATCGGTATCACTCAGCTGCTCGATGGCCACGTCTCGTTCCCGCGGATCGGCGAACAACATCTCGATTCTCCGCCCAACCACTTCGTCCTGACTGTATCCCAATATCTGTTCCGCGCCCCTATTGAACGAATCGATTATACCGGTAGGATCCACGGTTATGATGATGTCGGGGGAGTTTTCGACGATTCCCTGCAGATACTCCTGTGTGTTCAAGAGTTCGGAGTAGGCGGTCGAGATCTCCGACGTAATGCTATCGAAAACCTCCTCAACCTGGGCCAGCCCGTCCCGTTTGGGATCGCTGAACCTGAAGCTGTAGTCGTGGTCGGCCAGCCGTTGAGCCCCCTCTCTGAGTGCTCTGATCCTGCTGCCCACGAGCCGGTCCGTCATCCACCAGGTTACGGCCGTGCCAAACAGCAGGGCAATAACGATCACAACCACCGCGTGAAGGTTGCGGCGAGAAACAAGAGCGTCTACTCGCGCCAGCGAGAAGTCCGCCTGTATCACGCCCAGCAACTGGCCCTCTGTGGCCCCGGCATGGCACTCGCCAGTGCTGCATCCCGCCTCACTCACCACTGGCGTCGCTACTGATACAGCCCTCTCACCATCTTCCAGCTCGAGCACCTCGTCGAAGCTCCCTACAACGGAACTCGGCGTCGAGTCGGCGGCCCCGTGGCACACGTTGCACGGCCAGGATTCAGGTTGGACCGTAGTAGCGGTTTCCCCCAGCTGTGATGCCACCACGCGTCCGCCGTGCGCGATGAGCCGAATGTCACGGTAAGCCGGGTTCTCCGAGGCCATCCGATTGACCACGATCCCGAGGGTCCGCGGCTCGCCCCGCAACATGAGGTCTTTGATCCTCTGGTGGATTCTCTCGGATGTGACTCGGGAGATGTCGCGCGCGGACTCCAGCTCAGCGCGCTCGTAGTCCAGATTGGTCACGTAACTTGAGATTCCTAGGACACAGACGAGGATCACAAGAAAGACACCGTTGACCTTCCAGACGAGTCGGCGCCGTCTCAATACGGCCGGCAAAGCTCGACTGTTGCG
This sequence comes from Gemmatimonadota bacterium, assembly GCA_020351775.1. Lineage (GTDB taxonomy): Bacteria > Gemmatimonadota > Gemmatimonadetes > Gemmatimonadales > GWC2-71-9. The sequence continues at coordinate 3,158,550 of CP070666.1, read as the reverse complement.
GGCTGGCTCTGTTCCACTTGGGCTCATTGCGCTCGATTCCCCGCAATCCGTGTCTAGCGGTCGGGTTGGAGCATTGACACCTGGAACCCACATGAGAAGTGCCGCTCAGGCCGCCTGCATGGTCCTGCACGGCAACTGAGGACAAATCTAGCGCAGAAAAGCATGATCCACGAGCCTATCGCCTGACCTGCCAATCCCTTGCACGATTGGGAAGTACCGTTCGAGCGACTGTTCGATACTAGTGGATTCCGCATCAGGGCCGCACCAGACCAGTCAGGCAGCTCGAAGACGGCATAACGCCGAAATCGTGACAAAAATCTCACAAGGGGTTGACGGACAACCATTGAGGTATAGAATCAAAGGCAACGGCAGAAAACGTGATAAAAATCGCGGACAGCCTTGGCCAAGATGGTTCGCCAGAGAATTCGTTCATTTGGGTACCTATGGGCAAGCACCGCAGCCATATCCATCTCCACATTTCAGGTCAGCTTGGTTGGTATCTCAGGTTACCAGGCATGACGACATCGCGTTTCCCCCCAAGACCATCCCTTGAAACGACACAAAGAGAGTGTCGCAACTTGCATCCAGAGAGGGTGCCATGAGTGGTGAGGCAAAACCGATCCTCGTCATAGGAGGAGGGATCGCAGGAATCACCGCGGCGGTGGAAGCCGCCGAGGTTGGCTACCAAGTGATCCTGGTCGAGAAGGACGCCTTTCTCGGTGGGCGCGTGATGCGCTCCTACAAGTACTTCCCTAAGATGTGTCCGCCTACCTGTGGGTTCGAGATCAACACCCGCAGGCTGCGGCGCAACTCCAGAATCACCGTGCACACGCTGGCCACTGTGGAGCAGGTTTCCGGGAAAGCGGGCGATTTCAAGGTGAAGATCAAGAAGCGGCCACGCTACGTGACCGGGGCGTGCTCCTTGGACGATTCCATCGCGGAGCAACTCACTTCCGAGCGGCCTGACGATTTGAACCTGGGTATGGGTACCACCAAAGCGCTGTACTACCCTCACGACATGGCTTTCCCGCCCCTCCACATGCTCGACCGCGATGCGCTATCTGAGTCTGATGCTCAGACGCTCACGAAGGTGGCCCCGGCTGGAGCGATCGATCTCACAATGACCGATGAGGAGATCGAGGTCGATGTCGGCGCCATCATCGTTGCGACCGGTTGGCGACCCTACGACGCCACCAAGCTCGACAACCTCGGGTTCGGACAGTGTGAGAATGTGGTCACCAACGTCATGATGGAGCGGATAGCCGACCCTCGAGGACCCACCGGCGGAAAGATCGTGCGGCCATCCGACGGTGCGCCGGCCGTGAACGTAGCGTTCGTGCAGTGTGCGGGATCGAGAGACGAGAACCACCTGCCCTACTGCTCGGCGGTCTGCTGCATGGCCTCCCTCAAGCAGGCACGGTACCTGAGGGAACACAACGAAGCAGCCAGGGCGACGATCTTCTACATCGACATTCGCACGATCGGACGCTTGGAGAAGTTCTACTACAACCTACTGGCAGACGCCAACGTTGCGTTTGTCAAAGGCAAGGTTGCGAAGATAACGGAGGACCCTGGAAGCAAGGACCTGATCCTGGACGTGGAAGACACTATAGCCGGACACAAGCCCGAGCAGAAGTTCGACATGGTCATTCTGGCCACCGGCATCGTGCCCAACACAGTCGATGTCAAGATCCCATTCGAGCTGGAGTACGACGAATACGGCTTCATCGACGGAGCCACCGACGTGGAAGGAATCTACGCCGCGGGATGCGCCAAGCATCCCTGCGATGTCTCCCGTGCGGCCAAGGAATCCACGGCAGCCGCGTTGAAAGCAATTCAGTGCGTCAATAGAGGATGACCCCAATGGAAGACAAGATCGGCGTTTTCATCTGTACCGGTTATGGAATAGCTGATGCCCTCGATGTCGATGCGCTCTGCAAAGTGGCAACCGATGAGTTCAACGTGCCGTTCTGCAAGACCGTGGAATCCTGCGAGGGACCGGGCCTGAAGTCGATCAACGAGGACATTGCCAGCGAAGGCCTGAATAAGGTGGTCATCGCTGGAATCTCACCGCGTCGCTACCCCGACCACGCGTTTCCGGAACAGGTGATGGTGGAGCCGGTAGGCCTGCGCGAACAGGTGGTGTGGTGCCTGCCCGCAGCTGAAGAGGACACGCAGATGGTGGCCGAGGATTACCTGCGCATGTACCTCACGAGGGTCAAGAAACGGCAGCCGCTCGAGCCGTTCCAGCCCGAGGAGACAATCGACAAGAGCCTGTTGGTTGTTGGAGGCGGTATTGCGGGCCTGACTGCCGCCGTGGAGGCCGCCAAGGCCGGATATGAAGTCAAGCTGGTCGAGAAGACCGCGGTGCTTGGTGGCTGGTTGGCAAAGCAGCACAAGTCTATCCCTACCAGGCCGCCATATCGCGACTTGGAGGACACCGGCATCGATGAGCTGATCGCCGAAGTCGATGCCAACCCCAAGATCAAGGTCTACACATCCGCCACTACCGGTGAGATCCTCGGTGCGCCCGGGTTGTTCGACGTCACGCTCAAGTCAGCCGGCAACGGGAAGCCAGAAGGTGAGGTGGTGGACCAGTTCCGCATCGGTGCCATCGTACAGGCAACCGGCTGGAGACCGGCCGATCCCCGTGAGGATCTGCCATACGGCAAGCTGGACAACGTGATCCGCAACGTGGAGTTGGAGGAGATGGTCAAGAGCCAGGGCCGCATCACGCGTCCCTCGGATGGCAAAGAAGCCAAGAGCGTCGCTTTCATCCAGTGCGGCGGTTGCACCAACAAGGAACATCACTCCTACTGCTCCTCGATCTGTTGCCTCACTTCGCTGAAACAGGCCCTCTATGTCAGGGAGCAGGACGAGAACTCCAAGGCGTACATCTTCTACGAGTTCATGCGCACGCCGGGCAAGTATGAGAACTTCTACCGCCGGGCCCAGGAGGACGACGGGATATTCCTGACCCGGGGCGACGTGACCGAGGTGAAGCCCAACGACAACGGAGGGCTCTCCGTCACCGCCCGCGACACCATGCTGGGCGAGGAGATCCAGGTCAACGTGGATCTGGTGGTGCTGGCGGCAGGCATGATTCCGAACGCGGCCGACGGAGAGGCGATCCGCGCGCTCGAGGATGCCAAGGTCACGATGGTCGAGGGAGACTCGGAAGCCAAGAAGAAAGACGCCGCCGAAACGCTCGAGCGACTCAAGCAGCACGACGGCACCCAGATACTGAACCTCGGCTACCGGCAGGGTCCCGACCTGCCGAGCCTGGAATACGGGTTCCCCGACTCACACTTCATCTGCTTCCCCTACGAGAGCAGGCGCACCGGCATCTATCCCACCGGGGCCGCGCGGCAGCCGACGGACGGCATGGGCAGCAGAGCAGACGCCACTGGCGCGGCGCTCAAGGCAATCCAGTGCGTAGAGATGACTGCGCGAGGCGAGGCGGTACATCCGCGCGCCGGTGACAAGTCGTACCCGGACTTCTTCATGCAGCGCTGCACCAAATGCAAGCGCTGCACCGAGGAGTGCCCCTTCGGGGTGCTCAACGAGGACAAAGAGGGCACGCCCCTGTTGCGGGCGACCCGCTGCCGCAGGTGCGGGGTGTGCATGGGAGCCTGCCCCGAGCGAATCGTCTCGTTCAAGGACTACTCGGTCGATATCGTCGGCTCGATGATCAAGGCGGTCAACGTGCCCGACGAGTTCGAAGAGAAGCCCAGGATCCTCGTAATCGCCTGTGAGAATGACGCGTTCCCGGCCCTCGATCTGCTTGGCCAACACCGGCTGCAGAGCAGCCCGTGGATCCGCACCGTACCGGTCAGATGCCTGGGATCGGTGAACTTCGTGTGGATCACGGAAGCCATGTCGGCCGGATACGACGGGGTGATACTGATCGGGTGCAAGTACGGTGACGACTACCAGTGCCACTTCGTCAAAGGCAGCGAACTGGCATCAGTGCGTGAGAAGAATGTGAGAGAGAAACTCGAACAGATGGCAATGGACACGGAAAGGGTGGAACTCCATCAGCTGCAGATCGACGAGTACCACAAGCTCCCCGGCATCTTCGAGAAGTTCGCGGAGCTGATCGATGAGATCGGTATGAACCCGTTCAAGGGGATGTAGTTGGGATGTGATTGAAGCGTAGCGGTCCGCAGCAGTTGGCAGTGGTGGGAGGCAACTCGAGGTGGTAGCCGTAGGAGCTACATCCATGGTAACTGCTGAGAAGACGGAGTCCGAACAACTACAGCTAGGGGAGCAGGAGTCCCCGCAGACCAAACCTGTTCCATCCACGAACGGCAGGCCGGTGGTGATCGATCCGGATCTCGACTTCATCCGGTCACTTTCCCGACAAAGCCGCGAGTCGTACAAGAAGTGCTTCCAGTGCGGCACCTGTTCGGCAACCTGCCCCATCTCGCCGGACACCAATCCGTTCCCACGCAAAGAAATGGCATGGGCGCTCTGGGGCATGAGAGATCGTCTGCTGGAGGACCCGGACGTGTGGCTGTGCCACCATTGCAACGACTGCTCGGTGAGATGCCCGCGCAGCGGACGGCCCGGCGACGTTCTGGCGGCGGTGCGGAGAGAATGCGTGATACACTATGCCGCACCTAGGTTCCTGGCCAGGTGGGTGAGCCAGCCACGGTTCGTGCCGCTCCTGTTGGGCCTGCCTGCTGTGCTGTTGGGGTTGGCGATCGTGCTGCGGGATCCGATCGCGAACGCTCTGGGATTGGCGGCACCACTCGGCGAGTCGATCGTGTATTCCTACTCGCCGTGGCTACCCCACTGGCTGATCAACGGCTTCTTCGGCCTGTTCACACTCTTCGCATTGGCTGCCGCGATCGTCGGCCTGGTCCGATTCATCCGAGTCATAAAGGCTCCGGGAGTATGGGGAGCCACCGGTCCACCCACCCGCAGCTTCATGAGCAGTGCGTGGACCGCGATCAAGCAGATCTTCACTCACGACAAGTTCACGTCGTGCACTGCGGAACACTCGCGTCCACTGTCTCATCTGTTGGTGTTCTTCGGCTTCATCGCACTCAGTGTGGTCACGTTCTGGGTGATCACCGGGAGGGTCAATCCATTGCTCAGGGACGCGTTCGTTTACCCGTTCAGCTTCTTGAGCCCTTGGAAATTGCTCGCCAACATCGGCGGTGCTGCAGTCTTCGTTGGCTGTGTCATGATGCTACGACAGCGGCTCCGCAACCGAGACAACGCCGGTGGCAGCACGTACTTCGATTGGGCCTTTGTGTGGACGCTGTTCGCCGTGGTGGTGAGCGGTTTTGCCACGGAGGCGCTGCACTATCTGCGGATGGCGCCGCACCGGCACGTCGTGTACTTCATTCACCTGGTCTTCGTATTCACACTTCTCATCTACCTGCCCTACTCGAAGTTCGCACACCTGCTGTACCGCACCACGGCCATGATCTATGCGCAGTACTACGGTCGCAACGGTGCAACGTCCACGGCCGTTGCGCGAGATGGAAGGGTCGATGAGGAATCGCATGATCAAGCTTCAACGAGCGGTGGAGCGTTGCCATGAAGCTCAGCACGGCACTGCGCAACAAGAAACTCGGCGTCGTCGTCACCATCCTGATCGTCGTCATGCTGCTCCCGTTCGGATCCAGCGCTGCTCGTTTCGTGCTCGCACGTGACGCCGAGGTGCCGGATGTCTTCCTCGAGATGCCGCTGGACTACTTCAACCGATGTGTCGAAGACACGGACTACATGCGGTTTCGCCACATGGATCTCCTCAAGCGGCTCCGGGAGGAGTTCATTCGCGATGGTAAGAGAGGAAACGTGTCACTGACGAAGTGCAGGGACTGCCACACGAGCAGAGAGCGGTTCTGCAACCGATGCCATGAGGAAGCCAGCGTGATCCTCGATTGCTTCGGCTGTCACTACTATCCCGAGCCCGACTCAGTGAGTCAGCAGCTCGGAACGTGAGGTGCACCATGGATAGGAGGGAGTTCCTCAAGAAAGGCGGGGCCGCGCTGGCCGGCACATCGGGTGCGCTGGGCCTGCCGCTGCTGACATCGTGTGGTGTGAATACGGCAAGCGAGGACAGCCCTCTGGCTGGACGCAAATGGGGCATGGTGATCGATCTCAACGAGTGCCAGTCGGATTGTACCGCTTGTCTGGACGCGTGCCGGCATGAGAACAACGTGGCCTTCCACAATGACAAGAGATGGGACATCCACTGGATCAGGAAGGTCAACATCCGGAGCAAGGAGTCCGAAGACCACACCGAGAAGTCGGTGCTCCTGCTGTGCAATCACTGCGAGAACCCACCATGTGCTCAGGTCTGCCCGGTGCAGGCCACGTACAAGAGGGCAGACGGGATTGTCGTCGTGGACCATCATAGGTGTATCGGATGCCGCTACTGCATGATCGCCTGCCCGTACAACGCCAGGTTCTTCAACTACAAAGAGAACGAGGAATGGCCCAACACGGACTTTCCCAAGAGGTCCCATGGGGTCGCCGAGTCGTGCAACTTCTGCGCGCACCTACTGGATCAGGGCAAGAGACCGGCGTGTGTCGAGGCGTGTGAGGCGATCGGCGTCAGAGCCCTGCATTTCGGCGACTTGAACGACCCGGAAAGCGACGTGTCGGAGATCGTCGCAAGCGCTCCCGTGAAGCGGATCCGAGATGATTGGGGTACGGAACCGAAGGTCTACTACTTGGGCCTGTAGGCCCGTGACCGCGAGGTAGTCGGATGCAAGTCGAGTTCTCAAAGATCGAGGGAAGATCGCTCCCCTTCTACTTGGCGGGCGCCGCGCTCGCTGCGCTGGCCATTGCCGGCATCTACTCAACGTACCTCATGAGCGTACACGGCCTGTACCTGTCGGGGATGACGAACCGCGTGCCATGGGGACTGCAGATCTCGATGGCGATTTTCTACATCGGTCTGTCGGCTGGTTCTCTGGTAGTGTCGGGCTTGTACGGCATCTTCGGCAAGCTGGAGTACAAGCCGTTTGCCAGAATCGCAGCGTATCTCGCCATGTTGTTCTTGATCGCCGGCCTGCTCTCGATCCTCACGGACCAGGGCAGAGTGGACAGGGTGTTCGTGAAGCCGTTCACCTACCTCAATGTCACATCGATGTTTTCGATCAACCCGTCGCTGTATTCGGGGCACGTGTTGATCTGCATCATCTATCTGTGGGCGCTGTTTCGGGAAAAGGGCACGCTGACCAAGATCGCATCGTTTACGGTATGCCTCTGGGCCATCGGCACCCACACCGGCACTGGTGCCATCTTCGCATTCGTGCCGCGAGAGCTGTACAACTCCGCATTGCTGCCGCCAAGCTTCGTTGCAGCCGCGCTCTCGTCCGGTGCCGCCCTGATGATTCTGGTCAAGGTGGCGGTGTTCCGAGGCACGGGGCGTCCGCTGGACGACAAGTTGGTGATATGGCTGGGCCGACCTCTCCTGGCGGTCTTCTTGGTGTGTACTCTATATGTGCTACTGATCGAGAACGCACATCGCTTCTATCTCGCCGAGTCGCGTGAAGCGGGCACGTTCTTCCTGTTCGGCGGCTTTCACAGCGTGCTGTTCTGGTTCGGCCTGATCATCTTCGGCTGTATCATCCCGGCCATCCTGCTGTTCGTGCGCCGAACTGGCACCTCGGTACCATGGGTGGTCTTCTCATCCGCCCTCGTAGTCGTGGGCGTGCTGTTCGAGCGGTTCCTCATCGTGATACCAGGCCTAATCCACCCACCAGAGCTGTTTCCCGGCTGGGAAGTGACCGGGACGGTACTCTGGGAAGGCATCGTCGAGTACTCGATCAGCTTCTACGAGGTGCTTCAGGCACTCGGAGTGCTCGGCATCATTGGGTTTGCGTTCTTGATGGGGCTCAAGTTCCTGCCGCTGGCACCCACCGAAGCGAGGCAGATAGCGCCGGCGTAGGACGACCCCGCCTCAGTTCCACACGGTCTTGGCCCGCCGGTAGCGCCTCAAGCTGAGTCGCCGGTGACGAGCGTTGCGCCCAACGGCGCGCTGAGGGCGAGCTGCTTTACAGCTGCGCCCACCATCTCGGCAAAGGCCCCAATACCGCCGAGGTTGTACGAGCGCCGGTCGATCGCGGTTGAGGTCCCGTCATCACGACAGCCGAGTGCTACGAGTGTGGCAGCCGCGAACGCGCGCAACGCCTTCTTGGCGTCACTCATGACAGGTCTCCTCGATCACGCCTTTCATTTCTTCGGGCCGATGAAGAACCAGGCGATGAGTCCCAGCGCCGGTAGGATGAGTATGATCAGCGTCCACAGCAGCTTTGTGCCGTTGGATGCCCCGCTCTGGTACACGTTGTAGATGGCAAAGATGTCCAGCGCCAGGATCACGAATCCCGAGATTCCACCGATATCCACGAGATGCTCCCTGCAACGGCAGTACGACGGCGAGGGGCCGTTGTCTCCTCTCAATCGGACGAAGTCAAGGCCCTGGTGGCGCGGACTCGCGGGGCGTGGCACGTGAGTGTAGGTTATGGTGGTCCGCCCCCCTGGCGGGGTTGCACCGCGATTCGAAGGAGGATCCCATGAGCCGTCTTGTTGCACTTTGTTGCGCCGGCCTGATAGTCGGCTGCGCCCCATCCGAAGAGGAGCCTGCGATGGAGGAGGCCGCTGAGCCCACGATTGCGCTTGCCGACGTTGCCGGCACGTGGTCGATGGAGGCCCTGACCGAAGCCGGAGACAGCGTACTCGTGACCTACGAGATGGTTGCGACGGACAACACCGAGGGCTGGACCATCACGTTCCCGGGTAGGGATCCCATTCCGGGACGAGTCATCAGCGTTGAAGGCGACAGCATCGTGGTTGAGGCTGGGCCGTATGAAAGCGCCCTGCGCGACGGGATCATGGTGACGACTCGCAGCGTGGTCCGGTTACAGGAAGGCAGCGTAGTGGGCATGTTCGTGGCACACTACGAGACCACCGAGCCCGACTCCGTCCTGCGTGGCCAACAGCGAGGGACGCGCCAGCAGTAGCGCCGCCAGGCAAGCGGCATCCACACTCAGTAGCACCTTCGAACTCCACCCTACACCGCCCGGTGCGAGGCCGGGCGGTTGGGCGCGAGCCGTGGGATGCTGCTGGTTGCCACAGGATTCCACTTTCGGGCTGGGACCCGTGGGAACCATGCACCCAGCCCTCACCATCGCGAAGCACCCAGATGGCAGCTCACGCGCATCTCGGACCCCTGCCAGGCTTCCATCCGTGCCCGAGGGCGGGCCGCCACAGACGCGCAACCAGAGCGCCGCCCCACCTGCCAGCCGTAGCCGGGTGCGCCCGCACCCTGGCGCAGGTACAAGGGCCAGCAGCCCTAGAATCACGTGTTATGTGCCAAGGATCACAGGAATGCCGGTCTACTAACCCCAGATTTGTCCTGCCGTCGCCCTCATCCATCATCTGCTACTCGAGACGACTCAGCGCGAGCTGAGGGCACTGGAGGTGGAAAAATGGCCCGAGTCTTCACCATCAGCGTGATAGTCCTGTTGGGGTCCGGTCTCATGTCCAACGGTGCTGCGCAAGAACCCGAGCAGATCGGAGACTTCTACTATGTGGCCTCCGTAGACCCGTTTGACGATGAGGACAGGAGCGCGGTAGCGACTGTAGAGTTGGACGCCGATCCGGACTTGGTCGACACCGCCTATCTGGCCTGGCAGTGTATGTCTGACGGATTGAACGTCGTTTACGCGTTCAACCGGTATTTTGGCGGCGACTCAGACGACAGAGTCAGGGTGCGTTACCGCATCGACAGCCAGCCTCCCTCTGATTTCGAGAGCTGGAGCCTGATGCAGGACAACGACGCGGCGTGGATTCCCATGGAATGGGTGTCGGGGTCCACCCAACGGGCCCAAACCGGAACCAAGGTCGTGTTCCGAGTTACCGATCCGCTAGACGGAGAAACGTTGACCCACGAGTTCAGCTTGATAGGCCTCAGTGAAGCGTTGACCCGCTTGAGCTGCGCCGTCGACCATTGAGGGTGACAGCAGGACCCAGGAGTCAACCAGAACACCCGGGGTGGGCTTCACACCGCTGGGGAAGACTGCTTTGTACTTGAAGTGCTGGGGAACCGGTGGCAACTGACGAGTTGGCCGTTTGGCTACCGCTGCAGATGATGGATCCACTCGAGCCCCGTGGCGCCGCGAGACGCCCGGGGCTCCGTTCCAATGCGGTCGATGATCGCTCAGCCACCACCGAACGCGGGACTCGAGAGTCCCCGGGACGACAGGAGGTACGCTCTGATTAGCGCGTCCGAGTCGTCCCGAACAATCACCTCCGTGCCGACGGCTGCGTAGGGCCCTCGCAGACTACTTCCTGCGACTTACTTGGATCGTCCTCCAATCACTGCTTCTCAAGACCTTCGAAGCTTCCTCGTAGTCGGCGGGGTCGACCCAGATCACGTATCCGAACCGGCCGGTACCGTCAACCACACCATTGCAGGCGTGAACATTGATGCGAGCATTGGACAGCTTGAGGTGTAAATCGTACAAAGCTCCGATCTTGTCCTCCCCCTGGATCAAGAACGCTTTCTTGGGTCCGACCAGAGGCACCTCGGCGTCTTCAGCCGCCTGTCTCAGCGCTGCCGGTTCCTCGGGGAAGAAGTCGATTCGACTCTCCCCTTCCCCCAGGGGGAACGCGGTGAGGGCAAGTAGGTTAACACTCTTCTCGCTCAGGAATTCAAGGAGTTTCCTGGCTTCGCCGGGCTTGTCGGCAACGACGATAGAGAAATACTCGACATCCTTGACCGAAGATATCATCTAGATCTCCTCTCTCCTCGATCCGCTCTGCGCCTTTCCCTTCCCAATGAGGTGAGGTCTGCCCGGCGGCGGGGCGCAACAGGCTACCGGCGCGTGTGGTCCGTACACGCGGTGGCCTTGAGGGCGAGTTTTAGTATGAAGCGCGGTACAAGGGTTGTCCACTCACGCCACCGGCCCCGGCGCTCGGTGGACGGCGTTCCTGCTTCTAGTGCTGTTACATGGACTGCGACTGTTGCGTTGGCTTCGCTGAGCCCCCGAAGGTCTTCACCAGGTCTATTGCAAGCACGACGAGTGCCAGCGAGCCTAGAATAGCCGGGATGTAATACACCTCGCCACGATTCAACCCCTCCCACCAGTGACCCAAGACTGGCGAGCCCAACCATGCCCCGATCCAGCCAACGACAACCTTGCCAAAATAGGAAGTCAGCCCAGGGATGACATAGAACTTGAGACCGAAGTGTAGGACTCCCGATACGACCAGACTGATGATCAGTAGGATCAAGAAACTGATGAAATCCATTCCTATCATATGTCTGTCCTCCTTCTTGCACCGGCCGCGGGGAACCGCGGATGGTCGCTAGATCCAACACGCCGGGGCCGGATCCCACGCAGAAGCTATCGTATCGGACCCAACAGAGCCAGGAGCGGGTGCTCCGACCACGTCGATCACTCGGCTTCGGATGGGGAATCCGTAGTTGACTGGCGAAACAGAGTAGTTGGCAGCAGACGGTGGCCGTGCACATCCAGCTTCTGCACGCTCGCTATCCTGGGGAGAAGCGCAACAGGATCGAGCGAAGGCACGTGCTTCACAGGCGCGGACCACTCGCAGAGCGGCCCGGCCTAAATCGTCACTCCGGAGTGGCCCGGTCCGGCCCGGTCCGGCGCTTCGACCACCGGCTATCGCATGGTCGGGGCCGTCGTCAGCGGATTCACCACGTCGAGGTGACTCA
>CP070666.1:3143655-3146740 GCA_020351775.1 Gemmatimonadota bacterium | reverse complement strand
CCCTGACCGCAGAGAGAAAGTGGCTTACAGGGCAGTTTACGGCCACGGCTGTCCCCAATTTCACCGGTCGATGCCCATTTGTGCACTGGCGGCCGGCGTGACAGGGTGCGTGCTTACCAGCGTCCCATAAACCGAGGTTGCGGTAATGGCCGAGACATGGCTTGCCATCAAGGCCGACTACGTAGAACTGCACAACATGCGCGGGCGCAGCGACGCGGGAATCATGAGCTACCTGGCACAAGAGGATGCTGTGGTTAGAACGCACGTCGGCCAGGGCGATCACCACTACGAACTCGCCAAGGGTTTGCATGTATACGTGCTCGGCGACATGGTCCACATCCCGATTGAGAAGGCCGAACCGAAGGTCACCGTGTCCGACCACACAATTTGACCTTGGGTAGAACCCCAGGTCACTCCCAATTGGGAACGACCTCTTTACGCCGCGTCCAGTTGGTCCCATAGGTCCAACTCCGCCCTGTCGGCCCGCTCTTGCTCGGCCAGCTCGGCATCGGCCGCGGCTGTCACCTCACGGGTGCCGAAAGGATTATCTTCAATTGTGGCCGCTCTTTGACAACCGCTGAGACGGATTCGTGACACTGGCCAAGAGATATTCACGAAACCGAGCCCCCAGACCCAGTGCATCGAGTGGCCACAGGCCCCGTCCTTCACGGCTCGGACGGGGCCACTTTCTTAGCTACTCTGCACCCCTGACCACCGGACTAAATGGCTTACAGGCCCGTTTACGGCCACGGATGGACGTTCGGCAACCGGTACCGACATTCAATAACTTGGCGGCTTCCCGTTTGGGAACCGACCCCAATTGGTGTCGGCTTTGCCTGCTGAATCCCCGCGCAGCGATCTTCTCCGCCATCATCGCACGCCGGGACTCATCCGACTACGGTAGCCGAGATTGCCGGTCAAGCCGTCAGGCCAAGGTGTTCAGTTGCTGCAATCCGAAACACTGCGCAACCATCCCCGTTCGCCGGACGTCTTGGTATATGGGCTGTCGTGCGTGGGGCGCCCTGTTCTCCGCAGGGCCTTCGTTGGGACGGGCGAGCGGGACCATGCCAATGCCCGGCCCCGTGCGCCGCAGTCCCAGTTCACGGCGGTATAAGAGGGAACGTGCGCACAGAATCCAATACTCCCGTCACTTTCTCCCGCCAGGAGAGGACCCAGATCCGCGAGATGCTCACTACGTGGGACGAACCGCCTGTCTGTCCGAAGTGCGAGAGCACACTCACGACTGAGGACGTAGGCGGAGGACCTTTCGCGGGGCAGTTCCAAGTCCTTTGCCGGCCGTGCAATCGAACCTGCGTTCATCGAAACGGCCAAACCAAGGCAGCTGCGCATAAAAAGGCAGCTGTGACGCAACACCAAGCCGCATCATTACTTAGTGTAAGTCGTGGTCCTGGTATTCCTCTGTGTCCACCTCAGCACCGCTCCGCTGCCGCTCGTATAGCACGCGGATCGTATTGGCCCTGTTGATGACCGCTTCCAGAAGCAGCGCTGCATACTGCGCTTGACCGAGTTTCCCGGCGGCCAATGCGGCGTCAAGGTTGTAGTAGTGGCCTCCGAACATGGGGCACCTCCTCTATTGTGCGGAGGGCCGGCGGCTGACCCAGGTACAACTGGCCGAGAAGTCGGGCATTCACCAGTCTGTGATTTCCCGGATCGAGGCTGGCACCAGTGCGGTGAGCCTGGACATCCTCGAGCGACTGTGCTCAGCCTTGCGGTGCGAACCGGGCGAGCTCATTATCCAGACCAAGAAGCGGCGCTGATGCCACCACCGTTCTTCTCACAGGGGCAGGTAATTGGCCTGAACGAATCCGTATCGGGCTTCAAGAGCTCACGGGCCGGGATTGTCAACTTGAGTAGAATCTCGTGCTGAGAGCGCGATCCATGAAACCGGAACCCTTGGTTTTCGGGCGGTTTCGGACTCGGCTCAATGTCTAGGTAAGACCAGTCAGCGCTAGGTTGACAGTACCCTACCAACTGCTGTTTGCGCACGAACGAGGGTATTTCGACACGCCTCAATACATGCGGCTGTCGAGCCTACGAATGCATGCCACTCGCCTCATCACATGACTCATCCACTCCCTCACGTCTCGCGCCGCCCGTCGTAGCCCGTTTCAGTCCGTCGTGGTCCGTCTTAGTCCGTTTTGGTCGGTCTTCATCCGTTCCGGGCGAGATCCCGATGCGTCACCTTGACCTGCCGAGGTAGCGCAGGAATTCGCTGTCGGTGCTCAGCACCAGCACGGCACTCGAGTCCAGGGTCTCCCTCAACACCTCCATGGTCTTGAGGAAGCGGTAAAACTCCGGATCGCGGTTGTAGGCCGCGGCGTAGATGTCCGCCGCCTCGGCGTCGGCCTCGCCCTTGATCTGCTGAGCCTGGCGATAGGCCTCCGACGTGATCACCCTGAGATCCCGCTCTCTCTCGCCGTTGATCCGGGCCGATTCGCCGCCGCCCTCCGAACGAAACTGCTCGGCGATCCGCTGCCGCTCGGAGATCATGCGGGCATAGACCTCCAGACGCACTTCCTCGACGTAGTTGATCCGCTTGAAGCGGAAGTCGAGGATCTCGATCCCCAGATCCTCGGTGCGTGCCTGCGCCGCCAGCAATACCTCTTGAGCGAGCTGCCTCCTGCCCTGCTCGATGGTTGGTCCGCTCTCGGCCGCGGAGTCTCCGGCGATCTCCTCGGAGATGGCGAACTCGCGGTTGCTGCTGCGCACCACCTCGATCAGGTCGTGGTTGGCGATCACGTTGCGCGTCTCACCGTCGAGGATGTCGTCGAGCCGGGATTGCGCTCCCTGCTCGCTGCGCAACCGCTGGTAGTACTTGAGTGGATCGGTGATCCGCCAGCGAGCGTAGGTGTCGACGTGGATGAATCGCTTGTCCCGAGTCGGCACTTCGTTAGGGTCACCATCCCATTCCAGGAAGCGGTTGTCAAAGTACCTGGCCCTCTGGATGAAGGGGACCTTGACCTTCAATCCGGCTGTGGTGACCGATTCGCCTCTCGGCTCCCCGAACTGGAAGATCACGGCCTGCTGGGTCTCGCCGACGACGTAGAACGCTCCGCCGGCGGCC
>CP070666.1:3140063-3143555 GCA_020351775.1 Gemmatimonadota bacterium | reverse complement strand
AAGAGCGGGAAGCGAGACCAAGAACTGTCCCGCTGGAGCACTCCACGCAGTCCGATGCCACAGATCTCGGCGGAGATGGCAGCGGCCAACGCCATGAGCGCAGGCGCTGATGATACCCCGCCTGCTGCCCGCACACCCCCGGCTCGCGAGAGGGTCGCTCCCCGCGCCAAACCGCGCCGCACAGCCCTCAAGGCGGTGCTACTTGCGTGCGCAATCGTCATGGTCGGTGTAGGCGGATGGCTCGCTTACGACGTTGTGGTTCCCATGATATCTCGAACCGATGCAGGCATCACCGCCGTGGAACAGGAGCCCTCGGCACTGCCGCAAGACTCGATCGCCACACCTGCGAGTCGTCCGGCACCAAGCGAGCAGCAGGCAGCAGCTGACCTGGCTGAGCTGGAATCGCCTCAGACAGGGAGGATGTTGGTGCAAGACCTGCCTGACAACGGCATAGTCTACATCGATGATCGGAGAACCGAGGGAACTGAGATAGAACTCGCGTCAGGTGTGCACGTGATCCGTATGGAGGCGCCGGGATACGAGCCGATGGAAGAGACCATCACCGTTGCGGCTGGAACGAGCTTCAATATGCGATTCGCGAGTCGCCGGGTGCCCAGCCGGCCGCGCGAACGGCCAGCTACGCCTCCCCAGCCACCACCAATGGGATTCTTGGGACTTGCTATCCAGAACACGCAAGCGACGGTGCGCATCGATGAAACTGATCTCGGCAGTATGCGCCGCGGCGTCATTCCGCTCGAGGCGAACGTACAGCACCACTTGAGACTCGAGCGCCAAGGCTATGTCCCGTTCGATACGGTCATTGTGGTCACGCCGGGTGACACCGTTCGGTTGGCCAAGAGTCTCGTCAGGAGACAACGATGAACTCACGCTTGCTGCGATTGGTGCTTGGGTCGCTGCTTCTCGCATCGTTTTGCACAATGAGCGCACCCGCATTGACAGCGCAGCAGACGCGAGCCGAGATCATCCAGCAGGCTCTCAGCGAATTCGACGAAGACAGGGCACTCGTTCTGCTGCAAAGCGGTATCGATCCCACTCTACCGGGCCCACTTGACAGCTTGTGGGCGCTTGGTGTCATGAGCCTGGTGGAGATCGTCCAGCGGCAAGACCCCGCTCTGGCTACCACCTGGCTGCGGTGGGCCGTAAGGGTGAGACCTGAGATACAGGTAGACACCCTCGCCTTCCTCGAGTTGATGCCGGCGTACAACGACGCGCGGTCATTCGTGCTACCGACAGTGCAAGGTGACTCGCTCGCGGAGACCGATTGGCGGTGGGGGGTACCAGCACCGGATGTGAGGCGCGGTATGCTGGAGCTTACCGCCTCGGAGCCGGCGGGTCTACAGGTCGAGATCGAGGGTGTCGATACGATCTCCGTCGGTGATGCGGTGTTCCTGGAAACGAACAGCTACAATCTGATTGCGTCGGCGGACGGTTACCTCCCGGCAAACGTGACTCGCGAAGTCTTACCGGGCGTGACGACTGTCGTGGGGTTCAACCTCACACCTGAGCCGGTCGCTGTTGCCGAGGTAGTTCCCGATTCAGTCCTTCTGCCTGAGGCCGAAGGCCGGCTTGCGCGGGGCCTGCTTGGTGTCGTGCCGCTCGGGGACGGTGTGGGTGACTGTCGACTTGGATTCGTGGCAACGTCGGACGGGTTGGTCGCCACAACATACGGCGCAATCCGCGGTGCCGAGCGTGTGGAGCTATGGTTTTCCGGGGACCGGCAAGTAGGTGAGGGTACTGAGGTGGCAGCATATGATGTTAGCCGCGATCTAGCTGTGCTCAAGGTCCCACCCGCCTGGGTCGAGGATTCACTTCACGTTGTAGAGGCCGCTGCTAACCAGTATTCGTGGGTCGTGGGTCTCACTGACTGTCGCCCAGGCGACATCAGCCGCATCCGACTCGGAATGCTCCCGGAAGCACCGGACACCTTACTGACGGTCGCTGGCGACTTTACGGCGGCGGAGCAACGAGGTCTGCTCGTTGATCAAGCAGGAGGCGTGCTGGCGATCGTGCAGGGGCCAAACACCGGATTCCCGGCGACGCGTCTGAGTGGGCTGCTAGCTCAGGCACGCAGCAGAGTTGCAGGGTCGTCTCTCTACACTCTGAGAGCAGTCGCCGAGCGAGAACGTCATCGCATTGGCTACATCACGCTGACGTCGGACCTTATCGGCGCCAGCGCACGAGTTACGCCACTGGAAGAGTGGCAGTGGCCGCAGAGTGAGAGAACCGATACGCTACCGATGGTATTCGTTGGACCTCAAGGTCGATACGGCGTGGAGTTGCTTTCAGGTGGAGAAGTCGTTGGACGCAGTGAGATAACCGTCCAGCCGGATGCTCTCGGTGAAGCCACGCATCTCGCCCACGATGTACCGGCACAAATCGCGGCGGTGCCCGAAGCCCGTGGCGGATTCCCCTGGCCCATTGCGGCAGTGGGATTGCTCGGCGGTGCAGCCGGCGCTGTGCTGCTGCTATTGAACGGTGACGACGGCCCCAATGGCAACGGTAACGGCGAACCGACAACCGGCGGCATCATAATCAGGTGGCCACCGTGACCTGGACCCGCCGGATCGCCAGGTTTGCCACACTTGGCGGACTCGTTCTAGTGGCCTGCGACTCGCCGGTTGAGCTGCCAGAAATAGGTGGCATTCGTCTGAAGGTGACTGTCGCCGATGAAATGGCGGCTCCCGCTCAGGAGTCGATCGATTCTCTCCGCGCATGGATCATTGGCCCCTCACCGGCTACGGCTAGAACGTCCCACACCATACACGAGAATCAGGGCACCTTCGTAGACACGATCATCGGATTGCAGCCGGGTGCCTACACCGTCGCGCTAGAGGCGCTTGCCGATGGCGTCGTGGAATTGTTCGGTGAGACATCCGGCGTGACTGTGAGGGCAGGCTCCAACACGCCTGCCAATGTGACGGTGTCATCCTTTTCGATAGGGACACTTGACAGCCCTGACTCGACGACGGCGTTTCGGCTTCCGATCAGCTTCGGTGCCGAGTCGCGGGCCGTGGAGTACCTAGTGGAGTGGAGTCGTAACTCCGACTTCACACCCCCCACGAGTTCGAGCATCGGCTCGGAGACGACGCATATCCTGACCTTCAGTACGACCGGACTTCATTACCTGCGTGTGCGACCGAGGAATGAGTTTAACAGCCTTGGGATTGCATCGATTGACACGATAGACGTCATCTCTGACTCTATTGGCGGCACCTCCCCCGAGACCGCAGCGATTCTAGAGTTCGGTCCAGCACCCGGTAATACGACTCTTTCGTTGCTCAATATCTCTGATGCTGCTGCGCCGGACTGGTTCGGGTTGGGTGCTTGTCGGGGCGACACCCTGGTTGTTGAGACACGGGCCGAGAGGCTCGAACCGCCGTCCGCTCTGAATACGGTCATCCGGCTGTACAGGGGGGCCAACGCGGATACTCCGGTCGACAGCAGTCTGGACGCTGCCGGTCTGGGAACCGA
>CP070666.1:3127959-3139963 GCA_020351775.1 Gemmatimonadota bacterium | reverse complement strand
CCCGGGGCCTTCACCGCGCAAACCTTGAGCGTGCCGCGCAGTTTGTTGACGACCAGCGTCGCCAGGGCCTCGCCCTCGACATCCTCTGCAATGATCAACAGAGGCTTACCTGTCTGCGCCACCTTCTCCAGCACCGGGAGCAGGTCCTTCATGGCGGAGATCTTCTTGTCGTGGATCAGGATATGACCGTCCTCGAGGGCGGCTTCCATCTTCTCGGGATCCGTGACGAAGTAGGGGGACAAGTAGCCGCGGTCGAACTGCATGCCATCGACCGTCTCCAGCTCGGTCGCGAGACCCTTGGCTTCCTCAACCGTGATCACGCCGTCCTTGCCCACCTTCTCCATGGCGTCCGCTATCAGGTCGCCGATCTCTGGATCGTTGTTGGCCGAAATAGATCCGACTTGCGCGATCTCCGTCTTGCCGCGGGTGGGTACCGACAGCTTCTCGAGGTCGGCGACCACGGCGTCAACGGCCTTGTCGATGCCACGCTTGATGGCCATGGGATTCACACCGGCCGTTACGCTCTTGAGACCCTCACGGTAGATCGCCTGGGCCAGAACCGTGGCGGTAGTAGTGCCATCGCCTGCCACATCGGAGGTCTTGGTGGCGACTTCCTTAACCATCTGGGCGCCCATGTTCTCCAGGGGATCGTCCAGTTCGACTTCCTTAGCCACCGTCACACCGTCTTTGGTGACTGTGGGTGAGCCGAATTTCTTGTCGATCACGACGTTCCTGCCCTTGGGACCAAGGGTGACGCTGACCGCGGCGGCCAGCTGGTCTACACCTTTCTTGAGGCTGTTGCGGGCATCGACGTCGAAATGCAACTCCTTCGCGTTAGCCATCTTCCACTATCTCCTTGAGTTAGCTCGATTGCGTCCGGTCAGCCGATGACTGCCAGAACGTCTGATTCCTTTACAATCAGATACTGCTCGTCGTCAAACGTGACTTCTGTGCCACTGTACTTGCCGTAGAGCACCTTCTGACCGACTTCGAGCTCCATGGGCACTCTGTCACCCTTCTCCACCCTTCCCGGTCCGACAGCCACGATCTCGCCTTGCTGCGGCTTCTCCTTGGCGGTATCCGGTATGTACAGCCCACCGCGCATCTCTTCCGTTTCCTCCAGTGGGCGCACGACCACACGGTCGGCCAAAGGATGGATCTTGACTTTTGCCTTGCTCTTGGTAGCAGGAGCCATGAGCACGTCCCTCCATCGACGTAAGATGTTTGTTTGTTTGTATCTAACTCTTGATTAGCACTCACTTAGGTTGAGTGCTAAGATGGCGGAAAAATAAAGGGGCCCCGGCCCCTGTCAAGGCTGAGGCCCTGCCTCGCACTCAGGCCTCTAACCCTGCCCTGTGACCGGGACAGGTACGCTGGAGGAACTCGGTAAACCCGTTCCCAGTTGTCCTTCCTGGCCGTGACCCCAACAGTAGACGAGATTGTCCTGCGTGAAGCCACATGTTGCTGTGTTGGAGCCACCCTCGCCGGCACTTATGGTGTCGAACTGCAGGTTTCCCGATACCGCCGTGGGCTCACTGCGCAGCGTCATGCTACCGTCTCCTAACCTGCCGTCGTCATTCAACCCCCAACAGTGGGCGGCCGAGCTGGTATCGATCGCACAGGTGTAGCTAGCACCCGCAGTAATAGCCCGGAAAGTCAGGCCTCCGGAGACCATTAGCGGCGTGCTACTCGAGACACCTGCGCCACTCCCGAGCTGCCCGAAATAGCCCCATCCCCAACAAAACGCACTTCCTTCCAGATCGAGGGCGCAGGTGTGCTCGTATCCTGCGTCAATCTCCTGAAACAGGACTCCGCCAACCACCTGCACCGGGACCGCGGAGTTGGTGGTCGTTCCGTTACCCAATTGGCCGCGAAGATTCTCGCCCCAACAGTAGGCCTCACCGGACGCGGTCAGCCCGCAAGTGTGGCTGGCTGCAGCGCTAATCACTCGGAACCGTTCGGCTGTCAGGACCGAAACAGGGATGGCCGACCACGTGTCATCGCCCAACGAGCCGTTGCCGAGCAGGCCAGGACCGGCCAGGCCCCAGCACCAAGCCTCGCCGTCATTCACGAGGCCGCACACGTGCACGCCTCCCGCAGACACCGTGGTGAATTGATGACCTCCCAGCACCTTGGATGGGGAAGTCACCGGCGTCAGCTCCGCCGTCCCGCTGCCGACCTGGCCATACTGGTTGTGTCCCCAGCAGTACACATCCTGATCGACCGTGACGGCGCACGAGTTCAGGACGCCCGCCGAGACTTGTGCCAATCCCAGATCTCCCTGCGCTACCTTTTTGGGGACCGCGTAGCTCAGAAGATTGTCCGAGCCCAACTGCCCGACGCTGTTGTTGCCCCAGCAGTAGGCCACATCCCCCTCCACGATACCACACGCGTGTCCCCCGCCTGCGTCCACAGACCGGAACATCACTGTGTCCACCACGTCGCCATTATGATCGGGATACTGAACGTCCGCTCCCAAACACGCTGCACCGAACACGACGGACACAGCTGCAATCAGCCAGCGAATCGACCCCCTGTAAGTCATTGCGAAGTCACCTCGTGCGACATTTGGCCAGATCATCGTCAGGCAGGCCAGTACACGCAACTCGAGCCGCAGTTGCCGAGACGGGATTGGAGTTCCGCCACCATGGATACACAGAATGCCAGCGATCCCGGTCGGGCCGCGGAGACAACCCGTGTGGATCGGCACCGACAGCGTGGGTATCCTGACGCCTGCGCCAGAAGGCGCCTGATCCATCAGTCATACCGATGCACACACGTGGATCGCCGCCGCGATCCGTTAGCCGGCCGGCGCTCGCGGGACCGACCGGCCCAACACGGCGCCACCGAGCAGCGCGATGGCGACCGGGAGCAGCGACAGCGATCTCAATTCACCACGCGCCGGGCAGTGACCCAACGCTGCCGCCACCAACGGTTGCCCGTATCGCCGGCGGTCAAACTCGACAGCCTGACGCCATCGGAGGCGCTGTGAATGAACATGCCGTCACCCACATAGAGCCCCACGTGGGTAACGCCGGCCCCCTCGACTGAGAACCCGAGCAGGTCGCCAGGCAACAGCAACCGCACATCACGATCGATGGCCATGCCGGTCCTCGCCTGATCGCGGCTGGTGCGGGGCAGGATAAGGCCATGTTCCCCATAGGCGTATTGGATCAACCCTGAGCAATCGAAGCCGTTGCTGTCATTACCACCCCAGCGATACGGTGTCCCCATGGCCTCCAGGGCTGTTGCGACAACCATGGTCCTCAGCCGCGCCGGCTCGTCGGGCACCGCGCCATCGGTCGCGAGCGTCCCGGTCTCCGTCATTGCCGAGGGCGGCTCGAATTCAGGCGTGCGCAGCTCATCGGACGAAGCCGGGCGTTCCGCCCTGCCCCCGAACCGTACGGCCACTCGACCCGCCAGCGTGAAGCCGCGCAGATCATCCGGATGCAGCCGCCAGAATCCGTGGATCTGCATGTCCTCGACCTGATAGCGACCTTCCAGCCCCAATGACAGGAAGTGCAGTGGAGATACGGTCCAGCCAGCCCCCGCGCTCCACAGCGCGGTGATCTCGCCGCTGGTGTGCCCCATCAGGAGTCCCGCAGCTCCCACCAGGTAGGGGCCCCGCTGAGTTCTGCCCAAGGCGAGTGATAGTTCCCCGCCGGTCTGCCGTACGTTCTCGGGCTCGGTGAACGAGCGTAGGTGCACTAGACCTAAGCCATAAGCGACCGGTCCCACTAGGCGCCCATGGTAGTGTGCCGTCAAGCTGACTGCACCGGTCCCGTGCCACCAATAGCCGTAGTTCAGGTCGAGTCCGGAGGACTGGGCCGACAACGCGGTGGGCGTGGCCAACAGAAACGCGGCCAACAGCCGCGGTGGGGTGCTAGACATGATTGGCATCGCTGCGTCGTAAATGCAAACGTAGTAACAAAATAGCTACCCGTCAACGAGGACGCGCTTGACGCTCCGACCCGGCCTCGTTACCTACCCTTCCATGCCGACTGTCACAGTCACCCGCCGGCTCCACTTCAATGCGGCCCACCGACTGCACAACCCGAGACTCTCGTCAGAGGAAAACCGCCGCATCTTCGGCCTGTGCAACAACCCCAACTATCACGGGCACAACTACGAACTCGAAGTCTCAGTCGAAGGCGAGATCGACCCCGTGACGGGCTACGTGGCCGACCTCGGCGAGGTGAGGCGGCTGGTCGAGGAAAGCGTGATCCACCACCTGGACCATAAGAATCTCAACCTCGATGTACCGGAATTCCGGGACCTGATCCCGACCACGGAGAATCTGATCGTGGTGATCTGGCGGATGCTGGAGGGGCGCCTTCCCGGCAAGCTGAAGCGGCTGGTGCTATGGGAGACGCCCCGGAACTACGTGACCTATTGGGGGCAGTAGCCATCATCCGGGCCACAGCCAACCGAAGACTCCACCAGTGAACAGACCGTAGATCAGAGCATCGATCAAGATCCTAATCGAGAAGCCCCAGGGCCGCCCAAACCAGATTGCGTCCGGGATTGTCCCGAAACCGTAGGGCATGAACGCGACGACGCTGGTGAGTCGGAACACAGCAAGGTAGTCCATCCCCGGCGTCAGGTGCCGCGAGGCTATGTATGCCACGAAGATCCCAGCGATGACGTAGTAGACGAAGGAGAGGCCCATGTTCTTGCCCATGGCCGGCATGCCGGGTGTCATGACCGTCATGATCGCGACCGGCCCTTCCTGGTACTTCTGTCTCACCGCCTCATCCTTCATCGACTGCTGGTCCGCCCAGGGGAGCCAGTACTGACCAGGCTGTGGATTCTGTTCCTTGAGCGCGATTCGGACCGGGTCCTCGTTGGGTAGTTTCTTGAAGTCGTTCTTGTGCCACAGAGCCATCCACACGATCGCGCTCAGAACCCAAACGACGGCCGCCGATACTAGGATCGGCAACCACAATGCGGTGATCGAGACCATCGGTACCTCGGGGTCAGAGTTGGGCAACAAAGATACGGCCCGGCTTGGAAGAAGCCGGGCCGCATCGGGGTGGGCCTCTGTCGACGACCGGCGCTACAGCTTCACGATATCCTGAGTCGAACGAACGGCATCTCCCGACTTTTTCAAGGCGGCTGCCTCGTCCGCGCTCAACTCGAGCTCGATGATCCCTTCCATCCCGTTCTCTCCCAGTTTGCACGGCACACCAAGATAGATCCCTTTCATCCCGTACTCACCCTCGAGGAAAGCCGAGCAAGGAAGAATCCGTTTCTTGTTCTTGACGATAGCTTCAGCCATCTGTACGGCGCCAGCCGAGGGCGCGTAGTAGGCCGATCCGGTCTTCAAATACTTGACGATCTCACCGCCGCCTCCGCGGGTACGATCTACGATCGCATCCAGCCGATCGCCCTTTACGAAATGCGTGATCGGGATGCCGGAGACAGTAGTGTATGAAACGAGCGGGACCATGCTGTCACCGTGGCCACCGAGCACCATCGCCTGGATGTCTTCCACCGATCCATCGATCTCGTCGGCCAGGAACGCACGAAACCGCGCTGTATCCAGGATCCCGGCCATCCCCACCACCCGCTCCCGCGGAAACCCGGTGACTTCCTTGGCGACATAGCACATGACGTCCAAGGGATTCGACACGACGATTATCATGGCATTGGGGGAGCACTTCTTGATCTCTTGGCTGACGGACTTGACGATGTCGACATTGGTGTTGACCAGGTCGTCACGACTCATCCCCGGCTTGCGTGCCACACCGGCGGTGACGATGAACATCTCGGCGCCGGCAGCTTGCTTGTAGTCATTCGCACCAATCACGCGCGAATCGAAGCCCTCGACAGGCGCTGACTGCCACTGATCGAGTGCCTTGCCCATGGGGATGCCCTCGAGGATGTCAATCAGAATCACCTGCTGAGCAAGTTCCTTCTCTGCGACACGCTGCGCGGTCGTGGCGCCCACGTGCCCTCCTCCGACAACGACTATCTTTTTCATTGGAAACCCCAGGGTGAGTTATGTACCGTCTTGAGTACGGCCACAGAGAATATCAACTGATTGTCTCTTTCGCGGCAGGGCCGTCGTCCAGCCTATCGTCGAGCTTCATCTGAAGCTGGCGGATCGCCTCGTAGAGAACGATGCCCACCGCTGTCGCGAGGTTGAGATTCCGCACCGCACGACACATCGGGATGCGAAAGATGCGGTCGGGATACTTGGCCCGAATCGGCTCCGGCATTCCTCTTGTCTCGTTGCCGAACACCAATACCGAATTCTGCGCATACGGCGCATCCAAGTAAGACCGCGACCCGTGCGACGAGAAATATAAGCAGCGCTCTCGCGAGATGGCGGTGCGGAATGCGGGCCACCCCGGATGCACCCACAGGTCCACCTCATCCCAATAGCCCAGGCCCGCGCGCTCGAGCTGCACGTTGTCGAGACTGAAACCGAGGGGGCCGGCCAAGTGCAATGCTGTCCCGGTGGCCGCGCACAGGCGAGCTATGTTGCCGGTGTTCGGAGGGATCCTTGGCTCAATGAGGGCAACCGCCAGAGTCATGGATGCTCCTCGGGCGAAAGATCGCCGGTACGCCAACGTCGCTCACCCGTCTCGAGGATCTCGCGCTTCCAGATCGGTACACGCTGCTTGAGTTGCTCCACCACGTAACGGCACGCCGCGAACGCTTCGGCCCGGTGCGGCGCTCCCACCACCACGGCGACGCTGGCCTCCCGCGTGGCAACGCGGCCGATCCGGTGGCGCACCTCGACCCGAGCCTGCGGCCACCGTTCGGCTGCCCGCGCAATGATCTTGTCCAACTGGGTTTCCACCATGGCTTCGTAAGCTGAGTACTCGATGCCCACTACCGGCCCATCATCCGGACCCCGCCGCACCGAACCGATGAAAGCGGCAGTGCCGCCGCGTTCGTCACTGGAGACCATGTCAATCAGCTGCGCCACATCAATGGCAGCGTCGACCAGGTATTGCACACTAACCGCCTAACCACCCGCCAGAGGGGGAAGCAGCGCGATCTCATCCCCATCGGCTAGGACTTGACCGGCTAACGCGTGCTCTTGGTTCACGGCCACCATTGGCTGTTCCGGAAGTCTGGCACCATCAGGGACACTTTGCCTGAGGACCGCGACGGCCTGGGCAACCGTCGCATCGCGCTGCAAGCTGAGCGTGACTTCGTCCTGCCCCACGATTTCTGCATAGCGCGCGAACAGGCGGCAGCGGACCGAGATGGACGAGGGACTCTGCATAGAGGAGAAGAATAACCGGAATATCCACACCTCGTGAAACCTGTGAGGCCGATTCGTTCGTACTTGAAGGCTAATGACGAGTCCCTGGCGCGGTCACGCCTTGACACGTGCGCCAGTACGAATCGAGTTTCCCTCTTTACCAAACTGTGTTCGTTCACCAAATCGAGGTGTTGAACCCCATGATCCCACATCGTAGTTCAACAGCGTGGGTGTCTGCTGCTGCCCTGGCCGGATTTACGTTTTTCCCGAGTTTGGCCGTGGCGCAGTTCGTCGAGCCTCCACCACCGGCCGCCTACGCTCTCCAGGATGTAACCGTGGTCCAGGCAGACGGCAGCCGCGCGGCCGCAGTCAGCATCGTGATCCGTGGTGGCCTGATCGAAGCCATGGGCGCCAGTGTGGCGATCCCGGCGGACGCGGAGGTCCTCGAGGGAGACTCTCTGTTGGTGTTTCCGGGCCTGATAGACGCTCAGGGGAACGCCGAGTACGAGTTCCCGGATCCAGACGTGGAGCGCGGCCAAGTTCGACCGTGGGCACCGCCGCGGTCGGTACAGAGCTTCATGCTGCATCGCACCGTCGTAGACCACCTCACTGCTACCGGCGATGACCTAGCCGACCAGCGCAAGCAGGGCGTGATCGCTGCGGCAGTCCACGCCGACGGCCGTCTGATGCCCGGCAGGGGTGCCGTGCTCATATACCGCAAGGACGCCGAGACACCACAGCAGCTGGTCTTGAGGCCGACGCTGGGGCCGGTCATGTCGTTCCGTGGTGCGCAGGGAGTATACCCGACTCAGGTATTCGCGGTGATGGCATTCATCCGCCAGAGCTTCGAGGATGCGCGCCGCGACGGAATCATCCACCAGGAGTACGCGCGCGACCCCCGGGGCATGCCTCTGCCCCAGTGGGACCCCGACTATGCCGTTCTACGAGAGGTCATGAGCGGCAACCAGCCAGTCTACTTCATGGCCGACGACGCTGAGGATATCCGTAACGTGCTCACGCTGGCTGACGAGTACGGGTTTAGGCCCGTGATCGTCGGTGGTGGTCAGGCTTGGAAGGTCGGCGAGCGCCTGCGGCGGGACAACATACCGGTGCTCGTGTCGCTCGACTTCCCGACTCCGACGCGGTGGGAGCCCGAGAAGCAGGATCCAGCTGACTCTGCAGGTGCGGTGCAAGAGGACATGCCTCTGGACCCGGCAGCACTGCGCGAGAAACAGGAGCTGGAGAACCTTTACTCCAATCCGGCCCGCCTGGCGGAGGCCGGTGTCACCTTCGCTCTCACCAGCGGTGGCGGCAACACCGATATCCGGGAGGGCGTCAGGAAGGCAGTGGAATATGGCCTGTCCGAACAGGCAGCAATGGCAGCCGTGACTACTGTTCCCGCCGAGCTACTAGGTATCCCCCAGTTAGTGCGCATCGAGGAAGGCATGGCGGCCAATTTCGTGGTGGCCGACGGCGAGCTGTTCGATGAGGACGCCAACATCGCATACACCTTTGTGGCAGGGATTCTGGAACGAGGGCGGCTCGGCAGGGCGCCAACGCCTGGTGATGCTCCCGTGGTAGACATGACCGGAACTTGGGAAGTGGTGATCGACGGACAGATGACCGCCACCATGACGCTGACGCAGGAAGAGGGTTCCGTGACAGGCACATTCTCTCTGGGTGATATGGGTTCGGGAGATGTCAGTGGGTCTGTGTCTGGTAGCGATCTCACGCTCACCATCAACGTTGTCGCTGGCGGACAGTCCATTGACGTCGAGATCGAGGGCACGGTCAGCGGCAATTCCGCGTCGGGAGACGGATCGAGCACTATGGGCGATTTCAGCTGGACCGCCACGCGAACGGGTGGACCCGGAGAGGAGACACGCACATGAGAACGATAGGCCGAATTCTGGCTCTCGGAGCGCTTCTCGCCGGTTGGGCCGCTCCGACGAGCGCACAGTGGAAGATGCAGATCGAGATGGGCGCGGTGGATGTACCTCGCTCCGATCTGTTCATCGAGAACATCGACACAGTCTGGACTGCGACGGGCGAGATCCTGGAGCAAGCATCGATTCTGATCCGCGACGGGGTCATCCGCGCGATCGGCAGCGATCTCACCGCTCCGAACGGAGTAACGGTCATCGATGGCAGGGGGATGACCGCCATCCCGGGATTGGTCGATGAGCACTCGCACACCGCCATGCGGTCCACCAACGAGGGCTCGGCGCCGGTAGTGCCTGAAGTGAAGGTCATCGACGCCTTGAGCACCGAGGATTTCCAGATCTATCAAGCCCTCTCAGGCGGCGTGACGACCGCGAGGATACTGCACGGCAGCGCCAATCCGATCGGCGGTCAGAGCGCCGTGATAAAGATGCGCTGGGGCATGGACGATTCGAAGAAACTGCTGCTACAAGGAGCACCCCAATCGGTCAAGTTCGCCTTGGGCGAGAACGTCACGCAGAAGAACTTTTCGGGCGGGCCGGGGCCGCAGCGATTCCCCACATCGCGCGCCGGAGTGGAAGCCATCTACGTCGAGGCCCTCACGGCGGCCCAGGCCTACAAGGAGGAATGGGACGCATATCGAGAGAACCCGCGCAGCTTAAGGGTGCCACCGCGCAGAGATCTACGTCTCGAAGCTCTGGTCGAGATCATGGAGGGCAAGATTCGGGTGACCGCCCACTCGTATCGCAGTGACGAAATCGTCATGCTGATGCGCGTCGCGGAGCGGTTCGGTTTCAAGATCGACGTCTTCACCCACGTACTGGAGGGCTACAAGGTCGCCGACGAGATGGTCGCTCACGGTGCGGCTGGCGGGACGTTCTCGGACTGGTGGCAGTACAAGCTCGAAGCGTATGATGCGATTCCATACAATGCGGCAGTCATGGAAGAGCACGGTGTCTTGACCAGCATCAACTCGGACATCTCCTGGCTGCAGTCGTTCATGGTCTACGAGTTCAACAAACCCGTCAAATACGGCGGGGTGTCTCCGGAGAACGCCCTGCGGATGCTGACGATCAACCCGGCGCGCCAGATGATGATCGATGACAAAGTCGGCACGTTGGAAGTCGGCAAGCACGGCGACGTCGTGCTGCTCTCCGGCAGCCCGTTCGATTCATACAGCCGGGTCGAGAAGACCATCATCGACGGAATCGTCTACTACGACCTGCAGCGCGAGGAAGAAACGCGGCGTGAGGCGGTCCGCAGCCTGCCCCAGGTACGACTGGTACCCGACGTATCGCCTGCCGCACAGCCGTTGGGCAGTGCTGTCAGCCCGGCCACATTCGTGGGTGGTAGCGGCGGGGGGTTGTTACAGCAATCGGTCACAGCTCTCACCGGAGCCACGGTGCACACGGTGTCGGGCGGCGACATCACAAACGGAACAATCCTCATAGCGGACGGACGGATTGCTGCGGTCGGATCCGCAAGCCAGGTGCAGGTTCCGGCCGGAGCGAATGTCGTGGACCTCAGCGGCAAGCACGTCTACCCGGGCATGATCGATCCAATGACCCACCTGGGGATGGTCGAGATCGAGTCGGTCAACTCGTCGCGAGACGACCTGGAGGTCGGCCGCTACAACCCCCAGATCAGGGCGCTGACCAGTGTACACCCGCACAGCGAGACGATACCGGTGGCTCGGGCCAATGGTATCACGGCCGTGTTGGCCAGCATGGGCGGCAACGCCATCATTCCCAACATGGGCTCGGTGATCCAGCTGGCGGGCGACACTCAAGAGCGCATGAATGTGTCGGACCAAGCAGCGCTCGTGGTCAACTTCCCCTCGCCCACGGGCAAGGCTTGGGACGAGCCCGAGATCAAGGGCGAGCGCTTGGAGGAGTTGGGGCAGTTGTTCGATCGGTCCGTGGAGTACGCACAGACGCCCAGCACGCGCCGTGATCCCACCGCGCCGTTTGAGGCCAACGTGGCCGATCAGGCCGAGCTGTTGCTGCAGGCAATGGTGCCGGCGGTGACAGGCGAGGTCCCGACCTTCTTCATCGCGCGGCGGGAGCGCGATATCAAAACCCTGTTCCTGTTCCTGGACAAGTATCCGGACGTGCGAGCTGTACTCGTGGGCGGCGATCAGGCTTTCAGAGTCGCGGATGAACTCGCCGCTCGAAACATTCCCGTAGTCGTGGGATCCGCCGGCTCACCCACTATGGATCGGGATGACCCGGTCTCGGCTGGCTGGAGCAACGCAGGGATTCTCTACGCGGCCGGTGTCAAGGTTGCCTTCGGCACGAATGATGTGGCCAACGTACGCAATCTGCCGTACCACGCGGCCAAGTCGGTTGCCTTCGGGTTGCCCCAAGAAGAGGGACTCAGAGCGGTTACGCTGAACGCCGCCGAGATCCTTGGGCTGGGCGAGGAGATGGGTTCGATCAACGAGGGCAAGCGGGCCGATCTGATCGTGACAAATGGCGACCCGCTGCAGATCGTCACGCAAGTCGAGCGGATGTTTATCGCCGGGACAGAGGTCTCTCTGGAAAGCCGGCACACACGCCTCTGGAAGCAGTTCCGCAGCAGGTACTAGCGGCCACCGGCCGCGGCACAAAGCGGGGCGATTGCTCGACACCGAGCAATCGCCCCGCTTCACTATCTGGAGCCCGGTTCAGGCCGTGGCTTCAGAAGACGGTGTGGGAGTAACCGCCGATTCCCTCTCTGCGACCTTGGCCCTCAGCTCCTTCGACGGCTTGAACACGGGCACGGGGCGGGCCGCCACCTCGACGGGATCTCCAGTCCGCGGGTTCCGGGCCATCCTCGTCTTCCGCCGCCTGATCTTAAACGTGC
>CP070666.1:3125460-3127859 GCA_020351775.1 Gemmatimonadota bacterium | reverse complement strand
GCGGTGACAACCACCCCTCCTCCTCCCGCCCTTCGATTCGCACGCCGTAACTCTCGGTCTCACCTGGGAAGGGCAGTCTGCTCACTCCGGTAACAGTGCCGATTCCCGGGATAGCTTCGAGTTGGCCGAGCACCTCTTGAAAGAAGGCGCGGCGCTCCCCAGGTGTCGGGTATTGGGTGTAGGGTGGCCTTACCTCGACAATCGCCACATTTCCAGTATCGAACCCTGGGTCAACCGCTAACAGCAGCGAGAGGCTCCGTGTTAGCAATCCAGCGGCAACGAGGAGCATGACGGTGATTGCGATTTCCATACCGACCACGACGCGGGAGAAGCGTCGGCGGCCGCTGCTCACGGTCGCAGAGCGGTGTCGCGAAGAAGCGATGGCGCCACGCGAGGCCAGAATCGACGGGACCGTTCCGAAAAAGAGTGCCGCGCACGCTCCCAGCGTGGCCGCGAACGCTAACACCCGGAGGTCGACGCCGACCTCCTCGAGGCGTGGAATCGGAGGCGCCAGAGCGACGAGGAATCCGGTAGCGGCAAAGGCCAATCCAGCACCAGCGGCGCTCCCCAGAACTGCCAACACGCCGCTCTCGGTCAGATGCAGGCGCACCAGTCTCGAGGCACTGGCCCCCAATGCCGAACGGGTGGTGATCTCGTGCTCGCGGCCCTGCAGCTCCGCCATCGAGAGCATCGCTATGTTGGCGCACGCGATCAACAGAAGCAAGCTGGTTGCCCCGAAGAGCAGCACGAGAGGTGGGGCTAGCCCGCGGGTCTCCTCTGTCGTACGGGCAACGACCTGTACATCGCCTACGGTTCGCGCGTGTTCCGACATGACAGCCTTTGTCTCGACGCGAGCCTGTTCGATGGTGACCCCAGATGCAAGCCTGCCTATCGTCTCCCAAGAGTAGGCACCCTCCCTTCCTGACCGACCTGGTGCACCGATGGGAAGCCAAATGTCTCGGATACCTGGGTCGCCTTCCCCCACAACTGAAGCTGTCAGCCAGTGGATTCGAAAACCCGCAGGCAAGACCCCTACGATAGTGAACGGATGGCCGTCTACGGTGATCATCCTTCCAAGCGTCTCCGGAGAGCCACCCAGACGCCGCTGCCAGAGATCATGGCTGATCACTGCAACTGAGGCGCCCTCTTCACCCGCCAGAGAGGCCTCTTCTCCGGGGAGAAACCAGCGCCCCAACGGCGGACGCACGCCGAGAACGTGGAGAAGAGACGCTGATGCCGCGCCTACCCGTAGTTCAACTGGGTCTACAGCACCCGTCAAAGTTGCTCCGTCAGAAACATAGAGCTTGTACGCTGCGAGACCTTCATAGAGTGTGCTGTTCCCCAAGAGGTCTCTATACTGTTGGTATGTGAGCGTGTAGCGGTCCCAACGCAGACCCTCATTCCCAGGGCGCCCCTTTGCATCGGGCATGGTCTGCCAGATCGTCACCAATCTGCCTGGTTCGTCGTACGGCAACGGCTTCAGCAACACTCCGTCCACCACACTGAACATTGCCGTCGCTGCCCCGATACCCAGGCCCAGTGTGACTATGGCGACCGTGGCGTAAAGCGGTCGCCTGCGCAGGGTGCGCATAGCATATTGAACATCTTGGACGAGTGTGCAGAAAAGCGTTGCTGCTGCAGCCCGGCGCAGCCCGCTCCGTGAGATCCGTTCGCATTCGCCTCGATATCGCACCACATTGCCGAAACGGCGACAAGCTTCTCGCCGGGCAGTATCTTCGTCCATTCCTTGTTCAACCAAGAGATCGATGCTTTCCGCGATGTGATGTTCGAACTCGTCGCCCACAACGCTATTAGACGCTCGTCGTCGCGGAGAATGACCGAGAGGCCGTGGCAATCGCGGATGGCGTCTCACGTCGCTGCCTCAGCAGACGCTACGATCTTCTCTACCGCGGCCGTGTACAGGTTCCACTGAGCTTCCTGGTGTGAAAGCCGTCTCTTGCCCGCCACCATGAGCTCGTAGTACTTGGCCCGGCGTCCCTTCTCGGAAGTTGCCCACTTGGCTTTGATCCACCCGCGTTTTTCCATCCGGTGCAGCGCGGGATAGAGACTGCCCTCTTCAATCAAGAGAGCCTGATCTGTGACTTCATATATCCATTGCAGGATATTGAAGCCGTGCATCGGTGTGCCTCTGCTGAGTGTCTTGAGAATCAGAAACTCGAGCGTACCCTGTACCAGCTCAATCGGTTTCTTTGACATTGCGCCATTACCTAGATCCTCTAGGCCAATTCTACTAGTCTTGACCTAGACTGTCAAGGGTATAAATAACAAGGACTCTTGATGGTGGTCTGCAAATGGTTTACAGAACGACGCACCCTGGCCGCCCTACCAAGCCGTCCATTCCTTTGCGGTGAACTCGGGTCGGGAGTTCCGCACATGTC
>CP070666.1:3116462-3125360 GCA_020351775.1 Gemmatimonadota bacterium | reverse complement strand
CAAGAAGAAGTACAGGTAGTAGGACAACTTCTTGGATATCGTGCCGCCTGACATGAGTTTGATGTTGTACGGCGTCTTCCAATCACTGCCCACATCACCGTTGGTGAAACCCTGAGCGTACAGGTCGATTCGAATTGCCAGTGGTAGATTGCTCGCCAGATCAAGCAGCTCGTCGCCGGTGTTGATCGTGTCACGTGGCTCTTCACCCGGACCAAACCTGAACCCATTGCCGGCGAACGTGTTCCCGAAATCTGTGAGTGTGGGAACGGGATTGTGGCACAAGTTGCAGCTCACTCGGTACTTGCGCGCAAAGGCGGGGATCTCGCCGGCATTCAGGCTGATGGGCCCGGCGATACACAACACACCCAGTGCGCCCGAGACAACCCACTTGGCTCGTATCACGAAGCCTCCTCGGCTAGAGATGGCAAACGACCGTGCTGCCTGTACTGCGTCTACCCAACGAATACTAAATGAATGCGGTGAGCGGGCTTCCTCAAGATGGGCAGGAGGACCGAATCAGACTCGCCGACGCCGCACAAGCTATCGCCGCCCGAACGTCGGCCAGTCTGTTGCTATGCGGAAGCGCTGGACCGGCTGCTGCTCCTAGGCTAGCCCAAGCCGCTTCTCGAGGTGGTCCTTGACAGCCGGAGTGATGGTGCCTTGCTGAAGGGCTTCACCCAATGCCGCGGTTATCGCCGGCCGGTCAGCATCGATTCCACGCTCGCGAAGTTCTTGAATCACACGGGCGAGACGCTGATCGTACTCGCCGTGGCCATAGGCTCCGCTTGTCATCTCCTGGTGCAACTTTTCCAGCTCCTGCTTGAGCCGCTCGATCTTGATCGGCGTTGTCATCCGGTTCTACCTCTCTCAGGGTACAGGGTGCAAAGTACAGGGCGTCCGTATCTAGAAGCCATAATCGTAACACCATTGGGCCCCTTGCGGCACCGCCGGGCCATCACGCGCCAGTGCTACCCCAGATGTCTCCTACCGTGAAGCCGTTGGGGAACGGGTCCTCCGCATCCACCACATAGTGGCTAAACCCGGTTATCCAAGCACGGCCGGTTAGAGTCGGGATGACGGCAGAATACGGCCCAACCCGCGTCTCCCGAACAAGCCGCCCCGTGAACGTAGTTCCCAGCACCCCTTCATGCACATAGTCTTGCTGCAAGGTTAATTCGCCCTTGGCATAAAGGGTGGCCATCTTGGCGCAGGTCCCCGTGCCACACGGCGAACGGTCTAGCACGCCGGTCCAGGTCTCGGGGCGGTCCCAATCCAGCGTTCCGCAGGATACGATCACCGCGCTCCTGCGAGCTGCTCCCGCAGCGCTTGGCGGCCCGGATAGCTGCGCTATGGTGATCCCCGCGATCTCAGCGTTCTCGGGATGAACCACAGGCAGCTGCTCCCTGGCGGCGGCCTTGATCATCTCACCGATGCGTGCGATCCGCGCACCTTCATCCGGTACCAGCGAGAGCCCGAACTGCTCTCCGTCGGCGATCACGTAGAACATGCCACCGTAGGCCACGTCTACTGTTATCGTGCCGAGTTCGGGGACCGTCAACGGAACCCCGAGGTGAGTTGCGAACGCAGGCACGTTCTCGAACGTCACGCCCGTTACCTTACCGTTGGCAACTCCCGCACGGACCGGGACCAGGCCTGCTGGAGCCTCCAGCACCAGTTCGGTCACGGGTTCGGAGACGCTAACCATTCCGGTCTCGATCAACACAGTGGCAACGCAGATTATGTTGCTGCCTGACATCGGCGGGTACTCGACCTGCTCCATGATCACGAAGCCGGCATCCGCCTCGGGTCTGGTCGGCGGCAGTATCAAATTGCAGCACAGCGCAGGATAACCGCGCGGCTCTTTGAGCATGCGAGTTCGCAAATCGTCGCAATGCCGTTCCAGATAGACCTTCTTCTCGAACATGGTCCCGCCCGGTACATCGAGCACACCGCCGACAATGACACGACCCGGTTCGCCACATGCGTGCGTATCCACTGCAGTGATCATCCTGTCGAGGCGCATGGACTCGATATCCCGTTTCCCCGGTGTCCCGGCTTACTGCTGTTCCGCTTCAATGACGGGTCCGCCACGCACGACACTGCCCCAGCGGTACCGACGGGTCCACCGCACGCGCCGGACCCACAGGCGCACCGCGGACTAGCTAATCGGTCGCTCCGTCTGTATCGGATCTAGGTTGGCTTCACGCAGCAGTTGGTTAAGCCGCTGCAGATCTTGATCGATGATCGTATTCAAGCGAATCAACTCCGTCTGCAGCAGACCCGATAGGTGGTCGAAAACCTGGAAACTCTGATCCGTGGGCCTGTCCTCGCCGCTCTCAACTACACCCATCAGCGCAGCAAGTTTGTTGTTGAGCTTGATCGGAAAGTTGAGTGGATCCTGATTGCTTTGGTTCTTGACCTGATAGATCTCCTGCTCCACGGCGCTCAAATTGTTTTTGACCAAAGCGCCCTGCTCATGGATATCATCGTCGCCGGTCTGCTCCAAGCGATCGTCCACCTCGCCCTTGATGTACCGTATGTCCAATACAGCCTGATTCGCTTCACTCACCCGATCGCGAATCTGCAGCGCAAGATCGAAGCGAGCTTGAAGGTCGTCCGGCGCCACTGCCTCGAGGCGCGGGTCTAGCCGTATCGTGAAATCCCGCGTCTGGGTGACGCCATCGGCAGTCAGCCGCACTTGATACTCCCCGGGGATCGCCATCGGGCCGAAATTGCCCGCAGCCCAGAAGATCCTGCCTTCGAAGTCGGTGTAGCCTGGGTAGCGCAGATTCCAGCGGAAGCCGTTGGCGCCCGGCCTACGCGGGGGGCGCGGCGTCCCGCCCCCGAAGAAACCGGTGGGCTCCTGCTGGGGCTGGTCCTGCGCAGTTGCAGTGTAGCTCTGGATCTCGTTGCCCGACCCGTCGAGGAACTCCAGCGTGAGTGAATCGGGCGCTTTGGCCAGGTAGTAGAACACCTGCACAGAGTTGCTCACACCGCGCACCGGATCCACCGGATCAAACAGGTGCACGTCCGATTCAGCAACTTGCCGATTCAGTTGCCGCAGTAGCGTCATATTGGGCAGCATCCAGAACGACCGGCCATGGGTCCCGATGACCAGATCGCTCTCTTCGACTACCAGATCCGATACCTGGACAGTGGGCAGATTCAGTCCCAAAGACTGCCACTCGGCACCATCATCCCAGGAGACATAGACCGTGCGCTCTGAAGCCGCGTACAACAGGCCTGGACTCGCCGGATCCTCCCGCACCGCCCGTACGAAGTCGTCCTCCGGGATCCCGGTCACGATCTTGGTCCACGACTGCCCGTAATCTTCGGTCTTCCACACGTAGGGACGGCGATCGTTCTCGACCAGATACCGGATTCCGGCCACGTAGGCCTTACCGGGCGTCGTCGGCGATGCCTCGATCGTGTTGATCCGCACGAAATCAGGGGCATCGGGAGGAGTAACGTTCTGCCAGTTGGCGCCAGCATCCCGAGTGATGTGCACGTAGCCGTCATCCGAGCCGACCCAGATGACGTTGCCATCATGATAGGACGGCGCAATCGCAAACACGGTGGCGTAGGTCTCGACCCCAGTCTGGTCTTTGGTGATCGGACCACCCGACGGACCCATGGTCGACGGGTCGGCGCGCGTGAGATCGGGACTGATCTGCTCCCAAGTCTGCCCTTCATTGGTTGTCTTCCACACCTTCTGCGTGCCCGTGTACAGCACGTTGGGATCGGTGGGGGAGAACACGATAGGGAAGGTCCACTGCACTCGCTCGATCAAGTCTTCGGATGACTGGCCCATTGGGTTCTCGGGCCAGACGTTGATCGCGCGGGTCTGTCCGTTCGCGTGGTTGTAGCGACTGAGGCTGCCACCGTAGCAGCCGGCGAAGAAGATGTTGGGATCCAGCGGACTGTTTGCTATGTATCCGCTCTCACATCCACCAACCGAGAACAGAAAGTCCGGTCCACCGGCGTTCTCGGAGATGTGGCTCCAACCACGGCTGGGAACACAGGCCGTGCTGTTGTCCTGTTGGGCACCGCAGATCATATAGGGATCGTGATTGGTGGTCATCACACGGTAGAACTGCGCCGTGGGGAAGTCCTGCGCGGTCCACGTCTGACCACCGTTGAACGAGACGTTCGCGCCGCCGTCGTTACCGTTGATCATGCGATCGGGATCGTTGGGGGCTATCCACAGATCGTGGTTGTCACCGTGCGGCACACGGATCCCCTGGAAGGTCTCGCCGCCATCACGAGATCGATAGAGCCCGGTGTTCAGCGCGTACATGACCTCCGGGTCCTGCGGATCAGCGTACACCCGCGTGTAGTAGAACGCTCGCTGCCGCAGCCTCCGCTCGTCGTTCGTGCGGGTCCAGTTCATGCCCCCGTCATCGGAGCGATACACGCCGCCGTCGTCCGCTTCGATCAATGCCCAGACCCTGTAAGGAGCCGCGGGCGATACTGCCACACCGATCTTTCCGATCAGACCCTGGGGCAGGCCGGAGCTGCGGGTTATCTCGGTCCACGTCTCACCGAAGTCCGTGCTCTTGAATAGTCCGCTGCCGGGCCCGCCGGACGACATACCCCATGACTTGCGCCACGCCTCCCACAACGAGGCATACATAACCGCCGGGTTGTTGGGGTCGAGTGACAAGTCGACGGCTCCCGTTCTCTCGTCGCGGTACAGCACCTTGCGCCAGGTTTCACCGCCGTTGATCGACTTGAACACGCCACGCTCTTCATTCGGCGCCGAGTGGACGCCGAACGCGACCACCCAGACCATGTTGCAATCGGTGGGGTGAATTCGGATCCGCGCTATGTTCTGCGTCTCCGCAAGCCCCATGTGTTTCCAGCTGCGGCCTGCGTCGGTGGACTTGTAGACGCCGTCGCCCTGCTGGATGTTGCCCCGGATCTGCGTCTCGCCGGTGCCGATGTAGACTATGTCGGGGTTGGCCTCACAGACTTGGACGGCGCCCACCGACGCACTGTTGATCTGGCCGTCCGTAACCGGACGCCAGGTAGTGCCGGCGTCGGTCGTCTTCCACAATCCGCCACCCGTAGCGCCGAAGTAGTACTCAAGAGGGCGCGAGTCACTGCCTGCCA
Source organism: Gemmatimonadota bacterium (assembly GCA_020351775.1). Classification (GTDB taxonomy): domain Bacteria; phylum Gemmatimonadota; class Gemmatimonadetes; order Gemmatimonadales; family GWC2-71-9. The sequence goes on along the minus strand of CP070666.1, from coordinate 3,120,248 downwards.
CGGCGATGGACCGACCGCCCCTGGCGGGGCCGATACTCACCCACCTCAAGGCGTCGTAGAGCTTTTCGTCGTACGTCTGCGCAGCAACGTTCGGGGTGGTCACAATGCCAAGCAGGGCAACGCAGGCACCGGAGAAGACGGGGTGCGAGAAACGAATTTGCGGCCACATGACAGGCTCCTCCTGGAGATGGCTCACGGGTGTTCTTCTGGGATGCACGAGAGATTCATCGAGGCGGTTAGTATAGCACGGGGGAACGGGGCGAGCGAGGAGCGGCGTCCCGGCGGACGCGACGGTCGACGAAACACCGAAATGGCCTGCGGCTGACAAAGCCGCCGGGCCGGCCGGGCAGGCGCGACCGCCGGCTTCCCGTCACCAGGACACACGACCGTTATCTTTAGCAGTGTACCTGGGGGCCCACATGAAATCGGCAACGAAAGCTGGTATGTCCTTGGCCATCGCCATCGTGCTCCTGTTGGTGGCGGGTGCCGCAGCCCAGACTCCCCAAGAGCAGGTGGATCGCCAGGCCAGCCGTCTGTTCGACCAAGTGATGAGCCCGTACTGCCCCGGCAGGACGCTCACCAATTGTCCCTCGCCGCAGGCCGAAGTGCTGCGTGACGGTATCACGGAGCGGCTGCGTGCCGGTGCCACGCCGGATGAGATCTGGGAAGATCTGTACGAGGTCTACGGAGATCAGGTGCGCAGCATACCGCGGGCCACGGGCTTCAATCTGCTCGCCTGGATCATCCCCGGCTTGTTCTTCGCACTGGGAGCGTTGCTGCTGATCCGCTGGCTGCGGCCGCGCTGGTCCGGAGTCGAGCCGGCCACCAAGGCGCCAGCCGAGCCGCTCGATCCCGAATTGGACGAACGGCTCCAATCGGAGCTGTCGGAACTCGAATCAGTAGTGTAGGTCCGCGTTCCCGGCCGGAACCCAGCCGGTCGGCAGCCCCGCCGATCAGTCTTCGCGCGGAGACGGCGTGCGGTGGGCTCCCGCAGCGCACGTCAGTGCCACGGTTGTTATCAGCTGGATGTGGCCCTTCTTGCGCACTGCAGTGAGCGGAGCGAGGCTACCGCACGCCGTCCACGAGCACAGCATGCACTGAGCGCCTGCTCCAGACGAGCAAGGTCGGGACGTCGCGTGCGAGACGCCGTCCCCGTGGCTCAGTCAGATCAGCCGGTCGCTTGTTGCTGCATCTGGCGGGCGACCGCTTCCGTCTGGCGCCAGACCCGGAGTAGGTTGCCACCCCAGAGCTTCTCGATCTCCTCGTCCGTGTAGCCGCGGCGCACTAGCTCGATGGTCACGTTGAGCGTCTCGCTTGCATCGTTCCAGCCCACGACACCCCCACCGCCATCGAAATCGGAGCTGATGCCGACGTGATCGATGCCGATCAACTCGACGGCATGATCTATGTGATCCACGAAATCCGCCACCGTTGCCGGCGGCCAGCGTTCGTCCAGTTCGGCACGGCGTGCGTCGTACTCGGCGCGCTGGTCGTCGGACAGGTCGCGAAAAGCAGCATAGCCGGTGATTCCCATTTCCTCGCGTAGCGCTTGCAGCGCCGCATCCTTCTCTGGCACCACCTTGACGAATCCACCCAGCCCGACAACCTGGATCACGCCACCGTTTTCCCTCAGTGCAAGGAGCTGTTCGTCGTCGAGGTTCCGGGGATGGTCCGCCAGAGCCCTGGTCGCCGAGTGCGACGCAATGATGGGAGCCTGCGATAGCCGGGCCGCATCCAGCATCGTGTTCTTCGATACATGTGAGACGTCAACCATGATGCCAACTCGATTCATCTCCGCAACGACTTGCTGGCCGAACTCGCTCAGTCCGCCATGCTCCTCTTCCTCATCACCTAGTTGCTCGCGCGGCGTCGACGAGTCACCGATATCGTTATGGCCGCCATGAGTCAGTGTGATGTATCTGGCGCCCAGTGCGTGGTACGTCTCCAGCAGGGACAGGTCCCGGCCGATCACGTACCCGTTTTCTATACAGATCACCGCTACCAACTTCCCAGCCCCGTTGATGCGCTCGACGTCGTCGGCCGTGTAGACCACCTCGATTTCGTCGGGATACATATCCTCCGCCATACGATGTATGGCGTCGAACTTCATGATCGCGTCAGCCTTGGCCTCGGCATACGCTTCGGGGTTGCGCTCACCCTGACCCACGTAGACCACGAAGAAGGCGGCGTCCAGCCCGCCCTCCCTCATTTTGGGGAGCGTGACCTGGCGACCTTCCCGCACGCCCGGGTCCACCTCGGCAGTGGCGAAGTTGGGGGGGATATCGTCATGAGTGTCGATAGTGATCACACTGCGGTGCAGCTCCGTCGCGTGCGCTATTGCCTCTTCTTCCGTGATCTCGCCGGCGCAGGATGCGAGCAGCAGGACGGGTAGAGTCAAGCCAAGAAACCGTAGCAATCCGCGAAGCACGTGTGCCTCCATGGGACCAGTTGCCTTGTTGAGCCGGGGAAGTCCTGACAAGAGTCGGTACAAACATAACTGCATTCGACACCCGGTGTACCGTGCCCATGATTCTGAGGAATCAGATGGCGAACCAGGTTGCCGATTCCTGGAGGTCGGTTATATAGATCGTGGACGATCCCTAGATCTCTGAGCATTGATCCAACCCGTTCGGGCCCGGTGGATCGACGCTGCCAACTCGACGGCCTGCACCGGGAGCCATTTGGCACCAGCATCACAACGGAGCGAGACCATGCCCCCCCACTGCCTGCGGAACGCTGCCTCTCGTGTGAGACGGTTAGCAGCCGCGATCTTGACCGTAGTCATCATTGTCCCAGTCCTCATGGCCGATACGATAAGGGGCCAAGGCAACGATGAGGCCTACACCGCCAAGATTCTGGAATTCACCACGGAGCCCTTCTTCCTCACGCCCTACGTGGACCACCTGCCCGCCTCGGAGACGGTGCCGACACCGCTCGACGTATTGGGACACGTGGCGGGTGCGGCCGACGTGCTCAGCTACCCGGAAGAGGTCCACGAGTATATGCGCGCTGTGGCCGCTGCTTCGCCTCGTGTTGAGGTTCACTCCATGGGCATGTCGGAAGAGGGACGCGAGATGATCTTGGTCGTGGTTGCCGCTGAGGAGACTATCGCGCGGATCGACGACTACAAGGCGATGCTCGTGGCGCTGGCCGATCCACGGGTCACCAGTGAGACGGAGGCCGAGCAGCTGATTGCGAGCGCGAAGCCGATCTATTGGGCAACGGGCGCGATTCACTCGGGCGAGACTGGATCACCCGAGATGCTCATGGAACTTGTATACCGGCTCGCCGTAGCAGAGTCGGATTTCATCAAGGGAATCCGCGACAATGCGATCGTGCTGGTCACCCCGGTGATCGAAGTGGATGGCCGCGCCAAGCAGGTCGATGTCCACATGGCTCGAAGGAAGGACCCCGACGCCGACTTCCCTTCGCGGCTCATCTACTGGGGTAAGTACGTGGCCCATGACAACAACCGCGACGGCATATCGCTCGGCCTTAAGCTGTCCCAGCACGTCATGCGCACGTTTCTGGAATACCGGCCCACCGTGTTCCACGATCTGCACGAGTCGGCGTCTCACCTGTACACCTCGACCGGACGCGGTCCCTACAACGCCTGGGTCGACCCCATTGTGATCAATGAGTGGAACAACATCGCCTACCAAGAAGTGCGCGAGATGACGGCATTGGGAGTCCCGGGGGTGTACACCCACGATTTCTACGACGGTTGGGGACCCAACTACATGTTCTGGGTAGCCAACATGCACAACGCGATCGGCCGGTTCTACG
>CP070666.1:3107516-3116362 GCA_020351775.1 Gemmatimonadota bacterium | reverse complement strand
ACCTCGATTACATCGATCGTCCGCAGAACCTCATCTTCACTCGAGCAGCCGGAGCAGCCTGGGATTCGTTCACGCTCGGAGTGTATCGCGATCTCAAGCACTACGCCGAAAGCGCCGACATACCGCAAGAGCTGCAGCAGCAGGCCGCCTTGGCAGCCGGGTTCGAGGGTGCCGATCGAATAGGGACATACATGAGGACACTCATCCAGCGCCACAACGACACACTGGGAGGGCGGGTGAGGTGAGCGTGCAGGGTACGGGGAGCGGGGAACCGGGACATCGGGAGAGCGAGGCCGGGACCGGCGGGCGCTCGGAAGCTGGGCTACCGGGAAACCGTGACCGGACGCCCTCCTGGACAGGCCGGTCGAATGCTGCTATTACGCAATTGGAGACTGCCCCGGAGGTATGGCCATGTCCGAGCAACTCGTTGGTTCGGTCACGCACTTCTTCAAGGGTCCCAGTGTCGCGGTCGTGAAAGTAACGGAAGGCCACATAGACGTGGGCGACCAGCTGCACTTCGTGGGCCACACCACAGACTTCACTGAAACCGTCAGTTCGATGGAGGTGGAGCACAAAAAAGTCGAACACGCCGAAGCCGGCGATGAGATCGCCATTCAAGTGATCGACCGCGCACGGGAGCACGATCAGGTCTTTCGAATCGTAGCCGACTGATCGCAGGCCGGCTCGGGTCAAGGAAGCGGGGAGCGGGGGTAGAGCCGGCCTGCGTGACCGCCGGGATACAGGGACCCGCTTCCCCTCACCTCTGGTCGGGAGTCCCGATATCCAGCGCCACCTTCCAGCTGCCGTCGGGCTGCCGGCGCCAGATGCTCACGTAGCTTCCGGTCCTCACTGACTCTAAGCCGTCGGGGCCAAGCAGCCTCGACTCATAGCGTCCGACCGTGTATCCCAGGTCAGCAGCCTGCGCAACTTCGGCAGACACGGGCTCCCACGTCAGTGAGAAGTTCGTGTCCGCGAATGCCGGGGTCATCAGTTCGCGTATTGCCGCGTGGCCCGAGATGCTGCCGCCCGGTGGGAACTGCACACCGTCGTCAGTGAAGTAGGACACCCATCCGTCCACACCGCGGGCTGCGGTTGCCTGGGCAAATGCGCGGTCGGCATCCATGATGGCCTGACGCGCGGCAGCTAGATCGGGGGCCGAGTCGCACGAATTGACGGCGACGAGTAGCAGGGCAATCACAAGCGTGGGTTTCATCCTCAAACCTCTCGAGTCACGTGGGGTACTCGCGGGGATGTACAAGATGATAGCAGTGCTACACCAATTGAAGCCATAATGGGGCCACCCTGCCGGCAAACCAGATGTGAGACACAGGGCCACCAGGTTGGCGTCAGGAGACAGGGGTTGTAGCGTTCGGTACTGGAGGATCGCAGCGCCCGGTCCCGACACACTGGATGGTGGCACGCAGTTCACAAAGCACAATCATGACCGGATCTTCAGGATCAACAGGCGTCCGGCTCGACCGCTGGCTCTGGGCAGCCAGGTTCTTCAAGACCCGCTCGCTTGCCGTGGAAGCCATCGCGGGTGGTAGGGTCCAGCTGAACGGACACAGGGCCAAGCGCGCCAAGCTGGTTCACGAGGGCGACGAACTGCGCATTCGCCGGGGCCCGTTCGAACACCTGGTGGTAGTGAAAGGTGTCTCGGAGCGGCGCGGACCGGCCAAGGAGGCACAGTTGCTGTATGAGGAGACGGCGCCGTCAAAGCAGCGTCGGGAAGCCCTAGCTGAACAGATCAAGGCGGTCCCACGCACCAGCTTCAAAGGCAAGGGACGACCGACCAAGAAAGAGAGACGGGACATCGACCGCTTGAGGAGGCGGTAATTCCAATGTCGGTCCTGATCATAAACCAGGCAGAAGTGCACCAGCTGTTGCTCATGGAGGAGTGTATCGAACTGATGCACATGGCCTTCAGGGCGCTAGCACAGGAAACGGCCATCGCTCCCCTGCGACCAATCATGAAACTGCCCGACAAGCGGGGTGTCGTTGCGATGATGCCCGGCTACTCGTCAGGACCCGAAGCGCTTGCCGTGAAGATAATCGCCGTGTACCCTGGCAACCTAGGCACCGCTTACGACTCCCATCAGGGGGCGGTCCTGCTGTTTGACGTCGACGACGGACGACTCCTGTCGCTCATCGACGCGAGTGAGGTTACAGCAATCCGGACCGCAGCGGCGTCGGCCGTCGCTACCGAGCTGCTAGCACATCAGACTGCGGAGGAGCTAGCGATTCTCGGCTCGGGCGTCCAAGCACGTACTCATCTCGAGGCAATGTTGAAGGTCCGGAACATCAAGCGCGTACGCATCTGGAGTCGCACGGCCGAACGAGCCCACGCCTTTGCCGAGCGTGAGCAAGAGCGCTTCAATGTGGAGTTCGAAGTGGTCAGTGAAGCCAAGCAGGCTGTGCTCCAGGCAAGCTTGATCTGCACCACAACCGCCGCTCGCGAGCCAGTCCTGTTGGGTGAATGGCTATCCAGCGGCACCCACGTCAATGCCGTGGGTTCGGCCTCGCCTGTCATGCGCGAACTCGATACAGCGGCGATCAGAAACGCCCGGCTATTCGTGGACAGTCGCGAGTCAGCCAAGAACGAAGCAGGAGACTTCCTGATCCCACTGCAAGAGGGTGCCATCACAGACGACCACATAGTGGCAGAGATCGGCGAGATCCTCGAGGGCAGCGCTCCGGGAAGAACCCACGATGACGAGACAACGGTGTTCAAGTCGTTGGGAGTGGGGATCCAGGATGTTCTGGCCGCCGACCACATCTACGCCAAGGCCAAGGACCTCGGCATGGGAACCGAGGTGGATCTTGGCGGGCTGAGGTAGGAGTCGCCGGTGCGCGCTTTGTTGCTTCGCAAGCAGGGACGGCCGCTCGAACTCGCCGAGATCCCTACACCCGAACCGGCGACAGGACAGCTACTTATCAAGACCAGCGCCTGTGCAGTATGCCGCACGGACCTACACGTCCTTGACGGTGATTTGGAAAAGCCCACCCTACCCCTAGTCCTGGGCCACGAGATCGTTGGCCGGGTCGAAGCCCTGGGTAGCGGCGTGGACCAGTTTAAGATCGGTGACCGAGTCGGAGTGCCGTGGTTGGGCTGGACTTGCGGCGAGTGCCGCTATTGCCGCGGCAACCGTGAGAACCTGTGCGATCACGCCCGTTTCACCGGATATCAGATAGACGGCGGATTTGCCGAATACTCGGTGGCCGATCAACGCTACGCCTTCGCCATCCCCGACGGCTTCCCCGACGATCAGGCGGCACCGCTCCTATGCGCCGGGCTGATCGGATACCGCTCGCTGGTGGCAGCAGGCGCAGCCGAGAGACTGGGCCTCTATGGTTTCGGGGCCGCTGCACATATCGTGGCGCAGGTTGCTCGCTACCAGGGGCGGCGACTGTTCGCTTTCACGCGGGAGGGTGACAGCGATGCCCAGCAGTTCGCTCGGGAACTGGGAGCGGAATGGGCGGGAGCATCGAGCGAATCACCACCAGAAGAGCTGGACGCGGCGATAATCTTCGCACCGGTGGGCCGACTGGTGCCGCTGGCGCTGCAGGCCACCGCGCCGGGCGGAACAGTTGTCTGCGCCGGGATCCACATGAGCGAGATCCCGGCCTTTCCCTATCAGATCCTCTGGCGGGAACGGACTGTGAGCTCAGTGGCCAACCTGACCAGGCGCGACGGCGAGGAGTTCCTGAAGCTGGCGCCTGAGGTGCCGGTCAGGACTCATGTGGTGCACTACCCGCTGGAGCAGGCCAACGAGGCGCTTGCTGATCTGCGGCACGGTCGGCTGCAGGGAGCCGCGGTACTGGTTCCGTGACGCCGGACGGCTGAGGGCCCGTTGCGCATCCCACCAATTCCCCACCGCTGGTCGGTAACGACTACTCAGGCAATCGCTATCCAACAGCGCCTCACAGAGAAAGTCAGACAAAGAGCACCGCGCAGGGAGTTGCGGCTGGTGGCCGGTATCGATGCCGCCTTCTCGCGGAGCGCTGACAAGTGTATTGCAGGGGTGGTCCTGTGGGACTCCCGTGAGGACAAGGTCATCGAACGCCACGTGGCGGTGCGGACACTGACTTTCCCCTACGTGCCCGGGTTGCTCTCCTTTCGTGAGGCGCCCGCAGCGATCGCCGCACTGAGGAAGCTGCGGACTCGGCCCGATGCCCTGATGTGCGATGGCCACGGCCGGGCGCACCCGCGGCGCTGCGGCCTCGCCTGCCACATCGGTGTGCTTAGCGGCCTATCGACCGTAGGCTGCGCCAAGTCGAGGCTGGTGGGCGAATACCGGGAACCGAGAGCTGAGCGTGGCGGGAGCAGCCGGCTCGTGCACGACGGCGAAGTAGTCGGTGTCGTCCTGCGTACTCGCACCGCAGTCAGACCGGTGTTCGTAAGCGTGGGGCATGAGATCGACCTGGCAGGAGCAGTCGAGTTGGTGTTGCGCTGCGCAACGCGGTTCCGGCTGCCCGAGCCAACCAGGCTGGCCGACCGGCTGGTGGCTGAGTTCAAGCGCAGTGCCATCCACAGCGGGACCAAGTCTGTCCTCGGAGTATGACAGTGCTATCCGAAGCGAACCGGTCTTTGGAGACGCAAGTCACTATATTGCAAGGCGTTATCAGAGCTGGCGCGAGCGGCACGGTTCTCGCCTTCGGGACCGGCTGGGTGATACAGCAGCCCTTATGCGATAGACGTGGCGAGGTGTTGGCAACCGGGAGGGTGAGATGACCAAGATGAACCCGATATGTGCACTTCTCTCGACGGCTGTCCTGGCAGCTGCATGTGGGCCCAAAGTGCTCGTGCCCCCTCGACTGGACCTGGAGCCATTTCCCAACGTGGGACTGGCCACCTTCAGCATCGAGAATGCCAAAGGTGATCTCAATGAGATGGCGACCCAGGGGTTTCTGAGCGAGCTATTCCATGCCCAGCCCGGCGTGAGGGTGATCGAACTCGGTCCCCTCGAGCGCCTGATCGACGAAGCTGGACGTGATCGGCTCGACCGCGAAGTACTGCGGCGCATCGCAGCCGAATACGATGTACCTGTGATCTTCACAGGTCACATGAAGGTCTCCAACGTCACTCCCGAAGCTTCGCTGTACCGCTTCCCCAGTGTGTCAGCAGTGGTGAGCGTCCAGCTCACAGTCCGAATGCTGGAGACGGAGTCGGGCGCGACCGTGTGGAGCAATTCTGTCCGGGCCACCGAGGCGGTGGGCGAGCTCGGTGTGACGGGAGGCGAGATCGTCTTCGCAGCACAGGATCCCAATGAGGCCTATGGGCATCTAGTTCAGCACCTGATCGTTGAAGTGACGAGAGATCTGCGCCCCACGTACCGGTAGGTCCGGGGATCATTCCCGCCCTAGCGGGTATTCTTCGCAGTCCCGGGGCTGGGCCGTTGTTTTGGCGGCCGTGGCAGCACAGCTCCTGCTGACGGGGCCACAGTAGCGTAGCATCCACCCGAGCTCCTTGGAGATCGCGCGATGGAATTGGCACTCAAGGACGTATTCGCGATTCTCGAGAGCACGCCCGAGACACTCCGCGCTCTGTTGGGGAATCTGCCTGACCACTGGCTGACATGCACTGAGGGACCGCAAAGTTTCAGTCCAAGAGATGTGTTGGGTCACTTGCTTCACGGCGAGGAAACTGACTGGATGCCTCGGGTGAAGATGGTACTGGAACACGGCGAGTCCGTGGCGTTCGAGCCATTCGACCGTTTCGCGTTCCGCAAGAAATACAAAGGCAAGACGATCGAGGCATTGCTCGACGATTTCGAGGCGCGGCGGATCCGAAACCTAGAGGAGCTAACGCAGCTCGACTTGAGCCCTGAGCAGCTTCAACTGACCGGGACTCATCCGGAACTCGGTCGGGTGACGCTGGCGCAGCTGCTCGCGACCTGGACGGTACATGATTTGGCGCACATCAATCAGATCACACGCGTGATGGCGCGACAGTATGTCAATGAGGTCGGCCCCTGGCGAGAGTATGTGAGGCTGTTGGCTGGGTGACCCGGTCTCCCGGTGACCCGGCGTGCCCAACCAGCGCAAAAAAAGGCCCGCACTACTCCGGGCCTCTATTGCGACGTCAGCTCAGATTCAAGCCAGCGCGCCCGTCTCGATCTCGTGCATGCGCACGCGCCGCTGGGCGGCGTCGAGTTCGCGCAGCCCTGGTTCAAAGAAGAACTCCTTTTCACCAAAAGCCGGCGTCAGATCGTCCAGCCACGTTGCGTCGCGATCGAGCTTCGCAAAGAACGGACGCCCGACCCAGTCCGGATCCCGCGCCTGGAGGAATCGCAACACGATGACGTCCTCACCCTGCACGGTCGCGACGCCAGCAACCAGCACCTTGCCGGGTGTAGCAGACATCGACGGGCCGCGAGCGGTCCGTGCCAGGCCAGAGACCTGTTGGTAGGCACCGATAAAGATCTCCCAAGCCCTAACTAGTGGCACCTCGAAGTAGTTCTTGGGACCAGTATCACGCTCCACGAACATGTAGTACGGCACCGCACCAAGCCGAACCTGACGTCTCCACATATCCGCCCACAGGTCGGCCGAGTCGTTCACGCGCCGGATCAAAGGAGCCTGGCAGCGCACGGTGGCACCCGCGTCCTGGACACGCTTCACCGCTTCCTGGGCTATATCCGGAGCCAGTTCGCGTGGGTGGCTGTAGTGGGCCATTACCGCGATGTGCTTCCCCGCCTTCCGCACGTCTTCAAACAGGCGCAGGAGATCGTCGGCGTCCGGATCGGTCACGAACCGGTAGGGCCAGTAGGCCAGTGCCTTGGTCCCGATGCGGATGCTGCCGACGTGCTCCAGTGACGGATCCAACAGCGGCTCAACATAGCGGCGCAACACTGATGTCTTCATGACGAGCGGGTCGCCACCAGTAAACAAGACGCTCGTCACCTGTGGTTGGTCTCTCAGATAGTCTGCCAGTGCTTGGGATTCACGTCCTGCGAATCTGAGTTCGTTGATGCCAACAAACTGCGCCCAGCGGAAACAATACGTACAGTACGTGTGACACGTCTGACCCGCGGCCGGGAAGAACAACACCGTCTCACGGTATTTGTGTTGGATGCCGGGAACGGGCGCGCCCCCTACACGCGGAACGTTGAGTTCCAGCTGACCTGCTGGGTGCGGATTGAGGGTGAACTGGATGCGGCGAGCCGCGGTCTTGATCTCCGCCCGCGAAGCCCCGCGTCGGACTAGACCCAACATCCGAGCGTAGTCCGTCAGCCTGAGCATTCCGGGCTGGGGGAATGTCAGTTGATACATCGGATCGCCGGGAATGTCGGACCAGTCGATCAGTTCTTCGAGAACGTAGTCGTTGACGCGGAACGGCAGGACGGATGCAACGGCCTTCATCGCCGTGCGCTCCGCAGGCGACAACTGCCGGAGCTGTGGGATGTCGTCGATGTCCTTGCGCGTATAAACCCGAAACTCTCGTGCTTGGGCGATCGGAAACCTCCTTCTCCGACGTTGTTCGTTGGCTACACTCTAGGCAGCTCTATAAGCCTTTTGCTCTCTAGCTTTGCGCTGTTTGGTTGTGCTTCATGTTCGGTGGTCCCGTCGAACCCAACACGGAACCGACTGATCTGCAGATACAGCCGCGAGACACATGGGGCGACGTGCCGACGTTACTCCACCCACCGCGTCAACCTCAACCACCACAGTGACCCGGCACGATTGAAAACTACAGCCCAGTTACACAGTGGCGGAAGGGCAAGCCCCGTTCAGCTAATGTAATGCCTTGCAAACAAACGATTTGTGCTTAAGACTTCGGTCAATACATGTGATCTGAACTGGCCCTACGCAGCTCCTTCAACACAGCGCAGGAGGTCACCATGAGTTTTTCGCGTCGCGAGTTCCTCACTGCCTCAGGCACCGTCATGGCAATTCCCATACCGGGGTTCGCCTCGCACACGCGGGCCAGACCAGATCAGTGGCACAAGATGGCGGCTTTCAATACCGAAGATAACACAAAGACGCAGGGGTTTGATCCCTGGATCGAGATCCTGCCAACTGCGATACGACATAACGTGACAGAGATCGCCGGGTTGGCCGGCAACCGACCTATTCTCGCCGTCGTCAAGAACAATGCGTACGGACTGGGTCTGGAGACGGTGGGTCCGATCCTCGATGATTGCAGTCAAGTCGCCGGACTCGCCGTAGTCAAGGCCGACGAGGCGTTGCGCTTACGCGCCGCCGGGGTGAAGAAACCCATCCTTCTGATGGGGCTGTTCCAGGAGGCAGAGGGCGAGGAACTGGCCCGTCACGGCGTTGAGTTGGCCCCGTACTCAGATGCGGCGGAACAGGAGCTCACCCGACTTGTGCGGCGCCTGGACCGTTCGGTCCCGGTTCACCTGTATCTCGACACCGGAATGTCGCGACTAGGGATGCCTTTTCGGAGGGCGGCAGCGTGGGCCGAGCGAATCGCGGGCCTCCAGGGAGTACTGATCAAAAGCACTTTCTCGACGTTGACCGAGGATGATGAGTTCGATCCGGAGCAACTCAGGCGATTCCTCGATGTCGCTCGCGACGCCGAACGGCGTGGCGTGGCGCTGGGGTCACTCCATCTCGCATCTTCCCACGGACTGTTCTTCCGGCCTGGGGCCCACCTAGACATGGTGCGTCCAGGTCTAGCACTCTACGGAGCCTACCCTGAAGGAGCCCGCCAGATGGATAGCGCTGAACTGCAGCCAGCATTCCGTCTTAGGGCGAGAGTAGTGAGGGTCGAGCGACTCGAGCCGGGTGACAGCGTGAGCTACGGCCGCGAGTACGTGGCCGACGAGGCGACTTGGATAGCTACGCTGCCGGTAGGGCATGCCGACGGCTATCCCAGGGAGGCT
>CP070666.1:3104214-3107416 GCA_020351775.1 Gemmatimonadota bacterium | reverse complement strand
GCGGAAGTCGCTCTTTCCCTATGTAGCCTAGGTGAGTGAGTTTCTGTGTCAGTCTCTTCCGTATCCATATACGCGCCGAAGCGTGTTTGGATCTGGTTGCTGGTAGCAGAGGAGCGGTGTCTGCGTGTCACTCCATCCACCTGCAGCTGCAACGTCACTAAGCGGGTAGGGTTTCCGTTCGGTAGCCCACTTCCTACGAAAGGGATGCCACAGCCCGCCATACTCCCTCTTCAAACCAGCGTGCTGATAAGCTCGTTCGAGCCACTGTCGTGCGAGGCGGATACACCGGCTTGTGCGCATCCTTGGGTGACGGAAACAACAACACCGATCCAATTGTGGGGCATCGCGCGAGATGCCGGCGAAGCTCCCTCTCGGCGCGCTTCGGCAAGGGAGCAGTCCACGTCTTGCGCCGCTTGTCTAGTTCAGCGAGGAAACGGATCGTCTTCTCCTCGAAATCGAAGTCATCCTAGCGTAGGCCCAACACGCTACTCAGTCTCCTGCCGGTCGTATCCATGAGCGTGATTAGAAGCGGCAACATGGGATCGACACTCTGTGCGACGTCCATCAGCTTGGTCACTCAGCTGCCAGCGCGACGCGAGCGAACAATGATGACTGAAAGGGCTAATTAGCGATCACGACGGAGGTCACCATTCCGTTGGTTTCCAGATCTGCGCCGCATCGCTGCTTCGAATGACCGGATTCGGGAGTTGATGTGTGAAGTACTTCTTCCGCTTGATCTTTATGCTATTATCGGCTTCTTCAGCGAGCTGTGTATTCCATCGCTTGTGCGGCGGTGCTACCCAGACCTGCTTGTCGGGGTAGAGGCGGTGACTCGTCCTGATTGCTGGGAGTAGGTCAGTGTCACCAGTGACTAGAACGACAGTTTCGCATTCGTCTAGAGCGAACAGTTCCAGGAGCCTGACTGCAAGAGCGACGTCGGTTTCTTTCTCCTCATACCCCGGTTGTAGGGTACTGCAGATTTTGCACCAGCGTTCTTTCCACTTGAAGCGGGCAATCTGAGTCTCGATTCCCGTCGCCTTGAGAGCCTCGACATAGGTCTTGTGGCGCTCGACCTTTGCCCGGCTCTTGTGAGTCTCGTATGCAGAGAAGTAGACAACCCTGTCTAACGTGGCTCCACCGCCTATGGGGTCGAGGAACGATGCGCAGAATCCTCTTAGGTCAAGCCACTTCAGGGAGGCACCGGTCTCGTTGACGGCGTCGCGAATCGAATAGTACAGATTGAATCCGTCAACAAGAACTACAACACGGTTCATTCGTAACTCCCAAAAAGAAAACCCCCCGAGCCAGCAGCTCGAGGGGACCTGAGCGGCCCGGCGTAGCCGGTGCGCCCAGGGGTGACAATCATCAACATAATGATAATGCCGCTACGATCAAGGTTGATGGGTCCACCATTCATGTTGAACTGGAAGGCGCCACGAGCACGCCGCCAGTATTTGTCGATGGCGCCACAACGGCCCCAAGCATCTCAAGACCGTCTACTGCACGTTCGACCTTGCATGGAATGTCCCCGGCGGGGCACGCGGGCCATTCCGGCGCTTGCGCCGTCAGGCTAGGCCAGCTAATCGTAAAGGCGGTCACAATCAGTTCTCGAACCATACTTAAATATAACTATTGCAATGACTTAGCGGTAGCAGCCGATACAGTCCTCGGCGAGTTCATGCACGCAACCACGCGAATCCTCAGTTGATGTAAAGCCAGGGTAGCATCCACACGGAACATCCGTCCCACACGCGCCGAGACACCGTGTTCACAGTTCTCCCATCTCCCCGAATCTGTTGGTGCAACCTCACCTACTGATTCTCGGTCAGTCTGATGTGAGGGACTTCCCATCCTTCGACTCCGCACCAACGCACGCAGTGCACAATCACGGTACCGGTGGGAGGCTCCCCGGCGTTCGCTCCCCGTAGTACAGGTCGACCGCACTCGTATGCGTGTTGTAGAGGACGACGCGTCCGGACTCCGCGCGCAACGCTTTGCGATACACGCCGAGGATCGCGTCGGCGAGCGGATCGGTGCCAAGGCCGATCTCGAAGAACGGCCCCTCGTATCGGTCGAAGTCGGGATGGAGCGACGGGATACACGGAGGGTACTGCACGTCCATATCGGGCCAGATGCTCCGCACTGCGACCACGTCGAGCAACACGTCCTTCGGTATGTACACATACCCCCCACCGTTGTGGTCGCGGTACACTATCGAAAACGCCGACACGTCCAGCGGCCGCGAGAGGAACGTGATGCGCGACCCGAAGAACGACGGGATGACCACAAGTACATACGACTTCGTCCCTACATCGATCATGTTCGGCACGGCCGGGTTGTCCCCCACGCCACCGCTCCCAATCTCGAAGTCGGCATCTGACAGGTCGAGGAGCGTCGGATGGACCGGCGTGTGATCGACGGCCGACATGGCGATCACCCGTGTCTCGCCCGGGCCGATGGGATAATCCGCTCCGGTTCCCGGAAACGCCATCATGTTGTCTGCGTACAGCCCGTCGGGGTCCGTTCGGATCCGCTCCGTGTTGATGCAGCTCGTGGCGTTGGATTCCGGATTGTCCCGATAGGCCCACCGGTAGGTGTGACCCACGATGATGCCGTCGAGGAAGATCGTGCTGTCCGAGTTGTTGTAGACCTCGAGGAACGTTCCTCCGAAGTAGCCGTTGCCGCCTACCTCCCACGACGGGGGCGTGCCTATGCCAAGCTCGCTCACCACCAGCGACCCCGGCCGGTCGGCGTAGAGCAGCAGATCTAGATTCGTCCCGGACCCGACGTTGAGCGTGCGGCCGTCGCCGAACGCTCGCACCACGCCACCCACGGCCTGGGCCTCGTCCGCATCCAGCACCCGTTCTCCCCAGACCCGGTAGCGCCCCGCCAACAGGCCCTCGAACACCACCGTCCCCGTCGAGTCCGTCTCCCCCACGATCCACTCGGCGGTTCCGTTGCGCAGCACGTGCACTTGGACGCCTGGGATCCCACTGGCCCAGCCCAGGGAATCCCCTAGTGCGCTGTCGGCGGGGTCCACGATTGCGCGCACGTGCAGACCGGTCCGCTGCACCCCGCCCTCCCCCCGATGCACTGCCTCGACGAGGCCGGGCTCGCACGCCGCGATGGCGAGAGCGGACCCAGCGACCAGAACGCCGCGGCACCGAAATACGCAGCGTGCCATCACGGCACCGGCGGGAGC
>CP070666.1:3100879-3104114 GCA_020351775.1 Gemmatimonadota bacterium | reverse complement strand
GATCCTGCCGTTCGTCTTGTCATTCACCCAGCCATTGATGGTCTGCGACGCCGCCGGATTACTGAAATCCAGTGGTGTCACCTCGGCATCGAAGTAGTCCCGATTGAGATCGAGAAAGTCCTGCTCAAACGTCATCGTGTGCTGATACCAGATCGAGTTGCCAAGCAGGAACTCGACCCTGGGATCGAGGTTGCGCAACAGATCGATCAGACTGCGGTAGGACTCGTTGACCTCCTGCAGGCTCATGTCCTGCAGCTCGAGCACCTGCTGCATCGCCTCCTGGGTGCTGCCAGCTGCTCCGTTGTAGGTCATCCCCAACGCCATGGCGACACTGAGCGGTGAGATGAAGATGTTCTTGTCCCCCTCCTGCTCGTTGACCTCGCTCAACAGCTTGAAGGCGAAGCGGTTGTCGGACTCGATCAGCTTGCCTTCGGCGATGCTCAACTCACGGGGGAGTTCAGTAATGGGCTCGGGAGCAGGTTCGGGTCCGGTGCCATCAGTGCAGGTCGTCACCACTGCGGCGGTGGCGACAGCCAGAAGGGGAAGGATAGGTCGCCTCATTGTTGCCTCCCGAGGTTAGACCGCGTGGGGCGATCCCGGCTACGCTGACAATACCCTCCAGTCCTGGAATTGGTCACAGCTGCTCCGGGTGTGAGCGGTGCAGCGAATCCCACTGAAGCGGGTTCTCGGCCCAGAGCTGCCCGCAACCGGGCGCGTCTTAGGTCGCCTCGGCGACAGATGGCGGCCGAGGGCCTGCTTCAGCAGGATCCATCAAGCCGGGCACTCGCTCCCCCGTGGCTCATTGCCTATCATCCGGTGTACTCACTAAGCAGCGCGACGGGGGCCTATGCGCGAAAGATTGATGTGTAGCTGTTGGCTCGCTGCTCTGCTGGTTGCAGCCTTGGGTCTGGCGTGTGACTCTGTCACGGACCAGGAAGCGGATGTCGAGGTCCAGTGGCTCCAGCAGCACGTTGTTCCGATCGGCAACGCCGATCCAGACGTGCCCGATGCGGCCCTGGCGGTGCTGCAGCAGACGATCGGCGACGCACGGCTGGTCGGTCTGGGCGAGGCGACACATGGGACGACCGAGTTCTGGGGCATCAGGCAGAAGATCTCGCGCTATCTGGTCGAGGAGATGGGTTTCAGCGCGATCCTGTTCGAAGCTCCACTCCCCAATGGACTCCACATCAACTCCTATGTCACCGAGGGTATAGGGACAGCTGAGGAGGCCCACCGTCGGCTGGGGTACTGGCGCTACCAGGAAATGCGGGATCTCATTGACTGGATGCGGTCGCACAACGTCCAGCGGTCGCCGGGAGATCCTCTGCTCCACTTCTTCGGCTATGACTGCGCTTTCCGGAGCTGGGAGGAATCGATAGCGCTGATCGCCGACTACCTCGCCGTGGTCGACCCCGCGGCCGTTGCCGACATCACAACTCGGCTCGAGAACTACACGCTGGAAGACTCGGAGTACGTGTACGACTTCATCGCGTCGCGCCGCGACACCTACGTCGCGCTGAGCAGTTTGGAGAGCTACGAGATCACGCTCAAGATCGCGGAGAACCTGCCACCCAGCTGGGAGGTATGGCATAACCTCGAGAACAACCTCCCGGAAATGGACATCAGGGAAGGGTTCAATATCGAGAACGTGAACTGGCTCATCGAGCACATGCTCGACGGCGGCAAGGTGATCATCTGGGCTCACAACGGGCATGTCGGCAACTGGTATAGGCCCGATCGGGATACCCAAGCCCAGATGCTCGGCTCGCGACTGAAGGAACAGTATGGCGATGACTACTACGTCATCGCCACCGAGTTCTACGGGGGCAGGTTCCGCGCCTGGGAGTATTGCGGTGGCAACTACACTGCCATGATCGAGCATGTCGCCGCCCAACCCGGCGACGACACGTACACCCACCTTTTCCACCAGGCCGCGATCCCCCTGTTCTACCTGGATCTCAGCAAGGTGGACTACACACTCCCGGAGACCGCTTGGCTGATGGGGCCGTTGAAAGCGCGGGACATAGGAGCGAGCTATTGCGCTGCGGAGGATTCCTACTACTACAGCGAGCTGTCGCTGCCCGACAAGTACGACGGGATCGTGCATTTCGAGACGACGAACCCCACAACCCCGATCACGTTCGACGGTCAGGCGGCCGGGCTGAATGTTCTGCCGGGGCGAGGCTGAAAGACAGTCCAGAAAGGGATTGGACGGCGCACAGCCAAGCAGCGTGGATCAGCCGGATCTAACCATCCCGTCGTAGACCAGTCCGACCCAAAAATCGGAGTTGTCTCTGTCACCCCATACGGCGTCCAGGTCGGCCGTTGGCTTGGCCTCGATGACTTCTTCCCGCGTCATTCCCCGGTCGATCATCTCTTGGACGCGGTCTCTGACGGTCGCCAGCATATCGCGGTACTCGCGCAGCTCGTCGCGGTCGGCCAGGGCACCATGTCCGGGGACGAACAGGGTGCTCTCGTTGGAGTGCGCCAGGATCTCGTCCACGGCTCGCACCATCCCGCTGATATGCCCGCCGAAATCCACGTCAATGAAGGGGTACCTGCCGTTGAAGAAGATGTCACCCAAATGGATCACGTCGGCATCCCGGAAGTGAACGATGGCGTCTCCGTTGCTGTGCGCATCGGCTATGTGCACCACGTGAATCAGGTCCCCGTTCCAACTCAGGTTCACGCGGTCGTTGAAGGTGAGGCGCGGGCGGGCACTTGCCGGAGCAGCCTGGATTTCACGGTCGCCCAGGGCTGCCATGACCTGATCCTGCGACAGGAGGTGCAGGACATTCTCGTGAGCCACCACGACGGCTCCCTGCGCCGCGATGGCCTCGTTCCCGCCGGTGTGGTCGAAGTGCCAGTGGGTGTTGACGACGTAGGCGATGTCGGGGTTGGCCGATTCCCGCTGGGCGAGCTCGCCAATCGTGTCGAGGATCCGCTGGGCCAGCTCGGCGAGACCGGCATCGACCAAGAACACTCCGTCTTCACCGAGGAACGCGGCGATGTTGCCGCCGACGCCGGAGATCATGTGCACGCCACCTCTGACAGGCGTCACCGTGATCTCGACTTGCGAGTAGTCCTGCTGGGCGGTGAGCGGCAGACCGACAGCGATAGGAGAAATGCCCGCACACAGAAGAAGGAAGAAGCAGACACGAATTGCCATGGCTTGGCCTCCTCCAGAATCAGATATCTCAGGTCAGACCAACTGGTGACGTTGGCAGCGGTCGAC
>CP070666.1:3098230-3100779 GCA_020351775.1 Gemmatimonadota bacterium | reverse complement strand
AGAAGGGGCTGACGGCGGCAGAGTTGTACAAGGCCATCAAGGCTGGAAGGACATTTGCCACCACCGGGCCGTCGCTTGCGCTGGACGTCAACGGCGAGCTCATGGGCGACACGGCGTATGTCTTCGATGGAACCGCCAGTGTCAACCTGAGCGTGGACTCGGAGAGCCCCACCGCGGTCCTGGTCAAGATCGACGTCGTCAAGAACGGCGACGTCTGGGACACGATCAGTCCCCTGTCGTCAACCTACGAGGCCACTTTCACAGACAGTGGCGTGACCGAGGATGGTTACTACCGTGTCGAGGTGACGTCTAAGGACGTGGTGAGTGGCAACTACTACTTCGCCTGGTCGAACCCGGTGTTCGCCCGCGTCCCCTGAGCGCGCATATGGGAAGATCATAGGAGGGAGAGCCAGCCAACTCAGCTTGGCCGACCGAATTCTCAGTCGTGCGTAGCACTCACCGAGTCGCTCGCCCTGTCGTGTGAACCCGTCAGGGCGATTCGGGCGATGCGTGCTGCTGATCCAAGGGGCTCTTCCACAGCCGGAGCGATTCGTCGGCGCATCCGGATCATGAGTCAGCCCGTCCCGGGCGGCCATCAGGTTTCCCCGGCGTCCGTGACTCCGCTGTCGGACCGCCGGCACCTCGCTTAGAATGCTCCCGGGGCGGGCCTCAGGGAATGAATCTTCTTTCTCGCATCGTCGCCTGGCTCGGCTGACCTTGCCCCCTCCGATCGGTCCAGCTCGAATGTGAGTGCGTTCGGGTAGGATCGTGGAGAAAGGGGGAACGGAATGGGGGTTGTCCCGCTCGCTGTTGATCTTCTCTGAGCGGCGACTCCGGATTGAATCTTAGGCGACGCGCTCTGCTGCCGCCTCGTCTTCGGCCTCGAGCCATTCGAGGGCCTTGATCAGCTTCGCAATGTCGCGGTAGCCCTGCACTCGGCGGAACTTCTTCTCCGATTCGAGGATCGCCGCGGAGACCCAGCGGACGACCATCGAGCCACCCTGCCAACGCTTGACGTTCCGCGTGTACGTCGCGATGCCGCTGTTCAGGTTCTCGATCGAATTTGTAGTCCGAAGCTTCCGATAGAGCGTGTCCTTGACCCCCAGCCGCTGCAAGGTCAAGGTCTCCTCCAGCCCCTCACGCACCGAGGCCGCGGCCCGTGGATGATCGGCTTCGAGTGCGGAGGCCAGCCGTTCGAGTCGTCGCTGCGCCACCGCTGCGTCGCTGACCGACCAGGCTTCCGTGAGCACGGCACTCACACTCGCGTGCATCCGCTCGGGCAGATGACCGAGGATGTTCTTTCGCTTGTGGACTTGACGGCGCTGAACCACCCCCAGGTGGCCAAAGACCTTGCGGATGGCCGACTCGGTGCGGGTCCCTCTACAGACTGAATCGCTGATCATCCTCAACCTGACCTTCCAGTCGCAGATCGATACGCTGGGGCGGAGTTCCGTGGACGGACACCTTCTCAACCGGATCTATCGCGAGGCGGCTAGTGGAAGCCAGAAGGAACTTCTGGTCTTCAGCGAAGGGCAGAACGTTCCCGCGGACGTCGTGGGAATGCGAGCCGCAGTGGTGATCGAAGGAGTCGAGACCCATACGCGCACGGGTTTCATCGACGTGGATCTGACGCGGATTCCGATGCTGGACAATAGGAAGCTCGATGCATTGGAGACGAGCCGCATCCAGGTGCCGGTCACGCACGCAAAGGTGTTCGGCTGGTACGACAACGAGTACGGGAGCTACACGAACTTGCTCGGGGATCTCACGGTCCACGTCGCTCGGATGCTCGATTGAGGCTGTGGCCCCGTGGACGAAAATGCTCAATGAATTCGTGGTGATCCGTCTTTTCCGAAGCCATCCCAATGTGCTCTCACGATGGCGGCCCGCGCGGCCTGACGAAGGCGTCTGTGGTTCCTCGCGGCCGCTCCTGACACGGCTATGGGAAGGGCTAGACTGGTTGATGGTGGGCGTGGGACTGAGCTCTCCGCGGAGGAACAGGGGAGACAGCGAGCGACCCTTTCCCAGTCCCCGCGACACACCGCTGGAGTCGTCCGCACGATTGGGCTGCAAAGTTGCCACAGCGGAGCGCGTCCATTTTGGCGTGATGCAAATGCTCGGCTCGTTTCTCGTCGAATCGAAGAGGGATTTGCGGCATTCTACGAGCGCTCGGCGAGAACGACCGGATCCATGGCGTTCTTCCACAGCGGCTCCCAAAAGGCAGAGCCATGAGTGAGCGAACCCGCATTCTGCTGCTTTCGGTCGTAATCCTGGTGGTCGTCTCGGTCGCGGCCGCAGCCCTTGGCATCGGCGTGCTTTATAAGGCGACGTTCCAGCAGCAGCGGGATCGCCTAGCACGGGTGGTCATGCACCGCGCGAGCATCCTCAAGACCGTGGCGGGCTTTGAGGCTGAGTTGCACGAAAAAGCGATTGGCGGAGCAGCGGGGTCAACCGAAGTCGCCCAGCTGGTCGAGGTGTACAAACACTTCTCAACCTTTGGCGACACAGGGGAGTTTGCTCTCGCCCGACGCAAAGGAGACCAGATCGTG
>CP070666.1:3080638-3098130 GCA_020351775.1 Gemmatimonadota bacterium | reverse complement strand
CGGTCGCTGAAACCGGGGCGAAAAGTAGCAACGAAGCCACGAGACAGGGGATCGACTTGCCTGCCCGTTGCACGGCGCGCCTCCTTCGGAAAGAGCTGCTGAGAGCGGTCGACTGGAAGCCTGGAACCACGTCACGCCACTAGGCTGTCCATTATAGCCGGATGCGGCGGCGAGAGAAGCGCCCAGGGAGGTGAGCCTCCTGCCCCATCGCCGGAGCACACTATTGGCCGGGCGGTAGGCCGAAACCGGACGCCTCAAGGATGCGTAGTGCTTAGCGTTGCTAGTAATTTGTCGGAAAACTGACCGGATTGAGCCATGGCCAAACGATCCTTGGGAGAGTTCGAGCAGCTGGTGCTGCTCGCCATCCTGCGCGTGGGAGACGGCGCCTACGTGGTCCCTCTGATCCGCGAGATCGAGGATCAGACCGGCCGCAATGCATCTCATGCCGCCGTCTACATCGCGCTGCGTAGACTCGAGGAGAAAGGTCTCGTGACGTCTCGTCTGGCCGACCCCACGCCCGAGAGGGGAGGGCGGGGCAAGCGATACTACGAGGTGCACCCCGCTGCAATTCCTCTGCTGCGAGAGTCGCGCGAAGCCCTCCTTCGCATGTGGGACGGGCTGGAACTGGTGCAGTGAGATCGCAGACCAGACCCGGACCGAAGCGCCGCGGTGCGGTCAGGCCTCCACCGTCACTCGCTGGGTACGTTCTCTCGCTGCTGCTGCCGCGCCGCACTGTGAACGAGGTGCTGGGCGACCTGGAGGAGTCCTACGACACGCGCGCAAAGTCACTCGGCGTCACTGCGGCCCGGCGGTGGTACTGGGGTCAGACCCTCCGCTTCGTAGTGCTCCTGACGGTCAAACGGGTCGGGGATACGCGCAATGCAGTATCACGAGCGCGCTCTCGGTGCCAACCCAGTGCAGGGCATCCGCAGGAACAACCTCTAGGCCGGAGAGAAGTTCCGATGAGCACTCTGATCTATGACATCCGATATGCCGCAAGGAGCCTGGTGAAGGATCCTGGTTTCTCGTTCCTCGCTGTCCTGATCCTCGCCGTCGGGATCGGCGCCAACGTGGCCATGTTCAGCGTGACTGACGCTGTCCTGCTGCGAGCGTTGCCATTCCCCGACGCCGAGCGTCTCGTACTCGCGCGAACCACATATGGAGACGGGCTCGCTTGGAACGTCTCCTCACCCGACTATTACGACTACCGTGACCAGAACCAGAGTCTCGAATCGTTGGCGGCGGTCCGATCGTTCCCTGGCCCCGTGACGATCACCGGGGGCGACGAGCCCGAGCGAGTGCCCGGTACGCTGGTCAGTGTGAACTTCTTTCCCACACTGGGCATCCACCCTCAGCTGGGAAGACAGTTCACGCAGGAAGAGGCGGAACTCTCGGCGCCCGACGTGGTGATCGTCAGCCATGGGTATTGGCAACGCCGCTTCGGTGGTTCAGCGGACGCTGTGGGCAGTACGATAGTGGTCAACAGTCTTCCGGCAACGGTGGTTGGTGTCATGCCAGCCGGCTTCTACTTTCGCCACGACGTCGATATCTGGGTGCCAATGCGGGACGGCGGCCCGTATACCGGTGTGCGGCGGTTTCACAACTGGACGCTGGTTGGTCGATTGAAGTCGGGTGTGACGTTGGAGCGTGCCCAGAGTGACATCGACGTGATCTCGGCGCAGCTGCAGGCCGCCTACCCGGATTCGAACGACGACAAGGGACTGCGTCTGTTCGGCCTGCACGAGGCGCTGACTCAGGGCTATCGTGACATGCTGTTCATGCTGATGGGTGCGATCGGCCTAGTGCTACTCATCGCGTGCGGCAACGTGGCCAGCCTGCTGTTGGCCCGGGGTTCCGGACGTACGGTGGAACTATCGGTGAGGTCGGCTCTGGGGGCCTCTGGGACGCGGTTGGCTCGTCAGTTGCTCACCGAGAGCGCGCTGATGGCCATCGCGTCGGGGGTTTTCGGCGTGGTTCTCGCCGTTTGGCTCCAGCGGATCCTCCTCGGGTTCATGCCGCTGGACAATCTCGGTATCCAGGAGATTGGCCTCTCGGTACCGATGCTGGTCTTCGCTGTGTTGCTGTCGCTGGCGACAGCGCTCGTGTTCGGTGTTATTCCCGCCGTCTCCGGCGCTCGGGCGAACCCCGCAGAGAACCTGAAAGGCGGCACCCGCGCATCCGCTGCAGGTCGCCGTACCAGGCTCCGCAGCTCTCTGGTGATCCTCCAAGTAGCACTGTCCCTGGTGCTGCTGATCGGAGCGGGGCTGCTGATCCGGAGCTTCGTCCGGCTCCGGGCAGTGGACCCCGGCTTTGCGACAGAGCGAATGCTGACCGCCGAAGTGGCACTGCCGGCGGCCGAGTATCAGGATCCGCAGTCTCGGATCCTGTTCTTCACAGGCCTGCTCGAAGACATCCGAGCAATCCCCGGCGTGCTTGCGGTTGGAGCCATCAATCTGCTTCCGATCCGCGACTCCTACAGCAATGTGCGCGCTTGGGACCCCGAGAATCCTCCTCCTGAAGGCACATACCCACAGCTCGCCGAGCAACGGGCAGTTCTGCCGGGCTATTTCGAGGCCATGGAGATACCCATCCTGGCTGGCCGCGATGTCGCAGATATCGACGAGCAGGGTTCTCCGTTCGTCCTCGTCATCAGCGAGACGATGGCGCGTGGTCTGTTCCCCGGTGTGAACCCCATCGGGCGGCAGGTAGCGGTAGACGTGGGTGGTGACGCGCCGGCCATCGCCGATGTGATTGGGGTGGCGGGCGACGTCCGCACCTTCTCGCTGGGCTCAGAGCCCCCAAGGCAGATGTACTACTCTTACCGCCAGGCGCCGTTCTCCGGTCTGCGCTTGGCCATCCGCACCCAAGGGAGCGCGACCAGTGTGACCAGTGCAGTGCGGCGGGCGCTGCAGGCGCGGGATCCCGATATCCCGTTGGCAGGTGTTGCCACTATGGAGGACGTAGTCAGCCGCTCGATCGGCAACACCCGGGTGATCATGCTCACTCTAACACTGTTCAGTTCGGTGGCGGTCTTCCTTGCTGCGATCGGGCTGTACAGCGTGCTGGCGTACTACGTGACGCAGCGAGCCCATGAGATCGGTATCCGCATTGCCATGGGCGCGACCGCAAAGCGAGTCCTGGAGTTGGTGTTGCGAAGAGGACTCGCATTGGTGGCAGCCGGTCTGGTACTCGGTGTCGGCGGTGCGTTCGCTGCCACCCGCCTGATCCAACAGCAGCTGTTCAACGTGGAACCCACCGATCCGGCAACCTTCGTCACTGTAAGCGCCATGTTCGTCCTCATTGCCGTGGTAGCGTGCCTGGTTCCTGCGTTGCGTGCAGTGCGGACGGATCCGGTAAAGACGCTGCAGGCGGAGTAGTACAGGCCCCGTTGATCGCGGGATTGGCTCTGGTGAGCGAGCATGCTAGAGCTGAAGCTCTCACCTGGCAGCCGGAATCGCTCGCTCCACGACGGTGCTCAGGACGGTGTACCAGTGCCCGTCGGCCTCATCCCGGGTGAAACCGCTCGGCTGACACTGGGTCACGATCACCATCCGCGTTGCTGGCACCACCACAATGAACTGGCCGCCGTACCCGTTGGCGAAATAGAACTCGTGGGGTGCGCCTTCGCCGATCCACCAGAGATAGCCATACTCGGGGCCGAACGGGCTGTAGCCATCAGTAGCAAGATGTGCTTGCGTCGATCGCTGCACCCAGGCTTCGGACACGACTCGCGTTACGCCAGCGCGGCCTTGGTTGAGATAGAGTTCGCCGAACATCCACATGTCGCGCAGCGAGAGCTGCAGCCGCACACCGCCGAAATTGTACCCTCGGTTCCCACGCAGCCACGTTCGCTCGGCAATCCCCAGAGGTGCAAACAGATGCTCGGCGGCAAACTCATCGGCGTTTCTGCCGGTCGCTTCGGTGAGAACGACCGAAAGCAGGTGAGCCATGCCATCGCTGTAGGCGAAAGTCGTGCCCGGCGTTGCTATCATTGGCTTGTCGAGCACGAACTGCACGTGGTCGTTTGACAGGTACCAGTCGGCGAAGTCGCTGCCCAATCGTCCTTGCTGCCACTGAAAGCCGGCGGACATAGTCAGTAAATGGTGGATCGAGATGGCGGCCTTGTCGGGATCGAGGACGTCCACTACATCGGGGATGAGATACATCCCGAGTGTGTCATCTGTACTCGAGATCAAGCCTCTGTCGATGGCAATTCCGATGAGCGCCGAGGTGAAGCTCTTGGTGACCGAGCGGACGTCCATCGTGCTGTCGGGGCCTATCGCATTGAAGTACTCTTCGAGAACGAGGACACCGTTCCGCGCCACGAGCCACCCACGCATTCCGTCTACCTGGGACAGCAGAGATGTGGCTTCGGCCAGTTCCCAGCCATCGACGTCCTGCGCGTCGGCCTCGGGGTAGGGAGAGGTTTCGGTTGGGTCGGTTGAGCACGATGCCAAGCAGGCGCCAACGCAGATCGCGAGCACTACCGGCTGCAGTAGCGTGTAGTGTAGAGGAAAGCGCCACAATGGATGCACGAAAGTAAGCTCCGTAGTCCTTTATACCGTTGTCGATTCCGGATGTTGCAGGGCTTTGGGGCCGAACCTCACCATTCCTTGTTGCTCCATCAGATCTGGTCAGCTCAGAAGCGTCTGGCGTATCGGCGTCGCGTCGACGCCGGGGAGGTATCTGCGGTCCTCCTTTCGTCGGCCAGAGTACAGCTGCATCGAAATCTGTGAAGACGGTGAGATTGACGGCGCCCGTACGTGCAAAGCGCCTTCCTAAGTTACAGCATCATACTCTCCTCAACCACGCTTCTTTCCAGAAGAACAGGCAGCTGCGGTCACATCCGTCTTCTGTGTCCTCACCTTTACATATGACGCCGTCTAGAATGACTACATCTCTTATCTTCTTCATCTTCCAAATCTCTTCATCGAACACGTACTTGACACGTTGCATGACTCTCTTTCGCGTGCCGCAGTACTGCTTCATGGCTGGCATGAACATCACACCCTCAGTGCGATCACGTTCATCCAAGGTCTTCTTGATCTCTTCGATTGGAAGAACCTCAACCATGTCGCCCGCTCTCAGGCGATCCTTCCGCTTCATACTCGATCCTCTGCGTGATCTGATTGCCGGCTCATTCTAATTATCCCCTTGATCGTCCTGGTCTGCCCGTTTACCGAACCCTCCTGGGCGCCGATATGATATCTCGATCCGCTCGTATACGTGATGATCAGCAATCATTCAATCTTCCTCAACCATGCTTCTTTCCAAAAGAGGTGACAACATCGTTCGCATCCCTCTTGCGACGCCATATCCTTACCCTTGCACACTATTCCTTCGAGTATCACCGTATTCTTGATCTTCTTGTTCTGCCAGCTCTTATCATCAAGTATGGTATCGACTCTCTTCAGAATCCTTTGCCTCGTGCCACAGTATTCTCGCATCGCGTATACGAATGTCAGCCCCTGGGTCTGGTCAAATTGATTGAGGAGTTTCTGAATCTCATCAAACGGCAGAATCTCCACTTCGTCACCCGGCTTCAAAGCACTGGTCGTAGAGTTGCCATCGGACGGTTTTACGTAGTGTGACGTGCACTCCATCTTCATGGGCCCACTGCTCTTCCGGATCAGACGGAGCCTCGCCAGCCGTCGCAACGCAGCTGCTTGGAGCCTGCGGTAGAATAACCAGAGCCTTTCGAAAGGACTCAGATCTGATCCCGCGTCATATACTGTCTTGAGCTGACAACCTGAAATGTGATTCATCTTATCGCCATTTCCTTGTGCTGCGATTGAGCGAGTTTGCGTCGATCTCTCGTGAACGGGAGCCGCCACTACAGGAAGACACCGTTGGCACGTGCATCAGCTGGCAGATTGATGCTTTGTCCGCCAGTTCGTCAGCTCAACGAGGTCGAGCGTCGTCATGTTGTCTGATGCGAACGAAGAAACCAGAATCTAGTTAAGAATCTTTTGCACCAGCTTCATATTTGGAAAGGTACTGTGTAGATACTTACCGACCTTCATGACTTGAGCGGTCAAGAAGCTGTCGCATCGCTCATATATTCCGAGAAAGGTCACTACTTCGCCACCCATCCCGGCTTTGTACTGAGAAGGTCCGGGATATTTGGATGGGTCGTAGCCGCGAAGGTCCAGGTACTTGTATCCATGTTCCTTCAGCCACTTGACTGCGTGCCAGTCAAACAGAAACGTCGATCTCAGATTCTGCTCGTTATCCTTGTTGCTGGTGGCTTTGAAGATCTCGACAGCTGTGTCTCCCAGCATCGATATCGCAACGCCGCCGATGACCTCGCCCCGGCATTTGCATAGAAACACCCGCAACTTACAGCACTGCGGCGAGCGGCACTCGGCTTCCTGCAACTGCTCCAAATCGGCAAGCTGGAAAGTGAACTGCTTTCGATCCAGCATCTCCCGATATACGTCGCAGAGGCAGTTGAATGTTTCATCATCAGTGCCGTTGATGATTTCCAAGTCGTTCTGCTCTGCCTTTTTCAGTTTGCGTCGCCATTTCTTATGAAGGCTGCTGCGAATGCAATCGATGTCTGGCGAAAGGTCGACGCGCATGGTGACATCATGTGGCTCGTCGGTCTGCTTGAAACCTTCGGATTCCAGAATCTGGGCTATCTTGTTGCCTTCCTCGTTCTCCTTTTCATAAGAGTAGATTCGGACTAGCGCTCGTCTCTTGACGCTGAATTCCTGACTCAAGGCGCTGACCATGTTGCGGATATGCTCATAATTGACTCGCTGTCCCTTCAGGCGCCACATCGGTCCCATCGAGACATGTGCGAATCCACCTCCAATACCGGGGAACTTGACATACCAAAGCTGCGCTGCAGCCACTATTTCACCGGATCTTCTTAGGATCAAATGGGACAGATTGTCCTCTCCCCACTTGGCGGCGCCGTATTCCCACCCCTGGAAGATACTGGCATCATCGAACAGCAACATGATCTGTGCCCAGTCTTCTCTGGCAATCTTGTCGACTTCGATACTGTATTCCTCTGTCATTTCCAGGATGCCGAGTTTGCTGTTGAACACTCTCGTCAGTATACACCGTAGTATTTGCCCAATCCGCCGTTTCTGCAACACGGTCACGGCGACGCAGGCGCTGACCCCGGCGAGAACCTAAGCAAGAAGCGGACCGTCCGACCTGTCCCTCGCGCGGCGCCGCAACCGGCTCCACCCTCATTGCCTGCCGGGAAAGCACGCAGCAGGAACTTGAGTCGTCTCCTGCACGGCGCTACGGGGGCGATGCGTAACTTCTTCAAAGTAGAAGTAATCCAAAAAGGGGGGCAAATGACGGGCCAGCAAAGACGGGGTTGTCGCGTCGGAAGCTGGCCTCCTTACGACCGGTTCGTCCGGTTCTGGCCCGCCGGGGCATGCACGGTTATCGTAGCTCTTCAACAAGAACAGTCGCGTTGGCGAGGAGCCATGAAATCACGTACCAAGCATCTGACATTCCACGTGCCGGAGCGCAGAGCATTCATCAACATCACGCAGCAAGTGCGGGAAGAAGTCAAAGCCAGCGGTGTGCGGGAGGGTCTTTGCCTAGTGAACGCAATGCACATCACGGCGAGCGTCTTCATCAACGACGACGAGCGTGGACTGCACGAGGACTACGAGCGCTGGTTAGAATGGCTGGCGCCGTTCGATCCCAGCCCCGAGCGCTATCATCACAACCGAACGGGTGAAGACAACGCTGACGCCCATCACAAACGCCAGATCATGGGTCGGGAGGTGGTTGTCGCAATAACCAAAGGGGATCTCGATTTCGGCCCGTGGGAGCAGATTTTCTACGGCGAGTTTGACGGCGGGCGGAGCAAGCGCGTCCTCATCAAGACCATCGGGGAGTAACGAGATCGGCCTTTAGGTCTGGGACCCAGTTCGACACTACTGGGAACTGGCGGCTGGCGAGGGACCGGTCTTGAGGATCACAAAGCTTCGATCCGGCAGCCTGTCCGGATCCTGGCCTGGGTGAAGTAGTAGGTACCCCAGAACAGCTCGCCGGGCGGGGCCCTTCCGGCGTCGGTCGTTTCCGCGCGTAGAGGACTCCGCGGCTATACAGGTCGTGGAACGACTGCCGACGCGCCCGCGACTGGTTGTCCTCAGGAACCCGGCAGCTCGGGCTCCTCGAGTTCGCCGCAGTCCAGCGAGCTGAGAAACGCCGCGATGGCCGAAACCTCTTCATCGGTCAGCTCGCGGTCCACCAGAAGTGGAGTGCGATTCCTGTTGGCGAAGCCGCCGCTGGCCATGTAGCGGATT
This sequence comes from Gemmatimonadota bacterium, assembly GCA_020351775.1. Classification (GTDB taxonomy): domain Bacteria; phylum Gemmatimonadota; class Gemmatimonadetes; order Gemmatimonadales; family GWC2-71-9. Next base: position 3,089,851 of record CP070666.1, on the reverse strand, counting down.
GCGTCCTCCAGGTCGGCCACCGACCCGTCGTGGAAATAGGGGCCGCTCTTGGCAATGTTCCTGAGGCTGGGAACCTTGAAGGCGCCCCAGTCCGCATCCTGCTCGGTCACGCGCTGGCGGCCTGCGTCGACCTCACCTGCCGGTCGTCCCTCGATTCCGATCCCGACGTTGTAGTATACGCCCTCTTCGGTACCGTACTGAGCGGAAAAGAGTGGAGGTGCGTGACACGCCACGCAGGCTGCCTTGCCGTTGAACAGTTCCATCCCTCTCACTTCTTGCTCGTTGAGCGCGTCGATCTCACCTGCGGCGTAACGGTCAAAACGCGTAACATCACACACGAGGGTGCGCTCGTAAGACGCGATGGCTTGGGCCACCGTCTCCGCAGTTGCGCCGAGTTCGCCGAACACGGCTGCGAACTGCTCTGTGTAGCCCGGGATCTCCCCGATCTCTGCGGCCTTGGCGTCGAGGTTGTCGGCACCAACGCCCATGTTGCCGCCGCCCCATGCACCTCGTGCTTGAGCCTCGAGGCTGCTCGAGCGCCCGTCCCAATAGAGGCGTGGCATATAGCCGACGTTCCAGATTACCGGCGAATGCCGGGTTAGCTGACGTCCAGCAGCGCCTATGGCTATCGGGTCGGCGCCACCGTTCCCGTTCTCATTCTGGTGGCATGAGTAGCAGGATCGAGTGCCATCGACCGAAAGGCGGGCGTCGAAGAAGAGCTGATGCCCCAGTGCGATCTTGGCGTCGGTCAGCGGGTTGTCATCCGGTACCGGCACCGCTCCCAACGGGCCATCGCTCCCAGGGATCGCAGGTCCAGCGGCTGGAGCGCGGGCGTCTCCGCCGCAGGCCGACAGTCCGAGCATCGTGAGTGTGAGCGCGGTCAGGGCGTACTTCATCATTCGTCTACTCCTCGAGGGTTCACTCGTGCGAGACGGCTCTGTGTCCGGGGTGCCTCATGACGTCGCCTCAGCTCGATTGTTCGATCGATCGGTGTCTAGGAGCACTGCATCGGGATCCACGATCACCTCCGTCGGCCGGTAGCGTGTGGTCACTTCGACGATCTGCGTCGGCTCCCCGCCGTCCAGCACCATGCGCTCCGATCCCACTTGGACGGTTACCGGCATCCAGGCATCTCCGTCGCGTGTCACCACCGCCGTGGTGGTCCACCCATCCGCCGACTGCACCTGTCGCACGTCGGAGACCGAATAATCCAAGGTTGCGGTGGTGTGGAACCACTGTTCGAAGAACCACGCCAGGTCTTTGCCCGAGGCGTTCTCGATTGCCTGGCGCAGGTCGTCCTCGACCACGTGCTGAAAAGCCTTGCGTTCGTAGTAGAGCCCGAGCCCGTGCCGCATGACGTCGGCACCCACGTACTCCCGCAGCATCCGAAAGACGATCGACGGCTTGGTGGACGCCAGATACCCGTACACGTTGTAATTAGGCATGTCTTCACTCACCGTCGCGACCGGTATCGGGATGCCCCAAGCCTCCATCTGTCCTGCGCGCTCCACCGTGGCTAGCCACGGATTGTACTCCCCGACCTCTTCCAAGAACCAGCTGTCGAGGAACGACGCCATGCCTTCATCCAAGTAGGCATCCTTCCATTCGTTGTTTCCAAGGATCCCCATCACGTACTGATGCGCGAATTCGTGCACGATGAGGCCCTGGCCCGGTCCGCCGTCCATGGCCATCATGGGGAACTCCGTTCCGCCGCCTTCGAGGCGGTGCACGTTGGTGATCTGCGGATACGGGTAGGGACCGAACACACTCTCGAGCCACTCGAGAGCGCGGATCGAGCGGTGGACCACAGCCCCCAGATCCCAGTCGACGTCGCCCGGCCGGTAGAGCACGTGTACGGCAACGTCACCGTGCCGGCCGGTCTCGTAGCGATAATCCGGACTGGTGCTCCAAGCGAAGTGGTGGATGTCCTCGCCATAGAAGCGGACACGCTTGCGGCCTGTCGCGGGCTCGCCGGTAAGGAAGCCTGGAGGGTTGGGCGCGAGCTGATCCTGGTACCAATCCGACCGATACCGAACGCTGTCGTCCGGACTGGTGGCGCTGGGTCTCCAGCCGGGGTCGCCTTCGATCACCGCACCGGTCGCTCCGACGACCTGATCTTCACGCAGGTCGAGCGTAACGTCGAACACTCCGTACTCACCGTAGAACTCCCCTTGAGGGTAGAGCGGATGTCCCTGCCAGCCCTCGTGATCGTATACTGACACCCGGGGATACCACTGAGCGAAGTCGTAGCTGCGGCCGCGGCGGCACTGCCGCCGGCAGATCGTAGACGGCCGCGCCTCCCATTCGAACGCGAAAGTCGCGGAGCCACCCGGAGGGATGACCTCGGGCAGCGCAAAGCGAACGATGGTGGAGTCCGGGGCGAACGGGTACTCCGGCGTGAGCTCGACCCCGTTCATCCGCAGCGAGCCGATCCGCTCGTAGCCGTAGTCGGGGTCCTCCAGCGATTGGAAGTCGAGCTGACGGCGCTGCTCTACCTGGGCCCAGCGGCTGTTCGGCCGGAAGGCGTTCAAGTAGAGGTGGAAGAAGATCTCATCGAGTGCATCGCCGGAGTTGTTGCCGTAGACCATCGTACCGGCGCCTATGAGGTGCTCCGCCTCTTCATCCAGGTAGGCCTCGATTGTGTAGTGGACCTGCTGCTGCCAGTAGCCGACATCGGCCTGGTCGGGCTTTCCGGGAGCAGGGGCCTGGGTGTATGTGCAACTCGCCAAGAGGCACAGTAGTGCGCTGGTCACTGGTATCTCGCTCCGCCGTCCGTTTGAGATTGGTGGCCTGAAGCTAATGCGACGACCGGGGCACTGTCACCGGAGCGTGCGGCCCGGATAGCGGTCCGATGGATTTCCCGGCGGGCCTGTCGGGCAGAGGCGTGACGCTCTGCGACCCTTGCTGCCAGCCCTATCCCTCCGTCAATCCAAGCCCGTCCAGCACGCCGCGCATGTACGCAAACGACTGCTGCATTCCCGGCAGGGGATTCACGGCGTCGATCTCGTACTCGAGATTTACATACCCCTGGTAATCCATCGCCACCAGTTGGCGGAAAATGGCCGGCATCGGCATCGCCCCTTCGCCGACGATGCATTGGCTGTCCCGGTCCATCAGGTCCTTCAGGTCCTTGACGTGAATGTCCAGGACACGGTCGCCGGCCTCTGCAATAGCCTCCACGATGTCTACTCCGGTTCGTGTGGTGTGACCGAGGTCTACGCACAAGCCGACCCGCGGATCCATGTCGCCGATGATTGGGAGTGCATCGCGCGGCCCAGGAAAGTATTGATCTTCAGGGCCATGGTTGTGAATCGCGACCTTGATGTCGTACTCGCGCACGAAGCGCTCGATCCGGGGCAGGGTCGCAGGTGTCGGAGCGATGACCATGAGCGGCATGCTGGCCGCCTTTGCATACTCGAAGTAGGTACGGATGTCGTCATCGTCGTCCTGCTGCAGCGTTATCACTCCGCCACCCACGATGGTGAGTCCTGCATCCTCGAACTCCTTCCGCCCGCCAGCTAGCTCCTCCGGAGTGCTCTCGTACGGCAGGTGAAACGACTTGATGCTGACGTATTGCGATCGAAGTGCGAGGATCGCGGCAATTGCGTCGGTGCGGCTCAGCTCACGGAGCGAGTAGCTCGCGACGCCCAACTTGATGGTCGTGGCGACGGCGGACTGCCTCCTCTTGGCGGAACCCGATAGTGATATGGGTAACGAGAGTCCTACGGCACCAACCGCTGCCGTCTTCATGAAATCACGTCGGCTCTTGTCTTGGCTATTCATCATCACACCTTTGGCTCCCAGCCCGGCTCGTATTCGCGGCTCCAGAGTCTTTCCGCATCGGCATCCGCTAGTATCCGCCCGGTTTGCGGATCACAGGTGAGCGCACCGTCGCTGCGCTGCGCGATATTGCCGAGGTGGCATAGCAGTTGGCTCTTGTGTCCCTCGTCGATTGGTGCGGTCGGACTGGCTTCGCCCCGAATCGATTCGAGGAAGTTGGCGATGTGCAGGTCAGTGAGAGTACCAGCGCCACGCGTGTCCAGTGCGTCCACGGTCTCACCACGGATGTGGCGCGCGATCTCGTTGTTCTCATTGTCGTATATGACGTAGCCCGACCGGTCGATGATGACGGTGCCGTCCGTTCCATGGATCGAGGCGCCACGACCTCGGTTCTCGATAGGGCGCCCGTTGCAGCTCCGCCCCTCCCACGTGATGGTTGCACCATTCTCGAACTCGAAGGATGCGATCTGGGTGTCGGGGCACTCCCAGTCGTCGTCGAAGTGGTACCGGCCACCGGCCGACGTCGCCTTGGTGGGGAACTCCACACCGAGCGCCCAGCGGCACACATCGATCTCGTGCGTGCCGTTGTTGCAGATCTCCCCCGTACCCCAGATCCAGAACCAGTGCCAGTTGTAGTGCACCACGTTGTCGCGGTATGGTGTGCGTGGCGCTGGTCCCTGCCACAACTCGTAGTCCAGCCACTCCGGAACCGGCGCCGGAGCCCCGTGGCCGATGCTCCCACGTGTGTTGCCGTACCACGCGCGGCCGTAGTACGGGCGGCCGATGACCCCCTCTCGGATCTGCTGAATGACGCCGATGGATTGTGGAGAGGAGCGTTGCTGGTTGCCCATCTGCACCACGCGGCCGTAACGCTGCTGGGCTTCGACGAGTAGCTCTCCCTCACGTGGATTGTGGCTGCACGGTTTCTCGACGTACACGTGTTTGCCGGCCTGCAGGGCGAGCAAGGTTGCCGGTGCATGCCAGTGGTCCGGAGCAGCGATCACGAGTGCATCGACGGCTGGATCATCGAGCGCGCGACGGAAGTCCGTGACGCCGCGCGGTGTTTCTTGTTGGAGCTGGTCTACCTGGGCGACAGTCCTTTCGACCGCACGTGAGTCCACATCGCAGATGTACCGGACTTCAGCTCCAGTGCGCACGAATGCTTGGGCCAGCTCGTTGCCGCGGCTGTTCACCCCCATCACGGCGGCCACGATTCGGTCGTTTCCCTGGGCTGGGTCACGGGGCGGTGAGAACTCACCCAGTGTGCTCAAGCCCAGGGCGGCCGCACTGCCCTGCAGGATGAAGCTTCGGCGGTCGATCGTGTCTGTCATGGTGTGATCTCCCGGATGCTGATGTTGCGGAACCACACGTCGTCACCGTGATCCTGCAACACAATGTGACCTGCGCGCTGCTCGGCAAACCCTTGGATGGGCGTGTACTTGCTGACGGCAAACGCCGAGTCGAACTCGGCGCTCCCTAGGTCGAACTCGACGACCTTGACTCCATTCAACCAGTGCTCCCCGTGACCGTTCTGGAAGACAATGCGCGCCTCGTTGAACTCCCCAACCGGCCGGAGTTGCTTGCCTGCTCCCGGCGCAAACAGGTCGTACAGTGCACCTGCTGTTCGGTTCGGCCCGTTCTGGGCGTCGGGGTGTAACGCATCGTCGAGGACCTGGTACTCGAAGCCAAGCGCGGCGTGCGGCGGCGGCGAACCCGTCGACATCTCCTCAGACACGTTGTACTTGATCCCACTATTGGCGCCAGCACTGACCTTCCACTCGAGCACCAACTCGAAATTGCGGTACGTGTCCACTGTCATGATGTCTCCGCCCTCCAGCGGCTGGCCGTCGGCAGCCGTCGGCACGTTGCCACTCGCAACCTTGCGGATGGTCCCGTCTTCGACGATCCAGTGTCCTGGGGGTACGGAATCCAAGCCGATGCCGCGCCACCCCGCGAAAGACTCCCCGTCGAACAGGGTGATCCACTCATCAGCCTCGGGCTGCTCCTCCTGGACCTGGCACGCAATAGACGCGATCAACAACAAGAGCGTCAAGCTGACGATTCTCATGGTGTCACTCCTTAGCCTCGAGGTGCTCGGCGAACTCCACATGGCGCTCGCCGCGGATCGCTCGGTTCCCAAGCGCGACGGCCACTGCGGACCTCCATCCGACCTGTTCGTCCGCAAATGGCCGCGCGTTGTTTCGCATGCTCTCGATGAACGACGCTGCGGCCAGGAAGGTCGGGTTGCCCGCTTCGCCCTCAGGCACCTCGATTGGGAGGCCGGGTCCGCGATATGGCATGTCCCCGCGTGTACTCAGAGTGGCGCTCGTGTGCACTCCGCGCTCGATCAGCTCTTGCGGCACGGCAGAGTTGGCGCGTGCGGGCTCGTAGTAGAAGGTTCCGTCCTCGAGGGTCAACTTCACCGAGCCGCCTGTCCCGTAGACGTTGACCTGGTATCCCACATTGTGGTTCCCGATGATCGAGCTGAAGACGTGGGTGCCGCCGCTGGGGTAGGTGAACACGGCCTGGACGTTGTCAAAGGTCTCCCGGCCATCGTGGTAGAACGTGATTCCACCGGTCCCGATCACGCTCGTCGGCGCTTCATCGAAGATCCAGTTTGCCACGTCGATCTGATGCGAACCCAGTTCTGCGAGGAGCCCCCCGGAATACTCCCTGTATAGCCTCCAGTTGATCAAACGCTCGAGCGATGGGTCTGGTACCGGCCGGCGCCAGTTGTAGTTGCGATGCCAGTATCCGTAGACGTGCGTGACACGCCCAATCTCGCCGGTCCGGATACGATCGATCGCCTCGCGGTACCAGGGTGCGTAGCGGTATTGGAGTCCGGTTTGGAACCAACGTCCACTGTTTTGCGCCACCCGAACGATGGCGTTGCAATCATCAACGGTGAGGCCAATCGCCTTCTCACCATACACGTGGAGGCCACGTTCGAGCGAGGCAACCATGTGTTCACCGTGGAAGCTGAGAGGGGATGCGACGATCACCGCGTTGAGTTCGCTGGCCGAATCGAGCATCTGCCGGTAGTCACGGTAGGCCGGGGTATCCTCACCGGTGATCTCGCGACCTTCCGCGAACCGCGGCTCGTACACGTCGCACAGTGCGGTCACCCTGACGCCAGGGATGCGAAGGAACAGCCGCATCATGTATTTCCCTCTACTTCCGACACCGATGACGCCGACGTTGATCTCGTCTGAAACCCAGGTCCGGCGATTGGCGAGCGTCTCGGCCATCGCGTCGATGCCAAGCAGGGAAGCCCCGGCGGTGGCTGCTGAAGCGGTGACGAACTCTCTTCTCTTCATCATCGTATAGCCTGCCTCTCGTACAGATGTGACTGTGTGCTCACCTGCCTCGGGGATCAAACGCTTCGGACCACTCGATGGCGACCACTCGATGTTCGCCCTCGTATCCCGCCACGAGCAGAGCTGTTGCCCCAGCGGTATCCTCTATGAGGTCAGCGCCACGCTCTGGTCCCAGTACGAACACGGCAGTGGATAGCGCATCGCTGTCGATTGCCGTAAGGGCCGTCACGGTGACCTGTATCATCCCGGTGGTCGGTTGTCCAGTCCGTGGATCGATGACATGGCTGTACCGTCGCCCGTCGAGGTCGAAGTACTTTTGGTCGGCTCCCGAAGTCGAGAGCGACCGATCGCGTAGTTGCACCTCCGAAAGCGCCCGAGCGGAATCACTGGGGTCTGGCACCGTGATCGCCCAGCCCTCGGTGCCCGACGGAGCGCCAATCGCCAGGTAGCTGCTCCGCCCTGCGCCAAGCAGAGCTGTGGTGACGCCGTGGCGACGCAGGATGTGTGCGGCGCGGTCGAGTGCGAACCCCTTTCCGATCCCACCGAGATCCAGCTCGATGCCCGGAGTGAGGAACCGTATGGTGCGCTCCGCGTGATCCAGTGCTACGCGCTGCCAGCCGATCTTGGCGCGGGCTTCCGACAGCTCGGCTGGGGACGGGTGGCAGCCGTCTGCGCGGAAGAAACCCCAGGCCTTCACGAGTGGTCCGACAGTGATATCGAAGGCACCGTCGCTGCGGCGGCCGTAGTCGAGGGCCAACGCGATGAGGCCGAACACCTCCGGATCGGTTACAACAGGTGCACGAGCGGCCGTAGCGTTGATGCGCGAGATCTCACTGGTAGGGCGGTACGCGCTCAATGCCGCTTCGACGCGCTCGATCTCCGCGAAGGCCGCTTCGAGAAGTTCGGCTGCACGCTCTCCGCTCGAAGCGTAGAGATAGATCTCGACTGTCGTCCCCATGGCCGGACGCACCTCGTGGTACAGCGAGTCAAGCGAGGCATGACAGGGTGGCGGGACGAGCTGACCGGCCAGTAGCGGGACCAGTACGGATAGGCCGTTGGTTGGACGTGCAGGCACACCGGAATATGCGGCCAGAGTGTAGTGCGGACAATGGAACGAGACGATTCCGTAGAGCCTCGCAGTGCGCTGGCGCTTGTGAATCCGAGTGCTTCGTGGTGCTGCTGAGGGGCCAAAGATCACTGCGTCGAGGGCGCAAGGGGATACGCCTTTCGGCTCTGCTGTCTCCTGCGTCGGGAGCAGGACAGCACCGTCGACTACTACAACGGATTCATGGGGTCGTGGCAGAACGCCTGTGATGAGAAAAGCGGGCGAAGTCTTGCGCGCTGGTTTCCCCCATCAGCCTGAACAACGCGATCCATGCTCGTAACCCGTCATCAATCGAGGAAAGCCTGAAGAACTCATTCGGCGCGTGGAAGTCCTCGTCGGCAGTCGAGAACGAAAACATCACGGTGTCGACACCAAGCTCACGGCGAACGATGTCCGACATCGGTAGGGTTCCGCCGGACCGTACTCTATACGGCTGCTGCCCATAGGTCTGGGTCAATGCTGTCTCAACGGCGTGCAACAGTGGATGATCCAAGGGCACTTCGTAGGCTGCCGACTGCCCACGGTCCGCTCCGAGGCGCAGTTCGCAGGCGTCGGAGCACCTGCTGGCGAGGAAGTCTTTCACCGATTGGGCGATCCGGTCCGGATCCTGGCCCGGCACCAAGCGCACCGTCAGCTTGGCATGAGCTTCACAGGGAATGACCGTCTTGCCTCCGGGGCCCGTGTAGCCACCCCATATGCCGTTCACGTCGAGGCACGGGCGCAGCCAGAGTCGCTCCAGTGTCGTGTGCGCTGGTTCACCCCGTGGCTCCGCGCCGATTGAGGTGAACAGAGACTCCTCGTCGAACGGGATAGTGGCGAGTGTCTCCCGCTCACTCGCACCGATATCGTCGGCGCCCTCGTAGAACCCGGGCACCGCAACCGAACCGTCTGGTTTGTGGAGGGCGGCGACAAGCTCCGCCATCACATGGAGCGCGTTGGCAACGCCACCACCGTAGCGGCCCGAGTGCAGATCTTTGGCTGCTGTTCTCACCGTAAACTCGAACCCCGCGT
>CP070666.1:3078090-3080538 GCA_020351775.1 Gemmatimonadota bacterium | reverse complement strand
GCAGGCTGTTCACCGCAGACGAGATCGAGTGGGATGCTGGGGCCGTGCTCTTGAGCTACGGCTTCTGGGTGCGCCGTTTCGCCGCCGACCCGCAAGTCGTGGGGCGTACGCTCACGATCAACGACGATCCGGTTACCGTCGTGGGCGTGTTGCCGGCGTCGTTTGACTTCACCACGATCTTCGAGCCGGGGAGTCGCATCGATTTCGTAGCGCCGTTCCCGTTGAACGAGCGGACTGACCGACGCGGAAACACGCTGGCTCTGATCGGGCGCCTGCGGCCCGGCGCGACCGTAGAGGCCGCCCAGGCCGAGGCGACTGCAATCGCCGCACGGCCGTACGAGGGCGACGCACGGCGCAACGAATTCGTGCCCAGACTCAGTCCGTTGCGGGAGCACGTAAGCGGGGGCTTCCGCCCGGCCATGATGTTGCTCGCTGTAGCGGTCGGCCTGGTGATGCTCATCGTGTGTGCCAACCTCTCCAACCTACTGCTGGCCCGCGGTGCGACCCGAGAAAGGGAGATAGCGATCAGGGCAGCACTGGGAGCCAGCCGGCAGCGGCTGATCAGTCAGATGTTGACTGAGAGCACGGTACTGGCGTGTGGGGGTGCTGCGCTGGGATTGCTGCTAGCCCTGGCGGGAACTCACATGCTGGCGAATTCGGATGCCAGCATTCCGTTGCTCGAACAGGTACGGGTGGATGGAGCTGCGCTCGGGTTCACTGTCCTTGCCGCCGTCGTGGCAGGGCTCGTCTTCGGTTTGACTCCGGCTGTGCGCCTCTCGGCCGTGGTGATTCACGAGTCGCTGAAGGAAAGCGGGCGTGGACACTCGGAGAGCAGGCGTCATGGCTGGATGCGTAGCGCCCTCGTTGTTGCCGAAGTCGCGCTGGCCTGCGTGCTGTTGGTGGGTGCCGGACTGCTGCTGCGGAGCTTCTTCCGGGTTCTCGATGTCGATCTGGGATTCCAGCCTCGCGGTGCGGTGACACTGAGGATTGATCCACAAACCGGGTTTGCCACGCCGGCTCTGGCGAGCGTCTACTATGATGACGTGCTCCGCCGGGTCAGATCCGCTCCCGGGATCGAGGCAGCGGGCCTCACAGATGTGCTTCCCGTGGCCTTCAACCGGCGATGGGGCTTCGAACATGGCGGGCATGTCGTAAGCCCGTTCGTGCGCGTCGTGAGCGAGGGCTATCTGCGCGCGATGGGATTGTCCCTCATCTCCGGTCGCGATTTCTCGATACACGATAATGATTCCGGTAGACCTGCTGTAATCGTCAACGAAATACTGGCGCGGACGCTATGGCCGGGTGAGGATCCGAGTGGAAATACTGTGACGATTTATAGTGAAACCGAATGGGAGGTGGTTGGAGTCGTACGCGGTATGCGACATCTCACTCCGGAACAGGAGCCGGGCCCCGAGATCTTCTTCCCGATGCGACAGATGCCGCACTCCGGCGCGGTGCACCTAATCGCACGGGGCACCGGTTCACTCGCGGGTGTCGCGACAGCGATTCGGGATGCCCTCAGGCCTGTCGATCCAAACCTGCCCATGAGCGAGTTTCGTGTGATACAGGACATCATCGACAAGTCCATGTCACCGCGACGATTCTTCGTGCTGTTATTGGTCGGCTTCGCGGGGTTCGCGCTGTTGCTGGCATCACTCGGCATCTACGGCGTCATCTCCTACTCGGTGAGCCAACGAACCCAGGAGATCGGCATTCGCTGCGCGCTCGGTGCGTCGCCGATGCAGCTTCAGAAGCGCATCCTGACCGAGACTCTGAGGCTCGCCGCGGTCGGAATGGCGCTGGGGTTGTGTGCCGCGGGGATTCTCGCGCGGGTGATGCGGGGACTGCTGTACGGCGTCACGTCGTCCGACCCGATCACTTTCGCGACTGTGCCGCTGCTTATCCTGACCGTTGCCGCGCTGGCCGGCTTTGTGCCCGCGAGGCGGGCGGCGCGGCTGGATCCGGCGGAGACGTTGCGGGCGGAACCGAGGTCAGCGATTGTGGGTTAGGCGTCCTTCGCCGAGCAGCGCGTCCAGATGAGTGGGCCGTGTAGGGAGCGCGGGCAGGGTGACGCGCCGGTGGAGCACATCGCAGCCACCGGCATGCTCCCCGATGGTCGTCAGTTCGTCCGCCCCTGAAGCGCCCGCAGCACCTCCTCAGTGAACGGATTCTCTCCCGATCTGAGTGCCCTGACCCAACTGAGTCGCTGGTCTCTCTCCTGGTCGGTGGCTGCACCGGCCGCGGCTTGCTCGAGATCCTCTATTGCGCCGGCGTAGTCCGAGGTCATCGCGCGCGCTAACCCGCGCGCTTGTCTTGTGCTGGCCGAGCGTGGGTCGAGGGCAACGGCCTGGTGGCATGCGAACATGACGTCGGCAGCATATTCCCGGAGACTCCCGTGCCAACACAGCCCATACCAGAACTGAGCTGATCCGTTTAACCGGATATCCA
>CP070666.1:3072709-3077990 GCA_020351775.1 Gemmatimonadota bacterium | reverse complement strand
GGACTCGCAGCGAAAGTTATCCTGCGAGAGCCGGGCGAGATAGCACGAACAAGCAAAAACGGGGCAACTGGGAGCGGTGTCCACTGCCGCGCGGGCGCCTCCCTTAAGGAGCGCTCGTCCTCAAGCGCAATCGCCGCCCCCGGTGCCGGCCGCACAAGCTACACGAGCCGTACCGAACTACTCGCAGCCGCCGAGGATCACAAAAGGTCGGCGGGGCTGCGGATTCCCAGACCGGGCCGGTTGAGTACGTGGGTGTAGATCATGGTCGTGCGAACGTCGCGGTGGCCGAGAAGCTCCTGGACGGTGCGGATGTCGGCGCCGCTCTCCAGAAGATGAGTCGCGAAGGAATGCCTGAGCGAATGGCACGTGGCCCTTTTGCAGAGCCCGGTCTCTCGCACGGCGGCGCGAAACGCTCGCTGGACGGCGCTGGGGTGGAAATGGTGTCGATGACGCAACCGCGTTGCCGTGTCACAGTATCGCCGAGTGGCCGGAAAGACCCACTGCCACGACCAGGAACGGCCGGCGTTCGGTAGCTTGCGGTTCAATGCGTAAGGCAGGGGAGCCGAGTACCGCGGATCGCGAAGATCGCGCCTGAACTGCTGTTTCACCCGGGCAAGATGATGCTCGAGTGCAGGAACCACACGCCTCGCCAACGTGGTCACTCGATCGCGCCCACCTTTGGCGTCGCGAACGACAATCCGCAAGGCACCAAGCTCGACGTCTTTGACACGCAACTGCAAAGCCTCGGAGAGCCGCAGCCCCCCTCCGTAAAGGAGCCACGTTATGAGCCGCGGTGTCCCCGACAGGCGTTGGAGGATGGCGTGTACCTCCGAGGGGGCGAGTACGGTCGGGAGACGATGGGGCCGCTTGGCATACACCAACCCATCGAGCCGTCCGACCTCGTGGCGGAGCACGTTACGATAGAGGAACATGAGCGCCGCGAGCGCCTGATTCTGCGTCGAGGCGCTGACGCGGGCCCTCACCGCCAGGTCTGTGAGGAATGCAGTCATCTCAGTCTCACCCAACCCCGACGGATGCCGGCCGCCGTTCGCGCGCACGAACCGTTTCACCCACCGCACATACGCCTGCTCGGTGCGCGGACTGTAATGCAGTCCGCGAATCGTACGGCGGAGCTGCGTCACCAGTCGATCGGACACGACAGACATTATTGGCGATGCAACCTGCTGCTTCAGGACCGATCATTTGCTGCCGGGTGCGAAAAAATGCGGCGCCGGACGCTCGCGCCTCGCCGCACGTGCCCCGAGATGGAGCTGTCGCGTGCCCCGGTCAGCCACGAGGCATGGCAGCTCGGGACAGACCCTGCTCCTCAATGTGGCGGCTGGGAGCGGATCCGGTGCATGAGAGTGCGATCAACTGGCTGGATTATGCTGGATTATGACCTGTGCCCTATTTACCATAAGATCCGAATACGATGGTCAGAGAGGTTGGATTCACTTGAACAGATTTGAGATGCCACAACCATGAAAAACACCGCAACGGTAGCAATCCTTTCAGGAATGATCTTTGTCGTTGCGCCGGCGGCGGCACAGCAACAGAAGAACCTGGCCCAAAGACTGGGTTATGAAGCAGACGCAAAGCTCCTGATTGTACACGCGGACGACATCGGACTGGCCCGGTCGGTGAACATCGCGTCCGTGCAAGCCTTCGAGAACGGCGGGATTACCTCCGGGAGCGTCATGGTTCCCTGTCCGTGGTTTCCTGACTTTGCGGCATACTACAGAGAGCTTCAGCCCTTGGATGTGGGGATCCATATCACACTCACGGCAGAATGGGACTATTACAAATGGGGAGGCATATCGCCGGCTGGCGAGATCTCCAGCTTGCTGGATGAGAACGGGCATTTCTACTCGACTGTGGAAGAAGTGGGTATGCACGCTGAGCCTGCAGAGGTCGAAAAGGAGATCAGGGCCCAGATCGAGCGCGCACTTGCGCTGGGGATCAAGCCGACCCACCTGGATACGCATATGGGCAGCGTGATGGCCACACCTGAACTGCTCCAGATCTACTTTGAGATCGGGAGAGAATACGGTCTCCCGGTGCTGACGATCCCCCAAGAGGACGTCCCTGAGGAATACCGGGATGCTCTGGTCGCCCAAGATGGACTTGTGGACGGTCTGTACATGATGTACGCCGATGATTCCACCCAATCGTGGAGCGAGGCGTACGGTGAGATGATCGCCGCGATGGAACCCGGGTTGAACCAGCTGATTGTGCACCTGGCGATAGACGATACCGAGATGCAGGCCGTTGCCGTCAACCATCCGGATTTCGGATCAGCATGGCGGCAAAAGGACCTGGATTTTGTCACCAGCAAGGAGTTCAGAGACTTGTTAGAGGCCCATGACATCAAGCTGGTGTCGTGGGACCAGATCCGGAAAGTGATGTAGCTCAAGGCTTCCCCGGACTGGCGGGCCTGTGCGCGAGCATTGCCCACCAATCCGGGGATGCTCAGTTCACGCGGGCAGCGCTTTTCTCGCCTCCCTATCGGGATCATTCTGGACTTCCGATACGTCATCGAGAATCATCGTTTCGCCGTTCTCGGATGTGTACCGCGGCCAGCTGGGAAGCCCGCCGCCGTTTGGGTCACCCGTGCGCATGAACTGCAGCAATGCGCCAGCCATCTTCTCCGACAATTGCCTCGGGCGCTTTCCCCCGCCAGTGTGCGTCAACATCAAATCCGTATTGTAGTACCAGAAACAGATATCGGAGCAATGGAATGCCCGCTGGCGGCCATCGAACAACGGCGGCTGCCAGCCGAACCAGGCCAAGTACACGGGAGGTGGTTGTTTCGCTTTGGCGTCGGCCAGTGCGATCGTCCGCTGACGGTTGCTGGCTATCATCGACCAGATCTCGATGGGCCGCTTATCGGGAAACGCCTGCGCGTATGCGTGGACGACCGCTTCCGACTGGTCTCCGAAACCGGGACTGAACCAGCCGGCTCGCTCTCTGATGTTGTCTGCCACTTCCTCGAGCGTAACGTCTTCGAGCGCCGCATTGTCGCGGCTGGGCGACATCTCGTTGAACGTCGAGCAGATGATCATGGGAACATCGGCAGCAGTGGGTGCCGGCTCGGGATAGTAGGGATGCTGCGGCAGATAGTGTCCATCCACAACGGGGCTGAAGCCCCTTCGCATACCCGGTAGACTGTCCCCTATTTCCTCATTCAGCTTCTGCGATGCGCTCGTAGCGATAGCGTAGTAGTCCTTCCAGGGGAGCTGCTGCAGTTCGTCGACCCGAGACCGATTCAATCCCGCTTCTCTCAGTACATATGATCCGAGTCTTTCGGAATACTCCTTGTCTCCCGCCTGAAGCGAAGCACCACTGAGCACCACCGCTTTGTGGAACAGTCCCCTGGCTGAAGGCATGGCGGTGAGCGTGGTGACCTTGGCGCCGCCACCGGATTGGCCCATGATGGTGACGTTGTTGGGGTCGCCGCCGAAGTTCTCGATGTTATCCCGTACCCACTCCAATGCCGCGACGATGTCGAGCATGCCGGCATTGCCGGAAGCGGCATATTTCTCTCCACCCACGCCGGCGAAGTTGGCATACCCCAACGGGCCGAGTCTGTGGTTCAGCGTACAGAACACGATATCCCCGAATCGGCTCAGATTCTCACCGTTATACCCGTCCTGCTCGATCCCATTCCCGTTGGTGAATCCTCCGCCGTGCAACCAGACCATCACCGGTCGCCTCTGGCCATCGCCATAGCCGGGCGTCCAAACGTTGATCGCTAGACAGTTCTCGCTCACATCATCGTAGTTCCAGTGATCCGCAAATGACTGATACCGGTATCCGTATCTGTTTTCCATGTTCTGTGGCGCGGTATTACCCCACCAGACCGCAGGGAAGACGTCATCCCACGGTTCCGGTTTTTGCGGAGCCATGAACCGATTCGCACCGGAGGTGTCCGCCCCGTACGGCATCCCCAGGAAGTAGTAGATATCCCTGAGGATATAACCTTTCACCTTACCGTAAGTCGTGTCCGTCACTGCAATGTCGTCACCGATGAAGAGGATCTGATCGTCTCCTGCAGCTGCATACCCCCTTGGTGTGCAGGCTGACGATGCAAGGGCTGGCGCCATACTCAAGCCAGCGGCACCTGCCCCAATCGTCTGAAGGAACTGGCGTCTGTTTCGCGTCATGGTCTTGCTCCTCTCAATGCAGTAGGCAATATGAAACACGATGCACTCACTATGAATCCGCCTATGAATCCACGCCGTGGTGTTCTCAGACTGCAGTAGTGACGAGCCACGTTCGATAGGCTCTCACGGCACGGTATGGCCGCCCCGGGCAACACGCCTGGTGTGACGTTGCCCAAAGAGTAGATTCCGAGCGTTCTCGTCCGAAGCCGAGCTGGAAGAAATAGACCCAATCGCGTCGAGGGCAAGGAAAAGCATGAAGATCCAGCCGAGGCTCGACGGCCTCTGGAGATCCGCTCAACGACCCACACAACGCAATCACCATGAATACTACCTTGGGCGTCATCGTTGGCAACCGGGATTTCTTCCCGGACTACCTGGTAACAGAAGCGCGAAACGACGTTCAGGCGTTGTTCGCCAAACTGGATATCGGGGTTGTCATGCTGTCCGAAGAGGACTCCAAACTGGGGGGTGTGGGGACCTATGCGGACGCCAGGAACTGCGCCGAACTCTTCAAACGGAACAGAGAGTCCATTGACGGAGTACTGGTGTCACTCCCCAATTTCGGCGACGAAAAAGGAGTGGCTGACACCCTGAAACTGGCTGGACTGGACGTACCAGTGCTGGTACAAGCATACCCCGATGATCTCGACAAGCTAGATCCCGCTAACAGGAGAGATGGATTCTGCGGCAAGATCTCGGTAACCAACAATCTCTACCAGCGTGGCATTGCGTTCTCTTTGACCACCAAACATGTGTGTCGCCCGAACGATGCATCCTTCGTCAGCGATTTGGACAAGTTCATCGCGGTCTGTCGTGTAGTGAGGGGTCTCAGGAATGCACGACTCGGGGCAGTAGGGGCGCGCCCGGGAGCGTTCAACACGGTCAGGTACAGTGAGAAGATTCTGGAACGGGCCGGGATCTCCGTGACCACCGTGGACTTCTCGGAGATCCTGGGCAACGCAGAAAAGCTCTCAGCCGACGACAGCGTCGTGAAGGAGCGGGTCGAGCAGATCAAGGCGTATGCATCCACCGGATCCACTCCCGAATCCAGCCTGGTGAAGATCGCCAGGCTGGATGTGGCACTCAGGGACTTCGTGGAGGCCAACGAGCTGGACGCC
>CP070666.1:3069934-3072609 GCA_020351775.1 Gemmatimonadota bacterium | reverse complement strand
TGCACGCTCTCAACCGACTCATAGAGCGAGCATTACGCCATCCACAACGTACCGGTTGGCGTATCCTCGAAGTACAAGCACGTGCACGACAAGAAAACAGTGTTTCATGGATGGCTGGTGCCACCTTCAAGGATCCGACCGCAGATCGAGATCACATAGCCGAACCGCTCAAGGTCCGACTGGTGCGACATCCACCAACACGAGCGGTCGAGACTCTCGCAGTGGAGTTCACCATGTTCGCCCGTGGCACCGACGAGCTCCAACTGTTCGCCCGTGATGCAGGCAGTTCGGCACGAGCGGGCCGCCAGCGTGCACTCAGAACTGCAATACGCAACATAAGGGCGCGGTACAGACATTCAGGTCTATATCAGGTAGTAGAAGTCCAACCACGCTCTCGCTTACCAGAACGTCGCTACGCGCTAATCGATTATGACCCACAATAGGCTACAGCCACTTAACCTGCCGCAATTGGTGAACGTGCAATTGGACGGCGCGGGGCTGCCACTATCTGTCGCCGACCCTCATGCATCTCTGTCTCCCTGCTGCTCTGCTAACGATGAGAAGCAAGCAGCAACCAGACTTGGCGAAAACAAACCCAGAGCCGTCGAAGCCATCATTGAGATATGGCGTGTCGATGACGAATGGTGGCGACAACCGATATCGCGACGATATGTAGAAGTTGTACTGGCAGGGGGGCGTCACCTCGTCTTGTACGAAGATCTGAATACCGGTGATTGGCACATGCAAAGAATCTAGGGAGCGGAGTTCCTTAGCTGCCGTCCTGTTATGTATATAGAACTTCACTGTCATTCCGCTTATTCCTTCTTGGATGGCGCATCGCTTCCCGAACAGTTATTGCTCTCAGCGCACACACTTGGATATCCGGCTCTTGCCCTCACCGACCATAACGGTCTATACGGCTCAATGGCCTTTGCCCAAGCCGCAGTACAAATGGGCATTCAACCGATAACTGGCGCTGAAGTCACCTTGTTGGATGGTTCTCACGTGACTTTGCTGGCCGAAACACAACAAGGTTATAGCAACCTGTGCCGCTTGATTACTGAGGCACACCTGGGTCGGAAAGATCGCCACGATCCACGACTCGACTTCTCCTCACTGGAGCGACTCCATGACGGCATCATCATCCTGTCTGGATGTCGCACCGGCTTGTTACCGACCGTCCTATTACAGGAGGGTTACACGGCAGCGCGACGATTCGCTGCACGTTGTCGCTGCACCTTCGGATCACGTCACTTCTTTGTCGAGTTGCAGCGCAATGCGGTACATGGTGACCGTGCACTGAACCGTGCCCTGTGTGAAATTGCCGACTCCACTGGCCTGTCAGTGGTTGCTACAGGGAACGTACACTACGACCGGCCTGAACGTTACCGGTTGCACGATGCATTGGTTGCAATCAGACATCGTACAACACTCGATGCCTCCCATGATGTGCGACATCCTAACAGGGAGTTCTATCTACGGCCGCCTGCAAATGTGGCAGCTTGCTTTCATGACAGACCTGACGCTGTCGCCAACACTGTAGCGGTCGCTGAGCGATGTGCGGCGTTTGATCTGACGAAAGATCTCGGGTACACCTTTCCTGATTTCCGCGGCGCTGACCGATTGACCGCACGGCGCGCCTTGACCGAGCTGGCTAGCGCAAAGTTGGAACAGCTATACCCGATCAATTCTCCACACCGTGCTGAGGCCGAGAACAGGATGGAGAAGGAGTTGAAACTGATCGAGCAACACGGCCTGTGCGGGTTCTTCCTCGTATATCGGGATCTCCTCGATCTGGCTCGCGAAGTGGCACACGATGTACGGCGGGGATCGCGTCGTATTAAGGGCAACTTGCTCCCTGGTCGTGGGCGCGGCTCATCGGTGTCATCCATTGTGTGCTATTTTCTCGGCCTGTCGCACATCGACCCCGTCGCGAACCATCTCTTTCTCGGCCGATTTCTGAACGAATCACTGGTATCGATACCTGATATCGATCTCGATTTTCCGCGAGAGATCCGCGAGGAGCTCATCCGACGGGTGTATGGACGTTACGGCTCCGAGAATGTCGGTCTCGTCTGTTCGTTTCCCACATATCATCTTCGGTCCGCCGTGCGCGAACTCGGCAAGGTGCTGGATTTGCCGCGAGCTCAGTTGGAGCAGATTGCTCGTTTGGCGGGACACCAATCTGCCAAAGGTCTCCATCAAGAACTCA
The DNA here is from genome assembly GCA_020351775.1 of Gemmatimonadota bacterium. Lineage (GTDB taxonomy): Bacteria > Gemmatimonadota > Gemmatimonadetes > Gemmatimonadales > GWC2-71-9. The sequence continues at coordinate 3,070,397 of CP070666.1, read as the reverse complement.
CGAAGCTACCAGCATTCAGCGACAAAGTAGACGCCCCACTATGGCGCGATTTGTGTGATCTCGCACAAGACATCGCAGGTCTACCACGTCACATATCACAGCACGTAGGTGGCATGATCATTTCCAGTCGCCCACTGGTCGAACTGGTACCGCTGGAGCGGGCGGCGATGCCAGACCGGGTCATCTGCCAATGGGACAAAGACTCCTGCGACGACGCTCGTTTCATAAAGATCGATTTCCTGGCACTCGGCATGCTGTCACTGGTCGAAGAATGCGTCGAATTGATAGCGCAGCGTGAAGGCGAGCCACCTGATCTGAGCCGTATTGATTTCAATGACAGGGCAGTGTACGACCAGATTTGCGCCGGTGACACAGTGGGAACATTCCAAATTGAAAGCCGGGCACAAATCCAGATGGTCCGCCGCACACGCCCCCGCAATCTGGAAGATTTGTGTGTCGAGGT
>CP070666.1:3068280-3069834 GCA_020351775.1 Gemmatimonadota bacterium | reverse complement strand
CCCTGGCGACCTCGCGGTAGGAGCGTGACAACCTCAGGCGCGGCAGAGCAGTATCGTTGTGGAACACGATGTAGTCGCTGTCGACTTTCTCCACTACAAGGTCCGCGATGATGTAGTTGCCTTCGCCACCCGAGTACTGGAGGCCTGGCTTCGGGTCGAGCTTCGCGATATCGTCGGCCGCCGTCTGGACCTCCTGCGGGCTCACGCCAAGCTCCTTCGATACTTCCGCCCAGCGGTGGTTCACCAGCTGCTCGAAGTGCTTGTCCACGATCTCGTAGACGAGCGTATCCTCCGCCCCCTTGTCGCGAAGCTGCAAGAGTAGACACTCCCGCAGGTCGCGCGCACCGACGCCGGCAGGATCGAGGCCTTGAATGATGTCGAGAACCCGCTCTATCTCCTCCAACGTGAACGGAGCTTCCCCCGCGAATCCCGCGGCCTCAGCCTCATCGCTCTCGAGGTACTGGTTAAGGGACTCCAGCACCTCCTCCAGCGCGCAGCTGAGGAACCCGGATTCGTCGATGTTACCGATGATCTCCTCTGCAATGATGATCTGCCGAGGCTCCACGCGGAGGAGGGCGATTTGGTCCCGGAGGTGATCGTAGAGGTCGCGTGTGGCTACTGCGATCGGCTCGAAGTACTCCTTCTCCTCGTACTCCTCCCGCCTCCCCCCGCTATCGAATCCATCGAGTAGAATGTCCTCCCAGTCAACCTCGTTCTCGTCCTCCTTCGCCTCATCCGCCTCGTTGCCATCCTCGACCGCTACATCGGTGGGCTCCACCAGCTCCAGGAACGGGTTGGCGACTAGTTCCTGCTTCAGGTGCTGCTGCAAGTCTAGGAGCGGCATGTAGAGGAGATCCATCGCCTGGTAGAGGCGAGGATTGATCCTCAGCTCTTGCCCTAGTTTAATGCTTTGCTGCAGCCCGACTTTCATCGCCGTCCTCTTACCTAGAGGCGGAAGTCCTCACCCAAATATAACTTGCGCGCCTGGGGATCGTTAACCAGTTCCTGAGATGTGCCTTCTATGTGGATTCGCCCGTCGAACATTATGTATGCCCGGTCGGTAATCGACAGCGTCTCCCTGACGTTGTGGTCGGTGATCAGCACGCCCAGACCTCGACGCTTGAGGTCTCTCACGATCCGTTGGATATCGTCCACCGCTAACGGATCGATTCCGGCGAATGGCTCATCAAGCAGCATGAACTTCGGCTCGGTCACCAGCGCCCTGGTGATCTCCAGCCGGCGCCGCTCACCGCCCGAGAGCGAATAAGCCTTGTTCTTCCGCAGATGCTTGATCGAGAGCTCGTCCAGCAGGATGTCGAGTCGCTCCTGGCGCTCCCCATCCGACAGCGGAAGCGTCTCGAGGATCGCCATGATGTTGTGCTCTACGGTGAGCTTGCGGAACACCGAGGGCTCCTGCGAGAGGTAGCCGATCCCGCGTCGCGCGCGCCTGTACATCGGCACACGCGCGAGGGGCTCGTCGTCTATAAACACCTCGCCCGCATCCGGCGCCACCAGGCCCACGATCATGTAGAACGTCGTCGTCTTACCTGCCCC
>CP070666.1:3062509-3068180 GCA_020351775.1 Gemmatimonadota bacterium | reverse complement strand
CATCGACCCGGAGGGACTCCTCTGGCCTTGCCCCCGAGAACGTATCCAGGTGTAATCTCATAGAGTGGAGCCTGGAACGGAGAGAGAGGAGCGAGGCAGATGGGTCAGAAGCGGCACACGCCGGAGCAGATCATCCATAAGCTGCGGCGAGCAGAGATCGAGATCAGCAAGGGGGCCACGGTCGCGCAAGCGGCGAAGGGGATCGGGGTGACGGAGCACACCTATTACCGATGGCGAGCTGCGTACGGTGGTATGCGGGTGGATCAGGCGAAGCGGCTGAAGGCACTGGAGACCGAAAACGCGCGGCTGAAGAAGCTGGTGGCAGACTATGCCCTGGACATCGAGATCCTCAAAGAAGCCGCCTCGGGAAACTTCTGAGCCCGGCCAAACGCCGGGTGGCGGTGGAGCATGTCCGAGACGCCTTGGGCCGAGGACGGGTATCGGAGCGGCGGGCCTGTCGGGTGCTGGGTCAGCCCCGTCCCACCCAACGACGAGTACAGCACGTGCCCGATGATGAGCCGAGGCTCGTGAAGCGGATGGTGGAGCTGGCCAGCGACTATGGGCGGTACGGCTACCGACGGGTAGGGGCGCTGTTGGAGGAGGAAGGCTTTCGGGTGAACCATAAGCGAGTGGAGCGGCTGTGGCGCCGAGAGGGCTTGAAGGTGCCTCAGAAGCAGCCCAAGCGCAGGCGCCTGTGGTTGAATGATGGCTCCTGTATCCGGCTGCGGCCCCGCTACTGCCACCACGTGTGGAGCTATGACTTCATGATGGATCGCACCAGCGATGGGCGAGCCTTGAAGCTGCTGAGCATCATCGACGAGTACTCCCGGGAGTGCCTGTCGATCGATGTGGGACGGAAGATGACCAGCGACCAGGTGGTGGAGCGACTGACGCAGTTGTTCCTGGAGCGCGGGACTCCGGCGTATCTGCGCTCGGACAACGGGCCGGAGTTCGTGGCCAAGGCGGTGCGGGAATGGCTGCCCAAGGTCGGAGTGCGGACGCTGTATATCGAGCCGGGCAGTCCTTGGGAGAACGGGTATCTGGAGTCCTTCAACGGCAAGCTCAGAGACGAGCTGCTGGCGCGGGAGGTGTTCGACACATTGCTGGAGGCGAAGGTGCTAGTGGCGCTGGCGAAGGCACTACAACCAGGTGCGACCACACAGCTCTCTGGGCTACCGGCCATCGGCGCCGGAGGCTGTCTTGCCCCGGCAGCAGAGCCCGGAATCAGTACCGATGTATGCTGCAGGTCTGAGACTGTGAGTGGTAACGTTGAGGGGGGCAGGTCACGACAGAGCGCCGGTTGAAAGTTGGTTGAACACGCGCACTGCGACGCTATCCGTTTTCCCCGCTCTCAGCGTCTATCTCACGGAGCCATGACAACTGTGGAACAACGATGGTAGAGCCGACCGCCTGGCGTAGCGGCGGCCGGTGCGGGAGGGAGAAGGCAGCGCCGGGCCGGATAGTCTTCTGCGAAACGTGGCCGCCAGAACTAGCCTCGCGCGAGCTATGTGCGTGCTGGTCGGCCGTGCTGCGGTCCTCTCTCCCCCACCGAGTTCTGCCGCGCTGGATGGTTCGGTGCCGGCGGGGCGGCTACAGGTCAGGGGGTAGTAGCGTCGGGCTTCGAAAAAGGCAAACCCGTCGCAAGGCGGGGACGCAAAGCTAACGGGTCCGCCCGTATCGGGCGGATGGCTGGGCTGCCGAAGCAGAAGCAGTGGTTCGAGGGGCCTGCCTTCTGGGGCACGGCACGCACTAAGAGTAATCGCCGGGTAGAGAAGAGCCGAGCGACGTCCAGCAATCTGTCCCCGCTGTACTCCCCTGGGGAGCGACCGACCGCGGGACTGTAACCCGCTGTCCGAGGAGCCAGTGAGGAGGTGTAGGACGTGGCGCGGAGAGGATGGACTTGCGCGGTATTGTGTGTGTCGGTGGCGGCGATTGTGGTGTGCGTGCAAGGCGGGGCCTACGGTCTCGCCGAGGGGGCGGGTCCGGACTATGTGTCGGATCAGGTGTTGGTGAAGTTCCGGCCGGGGACGCCGGCGTCGGAGGTGGCGCGGGCGCACGCGGCGGCCGGATCTGCGGTAGTGAATGCGATTCCAGGCATTGATGTGCAGGTCGTGAAGCTGCCGCGTGGGCTGAGCGTAGCGCGGGGAGTCGGGCTGTATCAGCGGAACCCCAACGTGGAGTACGTGGAGCCGGACTTCTTGGTGCAGGAGCAGGTCACGACCCCGAATGACCCGTACTATCGGTATGCCCAGATCGAGCTCCAGGGAATTCATGCTGGAGAGGCCTGGGACATCGCGCGCGGCAGCCCGGACGTGATGATCGCGGTGCTGGACTCCGGCTTAGCCTACGATCACCCAGATGCCCAAGGCCGCTACGTGCTTGGCCCGGACTTCGTCAATGATGACGATGATCCGTGGGATGACAACGGGCACGGAACCAAGGTGTACGGGGTGGTCGGCGCGACGACCAACAACGGGATCGGCATTGCTTCTGTAGCTTGGCAGAATCCGGTGCTCGTCATTAAAGTGGGCACTTACGACGGATACGGGTCTATCTCAGCGATGTGTGAGGGGCTTGTGTACGCGGCGGAGTTGGGTGCACGTGGTGCCAACCTGAGCTATGCTGGGGCTGCTTATTCCCAAAGCCTGCAGGATGCAATCGACTATGCGTGGTCCCATGGCATGATAACAGTGTGCGCTGCGGGGAACTACGGGGATGACACACTGCGGTATCCTGCGGCTTGTGATCATGCGATCGGCGTGTCGGGGCTAGACGGGTATGACGAGCTGGCGTACTACTCGAGCTACGGCGATTACATTGACGTGTGTGCGCCCGATTACATGTACAGTCTGGTGCGAGACGGGGGGTATGGGAATGCAGCCGGAACGTCGATCGCTTCGCCCTATGTTCTGGGGGCAATCGCGCTTGTCGCCTCCGCGAACCCCGGTCTGTCTGCCCAGCAGATTGTGGACATAATCGAGCAGACCGCGGATGACCTGGGTACTCCAGGCTGGGACGAGTACTATGGCTGGGGGAAGATAAATCTGTACCGAGCGGTGCTCGCCGCGGGAGAGGGGCCGGCAGACGACACTGTTGGGCCGACGGTGAGTGTCAGCAGTCCAGCGTGGGGAGAGGTTGTCTGGGATACGGTGCTGGTGAGCGCCAGCGCGACCGACAATGTAGGTGTGATCGAGGTGCAGTTGTACCTCGACGACCGTTTTCTGGGCTGGGACACGGTTGCTCCATATAGCTGGTCGTGGGACACGGAAGGCGATCGCGATGGCGAGCATACGTTGATCGCTGTGGCCTATGACGCGGCAGGCAACGCAGGTGAGTCGGCTCCGGTAACGGTTGTGGTTGACAATAGTCCGCCAGTGGCAGAGGTGGTGTCGCCTGCTTTCGGCTCGGTCGTGGCGGAGACTGTTCGTGTGGAGGCTCTGGCCAGCGACCCAGTGGGGGTGGGTCGTGTGGACTTCTACCTCGACGGGCAGAAGAAGAAAGAGGTGTTTGTGCCGCCGTATGTCTGGGATTGGGACACGAAGGTAGATGCGAACGGCCGGCACGCGATTGTAGCTCGCGCGGTAGATGGTGCCGGGAACGCCTGCGACTCTCAGCCGGTCGAGGTAACCGTGCAGAACACTGTGGAGCCAACCGAGCAGACAGATGTGTTCAGCGGGCGGGCTGGCGGCCGGAATGGTTGGGTCTCGATATGGGTGCGGACGAATGTTGAAGGTCCGCTGCGGGCCACTCTCGAGTCCGAGGGGAGATTCAGTCTGTCGCTGTACGTCTGCAACGAGGCAGGAGAGCTGCTTGCCCGCGACGTGTCGTCGGCGAGCCTCAAGTTTGCCGAACTGTGGGTCGCACCGGGCAACTACGAGTTTCTGATCGGATCCACCCGCCAGAAGTCCAGCTTTGTGTTGGAGGTGACCCACTTCTAACTGAGGGAACAGGCCAGGAGAGCGTGCGAGAGCCCCGGCCGTAGGCCGGGGCTCTCGCATTGTACTTAGCCTTCGCGACGTCGGCTGTGGTGGTTGCAGCCACCTTGAGGCTATGCCGCTAGCTACCATTCGCCCTCGTGCCCGACGAACTGGTTTCCGAAGTCGACTACCGCGACCGGATTGGTCTCGTCGATGCATACCTCCTGGGCCCAGTCGCCGAGGGTGCAGGTGGCGCAGACCCACGAAGGAATACTCATCTCGAACACGATATAGCAGTCAAGCGGTAGGCACTCATCTGGATCTAGTGGGAACTCGATTTCGCCGTTCTCATCCGTTGGCCCCCATTCGATGATGCGGCCAGTCGACGTGTACAGAAAGATGTACCAGTTGGAGAGAGGCCTGTCTATGCCGTCGAGCACCCCGTTCGCATTGTAGTCCTCGAACTTGAAGACTCGGATGCGCCCGCAGTCCTCGGACACGTTGCCGAAGTTCAGGCGTTCGTAGTTGGTATCATCGCCACCAGGGGGTACCTGAGCCGGCACCTCGGCGTACCAGCATCCGTCCTTGGCCTGGACGTATATGCTGAGGGCCCCGTCGTTGGGGCCAGTCTGCGTCCAGCCCGGCTCCAAGATCTCGCAGATCTGGTAGACGTAGCCTCGGCGCAGGTCGTCCTTGCGCCAGACGCCATTGGGGTCAGTGCATTCTGTCCAGGGGCCGAGCACGTCGTTCGTGTCTGTGACAGTGTAATCTGGTATGAAGTCTCCGTTGTCGAAGGTCCCGGCCGTGATCGTGACACACCAGCCCTCAATCCCAGGCTCACCAGGGTCCAGGGACCCGTCGGCGTTGAGGTCGTGGTACTTCACGCCTGCAAGGGTAGCCTGCTGGGGAGGCCTGTAGTTGCCGAAGTTGTAGGGTCCCTTGTCTTCGCCGGCTCGAAGCTGGCTCTTGTTGACGTTCACGGTGAAGGTTCCTGGGGGAGGAGGGGCGGTCTGGGCCCAACCCGCTTGCAACACCTCGGCAATCAAGTAGGTTCCAGACTCGCTCACGCAGAACGCGTAGGAGCCGTCGTTCGACGTGAGGCTGGTGGCGAGCAGGGTGAGAGTATTGCCCTTCTTGGCGAAGAGCTGAATCTCCCAGTCGGGCAGGCCGTCCTCACCCATGTCCCAGATCCCGTTCCCGTTCAGGTCCTCGAACTTGTAGCCGAAGATGCAGACCTGACCGCGCCGGACGCGGAAGTTGTCGGTCTTGCTCTCGCTGGGGATGAACCCGAACTTGCTTGCGGGGTTTCCGGGCTCGTAGTTCTCGACCCGCGTGATCCAGAGCTTGTACTCGCCGTTCGCGCTGTCGTCATATGGCATCAACTGGATCGTGTAGTTGCCGGGCCGGCCGACATCCTCACAGTAGAAGTGATCGGTATAGCCGAGCCCGGGCTCCAACACCTTGCCGTCCTCGATCTGGACCTTCCTCTGAGCGATCGAGTCTGTGCTCAACAAGGTCTTGCCTGGCGGATCGGTTACCATGAAGTAGTAGTCCCCGTCGGGGACCCATGCTCCGGATACGCCGGTTGGGCCGGCGTTCAGGTAGACGTCCTCCTTCGCCGCGTAGACGTTGTGATCGACGGAGGAGCCGTCGCAGAGAGTAGTCCAGATTGCTCCCGTCAGCTTGGCGTGTGCTGGCGCGGCAATCAGTACACTGACCGCCAGAACAACGGCGACCAGCAAGAGTTTCGTGTG
>CP070666.1:3052375-3062409 GCA_020351775.1 Gemmatimonadota bacterium | reverse complement strand
CCAGGGAGTGCACTGTTGCCAGGTCGACTCCCTGCTCGGCGGCAGCCCGGACCGCCCCCGCAACAGTGTGAGGAATGTCGTGCCACTTGAGGTCCAGGAAGACACGTAATCCACGCCGCTTGAGCAGCCGGATCAGCTCTGGGCCTTCTCTCACAAAGAGCACCGGGCCGATCTTGACCCACTCTAGGTCCGTGAGCTGGTCGACCACTCGCAGCGCCTCGTCAGCCGAATCCAGATCGAGCGCGACGATGAGCTCAGCCATCCCTGCTCCACTGCTCCGCCAGCCGCTGCGGCACTCTCGGATCGGCGAAGCTGGCCGTGCCAACTCCAACCAGTGCGGCTCCAGCCGCCAAATACTGGAGCACATCCTCGATCGTGCAGACACCTCCGACGCCGATCACGGGCAGCCCCGTCCGCTGCCGCACCTCCCGAGCTGCCAGCACGCCCACCGCCAGCAAAGCCGGCCCGCTCACCCCACCCTTGCCCAAGCCGAGACGCGGTTCAGGGCGCTCACCCCGATCGAACCGGTATACCGTGCCCGGGATCGTATTGATGACCGTGAACCCGTCAGCTCCAGCCTCCGCGGCGGCCGCGGCCGTTCCCGGCAGATCGGTGATGGTGGGAGGGAGTTTCACCACTAGCGGCGTGTCCGTGAGGTCGCGACACCTGGCGATGAGGTCCGCGAGGACGTTCTTGTCTGCCGAGAACTCCTCGTTGCCACGCGCTGTGTTAGGACAGGAAACGTTGAGTTCGAAGGCCGTGATGATCTCGTGCGCGGCGAGACGTCGTACCACGGCCGCGAAATCACCGGTTGAGAAGCCGACCACGTTCACCAGGACGCGGGCACGGCTCAAGTGCTCGGCCAGCCACGGCAGCTCATGTTGTGCCACGTGCTCCACGCCAGGGTTGGCTAAGCCTACTGCATTGAGCATCCCGCCCGAGAACTCTGCCACGCGCGGCGCGGCATTGCCATCGCGTGGCTCAGGACTCACAGCCTTGGTCACGATGCCACCGAGCCGGTCGAGGTCCACAACACGCGCCACCTCCCTCCCGAAGCCCGCAGTGCCGGCCGCAAGCAAAATCGGGTTCTGGAACGTCGTGTGGAAGACGCTGACGGACTTGGATACTATCGTCACCGGTTGGAAGTTGGCCTCTGGCGGGCTTTAAGCAAGGTCCTGAGCGAATCCTCCAGAGCAGTGTACTCGTCACCCGCAGCGCCGCGCAACACGAGCGTGTATGGCGAACTCGGATAGTCGCGATGCAAAACCGCCAGCAGCGAATCGGCCCGTGTCGGGTCGAGCCATGCTGCAGCCAACAACGCCTTGGGCGCGATGGGAGAACGGGGGAACCTGAGTGGGACCTCACGCAGCAGCGCCACGGCCAATGTGACTGCAGACCACTCGTATCGCATCGCCTCTGCGGCCATGAACAAGTCGAGGTCCGGACCCCCGCCAGCGAAATGCGTCTGTCCGCCCGTCGGCCACGGCGCCGTGAGACCCGCGACAGCCAGCTCCAGATCGGTGGACAGCTGTAGCAAGCGCAGTCGCTTTGAGTCCTCTTCCTCCAGTTCTACCGCTCGCACCCGTTCCAGCATCGCGGGCAGCTGGTCGACTCCGTCAGCCAATCTCAGCTCTGCTTGAACCAGCTCGACTTGCGCGATCGCGGCCACTCGCGAGCCCGGCGCGAGGTCCATCAACTGTCGGAACCTCACCACTGCGTGATCGGGCCTCCCACCCTCGAGCCGACGCTCGCCGTCTTGCAGCAGTAGCATTGCTGTGCCGTCGATCGAGAGATCGGCCCGCTCGACCAGGTGGTCAACCACGGTTCCAGCTACATCAGGGTATCGGCCACCGACCGCGTTGAGAACCGAAAGCCACTGATGCTCCTGCGCCGAACCGACCTGGGCGCTCAGCAACACGTGCTGCGCGGCCAGTGGCTGTCGATCGTATGTGTAGGCCAGCGCGAGAGGAAACTGTGCCTGAGGCAGTCCGCAGCCCACGAGGTCGCTCACCGCTGCGTCATACAGCCCGGCGGCCAGCCTGGCCTGTCCGCGCCACAGCAGAGCCGGGACCGCAACGGCCGAGTCCAACGAAACTGCGAGCCGGGTAAGCACCGAATCGGCTCCCTGATACTCGCCCGTCTCGTAGTAGCAGCGGCCGAGCAGGAGCCTGCTCTGCCGTCGGATCGTCGAATCGGGACTCGACTCCAGTGCCAGCGCGAGAGGCGTGATGCCCCGCTCACACTCTCCGATGGACTGGAGGGACCTGCCCCACACGAGTAACGCATCATCACGGTATTTGCTCTCTGGATATCGGGCGGCAACCGATTCGGCCTTGACGGCCGCCTGGGACCAGAGCGAGCGCGCTTCACTCTCAAGCCCCTCACGCTCGGCTCTCTCGGCCTCCTTCACGAGCCGATTGGCGTTGTAGAGTCCGTTGTAGTAGGCACAGCTGGCGATCGCTGCCCCCAGCGCCGCGAGGGCCACGGCCGCACTGGCAGTCCTCATGGAATGGTCCCGGCCAAGACCTTCTCTTCGTATCTCCGCAAGTAGGTGATGATCCCCGCGGCGATGGCCTCCGCAAGCCTCTGCCTCTGCGTGGCAGATGTCAGGAACCGGGCATCCTGCCTGTTTGTGGCAAAGCCGGTCTCAATCAGAACGGCCGGCCGCTCTGCGTGAGACAACACCGTGAAGATGGCTTGCGATACGCCACGGTCCCTGCCGGGGTGTATCCGAGCACCACTTTCCTGGATCATCTCCGCCAGCTGCGCGGATTCGCGCAAGTACTCGTTGCGGTGCAGGTCCTTCATGATGAACGCTAGCGGGTCATCCTCTTCCAAGATCTTCTCAGTCTCGTAGCTCACGGCCTCGTTCTCCATGGCGGCTACCCGAGCCGCTTCGGCCGTCCGGGCTGCAGATAGGAAATAGGTCTCCAATCCGCTGATGTTCTCATAACCCGGCGTCGGCTTGAGGCTGTTGACATGGATGCTGACAAACGCGCTGCAGTCCTCGCGACACATTCGGGCCCGGTCCCGCAGGTCGACAAGCGTATCGCCTGACCGGGTCATGACGACCTCCACGCCACCCTTCTCCAGCTCGTCCCGCAGCTCCTTGGCCAATGCCAGCGTTATGTGCTTCTCATGGACCCCGCGCGGCAGGTAGCGGCCCGGATTACCCGGATCGGTTCCCCCATGGCCGGCGTCGATAACCACCGTATGGAGCATTCTGAAGCCGTTCCGCGCAGCGGCACTCCCCGCCCGCGGTGAGCGGTAGCTCAATGTCGGCTGGACTACCGGGGGTGCCACGGGAGCGAGCCTCGCCTCCTCGAACCGCCCGGCGTACGGGTCGTAGCGGTAACCTTCGCTGAACATTCGAGGCAGGTACTCGGTGAGCCACTGGAGTGGCACGTGGAGCGTGTCCCTTGCCACGTAGGCACCTCCGACCAAGGGCACCACACGGCCCCGGAACACGAACAATGATGCGCCAAGCAGGAAGCGGAAGGGTTGATCGGCGAACGCGACTACCGCCCACTCGTCGATGACCTCGGCAGTCACCGGAAGTAGCTGACCAAGCCGAGGTACCGACAAGGCCGGATGCCCTCGTTCCATCAAAACTGGCACCTCGATCTGGCCTCGAGTCGTGGCCACCACAATGGAGGTGGGCACTGGAGAATCGGCGGGTGCACCCGGCATTCCGCCCCATACCGCCAGCGCCAATATCAGCCAAGTCATCGCCGGCGCCCCAGAGCACGGGCCGCTTCTCGGTCTGCATCGCGTCGCTTGACGTCTTCCCGCTTATCATGCGTCTTCTTCCCGCGACCCAACGCCAGCGTCACCTTGGCCCAGCCATCTGATAGGTGAAGGTCGAGCGGTATCAGCGTAAGTCCGCGTCGCTCCAGGGCGCCGACCAGCCGTCGGATCTCGCGGCGATGCATGAGCAGCTTTCGGGAGCGCTCCGGCTCGTGATTGGCATAGCCACCGGAATCGTAGGGCGCGATGTTCATCCCTTCCAGCCAGATCTCGCCGCCGCGGATTGTGCCGTAGGCACCCTTGAGGCTTACCTTGCCGGCACGGACAGACTTGATCTCAGATCCGGTGAGCACTAATCCCGCCTCCCACGTCTCTTCGATGTGGTAGTCATGACGGGCCTTCCGGTTGGAAGCCACGACTCGGCCCGTTGACGGCCGCGGCTCAGAGCGGAGCGACACTAGCTAAGTCCAAGATAGAAAACCACTTCCGGGGGGTCAAGCGAAACCTTGACGCCCGTCATCCTCAGTGTCAATATTCGGCACCTTTTCGGAAGTTCCCTGCCGAAGTGGTGGAACTGGTAGACGCGCTGCGTTCAGGGCGCAGTGGGCGCAAGCCCGTGGGGGTTCGAATCCCCCCTTCGGCATTATCCAAAGGGAGAAACTAGGCGGGAAGGCGACTCAATAGACCGCCATGGTGGGCTCCACCTGGCGGGCCCAAGCATCGATCCCGCCCTGGAGGCTCCGGACCCTCGAGAATCCCGCCGCACGCAGGATCTCCAAAGCCACCAGCGACCGGATTCCGAGGTGGCACAGCGTCACAATCTCCTTGGTGCCATCCAGTTCCCGCATCCTGGCTTGCAGTTCGCCCAGGGGAACCAGCACGGCTCCGACAATCCGACAGATCTCCCATTCGTACTGCTCGCGCACATCGACCAGCAGCAGGTCCGATCTGCTCTCCAGACGCTGAGCCAGCTCGCCAACCGTAATCTCCATGGCCTGCTGGGCGACCGTTGCTTCAGCTCCGCAGAACGCTTCGTAGTCGATGAGCTGCCGTACCGAGGGATGTTCCCCACACACCGAGCACTCCGGATCGCGGCGCAACTTGAGCTCGCGGAATCGCAGCTTCAGTGCATCTATCAGGGCCAGCCTGCCGACCAGCGTCTCACCCTCTTCGAGAATCAACTTGATGGCCTCCAGCGCCTGGATGCTCCCAACGATCCCCGGCAATACACCAACGACCCCTCCTTCGGAGCACGATGGCACCAGATGGGGAGGCGGTGGCTCTCGAAACAGGCAGCGATAGCAGGGCCCGTCGGTAGCGGCGAAGACGGATGCCTGGCCTTCGAACCGATAGACTGAGCCATATACGTATGGCTTGCCCGTCAGCACGCAGGCGTCGTTGACGAGGTACCGCGTCGGGAAGTTGTCAGATCCGTCGACCACGATATCGAAGCCACTGATGATCTCCGTCGCATTGGAGGAGTCGAGCCGGGTGGCAAACTCCTCCACAGCTACGAACGGATTGACATCCCGGAGCCGCTCGGCTGCAGACTCTAGCTTGGGCCTCCCGACGTCGCCCGTCCCGTGGATGATCTGGCGCTGGAGATTCGAGAGGTCGACCACGTCGAAATCGACAAGCCCGAGGGTGCCGACTCCAGCTGCAGCTAGATACATGGCGGCTGGGGATCCCAAACCGCCGGCGCCTACCAGCAACACACGCGCGGCTTTGATGCGGCGCTGCCCTGTGGGCCCCACCTGGGGAAGAGCGAGATGCCGGGAGTAGCGGATCAGCTCACTGTGAGTGAAATCGGACAGCTCAGAGTTCCGAGTGTGTGACACGGCCGCCTGGGAGTCTCAGTACAGGTTACAGAGTACAGGTTACAGAGAACAGAGTACAGGGTACAGACGTGCAGGGAGCGGCGAACCGAAAACGGCCACCGTGAATCCAGGTCCGCCGGGACACCGCGTCGGGGTGCCCTTCTCTGTCATCACTCCTGGGCTGGGGCTGAGCGGCGGCCGGGCACCCCCGGATCGGTCATGGCCCGGAGATCCAGCACTCGGGCCAGTTCCTCCATCGGGAGGAGTCCTTTCTCCGCCACCAGTTCGCGGACGGTCATGTTCCGCTCGACCGCTTCCTTGGCCAGCGCGGCGGCCTCCGCGTACCCGATCATGGGGGCGAGTGCCGTGACTATAGCAGGGCTGCGTTCGAGCCAATAGCGGCACTGTGCTTCGTCGACCGTTATGCCCACAACGCAGCGCTGTGCCATGATGTGCGTAGCATTGGTCAAGATCTCGATCGAGAACAGCAGATTGTGCGCAATGACCGGCATCATGATGTTCAACTCCAACTCGCCACCCTGCGCAGCCAACCCCACGACGTGGTCGTTGCCCATCACTTGGAGGCAGACCATGCCTACCATCTCTGCGATGCTGGGATTGACCTTACCCGGCATGATGCTCGAACCCGGTTGCACGGCCGGGACTGTAATCTCAGCCAGTCCGGTGCGCGGACCCGACGACAGCAATCGAATGTCGTCTCCGATCTTGCCGAGGTCACCAGCATACGCGCGAACGACCGCAGAGAATGCCGCAAAGTCACCCATGGACTGCATCAGCTGGATGCGGTTCTTCCCCTCTCTTAATTCCAGCCCGGTGATCTTGGATAGATGGCGGATCATCATAGCCGGATATTCCGGTTCAACGTTGAGGCCCGTCCCCACAGCCGAGCCCCCAATGTTCAATTCATGCAGCCACTGAGCAGCCCCGCGTATGCGATCAGCGTTGCGTTCAACCGTGTGGCCATAGGCTGTGAACTCCTGGCCCAGCCGTATCGGCGTGGCGTCCTGCAGATGCGTTCGGCCTGCTTTCACCACGTGGTCGAACTCGCGCCCTTTCTCCAGCAGCGCGCCGGCAAGCTCACGCATGGCGGCGAGCAGGCCGGGAAGCAACGAGAGTGCACTCAAACGCAGAGCCGTTGGGATGGCGTCGTTAGTGCTCTGCGCCATGTTGACATGATCGTTGGGGTGGACGGGAACGTAGCTGCCCCGTTTGCCTCCTAACAGCTCGTTGGCTCGGTTGGCGAGGACCTCGTTCGCATTCATGTTGTGGGACGTACCGGCCCCCGCCTGGTAAGGATCGACGACGAACTGATCGCGGTGCTCGCCGGCCAGAACCTCGTCGGCCGCCGCCACGATCGCCTGTGCCAATCGGGCGTCCAGACGCCCTGTCGCCTCGTGGCTGAGTGCAGCGGCCTTTTTGACCCAGACGATCCCGTTCACGAACGCTGCCAGCGGTCTCAACCCCGATACCGGGAAGTTCTGGCGGGCTCGCTCAGTCTGGATGCCGTACAGCGCAGCTTCCGGCACGGGCAGCTCGCCCAGAGAGTCTCGCTCGATTCTGGTGGTCACCGGGTAACCTCGACCCTGAGGGCATCATTGAAGCGGTTGAAGTAGCTGAACAGTCCGACTACTAGTGTTATCTCGATAATATCCCCGTCGTTCCAGTGTTGAGCCATAGCTCGGTAGTCATCATCACTCACCGAATGACCGCTCTCATTCACCAGCTCGGCATAGTGCAGCGCCTGCCTCCAATTCTCTTCCATGTCCTCCAACGAACCCGGGTCGGCAGAGTCACTCTCCGGGATCTCCGGGCGTACAGCCGTCAACCACTTCTCTGGGGCGCCCAGCCGCCTTGCCAAGGCGGTGTGTGAGGCCAGTCAGTATTTGCAGCGATTGATTGAGGACACCCGCACAGCCAGTAATTCCTTCAGCAGCGGCGGTACATCTCCTTCGTTCATGACCGTGCGGAAGTGGCTGATCATGGTGGTTAGGTGTTTCGGCCGCAGGCCGACGGTGCGAAACATGTTCGGGATATTCCCGCGTTCCTCGAGAAACGCCTCGAAGATGTTCTTGACCTCCGGGGTCACCTCGCCCGGGTCACGCGGTCTGATTCGGGGAGTGATCAATGGAAATCCTCACAACTAGTCGGGACCTTCACCCAGTGGATGCACGAAGGCGCAGTTGGAGCGCTGGTTCCTGGAGCTCCAAAGCCGCGCAGGACCAGTGCAGCCGCGGCATAGGTGAACCGGGTTCTCTGGCTCAGACGAGGCGGTGGTGCTGGGCGGGCTGCTCAGTGGCGGCTTGGCCCGTGCCCGGGTCCCAGTGTCTCCGCTCACAGTGCGTAGATTCCGGTGAGAAACGGATTGGTCGATCGCTCGGTTCCGATCGTCGTTTCAGGGCCGTGTCCGCAATAGACGATGGTATCATCAGGCAAGGTCAGCAGCTGTTCCCGGATGCTGACAAGCAGAGTCGCGGTTTCACCACCTGGCAGGTCAGTGCGACCTATGGACCCAGCGAACAGGGCGTCACCGGAAAGCACCACACCGTTGCCGACGAAGGCCACGCCACCCGGACTGTGTCCTGGCACGTGCCTCGCCTCGAACGAGCAGTTGCCAACCGTCAGTTGATCGCCATGCTGCAACTCCCGGTCGGGTAGCGGCACGGTAGCTGATCCGACACCGAGCCATTTCGCCTGACCCTCGATATTGTCATACAGCGGCCGGTCGGCAGGATGAAGGTATATCGGCACCTTCGTGTGGTCGATTATGTCCTGCACACCCAGGATATGATCGAGGTGTGCGTGTGTAAGCCATATCGCCCGCAGTACGAAGCGTTCGTGCGCTATTCTGCGAAGAAACAGCTCTGCCTCTTCGCCCGGGTCGACCAGCACGGCATCCCGTGTCCCTGGGTCCGCGACTATGAAGCAGTTCTGTTGGAAGATGCCATTGGTGAGACAGATTATCTGAGGGGATACTGTCATAGCGTTCTCACATCACTCCGGCTTCCGTGATTCGCGACCCGCTGGGCGCTCGTCCGGATCGCACACGTCACTCAGACCTTCGCGGCTCTGATCCTCTCATGGTGGAGGCGCTCGATCGCTTCCAGATAGATCTCGGGCACGTGCAGTGATCCGATCCGGGCTCGGCTGCCATCCATTGTCCCATCGCCGTGCCAATCCGATCCTCCCGTGGCCAGCATGCCGTTGCGACTCGCCAGCGCATCGAGTCGGGCGGACGTGGCGTCGTCGTGTGCCGGATGCAGAACTTCTAGGGCATCGACCCCGGCGCGCCTGAGCTCATCGACGAACGATGGGGTAGCCCGTTGCGCCAGATGAGCGGCCGACGTTACCCCGTTCAGCTCGCGCACGAGCGATGCGACGCGATCGAGTGAAGCAAGATCTTTGCGAACGAACGCCGGCCTTCCCGCTGCCAGGTATTTGTCGAATGCAGCATCTACGTCAGACACGAATCCTGCCTTGACCAGCGCGCGAGCCACGTGGGGACGGCCCACGGAGCCATCACCCGCCTGCGCCAAGACATCTTCGATGTCAATCGCTGCTCCAACTCGACTCAGCCGCGCAACTATGGCCCGAGCTCTTCGGAGACGCATGGCCCGCTGTTGGTTGAGGAAATCCTGCAGGTCGGGATCGCGAGGCGGGAGGAAGTAACCCAGCAAGTGCATTTCCCCCCAAGTAACTCCAACACTGAACTCACAGCCCCCGACGACCCGCACCTCCAGCTGCTCGCCGGCCCGCGTAGCCGCAGCGATACCGTCGAGTGTGTCGTGGTCGGTGAGCGCGATTGCTTTCATTCCTGCTGCTCGCGCTTGCCGGACGACCTCGGCAGGCGGGCACTCCCCGTCCGAGGCATCGGAGTGGACATGCAAATCGACCAATGCCTACCTACCCATCGCTCTGCCCATAGCCACCCTCGGGACTCGTCAGCGAGATCTGAGACGCTCGGAATAGCTGCGAGAGTTGGCTCTCAGATAACTCTGCCAGAGCAGCGTCTCTTCGTCTCGCTCCAAGGGGTGAATAGCGCGTGAAACGTCTGATCCGGTCCGGGCCCGTTCCCTTCTCGAACATCAATCCAAACTCGTCTCTATCATAGACAGTTACGGGGCCCGCCGGATAGACCGCCCAGCGCTCACCGTCAATCTCGAGGACGCGACGCGCCATACTCAATCCGCTCCCTCCGCATATTGCTCCAAGTCTCGTTTCACATCGGCCATGAACCGATCGGCGTCGGCCCCGTCTACGACACGGTGGTCGTATGACAGGGAGAGCATCCCCAGTGTTCGAATGACTATGACATCTTGCCCGTCGGCCAGCGTGATCACCTTGGGCCGTTTCTCAATCGACCCGACTCCGAGTATGGCAACCTGCGGTTGATTGATGATCGGAGAGCCGACATAGGACCCGAACACGCCCGGGTTAGTGATCGTGAACGTG
>CP070666.1:3048142-3052275 GCA_020351775.1 Gemmatimonadota bacterium | reverse complement strand
CCGATCGCCATCGGCGCGTTTCTCGCATACCTCGGCGTGATCATCGCCATCGGAATCCTGTCCGCTCGGTTCTCCTCGGCCGGGGTGAGCGAGTTCTTCGTGGGCGGCCGCAAAATGCACCGCTTCGTGGTGGCGCTGTCGGCGGTGGTCTCGGGACGGAGCGCCTGGCTCCTCTTGGGCGTCACCGGCATGGCCTACACGATGGGCGCCAACGCGGTGTGGGCGGTGACCGGATACATCACGGCCGAGGTGTTCCTATTCATTTTCTACGCGCGTCGCCTGCGGCACTTCGCCGAAACCCACGACTGTGTGACGGTGCCGGATTTCTACGCGGCCCGGTTCGGCGACCGGGACGGCCGGCTGCGCGCGATCCTGATAGCCGTGATCCTGATCTTCATGGTGGGCTACGTCTCGTCGCAGTTCGTGGGCGGCGGCAAGGCGTTCGCGGCCAGCTTCGGTATGAGCCCCGGCGTCGGCGTGCTGCTCACCGCCCTGATAGTCGTGGCCTACACTACGCTGGGCGGGTTCCTGGCCGTATCGCTGAGCGACACGCTACAGGCCTGCGTCATGATCCTGGCGCTGGTGCTGGTGCCGGCCATTGCCATCGCCGACGGCGGCGGCCTCGGTGCCATCATCGCCGAGCTGCAGACGATCGACCCCACGTTGATCGATCCCGTCGCCCTCTCGGCTGGCGCGCTGATCGGGTTCCTGGGGATCGGCCTGGGATCACCCGGCAACCCGCACATCATAGTGCGCTATATGTCGATCCAGGATCCCGACCAGCTGCGCACCTCGGCAATAGTGGGAACGGTGTGGAACGTGGTGATGGCATGGGGAGCACTGTTCATCGGCCTGGCCGGCCGGGTCTACTTCCCCGACGTGGCGCTGCTGCCCGATGCCGACACAGAGCAGCTGTACCCCGTGCTCGCCGCGCAGCACCTGCACCCGATCCTGTTCGGCGTCGTGGTGGCTTCGATCTTCGCGGCAATCATCTCGACCGCCGACTCGCAGCTCCTGGTTGCAGCTTCCAGCGTGGTGCGCGACTTCTACGAGAAGATCCTGCACCGCGATGATGTGATCCCCCAGAAACGGCTGGTGCTGTACAGCAGGCTCGTGGTGATCTTGCTGGTGACGGCGGCGCTGATCTTCGGTCTCCTGGCCGAACAGTTGGTGTTCTGGTTGGTACTTTTTGCCTGGGCTGGACTGGGCGCCTCCTTCGGGCCGACATCGATATTGGCACTGTATTGGCGCCGCACGACCAGGGCCGGAGTAATCGCGGGGCTTGCGACCGGGACAATCATCACTATCCTGTGGGAGCTGACGCCACAGCTGAGCGTACTGATGTACGAACTGGTCCCCGCCTTCGCCGGGGGTCTGCTGGTTACAGTCATCGTGAGCCGGATGACCCGACCGCCCGAGAATGTCGATGCCATGTTCGCAAGCATGAAAGGCAACTGAAGACCGATGGAACGCACTCCGACCAACGCGCGCCGCAGGAGCCTCAGTCTCCGCGCACTGAGAGATGGATGGAGCAGGTTCTGGAGCGCTCCGGATCCGCTGCTGCTGCATCACGGCGAGAGCGGCGAGCTCACCGTGGCGAACGTACGCCTGTTGGTCGTCGGCGCTCTAGTGGTTTTCACGGCCCTGCAACTGTTCCAGGCGCCGTCAGCCGCCAACCGTATGAGCGCATACATGGCGGCCGCGATATTCGTGATCGCGATCGGTCTCTACTCCATGACGCGGCGCCATCTCAACCGGCCCTGGCTCGGGTTCGTCACCAGCATCGTGGACGTGAGCTTGATCAGCGCGGTGCTGCTGATGTTCACGCTCACTGGTAGGCCCGACGTCGCAGCCAACAGCAGGTTGCTGTTCGCGGTCTACTTCATCGCCATCGGAGCTATGGCACTGCGCAACGATCCTCGGATCTGCGCCTTGGCCGGGCTGCTCGGCGTTTTGCAGTACGGCGCGGTGGTTGCGTATGCGGACATTCAATGGGACTTGGCCAACTACCCCTCAGAGTTGGGCGCGTTCGACCTCACGTCTCACTACGGCCGGTTATTGCTGCTCACTTGCGCGGTGTTCCTCAGCACCACTGCTGTGTTGCGCACCGAAAGGCTGCGCTGGCTCGCTGCCAAGGACCCGCTAACGCTGCTCATGAACCGCGGAACGTTCGACGAGCGGATGCAGGCCGAGGTGGCTCGAGCCATGCGCCACGGGCACCCATTGTCGGTCGCGCTGATCGATATCGATCACTTCAAGAAGTTCAACGACACGTACGGGCATATCGTGGGCGACGAGGTGCTGCGCGTGCTGGGGGACATGCTGACCAAATCGTTGCGCCAGAGTGACCTGGTGGCACGCTACGGCGGCGAGGAGTTCATAGTGCTGTTCCCCGAGACGCCGTCCGCCAACGCCGTGTACAAAGCGGAAGATCTCAGACAGACCATCGAGCATTCTTCGGTCACCGTGAGCATCGGAGTGGCGGAGCTGCCTGCCGACGGAACAGACACGCGAGCCGTGATCGACTGCGCCGACCAGAGGATGTACCAGGCGAAGCGAGCAGGGCGGAACAGGGTTGTGGGATCGAACGGTGAGGCGACAGTCAAGATCGAACAGCATACAGCTTCGGATCGATAATCGCCTTCGTAACGCTCAGAGCCTCGACATCCGCCAGCGCCTCACCCGCCTTATCCAAACCGTAACGAGCCCCGATGATGTCCGCGAATGGCAGCCGGTCGTGGTACTTGGCGAACATCGTGAGGCCACGCACTACATGGGCGAAGTCGGTACCCCACTGGCCGCGGATGTCCACGTGCTTCTTGTTGATATCGAGGTGTGGATTGATGGGGACCGGACCCGCATCGGTGTAGTGGCCGGCGATGATGTAGGTCCCACCGTCACGCACCATATCGAGACCCTGGGGTACAGCTTCAGGACTCCCGCTTGCTTCAACCACCACGTCGGCACCACGACCGGCTGTCAGCTCGCGTACGGCCTGCGTGCGGTACTCCGGCTCATCGGTCTCGACCGACAGCACCACATCCGCCCCCATGCGTCGTGCCAGCTCCAGCCGAGCCATGGGAGCACCGACCACTACCACGTTCGCCGCGCCCTTGAGCGTCGCAAACGCCGCCGCCGAGAGCCCCACCGGGCCGGAACCCTGCACGACTACCGTGTCGCCCAGCAGCAGCCCCGTTCTTTCCACCGCCCCAAAGCCGGTGAACAGACCGCAGCCACCCCCGATCACATCATCGGCGCTGAGCGTGTCCGGTAGCTTCATCACCCGCACACCCGGCTTGAGATAGATCTGCTCGGCCCACCCCCCAAGTAGGCCGTCTTCCACTCCGTACGTGATGCCGTAGACTCGACGGGACGGGCACCGGTTCTGCAGCTTGGCCACGGAACAGAAGTAGCACGTGCCGCACACCTCGTGCACGTCGTAGAATGTCACTACGTCGCCTTTGCTCAGCGGTACACCAACCGCATCGGTCTCTACATCCCGCAGCTCCAACACCCTCCCTACACTCACATGGCCCGGTATGATCGGATACGCCACCTCAGCCAACTGACCGTGGTGGATGTGAACGTCGGTGCCGCAGACCTCGCTGGCTATCGTCTCAAGTAGGATCGAACCCGGTTCGAGAGTTGGCTCATCGAGGTTCCAGATCTCTATTGGCGCGTGAGGCGCCGTCATGACGGCTGCACGGACGGTCATAGGTTAACCTCTCAGGGACTGTCATTTAGAACAACGAAGCCACATAGATCGCCCCGAACCCCACCAGCACCACCAACCCCACCCACGACAGCAGCAGCATCGACTTGCTCGGCCTGTGTTCCGGTGCCACCTCGGGGGAAGTGATGGCCTTGAGATTCAGGTAGCCGAGTATCGGCGCGGTCAGGAACGAGACGATGGTGGCGAAATCGACCATGGTAGTGAGGTTCCCGATGAACAGCGCAAGTACCAGCACCGTCGCCGCGGCCAACACGAGCAGAGTGAACCAGTACGGCTTCCCCAGAGAGGGAAGTCGCGATTGCGCAGTAGCAGCGTCCTTCAGCCGCAACAAAGACCGCTCGATCGCCCGGGGGAAGCCATCCACCACCGTCATCGTGGTGGAGACCATTGTGGTCAGTAC
>CP070666.1:2997686-3048042 GCA_020351775.1 Gemmatimonadota bacterium | reverse complement strand
GGGGAGCCGAGGGGGTCGGAAACACTACGATGCGGGCGGTCGTGCTCGGGGCGCAGGCGATCCTGGTACTCGACGCGTTTTGGGCTGTGGTACTGCTGTGATTTGGCTGCCAGTGGGAAAGCCATGATCATCTTCAATGACGTATACAAGTCATTCGGTCCCAAGAAGGTGCTTCAGGGCTTCTCGCTCGAGGTGCCCGATGGCCAAACCACCGTCGTGATCGGGTATTCGGGCACTGGCAAGAGTGTTGCACTGAAACACATAGTCGGGCTGCTCGACCCGGACTATGGAACCGTGAGTGTAGACGGACAGCTGGTGCACGAGCTGGATCGCAAGGGGCTCGTGGCCCTACGCTCGACGATCGGCTTCGTGTTCCAGTTCGCGGCACTGTTCGACTCGCTGACCGTCCGGGAGAACATCACCTTGGGACTGAAGCGCCAGCAGGTGCCGCAGCGGGAGATCGATGAACGGATCCGCGAGTCCCTGGCTTTGGTTGACATGGAGGGGAGCGAGGATCGGTACCCGATCGAACTGTCCGGCGGCATGCGCAAGAGGATCGGGATCGCCAGGGCAATTGCCCTGAAGCCGCAATACCTGCTCTACGACGAGCCGACGTCCGGCCTCGATCCCGTGACATCTGCCGTGATCGACCGGTTGATGGTGCGGGCCCGTGAGAAGTTGGGAGTGACTGGGTTGGTGGTCACTCATGACATGAACAGCGCATACACAGTGGGCGACCGGATCGCGATGCTGTATAAAGGGGCGATCAGGCAGGTCGGCACTGTCGAGCAGATTCAACGTACGCACGATCCCATCGTGCGGCAGTTCATTGAAGGCAGGCCCGAAGGTGCGGAGGACGCCGGGGGCCTGAACACGCAGGCGGTATCATGAAGCGACGCGACGAACTGATCGTAGGGTTCACCATTTTGATTGCCTTGGCCATCGTGGTCGCGGGAGCGTTCTGGCTCTCACAGACCCAGTTGCGCAGCGGAGGCTTCTTCCAGTCCGTGCGGTTTCGTACAGTGGGTGGCCTGGGTGCAGGGAGTCCGGTGGTGCTGCGGGGTGTGCGGGTGGGGCGGGTGCGGCAGATCCGCATTGCCGAAAGCGAGTGGGTGGAGACCGACCTCCAGATTTACGAAGGGGCGCCGGTGCCGGAGCGACCGGCTGTAATAGCAGCGTCCGCTTCGCTGTTCGGTGAGTGGCAGGCCCAGATCATCGATCTCAACAACCCACCAGACGATCCCATCGTGCGGCGGGAATTGTTCGATGCTCTGGAGGCGGGCGGCGACGTGTGGCCGGGCGCAACCTTGCCCGACATTGGCCAGTTGACCGCACAGGGAGCCCGCATCGCCACGGATATTGCGACGGTGTCGTCACGGATTCAGACGGCGTTCGATTCCCAGACAGTTCAGGACATGCAGCGCTCCATTCGCGATTTCGGCCAGATGGCGGACACGCTGACCCGATTCACGGAGCAGCAGACGGTCGTGTTTGGCGAGGTCAGCAGCAACATAAAGCAGGGCTCCGACGTGGTGACTGCGGCGGTACTCAGTCTGGAACGAGCCATGGCCCGGCTCGATTCCGCCACGGCCGGTGGCGAGCTGGACTCGATCTTTGCCAGTGTTCAGGGCGCAACTCAGCATGTGCGCGATGCAGTTGGCAGCTTCCTGACACTGGTCCAGCTGGCGGAAGAGAATCAGGCGAGTTTCGTGAGTGTGCTGGTGGGTGCGGATTCGGTAATGACTCGAATGCAAAACATGACCGGAACGTTGGGCCTGCTCGTGGGTGATTCGACGCTGTACAATGAAGCCGCCTCGACGGTGGCCGAGCTGCGTGCGCTTCTTGCCGACATCAAGGCGAATCCGAGGAAGTACTTCAAGTTCTCGGTCTTCTAGTGGGGAGAAAGGGCAAGGCCAAGCAGGAGACTAGCGCAGGGGGTGTGATCTATCGGTGCACGCCGGACGGGCCCAGGTTCCTGCTGATCAAGGATGGCTACAAGAACTGGGGTTTCCCCAAGGGTCATCTGATCACCGGCGAAGCGCCAGAGGACGCGGCTCTTCGGGAAGTGGTCGAGGAGACCGCCCTCAACGACGTGGTGCTCCACGAGCCGCTCGGGATCATCGACTGGTATTTCCGGTTCCGCGGCAAGTTGATCCACAAGTACTGCCACTTCTTTCTATTCGAATCTCCCGAAGGCTCGCCCTCTCCGCAGGCCGATGAGGGTATCTCGGAGTGCTGCTGGTACTCTTATCCCGATGCGGTGGCGACGATCTCATACGCGAACGCGCGCGGGATCCTGCAAAAGGCGGGTGTCGCGGTTTCACGCCGCTGCGGGCATCTAGATCTGGAGCCGTGAAGTACAACACCGCCGTTGTTCCCCTACTCCACCGAGACAGCCGAGTACGAACCCACTTGAGGCGCGGATTGTCACGACATGGCATCAGGATTCTGGCATGTCGGTCTCCCGAGCATCTTCATTCACTGTATCACCGAGAATTGGTCGACGCCGTCGTCGTGGACGTGTCCACCACCGGGACGGATCTGGCTGTGGAACTGGTTGATTCGTATCCCGGCATTCCACTCTTTGCCCTTAGCAGCTTCCGACCGGGTGACGGGCTGCTCCTGGCCAGGTGCCGCGCGGTGGGATTCAGGGCGGTTCTGGTGCAAGGGGTGGATGACACCGTCGCCTCCGATTTGATCGCTGCACGAGGTGCCAGTCGCATTCGCAGGCAGATGTTGGGCGATGCGACCAGACTGCTGCGACTCTCGGAACCGCTCCAGTTGCAGGCGTGGGATGCGGTGCTGAAGAGGGTGGGGAGCCCCACACGTACCAGTGATATCGCTGCCGCGATGAGGGTCACGCGTGAGCATCTGTCGCGCGAGTTTGCGGCGGGTGGAGCGCCCAACCTGAAGCGGGTGATAGACCTGGTGCGGACCACCTGGGCAGCGGACCTCTTGAGCAATCCGGGGTACGACGTCTCAACGGCGGCCAACATCCTGCGCTTCTCTTCCGCCTCGCACTTGGCAGCCAGCGCTCGCCGCGTCGCCGGGGTCACCCCCAGTGAGCTGGCGCAGCTCGGTCCCCAGGGGGTTCTCAGGCGATTTCTCGCGGGAAGGATGAGATCACGACTCTAGTCGCGCGGGCGCCGCGGGCGCGAAACTCAAACGGAATCAATGCTGTGGGTGCTATCGAACCCCGCCCTGGTTTGGGGGGCGGGGTCCGCCGGGTGGAGGAGCCGCGGAATGGGGGGTGGGCACGGCGGGTGGCGTTGTGATATTTTTCACGATCTTTTGTCGGACTTCCATGCGCGTGTTCGGACCGTGCGCGAAAGGATTGATGAATACAGTCTATGGCTACTGATAGCATACTCCGGCCGGGAGAGCTAAAGGACGTTCTCCTGAGGGAAATCGAAGCCGCTGACATTCAACCGCTGGACACCCAGGAGGTGGGGACGGTCCTCGAGGTGAAGGACGGCATCGCTCGTGTCTACGGACTCGGCTCGGCGATGTCCGGAGAGATGTTGGAATTCAGCTCCTCCGAGACCGGCCAGACGGTTACCGGCCTGGCGCTCAACCTGGAGGAGGACAATCTGGGCGCAGTGATTCTGGGGGACTTCCTGCATTTGCGAGAAGGCGATGAGGTGCGCCGCACGGCTCGCGTGCTGGAGGTGCCAGTGGGTCGCGGGGTCGTGGGGCGTGTGGTGGACCCGTTGGGCAATCCGGTCGATGGACTCGGGCCGATCACACCGGATGGACACCGAAAGGTCGAATTCAAAGCGCCGGGCATCGTGGTGCGCCAACCCGTCAAGGAGCCGCTTCAAACCGGTATCAAGGCGATCGATTCCATGATCCCGATCGGCCGCGGTCAGCGGGAGTTGATCATCGGCGATCGTGGGACCGGCAAGACGGCAATTGCAGTCGACACGATCATCAATCAGAAGGGGCAGGGAGTAATCTGCATCTACATCGCCATCGGTCAGAAGAAGTCGACGGTGGCATCTGTGGTTGAGCGGCTGAAGGAGCGCGGCGCCATGGAGTATTGCACCGTGGTCGTAGCCAGCGCCTCGGACCCCGCACCGATGCAGTTCATCGCTCCGTATTCGGGTGCCGCCATGGCCGAGCACTTCATGTACGGTCACAACGAGGCCACGGTCTGCATCTATGACGACCTCTCCAAACACGCCCAGGCCTATCGGCAGATGTCGCTCACGTTGCGGCGTCCGCCGGGCCGCGAGGCATATCCTGGAGACGTGTTCTACCTTCACTCCCGTTTGCTGGAGCGAGCGGCGAAGATGGCGGACGCCGAGGGTGGTGGCTCATTGACGGCGCTGCCGGTCATCGAGACCCAGGCAGGCGACGTATCGGCGTACATCCCCACCAACGTGATCTCGATTACCGACGGTCAGATCTTCTTGGAGACGGACCTGTTCTACTCGAATGTCCGTCCGGCAATCAACCCCGGGATATCGGTTTCGCGCGTGGGTGGTAACGCTCAGATCAAGGCCATGAAGCAAGTCGCCGGCAGGCTGCGATTGGAGTACGCGCAGTATCGCGAACTTGAGGCGTTTGCGCAGTTCGGCTCTGATCTGGACGATGCCACACAGCGGCAGTTGGCCAGAGGCGCCCGCATTGTCGAAGTGCTCAAGCAGCCACAGTATACTCCGATGCCGGTAGAGAACCAGATCGCGATCATCTTCGTGGTGACCAATGGCTACTTGGATGACGTTGAGGTAGAGAACATTCGGCAGTGGGAACTGGACTTCCACGACTTCTTAGGGTCCAACCACGCGGATCTGATGCAGGAAATCAATGCCAAGAAGATCCTGGATGACGATCTGACGGAACGGCTGCGTCAGGCGATCACGGCATTCAAGGCGATCCAGTAGGCGCGACGCAATGGCAAAACCACGTGAACTGCGCCGCCGGATCAAATCGGTCGAGAACACGCGCCAGATCACCAAGACGATGGAGATGGTGGCCACGTCACGGCTCAAGCGTGCCCAGGATCGAGTGAGGGCTGCGCGACCATATGCTGAGGCGCTCACGGAGGTGATCTCGAATCTCTACTCGCCCGAACTCACCGATCTGTTTCCGCTGTTGCGCCAACCCAGGGGCGATCCGTCACGAGTAGCCTTGATCCTGATTACGAGCAATCGCGGCCTGTGCGGCGCGTTCAACGGCAATCTCATTCGCAAGGCCAAGGAACGCCTGTCGCAATACGGTGTCAGAGGCGTGCCCGTGGAACTGCACGGGATAGGTCGCAAGGGCATCGGCTACTTCAAGTACGTGGGCCACGACCTAGCGTCAGAACGAGATGACATCGGCGACCGGCCCAAAGCGCATCACGCTGCGGAAGTCATGGAGCCGTTGATGGAACGGTTCCAGACCGGGGAACTGGATGCGGTCGAAGTGATCTTCGCGAAGTTCAATAGCCCCTTGTCGACGCCGCCGCGCCTGATGCCGATTCTCCCTGTCACGCCTCCGTCGGATAGTGGAGCGCTGCGCGCTTCGGAGGCGGCTGCAGCGGAGCGGCCGTTGCAACGGCGGACCGTCAATTTCTTGCTCAAACCATCGGCTGAAGGGATCGTGGGGGCGATCCTGCCGTTGTACGTACGCAACTCGATGTACCGCGCGTTGGCCGAGACAGCGGCCTCCGAGCACGGCGCACGGCGTACCGCAATGAAGAGTGCAACTGACAACGCCGGTGAGATGCTGGATGTACTTCGCCGGAACTATAACCGCGCGCGTCAGGCCGTGATCACGCAGGAGTTGGCGGAGATCGTGGGTGGCGCCGAGGCTCTCAAGGGATAGACGCATGGCAGAGAACATTGGCAAAGTCGTTCAGGTAATCGGTCCCGTCGTGGACGTCGAGTTCGAGCCGGATCGGTTGCCGGAGCTACTGACTGCACTCAAGATCGAGACCGAGGGTAACGGTGGCCCTCCGGTGTCCGTTGTGTGTGAAGTGCAGCAGCACATCGGTCGCAACCAGGTGCGTGCGGTGGCAATGAGCAGCACCGACGGCTTGGTCCGCGGCACAGCGGTGCTAGATACGGGCGCTCCGATCTCGGTGCCCGTAGGCAACGCCGCATTGGGGCGCATCGTGAACGTGCTGGGCGAGCCGGTCGACAATGGTCCGCCGATACCCGAAGACGTGGAGCGGTGGCCGATCCACCGTGACCCACCCAAGTTCGTCGATCTCGAGCCCAAGACGGAGGTGTTCGAGACGGGCATCAAGGTGATCGATCTGATCGCCCCGTTTGTGAAAGGTGGCAAGATCGGGCTGTTCGGTGGTGCGGGAGTCGGCAAGACCGTGATCATCATGGAGCTGATCAACAACGTGGGTAAGGGGCACGGGGGCCGCTCGGTGTTCTGCGGAGTGGGTGAGCGAACCCGCGAGGGAAATGACCTGTACCTCGAAATGAAACAGAGCGGCGTTCTCGACTCGGCGGCCCTGATCTATGGCCAGATGAACGAGCCTCCCGGCGCGCGCCTGCGTGTGGGATTGGCGGGGTTAACGGTGGCGGAGTATTTCCGCGACCGTGAGGGTCAGGACGTCCTGGTGTTTATCGACAATATCTTCCGCTTCACCCAGGCGGGTTCAGAGGTGTCCGCGCTGCTGGGCCGCATGCCCAGTGCCGTGGGCTACCAGCCCACGTTGGGTACGGAGATGGGGGATCTGCAGGAGCGCATCACGTCGACCCGCAAGGGCTCGATTACATCGGTGCAAGCCATCTACGTGCCGGCGGACGACCTGACCGATCCGGCGCCGGCAACTGCCTTCAGCCACCTGGACGCCACGGTGGTGCTGTCACGAGCATTGACCGAGATAGGCATCTACCCAGCGGTCGACCCACTGGACTCGTCCAGCCGGATCCTGGATGCGCAGTACCTCGGTGAACGGCACTACAAGGCAGCTGTCGAGACTCAACGGATTCTGCAGCGCTACAAAGATCTGCAGGATATCATAGCGATTCTCGGCATGGACGAGTTGTCCGAGGAAGACAAGCTGATCGTAGCACGGGCGCGCCGCGTCCAGAAGCTGCTGTCTCAGCCGTTCGCCGTCGCGGAGGAGTTCACCGGGACAGTGGGCCGCTACGTGAAGCTGGAAGACACGATTGAAGCTTTCGAGCGTGTCGTCGCGGGAGAGTTCGATGATCTACCCGAGCAGGCGTTCTACATGGTGGGTGGCATTGAGGAGGTGATCGAAAGCGCCAAGAAGATGGATGCGGCGTGATGCGGGTAACCATCATATCGCCAGAGAGATCGGTGTTCGACGGGGAGGCGACCTCGGTTGTGGCACCGGCCTACGATGGCATGGTCGGCATACTGCCCCGCCACGCACCGTTCATGACGCTACTGGGAGATGGGACACTGACCGTGCGCCAAGATGATTCCACTCGTGAATTCCACGTGAGGGGCGGGTTCCTCCAGATCCTGGACGACACAGTGAACGTTGTTGCCGAGCATGCAGGCGGAGAGGGCAATGAGTAACCGTAGCGGGATTCTAGCGACCGCCGCACTGTTGCTGGCAGCCGGACCGGTTTCGGGCCAGGAGACAGGCATGCCCATGTTCTGGGCCCCCTACAGGGCGTTCGACCGCCACGAGTTGGGTGCTGCCATCTCGTTCCCCGACCCCGGAACGGCGTTCGAGGGGTTCTACGGGTTCGGTAGCGGCAGGCTCGACATCGGACTGCGGGGCGGCTTCTTCAGTCCCGGCAGCGAGGCCGACACGCAGATACTCGTTGGAGTGCATGCGAGACACAGAGTGATTACTCACTCTGACGATTTCCCTGTCGACGGTGCCGCGGTGCTCGGCGTCGGCGCCCAACTGGTGGAGGACAATTCGGGGCTGCTCCTTCCAGGGGGACTCACTTTGGGACGGAGCTTCCAGCTTGAGGACTCCGAGGTGAGCATAGTCCCCTACATACAGCCGACCGTGTTCCTCGCATTCAACGACGGCACGGAAGTGCTGTTTGCCTTTGGCCTGGGTGCGGATTTCCGGCTGAGCCGGGTGCTCGATGCCAGGATCAGCGTCGGCCTGGGTGATGTGAATGGGGTTTCGATTGGCGCGGTCTGGGTCCGTTAGGGAAGTACCACCGCGGCCCGGACGGGCGGCGTGCGAGTGATGGTGTGGTTGGGGGGTGGGAATCGAGAGGTTGGGTGCTGGGCACGGGTGGGGATTCCTGCGGTCCGGTCTGTTGCCAAAACGCACTCGAGGCCCTAAGTATGGCCGGGGCAGTAATGGGGCGTTTTCGGACCAGGCCCCTTCGATGGCGTAGCCCACTGATCGAAGGGGACACGAGTATTCAACAGACTTAGGAGAGGCGAGATGAAACGGTTTCTCGGTGCCATTGCTTTGGCGGCCCTGATTGTGGGTTTCTGCGTCGAGTCCGCGACGGCCCAGATGAACGGGTTCGTCAACTATCCCGCCGTCGGCGGTGTGGGTGTGAAGCTGTTTGGTGACTATGGGCGGGGCTTGAACGAGGAATCGCTCAAGTCGAACTACTTCGGCGGCCGCGCCGAGCTGGGCCTCCCGTTCGTCAACTTCTGGGCGGGCATTGGCTCGGTAAAGGCTGACAGTGCGACGGTAGGGGCTGCCACGAGTTCGGAGATGACCTATGGGGGTGGCGCTTCATTCAACATTCTCAAGGGTCCCCTGGTCCCGGTCCACGTGGCGGTTCAGGCTGGGTTCGGCTACCTCAAAAGAGATCTTGGCAACAACGTCTCGTCCAAAGTGACGAAGATCCCGTTTGGGTTGTCGGCCGCGATCAACCTTCCAACCCCCGGCGTGGGCGTCAAACCGTGGGCCTACGCTTTCGGTGAGTACCAGAGTCGGTCTGAGACCGGGGCCGAATCGGAGAGCAAGGTCGGCTTCGGTATCTCTGGTGGCCTAGAGGTGAACCTGCAGATGGGACTCGGCCTCTATGCTGCCCTGAACTGGTCCAGTATCGACTTCGGCGCCGAGGGTGAGACGGATACGACGGAATCGCCGCTGTTCCTGGGCGTGGGCCTGAGCTACAAGATCCAGGTTCCTACCCTGGGCATGTAGTCGGCTGAGATCTGATCGGAATCGGAAGTCGCGGGGCGCCCTTGCAGGGCGCCCCGCTTTTTCAACGGCGTCTCGGACTTTCGCCCGCCGCCCTTAGCGTGGGCTTGGGAGGCGGAGCTAAGCAAGCTGGGTCGGCGGGGCACCTGGCTGAGGGGCGGATGAGTGGTACCAGCGCCCGGGATGTACTGGCTGCCGCCCCTTGCTGCAAGGTCCGACGGGCGATCAATCCCGCCGCAATCCGTCGGTCTGGTTGTCGGATCCATTCGAGCCAGGTCTGGCAGAGATGCTCGGCGGCAGACTTCCTCGGCAGGACTGTGGCACCTCCACGCTCAACCAGCGCCACGGCGTCGGCTGCGTTGCTGTAGTGTGGGCCAACCACCACGGGTATGCCGTAGGCGGCGGCTTCGGCGGTTGCATGGAGCTTGCCTCGCTCGAGGCCGCCGCCCACATAGGCGACATGGGCCAGAGCGTAGAGGTCTGCTAGAGCCCCCAGTGCTGATACAACGACGCAACCGGAGTCCTCAATAACCGAAGCCGCTCCCGTCCACAGGGCTGGAGCCATACCGTAGTGAGCTGCTACATGCATCACCCGGGCGATTCGCTGAGGCCCGGGATCATGCGGCACGACTATTAGGCGGACGCCCGCGGACGCCTCTCCGACTGCCGCAAACGCCCCGAGAACAACACGCTCGTCGCGCGGGTGGGTGCTGCCCGCCACGATGACCAGGCCGCCCGAGCACCAATCCATCACGCTTTTGACATCCTGCAACCGGGGAATCCGCTCCAGGACCTGGTCGTGCCGCGGGTCGCCGGTCACGCTCACTCGGTTTGGGGGCACACCGAGCTGGGTCCAGCGTGTAGCGTCCGCTTCTGATACGGCACCCACCCACGCGATGGTATCGTATAACTGTCTGAAAACTGTCCTTATAGCCGGGTGCAATCGCCAGCTTGAGGGGCGGACTGCTGCTCCTGCGACCGCTACCGGAATGCCATGCGACGCAGACTGGGTGACTAGCTCGGGCCAGAGGTCGCCTCTTGAGAACAAGAGCAGTGACGGCCGTAGCGCGTCGAGCACGCGTCTGATTGACCGGGGCTCGTCAGGCGGCACGAAATCGCAGACATCACCCGCGAACGGCCCGGCCCAGGTTGCAGCCGACGGAGAGGAGAAGCTGCGCGCGATCTGGATTCGGGGGATGGCTCGGCGCAACCGCGCGATGATCGAATCGGCAGCGAGACATTCGCCGACCGAGGCGCCGTGAACCCAAACCAGCGGGGTATCCGTACGCTCCCTTGAGGCCCAGTCGACCCACCGTTGCTCGGACTGGCGTCGGCCAGCAATGCCTTGGGCCAGCTTGCCGTGTCCCAGCGGAAGGCGGTTCACCAGCCGAGCGGCGAGGCGATAGCCTGGTATTGCCATACGGCGCAATGTGATAGGTTTGGTACCATGTCGCTACGAGAGTACTGGAAGTCGAGCCGCCAGCCGCGGTACAGCGTGTTGTTCGCCCTGCCGCTGTGGTTGTTGTACGAGGCGTTGGCGGCAGCGATATCGGGGTCGGCCTTTGCCGGCGTGCGGAACGGGGCCGATGTGTTGCTCAAGACCCTGTTTGTTGCCTTGGGTGGCCGCACCGGCTTGTTCGCCTTTGGAATCCTGCTGTTGGCCGTAGGCGGCTGGATCGTGTGGCGTGACCACCGCAAGAACCCCGGCAAGCTCAATCCGCAGGTGTTCGGTGTGATGTTCGCCGAGAGCATTCTCTATGCGCTGTTATTGGGCAGTGTCGTATCGGCCCTCACGGCGCTGCTGTTGCCAGGTCCACTGTACACGTACCAGCAGGTAGCCGCACCCGGCGCTGGGAGGATCGCTCTCACGACGCAGCTGGTCATTTCGCTTGGTGCTGGATTGTACGAGGAGTTGCTGTTCAGGGTGTTGCTGGTGTGGGCGCTCCTGACGATGGGGATCAAGTTAGGTTGGCGCCGCCCTGTGGCCGTCGCGGTTGGAGTGGTGGGAAGCGCATTGATCTTCAGCGGCTTCCACTACATTGGACC
This sequence comes from Gemmatimonadota bacterium, assembly GCA_020351775.1. Taxonomy (GTDB): domain Bacteria; phylum Gemmatimonadota; class Gemmatimonadetes; order Gemmatimonadales; family GWC2-71-9. The sequence goes on along the minus strand of CP070666.1, from coordinate 3,036,950 downwards.
ATTAGGCGACCAGTTGACCTTGCCGTCATTTACCTTCCGGTTCATCGCGGGGCTGTTATTGAGTGGCCTCTATGTGGCGCGCGGGTTCGGGATCGTCGCGTGGACCCATGCTCTGTACGATGTCGGCGTGACGCTGCTCGGGAGTGCTTAGTCACCCCCCAGTCTTGGCGGTGAACAGGGAGTCGAGCACTGAGCGCCACAGGTCCATGTCCTGTCCTCCAGCAATCAGCAGCCCCTCCACAATGAACGAAGGCGTGCTGCGTACGCCCCGGCGCGCGACTGCCGTCGCCTCCGCCTCAACCAACCATCTCACCGCTCCGGTCTCGACACACGTTGTGAGTGAATCACGGTTCAACTCCGCCGAATCCGCCAGCGTCATGAAGAATGCGGCGGGCTCCTCCTGCTGCGACCAGGTCTTCTGAGTTCGGAACAGCATGTCGTGGATGGGCCAGAACCGGTCCTGCTTCGCCGCACACATGGCAAACTCATGGGCAGCTGCAGCGTTGGGATGCAGCTGTACCAAGGGAAGGTTCACAAACACGATCTGTAGCTTGCCGGTGGCGACGTATTCCCGCTCCAGCTGGGGCTGGATCTGCTCGGCGAAGACCCTGCAGTACGGGCACTGGAAGTCGCTGACCTCGTACACGGTAAGCGGAGCGGCCGGGTCACCTTTGGTGCGCTGCTCGATCAGTGGATCGGGCTCCTGCAGCCTGCTGCTTGATGTGACAGATGGGCGCGTCGAATTTCGGTCTCCGGGCTCGTACGCAAACTTGTCCCAAGCTGTCAACCCGAGAGTAGTACCTGTAACGATCAGCGGCGTCGCGATCGCCAGTTGCGCTCGCACGGTCAGTTTCACGGCGTTCTCGCACGTGTCCTGTTGGAGCGGGTTGCACAGGCTGCCGTTTCGGAGCTCAATGTCGCCACCGGAACTCGCTGTTGCCGGCGAAGAGCGGAACGATTGCGGGTCCCAACGCGCTCAGGAACAACGGTGCGTTCCAATAGCGTTCCATAAACGGGTTCTCCGGATCCGGCCAGCGTGCCACGACCCACCACGACCCAGTGGTCAAGGTGAACTGCGCGATCCCGGAGGCATCTGTCACACTGTGATGGACTTGTTTCCCGCTCTGCTCCAGGGCCGAGTCGGCCAGGTCGGGGAAATCGGCGAACGCCTGTCGCTCCCACCTCCGCAACGAGTCAGCCGCGGCCGCGGCGCGGCTGGCCAGATCGCGGTCGTCTCCGATGCGTTCCCTGAAGGCTCGGTCGCGCTCGACCGCGCTTTGGGTGAGCCTCTGATACTGCCGCCGCAGCCGCTCGTACGCGGCTGCATACCCAGGTGAATCCGGCGACACAGCGTTCAGCGAATCGGCGAGGTGTGCCACGCTGTCGCGCTGCACCAACCACACCGTTCCCACGTCCCGCAGCGAACGCTCGTCCGGTCGGCGATACGCTGCCATCTCGTCTTCCAACTCGGGGAACCGCGGTCGCGGCAGGTGACTTTCCTGAGCCAGTGAGTCCAGCAGCCGATCGGGATCGAACGGAAATGCACTTACTTCGACTCCGATCAACGGTTCTCCCTCATGCAGCAGCACGTGGACCTCGATTTGGGCCTCCCTTCCAGGGCACCCTGAAAGCGCAATTGTGGCCAGGGCGGTGATCGTCAGATGTCTGCGGTCGCTGGTGCGTGGCGCGTGGATCATCCCGTCCGGATGCCAAGTTGTGGCCCCTGGCAGCGGCCGGGGGCTTGTTCTCGAGATCCACAAACCTAACACGCTGGCCTGGGTCGGGTGTCGTGAGTTGGCATCACTGTAGGTCAGTCGGCGCCGCACCAAACGTCAGCCTTTGGCTCGAAAGGCGGCATAAAGAGAGCCCCGGGTGGCAACCCGGGGCATTGCTGCGAATCCCGATTTGACTGCAAGCTCAGTTGGGTATCGCGCCCAGGATGAAATCCTTGGGGTCCTTGGGCCTACCGTGTTGCAGCACTTCATAGTGCAGGTGCGGGGCAGTCGCGATTCCGGTCATTCCGACTTCGGCGATCTTCTCGCCGCGCTTCACCCGCTGGCCCTGGCGCACCACGGCCTTGGAGCAATGGGCGTAGCGCGTCACCAGGCCGTATCCGTGGTTGACGGTCACCATGAGGCCATAGCCGCCGTTGTTATAGACGTGAGTGACCGTCCCATCAGCCGCGGCCAGGATGGGAGTACCTCTAGGAGCCGCGACGTCGACCCCCTCGTGCGGTAGCTCCCTGTGGTGGACGGGATGCATCCGCTGTACTGCGAACTGGCTCGTCGTCCATCCTTTGGTCGGGAGAATGGAGGGAGTCCGGAGCAGTTGTTCCACATGGACCTCGACACTCTCGGCCGCGGCGTCGAACGAGCTGGACAACATCGAGGCTCTTCGCATTAGTCCGTCGAGGTTCTCCAGCATGGCCATTGCATCGCGCCCCTCAGGACCCTCGGACAGGATCTGGTCGCGCTCAGTCCAAGCCCCGGCAGGGCCGCCGATGCCGGCCTGTTGGACACCGGCATCGACCAAATCCATCCCGGCATAGACTCTGATTAGAGAGTCCAGCGATGTGATGGAATCGATCGCAGTGCCGATCGAGTCTACGATTCGCTCCGAACGTGCGATTTCCTGAGCGAGGTATTCATTGCGCCGCTCCAGGCGGTCTAGCTCGCGCAGGGCGACTGCCTTCGTGACCGCCGCGTAGCCGAGCCCGACTGCCGTCAGCACGATGACGGCTGCGATACCCAAGAGAACCCGTACTGTGAGCAGGGACATGCCAACGGCCCTGGATTCTCCGACTCCAGGAGGCACTAGCACTATTGTCCAACGCCGACGTGTCATCGTAGGGATACCCTTTCCCGCGCTGCGAGAGCACAGCAGCGGAACTTTACGAAGCCATGCGAAGCTACACCCATTCGGCGAACGGTCTCAGTGACCCTCCTCACAATGGTGAGTTGCTCGCATGGGACAGCACCTCAGGGCCCCTCGACTCCTCCCGCGGGGATGAGATCGCGCGAAAAATAGACCCCGGGTCAGAAACATGTCAAGGAAAGCAGTTGAATGCGCTACAACTTCGTAACAGCTTGTTATGTAACGACTTACCGATCAGCCCTGGACCTTGGGAAACAGAGGCGCCAACTTGCTGACACTACGCCCCGCCATGGCGGGTGATTGCAGCTGGCTCCAATCGGCGTCATTGACGTCTCCGGCACAGCCCAGCGCCTGCCACACGAGTCCAGCCTTGCCGGGCATGAACGGTGCGGCCATCAGAGTGATGCGCGCCAGAGTTCGAGCCATGGATGCAAGCACGCGATTCAGTTGCTCCGTGTTGCCCTGCTTGACCAGGTCCCAAGGTGCCGTCTCCTCGACGAACCGGTTTGCGCGAGCGACCAATCCCCACGCCGCATTCCCACCTTCGTGGATTAGATGCTCATCCATTGCGGATTTGTAATCGGCTATCGCACGGTCGCCGGCGGCGTCCAATTCGGTGGTGATCCCAGCATCGGGCACGACCCCGCCGACGTACCGTTTGATCATTGCCAGGATCCGGCTGGCCAGGTTGCCGTAGCCGTCAGCCAACTCTGACGTATAGCGGGCGTCGAAGCGTTCCCAAGTGAAGTTGCCATCGGCGTCCCAGGGTACTTCGCGCAGCAGGAAGTAACGTAGAGCGTCGGGTCCGTGTCGGTCGATTGCTTCACGCAAATCCAATCTGACGCCAGCGCTCTTGGAAAACCGAGCGCCCAAGGTGTTCACCCAACCGTGACACCAGATGCCCCCGGGCACTGCCAAACCGGCCGCCCTGAGCATCGCAGGCCAGAACGCTGCGTGAAACCGTAGGATATCTGGTCCAATCACGTGCAAATCGGCGGGCCACATGTCGTCATAGCCCTCGTTGGGGAACCCAGTGGCCGACAGATAGTTGATCAGCGCCTCAAACCAGACGTACACCGTGTGGCTATCGTCCCCTGGCCACGGGATCCCCCAGCGGACACTCGCCCTGCTGGCAGACATGGCGTAGTCGTCGTCCCACTCGGCGACGACGTTTCTGATTTCGTTGAGCTTTGCCTTGGGTCTTACGAAGTCGGGGCTGTTACCGTTCTCCGAGGTGTAGAGATCGAGCAAGTACTGTTTGAAAGCTCCAGCCTTGAAGAAGAAATTCGGTTCTTCGACCCATTTGATTTCCCTCGTGGGATGCTCGGGGCATACTCCGGCAACGAGGTCTTTCTCCAGCTTGAACGCTTCGCATCCGACGCAGTAGAAACCGCTGTACGTTCCCTTGTCCACGTAGCCTGCCGCTTGGATCCGGCGCCACAACTCGGCGACCGTCTGCTTGTGCCGTTGCTCCGTGGTCCGAATGAAGTCGGTGTTGCTTATGGCGAGCTCACGCCAAGCTGCCACGAATTTCTCGGCAATGCCGTCCACCCACGACTGCGGGTCAGTACCCTCGTCATTGGCCGTCTGAGCGACTTTCTGCCCGTGTTCGTCCATTCCGATGACGAAGTAGACTTGCTGGCCGCGCAGGCGCCGGTAGCGGGCTATACAATCGGCCCCGATTTTCTCGAAGGCGTGCCCCATGTGAGGTTCGCCGTTAGAGTAGTCGATGGCTGTTGTGATGTAGAATTTATCCGCCACCGTCTTCCCCCGTAGTAGTACCTGGCCCGGCGGGGCCCTTGTCGGGTCGTTTCCGTCCGCCACGACCCCGCCGCCGGCCGCGGCGCTTCCGCCGCCGCTTGCGTGGCGTGACCGCTTCGGCCGCGCTTTCCGCCGTGACCTCCGGGTGGGCTTCTTCGAATGTGACGAGCGCCGAAGGAGGTTGGGGTGGGCGCTCCTTGGTGCCATCCGCCGCTGCCACGTCGCGTTTCAACTCGGCCAGGGTCGCCGATCGCGTGGTGCCATCCTCCGAGCGCAATAATATCCGTTCCCGGAAGATATCGACGGCCATGATTGTTTGCGTGCCAGAGGCCGTGCGTACTGCCCGTCCCTCCTTGGGAAACCGTCTCCTGCTGCTAACGTAGAAGTCGTGCTCGTAGCGCAGGCAGCACAGCAGACGCCCGCAACCACCTGATATCTGTGAAGGGTTGAGTGAGAGGCGTTGGTCTTTTGCCAATGACAGGCTCACCGGCTTCAGCTCGGTTAGCCACGCAGCACAACAGTACTGCCTACCGCAACGACCTAGCCCGTCGAGCCGCTTCGCCTCGTCTCTTGCACCGATCTGTCGCAGCTCGATACGCGTTCGAAACAAAGCCGCCAGATCGCGCACCAGTGCACGAAAGTCAACTCGCTTCTCCGCCGTGAAATAGACTGTCAGCTTCTTGCGATCCCACTGCCATTCGGCATCGGTCACCTTCATCAAGAGACCATGGGTCTCTACTCGTTCCACTACGGTGCGGCGTACGTCCTCCTCGGCTTTGCGGAGTTCGTCGATCAGGTGCGTGTCGTCGGCATCGGCGAGTCGCACGACTGCGCCGCGCGGATCCTGCGACCCTGCCGAGTCACAGCCGTTGCAGCCGCTGCATTTGCGGACCGCTATGTCACCGATGGCAGTGACGTGGCCCAGGTCCTGACCTCGTTCAACGTCGACCACGACCGGGGTCCCGACCTCGAGTTGAGATTCCTGGTCCCAGGAAAAGAATCCCTTGCGGTTGCCCTTGAACCGGACTTCGATCAGCTCGGCCAAGTCAACCCTCCAGATAACTGCCCATTCGGAGGTACTTCTCCGTGCGGCGTCGCTTCAATTCGTCGGGGGTGACCTTCACCAGCTCCTCGACGTCGGCCGCCAGCGCGGATTCCAGGTTGGCCGCCGCTTCGGCGGGATCGGCGTGAGCACCACCGGCAGGTTCCGGCACTATCTCGTCCACCAACCCCAAGCGCAGCAGATCGTCGCTGGTCAGCTTGAGTGACTCCGCGGCTCGTTCCTTCTCAGCCGCGTCCTTCCACAGAATGGCCGCGCATCCTTCGGGTGATATGACCGAGTAGATTGCGTGTTCCAGCATAAGCACGCAGTCGGCCAAGCCCAGGGCCAGAGCGCCGCCAGAACCGCCCTCCCCGATTATCACCGCCACCAGTGGTGTCTCGAGCGCAGCCATCTCTTCCAGGTTGCGTGCGATTGCCTCGGCCTGGCCGCGCTCCTCCGCACCCAAACCCGGGTAAGCGCCCGGCGTATCGATCAGGGTGATGACTGGAGCCTTGAATCTCTCCGCCATGTACATCAGGCGCAGCGCCTTGCGATACCCTTCGGGATGGGCCATGCCGAAGTTCCGCTTGAGATTGTCCTTTGTGTCGCGGCCCTTCTGCTGCCCGATCACCACGACGGGCCTCTCGCGCAGTCGGGCCCAACCACCGACAATCGCAGGGTCATCACGATACAGTCTGTCACCCTTCAACTCGACGAAGTCGGTGAAGATCGTGGTGATATAGTCTAGGGTGAACGGACGCCGTGGGTGCCGCGCCACCTGCACTCGCTGCATCGGCGTGAGATGTCGGTAGATATCATGCCTCAATGCGGCGAGCTTGGCTTCGAGCGGTTCGATCTCCTCCTGCACGTCGAGCTGTCGGTCCGCAGCAAGACGCTTCAGATGATCGATCTGGCGTTCCAGCTCCACGATCGGCTTCTCGAATTCGGCGTTGAACGCTGTAGTCCCCACTGTGATTGCCTATCTCGCTTTCACCAGCCGCACGTGACCAGTTCCCACCAGTTCCTTCAAGGAATCCAACAATTCGTCATCGAGCCTAACCCGAGTGCTGCGTGATCGCAGGCGAGCAATAGTCCCGTTGCCATCACTCCATTCAACGAATAGCGGTGCCGGGCCGGGGTGTGCCGCGCAAAGTGCTGCGACACCGCGTGCCAGCTCGGGTGTTGTCACGCTGTCGCGCTGCCAAACCAGCTCCACACCGACGGCTCCGGACTCGCGCAACTCGGCGAGCGGCTGCGCGGCCTCGACTATGAATGGCGCCCTGTCCTCACCGCGATCCCGGGCGCTGTAAGTACCGGTCAGCAGCAACGCTGCATCCGGTACGATGACGTCGGAGAGCTTGCTCCAAGTGTCCGGAAAAACTAACGCTTCGGCCGTTCCGTGAAAGTCTTCGACTGTCAGCCGGGCGTACTCCGACCCTGTCTTGCGACTGATCCGTCGCTTCACCGTGGTCACCACTACCGCGGTGCTCACCTGATGTTCGCTCCACGTTCCCAAGGTAGCTGTCGTACGAGAGCTGAACAGTTTAGCCTCCTCGCGGAATCTTTCCAGGGGATGGCCGGAGATGAAGAAACCGATCACGCTCTTCTCTTTGGCAAGCCGCTCGGCTTCAGGCCATGGCTCGACGGCGGGTAGTTGAACCACACCGGCGGCGGTAGCCGCCCCCGGTATCTCTCCGAACAGACTCGCCTGGCCCGCATGCCGCTCGGCTTGGCGTAGCTGAGCTTCACCCAGTGCCGAGTCTAGAGCCGACACGAGCTGCGCCCGGTGACCTCCCAGCTGATCCAGTGCACCGGCCGCAATGAGCGACTCGATGACCCGCTTGTTACACAGACGCAAATCGATCCGCTCGCAGAAGTCGGTGAGCGATTCGTAAGGTCCATCGGCGTCGCGCGCCTTGATTATCGACTCAATCGCAGTGCGGCCGACGTGGCGAATGGCCCCGAGTCCAAAGCGGATCTGCTGGTCCGCAGTAACCGTGAACTTCCAGCCCGATTCGTTGACGGACGGCGGTAGCACCTCGATGCCCAGCTCGCGAGCCTCGTTTATGTAGGCCACTACCTTGTCAGTGTCACCGATCTCGGACGACAGGAGAGCCGCCATGAATTCGGCGGGGTAGTGCACCTTGAGCCACGCGGTCTGGAACGAGATGATGCTGTACGCGACTGAGTGTGACTTGTTGAAACCATAGCGGCCGAATGTCTGTATCTGCGCCGCGATATCTTCGATGGTTCTGCGGTCGTGGCCGCGCTCGACACATCGGTCGACAAAACGCTTCAACTCTCTCGCAATGAGTATCGCGTCTTTCTTCCCCACCGCCTTGCGCAATACATCGGCCTCTGCCAACGAGAAGCCAGCGAGCACATTGGCTATCCGCATCACCTGCTCTTGATACAGGATCACTCCGTAGGTCGGCTCGAGCACCTCCTGCAGGTCGGGATGGGGGTAGCGCACTTCCTCCGTGCCACGCTTGCGCCGGATGTAGACCTGATGCATGCCCGAGTCGAGCGGGCCGGGGCGGACCAGCGCATTGGTCGCTACCAGATCATCGAACCGATCGGCGCGCAGCTGGTGCAGCATGTCCGTGCCCAACGGCGATTCGAACTGGAATACGCCGGCAACTCGTCCGCTTCGCAGCAGCTCGTAGACTTCCGGATCGTCCAGGTCTATGGAATCAAAATCGATCTCGACTCCCTGTCGGTCCCGGATCATCTGGCAGGCGTCGTGGATCACGGTCAGGGTTCTGAGGCCGAGGAAGTCCATCTTTAACATGCCGATCTTCTCCAGACCGATCATGTCAAACTGAGTGATGACTGACTCTTCGCCGTTCTGGCCGGCGGTGGTACCCCGTTGCGGTGGGGTGCAGACCGGCACATACTCCTCCAGGGGTCCGGGAGCAATGACCACCCCCGCCGCGTGCACCGACGCGTGGCGCGACAGACCCTCGACGCGCTGTGCCAGATCGACCAGCCTCCCTATGGTCGGATCCTGCTTGGTAAGCTGGCTCAATTCGGGCACCTTGGCAGCGGCCTCCGCCACAGACAAGGAGTAGGCGGGCCCCGTGGGTATGAGCTTCGCCAGCTTGTCGGCGTCCGCGGGACTCACCTTGAGAACCCTGGCGATGTCGCGCACCGCGGCGCGGGCCTTCATGGTGCCGAACGTGATGATCTGACCGACGCTGGTCCTTCCGTAGCGCTCCCGCACGTATTCGATCACTTCACCCCTGCGCTCGTAGCAGAAGTCGACGTCGATATCCGGCATCGATACGCGCTCCGGATTCAAGAATCGTTCGAACAGCAGATCGAAGCGGAGCGGGTCTACATTCGTGATCCCTAAGGCATAGGCGACGAGAGAGCCGGCAGCAGATCCACGGCCTGGGCCCACCGGAATGCCGCGTTCGTGCGCGGCACGGATGAAGTCCTGAACGATCAGGAAATAGCCGGCGTATCCCAGACGCGTTATGGTATCGAGTTCGTACTTGAGGCGCGCCTTGACCTCCTGGGAAGGTGGTCTGCCGTACCTCTTCTCGGCCCCTCGTGTGGCAAGGTCTATCAGAAGGTCGTCTTCCGATTTGGATTCATCGTCCCGAGGAAACTCGGGCACAAAATGGCGCTTCTCGAGTTCGAACTCGCACTGGTCGGCGACCTGCTGCGTGTTCGCCAGCACTTCGGGGTTATCTGGGAACAGCTGCGCCATTTCGGCTTCCGATTTGACATAGCTTTCCTGACCGTAGAATCGAAACCGATTAGGATCGTCCAAATCTTTGCCCGTGCCGATGGCAAGCACACAGTCGTGCGCTTCGTGGTCAGCCCGTTCCAGATAGTGCGCGTCATTGGTCGCTACGACCGGCAGGCCTAGATCGTCCGCCAGGCGGAACATCCCGTCCCGCACGATCCGCTCATCGGGTATGCCGTGGTCCTGGACCTCGAGCCAAAACCCATCAGGGCCGAACGTGGTCGCCAGCCACTCGGCGGACCGCCTGGCCTCCTCGTAGCAATTGCGCCGCAGCCAGATCGAGACCTCACCAGAGAGGCATGCGGCTAGCCCGATGATGCCTTTGCTGTGCTGCCGCAGGACTTCACGGTCTATTCTCGGCCGGCGGTAATAGCCCTCGAGAAAGCCGATTGACGAGAGCTTGATGAGGTTCTTGTAGCCTGTCCGATCGCGCGCCAGCAAAACGAGGTGGGAGTATTGCGCAGGGGCCTCGGGAGGCTTTTCCCGTTGGTGGCGTGATCCGAAGGCCATGTAGGCCTCGAAGCCTATGATCGGTCGGATACCCGCTGCCTTTGCCTGTTCGTAGAACGTCCATGCGGCGTGGAGATTGCCGTGGTCGGTAATCGCCAGGCTGTCCATGCCGAGTCCCTTGATGCGCCCGATGAGGTCAGGGATGCGGTTGGCGCCGTCGAGCAGCGAATACTCCGAATGCGTATGTAGATGGATGAAGCTCATGTTCGACAAAGGCCCAGCGCCCGGTCGGGCGGCTGGGCCTGCGGTTATCGATTCCTCCGGACAGGCCCGGGCCCGTCCAGGCTGTCCCACGGGTACCCGGTGAGGGAACTCGCCGCGGTCAAAGAAGGTAAGCTATGTGGCCGGGAAGGCATTGTCAAAACGGTGTGAAATCCCGTATGTTGCGTCACTTGAGGGGGTTACGGCGGATGCCGCCGGGTCCCCGTATCGCTTTGTAGACCAAATGGTTGGAGGAGAGCAACTTGATTTCCAGAGGAACCGGCGCTGCCGTAGCTGCGGCGATTCTGTTACTGAACGGCTGCGGTGACGACTTGGACCTGCCGGTACCAGCACGCATAGAGAAGGTTGGGAGTGGCGACTATCAGAGTGCCACTGCGGGCAATCGACTCGCCGAGCCGTTTCAGATCCTGGCAACGGCGTCGGACGGAACTGGCGTTCCGCGGGAAAAGGTGATCTGGACGGTGCTGCAGGGCCAGGGTGCCATCCTATCTGACACCGTCTCGGTGACTGACGGAAACGGGGTCGCACAGGCCTACTTGACACTGGGCCCGTCCACGGGTGACTACATCGTTGAGGCCGCATTGGCCCGTAATCGAGATGCCGTACTCACCTTCACCGTTCACGCGGTGGCGGCACCCAGCCTGACCGGGGTGAGTCCAGCTACGTTCACAGCCGGCGACGAGGTCGCCATCTCCGGTCTCAACATCACTGACTCCACCGCCATCTTCATCGGCGGGAAGCAAGCCGCGACCTCGAACGTGTCGGTGACTGGACGGGGACTCTGGGCCACCGTCCCGGCCTGCCTGGTGCCGGGCCAGGTCTCTATCGTGGCGCGTGTCGGCCTGGCCGAATCCGATGCGATCAACGGGACTTTCGTGGCGGCTACCGAGCCGTTGGACCTTGATCCCGGTGAATATCTATCGCTCGACCCGGAGGTGCTCCAAGGTTGTGCCACGTTCGAGAGCACCGGTGCTGAGCGGGAGTACTTGTTTGCGCCGCAATCGGTCACGAGCACGCGCGGACTCACCCTGGCGTTTCAGTTCAAGGGCAATCAGGTCACTGCACCGGTCACCGCGCGCGATAGGTCGCCGAGCGAAAGGCCGCTGGCTCTGAGGTTTGATGACTTCCTGCGGGCGCAAGAAGCTCAGTTGGCACAGATCCCCAGGGAGCCCCTGGGAGCGACACCGTTGCTCGCCCCGATTGAACCGGACATCAAGGTCGGTGACCGGCGCTTCTTCCGGGTCTGCTCTGACATCACCTGCAGTGCGCTGGAGGATTTCGTACGCGTGACCGGAGTGGTCAAGTATGCGGGCACACGGGCCATCATCTACCAGGACGTTGAAGCACCCGACGCCGGGCTCGACCAAGGCGACTTCGATGAGTTGGGAGAGTTGTTCGACTCGGATCTGTACGAGGTCGCCACCAGGGCGTTCGGCGCCGAATCGGACATCGACCGCAACGGCAGGGTGTTCATTTTGATGACACCTGTCGTGAACGGTCTCACATCGAAGTCGCAATGTGACATCTCTTTCATCACCGGCTTCTTTTTCCCGCTGGATCTCGATCCAGAATCCGCTGGGGACGGTCGATCTAACCAGGCAGAGGTGTTCTACGCCATGGTCCCGGACCCCGATGGAACGGTGACGTGCAACCATACTCTTGATCGCGTCAAGCGTCTGGTGCCAGTTACATTCGTGCACGAATTCCAGCACATGATAAACTTCTACCAGCACGTGATTGTGCGAGCCAGCAACTCCGAGCAGACCTGGCTTAACGAGGCCCTGTCACACATGTCGGAGGAGCTGGCGGCCCTGCATTTCGAGGCCCTGGGTGATACCGAACGCTTCTCGACGTTCGCGTTGGGTCAGTTGTTTAACGCCTACGAGTATCTCTCCGCTACGGAGGATCACTTCCCGCTCTATTCGGAAGGAACCGGCGTTCTCGAGGAGCGCGGAGCGACGTGGCTATTGTTGCGCTGGCTGGTCGACCAGAAGGGCGAAGGAATCTTGCGGCGGCTGACCGAAACGCGACTGGTGGGAACGGTGAATCTGGAGGCGGCAGCTGGTGAGCCGCTCTCGGGGCTGCTGGCAGATTGGTTCTTGGCGAATTATGTGTCGAACCATCCTGATCTGAGTTCGGTCCCAGCGCGGTTGCGCTTCTCGACTTGGGACTTCCGGGCTACGTACGCCAACCTGCACGCCCAGGACGAGTCGCTGTTTCCGAAACCGTTCCCGATCGATCCACCGGTTTTCAGCAGTGGTGACTTCAGCGTGACGGGTCTCCTGGGATCTGGATCTGGCGCGTACTATCGTGTAGTCCAGTCGGCCGGGCAGGGCGGGTTCACGGTAGAGTTGGTCGATGAGTTCGGTGATCCGCTGTCGGGGCCGGCGCAGCCGATTCTAAACTTGATTCGCATCAAGTAGCGTGTTCGGGCGTCAGGGCCAGACGGGCCCCCTCCGCATCTTGACTGCCACGCTGGCAATGGCGTTTCTCGGGTCGGTGCTCTGTGGACGCGCCTTTTCCGTACTCGCTGCTCAAGCCAGTGTGCCTTCCGCTACCTTCGAGCCGGTCTCGGTCAGGAGCGCCGGCTTGAACGGCGCCGGTGCTGCACTGGTGGGAGATGCGGGGGCTGTGTTCACCAACCCGGCAAGCCTCGCGACGCTGCGTTACATCGGCATCGAGGGCGCCTACCGCGCTCTACCAGCCGCAGGGAGAGTATTCAACGGGGCTCTGGCCTTACGGATCCGCCAGTTTCACCTGGCCCTTGGCGGAGCATTGCTCGATCACGGTACAGATCCCGCCAACTTCCCAGTGCCGGGCCTGCCCCCCGGTACCGAGTTCCGAGAACGTCTGGGTATGGGATCCGTTGTCTACCGATTCGGCATCATTGCGCTGGGCGGCACGCTGAAGTATGTGCGAACTAATGCAGACACCGCGGAACAGAAGGCTCTTAGTAGTGATGCCGGGTTGACCATAGCGATCTTCGACATCCTGGCCTTCGCATTCTCGATTCAGAACCTCGGTGGCAATTGGAGGGGCGAGTCGGCGTTGGAAATGCCGCGTTTGAGCCGGTTCGGATTCACGATGAACTATGTGGATCCACAGGAATCTTTCCGGCTGCTCTCTACGCTGGAACTGCAATGGCCCGAAGGTCGCTCGTCGCGTTTTGTGCTGGGTGTCGAAGGCGGCGTCGTCCTGCGAGGTGTGGGCATATTAGGCCGCGGCGCATACGGGTCCAGACCAGAGGGTACAGAGGCGTCTAAGTTCACTGTGGGTGGCAGCATTGCAATTACACGGATGTCGCTCGACTACGCCTATCAACCCAACGACGCTCGGGGAGAGCGGACCCATCGCTTCGGACTTCGGCTGACTCTGTGAGGCGGCCGCTGCCTTTGCGCCTGCCGCTGTGGAAGGCACTAGTGGGGGTGGCGGGCTTCCTCGCTGTTGCGACAATCGCTGTAGTGCTGGTGAGCGCCGAGGTTCGCTACCTGATGCGGGCTGCGTACGAGGAAGCGCGCATCCTTCTGAAGAGGCGGTCGCTGGAGGCGCTGGCGATTGACACTACTGTGGCGCCGGATCGACGCGCGGCGTTCGAGTTGGTGCTGGCGGCACGGACGTTTGCGGCCGATTCGCTCGGCCTCGAGGCAGGAGATACGTATACGACTTTCTCGGATGTCGGTCGCGATACGCTCCTCTTGGTGATTTCCGCCAGCCCCAAGACTTCATTGGAGCCGTACGTGTGGCGCTATCCGATCGTGGGGCGGGTTCCCTACAAGGGTTTCTTCCGTGTCGCTGCGGCGCGCGCCGCAGCAGAGAGACTCGAAGCCGACGGCTATGACACCTACCTGCGGCCTGCGGGCGCTTTCTCCACTCTAGGCTGGTTCAACGATCCGCTGCTGTCCACGGCCCTGTATCGCGATCCCGTGAGCCTGGTAGCGACCGTGATCCACGAGATCGCCCACAACACTCTCTACGTTCCCGGCGCAACCAAATTCAATGAGAGCTTCGCGTCGTTCGCGGGTTACCGCGGGGCCGAAGCGTTCTTTGCTAGTCGGGGCGAGATGTCGAGCGCGCAGCGAGCCGCGCGGATGTGGCAGGACGAAATCGAGCTGGCGGATTTCTTTCACCGGCTGGCACAACGACTGGAAGACCTTTACTCGAGTGGCTACGAGCGCGACGAGGTACTTACGCAGCGGGAAGTGCTCTTTGCTGCAGCGCGCGATACACTGCTGGGGCAGCTGGGTGGGCGGTTGCAGACGTATCGGGCGGAGAGCCTGGCGCGCCGTACCCTCAACAACGCGAGTGTGATCGCCGCCCAGATCTATCGTACGAACCTTGCGAGTTTCGACATCTTGTACCACCGACTCGACTGCGACGTCGCTCGGACGGTTGCGGCGTTGACCACAGCGATACAGCGGGATCCGGCAGCCGATCCGTATCAGACTCTGGCACAGTTGATGGCTCCCTAACAGCGCAACACAACCACTGCATCCGTACCGGCCTCGCACTGGGGGTGGTATCTTCCCTCTGCCCGTTCGTGGAGGGATCCGTGTACTCAAGCGAGACGAATTATCATGTATGACATCGACACTTTCGTGCGCGTCAACGAAACGCGCCTGCTCGACGAACTGAAGCAGTTGCTGCGCATTCCCAGCGTGTCCACCAACCCCGAGCACGCCGGCGACTGCCGCCGTGCTGGAGAGTGGCTGGCCGAGCACTTCAGAGCCCTCGGTTGCTCCTCGGTCGAACTGAAAGCCAGTGAAACCCATCCGGTGGTCGTGGCAGACGGTCCCAAATGCCCCGGCAAGGCGACGGTGTTGGTGTACGGTCACTACGATGTGCAACCCCCTGATCCGCTCGATCTCTGGGACACACCACCGTTCGAGCCCGTCGTCCGTGACGGGAATCTCTACGCCCGTGGAGCCACCGACGACAAGGGCCAGGTGTTCTCCATCATCAAAGCATACGAAGCAGTCATCCGAGACAGTGCACCGCCGGTGAATGTACGATTCTTGATTGAGGGACAAGAGGAATCCGGCAGCGCGGTACTATTCGACTTGCTGGAACGAGAACCGGATCTGGTGGACGCAGATGCAGTCCTGGTGGCCGACACGCCGTACTATGCGCCGGGCTGGCCGGCCGTTGAGACAGGCTTGAGAGGATTGTGTTACGCCGAGATCACGGTTCGCACACTCAAGGGTGATCTTCATTCGGGTCTGTACGGCGGCGTAGCTCCCAACGCCCACGAGGCCTTGGTGCAGATACTGACGCAGCTCAAGTCGCCCAAGGGCCGTATCAAGATTCCGGGCCTGTACGAGGCAGTAGCGCGGCCCACCAGACAGGAACGAGAGGCTTGGAATTCGCTGCCGTTCAAGCTGCAGAAGTTCATGCGCCAGGAGGTTGGCTCGCGTGAACTCACTGGGCTGACACGGTATTCGGTGTTCGAGCGCTTGTGGGCGTTGCCCACGCTGGATATTCACGGAATCTCCGGGGGCTTCACTGGCGAAGGCGCCAAGACCGTTATACCGGCGGTGGCCAGTGCCAAGGTGAGCCTACGTCTAGTGCCCAACCAGAGAGCGCGGACCGTGCAGCGCCAGTTGGCGCGCGCGGTGAAGCAGGTCGCTCCCAGATACGCTGATGTGAAGGTCGATTTCATTCACGGGGCGGACCCGGTAGTCGTCGATGCCACGGGACCTCACATCCAGTTGATCGATAAGGCCTTTCGGGAGGTCGAGGGCCGTGGTGTGGTCCCGATCCGCTCAGGCGGTTCGATCCCAATAGTGCCGGCACTGGGCAAGAAGGGAGCGCCGGTGATTCTCAGTGGGGTAGGCCTACCCGATGATGGCCTGCACGCGCCCAACGAAAAGCTCGCGGTGGAGCAGTTCTTCAAGGGCGTCAGGGTGTTTGGGAGATTCCTGGAGCTGGCCGGGCAGTAGACAACAGATGTGCATGGGGGCTGGCTGCCTCGGTTCCGGGGCGCCGCCCTCGTCTCAAACCTCCACCACGCCGTCCGCGCCGATCCTGGCTAACACTGCCTCCAGTGAGACCATCTGTGGAGTCACTTCGAATACTTCCGCCACACCCAGCACAACCTGCTCTAGTGCTCTAGCCCACACGTCCCGTGGTGTATGTTCGGCCAACTCTCGGTGGATGCTGGTCATTATCACATTGGGGATTCCACATGGAACGATCAGGTCGAAGTAGGATAGATCGGTGGTGACGTTGAGTGCGAAACCGTGCCAAGTGACCCACTGTTTCAGGTGGATGCCGATGCTGGCGATCTTGCGGGAGGCAGTCCAGACGCCAGTGTGACCCTCACGCCGTTCTCCCTGGATTCCTAGACTCGCCAGCGAACGGATCAAGCTTTCTTCAAGTTGGCGGAGGAACCAGTGTACGTCCTGCCGATGCTGCTTGAGGTCGAATATGGGATAGCCGACCAGCTGCCCCGGTCCGTGGAACGTGATGTCCCCGCCACGCTCTATATCGAATACCTCGATGCCTCGGGCCTCAAGTGCTGCGCGGGGAGTGGGGAGGCTCTGCGGTCGGAAGCTTCGCCCTAGAGTGACAACGGGAGAATGCTCAACCAGGATCAGCACGTCATGCTCGATTCTCCCGGCTATGCGGTCACGGGCAAGACGGCGCTGCAACTCGAGAGCATCGCCATACGCTTTGCGGCCCAGGCCGAGCACGTCGAGTTGCGCGCTCATCGGCTGGCGGCCCGCAGCGCCGCGTGGCGTGCATAGCCGACGCCGGCAATGAGAGCTACGAGGTAGGTAGTCAATGCCGGCACTCCGCCAACCATGTCTATCGGCATTGTCAGTGCTGCGAGCAGCGCCGTGCCGAAGGCTGAAAGAGCGCCGACAACCGCGCGCCGCCACATGTCCCGGAGACCCTTGGTGAGGAGCCAACCGATGGCCACGGCTGCCGCAGTGCCGGAGAGCAGGGAGACCGTGATCACGAGGAAGCCCAGGTCGGCAGCCTCTGTGGGATTGCCAGTCTCTGGCAGCAAGCGGAACAGGATCATGCCGGCCGTGATGACCGCGGCCCCGGTTGCGGAGCCGGCGCCGAGACTGGCGAGCGTGAGGCCGACGGGGTCGTTGGTACTGGTCAAGCTTCAGGAGTGGATGACACGTCCCAGTGAGTCGAGCGCCGCCTCTGCAACTGCCTCTGACAGGGTCGGATGAGCGTGCACGGCCAGGTCGATTTCCTCTACCGTGTTCTCGTTTTCACGTGCGACCGTGAGTTCATGGATCAGTTCACTCGCGTGGGAGGCGACGACGTGTGCTCCCAGGATCTCGCTGTACTTCGCGTCTCGCAGGATCTTGACGAAGCCATCGGTCTCGCGGGATGCGCGGGCTCGGCCGTTGGCCATCAGCGGGAACTTCCCCACAACGTAGTCCAGCTTCTTCTCCTTGCACTGCTCCTCGGACAGACCGATGCTGGCCACTTCGGGGTGGCAATACGTCACACTTGGTATGTTATCGTAGCGGATTGGGTGGGGCTCCATCCCGGCGATGTGCTCGGCCACGAAGACCCCCTCGCGGCTCCCTTTGTGGGCCAGCATGGGGGGACCGGCGACGTCGCCAACACAGTAGTACGCCGCAGCGGTAGTCTGCAGATTCGTGTCCACTTTGACGAAACCGGTCTCGGTCAACTCGACGCCCACTTCCTCGAGGCCGATGTTCTCGACATTGAGGCCGCGTCCAGCGGCCATGAGCACTTTCTCGACCTCAAGCGTGCGCTCCTTGCCGCCGACCTCGATGTCCAACACGACATTGCTGTCCGCGACCGTCACGTGCTTGATGTTCGCACCGGCGAGTACATCGATCTTGCGTTTCTTGTAGGCCCTGGCGAGCGCGGCAGAGCACTCCTCGTCTTCGAGCGGCAGAATCCGAGGCAGGACCTCGATCAGGGTCACGTCGGACCCAAATGCGTTGAAGATGTCGGCGAATTCCATGCCGACCGCCCCTGCACCGACAATTGCGACCGAATGAGGCGCTTGCTCGAGGAACAGTGCCTCGTCGGTTGAGATCACCGTGGTCTTGTTGATCTCGAGGCCGATCTGCGGCAGTCCCTTGACTCGGCTCCCGGTCGCGATGACCACCGCTTTGCTGGCGGTGTAGGTGTCGGTGCCGACCTGTACTTTCTTCCCGGGAAGCAGCTTCCCTACACCAGCTACTACGGTGACGTTGTGTTTCTTCATGAGGAAGCCAACGCCCTTGGAGTTCTGTTCGCTGACCTGCCGGGAATGCTTGATCGCTGCTCCGAAGTCGAGTGAAACGTCCCCTACATTGATGCCCAGTGCCTTGGCATCGTGTTTGACGAGGTTCGCCACGTACGCGCTGTGCAGCAAGGCCTTGCTTGGAATGCATCCGACGTTGACGCATACGCCACCGAGTTTGTCGCGTTCCACCACCGCGGTATTGAGGCCAAGCTGCGCGGATCTGATGGCACAGACGTATCCGCCCGGACCGCCGCCGAGGACTATTACGTCGAAGTTGTTTGCCACTGTTCAGTTCCCAGAGATCTGTTTTTGGTTGCGTGCTCGCCGGCGCTGCCTTCACCAGACGATAGCCAATGGGTTTTCGAGCATTCGCTTGACCGTCTGCAAGAACCTCGCGCCTGTAGCGCCGTCGATCACTCGGTGATCACAACTCATCGTGACCCGCATTCGCTTCCGTACTGTCATGGTGCCCTCGACCGCTACCGGACGATCGGCGACCGATCCGACCGCTAAGATCCCCGCTTCCGGTGGATTGATGACAGCAGTGAACTGATCGACGTCGAACATGCCGAGGTTGGATATGGAGAACGTGCCACCAGTGTACTCCTCGGGCTTCAACTTGCGTTCGCGCGCACGTTGAGCCAATTCGCGCCCTTCCGCCGCGATCTCGCGCAACGACTTGAGGTGTGCGTTTCGCAGCACCGGTGTGATCAAGCCCTCCTCGACGGACACTGCCACCGATATGTGCACCTCGTTGAAATAGCGGATGTAATTGTCCTGCCACCATGCGTTGCACTCCGGATGCTGGCGCAAGGCCTGCGCGACGACCTTGATGATGATGTCGTTGTACGATATCCGTGGGGCATCCGGGACGTTGTTGAGCTCGTCACGGGCTTCGGCGGTCCGCTCCATGTCGATTTCGGAAGTGAGGAAGAAGTGCGGCACGGGCCCGATGGACTGACTCAGGCGGTTCGCAATTGTCTTGCGGATTTGCGAGAGGGGTGCGTCCTCGTAGCCAGCACCAGTCGCCGGCGCGTGTACGTGTCTCGGGCCGGAAACCGCGGACTCCACGTCTCGCCTGACGACCCTACCCCCGGGTCCGGTTCCCTGGATGACGCGCAGGTCAACCTGACGTTCCTTGGCGAGCCGTCGGGCTAGGGGAGAGGCTTTCACGCGGCCCCTCTGCATTGGCGCACCCGCGGCGGCGCCGTGCGGTCCGGCGACTGCCACCGGCGCAGCGGTATCCGGGCCCGAAGCGGCCCGCTCGGGACCTACGTCACCATCGGCCCGTCGCTCCCCTTCAGTCGCCCCCACGGTGGCGAGTATCTCCCCTATGTCCTCGTCAGCTGCGGCTATCACTCCGATCACAGTCCCCACTTCGACGGTATCCCCTTCAGTGGCGAACACCTTGCGCAGCGTTCCTTCCCCTCGGGCCTGCAATTCCATGATGGCCTTGTCAGTCTCGACTTCCGCAAGGACATCGCCGTCCATCACGGGTTCCTCTTCCTGCTTCAGCCATTTCACGATGCGCCCCTCCTCCATCGTGGGAGAGAGCGCTTCCATGTAGACTTTAGTTGCCATTTCGGATCCGGTCTGCCAATTAGTCGAGATATGTGATCTGTTTCACCGCTTCGACGACGCGTTCGGGGCTCGGCTTCGCCGCCTTCTCCAGCCGCTTGTTATACGGGATTGGCACGTCTGCCTGGGTTACCCGTAGCACCGGCGCATCCAAGTGGTCGAAAGCGTAGAGCTGAATGTAGTCCACTATCTGTGCCCCGATTCCGCAGAACGGCCAGCCTTCCTCGACGACCACGCATCGGTTGGTCTTTGCCACACTGCGAATGATGGCGTCAGTGTCGAGCGGCCGGATCGTGCGCAGATCCACTATTTCTGCCGCGATGCCGCATTCCTCAGCCAACTGCTGTGCAGCTCGTTGGGCAACAGTCACCGTCTTGGCGTGGCACACGAGCGTTACGTCGGAGCCCTCCAGTTTCACATCCGCTTCGCCCAGCGGGACGGTGTACTCTCCCTCCGGCACCTCACCCTTGGCGTTGTACATCATTTCGCCCTCGAGGAACACTACGGGATTCTCATCGCGGATCGCCGACTTCAGCAGTCCTTTGGCGTCGTACGGAGTCGCAGGTGCCACTACCTTGAGGCCAGGTACGTGGGCGTACCAGCTGTCGAATGCCTGGGAGTGTTGCGCCGCCAACTGAAGGGCGGCCCCGCCCGGTCCCCGGAATACGATTGGAATAGGGATCTGTCCACCTGACATGTACAACATCTTGGCCGCCGAGTTCACGATCTGGTCGATGGCGAGCAAAGCGAAATTCCAGGTCATGAATTCAATGACCGGCCGCAACCCCACCATCGCCGCACCGATACCTACGCCGGCGAATCCCAGCTCGGTGATCGGTGTATCAACTACACGGTCTTCTCCGAACGCATCGAGCAGACCGCGGCTGACCTTATAGGCCCCCTGGTAGACGCCGACTTCCTCGCCCATCAGGAATACGTTGGCGTCACGTTCCATCTCTTCTTTGAGCGCCTGATTCAAGGCGTCACGGTATGTTATGGTCGGCATGTCAATCGACGTAGACGTCGGTATAGAGTTCGTAGGGATCGGGTTCGGCACTTTCTTCTGCAAATGCGACGGCGTCGTCCAACTCCTTTCCGATCCGCCGCTCCATCTCCTCGTGATCCTCGGACGACATGATGCCTGCCTCGATGAGCCTGTCGCCGAATGTGTGAAGAGGATCCCGCGCTTTCTGTTCCTCGATCTCTTCCCGCGTGCGGTAATGTCCGTGGATTGGGTCTGACATCGAGTGTCCCATGAAACGGTATGTGCGCGCCTCCAGCAAGGTCGGGAGCCGGTGGTCACGCGCGCGCGCGACAGCGCGTGCGGTTGCTTCGTAGACCGCCAGCACGTCCATGCCATCCATCATTTCCCGATCCATATCGTAGGAACAGGCTCGTGTGGCCACGTCGTACACCGCGGAGGCACGCTCCATCGCGGTCCCCATCCCATAGCGGTTGTTCTCGGCAACGAAGATGGCCGGAAGCTTCCAGACGGCGGCCATGTTGAGTGCTTCGTGGAACGCCCCGTTGTTGACCGCGGCCTCTCCAAAGAACCCCAGGGCCACTCGGTCTTCTCCACGGTACTTGATTGCGAACGCCGCGCCGGCTACCAGGGGGATATGACCGCCCACGATTGCGTGTCCGCCGAGGTACTGACGCTCGACGCTGAACAGGTGCATGGATCCCCCCTTGCCGCGTGAGCATCCCGTCACCTTGCCGTATAGCTCCGCCATTACCTCGCGGGCCGACATCCCGCGCGCCAGTGCATGACCGTGGTCGCGATAACTGCCCATGACATAGTCGTCATCCCGGAGCGCGGCGAGCGCCCCAACGGCAACCGCCTCCTGACCGATGTACAGGTGGCAGAATCCACCGATCTTGCCGAGCGCGTAGGATTCGCCGGTACGCTCTTCGAACCGGCGGATCAGGCACATCTGGCGCAGTAGTTCGCGGTAGAAACCCGCCCGCTCAGTATCGAGTACCGAAGCTGTGGCTGTCTGAGCCATCGATTGTCTCCAGAGATTCTACAATGTTGCAGTCGCTCTCTTGGCTTGGTCCCACGCATGGTACGAGGAGCGCACTAAGGGTCCAGCCTCAACGTGTCGAAATCCCATCTCGTGCCCAATCCTTGCCAGTTCGGCGAACTCCTCGGGTGTGTAGAACCGCGCTATTGCGAGGTGAGCGCCCGACGGGCGCAGGTATTGGCCCAGCGTGAGGATATCCACATTGGCGGCTCGTAACGCACCCATCGCACCTAGCAGCTCGTCCCATTCCTCCCCCATGCCGCAGATGATTCCTGACTTGGTCAGCTGATCTGGCCCGTTCTGCTTCGCTCGCTTGAGCAGCTGCAGTGCGCGGCCGTAGCGACCGCCCGGGCGCACCAAGGGATACAACCGCTCAACGGTCTCCAGATTGTGATTGAGGATGTCGGGTTGCGCCTCGAGGACGATCGAGAGCGCTCGTTCGGATCCTTGAAAGTCGGGGATCAGTACCTCGATCGAAGTGTCGGGCAGCCGCCCGCGGATCTCCGTCACGCACCCGGCGAAGATCTCGGCTCCGCCGTCCGGCAAGTCGTCCCGGTCGACGCTCGTGATCACAACGTGTTCCAGCCCCATGGCGGCAACGGCCTCGGCCAGTCGAGTGGGCTCCTCCGGATCGTAGTCGGGTGGCGTTCCGTGCGTCACCGCGCAGTAAGCACAGTTGCGAGTGCACACATCGCCCAATATCAGGAACGTGGCGGTCCTGTGGTTCCAACACTCCCCCACGTTGGGGCAGTGTGCCTCCTCACAGACTGTGTGCAGCCTCAGGCGGTCCATCAGCCGCCGCAAGTGGGCATAGTTCTTCCCCCCGGGCGCCTTCACCTTGAGCCAGGGGGGCTTGCGGTGCCCGGCTGTCACATTCGCACCGTTGCCGGCTTCGAGCTGGACCAGTTCCATGGAAGCGCTAAACATAGTCAGGACGGTTCCCGTGTACCAGCGGGCTGCGCGAGGTGTTCAACCGTTTGGTTGAACACGGGCCGTGTGGCGTGGCAAGCTGGGGGCTACCAGCTCCAGAACCGCCCTGGCGTGACGCAGCTGAGGTCGTGCTCGATCGTTTCGCCCGAATGGAGTCGCGCTAGCAGTTCGCCGGTGTAGCCGGCCAGTAGGATGCCGTTCCTGCCATGACCGGTGGCGTACCACAAGCGGGAGAGGTGCGGGTCCGGACCGATGATGGGGTGGCCATCGGGGGTCTGGGGCCGCAGCCCGGCCCAACTGCGGCGTATCTCGCAATGAGCGAGTGCAGGGTATACTTGAGCGGCCACCTGGCGAACCCGATTGAGGCCATCGGCCGTGACCGATGCGTCAAAGCCAACGTTCTCCATCGTCGACCCCGCGATCGCCGCGGATCCGCGCTTGACCACGTACCCACCGGCTCCGTAGACGATCGCAGGCGGTTCGTCGGGAGGCCAGTCCAAGGCTGCGATCTGACCTCTGATAGGCTCGACCGAGATGGGACGCGGCAGCGCGCCGATTCGACCCGACCAAGCCCCGGCCGCCACAACCACGGCCCCGGCCCAGAGCGTCCGATCTGAGGTTCGCACACCATCGACCCGGTCGTCCGAGTGTACCAGGGCCTCGACGTTTGCACCCCTGATTACAGTCGTGCCACTTGATTCGGCGCTCTTGGTCATGGCTTCCAATAGCGCAAGCGGGTTGACTGAGCCATCCTCGGGAGCAAACGCGGCCCCCAGAACATCTTGCGATATTCCTGGTGCCCGCTCTCGCACTTCATCGGGAGAGAGCCACTCTGCTGTGAACCCGCTCTGCCGTTGCCACGCGACCTCGGCACGCCGTTGTGTGACCTCCTCTTCAGTGAACGCCACCTGCAGGATGCCGTCTGTCCGCAGTCCGATGTCGATGCCGGTTTCCTCGAGCAGGGCCGGCGCCAGCTCCACGTAGAAGTCGCGGGCGCGGACTGCGAGTTCGAGCATCGGATCCTGGGCTGCCGCCTCCGCCTGTGGGGCGAGCATGCCGGCGGCGACCAACGAGGCTGCGCCACTGTGGGGACCTGCCTCTACCACAGCCACTCGATGGCCACGCTGTGCTAGCGCCCGGGCGCACGACACTCCCACGATCCCACACCCAACGACCAGGATATCAGGATTGGTCATGGCACTCACCTTGCTCTGAAACCAAGTGTAACTTCTGCTCGTAGAGAGCCACAAGAGTAAGTGACGGAGCAATCATGGTTCGCACAATAGTCAGCTATTCCATCATCGCCGTGGTCGGGGTGGTGGCTCTGAAACTCGTGTTCGGTTTGCTCGGGTTCGTGTTTTCGCTGCTGTCGTCGCTGTTCTGGCTGGCGGCAATCGGGCTCTTGATATACGTGATACTGAGAATCTTCAGTCCTGAGACTGCAACCCGGGTCAAAGAGACCATTCGTGGCAAAGAGAAGGCGAGCGACTGACTAGGGGACTGTAGCTAGCTGATGGGGGCCCGCTACGGGCCCTTTTTATGAGCCGGGGTATTTCCCCGGCCTGAGCAACATGTCTTCCGGTGGTTCAGCCACGATACTCTTCAGCCTGAGCGTAATGGTGGCGAACGAAAACTTGATCTTCAGTTGCACCATCAGCCTACGGTCGTCATCGCTGATCCACATCCGTGCTTCCTTGCCCTCTGCCAGGATTCCGCGACCTTTGATGACCGGGTGCGTCACGATTGTGGGAAACCGGCCTGCCGGCAAGTCCAGCGTGTCCCGTTCGAGCACCTCCAGAATTACTGGGTTTCGATCGGGTCGGAAGTAGTTGTTGAACTTGAGGGTGTCTCCCGGCACCAGCTTTAGGGTTCTGGCGAAGTAGAAGAAAGCGTAGTCGTCAAGCGGGTTTGCAGCAGCAGGCAGGACGGAGTCGACGCCTTGCTGTATGTAGTAGCCCGAATCGGGGAAGATGTCGAAAACTCTATAGTACTCGTTGCCCCCTTCATGGAGATCTTGTACGAAGCGCCGTGAGGCGAAGTCATCCAGGCCGATCCACGAGTCCATTCGATCGTGCAGGCTGTATATGACACCACCGCCCTTTAGGACGAATATCACGTGCAGGGCTGGGGTGCCACGAACCGTGTCGATTCCGGCCGTATGCATCATGCCGCTACCGAGTGTTATGAAGCCGAACTTGGCCTCGTACACGAGAGTCTCGTTGGCGAACAGGGTGGCCCAATGCTCGCCGCTGGCGGAGTCGGATTGCGCGGCTAGCGGAGCGACGCCGACTGAGATGACGAGCAGACTGGCGGCAGTACGCATCACGATGCTCGTTGGATTGGAGTCTGGGGTGCGGGGATGCTCAGGCTCCTGCCGGCCCGAATCAGGTTGAGGGCGAGTGAGAGCGCCCTTTCGCGTGGTCTGGCCAGCCCATCAGGGGCGGCTGCCGTGAGCGGCAGAACTGCTATCTGCCGGGCTACGGTCGCCGCCCGCGCCACCAACTCCGCGTCGGCGCACCTTCCATCGGTTTGGAGCAAGGGGCCCCGGCTCTCCTTGATGCAGCTCCGGAGCGTGATCAGTCTGAACGCATAGACCCCTGAAGCTACGTCGCGCAGGCCTTTGAGCTGAACGCCCGGTCGCAGCAGCCATGTTGCGAGGCGGCGCACACCTCGCATGGCTGGAGAGATGCGAGGGGTCAGTGCCTCTCCGACCACCACATCGGCGCCGGATTCGATGCGTTTGATCATGTCCGGCAACACTGCGGGCGTTACCGAGAAATCCGTTGGCAGCGTGATCAGACAGTCACGCCGCGGTCTGTCTGTACGGCTCAGGGCCTCCCGCACCAGGATCTCAAGACTGGCTCCGTGTCCCACGCGCTGGCCCATCCTGATCAACGTCATTGGCAGAGCCCGTTCGTACGGCTCCAGCACCGCCGCGGTGTCGTCGGTTGAGGCGTCGTCGACTACCAGGACTTGATACTCCCGGCGGAACTCCTCCAGCACCTGGCGGATCTTCCACAGGACTAGTCCGACAGTGGAAGCAGCGTTAAAGCTCGGTACACAGACGTAAATCATTATTGAGTCTCGACTTCCGATCTCGCCTCGGTCCTCTAATGTGATACCCCACAGGCGGTGCGAGGTAGCAATATAGGGGGATAGGATGGAACGTGTTGGGAATGACGGGTTTAGAGGGTACAGGGGACGGCTCGAGGTTTTGTGACCTGGGTCCTTTAGCACGGGGTGATTGTTGCAGATACTGGATGTGTGGGTTGTCATCGCAGCTCGGTATCTCAGAGCGAGCGTCCCCACCCGGTTCGCAGCACCGCGCGGGAGCGTGGCCTATGATCCTCGCCAATTTGCAGGAACGGCTCACGGCTGCTGATTTGGAGTTCGCTGTTCAGGCTCTGTCGCAGGGAGACGATGAGCGGCGGATCGAGTGCGAGCGGCTGCTGCGCGAGGGTGGTATCGACCAGTTGCTCGATCGGGCAGAGCTGTTCGAGCTACTGCGAGAGTCTCCCGACCTTGGCGCTCCTTCACTCGAGCTGTTCGTGTGTGTTGCAGTCAAACACACTCTGCGAAGAGTCGGAATCTCGGACTCACGGCTGAGTAACTACGTCGGGGCGTTGTTGTATGAATTTGGCGTGCGAGATCGAGCCTTCCGCATCACACCGCACGATGATCAAGTGTATCGTTATGTCGCGGACATAGTCGCAGACATCGACCAGCAAGCGGGCAGGCGGCGATTCTTGCTGCAGGCTCACTTGGGGAACTTCACGCTGTGGCTCTCTGGCATCTTTCCGGACCGGATCTCGGAGCGGCAGCAGTGGAGCGGCGGACCGGACATAGAGTTCTACGAGGCGATGGGGACCCGCGGCTTCCGGCAAGCCGCCAACAATCGCCTGGCGCGGGATTTGGACGTGGCGGACATCTATGCTCGCGCCGCCGATTGGTTCTCTGCGCTACGGGTCGCCCTCAACCGGCTGTCGGACAACCTGCTGTTCCCCTGCTCGGCCAGTGTGGACCGGTTGATGCGTCAGGTCCGAGATGAGTTTGCCTTGGGGCAGTGATCGCCCCTGGGTCGCATCCTGCGAGATCCCATTGGAGGTCCGCTTACCTGAGCGCGGTGTCGACCGGGCTGAGAAGCGGGCATCGGGGATCGCTCACGGCGCTCCAAGTCACCCGCAGCCCGTAAACGGGCAAGGTCATGGTCGGGCTGGAGATGCTGCCCAACATCGGCAGCCCGCGCGGGGCTTCTGTCTCGTAGACCAGAACTCCCTTGAACGTCTCGAGCGAATCTTCGACCAGCAATAGTCCAAAGCCCGGCAGACTGGGGAACCCCTCTCCTTCGAAGCCCAGCACAACACCTTCGGGGCCTTGCGCCGCCAATGCGTGAGCCGACGGATATCCTACGACCCGAGCCGGTATGACGCCCTCGACTCCTTCGGGTACCGCTGTGAGGATCCGCCCAGCCACCGGTAGTTGTTCCAGTACCATAGCTGGTCCGGCCACGGCCTGAATCCCACAGGCGAAGCTGCTCGCGCTGTCTCCTGGGCCGCAAGCGGCTAGCACCAGCGGAAATATCCAAATTGCGTATCTCACAATCCTAATTCTACTCCTGGAAAGTAGGGTACACCAGGTTGCCCGGGTTCGCCACTGACGACTGGGCGATACTACGCAGGCCGGATCTGCATTTCTGTTGTGTAACCGTGGTTCGCTTGACCCGGTGGGCAGCGAGGCGTATCGTTTTTTTGTCCGCTTATTGCGTTGAGAGATGTTCTGCAGGGGTAAGCAAGCATGCCTACTTACGAATACGAGTGCGGCAACTGCCACAAGCAGTTCTCGGTGATCAGGTCGATCTCGGAACATGACCGCAAACAGCCGACGTGTCCCAAGTGCAAATCGCGCAAGGTGACGCAGATCCTCACACCGTTCTACGCCAAGACAGTTAAGAAGAGCTGATGTTCGAGCGCCTGAGAGAGGCGATCAACGCGGCTCTGGACGCGGCCACAGGGCCGCCTGACAGTCGCGAAGTGTTGTCCGGGATGCGCGATGCTGTGATCGAAGCCCGGGCCGCCCTCGAGGGGATGCGCCAGGCGGCCAACAAGACGGAGCGGCAGTTGGTGGTCGAGCGGCGCCACCTGGAGGACGCGGAGCGTCGGGGTCGCCTGGCCGCCGAAATCGATGATCAGGAGACCGTCGAGGTGGCGGACCGCTTCATTGAGAAGCATCGCGGTCGTGTGGAGGTGTTGGAGGACAAGCTCGCAGCTCAGCGGGCGGAGCTTGAGCTGGCGGAGAAGGAGTTGGAGGAGATGAAGGGGCAGCTCAAGCAGGCCGCTGGCAAGGATCATGTGGATTCGGCGTGGCGGGAGATTGAGGCGGCCGGAGGTGCGCGTCCCGACACGGATGTCGGAGATGAGCTGCTGCGGTCTCAGCTCGACCGGGCTGCACGCGAGGCGGAGGCCGAAGCCCGACTGGACGCTCTCAAGAAGAAGATGGGGAGATAGGGGAGACTCACATGGAGATCAAACCCGACCGCATGGTATCGCTTGGCTACGGCAAGTACTGGCGCTCAGACGCGATCGTCGGTCTCACGCCCATCGAGGAAAACCGCGGGCCGGGCCGCCGCACGGAAGTCTACACAGCCACTGTGGACGAACCCATTGTTGCTTCGCGCAGTGAGCAGGCGATTCTGCATGACATGGCTGTCGCGAGTGATGAACGCTTCCGCATTCAGGAAGCCCGCGAGATCCTCTCCGATATGCTGGACGCGCTGAACGACATCCCGGACGTGCTGAGTCGCGTGCTGTCCTCGGAGGCACGGTTTGATGTCGCAGGCTGGCGCCGTCGGCTGCATGTCTTTTTGAAGACTGACATGGCCGAGGCTGCTGCTGATCAAAGCGACTTGTTCGACTAGCCAGCCTCTTCGGCATCGGATGTGAAGAACGACTGCCACTTCTCGGGTGGCGATTGTTTGGTGACCAGGCTCACCACCAGCAGTAGGCTTATTGAAATCAACACTCCAGGGATGACGATGTAGTCGCTACTGGCGAAGTCGAACACCGTTCCGCCCAGCGACAGGGTAAAGTCCATTCCGAGTCGGTTCAGGAGCTTGATTCCGACAATGCTACCCAAACCTCCCGCGATACACGCTACGCCTCCCTGAGGTGTGACCCTCTTCCACAGGAAGCACGCCAGCAGCGCTGGGGTCAGGCTGGCTCCAACCAGTGAGTATGCGTACAACGCCATCGACAGCACCGTCTGGAATTGAGTCAGCAGCACCAATCCGACTCCGCCGAACACCACTATGAAGATCCGCTGCAGGTTCACCTTCTGCTTCTCGGACGCGTTGGGATTGATGAACCGCTGGTAGATGTCCCGACTGACGTTGGTCGACGGAACGAGCAGGAACGTGTTGCCGGTCGACAGCACGATGGCGATCGCTGCTGCCAGCAGTATGGCCCCTCCCAAGAGCGGCAGGCCGTGGCGGGCCATGTACAGAATGACGGTTTCCGAGGCTGCCCTTCCGACGATTGAGGTCTGTTCCAGCAGGTCCGGAAAGGCTGCGCGGCCGACGATCGCGAGCAAGGCCAGTGCCGTTTCGATCACGACTATGCCGACCACCATTCCCAGCACCGCTTGTCTCGCGGCCTTGGCATTCTTGGCGGAGAAGAACTTCTGGTACATGCCGCTCTCGCCAAGAATGAGCAGGAAAGTCGGCATCGCGACTCCGATCACCCAAAGCACGTTGTGTCCGCCGAGTGGAGTCATGTGTTCTGTAGGTAGTCGATCCAACACTGCGCCGACCCCACCCAGTTCAAAAACCATATAGGGCAAGGCGAGCAAGACGGCCAGTGTGATCACAATGCCGTTGAATACATCGACGGTTACGATAGACACCATACCCGCTAGTGCCGTAAACGTTACGATTGCTGCGGCGGTGATGAGCACGCCCGCCTCCGGGGAGATCCTCCCGTCGGTCACGATGCTGAGGATCCAGCCGCCACCACGGAATTGATACGCCGCAATCGTGACGTAGGCGAGAATGATCGCGAGAGTGCCGAGCAGTCGGGCTGCCGCGTTGTACCGCTGCTCGAGCAGATCGGGAACCGTGTACTGTGCGATTCGTCGCACGCGGCCGGCAAGGAAGTAGGCGGCAATGAGCCCTACCCATCCACCGGACGAGAACCACAACTCCGAGATGCCGGAGCGGTACGCCAGACCCGCGCCGCCAAACAGGGAGCCAGACCCGATCCAGGTGCAGACGAGGGTACCCACCAACAGCGCCACGGGGACCGAACGGCCCGCTACGGCGAAGTCTTCGTGACTCTGGACTCCTTTCGACCGCCACAGGCTGACGCCAACCAGGATCAGCGGATATATGAGTACGACCCATACGAGCAAGCTCATGTAGTTGCCTCCCGGCGAATTATCGGTGCCCAGGAACCCGCCAGTGGCACCGGCCCCGGGCTGTTAGGGGCAGGCACATTAATACTGTCTGCCAGGTCGTGTGGCTAGTTGACGTGCCGAGCAGCTTGGCTTTGCGGCACGGTCATCGGCTCCTCAAACCAGTGGCAGGCCACTTTCCGGCCTTCGGCCGCTTCACGCAACAGAGGTACCTCGGTGCGGCATCTATCGTCCTTCTTGAGATGGGGACAGCGGGGATGAAACACGCATCCTGCCGGCGTGTGTCGTGGGTCGGGCATGTCGCCCTTCAGTACTATCCGTTGTCGCTGCCCTCGCGGATCCGGTACCGGCACGGCCGACAATAGCGAACGAGTGTAGGGGTGCAGCGGCTCGGAATAGGCTTGCGCAGCCGGTGCCGTCTCTACGAATCTCCCGGCGTACATCACGATTATCCGCTGAGCAATATGGCGCACGACCGCCAGATCGTGTGCGATGAACAGATACGTGAGGCCACGACGCTCACGCAAATCCAGCAACAGGTTCAGAACCTGTGCCTGAACCGACACGTCGAGGGCTGATACCGGCTCGTCCAGCACCAGGAGGTCTGGTTCCACGGAGAGTGCACGTGCAATGCCGACCCGCTGTCTCTGACCACCTGAGAGCTCGTGTGGGTACCGGTCGACATATGACGGATCCAGTCCCACTTCCTGAAACAGCTGCGTCACTTTCTCGACGGCTGCGGCCCCTCTGGCGATGTTGTGCACCTCTATTGGTTCGCGGACAGCGGCACCGACCGACATGCGTGGGTTCAACGAGCCGAACGGGTCTTGAAATACGATCTGAATCCGCCGTCGTAGAGCGCGCAGCGATCGGGCGTCGAGATCGAGAACGTCGATTCCGTCGAATCTCACGCTACCGGCAGTCGCTTCCGTCAGGCGCAGGATGAGGCGCGCCAGAGTGGTCTTGCCACTGCCGCTCTCTCCGACCAGACCCAGTGACTCTCCGTAGGCAAGATCGAAGCTCACGTCGCTCACAGCGAGGAGCGGCGCAGGCCTCGACAACAATCCGCCTGTTGCCCGGTACTGCTTGACGAGATGCCGGACGCTGAGAAGTGGGGTCGGGACTGATTTCACGCGTCCCTCCGGTGCTGCTCCTCGGCCAGCCAGCAGCGTGTGAGATGCGCGGGTCCCGTCTCGGTCAGGCCCGGCATCTCCGATTTGCAATGGTCCATCGTTTGTGGGCAGCGCGGATGGAAGCGACAGGCTGGCGGCCATGCCGTGGCCGGCGGTACGGCTCCCGGAATCGTCGCGAGCCGGGTAGCCGGCTGGTCGAGACGAGGGACAGCCCGTAGCAGAGCACTTGTATAGGGGTGAGCGGGCTGCCGGAACAGAGCGTCGGTGTTTGCCTGCTCCACGATTTGGCCGCCGTACATCACCGCGACTCGATCCGCCACACCGGCCACGATACCGAGGTCGTGAGTTATCAATATCATGGCCATCCCGAGGCGTTGCTTCAGCTCCACTAGTAGTTCCAGGATCTGTGCCTGGATCGTCACATCGAGGGCAGTGGTGGGCTCATCGGCGATCAGGATTCTTGGGTTGCACGATAAGGCCATGGCAATCATAGCTCGTTGCTGCATCCCACCGCTCAATTGGTGCGGGTACTCGTTGACTCGTTTCGCTGGATCCGGTATTCCAACCAACTCGAATAGCTCGACGGTCCGGGCCCGCGCATCTGCGCGTGAGACGGATCGGTGGGCACGCACCGCCTCGTCGACCTGAGCGCCTACGGTGAGCACGGGATTAAGGCTTGCAGTCGGCTCCTGAAAGATCATGGCAATCTCGGCACCGCGGATCTGCCGCAGCTGTGCGGGGCTCATCTGCATCAGGTCCTTGCCTTGGTACTCAATCACGCTCTCGTGCGCGATGTGACCGGGTCTATCGACTAGTCTCAGAAGCGACAACGCGGTAACCGTCTTACCGCAGCCGGATTCGCCGACCATCCCCAGCGTCTCACCCTCCAGCAGCGTGAGAGAGACGTCGTCCACGGCACGGGCCAGGCCGGCTCCGGTCATGAAGCTCGTGGTGAGGTGCCGTACTCGGAGCAGCTCGCTCATGCTGTGCGTGGATCGAGGGTGTCGCGGAATCCGTCACCCACGAGGCTGAAACCGATCACTGTGAGCACGATGATGGCACCGGGGAAGATCGAGGTCCATGGGGCGTTCACTAGGAGAGCACTGCCCGCCTGCATCATTCGCCCCAGTGATGCCGTCGGTTCCTGGATGCCCAGGCCCAGAAACGACAGCCCGGCCTCGATCAACACGATCTGTCCCATACCCAGTGTCGCGGCGATGATGATCGGCGACGTGATGTTGGGCAGCAGATGGTGTGACAAGATCCTGCGCTGCCCAACCCCCAGCGATTTGGCTGCCTCCATATATCCTCGCTCTCGAACACTCAACACCTCTGCACGAACTATCCGGCTAACCCCAAACCAGCTCGTGGAACCGAGGATGATGATCAAACTCGCGACACCGACTCGCTCCCACAGCGCCAATACGAGCAGAAGCAGCAAGACGCGTGGTACTGCAAGGGCGGCGTCCACCGTACGCATGAGCGCCCCGTCGAGTAGCCGACCGCCATATCCAGCCGCTACGCCGACAGATGTGCCAATTATCACCGACAGTAGTACCGCTGACAGAGCAATCACAAATGAAATCCGGGCTCCGTAGATCACGCGGCTGAGAACATCTCGTCCGAAGATGTCGGTTCCGAACGGATGGGCTGCCGACGGCGGTAGCAGTTGCCGTGCGAGCCCGAGCTGTGCTGTTGGATCGTACGGAGCCAGCAAGGGAGCCAGTGCCGCGAGTGCTCCCAGCACTGTGAGGAGCGCGATGCCATATCTCCAGCGCCGGTTACGAGACAACCGGAGCAACGTCTCGCTCACACCACCCCCCGAACGCGTGGGTCAACGGCCCGATAGAGGAGGTCAGCGAGCAGGTTGCCCAGGACGACCATACACGCTGAAATGATGACTGCCCCGGTGACCACGTTGTAGTCGCGTGCAAAGATTGCGTCGACCACGAACTTACCCAGGCCGGGCCACGCGAACACCGTTTCAACCAGCACGGTGCCTGAGAGCAATATGGGAAAAGAAAGGCCGAAGAGGGTGATGATTGGCAACAGTGAGTTGCGCAGCGCGTGTCCCAGCAGCACGGAACGCTCCCGCAAGCCCTTGGCGCGAGCCGTCCGTATGAAGTCCTGCCGAATCACATCCAGCATCGCAGCGCGCTGGTACCGGGCTGTGCCAGCGGCTCCCACCAAACCGAGCGCGACAGCGGGCAGTATCAGGTGCCTGATGCGGTCCGTGAGTTGCCCCAGGGGAGTCAGATACTCATAAACACCGGTCGTCTTCGAGCCTGTGGCCGGCAGCAGATCTAGCAGGCCGACGTTATGAGCGAAGACCAGCATGAGCATGAGGCCCAGCCAGAAGACCGGGACCGAGTACAAGGTCAGGGTCAGCACCGAAAGCAGATCGTCAGCCTTCGATCCGGCGCGGCTGCCCTGAGCGGCCCCAATGAAGATCCCCAGCAGGAAGTCGATCAACAGTGCAGCTGCAGCCAGAACCACGGTAGCGGGCACACGGTCGGCTATCGCTCTCAATACCGGCCTCTGTTCGGAGAACGACATCCCGAGGTCCCCGCGGGCAAGGTTTGCGATGTATCGGAAGTACTGCGTATGGAGCGGCTGATCGAGACCGAGATTGCGACGTGCTTGGGCTTTGAACTCTTGTGACGCAGATGACGCGTCGCCCATTCGGGTGAACGGATCACCCGGCGCCAGGCGAAACAATATGAAGGCCAGGGTCGCAACAAGGAAAACGACGGCGACACCCTGAAGCAACCGGCGGGCTACGAACCGAACCACCCTAGTATGCCGGCATCAGATCACGGTCGATGAGGCGGGAGGCGGCTACTCGAAACATCCACAGGTTCTTCCACCATTCATCCCAGGGGAACGACACGTTCTCGAACCGGTCGTGAATCCCGACCGTGACCACGCCACCATATATCCATATCGCTGGAGCGTCGCCGTTGATCAGTCCAATGACTGCTTTCCACATCTCCTTCGCGACAGCCGGATCGAATTCCGAGCGGGCGCTCTGTACGAGCCGGTCGATCTCTGAGTTGGTGTAGCCCCCAACGTTTCCGGCATCAATGCCTGCTGCTGTCCAACTCTCGGTCACGGAGCCCGGACTGGGATCCTGTAGCCAAGAGCCGAAATACGAATCGAAACGCCTGCTGCCGAACACCCTGCTGCCCCACGCGTTGGGTTCCAGCGTTTGAATCGTCATGTCTATCCCGGCCTGTTTCAGTTGTTCCTGGAGGAACACTGCCGACCGCACGCGTAGCACGCTGGTGGAAGAAATCAGCAACTCGAAGGAAAGTGGTTGCCCGTCGCGATCAAGCACTCCATCTGCGTCGCTGTCCGACCAGCCCAGCTCAGACAACAGGGTCCTGGCCCGGTCTGGATCGTACGGCAGCTGCTCGATATCGTCGTCCCATATCCAATGGCCGGCTGTGACCGGCCCGACCGGTACCACACCCGCATCTCCCATCACGCTGCGCACGATCACCGCGCGATCCACCGCCATGGTCAGGGCCCGTCTGAGTCGGCGGTCCGCAAACAGCGGGTGAGGCCTGTCGAGGTCAGCGGGATCCCGGAAGTTGAATGCGACGTACGCGTACGCGTTGGATTGCACGTCGACAGTCCGCAGGTCCGGCTCGCCTCTGATCCTGTCTATGTTCTCCAATCCAGTCACGGGATACAGCACGTCGACCTCGCCGGCGGCGAGCTGGGTCACCATGGTGGGGACGTCGCTGGAGAACTGCCACAACAACCGCCGTACGCTGGGCCTTCCGGCAAAGAAGGTCGAATCTGCCAACAGTTCGATTGCCTCGCCGGCATCCCAGCGTCTGAGCCGGAACGGGCCATTGCCCACCGGGTTGCGTGCTACGGGGTGGTTGCGCAGCCCCGCTCGCGGGATCGTGTCCAGCAGATGATGCGGGAGAATGCGCATGTGGTACACGGCGTCGAAGAACTGCTCCGGGTAGCGCTCGCTGAACTGGAACGCCACGGTGGCCGGATCCCGCTCCGTCACGCTCACTATCCTGTCGAGCCGGGATCGCGGCAGCGCGTTGATGATGGTGTCGCGGTAGACGTCGAAAGTGAAGGCCACATCTCGCGCCGTCACGGGTGCGCCGTCGTGCCACCGGGCCGCCGGGTTCAATCGGAAGACGACCGTCAGAGAATCGTCCGAGAACTCCCACTGCTCCGCCAGTCCGGGCACGAATGATTCATGCCCCCGCGAGGTCGGATTCGGGCCCACATCGGCGAGGCGCCAGAACAGCTGAGCGGCCAAGGCGATGTGGATGTCGAACTGCGCAAAGATCGGCAGCAACGTTGGGGGCTCGGCAGGGGAGACCATCACCAATGTGCCGCACCAGTCTCCTTCGCAGCTCAGATCAGGGGCACAGCCCTCGCTCCCTACGAGCGCTGCGAGCACCGCGGGGATGGTCAGTGACGAGATGCGTTTCATGATTTTCAGCCGTTTGAAGTAGCAGTCAGCTTATCGGCGCCACGTCCAAGCTGGGTTGGCAAACCGTTCGGTGGACAAGTCCATTGGCCGCGCGTCGCCTGTGGTCCAAACACCCGGCCACGCCCGGCGTGCCTCGTCAGCTATCGTTCGGGCCAGCTCCGCTGGTGCCACCCGGCGGTCCAGTAGGCTGCCGATCGATGTCGCCAGGGGAGAGCCTCGCTCGCCCTTTGTCACCCGAGCAACTACATCCTGCCCATCTTGCAGCAAGATCGATCCATGCTGTAGGAACGCCGCACCCTCTCTCACCTGGGCGCTGCCAACGAGCTTGCGTCCCCCCACCACGACCTCGCCTCCGACGGGAGAGGCGAAGCAAGCACCTGCGCCGAGTCCGACAGCATGGGACTCGGGGCGGGCCGCCAGCTCGGCCGGGATACCGAGGCTCCTCAGGGCGGCGGCCAGGGTGTCGTGGATAATATTGTAGGTTTCGCGCAGCGATCCAAACGTGGTGACCGGGGCAGCCACCGCATAGGTCACCTCGGCATCGTGCCACACCGCTCTGCCACCCGTGGGTCGCCGTACCGTATCGAGGCCGAGCCGCTCGATCTGGGCGATGTCGTAGCGGCTGAGGGCGGGCTCATTGCGACCGAACGAGAGGCAGGGTGGCGCCCAGCTGTATAGCCGCAGGAAGCCGACTCCCTCCCGTGCCTTGCACAAGAGGGAGTGGTCGATGCTCATGTTCTCGCTACCTGGCCGCCCCGAAGATTCTACTATAAGGGTCCACCGCACGGCTCAGGATCCCACGGTGGCCGGTTCTTCGGCGTAGGAGGACATCGGGATGCAGCAGATCAGGTTCCGGTCACCGAATGCTCCGTCGACACGGCCCACCGTCGGCCAGCTCTTGTGGTCCCTCGTCTCAGGGGTGGGGAAGGCGGCGCGCTGCCTCGAATAGGGCCGTTCCCACTCGTCCGCCGCTACCACTTCGAGAGTATGAGGTGCGTTCTTCAGTAGGTTGTTTTCGCGGTCTGCAGTACCGTTCTCTATCTCACGGATCTCATCGCGGATGGCGAGCATGGCGTCGCAGAACCGATCTAGCTCCTCTTTTGACTCGCTCTCGGTTGGCTCGACCATCAAGGTGCCGAGCACGGGGAACGACACCGTCGGCGCGTGAAATCCGTAATCCATCAGCCGCTTGGCGATGTCCTCCGCGTCGACTCCCGAACCCTGTTTGAACGGCCGTGTGTCGATGATGCACTCGTGTCCGATCAAGCCGCTCTCCCCAGAATAGAGCAATGGGTATTCACCCTCTAAGCGCTTGACGACGTAGTTCGCATTGAGTATCGCGACTTTGGAGGCACTCGTCTGTCCGTCTGGGCCGGTTAGGGCGAGATAGGCCCATGAGATCGGCAGGATTGAGGGGCTGCCCCAAGGAGCTGCTGAGATCGTGCCGCACGACTGCTCGTGACCCTGCGGTACGATAGGGTGGTCGGGTAGGAACGGTGCGAGATGATCTGCCGCACAGATCGGCCCCATGCCGGGCCCGCCTCCGCCGTGTGGGATGGCGAATGTCTTGTGCAGGTTGATGTGGCAGACATCGGCTCCATAGTCACCGGGACGGCATAGCCCGACTTGAGCGTTCAGATTGGCACCATCCAGGTACACCTGCCCTCCATTCTCGTGCACCACATCGCAGATCTCCTTGATCCCTGCTTCAAAAACACCGTGAGTCGAAGGATATGTGATCATCAGGGCTGCCAGCGCATTCCGGTGCTCGGCTGTCTTGGCTCGAACGTCGTCGAGATCGACGTTGCCGCGATCGTCCGTGGCGATCTGTACCACCTTCATACCAGCCATCACCGCGCTTGCGGGGTTGGTGCCGTGGGCCGACTTGGGAATGAGGCAGACGTTGCGGCCCGCTTCACCGCGGGAGTGATGGTATGCCCGGATCACCAGCAACCCGGCGAACTCACCCTGCGCACCGGCATTGGGTTGGAGCGAGACGTGTGGCAGCCCGGTGATCTCAGCCAGATGATGCTGAAGCTCTTCGAACAGCATCCGATAGCCCTCGGCCTGCTCGCGGGGGGCAAACGGGTGCAGTCCGGCAAATCGATGCCAGGTGATGGGCATCATCTCCACAGCCGCGTTGAGCTTCATCGTGCACGAGCCGAGCGGGATCATAGCCGAGGTGAGCGACAGGTCGCGTGACTCGAGCTTCTTCAAGTACCGCATCATCTCGGTCTCCGACTGATAGCGGTTGAAGACTCGCTGGGGCAGTATGGGCCCGTTGCGCCTGAGACCTGCGGGGATCGCCTGTGTGTCGCTGGTTTCCTGTGCAAGTTCGAGCGGCGTAAAGGGCAGTTCCGCTCCCAGGGCAAAGCAAGCAGCTATGTCCTCGATGTCGGAGAGCGTCGTCGTCTCGTCCAGGGCAATGCCGATGCGGCCCTGCGAGATGACCCGCAAGTTCATGCGATTCTGCCGTGCGGCGGCGACGACCTTCGCTGCCTTGGCCGTGTCGAGCTCGACGCACAGCGTATCGAAGTAACTGTCGTGGATGATCCGACATCCCAGACGCCTCAGAGCCTCGGCCAGTGTAGCCGCCAGGGCGTGCACCCGCCGCGCGATTCGGATCAGGCCTTCTGGCCCATGGTATACGGCATACATCCCGGCGATCACAGCCAACAATACCTGGGCAGTACAGATGTTGCTGGTAGCTTTGTCACGGCGGATGTGTTGCTCACGTGTCTGCAATGACATCCGCAAGGCGGGGTTCCCAGAGCTGTCCTTCGAGATTCCGATCACCCGGCCGGGCAGCTTCCGTTTGTAGGCATCTCGTGTGGCAAAGAACCCGGCGTGCGGTCCGCCATATCCCATCGGGACGCCGAACCGCTGCGAGCTGCCTACGGCAATGTCGGCGCCCAACTCACCGGGCGGTGTCAGAATAGTGAGTGCCAGCAAGTCCGCAGCCATGGTGACTAGGGCTCCGGCTGCGTGAGCCCGCTCGCACACAATCCGGTAGTCGGCGGCGTGGCCTTCGCTGGTGGGGTACTGCAGCAGTGCTCCGATCACTCCGGGGCCGAATTCGAATTGGAGGGTGTTCCCCACTGCGATCGTTACATGACGGGCCTGGGCCCGAGTGCGAACCACTGCAATTGTCTGCGGATGACAGTTGGCATCGACCAAGAAGGTCACGTCATCCCCATGCTTGACCAGACCTAGCGTCATTGTCATTGCCTCGGCAGCGGCCGTAGCCTCGTCGAGTAGTGACGCGTTCGCGATCTCCAGGCCAGTAAGGTCGGAAATCATCGTCTGGAAGTTCAGCAGCGCCTCCAACCGGCCTTGTGATATC
>CP070666.1:2989665-2997586 GCA_020351775.1 Gemmatimonadota bacterium | reverse complement strand
GCAGATACCCACCAAACCACAGGGCAACGGCGACGATGACCGCGGTCTTCGGACCGGGGCCAAACCGGGGCCTAGCTGCGGCGTAGAAGAAGATCAAAGTGAGGCCCACAATCAGACTGATGACGACACTCAGCACCCACGCTGCAGCGCTCATCTCCATCGTCATGCCGTGGGCCTCGAGCGCCGACCGCATGTCACCCATATAGGCGAAACTCGCGACGCCTTCGATTACCCAAACGACAATCCCAGCGACTATTCCGCCCGCAAGCCAGCGACCGACGTTGATCCCACTCATGGTTGCCCTCCGTATCAACTGTTCCAGGATTGACCGTGTGAAGCGGGACAACTTGCAGCGAGTATCTGATCACTGCAAGTGAGGCTGTGGCTGGCCTAACCCGCTCCGCCTGCAGCCTCTCGCAACAGGTTCCGCGCGATCACGAGCCGCTGAATCTGATTGGTCCCCTCATAAATCTGTGTGATCTTGGCATCGCGCATGTACTTCTCTATGGGGTAGTCCTTGCAGTAACCGTAGCCGCCGAACAGTTGCACACAGTCGGTGGTCACCTTCATCGCCACATCCGTCGCCATGAGCTTGCACATGGCAGAGATCTTGGTGATGTGCTTGTGACCGGAATCGATGGTCCGCGCCGCGGCGTGTACCAGCTGGCGGGCGGCTTCGATCTGCGTCGCCATGTCGGCCAACATCCATTGGACGCCCTGGAACGAGCTCACCGACTGGCCGAATTGCTGCCGCTCGTGGGTGTACTGCATCGCGAGGTCGAGGGCACCCTGGGCCAGGCCGACTGCCTGTGCCGCAACACCGGGCCTGGCGCGGTCGAGCGTGATCATGGCGTGCTTGAAACCGCGTCCTTCATCGCCACCCAGCAACGTATCCGCCGGCACTCTGCAGTCCCTTAGGTGGATCTCGACCACGGGAACGCAGCGAATACCCATCTTGTCCTCGTGCTTGCCGACGCTGTAGCCCGGCGTACCAGCTTCCACCACGAACGCTGAAACGCCGCGGGCTCCGCGCTCGGGATCGGTTACTGCGAAGATGGTGTTGAACGAGGCCACGGCACCGCCGGTGTTCCATTTCTTGTCACCGTTCAGCACGTAGCTGTCGCCGTCACGCACAGCCCTGGTCTTCATGGATCCGGCGTCCGAACCCGCCTCCGCCTCCGACAGGCCGAAAGCGATCAGCTTGTCTCCCGCGGCGATCGGTGGAAGCCAGCGCTCCTTCTGCTCATCGGTTCCGCCGACTATGATGGGGAACGAGCCGAGTGCGTTCACGGCGAACCCGACTCCCATCCCGCCACAGGCGCGGGAGAACTCTTCGACTACGATGCACAGATCGAGCACACCTCCACCGAGGCCACCGTACTCTTTGGGAATCCAGACACCGGAAAGCCCGGCTTCTTTGATAGCCTTCTGAGCCTCCCAGGGGTATTCCTGCTCGACATCGTATTTGGCTGCGATGGGACGCATCACGGTCTCGGCCAATTCCCGGGAGCGATTCCTGAGATCGACTTGCTGGGCCGTGTAGAGCTCCTCTATCATGATCTGTCTCGTGTTCTGGTTGTTTGAGTGATGCTGTTCGAGGGTGCTACTGCGGACGAAGAATACTACACTCTCGGCCGTCTGCACGCAGTGTGCGCGTCACGACCGATCACGACTCGAGGCAATCCACTCTCAGCTAGTAGGGCATATCCTCATCGCTGAGGCCCATGTGGTGGCCCAGCTCGTGGATCACCGTGTTTCTGATCTCTGCGATCATCTCGGGTATCGTATTGCAGGTCCGTAGGATGGGGCCCCGGTAGATCTCGATCCGGTCGGGGAAGCCGGTGTATCCACTGCCACGTTCGGTTAGCGGAGTGCCATAATAGAGTCCCAGGAGCTCAGCATCCGGATCCCGATCGGCGGATTCCCGATCCGGGCGATCCGGTTCCTCCTTGACCACAATCGCGACGTTCTCGAGGGCGTTGTGGAACTCCTCGGGGAGACCCTCGATTGTATCGCGCACGATCCTCTCGAACTCTTTTCGATCCATACTGCATTGTAGTGTAACGACTCGGTCGTAGAACCCTGGTGGACCGGTGCAGGTCGCCGGCCGTTTTCGGTTGGGTCTCCGGTGTAACGGCGCACTCCGCTCATCAGCGTTATTCTTGATGCTGATGCGCTGCGTCGATGACGCAGACCAGGTCGCGATTGTTCTCGATGCCAGGAGTGCACATCCAAGTGCGCAGGCCGTCCGACGGCGGTTACCGGATGATGCGCAAACGACAGTGGAGGTGTTCAGTCATGCGAGTGGATCGGTTGGCGAGCGTAGTGAGGGCTGTACCGCTGGTTGTTGTAGCGGCCTGCCTTTTCGTTGTTGACTCCTGGTCGCAAGCGGCCCTGGGAGTGGGACGCCATCAGGTAGCACGGTCGCACACTGGAGTGGTCGCGTCAGCTCATCCACTAGCGACATGGGCTGGTGTGAGGATTCTGGAGCAGGGAGGTAACGCCGCCGATGCTGCCGTTGCAGCGGGATCGTTCGGGCGGATTCACGGCATCTACCGTGATCATGAGACCGGCGTCTGGATCGCAGTCGCCGATCCCGGAGGCGAAGGATCCGCGGTCGGGGTCGGGAACAACTGATGGGAAGCTGAGCACTCACGACGGCGCACTGCCGCAATGCAGGCAGCGCGCCGGCTCCCACTGGCACGTTCCGCATCGGTTGGTAGGCGAGCGACAACCGTAAGACCAGGTGGATAGCGGTGTTACCTCTTACCAAAGGGCGCAGAACGAGACAAATTCACTGCAGCAAGGAAGTGACGCAGTGCTCAGGAGTGAAACAGATGTCCCGCGGTAGGTATAGGCTGAAGTTGGACAAGGCCGGCAACTGGTACATAGACGTCCCCGTCGACAGCAGTGCAACCAGCGTGCGCGTGAGCTTCGCGCGAGACTATTTCGATCCACGTGTCGGTGATGACGGCAAGGTCCAAATACAGCTGTTGGCCAAGCAGTTGGAGCAGGAGATCACCGGCGGGACTCTGCGGATCGAGAACCTTTTCGAACACGAGGGTATGAGGTTCCCGGTTGAGATCGACCTGGGATCGCGCGACGATCTGGAAATCTTGATCCGCGTCATTCGAAAGGTGTTCAAGGAAGGGGTGAAGCGGAGCAACCAGGCCAGGGAAGACGGCCTCGAAAGATGTAGGTCCCGGCTGGCCCAGGGTGGCGCACTCCAGGAGGGAGGGTCGGAAGACCACGGGATCGAGATTGACCGCCGGGTGAACGGCGAGCGGAGGTCAACCGAACGGCGGAGATGGTATTCGCCGCCGACCAAGGACCGTCGCAACGGAGAACGACGCTCTGGCACCGAGCGCCGCGGGATGTGCGAAGGACGCGTGGCCTAGGCTCCGGGCAGCGGGAATCGCACGACAGATTGTGGAGGAATCCAGAGTGACTGCACCCGACCGGGCATCGGCGCACGAAGTCAAGCGGGATGCGAGAATGCTCATGCTGATGGGTGTCGTGATGGTCATCCTGGGTCTCCTGGCGCTCGGGGCACCCCTGGTTACCGGCGTCGCCGTGGCCGTCACCGTGGGTTCGTTCGTCCTGCTGGGGGGCATCCTGCAGTTGATACTGGGTGTGAAGGCCGAATCGTGGGGGTCCAGGATCTTCGGCATCATACTGGGACTGGTTGCCGTGGTATGCGGTCTTCTCTTGATCGCGCACCCCTTACTCAGCCTCGGCTTCCTCACACTGCTGCTAGCTGGCTATTTCGTGATCGATGGGATGTTTCAAGTCGTGCAGGCGCTGGATATCAAACCAGACCGCGGCTGGGGCGCCACACTTCTCGCGGGCGTGATGTCCGTTCTGCTCGGCATACTCGTATGGCGTCAGTGGCCGCTGTCGGGCGCATGGGCGGTAGGGGTACTGGTGGGCATCAAGATCCTGCTGAGTGGCTGGAGCATGATCGCTTGTGGCAGCTTGGGTCACCGGGTCGCCCAAACAGTGGGCGAATCGTAACCGAGCCCTGGACCATCGTGCGGCCACCGCATTGCGGCCAGCGGTTCATCTGCCTCAGCTAAACGACCGAACCAGATCCTAGCCTTGATCAATTCCCGCGTTGATCCTGGTGTCGAAATTGTGTTCGGCACCACACCTACGGCTGTCGCCTAACCACAAGGCATATAATGATTTGCAGCGACGGTGATTGCCGTCACCGCCGCCCGTTGACGTCGGGGCGCAATTTGTATCGGGGTAAGACCCGAACATTGCCTGAAAACATTGGACCTAATTATGACGCGATGCACTGCGCTGCCGAGACTCGTGCTCAACGTGCCCGCGATCGCGTTGAAATCGCCCGAGGAGGTGGCCAACGTGCTTGGGCCGCCCGAGCGGACCAATGGCGCGCAGCTCACCGCTAACGTGAGGAATAGATACCAGCGCGGGTCGGTCGAGGTCGTCTTTGTCGAAGGGAAGGCGTCTTGGATCAAGCTCTTCAACACGCGCAGCCTGCAGTTCAGCAAGGAAATCCTACCCAAACTCGGTCTCCCATCTGCCAAGCCCACCTACGTCAACTCCAGCCACGTCATGAGCTGGAGCAACCTGGCCAACCTCCAGGAAGTCAGCGTGTATGGTGGGGAGAACGGCACGATCTCTTCGATACTGATCTGCGTCCGGCCGGCACAAGCGGCATAGCACCGCGTCGGCGCCCGATGGCCCTTCAGCAGTAGGGATTGCCCGAGGGATCCGTTCTAAGCAGCCGCCTGGCATCCTCGCGCGACAGGCTCGGCCGCTCAGCCGTGGTGTGGCGAGCGAGGTGAGATTGGGCCTGTTCCCGACCGGCCTCATCGCTGAGCCGCTCGGCCAGTCCGATCAACTGCTCGAGAACCTCCACCATCTCAACTTGTCCTCGAGCGCGGTACTCTTCCAACGCATACAGCACCA
This sequence comes from Gemmatimonadota bacterium, assembly GCA_020351775.1. Classification (GTDB taxonomy): domain Bacteria; phylum Gemmatimonadota; class Gemmatimonadetes; order Gemmatimonadales; family GWC2-71-9. Next base: position 2,992,648 of record CP070666.1, on the reverse strand, counting down.
TATCGGCCCATTTGATCCACATCTGGATCTCAGACTCCGTCGGACCGTATGCGTCACCCGTGAGTAACTGCGCCACGAGCGCCACTCGTCTCGGATCAGAACTGGATTCCATCAACGCCGTCGGCACCAGGTAATCGCTCACCGCAAAAGTACCGACCGGCTTACCTTTCGGCCACTATGTCCGGTCGGTCCGCAGCTTCGCTGACCGGACCAGCCGCCGGGCGGCCGTGACCGCCGGCTCAGTGTGTTTTGAACATGGAACCGCAACATGGTTTTGCCACGCCTGCTACCAGTCGTGCTCAGCTTCTTGCTGCTTGCCGCTCACTTCTTCAGAGCTGACAACACCCTGCTCGTGTTGCTCAGTCTTGCGTTTCCAGTCATACTCGCAGCCCGACGGCCTTGGGTCCCCGCGCTGGTTCCGTTGGCGTTGGTGCTGGGCGGTCTGGAGTGGATCAGAAGGGCCATAGAGTTGGTGCTGCAGCGGCAGGCAGTTGGCGAGCCGTGGTTGCCGCTGGCAACGATCCTGGGAACGGTGGCCGCGTTCACGTTCTCATCCGCGCTTGCGTTCGGCTCGCCGGTGCTCAAGCGGCGCTACCAGATGCTGGAGCTGGATTCGACCGAGTAGACTTTTGAGACTACGGGCCGCCCTGTGTTTTGGGCTCGGGCAGCCGGCGAGGCTATGGCAATCGGGAGTCCGCTCGCGCCGTGTCCGGCTCTGGTTGCGGCGGCTCGTCCAGGATCAGCGACCGCCATACGAACCCGACTGGTTTACCGTCTACGTAGACGGTCCACCATCCCCGCTCGAGGTCCGCAACCTCGACCTCTTGACCCGGGCGTAAAAGACCGAGGATCGAGTCCGCCGGTCCTGGTCCAGCTCTTATGTTGGCCCAGTCGGCTGCCCATTTCGTCAGGGTGACGGGAGCCTCGGTTGGCTCGACCGGCGGGGCTGCGACAACCGGCGGGGCTGCGACAATGGGAGTGGCGGGGGGAGCAGAGTCGGCCACCCCTGAGTCGATCTGTGTCGTGTCTCCCGCTGTGGCCTGGGCCTGAGCGGTTGGCAGGGGTTCCTCGGGCCGACTGCTGCCCTGCCTGCCAGACCACAGGACCAAAGAAGCGGCTATCACGATTCCCAACCCCAGGACAGTCACGATCGGCCACGGCTTGTAGCGCCGTGCCGGGCGGATATCACCACAGTGGGGGCATATCCGGGATCCCGGCGCTATCTCCCGGCGGCATTTCTTGCACAGTACGGTCTTGCGGAAGTGGGCGTCCTTCTTGCGCTGCTCGCTGAGCGAGAAGCCACACTTGGGGCAGGTTGAGGCGACACTCAATACCTTGTGATCGCACTGCGGGCAGTTGATCAGGGCCATGATTGCCAGCCGTAGGGGTTCGAGGTCTCTTGCCAGTTTGCTGTTGCCACCTAATGCTAAGGTAGATGTAATGATCCCCAGTCACCAGCCTGAGGGCCCCCGGCGGCCACCGGGCCCGGTGCCGAGGCAAGAGGCGCGTGGGGGGGCCCGGAGCATCTGAGAGATCCACCATATCCCATGGCTTTGTAGTGTTGTTGGGACCATATTTGACCGCTGCAACATCTGGCGACGGGTTTTCTAATGTCCCCAACTCAGGCAGGCCACAATCTCCTCAGTCGGACGATCCCGCACTGGACCGGGGGGTCGAGCTCACTCGTATGTCTGCTTCTCCTGGGACTGATCCTTGGCTGCGCTGCCAGACCCGCGGTTGTGCTTCCTCCAGTCACGGCAACAGCTACAGGCGAGCATCAGCCGGGCAAGTTCGTTTGGCGCGATCTGCTAACCCACGATCTTCCCGGGGTCAAGCAGTTCTACGGAGATCTGTTTGGCTGGCAGTTCCAGGATGCCGGAGGGGAGGATTCCATCTACACTGTGATCACGCACGACGGCCAGCCGATCGGGGGGATCGTATACACCGCGCGGCAGGGAGACGTGCCCAACCGGTCTCAGTGGGTGAGTTACCTGTCGGTGCCTGACGTGGATCGGGCGGCAGCGCAGGTAAGCGATGCCGGAGGGGAGGTGTTCACGCCACCCAGGGATTATCCCGATCGCGGCAGACTCGCAGTGGTCAGCGATCCCCAGGGCGCCCTTCTCGCACTCGTGACGGCATCGGCTGGCGATCCGGTCGATCGCGATCCGGCGATTAACGAATGGATGTGGACCGAGCTCTGGACCGACGATGTCGAGGCCGCCGCGTCTTTCTATCGTGAATTGGTGGGATACGAATTCCAGGCCATCGAGATCTATGAGGGCAGCGAGTATCTGCTGTTCCAGCGGGATGGGACAGCGCGGGCCGGCGTGATCGCGATTCCATGGGAGGGCGTGCGGCCCAACTGGTTGGCTTACGTCCGCGTAGCGGACCCCGTTGCAGTTGCGGCACGGGTAGTTTCGCTCGGCGGCAGTGTGTTCTTGGAGCCTGACGACGAGGTACGCAACGGGGATGTGGCCATCGTCGTCGATCCGTCCGGTGCCGCACTGACCGTACAGCGATGGCCGCCCCGGACCGAGGCAGGAGGGGATCAACAATGAGTATCGGGCGGAAGCTCCCGCTGGCCGCATTGCTTGGGCTATTGGCCGCAGCTGTACTCGGTTGCGGGCCCTATGGCGCGAGCAGCGTTTACGTAGGCGTGGCGGTGCCGGGACCCTACGTCGGCTATCCATATCCCTACCGAGGTCCCTACGGTGGATGGGTGGGGCGGCCCTATCCCTCGCCGTATCTGCGGTACGACGGAAGTCCCTCTGATAAGCCTGCGGCTCGTGGCGTCGATCCAGCCCCGTCCGACACTGCAGCCGTTGCGGACACCGGACTTACCTACTGGGGCTGGTAACCGCGGTTGCGCCGGTGTGCACCTACCGGTGCCGAACCCTGAACGTGAGCTGGGAGGCCCATATGGGCAACACTCTCTCCCATCCGTTGCGAAGGTCCCGGGACAACCGAATGGTGGCTGGCGTAT
>CP070666.1:2986435-2989565 GCA_020351775.1 Gemmatimonadota bacterium | reverse complement strand
TCCTCGGGTCCTATTGGGGCACGCGCGTGCTCACGTCGTTGCTCTACAACGTGAGTCCCCAGGACATCACGACGCTCACGATCACGACTATCATGCTCCTGGGCGTGGCCGCTCTCGCGATCCTGTTGCCGGCGCGCCGGGCGAGCAGTGTCGCGCCCACGGAGGCACTGAGGGCGGAATAGGCCGCACTCGGCCCGTCGAATTGATCCCGCACGCTCCCTGTGAGGAAATCATCACCGATCTGGGTCACCGTCATCACCGGCGCGTCGACGACCCAGGAGTGGAACGCGACGGACCGACCACTTTAGCGCCCGTGCCGCTGCTCACATGGCAATATCACCGCCGTACACCCTACTAGAAAGTCGGCGTCGCGATCAGAAACGGCAGCTGCACGAAATCACTCGGTTTCCCGTTGCGTCACAGCACTGTCTACTCGTATGTTGAGCTGCTGCGATGAGTCGCCCGATCCCAAGAACCGATCGGGAGACGCGTTGGGCACCGGAGCCCGAAGGGCCGACCAATGCCAACACGATGCGCCTCGCCGCAGCGAGTGCGATCAGCCGATGCGCTGACGAAGGGCCAACGACCGGAGCGAAGGAGCAAAGCGTGCTGTTGACCGATAGCACTGTGCTCACTGCAGGCGTTCACCAGACCCGGGGTGGTTGCAGGTCAGGATCGATGCAACGTCAGCTCCCATGACGAGTGACCACGAGCTGAGTCAGAGGATCGAGTATGTAAGGAGCTTGCTCGAGCTCTTCGCCGTCGCGCTCGAGAGGCAAGCGCCGCGTCGTCAGAGCCTGGAAGGCGTCGCAAAGATGATTGATGGCATCAGGAAGACGGTGTGGGAAATACTCATTTCGCACGAGGACTACCGTACCAGCCTGCCCCAGTTCAGGTTGCGCCGCGCCACAGAAACGTGTCGGGGAATCCTGTCCGACATCGAGAGCGGGGGGCTGGAAAAATATGGCTCCACTATGCAGCAGATCACCACGACACTACAGGATCTGGCTCGTGCAATGTCCGTGTCGAAGCAGTCCGCGCGGCGTGCGGAACCTGACGCTCAGGGCATGGGGTCGGATGTGGGGTAGATGCGGATGCGAGAGCGTTCCTTGACTGCGCTGTCTGAAGCAGACTGCATCGGTTGCGCCCAATGAGATCCGATATGGACGACACAGACATAAGTCGGCAGATCCGCGATCTCAAGGAATCGCTGAAAGCGATCGACCGGGAGCTCAGTCGTCGGGAGGATCCGCCACCAGGTCTGGCAGAGTTCAAGACCGCTGTCGACGATGTTCGCTCGAGCCTCATCGCTGTGATTACCGCGTCACACTCGCAGAGCTACGAAGGGCCTGTCTGGAGATTCCGGGCCCGCCGGGCGCTCGGACTTCTTCAGAACGTCGTGGCGGATGTTGTTGACGGAACGGTGACCGCAGACACGCAAGGTTTTGAGGAATGCTATGCTCTCGTCACCGACATTTTGGAGCGCCTCGGCTGCGATCCTGCGGGCTGAACGAGGCGTGCAACATTGGGAAAGGCCACGCCCTCGCGGCCGCCGTTGTCTCACTGCCGTCTGCTGGACTGGCTGGTCGGCGTCTCCAACGCAATGGTCCGCTCGAGCGTCTCCCGGACGCGCCGCAACCTGGGCACGATTCCGAGCCTGGTCAGAGCACCGCCACGAACCACCGGTTGGTCGTCGACGAGGACTGTAAACTCCCCGTAGTGGCCGTCGACCAGCTCAGCCTCGAGGCCGAGCTCGCGCTCGATCATGGCAGCCACCCGGGCCGCCTGGATGCCGGACACTCAGTAACGGCAACGTCTGATGGTGATTCTCATCATGCCTCCTATATGTCGCAGGCGAGTTGCGGTGGCAAGCTCGCATCCTCATGACCACGCCGGCCGGTGGAAGGTGGTATGACCGAGGCGGCCTATGTATGAATGAAGACAGCCGGTCCGATCGGACCGGCTGTTCGTTCGTGGCATCTGCTGCGTGTTCACTTCTTGAGCACGAACGTCACCTTCATGTTGACCCGATACTGATCGATCTTGCCATCCTTTACGTCGACCTTGAAGCCGTCGATCCAGGCGCCCTGAACCTCTTCCAGGGTCTCCGTCGCTCGCTCGATGCCGGCCACGACCGCATCTTCGAAGCTCTTCTTCGAGGTTGCACTGATCTCGGTTACTCGTGCGACACTCATGGGTTGCCTCTCATTCAGTTCTAGTAGCTGATCATCGGTGGCAGCTTGCCGGCGCTATCGATCCACTCCTGGACTGTGCTGGCGTTCGGCACCGTGCGGGTAAGCTTCTTCGTCTCGTTGACCTCTTTCATTTTCGCAGCGAGGTTCTCGGCATTGCGGTTGCGCAGTTCCTTGATCGTGTCTACGCCCGCTGCCTCCAACAGTTCGGAATACTCCGAGCCCACCCCCGAGACACGCATTAGGTCTGCGAGGTTGGTCCACTTGAGCAGCTGGTTGGCGCTGATGCCGGTCGTTTGGCTCACCGAGTCCCTGCCCTGCGGAGTCTTGCAGAACTCCATTAGATCATCCGTGGTTGCTATCTTGGCGGCCGAGAGCTTCTCGGCGTACGCCCTGCCGATTCCTTCGATGTCTTCGATCTTGTAGCTCATTTGTGATCCCTTTCTCTGATCTTGGTGATGTGACATTACCGGTCCGACGGCGCTGTCGGCCGGCTCAGGAATTCCCTATCCAGTATCAGCCGCCGCTGCCGCCGAACGTGTCGCACGAGCGGGGGTCGCCGGTAGCCAGGCCGCGGCGGAACCACTCGACCCGCTGGGCGGACGATCCGTGGGTAAAGGCGTCGGGGTTGATGCGGCCCGTTGCTTGCCGCTGGATGCGATCGTCGCCCACGGCCGCTGCGGCCGCCAGGCCCTCCTCGACGTCGCCGGGCTCGAGGATGTCCCTGCGTGCGGAGGAGTGGCCCCAGACACCGGCATAGCAGTCGGCCTGCAGCTCCATGCGAACCGACAGCTCGTTGGCGAGGTCGGGGCGTTGTTGTTGTGCCCGACGGACCTCGGTGGCAGTGCCTAGCACGTTCTGGACGTGATGTCCGATCTCGTGGGCGATCACGTAGGCCTGGGCGAAGTCGCCGGGCGCGCCGAACCGGCGCTGCAACT
>CP070666.1:2980802-2986335 GCA_020351775.1 Gemmatimonadota bacterium | reverse complement strand
GGCTTTGTTGCATGGCTCGGCACTGAGCGCAGGTCTCCCGCTCCCCGCGACAGAATCACCCCACTCGGTAGCTGTCGGGCATCCCGAGACCTGTCATTGTATTGAGGACCCTGCACGCGAGTTGCACCTCCGCCCGTTGGCCCGCCAGTGTGCGACTCCGCATGCCTCGGCCGATGATCGTCTTGTACCGATAGATCGCGTTCTCGACTATGCTGCGCGTGCTGTAGCCGGACAGCTTGTGCCACTCGCGTCGACCAAGTCCGCGAATGGAGCGGATGTTCCGATTCCTCTCCTTCAGTGCGGCGGAGGGCCTGGGATTCAGCTGGGCGTCGCGTCGCCGTGGTATGAGCACCCTCACGTGTCGTCCTTGGCCCTGCGCGTGGGCCGCCTCGTAGACACCCTCCCTGTCGTAGGCACCGTCCGCACATACGGAGGCGACTCGATTGTCGATCGGCCCGAGCAAGACGGGAACCTGAGTGCAATCGGACGTTCGGCGACCGGTTAGATCGGAGGCAACGATCTCGCCAGTGCCCACGTCGACTGCAAGGTGCAGCTTCCGCCAGGTCCTGTTTCTCGGTGGCTTCCGGAGATTGCCGACGTGAATCCTGAGACCCGTACTGTCGATGAGCAGGTGGATAGGCCGATCGTTCCCCGCCGCACGAAACGAGATCTCACCGAGCGTCTTGAGCCGCCGTGTTCTCCAGCTTTGACACCGAGGCCTGGACGCCTGACGCTCTCTTGTAGGACGTCTCCCAACAGGCGGATGCAGCTGCGGAGGGGCTGACGTCTTTGAAGGAAGTCGTTGATATGAGCGCTCAAAGGGCACCACTGAAGGATCAGCGCGGGGTTACCAAAATGGGGCGCCCTACCGCTACCCTTGCTCTGCTGCTGGAAGGGAATCCCCTTCTCTTTGAGGAGTGGGATCCCGCAGCCATGGTTGTTACCGTTGGGGTGTTGGCCATCGTGGCTCTCATGGGTTCTATGGCACCGGCTTTGAGAGCGACCCGAGTGTCGCCAGCAATTGCGTTGAGAGCCGAGTAGGCAGCATCGAATCCCGCTGTCAGGGGCTGCTTCGGCGTCTACTGCTCCCGAGATCTCGCCGCGGCCTTCCACAAGCTATAGGTGAGGCTGGTGAGAAGGATTGCCAAACCGATCGCACCTATGGTCGGTACTATGCCTGCCCACGGCCACACGAAAGGAGAGATGAGAGCGGCCGCTAGCACGGTGACGGCCCATCCCAGGATGAAGACCTTGGCCCAGGGCTTTCGTGTAAGCACAGCCGCTCCAGCCCCTAGCCCCAAGCGCCCGAAGGCCGCGAGCAATAGATGAATGTTGTCTCACGATGCGTCATTGACCTTCCGTTTGGAGCGTATCGTTGCGGGCTGGTGCGGCCAAGAGCCACACCAGGACCCCACCATGTATAGCCGCGGCTATCGCACCAGCGATGCCCGCCGCAACCAGCGTTACGATTAGTGCGACAAGGAGCGAGGAAGTCTGGGCAACCACTGCGAGAAACAGCGGCGTGGCTATCATCCACGCGAGCGCGTTTGCAGCAAGCCACCATCCTGCGTTCTTCACCTGCGAACGCAGCACGTAGAACTGCGGTGCGCTCAACCCGACTCCGGAGGCGGCTCCCGCGGCCACGGCGATAGCGAGCAGGCCGGCAATGCCGAGAGCAGCTGGCGAGCCTGCGTTGGTGGCTGTGAGTCCCATGACCGTGTTCGGCGTCATTGCAAACAGCCAGGAAAAAACACCTCCGATCGCAGTAGCAGCGACCCAGCTACGCATCCGGATCGTTGGCACACAGCCCCGCAGCACGGTCCATTGCGCCCAGCCCAGCACGAAGCCCGCGATGGCTCCGAACAGTGAGACAGCAATGCCGGCAACCACGATCGACGTCAGTGTCGGGTCGGCCAGGGCCTGATCCACGACAATCGTGGCACCGATTCCGACGATGCCCAAAGCGACGACCTCAGCCAATCCGTTTGCCGCGACCCACCGCAGCCAAAAGCGCATCTTCTCCATCATATCTCCCCATTGGTGTTCAGTCCGCTGCCGGCAGGACCCAGGCCTGATCGGCTCGAACCCTGCAGTAAACTCCAGGCTCGGCGTGCCAGCTCACGCAGGCACGATGCGTCCTGAAGGACGTTCGGAGCGTCATTCAAGTCACGTACGAAGCGCCGAGCCCGCGTTTCACACGCAGGGAACGCCAGGTTGCAGCGCCGTACTGCCGCCGGTAGCTTGAGACACTAAAATGCGAGCGTCCTCCCGCCGTCCCTGTTGCGTCATCTGCTGCTGACGTGGCCATGAGGGGGCCACTGCGATGTTCGAATTCCGCGTTCTGGGTTCACTGGATCTATTGGGGTCCGACGGCAAATCGGCGGCGGCGCCGCTCACCCGCCCCAAGTGGACGGCACTGCTCACCTTCCTCGCGACCGCCTCTCCGATAGGCTTCCACAGGCGCGACACGGTGGCTGCACTTTTGTGGCCCGAGCTGGATCAAGCGCGTGCCCGTCATGCGCTTCGGCAGGTGCTATATGGGATCAGGCAGGAGTTGGGTGAGGACGTTGTCGAGGTGCGAGGCGATGAGGAGATCGCTCTGAATCCTGCGGTAGTGAGCTGTGACGCTGTGGCATTTGCGGACGCGGTTGAGTCTGGGGATCTGGTAAAAGCCCTAGAACTGTATCGCGGTGATTTCCTGACAGGATTTCACCTCTCCGAATCGCCGCAGTTCGAGCGCTGGATGGAAGACGAGCGCGCCCGCCTCAAGGAGCTTGCGGCGGGCGCGGCGTGGGCATTGGCACACCGCCACTTGGACGAACGGCAGTTGGTGGATGCGGAGCGCACGGCACAGAAGGCATTGGCGCTGGTTCCGACAGACGAGAGCGAGGCCCGGCGTTTCATCGAGGCGATCGCGGATGCGGGTGATCGGGCGGCGGCCGTGGGTTTCTACGAGAGATTCGCGCGCCGGTTGGCCGACGATTATGAGCTCGAACCGGCGACAGAGACCAAGGCAGTCGTCGATGCTGTTCGCAACCGCAAAGAGGCATACCCGTTGCCGAGTGAGGTCCCTGACGCACGTCGAGACGCGATCCGCCAACGGCCCGGCAGTCCTGACTCGGCGACGAGGCGATTGCGTCCGTATTGGGTTGTGCCGGTGGTCGTGGTCCTCGCGGCCGCAGTGACCTGGGTTGTGGCTCCCAACCGAGGCCCCTCGTTGGATGCCCGCCGAGTCGTTGTCGCCCCGTTCTCGAACTTGACGGGCGATTCCACATTCGACGCGCACGGAATTGCGGCCGCGGACTTGATAGCTCTCGGCCTTCAGGAGACAGGGCTGGTGAGCGTGGTGCCGACGTTGGCGGTCCAAGTAGATATGAATTCGGCCGAGAGCGCAAACCCGATAAGCGCACTCGCCGAGGCGACAGGGGCGGGCATCGTCGTCGCCGGTGACTACCAGCTATCGGGCGACAGTCTTCTGTACAGTGCAGAGGTCACCGACGCGGGTCGTTTGGAGATCCTGTTCAGTATTGGCCAGGTGAGTGCTCCCGTGGAGGAGCCGGAGCGCGCATTCGAGTCGATGCGCGCACGCGTCTCAGGAGCGCTGGCTGCTCGATTCGATCCGCATCTGGCCGACGTACTCAGCTCATCGAGTGCTGTGCCCACGTTCGAGGCCTACCGCAACTACATGGAAGGCGGCGAGCGTCGTCTGCGTGGTGAATTCCGGGAGGCGTTGGATTACTACTTCGCGGCGTATTCCCTCGACAGTGCCTTCGTGCAGTCCCTGTTGTGGGCGGCTCTGACGTATCTCAACCTGGGGGAGCGTTCGGCAGCCGATTCGTTGGTTCGTGTGATCGCCGGGTCGCGCGATCGGCTCTCGGGCCACGACCGGCTCTGGTTGGACTGGCTACGAGCAACGCTGCGCGGGAATCGGCAAGCGGCCCTCCAGACCGTGCGGGACCTGGCAGCTCAGACGCCGAAATCTATGTGGGTATACCAACACGGGATGGACGCGCGTTCTGCCAACCGTCCCCGTGAGGCGGTGGAAGCATTGGTTCTCCTAGAGCCCGAACGTGGATGGTTGTCGGAGTGGCCGTACTACTGGACGTACCTGACCGAAGCACTCCACATGTTGGGAGACCACCGCCGCGAGCTGCGAGAGGCGCGACGTGCACGCGCGATCTTCCCGGCGCGCATGGAAGTATTGGATTACGAGTTGCGAGCCCTCGCAGCCCTTGGGCGAGTCGATGAGGTCTTTGCGCTTCTGGACGAGAGTCTCACGCTCCCACTAACGCATGGTTTCTCCTACCCCATGCGGCCCGTGCTGGCGGCTTCCGAGCTGCGAGCGCACGGCCAGCTGGAAGCGTACCGGGCAGTGATAAACCGAGCGTTGACCTGGTTCGAGTCGCATCCGGTCGAGGGAGTACCGAGCAGAGACCGCGGGTTCAACGAGGCGCAGACGCTGTACTGGGCGGAACGATGGCCCGAGGCGCATTCTCTGCTGGAGATACTGGTGACAGAGTACCCGGGCAGGCTGGGCCTCGTGGGGCTGCACGGCGTTACCGAGGCGCGGCTCGGCAACCGTGAGGCTGCGCGACAGATCAGTGCGGATCTCGCTTCGCTCGATAGTCCATACCTGTTCGGGAACCACACGCGTTGGCGCGCGCGAATAGCAGGAGTGCTTGGAGAGCGCGAGGAAGCTGTGCGCCTGCTCCGCCAGGCGTTTCGGGATGGCCTCGCGTATGGGATTTGGCTACACAAGGATATGGACTTCGAGTCGCTGCGACATTACCCGCCGTTCCAGGAGTTACTGAGGCCAAAGGGGTAGGGTACGACTGTGCCCAAATTGGGATGCGTCTTTGGCGCGTGTACGCGCCCAGCAAGCGTGCGCCACAATCATACGAACTCTCTAGTCGGCTTCTCGCACCTGCAGAGCGATCGGAAAATGGTCTGAGAAGCCGTCTTGGTTGACCGCCTTGCTCATCCCCCCGAAGCGTATGGGTATGGGGTAATCCCCGTCATCAGCCATCCCAGCGAACCTCGTGACGTGGAGTTCACTGCGGCATACGTACTGCGCCATGCGATTGCGGACGACGGACAAGGGCAAACCTGTCAGTCTGTGGACAGTCAAGGATGAAATGGGGCACAGCACGCTAGGGCTGATTGAGCGGATATACAGACATCTGCCGGAGAACCGACGCCGGTTGTCGGTGGTAGACTACCGTCCGGTCACCTTGGCTGCGCAGGGCTCAGCCAGTGCGTGACGGCCGTATTTGTTACCCGGCTGATACCCAGAAGCAAAGTGTGTGTAGCTGGACGGGTGTCGGGGACGGTGTAGGTTTATGTTTAACAAAGACTTGCCCGGGTGGTGGAATCGGTAGACACAAGGGACTTAAAATCCCTTGGGGGCAACCCCGTGCGGGTTCGACTCCCGCCCCGGGCATTGAAGGTAAAGCAAAGGGCCGCAAGCGGTTGCGGCCCTCGGCGTTTTCGGCGCTCACTACTCTCTATACCTACTCAATCACGATTTTGCCCT
>CP070666.1:2979430-2980702 GCA_020351775.1 Gemmatimonadota bacterium | reverse complement strand
CGTGAACAAGATCTACCATGTGCAGCGGAAATAGTGAATCTGGTGGTCTCCGGCGCTCAGGAGGCTCCTAGGGGTTTTCCACACGTCTGAACACGAAGTCCGCGGTCCCCGGCTGGACCGACATGGAGAGGGCTTCGACAGCTCCCTGGCTGCCGACCTCGAATGCAACGTAGATCGATGGGACGTAGAACTCAGATGTCGTCCCCTTGAACTCGTTGAACCTCACGTGGTGGAGGTGGGAGCGGAGGCCGGAGTCGAACTCCAGCACCATTTCCCCGTTCCCGACCTCGACCTTTACGGGTCCGAACGCCAAGTGCCTGTACTCACCGGCGTAGGAGGACAGGGCCAAAGGCGGGGGAACCTCCGGGTCCGGGCGGGGAATGTGCCTCGCGTTAGCGTTGGCACCTTCCACCTGCGAGTAGAACGCTCGGAAGTAGTCATTCCAGTCGGAAGCCCGCTCGCCCGAGATGAAACGGTCATAGACCTCCCGACTGATGACGTGCCCAAGGAGATCCAAGCTGTTCGATAATACCACCACCCCGACGTCCAAGTCCGGCATGAAGCTCACCATGGCGGAGAATCCTGGGATGTTGCCGCCGTGGCTGACGACTCGGTGGCCCCTGTAATCGCCGACGTACCACCCGAGACCGTACGCGTCAGCCTGAGCCAGTATCCGGCAGTAGTGACTCCGGATTGCCATTTGCGGGCCGTGCATCTCCGCCAGCATCGCTTCAGAGACAAGACGGTTTCCTCTAAAGCTCCCTTGGCCCAAGTGAAGCAGGACCCAGCGGGCCATGTCCTCGACATTCGAGTTGATCCCCCCGGAAGGCCCCATCTCCTCAACACTTTCGAACACTACGCTCTTGCTGATAGGCACCTGGACCGGCTCCCCGTCCACGAGCACGTACGGGAGCGCCACGTCCCCGACGAGCATCGAGTCTGGAACGGTGAACCCCGTGTGGTCCATGCCCAGGGGGAGGAGGATGCGCTGCTCCACGATAACTTCCCACGACATCCCGCTGAGCCGTTCGACTGCCGTTCCAGCCGCCAAGTAGGCCAGGTTGCTATACAGAAACTGATCCCGGAATCCAGAGCTCGGCTCGAGGTACTTCAGCCGCTTAAAGGACTCTTCCCTACTCGTCGGTGAGAGGAGCCATACCAGATCGTAGTGGGGCGAGAGTCCCGTCCGGTGGGTCAGGAGGTCCCGTATGTTCGCGTGCATCGTCGCGTATTCATCGAACAGCCTGAAGTCGGGCACCCGCTCGATCAACG
>CP070666.1:2975991-2979330 GCA_020351775.1 Gemmatimonadota bacterium | reverse complement strand
GGTACTGAAGACCTGCGCGAGGGTCAGGTGACGCTCACGTTCGAGCGCGCGGGCAAGACCATCGTCGTGAAAGGCGTACCGGGCTACATCTGCCCCAACTGCGGCGAGGAATACGTCAGCGACGAGATCGCTGCCCACGCGCTAGAAGCCGCGGAGCAAGCCGCCGGCGGGGACGACGAGGTAGCAGTGGTGCACTACAAGGCGGCGTGAGGGACCACGCCAGGTCATACAGGGAGCGGGGAGCGGATTGCATTGCGGTCGCAGAGACCCCGGGTGCGCGATTGCCTGTACCTGTGCTCTTTACTCTGGACGCGGTGCGCGTGTGAGTTCGTGACCTCAGCTCGCCCTGTTCTGATCCCATCGGCGCTCCTTTGATACTCGGCCCGCCGAGCGTAGGTTCTATTATCACGGCGGATCACTGCCCAGGGAGATTCGCCGATGCCCGTCACCGCCAAGCTGTCACGCAAGTTCTACGAGACCTTCGGTGACGAGATCGCCAACGAATTGGTGGAGTGGTTCAATCAAGTGGACGCTACCTACCGCGCAGATCTCGTACAGCTGAATGAGCTGAACTTCAGCCGGTTCGAGGCGAAGCTGGACCAGCACATGACTCGGCTCGACGCGAAGTGGACTGGCAAATGGCAGGAGCTAGATGGGAAGCTAGATACCCGTCTGGCGCAACTGGACGCCAAGCTCAGCTCTCAACGCGCCGATATGATCAAGTGGATGTTCGTCTTCTGGCTCGGCATGCTGGTGCCGCTGGCTGGGTTGATGCTCGGGTTGATGCTGTAGCTGCATCTCTGCTCGCTCAGTGCTCCCCAGCCATCAATCCAGATCTCAAAGCCTCAATCTGCAATCGCAAATCGCATCGTCTTGGCCCCGAAGGCCGGGCTCGGCCTGGAACCGCGTCCTACCGGAAGCTCCGGATCCGGACGTTGCCGTTCGTCCAGTCTTTGAACGGCGCTTCGTACGGACCGTGGCAATCCCGTGGAGTGGACCGCACCCGGACAACGCTGATCAGATCCGGCCCCGTCGCCGTCGCGCCCTCACCGTTGTCTTCCACGCTGAAAATGAAGAACGAACCGGCGTGTTGTCCGTTCGTGAGCTCGCCCGACATGTACGCCTGACTACCCTCCACCGACAGACAATCGATCGCTCCATGCCACTTGAGTTCGCCGTCTCTCCAATTGAACTGGAGCACTCCCCCTGCGTTCCCCGCCATGTCGGCCGCAACGTTGAAGCCATACGTGACGCGCCCTGAACCACCCCAAACGATCGTGCCGCCGCCCGACGCCCAGTGCACTGGGACTGAGGCGGTCGGAACCTCGGAAACCAAAAGCGCCAGATCGTCGAGCTCTCCGTCGTCCACGCTCGTCTCCCCTAGAGCCACGATTCCCTTTTGAAAGCCGAGGATCGCGAAACCGTCCACCGCGTTGCCCCGGGTTTCTTCGCGCGTGGGAAGCGTGATGCCCCATTCATCCTCGTATCCCCCGAAATCCAGCGGTCGGTATTCCTCCGGCTCCAAGCTCCACAGGATCAACGCGTTGTTGTACCGCTCTCCGAAGATGTTCACATCGTCGATCTTGAACAGCGTGATCCTGTCGTTCTCGGGCATGGCGATACAGCCGGGGCCGTCCTTCTCAACCAGGAACGCTGGCAGCCCTCTGAGATCCACGTACATCCCATCCCACACCTTGCCTCCTAGGGGGAATGGAAACGCGGTCAGGGCACAATCCACGGACACGTAATAGTCGTCCTGTATGACTGGCCACCATAACTCTCGCCCGTCGAGGTAGAACCCGATCTCTTCGTCCTCCAGGAACAGCTTCGTGGCCTCGATTGGCCCGCTAGTGTAGGGCACGGTCTCCGTGCCGCTGATGAAGGCGACAGAGTGCTCCTCCTCGTCATACCAGTAGTAGGTCCTGATCCCGAACTGGTGCGGGTTGAGCGCGAAGTAGTCGGACAGCCAGTGTGCGTTTCGAGGTGGCGCTATCGACTGGAGTATCCCTCCCGATTCGAGATCCTGCGGACCCACGGACCTATCGTTCGTGCATTGAGTGACCGATCCGAGTGCGAGGAGTATGATGAACACCCCGAGGATCCTCTTGATGATGCCCATGAGTAGCCGCCTTTCGCCGATGTCAGAGGTGCCAGAGAGCGGGCGCAACCTTCCAGATTCGAGGTTCAGTTATGCCGTCGGCCGTTTGGCGGCGAGCCGTCGGGCCACCGGCGACTACTGGGATGCTCCACACCGATCCGGTGCGGTCAATTGGCGCTCACCGACCGCCACCCGGCGTGAGCCGTCAGAGGGGTTTTGTCGTGCGGGCTCTGAAGGCGCGGCAAACCTGCAGAGAGAAGCGAGGCGATGCAAGAGTCGCGGAGACGCAACAGCAAGGCCGCGGATGACCGCTGAAACATGCGGATGGACGCGGATGTGGTCTACTGCGGATGACTCTGCTACCGTTTGCGGTCCTTTGATACTCGGCGCACCCTGCCCCTCTTTACTCTGTACCCTGTACCCTGTACTCTGTACTGCCTGCGTGTCGATCACAACAAGAATCCGACCATTTGGTGGAGTGGTTCAATCAGGTGGACGCTACCTACCGCGCAGATCTGCTACAGCTCAATGAGCTGAACTTCAGCCGTTTCGACGCCAAGGTCCAGCAGCGTATCACGCAGCTCGATGCCAAGTGGAGCCGCAGGTGGCAGGAACTCGATGCGAAGCTTGAGAAGCGGCTGGCTCAGTTGGAGGCCAAGTTCGAGCGGGAGCTGGGCCAGTTCAAGGCGGAGGTCGACAGGCGGTTCGAACAGTTGGATGCGAAGGTCGGCCAGAGAATCACAGAGTTGCGCTCCGAATTCAAGCAGGAAATCGCTGTGCTGCGTGCTGAGTTCCACTCCGGCTTGGCGGCATCAGAGGCGAAGTTGATTCGCTGGATGTTCGTCTTCTGGGCCGGGACGTTGGTGCCTCTGGCCGGGTTCGTGGTGGCCATGATGCTCTAGCCCTGTCTCGACCTGCCGGCAGCCGGCGCCCGTCTCACGATTCCCAAGGACCCTGCTCAAGCAGGCCCTCGGCCCAGCTGTGTCGCTCAAGCGACGTTACATGCGCCCGTTCACGGGCAGATCTGGGCCGAGCACCCGCCGTCAGCGGGATTGAGTCGTTGCGTGCTCCGCTCCCCGCTCCCCGCTCCCTGCTCCTGCGCCCCCTTACAGCACTATCCGCACCGAGTCCTCGCCTCGGATGGGATCGCCCGTCAACGTCCCACCGTTCAGGATCAACACCGTGCTGTTCTCATCCACGTCGCCGTTGGCCACGAGCGCCTGCAGCTCGAATTGCAGCAC
>CP070666.1:2967667-2975891 GCA_020351775.1 Gemmatimonadota bacterium | reverse complement strand
AACCCGTCGAGCAGATCGCCGCGGTAGTGACGCAGCGCTGCCGCCCGGTCGCCTTCGGTCAATGCCTCCTCGAATGCCTGGACATCGGACCAGAACCCGGTGTCAGAGACCGCGACCTCGTCGTCGCCCCGAGTGACCACGACGTCTTCGCCCAGATAGAGACGCAGGCGGTAGAGCGATTGGCGTACGGCACTCCGCGCCCGCGCCTGGTCCAGCTCGGCCCAGAACATTCCGATCAGCGAGTCCCGCCGCTGGAAGCCTTGGCCGGACCCAACGCTGAGGAACGCGAGGAGCCCGAGCAGCTTGGGGCGAGCCAAGACCGCCCGCGTGTCGGTGTCCTCGGGCCCCACCAGCTCGGCGGGACCCAACGCGCGGAACTCGATCACGTGTGGCACGAGGCTGTGTGCGTCCAAGGCACCCCCCGGGAGACGGAGCGGAGACAGTGTGGAGACGCTACCCACCTACTCTGCGCTCAAGGCAGACCGACCGCAACCACCTCAAGGCCGGCCGCGATGAAAACCGTTTCAGGGAGGAAACCATGCAGCAGACAACAGCGACACCGTCCAAGAGGCGCGCCACTGGGCTCCGGTGGCTCCGCCCACTAGTGCTCTGGGCCGTGGGCTGGACCGTTGCCTGCGCCGACATCGACATCAACGGACCGGAATTCCCAGACTCCGATTGGCCGTTTCCCAACGACACCACGGGGCAGGTCCGCGTGTCGTGGGACTGGCGCAACCCGATGCCATCGGGTCAGCACATCGAGATCAAGGCCGTGTCGGGCGACATCCGTGCCACCACGGCGTTGGGCAGTGAAGTGGTGGTCACCGCGACCAAGATTGGCCGGCCCGGCGACGTTGCCGCAGTGAGCATCGCAGTCGTGAGTCACGCATCCGGTGTGACGATCTGTGCCCTCTATCCCAGTGTGGCGAGGCGACCGGCCAACACATGCGAACCAGGAGACGCGGGCAACATGTCGGTGTGGGATAGCGCAGGCGGAAGCGTCAAAGTGGAATTCGCGGTGGAGGTGCCCGAGGGCGTGGACTTCATCGGCCGGACGCTAGCGGGTGATATCGTTGCGACAGAGCTCCACAGTGATGTCTTCGCTTACAGCATGGCTGGTGACATCCACATATCGACCGCACGACTCGCCACCGCCATCACGCAGTGGGGATCCGTCGTAGCCACTCTCGGCCTACCCGACTGGGGACGCGATCTCGAGTTCTCGACGCTCACCGGTGATATCCGGGTCACCATTCCCGCTGCGACCAATGCCGTGGTGCAGGCGACCGCCCAGGCAGGGGACATCACCTCGGACTTCCCACTCACCCAGGTCGCGCCGGGTCGCATCCGGGGCACGCTGGGGAGCGGTGGCCCAACACTCACCCTGTCAACGCTCGCCGGGGATGTCACCCTCAAGCGCGGCGGATAGGGAGACCTGCTCGAGGATCGGGCAGCCCGCGCCCAAGCGTGAAGCATGCGACAGTCAAACAGGAGGACACATGAGAACGGCACTTGCACTCCCCATCGCCGCCACCGCTGCTATCTCCTTTGCAGCGTGCAGCGGAGCAACCGACCCACAGATGGTGGACAGCGGGTCGTGGTACAGATCCGGATTCCGGTGGGCCCACGACGGCAACCCATTCGAGAGCGAGCATTTCATCGTCTACAGCGACGCCGCTAGCCAGGAGGCACGACGGAAGCTAGCTGAGATCGGTGAAGCTCTCTTGGTCGAGTTGAAAGAGGACTTCGGCATCACCGGCGACACTCTGTTCGTGTGGCCCGCAGGACAATCCAAGATCCACATGTACACCTACAGGGATCACTATGAGCAGGGATGGGGAGGCTGGAGCTACTACGGCGGCCTGCTGATCTTTTCGCTGGATCACCCCATCAGGGATACCAGTTTGGCCAACTACACCCGAGTGGTGAAGCATGAGCTCATGCACACCATAGAGGGCCTGATCAAGGGTTCCGACAACCCCAACTTGGTGGACGTGTGGCTCACCGAAGGGATCGCGGAATATGTGGCTGGAGGAACGCAGTCGATCAGCCCCGTGGCCACCCTGGCAGAGCTGGACGAGCTCGTGGCGAGATTCGGCGAGTTGAATCCCATCGCCATGCACCAATACAATTACCCCAACATCCCCAACGTCGGGACCTACTACTACGTCATGTTCGAGCTGGCCGTCAGATACCTCCTGGACCCGGTCGGTGGAGGGCAGGCGAAGTACGGCATCAGGGATATCTACCTCGATGCAAGAAACGCTATTCCGTTCGCCAGTTCGTTCGAGGAGAATCTGGGACACAACTTGGGCGAATTCGAGGAACAGTTCTTCGATCTCATCCGCGGATACCTCAAATGACTCGGTCGCAACCACCTCGGCTTGGCCGAGGTGGAGCCGCCCGGCTGCTAGACGCAATCGGCCCCCCATTGATCCGGATGGTCGGCATTGTCCGTTCTCACCGACACCCTCGCGCCGCTGGACCGGGCAGCGTCCAGCTCCTAGTAGAACGTGACTTCCACGGCATCGATCACTGGCTGGAAACCCTCGTGCTCATGTGTGCGGAATTCGATCTTGAATCCGTACCCGGCCGGTAGATTGGATGCGTTGAGAGTTGCTGGTGATGCATCTATGACGCGAACGAATCCCGGTTTCTGCGAGTAGGTTTCCTGGATTCTCACAAATTCCGTCCACTGATCAATTATCCCGTCTTTGTCGGTGTCAACACCGACACGGGCCTCAACACCGTCTACCCAAGGGCCGTCGCTAGTGAAGTCGCTATCGTTGCGCTGGACGAGCAGATAGAATCTGTCTTCGGCGAAGCCAACAGTGGGATCCGGATGAAACCCCTCGCCGATCTCTCCATCCCACTCAAATGGCTTCTGGACATCGTCGCTGCGCCATCTTCCAATACGCATGGACTTCCCTTCATCATGCGAATCGTAGTCACAGAAGAGATAGTACTGTTGCCCCACTTTTATCATACTGTAATCGCCAAAGGCATCCTGCGGCCCTTCATGAATCTCGTATACATAGGGCCTCGCATCTCTCGCTGGAATTAGCTGATTGAAATGTGGGTCATAATGCGCCGTTCGACCTGTGGCTCTAGAACGTCTATCGATCGGAGCAGGGAATTCGTGTGGCTCAAAACCTCTAATTCCGTCGGGACTGTCGGCGTGCCCTGCAAGGGGAGAGTCCCACGAGTGCTTGCTAGGATCAAGAGGGCTCCAATCTTCGTAGATCAAATGAAAGGTGCCATCATCGTCACGGAAGATCGCCATATCCGAACCGTGTGTCGGATCGTCGAAAACCTTTCCTATCACCTCGCCCTGTTTGCCGTCGGTAAGGTCATCATCAATGATCAGGTGCGGGTCCTCATCATTGGGCAAGTCAAAATAGATGTAGAATCTTCCTGCGACGTACTCGGCAGAGGTGACCCATTTGTTTATCCAGGTAGATACGAGTCCGTGATGGTCCCACTTCTCCATGTCCGTGCTGTGCCAGGCGTGGTAGCCGCTCGTCGTGTCGCCGCTCAAACGCGCCAGGAACCAATAGTCACCAGGTGCCACGGGAACAAACACAGGGGCATCCGCGGCAGCCTTCGGCGTGACTTTTGGAACAGGCTTCCATGCGTTCCAATTGGGAATCTGGCGGAAAATGACTGACCGCAGCTTCCGTTTGGCTCGAAACGTCTTGATGTGTGAGGAAAAGGAGGCCGAGTCAGTTTGTGGGATCAGCTGCCCTGATTCTAGTTTGATGTTCTGCATTGCAGCAGTCGCTGATTCCCATTCTTCCTGGGTTTCTATTGTCCATGGCTCTGTTCCCCTGCAAGAAGCGCTGACAAAGGCCAAAGCAATAAGCACCAGACTGGTTCTGTTCATACCCCAGCTCTTCGTATTGCTAGTGTCTAGGCACACGTTTCTTGACGTAGTTCAGAACGGCAGCACGTCATCGTCCGCGTCGAATCCTTCAGGCTCCTCCGACAGCGGCGGTTCATCGTCTGAGGGAGGGCTGGTTCCCCCGGCGTCTTCCCGCTCGATCTTCCAGGCCTTGACGTCGGTATACCAGCGACCCTTGAACTCCCGGCTCTGTATGTCGATGTGGGCGGTAATGACTTCGCCGGCTTGCACCGCGAATCGGTCGATATTGTCGCCCCACTGAATGACACAGATCTCCTTGGGGTACTCGCCTTCTGTCTTGAGTATGAACGCCTGTTTGCGCCAAGGTCCGTTTCGTCCGGTACCCGTTTCCTCTTCTAGGACGCTGGTGACTTCGCCGGTGATGGTAAGGTCCATGATGCCTTCGTCGTGCCGTTGTGTGGTGAAGTGGTATTCTACATTGATGGCCGGATGAACCGAAGGCCTAGGGGTCGAGCGGCGCTTCAGGTCGATAGGTCACTCTTCGGCGCGACATACCTTACGGCAGGGAAGGTGACTCCTGCTGCGACCGATCGCGTTCCATTTCGAAAAACCGTGAAACGTGCCAATCATAGGCGCCGTATGGGATGCAGTATCCAGCCAGTGGAGCCCTCATGGACGCCTTCCTCAAGGATATCAGACTAGGTCTGCGCGCCCTCGCCAAGAAGCCTGCGTCATCTGCGATTGCTGTCGTAGCGTTCGGACTCGGCATTGGCCTCTGCACGACCAATTTCTCCATGATCTACGGCGTGTATTTCAGGGGAATAGGCGTTCCGGATGCACACCGCCTTGCGCTGATCTACCGCACCAACCCGTCCGAGAACATCGACCGCATGGGCGTTCATCAGCACGACTTCTACGACTGGCGGGAACAGCAGCAGAGCTTCGAGGCGATAGCGGGGTACTCGACCGGCACAATCAACGTGGCCGGGACCGACGACAATCCGGTCCGTTACAATGGCTGCTTCGTGACTGCCAACGTCTTCGACGTGCTGAGGCGAGCGCCGATTGTCGGCAGCGGCTTCAGGTTGGGCGATGACGCCCCCGGCGCTCCGATGACGGCGATCATCGGATACAGTGTGTGGGTCAACCGCTACGGCTCTGACCCGGAGGTCGTGGGGCGACTCATACGGGTGAACGGAGAGCAGGCGACGATACTGGGTGTGATGCCTGAGGGATTCAGATTCCCCCAGCAACAGGATATCTGGATCCCGCGGCGCGATGCGCGTCATGAGAACCCAGTGCGGGGCGATGGCCCCTACATGACTGTATTTGGGCGCCTAAGAGACCGCGTCACAGTGGAGCAGGCAACGCTCGATATGTCACGCGTTGCTGCGAACCTCGCGACTGAGTTCCCGGAATCGAACGAAGGCATCGGAATCGTACTGGGAGACTTCATCGAGCAGAACATAGGACGTGAAGCCATTCCCATATTCACGGCGATGCAGATCGCTACGATCTTCGTGCTGCTCATTGCTTGCGCCAACGTTGCCAACCTCCTGTTGGCGAGAGCAGCGCTCCGCACCAAGGAAGCCGCCGTCCGTTCGGCACTCGGGGCAAGCAGGTGGCGGGTGGCGCTGCCTTTGCTCTCGGAATCGGCGGTTCTTTCAGTAGCGGGTGCGATTCTGGGCGTAGTCATCGCTTTCGTGGGTGTGGGCATAATCGACAGAACCACCGTCGATGTGGGAAGGCCCTATTTCATGGTCATGGCGGTCGACCTGCCGATACTGGGTTTCGTCTTGGCGGTCACAGTACTCACTGCGCTTGCCGCCGGCGCGGCGCCGGCAATCCAAACGGCACGCACGGACGTCAACTCCATTCTAAAAGATGAGAACCGCGGGTCCTCGAGCTTCCGAGCCAGCAAGCTCAGTAAGGTGCTCATCATCGGAGAGGTTGCGCTGTCGTGCGCGCTGCTGGTGGGTGCAGGCCTGATGACCAAGAGCATCACAACGCTCAACACCTACGAGTATCACTTCGACACGGAGCGAATATTCTCGGCACGCGTAGGCGTGTTCGAGACCGACTACCCGCAGCAGGAAGATCGCCAGAGGTTCTTCAGGGAGCTGAAGGAGAGCTTGGAGGCTGTGGCTGGCGCCCGGTCAGTTGCTCTAACAGACATGCTTCCTGCTACCTGCTGCAGTCGCAATCGGTTCGCGCTCGAGGGCGAGGTGTATCAGGAAGACCAGGACTATCCACTCGCAAACATTGCGGCCATTTCGACTGGCTTCTTTCGAACGTTCGGCGTAGAAGTGCTGAGAGGGCGGGACTTCAGCCTGTCCGACGATGCAAATGCACCTCAGGTTGTGCTCGTGAATCAGGCATTCGCCGAGCGGCACTTCCAGGGTGAGGACCCGATTGGACAAAGGATCCGCGAGGGGACGTCCGAAAGCCAACAGGAATGGAAGACAGTCGTCGGCATCGTGCCCAACATGCGGATGCAGGGATTCGACCCGGATCGGCCAGATCCGTCGGGCTACTACGTCCCGCTCGCCCAGAGGGATCGCCGATTCGTCAGCATCGCCATCCAGGTAGCTGCCGGGCCTCCTCTCAATATCACACCGGAAGTACGCGCAGCGGTGCGGGCAGTCGATCGCGACCTGCCGATCTACTGGGTGCGCGACATGGATGAGGTGATACACCAGGAGACCTGGGTCTACGGCTTCTTCGGGTCGCTGTTCATAATCTTTGGAGTTGCGGCGTTGTTCCTCGCCTCCGTGGGTCTCTACGGAGTGCTCGCCTTTTCCGTGAGCAGGAGGTTTCAGGAGATGGGGCTTCGCATGGCACTAGGTGCGAAGGCAAGGGATGTCGTTTGGTTGGTCGTGCGAGAAGGTGCCGTCCAGCTCGCAATCGGCCTCGCACTCGGGCTAACGCTGGCGCTCGGAGTGTCGAGAGTGGTGGAACTGATCATGTTTGACGTCGAGCCAAGGGATCCGGCGGTGTTCACCACCATAGTGATCACGATCCTGTCCGTGGGCCTTCTGGCCAGCCTGATACCGGCGCTCCGTGCCACGCGCGTGGACCCGGGTATAGCATTGCGGTACGAGTGACGTTCCGCCGTGAGCCCAATCGGCTTCCCGGCGTCCCGGTTTCCCGGGAGCCGGGAAACCGGCCCCCGTGCCGCCCTACTTCACCACCACCGTAGCGCTTCCCGACTTTCCTTCGGACGTGGCGGCTATCGTTGCCGTGCCGGGTGCCAGTCCTTGGAGCACCACGAAGTCCCCTGAAAAAGACGTCATGAATGACACTACAGAGGCGTCACTTATGCTCCAATCGATGCCACGTCCGGCGAGAATCTGACCGTCCGCATCTCGCACGATCGCCTGCACCGAGGTGGAGTCACCCACGTTGATTGTTTGAGTCAGAGGCGTGACCTCGACCGTTTCGACCGGTATGTCGGACAGACCGACGCTCACGAGCACCGAGTCGGTCGCTCCCATGCTGGTTGCGAGAATCAGGGCTAGACCAGGCGCGTTGCCCGTGACAATTACCGCTTGGCCGGAGCCGGTGATGCTGGCGATCCTGGAGTCGGACGTAATCCACTGCACCAGCGGCGTCGATACGGAGTCACCATTCTCGCCGCTGACATAGGCGAAGAAGCCGACGCTCTCGCCTACCACAATCGACTGTTTGCCCTGGATGTGAACCGAAATGGACGCGGGACCGTCGTCTGGTGACAGCGTCAGATCGACGGTCGTTTCATCCCCGGCAGTAACGAACACCCCACCTTCGACCGCCCTGCCAGCGTCGAAGCCCGCAGGCGGGTGGGCGTGTACGGCATACGATCCCTCGGTAACGAAGGGGATGAAGTAGCGGCCCTGATCGTCTGTCCGGCCCGTCGCTATTGGTATGGCACCAACACCCGCTGAGTAGCTGTGGTATACGCTCACACTGGCATTGGGCACCGGGGATGAGATCTCGGTTGGTCCGTCAGAACCGCGTACGGTGCCTGTGATCGAACCGGTCGCCGCTTCGTTGACGGCTCTTA
This sequence comes from Gemmatimonadota bacterium, assembly GCA_020351775.1. GTDB lineage: Bacteria > Gemmatimonadota > Gemmatimonadetes > Gemmatimonadales > GWC2-71-9. The sequence continues at coordinate 2,967,987 of CP070666.1, read as the reverse complement.
TATACGGGATGAACAGGAATCCGCTGGCGACCGGCAGGAAACTCCGCCCCACATCGAAGTCGATTACGATCCTCGCTCCCTCGACGGGCACTTCCAACTGGTCTTCCACGAAGGCATGAAGCGCAATCGTTCCCGTGTTCTGCCAGTCAACCACTGCCTGGGAACCGTCGTTCATGGTAATGCTCGATTGATCCACATCTACCACGACCCGAACTGCTTGGTACAACCCGGCCGGGAGCACTGCTTCACCAAGCAAGGTCGTGGTGCCCCCCTGCAGTTCCAATAGGTTGAACGTGGTGCCGGGCTCGGCGAGCGTGTTC
>CP070666.1:2957293-2967567 GCA_020351775.1 Gemmatimonadota bacterium | reverse complement strand
TCCGCGTCAATCCGCGGCCGTCATCCGCGTCAGTCCGCGGCCGTCATCCGAGTCAGTCAGCGGCGAGTGCCGCCGAGCCTGCGCTTTGGCGCCGGAACACAGTGCGGTCGTGGCAGACCGGCTGCTCCTGTGAGACCTAGCTCACAGTAGCAAACGCCCGGAATCCTTAGGGTTTGTAGGAATGTCCGAGACCGGAGCTACCGCGCTATGCGGTTAGTTACCGCATCATACGTGGGGCCGGATTCGAGTCTGGTGCTGTAAGTGTAATAGCAACAATCATTTACATGTAAGCACGGTATTTGCTGCTTATTGAAGGGACCTGCTATCTCAGGTCCCGTGATCCCTCGAGAGGGGTCGCACGAACAACATCGCTGTCTGATTGACACTATGGGGACTTGGATCGAAATGACCGCTCCGCTCAAATCCCGTGCAGTCAGAATATGTCGCGCTCTGCTGGCGCGGCGCCGGTCGCTCAGAGCGCGGTTCAGAGCGGGCTACACGCTCGTGGAGCTCGTGCTGGCGATGACGATCCTGGGCACTCTGGCCTCGATGGCTGTGCCTCGATGGCAGCAGGCTATCGACAAAGCCAAGGTCGCTCGCGCAATCGGCGATATCAAGGCTATCCAGACGGACATAGACGGTAGCGATCCTCTACCGGCCGACCTCGCCCAAATCGGGCGGGGCGGCATGCTCGATCCGTGGGGAAATCCGTACCAGTACTTTTTCCACGGCGGGAATAGAGGGACCGCGAAAAAGGACCGCTTCCAGGTACCTCTCAACTCCGAGTACGACCTCTGGAGCAATGGAAAAGATGGTGCCACGGCTCTGGCACTGACGGCGGAGGCGAGTAAGGATGACATCGTCCGTGCCAACGACAGCGGTTTCGTCGGCCTCGCTACAAACTACTGAGCCACCGACCAACGATGAGATTACGAGCACTGCGGTTGAACGCCGCCTTCCTCCGCACCAAGGTCGCCAGGAGAGTGCTCGGTTTGTTCATCGTGTGTGCACTGGTTCCGATCGGTGCGATGTCGGTGATCTCCTACCTCACCGTCTCGGCACAACTCAGCGAACAGAGTAGCGACAGGCTCACTCAAACCGGCAAGGCCCTGGTGGATGGCGTTCTAGAACGCCTCCAGTTCATTGATGCCGAACTCGGCATGATAACCGCCAGCGTGCGCGACCTGCCGGCTGGCGAAGCCCGCTCTACTCAGAGTGTCTCCCAGCTTGGAGCGCGCGTGTCCTGGGTGGCCTTTGCAGGCCGGGATACGGTGGTGCCGCTATTGGGCGAGCCCGGCAGTATTCCGCAGTTGGACGCCGACTTGCGGGATAACATGATGAGAGGCTATTCGTCTATCACGACCGACACCTCTCAGGCGGAGCAGCGCATCCTGCTGGTCCGGGCCACCGAGGCGTCGCGACCGAACGATGGAGCAGTGTGGGCGGAAGTCGATGCCGGGTACTTGTTCGGCGGCCGAGAAGGAACGGCGCTGCCGCCGGACATGGAGGTGTGTGTCTTCGATCAGCTCCTCAGGACACTCTTCTGCTCCAGTCCGGTCCAGAACCGCGTGCGGTCCGCCATGCTGGAGACGACCGCCGCGGAGGATCGCGGCTCCTTCGAGTGGAGCGCCGGCCGCGAGAAGTATCTAGCATCGTACCGTTCGATGTTCCTTCGCGCGGAGTATGCCGCGCCGGACTGGACTCTGGTATTGAGTGAATCCCGGGCCAGCGTCCTCGCTCCCATGGCCAGCTTCAGACAGTTGTTCCTGCCTGTTACCCTGTTGGGCATCTGGGTGGTTCTGTTGCTCAGCAACATCCAGATCCGCCGGAGCATGGAGCCCCTCGTTGAGCTGAAGGAGGGCACCAAGCGAATAGCCCGGCGCGACTTCGGGAGCTCCGTCGAAGTGTCGAGTGGCGATGAATTCGAGGATCTGGCCGCCTCGTTCAACAACATGGCGCGCCGGCTGGGCAGGCAGTTCAATGCCCTGACCGCCATCAACGAGATCGACCGCGCAGTGCTCTCGGCCTTCGACAGGGAAGTCATCATCGGCACCCTATTGCAGCGCGCTCGGGACGTGTTGGCGTGCGACGGCATTTCGGTGAGCATCTCATCCACCAACGGGTCGGAACCCAAGTGGACGGCCATCGCAGCCGGAGCGGCTGACCAGACCAGGTTGATCAAGGAACTGCGACCTGCCGCATCGGAGGTCGAGGAACTGATCGCGAATCCCGATTACCTGCTCACCAACGGCAGCGGGACGACGCGCAGCTATCTGCAACTGGAGCCGTTCGAGACACAAAGCCTCAGATACTTCCTGGTGTTGCCGCTGTTCATCAAGCGAGAACTCGCCGGCGTCATTGCGCTGGCGTATGCCGCTCCGCCCGAACACGACCAGGAGGATCTGGTCCAGGCCCGTCAGCTGGCGGATCAGGTTGCCGTGGCCCTATCCAATACCCGCCTGATCGAGGACCTGGAGGAACTGAAGCTCGGCGCACTGACCGCGCTGGCCCGGACCATCGACGCTAAGTCTCCCTGGACGGCCGGTCACTCCGAGCGCGTGACCAGTCTCGCCATGAGAGTGGGACGGGCGATGTCGCTTTCGGATGAAGATCTCGAGATGCTGAACCGTGGCGGCCTGCTGCATGACATCGGAAAGCTCGGTATTCCTCCGGAGATCCTGGATAAACCCGGCAGACTCACTGAGGACGAGTTCGCCGTCATACGAGAGCATCCCGAGATCGGCGCCCGGATCCTCAAGCCCATAGCAGCCTATGCCAACGTGATTCCCGTGGTGCTCTACCATCACGAGAAGTGGGACGGATCGGGTTATCCGGAGGGATTGGCGGGAACCGACATACCATTCTTGGCGCGGGTGATAACTGTGCCCGACGTCTTCGACGCGATTACCTCGAAACGGCCCTACAGATCCGGCATGTCGCACCGGGACGCCGTCGATCTGATCGCAGGCAAGAGCAACCTGGAGTTCGATCGGGACGTCGTAGAGGCATTCAGGCATGTAATGGAGGCCGGAATGGTCGAGCGCAGCAGCACGGCCGCGGCGCCAGGCGCAGCGGCAGGAGTTCCACTTGCAGCCGTCTCTCGAGAGTGCGGAGCCAGACAACTATGACCGACAATCGGCAAAAAGCGCAGCAATCGCAGAATGCAGGGTTAACGGCCACAGACGGCTCAGCACCGTTCTGGGAGCGGCGCCCGCTCTGGATACTCGCGGCCGTGTTCGCCGTCCTCGTTGCAGTCAACATGTGCAGCACGGAGAGATCCCAGGAACGGGGCATGGTGCCGGAGGAGGTCATGGGCACGTGGACCACGACCGACCCAGACTACGCCGACCGGGCTTTCGAGATCAGGAGGAACTCGGTGGTGTTCCACATCGGAGGGTCCGATTACAACGTCCACCTGATCCAGATCGTGGAAGTAGATGACTTGGATGGCCCGATGCTCGTGACAATACACTACGCCGACGAGAACGGTTCGAACATATTCGCGTTCTATTACGATCCCGCCGATGGTGGCGTGATTACGTTCAAGAACCAGCGCGATATGGAGTGGACGCGGGAAACCTGACGGGCTAGAGCGTCTTCCTGCCGCGTTGGCGCAGCACGACCTGGCGTTCGCTTCCGAACTCTACCACGACGAGCACAACCTCTCCCGGCACGATATCGCCCACGCGCATCCGACCCAACTCGTCACCCACTCGCACCGGGTAGGCCTTGCCAGCCACTGTGTCGCGCAGCACGGCGACACTCATCGCAGGGTGTCGTGGGTCGTACATGATGCTCTTTACCTGCAGATCCTGAAGGAACGGCCGAATATCGGCTGTCCGTAGCAGTGACACAAACGGATCGCGGGCTGCACCCCTGTATGAGAACACTTCTCGAATGAGCTCGGTCTCACGCGATTCGGTGTCCTCAGCCAGGTCGGGTTGCTCCGCATCTGCAACAGCATCTCGAGTCGGTTCGTTCTCCAGTGGAGCAGGCGGCTCAGCTGCAACGGCGCCAACGGCGCCAACGGCGGCAATGGTTGAGGGTCTCTCGTCCACCTTGGACCAGAAGAACTCGGGCTGGTTGGCGAGCCGGATGACATTCTCGACCGTCTCGTAGGTGAACAAGAACTTCAGGCCGTCTGAGTACGTGATCGTGTACTGGATGTCTTGCTCATCTCGATCCTGCCGGACTTCGCCGATCTCATGAAAGGTGAAGTCGGCTTCCCCAGGTCCCGTGCGAAACAGCACGGTCGTGCTGGAAATCTCGAACGACCGGTCCGCGTAGTGTGGCGCCTTCGTAGTCCATACGCCGATCAGCTCATTGGGGATCGTTGCATCCGAATCGGCGAACAGGGTGGGCAATAGACTCGCAGCGGCGGCACCGCACACGACCAAAACCGCTACCACGAGCAGGAACGATTGCCGCTTCGATCCCGATCTAGACGCGGCCGGCTTGCCTCCTACCGCTTTTTTCTTGCCCGTCTTGGGACGCGTCCCGCTCGCGTCATATACAGTCATCTAACCCGACCTTACTGTTGTGCCAGCCATCTCTCAACCACTGCTTGGCACTGATTGCGATGGTGGTCTGAGACCTCTCCGTCCGTGCTTGCGAGCGGCTCCAGGATTGGCAGAAGCGGCTCTACGAGTTGGGATAAAGCGTTGGCACCATGATGCCACCAGTTCTCGGTGACGATCTTCGAGATCCGAGAGATCGCATCGCCGGATGACGCCACGAAGTCATCTGGAATGCGGTTGGCGTACCACCGATCCTCGGAAGTCATCGCGTGTTCCATGCTGACCATCCCTTGTCTGAGCTGAGACTCCGCGGCCTCGGTCACCTCAAAGCGTGAGGCTAGCTGGGTCGGCTCGAGGGCGTCGCCGAGTCAGTACTCAGCTCACCCGGGTTAAACTATCACAAGATCCGTCTCACTATTGTGACACCTGTCACCAGGGAGATTCGCTGGACATGGGGTCGAGCGTTCCAGGGTGGCCGCGCGAACCCCTCAAACCTGGGAGCGCTACGGCCTGCAGGCGTCCCTGACGCCCTCCAGAGCCGTGGCGAGGCCGCTGAGAGCAAACACGTCTGTGTGCGTCTCGCCGTCGAGCTGGTCGGTGACCCGGATCGTGACTCGCTCGGCCCGGGCGGCAGATGCCAGGAACCCCTCGACCAGTTCTGCGGGCATCATCGCTGCAATCGCCATCGCGTCCATCATTGCGCCGAAGAAGGTGTCTTCCTCCGCCTCGAGTGAGTCGGCGCCTGTCAATAGAGCGAGACCTAGCTCTTCTGCGCCTGTCGTCGTGCCGAGCTTGGGCCAGAACTGCGTGGCCGACGCCGGTTGGGTGTCGAACCGGGTGCGGATGCTCACGGTGTTGTCCTCGCCTATCAAGCCCGTGTCGTACCTGTAGATGACGACGATATCGCCTGTGATGCAGCCCCAAACCAGGGCCGGATCTCGGTCGGCGAAGACGATCCCCTCGGCGTCGATCTGCTGCAGGACTCCACCCTCGGCGCGCGCGTAGGCGTAGACCGCCTCTGACATACCGTCGTCCAGCCGGACGAGCCTGACGCCTTCCTGCTGCGCCGCCGCAGGCGAGCGAATCACGCCGAGACCGGCGGCCAGGAACAGGATCGATGTGAATCTGCCATATCCAACCATGCGAGCGCCTCCTACCCGTCACTGTGAGAGACCCTGTGTCGGTCCGTTGGGCCCACTATGTCGTCAGGCCGCGCATCCGGCAGTGACGCAGGGCACGGAGGGGGAGCAGGGAGCGGGGAGCGGAAATCGTTCACCTCGGGCTTCGGCCCTCGGTCTTCGAGATTCGGACTTCACTGACCGACGCGGCCGCCAGGTGGCCGTAACCGCCGGGGCGCAGCCGCCGGCCTCATCCGCGTTCATCTGCTTCGATCAGCGTTCATCTGCGGCCGGCAATGGCAGCGCGACGAAACGATCCGCCTGAGCCACCAACGGGTGCGTGGAATGAACGGGATCGGCTTAGCTTGGGCCGCAGTGGCTCGGCCTGGATCGCCGCCTCCGCAGTATATACATTGTATAGTCAGAGGTGCTGGATGAACACTAGGATTCGGAAATGGGGTAACAGTCTGGGCCTGCGCATCCCAAAGAGCTTTGCCGCGGAGGCCGGTGTCGCAGAGGGCTCCGAGGTCGACCTCACGGTGAAGAACGGGCAGCTCATAGTGAAGCCGACACGACGGCGCAGGGTCCCCTTGCAGGATCTGCTGCGGCGAGTGCGGCCCGACAACCTGCACGAAGAGATCGATACGGGTGGGCCTGTTGGCAGGGAAGCCTGGTAGTGGCGCGCGTCTATGTGCCGGATCGGGGCGATGTCGTCCGGCTTCAGTTCGATCCCCAGACAGGGCATGAGCAGAGCGGCCGTCGGCCCGCGGTCGTGCTTTCTCCCAGAGCCTACAACAGTAAGGTTGGACTGGCGCTGTTCTGTCCCATCACGTCGCGCCCTAAGGGCTACCCCTTCGAAGTAAGGCTGCAGGCGAGAACCGGGCTCGATGGAGTCATCTTGTCGGACCAAATCAAGAGTCTTGACTGGAAGGCCCGCTCGGCGAGGAAGATCGCTCGCGCATCGCGAGACGTGATGCAGCAAGTCACCGCGCTCGTTCTGGCGCTCGTCGACCCGGAGTAGCGCTGCGTCAGATCGGTCGGAACAGCTCGGCTAGAGCGACAGCGAACGGCTCGGGAGCGCCGGCCGGTTGCCAGGTCACTCGGTCGCGGTCCAGCCGCGGCAGGGTACTGTCGGGTGTCCACACTTCGACGGCGCGGTCCTCGGGATCGATGAGCCAGTAGGTGGGGACACCTACCTCCTGATACAGCCGCCGCTTGGTGAACCTGTCGTGGCGCGCCGTGGCGGGACTGAGTACTTCGATCACCAGTTGCAGTGACTTCACGTTGTTCCAGTCGAGAGTGCGAACCTCGGCCGAATCTGCCACGAACAGATCCGGTTGCACCAAGACATCCGAGCCCCACGAGATGTCCGCGGGCGAGGCCAGCACGTGCCCGATCGGATGCTGGTCCAAGTATGTCCGCAAGCCGATCAACAGCCGCACCACGATTTCCTGATGCCACAACTTGGGCGCGGGGGTCACTAAGAGCTCCCCGTGCACGGTCTCGTACCGATTGCCGTCGTCGGGCAGCGCCCTAACCATGTTGGCCGTGTAATAGACCGGAGCCACCATGCCCATAAGGTCACCTCGGCGATATCCGGAGTGCAAGTACGGAACACACACTAAAAGTTGTCACGAAGAGCGGGCCGGCCGTCATCAATCGGTTGCGAATAGGTGCGCTAGTGCGCGGCATGGTTTGATTGGGTGCAGGGTGCGGGGTACTGGGGAGCAGGGAGCAGGGAGCAGGGTACCGAGGAGCGGGGAGCGGGGAGCACATGTTGGATGACGGGATGCCGTGAAGCCGGGCGATCGAGGGGCCAGGTTGCCGGGCCCCGCGGGACGCTGCACGCGACCTAGTCGGCGGTGCGGCAAGAGCCTACCTTGGAGGTGAAACTGCGACGGTATCGGATATGAGTGCGTCAGTCCGGCGTCGTGCCCTTGAAGATGCGTCGGCCCACGACGCTCCCGAGCCGACGCATGAGGGTCGGAACCAACGATGATGAACGATGTGAGCTCCCGACTCACTGTGGCAGTCGCTGATCGCTATTCCATCGAGCGCGAGCTCGGCGCCGGTGGCATGGCCACCGTGTACCTCGCGCGCGATCTGAAGCACGAGCGCAAGGTGGCGATCAAGGTGCTGCGCCTCGAGCTGGCTGCAGCGCTCGGCTCCGACCGCTTCCTGCGCGAGATCAGGATCACGGCCAACCTCAACCACCCGCACATCCTGCCACTGCTCGATTCGGGTGAGGCGGACGGCTTCCTCTACTACGTGATGCCGTACGTAGAGGGCGAGTCACTCAGGGATCGTATCAGCCGGGAGAAGCAGCTTCCGGTCGAAGATGCAATGAAGATCGCGGCCGAGGTGTCGGATGCGCTGGGCCATGCGCACAGTCACGACGTCATCCATCGCGATATCAAGCCGGAGAACATCCTGTTGCAGGAAGGGCACGCGGTGGTTGCGGACTTCGGGATCGCGCATGCGGTGTGGGCGGCCGGGAGCGAGCGTCTCACTGAGACAGGTATCGTGGTCGGCACACCCGCGTATCTCAGTCCGGAACAGGCTGCGGGTGATCGAGAGATCGATGGGCGGAGTGACGTGTATGCGTTGGGCTGTGTGCTGTACGAGATGCTGGCGGGCGAGCCGCCCATCACGGGACCGACGGTGCCGGCGCTGCTGTCCCGCAAGGCCACGGAGCCGCCGCCCAGTGTGACGAGCGTCAGGAAGACGGTTCCGCCCGAGCTGGAGCGTACCATCAACCGCGCGTTGGCACTGGTCCCGGCCGACCGGCAGCGCAGCGCCGCCGAGTTGTCACAGGAGTTGACGGCGGTACCGACGGCGCGAGTGACAGTTGCGAAACGGAATGGCTGGCGCTTCTTAGCTGCTATTGCCAGCCTGGCGGCGTTGGCACTGATCACCACGGCACTGGTGCTGGTCTGGAATGCTCTCGTATCCGACACCGCGGCACTCGATGCAGAGGCTGCCGGCCGCGTGATCGTGTTGCCGTACGACAACGAGACCGGCAACGCATCGCTGGATCCCGTGGGCCGCATGATGGCCGAGTGGATCACCGAGGGCCTGGCGCAGACCGGCGAGGTCCAGGTGATCCCCAACCTCATGGTGCTGCAGTCGCTGGCGCAGGCAAGCGCAGGTACGGAGCAGGTTGGCACTGCGACGCTGGTTCGGGATGTCGCCCGACTGAATCAGTCGGGAATCGCCGTTACCGGTTCCTACTACTCACGCGGTGCTGAGATCGAGTTCCACTCGGAAGTGACCGATGTCCTGTCGGGTGAGTCGATGGGAGTGGTACAGCCGGTTCGGGCGGATAGCGGTGATTTCGCCTCGGCCATGGAATCGGTGCGTGACCAGGTCATGGGCGTGCTTGCCACACGGCTGGGTCGGCGGTCCCGCTGGGAAGTACCGCGGTCGGTGCAGCCGCCCACATACGAGGCCTACCGGTTCTATGCGCGTGGCGGTGAGGAGTGGACCAACGGCAACTACAGAGCGGCCGCCGAGTGGTTCGAACGGGCCTACCATGCGGACACCACCTATCTGCGTAGCCTGATGGTTGCTGCCGCCGCGTGGGGCAACGCCGGCCACCCTGAGAAGTCCGATTCGATCCTCCAACTCGTTCAACCACGACGACTGGAGCTTGCCCCGTACGACCGCCACCGGCTCGATGTCGGTATTGCAGGCTTTCGGGGCGATGTCGCGGCACGAATCAGGGCAGCGCGGGCCGGGTCGGAACTGGTGCCTGTGGGCACGATGCGGACGGCCCTGGTGCTCGCTCTGATCGCCGTCAACCGTCCGCGGGAGGCGCTGCAGGAGTTCGAAGCCATGTGGGAGGCAACCGTCGATCTCGAGTGGTTCGTCTTGTGGGGTGTTTACACTGAGATGCTCCACCTCCTGGGAGATTACGAGCGCGAGCTCGAAATAGCATTGCAGGGACGCGAACAGTTGCAGGGATCGCTGCACACGATGACGTACCACGGGCGGGCACTCGCCGCGCTGGGGCGCACGGATGAGCTGAGAAGCTTGGTGAATGACATCCTTCTCATCGCACCGCAGCCGGGAGCCACTGCGGGTAGTGTGCTGCAGTGGATCGCCGGCGAACTGCGCCGCCACGGGCAGCGGGAATTGGCCCTGGAACTGCTCGACCGTACATTGACCTGGTGGGACGAGCAACCGCCGGAGTACAAGAGCTCGCTTGCGGGACGCAGGCTCTTGGGGCAGTTGTCCTACCAGCGCGAGGATTGGGACGCGGCGGCCGGGATCTTCGAGGCTCTGGCGCAGCAGGCGGATGCGCTACCCGACGCACTCGGTGCTCGCGGTGCCGTAGCCGCGCGCCGCGGTGACACCGAGCTGGCTCTCAGCATCTCGCGCGAGCTGGCAGATCTGGAACTGCCGTATCTCCTTGGCAGGCACACGCTGTGGCGCGCGCGGATCGCCGCGCTGTTGGGCGAGAGGGACGAGGCGATCGACTTGTTGAGGCGGGCGTTCAGCGAGGGCGTCGGACACGGCATCTTGCTTCACGCCGACATGGACCTGGAGCCGCTCAGAGACTATCCGCCGTTTGAGGAGTTGATGCGGCCGAAGGGGTAGGGTGGGGGAGTGTGGAGTACGGGGAGCGGGGAGCGGACGG
>CP070666.1:2922709-2957193 GCA_020351775.1 Gemmatimonadota bacterium | reverse complement strand
CCAAACTGGGAACCGATGAAGCCGCTGCGGAGATGTTTGCCGAAGCGAGAGCGCAGGACCACGGCTACTGCTTCCCCTTCAGACTCGAAACAGCCACCGTATTGCGATTGGCCCAGGAATCAGAGTCTAGTGATCCGCTGTCGCATTACTGCCTTGGCAACCTACTGTACGAGCGTCAGCCATGGGCCGCTGTGCGAGAGTGGGAAGCGGCAGATTCGCTCGGCACAACCATCCCGACTGTGTATCGCAATCTCGCACAGGCGCAAGTGCGGCTCGAACAGGATATCGGTCGCGCAGCCAACTCCATGGAGCGGGCAGTGCAACTCGATCCCTCAGATCCGAGGCTGTACTTCGAGCTCGACCTCATGTATGAAGCTGCCGGCTTCCCGGCCGCCGAGCGGCTCGCGGTGCTCGAAGCGGCACACCAGACGATCGCCGACCACAACGATGCACTCGGTCGCAAGGTCAGGATTCTCACGGAGCTCGGCCGCTACGACGCAGCGATCGAGTTGATGACCACTCATCACTTCCGCCGCTGGGAAGGACTGGGGAACATCCACACCACTTATGTCGATGCGCATCTACTGCGCGCGGCCGATCACCTTGGAGCGGGGCGCTTCAGTGAGGCCATGGCCGACTACGCCGCTGCGCTGCAATACCCCCGCAATCTCGAAGTGGCCGTACCGTACCAGGGAGGCCGAGCCTGCGAGGTACACTACTTGATGGGGGAAGCGTATCGCATGGCAGGCGACAGCGCCGCCGCTATCTCATCCTACGAGACAGCCGCGACTGCCCCGCGTAGCTCCGATCGGTCCACCTTGGACTATTACCAAGGAATGGCGCTGCGCAGGTTGGGTCGGATTGAGGAGGCGCAGCAGCTTTTCGATGCACTCATTGCCTATGCTCGTGCCAGGCTAGAGTCGCTGCAGGCTGGCTCGTCACTCGAGTTCTTCGCGAAGTTCGGCAGCCGCAGGTCGCTGAACGAGCAACGAGCAGAAGCGTATTATCTACTGGGACTCGGATACCTCGGTAAGGGCGATCAGGCAAGCGCCCGGACCATGATGTACCAGGCACTCGAGTATGATCCCAATCACATGTGGGCTAGAACTCATCTAGCCAGCGGTAGGAATCCACCACGATAAGAACGCGACCGCCCTCATACCAGTACTACACACCGGTCGATGCAGTTGGCAGTGACGCCCTCGCGATGCATGTATCACGACAAACATGACTCTTGGACCGGCCCCGGGGGAGTCAAGCTGGATGAAGCTGGGCAACGTGATATCCACGCGATCGAACGCAGTTGAATATCAAGCACATTTGGCAATCTGGACACGGCGTGAAACACTGAGTATTCTCTCCTGTGTTGGTTGCGTAGAGTGACCTTTACATCAAACTGGCTGCCAAAAGAGGAAATCTATCGTGCCCGAATCTAAGAAGCTCCATATCGGCAAAGGCGTACTCAAACCGGGTACCCGCCCGATCAAGGTCTACGTCGATGATGACGGAGAGTACTGGCTGTGTGACGCAGACGTTGACCCCAAAAGCAAAGATTTTCGGAAGGACGGATGCGTCGCGCACAGTGACATCCAGATGGCGGAGGGCGGCTGAATCTGGGACGCTTTAACGGGCGGGGGCACCTCCCCCGCCCGCCGCCATCTGAGATGCCAATTATAACACTAGTCAACGAGACTGAGCTGGGTCGAGTGCTCGACAAGCGCGATACGGTGCTGGTCGATTTCTGGGCACCGTGGTGTCCTCCCTGCAAGGAGTTTGTGCCGGTGTTCGAGGCCGCAGCTGCAAGACATCCAGATATCACGTTCTGCCGAGTCAACACCGAAGAGGCAGGGGATTTGGCCCAGGCCTTCGATGTGGTTTCCATCCCCACTCTGGTGGCGATTCGTGAGCGTATCATGATCGCATCCCAGCCTGGCTCGCTGCCGGAACACGTCCTAGAAGACCTGATCACCAAGATCAAGGGCCTCGACATGGACGAGCTGAGGCGCGAGATGGCTGCCGCTGCAGAAGGAGATCAGGAAAGCTGAGCACGCTGGTGAGGCAGAGCGCACCAGCATTCACCGCGACGGCGGTCATGCCTGACGACACGTTCTGCCAGGACTTCTCATTGGAGACGCTGCTTGGGAAGTACGTAGTATTGTTCTTCTATCCGCTGGATTTCACATTTGTCTGCCCTTCGGAGATCCTCGCGTTCAATCGCCGGCTGGATGACTTCTGTGACCGAGAATGTGAAGTAGTTGGTGTTTCAGTTGACTCACACTATACGCACCTTGCATGGAAGAACACACCGGTGGAGGATGGCGGTATCGGCCCGATCAGGTTTCCACTGGTATCGGATATCACAAAACAGATCGCCCGTGATTATGGCATCCTGACAGACGATGCGGTCGCACTACGCGCAACCTTCCTGCTGGACCGCGAGGGCATCGTCAGACACCAGGTTGTGAATGACCTCGACCTGGGAAGGAACGTGGACGACGCGCTACGTAGTCTCGATGCGTTGCGGCATGTAGAGGCGACGGGCGAGGTATGCCCAGCCAACTGGGAGAGCGGCCGCCAGGCAATGGATGCCACTCCAGCAGGGGTAGTGAAGTACCTCAAGGATCTCAGCCTTGATCCATAGCTCACCCGACGCCCCCCGGCGAGTCGAGCAGCGACTCCTGCGTCCCCCTTTATACAGATGACTCCCCACCGCGCCGGCGCGCACGCGCCGGGTCGACGGACCGGGTAAGCTATCCCTGCTTCCGCCCGCGCCGATCTTCAATGCCGTTCAGCGGAGGCTGGTCTGCATATCTTCTGGGTGAGCGGCTCCGGCTGCCTCAATTCGACGCTTCTATTATCGTTAATCGACATACGGCACAACCTTTGGCCGATCAAGAAGAGATGCCGCTGTACCAGAGATGAGCATACTCGATAGCCAACGCGCGGAGTTCCTGACCAGCGTGATCACCGACGTGGCGCATGAGCTGCGCAACGTTCTCGCAATTGTCATGGAGACCGTCGGACTCGTCGACGACTTGATGACACTCAGTCATCCAAACTCACTGGACCGCGAGAAGATCAAGAGCCTGGCGAGCCGCGTCGGACCTCAGGCGGACCGCGCAGCTGAACTTGCCGCTGTGCTCCATCAACTGGTACAGGCCTACCAGGATCCGAGCCCGTCAACGAGCCTCAATCTGGTGACCGAGCGAGTGGCCGTAATGTGCCAACGCCGTGCAAGGAAGAAACGAGTGTCAGTTCAGGTGACGCCATGCGACCAGGACGTGCAAGTGCTCGGCGAGCAGCTTACGGTATACATGATGATTCACGCGGCCATGGAGTGCTATCTGGAATTACTGCCCGAGTCGTCTGTTCTGAGCATCCAGGCTAGTGCAGTGCCAGACTTCGCGTCGGTAGATCTCGCAGGCTCCCTTCAAGGCATTGCTGTCAAGCTTGACCCGACTCAGTCAGCCGCCTGGAACACGGTGGACAATGCTGCAGCCGATGTCGGCGCTTCCCTACAGGCAGAGAGCACCGGCCGCAGCCTGCGGATCGCCTTTGCCTCGACCGATGTCGAATGGGGATCCCGATCATGAGCAAACAAATCACGAGAGCTAATATCGCCAAGGATGAAGTGCCGATCGCCCACCGCCGCTACCGAAAGGTGTTGATCGTCACCGTTCTCTTGACTTCGATCGTCGCGGTAGTACCGCTTGTGATAATGACTGGGATCAACTTCCGCCAGTATCGCAACGCCTTCAATTTTGAGATCACTCGACCTATGCTCCGCTTCGTCGCACTCGGTCAACAGTCCATGGCCACCTTCCTATCACAGCGACACGCGATGCTCGAGAGAATTGCCCGCGAAAACACACTTGCTGAACTGCAGAGCTCTGACACTCTCACCGGGATCTTGGCCGACATTCAAACAACGTACACGGACGTCATCGACCTTGGCCTGATAGACGACCGCGGTGTTCAGATCTCCTATGCTGGGCCTCACGATCTACGCAGCAGGGACTACGCATTTTTCGATTGGTACCGTCAACTCCGTGTCGGGGGCAGCTCGGTCAGTGATGTCGTGACGGATTACACTGGGGTCCCACACTTCAACATGGCCGTACAACATAGAGGCGATGACAGCCATCTCTTCACGCTCCGCGCCGCCGTCGATGCCAACGCCATCCACTGGCTGGGCAACTTTGAGACATTCGGCTACCGCGATCACGGCTCGCGGTGTCAAGGCTGCCACTCGCTCGGCGTGCAGGCCTCCAGTGATGCGTTCCTCATCAACGGCAGTGGTGTTCTACAGACACCATCGCTGCATTATGGTCAGGCACTGGCGCCAAGCCTCCTACCGTCCCTCCCCGCCCGCTCTGAGGCTACGCTAGTGGAGCTCGAAGACGGTACCGGTCAAGCGCTCATCGTCAGCTACGCTGATGTCGCAGGTTCACCCTTCAGGGTGGTCTTGGTGAGTCCAAGGACGGCGCTTCATGCTGGGTCGATGTCGCTTCGGCGTGATCTACTGATCTTTATGGGAGTCAGCATCCTTCTCATTGTGGCGGTCGTGATCGGTGGGTCTACGTATGTTGTCAACCGCGCTCGGGAGGCGGACCTGAAGCGGGCCGTGTACTACCACGAGCTGGAGTACGCCAACAAGATGGCCGCCCTCGGCCGGCTCAGCGCTGGTGTGGCACACGAGATCAACAACCCGATTGCCATCATCAACCAGAGCGCGGGCTTGCTCAGGGATCTGATGACTTGGTCCAAAGAACGCCCGTCTCGCGAGAAGATACTCAGCTTGACGAACTCGATCCTGAACTCCGCACGACGGTGTGGCCGGATCACCCATAACCTCCTCGGGTTTGCCAAACACATGGAGGTGGAACACGAGAAGATCAATCTCGATCGTCTCCTACGGGAGGTCCTAGGATTTCTTGGCAAGGAGGCCAGCTACAGGCAGATTGAGGTAGCGTTCGACTATTCGGGCGAGCCACCCAGTGTGGTCAGCGACAAAGGCCAACTGCAACAGGTATTCCTCAACATCATCAACAACGCATTCGCGGCGGTTGAGGACGGAGGCCGTATCGAGATTGGCATAGACCCGCTAGACGAGCATTCCGTGGCGGTGAGCATAACCGATAACGGGGCTGGCATTGCCGAAGAGAACCTAGCACACATCTTCGACCCGTTCTTCACAACTAAAGAAGGCAGTGGCACGGGTCTGGGCCTTTCGATCACGTACGGCATTGTCAAGAAACTCGGTGGCAGCATCGACGTCACCAGTGAGGTCGGCAAGGGAACGCGTTTCACCATAACGCTGCCTACGGGAGAGCCGGATGCATGAGCAAGGCCTACGGGTTCTGATCGTTGATGACGAGCAAGAGCTGGTCAGCGCAATAGGAGAGCGGTTGGGTCTCCGAGGATTCCGCACCAAGGGCGTCACCTCAGGGGAGGCAGCCCTTGACTATCTAGCCGAGCACTCCTGTGATGTCGTCTTGCTGGACGTCAAGATGCCGGACCTCGGAGGGTTAGAAGTCTTGAAGCGAATCAGGCAGCTTCATCCTGACACACAGGTACTCATGCTCACAGGACACGGCTCCAGGCGGGATGCAGAGGAAGGGATGCGGCTCGGAGCCTACGACTACCTCGTGAAGCCCGTTAGCATAGGCGTGCTGTGTCGATTGCTCCAAGACGCTGGCTCCCACGCAAAAAAGGATCACACAGAAACCTGACCGATACGAGATGGATCGGTTCCTAGCCCAACTTGTTCCAGCGACAGTCATGAGCGATAATGATTGCGAGTCCAGCCATTGGTGGAGGTGTAGACGATGAGTGAGATTACGGTCCTGCTGGTCGATGACGAAGAGGACTTCGTCACGGTCTTGGCGGAGCGTCTGCAGAGGCGTGGCCTCGTGGTCGACACTGCGCAGAGCGGCGAGACCGCGTTGGAAAAGGCGGGTGGCCATGTGTTCGATGCCGTCGTCCTTGATATGGCGATGCCCGGCATGGACGGTGTCGAAACGCTGCGGGGATTGCTCGAGATCAACAAGGACTTACAAGTGATACTGTTGACTGGTCACTCTACTATCCATCAGGCGGTCGAAGCAATGAAACTGGGAGCGCTCGACCTGCTCGAAAAGCCCGCAGACATCGAGGTGCTGGTGGCCAAAATCGATGACGCCGCCAGAAGGAAGACCAAACTAGATGACAGGCGCATCGAGCAGAGGATATCGGACATAATGCGCCAGAAGGGTTGGTAAGTTCATGGGCTCAATGAAGCAGGTTAGAGAGGTCATGGTTCCTATCGACCAGTACCCCTCGGTACGAGACAATGCCACGCTGGCGGAGGCAATCGCGGTCATTGACAGCGCTCGACTAGACGTGGGTGGCCGCAAGTCCCAGCCGCGGCTGCTGCTCGTGTTCGATGAAATACAGCTACTCGTCGGATACGTACGCCGGCGCGATATCATGAGGGGCTTGGAACCACAATTCTTGGTCAGCCAGCCGCTGGAGTATCGCAAGATGCGGTTCGACGTCCCGGCCGATCCCAATCTAACCGAGCTGCCGTTCGACCGAACCGTGAGCCGTATTAGGCAACAGGCTGGGAAGCCAGTCAGTGATGTGATGCTGCCAATTCCGACAACAATCAACGCGGACGATCATCTCATGAAGGCCATCCATGAGATGGTAACGCTCAACCTGTACTTGATTCCGGTCATCGACAAGAAACGCCTCGTGGGCGTCGTGCGCTCGGTTGACATGATACACGAGCTTGCTCAACTGCTGAAGTGACCGCGGCCCGTGTCGCACCAATTGAGGTAGCCAACACATGACTGAAGAGGCAACGCCGGACGCCGTACGGGTGGCACCCATGACAGACAAGGACACGCAGCTACCCGACGGGGGACTACCAAGTCCTTCAATCGCCAAGGGCGCGAGAATAGACCGTAAGAGACTGTTCTGCATCCTTCTAGGCTTGGCTCTGTTTGCCATCGTGTACTTCGCCCCGACGCTACCGCCTGCGGTGGATCCTGCCGGTAAGGAGTTCGCTCTGTCGCGAGAGGGAAAGGCAGCCCTGGCCTTGTTCTTCCTTGCCGCTACGTGGTGGGTAACCGAGGTAATACCGATTGGCGTCACCAGCATCACCATAGGCGTAGTCCAGGCGTTGTTCTTGATTCGCTCCGCTGAAGATGCCTTCACCGATTTCATGGTTCCCTCGGTCTGGTTCATCTTCGGGTCGCTGATGTTTGGCATGGTCTTCACCAAGACGGGGATCACGCGGAGGATGGCGTACAAGATGCTGTCCTTGGTGGGTGAACGCACCAGCATGATCTACCTTGGCTGTTTCGTGATGACTTCCGCACTCACGCTCATCATGGCACATACGGCCGTGGCAGCCACGGTCTTTCCACTGTTCATGGCAGTGTATGCCTTGTACACTGACAAGACCGAGCCGACCAAGTTCGGCAAGGGGCTGTTCATCGGAATGGCGTTTGTGGCGGGTGCGGGCAGCATCATTACACTCCTCGGGGCCGCGAGAGGAGCAGTGGCGATTGGGTTCTACCGTGAGCTCACTGAGGAGACGATCAGCTTCTTCCAGCTGACTTACTACATGCTGCCGGTTGGCGCCGTGATGACCTTCCTGCTGTGGCTCTATTTTCTGATCTACTACCCGCCAGAAAAGAAGACCATACCCGGGTTGCGCGATCGCGTGAACCGGCTGTACCAGAGCCTCGGCCCCATCACCCGCAAGGAGACATTGGCTCTCACCATCGTTTTCGGCACCATTGTGACTTTGAGCTTGCGCTCGTTCATCCCTCCATTCGAAGCGATCGACAAGGCGCCAATCATACTAGTGGCAACGGTGCTCTTCTTCCTCTTCAAGATCGTGGAACTCGAGGATCTAGAGGGTACTTCGTGGAACATCATCCTGTTGTTTGGCGGGGCAATGAGCATCGGCCTGTGTTTATGGGAGACAGGCGCGGCAGAATGGCTGGCTGTCAATTGGCTTACGATGTTCCAGGAATCCCACTGGATGATGTTCGTGATGGGCATAGCGGTATTTGTACTGGTCATGACGAATGTGATCATGAACGTGGCAGCAATAGCGATCAGCATGCCCGTCGCGCTCGTGATGGCTCCCTACGTGGGAGTCGCACCCGAGGTGGTCTTGTTCGCCTCGCTCGTGACCGCGGGCATGCCGTTCCTACTTCTGGTTGGCGCTGCCCCCAACGCCATTGCATACGCCAGTAGGCAGTTCACCACTGCCGAGTTCTTCAGGACAGGCATCCCTGCAAGCATTCTTCTGATCATCGTACTCGCGGTGTTCGTCTGGTTCATTTGGCCCGCGATGGGAATGCCGGTCGCGACCTAGCACGCGACCGTGCGACGCTGAAGAAGGACCGGTAGATGTGCAGGGGCCCACGCTTGTCGCGGAAACCCGCCCCGGCCTACGGCCTCGCAGATACGAGACCTCGCCACCGTCGGGGGTGACACCGTGTCCCGAGTGCGCGTCAGAGGGCACCAGAAAACGCTTGGGATCACCGGTCAACTCGCGAAATGCAGCACATGAAGGAACCACAGCGGCTCGCTCGACGCTCCTGCCCCCTCGACGTCCACTGATCTCGTAACGCTCGTAAGCCGGGCGGCTTCCCTCCGCGTGCTGTGGTTCATGAGCATGAGAGCTTCGCGTGAAATTCAAGGGAACCAACGCCCGCTCCGGGGACCCGCCCGGCTTACGGCCTCGCACATCCGAGCCCTCGCCGCGACTTGGTGTCAAGCCAACCAGACGTCAAGTTAACTTGACATGTAGGCGACCACACCCTAGCTTGCTTACATGGCGCTCCGATCCAACGTGCGGCAGTTCCGAGAACGCAACCAGTTGCGGCAGGACGAGCTGGCGGATGCGGTCCAGGTGTCCCGGCAGACCATCATTGCCGTGGAGAAGAACGGCTACACCCCGTCGACCGAGCTGGCACTTCGACTCGCACGGGTGCTGGGAGCCACCGTGGAAGACCTCTTCACGCTGGAGGATTGAGATGAACCGCGCGGGTTTGTGGTCAGAGATCCTCGCTCCCGCGGGGGCGCTGCTGGTTGCCATGACGGCATCCACGCTGCGAATGCCCGTGCTGCTCGCAGCACTCACACTGCTCTGGTTCAGTCCAGCGCTGCTGCGCCACTACTCCCTGGTGGCTCCCCTCGACGAACGGGAGACAGCAGTATACCGCCTGGCTCAACGGGTCAGCCTCTCGGTACTGCTGGTATTGGTGACCGTGCTTCCCTACCTGCTCGTCTCGGCAAGAGATGATACGAGCCATCCTCTGCAGAGCGAGTGGTTGGATGTCGGCTTCCTCGTTGTGGCAATCTTCTATCTGCGCACGGCTGTCGTGCTGCATCGGACAGTTCCGCGCACTGTGGCCGCCCACTTGGCCGGCGCAGGAGCAACGCTGGTGACGATCATCGGGTTCGCCGGTGCAGCGCTGCAGTTTCCCGAGCGCATACCGATCTGGGCCCGGTTCGCACCGCTGCTCTGCTTCTTGCCCCACGTCGCAGCCCTGAAGTGGCGACGTCTGGCCAGCGTCCTGTGGCTCGGCGGTGCCATCCTCACTGCATTCTGGACGCTCACGACCATAACCAGCCGTTTGGAACAAGTGATCAGCTTCGGTATACTCGTACTACCCTGGACACTGGCCGCCTATTGGATCGCGAGTGGTGAGCACTGAGAACTGCCGCGTGAGACTCGGCCAATCACCGCTGCCCTCGGACGCGCTTCCATCAGCCAGCAGTCCACGACAGCCGATGCCGCTGTGCTGGTAGGTCGAGTGAGCCCCGCATAGGACTGCGTTCACAGCAGCACGGCAACGCTGCCAGTACCACCTCAGCTGGCCCCGGATAGCAGCACTACTTTTCCGGCTCCGGACTCGACAAAACCGGCGCCATACCCCGTCCTGAACGCCGCGATGGCAGCCTCCCCCGTGCAGTGTGAAGGCGCCACTTTCGCAACACCCAGGCTGTGGAGCTCGCTGATGATGGACTGCAGCTGCTCGGAGCTGGCGTTGCGCAAGTGGAAGCCACCCATCACGAGATGTACGGGTTCTCCCCGGAGGTCCTTGGCCCGGGCGACTAGAGCGACGACACCCGGATGGGCGCATCCGGTGAGCACGACAAGTCCGCTGTCGGTGGCGACTATCACCGCCTGCTCCGGCACTGCTCCTTGAACCTCTCCAGTAACGTACACACCGGCTCCGACGCTCTGTCCGGCCGTTACCTCAATCACCTCCGTCAGTCGAGCTATGTCGCTCTTCAGCTCCGGGGGGAACGAGGGCAACAGATAGACCGGGGGGTCGATACCTACTCCTAGCAAATCGATCAGGCCACCGGTGTGGTCGCCATGGGCATGCGAGAGAATCACGGCTTCGATTCGCTCTGGATCCACTCCGAGTGCTCGCATGTTGCTTAGGAGCGTGGACCCATCGCCGCCAGTGTCAAACAAGTACACGTGTTCGCCGTGCTCGATGAGCGCGGCATATCCCCAAGCGGTCGCACAGTGCGGATCGTATTGAATGTTGTCGTATAGTACCGTTATCCTCGCTGGTTCTTCGCCGTGTCCTTCACGCGGGGCGATCTGCGCTAACGGAATCAGCAATGCGACGGACAACAGCAACACGGTTATGCGGCTCTGGTATCTCATAGTCATGGCAACCCAGCTGCAATGAAAGGTAGGATCGAACCACACTTGCTCCCCGGCCAACGTACGGGCAGGATAGCAGCGCGGCAATGGTGAAAGCAACGGCCATTGCCGCGTCCATCCCTGCTCGCCCCCCTTGAGTGGTTCTAGGTTTCCTTCTGGTCGGGCGCTGTCTCCCCATATTGCTGCACACTCCGCTTCCGAGCCACCTCACGCATGTCGACCACCCTGTCGGTCTCGTCGACTATCTCCTCTCCGATCAATGACTCCAGCACGTCTTCAAGGGTCACGATCCCGATCACGTGCCCGTGTTCGTCGAACACGCCGAACAGGTGTTTTCGTCGCTTGAGAAACAGTTGCATCAGCTCGTGTCCCGGCAGAGTTTCGGGCACGAACTCCAGGGGCTTCGCCAGCGATGCGAGCGTTACATCGAACTGATCCCGCCCTAGACAGGCGAGAATGTCACGGCGTAACACCTGTCCGGTCCAGTTTTCACGGTCATCCGCATCGTGGATCGGAATACGTGCGTGCGGCAGCGCCCAGGCATCTTTGGAGACGTCCTTCACCGTGAGATTGTCGGGTTGCTTGAACACCACGGTGCGTGGAGTCATTATATCGCGTGCCATTATCTCATCCAATTTGAGCACGTTCTTCACCAAAGCAGCTTCCGATGGAAGAATGCTTCCCTCCTCCGCGCTCAGGTCGGCGATCCTTTGCACTTCTGATTCCGGGGCCACCGGCTCGCGGCTGCTGGCAAGTGCGGTGGAAAACCGCTGCGCCAGCCACACGAACGGCCACAAGGCACGCACCAGCCCACTCAAGGGAACTGCAATAGCACGTGACACAACCCGGTTGCGGGTCACCCCGACGACCTTGGGTATGATCTCCGATAGCACCAACACCGCCAGCGTGAACAACGCTGAAAACCACAGCAGCGCCGACTCGCCGAACAGGAACCGCGCCTGCGCCCCCGCGACGGCCGCACCCGCCGTGTTGGCAACGGTGTTCAAGATCAGGATGGCGGTAATGGGCGGCCCCATATTCTCCTTGAACCGGCTCAAAAGGCGGCCTCGGATGTTGCCGGAATCGGCGAGCTGGCGGACATAGCCCGGTGCCACCGCATAGAGCGCCGCCTCCGACAGCGAACACAGGGCTGAGACGACGAGTACAACCGCCACTGATGTGATGAAGAGATCCATCGGCTTCTCCCTCTACTCCGAGCGCTACTCAGCTCCCTGGGGATCAAACGGAGCAGGCCCCGACCAGCACGGTCGAGGCCATAAAAAGATCAATGCACTCGGGCTATACAGAGACTCCTCTGACAAGACCCACCTAAATCAGTAATAATCTCCCATTGAGGCCGACGGTCAAGCGCACAGGCTGAAACTGACCGACATCCGGTTCCGTAGTGTGGACGGAAGTCTATATTATAGACTGTTGGTCTATGATGTAGACTTGAGGAGGAGACGATGCCACGCAAAGCGCCGCTGGGCGAATTCGAACAACTCGTGTTGCTGGCCATTCTCAGACGGGGAAAAGACGCCTATAGCTTGGGAGTCCGCCGAGAGCTGGAGGAACATGCAGGAAGGCAGGTGTCCCGCGGGGCCTTCTACGCCACACTAGACCGGTTAGAGTCCAAGGGATACGTGAGCTGGAAGACAGTACCGCCAGCAGAATCGCGCGGTGGTCTGCCGCAGCGGCAGTTCCAAGTCACCACCAGCGGGATCCGAGCCCTGCGCTCATCGCGAAACACGCTGCTCAGCTTGTGGCAGGGCCTCGAGACCATCCTCGAGGGGCCGCGGTGAACTCGGCCCATCCCCCTTTGTTGCCACCAAGAGTCGCCGAGCGTCTGCTGTTGCATCTGCTGCCGCCGAGTGTGACAGGACTCAGTATCGCCGGCGATCTCCGCCAAGAATACCGCGAAATGGCCGCGCGCCGCGGCGTGTCAGACGCCGACTGGTGGTACTGGCGCGCCACGGTGGCCCTGGTGACGCGATACAACTGGGTTCGGCTCCGCTCATCCTTGCTGCCCCACAGACCTGCCGACGGTTGGATCAACAGGAAACCGAACATGAGCGAATCTCTGCAGGACATCCGACATGGGGTACGTCGCCTGATTCGTAGCCCCGCCTTCACATCCATAGTAGTCCTCACCTTGGCACTCGGGATCGGGGCCAATACCACGATCTTCAGCGTGGTGAACAGCCTGCTGTTGCGCCCGCTACCGTATCCGGATCCAGGACAACTCGTGACTCTGGCCCACGTCTACCCTTCAGTTGATCTGGTGACCGGCGTATCGGCACCCGGGTTCCGCGACTACCGCGATAGAACAAACAGCTTCGAGAGCGTGGCGATTACCAGGGGATGGTCAGCGAACCTCACCGGAGTGGGGGACCCGGTTCGCGTGACCGGCAGCCGCGTCTCGGTCGGCTATTTCGAGACTTATGGGATCGTGCCCGTGATCGGCAGGTCGTTCGTGCCGCGCGAGGATGAGCCGGGCGGCGAACACGTGGTTGTGATCAGCGACGGGTTCTGGAGGAGCCACTTGGGTGGCGCGCCGGACGTAGTTGGCAGGTCGCTCTCACTCAACGACGAGTCCTATCAGATCATTGGCGTCATGCCACCAGGCTTCCGCGACTTCTATGACCGCAACCGTGAGTTCTGGGTACCCATCGCGCTATCACCCGATGACTTCGGTGACAACTTCCGCATTCTCGAGATTCAGCGCGCCATAGCTCGCGTCAGACCCGAGGTCACTGTGGCGGCTGCGGCCCTGGAGATCAGTGAGCTGGCCGAGACCATCAAGGCCGAGCTGCCCGGGACATACCCTCCCAATTGGACCGTGCGGGTCACTTCGCTTGGCGACTTTGCCCGAAGCAACTATAGGGCCACACTGCTGCTCCTGTTTGGTGCAGTGGGATTCGTCTTACTGATTACCTGTGCCAATGTCGCAAACCTGCTCCTGGCCCGAGGTGTGGGGCGCCAGAAAGAGATAGCCATCCGCAAGGCACTGGGAGCGGACCGACGACAGGTGATCCGACAGTTGCTCGCGGAAAGCCTGGTGTTGTCGTTGCTGGGTGGAGCAGCGGGACTGCTGTTGGCCGCCTGGGGAATCAACTCGCTCGCTGCCATCGGACCCACCATAATCGCTGACGCCGAGATCGCCATCGACGTCCGGGTGCTGTTGTTCACACTTGGAGTGTCACTGCTAGCAGGGGTCTTGTTCGGGATCACACCTGCAATTCAAGGCTCTGGTCGGGACATACAGCATGCTCTGCGTGAGGGAGGACAGGCGTCTCAGGGAGACCGCAGTGGCCAAAGACTGAGGCGAGTGCTGATCACAGGCGAGTTCGCGCTGGCCCTGATTTTGCTCGCCGGATCCGGGCTCATGGTCAAGAGCGTCGGCCAGCTGGGGAAGGTGGATCCCGGATTCAGAACCGACCACTTGCTCACCGCGAGTATTCGAATACCGCAGGCGCGATATCCCGATACAGAGTCGCAAGTCGTCTTCTTTGATCGCCTGTTGTCGGAGCTGGAAGCAGTGCCCGGGATAAGAGCTGCGGCGACGACGTCGACGCTTCCCTTCGGCGGTGGGTGGGGCACATCGGTGTTTTCCGTCGAGGGCTACGTGCCGGATGACAACAACCCAGCGCCATGGGGAGATATCAGGACCGTCAGCCCCAGTTTCGCACGGACGCTCGAGATCCCCGTTTTCCAAGGGCGTTTCTTCGATAGAGCCGACGGACCCGGGTCGCAGCAGGTGGTCGTCGTGGACGAAGAGATGGCGCGCCGGTTTTGGCCCGACGAGAACCCCATCGGAAAACGCATCACGTTCAGTGATCCGCTAAGTCCCAATGCCCAGTGGATAACGGTAATCGGTGTCGTGGGACACACGCTTCACGCGGGTCTGGATGATGACATTCGCATCCAACTCTACTTCTCGGCGCAGCAGTTCGGAGCCACTGGAGCCATCCTCGTGCTCCGCACCGAGACTGAACCGGAGGCAATGGTTTCGACCGTGAGACGGGCAGTCTTCTCTGTGGACCCGAACCAACCGATCTCCGACATCCGGATCATGGATGACCTCATCGCCGACTCGATGGGCAATCGCCGGCTATTGATGCAACTGCTCACGCTGTTCTCCGGGTTGGCAATGCTGTTGGCGTCGCTGGGCATCTACGGCATCATGGCCCACATGGTACGGGACCGGTCGCGCGAGCTGGGCCTCCGGATGGCCTTGGGTGCCACTCGGCCCGGGCTGTTCGGCCTGGTCATCAAGAGCGGTCTGACACTCGCCGGTATCGGTTTGGTGTTGGGCATCGGAGGGTCGTTCGCGCTGACACGGCTGCTGCAGAGCCAACTCTTTGATGTGAGTGCGACCGATCCGGTGAACCTCGCCGCTGTCGTCTGCATCCTGCTGGGTGTCGCGCTACTGGCCATATGCATCCCGGCCGGGCGCGCTGCGCGCGTAGACCCGATTGATAACTTGAGGACGGAGTAGCGAACGTAGACCGTCACCCTGCAAGCAGCACACACTGGCGGCCCGTGCCGCCAAGATCTTCACGCAGACTACCACGGAGATCTACCGAGATACCGGAATGCAGCGGGCTGCGAAAACCCTCCCGCATGCTACCTTCACTTCAAAACCCGACCGCTGCCCCCCCGCGGCGAGGATCTGATACCGCTTCCAGCTGGCCGTCTGGGAGCACCATAACCGCCTGCACGTCACCGATATAAGGATAGAGTGACTCCGAATCGTAGCGCTGGTTCACCGTGTGTCCCATTGCTTCCAGCACGGCAATGGTTGCTGGCCTGAGTGAACCGAGTTCGTAGTCAATGCGGTCCGGTAAGTGCTGGTGATGGAGACGCGGAGCATGTACCGCCTCCACGATGTTCATTCCATAGTCCACGACGTTCATGATGTTCTGGAACACGTTGGTGATTATCGTTGGTCCACCGGGCGAGCCGAGCACGAGCAACAGCGAGCCGTCGGGTCGCAGCACGATGGTCGGGGTCATTGCGCTCAGCATTCGCTTGCCCGGTGCAATGGCGTTGGCCTCGCCCTGGACCAGGCCGAACATGTTGGGAGTCCCGGGGCTCGCAGCGAAGTCATCCATCTCGTTGTTGAGAAAGAAGCCGGCGCCACGGACGACGGCCTTGATGCCGTAGAACGAGTTGATCGTTGTCGTGAGAGACACCGCGTTACCCGCCGCGTCGACGACCGAGAGGTGAGTAGTGTTCTCGTCCGATTGGTATGGCCCCAGTCCTGGCGCCACCTGGCTCGCGGGTGTGGCGCGCTCCAGCGAGATGCCAGCCCTGCGCTCCGCACCATAGGCGACGGAGGTCAATCGTGCTGTGGGAATTGTGACGAAATCGGGATCACCCAAGTACTCGTTACGATCGGCATAGGCACGTTTCCAGGCTTCGGCTAGAAGATGGATCATCTGCGGCGAGTGCCAGGGTAGCCGCGACAGCTCATAGCCGTCGAGTATCCGGGCCATCAGAGCCAATGTGATCCCCCCAGACGACGACGGCGGCATCGAGATAATCGTGTGCTCGCGATAGCTGAACTCGATGGGCTCACGCCAAGTCGGTTGGTAGGAAGCCAGATCCTGCGTGTTGATGATCCCGCCGCCACGCCGCATCTCGTCGACAAAGAGCTGTGCCGTCTCACCCGTGTAGAAGCCATCACGCCCGTGCTCCTGAATGCACCGCAGGGTGCCCGCGAGGTCCGACTGCACCAATGTGTCACCAATTCCTGGTGTAGCACCTTCCGAGAGGAAGATCGCGCTGGTGTAGTCGAACTCGGTAAGTTCAGCAGCATAGTGTCGCAGCGATTTCGCCGCCCGATCGGTCACCGCGAACCCCTCTGCAAGCCGGATCGCCGGCGTCAACAAGTCGGCCCACGCCACCGTTCCGTAGCGCTGGTGCGCCTCCCACAACCCCGCCACACTCCCGGGCACGCCCACTGCGCGGTGACCGACTACCGAGCCTTCGGTCAGCTCGCCTGATTCATCCAAATACATATCGCGTGACGCGGCGGCCGGTGCACGTTCCCTGAAATCGAGGGCCGCAGTGCTCCCGTCGGCCAAGCGGAGGACCATGAACCCACCACCACCGATGTTGCCCGCCTCCGGATTGACCACGGCCAGCGCGAAGGCCGTGGCCACCGCCGCATCTATGGCGTTGCCACCGGCCTCGAGCACTCCCACACCGACTTCACTGGCGTATCGGTTGGTGCTCACCACCATGCCGTTTGCGGCCGAGACCGGTGAAGCATCCATCGCATAGGGCCAGTCACTGGGCACCGCCTTGTGCCACGATGGTCTGGTGCACGCTGCGGCAACCAGGGCGGTGAGAACTGCAGCGTTACGGAGCAGCTTCATCAATCCTCCCCGCTGGCGGTCGCGTCGGCCGTCGCCAATGGATTGTGTTTGGGGTGCCAAGAGCCTACGGCTTCTCTTCCGTACTATCTACCAGTGCCGCCAGCCGGTCGGCGAGCCTCTCCAGTTGCGGCCGACGTCTACTTGCGGGAACACGGATCATGGCATTCGCCATGAAGAACCCACCGCCGAAAGCCCCGATGAGAGCCGGGACGACTATTGCCGGGTCACCCAATCCGAAA
This sequence comes from Gemmatimonadota bacterium, assembly GCA_020351775.1. Lineage (GTDB taxonomy): Bacteria > Gemmatimonadota > Gemmatimonadetes > Gemmatimonadales > GWC2-71-9. Next base: position 2,939,881 of record CP070666.1, on the reverse strand, counting down.
AGCGCGGCTAAGCCCGCCCCGGCCAAACCACCCGCCGCCGCTCCCCAACCGGGAGCAAACAGCCGCCAGCCCGACAGCTCGAAACGCTCCTCAACGTGGATATGAGTCTTGTCAGACTGTGAAGTAACGGTGATCACCAGCTTGCGGCTCTCTGTTCCGGGCGCCGCGGGGCTCCACGTGAGCGATTCACCCACGGTCGACACGTGACCCACGATTCCCAACGTCGACTGGATCTCTTCAACCAACGCCGCATGCTGGGAAGTCGCTACGACACCGGAAACGTACCGGTCCAGCAGCAGCTTCTCCTTGTGGAAGCGCGTCGGTAGCGACTGCAATTGCCCATGCAGCGCTGCGCCGTGGGCGTGTGGTGCTTCCATCTCCTCCACGGCCTGCCGCACGCGTTGCGGTGCAATCCCGACTTCGGCCGCAACCTGCTCCACCGCGCCGACGGACAGAGCGCCCTCAGTCGGCTGTTGTACCTCAATTTCTGCCGCACGATCGAGGACGGCCCGCACCTCGCTATCCCGCAATTTCGAGGTTCCACCGGCCGCCTCAGCCAGTGCATCAGCGAACTCGATCGGCTTGGGGAACCGACCGGACGGTCGAATTGCCAGCGCCCTCACAAGAACTTGCTCGACCCTGCCAGGTAGCCGGTCCAAGCGCTCGCGGTGACCCTGCGGTAATTCGAGGAACCGGCCCACGCGTACCTCGTCTGGCGTCGACCACACGCCGGGAGTGCCGCCGATCAGCATCTCATAGACGACACACCCCAATCCGCACACATCGGTACTTGCGTCGAGATCCGTTTTACCGGTCGCCTGTTCCGGACTCATGTAGCCCGGCGTTCCCAGGGGGAAGCCGCTACGCGTGAGCGCTTCGAGACTGGCGGTACTCACAGCCTTGGCGATACCGAAATCCGCGACGACTGCCAGCCCTTCTGAAAACAGGATATTCTCAGGCTTTACGTCGCGGTGAATCACACCGAGATGGTGAGCATGATCGAGCGCTGCTGCTACTTGTTGCGCCGTGCGGACTACGACATCCAGCGGCAGTCCGTCCCCTTTGAGGCGTTTGCGCAACGACCCCCCCGCAATGAACGGCAGTGCGTAGTAGAGAAATCCGGCAGCTTCGCCGGAATCGAGCAGTGGCAAAATGTGGGGGTGGTTCAGCTTGGCCGTGATCCTGATCTCGCGAAGGAACCGCTCCGATCCAATGGCCGCTGCCAGATCGGGCTTGAGAACCTTGACCGCTACTTGCCGATCGTGTCTGAGATCGTGCGCCAGATACACCGTCGCCATCCCACCACTACCCAACTCCCGTTCGATTGCATAGCGGTCGGCGAGCGCTGTTCTGAGACGATCGATGACGTCTGCCAAACCCGGCGACTCCCGCGTCAGTTTGCGTACGTAGAGTACTTCTTACTGCGACAGACCGCTACCGGCCCAGACCCGGACCCTACCTCACGCGGCCCGAGCTGGGATCGCGTATCATACGCGACCTACGGCAGGTAACCGGACGCAATCTCAGTATACTGCGCCAGTTGCTCCTGCACCCAGGCATCATCACGTTTTAGCTCTTCGGCCATGAGCCGCGCCACCCGCGGCGCCATCTCCAGCGCGGCCTGTGCGTTCAGGAACGTCGCTCGACTCCTGCGAGACAGATAGTCGTCCACAGCCCGTGCCATCTCGAACCTGGCGGACCACACCACCTCCCCAGCGCGGTACGGCAAAGCCGTGTGCAGGCGTTCGGCAAAACGATCCTCTGATTCGATCAGCGCGCGCACTTCCGCTGCGTCGGACCCGTACGACGCCAGGTCGCCGAAACGCTCGGCGTCGCGCATGTGACCGTGCAGCTGGAGCGATTTCGTGACGCAGGGTCGGTCCGGCAGATCACCGACTGTAATCGCGTAGTCCACGCAATCCTGAGCCATGTTGCGGTATGTGGTCCACTTTCCGCCCGCGATCGTCATCAGACCGGAGCCTGATATCTCTATACTGTGTTCGCGCGACAGCACTGCCGTGTTCTCCGCATTCTCGGCTCTCACCAGCGGCCGGATCCCGGCAAAGGCAGACAGTATGTCCTCACGTGTCGGATCGTACGCGAGATATGGCTCTGCGGTCTCGAGTATGAAGTCGATCTCATCGGATCGCGGCCTGGGCTCGATCGCAATTTCATCCAGCGGTGTGTCCGTGGTGCCCACGATGACGTGATCGTGCCACGGCAGCGCGAACATGACCCGGCCGTCCGCCGTGCGCGGCACCATGATCGCGGTGTCACCTACCAAGAATGAACGGTCGAGCGTGATGTGGACCCCCTGACTAGGTTGGATCAACGGTTGAGCCGCAGCATTGTCCATCCGACGCACGCCGTCGGTGAACGGCCCGGTCGCGTTTATCACAACTCGGCCCGATACTTCGTATTCCTCTCCTGTCTCCTGATCTACGAGGGCTACGCCGGCCAAGAATCCCTCTCGGTCCTTCAGCAGGTCGACTACCTTGGCGTAGTTGAGGATCGTGGCGCCCTGCTCGAACGCGGTTTGGGCCAGGTTCACCAGCAGTCGCGCATCATCAAACTGCCCATCGTGATATAGCACACCGCCGCGCAGTCCTGTGCGTTCGATGTTGGGCAGCCGCTCGATGGTCTCCTCGACCGATAGATTGCGTGACCGCCCGAACCGGTAGCGCCCAGCCATCACATCGTAGACCTTCATCCCCACACCATAGAATGGTGCTTCCCACCACTCGTAGTTGGGTACCACAAAGGCGAGGTCGGACACTAGATGGGGAGCATTTTGCAGCAACAGGCCTCGCTCCTTAAGCGCCTCCATCACGAGCGAGATGTTGCCCTGCTGCAGATAACGCACCCCGCCGTGTACCAACTTTGTGGACCGACTCGATGTCCCCTTCCCAAAATCCGACTGTTCCAGCAGCAGCACATCGAATCTCCGCGATGCGGCATCGACCGCGATCCCCATTCCCGTCGCGCCACCACCGATGACCACCATGTCCCATGCTTGCGACCGGCCGCGCAATCGCTCCACCATGTTGTCACGCTTCATACTGATCCACCGGACTGTAATGACACCGATTCATCTGTCTCTGCTTGTGGCGACCGACGACACCCAAGGGACATGAGCCCAAATGGACTCAGAGATTGCTGCACGGCACGGTCAAGACTGACCGTCCGCTACGAACCAGGCTGAAAGAAGTCGATCAGCCAGACATCCGATTCCACTTCCACTGCTGTACAGACAACCTTGTCTCCACCAAGTGAAACCGAGATGTCAGCCGGCTCGCAGGAAGCAGGCAGTACCGCGTGCACTTCGGGCTCACCGCCGGAGACCGATACCATCTCGATCCGCCTCGTATCTGCACTGCCGAACAAGTCACGAATAAAGTAGATCACGCCACCTCGGGACCACACCAGAGGAAGCGCAGTTCCCTCTATCAAACGGCGAGGAGTTCCCCCGTCTCTCGGTATAATCCACAGGCCGAACCCGCGCTCGCCCGCGTTGCCGACTCCGAGCGCCGCAATTGAGCTGCCGTCCGGCGAGAACACCACACCCGCAAGTCCGAAGAAACCCGGTTGTGCGAAATCGGACTCGGAAGCGGTACTGAGATCGAGGAGTACCAAACGCGGGCGGCCGCGAACTGATCCTATTGCCGCTTGAGCTGCGCTGTCCGACGGACGCGATCGATAGACCAATTGCTTGCCGTCCGGCGACCACTGGGGTCGCCCCTCCAACGACCGCTGGCTGCTGCCAACTCGCTGTGTCTGTCCAGTCGCCAAGTCCAAGACGTGCAAGGCGACGCCCTCCTCCAAGGCCGCAGCGTAGACGATGCGGGAGCCCTCAGGCGACCAGGCCAGCGAGCCTATAGGACTCCTATCATCTGTCAGCCTCTCCTCCGTCCCGCCGGTTATTGGCCGGCGGTAGATGTCCCAATCCAGACCGCTCCCCTTCAAGTAGGCAACCGATTCACCGTCGGGAGAGATACTTGGTGAAGAGTGCAGCCAAGTGCCCTCGGTAATACGCCTGGTGGGAGCCGAGCTCTCCTGTCCAGTACCCAAGTCCGTCAGCTCCAGTTGCGCGCGTCTGGGGCCGCCGGCGTAGACTAGCCTGTTGGATGGGAGGGAGACGTCGAATGTGGCACCTAGGGGAAGACCCGAGCGCGAGGTGCGCGGCGGACCAGTCGAAGCGCCGTGCCTGTTGTCGAACGGAACTGCCAGGATGTTCGTGCCGTGGCCGAGCTGGCGACTGAAGAAGATCGTCTCGCCGGGAGCTGGCCAACGCACGGTCCCATGTCGGCCTGCGGGCCCGATTGAACCGATCCCACCGAGTGCAGCTATGAAATCCGTTCCAGACCCGTCGGTAGCCGATACGCCGACTATCACCTGCTGATCGCCAGACACCCCTGCGAACGCATACCAGTCGCCATCTGGTGACGCGCTCAAGCTTTCAATCTGGAGCATCTCTTCATCGATATCGATGAAATGCCCACCTTCCGTGGCGAATGAATCCGGACTCAGCGCGCGGATGGTACTGCCGCGTGGCCCCAGGAACACGCGTCCCCCGCAGCAGGCGACCAAGTAGGCGCCTTCTTCAGCGGCAAAGTCGTATCCTCCTAATGCGAACTGACGCATCTGTTCCGGTCGTCCGGCAGCCAGTCTCGGCCTCCCTGGTTCACCCATTCCACCTCTGATGAAACCAACCGCCAGATGCGACTCTCCTCCAAGACGTGGCACCAAGTGAAGTCCGTATGTACCGGCAACGTCACCCGCCACCAGAATCGACGTTCCGCTTGGACTCCACTGCGGTAGACCCAGGGGTGAAGGCGCATCGAGTACATGGACTTCCTGATCGCTCGCCAGGTCTCGCACGATCAGGCTGCGCCGGTCATCGGTCAGGTAGCTGATCATCTCGCCGTCCGGTGCCACTGACACATCTCGGACACTCCCAGAGAACGTGATCTGTCGGGTAACCGGATCTGGACCACCGGAGCTACCGCCATCCCGGGTCGCTATTAGCACCGCCGCGACTGCGATGACAGCCATGCCACCGAACGCTGCAAGCCCCATGGTGTTGAGAGTTCTCTTCGCGGTCAGCCTTCTGCGAGTCAGCCTCTTCGCCCCGGGCGTCGTGAGTGCCGCGATGAATTCGCCGCAGGATTCGAAACGGTCACTCGGTTCCTTGGCTAACGCAGTGTTCACCGCAGCTTCGATATGCTGCGGTATATCCCGCACGACGCTGAGATTGGTCGGTCGCTCAGAGAGCACCTTGGCCAACACCGCATGAACCGTGGCACCCGAGTGCGGTGGCTCCCCAGCAAGCATCTCGAACAGCACCACCCCTAGCGAGTAGATATCCGATCTCGCATCCAGCTCGCGATCGGCCGCCGCTTGCTCGGGGCTCATGTACTGCGGTGTGCCCACGGCAAACCCTGTACCCGTGAGGCGTTGCCCACCCGCGGCCTGCATGGCCAACGCGACACCGAAATCGGCAACCAAAGCTTCACCGTCGTGCAGCAGGATGTTGGCGGGCTTCACATCACGATGGACGATACCGCTGCGGTGTGCGTAGTCGAGAGCGGCGGCGACATCGGTGGTGATCTTGAGCGCGTCGTTCACCGAAAGCTGCTTCTGGCGGGCCAGTCTGGCGGCTAGTGATTCACCGTCAATGTAGGGCATCACATAGTAGGGAATGCCAGAGGCATCACCCGAATCGATGAGGCTGAGAATGTGGGGGTGAACCAGAGTTGCTGTGGTCTTGATCTCTTTCAGAAACCGCTCACAGCCGACATGCGAGACGATCTCCGGCCGCAGCACTTTGACCGCAACATCACGATCGTGCTTGAGGTCACGAGCCAGGAACACAATCGCCATGCCACCTTCACCCAATTCCTCAGTCAACTCATAGACGCCCAACAGAGCATCATTGACTCGGTCGCGTAGCAGCCGGTTCGGATCGTCCGCCATAGCTACACACGTACCACCATCTCATCCCCCAGTCAAGCACGGCACTACAGTAGATTACTGTGGCGCGCGCAACCCCAACCGCGATGCCATACACCACCGGAGTTTGCCATGATTCGGTGTATCACGGGACTGCATCTCCTCACCGTAATGTGTATTACGGGCAGCTGTGGCACTGATTCCGCCGACCAAGACCTCTCACCGGAATCGGCCTTCCCATCCAGCCTGCACGCAACCGGCCGCGGCATGATCACCTGGTACTCTGCCTCCAACGGGGGCTTTGAGCAATTCGTCGGAATCCCGTATCACGAACTCTACTGTCGCGGATGTCATCGCCCACTGTGCGAGAACTGCCACACAACTGCCGGCGACTCGGTCCCTGAGGACAGATGCCTCCAGTGCCATGGCTTGGTCGCTGCAGAATGGGACAGCTACCCTGACGTTCACCGAGCAGCAGGGATGGAATGTCTTGACTGTCACTCTCTACGGGAGATGCATGGCGATGGCAATATCTACCTGTCGATTCTAGACGATGGAGCCATGGACACGAGTTGCGAGGAATGTCATTCTGCAAGAGCGGAGAACGAATACCACACCCTCCACGACGACGCCGTAGACTGCTCGGCATGTCACGTACAAGGTGTCGTTACGTGCTACAACTGCCACTTCGAGACCGAGCTGGAGCAGAATCGCAAGCTATCGTACGGTCAGTTCACCGACTGGGTCTTCCTAGTCAACTATGCCGGAAAGGTCCACGCTGCAAACTTCCAGAGTGTCAAGTACCGCAATCACACGTTTCTGGCGATGGCACCGTTCGTAGCTCACGCCATCGCTCGGAACGCACGCACGTGCGGCGACTGTCACAACAGCCCTGCAATGGCCCAGTATCTGGAGACCGGTACGATCGAAGCGGCGCGCTGGGATACGGTGACGAACCGGGTGACACACTTGACCGCCGTCATTCCGGTGCCTCCTGACTGGGAGATCGCCCTGCAATTCGATTTCGTGGACCTCGCGGTCGACGGACGCTGGGTGTTCTTGGAGCGCGGACCAGACAAGTTCCAGATGCTCTTCGGCACTCCCCTCACCACGGAACAGCTCGAGAGCCTGGCAAGGGGAGGAACGTGAGAGTGCAGAACGCAGAATGTAGAATGCAGAATGTAGAACAAATCGAAGTTCCCCCAGAATAGTAGGACAGCCCTTGCTTTGGCATCCACCAAACTGTGGGAGTTTCAAGTCTGACACGTTCTGCCATCCTGCATTTACCAATCGACATTCACCATTCATCACCCTACATCCATCATCCGACTCACCGTTCACTGCCCGCCGCTATCTGCTGCCCGGTATGTGAACGACCTATCGGGATACGCCGGCGGAGGCGGTACCTCCCGGGGATCCAGTTCGATTTGCTGCATCAGGTATTCGAGTGCTGCGTCGAGCTGCGCATCCGAACCGTTGAAGGTTGCGTGCGGGAGGTTGTCAACCTGCACGTCGGGAATGACGCCGATCTGCTCGATCAGCCACTCGCCCTCGGGACCGTAGACCCCGGTCATCGGCGCGCGCGCCAGCCCGCCGTCGCTCAACCTGTTGGACGAGCTCAGCCAGATTTCACCACCCCAGGTCCGCACGCCGATCACCGGGCCCAGGCCTAGCCGTCTAAATCCGTCGGCGAATGCCTCACCGTCGGACGCGGTCTCTTGATCCACTAGCACAACCATATGTCCGCGGAAGGCGTACTGCATGTTCCACGTGGGTTGCCCCACGCGTCCCTTCCAGTACATCCACGCCCGACGCATGAGCTTCTCGAGAATGAAGCTGTCGATGTTACCACCACGATTGTGGCGTACGTCGACGATCAGGCCTTGGCGATTGAAGACCGGATAGAACTGGCGATACCACTCGGTGATGTTACCCCCTCCCATGGCTCGTAGGTGGACATAGCCAATCTTCCCTTGCCCCTCCCGCTCAACGATCTGGCGGCGCGTGTACTCCCAGTCACTGTACCTCAGATTGTATTCATTGGAGGTAGGCACCACGATCACGTCGCGCGACTCACTACCGGAGCGAACGGTCAGCAGGACCTGCTTTCCCTGCTGATTGCGCAACAGGGCACCGATATCCGACACATCTAGGACGCCGGCCCCGTTAACCGCCTCGATTATGTCACCAACATGTACGCCCAGATCTGGATCTGCCAGCGGTGACATCTCGTCCGGGTAGTCCGGATCGGATTGATAGATGTAGTCGACTCGGTAGCCGCCGGCGTCTGGAGCCCTGAATATCCTCGCCCCCAAGGAGGCTACACCCACGTCGTCCTGCCCTGTCCGCAGGTCCCCACCGCGCACGCTCGTATGGAGAGCAGACAGCTCGCCCACGAACCGGCCGATCAGATCAGACAGCTCGTCGCGCGTGGTCACCCGATCCACCAGCGGCAGGTACTTCGCGAGGGTCGCATCCCAATCGACGCCATGCATGTTGGGATCGTAGAAGTAGTCGCGTTCGAGCCGCCAGGCGTCGATGAAGATCTGGCGCCAGTCGTCGCGTACGTCGATCGGGAAGGTCCATCCACTGAGGTCGACTCTGCTGTCGGCGAGATTGTTGACCCTGGTAGCCCTGGCATCGATCACATGCAAGTTGGAACCCTTACGAACCAGCAACTTCTTTCCATTCATTGACAGCTCGAACTGGCCCACATCCTCGACAACCGTCACGGGCTCAACATCGTCATTACCAACCTCAAGACCCATCAGGTGCGAATCCGCGTCGGGCCCCGAGTCTCGCGCACGCCAGAAGAGAGCTTCTTCATTGGCGTACAGAGAGCTGTAGTTGCCGGCCGGCACCGGAACTTGCCTGGTGCGCAGCAAAAGGCCGTCGACATCGATCTGGATCGGCTCGACGTCCTCCGATTGATCCTCCCTTTCGACGCGTTCATCCCTCCCAGACTCGCCCTCATCCGCGGTACTCAGCTCATCGTCCGGCTTGAACGGGGATCGCACACCCTGCCGCAGGGCGACCTCGAAGATCTCGATCGGCTTGTCAAAGTACGGTTCGGGCTGGCGCGTTCCCCAGGGGCTCCCCACGAGCGAGCGAAGATTGCGGTCGGAAAGGAAATAGAGGAAGTCCCCCTTGGGACTCCATGCAACACTGTAACTGTTCACCCTATCGCCGGTGAGAGGCGCGGTTGTCCCGTTGTCCACATTGTACAGTTTGACCTGCCTGAACAGGTTTGCGGCGGTCATTGTGTACGCGAGCCAACGGCTGTCGGGCGACCACGTGAAATCACCGATCCCCTCTCGATTCTCAGAGATCAGTCGTTGCTCGCCAGTCGCTACATTCAAGACCCACAGATCACTGTTGTTGTCATCGTAGGCGACCCACTTTCCATCGGGCGACGGAACGCCCTGGAACCGCAGTATCGTCCCGTCATCAGTGAGTCGTTCATCGTTCCCCACACCGTTGGCCGGAATCCTCACAAACTCGAGTTCTCCGGTTTCATCGGATAGACCCAAGAGAGATCCATCGGGCATGAACACCACGTCGCGGAACCGAACACTATCCTTACGAGACGCTCTGACGAGCCGCCCGTCTCCAGCCGGAGCCACGAACACTCGGCCACGAGCGGTGAGAACCACACTCTTTCCCTCAGGATGAATGTGGGCCGAGGTCAGGTACCGCATCGGGTCTGTGACCCACTTCTCGCGCAGTTGATCCAGATCCGATGCCAGCGTGATGGGGATCTCGCGGTCCTGACCGCCGGCGATATCGTACAGCCTGAGGTCGACGCCCAGCTGGTAGACTATTCGCCCCTGAGACAGCGCCGGGTTCTTCACATCCCAGCCACTATGCTGCGTGTGCTGGCGCCGGTCGCCACCGTTCTCATCCATCGACCATATGTTCATCGTGCCGTCGCGATCGCTCACGAAATAGACGCGACCGTTCCACCACATTGGTGAGTGGCTCTCACCATCGAAATCACCGGTCAGCTCGACGGCCTCTGGAGCACCCTCCTGGAACTTCCACACGTCACGCGCTGTCCCGCCGGTGTACCGCTTGGTCACGTTGTTGTGGAATGCTGGACGCACGAAATACACTGTGCCTCCACTTGCATCAAACGAGGCCTCCGTAGCTGATATCAGTGGAACCAGCGAGCGGGTACCGTCGGCGAGGTTCAGCCGGACCAGCATCGGCTTCGGAATGGTCGAGTAGTGAACCGTGCCATACACCAGTTGCCCGTCGGGCGTCCATGTCGTGGCCACCGAGGTCTCGGCCTCATAGGTACGCCTCACCGGAACTCCTCCGGCCAATGGCATGGTATAGACCTCGGCCGGGCCTTCGTACCGTGCCGTGAACGCCAGCATCCGCCCATCCGGCGAGATGATCGGGTTGGTTTCCTCGGCGTGGTGCGTGGTGAGCCGCTGGGCCACTCCGCCCGCAGCCGACACCTTCCACAGGTCGCCTTCCGCGGCGAACACGATCGTATCGCCGCTAAGGGCCGGATAGCGGTAGAAGCCCAAGGTGCCTTGAGCATTGAGCACCGACGACGCGACTGCCAAGGCAGCCACGAACGCGAGAGCGCGAGTGAAGTTGCGCATGGGATACCTCTGGTTAGCTGTTGCGATCGACCCCAGAACTCGGGAGATGCTGTAGGCTTATGCGAGAGACTTCGGTTGGCAAGAGGGGAGCGAACTGATGCAGAGGGTGTCTGCCGCAAACAGGTCTTCGGCCAGTTTCTGGAACTTCTCAGTGCCGAGTTGGGCTTCCACCCGAGAGACGCCATGGTCGTAGGCGCAACGGCTGCATCGCATCCCACCGCTGTGCAACGCCGACGAAATCCGCTCACCCCTCGTGGTGCTCCAGGGGCCAAACGATCTCCGTGTCCTTCAAGTGGAATCGGACGAAATCGTCGCGGCTGAGCGTGAACAAGGCGTGCCTGTCGAGTACGTCATCTTCGAGGATGAAGCGCACGGGTTCGTGAAGAAGGAGAACGAGATCGAAGGGTATACAGCGGTGATTGAGTTCTTGGACCGGCATCTGAAGGGAACGGAGGAGATGTAGAACAGGACCAGCCGGCGACAGGCCGCTACGCAAAACCGGCCCCGTCGTGTGACCGGGCCGGTTCTGCGTTGAGACGACTGTTCTACTAACCGGGGCTCACCTCACGCAGGTATTTGCCGGACGAGGCCTCGTACACCCTCACATGGATCACGACGCCCGACCTGCGACTATCCATCTCCCTCACATGCACGATCTTCTTGTCCTTGCTCGGCCGATACAACACCCACGAACCGGCTGGGGCGTCGGCTTCGATGCCGTGACAGTCCCGGGCATCGGCCTGGTGGCCAGGCGGACTGCCCGGCATCCATACCTTGCACTTGCCCGGCGGAGGCAGGTGGCCGGGCGGGATGCCCAGGGTCGCCGCCGTACTGGGCCCGCCGGCTCTTGCTTCATTCTGCGCTGGCTCAGGTTCCGGAGTCGTGCTGACCTGAACGCCACAGGCTGCTAGAGCGATCAGCGCCGCGGTCGCCATGACACAATTTCCGAGGCCTCTCATGGCTGTTCCTCCTCACCGATGAGCTCTCCGGAGACGGCGTCGTAGGAAAGCACCCTTGATACGACGCCGGCGCGCCTGGCATCCATGACCCTGACGCGCACGACGTCGCGCTGCTTGGCTGGCCGGTACAAGACCCAGGATCCCACAGGTGCGGCTGCCTCTATCTCCTCACACTTGCCCGCCTTGGCCTGATCAGCTGCCACCCGGCCGGGTACCCAAACACGACATTTCCCTGGAGCGGGCAGATCCTGGGTCCGAATTCCCAGGGTCGATCCCGGAGCGGGGCCGCTGTCCTCAGGTAGAGGTGCTCCCTTTGTGCCAGGCGTCCTGTCGCCTGCCTTTCCACCCTCAGCCTGGATACCTGGCTCCTTGTCCGCGCCAGGCTGCTTGGCGGTCGGCGGCTTCTGTTCCGTCTGCCTCGCGGGAGCGCTAGCCTTGTCACCTTCAGACTTATTACCGGGCTTCTGGTCCGAGCCGGGCTGTTTCGGACCCACCGGTTGCTGCTTCGCTTCCGGTTGCTTCTCACCTGCTCCGACCGTACCGTCTGCGGCCCGACTCTTGGGTTCCTTCTCCCTGGCCGGCTCGGCTGTGACCGTCGAGTCTCGTTTGGACTCCGGCTGTTTTTCCAGCCCCCTAGCATTGCCCTTGCCGGGAGACTCACCGTCGATCTTCTCTTCTTTCCCCTTGGCTTCTCCCTGGCCGGTGTTCTCCCCCTCCTTCTCCTCCTGCTTCTTCAGCCCGGTGGCATTGCCGCCACCCGGGTACTTCTCCTTGGATTCGTCTCTACCTCTGCCTACGCCAGGTCGATCCGGTGGTTCGTCGGTCCTGGCAGCTATTTCGGTCTCTTCCCTCTTCGGATCCTTGGGATTTTCCCGACGGCCTTTGTCCTCGACCTCATTCTCAGGCTGATTCTTGTCCTTCGATTCGTCCTTGGCCTTTACCGAATCAGGAGCCTGCTCGGGAGGATCCTCACGCCGGGTGATAACGGCGTCCGGGACGCGCCGGACCGGTGGCTCGGTTGGCTCGACCCGGCTGGCCGTGTCCCTCCGTACCGGGGGCTCCCTGCGCTCCGGGGGGTCGTGGGTTGGATTGACCAGCGGACCATCCGGCTCCTCCTCAGTGGGAGGGGCACTCGGTTCGGTGCTGGGTGTGCTGTGGATGTTGACCGTGCACCCAGCCGCGAGCGCTGTGGCCAGCACAAGGGTCAGCATGCTATTGGTCGAGACCTTCATGGTGCTCTCCATCTTTGGACCTGCCAAATGTCGGGCATGGAGAGGGGAATAACTGTGACGTAGGGCCACAACGGGCCGGCAGGGCCAGCTCGCGTCCCGGCGTCCTAACGTCAATTACTGCAATGTGCTACGGAACTGGGCGATGGCCCGATCGGACACCATCTGGGATGGGCAAACGGATCACGAATACCGAATGACGAAGTAGCCGACCAACACGACCGCCAGCACCCACATGGTCCACGATACTTCGTGCCCCCTCCGGCTCAGACCTTTGATCACCGGATAGGCAACCAGTCCCAAGGCGAGCCCGTCGGCCACCGAGTTGGTGAGAGGAATACCGATCAGGGTGAGGAAGGCCGGTACCGCCTCGGTCGGATCGGACCAGGCAATCCTGGTCACATTGCGCGCCATCAGCGCGCCGACCAACACGAGCGCCGCAGCGGTGATCGGCGGGTAGCTTCCCACCATTGCGATCACCGGATAGAAGAACAGCGCCACGACAAACAGAACGGCCACCGTTACGGCCGTCAGCCCCGTCCTGCCTCCTTGTTCCACTCCAGCAGCGCTTTCAATGAAACTGGTCACCGTACTGGTACCCATCGCCGCACCTACGACGGTGCCGAGTGCATCCGACACCATGGCCTGTCGTGACCGGACCAGTCTTCCATCAATCAGCAACCCCGCCTGCTCCCCCACGCCGATCAACGTGCCAGTCGTGTCAAACACATCCATGAACAGGAAGATCACGATTACCGGAATCATCGCCACGCTCGTCGCAGCAGCCAGATCCATCTCGAGGAACGTTGGGCCCAATGAGGGAGGCGCGGATACCACTTCGTGTGCGGGAGTGAAAGCCGACACCAGGAGAGATTCTAGAACCAGATTCGACTCTGCAAGCGACGACGGGACAAATGGCAGCGACCACTTCATGGCTAGTGCAGCGAGCAGCGACGACAGTATGCCCCAGAGAATCGCACCCTTCACACGCCGTGCAGTGAGTACCGCTGCCACGACAAATCCCACGAGGAACACGATTACATCCGGAGACATGATGGCGGGGTTGAGCTTCACGAACGTTCCAGGATCCGACACGATGAGCTGCCCATTGCGCAATCCCAAGAACGCGATGAACAGACCGATTCCCACGGCTATGGAGTTCTTCATACTCGAGCTGACTGCGTCGATGATCTTCTCACGCACGCCCACGAGCGAAAGTGCCAGGAACAGGATTCCCGCCACGAAGGTTGCACCCAACGCCGCCTGCCACGGGTTAGCGAAGCCTGCAGCTGCAGCAACCGGGATCGCAGTGGCCACAAACACGAAATTCTCACCCATACCGGGAGCCAGTGCGATGGGATAGCGGGCGTAGAGACCCATTACTGCGGTAGCCAAGGCCGCCGCCAGGCAAGTCGCAGTGGTGACCGCGCCAAAGTCCATCCCCGTGGGTGAATCCATCATGACGCCCGTCAGCACCGCAGGCTGAACGAAGATGATGTACGACATCGTGAGGAACGTCGTCAGACCCGCCAGGATCTCGATGCGGGGGGCGGTATGCTGCAGTTCCAGCTGGAAGAGCCTGTTCAGCATGAAGAGGAAATCACTTCGAGTATTCTACATTCTGTATTCTTCATTCGAATCCAGGTGTTACTTCGAGCCCCGGATGGCCTGCGTGATCGGCTGCCCCGGCTTCAAGTGGAGTTCCGACCCTTGGTGCTCGATGGTCAGCCCTGATCCTTCGGTGAGCAAATACGTCGCCTCATCCTTCAACTGATCGATGGCAACGGACAACCGTTGTCCCCTTATCATCAGATTGAAGCTCATTTGATCCACCCGGCGCCCCAGCCGAGGGTTGAATGAGATGCACCCGTCGTAGTCACGCAGGCCGGCGGTCCCGTAGACCGTGGCCATCCAGGTACCTCCCATGGACGCGATATGACAGCCATGCTCGACGTTGGCGGCCACGTCGGCCATATCCATCATCAGGGCGTAGGTTGCGTACTCCCGCGCCTTGTCCAAGTAGCCTAACTCGAACGCGAGTATGCTCTGAATCGATACGGACAGTGACGAATCTCCAGTCGTGAGCGGATCGTAGAAGTCGAAATTGCGGCGCTTCTGCTCCAGCGAGAACTCGTCGCCCAGCAAGAACATCGCCAAAACGATGTCGGCCTGCTTGATCACCTGATGGCGGTAGATCACCAGGGGGTGAAAGTGGAGTAACAAAGGATACTTATCCGGCGGCGTTCCGTCGAAGTCCCAGGGCTCCTTCTCGAGGAAATCGTCGTCCTGCATATGAATCCCCGACTCCTGATCGACGCAGATGTACATGTTGTCCGCCGCGCGCTTCCACTCTGCGATTTCATCGACTGCTAGCTCGGTCTCGTACGCTAGACCCTTGAACCGATCTGGCCTGTTCTGGCGAATCCACTCGATTGTCGAGGCTGCATACCATAGGTTCTCGCGAGCCATCAGATTGGTGTAAGTGTTGTTGTCCTGGACCGTGTTGTATTCGTCGGGGCCCGTTACGCCGCTGATGCAGAACTTGCCACCCTTCCTTGCTGAGTAGAATCCTAGATCGGCCCACAGACGAGCGGTCTCCACGAGCATCTCCGCGCCTTCTTGATACAGAAACTCAACATCGCCAGTCACTTCGACATACTTGCGCAAGGCGTAGATTATGTCGGCGTTGATGTGGTACTGGGCTGTGCCGGCGGCGTAGTAGGCGGATGCTTCCTCTCCATTGATGGTCCGCCACGGAAACAGCGCGCCGCGCTGGTTGACTTCTCTCGCCCGTTGCCGGGCTTTGCCCAGCATACCGTAGCGGAACCGCAGCACGTTACGAGCGATCTGCGGTGCGGTGTAGATCAGAAACGGCAGCACATAGATCTCGGTATCCCAAAAATAGTGCCCCTCATAACCGTGCCCGGTAAGTCCCTTGGCCGGGATGCCAACGCTTTCAGCCCGCGCGGTCGCCTGGCAGATGTGGAACAGGTTGAATCGCAACACCTGCTGCACCGCAGAATCGCCAGTCACACAGACGTCAGATCGCGCCCAGAAATCTTCGAGATATAGCCGCTGCTCCTGCGCCAGTGCGTCGAAGCCCGATGCAACTACGCGATCCAACGCGCGGTCGGCCCGTTCGCACAACTCCGCGGCTGGGGCGCTGCGCGAGACATGATACGTCATGAACTTCGTAAGGCGTACGGTCTGCCCCTTCTTGCCATCAACGGATACGAGGATCCTGCCCAGATCCGCATCACACGTAGACTTGCAGGTATAGGGCAGCTCAGTATCGATGACGTGATCTATGCCGCAAGCGAGAGTCATCTTACTGGAGCAGGTGATGTAGCTCAGCACCACACGGCGATCACTGGTATAGTGACCCTGGGGCAGGAGAACCCGGCGCCCGAACGCCCGCGTACCGCGCGGATCACCGTCGGCCTCGGGAAGCTCCTGGTCGTGAACGAGTTCCGACGAGAGCACGATCGGGGCGTCGGCGTTCAGCAGAGTCACCTGGTATGATATCGCGGCCACGTGCCGGTGCACGAACGACACCAGACGACGCGATTCCACCAGTATCTGCTTGCCGGAGTGCTTCTCCCACACGATCTCCCGCTGCACGAGCCCAGACCTCATGTCCAGTACGCGCTCGTAGCTCGGCAGATTGACCTTCGAGACATCGAGCGGCTCGTCATCCACATACAGCTTCACGATCTTGGCATCCGGCACGTTGACGATGGTCTGCCCGGTCTTGGCAAATCCAAATGCTCGTTCCCCATAGACTATGGGCCAGGTCTCATGGAATCCGTTGACGAAGGTCCCACTCTGATAGACCGGGCAGCCTTCCTCGTGGCAACCCCGGATGCCGAGGAATCCGTTCGACGTGGAGAACAACGTCTCCACCTGGGGCAGCAGGCGTGGGTAGTACCGATTCTCCAGCAGCCGCCATTCGTCGGTGGGATACACGTGATCCGGCAGGTACTGGATTTCGCGCGTCAGCATGGTGTGTGCTCTTTACATGGCTGGGTTGGCACGGGATTGACCGGAAATCGAAGTCGAACAGTGAATGTCAAAATGGCGCCGTGCTGATTACATCGCCCGTAGCTGCTCATTGCTCAAAGCCGAATACATTTCTCCAATCATTCTTCATTGATACGATTGTCCATCCTCGCTCGCGTGCCTCATCGAGGCCGGCATCCAGCCGCCCGATGTGCGACTCGCGATCGTAGGCCCACTCACGCTCGGCGTCGTCGTGGTGCACATACACCATGAGCTGGGCTCCCGGACCGGCCGCCGTGTACTGCAGCATCGCGAGGTCACCGTCGGAGTTGCCAACCGCCACCATGGGACGCCGGCCAATGAACTTATTGATTCCGATGGGCTTGCCTTCTCTGTCGTCCACGAAATCAATGCCCGCCTGCT
>CP070666.1:2914455-2922609 GCA_020351775.1 Gemmatimonadota bacterium | reverse complement strand
ACCATTATCACCGTCCGTTGGTCTCCATCGATCTCGCGGAGATGGCGCATGAGCTGGCGAAACGCACGGCGATCGGCGTCGAGGGTCTCCTGGAAGTGAGGCGAAAGCGCGTAGTGCACACCGCCGTCTTGTCTGATTATGCGGGGGAACCGCTCATTGTCGAGCTTGACCCATGTAGGTGTGTAGTGTGGGGCGGTGTTCTTCCAAGTAGCGAACCACAGCAAGATCAAGCGGATGTTGCGGGCTCGCGCCTGTCGCACCAGCTCGTCGACGTAGCTGAAGTCGAATTGCCCTTCCACTGGTTCTATCTGTTCCCAGGCTACGGGAATCTCAAGCGTATTCGCGTGCATCTGCTCGATCGCGGGCCAGACGTCTGCCAGGGCGCTGGGATAGTTGCTCGAATTGTTGGCCTGTGCGCCGAGGATCAAGAACGGTTCTCCGTCAACGACAAAGGCATGGCGTCCGTTCTGTTCGGCGAAATGGGGTAGGGCATTTTCTTCGCCTGTCGTGTCCGTCTCGCCCTTACAGGATGCGAGGGAGAATGCGCACACGGCCGGTACTGCGAGCCAGACTCTCATCATCACCTCCGTCAGCACATGGCTTGATTGGTGACCTGCTCCGAGCCGCCGGAAGGACTGTCGTGGACGGTCTTAGGGCTGGGCGAATGTGCAGCGGCGGACGGTCGGCGGCAAGTGAGTATCTGGAGCTCGACTACATCGTGCAGCGCCGTGCTCGTCGTCTGCGGCCGCGTTAGATTTCGCGGCAGTACCGCAGGACCGACGGTGAGTCCGCGACACCGACTCTGTTCTTTCTGACTGCCCTCGCCCCTCACGTTCGAGGCATGAGATATGACGGGAAACCTGTACATACCACCGGGTTACAGATCACTACTCGATCCGCAAGAGACCGAGAACGCGATCCTGCTAATAAAGAACTTCTTCCAGACCAATCTCGCGTTTGAACTGAACTTGACACGCGTCACAGCACCCATCGTCGTGAGATCTGATACAGGGATCAACGATGACCTGAACGGAGTCGAGAGACCCGTCAGATTCGCTGTGAAGGCCATGGGGGACGTGCAAGCAGAGATCGTCCAATCTCTCGCGAAGTGGAAGAGGATGGCCCTTGCCGATCTCGGTTTGCAGTACGGGCAGGGCATATACACTGACATGAATGCGATTCGCCCCGATGACAAACTGGACAACATCCATTCCATCTATGTAGACCAATGGGACTGGGAACGAGTGATCTCATCTGACGAGAGATCCCTGGGGTTCCTGAGGCACATTGTGGAGCAGATCTACGATGTGATTCGGAGAACTGAGAAGTACGTCTGCCACCACTACGGTGTCATTCAGCCCAGCCTCCCCGAGAAGATCGCCTTCATCCATAGCGAGGACCTCGAGGAGCAGTACCCGCACCTGAAGCCAAGCGAACGGGAGAAGGCCGCCTGTAAGAAACACGGTGCCGTCTTTGTGATTGGCATAGGCGCCGATTTGAAGAGCGGTGAACCTCACGACGGGCGGGCCCCTGACTACGATGATTGGTGGACACCAACGGGTAACGGGTATCGAGGACTGAACGGAGACATCCTGGTTCACAACCCAGTCCTCGACGATGCCTTCGAACTCTCGTCGATGGGAATCAGAGTCGATGCCGCGACATTGGAGAAGCAACTGGAAATCAAGGGAGTGACTGAAAGAAAGGAACTGCTGTTTCACCGGCGCCTTCTGAACGGAGAGCTGCCGCTTTCGGTTGGAGGCGGTATTGGGCAGTCACGCCTCTGCATGCTCTACTTGCGGAAGGCTCACATCGGCGAGATCCAGTCGAGCATCTGGAGCGACGCTGTGAAGAAGACGTGCAACGAGAACAACGTCATCCTCTTGTGAGAGCCTGTCGCTTGCCAGATTGGTCGCACCAAATGCAGCACTCAGGAGGCCAGAAGAAGAGCTGGTACGAGGGCATGTATGTGCCGTTAGAGTGCATACCCTCAGAACTCAGCGTTTGAGCAGTCGCCGAAAACGCGGTATGATTCATGGTCGTTTCAGTGGCCTGGTCTCGTGGACGGAGCCAACCTCTCCACGTCCCAACCCGCGAGAGGCACCACTGTCGGAGGTTTCGCGTCCCAGCCAACGGGCGCCCGCATGATACTGCGGGCACAATATCCGGCGCACCAGGATCGGGAGCTGCAAACCATGAGCCAGTGTAGCCAGCATGTTCTTCTCCGTCGTGCCTGCATTGTGGCGCTGCCAGCCCTCCTGATGGTAGGGCCGTCTGCGGTGGCTCAGCACCCCGCTATCTACTTCTTCGATGCCAACGGCGGCTTGATCAACCCGGTTACTGGAGTCAACGCCGACGTGCCGTTCTCCACCAAGCGAACCTGCGGGATGTGCCACGACTACGACCAGATCACCCAAGGCTTCCATTTCCAGATGGGCTGGGATGTGGTATCGGACGACTACGGCGTGGAGCAAGGCCGTCCCTGGAGCCTGTCCAACGGCTTCCTCGGACGCTGGTACCCCTACGCATTTCGGCAGCTGGCAAAGAAGGAGAACAGTAGCCCGGACGAGATCGACCTCACGGTGTACGACTTCATTGGCTTCTCATCGCCTGGAGGTGGTGAGCCGCCCTGCGGTGCCTGCCACCCAGGTGGGGGAGGGTTCGAGTACGACCGCGAGGGCAACCGCTACGACGAGCATCTGACAGCCAACCCTGAGCTGGCTGAAACTCTTGACGGTGACTACTACCGGAGCCGCTGGGACTCCAGCGGGGTCGTGGAGGCAGACTGCCTGATCTGCCATCTCGAGGGCTACAGCTTCGACAGCCGGGTACGACAGCTCACCAACGGCAACTACCGCTGGGCGGTCGTGGCTGGCTCCCGAATTGGCAGCGTGCGGGGCGCAGTACGCCGGGGTCAGATGCCCACCGTGAGCTACCAGACCCGTCTGTTCAACGTAGACGGCTCCATCACCCTGGACATGTCGTGGCCTCCGCCGGATGACAACTGCGTGTACTGCCACGGTAGGTCCGACGTCAAGAAGCGCGGGTTCTCCTGGAACGACATCTTCAACTCCGACATCCACAACCAGCAAGGCGTCAGTTGTACCGCCTGCCACCCGGCCGGTCTCGACCACCAGATCGCAAAGGGCTACGAGCCGGCTTTCACGGCGGCACCGGAGCTGGACGGAAGTATGCAGGGCTGTGCCGAGTGCCACAGCAGCGGTTACCTGGGAGCGCCGGCCCCCGAACATGTCACGGTGCGTCCGGGGCATCTCGAACGGATCGCATGCGAGAGCTGCCACATTCCGGAGCTGGGCCGAGCTGCATCTCACGGGAACGAGACAGTGACCGGGCGGCTCTATTTCCATGTGAGGCCTGCCGAGGCTGAGGAAGAGGGGGCGAGAGGTCTGTGGAAGCCCGACTACACCCGCCGCGCCGACGGCGTAATCTACCCGATCAACCACGTGTTGACGGAATGGTGGGGCAATCGCGATGGTGACGGCCTGATCTATCCCCTGTTCCTGCGCGAGCACCAGGCCGGATGGCGCAGCTTTGCCAGCGAGGTCGAGGACGACAACGACGACGGGCATCAGGAAGTCAACCGGGACGACGAGATCGTGGCGGGTCTGCAGGCATTTGCGACGACGTTGCAGGGGAACCGGCGATTCGAACGGATCCAGCCCGTGTTCATCAAGAGTGAGACCGCCTACGAACTGGCCTACGACGGGTCTCTGCAGACCAGCTCTCTGGAGGGTACGCCGCTGGAGGGCACCTCGTTCGTCGAGTTCTCGATCAATCACAACACGGCCCCGACTCGGATGGCACTGGGTACCAACGGCTGCGGCGACTGCCACGTGGAAGGAGCGCACTTCTTCACTGGGCAGCGAACGGTGGAGCTTCACGGGCCCGACGCAGAGCCGGTCACCGTTGCCAACGGCCTATTCTTTGGCTGCACCCCTCTCGCGTTCGCCATCAACTCGTTCCACCAGCGGATCGTCAGCCCGTACATCGGACCGATAATCATTCTGGTGGTCTTCCTCATCGTGCTGCACTACCACGGTTACGGCCCCAAGCGCATCACGTTCGACCCATACTCCCACGAGATCCAGCGATTCAACCTGGTCGAACGCGGCATCCACCTGTTCCGCTTGGTCGCGTTCGTCGTCTTGGCGGGCACCGGTCTAATCATGGCCTTCAACCTGAATCTCTGGCAGCAATTATTGTTCGGATCCGCGCAGCGCCTCCTGGACTTCCACATCTGGTCGGGCATCGTGTTCATCCTCACCACCGTGGGAGGCGCCATATTGTGGTTCCGCGACGCAGTATTCGAGTCGTACGACAAGCACTGGGTACAGAAGATGGGCGGTTACCTCGGTCACAAGGGCGAGGTGCCGGCCGGACGCTTCAATGCGGGCCAGAAGATGTTCTACTGGTATTCGTTGCTCTTCGGACTGATCATGTCGGTGACCGGAGTCATGCTCATCTTCAAGGGAGAGTTCTTGCTGTCAACGGTCTGTATCACGTCTACCCTGCACAATTTGGTCGGCTTCTTCCTGATCGCCGGGGTCCTGGCCCACGCGTATCTAGGGACTGTGGCCAACCCGGGGACCTGGCGCGTGTTGGTGGACGGCACCGTCACCCGTGCCTGGGCGCAGCATCATCACCCGAACTGGTACCGGGCACTGGTCGATGGAGAGCACGCGGCTGCCGAGCCTGAAGGAGCACGGCCCTCGACCGCAGGTGAGAAGGGCACTGACGAAAGCCATCGCGATAGCTGATGGCGCAGCGCGACACCCGCGAACGATTCGGTATCCAACGCTGAAGCACCTGCCGAGCCTCGCGACAAGAGGTACGCATGGGTGAGTGTTCGCGCAGAAGGTTCCTCGGATCGATATCCTCGGCGGCCGCAGCCAGCTTGACCACTTCGGTCACCCCCATGCTGGCGGGATGTCGGCGACGGGTCCGCAGGCAGTCTCTTGCCGATCCGGACTTCCAACCCGCATACCTGAAGCTGCACCAGACCGGTGAACTGCAGAGAAGAGGGCGGGAACTGTGGCGGCTCATGGAGACCTGCTCACTCTGTCCCAGGCAATGCGGCGCCCGGCGGCTCGAAGGGGCGGAGGGATTCTGCGGCGGTACCAACCGGCTGGTGACGGCTGCCTTCCACCCCCACTTTGGCGAAGAAAGGTCCCTGGTCGGAGACGACGGCTCGGGCACGGTCTTCTTCAGCAACTGCAACCTGCGCTGCGTGTTCTGCATCAACTGGCAGATCAGTCAAGGGGGCGCCGGTCACGCGACGAGCCTTGACGCGTTCGCCACGATGATGCTGCGACTCCAGGAAATGGGTTGTCACAACATCAACATCGTTACGCCGACTCACTACTCACCCCACATCCTACTCGGGCTCGATATCGCGGCGCGCCGGGGCCTACGGCTCCCGCTGGTATACAACACGAATGGCTGGGAACGTCTGGATGTTCTCGAGTTGCTGGACGGCATCGTCGATATCTATCTGCCAGACTTCAAGTACGCCGAGAGCGCGATGGCATCCAAGTACTCCTCTGGAGCAGATAGCTATCCTGCGGTCACGCAGGCCGCCCTGATGGAAATGCACCGCCAGGTCGGAGTCGCCCATCCAGCAGAGGACGGACTCACGTACCGCGGCCTGATGATCCGCCACTTGGTGATGCCGAACGACGTGGGTGGCTCCAAACGGGTGATGAGCTGGATCGCGGAGAACCTACCGTCGGACACCTACGTGCACATCATGTCGCAATACCGCCCCATGCACAGAGCCGCCGAGTATCCGGAGATAGCGCGGCGCTTGAACCGGAGGGAGTACCGTGAGGTCGTGGAGCATGCCAAGCAACTCGGCCTCACCAATCTGGACATTCAGCGCATGTCGTTGTTCTAGAGGCGAGATGTCCGTTTCCGAGCCGGGCTTGGCGCTCAATGTCCTGCCCCCCATTCATCGCAAGAAGCCTCCACTCATCGTCGAAATACCGCCATTCATCGCAATAACCTGCCCTGCGTGAGGGGGCGCTGCGGCCGCCTTGGGACGGTAGCTGTTACGCTCGCGAGCGCTCGTCAAGGCGACGCGTTGGGCGGCATTTATCGGCGCAAGCCCGAGCAGTAGGAACGCCACCTATGGCTACTCGCGTCTCAGCGCATCTACCGGATCCACTCTGGTTGCGCGCCTCGCTGGGATATAGCTCGCAACCAGCGCCACTGCGATCACCATACAGGCGACTGCACCGAAGGTCCACGGATCAGTGGCGCTCACCTCGAACAGCAGACCGGTCATCACACGGGTCGCGGCAACGGCAGCAGCCAGACCGACAACTGCGCCGGCCAGGGCCAATAGCAGGCCTTGACGCAGCACCGTGGCCAGCACACTGCCACTGCCGGCGCCGAGCGCCATCCGCACTCCGATTTCGGCGGTTCGTTGCGATACGTTGTGCGACACGATCCCGTAGATGCCAACGGAGCCGAGCACGACAGCCACGGCCGCAAAGACGCCCAGCAGGGTGAGGATGAACCGCGGCCGCGCAACTGCCAGGCCCACGATCTCGCGCATTGATCGCTGGGTGAGTACCGGCAGATGCGGGTCCAAGTCGTACACCGCCTCACGGATCGCGCCAGCTACCGCATAGGGATCGATGCCCGTGCGGGTCACGATCGAGTTGGTGCGTGTCATGAAAGGTGCCCAATCGATCAACTGCTCGTACGGGTGGTAGTACGTGGGGTAGGCCGCGTCGATCCTGTCGAACTTAGCGTTACCCACGATGCCCACGATGGTGTGTCTGGGACCGTCTTCCAAACCGAACCAGATCTGATGGCCGAGTGGGTCCTCGCCGGGCCAGTACATGTTTGCCATCCGCTCGTCGATCACCACCACATGCGGTGCACCGGCGCGGTCGCTCGCATCCAGTAGACGACCCCGCACTAGTGGGATTCGCATCGTCTCGAGCAGTCCATGGTCGGCCGCGACGTGGCTGGCCTGAAGGCCCAGCTCACCGGGTGTGTGATCCACCCTCCCCTCGATGTGGAACCGACTCTGTGACCGATCGACTCGGAGGGGAGCCCGGCTCACGATCGCGGCACTGCTCACCCCCGGAACGGCTGCTACTCTCTCCCTCAACTGCTCGAAGAAGATCACCGCCTCCTCGGCAGTGTAGTCTGTGCCCGGCAAAGATAGTGAGGTGAAGAGCAGTTGCTCGGTGTCGAACCCGAGGTCTTCCCGCGCCAGGTTCCAGAAGCTCTTCGTCATGAGCCCGGCACCGACCACCAGCAGGATGGCGAGTGCTGTCTCGGATACTATCAGAACACTGCGCAACCGCACTCGGCTGCTACCCGCCGTCTGACCACGGTCGCCGTCCTTGAAGGCGGTGGCAATGTCTGCGGCGACCTCACGCAGGGCCGGTGCCAGCCCGAACACCACGGACGTGGCGAGAATGACTGCGGCACTGAAAGCCAGCACGCGGCCATTGAGTCCGATCTCGTCAACACGGGGAATGGCCCCGGTCTGCAGCGCAAGTAGTGCTTCGACTCCCACGCTGGAGAATGCGACTCCAATGGTACCGCCAATCGCTGCCAGCGCGAGACTCTCGGTAAGCAGCTGCTGCAGGATGCGTTTCCTGCCGGCACCCAGTGCGCTCCGCACCGCTATCTCGCGCCGCCGGGCTTCACCGCGAGCCAGCAGCAGGTTCGCCACGTTGGCGCACGCTATGAGCAGCACGAATCCGACGGCTCCCATGAGCAGCATCAGGGCCGTCCGCACGTGTCCCACCGTCTCGTCCAGCAGCGGCTGCATCCACAGGCCGTGACCGACGTGATGGTCCGGGTAGTCCGCGGCCCATCGTTCCATCATCACCTTGATCTCGGCGTCGGCTTGATCGAAGGTCACGCCGCGTGCGAGACGCGCGATCACCCAGAACCAGTGACCCCCGCGCCACGTGCGTGCCGGATCGAGCGGGAGCGGCGCCCACAGCTCCGTTCGTTCATCCGGAAATGTGAAGCCGGGGGGCATTACGCCCACCACTTCCCCTCGTGCTGTTTCTTCCGCCACTTCTATGCCTACATCAATGGTGCGCCCTACGATTGTGGAGTCGCCTGCGAACCGTCGTTGCCACAGGTTGTAGCCCAGCACATAAA
>CP070666.1:2905742-2914355 GCA_020351775.1 Gemmatimonadota bacterium | reverse complement strand
GCGCGCGCTGGCCTGGCGCGCGCCCTGGCAACCAGCACAAGACCTACTGATTCTCGGTCAGTGACGTGCCCAGGGCAGCTGACGCGAGTGCTTCGCGCCAAGGGCACACTCAAGGCACACCGCCTTCGAGATCGGAGCACAACAACGGCTTAGAAGCGTCCAGTGGATTCCCCATCCACGGTGCGGAGGTTTCGAAGACAGGTTTGCGCTCCCGTGCTGAAACAAGGTCGGCAAGCGTGACCGAACCACCGGCCGGCCTTGTGCATAGCCGGGCTCGGACCCACACCGAAGGTGGCGCCATGTCGCATCGGTTCGTGCCGTTCCTACTGGTTAGCCTCAGTCTCACCTCCACGTCTACCTTCGCCCGAGGACCATTAGGTCGACAATACGGTTCACGTTACTCCACCCGCAGCGCCACTGCCGGGTGCACCTTCGTAGCTCTGTGCGCTGGAACGAAAGCCGCTAACAGCGTCGATGCTATTACCACAGCCGATAGCACGACGAAGGTGACGGGGTCAAAGGGCCCGATGCCGAACAGCAGTCCCCGCAGGAATGCCGAGAACGCCACCGAGCCTGCCAGCCCCAGCGCCACGCCAAAGCTGGCCAGTACGGCTCCCTGCCTCAGAACCGCCTTGAAAATGTGACCCGACTCGGCACCCATGGCTCTGCGAATGCCGAACTCGCTCACCCGCTGCTCCACCGTGAAGCTCATCAGGCCGTACACTCCGATCGCCGCGAGCGAGAGAGAGAGCAGTGCAAACGCGACGAGCAGAACCGAGTTGAAACTCCGTTGCTTCATCCAGTCCCAGAGCAGGTCCTCGACGGTTCGGGAAGCCCACACCGATTGTCCCGGATCAACGGTCCAGATCGCTTCCTGGACCGGCAGTGTGAGTTGGGCGGGTTCGACCCCGGCTTTCACGACAAAGGTGATCGAGCCCGAGGGAAACTGGGCAAGGGGAAAGTACGCTTCTATCCTCGGCTCCGACTCGTAGCCGCGCGGACGGACGTCCTCCAGCACGCCCACGATCTCCCAAGAGACCGGCCTTCCGTAGCGAATGGTCAATCGCTGTCCGATAGCATCCTGGTCCGGGAAGTGCCTTCTTGCAAGAGCTTCGTTGATCATCACCACTGGCGCCGACTCTGAGTTATCCAGGATGGAGAAGGACCGCCCCCGGATCACGCGGAGCCCCATGACTTCCGGATAGTGGTCTGAGATGGATGCGACGGATACCTGCGGCTCCTGACCGGGGAGCGGGACCGCACGGTCGTCTATGGTGAAGGGGACTGTGATCTCGATGGAGTTGATGGACTGGTCGTTGGCTGTTGGGAGATCCGTGGTCAGCGCCACAGCTTCCACCCCCGGGATCGACAGGATCTCCTCCTGGCTTGTCTGGAAGAAGTCGGTTGCGGGTTGTCCGTCGTCTCCGTAGCCGAACACCTGGACCGCCAGTAGCCCCTCGGGATCAAACCCAAGCTCGTTCGCGAGGAGTTGGTCGTAGCTCCTGATCAAGAGACCGGCTCCGATGCAGAGGACCAGAGCCAAGGCGATCTCGCCCACCACCAGTTGGCTCCTGAGGCGGTTTGTTCTTCCGCCTTGGGTGGCTCCGCGGGCCCCGTCGGTTAGAGCTACACGGAGATCGGTTCGGGACGCACTCAAGGCAGGTACGATCCCTGACACCACGGCACTGAGGACCGCGGCTAGTACAGCGACGACAAGGACATACCGGTCCATAGCGAGCTCATCGATGCGTGGAAGGTGGCTCGGGGACATCATGCGGATGAGTTCCACGCCGCCGAAAGCCAGCCCGACTCCAAGTACGCATCCGGTTCCGGCGATCAACAAGCTGTCTACCGAAACCAGGCGCAGGAGCCTCCCACTGCTGGCACCCAACGCCCTTCGCAGACTGTATTCCCTGGTTCGGCCCGCCCCTCGGGCGAGTTGGAGGCCGGCCACGTTCGCAGCGGCAATCAGCAGAACGAGGGTCACGGCACCGAAGAGCACGAAAAGCGGAGATTTCACATCGCCGAAGAGGTGCTCCCGAAGGGGAACGAGCCTGATGCTGACGTCGGTGTTCGTGCGGGGGTATTGCTCTGCAAGACCCGCCGAGATGCGGTCAACCTCAGCTTGTGCTTGTGTGAGCGTCACACCGGCGGCAAGGCGGCCTGCTCCCCCCATATAGGCCGCCCCTCGGCTGGGTGGGTCCCATGGTTTGGGGGCTCGGGGCGACCAGAGTTCGGCCGCGCTCGGGAACTTGAATTCGGATGGGAGCACGCCCACCAGCGTGTGGGGTGCATTGTCCAGTACAATTGTATTCCCCACGATATCCGGGTCGGCTCCGAACCGGCTCTGCCAGGTAGCATGGCTCATCATCACGACCCGCTCAGCCCCCTCCTGGTATTCATCCGGTGAGAACACCCTACCCACGATGGGTGTGGCGCCGATGGCCTCTAGGAAGCCTTCGGAGACTGCCCAACTCTTGAGGCTTACCGCGCGACCGTCCTCCACTAGGTCGTGACCGATCGGGTCCGCGACACCGGCTGCGCTGAGGAGTTCACTGGCCTCCTGGAGATCGCGGATGTTGGCCGCCGAGACGCCGGAAAACAGCTCACCTGTCGCGGAGTCGAATTGGTATAGGGCGACCACGTTTTCGGAGTCCCTATACGGGAGCGGTCTGAGGAGGACTGAGTTGACAGCGCTGAACATCGCGGTGGTGGCGCCGATTCCCAGGGACAGTATCAGGACCGCCACTACGGTGAAACCCGGCCGAGCAGCCAGAGCACGGGCCGATTGCTTGACGTCGCTCCACAATCCCTCCAGGAGGGCACCAGACTTCCGCTTGCCATTGGTTGCCCTGTTCGCACCTCTCCATCCACCCCGCTCGGCACCAGCCCTGCGCAGCCCTGCCCCCTTTCTCAGCTCAACTGATTCCCGGACTACCGCCCATCCCTGCCTGATCCAGAACAAGACCTTCCCGACGGGCCGTAGACCGCCTCGGAGGTCCTTCCAACGATTCCGGATAGTCTCCAACAGTTCGTGTCCGAACTCCCGCCGGAACTCAGCGGGAAGTGTCCGAACGAGAATGCGAAGGAGCAACATTGCCCTACCCCTACCCTCGTGGACTGGGAGACAAGACCTTGGCGTGGCGGGCTAGTTCGACCATGGCCTCGAGTCGGAGGCTTTCTTCACGTAACACGTTGCGGCCGAAAGGAGTGATAGAGTAGCACCGCCGTCGAGTGTCTGTCCCGGTCGGCGCGGCAACCTCGGTGATCAGTTTTTCGTCCCTCATGCGCTTGATTGCCGCGTAGAGGGTGCCAGCCTCCAGCTCCAACCTGCCTTTGGTCCGAGCCGCCACGTCTTTGATGATGGCGTATCCGTGCTTGTCCCCTCCGCTCATGGAGAGGAGAATGTGGTAGACGATGTGTGTGAGGGGCAAAAGCTCCTCGGGGGCCCGACCGGACACTGCTTGATTTCTCGACACAGACTCTCCCGGAGCAAGGTACGGGTGAGATTATAGTGTGTGATACACTATAGTGTATCACCCTATATGGTGTCAAGCTTTAGCTGCCACGCCCTATCAGTGGGTATGCTATCGGAGCACTGTCAACTTGAGCTGATTCTTGCCTGCCTGGAGGTCTCGCCCAGAAAGAGAGCGACCGAATACCCGGGATTTCCTGACCTACGAATCACGTGTTTCACCGTGGATCTTGCTCAAGTCGACAATACCGTTGCAGCGCATGATCCGCACCTGCACCTTATCGTTGCTCTGCTAGGGAGTGCCGGGATCATGGAAGATCGTACAGTGACCTCCATCTGGTTTCATGCTTGGTAGGGATCTACGGATCTCACCCGAACGGCTGCAACCACCGAAGGCGCGTGCTTCGCAGGTGCGTCTTCCTGTGCCGCCTCGTCATTGTGCAGCCCAGACCGGAACTGAACCTGCTTGAGTCACTTCCTGGCACTCGGTGCCATGGGCCCACATCAAGTCAGTCTCAAAGCTCGCACACCCAGTGGACCTAATCCGGGGAGCACTCCGCGTCCAGTCTTTCCCTTTGTTAGCTAGGCGGGCCTGGCATACGCTATCAAGACGAAGCTCAGGGCACGGAGAACGTTTAAACTGCCACCGGGCCGTCGCCTACGGCGTGTAATGTCTGAAAGCACAGCAATATCATCCGTCCTGAAGCGATCTGGCGCGATTACAGGCCGTTGAACGAGGTTGGCGGGAGACCCACGGCACCCCAGCTGGCCCGGTATGTCCTTGCATGTACGGCTGGCTATAAACGGGTGAGATGCTTCTCGAAAAAGTGCTGAGTGTGTTGGCTCAGCCCTTCGGCCTCATCAGCTCTTGGAACGGCGGGTAGTCGCGGATGGGCTCGAAGGCAAGCCAAGCCGTCCTCCATGTCGATGGAAACCTTGGTGTCACTCCCTCTGCCAGAGCCTGTCTCCACAGTGCCACCGCACTCTCCCCGTCGCCGAGGGCTCCTGCGATCTGTGATCGCCACGCAGTGTGGTTGCCCTTTAGGTAGGGCCTATCCAACGCCCCAAGCCACTGTGATAATCGGAGCGCCTCGTCCTCATCTCCCCTACAGGCAGCGAGGACACCGACGAGGCCTCGATAATCGAGCTCTTCTGGAAACTCGTCTGACACCGGCTTCGCGACACCGTAGGCCTGATCGCAGCGGTCGGCAGTGTACAAGGCCGATGCATAATCCAAACGCCACTCAGCGCTTGATTTCGTCTCAGGCAGCCTGGCTTCGTACCACGTTATTGCTCGTTCTATCGTGCTCCGCGCGGGACCGATGTGGGCGTGGAGGCGCAGGAATGCGGCGATTGTCACAATCCAGTATCCCTGCGTGAGACCCTCTTCAGGCAGATTGACTAGATCGTCGAGCAGCACGTTGACCTCCTTGATGCGTCCCAAACCCGCCAGAGCCAGACCTTCATAGCCCAGCATCCAAGGAATATCACCAAAGGTCTCGCGACTTCTCTGAGCCACCTCCAGTGCTTTCTCGTGCTGATCCAGAGCCAAGTAGGCATGCATGAGCTCATCAAAGTAGCCCGACCACCCACGCATCGGCCCCCGTTCGGGGTCGAGACTTAGGAGGGCGTCAACAGCCTCTTGCGGACGATTCACACGATTAGCAATAAACGCCCGGTTGTATACCGCTCTCGATCCTGGTGCTAGTTCCGCTGCACGGCGAATGGCCCTCAGTGCCTCTGGGTTATCACCGGCCATTCGCGCCTTCAAGTAATGAAGCCAATGCTGGTCATATTGACTTAGCCGACCTTCGAACCGCTCCAAAATCCGAAGCAGTGAGTCCGCCTGCGCCCACGAGTCCCACCACCCCAGCATCCGACCTTGGTTGAAGTTGATCAGAACTGCGTAGCGAAGAGGGATAACGAACGTTGTGTCAAGCTCGAACGCTCGGTAGAAATGT
This sequence comes from Gemmatimonadota bacterium, assembly GCA_020351775.1. Classification (GTDB taxonomy): domain Bacteria; phylum Gemmatimonadota; class Gemmatimonadetes; order Gemmatimonadales; family GWC2-71-9. Next base: position 2,908,919 of record CP070666.1, on the reverse strand, counting down.
GACTTAGCACGATCGTCAAATGCGTCCCTCAGGAAGAGTTCCCATCCCCGGTCAAACTCTTGGTACGCCTCAAGAGACGGTGGGCGTGCCCTGCTGCTGGCCTGATCGCTAATGCGCTCGTCAAGATTGATTGCAAGGAATCCCATTACCCGCTGCTGCATATCCGCGATGATCTCGCTCGTGGCCTCCTGAGGCCCTTTCACTGGATCGATTGTGCCTAACGGGCGGCTTCGTCTGGCATCCGTTACGTGCACGTGAATTTCCAGACTGTCATTCTCCAGATAGACCACACCCGAAACCACAGTGCCCGCACTCGTTTCTTCTGCAAGGGCACGTACGAGATCGCGGACTCGGCCGGCGTCCGCTTCAGACTGCACGTATTGCCACGCCTGGAGCGTCCCATCCCACGGCGTCACCTGAATCGCTGCTTGTTGGAGTCCCTGGGTGATCCAATGCGCCACCCGCTCACCGACTTGGTCCAACGATTGATCTCCGGTCGCGTTGCGGAACACTGCGACTGCAACGTGGTTCGGGTCCAGCGCAACACCGCCGCCCCGAAGGAGGGCTGCGATCACCCCTATCACCGCAACGATTGCAGCAACTCCCACAGTCGCTCCTGCCATCATCCACCGACGCTTCACCCTTCGGTCCACCGGCATCGTCCCCGTCGGCGTCACTCCCCCACTCGGCGTCGCCAACGCCTCCAACTGCGGCAACAACTCCTCGGCACTCTGCCACCTATCGGCAGCTTTCTTCTCCAAGCACCTCGTCACCAACTGCGCCAGTGCAGGAGGCACTGACTCCCGATACTTGGTCACGGGCTCAGGAGTGTCGGTCATGTGCGAGGAGAGGATCATCTGAGGAGTAGTACCGAGGAATGGAGTCCGGCCCGTTAATAGCTCGTAGGCAACGACACCCACGGCGTAGATGTCCGCTCGGTGGTCAATGTGCTTATCGGCAGCGGCCTGCTCCGGCGACATGTAGGCCGGTGTGCCGAGTGCTACCCCTTCGGTGGTGAGCTTCAGGGCGCTGGTGGCTTCACTCACGGCCTTGGCAACGCCGAAGTCTGTCACCAGTGCATGGTGCTTGGTGAGGAGTATGTTGTCGGGTTTGATGTCGCGGTGGACTACGCCCCTGTCATGGGCTTCTGACAGCGCGTCAACCACGTCGCGCAGAATGCGGACCGCTTCGGAAATGGGTAGCTCGCCTTCCTTCGCCAGCTTGTCCCTGAGTGATTGACCCTCCTCGTAGGGCATGACGTAGTATAGGAAGCCTTCAGCGTCACCGGAATCGTAGAGAGGCAGAATGTGAGGATGGTGCAGGTTGGCCGCGATCTTGATCTCTTGGTGGAACCGCTCGGGTCCGAGGGCGGCAGCCAGTTCTGGACGGAGGACTTTGACGGCTACCTGTCGCTCGTGCCTGAGATCTTGAGCGAGATATACGGTGGCCATCCCACCTGAGCCAAGCTCTCGCTCGATCCGGTAGCGGTCAGCCAGCGCAGCCTTCAAACGTTCCAACAGGTCAGCCACGGACAGGCTCCCTGTGGTACCAACTCTAAGTTAGGGTTTCGCCGTCAGGGTGGCCAGATCAGTGGTCTTGCACAGGTTGCTGGGGTTCAGAACTGGCTTTTCTAACAAGAAATCGTTGTCTGTATTTCCCTGTTCTAGGGCAGAAAGAAGAGACCTTCAACCTATGCAGGCCGAGCCTCTTACCACTGCGTTGACGGACCTGTAGCTTTGGCCTGTCTCGGGGTCGCCCTCCAAACCACAAGGAGGGATCTATGCGCCGTCTCCCACTCGCAGTACTGTCTCTGGCCTTTCTGGCCGCCTGCCAACCCGCCACAACCGAACTCACCGAGGAACAGAAGGCGGAGATTGCCGAAGAACTCACCCGGTTGTACACCGAGTCTGTGATCGCTATCAACCAGCTGGACGCAGAGGGATGGCTGTCCTACTTTGAGAACAGCGAGGATCTCACGATTGCGGTGTACGGGGGATTCTACAAGTCCTATTCTGCCTATGCTGACACAGTGAAGGCCCATTGGGCCCCCCTTGCCAGTGGCGAAATTGACTGGGGCGACCTGAACATCCAAGTGCTGGCTCCCAACGTCGCGGTTGTGACATCGGTGTTCGACTACACTGCAACGGACACCGCTGGCGTGACGGCTCCTTTCAGTGGCACATGGACTGCTGTGTGGGTGGAGCAGGACGGGAACTGGAAGATGGTCAACGTCGCTGAGACACTCCCGCCCGCAGAGGAATCACCCGAAGACACGTAACGGATCCGTGGGCACTCCCGCTGACGTACCACCGCCCGGCCCCGTGTCGGGCGTTTCTCATTCACGCTCCCGAGGAGCCGCACAGAACCAGCCGTCAGCGACAGAAATAGCAAGGCTTCTACAATAGACAAGCCCTCAACATCTCTTGCCTGTGAATGTCAACCAGCCGTGCGAGGCTAGCACCCCCAGCGGGGGGCTCGTCTGTGATCGGTACCATACGATTTCTGTTCGCGGGACATTTTCCACGGGTTCTGAAGAGAGGAGGTCGGGCCGAGCAGCCCGGTGTCGAGGTTATACGTCCCAGCCACCGCCCCAACGGTTGATTCGGTTCTTTCGTATATGGGGACGCCTGGAGTGACCAATGTGTGTTGGCACCGACGGAAAACTCCTTCACGGTTAGGGCTTCGGGCGGAGTTTATCTCTACACCAATCCGTCGCTCACTTCTGGCATGATCCTTCCGAACGGCGGCAGCGGCTGGGATGCTGTATCCGACCGCAACCTGAAAGACAACTTCCGGGACGAAGATGGTGAACACGCCCTTGCAGCAATCGCAGACATGCCGATCCAGAGCTGGAACTACAAGGCACAGGGCCCGTCGATCCGGCACATGGGGCCAATGGCCCAAGACTTCTATGCAGCCTTTGGCCTCGGCACCGACGACAAGCACATCAACACCGTGGACATCGACGGCGTGAACATGCTCGCAATCCAGGCCTTGGAGAGGCGGACTAGCGATCTGCGGGCGGAGAATGAACTACTCCGAGCGAGGATCGCGGATCTTGAAGCCGCCTTGCTCCGACTGGAGGCGGCGGTGTTGGTGAGGGAGCGGTAACAGCACGCGTCGTGAGGTCTTATCACAGCGTTCAACGGGCGGCTGTTCCGGGGGCCGCCCTTCCGT
>CP070666.1:2898203-2905642 GCA_020351775.1 Gemmatimonadota bacterium | reverse complement strand
GCCGCTCGTGGCGGTCGGTCCACATCTCAAGAACACGTTCACGCTCGCGTCCGAACGCGATGCCTTTGTGAGCCAACATATCGGTGATCTGGAGAATCTCGCGAGCCTGAATCACTTCCGCTCAACGCTGGACTGGTATGTGCGGCTGTTCCGGATTCAGCCGACTGTTTGCGCCAGGGACATGCATCCGGGGTACCTCTCGAGTCGCGTAGCGGATGAGCTTGGGCTGCAGAGCACGGTTGCCGTGCAGCACCATCACGCCCACGTCGCCGCGATTGCTGCTGAGTACGGGATGACGGATCCAATCATCGGCGTTGCGTACGACGGTGTCGGCTACGGCGCTGATGGCGCCATCTGGGGTGCGGAAGTTCTCGTCGCGGGTCTGACATCCTGCGAGCGATTCGGCCATCTGCGTTATGCGCCGCTGCCCGGTGGAGATCTCGCTGCGCGCCAACCGTGGCGTTCGGCTATGGGATACTTCTCCCTCGATTCGCTCCCATCACGCATCTGTGACGAAGTCTTCCACGGAGTGGACGCGAAAGAGCTCGGCGTCGTCCGGCAGCAGCTGGCAAGACGTGTCAATACCCCGCAAGCCTCCTCGATGGGCCGACTATTCGATGCAGCCGCGGCGGTGCTGGGCGTACGCAGTGTGTCGCGCTACGAAGGTCAGGCGGCCATGGAGCTTGAGTCCCTCGCCGGGACACGGGTGGAGCCTGCGCTTCCATTCCCCGTCGTCGATCACGATGCGGTTCCGTTGATCCTGGATCCCATACCGCTATTGGTCGCACTGCGTGAGCGGCTGGCGGCGGGTGACGACGTGGCGGTACTGGCTGCCCGCTTCCACGAGAGCATCGCGGTCGCCACTGGCGCACTGGTTTCGCACGTGAGAGAGAGGGTTGGCATCAACACGGTGGCCCTGGGAGGTGGTGTGTTCCAGAACAGACGGCTGCTGTCGAGGACCCGCGCGCTGCTGCAAAGCCATGGGTTCCGGGTCCTGGTCCCCTGTAGGCTGAGCCCCAACGACGGTGCGATCAGCTACGGGCAGGCTGCTGTTGCCGCCGCGCTACTCACGGCCGGCAGGTAGGAGGTCACATGTGTGTTGGGGTACCGGGTCGTATCGCGGATATCAGGCAGGATGGCTCACTACGAATGGGCATTGTCGACTTTGGTGGAGCCACGCGGGAGGTGTGCCTTTCGTATGTAGACGGTGAAGCGGGTATCGGAGACTTCGTAATCGTCCATGCCGGATTCGCCATATCAGTGCTGAATGAACGGGAGGCCGAACGCAGCCTCCGGCTCTTGAATGAGCTGGATACGTCGGTCGACATCCCATGAGGCACGTGTCGGAGTACCGCGATCGAGAGATCGCAAGGAAGCTGCTGGATGCGGTCCGGATTAGCGTCACGCGGCGCTGGGTCCTGATGGAGGTGTGCGGGGGGCAGACCCACACGATCCTGCGGCATGGACTGGACGAGCTGCTCGCCGATTGTGTCGAGTTGATTCACGGCCCAGGGTGCCCGGTATGCGTCACACCGGTTGAGGATATAGACACGGCCTTGGAGCTGGCCAAGCGGCAGGACCTGATCCTCGCATCATTCGGTGACATGCTCCGCGTTCCGGGGTCCCATTCCGACCTCCTCCGGGCACGCGCCGGCGGAGCAGACGTGAGGACCGTCTATTCCCCACTCGACGCACTTGACATTGCTCGGCAGCGTCCGGACAAGGAGGTCGTCTTCTTTGCGGTCGGGTTTGAGACCACGGCACCGACAACGGCCATGGCCGTAAGGCACGCGCGGGAGGTGGGCCTCAGCAATTTCACGTTGCTCGTGTCACATGTTACAGTGCTGCCTGCCGTCACGGCTATTCTGGCATCACCAGGTAATCGCGTTCAGGCGCTCTTGGCTGCGGGGCACGTGTGCACGGTGATGGGGTGGCGGGAGTACGAACCGATCGCCGCTCAGTACCGTGTCCCCATTGTCGTCACCGGATTCGAGCCCGTCGATATCCTCGAGGGCGTTCTCATGGCGGTGCATCAGCTCGAAGGCGGGCGGCACCAGGTCGAGAACCAGTACTCCCGTTCGGTGCGGCGAGAAGGGAACCGCCGTGCGCGCGACGCCATGACCGAGGTCTTCGAGCGAGTGGACCGCACGTGGAGGGGTCTAGGGAAGCTGCCCGGCGGTGGATTGGCGCTGCGGCAGGAGTTCGCCGACTTCGATGCCCGGCGAAGGTTCGGACGGGACGGTGACTACTCCGAGGAGACGACCGAATGTCGCGCAGGAGAGGTGCTGCGAGGTCTGCTCAACCCCGTGCAGTGTCCAGCCTTCGGGAGCGACTGCACGCCCGACCGCCCACTTGGCGCGCCGATGGTCTCCTCCGAGGGTGCGTGCGCCGCGTACTACCGTCATCGGCGGCCAGTGGCAACGGGTGCACATGACATCCATGAGTAACCGATCGTCAATCGGCTCGGGTTCGAGCTGCCCGCCGCGGTGCGCGGGCCATGATCGCATTCAACTGGGTCACGGGTCGGGCGGAAGGCTGAGCGGCGAGCTGATCCGGGAGTGGTTCCTGCCGCACTTCACCAACGAGGCTCTGGCGGTTTTGGGTGACGCTGCCGTCATCAGTCTTCGCTCAGACCGCATCGCGATCTCGACGGACACGTTCGTGGTGCGCCCGTTGGAGTTCCCCGGCGGCAATATTGGATCGCTCGCCGTGCATGGTACGCTCAACGACCTGGCGATGATGGGTGCTGTACCTCATGCCCTGGCGGCCGGATTCGTTCTCGAGGAAGGGATGCACCTCGAGTTGCTCGACCGAATCCTGCACGCCATGGCGGCGGCTTGCCGGGTCGCAGGCGTCTCGATCGTTACCGGCGACACGAAGGTCGTAGAGCGTGGCAAAGCGGACGGTGTCTTTGTCAATACGACTGGTGTCGGGGAACTCACGCCCGGGTTCGCCCCCGCTCCGCACAGGGCACGGCCCGGCGACGCCGTGATTGTCAGTGGGCCCATCGGGCGCCACGGCATCGCCGTGTTGGCCGCAAGGGACGAGCTACGCTTCGAGGTCGCGATCGAGAGCGACTCTGCCTACCTCGGTCCGCTGGTGATGCGTCTGCGCAGCGCGGTGGGTGACGCGATTCACGTGCTGCGTGATCCGACGCGAGGCGGTGTGGCCAGCACGATGAACGAGATAGCGGTGTCGTCGAACGTGGGCATCAAGCTCCAAGAGATATACCTGCCGATTCCACAACCGGTAGGTGCCGCGTGTGAGATGCTGGGGCTTGATCCCCTATACATCGCCAGCGAAGGCATATTAGTCGCCTTCGTTGAAGGGGCTGCTGCATCTCAGGCCCTGATATCCCTGCGGAGCGAACCGCTCGGCGAGCACGCGGCCATCGTAGGGCACGTGGTCTCCGATCATGCCGGCCTAGTCACGCTCGAGACGCAGCTGGGTACAGAGCGTATCGTCGATCTGCTTCCCGGCGACCAGCTGCCGAGGATCTGCTGACACGCGGGCCAGTCTCGTCTGGAGCGGACGGCACCGACATCACGTGCAGTATCGAGCCCGGTCTGCTAGCCCTTCGTTCCGGATGCAGAAGGTCTCGCGTTACAGGGACGAAGAAATCGGTGTTCTTCGTGGTGTCTGGATCCGCCGGCGGCAAACGTGACTTGACGTCAGATGGTCGAGGAGGCCGAGGGAGCGCCCACGCGCGGTGAGCGATCTACTTCCTGCCGTCGTCGAGCTCCCGGAGCTTGCGCAGAATCCCCAGCGGGCTGTCGCCTAGTCCAGCCTCCACGATGGCATCCATCCTGGCCTCATCCGCCGCGAACTTCTTCTTCAGGCGGGTCTCGTAGGCGCCCCTGAGCGTCTCGAGCAGGTTGTCGAGTTCATATGGCTTGGGCAGATATCCGAAAGCACCGAGCTTGGTGGGCCAGTACCTGCAGGTGAGCGCGCAGGTTGTCGCGCTGGAGTCGCCTGTATTGGAACTGGAAGAAGACCGCCAGTAACAGGTGCGGCACGAAGTACAGCAACAACATGCGGCCGAGTGTGTGCCAGAAGAGTCCCCTGAACTGAGGGCCCATGGCTGATTCCTGACGTCTGGTCGACGACGTTTCCTCGGGCGCGGCCATTGTGCCAAATCCAGGGGAGAGCCGGCCCAGGCGGCGTCTTGAGCAACGACAATGCCTGAGCCCGAAAAGTACTCGTACTACGGTGGTCGAGCGCAATCTAGAGGCACAAGGAACCCGCCGCAATGATCGGCGGATGGCAGAATAAACTCAGTCTAGGTGTACTCCAGGGAGCCATAGAGGATCAGCGCCACCACCGAACCCTCCGACCTCGCACGTCGACATGTAGGTACGGTCCGTGTCTGCTGTTCGCTCCATAGGTGCCGAGGCCACCCACGAAGACCTGGTAGTCTGCTTCAGTTGCCAACTCGTTCGCGATGTCGTAGAGGACTCTGATGTCGGAGATGTCCCGCCGGCCGTCCCCGTTGATGTCGTCCATGTAGTCCTCGCCGTCCTCGTCGACGAATATGTCCGCTGCTGCACCCCAGACATGCCTGCTCAGTGCAACGTTGCCGATCGCCTGGTTGTAATGTGGCGTTCGATACCCGCTCAGCACCTTGAACGAATTGGCGTGGTAGCCGGCAGCGTTGAAGCGCTCCAGTATGATCTCAAGCTTGTTCAATATCGTGGGTTCGAGGACGACGTACTTGGGGTAGCCACTCCGCTGTTTGCAGACGAACTGTCGCAGCTGGAAATGCGGTGATACCCAGACATCGAGGTTCTGGGGGGTGACCTCGATGAAGCCCTCGGGGTGGCGATATATGGGGCGCGGTGGCTTGGGATAACGGCCGATGCGGTAGCCGTTGAGGTACTCCCCGTCGAGTCGGTCAGTTGGCACAGTAACGAAGGCGTTAACGACGATCGTATCGGGCACGTCCGTACGGATCACCCATACCCGGTACAACGCCGACTTGTCAGGTGCACGCCAGGTCCACGAGCGGTCCTTGGGTCTCGAAAGCGTACCGGCATCAACAATCAGATCGAAGCGCGCTCGACTAGGCGCATTGGAGACTCGCAGTGCGATCGAGCTTCCGGGCGTCACGGAGACGGTCTGGATCCTGAAGCTGGACGCCACCGATGCGGTCCGTAGAGCAAACCCTGCTCTGCCGGGATTGTATATGCCCAGCAACGTGGCATCAGTTGTCTCCCTCTCGGCGCGTGCGGTGACGAGGTCATGAGCTTCGCCCCACGCAAGCAGAGTTGAGCCGCAGAGCACAACAGTGCTGCTGACAGTGATCACTAGAGGCCCTAGCGCCCGGACTCTCTTCTTCATGACGGGGCGAGATCCTAGGATGGCGATCTGAATAGAGCCGCCGCCAGGCGGTCGTCACGCCCATATAGGTCACGGCGGAAGTGAATCGACCCATCCTCGTTTGCCCAGGCTGTCCAGTAGAGGATATGCACCGGCAGGCGGCTGGCGAGTGGCACGGTCCGCTCGACTCCCGCGTTCATTGCCTGGCGAACAGCTGCGCCGTCCCACGGTGGCGTGTCGCGCAGCAGATAGTCCGCCAACCCCGCTGCGTTACCGACTCGAATGCAGCCGGATGAAAAGTCCCGTTGCGACTTCGCAAACAGGTCGCGTGCCGGCGTGTCATGCAGGTACACGCTGTGCTTGTTGGGGAACATGAATTTCACGCCACCCAGCGCGTTTGCAGGGCCGGGATCCTGCCTCAGTCGATAGCGGAATGCCTGATGCCCCACCTGTGTCCAATCGATCGTGGAAGGGTCGACTTCGCTTGCAGCGGCCCCCCATCCGTCAAATACACGCATGCCCGTGCGCCGGAAGTACTCGGGGTCTCGCTGCTGCATGGGTAGCTGATCCTGGATCGCAAGGGAATGAGGTACGTGCCAATACGGGCTGAATACCAGATAGCTCAGCACGCTGCTGAAAACGGGCGTACGTCGATATGGCCGGCCCACAATTACCGGCATGGTGAGCACAGGCCGCTTGCCCTCGAATACCTCGAGCTCGAATGCCGCTATGTTGACGACGATGTGCCGGTCTCCCAGGTCCTGTGGTAGCCAGCGCCAACGTTCGAGGTTCAACGCGATCTGTCGAATGCGTTCTTCAACGGGGATGTTGAGGGCAGCAAGTGTTGCCGCGCCCAATACACCGTCGCTGTCAAGGCCGTGACGGGACTGGAACTGCTTGAGACCGACCGTTAGTTGCTCGTCCATCAACATCGGGTCGGTGACACTTGCGATCTTCAGGTCACCCGTGAGCGCCAACCGCCGTTGCAGGCTGGGAATTCGTTGATCTCGTTGTCCTGCGGCGACCGATGGACCATCCTCGATCCCTTGCCACCCACCTTGAGCGGCGATTGCGCGATAGTGATTCAGAGCCTGCTTGAGCCTATGGTAGCCCTCCTGCTCTGGAAGCAGGCTCCGCAACGCACCTGCAGGATCGCCGGACTGAACGGCCCGCTCGAGGAACTGGGCGAAGTCCATCTCCCGGCGGTTTGCGTGCCACTCAGGGTCGATGGTTTCAGGGTTGACTCGACCCGCCAGCAAGTGCGCCCCGTAGACCAAGAACGCGTCCGTGAGCATCAGGTCCAGGTCGACTAGTGTTTCGACATCGACCGGGCCTCGGCGGCCTGCTATGGCCATCAAGCTTCGGATCCGGGCCAAGTGATAGTCACTGGGATCGAGCCCCTCCTCAGTGGCTCCCTGCAGGGCCTTGACCACCGTCGCCGCAATGGGAAGCGGCCGGTTGGAGGCGCTCCATGCAGGTCGGAATGTGCGCTGGAGATAGAATCGAGGAACGGCGTCGGACGCGAATATGCGCTCCGTGTCGCTTGCCAGGCCTATGCCGAGTTCGCGAACTTCTACGCGACGGCGGATGCCCTCCGCCACCGGGTCGGGTGCTATCTGCTGATCCGCCAACGCACCGGGCCAGGAAGGTATCAACAGCAGGACGAGTCCCAATACCATGGCCGGGCGAACCCTGTGCCTGCCGAGCTGCATGAGGCGCAGCCGCAGTTGGATCGTCGTCCTCCCCCCCGCGGTGTCTACAGCTCCCTCGGGCTTGAGGCTCCAGCGTTTCGCATGACAAGGGATAGGGCCCGAAGTCAGGAACAGGAACGCCGCTGCGCCGATAGCAACAGCCAGGCTTATCCACAACATCGCGAGCGCTCCTTTCGGTTCTTCATAATGGGTCTGCGCCGGGTTGCCGGCGATGCCGGTCGGCGCTATCGCCTGAGCCCACTCAGACAGGTCCTGGCCCCCAGCCAGGGCTCGGTCCACCCGACGGCACCCTTGCTCCGTGGCAATGGTAAGCAGGAGTCGCCTTCATGTCAAGATACTTGAGATCAAGTTATATCACCTCTACTATTTCTTCATGTAAAGCTTGATCTAAAGGAACACCACTGTTGATTC
>CP070666.1:2895122-2898103 GCA_020351775.1 Gemmatimonadota bacterium | reverse complement strand
AGCACTTCCTGGGCTATGGCCTGTCCGAGGCAGGACAGAACATGGCTGCCACTCAGATCGGAGCGCGCGAGCTGTATGAGACCTATGCGCGTCCCTATGAGGCCGCCATCCGCGAGGCGGGTCTTGGTTCGATCATGAACTCGTACAGCGAGATCGACGGCATCCCGGTGGGCTCGTCACCTGCGATCCTCACCGACCTACTGCGCGGCGTGATGGGTTTCGAGGGCGTTGTGGTGTCCGACTACTTCACCATCCAGTGGCTGCAGGACCGAATGGGCACTGCGACTTCGGCCGAACATGCGGGCGCACAGGCGCTGGCAGCGGGGTTGGACGTCGAGCTCCCAGTGCCGTACGGATACGGGGCGGCATTGGTCCAGGCGGTTGAGGGGGGGCTCGTCTCGATGGACCTGGTCGACCGCTCGGTGCGGCGCACGCTCGAGTGGAAGTTCAGGCTGGGCCTGTTCGAGCAGCCCTTCGTGGACGAGGACAACGTTCTGCCGCCGTTCGTGGACCCGGCCAACAAAACGCTCTCGCAGAAGCTCGCTGCCGAGTCGATGACGTTGCTCAAGAACGAAGGCGACATGCTGCCTTTGGCCAAAGGACAGGGCACGATTGCCGTGATCGGCCCGCACGCCGAGACGGTTATGACCTACTTCCCCGGTTACACCTATCCTGGAGGCCTGGCCATGTTCGAGGCCATGGTGCAGGCGGCGAGTGAGGGCGGGCCCGGCACGCCCGGCCTCGAGGACATGATCAGTCCCGAGGCGATGGGCACGATGATGAGGGAGATGATGCCGGTGATGGAGGCCGGAGGCGTAGAGCCCTACGTTCGGCAGCAATACGGCAGCGAAACAGTGGTGGATGCCGTTCGCCGCGTGGCCGGCGCGGGCGCCACCGTAATATCCGCTCGAGGCTGCGGCGTGAAGGATGACGCGTCGGGAATCGAGGAAGCCGTCCAGGTCGCGCGCGGTGCCGACGTGGTGATCCTGGCGGTGGGCGGCCAAGGTGGGTGGTTGGGTAGTGGCACCGAGGGCGAAGGTGGGGACACGGCCGACATCGATCTGCCCGCCGTGCAGCGGCAGCTGATCAAAGCCGTCACCGCCACGGGCACACCGGCGGCAATGGTTCAGTTCCAGGGCCGCCCCTACGGATTGACCGAAGTTGTCGATCTCGTGCCCGCCATCCTGGTTGCCTACTACCCGGGCCAGGAGGGCGGTGGGACGATTGCGGGGGCCCTATTTGGGGACGTGAACCCCGGCGGCAAGCTGCCGGTCACCCTGCCACGTCACTCGGGCCAGGTGCCGATCTATCACTATCACAAGCTGGGCAGCGGCTACCGACGGGCAGAGACCGACATGCACAGGAGCTACACCGACATGCCCACTACGCCGCTCTTTCCCTTTGGTCACGGGCTCAGCTATACGATCTTTGACTACAGTGACCTGGAGATTAGCCCGAGCGAGGTGGACACCAGCGCAGCGGTCCAGGTTTCCTGCGCCATCACTAACAGTGGTTCGGTAGCGGGCGACGAGGTAGTGCAGCTGTACGTGCACGATCGCGAGGCCACCGTGACGCGGCCGGTGCAAGAGCTGGCCGGATTCAAACGGGTGTCTCTCGCGCCGGGTGAGACCTGCCGCGTGACGTTCACGGTGCAGGCGAGTCAACTGTGCTTCTACGACCGCGAGATGCGTCTCGTGGTAGAGCCTGGCAACGTGGATGTGATGGTAGGCAGTAGCTCAGACGATCATCGGCTCACGGGAGAGTTCGTTCTCACTGGCGACGTCGTCGAGGTGTCGGGCGAGCGCGCCTTTCTCTCGACGGCCGAGGTGACTCGCTAGCATTCGCTAGCGTCCGATCGTGGGTCGGTTCGCTCGCCGACCCACGAATCGGTTCAAAGAGAGAACGCGATCAATTGAAGAACGGGAACAGCCGCTTCAACTCCTCGAGCGATGGCTGTGAGCCGTACTCCGAGACCTGGAACGCTTCCGCCTGCTTAACCTGGCTCCCCTGCTGCTGTCCGTACAGTTGGATCAGCAGTTCCCGATAGGTCTCCCCGGGCCGGGACGACCGGAATCCTCTCACCTCGGCGAGCCATTCGCGCCGCTCCGACGGATCACTTGGCACCGCGTCGAGGACCCCTCGGTTGTACGGCAACCACTCGTACATCTGCGACTCGTGGCAGTGGTACATATCGATCTTCTTTTCGATCACGTCGTCGATTGCCACCACGATATCCGGAACGAAGGGAGTGGGTTCGGTGAACCTGTCCGACATGTACATGAAGATGGGATTCGTCATGAGGTGAGGAACCGAAGCGACGATGTTTGGCACGGTCACCATGTAGGCCGCATCCCGCACCAGCAGCGCTGTGTTGCGGTGGTCCGGGTGGTAGTCATTGGGGCGGGGACTGATCACGATATCTGCCCGGAACTCACGAATCTGGCGGATCACTTCCTCGCGATTCTCCAGAGTGGGCATCAGCTTGCCGTCGTCGTTGTCGAGCACAACGTACTCGGCCCCGATGACCCGGCCCGCACACTGGGTCTCCTGGTAACGCCGCTGAGCGAGAGGGCCGCCGCCCATCTCGAAGTGGCCGGCGTTTCCGTTGGTCAGGGAAACGAGTCGGACCTTATGGCCCTGCTCGATGAACTTGGCCATGGTGCCGCCCACCTTTTCGGGATCATCCGGGTGTGCACCGATGACGATGATCCGGAGCTGGGTCTCGTCGGCTTGGGCGAGACCGACATCCGGTGACAGCACCGCTGCCGCTGCCAGCAGACAGGAGAAGAATCTGAGTTTGGTCATAGCCTATCACCTATCAGTAGTGCTCGATGCAGTACAGGTACAAGAGCTAGCTTGCGTGAATGTGCTGACCTCACGCTCATTGGGTCCTTTGCCATCCGCGTGCCGCCGAAGCCTCAGCGGCGGAGCGGGACATTGGTCCTAGACTCCGCCGCCCATCCTAGAGGCTTTGCTGTGGT
>CP070666.1:2879797-2895022 GCA_020351775.1 Gemmatimonadota bacterium | reverse complement strand
GCCGGGTCAGGCGTCACGTCGGCGCCGCACGAAAGATTCGGATTCGGGCCGGAGCCGGGATCCGGAACTGCCGGATACATGCTTGGGTCTCCGATCAGTTCGCACACCCGCACGTGCGGCTGCAGGAACGCATTGAACGCACCGGGATCGTAACCCGCCTGACTGCTCGGCGACGTTGCAAGCGGTGAGTCGAAGAACACCTCCTGATTGTAGCCGCCGAATCCGTCTTCGACCGAGCGGCCGTAGATCTCAAACTGCGGGCTGGAATCGGGGGGTGAGAGTTGAGAGTCGGTGCACGCACCTAGGGCGAGTACCGCTGCCAGCGGCAGCAGTGGCAAGCGCTTCATGGTCCCACTCCTTTACGAGGGCGATTGTAAGGAGCCTGCTCTGTACTTCAGTTTTCGGTCCCAAACACAAGTCACCGACCTGACCGGGGTCCAGCCAGTCAGATCGGCAGAGCATATCTAATCAATGCCGGAGCCCAACGCAACATGTAACCGATTCAACTACTTTGCGTTGCACATCCACAACGCCGGCCGGCGACCGTGGCACCACGGCCACAGAGGCTGCGGTTATCTCGGCGCCGTGACTGCTGCAAATCCCGGCTGCCCACGCAGAGGCCGCCACCACCAGTGCAGGTCCCCGTCGATGTCAAACGAGTGGCCGGGGTTCAGTGCTACGTACCGCCGCAACAGGCTCACGGCCTCGTCGTAGTCACCCATGAGCGTGCGCATTATGGCCTCGTAGCCGGCGAGCTCCTGGTCGTCATCAACCGCAAGATCTGCCCGGGCCCCGCGCAGCACGGCGTTCGCGCTGTCGGTCAGTCCTGCCCTGCCGATCACCCCTCCCACGATCAGGCGGCAGCGGCGCCGATAGAACTCGGCACCCGGAGGGGCCAGCGAGTCGAACCGCTGAGACAACGTCCACGCCCACTCCACGTCGGGCGCCGCGCGCGGCGTGATCATCATCCACAGCTGGCACTCTACAAACCGCGCGTCGTCTTCGAAGCGACGCGCACCCTCTGAACACCACCGCTCCGCATCGACGAACTGCTGCAGATCATAGTGGGTCCAGAACAGCCGGTCGAGGATTGTAGCGGCCCGCTCTAGATATGCGTCTTCTTCATACGCCCGTCGTGCCGCTGCCAACGCCGAGAAATTGTCCTTGCGGGCATAGTAGAGGCTGCTCAACTCCTCATGCGCGCTCGCGAGTGTCGGGTCCGTCGCGACGGCGGCTTCGAGGTCGGCCTGCGCACTGTCCAGTAGCGCGTCCTGCTGCTCGGGATCGGCGGTCACTTCGCGGCGATACAGCCAGTGCGTGAGCGTGCCGCGCAGCGCCAGCGCCCTGGCGCTTGCCGGATCGATCTCCAGCGCCTCATTGCTATACTTGAGGCCCCGCTCGATCCAAGCGGCGCTCTCCGCATCGTCCTCCGCAATCTGCGACCGGTCCAGGGCCAACTGTGCCCTGAGCAGTGGTGGCTCGATCCAATCGGGATCTGCGCTCCGGGCCAAGTCCAGGAGCGAGTCGCCCTGCGAATAAGCCGCGACCGTCTTGTCGCGGTTGCTCCTTCTGGAGGTGGATCCCTCCTTGCGTGCCTGCTCCGCCCTCTGCACCAGAGACCAGGCATCCACGCTCGATGTGGACGCTTGCTGAGTCCGCAGCCTCACCTCTTCACCCAGCCGCTGTCTGAGAAGACGGGACGCAGTCTCGACCACCGAATCCCGAGCCACCAGCAACTGCGATGACTGGATCTCGAAACCTTCCCGGTACAGGTTTGCCCCACTATTGCCATCGAGCAGGTTAACCGTGACTCGCACCCTGTCTCCAACCTGGTCCACCACGCCCTCGATCAGGCTGCCCACCTCGAGCAACCGCGCGATACTGTCGGACGAGACCAACTCGCGCTTGAATGGAAGCACACCGTTGCGCGATACGACCTGCAACTGTGGCACCCGAGACAGCTGCTGGATCAGTCCCTCGGTGAGACCGTCGGCCACGTATTC
This sequence comes from Gemmatimonadota bacterium, assembly GCA_020351775.1. Classification (GTDB taxonomy): domain Bacteria; phylum Gemmatimonadota; class Gemmatimonadetes; order Gemmatimonadales; family GWC2-71-9. The sequence goes on along the minus strand of CP070666.1, from coordinate 2,893,019 downwards.
GAACTGAAGGTTTGGCGTGCGATCCTCGAAGTAGAGCACAGCGACATTGCGGGCGTCGAATCCAGTACGAGCCAGAGCCGAACCGCCACTACTCGATGGCCACAGCAACCATCCTGCTACAGCCAACCCCACCAGCGCAGCAGCCGAAACCGCTACCGTCGCACCGCGGCTCACGCCTTTGCGCGCCGGGGCGGCCATCGCGCGCGTCGTGCGACGCGGACTGTAGGTCCCACTGTCCAGTGATACCAGTGCGTCGGCGAAGTCACCTGCAGTGCGGAACCTATCGGCGGGCGCCTTCTCCAACGCCCTCAAGATGACGTCTTCCAGCTCGACCGGAACGCTCTGACGCATGATCGAGGGCGGAGTCACAGCGTCCATCGTGTGGCGCGCCATGATCGCCTGGGCGTTCGGCCCCGTGAACGGGATCTGGCCCACCAGCATCTCGTACAACATGCAGCCGACGCTGTACACATCGCTGCGTCCGTCGAGGTTCGGATCTCCCGCGGCCTGCTCCGGACTCATGTACGCCGGCGTGCCGACCGCCATCCCCGTCTGGGTGAGGTTGTCACCACCGGCAGCGCTCAATGCCCTAGCGATTCCGAAGTCGGCCACAACTGCGTGGCCGCCCGATAGCATCACGTTCTCGGGCTTTATGTCACGATGTATGATCCCGTGGCTGTGCGCCTGCGCCAGTGCCCCGGCTACCTCGCGGGCGATCCTCACCGCATCCTCCAACGGGAGCTGCTGCTCGCGATCCAACAGATCCCGCAACGACTCACCTTCGACAAAAGGCATGACATAGAACAGCAATCCCTCCGCCTCACCCGAGTCGTACAGCGGCAGGATGTGAGGGTGGGTCAGCTTGGCCGCGATCTTGATCTCGCGCAGAAACCGATCGGCACCCAACGAGGCAGCCAGCTCGGGCCGGAGGACCTTGATCGCGACGTGCCGCTCATGCTTGACATCGTGCGCCAAGAACACGATCGCCATGCCGCCTTCGCCGAGTTCGCGCTCCACGTCATAGCGGTCGGCCAGAGCGGTGCGTAACCGTTCAAGAATCTCTGTCATGTTGTACGCGATGTCCCCAGGACCGCCTTACGGCGTGAGCGGATACAAGGCGGCCGTAGGTCGGTCTCCTCGACCATCGAGCGACTCCTTAAGGTCCGTAGCGCTACCAGTATAGCGAACGTGGGTGGCGACCGCCAGCCTTGAGGCGACAACTCATTAACCGCGTAACATATTTCGTGTCAATCGGTTACCCTGTAGCGGCTTGGACCGACCCCGCTACGGCATCGTCACTCGGACCACATTGCATTACGTTTCGCTCTCATCAGAACCAGACCTCAGTGGAGTGATTCCATGCGCACCGCCCCATTCGTCGTCAGCGCGCTCACGCTGTCGCTGATCTCGATGCCGCACAACGATCTCGTTTCCCAAACCTCCAGCAACCATCCCAACCAAGTCTACTCGGCCGATCTGTTCTCGGGATTGCAGTACCGCATGGTCGGTCCTTCGAGAGGCGGCCGCGTCACTGCGGTCGCAGGCCACGCAGACCAACCCGCGACGTTCTATATGGGAGCAACTGGTGGGGGAGTCTGGAAAACAACCGATTTCGGACAGAGTTGGCGTCCGGTATCCGACGGCTACTTCGCTACCGGATCGATCGGCGCGATCCGAGTGGCCGATTCGGATCCGCGCATCATCTACGTTGGCACCGGGTCCGACGGCATCCGCAGCAACGTGATCACCGGACGCGGCGTGTACAAATCGACCGACGGCGGAGAAACATGGTCCTACGCGGGGCTGAAAGAGGTAGGCCAGATCGGGGCCGTACTGATCCATCCCACCAATCCTGACCTGCTCTATATCGCTGCGATCGGTGATGCATTCGGACCTACGCCGGACCGGGGTGTGTACCGTAGCACCGACGGCGGCTCCAACTGGGAAAGTGTGTTGTTCGTGTCAGATAGCACAGGTGCCGTCGATCTGGAGTTCGCGCCAGACGACCCGGCAACCATCTACGCGTCGATGTGGCGCGCCGAGCGCAAGCCGTGGACAATTATCAGCGGCGGAATGGAGGGGGGCGTCTACAAGTCGACCGACGCCGGCGACACCTGGGAACGGCTCACGCGCAACCTGCCGGCCGGACTGCGCGGCAAGAGCGACCTCGCCGTGTCAGCGGCCGATCCCAACCGGCTCTACGTGCTGTTCGAGGCCCCCGAGGGCGAAGGCGGCTTGTACCGCTCCGATGACCGCGGCACCACCTTCGAGTTGGTCTCGACGTACGGCATGTTGCTGAGGCGACCGTTCTACTACCTGAACGTCGACGCCGATCCCACCAACGCCGATGTCGTCTACGTAAACGCCGAGGGATTCTTCAAATCGGTGGACGGCGGCGTCAGCTGGCAGCGACGCGGCACGCCGCACGGCGACAATCACGACATGTGGATCAACCCGAATGACCCTGACCTCTTCATCCAATCCAACGACGGTGGAGCCAACGTCACGCGCGATGGAGGCGAGACGTGGTCGACCCAACACAACCAGCCCACCGCCGAGCTCTACAGCGTTGATGTGGACGATCAGTTCCCATACTGGCTCTACTCTGGCCAGCAGGACAACACTACCATTGCCGTTCCCAGCCTGCCGCCCCACAGCGCACCAGGAGGGCCAACGTCCTTCTGGACCGAGATAGGTGGCTGCGAGACCGGACCGGCAGTACCCAAGCCCGGAAACCACAACATCGTCTACGCCAACTGCAAGGGACGGTTCGGTCGTTACAGCAAGCTGACCGGACAAGAGAAGCAGTATTACGTGGGCGCGGCCAACCTGTACGGACACAACCCGCGCGACCTCAGGTTCCGCTTCCAACGCGTGGCACCGATCGAAGTGTCACCGCACGACCCTGACGTCGTGTACCACGGATCGCAGTACGTGCACAAGACGATAGACGACGGCGTCACCTGGGAGACCATCTCGCCCGATCTCACGGCGTTCGAACCGGACAAACAGATGCGTCCGGGAGAGCCGATCACACAGGACATAACCGGTGAGGAGTACTACAGCACACTGTACGCGATCGAGGAATCTCCGCTTCAGGCGGGTCTCATTTGGGCCGGCGCCAATGACGGCCCGATCCACGCCACGCGTGACGGCGGCACGACGTGGACCGATGTTACCCCTGCGGACCTCCCATCGGGTGGCCGCGTGCAAGCAATCGATCCGTCGCCGCACAACCCCGCAAAGGCGTACGTCGCAGTGTACCGCTACCTATTAGGCGATTGGCAACCGTACATCTACCGCACTACGGACTACGGAGCGAGTTGGACGCGACTCACGACCGGCACCAACGGGGTCCCGGCCGACTACCCCACGCGTGTGGTCCGCGAGGATCCCGACAGAGAGGGACTGCTGTACGCCGGCACCGAGTTCGGCATGTTCATCTCGTTCGACGACGGAGCCCACTGGCAGGAATTCCAGCTCAATCTGCCGGCGACCCCGGTGACCGACATCAAGCTCGTGCGCCAGGACCTCGTGCTCTCCACCATGGGCCGCTCTTTCTGGATCTTGGACGACGTGACACCGCTGCACCAACTGAGCGATGCGGTCGCGGGCTCGCAGGCACATCTGTTCCAGCCACGTGACACATACCGCATGCGTTACTACGGACGCGGCGGCTCCGAGACCGACCCCGAGTACCCGCCGGCCGGCGCGATGATCTACTACTACCTGGCCGAGGTACCGGTCGGCGATGTGACGCTCGAGATCCTAGACGGGTCGGGTGAATTGGTGCGTGAATACGAAGGCCAGGCACCTCGCGCCAGGCCAGGCGCTCAGCGCGCACCTGGGATGCCGGGAGCGGGCGCTTTCCAGTATGGGGCCCGCGGCTCGACGTTGGTTGCCGCTGCCGGAATGCACCGGTTCACATGGGACCTGCGCCATTCCGACGACGGGCCAATGGTGCCGCCCGGGACATATCAGGTGCGTCTTTCGGTCGGAGGCTGGAGTGCGACTGAGAGCTTCGAGTTGCTGATCGACCCCCGAGTAGCTGCCGACGGCGTGACCCAGGCCGACCTGGTGGAGCAAGCGGAGTTGGGACTCAGGGTGCGCGATGCAATCGTTGAATCGCAAGAGGCGATCACACAGCTCACCGCGACGCGGCAATCGCTCGAAGGTAAGACCGACGCTGCATCGAGGCGGGCCGACGAGCGTCTCGCCGAGATCCAGCGACGGCTGATGACCGGGCCGGTGCGCTACGACATGCCGATGGTGGCAGACCAGCTGCAGTACCTAAGTGGCATGATCAACCGGGCCGATCAGAAGCTGGGACGCGACGCCTTCGAGCGCTACGAAGAGCTCAAGGCTGCACTGGACACAATCGTAGCCGACCTGAACGCGGTGCTGAGGGAGATCGAGACCGCGGGCGGCTGAGCCCCGGTCACTGGAGTTCCGGATCTGCGGGGCGTGGGCTCCCGTAGCGAACGTCGGTGCGGCGGTCCTGAGCAGACGATCTCGGCGCTGCCTGTGCACCGCAGGGCGCGAAGGGAGTCCACGGGCCGCGGCCCCAACCGCCAGGTCTCAACCCACCCCTCGCGACAGTCGGCGGCTAGCGGCGACGGCATACGGGCGTGAATAGTGTGGGCTACAGGCTAGGACGAGCAATCGCGGGGAATCAGCGCTTGTCGCTACCGCGGTCTGAACCACGAGGTTTCAGGCCACCCCCGACAGCCAGCCGCTAGGCACGACTGCATACCAACAGCCACGCACAGTGCCGTCCGGTGTGAAGTAGCGGTCCCATCGAACTGACCAGGACGCTGCCATTCGGGCCGCGGGGCGTGGGCTCCCGGAGCGAACGTCGGTGCGGCGGTCCTGAGTAGACGATCTCGGCACTGCCTGCGCACCGCAGGGCGCGATGGGAGACCACGCCCCGCGGCCCGCAGCACTCGGTGCCGGATCGGCTCACCACACTCGGCCAGGGTCTCGCGAGCCGGCAACCTGCCTCCGCGCACTGCAGTGCGCACGATCGGCAAGATCCATCTGACCAGGTACGCCGCACTGACGTGCGCTCCGGCAACCTGCCGACCCGCTCGCACATTGGCCAGTCAGCGGCGCCCCCCACCTTGTTTTTTTCGGTCCTCCGTTAGAGACTGTTGCCCTTCGCTACGGAACCAAGGTCAAGGCCCTCAAGGGAGGTAACCATGCACATTCTCACGCCGCTCGCGACACTGTCGTTCGCTGCGGCACCGCTTCTTGCCCAAGAGTTGGAGCGACCGGCCGACTGGCAAGTGAGGTTCGACCGCCCCACTTCGGATTCGGTCTACTTCGTAACCATGACACCCGGCTGGCATCTCACCACAGGCCCGTCCGCCATCTTCTACAACCCTTCGACCACAGCAGCCGGTGAGTACCGTGTGAGTTCGGAGATCTACTTGTTCCCCGGCGACCGCCGCGAGGGTTTCGGCTTGTTCATCGGCGGCACCGACTTGGAGGGCGAAGGTCAGTCGTATCTCTACTTCCTGATCCGCAAGGATGGCCGCTACATCGTCAAACGCCGCAACGGCGTGGAGACTCCCACGATCACCCCCTGGACCGAACACCCCGCAATAGTGCGGCAGTCGGGAGACCAACAAGCCAAGAACGTCTTGGAGATCGACGTCGGCCCCGAGCGGCTTACCTTCTACGTCAACGGCGAGACCGTAACGAGCATACCGCGAGGCGCGCTACTCACGGACGGAGTGGTGGGGCTGAGGGTTAACCACAACCTGAATCTGCATGTGACCAGCCTGACGATCACCCGGTGACCGGCAGACGGTACCGGCGGGAAACTCCGGCCGTATCAAGCATCACGTTATCCACAACACAGAAAGAACTGGAAGTTGGTCAGGTAACTCACATAATTCAAAAGAGTTACAACAGAAGGCTCAGCGAGTTTCTACGGTCAGGTGGCGGTTGATGTGTAATACTGGTACCGAGAAAGGGGGCCGCCGGTCACTGCGACGCGGCCCCCTCTTAACATGGAGTGGATGAGTCGAGATTACTCGGACGGCGGCCGGACCTTGAGCACCGGAGGCAGCATCACCTTCCCGCTACCCGTGGCCACAACACCTCGGAACGTAGCATCCAAATCGAACAGGAGGTTCACCTCCTCACCATTCCCTTCCCCATCATCCACCACGGTCAGTGCCAGATCCGTTTTGATACCCGTCTTCTCGCCAGACGGGATCTCCACTGGATACTCAGTGTCCGCATCAAATAGCGAGTTGCCTATGGAAAACGACTCGGCGAATACTACCGTCTCGTCCCGCGCGAACAACCGAATGTTGTGGTAATCACCCACCGGCAAGGCACCCGAGGCGATCACCGCAGGAGACTCGTCTTCCGCTGGAAGCGCCAGTAGGTCGATCGTCACCGACTCGTCCAAGGGCAGAGCGTGCCAGCCACCGTTCTCAGTGCAGCCTGGATCAGCTTCACCGTTTACCTCCCCCTCTTCTCCCTGCTCCTCCTCGCAACGGCGCAGCAACTGGATGTCGGTGATGGTGATCGTCAGCGACACTACCAGATCACCCGATACTCGGCCCTCCGGCGCCGCAGCCCAGCCGCCATCAGGCTCAGTGACCGCGCTCGCGGGTGGAAACCCGGTTCGCTGCAGCGTTATCGTGACCTCACCCATTCCCCCATCCGACACGAAGCCGGTCGGTTCGGAACAACCCGCCAAAGCGACCAGCGATAGAATGATCGCGCCCAGGTGCGCTAACCGTTTCAGAACCATGCTCTCTCGCTCCCGTTATCAGTCCTCAGTTGTGTGACCAGCGACGCACTATGCTGATCCAGATCGAGTCTGCCGCTTTCATACCTGGTCTCACCAGGTGGGCCGCGTCAAGCCAACGCGCCAGCTCAAGCCGACGGTGAGATCCGGTGTCGTATCGGTCAGACCAACCGCAATATTCACACCCAAAGTACCGGTCCGCCCAACCCTGTTGATGTTGAGACCCACCTGATACGCATTGGGATAACCCGCTATCACGGCCGACGCAGCCGATGCATTCATGCCCAGCCCCCAACCCGCCGTGCTCAAATAGGCGAAACTCAGAGAGCCGAGCAGCGGATCCCGCAAATCCAGATCCGGAAGGTCGCCCAGATGCCAGTAGCCGACATCGAGCGATACGAGCCCTGTGAAGCCGATCCTGTGTGACAGTGAGACAGACCCGCCGAGGTCCCACTCTCCGGTCCCGAACCCGTCTGTCCCGGTCACCGGAGCTTTGGCGCCAAGTGTCGCGCTGATGCCGACTGCGGCGCCCCGAAGCAGTCCGATTGTCATGCTAGCAGATGGGTCCCCGACAGCCAATTCGTAGCCGGAGACCCCTGTCACCAACTCTCCCGAATCGACTGCCAAGGAATCCGTCTCCACCGCAACCTGGTGGCTTCCGACGACCTGGGGATGCCATCCTCGACCACCACTCCCACCAGTTCCCGTGTCGGAGGTCGATGTGGCGCCACCAGTCGGGATCGGCCCCGCCGATGAAACCGTTACGACTACCGAGTTTTGACGGAACACGGGCAGCATCGCACGAATGGTGACCGGTCCCGCGCTCAGTGCGAGGCCGTTCGTCAGCACCCAACTAGTCGTTCGCTCGGCGTAGATGTACTTCCCACTCGCCACCGACAGGCCACCTTCATAGTGCACCGACTGCGCCGCTAGCGCAGGGGCGATGAGCCCCAGCGCCAGCGCGCAGACTACGCTTAGTGCGGACCTCACGGGAGTGCAAGCTCCTCGAGAGCCTTCTGCGCTTGCTCCATCTCCCGCACCATGTTGCTGATCCGGTTGCGGAGCTGTTCCAGCTCACCTTGCCGCTGCTGGTTCCCCACTAGCTGCGGATCCTGCTGCAGACGCTCCATGTGACGCAGCATTTCCTGCACGTTCTGCCCCGCCCGCTCCAGCTGCTGACCCATCTGCTGGTACTCCTGACGCACGCGTTGCTGGACCATCTGTTGATTCATCAGTTTCACCTGCGTCATCACCCGCTCGGTCTGCTGATGCATTTCCTGCAGCCTCTGCATCTCTTGTAGCTGTTGCATCTGTTGCGCTTGCGCCTGCTGCTGCTGATGGTTCTGCGCTCCCTGTGCCACTACCGCGCCGGGCAGAACGAGCGCCAATACCGCAGCTGCCACGATTGCCTTCTTCATCGTTATGCCTCCCAATTGTGTGTTGGCTTGAGTTCCTTCGGGCGACGCGCCCGAGAGCCCCCTCCGTTGGCCATACAAGAGACACGGCAAGCATCCGCCAGGTAACGGAGTTCGTAACATATTGTCGGATAACATCTTAGAACGCTCGAACCCGCCCCGGACCGCTAATGCCCGGCTGCATTGCTGTCACTCGGCGACAGCGGCAGGCCTGGTGTTGGCCCCAAACGGAATCAAGTGACCCGCCGCTTGCGTTACCTTTTCAACTATGGAGCGGTCTCTTGTCTGAGATGGGAAGCCAAAGCGATGCGGTGCTCGTGCGCCGGATACTTGCGGGTGAGGTCGAGCTGTATCAGGTGTTGGTCGAGCGCTATCGGTTGGAGTTCGGAAGATATGCCACGGCAATGTTGGGAGGAGACGTCGACGATGCCGCCGACGCACAGCAGGAAGCCTTCATCAGGGCGTACCGTTCGCTGGCTTCGTGCCGCGAGCCGGAGAAATTCAAGGCCTGGTTGTTCCGCATCGTCTCGAACCAGTGCCACAATACGAGGCGTGGCCGGCGCAAACATGTACGTCTCGACAGGGTCCAGGATCCGCCGGACGAGTCCACGCAGCGGCAATTGGAGGCCAACGAGATCGGACAGGCAATCCAGACTGCCTTGGACGATCTGACAACGGAACAGCGTGAGGCCTTCGTTCTGAAGCACGTAGAAGGGTATTCTTACGCTGAGATGGCGGCTTTGTTGGAGGTAGGGGAGGATGCCTTGAAGATGCGCGTTCACAGAGCGCGCGACGAGCTGCAGCGCAGACTGGAGGGGCTGCGATGAGCGGAAAAGAAAGACTTAGCCCCGAGGCCCAAGGCTACCTCGACGGAGAACCGGCCGGCGACATCGGACCAGAGGACCGGCAGGCGGCCGACCAGTTCGAGCAGGCGGTCCAAGCCTACGCGGGCCGGCTCCAAACACCGGACGCATCCGTCGACCGCGCCGTGATGGCTGCAGTTCGCGCCGAGGCACGAGGACCCCGCCGCCAATCGGTGTGGCAGTGGCTGGTGAGTCCGCATCCCTACAGTGTGCGCCCCGCCCTGGTCGCCGCCGCGGCGGTAGCACTTATAGTGTTGGGGCGCCTCCTGATCGACATACCCGGGATCGAATTCGGCGATCGGCCGGCGCAGCTTGCCCCAGAGGCACAAGCAACGATTCTGGTCCGGTTCGAGTTGCGCGCCCCTGACGCCGACCGGGTGACTCTGGCCGGCTCGTTCAACGAGTGGAGCCCAGAGGGGGTGGAGCTGGTCCGCAATTCCGCGACGGGTATGTGGACCGCGACCGTCCCGCTCGAGCCTGGTCAACACGAATACTTGTTCGTGATCGACGGATCACAATGGATACCGGACCCCAACGCTCACGCTCAGGTCGATGACGGCTTCGGCCAGGCAAACAGCGTGATCGTGGTGGGGCCGAGAGGAGTTGTCCGATCATGAGACACTCATTCCTCGTCATCGGATTGGTGGCAGCAGGAGGGATGCTGGCCTCGCCAGGCGCCGCAGCCGCCCAGGACGTGCGCGCGCAGCTGCTGGAGCGCGGTGCGCCGGCGGAATTCGCAGACCAGGTCGCGGCGATCGTCGCCAACGCCGGTGCGGAGCAGCTGCCGACCGAGCCGCTGGTGTCCAAGGCGCTAGAGGGCTGGGCCAAGCGGGCTCGGGTACCTCAGGGTCGAGTCATCACAGCACTCAACCAATACGTGGTCCGGCTGCAGACGGGCCGCGACATCGCCGTGGCGGCAGGGCTGGACCCAGTGCCTGGACCGGTGGTCGCTGCAGCCGCCGAGGCGGTCGGCCGCGGCATGACGGGCGAGCAGGTCGAGGAAGTGATGGGTTCCGCCAGCGAACCTCAAGCCGCCGCGACCGGACTCACCGTCGCATCGGCACTGATGGCCCAGGGGCTGGAGGCCGAAGCTGCCATCCGCGTCGTGGGCGACGCATTTCGCCGCGGCCGGGCACCAGAGGAAGTCCTCGAATTCCCATCCGCACTGACGGGGCTGCAGGCTCAAGGTGAAGACATGGCCCAGATCGCCCGACGCATCATGCAGGGAGGCGGCCTCCCGTCACCGACCGCACCAGGAATGGGAGGACGAGGAAACCGTCCTCAGACCGTACCCGGCATCAGTGGAGAAGGACAAAAGAAGAAGAAGGGCGCTTCCGGCGGTCAGTGAAGCGCGGCACCTTGCTGGCTGCTATGTTGGCGGCGGGAGCGCCGCTCCACTCGCAGGAGATATCCGTCCTGCTGGGAGGCGTGCGCGCCCAGTACGCCGACTCGATCTCCGGGACCGCCGGCACCGTTTCGCTCAGGCTGGGCGGCTCCTCAGCGCGCGCCGTCGGGATACTCGATGCTAGCGTGTCGCGATTCACCGATGGCGGCTGGGTCAACCAAGGTTCGGGATACGGCACATTGGTCCTCACCAACAACCGCGGCGGGCTCAACCTAGCAGTGGCAGGGGGAGCCGACGGCAACTATATCGAGGGCGGTTCGTTCAGCGGCAGCGGATCTCTGGGGCCGGTGTTGGCACTGAGCCAGGGGACTCTGCTGGCCACGATCGGCGCCTCGATCGGCACCGTCCGCGACATAGCTGAGAACTCGTTCCTGACCGGAGCAGCGAACGCCAAGGCCCGGCTCGGTCTCGGTGGCGGCTTCTCCGTTGCCGGCGGCGCCGTCGCTGTCGCCGGCGACACGATCAGATACGTCGACGCTACGCTGGAACTCGGGTTCGACAGCTACCGCATAAATACAGTGATCGCCGGCGGCGCGCGGGCCGGTGACCTTAGCGACGATCCCTGGATCCAGGGCCGGATCAGCTTCGCGATCGCCCCGACGGCACTACTCGAATTGGCGGCCGGATCATATCCCCGCGACCTGGTGGGATTCGACCAGGGCCTCTATGTCTCGGCCGGGTTACGGGTGAATCTCACACGATCAGCACGGGCCCCCTACACTGCCCCACCACCCCCACCGCTATCGGTCAAGCGCGCAGACAGTGGTCGGGTGCTGCTCAGAATCCACTTCCCGACGCAGAGCGAATCCGTGGCCATCGCAGGCGACTGGGGCAATTGGGACGCACTGCCGCTCACGCGTGTCGCAGCGGACACGTGGGAGATCGCTATCGCTATCGAACCGGGTATCTACAGGTACTCGTTGGTGGTAGGTGGAGAGACCTGGACGTTACCGCCCGGTGTGATCAGTGAACCGGACGGATTTGGCGGACAGGTCGGTCTTTTGATCGTGCGCTGAGTAGCCAGTTGGGACGGATTAAGTTGCGCAGACGCCAGATCAATACGCGTGGAACCACGCTCGGCTTCTGAGCAGAGCCCCCGGTGCAGCACTGCTGAGCACCTTCTTCGTAGCACATTGAGAGTACTGAATCAATGCGTCACCCAAGACCGTGGCCTGGTCGAGGTCAACGTTGGCGGCCAGCACTGCCCCGTTGAAGTGGCCCCCAGTGCCGGTGGTCTCGAGAGCTTGGCGAACGATCACGATTCCATAGAACTGGAATCCGCCCTGGACAGACAGATTGCCATCGACCAGCAGGATTCCCTGCCCATAGTTCCCGTTTACGCTGGCGTCTCCGGATATGTAGATGATCGGGAAATACGAGCCGCAGTCCGAAGTCGGAACGAACGGGTCACCCCAATTGCGTGGGTCAGGAGTGTCGCACCGCCCACTCACGTACGAAGGCTGCACGCCGGTATAGGTGCCGGGTGGAAGCACTTTGGTGGCCATGGCCACCAGCTCCGCCCAATCCACATCACCGTACTCAAAGAAGGTTGAATCGTTGATGTTCGGATCCGTGCCCACTGGTGGGCTTCCATCGATGCAGGATGCGCTTGAGCATCCCCCAATCGTCTCGAGATCACCGACAGAAGGAAGCATGATTCCTGACACCGAGGAATCCGGGGGGCACCCCGTCCAGCCAGACGGGTCTGAGTCAACGCCACTAATCGCCGCGTTACCACCCACACGGGTCTGGCCTCTTGTGGTCAACGCCGCCCTGATGTCCATGTCGATGGGGCGGAGCTTCACAAAAGCGCCGAGCCGCTGACGCGCGCCGCCCGCACCATCCGTCGCCGCAATGTCGACAACAAACATCTCATTGTTCAGCCGCCGGACCAGACCGGCGTAGCTCCCCGTGCCTCCAGGAGTCACCCCGGAGACCACAACCGAGTCGTTGACCGCCATTGTGTTCCAGGCCGTGGAGTTCCAATTGCCGACCGTTTGAGAGAGCCCGTGCTCCGCAGCCGAGAATGCCTGTCCTACACGGCGCGTGTTCGATGCCATACGATGCTCCAGGACACCCAGTATCACGAAGGCCGAAATCAGCGAGCCAGACACGAGGAGTCCTAGGACGGCCACCAGCAGTGCGATGCCACGTTCGTTTGTTGCGCGCTTCATGTGAGACCGTCCTCTCTAGAACCTGGCATTGTTCCGCAGAGCAGCTCGAGCCGCTATGGAATCCCGGGCATAGTCGATGTTACCGCCCAATCCACGCACCCGCAGCTGCGATTCTCCCCGCAGTATGATGCCGACGCTAGCTACATCTGTCAGCACAGCAGTGACCGCACCTGTCGTGTCATGGTACGTAAACGCAAGGCCCGCGGCAGTCAGAGGTCCAGCCAGCGGACGAACCGTCGTCCACGAACCGAGTCGATTGGCCGTACGTTGTCCGATCCACCAGCGACCGTCCGCCCCGGAAAAAAGTGAGAGCTCCTCTGGTTGAAAGCCTCGCACCGGGGCACCCGACGTCACGGCCGCTAGCGCCGCCGCCTGGCCGCCCGATGCCGCCGTGATCTCGACTGCTAGACTAGTCGCCGCCGCTCCGTCCGGACACGCGCTTCCGACTGTGCCGGTAGCAGCGCCCACCAGCCACACATCGTCGGCTCTTGTGCCGGGGTCACCGTCAGCGAATACAAGAACTGAATCCTCGACCGCGCTGGGCGATCTCAGGCCAAACGCGGCCGCCAAGCGAATCGTCAGAAGGACCCCCGTGGGCC
>CP070666.1:2871287-2879697 GCA_020351775.1 Gemmatimonadota bacterium | reverse complement strand
TGAGCAGGTCCGTCGCTCGCATTTCATCGGCGACCGCAGCCGGGAGCGTGATCTCCCGCTCCTGGCTATCCGTTGTCAGCGTGATGTGTAATTCGCCGTCAGCGTCGATGTACAGGTCTCGTAGATGGCCCTTGACCGTCATAGCGATTGCCCCCCGTTCTGCTGTCCGCCAGCATGAACACACGCAGCGGCCGGATCGCGCCAGGATCTGCGTGACACAGTCTCTCAATCAGTATGTGGTTGTATGTCATGCCGCGCCAGTGATTGATTTCAGAACGTGCTGGCCAGGCGAACCTGGATCGCACAATCAAGGCTCAGCAGCATCGAGACGGGCCGAACCACCGCAGTCGATTTCGACACCCTTGAGAAGCTAGCTTCTTCTGCCTTTGACCGAGGATCTCCCGGGAGAATCGTGTGAGCCGCAACATTGACCGCAGGGCTGCATCGTGGTCGCCGAACAGTCTCAGGACTACGAGTGCCCTTCCGGCTCATGCTCGCTTTCCTCGCGATCTAGCTGCCGCGTTCGGCGCGCCGCCCGTTTTGCATTTTTTCGTAAGCGGGATATGGGAAAAGAGCCTTGACGATATGACCACGTGACATAGGCGATGACCGCAAGAACCAGCACAGCAAGGATGATCTCGAGCAACACGATGACAATCCGGGCGAGGACACAGTAAGCTACTACAGTGCGCAGACTAGGGGGAGCTGTGAGTCGGGACAGTGACCTGCGGGTGCATGCTTCGCGTGGTCAGAGCGCTCACCCGGAGGGCCTTCCAAGAGGCACTGGACAGATCGCGCAAGGGAGATCTGGAGGGCACATTGCCAAGGTGAGTTTGCACCGAACGCTTGATCCGATGACTGCTGACCGCTTGCTTACTCCGTCCTCGGAGGTTATCTGAGGGTAGGGGCGATAGCCAGGAGGCAGCGATGAGCAGCGGATTGGAGCACCAGAAGCAGATCCACGAGGCGCTTAAGGAGTTCGAAGCAGCTATCGTGAAGCGTGAAAAGAGGTTCTTCGGGAGCAAGGTGTCGTTGCAGCAGGACGTCGACGCCGTCAGGGACAAGCTATTGAGGATCATCGTCGACATCGCCTTAACCGAGAGGGGCCAGTAGCTCCATCAACTGAGGTGCGCTCCGATCGTTAAGTCACGACAGAGGTTCTCGACCGGACAGTCCGGCGTGGATCTTTCCAGCCTTTGGCAGCCTCTCCGAGCGTGTTTTCGCCGTGTTCGCGGCAGTTCTCAGACCCGGAACCTGTCCGGCGTCTCGCACGCTGGTTTCCCCGGTCGCCCAAAACTGCCCGACGCTTGCTCAGGCGAGGCGTCGCGCCGCCGGAGGTGTCTGTCGGTGCATACATGCCCGTCGGAGCATTCGGGCGGGATGGACGAACCAAGCGACCGCACGACCCGTGTCGGAATGCTGCGCCAAGAACGGAACAAGCCGGTATCCCGCGGAGCATCGCCAAGCAGCTATTCGGACGACGCACAGTGCGCGACGCTCACCCCTCTCACCATCCTGGTCTACGATGACTTCGCAGTGATCAATTTCTACGTGCGAGGTCTCCTCCAGGAACCAGGCGGTGTTCCCACCTTCACGACGATACGCTGGCTGAACGTCTGGAAGAAGGAAAACGGAGGGTAGATGATGGTCGCCAACTACGCAGACGTCGAGGCGACACACTGACACTCGGCAACGACTAGCTTACGGCTGGCCCACTACGACCCACCCGCTCGCGGTGCTCACTCTAAGCGGCAGTCGCTAGCCAAAGAACCACCAACGCCAAGAGCGTCAGCGCCGGGAGTTCAACGCCCTGGACAGCCCTGTGTAGCAACCGCACACGCCATTTGGCGTAGCTCATCTCCGCCCACGCGTCTTCAACCAGCGGCCCTCCCGGAATGCGGGAGATAGAGTTGTCGAGGGAACGGAGCTGGGAGCGCAATGCCCACAACTCAAGACTACTGCCAATTCCCACCAAGAGAGTGACCACGCTCAGCACCAGCAGCGCGACAGGCTCCAAACGCGGAACAAACAGCCCAGCCGCGACAATCCCAAGGAGCAAGATCCTCCCCACGGTGCGGGTGACAAGGAGCCGCATGGCCAAGTCTCGGTACTTCTGCTGCAAGATGGCCTCGGCCACATCAACTGGGATGCTTGCTCGGACGTCCTCCATTCTACTTCACCAGAGGCGCACGATCGCAGCCAATGCCTGATCCACGAGCGTGGTCCCTTCAGGGTTCTCTACCAAGACCGTTGGCATGATTCTCATCTCCTTCAGATGAGGGAGGGCGAAAACGTAGCTTGCAGCGTGGTACGCGGGTCCGCAAGTACGAAGCCCCGCCCGACGGCCAGCTGGGTCAACCAACCGACCGGCTCATCGACGCCCTCGAATGCTCGGCTGATAGCCTCCCCCTCGAGCCGGTCGGCAGCCTCCTTCTTTGCCAGGTCGAAGCTTCTGAAGGGCACGGCTGGCGCTCCGCCCCCATGGCTGGCCGGCCAAGATCTTCGTGTGCCATCGGGCCTCTGGCCTTATCACAGAAGGCAGTCGTCCCTCGCGAGCAACTTGGTCAGCTCGATAAAGCTGTCATCGGACAGCTGGAGCAGTTGCCGACGAACAACCGCGATCCGATTGTGCGAGGCCTTCTCCCATCGTGCGCCTGGCTTGAACAGGTGGCGTAACGCGTCTACCGATTGCCAGTCATAATACCCGCCGGACATCGATGATAGTTGGCGCTGAATCACCGCTCCGACGTTCTGCGGGAGTGCCGAGCGAGCGAGCACTTCGATAACCGCGCCACCGTTGGCACCCCCTGCACTTCCCCCTCGGCCCCGATCGAGACCGCCATGACTCGCGAACCCCCTGGCTCCCTGTACTACAGACGGCTCCCGTCTGGTGCCCAGATCGGTTCCAAACCGCCGTTCGTCGAGATCGTCGTCACCGGCCCAGGACCCGGGTAGGGCTCGACATACACCTGTTCTCGTCCAGAGACGTCTGACACGTAGGCCAACAACCAGCGACCGTTCGGTGAGAACGCTGGGTGGAATTCGTTCGAACTGGTGCGCTTGAACGGTCGGGCCTCCGGCTCTGCTTCCAGGGAAAGCACCCAAATATCGAAGCCCGTTGAGTCCCAAGCGTTTTCCTGATAGGCAAGCGACTGCCCGTCGCTGGATACGGATTGTGGCTGTTGATGGTATCGGCGCTCTGTCAATCGCTGCTCGGATTCACTGAGATCCGCCGGCTTCACATAGAGGTTGACCCAAGAACTCCCGTGTCGGTTGGACGTGAACACGATGCGCTTGGAGTCGGGTGTCCACTGGGCCCAGTATTCGGACCCTCGGTCATCCGTGAAGCGGGTCACTATCCCGCGTTCGATATTGTAGAGCCAGAAGCTCCCCTCGGACATGAACAACAGACGCCGGCCATCGGGTGACACACGAGGTGCCTGTGAGACATTCCGTTGGAGCGTTATCTGTGAATGGCTATTCCCGGGGGATGCCCACACCAAAGAGAGGGTGGCCTCCCAGGGCGACCAAGCCTCTCACGAAGCCCACCCTAAGCCCGTCCAGCTCTACGTCGCAGGATCCTGCTCGATCACCGGCAGCTTCAATCTCCATCAGCATCACCCTAGAGGCTTCCCGCTTGCTTCCTCAAGCCACCGCTCAGCATCACCCCGATCCCGAAACACCATGAACTCGGCCTCTAGCCACGCCTCGGCATACGCCTGAGCTGCTCGTGCAAGACCGTAATCGAGATCGCGAGCAGCGACCACCGCGTGTCTACTGCCTCGCGCCCCGGGGCGGTGCGCAAGGTACCGAACAGTCGTGATGACCTCTCGCGGAGTCATATCGATTTCTGCGCGTTGTAGGTCCCAGATGATGCCCACACCCGGTCGGCAATGGGCGGACCGGCACAGCAACCCGACGGCGGCATCGACGTCCTTTGTGCCCAGCGCACCACACAACGTCATTAC
The DNA here is from genome assembly GCA_020351775.1 of Gemmatimonadota bacterium. Lineage (GTDB taxonomy): Bacteria > Gemmatimonadota > Gemmatimonadetes > Gemmatimonadales > GWC2-71-9. The sequence goes on along the minus strand of CP070666.1, from coordinate 2,875,729 downwards.
AGCCATCTTTCCCGACGGGTCAGCCGATAGTGCTACGGCGGACATCTCAACGACCCGGCCCCTGATTGTCCCGCTCGAGACGTGGCTTGAAAGCGACCGCAATCTGGGGTGAACCGTAGCATCTGGGCAGTGTGTCGCGGACCCGGAAGGGTGCCCAGAATCCACATCGGGTGACAATCCATCCACTTGACCATCAACGCTCTCGTGGTGTTCTAGATCGGCCAGTCGCGCAAGATCCGCTCGGTTCGTGCCGCCTGGACGCTTTCCTGACGTATCATGTCTCCCAACTCTGTGGCGAGCATCTTGTCACTGATCTCCTCAGCTTCCCGTTGGTGCCGAGTGAAGTCGTGAATCGCATTCTTCTCGCTGGCCAACACCGCTTCCACCATCTCCCGGTTCGTGTTGGCCTGAGGGACCCCACGCGCCACCGTCGTCGGCTCACCTCCCAAAGCTACGATCCGCTTTGCCAAGATCTGGGCACGCGCCTGTATGCCAGGAATCTCCGAGAGGAAGTACTCTGTAATTCGTTGTCCGTATCGATTTGTCGTCTTGGCCGCGTACGTGAGCCGTTGGACGATCGCTCCAAGCGCGCCAGCGAGATCTCCATTCAGGTTCTCTATTAACTTCAGTTTGTCCATGCTCTGCAGGCTATCTCCTCGGGTACATCTCTCGCCGTGAGACACCGATCAAATCTGGACAGGCAAGTGCACCCAGTATGTGCCCACCGTCACGTTTTTCTACCGTATACGCCAGGGCCTGCTCTGAAAGTCCAGAGATCCACGGTCCATCTCGAATGGCCCCAATTAGCCCGGTGGTCAACGCTTGCGCGAGGTCGAGACGACTGAGGCGAAGGGAGACCTATGACAGCTGAGCACCGGAGTCCTGCCGAAACGAACATCCAGGCACGGGGATCAGGATTCCCAATCATCCTTCACTCCAGTCTTGTCTAATTACTCGTTATAGGAACTCCCGTTTGGTCGACAGCTCACTCGGCCCTAAGTCCGGTCCAGCTCAGTCACCTGTGACACCTGGCTGCTGCACGCGGCGACGACCTCAGAGCCTGGGCAATAAGGCACCGAACGCCGCGAGACGCTCGGGGCTGGGACTACTCGGTAATGCTCGCCCCGGTTCCCAGCATCAATGTGAGTCTGCCATCGAATTCGAAAGGCTCTGCCCTTTCATAAGGTCCGGTTAGGCGACCCTTCAACATGTTGGCCGTTCAGGCCCGGAATGAACCGGCGTGCAAGGCTTCTCAGCCAAGCATCCAATTCGGTCGCTGAATTGGCGAGATTGACCGCCTGCCAATCTCCAGTCATGCTGAGAATCACCTTCCGGTATCCATCGGCTTCTTGGTCATAAGCCAGGCAGCCAATGACGGAGGATCCCGCGTCCGCAGCGGCGTTGGCCGGTGTCGAGTAGTTGCCCCGGGCGGCCCCGGCAATCAACAGATACTTCTCTCGTAGCTCGTCAGCGTCGATAGCAGCGACAAGCGTGTCTCTGGCATCTGCGTAGCTTTGCTCCAACTCCCCAGCAGAGTAATAGAGAGTATCCTCGCTACCCTGCAGTATGTTCCTTACCTCCGGCCACCAATGAAGCGCTGCGCTAAGCCGCCAAACGCGGCCTTGATCATCTACATACCAACCGCTGCTCTGATGGCCCCAAGCATAGTTCTCATACGATATGTGAAACAGAACTGCTTGTGAGATCTCTGCAGGTGACGGAGCTGTAGAGCATCCCGCACAGCCAAGACATGCGATCAGAGAGACTCGAACCGCTCGACAAAGGAGCCCGTGGGTCGGTTTCATTCGCACCTCACGGCATTACTCGTCCGCTTTACACCTCGCCACGGCCGCCCAACTGATATGCGACTGACCAGCATATGCGGTTACCGCGCTTCATTCCGGCAAGCTACCTCCGCCGACGGAGGCTGGATACAGGTACAAATAGCCTTCCGAGCGCGAGCCTGCTCCGCAGCACCATCCCTCACCCTGCTCGCGCCGAAATCAGCGTATCCCTCTTGCCCAGCGAAGATCAGGGTTCCACCACTCCATAACGCTTAAGGATCTCAAGTGTTCTGTCCAGCGGTAGTGCTCGAACGTTGCCTTCATATCCGCGTACTGTAGTCGCGAGGAACATAGAGTTGTAGATGGCCTCCTCAGTTGCCTCAATAACCGCATGGAACAGCGGACTGACGCTGTTGTTCGAGACCGTACCGCTGGCCTCTATCTGAGACAGTCTCACAGTACTGAATGCAACCACAAAATCCCCCGACCCGTTGCCAAACGAGCTTCCCGTCCTTGCTACCCCAGCGAGCGCTCTCCGGCCCAATCGCTCCAGGTTTCGAGGGCTGAGCGGCGCGTCTGTAGCCACGACGATCATTATAGAACCTGCCCTGTGGTTCCAGCTGCGTGGATTCAATGGGCCGGCGGATTGGTCATCGGTGCCTTTAAGGACCACCTCTATCGCATCCTTCTCATACCCCTCCGTGCGCACTTCACCGTCGTCTTTCCTTGTTTCCGGCGGAAAGAAGTGATTGTAGTAGTAGTAGCCGATTTCACGTCCCACGGGCGCCCCGTTGATCTCCAATACGCCGCCGTAGTTGGACTGGACCAACACTCCCACGGTCCATCCCCCGAGCTCTTCGGGGAGCTTCCGGCTTGACGTTCCGATACCACCTTTCCAGGCAAACGCCATGGTGCCACGACCGGCTCCTACGCTTCCTTGCTCGACAGGTCCTCCGCGCGCACCATCAATTGCTTGCAGAACATCGGCTTCTGAGATCGGCCGAAGTCTGATATTGTTGAGATACGCATCGTTCGTCTCTCCCACCACGGGGTTGGCTGACCGCACTTCCTCGTTGCCCGGTAACGAAAGGAGATATGTCAATACAGCATCTGCGGCTCGTGGCACACAAAGAGTGCACGTCAGCACAATGGGTGATTCGAGTTCTCCAAGCTCTTGAATCTGGGTCGAACCGAACAGCTTTCCGAAAGCATTCCCCATCACAACGGCCGCCGGAACCTTGTCTTGGAACACATTTCCATTGTGCGGCAGAATTGCAGTGACACCTGTGTTTATCGAGTCACCACTTGCGACCGTCTTATGGCCAACCATCACGCCCTCGACATCCGTTATGGCATTCAACGGGCCCGGTGGCATGATCCCAACCACCACGCCTATCTCACGTGCGGAGAGGCGCTCTTGACCAACAACATTGAGGACGAATAACAGCAGAAAGGTCATTAACACAGCCACCACCCTCCCAAAAGCCGAAATCGTCCTTAACCACGGTGCTTTGAATTCTCCAGTCCTCATTGTCCCTCCACTGCGGTGCACTTGGCTACGATTCGGAAACCTCAGACCAACTGCGTCACGCATACCGCCAGATATGATTTCTGCCAGGTCAGCCGCCTGGTTCTCCTACAGGCAGCAGCCACGAATCCTATACTTTTTGGCCTTTTTGAGGGCGAGCCGTCAGCGTCAGAGCGGCTGCAGCGAGTTGAATTCGGCACATGGTGATGCGCCTTTGAGGTTGGACTGTGGCTCACGTACCTACGAGATAGACACGGTGAGCTGGTCCAAGGTTGCAGGCGGGAATGGGTGTGTCTAGCCCTACGAGGCTCAGTGCCGGGAACACGCGCCTGCGAAGCGCGCGACTTCCGCTCTCTCAAGCATGAACGAGACAGGAGAACTCATAGTCCGTCGGTCGTAGGTGAAAGAGCCCCGGAAGGGGCTCGATCGTGATATTGTTGCGAATTGTCTGGTTGGCAACTGGGAGAACAGGATATCGCTCCCTTCACTCCTCCCGCAGTGCGGTGACAGGATCCATACGTAGCACGTTGATGCTGGGTACCAGACATGCCGAGACTCCAACAGCACCGAGCACAAGGGCGGCGCCCACGTAGACCGCGAGATCGGCTGGACCTACTTCGTACAGCATTGCGGTCAGGGCGCGGGCGACCGCGAGCGCACCGGCAAACCCAACTGCGACTCCAATCACCACGAGCCGAAATCCCTCGCCGATAACCGCTCTCACCAGACGGTTGCTAGGTGCCCCCAGTGCACGGCGCACCGCAGTCTCTCGACGGCGCAAGCTTACGTGGTACGAGAGGACGCCAAACATCCCTGTGGCAGCCGGGACCAAAGCTAGTAAAGCCATGACTGAGAGTAGGGACGACCGGGCCCTCTCCGTGGCAGTCGAAGCCCGGATCAGTTGCTCCATCGTCGCCACGCCGAGTAGCGGAGCGCGTGGCTCCAACGCAGTCAACTCTGCTCTGACTTGCGGCATGACGGCATCCAGATCGCCCGCGGCCCGCACCAGCACGTAGGGGGTGCGCGAACGGGGACTCTGTCGATATGCCGTGTACACGGTGGGGCTCATACCTTCAGCGGCGCCGGCATAAGCAACGTCTCCGACGACCCCCACGATCGTCATCCAGGGC
>CP070666.1:2865060-2871187 GCA_020351775.1 Gemmatimonadota bacterium | reverse complement strand
GAGCGACTACTACCGGCTGCTCGAGACGTACACGCGCGACCAGCGCAGGGACGGCCGCCCCTATGTCGCCGAGGCAGCCAACCCGTTCACCGGCTCGTGGGAGGGGCACAACACGTTTTACCACAGCGAGCACTACTTCCACTCGGGATACGTGGACCTGATCATCACGGGGCTCGCCGGGCTGCGGCCGCGCGCCGACGATTCGGTCGAGGTGAATCCTCTGGTGCCGGATGATTGGGATTACTTCGCCTTGGACGGTGTCTCGTACCACGGCCACGATCTCTCGATCGTGTGGGACCGAGACGGTACGCGGTACGGCCGGGGGTCTGGGCTCTCGGTGCTCGTGAACGGCCGCGCGATCGCCAACGCTCCCAGCGTGCGACGGATCGTCGCCCCGATCGCGCCTCCCGTCACGCCAGACCACATCGACCGGCCGATCAACTTCGCGGTCAACAACGGCGGCTCGGCTTTCCCGTGGGTCACTGCATCGGCCAGCGACCCTACTGCCCCGCCACACTACGCGGTAGACGGCAACTACTGGTATCACGAGTCGCCGCCCAACCGCTGGACCGCGGCGGGCTCGGGTAACGCCGCCGACTGGCTCGCGATCGATTTCGGCACGCCGCGACCCGTGACTGAGGTCAAAGCCTACTTCTACGACGACGGTGAAGGCGTGCGGGCGCCGGCGTCGTACGAGGTCGAGCAGTGGGACGGCAGCGCCTGGCAGCCGATCCCCGGCCAGACCAGAACGCCAGCCGACCCAGCCGGTCACCGCGCCAATGTTATCACGTTCCCCGTGCTGTCGACCGAGAAGATCCGCCTCGTCATGACCCATCAGGCCGGTGCGTCGTCGGGGCTGAGCGAGTTGGAGACGTGGGGTCACACCGGTCTGCCGCTCGAGCCGGGCACGCGGCCGTCACCCAACGTGGCCTTCGGAGACAATGTGCGGACGACGGCCTCATACACCTGGCAGAGCGACAGCGTCGAGCACTTGAACGACATGCAGATCGCGTTCACGCGTTACTCGCGCAATCGCTGGACGGCGTATCGATCTCCCAACGCGCGTGACTGGATCGAGCTGGACTGGGGCGCCGGCCAGACCGTGGCAGTCGTCGATCTCTATCTGTATGCCGACGGGGGCGGGATCGCTCCGCCCACGTCGTTCGCCATCGAGCTGTGGGACGGGAACCGTTGGATCGCGCCTCGAGAGCGGGGCCGCTACCCTGAGTCGCCCACGGGGTCGGCGCTCAACCGGATTCGCCTAGTCCCGACCGCCGCCGAGAGGCTGCGCGTGACATTCGAACACGCGCCCGGTGCGTTCACCGGTGTGACGGAGATCATGATCTTGGAGCGCGAGCCGTGATGCAACCTCAGTCGCCTCCGCCCGCCGGCCTGTCTACTCAGCTCTGAGCGCCCTCACCGGATCGATCCGGCTCGCTCGCCGGGCCGGGATGTAAGCGGCTGTGAGCGCGACCGCACCGAGCAGTGTTGGGACCACCAGGAAGGTGGCGGGATCGAAGGCACCGACGCCGAACAGCAGGTTGCTCAGCGCCCGGGTCAGCAGCAACGCCAGAGCCAGACCGATCCCACCACCAACGATCACCAATCGTATGCCACTGCCCGTGAGCAGCCGGATGACCGACCCCGCATCCGCGCCGAGCGACATGCGGATCCCCATCTCGTGGGTGCGCTGCGATACGGCGTAGCTCACGATGCCATAGAGCCCCACCGTAGCCAGGGTCAACGCCAGCCCGGCAAAGACGGAGATGAGGAGCGCAGAGAGTCGTGCGGGAAGCAACACGATTCCCAGGTGCCGCTCCATGGTCTTCGCATCCCACAACCAAGCTTCTTGATCCAGTTGCTTGGCCGCGGCCACCAGCTGCGTTGCGGTCCACCCCGGATCGAGCGAGGTCTTGGCAACTATGGTCATGAACGGCGTGTAGTCCTGGCTGAACGGCAGGTACACGAAGGGCTGAGTGACCTCACCCAAGGAGTGGATTTTGGCGTTGCTAGCCACACCCACGACGCGCAGCTCATCGCCGTTCGAGCGCCGCATCATCCGTCCTACGGCATCTCCGTCGGGCCAGAACCTGCGTGCCATGGCCTCATTGACGATGGCAACACGAGGCGCGTCAGCGCGATCCGCGTCATCGAAGTTCCTGCCGTGGACTATGCGAATTCCCGCGGCTTGGAAGAAGCCGGCATCGACCTCCGCCCGATCTAGGTGGAAACCCTCCCTGCCAGGGGGAGGATCGATACCGTCGATGTTCACGCGGATGCCCTGACTGCTCAGGGTGTTGAGATGCAGGTTGCTTATCAGCCCCACCGCCTCCACCCCCGGGATCTGTTCGATGTGCTGGAACAGAGTCTGCACGAACAGGCGACCTTCCTCTTCCGAATAGCGGTTGGCCGGCACGGCCATGGTGAGAATCGCGGCCGGATCTCGTCCGAAGCCCGGGTCGACCGCCTGCGTGGCAAGGAAGGTACGCAGGAACAGTCCTGCCCCGACCAGCAGCATGCACGAGACCGCGATCTGCACAACAACCAGACCGTTGCGCAAGCTCAGGCGTCCGCCGTGTCCGGCACCCGCGGTCTCGGTCTTGAGCGTTGAAGCAACGTCGGGCCTGGTCGCCTTGAGCGCCGGTGCCAGGCCGAACAGGAAGCCCGCCGCCATCGAGACGGCGAAACTGTAGCCCAGCACTGTGGCATCGAGCCTGAGATCGAGATCCACGGGAATCGGCAACGGTAGATCGGCCGCGAGCAGCAACCCCAGTAGCGCCTTGCCCAACACCACTCCCGCCGCACCACCCACCAGGCCCAGCAGCACCGTCTCGATTAGCAGTTGCCGCACCAACATCGGCCGCGTGGCGCCAAGCGCGAGCCGCACGGCGATCTCTTTGCGCCGGTCGGTAGCCTTGGCCAACAGGAAGCCGGCCAGATTGGCGCACGCCATGAGCAGCACCAACGCCACGACGATGCTGAGCAGCACGGCCGCCGCACGCACGAAGGTGTCGAACGGGGGATAGACGATCACGTCCTCCGTCGGAATCAGGACGATCTCGGTGGCAACATCCCAGTGACCCGGGTACTCCTGCTTGAGGCGCCGTTCCACCGCCGCTACGGCGACCCTGGCCTGCTCCAGCGTCGCTCCCGGTGCCAGGCGGGCGCGCACGAACATGGAATGGTCCCCGCGCTGCTCCAGCTCATCGTAGCCGCTCGATTGCACCTCGTTCACCATCATGATCGGCAGGTACAGGGCCGGGACTATGCCGCGGAGCTTGCCCCGATACTCCTCAGGTGCGACTCCAACGACGGTGTAGAGCCGGCCGGTCAGCCTGATCTGTCGGCCGACTATGTCCGCGTCTCCGCCGAACGCGCTGCGCCAATAGGAGTGGCCCAGGATCACGACGGGGTGAGCCCCGGGTGCAACGTCGTCCTCGGGCAGGAAGGTGCGCCCCAGGGAGGCGTCGACACCATTCAAGGAGAAGTAGTTTCCGGTAACCAGCTCCACCGGTTGCATATCGATGGAGCCGTCGCGATCCACCTGAACCAGACTGAGCTGGGTTAGTGAGACACCCTCGAAGACTTCCGACGTCGCGTCCCGCAGATCCTCGAAATCGGGGTAGGAGAAGACGCCGAATCCCAACTCGGGATTCTGCAGATAGATGTCCACGAGATTCTGCGGTTCTCTGAGCGGCGGCTTCTCCAACAGCACCGCGTTGACGAGGCTGAAGATCGCCGTGTTGGCCCCGATGCCGATTGCGAGCGAAAGGATCGCCGTCGCTGTGAAGCCGGGGTTCTGAGACAATCTCCGCACGGCATAGGAGATGTCCCGCCACAGCCGATAGATGACCGGATCCTTCTTGGTCCAAGCCTTGTCCCCCTTGCCGCTCGCCAGTTGCGATAGCCTCTTGGCCCGGGCGATGAGCTGTCCGGCCAGCTCACAGTTGCCGAAGGCGTCAACCAGCTCGTCTGCATTGCGGCCCGCCGCGACACCGTCCTCGAAGTGAGCCACCAGCTCGCGGATGACGTCCCGTCTCTTCTCTCCACTGAGTCGGGCTTCATCCACCACCGCGATGATCCGTTGGCACACGGCGAGCGGTAGCCCCGATGTTTCCGCCAGGCGCTGGACGTCGATCCACTCGCGCCCACCTGAACGGCCCACGGCACCGTGTCTCACTCGCTCACCTCCCGCGCGTATCCGTCTGGATCAGTCCCAACCCCCTCATCGCACCCACCAGCCCGCTCCACTGCTTGCGGTACGAGCTTAGCCGCGCCAGGCCCCGTTTGGTGAGCGAGTAGTACTTCCGCTGCCGGCCCGACTCGGATTCCCGCCAGCGGCCGCGCACCAGACCCTTGGCCTCCAGATTGTAGAGCAAGGGGTAAAGAGTCGACTGTCCCATTGCCAAGACACCGTCCGTCTGGCGCTCCAGTGCCTCGATCAGCTGGTAGCCGTACATCTCGCCACTCTCCAGCAACTGCATCACGGCGACCGGGCCGGCGCCTCGCATCAACTCGCGCTCAACTCGCATCGTAGACCCCCGTCTCGCAGCCCTACGAAACTCGACCAGAAAAGGTTACATCCCCACACATACTATGTTACACAAACTAACAACGGTGTGCGACATATAATTCAGCACCTCTTCGGCTGGATTCAGGAGACCGATCCCCGCCGCTGGACAGCGGCAATCCGGAGCTACATATAGTCGGCGGGGACGAGAGCACGTTCGTGTACCGATGAAAAGCGTAGTGTCTTTCACCAACACTGCGGCTCGGCGGGGCTGTCGAACCGGCGGTAGGGATCCAGCAGCGAGTCGGACTGTACAGTGGTGGAAGGTGTATGAGGTAGAGAGTCTTGCGAGGCACTGCGCCTGGCCGCTCTGCAGACCGAGTACTGGGGCGCTGATGTGACAAGCGACAGAAGAGGCAGGCATCGGTGATGCGGTTACCATGCATCCCGATGAGGAGATGTGGTTTGCGCAACGAGTATTCCAGAACCGATGCGCCGCAGTAGCTGGATCACGCTGTGGGCGATCGTGGCGGGCGGGGCCTGCGCTCGGCCCCCGCAAGCCGATCCCTTCGTGGTACCCCAAGCTCAGTTCTACCAGGCGGTCGACACCATTGTCGTGACGCCGGTCAGTCTTCCCGAAGGTGTGGAAGCTTCCGATTCCGTGCTGACCTGGTTCGAGGATCTGATCGAGGCCACGCTGCGCGGAGCCGGATTCACCGTCGTGCCGGTTGAGGAGTATGTCGACATCTGGACCGGCATCTCCGAGGCGGCAGGCGGCTTCTTCGACCCATTCACTGGCGAGCGGGACGAGCCGCGCTACGAAGCCGGAGTGACCGAGCTGTTCGACGAGTTGAAGCAACGCTTCAGCCCCGATGCCATCCTCTATCCCGAGATGTGGATCGTCGAGGCGCTGACTTCGGGTGGCTATGCAAGGTGGGGCGGCACGGCTCAGCAAGTTGGCACAAACGCAATGTCAATAGTGCTGGCATTGAGTCTAGCGGTTGTACTGCAGGACATGGAGGGCGCCGAGCTGTACGCGAACGTGTGGGGCCTGGAGGTGCTCGAGGTGTACGACCGGCAGGCGGGAGATTTCGTACCCGTGCCGTCCGAGTATCTCTTCGCCGACTTGGAGCGAAACCTGACGGCCATCACGAAGATCCTCGATCCTCTGATCAATCGGCCGGCCCAGAGCACGGAGCCGGTGCCGCCCCTCCAGCACCGACGACTCCGTTAGTCGACTCGAGCCCGCCGGCTCCTGACCGTAGCTCTCGGGCCGCGCCGACCAGAGCCCGTCAAGGATCCGCATCCACCATGACGAGGCACGCCTCGCAATGCCAGAAGCAATCCGCCATTCATGCACCGAGTCAATCGCCGTGCGCCGCTCGACACGCCTCGCGCTTTGCAGCCTATCGCGCCACGCCGGCGATTCGAGCATGCGTACGCCGATGAGTCCCCGACCAGACCCTATTCAGGAGGGTATTATGAACAACGGTATGATGAAGTGGCTGGCGCGTGGTGTGTTCGCCACGCTGGTGGCCGGGGTGATGCTGGCAGTCGGGCCGCAGTATGCGGTGGCTGTCCCCTGCGACTGACCGTGGAGCGCCGCGTGCTCTACGT
>CP070666.1:2855523-2864960 GCA_020351775.1 Gemmatimonadota bacterium | reverse complement strand
GAGGGATCTGGGCAAGCGAGACCTGCGGCTCCGTAGATTCCCTATAGTGGCGCCAAAGACTAGGGGATTCTGCCGGTTTCGGGACGCGTCCCCGCCCCGCAGCGGGCGCCAGGGCGGTCCGGGGAGCGGGTGCAACGAGGTGCGCCGAGCTCCTCCAGACACTGCCCGTCGGAGCCGCAGGAGCGGCAACGGCCGTCACTTGCCGTTCCTCACGACGTTGATTAGTATAGTATCAATTGAATACTACTATCATATTGATACGGTCGAGCGCTCACACCGTTACGTGTCATGAAATCCAAGAGAAGCTCCACTCCAGACACCTACCTTCCGCTGCATCCACTCGAGTTTCAGATCCTGCTCAGGCTTGCCCAGGGTGAGGCGCACGCCTACGCGATCGTGTGCTCCATCGAGGAACAACAGCAGACCGGAAAGCGGATCCTGCCCACTAACATGTACCGTCGAATCTGGCGTCTCGTGTCGAATGGACTCGTCAAGGAGATCCCGGGCGGGCACGCAGACGCCACCCGTCCCAGGAAGCACCTGGCTATCACGCCGTTGGGGCGCCGAGTTGCCACCGCCGAGGCATCACGCCTCAGGAGTCTTCTGTCCCAGGCAAAGGCGGTGGGCGTGAGTCCCGAGAGGTAACGGGTGCATGAGGGGTAAAGACGACAGACCGTGGGAGGCGCGGCTTTTCCGCCTCTGGTTGCGGGCCATCCCCACACGTTTTGGTGCGGGGCTCGAGGAAGACATCGTGGTCCTCTTTGAAAACCGTCTTCGGGAGTGTGGGCGGCACAGGTACGCTCGCATGAGCCTGCTTCTGATCAGCATGGTTGACGCAGTGTGGCATGGCCTCGGCACTTGGAACGATCGCAGAAGGGAACCGCGGGCAACGAAGCGGTCCGTGAGGTCGAACCGAGTGCCTGGCCTCGAATCTGTATGGCACGACATCCGTTTCGCGGTCCGAACTCTCCGCAAGCGGCCTCTGTTCACGGCACTCGCCGTCGGGGCGATGGGGCTCGGCATTGGCGGGACCACGGCGATGTTCAGCATCGTGGATGGAGTCCTGTTGAAGGATCTGCCGTACCATGATCCTGAACAGCTCGTCACTATCTGGATGGCGAACCCGAGTTGGCGCGGTCAGGAGAACCTCGACCGGTTTTGGGATGCCATCGAGGTCCGGCCGGTCGATTACCTGAGCTTTCGCGATCACGCCAAAACGCTCAGCTCCGTTGCAGCGTTCCAAGAAGCGTTCGACGATGGTGAAGGGGTGCTCACGGGCGAAGGCGTGCCGGAGGCACTCTCCGTATACCAGGCCAGCGCGAACCTGTTCGAGACCATCGGAGTTCAGCCGATTCTCGGGCGCACGTTCCTCACAGAGGAGGTCGCGCCGGAGGGTGACGCTGCCAGGGTTGCAGTCTTGAGCTTTGAGATCTGGAAGCGACGATTCGATGGCCGGCGGGACGTCTTGGGTCACACCGTCCTGCTCAATGATATCCCGTATCAGATCGTGGGCGTGCTACCCAAAGGTTTCCGTCTGCCCAGTGACCCCTACAACAACTCCCCGAACGCTGGGGCGATCGACGACGGTTTGAGAGAGATCTGGATTCCACTGGGTGAAGGCTGTGGGCTCGACTGCGGCGGCCACTATCTGGAACTGGTTGCACGTTTGGCGCCGGGTGTCTCGCCAGATCAGGCGCGTGCGGAGGTCCAGGCGCTCATCACAGAGGGCGCCATCGAAGGGCTGGTGGCCAGGCTGGTGCCGACCAAGCAAATAATAACGAATGGGTTCGGCTCCCCACTTTCGATTCTGCTCGGCGCAGCTGCCGTTTTGATGCTCATCGCCTGTACCAACGTCGCGGGATTACTCGTTGGTGAGGCGGCCCGACGAGGCCGCGAACTGATGGTACGGTCGGCGCTTGGTGCGTGCAGGGCTCGGCTCGTTCGTCTGCTTCTGACTGAGAGTCTCCTCCTTGGCCTAATGGGAGCAGGGCTCGGCATCGTTGTGGCATGGTTATGTACGGATCCTCTGCTGGCCATAGCCCCTGCAATGCCGCGCGTCGAAGAGATTGGCATAGATGTCCGAGTCCTCATCTTCGCCACTGCGGTGGGGATGTGTACGGGTTTGCTTCTCGGGGTTGTGCCGGCGTTGTTGCAGACGAATGACACCGTAGGCCCAACACTCCGGTTGCACAGTCGAGCCGGCAGTACGCGGTCGCTGCAATCAGCCGTGGTTTCGGCGCAGGTAGCGCTCACCGTCGTGCTGCTCGTGGCTGCCGGCCTCTTCGTTCGGAGTTTCACTCGGATCATGTCTGTAGACCCTGGCTTTGATCCCGAGGAACTCGCGACCTTGACGTTGCCTGCGCCGCCTGTGACCCGAATCTCTCCGCAGCAACGCGCGTTGTTCTTCCATGAGGTCTTGGACGTGGCGAGGGAGGTTCCAGGAGTAGACGCAGTGAGCTGTGCGACCACTCTGCCGTTTCCAGGTGACGGTACCTACCACTCGTTCGGCACCCTTCGGAACGGTGAGCAAGTCGTGACAAACGAATGGTTCGTTGCCGCTGATCCAACGTATGTCGAGACAATGCGCATCCCGCTCCTGCGCGGCCGGCTGCTTTCCGAAGGAGATAGCAGGGAGGCTCCGGGCGCGATGCTGGTGAGTCAGTCCCTGGCACAGCGGCACTGGCCGAATGAATCGCCCCTCGGCTTGAGGGCACGTGCCAACGGGATGGATTGGACCGTCGTTGGTGTTGTGGGGGACATTCGACAAGAGGCATTGGGAACCGAGGTGCAGCCGGCGTTCTACGTTCCGATCGCTCAGACCAACACGTCACTCCGTGAGGTGACATTGGTGGTAAGATTGTCTTCCGATCCCTCGGTGGTACTTCCGAAAGTGCGCGATGCAATCTGGTCGTTGTATCCTGACGTCTACATTGCCGAACCGAATACGATGGTCGGTGTCATGCGAGACTCTGAGGCCGATGACCGTTTCCGTGCACTCCTCATGTGGACGTTTGCCGTCATTGCCGGAGTCCTCGCAGCGGTGGGGATATTCGGTGTGACCGCGAGGGGCGCATCAGCGCGTGCCCATGAGATGGGGATTCGTTTGGCGCTTGGCGCCGACGGGCCGGGACTGATCCTCCTCGTACTCAAGGAGGGGCTTCTCAGCGCTATCATAGGGTTGGTGCTGGGCCTAACAGCCGCATTCTGGGCATCCGGCCTTATCGCTCACCTGCTCTTCGAAATCGAAGCTCGAGATCCGTGGACTTTCGCGGGTGCAACAATCCTCTCCGTCACGGTCTGTGCCATCGCGGCTTACATTCCTGCGCGACGTGTCACAAAGATCGACCCGATCGAGGTTCTTGTGGAGCCTTGACAACGCCCACTTGACACATCGAGGACTCCAATATACTCATATTGAGTATGCTCATAACGAGAGTTCTGCAGAGACAGTGAGTCCGCCTCATGTCGACACCGCCTGACGTACAGACAGTTATCGAAGCTTCACTTCCGCTCAACTCCATGGACTTCCTCGTGTTGGCCGTGCTCACCGATGGAGAGCGCCACGGTTACGGCATCGTGAAGGACATCACGGCCCGCACCGACGGGAGAGTGAAGGTGCGTCCCGGCAATCTCTACCGCGTAATAGACCGACTGATGGATCGGGGCTTCGTTGAGGTCAAGGCGCGGAGGGCACCGGAGTCATCATCAGAGCCGAGGCAGCACTACGGAATAACATCTTTGGGTCACAAAGTGGCCGCCGCGCATGTCGCGTTGTTCTCGGATGTCGTTGCGGCATCGGGGAAACTCAGGCATGCGTCACGTTTGGCCTGACCAGCAGGCGAAGCAGATGACCTGGTTTCACAGGATCGTCGGTTGGCTGCTGCCGCGCCGGTTCCGCTATCGGCATGGCCGGGACTTGGTCGAACTCTACGAGGACATGTACCCAACATCGGGACGGCTCGGACGAGTCCGATTTGGTGTTCGAGTGGTTGGGGAAACGTTGATCACGTGCATTCTTGCCCGTTTGGATCGCGTGCGGGGTTGGTCTAGGGGAGGTAATCACAATGCCACCGAACGCTCCGGTGCTGCAAAGCATTCGAGCGTGCTTGGAGGGGGAACCGCGATTCTGTCTCTGTGGCAAGACGTTCACTTCGGGTTTCGTACCTTGCGAAAACGCCCGCTGTTCACAGCCGTCGCCGTTGTGACGCTCGGCCTCGGCATCGGGGGCGCCACAGCAATCTTCAGTGTGGTCGAGGGGATGTTTTTTCCACCGCTTCCGTACGAACGGCCAAGGGAACTGGTTACCGTGCTGGAGTCATTCCCACAGTGGCGCACCAACACTTTGCTCGCTTCGGAGTGGGACCGTGTGTGCCTCGACTTCCCAGACTACGAGCGTTGGCGCGCCGGTCAGAGTTTCTTCCAGGACGTGGCCGCATTCGGGTCAACCAGTATGACGCTCAGCGGCCTTGGAGAGCCGGAGTTGATACAGATAGGCACCGCCTCGTCGTCGCTCCTGCATGTGCTGGGGGTCAGGCCCAGCCTGGGAAGAGGCTTCATGCCAGACGAGAGTGGTCGGAACGCTGTGCGCGTGGCGATCATCAGTCACACGTTTTGGCAAGAACGGCTTGGAGAAGATCCCGACGTTCTTGGAAAGGCCATCACACTAGATGGTCAGGCCTTTCAGATTGTGGGTGTACTCCCGCGCTCGTTTCGTATCCGCCGTTTGGGATGTGGCGCCGACCCGGCGGACCCAGGGACACCACCTGTATGGATTCCAGTCGGGATCGTAGCCAACTCCCTCAGAACAGACTATCACCTGTATGACGGCATCGGTCGCCTGAAGGCTGGAGTTACGCTCGACCAGGCACTGACACAAACAGAAAGCCTCATTCGGGGTGACAGAGATTCGTCCCAGCGGGGCGCAAGCCTCATGTCTGAAGATGACCGACGGGAGTTCGCAATTGGGCCGTACCGCACTCCGCTACTGCTCCTGATGGGAGCCTCGCTGATTCTGCTAGTTCTGGCCTGTGGTAATGTTGCGACGCTGCTCCTCGCCGAGATCGCTGTACGTCACAGGGAGATGATGACCCGGGCTGCGTTGGGGGCGAAGCCCTTCAGACTCGTACGTCAACTCCTCACCGAAAGCGTGTTGCTGGGAATCGTCGGCAGTGCAGCCGCGATTCTTCTCGCCGTTGCTGGTACCCGGGCCCTTACGGATGTGGCTCCCCCGTTTCCATGGTTGCAGCAGGTGCGCGTGAACGGCATGGTGTTGATCTTCGCCAGCGCTGCAGGTGTTCTCTCTGGGCTCGTCTTCGGTCTTGCCCCATCGATCGGTCTACGAAGACTTGGAACAGCGATCAGCACGATCCGGGCGGAACACAAGTGGCAGCGGCGACTCCAGAGTTCTGTGGTGTCAATGGAGATTGCCCTCACTGTCATGCTCTTGGTGTCTGGTGGCCTGCTGGCCCGAAGTCTAGTTGGCCTTTTCTCGGTCGACCCGGGATTTCGACACGAGAATCTGGCTGAGGTTCGGGTGCTGCTGTCACAGTATCGCTTCGTCGATCCCGATGCACGCTCATCCGTTTTCCAGGAGATTCGGGATGCGATCGCGGCGGTCCCCGGGGTGCTGCGAGTGAGCGGAACATCGGGCCTTCCCTTTTCGGGATCAGGTTGGCTGAGCACCGTGAGGATCGAAGGAAAGGAAACGCTCGGCGAGCCATGGGTGCATGGTAGGGAGGTTCTCCCCGGGTTCTTCGATGTGATGGAATTACCGATGGTGTCAGGCAGGACATTCGTTGATGCCGACCATTGGGTTGAGCCAAGGGCGAATGTCATCGTCAGCGAAACAATGGCCCAACGGTTTTGGCCTGGCGAAGATCCCGTCGGTGCACGAGTTCGCTACAGCGGACAATGGCTCACCGTTACAGGTGTCGTGGGCGATGTGCGCCATGAAAGACTCGATTCTGAGTTCCAGCCCACGATGTACATTCCCGTCAGTACCGCGACTGCAAGTCTCGTGGTACGGACTGCTGTAGAACCTCAGCATCTTTTCCCACAACTACGGCAAGCCGTGTCGTCCGTGGACCCCGGTGCGCCAATTCTCCGCCTAACACCCGTGTCCTCGCTGATGACGGAGACCACTGCACACGAGCGGTTTCGGACTGTCATTCTGCTCACCTTCGCGAGCATCGCTGTAGTGCTGGGTGCAGCCGGTGTTTTTGGGGTCACAGCCCGAAGCGTGGCCCGGCGTACCAAGGAGATCGGAATACGGATGGCGCTCGGCGCAAAGAGTGCGGAAGTGACGCGGAATCTGCTCGGGAGGAGCATCCGTGCATGCATCTTGGGGATTGCGTTCGGCCTAGTAGGGGCATTCACCGCAAGTAAGCTGCTATCGCCGTTTCTCTTTGAGGTGAGCCACTGGGACCCGCCGACCTACTCAGCGGTCGTATTGCTCACGGTTGGTGTGTGTTGGCTGGCCAGCTATGTGCCTGCCCGGCGTATTGCAGGTGTGAATCCCGTGGATGTGCTCAGGGCAGAATGAAGCCAGTGCTTAAAAAGGGCCAGGATGCAGGTCGGACAACGACACCGCAGATGACGGCGATCGTGATTGAGAGGTGACGTACGTGAGCTGGCTTCGGAGGATAATCCTTCGACTGCTGCCCCGGCCGTTCCGCGAACGCCACGACCGCGGCTTGGCGGAACTGTACCAGGATTTGTACCAGGCTTGGGGACGATCTGGGCGATTGCCGCCTTGCGCGCGAGTCGTGTGCTACCCGTTGCTCACAGGCATCGGCCTGCGACTGGAAGCACTACGGCGAATGCTGTCCCCTCGACACAGCCGCAACGCCGTTGTTAGCGCCAGCCCCGAGGACATCCCGTCTGCACATCACCTTGGTATACATGGCGCTCCCCCACCGTTCAAACCATTAGTGGCTAGCTGTGAGAGAATCGTCCATTTATCATGTTCAACGATACATCGGGTTGCGTCTCTCACAGCACGTTCCTGAACTCCACCAACACAACCCCGTGATCCGAAACCGCGGACTTCCACTGCTGCGCCTCCAGGGTATCCGTAGCTATCTCGCGGTGTCGCAGCACGTGGTCGTTGTAGACCTCCATGCGCTCGAACCGTGACACCAGGTGTTGGGTGACAAACACTTGATCGATCAACGTGAAGTTCTCTTGGTACACGTAGGAATACAGCATGTCCTGGTACGCCGCGGTCTTGAGATGCAGCCGGGCACAGCTCAACAGCCGCCGCTTATCGGGATTCGACCAGACCGCCGCCGGGCCGAGAGTCGGATCGAACGGCCCCCGGATGTTCTCCAACGGCACCGATGTCGGCACGTCGTTGAAGTCACCGACCACGAATGTCGGGACCGCTGCGTCGACGTTGTCGTACTGGTTCACGAGGAACGTGTCGAGGTGATGCCGCAAGGCCGCCGCCTCGATGTTGCGCTTGATGGCCGAGCGGGCGATGCCGATCGGCTCGTTGTTGTTGTCATGGGCGGCCAAGCTGGGACGCTTGGACTTGAGATGCACGACGAAGACGTTGAACGCCTGGTGCCCCGGAGGCTGTACCTGGGCGTGCGCAACCGGCCGCGAGAAGTGGTCGAGCGGTACCGCGTTCCAGGCGTTCGCGTGGTCGTCATATAGATCGACGTGAAAGCCGGCGGGGAATCCTGACAGATCTCCCTGATTGGCCAGCGGGAACCGCGATAGGACGGCAGTGTGAATGTGCGAGCCATCCGGGCCGGGTGGTGCGACGTGATGGTGTGCGAACGCTCCCCAACCGGTGGGATCTTGCACCGCAATCCTGACGTGGAGATCGGCAAGGATCTGATTCGCATTATCGCCCAGCTCTACTAGCCCCGCGACGTGGACCTGGCAGCTCGTGATGATCCCTGCGATCCAGTCCATCTTCGCGTCATACTCGGCCTGCGTGTAGTGCGAACCGTAGAAGTTGACGTTGGGCGAGAACAGGTTCTCCAGGTTCATCGACATGATTCTCAAACTCGGCATTTGTCAGTCCACCTTTCGCGCTGGAGATGTTTTGCGACCTGGTTCGCAGCCGCTACACGTTCGATCCACCTGCTCGTCTTCCCCCCCTTGCCGCCATTGCACCTTCCAGCGCCTTTATGAGCCGCTCGATGATGTTCCCGAATATCTCGATGCGGTAATTGACGAGGAAACCGAGAACCGAGACGAACCCGGCCAGTCGCACGTACTGCTCGGGCGTCGGAGTCGTAAACGGATCCTCGATCAGGATCAGCACGCCCGACAGGAGCGCCAGGTACACCAGGAAGGAGCGGATGAGGGCCGACAAGTAAGGATTCACCAGATCCAATGACGGCTCTTCCCCCTCTGCTCGGCGCCTCTGAAGTGTCGCTTTCGCCCCGAGCGCGCCGAGTAGTCCGGCGAAGCCAGCGAGGACCGCAATGTTCGTGGGCGTGTAGCAGGTGATGACCACAAACCAGGCCCAGAGCGCTTCCCACTCCCACGTTGCGCTGGCGATGGCATCCCTGTACGGCTGCGAGTTGATACACAGGCCGGCTGCGAACACTACCAACCACAGCACGGCCGCGACGAACACGAGAGACTTCCCGAGTGGCGACAGTCCGTTCTTGTGCATGATTCACCTCCTGCTTACCACCACTCGGCTCAGTCTAGCGGAGCGCAGTCAATTCACGGTCAATTCCGACAGCTGTATTGTCCCACCGGGCGTGTGGAATCTTGCGTGTTTTGAACACGCTTGTCCCATTTGCGCCGGAAATGCCGTGATCTGAGTCAGAATCTGCCGGTTTCTGTCCCAAGATCAGCGGATTCGTGATCTGTTGGGACATGCCCGGTGGGGCAGTGAAGTGCCGCGCGAACTCAACTGTCCAATGTGACCCTATCACCGCGACCTACCGCGCCCGCTACGGCGAGACCACGTCTTCTGGCAGGTCTGACGGCACGGCCTTGATCTCCCCGGTTCACGCTGAGTTGCTGCTGATCGTAACCTGGGGGTGTGACAGCGGCACCGGCCTTCACCACGCTCTCATGACCCGTTAATCGGCCGCCATCGGCGCGCTTTCGGTACTCGGCGCGGCGACACACGTCGTATGATCTCGGATGTGCACCCGGATGCCTCAGATACTCTCGCAGCACGCGTTGGCGGAGTTGATCGGATCCAGCCAGTCGAGAGTCGCAAAAATGGAAGCAGGTGATCCGTCGGTCACGCTCGACCTGCTCGTTAGATCGATGCTGTCAACGGGACTCAAACGGGCCGAGATCCCCCGCGCGCTCAATCGCACGCAGCGTGCGTGAATCCGGCATGCCGGGCGTCTTTCCAGAACTGGTGGTCGTTGGATTGTCGCAGGCAGGTTGCGTCAGTTGGACCGGGCGAGGCGAGTTCCAGTGGAACTCAGGGGGCCAGCAAGAATCTCCCGAGACCC
>CP070666.1:2848200-2855423 GCA_020351775.1 Gemmatimonadota bacterium | reverse complement strand
TCATGCCCGGCTGGATCGACGTGGACAAGCTCAACCCCTACGCCGTGTATTCATTCGTCAATCGGCGTGCGGCTCGGCCACGCGATGAGATACGGCAGGCTGCCCTGCAACGTGCGGTAACGAAGGGTAGGGCGCACTCGTGGAAGGGCACTCCGCAGGGTATGGCCGCGCTGCAGCGCTACCTGACCGACGTAGCGGATGTAACCAAGGACTTTGCGGATGGCGGGGAGTGGTTCTGTTGGGCGGCGTTCGAGCGCCTCATGGCCAGGCGCTGCTGCGAAGTGTGGTTGCGGCGCACGGCGTCAGAGCTCGAGGGCAAGGCGCGGACTCTTGTGAGTGAAGCGGCTGACCGCTACGGCGAGGCGTACAGGGGGTACGATCGTTATCGAGTGGAGGTAGGTGCGGGAGAGCCGGCACCACGCAGCAACGAGGAGAGCGCCCGCACGCGGGATCGCATTGCACCCACCGCCCGGATGCTGCAGTCGGGCATCGAGGCGGAAGCGGCTGGTCTGGACGCGCTGGCACGCGCCGTGGCGTTGCAGTGAGATACTGTCTCGGATGACGCTGGTGGGGATCGCGGTCCGCGATCCTCACCATTCTCTCCCGCTTCTACTGACGGCCCGCTGCCGCGTCCACCAACGCGTTGAACACGAACTTGAATGTGCCGTGCGTCTGCACCCGGTGCTGCGCACGGAAACCGATCAGTACTATCTTGCCTTGCCCGTAGCCCACCGACACGACCGCGGCCTTCTCCGCAATATGGTGCTCCCCGATCAGCCACCCGCTAAGCATGATGTCGCGCTCTACGAACGTGGCGATCCGCTCGGTCGCCTCGTTCCGGGCGCTGGGAGTGACTTGGTACGCGTGGTTCCCCTGCAGGAACAGCCCCACGGCTTCCTCAGGCATGCCGTACCCGATGGCGTTCGTGTTATCCACATTCATCCTGAGCGTAGATCCAGGTGACCAGAACTCCGTAGAGGGCACGCCCTCGACCACGTTTCGGATCGGCAGACCGAACTCCTCGATCGGCAGGCCGCTAGCCCGGGCGAACGTCACCAGAGTACCGCCGTTTGCCACGAAGGCCTCGAGGGCGTCGACACCTGGCTGCCCGAATCCGCTGCGGTACTCGGGTGGATACGCGTCGCGGCCGGTTGCGAAATAGCCTCCACCGCCGTCGCCACCCCGTGACTCACCCGTCATGGCTCCGACGTTGTCGTCGGGAAGGATGATCACATCGTAGTTGCGGTTCAGGTTCCCGTCCCTGAGTTCTTCGTCGAGGATCGACGAGTAGGGGAACTCGAAGCGTTCGAGCAACAGCCGCGTCCAACCCTCATCCATGTTCCCGCCGAAGTAGCGCTGGTACATCCCGAGCCGCGGTTGCGTGACCGGGCTGCTGACTGGTGACGCGTCCGTGTCGAGGGCATTGAAGTCTACGCCCGTCTGATCGGCTACTTGGGCTATCAGCGCTTCAGAGGTCGTGCTGGGCACAATGAAGTCACCCGGCCGCAAACCTTCGGTTGACTCGAAGATCCGCCGCAGCGCCACGCCCTCCTGCCACAGCAGGTTGGCGGCCTTGAAGCTGTCGTTCAGCCGGCCATTCATCACGTATCCATACTGACCCTGCCTGACTTGCCCGCTAGGGTCGATCGTGTCGGCAACTACGGCGAGATCCGCCTCCACCCAGGTGTCGACCGGATCCACCCGAACTCCCATGTACTCGGCGATGTTGTCGGTGGACATATCGTAGGGGCGCATCGGGCTGCCGTCCCGGCTGCGTGTGTAATCGTTGTCGGGATAGAACGTGCGACCCAGGAGCCAGCGAATGACGCCTCGCTTGGGCTGGGCCAGTGACACAACATACGTACCTGCGCTGTAAATCCGATCCTCGTGACTGAACCCGTTTGTCGATTGGTGCACCTCGATCCCCTGACCCAGCAGCTTGTTTACCATCTTCTGCATCGTGAGCGGATCGTGCTGCGTAGCCGGAATCACGAACGCAGCCGGCTTGCCTGCGGCGCCGCGCTCCACCTGCCGCGTTGCCTTCAGATAGGCGTTGCGCAGTACGGTTTCGCGATTTCGTGCCGCGATGTCGAGCACGGCGATCGTAGCGACCTTCTGCTGCTCGACTATATCACGAACGCGCCACCAGCCACCCGGCCAGGGATTGGGGAACGTGGTCTGCGGCTCGTACTCGGGCATACCGCGCCGTGAACCCTGCAACTGATCGGGATGTAGGAAGATAGGCGTGGCCAGTCTCGCGCTGGCAGACTCGGTGAGCATGCCGGCGATGTTGTGGAACGGCGTGATCCAGTGGAAGCCGAAGTGACCCCAGCCTGAGTAGATTGCGGCGTTGACGACACCAGATATCCCCGCTTCTTCCTCCTTGTAGGCGATGTGAGCGCCGTACCAACTCATCTCACGCCACACGAGTGGGTCGCCATCGGGTCGAATCGGCTCGGCGTAGGGTGGAACGTAGAGGCGGGCACCATAGGCTCCCATCTGATGATGATCGACATATGCCTGGGGCACCCATTCACGGAACATGATCTCGGCGCCGTAGAACGACTCGATCGTGTTCTGCATGAACGCATCGCGGTTGTTGTCGTGGCCGATGTAGTGATGGTATAGCCATGGCATGCTCACCCCTTCGTACTCGGTCCCAATCCACTGGTCGTACCAGTCCGTAATCATGATTTCCCCGTCCGGATTGAAGCACGGGATCATGATCGCAATGGTGTTGTCCAGGATGCGCAGCATCTCCCCGTCGTTGCGAGTTGCCATGTCGTAGGTGACTTCCACTGCCATCTGGCTGGCCGCTACCTCTGATGAGTGGAGCCCCATCGACTGCACGACTACTGCCTTGCCCTCGGAGATGGCACGCTCGATATCGGCTTCGGGCACGCCACGCGGGTCGCTCAGTATCGCGTTCAGCTGTTTGAGCTGTTCCAGCCTCGCGAGGTTGTCAGGGGCGGAGATGAACAAGACGAGGAAAGGATTGCCTAGGGTCGAAGGGCCCATGTGCACCACGTGCACTCTTGGGCTTCGTTCTCCCACTAGGTCGTAGTACTCCACCATCTTGTCCCAGCGGGCCAGCTTGCGATCAGCCCCCATCTGAAAGCCAAAGAAACTCTCGGGAGACGGAATCTGCTGGCCCAGGATGGTGGCCGGCAGAACGATTGTCAGTACGAGCAAGCAGGCGAGTCCGACGAGTCGGCGGATCGACGACATAGAGCACTCCCAGCAGTTGGTCAGTCTGCGGTTACGAGTAGCGTGCCAAAGATGGTCGAAGAACATCGGGAACGCGAGGCGTGGATGGGTGACGCAGATCGGATCCCGAGTCTATCTGCCGGCGTTCTCCTCGCAGCTGAGATCGGTCACAAACATATGGCCCGGCGCGTGAGTTATCAGGAGATCCAAGTGCGCTTTGATGGCCGCCACCTGGGGTGTGACGCCACAAGCCCAGAACACTGGTGTCTCGCCGCCGTTGACGGGGACCGAGTCACCAAAGTCAGGGCGGGCGAGATCGGCGATGCCGATCGCGTGGGAGTCACCCACGTGGACCGGCGCCCCATGCGCCAAAGGGTACCGCCGGCTGATGGCAACGGCCTGGGTGACCAGGTGGTCCGGAATCGGTCGCATTGAGACCACCAAGGGACCCTTGAACGGCCGCGCAGGTCGGCACGGAATCTTGGTGATGTACATCGGCACGTTTCTGCCCTGCTCCAGATGCCGCACCGGGATACCATCCTGCTGCAGCGCCGCCTCGAACGTGAAGCTACATCCCAGTAGGAAAGCGACTAGATCGTTGCGCCAGATTGCTGACAGATCGGTCACTTCCGGCTGTGGCACGCCGTTGCGGTATACCCGGTAACGCGGCAGGTCGGTCCGCAGGTCAGCACCAGGTGCGGCACCCCGTGGTTCCGACTCTCCTGGGAGTGTCACCTCGATCAGCGGGCACGGACCTGGGTTACCAACGCAGAACTCGAGGAAGCTGCCAGCGTGTACCGCCGGCACTATGACGAGGTTGGCCTGCACGAAGCCGGCACAGCGACCGGCGGTGTGCCCCGTCCACGCGCCGCTCCGGATCTGCTCTCGCAGCGCGTGCGGGCAGAGTCGGTTTGTGGATTCACTCACGCGGCCAGTAGGTGGTCCGGGCCTCTAGACCCCAGCGGCTGGACCCGCCCGCCATCTAGTTGCCCAGTCCCATTGCGTCGAGCACTGCCGCAGCCATCTGCTCGCGCAGACCTGCAACGACATTCGCCAACCTCGTGTCCGCGATCAGGTTCTCCGTTTCGAACGGATCCTCAACCAAGTCGTACAACTCGTTCTCGTCGGGATGCTGCATCCAGTGTATGTACTTGAACTGCTTCGTCCTGATTGCGCGGTAATCCATATCGACCAGCCAGGGAAACGGGTTCTCGTACGTGTAGAATTCGATCAGAACCGATTGACGCCAGTCGCTCGCGTCGCCACGCAACAACGGTACGAGTGAGCGACCTTGGATCTGGTCTCCGATGGGCACGCCTGCGATCTCGAGCATGGTGGGCGCGATATCGACCGAGGTCACCAGATCGTCGATCCGTGATCCGCCGCGCGCTAGGCCGGGGTAGCGTACCAGCAGTGGCGTTCGGGTAGACTCTTCGTACGGCAGCCTACGCTCGAGCGAGAGACCGTGCTCTCCGTAGAAGAACCCGTTGTCACTGGTGAAGAGAATGAAGGTCTCGTCCAGGATGCCTCTTGCCTCGAGCGCAGCGACGATCCGGCCCAGACTTTCGTCGACAGCAAGCAGCATCTCCGCGCGGCGGCGAATCGTCTCCTCGCTGGTGCCGGGGTCGAGTTCCTCGAGGCCAAACATCTCGACCATCTCGGCAGAATTCTTATTGAGCAAAGCTCTGCGTAGTGCAGGTTTGTCTGTCAATTCTTCGGGTGATGAGACCACATTGGGCCGGCGTGTGAAGACGCTGTCGTCGTAGCGCCCTCGGTGTCTTGGAGCGGGAACATAGGCCCGTGGCTGCGACAGGTCGACGGAGCCGTCGTCGAGCTGGATGGCGTCCGGGTGAATCGCCTTGTGCCCGATGTAGATGAAGAACGGCTGTGCTAGGTCACGGTCGATAACCGAGACCGCGCGATCTGTCAGCACATCCGTGATGTATCCCTCAACCGTATGGATGCGTCCCTCCTCGTACAACTCGGGGTCGATGGTGCGCCCTTGCCCCGGAATCGCCGCCCACTCGTCGAAGCCCGGTCTCGGTGTAGGATCGTTACCCATGTGCCACTTACCGAAGAAGGCGGTGATGTAACCAGCACGCTGCAACGCCTGAGGAAATGTCTCCAGTCTGTGGCTCATCCGATTCCGCGCGACATTGTCGATGATGCCGTGCCGTGACGGGTACTGGCCCGTCAGGATGCTGGCACGGTTCGGTGAGCAGAGCGGTACCGCGTGGAACGCATTGGAGAAGAACGCGCCGTCGTTCGCCAACGCATCGATGTGTGGGGTCTCTAGGTATGGATGGCCGGCTATTCCCATCTCATCCCAGCGCATGTCATCGACCACGATGATGATGATGTTGGGGGCTCGATCCGGGTCTCGCCGATCCCTCGGCGCATCTTCGTCTTGCGTTTGGCATGCGGTGGAGGCCAGCGCTAGTGCTACCATGGCGGTGACTGGGATCACACGACTCATCGTGATACACTCCTGGCTGGAGTGGAATCGGGCAGGTGTGCATAGTGGCCGCGTCCGTTCAAGCCGGCCGACAGCATCCAACGCAAGATACAGGTCATAGCACGCTATTGCGAGACGAATGATCCGGTTCTGACGGATAGATCGGGGTTGCCAGACATCGACTGCACGGTTAGCCATTGGTCATGTCGAGAGCGTTTGTCAACGAAGATGCTGAAGGCCGTGAGCCGACATACAACCTGCCGAAACGCGATGACCCGCGGTTCGACGAGGCTGCTGCCTGGGCACTCATTGAAGGATGGAACCAAGGCGACTTGCACGGCGCTGAACTCGCAACCGGCTACAGTTGGGGTGAGCCAGTGCTGCGACCGCATGTAGAGCGCATTCTGGCGCGTGCAGAACAACAAAGTGACGAACGCATCGCACAACTCGCTGAGCGGTTCTTGAACCGGCAGCCGCGCTCGTAGCGCTTTCCCGCTCCCTATTTCTACACGTATCTTTGCAGCAATGCCCACGACACTCGAAGTGGCCCAGTCCGCCATAGGCGATGCGTACCGCCTACTGCGCCCGATCGGACGCGGCGGAATGGCAACAGTCTATCTGGCAGACGATGCGAAGCATCACCGCAAGGTGGCTGTCAAAGTGCTGCGGCCGGAGCTGTCTGAAGCCTTGGGGAGCGACCGCTTCCTGCAGGAAATCGAAATAGCCGCAGGTCTGACACATCCCCACATACTCCCGCTCCATGACTCGTGTGATACTGCAGGTTGCCTGTACTACGTCATGCCCTACGTCGATGGTGAGTCGTTACGGGTACTCATGAATCGAGTCGGGAAGCTAGAACCCAGCCGGGCGCTGCAGCTCGTCGAGCAGGTTGCCAGCGCACTCACCTACGCCCACCGGCGTGGGGTGGTGCATCGCGACATCAAGCCCGAGAACATCCTGCTCGCGGAGGGCCACGCCGTCGTGGCCGACTTCGGGATCGCAAAGGCGATAAGCACGGCTGGTGGGGCACACCTGACCCGGACCGGCTTCCCGCTGGGCACACCCGGCTACATGAGCCCGGAACAGGCTGTAGGTCGCACCGATCTCGACGTGAGGACCGATGTGTACAGTCTAGCGTGCGTGCTCTACGAGATGGTGATCGGTGAGACGCCCGAGATGTGGCCCACCGAGGAGGCCGTACGGCTCGGTAGTTTCGTGGACGCATCGGCATCGCACCGTGCGGCTCTGGATCGCCTGCCAGGAACCACCGAGCAGGTGCTGGTGAGAGCGCTGGCCCTGCGCCCCGACGACCGCTACGCGACGCCGGACGACTTCGCCGCCGCGCTCGCGGCATCGTTTGGTGGAAAGCCGCAATACCGCCACACCGAAGCAAAGGAGCTGGTGAAGCGAGCTGCCGACATCCAGTTGCGGCAGCCAACGCAGACCAACGGACTTTCGCTGGGGGGGGTGCAGCGGATAGCGGCCGAAGTTGGGATCCCGCCGCACTACGTGGACCAGGCTGCCAGGTCGATCGATCGGCCCGCAGAGCCACCACGCCATA
>CP070666.1:2815485-2848100 GCA_020351775.1 Gemmatimonadota bacterium | reverse complement strand
TATAATGTTAACCAGTCCCCGGTGGCAGGTGTCCCGCCGGCAGGAAGTCCCGACGGACACGGATGCAGCGCGGCGACGTCGGCTGCCGGTACCCCGGGGGTAGCCGGGTCCGTCTGCACGTCCCGGCAACTCATCTGGATCCCCTACCTCGCTTCATGCCCTCCACGTAGCGCCGGATGGCGGCGATGGTAGTCGGGTCCTTCCAGGCGGCACGCACGTCCGCGTCGGTCTCGTGGGATCGCTCCATGAGAGCAACTGCCGGGCCGCGCAACTGCTGCTTGGTTATTAGAAACCGCGCCGCAGGCTCCGAGCCGAGCTGCCGGGCAACCTCGAGCGCCCGGTCTTGCAGGACGCCGGGATCGCTGAGTTCGTCCACCAGGCCCAATTCATAGGCGTCATCCACCGAGTAGGTCCTGCCCTGATAGATCAGCTCCTGGAGGTGCGCATCGGACGTCGCAAACCGCAGGATCTCGACAGCCACCAAGGGGAACGGCATGCCGACGGTCAGCTCCGGCACGCCTATGGTGCCTGATCCCTGAGCCATGATGCGGTAGTCGCAGGCGGCAGCCAATACACAGCCTCCCGCGATGGCGTAACCGTTGATTGCCGCCACCACGGGGCGGGGCAGACGGAACAGCGATCTCAGGGTGTGGTCCAGCGCCGGCACGAACTCGTCGACGTACTCGGGTCCTCCGTCCAACACTCGGAACATATCGACGCCGGCGCAGAAGATCGATCCGCTGCCCGTAAGGACCACTGCCCGCACGGCGGGGGTTGCCTCGATCTCGCTGACCGCATCCGAGAGGGCTTGGCACAGTTCCACATCCAGCGCATGTGCCTTGCGGTGGTCCAGGCGCAGCACCAGAACGCCGTCCTGCAGGTCCGTGTGAAGCATGGATCAGAATCTAGTCCGGTTTCGCGTTGGGTGAGTGGCAGGAACAGGTGGGATCTTCGGCTAGTACCCGCCGTTTTGCCTCTTCACGCCGTTGCTCCGAACCTTTCCGAACACTTTCTGACCGATTGCTGAAACGGAACCACGGAACCACCGTATCTTAGGCAAGCGGGGAACTTCATCGAAATGCGAGTGCGCCTCAGACTCGACCGGCTCCGCGAATTGATCGCCCGGAGCAACTTGTCCCAGAATCACTGGGCGATAAAACTCGCTCTCTCTCGCGGGCACTGGTCGGATATCGTGAACGGCAAGCATCCGTATCCATCGGGTAAGACACGTGAGCGGATGCTCGATGCGTTCCAAGTGGCCTTCGATGAGCTCTTCGAGACAGAGTCGGGCGGCTGGTCAGACCAAGCATTCCATGCAGCCATATCTGAGCGGTACTTGATCGACCGGGAACTGGGACACGGCGGCATGGGGACGGTCTATGTGGCGCGTGACGTGCGGCTCGGCCGTCTTGTGGCCATCAAGGTGGTCTCACAGGAGGCGGTCAGCGGCATCGGCATAAGGCAATTCCTCAAGGAGATGCGCTATGCTGCCCGGCTCGAGCACCCACACATTCTCCCTCTCCACGATGCGGGCGAGGCCGCCGGGTACCCCTTCTACGTCATGCCCTACGTCAGGGGCGGATCACTGCGGGATCTGCTGAACCGCAGGCGGCGGCTCTCGGTGGAGACGACCGTGCGCTTGACCAAGGGAGTGGCCGCCGCGCTCACATTCGCGCATGAGAACCACGTACTGCACTGCGATGTGAAGCCGGCCAACGTGTTGCTGTCCGGGGATCACGCCTACGTTGCGGATTTCGGGATCTCGCGCGCCATCCATGCCGAAGCGTTCGAGTGGGGCAAGCCGAGCGCGATCGACACGTCTGCCGGCACGCCGGCCTACGTTAGTCCGGAACAGGCTGGCGGTGAGCGCAATCTAGACGCCCGATCCGACATCTACAGCCTGGCGTGCATGACGTTCGAGATGCTGGCGGGCCGAGCACCCTTCGGCGGTGCCAACACGATGGCAGTAGTGGCCCAACGCTTCACCGCAGATGTACCTGATCTAAAGCGGCTCGTACCCGAGATCCCCAGCAGGGTGGCCGCGACTGTTCGGCGTGGTATGTCGCTCGATCTGGAGCGGAGGCCGACATCAGCCGCCGGGTTTGTCGAATCACTTGCGAGTGGGTCACGACATGTGCTGCCGCTGCGGGAGCGGATCTCGATCGCCGTATCCCGGCTCTCGGCTGCGGTAGCGCGGGTAAGGGGCCGTGCGCCATCCGGTACCCGTCCAAGCAAGAGTGTACCGGTTTTGGTGAAAGGAATTCAGATGCTAGGATCGATCAAACAGGACGTGGTCTACGCGTTCAGGACCTTTGCGCGGGCACCTGCCTACGCGGCAATCGTCATGCTGACCCTGGCGTTCGGGATCGCGGCCAACGCGCTGGTGTTCAGCCTCATGAGCCCCTATTTCCTGCGGCCGCTGCCGTTTGGTGACGCCGAGCGGCTGGTGCAGTTGGGCCATGTGGACTCGGTGATCGGCTGGGACCGTTTCAGGTTCTCACTGCCGCAGCTGCGCGACTACCGGGAGCAGAGCCGGGCGTTCGAGGACATGGGAGCCTACTACTACGGCTCCAGGAACCTGACCGGTGTGGAGGGACCCGAGCGGGTACTGGTTGGATTCGTGACTGACAACATGTTCGCGGTATTGCGCTCGCCGCCAGCCTTGGGTCGCACGTTCGTCGCAGAGGAGGGCGAGCAGACCGGCCCGGAGGTCGCCGTCCTGGACCACGGCCTGTGGCAGCGACGGTATGGTGGTGATCACGAAATCCTGGGCAAGTCGATCGTCGTCGATGGCATCTCCCGCACCGTCGTGGGAGTGATGCCCGAAGACTTCGTCTTTCCGTTCGGGGGGATCGACCTGTGGCTGCCGATCCGGCCCGACTCGGCCAGTTTGGAGCGAAGCCACGGGGGCAACGCGATAATAGTGGGGCGACTCGACCCTGACTGGACGTTGGCGCGGGCGCACGAAGAACTGAACGTCATCCACGCTGGTCTTGCCGAGCTGCATCCCGAGGCGGACGGCCGATTTGCCGGCGTCAGCGTGTTACCAATTCGCAAGGCGCTGAGCTTCGTATGGGATATCCTCCGCATAACGTTCACCTTGTTGATGGCCGCCGTTGGCTTTGCACTCGTCATAGTTTGCGTGAACGTCGCGAGTCTGACGCTCGCCCGCGGTACGGCACGCACCGGTGAGGTGGCGGTCCGCACGGCACTCGGCGCGGGACGCGGGCGAATCCTGCGTCAGCTCCTCACCGAGAGCCTGGTGCTGGCGCTTGCCGGGGGCACGATCGGTGTACTGGCAGCTCATTGGGGTGCAGGGCTGTTGGGCCCGCTGATCCCGGAGGACTGGTACCGAGTCGGCGAGGCGTCGGTCGATGGCAGCGTGTTGCTGTTCACGCTGCTCGTGACCCTCGCAGCGGTGGTCCTGTTCGGTCTAGCCCCCGCGATGTCCGCTTCGCGTACGGATCTGAGCGTGGCCTTGAAAGAGGGTAGCCGGGGCGGCCTCGGGTTGCAGTCGATGAAGGCTCGCAGAGCCCTCGTCGTGTTTGAAGTAGCTGCGGCGGTCGTGTTGGTGAGTGGAATGGGACTGGCGACCAGGAGCTTCCTGGCAATGCAGGACGTGGACCTTGGATTCCAGCCCGATCCGGTGCTGGCGGCTTCCGTCTCCCTGCCCGCGTCAGAGTACCGTGACATGGAGGAGGTGCACGACTACTACGAACGTGCGCAGGCCGAAGCCGCAGCCGTCCCAGGTGTGCGAGTGGCGGCTGCGGCCTACCGCTTGCCATTGAACCATGAGGTTGATTTGGGCGGCTTCTCGCATCCGGCTCGGGTTCCGGCGTCCCGGGATGACTGGTCCCTAGGGGTCTTCAATGCCGTATCGCCAGGATACTTCGATGCCATGGAAATACCCGTTGTGGCCGGACGTGACTTTGAGGAAGCCGACTCTGAAGACGCTCCATCGGTAGTGATCGTGAGTCAGAGTCTGGCAGACGAGGTCTGGTCACAGGAGATTCCCATCGGTCAGGCACTGCTAGTTTCCGGGGATCCGGACCCATATCTGGCAACGGTGGTCGGTGTAGTCGGAGATGTGAAGTTCGAAGGCCTAGCGACGGCGGAGAAGCCGCAGATCTATCGCCCGCTACGCCAGGACCCCAGCCGCCGCCGGTTCCTGATCGCAGCGGCGAGCGGGCCGCGCAGCGCGATCGTGAATCCGTTGCGCCAGGCACTACTCCGGGCTGACGGGAACCTTCCAGTGAACATCATGACGATGAACTACATCGTCGACCAGAACATGCTACCGTGGAGCATCAGCTCGATACTGCTCGCTATCCTGGGCGGTGCGTCGCTATTGCTTGCCAGTCTCGGCGTATACGGGGTGATTGCCTACTCGGTGGCCCAGCGACGCAAAGAGATTGGAGTACGCATGGCGCTCGGCTCCTCCAGCGGCGCGGTGCGGAGGCTGTTCGTGGGCGAAGGACTCAGATTGGGCGTCGTCGGGTTGGCGGTGGGCATCGTTCTCGCCCTGGCGGTGAGCTACCTGCTCAAGGCTGTGTTGTTTGGTGTCGGCGCGTTCGACCCGGTCACATTCGGGGGAGTGTTACTGCTATTCCTGATCGTTGCTGCGCTGGCCAGCCTGCTGCCGGCCATCAGGGCGAGCCGAATCGATCCTGTGGGAGTGTTGCGGTACGAGTGACCTGAGAACGGTTCGTGCCTGAGCTACCCGACCTCGAGCTATATCTGCACGCGTTACGCGAGCGAGTTGTGGGCGAGTCGCTCGACCGTGTGATACTAGCCAGTCCATTCCTGCTGCGTTCCGTTGATCCTCCCCTTGAGGCAACCTTCGGCCGCTCGTTGATTGACGTCATGCGGCTGGGCAAACGGATCGTGTTCCGGCTCGAGGAGGACTACTTCCTGGTGATTCACCTGATGATTGCCGGGAGGCTGCGGTGGAGGCAGCGTCGAGCGAGGACTTCAAAGGGGGGCGGCCAGGCAACGTTCCTGTTCTCCAACGGATCCCTGCTGCTGACGGAGGCCGGCACCAAGCGGCGGGCTTCGCTACATGCGATCCACGGCGAGGAGTCTCTGAGCGAACACGACCGTGGTGGCCTCGAAATCCTGACCTGCGACCTAGAGGACTTCGGCGTGCGCATGCGCGCGACGAACCACACACTGAAACGCGCACTGTGTGACCCCTCCGTGATCAACGGTGTGGGCAACGCTTACTCCGACGAGATCCTTCATGCGGCGCGCCTCTCACCTTTCAAGCTCACCCGCAATCTGGACCCGCCAGAAGTGGCACAGCTGTTTGCTGCGGCCAGAGAAACGTTGCGCTCGTGGACGGAGCGGCTGATTGGGCAGTCCCGTGGGAGATTCCCCGCCAAGGTCACTGCGTTCCGGCCTGAGATGAAGGTCCACGGCAAGTACGGTGCGCCGTGCCCTGATTGTGGATCTCCAATCCAACGCATCGTGTACCGGGAGAACGAAGCGAACTACTGCCCCACCTGCCAGACCGAAGGTCGCCTGCTCAAGGATCGGGCACTCTCACGCCTGCTCAAGTCTGATTGGCCCTGCACGCTCGAGGAATTGGAGGAGCGTAGCGAAAACCGCGGCATACGGGGAAACGGGGAGTAGTCTCGCCGCTTCTCAGGTCCCGAGTCAGGCACCTTGCCTGCTGGTCCGGTACCACTCCGTGACATGATCGGTATCGGGAGGTCGAGTCACTAGAGAGACCAGAACCATGGTGGCGAGATTCACCGCGAGCCCAACGATCCCTTCGTGCAGATCCAGTGGGCGCCATTCCGGTCTGACAACCAGAAGTCCGGTAACACAGATGCCGACCAGCAGACCGGACACGACGCCCGCGGCGGTGGCACGTTTCCAGAGGAAGGCAGCGTAGACCGGAGGCGCGAGTTGCACTATTGCCCCGTATGCAGCCAACAGGATGCCGACGAGTGACAGGTTCGTATCCAGGGCGATCGCGTAGCCAAGCACGCCGACAGCCACCGCCATCCATCGGATAAGAGTCCGCTTGTCGTGCTGGCTCATTCGGTTCTTGCGGACACCCGAGTACACATCTTCGACGGCGATAGCAGCGGCACCGTGCACCAGGGCATCGCCGGTCGACATGGAAGCCGCCAACGCGCCAGCACAAAACAACCCGACCACCAGGGCGGGCAGACCTGATGTGAGGACGATGTGTGGCATGATTGCGTCGGCCGTATCGGGAGCCGAGGCGTACATGACCCCCGCAAAGCCGACGACGAACAGTGGGAACAAGAAGAGCTGAAATGTGGGGAACAGCAAGACTGTCCTTCTGATGGTCGCATCGTCTTTCGCGGCAAAGGCCTTCATGAACAGATGGGGCCACATCCAGACACCGATGGCCGAGACGGCGATGGCAGAGGAATAGGCTCCGTGAGTCCAGCGAGCGCCGTCGGCGTCGAGTCCGGGAACGGTCAGCATTTCCGGCCGCAGAGCCTCAAGCTGCTGGAACATGGGCCCAATGCCACCATACAGTTTGTACGGGATGTAGATGCCCAGGGTCCACGCAATCGCGATCATGAATACACCCTGAAGCACGTTGGTCCAACCAACGCCCATGACGCCACTACGCCAGACGTAGATCAGGACCACTCCGTATGCGATGGCGGCCCCGGCCGGGAGCGGCACGTGACCATCCGTGACCTGCTGGAACACGATTCCGGCACCACGCATCTGCAGCGCCACATAGGGCGTGATCGCAATGACGCTCACAACGCCGGCGATGATGGCCACCCAGCGACTCTGAAACCGGTGGGCTAGCAGCGATGCTTGAGTTACGTATCCGTGCCTTCTGCCCAATCGTGCGGCCCACGGTCCCAAAGCGAAGTACGGCGCTACGCCCAAGACGGCGTATGCGAGGATGTAGAACGCCGCTGCACCACGACTGTACGCCCAACCGGGGCCTCCGAGGAAGGCGAAGGCCGAGAACATGGTGGCGCCCGTAACGAAATACATCACCAAGGTCCCGAATCCTCTGTCGCCCGCCACGTATCCCGCCACGGTGTCCGTCGAACGGGAACCCGCCCGCAGGCCCACCATCAGATTGATCAGTAGGTAGACTGCAACGATCGTGACGACCACGCGCCAGTCACTCATTCGCTGAATACCTTGTAGAGGAATGCGAAGACGAGTAGGGAGCCGACGATCCAGCATAGATACCAAGCGAACACGAACGGAACGCCGAATATGAAGGGTCTGATCGTGTTGAACGGAGTAACACCGGGGAACGTGACGGCGACAGCCATCGCCACGAAGTATGCGATAGCAGCGCGAGTGGCAATCCTTTTCAGCCTAGACCGGTTTGGCATGGAACAATGCTACGTCGGTATTGCGTGACGCGGTAGCTCTCGTGCCACTGCAGGGGTGACACGACACTGGGCCCGACTGGTCTGCAGTTCACGGTGCCTTTCTATGGCAAGGATGTGCGTCTAGGTAGGGTTACCTTACAGGCTCACTGAAAGTGCGAGGCCATGATCACTGTGAGGTCATAGCTCGATGGCCAACGAGAATCTCACCATCAACGCGGACCGCCTCGTGCGGCGCATCGCTGAGTTGGCGGAATATGGGAAGACACCCGGGGGTGGAGTGGATCGGCCCGCGTTCTCCGATGCCGATATCGAAGCGCGCAGATACGTGATGAGCTTGATGCGCCACGCGGGACTCAACGTCAGGGTCGATCCGGTCGGAAACATCTTCGGCAGGCGCGAGAGCTCAGTCGCAGCGATGGGAACGATTCTGTTTGGATCCCACATCGACACGGTTCCCAATGGAGGCGCGTACGACGGTGCGTTGGGCTCGCTTGCAGCGATTGAAGTCGCTCACACTGTGGCGGAGGCGGGATACAGGAACCGGCATCCGCTAGAGGTGGCGGTCTGGTGCGATGAGGAAGGCGGCCTCACTGGGAGCAGGGGATTTATCGGTGAGCTGTCGCAAGCAGCCGTCAACGAACTCGATTCTTACGGTGTGAGGCTTTCTGACAAGATCCGGCGCATCGGAGGAGATCCTGCTCGAGTCGGGAAAGCTACATGGAAACCGGGGAGCCTCCTCGCCTACGTCGAATTGCACGTGGAGCAGGGAAGTGTCCTCGATTCGCACGGGATCGATATCGGCGTCGTGCAGGGCTTTGTCGCAATAGACCAATATGATGTCACGATAACCGGCGTACCGAACCATGCCGGCACCACAGCTATGGATGAACGCATCGACGCTCTACTGCCGGCCGCGGAGCTGGCGCTCGCGGTAGATCGCATTGTCAGAGCGATCCCTGGAAACCAGGTAGGTACCGTAGGGGCGTTCGAGGTCAGTCCGGGAGCACCCAACGTGATACCGGGAGAGGTGGCGTTGACGGTGGAGTTGAGAGATCCTGACTCGGCCAGGCTGAAGCCCATCTGGCAATCGATCCAGTCTGAGCTGGAAGCGATCTCCGACCGGCACCGGGTCTCGTTCACGGCCCACTGCCGGCAGTCGGTCGCCGGCATCCCCACCGACGCGCGGCTCCGTGAAGTCATCTCGCAGGCGGCCGAGGAACTCGGGCTGACGACGCGGCTTATGCCCTCCGGAGCCGGACACGACGCCCAGAAGCTGGCTCAGGTTTGCCCTACAGGCATGATATTCGTCCCTTCCGTCGCTGGCGTGAGTCACTGTCCACGGGAACTGACGCGGCCTGAGGACGTAGCGCACGGCGGCAACGTATTGCTACGATCGGTGCTGAAGGTCGACGAGTGGTGAGGCCAGAGGATGCTGGCGCGGCAGCGGGGAGCGCGTCACGCAGAGCTGTGGCGGGTTACGAATCAGCCAGGGGGGAGTTATACTGATGGTTTCATAGGAAATCGGGTTTACTTATTTATGTGATGAAGACGGAATAGAAGGGTCAACAAGTGGAGCGCGAACTCGATCATAGGGAGCTGTACCGACTTCCCTGGAATCTCTCTGATAACGCGATTGCCTGGCTGGAGCCGACCGCCAAATGCAATCTCGCCTGCGAAGGCTGCTATCGCACCAACATAAACGAGCACAAGTCGTTGGAGGAGGTGGCCTCTGACCTAGACGTGTTCGAACGGTACCGCACGGTCGACGGCGTGTCAGTTGCCGGCGGTGACCCTCTCACCCACCCGCAGATAGTCGACATCATACGCATGATCGCAGAGCGGGGCTGGAAACCGATACTCAACACCAACGGCCTTGCCCTGAGTCCGGATTTGCTGCGGGAGCTGAAGTCAGCAGGTTTGTTCGGCTTGACCTTCCACATCGACAGCAAACAGGGAAGGCCGAAATGGAAGAACAAGACAGAGCAGGAGCATAATGACCTGCGACTGCATTACGCAGAGATGGTGGCAGAGGTGGGCGGGCTTTCCTGCGCCTTCAACTCGACGGTTTACGAGGACACCCTGGACTCGGTCCCGGACCTCATAGCCTGGGCTCAGAGGCACATCGACATCGTTCACGTGATGGTGTTCATCTGCTATCGCGCGGCGGAGATGGATGGGGCGTTTGACTACTACGCCGGTGGAAGGAAGTTGGAGACGAGTGCCCTGGAGTACGCCCATATCCAGAAAGCACAGCGAATCGACATATCGGCTCCGGACGTCGTTGCCAAGATCCGAGAGCGGTTCCCCGAGTTTTCTCCGTGCGGCTACCTGAACGGTACCGAGAAGCCGGATTCGTTCAAGTGGCTCTTCAGTTTGCGGTTCGGCACCCCGAAACGGATCTACGGATACGCCGGTGCCAAGATGATGGAGATCGCCCAGACCTGGCACCATTTGAGGACCGGGCGCTATATGGCCTACGCACAGCCCAATGTACACCGACGTGGCAAGTCGCTGATGTGGCTGTGGCCGTTCGACAGTGGAGTGCGGCAGGCGTTCCGCCGCGCAATCGTCGATCCGCGATTGCTCTTCAGTCGCGTTCACACGCAATCCATCATGGTGATCCAGCCGATCGACATTCTGTCTGACGGGCGTCAGAACATGTGCGATGGATGTCCAGACATGACGGTTTGGGACGGCAGGCTCGCCTGGTCGTGCCGTCTGGAGGAGTGCATCGAGTACGGACAGTTCGTGCGGTCTGTGCGAAGAGAGGAACTTCCGTATTGAACGCACATCCAGACCACTGACTGTGTCGGGGCCGGCTGACATGTCCGGCCCTTCGTTTTCGCTCTGCCCAGAATCCTTGCCATAGTGGCAGCCGCCGCGTTGTATTACACCTTGCCCAGCAAGTGCCCGAGTGAAAAATGGAGAAGAAAAGGGGAATTTGTGGAATTTGCCCGGCCGGTTGCTGGGTGGAGGTTGGCATCGATAGTGGCCGGCTGGTGAGTATTGAGGCCGACAAGGGTCACCCGCTAGGAATGATCTGTCGCCGCGGTCAGCATGCGCCCGAAATCATCTACTCCGAGAATCGGCTGAGATATCCCATGCTGCGCACAGGTCCCAAAGGATCGCACGAGTTTGAGAGGACAACCTGGGATGCTGCGTATGACGTAATTGCTGAGAGATTGAACGGTATCAAGCAGGATTCCGGTCCGCAATCCGTGGCCATCTATACCGGTCGTGGCGCATTCGAGCTTTCGCTCTGCGACATGTTCCAGCCGCGAGATGTGGCTGTCTCCTCAGCTTCAAACGTGTTATTCCCGTTCGGGTCTCCCAATACCATGGGCGTTGGAGCCCTCTGCTATGTGTCGTTCGCCATGATCGCGCCTCACGTGACAATGGGACGCATGTTGGTGAACACGTTCTTCGACATCGAGAACGCTGAACTGATTGTGGTCTGGGGCGCGAACCCGGTGACTGACTCGCCGCCATTGGACATGCACCGGCTGGAAGCGGCGTCGCACAGAGGGGCGCAGATCGTCGGGATAGATCCGCGATGCACGGAGACATTACAGCGCACCAACGGAGAGTGGCTGCCAATACGGCCGGGCACCGATTGCGCACTGGCACTCGGCATGATCGGCGTGATGATCGAGGAGGACTTGTACGACGAGGATTTTGCGGAACGGTGGTGCCACGGATTCGATGAGCTGAAGGCGTACGTGCAACACTTCAAACCCGAGGTCGTTGAGGAGATCACGGGAGTCCCGGCAGAGAGTGTCCGGAAGCTAGCTCGCAGGATCTGCGGTGCGACCGGGGCGTGCCCTCTCATGTATACAGGCCTCGAGTATTCCAACAGCGGAATCCAGGCTATCAGGGCCGTCATCACGCTGTTCGCACTAGCGGGGCATCTGGACGTGCCTGGCGGGATCGGTTTGGCGATGCTTGGCAGCCACTTTCCAATCAACCGGTCCTGCAACATCCCCAACCCCGATGTGAATCGAGCCGTAGCCAGAGAGAAATTCCCGATCTACAGCGACTACCGCGGAGAATCCCACGCGAGCGGTTTGGTGGATTCAACGCTGAAGGGTGACCCGTATCCCATCAGAGGGCTGATCATACACGGTGCCTCGGTTCTCACATCATGGCCTCAGAGCGCGATCTGGAGAGAAGCGCTCAATAGCCTGGACTTCCTGGTCTGCATTGACCGTCAGCTGACGGCGGATGCCGCCTATGCCGATATCGTGTTGCCTGCGACGACGATGTTCGAGATCAACTCCTACATGGTGTACGGTCCGATCTTCCGACTTCGGGAAGCGCTGATTCAGCCGGTCGGGGAGGCGCGCAACGACTACCTGATCATGGCGGGGCTGGCGCAGCGGTTGGGCTATGGTGAGCTGTACCCGCAATCCGAAGAAGCGATGATACGGTTCGCCCTGGAAGGTTCCGGGTACTCACTGGAAGACGTCAAGGCCGCGGGTGGGTGGGTCAAGATCCAAACGCCAATGATGGAGTACAGGAAGTGGGAAAAGGGTGGGCTCAGAGACGACGGTGCACCCGGATTCGATACGCCCACCGGCAAGTTCGAGATCGCGTCGACCTTGCTCGAAGACTATGGCTACGAGCCCCTGCCCAAGTATGTCGAGCCGACCGAGGGTCCTCTGGCCAGTCCTGCGTTGGCAGCCGAATACCCCTTGGTGTTCAACTCCGGCGCTCGCCCGCAGACCGACTTCCGGTCGCAGCACCACGGTGTCGCGGGGTTGGTCAAGGATCAACCCGAGCCGACTGTCGAGATCAACTCGCAAGATGCGGCAGACCGTGAAATCGAAGCGGGAGACTTGGTGGAAGTCCGAACGCAGCGCGGGCGCGTGAGGTTCAGGGCACGGGTCACGGACCACATCGTGCGCGGGGCCGTGGAATGTAGTATGGGTGGTGGCACTCCGGTCGGGCCCAAAGCGTGGCGCGAGTGGAACGTCAACCTGCTCACGGATCTCGAGAACTACGATGAAATCAGCGGCTTCCCAGTCTACAAAGCCCTGCTGTGTGATGTCGTGAGAATCGAGGCGGGCAGTCAGCTGGCTCGCGAAAGTGTGAGAGCCGTGCCGGAAGCCGTCCGAGACGAAGCGGCGCTCAGGTATGTGGCTAAGGCAGCCCCACGCGAAAGGATATACCTCGACAACAATGCTACGAGTGAGCTGGCCGAACAGGTTCGGCAGACCATGCTACCGTACATGGAGCTGCGGCACGGAAATCCATCGAGCATTCACGGCGTCGGCAGAGACGCCAGAGAGGGTATGGAGACGGCCCGGCGGCAGGTGAGCAGACTGCTGAACTGCCGCCCCCGGCGATTGATCTTCACGGGCGGCGGCTCGGAGTCCGATAACTTGGCGCTCAAAGGCATAGCTCACGCCTACCGCAGCCGAGGCAATCACATAATCACAACCACGATCGAGCACCCTGCAGTTCTGCAAACCTGCCGGAACCTCGAAGGCATGGGTTTCAAGGTGACATACCTTCAAGTCGACGAAGACGGCATCGTGGATCCCGGCGACCTGGAAAGCGCCTTGACGTCCGAAACGATACTAGTATCCGTGATGATGGCCAACAACGAGGTCGGTTCGGTACAGCCGATCGCAGAACTCTGTTCCATCGCTCATGCACGGAACGTCTTATTCCACACGGACGCGGTGCAGGCGGCGGGTAAGATCCCGGTCGACGTGGAAACGCTGGACGTTGACCTACTCACGATCTCCGCTCACAAGTTCCATGGGCCGAAGGGCGCCGGGGCTCTGTACAAGCGAAAAGGGATCGCGTTGGAGCCCCTGATTCACGGAGGGAAGCAGGAAGGAGGCCTGCGCGGCGGCACCGAGAACGTGCCCGCCATCGTCGGTTTCGGCCGGGCCGCCGAGCTTGCGCGGCAGAACCTGGGCCGCTTCCAACGAGTAAGGCAGTTGCGTGACAGGCTCGAAGCTTCGATCCGCCAGCATGTCCCAAACACAAGGCTGAATGGCCACCCGGAACACCGACTTCCCAACACGTTGAACGTGACGCTGCCTGGATTGAGGGGTGAGTCGTTGGTCGTGGCGCTCGATCAGCACGGCATTGCGCTGTCCTCGGGATCAGCGTGCAAGGCCGGCTCCCCCGAACCCACCCATGTGCTGATCGCAATGCGGAGGACCGATGAAGAGGCACACTGTGCCGTCCGGTTCTCTCTGTCGCGGTACACGACCGAGGCGGATGTTGATCGGACTGCAGACGCATTGGGCCACGTGCTGGAGGAGATGGAGACCACCGTGAGGTTCCTACCGTGCAAGTGATCGGGAACGCGTATTGCCATGCTGAAGCGAAGACCTACCATGATGGGCTGATCGGCATGGGTACCGTCCCGCCGCTGCAATCACCGACAGAGACTCACTCCGTTGTCGGCCTGTCCAACAAGTATGAAAGGCCGAGGAATGCAGGCAGCGGGCGCGTAATCAAATAGGTCGGGATCAGTCTGAGGTAGTCTGAGAATCTCCCTTTGTTTTCAAACCGCCTGCGGAAAAGCCTCCCCTTGAACGCCGATCCCATCTTGGAGATTACCCCGCCGCCGAGATAGACGCCTCCTCGAGCCCCCAATGAGAGTGCCAGGTCGGACGTGACCGTTCCCAGCATTTCACAAAACATGTCGACGGCGTGGGCACAGGCGGGGCAGGTGCCGGAGAGCGCACGGCGCGTGATGGTAGCCGGTGACAGTCTCTCTGAGGGGCGTCCTTCGACCGGGGCCAGCGCGCGATAGAGGTTGACCAAACCAGGTCCGGAAAGCACCCGCTCGGCTGACACGTGGCGCCAATCTCTGCGGAAGAACCGGAGGACACCGGCTTCGAAATCGTCGAACGCGGGCAGCGTGACGTGTCCACCTTCGGACTGCAGCGCAATGCGACCCGACGGGGATTGCACCAGACCGGACACACCCAGGCCGGTGCCGGGTCCCAATATCGCC
This sequence comes from Gemmatimonadota bacterium, assembly GCA_020351775.1. Taxonomy (GTDB): domain Bacteria; phylum Gemmatimonadota; class Gemmatimonadetes; order Gemmatimonadales; family GWC2-71-9. Next base: position 2,833,772 of record CP070666.1, on the reverse strand, counting down.
ACCGGAGCGCCTTCGACCCGCTTGCCTCGTCCTATCTTGCGCCAATCGCCGGGAGACAGATCCGGGATCGCCAGAGCCAAGGCGGTGAAATCGTTGATGACCTCGAGACGCGCCAGGCCGAATGTGTGCCGAAGCCGATCGATCGAGAACGACCAATGGCTGTTGGTGACATCGATGATGTCACCGGTGATAGGCGAGGCGACGGCAAACGCAGCCTCCAGCGGTCGTTGCCCCGGTTTCAGGCCCTTGAGGTACGATCGCAACGCCGTAGTGAGACTCTTGTATTCGCGGCTGCGGTACACGTTCACGCGCCGTGGCTTTTCTCCGGATATCTGCAGCGCGAAACGCACGTTGGTCCCGCCGATATCGGCGAGCAGGCGCGGGGCCGAGGAGTCTCTCCTATGAACCATTCTCCGAGTCACTTTCGCAGATCAGGTGGTTGGGGGAAGGGACTGCTTGCAATATACAGTGCGCGGGACGCGACGCTGTCGGGGCCGTCCAATTGCAGGAACGCGTCTGACACGTACCTTCTACTCAACAGCGGTCTTAACTGAGCAAGGTGATTGCGGGAATCCAGCCATGGCAGAGCAGGAGATCTCCTCGCGTCGCTGGCCAATGGTCGTGGTAGCGAACACACTCCCGGTCAGGCGGACGAAGGAAAAAGGTAGATCGATCTGGGAGGTCAGCCCAGGGGGCTTGGTGTCCGCGCTCCAGCCGATCATCCAACGAGCTCAGGGTGCTTGGGTCGGTTGGACGGGGACCGCGGGACGAGCACCGGACCCCTTCATGCACGGCGACATCGCCAACATTCCCGTTCCCATAGGCGCAGCCGAACTGCGAGGCTTTTACCAGGGCGTGTGCAATCGGACGCTCTGGCCACTCTATCATGATGCCATACGGCAGCCGGAGTATCACCGGCATTGGTGGGTCCACTATCGAGCGGTGAACGAGCGGTTCGCCAATGCGGCGGCGAAGACAGTGGCGCCGGGTGGGCTGGTATGGGTCCACGACTATCACCTGCACCTGGTACCCGGCATACTCCGGAAACTCCGCGGTGACGTCCGGATTGGCTTCTTTCTCCATATTCCGTTTCCGCCTGAAGAGTTGTTTACTCGTTTGCCCTGGCGGCGTCAGATTCTCGAGGGCACGCTGGGTGCGGACGTGGTCGGCTTCCAGACCAAAGCCGGTGCGCACAACTTCACGCGCTTGGCGCAACGATACGCCGCTGCGCGTGGCAGAGGCTCCCGGCTGCAATTCGCCGGTCGTTCCGTGCATGTCGCTGCGTATCCCATATCAATCGATTTCGAGAAGTACGAGAGCGTCGCGCGGCACCCTGCCGTGCTCAACCACGCGGAAGAACTGCGCAAGAACCTGGGTTCGGGACGCAAGATCATACTCGGGGTCGACAGACTTGACTACACCAAAGGCATCGACGTTCGGGTCAAGGCGTTCGGTGAGCTGCTATCGAGAGAGCTACAGACGATCGACGACACCGTGTTCGTGCAGGTTGCAGTACCGAGCCGCGAACGAATAGAGGAGTATCAGGAACTGAGAAGCTCGGTCGAGGAACTCGTCGGCCAGATCAACGGGAGGTTTGGCGAGGTGGGAGTCGCACCGGTGCATTACCTCCGCCGCAACCTGCCCTTTGAGGAACTCATCGCGATGTACCGGGCAGCCGACGTGATGTTGGTGACTCCCTACTGTGACGGCATGAACTTGGTGGCCAAGGAATACGTAGCCACCAGATTCGACAATACCGGCGTCTTGATTCTGAGTGAGTTCGCCGGTGCGGCGCCCGAACTGCACAACGCTCAGCTGGTCAATCCGCACGACGTCGACAGTTTGGCCGAAGCCATGCACCACGGGCTCACTCTGGCGCCCAAGGACGCCAAGAAGAACATGCGGGCCATGCGGAGAGTCGTGAAACGGCACACCGTCCATGACTGGGCCAATTCGTTCATGAAGTCGCTCAAAGGGAAGGGCTGACGCAGGTTATTGAGTACAGGGTATAGAACGTTGGGAAGCGGTGGAGATCAGTATTCGGCAGCTGAGTCCGCCTCTTGGGCAAACTCGAGCTCACGCAGCCTGCGCTGCAGGAACGTAGCGAGTTGCTGGGCTTCGGCGCGGTGTCGGCGTTTGAAGCGCAACCTAATCTCTCCGCCTTTGCTGCCGGGCACGAGACCCACCTTCTTCAAACTAGTAGCGCGAAGGATCAGTTCGGCTTTGAACAGATTCTGTACGTAGTGCACCGATGCGACGTCGTCAGGCAGGATCTCCAACTCCTGCACTCCCGAGCGGTAGACGCCGAAGAAGGCGTCTTTGCTCTCGAATTCGAGGACCAGCCGTCCCTCTTCTACTCTGATGGCCCCATGGGTCTCGGTGAACATCGCATCGGGCGTGTGAAGCTTCACCGGTATGCTGATCATGATGACCCTGCTGCGGGTTCGTCCCTTGCGCGTCGCGCCACCGTCATGTCTCCAAAACCAGCCGTTGTCTCCGCGGCCTTCAGGTCACAAGCGGCGCTAAGTGGACGTGTTATCGCCGATCTCACCCACTGCCAGACGCCGTTACCGTCCAAGTCATCCGCGCCGGACGTCGCTCAATGTGGGATAGCTTCCGCATGCTGGCAACCGCCACTGAACGGCGCTGCAAGATCCCGGACACAAAGACTCGCGCCCACCCGGACGCCCCTCTATCTTTGCGCCTGACGTCAGCCCCATGGTCGGCCATCGCCATCACACCACACAGATAGGCGCAGAGGAGCCACCAACCATGACCCCGGTTGAGTTCTTCGCCTTTGCCGAAGACCATGAATCCGATGGTTATAAATGGGACAACGAGATAGAGCCGCTGAGACTGCGACCCCACCCCTACGAATTCTTCCTCTATTACGATAGCTAGGGGAGCGGGGAGCAGGGAGCGGAAGACCGGCCACCAGGAGACCGGGGAGCGCGAAAGTCCTCAGCAACGAACGGAGACAGCATGCGCAGTCGCACGGTACTGGCCATGATAGTGGGATTGATTCTCGCGGGGGCAGGGAGTGCTGCCGGCCAGTCGGTCCCCGAATCACGCGGCGCCTCATCATGGTACACGGTCAAGGGAGAACGCCACGGCGTGAGTTTCTTCCGGCAGCACCGCCATCCGGGCGTGGAGTACGAAGCCGGCGAGTTGCTGACGTTCGACCGGTACCACACGGTCGCCGTCATGTACGAGTGGCTCGACCGTTGGGCCGAGCGTTATCCCAACCTGGTGGACGTGTACGAGACAGGTAGGAGCTTCGAGGGCCGGCCGATCATGCAGGTGACGATCACCAACAAGGAGACCGGCCGCGCGGTGGAGAAGCCCGCGGCGTATTTCGAAGGTGGGCGCCATAGTGGCGAGGTCACGAGCAGCGAGTCGGTGCTTTGGCTGATCCAGCATCTCGTGGAGAGCTATGGCAATGACGAGACCATCACCAACCTCGTCGACACCAAGGCCATCTATCTCAGACCGCAGAACAACCCCGATGGGTCCAACATGTACCTGTACACGGCGCAATCGAACCGCAGCACCGTGCGGCCGCACGACAACGATCGCGACGGCCTGATCGACGAAGACGCGCCCGAGGATCTCGATGGCGATGGGGTCATCTATCAGATTCGGTACCGTCCGCGGCCCGGAACTGATGACGAGGCAAGCATGGTGCTCGACGGCCGTGATGCGTCGGGCCGGTTATTGCGAAGGGCACAGCCTGGTGAAGGAGAGTGGCTCGTGATCTCCGAGGGCGTAGACAACGACGGCGACGGCCGGTTCAATGAAGATGGAATAGGGGGCCTCGACCTGCATCGCAACTACCCTGAGAACTGGCGGCCGGACGCGGGGGGGGACAGAACCGGCCGCGGGTACACTCAGGGTGGGGCGGGAGCGTTCCCGCTGAGCGAGTCCGAAACCAGATCGGTCGTGCTTTTTCTCCTCAGCAATCCCAATGTCTCGGTAGCCAACTCAATGGACACCCGTGTTCCCATGCATCTGCGCCCGCCGTCGACGTCGCACAGTGCGGAGCGCATGTTCCCAGAGGATCTCGCCTACTACGTCTACTTCGACAGCATTGGCACGAGCATCACCGGTTACCCGTGGGCCGGAGATGTGTACCACACTTATCGTACGCGGGTCCCGATCAATCCGTTCACCGGCGATTCGGCACGACCGGCTCCACTGTTCGGACACAGCCCGGATTTCGGCTATTGGTACTACGGCGCAATCTGGTACGGTGACGAGCTGTGGAACGGTGGACGCATGCAGGACTACAACGATGACGGTCTGCTGGATCAGGTAGATGCACTCACTTGGGATGATCGGGAGAACGGGGGAGAGGGATTTCGCGAATGGGAGCCCTTCGAGCACCCCACGCTGGGCCAGGTCGAGATCGGCGGATTCCACCCCAAGTTCTTCTCCCAGAACGGGCCACCGCACCAATTGGAACAGTGGGCTCGCAACCAAGCGCTGTTCAACCTCCAGATGGCCCTACACCTCCCACAGATCGATGACGTCCAGACGCGGGTTCAGGTACACGAGGGCGACGACAGCACGACCTACGAGATAACAGTCAGCTGGATCAACAGTGGTCGGCTGCCAACAGCACTGCGCCAGGCCCAGCTTGTGAAGATCGTGCAGGAAGACCGCGTGCGTCTACAGTTCGACGACGCACTTACCCGGGCGCCGGATCCACAGCTCCGGATCGTCACTCCCAGCCGCCGGGACAAGGTCATAGCTGCCGGCTGGACACAACCAGGTGAAGCCAAATCGGTCACCTTTGAGGTGCGTACATATGGGATTCCGGGGGCCGAGGGAACCGTGCACGTGATGTCGACCCGTGGAGGGTTGGTGACGGTGCCACTGCAATTGGGCAATCCGCAGGGACAGAGTGGCGCACAAAGCGGTGGATGACGGGCCACGGCCAGCCGAGGACGTCAATTGGACCGGAGGATGCTAGTGACCACTAGACGGAACTGCAGCAAGACCTGGAGACCCAAACTATGACTCATCATGTGTACAAGAAGACCGAGGTCGTGGGCACATCGCCTACCTCCATCGAGGATGCAGCTAACACCGCGCTGGCCCGGGCCGCCAAGACGGTGCGCAACATGCGCTGGTTCGAGGTGAAGGAGATCCGCGGTCACATCGAGGATCAGAAGCTGAGCCACTGGCAGGTGGTAATGCAGATAGGGTTCACGCTGGAGGATTAGACTACGGGACTGCCCCGCGACCCTGGGACGCCAACAGGCATCTTCCCGAGGTGGGTACATCGCGAGACTCACCAGGAACCACAGCGAGGTATTGATGAACGTCCCGTCGCGCTTTGTAGGGCTGGTTTCGCACGCCGCAGTATTGCTGGGTCTGGCACTCGTTGTGCCAGCCCACAGCGAATGCCAGCGCTATTCCCTGACAGATCCCAGCGCCGTCTTCCCCGAAGCTCTGAGCTCCGTCGTGGGGCTGCGTGAGCTGAGCGACGGACGGGTCGTTGTGTCCGACCGTCTCGGCCAGTCGGTCTTGGTCATCGATCTCGATGCCGAGGTGGCTGACACGATTGGGCGGGAAGGCGGAGGCCCAGGGGAGTATCGTGCTCCCGGTCCGCTGTTCCCATGGCGCGGTGATTCCACGATCATGCTCGACCTGGGCAATACGCGCTTCACGATGATCGGTCCCGATGGCAGCTTCGGGTCGAGCACGCCATTGATGACCCAGGACGGTGACGTGATGCGATTCGTCATGCCGGCAGGGACGGATCGCCATGGCAACGTCTATTTCCAGGCTCGCAGCTTCGGCCTGCAAGAACCTGGCATCACGGGGCCGCCGGACTCCGCTCTGGTCGCTCGCTGGAATCTGGATAGTGACGTCAGCGACACTGTAGCTGCCCTCAAGACACCGGCCACGCGAATGCAGTCAGGCGGCGGCAACGTCGCCATCATGTCCATACCGTTCAGTCCGCAGGACGATTGGGCAGTGGCTTGGGACGGGCGGGTCGCGGTGGCGCGAGGCACCGACTTCCGAGTAGAGTGGTACGGCCTGGACGGCAGCATCATCCGAGGCCCCACGGTCACCTATGAACCAGTGAAGATCACTCAGGTTGACAAAGACGCATGGCTGGAAGCTCGGGCGAATCCGCAAGGGGGGGCCGTCTTCATCGCCGTGGATGCTGGTGGCGGGGCGCGAACTGCGGCCCCCAGCCGGCCAGCCAGGCTCGCAGGTCCCCAGATCGACGACGACGACTGGCCAGAGGTGAAGCCGCCGTTTCCCGCCAGAGGGGTTTCAGTCACTCCCGAGGGTAGCGTATGGGTGAGGCGGCACGTCCAGGCCGGGGCCGCTCCGGAATACGATGTATTCGACGCGCAGGGCAGGCCAACTCATACTGTAGTGCTCCCCAACAGGAGTCAGGTGGTGGGATTCGGCAATGGCGTTGTGTTCATTGCCCGCAGCGACGAATACGATCTGCAGTGGCTGGAGCGGTACGAGCGGTTCTGGTTGCAGCGACGATAACTGTTTAGCGCGGCCGTAGTACGGCGGCTGCAGGACAAACACGTCTTAGTCCTGTTTGCCAACGAGTCACTGGATCTGGAGTGAGCCTACGGCTAGACCGTCGGTCGCTCCAGACATGCGATCATCCCAAGTGTCGGCTCGCAGACGCCTTACCGCGTTGCCGACCCGCACGTACATTCTCCCCATCCGGTGCTTCTAAAACCCGCGCCAGCCACTCGGAGGATCCCATGAGTCACCGCAGGTACCCGCTGGTATCGCTATTGTGTGGCGCCCTCGTTGCGCCGCCAGTCCTGGCCGGCCAGGCACAATCCAACGATACGACGTATGGCGCCAAGATCCGGGAATACACTACTGACGCGAGGTTTCTGAACGAACTGGTGGACCACCTGCCGCTGTCGCAGACGGTTCCTTCCCCGCTCGAGCATTTCGGTACGATCATCGGCGCACCCGACATCCTCCACAGCACAGCCGAGATCTACGGGTACATGCGGGCTCTGGCGGCTGCTTCTCCGAGGGTGATCGCCCGCGATTTCGGCAAGACCGAGGAGGGCCGTGACATGATAGAGGTGGTCGTTGCGAACGAGGCCACCATCAACGAGTTGGAACGCTACCGCGGCTATCTCAACACTCTTGCTGATTCGCGAAGCGTTTCCGAGGACGAGGCTGCGGAGATAGTGTCGGACGCGAAACCGATCTACTACATCACCGCCGGCCTGCATCCCCCGGAAACGGGACCGCCCGAAATGGTAATGGAGCTGGCCTACCGGCTCGCGGTAGAGGAATCGGACTTCATCGAGACCATTCGTGACAACGTGATCGTGATCATCGTGCCTGCCACCGAACCCGATGGTCGTGACCGTATGGTGGACGTTTATAGATACGGCAAGGCAAACCGCGACGTGCGACCTGGGCTGACATACTGGGGGAAATACGTAGCACACGACAACAACCGCGATGGCAACGGCTTGGGGCTCGCGCTGACACGTAACATCCTCAAGTCCTTTTTGCACTGGAACCCAACGGTGATGCACGATCTGCACGAGTCCGGTTACTACCTCTACGTCTCGACCGGAACCGGGCCGTACAACGCCGAGATCGATCCCCTGACAATCGATGAATGGCACAACATCTCGCACGAAGAGGTCACCCAGCTGACCAAGTTCGGCATGCCCGGAGTGTGGACTCACGCGTTCTACACGGGCTGGGCGACCAACTACTTGGTCTGGATCGCAAACACGCGCAACAGTATCGGGCGTTTCTACGAGACGCTGGGCAATGGCGGCGCCGACACTCGCGAACGCGAGTTGCCCGATCGAACGACATCGAGAGAGTGGTACCGGCCCATTCCTCCGCTCAAAAAGGCGGTCTGGTCCTTGAGGAACAACACAAACTACATGCAGAGTGGCGTGTTGGTGGCATTGAAGTATACGGCCGATAAGCGACGGGAGTTCGTCGAGAACTTCTACCTCAAGGGCGTCCGCGCGGTAGAGCGAGGTAAGACCGAACCACCCTACGCCTGGGTGATTCCACGGGAACAACGGAGAGCGATCGCCGCTCACAGCCTTGCCAACCTGATGTTGCAGCAGGGAGTCGAAGTCCACGCCGCCCAGGAGGACCTGCGATGGTCGGTCGAAGATGGATCAGAGCAGAGTGCATCTGAAGGTGACTTCGTGATTAGAATGGACCAGCCCTACCGCACGGTCGTACAGGTGCTCTTGGGCGAGCAGCGCTTTCCCAGTGGCGCCGACCCACCGTACGACGATGTCGGTTGGACCCTGCCGTACTTGCACAATGTGACAGCCTATCCTGTATCCGATTCTTCCATTCTGGATGCCCGAATGGTTCCGCTTCCAGAGGCAGTATCGGTCGGCGGGAACCTGGAGAATAGGGAACGCGACTTCTATCTGGTCGACAACACGACCGATGATGCGGTTGCGCAGCTGCGCTTCAGATTAGCCGATGTGAGAATGGAAGCTGCGGAGCGCCGATTCGAGGCCGACGACATGACGTACGAGGCGGGGAGCTTCATTATCCCGGTCGCAGGCAATCCTCCCGACTTGGTCGAGCGACTGGAGCGTAGCGCCGCAGAGCTCGGGCTCCAGATCCGCGGCGTGCGCAGGCGACCAGGAGTCGCCACTCACGATCTGGACGTGCCGCGGGTAGCTCTGGTGCACACGTGGGTATCCACGCCACAGGACGCTGGCTGGTGGCGGCTCACATTCGACCGTCTTGCCATCCCATATACATATCTGTCGGAGCAGGACATCGGCACTTCCGATCTGTCAAAGTTCGACGTGATAGTCATGCCGAACCACAGGGCGAGTCCGCAGGTCCTGGTGAGCGGTACGAGCGAAGCCGGCGTGGCCCTCCCGTGGAAGAACACTGCCGAGTATCCGGCGATCGGAATAATCGACGAGACCGACGATGTCAGGAAAGGGATGGGCTATGACGGTCTGAAGAACCTGAGACAGTTCCTGGAAGACGGAGGGGTCTTCATCACCGAAGGCGTCGCATCCAACTTCCCGATCCAGATGGCGCTCACACGCCGGGTTAGCATCAGCACGCCGCCACAGCTGATCGCGCGCGGCTCGGTGCTGAGAGCCGAACCCGAGGACTCGACCAGTCCCATCGTGTACGGCTACACAGAGCCGTTCGGGGCGTACTTCAGCTCACGACCGGTGTTCCAGGTGGACAAGAACGACGGCGGAAACCGCAATCCCGACTGGTTGCGTGATGAGCTGTGGGAGAAGGAGATCCCACGCGTGGTGCTCAGGTTCGCCGAGAGCGAGGTGTTGATGAGCGGCATGCTGAGGGGCGAGAGTGAGATCGCGGGGAAACCTGCAGTGATCGATGTCCCAGTGGCCCAGGGACACGTCATTCTCTTTGCGATTCGTCCGTTTTGGCGATTGGAGACGTATGGCAGCCACGCCCTGGTATTCAACACCATGCTGCATTGGAATGACCTGAGAATCGGATGGCCGACGCGACCGAGCGAGGACGAGAACCAGTAACTCTCAGTGACGCTGGTGTACTGCGCTTTCAGTGCGCGCGTTCCTAGTGCAGATCCCAGCCTTGTAGCCTCGGCACCCGCTGGTCGCCTACTGCAGCACCTGCAGGTTCAGGACCCTGCACATCCGACTGTGCGGGAACCGGGGCGTCCACCGACTTGAGGTAAGCGTTCGAATCGTGCTGCAGCGCTCCACGTGGCAGCCACTGCCACAGCGGTCCCAGATCCGCCCGAACGCGGTTGAGGAAGAACTCCGGCAACTCCGTCGTGTCGCCTTCGAAGTACCGCCTGAACGGCAGATCGGACTCGAGCCGTCTGCGAACCTCGGAGTAGTACTTGATCCGGCCGAACCCCTCGGAAGATACGGCGCGAACCACGTTCATCCATTTCGGTATCTGGGTCTTGACGGCACGGTAGCGCCGGAGTATCGAGCGCCAGGAGAATGTGTGTCTTGTGAGGTCGATGACGTGATCATAGAAGTCCCCCCAAGAGTAGTTCTTCGGCCTCACATTCATTGCGTGATTGTTGTTCAAAAAGTGAAACGGGAAAGGCAATATCCTGCCGTCGCGCTGATAATCGAGATTGAGCGGCGCGGCCCGGCCGAATCCCGAAAGCAGTGAGTAGCCGGGGAACGCCCCCGGTGACTTGTCCACGAACTCCTTGGTGAGCTGAAACGGCTCCACACCTTCGTCCACGTCCAATCCCAGCACAAAGTTCGTTTGGACGTACGGGACGTATTCCATTATGAGGTTCACGTGCTCTGAGACCCGCCGTACCTTCTGACTCCCCGTTTGTCCGCCAGTCTTGGATTTGTTACCCAGATCGTACCACGACTCGATTCCCGGCAGCATAGCTTTGAAGCCGTTCCGTCGCAGGCGCTTGAGCCGCTTCTCTGACAGCAGCGACAAACTGCTCTCCGCTATGAAATCGACGGTGTCGGGAGGCGCGACCTGCTCGATGGCATCCATGATGGCATTGAACTGCACTCCGAAGTTGGGATCGTGCCACGCAACGCGCGGCCGCCTGAACCGAGTCAACAGGAAGCGTAGATCGTGCTTGAGGGTTTCGAGATCGAGCGGCAGATATGGCACCTCCGAATCGATACAGAAACTGCAGTCATAAGGGCATCCTAGGCTGCCCAGCATGGGAACAATCTTGATGAGCGGAGCTTTCTCAAGAGTCGGTTTGATGTATTTCCATCGCTCCCGAACGCCCGGAAGCGATTGCGGTTGGCGTTCGGCGGTCAGGAACCGACCGACCGGCCGATTTGGCGAATGGTCGCGGAGAACGTCATCGATGAGGTTCTTGTCAGTGAATCCAAGAACGTAGTCGAAATACTTGCACGAATCCTCCGGGTAGCATCGCGCGTGTGGGCCTCCGAGGATCGTTACGGCACCTCTAAAGCGGAACAGATTGCTCAGAGCGTAGGCAAGCTGCGCTGACTGAGTGAACGCTCCGATGAAAACTAGATCGACGTTGCTGGGTAGCTCATCGACCAGGTTCTCACGGCCCGTGAAGCATACGAAAGTGACGTCGTGTCCCAATTCCTCACACCAGTGTGCTACTACTTGCGGCATGATACTCGCCAGGTTGGCGTGCATGACGCGAGCGTACAGCGCCCGATTGGGACCTTTGGTGACGAGGTCTATTACACCGATGCGGAGCTCATGCAAGTTGAAAACCAGCCTGAGAAAGGACGTTGCAAGGTAACGGCCCAACCGGACCGCGCAAGGGGCGACTGGATATCGGGGGCTGTGGCTGAATCGCGTCTCCGTCCTGATACGTACAGGCACTGCGGTGCACTGTCTGCGATCTGGGACCACCGGTTCCGATCTGACTCGCTCCTTCAATCCGTCACGGCAGCAGCGTGAGCAGCCGCTCGAGCCCCCCGGCTACGTCGTCCTCCAGATCGACCCGCAGTACGCTGCGGCCACGTTGCAGCAAGGCTCCGAAATCCCCCGCGGCCTGCGCTCGAATCAGTTCAGCGAATGTGTAGTCGGTCTCTGGAACAGGAGCGACTGTCTGGGGCTGGTCCACCAACTGCAAGAAGTGGCCGCCAGCCGGACCGCCCTTGTGCAGCTGCCCGGTCGAGTGAAGAAAGCGCGGACCGTAGCCCGAGGTCGTCGCGACTCGGAGCCGCCGTCCCAGATCGCCGCGCGCCTGCCGCAGCGCGGCATCGATCTCGGCACTCGGGGCGAGGTAGGCCTGGATGGCGAAATAGTCTCCGGGCTCAGCCCTCAACCACCGCTCCAGCTGTTGCGCCAGTCCGTGAGACCGGGCCGATATCGTCGATCCGCCGCCACCAGAAATCCCGTCCACTGTATCGGGATCCTCCATGGCGCGGCGCGCCAGATCCTTGGCTAGCTGCACGTCAGGTTGGTCGAATGGGTTGATTCCCAGAATCGCCCCGGCCGCCGCGACGGCCAGCTCCCAACGGAATATCTCATGGCCCAACGCCGTCTTCCGGGGCAGTTGCACGTGCGCGACCGGATGACCGGCGCTGGCGAGGCGTGCAGCGTCTGCTGCGAACTGGGCCGCACCATCTTGTTCCAGCGTAATGAACACGAAAAACCGGTCCATACCATAGCTATCGATAGGCAATTCGGGTTCGGACTCCACGGGCAGGATACCCTTGCCATTCTTGCCCGTGCTCTCGGCAATCAGTTGCTCGATCCACGAAGGGAACCGTGCCAACGAAGGTGAAGTGATGAAAGTGATCTTGTCGACGCCGGCCAAAGCCGGCTCCCCAAGTACCGCACCTAGGGTAAGTCCCGGATTGAGCCTCGGATCGACCGACTGGGAACAGGTCTCGGCCATGATACGAGCACTCGAGAGGATCCCTCGAATTTCAGCCCCAATCAGCGCGGCCGGTACGAGGCCAAACGGTGACAACGCCGAGTAACGTCCACCGACGTCGGCCGGGGCATTAAACACACGCCTGAACTGCCGCCGCTCCGCCAATCCCTCAAGGGGGCTGCCCGGATCGGTTATCGCCAAGAAGTGCTGACCAGGCGATGTGCTGACATCGGCGACTCGACTCCAGAAAGCGCGAAACAGTGCCAGAGTCTCCAGAGTAGTACCCGACTTGCTGGAAACCACGAACAGGGTGTTCGCAGGCGCTATCTGGCGCTCGACGTGCAGCACGGCATCCGGATGCGTCGAGTCGAGCACCAGCAGCCTGGGACGGCCCGGCGTGCTGCCGAAGACCGCCGCAAACACCTCGGGGGCAAGGCTCGAGCCACCCATCCCAAGAAGCACCACGTGCCGGAAGCCCTCAGGTTCCACCTCCCGAGCCGCTGCCTCGATTTGCTCTACCTCGTCCGGCGAGGTTGAGGGGAGCGACAGCCAGCCCAACCGATCGGTGATGTCGGGTAGCGGCTCGGCGGCCCAGACAGTGTGGTCCTTTTCCCAGATCCGGCGGCCGATCTGCTCCGACTGCCACGTCTGCAGCCGGGCATCTACAGCCTTCTGGTGTTCTCCCAGCTCGAGTATCAGTTCCGCTACGTGCCGCGACATCTCCGCGCTCCCTGTCAGTGAGGTGAGATCAACCTGTAGTACGACATAGTGCGCTGCCTAGCAGGGCGATGCCAGTGGCAGTGCGCAAGCCATTCTCCGACCGCTCTGGAATCACTCGACCCTGCTCGGTAGATTCTTCGCACCGGCCCGCGTGATCCGGCAGCTGTACCCCACTTTTGTAGAATATCGGAGTCTATAGATGCCGACGAAAGCCGTTGAGGCTGCAATCAACGACCAAATAGCAATGGAGCTGGAGTCCGCGTACATCTACCTCGCGATGGCGGCCTACTTCGACGAACACAACCTTCCTGGGTTCTCCCACTGGATGCGCATGCAGCATCTGGAGGAGCAAGCCCACGCGATGAAGCTATTCGACTTCATGCTCGACAATGGCGGTCACGTTGTTCTGAAAGCCCTGGGGAAGCCACCGTCGCAGTTCAAGAGCCCACTGCAAGTGATGAAGCAGAGTCTCAAGCACGAACAGAAGGTTACCACCGCGATCACCAACCTGTACGAACTGAGCGTGGAAGAGAAGGACTACCCGGCCCAGATATTGTTGCAGTGGTTCATCTCCGAGCAGACCGAGGAAGAGAAGACCGTCAGCGACATCATCGCTCAGATGCAGTTGGTCGGTGACAGCGGGTCAGGCCTTCTCTTGATCGACCAGCAGCTCGGCGGGCGGACGGAGGGCGAGGAGTAGTTGGCCCGAGGCGAGTGCCGTCGGCGGCGCACCGGCGCCGACGGAGTCTCTCACGAAGGCTGAAGATGTAGCTGTTGAGGTGCCGAATGGTGGCCTCCTGGTCGTCGACCTGATAGGCCAGGATGTCACCGCTAGTGATGATCCCCACTAAGCCGTGTTCATCCGCCACGGGCAGGTGGCGGATGCGTTTCTCTGTCATCGTTGCGCTACACTCTTCCAGCTTCGACTCCGGTCGGCAGGTCACGACGGGGTCCGTCATCACCACGCGGCGCAGTACATCGCGCTCCGTGATCACCCCGACAATCTGCTCATCTTCGGTGACGACCAACCCGCCGATGCCGCATCGGTTCATTAGATGAGCCGCAGCCAGCACTGAATCATCGGGAACAATGGTCACCACTTCCCCGACCCTTGAGGCCGAGGATAGTCTCTGCGGTGGGCATCTGTGACTCCTCGTGAGGGCGACCGCGCATAGTAGCGATTGGCCGCTTCAGACGCCAGGTGATGGCCCGCCGGGCCTGCCGGATCATGCCAGCGCCGCGATCACGTCGATGACACGCTCTACCTCTGCCATCGTGTTGTAGATGTGGGGTGACAGCCGCACACCGGTGAACTCGCCCCCCATTGCGGCTCCGGCAATCTTGTGATCCGAGTAGAGCACCTCGAAAAGCTGCCCTGCGTCGGCGTTTGCGGGGAGGAATACGACAACGCCCGCGCTAAGCTGCGGATCGAGGGGCGTGTGGAACCTGATATCAGGGATTGCAGCCGAGAGACCTTGCTTCAGAGCGTCCGCCAACTGACGCACGCGGACCTCGACAGCGTCGATCCCGATCGTCTCGTGGAACGCCACGGTAGTCCCCATGGCAGCTACTGCCGCGTCATCGCGCTGCCCCAGGTTCTCGAACTTCTGGGCACCGTTCTGGAGAGCGGCCTGCCAGCCCACCCCAACGTCGCTGGGCCAGATCTCTGGCACGCGGTCTCGGCGCACGTACAGTACGCCGGCTTCTTTGGGTCCCACGAACCACTTGTGTGAGCTGCCGGTGAAGGCGTCGCAACCCATGCCGTGCAGATCCAGGCGCAAGGCCCCGAAGGTCTGAGCGCCATCTACCAGCGTGAATATCCCGCGCTCACGGGCCCGGTCGCACAGCTGCTGCGCCGGTAGGGCAACTCCCGACACGTTGGACACGTGGCTGAAGGCCAGCACCCTCATGTCCGGGGTGAACGCCTGGAGGAACGGCTCCACGAGCTCGGCCTCCGAGCCCGGAGACGATGGGGTTGTCACACGCTTCACCCGGAAGCCGTATCGATCGGCGCGCACATCCCAGGCAAGGTTGTTGGTGGGATGGTTCTGGTCCCAGATGACCACCTCGTCACCCGGCCCGAGTACCAGTCCGTTGACGACCGTATTGTTACCCTCACTAGTGTTGCGCGTGATCGCGATTTCATCTGGGTCGGCGCCCACGTATGCAGCGAGTCGTTGCCGGGCTGATTCCCGCAAAGGGCCGAACTTAGCGCGATTCTGGAACGAAGCATCGCCGTCCACATCTGCGGTCAGGCGGTTGACAGACTGAGCCACCTGGTATGGCGAAGGACAGAGATTGGCGGCATTCATCATCACGAGTCCGGCCCGCAACGAGAACTGCTGGGCCACCAGCCTCCAGTAGGCTTCGTCAGGTGGGGCTTCGGATAGTTTCGGGAGTCGCGGGACTCGCGCTCCCGACCGCCAGTCCCGTTCGGAAATGACTGGGGGGAGGGCCACCGTCGCCGCCAGCCCGCCCATGAATCTCCGGAAAAACGCGCGTCGCCCGGTCGAGTTCATTGGGCCACCTCTGGCTTGGTTCAGGGATTTGACAGTTGATATTCGACTAAGATAGGGCAGGCGGCAGGCGAGGGTAGGCCGAAGAGGAGTAGAAGCAGATGAGTAGTTTCCACTATTAGCGTTGTGTGGAGCGGTACCTATATTGGCGAGCGGACCCGCACGAATCGGGGCCAGCACGCGCCGCGACGCGGGGGAACCGCGACCCGTAACCTCCTGCGGCGCAGAAGTTTGAGGCAGCGGTGAAGGTTTCTTCACAGATGCTCGTCAGGTCCAACTCTAGCCCAGAGGTGGTTATTTTGTTGGTGGTTGGAAATCGAGGCTCACAGAGGACCCGAACGCCGGGATTGCGACAACTGGTGGTATCGGCTGCCCGTCCTACGAAAACTGCACTCTGTGGGAACGGAGGGTGGTTCGTCAGGGCGGGCACATAGTAGTTGGCACCGGGTTCTTGGGAAGGTCCCAGCTTGAGTGTACACGATCTCTCAGCGAAGGTAGACAATGACTGCGACTACACCTGCTTCAGAGACGAAAGCATTGAAGGATAAAAAGCCCAAGAGGCGTAAGGCGAGATCGGTTGAGACCATCCGCGTGAAGGAGCACACGGTTGAGGTGGTGACGGACTCGGGTGAAGGGGCACAGAAGGCCAGTCAGATTTTCGGATCGGTCTCGGCGAAGATGGGCAACGGCGTGTGGACGGTCGAGATCATCCCGGCTGAGATCCAGCCGCCAGCGAGGACTCCGGCGAGCGCCAGCGGCAACCGCATCCGCATCGGAACGGGCCCCGTCACCAACTGGGGCGATCACGCCAACCTGGTCATGGCTTTCAACGAGCAAGTGCTGCTCGCCCGCCACCGGATGGACGCCTTGGCCGAAGACGCGATCATTTTGATCGAGGATATGTGGGAGTCCCACGAGGACCCGGACATCCGCAAGCAGTGGGAAGAGGCCATGGAGGAGATGAGCCATCGGTCCTACCGCTTTATACCGGTTCCTATGGAAGAGCAGAGCCTCACGATCGTGGAAAACCCCCGACGGGGGAAGAACATGCTGGCCCTCGGGATCCTCGCCTGGATCTATTCACGCGATCTCGGCAAGATCCGCGACTTGATTGCGCTGCAGTTCAAGCGCAAGGCCAAAGAGGTTTACGAGAACAACGTGGCTCTGCTGGAGTTGGGTCACAAATGGGCCAGCGAGAACCTCGACTTCCGCATCGACATCGAAACGAAGGAGTCCGAACAGCCGCGGGTCGTGATGAATGGGAATCAGGCGATCGCCTTTGGCGGCATCGCCGCCGGCATGGAACTATGCGCAATGTATCCCATCACCCCGGCGACGTCGGCCTCGCACCATCTCGGCGACGTCTTCGAGCAGTTCGGAGGCGTCGTCCATCAGGCGGAGGATGAGATAGCGGCTGCAGGGGTGGCAGTCGGGGCGTCGTTTGCCGGTAAGGTAGCGTTCACGATCACTTCGGGCCCCGGCCTGGCTCTCAAGCTGGAATTCATCGGCCTCGCTGTCATGACTGAAACGCCCCTTGTCGTGGTGGATGTGCAGCGGGGTGGACCCAGCACCGGACTCCCGACCAAGATCGAGCAATCGGATCTGCTCGCCTCGATTTTCGGTCAACCGGGTGACGCACCCCACGTTGTATTGGCACCTGCCACGATGGAGGAGTGCTTTCTGTGCATGACAACGGCGCGACGCATAGCCGAGGCGTTTCGCTGCGTTGTGATCGTACTGTCGGATGCGAACCTTGCGACGGGAGTGCAGCCGTTCCCCCGGCCCGATCTGAAGTCGGAATGGATGGCCGCACCGCTCGATCTGCACCCGGTACCGGAGGGGACACTGCCGTATGCGTGGGATCAGCAATTGGGGCTGTCCCAGCGGATCATACCCGGTCAGCCGGGAGGGGTGTTCATAGCGACAGGGCTCTCGCATGACGAGCGGAGCAAGATCGGCTACAGCCCCGACGTTCACGAGCGGGGCTGCCAGATGAGAGCCCGCAAGATGGCAGTGTTCCAGCAGACGTTGAAGCGGCCAAAAGTGCATGGTGATGAGTCGGGAGATCTGTTGGTAGTTGGATGGGGCAGCACGTGGGGTGCGATCGAGGAAGCCGTTGACCGCGCTCGCGAGGAGGGATTGTCGGTGTCATCGCTGCACCTGCGGTTCCTCTCACCATTGGAACCGGGCCTCAAGGAGATCTTCAGCGGCTTCAAGAAAGTTATGACGGTTGAGATCAATTACAGTGACGATCCCAATGATCCTTTCATCACGTACGAGAATAGGCGGCGGGGTCAGCTCTGCTGGCTGCTGAGAGCCAGCACACTGGTCGACGTGGACTGTTGGACGCGGGTCCCGGGTCAGCCGCTCCGCCCCGGAAACATTCTAAAGGCCATTCGTGATCACATGCCGAATGGAGCGAAGAAATGACACACATGGCGTGCTCGTTGCTCGGAAGCGGACAGGATGAAGACCAATACTACTCGATGCAGGATTACGAGGGTGCGGTCGCGCGGTGGTGCCCGGGCTGTGGTGATCATGCCGTCCTGACCGCCGTAGAGCGTCTGCTTGAGGCGGAGCAGCTACAACCCGAGAAGACCGTCTTCGTATCGGGCATCGGCTGCTCGAGCCGTTTTCCGCACTACTTGAAGACATACGGATTTCACGGACTCCACGGACGTGCGCTTCCCGTAGCTCTGGGGATCAAGTTGCGCCGCCGGGACCTGCATGTG
>CP070666.1:2812905-2815385 GCA_020351775.1 Gemmatimonadota bacterium | reverse complement strand
TCCGACCCGTATTTTTGATTGTCGATATTATCAAGATTGCCGAATAAATGGAGCCGGCCATGTCTCAAAGGGAGTTCCCGGGGGAGTTTGAGCAGGTCGTCCTGCTCACGTTGGCGCGCCTGAAGGACCAGGCATACGGGATGGCCATTCGCCAAGAGATCGCCGATCGCACGGGCCGCGATGTGGGTATCGGCTCCGTGTACTCCGCGCTCGATCGCATGGAGGCGAAAGGCTTCATCTCCTCGACGTTAGGTGACCCGACTCCGGAGCGTGGCGGCAAGGCCAAGCGCTACTACCAGTTGGAGCGGGCTGGGGTTGTGGCTTTGGAGCGGGCACGTGACATGTTCGCTCGGCTCTGGGACGGTCTTGTATTGGACGATGGAGCGTATCAGTGAGGCACCGAAGTGGAGGCGTGAGAAAGGGAAGACAATGCGTGCCACCAAGGCTGGCGGAGTCTCTTCTCAGTCTCTCGTTGCCGAACCGCTACCGAGAGCAACAGCTCGGCGACCTTCGCGAGGCTTTCTTGTCTCTACAGGAGCACGCCGGACGGTCCGAGGCGCGGCGCTGGTACTGGTCACAAGTGCTGAAGTCGGTTGTGCCAAACCTGGCTCTTTCATTTCGCCGACGTCGGCTCTCACATCGCGACAAGCGGAGCAGAGGGCGGAACCTAGGTGGCGCATTCGTGCAGGATCTGACTTACGCGGTCCGGTCGTTCAAACGCCGCCCTGGGTTCTATTCGGTCATTATGATGGTTTTCGCCCTCGGCATCGGCGCGAACACCATCATCTTCAGCGTCGTGGACGGCGTGCTGCTCAAGCCGCTTCCTTACCCGGAACCGCACCGTCTCGTAGTCCCCTGGCAAACCGACCTCGCACTGCTCGAAAGCCCCAATCCGTCATCCCATGCATATGCGTACAGATACCCACTTGGGTATCCCGTGTACGAGGACTGGCTCGAGCAAAACACCGTGTTCGAGAACCTTGGCGTATATCAGTCGGCGACATTCATCGTCACTGGTGACGACATGGCAGAACGGATCAGAGGAGCCCGGACGACACACGGCGTGTTTGCTGCTCTGGGTAGAGCACCGGTCCTAGGCCGCACGTTCATCGCGGAGGACGATCAAGCCGGAGGGCCGCGTCACGTTATTGTCGGTCACGGGTTGTGGCAGCGGCGTTTCGGCTCGGACTCGAGCGTGATTGGCCGGACCATGGTGTTGAACGAACAACCCTACACGATCGTCGGAGTGATGCCCCAGGGGTTTCAATTCCCGGGAGAAAGTGCGGTATGGACGACCTTCAGTCGCATGGGGAGTCTGCAGCGTCTCGAGCGGGACGCTAACAACTTCATACCTATCGCCCGGCTACGCCACAACGTGACCTTGGATCAGGCTCAGCGCCAGATGGAGATCCTGGCGGAGCATCTCAAGGAAGTCTATCCGATTCCCGGCAAAGATTATGGCGTCAATATCGTGTACCTCAAGGATGACGTCGTGCGCGAGGTACGGCCGGCGCTGCTACTACTCCTAGGTACTGTCGGGATGTTCCTTGTCATAGCCTGTGCCAACATTGCGAATCTGCTGTTGGTGAGGGCATCCGAACGGCGCAGCGAACTGGCGGTGCGATTGTCGCTCGGTGCTGGTCGTGGACGCATTCTGAGACAGTTGCTCACCGAGGGTCTCACACTGTCGGTAGCGGGGGGTGCTCTCGGTGCTGTTGTCGCGATTCTCTGTATCGATCCGTTCGTCGCAATCCTTCCGTCCGACACTCCCCGCCTGGGCGAGATCGGGGTGGATGTCCGCATCCTCGCGTCGTGTGCCGTTGTGACGGTTCTTACTGGAGTGGCCGCCGGGACTCTTCCCGCCCTCACAACTCTCCGCACGCGTCTGACCTCGGTACTTCAAAACACGAGTCGAGGTTCATTGGGGAGCAGATCCCGTAACCGGACTCAAGCCTGGCTGTTGGTGTCTCAGATCGCACTCACGTTCGTGCTCCTGGTCGGTGCGGGTCTCCTGGTCAAGAGCTTCGCTCGTCTCACGTCGGTCGAGCGCGGATTCGATGCCGAGGGAGTTGTGACGCTGGACATCGATATGCGCGCATCCAGGTATGTATCGCATCAGCAGCAACATGTTGCCTTCGGAGAGCTGTACGAGCGACTCAGAGCGATTCCGGGGGTGACCGCCTGTGCAACAACCAGTGCGGGTTCATTCCTGAGAACCATGTCGAGGGACATAACGGCCGAGAATCCGACAGGACAGGTGTACACGAGTGCCTACTTTGATTACGTGTCCAGCTCCTACTTCCAGGCAATGGGCGTCCCGATCCTCGCCGGACGGACATTCCTCGTGGATGAGAGTTCTCCGGCCGCGTCAGTGGTCATCGTGAACGACGCGATGGCGCGGGCCTTCTGGCCAAATGAGCCTGCCCTCGGCAAGAGAATTGGGACCTCTGAGACGATCGACGGCGACGCACCCTGGCTCA
>CP070666.1:2808455-2812805 GCA_020351775.1 Gemmatimonadota bacterium | reverse complement strand
CGCTGCGGGATGCGGCGGACGAGCAGGCGCTCCTGGTCGGGTAGCCAGCTCGCGGCGCTGCCCATCAGCGGGTTGAGAGCCAGGCCCTCAATCCTGGTCACTTCGCCTCCAACCGAGCCGACCCACAGACTGATGTGATCGGCGTCTCCGACGGTGAGCGCGAAGCGCTGGCCGTCCACGGTCCATGCCACGGTGTGAACCTCGGCGTTCGCCGGCAGATCGAGCGGTGTTGTGGTTCCGTCATCGACCCGGACCAGGCGGGGGGAGGTGCCCCCGTGGTAGCCGTGTTGGCCGTTGGTGGCGGGATTGACCCGCATGCCGGCCAGCTTGTGCATCGGCGCTGCCAGCTCGGCGAGAGGGGGATAGAGCACGGGATCGGCGAGGAGCAAGTACTCGCCGGTCGGTGCCGTCCACGCCCGGGGAAGCTGCGGTGCGTGGAGCACCTCCAGTATATCGGCGGGCGGAGACATCCACCCGGTGGCCTCCTGCGGGCTGGCATCCTGCGCCCCTGCGCGCGGTGCCAACACGGACGCTGCTACGGTCAATCCGAGCAGACTTACCAGGGTCAAGCTCGCTGTTTTCATGCCTGCCTCCTTGATGCGCGCTCTCGGTGTCTCATCTCGTATATTGCCTGAGTCGTCCCTCTTTCGTCTAGGGTAGATTAGGACCGGAACAGACTACCCCACGTGCCATGAGACCAGGTTGCGGAGAGTTCTATCATCGAGGTGAACACGAGAAGCCCACGGAGTGGTCGCGCTTGGACTTCCTCGACCTCATCAGGGACTTGGCTCCAGAGGTTCTTGTGGGACTCGACAAGGACGTTCGAACAAGCTACCGTGCTGCGCTCGGGTCACCTGACGATGTGGATCCTGACCTCGGGCCCAAAGTAGCCATCACGTACAGTACAGTACTGTCAACTTGAGTGAATTCTCGAGCTGAAAGCGTGATCCATCAAACCGGAAGTCCTTGATTCTCAGGCAGTTACGGACTGGGCTCAATGCTCTAGATACGAGCAAGCAGCGCTAAGCTGACAATGCCCTGCCGACACTTACCGCCCCTTATCGCCCTTACCGTTGCAACCTTTCGACCCTTCGCGGTATCTAACATACGTCATATCCCTGACGATGCCAGAGAAATAAACGGGAGTGGCACATGGGGCACGCGGGCGAATTCGAGATGCTAGTGATGCTGGCCGTTGTACGGCTCGGCTCCGGCGCGTACGGAGTGACGGTCCGGGAAGAACTCGAGAGGGAGACCTCGCGAACGCTCACCCTGGGCACGATCTACAAGACCTTAGGAAGGCTCGAGGCCAAGGGGTACCTCCGCTCCCGTACGAGCGAGCCGACGGCGGAGAGAGGTGGCCGCCGCAAGAAGCTCTACGAGGTGGCACCTGCCGGCCTTTTGGCCATTCGGCGCTCGCTGGTGGACCTGCGACGTCTTGCTAGCGGGCTCGACCTCAAGTTGGAGAAGCGGTGATGTCCGCCCCGCGCACATCGCGCTTGATCCGCTTCCTCGTTGGCCTCGTCGTTCCCCGTTCCGAGCGTGAGTACTTCCTAGGGGACCTGGAGGAGTCAGTCATTCGAGAGCAGGGAAGCGGGCATGATGCGGAACGGCGCTCCTCGAGCTTGCGGGAGTTGGCCGGTGCATTCCAGCTCCTATTTGGCCCGCGCCGCAAGGTCCCGCAGCAACGGAGACGAAACAGAGGAGACAACATGCTTCAGGAACTCGCTCGCGACGTCCGCTTCGGCGTGCGGATGATGGCCCGAAGCCCGGGTTTCACAATCGTGGCCCTGATCACCATGGCCCTGGGGATCGGCGCCAACACGGCCATGTTCAGCGTGGTGAACGGCGTGGTCTTGAAGCCCCTCCCGTATCCCGACGCCGAGCGCATCGTGTTTCTGATGGAGAACAACCTATCCCGGGGCTGGAACTCGTTCACCATCGCCCCCCAGACCTTTTTGGATTGGCAGGAGCAGAACCGCTCCATGGAGCTGATGGCTGCCTATTGGTCCAGGACCGTGACGTACACTGGGGGCGACCGGCCCGAGAGGCTGGCGGCGTACCAGGTCTCTGAGGAGTACCTCGAGATCTTGGGAGGAGAGCCGGTGTTGGGGCGGGGCTTTGTCGAAGAGGACATGGACCCGAATCGGGAAGGTGTGGTGCTGTTGGATCATGGCTTCTGGCGGGAGTCCTTCGGCGGTGACCCCGACGCCGTCGGAAGGAGCATGGTCCTGAACGGGGTGCCGCACACCATCATCGGAGTTCTTCCGGCGGGGTGGCGCCACCCCTTCAACCGCAGCGGCATGGAGCTTCTCCTACCACTCCGGCCCCAATCATGGTGGGGGCGACAAAACCATTTCCTTTGGGGTATCGCCCGCATGAAACCGGGTGTGACAGTTGAGCGGGCTCAGGCAGACCTGTCGGCTGTGGCGGCGGCCCTGGAGGCCGAATACCCCGGCTCAAACACCGGCTGGGGCGCGTCGGTAAGGTCCCTCGACGATGTTATGGTAGGAGAAGCGCGGCCTCAACTCTTCATTCTACTGGCGAGCGTGGGTTTGGTGCTGCTCATCGCCTGCGTCAATGTGGCGCAGATGACCCTCGCCCGTGGTAGCGATCGAGGCCACGAGATGGCAGTCCGCACCGCGCTGGGTGCGGGCCGGGCTCGGGTCGTGCGGCAGCTCCTCGCCGAGAGCTTGTTGCTCTCATTGTTCGGGGGCACCCTGGGAGTGCTACTTGCCGTCGTCTGTCTGAGAGGCCTGTTCGTAGGTTGGCCTGAGATCCTGCCGCGTATGCAGGAGATCGACTTGAACGGCACTGTCCTGTTCTTTACGGCCGGTCTCTCTCTGGCCTCTGGCCTCCTTTTCGGGCTCTACCCGGCTCTGAGCGTAGCCGGTTCCAACCTCGGCGAGGCACTGAGAAGGACTGGTTGGGGCGTCACCGGAGACTCCACCCGCCGCCGGCTCCGAGCGGGGCTGGTCGTCGTCGAGGTGGGCCTTGCCGTGGTGCTGCTGGTGGGGTCGGGTCTGCTGATCCGCAGTTTCCTCGCTCTTCAGAACGAGGATCCTGGGTTCCAGGCGGGCGGCCGCTTGACGGCATACACCCCGCTTCCCAATGCGGATTACCCTGCGGCCGACGACCGTCGAGCCTACGCTGAGGCAACGCTTGAGCGCATTGCGACCATTCCCGGGGTCGAATCGGTGGCCATCACAACCCTGGTCCCGGTGAGCGGACGGGATGAGATATGGGGCCTGCAACTCGAAGAGCGACCGCCGCGCGGTCCCGAAGACGCCATCTCGGCTCTCCTCTACCGAGTGAGTCCCGGCTACTTCGAGATGTTGGGGATTCCCTTGAGAACGGGGCGGGAGTTCACGCGGGACGATCGGGAGGGGGCCACGCGGGTGGCTGTGGTCAGTGAGTCCTTTGGCCAGACCCACTTCCCAGGAGAATCACCCCTGGGGAAACGCATCCGCTTTGGAGGAGAGGGCAGTCCGTTCCTGGAAATCGTAGGAGTCGCCGGGAATGTGCAGCACTACCGGCTGGGACAGACTTCCATGCCCCAGGTATACTTGCCATTCTCCCAGCGGCCGGACACAGACGTGAACTTCGTGATCAAGGCCTCGGTGCCGCCCCTCTCACTGGTTCGGGCCATCCGGACCGAGATCCAAACCGTGGATCCGAACATGCCCCTGGAGGGGGTTCGAACACTCGAGCAGATCATCGCCGAAGACACGTCGAACCCACGCTTCAGGACGATGCTGCTCACCTCCTTCGGATTGACTGCGCTGCTGCTCGCGGTGGTGGGTCTCTACGGCGTGATGTCGTACACGGTTGCCCAACGGTCGCGTGAAATCGGGATGAGGATGGCTCTTGGCGCGCAGCAGAGCAGCATTCTGCGGCTCGTCTATCGGGATGGTGTCCCCCTGGTGGCCGCCGGTGTGGTCGTAGGTCTGGGCGGCGCACTGGCGCTCACTCGCGTACTGCAGGCGATGCTATTCGGGGTGGGAGTGCACGACCCAGGAGTCTTCGCCGCTGTACCGTTGCTTCTTGTCGCAGTAGCCGCCGTCGCCATGCTGATCCCCGCCGTTCGGGCGACGCGGGTCGATCCGGTGAAGACTCTGGCACCCGAATGAGGGAGAGGAGCCACTGGCATTCGGGAGGAAAACAGGAGGCCCGGAGGCGTTGCCAGCTTAGCACGGTTGGACGTGAGTCAAGGCAGCCGGCGGGTGGAGGTACGACTTGCGTGCAGGGTTCTCAACACGATGACCCGGCCCGGGATGCCCGACAGCTACCGAGTCGGGTAATCCTCTCTCGGGGAACGGGGAACCTGGGCTCTGTTCCGAGCCATGCCAC
>CP070666.1:2804884-2808355 GCA_020351775.1 Gemmatimonadota bacterium | reverse complement strand
CACACGGCGGGGCACTGCTCACGGTACCCGGTCAGCGGGATGCGCCAATGGGTTCGACAGACGGCTGGTGCCCGCTTCCCCTCGCCGGGGCCGGACTCCCCGCCACTTGAGCTCCCTGTCGCCGTGGGACCCTGGTTGCTGGCAGCATGCCGTGGAGACTATAGTACGGGACGAGTATTCGGCCGAGAATGACAGTACAGCGGATGCGGAGGGTGAACTGAGATCTCTGAAGTCAAAGCGAATAGGATGCTTCGTGCCCAAAGGCGGGTGGAAGAGAGAAGCGAGGGGATCTTGGAGACCAAGTGGTGGTGATTCCTTTTCGAGGGAATAGGGACGATGAATGAAGAACTCGTACACGACATAATGGTCCCCGTTGAAGAGTATCCGCGCGTACAAGACACGTACACGCTTCGCCAAGCGATCGAGGCAATGGGAAGAGCGCAGATTTTGAGAAGGCGCCAGGCGTCCCTCCCTCGGGTGGCTCTGGTATTTAATGAGGGCTTTACCGATTTGTTGGGTATGCTCAGACGTCGGGATATCATGCGGGGGCTGGAGCCGCGGTTCTTGCTTAGCGGGTCGCTGGAGTACCGGCGAAAACTGTTCGACGTGGACGTCGACCCGAACCTGGCCGAACTTTCCTACAAGAAAGTCGTGGCAGGGATTCGCAAGCGGGCTGGCCGTCTGGTCAGGGACTTCATGATTCCCATCAGGGCGACCATCGATTATGATGATCATATCATGAAGGCCATCTATGAAATGGTGGACCAGAATACGAGCCTGCTTCCTGTGCTCCGGGAAGGGAGCATCGTGGGGGTGTTGCGTTCCGTCGATGTGCTGAACGAGATTGCTCGGATTCTAGGAATCGGCACGCCGTTGTCTCAGAGCGACGAGTTGGATTGCTGAAGCGACGGCTTTCCTCACGAGAACGTGCCGAGATACAACTCCCCCCGGTTTAACAGTTTCTGCGTCTCCGGTAGAAGCGACTATGACGACCAGCGACAACGTTTTGGAAGGGTCCCACGAAGACGTGGACGCCTCCTCCTCCGCGATCCGCCGCAGGGCGAAAGAAGCCAGTTGGGTCGACCTGAAGAAGCATTTCTGGATGCTCGTGGGCGTTACGCTGTTCTGTATCGTTTACTTCGCTCCGCCGTTTTCCGCTGCCGTCGATCCTCAGGGAACGGAATATGAACTGACCTACGAGGGCAAGACCGCGTTGGCGCTGTTTCTGCTGGCGGCCACGTGGTGGGTTTTTGAGGTGATACCGATCGGGGTCACCAGCATCGCCATCGGCGCGATCCAGGTCTTGTTCATGATCAGAGAGCCGGCGAAGGTACCGTTCGGCGATTTCATGGATCCGTCGGTGTGGTTCATTATTGGCTCCATCACATTCGGCATGGTGTTCTCGAAGAGCGGGCTCACGAAGAGGATGGCCTATCGCATGCTGGTTTTGGTGGGCGAGCGTACCAGCATGATCTACCTGGGCAGTTTCGTGATTACGGCCGGGCTGACCCTGATTATGGCACACACGGCCGTGGCTGCGACCATGTATCCCCTTCTGATGGCGATTTACGCTCTGTACGAGGAGGATGATAAGCCCACGAGATTCGGCAAGGGGCTCTTCATCGGCATGGCTTTCGTCGCCGGTGCCGGTAGCATCATTACCTTGCTCGGGGCCGCGCGCGGTGCCGTGGCGATCGGGTTCTTCAAGGACATTGTCGGTCGCGAGGTATCCTTCTTCCAGTTGACCTACTATATGCTGCCTCTCGGCTGCACGATGGTGGTTCTGCTTTGGCTGCTGTGCATGATTATGTTCAGGCCCGAACGGAAGGCTATCGCCGGGTTGAGGAAGCAGGCGAGGATGCTGTATGAGAGGCTGGGGCCGATCACGCGCACCGAGATCCTCTCGTTGGTGATCGTCCTTTCAGCCGTGGCGGTGATGAGTCTGAAATCGTTCGTTCCCATTTTCCAACCGCTCAACAAGAGCGCGGTCATTCTTGTAGCCACGATTCTGTTTTTTGTTTTCAGAATCCTGAACCTCAAGGATCTTGAGGATATTCCTTGGAATATCGTGCTGCTGTTCGGTGGGGCCATGAGCATCGGGCTTTGCCTGTGGCAGACGGGTGCGGCCGAGTGGTTGGCCATCAAGTGGCTGGTTCTCTTTCAAGGCGCGAATTGGTTCGCGTTCGTCATGGGAACGGCCTTCTTCGTGTTGGTGATGACCAACCTGATTATGAACGTTGCCGCGATTGCCATCTCGCTGCCCGTGGCCCTGGTAATCGCCTCGCACCTTGGTGTGGCGCCCGAGGTCGTTCTGTTCTGTTCCCTGGCCACGGCGGGTATGCCGTTTCTGCTGCTGGTCGGTGCAGCCCCGAATGCAATTGCCTACGAAAGCAAACAGTTCTCTTCGGCAGGATTCTTTCTTGCCGGCATACCTGCCAGCATCGTGCTGATGCTTGTGCTAGGGCTTTTTGTATGGTTGATCTGGCCACTTATGGGAATGCCCATCGTGGCTCAATGAAGGGCCTGGATTCCATCCATTCCCGGCATACGCAGATCGAGCGCGATCACGCCGACGAGCAGCTCGTTGAACTTCAAGCGGGAAGCAGGTGACGGGTGGAAACGCCTCTGTCAGGATCTCGACTTGTTACGGGACGGCATATGGTGTACGCGCAGCACGACTTGAAAAGTGGTACCTTCTGCGGGCTTCGATTCGACTCGGATCTCTCCATCGTATCGCTTGACGATCCCGTAGCAGATGGAAAGCCCGAGTCCGGTTCCTTGGCCTTGGGGCTTCGTGCTCACGAACGGATCGAAAAGTCGATCGCGAACCGATTCGTCGATACCCGGCCCATCGTCCCGGACGGTGAGAATCACCTTGTCGCCGTCCTCCGCTGCCGCGAGCCAGATGTTCCCATGACCGCGTTTGGTCATAGCCTGAATTGAGTTGGTGATGAGGTTGATGAGGATTTCCTCGAGCTGGACTTCTTCAATGCTCACTTGGGGGATGTTGGCTGCGTCTTGCCGGTGGATCCGAACATTCGCCAACCGCGCTTCCTTCTCGAGGAAAGGCAGGATTTCGTCCAGAGCCGCGTTGACGTCGGCTACCTCCAGTCGCGCTTCACTCTTGCGGGCGAAGCCGAGCAGGCGGTGTGTGATGTCCCTGCACCGGTTCACGTGAGCCGCAATCGTAGTGAGTCCTTCCTGGAACTCCCGCTCCACGTTTACCTTCTCATCGCCTGAGATTCCCGCGAGAACATCTTCCAAGTAACCAGCGACCTCGGCGATCACAGCCAGTGGATTGTTGATCTCGTGGGCCACGCCAGCAGCCAGGCGTCCGACCGCCGCCAAGCGCTCCGACTGGATGACCTGATTCATCAATGCCCTGCGTTGCGAGATGTCCCTGCTGATCTCCACGGTACCGATCGGCTGGCCGGTGCTGTCTGCGAGCTGCGAGAGAGTCATCGAGACGGG
>CP070666.1:2782014-2804784 GCA_020351775.1 Gemmatimonadota bacterium | reverse complement strand
CATCCAGATCGCGGCCCGACACCACCACGCCATCGTAGTGCGCCCCGATCTCGGCCAGTAGCTCCTCGTCCGTCGCTCCCCAATACAACTGATGGTACAGCACCAGCAGCCCCGGCCGCGCCTGAGTCGCTAGCTCCGCGAGCTGCACGGTGGAAGTATGGGAGCTGGCGTGATAGCGCTGCCACACCGGGTCGCGCCGCTCGAATCCGGCCTGCGAGTACACTTCGTGGACCAGGACGTCACAACCGTTGCACTGCTTCACGACCGACTGACTCGGTACGGCATCACCGGAGATCACGATCGCTCTGTCCGCCGTCTCGAACCGGTAACCGAACGCGTAGTCCCACGCGCCGTGTCGAACAGGAAACGCGGTGACCACTACGTTGTCATCCTGGTATATCACGCCCGCCGATATCTCGTGCACGTTCACCTTGTAGCCGAGCGGGTTAGCCGGCTCCAAGCCATCGAGCCTCACCCTCACGTCGGCGTCGTACGCCGCAGTGATGTGCGCGACCATGTTCTCTGCACCGGGCGGTCCGTACAACTCCACCGGTCGGTCGCGCTCCAAAACCCAAGGCGTGAAGATCAGATCGGGCAGACCGAGTGTGTGATCGGAATGGAGGTGCGTGAGAAACACGTGACCCAGATTGGACGGGCGCAATCCGCTGATGCCTTTGTCGCGTGCCGCCGCAGCACGCCGCACGACGCCCGGCCCGGCATCGACCAGGTAGGGCGTTCCGTTCACGACAACCGCCACCGCGGGACCCGACCGGTCGGGGTCGGCGTTGGGCGTACCGGTGCCCAACAGCACTAGATGAGTCCCAGTGTCGTAATCGATGCTGGAGGGCGGCTCCGATTCACCAGGGCTGCACGCCACAGTCAGCAGAACGACGGCCAGGGAAACAGCACAGCGATCGGCGGAGGCAACGGCGCATCGGTCCCGACTGCCCGGCGGCCACGTCGAACGTAGTTGGCTGCCTGGCACGACCGTCGCTGCCGCCGGGATTGTAGGGTCCGCCGGTCCACTGCGGATCCGATTCATTTCTGGAGGAACTTTGCCACTGCCGCTTTGAAATCCGGCGTGGCGCGCGCCACCGCGTTGACCTTGGCGCCGAGCGCGATGGCTTCTTCGAAGCTGCGGCCTTCGACCTCGTAGAGTTGCCGCTTGATCAGCGCGACTGCCGACGGACTGGACGCGGCCATCCCTTGTACTATCTCGTCCACGGCGGCGTCGAAGCCGTCCGCCGCGATGACGCGTGACACCAATCCGACGCGGAGCGCCTCCGCTGCAGTGAGTACGTGTCCGGTCCCCACCAAGTCGTAAGCGACTTTTTCGCCGACGGCGCGGTGCAGCATTGCGATCACCATGGCGGGGACGAAACCGCGTTTGACTTCAGGGTAGCCGAACGACGCTTCCGCGTGAGCCAAAACCAGGTCACACGCGGTGGCCAAACCGCAGCCGCCTGCCAGGGCGCGCCCCTCGACCACAGCAACAACAGACTTGGGTAGCTTGCGCATCGTCACGAACACGTTGCCCAGCCGCTGCGCGTGGGCCGCGTTGTCATCGGGACTCTGATCCACCGACTCGAGCAGCTCGGCCAGGTCGGCGCCGGCGCAGAAGTCCTTCCCCGCCCCGCGCACCACCACGACCTTCACTTCAGCATCCAACTCGGCCCGGTCGAGTTGCTGCTGCAGTTCGCTCACCATCGTAGAATCGAGCGCATTGCGTTTCTCGGGACGGTTGAGGGTCAGCGTGAGCACGCCGCCGCTCAGGTCGACGAGCACTCGGTCAGCCGACACGGAAGCCCCGGGGTACAGGAATCTCCATGCGCAACAGCGCGGTCGACAGCACCTTGCTCTGCGCGTCGGCCTTGAGCGAGAGCGTGCCGCCTTCAGCGAGCGCTTCATGTAACAGGAAGTCCAATGCATTGAGGTTGGGCAGCTCGTAGCGCACGACGTTTCCCCTGTTCAGGCCGCGTAAGTGACGGGCGACACGGGCGGCGCTCAGGTGCTCGCCCAGCAACGGGTAGTACCCGCCTTTAGGGCGACCAGTCCAATGTTGGCGGCGTCTCCCTTATCGCCGCTGCGCGCGTGCGTGATCTCAACCAAGGTGACGCGTCGCGTCGATCTGCTGGGTGGTCTGCTGGCCTGCCGCCGTCGTTGATTCACCATGATCTCCGAGTCCCACGCGCTCAGCTGTCCTACCGTGGGAGTAATCTCGCTCTTCGGTATCGGGGCCGACCAGTAGGCAACCATCTCCTCGACCCTGGGACGGTCAACCGCGAAACCGGCCACGCTCGGTGGCCCGTTCCAGGAGGCGCTATCCCACTGACCCGCTCCAACGGCGCCCGCTCGCGGGCGTGTCTCCCTAGAAGCCCTGGCCGGACGCGATTCTGATGGGACCGTTCTCAGGCACGTCGGCTGGTCTGCCGCCTGAGCGTCACCTAGGACGGTTGCAGCGCGGCGACCCGGCCACGCCGCACGGTGCTAGGTCCGGTGATAGTTCGTGCAGTCACCTCCACCAGGGGATGGAAACCCTGGGGCAGCAAGAAATCGGCGGGCACGCCCTGGAAGCTCACGACCCGCTCTTCCCGTGGTCCCAGGCTAATCTCCACGCCGTCCGGCGCCAGAGTGTCGAGCTGAATCGGCTGGCTCAGCAGGAACTCGACCCGCACCTCACCGCTCCACTCGGGCAACGGATCAAGGTGGGCGTAGCCAGGCAGGAACTCGATCAGCAGATCGCCGCCGTACTCCAACGAGTCGCGTGACACCTTCTGGCGAGCGAACGCGTAGTTGAGCGGGCTGTCGAAGAGCTTGGCGCCGGTCGTGTCGAACACAGTCACACCGAAGTCGGTTACCGTCTGCCAGTATCCCGGTGGCAGGGCGACCTCGATCGCCACTGTGTCAGCCCACTCTAGCTGGGGCACTCGCACCGCGAAGGGAGCTGTGCCTGCGCTCCGGACCTGCATCTCGAGCACGGCGCCCGTCACCGATGCTGACAGCGTTGCCGTCACCCGCTCGGTGCCGGCGTTCCTAGCCGTGACTGTGGGGCCGTCGGTGATCGCCGACAGGCTCACGTGTGGCAGCGCGGCTTCGATCTCGTAGGCCACCTCGCTGCCGGGTGGTGCGACGACGACGGCCTCGTACACGCCCGGAACGATTTCGCCCCCGGCCACGTTGATCCGGGCCCACGTTCCCACGATTCCAGGCACGCTGCCACGGCGCCGCTGCGGCCGGCCATCCGGCTCGAACAGGTGGAGAGTCGCATCGTCCGATCCGTCGGTAACCGCCAGCCTCACTTCCAGGCCGCCTGCCTCGGGCGGGATCTCAAAGAAGTAGCGACGCTGCCCCCCGGCTTGGAGCCTACCGCGGGAGTTGAACCGATCACGTAAGCCCTGGGGCACGACGACTGTATTCACGAGGTTGAACGACGGCCCCGCCATCGTGTCGCTGGCCGGCACCGCCGACACCGTCCCCACATACACACCGGGCTCGACCAGCCGTGAGCCATCGTAGCGCAGCGGGACGATGGCCGGCCTGCCGAGCGGTTCCACAAGCGCCGGCGCGGTGATCCAATCGACGTCGGATCGCAGCACCAGTTGCGCCGCCGGCTGTCCAGCCACGGAGGTGACCTCGAAGCGCTGCAGCGTATCGTCTGGCGCGAGCCCCGACCTGCGGTAGGCGGCGGTACCGTGCGACGTGTTGCCGCCGTCGGGCAGAGCGCGCACGGAATACACACCCGCCTGATGCGAAGCCAAGAGCCAGCGATATGCCGCGCCGATGTTGGGAACGCCGGAGCCCACGTCCAACCGGGTGGCGCCCTCCGGGATCTCAGCAGTATTGGCCAGCGCACGGGTCAAGTCGACCGCGCGGGCCCGCCAGCCACGCTCCAGTGTCGCCGACTGCAATATCGCGGCGGCGCCTGCCACATACGGCGCCGCGATACTGGTGCCGGGCTGGACTTCCTGGCCCGAGTGCCACAGAGGCACATTGGAGAACGCGATTCCGGGCGCACACAGGTCCGGCTTTGCCAACTCCCCACCTCTGGCACTCCACCAGGCGACGAAGTCATCCGGCGGTGCCGTTCCGGGCCGAGGCGGCTGCGAGAACACTCCCGGGAACATCGCGCACACTGCGAGGGCGTACTGGGCCGACCCGGGGAATTCCGCGGTCGAGATCCCCGGGCCGTCGTTGCCCGCCGAAACCACGAACAGAACTTCGGGATGTCTCAAGGCAAACTCATCGATGATCGAGTCGATGGCAGCAGTTCCCTCGAGTTCGTTGCCGATGCCGTAGCTCAGGTTGAGCACCAGCGGCAGGTTACGCTGTTGAGCGAAATCGGCCGCGTAGCGCATCGCGCGCAGGATGCTACCGGTCACCGAGATGCCGCCGCGTGCGTTGTTGGCAATCTTGAGACCCAGCAGCTGGGCACCCGGCGCCACACCATCGAATCCCTGCACATCGAACATCCGGTGGCCCGCAGCGATACCAGCCACGTGCGTGCCGTGACTCGAGTTGTCGAAGAAGAAGTCGAGCGTGGGCATGCCGTGACTTTCGCTCAAGTTGACCGCGATGGTCGTGAGGCCAGGTCCATTCGTCTCGGGTCCCGCCCGGTAGGAGAACGTTTGGTGCGCCGCCAAGTAGTCGCGAACCGGCGTCTCGTCGTCCAGCGCCAGATCGCCATCGGTATCGCTGACGACGAACCAACCGCTGCTCGCTTTGGCCACGAGCACCGGGAACTCGTCGGTGGCGGTACCGTTACCGTTCAGGTCGGCGGCCGGCGCAGTACCCAGCGGCAGCTCGCGCAGCATCCCGCCGTAGTAGGGCGGCGTAGCGAGCCGTGCGACCCTGCCGAAGCCGCTCAGTTGGACGTTGCCGATGACCACCGTGTCGCGGCCCAAACGCGTCACCGGTCCAAGCTCTATCCTGCCCTCCCTGGAGAAATCCCTGAGATCGAGAATCTTGTCTGCGCCAGTAGTTGTGCGCTCGAAACCGGGCAGGCCCGCATCAATCCCGCTGTCCAGGATCCCGACCACCACGCCGCGACCGTCGAGCTCCGGATGGTTCAGGCGAAAGGTGTCGACCCCCATGCTGCTCAGCGGGAGCAGGCCGGCCAACAGCGCGATACGAGGCGGCAAGATCGGATCCTTGATCGTCACCGCCGTGCTGGCAGGCCGCACCTCAGAGGACGCCGTGCTGCCGGACGGGGGTTCTGCCGGCTGCGGCGCCTGTGAGTCTTCTGGGGTAGAGGCGCAAGCGATACAGAGCAACAAGCCGGCTGTGGCACCGCTACGCGACGTGAACATGCTAAGTGCAATCATGCAGTAGTATAGTCCAGCGGAGGTCGGACGAACTCACTCACTGCGGCTGTGGAACCAGTTGTCTATGTAGGCGACGATCTCCTCCGTGGCCGTGCCGGGTCCGAACAGCCGTGCGACTCCTTGCGCTTCCAATCGGTCGATGTCGTCCTGCGGAATGATCCCCCCGCCGATGACCAGGATGTCTTCGCGACCCTGATCAGCAAGCAGTTGTCTCACGCGGGGGAACAGCGTCATGTGGGCGCCTGACAGGATCGAGAGACCGACCACATCCACGTCCTCCTGAATCGCGGCCGTCGCTATCATCTCGGGCGTCTGGTGCAGGCCGGTGTAGACCACCTCCATCCCGGCATCGCGCAGTCCGGCCGCAACTACTTTGGCGCCCCGATCGTGCCCGTCCAAGCCGGGCTTGCCGATCAAGACACGGATCGGCCGGGACGCCGACTTAGCCTGCGCGGACTCTCCTGAACCTGCTCGCATTGTGCGGTGAAGCTACCTAGCTCCCGTGGGCGAAACAAGATATTCGACGCGCATCAGTCCCCCCTGAACCGGAGCAGCGCCGCCAACCCGTCGACCTGCGAACGAGCATTCTCGTCCTCGATGACATCAATGCGGCCTCCCTGCCGCAAGATCTCCTCGATGGCCTCGTCCACCACGTCAGGTAACGTTCCCGCTTCACCTTCTATCCCGCAGCTGTTCTGGTCCGTAGTGAGCCGACCGGTACCGGCACAGCGATAGCCGCTCTGCGATACCGTTGGGTCAACCAGCAGGGTGCGGACCTGCCCTTTGGACAGCGCCTTGAGTGTTTCCTCGATGCCGTTTATCGCCCAGCCAGTGCCGATGCCCTCTCTCAGCTCGCGAACGTGGTTGGCTTCCCACTCCCGTTCGCGCTGGCGCCGCACCGCCACCACCTCGTCCCACACTTCACGGTGCGTGGCTGACTTGGGGTTGAGCCTTGCGGTACCAAGCAGGGCCTGCTTGACATAGGGATGCAGGTGTGGCACCAGCTCAGCCGCAACTGACCCGTTGCCCGCTACCACGACACCACGGACATCCTCGCCACGCGAGAGCTCAAACAGCCGGTCGGCGATATCGGCGTAGTGTCTGTCTTTCTCCTGCTGGATCCGGCGCTGGTAGTTGTGCTCGCCCGCGCTCGCCGGTCCCGCTCCCGGCAGCGACCGCCCGCCGCGGAACCGGCCCGCCCGGGTCGTCTCTCCGGTCACGATACCGGAGAGTTCCTCGATCCCGAACGCGGTGACCCAGAAGAACCGGGCGCTGGTGCGCCCGTAGGCGGCACAGACGACCAGACCGAACTCGTCGTCGAGTGCTGCTAGTTCCCGCACCAAAGGAGACCGGTCGATCGCCAGGCGTGAGCGGAACACGTTGGGCAGTGGCACCGCTTCGAACAGATCGAGCGGCTCGCACGCAAACACCGCGATCCCCCGCCCAGTAGGCAGATTGGATGGATCGTCCAGGAAGTCGCGCACGCGATCCAAATCGCGGCCCACGACCTCGCGCTCCGCACGTGACACGTTCATCCGGTCGAGCCACGCCAGCCGCTCCCTGATCCGGTTCTTGAGCTTGATGGTGTACTTTCCGCGGCTCCGGTCCCGCGGTTCCAGCTTCAAGTAACATGACACGACCCAGTGAGAAGTCGTACCGACTGCGGCAATCCGATCTAGTACCTCGTGTAACGTCGGAAGGCCGGTTCGCTCTACCGTTGCTGTCATGGTTCTGTTCGTCTCCAATCTGGTACTGCCAGTGCAGTTAGTGCCGTCCCAGCTCCTCGCCCCAAATCAGTCGAGCTTCAACGGTCCCGTCACGTCCTCTTCACTAAGCATTCGTATGGTGCACTCGGCCTTGCCTCTCTGGCAAAACCGAGTCGGAACGGAACTTAGAAGAAGACGGGCTCACGGTAGCTACCGTATACCATCTCGAGTGCGTGCCTGATTTCGTAGAGGGTGCAATAGCTCCTGGCGCAGTCGAGCATCGGCGGTATCACGTTCTCGTCGTTCTCCGCGGCCTGCTTCAACGCTGTCAGACAGGCCTCGACTTCATCCTCATCGCGCCGGGCCCGCAGCGCGGCCAGTCGCTCGCGCTGCGTCGTATCCGCCGCATCGGTCACCTTGAGGATCTCGAGTTCGGCGGCGTCTTGATCGATGAAATCGTTCACTCCCACCACTACTCTGCCGTGTTGCTCGACCTCGTGTTGGAACCGCAGCGCACTCTGCGCGATCTGCCGCTGGAACCAGCCGCTCTCGATTCCCCGTACCACGCCTCCAACCTTGTCGATCTGTTCGAACAGATCCTCCGCCTCCTGCTCCATGCGGTTCGTCAGCGCCTCGACGAAGTACGACCCGCCCAACGGGTCGATCACGTTGGCGACACCGGTTTCGTACGCCAGGATCTGTTGCGTGCGCAGTGCCAGCTTCACGGCATCTTCGGTGGGCAGCGCCAGCGTCTCGTCCAGCGAGTTGGTGTGCAGCGACTGGGCACCGGCCAGTGCCGCCGCCATCGCCTGGTACGCCACCCTGACCACGTTGTTCAGCGGCTGCTGCGCGGTGAGCGATACACCGGCCGTCTGACAGTGGAACCGCATCGTCTCCGATCGAGGGGTCTTCGCACCATAACGTTGACGCATATGACGTGCCCAAATTCGGCGCGCCGCCCGCATCTTGGCGATCTCCTCGAAAAAGTCGTTGTGCACGTCCCAGAAGAACGACAATCGCGGTGCGAAGTCATCTACCGCCAGGCCGGCGGCCATGCCGCGCTCCACGTACTCGAAGCCGTTGGCCAGAGTGAAAGCGAGTTCCTGCACTGCCGTCGCTCCGGCCTCGCGGATGTGATAGCCGCTAATCGAGATCGTGTTCCACTGCGGCGTGTGCTCCGATGCCCAATCGAACATGTCCGTTATGATCTTGAGCGCCGGCTCGACGGGAAACACCCACGCGTGTTGGGCCTGGTATTCCTTGAGGATGTCGTTCTGCACGGTGCCTCGCAGCTGGGAGATGTTCGCGCCCTGGCGCTCGGCTGCAGCCACGTAGAAACAGAACAGCATCGCCGCCGGACCGTTGATCGTCATCGATGTGGAGACCTGCTCCATGGGAATTCCATCGAACAGTGTCTCCATGTCGGCTAGCGACGAGACGGCTACACCACACTTCCCCACCTCGCCCTCGGCCCGGGGGCTGTCGGAATCGTATCCCATCAACGTCGGGAAGTCGAACGCGATCGACAGCCCGGTCTGGCCTCGCTCCAAGAGGAACTTGTAGCGTCGGTTGGTATCCTCGGCCGTGCCGAAGCCGGAGAACTGGCGCATGGTCCAGAGCCGACCCCGGTACATCGTCGGGTGGATCCCCCTCGTGTAGGGGTAGCCGCCAGGGTAACCGAGCTGTTGCGCGGGATCGAACCCGGCAACGGATGCGGGCGTGTAGAGCGGCTCGACCTCGGCGGAGCTCTGGGTTACGAAGTCGACGTTGCGCTTGCCGGCTGCCTCGTACGACTCACGCCAAGCCTCAGAAGCTCTGTCATCACTCATGTGCTGAACCGCCTTTTCGTATGCCGGCAACGATGTCCTGAGCCAACCGGTAGGGGCTCACTTCACCCTGGACCACGCCTTCCAGGCCGGCTGCCAGGATTCGCTCCCCCTCGCCCTCGTGCCACACCATGGTGCTGAGGTTACGTTCCACCACCTCACGCGTGTGCCGCGCCAAGCGCTCCCGACGCCGTGTGTCGAGCTCACCGCTCTCAGTCACGTAGCGATAGTGCTGCTCCACCGTGTCGATCAACTGTTCGACCCCCTCTCCCTTCACCGCCACAGTGGTCAGGACCGCAGGCGACCATCCTTCGTCTGCAGCCACCGGGGATTCGACACCCATTTCGCGCGGCGAGTGGTGCGGCGTCATCCGGCGGTACGCGTTGCCGCTGCGTAGGCCCAACATCACGTCTACTTCTTGCACCAATCGTTCCGCGCCCGGCCGGTCGGCCTTGTTAACCACGAAGATGTCCGCGATCTCCATCACCCCGGCCTTCAGCACCTGGATACCGTCGCCCGATTCGGGCACCAGCACCAATACCGAAGTGTCGGCGCTGGCAGCGATCGTCAGCTCCGACTGACCTACACCCACAGTCTCTATCAGGATCCGATCGAAACCGAACGCATCGAGCACGTCGCACACTTCGGTGGTTGTAGTGGCCAAGCCGCCCAGCGCCCCACGGGCAGCCATCGAGCGGATGTACACGCCGGGGTCCAGCGTCACTGATTCCATTCTGATGCGATCGCCCAACAGCGCACCGCCGCTGAACGGGCTGGTTGGATCGACCGCGACAACCGCGACCGTCTCGCCACGCGTGCGGTAACCCAGAATCAGCCGCTCGGCAAGCGTGGACTTGCCAGCCCCGGGCGGCCCCGTCAGACCGATTCGGTGAGCCGCTCCAACCGTGGCATGCAGCTCGGAAAGCAGTGCCTCGTAGCCGTCCCGCGCGTTCTCCACCAGCGAGACCGCCTTCGCCAGCGCGGGTGTGTTGCGGTCCCGGATACCCTGTAACAGCCCGTCGATCTCCACCACTGAAAGTTCGCGTGATGTCGTGGGGACTTGCAACCTTCAGATCCGCGGCAGCAGGAATGCCGCCGCGAGACCCAGCAGCAAGAAGAACCCGACGACGTCCGTCAGCGCGGTCACGAAGACCGAACTGGCCACGGCGGGATCGACCCCGAGCTTCTGCAGCACGAGCGGGATCAGGGCGCCGGCGGTAGTTGCCAGCACCAGGGTCCCCCACATCGCACAGGTTACAACTGCACCGAACTCCCAGCCCCAACCGAACGGCGCCGTCACCAGCCCTGCCAGAAGCCCGACTGCGACTCCGTTCACGGCTCCTACGAGCAGCTCCTTACCCACGACTCGGAAGCCCTTGCCCGGCGGGATCATGCCGACCGCTATGCGGCGCACGGTGACCGCCAGCGCCTGAGTCCCCGCGTTGCCCCCCATCGCAGCGATGATCGGCATGACCGCAGCCAGCACCCACATCCGGTCGATCGTGTCCTGGAACAGGAACACGACCGCGGCGGCCAGCGAGGCCGTGATCATGTTGAGGTACAGCCACGGCAGGCGGCTGCGCACCGCCTGATGCCATTCACCGGCGAGCTGCTCCTCACCCGGCGCGCCGCCGAATTTGAGGATATCCTCTGTCGCCTCCGCCTCGACCACATCCATCACGTCGTCAAAGGTCACGCGTCCCAGCAGCCCGCCGTCGAGACTGACAACGGCAATCGCCGGGATATTGTAGCGGGCCATCAGCTGAGCCACTTCCTCCTGATCGACATCGGGTGTGACCGTCGCCAACGGCGGCTCCATGATCGTCTGAACCGGCGTCTCCGGTTTGGCGACAACGACGCGCTGGATCGGAAGGATCCCCACAAGTCGATCCCCGTCGTCCACACAATAGATCTGGTAGAAATCCTCTACCTCCTCTGCCTGGCGCCGGATCTCGTCGATTGCCTGAGCAGCCGTCGCGGTCTCTCGCACAACGACCGCTTCCGGGTTCATCAGACCGCCAGCTGATTCCTCGTCGTAGCGCAGCAGCCGCTCGATGTCGTCACGGACCGCCACATAGGCGAGGACGCGCTCTGCCTGGCGGGCCGGCAGCTCGGAGATCAGGTCCGCCGCATCGTCGACGTCCAGTTCCTCTACAATGTCGGCGGCCTGCTCGGGTCTGAGCGCTGCCAGGACTTCTTCCGGATGCTCTTCCTCTTCCATCTCGGCAAGGGCTTCCGACACTACCTCGGGCGGGAGCGCCTGCACCAAGCGCAGCCGCAGATCCTCTTCCAGTGAGGCCAGCACGTCCGACAGGTCGGACGGGTGGAGGTGCCGCGCCCGGGCCAAGAAGCGAGCCAACTTGCCCTCTTCGGCCAAGCGCTGCAGCTCCTCCTGCAAGCCGGGATTGTCTGCCAGCTGCATGTGTCCTTCCATGGGCCCCTCTCCTGGAACAGCTACACCAGCTCGAGTCGACCTACAGCCGACCGACTCGGCGAATCGGTCGGTGTCCAGTCTGTTGCTTTGCTGTTCGGTCCGGTCTGGTCGGCCGTTTCCGCTTCGGCTGCGCAGCGGACTACCGCTTGCCCTCCAGCTTGAGTCGGATCGTGGGCGTCACTCCTCGACGCACCGCGATCCGCTCAACGCGCGTGGGGCTCGCGGCCAGCACGTAGAACTCCAGGTCAGCCAGCTCGAACCGTTCGCCGGTTTGTGGAATGCGCCCGGCCGCCCTCATCAGCAATCCGCCGATGGTCTCGGCATCTGCCGGCAGCTCGGCGCCCAGGCTCTCAGCGATCTGAGCGGTGGGAGTATCACCGGGAACCTCGGTCACCGCCCCATCTCCCGCAGCCACCGCGTCATCGGCTTGCTCCACCTCGAAGGTCTCGTCGACCAACTCCTCCAGCAGGTCCTGTAGCGTGGCAATCCCAGCCGTCCCGCCGTATTCGTCCAGCACAACGGCCAGGTGGCGCCTGTCACGCTGCATCTCGAACAGCAGGTCGGCGCACTGCCGCGACGCCGGAGTCATGGTAACCGGTCGCAGTGCCAGCTCGGAACCCGGCGCGAGCTTGAGCAGGTCGAACGCGTAGAACAGCCCTTCGATATGGTCGAGCGAGTCACGGTACACCGGTAGCCTGGAGAAACCGGACTCGGCGAACACACGGCCGATCTCCTCGATCGGGGCACCTTCCCGCACGGCGACGATATCCGTGCGCGGCGTCATGACCTCTCGCACCGTGCGATCGGTGAATGCCAGTACACCCGATACCAGGCTCAACTCTCCGGTATCTGTCGCCTGGGGTGCAGCGAAACCGACCCGTGCCCGCACCAAGCTACCGCGCGGCCGCACAGCGGCCTCGTGCGGGAAGACCGGGTTGAGTATCGGCGCCAGCCAGGCGAGCGGCCGAGTCAGACCTTTGACGACCGGTTCAGGCCGCCGCCTTCCCAGCGCGCTGGGTAGTGCGTAGAGTGCCGCGAGGAGCAGCGGTATCGCAATGAGCAGTACTGTCAGCACCGCCACGTCGACGGGTATGTCGCCCACCGCCGCTCGCAGACCGGCACCAGCGAGCAGCGCACCAGCCGCCGACAAGCCCAGCGCGGCGCCGAGTGTGCGCTCGAATGATGCCAACAGTGCCTGTGCCGCTCGCGCGCCGGGTAGCCTCCCGGCGATCCAGCGGTACAGCTCGATCTGGTTCACTCCGAAGAAGGCGACCGCGGCCGTGGTGCCCAGGCCGCTGAAAACGAGCCCTAAGAGCAACAAGGCGAGCCCGGTCACGGCGTCGCCCCCCGGTTCGTCCCATCATCGGCCTCGGTAGAGGTCCTCTCGAAGTAGACGCGCTTGATGCGGCGCCTGACCACTTGTTCCACGACCACTCGAAAGCTGTCGATGCGTAACTCTTCACCTGGTTTAGGGACCCGACCCAGTTCCGAGTAGACCAGGCCACCAACGGTAGCCACTTCCTCACTCTCGACATCCGTTCCCAACAGCTGTGACAGGTCGTCCAGTGCCAAGCTGCCGTCGACCCAGAAGCGATCGTCGCCCTCGCGCTCGACCGCCGGTCTCTCATCGACGTCGTACTCGCCGTGGATCTCGCCGACGACCTCCTCCAGCACATCCTCCAGTGTGATCAGGCCTGACGTTCCGCCGAACTCATCGACCACGATCGCGAGCAGGCTGGGACCTCGCTGGAAATCCCGCAGCTGCACTGTGAGCGTCTTCGACTCGGGCACGAACTGGGCCGGGCGGATCAGATCCTGCCAGCTGTCCGGTGGTGGCACCACTCCCGCGATCGCCGGTGTCAGATCCTTGGCATAGAGGATCCCCACTACGTTGTCCAAGTCCTCCCGGTACACCGGCAGCCGTACGTGTTCACCCCGCGCCAGCAGATCGACCGCTTCCCTCCAGCTGGCGCCTACATCCAGCGCGACTATGTCCAACCGCGGTGTCATAGCCTCGGCGACAGTGGTATCGGCCAGCGAGAGCACGCCATCCAGCATACTGTGGTGTTCCGGCCCGAAGCGTTCCAGCCTGCCAGGACGCGAGGGCATCAGCCGCGCCAGTCGCGACTCGAGTGGGGCGACGAGTCCCACCAGCGGTGCAAACGGAGCCAGACTCGCCCTGGCGATGCGCGACAGCGATTGCGCGATATTGGGAACGAGCACTCCCAAGCCGCGCGGGATGCTTTCTGCAACCAAGTACAGCAGGGCGCACGTGATGACCAGCCGTATCAGTGCGGCGATCGGCGGCCGCGTCCACCACTGAGTCGTCTCCGCCGCAGCGGCAGCAGCCACCAGCAGCAGTGCGATCCGAGCCACGTGCATGGCCCGGTAGGTCGGTGCCGGCTCATCGCTGGCGGTCTGCCCGTCACCGAGCGTGCGTGCCAGCACTCGCGACTCCTGCGCCAGCGCAAGCATTGCGGCCCACAACGCGGCAACGCAGGCGATAATCGCCGTCCCGACCTGTCCGATCTGAGCAGTCACCGCTGTCCTCGCTTCATACCGCCCACATAGCGCTCTTGTACCCGCCACATCAGCGACACTGTCCGCTCCTGTCCTGTCGGGTGGTCGTACCCCAGGACGTGCAAGGTGCCATGCACAACCAGGCGCAACAGTTCCTGGCGCACCGGGACCCCAAGCCGCTCTGCGGCCCTGCGCGCAACCGACGGGCAGACGTATACATCGCCCACGATACGACCCGGATGGGGCAGTGCAAACGCAATGACGTCGGTGGCGCGATCCACGCCGAAGGTCCGTCGGTTGAGCGCGCGCATCCGTTGGCCGGAGAGAAACGTCACACTAACGTCGGCCGCACCCGTCTGCTCCCCATCGAGCACCGTGACGACCGCATCGCGCACGACTGCGGTCGGCACCGCTGCTGCGGTCGCGTTCGTGATGCGGACCTCACGTTTCTTCTGTCGCATCCCAGGTGGAGGACAGCCCGCCACTCGTGGTGGGATAGTCTATCCTGTTGTGGCGCACACCCTCGAACACGCGCACGAACTCGTCGCGCACTTGGGTCACTTGACCCATGGTGAGGGGCGCTTCGTCCAGTTGGCCCGTGTCGATGCGCTGGCGGAACAGGTGGTCAATCGCGTCTCTCATTTTCTGCTCGGACGGATCTTCCAGCACTCGCACGGCGGCTTCGACGCTGTCTCCCAACATCACAACCGCGGTTTCGATCGACCGTGGCTTGGGGCCGGGATAGCGGAACTCATCGACGTTGATCGCTTCCTCACCGTCTCGGCTACGGGCGCGGTCGAGGAAGTAGGAAATCTCCATGGTGCCGTGGTGTTCCGGGATGAAGGCTCTGATGGCCTCGGGCAGGCGATGCTCCGTGGCCAAAGCCAGTCCTTCTCTGACGTGATTGCGGATCAACGACGCCGAGACTTCCGGTTTCAGCTTGTCGTGAGGGTTCACGCCGGGCATCTGGTTCTCGACGAAATACTGC
Source organism: Gemmatimonadota bacterium (assembly GCA_020351775.1). Taxonomy (GTDB): domain Bacteria; phylum Gemmatimonadota; class Gemmatimonadetes; order Gemmatimonadales; family GWC2-71-9. The sequence goes on along the minus strand of CP070666.1, from coordinate 2,789,989 downwards.
GGCTTCTTAAGCTTGCCGATGTCGTGGTAGTAGCAGCCGACACGAACCAGGAGGCCGTTGGCGCCGATCGCGTTGCATGCCGCCTCACACAGATTGGCCAGCGCCAGACTATGGGCGTAGGTACCGGGCGCCTCGGTGGCCAGGCGGCGCAGCAGCGGCCGATTGGGATCTGACAGCTCCAGCAGAGTGACTTCGGTGGTCACCCCGGTCAAGCCCTCGAACAGCGGCAGAGTTATGGCCACGAATGCGGCTGACACCATGGCATTCAGTCCTCCGAACCCGGCCGTTCTGAGTGCGTGCGAGATCGGCTCATCTAGCCGCAACGATTGGGTCACCCCGATGAGCAGGAACGCGGCAGCCACCACGACCACCGATACGAGTATCTGGTTTCGGCGCCTGATCGACCGCAGGCTGAGCCCGGCGACTACACCTCCGACCAGCGAGACGAACACCGCGTCGACACCGCCGAACGCAGCCTGGGATCCGACCAGGACCGCCAGCACCATGGCGCTGACCATCGCCAACCGCCCGCCGATGATCACGGTCACCATCATCGCAGCAAACGGAATCGGGATCAGCTCGGCCGGTGGCGAGTCGGGGAGGAAGCGAGCGATGGCGGCGGACCCGGCAATGACCAACGCGAACAGGATCGTCAGCGCTAGCATCTTGCGGATCGAGGCGTACGCGTCAGGCAGGAACAGCATCAGCAGCACCCAAAACAGCGCCAGGACGAGCGCGTTCATGAGAATCTGGCCGGAGGTCGCTGAGAAATCACCTTCCGTGCGTCCGCGACGTAGCTGTTCCAGACTCAAGGCTCGCAGTCGCTCGTGCACAGCACGGGTGACTCTCTGATTGGCGGCGACGATGCGCTCGTTCGCCAACACCGTGTCGCGCACCAGGCTGACGCTGGCTTGCAGGTCCTGCAGGACCCGGTCGGTCTCGGCTGCGTTGTATACCAGAGTCGGCCGGAACACGTGACCGATCAGCTTCCTCAAAACTTGGTCGCCCACGTTCGACGTAGGATCCGGGTGCAGGGCGTCGCGGCCGTCGATTAGGCGCTCGAATGTGTCGACGGAATCACGCGGCACTATCGAACGGGAGTCACCACGAACGAATGTGATCTCGGGACTGTTTTCCAGCTCTGCGAAGCCAGCTCGCGCCACCCCCTGCGGCAGGCGCTGCCGCATCATCGTCCGTACCGCACGCTCGTATGCCGGCCGCAGGCCGTCGCCCAGGAGGTACGCAGCCTGCTCCTCGGTGAGCTGCAGATCGACACTCGCTGCGGCTGCGATCAGTTCATCGCGCGTCATAGCGCTATCGAGTGCTGCAAACACCAGATCCGTGTTCACGAGCGCGCCGTCCGCGGCGGCGCTATCGATCTCGTAGATCGGCCGCAGCGTGGCGACCATGGCGGCGGTCTCACTGGCGATCTCATCGGCGGTCTTCGGCACCAAGAACTCAAACGGGGCTATCACTTCGCGCGGCGCTATTTCGCCCACTTCGAGCACACCGAGGCTCCGCGCCACCGGGAACAGCAGATAAGTCAGCATTGCCAGAACCACGAGCAGGCTCCAGCGAACCACATGAAACGCGATCTTTCCCGGCCTCTCCCTGGGAGCGAGCTCGAGTCTCAGACGTCTTCTCGCCGGATCAGTCATACGCCCTGATCCTCCGCATAGGCCCTGATAATCTCGCGCACCAAGCGGTGGCGCACTACATCCTCGTCCTCGAGATAGCAGAAGGCCACCCCATCGATCCCGGGAAGAATGCGTTCCACCTGGATCAATCCGGACTCCTCGCGGTGGGGCAGATCGATCTGCGTCTTGTCGCCGATGATGACTGCACGCGAGTTGAGACCGAGCCGTGTGAGGCACATCTTCATCTGACCGCCGGTCACGTTCTGTGCTTCATCGATGATCACGAATGCATCTGCGAGGGTCCTGCCGCGCATGTATCCGATCGGCGCGATCTCGATGGTGCGCGCCTCGATCGCTTTCTGGAGGCGCCCCTGCGGCATCATTACGTCGAGGGCATCGTAGAGCGGTCTGAGGTAGGGGTCCACTTTGGCCTGCAAGTCACCGGGCAGGAAGCCCAGTCTCTCGCCCGCCTCAACCGCCGGCCGAGCCAGCACCACTCGCTGGACGCGCTTGCGCGCCAGAGCTTCCACTGCCATCGCGACTGCCAAGTAGGTCTTGCCCGTCCCGGCCGGCCCGATCCCAATCACGATCTCGTTGTCGCGCATCGATTCTACGTACAGGCGTTGGCCCACTGTCTTGGGCTGCACGATGCGGCGCGTCCCAGGTAACACGATCTTGATGTCACCGTTGTCACCCCGCTTGGGATCCGCACCGCCGTTCTCGGCGAGGCGGCGCACGTCTTCCGGCGTCAGGTTCTCGCCCATACGGGCCAGATCGATCATCGCGTTGGCCACTCGGGTGGCGCTCTCGACTGAATCAACATCGCCGGTGAGTGTGATGTGATCACCTCGCAGTGCAGCTCGCACGCCAGTGATGCGCTCAAACTCAATCAGGTTGAGATCGTTGACGCCGCTCAAGGCGAGGAGATCAGCTCCCTCTGCAGAGAGCCGATGTTTGATGTCTTCGCTCATTGGCCTCGAATCTCGATTCCCAGTGATGCAAGCTCCGCGGGATCTACCGGAGACGGTGAGTCCTCGAACAACGCACGGGCAGCTGTGGTCTTGGGGAAGGCGATCACATCCCTCAGGCTGTCGGCGCCCGCGAGCAGCATGACGACCCGATCAAAGCCGACGGCAAAGCCGCCGTGAGGCGGAGCCCCCGATCGCAAGGCGGTCAACAGGAATCCAAAGCGTCGCTCGGCATCGGCGCGCGGGATCCCCATGGCTTCGAGCACGCGTAGCTGCACCTCCGGGTCCGTGATTCGGATCGAGCCGCTGCCCAGCTCGTTGCCGTTGTACACAAGGTCGTAATGCTGCGCTTTGACGTCGCCGTACTGCCGGTCCAACAGGGCTGGCAAGTCCTCCGGGCGTGGTGCGGTGAACGGATGGTGCGCGAAGATCCACTCGTCCGATTCTAGTTCACGCTCGAACAGGGGGAAGTCCTCGATCCATAGGAAGGCGTGCTGCTCGACCGGCTCGAGCTCCAGCCGCTGGATGACTTGCAGGCGCACGGCGTCCAGCGCTGCAGACGTGACGTTGTCAGCTCCGGCCGTAACCAACAGCAGATCGCCGTCTTTCAGACCAGCCTGCTCGCTGGCAATATCCGGCAGTTTCGCTAGTGGGCCCGTCAGCGAATCACCGGTACGCTTGAGCGTGGCGAGTCCGCCGATACCGTGCCGTTGCGCCACGGCAGCGATCTCGTCCAGCGCTTTGCGCGACAACTGAGCGCCACCCGGGACTCGCATACCGCGGATCCGGCCGCCGGCTTCCACCGCCGTGTCGAACACCCGAAAGCCACGCCCGCCGAACAGGTCGCCGAGATCCTCGATCTTGAGTTCGTAGCGCAGATCGGGCTTGTCGCTCCCGTAGTGCTCCATTGCGTCGTGGAACGCCATACGGTGAAATGGACGGCCGACTTCGTGCCCCGCTTCGTCCCACAGATTGACCATCACCGCCTCGACGAAGCCGTACACATCCTCAGGGCCGACGAACGAGGCCTCGAGGTCGATCTGAGTGAACTCGGGCTGGCGATCGGCCCTCAGATCTTCGTCTCTGAAGCAGCGCGCCAGCTGGAAGTAGCGGTCGAACCCCGCCACCATGAGCAGCTGCTTGTAGATCTGGGGCGACTGAGGCAGGGCGTAGAACTGGCCGGGGTGGACCCGGGATGGCACCAAGTAGTCGCGCGCCCCTTCCGGGGTTGGCCTGGTGAGCATCGGGGTCTCAATCTCATAGAATTCTAGCTCGGTCAGTACGCCGCGCGCACGCTGCAGCAGCCGATGCCGCAGGGCCAGGTTGCGTTCCATCTCGGGGCGCCGCAGGTCCAGCTGCCGATGGAGTAGCCGCAGTTCCTCGGCAGGAAGGTCTTCACCCTTGGTGCGCCATACCGGGATCGGCGGGGTCACTGCCGGTCCCACCACTTCAAGTTGGGTCGCCCGCACTTCGACCTGGCCGGTAACCATCTCGGGATTGCGGGCCGCCTCAGGCCGAGGCTGGACCACCCCGCGGACCAGCACCACCGATTCGGGGCCGACGGTCGCCGCGGCTTCGAGAACGGCGGCCGGCGTCCAGTCGGGGCCGAACGACACCTGTACGATCCCCGCCCTGTCCCGCAGGTCGAAGAAGATGAGACCGCCCAGATCCCGTCTGCGGTGCAGCCAGCCGCCGAGTCGCACTTCCAGACCCACGTGGGCTTCGCGGAGGGCTCCGCACCGGTGCGTGCGCAAAGCCGTCGCGGTCATCCGCAGCTCAGAATGCTCTCGCTTGGTTTAGCACAGAGACTGGTACAACTCCTTGTTCCGGGCAGGCCATGTGTGAACCGGCGGCTCAACCCAACCGTCGGCCGCCAAGTGTCGCTACGGTAAGAACATAAGCCACCTCCGACACCCCAGCAAGGCACGGCTTGACAGCACTTGGGAGCCCCGCGAACATTGGCAAGTGCGTGCGATCGGCATCCTGATTCCGCTCGGCTTCGTTGCGGTCCCGGCCCTGGCTCAAGCCCCAGCTTCAGCGGCCCTGTGGCGTGTGGCGGCCGCATCCCTGGCGGTGCCGCCCGCCCTACAGGTGGGACCCCTCGCGCTGGCCTGGAACCCGGCAGCGCGCCCCGCGACCAGTGGTGTCTACGGTGGACTGGAGATGGTACACACCTCCAACGTGGTGGGAATCTCCGGTTTCAGTGGCGACCTCACGATCGACGTGGGACAACAGGCCAGACTGGGGCTGGCCTTAGGCCGGCTCGACGTACGTGACCTGGTACGGACCAGCACTTCACCGGGCACCGTTGCCGGATCAATCCCCGTCTATATCCAATATGCGGGTGTGGGCGGTCAGTTGGGCTGGCATACAGTTGTGGCGGGTGCACTGTTGCGGGTCAACAATGAGCGGTTCGACGTGATCCGCGAGACCGGCCTCACGTTCGATCTCGGAATCAGTTGGAGCGCGACTCCGCGTCTGAAGCTCGCCGCCGCGACGCATTTTCTCCCCGTCGATTTCAGCAAGCAGGAGACCACCGACTACTATGCCGGCGTGGAGTACGAGTTGATCCGATCCGCTGAGGTTGGCGGCATCCCAACCAGTGTCACGGCGCGCTATGGAGTGACTTACCGGTCGTACGACGCGTTGGAACATGGTGTGAGTGCCGGCGTGCTCCTGGGTGGCTACGTCGGGCTCGACGCTGCGCTGACTCGCGAGGTGGCGTACGGCATGCACCAGTGGCGTCCGGCTCTGGGCCTGTTCCTCAAGGTGGGCCGCTATGAGGTCGACATAGCTCGGTCAAGCGGCCTCAACGATCTGGGCGCCACATATCGAGTGGGATTGAGCGTAGCGTTCGTTCGGTGAATCTGCTCGACCTGACACCCAAAGAAGCCCAGTCGACGATCGCAGGCTGGATAGCAGACAGGGGCGAGCCTCCCTACCGAACCCGCCAGATCCTGCCGCGTCTCTGGCGACGTCCTGCCACTACGTGGAGCGGTGCCACGGACCTGCCCCAGGACCTGCGAGTCGCACTGGATCGGGAGTTCCCACTGCCCCGGCCAGCGCTCGAGCGGCTACAGCAGTCGGCCGACGGGACGGTGAAGTTCTTGTGGCAGCTGGATCGGGACACCGCAATCGAATCGGTGTTGATACCGGAGGGCAGGCGGCGCACGGTCTGCATCTCGTCACAGGCTGGTTGCGCCTATGGCTGCGTATTCTGCGCCACCGGGCTCATGGGCTTCCAGCGCCAGCTGTCCCCGTGGGAGATCACAGCCCAGGTGCGTGAGCTAGTTATCGCCGATCAGTTCGAGACGCCCAGCCACGTCGTCTTCATGGGCATGGGCGAACCGCTGCACAACTGGGCGGCAGTCGATACGGCGCTCACGATCTTGAATGACCCGCGCGGCCTGGGCATCGGCGCGCGCCGCATCACGGTCAGCACCGTCGGCATCGTTCCCAACCTGGAGCGGCTGGCACGACGGCCGGAACAATTCAAGGTGGCGCTGTCGCTGCACTCACCCAGCGGTGCGGGCCGCTCCAGACTGATGCCGGTGGAACGCAAGTACCCGCTCGAGCTAGTGCTCGAGACACTGCGCTCATTCAGCAAGCGGATCACGTTCGAGTACGTGATGATCGCGGGAGAAAACGACGCGGACGACGACGCGATTGAACTGGCCCGGATCGCCCGGTCATTGGGTGCTCTGGTGAACCTGTTGCCGCTGCACCCCGGTGGCGTCCCCGGTTTCGAGCCGACGCCTTTGCCGCGCATTCGTCAGTTCGCCACGAGACTGCGATCCCTCGGTGCCCACGCGACAATCCGGCAGAGCCGCGGTCTCGACATCGCCGGTGCCTGCGGTCAGCTACGGATCGAGGTCACCGCCAGCGGCAACGTCGCGACCGAGAACCACACTGGCGTCGAGCAGTAGTCGCGGATCCGGATCCAACACCACTCTGCCGGCACCGATGGCGTCCCGGATCACACCGGCGAAGCTAGAATCTCCGCGCCGGATGAGAATCAGCGTCGAGTCGAGCGCGCTTTCGCGCCAGTTCCCGAAGTAGACTACATCGATGCCGGCCCGCCGCAGCTCAGTCGTCATCACGCGTGCCAAGCCGACCACCGTCGTGCCGTTTAGCACTTCCACCACCACACGACGATCCTCTCCAGGGACTGGAAAGCGTGTGGCGGGGCGCCCGCGCGCGGCCAGCCACCAGACCAGCGAGGTGGCCAGCACCAGGACGACGACCGCCGCTGCTATCCGCGAACCAGTGAGTTCCAAAACTCCACCGTCTCTGCCAGGAGCGGCCGACCCGCAGCCATGGTACCTGCCACGCGCAGTGCCGCCACCGAGCGGAGAGTCCCGATGACGTCGCTTGGCACCGCGGCTGTCAGCGACTCGTGTTCCACGGTGTGGAACGACCGACCCGGCTCGAGGTAGTCCGCCAAGTAGAGGATTTGACCCACCAGCTCCCACTCGGCATACCCAACCGAGTGGTACCGCACGGCATCGAGGATGCCGCGGTCGCGCACGCCGTCCCGGGCGGCACGCGTCGCTGCAGCGGGACCGTGCAGCAACTTCTTGACCGGCCAGGCATCCGGGGCCAACTCCCGCAGCAACTCCGCGGGAGCGCTCTTCAACGCATCGTGCAATGTGACCGCCTTGAGCCAGCGGGCGCGCTCCGTGGCTGATACGTTCATTGCATCAGCCCATTCCAGACACAAGATGGCCACGCGTGCAACGTGAGCGCGACGCCGCTGTGAGATCTGAGCCCATCTAGGGTAATCGAGAGTTACTGATTCTTGTGTAGCCATCATCGCTCAGCCGGCTAACACTTCGTCGGAATCCACGCCGTGGCCGAGGATGATGTTGTCGATCAAGCGGGCTCTTCCGATGCGTACAGCGAGCGCCAGGATGGTGTCGGAGCTGGCCACCTGCACCGGCGCCAGCCGTTCCGGTTCGACGGCCTCGACGTACTCGACCTCGATGAGCGGCTCCTGCCGCAACACGGCCAACGCGGCGGACAGCAATGAAGCCACGTCGGCTGTACCCGCCAGGAACTCGCGGTGTGCCGCATCGAGACTCATCGGCAGTTTCGCTGCCGCCTCGCGCTCGGCGGGCGACAGGTAGGAGTTGCGCGAACTCAGCGCCACCCGATCATGCTCGCGCACCGTCGGCGCCACAACGATCCGCACCGGGAAGTCGAGTTCTCGCGTCATGCGTGTAATGATCCGAGCCTGCTGCGCGTCTTTCCTGCCGAACACCGCAACGTCCGGTTCAACCACATTGAAGAGTTTGGCCACGATCGTGAGCACGCCTTCGAAGTGTCCCGGTCGGCGTGGGCCGCACAGGTGAGCGGCCAAATCACCCGTTG
>CP070666.1:2773125-2781914 GCA_020351775.1 Gemmatimonadota bacterium | reverse complement strand
CGCACCGCCTCCCGGGCGAAGTCCTGGTCCCAGCCTGCCGCCGGGTACAGGCCGATCTGGTAATCGGCCCAGGCAATCGAGGCGTCATCAATCGGCACGGCGATGCGAGCATCCCCGGCACATTGGGGATACAGGGCCAGCAATGTTGCAGCTCGGTCTGCATCCGGCGGCAACCCACATCCCTGAGCCACCTGACCCGCCCGCGCCCTGATCTCGTTTACTATCGCGCGGGCGTCCTCCAGCCGCCCCTGTTCAACGTACGCCTCGGCCAAGAGCAACAGCAGGTCCGCATAGCGAAAGATGTGCATGTTCATGTTGCTCGTTTGCGTCGCCACCCAACCGGTAGTGCTCACGGCGCCGCTGGCATCTTCGTAAAGGTTCTTCTTCGGGCTGTACGGACCGGCGTACGCCGGGGCCCGGATCCAGCGTGGCTCGTGCGGTCCCCAGTCCTTGACCGGCACGCCGTCCCTGGAGACCGTCCAATCCAGCCGGGGGTCCAGCCGCATAGCGGCCGAGGCCGTAGCGTCGAGATTGTCATCGCGGTCGTTCCATCCTATCGGATCCGTCACGGCCAACGGCAGTCCATTGGCGTCTACCGCGAAGAAGTTCACCAGGTTCTGCGATGGCTGGTGAAAACCACAACACCCGAACGGGCTGCCCGAATGCGGGAAGTTCAGGCGCTCACCGTAATTGGCGTTGTTCCCGCCGGGATCCCCATGGTTGGCCTGATATGCCAGGATGGTCTCCGGACCGTTTTGATACTCCGCAAAAGCGCTCCACACCTGGTAGAAGTTGGACTGCAGAGCATAGGGACCGTTCTGCCTCACATCCTCCAGGGTCGTAATTGCTCCGGCATAGTCGCCAGCATAGATCTGCACCCTCCCCTTGTAGGCTTTGGCGGTCCACCGAGTCGCCCGGCCGACCTCTCCGTTCCGCGGAGTCGGCGGGAGCAGCGAGATGGCCTGGTCCAGATCGCGCAGGATGCTGTCGACGGCTTCCACACCCACGTTGGTCTTGCGGAAGTCCGTGTCATCTTCGTTGTAGTAGGGGATGTTCTGCCACATGCGCCAGGCTTCGAAGTAGTAGTGCGCCCGCAGGAACAGTGCTTCACCCCTGATGCCGTCCTGATCGCTCTGGTGAATCTCATCCGGATCTTCTGCAACCACTGAGGTCAGAAGGCGTAGCGTGGCATTGGCTCTCGCCACCGCTTCGTACGTGTGTTCCCACGTGTCGTTCAGATAGTCCCCGACCCCCCAGACGGCCCTCCACAAATACATTTCGATGTCCGGAATCCCGCCGCAGCAATCAGAGGCCTCGGACCCATGGTAGGCGTCATCGCTGGTGATACTACCCCACACCCAGTTGCTGGCAGTGTAACCCCAGGCACCAATGCCGGCGTGGTCCAACATGCGGTACGTGGCGATGAGTGTGCCTTCGACCCCTGCGGCATTCCCCAGGGTGTTCTCATCCAGTGCTCCCTGTGGCGCGACGTCCAGGAAATCCCCACAGCCGTACGCGGCAGCTGCCATGAGCATCAGGAGGGTCGTGCGTGACAACTTCCTCATCGGAAATGGCGCTTTCATCTTATTCCCTCCCCTCGCACTATTCTCCAACGGCTGCGGTCGGTACCACACATTCAATTCAGGACTCTCACTCGGACGAAGAAGGTGTCCAACACCCGGTCGTTCACCGAGTCCCGTAGCTCGAATCTCGCGACCGCGGCTCCGGTAACCAGCCCATATGTGTACGTCAATCCGAGGGTGAAACCGAAAGAGCACGTGCCCGGTGGGAGATCGCCGGATGCCGCACCACACCTGACATTGGTTCCTCCACCCGCTCGAATCCTGAAACCCTGATCGACGAAACCCTGCAGCACGACCGAGGATACGGTGGCACTTTCTTCACTGGTCACTGTCGCTGTATAGGGGATCGGGGACGCTCTTAGCGCCAGGGTCGTCGAGCTCAGTTTGACAGTGTCGATGCGCACTCGCGGTAACGGCGGGTCGGTGGATTCAACGAGCGTCACCGGTATGGTCAGAGTATGCAGGACAGTATCGCTGCTGCTGTCTCTGAGCACAAACCTCGCAGTCGCGTCTCCCGCAACCAGAGTTCCGCTCCCTGGCGCCGTGTTTGAAGCCCCAAGGGTGTAATTGAATGCGCATGTTCCCGGAGGAAGATCACCAGCCAAGTCAGTGCACAGGACCGCGGTTTCCCCGGCCGCCCGCGATGCAGGGCCCTGATCGATGTAACTCTGAAGCTGGACTGCGGTCAGTGTCGTAGTAGCTATGCTGGAAACCGACACCGCATACCCGACTCTGAACCGATCGATGTGCAACGTATCTGCGGAGGGCGGGGGGTAGGTATATCCGTAATAGCGGAACACGGCCACGCTATCGATCCGAGCTAGCGAGGGCCAAATGTCGAATGCGGCGCTGGTCGCACGGTAGAGGCGACTCGCGGTAGCCAAGAGTGTATAGCCGAGCCCGTCCTGGTCGATGACGAGATCTGAGAAGCTGGCAACGCCGCCCACCGCGCTTACCGTCGTCGTGCCGCCGAGCACTGCACTACCGGGATTGGTGCCGATCGCTACGGTCACAGTGTCGGTCGCATCGCTCACGGTGGTCCCGCCCAGATCCCTAATCGCCACGTCCAGCACCGGTCCGATTGTGTCTCCCACTATCGTCGCCGGCGGAGGCGACGTGAAGTCCAGATACGCCGCTTCCTGTTGCACCACAACCGTTGCCGTCCCACTAACTCCGTCCGCAGTCGCCGTTATGTCGGCGAACCCATTGCCCACTGCAGTAACGAGGCCTGATGAGTCGACAGTTGCCACGGAATTGGTGGACGACGACCACTGGACATTCGCGCCGGGAATGGCGCTGCCGCTGGAATCTCGCGCGGTAGCCGACAGCTGCACCCTCCATCCCAGCGCCACGAGAGTCGCGGTCTGTGGTGTGACATCTACCGAGGCAACTACCGGCGGCGGCGCAATGAACTCAGCCTCGCCGCCACAGGCCGCAAGCGTCAGGCACGCGATCAGGACAGCAAAACGTGCCGCGGGGACTTCGAGTCGATGTATTGTGATCGCCATTGTGGCATGCCGGAGCGCGGGGTCAGCTCCATTGCTGGAGCAGATGGATCCAGGCCGCGCGTCTGTGAGTTGCCGCTTGCTCGCTCTGCAGAATGGCACGGTTGTGCGGCCGAGACTGGGCACCGTCGTTCACCACCCGGGGTTCTGCACCAACCTGTCTTCACCGTCGACCCGGCTCAACTCGATCTGAACGCTCGGGATGGGAAACAGGTTGTGGCGATGTGTATATGGACCCGCATTCGTAAGGTATGGCCTCCTGTTTTGCTCCACTAACAGGTAGTAAGTGAGAACCTGTTGCGCGATTCCCCAGCGTCGCAGATCAAAGAACCGCTCGCCTTCCATCGCCAGTTCCAGCCTGCGCTCGTAACGCACCGCCTCCCGGGCGAAGTCCTGGTCCCAGCCTGCCGCCGGGTACAGGCCGATCTGGTAATCGGCCCAGACAATCGAGGCATCATCAATCGGCACGGCGATGCGAGCATCACTGGCACATTGGGGATGCAAGGCCACCAACGTCGCTGCTCGGTTTGCGTCCGGCGGCAACCCACATCCCTGAGCCGCCTGACCTGCCCGCGCCCTGATCTCGTTGACTATCGTGCGGGCGTCCTCCAGCCGCCCCTGTTCGACGTAAGCTTCGGCCAAGAGCAACAGCATGTCAGCATACCGGAAGACGTGCATGTTCATGTTGTTCAAGTGCGTGGTCATATACCCGGCGTGGCTCACGGCTCCACTGGCATCTTCGTGGACGTTCTTCTTCGGGCTGTAGGGACCTCCGAAGGCAGGTGCCCGGATCCAGCTCGGCTCGTGGGGCCCCCAGTCCATGTAGGGCACGCCGTCCCGGCCGACGGTCCAATCGAGCCGCGGATCCAGCCGCATAGCGGCCGATGCTGTGGCGTCGAGATTGTCATCGCGGCTGTTCCAGCCCACGGGATCGGTCAAAGCCACTGGCAGTCCATTGGCGTCTACCGCGAAGAAGTTCACCAGGTTCTGTGATGGCTGGTGAAACCCGCAGCAGCCGAACGGGCTGCCGGAATGCGGGAAGTTCAGGCGCTCGCCGTAGTTGGCGTTGTACCCCCAGCGATCACCGTGGTTGGCCTGATACGCCAGGATGGTCTCCGGACCGTTTTGATACTCCGCAAAGGCGCTCCACACCCGGTAGAAGTCGGGCTCCAGAGCATAGGGGCCGTTTTGCCTGACATCCTCCAGGGTCGTCAACGCGCCGGCATAGTCACCAGCATAGATTAGCACCCTTCCCTTGTAGGCTTTGGCAGTCCAACGAGTCGCCCGGCCGACCTCTCCGTTCCGCGGAGTTGCCGGCAGGAGCGAGATGGCCTGATCGAGATCGCGCAGGATGCTGTCCACGACATCGACGCCCACGTTGGTCTTGCGGAAGTCGGTGTCGCTCTCGTTGTAGTAGGGGATGTTCTGCCACATGCGCCAGGCTTCGAAGTAGTAGTGCGCCCGCAGGAAGAGGGCTTCACCCCTGATGCCGCCCTGATCGCTCTGGGTGATCTGGTCTGGGTCCTTTTCGACTACCGCGGCGAGCAGGCGCAACGTGGTGTTGGCTCGGGCGACCGCTTCGTATGTGTGTACCCACTTCTCGTTCAGGTAGTCGTCCGTTCCACCGGTGCTCCATAGGTACACCTCGATGTCCACGATGGGGTTGGAGTCAGAGCCCTCAGACCCCCTGTGCGCATCATCGCTGGTGATACTGCCCCACACCCAGTTGCTGGCGGTGTATCCCCAGGCACCGAAGACGTGGTCCAACATGCGGTACGTGGCGATGAGTGTGCCCTCCACACCTGCCGCATTCGCCAGGGTGTTCTCGTCCAATGCTCCCTGTGGGGCGATGTCCATGAAGTCCTCACAGCCGTACGTGGCACCCGCTACGAGTATCAGGAGAGCGGTCCAATACGGCAGTCTGAACCGGAATACTGCTCTCATCATCTTCGGTCCCCCTGCAGGAGACGATTCACTAGAACTCGGCACTGATTCCCAGGCTGAACGTCTTGTTGCTGGGGTATGCACCCCGGTCGATGCCGCGATATTGATCCCTGAGGTCGCCGGTCACGCCAGATGTGTTCTGCGCGGGCAGGGCCGGATCCAGACCCGGGTAACCCGTTATCGTGAACAGGTTCTCTGCCTGGAGATACACGCGCATCGCCGGCATCCATGACCGCGGCATGCGATACCCGATCTGCAGGCTCCGCAGCCTGACGTACGATCCATCCTCCACATAGAAACTGCTGACCTGTTGACCGCTGAACGTGTCGTTGCGATCCAGCCTCGGGTACTTGGCGTCCGGGTTGGTCACAACTCCGTTCTGCACGACCGCAGCGTCGGTCAGCATGTCGCGGCGGACGTTGGTGCTGAAGTTCTGGAACACGTAGAACTGCTTGTTCACATCGATGATGTCGTTCCCAAACGTCCCGAACAGCGTGGCGCTGAAGCCCCACGCTCCCCAATCGAGCTCGAGATCCAATCCACCCACGAAGTCCGGATGCGGACCACCGATGATGGTGCGGTCGTCGGCGTTGACCACGCCATCTTCGTTCAAGTCTCTGAACTTGAGTCGCCCCGGAGCCGCACCGTCCTGCGTGGCATGGCGATCCACTTCACCCTGATTCATGAAGATGCCATCGCAGATCAAGCCATAGAACTCGCCGATCGGATGGCCGAGCTGGTTTATGAACCTGAATCCGTAACGCGCACGGATATTCTCGCCATAGAAGACGTCCTGCACGCCGTCGATGCGGAGGATCTCGTTCTTGTAGTGGCTGCCGTTGAAGGTGAGTCTCCAGTTCCCGCTGCCAATGCTTCCGGCGTATCCGATGGAGAAGTCAATGCCTCGGTTTCTCATCTGACCGATATTGACTACAGGGGGAGCGGCTACTCCTACAGCGCCCGGCAGCGAGGGGTTATACAAGAGACCGTCCGAATCCCGTTGGTAGACATCTACGACGAGACCGGCGTTGCCTCCAAGGAACTCGAGATCCAACCCGAGGTTCTTGGATTCACTCTCTTCCCACTTCAAGTCGGGGTTCCCCAACGCCGTCTGCCTGTATCCGGCGACGACCGTGGTGCCCGTTCCGCCAATGTCGTAGTAGCTGTCTGCCGTCCCGCCGCCGAATTGCGTGAAGACCCGTGCGGCGGGGATGTTCCGGTTTCCGGTGATGCCCCAGCCGAACCGCAGCATGATGTTGGTGAAGAACTGGTTTCCCTGCAGGAAAGGCTCCTCGGACAATCGCCATCCCACACCGAATGCCGGGAATGTGCCCCACCGGTTCTCAGGCCCAAATGCGGAATAGCCGTCCCTTCTGAGGGTGAAGCTCAGCAGGTAGCGGTCGGCGAAATTGTAGTCGATTCTCCCAAAGACTGATAACGAGGAGGACTTACCACCTGAGCTGGCCACATTCTTCGTGTCCGGGTCACCGATAGCATCTCGAATGTACCAGGCATCGATGACGTTGGTAATCAGGTTGTTGATACTGGCGAAGAGACCTCTGTACGTGTCCTTCGAAACCTCGTGACCCAGCAGAACATCGAAGTCGTGCCGCTCGGCAAACGTGGTCGAGTATGTCGCCGTGTTGGTCCAGGTCCAGCTCCTGTTGGTGTCGAAGAACTCAAGCAAGCCGTCGGTGTAGCTGGGCTCGGAATTCTCTGGGCTAATCCAATAGTAGCTTGTCTGTGACGCGTCGCTCACGTTGAACCCGAGCGACGATCTTAGCGAAAGCTGGTCCGTTACGTCGGCGGCGACAAACACGTTTCCGAAGAGCACGGTCTGCTTGTATTTGTTGTCCTTGCCGGCCCATGCCAACTTCAGCGGGTTCGACTGGTTGCCACAAGTCACGCATTTCCCAGAGGCGAAATGTGGGCCGGGATCTTCCCCTGCAGCTTCCAGCTCTTCGCCCTTGATCGTATACAGCGGGATGACGGGTTGCATCAGGATGTTCTTACCCATGATCCCGCCTTCGCCTTCTCCATCGCTCCTACCGCCATAAGATTCCCGGAGCGACAACGACACATTCTCACCGACCGAAAGAGGGCCGACGTTGAACTCGGTGTTGACCCGGACACTGCCCCGTTGGAACCGGTTGTACGCCGCAGTGCCTTCCTGATTGAGATGGTTGAAGGACGCGGTGTAGCGGTGGTCTGTGCCACCGCCTGAGACAGCCAGATTGGCGTCCGTGATGAGACCAGTACCGAAAACGGCATCCCACCAGTTCGTACCGGGGCTGCCGCGCATGATCAATTTGCTTTGTTGCCTCGGATCTCCCCAGACGTACTCGCTCTCATCCACATCCCCTCGTTGCGTCTGATTGACTCCATCATTGGGCCAGATGTATGCCGGTATCGTGGGACGATCGGGATCGCCGAAGATGTTCTCCGGAGGGTTCTGGCCCGCGTTGACATAACTGCGTCTGACGACTTCATGGTACTGCAACGCATCCGTAATCAGGAAGTCGTCATAGCCGCGGACAGGCTTGGCCACTCCCATTCTCACGTCCAGCGAAAACCGGGGCGGTCCGGCCGTTCCACGTGCCGTCTGAATGACGATGACGCCATTACTCGCTCGAGAACCATAGATCGAAGCAGCCGACGCATCCTTCAGGACCTGCATCGACTCGATATCCCATGGATTCAGCCAGTTGAGATATGAATCCTCGATCGGCGTGCCGTCGATGACGTAGAGGGGATCGTTGTTCTGGAACGAACTGATACCGCGGATTCGTACGGTGCTTCGTGAGCCGGGTGAGCCGCTTGCTTCGACCGTGACGCCGGGGACACGACCGCCGAGCCTCTTGAGCACACTTGCCGTGGTCTGTCTGGACACGCTTGGCATATCGACGGAGGAGATGGCACCTGTGATGTCGGCGCGCCGTTGTTCGGTGTAACCCGTGGCGAGAGTCTTGTGCAACACCGCAATGGACGGCTCCAAAACGATATCGAGCGTTCTACGCCCGCCAATGCTCAACTCAGCTGCACGATATCCGAGAGAGGTGAGAACCAGCACGCCGTCTGGAGGAGCCGCAAGAGAGTATCTCCCGTCCGCATCCGTATTGGCGCGGATGTCGGTTCCCTGTACCCACACCGTCACTCCCTCAAGAGGATCGCCCTGCGCTGAGGTTATCCTTCCGGAGACCGATATCTGCTGGCCAAGTGCTGTCCCGCACAGAGCTAGTGCTAGTGCCAGGTTGATCCCCAGTTCACGGAAGCGACGAGGACGGCTTAGTGAACTCCAAGGGACGATCGTGAATCGCATCAAGCCCTCCGTCAGGTTCCACATGGTCATTGGGGCCTTTGCGGTCTCACCGTCTGGCGGGCGTCTACCGCGGCGTCCTACTGCGGCGTCAATGGCGTCCAGCTTACGGCGTCTACTTCGGCCGCGCGGCACAAGAGGCCACCGGCATCTTGCCTATGTCGTGCTGTGGCTCTTGAGGGCGATATACAAAGCTCGCGGTCTGGTGCACGGGCCCGCAATAGCGGCAGCTCAGAGACCCGAGCGCCGCGAGACGCCCGGGGATCCTTAGCTGATCACTGGTGCACCAAGTACCGGAGCAACGCGCTCCCTCAACGCCCTCAGCGCCGCACTCATAAGCCGCTGTACGAGGTGTTCGAGTGCGCGACACCGTACCGGGGCTACCGCTGGTTCGATTGCTACGAGCTCGAGCGACTCCACACTGCCGTCGATCGTCGGCTT
>CP070666.1:2760790-2773025 GCA_020351775.1 Gemmatimonadota bacterium | reverse complement strand
TCCGCTCCTGGGTCTCGGCGGTCCATCGCAACGGCTGCCTGAGTCACCTGCGACGAGCTTGGGTGCGGCTGGAAACGACGCCGGGCGAAGACGTGATCGAAGGGTATGCCAGCATGGCTCGTAGAGGCAATCCGGAAGACGACCTGGCGCGCAACGAGTTCCATCGAACGTTGCTGGAGGCGATGGGGCATCTGAGTGAGAGCCAGCGTATGGTGTTCGCCCGGGTGTACCTGGAGCAGGAAGACCAGAAGGCCGTGGCCAAAGACCTCGGCATGAAGCCTTCGACCTTGAGAACGACCCTACACTTCGCACGCAAGCGCTTGGCTGCAGTACTTCGAGATAGTGAGGACTCACAGTGAACCAAAGACCCGATTGTGATGTGTTCCAGGACCAGCTCGATGCGCTCTTGGACGAGAAGCTACCAGAAGCGGGCCTGGAGCAGCTCCGGCTTCACGCTGCCTCGTGTCCGGGCTGCGCCATGCAACTGCGAGTACACCGGCACCTGGTTACGAGATCACTGAGCGATCTCGAGGCTGATGTCCCCGCCGAGGTGCTGGGATCGGTGTGGCCGCGGGTCCAAGCCGACATTGCAGTGAGCCGCTCAAGCCGCTGGAGCGTGCCGATTCCGTGGCACGGGTGGAACCGGCTCGTGCCCGTCCTGGCTGCCGCAACGCTCCTTCTCTGCATTGGCACTGGCCTGCTCTACAGGAGAGTCGTGCAACTGCACGAGCGGGAGACGGCCCTGGTTCAGCAGATCGCTGAGCAGGACCGCCGGCTGGCCCAGCTGGCAACCGGCATGTCGATGGATCCCGTTGCCCGAGCCGCCCGGTTGGCCGGAAGGGCGGTGTGGGAACGGGCGCTCGAGCGTCGGAACAGCGTCAGCGTATCCGAGATAGAGGCGATGCTCAGCAGCTTGCCGGCACAAGCCACAATGTTCGATGCGGGCGCCTCGGAGGTGTTGGCTCGCCGCATCCCGTTCTGGTCAGCAACCGCCGCAGAAGCAGCGCTCTCAGGCATAGACAGCGCTGACGGAATTCAAGCAGGAGAACTGCTTCAGGTCCTCGCAGCACTGGACATCAATCCTGACAGGCGCATCGCTACCGCCCGCATCCTGGGGCTCTATAGACGCGAGACGCTTCCTGGGCGCTCATGAGTGATGCATTCGGGACTGGAGAAAGGTGGAGCATCATGCAATGGATACAGAGACATCGACGCTGGTCGATCACCGGTTTGGCGGCTGCCGCTCTGGGAATAGGTGGCTGCACCGAATACCGGATCGAGACGACGCTGCGCGCCGATGGCAGCGGCGTACGGAGCGAGAAGATGGTCGTAGAGCCGTTCGAGGATGAAGCTGACAACGCCAGATTCCGCGCCAACTTCGGCTATCTCATGTTCGCCACCGAGGATTTCCGCTGGACTCATCGCGAGGAGGTGGACGACGAGGATACGGTTCACGTGTTCCTACGCGAGACCCGAATCACGGATCACGATTCCTGGGCTGACTTGAGCGGTACCGTTCACATCAGGGGCGCGGCGGCCACTGATGCAGATTCGACAGTTGGTAGTGTGCGACTGGGTGACGTCCACTTCCGAAACAGGGTCAGACTGGAGCGGGGCCGGGTCACAGAAGGGATTTCGTTCACGTATCGCGAGACTTTCTACTGGGAGAACCTGGCCGACGTACTCGTCGAATACATCGTTCGAGAGTACACCAGCGCGGTCGTTGCCAGATATCCCGACCTGAACTCGGCCCAGCGCGGTGAGTTGGACGGTCTGGTGACCGGTGCCGTCTGGTTTGCCGTGGGCCAAGGCCTATTTGAGGCCAGTGGTGATGAGGAGTCTGAGTTGGTGTCCGCTCTCGGCAGGAGTACGGCGGTCAGGGCAGCCGAAATCGTGCAGCGGCGGTATCCGGATGCCACGTCGGGGTTCTTTGCGGACGTCCTCGAAGAGGTCTACAGCGACGACGACCGCTCTGAGGACTTCATCCAGCGACAGCTCCCGGGCGTACAGCTGGCGATCAACTCCGGGATCGTGTTCCAGCTAAGTATGCCCGGTCGCGTCTTGTCGTCAAACGCGCACGATCGGTACGGGGCTACGTTGATCTGGGAGTTCGTTCCCGGAGACGCCCTGACAGCTCCCCTTGAGATCCATGCTGAGTCTATTGTGGAGCGGTAGACCCACCAGGTGCTCTCGTGAGCCAGCCCCGACCCGCCATTGTCTGAGCGCCGAGGCCCGCGAGTGCCCTAGCGACAACTGAGGGTTATCGCACCGCCCGACTGACTCAACGAACACCTGGCCCTGACGATTCGCACCACTTCGTTATCCAGGTTGGAGATCTCTATCGGCCGATGTGAGTGATTGCTGCTTTGCATGCCGGCGCGGGTTTTTTGCTCTTGCATCAGCAACCTCGATTCCAGCCTGACCACGAGGTCAGTCAGCTGCTCGAGCTGCTGCTCTAGTTCCCGCACTTGCTGCTGCAACACAGTCAGAGAATCCCGCTGCTGCGTCTCCTGCACCCCCACCCCCTGCGCCTCACAGGGGAACGTGACCACGAACAGTACGACACTTAGCAGCAATGGTCGTTGTTTCATCGGTGTCATGACTACTCCCTCGCACGCGTGCTATCTGTCCAAGAGCGGCACGAGATCCTTGTGCAGCAGGTAGTGATAGCTGATCAGCCGGCCGTCGAGCATGATTCCGAACACGCCGTACGGCGTCGGCGAGAGCTGCCGTACCTCGGCAGCGCTCGTGAGATCGATCACGCGACTTGCGATACCAGCCTGCTCGGCAGCGGCCAAGGCGGTCGCAGTGGCGTCCTCGATGTAGGGGCATTGATCGCTGCGAACCACGTTCAGACCCTTACCAAACCGGCGCCGCACCGTTGCGCGGTTGTCCACGAAGGCAGGTACCTCGCCTCCGCCGAACCGTCGGACCATCAGCGAAAAAGCGGGTGGGGCCTCCGCCACACACTCGAAGCCGTGTCTCTCTAGCAGATTCCTCCCGACCAGCCAATTCCGCTCGCTGGTAACCATCGCCACGCCCTTCAGCTTTGCCTTCTTGGCATCCCGCATACATGCATCGAGCAGGGCGGTGGCATAGCCCTTTCCCTTGCTCCTGCCCACCACCCAAAGACAATGAATGAACATGTAGCCCTTGGCGTCGACTGCCCTCCAGGCGAACTCGCCCGGGATGTACTCGATGAAGCCTCGGTCAGGCAACTCCAGCAGCTTGATCCGCATGCCCTCGGAGAAACGGGCCATCAGCCACGTCAGCTTGCGCTGGTAGCCGATCGATTTCTTCTTGCTCATGTAGCAGAAGAAACCGTGGCGCTCGACGTTGCTCTGATCAACATCAATGATTCTCATGCCACCCACTCTATTCCCCGTTGGTGTGCGCGGTCGATCGATGCGACACAACGGAATGCCGGTCAACAGCCGTGGTTGCAGCTCCGGACTCTTGTACCCTGCAGCACCGCGCCTGGAGACCTGCTGCTACAGCACCACATCTCCGGAGTGACGCTGTCGCAAGGAACGGGCATAGCGCCGGATACTCTCGCCAGACGACACCGACGGAGTAACACCAAACACCGTACCTGGAAAATCCATCTTGCGCTGGACCTGCCAGATCGGGTCGTGTTCGCTCGCGGGGAAGAGTCGAGCGGGATTGCCGACCGCCACCCATCCGATTGGCACCGTGGATTCGGGCGGAACGACGGAATTCACGTGCACGACGCCATTGATTCTGACCTCGGAGCGGGTACCGACTACCGCACCGTTGAACACCGCGACCCCGGTCGCGATGAAGACGTCGTCCGCAATCGCACACCCAGTGAGATGAGCGTGCGGCCCTACGAGCACCCTGTCTCCGAGCCGGGCGGGATGCTTCGGTGTGCCGCGGATCACGGCGTGCTCCATGATCACACAGTCGGCACCGATTTCAACAGGACCGCCGTCGGCAGTGATCACCGCACCGAACAGCACACTGCTGTTGGGACCGATCGTCACCGCTCCACTTAGAACGGCATTTGGAGCAACGTGTGCTGAGCGATCGATTGCGGGTCGGGCTCCTTGGTGCTCGATCAACACGGTTGCTCCTCCTGGCACCTACGCTTCTTGAATTCGGCCTACAATACAGCGATGGTGGAGCGCACGGGAGGCCCCAGGCCACGTCCTGGCTGGCCCTAAACTACCGCTGCGCCTAATACCCAGCCAGGTGATCTTTGCCGCCGAATGGCGGCAGCCGGCGTTGCGGGCCGGCGGACATCGAGAGAATCTACCTGAGAGTCGAGCGGACGTGCGGCCAGGCTGGGCCTCTTACGCAACCTCGTCGACCATCGTAGTCTAGCCGGTGCAGTGGTGCACGGCTCCCTGTGAGTGCCGAGCCGAAGCCGCTGCCCTAGGAGTGCCACCCGAATTGACGAAACTGTGATGAGTGACCGTTTCGCCATGTCGTTGCTCGTGCTCTGGATAGCATCAGCCCTGTCCACAGGCGGTGCAGCTAGCGCCCAGACGGCGGACCAGGCGACAACCGCGCAGGCCGTGTCCGGATTGAGACTTCGCGGCATCGGACCGGCCGTCATGGGCGGGCGCATCGCAGACATAGCTATCCGCCCCGGCAAGCCCAGTACTTGGTTCGTCGCTACCGCTCGCGCTGATGCGGCGCGTGGCCGGCGCTCAGGAGGAACTTGGCCAGGCGCGCGAGCGACTGCGGTATATGCGAGCCGCACTGGTCCAGACCCCCGGTGCAGACCCGGCGCTGTACAAGCGCATCGACGAAGTCGGCGCTACACTGGTCGGCCTCCAAACCCGGCTCTCAGGCGATCGCACCCGCCGCCAGCTCAACGAGTCGACCGTGCCGTCAATCAGCAGTCGCGTGGGGCGGGTCATCGGCGGGCACTGGGACACGCGGCAGACTCCGACCGCGACCCAACGCCGCAACCTCGCGATCGCGCGCGAGGAGTTCACGGTCCTGCGCCAGGAGCTGACCGCGCTGCCCAAGACCGACCTGGCGCAGTTGGAGTTGGACCTGGAGGAGGCGGGAGCGCCGTAGACACCGGGACGACGCATACCAGGCCACTGATCACGTAGATCGACGCAAATTGACACGGAGCTTACCGTGGATTGATGCGGACCGGTGCACCCGCATCAGTCCACGGCCATCACCCCAAAACAAAACCAATCGAGACCCCATGGACTGGCTCACCAATCCCGAGATTTGGATCGCGCTGATCACACTCACAGCCTTAGAGGTCGTGCTGGGCATTGACAACATCATCTTCATCTCGATCCTGGCCTCGAAGCTGCCGCAGGAACAGCAGCGGCGCGCCCGGCAGGTGGGCCTGATGGGTGCCATGATCACACGGCTGTTGCTGCTGCTATCGTTGGCCTGGATAATACGGCTCACCGCGCCGCTGTTTGCGGTGTTCGGGCACGAGTTCTCGGGCCGCGATCTGATCCTGCTGCTGGGCGGATTGTTCCTGCTCGCCAAAGCAACCCACGAGATCCACGATAAGCTGGAGGGCGAATCGGGCCGATCGAATCCCAGGGGCGCAGCATCATTTGCGGGGGTCGTGATTCAGATCATGCTGCTCGATGTAATTTTCTCGTTGGATTCCGTCATCACGGCCGTCGGGATGGTGCGTGTCGTTTGGGTCATGGCCGCAGCGATCATCATTGCGGTGGTCATCATGCTGGTGTCCGTCGAGGCGATCGCGGCGTTCGTTGAGCGGCACCCCACTATCAAGATGCTGGCGCTGAGCTTCTTGCTGCTGATCGGCATCTCGCTCGTTGCGGAGGGCCTGGAGCACGGCATACCCAAGGGCTACCTCTACTTCGCGATGGGGTTCTCAGTCTTCGTCGAAACGTTGAACCTCCGGATGCGCAAGCGGATCCCGGAGCCGGTGGATCTGCACAGTGCCATCACAGAGGGGTAACAGCGCAGGGAACAGTGTACAGTCGGCAGGGCGAAACCGGGAGAGAGGGCGGTCAGGCCTTCTTCAGCAACACCGTCTTGTTGAATAGCACCCTTGGTCTAGCGACAGGCGCGAAACCTGCGCGTCTGGCTCGTCCAATGGTTTCAGCGAACGCCGCCTTCGAGACGTGAAACGGAGGCTCCACTACCAAGAGCCGCCCGGTCGGCTTTAGTATGGACCCGAGCTCTTGAAACAGCCCAGCTTGATTGGGGATTTCGTGCACCACATAGAATGCGAGCACGAAGTCAACAGTCTGCGATACGCCAATCCTGTTCTCCTCGCACTTGTGCAACGTGATACGTTGCTCGAGCTCCGTTCCCGCAATCTTGTCTTCGAGCTTCTGAAGCATCCCTTGTTGCAGATCGGCAGCGATTACCCGACCGGACTCACCCACCATTTGAGCAAGCGCGATGGCGAAGAAGCCGGGGCCACAACCCACGTCCAACACCGTCATCCCTTCTTCAACATAGGGTCCCAGTATCCTGTGAGGATCCTGCAGCCACCTGCGAATCCTGTTGTCCAGACTACCCGCCCTTTCGACAGGACATACTCGCTTCGGTTCGGCGCTCATTGTGTCACACTCCTCGCACTCGAAGGCATCCTGGCATCTAGCCTACAACATCTCCCGCATCAGGTTAAGGGGGACGGCCCGCAGGAGCCCAGGAGCAGTATATGAGGGTGAGCTGCCAACGCTGGAGACAGCGGTCGCCCGCTGTGATTTTACGGCTCCTCCATCCGGACGGGAAAGAGCGGTAACTTTCTTACTGGATCGGTGCAGGACATCCCCGCCGACTCCCACCGGAGGGTTCCGATGCAAGAGCAGTCGAGAAGACGGTTTGTGGGATCCGTTACATCTCTGGCGGCCATGGGCCTGAGCCCTGCCCTTCCCCACCTCCTCGCAGGCTGCCAACAGCAGATCAGGTCGGCCTCCCAGGGAGACCCCGCCTTCGAACCGGGTTACCTGGCGCTACACAGGAGTGGTGTGTTGCGGCGCAGAGGAGAGGAGCTCTGGCAGGTAATGCAGGCCTGCAGGCTCTGCCCCAGGGAATGCGGGGCAGCGCGCCTCGATGGTGAGGCGGGCTTCTGCCAGGGCACATCACAACTGAGAATCGCCACCTATCATCCCCATTTCGGCGAGGAGAGGCCCCTGGTTGGCCGGGGAGGCTCCGGGACAGTGTTCTTCAGCAACTGCAACCTGCGTTGTGTCTTCTGCATCAACTGGCAGATCAGCCAAGGCGGAGAGGGCGACCCCAGAACCCTCGACGAGCTGGCGGAGATGATGTTACGCCTGCAGGCGAGGGGCTGCGTCAACATCAACATTGTAACGCCGACCCACTATTCACCACATATCGTGCTGGCGCTCGATATCGCCGCTGAAAGAGGCCTGAGACTACCGCTGGTCTACAACACCAATGGGTGGGACCGCCTCGAGATCCTGGAGATGCTCGATGGCATCGTGGACATCTATCTTCCGGACTTCAAGTACGCACAAAGTGCCATGGCATCGAAATACTCCTCTGGTGCTGATACGTATCCGGAGATCACGAAGTCGGCCATGCTGGAGATGCACCGGCAGGTCGGCGTTGCGAAGCCAGCAGCGGACGGACTGATGTATCGGGGGTTGATGATCCGTCATCTGGTGATGCCGAACCGGGTCGGCGGCAGCAGGGACGTAATCGGGTGGATCGCGGAAAACCTTCCGAAAGACACGTATGTGAACATCATGTCGCAGTACACTCCGACGTACAAGGCCTTCGACTATCCTGAGATCTCTCGGCGAGTGACTCATCAGGAATACCGCGAGGTCGTAGAGTACGCCGAGCAAGTCGGCCTCACGAACCTAGATATCCAGGGTATGCGGCTGCTGTAGAGCCGATCTGAGGACCAGCGAAGGGCCCTTTCCAGCCGTCGTTCAGCGAGCACCGGATGTGACTCGAGGGCCCGGTCACACCACGATCAGCGCGATTGCCACGACACAGATCGCGAGTCCCAACCATTGCGTCTTGGCGACGCGCTCCTCGAGCACCGCTCTGAACAGCAGGACCGTGATCGCCGGATAGAGCGACCCAAGCACCGCCGCGACGTCCAGCCGAATCCAGCGAACGGCAAGCGCGTAGCACACCACACCGGTGGCATCCATTACGCCTGCCCAGAGTGCGGCCGGGTTCCGGGTTGGCACGGGCACTGCGGTTCGCGTTTGCGCCAGCGCGAGCGATGCAGCCACCAGCCCAGCGCCGCCCGCCACCACAAGTGGGGTGAAGACGGCCCCAGACTCGATTTGGCCCAGCAGGATGAAGAACCCGCCAAACCCAATCCCTGCCAGCGCGCCGAGTAGCAGGCCCCGCCCCTCCGCGCGGTTTGCCCGGTGGGCCCCGCTCACTAGCCAGATCCCCGCCAGGGCGATCCCAAGCCCGGCCTGCTGCACCAGCGGTAGCATGCCCTCGACTATTGCTCCGAACAGCACCGGGATCGCGGCACCCACAACGCCCGCAGTCGGTACCACCAGTGCGGAGCGTTCGGTCGCCAGGCCCTGGTAGAGCGCCGCAATACCCAGTGCGCCCGACAGACCTGCTCCACCAGCCCATGCGGTTGCCGTCAGCGTCGGCAACGGATCCCGCGTCACTGCGGCAGCAGCAGCGAGAACCACCACAATGGACAACCGGGACAACGCAAGTACTTCGAGGGGATTACTGCGCCGGCTGGCGAGCCCGCCCGTGAAGTCGGCAGCTCCCCAGGCCAAGGCCGCGGCGAGGGCCAGGATCGCCCCTGTCGCCTGCGCGATCACCGGAAGGGTCCTTTCACCACCTCAGCGCAGGACCTGCACCTCGATGTAGAACAGATCGGTAGCCGGTTGCCAGGCTTCCATCTCACCACCGTTCAGCGGCTCCGACTGCCACTCGCTCGTGGGGTGGACAGTGTGCACGCTGCCGTCGAACCGGACCTTGAGCGGCATGTCAAAATCATTCACGTCAGCCTGCCAACGGTAACTCACGCTGGCGCCTTCCGATCTCACTTGCAGGACGGGCAGCTCCGGGTAATACAGATACTGCTCGAACACCGGCCGCAGATCACGGTCGAGGCGCGCGTTGAAGAAGTTGATCACGTCGGTTGTCCAGACATTCTGATACTTGAAGTGCTCGGCGTATTCACGTAACAGCGCCCACCACGCTTCGTCATCATCAACCACGTGGCGCAGGGTATTCAAGAACAACGCGCCCTTGAAGTATTGATCTTGTGTGGGCCAGTGATTGACACCCGTGGGTCCGATGATCGGCTCCAAGTTGCCGACTTTGCCCTTATACCCGTTCAAGTAAGTAAGTGCATCATCGTAGCCGAACAGGCATTCGACGTAGACTCCTTCGAGGTAGGTTCCCCAGCCTTCGTGAATCCATGCGTCCGATACGTCGTTCGCCGTCACACTGTTGCCGAACCACTCGTGAGCGGTCTCGTGCACGATGATGAAATCGAACAGCAGGCTGATACCCACCCCCGTCCAATCACGGGCGAGGTAGCCGTTCTGGAACCCGTTGCCGTACGCAACGGCACTCTGGTGCTCCATACCGGCGTACGGTACCTCGACCAGCTTGTAGCCGTCCCTTGGGAAGGGATACTCACCGAACCGCTCGTTGAAGCACTGCAGCATCGGCTTCACCTGGGCGAACTGTCGGCGGGCATCTGCCAAGTGGTAAGGGAGCACGTAGTAGTCCAGCGTGAGTGGACCTAGTGTGTCAGAAAAATGCGCGTAGTCTGCAACGTTCACGGCGACGGAATAGTTGTTGATCGGATAGTGAACCTTCCAGCGGTACTTGGTCGTTCCGTCACCTAGCTCCTCCGCGCTCACAAGCCGGCCATTCGATACGTCAGTGAGCGCTGAGGGTACGGTGATGCTGATTGTCATGCTATCTACTTCGTCAGGCTGCTGATCTTTGTTGGGCCACCACAGACTGGCACCAATCCCCTGACACGCAGTAAAGACCCACGGGTTGCCCAGCGAATCCTCTCGGAACGCAAAGCCACCAAACCGACCCGATTCCTCCGGATGACCGGAGTAGTGGAAATCGATGCTATACGTTTCACCGCGGCGCAGCGTCTCCGGAAAATCGATGAAGACCGCGTTGAACTCCCGCGTGTACGGGAGTGCCCCGTCGTGATAGACGATGCTGTCAATGTTCATGTTCTCGAACAGATCGAGCTGAATGCGATCGGCATCCTCGATCATCGCGAAGCGGATCTTGTTCGTGCCGCGCAAGAACTTCTCTGCCACGTCCACCTTGATATCGAGATCATAGGTCAGTACGTCGTTGTTCTGGCGGAATGGACCATAACTGCCCCTGAGGGTATCGGCCCGCTCGAAGACCATCTGCGCCTCACGCGGATTGACCAGCGTCTCGTCATAGACCAGGAGGATATCGCCGCCCGTGTCTGACAGCTCCAACTCGCGCGGCTGGAAGTTCTTTGCGTGGATCGTGAGGCCGCTTTTCCCGTAGCCTGGAGGGAGCACCGCTATCCCGTTTACGTCGGACCGATACACTTCCTTGTCACCTGGAGAGAAGATCAACGCACCCGGCACGGGGACACGGGAACGCGAGTCCAGCAGTGTCAGTGTGTCCGGCTGGCCACACCCAGCCTGGGGCAGATTCAGCAGGACAACGCAAGCGAAGGGGACAGTCCGCCACAGCAGGAAGCGAGACAGTGCTAGCATGTTCATGGTGGTGTTCCGTGATGTCAGGCTGTATTTGTCGCTGGGAAGAACCTAACACCTCGGACCTCTCTTGGGCGGGGGTAGCTCGGTGTCCCTCGTTGGCTGGCCGCATAGTGTATCAGCCGACCGACAGTCCTTTGAGTGGCGTCGCCGCTATCGGATCCCAACCTCCATCCCTATTATTCGTTGCAGTCCGCCTCAGACTCTCATCGACCCTTCAGGGCAGAACTTGATGAAGCGCTCGCGACTAGCATTCGTTGCTGCTACTTTCCTGCTGCCGGCAGTCGGTCGCGCACAGCAGGAGCAGGCGTACGACTACTTCCGCTTCAACCGCGATATGATCCAGCACGACGTGCAGGCCATCTTGACGTGCAACCGGCTGTTAACCTCAAATCGCATCCTCGAACAGGTGTTCCAGCAGGAACTGGCTTACCTGTGGCAGCCGGGGGGGACACCGAGGGGGGTGTACTCGAGGCAGTCAATCCATGACTCCTTCAGCGAACCGATATCATGAGCTATCACTGTACATTGCGTCTACGGATCGGAACACTTCCGATCCTCGCCCTGTTCCTGGCCGCCGGTCTGCTCACGCTGACTCCCTGCAACACAACGGCGCAGACCGAGTACTTCTTCCCCCATCTCGCGGCGTTTGACCCCGAGATCCCGTCGCCGGAGCAGTTCCTTGGCTATCCCATCGGAACCTTCCACACCCGGCATGATCGGATTGTGGCGTACATGCATGAGCTTGCCCGTCTTTCCGAACGTGCCACATATCAAGCGATCGGCTGGACCTACGAGCACCGGCCAATGCCTGTTCTCACGGTGACGGCACCGACGAATCACAGTCGTCTGGAGCAGATCCGTCAGGAGCATCTGGCGTCGCTCGAACCTGGCGCTGTTCCCGCACCCGATCTACCGGTCATCATGCACCTTGGCTACGGCGTGCACGGCAACGAGCCCTCTTCGGCCGAAGCCGCGATGCTGACTGCGTATTGGTTGGTGGCCGGTGGCGGGCAGGAGCTAGAGCGCTACCGCAACGAAGCAATCGTTCATATTGAGCCAGTCCTGAACCCGGACGGACGCGATCGGCACACTCATTGGGCCAACATGAACAGGGCTCAGCCCTTCGTGGCCGATCCGCTGGATCGCGAGCACAACGAAGTGTGGCCGGGAGGGCGGACCAACCACTATTGGTTCGATCTCAACCGCGACTGGTTTCCACTGGTCAATCCGGAAAGCAAGGCGCGGGTCGATTTTCATCACAGGTGGCGGGCGCATGTGGTGACGGACTATCACGAGATGGGATCGAGCAGCTCGTACTTCTTCGAGCCAACAGGCAGCGGAGCGTGGAATCTACTGATCCCAGAGCGGCTGTACACGGACATCACAGAAACGTTTGCCGAGTACTGGGCCCAAGCACTGGATGAGATTGGCTCGCTGTACTTCAGCGGAGCCGTGTTTGACAACTCCTATCCCGGGTACGGCTCGACCTACCCGAACTTCCTCGGCGGCTTGGCGGTCCTGTTCGAGCAGGCCAGCGCTCGCGGTCACGTGCAGGAGAG
>CP070666.1:2756985-2760690 GCA_020351775.1 Gemmatimonadota bacterium | reverse complement strand
GTCGGAGTTCTACCGCGAGGCCCTGACGAGGATACGCTCAATCCCGGGGGTCAGTGGGGCCAGTGCCACGGACAACCTGCTGTTTCCGGCAGCGAGAATGAACATGGACCTGGTGCGGATTCCCGGGAGCACTCCTGATGCCGAAAGCAGTCCCTTCGTCGCACGGTTCTCTGTCGCTCCCGACTACTTCAGTCTCATGGGGATCCCCGTGCTCGCAGGGAGAGCCCTCACGCAGGCGGACGATGCGCCAGAGGCTCAGCCCGTCATGCTGGTCAACGAGACGATGGCCAGCCGCTACTGGCCTGGGGAGTCGCCGCTCGGCGCCAAGCTGCAACACTGGCTCGGCGAGGCCACTGTCGTGGGGGTCGTTCGAGATGTGAAGTTCCAGCGCTTGGATGCGAGTCCCTCGCCAACCATCTTCGTGCCCCTCACACCGACCGGATCTCGCACATTCGACTTCATTGTGTCAGTCGAACGGAATCCGTCGTTGGTAACCCCCCGGATACGCGAGGCGATCTGGTCTGTGGACGGAGATGTCGCAATCGACCGGGTGAACACGATGGCATCTCTGCTTCACCACTCGGGGAGCCATGAACGGCTGCGGACGCGAATACTGTTGGTGTTCGGCGTGGCAGCCACGCTGCTTGCGGTCGCGGGCGTTTTCGGCGTGACGGCCCGCGCCGTGGCGTTGAACGCGCGGGAACTCGGCATCCGCATGGCGTTGGGCGCCCGGGAGGTCGGCCTGATGGGGGCAACGGTGCGCAGTGGCCTGCTCACTGGCGCGACCGGGACCGTGGTGGGTCTGACTGGTGCGTACTTCGTCTCGCGCCTGGTGTCCCGCTTCCTGTTTGGTGTGGGCGCATCGGATGCAGTCACCTACGGCGTGGTTGCAGCGCTACTGATGCTCGTGTGCTTGGTGGCCAGCTACCTGCCGGCACGCGGCATCACCAGGGTGGATCCCGTGGAGGTGCTGAGGGCAGAGTAGGGTGGGAGGTTGGTGGATGTAGAACCAGCGGCACTAGCACGGCTCGCCCAAGGTTGCTGTCAGTAATCCTACACCCCCGTGGGAACGTGTAAGCGTGACAGGTCCCTGAGGGTTGAAATGCCGCGCGCTTGCCCAGCAGGTGTCACGCGCTCATCAGTATGCGCGCTTCGCAGGCGCGCGTTCCGGCGCGAATTGTCGTCACAGCCGAATCCCAACCTGAACCCACCTCAGGCGAGTGTGGAGTAATCCTCGCTTCGGGACGGGGAAGTCTGGTCTCATTCGTGAGCCATGCACGAACGCCTGCCCCTGGGCAAGGCCCGCCAGGCCTTGATGGCATCGTCGGAAAACCAGATGGTGAGGTCACCTCGTCTGCGTAGGCCCGCCTCGTACTCAGGCCAATTGCCTATCCGATAGGGCGATTTCGCGTACTTGTATTGTCTGCGTTTCGGATACTTCATTGGTGACGACTCCGGATCGGGGGCATCGCCTCAATGATGCACCCAAACCCAGAGCCATGCACCAAAGCCCTGCGCCATTGCCGTCTCCATGACCAAGCCGTAGCTTGCGAGGGTTCGGAGGGACCCATGGTGACAACCGAGTCGCGCCCCCCGCATCCGGGCAACCCAACGATACCCGAGCGTGACCGTCTCGGTACGTGGGTGAGAGTCCCGGCTATGAGTAGAGACAATTGGAAAGCAATAGATCAAAGATGGAGAAGATACCAGTGAACTACTGTCTGTTCATACTATTCGCGAATACTCTTGCTTTTCATGCAAACACCCAAGGTCGAGCCTACTCGTTTACAGATGATGAATTGATTGTATACGACGCCGAAAACGAGACTATTCCTCTGGATACAACAGTACATGAAGGAAAGAAGTCTCTGCGGCTCAAACAGAATGAGATCGCGTTACTGAAAGATTCCGACTACGATGACTTCAGACTGGAAGTCGATATGATGGGCGCCGGTATGGCTGGTATCGGCTTCCGCTCAATGGATCTGTTCAACTACGAATTCATCTACGTCCGTACTGAAAGCTCCGGTACAGAGAACAGTATCCAATACGTACCGCTCTACAACGGAGCCACGAGTTGGCAGCTATATAACGCCCCAGAATATGAGACGAACGCATCTTTCAACGGGAATGAATGGTTTCATGTTACACTGATTGTGCAGGGTGATAACCTGAGACTGTTCATCAATAATTCGGAAGATCCCCGGATTGAAGTCGAATTGCTGCGTTCTGATTTGAGCCGCGGGCAGATCCTGCTCAAGAGCGAGTTTGATCCGGTGTACTATGCAAATGTGGAAATCCAAGAGCTCGAAGCCCGGCAATCCGTCTCAGAGCCGAAAGAACCTGCTGACACCCATTTGACAGACTGGCTGATATCGGAGCCATTCCCCCTAAATGAGGGATGGCTTTTCTGGGATACCGGGTCATTCCTGCAATCGTTCGAGGGTTGGAATCAAATAGCGGCTGACAGAGACGGTGTGATCAATCTCTCGAAGTACGTTTCGCACCCGATCAACGCCGTCGCTGCAAAAACAGTCCTGACATCGGAATCGGCAGTACGGAGACAGCTCCTGTTCGACTATACCCACACCCTCATAATCGTCCTGAACTCTGAGATTCTGTTCTACGGTAAAGAAATGGATGATTATGGATACGTGCATGACGGAGAAGAGACAATCGTACTTCCGCTGCAACAGGGTGAAAACGAACTGTTGTTCTTGATAAACGGCGATGCCGAATTGTATGGTGAGGGCGTTAGATATCAGGGAAGAACACAGTGTGCCAATTGGGGCTATGTCGCCAAGTTGGACAACTATGACGGCATAACCATAATGGCGAGATAAGTTTTACCGCCGCGCAATTGACTCGGCTTGACAATTCCCATACGTCGACAACACGGAGTGCGATTCGCGTTTGCCATTTCGGCGCGTAAGAAGCCGGGAGGCCGATAGCCTTCCGGCTTTGTTCTTCGTTGGTAGCCTTCTCGGACGTCTGGTTGGCAAATTAGTCCACGAGTGGTTGAGGCTTTGTCACGACCACTGCTTAGGTTGACAGGCCCCTCGCATAGACCGGAGCCGTGCACCAACGACTACGTCAGCTCCCGATTCAGAGGCAGATATGCGCGCTCAAGCCCTCCTCGCCGTCCTCGTCCTCGCGCCACTTACCGACGCCTTCGCGCAAGATACCGCTGCCCAACGTTCCAGTTTCATTCTGAAGGGCACCCTCGTGTATGCGAATGACACGCCGGTGGTGGGTGCCCTTATCACGGTGTATAAGGCAGACCGCCCGGCCTTGACCTTTGGCACGGAAGTCGGTGAGGGAGGGATTCTGCTGAACCCCCGTGGGCAGACTGACGAAGAAGGTCACTTTGAGATCGAAGTGGAGCGGAGCTTCCTTCCAGAAAGCGGGGAGATCAAGCTGACAGCATCGCTGTATGGTTGGCAGGAGACTCCCATCACAAACGACAAAGGCATCTTGGTTGTCCTTGTGGCGTCCCCCGGACTTGAGGTCCTCGATCTCGACCAGCTCGTTGGAAGCATCTACCTCAGGAGATCTGTGAGAATTCCAGCTAGCCAACCGTTGTACTGCGCATCATACTAATGGCCCCCTCAAGGCCAATGCGTGTACGGGCCACACACGCCGGTGGCCGTACGGGCCCGCCGCCCGAGTAGACGCCGTAGCTCGACGCCGCAGTAGACACCGCAG
>CP070666.1:2748085-2756885 GCA_020351775.1 Gemmatimonadota bacterium | reverse complement strand
TAGCACCAGACCAGCAGCCTGTATCGCACGCGCCGCAGCCAGCATGTTGGCGACGGATGCGCTGTTGTCGAATACACCTGGAGCAAGCAGCCGTCCGCTCTCACGCCTCACCGAGAGGTTGGTCCCGAGCGGATGCACGGTGTCCATGTGCGCAGCAAAGGCCAACGTTGGGCCTCCCCCCGCGCCCCGGTGCCGGCCGGTCACGTTGCCCATCGAATCGACCGTGACCTCGAGGCCGAGTTCCTCCATCTGACTTCTGACATACTGGCCGCGCTCGTCCTCCAGTCGTGACGGAGCGGGGATTTCGGTGATCCTGATCCACTCGCCGACTTGTTGCTCGAAGCTGGTATCGATGTAGGACAGCGCATCGCGGACAGCGGGCAGCTGCACCAGCTGTGGGGAGAACTTCGTCGGATAGACGGTCTGTGCCGCAAGTGTGCCCAGGGGGCAGCTCAAGAGCACAGTGATAATGGGTTTCGCTAGACGCATGTCACATCACTCGCTGTGGAACAGGCAGGCCAATTGTCGGTTTCCGTGACGTCTACTTCAGGTTGGTATCGAGGAACTCATGGAACCACTGCAGGTACATGGTACCGCCGACGGCATACGTGTCGTTGTGGCCGGCACCGGGTATCTCGATCATGGTATCAGCTCTGACAGCGCGGGCAACGGCACGTCCCATCTCTATAGGTGTTATGCGGTCGTCACTGCCGTGGAAGATGAGCGTGGGAACGGTCACCTGCTCGGCCCTACTCAGGTTGTCGAGTGACAGCCGCACCAGCGACGATGGGAAGAAAGAGTAGTGCCGCTCGGCCATCTCGCGACCGCTGGTGAACGGCGAGTCGAGAATCACAGCGCGGATCGGCTTTTCAGTGGCCAGGTATAGGGCCACGGCACTACCGACGGATCGTCCGTACACTGCGATCCTGGTCGAGTCAATCTCGGGGCGTCCGGCCAGGTACTCCCAGGCGCCGTCGGCGTCGCGGTACACACCTTCTTCCGTGGGAACGCCGGCGCTGGCACCGTAACCGCGGTAGTCCAGAACGACCATGCCAGTGCCCCGGGGCCGGAACTGTGCCAGAATCGGGGCGATGCCCTCGATCGTTTCCATATTGCCGTAGAACCAGATGAGACCTGGTGCCAAAGCGCCCGCAGGCGGGGGCGGATCGGGTGCCAGGTACCAACCCTGGAGGGCGACACCGTCGCTCGTGACGATGCTGATCCGCTGCGCGCTGGGTATGCCGAGAGACTCCGGTTGGGGCAGCGCGCTGCGTGGCGCCGGAAATGCCATACGGTCCTGATAGCGCCATGCCAGGATCGCGCTTCCCAGGTACACCAGCAGCGCAACCGCCGCTAGAACTGCCAGCACCTTGAGTATGGGGCTCATGATTGAGTCGTAAGGTAACTAAGGTGGGCAGCGGCGTCCGGCCGCCCGGATCCACACTCTCACTTCAGCGGCGGTGGGACGGACCGCGTTGGCGCGGCGCTTGATTTGGTCGGTCAGCAGGCCGGGTTCGCGGGTCGCCAGCTGACAAACCCCACCGATTCCCAGCGACAGGAGGGTCCGTCCGTGCTCCGCGCCGATGCCGCGCAGCCGGACCAGGCCGGCACGGGCGACCGCCGTTGCTGCTTCCCGACTGGCGAGCCCGGCGCTGCTGAGCTCCGACGGGTCGGTGGCGGCGAGCTCGAATACGGTTGCGATGCCTGCCGCCCGCAGCCGTGCTGAGGCGAAGTCATCGATCCCCGGGATGTCACCCAACCGCGGCACGGTGGAGCTGATGGTGTTGCGCTCCATCCCGATCAGGATGCCCCAGCTGAAGACGAAAGCGGCGAATCCCGCAGTGACGGTCCGCCGCAGCGACAATCTAGATGTGATGCCCAGGGGGAGGGCGACGCCGAGCCCGCAGAGCAGGTGGTACATCGACCAGGCCTCGAGCGCGAAGACCGGGAACCCCACGAAGCCGAACGGTGGCATCTCGAACAGCTTCATGTCTTCCAGCCAGGGTACCGTGTAGATCCATTTGCCACGGGCCCAGAAGTTGTACGTCTCCCAGATGACGCCGATGGCGAGGCCACCAAGGAGCAGGCGCCCGATGCGACCCCAGTCGCCGCGCTCCAGATCGCCGATCAGGGAGAAGGGCCGGGCGAGACGGTACACTATTGGATCGGTCATCAGGAACGCCGCACCCCAGATCAAGGGGAAGAAGAGCCGCGGCAGCGTCAGCGCGAGCGTGCCGATTGCGATTCCCAGAACGACCGCGGCGCGCCGGTCCAGCGCCCTGATCCGCACCGCGCGGGTCCTCGCACCCGCGAACACCCCGGCCGCACGAAGGACCCGCTCCCCCAGCAACAATGCCGGAACCACGGTTGCGAACGAAAGTAGAATCCCGGCCCACCTCTCGAGCTGCGAGTGCGGCAAGAAGACGTAGTACCAGTTCATGAGGCGGAAATTCGCTGCCTCGAACACCAACCAGATGACGGGCGACCAAGCGAATAGAGGGATGGCAGACTTGCGCCACAAGACAGATGGTCGACCGTCGAGGCGGACCGTGATCGCATCGAGCAATACCAGAGTCGGGTACCAAGCGAACACGTAGAACCAGGTCGGCACCGGGTCTATCTGCAGCAGCAGCAGTGCCCAAGCCACGACGATTCCACTCGCCGAGAGCGCGATCGACATGCGGTTCAACGTGTAGGCGGCGTCGTCTCTGCGCCAGATCTACTGTCTGCTTGATTCTTCAGGCCGGCCTTCGTTGATTGGGCGTATGTCGAATGCGGCGGTGATGTGTCGTGGCCTCGTGAAGCGGTACGGATCGGTGCTTGCCGTAGACGGTCTGGATCTCGAGGTTCACGAAGGCGAGTGCTTCGGAATGCTCGGACCCAACGGTGCGGGCAAGACCACCACCATCGAGGTGATTCAGGGTCTGCTCGACCCGGATGCCGGCGATGTGCGCGTACTTGGCTTGACGTGGGCCAGTCACGAGCGTGAGCTGCGCCAGCGGATGGGAACGCAACTGCAGGAGACCCGCCTGCCGGAGAAGCTCACGGTCAGGGAGACGGTCACGCTGTTTCGCAGCTTCTACCATGCCGGGTGTTCCGTGCGAGAGGTTTTGGAGAAGGTTGCTCTGACGGAAAAGGGCAACGCCTGGGTCAGCAAGCTGTCGGGCGGTCAGCGTCAGCGGCTTGCCGTTGCGTGTGCCCTGGTCTGCACACCTGACATTCTGTTTCTCGACGAGCCGACAACGGGCCTCGATCCCCAATCGCGCCGGCAGTTGTGGGATATCATTGCCGGTTTTCGGTCCGGTGGAGGGACAATCCTGCTCACGACTCACTATATGGAGGAGGCGGAGCGGCTATGCGACCGGGTCGCCATAGTCGATCGAGGGAAGATCATCGCGCTGGGTTCACCGAGGGAGCTGATCGCTTCGCTGGAAGCGGATGACGTGGTGGAGTTTGCCTTGGAGGACGCCAAGACGATCGACCACTCCATGCTGAAGGCGCTCCCGGGTGTTCAGCAAGTGCACTCGGACGACGGCAAGACAATCCTCACCGTGACCCGTGTCCACCAGGCGGTGCCGGCTCTGATGGAGCTGTTGACGCAGCGCGGAGCCGCCCTGAGCGAGTTGGTGACGCACCACGCAACGCTGGAGGATGTGTTCCTGTCTCTCACCGGTCGGCACCTGCGAGATGAGTAGCAGAAGCGGAGGCCCGCTGCTGCAAATGACGCTGTGGCGGTTCCGCGAGTTCCTGCGCGAACCGGAGGCCCTGTTCTGGGTGTTCGCGTTTCCCATTCTTCTGGCTCTGGCCCTCGGTATCGCGTTCAAGAGCCGGGGACCTGCGACCGTGCGGATCGCGGTCGAAGCGGACAGCGCAGCAGCAAACCTGCTGGCCGCCTTGGATTCTGCGCCCGGGATAGAGGCTGTGATGCTACCGAGCGAAGAAGCCCGAGACCGGCTTCGCAAAGGCCGTGTGGCCTTGGTGGTTCAGGCCGGAGAGCCGGTTGTCTACGTGTTTGACTCGACTCGCAGCGAGGGAAACCTGGCACGACTGATAGTCGACAACGCGGTCCAGGCTGCGGCGGGAAGACGGGACGTTTGGGAAGTGAGGGAGCAGCCCGTAGACGAGCCGGGAAGCCGGTACATCGATTTCCTGATTCCCGGACTGATCGGGATGAACATCATGGGGACCGGGATGTGGGGCGTCGGATACGGCATCGTGCGCCAACGCACGCACAAACTGCTGAAGCGCTTGCTGGCGTCGCCCGCACGCAAGAGCCAATACATGCTGTCACACCTCCTCGCTCGGTTGGTGTTTCTCGTATTCGAAGTGGGCGCAGTCCTCGCTTTCGGGTGTTTCGCGTTCGGAGTGCCGCTGCGTGGCTCGTTGGTGGCAGTCGCCGTAGTAGCGTTCCTGGGTGCGATGACCTTCGCGGGAATAGGCCTGCTGGTTGCGAGCCGTGCACGCACCGTGGAGGGTGTCTCGGGACTGATGAACTTGGTCATGGTCCCGATGTGGATCTTCTCTGGGATATTCTTTGCCTACACCAACTTTCCTGAGGTACTGCACCCGTTCATTCAGGCGCTGCCTCTCACAGCTCTCAATGATTCGCTGCGCGCCGTCATCTTGGACGGTGAGTCGCTCGTCGCCGTGATCGGGTTGCTGGCCATAGTGGCCGGCTGGGGTTTGGGGAGCTTTGGCGTGGCGCTACGGATCTTTCGATGGGAATGATCGTGTCTCTAACCTGAACTCGGTGGAACCAGCCAATGGCGAAACTCAGCGCCAATGCGCAACGCAAGCTCGACGTGCTCGAAGAAGCGCGCCGCAAGTGGGACCGGATCCATTCGCTAGTGGAGATGGCAGGATCCCAACAGACCGGTCAAGACATGTATGTCAGTCAGGTCCGGCGCGCGGCGGAGGATGTGAACCGTGTCTTTCTCAGTGGTGGTTTTGGCCCGCTCGCCGAGGATGCGAAGCAGATGGCACTCGCAACCAAACGGGGTGGAACGATCAGGACCAAGGTCAATGCGATGCGTGAGATCGTCGCCTTGGTGAGGGTCGGTATAGAACGGGCGGAGAAGGCGGTTCACGAAGAAGAGCGCATGTCGCGGGAGATCTAGCCCTGCTGTAGGTCGCGCACCGCATTGATCACGGCGGTCTCGTGGGTCAGAGTCAGTGCGTGGCCGGCTCCGGGGACGAGCCGCAGCTCGCAGTGGGGCAGTCCCTGGGCCAGTTCTCGGGCCACATGAGGCTCGAATA
The DNA here is from genome assembly GCA_020351775.1 of Gemmatimonadota bacterium. Taxonomy (GTDB): domain Bacteria; phylum Gemmatimonadota; class Gemmatimonadetes; order Gemmatimonadales; family GWC2-71-9. The sequence continues at coordinate 2,751,629 of CP070666.1, read as the reverse complement.
GCGAATCCTCGGTTCCATGCAACACTATGGTGGGAACCGGAATCTCACCCAGTCTCTCCCGCACATCGAAGCCGGCCAGCGCCAGCCTGTAAGACCGCATCGCGCGCCAGTCGGTGTTGCGCCAGCCGGCGATGTCCAGTTCCAGATCGGACGTGATCCCGAGCGCCTGGAAATCGACCGCGCTCACCTCCATGTTCATGCCGCTCGTGAGTCGCTTCATCAGGCGGGTGACTGAGGGACGGTTCCACAGCCCCATGAGGAAGCGGACGCCGACGCGCAGCTCGAGTTCCTGAACGCCCAGCAGCCGCAGGCTGACGCGGTCGAACATGGGCCCGGCGGTCGTCGCGACCAGCACTAACCCGGTGACTGCGGCCAGGCCGCTGCAGCGATGCTCGAGCAGCCACCTGAGCGCCAACATGCCGCCGAAGCTGTGCGCCACCACGATTCTTCTGGCGGCGTCCCACCTTCCGTCCGCCTGCAGCAACTCGTCGAGCAACGCCGCATATACGGCCATGCCGCCCTCCGCCAGCTCCCGGCATGTCCCGTCGGCACCCAACTGCAGCGTGGTGAAGTCCGGAGCAAGAGTTGGGATGCCCAAGTCCGGGAATATGGTCGAGTTCAACGTCATCCCTGGGAGCAGCAGGGCTACCCAGTCATTCGGTGGAGGTACCTGGTCTGACTTGGCTCCGGGCATTGTCACCTTCTTTGAAACACTGGGGCACGATCTCGCCGTGCGTTGAAACTTACGCCGTCCCACTTACGTAGGTTAACGGCGTTAGGTTAACGGTGTTAAGTTGACTGCGCAGAGCTGGGTACGATGGGTGTGTCGATGCTGCAACACCGTCAAGTTCAAATCTCAAGTTGTTTAATGGTAATTGCTTATGACTGCGGTTCCAACTAGCGAAGCGGACAAGCAAGGTTCGGCCCAGGTAGAGCAGGCGATTCTGGATGCCGCACGAGACCTGCTAGCCGGCGGTGGACAAGATGCCCTCTCTATGCGCCAGGTGGCCGACCATGTCGGGGTGAGCGCGACGGCGATCTACCACTACTTCCAGGGCAAGCAGGATCTCGTCAACCGGGTAGTGCTCAAGGCATTCGAGCGCTTCGGATCGTACCTGCGCGAGGCCATGGACTCCCATCCGCAGGGGTCGGCTGAGCGGTTTGGTGCGCTGGGCGAAGCGTACCTCAGGTTTGCACTCGAGAACGAAGCCTACTTTCGCATCATGTTCAGCATGCAGGCGAGGGACCCTGCGGTGCTGGAACAGGTGCCGGAGGGCGGTGGCTACCATCTGTTGCGGCGGGCCGTCGCCGACGCTCTGGCGGCTGGCACAATCCGAATCCCGGATAGCCCAGCCGGAGACCTCGCGGCCCCGGTGCGCCGTGGCGATGCAGATCCAGATGTGATCGCGATGTTTCTGTGGTGTACGGTGCACGGTCTGGTGAGCTTGTGGCTCTGCGGTGCGGCGAACCGCTGTCACGTGGCGGCCGCACCGACGGTGATCGATATGTATCGGACATTCATCCCGATGGTGGCACACGGTATCAGCGCGCGTCGGGAGGCTCATGATGAGTCGTCAGGGGAAGGTGGCGCACCATGAAAGGTCGGCAGACTACCGGTGACTTGGGCACGCTGTTGGGGATCGTGGCGTTCTTGGTCGCGGCCGTCCCCCTGTACGCCCAGGCGGGAGCGCGACAGCCCGAAGTGTACTCGTTGGGTCGCGCTTTGAACGTGGCTCTGGCCAACAGCCAGACGCTCAAAGACACGGAGATGGATCTCGAACGGGCGCACCAACAGGTGAGAGAGGCCTGGAGCGGTGTGCTACCCGACATTCGAGGAACCGCTTCTTACACGCGCAATGTCTTGCAGCAGGAGTTCTTCCTGCCGGCCCGGTTCTTCGATCCAACTGCACCTCCGGGCGAGCTCGCTGCCGTCAAAGTCGGATCGGACAACACGTGGCAGGCGGGGTTGAGCGCTAGTCAGCCGCTGTTCGAATACACTGCTTTTGTGGGTCTCGGGGCGGCCGGACGGTTCAAGGCCTTGCAGGAAGAGCGGGTGCGCGGTACGGCTCAGGAGGTCGTGACGACCGTGCGGATCGCCTACTTCAATGTGTTGCTGGCGGAGGAAAGCGTCAGGTTGATCGAGAACTCGATCGAGCGAATCAGGCGCACGCTGGAGGAGACACAGGCGATGAACCGGGCGGGGATGGCGAGTGACTACGACGTGCTGTTGCTCGAGGTCCAGCTTTCGAACTTGGTGCCCAACCTGCGGCGCGCCGAATACGACAGGGCGTCGCGCCTGCGTGCTTTGCAGGTGGAGATGGGGCTGTATCCCGACGGCCAGATAGCGGTCGAGGGCAATCTGGACGAGGTCGATCTGGCGGACTTCAGTCAGAATAGCCCCGCCAACGCGGCGCTGCTCAACGTGTCCGGCGTCGGCGTTCCCGATGATGTTGACTTGGGCCAGGTGCAGCAGCTCGCCTTGGACCGACGCAGCGACATCCGCCAGGTGCGATCCAACATCTTGCTGGAGGAGGCCAATCTCCAGGCCCAGAAGGCGGAGTACTTCCCTTCGTTGAGCCTGGTGGGCAACTACAGCATCACGGCACAGCAGGATGGTTCGCCGGTGTTCTTCGGCACCAGCCCAAACCAGCGAACCTCTGTGGGATCGGCTGGAGTCGCGGTATCGCTGCCGATATTCACGGGCATGTCACGAGATGCAAGGGTTCAGCAGGTGCGGGCCAACATCAGACAGACCGAATACCGTCTGGAGCGGCTGGAGAACCAGGCCATGAATGAGCTCCGCACACTGATGGGCAATGTCAACGAAGCGAGGCAGCGGGCTGCCAGTCAGAAACAGGCTGTCGCCCAGGCCCAGCGGGGATTCGAGATCGCTTCGGCCGAGTACAACGCCGGCATCGGATCACGATTGCAGACCAGCGAGGCAGAGCTGGCATTGCGCGAATCGGAATTCAACTACGCGCAGGCTGTATACGACTACTTGGTCGCGCGAGCCCAGCTCGAGATGGCCGTCGGGCTGGTGCCCGAGGAAGCGGGCTCGTTCTCGGCCAGCAGTGACAGGTGAGTGATATGAGGAATTGGACCATGAAGCCAGCAATCAGCCGCATCCTGTTGGCAACGACGATCGGGTCGTTGGTATCGGCTTGCGCCCGGACCGAGGCTGATCCGCCGAATGCGACGGATGGTGCCGTCCAGATCGGAGCACGGGTAGTGAATGTCGAGGTGACGCCGGTTGCGTTGGGAGAGTTCACCGGGTTCATCCGAGTGACCGGTGAAGTGGAGGCTCTGAACGATATCACGATATCGGCGGAAGAGACCGGACGAATCGTGCGCTTTCTGGCGAGCAAGGGGCAACGTGTGCGACGAGGTGAAGAGATCGCCAAGTTGGAGGACGACTTCCTGACGGCCCAGGTTGGGGAAGCGCGGGCGGCTGCGCAGCTGGCGCAGGAGGAATGGGAGCGGCAACGCCAGCTGTGGGAGGAAGACAGTGTGGGCACCGAGCTCATGTACTTGCAGCGCAAGTACC
>CP070666.1:2744573-2747985 GCA_020351775.1 Gemmatimonadota bacterium | reverse complement strand
GGCCACTCCTCTGGGTCCCGCTGTAAGCTATGGGTTGATGCTGGGAGAGGCCGGACAAGCAAAGCGAACCGCATCCGCGGTTCCGTCAGGTGCTGGTGAGAGAGCCATTACGCAGGGGCCGTGCGCTGAGCTACTGCCAATGTCCCGAGATCTCAGAGTGAGAGCACACACGTGCACGCTGGCCTCGCTCCTGGACAAAACACTCCTGCTGCGAGGTCCAGGGCAGCTGGTCCCACGACTGCCGAAACCTGCTGTGGGAGGCTTTGAGATACGTGGTCAAGCCGGCGGCGAGCACCCGTAGGCTCGTATGTCGGTGCTCAGCTGCGGGTGACCGGTACGCCACACAGCGAGCCCTCGACCCGGCCGTGACCAGCACTACGGGATAGCCGCACCGCCCTAGCCGGTGTCCACGTAGCGATGATTGCAGTGGTCATGTCCCTGCATCAGCGTCCTGGTGCGCTCCATCTTCAGGTTCGGATTGAACGCCGGTGGCCAGTAGTAGTCCATGTTACACACCGCGGCATGCCCGATCTCTCCTCCGAGGCCCGCGGCCTGGAAAACCTCGGCCCAGACACACTCGGTGACGCGTAGCTCGAAGGCCTTCTCCGTGTCCTCCACGACTTCGTGCGTCAATGTCGTGGCATACCGGGGTGGCCTGAACTGGTTCACGAAGGCCCTGAAGCTGGTGTCGGTCGCTGCCTGCGCCTGCGTCTCTCCCACGCGTCGCCCGTTGTCCGCTGAGTAAAGGTTCAGCAGTCGGATCAGCTCGGGCTCGCCGAGCTCTGCCCGAAGCGCTTCGATGAGTCCGATGAACTGGCGGTACTCCCCCTGGATCTGTCGTCTCACCGACATGGTCAGTTCACGCGGAACGTCGAACTTGTGTTGATCTTGTTGCGTGGCCGCTAGGTCGCTCACCCCCATCCACGGCAGCTTGCAGACACCCAGCCACGCCATCGCACATGCAGGAACCGCCCGGGTCAAGAGATCCCGACGATCGAGCCTATGGTCACCGTTACACGCCATGGTCTACTCCCCAGCTAGAGGAACCGCATGAGTTCTGATCGCATGCACAAAGGCAACAGCAATGCCCAATTGGGGCGCCTCAGCTATCCCCCCGATCCACAATGGTTTACGACCCCTGCGCCGAAGACCGTCCGCCATTGGTAGTGTTCGGATTCGCACGGCGCGGTCTCACATCCGGTCAGTACGATCGCGATACTACCGACTGGGCGACCGAGGTGTCGACAGCCGAGGGGACCACGAGCTTGGGTGGTTCACCGTGCAGGTAGTGTCCATCGTCCTTGCCCCAAGGAGCCCGATGTTCCCCAGACGAGCTTGACTTTTCAATTACACTTTTGTAGAATTGGCGGCATACAATACTATTTTAGAGTATTGGAGCGGCCTCGAGCCCTAGGACACCGGTGGAGATCATGAAAAGGAAGAAACACCTCGGCGAACTGGAACAGATGGTCCTGATGGCGGTGCTGCAACTCAAAGACGACGCGTACGGGACGAGCGTGATGAACGAGTTGAGTGACAGAGGCGGCCGCCGCGTCTCGCCCGGAGCGCTCTTCGGAACCATGGATCGGCTGGAGGCAAAAGGATTCGTCGTATCCCGGCTCGGAGACCCTACCCCGGGCCGCGGAGGCAAGCGGAAACGCTATCTGACCGTCACGCAAAAGGGTCTGGCCGCCCTCAGAGATGCCCGTAGCGCGTGGGTCCGGATGTCCGAAGGGCTGGAGGAGGTCCTCCAGAGGTGAGCGACACCGGCCGGAATCTTCCCCCACGCCTCGCCGAGTCGCTCCTGTCCCGCTGCCTTCCGCCAGGTGCTGTGCGCGAAACCGTGCTCGGCGACCTTGGCGAAATGTATGCGGCGAAGCTGCTCCACCCGACGAACAGCTCCCTGCCTGAACGCCGGACGGGTCCCAAAGCCGAACAGCGCGTCTCACGCCACCGCGCTGCTCTTTGGTACTGGAGCCAAGTGCCGCTGGTGGGTGGACACTATCTATTCGCTCGTGTTTCTCACCGACACGCCTATTGGACCCGTTGCCCAGCCGTGCGAGAGCGAAAGGATAGGCCGTCGCGAGGCGTTCAGATGAACCAGATCTGGAGTGATGCCCGCTTTGCGGTTCGGTCCTTCCGCAGGACTCCCGGCTTTGCGTCTGCTGCAGTGCTGGTACTCGGCATCGGTATAGGTGCCGTGAGCCTCATGTTCTCGACGTTCAACTCGGTGGTGCTCCAGCCCCTTCCCTTCCAAGAGCCCAACCGTCTGATCTGGGTCTGGGCATCGAGTGAGAGAATGCCGCGCAACACAATGTCCTACGCCGACTACGCAGACTATCGCGACGGAACCGACGCGTTCGAATCGCTCGGCGCTTCCATGTTTCGGCGCACCCGGGTCCTCACCGGGGGCGACGGGGCGGAACGGGTCATCACTTATCCTGTCTCAGCGAACCTCTTCGCGACCCTGGGGGTTTCCCCCGCGCTTGGCCGTGTGTTCCTCCCGGAGGAGGAGCAGACCGGTCAAGACGGGGTCGCCATCCTGAGCCACGGATTCTGGCAGCGCAGGTACAGCGGAGACACTGCGGTGATAGGGTCTACGATCACGCTGGACGGGGTGCCCGCGGTGATCGTGGGCGTTCTGCCGGCCGGCTTCGTCATGCCCGTCGGCTACACGTACCCGGCAAGCACCGACGTATGGTTCCCGCTCCAACAGAGCGCGGGCTACGCCCGGGGGCGCGGTAACAACAACTTCTTCGTGCTGGGCCGGTTGCGAGACGGAGTATCCGTCCAGCAAGCGCAAGCCCAGATGGACGTGGTGGCCCGGAACATTGAGGAGTCCTATCCGGAGGTGAAGGGCGGGATCGGGGTTACCTTGGTGCCGCTGCACGAGCGCTTCTTCGGGCCCGCACGGCAGACACTCCTCTTGCTAGCGGGGATCATATCCCTGGTTCCCCTCGTCGCCTGCGCGAACGCGGCCTCCCTCTTCGTGGCGCGTGCGGTTGGGAGGAGGGCCGAGCTAGCTTCAAGGCTCGCGCTGGGCGCGTCACGGGGGAGAGTGGTCCGCCAGCTCCTCACCGAGGGCCTCGTGGTAGCGTTGGCCGGAGCTATAGTGGGGCTTGCGATCGCTTTCGTCGGAGGAGAGGCGCTTCGTTTGTTCGCCCCCGAAGCGCTGCCACGCCTGGACACGATCGAGATCGACGGCACCGTGCTGTCGGTCACTCTGGCCGCTTCCCTACTCATGGTACCGGTATTCAGCCTGGCCCCAGCACTCCATGGGACCGATATGAGGATCGTCGAAGCGCTCAAGGGCGGCAGAGGACCAGGAGTGAGTGGTCGGGGCTCGAGATCTCGCAGCCTTTTAGTCGTGGCCCAGGTAGCTCTCTGTCTGATGCTGATGTTAGTCTCTGCA
>CP070666.1:2741598-2744473 GCA_020351775.1 Gemmatimonadota bacterium | reverse complement strand
CGCCAGCCCGGCCGCGTCGAGGAACGTCGGTGCGACGTCGATGTTGGCAACCACTTCATCGACGCGCGTGCCTGGCTCGATGAGTGACGGCGCCCAGGCCAACATGGGGATGCGCATCGATTCCTCGTACGCATTGCGCTTGTCGATCAGGCCGTGCTCGCCCCAGAGAAATCCGTTGTCACCCATGTAGAGCAGAATGGTGTGCTCGGCCAGTCCGTGCTCCCTCAGGTAGTCCATCACCCGCCCGACGCTCTCATCCACGGCCAGGAGGGCTTCGGTGTAGTGCTGGTAGAGACGTGCAATTCCGCCTTCGTCTTCCCGGTTGAAGTGAAACGGATAGTCCACCCCGTGCCAGCTATTGCGCTGGTTGTACACCCACATCGGTTTACCTTCGTAGTTCTCCGGCGTATTCGGTTGGGTTACTGGGATGGGGAACGGCTCGTCATCATACCTGCCCGCATGACGCTCGGCAGGGGTGAAGTTGTCGTGCACAGCCTTGTGTGACAGGTAGAGCATGAAGGGCCGATCTGGATCCCTGCCCTGCAGCCAATCGATGGCGTAGTCAGTCAGCTCGTCGGTGATGTAGCCCTGCTGTGGCACAGCTTCTCCATCTACGTTCAGGCTCCACTCCCCGCCAGCGGGGGGCAGGTACAGCCCCTGTCCCCTGAAGCTCACCCAATGATCGAACCCGTCCCGCGGCTCGTCCGATGAGCTTCCCATGTGCCACTTGCCGACGAAGGCAGTCTGATACCCGGCCTGCTGCAGCCGCTCGGGAAAGGTGTCCAGGTCACCTGGCGCCCGGTCGTTGTTGTCGACCACCCCATGGTTGTGGGCGTAGAGCCCCGTCAGGATCGATGCTCGGCTGGGCGAGCAGAGGGCAGTAGTGACAAAAGCGTTGGCGAAGTAAACACCCTCTTCGGCCATCGTATCGAGGTTGGGCGTTTCCAGGTAGGGATGCCCCATGAAACCAGCAGCATCGTAGCGGTGGTCGTCCACCAGAATCAGCACGATGTTTGGCGCGTCATCATCGGCCATCTGGCCGGCTGAGCCACCGCATGCCGACTGCACGGCAACAATGCAGAGCACCGGTATGCAGAACCAGTTTTGTCGATTCACGAATCGCATGGCATGCTCCGTAGATTAGACAGACTCAAGTATCCAGCGGATATCGCCCGAACTCTCTTGCGGCTTTGTAGAGCGTGAACAGGTTCTGAGGGGAGACGTCCCACTGGAGGTGGTTGGCCGGCGCCAAGATGTAACCGCCGCCGGGGCCCAGCTCGCGCAGACGCGTCTTCACTTCGGCCTCAACGCCGGATTCATCGCCCTGCAGTGCGTTACGAATATCAATACCGCCCATGAACGCGATCCGGCTGCCGTACAGGTCCTTGATCTCGGCCAGATCCCAAGCCGGCAGCGGCTCTACCGAGTGAAAAACGTCGGCCCCGATCTCGACCAGCGTGGGTAGGAATGCAGTCATAGCTCCATCTGAGTGGAAGACCACTTTTACATGTGGGCTGTGGTTCTTGATGAACTCGATCAGCCTGCGGTAGGGCTCTTTGAAGAACTGGTCGAACATGTCGGGCGAGATGAGGGGACCGGTGTTGCCGGCAAAGTCGTCGCCCGGCAATTCGATGACATCGAGATATTCGCCCGCGACATCCAGGAAACGCTCGGTCATACCGGCATAGCAATCATACAGCCGCCCGATGAGGCAGTCGACCAGCTCCGGGGCCAACGCCAGGTCCATAAGAAGCTGTTCCGGCTTGCGCAACGCCTGCGACATCTCAAAGAACCCGTAAGAAGCAACAGCCCGCCCGACAACAGCGTATTCCTGATCCATGGCCCGGATGCTCTCGATACGCTGCGAGATGGCGTCGGCATCGACCAGCTCGGCGGGATCGGGCAGCGGGTATTCGCAGATCTGCTCGACTGTTGCCTCTTGCAGAGGGTGACGAATGGCTGAGCGATAGGAGCCGCGGGTTCCCCAACCGATGCCAAACGCATCGCTGCCGTCCGCCCGGGGCCTGGAGTAGGCGGTAATGGCACCCGGGTCGACATGACGAACGTCCACCTGCAGCAGCTCGAGCAAGCGATCGTCGTAGAAGTTCACCGAGTGCAGCCGGTCGGGCCGAAACGGCCGCACCGGTTCCCAGCCCAGGGTATCCACCACGCTGAAATACAGCTTGTCCGTGATCCCGTACCAGCTTCCCCACAGAGACAGCGGGACGCGATCCGGTTCCTCGTGGCGCAACGCCGTCAACACCCGCTCGCGAGGGGTGAGCATCATTGGCGGGCTAGATCACTTTCTGAACGATCTTACCGCTCTTCTTGTGTTTTAGAATCAACTTGGTCTTGCCGTCGGGCATCTTCTCCCGCTTGATCAGCAAGTGATCGGCGTCGTACTCGGCCATCTGCACGCCGCTATCCACTTCATCGGAGCCGCGCCAATCGTCGAGGATCACGGTCTCCCACTGTTTCGATTCCGCCGAGCGGTACGCCGCGTCCATGATGGCGTTCACGACGTAGCCATCGTAGAACGTCTCCTGCGGCTGCCTGCCTTCGTCCAGCGCGTTCAGCATGTCGGCGAACATCGCGACATAGCCGAGCCCGCCCACCTCGTCGCCGACCGGGAACAGCCAACCGGTTTCGCTCTCCGCTTTCTCCGACACGTAACCCTTCTCGCCCTCGGCGGTGAACATCTCGTGGCCGGTACGCAGCCAGTGGTTGAGCCAGATGGTCCCCTTGGTGCCCGACACCTCGTCGCGCAGGTCCATGCCGCCCCGGAAGGTCCAGCTCACCTCGAACTGTCCGATCGCGCCGCTGGCGTACTTGACCAGACCCACCGCGCTGTCCTCGGCTTCGATGGGGTGAACCT
>CP070666.1:2729498-2741498 GCA_020351775.1 Gemmatimonadota bacterium | reverse complement strand
ATTCGCCGACCTACGATCGCATCGTGACGTCGCTCGTTGACACAATTGCAGCGGCAGGCGCGCACAACGATATGGGTCTTCGGCTCGGTCAGGTCTTCATGGAGGCGGGTCTACCGGCCCCCGAGCTTTGGCTCCAGGCCAGGGTCGAAGGCGGACCCGATGCCGCCATCTATCGCTACATGGCGGACAGCCTCCGCAGCATGCTGCCCCTGGCCAGACAACTCGGAGTCGCTCGACTGTCACTGGAAGATGTTGACGTGCTTGAGAAGGAACTCGCGCATGAGGTCACAGCATCAGGGGGGGTGCTTACATCTCCGTTAGTTGTGGGAGCCTGGTGTCGGCTACCTGACTGAACCATAGGTCCCGTCGGTAGAGGACGCTCAGCTCGCACCGTCCCATGCCGAAGGCCCAACAGCATAGGTTGCTACGCTTCACCAGCCGAGAACGTTGCCGGCGAACGACCCGGCGCGTAGGCTACTGTGAGCGTTCTCTCTCTCGCCGAATCTCTCCCCGTGCGCGCTCGACTCTCTCTCTCCTGAGGCGGCGCTCTTCTTCACGAGCCCTCACCAAGTGCTGCCCGCGTGCGGCGAGTCTTCTCGTGTTGGCCCACCACAGGACTCCGAACAAGGCAACCTGTGCGAGAATCAACGCGGTCAGTCCCGGCAGCAACAGCATAACCACACCCGAGAGGGCAAGGCTGGCAACGGACCACGCCCACCCGCTCATGTGTTCGTGGTAGGCCACGCGGTGGAACAGGACTGCGAAGCAGACAGCGACAAACAGCAGCATTGCGAGACTAGGAAACCGCGATGCGGGTTCGGCAGATCGACATCGGCGCCTCTGCGGGGGCTATCACAGGCTCAGCCAGTAGTTCACCTTCACCACAAAAGTGTTCTGACTCGGTAGGCGGAACATATCGTCCAGTCCTTGACCGAACTTGAACTCTTGCTCCTCGGTCACATCGAACCGGCCGTGCTGCCAGACGAGGAACAGCGTGGAGCCCAGTATGTATTCCCAACGGAACACCACGTTCGAGCGGAACGAGAGATAGGTGAAGTTGGGGTTGCCAAGCTCGATGTCCGCGGTGCCGCTCCGGTCGATATCGATGCCGACGTTACCGTCGCTGTCCACCAGGACCTGGTCGTCAGTGTAGTCGGTGAACCGGTCGGCGAAGGTCTTGCCTCTCGGATCGTTGACCTCGCGGTAGCTCAGATACTTACCGGTCGACACGAACGGCTCGGCATACAGCTGGAGCGTCATCGTGGGCGTGAAGATCACGTTGCCGCGGAACGTCATCGCCGCCGTGGTCTGGTCCAGCTCGCCGAACACGTAGCGGTAGTCGCCCGCGGCCTCCTGCTGCGTCAAGTACTGCCACGTGTCGTGGCGCTTGCCGAAGCGGAAGCCGGCTCCGAAGTCCATGTACGATGCTGCGCGCCAGGAGACCCTGGGGCTGAGGTTGAGACTCCAGCTATCGCTCTCGGGTTGATTGAACCCGGATGCGTTGAGCCCGGCGCTCAAGTCCTTGCGGCCGTCGGTGTGGAATCCAGCCCAAGCACTCCAGAGATAAGGCTCCAGGAATGCCGGTCCGCCTCGCAGCGCGCCGGTCGACAGGGCCTCGAAGTTCTGGCTGATCCCTGCGTTGATGCTCCAATAGTTGAGGAACTGCGCCCAGCCATTCACGTTGCCGCCGATCCCAAGCTTCTCCCAACCCCAGCTCCACACCGTGTGCTGGTTGAAATTGAACCGGGCCTGCCGGAACACCTTGCCCGGCTGCAGCCAGCGTAACTGGAACCACAGGAACTGGATCGTCCGGTCGGCTTCACGCTGATAGCCGGCGTCGTTCACCTCGTATCCCGGCGAGCGCGTATCGGCCCCGGTGGCGAACACGAACTTGTCGCCCGCGTGCTTGCCGAAGATGAACTGACCGGCGAAACCGCTCAACGACGTTCGCGTCGGATCATACGTCACGTGTTCGTTATCGGGCCGCTGGTAGAAACGGGCCGACGAGCGTTGGGTGATGTCGATGGCTGTCTCGGATCCACGGACGTGACTACCCGACACCCAGCCGTCCACATGCCAGCGATCGTCGGCGAACCGGTGCCCGAACTTGCCCGCGAGCGCGAACGCCGAGCTGCGTAGCCAGTCGAGGCTCCCGCCGTCGGGTAGCGATCGACCGACGGCGGTGGCAAAGACGCTCGCCTGGGTGAGCCCACCCCGAAAGTCCTTGGCCAGGCTGCCGACCCAGTATGTGGAGCGCGGTTCGACGACGTCCTCGTGTGGGTTGCCCGCTCCGTCGACGACGCTCGCCTTCTCCTCGGCCGTCAGCGCACCCAGCAGTCCCACGCTCCAGCCGCTCGATGTCTTCCCCGACAGCTTGCCGGCCCCCATGATCGTGGTCCAATCGACGGTCTCGGCGTAACCGTCCCTCGGGTCGGCCCAGCCCTGCGGCTGCCGGCCGATCCGCCGCGTGTAGAACAGCTGCTCGTTGGCGCCGTCGCCGTCGCCCAGCAGGATCGGGAAGCGGAACACGTCCAGCCCCTCCTGGAAGAAGGGGCGCTTCTCGGGGTAGAAGGTCTCGAATGCCGAGAGGTTCACCACGGCGGGGTCGGCCTCGACCTGCCCGAAGTCCGGGTTGATGGTCGCCGACAGCGTGAGATTCGACGTGACTCCGAGATAGAGATCGCCGCCCACGCGGCCGGTCTGGTCTCTGCCGGTGGCGAACGGATTGCCATCCTCAGCGGGATAGCGGTCGCCCGAGGCGGCTACGTACGGCAAAAGCTCGATCCGCCGGGGCGGCTCGATCCCCTCTATTCCGCTGAGATCGCCAAACCGGGACACCAGCCCGGCCTCGCCCTTCGCCATGAGCCGCCAGTGCTGTTCCTCGTTGTTCCGGTTGATGACGCGCACCACCTGAAATCCGAACACATGACGCTCGGCGCGGCTGAACCGCAGCTGGCTGAAAGGAATCCGGAACTCCGCCGTCCAGCCCGTGGAATCGACGGATGTCCCCACATCCCAGACGGCGTCCCACGAATCGTCATCGTTGCCGTCATCGAACAAGTAAGTATCCCGCTTCACCCCCGCAGGATTCACGAAGAACGCGAAGCCCGTGCGGCGGTCGTAGTAGGAGTCGATCGCGACGATTATCCAGTCGGACGCGACGTCCTCATCGCGACGTGCCAGCCGCGAGACGATCTGGTCCGCCTCGGAGTCCCAGGCACGAACCCCGATGTACATCGCGTCATCAGTATACACGACGCGGAACTCGGTAGGCTGAGTGCCGGGTTCGCCCTCGTCCGGGTCGAGCTGCCAAAAGCCGTCGGAGACCGCAGCAGCCGCCCACACTTCGTCGTCCAGCCATCCATCGACGCTCGGCGCCTGCGGGGCCCGCACGGCCTCGGCCGTCCGCATGGCCGTGGGTTCGATCCCGCCGCCGTCCGTCCCGGTCCGGAGGCTGGCCTGTTGCGCTTGTAGTCCGGCGCCCGGAAGCAGCAGCAGAATGCCAGTTACGGTGGGGAGTACTACTCCGCACCGAGCCAGCCGGTCGGAAAGGGCCGATGGCCCCGGCTCGTACTGCGTATGCTTTTGCGTGATGCCTCCAGGCTGCGAGGAGTCTCCCGCCACTACGACTCGCGAAATCAATCAGTTTCAGATGGTTACGTTGGGGGAGCACCATCTGCCGCAGTCATTCAGGAGCGCAGCCGGTCCCTCCCGGTCAGCGTGCCGCCCGAGGAATCGCCCCAGTTCGAGCGGATGGTCCCGCCTGAGTTGCGGTGCCGTGGCCGGCCCCAACTATGGAGGGACCACGCTTCGAGTGATACACTTGAACATCGCAGCGGAGGACCCGGAGCGAGTGCGCTTTGGGCCCGCGAGTACGAACGGGGCAGGGAGCCGCACGAGTTGACTGAGGCTCTGGCTGCGTCGCCTGCAACGAACTCGACGGAGGCACTGATGCGTAAGGAGCTACAATCGGTTTCACGGAGGGATTTCATCAAGACGAGCAGCAGCGCCGTTGCCGCCTCGATGGTGGCGCAACCGTCTTCCCTCCTCAGGCCTCGGCGACAGAACGGAGCGAAGATGCGGTACGCTGTTGTCGGGACTGGTATCCGGGGGATCACCATGTGGGGTCGCGATGTCGCGCGGGAATACTCCGACTACGTGGACTTCGTCGGCTTGTGCGACATCAACCCGGGGCGACTCGCGTTCGCCAAAGACTATGTCGGCGTGGACTGCCCGACGTTCACTGACTTCTCGGAGATGATTCGCCAAGCCCGTCCCGACACGTTGTGCGTCACCACGGTCGACAGCACTCATGACGAGTTCATCGTGAAGGGGATGGAGGCAGGATGCGACATCGTCGCCGAAAAGCCCTTGACCACCGACGAGTCCAAATGCCAGGCCATCCTCGACGCGCAGGCGCGCACGCGCAAGAACATCACCGTCACGTTCAACTACCGGTACTCACCGCAGCGGACGGGGATGAAGGAACTGTTGATGGAAGAGCGGATCGGTCGCCTCACGTCAGTGGATTTCCACTGGTACCTGGACATCTATCACGGCGCTTCCTACTTCCGCCGCTGGCACGGCAAAGAGCGCTACGGCGGTACCCTGTTCGTTCACAAGGCGACGCACCACTTCGACCTGCTCAACTGGTGGATAGACTCCGAGCCGGAGGAAGTGTTCGCGTACGGTGCGCTGGAATACTACGGGCACAACAATGCGTACAGGCACACTAACTGCCGGGGCTGCCCACACAAGGATCAATGCCAGCACTACTGGGACATCACCCAAGACGAATTCCTGACCAACCTCTATGCCGATCACGAGCACCACGACGGATACCTGAGAGACGGGTGTGTCTGGGCGAACAACATCGACATCTTCGACAAGATGGCGGCTCAGATCAGATACGCGAACGGTGTGCAGGTGAGCTACTCGTGTACCACGTACTCACCATACGAGGGCTATCGCATCGCCTTCAACGGCACCAAGGGGAGAATGGAGGCCTGGATAAAGGAGCGGCAGCCGTGGCAGGCCGAGGACTATGACGAGATCCGCGTCACCGACAATTTCGGCGATACGGAACTGATCCAGATCCCGCACGCAGGCGGCGGCCACGGTGGCGGTGACACGCGACTCAGGGATCGCATCTTCAAGGACCCGACCGCGCCAGACCCATACCACCAGGCTGCGGGCGTCCGAGACGGAGCGATGTCTATCCTGATCGGGATCGGCGCCCGCACCAGCGTGAAGACGGGTGAACCAGTGAAGATCGCGTCGTTGACCACGTTGAAGCCGCGCCTCGTGCGGCCCTGAGGACGGAGCAGCGGGAGCCGCAGCCGGAAACCGTCAAGGACTACAAGCTACTCGCCCGCAAGGCGGGTAGCACCGAGGTGGTCCTGCTCGCCGACGTAAAGGGGAACTTCCAGAGGCTCTGCCGCCACGACTTCGAACCCGTTGAAGTCGATTCCGTCCGAATCCACGTGACTGCCACCAACGGTGACGACGCGGCGAGGATCTTCGAGATACGCTGATACGGCCAACGCCGCACCTGGAAGCGGTCGGGGATTCGTCTGCAGAGTTGCGATCACGCCGTCACACCGGTCTTCCAAATGGCAATGTCGCGATGATCGTAACGCTCGTTGTTGGTTCGAGTGTGGCCGCTGGCGACATCCAGTAGCAGCTCGAACAGATCGGCTTCCAAGTCGTCCATCCCGGCGGTGCCGTCCGGCACTGCACCCGCATTGAAGTCGATCCACCGCGGCTTTCTCTCATAGATCGCGGTATTAGAGGAGATCTTGATCGTCGGCACCGGCGAGCCCATGGGCGTGCCGCGGCCGGTGGTGAACAGCAGCACGGTTGCTCCCGCCGCGACCAAGGCCGTTGTGGATACGCCGTCATTGCCGGGGCCTTCGAGCAACGACAGCCCCGGAACACTCTTCTTTTCTCCGTAGCGGAGCACCTCGGTCACGGTTGCGCTGCCGCCCTTCCTGATGGCACCCAGGGCCTTTTCCTCTAGCGTAGTCAAGCCACCCTCGATATTGCCCGGCGAGGGGTTCTCATAGACGGGACGGCCGTGCTGCAGGAAGTACTCCTTGAAGTCGTTCACCATGCGTTCGATCTCGTGAAAGATCGTCTCGCTAGCCGCGCGGTTCATCAATGTCTGTTCCGCGCCGAACATCTCCGGCACCTCAGTCAGAATGGCCCCGCCACCCACGGCAGTTATCCGGTCGGCAATTCGCCCGACCAGGGGATTGGCCGTGACGCCGCTCAAGCCATCGGAACCTCCGCACTCCAATCCCACGATCAGATGGGAAACGGGATGCGCGGCGCGGCGGTCCCGCTGCATCAATCCGACCAGCTCCTCCACCAGGGCCACACCGTGCTCCACTTCGTCGTCGACATCCTGCGAGTTGAACCACCGTATCCGCGCCCGATCGATGTCCCCGGCAGCGTGCAGCAGACCGGCGACTTGATTGTCCTCGCAGCCCAAGCCCAAGAGGAGCACACCGCCCGCATTGGGATGTCCGATCAGATCGGCGAGTATCCGCCGGGTGTTCTCCAGATCGTCACCCGCCTGGCTGCAGCCGTAAGGGTGCGCGAAGGTGTGCACGCCATCGACGTGCTCGCCGAATCGCTCACTGCAGACCCGCGCGATTCGATCGGCGGAGCGGTTCACACAAGCCACACTGTTCAAGACCCACACTTCATTACGCGTCCCCACGGCTCCGTTCGGCCGGCGGTACCCTTCGAATGTGCGGCTGCCACCGCTCGCCGGGGTCGCAGCGGCCGCCGGCTGATACCTATAGTCGACTAACCCCTCCAGATTCGTCCTCATGTTGTGGGAATGCAGCCAGAAACCTCTCCCGACGGGCCGGGTGACTTTCCCGATTGGCGATCCGTACTTCACCACGTCTGCGCCCGCTTGCAGGTCAACCAAGGCGATCTTGTGGCCGACAGGGACTGTCTCGTGTACCTGAAGCGAGACTCCGTCGACGGACACCTCTGTTGCTGGATCCAGCGACGTCAACGCCACCGCCACGTTGTCCTCTGAATGCAGTTTGAGCACTTCGGATCTCATTCTCCGCCCTCGATCATCGGCTAGCTCCGCTCGCATATGCTGGCAGAATGAAGCGATTTCGCATAATATAGCGCCGGTCGTTCGGCCAGCTCTGCGTCGTGACGTGTCCGGTACGGCTCGTTCTTGTTGGCATCAATCTCAACGCTCTCCAAGGTACAACGCATGGGTCACGATGCCCTCGATCTCGCTGGACGCACAGCAGTCGTCATCGGTGGCACGTCGGGGCTGGGTCGCGCCATAGCCCGCGGCCTGGCAGAGGCCGGTGCGGACGTGGTCGCCACGGCACGGCGCGCCGACCTGGTGGCGACGACCGCCGCTGAAATCGAAGCACTGGGCCGCCGTACACTGCGGATCACCTCGGACGTCACGGATCCCGATTCTCTGCAGAGCCTGCTCAGCGAGTGCGTCAAGGCGTTCGAGGGAGTCGATGTGCTGGTGAACTGCGCCGGGATGACCAAGCGGATTGCCGCCGTGGAGATGGAGATGAAAGACTGGGACAGGATCATTGACGTCAATCTCACCGGAACGTTGCGCGCCTGTCTGCTATTCGGAGAGCACATGCTGCAGCGTGGATGGGGCCGGATCATCAACATTGCCTCGCTGGGTTCCTTCGTGGGCCTCTATGAGGCTGCGGCATACGGGGCGAGCAAGGGTGGCGTCGTCGCTTTGACGAAGTCACTGGCGGTCGACTGGGCTGCAAAGGGCGTGTGTGTGAATGCGATAGCTCCGGGTGTCTTCGTCACCGATCTGAACAGGGAACTCCTGGATGGCACGGAACGCGGAAGAGAGCTGGTGATGCGCACGCCGATGAAGCGGTTCGGCAGAGTAAATGAGGTTGCCGGAGCCGCCGTGTTCCTGGCCTCCGAGGCTGCGAGTTTTGTGACCGGCGCGGTGATCGTCGTGGACGGCGGGTTCCTGGCAGCCGGAGTCACCCAGTGAATCGCTGCGGGCATCTGGCGTTGACGGTTTCCCTGGCTGCACTCGCCTGCGGGACCGGGAGCGACGTGACCATCATCAAGCTGGCGCACGGCCTCGACCCGACCCACCCGGTGCACCATGCCATGGAATTCCTGGCCGAACGCGTCGCTCAGGAGTCGGGCGGGACGATGCGCGTCGACATCTATCCGAGCGAGCAACTGGGCACGGAACGACAGGCGCTGGAGCTGCTCCAGATCGGGAGCCTGGGGATGACGAAGGTGTCCGCGGCGGTGCTCGAGAATTTCGCGGCGCCGTTCAAGGTGTTGAGTCTGCCGTACATCTTCCGCAACGAGGCGCACAGTGGGCGGTACTGGAAGGCCCCATCGGTCGGGAGATGCTGGAGATGGCGGCACGGTATAGACTACGCGGCCTCTGCTTCTACGATGCGGGCAGCCGGAGCTTCTACACCAAAGACCGTCCCATTCTGGTGCCGGGGGATCTAGAGGGACTCAAGATCCGCACCCAGGAGAGCGCTACGGCCACGCGGATGGTGAGCCTGCTCGGCGGCTCCGCCACGCCCATTGCGTGGGGTGAGCTGTATACGGCGCTGCAGCAGGGCGTCGTGGACGGCGCGGAGAACAACCCACCATCGTTCCATCTCTCGCGGCACTACGAGGTCGCCCGCTATTACTCGCTCAACGAACACACAAGTGTCCCCGACGTGCTTCTCGTCAGCACCGTCGTGTGGAACGACCTGACCCGGCAGCAGCAACAGTGGCTGCAGCAAGCTGCCGACGAGTCGGCCCGGCACCAGAAGCTCCTGTGGCGACAGGCAACAGATGAAGCACTGCGCGCCGTCCAAGCTGCCGGTGTGCAAGTGACTAGACCGGACAAGACTCCGTTCGCCGAACTGCTCACGCCGATGTACGCGGATTACCGCGACGAGCCGGCCATGTCGGCACTGATCGAACGGATACGGGCGGCGGCCCCGGTCGCCGGCGACCAACATTGAGTAGCTCGTCTCACCGATGATCGGCACCACCAGAGTCGTCGACCGCGCACTCGGTTGGCTGCTGGTCGCGCTCATGGGCATCGCCGTGCTGAATGTCCTGTGGCAGGTGTTCACGCGGTTCGTGCTCGCGGATCCGAGCTCCTTCACGGACGAGCTGGCCCGGTATCTCTTGATATGGATCGGGCTGCTGGGTGCGAGCTACGCAGCGGGCAAGCGGATGCACCTCGCGATCGACCTGCTGCCGACGAGGCTCACAGGGCGTCCGCGGTTCTATCTGAGCCTGGTGATTGAAGCCTGCATATTCGTGTTCGCGTTTTCGGTGCTCGTGATCGGCGGGGTCCGTCTCGTTGCGCTCACTCTCACTCTCGGGCAGACCTCTGCCGCGCTCCATGTTCCTTTGGGGTACGTCTACTTGGCACTGCCGTTGAGTGGGCTTCTGATGATGTTCTATTCGGTCGGTGCAGTGGTGAAACACCGTGTCGCACTGCGCGAGTCGGAAGGTAGCGCCGAGCGCGTCGGGGAGACGATCTGATGGAGTGGGTCGACGTGCTCGTGCTGGGATGCTCTTTCATCGTCTTGTTGGCTCTTGGCGTGCCGGTGGCGTTCTCGATCGGGATCTCCACCGTGCTCACCATGCTGCTGAGCATCAAGACCGGGCCTGCCATCACGACGATGGCGCAGCGGATCGCGACGGGACTCGACTCGTTCACGCTCCTCGCGATCCCCTTCTTCATACTGGCCGGGCAGTTGATGAACCGGGGGGGCATCGCTCGGCGGCTGATCGAATTCGCCAAGGCCCTGCTGGGCGGTCTCCCGGGCGGGCTGGCACACGTCAATGTGCTTGCCGCCATGCTGTTCGCTGCGATATCGGGCTCTTCGGTGGCCACCGCGTCGGCGGTGGGCAGCATCATGGGACCGCGTATGGAAGAGGACGGCTACGAGCGCAGCTTCGGGGCAGCAGTGAACATCACGGCTGCGACTACGGGCCTCATTATTCCACCGAGTAACGTCCTCATCGTATTTTCGCTGGCGAGCGGAGGCGTGTCGATCACCGCGCTGTTCCTCGCCGGATACCTACCCGGGATACTCGTGGGGCTTTCGTTGATGCTGGTGGCCGGGGTCTTGGCCGTGCGCCGCAGATACCCCGTGGCGCCTCGCACCGGCTGGCGGGTGATGGGCAAGCGGTTCCTCGCTGCGCTGCCCAGTCTGCTGATGCTCGTGATAGTGATGGGGGGAATCGTCTCCGGGATATTCACTGCCACCGAGGCCGCGGCGGTCGCCGTGCTCTACGCCCTGGTTCTCGCGCTAGCATACCGGGAGATCACGCCGCGCGACCTGCCCCAGATACTGTTGAGCACCTCCGCTACGACGGCCATCGTGCTGCTGCTTGTGGGAACGTCCATCGGCATGTCGTGGATTCTCGCGTACGAGAACATCCCGCAGAACGTGAGCCTGGCGCTAATAGGGCTCACGGAGAACAAGATCTTGATCCTGCTGATGATCAATCTGGTTCTGTTGGCGGTTGGGGTGTTCATGGACATCACACCGGCGGTGCTGATTTTCACTCCCATCTTCCTACCGATAGCAATGCAGCTCGGCGTGGACCCGACTCATTTTGGCATCATCATGGTGCTCAACCTGTGCATCGGTCTGTGCACGCCTCCGGTGGGCACCGTGCTGTTTGTCGGTGTCGGAGTCGCGCAGACGTCCATCACGCGCGTCATACGACCGCTGCTGCCCCTCTACGTGGCCATGATCGTGGCTCTGATGATCGTGACATACGTGCCCGGCCTGAGCTTGTGGTTGCCGGGTTTGTTCGGCGCTCAGTGAGGTTCCCCGCGGATCCTGCTGAATCAGTCCGACCCGCAGTCGCTGAAACCTCGGGCGCAACAGACCGTATGGTATTACACCATACTATGATTCCATATCATGGATCTGGGGGCTGCGGTGGGATTCAAACAACACTGGTTCTACATCCTGCTGGCTCTCGCCCAGGGTGCGACACACGGTGCGGAGATCCGGCGGCGTGTGGCCGAGCATACCGAAGGCACGCTGAAAATGTATCCGGCGATGCTGTACGGCTCGCTGGAAGATCTCCTGGATCAGGGCTACATCACCGAGATCGACGAGCGATCGGGCCGCCCAACCGGGGAGAACGAGCGCTACCGCTACTACCGGCTCTGTCTGGCGGGCCGCAAAGCGCTGGCGGCGGAGACAAGACGGCTGGAACAAGTGACCCGGATCGCCCGTGAGGCGATGGCTAGCGGGAGGGCAACTTGAGCACTCCTGCATCCGAGAAGCCGTCGCCCGGACAACGCTACTTGCGGCTGCTGCTGCGTCGTCTTCCGTTTGGCTTTCGCGCCCGTCACGAAACCGAGTTGCTGGACGTTCTCGCGGAGATGCGCGCCGAGTTGGGCCCGCGACCGGGACCTTTGCGCCTGCTGCGCTTCTACTTCGATGCCACGAGCGACGTGATCCGTCAGAGTCGCATCCAGCGGCAAAAACAATGGCCGCCCAGAAAGAGCAGCTCGTTTCCACGCGCGTCTGTGTCGCGCTGGCTGCTCGAGTTGCGGCACGACGCGGTCTACGGGGTACGCAGCCTCGCTCGCACCAAGACATTCACAATCATTGCGGTGCTGTCCCTCGCTCTGGGCATCGGCGTAAACACTGGGTTGTTCACTTTTGTCAACACCACACTCAAGCCTGTGCCGGGCGTAACGGGGGCCGACCGCGTCGTGGAGATCCTCGGTACGAATCGCGGCCGAGAGATGGAAGTGTGGTCGTACCCGGACTTCCGGGACGTGAGAGAGACCACGATCCCCATCCAGCTCACCGGCTGGAAGCAGCGTGACGGCAACCTGACCACCGAGCAAGGTGGCGAGCGCGTGTGGGTGATGTACGTGTCGGCCAATTACTTCGAAGTGCTCGGCGTCACTCCAGCCATCGGTCGCGACTTCTCGCCGTCGGATGATGTCAGTCCTGGTCAGCA
>CP070666.1:2720685-2729398 GCA_020351775.1 Gemmatimonadota bacterium | reverse complement strand
AACGGGCGATCTGGATCGAGGTCTTGCGGAACCGCAACCGAGTAATGCATTGCCGAACCGTCATCGAGCTGGAGTACGCGGCGGGAGACTTCAGGCGAGTCCTGAAGGGTCACGCCAGTCGTTAGGGCAAGGAGAAGGAAGGCGTAGGTCATCGTTTGCGCTAAGTCGTGCATCCAGTAGGCGCGAGTCAGATTAAGCTGACGAGCACGATGGACAGCAGCCATCTAACGGCTTTGCGGCTAAGCTGCGGGCGACTCAGCACCAGCCACTGTGCACTCAGTCGTTGTATTGATCTCACCATACGCTCAAACCAATCGAATCCTCGCCGCCTGTCAGCTTCAGGCGCGTGTTAGGCGGCGGGGCATCGGGTCCCTCTTTGTAGCATCAATGTACGCGGCAAGCGACAAGCAGGGCGAGTACTTCACGGCTAGCAGGGATCCCCGCCCCACGGATCTACAATCCGTTGGTCGCGGCTGGCCCGCCGTGCAATCCCCGACTCGCGGCAAGACCTACCGATTCTCGGCCAGTGTGCCGTGAGAGCTTATGCGACCGCCTGCATGCCTCCAGAGGGCACACTCAAGGCACACCGCCTTCGAGGTCGGTTCACGACAGCGCCTTAGAGGCGTGCAGTGGATTCTCCATCCACGGTGCGTCCCATCTCATTTGAATCCAGGATCGCCTATTCGTGCTGACATTCCAACGGAGTGCGAGAGCGTCGGCACTCGATTCATACATTTCGCCACACGCCGTGCGCTGCAGGCGGCTCCCTTCCAGTGCTGTTCTATGGGACGGCTCGTATGAGAAGAAGACTGAAGCCTGTGTTGCGCCATCACACTGATGGTGACTCGTCGATGCTCAACCCCGCTCTCCGCAACCCATCCAAGAAATCCTCCAGCAGATCGCATGCCTTCAGAGTACGAGCTGTGACCTCTCGGGCGTGGTATTCGAAGTCGGGCTTCAATTTCAGCACCTCCTGTACCGCCTCCCGCGCCTCGCTCAGCCGGCCCAGCTTGCCAAGCACGGCCGCTTTCATCGCTGCTTCCCAGTACGCCAGTTGGAAGCCTACCTTCAGCAGTGCCTTGTGGGCAGCATCGTAATCACCGCGGTGATAGTAGTACATGCAGATTCCGTGGTGGAACCAACTCGGATGACAGGGGTTCAGCGCCATCGCGCGCTCGAGCAGCGCGTGGGCACGATCCAAATCGCCGGCATGGGCAAAACAGAATCCGATGGCGCCCGTGTGGTTCGGCGAGCTGGGGTTCAGTGCAAGCGCGATCTGAGCTTCTTCCCGGAATTCCTCGAGTTCGCCTCGAAGCAGATACACGAGCGCCATAGCTGTTCGCGCGAGCTGACTCTCGGGCTCCAAAGCGACACCGCGGTGCGCGTGAGCTGTCGCTGACTCCAGCGGCGAGTCGATACCGGGCTCGTCGATGGCGTACGCAACAGCAAAAAGGTTGGCGAGCGCCGACCACGCCGGGCCGTAGTCTGGTTCACGCTGCGTTGCCTGGTGCAACGCGGCAAAGGCCTCCTCGGCCGCCTGCGGTGTCGTGACGAGCATGTAGTGGTGGTAGCGCAGCATCGCTTCGTACGTGCTCAGTGCCTCGGGTGGTTTGCTGCGCGACTCCAGGGAAAGCCGTTTCGCGATTACGCCATACTCGCCGGCGATCGCCGCCACCGCGTCGCGGGCGATGTCCTCCTGAAGCGCGATCATGTTGCCCGGGTCGAGGTCTATCTTGCGCGAGTCCGCCCAGATCTGCCTGCCTGTAACTTGGTCGGTTAGTGCCGTCGCTAACTTCACCGTCGACGCATCACGGCGGATGCTGCCGTCCAGCAGGAACCTCGCGACTAGCCGGACATCGAAACCGTTGCCTGACGCTACTCCCTGGCACTGGACGGCTACGATATCCTGGTAGCGGTTGACTTCGGTCACCAGTTCCTCGACCAGACCGTTCACGAAAAAGAGTTCGTCTTCATCAGCGCAGAGACAGCGAAACGGGAGGATGGCGATGGTGGGTTCAGCCGGGCGGTCCACCTCTCTATCGGCCTCGCGTAGATCCAGTGCGTGCCTGCTGTGTATCGGCTGTCTGCTGAAGCGGGGAACGTAGTGTCCCTTTGGAATATCGATTCGGATCGGATCTTCGCCACCGGCCACGAGGTAGTAACGCTCCAGCGCACGCCGCAGTCGGCCTGCTTCCACGCGAACGATCGGGTCGGATGCGGCATCGAAGTCCTTCGGCCGACCGAAGACCTCTGTCGCGATGGTGTATCCCTTCAGCCGGAAAGCCCGACCGGCTAGGGTCTCTGTGACGACGAACCGCAAGAACTCGCGCAATCGGTCCGTGGCATCGAACTCGCTGTGCCCCAGGATCCTTTCCAACTGCCCTCGAATCTCATCGCGGGACAAGTCGGTGCCGCCGTCTGCCACCGACGTCTGGCTGGGATTCTGATCCCGTAGCTTGGACCGATCCACGCTAAGTCCTCTCAGTGCAATGGACTGAGGAGTTGTAGCTTACACTGTGACTACGGTAAAGAACCTACCCCTTCGGCTGACCGCGCCCAAGTTAGCCATACCCCCGATAGCGGCTGCATGTGAGTGCGCACTCTGGAGGATACGATAACTGCGATATCGCACGTGCGGAAGGAGATGCTCGGGCCGATCAGGAGCCAACCTGGCGTGACGTATGTGGACAATGCAGCGTGGTTTAGGTGGCAGGTCTGACGTACCGACTCCTGCCGGCCACGCACCTCATACCACCCTGAAGGTAGGCTACCCGTGAAGATTTATCGTGAACCGAGGTGTCATCGAGGGATCGTGCTGCTCGCGGTGGGTGTGATGGCCGCCACCGCTCCGACCGCCGAGGCACAGGATTCGACCCAGCCCGCCGTCGAGATAATCGCGGGGCGTGGGACGAAGTTGGCCGCCTACCCGTATGCGTTCTATTCTCCAGAGACCGAGCTGGCGTTCGGCGCGGGCGGTGTCCTCACGTTCTATTCGTCAAAGCAGCAGGCTGACCTCAGGCCCTCCAAGGTATCGCTGTCGGGTTACTACTCGACGCGAAAGCAGTACAAGTTCTCACAGACCACGCAGTTGTACTTGGACCGCAATCGCTGGTTCGTGTCACTTCCACTCGAATTCGGGTTCTACGTGGACAAATACTGGGGAGTCGGTAACCAGACTCCCGACGTCGAGAACGAGGACTACGACGTGAGGGTCTTCTCGGGCCGGCTCGTTGCGGAGGGTCCGACTCCTGTGCCGTTTGTTACGCGCGACGGATTCATGTACGAGTTTTCCAATCGCGACGTGACCGATATTAAGGACAATCCGTACCTGGCCGACTCCGTGCCGGGAGCCGATGGCGGCGTAACCTCCGGCGTCGGATATGACATGGTGAAGGACTCACGGGATCACACATTCTTTCCCAGAAGTGGGGGATTCCACCGGCTGAACTTCTTATGGTTCAACTCCATCCTGGGCAGCGACTTCAACTTCGGTACGATCGAGGGGGACCTGAGGCGCTACTTCCCCGTCGCGGCCGACCATGTCGTTGCATTGCAGCTGTACGGGAAGTTCGTCCTCGGGCAGCCTCCGTTCTATGAGCTCGCGGCACTTGGTGGCGGCAACGTGATGCGGGGGTACTTCAGCGGCAGATATCGGGACCGCTACTACGTTGCCACACAGGTCGAGTACCGCGGCCACGTGTGGCGGCGCTTCGGAGCTGTTGTGTTTGCGGGCGTCGGCGATGTGTTCGGCAACCCCGAGAGTGACCTCTCGTTTGCCAATCTCAAATACTCGTATGGCTTTGGATTGCGGCTGGTCTTCAACCGGCAGGAGAAAATCAATCTGAGGGCTGACTTCGGCTTCGGAAAGGACACAAGAGGTGTGTACTTCGGGTTGGAAGAAGCGTTCTGAAACCCGCCGCACTTGCCACCAACTCATGCCAAGCCTTCTCGAGGCAATCGATTGGCATGGTGTAGCTAACATCGGACTACAGTAAAGAACCTACCCCTTCTGACCCCCGCATTCAGATTAGCCTCACACGAGCCAGGACCATTGATCGGCGCCCAAGCCGTGAGAGGATGGTCACCAGAGAATGAAGCAGCAAGGAATGCTTGAGCTAATCAAGAGCCGCTTTGGCAGCAGAGATGTGACGATCGAACGTGCCTACAGTAGTAGCGAGTCATTCCGTGCGCTGTGCGGGGATTATGTCGAATGTCTCACGGCTCTAGCACACTGGCAGGAGTCGGATTCGGAACATGCGCGCCTGCGCGAGGCCGAATATTCAGAGCTGATCACGCAATTGACCGGGGAGATCGAGACCTGGTTGTTGGCAATGGAGAGCAAGGCGGCTTCGGGAACGGAAGTGGAGGCCGAGGCCTAGGGAGCGAGGCGCGCAAACTGAAGAGACGTGGCGGGGCGAAGAGAACGGCCTGATCAGACGATAATCATCAAGGGATTGGAGGAGTCAAGGATGTCTGGAACCAGGATAGCGGGCCTAGCCGCCCTCGCAGCACTGTCTGCCACTGCACTCGAGGCGCAGCAATCTGCAGAAGAGCTGGCCCAGGCGGCTGCGAACCCGCTGGCCGACCTGATGAGCGTTCCGTTCCAGCTGAACAACGACTTCGGCCTCGGCGAATTCGATCGCACCCGAAACGTGCTGAACATACAGCCGGTGATTCCGTTGGCGGGCGGGAGCGTCATCACGCGCACCATCTTCCCGATCGTCTGGCTGCCGGATATCTCGGCCGAGAGTGGCAGCTACTCGTCCGGCTTGGCTGACATCATGGCCACCGCGTGGTACACGCAGACGACCGCCTCGGGGGTGATCTGGGGTGTTGGCCCGGTACTCGAGATACCAACTGGGGGCGAGAGCCGAGGGACACAGAAATGGAGTCTGGGACCCTCTGTTGTCTTGCTGGTTCAGCCGGGACCGTGGACCCTCGGGCTGTTGGCCAACAACGTGTGGTCGATTGCCGGTAACTCGGGTCGAGCGGCAGTTAACAAGGGCCTAATGCAGTACTTCATCGTGCGCCAGCTCGGCAACTGGTGGTACTTGAACAGTGCACCTATCCTCACCGTGAACTGGAAGGCAGAGTCGGGTCAACGGTGGGTCGTGCCGTTCGGTGCGGGCGGCGGCAAACTGGTCTTCTTGGGTCGGCTGCCAGTCAACACCCAGGTGGGTGCCTACTACAACGTGGTCAAGCCGGACATAGGGCCGGATTGGCAGTTCCGAGTTCAGACGCAGATCCTGCTGCCGGCGCCGGGCGCGAGGTAGGCCGCTGGCGTGTGTGCGACGCACGACAGGTCGAGCGTGTCGGCGGGTGATGAGTGGTTGGCCCAGCCGCATTTCTGCGGTGCGGAACAGGCCTGGTCTGGCAAGGCTTGAATACAGGCGGACATGGAGCGGATCAGGTGAGAAAGGACGATGAGCCGCAACCTATGGGTCATCCGAGCTGCGCCAATCCTGCTGGCTGGATGGTTTGTGTTCCCGCTCAAGGCCCACTCCCAGGAAGAGGGCGATGTGATCCCCCAGTTGTGGGTCGACTACAACCCGGCGATCACCCTCTCAGATCGGTGGAGACTGGAAGGGGATATGGGCGTCCGGACCGAGTTCGAGGAGAATCTGTGGTGGCGGGTGATTGTGCGGCCCGGCGTTCGATACTCGCTGAGCCAGTCCGTCTCGCTTGGCGGGGGAGTAGGAAGCTTCTATACGCTCAACAAAGAGTTCGCAGACAGATTGGAGGTACGGCCGTGGCAAGGAGTGCGAGTGGTATGGCCCAGGTGGCGTATTCCACTGCGGCACTTCTTCCGGGTCGAGGAACGATTCGACTTCAACACGGAATCATGGAGCCTGCGGGCTTCCCTGCGTATCCGCTACCGGCTCGGGCTGGAGTACCGCTGGGGAGCACTCGTGCGACGGGACCGCTACTGGCGAGTGATGCTCGAAGGCGAGCTGTTCAAGACACTCGCCGGCGACCAAGGCCAGTTCCGGGAGAACGTGCGCGTGGGAGTAGGTGTCGAGCGCAGCTTCCGCCGGGAACGGCGCCTGCTCGGCGAGGTCGTGTGGCAGCAGCGAGGACTGTTCTTCGACCTCCGGAGAGAAGTCAACGACATCTACGTCCGCATACGTGTGTTTCAACGATGGGGTTTATGATCGCGGGGGGAGCGACGCAGGAACACGAACAATGACGCAGCGGGACAAAGAACGACGATAAAGGAGGAAGACATGCATATCCGAATTCGAAAATCGTGGCTGCTGCTGTCGTGTGTCGCGGCACTGCTACTTGTTCACACGAGCCCTGCTCGGGGCCAGGTAGTCTCCCCGCTGCAGGCGGGGCACTACACGCCGAACCTGCAGAACATTCGTGATATGGCGAATCCGCCCCCGGGGCTCTTTGTGTTGTGGTACAACGCCTACCTGTGGAGCAACACGTACAAAGACAGAAACGGGAACAGCTTCGAGAGCATCGAGCTGAGCCAGATCCATCCGACGCTTCCCGATGTCGCAGTAGATCTGAGCGTCAAAGGGTTCACGACGGTCCCGTCCCTCTTCTGGGCATCTCGTTTCAAGGTCCTCGGAGCCAACTACATGGCAGGTGCCGTATACAGCTACACTTCGGCCGACGCGTCGGTGGTAACGGAAAGACCGGGCATCATTGAAGACACGCTGATCACACGACAGGTCGATGAAAAGGTCTCAGGATTGGGCGATCTGTTCGTGATGCCCCTGGGTCTTTCCTGGGGCCAGGAGAAATTCGATGCGACGCTGCTCTACGGCTTTCATGCTCCGACCGGCAAGTACGAAACGGGTGGCAGCGACAACATGGGTCTCGGGTTCTGGACACACCAGTTTCAGGGATACGGTTATTTCTATCCCGTACCTGACAAATCCACCGCGGTCATGGTCGGTCTCACGTACGAACTCAACGGAACGATCAAGGACGCTGACGTGAAACCGGGTAACCGCTTCACCCTGGAATATGGGATAAGCCAATTCTTGAGTGAGCGACTCGAGGTTGGCGTCGCCGGCGGTCATAACTGGCAGGTCAGCGATGATAGTGGCGAGGATGTGTATTGGGATCCTGCAGTTCGCGATCGCAAGAACATGCTGATCTTCAATGTCAGTGTGTGGCCGGTGCCGGAGCGGTTGATGCTCAACGCAAAGTACGGTTTCGACTACGGTGCGCGTCAGCGATTTCAGAACAACTACCTGATGTTGAATCTCTTGTTCGTCACGAACGTGTTGACCGGGGGATGAAGAAACAAATGACGACCCGAATGCTGGCCGCCGCGCAGGTTCTGCTCGGGCTCGCCGTCGCCGGATGCAACACCTCTGATAGCGAGCCTCCGGAGACCGTTCCGGAAATCATGCCGGGGATCCTGCAGGGATACCTGCAGGAAGGAGAGCTGCCAAACAGCCTCACTCTGCTGCCGCCCCCACCCGCGGAAGGCTCCGCCGCCTTGGCCAGGGATGTGGAGCGTAGCCAGGACACTTTCGCCCACCACGATACGGAGCGTTGGGGCCGGGCCATCGTGGATGCAGACCTGGAGTTCCCGGCTGCCGCGGAGCCAATTGCCGACCTGCTGGGCTTCAGCGTAACCGAAGCGGATACGCCATACCTGTACCAGCTACTACGCCGCTCACTGACCGATGCCGGTCTCTCGACCTACGCGGCCAAGAACCATTATGCGCGTCCACGGCCGTACATGGTCAACAACGAGCGAACTTGTACACCGGAAGACGAGGAAGCCGGAAGACACGACGGCTCATACCCTTCGGGGCACACCGCAATCGGTTGGGCCTGGGCGCTCATTATGGTCGAGATCGTTCCCGAGCGCACCGATGCGATACTCGAGTGGGGACGCGAATTCGGGCGCAGTCGTATGGTCTGCAACGTTCACTGGCAAAGCGATGTGGATGAGGGCCGCTTCATGGGTGCAGCCACCGTCGCGCGGCTGCACGCTGATGCCGGCTTCCTCAGTGATTTGGAGAGAGCCAAGGCAGAAGTGCGACGTACGCAGTCTGTGTCGTTCAATCAGTGAAACACGCAGCTCGAGCAACCGTACACACAATTCGCGGAGGAAAGGACATGAGACTTCCGAACGATCGCCACCTACTCATATTTGCCGTTCTCCTGACCGCTACCGTCGCTGGTTGCGCACCAAGGGCGGTCACTCCCGACGAAGCCAGAGCACTAGTCAAAGACGCCTACGTCTACGGCTTCCCCATGGTCATGAACTACAAGACCATGTACAACTATGTGATCGACGAGACATCAGCTGAGTACAAGGGGCAGTTCAACGAACTCAGCTGCGATGCGAGGCTATTCACACCGGCCGATCGGGCCGTGGTGACACCCAACTCGGATACGCCGTACTGCATGTTCTGGATGGATCTCCGGGCCGAGCCGATGGTGCTGACGGTCCCCGAGATGGAGCCGGAACGGTACTATCATTTTCAACTCGTCGACCTCTACAGCCACAACTTCGCATATGTGGGGACGCTCACCAGCGGCAATGGTGCCGCCAGGTTCCTCATCGTAGGCCAAGACTGGGAAGGAGAAACACCCGAGGCGATCACCGACGTAATTCGGAGCGAAACCGACTTCGTGTTCAACGTCACTCGTACCCAGCTATTCGATCCCGACGACCTGGCTAGGGTCAAGGAGATCCAGGAGACCTACGATCTGACACCGCTCAGTGGTTTTCTCGGCA
>CP070666.1:2716409-2720585 GCA_020351775.1 Gemmatimonadota bacterium | reverse complement strand
CGGAACCGAGAGGAGGATTCGAGAGGTGGAGACTCCTGATTCCGTGAACACTGCCAGAGATCAGGCGCAAAGGCGGGCATTCCGCGAGGCCGCTCGCCGGTCGAAGAACACGACGTTCCGAAGAACGGTCGTCGATTAAGTGGTGCCCGGTCTATCCAGCGCATATTGTCCGGGTGGTACAGCTCGGATTACGGGATTCGGTGAGAAGGATGTGTCTCTCGTGATTTTCCGAAAGTAGATCCTGCAATGTGGCTGCGGCGCTACAGCTCACATTGGCGAACCTAGGTGGGCTATCGGAAAGTGGTCAAATGCAGTTAGTGGCCACTCAGCAGCGTTTCTCGGCCTCCTCGATCAACGACGAGAAGCGTACCCCGAGCGCGCGGGCCAGCTTGTACCCGATGTCACACGTGGGCGACCTCTCCCCGCGCTCGATCATCCCAACATACGTCCGATGGACACTGGCCTTGGCCGCCAGAGCCTCCTGGGACAGCCCTGCCTTGAGCCTGCGTTCCTGGATCACTTTAGCCAGATGCTTGTGGTATGCCATGGTTTTGTGCGGCAAGGTAGCCTCCTCGACTCTCTGGGTTGACCCACCATAGTCTGGTGACTATCGTATGCGCTCTGCTGCCGGTCGCGTGCAGGACCAGGAGGGATGGTTCCTGCCAAGTGAGACCTGATATACAGAGACTCAGGAATGTCCGCAATAGCTTTATGGGTCGACCCGTCAGGAAAGACAGCTGTTATAAGGTTACGTGGTCAGGTCGTCAGAAACGATGTCGAGACTGCCGTCGGTTTGCTCTGCCGGGCCGAAGGTTATCGACGTGATGCGACCGTCATCTGGGACTTGGAACATGCAGGAATCGAGATGAATCCGCGGCAGATCATCGGGCTTGTACGCTCGCTCATGCACCGTCCCAGCGCTCGAGGCGGTAAGCATGCGGTGGTTGTCACTCGCGATCTCGACTACGGTCTGGCAAGGCTGGCTGAGGCCTATGTGGAGGCGTGGCTCGAAACCGAGCTCATGGTGTTTAGGAATCGGGGTGATGCTGAAGAGTGGCTCGGGAAAGTGCGCACGGCGAAGCTGCACTAGTTCTCATCACCTGCAATCGTTGTCGGATTCCGGCTGGGGTCCGCCGTCATGTCTCGACCGGGCCGGCTCCCTGTCGTCAGTCTTGTGGTAACTCGTGATCGGCCGCCCACTTGGCCTCTACGTCGGCGGTGAATTCATCAAGCTTGGCCAAAGCCGCCTCACCCAGAGGTGCGACACTACGTGATGGCCGTCGATCAGAGTGGTTGGGTCAGGTTGTAGAGGGCAAATTCGCCTCACGATGGTCGCCGGCGTAACATCCATGAGATGTGCGAAAGGTCACGTCCCATGAACGGAGATCAGTGCTCATGAATGAGTTGCTCCAGCTTACGTATGTGGTTTCCGGACTCATTGGCGCGGTGTTCGCGCTGCTCGGTCAGGCAATCACACGAAGGGCAACCAGGGCCCACACGGCGCAAAACTTGAGCATGGCATTCTGGGAGGAATTGAATGCTGTGGCGTTCACACCCGGGGAGAAGCCGAACTTCGCCGGTTTCTCATCTCAGACTTTCGATTCTCTCTTCAAGGAAATGGCTGAAGCAATGCCTGCATCACTAACGCGTGGAGTCATGCGGTATCATTGGCTCATGAAATACCTGGAGGAGATGAAGCCAATTACAATGCAGTTATCTGGTGGTGTCCCAAAGAACCGTTGGGCGGACGCGGAATCCCTTCACCGACGGCTGCTAGCGCGGCTCGAACACGATTCGGATCGGTACTGGATCTCGATCTTCCTTCGGTCAGGAGAAACCTGTTCCAGGGAGCTGTTAAGAAGCCCCGACAGTCAATCGGCTGATACAGGGAGACTAGCGAAGGGCTCTAAGTAATGCGTTTCGCAGGATAGCATCCGTCATTCTTCGGTGAGTTCAACACCGCCGGCCAGCGATAGGGGCACCATAGGCAGCCGGCCGGGCACAGCCGGCTCTTGCTTGCGAGCCGCCGCGGGAGGCGCGGCTTCAATGCGGCAACGGATCGTCGAAGACCCCAGCGACCGCTGTGCCCAGAGCCTCGAACAGCTCTTCTGCCGTCCCACCCAGGTGAAACGCTGCCACCACTGCTGGCCGCAACAGGCCCGCGAGTTCCTCGACCCGGTCGCCAGCTTTCTGTGGAGTGGGACCCCTGGGAAACGCCACTGTCGTGCCCCTGGGACCGTCGGTCTCGATCACAACATCCTGCTCGAGCAATGAGTAGGCCCGAGCCACAGTCCCAGGAGCTAGCTCCAGGGAATCGGCCAGCCGCCTGACCGGCGGGAGACGGTCGCCGGGACTGAGGTCACCGGCCGCGACCGCCTCTTTGATCCGCGCTATGATCTGCTCGTAGTAGGGGAGCGCCGATTTATCGTCAACGCGGATCACGCCGATCGCCGCGTTCCACGGAGCGCCGTCCTCTGGATCCCTGCGTGCTCCGGGCCCCAGGAACCCCGACCGGCGCAAGACCCTGCCTGCTATGCCTCTGTCGTCCGCCATCAGGCCGGCGAGTAGGTGCGGCGCCCCAACCGCCGCCGCATCGCCACGCTTGGCGTCGTCCAATGCGTGCTGCAGCACCCGCTTTGCCAGAGACGTGTAGGGCAGGGTAGAACGGGGCCGGGCGCCCGGACGCCGCCGCGGCCGCCCCACCTCGGCGTAAACACGGCTTTCCAGTTCAGCCCCCGAGGTGGCGCCGGCAAAAAGCCCTGTTTCTGTCCGGAGCAGACCGAGCAACAAGTGCTCGGTGCCCACGTAGGTGTGGCCCAGCTCCGCAGCGCAGTCAAACGCCGCTGCCAATGCGGACCTCACGTCCTGGTCGAACTGTATGCCCCCCATCCCCGCACCTCGACGATTGATGTATCATCATAGATGATACGTCATCGTGCTTATGTGTCAATATAGATGATACAGTCGAGCCCCTGGGGCTGGGCTGCCGTGGGTTCCCCGGGCGAACCCGGGGAGGACGAAACCCGGCTGGGGGACTGGTGCAACAGGGGCAGATGCTCTTAGTTTATGACCCCTGCCTGGCAGCGGCTCGCCCGCCGCGCCGCCATGGTGAGGCAAGTCACTGCGGGACAGGTCTTTGGGAAGTTATCAAGCATGGGCTCGGAGCACGTTCTGGGGCGTGTAATCCGCCATTGCTGCGGTTACTCTGATGCGCTAAGATAGGTCACAACAATGCAGTGGGGAGGCAACATGGCGAATTCCCGACCGCGCATGAGTAGAAGTACGTCCTGGGCGTGACATTCGCCATTGTGGTATTCAGTTTGGCGCGATAGGATAGGTCACAACATTTCAAATGGGAGGGTTCATGCGAAGGTTCGCTAGTGTGATGCTCGGCGTCAGCATGGGTCTGGTCTTGGCGACCGCAGCTCACGCACAGGCCGCGATCGGCGTGCGGGGTGGCTTCAATAGCTCCAGTGTCACCATTAAGGTAAACGACGTCAAGGTTGAGGGCTTGGGGTCACGCAGTGGCTTCCATGCCGGGGCCGAGGCGGCGTTCATGGTGAGCCCTATGTTCGCCATCGAGATCGGTGGGCAGTACTCGCAGAAGGGCTTCAAAGAGGACGCCACGGACGAAAAGGCCAAGCTGGACTACATCGACGTTCCGCTCGTGGTGGCCGTCAACGTCCCAACGAACAGCCAGATCACGCCCCGGATATTCGCGGGTGGCGTGGGCTCGTTCGAGATGAGCTGTAAGTTGGTGGACGGGGACACTTCAGAGGATTGTACCGATGCGAGCTTCCCCCGCAAGAAGTCCTATTTCTCGGCGATCGCAGGGGCCGGAATTGCCGTCGCAGCCGGGCCGGGCAGTTTCATCGTGCAAGCGGCCTATCAGCTGGGTCTGACCAACATTGCCGATGAAGAGGGCGTGAGTGCCAAGGGCAATGCGATCCAGGCATCCGTGGGCTACCGCTACAACATCGGCGGCTGAGACCGCTACTCAAGCAGCATCGCGAACCCCCGACCGTCACTGGCGGTCGGGGGTTGTCGTTGAAGCTCCACCAGCCGCCACCGCACACTCCTGGTCGGCAGCGCGCCCAGCAGCCTCCGCGCACTGTGGTTCGAACGCATCGCCCAGATCCGGCGCAGCCTCACCGGACAACGCGCGCTGCGGAGGCT
>CP070666.1:2671046-2716309 GCA_020351775.1 Gemmatimonadota bacterium | reverse complement strand
GTAGGCCAGTTGCCCGTCGCTCATGTCGTACACCTTCTGGCGGTTCTGCTCCACCCAGGCCCAGGTCCGCAGCTGGCCTTCGCTCGATACGGGCTCGACCAGTACATCCCGAGCGCCGTCCATCGTTGCTCTGTCGTTCACGCTCACCGTGATGGTGCGTCCGGCAGTGCCCTCGAGCAACATGAAAGGATTGGTGGGCGCCCTGAGCTCGCGACCGTCGATGGCGACGAGGTAGTCGCCTGCGCTCACGTCCATGCCGGGCATTGCTAGGGGACCGTGCAGATTGGGTGTCCAGTCCTCGCCGGTGTAGATGCGGGCGATACGATAGAACCCGTTGTTTTCCTCGAGATCCACGCCGAGTAGCCCCGTGCGCGGGCTCGTGAGGTCGGGATAGTCACCGCCGCGCACATAGGAGTGTCCCACCGCCACTTCCCCCGAGAGCATGTCGAGCAGGTGGTTGAAGTCAGAGCGGTGGTTCACCTGCGGCAGCCATTCACTGTACCACTGCCACACCTCGTCCCACGGCGCACCGTGTACGTTGTCCACGTAGAGGAAGTCGCGCATGAAGCGCCAGCCGTCACGCAGCATCTGAGCCCACTCGGCGCGCGGCTCGACATGGATGCGCATGCCGCCCAACGACAGCCGGCCGTCGTTGCCACGCGGCCCGGATCCACCGGTGTTCACGATCGTCCAATTGCTGCCAGCGCGGTACAGCAACTTCTGCCTGTCGTGCGATACGGTAGCCGCCAGAACACCCTCCAAGAAATCCTCGGCCTCCCCATCCTCTATGGTGTAGCGGTGCAGCTTCAAGCCCCGTGTGTTGGGGATCGCTTCGGATACAAACACACGGCCTTCGGGCCCCTCGATCAAACCCTGATAGTTGCGCAGCGGTAGGTCGGGTGCGTCGACGATGCGCCGGGCAAGGCCATCGAAATCGATGGTCACCTCAGTTACCTCGGCCGCTGCCGAGCCCCGGCCGCCGCGAGACGGGCGCTCTCCCTCTTCTTCGCCTTCCTCTTCCTCCGGTTCGGCCTCGTCCTCCTCGTCGCTCTTCGGCAAGAACGGCGACGCCTCTCCCTCGTTCAGCAGCGCCACGTACAGGGCCCGCGTCACCGGGCGGTCGTACGAGGTCATGTCGAGCCAGCCGGTGTTGAGCCCGAAGTCGGTCGACGCCAAGAAGTAGTGGTACTTGCCGCCAGCGTCCCATACAGGTGTTATCGCATCGGCCATCCCGTCGGTGAGCTGGCGCGTGACGCCGCTCTCGGTGTCGTGCACGAAGATCGCGCGCAGTTGGTTGTCCAGCCGGCGCGAGTATGCGATCCAGCGCGAGTCGGGCGACCACACCGGGTTCATGGTGCGCTGCGGGTGCGCGTACCGGTCCGTGTCGATGTGGCTGAGTTCGCCCGAAGCCAGGTCGACGATCAGCAC
Organism: Gemmatimonadota bacterium; assembly: GCA_020351775.1. Taxonomy (GTDB): domain Bacteria; phylum Gemmatimonadota; class Gemmatimonadetes; order Gemmatimonadales; family GWC2-71-9. Next base: position 2,714,881 of record CP070666.1, on the reverse strand, counting down.
GCGGTAGTCGGTATCGGTGAACACCAGCCGCGTCCCGTCGGGCGACCAGGTGGGCACGAAGAAGAACGTCGGATCGGGGATGTCGATGCGGCGCGCGTTATTACCGTCCTGGTCTGCGATCATCAAGCCGTACTCGCCACCTTCGTCGTTGAACCACGCGATCTTGTCACCTTGGGGCGACCACACCGCGTGGCGGTCGGCCACACCGGGGCTGCGCGTGATGTTTCGCCAACTGCCCTCTTCTGCGGGCGCGGTGAACAGGTCACCGCGATACTCGAACAGCGCGCGCTTGCCGGTGGGGGAAAGACGAGCGCCACGCAGTCCGGTGGCAGGTACGTCTTCCCAGCGCGGCCGCGCCCAGTTGAGATCGCGGGCCACGTTGATTTCCAGTTGGCGGGTGGCACCGGTCGCCGGATTCAACTCGTCCAGATAACCGCCCTGCTCGTACACCACAACACCATATCCCGCGCCGAGGCTCTTCACGTCGAAGTCGGCGTGGAAGGTGAGTTGGGTCTCCTGATTGGTGCGCGGGTTCCACGACCACACGTTGCTGGCCCAGTCACGCTCCGACATGTAGTAGACCACGCCGTCCAGCCATACGGGGGCCATCTGCCGCTCGCCTTCCCACGGCGGTGTGCTGCGATCCCAGCTGCTGGTGGACACGACACTCACTGGCTGGGCCTGGCCGCCACGGTAGTTGCGCCACTCGGGATCCCAGTAGCCGATCTCCTGGTAGGCGAGCCAGTCACCGTCGGCGCTCATCTCGCCGTGATAGGCCTGGGGCAAAGCCAGCGCCTGGGGGAAGCCGCCTTCGACTCCCACGGTGTAGAACTGCCACAGCCTGGTCGGTTGTCCCGCACGAGACGATCGGAACAGGATGTCGCCGTTGGGGGTCCAGCCCTGCACTACGTCGGCCCCGGGATGCCAGGTGAGGCGCCGCGGCTCTCCGCCGGTTGCCGGAATCAGGAATACGTCGGTGTTGCCGCCGTACTGGCCGGTGAAGGCGATCGAGCGGCCGTCGGGCGAGAAGACCGGGTCGGTCTCTGCCCCCTCGGAACTGGTCAGGCGCAGCGCGTCACCACCGTCCCTACCCACCAGCCACAGGTCGTTGGCGTGAACGAAGACGATGTGATTGGGACCGACATCGGGATCGCGCAGCATCCGGGTGCCTTGCGCCACCGCCTGCTGGGCAGCGCCGACGCCGAGTCCCAGTAGCAAGGGCAGTAACACAACGAGTGTCGCGTGTAATGGTCGGGGTCGAGCGGGCATGTGCGGGCCTCCGTGGGGCGAAGTCGAAGTGAAACAATGGTGAAACGGGAACAAGAGTCTGAAATGTAACAGTCAGTCCGACGCGTACATGTGCTCGATCGGCGTGGCCGACAGCTCGATCAGAAAGTCCGCAATCTTCGCTGTCACCGTGGCGAAATACTCCTTGCCCTTGTCCGCCGTGGCATGCGCGGGGTTTCCCACACCCGTATCGTCGGTAACCTTGGTCCACTGCCGCGGAGCCCAGGCCCAGTGCTCGCGCAGAGCTGCGACGCGGAACGACCGAGCTTTTCCGTCGCCCGCCAGCTCGAGCGGCAACACCAGATTTGGCTCCAGGTACAGCATGAGGCTCGTCTCCATCTCACCGGCATGATCACCCGGCTCGGTGAAGAAGGGTGCTAGATCCACGATATCGTACCAGTTCAACGTGCACAGAAACAGGGACGTATCGATTTCCAGCTCCCTGATCATGGCCTTGAAGTCGTTACCGCCGTGGCCGTTCAATACAACCAGCTTGCGCACGCCGCTCTGCTCCAGGCTCTGCACCACATCTCTCAGTATTACGGCCTGCGTGGATGCATGGAGGTTGAGCGTGAGCGGAATTTCGAGCTGCTGGGCGTTCGCTCCGATCGGTATGGTGGGCAACACCACAACGGCGGCTCCACCCTCGGTTGCCAAGCGAGCTGCCTCCGCGGCGATGTGGGTTGACTCGAGCGAATCGGTACCGTACGGCAGGTGCAGATTGTGCGCTTCCGTGGCACCCCAGGGCAACACTGCCACTTCGTAGGAGGCGGACCGAACCGTGTGCCACGCCACCTCGTTCAGCACGTAGTCACGCCTCGTCGGCTGTTTCATCGCAACCCCTCGGATCGTAGTCCAGTGCCGCACTGCGGACCCTGTTACGAGCCCTACGACACGGTGAAGTGTACAGCCGTGACGAGCCCCGTCGTCTCGAGACGTGCGGGGCTGCTCGCTCGGCCGCGGCCGCGCCGGCAAATACTAGTATGCAAAGCGGTGCGCGCGCTGGCTAGCGGGGAACGTGCGAGTTGCCGCCATGGGTGCGGCGCGAGTGAAGTGGTGCCATTATTAGTCACCGCGTATATCGGGTCCTTGGCTGGCCGATGCGGGGCTGAACCGAGTCACAAGGGAGCTGAGATAATGGTCCTCTCGAACAAGCTCGTGGCACTCATCGAGCGCAACGCCGATCAACTGACGAGGCGGTGGCTGGATATCGTCCGGACGCACGAGAATACGCCGACCTACCACACCTACGATGAGGACAAGCTGTACGACCGCGCTTTCAGCGTCTACAGCCAACTCGGCAAATGGCTATCCGCGGCAAGCACGAGCGAAGAAGTCAAGACCATCTACACGGACCTCGGGAGACAGCGCCACAAGGAAGGGTTCAAGATCTCGGAGCTGCTCGAAGCCCTGCTCATCACCAGACAAGTGCTGTGGGCCAAGGTCGAGTCGGAAGGCCTGTTGGATACGGCGCTCGACCTCAACCAGGCGTTGGAACTGAACGATCGCACCAGCGCCTTCTTCGATCGCTGCGCGGTGTACGCGGCTCAAGGGTACGAGGCGGCATCCGTATAGGGGCCACTCACAGATGTCAGATGGTCTGGTAGGAGCGACGGTAGCAGCCGCGGCACAGTACCGCCCCTGGGACTTTTGTGACGTGATGGCGCGCGTTAGCCCCGCAACTGACCCTCCAGGTGGCCCAAACCGATCTCCCAGAGCACGCGTTTGAATCGCTCATCAGCCTGCCATCCGATCACCCGCGGCACCGCTGAAAGGTACAGCAGATTGGGATCGCGATCTCGCTGCGCCTCGGCGAGATGCTCGAAGGCGCGATCCATCTCGCCCACAGCCGCATGCGCCACTGCAAGCCAGAAGGGATACACGTAGTCGCACTGCGCCCGCTCGTCTAGCTGCTGGACGACCTCCCGCGCCCTAGCCATCTGCCCTGCCGTCACAAACATGATGACTGAGACTCCGAGCGGTGCCATCATGCCTCCTGACAATTCTATGGCGCGTTCGGCCTCAGCCGTGGCATCTTGGAAGTCACCTTTGTGGCGTAGGGCATCCGCCAGCTCCAAGTGTGCCACCATGTGATCGGGATCGGTCTGCAGGATCTTCTCGAGCTGCACGATGGCCTCGTCCACCCGATCGAACAGCAGCAGGACCTGGCCCAGACGAGACGTGATGTTGAGGTCGAGCGGATCGAGTTCATTCGCGCGTCGGTTTGCGGCTACTGCTTGCTCGAAGTCCCGTTCCACGTAGGTATAGTAGAACTCGGCCCAGAAATGGGCGTCGACGAAGTTCGGGTTGATCTCAAGGGCGCGATCGATCCCGGCCTTGGCAGTCTGATAGTCCCAGTCGTAGTACATGGCCACGAGCGCCTGTGCCAACTGCGCCTCGGCCAGGTTTGGGTCCAGCGACAGGGCTGTGGCAGCCGCCTCCTTGGCCTTGGGCATCAACCCACGACTCGGCTGGATCGCAAAACCAAGGGCCAGCACGATGTGCAACTCAGCCAGCGCGCTGTGTGCCAGGGCAAAGTTCGGATCGAGTGCTATCGCTTCGCGGTAGCTGGCAGACGCCTCTCCCGCAGCCGCGCCACCTCCGAACATCTGTCGCCGGTGATAGCGGCCCCGCAGGTAGGCGTCGTAGGCCGCGGGATTGGGCCGGCGTGCCGCCGGAACCGTTGCAGCAGGTGGCCCGCTCGGAACGAACTCGCGCTTCAGCCGTTCGGCGATTGCCAGCGAGATCTCGTCTTGAATAGCGAACACGTCCTCCAGATCGCGGTCGAACCGTTCGGACCAAAGGCGATATCCGTCGGCGACATCGATGAGCTGGGCTGTCACGCGAACCTTGTTGCCCGCCTTCCTCACACTCCCCTCCAGTACGGACCCCACGTTCAGCTGGCGACCGATTTCCCTGACGTCGTACTCCTTGCCCTTGAACTGGAATGCCGAAGTCCGCGCCGTGACTCGCACGTCTGGAATCCCGGCGACGGCGTTGATCACCTCCTCCGTGATTCCGTCACTGAAGTACTCGTTCTCAGGATCGGCACTCATATTGGCGAACGGGAGCACGGCAATGGCGGACCTGTCGGCGCCCGGCATCGCGGCATCGCTCGGCTGCGAGAGGGCTGCCGCGAAGTCGAGGGCGGTGGCGAATCGATCTCCCGGCACTCGGGCCAACGCTGTGGCGAGCGCCGCTTCCACGTGGCGGGGGACCGTATCGCGCACGGTCGAGATCGCCGGCGGACGGTCGACCGCCTTGCGCACCAGCATGGCCTGCGCCGTAGACGCGGCGAACGGGGGATCGCCAGCCAGCATTTCGTACAGCAAACAGCCAAGGCTGTAGATATCGCTCCTGCCATCGATGTCACGATCGCCGGTAGCCTGTTCGGGAGACATGTAGGCGGGCGTGCCGATGGCCAGGCCGGTCTGGGTAAGCCGCTCGCCTCCGGCCGCCGACACCGCCCGCGCAATCCCGAAGTCGGAAACCACGGCATGCCCGGCCTGGAACAGCACGTTCTCCGGTTTGATGTCGCGATGCACAATGCCGAGAGAGTGCGCATAGTCCAGGGCATCGGATATCTCGCCAGTGATCTGCAGTGCGTCCGCGATGGCGAGCTGTCTCTCGCGGTTCAGTCGCGCGCGGAGAGATTCGCCGGTTACGAACGGCATGACATAGTAGAGGAGGCCCTCCGCCGCTCCCGAGTCATACAACGGCAGGATGTTCGGATGGTTGAGCCTGGCCACGATCTGGATCTCCCGCAGGAACCGGTCGACTCCCAGCGAAGCAGCCAGCTCGGGACGAAGGACCTTGAGCGCGATCGGGCGATCGTGTTTGCGATCTTCTGCCAGGTACACGACCGCCATCCCGCCGCGACCCAATTCGCGCTCGATCGCGTAGCGCTCGGAGAGTGCCGCCTTGAGCTGCTCGAGGGGGTCGGACACTGCGCCGCATTCCTCTATTGGAGATGTACCTAGGATACGTTCTTGGGACGCGCCGAGCTAGCTGGGGTGCGGCCCGCTTGGTGAGGTCCGAGTTTGCCTGAACGAAGGGTGCCCGTGGCTGAAAGTAGATAGCGGCGCTACACGAGAATCAGGAACAGGATGACCACGACGATGGCGGCGACAACGAGCCACCCCAGTCGAACGACATGGATGATACGAGCCGCCCCTCTTATGCCGGGGTTCGTGTCTACGGAGCGCGACAGCGCCAGGCAGATGAACTCGAACGCGTTGAACAGGTCCTCTTCGTCGGGAGCGATCCCCCGCTCTGTCATTCTGGGTTCCACCTCGTGCACGATTGACTCATAGAAATCGGCACAATCTCGCTCCCAGAAATCCCGTGTATGGGCGAGCAGCTTCAGGGTCTCGGCCTGAGCGATCAGATCCACCCGCGATTCCGCCGGCAGTTCCTCCAGCATGCCGTGCAGGGCGACCTCGCGGTCGGCCGCGGTCTGCCGCGACATTTTGTAGCGAATGAACTCCCGCAGCGTCTTGCCCCGCACGTGCGATTTCCAGCGGTCGACGTCGACGGGCTGTAGCAGCGGCGGTCCCGAGCCCTCGTCGCTTTCAGGCATGTCGGCACTCCTCGTTGGGACGGTGGCCCGGAATCCCGGAATCCAGGTGTCCCGGTATCCCGGCAGTCGCGTTCGCCCGGCGGAATTCTTCCGCTCCCCGCTCCCTACTCCCCCACACTACGGACTCTAAACCGATCCGGGTTTATCCGTCGGTGCCGATGCGCCGTACATGATGCGGATCCCCCTAGGTCGGCCCGCGGTATCGCGCACGAAACGCCAGTCCTTGCCTTCCTGTTTCCCTTCGTCGATTGCTTCCATCAGTAGGCGGAACTGACGCCGCACGGGTCGGTCGAGGAACCACACGACGGCGGCACCAACGAATCCGACTACGATATGCGAAACGAGTGACTCCATTGGCAACTCCCGGGATGGGGAATGTTCGATTCCGTTCCTGGCGCCGATGATTGCCGTCACGGCATCACGCCGCTGCGACCCGGAATATCATCGGAGCCGGATGTCGCTGCGAGGGCTAATTGAGCTGTTTGATCCGAGTTGGCAAGGGGAGGACGGGAGTCCGACGCAGGTCCGTGTCACCCGCCGTTACGGCGGGCGCACCGGATCTCAGCAGTGACGCCAGCGCAACAGTGTTGTGGGATGCTGCTGATCAGTCGTTGGCTTGTGCGGTATCGGGAGTCGCCCGCTCGCGCCAGACAGCGGGTTTCGCCCTCTTTATGGTCGACCGGATCGCCCTGAACACCAAGCTGTTCTCATAGCAGGAAATACACAGCCCGTGCCGTGGCGTGGCTGTCAGCATCTCACATTGTCTGCACCGGACCATCTGTGACGGTTCAGGCATGCCACCAACTTGGACAAGGTTTTTGGGGCTTCGCCCAAACCAACGGATCAAGTTTCGTGCCGCAGCACAGGGCGAAGGGCGGGAGAGATTAGCACGATTTGGACGCCGCCGCAAGTGGAACGAGGATCCACTGGGGCGGTCGCGTCCAATACCTCCCACCGCCGTCACAGCATCTGTCGGATGCGCCGCTCGTACTCGGGGAAGTAGTCACCGATCACCGACAGATCGAAGCGCCGCAAGATGCTGGTGTTCGGCTCGCGCTCGAGCAGGAACTCGAGCGACTTGCGTACCAGCATTTCCTCGGGGACCTCACCCTTCGTGAGCCTGTTGTAGTAGGAAGGATTCAAGGTGACCTGGTGCCGCGTGGTAACCCGCTTCACCACAGTGACCTCGAACTCGGCGCTATCGATTCTCTGCACGTCGATCATTGCTCGGTTTCCCGGTGTCCCGGCTTCCCGGTATCCCGACCACCGCGTCCTGCTCCGCGCTCCCCGCCCCGGCTCGCCGGTCCCTCACATTCCCCCGGGCTGCCCGGTCCCGCCCCGCGGGTTAGCCGCCGTCGTATCCGCCGGTGCCGGGTGCGAGCGCAGCAGGGGCTGGGTCAGCGATGCGGATGCTGCTTCCGGGTTGGCGGCAATCGCCCAACCGAGAGCGTTCTCCCACAGCCGATAGAAATCGCCGCCGAAACCACCATAGTAGGGATATGCCGGGTAGACCGTGACGCCCACAATCCGCTGGCCGTTGGCCTCGATCCGGTAACCGATGAGCGGTGTGCCTGCAGCGGGGTCGCACCCGGTACAGTAGTCGGACCACCGCGCCAGCACCGTAGTACCGGGCTTGGCGTCGACCCCGCCATGGTAACTGTTCACCCACAACGAGTTCACCCCTTGCGTAAGCGGGTGGGCCACTATCGAGCTGACGTCCAGACTGTCGTAGCGGTATTCCGAGCCGTAGGGCGCGGTGAACGGATCGATCTGTTCCAGCGCGCCCCAACCGTTCTCGTTGTTGTACCGCGGGTTGTCGCTGCGATCCTGCCAGTAGAAGGTCCCGAGCACCAGGTTACCACCCGCCTGGACGTAGGCCGCGACCGAGTCACCCACGTTAGTCGCGTTGGCGAACAAACCGTCCTCGAACAGCAACACCACAGGGAACTGGTTGAGAAACGCCAGGGTGGGAGTCTGGGACAAGACGTTCATCGAGTCGAACGTGAACCCCGGCATGTACTCTGGGAAGTAGTCCATGACACCTCCCAGATTGCGGTTGGACAGCACTAGCACGTTGCCGGTCGCAACCCTGCCGGAATCGGCCGTGGCCGCGAAGCTGACCTGAGGATTGCCGAAACCCGCGAGGGTGGCCGTTGCGGTCTGGACTCCCCAGGACGGGCCTAGCGTCCAGGTGGTCGATGCGTGGCCCACGGCGTCGGTGATCGCCGCCGGCTGCCCGAACGAGCCGCCGTCGGGCGTGCTGAAGTCGACCCTCAGGCCCGGGATACCAGCCCCGTCAGCCATCGTCACCCCAACCACCAGCGGCTGGGCCAGGGGCTCGCCTGCAATGCCCAATTGATTGTCTCCCGACACCGGCGCCAGAATCGGCAGGCCTGCCGTGGCCGTGAACGTGGTCTGTGGGCTGCCGACGCCGGCTAGGGTAGCAACGGCCGTCTGCTCTCCTTGAGGCGAACCCAGTATCCAGGTTGTCGATACCAAGCCCTCCGTGTCCGTCACGGCTGACTCCTGCGAGAACGATCCCCCGTCGCTCGTCATGAAGAAGACGGTCACTCCGGAATACGGGAGACCGTCCTGCCCGAGCACCCGCGCCACGATCGGCTCGGATAGCGCCATACCCACGATACCGTTCTGACTGTCACCCGACACGACTACCACCTCACTCGGTGCCGGCTGCACCAACACGAACCCGGTGTCGGCTTGACCCGTGAACAGCCGCGCCTCGATCTGCGCGACCCCCCGCTGCGAGCCAGCGATCACTAGTCCTACCGCCTCGTCGGGTACCTGCGAGATTTCTGGGGTGAGCGAACCCCACTTGATTGGCGTGCCAGCTATCGACCTGCCCCAACCATCTAGCGCCGTCGCGGTGAGCGTGATAGTGTCGCCGAAGAGCACCGTTGCTTCTGGGTCGATTATCCGCACTGCCACCGCGTTCGAGCCGACACCGACGTACTCTATCTCGATAGGGACAGTGGCGGGCTCCACATCGGTCGACGCGGTGGCCGTCACCTCCAGCGGGCCACCCACGAAGACGAGATCATCAGTGGGCGAATAGCACTCGATGGTAACCCAGAAGGTCTCTTGCTCCCCCTCGAGGGGGACCGAGAGAGTGACATCTACTATGCTGTCGCTGGGCTGCAATTGCACCGTGGTATCGAGCACGACGCTGGAATCGACGGTGCGCTGAAACACCACGCGCACGTAGTCGATCTCGACGACGCCGGCGGTGCCGCTGGCAAAGCCGGGGGCAAGCGCCAGATGCGCGGTCCGGGGACGGGGACTCGACGGATCACCAAGGCAGCTGATCACCAACACTATCCCGAGCAGAGCTACCGGAGTGATCAGGCCCAAACGGCCGGCTGTTCTAGACATGGCGATATCCCTACGCATGAATGCCACAGTCTCCTCCATCTCATACAGGATACGTGCCGTGGTCTGGGCCAGTGATCTGGTGGGGAACAGCTAACCCGGCAGCGGGCGGAAACGACCCGTTGGTTCGATAGCGGGTGAAGCTGCACTGTGGTACGGCAGGTAGCAAGAGTAGCGCATGTGCAACACAGCACGGCCTTCCGCTGGAGCGCTACGCCCTCAGGATCCGTGCTACTCTGCGCTCACTTCCCCAGGCGCTCCAACACATCGGAAATGGTCGCCTGGAACTTCTCGAACCCGGGTGTTTTCGCACTGATGGTACCGTCCACGAGACCCGTCAGCACGTTCTGGCAGATCTGAGTGGCCCGCAGCAGGCGAAACGAGTTCACAGTCCCGAAGTAGTCGGCGGAGTCCGCCGCCTTGACGAAGGCGATGACATTGGTGCGGATGCCATCCAGCACAGACTTGAAATCCTCCAACGCGCCTGCCGGAGGATCTCCCTTGGTAAGCTGGGCCTCGACGTCGTCGAGCGCTTTACGCAGGCTCGCCGTCACTTTTGCGAGGTCACTCATTGCCGACCTCCGCCAAGTTTGACGAGCTCACGCAGCGTAGCGTGAAACACCGGCAGTCCAAGTGTGTCGCGCGTTACGGTCTCGGCGTGGAGATCCGCCAACACCTCCTCGCAACACTCGGTCGCCCGGCGCACCCTTATCCTCGCCAGGAAATCCTCGTAGTTGCCGGAGTGGCGCGTCGTGAGCACAGCCCACACGCTGCGGCGCAGGTCGTCTACCGCAAGACCGAGGTCCCGGACTCCCTCGGCGGGGCGGTCACCCAGACCCGCGTCGAATGCGTCCAGTGCCTTGCGGATCTGATCTACGCCCTTCCGCAGATCTTCACGTCTCATCGTGTTGCCCCAGTGGTTCGAAGATACCCGAAACCTTAGGGTCAATCCGACTCCGTCGCAACCTCCCCCTCAGGCCTGCGATCGTTTGCTCAGAAGTTGACCGACGCGGCGACTGCGAGATGGCCGCGATCGGCAATGAACCTCACCGGACGATGCTCGAGTGACACCTCCTCCCAGCTGTCGGTCTTGATCAACGAGCCAATGGCCGTGCCCAGAAGTCCACCGCCGAGTGCCCCGAGACCCATCATTCCCAGCACAGGAACCCATGTGTCCTGGCAATCTCGCGATGGTTCCAGCAGCAATCCGGTTTGGCAGCCGTCCGTCTCGAGGTTGCCGATCAGCCCGGCGACGAGACCGGCACCCGCTCCGATTACGACTCCAGCGGCCACGCCCTTACGCCAGTTGGATCGCGGTCCCCTTTTAATGGCGACACCGCCGATGGTGCTGAGCGGCACAACCACGGTGGAGCCGGCGGTCGTCAACAGCGCTAAGGAATCCGAGGTCACGGCCAAGACCGTTCCCCTCACATCGGGTCCGTGCCAATCCCAGAGGTTCCGTTGCACGCCGCTGCGGTAGAGCTTCACCTGATCCCCTGGACCCAGCGCGTTTGGTAGTTGGCACCAGACTTCTGCTGTGGGTGTCAGCAACTTCAGAACGAGGAGCATCGTGATGGCGGCGCGCATGATTGCCTCCTTGCGGAGCTGCGCCGTCATTGTAGTCCGGCTGTGTCAGGAAAACGTCAACCGCCAGGTGCCCCACCCAACGTTACACTTCGCGGCCGCCACCCCAGATCTTGTTGGCCAGCACCATAGTGCCTATGAGACACAGCGCAAAGACGATGGGATCGATCCAGAGGCCGAGCAGCCCCGACACGACGACCCCGAGCGCCACGAACAGCCTTCTGCGAAGCGGCTTGGGCCGCCCGCGCCAGGGAACAAACTCACAGTAGGGACACGCCGGAGCATCACTGGCGTATTCCTTACCGCAATTCAGGCACAGGGTGGTTGGGATGCGCATCATCTTCCTGGGGCATCCTGGGGCGAGGCTCGTCGGCCTAATTCAAACCTACCGACCGGCGCTGCCGTTCGGCCAGCCCCTGACCGACGCCCTAGCGCGGCGATGCCGCAGACGGAACCATTGCAGCCACCGGGTGTCACAATAAGGCTCGTGACCAAGGCTATACCCGGCCGTGACCGCCTCGTCATGATGCGGCGGCAGATTGCCGCGCTTATCTTTGCATGGACGGGGCAACAGCAGTCGGATGCGCCGCCCCCGGTCAGTATTCTTCGCCTGTAGGAGGTAGCACCATGAACGAGAAAATCGAGATGATCCGCCAGCTGGCATACTACATCTGGGAGCGTGAAGGACGGCCGCCCGATCGGGCCCTGCAAAACTGGCTGGAAGCCGAATCGACAGTCAGCGGAGGAATCTCCGGACTCGAGGTCGCGGCGGCTAAGGTCGAGCGCAAGTCAGCGAAGCGATCTGCCGGCAGGACCACCGCCAAGCGGGCGGCATCAGGCAAGGCTTCGGTCAAGAAGGCCGCGACTACTGGTAAGACCAAGAAGAAGACGGCCAAGAAGACTACCAAGCGGGCGCGCAAGAAGAGTTAGTCCGCCGGCGAAGGGGGTGCGGCCCCCGGATTGGTCTTGCGGCGCGGAATCGATCCCGAGTGGGACCAGCCGGTAGGGAGCACCCGGAGTTGCAGGCACATGAAACTCTCCAATACGGAACTCCAGGAGCTGATCGCGGAACTCGACCGGATACGTTCCAGTGCCGACGAGCTGGAGGAGCAATACCGGCCGTTCCTCGAGCAAGCGCATCCCAAGAACAGGAAAGCCGCAGCCAACCTGGTGCACTACCTAGCGCTCAGGAGTCACGACATCCGCGAGCTGCAGCGCCGACTGGGCATGTTGGGTGTGTCGCGGCTGGAAGGCATAGAGGGTCACGTTCAAGCCAGCCTGTTGGCGGTGCGAGCCATCCTCAGGGCACTCAGCGGCAAACCGGCGCGGAGCCGCAAGGCGGTCGTCTCCATCAAGAAGGGTGAGAAGCAGGTCAAGAAGAACACGACGCGGCTGCTCGGCAAGAAGATGAAGGGTGCGGCCATCCGGATAATGGTGACCATGCCAACGGAAGCGGCAGCCGACAGTGAGTTCGTGTATCAGTTGGTGACGGCGGGAATGAACGCCGCGCGGATCAACTGTGCCCACGATGGACCGCAGGTTTGGGCGCAGATGATCGAGAATATCGGACGGGCCAGAACGAAGACGGGCCGCAACTGCCGCGTTGCCATGGACCTGGGCGGCCCCAAGATCCGGACCGGAGCACTGCAGCCGGGACCCAAGGTCACCCGGCTGCGGCCTGATCGCGATCTACTGGGCCGCATCGTTCGCTACCCCAAGGTATGGTTGGGGCCAAGCGACCCGCACGCAGGGCTCGCAGATGGACACAGCTTCCTGCCGGTTCCCCAGGAATGGTGCCAGCGGTTGCAGGTAGGAAGCGTCATATCGTTGCGCGACGCCCGCCACAAGAACTGCGAGCTCACGGTGAGTGCCATGGAGCGCGACGGGGCCTGGGCGATGTGCGACACGTCGGCTTATGTCACCACCGGGACATCGTTGCGGATCCAGGACGATGGACTCACGCCGGACGACGGCCACGCGGTGGTGGGGAGCCTCACGGCGGTTGCAGAGGCAATCGTGGTGAGTGAAGGAGACACACTGATTCTGACCAGTGACACGCAACCCGGGGCGCCGGCCGAGCTGGACGCGCAGGGTAGCCTGGTCAAACCCGCCTTCATCTCGTGCACTCTGCCAGAAGTGCTGAGCCAGGTCGCCGTCGGTGACCCGATCTCATTCGATGATGGGCGCATCGACGGTGTCGTGGAGACAGTGGGTGACGACCAGCTCACGATCCGCATCACTTACGCACGCGGTGGCGCTGCCAAGATACGGTCCGACAAGGGAATCAACCTGCCACGCACCTCACTAGCCATCAGTGGTCTGACTCAGAAGGACAAACGGGATCTGGAGTTCGTGGCACAGCACGCCGACATCGTGAACTTCTCGTTCGTAAACCGGCCGGAGGATGTTGACGACCTGTTGTCCGAGCTGGAAAGGTTGGGCGCAGAAGAGATCGGCATAATCCTAAAGATCGAGACGATGGGCGGCTTCCACCGTCTGCCCGAGATCCTTTTGCGTGCCATGAAGTGTTTTCCCATCGGGGTCATGCTGGCGCGCGGCGACCTGGCCGTGGAGGCGGGTTGGAAGCGGCTGGCTCAGGTGCAACACGAGATCATGCGCATCTGCCAGGCCGCACACATTCCGCTGGTCTGGGCCACCCAGGTGTTGGAGACCTTGGCGAAGAAGGGTATGCCCTCCAGGGCCGAGATCACCGATCTCATGATGGCCGAAAGCGCGGACTGCGTGATGCTCAACAAGGGGCCGCACATTCTCGAGACGATCCGTTTTCTCGATGAGATCATGAGGTCCATGGAGCCATATCAGGAGGACAAGGCCCCGGCTCTGCCCTCACTCGATCTCACGGAGGATTGGACCAAGTTCAGCTATACCTGGCCCATTCCGGCCAAAGGTAAGTCAACCAAGAAACGCCAATAGGGCTGGGTCCAGCTCGTCCGGTTGGCCCTCGGGGCTCGCGCCTCAAGCGCGACGGCTCCGTTTCCCCGGACGAACACCACGGCGGTCGTGCGGCGAAGCCAAGCTTTCCAGACAATCCTGCAGCAGGTGCTGCCGGAGCGTTCACGGTGCGCTCGTTAACGTTGCGGACTTTCATTTGTATAGGACCGGCACCATCGAGATCGGTGCTACCGCCTGAACACGATGAACCACTTGTCCAGGCTGCCCTTCTCCATGCCAGCTATCTGCTCGAGCTCCCCAGCATCCAGCCAAACGCCCTCACATGCCGAGCACTTGTCGACCTCGACCCCCCGATAGTCGATCGCAATCAGCTCCATGCCACACTTGGGGCAGTGCATGTAATGCAATTGCTTCAGTCTGTCGCGTTCCTCCGCCTCCAGCTTCGCCTGTCGCTCTGCTTCGAGCTTCTTGCGTCTCTCGAACTCCAAGCGCGCGTAGTATTCCTCTTCCTGTTGACTCGGCTTGACCGGCATCGATCCTCCCACCTCACAGATGCAAGAAAGACCTCGTGTTCAGTTGAGACTTCTGCTCGGGAATAAAGATAGCGACAGAGCACCGATTGCTGATTGCAGATTGACGGTTGCAGAGCGCGGGTTGCAGTGCAGTCTGTGAGGAGCGGGGAGCGGACAATGGGGAGCAGGCAGCGGGGAGCGGAGCGGGTCAACCTATCTGCGTTGATCCGCTCCCGTCACCGTCATCTGCGGCTCACGCGGTGCGCCATGTAGAACGCGGCGATGGCCGGCGACACTGCAACCAGAGGCGTCACGTAGGTCCACACGCTGTACGGATCGAACCACGACTGCACGTCGCTCAATCCCTGCCCTACGCTGGGAGCGACGAAGAATACCTGGCGACCGGCTGAAAGCAGCAATAGTGCCAGGAACGCCAGCACCCAGGCTTCGGCAAACCAGCGCAACAGCTTGACTGTCACTAAGCGACTTTTCCGCGAGCCCTGGCCTCTGGCGCCGTCGCCCCTGCCAACTCTGCCTGCTCCTCTCGCCGTTCCGGAGCAGAACCGGCAGCCACCTTGTAGGCCGTCACAACCGCCAGCCCAAAGAAGATCAAGTCCAGGGCGCCGAAACTCCCTATGAAGCCGACCTGGGTGAGTTCACCACGGATCGCCTCCATGGCCTCGGTCACGTTGGCGCTGACCATCGTCTCCAGTTCGGCCCGGAACTGCTCGCGCTCCGTATGCGACATGGCATCCCAGCGTCCCTGAGCCACGGCCCAGACATCGGGCGGGTACTCGACCTGAGTGGTAGCCTGCGATGGATCGACACCAACCGGCCAGTCGACGGGCTTCCCCTCGTCAGCGAACTGGGCAGCCACATCGTCGGCGAGGTACGATATGACCAACTCATCGTCTTGGAGCCCCGAGACGAACGCCTCAGTGATCTGTGAGTCGTCGCCAAGCAGCAGATGAACGGTCATGTATTTGCCGCCAAGTAGCGCTGCCATGGCAACCACTACTGCGATAACGCCAGCAGAGTTTGTCCTCTCTCTTGCACTGCCCACCAGCACGCCGAACCCGACCATTCCACCGACCGCCCAAGCGATCCAGCCCAACTCGTAACCCGTGAAGTAGGCGATACCCGCCCAGATGAGCGCACCAATTGTGCCGGCTACAGCACCACCCACAACAGCGCCGAGCTTATCCATGACCAGCTCCCTGATATCGTGGAACGTTCCTGCGGTACCTGTCAAATAGCCGGTGAAGGCAATGGCATTCAGTGTGTTACGTCACTTTCGGGATATGGGGGGAGCGGGGAGCGGAGTGCAGAGTGCAGAGTGCTGAGGACCGGGAGCGGAGGTCGACTGACGGGTCCACCAGAACGGCGCGACCGCCGGGAAGCCGTGGCCGCTGCGACTCATTTCGCACTGTACTTTCACACTTGACATTCGCCCAGAGTAGGCCGTTTCTTAGGGACCACTTCAGCCCTGAACCCGTCGCAAACTCAGAGATACGAATGGCATACGTTCCAGTGTCGTCGCTCAGGAAATCCACGCTACTACTTGTGCCCGTCGCCATGGGTTTGCTGCTAGGGTGCCAGGAGCCTGCGCCGGCAGCACAGGGTGGTGAGCAGCTCGGTGAGCTCCCCCCGGGCGATGCCCTGCTGCTAGCCTCTGTCAAGGTGGCGCTGCCGCCGGCTGGTCTCACGCCTGCGGATCTGCCCGAGCCCGGCTCCGAGGGCGCGCGGCTGGTGACTCAATATTGCGTAGCCTGCCACAGCCTGGCATCGCCTGGGTCGCATTCGGCCACTGATTGGCCGCGCTACATCCGCAGGATGTGGCTCCGCCTGGAGCGGCTCCAAGATTCCTTTCAGCTACCGCTGCCCAGCGCCGGCGAGCGACAGGTCATGCTGCAGTACTTGGTCGACAACGCACTCCGAGTCACGGCCTCACTTCCGGCCGCACCCGGCCGTGACTTCTTCGCGGCTACGTGCAGTTCGTGCCACGAGCTACCGGACCCGGCCGTGCATTCGTCCGAAGACTGGGTTGCCGTGGTGCGGCGTATGATGGACCATATGCAGGAGATCCAGGGCAGGACCCTCACGCCGGAACAGTACTCGCGCATCGTGCTCTATCTGGAGACGGTTTCTGGGGCCTGAGAGATCATCGATCGTGACGATGCGACGGCATCCGGCCCGCCCCAATGCATGAGGCGGGCTTGTAGTGTGGGTGGAGTGCGGTGAGCGGCGAGCAGGGAGCGGAATGTGACGACGCGGCCGCCATGAAGACGGGACCTCCAGGTCTGACCGCCGGGAAGCCAGGGCATCGGCTGCCGCGCCCGTCGGGAAGACGTGTCCTTTGGGAGATTGGGTAACCGGCAAGCCGGGCTCGCCACATGACCGACACCGTCAACCCGCCTGATCATCACGACCCCGAGGGGGGATTCCGCAATCCCTGGCCCCTGGCTCCACAGCGGGTCTTCACCGGGCTGTTGCGCTGGGTGGTGACCCGGACCGTCGGACCTCGGATCCGCCGCACGCCGCGCGGCTCGTTCCCGAGAATGCGACCCGCTTTCGGCGCGCCGCGGGCAAGACCGAACGAGGTGTCGCTGACTTGGGTGGGTCACGCAACCTTTCTGCTTCAGATTGGCGGCAAGAACGTGCTCACCGATCCAGTGTGGAGCAACCGTTGCTCGCCAGTGCCGTTCGCGGGCCCGCGGCGCTACATGCCACCGGGCATCCCGTTCAGCGATTTACCTCCGGTGGACCTGGTGCTGCTCTCGCACGACCACTACGACCATTTGGATGCGCGCACGGTGCGACGCATCGTCGCTGCCCACCCTGAGGCACGCTGGCTAGTGCCCCTGGGACTTGCCTCGTTCGTGAGCCAGCTGGGTGCCCGTTACATCGCTGAACTCGATTGGTGGGCCGAAACGCACGTGGATGGACTGCGCCTGGGTTGCGTACCGGCACAGCATTTCTCGGCTCGTGGTATGCGCCGCAATCGGAGCCTCTGGTGCGGCTGGCTGGCGGCCTTTGAGGAACGCCGCTGCTACTTCGTGGGCGACACCGGGCGGCACCCCGACTTTGGCACTATCGGTTCCCGGCTGGGCCCGTTCGATCTCGTTTTGATGCCGATCGGATCCTACGATCCTCGCTGGGCCATGGCACCGGTACACCTCAATCCTGAAGAAGCCGTCGACAGTTTCGTCGAATTGTCAGCCGGTTCGGGTCAGCGCTGTTCGATGGTCGCGATGCATTGGGGCACGTTCAAACTGACGTTCGAGCCCATGACCGAACCGCCCGAGCGTGCCCAGGCTACCTGGCTCGAGCGGGGATTGCCACGGGAACGGCTCTGGATCATGGCCCACGGAGAGACGCGGTGGGTTGAATAGTTGAATAGGGGAAGAGTACAGGGTGCAATCTACGAGGAGAGGGAAGCAGGGAGCGGGGAGCGAAGGATGACCGGCGGGACTGCCGGCTAGTTGGGACCACCGGCCTTTACAGGATCCTTACTTGACTCCGACTCAACTCCTACAAAAACTCGTTGCCTGCAATCAGGGTAATGGTTAGGGTGATTAACCGCCATTTGCGGCTTTCAGTGATAGCATCGATCCCGTTGCCCGGATTATCGAATGCGAGTTGCTCCCAGACACCGTCGTCGCCCCTCATCGCGATCGCTGATGCTGGTGTTTCTGCTCGTGATCCTGGGGTTGGCGTTGGGCTTGGGATATCACGCGATTGCCACCGCGCGCTCGCATAGCGAGACTGTTGACGGCGCCCTCCGCAACTACTCGAGCATGGCGGCCTGGGAGTTCTCACGTACTGCTCGCGAGAACCTCGACCGACTGCTGTGGCGTGCGTTTGACGACGTTCCTCGCGGGACACGCAGCAGAGAGCTACCCTCCCCGGCGGTAATCGCACCGCAGCTCCAGCATACCGTCAGGAATCTCCGTTGTAGGTGCAGTGAACTGAGAGATCCGCTGGCCTATTTCAGAGTGAACCTCGCGGACGGCAGCGTTGTTACGCTGCCCGATCCAATCGGTGCGAGCCGGCTCAAACCCGTCACCGATGCCCTGGTATCGCACCAACGGTCATCAGGTGACGTACGCTTCGGGGTCATCTCGGTGCCACCGGGTGATTATTCTGAATCCCCGGTGCTGACAGCGTACTCCGTCGTCTACGATCGCAGCGGCACTGCCCGCGCGATATTCGGTTTCATCACGACAGTGAGCGCCTACGAAGAGCTCTTCGGGCGGTGGTTCAATGAGAGACCGCTGCTGCCGCCCGCTATCGCCGGTGAAGGGACCAACGATTCACTGCTCTTCATGGCCGTTCGCACGCATGACGAAACGCCGGCGTTCGAGTCGAGTGTCGCGTATCCGACGACCTATGTAGTGCGAGACTCGATCGGCAGCGACTACGCGGGGCTGTTCGTGGAGGCCTCCGTCAGGCCTGATGTTGCCAATCACCTCATCATCGGTGGCCTACCTCGCTCGCGGCTTCCTCTGATCTTCGCGCTGCTGTTGCTGACACTGGGGGTCGGTGCGGCGGCACTGTATCAGCTACGGAGGGAGCATCAACTGGCCCGTCTGCGTGAGGACTTCGTGTCGGGAGTCTCACACGAGTTGCGCACGCCGCTGGCGCAAATCCGCATGTTCGCTGAGTTACTGGATGGTGGGAGGCTGCAGTCCGAATCGGAACGTGTTCGCTCCATGGGAGTGATCAACCGCGAGGCGCGACGCCTGACGCACCTAGTCGAGAACATCCTGCGGTTCTCACGCTCGGGACGGATGAGTGCAGGACTCAGGATCGAGCGGTTGGACGTCGACAAGACCGTACGCGAAGTGATCGAAGCGTTCGGGCCACTAGCCGTGTCGCAGGAAGTATCGATCGATGCACGCGTTGAAGACGGACTGACCGTTCGAGCAGATCGCGGCGCAGTGAGTCAGATGCTGCTGAACCTGCTGGATAACGCGGTCAAGTATGGACCCAGGGGCCAGACCATAACGGTCAATGCCACCCGCAAGGGACAACAACTGCAGATCTCGGTGCAGGATCAGGGACCGGGCATCCCTGTGCACGAGCGGCAGCGCATCTGGCAACCGTACAAGCGGTTGACCCACAATACGAAGCAGAACGTTGCCGGGACCGGAATCGGGTTGGCAGTAGTCGACGAACTCGTTGCGCTGCACGATGGCAAGGTCTGGGTCGAGGATGCTGCAGGCGGTGGCGCGAGATTCACGCTGGAATTGCCCGGTGCCGAGACGTCCGTCACCGAAGCTCCGGCCCGGCCTGAGGCAACGGCATGACGAAGATACTGGTGGTGGAGGACAACACCGACCTCGCCTTCGGCCTGCAGAAGACGCTCGAGACCGAGGGATACGAGGTCGACGTGGCATATGACGGTCGTACGGGACTCAAGCGCGCCCAGGAGTTTGATCCGGATCTGGTAGTGCTCGACCTGATGCTCCCTGAGCTGGACGGCTATGCTCTCCTGCGGGAGGCACGGCGCACCGGACTGGAGATACCGGTACTGATACTCACCGCTCGAGCAGAAGAGGCGGACAAAGTGCTGGGACTGGACTGGGGCGCCGACGACTATGTCACCAAGCCGTTCGGCACCCTGGAACTGCTCGCCCGAGTCAGAGCGCTACTGCGCCGCGTGCCAGTCGGTGAGAACGGTACGGTGCGCTCCACTACGACCGAGCAGTTCGGCGACGTGCAGGTCGACACAGCGTCACACATCGTGCTCCGCAAGGGGATCACGGTGTCGCTCACACCCAAAGAGTACGATCTACTCCTTGCACTGATTGAACGCAGGGGAGCAGTCGCGACTCGCGATGAGCTCCTGAGGGAAGTCTGGAAGTACGAAGCCGATGTAATGACGAGAACCGTCGACATGCATGTCGCCGAGTTGCGGCGCAAGCTCGAGCAGGACCCCGCCAAACCGAAACACATACTCACGGTGCGCAAGGTGGGGTACCGACTTCATGCATGATTCACCACGCTACCGCAGCGGCAAATCGGCCGCGGTCAACCCAAGCGTACCACCGGCCGTACGGCCTCGGAGATACTCAGAATGAATCTACATCCGTTGAGACTGACTGCCGCCGTCGCGTTATGCACGCTGCTCCCGTGGACCGAAGTCGGCGCCCAGGAGCCCGCCGCGGACACAGCAGAGGAGGCTCTGTACGTATTCGAGGACTGCAACGCCCCCAACTGCGATTTCGATCACTTCCGGCGTGAGATCACGTGGGTGAACTGGGTGCGTGACCGGCAGGATGCTGACGTGCACCTGCTCGTAACCGCACAGCGGACCGGCGGTGGTGGTTGGCACTACACGCTCGACTACCTAGGCTTGAGGGAGCTTGATGGAGCAACGAAGTCACTGTCCTACGTCTCGGATCCGGATGACACAGACACGGAGATTCGAGAAGGCCTGACGCGAACCATCACACTGGGTCTCGTGCACTTCGTGGATACGACTCCAGTCGCACCCCGCCTGCGGGTGGTGTACGAGGAGCCGAAGGTCGGACTGGTTCAGCGCGAGGAGCACGATCCCTGGAACCTGTGGGTGTTCCGAGTCGGCGCCGACGGGTCCTTTGATGCAGAGTCGCAGGAACGGGCGTACTCAATCAGTGGATCTGCCAGCGCCGATCGCGTCAGCGAGGATCTCAAGATCAACTTCGGGCTGCGTGGCGAGTACGAACTGGAGGAGTACGACGAGCTCGAAGAGGGGGAATCCTACACCAGTACCTCGGAGGACTACTCCGCCAATCTGCTGGTAGTCTGGAGCCTGAGTGACCACTGGTCGGCAGGTGGTAGGGTAGGCGCAAACAGGTCAACCTATCTGAATCATGACTTGGCGATATCCGGCGGTCCCACCGTCGAATTCAACATCTTTCCATACAACGAATCCACACGACGGGCGATCACGTTCCGCTACTCCGTGGAGATCGCAGCTTTCAACTACGAGCTGGAGACAGTCGAGGGCGAAACGGAGGAAGTACTCCCGCGTCACGCGCTACTCGTTGCAGCGGCGCTGCAGCAACCCTGGGGTGAGATCTTCGGTTCCGTGGAAGGCATCCAATACTTGCACGATCTGGAGGCCCATCGCATCAACACGTTCCTGAACTTGGAGTACAGGCTATTCCGCGGATTCAACCTCGATCTGTTCGGTTCCTTCTCTCGCATCAAGGACCAGTTCTTCCTCTCCGCTGAAGGCCTGTCGGACCAGGACATTCTCACAGAGCGGCGCCAACGCGAGACCGATTACAGGATCGATGTGGGCTTGGGCTTCAGCTACCGCTTCGGCTCAAAGTTCGCCAACATCGTGAATCCGAGAATGGACATCGGTAGGGGGCGCAGACACTTCTGACCAGATAGCAGAAATCGGGAAGCAGGGAGCGGGGGCGGACGAATCTGGCAACACGTGCACCTCCACCGTGGCCTGGATAGCTCGCACCGTTCCCCGCTCCCCGCTCCCCGCCGTAGATTCCCTTTCCATGCCATACACCCGCTCCCGCTTCGGCGTCATTTTCCTGACGGTCTTCATCGACTTTGCGGGTTTCGGGATCATCCTGCCGGTGATCCCCTACTACGCCCAGGAGTTCGGGGCCGGTGGCTTCGGATACGGCGCACTGATCGGCATCTTCTCACTGTTGCAGTTCAGCGCCACGATGCTGCTGGGACGACTATCGGACCGCATCGGGCGTCGGCCCGTACTGCTCGGCACGATCTTCTTCGCCGCGCTCGGCTACCTAGCGTTCGCAGCCGCACAGTCCTACGCCGTACTGTTCCTCGCCCGGATGGTGTCGGGATTCGCCGCCGGCAACATCTCCGTCGCCCAGGCCTACATGGCAGACATCACCGCGCCGAGCGAGCGGTCCCGCGGCATGGGGTTGATCGGGGCGGCGTTTGGGCTCGGCTTCATTGTGGGGCCCGCGCTCGGCGGAGTTGCAGGTCACTACGGAGGCCCCGCCGGTGCCGGCCTGGCAGCTGCCGGACTGTGCCTCTTGAACTTCTTCTCGGCTTTCCTGCTGCTCAAAGAGTCATTGCACCAGGAGCATCGTGCCAAACGCGCGTTACTCGATATCGAGCACATCGTGCAAGGGCTGAGAGACCCACTGCTCGGTCGGCTGTTCGCGGTGTTCGGCTTGATACCGTTTGCGTTCTCCGGGTTCATCGTCTCGTTCCCCTTGTACGCCGGTGCAGAGTTCGGCTGGGACGAGATCGAGCTGGCGAAGTACTTCACGCTCGTCGGTCTGGTGGCAGCGTCAGTACAGGGTTACGTGTTCGGCAAGCTGTCGCGCCGTTTCGGTGACAGGAAGTTGATCGTCATTGGAACCATCGGCATGGCCGTCCCCATGGCCCTCACCTCGTTCGTCCCGGCCGCGATTTGGCTCTACGTGCTGGGCTTTGCCATCGCATTCGCCAACAGCATACTGAGTCCCGGACTCATGGGAATGATCTCCACCCTGGCGAGTGCAACCGAACAGGGGGCGATGCTAGGAGCAGCCCAGGCGCTATCGTCATTGGGCCGGCTGTCGGGCCCATTCGTCTTCGGTGAGCTGTTCGACCTGGCGTCACCGACGGCCGCGTTCCTGGCAGCGGCGGGAGTAATGGTGGTAGGGTGGCTCATCCTACTGCGGGCGCCAGGCAAACCGGATGCGGTTGTGCCCACCGGGTCGTCGTCTCCGCCTTCGACACGAGACCCCTGACGGCAAGCCAGGGGTCTCTCGAACGGCTGCGAGCGATTTGAAAGCACGCCCAGGTACCGAGCGAACCGGCACCCGGGTTACAGTGCTATCACTGCTTCCTGATCCTCACCGAACCATTCGTAGTCGCGGCCTTGATCACGGCACCACCATCACCCAGTACGGCGTGCAGCTTTTTGCTGATCTTACCGGTAACAGTGACCGGGAAATCGACGTTTATGCTGCCATTGACCGTGGCGGCCTCGAGCACCCCGTTGTAGTCCGCCGGAATGTTCAATTCTATGGAACCGTTGGTGGTTCGCACATCGACACCCTCCCCAACCCAGGCATCTCCCGCCAGCTCGATCTTCACGTTGCCGTTGGTGGTGCCACCACTGACGTCGCCGCCGACTTGACGCAGCTGCACGTTGCCGTTCGTGGACCTGGCATTCAGATCGCCCATCACCTCAGTCACCGTCACATTCCCGTTGGTTGCCGATACCGTGAGATCCGACTTCGCGGGGACCATGGCCCTGTAGCTGACCGACCAGTTCGAACCGCGTCCCTGCCTCGGACCGCTGGCCTTCAGCATGTCCTCGGTCGTCGTCAGAGTGACTGCCGATACCAATTCGCGGGCGGCATCGTAACTCCCGGCCCGCCCTTCGATCTTGGCCCGGACGAACACATCGCTCTTGTCCCATCCTTCGACCTGGATGTTACCGTTGGCGCTCGAGACTCCTTCGAACGAGCCAGCCGGCACGGTGAACTCCCGGACTTCGCAATGCCAGTTCTGCCTATTACGTGAGCCCTCATAACACCACTCATCGGCTGCATCCGGCGAATGTGCGATGCTCACAGTCACGTGCTCATGTTTCTGGGGCTCCGGCTTCAGCAGCAACCACACACCCAATCCCACGATCGCCAACGGGATGATATAGAACTTAGGACTCATTTCGGGTCGCTCCGAGTTGGAGTGTCGTCTCCTAGATTAGATACCGCAAAACGCCAAATGGTGTAACCCCGGGCGTCCCGGGATCGCGGTACCCCGGTCCCGTCACCGCTTGCCCACCTTCATGTCCCACAGCTCCACCACACACTCACCCAACGACTTCTCGTCGGCAGCGGTTTCAGCCACCGTTTCCGCTATCTCCTTAGCCGTCTCTTCCAGTGACTCGCCGACGTCGGCGGCGATGCGCTCGGCACTGCCCCCCAGGTCTTCGGCCACATCCCGCGCCCGAGCACTGGCCACCTCCACCTGTTGCCTCGCCCGCTCCACCCACTCCTTCTTGAGCATGCCGCAGGGGCTCAGAGTGCGGTACTTGACCAGGGTCACGACGGTGGCCAGTGCCAGCAAGACGATCAGTAGCTTGAGGACTTTCTTCATACCGTTTCACGGTTTCCCGGAGGTTGCGGCGGTCGGTGTCTGGGCCTCCCGGCATGTTGGTGTCCTGGGATCCCGCCGTCCCGGCCACCGCTCCCCGCTCCCTACTCCCTACCCCCGACTCCCCACACCCTGCGTCGATTCAGATCAGCGCCACCACAAGGCCTACGATAACCACTACGGCAGCCACAACCCAGAAGATCCAGCGCCGGGAGCGTCTCCTGCGGTGGCGCGGCACCCCGGTCCGCTCGATCGCTCCCAGCCCCAGCACCACATGCGGCTGGCCCGGTCGAGGGCGAGCGGCCAGGCCCGGGATCTTGGTCGCGAGCACGTCACCGAGGTCCAGGACCGCGCTGAAGGTCTGAGCGAGACGGCTCGGGATCGGGTCGTCAGGGGACGGATCGTAGTCTTTGAGCAGCGCGAACGCCTCGTTGATCCGCTTCAGGTTCCTCTCGGCCTTTTGGGCCAGACGCTCATTGTGCTCGAACCGGTCCGGATGCCACACCAACGCCAGGTCACGGTAGGCACGCTTCAGCTCGTCCTTGGAGGCACCCGGATAGAGGCCCAGCACCTTGTATGCCCGGGAGAGATCCATGCTAGTCCGAGGCTATGGCGTCCCCGTATCCCAGCTTCCCGGCATCCCGGCAACCTTGCGCAGTGAAAGACTCGAGTGTTCTAGATACCGGAATCCGAGCTGCCGGACCACCGGGGCGCCGGGAGACCGGCATCATATCCCGAACGTCAACGCCAAGTACGGTCCGTTTTGCCTGACGTCGTAAATCGCCTGATCGGCAGTGGAGCTGGTCTTGTACTCGATGTCGAACCAGCGCCAGCCGCCATCGACCGCCAGGCGGTCGGAAAACTGGTACGCCGCTCCGACTGTCACGCGCCATGACAGGTCAACGTCACTTATCTGGAATCCCCCTACGTCGGCTCGGAGAACGACCGGCACCCTGTCGTACACGCCCCAAAAGAACCGCAGCCCCAAGTAGGGGTCCCATATGTCCTGGCTTCCCGACTCGGGTTGCTGGCCCTGGACCGTGGTCTCGCCCTTGATGTTCAGGTAGCGAACTCCACCCAGGACGGCAAACGACCTTTGATTGGTGCCGAAAGAATAGCCTACCGCAGCGTCTCCCATCGACTGGGTCAAGTCCAGCCGAGCCGGAGTCCCGTCCGAGGTCCCGCCCTGCAAGCTGTACTTCAGATAGCTGCCTTCCGCCTGGATGATCCAAGCTTTCTTGAGCACCGCGAGGTGTAACCCGAACTGAACTTCGCTCAGGCTCGTCGAGCTGAGGTCTACTGTCTCCCCACCCGCCTTCACCACACCGTCGATCCCGTTGAGCATGGCAAAGGGGGTGATGTTGAGATGCCAGTTGTCGTCCTGGTACGGGATCTTGACCTGGGCCTGCACGGGCGGTGCAAGCAAGTTCGTGCAGAGCAGTGCCAGCATCGTCGTGCGGCAGGCGACACCGTTCATCTGGATCTCCTATTTGTCATCTGTCGCGCCGGCTGCCAGTCGGCAGCCGGACCTCGAAGTGCCGGGCTGACCATCGGGGCCAACTGCTCCGCAGCCAGTGCAGCGCTAACCGTAATTGCCCGGTCGGCGGATACCGATTCTGCGCCGTTCACCCCCGCGGCGGGAAGCTGGCCAGCACCCGCTCGCATACACCATTGAGCTGTTGCTGTCGCTCCTCCGGGTCACGCGAGGGCTGGCCGACCTCGGCCTGTGCCATGCCGCGCCATACTAGCTCGTTGGACGCGGCATCCACGATGTCGATGATCAGAGTACCCTGATCGATGGTGTACGCCGAGGTGCGGGAAGTCGTGGTGCCCCAGCCGCCGTAGCCCCAACCACCCCAGCCATAGCCGTAGTAGTCGTTGTAGGTGACGTAGTTGGTCTGGCTGTTGATCGCGCCATGCCAGCCGACCTTGAAGTCAGCGTCTGAGGTCACCTTCTGGAACCCCTTGGCCTCGAGCGCCGTCTCGATCGCGGTAACGATCCGCTGGATCGTGATCGGGTTGTTGACACGCGCGTCAGATCCCCGACCCTCCGCGGGCTCGGGCAGCCAGTTGTAGGTCCGGTAAGCCCGCATTTCGGTTACCGCGCCCGGGTTGTAGTCGGTCTGGATGTTCAGGCCGCCGGAGCAGCCGGCCAGCGACACGGCCACGGCCGCGGCGCCAAGATTGAACAGTGTCTTCATTTGCGTTCCACCTCGCTCGGGCTTTCGAGTCATTCTAGAGTCTAAAAGCGGCCCTGGGTCGCCGCAGCATACTCAGGCCGATGGTACCCGGGCAATGATCAGTTGATCCAACAGCCTGGGAAGCCGATTTGTCAGGCAGGAACCTCGTCTGGTGGCCGGGGGATGTCAATTCCCGACGGGCCCGCGTGCCCGGCGGCCCCGACGGACATTTCCCGGCGGCAATATCTACGCGGTCGGCCAGGTTGAATGTCGCCCGGCGGTCCGATACCCGGCTGTCACGGCGGACGATTCCGGGACTGGGGGGAATCAGCCGTTTCGCATCTTCTTGTAGAGACGCTACGTGACTATCGATGCTCGCTCTCTCATCTCGTCAAGTCGTTCCCAGTCATCAAATTCGATCAGCCCGATGTCTCTGCTTAACTCAAGGACATAGGTGAGTTCCCCAAGCGAGCCGAGGGCGATGTCGAGGTGGCGGGCGAACTCGCGGCGACCACGTTCCGAGGCACCTTCAGCGATGTTGGCAGGAGCCGACACAGCGGCTCGTCTGGCTCGTGCTCTGAGGCCGTACCGCTCATCTGGTGGGAACAGCTTCGTCACCTGGTAGACGGACAGCGCCAACTCATGACATCTTTTCCAGGCATCGAATCTCTCGTAAGGAACCACGGTCAACACTAGTTGAGTGAGCTCAATGACAAGTAACCCAATCGCCGCAGATGGGATCACGGATTCGCATATATTACGTGCCGGTCCGGCGTGCCCGCCGGGCTATCGTGTCCGCCCGCTATTTGCCGCCTTCGTGCTTGCAGCGTGGGGCCTAACGGTTCCTTCGCTCGCCAGCTCCCAGGATTCACACTACTGGACCTACCAATACGGCACCCGGGCCAACTTGCTGGGTGGCCTGGTCATAGGCAGTGTGGAGGACATCAGTGCGGTGTACTACAATCCCGGTGTGCTGGCTCTGATACCGGAGCCGGAGCTTCTCCTCACGTCGAAGGTGTTCGAGCTGATCGACTACTCAGCGCAGGGTTGGGAGGACCGGTCGCTTGAGCTCAACGATCTACGAGCCGATCAGGCACCGGGTTTTTTCGGCGGTACGATGCCGTTCAAGTTCCTCGAGAACCATGTACTGGCTTACTCGGTGTTCACCCGGTACCGGCAAAAGCTCAGGATGGACGCGATAAATGTCTGGCACCGAGAGCTATTCGGCACGTTCCCCGGCAATGAAGATGCTTTCTCACAGCTTCTACTGTCACGTGACCTCAGCGAAACCTGGGTTGGGCTGTCTTGGTCCGCCCCCTTGGGCAAATTCGGACTTGGGGTCAGTCAGTTTCTGGCTTACAGGAGTCAGAGGAGCACCCGACTCGCCGGCGGCAGCATTCACAGCGCAGCCGTTCCAGCGGCTTCAGCGTCCAACGCAGAAACGGCATTCAGCTACTGGAACGCTCGCCTACTATGGAAGCTGGGGCTCTCGTGGGAATGGGAAGGGGTTAGTTGGGGTCTCACCGCAACCACGCCGGGCCTCTCATTACTCGGCCAAGGACGGGCACTGGTCTATCTCTCTGCAGCGGGACAGGACACGGTTGGTGACGTCAGAGACCCGGTTTTCGTCGCCGCATACCAAGAAGGGCTGGACGCGAACTACCAATCGCCATGGTCGCTCGGACTCGGAGCAGCATACGGCTTCGGCAAGTCAAGGGTGCACTTCAGTGCGGAATACTTCAGCAAGAACAGAGAATTCGTAATAATGGACGGCGGCAGATTCGTCGGTCAGAGTACTGGTGACACGCTCTCGCTCACACTGACCGATCAACAGAACGACGTCATCAATTTCGGCGTGGGCTTCAGACATGAGCTCAACGGCCAAGTGACGGGATACGCCAGTTTCCGCACTGATTTCTCATCGGTAGATCGAGAACATGCAGAAGTCTCTGTATCAGCCCCTCTCAATCTCTACTTCGTCACCGCCGGCACCGCGCTCAGAATACCAATAGCCGATATCACACTGGGCCTCGGTTACGGCTGGGGCAAATCGACACTGCCAGTTCGTGTTCGCGACACACTTGAAGACGATTTCATCACCGACCAGCTACCTGAGACAGTGACGATGCTCTTCAGATCGTTGCGGTTGATATTCGCGTTCTCGATCTAGACCCGACGGTCCCGAGGATCCGGCGGCCGCATTGGTGACGAAGACCTTGGCCGTCGGGCAATCGGGCCCGCCCTATCGCAAAAAGCCCGGCTCGAAGGCCGGGCTTTTCTAGGTCTGAGGTGGTGTGTGGCCGGTATCCCAAGTCACCCGGGCTACTGCGACACCGGGTCCTACAACCAACCGATCCCCACTCCAAACGTGAAGTAGCTCAACTTGGTGCCGCCGGATTTGAGCCCGTAATTGTAGCGCGCGTTGAGGATGGCCCGGGCGTTCCAGCTGATCGGGATGACGACGCCTACCTCCGGCGCCACGCCGAGATGCCAGTTCTTGTCTTGAAAAGCTACCGTTCCAATCTCCAGTCGATTCTCGGCATAGTAGGTTCCCAACCCGGTCCCTACATAAGGCCGGATACCGCGACGTTGGCCAAAGTAGTAGTGCGCCGTGGCCATTATCGGGAACGCATTGACGTAGCGGAATTGTACCCCGCTTACAGTTGTGGCCTCGTTGAACTCGATGAGGCTGTCGGTCTTCTCGGCGAATACGTTCCACCCGAGATACAAGCCGACCGACACGTTGTCCTTGACCATGTTACGGCCTTCAACGGCGAAGTTGCGAAAGCTGAAATCCTTTACGAAGTCCCTGGTGTCCCCAGTTGAGGATGACACCATGTACTCGACGCCCCAGAACCAATCCTGGGCGCGGCCTTCAGCGCTCAGCACCAGAGTGAGTAACAGCGCCGCCGCAATTACTCTCAGTGTCTTTCCCATGGCTGTCATCTCCCTCAGTTGCGCCGCAAGTACGGCGATTGGTCGAACGCCTGATTGAGGCCGTCCACTATGCGGGTCTGGGTCGTGGCCGCACCACCCGACAGGATCCCCCGCAGGGCTCCGGTCCAAACTACAGGAATTTCCGGTGGCTCTACACCAAGGCTGGGGTCGTTGGGGTCGATAAGGTCAACGAATACGGTACCGGTCTCATAGGTCGCCCTGCCGACGTAACCGGGATACCCCCATCCCCAACCCGGTCCGTAGCCAGGCCAATAGCCCCAGCCGGGCCACCAACCCCAGTAGCCCCACCCCGGATACCATACGTAGTACGAGTTTTCCACTCCGACCATTGTGACCAGGACAAGGAGATCGGGCACGCTGTCCTGCGGCAGATCATCGGGTTCGTCCGGGATGTTGACCCTCACGTAACCGCGCGCTGCCATGTTCTGCTCGACCGTCGCAATCATTAGGCTATCATACTCGTGCGACAGTTCCACCGAGCCCTCGGCAGTGTCATTGAGCTGCACCACGGTATCGGGCATGGCGTACAGCAGGAAGTTGGCAAAGTTCGCTGAAGTGTCACGGACAGTTACGACCACGTCCATCTCCTGAACACCCTCAATCGAGCCGGGATAGCAGGCCGCTCCCAACCCCAGACCCAATGCCGCCCCTGCCAGGGCGATTCCCTGGACTAGCTTACGAGGCGAAACGCTCATCTACTCCTCCTCCTTACTTGACTAGACACGCGATTCTGTTGAAAACGTGCCTTGTGGTTCATCAGCCGCTGCCCGGGGGGGTCCCAGAGCACCACCGGCTCGTACTTCTCCAGCAGCACATGAGCATCCGGCCGGCTGCTCGAGCCCGGATGCACCCATGCCCTCACAGACGCCACTCATCCTAAGTGGACTACTGCCCGACACCCTTCACGGTTCCAGCGGAACCCGCACACTAGCCACTTTGCCCTCAAAGTCAAGTTGCAGCGGCGGGCTCGGACCCCGGAGGTTACACGGCAGACACGGTGGAGATCCCCACGACCGGAACCCCAGCGGTCGGTCACCGGTGTCTCGGAATCCCGGCTCCTCGGCCTACCGGCGCTCCGCTCCCTGCCTCCTGCATCCTAAGCGGCCGCCGGCCGCCGCCCACCGCGTAGCAGCCGGTACAGGCCCACACCCACGAGTAGCAGCACCAATCCAAGCACCGCGACCAACTGAGCCAGCCGCCAGACGAGTCGATCGACCACTTCCTTGGTCTGGTCGATTCTCTCAGCCAGGATTGAATCCAGCGACGCCAAGGTGGCAATCCGCTCGGCGTTCACGGCCGCCAGGATCAGCGCCCGCTCAGCCCCGATAGAGCGCAGCAGCAAATCGACTTGTCCTTCCAACGCCCCTACGGTCTCGATGCGCTGCAGGTCGATCGCCTCGACAACACTTATGCGCTCGCGTTCGATTGCGTCTACGAGCGCAGTCCTCTCAGATGCTACTAGCTCCGGCACACTTCCCGCCAGCTCCGCGTAGATCGCCAGGGACTGCCTCAGCGAGGTCAGCGTCGAGTCGACCTGCTGCACATTTGTCACCTGGCCGATCATCAGCTCGCTCTGCCAGCGCGCCTGCTTGAACAGGTACTCGTTGTAATATGCCAGCCGGTTGGTGACCTCATCTAACTGACGCTCCATGTTGGCCGCCGTGCCTGCCAGTCCGGTGGGCGAGGCTCCCACGAGGTCAGTCCACTCGAGTGACACCGAAGCCCGGGAGAATGTGTTGTTCCCGATCGGTTCTTCCCTAGCCAACGAATCGATCATCAGTACCGTGGAGTCGGCAAGTCGGCCGTCGGTCAGATCCTCCGATCTGGCGTATGCCTCCCGCTCCAGCATGATACTCGCATCGATCGCAATCTGTTGGTGTGGTCCAAACCAATTACTGCCCCTGCCCGTTGCGAAGAAATCCCTCATCTGATGACTGAACACCCATGCATCCACCAAACCAACCAAGGGATCGAATTGCAGCACCGCCTCCTGGGCCGCCGGTATGGCATAGGCCTTCCAGGCAATTGCGTTGTAGCGTACGGACGGGTCGATCGAGAGCTCTCTGATGCTGTCGGCCGCCTGCTCGACCACCGTGGAGAATCGACGCCCGAACTCGAATCCGATTAGACGAACCTCGGAGACCGGCCGGTCAACGTTGCGCGCCGCGGCCAGAAAGCCCGTCTGCTGCGGGACTCTGAGGCACGCACTGGATGTGATGCTCATCGCACACAGGATGAATCGTGTCGTGTAGCTCATTGCAGCATCGTGGAAAAGAGACAGGGTTAATCTACCGCAGCCAAGCGATGCGACTACCCCTGTCGGGCGGGGATGAAGAAGGTGCCGTCACCGACGGCACCCCCAGCTCACATTGAACAGCGACAACGGTCAGAACCTGGCTACGACACCAGCCGTCAGGTCGATCTGATTCATGAAGATCGAGCTGGTATAGGCATAGCAGTTGTCCGAACCGGGAGGGGAACAGTAGATGGAGTCACTGTCCTTGATATAGGTCCCCCAGAAGCGGCCCTCCAGCCGAACGCCCCAGATCTCGTTGAAGAACGTCTTGGCGCCAAAGGCGACGCCCAACGAGCCTCGCAGCTCACTCTCAACATCGCCTTTGGGCAAAAAATGCGTGGCGCCGCCAGTGATCGCGGCGAACGGGTTCCAGTGCGACGGGATCTTGAACAGGAAGCCAGCGTGATAGTAGTTGATCCACAGAGACTCGAGTTTCTCACCACTGCTTTTGACCTGAAGTTCTGTTGGCTGAAGCCGAGCCAGGCCTTCGAGTTGTACGTTCTCCGTAAACGAGAAGTCGACTAGGGCGCCGAAGGCCGGCGCCGCCTTGAGCTTGAGATCCTCGATGAAGGCATCGTCCCCCACCGTGTATTGAACGCCCTTGAAATTGCCGCCGAACATGTAGCCGGCGTTGGCCGCAATTTCCCACCTCTGCGCCAGCGCATTCGACCAGCAGACCGCCAAGGACAGCGCCAGCAAACCCACGATTCTGTGAATCATGTTACCCCCAAGAGGGACAGTGATAGTAGGTCGACATTCGTCGGTCAGTTGAATTCACCCCGGATGCGCAGAAGACCCGGCGGATGCTGAGCCTCGATCAGCCGGCGTTTCTCGATTCGTACTCGCTCCACCACTGCCCGGCTCTCTCCAGGGTCCAGTCCGATTCGATGCCGAGTTCCTTCAGCATGCGCGATAGTTCCTGTGTGTTCTCGGGTCGCTCATCCGGCTGCTTGGCCAGGCACTGCATGACGATCCGTTCCAGCGGTTCCGGTACCGGCTGCTGAGTGCGCTCGGATATCGGCATGGGTTTCTCGTGGGTGTGAGCCACGATCATTCCCAGAGCGCTCGGTTTCTCGAATACCGTCTGAGCGGTCAACATCCAGTAGGCCACGCAACCCAAGGCATAGATGTCGGCCCGACCGTCGACCTTGCCTTCACCCAACGCCATCTCGGGCGCCATGTAGGCAGGTGTGCCCGAAATCGCACCCATCTGCGTCAGCTGGGCATCGCTCACGCCTTTGATCTCTGCCCGCTTCACGATCCCGAAATCGAGCACCTTGACGAAATCGAGATCGACTCCGTAGCGGCACACGAAGATATTGGCGGGTTTGATGTCGCGGTGCACGAGCCCGCCGCGGTGCGCCTCGAAGAGTGAGTGACACACTTGCCGCAACAGCTTCACCACCCGCTCGGGCGGCTGCGGTCCGTGGTCGTACACCATCGTCTGCAGGTCGAGCCCACCCAACAACTACATCACGTAGTAAAACGTTCCGTCTCGCGCAATCCCGAAGTCATACAGTTCGATCGTATGAGGCGAACGCAATGCGGCTGTTGCCTGCGCCTCGCGCTCGAAGCGCTGTAGCATGATTCTCACGCCGTCTTCGTCCACCTCGCCGAGCACCTCGGGATGAATCAGCTTTACTGCGGCGTCGCGAGCCAGCATCCGGTGGGTCGCCCTCCACACCTCGCCCATGCCTCCATGGCCCAACGACTCGACCAGTTGGTAGCTGCCCATCGCCCGCGCCTGGCGCAACTTCTCGCCCAAGCCGTAGACGACACGGGAGATCATGACGGCGAAGCCGATCGCCACGACGTTGGGCCAGACCTGTCGCAGGAACACGTTGAGTGCCGGCAACGCCCCAAACCCTGCCTCTGACATCAGCAGCACCGTTATCGGTTCCGTCGCGGATGCGGCTACGGATGCGATCAGCGTATGCTTCGTCGTGTTGGGAACTATGATTGGGTATATCACCACCCATACCGCGACCGGGGACCAGGCAAAACCTGGCCTGGTCGACTCGAAGTACGTCGCTGGCACGAAGGAAACCGCTATGGCAGCAGCTACGATGACTTCGAATCCCAATCCGACGTCGAGCAGCCGCGTCGCCGAGACCTTACCACTCCGCGCCAAGTAGAATACGGTTGCGCAGCAGAGCAGCACCCCCACATCGGTGCTGTAGTACACCAACCTGTTCTCGACAAAGTCCGTCAATTCCGTCACGACCGAGCCCGCCACCATCGCGACTGCCAGCATCACGCACAGGAACTGCAATCGATGCGACACCGCATCGAGCAGATCCACCGGCAGACGCGGGCGCGTACCCGCCTGCGAAGTGGTCAGGCTAATCGCGTCTTCGGTTCGCGGCCGCAGTGAGATTGGGTCTGCCATGCGGTTCACGTTGCCTTCGCGCGTCCTATTACAACCGTTATGTTGTCACGCCCACCCCGATCGAGCGCCATCGAGACCAACTTGCGGCATACTTGTTCGGACGACTCCATTGCAATCAGCCCGTCGCGGATCTGCTCGTCGGTAACGTGAGTTGTGAGGCCGTCACTGCAGAGCAGTACCACATCATCCCGCTCAAGAGTCATCTTGTAGATCACCGGTTCCGCAGTCGACCCACCGACGGCGCTCGAGAGCACGTGATCGTAGGCTCCGGCCTTGGATGGGGTGAGCACACCTCTATCGATCAGATCCTGGGACAACGTCTGATCCCGAGTTATCTGATTCAGCTTGTCGCCGCGCAGTTGATAGCAGCGGCTGTCGCCGACCTGGACTATGAACGCCCTCGGCCAGATGCCCAAGAACAGGGTGAGCGTGGTTGCCATGCCACCTTGCTTCGGACGCTTCGCCGCCTCGGCGAGCAGGTCGACATGACATTGCATTACCGTATCGTGCAGTTGGTCGACGAATTCGTCTTCATTGGGGTCGCGCGTGTAATAGCACTGCATGCTGCGCGTGATGTAGCGTGCGACCGACTCAGTTGCCATGCGGCTGGCCACATCGCCGCCCGCATGACCACCGACACCGTCAGCAACCAAGGCAAGAAACGCCATCTGCTCGCCACTCAACGGCAGCTGGTCGAGGTTAGGCAGGCTGGTGCTGTGCACTTGCATGAGCTTGTGCAGCGAGCAAATCAGAAAATGGTCCTCGTTCCGCTTGCGCACCTTGCCTACGTCGGTCATCCCGAACACGTCGAGTTCCTGATCCAGCGGCCCACGTTCGTCTAGTTCCATTGCTGCTCCGGTGATGGTCCGAACTGTCCTGGTCGGCTGTTAACAAAATCGGCAGACGGAGTGACGTCAATGGCGAGGCCCGGCATGCCGTTGTCCCGGTGCCCCGGCGGTCCCGTGTGCTCGGCGGTCAGGTCGGTCATTCTCCGCTCCCCGCACACCACCCTGCACCCCGTACTCAGTGCTCAGAAAGAGTGCCGTGTGTTTTGACAAACGCTCGAGCCCGAATCCCACACGGCGCCGTTCTCGACTATGAACTCCCAGTCGTAGGCATCGGCTCGCAGCGTCAGTTTCAGCACGCCGTGATGCACAGCTGTCCAGCGGGCCAGAACCCCCGAGGTGCCTTGGTTCCTAGTGACCAAGTACGTCCCGCCCGTCCCGACCACGAACTGCCGGATCCCGATCTCACTCGGCCTGCCGTCGGGATCCTGCGGATCGAAACGCTGGTAGTTGTGGTCGTGTCCGGCGATGAAAATATCGATGCCGTGTTGGGCGAGCAGTTCCCATACATCCCGCATCCTGTCGTTGTCACCGTGTCTGCTGGTACTGAATCGCGGATGATGCATGTACGCGACAGAACACCGATTGGTCCGGTGCGCCAGTTCGCTCTGTAGCCACTCCCACTGCCGCGATGCCGGTTCCACACGCCTGCCCTCGTTGGTGTTCAGTGCGTACACGTCCCAGCCACCGTGCTGGTAGTGGTACCACCCGTCACCGCGGTCGCCGGCCTGGCCACGGAACGCGTTGAAATGGTCGAAGTACGGGCCGGCGTGTCCTCCCAGGACAAACCACATGAAGCCATTCTTGTAGTCGTGATTCCCGGGGACCGGGCGGGTGATCGATTTGAAGCGCCCCCAGCTCGGCTCGTAGCACTCCCTGAATTTCTCCTCGGTTCCCCGTCCGTATGCGTTGTCTCCCAGGGTGAACACGACGGTCGGGACAGCCGCCTCGCCGACGATGCTGTCCAACAACGCAGCCGTCACCTCATCGCCGTCGGATTCACACCGTGCTACGTCACCCGCACCGACCAGCACGGCTAAGGCGCGCGACGCGCTGTCCGGCTGCGCCTCTTGGGCCTGGAACCCACGCGGAGCCAGTGTGGCGCACAGTCCAATGACCGTGACATAACGCTGCACAATGCTAGACAACCTGCACCACCACCTTTCCGAAGCTGGCGTTAGACTCGAGATATTCATGCGCTGCGGCCACTTGCTCGAACTCGAATACCCTGTCGATCACGCTACGGATGCTGCCGGACTCTATCAGTGGCATAACCGAGATGCCGAAAGATGACACCGCGGCAGCCTTCTCCTCATCGTCCCGCGAGCGCAGCACGGTTCCCTCGATTCTCAACCGTTGCCGCAGAATCGTGCCGAGGTCGATATCGGCCCTTCTACCTGCAGATAAACCCACGAGGATGATCCGACCGCGCCGAGCCATGCACTCGATGGTCTGTTGCAGGAACGGGCCGCCCAGTAAGTCGACCGCGGCAGCGACACCTCCACGAGCCAACTGCAACACAGCATCGGCGAAATCACCGCCGGCGGTGTTGACTCCGGCCTCCATACCGAGTTCCCGCGCCCGTGCCAGCTTGGCATCGGTACGGCTCGTGCCTATGCACTTCGCCCCACGGGCGGCAATCAGCTGGACTGCTGCCGTACCCACCCCGCTCCCGACTGCATGTACCAGTACCCATTCACCGCGCACAACCGCGAGACGCTCCAAGGCATCGTGCGCCGTGACGAAAACTTCGGGAATCGCGGCAGCATCGCAGAATGCGATCCCTTGCGGAATTCGCACAAGCTGGTCGGCGCGCGTCACCAGATACTCAGCGTAAGCACCGCCACCGACGATTCCCATCACTCGGTCACCGGACGCCATACCCTCCACAGCGGGACCAACCGCATCCACTACGCCGGCGTGCTCGAGGCCGGGAATCTCCTGCGGTGAGCCGGGCGGAGCCGGATACATGCCGCGCCGCTGTAGCAAGTCCGCTCGATTGACGCCAAAAGCGTGAACCCTGACCCTCAGCTCTTCCGGTCCCGGCACAGGCGTGGCGACGTCTCTGACCTCGAGCACTGACGGAGGACCAGGCCGTGAGACGACCACGGCTCTCATCGGGACCTCACCATCGGGCTGGTCAACACGAGCTGCTCGGCCTCAAGGGACGGCATCGCCGATCACAAACGGCGGTCGCTTCGTCTCCAGCACACACGACGCGTCGAGCTCTGCAGCCGTTCCGCTCCTGATGAACCGTGCAATGAGGGCCAGCTCGCACGGCGGATTGGCAAACGAGTGACTCTGGTTCGGTGCAACGGTGTGCAGGCTGTTGGGCATGTACCGCGCCACCCAATCGCCGCCCTCATACGGTGTCGCCGTGTCATACACGCCTGACAGGAGTAGCACCGGCGTGTCCACCCGCACGGGTTCCGTGTAACTCTCAGTCACCTCTCCTGCATCCCAGTACCTACATGCTGACAGCTGACGCCGCACGCGATAATCGCCCAAATACGTCCCCTGCGTCGCCGCTGGGATCTCCTGCTCGTCGATGAACCGCAAGTCCTCCGAACAGGTCACCGTCATGAACATCCCGTCACTCAGCATGTTATCGAACCCAATTGACTGATCGATCTCATGCTGGGCGAATAGCGAGAAATCACCTTGCGACGCAGCATGTATTATGCGGGGTACGTGCCGTGACTGCCCCATCGTGTACAGCAGGTGACGGATCCCATCCATGAACACGCCGCGGGGAATCGTAACCGTTTCGGTTGTACCGGTCTCTGGATGCGTCACCTGAGCCACAACCGATCCCGGTTCGAACTGCTGCAGCACTTTGCGCCAATTGCCCTCGAGATCGGGAAACGCCGCATGACATTCTCGATCAACGGCGCACGCGTGGAACACGCCCTGGAGCCCACGCTCAGCCGCCCGCGCAAAGGGCAGCGGGTTTTTCATGTTCGTTGGAGCAACTCCCTTGAGCACCGCCGTCCGAACATGGTCCGTGTGGCGCCGCAGATAGACCAGTGCGGCTCTGGTCCCGTACGAGCCGCCATACACGTTTATCCGCTCGTAGCCCAGTGCCTCACGGATCTCATCGACGTCGTCCATGGCGACGGGCGTGGTGTACAATGCCACGTTGGCAATAGGACGCAGCTTGTCCAGGCAGGCCTCGACGAAATCCTGCTCCAGAAATTGTCTGAAGAAGCGCTGCAATGTCGTGTCTGTCACGACACCGTCGCAGTCGAGCGGATTGGAGCTTCCGGTTCCCCGTTGGTCGACGAGCACGATATCCCTGGTGTCCCGCACGTCCCGCAGGACGAACATGGCACCGCCCGCCGATTCAGTCGCAGCCGCACCGGGGCCTCCCACGAAGTAGAACACCGGATCCGGCTCCGGATCGGTCGACGCAGCCGCAATCACTACCACTTTGAGATTGATCTTGCGTCCGCTCATCGCATCACGATCCTCGAATACCGAGTACTGACCGCACCAAGCGGTTGCATCGATCCGCTCCAGCTCACAGCGTTCGAGCCAGTCGACCGGAGGTGGGCGGTCCTGACTGCAAGCGGCGATCGTCAGCACCAGCGTGAAAACCGCGGTCACACAAGCGGATCGGTAAAGCATGGATAGCCTCCGGGCTGAGATGATACGGAGTGTACAGCGTACAGATGATAGAGTACAGAGTACAGGGAGCCGGGAGCGGGAAGCGGAGTACAGGGAGTAGAGTGCAGGAAGCGTTGAGCGGACTCGTGTCCCGGGAATCCTGGGAACCGAGATACCGGGAGACCGGTGGACGACCGCCGGATACGGCCGGACTCTGACCGCCGGGGCTGTCGTCCGGGTCCGCTAAGCTCCCCGGATCTTCTGCGTCAGCGCCGGCTCGAGCCCCAGCAGCCGCGCGTAGGTTGCCAGCTGTCCCCGGTGGTACATCTCCTGGGCGATGCCGTGGTGCAGCCACTGGATCTTGGTGCCCTGTTTGCCGTCGAACCGCTCGATGAGCTGCCACATCGCAATGTCACCGACCTTGCGGAAGCGCTTCTCGGCATCTCGCATCTGTGCTCCGAGTAGCACTAGTAGCTCCCGCTTCGATTTGGCCCGATGTGCTGCCGTAGCGTGCTTCTTGAGCATCTTATGCCACGGCAGCCGCTTCAGGTTGGTGTCTGGCCGCGTAAGCTCGCCGGTCATCAGCATCGACACTTCGAGGATGTGCTGCACCAGTTCGCGCACGCTTTTGGTCTCCGGGGTGGGCCGGAAGTCGAACTTCCGGGCTGGGATGTTACCGACCTCGTCGAGAATGCCCTGTCGGACGTCGAGCCACGCCTCCAGAGTCTCTTCAAGGAATGATGCGAGATGTGTCATGTCATCGTTCCGTTCTTAGTTCAGACTCTCGCCCCTACGCCTCCCTCAATGCCACCACCACCGGCTGGCGCGATGCCTTGAGAGCCGGGAAGAAACCTCCTATGAACCCCATTGCCACAGCGAACACCAAGCCACTCACCAAGAGGTTGGGGGTCACGCGAAACGCGAATGCGACTTCACTGAACGAATTCCAGTTCGTGGTGCTGGTCACCAGTCCGTTGATCGGCAGAGCGAGGATGCACCCCAGGATACCTCCCAGCAGAGCGATGAAGACAGCCTCGATCAGAAAGGAGCTGCGAACGTGTCCGGGCTTGAAGCCCAGGGTCAACAGAACTGCAATCTCGGGTGCCCGCGACGCGACCGCTGCATACATCGTGTTTATGGCACCGAACACGGCACCTATCGCCATGACCCCGGCGATGAAGACTGCGATGAAGTTGAGGATCTGAGTCAGTATTACAGACTGATTCTGATAGAACTCGCTTTCTCGGAACACATCGAGAAACAGCCTCGGATCGTCTTCCAGCGTCTGTTTGATCCCGTCAAACGAACTCGGATCGGCCATGCGGAAGGTGACGGACTGGAACACTTCGCCCCGGAACACCGGCATCACCTGCTCGTTCTCGGCCCAGATCTCGGATTCAAACGCGGAGCCACCCGCCGAGAAGTGACCAACCACCGTCCAATCACGGCCGCCGAAAGACAATGTCTCGCCAATCCCTGTATTGGCAAACCGATCTATGATCTTCTCTCCCACTAGTATTTCTGAGGCACCTGGTCGCAGCTCGCGGCCGTCGATGATTTCGATTCCCCGGCGCACCTGCATTGCACGGGGACTGACACCGCGCACCACCAGGTTGGCGAGCCCACCTGTCAACCGATTCAAGCCAATGACGACGAAGACCTCGGGACTGGTAAGCGGTTGATTATCCGCCCCGCGGGCGACGAAGGGCATGCCTGCAATGGTGTTTGCAGTGCTGCGTGTGATACCGCTGTACATCTCCGCGTTGGCGCCCTTGCGCAGAACCAGCACGTTGTCGGGCGAGCCCGATTTCACCAAGGCGGCGTGGAATCCGCTCGCCAATGCCATCATAGCCACGAACACAGCGACCACCAGTGACATCCCGGCTGCAGTTGTCAACGTGGAGACGGGACGCTCTTTCAAGCTGCGAATATTGTATATGATCGGGATCTTCACGCCGGCCTCCTATGCCACTCGCCGCAGAGCCTGAATGACCGGTAGTCGCATTGCCTGCCAGGCAGGCACGATGCCGCTGACCACCCCCAGAGTGACTGCCATCGCCAGGCCGAGAAGCACGGTACTCCATTCGACCTCGAAGCCGGGTATGAATGCGTTCACGAAGTTGTTCGGTCCAAACAACAATTTGGACCCGAAAACGCCGAGTGCTCCACCCAGCACAGTTATCAGGACCGATTCAACCAGGACCAGCCGGAACAGCAGACCGTCTTGAAAGCCCAGCACCTTCAGCACGGCGTTCTCACCGATCCGCTCGCGGCCGGCCATCATCATCGTGTTTGCTGCGACCAGCAGGATGGCGAAGAAGACGGCGGTTCCGATTGCCCGGACCAGGAACCCGATATTGCCCCACATGGTCACGAATCCCGCATTGAAGGCCCTCTCAGTCTCGGTTTTGGTGGGGTTGCTCGAGTTCTCGAACATGCGGTCGATCTGATTGATCACCGTTGGCGCTGCCGCAGGATCCTCGAGCTGCACCACGTACCAGCCCGGCATGATGTTGCCGTTCACACCCTCATACAGGTTGTCGTAGTGGAAGAAGAACATCTGATCGCCGAAACTGGGGTCTTCAGGAACGTAGACGGCACGTATGCTGAACTCCCAATCGCCCGGGAAGATCGTGCCCTGCAGGGTGATGTTCTGCCCTAGCGACCAACCGAATCGCTCCATCAGCCCACTTCCCACCAAGGCCGCGGTCCGCTCCCTAAAGAAGGCTTGCTTCTGGTCTTCTGGTATCGCCATCTCAGGATACATCGCCAAGTATGACTCCTGATCGACCGCAAACTGGGCAAAGAAGTTGCTCGCGTCGATGTATACTCCACCAAACCAGTTGGCCCATGATACGCTTCTCACGCCTTCTTGTGCCCGTAACCGCTCGAAGTACGATTGAGGCAGCGCAAACGTGATTCCCGTAGCACTCCGTGTGATCAAGCGCGTTTCACTGCCCACCTCACTCACCGCATCAAGGGCTGTCACCACGGACCGCAGCGTCGCGAACAGGAACAGCGCCACCGTGACGCTGAGGGCGGTCAGAACAGTGCGCCGTTTGTTCCGCAGCAAGTTGACCCAAATCAGGCGCATGAACTTCATCGCGACAGTACTCCCTTGTCGAGATGCATAACGGCATGGGCTCGTTCGGCGGCATGTGCGTCGTGCGTTACCATAAGTATCGTCTTGTTGAATTCCTCATTCAGCCGCTGCAGCAGAGTAAGGATCTCGTCAGCCGACTTGGCGTCGAGATCGCCGGTCGGCTCGTCTGCGAGTAAGATCGTGGGGTCACTCACGATGGCTCTGGCAATCCCCACCCGCTGCTCCTGACCACCTGACAACTGGCGCGGGTAGTGCTCCGCGCGATCACTCAGCCCGACCACGCCCAGTGCGGTCATCACATGCTCTCGTCGCTCGCGACCTGTCAACTCCGTCAGTAGCAGCGGCAATTCAACGTTCTGATATGCGTTCAGGACGGGCAACAGGTTGTAGAACTGAAACACGAACCCAATGTGGTGTGCGCGCCATGCAGCAAGTTGCCTGCGCTTCATCCCGGTCACATCGGCGCCACCCACAACTATCCGGCCTGCCGTCGGCTTGTCCAGTCCGGCAAGGAGATGAAGCAGCGTACTCTTGCCGCTACCCGACGGCCCCATCAGCGAAAGGAATTCGCCCTGTTCCATCTCGAGGTTCACCCCGTCAAACACGGGTATTCGCTGTGAATCTCGATAGAAGACCTTAGCGAGGTCCTTGATCTCTACGAGTGGCATCTGCTGCATTCCTCCTGTCTATTGCGGCACGACGCGAACCGTGGCGCCGTGGTCCAAAACCGCAGGGCCGGCGACTACCACCTGCTCGCCCCCAATCAGCCCCGAGCGGATCTCCCTACGTCCCCCAGAGACAGGCCCCGCCGAGACCGGTACTCGCCAGACGCGTCCATCCCGCACCACCCACACTACTGGCTGTCCCTGCTCGTCACGCACGGCGGCGGCAGGTATGAAGACACGTGACTGCGGCGGCTCCGCAATCCCCGTTTCTGCCACCTGCAAGAAATCGACGCGAGCACCCATTTCAGGCAGGATGCGCGGATCGCGATCAAGGATGCTCACCTTTACCAGCACGGTCGCTCGTTGTCTGTCGGCCGTGGGGACAATCTGGCGCACTGCGCCGCGGTATGTCGTATCGGGATAGGCGTCGAGAGTGATCAGCGTCGGCTGCCCACCCTCAATCTGTGCGATGTATGCCTCGTTCACATCGACCTCGACCTCGAGCGTCTCGAGATCGGCCATAGTCACAACGGCACCACGAGTCAGTCCTCCGCCAGTAGCCACGGGTGCCACGACCTCACCCACCTCCGCATCTTTGCGCAACACGGTACCGTCGAATGCGGCGCGTATGTAGGTGTTCTCCAAGTTGGCCCGGGCCACACCGAGCGCTGCGTTGGCCACTTGGACCTGTGCCTGCTGAGCACCCACGCGGGCATCCGCGGCGTCGAGCCGAGCGGTGAGGTCCTCGACCTCCTGCTGCGAGATCAGGCTGTCGCTTAAGAGTTCTCTGGCACGCCGCAGGTCACGCCGCAGTTGGTCGCGCTGCGCTTCTCCCTCAGCCAGCGTGGCCTGGGACCGTGTGACTTCGGCCTCTGCCTGCGCCACCATGGCCCGGTAGTCGTCATTCTCCAGGCTGGCAATGACCTCACCGCGCCGCACCACTGAGCCTTCCTCTACGCCGAGATAGGCCAGGCGTCCCGAGATCTTGGAAGAAACCGATGCTTGGGTGCGAGCGACCACGTAACCGTTCGCGGTGATCCCCAGCGCGCTGCCGGCTCGGCCCCCAACGACCTGGGCCAGGCCCACCGTGACTTCGGTGCCACCCGTTCGGCCAAACACGACCAGTACCACCACGATGAAGACGACGGCGAACCCCGCGAGCCAGGCCGTCATCTTCAATGCTCGTCGGGCGGATCGCGACGGCTCATCGCGCCGGATCTTGAGTCTCGACAGATCGTGATTCGGTTCGGTCATGCGATCGCCACATACAGTTTGCGGGGCTGCTGATCTCCACGGGCGGTGGCTGGAGAGAGCAACCAACCTTGCATGCTATCTGTCAGTAATATATCTTTTAGATATAAGATCGCAAGTCGAGCGATAATGCCAAGACAAAGCCGCACACGCTACACGGTTCTAGGAGTACTCACACTCGGCCCCAAGTCAGGATACGACAT
>CP070666.1:2646324-2670946 GCA_020351775.1 Gemmatimonadota bacterium | reverse complement strand
GAATGAACACTTTGATGAAGCAACTGAAGATGATGAACCAGAGCAGAATGAATCCCACCTCTGCGCCGAGCAGAGTCGTTGCGATGAGTTCGCCGCTGCCAACGATATTGGCGCTGATGATCAGGCCCGGGCCAATCTGACGGAGTATGGCGCCAAGAGACTGGGGAGCTTCCTGAATGGCACTGTTATCCATGAAGAGGATCTCAAGGAGACTTCTGCAGCATTCCTGATGCTTCTACTCTGGGCTCCCATGTTGTTGAAGTGTGCTTTCCACTACTGACGCGACTTGCGT
This sequence comes from Gemmatimonadota bacterium, assembly GCA_020351775.1. Taxonomy (GTDB): domain Bacteria; phylum Gemmatimonadota; class Gemmatimonadetes; order Gemmatimonadales; family GWC2-71-9. Next base: position 2,670,654 of record CP070666.1, on the reverse strand, counting down.
GAAGATAGTACTCCAGCACGTTGGCGATAGGTAATGCCTCTCAAGGGGCGCGAAACGCCTGCGGTCTGGCAGCCTGTCTTCCCAAGTCGTAGCTTAGATTAGTCGCCAGTCGTGGGCTGTCGCCGTGTACACCACCGGCGTCAATGGCGCCGAAGTCCGCCACGATCGATCGGATAATACAACAAGAACCAGATCCTAGAGGGACGACTCATGAAAGAGCCAAGCCAAAGCGGGAGGCGTATCACCAGGAGGGATTTCGTCGGATACACAGCAGCCGCAGCAGCAATACCGCTGGTGCCGCGCTCCGTCTTCGCTCAGGAAACCATCCGGCCCAACTCGATGTTCAGCGGCGTGCAAATAGGCACGATCACTTACAGCTTCCGGTCAATGCCCAGCACGGCGGACGATCTTCTGAACTACGTCGTTCAATGCGGCATCAGTTCAATCGAGCTCATGGGTGAACCGGCTGAACAGTTTGCGGGAGCCCCGACCTTTGAACGACTGCCTTGGCCACGTCGTGGCGAGGAGATCACAGCGGAACAGCGCGCCCAATTCCAGGCAGCACGCGAAGCACAGGCCGAGGCTATGAGAGAATGGCGCCTCTCCGCCTCGATGGGCCAGTTCGAGGTGCTGCGCCAGAAATACAATGATGCTGGCGTCAACATCCATATCGTCAAGTTTGGAGAAATCGGACCAAACATGTCGGAAGGTGAGGTGAACTACTGTTTCAATGTTGCCAAGGCGCTCGGCGCAAAGGGTATTACGACAGAGATTTCGGAAGAGAAAGCCGTGTTCTTGGCTCCGTTTGCCGCTGAGCATGAGATCATGATCGGCTTCCACAACCACACCCAGGTCAACTCCTCGAGTTGGGAAGCACCGTTCTCGCATGGGGAATATCTCGGCATGAATTTCGATGTCGGACATTATGTTGCCGGAACGAACGAGTCTCCTATCCCCATCATCGAGAAGTATGGCGATGCGGGACGTATTCTGAGCCTCCACATCAAAGACCGTAAGGTGAACAACGGTGCCAACATGCCGTTTGGTGAGGGCGATACGCCGCTGGGTCTGATCCTGCAACTGATGAAGAGAAACAAATACACGTTCCCGGCGGATATCGAGCTCGAGTACGAGATCCCCGAAGACTCGGATGCCGTGGCCGAAGTGAAGAAATGTGTAGAGTACTGTAGGAACGCCCTGTCTGATGCGCCGGCACCAGAGAATCCCATGTGACCACGATACAGGGAAGTTGGTCCGTCTCCGTGCCGGTGGTTGTCTTATGCGGTTTTCAGACACTGTACCGATACACGCAGACACGACATGCAAAGAATTGAGAGCTGTCAGATGAGCCGAGTACTCTCTTGCCTCTTTGTCACAATTACCAGCATCTCTTTGATGTCGTCTGGTTTGCTGGCACAGGAGCTGGAATCCATCAAGCTGAATCCGCCTGACCTGGCAAGGGGGCATCCATTCATGGAAGCCCTGTCAGTCAAGGCATCCGCGAGCGAATGGTCAGATCGAGATCTGAGCTTGCAGGATTTGTCGGATCTGATGTGGGCAGCGAACGGCCTCAACCGTCCTGATGAAGACAAGACCACAGCGTCATCGGCGATGAACGCACACGACGTCGATATCTATGTGTTCATGAAGGATGGCGTCTTTGTCTACGACTACAGAAACCATGAGCTAGATGCTGTGGTAGGCGGTGATCACCGATCGGCCGTCATGATGCGGCGGCCACCCAGGCCAGAAACGGTGCCTGAAGATTCCGGAAACGCCGTTGCGGCTGACGCTCCTGCCGCGGCGGCGCCGCCCGCTGAGGCAGCAATTCAGATCGTCCTGATCTCGGATTCCGATCGCTTTCGAGCAGGAACGAACGAGTTGAAATACGAGTGGGGAGCCATCGGTGCGGGCATCATATCGCAGAACATCTCCTTGTTCTGCGCCGCGACCGGTTTGAAGACACGCCCGCGCGCCTCCATGGATAAGGAGAAGATCAAAGACCTACTCAAGCTGAAAGAGACCCAGTACGTGTTCCTGAACCATCCAGTTGGATATGCTAAATGATCTCACATCACGGCAAGGAGGTACACTAGCGCGCGGTAGCCGAGAGCTCCCGAATCCAGATGTTCCGGAAGCTCACCGGGTTGCCATGATCTTGTAGCAGTAGCGGCGCACGGTCGCCGTGTGCTTCGTACTGGGGCACACCGATGTAAAGCGTCGGGCCCTGGAGTTCGACGTGATTCTGAATCAGAACGCCGTTGTGAAACACGGTCATGTACGCCGGGCTTGCCAACGTCTCGTCTGCAGCGAAGCGCGGGGCAATGAACACCACGTCGTAGCTCTGCCACACGCCTGGCGCCCGGGATGCGTTCACCAGTGGGATGTGCTGCTTGTAGATGGAGCCCGCCTGCCCGTTGGAGTAGGTCCGGTTGTCGTAGGAATCGAGGACTTGGACTTCGTAGCGCTCCATGAAGTAGATCCCACTGTTGCCTCGATCCTGTCCGTCACCCACGATCTCTGCCGGCGTACGCCACTCGATGTGGAGCTGGACGTCGCCGAAGCCCTGCCGAGTTCGGATGCTACCTGTTCCGGGCGAAACGGTCATGACGCCGTTGCCGACGTGCCATCGAGGCTCGCTCCCGTCCTCGTGGACCCATCCTGAGAGATCCGTACCGTCGAACAGAACGACGGCGTCCGAAGGAGGAACGCCATCCGCCTCTGAGGTCACGACTTCCGGCTCCGGCTCCCAGACCTCTGTCTCCTCCGGGCGCATTGAGTCCGGCCGGGAGATCTCCTGTGATGCGGAGGCAGCGGCCGTATGGCCCGCCTCAGGGCGGGCGACACAACCGATACCTGCAACCATCAGGGCGGTTATGGGGGCGGCGAACTGGCCGCGCTGGATTCTCATAGCGCCGGGAGGGTCCAGGGTGAACGATACGTGGGCCAGAGCAGCGAAGCCGCTTCCTCGTCGTCGCCGAACGACTGTGTGGCGTCGTCCCACGTCAGCTGGCGGCCGGTCTTGAAGGCGATGTTGCCGAGATGGGCAGTGACGGCCGCACGCGCAGCTACCGCGGGGTGACACTTGGGTCGTTCACGGGTCTTGATGCACTCGATGAAGTTCGCCATGTGAGCACTGAGTCCACCGTCGTCCGTTATTCGCCGCTGGGGAATGCGTGTCGTAAGAGGCTGCTGTTGGCCACCGCTGGTCTCGACTTCCGGGAGCACCTCCCATTTGCCCCGGTCGACGATGAGGGTGCCGTGGTTTCCTATGAACGCGACGCCGTGGTCGCGCTGGTACGGTCCAAGGTTGATCCCGGTGGCGTGTTCCCACAGCATCGAGTACTCGTCGAACTCGAACGCAGCCTGCAGCGTGTCCGGGGTCTCCGAAGCGTCATCGGGATAGGCGAGCTTGCCTCCGTTGGCCATTACCTTCAGTGGTCCGGCATCGCCCATGGCATAATGCACCATGTCGATCATGTGCACTCCCCAATCGGTCATCAACCCCCCGGCATAATCCCAGAACCAGCGGAAGTTGAAGTGAAACCGGTTGCGGTTGAATGGCCTGGAGGGCGCCGGCCCGAGCCACATGTCGTAGTCGACGCCATCCGGCACTGGCTCATCGGGTAGGACCGGTACGGGTTCCATCCAGCCCTGATATGCCCAAGCCTTTACTAGTCGGATGCGCCCGAGGGCACCGGTTTGCACATGCTCGACAGCCTCGGTCCAGTGACCGCCGCTCCGCTGCCACTGCCCGACCTGCACCACCGAATCGTATCGCTCCACCGCTTTCACCATCAGCCCACACTCACCGATTGAGTTGGCGAGCGGCTTTTCCACGTACACGTCTTTGCCGGCTTCGCAGGCCATGACCATCATGATGCAGTGCCAGTGGTCGGGTGTTGCGATGATCACGGCATCGACGTCGGAATCCTCGAGCAACCTACGGAAGTCGCCATAGAGTGTGGGGCGACTCCCGGTCCGCTGCTCGACCTCACCCGCGCGTCGATTCAGCACGGAGGCATCCACGTCGCACAGGGCTGCGCACTCGACTCCGGGCACTCCGAGGATCGCACTGAGGTTGTGGAACCCCATTCCGTTGACCCCGATGACGCCGATGCGGACCTGGTCGCTGGGCGCCAGCCGAGACACCTGCGCCCCGAGGACGTTAGGGAACGCGAGCGCCCCGCCAACCACGATACTGGAGTCCCGCAGGAAGCGACGTCGCGTCTTCATCATTCTCTCCTTTTCCGTATCCGTTCGAGCTGAATCGGCGTCCGGATGGTCAGGCTGGAGGCCCGCTGCCCGTGAGATCGAGGCGGGCGGACGTAAGCTTATCCCGAACGGATGGGCGCGGCAACCATCCGGGCCCAAGCCCGATCGAGAACTCGATCAGATTCGGTCCTGGTCAAGACGCTAGGCCCGACTGGAAGGCAGCCACAGCCTCCCGACCCAATTGCGGGCAGGTGAGCCATTTCGACCTGCCCGGTTACGGCCCGTGGTCACCAGCTCTATTAGTCACGGGCCGTGAGTCATTCAAGCTCCCCAGTATCATAGGCAAACCGATACTGGCCGGAGCCCACCTCGACAATCACGACGTCGCCCTCTTGAGATGCCCGCGCGATCCCGTCGGCGTCATCGAGTCCTTGGCCGCTCTCGGTGACCTGCGCCAGTGTCGCGTGGGGCAGGCGGATCGTCGCATGTGTGTTGGGTGGGACGGTGACGTCGAGCTGGAACTGCCCGTTACTGAGCTCCCACGCCGAGGCCGTCGGGCCGTACATCGTGTTCAGTGCTGCTCGAGCGTAGGTGAATCCGCCTCCCGGCTGTGGCTGGATGCGGACGTGCTTGTAGCCCGGCTCTGCCGGATCGGTCTCGAGGCCGGCAACGACGCGGTAGAGCCACTCACCTATGGCCCCATAGGCGTAGTGATTGAGCGAGTTCATTCCGGCATCTTGGAAGGTTGAGTCCGGTTTGATGCCGTCCCACCGCTCCCAGATCGTCGTCGCGCCCATCTTGACCGGATAGAGCCAGGATGGATAAGTGTCCTGGTTGAGCAGGTCGTAGGCCACGTCGAGGTAGCCGTTGTCGCTGAGGCTGTGACACAGCAGCGGCGTGCCCAGGAACCCGGTTGTGATGTGATTGCCGAATGCGCGCACGTCCTGGGCAAGACGCTGCGCGGCCTGTGCCTCTTGCCCTTCCGGCATCAGCCCGAACGACAGCGCCAGCGCGTAAGCCGTCTGCGTGTTGGACGCCATGCGTCCGTTGGCCGTGATGAATTCCTCGCGGAATGCCTCTTTCACGTCCTCCAGTAGGGCGGCGTACCGCGCCGCATCGTCATCGTTCCCCAGTACCGTTGCCATCTTCTGGAGCAGGCTGGTCGAATAGGCGAAATAGGCGGTGGCAATGAGGTCCTTGTCGGTCGTGGCGCCGGGATAATCCGACCGATCGGTGGCGTAGGCGAGCCAATCGCCGAAGTGGAAATCGCCGGCCCAGATTAGGTCGTCGCCGGCGCGATCCTGCATGTAGCCGACCCAGGCTTTCATGCTCTCGTACTGTGCTTCGAGGATGCGAGTGTCGCCGTAGACGAGGTAGAGCGTCCAGGGGATGACGACGCCGGCGTCGGCCCAACCGGTAGCCCCGCCACCGCCAGGGCTGCCGCGTGTGAGCACGTCGGGGATGACGAACGGGATGCTGCCGCTGGGTTTCTGATCGGCGGCCAGATCGCCCAGCCATTTGGTGAAGAAGCCTGCCACGTCCGTGTTGAAAGCGGCGGTGCGGGCGAAGACCTGGGCGTCGCCGGTCCAGCCCATGCGCTCGTCGCGCTGCGGACAGTCCGTGGGCACGTCGAGGAAGTTGCCCTTCTGTCCCCAGACGATGTTGTGCTGCAACTGGTTGATCAACGGCTTGGACGCTTCGAAGCTTCCGGTCGGCGTCATGGCTGAGTGGATCACCACACCGGTGAGGGCTTCTACCGTCGGTTCACCGGGCCATCCGTCGACGGCCACGTAGCGGAAGCCCTGGAATGTGAACCGTGGCTCGTAGACCTCTTCGCCACCGCCCTTGAGCGTATAGCGGATGGTCTGCGCGGCGCTGCGCAGGTTCTCCGTGTAGAGATTGCCCTCTTTGTCGAGTACTTCGGCGTGGCGTAACGTCACGGTAGTCCCGGTTGCGCCGTTCACCCTCAGTCGCACCCATCCCACCATATTCTGCCCCATGTCGAACACCGTCTCTCCAGCAGGTGTATGCAGAACGGCGACGGGTGTGATCTCCTCGATCTTGCGCACCGGCGGCCCGGCCGGCGCGATCAAGATGTCTTTGGGATGATCGATGAGGCGCACGCCGGCCCAGTTGCTGTCGTCGTAGCCCGGGCTGCTCCATCCGGGCTTCTCCAGCCGGGCATCGTAGTGTTCGCCGTTGTAGAGATCGGACATGCGGATGGGGCCGGTATTGGCTTTCCAGGAGGCGTCGGAGCCAACTATCCGAACCCGTCCGTCAGTGTACGAGATCTGAAGTTGGAGCAAGAGCGCGAGGTTCTCGCCGTAGATGTTGCGGCGGTCGCTCCAACCCAGGTAACCACGATACCAACCGTCGCCTAGCATCGCTCCAACGGCGTTATCGCCAGATTGCAGCAGGCCGGTAACGTCGTAGGTCTGGTATTGCAGGCGGGTGTCGTAGCTGGTCCAGCCGGGGGTGAAGACCTGGTCGCCGACGCGCTGGCCGTTGAATTCGACCTCGTAGAGCCCCAGGCTGGTGACGTAGGCGCGGGCCGCCTGCACCTCGCCGTCGACCGTAAACGTCGTGCGCAGCATCGGCACCGGCTGTGGAGCCGTCAGATCTTCTTCCCAGGCCGGGCTGATCCACGACGCCTGCCAATCTGTTGCGTCGAGTAGACCCATCTCCCAGAACGCCGGCGAACTCCAGTCGGAGCCTTCCCCATCACCATCCCGGATGCGGACTTGCCAGTAATAACGCCGCCCGGAGGCGAGCGCCGGCCCCTCATAGACGACGTGAATCGACTGGTCTGAATCGATGCGGCCCGTGTCCCAAATCGGACTGGCCGCAAGCCCCGCCTCGCTCTCGGCGACGCGCACCTGGTAGGCCGCTTGCACGACGCCACGCCCATCGGCAGTGAGCTGCCAGCTGAGACGTGGCTGTCGCACATCGATGCCGAGTGGATCGACTTTGTATTCACAACGAAGATAGGTCAGTGATACCGGCGCCCGGCTCTCTCCGACAGGCGCGACGGCGTGAGTCGCCATCAAGAGGACCGGCACGGTCAGGTAATGCATCCGTACGCTACGCATCGTGTACCTCCTTGGGTCAGTACAAGGATACAGCGCAAGGGGCAAAGGGAAAGGGAGGTCTGCATTGCCTGGCCGACCTCCCCATTGCTCTCGTCTTGGTTTTGGCGCTGCGGATAGCGCCGGGCATCGAGTGACGCCATCGGGGCTTGGGCGAGTTGACGGTGGTGCCTTGCCTACGAGGTCTCCGCCGTCGCAGCCATCGTCACGGGGATCGTGGCTGAATGGATTCGGGCGACGGGAAAGACTCGTGTCCGATGTGGATCTTCCACTCTCCGTCACGCAGCACCCAGATCGACGTGACCGCAAAGCTCCCCTCCGGTCCGGTCACCCCGGCGGTGTCGGTCGCACTGGAGCTACCGGCCTCCATGATGCACACTACGTCCGGGGCCAACACCGTGGTCCGTGAGTCCGTCACCGTGATCTCCTGGCTGGCCACGCCGGCCATTCCAGGGAGGTACTTGGCTTCGATCTCGGCGTACCCGTAGTCCACCGCGCCTTCGAATGCAAACGCGAGGTCCGGCGAATTGTCGTAGTACGACATCCCGCGGTCGAAGTCGGCCGCTCTCCAGGCGTCCCAGAACCCCGCGTTGATCGCGTTCACGGTTTCTGCGATAGCGGTTCGTTCTGCTTCGCTGAGTTCGCTGGCGGCAGGTTGGCAGGACGTAGCCACGAGAGCCACTGCAAGCGCGGCGAGAATGAGACGGCGCATCATACCTCCTGGAGGGGGTGACGGCGATAGTGGGAAGAATGCTAACTTAGCGGCAGCAACACGGCCCGCGAGCGCTTCACTCTTGACGCCTGTCTGACGGCTCGCCGGTAAACTCGAGCTGTCGCTGCGGGAGGCCGATCATGAGCCAATATCATACTGGCCGTGGCCCGCTGCCAGCCGGCGGGATTAGAGCTTGTGGGGAATCGCACACCGTGTCCCCGTTTGCCGGGCGGGTCGGTGAGATGGAGACCCCGGCTCAGATGCGTGCCGAGCCATTGGAGTGGCCCCCTGAACACAGGCCCCGGTGTCGGGCGTGTAATAAGTGGCTGCACCGCGCACGTCAGATCGACGGGACGGTGATTCAGTTCTGTGATTCCGGCTGTCGCAATGAACTCGGGCTGCCGTTCTCCGCAGTCAGACCGCTGTCACAGTCGCAGGGGTATCAGGCGAGGACGGCTTGAGGGTGGCGCCGAGCCCATCTAACCACTGGCGGTAGGCGCCTCTCAGGCGCAGGCCCGCTCGGCGCCATGCAGGTCGCCGCCCTCGTGGTCAATCCGACCGGGAGCCCGCGAGCCGGAAGACATATAGGTACATGTTGTTCGCCTCGAGAAACGTCTCGATGCGCTCGAGTTCGTAGCCGGCGGCATTCATCTGTTCCTCCATGTCCTCGGGGGTGGTGGCTTCGGTATCGTTTGCGCTCGACGGCAACCACTCTCCGATTGCCAGCATCCCGTCGGGTTTGAGCGCTGTCCTGGCGTTGCGCAGTAGGGCTACGGGGTCTGCAAAATGGTGGTACGAGGATATGACGAAGATGAAGTCCAGCGCGCCCTCGGGCAGCTTCGGGTCGTTTACTTCACCCAGAACAGTCTCGACGTTAGTGAGTCCCCATCGGGCGCAGCGTTGATCCAGGTGTCTCAAGGCTCGGGCGTCGATGTCTTCAGCAAAGATCTTCCCGCTCTCTCCGACCCTGACTGCCAGCTGCACCACGTAGCGTCCGCGGCCAGCTCCTATCTCAGCACCCACCATGCCCGATCGGATGCCGATGGCGTCCATCACCTGGTCGGGCGGCTGCAGAGCGTTGAGCCTGGCCTCGTTGGCGTTCTCGGGTGTGAGGATGCCCGGTCTCTCCTGCGCGAGACCAGCTGCCGGCAGCAGCAACAACAGTATCAGTATCAGAGTCATAAGCGTGCCTCCCTCGGTAAGAACCAGCCATGAGCCCAATCGGCTTGCTGGCCGTGGCCCGGTGTCTCAAGTGATATATCCTCACATACGAGAGATTCTGCCGGCGGTGCCACCACCCATCTCACGCGGGCGGGGCGCCTGCGACTGAGCGTTTGTCAGGTGCAGGCCCACCAGGCAGCATCGATGTTGCGGCCACCACCCTCCAGCCCGTCACCCGTCTTCACGCCAGACACCGTGGCCGCAGTAGTGTATCTTGCGCTCTGGTGACATATCAATCGCCGGGAGCGGACTGAATGAAGGAGCGACTGATTGGGCTGTTCGAGGATCGCTTCGGGCACCGCCCGGAAGTGATTCTCGAGATGGCCGCCGACGGCTCGACACGGCAGTACTTCCGCCTGATGTGGGGCGATGAAGAGACGGCCGTCGGCGCGATCGGTCCGGATCGCGAGGAGAACCGCGCATTCCTTGCGTTCGCCCGGGCGTTCGCAGAGCTGGGCCTGCCCGTGCCCGAGATCTACGGTGAGGACCGTGAGGCCGGAGTGTGGTTGGAGGAGGACCTGGGCGATACCACTCTGTTCAACGTGCTGGCCGCGGTTCGAGTCGAATGTGGCGAAGACGAGTTTCCCCCGGAAGCAGAGCAGCTATTCCGCAAAGCGCTCTCGATCCTGCCCCGGTTCCAGGTCCTGGGGCACGAGGTGATCGACTACCGGGTTGCCTACCCGAGGCAGGCCTTCGACAAGCAGTCTATCCGTTGGGATCTGAACTACTTCAAGTACAACTTTCTCAAGCTGGCGCATATCCCGTTCAACGAGCAGCGTCTGGAGGAGGACTTCGGCCGGCTGACCGAGACCCTGCTCGAGGCCGACGCGGACTACTTCCTCTATCGCGATTTCCAGTCGCGCAACATCATGATTCGCGCTGCAGAGCCGTGGTTCATCGATTTTCAGGGTGGACGAAGGGGTGCGTTGCACTATGACGTGGCGTCGCTGCTGTACGACGCCAAGGCGAACGTGCCCCAACCGGTGCGCGACAGGTTGCTCGAGTACTACCTCGATGCCCTGAGCGAGTACGTCACCGTGGATCGCGCGCTGTTCCGCGATCAATATGCGGGGTTCGTGCTGGTGCGCTCGATGCAGGCGATGGGGGCCTTTGGATACCGCGGTTTTTTCGAGCGCAAGCGCCACTTTCTGGAGAGTGTGTTCTACGCTGCGCGCCATCTGGACGGTCTGCTGAACGCCGGACTGCCGCTGCAGCTGCCGGAATTGGAGGTCGTGTTCCGCCGTATCGCCGATCGCTGGGGCCAGTCGCAGTCGTCGCGTGTCGCGCGCAGCGGCCTGGAGGTGCTGCTTCAGAGCTTCTCTTACCGAGACGGGTACCCGCCCGATCTGAAGGGGCACGGCGGCGGGTTCGTGTTCGACTGTCGCGCGCTACCCAATCCTCATGAGCGGCCGGAGTTGCGAGGTCTCACCGGCGAGGACCCAGCGGTGGCCGACTACCTGGAGCAGTCGGAGCAGGTGCAGCAGTTCTGGGAGAACGTGAGGGAGATCGTGGAGGCGCACATCGAGGAATACGTGGACCGTGGGTTCTCCAGCCTCACGGTCTCGTTTGGATGCACCGGGGGGCAGCACCGATCCGTGTTTCTGGTCGGCAAGCTCGCGGCCCATCTTCGTACCGGGTTTCCCCATGTTGCGGTGCGCGTGTCGCATGGGAAGCTTTGATGGAAGCGATGATCCTCGCGGCCGGGGCAGGGACGCGGCTGCGACCACTGACCGACCAGGTGCCCAAGGCGCTGGTGCAGGTCGGCGGCCGTTCGCTCCTGGAATGGGTGCTCGACCGTCTGGTCGCTGCGGGTGTGGACCGTGTCATCGTGAACGCTCACTACCATGAGGAGCAGATCCGGGCTTTCCTGAAGCAGATGGCACCGCGCGGGGTGGATCTGGCCATTTCACCCGAGCCGGGCGGGCCCTTCGACACTGGTGGCGGGCTGTTTGCCGCGGCCCACCTGTTCAAGGAAGCGGGGCCCTTCCTGCTGCACAACGTGGACGTCATCTCGCGCATCCCGCTGGACGAGCTGATAGCGGGGCATACCTCGGCGCAACAGCGCTCGCCAGCGCAGCTCGTCGCGTCGCTGGCCGTGCAGCAGCGCGAGGCCAACCGACGGCTGCTGTTCGACGACCTTGGTCTCGTGGGCTGGGAGAACCGGGGCCGAGAAGGTGCTCTTCCGGGCTCCCGCCAAGTCCGGGAGCCGGAAGGCGAGCTGCGCCGCTACTCGTTCACAGGAATACACGTGGTGGAGCCTAAGGTGTTCGATCTGAGTGATCGGACAGGCGCGTTCTCCATCGTCACGCTGTATCTAGAGCTGGCCGCGCAGGGCTATGTCGTCAGGCCGGTGGATATGTCGGGCCACGATTGGGTGGATGTGGGGACGCCCCAGCGCTTGTCCGAGGCGGATCGGGTGGTCCGGGGGCGAACACCAGGCTGAGTAGCCCGTCGGCGGGAGCCCTCGCGTCGGGCCCGTATTGAGCTATATTGGACCGCTGTCGATTCGGTGACGCTCGTGATGAGGTCGCCGCTTTTTTTGTAGGGCTCGGACTATACTGTCATGATCGAAGAGATTCGTGCCAAGCTATTGGCTGAGGTTGAAGCGCTCAATCACGAGCTGCATGTGGTGCTGCCGGACACCCTCAAGAAGGCGATCGAGCTGGGGGATCTGCGTGAGAACGCGGACTACCAGGCGGCGATCGAGCGACAGGGGATAATTGCCGCCCGGCTCGAGCACCTGCGCTCACGGCTGCACAAGCTGGCCGATGTCGACCTCTCCAAGGTCCCATCGGACCGTGTGGGTTTGGGCTCGCGCGTGACGGTGTTGGACCTGGATACACAGACGGAAGAGAAGTACGAAGTGGTGATCCCCGATGCGGTGGATGTCGAGGAGGGGCACATCTCCGTGTCGTCGCCCTTGGGGCAGGCACTGCTGGACAACCAAGTGGACGATGTCGTGACGGTTGCGCTGCCGTTCGGCACGCGCAGGCTCCGGATTCTTCAGATCTTCACGCTGCACGACGAGGCGCCCGAAAGCGGGGACCATCACGGGGTGGCATAGTCAGGACCAAGCGGCGACCGCACGCGCGGTCGCCGGCTCTAGCTCAGAACAGGCTGGCCCACTCCGTCCACTCAGACCAACCGATCGAGTTCCGGTGCCGTGCACGCACCACCAGTCCTGCGTCCGGCAGCACGCAGGAGCTGCGGCCGGAGGCGAATGTCCCCGCGTCGTCCGACAGCTGAACCTCGCTGGCGTCGCCGGCTTTCGTTCCGGAACTCCACACTACAGGATGCGTCGGCGAGTCTACCGCGACTTCGACTTCCCACGCGACCTGTCCGACGAGCGTGGACTTCTGGATCGTGGGAACGGCGCAACCGATGGCCTCAGTTGCCAGTACCACGTTGTCGTACCAGCGGCGCAGGCCCGCGACCGGCGCGCCTTCGTTCCAGTAAGTGTCGATCATCGCCACGTTGATCGTGGTTCCGTCGTAAGCACCCCGTAGGTTCTCGTTCTGCCGATCCAGCACAATCTCACCGTTGGCCCAGTAGGTCAGTCGACCGTCGTTCTGGCCTGGCGTGTTGAGCTTGATCCGCATCTCCAGCGCCACCCAGCTGTCCCCCCGGTCGGCGAAGCTCAGGTCCACGTCCGTCGCGCCGAGCCAGCGCTCGGAACTGGCGAGGGTGGTGCCGTTCGGTGCCGCTATGTTGCTCATCGGGTCGGATAGCGCCCTACCATCTGGGTGCACCCAGAAGTGCTCGGCCCACGCGAAACACCAGTCGCAACCGATGTAGTGACTGCGCACCCGCGCCATCTTCGGTGGGTATTGTGGCCACCCGGCCTGGAACTTGTGATACCAGCGGAAAAAGATCTCCTCGAAGTGCTCGCCGGTGCGGGTCCCGCCCATGGGGTGATCGCCAAAGAACCATGCCAGCCAACCCGCCGAGACTTGTCCTAGCTGATACTCCTGCTCCATGGAGCTGGTGCCGCTCAGGGCTGCGTTGGCCGTCACGACGAAGCCGTTGTCCTCGTAATCGCTCCAGATCGACTGCCGGTCCGTCTCGAAGTCCTCGCATAAGATGACAGCCGGGTCGGAGCAGGCGGTCTCGGGGGAGTGAAACACTGCGCTCACAACTGCAGGAGGGTCTGGTGGCTGAGTCGTGTCGGTCGGAGTGTCGCTGTCGACCTCCGAGCTGCAGCCCAGCCCGGCACAGGCGGCGATCAGGACGGCTAGATCCCTGAGGTACAGCACATGGGCTCCTGGGCTTGAGTGATGTAGCAGATCCAGGCCATGCCCGTAGGGGGTGGGATCTGCAGCATGGAGCAGTCCTCCGTCTTACGGCCGTCGGCCAAGCGGAATTGCGCGGGGTGACAGGCATCAATCTATGGTTTGTGGCCGTTCGCCAGTAGTGATCACTATCACCGAGGCTCCCGTGGTTCGAGACTTGCCACACCAGCTCTTTGTGCCACCTGCCGGTGACCCGCACTTGCCAAATGGCGCCACCGCAAGTAGATGGACAATGCGGCAACGACGCGGATGCGGCTTGTGAGCGCAAGCTGGCCTGAGGAGCCGGGCTGCCAGCGGTGGATATGAGGTGGGTGTTGAGTTGCCGCGTTTTGGCACACATTGTTGAGGGTGGGAGATCTGATCAGGGCAAGAATGGCGCAAGACGATCTGGGTGGTTTTGAAAACAAGCTCGACGGCCTTTTCGCCGAGGAAGGCGGTCGTGGCGAAGCTGGCGCCAGGCCCATGGCAGCGCCTGGGAGGGCCAATCCGGTGAACCACAAGCCGCCCAGACGCCCGACCGCGAGCAGTAAGGGATCGGCACTGCGGAAGCTGATCACGCCGCTGGTGCTGGTGATCGTGTTTATCGGTCTGGCCCACGCCGTCTATTCCTATATCGTGCGGGGCGACGCCGTAGAATCGTGGGAGGTGACGGAGGGAGGGGAGGTCGACCAGCCACCTGCCACAGAGCCGCAGCCTCGGCCCGTGACGCAGGACACGCAGGTCGAGCAAGACACAGCTCTGCCGCCAGCGGATCCGGAAGGCGAATTCGCGATCCAGGTAGCCCTGTGCAACTCGCCCGAATGCGTGGCCGAATTCCAGAGCCGTCTGCTCGAGCTCGGGTTTACCTCTGAGGTCGGGGAAGGATCGGCCAACCTAGAGTCCGTCGAGGTCTATTCGATTACCACTTTTGCATCCCGCATTGCGGCCCAGGAGCTGGCCGACCGCATCAACCGGGAGCACAGCCTGGCAGGGCAAGCGTACGTCCTCGATGACGAGGGCGGGCTACGCATCTCGATGGGAAACTTCACCGATCTGGGGCGCGCCGTCGTCGTCAAGGACACGCTCAATCGCAGCTTTCTGGGAGAGGTGGCGTTCACAACACGGGTGTGGAGTTACCCCATTTCACTGCAGTCGGTTGTGGCGGGCGACTTCGGTACCCGTGAGGAGGCCGAGGCAGCGTTGAGCAGGCTCGTCCAAGCCGATTCGGTGTTCGCCGAGGCCTACGTGGTGCGCAGGTAAAGTAGGGGCGACGCTAGCCCTGACAGGCCGCCCGGTTGCGGCCGAGTCACCCGCCGCGCCTGTAAGTTCCCACTAGCTCAGTTTGCGCCAAGATATGACCCGCCATCGCCTGTTCGAGCTGGTCCTTGGTCGGTGTTCCCAGGTCGAGCTTTGTGTCGAGCGCATACAGCTTGTGAAAGTACCGGTGTCGTCCGATTGGCGGACAAGGCCCCCCGTAGCCTGTGCGTCCCCAGTCGTTGATTCCCTGCTTCGTTCCCGCGGGTAGGTCCTCATCCGTCACTCCCGCCGCCAGGCTCCTGGTGGACGGCGGCAGGTTGTAGAGAATCCAGTGCACCCATGTCATTTTCGGGGCCGCCGGATCCGGCGCATCAGGGTCGTCCACGATGAGCACGAAGCTGTCAGTACTGGCAGGCGCACCATCCCACTCCAGCGGAGGCGATCGGTCAGCACCGTCACACGTGTATTCTGGCCCGATTGCCTGGCCATCGGCAAAAGCCGCAGAGGTCAACGTGAAGTCCATAGTCACATCCTCTCGCGAAAGTCACAGTCATTTGTTCGGCCAAAAGGCAAGCTAATGTCACATACCGGCTGGCGCACGACCGGGCTGGTCTTACCGGGTCGTGGCTGTGCGACGGTCGAGCTGCAACCGCTACCTGCTGCACCGTCTTCTGCTCGGGAGTGACACGCAGTTGCGGAAACGTCAACCGGCCGCGCACAGCCCGATGCTGGTGAAACGCGCTCGGGTCGCAGCAGTGTGCTTGGCATGGTGGTTGCATTTCGTGAAGGCAGCAGGTTCGGGTGATGCGCTGATCCATATCAACCATCGCCGATAGCGACATTGACCTCCAGTGTTCTAGGGGAAGCAACCGTCTCACATGAACCTGTCTCAGAGGGGGCCTTCGGGCCCCCTACTGCACACTAGTCGTTGGTCTACGTCTTGCGCATTGGTCTGTCGGGATGTTACTCCGACGACACTCATTGGCGCTGGCGCTACATGGTTACGCTTACGGTCCATGAAATCTCAGACATCGTTGAGCCTGGAAGAAGCGGATTTGCGGCGGCGGTACGACACTGCCCGTACTTTGTGCCACGTTGCGCGCAGTGAACGACTGTGGAGACAGGTGATGGATGCACGCCGCAAGGCTGCCGAGAACCGGTACGGCTCCATATTCGTGACGGTACGATACCGCGGTTCACCGGAGAATACTGCGGTGTATCTCAAGACAGATCTCCGCAACGTCGGTTGGGCTCAGAATCCGGAGGGCAGGCACCTGCCTCCCTTACTTGTGGCCCAGGCCGATTGTGACTTGATGTGCAACGGTGACAGGTCACCCTGCGGTTTGGACGGCCCCTGTCCACACGAGCGTGAAGTCTTCATCACCCAAGACGACAACGACAGCTGGGTGTACAAGCGCCTGACTCAGCAGGCCGGACCACAGCCACTCAAGTATGGCAGTTCGGGTTGGAGACTGGGCGAGATACTTCGCAACCGCGGGACGACCAACTGGTAGCTACCACCTCGCAGCGGCGCTGCTGACGGCCGACGCCGTGGCACATCTGGCTCCCGCCCCCGATCTCTCCTCAGCACACTAGCGCGCCTCCGCACAGTACTAGAGTTTGAGAGCGAGCTGATCAGCCTCCCGGCTTCCGGCTGGTGTACCCGCATGGCCGGGCTCGTTGGAGAGACACTGCGGTCGAGTGTGAGACCGGTAGGGCCAGAAGACAGAGGGATTACGGCTACTGGGACTGCTGTGGGAGGTGAACACCGAGGATGAGTCGCTTCACCGATGCACTGGTTGTGACGCCCCTCGCCGACGGCAAGACGTGGATCGTGCTGCGCGACTTCGGATACGACGTCGGGGCGGAAGGCAGCGAGGATCGGATCGACGTGGCTATCGGTTTCCAGACTGATTTTGCCTCGATCCCCCGCGTGTTCTGGGCGGTGCTGCCACGCTGGGGTCGCTATGGCAACGCCGCCGTCATTCATGACTGGCTCTACTGGTGCCAGGACCGTTCCCGGCGGGAAGCGGATCGCATCTTTCTCGAGGGGATGGGCGTGTTGAGTGTCGGCTATTTCACACGCTGGGTGATCTACCTCGCAGTGCGGTGGTTCGGGTGGATCGCGTGGATTCGCAACAGAGCCGATCAGTCAGCCGGTTTCGATCGCGTGCTTCCCGCACTGCAGCTCAAGGCGATGGCCCGATCGCAGCGTCCTGGTGCCCTGCGGCAGTTGGCTCGCTACGCTCTGCAGCGGATACTGCGGTGACTGACTCTGCCGGTCCCCGCGGCCGCAGCTCCAATCGCGCCTGTGCCTCCTGCTCCGGCTGCAGGATGGCGTCCAGTCTAGCCGTGTGTCGTCCTGCTGCGATGTAAAACGCCGCTCTGTCAATCGGAATGCGGCCCAGCTCTCGGTGCTCGGCGTCCCGCACGGTGGCGGTCGTACCTCCTTCATACCGAATCGACCAACCCTGTCGCAGTGTCGCTGCTAGAACGACCGTTGCTTGGTCGTCTATGGAGATTCCGATCCGGGACACTGTGCCACCCTCGGCCGAAACGATCCAGTGCAGCGCCTGCTCGCTGCCGGGGTTATCGAATTGCAGTGTGGACGAAGTCGGCTCGCCGGGCCGTCGCACACTGTAGGCGTGTCGCAAGATCTGCGGATAGACCTGGATCAGCCGCCACTCATCGGGTCCGGCAGCGGCGAGATGAAACTCGAGCTGTACATCCTCCATTCGGTGCTTCTGTTCTGAGCCGAATGCGTCGGCCATCCGAGCGCGCTCCCAGATACCGATGGTCGCCAGGATGCTGTCCGTGAAACCGTTCCGTGTCAGCGTCTCGTAACTGGTCACGAAGGCGTATCCCGCATCGAACGCCGCCGAGCGGGCCAACATCCACTCCACGTCCTCGATCGTGGTCTGCGGCGTCATTCGGAACCATCCGAGCATGGCCGGCATGAAGTTGCGCCTAAAGTATGGTTGGTTCTTGAGCCGGTACTCAGTCTGGCTTTCTCGAAAGCCCGCGTACCAGGGCTCGCCCCAGTTCATCCGGGTGTATATGTGCCAGAAGAAGTGGGTCGTGCGGCTGGCGTCGGCTATGTAGTGGTTCCGGATATCGTCCGTCAGGCGCTCATACCAGGTCGTCGTGAACAGTATCTCCCCGTAGTTGCCCATCCCGGTAGACTGATTGCCTTCCACACCGTCGAACGATATCTGTCGCAATCCCGTATGGTTGAATAGATCTGCTATGTTCGATGCCACTTCGCGAGTCAGTTCGGCGTCGGTCAGGAAGACCCGGTATCCGTGGTCTGCCAGCAGCGCGACGTCATCGCCGGCATCGTGTGCTGCGGCTTGTGTCCCGAATGCACCGCGCTGGCAGTCCAGCAGTCGCCACGGTGGCTGTTCGGAGACCATGCGGTACTGAATCAGCTCCTCGCCGACTGTCACAGTGCGGAGATTGTTGTTGCGGAACTGCACGAATAAGTCAGGGGAGGCAACGGGGATCTCCGTTTGTGTCTCGTCGATGTCCTGCAGCAACTGACTGGTTCCCACCCGCGCTAGCCGAGGGTCGGGGACGGGCGTTACGTATGGGTCGTTCGTTGTGATGAAGTTCGAGAGCGTGTGGGCTCCCAGGTAAACTCCATGTTCCGCGGCTTTCTCCACGCAGCGCTGCAATCCTTCCCGGCCGTTAGGGAAGCGATCATCTCTCAGCTCGAAGTGGCCCCAATTGCGGAACGGCTCGGGGTGATACAGATAGCGTAGCCCAGCCTTCTTCGTCCATGCCAGCGCTTGGTCGATGTCGTCTTCACCGAAGTCCAGGATCAGGTAAGCGGATGAGGCCGATCGTGCAGTCTTGCCCCAGACACCGTCGATCTTCGGGTGTGGCAACCCCTCCTCCAACTCGATCACGCCGAGAGTCTCCAGGATCTTCTCGTTGGGTGAGCCGAACAGCGCGATCCTCGAACCCACTACTCCGCCGTCGTGGAATGCTGGAGCCACGTAGCGGTCATGGTTCCAGTTCTCGATCACCCGAGCAGTATCACGGCTACGGCAGTATGCCTGCAGTGTGCTCCCGAACTCCTCTGGCTTCGCTGCTTCGACCCTGTAGAGAACGTGGCGCTTGGCCTCCTCGCTGAGGTCGCTGAAATCGCCCGACTCGAACAAGTCGATCTGCGGTGGGAAATCGTTGTCGCGCCACGGGAACCCGCCGAGTGTCTTGATGTTGAGAGCCTGGATCCCGATTCCGAAGGTGGAGTCGCGTACCACTCCCACGGTCTCGCCGATTGTATCAGAGATGGTTGTGGCGTAGGGACCCCAGACGACCAGCTCGACTTGATCGCGAGGCTCGACCGACGCCAATTCCAGAACCAGGTGGGTTGGCTTGGGAGTGACTCGAATTCGGGCGGTTACATCTCCCGGATAGTTGAGAACAGCCGTTTCGTTCTGCGCGCTCCAACTGAAAGAGTCGGGCGGGTGCAGTGAGCCGGCCATCTGTAGCGACAGCAGAGAGGACTCCACGGAGCTGGCCAGGTGATCGCGGCCCGATCCCTCATCCACCATTTCGACGATCCGGCCGGCCGCGTCGACCCTGAGACGAAGGCCCCCGGCCAGCCAGGTCGCTCCCTGGTCCGAACATCCGCTGATCGAGAGCGGGATGAATGTTCCGGCCAACATCGCGGCAACCGCCGCTGGCCTCTGTGTGCGGCGATTCGTTCGCATTATACGCTCGACGTGTGAGTTTGCCTGCATCTGGTTATGCCATCCCGCTGCCTCGTCTTCCCCCGTCCGAGGCGTACAACGTCTGGCGACCCCTAAGCGTACTTGTCTTGGAGGTGATTGCAAGGCTCGCGGCCAGCAGCATCGGGCAGTGGGTTCGGTGGTTTGACCTTCGACGTGCTTGTGAGGGTACGTGTTGCGAATAAACCGACTGAGGTTACTCCTCAGCATCCTCTTGACCGCGGCTTTCTTGCTCCTCATGGACCCCCGCTCGTTCTACGGGCTCGTGTTCCACGAATGGGCGGGGCTCATCATAGGTCTGTTCTTCATCTTTCACCTTGCGCTCGATTGGAAGTTCATCAAGGCAGTGACTGTGAGATTCTTCCGGAAGCTACCCGTCAAGACCAGGTTGAATTACGTGTTGGATGTGATCCTATTGGCTGTGATGATAATGATCATCTGGAGTGGATTGCCTATCGCACGGATCATCGATTTCTCTTGGCTCGGCTTTGCACGGGAAAACATGCGGTTTTGGCGCTTGATGCATACGAGCATGTCCATGGTAGGACTCTTGGTCATTGGAGTGCACTTGGGGCTGCACTGGAACTGGGTACTGGCGCGCTTCAGGAGGACGTGAGGAGATACGTACGTGGTGAAGAAGATCTTGTATGCGGGCACGGCGATAGCTGTCACAATTGGCGCTGCCTATTCCTACCATCAGGTTCGGTTCGGCGACAGGACGCTGGTGTTCTTCAGATCGGTTTTCGGGGAAGAGAACGCGTTCCGCGAGGGATGGCGGGGCGGCGGCATTGAGCGTAGGGAGAGGGTCCAGCCCGATTCAGCACGACGTCGGTTTGTTGAACGGGGGGTGAGGGACAGACTGGTGCGGCAGGAGCAAGAAGGCGCTCGAGGCCGCACGGAGCCGCCTGTGCGGGATCGCGAAGGCACCGATAGACAGGTGCCCGATGACGTAGGGCAGCGGGGGGAGCGACTCCCGGACGAGGTTCGGGAACGGGTGGAGCGGTTGTCACAGGGACGCGGCGAAGGGAACTCGCAATCGTTCGGCGAAGCGCGGGGTCGTGAGGGGCGTCGCGGCCGAAGGAGCGACGTGTCGCTGAAGATGGTCGGCTACTACACTCTAATCCTTGCGTTCGCCGTAATGGTGACTTATGGGGTAGACGGGCTCACGCGGAGGGTGGTCCGCGCCCGGCGGACCAGACGGTACTCTCAGCGGCAGCAAGGCCTTCCAGCTCAGTGATTTAGAGCGGGTGCGGCAAGCCTCGTTCGTGAAGTTGAGCTACCTGTTGCGCAACTAACCGAAGAAGGCTCGAGGTCGCACTTGGTGTCTCGCCAGCCGTGAGGGCCGAGCGGCGCCGGCATACCGGTCTGAAGCGGTATGACACGCGTGTCGAGTTGTTGTCGATCACCTTGACATGTAACGTGGCGGGTTTCACAGGTATCGAGAGCTACGGTATCGGTCAGCCGGGCGACTCGATTGCACCCGTTGCGAACGCAAGAGCGGGGATGCCCACCCTGTTCCTACAGAGCACGGCGATCGAAGGCGAGACGCGGCGAGAGGGAGTACGGTTCATCACGAGCGCGCGGCACCGTTTGCAGCCTTTCGGTTCTGACACCTCGCCAAGGTATCCAAGTTACAGTCGGTGGCCCCGCGCGCCATCGGACAGTTGCAGCTGAGCGAGACGGCTCGGTCAGAGATTCGTCTCGGTCGCTAGATTGTTCTGGCAGAATGGAACTCAGCGTCTTTGACTTGTTCAAGATAGGGATTGGCCCGTCCAGCTCGCACACGGTTGGTCCCATGCGCGCGGCGCTGCGGTTCGCCCGGTGGTTGCAGGCGACCGGACGACTACACGAGGTCACGCGCGTCCGTTGTGACTTGTACGGGTCGCTTGCTCTCACAGGTCGGGGCCACGCCACTGACTCTGCTGTGATCCTCGGTCTGCTGGGGCAAGATCCGGAGACCGCTGATCCGGCTACGGTATCCGAGTTGGTCGCCAGAATGCGGTCCAATCAGGCACTCAACATACTGGGGCAGCGTAGGGTCGAGTTTCGGGAGCCGCGAGACTTGCTGTTCCACCAGCACGAATCGCTGCCGCACCACCCCAACGGCATGCACTTCACGGCGTTCGATGGTCATGATGGCGTGATCCTCGCGGAGGACTATTACTCCGTGGGTGGTGGCTTCGTTCTCAGCACTGCTGAAGTCGAAACCGGCATGACCGGCGGCACGGAGCCGGCCCAACAACTCGCATATCCTTTCACCTCTGCCGCCGACTTGCTGGCGACTGGGCGTGAGGCCAACCTCGCGATTGCCGAGATCGTGCGAGCCAACGAAAGCGCATGGCGGCCCGATGAAGACACCGCAGCCAGGCTCG
Organism: Gemmatimonadota bacterium; assembly: GCA_020351775.1. Classification (GTDB taxonomy): domain Bacteria; phylum Gemmatimonadota; class Gemmatimonadetes; order Gemmatimonadales; family GWC2-71-9. Next base: position 2,648,787 of record CP070666.1, on the reverse strand, counting down.
ACCGGATCTGGTCCGTCATGGAGCAGTGCATCCAGCGCGGCTGTCGCTCAGAGGGCGAATTGCCGGGTGGGCTCGGTGTGAGGCGGCGCGCTCCCACGCTGTATCGCAACCTGAGACGAACTGCTGTGACCGATGACCCCATGACCCTGTTGGATTGGGTCAGTCTGTTTGCGCTCGCAGCTAACGAAGAGAACGCCGCTGGCGGGCGCGTCGTGACCGCTCCGACCAATGGCGCAGCCGGAGTGATCCCGGCCGTGGGTCAGTACTACAGGCGCTTCGTGGCTGGTGCAGATCGCGCAGGCACGCAAACGTTTCTGCTCACGGCGGCTGCCATCGGCATGCTGTACAAGCGCAATGTATCGCTTTCGGCGGCCGAGATGGGTTGTCAGGGTGAGGTTGGAGTCGCGTGCTCCATGGCCGCGGCGGGGCTTGCCGCCGTCATGGGAGGCACTAACGAACAGATCGAGGAAGCAGCCGAGATCGGCATGGAACACAATCTGGGTCTGACATGTGATCCGGTGGGCGGTCTGGTCCAGGTGCCCTGCATCGAGCGCAATACCATGGGGGCAGCCAAGGCGGTCAACGCGGCACGCCTGGCTGTGCTCTATGGCGATGGCGTGCATCACGTGCCGCTGGATCGCGTGATAGAGACCATGCGGCAGACGGGCCACGACATGCAGGACAAGTACAAGGAGACTTCGAAGGGTGGGCTTTCGGTCAACGTGATTGACTGTTGAACAATGGGAGGGATTCAGCATCTCACAGTCAGCTGATGCGTTCGGGTCGTTCCAGCGCAAGATTCCCCCAGGCGATACGCATCCGCGACTGGTGTGTGCCGACTGCGGTTTCATCTACTACGAGAATCCCAAGCTCGTTGTGGGATCGGTGTGTGAATGGTCCGACCGCGTGTTGCTTTGCCGCCGTGAGATCGAGCCGCGCTTCGGCTATTGGACAATACCGGCCGGCTACATGGAGGCGCGGGAGACCACCATAGAAGGGGCGCAGCGCGAGGCCTGGGAAGAAGCCCGCGCCCGTATAGAGATCGACAGTCTACTGGGGGTCTACAGCATTCCCCGGATCAGCCAGGTGCAGCTCATCTACCGGGCCCGTCTGCTGACACCCGATGTCGAGGCTGGCGACGAGACCAGCGAGGTGGCGCTGTTCGCATGGGATGCGATCCCCTGGGGTGAACTGGCTTTTCCCAGCGTACGTTGGGCGCTGAGACACTCCCGCGAGGTCGTAGGGCAGTCGATCTATACGCCGTTCACGAACCCGGCCGGTGATCTCGGGGACTATCATGGTACGACAGACTGAGGCGATCCCAGCTCCAGGTACTTACTTTCTGACGGCGGAGATCTTGAACACCCAAGCGTGGCCGCCAGGCGGGCTATCGCGCAGTGACTCCGGCACTGCCACCACCAACCCGGTTCCGGCTTCCTCCCAGCCCATCTCGCCCGCTGCGCCCAGCAGTGACACCTTGGCTCCGTCAGCGGGTTGCAGCTGGGTCAGCGACAGATAGCCTGGCAGTCGGGTCTCGCCTTCCCCAGCCAAGTAGATCGCGTAGACTGATCCGTCTTTCCCCTGCGTCAAACGGATCTTGCCCTCGCTGAAGGGCTCGATGGGCCGGCTCCCGTAGATCGCCTCGCCGTTGATTGCCATCCAATCGCCCAGCTGCTGCAGCCGCACGTAGGCTTCGTCATGCCACCTGCCGTCCGGCCCCGGTCCGATGTTCAGCAACAGGTTGCCACCTTTGGACACGACTTCGGCCAACATGTGCACCAGGATCCTGGGAGACTTGTAACGGTCGTCTGGTTTGAACGACCAACTAGTGGCCATCGGCATCGGCACTTCCCAGGGAACCAGGATGGCCTCATCGGGCACGCGAGCCTCCGGCGTCAGATAGTTCTGATACGGTCCGGGTACCGCGCGGTCAACCACGATCAGGCCCGGCTGCTTCGCCCGGGCGTTGGCCACCAGCCGCGGCATGTCTATGTCCTGGCTCTGGATCCGGATGAACTTGTAGTCCGGATCGTTGATACGGTCCTGGATCTCCCGCTGCGTCACAGTGCGCACCCAGCCGCCGTCGAGCCAGAGGATGTCGACCCGCCCGTAGTGGGTCATCAGTTCATCGATCTGGTTGTGTGTGAACTCTACGAACTGCTGCCACCGGTCCGGGTACTTCTCGATATCGTAGTTGACGTTGCGATCGGGCGTGGCGAAATAGGGCCACCAGTAGTACGGACTGTGCCAGTCCGGCTTGGAGAAGTACGCCCCTATCCAGAAGCCTTCCGCGCGGAACGCGTCGAAGATCTCGCGGGTGACATCGGCACGCGGGTGGCTGTGAAACGGCGTGGCTGGATCGGTGATCTTGTAGTCCGTCTGCCGGCTGTCGAACATTGTGAAGCCGTCGTGGTGTTTGGTGGTGAACACCATGTACTTCATGCCGGCGGCTTTCGCGGCGCT
>CP070666.1:2642794-2646224 GCA_020351775.1 Gemmatimonadota bacterium | reverse complement strand
CCTTAGTTATGCGGACCTCGGGATTATGCGGAGTTTTTCGCGGCTCATGCCCTCGTGTGCGGCATAGGCGCTTGGCGACGGAGGTGTGCTCAGCATAACCATGGGTGGTTTGACAGGCCCATTCGGCCGGAAAGGAGGACCCCCATGGTTGAGCAGTATTTTCGCGATCCCCACACGATCGCACGGCTTCGTAGCATGTCATTGAGCAGAGGGATCGACGATCTCGCCGGATATCTTCACGAGCGTGGTTACGCACAATTCTCCGGGCAGGTCTATCTCCGCGGGGCGGCACACTTTGGCCATTGGATCGATGCGGAAGGCATCACGTTGGCGAGGATCAACGAAGAGGTCGTGGCCCGGTTCGTCGAGGAGCACATGCGGCAGTGCCAGTGCCCGGTAGCTCGTGGCCTCTCGCTCACTCACCTACGCGCTGCGATGGGTCACCTGCTGAAGGTGCTCCGGGAATCCGGGCACACACCTCCCCCCACCGCGTCGCCACAGATTCCGGCAGACGTCGTCTTGCAGGAGTTCCGCCAACATCTCCAGCAGGTCCAAGGAGCGAAGGAATCCACGTGCAGCGTGTACACGCGCCACGTTCGCGAATTCCTCATCGCCAAATTTGGGACGGGATCTATCGATTTTGCCCATCTCACCGTGAGGGACGTGATCACCTTCGTCGAGGAGAAAGCGGCACATTGGCGGCCGAAAACGACGAATTTGCTGGCGTCATCGTTGAGGAGCTTCTTGCGGTTTGTGCAGGTCAATGGGCGATGCGACGGCCGTCTCGTGAGCGCTGTTCCTGCGACTCCGGAGTGGAAATTCTCCCACCTTCCAAAGAATGTGAGCGATGCCGACCTCCGCGCGCTACTCGCCTCGTTCGAGGGGCGGGGCGCCATCGGGCGTCGTGACCTCGCAATGGCCCTGTGTCTATGTCGGATCGCTCTCCGAGCCGGGGAAGTTGCGGAGCTCAGCCTAGATGACATCGACTGGCGGTCGGGTACAGTATGCATCAACGGGAAGTCCCGACGTGCGAACGTGCTCCCTCTACCGCCCGACGTCGGCCGTGCGATCGTAGACTACATACGCCACGGTCGACCCGAAACGCGTAGTCGATGTGTGTTCGTTCAGCACCGGCCGCCCGTGGGCGTTGCGATCAATGCAAATAGTGTCAGAAACGCCATCCGCAGTGCGCTCCGGCGTGCGGGACTGAAGGTCTCATCCAAGGGGACCCACGTACTACGCCACACGGCCGCCGCGAATATGGTGCGAGCCGGAGCCACGCTGAAGGAAGTCGCCGACGTCCTGCGTCATCGCAGCATCGATACCACCGCCATCTACGCCAAGGTCGATCTTCCTCGACTTGCAGATGTCGCGATGCCCTGGCCGGAGGTGCGGTCATGAAACGGCACCCCTCCATGGTTGACCTGGCCGAGGACTATCTTGCCACCCGAAGAAAACTTGGCTTCGCCCTGAAGATCGAAGGCCAGCAGCTATTGGCCTTCGCTGGTTTCGCCGATCGAACTGGTCACCGTGGACCGGTCACTACGGAGTTGGCCCTCCGATGGGCCAAGCTCCCAGAGGACGCGTCTCCGCACTACTGGTCGCGAAGGTTTGGTATCGTTCGTCGGTTCGCCAAGTATCGCTTTCTCTTTGACCCGACGACCGATGTTCCTCCCGATGGGCTTCTTGGCCCTGCTTGTCGACGGCCAACGCCATATATCTACAGCGCACAGGAAATCGCTACCCTACTTCAAGCCTGCTTGGAACTGGGTCCGGCCGGCGGTTTGACGCCACGGACGTTCGTGACTCTCTTCGGGTTGCTTGTCTCTACCGGTCTTCGGATCTCCGAGGCGCTGCATCTGACAAGGCAGGATGTGGACCTGGAAACCGGTATGCTGTACATAACCGAGACGAAGTTCAGCAAGTCCCGGCTCGTGCCGCTCCACGCTTCAACCACCCGAGAGTTGCGCGCGTACGCCGAGCACCGTGACCGCCGCCATCCAGTGTTCTGCACCGACGCCTTCTTCGTCACCGACAAAGGCACCCCGCTAAAGTACAAAAAAACGTCTGTAGTTTTCGCCAAATTGCGCGGTGGCCTGGATTGGGAAAGGCCTCATACGCCGAGGATTCACGATCTGCGGCACACCTTTGCCGTAAACAGACTCCTGCGTTGGTACCAGGAGGGAGCCGACATTGATCAGAAGATCGCAGGTCTTTCCACCTACCTCGGCCACGCCACGGTCACGGCCACCTACTGGTATCTCACCGCTGTCCCTGATCTTTTGACTGCAGCATCGGCCCGGTTTGAGCGTAAGTTCGGGCGGGAGGTGCAGTAATGGAAGCCTCCGCACCGACGTTCGCATCACTACTCCAGGACTTTTTCTGCCAGCGTCTCGTCGCTGAACGGAACGCCAGCAGCAGGACAATCGCAAGCTACCGGGATTCATTCCGCCTGCTCTTGCGCTTTGCGGCGACGCGCCTCGGAAAGAGTCCGACTTCGTTGTCGGTCAGCGACCTGGGCGCGTCTCTCGTTGTGGACTTCCTGAGACATTTGGAAACAGATCGAGGTAACTGCGCACGCAGCCGCAACGCTCGGTTGGCCGCAATCCGTTCATTCATGCGGTACGTGTCCTATCGTGACCCCGTATCGCTTCAGTTCGGACAGCACGTGCTGGCCATTCCGATGAAACGTTTTGACCGACCCCTGCTTGGCTATCTCAGTAGCGAAGAAGTAGAGGCGATTCTGGCAGCGCCTGACCGCTCGACCTGGAGCGGACGACGCGATCACGCCATGTTCGTGACCCTCTACAACACGGGCGCCCGGGTTTCTGAGCTCGCTGCGCTCACAGTAGGCGACCTGACACTCGATCGCGGACGCTGCGCTCGCATCAATGGCAAGGGACGCAAGGAGCGGGTCGTCCCACTCTGGAAGACCACTGTAGCCGCGCTCAAGAAGTGGCTCCCGGAGGTGTCTTCGGGCCAGGATACGGCAGCCTTTCCCAACCGCCGAGGTCTCCGCCTCTCTCGGTCGGGGATCGAGAAGCGGCTTCAGGGTGCAGTCCAGAAGGCATGCCAACAATGCCCGTGGCTGCGGAACCGGACAATCTCACCACACACGTTTCGCCACACCACTGCCATGCATCTGCTCCAGTCTGGTGTCGACATCACGGTGATCGCCATGTGGCTTGGTCACGAAAGCCCAGCAACGACGCACATGTATGTCGAAGCCGATCTCGCGATGAAAGAACGGGCCTTGGCGATGCTGCAGGAAGTGCCTTCAAGACCGTGCCGTTACAAGGCCAGCGATCGCCTCCTCGCCTTTCTTGATGGGCTCTGATTATGCGCAGTTGCCGGCCGCTCTACAAAGAAAACACGGCACTTCGGCGTGGGTTCCGAGAATCAAGTCCGCATAATCCCGAGGTCCGCATAA
>CP070666.1:2639916-2642694 GCA_020351775.1 Gemmatimonadota bacterium | reverse complement strand
ACGCATGCAGTCGGCTTACCCACGCCCGGAGTCGCCGACCCTGCCAGGTTTGTCACTCACGGCGACGTCAACGGGGATGGTGCGACGAACATCATCGACGCTCAGCAGATCGCTCGATTCTCCGTAGGCCTTCCGACCCCGGGGGCACCGTCCATAGGTTCAGTCATGTCCGGAGGATGCCTCCCACTGGAGTACGATATCGAGTTCCGGTATATCACGCCCATCGAGCCCGGCGAGACAACTCCATTCAATCGTGCGGCGACCCGCTGGCAGCACCTGCTGGTTGGCGATGTCCCCGACATCGACGTCGTTCTCGAAGCAGACGGATGTGGAGCCGGTTCACCAGAAGTCGACGAAACGATAGACGATCTGGTGATCTTTGTCCGACTACAGGCAATCGATGGCGTGGGAGGAGTCCTGGGAGCTGCAGGTCCGTGCGTCGTCAGACCGTCGAGCCATCTTCCGGCGTTGGGGATCATGTTCTTCGACACCGCCGACCTGGATTACCTGCAGGCTTCCGGATTGTTGCAGACGGTCATCGTCCACGAGATGGGCCACGTGCTCGGTTTCGGGACAATCTGGGAGGATGAAGAACTTCTGGTCGGAGCGGGGGGGCCTGATCCCTATTTCATAGGCCCTGGTGCCATCAGTGCGTTCCACAGCATCGGTGGGGACGCGTACCAAGGAGACCCGGTCCCCGTAGAAAACACCGGTGGTGTGGGTACCCGGGATGGACATTGGCGCGAGTCTGTGTTCGACAACGAACTGATGACGGGTTGGATCAATGAGGGCAGCAATCCCCTCAGCGTGGTCACGGTCGCATCAATGGGTGACCTGGGCTACGAGGTGGATCTTACGGCGGCGGATTCATACACGTTGCTGTCACCACTGCGGGCGGCTGTCGAAGGCCCTCCGACCGGGCTTCACCTAGTCCGTGATATATGGCAGGGACCCATATACGAGGTTGGTGCTGACGGACGAGTCAGACTCCTTCGTAGACGCTGACGCGAGACGACCGGATTGCTCTTGTCGGCGGTGAGACAAGCGACCTAGTACTTCAAGCGTGTATCCGTGGGTGCCATGCGAACCTCCATTACGGATCGGGATCATCTAGGTTGATGCGGTGGGAGCTGATCCTTCCCTCGCCGCCTCTTCGGTAGGTCTCTCCTTCACTCCGCTATCCGTCTCTTCGCCAACGGGGCCGTTTCGGGACGGCCCCTGTTTTCACCGGCCGAGTATGCTGACCCGTGCTTGACCAAGCCCGGTCTACACTGTAGTTGACCCAGTCAAGTATATATATTTCTGGGGCAGATATATCGCCTACCTAGGCTACCATTCCATTTTGGGCCGCCAAAGTAAGGACTGTGCGATGGTGGAGTCCAGAACATCCCATAGGATCGAAGCAGTGCGGCGTTTCAACCGGTTCTATACCCGGCAGATCGGAGTCCTCAAGGAGTTTCTGCTGAGGAGCCCCTTTCCGCTCACTGAGGCGCGGGTGATCTACGAGCTGGCCCATCACGAGCGCGCTACCGCGAGCGTGCTGGCCCAGGAGCTGGAACTGGACGCAGGCTACCTGAGCCGCATCCTCGCGCGTTTCGAGAGCCACGGGCTGGTGGAGAAGACGCCGTGCGACACGGATGGTCGCAGGAACATATTGGCGTTGACGGAAGCGGGACAGCAGGCGTTCGCAAAGCTGAACGCCGACTCACGGGCCGAGATCGGCGCTATGTTGGCGAACCTGTCGGAGCAAGATCAGGGCACGCTCGTTGAGGCAATGCACACGATCGAGCGGTTGTTGGGTGCGTCACATGAGCACAAGGTCCCATACCTGTTGCGGCCGCACCAGCCCGGGGATATGGGCTGGGTCGTGTACCGCCACGGTGCTCTCTACTCTCAGGAATACGGATGGGACGAGCGGTTCGAGGCCTTGGTCGCGAGCATTGTTGCGGGGTTCGTTGAGAACTTCGATCCCAAGCGCGAGCGCTGCTGGATCGCAGAGAAGGACGGTGAGAACGTTGGCTCTGTGTTCCTCGTCAAGCACCCGGAACGAGACGGGGTAGCCAAGTTGCGGTTGCTGCTGGTTGAGCCGGCTGCGCGCGGGCTCGGCATCGGATCGCGTCTGGTGCAGGAGTGCTTGCGCTTCGGCAGGCTGGCGGGATACCAGAAGATCACTCTGTGGACGAACGATTGCCTGCATGCGGCGCGGCGCATCTATCAGAACTACGGGTTCACTGTGATCGCCTCTGAGCCGCACCACAGCTTCGGTCACGATCTGGTGGGCGAAACCTGGGAGATCGATCTGTGACATCACCTGAACCGCTGTACGTGTGCGGTTACTCGAGACACGAGCTGCAACGCCTGATTACACAAGGCACCTTCTTCGAAGAGATCTCACGCCGTTTCTTGGAGGCTGCGGGTCTCGCGTCGGGCATGCGCGTGCTCGACATCGGCTGCGGCGCAGGAGATCTGTCGCTCGTCGCGGCAGATCTTGTGGGAACCTCGGGCTTTGTTCTGGGGATCGATCGCGCCGCCGAGCCTCTCGAGTTGGCCGCTGCACGGGCGCGTTCAAAGGGGATACGAAACGTCGAGTTCCGCCACGCCGAGATCACCGAGCTCGAGCCCGATTCGCCGGTGGACGCCCTCATCGGACGCTTCGTGCTCATGCATCAAGGCGAGCCCGCACGCGTGCTGCGGACGGCGGCCAGTCACGTTGGGCCGGGTGGAATCGTCGCCTTCCTCGAGTCACACATGGCCGGCCTGCTCCCGGGACTGCACTCC
>CP070666.1:2631829-2639816 GCA_020351775.1 Gemmatimonadota bacterium | reverse complement strand
TAAGAACTGCCGTAGCCTTTCTGACTGCATCTACCCGACGGTCCGGCAGCGTGTCGAACGTATCAGGAAGGAGGCCGCGCCGATGACCCTGAATCATTGTGGCGAGAACGAGTTGTTCGCCTCGAGAGAATCCGCTCAGGTTGGAATGGGCCACCAGGTATGACCCGTGGCGTTGGTAATGGTCGTGTGCGACTGCCAGCCCGACCTCGTGCAGTTCGGCGGCCCAACCGAGCATGTCTCGATAAACATCAGCCAGCCCCCAAGAACTGGCTATCTGGTCGAAGCCTGCCAGCGCAGTGTCACGCACTCTGCCCGCATGCTCCCGGTCGACACGGTATTGATCAGCAAAGGCAGCGACACTGGCTGCCCGCGGGTCTTCATGGCGGGATCGACCGATCAGATCGTAAAGCGCGCCCTCGCGCAGCGCGGCATCACTGACCCGCATCTCTTTCAGCTCGAGACTGCGGAAGCAGGCCTCAAGAACGGCAACACCTCCCGGGAACACCGGCCGCCTTTCGGCTGAGACTCCTGGAACCGAGATTCGGTCTACGTGGCCGGCCCGTTCCAATACCTTACGCAGCTTCTTGAATCCGGACCACGTGATGGTCCCGTGCCCCCAGCCGGACTCACGCAGCGCTTCCGCCACGGCACGGATCGTCCCTGAGGAACCCACGACTTCATCCCACCCGCCGACCCTAAAGGTCTTACGTAAGGGACGCAGCTCCAGTGCAACTGCTGTCTGCGCATCTTTGAATCGCTTCCGCGTGATGTCGCCCCCATCGAAGAACGCCTCGGTCACACTGACGCATCCTACGGAAGCGCTCTCGAGTTCATCCGGTGTGTGACCCTCACCCAGAATGAACTCGGTGCTGCCCCCGCCGATGTCGATCACCAGCCTGCGTCCGAAGGGTGTCATATCGTGAGCCACGCCGTTATAGATCAGGCGCGCCTCTTCGTGGGCGGAGATGATCTCGATCGGGTGTCCCAGCGCATTCTCAGCAGATCTGAGGAAGGCCGTCGGGTTACGGGCGCGCCGTAGCGTGTTCGTCCCCACGGCACGGACCCGCTCGGACGGTATACCGCGCAGGCGCTGTCCGAACCGCGCGAGACACGCGAGCGCGCGATCGCGTGCCGCCGGTGAAAGATCACGATTGGCAGCCACTCCAGCGGCGAGTCGCACCATCTCGCGGAGACGGTCGACTACCCGGAGCTGCCCGTCCTCATGGCGCGCGACGATCATGTGGAAACTGTTGGAGCCGAGGTCGACAGCAGCAAAGAGCTCCTGACGCGAGGCCGCGTCGCTCACACCGAGATGTCTCTGAGTAGGTTACTCACCCTCTAGTCTCGCCGCGTCGCGATGCTGTTGCAGGAGTCGCTCGTGAAAGTCGAGGCGCTCGTGGATCTCGGCCATCTCACGTTCCAGTTCCTCGATCGCCTCGATCGTACGGCCCTTCTTCTGGCTCCAGATGCGGAGCGCCCTCGAACCAAGCCAGATGGCACCAACTGCCGCAATGATTGCCGGCGACGCAAACGCCAATGCGATGAACGGACCAGGATCCATGGATCACTCGCTCCGCAGAGAGTTCAACTCACTTCGTTCACCGTTGGGAAGATAACGGTTCGGGTGCTCAGTCGCCGTAACGAGCGCCAGCAGCACTATGTCAACCCACAGCCTCGCTATAATTGTAGCAGGACAACGAGCAGCGTCTTATCGCACAGGATGACGAAAATGCACAGATCGGGATATTCCTTGTCGCTTCTAGCCGCGGTTCTGATCCCCCTTCACACTGCCGATCTCGCGGCCCAAGCAGAACCTGAAACCGAAGCCGCGCTCGAAACAGCCGAGGGCGTGGTGACCGAACTCTACGACCTGGTGACCTTCGATGCCGGTACCACCCCGGACTGGGACAGAGTCCGGTCATTGTTCCTCGATCAGGCCGTCGTCGTGCTGCGCACGACGCGGACCGAATCGACGGTGTTCACCGTGGAGGGCTTCGTACAGGATTTCGTCAGCTTCATCGAACGGGCCAACGTGGAACAGACGGGATTCTCCGAGACGATCAGGAACATGAAATCCATGGTGTTCCGCGACATCGCTCACGTGCTGGTGCTCTACGAGGCGCACATCACCGGGTCGCCGCGGCAGCCCACCGTGGGTGTTGACAGCTTTCAGCTCATCAAGCGGGATGGTCGCTGGCGGATAGTGTCGGTGACCAACGATCTTCCCAATCCCGACAACCCGATACCGGTCGAGCTGAGGAACTGATTTGGCGCCGGTCTCGCCGGCCAGGCCAGGCCGGCCTCGACGCAACTTGAATCATTGGGAGGTAATGATGCCGAAACGGCTAGTGTGGGTCTTCGCTTTGCTGCTGGGGTTGACCGTGCCAACGGCCGGGCTCCAGGCCCAGGGAATCAGGTTGGGACTCAAAGCCGGCGCAGCCAACTCCGATATCGCCCAGGTCGATAACACCGAGAAGCGATGGGGCTTCGTCGGAGGAGCGTATGTCGGCCTTGGCCTGGGATCGATCATAGTGCAGCCGGAACTGCTGTACGTGCAACGTAAAGCCCGAGTCCTCGACGGCGACGCCAACCTGGTGGATCTCAACCAGGACTACGTAGATGTGCCTCTGCTGGTCGGCTTCACGTTCGGGATCATCGTCAAGCCGATGCTCTACCTGGGGCCGGTCGCGTCGTTCGAGACCTCCTGCGGCATTTCGTTCGAGACTCTATCCAGCGAGTGTACGGACTTCGATACCAAGTCCGCGGTGCTCTCGGGGGCGATCGGTGCCGCGCTCGACGTCGGCTTGTTCAACATCGATGTGCGTTACAACGTTGGCCTGTCAGACTTGCAGGATGGCGCCGATGGCAAATGGAACACTCTGATGATAACGGCCGGGGTGGGGCTGAGTCTGGGGCTGTGAGACGCTACCCAGCTTCCCGGCGGATGCAATTACCCGGCGGCCGTGGCAGCCTCACCTCGGCATGCCGGGGCACCGGGTAACCGGGACACCGGGGCACCCGACGACAGGGCACCACGCGATTGAAGTGGCTCAACTGCTGCGGGCCTACTCCTTCCTCTATATTCGCGACGGCATCCAACTGAATCGGTGTGCCCTAACGCACCCTCACGAAGGCTGGACCCGTCTAGAGACCGACGAACTTCATTACGTGTTCCGGGTAGCGCATCCCCACGGCGACACCCACTGGCGCAGCCTCTTCAATCCGGGCCAGTTCCTCTGCTGTAAGAGAGATCGTGGCCGCTGCCATGTTGGGTTCGAGATGCGCTCGCGTGGTGGTTCCGGGAATCGGGACGATGTCGTCCCCGCGAGCCAACACCCACGCCAGCGCCAGCTGGGCGGCGGTCACGTTCTTCTCGGCCGCGATGTCAGTGATGCGGTCGACCAGCTCCAGGTTCTTGGCGAAGTTGGCGCCCTGGAATCGGGGGCTGTCACGTCGCCAGTCGCCTGCGGGCAGGTCCTCGAACTTCTTGAACCGGCCGGTGAGAAATCCGCGGCCCAACGGGCTATAGGCCACGAACCCGATGCCCAGCTCCCGGGTGGTTGCCAAGATCTCGACTTCGGGGTCCCTGGACCACAGTGAGTATTCGGTCTGCAACGCACTTATGGGAAACACCGCGTGCGCCCTCCTGATGGTATCCGGCGCGGCCTCGGAAAGCCCGAGATAGCGGACCTTGCCGGCTTCAACCAGCCGAGCCATGGCACCGACAGTCTCCTCGACCGGCACCGCGGGGTCGACGCGATGCTGGTAGTAGAGGTCTATGTGATCGATCCCCAATCGCAGTAGCGAAGCGTCGCATGCCTGCAGGACGTACTCCGGTCTGCCGTTGATCCCCTGGAAGCTGCCATCCTCCCCGCGCACGATCCCGAATTTCGTGGCAATCACGAACTCATCACGCTTGCCCTTGATTGCCTCACCTACCAGACGCTCGTTCTTATGAGGACCGTAGATATCCGACGTGTCCAGGAAGTTGCAGCCCAATTCCAGACTCCTATGGATTGTCGCAATGCCCTCTCGGTCGTCCGCCGGACCGTAGAAATCGCTCATGCCCATGCACCCCAGACCGATTTCCGAGACGACCAGACCTTGGTTGCCGAGCGCACGTTGCTTCATTTGCGTCTCCGGTTGTCGTTTGCGTCAGGGAATATCCCTTGGGCATGGTCCCGGGGCAACGCTTACCGACCTTGCACTTGGTGCAATTAGAGAGAAGTTGTCTCATGGGTGGCCACCACACGAATCCACCGCAACGAGGGCCCGTGTCGCGCAGCGCAATGCAACTGGCTTGTATCGTCCTTCTGTTGTGCGCCGTTCACTCCTTCACCGTCCGCACCATGGTGGCGCAGGACAGCAACGGACTCGGTGCCGGGGCCCGAATACGGCTATGGTCTGATCTGGTTCCGGGGCGCTACATGAGCGGGCGTCTCGTGGATCTGACGCAAGATTCGATCTCCTTGATCCCGACAGGCGATACGACAATGGTGCTGCCACTGGAAGCCGTCGGTCGCCTGGAAACGAACATCGGGCGCGATCCCGCCGCATTGGCCGCCACGATCGCATTATCGGCAGCCGCGGGAGCCGTTTTCCTACCGGCTCTCTCAAACGACCCCCCCATATGCGACCTCGGTTACGAGGACAGCGAGGAATGCAGGACGGAAACGCCAGACATCCTGATAGGAGCAGGCGCGGGTGTCATCGGCGGCATCCTACTGAGCCGGTGGACTGCGCCGCAACGATGGGTCGGGATCCAGATGGATCTGCTGCTGCGGGACGGAACGGTGAGGTTTCAACGCGGCCTCGCCCTGTCGGTCGCGGTCAGATTCTGAACCGACGGTAGACGCCTCCCAGCTGATAGGCGACTCAATCCAGTCTTCGCGTAATACGGGGCGACGCGCTCCGCACTGGTTCGCGTACCTCGGCGGCGTCTGTGATCGAACGGTGAAGATTCGCTGCCCGATTCCAGCTATCTCCCGCGACAGCTCAACCTTGGTCATATTCCGGCCTGACTCCATTCTCTCATAACCGACATGGATCTCACTGCAAACAACGCCGCAGGAGCGGCCACAATCGCGGTAGGCGTGATACTGCTGGTGTTCTTCATCTACGCCGCAGTCCAGTCTGTGGCCGAGAACGAACCGCGGGCAGGAGTCAGATTCCTGCTGTTCGCCGTTTTTGCGCCCCTGCCCTACTTCGTGGCCGGCGGACTCGCGTTCCAGTCTTCGATCGTCTTCGCTGTGCTGCTCCTCGCACTCACCGGTTTGGTGGCTGTTCTGTTTGCGATTCCGACCGGAACGACAGCGCGCACCGGCAATGACACGCCAACCACGAGGATCGACGAGCGGGACACCATGTTCTCCCGCCAACACCTCGAAGTCGGGACTACGTGGTTCGAACAATACTACCGCGACAACCCCACCAGACGGGCACCGGACGATGCCTTCAGGGCGGAGCCGGGTTTGCTCCAGCGGGGTGCCCGGCACTACAACCCGCAAACGTTCTGCGCAGCCGATGCGAGCTTCACCACGGTGGAACAATTACGCCCGCTGGTGGACGGACCCGTCGCGCAGGAACGGGTACACTACGATCCCGTGGGGATGACCCGGTTCATCAAACGTTGGGCCGTCAAGCTCGGTGCCCGGCGTGCCGGAGTAACCGAGCTACAGGATTACCACAAGTACACGGTAGTCGGGCGTGGAGCCGACTACGGGCAAACGGTTGCGCTCGACCAGAAGTTTGCCATCGCCGTCACGGTCGAGATGGACAAGCGGATGTTGGACAGCGCCCCGCTCGGCACGATCGTCATGGAATCGTCGCAGCAGTATCTCGCATCGGGCGCCATCGCGATCCAGATAGCGGAGTTCATTCGCGGGCTGGGCTACCCGGCACGGGCCCACATCGACGGCAACTATCGGGTCGTATGCCCGCTGGTGGCCCGGGACGCCGGGCTCGGCGAGATCGGCAGGATGGGTTTGCTCATGACGCCCGATCTGGGGCCGCGAGTGAGGATCGCGGTCGTCACCACCGACCTGCCCCTGGTGGTAGACCGGAGACGTTACGGCATGTCGATGATCGACTTCTGCACCGACTGCAAGAAATGCGCGGAAGCCTGTCCCAGCCGGGCCATCTCGTTCGAGGGTCGCACAGTGATAGATGGAGCCAAGCGCTGGCAGATAGACTCCGAGGCGTGTTTCACGTTGTGGTGCAAGCTCGGTACGGACTGTGGCAGGTGCGTCAGTGTCTGCCCCTACTCACATCCCGACAACCTGTTGCATCGTACGGTCAGATTCGGAGTGCAGCGCTCGAGATGGTTCCGCAAGGCCGCTTTGAAGCTCGACGACGTGTTCTACGGCCGCACGCCGCCCCCCGATGATCTACCTGGGTGGATGCGGCTGGAAGGGGAAGCGGGGAGCGGAGAGCAGGTGACCGTGATCAGCTGATACTCCTGCATCTACCAGTCGTGCGCCAAACTTGATCACGTGAGGCTCACGCTACCGCATAGTCCTTGAGCAGGTCCCGCGCGATCACCAGCCGCTGAATCTCGCTGGTCCCTTCGCCGATCTCGTTCACCTTGGCGTCGCGCATCATGCGTTCCACAGGGTATTCGGTCGTGTAGCCATAACCGCCGTGGAGCTGCACCGCCTTGGTCGTGGCTCGCATGCAGGCTTCCGAGGCATACAGCTTGGCCATCGCGGCCGCCGTCGTATGTGGCTTGCCGTTCTGATACAGCCACGCGGCGTGGTAGACCAAATGGCGGGCTGCCTCGATCTCGGTCGCCATGTCGGCTAGAGCGAACTGGGTGTTCTGGAACGAAGCGATGGTCCTGCCGAACTGCTTGCGATCACTGGTATACTTGAGGCTCTCTTCCAGCGCGCCTTGAGCCAGTCCCAGCGCGATGGCCCCCACGCCGATGCGTCCCGAGTCGAGCGTCTTCAAGAAGTTGATGAATCCTTTGCCCGGCTCGCCCAGCACGTTCTCCTTCGGGACGACAGCGTCTTCCAGTACCAGCTCGCGCGTATCAGACGCGCGCCAACCCATCTTGTCTTCCTTCTTGCCGGCGGTCACGCCGGGGGTCTTCACCAGATCGGGGTCATGCCCCACACCGACCGCCTCTGCCTCGGCAAGATCCGTCGTGTCCTTGGTAACGATGAAGGATGATATCCCGCCGGTTCGCTTTGCGGGCTTGCGTTCGGTGCGCGCGGTTATCACAAAGATCTCACCCACACCCGCATGCGTGATGAAGATCTTGGAGCCGTTGATCAGGAAGTGATCACCCTTGTCTTCGGCAAAGGTCTCCGTACCGCCGGCGTCCGATCCGGCGCCGGGCTCCGTCAGGCCGAAGCCACCCAGCACCTTACCGGATGCTAGCAGAGGAACATAACGCTGCTGCTGCTCTTCGTTGCCGAACTGCACGATGGGCGAGGTGCCCAGCGTCGTATGGGCCGAACACGTGATGGAGTGGCTGGCATCGACCCTGGCGAGCTCCTCGACGATGATTATGTAGGAGATGTAATCCATGCCCGCGCCACCCAGCTCGACCGACCACGTCGATCCCAGCAACCCCAGCTCACCCATCTTCCTGACATTCTCCCAGGGGAACTTGCTCTGCAGGTCGAGTTCACGGGCAACGGGCTTTATCTCTGATTCCGCGAAGTCGCGCACGAGGTCACGGACCTGTTGGTGCTCTGCTGTGAAATACGGAAGTTCAGACATGGTGTGGTTGCGTGACGATCAGAGCGACGCGGATCGGCGTATCTTCTGAAGCAACTCACCTGGCCGGCGTCACTCTCCCATCCGTTCGATTCCTTTCGGCGGTCCGATGATTTCCTTCATGATGAATGCATGCTGCAGCTTCTTGCGCGTCAGCTGCAGCCGTTCCGTACGCTCGGCTCGATCTTCGTACGGCCTCACGTGCGGCTTCTCAGGCGGTTCAGGCTCGGGTTGCTCGTCCACGTACAGATCGTGAAACCGGCGG
>CP070666.1:2628858-2631729 GCA_020351775.1 Gemmatimonadota bacterium | reverse complement strand
GTGCGTAGTCGAGTGCGGCGGCGACCTGCTGAGTGATCGTAACCGTCTCATCAACGGATAGTTGTTTCTCCCGCCTGAGCTTGTTGCGTAACGACTCGCCTTCTACGTCGGGCATCACGTAGTAGAGAAATCCGTCGGCTTCGCCTGAATCGTGGAGAGCTAGGATGTGCGGGTGGTTGAGCTTTGCTGCGATCCGAATCTCGCGCAGGAAGCGTTCACCGCCCAAGATGGCAGAGAGTTCGGGGCGCATGACCTTGAGGGCGACCTGTCGATCATGCTTCAGGTCCTGAGCGAGATAGACTGTCGCCATCCCACCAGACCCAAGCTCCCGCTCGATCCGGTAGCGGTCAGCTAATGCAGCTTTCAGGCGGTCCAACAGGTTAGCCATACACAGCCTCCCCGTGGTCCCGGCTCTAAGCTACCCCTCGCACTTGGACATGGCCAGATTGGTAGAGGCACAGCAATGTAGTGTGGCTTTGTCTTGCGAACCCCTGTAGCATGCGGCAGTGAGTGCGAAACCAAGGGCCGACCGGTGCTGGGAGCGATAGCTGGCGACATAATCGGCTCGCCGTTCGAGGGCCCGGGCCGCCAGATCAAGACCATCGACTTCGAGCTGTTTTGCGAGCGTTCGCGATTCACCGACGACACGGTGCTCACGGTCGCGGTGGCACACGCGATTCTCACAGGGTTGGACTACGCGTCGGCGCTGAGACTGTACGGGAGGCGGTACCCCAATGCTGGGTACGGCGGGACATTCCACAGTTGGATCCACTCAGTGGACAGCGAGCCCTACAACTCCTGGGGCAACGGATCTGCCATGCGGGTGAGTCCAGTGGCGCGGGCGTTCAGTACCGTCGCGGATGTCCTGGCCGAGGCCGAACGTAGCGCCCGAGTGACACACAACCATGCGGAGGGCATCAAGGGCGCGCAGGCCACCGCCCTCGCCGTGTTTCTAGCCCGCAGCGGCGAGAGCAAGGAGGGGATCAGGCGACAGATCGTCGAGCGTTTTTCATACGATCTCGACCGCGCCCTCGATCACATCCGACCCACATACACGTTTGACGTGTCCTGTCAGGGATCCGTTCCCGAATCAATTATCGCGTTCCTCGAATCGGAGGACTTCGAGAGCGCCGTGCGCAACGCGATATCACTCGGCGGGGACAGCGACACGATGGCGTGTATCGCCGGCGCCATTGCCGAGGCGTTCTACGGCGGTGTTCCAGAACCGATCACAGCGGAAGTCAGGGCGCGCTTGCCGCAGGAACTCGTAGTCGTAGTAGAGCAGTTCCAGTGTAAGTACGGACGGTGAGAGGTGGCTTTCGTCACATCGAACTCCGCACCCCAAAACCGCTAGAACCGATCATAGACAATGAACTCGTCCAGCTCCTTCTTGTCGGGAGAATCGGGCCAGGTCTCGGGCACACCAATCGGCGTGATGCACACCCTCGTGTATCGGTCCGGGATGTTCAGGACTTCCTTCGTGACATCCGTCGGAATGGAATCGGTGATGAAGACGGTGCCGTAGCCCAATGCACGCGCTGCCAGCATCAGGTATCCCGCCGCCAGGGGTCCATCCCAGTGATTGTACGTGGGGTACCGGGATTGGCTATCGGTGAGTACGACCACGTAGACCGGTGCCGAGAAGTAGCCCTGGAAGGATTCCCTGACGGATTCGGCCATCTCATCTGAGACCGTCAATCCCCGCGCTCTTCGTGCCTCGAGGCTCTTCTCGATGCATGCTTCTTTCATTCGGTCGATCAATCCGCTATCCCGTACCACGAGGAACTTCCAGGGCTGCTGGTTCCCCGACGTGGGAGCCAAGCGCGCCGCATCCAGGATCTCCCTGAGGTGTTCGTCAGGAACCGGGGTCGGTTGGTATCGGCGGACCGAGCGACGACTCCTGACCGTTTCAAAGAAGGAAGGCTCCTGTCTGAGGTCAGGTTTTAGCGAGGCACCAATCGCCAAAGGCGTTCCGGCGGCGACGGTCCACATCATGAAATCGCGTCTGCTGTGCATAGTCACCGTATCCTCTCTAGACGGACCGCTCGGGGCCGAGGCTTGCAGCGAGTTCGAGCCGCATGACCTTGAGGGCAACTTGTCGGTCACGCTTGAGGTCCTGAGCGAGATAGACCGTCGCCATCCCACCGGAACCAAGCTCACGCTCGATCCGGTACTGGTCGGCTAATGCAGCCTTGAGGCGGTCCAATACGTCAGCCATGAGCAGGCTCCTCGTGTGGTCGATACTATGCCAAGTCCTGCCCGCGTCGTCGGTGTTCTCTGATTCGGTCACTAAGCAAGGAGAAGGCGGACGTCAGATCATCTTCAGCGACTATCACCGTCAACTGGGTTCTCGTCGAGATCAAGTCTAGGATGTTGATGCCGCCTTCCGCGAGTCGGTTGATGAAGTAGGCGTAGAGGCCGGGCACTTCAATCGACGCTGGGACGTCTTCTTCGTGTGCCTCCTGAATGCTCAGGACTCCTACCCTGGGCCGGTAGTAGACTGCCTGATTTCGTACGCTATCTAGCAGCCTCTCCTTCTCAGCCTCACAAATCACGGTGATTGTTCCGCCGCCCTGATTGACAAAGAAGACCTCGTCCGAGTCTCGCGGAATCCCCCTAGCTATGCTGTTGATTGCTTCTACGATTTCGTCCGACCTCTTGAAGCTCAGATAACTGATGTCGTTCTTCATCGACAATCGCGAGTACCCGATGAGCTTGCTGAGCACGTAAGCCGTCACGGTGGCTCCACCCCTGTCGGCTGGTCCGCTGCTCGCCGCTGCGAATGCAGCTCGGGCAGGCGGCTCACCGGATAACGCCTCTGCAAGCTGGCTCATGGTGGCAAATCGGTCAGCGGGCGTCTTGGCCAAGGTG
>CP070666.1:2624472-2628758 GCA_020351775.1 Gemmatimonadota bacterium | reverse complement strand
GTCGTCTGGCGGGCGTCCTACTGAGGCGTCTACTGCGGTGTCACGCTACGGCATCTACTGCGGCGTCCAGCTACGGCGTCTACTCTGGCGGCGGGCACAAAAGGCCACCGGCGCGTTGAGGGCGACGTCGAAAATATGCAGGCTTGTACCACCGCTAGGTAGTGCGCCATTGGGACATCGGGGGGCGCGATTGGGACATTCGTGGCCGCAGGCTGTCCCGTACAGCCGTTTCTCTGGCGGCTCGTGGGCACGCTAACCAAGAAATCGCAGTTCTCCGCATCCTCGTTGTCTTAGTGAGATGGGAATGAAATAACAAAGGCAAGGTGTAGACCTAGCGAGTTGCCTTGCATGTCGGTGTCAGGGATTGTCTCACCATCCACCTTTGCCTCTCCGAAAGACAAGAGCATGAACGTTACAGCCGGCTCCAACGCGAACTGCGGAGCTACCTGAAAGACGATACCGCCAATACCGGCGAAGGCGAAGCCCGAAGAACTCGCATCCCCAACCCATGCCATGTTCAGAGTGTAACGGACCCAATAGGCCCGGCCTCCGATGAATGGGGCAACAGAAGGACTGGCTAGTTTCGCCGAATAACGCGGCTCTACGTAGACGCCGAGTACGTGGGCGTTTTCATCGATCCCGTCCACGCCGTGAGTGCTGTACTGCACTCCACCGCTGATGGTGAAGCCCGCTGGAGTCATGTATCCCAAGAAGCCATGAAAACCGAAGCCCGGGTCGAGACCGTCGAAATCGTCACCACCAAGGGTGTTGTACCCAATTGCGGCTCCTACCTTGAAACCTGGAGGGACGCCGGTCACCTGACTGAAGACGGTCTGTGGAACTGTCACTCCAACGACTACTGTAACTGCAACGTACCGGAATCTCATGAGGACGCCTCCTATCATGTCTGGCATATGAGGGAGACGAATTCGCCCATAGAAGGTGTGATCCACCTTCGGAATTCGCCATCGCCAACATTCTGGGTCATCGGTTAATAACCTCGCCATTTAATGTCGGCGGTCCTGCGGTCGCGTCGTCTGGCGGGCGTCCTACTGCGGTGTCTACTGCGGCGTCACAATGCGGCGTCTACTACGGCATCTTACTACGGCGTCAGTCTGACGGCGGGGCACAAAAGGCCACCGGCGTGTGTGGTCCGAGCACGCGGTGGCCTTGAGGGCAGACACTAGTATGAAGCGCGGTACAAGGGTTGGCCAGGTTGTGAAAGACACCCCTCGCACTAGCCTAACGATGGCGGTTGAGCAACTCCTGGAAAGCTTGGTGGGCCCTGATGGGGTCCCACGTCACCCTCGCTTCGAGCGTATGTACGGTCACTAGACCGGGTACAGACAGTAGGTATTCAAGGTGCTCGACTGCCCCTTCCACATCACCCAATTCCGCATAAGCCTGCGCCCACCTGCGCCGAACCCCGGGCAGCGCTCCTGCGCTAACCGGCATAGCCATGGCCTCTTCCAGCATGCGCCGCGCATCCGCTTCTCTACCAGCGCGGGCGTAGTTACGTGCGAGCTGGGCAACAAGGTCAGCATGGGTGTCCGGGTCGTCACTCTGAGGCGGGTCAGCTTCCGAGGCCACTACCACTGAATCCCAGTGGGCTCTGGAGACGTCCATTCGCCCAGCCACCCTGTGCATCCACGCCTTCTGATAGTGGCAGGCGCAGCGATAGAGTGGGTTATTGGCCTCGGGTGAGAATCGCTCGATCATCTCGTCGAACTCGCCGCCGACCAGGAGAACCGGATAGTTGCTGATCCAAGCACCGATCTCCTGAGGCACCATGACGCGTTGGCTGCGCGCTTCGCGGAATGCCCGCTGTGCACCGTTGACGCCTCCGCCCGACGCAAGCTCCAACATAATGCGGCTGCTGAGGACGCTGTTTTGGGCCTGCTGCAACGCTGTCGCCGCTTGCTGCAGGAATTCCTCTGATTGATCGTATTCCCCGAGCACACGAGTTGCATAGGTCGCCCAAAGGAGATTCTCGATTGTCGTGTCCTCTTGAGCAGCACTGATCAGTTGGCGGAGTTCGTCTTCCGTCCGCTGTGCCGTCAGTGATGAGGTTGTGACCAACAGCAGCACTGCCACCACAAGGCTGAAGTAACGCATCTGAGCTTCCTAGAGTGGGTCAAGACCTGTACCGATGGTCTCGGCTCTCGTCGTCTGGCGGGCGTCTGCAGCGGCGTCACACTGCGGCGTCTGAAATGGCGTCTGTCTGGCGGCGGGGCCACGCAAAAGGCCACCGGCGTGTGTGGTCCTACACGGTGACCTTGAGGGCAACGAGCCTACTATGGGGCTCGGCGCAGGCACTGGCAAGCGTGACCGCCACGAGCCGCAAACCCGCTCAAAAAACCGAGGCGCCTCACGCGGCAAACAGTGGCTTGTAGGACAACGAGTGTCCTGATGAGCGGACAGGATCAGAGACCCGGGCTGCTCCAACTCATTGGGAAAGAATGGATTAGCATCCAGTCCACGCTGGTGTGGTTGATGCGGTGTTGACTGGTGCTCCAAACGGAGGGCCGCTCAAATGCACCGCTCTCTCACAGCCTTCTTGCCCGGTTCGCTCCTGTTGATGTCTTGCGCCACGGTCGGGGGACTCCGCTCGGAACCACTGGACCAGGGAGTTGCCCGTCGGTTTCCAGTCCCGTTCGATTCAGTCATGGATGTGGTTCGTGAAGCCGTCGTCGCAGCAGGTCTCGGCCTCAAGGAATCGCAATGCTACAGCGACTCCCTGTGTGTGGTGATCGGCACCAAAGGACTCACAGTTGGTGCCTCGGGCAACATGGGGACTATGGCACGAGTCGTGGTAGAGGGATCAGGAGAAGCCACAGTCGTTCGCGTACTCAGTCGCCGCCGCATTGGGACGCAGGTGGCTGCGAAGGAGGACTACTCGCCTGAGATCCTCAGTCAGATTGAGGTACGGTTAGCCCTCGAGTATCCGTGACGCGCCTGTCTCGCCGCTACGCGGCCGCTGCGTCTGAAAACCGGTGTTGATGAGGTCACCCAACCTCACTCGCGATCGGGCGTCAGACGAAACGCCCGGCGTGAGATGGGCGGGAGGGCAACAGGTCGGGCGCAAGACACAGCCCCGAGCGCCGTGAGACGCACGGGGCTTTCTCAGGCGACCACCATTGAGTGGCGTTGCTGACCCACTCCTGACTGTGGTACGCCACCTCAGGTCTTCTCCACACAGGCCGAGAACTCCGAGGTGTTGTTATCGCTGTCGGTCGCCGTTGCCGTGATGAAGGAGCCGGACGATACCCTGCGCCACAATCTGAAGGAGAAACTGGCGTTGCCGCCGGCGTCGGTGTGGACCCATCTAGTGCCGAGGTAGGTGTCACCTTCACCGTGGCCAGAGGGATCGCAGTCGGAGTTGGCAAAGAACTGCAGCCTGAAATCCGTCTCCGGAGTGCTGTTCAGTGTGCCCTCAATCCTGAGACGCCACCCACTTGCCGCTGTCAGCAAGGGGAAGTTCTGCAGATTGTTGGGACCCTCGTCGATATCCCCCGGGTCGTTGATTGTGACACCATTGTCCCCCAGGTCAATCCCCAGACCAGCGTTCGAGTAGACGGCATTGCCAATGACCATGTTGCCCGTGCCGGAGAAGACACGCACACCATCCCAACCCGTATCCGGAGGGCCATTGAACGCAATCGTGTTGCATGGACCATTGCACAGCCCCGGCCTGACGTGGATACCGCCGATCGTGTTGTCACTCGCGCCAGTTGACACGAGCACGCCATGGCGGCCATTACCCAACGGGCTGGTACCATCGGCCTGCGTGCCTATGTAGTTGCCCTGCACGTGGTTCTGGCTCGCGCCGCCCATTATCATCACGCCGTAGCGTAGGCTGCCCGAAATCACGTTACCGGCACCTCTACGACGTCCCCCAATCCAATTGCCCGAAGTGCCGTCAATAAGACGGACCCCACTCAGGTCGTTGCCGATTCCGGAGGTGCCTGTCACATCCGTGCCAATGTAGTTACCAACGATGTGGTTGTTGCTCGCTTCTCCCCACACGGCTATTCCTTCGCCATTCGCGGAGATGATGTTGCGGGCAGCCGGAGTCAAACCGCCGATGATGTTGTGCGACGCACCGTCAGATAGCACGACCCCTTCAATGTTGTTTCCGAGGCCGGAGGTGCCTGTCACATCCGTGCCGATGAAGTTGCCCACGACGCGGTTGTTGCTCGCATCGTTCCACATGGATATTCCTTCACTGTTCGCGGAGATAATGTTGCGGGCAGCCGGAGTCAAACCGCCGATGATGTTGTGCGACG
>CP070666.1:2620354-2624372 GCA_020351775.1 Gemmatimonadota bacterium | reverse complement strand
CTCAGCTCCGAGCCATGCAACAAAGCCGTGCGGAGCATACGCCCCCCTTCCAGACCCCGAAAGGCGACTCCTGAGGAGGTGGAAAACTACTGGTCGGATCAGCAGTTGGTACGAGCAGGTGAAAAGCAAAGCGCCGGCGGCAGGGGTCGGCGCTGGGATTGCGTTGCTGTTGGTGAAGATCTTGGCGGTGGGTCCTAGTATCTCATTCACCTGTCGATGAGATCTCGTTGAACAAGTCGCAACATGGACACTTGAATACGATGTCGATAAAGACATGGCTCTTTTCGACGTCCTTGAGGAGTGCGAAGCCGCACAAACCACACAGATACGTCAAATCGCCTTCATCCTGAATGAGCGGACCATCCTGGTTCTGTCGTATCAAAACGGGCCTTGTTCCCTCAGCGGGCTCTGGGATCACCTTCGCTCTTATAGTTGTCACTATCTCGCTCCCTCATTTACCGATCACGGCTGATCGGGATGCCGTCTATGGTGCCGCTCAATTGCCTTTTGAACCGATCGATCTGCATCCTCTTTCGTGAGTTCTTCCACCCACTGCCGACGGACCTGTTGAATCATTGCGGCCGCGCTAATCAAGGATCCCTTCTCTGCTAGCTCGCTACTCATCCTCTCTACCGCTCCCGTCGCCAGATACGCGGCTTTCAACGGATAGTCTGTATCTAGATTGACCAGATAGTCAAAGAACTTCAGTTGATGGTCATCACGGATCTGGTCGCTCAGAAGCAGATAAATCGCATATGCCTGCAGATTGATGCGCTTCCGATGAGAGAACCGGTACTGCCACCAGATGACCAACACAACCAACAGCAGTAAGATTGTGAGCCACATTGAAATGTCCGCGCCGCCGTTCATGGAGGTTGTAGAGGAGACATCAATTCCTATCAGCCAGGGCGACACCAATCCCACCCAGCACAAGAACTACGAAATACCCGATGACCGCGAGGCAATAGGGGTTGGCGATCGTGCCAGTTTCCTGCCACGCTGCGATACCCCAGTAGATTTGGGCTAATACTGGTAACATGAAGCTTATTGCGGCTCCTACTAACCCGCTGATTTCATACGCGATGACGATCGTCCATATGTGGATTACAAGCCCCAAGATCCCGAGGATGGGATAGGCTAGGCTTACGATCACACATCCTGCTGTCTCTGTGAACCTCGCCATGAAGATCTCCGATTGTAGCACCGATCCAACGGGCAACACTTCTCAATCTGTTGTGTAACACGGACTTAGCCTGCCGCGATGCTGCCGAAGAGCAGGAGTTTTGAGTACCACTCAACACCGTTTTTTAGCGATCCAGTTCTTGCATTCCCTGCAGAGCCGTTTTCCGCCCTTACCGGGTCGTAGGTTCTCCTTCTCGATGTTGTTACCGGCGTTGCAATTTGTGCAGACATGGTATACATATGTCTTGATCGAGTGCCATGGCGATTTCTTCATACCGATTCACTCCTTGTTGAACTCCGGCGTGCCAAATGATTGACACACCCTCCCTCATTCACCGATCACTGTCCTGCCACCCAGCTCGCGACGATACCTTCGCAGAGATCCCGCTCTTGGTCACTTACCACGGCGCCAGATTCTAACAACGGTTTCAGCAGTGGCAGCAGCGCCTCGACTAGTTGGGCCCGCGCCCAAGCGTCGTACGACATCCAATACTGGCTCACTAGCTCGGTGATCCGCGTCTTTGCTTCACCGATGGGGAACTTCACAAACCGATCCGGTAACTGCCGTGCCGCGTCACGATCCCGACCACTCACTATGGACATCTCTATCTCCCTCCCTCATTCACCGATCACGGCCAGATATGCTACACGACTGAATTTGAACGTGATGGAGAATGCCCAGTCAATGGTCCGCACTTGATGGTCCACCGCTGGTATCGCTCGTTTCGATCGATTGCTGGCTAGGACATTCTTTGTGCTGGGGTTCACCGGTCCCAGAATCCACCTCATAGTTTGAGAACGACGGGTGGATCGGTCCACCGCATTTTCGGCACTTCTGCTCTTCAATTGTTGCCACTGTGTGCCTCCCTCATTCAGCGATCACGGCCGGCCACGTCTTCAGGGTGGGCGCCCGATTTACCGCTTCCCGCAACCATACCTCGGTGTGTTCCGGTGGCACTTCTGACACATCGCCTTCACGTTGCTGAGCGTGTAGGATCCTCCGGTCATGACTCGGTGAATCTCCCAATCACCTCGCAGCATGGCGTTGCATCTGCCGGTGTGGTGGCTGCACCTTTTCATAGTGCATTGGCAGCGGCCACGGGCCCGGCTGAACACATCGTCTCGAAAGGCCATTCCCTCTCACCCTCATTTTCTTCTTGTTGGATGGTCACGCACTTCTCCCTCCCTCATTCACCGATCACGGTACGGCATTCTCCGGTACTATCTCTAAGCTTTCTGAATCTTTTCTGTAGAACAGACTTGGTGGATGACGTTCTTTTCTAACGATCCGCATCTGGCCACCCTAATGCCCGAAGCTTCGTTTCCAGGGCCGCAACATATTCCCGCATATCGTACTCTCGTTGACAATTCTTACATTCTGACCGATGGTCGGACGACCACGTAGAAAAGTCATGAAAGGGAATGTTCACGGTCTCGATTCCGAAACTCTCACACTTCATCTCATGCTCTTGCATCACTTAGCCCCAATACCCGGGTTTCCACTTGCGGAAGATCAGTCAGCGCCCCCCAACCCGAGCCAGCTTCACAGGTCTGGATCCGTGCATCCGGCGAGCGGCAAACTGGTCGTGGGCCCCATGGCCGCTAGGGCCATCGCCTCAGGCCGTCCCCGAACCGTCGTCCCCTTCTGGGTGGGTGAAAGCAACAGACCGGTGAACGCGAATGAGCGGGCAACGAACGGGGGACTGAACGGGGATGCAAAGAGCCCCGAGCGGCACGACGGTGGCCTCCACGCCGCTCGGGGCCGGACGCTGGCGTTCCGGCTCAGGCGCCGTTCAGACTACCCGAAACAACCTCCTTTGCGAACCATAGAGGCTACCGTTGTGGATAGCAAGGACGTTGCATGACCGAGAAGAGCCTGACCTCTGAGCCAGCCAGGGAGCTCGGGAAGCGAAGCGCCGCGGCCCGCGGTGCGAAGGCCAAAGCCATTTGCCCGGTGCGGGGCCAGGCGGTGTGGTGCGTGGAGTGAAGTCGGAGTATGCTTCTGATCACGTGAGCGTCCTCGGCGGCCGGCCCTTCGCCTCGAACTCCCTACGTGCCTTCGGGTGATGTCTCGGCAGGTGGGAACGTCTCGGCAACGTTGACCATCTTCCAGTTGCCGTCCTGCTCAACCCACACGGCAGTCCATGTACCACTGTAAACTGCGGTAGCGCCAGCAGTGTCGATAGCCGCGTAATCGAAGACCGATGTCACAACTGCGACGTTGGGAGCCAGCACTTGGATGTTCAGGTCGCCCCAATTCATTTCGCCCCTGGCAAGAGGGGTCCAATGGGTCCTCAGTGTCTCTGCGAAGGCTGAATAGGACTTGCAGAATCCACCCTCCGCTGCAATGGTGAGATCCTCGCTGTTCTGGAAGTAGGCCAGCCATCCCTCTTGGTCCAGTTGGTTGAGAGAGAGCACAGACTCGCCGTACAACCGTGTGAGTTCTTCGGCAATCTCCGCCTTCTGTTCCTCGGTCAATTCCATTGTGGTGGGCTGGCAGGCGGCCAAAAAGGCCAGAGACAGTACTGCAAGTGCGAGACGGCGCATGGCGACCTCTTTGCGGGGATTACGAACATCGGGGCCGCGGCAAAGCTACGTGTAGGGCCGTGAGGTGGTAAGAGAGGCACAGCTTCAAATACCGCGATCGCGCGGGGATTTCTTATCTGAGCAGCATCACAAGTGCCGATCTCCCAGCCGCGGCAGCGGCTTTGACGCGAGCCGCCTTCACATCTCCGGATCCGTCCGCCCGGCGAGCGGTAATCCGGGACGATCGGGTAGTGGCGCCGCGGCCGATGCCGAGCTGGCCGAGCAAGAGCGGGCCGACAGGGCGGAGTTG
>CP070666.1:2605233-2620254 GCA_020351775.1 Gemmatimonadota bacterium | reverse complement strand
CGGTGACCACCACGCCCCAGAGCCCTGCCAGAATCGAGTAGGTGGCCGCAAGTAGAAAGCAGAGCCCAAGTGCGGCATACCCGGGTATGTCGAGCGCCACGGAGACGATCTCCATCATGGCGAGATTCACCCAGCCCATCACAATCAGGTTGATGGGGAGCGCGAGGTACGCTGCGCGGAAGCCACGCAGGATTGCAGCGGGGCGGCCGCCGTATCGCACCTCGGTGAACTCCACATCGGTCATCACTCCCGCACGACGCCAGAGGCGGGCGTAGAAGAACACCGTGAGGATCCCGCTCATCACCATGTTCCACCACAACCAGTTGCCTGCCACCCCGTGCCGTGCGACCAGCTCAGTAACCGCGAGAGGAGTGTCCGCCGCGAAGGTGGTAGCGACCATCGAGGTGCCGGCGAGCCACCAAGGCAGGGCGCGGCCACCCAGGAAATACTGTTTCACCGACGAGCCGGCTCGCCCCGACAGCGCCACGCCGATGGCGGCAGCGAATGCGAAATAGAGGGCTACAATGCCCCAATCGAGAGTGGTCAAGGTGATCTCCTCCTTGCACGGAAACTAGAGCCGATCGGCCTTCCATGCTTGATACGCGAGCACGCAGGCCGTACTGTCATGCCCATGGACACGACAATGCCGGTTGTCCGTTGACGGCGCGGGAGCGCATGGCCGTTGCGATGGCCAAGGGCCAACCTAACCGTCCGCCGGTGATGTGCCAGCTCGCGCTGGGGCACTACTTTCTCAACACCGAACTGGATCAGATCGAGATCTGGCATGACACCGACGCGTTCGCCGAAGCGTTGGTCACGTTGCAGCGCCGCTACGGCTTCGACGGAATCCTGGTGAATCTTCCGGGACGCGATCCCGAGTGGCGTAGCCACGTTAGTGAAATCAAGACGGATGAGCATGGCACCCGCATAGTGAAGTGGTCGGATGGATCACTCACCACCGCACCACCCGATGACAACCCCCACGTTCGTCCCGCTGCGGTCGACACCCCTTTCGTTCCATTCGATCAGGTGGATCCTGAAGCACTCTTCTACGTTGAGCCCCATGACCTCTCCGGCGTGACATATCCCTTCTCCTGGGGGTTCAGCGCAGAGATAGCCCCCGTCGGTGGACCCGACTTCTTTCCCCGATACCACTGCAATACGCTGCGCCGCGTGCGGGACGTCGCAGGACCCGATGTATCACTGCACGCTGAGATCTTCAGTCCGTTCACACAGCTGCTGGAATTGCTCGGCTATACCGAGGGCCTCACGGCGCTGGCACTCGATGACGGTAAGTGCCTTGCCATACTCGAAAGGCTGGCGGCTGGGACTACCTGCCTCGCCAGCCTCAATGCCAAAGAGGATGTGGACGCAATCCTCGTGTCTTCCGCCTTCGTGGGAGCCGGCTTCATCTCCAGAGCTTACTACGAGAAGTTCGAGGCGCCATTCCTGCGGCGCATCGCGGCGGGCGTCCGTTCCGTGCGCAACGATCTACCGGTTTACGTCCACACGTGCGGGGCCATAGGAGACCGGTTGGACTTGATGGAGGCAACAGGGATCGATGGCATCGACACATTGGATCCACCCCCGCTCGGCACCGTCGACCTGAAAGATGCCCTGCAAGTGCTGGGCAAACGGGTCTTCATCAAAGGAAACATCGACCCAGTACACACGATGTTGAACGGAACACCTGACGACGTGCGGCGAGCGGCGCTGCAACGGCTGCAGCTTGCGGCACCAGGTGGCGCGTACATCCTCTCCACCGCGTGCTCCGTGCCCCCCGCAGCGCCAGTGGCGAACGTGATGGCGCTCAGGGAGGCGGTGGAGGAGTATGTGGGGCAGGGACGGTGACGGAGGTGCAGGGTAGACGAGGACGGGAAGAGTCGCGTGCGGGAATTCCACTCCGAGCGTGTGAGGGCCTATTCTTAGTAGCGTGAGTCTGGAGTATCCCTTCCTGGTCCCACGTTCTGTTCCCCGCAGTTCTGACGCGCTGGCTCCGCGGAGGGCGGATTGCGGCGCCCCCACGATCGGCGGGTTTTTACGATGAATGGCGGTTTTTCAACGATGAATGGCGGCTTCTTGAGATGAACGGGGCCGGTGAGTTCTCGGATCGTCCTTGAAAGAGACACTGGTTTTGCGAGCTCACTCGCGAGGGCATTCGATGGGAGTCTCACCGATACCACCGGTGTACAGACTGATCTGAAAGGTGCTGGCCGATCCGCGTCTCACGTTTGCAGGGTCTCACTTGCAGCCTCCGGCCGGCACGAGTTATTTGCGAACACGGAGTACCGAAATGAGCTCAGGGGCGAGCCCTCCATATGACAGGGGATCCACATGCTAGGAATTTTGCGGCGTGCCAGCATCGCCGTCAAAATGATGGGAACTGGTGCAACATCTGAGTACACAGCCGCCGAGACGAACAGGTACATCGAACTGGCTCAGCGGGTGACCGAACCACGCTTCAGGTTCATGAACATGGGGTACGCGACTCCCGGAGTCGATGAGGACTACTCTTGGCTGAAGGATGAGGATTTCGAGTCGAGATACAACATCGGCCTGATTCAGAAGGTGCTCGACGGCACAGACCTCGTGGGACGGCGGGTCCTGGATATCGGTTGCGGGCGTGGTGGCCCGGCTTCATTCATCGCGCGCTACCGCGACGCTGAACGGGTAGTCGGTCTCGATCTGTGTCAGCCGGGGATCGAGTTTTGCCAGACCATATACGCAGGGATCGAGAACTTGAGCTTTGTGGTGGGCGACGCCCTCAATCTCCCGTTTGAAGCCGACTCGTTCGATGTCATCTGCAACATCGACTCCTCTCACGCCTATCCAGATCTCGGTAAGTTCTATTCTGAGGTGCACCGAGTACTCAGGCCCGGCGGGCGGTTTTGCTACGCCGACTTCTCCGTCAGGGGGTTGGGCTGGCTCCGGGTGAAGAAGGTGAAGGAATACGACTTTCGCGTGCTGGCCGTTTCGGACCTCACGAAAGGCGTCAGTCACGCCCTCACCCTAAATAAAGAGAACCTCGCGCGGCTGATGGAAGAGATCATCGCCAAGGATCCGGCAAACCGTGCCTTGGTCGAGTCATACGAGAGGATGGTGAATGTCAGACTCGCGCGCTCAATGGGGCATTGGCGGAGCATCACTCGCTTCGTCAATATCCTTGCCGAGCTGGCCTGAGCTAGTGACAGAGGCACACGAGAGTCCGTCGCAGCCTGCCGTGTGCCAACAGCTTTCGACTGACGCCTACTGACCAGGCGGTGATCCCACCTTCATGACGCGACGCTTGCTGACTGTTTGGAAGAAGGAAGATGGAAAGTGGATGATGGTCGCCAATTACGGCGGGTTTGAGGCGACGCCCTGACACTCAACAACGCCGGCAGGGAAGACCGGCTCCATCAGTAGAGCACCCGGAAGCGGATCGTCCCGTCGATTCGTCGCAGCTTCTTGATGACCGCGTCGTCGTACCTGCGGTCCACGTCGGTGATCACGTACCCGATCGCCTCGTTTGTCTTGAGGTACTGACCCTCGATGTTGATGCCGTTGTCCCCCAGGGTGCCGTTGATCTTGGCCAGGACGCCGGGGACGTTCTCGTGCACGTGCAGGAAGCGGTGGAAGCCCTGGACGGCGGGTAGCTGGATGTTGGGGATGTTCACGCTTCCTGACGTGTCTCCCGTGTTGATGTACTGGATGATCCTCTCGCTGACGAACGCAGCGATGTTGTGCTGCGCCTCGGTCGTGCTGCCGCCGATATGGGGCGTGAGGATCACCATGGGTAGCCCCCGTAGGTCCGACTCGAATGTCTCGTCGCTGTCCGGAGGCTCGTCGGGGAACACGTCGATCGCGGCGCCCTTCAGTCTCCCCGACTCCAGGGCCGCCCGGAGCGCCGTCATGTCGACCACGAAGCCGCGAGAGAGGTTGAGGAAGACGGCCCCGTCACGCATCCGCCCAAACTCGTTCGCGCCGAACAGGCCGCGGTTCTCCGGCCTGCCGTCCACGTGCACGCTGACCGCGTCCGAGATCTCGAGTAGCTCCGAGAGCGACCGGCACTTGGTTGCGTTGCCCAGGGCCAGCTTCTCGACGATGTCGTAATAGAAGACGCGCATGCCTAGGCTTTCGGCCAACACCGAGAGCTGCGAGCCGATGTTGCCGTAGCCGACGATCCCCAGACGCTTGCCCCGCACCTCGTGAGCGCCCGTCGCCGACTTGCGCCAATGCCCGGCGTGCATGCCGGTGTTCTTGCTTGGTACGTCCCTCATGAGCATGATCGTCTCGGCCAGCGTCAGCTCGACCACGCTGCGCGTGTTGCTGTAGGGCGCGTTGAACACGGCGACGCCCCTTTGCGAACACGCATCCAGGTCCAGCCGGTCCGTACCGATGCAGAACGATCCCACGACGAGCAGGCGTCGGGCTTCGGCGAGCAGCGGTGCCGTCAGCTCGGTCTTGGACCGCACACCCAGAATGGACGCCTCCGCGAGCAGCTTCCGCAGAACGTCCGGCCCGGGACTGCCTGGGACCTGCTCGACCGAGTAGCCCTCTTCCGCAAACGCCTTCGCGGCGTCTTCGTGTACCCCCTCGAGGAGGATCACCCGGATCTTGGCCTTGGGAAACGAGAGCGCGCGGGGCAGTCCCTGCTTCTCGAGAAACTCGTCGAAGTCCGCAGCGGTGTCGTCGGCGTGCGCCAGGACTGCGTCGCTGGCCATGGTCTCGGTGTACGCGACGAATCGGTCCGCAACACCCGCTTCCCGGATGCGCAGATCGCTAACGCCGCTCCCCAGAACACAGACCGGAGCGTCGAGAGTCAGAGCCCGGACCTGGGCCACCTTGCCGTCGCCAGCGGCGAGCGGCAGATCGTGATCGAAGCCGACGATGTTCCCGTCCGCCGAGTACTCGAACCGGTTCGCGTAGACCTGGGACCTGGGGATCCCCAGCTCAGCCACGACCGGCGCCACGTACTCGATGAAACCATTGGTGACGATGACGGTGCGGTCCCGGTGCTCCGCGAAGAACGAGCGGTTGCGCCGGAACGAGGGCGAGATCTTCTTCTTGAGAACCTCCACCAGCGGTTCGAGGTGGTCCCGGTGGGGCCGGAACAGCTCCAGCCGGCGGTGGAGGGACTCCTGCACGGAGATCTTCCCGTCCAACCCCTCGTCGTTGATTGTCTTGATCCGTCCGAGCAGCGCGGCCCGCTCGGGATGGTCCGCGAGGGCGATAGTGGCGAGCTCCTCCAGACCCTCCGTGCGCACGAGGGTGTTGTCGAAATCGATGATGAAGGTCGTCTTCGCGGTCACTCCGCCTTCCTCAGTGGTCCCGATCGCATGGTCGTCGGTGACCTCGACCACCTCGTCAACCATCGGCACGTCGAGGATGTCGGGTATGAAGCCGTCCCGGTTCCCTGTATCTGGTGAGCACCCGGTTGGTGCCCCAGTATCGCAGAAACGCTCGAGGCGGGCAACCCGGCGCTCGCATCACTGCGTGCGAATCGACCCCCCGCGCGAGCTGGCTGCGGCCGGATACAACGGTTAGGCTATAGCGATTGCTCATGCCCGACCTGCGCGAGATCCCCAGACCCCGGCTCCACTGGTTGCGCCCGATGGTTGGCGACATCCACTTCTGGATCCCGCTCGCGGTACTCGTCCTCGGATTGTTGCTGCTCAAATGGGTGGCGTAGGAGACGTAGCGCCGCTCGCTGCCGGGCGGCTGCGGCAGCTCCAGGCTGTGGGCGTACTCTCGGGTTTCGCGGCGGGTGCCTGGCTGGGTGCCGCGGAGGCTCCCACCAAGGTGGTTACGCTGGGTATCTCACCCGTCGCGATCTCGCTGGTCATGGTGCTCGGAGTGTTTGTCGCCCGCTGGAGCCTGCCGGCGTTGATCCGCGGCACCGCCAATGTGGGCACGGATGTGCGACGCGCACCTCACCTGGTAGTCTGGGCGCTGATGGCCGGCTGCCTCTGGGCGGTAGCGAACACGCTGACCATCTTCGCGATCCGCGATATCGGGCTCAGCATAGCCTTCCCATTGTGGAACACCAACAGCCTGCTGGGCATCCTCTGGGGCGCGCTACTGTTCAACGAACTGCGCGGGGCGGGCCGGACGCGCTGGCTGGGCGTCCTCGGCGGAGCCGCTGTGATGTTCGTCGGTGCGATGATACTCGCGCTTGTCTCTTCCACGCAGGCGCCTGGCGGCAACTCGGCGCACGGCATCGCGGCGGCGCTCGGCGCGGGTGTGCTGTGGGGCACGATGTATATCCCCTACCGCAAGGCATACCTCACCGGCATGAACCCTCTCTCGTTCATCACGTTCTTCACCATCGGCGAGCTGGGCATGATGGTGACCCTGGCATTCGCCTACCTGGGCGGACCGACTGGGACGTGGGCCGAGCTGGCACAAGTGCGCGGTGTGCTCTTCTGGCTATTGCTTGGCGGGTTTGTCTGGGTGATAGGCGATCTGTTTCAGCAGTACGCCGCCAAGTACGTGGGAATCGGACGCGGCATCCCGCTCTCCAACACCAACCAGCTATGGGGCTTGCTCTGGGGGATCCTGGTGTTTGGCGAGCTGGCAGGATCCGGCGGTGCTGTCTACGGGCGCGTCGTCGGGGGGTCGCTAATCATGGCCCTAGGCGCGGGCGCGATCGCACTGTCTACCGCGGTGCGAGCGGAACACCGACGGTGGCAGGAAGCGGCGCAACGCGAGGCGGATCGTTACGGGGTCGAGCCGGCATACGTGGGCGCGCGGTTGTCAGGCTATGAGCCCGACGCTCCGCGACGGCGAACGGTGTGGGACTGGCTTATCGTGGGAGCGGCGACTGCAGTGTTCATCGGGTTCGCTGCCAACGCCCGGGCACCGGAGCTGCAGATCCACTACGGCTGGGCCCTCGGTTTGACACTGGTGATGCTCGGCCTATTGGGTGGCTGCGGGCTTGCCCTCTGGCGCACGACTCGCTTGGGGTAGTCGCCCCGCGAGCATTGCCCCGTTCAAGCCGACCATGCCGGACTGGTGCCCCGCTTCACCTACTGCTGGATCTTCCTAGATTCGGCCCTGATCGTTGCTCTCCACGATCCATGCGTCGCTCTGCACTCCTAATCCGAATCGCCGGACCGCCCCGGGAGCAGGCGGCCGAGTGCTCGGCTGGTCCCGTCGACCAGCACCGGGAGCGACTCGGCCCTGCGCAGATTCACCTTCGCAGCGCCACTCACGATCTGGGTTGCGTGGCGGCGTAGTGCGACGCTATCGCCGCCAGGCACCGTCTCGGTCACTAGCACATCGGTCGTCAGGAGGTGTGCGAGATGCTTGGTGTGCGCATCCGCGATGAAGCCGATTGCTCCGACGGCGAGGCCGAGGCCGGCAGCCACGTCCCCACTCGCGCCGAACACGTCCGCCGCCACACCGGTGCCAAACCCGGCCGCGAACGCGGAGCCGATCGCGTCGCTGACGGTCTGGTTCTCGGATAGCTCGGTCTCCACCAGCCGGACGTGGTTGACCTGGAGAACGTAGGTGGCCTCGTCGGGTGTCTCGACCATCGCGTAGCCGGAGGCGGCGAGCTCTCTATCGAGACGTGGGCGAACCGTGATCTTCTCGTCCGCGGCGCAAGTTTCGCTGACGTAAACGGTCGGCGGCAGGTCGCTGCGAAGCGCAAGGAAGACAGACTCCCGCATCTCGGTTTGTGATGCCAGCTCCCCATACCGTAGGTGCAGGCGCATGGTGGCGCACCCGCCGAGGTGCGCACTCCCCAGCAACAGCATGGCGATCGAGCGCTGCAGGGCAAATCGGCTGGGCACGGTGCACTCCTGTTGGGGTTGAGGAACAGGGTAGCGGACGGCCGTCAAGAAGGCGTCAAATAGGGAGAAGGGTGGTCGGAGGCGACGCTACGAGGTGCCGTTCGGGTGAAGAGGCGCGCCGGAGAACTGATTCCAGCGACCTGGTGATGTCCGCCCGAGTTGCCGTATGAGCTGGGCATACTCACAATTGACTCATTAATGAGAGTGCTAGATACTCATTGTTTGATGAAGCGTCTGCAGGTACTCATGGATGACGTGGAGCTGCGAGAGATACGGCGGATCGCCCGTCGCCTCCGCTGCGAGGTCACTCCGTAGTCCGTCACTTTCGTAAGGTCCACGACTCGCCCGCCGACGCTGGATCCGTCGCCGTTCGCTATTTTGGGATTCGCAATCGCCAGACTTCATCCTGCCGTGCGTGTCTCGACCCGCGCTATGTAATTGCGATCACGCTCCGTTCGCCTCAGTAACTCAGGCCATAGCCCAAGCGGAACAGCGGATCGTAGACGTCATCGCCGATGTTGATCGGGATCTGATCGATGGATCGTGGCCAGGTGTATGACAGCTTGCCCGTGGGTGCGTAGTCACCGAACAGGACATCCGCCACGCCGGCTCCCTCGGTACCGGGGAGCCACGCCGCGACGAACACGTCCGTCATATCGAGCACGTCGTTCACTATCATCGGCCGGCCCGAGATCAGCACCACCACCACTGGAAGGCCGGCGTCTTTCATTGTCTGGACGGCGGCCACCTGATCGAGATCGAGCGTCACATACCCGTCGTCGCCAGGGCCACCGGCGTACGGCTGTTCCCCGATCACGGCGATGCCGACGTCCGCTCCTGCAGCGCCCGAACCGTCCAGTGAGAAAGTCACCTCGGTCCCGGCGTCTACGGCCTGACGAATCCCTTCCAGAATGGTGGTGCCTCCAGTCGTTAGTTCACCGCTCGCACCCTGCCAGCTGATGGTCCAGCCACCGCATTGCCTCCCGATATTGTCGGCCGCGGGACCGGCAACGTGGATCCGGGCGGCGTTCTTCGCCAGAGGCAGCACGGCGCCCTCGTTCTTGAGCAGCACCAGCGATTGACGCACCGCATCCCGCGCCACCTGCCGGTGTTCGGCGGAACCGAAGGAGGTCTCAAGAGACCGGTCGGCCAGATGCGAGCGGTCCGGGTCCAACAGGCCCAACGCTTCCTTGACCCGCAAGATTCGTCGTACCGCGTCGTCTATCCGCGACTCCGGGACCACACCCTCGTTCACGAGCTCCCTCAGGTACAACATGAACTCGCGGTACCGGCTCGGTACCATGGCCATGTCCATACCTGCGTTGATCGACATGGCGATGGCGGTCTTGAAGTCCGGATTGAGCCGTTGGATCGCGTTGTAGTCCGAGATCAGGAACCCCTCGAAGGCCAGCTCTCCCTTAAGCACCTCCGTCAGCAGGTAGTGGTTGCCCGACATCTTCTCGCCGTTCCAGCTACTGTACGACGCCATGATGCTGCCCACTCCCGCCTCAACTGCCGCCTGGTACGGCGGGAGGTGAATGCGCCGCACCTCAGCCTCCGGTAGCCGCATGTCACCCTGGTCCAGCCTCGGCCAGATACCGAACGTGCCCGTGCCGGGCAGGGTCCCGCCGTCGCCCAGGTAGTGCTTCGCCGTCGCCAGGACCGCCAGCGGGTGGTCCAAGTTGCCGTCGCGCTGATAGCCTTGCACGGCCGCTGCGCCCAGCTGTGACACGATCTCCGGATCCTCCGAGAAGCCCTCATAGGTCCGGCCCCAACGCTCGTCCCGCGGCACCGAGACCACCGGCGCAAAGGTCCACTGCACCCCCGTCGCCCGCATCTCGATCGCCGTGATCTCCGCGATCCGTCGCACCAGCTCTGCGTTGCGTGTCGCACCGAGGCCGATGTTGTGCGGGAAGATCACGGCCCCCAGCACGTTGCTGTGCCCGTGCACGGCGTCCACGCCGTACAGGATGGGGATTCCCAGCCGCGCCTCGAGCGCCGCCTGCTGGAGTCGGTCGTACATATCCGTCCAGGCCTCGAGCGTATTCCCCGCCGCCGGGTCCGAGTTGCCGCCGCTCAGAACGGAGCCCAGAGACAGTACCGTGACCTCAGACGGGTCAGGCAGGAACGCCTGGTCAGCCTGGGTCATCTGGCCGATCTTCTCCGTCAGGCTCATCTGTCCCAGCAGCCAATCGCCGCGTTCGCCTTGGCCAGACGCGGGCCCCGTCAGGTCGCACCCGGCAAGCGACAGTGGCAGGACGACGCCGCAAGCCAACCAGCGTGAGGTTGCGAAGCGGCGGGACTTGGTGGATATGGGCATGGTAGATTCGGCCGGCTCGGGCGCGTTCCTCGTGAACACAACGTTCACTGATTATCTCAATCAATCTAAGTGAATGTGGCAGAGTATTGATCGGGCATCGGAGCTGAGGACTGTGCCACGTACGATGGGAACGCGCGCCGACACTGGCCTGCCGAAAGTGGCTGCAAGAGGTAGCCCCGAGCGCCGCTCGGGGCGAGTTGTATCCGCCTGCGGCGGAGCCTAGCCCTCTAGTTCAGAACCCGAATTCCCTCGTGCCTTCGTGCCCTGAGGGGTGCGATAGCGACGCGGAGCGAGTCAGCCTTCCCGTTCCTCGATCAGCCCGCGCATGAACTCCGCCGCGAGTTGCGCGTTCATTTCGGCGCGCTCGATTCCGAGCATCTCTCCTTCCTTTGGCGGGCCGCATAGCTCGTAACTCATGTATCCCTGGTATCCGATGTCTTTCATGGCGGCCACGAAGGGCCGGAAGTGGCTCTCACCTTTGATCTCCCCGTCCGGGCCGCGTTCGTACACGCCACCGTAATGGCACAGCACCTGGCGCGGGCCCACGTCACGCGCCGCCTGGAGAATGTACTCCGGACTCTTGTCGGGCAGACCCCAAGGATCGAGCGACACCTTCAACGCGGGCGAGTCTACTTCGCGCACCATGCGCAAGACGTCGTGGTGATCCTCATGCACGGGATCGTGATTCTGCAGCGCCAGAGTCACGCCGGCGTCGGCAGCGTAGCGCGCGCACTCTACGAGCCCGTCGCGGCACCAGCCCCAGGTTTCGTCGGCCGTAAACTGCTC
This sequence comes from Gemmatimonadota bacterium, assembly GCA_020351775.1. Lineage (GTDB taxonomy): Bacteria > Gemmatimonadota > Gemmatimonadetes > Gemmatimonadales > GWC2-71-9. The sequence goes on along the minus strand of CP070666.1, from coordinate 2,609,373 downwards.
GTGAGTGAACTGCCATATCTGCTGCGCAATCTCGTATTGGGCGATCTGTGGACCGCGCTTGGTAACACCCGACCATGCGAAGAACACGCGCAGGGTCTCAGCACCCAAATCTGCGGTCACGCGGATGAGGTCGCGCACATAGCTGATCTGACATTCGCGATGCTCCGGAATCGGGCTGGAGAAATCGTTGTTCGCCGCGACACCGAAAATCTCGATGCCTTCGCCGTCGGCGATACGCCGCAGCTCGCGACAGCGGCTCGTAGGCATGTCCAGCGGGCTGGCGTGCGGTCGCTTGCCGTCGAACTCCACCCCATCGTAGCCGTACTGCTTCGCGCGCCGGATGAACTCCTCGAGCGGCAGCCCTTCGCCCTGGTACCAGATCCCCAGAAACGTGATGCTATAGAGGCCGACTTTCATACCGGGGCTCCTGTTCTGTTTCTGAGGGTTCGAGAGTGCGAGCGCGGTCGGTTCCAGCATAGCGGCCGTCGCCGCAAGTGTTCCGACGAATTCCCTGCGCTTCATGAGGTTCTCGTTCATGGCCTTGCCCTCCCTGATGAAGTCGCCTTCCCTGTGTGATGAAGTCGTGGGCGCAGCGGCCTGACTCACCGCGCGGTTCGCGGTGCTTGTAGAAACAAAGTTGCGGGGCTTCACGTTGTCCTGTACACGCCGGTGCTATGGTAGCTTGACTACGTCGACTTCGATCCTACCAGCTATTTCATAGGCTCCGTCGGTCTTCTGATGATCAACGTACAACAAGCCGGTAAGCCGTTCTCCAGATCTGGTTAGAGATAGCCGCTTTCTTCGGATTCCAGATTGGTATGTGACCGATAGGGCAGAGTTTGACGAGACCGACTCCAGCGGAGTCACGAGATCCCATCCAATGCCCGCTGGGCCGAGAGGACCGCCGGTGAAGTCGCCAATGTCTTCCAGGTCATCTGGTCGCGGAGACACACCAACGGAAAGGCGAACATGGATGCTGTCCTGAGACACCTGCTCCATCGTGATATGGCCAGATACATCGCTGTAGACACTGCTGGTGGCATACACCCGAGCAGTAGCAGCGCCGCCATACTCACCTAACCAGTCCGACAGGAGGACAATCTCGTCTATCCGTGAGTCGAAATCTGTTGAAGGGAGATCTGTCCAGCATCCGGTGAGGGCGAGGCACAGGATGAGCGGAAGGGATGCGGTGCCGAGGAGCTTGTGTGAGCGGATCATCGGCATCGCTCCGTCCCGTTGCTCTCGTGTGGTGCCGCCCGCTCACGGGAATCTGTCACAAAGGCTCTCACGGTACTGCAAACGTGCAAGATAGTACCGGTCGCTGCAAGGGTGTGGTCGGCTTCAGGCGGCGTGCACGAAGCAGAAAGCGTACTCGTACCCGGGATAGCTCTAAAGCTGGCTTCATTGTTTGTATGCAGTCACAAACATGCGCGCAATGATATATTCCGGCCGACCTACGGTACTGGAAGACGACCTCAATGAAGGTATGAAGATGTGATGTCAGCCACGTGATGATCCATGCTGTCTCGCTATAGCCTATACGCTGCCATCATTGCGCTGTTCGTGGGTGCGCCGGTTCTCATCGAGCGGGCGACCACGCCACCCCCTCGAGAGAGGCGAATCCACATCGAAGCCTTTCGGTACGGGACCTCCCCGTCAGTCATCCGTGCCAACCGTGGCGATAGCCTGCATCTGAGTTTCTCGACGCGTGACGCCGGCCACAGCTTTCTCCTGCAAGACTATCGAGTGGAAGCCAAAATCACGCCGACCATGGAATCGGTCGCAATAGTGGACCCATTGAATGTCACCGAGCCACCTGAATTGAGCTCGGAGTTGATTCTAACCGCAGGCGAGACGGGTACCTGGTGGGGAAGCTTGGTCTCGTCGTCGCGGTTTCGCTGCCACGTCTACTGTGGCCCCATGCACGGCTTCGAGCAGGGCGACCTCATTGTGCGACCCAACTATCTCCTTTGGGGGAGTTTGGGACTGCTTGCCTCGATCCTGGCTATCGGGTGGATACGCGCGCGTGAAACCTCAACGCAGTTGGCGACGCCGGCCGAATCGTCCCCGCCTATCGACCTCAACGCTCGGCTGCCGTGGATTGGCAGGCTGCTGGCCTGGCGCCCGTTACAGTTCGTAGGGACGATGCCCGTCCTCGCGGGCTTCACTCTCATCGTCCTTGCGGGCCTGGTGGGCACGAAAGTGGGTGGGCGCAACATTGCCGTCATGATGACATGGGCAGTATGGATGAGCTTTCTCGCGGTACTTCTGGTACCGTTCGGGACTCGCCTTTGGTGCTTCGTTTGTCCTCTACCCATCCTCGGTGAGTTCGTCCAGCGGGGAGCCGTGAGCGAGGTCCGCACGGCTACCAAGAACGGCCGCTATGGTAACACCTTCTTTACCCTAGGTCGGCGCTGGCCGCGAGCTTTACGCGGTCCTTGGCTGCGCCTGCTCTTTTTCGTGGCGCTGGGGAGTCTCAGCGCATCCCTCGCCGGGCAACCTCGATGGACGGCTTACCTCTTGTTGTCCCTCACGCTGATGGCGCTGTTGATGGCGGTCATCTGGGAGCACCGGGCATTCTGTCGATACCTCTGCCCGGTGGCCTCCTTCATTTCATTGTACAGCGTAGTGGGCCGCGTGATGGTACGAAGCCGGGACGACGCGACCTGCAGCACCTGTGAGGGTAAGCCCTGTTTGAGGGGAAACGACAAGGGCTGGGCTTGCTCATTCGGGCTGTATGTCCCGCGCATCACGCGCAACGTCGATTGCGGGATCTGCACCGAGTGCTTCAAGAGCTGCCCACACGACAATATCTCTCTGTCCTGGCGGCGGGGTGGGTGGACCGAGCGGTTCGCATCCTATGGTGAGGCGTGGCAGGCCATCGCGATGCTGGTTCTCGCCATGCTCTATTCCCTCACCATCCACTCTCCGTGGCCGGCGGTGCGGGATATGGCCAACCTCGTCGACAAGGCGAGCTGGAGCGAGTTTGCACTCTATGCCGCTTCAATGGCCGCTTTGGCGCTTGGGGTGGTGCCGCTGCTCTATTGGCTAGCCGTCTGGTGGGGGAACGCAGCGGCGCGCCGCAGCAACCAGGAGGCGGGTCGACCGTTGCCGCTACTCAACACGGCAAGCGGGATGACGATCCGCTCCAAGACAGGCGACGTCTTCAAGAGAACCATGCCAGCTCTCATTCCTCTGGGACTCGGGATGTGGGCTGCCTTCTTTATCCCCGTCGTGTTGACCAACTTCACGTTCATTCTCTACACGCTCTCCGATCCATTCGGTTGGGGCTGGAATCTGTTCGGAGCAGCCGGGATGCCGTGGATTCAGATCTGGCCCAGTGGGGTCCCGTGGCTGCAGGCGGTGGTCGTGCTGATGGGCGTCGCCCTCAGTTTGAGGAAGGGATATCAACTGTGGCTCGACGACAAATTGGAGAAGCGAGCCGCCCTGAGCGGCTTTGCACCGACTGCGGGGCTTATTGGTCTGAGCGCGGCCACCATGCTCGTCTACTTCACGAACTTTTGAGAAAACAATGGCCATATCTCGAAGAACCGTTGCGTCGGTCGCGACCCTGGCTTTCATCTTGGTCGGCATTCCACTGCTTGTCGTTTTGTATGAAGCGCGCCGATCGGGACGATCCGTTCGTGACTACCTAGCCGGCCTGATCGGCCCGTGGGAAGGGACGCTCACACCCGCGGCGGCTCGCGGCCCCACGATCCAGTTCTTGGAGCCTAGGACGATTGGCTATCCGATCGGCCTCACCAATCCGTGGATCAGCCACCTGACCATCGCAGACCTCGATAGGGACGGTCTGATGGACGTCGTGGTCTGCGACATCAGACTGAGCCAGATCACCTGGATCCGGCAGGAGCCCGCCGGTACGTACACGGAACGGCCAATCGGGTCGCGGGTCAGTGCACCCGGTCATGTGACCCCGAGCGATATCGATCTGGACGGTGATCTGGATCTCCTGGTTGCTGACATGGGAATGATCCTTCCCAACAACGACAAGATCGGCTCTGTAATCGTTCTCGAGAACACGGGCGACGAGCAGTTTTCGAACCGTGTTCTCATCGAGAGGATCGCCCGCGTCACCGATGTCCAGCCTGGCGATTTCGATGGTGACGGCGACGTCGACCT
>CP070666.1:2603109-2605133 GCA_020351775.1 Gemmatimonadota bacterium | reverse complement strand
GACGCGGGCCATCTCCTCGAGTGCCCGCACCGGCTCATCGTATGTACAAAGGCATAGCGTATCGACGACAGTGTCAAATGTGCTGTCTGCGAACGCGAGCCGATGCGCATCCATCTGGACCCAGCGGGCCGAGACACCGAGGTTCCCATTCTTCTTGGCCGCCTGCCGTATCATGCCGCTACTGATGTCTACTCCCGTCACGTCACAGCCTGTCGGGTAGCTTCGTAAACTGTTGCCGGTCCCCACACCCACGTCGAGCACTTTGCCCCTGGCCGATGCCAGCAAACCGCGACGCAGCCGCCTGATCCCGAATATCAGCTCCAAGAGCCCCTCAGCCCAGTCGTATGAGGGAGCAAAGCCGTCGTACTTGACGCGAACCTCTCTAGGATCCATGGCCGGACTCTCTCATTGCAGCGCCATCAAGTCGTCCAACTTGTCCTGCAATAGCTGCCATGCCCCTCGGACATGTACCTCCTCGGTCCGGAGGTGCGATACCACCAGCCGCAACACCGTGACGCCATTGAGCTTTGTCTGCGTGATGAACATACGGCCCGAGGCGTTTACCGCGTTCATGAGCCGGTCGTTGATGCTGTTGAGCTGCTCATCAGCATCGACCCCCCTCGGGTGAGCCCTGAAACACACAGTAGTCAAAGGGACGGGCGCCAATTGCTCGAAGTCCGCATGCTCCTCGACCCAGTCCGCGAACATGCCAGCCAACCGGAAGTGCTCCCTGATCCGCTGCGCCAGGCCCTCTGCACCGAAGTAGCGCAGCACGAACCATAACTTCAGCGCTCGAAACCTGCGACCCAATGGCACGCCGTACTCCATGTAGTTCTCGACCTCTGTGTCGTGCTCGCTCTTCAGGTAATCGGGCACCAGACTGAAGGCACGTTTGAGCACGTCAGGCCGACGCGTGTAGAAGGCACTGAGGTCGATCGGCACGAACATCCACTTGTGGGGATTCACGACAATCGAATCAGCGTGCTCGCAGCCGTCCAACACGTGCCGCATTCCCGGCTCGATCGCGGCTATGCCGCCGTGCGCCGCATCCACGTGCAGCCAGATGCCTTCCTGCTGGCATATCCTCGCGATCTCCGGTACCGGATCGATCGCGGTTGTAGAGGTGGTCCCCACCGTCGCGACCACACAGAACGGCAGCCAGCCGTCGCTGCGATCTTGGGTGATCGCCTGCTGCAACAGTTCCGGCCGCATGCGGAAGGATTCATCCAACGGGATCTTGCGAATACCCTTCGTTCCGATCCCACATGTAAGAGCGCCCTTGTCGATCGACATGTGGGCTTGTTCCGATGAGTAGAGACGCAGGCGGGGCACCTCAGGTCTGCCACACAATCCCTGTTCACGTACGTTGAGGCCGGCAGCCTGTTCTCGCGCCGCGGCGATCGCGTGCATGCTCGCACTCGATGCCGTGTCATAGATGATGCCCCACAAGTCGCTTGGCAAACCCAGCGAATCCCTGAGCCAGTCCAGCGTCACCCGCTCCAATTCGGTACCCGCAGGACACGACTGCCACGTCATGCAGTTCACATTGAACGCCGCAGTCAACATCTCCCCGAGGATTCCGGGACTCGAGCCGCTGGAATTGAAGTAGGCAAAGTTCGCAGGGTGGTTCCAGTGTGTCATCGCCGGCATAATCACACGATCGATGTCGGCCAGAATGGTATCCATGGCCTCTCCCATCGATGGTGCTGCCCGGGGCAGCCGAGTCCGCAGCTCTCCCGGTGGCATGCTCGCGGTTACTGGCACGTCATCGATTCGTTCAAAGAAATCGGCGATCCAGTCGACGAGCTGGTGCCCATACCGACGGAAATCGTCGGGGGGCATATCGCCAATGGCAGGTGTTGTGTTGGTCATGGCATCTCGCTTCCGCCCCAGCTCTCAGTACAAGCATGGGGAGTAGGGAGAAAAAAGACCCCGCGCCACCTAATGTAACGCGGGGCTCTAGTTGACCTGACCCCAACCATGGACCGAACTTCCGCTCCCCGCTCCCGGCTCCGCCCCACGGA
>CP070666.1:2597996-2603009 GCA_020351775.1 Gemmatimonadota bacterium | reverse complement strand
CAGATCGTTGTTCGCGTTGGCCAGATCGGGCTTGCGCAGATACATCATGTGCCCGCTCTCGTACCATGAGAACCGGAACCGGTCCTTGAACTCACCGCCCGGCTGCAGGTGCGAGATGGTGTAGACCGCGCTGAAGTAATCTGTCGCAGCGTCGTAATAGCCGCCCTGGATCATGACCTTGAGGTAGGGGTTGTCCCGCATGGCGCGCCGCAGCATGTCGCCTACGTTGGCCCCGTCGTCACGATTCCAAGGACGCACGTTGCCCCAGATGTTGTACTGCAGGTCGGGGTTGTAGTTCAACTCCTCCCGGATGTACCGATTCACGGCGTCGGCAAACGGACCGTTCCAGTCCGACATGGCGGGGTCGTACTCGGGGTTCTCGCCTGCGGCGTCCCTGTCCACACCCAGGTAGCGGCTGTCCAGCCGGCCCACGGTGAGCCGCTGATCGCGCAACAGCTCCTTCCAGAAACGCCGGGAGCTGATCCGCAGATTCGTGGACACGACGTATTCGGGAGTAAGACCGGTATACCACGCCACTCGCCCTGCAATCTCGTCGCGCTCGGCGTCACTTATCTGATCGCCCTTCAGCAGCGCGGTGACGTAGTCGCCCATCGCAAACGATTCCACTTCATCGAGGAAGCCCCGGATGGGTAGCGACTGCAGGTCGGACGGAAGCTGCTGGTGGTACCACGCCGTGGCAGCGAGATGGGGCAGGGATGTGGCGTAAGAGACATCGTCTCCCGCTTCTACGTCCAGCCCGGTCATGGAGACCAGAATGACCCCATTGAGGTAGATCTGATGGCTGCTTGCCAGATGGCCGGCGAGTCCGGATGCGCGTGTGGTTCCGTAGCTCTCACCAATGACGAACTTGGGTGACATCCAGCGGTCGTTACGCAGTATGTAGAGCCGGATGAACTCTCCGACCGACCGGATGTCGCTCATGGTACCGTGGTATTTGTGGAGTTCCTCCCCTTCGACCATGCGGCTGTATCCAGTGGCTATGGGGTCGATGTAGACGATATCGGCAGCGTCCAAGATCGAGTGCGGGTTGTCTTCCAGATCGCCTGGTGGCTGCAACGCGAAGCCGTCGTCATCGTACACGACCCTTCGGGGGCCGGTGTAGCCCATGTGCATCCAGACCGAGGCGGTGCCAGGGCCACCATTGAACGAGAATATCAGCGGCCGGTCGCTCTTGTCCTCGATTCCGTTGCGCGTGTACGCGATGTAGAACATGCGCGCGGCGACCTTGCCTTCGTCTCGGATCGGCAACCAGCCAGCCTCGGCCGTGTAGCTCACCGTCTGATCGCCGATCCGAATTGAATGCTGGGTGATCACCGGCTCGTCGGGCAGAAGCTGGGCTTCAGTTCCTGCCTTGTTCGCGGCGGGCGGCTGCGATGCCTGCGGCTGCTGTGCAGTGGCCGGGATCGCTTGCAGGAAGAACGCACCGCACACCAGTGTGACGAGAACGCGTCGGGTCCTCATTGCTCCTCCAGGTATCAGTCCATGACTCGTAAGGTGGTGTCAGGCGGGGCCGCATCGATCGGCAGACAAACGGTCTCGCTTGCGCGCCCGGCCCGAAGTGGTGAGAAGTTACGGTCTTGCCTGGAGCACCGACAGCTGCATCTCTGGTGGCATTATCGGATCGTATTGAACGAGCAGTTCAACAAATAGCCTTGCCGAGTTGGCCACTGGTCAATCGTGGGTGACAGACCCGGCTTCCTGTGGCATTGGTGGGCGCCGACCGGCGTGCTGCGGCGCGTCTCTTCGGTGTGTGCTCCGCCGATCACTCCGTCCGCAGCACCTGGATCGGATCCACTCGTGACGCCTTGAAGGCAGGCACCAAGCTGGCCAGACCGGCAATCAGCAGCAGCAGTGTGGCTCCGATCGCGAAGCTAGCCGGATCGGTGGCACTGATACCATGAATCATCGAGCGCATCAGACGGGTCAGGCCGACCGCACCTGCAACGCCGATCCCCAGGCCCAGGGCTGTTAGTCCGATCCCCTCCTGCATCACTCGCCCTATCACTGCACCGGTGCGCGCTCCCAGCGCCATCCGAATCCCGATCTCGTTGGAGCGCTGGGATACCGTGTAGCTGAGTACGCCGTAGAGTCCCACGGCGGCGAGGACCAGCGCGGTTACCGCGAAGATCACGAGTAGCAGCATGTTGAACCGGCGCGAGCCCAGCGAATCAAACAGTACCTGTTCCATGGTTGCCGCTGCCGAGACCGGCTGGGCTGGGTCCACCGCCATGACTGCGCGGCGAACGGCCGCCGTGAGGGTAATGGGGTCGGTTTCACTCTTCACGACCAGGGTGAGGTAGGGGAGCGAGCCCTGCAGATACGGCTGGTATATTTCCAGCCTAGGCGGTTCATCGAGACCGAAGTGCCTCGTGTTGCCGATGATACCCACCACGGTGGCCCAGTCCGGGTCTTCGCCTTCCGCGTTTCCCCAGGTGAGCCGCTTGCCAACCGGGTCCTCATCGGGCCAGTAGCGGTCTGCCAGGGCTTGGTTGATGACTACGACGTTGGGCGCCTGGGAATCGTCTGCGTCAGTGAACCAGCGCCCGCGCAACAGCGGAATGCCGATTGTCGTCAGGTAATCTGAACTGGCTACCTGGAACCCCGCCGCCGGGGAATCGGCGTCATCCTCGGGCACTCGACCTTCGATCGAGAATGTGAACGTGCCATTTATACCCGAGTTCACTGGCAAGCTGAGCACTGCGCCTGCAGATCGGACGCCGGGGATTGTGTTCACTCGGTCGAGGGTTTCCCTATAGAAGGTGATGATGTCGTCGTCCTCCTGGTACTTCGCCGCGGGGATCCACACCCTGGCGGTCAGGACGTTATCGCCGTCGAAACCCGGATCGACCGCCGCGAGAGTCACGAGTGTACGTACCATCAGACCCGCACCAACCAGGAGGAGCAACGATACAGCAACCTCTCCCACGATCAGCGCGTTGCGCATCCGGTTGCGCCTCCGGCTAGCTGTTTGTCTGACGCCGGCGAGCGGAGCCGATCTGCCTGCGCCGAAGTAGAACACCTGGGCAGCTGGCGCGAGGCCGAAGAGAATCCCGGTTGCAGCAGCGGTTGCGAGAGTGAAGCCGAGCACTCTCAGATCGGTGCCTACCTCTGCAACGCGAGGTATACCATCTGGTGCCAGGGAGAGCAACGCCCGAGTTCCCCGCAGAGCCAACGAGAAGCCAATCGCACCTCCCATGAGAGCCAGCACTAGACTCTCTGTTACTAGCTGGCGCAGGATCCGGATGCGTCCCGCTCCTATTGCCATCCGAACGGCGATCTCACGCTCTCTGCCCGAGGCTCGAACGAGGAGTAGGTTGGCCACGTTGGCGCAGGCGATGAGCAGCAGGAACCCGACCGACCCCAGCAGCACCAAGAGCGAGGTCTTCACGTCACCTACGATCGACTCGTGCAACGGCACGACCAGGGTTCCTTCATCGACGTTTGGGTATTCCCGCCTGATCCGCTCGGCAATGAGCGTCATTTCCGCCTGGGCCTGATCCAGTGTTGCTCCGGGTTCCAGCCGACCGACCACGCTGAACCAACTCAGGTCGCGAACAGAGGCGGGGTCGTCACCCACGTCCACCGGAGATTCAGGCACTTCGAACGGTGAGGAAGCCCAGAACAGCACATCTTCGGGGAACGCGAAACCCGGGGGCATCACTCCCACGATCGCATACGATTGCTCGTTTGCCTGGAGGGTTTGGCCCAAGATGGAGGGGTCGGCGCCATACTGGCTTCGCCACATCCCGTAGCTGATTACGATTACTCGGTCTGAACCGGGCACGTCGATCGCGGTCGACAGCGAACGGCCCACAGCTGCACGGATGCCTAACACCTCGAAGAAGTCGGATGTGACCGAAGCGCCTCGGATCAGTCGGGGCGTGCCGTCGAGGACGACGGCGTATCTCAAGCTCCGGTGCCCTGCCAATCCGGCGAACGACCGGCTCTGTCTCTTGATATCCAGGTAGTTTGCGCCGCTGTGGTTGTCGCGCTGCTGGCCGTCGTCTTCGGTCCTGAACAGCTCAACTAGACGATCTGAGTCCGGGTAGGGCAATGGTCGCAATAATATCCCGTTCACGACACTGAAGATCGAGGTGCTTGCAGCGATTCCTAGGCCCAGGGTCACCAGAGCGACTAGTGTGAATCCGGGTGTCCGCGCCAGACCGCGCACTGCGTAGCGTATGTCCTGTATGGTCGAGTTCACGAGTATTTCTCGGTATGGCCGGCCGCCGGGCACCGCGGTCACGTCTGATCGTGGCCCAATCAGCTGTTCGTCCCTGCCGGTACCCCCCTCCTTCAGTTGTCGGGTCGCGAAACTCACTACCTGCCACCAATACCAGGCGGTTGCGCGAAGGCCACCCATCCTACTCGCACGCATTTGGTATAACTCCGTGAGGTCTCGCGCCACAGCCGCCCTGTCCTCCGGCGGCAGGGTCAGGATCAGTAGCCGCTCGGCCAGTTTGGGAGGCTTCTTTCCGGCGCGCCCGGCCATCATCCTTGCTCCACCACCGGACCCACGCCCTCCCACAGCCGCTCCAGAATGCGGCGGGATTCCTGGAGCCGCTCGAGCGCCTCAGGCTCGAGCCGGAAATACCGGCGGGGGCGGTTGCCGGCCTCAGGGGTGGCGGCCTCCAGGCGCGATGATACGAGGCCGCGCTTCTCGAGCCTGCGCAGGGCGATGTATACGGCGGCAGGCGATACCGCTCGTTCAGTCCGCTCCTCTAGCTCCAGCACGATTGGGACCGTGTAGGACTCGGATCCGAGTCGCAGGATGGCCACCAAGACTTGTTGCTCGAACTCGCCTAGGGATTTCTTCCCCATAGGGCCGCTCCGATGAATGGCTAGCAGTGCTAGTCAATATACAACAGGTTGGCTAGCAGTGCTAGTCACGCTGAGCCGTAGTTCGAGGCGAACGCCCCTTCTTGGTTACCGTGGGATCGGCTGCGGGCGGTCGCCGAGTGACTCAGTCCTCCCTACGCGGGTATAAGGTGC
>CP070666.1:2591864-2597896 GCA_020351775.1 Gemmatimonadota bacterium | reverse complement strand
GAAGAACGCGTCGAGCTCGGCCAGCTCCTGTTCCAGGCGGTCCTCCTGTTCCCATTTCTCCGTCAAGAGTTGGGGAAGCTCCACCGGCTCGTCTCGGTCCGTGAGGATGTCGGGCAGGTTGTCCACCAACGTGCAGTCCACAGTGGTCTGGTAGGATTGGAAGGCACACCGGGGACCGGTGCGGACCCAATCGTCAGGCCACTGGGGATCGAGGGGGGTCACCGGCCCAGTGTGGTTGATCACCGCGTCCATCAGAACGCGGATGCCACGCCGGTGGGCTGCATCGACCAAAGCGTGCAAGTCGTCTTCGGTTCCCAGCGTGGGCTCCACGGCTGTCCAGTCGCGGGTCCAGTATCCGTGGAATCCGTAGGTTTTGCCGGTGCCCTCGTCCACGCTGCCGTGGATCTGCTCGACGAAGGGTGTCATCCAGATGGCATCGACCCCCAGGGAATCGAAGTACCCCTCCTCCAGTTTCTGGAGCACACCGACGAGATCTCCTCCCTGGAAGCTGCGCAGCACCGCTCCGTCCTGTGCACGGCCCAGGGCGAGGTCGTTGGTGGGATCGCCGTTGTGGAAGCGATCGGTGAGTAGGAAGTAGACCGTGGCGCTGTTCCAGAACACCTCCGGAGCCGCTGCCCCGGCTGACACGTCGTCAGGGCCCGGCGCGTCGCTGCCGGGAGCGTCGCGGCACGCCGCCAGGAGGCAGACGCCAAGGCCCATGAGCGCCGCGCCGTGCATCAAAATCTTCATGTGCGAACCAACCTTTCGCTATCTGTCCTTGCCCGCCCGATAATTGGACCGTTCGTGTTGACTCGGTGATAGACGGGCAGGGGCGGGTCATCCAGTCTCCGGAATGTGGTTCAGCCCGACCGCCGTAGGGCGGCCGGGCTGACCGTGTTCTCAGGTGGGATCCGGCACTCGCGCGTCGGAATCAGTAACCTTCGTTCTGCTGTAGGTTCGGGTTCGCAACGAGTTCCGAGGCCGGAATCGGGTATAGGTTGAGGTATTCAGGGGTCGCACCGCCAGCCTGCGTGCCGCCTTTCCAGGACCAAATGTACGTACCCCCGGTGAACAGGCCGTATCGGATCAAGTCGGTCCGGCGGTGTCCCTCCCACCACAACTCCCGGGCCCGCTCGTCCAAGACGAAGTCCAGCGTGAGTTCGGCATCCGCTATGTTGCCGCTCTGGTTTCCGTACGCCCGCTGGCGCAACTGGTTGACGTAGCCGAGGGCCGTGGCCCGGTCTCCCCCGCCGCCGCGAAGGTGCAGCTCGGCGTACATCAGGTACGCGTCAGCCAAGCGGAACATCGGGTAATCGGTGTCGGGGTACGTGCCGTGCGATCCCGGCTCACCAGTGGATGTCACGTTCTGGTATTTCGGCGCGGCCCAACCGTCGTTGAAGTTGGAGATCGAAGCGATCTGGAGATTCTGGCCGTCGGTGTAGAAGATGGCACGTCCGTCAGGGCTGGCGTCCTGCGGCGCTGGGAACATGGCCACCAGCTCCGGCTGGGCTCGGAGCCCCCACCAGCAGCCGTCCAATCCATAGTCGGCGTTGTCCATTGATCCGCCGCACGACGCGTGCGCGAGGAACGTCAAGTTCCCCCAGGTCCGCGTGTTGACGCCGTCTTGCGGGACCGCGAAGATGATCTCCAGTGAGGTGTGGTTGTCCGCGAGGAAGTTCGCGTGGTAGTTGCTGTTGAGCTCGTACGTACCCGCGAGGATTGTGTTCAGCTCAGTCATGGCGTCGGAGTACCGGTCCGTACCGACATATACCTCGGCGTTCATGTACACCTTCGCCAAGAGCATCGAAAGCGCGCCCTGGTCGGCCCGGCCGTACTGGCCGGCTCCGGCGGCCGGCAGATCACCCTTGATCGCCGTCAGCTCGCTCACGATGTAATCGAAGATCGCTTGGCGCGTGCTCTGCTCGGGTGGTGTGGAACCGAGCCCGGACTCCTCTGTTACGAGCGGGATGTCCCCGAACAGGTCGATCCCGTGCCAGTAGCTCAGAGCGCGCAGGAACCGGGCCTCCGCGCGGTAGTCGGCTATTTCGGCACTCATGTCCGAGTGCCCCCGCTCGGCCAGCTTCTCGTCCGTCGTCTCGCGCAAGAACTCGTTCACGAGCGACACCTGGTAGAAGACGCGGGAGTACATCATCTGTACGAACTGGTTGGCAGAGGCCCAGGTCTGGAAGATCATTTCCGGCAGGCCGGCGTCGCCCCAGCCGATAACAGCCTCATCGGTCGGCAGTGTCTGCAGCTGCCACAACTGCCGCGTGTATTGCGTAAAGCCCTCGTCGAGTCGCTGGAAGTCTCCGTTCCCGTGGGGGCCTTGTTGACCGGTTACGACTAGGCCGGCGTACAGCTTGGCCAGGAACGCCCGGTAGTTGTTTTTGTCTTGAAAGATTGTCGCGTCCGTCACCGTGCTCTTCGGCTCGGTTGTGATGTCACAGCTCGTAGCCGCCACAAGCAGGGCGGAAGCGATGCACACTGTCTTGATCCGTTGGATTAGCATTGTCTTATCCATTGTCGCGTGTCCTCGATTCCTGACCCTGTTGTCAGAAGCCAACCGTGAGGCCGGCAGTGAACGTGCGGGTGCGCGGGTAGATGTTGTTGTCGATCCCACTCGTCGTCGAGGTCGGATCAACGCCACTGTATCCCGTAATGGTGAACGCGTTCTGCAGGATGCCGTAGACGCGTATGCCGTTCAGCGCCTGCCGGAATGTGTAACCCAGCTCGATGTTCTCCATGCGCAGGAAGGAGGCGTCCTCCAGGTAGGCGTCAGAGAAATACTGCGACGTGCTGAAATTGTACTTGAGCGCCGAGGCGTGAAGGTTGCTCGGCCTCGCTGATTGTGTCAGTCGCTCGTAGAAGCCCGTACTGGAGGCGACGTTGTTGTACATGTAGTTGCCTAGTTGAGCGAGCAGAGTGAAGCTGAAGTCGAAGGACTTCCACCGCATGATCGATGTGGATCCCAAGATCCAATCCGGGGCCGGGTTGTTCATCGGAACCCGGTCATCGAAGTTCACGATGCCGTCTTCGTTGGCGTCCACATACAGATCCTGTTCGTTGATACTTCCGTCGCCGTTTACGTCCTCGTAGATCGGGTTGCCGGCGCCATCGAGAATGTGTTGGTACAGGAGGAACGAGTTTCTCGCATACCCTGGCTGGAGCACCTGGACCGTGCTACCCACTCCCCCGGAGATGAAGGGGCCGGCCACGATCTGCTCGGCTTCACCGCCGAACGGATTGATCTGTTTGACCTCGTTCTTGTTGTACGCAGCGTTGATGTTGAAATCCCAGTTGAATCCGTCCCCAACAGCCTGGAACAACGTGGTGTTGAGGGTGAACTCGATGCCCTTGTTGGTCATGGTACCGACGTTGGTGGTGACAACGTTGGATAGGTTCGTACCGGCCGCTACGATGACATCGAAGATCAGGTCTTCCGTCCTCTTGGTGTACAGTTCAACGGCGCCAAAGACCCGGTCGTTCCAAAGCCCGTAGTCGACGCCGATGTTCCAGGATTTCGTCTCTTCCCACTTGATGTTCGGGTCCGCCGCACTGGGCCGGATCGTCGACACGTATTCGTCGCCGAACAGCGCCTGAGCCTGCGGACCGCCGAATACGTAGTCCTTGTACTGCTGGTAGCTGGGAAATGCCTGGTTACCATTCTTACCCCAGGAGAGCCTGAGCTTGAGGTCCGAGATGAAACCGGCCCCGTACATGAAGGGCTCCTCCGAGATCCGCCAGGCGACAGCAGCCGACGGGAACGTGCCCCACTGATTGCCCTTTCCGAACTTCGAGGAACCGTCCCATCGAACGGTGGCCGTGACCAGGTACTTGTCCCGGAACGTATAGTTGACACGGCCGAACCAGGAGGCGAGCCGGAACTGATCGATGAAGAGGGATGTGCGCTCGAGGTCAGCAGTCGGGACGCCGTTGAGACCGAGCATGTCCGAGTGGAGCTGTTGCGCGTAGAACGAGGGGGAGCTCCAGTTCCACCCGTTGAACGAATACCCGCCCGTGAGAATGAGGCCGTGCTCGTCGATATCTCGCTCGTAGGTCAAAAACCCGTCGAACAGATAGCTCGTCTCGGTTGGGTTTGACCGGCTGACCGTACCATTTGACCCGTTCTCTTCCTGGGCCTTGAGGATGGATGGATAGAAGCTCCGGCGCTCGGAGTTGGTGACCACGTAGCCGAGCCGGGCCGTCGCCGACAGGCCGTCGATGCGCGGGATAGCATACTCACCCGTGACGTTACCGATGCTGCGGAACGTGGTGCCCTCGTCCTGGATCAGATTGAGTTGGCCAACGGGATTGTCCGTCGCCAACGGATCGTCCCATTCGAAATACCCTCCGTACGGACTGTTCTCATCAAATACCGGCTGGGTCGGAGCCATATTGGTGGCGTTGCCGAGCACCCCACCAGGCGTGAACTTGTCTTCGGTTCGTGCCCCCATGATGTTGGCGTGCAGGTTCAGGCGGTCGTCGAACAGCCGGTGATTGTAGGCCACGTTCAGGGAGAGCCGCTCCCACTTGGTCTTCTGGAGGACGCCCTCCTGACCCAGGTATCCACCCGATACGCGGAAACTCATGTCTCGCGTCCCGCCCGCTACTACCAGCGTGTGTTCTTGGCCGATCGCCGACTGCTCTACCTGTTCTATCCAATCCGTGTCGGCATCCCCGAGATACTGGACTTGCTGGGGGGCTTCGGCCGCGACCACCTCGCGGAACTGAGCTGCGTTCAAGATGTCGGGCCGCTTGGCGATCGTGGAGCTGGAGACGTTACCTCGATAGGTAAACGCGGCCCCCGTGCGCGCCGCCGCGTCCGCGCCCGCTCTGGTTTCGACTATGACCACGCCGTTTGCCCCTTGCGACCCGTAGATTGCGGTCGCCGAGGCGTCCTTCAAGACCGTGACCGACTCGATGTCTTCGGGGTTGATGAACGACATCGGATTGCGCCCTGCCGACAGGCCGCCACCTGGGGGTAGGGGAACGCCGTCGATGACGTAGAGGGGCTCGTTGCTACTCGAAATCGATGTGCCGCCGCGGATTCGGATCGACAGCCCACCTCCCGGCTCGCCGCCGTTGTCTTCAGTGACCTGGACTCCAGCGACTTTGCCCTTGATGAGCTCCTCGTTGCTGATGACGCGGCCGGTGTTGAACGCCTCGGCCCGCACCTCCGTCACGACGCCGGTCAGGTCCCGGCGTTCCTGCTCACCGTAACCGGTCACCACGACGCCCTCGACAGCAAAGGCCACTGCATCCATCGCAATCTGGACGTCGGCCGTCTGGCCCGAAACGACGGTGACCGTGTCCACTACCGCGCGATAGCCCAGGAGATTCGCGCGCAGAACGTACCTGCCTGCAGGTATGCCGGAAATTACAAAGCGGCCCTCGGCATCAGTCTGCTCAGTGCGGTCGGCTACCCTGACCACGACGAGAGCAATGGGCTCCTGTGTGCTGGCGTCGACGATCCGTCCGGCGATGTTACCGGTCGCCTGCGCCACGAGTTGGCCCGCACAAACACCGATGGCGATGAGTGCGGACACGTAGTACCGAACTCTGAACATGATCATGTGCCTCCAAATAGCGAGAAAGGTGTCACGCAGTGACACCGAGCCGTGGGAAGGGCCCGGATCACTGTAACGAAGCTGTCGTGAAAGCTCTCGTTGATGGACCATTGCCGTCAAGGTCAGCCGATTCGACACCATTGGTGTACATTGCGACCGCTAAGTGTAATGGCCGCACATAGTTGTCAGTGAATACATCAGTCGATAGCACGTGGCTCGGAGGCCCGTTATGATCAGTCGGATGTGGCATGGTTGGACAACACCCGAAAACGCAGCAGTCTATGAGCGGTTGCTGCGCAGTGAGATCCTGCCGGCGATTGCGGCGAAGAACCTGCCCGGGTATCATGGAGCGCATCTCCTGCGCCGCCGATTGGAGGGCGAAGTCGAGTTCGTGACCATCCTGTGGTTCGACTCGCTCGGAGGAGTACGCGCTCTTGCGGGTGAGGACTATGAAGTGGCTTACGT
>CP070666.1:2582470-2591764 GCA_020351775.1 Gemmatimonadota bacterium | reverse complement strand
GAAGGCGATCTATTGGGGGAGCCACAACGAGTACTTGAGCAGCGGCGTCGTGTTCACGTCGTTTGGGGACTTCTATTCATTGCCACGAACCGGCTTTCCGGATCTGCTGTGGATGATGGAGCGGGGTCAGCAGGCGACCGTGGCCCTCCCCGGAGCGCTGCAACCCGCGGTGCAGGCAGTCGTCGGGCGAGACCTCGAGGAACTAATGCAGCAGCTGGGAGCCGTCACGATGACGCTGCGGCAGGGAGGCAAGACGCTGGATCAAGTCACGGACGCCACCGGCTTGGACGTAGGTAACGCGAGAGAGTTACTCGTGTTGCTCGAGGGTCTCGATTACGTCCGTGACGACTCCGGCCGATACGCCACTGCGATCGCCGTTTTCACCGAAGAAGACCGTGAGATGGTAATCGACTTGACGGACCTCAGCCGCGAGGTGATGGCCGCTTGGCTCGAGAGCAACTACGAGTCGTACAAGGCCGATCTCATGCGGCTGACAACGATCGGCCACGCGCTGCCGTTCGAAGCCACTTTCTGGAACGTCTGGCACTGGCTCTTTGGCACTGTAAACCGGTTTCTGGTCGAAGACGGGCTATTTGCAGATCCCTATGGAGCCGAGCGCCGCTACAAGGGTTTCCTGCCGGTCGTGTGGCACCGCTATGCAACGGTCGCCCCGCGAACTCGAGGCAACCGAAATTTGGCTTGGGCTCAGGCCGCTATGCGTGCCGTCCCGTTTAGGTGAGGAGACATGAGAGCACGCCATGTAGTCGCACGAGTGCTGTCAGGGCTGGGACCAGTCCTGCTGGCTACCGCATCGCTGCACTCGCAGGACCCGGTGCTTGCCCTCGCTGATTCGCTGAAGTCCACGTACGAAAAACACCCTGGGTTGGGGGATCCCACGGTACATCGCCTCGGGGATGGCGTCTACGCAGTCACGGGGCTGTTCCACTCGAGCGGCGATCCGGGCGTGAACGCGGGGATCGTTTTCGGTCAGGACACGGTCGTATTCATCGATTGTGGCATGAGTGTCGTCTCGGGTCAATACCTGTGGGCGATTGCCTCCGCCCGCATGACCGGAGATGAAACAGTGATTCTCGTGCTCACACATCACCACTCCGACCACGTCTTCGGAATGAGTGTCTTCAAGGAAAGAGGAGCGAGGATAATTGCGCACGACGTTACGGCGTGGTTCCTGCGAGAGCGCGGTGCCGAGTACAGGGCGTTCATAGCCAACATGGAGGGATGGACCCCTGAGACGGCCGACTCGATCCTGGGAGATGTGTCGCTGTCGGAGCCTGATGTCACTGTCAACGGTGACTACGTGCTGAGCGTCGGCGGTGACGAGTTGAGATTGCTCTTCGCGCCCGGTCACGTGCCGAGCGAGCTTGTGGTGTATCACCCTGGCTCGCGCACTTTGTTCGCCGGCGACGCGATCTACGAAGGAATGCCGCCTACAGCGCACTTCGGCGGTCCCGCAGAGTGGCGGACCTGGATCGGTCAGCTCCAGCGTATGGGCGAGCTGGATATCGAGGCGGTGGTGCCCGGGCACGGGCGGCTCGGTGCTAAAGCCCTGATAGACGTTAACATCAATCACCTGCGCTCTCTTCTCTGAACTCGAGCACCATGATGCAGCAGCAACGTGGGCAGAGCCCGTTGCCGGCGCTCCTGATCGTCTACCTGGCGTGGATCTTGATCACCGAAATCACGCCGTATCTCGGTCGTCTCATCGATCCGCGCGGCATCAGCCCATGGCTGTAGCCGGCGATTCGGATGACTCTGATGCTCCTGGCGAGCCTGGTCTATGTCTGGCGGTACGAGCGAGGCTCATTCGCGTCAGGCTTCAACATCAGCTTGAACCAGATACCGAGGAACGTCGCCCGGGCAGTCGTGTTCTTCTTTGCAGCCGCAGTCGTCTTGTTTGCGTATCAGATGTTGGTGGTGAAGCCGCTCACCGGGAGCATCGTCGCAGCGTCAAGTGGGGTGTCAGATGAGAGCGTAGCCCGCCCCTGGAGCGGCTCACGGAGTACCTCCACGTCGTCTGCGAGGGCATCATCGAAGTGCTGGTCTTCGTCGGCTTTCTATTGGACCGGTTGGCGAAGCGATGGGGTTGGGCGGCAGCGGTTCTCGTGAACAACGCGGGCTTCGCCGTTTGGCATTACAACTATCTTGCTCAGGGACTGCTCCTGGGAGGAGCGATGATGTTCCTGACTTTCCCAGCGGGCTCCGTCATATCGCTCGCCCACGTGAAGACGAGGAACACCCTGAGCGCGGTGATCTGCCACACATTGGTGGATTCGCCCACGTCGGTCCTGATTCTGCTTGGCATCGGTCACTGATGGCGCTCACGCAGACACGGGAGACGCGATCGCTGTTGCTGCTGGTCTCAAGCCCATCAGCCCGCAGCCGCATATGACGGGAGGGGGGATGCGCACGAAGAAACTTGAGGACTATCTCGCCTGGATCGGATTACTAGCACTCGGCACAGTAGCGGTAGCACTCGGCAGCTTTCCCGAACCGTTTCGCTGTCTCTTCGCTGCGTCTTTCTGTATTCTGCTGATCGTCAGCAGACTCGTCCTGCAGCTGCGACGGTACACCCGCGTACTGGACGCTCTCTTCATCGTGGTCCTGATCTGGATGCTGCCGTTGATGCCCTTCTACGCGGAGTTTCACTCGCTGGGGAAGGAGCCGTTCTTCCTGATATTCGGTCGCAGCGACCTAGTCGACGAGGTGGCCAGCAACTCGATGGGCGGTTTCTTCTGGATCCTCCTGCCGGTTGTTCTGGTATTCATTGAGCGAGACTCGCTCAAGGACATCTTCCTAACGAGGGGAAAGACTGTGGGGTGGTCGGTCGGCGCTGCCGTGCTGTTGGTCCTCATGGCTGTTGCCTCGATCGTAGTATTGACTTCGGGTCTCCAAGCGGGCACTTACCTGGCTTCGGTGCCGCTGGGATTGACGTTTGCTCTCATAAACGCAGTCAAGGAAGAGGTCTTGTACCGAGGCTTGATTCTTGGCCGGACCCTCAGGTTCGGCTTCCGATTCGCGTTGCTATGTCAGCTTGTCTGGTTCGTGCTCATCCACATGCTCTACGCAGGAGGTGGCCGTAGCATCGGCATGATGATCGGGATAGCCTTCTTTGCGCTGGTCGCCTCGTGGATGACCTGGAAGACCGAGAGCGTGGCTTTTGCCGTACAGGCACATACCGGGATCGACTTCATGATATTCGCCGCCTCGATTCCGCGCTGACAGATGTTACTCGATGAGGGCTTTGCAGGGTTGATCTGCAGGAGGGTATGGTGACACGTACAGTCGTCTCCTTCACTCTGACCGGTTTCCTGTCGGGAGCCGTGGTGGCTGTCGTAGGCTGGACTGTGATCGGGAACGGGCGTTCGTCAGAGACTGAACGGGGCGGTGGTGTCGTTGTGGAGGCGTCGGAAGCTGCTCGCAGGTGCCAGCCTCGGCACTTGCCGAAGCGACCTCTGGGTAGTTCGAGAGTAACAGGATAGAACGGCGTCAACGAACAGACCTCGGATGTATTCGGGTGAGCCTGTCTCCGGCCCAGAAAAGGGGCAGTTTGAAAAAGCTCGAGGGGGTACGAATGAATGACAGTCAGAACAGCGTCGCCCGTGTACCGCTAGTTGCCCTCTTAGGACTCATCGTCGTCGTTTTTCTTCTCCAGCAGGTAATGCTAGGAGTGCGAGAACGCGTTGTGCTGGAAGGCAATCAGTTCAAGTGGATGGTCGTCGCCAACCAGGTCATATCGATCCTTCTGCCCGTCGTTCTGTTCATCGCAGTACTCCGTCTCCGCTGGAAGAACAGCCTCGGCCTCTTCAAACCACCGTGGGTGAAGATGCTCGTTGCCATCGCAAGCGGGTTCGTTCTTATCTACGCGGTCAACACGATCCTGCCCACGATCATCCCTCCAGGCCCGGTCTATACGGAGGCAACGAGCCCGATTCTAGCCTTCGTTGGTGTATGGGGACTTCTCCTGACGGTATTCACAATCTCCGTCGTGGCACCCCTGGCGGATGAGCTTCTCTTCAGAGGGCTGGTGCTGCGGGTCTTGCTGGCGAAATACGGGCCGGTCGCCGCTGTTCTGTTGGTGGGCACGCTCACGGCGCTGTTCCACACCCTCGAGCCCTTCAAGCTGGTGCATTCCTTTCTCATGGGCGTGCTGTTTGCGTGCGCGGTGGTTTGGACGGGCTCTCTGTGGACGAGTATCGCTCTGCATGCGCTTCACAATTCACTCGCCTTTCTACCACAATGAAGTCACTCTGAACGATTCGGCAATGTGGAGAGTACGGGAGTTTCAGAAAACTGGGACGCGATGTGACACCTCTACCCCCCCTCTGCAAAGAACGTGAATGCCGCGCTCCCCTGAGATTGTCGCCTTTGACGATCGTTACAGCGCCATCGATCTGTTCATCACATCCGACGGGCAACAAATGGTCTTCTGCTCCAATCGACCGCACGAGCAAGGCGGCAATCCGCGCGGCGATCACGACTTCTGGGTCTCTGAGAGAGATGGTGACGGTTGGGAGCAGCATCTGAGAAGGAGCTTGCACAATGACGTCGTTTGTCGACCCACCCAGCAACCTGTCCAGTAACCGGCTGCCGCCGCCGACGGTGTACGTGGAGCCGACATGGGAGTACAAGCATCTGGTCCGGGCTCTCAAGACGGAAGGGCCTCTGGAGGAGGGCGAACTCAACACGCTGGGGGCGGACGGTTGGGAGCTGGCTGGGGCATTCGTGGAGCGTGGACAGCTGCACATCTACCTCAAACGTGTCGCCCGTTGAGGCGAATGGCCGTCCCGGTGACGTACGCCGCCGACACCGCTCTTGCTCCTGAATGCGCAATTCCTCAATCTGGTCGCCGTCTTCAAGCCGCCGTCGACCTCATTGGAGCTGGGCCTAGTCTTGCGACTCAAGAAACCGTTCACCAGAGACGAACTCGATGAGGTCTTGGGCAAGGCGCTTAACCGGTCGAAATCACCCGCAGGATGGCAGGAACCATGAGTGATGTGGTTCTATTGGTGATCGTTGTTGTGGCGATCGTGGTCTGCCCAACGGACGGCCGCATGAATTGCCGGGCCCGTGTGATGTGTCGACCTAAAGTGGGTCACCCGAATGACCTTTGTTGTAGACGGAGATGTGTGGCGTGCCGTTCCGCGAGTATCGACCCGCCATTATCTCGAACACGTCTCTGTCCGAACTGAAAACGCCGATCCGTCCTCCCTGATTGTGCATGAGTTCTCCTAGCTTTTCTGGAGTGCAATCATCGCATATCAGACGAGGCCGAACTGGTGACCGCTCTGGTTACATCTGATCCCCTCAACCCGTTTCTGATAGATGCGTATGCACGTAGTCTCTTCCGCATTCCCGGCCGGCGGCCCAGAGCCTTGAGCCGTATCCGCAACTGCCCGAGAAATAGCGACTTTCGGTCTGACGGATCGCGCTTGCGGCTCAGGAATCCACTCAAGTTGACAGGACCCGTTGAAACCTCTGAGCCGCCACTACCGTTGTGGATATCAAGCGGTTAGTCTACATTGTGGCCTATCTAGCGAGGAGCGATGTCCAAAGGCTTCCTTGGGGTCTTCGAACAAATGGTCCTCCTTGGGATTCTCCGCCAAGGCGAGAACGCGTTCGGCTTGGAAGTACGCCGGGAGATCGAGTCGAGCACAGGTCGAAAGGTGTCTAGGAGCGCGTTTTACACGACTCTCGACCGGTTGGAGGCAAAGGGATTCGTTAAGTGGACCTCGATGGTGTCCGATAGCCCGCGCCGAATTGCGCCCATTCGGCTCTTCTCCGTGACGAAGAAGGGGCTTGTGGCGCTCAGAGACTCGCGTGGTGCGCTGGAGGCGCTGTGGCGCGGCATGGACGAGGTAGTGGAAGGATGAAGTGTCGAAGAAGTGCCAAGAAGGCAGGTGGCCACAGGCTTGAGCCCCAGGACATCGCCCGTACCCCGCGTGTCCCTGATTTCCTCCTAAGCGTCTTCCTGCCGCCGGGGGTTGTGGGGGAGAGCATCAAGGGCGACTTGGATCAGGAGTTCGACGAAACCGTTGCGAGCGGCTCGGCGGTCAGCGCACGCATCAGGTATTGGCTGGAGGCCATGAGGTTCGTGGGGCGCTACGGCGTGCTACGTCTTTCCGCTCGGCTCAAATCGCAGTTCAGGAAGGCGCAACCTGCAGGTGGCGAACTCATGGGCATGTTCTGGCAAGACGTTCGTGTTGCGGCGCGAAGGTTGGCACGCAATCCCCTGTTTACCCTCATTGCAGTCGCGACCCTGGCGCTCGGCATTGGTGCCAACACTGCAGTATTCAGTCTCGTGAACGGGATCCTGCTCAAGCCGCTTCCGTTCGACGAGCCGGATGAATTGGTGAGCATTTGGCACACAGCTCCCGGGTTGGGCCTTGAGCTACTCCAGCAGTCCCCGGCGTTTCACTTCACCTACGTCGACCAGAACCGGAGCTTTTCGGAAATCGGGATGTGGGATGTCCAGCTCGCTTCAGTCACCGGCCTCCAGGAGCCTGAAGAGGTTGAGAGCATTCGCGTGACAGAGGGCACGTTTCGGGCCCTTCGCCTACAGCCGGCTCTTGGGCGGATATTCAACGCAGAGGACTGTACGCCCGGGACCCCACGCACGGTAATCCTGGGCCACGGCTACTGGCGGACTCGCTTCGGAGGAGACGTGGAGATTCTCGGGCAGACTGTCACAGTTGATGGAACTGCGCGCGAGATCATCGGCGTTATGCCTGAAGCCACCCGCTTTATGGACAGAAACCCGGCGTTCTTCGTTCCACTGAGATTCAACACTGCTACAGTGGTTGTCGGCAATCTGGCATATATGGCGCTGGCCCGCCTGAAGCCAGGAGTCACTCTGGAACAGGCAAATGCCGATGTGCTTAGGATGGCCCGCTTGGCGGTAGAGCGATACCCCGGGGGGGTGACTCTGGATGTGCTCGAGCAGGCCGAATTCGACGCCAACCTGCGGCCGCTGAAAGTAGACCTCGTTGGAGATGTGCAGGAAGTTCTCTGGGTTCTCCTCGGAACTGTGGCGGTGGTTCTCCTCATAGCGTGCGCGAATGTTGCCAACCTCTTCCTCGTCCGAGCCGAGAGCAGAGAGCGGGAGCTCGCGATCAGAGTGGCCATGGGTGCGGGCAAGATGCATGTTGCTGGTGAGTTCCTGAGAGAGAGCATGATCCTGACTGCTATGGGAGCGGCAGTGGGATTGGGTGTGGCGCACTTTGGGCTTAGGCTGGCCAGGGCGCTAGGAACTCAACAACTCCCCCGATTGAGTGAGGTGGCTCTTGATTCCAGTGTTCTACTCTTCACCTTGGTGATCTCTGCTGCTGCCGGTTTGTTCTTCGGGATGTTTCCGATATGGAGGCGTTGCAGGAACAGTGTGCTTGAGGCGCTGAAGACAGGTGGACGTGGCGGAAGTTTTGGGATTGAGAAGCGGCGAACGCAAAATGTGCTGGTGGTGGTCCAGATGGCGCTGGCGCTGTTGTTGCTCGTGGGATCCGGGCTCCTGATTCGGAGCTTTCAGGCCCTGCGGAGCGTCGACCCCGGATTCTACCATCCGGAAGAAGTCCTTACGCTGCGGCTGAGCATCCCCTACGCGGAGGTTGCAGATCCGGTTGAGGTGGCTCGCGCCTACGAGCGGATAGGGCAGCGTCTGACTCAAATCCCGGGGGTTGAGTCTGTAGGATTGTCCAGCTCTGTTGCCATGGATCACCGTGACAACTTCGCTCCGGTTTTCGTCGAGGACTTCCCGCCGGAAGAGGGATCCTTACCTCAGCCACGCCGTCTCAAATGGGCGGAAGCGAACTACCTGGAGGCCATGCAGATCCCAATGGTGGTCGGCCGGCCCATTGAATGGCAAGACGCCTTCGAGCTGAACGATGTGGTAATGATCTCGGAGAACCTCGCCAGAGCATACTGGGATTCACCCGCGAGCGCCATCGGGAAGAGAATCAGCACAGGAATGGTCGAGGGTAGGTGGTCGGAGATCGTGGGGGTTGTGGGCAATGTCCGCGACGACGGCTTTGACATGGATCAGCCAACCGTGGTGTACTGGCCGATTCTACAGCGGGACTACTGGGGAGGTTCGACGGCTGACGCTGGGACGCTACAGGTGCAACGGTCGATGGCGTACGTCATCCGCAGCCCCAGGGTGAGGTCGGCCGACTTTTTGATCGAGGTCAAAGAAGCCATCTGGAGTGTGAACCCGAACCTCCCGCTCGCAGCAGTGCGGACGCTGAACGACTTGATGAGCGCAAACCTCGCCCGGACATCTTTTGCACTCATCATGTTGGGTGTGGCCGCCGCCGCAGCGCTCGTCCTCGGTACCATCGGTGTGTACGGTGTCGTGTCCTACATCGTGAGTCAGAGGACACATGAATTCGGCGTACGTCTGGCCCTGGGTGCGCGAGCGGCAGACGTGCGTGCGATGGTGTTGATGCGGGGATTAGTTCTGTCAGCGATCGGTGTTGGCGTGGGACTCGGTGCCGCAGCCGGCTTGACACGAACGCTGGAGAGCCTCCTCTTCGGTGTGGAAGCTGTGGATCCGCTCACCTTCGGAGTCACAGCGGTCTCAATGACAGTCGTGGCCACCATTGCAAGCCTTGTTCCCGCACTCCGGGCGTCGAGGCTGAACCCGGTGGAGGCAATTCGGTTCGAGTGAGTTTGGGGGGAGCAATAGTCGGAGACTACGCTTTGGCAAGGTACTGTCAACTTAAGTCGGTTCCCCCCAGACTTCGCTGATGCCATTCCCTAACCTCCCAAATACGATCGAGTTACGAGAGAGCCCCGGAAGGGGCGTTCTCGTGAGATTGTCTGGAATTGTCTGGTTGGGAACTGGGGCGGCACCCTGCAATCTCGAGCGGGCAACGACCCCCGAACCGTAGCGAAGCAGTTGATGGGGCACCGCACCGAGCAGATGTACCAGCGATACGCCATCACCACCGATCGGGATCAGACGGACGGAGCAAAAAAAGTTGGCGCGGCTGCACCAAGCCTAATGAACTTCCGCGACGGCAGTCTAGATACCGCGCGAGGCCGGATCTCACTGAGCATCCTGAGCCGCCGCAACAGGGTCGTGCGATCGGGATTGGGAATCTCCACCTCAAGCTTTTCTGCAAGCGATCGCAAGAAGCCTTCCAGCGGAAGGTGTAAGACCATGCGTATGGTCAAAGCCGCCTCAATCGCGATGTTCGCGTATGTGCGTTGGCCACCGGGTTTCCCGCTGGGTCGGGCCCGCCAGGATTCAATGGCGTAGTCGGAAAGGCAGACGCTGAGGTC
>CP070666.1:2563799-2582370 GCA_020351775.1 Gemmatimonadota bacterium | reverse complement strand
GGTGAGCGTCTGTCGCACCAAACGACTGCGGCTCGCACCCAGAGCAGAGCGCAGTGCGATCTCGTGCTCTCGTACGGTCCCTCTCGCCAGCAACAAGTTGGTTACGTTTGCAACAGCAATGAGGAGTACGCACCCGACCGCTGCGAACAGAAGGAAGAGTGTGGGACGCGCTCCTGCCACGATGACGTCCTTGAGCGGGCGGGCAATGTATGTCCACTCGGCTGTGCTGCCGGAGTATCGTTCCTTCACCAGCCGTTCCACCATCCTCATGTGTTGCTCCAGCTGCTCTGTGCCCTCACCTCTGTCGAGTCTCGCCGCAGCTCGAATGAAAAACGGCCCACGCCTGGTCGGCTCACTGATGCGACGCAACGCCCAGATACCACCGGGTGCCCTCCCCGGAAGCTGGAAATCCTGACCCATGACTCCGACGATGGTATAGTGTTGACCATCCAGCTCGAGCGTCCGACCAACAATGTTGCTTGTTCCCCCCAAATGGGAGCGCCAAAACCGGTGACTCAGCACCACCGCGAGATCGTCGTCGGTCGTGAACGATCTGCCAGTGATCGGCGAGACGCCAAACACATCGAAGATCCCGCTCGTGACCCACGCACCGTCTACGACCTCGGCGCCATTCTCGGTCATCATCGTGAACCCCTGCGTTCCCCATCCCGCAAGCGACACCGGTGCGTCGCTGGCTTCAGTCCACCGCAAGAAATCGGCGGCAGAGAGAGGTGCGGTGTACCGCCGGTTGTCGATGCGGATGAGATGCATGCGTTCGGCATTCGGGTACTGCAGCGGCTGCAGCAAGACGCCGTTCACGACGCTGAAGATTGCCGTGTTAGCCCCGACACCGATCCCGAGTGAGACAAGCGCCACCGCTGTGAAGACCGGTGTCTTTCGAAGGCTCCGCAGCGCGAACCGCACGTCCTGAATCATGTCAGCGATCCAGCGTACGCCGGTCTCGTCTCGCACCTGCTCCTTTATGTTCTCCACGCCGCCGAAACGAAGCAGTGCTTGGCGCCGTGCTTCGACCTCGTCCATGCCCGCAGCCACATTTCTTGCTATGTCCTTCTCGAGGTGGAACCGAATCTCATCGTCCAGCTCCAATCCCTCGCGGTTCTTCGCAAGGAGCATCCTCATTCTATGTGCCATTCCCCTGAGCCACCGCATTCGAGTTTCCCAGTGTTTGAGCTTGAGCTTACAGGGATGCGCGCAGCACCTGGTTCACCGCCATTGATGTGCGGTTCCAGCTTTCGGTTTCTGCTTTGAGCTGCTTGTGGCCAATAGACGCGAGCCTGTAGTACCGTGCCCGCCGTTTGTTCTCACTTGTTCTCCACTCGGCGATTATGAAGCCCCTTCGGAGCAAACGCTGTAGTGCCGGGTAGAGAGATCCAGTTGGAACACGCAAGACCTCGTCCGAGAACATCTGGATCCGTTCGGCGATACCCCACCCGTGCATCGGCTCCAACTCAAGCGTCTTCAGGATCAACAAGTCCAGCGTTCCTTTGAGCAGGTCTTCTTTCTGCTTTGCCATGAGCAGGCCCCGTAGATAATCTACATGTCGTCCTGTAGAATTTCTACGGTGGAGGCAGGGTTGTCAAGCGGTGAGACGATCGGCACCAGCGTCACCGCTGACATGCCGGATACACCAGCGGTGCCCCCCCAACGCCGCGGCTATGTTCGAGTCGTGTCGGTGAAGTTTGACCTCCGTCAGCAGGCACTGCTTGCGCGCCGGTCGCGGTACGCACGGAGCGACGGGGGTTGGCAGTGAGGATAGGTGTGCCGTGCTCTCGTGACGTCATGGGTTTGCCAGAGGGATATTCGTCAACGCGCCAGTACAGCGTGCGCTGTCAGCGCTCGCTTGAAACCTTCCCTACCACCGCCCCGTAGGTTACGTTGTGTAATAGTCATAGATTGTAAGACAAATGAGCACGGCACAGCCTTCAACGTCTGCGGGACATCCGGATGTGGCAGAGGCGCCGGGAGCAGATGCCAATGACAAAGCGCGGCTACTTGGGAGAGTTCGAACACTTGGTGTTGCTCGCAGTGATGCGGCTCGGCCCAGAGTCATACGGCGTGACGATCCGGCAGGAGATTGAGACCCGCAGTGGCCGTGACGTTTCACTAGGTGCCATCTATCCCACGCTCGAGCGCCTAGAAGCCAAGGGGTACGTGAGTTCCTACGTCGGAGAACCCACCGGCGAACGTGGGGGAAGGTCCAAACGGCACTTCGTGCTTCAACCGGAAGGAGAGAAGGCCCTGCGGAGGTCGTGGGAAATCCTGTCCGCCCTCTGGGAGGGGTATGCGCCTGAGCCTCAGGGAGGACGTGAGTGATGGAAACGAACCGAGGGATGCGTCGCAAGCGGGGCCAAACCCCGCGGCGTTCGAGAGATCGCCTGCCTCGCCTTCTGAATTGGCTGCTTCGAACGCTCCCGGCAGCACACCGCGACAACCTCGTAGGGGATCTGCTGGAGGAGTACCACGGCCGCGGATTGGATCAGCGCAATGGCTGGGCAGAACGGTGGTGGCTCTGGCGAGAAATCGCCAGAGCGGTTGTCCTGGATCTGGTGATTCGAACGCGGAGCCGAGTTCTCAGAGCACCGCGGCTGCGAACATGGCGAGTCACGTCGAGAAACAGGAGCTACACGATGGAAACGACTGCCCAGGACCTCCGCTTTGCCGTTCGCACTCTCCGCAGGAGACCGCTCTTCACCGTGATAGCTGTTGCCACGCTCGGACTGGGCATCGGGGGTGCGACGGTCATCTATGCGATCGCCGACAACGTACTGCTGCAGAAGCTTCCCTACCGGGAACCGGATCGCCTCGTCAGCGTGTGGACTACGCGGCCTGATTGGCGTGGTGTTGAGGGGCTCGATAGATGGTGGGATCGTGTCCACATGCACTACGCTGAATACCTGCGTTGGCGAGGCGGCACATCGTTGTTCGATGCAGTGGCGTTGTACAAGGCCGCTGGCTTCGAGATGACTCTGTCTGACGACCAGAAAGCTGAGACCGTATCGGCAGTGTTGGCTACGGCTTCGCTCCGAGACGTATTGGGCTTTCGACCCACTATCGGCCGCTGGTTTCTACCGACCGAAGATGGTCCGAACGCAGAGCACGTTGTCGTGCTCGGCCACGATCTGTGGCAAGACCGATTCGCTGCAGACCCCGACATATTGGGCTCAACCATAACTCTTGGCAGCGAACCCTATACAATAGTCGGCGTGGCGCCACCGCAACTGCGCCTGCGACAGACCATCGACTGGGATGTCCCTCGTGGATTTGGCCTTTGGCGTGCGAGAGATGTTGCCGAGAAGGATCTGTGGGTCCCCGTTGGCGTGCACGACGATCTCTGGAGCCAACGGAACTACGAAGGCATCGGGCGACTCCGGCACGGGGTCTCAATTGAACAGGCAGTGGCGGAGACAGCGCCGCTCATTCGAGGCAACACCTCTCCCGAACAACAGGGAGTCAGGATAATGCGACGCTCAGAGGTCGAGACTGCCGGCCTGCAGTCGCAGGTGATGCTCCTCGCCGTTCCCTCGGCGCTTCTGTTGATCATTGCGTGCAGCAATCTCACTACTCTCTTGCTGGGCGAGGCCGTCGGTCGCCGCCAGGAAATTGTTACGCGGATGGCATTGGGTGCCGCCAAGGGTCGCGTAACTCGCCAGCTGCTGACTGAGAGTGTCCTGCTCGGTCTGCTCGGAAGCGGGCTGGCTTCTGTGCTCACCATTCTCGCAACGCACACTCTCGTGGCTCTCGCGCCGCCGACATCGCCCTTGGCCAGTGTTGGCATCTCCTGGCCGGTCCTCCTGTTCGCATCCGGCGTCGGAGCAGGCACAGGCATCGTGTTCGGACTTGCCCCGGCTGTACTAGCCGGTGGGCCTCGGGGGAACCTCACCCTTCGCGCAGGACATCAGACTCCTTCGCGTCAGAGTCGTAGTTTTCAAAGTGGCATCATTTCACTGCAGATCGCGCTGACCGTTGTTCTGTTGGTCGGATGCGGCCTGTTTGTGCGCACGGTGATCAGCTTGTTTTCAGTCGACTTGGGATTCGACAGGCGCAACGTCGCGCTGGTCAGGTATCGTTCTGACGACCCCACAGTGGTTACGCTCGATCAGATCCTCGAGCAAGTGGCTGCACTCCCGGGCGTCGAGAGTGTTGGTGCGATCCAATCACCACCGATGATCGGATGGGGGGGCGACTGGGATGTGCCCTTTGAGATCGAGGATGTGGCAGTGGAAGGGAGTCCTTTTGTCCGTCGACGCATTGTCTCAGCGGGTTATCACGAGACGATGCGAATTCGACTCCTAGCCGGGCGTTACTTGTCCCCTCAGGACAATTCCGAAGGCCCCAAAGTCGCGGTCCTGTCGGAGACGATGGCACGCACGTATTGGCCGAACCGCTCAGCCATCGGGGCGCGCTTCCGCATCGTGGACCCCGATCACGACCCCAATTGGATCACCGTTGTCGGAGTGGTCGCCGACGTAAGACATCATGGGTTTGCCGAGCCCTATGTGTCGATGGCCTACATACCGTATACGCAGGGACCGTGGGAACCGCCCGTTGTAGTTGCCCGAGCCGGCATTGGGGCAACTAGAGCGCTGCCCGCAATCCGGTCTGTGATCGAAGCACTCCCAGCTGGGGTGACGATTCGCGATGCAACGACGATGGAATCAGTGGTGTCTTGGAGGGCCATTGACCAACAGTTCCGAGCCCTTTTGCTGGCCATCTTTGGCGCAGTTGCCGTAATTCTCGCAGCAGGAGGAGTCTTCGGCATGGCTGCGCGACGCGTCGCCTCGCAGGGTCGCGAGATCGGGATCAGGAAGGCGCTCGGAGCTACACAGCACGTTCTGGTCAGGGGGGTGCTTGGTGTCGCGCTTGTCCAGGCTGTCGTCGGCATCTCCGCAGGGCTCGTCTTGGCCTACTTGGGACGCAGGTTCGTCGCCGCATTCCTCTTTGGGGTCGGAGCAGCGGACCCCCTCACGTATGTCACGGTGGGATCGCTGATTGTCGTCGTTTGTTTCCTAGCTACCGTCGTTCCCGCCCGAAATATCAGCGGGGTCGATCCGGTGAAAATCCTGCGGGAGGAGTAGCAGCGGTAACGCGCCACCATATTGTCAAGTTGCGCGGAATTCGAGCCGGTGGAGCGTCGCGCTAGGCACGCGACGGGTGGGCTCACAGATCAGCCTGCGGGTGACTGCCAGCCTGTAGAGTCACCTCCCATCTGCGACTAGCTTCAATAGCTTAGAGGATTCACAGGACAGGTGGCCGAGAGGTCTAAGGCGCGCACCTGGAGAGTTGAGCGGCTGAACACCAAATCGCGACATCTTGTCGTCATTTCTTTGATAGACCGCACAATCTGGCGTCATTTCGCTCCTGGAATGTCACAATCTGCCGCTTTTGACAGACACGTTTGTCACACGCGACGCCCTAAGTATGTTACTCATCATCGAAGAACCGCAGCTGTTCTGCGCGCACTCACTCTTCGACTTGCCCCCACGACCAGCAACGACGTCTGGCACACGAGAGAAGACCGCAGGCTGTTCAGCATCCGTAGCACCCAATACAGAGTTGGGCAGCGCTTCGATCAACCACTGGTCTCCAGGTGCCCACGCCGGCTGGCGACTCTCAACGATCGCAATTCCAGCGCTGTCCCTAACCGACGGCCCCTTCTGTTGGGCACGGAGCCCCGCACATCCGAACGTGATTGTCAGCAGAATCAGAATGGCATTCCGAATCTCGCCCGCCCCGGAGACTCCACTTCCAGTATCCTGCACCATGGACCGGACCAGAGACTACTCGATCCTCAAGTTCTCGAGCGGGTCCATCCGCGCAGCGCGGTTAGCCGGTATGCAGATCGCCAGCCCTGCCACACCCAGGAGGATGCCTGCTGCCACGAAGAGTGTACCGGGATCGATCGCGTCGACACCGAACAACTGACTCTCCATCAGCCGTGTAAGCATGAGTGCGGCTCCAACTCCCAACAACGAACCGACCCCTGCTAGTCCCAGCCCGCTCTTCATGACCAGGGTAAACAGCGCTGGTCGAGTCGCACCGAGAGCCGTCCTAAGCCCTAGTTCTCTCGACCGTTCTCGCACCGTGTGCGACATGACGCCGTAAACACCGAGTGATGCGAGCAGGATCGCCAATCCCGAAAACAAGGTGAGCAGCGTTTTGAGGAATTGGCGGTTCCCCATCGATTCTTCGATCAGATTTTCCATGGTGCGGACATCAAAGATTGGCTGCGCCGGATCGACAGAGAAAACGGCTCGGCGGACAGTCTGCGCCATCGCCTCAGGATCTGCGTCAGTACGGAGCACTAGCGTAGCGTGATGGTTCCAGAATTGACGGGACGAAAAGTAGAGCTGAATGCGAACGTCGTCATCAAGGCCCGCATGAAGAGTGTGTCCGACGACACCGATGACCGTGAACCACGTGGCGTTTGGATCGGTAGGGTCACCAAAGGTTACCCGTTTGCCGATGGGGTTCTCGTCGGGCCAGAATCTCCTCGCCAATTCGTTGTCCACCACAGCAACTGGCGGTGACCTGGGCCCATCGGTGGCGTCAAAGAAGCGTCCCTCCAGCACCGGGATCTGCATAGCGCGTGCGAATCCGGCACTCGCGAATCTGATGTCACCCCAGATAGGGGGGTCGTCGCCGCGTGGAACGTAACCCTCAACGCTGAATGAGGCAGTACCCCAATTCCCGGAAAACGGAAGCACGCTCGTGGTCGCCGCATCCGTGATACCGGGCGTCGCTGAGAGCTCGGACATCAGCTGATCATAGAAGGCATTCCTGGTAGTAGCATCCGGATATCGGGCATGTGGC
Source organism: Gemmatimonadota bacterium (assembly GCA_020351775.1). GTDB lineage: Bacteria > Gemmatimonadota > Gemmatimonadetes > Gemmatimonadales > GWC2-71-9. The sequence goes on along the minus strand of CP070666.1, from coordinate 2,575,539 downwards.
AGTAGGATATTCGCCGTTAGGACGTGATCGGGGTTGAAACCGGGATCAACCTGCCGCAGCTGCGAGATGGTCCTGATCATCAGACCCGAGCATGCGAGCAGCACGAGCGCAACGGCGAACTCCCCCACGATGAGCAGATGTCGTAGTCGGTTACCGCTCCTGTCCGCCCTTGATGCCTGCCCACCCTCGCGCAGAGTGCTCTGCAGATCTCCTCGCGCGCCCTGAACGGCAGGTGCGAGCCCGAACAACACTCCTGCAACCAAAGCGACTCCTAAGGTGAAGAGCAACACTCTCAGGTCAAGCACGATCTCCGCGCTTGCAAGTACGTCGGGGCCAAAGCGCACGAGCGCGCCCGTGCTCCAGTAAGCAATCAAAAGCGCGGCCGCACCTCCGAAACACGACAGTACTAGGCTCTCCGCAAGGAGTTGTCCGATAACGTGCCCTCGACTTGCTCCCAGGGCCTTCCGGATTGCGATCTCTTTCTGACGTCCGATCGCGCGGGCCAGCAACAGATTAGCCACGTTGGCACAGGTGATGAGGAGTACGAATCCGACCGCGCCGAACAGGACCAGCAACGTCGGGCGGTAACCGGCCGTTTTCTTCTCTTGCAGCGAGGTGACCCGGACACTCCAATCGGAGGACGGTCTCGACAGCTCCGAGAGAATGGTCTCGGCCAAGTTGCCCACCTCCCGCGTTGCCATCGCCACCGTGATGCCAGGTTTCAATCGAGCAACAGACTCCTGGTTTTCGGTGAACCTGTAGTCGTCACCAAACTGCTCGGGGGACAAAGCGATCGGCATCCAGAACTCGGCGTCGCGATTGAAGAAATCTTCAAACCCTGACGGCATAACGCCGACGACGTGATATGATTCGTCGTTGAGGACGATTGATCGGTCCAGCACGTTTGGGTCTCCACCGAGACGCAGCTTCCAGAAGCCGTCGCTGATCACCAAAACGTGTTGATTGCCGGGGGAGTCCTCTTCGGGGAGAAATGACCTACCCAGCGCCGGAGCCACTCCGTACACCCTGAAGTAATCTGCGGACACACGACTGCCCACCACTCGGACGGGCTCACCAGCGCCGGTTAGAGTTGCAGACCCATCTCTGGTAATCGCTACACTCTCAAAGCTCTGAGTCCTGTCCCGGTAGTCTCTGAATCCCGGCGGAGATACGCCCACGACAAGATCCTGGCTCGGGTAGATATGGTTCAGCGTGACGAGCTGCTCGGGTTCCGGATATGGCAGGGGGTGTAGCAGCATGCTGTTGACTATGCTGAAGACGGTGGTGTTTGCGCCGATGCCCAGCGCTAGGGTGGTCGCTGCGACTACGGTGAAGAGTGGTCGCCGAGTTAACCCGCGCCACGCAAGACGAAGATTGAGTCCGCAGTTACCGAAGGGACGGTACTTGCGGGATTGTCGCCCCGGCCGCTGCCGGCGCACGATCCTGCGGACCCCCGGACCGACCGAGCCGAAGAGCTGCTGCCAGTACCACCATTTTGCTGCGCGCCGACTCGTCCCCGCCATCATCATTCGAACGAACTCCTCGCTCAAGTCGCCCAGCACAAAACACCGCTCCCTTGCCGGTGTCACCACCTTGAAGAGCAGCTCAGCCAGTGGAGGCACCCGGGACCGCCACTCGCCTTCAGGGATCATGCGACCTCCGGATCTCCGAGTTCCAGTCCCTCCGCCATCTTAGCCATCATTCCTCGCGCCAAGGCAAGAGCGGATTCTCCATCATCGGTTAGCGCGTAGAGCTTCTTGGAACGCCCACCGCGAATTGGCTCAGGCTCAGCCACCCGCGAAGCGAGATATCCCTTCGACTCCAGGCGCTCGAGAGCAGCATAAACCTGTCCGATGGGGACGCGTCTGTCGGTGCGTTCCTGAATCACCTGGCGAATCGTCATCCCGTAGGCGTTGTCCTTCAACCGTATGAGGGCAAGCAGCACCATTTGCTCGAATTCGCCCAGATGCTCTCCCTTGCTCATGATCCACCCTTCGTTTTTGTTCTGCATAAATGAGAATACGAAAGAAAAGTAATACTTCTGCATAAGTGAGTAAAGGGGTGATGTCGCTGGAGCGCTGGCAGGAAGGCCGAGGACGCGGTTGGGCTGCCCTCGCTCGGCTGGCACAGTACGAGGCGTAAGTTGGCGACCGAGCTCGAGGACGCTCCGCTAAAGGATCTGTGCGCCTTGGGCCGCTGGAAAGACCCCAAGACCGTCCCCATGCTACCAGGTACCGAACTGCTCGCGTGATCTGGTAGCCAAGAAGGGAGGTCGGCCAATCTCCGCCGGCCTCCCCGTTTCTCGAAGCTCGGTTGGCACGCAACCGAACGCCCCGAACGCCGCGTGACGCTCGGGGCTGGACACTACGGCGGCAAATTCATCCGGCGACGCAGATCGTGAAACCGCGGGTCGTCGTGCACTAGCTCGAAGTCCCGTTGTGTGCGTGAAAGCGAAGCGGGCAGGCTGCCATTCCGGGTCTGGTACGCGAACTCGAGCCACTCCAGGGTCCGCTCTTTGTCTCCCGCCCAGGCATAGATGAAGGCAAGGTCAAGGGAATACTCTCGTGCTGCATTTGGGCGTGCGGCCAGGGTCTCAGCGTATCTCAGCAGTGCGGCCCGATAACCACCCTCTTCATACCCCCGGTCAAGAGCCTCGTCGAGTTCCTGGTCACCAAGAAACCACATTCGGAGCTGCACTAGCGCCTCGTCGTAGCTGCCGGTGAGGTGGTATGGCGTGGGTGACCGTGCCTCTTTACAACTATCAGTGCTGACATTATAGTCAATGCATTGATAGTCTCGGTGGATCCGAGCTGCGAGGAACCTTGCTGGAGCCTACCATGAGGAAGAAGCTCCCCCGACCGGAAGGCCATCTCCCACTCCATCCTCAAGTATTCCATGTCCTTCTGGCGTTGGGTGATGGCACGTGCCACGGATACGGCATCATTCAGGCATTCGAAGCTCTGACGCAGGGCCGTGAGACCCTGCTTCCGGGTTCTCTCTACGGGACTCTCAGCCGAATGGTGAATGCTGGTCTGATTGAAGAAGTGGATTCTCCTCCCGTACAAACGAGCGGCGGCCCACCGCGGCGATACTACCGGGCAACGGCGTACGGAAGGGAGGCCGCTCGGGCAGAATCGGAGCGGATGGAACGGCTCCTGGCCGTTGCGAGAGCCAGGAAGCTCGCCCCGAAGGGAGTGCGGTGAGTTTGGCCGGGAAAAGGAGGGACCGGGAGGGCGGTTCCGCGGGTTACGGCGGTGGATTCTGGACCGTCGCGTATCGTCTTGCGCTGATGGCTCACCCCCGGGAGTGGCGGGACCGTTATCTGGATGAGGCAACTGAGGCATTCGCGGGCGGGGTAGCTCGTCGGAGAAGCAAGTCGGGCCTCGTTGCTCTGCGGTATGCAATCCGGGCGTTGGCCGATGCCGTGCTGGCCGGGTGTCGGGAGCGGATGCGGGCCGGCCGTCGTGCAGAGACCGGGGCAAAGAAGGTCGGTGCGCATCGGTTCCTGGACACCCTCCGCGTAGATCTTCTATACGCCCACCGGAAGTTGTTCAAAGACCCCGGGTTCACGTTGCCCGTCCTAATAACGCTCGCGCTAGGTATCGGTGCCAATACGGCGATCTTCACCGTGGTGGACGGGGTCATCTTGAAGCCGCTTCCCTATCGAGACGCCGATCGCATCATCCAGGTCCGGGAGATCGCTCCTCAGGGATTCGGTTTCACGGTGTCCCCGCCCAATTTCCGGAGCCTCAGAGACCAGGCGAGGTCGCTGGAAGACGCCACCGCGTACCGAGAGACGTTGCTTACGCTGACAGGTGGCGAAGTGCCTGAGGCAATCTGGGGCGTCCGCGTGTCGGCAGGTTTCTTCGAGTTTCTCGGAGCGCCACCGGCACTCGGTCGATCCTTCCTTCCAGAAGAGGACGAAGCCGGAGCGCATCCCACGGTGATCCTGAGTCACGGTGCTTGGCAGCGTCGCTTTGGTGGAAGCCCTTCGACCCTGGGCAGTACCGTGGTGCTCGACGGCGTCTCCCGCACTATTGTCGGTGTCCTGCCCCGGCGATTCCGCTTCGCGGAGGGAGATCCGGAGGTCTGGTTGCCTCAGGAGTTCACGGAGCGGGACGTGAGTCTCAGGGGACGCCACTTCCTCCAGGTCCTGGCTCGGCTCCGTCCCGGCACGAACCTGGAGACCGCGCTGGAGGAGATGCGTACCATCTGGTCCGGGCTGGAGGAAGAGTATCCGGAGACGAATACTGGCTGGGGTGTCACTGCGTTCCCACTGCTCCAATACGTCGTCGGCGGTGCCCGCACCCCCCTGCTCGTTCTTCTGGGCGCGGCCGGCCTGGTCCTTCTCATCGCCTGTGCTAATGTCGCCAACCTCTCCCTCGCCAGGGTGGAAAGGCGCGGACGTGAGATGGCGATTCGATCGGCGCTCGGAGGAAGCCGCACTCGGCTGATCAGGCAGCTCCTCACCGAGCACCTGGTCCTGGGCATCACGGGTGGCGTACTGGGTCTGGGTCTGGCCTACCTTGCCGTTGACCGCCTTCTGTTGCTGTTCCGGGGCCACCTTCCCAGGGCCGACGATGTCGGGGTCAACGGCGCGGTGCTCTTGTTCACTTTTATCATATCGATTGGCGTTGGAGTCCTGACCGGCTTGGCCCCTGTTGTTCAGGGAACTCGCAATGACCTTTTCGCAGCCTTGCGAACGACTGTCCACAGACTCGGAGAGGCTTGGGGGCGCGGTCGCGTCAGAGGCACCTTTGTCATTGTCGAGGTTGCACTTGCCCTGATGTTGGTCATGGGCACGGGCCTCGTGCTGAATAGCTTCGTGCGGCTGACTCGGGTCGACCTCGGCTTCCAGAAGGAGAATCTGCTGACGGGGCAGATTTTGCTTCCCGAGGCGCGCTACCAGACCGCCGAGGAAAGGGCGCTCTTCTTCCAGACACTGTCGGATGACCTCGAGCGGCATGGGGAGGTGGTCGCGGCGGCAGCCGTGGGAGTCCTACCGCTGACGGGAAGCTACACGCACGTATTTACCGTACCGGGTGCGCCGGAAGACGCGAAGTGGCAGGCGGAGGATCGGCTCGTTACGCCTGGGTATTTCCGCACTATGAGGATCCCTCTTCTTGCCGGACGGGTCTTCCAGGAGACGGAAGGCGCGGGTGCCCCCCTCGTAGCGGTCGTCAACGAGGCCCTCGCCCATCAACTCTATCCGGAGGGAGGCGCCGTAGGTAGGCGTGTGATGTTCAAGGGATCGCCGAGCGAGGAGAGCTGGGAGATCGTGGGCGTGGTGGGAAACACTCGACAGTTCGGCGTGCGGTCGGAGTCACCTCCTACCCTCTATCGGCCCCACTCTCAGATCAATCCCCCATCCTCAATGGCGGTTGTCGTCCGGGCTTCGGACTCACCGCGAGATCTGGTGGCGACACTGCGCGAGGCGGTCCGTGATGTGGATCCGGCGCTTCCGATTCACCAACTCTCCACGATGGAGGACCTTGTCTCGGCCTCGCTCACATCGGAGCGGGTTGTGCTTATTCTGCTAGGCTTGTTCGGTTTCGTCGCTATTGTGCTGGGGGCTGTAGGGATCTTCGGAGTCATGTCTTATACCGTGAGCCAGCGCGTTACGGAAATGGGCGTACGGATCGCTCTGGGGGGCGCTCCGCGAGACGTGCTCACGATGGTCGTTCGTCAGGGCATGACACTAGCCGCACTTGGCGTTGTGTTGGGGATGCTGGGGTCGCTCGCACTCGGTCGGCTGCTGACCGACGTGCTGTATGGCGTGGAGCCCGCCGATCCAATGACCCTCGGGGCTGTCACAGCTCTCATTGCACTAGTCTCGCTAGCAGCCTGCATCCTTCCAGCTCGACGGGCAGCTGCCGTGGATCCGGCTGAGTCCCTCCGCAGCGAATGACCCGCGTCCACGTCCAAGGCCGCGTGACTCCGGGGCACCTCCCCACCCGCCGGGCGCATTCTGGAACTTGAAATCCCACAGTGGTTCATCTGCTGTGGGATTTCGCCGTTTCCGCCGCCCTGTGCCGTGATTGTCACGTACTTCTGTCACAGATCCATTTTGGCCTTGCAAGCCAAGATGTCTGCTATGCCCCTTGATCCCGCGCCGGGCTGTTGGTTCGGCATCGAACCCCTGACAGGCGGATTGTGATTATGCCGCTCCGGGCGGACTCGTCGTGACTCAGCGTGATAAATCGGGAAAAGAAAAGGCGTTATGGGATTGCTGCAGCGCACCGTTTTCCCACTGAGTCACATTGAATGACGATCAGTACGGCACACTGAAGGCACACTAACCGAACTGCTCGCGTGAGCTGGAAGCCAAAAGGGGAGGTCGGCCGATGGTGCTGACCTCCCGTCCCTCATCGTCCGAGAGTCACTCCCTGACGGCCTTCTTAATGATGTACTCCAGCTCGGTCACGCCAGGGACCCGCCCCTGCAGCACGATTCTGCCGTCGATTCCGAGACCCGGAGTCCGCATGACTCCGGCTTCGGCTATGGCGAGCACGTCCTCCACCTTGGTGATGTCGGCTTCCAGGCCCGTGTTCGCCAGAGCTTCTTTGGTCTGCTGCTCCAGCCGCTTGCAGTTGGTGCAGCCGGGGCCGTAGACATCGATCCGCATAGCGTCAATCTCCACCTAGGTACGCGTTCATTCCTTCGATCCTGTCTTGCTCACCCCGCCAGTGTCCCATACACGAGCCCCGTAGTCGCCGCCATGAGCACGGTGAGTCCTACGAACACCAAGGTCTTCCTCGTGCCCATGATGCTCCTGATGACCAGCATGTTCGGGAGTGATAGCGCGGGCCCCGCAAGTAACAGCGCCAGCGCTGGCCCTTTGCCCATGCCGTTGCCAAGAAGCCCCTCGAGAATCGGTACTTCGGTGAGGGTAGCGAAGTACATCAGTGCCCCAGCGACCGACGCGAACAAGTTGGCGAATACCGAGTTGCCTCCCACCGCCGCACTGATCCATGCCGACGGGATCAGTCCTTCCTCGCCGGGGCGGCCCAGCAGCAACCCCGCGACCAGCACGCCAACCAGCAGGAGCGGCAGGATCTGCTTGGCAAACGTCCACGACGACGAGAACCACTCGCGCGTCTCGTCATTCCCGTTGGTGGCCAGCACGGAAAGGCCCACCACGCCCGCGGTAAACGGCACCGACGGATGAGACGAGAAGGCGGCGCTCGTACCTGCCACGGCCACCCCTGGCCACATCATGCCGCGCCAGGATACACCGTACCACAGCAGCAACACGGCCGCCACGACCAGCGCGGCCACGCCGGTGAGCCACCACTTGGCCGTGTAGATCACGTGCCATACACCAACAGGCTCGGCAGGCGCACCCCAATTCGCGAACACGAGGACCGCGATCATCGCGCCGAAGAACACGGCTGTCTGCCACAGCGGTCGACCGGCCGGTTCCTCAGGCAATCCGGCCTGTGCATCGGCCTTGGCCAGTTCCTCTTTGCGGAAGATGAGATGCATGGCGACACCGACCACCACAGCGAACACTGCAGCCCCGACCGCACGCGCGACTCCGATCTCCACGCCAAGTACACGAGCGGTGAGGATGATCGCCAACACATTGATCGCCGGTCCGGAATACAGGAACGCGGCCGCCGGACCGAGTCCGGCGCCGCGCTTGTAGATGCCCGCGAACAGTGGGAGTACCGTGCAGGAGCAGACAGCGAGAACGCTTCCCGAGACCGAAGCGACTCCGTAGGCCAGAGCCTTGTTCGCCCGTGGGCCGAGATACTTCGTGACCGCACCCTGACTCACGAACACGCCTATCGCGCCAGCGATGAAGAATGCCGGGATCAAGCACAAGAGCACGTGCTCACGCGCGTACCAGCGGGCCAGGGCAAGCGATTCGACGAATGGATCTGGGAGCGCGAGCAGTTCGTTGAGCGCCTCAACGGGGAACAGGTATGTGATGAGGAATCCCCCAACCAGCAGGGCTCCAATCTTCCACTCTAGTCTCCAGAAACTCATCCCGCCAATTGCGGCTCTGCGCCGTCGAACCAGTGTTTGGTCGCCACGCACACGCGGCACACCGACAGCATTACCGGCACCTCGACCAGGACACCGACCACCGTCGCCAGTGCTGCGCCCGAGTCCGCGCCGTAGAGCGCGATCGCCGTGGCCACCGCCAGTTCGAAGAAGTTGGACGCCCCGATCAGCGCGCCTGGTGCAGCAACGGCATAAGGCACCTTGAACAGCCGCATCAACCCATAGGTGAGTGACGAGTTGAAGTAGACCTGGATCAGGATTGGGATCGCAATCAACACCACGTGGAACCAGCGCGTGGTGATGTTCTCGGCCTGGAAGGCGAAGATGAACACCAACGTGGTGAGCAAGGCGAGCACAGTAATGGGCGCGAAGAACGCCACGTAGCGGGTGTTGAACCACTCCGACCCGCGGCGTGCAATCAGCGTGCGCCGGCTGATCGATCCGGCGGCGAGCGGGATCACCACGAAGATCACCACCGAGTACAACAGCACTTCGAACGGCACGTGCAATCCCGACGCGCCCGACACCAGGAGCGTCACAATCGGCGCGAACGCCACCAGCATGATGAGATCGTTCACCGACACCTGCACCAGCGTGTAGGCCGGGTCGCCATCCGACAGGTACGACCATACGAACACCATCGCCGTGCACGGAGCCGCCGCGAGAATGATCACGCCGGCGATGTACTGGCTCGCCAGTTCCTCGCCGATGAGCGGTAGGAACAGGTGACGGAAGAACAGCCACCCGAACAACGCCATCGAGAACGGCTTGACCAGCCAATTGACGAACAGCGTGACGAAAAGTCCCCGCGGTCGCTTTCCCACGTTCTTGATCGACGCAAAATCGATCTTGAGCATCATGGGGTAGATCATGAGCCAGATCAGCACCGCGATCGGCACGTTGATGTGGCTCCCCTCGCCGAACTCAAGTCTGCGCAGGACGCCCACGATGTCAGGGAAGACCTTCCCGATCACCACACCCAGAACCATACAGAGCGCCACCCATAGGCTCAGGTAGCGCTCGAACACGTTCATCCGCTTCTTGTCACCACCCATCGTTCATCCCCTGGGATTCCTAGGCAGTGCGCGCGATGGCGAGTTGATCAAGGTCGAGATCCGCCGAGCACAGGTCTGCGACGGGCACCTTTCGCAGCTGCCTCACCACCGTGACGTCGCTGCGCACCTGTGGGTCCCGTCTAACGCGCTGCCACAACCACTGAGCGATCTCGTCCACATCCTCCGACCGAGCCAGACGGTAATGAACCCACCGTCCCTCCTTGCGTTCGATGATCAGTCCAGCGCGACGCAGCTCGGCCAGGTGGGCGGATACGGTGGAGGGGGCGAGCTCCAGCACGGCCGTGATCTGGCAGGCGCAGAGTTCCCCAGTCTTGAGCATCGCCACGATGCGTAATCGCGCCGGGTGTCCCAAGGCCTTGTGGATCTGGACGAGATCGGGCAGGCTCATAAGCTCATTTCGCTGTTTCGCGAAATATAGTAGGGATGAAGCGCACCGCAAACCATCTTGGCGGCGTGGGATTGGGGGCTGACTCCTAGGACCCTAGCGGGTCCGTCGTCACGCTGGCGTCACACAGCGGCGTCTGTCGGGCGGCGGGACACAAGAATGGTCACCGGCGTACCGCATCCGTGGCCGTTGGCAGCCTGCGGAAGCAACGCGGCATGATGTGGCTTCGGCTATGATTCTGCAAGGAGGGCGCCGACGATCGAGATCGAAATCTCCTACTCCTTCCTGCGGCACGGCGACGACTCGCACGCACCGTGGATGGGGAATCCGCTGGGCGCTTCCAGCGTGTTGTCGGACAATGACCTAGAAGGCAGTGTGCCATGAGTGTGCCTTCATCGTCTGGCTACTTCATGGAGTGCGGAAGTCACATGATGCTGAGCCGCAGCCGGTTGACACACCCAATGCCTTCGGGGGTCCGTGTAGTCACGGGCGGTGTCGAGGTCGTCGCGGTCCCGGTTACCGAAACGATGCCTTCGCTCGGCTATCTAGTGAAGGTCGATGGCCTGGATCTGTACTACGCAGGCTTCCGCGCCGAGGACCCGGAGAGGTCCCGAGTTGAACTCGACTTCTTCGCGGATCACACCGATCGCATCGGGCTGGCATTCTTGAGGCGCCCTGCAGGATTTGGACGGCTGAGTGGGCGGGCTGCGGACGCGTTAGCGGACGCATCCGACCGCGGCCGCAAAGACTCAGAACCCACGTCAGACGCTTCGCATGCCGGCGCGACCTCTCCACGCGCTGCGGTTCGCCAGGCAACTCAAGATCCCAACAACCAACACCACTCACCGACGCGCGCTACGAGGCGCACCGGCACGCTACGCTTCCATTGGGCACGAAGTGGGCGGGCTGGCCCTGTAGGATTTGGACGGCTGAGCGGGCGGGCTGCGGACGCGTTAGCGGACGCATCCGACCGCGGCCGCAAAGACTCAGAACCCACACAAAGCGGCGCTTGCACCATTGTGTCAGAGCTGGCTGTAGGATTTGGACGCACAGGGTGCACACCCGAGCGCGTTCAGCGCTTGGCGTGTGCAGCCGGCGCAAATCTATAGGGACCATAGAAAGGGCGGCGCTCACGCCGCCCTTTCATGGGCCCTGTAGGATTTGAACCTACGACCGACGGATTATGAGTCAGATCCTGGCTCAGCACGGCTCTGGACGACACTCGCTAACTCGATACGGTTTGTACACTTGACTGCACAAGCTGTCACGAGTATCACAAGTCAAAACAAGCCGTATCGAGTGCGAGTCCCACTGTCTGCTCCACTGTAAGCGAACCACAGAAAGGCCCCGGGCGTCTCGCGGCACGCGGGGCTGGCCAACAAAACTAGCAGCTAGAGCCCAACCGACACCGTGAGTGCGCTCGGTGTTGTTGCGCGGCAGCCGCCGAGGCTCTGCTACCACGGTTCAACGCGATCCCCGAAGGAGAATACCCTGCTCACCTACGACATAGACGTCGCCCGATGACGTGCCCCACACAGCATAGAGCCACTCGCTCCGCCCACTCGTCATCTCACTCCAGTCGGCCCCGTCATAGTGGAGAATCGTGCCGGAGGTTCCAACCGCGTAGACGTCGCTCGATGACGTGCCCCACAGGGAGTAAAGCGACCCTCCCGTTCCGCTGGTGATGGTGTTCCAGCTTGTCCCATCATAGTGGAGAATCGTTCTCTCGTCACCCACTGCGTAGACATCGCTGGAGGATGTGCCCCACAGGGAATGGAGCTCCACGCCCGTCCCGCTCGCCATCGCACTCCAACTGGTTCCATCATAGTGCGAAATCTGGCCGGCGACTGCCAAGGCGTAGACGTCGCTCGATGACGTACCCCACACGCTCGAATAGCGCCCCATCCCCGCGGGTGTCATCTCACTCCAGCCGGTGCCGTCGTAGTGCAGAATCGTGCTTCCACCGAACTTGTTGATGCCTACCGCGTAGACGTCGATCGGTGATGCGCCCCACACACCCCGGAGGTCATCGGTCGTCCCGCTCGTCATTGCACTCCACCCGGCGCCGTCGTAGTGCAGAATCGAGCCGACATCACCCACAGCGTAGATGTCGCTCGACGACGTGCCCCATATGTCATGGAGGGGATAGCTCGTCACGCTCATCGCTGTCCAGCCAGTCCCGTCGTGATGTGCGATCAAGCCGCCCCCTCCGACACCATAGGCGTAGCCCGATGACGTGCTCCACACAGCAGAGACCCATGCAAGCCCT
>CP070666.1:2558520-2563699 GCA_020351775.1 Gemmatimonadota bacterium | reverse complement strand
TGGTGGTGGGGCTCGAGTAACGGATCGAACACCACCGTTCCTCCTCTCAAGATCTGCGTTCGCAGCAGGCCTTTCTCGACCAGTAGATTGAGCGTGTTGTACACTGTCGCGCGTGAGATCGTGGGACAGGTGCGCTTCACCTTGGCCCAAGCCTCGTCGGCCGTAGGGTGAGATGTAGTGCCGAACACGAATTGAGCCACCGCCATCCGCTGGGGGGTCGCCTGGATTCCAGCTCTTTGTAGGAGGGCGATTGTGTCGGTCACGGATTTAGACTAAGTCTAAATCCGGTCCACGTCAAGCCACGAGGCGCGACGGGTCGGGAACACGTGCCTGCGGAAGAGCGCAGTGGGCGGGGCATCCCAGCAGCCTAGCCCACTGGGTCTATCCGGGACTCCATGGTCCAAGATGACATACCCCTTGATCAACACATATCGTACCAGATCGATTAGGCTGGCTGCGCGGCGAGGTAACCGTGCAGTACCTCAACCACGTTGGCTCCCTCACCCACGGCTGACGCTACCCGCTTCACGGACCCGTGCCGCACATCGCCGATGGCGAATACCCCAGGGAGGCTGGTCTCGAGATGGAGCGGTGGGCGGTCAGTCGGCCAACTGTCAGGCAGTCGTCCGTCATGCAGCAGGTCAGTGCCGGTCAGAATGTAGCCTTGTTGATCGCGCTCAACGCTGCCAGCTAACCAGTCCGTGTGTGGGTCCGCGCCAATCATGACGAACAGGGCCGATGTGGAGATACGCTCGGTCGCGCCACTAGTACCGTTCCGGATTGTGAGCGCTTCCAGACGTCCGTCCCCCTCACCGTCGATGATCTGGACACCCAAGCGTATCTCGACGTTCGGCAGTTGCCCCAGCTCAGTGATCAGATATTCCGACATACTCGTGGCTAGGGTGTCGCCGCGGACGAGTACAGTGACCGAGGCGGCGTACTTGGCCAGGTGTGCTACCGCCTGACCGGCGGAGTTGCCTGCGCCGACGACACAGACGTGTTGGCCTTGCATGGCCCGCGCCTCGCTCCCCGCGGCTCCGTAGAACACTCCGGCGCCGATCAGCTCCTCGAGTCGCGGGATACCAAGGCGCCGCCAGGACACGCCGATCGCTAGGATGATCGCACGCGCGGCGACCTCCTGTCCGTCAGCTACCCGGATCCAGTGCTGCCCGTCGGATGCTCGCAGTCCGGTCGCTTCGCGCGCGAATACCATGTTCGTGCCGAACAGCCAAGCCTGCTCGCATGCACGGTGAGCGAAATCCTGGCCGCCGATCCCCCAGGTGAATCCGGGGAAGTTGCGGATGCGTGAACTCGTTCCTGCCTGGCCACCGGAGACATGTCTCTCCAAGACCAGCGTTCGCAGACCCTCCGAAGCAGCGTAGACCGCTGCGGTGAGTCCCCCCGGTCCAGCTCCGATGATCGCGACATCGTAGACGTCCTCGCCGAGGTCCGTCCCTCCACCGAAGGCCTCAACGATGTCGGCGTCGGAGGGCTCTACGAATACGCGCCCGTCATGCCGAACGATCATCGGCAGGCGCGTGCCGTCTTGGCCGGCTTCGCTAAGTAGCTGGCGGCCGACCTCGGAGTCCTTATCGTAGAATCCGTACGAAATGGCCATGCGCGAGAGGAAATCGCGGATTTGGTGGGAGCGCGCGTCCTGCTTTGGACCGACGATGCGAAACATCTTGAATTCCGGCTCGAACGACGCAGCCCAGGCAGCGAGGAATTCACTCACTGCCGGATACAGGCCCTGTTCTGGGACCCACGGTTTCACCAGGTGGTAATCGATCTGACCGAGCGTCATGGCCGTGACACTGGGATTGGCCTGCGTGTAATCCCGCTCTACGAGTAGGATGCGCTTCGCGGAGGGGACCAGCGCATGAGCCTGCACCAGGAAGTCCACACCCGTCATTGTGGGCATCCTCTGGTCCGCGATGAGCAGGGCAACTGGCCGGGACTGCTCGGCCAGCGCTCTCAGCGTGGCGAGTCCCTCGGCGGGCGCATGCTCGCAAATGATCTGGCAGTCGTTCCCAAACCGCCTGGCGAGGTCACTCTCGAGCGCCTCCAGTAGGGGGCGCTCCTCGGCAACAAGCAAGATTATCAGTCTGTCCGTTGCAGCTTTGGGGTCACACTGGTACCCGCTTCTTGGGTCCATTGCGCTGCGCACAGAATACGCCTGTGTCATAGGGACCAGTCCAATCGTCGTGGAGTGTTCATGTCTGTAATCCGTTATATGAGCGATGTGGCAATCGCCGTATCTATACAGCACCGCTGCCCAGATGACATCCACGTCGATCCAAGCGCTGCGGAGCGACCGCAATTCCAGCGCGTAGCAGATGCGCAGCGCAACGCAGCCAGCCACTAGTAGAGTGGCAGCCGTGTGGAGCCCCGCTGCCGTCACCCCATCGGAATGCGCACCAATTCCGGCCAGCCGATCTTCAGTTTGCCGGGACCACACTGCACAAGTACAGCTGCGGATCCCGGTGATTGTAGTTCGGCAACCGGAAGCTATGAGTCGTTTTTCCGTCGGAGGCTTGCGGTCGCGTCGTCAGCCAGACGTCCCACTGCGACGTCAAGATGGCGGAGCGGCGCTACGGGCCGGCGGCGGATCTAAGGGCGACGGGCGCGAATATGGCGTGGGTTATCAGTGTTGGCAAGTCACTTCCATTGCACCTTTTTTCACAAGTGATACCTGCGACGCGGCGGCGCGCAGGGATCTTGGTGGGCGGGGACACAGAGTGCGTGCTAGCCCGCAATCTGGTGCACGCTTGCGCTATCCTGCCAACTCCTCAATCACCCCACACAACCCCAGCACGACCCTCGCGGTTCTCTCGTAATCCACCCGGTCCGGTGTGTCATTGGGCGTGTGGTACTGCGGATACCGATATGGTGCCGTGTCGGTGACCATCACCGCCTTGTATCGCTCGCGCCAGAACGACCAGTGGTCTGACCAGAAGATACCCGGCAAATATCCTGGTGCCGCAGTGCCCTCGGATGGAAACTCTGCGTGACGCCGGAACGCACCGACACAACGCCGCACCAACTGCCGCGACGAGAGGTTGCCCACGAAACCGATGAAGTCACCCGTCCGCGGGTACAACAGACCGAAGGGGAACGGATAGCGTTGGCTGCCACGATCATCCCGGTAACAGCCGATTGTCTCGAGGGACAGCATGGCCGCGATCTTCTCGCGCAGTTTGCGGCATCTTCTGGCGTACACGCGGCTCCCCATGTTTCGCCCAAAACAAAACGGAGGTTCCTCGTTCACGAAGGCAGCAAACCGAACCGTGCGATCGGGCGAACGGTCGGCAAATAGACGTGCCAGCTCGAGCATGGCCGCAACGCCGGTGCCGTTGTCGTTGGCACCGGGGGATCCGCAGACCGAATCGTAGTGTGCTCCCACCAACACGATCTCATCGCGCCGCCCTCTGCCCAGCCGCTCGGCATCGAGATTGCGCACGGCCATGCCATCGGCATCGTACGACTGACTTCCGACTCGATAGCGCGACTCCTCCAGCGCTTGCTCGACATATCGGGCCGCTGCATCTAGCGCCTGCATCTTCCAGACGTGCCGCTCACCGATTTTGCCAGCGAGGACCTCGACATGCATCGCGAGGCGATCGCGAATCTCCCGCTCGGTGTGGCTGAGCGGCGGCAAGGCACCGCGGAACGAGCTGCCGGGCATCGCCGTCGCATACCGGATAGCGAAAACGATGGCGAGGAGAATAGTGACCAGAACCGCGGAGACCATCATTGGTGTAAGGCCCGGATGGGCCAGCGCCGCTGGCGCCAGGGCTCAGCGTTGCCCCCACAGGATCGTTCCATGCAGGTCCTCACACATCCTCCAGGCACCCGCACGTCCCGATCGCCAGCGACGCTATCGGTCCTGTGGAATCCTAAATCTCCACGGTTCTCAGAAACTCGATGCTCCTTCGCATCCCTTCAAGCGGTTCTTCGGTCTCGATCTCGACGATGAAGCCGTAGTCTGCAATGTCGCTCTGCAGCGCTGCTTTTAGCAGCACAGGCCAGTCGATCATTCCTTCACCACAAGGCACGATGCCACCCAGTCTCCCAGGCTGCCTGCCTTTCTTTGCGGGATCATAGTCATGCATGTGAAGGGATGAGTAACGGCCGGCGTATTTCTCCAGATAATAGACGATGTCGTATCCGCCCGCGATGGAAGCAAGCTGAAACTGCATCGTGACCAAATCCGGATCGAGCGCCTCCATGATGTGCTCGTACTGCGGCCTTCCTTCCACCTGAGGCCCGACGGCGTGATTGTGATAGCCAAGTCGAAGACCCGCCGCCTTGACGACTTCGGCTGCTCTATTGGCTTTCTCTGCCCACCGCTTGATGTCGTCCACGGTGCCGTCGTTAGGGACCCCGGATCCCGACATCACAATGTCCGCCAAACCGAGGGCGGCGGCATACTCAGCGGTTCTTGCTGGATCGTCGACCACCACCTCGTGGGGTTCGAAGTGAGCGGATCTGCAGATGAGGCCAGTATCCTCGATCTGCTGCTTGACTTCGGCAGGTGGCAGAGCGGTTAGATTGCCATAGCCCGCAGTCTTATAGTAGTTGCCGCGTGGTGAGCACATCTCCACGCTGGCGTAGCCGAGTTCCTGAACGCTCTTCAGCGTTCCCGTGAAGTCTCTTTCGATTTCCCTTCTCACAGCATAAGACTGAAAGCCAAGCGGTCTGTCGAAAAGTGAGGCTCGTGATGCAGCGCCGGATTGTCCGCTCTGCGCTCCAGCGCGGCCGATGCCGGCACCCACTGCAAGCATGCCGACGGCACTTGTTCCCAAGAACTGTCTTCTATCGAGCTTTCTTCCGTCGTCACTCATGGCGGTCTCTCCTATTTGTCCGGTCAGCTCACTGACGTCACTTTCCCACCATTACGGGTCGGGTGTACACCACCTCACCTCCTATCACGGTCATGTCCGGTTCGATCTTCCAGATGTCTTCCGCCGGGATGGTCATGTAATCGACCGGGATGACCACGAAGTCAGCGAGCTTTCCCACCTCGATGGAGCCGAGGATGTCTTCCGCACGCATGACGTAGGCGCCACCCATGGTCGCGGCACGCAGTGCCTCTTCCCGGGTGAGGACCTGCTCCGGAATCCATCCGCCCGGAGGATTGTCGTCCCGGTCCTGCCTGGTGACCGCAGCATGGAGCGTG
>CP070666.1:2555578-2558420 GCA_020351775.1 Gemmatimonadota bacterium | reverse complement strand
GCAAAAAGGGATGATCCGGTCGACGCCGGGACCGCGCGAGCCGGAACGCGGCGGCCATCCGAAGCGGTACGTGTCGGTCACCAAGAAGGGAATCGCTGCGTTACGGGAATGCCGTGAATCGCTCATGACCTTGTGGGCCGGCCTCGACTCGATCATCCAAGGATGAGGAAACCTCCCCGCATAGCTAAGGCCCTACTGGGTCGATGTGTCCCTAGGGGCTTGTTTCGGGACTCCGTTCTGGGAGATCTTGAGGAAGGATTCTATAGACTACTGCGGCAGCGGGGCGGCGCGTACGCGGCGACGTGGTACTGGTTCGAAGCATCGCGAGTGAGCCTGCGGTACGTCTTTGAACGTGCAATCAAGCGACGCTGCTACGGCCAGGCGCACCGCAGCAGACCCTCACTGAAGAATTTGCTGGAATCGACCGTTCACGATTTTCGCGTTGGCGCCCGCGCACTGTTCAGACAGCCCGGTTCCACCATGGTTTCCATCGTCGCGTTGGGCCTAGGCATCGGCCTGTGCACGACAATGTTCAGCATCATTTACGGGGTCTACGGCCGTGGCGTCGGCGTCCCCGAGTCCGAAAGGCTCGTGGTCATCAGTCGCAACAACCCATCCCAGAACATTGCCAGGATGGATGTACCCCAACACGACTTGTACGACTGGCGCGAGCAGCAGCGATCGTTCGAGGGATTGGCGGGTCTCTCGACCGGCACGATGAACCTGAGTGACACTGGAGATCCCGAGCGGTTCGGCGGGGCATTCGTCACGGCCAACATCTTCGAGCTGCTTCGTGTGCGCCCGATCCTGGGCAGCACATTCCGTGAGGGAGACGATCGAGCGGGCGCGCCGCTGACCGTGGTGCTCGGCTATGACGTGTGGGCGAACCGATATGGGCGGGACCCGGACGTTGTCGGTCGGGCGGTGAGGGTGAACGGAGAACAGGGAACCATCATCGGCGTGATGCCGGACGGGTTCCTGTTCCCGGCGCAGCAGCGGCTCTGGGTACCGCAGCGAGACGAGCGAGCAACCAACGCCCGCGCAAGTGGTCCGCAGCTCCAGGTATTGGGGCGACTCAGGCACGGGGTCACGTTGGATGAGGCACGGGTCGAGATGTCGCTGATCGCCCAGCGTCTCAAAGCTGCCCACCCCGAGGCGAACGCAGGCGTGGGCGTCGTGTTCAACACCATCGTGGAGATGTCCATTAACAGCGAAGTGCTGCCCGTGCTCGTGGCAATGCAGGTGGCAACCGTCTTTGTCCTCCTCATCGCATGTGCGAACGTCACCAATCTGCTCCTGGCGCGTGCCGCTCTCTCAGCGAGGGATGCGGCAATCCGCACAGCGACGGGAGCGAACAGATTCCGTGTAGCCCTGCCCTTCTTCTCCGAAACGAGCATTCTGGCGGTGGCAGGGGCGGCTCTTGGTGTTGCGATCTCTTATGTCAGCCTCGAGATAGTGAACCGGGCTACGGTAGATGTTGGGAAGCCTTACTTCATGGTTCTCACAGTAGACCTCCCAATACTCGGGTTTGTGGTGCTGATGGCCCTGCTAACAGCGCTGTTCTGCGGCGCTGCCCCCGCATTCCAGATCAGCAGGGCCGATGTCACTTCCATACTCAAAGACGAGGGCGGTGGTTCGTCCGGCTTCCGCGCCAAGAGGCTGAGCAAGCTTTTTGTCATAGGCGAAATCGCCATGTCGTGTGCCTTACTCGCAGGCGCCGGCCTCATGACCAAGAGTATCGTGAATCTGCGCAGCCAGGAATTCAGCTTCGCAACAGACAACATCTTCACGGCTCGTGTCGGGCTGTTCGAGACCGACTTCCCAAGCCGTGAGGATCGACTTGCGTTCTTTCGCGATCTGCACGAAAGCCTTGTGAGCATCCCGCGCGCCAAGGCCGTCGCCCTGACTGACGCGTTGCCAGCGGCCGGAGCAGGGAGCACCCGCTTCGGGATCGAGGGCGAGACATACGCGAGCGATCATGACTACCCTCGTGCCCGCGTAGCCGTGGTTACCCCAGGTTTGTTTCACACGTTCGGTGCGCCGGTCTCTCGCGGACGGGACATTTCGGTCGAGGATGACGCAGAAGCTCCGCCCGTCGTGGTGATAAACCAGAGTTTCGCCGAGCGGTTCTTCCCCGGCGAAAATCCGATCGGGCGTCGAATCCGGGCGGGCACGTCCGATAGTCAAGATGAGTGGAGTACGATCGTAGGCATCGTACCCGACCTCTGTATGGAGGGCTTCAACTTGGGTGAGGGAGGTCCAGCTGGGTTCTATGTCCCCCTCGCACAATCCGATCGCAGCTTTCTGAGCATCGCCGTTCAAGTCGAGGGTGGAAACCCATTGTCTATCACTCAGGAAGTACGGGCCGCGGTGCGCTCCGTTCATTCCGACACACCGATCTACTGGGTTCGAGACATGCCCGAAGTGATCCGCCAGGGGACGTGGTTCTACAACTTGTTCGGCGGTATGTTCATCGCCTTTGGCCTGGCAGCCTTGTTCCTCGCCTCGGTGGGTCTGTATGGGGTTCTCGCGTTCTCGGTCAGCCGACGCGTACGAGAGATGGGAATACGAATGGCGCTTGGCGCCAATGCCAGAGACGTGATCCGCCTGGTACTGCGAGAAGGCATGCTGCAGATAGCGGTGGGGCTCGTGATTGGGCTCGGGTTCGCGCTCGCCACCTCCACGGTGCTGTCGACATTCGTATTTGAAGTCCAACCGCGCGATCCGAGCGTGTTCACGACAATAGTCGCTGTGATCATCACTGTGGGGCTTTTCGCGAGCTATGTGCCGGCTCACCGCGCGACGCGCGTCGACCCGATGCAGATCCTGCGGCACGAGTAGC
>CP070666.1:2551992-2555478 GCA_020351775.1 Gemmatimonadota bacterium | reverse complement strand
ATTCTTCGTCGTCAGCGTCGCCTCTGTTCCCCTCTGGATCGCCCTCGGCCAGCACTTCGACAAGAAGTCGCTGCTGCTGGCAGGCCAGGCCATCGTGGGCGTCGGCACCGCCAGCATTGCTCTTCTCGGCGCCGGCGACGTCTTGCTGGTCTGCGTGATCTGCGCATTCGGCGCTGCGTCTCTGGAGGTGAACTTCTCCTCGTTGGCGGCGGACGTGATCGACTACGACGAACTGCAGACGGGAGAGCGCAAGGAAGGGATCTACTTCGCCGTCTGGGCCCTGGCGAAGAAGTCCGCCATGGGCATCAGCGGCGCCATGGTGGGCTTCTTGCTGGCGGCGAGTGGGTTCGAGCCCAACGCGGAGCAGGGCCAGAGCGCGTTGACCGCGATTCGGGCCATGGAGTCGGTGATCCCGGCGTCCGGCTTCATCGCCAGCTTGTTGGCGTTTCTCCCCTTTGCGCTCACCCGCGAAGCCCACGCCCAGATCCGGACGGAACTCGACGCGCGAGCCCTCCGCAGCGGCTGAAGCTCCCGGGCTCGCTTCGATTCTCGAAATCCTCGGGCGCCAGGTTGCGGACCTGGAGGTCGCACGTTCGAGTGGTGGCGGGCGCGCCGGGAGGCACCATCCCGTCGAGCAGTTAGCTCAACGGGTTTTTCGCTCTCCGAGATGGGGAGCCTCGGAGAGCCGGAAATGCCGCAGGGTACCGACGGCGTGGAGCGCGGCCTCAAATCCCTGGAATCCCGAGCGAAAGACCGCCGGTTGACCGCCCACGCCCGACCACACGAGACTGGACGAGGACCTACCGATGACCGGCACATCGTTCATACATCATCTTGATGGAGACATCCGAACTTTTGCCTCTCAGTGCCTTGCGACTGTCTATTGGAAGTTGTAGATCGGAGGAGGTCGGGAACTCTGCTCCGGCGCCTATCACACGATGAGCACCACTACCGCCTCGGAAAATTCGCTACCGCAGCGCCCCAAGCGCCTCGGCCTGTCGGTACAGATCGTAATCGGCCTGCTAGCTGGCATCCTCGTGGGCCTCTTCTTCGGCGAAATGGTGGCCGGCCTCAAGTTGCTCGGCGACGCCTTCATCAAACTGCTGCAGATGACGGTTCTGCCTTATATTCTGGTGTCGCTCGTTGCCGGCGTGGGCAGGCTGGACGCTGTGGAGGCGCGCGTGCTCGCGGTACGCGGCACCGCGGTCTTGTTGGCGATCTGGTTCCTGGCCATTGGCCTGGTTCTTGCTGCGCAACTGGCGTTCCCGGATCGCGAGACAGCTTCCTTCTTCAGCATGGCTGCGGTGGAACCGCGACCGCAACCCGACGTGCTCGAGCGATTCATACCCGCCAACATCTTCTACTCGCTCACCAACAACCTGGTGCCCGCCGTCGTCCTGTTCAGCATCCTCCTGGGTGCTGCGCTGATATCGGTGACTGGCGAGAACAAGACGCAGCTGCTCCGGATTCTCGACGGCACCTCGGCAGCGCTGGCCGCGGTGAATCGGCTGGTGGTGAAGCTCACACCCTTCGGTGTGTTCGCTATCGCGGCATCCGCCGCCGGCACCATGACGATCGACGAGCTGGAAAGGATTCAGGTCTATCTCATCACCTACATCGCGTTGGCACTGACGGTCACGTTTTGGATCTTTCCCGGCCTGGTGAGCGCCGTTACCGGCATCCGCTTCTGGGAGGTGTTGGGTACCTACAAGGACGCCCTCATGACGGCCTTCGCCACCGGCAACCAGTTCGTCGTGCTGCCGCTGATTGCCGAGAATACGAAGGAGTTGATGGAGGGTCATCGCCTCAGATCAGAGCGTACCGACTCGGCCATCGACGTTCTGGTGCCGGTGTCATTCAATTTCCCCAGCCTCGGGAAGTTGCTGGTGCTGCTGTTCGTGCTCTTCTCGGCGTGGTTCACGGGCACGCCGCTCGCCTTTCTCGATCAGCTTGGCCTGGCGTTCAACGGTTTGGTCAGCCTGTTCGGCAGCATCAACGTGGCGGTTCCTTATCTGTTGGACAGGCTCCGGATTCCCTTGGACATGTTTCAACTGTTCCTGGTGACCGGGATAGTTGTCGGACGTCTCGGTGCCATGCTCGCGGCGCTGCACATCATCGTCCTGGGGATCATCGGGACGCTGGCTGTCAACGGCCAGCTCCGGATTACGACGGCATCGGTGCTGCGCTATCTCGGCGTCAGCGCGCTGATAATTGCGTTGTTGATCGGTGGACTGCGAACCTATTTCGACCTGTTCGTCCCGAACAAGTCTCGCCGCGATGCTGTGCTCGCTTCCATGCACCAGATGGACAGTCGGGTCGACGTCACCATCCGGGTTGCGCTGCGCCCTGCCGACCCCGAAGCGTCCGGCGGACGTGGTCGTCTGGAGACGATACTGGATCGTGGGGTGCTGCGGGTCGGTTACCGGCCCGAGCTGGTGCCGTGCTCTTTCACCAACCAAGCCGGCCAGCTGGTGGGATTCGAGGTGGAAATGGCGCATCTCCTGGCGGAGGATCTTGGGGTGACCCTGGAGTTTTCTCCCGTGTCCGGAAACAAGCACGGCGATGCGCTGAATGCGGGACAGGTGGATATCATAATGGCCTGTATGGCAGCGACTCCAGAGCGCCTGCGCCGGGTTGACCTGTCCAACTCCTATCTGGACTTGACCTTGGCCTTCGTCGTTCCGGATCACCGCCGGGAGGACTTCTCGACGAGGAAAGCCATACAATCCCTCGAGGAAGTGCGGATCGCCATGCTACGGGAGGGGTACTTTTCGCAGCGGTTGCGTCGCTATGTACCGCAGGCGGAGATCATCATCATCGATCACCCGGACGATTTCTTGACTGAAGGGCATGACCGTGCAGATGCGTTGCTCTTTGCCGCCGAGATTGGCGCCGCGTACTCACTCTTGTACCCGAAATACACGGTGGCAATCCCGGAGCCGGACGTCGTCAAGGTGCCACTCGCCTATGCCATGCCGATGGGCGCGACTACCTTCAAGAACACGGTGAACGCGTGGCTCGAGATGCAGGAAAAAAACGGCACCAGGCAACGACTCTTCGACTACTGGGTGATGGGGGGTGCCGCGAAGACGCGACCGCCGCGATGGTCAGTGATCCGCGATGTTCTTGGCTGGGTGGATGACGAGAGCTGAAAGTTGAAGCGTGCAAGTGCACGCGGTTATCTTCGATGCCCGTTGACGCCAAGGTCCGATACTAGAAGTCGACGGCGTCCAATATGCCGTGAGTGAGCGAGTGGACGGAGAGCAACGAGTCGAGCTTCCTCGGGCACCGATCGACCGCCTGGTGGAGCCCTTCACGCGGTTCCTCCATGTCGAGGCAGCCAGCGGGATCGTGCTGCTGCTCTTCACGGGCGCGGCGTTGGGGCTGGCGAACTCTCCCCTCGCCGACAGCTTCCTGGGCATCTGGAAGATCCCGCTGGGCTTCGAGCTCGGCGACTTTCAGCTGCGCCACTCCCTCAAGCACTGG
>CP070666.1:2548292-2551892 GCA_020351775.1 Gemmatimonadota bacterium | reverse complement strand
CCGAAAGTGGGGCGGATTTACTGGTTACCTCCTGTGCAGAGTGCCTTCGGACGTGGAAGGTTGACTACGAGCCGTTTTTTAGGGGTAGACCGCCGCGGATCGTCCATCTGACGGAATTCTTGGAGGAACGTCTGTCGGATCTGAGGTTCCATTCAGACGGCCAGCGCAAAGTCACTTTCCAGGATCCATGCCGGTTGGGCCGGCACTTAGGGATCTACGATCCCCCACGGGAGGTGCTCAAAGCCCTGCCCGGTATCGAACTTGTCGAAATGCAGTGGTCAGGATCGAAGGGGATGTGCTGTGCCGGAGGTACCTGGTCGAACTGCGACCGCTACGCCAAGGAGATCCAGGTGCGGCGCCTGCGCGAAGCACGTGGGACGGGCGCAGAGGTACTCGTAACCGCCTGCCCGAAGTGTCAGGTTCACTTCCGCTGTGCCATGAAGGATCCGAACCTTGGTGGAGAGATCGAAATCGAGATGCGGGATGTGGCCGAGATCGTGGCAGACGCGTTGGTGTAAGGAATCGAAAGTGAGCACGAAGGGGACGGGATGGCTGCTGATCGGACGAAAGGTGAGATCCGTGTGGGTGTCTTTGTCTGCGATTGCGGGCTGAACATTGCCGGCGCCGTGGACTGCACCGCAGTGTCCGAGTACGCCAAAAGGTTGCCGGATGTGGTGTGCGTGGTTCAGAACAAGTATACTTGTGCAGATCCGGGACAGAATGAGATCAAGGACGCCATCCGCCAACACCATCTAAACCGTGTGGTCATCGGCTCCTGCACCCCGAGGCAGCACGAGCCCACATTCCGGCAGTGCGTGCGAGAAGCAGGCCTGAATCCATACCTGATGGAAATGGCCAATTTGCGCGAACACTGCTCCTGGGTACATCCAGGGGACCGGGAGGGGGCGACGAACAAGGCGAAGGATCTGGTGGCCAGTGCGGTGGCACGGGCGCGCTTCTTGGAGCCGCAAGAAGAGCTTACCGTTGCGGTCAGCAGGGCGGCGCTGGTGATCGGCGGCGGTGTGGCAGGCATCGAGGCAGCGCTTGAGCTTGCCGATGCAGGACACAAGGTGGTTTTGGTCGAGAAGGAGCCGTCGATTGGTGGGACCATGGCCCAACTGGACAAGACCTATCCCACCATGGACTGTTCGATCTGAATACTCGGGCCCAAGGCCATCGATGCCGGTCGGCATCCAAACATCGAGCTGCTCACTTTCTCCGAGGTCGAGGAAGTCTCGGGCTATGTCGGGGACTTTACGGTCAAGATCCGCAAGAAGGCCCGGTATGTCGACCCTGATCTGTGCAATGCGTGTGGTGAGTGTGTGAAGGTATGCCCCGTTGTGAAGCCGGACGAATACCAGATGGGGCTCTCCTCACGGAAAGGCATCTACATTCCATTCCCACAGGCTGTGCCCTGCTCTTACATCCTCAACATGGAGGACTGCCTTGGGAACAACCCGATTGCCTGCGGGAAATGTCTCGAGGTCTGCGAAAAGGAAGCCGTCAATTACGACGACCAGGACGAGATCGTGACACGTGAGGTCGGGGTGATCATCGTGGCGATCGGACTGGCTGTATACGACCCGACCGAGATGGACGAGTATGGCTATACCCGCTTCAGCAACGTCATCACGTCGATCGAGTTCGAGCGGTTGATCTGCGCTGGTGGTCCCACTGCGGGTAACTTCGTGCGCCCGAGCGATCGCCAGCCCCCCAAACGCATCGGCTTTATCCAGTGTGTCGGTTCGAGAAATCCAAAGATCGGGCGACCTTACTGCTCTAACATCTGCTGTATGAACACGATTAAGGACACGCTGCTGCTTGCTGACCACTATCCGGACGTAGAGAATGTCGTGTTCTATCAGGACATCCGGGCCTTTGGGAAGTCGTTCGAGGACATGTTCCAACGATCTAAAGAAGCGGGTACCCGCTATATCCGAGGGCTGCCGGGCGATATCGAGGAGGATCCGCAGACGGGTAATCTTATTGTTACGGTCGAAAACACGACCAGCGGTGGCATGGAACGCTACGAACTCGATATGCTGGTGCTCTCGGTGGGGGTCGAGCCACCGGAAGACCTCGCCAAGATTTCGAGCATGCTAACCCTGACGAAGACCTCCGACGGTTTCTTTATGGAGTCGCATCCGAAACTCAAACCGGTGGACGCGCCGACCCGTGGCGTGTACTTCGCCGGTTTCTGCGAAGCCCCCAAGGACATCAAGGACTCGGTATGCCAGGCTGGGGCGGCGGCATCGCGAGGGGGTGCGCTCTTGAACGCGGGCCAGATTCAGATCGAGGCGATCACCAGTCGTATCGACGAAGCCGCCTGTAAGAAATGCGGCCTGTGTGCCGCAGTCTGTCCGTACGCAGCGATTATCTGGAAGAAGGGGGAAGCGGCCACAGTGATCGAGGCGGCGTGTGCCGGTTGTGGCTCTTGCGGGGCGGCCTGTCCGTTTGGTGCGATTACCATGCGGCACTTCACGGATGACCAGTTGATCGCCCAGGTGCGTGCCACCCTGGCAGAGAATCCGCAAGACAAGGTTTTCGTCTTCGCCTGCAGCTGGTGTTCCTACGCTGGCGGTGACATGGCGGGGATCTCCCGTATTCAATACCCTTCGACGAACCGTGTGGTGAGGACGATGTGCTCGGCCCGTGTCTCCGAGGAGATGGTGCTGGAAGCGTTCCGGTGCGGGGCGCCGGTCGTCCTTGTCTCGGGGTGCCACTACGCCGACTGCCACTACATCAACGCCAATCGCCAAACGGTGGTACGTGTACAGCGTCTCTGGGACAAGCTGGAAAAGGCAGGCGTTCGACCGGAACGGCTACAGCTAGAGTGGATCAGCGCTGCCGAGGGACAGAAATTCGCCCAGGTGATGTGGCGGTTAGAAGAGTTGCGCAAGGCCGTCACGATGGAGGAGATAGAGCAGGCGCGTGAGGCGCTGAAGAGGAAACCCAAGAAAGTCGCAAGGCAGAAGACCGCAGCTGCGGCAGCAGGCTAGGCTTCGTCCCGTGATACCGGGTTCCGACGGATAAACGGAGTTCTGTATGGCGGCAACAATAGAGATCTTTCGATGCATGGCGTGTGGGTATGAGTGCACCGAGTCGGTGGAGAAAGGAGAGGATAAGGAGCGGTCCTGTCCCAGGTGCCGCTCAAACAGTGTTCGGCATCTCAAGAAGAAATCACCGAAGGAGGAATGACCCGAATGGCTAGGGCGGCCGATAGAAAGAGCGATGTGGTGCGAATCGATTTCGGCTTTCGGCGGGAGCTGGCCAAGAAAATCGAAGGTAACCAGGCCAGCTTCTGCTACCAGTGTGGTGCCTGCGTGGGCGATTGCCCAGCGGCAACGTACAGTGGCACGTTCAACCCTCGGGAGATCATGCTAAAGGTTTTGTATGGGCTCGGCAAGGAGCTGCTGGTAGAGAATTCGATTCTCTGGCAATGCACCAATTGCTACAACTGTCATGAACGTTGTCCCCAGGAGGTCAAACCGGTCGAGGTGATCATCTCGCTGAAAAACATGCTGGCGGATCGCGGAATTTACCCGGACCTCGTGGAGAAGGTGATTCAGACGTTCGAGTCGACCGGACGCACGACGCCCC
>CP070666.1:2543639-2548192 GCA_020351775.1 Gemmatimonadota bacterium | reverse complement strand
GCGAGGCTGGGGGAGACGTTTCCGGCTCTATACGGCAGCAAGGGGCGGCCTAACCAGCGTTTGCACCTGACGCGGTCACCTTCCATGTTAACCGCCTTAGATTGTTCTTCAGTCGTGCTTCGCGGTCGGGCTACTTCCGTGGACGGGGGCGGTTGTTGCCGCGCAGGTGAAACGCGTATCCGTTAGAACGCATCCGATAGTCCAATAGGGGAGGTCGGAACATGGAGCATGAGAGTCCTGAGGAAGCTATCCTGGCGCAGGCACGCAAGGATTTCGACCGCTGGTCCGACGGCGATACCGAAGGGTACGGGCAATCTGCCGCCGACGACGTTACGTATTTCCATAACGTCCCCGCTCACCCGCGCGTGGACGGGATTCAAGCCTTCCGTGAATACCTCGCTGCGTTAAGAGGACAAATCCCTCCGCACAAGTACGAGATGGTCGATCCCAAGGTCCAAGTATACGGCGGGGTCGGGATACTCACATTGCAATACCATGCGTTCTCCCCGGAGGGAGACCTGTTCGCCCGTGCCAGGGGGACGTGTGTGTACAGAAAGACCAATGGAGCATGGCAAATGGTCCACGCGCACTGGTCCGGGCTAGAAGACGGGAACCCGTGAGCGTCGTACTATGCATGGCGGCGGATTGATCCGCCCTGCTCGTCAATATCGATTCCCCGAGATGCGTTCTAACAAGCGCATGAAGCTGCCATGCGCGGCGGGAGCAGGTGACATGAGTGCATGGCGGCATCACAAATGGCCGAATGTTAATGCACCTTGTGAGTCAGCGCATGCAGCTTATGCGCAGGGTCGTTAGACGGCGGCGGGCAGCCCCCTTACATGGGCTCGACCGTTATCGCAGGTGCATACTCTAGCTGGGAATCACGTTTCTTCTCTCAAGGAGGTCCGCCATGAGATTCAGAGGCATCCTGCTCTCCCTGCTTCTGAGCGCTGTCCTCTGGAGCCCGCTCACCGCCCAGGACTTGCCCGACTACACGATGGAACAGCGATGGGCACGGGCGGAAAGGCTACTCAATTCTTGGGTGGTCTTCGGTATTCGGTACAGCAAGATGATGGGGCAATCCCTGGAGCAGCTTTCGGACGCACTGGTGGAAGTCTACTCCCCGGGATGGTCGTCGGAGATGGGCCCACTGGACATGCTCCGAGCCATGCACCGCAACTGGATGTGGCAGCGCAGTGCCGAATTCGAAGTCCTCGAGGCTACTGACGACGTGGTGCGCTTTCGTGCGAATCGGGCTTATGTCCCGGACTACTTCGGGGAGGATATGCAGTCGTACGGCGTGACTGTCGAGGAGTACGAGAAGGTGCTGGAGCTGTTCCAGCGAGGGATCTGCACTGAGCGCGGGATGACGTACGAATGGAACGTGGAGGGGTCCTGGGTCTACGTCACGATTGGCAAGCAGTGACAGCCGCCGTCTAACAAGCGTTTGGACCTGACGCGGGCGCCCTTCGCGGTCGGGCCCTAGATTTCCTACTGAGTGCGCGGCCCGAGCCGACCCGTGGCCGGGCCGGCTCGCTGCCGCGCAGGTCAAACGCAAAGTCGTTAGGCGGAACGCTCATTCAACTCGTCAGACAGGCCACGCCTCGCGAAAAGGTGGATCTATATGAGGTGCATCCTAGTGACGGTGGTATCGCTGTTCATGTGGACATCTTTCGGTATGGCCCAGAATCGCCCGCCCATCATCGACATGCATCAGCATGCTATACCGGCTGACTTTTGGGGTACGCCGGATCCAGCTTGGTTTTCGGAGACACCCCCACGAGCGGAGACCGACGAGGCGCTCATGGCTGAGACACTGTCGGCAATGGAGCAGTTCAACATTGTTAAGGCAGCATTCAGCGGGCCTTCACCCCACGTGGACGCATGGCACGAAGTTGCGCCAAGCCGGGTGCTGCGTGGAACGAACTTCGCATCGTCGTGTTCGGAGGATCTTGTCGAAACTCTTCGCGAACTGCATGAGAAGAGAGGCTACGAAATCATGGGGGAGATCGCTTGGCAGTTTTCCGGGATACGCCCCAACTCCCCTGAGGTAGATGCCTGTTTCGCTCTTGCCGAGGAACTCGATGTCCCGATGGGGATCCACCTTGGACTCGGGTTTCCAGGCGCAGCGTATGCGACGGGATTTCGGGCGGAGGCAGGTCGCCCACTACTACTTGAGGAAGCGCTGTTGCGGCACCCGAACACACGGGTTTACATCATGCATGCGGGATGGCCGTTACTCGATGAGACGATCGCGGTGATGCACAACCACCGTCAAGTATACGCGGATGTTTCTCTCATAAACTGGCTCATCCCGCGCGCGGCATTCCACCGGTACCTGAAACGTCTCGTGGAAGCTGGCCTTGGGGACCGCCTAATGTACGGATCTGACGCCGGCGTCTGGCCAGAAGCGATAGCCCTGTCAATCGAGGCAGTCGAGAGTGCTGACTTCCTAACGGACCAGCAAAAGCGTGATATCTTTTACAACAACGCTGCCAGATTTCTTGGCTTTGATAATGAGCCCTAACGCTGCCGCGTTCCGCCTAACGAGCGTTTGCACCTGGCGCGGGCACCGCTCGGGGCGGTGGCCCTAGATTGTCGTGAGTCGTGTTCAGCGGTCCGACCGCTTCCCCAATCGGGCGCGGTCGTTGCCGCGCAGCTGAAACGCATATCCGTTAGACCGCACGGGCAGGGGATGCACTGTTGGATGCAGAGATACATTGGGCACACAGCAGGGATCCGAGGGCCCTGGCCCACTCCACATGACTGGGAGGTGACTATCATGATGTTCAAGAAACAGTCGACACTTGCCATCATCGCGTTTTGCATGTCTCTACTACTTGTCAGTTCTTGCGCGGAGCAATACCCACAAATGCCAAAGGCAATCGTGGACCTCTCTCCCACAATTGGAGAGGACTTTCCACTAAGATCGCACGGGGCAGCTATGCTAACAGCTTTTGAACTTAGAGACTCAACGAAGATAGAGCATATTGTTACCGAAGAGCCCTTCTATGTCGCTATGTCTTACGTCACTCTGTGGAACCATGTTGGCTCGCATTATGATCCTCCTAACCACGTGATCAAAGGAGCGACTTCAATAGAACAAGTCCCGCTTGATGAGTTCTATGGTAGAGCGAAGGTGTTCGATTTTCGTGCGAAAGGGAAAGACGAACCGCTTCTTAGGTCAGACTTTGAGAACAAGGGAATCGAGGCAGGAGACGTCGTCATCGCGTTTGTAGGTTATACGCCGCCCACGGAACCAGATGAACTGCCTTCCTACGCGTACTTGTCCGGCGAAGCGGCAGAATATCTGGCGACCATTCCCGTCAAAGCCTTTGCCACAGACATGCCGGCCCTGATGGGTTTCAAAGCTTTCTTTCAGCTGTTCCAGCAGGAGGGATTAAGAGGTTCCGAGAACTTCCTGCCGGAGCACTACGCCTTTCTCTCGCGGGGGATCCCGGCTATCGAGGGGCTCGTGAATCTGGAACGTATTGTTGGGGAGGACAACATCGTCTTCGCTGGCTTTCCGTTGAAGATTCAGGGCGGCAACGGTGGCCCGCTACGCGCTGCAGCTCTCGTGTACTGAATCTCTTGAGACCCAGGATCTATGCCTTGCGCCGTGCACGGGAATACGTGCTTTGGCTTCGGAGCCATCTGACAACACCTGCGCGCAGCGGGATCCACGAACCGGAACGTGCGGTCTAACAAGCGAATGAACCTGACGGCGCGAGGCCTCGGTGGAGGTGGAAATTCTCAGTTCGAAGGCAGGGTTTCACCATGCTCGCGAGCCGCGTCGGCCGCGCCGCAGGTTATTCGCTAATCCGTTAGCCAGCGAGGTCGGAGCTAGCACGAGCGCTGCCAATTCCGTAGAATAAGGGCAGCATCCCGAGACGGGCTACTGAAATGTCTGCAGATTCTGTTATCACGAGTTCTCCTGCCATTCTCGGCGGCGCACCGGTCTTCAGAGGGACTCGCGTTCCTGTCCGAGCGCTCTTCGACTACCTCGAAGCCGGGCAGAGTTTGGACGAGTTCCTGGACGATTTCCCGACCGTCAAACGGGAGCAAGCCCAGGAAGTTCTGGAGCTTTCGAAGGAAGCCCTGATTGGCCACCGAGATGAAGGTACTTCTTGACGAGTCTCTTCCACGCCCCTTGAAGCGAGAGTTTGGGTCCCATGAGGTTGTCACTGTGCCCGAGATCGGCTGGGCTGGCAAGGACAACGGGGAATTGCTCCAACTGGCGAGCGGCGAATTCGACGTATTTGTGACCGCTGACCAAGGTCTTCAGTACCAGCTGAATCTCTCCGGGTATGACATAGCTGTGGTCACCCTGGCCGCTAAGACGAACCGCCTAGAAGACCTAAGGCCACTGATTCCCAGGCTACTAGGACTACTCAGCCAGCTAAAACCTGGGGAGGTTCGTACTCTCGCTGGCTAACAAGCGCTTGCAGCTGGCGCTGCAGCGCTTAGGGGAACGGCCTTGGATCCGTGCTAGGCTGAGTGCATTGCAGTTGGTGACATCGTGCTTCGGCTTCTGCTCCGTGGACCCCCGCGCT
>CP070666.1:2540366-2543539 GCA_020351775.1 Gemmatimonadota bacterium | reverse complement strand
CTCCCAGAACTTGCCCTGTTCTCCCGCACAGTCGGCGGCGTGCATGGGCAACAGGGAGCCCTGGTTGAGCGCGAAGGCGCGGAATCGCCAGCGCGCGAGCCCCGTCGCCACCAGCCGCTGTTTGATGTCCGGACCCTGCAGAACAGTGAACGTGCCGCAGGCGCCGCACGTGAAATCTGCATACTCCACGATTTCCACCGGTGCCGCATCACTCCCCATCACATAGCCGGCGAACGCAGACGCGTTGACCGGAACCGGTGCGTCGAGCACCTGGGTCGTGTCCGCTCCCGAACGCTTGCTCGCGGTCCACACCAGCGCCACACCCACCACGCCGATCACCGCCAGGACGCCATAGAACACCTTCACGTTTACTCGTCCCGCCATTCTGCATCCTCCTCAGAGTCTCCGAAATCCAGATTGTCCATCTGCTGTTGGGCTTGCTCCACGATCCTGCGATTCTCCGCCACTTCCGGTGTGTCGTAGGTATGGCGCACTTCGTAGTGAAACAACTCGCTGCGAGCATCACCCATGAGCCTGATCAACTCTGGACCTGCGCGCAGGAGATCTTGGTCGTTCTCCAGTTCTCTGATCCGGGCGGCCAGAGCCCGGAGCAGCTCAATCAGGCGCTCGGCACGGCCGTCATCGTATACAGGCTCACTCATTCTTACACCCTGACCGATAAGAATACGCCGCCCGACCGACACATTTCCTCAAAACCGCCGAATTTGCGCCGGGCGGCGGACGGATGGTAGATTCAACACCTGAGCAAGCCCTCTCAATCAGGAACATTGCCCATGGGAAGAAAGAAACCCAAACCACGAAAAGAGGACAACTCCAGCCCTTTTGACAAGGCCCGGGACGAGCTTCTGAGCCACATACTACACTGCGGGGTTCTGCAGGCAGAGCCGCAGCACCAGAAGGACTGGTTCGATGATACAATGGAGTACATGGCCGAGCGTTACGGCACGCTGTCTGACGAGGAGCTGGCTACGATCAGAACGCTGGGTGAGCGGTATTGTAGGCCGGTCAAGCGTCACGACGAGGAGGTTGGAGCGAGCAAATAGCGGCAATCCGGCACGCCCCAGCGATCTGTCCCGGCCCCGCACCAACGCGGGGTCTGTTAGTTTCGGGATCCCCACCGCCACTGCATCCCGGCGTCCGCCATCACCCCACCAGCGACTCCAGTTCCCGCCAGCGCATTCAGTGCGAAGCGATGCGCTCCGCAACACAGCAGACCGGCAGCACGCATCTCAGGGCACTAGGCAATCACGATCTCGCGTTCGACGGTGATGTCCTGCGCCAGTGAGTGAACGACCGAACAGTATTTGTCCAACGAGAGAGCGACGGCACGTTCCGCCTTGTCCTCGTCCAGTCCGCTGCCCGACATGCGGAAGGTCAACTTCACATGCGTATAGCGCTTGGGATGTTCCTCCCGTCGCACGCCGGTTACGTCAATCGACAGCCGTTCCAGTCCAACTCGCATCTTCTGCAGAATCGTCACGACATCGGCACCAGAGCATCCGGCGGCGGCCAGCAGCAACTGCAGCATCGGGCCCGGAGCAGTCTCGTTGTCGCCATCGATCTCCATGGTGGGACTTGTCGGCTCCGTCCCGCTGCCGGTGAATCGCAGCGCTCGACCGGTCCACTCCAAGCGCACGGCGCGTGTGTTCGACATCTAGCGACCCCTTCTGGTTGTGAGTCCGATGAAGATCCGGTTGCGGCGGAACGCATCCTCGGCGTGATACTCCATGAACCACGCCATATAGTCGCGGATTCGCAGCTCGAATCCCAGCGCGAACTGCAGCCACAGTCCGGGGCAGCCCGTGACCGAATCACACGCCTCTTGGCTGTACAGCCCCACTCCACCACCGATGTACGGAACCGCCACCATGGTGTCGGGCAGGAAGCGGAACAGGATCTCCGCGTTGAACACGTAGGTGTCGTATCCGGAACCGATCCCCAGCTCTCCACCCGCCCTCATACGCAGGCGCTGGCCGTACAAATCACCCAGGTCAAACGTCGCGCCAAACACCACTTGATCGTCGCCCGAGAAGTCGATTCCTCCTGACGCGGCGAAGCCGAACAGACCGACACGGAACTTGGGTGTCCCCCCGGCGTCTCCCACCTGCGCGCCTACCGGAGCGGCCCACAACAACAGCGCAACGGCCAGTAACAAGCGCATGTCATACCCCTTCACTTGGAGTCAGACCCGCTGCGAGTCCACGCAACATTGACGTAGTCGGCGATGGCGTACAAGGAAATTGCCGCCGTGGCCCAGGCGAGCGGCCGCACCAGATCCGAGTCCATCAGGAACGCCACCAGTGTGAGCGCCTGACATACGGTCACGGCCTTGCCTCCGGCCCGCGCGGGAAGCGTCTTGGGCCGGCCGAGCAACGATACGCCCAGGAAACTCAGCGCTGCGACGATGTCTCGCAGCAGCACTCCCAGCACCTCGAGCGAAGCCAGCACTCCGCTTCTGAAGACGACCCAGAAGGCGGCGGCCATGAACAGTTTGTCCGCCACCGGATCCAGGGCTTGGCCGAGCCTGGAGCCCCCGACGTGACGAGCCCAGATGCCGTCCCCGATATCGGTGACAGCGACCGCAGCGACGATTGCCAGACGCACGGCAGCGTTATCGATCAGCAGAAAGGCGATCGCAAGTGGGATCCTCAGCGCGGTGAGGAAATCCGGCCCGCTCACCAGGCGTCTGTCTTGCTGCGCTCCTGGCTGATCTGTAGCTTCCGATTGCTGAGTCGTCTCCGGCGGAGTGGTCAATGGACCTCAACCTCCTCAAGAATGCCGCCATCTTCTGCGATCTGAACCAGGACGAACTCGAACGGGTCGCCGAGATCTGCTCCGAGCAGCAGTTCAAGTTCGGCCACACGATCTTCAAAGAGGACGAGCCTGGCACCCGCTTGTACATCATCGCGGAGGGAGAGGTTCGCGTCTCGCGCGACGTGCCGGGCTCGGGCGAAGAGGCACTGGCGGTTCTCAAACCCGGTGCCTGCTTCGGTGAGATGGCCGTGTTCGACCGATCCACCCGCTCTACCGACGCCATCGCCAACACCGACTGCAAATTGCTCACCATCTCCCGATCGGACTTCGAGATGCTGCTCGATTTCGACCGCGATCTAGGTTACAAGATTCTGCGATCGGTAGTAAAGCTCTTGTGC
>CP070666.1:2534499-2540266 GCA_020351775.1 Gemmatimonadota bacterium | reverse complement strand
ACGCGGCCGAGGCCGGGGCTGAAGCGATCATGGCGCAGTTGAACGATGCCTTGGAAGACGCTTCGCTCGATGACGAGGAGCTGGCTGCGATTACTGCTCCGACGATACCCGGCTTCACTTACAGCAAGTTCAGCGTGCAGAAGGTGGGCGGCATCGTGATCGAGCGGGTGACAGACGGTGCCTTTGCAGGGCTTTATTCCCTGACGCAGCGAGTTGACATCCACACCGAAGTCAGCGATGAGAACTACAACACCAGCGCCATCGTGGTGTCGGCCAAAGCCCAGGCCATCCCGATATTCCAGTTCGGTATCTTCTACGAGCAGGACCTCGAGGTCACCAACGGTCCGCCGATGGAGTTTGCCGGTTGGGTGCACGCCAATGGCAACATCTACATCAGTTCGGCCAACGCTTGGTACCGTGATGTGATTACCACGCCGAACCTTGCGATCCACGACCGCAAGGACGACAACAACGTCTTGAACGGTGTCTACATCAACGATGCTTCAGGCAATGAGGTGCAGCTAGACTTCGATTCGCGCACGATCCCCGATCCGGCTGCGTTCAGGGCCGAGAGCGATGCCAAGTTCGACAACAGGTTGAAGACCAACGCGTATGCCGTGGACACGTTGCGTGTGCCGCTGCCGACAGGCATGCCTCCGATCGTAGTGATGCAGCCCCGCCAAGTGGGTGATCCGGAACTCGTGAGGAAGGCCAAGTTCGCGTGGAAGGCAGACTGGTACGTTGAGGTAGATCTCAACTCCATCAACAATACTGGTACCGATCTATGTGGGGCGATGACGTCAGTGCGCGACGGCGGTCAGACGCTACCGTCCAACGCTGAGTGCGGCAACATATTCACGTGGACGTGGGAAGCCTTCTACGAGGGTCGTGAACAGCGCAGGGCGGACGTGTTCGACATCGACATGGCGCAGCTGTTTGCCTGGAGCGGGACAGACGCCAGCAAGATGACAGCGATATTCTACGTCACCTTCACCGGTGGCGGCGGCTACGATCCGTCGGGTGACGGTCTTTATCCCGTAGTCCGCCTGGTGAACGGCAGCCAGCTGGGGAATCCCATCACGGTTGCCACGGATCACCCGTTCTACATACAGGGCAATTTCAACGTGACCAATTGGAAGCCGGCGGCTATGGTGGGCGATGCGATCACGTTCCTGTCGAATGTCTGGAGCGACGGCTCGCACGCGGGTCCCGGCATGACGATCGCAGCGGACACCGAGATCAACATAGCGATCCTGGCAGGGCACTCTGCGACCGCCTGTGATTGGTTCAACTGCGGCGCCAATCCTTACGGAGGTGGTGTCGAGAACTATCCGCGGTTCATTGAGGATTGGTCTACGAGCCCGCGGAAGAGACTGACGTACCGTGGGTCCCTGGTCTCACTTTCGACCAGTGTGATGGCTACGGCACCGTGGAGCTACGGCAGCTACTATACGGCGCCGACTCGGGACTGGATGTTTGACACGCGGTTCGAGGATCCTGCCAATCTGCCCCCGGGCACGCCCGTTGTGGGTCAAGTGGTTCACACAGCTTTCAGGCCCGCCTTCTGAGCGGGTCTGAGGGTCCTGGTGTTGGAGGTAATGCCATGGTGCTAGCCAGGTCGCCCACGAGACGAGGATTCACGTTGGTCGAGATCATCTTCGTGCTCGCAATGATGGGCATCTTATTCGCGATTACGATCCCACGAATCAGAGTCAGTCCCGCTAAGAAGGTACGGCTGGCCGCTCAGCAGCTCGTGCGCGATCTGGAGGTGGCCCGCACCAGAGCGTTGGCAACCAAGAAGAACGCCAGGGTGGTATTTGACATCGGAGGGAACTCGTATACAGGCTATCTGGACGACGACCGTAACGGCGTCTTTGGCTTGACTCAGGCCGAGAGTAGAGCCCTGGGTGCCCGCGGCAGGATCGAGCTTCCCAGTACCATCAACTTCGGTATCGGGAGCGCAAGTGCTCTGCCCGGTGACCCCGGTGCCCCACCGATAACGCTTACAGCAAATACGGTCGAGTTCAGCGCCCGCGGCGTAACCGCACCCTTCGGGTCACGAGGAACGATATACCTGGTTCACGCGAACGACCCCAATGCGGTAGCGGCAGTCTCCATCACAGCTGCCGGTTCATTCCAATGGTGGTCGTTCGTGGGGGGAACATGGCAATGAAGAATGAATCTGGATTCAGCTTGGTGTCCGTACTCGTAGCGATAACTATGTTCTCTGCCGGTGTCCTGGCCCTATCACGCACCGGAGCGGAGGTGGTCAGGGTGCAGACGCAAGCCTCGGCGCGGTCGACTGCGGTTGCCATCGCGAGAGCCCATATGGAAGCGCTACGGGCACAGGATCCGGGCGACATCCAATCGGAGTCGGCGGTGACGGTCAACCGGGAGGGACAGCCTGACACCGGGGGCCAATTCACTCGGACCGTGAACGTGCAAGACGTCAGCAAGAACCTCAAGGAGATCCGTGTTTTGGTGAGCTACCCTCGGGCCGCTAACCCCATCGAGCTGATGACCTATGCCTTCTTCATCGGCGGAGCCTAGGAGGTGAGAACGATGCCGAGACAGGCGAAGACCGGGCTGCAAGGGTTCACGCTCATCGAGGTAATGATCTCACTCACTGTGGGAATCATCGTGCTCTCAGGGGCGCTTTCGTTTGCGGTGGGACTGTGGCGCAATCTCGAAGGAAACGAGATTCGCGAGGATGTCTACCGTGATGCTCGCTACGTGGAGATGTCGCTCGAACGGGACTTCCAGGGTACCGGTGTCTCACTGGTGAGCACTGTTTCTTTCGGCAGCTTGGCGGTCTGGGGTGACACCATTGTAATACTGCGGATTCCGTTCATGCCGACCGAGTCTCCACCGTACGACCTGGACCCACCGGCCGGCACCAACAATCCACTCGATCCTGGCGGGACTTGTGGCGCCCGCTGTTTGGATCTGGAAAAGGCGGCTGACGGGACCTTCGAGCTGGAGGTGGCCGATATCGCTCGGCTCCAGGTGAATGACGAGAGACGGCTGATACAGGTACAGAGCATGGTCGATAACGGCGCTACAGTAGCCATCGGATTCACCGACAAGACGGAGCTTCTGCACTATGCAGCTGGGTTCTCAGGTGGCCTTCTGTTGGACAGGTACAGTAGCTTCGTTCAGAAGGTGGCGCCGGTCATATACTATCTGGATGGGACCGAGCTCAAGCGTGCCGAGACCCTGAACCTCGACGGAACTCCGGCAGGAGAGACGATTGCGTACGGAGTGCAGTCGTTCGAAGCGTCGTTAGTGTTCCTCGACGGTGATGAAGCTGATGCTGCCAACCCCGCGGACAGTGATCCGTCGAACGACTTTGATGACATCACGGGTGTGAGGATCACGGCGGTGATGGGTGCGGATAGGGTCCATCGGACGGTGAATCAAGGAAACCTGTTCACACGAACGTACGAGTGGCTGTTCTCACCGCGTAATCTGCTATACGAGCGCAATCGGATCTGATCCCGAGCCGCGCAACGTCTTGCGATTAAGGCGGGTCGCCGGCATGACTAGTGCCGGCGACCCGGTTCTGCTTCTCCAGCATGAGCGCCGCCCATCTTTCCAGCACGCGTGCATCTGATTAGCCGATGGGCCAGCGCGGAGGCCACGATCCAGCCGGTGTAGCGGAGGCAAGCTAGCCTATTGCAGGGTGTTACATCACCACATAGGTTTAGGCTACTTGTCAGTAGCCCGCCCGTTCCAGGTGGGACGAGGGGCTTTTGTGTAGCTGAAACGGGGCTTCCAGTGCGGTGCCTAGCTCTCAACGCCTCATTTGAGCCGCTAACTTTGGTGCCCGTCCGTCGCGCTCTCCGACTGGTCCTCGACGGCAAGGCGGAGCTTGTCGAATCCGACGGAAGACGCGTGATTCGCAGCGCCACGCTGACGGTGCCAAAGCCTGCGGTGATCAGGCTCGTCAAGTTCGTCCACGTTCCGCGCAAGTTCCGACGACAGGTGACCAACACTTTCCTGTTTGCGCGAGACGGGTACCGGTGTCAATACTGTGGTCGCAGTCAGGATCAGTTCAAGTTCCGTGAGTGCCTCACCAGAGACCACTTGATTCCTTTGTCACGCGGTGGCACGAACGACTGGGTCAACGTCGTCACGGCGTGTTCAACCTGCAACACGCGCAAGGGCAACAACCTACCTGACAAGTCCGGGATGTATCCGTTGCGTAAGCCGACCGAACCTCACTTCGTCCACCTCAGTTGGGCAGTGCGCCGACTCACTCCGGTTCAGGCCAAGTATATTCGCATGTTCTACGGGGCCGATACCCTGCACCAGTTGGCAATTGCCTGATTCCTGGTTCAGCCGCCGTTGACGTAGAATCGGAGGTAGCACAGCCGAACGAGGATAGTGGCGGTCTTCCCTCCCAGCAGCAGCCGGTGAAACAACAGTCTCGCATGATGTGCCGCACGCACGACCTCTGGTTTGAGGCCGCAGTGCGGCGCTTACCGATGGTTGGGGGGGGCCGGAGGTCGGGGGTTGGCTACGAGCATTCTCCGAAGTGGGGGTCCTGAGCCGCTGACCGTCAAGGTGACGGGGGGAGTACAGCCAGCGACACCAGCTTGTTGCCCCTTGCCAGCGTAGGTAGTTTGCAAGGTTGTGGCCGTGTAGGAGAGAGGATCTATTTGACGACGAACCGCCTGGCTGACGTCTTCGCCCAGCGCGTGAAGCAGCATCCCGATCGTGAGTGCTTGGTCCAAGACTCCCGCCGGCTCACGTATGAGCAGGTGGATGCCGATGCTGCAGCATTGGCAACGGCACTGCACGATCTGGGGATCGAGGCGGGTGACCGAGTCGCGGTAGATCTGCCCAACCAACCCGAGTGGGTCGTTTCAATGCTGGCGGCAGCTCGGCTGGGTGCCGTCATTGTCCCCCTGAATCCGTTCCTAGGATACCGAGAGCTCAAGTACCAGCTGCGCCACGCCGAGGCGAGCCTTGCCGTCGCAGTAGAATCGCTGGGCGAGTTGGACTATATCGAGGTCTTCGACGAGCTGATTGCCGAGCTCCCGGATCTACAGTATCTCGTCCTCGTGGGCGAGGAGGATTTCTGGTATGACGACCGGGTGTTCCAGTTCGGTAGCCTGGTCAAGCGGGGGCGGCGGCGTCAGGAGCAACTCACCAACCTGGATGCCGAGAGCGGGCCGCTGGCGATTCTCTACACGTCTGGCACGACCGGAAAGCCGAAGGGCGTTGTCCTGACGCACCGCAACCTGGTGCAGGACGCGCTGTCGACCGCAGCGGTGCTCGGCTTGAGTGAATCCGACAGAGTGCTGGCGGCTGTGCCCTTATTCACGATCTTCGGGGTTCATGTCGTGATCATGACTCTGCTGAACGGGGGCACGCTAGTTCTGCAAGAGAAGTTCGATCCTACGCGGAGTATGGAGCTGGTTGAGTCGGAAGGGATCACGGTGTTCCACGGTGTACCCACCATGTTCGAACTCCTGATGCGGGATCGCTCGTTTGGGAGCAGACGGTTGTCCACTCTTCGGACCGGCATCGTGGCCGGAAGTCCGGTATCCGAGAACCTAGTGCGTCGGATCCGAGAGTGGTGCCAAGTGCAAATCGCATACGGGCTCACCGAGACTGGCCCTACCGTCACGATCACGCGCGATGAGGACCCTGGCGAGTTGCGGGAAACGACTGTGGGAAGGTCTCTGGATGGAGTCGAGGTGAGAGTGGTAGATGTGAAGACAGGTGACCTCCACGGGCCCGAAGCCGTAGGTGAACTGGC
>CP070666.1:2513374-2534399 GCA_020351775.1 Gemmatimonadota bacterium | reverse complement strand
TGACAGTCACCAGTGTCCGGCCATCAACCGGCATAGTTATGGCGGGATCATTGTTCAGTGACGCGACGTTGGACGTGCCAAGATAGCCAATCGGTTCAGCCGTTGGTATGAAGTTCGGCGGACTGCTCATCGAGCCCGTATTGAACGCCGCGTCCGGCAGATTCGGGTTGGCCAGCACGTTGTTGAAGCTGGCCGTGGTGAAGAACGTCTTGTTTTCGGCGTCGGTGTAGCCGCCGTCACCGCAGGCGGTGAAGTTGGCGTCGGAGCCCTCGTTGCCGGCGGTCCCGTCCACGTTGGCCCACAGGACGCTGTGCTCGAAGCGTAGCGTCTTTGTCGGATCGGTGGAGCCTGCCAGGGTCGAGTCCGCATTGGTCGCTGTCTGGCCGTCTTCGACGCAGAAACCGGCGTCCCCGAACCCTGTGATGATCGAGTTGAACACCCGGTAGTTAGAGCCTTCCCGGAAGTCCACACCGATGTCGCCGGAGCCGCCCAGCGCGTGGATCTCGCCGCTGCCCAGGTCCACGCCAGCGCCGACCATGGTGGCGTTGGCGATGATCGCGGTAGACTGTGGTGCGGCGTCTTCCTGATCGCCGTTGTTGGAGATCTCGAACCCGTTGTCGGCGTCGTCGGCGCGCTGCTGGGCGATGAGGAACTGCATGAAGCCACGGTACCCGTCGGTGCCGTCGAAGCTGTCGTCGCCGATACCGGTCATGACCATGTGGGTCTGGCTGACGGTTCCGCCGAACGGCTCGGTACCATCGTCCTGGTTGTAGTGTACCTGTACGAACTCGACGGTCGTGCCGGCGCCCACGCCTTGGGACGCGATACCGTTGAGCTCGTCGGTCGTGGTCGCACGGTCACCCGCGAACTCGACCCTCACACCGCGGAGAATGCCGCTGTCGTCCAGAGGGTCATCGCCGCCATATAGGCCGGACTCACCCTCGCCCTGCGCTTCGTCACCGGAGTTGATGGGGGCGAACCCGTTGATCACCAGGCCACCCCAGTCACCGCGACCGCGCGAACCGCGTGGCTTGGAGCTGGTGAATACGATCACGCTGTCAGGGTCGGGCGGCACGGACTGGTCGCCCAGGCTGGCGTTTGCATCGGCGATGATCTGCGAGCCGCGGGTTATCACCAGGTAACTGCCGCGCTCACCACCCGGTGGGTCGGTGTCGCCGATGATCGTGGTTCCGGGATTGATCGTCAGCGTCGCATCGGCGCCGCCATCGACTCCCACGAACACGGGTCCCTGGAGCACGTAGATGTTGTCCCGGGTCCAGGTCATGTCGCTGGTGATCGTGCCCCTCACCATCACCATGTTATCGGCGACATCGGCCGGTGCCGAGGCGACCGGGGTGGAGCTGCCGCCGCTGTTGACTCCCACTGCGCTAGCCGTGTAGCTGGCACCCGATGTGAGATTGCCGAAGCCGGTTTCCGTTGCGTTGCCGGGAACGGTGTCCACCAACGGCTCCTGAGCCACGGCTGCCATTCCGGCGGCGACGGCAGAGGGAGGCCAAGGAGGCGACCCGGGAGTTGCGCCTCCTGGGTGAAGCGGAAGACAAGATCGTGCAGCTGCACACCGCCCCGTTGCAGAACGCTCAGGGTGACCTCGTCGGAGCTGTCCTGGTTTTGCACGAAGTTACCGAGCTGCGTCGTCTCGAGACGGTGCGACAGGACTTTGTGGCCAACGTGTCTCACGAACTCAAGACGCCGATCACGGCCATCCGTGGACTGATCGACACGATTGTCGAAGATGGGCAGATGCCCAACGAGACGAGGACCCGTTTCCTGGGCAAGATCCAAGATCAGGCTATGAGGCTGTCACTCCTGGTCACTGATCTCCTGACGCTTGCGCGGCTGGAATCGGCTGATGGATTGTTGACAGCCGAGCCACTGGACATGCGTGAGAGTGTGCGCGGATCACTGAGTCAATTCACGGCGTCGGCCGAGGAGCAGGGAATCGAACTCGTCAGAGATCTTCCCAACACGCCGGTTCGCATCGTGGGTGAGCACGAGGCCCTTGAGCTGGTTGTCAACAATCTGCTGGACAATGCCCTCAAATACACTCCCAAGGGTGGTCGTGTGTGGGTGCGATTGGACACCGATGAAAGGTCCGCCATACTCGAAGTGGAAGACACTGGTATTGGCATCGCGCGGGAGCACCACACGAGGATCTTTGAGAGATTCTATCGGGTGGATAAGGCGCGGTCCCGCGAGTTGGGGGGAACAGGCCTCGGGCTCGCCATCGTCAAGCATGTATGCAGAACGTTGGGTGGATCGATCTCGGTCGAAAGTGAGGAAGGCAGAGGTAGCACCTTTAGGGTAGTCTTCCCCCTTTAGTCCGTGTGGGCACGCAGCGCGGCAGGGACCATCTGAGCCCACGAGCGAATGTGAGCGAGCCGCATTGCGCTCCCCAACAGACTTTCCCATCTTGCGGTCAAGCATGAGAATCGTTGCCAACGCGCTTGCCGGCATCGCGCTGTCTCTCACGGTCAGTGCGGCCGTTGCCCAGGACAGCGCGCATGTCGTGGTTGCTGCCACCACCGATGTGCACGGCCGGGCATACCATTGGGACTACCTTGGCGACCGCGAGGCGCCCTGGGGATTGACCCGGGTCGCCACCGTGGTGGATTCACTGAGGGTAGAGTACCCCGGACAGGTCATATTGCTCGACGCGGGAGACCTGGTACAGGGCAGCCCGTTCGCGACTTTCTTCGCGCGCGAACGTGAAGTCGATCCACATCCGGTGATCGATGCGCTCAATGCCGTCGGCTACGATGTCACGACACCAGGCAACCACGACTTCGATTTCGGTACCGCCGTGTACGGCCGTGTGGTGGCCAGCGCCGCGTTTCCCATCGTATCGGGCAACATCTACCGCATGCCGCGGGACACCTTCGCATTCCAGCCTCACGTGATGCTCCAGCGCAGCGGCGTGAGAATCGGCGTCGCCGGGTTCACTACTCCGGGCGTGATGGTGTGGAATCAGGAGCGGGTCGCCAACAGACTCGTGGTACGGCGGATCCTCCCCGAGGCGGACCGGACCCTGAGGCGATTCGCCGCAGAGGGCGCCGATCTCAGGATAGTAATAGCTCATACCGGCATGGATGCTCCCTCGTCCTACGATACGCTGAACGTGGGAGCTGAGAACGTGGCGGCACAGTTGGCACGGCTGCCTGTGGCACCACATCTGGTGATCGTGGGCCACTCGCACAGAGAATTCGCGGACTCTGTAATCGGAGAGACACACTTCGTACAGCCCCGTCAATGGGGATTGTCGCTCGCAGTCGTCCACATCTGGCTCGTGCGTGAGGCGTCAGACGATGTTGCACAGTCGCACGCGGTCGGGGGTTTCCGTGTGGCGCGCATAGCGAGCCAGCTAATCCCGCTTAGCGGCGTGCCAGCCCATGCGGTCGTAACCCAACGTCTGACGCGGGCGCACCAGTCGGTCCGGCTGTGGGTTGCGACGCCGCTGGCACAGGCGGAGGGGAACTGGAGCGCTCACTATGCTCGGGCCAATGACACCCCCATCATCGATTTCGTGAACCAAGTGCAACTGGATGCCACGGGGGCCGATCTGTCGGCCACGGCTGCGTTTGATGTCACAGCTCGGTTCGACCGTGACATCTTCCTACGAGATGTCGCGGCACTCTACCCGTACGAAAACACACTGAAGGTGGTTCAGATCGACGGTGTCATGCTGAAGGAGTATCTGGAAGAGGCTGCGTCGTACTACGCGACCTTCGAGCCAGGACAGCCGGTTCTCAACGATAGTGTGCCGGGGTACGACTTTGACATCGTGAGTGGTGTGGACTACGTGATCGATCTGATGCAACCCGTCGGATCCCGCATCCGGCAGCTCACTTGGGAGGGTCGCCTGGTGCAGGCGGCTGATACGTTTACGCTGGCACTGAGCGACTACCGCCAGGCCGGTGGTCGCGGCTACGGGATCGTGACCCGCCTTCCGGCCGTATACGAGGGCGG
Source organism: Gemmatimonadota bacterium (assembly GCA_020351775.1). Taxonomy (GTDB): domain Bacteria; phylum Gemmatimonadota; class Gemmatimonadetes; order Gemmatimonadales; family GWC2-71-9. Next base: position 2,530,415 of record CP070666.1, on the reverse strand, counting down.
TGACAACATCCGTGACCTGCTCATCCGTCGAATCAGGCAGGCTCAATTGCTGCGCGATTCCGATTACTTCCAACAGTCCTGGGGTATAGTGCCAGCAGAAGCGGCGCGCGCTGTGCGAGATGCCTACGGACCGCCCGCGGGAGATACGATCGCCGGTCAGTTGGCCTTGAGCGATTCTGCGGTCACCGTCTTCACCGTGAGGGATACAGTGAGGCCGGCGCCGCCGCCCCCGGATCCGGCGATCGCCCGGCTGAAGTTCCCGCTTGAACTCGACACAGGCGAAAGTCCGCTCGGCCGTCTGGTCGCAGATGCCTTCAGGAACGGAGCACGCACGCACTTCGCGCTGGTGATGAATGCGTCGCTCCACGGCGGCTTGCCTGCTGGGCAGGTCACCCTGGGTGACATCGCGGCAGTGCTCCCCACAGATGACGCGCTGGTGCGTGTCGCAGTCACGGGCGATGTTCTCTACGAAGTATTGGAGCAAGTGTTGAGAGAGGGCACCCCAACGGCCCACGTGTCCGGACTTGAGGTGTGGTACGACCCGGGACGTCAAGCAGGGGAGCGCGTGCGTCGCTTGCGGTTCCCCGATGGGTCCACGGTGCGTGGCAATGAGGTGTACAGCTTGGCGCTCGTGGCGTCGGTCGCAGCGGGGACCCAGGGAATCATGACGCTCCAAGGAGTTCCGCCCGGCGCCACGGGGGTTACATCAGTTGCCGCTGTGGCTGCCTACTTACAGCGGCTCGGGCAACCGGTGGACATACCCCGCGATACACGAATTCATACATCACAGTGACGGAATACATTGCCGTACTTGTCAATGAGCGGCCTCTGAGCGTTACGCCCGTCAGCACCGTACTCGACTCCGTGGAATCGTATTCACCACAGCTCGCTCGGGCCGTGGTGAGCGGAAAAGGATGCGTGATTGACGGAGTCGGGCGCACCGTGGACTTGGAGGCACCCGTCGCATCAGGCGCGATTCTGCGAACGGTTGGCCGACGGGACACCGGCTAACGTGATCGCGATCTGCTCCCTAGAAGTGCTGCGATCGGCTGCCGAACAGATGGCGGCCGCACGTGAGGGACTAGGCACGCCGTTGCCTGAGCGGCTGGTGGGGCTTGTAGGGATGGCGGTGATGATAGGGATTGCCTGGGTCCTATCCAACAACCGCAGACGCGTCAACTGGAAGCTGGTCGGCATGGGGTTGGCTCTCCAGGTGCTGTTCGGTCTGTTGGTGCTCAAGACCCCGGTAGGGAGGGGCCTGTTCCAGGCGGCCAACGCGGTGTTTCTCGAGTTACTCGAATTCACCAAGGAGGGGGCGACCTTCATCTTCGGCAGTCTGGTTGGTGACCACGTGCCGGTTGGTACCCTGTCGGGCGAGCCTCCCCAGCTGACGCCGGTCTCGTCTCCCGAACTGTGGGTCAATACCGGCGCATCAATCGCGTTCTTCGTTCTGCCCACGATCATCTTTTTCTCCTCGCTGATGTCAGTGCTGTATCACCTGGGCTTGATGCAGTGGGTCGTGCGAGGTATCGCATGGATCATGCAGCGCAGTATGCGGACGTCAGGGGCCGAGACCCTTTCGGTGGCTGGCAACATCTTCGTTGGAATGACCGAATCTCCCCTCCTCATCAGACCGTTCATCCTGGGAATGACAGCCTCGGAACTAAACACGGTCATGGTGGGGGGCTTCGCCACGATCGCGGGCGGCGTCATGGCTGCGTATGTGGGAATGCTGGCGCCACACTTCCCCGACGTTGCCGGTCACCTGCTCACCGCCAGCGTCATGAACGCGCCGGCTGCGCTGCTGATCTCAAAACTCCTCGTGCCGGAGACAGGATCACCGGAGACGAAGTCCGTCAACATCTCGGTTACGAAGACCGAGGTGAACGTAATCGATGCCGCCGCAGCGGGAGCGGCCCAGGGACTCAAACTCGCGTTGAACGTGGGTGCCATGCTGCTGGCTTTCATTGCACTCATCGCCATGTGCAACGCCATTATCGGAGCTATCGGAGGCCTGGTCGGCCAGCCCGAACTGTCGCTCCAGATGCTGTTGGGATGGCTGCTAGCGCCGCTCGCGTGGCTCATGGGGGTGCCCTGGGCGGATGCGGGATCCGTCGGTTCGCTGCTAGGCATCAAGGTGGCGGTCAACGAGTTCGTGGCCTATCTCGATCTCGCTCACCTGCTTCAGGCAGGCAATGCACTCTCACCGCGAGGCGCGATAATCGCGACTTATGCACTGCTGGGCTTTGCCAACTTCGCCTCGATCGCGATCCAGATCGGCGGGATCGGTGGCATCGCGCCCGAACGGCGCGGCGATTTGTCGCGTCTCGGCATCAAGGCGATGATCGGTGGCAACCTTGCTGCGTTTATGTCGGCGAGCTTTGCGGGAATGGTTCTGTGACTGCGCCCGCGCTCCTCATCACATCCCACACGTTGTGGTTCCACCTGGCGTCGCCGTACAGTGAAGAGGCGAATGCCGGCGACCGTGACTGAAGGTCTCCAGATTGATCTTGCGGCGGGCCACGTCCGCCGTGTGTTGGGCGGGCTCACTCCGCGCGTCGCGCTGGTCTTGGGTTCCGGACTTGGAAGCCTGGCCGCGTCCGTTGTCGCGCCCCTGCGGATTCCCTATCGCGATGTCCCGGGTCTCACCGCCCCGACGACGCCTGGGCATGAGGGCGAGTTTGTCGTCGGACAGCTCGAGCGGGTCCCGGTGATTCTCCAGAATGGCCGGTTTCACCTGTACGAGGGCCACGACCCCGCCATGGTCGTACTGCCGCTGCGGCTCTGCGCCGAGCTGGGTGCGAGTATACTCGTCGTCACCAACGCTGCGGGCGGGCTGAACCCGCGTTTCACACCTCCCAGCCTGATGCTGATCGCGGATCACATCAACTACATGTGGTGCAATCCACTGAGCGGGCCCGTGGTTCAGGGAGAGCACCGTTGGCCCGACATGAATCGGGCGTTCGACCTTGAGCTGAGGCAGCTGGCTCGGCGGGTGGCTCGCGATCGGGGAGTTGAACTGAACGAGGGAGTATACGCGGCCGTGCTGGGTCCCAGCTATGAGACGCCGGCAGAGGTGCGCATGCTGCAGCGGATCGGTGCTGATGCGGTTGGCATGTCCACAGTCCCTGAGGTCATCACTGCGCGGGCCCGAGGCATGCGGGTGCTCGGCATTGCCGCCATCACCAACGCCGCTGCCGGGCTGGAGAACGGTGGCCTGACGCACAAGGAGGTCCTGGAAGGGGCGAACCGGGTGGCGCGCCAGCTCGAGCACCTGATATGTGGCATGATGCGGACCATCGCTGTCTAGCCCGGCGCTCGTCTCCGCCCCACGATCCCGGCGGCCCCTAGGCCGCCGATCACGCTGTGGCGTCGGGACCGACGGGTCTAGGGACCGTCGGCCGGAAGGGACTCTCCGGATCCTCGCGCAACCATTCTGAAACATCATGTGTCTGTGCATATGAACGAACGGAATCACTCATCAGCGCCGGGGAGCTGGGTGGACGAAGCAGAACTGATAGCTCGAGTACGGCAGGGCGATGCGGCTGCGGAGCGCCAACTGTACCAGGCACATGTGGATCGAACCTATCGGCTGGCCTACCGCCTGACCGGTGATGAGGAACTCGCTCAGGAGTTCACACAGGAAGCGTTCATCCGCGCATTCGACCGGATCGACCAGTTCCGTGGTGACGCCGCCTTCGGTACCTGGTTCAGATCGATAGCGACGTCGGTGATCTACAACGGGTTGCGTAAGATCAAGCGATTCCGTAAGAGGGAATTCGAGTTGGATGAGGCGAGCTCACTGGGAGGCAATGAGAGCGTGGCTGAACCGGACCTCAAGGAAAAACTCTCTCGAGCCATAGAGGACCTCCCGGCCAAGTACAGAATGGTGTTCGTGATGCACGATGTCGAGGGTTACACCCACGAGGAAATCAGCTCCGCCATGGGGACGCAGGTGGGTACCTCGAAGGCCCAGTTGTCACGGGCACGGGCGAAACTGCGGGAAGCGTTGTCCCAGTTTGCAGGAGAGTGGGCATCATGACCGAGAAGCAATTCGAAGAGTTCCTCAGAGAAGCCGTGGAGGACTACAACCCGCCACCCGAGGTGCCACGGGAGGCGATGTGGGCGCGGATCGAGGAATCTCGTCGGGTGAGTCGGACGGCAGGCAGGGTGGTCTTCCTGTCGTCACCTTGGGTCCGCTGGGGGGTGGGAGTAGCTGCTGCCCTGGCGCTGGGAATCGGGATTGGAATGAACTTAGACCGGTCGGCCCCGGCCACTCAGACAGTGGCCCTGGACGATGCGGAGCCGGGAGTGTCGGCTGAAGTTGTCGATAGCGAGGACGGCATCTACCAGCTGGTCGCTTTGGGGCACCTGAGCCGCACGGAGGCCTTCCTCTCGATGTTCCGGACTGACGTCAGGGCTGGAAGGACCGACTACCAGATCGCTAGTCCCGCCCGGGAGTTGCTGACAACCACGCGGTTGCTGCAGGGATCACAGGCGATACGGGACAGACGGTTACGCGAGCTACTGGACGAACTCGAGCTGGTGCTAGTGCAGATCGCCCAGCTTCGGCCCGAGCTGGATGGTGAGGATGCGGAGCTGGTAACACAGGCAATTGATCAACGAAGCGTTCTACTGAGGCTGCGTGCAGCGGCGGACGCCGTTCCGGAGCTCAGGGGTGTGCAAGGAGTACTCTGATGAATATGAAGCAAGCATTGACTACAATGGTTCTCTCGGCGCTGCTGATATCTACGAGCGCCATCACCGCTTCGGGTCAAGTCGGAATTGGAACCGCGAGTGATGTCCAGGCTCTCGATGTCAAGGCAAGCACCAACGTTCCGGTGGCCTGGGCGGATCAGGACCCGGCCGACTCACTCTACCGGTCGGCACGTCGAGAACTGAACGCCGGCCGATACGAGCGGGCGGCGGGCATCTTCGAGCAGATTCGATCCAGTTACCGCGATTCCGAGTACACTCCTGATTCCTACTACTGGGAAGCCTTCGCGCGCTACCGCACTGGCGACACGCGAGAATTGGAGACAGCACTGGATCTTCTCGATGCCCAGGCAAGGCGATACCCCAATGCGGTCACTCGTGATGATGCGCGGTCGCTGTCCGTGATGATCCGCGGCAAACTAGCCGAGCGTGGCAACGCTGGTGCTGCCCAGAACATCACCGAACAGGCCACGCAGGAGGGTTGTCCCGAAGAGGAGGACGATGTTCGGGTGATGGCATTGAACGCCCTGCTCAACATGGACTCGGACCGGGCACTACCGATACTCGAGCAAGTGCTGCAGCGTCGCGATGCCTGTTCCGTAGAGCTGCGCCGCAAGGCAGTATGGCTGATATCGCAAAAGGAATCGGACGAGACGGCTGCGATCTTGTTGGATGTGGTGCGCAGCGATCCGGATCGAGAAGTGCGGGAGCAGGCGGTCTTCTGGCTTTCGCAGGTGGACAGCGACGAAGCGGTCGTGGCACTCGACTCGTTGTTGATGGAATCAGACGATCGAGCCGTTCAAGAAAAGGCGATCTTCGCCTTGTCACAGCACGACAGTCCACGCTCGGCCGAGATCCTGCGGCGCTACGTGATGCGCGACGACGTTCCCGAAGAGCTGCGCGAGAACGCGATCTTCTGGCTGGGGCAGAGTCATTCGCGCGAGAACCAGCAATTCCTGCGCGATCTGTATGCCCAAGTCGAATCGGAAGCGCTCAAGGACAAGATCATCTTCTCGATCTCGCAACAGAGTGGTGCCGAGGCAGGTGACTGGCTCGTGGCCGTTGCCATGGATCAGAACGAGACCGTAGAGCGCCGCAAGTCAGCGCTGTTTTGGGCCGGGCAGCGACACCAAATGCCCACGGCGAGCCTGGGAGAGCTGTATCGCACGATGGACGATCGCGAGATGCGGGAGCAGGTGATCTTCGTGCTGTCTCAGCGGGACGAGACCGAAGCAGTCGACGTCTTGATGAACATCGCCCGCAACGAGACCGACCGCGAGCTTCGCAAGAACGCGATCTTCTGGCTGGGGCAGTCGGACGATCCAAGGGTCCCCGACTTCTTGCTAGAGCTGATCAACATCCCGTGAACCGCGGTCACAACATACTGCCCGAGAGCGAGCAAGCGACAATGAAAAGGACAATCTTGAGAGCGTTCCCTGTGATAGCGGTGATCGCGGGCGTTGCCTTCACGGTGAACAAGGCTGTGAGCAAGAAGGTCGACCATGAGGAGCACGATGTCGCAGCAAGCGTGCACCAGACCCAGACGCACGAATATGCCTCGTGCGCAGACAACGAGCTGAGGCTCGATGCGCTGGATGCCGTGCTGAACATGGACGAAGGGCGCGCAATGCCACTCTTGATCAAAGTGCTGGAGGGCCGCGACGAATGTGATGTACAGCTACGAGCCAAGGCCGTGTTCCTCGTGTCACAGCAGAAGACGGACCAGACCGTGGGTGTACTGCAGGGTGTCGTGTTGAACGACCCGAGCCTGGCAGTTCAGGAACAGGCGGTGTTCTGGCTCTCGCAAGTGCGGGGTGAGGAATCTGTCAGCGCCCTTCAGTCAGTTCTGTTCGAGTCAACTCGCGCCGAGTTACAGGAAAAGGCGATCTTCGCGCTCTCACAACATGGCAGTAGTCGGGCTCACGAGATTCTCCGCCTGTACGTCAGGTCCGACGCTCCTGAAGAGCTGAGGGAGAACGCGATCTTCTGGATCGGCCAAGAGGGAACTGACCAAGACCGGGCATTCCTCGCCGAGCTGTACACCGAGCTTCGGAGCGAGGCTCTGAGAGAGAAGATCATCTTTGCCATGTCGCAGCGGGCCAACGACGCGAGCCGCCGTTGGTTGCTCGAGGTTTCCGCCGATGGCTCTGAGTCGCTGGAGCTTCGCAAGAAAGCGGTGTTTTGGCTGGGTCAGTTGGACCAATATGAGAGCAGCCAGTTCGAGGAACTGTATCGCAACGCCGAGCATGTGGAGCTCAGGGAGCAGGTGCTATTCGCGTTGTCACAGATGGATGATCCCAATGCCGTGGCCGACCTGATCGAGATTGCGCGCAACGAGACCAACGCCGACCTGCGGAAGAACGCCTTGTTCTGGCTGGGCCAGTCCGGGGATCCAAGAGCGGCCTATTTCTTGGCGGAGGTGATAGGGCGATGAAAACCAGAGGCGGTACGGGGAGTGGATGGGGCAGAGGATGGATTTTCTCGGCCGTTACGCCGGTCGTGATCGCGCTCGTCATGGTTCCCCCAATCGCGAGCCAATCCATAGCCGACCGGGTCTCGGCCGTGCGGGACGGGCAGGTGCGATTGAGCTTCACCGCGCGTGAAGGTGTGTGCGGCAACGGTCGCAACATCAATACCCACCACGACACGGACGATTGGGAGTCCTGGTGTGAGCCCGGGCCGGTCAGGGTCGCGATTGGCATCCGTGGTCGACAGATTGTGGACGTCGACACCTACGTCGGTGGGAGATGGCGGGCGCGCGACAACGTGACCGATCTGGGCATGGTGCCAGCGCCGGACGCCGCGGCATACCTGCTTTCATTAGCCCAGTCCGAGCGGGGTGCGGCGAGCAGAGAGGCGATATTCCCGGCCACGCTGGCGGACAGCGCCGTGATTTGGCCCCAGTTGCTCGAGCTCGCCAAGGATCGCAACAAGCCTCGCGAGACCCGGAAAGCCGCGGTGTTCTGGCTCGGTCAAGCCGCAGGTGAAGCGGCTACCGAGGGTTTGGGTGAGATTGTCTACGACGATTCCGGCGATGGCGAGATCCGCGAGAGTGCCATATTCGCCCTGTCCCAGCTGGATGACGACGCCGGCGTGCCGATTCTGATCGACATCGTGCGCCAGCATCCTGATCCCAATCTCAAGAGGAACGCGATCTTCTGGCTGGGTCAGAGCGGTGATCCGCGGGCGATAGCACTGTTCGAGGAGCTGTTGGTCAGGCCGTAGCCCCGGCATCTAGGCTCTGCCCGGTGTCCCGACCTTCCCGTTTCACCCCCAGCTTGCAGGCTGCGTGAGGGCCGGGATACCGGAATACCGGGATACGGGGATACCTTTACCCCATGACTTCCCCTGCACTCAAGTCCAGCACCGCAGTCAGCCTGCTGCTGGCGGCCAATCTGGTGTCCGGCTGTGCCGTCAACCCGGCCACCGGCCAGCGTCAACTGATGCTAGTGAGCGAGAGTCAGGAAATCGCGATGGGGCAACAGGCGGATCCTGGCATCTCGGCGATGTTCGGGCTGTACGACGATCCCGAACTGCAGGCGTACGTGAGCCGACTGGGAGATTCGTTGGCGGCAACCTCGGAGCGCCCGCACTTGCCGTGGACGTTTCGGGTCGTGGACGATCCAATCGTCAACGCTTTTGCCTTACCAGGTGGATTCATCTACGTGTCTCGTGGCATCATGGCGCACTTCAATTCCGAGGCGCAACTGGTGTCCGTGCTGGGGCATGAGATAGGCCACGTAACGGCACGTCACTCGGCCAGCCAAATGTCGGAGCAGCAACTTGCCCAACTGGGCCTGGTTGCAGGTGCCGTCATCGTTCCTGATGTGGCGGCCAAGTACGGGGGCCTCGCCCAGCAAGCACTGGGGATTCTGTTCCTCAAGTTCAGCCGCGATGACGAACGTCAGGCTGACATGCTGGGCTTTCGCTACATGACGCGGGTGGGGTACGATCCCAACGAAATGCCCGAAGTCTTTGCGATGCTGGGGCGAGTGACGGAGGCCGGCGGCGGACGTGGCTTACCAGTCTGGTTGTCGACGCATCCGGATCCGGGTGACCGGGAACAGCGGATCAACGCGATGATCGCGGAGAGCGGTCAGGACTTCACCGGCACCACGGTGGGGGAGCGAAGCTACTTGCTGAGGATCCACGGCCTAATCTATGGCCCTAATCCACGGGAAGGCTTCTTCCGCGATCAGACCTTTCTCCACCCGGACCTGGAGTTCCAGATCAGGTTCCCGTCCGGCTGGCAGACCGTCAATCAGAAGACTGCAGTGATGGCTCAGAGCCCCAATCAGGATGCTATCCTGCAGCTCACACTAGCCGAGGGAGCGGCCAGTCCGGGAGAGGCGGCGAGGCAGTTCGCAGCGCAGGATGGCGTAAACGCGGGCGCAGTACAGGACGGAACGATAGGTGGATTCCCGTCCGCCACTGCCGCCTTCGCGGCCGACACCGAGCAGGGGATCCTGCGGGGAGCCGTAACGTTCATCCAGTACGGCGCTTACATCTACCGGCTGCTGGGTTTCTCGACGTCCGCCGCGTGGTCGGGCTACCAGCAGACTGTTGCGAATTCGGTGGCCAGCTTCGCCCGACTTACAGACGAGTCGGCCCTCTCGGTTGAGCCAATGCGGCTCAGCATAATCGAGCTGCCCCAGGCCATGACTATCGAAGCATTCAGCCAGCGCTATCCGTCAGGGATCTCTGTGGAGCAGTTGTCCATTCTCAACCAGGTGGAACTGGGCAGCAGAATGCGCGCGGGCACCTTGGTCAAGCGCGTTGTGGGGGAGCCGGCTCGGTAACACCCGGCGGTCACGTTCTGCCGGCGGTCGCGGTGGACGGCCGACAGCGACGTGATCTCGTTGCCAGACCCGCCGGGACATCGCACCGCCGTTCCTCATTCCTCCGGCCCTGCACTGTCAGCCACAAGCGGCATGTCACCGGGATCGTGTGGCAGGCTGCCGCGACGTGACCTGAGATACGTAAACGGCGTGTGTGACAGGAAGTTCGATACGCGCGACATGTAGATATCTGCGTAGCGCTCGACCTGTCGTGCCAGTTGGCTCTTGTCGTTGCCGGCACGCATGAGTGGCCCCCACCGCGCATTGCCGATCGCCCCGGCCGCAGTTGCGAGAGGCGCAATTTGTTGGTCGAGCTTGGCCAAATTGCCACGCACCTTGCCCACCTGGTTGTCCAGTTCCTTGACGGATGTTACCGGCTGTGGTCCGTATCCAACCTTCTTGCGCATCGCGTCGAGCCTTAGACTCGCCAGTCTGAATTCGAGTTCTTCCTTCTTGGCCATGAGCTTCGATAGTTGGTTCTGATCGTTCTTGAACTCGGCCAAACCCAACAAGTCGGTCTCCAACTCCCGTAGAATGAGAGCGGTCCGCCACCGCAGTATGTCTTTGGATACGTGCACGTCGGTGAACACATGGTCACCCACATAGAGAATCTCGTCGCCGGAGAGGCCGAGGTAAGCCTCTACGAATCGTGCATTCCCCCCCAAGAAAGTGCCGTCTGAGTCTATTCCTTTGGGGCAAGGCTCGAGCAAGCCCTCCTCAGTCACAACTCGAAAGACGGGGCTGTTGGTGGAGAAGAACGCGGGCTTGCGGGCTGATACGATGATGACATCAAACAGGTCGCGCCACGTCATTCCTTCAGGTAGGAACTCGTCGAAGGCGTACTGCATGATCGAACGAGTGTAACCCCACTCGGAATTGGTGATCAGCAAGAGCTTCTTACCGGCGTGGTGTTGATCGAGTAGCGCGAGCGGCGTTTCTCGATTCAGCGCTACGTAGCGGTCGGGATCTGTGGTGATGTCCGCTTTCAGCTCTCCTTCAACGTGGGTCTCGTCCGTCGATGCTCGCACCAACCGATACAGGTCTGAATATCCTATGACTCCCGGTAGCTGGTTGTCGTCCAGCATGTCGACCAACTGGGCATACATGCACGCTTCGGAGAGTGAAAACAGGGTGTTCAAGAACTCGTAGCGCTCCTCAGCCAGATCGACGAAGGTCCTGGAGTACTCGGCCCGTTGGGTGCTGAAATCCATTGGCTGGGTCCCGTGAGACGCCTGTTTCACGTAGCCAAAGCGATTCGCCTTGAGGATATTGCCGTTTTCGATGTCCAGCGTTAGGCCACGAATTACGAGGTCAGGATCAAATTCGAGCTGCTCTACCGGCCACCCCAGTGCCAGGAGCTTCCGCTTGATATAACCGTATGCCTGACGCTCCCACTCGTCTACCCGATAGTGAACGAGCGTATAGTCCATGTCGTAGCCGACCGCCTTGATCGAGCGGAGATTGAGGGTTCGGTTGCAGTAGATCCCTCGCTCGGGCGGCAGCTGATGATCGTTGACGGACACGGAGGTTCAACCTTGTTCTGGCGACGCGACGAAGTGGTTCAGCGGTCCATGCCCGGCGCCGAGACCGGGCGCCGCAGCGATAGCGCGATGAACGAAATCGAGAGCATCTCTGACTGCCGCAGGTAGTTCCTTACCCAGAGCCAGACCCGCAGCGATCCCGGACGACAGCGTGCAGCCGGTGCCGTGAGTGGATGTGGTCTCGATCCGGGCGTGTTCGAAGTGACGGGTGCCGTCTGCCGTGACGAGTACGTCGATTAGTTCCCTGCCTGGCAAATGTCCCCCCTTGATGAGAGCCGCGTTAGCTCCCAGTCCCACCAGCGTTCTGCCAGCCTCCTCCATGCTCGCCACCGAACTCACGGCTGATTCCACGAGGATAGCTGCCTCGTCCAGGTTAGGCGTCACCACGGTCGCGAGCGGCACCAGAGTCTCGCGAACTGTGCGCTCGGCGTCCGGGTCCAGCAGCCTGTCTCCGGAGGTGGCTACCATCACTGGATCCAGCACGTAGTTCCGGAAGCCGTGCTGCCTTACCGCTGCTGCAACCAGCTCCGCGAGTTCTGCCGTCGCGAGCATGCCTGTCTTGAACGCGTCCGGTGGAAGGTCGGCTGCGATGGCATCAATCTGTGCAGCCACGGTCTCTTGGGGGATGGCGTGAACGGCAGTCACACCCAGGGTGTTCTGCGCAGTGATCGCAACGAGCACGCTAGTGCCGAACACGCCGAATTGGTGGAAAGTCTTCAAATCGGCTTGGATCCCTGCGCCGCCTCCGGAATCGGACCCGGCTATAGTGAGCGCGATCTTCATGGCCGGTGCAGTAACTCCTCGTTAGGGTGGAACTTGGCTATTGCGAGCGCATTGCTAACATTGAAGCCTGCGGTGCACTTAACAAGGTAGTCGGGCATTGGGATCGAAGCTGGTATCACTGGCTCGCAATCTACGACAGCGCAAAGGGCGGAGTCGTCGAGGTCTGACCCTGGCGGAGGGCGTGCGCCTGGTCGAAGAGGCCATTGTGGCGGGGGTCGCAATCCGAGGCGTCCTGGTCGACGAATTCCTGGCTAGCACACCGCACGGTGGAGGTCTCCTGAGGCAACTCGCGGCCCACGCGATACCGGTCGAGCAAATCTCCTCCCAGACGCTGGCCGGATTGGCTGCAACCGAGTCCCCTCAAGGTGTGGTGGCCGTCATCGAGCAGCCGCGCAGCGACCTTTCCGCGATCGCCCCGGTGGCATGGCACCCCGCCTTGGTGCTCGACGCGGTGCAAGACCCGGGAAATGTCGGGACTCTGCTGCGTACGGCCTTTGCCTTGGGATGTCCCGGAGCCGTTCTACTGAAGGGGACCGCAGATCCAGCCAACCCCAAGGCATTGCGGGCAGCAGCCGGCGCCAGCTTCAGGCTGCCGCTGGCCACCGCATCTGATGAGCAGCTGGCCGGCTGGCTGAAACGGAATGACATCGTTCTCTGGGTCAGCGACGCGGCGGGTACGCCCATCAGGCGGCTTGAAGCGCCTCCTCGACTAGCGGTTGTCGTGGGCAACGAGGGAGCGGGCGTGCGGCCGGTGCTGGCGGCACTGTCGCAGGAGCGTGTGGCAGTTCCGCTGGCACGCGGCGCCGAATCGCTGAACGTCGCGGTCGCAGCGGGCATCATCCTGAACGAGGTACAAAGTGAACGTTGACCAGATGGGAATTCCGATTGCTGGCATCTTTGGTGCCATGATCGGCAGCTTCCTCAATGTGCTGATCCTTAGACTTCCACGAGACGAATCGGTCGTCTTTCCCGGCTCACATTGTCCGCGCTGCCAGACGCCGATCGCCTGGCACGACAATGTGCCGGTGATATCCTGGTTGTTGCTGGGCGGCAAGTGCAGGCACTGTCGTGAACGGATCTCGATCCAATACCCGATCATCGAGCTCACCACGGCTGCGCTGTGGGCTGGGGCTGTATGGCACTATGGAGCCAACCTCACCGGACTCACCGCTGCTGCGTTTGGCACTCTGCTTCTGGGCATTGCGGTCACCGACGCCCGCCACTACCTGATCCCCGACGAGTACACCTTGGGGGGACTGGTCCTGGGTTTGCTGCTCGCCTTGCGTGGTGGGTGGTCGGGATTGCTGCAAGCGGTGATAGGTGCCGTCACTGGTTTCGTTATTCTGTATGTGGTAGCGGTAGCTGGAGAGAAAGTGTTCCGCAAGGAGGCCATGGGTGGTGGCGATATCAAGATGATGGCAATGGTGGGGGCGTTCGTGGGGTGGCGGGGCGTACTCCTCACGATTTTCGGCGGCTCATTGCTGGGAACCATCGTTTTCGTCCCGCTATCGCTCAAGCAAAAACGGCTGGTGCCGTTCGGGATCTTCTTGGCTGCTGCAGCAGCGCTGACATTCGTCTTTGGGGATACGGTGCTCAGATGGTATATCGACTGGGTATTGGGGGGGTGAGCGCGTCAACCATTCGCCCATTTCCCCTATCAAACAGGGCGTATGGGAATGGTGGCGCCGCAGGGTGACCGGCCTGCGTAACGGGCCGGCGGCCGCCGATGCGGCTTCCGAGGCGGCGGATTGCGCCCTCGCAGCGAGCGGGGACTCGCGTGCGTTCGAGCGGCTGTACCGCACGCACGTGGCGCGCATTAACAGCTTGGCCCGGCGTATGATCGGTGGGGAGGTGGCGGACGAGGTGACTCAGGACGTCTTCGTGCGGGCGTGGGAGAAGCTGGGCACGTTTCGCGGGAGGGCGAGTTTCGGCACCTGGTTGTATCGCCTGGCGATCAACCTGATCCTGGGGTACAGAGCGACGTTGGGGAAGGAACGTGATCGATTGCGTGAAGGAGAAGGGATCTTCGAAAAAATCTCGGCCCGCGAGGCAGCACCCGAACTGGGAATGGATTTCGAGTCGGCGATCGGTCGGCTGCCCGACGGAGCAAGGATGGTGTTTGTATTGCACGATGTGGAAGGCTTCAAGCATCACGAGATCGCTGAGCTGCTGGGAGTGACAGCGGGTACATCGAAGGCGCAGTTGCATCGCGCGCGGATGTTCCTCCGAGGGTACTTGGGACGGTAACGGAGATGAAGTATGGGCGATGATTGGGAGCAACGGCTTTCGGAGTACCTCGACGGAGACCTCGCGGGGGTCGAACGTCGCGACATGGAGGCACACCTGGCGGACTGCAATGAATGCCGAGTGACTCTGGATGAACTCCGGGCTGTTGCCGCGCGTGCGGCGGCCTTGGAGAACCGGGCACCTGAGCGCGATCTGTGGCGAGGCATTGCTCGGCGGATAGGTGCTCGCGGCTCAACCCAGCCAGGCATAGTAGACGTCAGAGAACGGCGCGTCACACGGCGCTGGAGGATCACGGTGTCGCTACCTCAGTTGGTGGCCGCCGGGGTGGTGCTGGTAATGCTGTCGGTGGGGACTACTTGGCTGCTTCGGCCGAGTGGATCCCAACCTGCGATTGGGTCGCCAGCCACGTTCGTTCAGGCAGCGGCTGCGCAGGCAACGCGCGCGGGGTTCGATATAGACGAATACGATGCCGTGGTCGCGGACCTGGAACTGGTGTTGGATCAGGCCCGTGAGCGACTGGATCCCAACACCGTGCGCGTTCTCGAGCAGAGCTTGGCCACGATCGATCGCGCAATCATGGAAGCCTACGAGGCCCTGGAACAGGATCCAACCAACAGCTACTTGAACTCACATCTGGCGGTGACCATGAAACGCAAGGTTGAGCTACTGCGGCAGGCGGCGACGATTGCCAGCTCGGCGAGCTAGTGTAAAGGAAGAGAAGATAGTAAATGCTCACAACCATCCTAACAGGCGCACTCATCAGTGTAGCCCTGGTGCCGCAGACGGACACCGTGATAACGGTTGCTCCGGGCACACGCCTAGACATCGACACATTCGGTGGTGAAGTGGCAGTGCAGACATGGGCCAGGAATGAGATGCGAATCGTAGCGAATCACTCCAGTCGCACCCGTGTGACGATCTCACAGTCTTCCGCCGCGGTGCGGCTCAGAGGACGGTCGTCGTATGGTGTCGCCACGATCGATTTCGAGATAACAGTGCCTTCCGGGACCGACGTGGATGTCAGGGGCACATACGTATCGGCCGATATGGAAGGCGAATTGGGAGAGGTGCGGGTCGAGACGGTGCAAGGCGAGATAGTCGTGGCTGGCGCAACGGGGTTCGCGCACCTCTACTCCGTTCAGGGAGATGTGGAGCTGCGGGATGCAGAGGGCAATCTGAACGTCTTTTCGACGAACGGCTCTCTCGAGGTGACGGCATCCTCAGGCCGCGTCAGAGCTGAAGCGACCAATGGTGGGATCACTCTGGGTGACCTGTACTCGTCGGAGGTCGAGGCCACCACGGTCAACGGTACGGTGAGGTTCGACGGCATCATCGAGCCGGGAGGTCGCTATAAGCTCGGCACCCACTCTGGGAGTGTGATTGCCGTGGTTCCGGAGGATATCGATGCCACCGTTTCGGTATCGACTTTCGCAGGCGATTTCGAGGCGGGCTTCCCAATCACGCTCACGGAGACATGGAGTCAAGGGAAACGCTTCACGTTCACGGTGGGGGACGGCAGCGCGCGAATAGAGCTCGAGTCGTTCAGCGGAAGCATTAGGCTGCGACGCCGGTGAGCCCCTGCCACAGGATTGCCACAGAACCTGACTCGAGGGCGAGGCAGTACAGTCAGACTGAGGAGAACTAGACATGAGTTTGAGGATGCTAGCCGCCGCGGTACTGCTTGGACCTCTGGCGCTGACCAGCGCGGAGTTGTCGGCGCAGGACTTCGAATGGCAGGGTAGACTGCAGCAGGGCCAGACCATTGAGATCGTAGGGGTGCTGGGCGACGTTGTGGCCGACGCCAGCGGAGCCAGCGGGGTCGAGGTTACGGCTGAGCTGCGCGAGCGCCGACGCGGGCGCGCCGAGGACATTGAGTTCGAGATCATCGAGCATGACGCGGGTGTGACCATCTGTGCACTCTATCCCACTCCCCGGCGGGCAGATCGCCCCAACGAGTGCCGCCCCAATGGTAGAAGCAGAAACAACACCCAAGACAACGACGTCAGCGTTCACTTCACGGTGCACGTGCCGGCAGGTGTCAACCTCGTTGCCCGGACGGTCAACGGGGAGATCGAAGCCGCATCCCTGAGCGGCGACGTCGAGGCCCATACGGTCAACGGCGACGTCGACATCAGCACCACCGGGTTTGCCCAGGCCACGACTGTCAACGGCTCCATCCGGGCCGAGCTCGGCAGGGCGGACTGGAGTGGGTCGGTCGAGTTCGAAACGGTCAATGGGAGCATAACGGTTGTGTTGCCGGAGGGGCTGGATGCCGATGTAACCGCCAAGACCGTGAATGGTGGCATCGAGACGGATTTTCCACTCATGGTGCGCGGTCGATTCTCGTCCAAGAGCATCTCTGGTACCATCGGGGATGGTGGCCGCCGGCTGTGGCTGCAGACAGTCAACGGGTCGCTGCGGCTTCTGAAGCGCTAGGCCGACACAGGTGCGGAGCCCGCTGGGACCGCCGCTCCCAGGTGAGCGCCGCGGCGGCTGACCGGCTGCTCGAGGCCAGGAGCTGAGCCACCGTCCCTGCCGCTGCTACCCTCTGGCTAGTATTGTTCACCTCCATGAGGCCATCCAGATGGGACCTGAGCTTTTACTACTGCCGCCCGCGGGCACGCCTCCAGGTCCTCCTCTGCCTCAGCTTCACGCTCACCGCCTGCGAATGGGGCCAGGTCCAGACCGAGGAGCGGGCACGTGAGATCGCTGAGGACGTGATACCCAAGATCGAACAGGCGGTCGGGCTTTCCTATAGGTCACCGCCTCAGATCGCGGTCCGCAGTCGCGATCAGATTCGTGGGTACATCGACGCCAAGATCCAGAGCGACTTGCCTCCAGAGGAGCTGGGACGGCTGTCGCTTGCCTACCGATTGTTCGGGTTGATCCCCGACACGCTGGATCTGCAGGCCCTTT
>CP070666.1:2507957-2513274 GCA_020351775.1 Gemmatimonadota bacterium | reverse complement strand
GCGATCCAGATGTACATGGCGGACAACAACGACACACTGCTGCCGGGCGAGCACCGGGACGAGGTGATCCAGTATTTCAACACGCAGCCGGGTACACGGGGAGGGTACGAGACAGCCGACTGGTCACCTGATGACGGCGGGAACTGCTGGAACTCCTACGAGTCGAATCCGTACCTACGGTGGCCGGTGATTCTCGACGAGTACATCAGGAACCGCGATGTGTGGCGGTGCCCGAGCGCCAAGGTAGAGAGGGGCGCGGGCTGGATCATCGGCGTCCCTGACTGGTTCACCGCCGTCAGCAGCGCTGAGGGCAGCTGGCCCTACGTAGGTGAGGACTGGGTAGGTGGCCCGTGTGAGAGCGCCTGGCCCAGAGGATGGGGCGGCACTGTCACCGACTCGCTCATACAACTGACGTGTGCAGTAGACTTCACAGCGGGCCTTCACTCAGAGAAGGCTTTCGCTCAGAGCATCGCGATAAACGGAGATGCGAATAACCACGAACTGAAGCTGGTCGAGGTGCAAGACCCGGTCCAGTATTGGATCTGCGGCGACGGTGGCGCACAGTGCACCAGCCTGGGATGGGCTCTCGCCGCCTACCCGGACATCTGCTGCCTCGAGTGCAGCGGTCTCGGGTGGACGCCGGACTGGGAGGAGGCCGCGGCGTGCGGCGAGTGTGACATGGCCTGTGTCCAGTTTCACGGCGACGGCGACGGGAGCATGATAAGGGACCCCGAGCTGCGAAAGCCCTATGCTCGTCACCTTGGCGGGGTAAACGCGGGCTTCCTGGACGGCCATGCGCGGTGGTACAACTCCACGTCCTTCATCAACGCGGTCAGGGACGGGGACCTCGACGGACTTGATGCATGGGTACCGCTCCAGGCCGAAGTGGACGACTGCTGCGGCGACCCGGCGATGGTGACCTTTTTCTAGGCCGAGCAAAGACCCTGTCTAAGGCAGGATAGGTGTATGGATATGGGCGGGGCGCTCTGCCGGGCGCCCCGCCCGGTTATGTTGGGTGGGCCGGTGGGAGCAGCGGGGAGCAGGCAGTGTCTTGTCAGCAAAGTCGTGGTCCTGGCGGGCGTGGTGACCGGCGCGTAGTGTCCAGAAACTGATCGGCATGTCCCGGAAGGGACGAGCGCCGGTTCGTCGATCGGATGATGGACTACTGAGGGGCGCCATCCGGCCTCGTCGGCAGAGGTTAGGGTGACGATCAGAGGTCCGGACCCCGCGGCTGAGAGCGCCGGAGGCGATGCATGCCCCGGCGTTCATGGGTGAGGAGCACACCCGGTGCGGACTACGCGGCCTTTCGGTAGTACGAGTTGTAGTGGTCAGATGGGCGTAGAACCGCCCATAGGCTATTCGCCGCGACCTCCAAGGCTGCAGGAGGACAAGGTCTCTGCTGCCGGTGAAACCGTTTCGCCTATGCTGAACGATGGTTCGATCGGGCACCGACGCGGGCTGCACAAGGACTGCCGCTATCGCTCCCACAGGCGCTTCTGGCGGTCCCACCGGAACTTGACCGCGACAGAGAGTACCACGAGTGAGGCTGTACGAGCATCCTGGGAGCCAGATGAGTTTCTGGACAGCGCGCCTAGTCTGCGGGCGTAACCGGCTGCCCGGTCCGCGCACTCTCGGCCGCCGCAGTCACAACGGCAACGGCCGATCGCGCCTGTCTGCCGTCAATCAACGGTGTGCGCCGTTCCTGCACGCACTCGAGGAAATGCTCCACCTCCTCTCGGAGTGCGCCGCCGGTTCTCCCGACAACCCTAAAGCCATACGTCGTGTCAATTCGCCGCACTCGTTGCGCTTCCACTAGCACTCCCGAATTCGGGGTGTCCACACGGATCGCACCCAGAGTGCCAACCACTTCGAGGTCGGCATCCAGGTCGAAGGGCGTGTGTTCCGGCCGCGCCCAGCCCGCCTCCACACATCCCACTGCTCCACTCGAGAACTGCATCAACAGGAAGGCGACGTCGTCAACCTTGAGATCCTCCAGGACCTTCCGGCTGGTCATTGCCTGCACCCGCGTGACCGGCTCCCCCATTGCCCAAAGCATCCAGTCAACGTCGTGAACGGCCAGATAGTGGAGGACGGTCGTCCTTCCTCCGAAGCGGCGCGGCTGCACCACTGTGTTGCTCCGGCGCGCGTAGAGGTAGCTGACAGCCCCAATCTCGCCGGAGTCCACGGCCGCTCTTGCTGCCACGTATCGCGGGTCGAAGCGCAGTATGTGCCCGATCATCAGGGTCACCCCGGCGGCGTCCGCGGCAGCGATGATCGCATCGCAGTCCGCGACGGTCATTGCCAGCGGCTTCTCCACCAGGATGTGTTTTCCAGCACCGGCTGCATCCAGGCAGACCTCTAGATGAGCCCAGTCCGGGGTGCAGACCACAACCGCGTCCACATCGCGCCGGGCCAGCATTTCGCTGTGATCCCGACAGGCGTCAGCCCCGAACTGATCGGCCAGCTCTCGCGCCCGGCCCAGATCTATATCGGCAACGGCCATGAGCTGCGCTCGGCCGGACTGCGCGATGCAGGCAGCATGGCCGGCCCCCATCATGCCTGCCCCTATGACGGCCACTCGGACCTTCTCACCACTGATCATCAGCGACAGCTCCCTTTCTCAATACCAGTGACTCGGCCGCTGTGGGCCGCGCTCCGTCTCTCATGTTCCTAAGTAGGCGCTTAATGGTCTAACTGATCCCAAAGCATTCTGGCGGCTCCGAAGAGGGCTGCTGACTCGCCCAAGGTTGAACACTCGAGCCGCACCGTCTCCGGCGAGGTCGTCTTCGCCAGCGCCTCCCTCACCGGCTGTCGGAAATGGTCGAACGATCCGGCGATGGATCCGCCGAGCACCACGACCTCGGGGTCCAGCGCGTTGACCAGGAAGGCAACGGTCATCCCAAGCCACCGGCCGAACTCGAGGAATGCGGCGAGCGCCGTTGGGTCCCCGGCAGCCGCCAGTTCAGCGATCTCAGCACCGCTAAGACCCTTGCCTGACAGATGTGCGTAGTGCTGCTCTATTGCCCTCCCAGAAACGTGATCCTCCAGATGGCCGTCGCCGGTGGGCGTTCTCCAGACCTCGCCGGCGAAGCCGTGGCTGCCCGAGTAGATATGTCCGGCGATCACAATCCCTACGCCAATGCCCGTGCCCAGGGTGATCCCGCAGAGGTGAGTGCATCCCTTGCCAACCCCCATCCAGGACTCGCCCAGGGCGAAGCAAGACGCATCGTTCTCCACAGCCACGGGCATGCGGGCGAGCGCTCGCATCCGATCGCCCAGTTCCAGGTTTCCCAGAGTCGGCAAGGTAGGGCAGGGCACGGTTCGTCCTCCCCTCTCCAACACCGTCGCGACGCCGATGCCCGCGCCGGCGACGACCCCTTTCCGTGCAGCTGCGTCACGCGCAGCCTCGCCCACTAGGTAGAGAACATCCGCGAGGATCTCACCGTACGGACGGGCCGCCAGCGTTTCCCGACGACGGATGGGCCCGATGGTGCCGCTCTCGGAGACTGCAGCGGCCCTGATCCAGGTGCCCCCGAGATCGACAGCAATCGCCCACCTGCCTGTGCAATGTCCGACAACGTGATCTCTCATGGTTCTGTGTCGTCATTCGAGCACTGTGAACTGATCCCCTGCGCTCATCTGTTGGCCGCGCCGTCGGCGCGACTTTCGTGACGAGGCTTCGCTCGGTCGTCCCTGCTGGGGCCACGACAAGCGCTACCGACGCGTGGTCCTGGATTGTCTGCACTGTGTGCGCAGGTAGAGGTTCCCGACTCGGCGAAAGGCGCCCCGGGTCGGCGGGACAGTGCCGCGACGGCAGCGCAATCGGCAAGTCGGGCAAGGCTGGAGAGACACATAGGCTGTGACGCCCGACTCAGAACCTGGCTCAGGTGCCAGACTCTCTGGCCTTGGTGCATCCGAAGGCGACCTAAGCGTGTGAGTGTTGGGCTTGCAGACATTGAGAGGAGACGCCGGTGAAGAAGATAGGCTTCATTGACTACTACATTGACGAATGGCATGCCAACAACTACCCGACCTGGATCCGCGAGAGTTCTTTGAGGGACAAGTTCGACGTTTCCCTTGCGTGGGAGGAGTTCTCTCCTGAGGGCAAGAAGAGCATCGAAGAATGGTGCAAGGAGCAGAAGGTCGGGAAAGCTTCAAGCATAGAGGAAGTCGTGGAGCACTGCGACGCCATAGTGGTGCTCTCGCCCGACAACCCGGAGCGACACGAGGATCTGGCCGACCTGCCGCTCCGAAGCGGGAAGCCGGTCTACGTTGACAAGCCGATCGCTCCTTCTCTGGCCGCGGCGGAGAGCCTATTCGAGAAGGCGGAGCGCCACGGAACGCCGATGATGTCATGTTCGGCGCTGCGCTATGGTTCAGCGCTGGAGGCTGGGATCAAGGAGAAGATTGCCGGACACCCGGTGAGCTATGTCGGGACGCGCGGGGGAGGCGCGTTCGAGGTTTACGCCATTCACCAGTTCGAGATGCTGGTGATGGCCCTCGGGACCGGGGCCACTCGCGTCATGCAGTGCGGGAACGATTCGGTCAAGCTGATGCTCATTGATTACCCGGATGGGCGGCGCGGGAGCGTAACCCTGATCCCGGAACACCCGTTTCAGCTCAGCGCGCACTATGGGGGCGAGGAACCGTTGGTGATAGACGCGATGGACGATTTCTTCCCGCGGTTCATCGACGCGATGCTGGCGTTCTTCGAGAGCGGGGTGTCACCGATACCCAAAGAGCAGACCCTCGAGATCGCAGCGCTCATCGAAGGAGGCACCGCGGCGTTGAAATCGCCGGACCGCTGGGCGGATGTTCGCTAGGTCGAGGCAAAGCACCCGGCAGACACAGTGGTGGCTACCCTCCATGTCGTCAAGCGGCGGCGGACGTGGTGCTGCCAGGCGCCACGAGCTCATCGACAGTCGCCAATTCCTCACGACCGATTGTCCAGCCCAAGGCGTCCATGTTGTCGTCTAGCTGCTGGAATGTGCGCGGGCCGATGATCGGAGCGGTCACCGCCTTGTTGGCCAGCAGCCAGGCGAGGGCGAACTGGCTGAGCGTCTTGCCGCGTTTCTGGGCGAGGGCCTCCAAGCGCTCTAGTACGTCGAAACGTTGGAGGGACTCAGGGGACTCGAGGTCCCACTTCTCTTCGATGGCACGCGAGTCGGGCGGAGGCGGAACACCTCTCCTGTACTTCCCTGTAAGCCAGCCACCGTCCAGAGGACACCAGGGTATTATGCCTATGCCGTACTTCTCGCAGACGGGAACGATCTCTCGCTCGACGGTTCTGTCCAGCACACTGTAGTGTGGCTGTTCG
>CP070666.1:2503944-2507857 GCA_020351775.1 Gemmatimonadota bacterium | reverse complement strand
CGTGCACATAGACCACAACCCACTTCTCGGCAAGCTTGGGGATGCGGGCTGTCATGTCGACCTGGAGAAGCAACGCGCGTGGATCACTGGTTCACTGGTGGACGAGTCTCTCGCTTCTGCACCGAGCAGAGCAGAGCTGTGGGACCTGGCAGGCGATGCCTGTTCTATCCTGGAGGGGGACGCGGTTCACTTCACGCCCGGCTCGACGGCAGTGAAGCTGCTGGATGAGAGAGAGCGAGTGATGCGGCGAGCCACGGTGGACGATGTGCTCAGGTACTGCCGGCTCGTCGAGCAGCTGCCCCACATTGACTTCTCTTCGACGGCGCTTGTGCCCGACGACGTGCCCGACCAGATCGGGGACAGCGTGCGGCTCTACGCGCTGCTGAAGCTCACCGGCAAGCCCATCGTGACGGGGGCCTTCACTGTCGGAGGCATGGATGTCATGCTCGATCTGCAGCTCGCGGTTCGAGGGACGCGGGAAGAGCTGGCGGCGAAGCCGTTTGCCATGTTCTCGTGCGCCCCCACCTCGCCGCTCAAGTGGAGCCATCCCATCGCGGACAATCTCAAGGTCTGCGCGGAGCATTGCATCCCCGCTGAGCTGATTGCCATGCCACTTGCCGGGCTAGCGGCCCCGGTTACGCTTGAAGGTGCACTGATCCAGCATACGGCTGAGGCGCTGAGCGGCGTCGTCATCTCCCAGATCTCGCGGCCGGGCGCGCCCGTCGTGTACGGGGGATCGGCAGGCACCATGGACATGCGGACGATGACGTCGGCGCTCGCGTCCCTTGAAGTGCAGATGATCTCTTGTGCCTACGCAGAGATAGGCAAGCACCTGGGGCTTCCCACACAGGCCTACGTCGGCCTAAGCGATAGCAAGCGGCTAGATGCGCAGGCAGGCTTTGAGTCGGGAACGGGCGCTTACCTCGCTGCCCTCTCCGGCATCAACAGCGTCTCGGGCCCCGGGATGCTGTGCTTCGAGAACTGCTTGTCTCTCGAGAAGCTGCTGTTCGACAACGAGCTCTGTGGATTCGCGAAGCGTCTGAAGCGGGGAATCGAGGCACAGGATGCGGGTGATCTCCCGGGTGTCTTCGAGGAGTTGATCCGCGAAGAGACGCTCATCGGTTCAGATCACACGGCACGTCACTTCCGGGATGAACATTATATGCCTGGCCCCACCATAGACAGGAGAGGGGGAGACGACGTACCTCCCGCGGACCTCGTAGACCGGGCTCTGACCGAGGTGGATGATAGAGTATCGACGTACACGCCGCCGTCCGTGATCGGGGAAGACCAGATCCGTGAGATGGAGGCAGTCATGCAGCGGGCGGCCGGGGACTACCAACTCACCTTCTGATCGGTCGTGAACTAGTAAGTCGAGGACTCCCTCAGTAGTCGTCGGGCTTCCCTCGGCCATAGAGCAAGGAGATTCAGAGATGCCGGTGCGCGCGCCCATGACGCTCAGCTACTGGGATGTGCTGACCGAGGACCAGGTTCGGAAACTACATGCCGACACGCTGGTGGTGCTGGAGCAGACCGGGGTAGAGGTCCACGAGGAGAGGTCACTACAGCTGCTGACAAGGGCCGGCGCGACCGTAGATGGGGCGCGAGTTCGCGTCCCTGCCCCTCTCGTCGAGCAGGCGCTGTCAACGGCTCCGAAGGAGATCACGATATGCGATCGAGAGGGGGAGCCCGCGATGCGCCTGGCGCCCGGCTACATCTACTTCGGCACCGGGTCCGACACGACGTGGGTCATCGATCCAGAAACTGGTGAGCGACGCAGGACCGATCTCGACAGCATTCGGATGACGACGCGCCTCACAGACGCCCTCCCAAACCTCGACTTCGCCATGTCCATGGGCACCGCTCCAGAGATCGCGCCAGAGTTGGCCGACCAGCACCACTTCGCGGCGATGGTCGAATCGACGACGAAGCCGCTCATGTTCACGGTACAGTCAGAGCGTGCCGCCGTGGACATCGCTGCCATGTGCGCCCTGGTCTCCGGAGATGGCGAGTCCTTCCGGAAGCGGCCCTTCGCAATGCTCTATGCGATGCCGACGGCTCCGCTCTACCACACCGCGGAGGCGCTCAGCGCTCTCCTCGTTTGCGCTGATACTGGCATCCCGGCCGTCTACTCTTCAGCTCCCCAGTATGGTGCTACCGGGCCGATCACCATCGCTGGGTCGCTCGTAGTCGCCAATGCGGAGATGCTCTCGGGATTGGTCATTCAGCAGTTACACCGGCCGGGTGCTCCGTTCATCCATGGCCCCATCGTCGGACCCCTAGATATGCGTACCATGGTGAACAACTACTGCGGCCCCGCAGCCGACCTCGGCCTGGTCGCGGGTGCGCAGCTGGGGCGGCACTACGGCATGCCCGTATTCGGCGTGGGTGGATCATCGGACTCGAAGCTGTTCGACCAGCAGGCAACCGCGGAGGCGAGTATACAGCTGATCATGAGCGCGCTCGCAGGAGTGAATCTGATCCACGACGTCGGCTACCTGGAGTCAGGGCTCACTGCCAGTCCGGAAGCGATGACGTACATGGACGAGATGATCGACCAGGTTCGCTTCATCCTGCGAGGTGTGGTCGTCTCCGATCAGGCGAATCTGCTGGCGGACATCGAGGAAGTGGGCCCGAGGGGCAGCTTCCTGATGCGCGACAGCACGCTTCAGCGTTTCCGCGAGGCGATGTGGATGGGTCCGCTGACGGACCGGCGACGGTACGAGGAGTGGGTCTCGTCAGGCGCGATGGACGCTGGCGCGCGCACGCGCGCACGCACTCTTGCACTCCTCAAGGATCACCAACCGAGGCGGCTGGATCAGACCACGCAGGAACGGCTGTGGCGTAAGGCGGCAGGCCACGACGGATAGCACGGGCGGCTGCTCGCGACGCGGACTCGCGGTGGGTGAGTCCGCGCGGCGCGCTGGGCGCAGACCCTGACAGGACGCGCAGACAGGAGAGATGCGGAATGCTGCACTTCAGCACCGTAGTGTACCAGAACTGATCCGGGGCTCCGCTCCCCGAGACCAGAGCGGAACCTGCACTCTGGGGTGGTGGGTTGAGATCGTCTTGGAGGGCTCGCGCGTCGGTACGATGGGTCACAACGGAGCACAGAAGGCCATGCCAGACGCGCGACAGGCGCGGGAGACGAAACAGCGAGGGGGAGGCCGTCTCAAGCAGCGAGTCGGTAGTAGTCGTTGAGGAGGCGGCCGAGCACGGGTCGGGAAACGATCTTGCCTTCACACGGATAGGCATCCAGGGCCTCCGGCAGCAGATGCTGGAGTGACTGATGGGGCCGCCGCTCGTTGTGGTAGCGGACGCATTCAGCGAGCACCCAGCGCAGATGGGCTTCGTTGAGAATGATGACCCGATCCAGGCACTCCTGCCGCAGGCTCCGTATCCAGCGTTCTGCGTAGCCGTTCAGGTCGGGTGAGCGTGCTGGCAGACGAATCACCTCCGTGCCTACGTGCTCCAGCAGGGAGTCAGCGTGCCGGGGGTACTTACCGTCCCGGTCGTGGATGAGGTACTTGGGCAGTTCATCGCTAACTATGCACAGGTTCTGTAACTGCTGAGCCACCCACGACTCATCTGGGGAGGTGGAGACGTTCCAGAAGCGGATCCGTCGCGTGGCGACCTCCAGGAAGAAGATGACGTAGTAGGTCCTGAGGCTGGCGGTGGTGATCGTGAGGTAGTCGCTGGCCCAGGCGAACCGGCCGTAATGGGAGAGGAACTCAAGCCAGCTCAGGTGTGTGCTACGGCGACTCTCTGGGGTGAGTCCGTGCTGGTTCGGGATACGCTTGACGCTGGTGCGACCAAACCGAGGAAAGCCCAGCTTACGCATCTCCCCGGCGATCTTGCCATAGCCCATCCACCGGTTCTCACGGGCGATCCCAAGCACCAGCTGCTCCATCTC
>CP070666.1:2499913-2503844 GCA_020351775.1 Gemmatimonadota bacterium | reverse complement strand
GGCTTGGACCGCCGATCGGCTGCATCGTCACAACGCTCACCGCGGCGGCCATCCTGGTAGACGGTCGACGCTCTCTCTCAGGTGCTCCAAGAGTTGGGAATCGTGTTCGTCTGCACGCATGGGAGTGACGACGATATAGTTCTGTGAATAGAGAACTACGTCACTGTCGGCCGATGGCGGTGATGTGGGAGCGCGATACCGGAGGACCCAGACTGAGGTCGTCTCCTCATCACCCTCGGGATCGCGGACTTCGGCAAGACGTTCAAACGACAATGCATCGAGCAGCCGGGCGCGGCGAGCTACTCGGATGCCCGCGACCTGCGATGGCGGAACACGCGGCAATGCCACGGTGAGATAGGTCCGCTGAGGGAGAGAGTCAACCAATTCACTCTGTGCCAACTCGGCTACCCATCGAGAGAGGGCGTAGACCTGTTCCTCTGAGTCATCATCAAGGCCTGAGATTGCCAGCGCCGGAACGCCCATGTATGCGGCAGTCCGTGCGGCGCCAATCGTTCCGGAGCCGAACCAGCCATCTGCCAGATTCGGTCCGCCATTTGGCCCCGAGATCACCAGGTCCGGCGGATCGTCGCCCATGATACCGCGGATGCCGAGGGCGACACAATCGGCCGGAAATCCGTCGACAACGTGGATTTCTAGCCTGTTGAGGCCGTCACCTGCCGGCGACACATAATCCAGTTGAGACTCAAGCGTGACCTTGCGGCTTAAGCTCATGAAATGGGTGCTACCGCTTCGATCTTGGTTTGCCACGACGATGTAGACTTCGGCGAACCGTCGAAGTTCCTGAGCCAACGGATACACACGATCCTCAACCTCTTCGATACCGTCATCGTTGGTGAGGAGAATCCGCGCAGGACCGTCCATCTGACAATCAACCGTCGTTACACCTGCAAACGTTGTCACAAAGCACAGCGCCACAAACGCTCTGAGTCGCGGTACTGCCGGGCATGATAGCATGTCACCATCGGTCCGGACGATGTTCATTTATTCCTCCGTGTTTCCTCTCGAATTCGGCCGCTTCCTAACGACCCTGCATTGGAGCCACAAACAACCCGCCCACCGGTCGAGCGGGCTCTTGACCGTAACGATGTCGCTGCGTGGCTCTGGTATCAACGCCTTCCGTCAGAACGCCGTGTTTGTCAGCTCCTAACGCGTGTTGGTCTGCAGCGACTCCCGTACCTGCGCTTCGCCGTCCGGGCAGTGTGTCCACCTGCTAGCGGAACATGAGAGACGCGAACTTCTCTCGGACAGCGAATGCAGATCGGTCGCTGTTCGAAAGAACTACCAGCGTGTAATGGCTCTGAAGATAGATGTCGAGGACCGCACCGATCCCCTCGTGGCTCCCGCCGTGTCCCACTCGACGCTCTTGTCCGCGGTCGAGGATCTCGAAGCCGTAGCCGCTTGGCGGCCCGCCACTCACTTGCGCCGGCGCCGCGAGCGACTGCCACATCGAGTCGCTAACCAGGGCACCGCTCCGCAAGGCCACTGCAAACCTCCATAGGTCTTCAGCGCTGACGAACTGGCCTCCGGCCGGGCTCGCGGCGGTGTTTGCCAGCCGCCTCGTGTTGTCGCCCCAGGCTCTCCCGCTGGCAGAGAACCGACTCGTGTACCCCGTCGCGAACGCTGGGGCCGGAAGCGCCGTCCCGTCACGGGGAGGATCGCTCATCGCGACCATCCCGGCTGGTTCGAACACCCGTTGGTGGAAGTAGTCGGCGAAGCTCCGTCCGCTGATGCGCTCGACGATGGCTCCCAAGACAATGAAACCCGAGTTGCTGTATTGGAACCGCGTGCCCGGTCTGAACTGGGGTCGTTCCGCTCGGATGATCGGCTGGTAGTCATCGAGCGAGCGCGGCGGAGCGGTGGCGCTCAGCATGACGTCGCTCTC
This sequence comes from Gemmatimonadota bacterium, assembly GCA_020351775.1. Classification (GTDB taxonomy): domain Bacteria; phylum Gemmatimonadota; class Gemmatimonadetes; order Gemmatimonadales; family GWC2-71-9. The sequence goes on along the minus strand of CP070666.1, from coordinate 2,501,941 downwards.
CAGGAAGTCGCCGAGCCCGGAGCGGTGGGTCAGCAGGTGCTCGATCCGGATCTCCGATGCGGCATCAGGCGACACCCACTCTGGACCGAGGTACCGATCGATGGCATCCCCGTAGGTCAGGAGGCCCTGCTCAGCGAGCTGCGCAATGGCAACGGTCGTAAACAGCTTGCCGACCGAGGCGATGTTGAAGCGTGTGCCGGGTCCGTTCGCCACAGCAGGGGCTCTTCGTGCCAGCCCGACCGCTCGCTGCAGCAGAATCGAGTCCCCCTTCCCAATGAGAACGGCGCCGGAGAAGACGTCGGCGGCACTCAGGCGGTCCAAGAACGAGTCCACGGCTGCCAGGATTTCGCTTTCGGCGAGCTGCGGTGCACCTTCCGGTTCCCCATACAAGTACGCGGGACCTCGGTACCACATGGTTATGCGATGCGGTCGGCGGCGCTCGACCGACACACCCAGTGCCTGGTTCATCTCCGCCAGCTGATTGCTGACCTCCGCAATGACCCTCTCCCGCGACGTGCTTAGCACTCGGACCACCGTGAGTTGCTGACTCTGAGCGTGGATACGCATTAGGGCATCGACCCTGGCGTCGAGCGTCCCCGCAATGAGTCCCTCGGAGAAACTGCCCTCGGCGTAAGCGCGGATGGAGTCGTAGTCGCCCGAGTTGACGATCGTGATGAACTCCGCGAGTCGCCGGCCGGGCGGCGTATCGGGCAGGGTCCCGGTCGTCTGACACCGCAAGGGCGTTGCGAGCACCGCCATGATGGCGATGAATGGGAGGGGGATCAGTGGCGACACAGGGCTCCGCATCGGAGATCGCTAGCCCACACTACGAAGTACTCGGGGCCGGGTTTCGTGCCGAGACGACCCGGGAAGCTACCGCCTAAGCGACTCTGCGCATATGCTGCCGACGCAAACTCACCAACTGCATTGACTCTTCGGTATTCATCGATCGCACCATGGGCACTAATCAACTGCTCCCACCGCGTTCGGCGGCTTCATGCTCCCGTCAGGCGGCGGCCAATAGGGAATTTCTCGCAGGCTGTCCATGTGACGATCCAGTAAGTCGCCCTCCAGGTAGACGACCCCCACGAACACATAGCGCTCGCCGTCGAACACCGACGTCGACCAACGCGCGGCGTCGGCGCTGACGTGACTATAGCTGTGGATCACCGGATAGCCGTTGATCAGGGGAAGACGGACGAAAACAATGCTGCCTCCCACCCACCCCAGCGACTGGTGACTCGCACCATCGACCGGCAAATACTCGCAGTTCGTGCCGCAGGCGTCCAACGAAGTGTTGAACACGTAATCCTCGGTGCCGTCCTGGTTCAGGTCAGCTAGGAAACCGGTGATCACCTCCGGTGTGTATTCGTATCCCAGCGACGCCGCCAACGAATCACGGTCAAGCCAGGATGGCAGTTCTATAGGGGCAACCGAATGGACATTGAAATGCCACTCTGGACCTTGTGCTGCGACGGTGGTCAAGGCACCCCCTGACGTTCCTAGGCCGACCAGGAGCAGTGCGACAAGTCGGAGCAGCTGCCTCAACAATGTTGGCCGCCGCATAACGACCCATCAAAGCCTTGCCGAACAAGGCGCGCGAACTCTCGGCGCTCTTCTTCGGTGCAGGAGGATGGCTCCTTCAGTAGTGCGGTACCGTCCAATTGGCCCACCGTGGGGCATCGTCGGGCCTGGTCAATTCGCCCGGTTGACTCCCTCCTCAATGGTATCTACTTTGTAACACAAAGTACTTTTAGAGCTCAATCGAAGTCGGGATCGCTGGTGTCGGGTGCAAGTGCACAGGGAGGTTGCAATGAAGAAGTGGCTGCGACGCATCCGCGGCGCAATCGGGATGGGCCTGACCTGGGCAGTGGCTTGGTTCGGCGCGGGGCTCGTCCTGCTGCTCGTAGTCGGTTTTGGCGCAGCCGACGTCCCGTTTCCCATCGGGTTTGGCGTGTTCGGGTTTCTTGCCGGCGTCACGTTCTCTGGGGTCCTCGGGGTTGTTGAGGGCCGTCGCAGGTTTGACCA
>CP070666.1:2482396-2499813 GCA_020351775.1 Gemmatimonadota bacterium | reverse complement strand
ACCATCCGGTTCATGGCTCGATCGTCATGAACTTTGCCGCCAACATGCTCGGCCTCGACAATGCGGCAACGCCGCTGGGCCTCAAGGCCATGCAGGAACTGCAGGACCTCAATCCCGACAAAGACTCGGCGTCGAATGCGCAGATCATGTTCTTGGTGCTCAACACGTCGGGGCTGACGGTGATTCCCATCAGTATCATGGTGTATCGGGCGCAGCAGGGCGCGGCCAATCCATCCGACGTGTTTCTTCCGATCCTGCTCACAACCTTCTTTTCGACGCTGGCAGGATTGATCGCGGTGGCGGTGGTTCAGAGGATCAACCTCTTCGACGGGACCGTTCTGGCATACCTCGTGGGGCTCACCAGCCTCGTCGGCGCGACCATCTACTATTTCTCTCGACTGCCTCAAGAGCAGGTCGAAACGGTGTCCAACGTGGTCGCCAACGTCATACTGTTCGGCGTCATCGCCGGCTTCATATTCCTGGCGATGATTCGCAGGGTCAACGTGTACGCGGCCTTCATCGACGGGGCGAAAGAAGGGTTCGCGGTGGTGATCAAGATCATCCCCTATCTCGTCGCCATCCTGGTAGCCATCGGTGTGTTCCGCGCATCCGGTGCCATGGAGCTCGTTGTCGCCGGCATTGAGCGGGTCTTCATCGTGCTGGGCATCAACACCGACTTCATCGAAGCAATGCCTACCGCGCTGATGAAGCCACTCAGCGGAAGCGGTGCGAGAGGGATGATGCTCGATGCCATGCAGACCCACGGAGCCGATTCGTTCGTCGGCAGGCTGGCCTCGACGTTTCAGGGAGCGACCGACACGACGTTCTATGCCATCGCCCTGTATTTCGGATCGGTTGGGGTGCGCAACACCCGCTACACGGTGCACTGCGGGTTGATAGCGGATCTCACCGCGATCGTCGCCGGGATTTTCATCGCGTACCTGTTCTTCCACTAGGGCTGGGTGCAGCAACTGCCGGAAGCTGATCCGCCAGTCTCTGCTCGCGACGCCTCACCCACCGACTCGATTGGCTCGGAGATGAGGGGAGAGTTGCTCGCCCGTTCTCCACCCCATCATATTCCTCGTATGGCCGGGTGAGGACATGGTCCTCAGGCAAGAAGCCCGGTGCGGCAATACTATGGTCGCCGGTCGGAGTGCATGGCTAGCGGCCAAGCAGCAGCCGTCATGATCGAGGCGTTCCAGGAGGCTCTCCGATGGAAATCCTGTTAGGGGCGTTGGCGGTTGTGGTTCTGTACACGTTCAGCAGCCTCCGCATACTCAAGCAGTATGAGCGCGGCGTCACCTTCCTGCTCGGCAAGTTCTGGGCAACCAAGGGACCTGGCTTGGTCTTCGTGCCGTCGATCGTAGCCAAGATGCGACGTGTCTCGCTCCGCATCCTCGCGATTGACATAAAGCCGCAAGACGTCATCACCCGGGACAACGTGTCCCTCAAGGTCAATGCTGTCCTGTACATGCGGGTCAGGAATCCGGAGATGGCGGTCATCGAGATCGAGGATTACCTGTACGCCACTGGTCAGCTCGCGCAGACGACCCTGCGAAGTGTGCTGGGCGAAGCCGAACTCGACGAGCTACTCGCCGACCGCGTCAAGATCAACCGCATCCTGAAAGAGATCGTGGACGAACGGAGCAATCCGTGGGGTATCGAAGTGTCTGCCGTCGAGGTAAAGGATGTGGACTTGCCCGTGGAAATGAAACGTGCGATGGCACGGCAGGCTGAATGCGAGCGCGAACGCCGCGCGAAAGTGATTGCAGCCGAGGGTGAGTATCAGGCCGCCGATCGCCTGGCTCAAGCTGCCAGCATCATTGGCACGGAAACCCCGGCGCTGGCACTCAGACTGCTCCAGACGATCGTGGAGATATCGAGCGAGACCACCTCTACGGTCGTCCTGCCTATCCCGATGGACTTGATCAAGCCGTTCACCGAGCTTGCTCAGAAGGTCACCAAGTCCGCCGAGAAGCAGTTGCCTGAGTCCACTGGCGCGCAGATGCCAGCTCCAGGCGCTGGGGAGCGCGTGGCGAGCTCGAAGCGATCGCCCCCTCCTCCGGCAGCGCCCTCGACATGATCCGTGTTGGCAAGGCCCGCGCATGCTCTGCTGCCCGTCGTCCAGGCACTGCTGGAGCCAGACTCGGTGATCACGGACCGGGAGATGTCAGGGCTGCAAAGACATCGCAGCCCAGATGTTGGGGTGATCGGCTGTGCTCTGATACGTGCGACGTTCGATGAGTGGAGGACAGGATGAACATTTATGTAGGCAATCTGTCACGCGATGTGACCGACGAAGACTTGCAGCACGCTTTTGAGGCGTTCGGTCAGGTCACATCTACCACAGTCATCATGAACAAGTTCACTGGTGTGTCGAGAGGATTCGGCTTTGTAGAGATGCCGGTCGAGGCTGAAGCACGGGCTGCTATCGATGGGCTAGGCGGTAAAGAGCTGAAGGGACGACCGCTCACCGTCGATGTGGCTCGCCCTCGCCGAACCTAGAAAGTGCGCGTTTCACGGCTTCCGTTGTTACCTTCGTCTTGAACAGCCTTGGCGCCAGCGCGTCCCCACGTCGTCTTTCACTAGCTGAGTCCCGGGCCGGTGCGAGACCTTTCATAAGGTCCGGCATAGTAGCTCCGTTGCTCCCGGACGCTATCTAGCTCCAACAGCACTCTTCCCTTGCCGGCTCTCGCTATCGCCAGCAGTTGCTCCTGCGTTCGATCCTCCATGTTCCGGAGCACGAGCGGCACTCGAAAGTTCGCGGCCGCCCTGGCCATCTCGAGAAGCTCGTCAGGTCGCCGCTTGGATCCATCCACGATCAAGCCACCGCGAGCTCGAAGGATGTCGATGATCTGCCTCTCATCCTTCATCTATGCACTCCTTGTGATCCGATGTCGTCTCATTGCGACTATCACTGTGCGACTTCGACGGTGAGTGACACAGCCTGCTCCCACTGGCGCAACAGGTGTGGGCCAATGCGGCAGAGCACTAATAGGTCGGCGCGTTCTGGAATCTGTAGAGATCTCCCTTGACCACGCGCTCACTGTGAAATCCTCACCCTTGGTGTACGTCCCACGGAAACACACGCCTCAGGCACGCTCGAGTGGCCTAGCGCTCCATGATCGCGGTCAGGCGGGCGACCAGCTCCGGGTGTGCCGTCGCCACGTCGTTCTCTTCACCGAGGTCCATGGACAAGTCGTACAGCTCGACCGGAGCGTCGCGGCCGACGCGGACGGCCTTCCACGCACCGTACCGCACCGCCTGCTTGGTCCGGGTTCCTTGCTCGAACGCCCAATACAGATAGTCGTGCCGCGGCTGCTCTCCGCCCAACAGCGTCGGGAGGTATGAGATCCCGTCGAGACCGTCGGGTGGCTCGACGCCCGCCAGTGCGGTCGCCGTGGGCAGGTAATCCCAGAACGCGGAGGGATGGTCGGCCGTCGATCCCGGGGCGATCCGTCCCGGCCAGCGTACGATCAGCGGCACCCGGATACCACCCTCGTACAGGTCGCGCTTGTAGCCGCGCAGCGGCCCGTTCGAGTCGAAGAAGGCATGGTCGTGGCCGCCCTCGGCGTGCGGGCCGTTGTCCGAGGTGAAGAAGACGACCGTGTGCCGGTCGATGTCCAGTTCCTGGAGCAGCGCAATCAGCCGCCCGACGTCGCGGTCCATTCGGGTGATCATGGCTGCATGGCCCTTCTCGGTGGAGGGCCACGGCCGATCCTCGTAGATGCCGTAGTCCGGCACCTCCATGCCGTCGCCGGTAGCGTTGCCCGCTTCGTTGTTGGCGTGTGGGACCGTCCAGTGGATGTGCAGTAGAAACGGCCCGTGTGCATGCCGGCGGATGAAGTCCAGCGCGGCGTCAGTCATCACGTCGTGCGAATAGGTCACGCGTTCGACCGCGACGCGCCCGCGGGTCTCAGGATCGTCACTGAGGACGTTGCCGGGGAGCGGGATTACCTCGGCGTTGCGCCATAGGTGGGTCGGATAGTAGTTGTGGGCGTCGCTCTGGTTCAGGTAGCCCATCCAGAAGTCGAATCCGTTGCGGTTCGGGTGCCCGGTGTTGCTGGTGTCACCCATGGCCCACTTGCCAACACCCCCGGTTGCGTAGCCGTGTTGCTGCAGTATTTCGGCGACGGTGACTTCCTGCGGCTGAAACACGTAGATGTCGTTGGAGCGGAGCGGCGTGTTGCCGGTGTGGTAGCCGGTCCACAGGACCAGGCGCGAAGGCCTGCACACTGTGCTGCCGGCGTAGTGATCGGTAAAGCGTATGCCTTCTTGCGCCAGACGGTCGAGGTTGGGCGTCTGAATCTGCTGCTGGCCGTAGCTGCCCAGGTCTCCGTAGCCGAGGTCGTCGGCCATGATGTAGATGATGTTGGGCGGTCGCTCGTCGGGGGTTTGGCCCCCGCAGCCGGCAAAGGCCGCGATCAGCCCCGCAGCGAGCATGACCTTCGTGACGTGGCGTACGTAGCGGAGAGTGTTCATGAGTCGCTCAGTTCGGTTTTCGGTCCGGTGTCTGGCACGCGACGATTGTCTGGGACCCTACGATCAGGATCAATAACGGCAACAGGATTCGCGTCAAAATCGTCCTCCGTTGGAAATCCGCTAGCCAATCTCTAGCAATCTGGCAATCCGCCTGACGGATTGCTGTCAGAATCCGGAACGCTGCAGCATTCAGCATGTGAGTCACTCTGCCATCGCATTCTGAGCGAGGAAACGCCGTGGCAGTCCCTACCGCAAAGTGATTCCGTGGTACCATTGAATGTAAAGGGGTATCTGTCCCACCGGTGATCTGTACCCTAATTGAGAAGCCGTAGCCCAGAGTCTGAGACCAGGAGGTCGCTTTGCCGGCGGGCACCAACCATCCCAAGCGGACATGTATCTAACCGTCGTTCAACGGAGCCCTTGCATACCCTCCCTTGTTCCTCATATATAGGGTCACCTAGCCGTCTGCCTCCTAACGTCCTAACGCAGGGCACTGGCAACCGAGATCATTCCTTCCATGACGCGGACCTTCTCTCAACGCGGATCGAACATGCGTACGCTGCTACTACTCCTGATCGTCGTGACCGCCGGATGCTCCGGGGTCGGATCCGAAGCGGGGCACTCTGGGGTGCCGATCCGCTTCCTCATGCCGGGTGCCGACTCGCCCACCTACCGCATCTCGGTCACGGTCCCCGCACGCGAGATGCACGATGGGCGCATCGACCGCATCGAGGCCAACGGTGTCGAATGCCGCGACTACACGCTCGTCCAGTCGGGGAGGGAGATCTACGATCGCGGCACGGCGGCCGGAGAGAGCCTCACGATCACAACTCTGTTCGCGTGGCGTGCCGGGCAGGAGGTCGAGTTCGCCGTCGTCTGGGAGGAAACGGGCGAGCGCTGGCACACCACGGGCCGAGCCGGTCCGACCTTGCCGGGATGGTGGGACGACGGCTGGGGGCACTACGCCGGCGTGCTGGTCAGCGAGACCGCCGGCATCCCACGACGCGGTGAGCCGGTGCATGTGACGATGGGCCTGTTCGCGGATCGCCTCAGCGATCCGGCCCGGGAGATCCGGGTGGCCACCTACGCGCCGGGCGACGGCCGCGCCGACGATCGCGGTTACGTCGAGGTGCCGAGCCAGGTATACAACGTGACCACGTGGGAGGATGAAGCGCTGCTCTCGGTCGAGGAATGGGACGAGGCGACGGGGGAGCGGATCCTGCGCTACTCCCCGACCACGACCCTGGACGTCGCGTTCCTCGCGGACGTGGCCTCCCGGGGCAGCCAGCCGTACCTGGTCTTCTATGGGAACCCCGGTGCGCCCGCGCCCAGCTACGAGACCGATCTCAGGATCGAGGGCGAGGGGCTCGGCGCCACCGTCGAGAACGAGTTCTATCGCATCGGCCACGCCGCCAATTCCGGCGCGATCTTCACCGTCGACGTCAAGCAGGGGGTGAACGTGGTGCTCGAGCACAAGCTCGAGACCAACGGTGCCGTGCAGTGGAATCCGGACGTGTATGCGCCGCCCCATGCATGGGTCCACGCCAGCGACTGGGAGGCACCGGAACACGAGATCGTCTGTGGGCCGGTGTTCTGCATGTTCCGGCGCTGGGCACCGCTGCCGCATCTTCCCGATGTGTTGGCCTCGTCCACGAACCTCTATTATGCCGGGACGCCGTACGTGCTGGTGACCGAGACGACGTCGTTCGAGCAAGACCGCTACGTCAAGGCGGTGCGCCAGGCGGAAGTGGTGTTCAACCACGAGGTGCTGGACGAGTTTGCCTATGTCGATCCGCTAGGCGCCGAGCAGAGTTTCCCGATCGAGGGCACGCGCCCGCATCCCGAACACGCGATCGATCTCCCGTTGGCGACCCCGTGGATGGCGTTCTTCAATAGAGAGCGGCAAGTCGCCTTCGCCTACATCCCGCTCGAGGGTGCCGCAACGAGCCTGTTGGGTGGCATGCCACGGCTGGAGAACGCGTACTTCTACGTGGAGAACGGACCGTGGGTCTACCTTGCCCGCCCGCTGGTGTATCCGTTCGGGTCGAACAATGCGTCGCGCATGGTCCACGTGCCGCGGGGCGCGCTGTACACGTCGCGGACGGCGTACGCACCGCTACGGCTCGCGGACGGTCGGGATCCCTTCCGTCCCATCAGAGAGTTACAGCAGGTTCTGACCGAGCCTCTGCGTGTTCGCGTCTTTCACGATACCGACGCCCGCACGCCGAGAGGATGGGTGGTCCCGATCCTGACCGAACCGTTTGACGAGGGGGTGGAGGGGGCGATCGGCAACAGGCCGGAACGGGACGGAGATTCGAGATGAGCAAGAGCGGTAATGCCGTGCCGCCAGCCGACAGGGAAATGGGCCGGAGGCCGGCCTAGCGCGGTCGACCTATCCCGTATCAAACGCGGGCGTCACGTCGACGGCTGCGAAGCCGGCGGCTCGGTGACACCCCAGAAGCAACTCACCAACGCAGCTACCCCGGCCAAGAGCACCCTCAGTAGAACTCGCGACGCGTTGCACCTCGGAGCAAGCGGAGTCCGTGACGGGGCGGTGCAACGCACGCGCAGGCATGGCGCGTCGATCGTCGGGAGACTGTCATAGGGAGAGGCTGGCCGATCGCAGCTGGCACCCGTTCCCAGCAATGAGCCCCGTAGCGGCGAGACACACCCATACCTGGCTGCAACCCTGCTCCCGCCCACCGTGTCTATCACATAGGTACCCGAGCCGAAAAATCCAACCGCAGAGGGGCACGACCATGCGCCCAACCCAACTCGCCGGTGCCGCTCTCATGGTGGCGGCCGCGGCCTCCCATGCACAGGCCCAATCGATCGCCCGCCAGATCGACCGTGCGCCGGATGGCCGGATCCGCATGTCGTTCGAGACCAGACCGGAGGTCTGCGGCACCGGCAGATCGATCGGCGAAGAGACGGCGGACGGATTCGTGCTGTACACCTTCGGGCGCGATTATGGATACTCGATCCAGACCTACGACGACTGGCTGCCGAACTGTGAGCACGGGCCGCTGCGCTTGGTCGTAACCAAGCGCGGGGGGCGCATCGTAGACCTTGCGGCCGCCGTTGGAGTCGAGTGGCAGCCTGACGCCGCTGTTCCAGACCTCGGCATGGTCGAACCCGCCGCGGCCGCAAGCTGGCTGCTCGACGTCGCTGCCGAAGGAAACGACGACGTCGGTCGGATAGCCTTTCTCGCGGCCGACGCAGCCGCCAACGCCGAGATCGCGGATCGGCTGCTCGCCATGGCGCAAGACCGCCGCCTCGACAGCGACGTGCGCGAACGGGCGATGCGATGGGTGAACCGAGCCGCCGCGCGTGAAGCAAAGAGCGACGCGGCCGACGAGGTGCTGCGCAACATCGCCGAGTCACAGGATGACGTGCACGACGTGAGGGAGCGAGCGATCAGAACCTTGCGGCAGACCGCCGCGAACGATGCCTACCTGCGGACGCTGTACTCAAGCCTCGACGATCGCGAGCTCAAGGAGCGCGTCATTCGCCGCCTAGGTGAGTCGCCGACGGTCGACAACGTGCAGTGGATAGCTGCGATCGCTATCACCAGCGGAGAGTCGCTCGTGTTGCGCGAACGTGCGATTCGCGTGATCGGCGCCGAGCTCGATCGCCCTGACGACGTGCGGGACATGTTCGATCGCCTGGATCACCGCGCCCTGAAGGAGAGGGCTCTCAGGGTGGTCGCCGAGCAGACTGGGTCGGCTGCGAACCCCTGGTTGAGAACGGTGGCCGCGGATCGCGGGCAGGCGATCAATGTGCGCGACCGTGCCGTCCGCATGCTCGGCGAACGGGCCACGGGTGAGGAGCTACTCGAGCTGTACCGGGAGCTGGATGCCGTCCGGCTGCGAGAGCGGGTCGTTCGCATCGCCGGTGAGATGCAGACGCCCGCGAGCAGGGAGTGGCTCCGCTCCGTGGCGCTGGACCAGAACGAGCACAGCCAGGTGCGCGACCGGGCCGTTCGTATCTTGTGCGACGGGGACGGCGCCGAAGCGCGCACGCTGTTCGACAGGTTGGAGTCGGTACAGCTCAAAGATCGGGCGCTTCGCATGGCGGGTGCGGCCCGAGACCCCGGGACCAACGAGTGGCTGCGGGACATTGCGTTGGACGAGACGCAGCGCAGCGAGTTCCGCGACCGCGCCATCCGTATCCTGGCCGACCGCGCGATGGCGAGCGTGGAGCTCGCCGAGCTGTACGATCGGCTGGACCGCAGCGACCTCCGTCGCAGGGTCATACGAATCCTGGCAGACCGCGGTGACGAGCAGGCGATCGAGAAGCTCATCGCGATAGCCCAATCGGATCCCGACGCGGACCTGCGCCGTTACGCCGTGCGCCGGCTGGGCGAAGTTGACCACCCCAAGGCAAGGGAGTTTCTCGAGGGAGTGCTGCGGAGCCCGCGCGACGAGGCTTCCTAGAATTCCCTCGTCGCGAACCAGCGTCGGGAAAGCCCGATGGAGATTCCGAACGCGCCGGCCATCCCGGCCAGCGTCACCGTGACGGTGGCCGCGGGGCCAACGGACGCGAGCAAGGTGTCCACGCGCGAGCCGATCACGGAGCTCGGGGTTATCAGACCGACCGCTCCGGGCGCCGCTGGGCCTGCCGCGAGCTGCGCCGTACCGTACCCCACGGCGAGGAGCACCAGAGTCATCACCGCGAACGCCGCTATGCCGCGACCCATCCCAAACCGGAAGTAGAGAGGGAAGAACAAGAGTGCCAGGATGGCGACGGCGAGCGAATACGTGAGACCACCCTCGAGGGTCATCCAGAATGCCGGATCAGAGCCGCCGCCACCCAGGATCGGACGGAGGATGCGCCCGGTGGTGTTCCACACGATTCCGGCTGTAGCCATGCCGAGGATGGTGACCACGTGGCGTGCCGCGACCACCGTTCCTCGCTTGACCGGCAGGCTGTGCAGCATGGGATCGGTACCCTGGTACCACTCGATCACGGGCACGTACACGGCCAGCGCGGCCGCCAGTGCGACCCCAAGGAGAAAGTAAGCCTCGTCCACCACAACTGCCTGGAGCGCTGCCATCAGGAAGACCGTGAGGACGAAGATCCGGTGCCGCAGGGTGAAGATGGACCAGTCCTTCCGGAGGAGCAGCAGCACGCCCCCGCCGCCATTCATGCCGGCCGAGTCACCTCGTGTTGCCATTGAGTCGCAATCCCCCTTCCCCGGTTCGACCTGTGAAGTAGACCACGTCCTCCAGGGTGGCTCGATCAACCACGATCGCCTGGCCCTCCAGCGCCGTTCGGGCCTGCTCCACGTTAGTGGTTAGCGCGACGAATCCGAACTCACCGGTCACAATGCCGGCAAACAGGCGACGGTTCTCCGCGGTGAGCAGGCTCATGTCGCCTTTGACCAGCGCGTAGCGCTCGAGTACCTCGTCCTTGGTCAGGGTGAACTCGAGCCGCCCGTCCCGCAGGAACGTGATGTAGTCGGCCACCCGGTCCAAGTCCGACGTCAGGTGGCTGGAAAACAGAACCGAGGTATTGCCGCCGGCTATGATGGCAGAGAGCCGACCCAGGATATCGCGGCGGAATACCGGATCGAGTCCGGAGCTGGGCTCGTCCAGCAGCAGCAGCTCCGCTCCATGTGCCAGGGCCATTGCCAGGGAGAAGCGGGTGCGCATGCCGTGAGAGTAGGTCTTGAGTTTTCGCCTCAGGGGGAGTCCGAACTCCCTGGCCAGTGCCGTGAACTCGGCCTCGTCCCAGGCGGGATAGAATGGCCCCACGGTCGTGGCCACCCGATGGGCGGGCAGCCCCTCGTAGAACGTCGGTTGCTCGTGTACGAAACCGATGCGGGCCCTGACCGACGCCCCCTGCTCGGCCGCATCCAAACCGAAGACCCTGATATCTCCACTGTCGGGGCGCACGAGGTTCAGGATCATCTTGATGAGCGTAGTCTTCCCCGCGCCGTTCGGCCCGATGAGGCCCATGATGTAGCCGTGGGGAAGCGCGAAGGATACGTCGCGCAGGTCGAACCCCTCGTAGGTTTTGCAGACGTTCCGTAGCTCCAGTACGGCGTCCATCCCCCCTCCTACAGCTCCCGGTTCTCGAACACCCTCGCCGACACCAGATAAGAGAGGGTGAGAAGAGCCAGGAGGACAGCTGCCATGAGGCCGCTGAAGGCCGCGGGTCCGGTGAGCTCACGGAGTCGAACGAAGCCCGCCACAATCTGACCCACGATTTCCCGGTGCTGCGCGAATCCCGCCACGCTCACGACGGTTAGCAGCAGCACGCCCAGGACCTGGGTAGCCACGAGGAAGATCAGGACTCCGTTCATCCCGAACCTGAGGATGAAGGGCAACAGCAGAGACAGAGCGATGGCGATCACGGTCAAAGCCGTGACCAGGGGACCCCGGTCGAACAGGTCTCCCACTCGGTAGTGGGAGTGAGGCAGGAGACTAACCAGAAGGAAGGTGCCGACAAGGCCCAGCAAGGCCGTGCCCACAGATAGGACAAAGCGGGCCCGAACGATGGTCTTGCGCCGGACCGGCAGGCTGCAACCCAGCGCCGTGGCGTTGAACCGGTCTTCCCGCGTGACCGTGATGGCCGGGAGAAATGCCATCATGAGGCCGGCAAAACCCGCAAAGAGGCGAGTCGGCGGAGACTCGGAAAGCCAGACGGCCACGACAACCAGAATGCCCGTGAATACGACCGTGTTCAACAGCATCACGTTGCGGTTCAGGATCAGGTCCTTCTTGATGACTTCAAGCATGTTCTTCCTTCTTCCTCCCCTCCAACAGGACGACGATGTCTTCCAGCGACGCCGGGTCGACCACAACGCTGTCGCCGCACGCCGCCCGGGCGGCGGCGGCATCTGACGTCAGGACGTCCGCCCCGTGGGCATGGCGGCGGGACCCGTGGCGCGTGGCCGGGTCGATGGCGGCCAGCGCGGCTTCGTCGCCGCGCACCACCCCCCAAGTATCCAACAGCTCCTCGCGGCTGGCGCTGAGGATCACCTCCCCGTCCCGTATGAAGGTCACGAAGTCGGCGATACGCTCCAGGTCGGTGGTGATGTGTGTCGAGAACAGGATGGACTTGGCTTGGTCCTGCAGGATGCCGGAGAGGCCGTGCAGCAGCTCACGCCGGAACACCGGATCCAACCCGGTCGTGGGTTCGTCCAGAACCAACAGGTCGGCGTCGTGTGAGAGCGCGAGGGCCAGGGCGAATTTGGTGCGCATCCCTTTGGAGAGGGTCTTCACTTTTTTCTTGATGGGTAGCTCGAATTGGCCGACCAGCTCGTTGAACAGCGTCTCGTTCCAGGCGGGGTAGAACGGCGCGATGGCGCGCTTCGTGTCTCTCAGGGAGACGTCGCCGTAGAAGGGCGGCACGTCGTAGACGAAGCCGATCCGGCGCTTCACCTCCTCCTCATGTGCGCGGTGATCGAGGCCGAACAACTCGATCCGGCCGCCGTCGGGCCTGATGAGATTCATGATGAGCTTGATGATGGTGGTCTTGCCCGCGCCGTTGGGGCCGACCAGCCCCATCACGTACCCTTGGGGCAGCGAAAAGGAGACGTCCTTAAGCAGGAAGTCAGGGTAGCGCTTGCGCAGGTTGGCTACACTGATCGCAAGTGGGTTTGCTTCAAAGTCTCCCATCGGCACCTCCGTCCCGGTCCACGCGGCATCTGTCAATCCAGCGGTTGTCTCGTTCATCTCTCGTCCTCCCACAGCAGCCGCACCATCTCCGTGAGCTCCTCATGGCTCAGGCCCAGTAGCCGGGCCTCGCTCAGGGCATCTGCCAGCTTTGCCTCCACGATCTTCATCCGTTTCTCGCGCAGGAACTCCTGGTTCTGCGAGGCCACGAACGTCCCCTTTCCCCCCACCGTATCAATGAGCCCTTCCTTTTCCAGTTCATCGTAGGCCCGCTTGGTGGTGATCACGCTGATCTGAAGCTCGTGCGCCAGCTTCCGAATCGAAGGGAGCGGGACGGCCTCAGGAAGCTCCCCGGAGATGATCTGACCCTTGATCTGCTGCACGATCTGGCGGTAGATGGGGTCCGGCGAGGAGTTGGAGATCAGGATGCGCATTGCCTGTTTTGCCGTTCTGGTGCCTCAAGAATGTGTGCTTATCGTATCTGCTGTTATGATCGTATATATTAGCTATGTACAGTTTAACCCAAACGGTACCTCAAAGTCAAGAGTTGGGCGAACCACCACGTTCCAGCTGTGCGAGCGACGCGTCGCAGGGTCATACGAATCCTGGCAGAGCGCGGTGACGAGCAGGCGATCGAGAAGCTCATCGCGACAGCCCAATCGGATCCCGACGCTGACATGCGCCGCTACGCCGGCTGGGCGAAGTTGACCACCCCAAGGCAAGGGAGTTTCTCGAGGGAGTGCTGCGGAGCCCGCGCTAGCCCATCCGGCTCCGAATCACAGCCGGTGATCGATACCTTGACATTCGACAACAAGCGGGCCAACTTGTTGTCGAATGTCTAAGTATGGTGCAGACCCATCATGCCCGAGAAGACTGACCTCCTTCAGGGGACCCTGGATCTCCTGATCCTCAAGACGTTGGCCCTGGGGCCCCTGCACGGATGGGGCATAGCAAAGCGGATCCAGCAGCTCTCCAACGACGTGCTGCAAGCCAATCAGGGCTCACTCTATCCCGCTCTGTACCGGCTGGAAGACCGCGGGCTGATCGGTGCGGATTGGGGTGTCTCGTCTGAAGGTCGGCGCGCCAAGTTCTACACGCTGACCGAAGCGGGCCGGAAGCGGCTCGCGGCCGATCGCGAAACCTGGCGCCGCTTCGCGACCGCGGTCGAAGCGATTCTGGCGGCGACATGAGTGGTCCGCTGTTCGAGTGGGTACGTCGCTGGTCCAGGCGCTTGCGGCTTCTACTCGATCACCGCAGCGCGTGGCGCGAGATGGACGAGGAGATGCAATTCCATCTCGCAATGGAAATCGAGGAGCTGGTGCGTGGTGGGATGGATCCGGCCCAGGCCCGGCGGCAGGCCCTGATTCGCTTCGGCGGCGTGGCGCAATTGAAAGAGGAGGGCTGGGATGCGCGCGGCGTGCGCCCGCTCCAGGACGTGGGCCGCGACCTGCGTTACGCAGTGAGAGGCCTCAGGCGAGCGCCCGGTTTCTCTCTCGTCGTGGTGCTCACCCTGGCGCTCGGCATTGGAGCGAATACGGCTCTGTTCAGCGTGCTGCGCGGCGTGCTGTTCAGCCCGCTGCCGTATCCCGAGGCGGAGCGCATCGTCACGCTGTGGGAGCACGATCTCGACTACGAATGGACTCACAACGCGCTCACCGCGGCAGACCTGGAGGATTATAGGGCACAGAATCACACGTTCGAGGCCATAGGCGCCTTTACCGGGGGACAGGCCACGCTGCTGGGAGCCGGAGACCCGCGGCGGATTGGGGTGCAGTTCGTCACTCCGGAGGTTCTTGAGGTAACTGCGGTGGCGCCTGCGTTGGGGCGCGCATTCATGGCCGAGGATGCAGTGCCCGGCGCGGCGAACGTCGCCGTTCTGTCTCACGGTCTGTGGCAGCGCGCCTTCGGGGGCGACCCGGCCGCCTTGGGGCGGAGGCTGCGACTCGACCGCGGCGACTACACGATTGTCGGGGTCATGCCGCGCGAGTACCGCTGGACCGTGTGGGGCGAGCCCCAAGTGTGGCTGCCGCTGCGGTTGAGCCAGCAGCAGAGAGCCGACCGCACCAACCACTTCATCCTCGGCGTAGGGCGGATCCGCTCAGGCCTGGGTCTTGAGGAAGCCTCGGCCGACCTCAACGCCATCGCAGTGCAGTTGGAGCGCGAGTATCCCGAGGCCAACAAGGCATCTCGCGTCACTGTCGAGAGTATCAAGACCTCGATCGTGGGAGACGTGGATCTCACGCTGTGGCTCATCATGGGGGCCGCCGGCTTCGTGCTGCTCATCGCGTGCGCGAACCTCGCCAACCTGTTCCTGTCGCGCGGCGCGGCGCGACAGGGCGAGATGGCGGTGCGAACCTCGCTCGGTGCGAGCCGCACACGCCTCGTGCGGCAACTTACGACCGAGAGTATGCTGCTCACTCTCATCGGGGGCGTTGCCGGACTGGGCCTGGCCCGGTTCGGCGTGAACGTGTTCCTCGCCCTCGAGCCGGGCGACTTGCCGCGCACCGAGGCAATCGGCGTAGACGGTGCCGTGCTGCTATTCTGCCTTGCGGTCTCGCTGGTCACTGGGGCGGTATTCGGTTTGCTACCGGCGCTGCTGACATCCGGAACGCGGTTCAATACCGTGCTGCGAGACCAGGCCGCCAGGCTGTCGCAGCGATCGTCCGCGCGGCGAGTGAAGAATGCCCTCGCCGTGCTCCAGATGGCGACCGCCATCGTCCTGCTGGGCGGCGCCGGATTGCTGGTGCGCAGCTTCAATCGTCTTCAGGCGGTCGATCCAGGATTCCGGACCGAGAACGTCCTGTTGGGTGACGTCATTCTGAGCGGGGAGCGCTACTCCGACGCGGTGGCGCGGAGTCAGTTCCAAGCAGAACTGGTGAGCCGTCTCGAGCGGGATCCCGGCGTCGAGCGAGCTGCGCTGGTGAGCGCGCCGCCGTTCTCCATCGCGCCGCAGATCTGGACCTGGATTGTCGGCCGCGAGCCGGTGGACGAGCAGCCGCCCACGACGAGCCGGGTGTTTGCGTCTCCCGGGTACTTCGAGGTGATGGGGATCTCGCTCGTGTCCGGGCGGCTGTTCGATGAACGCGATCGCGAGGATGCACCTCTCGTGGTCGTCATCAACCAGGAGATGGCGCGGCGCCATTGGCCCGATCAGAGCCCGATCGGCGAGCGGTTCCGTTTGGGACTCCACGATTATCCGCCCATGGAGATCGTGGGTGTCGTTTCGGACATTCGCCAGTACGGCATGCGGTACGGCGCCTACCCGACCGCCTTCATGCCGGTGGCACAGCATCCCCAGTGGTCCTTCGCGGTGATGCTCGAGACGCAGCGCGATCCCATGGCGGCCGTCCCGGCGCTACGGCAGGCCGTGAGCGAGTTGGATCCTCGCTTGGCGGTCGACGGCATCGAGACGCTCGAGGCTCACGTTGCCGCCAACGTGGCGAGCCCGCGGTTTCTCATGTTCCTGGCGAGTGCTTTCGCCGCTGTCGCGTTGGCTCTCGCTGCGGCGGGCATCTACGGCGTCATCGCGTACGGCGTGTCGCTGAGGACCCATGAGATCGGCGTTCGCTTGGCGTTGGGCGCGCGGAGCGGGCAGGTGCTACGGTCGGTTCTGATGGTGGGCTTGAGACTCGCCGTGATCGCAGTGGCGCTCGGGCTGCCGCTCGCGTTCGTGCTGGCCCGCGCCATGCGCGGTTTGCTCTACGGCATCGAGCCGGCCGATCCGACTACGTTCGCGCTCATATCCTCGGTAGTGCTCGTGGTGGCGCTCGTTGCCTCCTACGTGCCTGCCGCCCGAGCGGCGCGGTCGGATCCGCTGGCAGCGCTGCGGGTGGAGTAGAGCAGGGAGGCACAGCCGTTCGTCGGGCTGCAGAGGCGGTTGATCTGTGCCCGCCCCGCTGGTGTATCCGTGGCAAAACGGACCCGAGCTTGGCCTAGCGCGGCCGACCAATCGGTATCAATTCAACCGGCTCCTCCTCTGCGGCCAAAGCAAGTAGTTGTTTGACACTCGAATCGTCGAACGCACCGACTACTGTGCTTCCGAACCCCAACGCCACCGCCTGCAGGCAGACGTTCTGTGCGGCATGCCCCACGTCGATGTGGACGTACTGCACGCCGCGCTTCCCGTATTCCTTTGTGGTGCGTCCGTACACCGCTGCAACCGCGACTATCGCCGCCGCATCGCTGATCCAGTTTTGCCCCACCGCTGCCGCCGCCAGCGCGCGTCTTTGATCTCCTTCCAGCAGCTGTGACAGGTTGTGCTTGCGGGGGCGATAGCGGTACACCCCGGCGGGTAGATCGGTGACGAGCCCGGCGGCCACGACCAACTCCAAGGGGTAGAGCGCGCCGGCGGATGGCGCCGTGCGCAGGCCCCTTGGATGCGTCTGGCCTTGGCCCGCCCAGAGGATCTGCGATAGCTGCTTGAGCGTGAGCGGAATGGAGGCGAACTCACGCACCGAGCGTCGCGCGTTTAGTGTCTCCTCAAGAGACACGCTGCCCTTATGAGTCGGTTGCGGAAGCTCGACAACCACTCTGCTATTGAACCCCAAAGGCGAACAGCGTGACGCTCAATGGGGCAACGGTTATCCGGTTCGAGGCGTTCGTAAAAGAAGTCTGGTAGATGTCCACCTCTCGTGGTTCGCCGGGTGTGTTGTGCGACCAGCGGCTATCTCCGGTGATGGTCCAGCGACTCCCCTTTCCGTTGAGAGCGTGGCCCACAATACTCAAATCGAGTTCGCGGCTCTCTTCCAGCGGGTTGATGACCGCCACGGTCAACATGGTGTTGTCGTCCGACATGGCTGCGGAAACATCCAGCGACGCGTCGTCCAGTGAGACCTGGACCGGATGTGTGCCGAAGTGGCTGCGGTAGAGCTGCAGCACTAGGCCTGTCGTCTCCAACTCCGCGTCCGTCTTTGTCGTCTTGATGGCGCCGATCACGTTCACCGTCTGCGCGTAGTTGGCCATGTAATACAGATCGCTGTTCCGGAAGAACGTGTGGAGCCCGGCCGCGATGCCGAGTGCATCCTGCAAGAAATACTGCACGCCCAGCTCGCCGTACTCGTACCCCCCGTACCAGTAGTTCCACTCGTCCATGGCGATACGAATGTCCTTGTCCGCCAGACCCGGAATCTCGGACCGGTAGGAGCGGTGTGCCTCCGCGACACGGTTGATCTGTGCCCGGATCTGTGCGATGTGCTCGAGCACGTCGTCTCTGTCTTGCCAGTAGAGGTGCTCGCTGATCAGGTCCATGTGGTCGGCACTCGAAGTCAGCATCTGACGACTCCATTCACCTGCGGCTCCCACGCCGACGAGCTG
>CP070666.1:2477927-2482296 GCA_020351775.1 Gemmatimonadota bacterium | reverse complement strand
CGCAGCCGTCGGATCGCTCCTGGTCGGAGGCTGGATCTACTACAACACGAATATCCTCAATGACCACCGCCCCAGCGACGAGGAGAATCGCCTGAGAGCACTGTATGAGCGGCGCTACAAACAGTATGATGGACTGCCCCAACCGCGCCTAAGCGGCGTCAAGCTCAATGTCGATATCTATCCCGATGCGCGGCGGGCGGACATCCGCGGCAACCTACATCTGGTAAACAAGAGCGCCGAGACCATCGATGCGCTGCACGTACTGGTGAACAAGGACCTGACGATCAACGATTTCCGCCTGCCTGATGGCGCCCTTGAGGTCGACGACCGGGAGGTAGGCTATCGCATCTACAGACTGGACGAGCCGCTTGTGCCAGGCGCTCCCTTCGGCCTCGACTTCGACGTGAGCCTGATCACTCGTGGATTCGTCAACGACGGCTCGAACGTACAGATCGTGGAGAACGGCACGTTCTTCGACAACTTCGACTACATACCTCGGATCGGCTACAGCCGCAAGGGTGAGCTGGAAGATCCGGACGACCGCAAGGAGCACGGTCTGCCGCCACGGGAGCGTATAGCCAAGGTTGATGACATCGAAGCCCGGCGACAGACGCCCCTGTCCCACGACGCCGATCGGATCACGTTCGAGGCTACGGTTGGTACGAGCCTTGACCAGACGGCCATCGCGCCCGGCTATCTCCAACGGGAGTGGACCGAGAAAGGTCGGCGTTACTTCCATTACAAGATGGACGCACCCATATTCAACCTGTATGCATTTCTTTCCGGCCGGTACGAAGTCAAACGCGACACGTGGAACGGCGTGGACATCGCCATCTACTACCACAACACCCACCCGTACAACGTCGAGCGCATGATCGAATCAATCAGGAAGACACTCGACTACTGCTCGGCCAACTTCAGCCCCTACCAACATCGCCAGATGCGTATCGTCGAGTTCCCGAGGTATCGGAGATTTGCCCAGTCCCTGCCCAACACCATTCCCTTCTCCGAGAGCGCCCACTTCATCGACGATTGCCGCAACGAGGAAGACCTCGATATGGTCTTCTACATTACGGCCCACGAAGTGGCGCACCAATGGTGGGGACACCAGGTTTGCGGCGGCGATGTGCAGGGCTGGAGCATGTTGATCGAGAGTATGGCACAGTACTCGGCCCTTATGGTGATGGAGAAGGAGTTCGACCGCGACCGGATGAAGAAGTTTCTGGCCTACGAGCTCGATCGCTATCTCAGCAGCCGTGCAACGGAGCGAATCGATGAGATGCCACTCATGCTGGTGGAAAACCAGCCCTACATCCACTACCACAAGGGGAGCCTGGTGATGTACGCGCTTCGTGACTATATCGGTGAGGAGACGTTGAACGCGGCCTTGCAGAGATACGTCGAGGCAACGGCGTACCAGGATCCACCCTACACGAACTCTCTGGAATTCCTCGGCTACGTCCGCGAGGTCATACCCGAACACTTGCACTATCTGATCGAGGACATGTTTGAGAAGATCACGCTCTACGATAACCGGGCCGAGGATGTAACAGTTACCCATACCGATGACGGGAAGTATAAGGTAGTGCTGACATACCGGTCGCGCAAAATGCGGGCCGACGGCCAAGGCGTGGAGACCGAGATCGAGCATAACGACTGGATCGAGATCGGCGTGTTCGGCGAAGAGCGGGCGGATGGTAAGAGCAGGGAAACCACCCTCTATCTAGCGAAACATCTCCTCCGTACAGGTAAGTCTGAGATCGAGATCATCGTTGACGAAAAGCCAATCCGGGCCGGGATAGACCCCCGAAACCTCCTCATCGACCGCGTCCCAGGTGACAACGTAAAGCGAGTGTCCGGTTGACTGCCAATCGGTGGCTCACCTTCTAAGGATGCGCGCCAAGTCGGCCAGTCTGACGGCTAACGCGGGCAACAGAAGCCACTTGAATCGACGAGTCCGTGCACCCGTGAGCCAGCGGCACACGACAGAACCCGCGAGTTGAAGATTTCGACTGCATACCTCGGCACCGAGCGCGCGAAGTGCCAATGGTAGCCGGTCGGCACAGACCTGGTGGGCCAGATCGGTACCCAGATTTTCACCGCCGAAGTCGTGAGGAATCCCAGCATCAAGAGCGGGCGCAGCCTGAAGCTCACGTCCGGGCCGGCGCAAGGGCGAACCTGCATCGCGCCCACGCGGACCGCACTCGAAGCCGCCGAGGACTACGCCCGGGCCAACAATCTCAGTCGCGGCGGTGGTGTCACCAATGGCCGGACCTCCTGGCAGTCGCCAACCGGAACGACAGTGTGAGGCACGCCCCTATGACTCCGGGTCTCGCAACGATGCTGGGGTCAACGGGGCCACTGCGGATCCGAACAAATGTTCCTGTCACGTCTTCGCGCTTGCTGAAGCCCTTCGCGCTTGCGCACGTAACCTTGGACCGATTGTCGCTCGGGAATCCAGTTGCGCTCTTCTGAATCCTGCGCTACACTTCAAAAGGACAAAAGGGAGAAGACGAGGTGCGCGATGTCAATCGGAAGCCGAAAGCTGGTTGTCGTAATTGTGATAGTCCTGGTGTTGGTACTTGCCAACGCCGGCATGTTCATGGCTTGGCGACAGGTGTCACCAATCACCCAAAGCCGGCCATGAGTTATCAGTTCAAAACCGTCCATTCCCGGGAGGCGAGGGTTCGCCTTGTAGTTACCTCAGCCAATGGTTGGCTGAAGGAGATGCTACATGGCGAATCAGTTGGGAATGGCGGATCAACAGGCAATTATCGCGTTGGCCGGACGTGGATGGTCGAATCGGCGGATCGCCGAAGAGCTTGGCGTACACCGGGAGACCGTAGCCCGGTACGTCAATTTGGCACGGGGTGAGCTCCCGGCCGCCGTCCCGCCACAAGACTCGAACTCATAACGAGTTAAGAGCTTTTGCGGCGGAGGAAGGGGCGGCAAGTTCGTGGTGGTCCCTCCGCCGCAAAAGCTCTTAACTCGTTTTGATTCGATAATCCCTGGCCGGTTTTCAACTGATCGGTGACAGGGAAGTGTATCCGACAGGTCGCCCTAGCGCAAGCGGTCAGACAGGGTCGGTGCGTATCTTGACGCCAACGAACGGGATAAGGTTGTCCCGCAGTATTGAAGATCCGCGCGCGAATGCGCGCCAATGGCGTGTCTAGCTGTCCGCTTCCGTACGATTAGCTGAGACCGGGTTCGACTGATACTGCCTCGAACCGCGCGGCGCCAAGTTCTCCGCGCGTCATATTAGACAGGCCGGTTGGGGCAGTGCGGCGGGCTGGGGGCAGATTCGCGTTTCCCAAGGGTCACTCGGGCTTCACGGTTCTGAGGGTCTGACGGCCTCAGCCGACTCTGGGAGCGACGCCCGCCACGCGGTGGCTTTGTCCGGCCTAGGCCAGATCTCATAAAGATCAACGATGCGCTTCCGGATCGCATGGGCAATGTCGTTGCTCTCCCCTTCGGTGGACTCGATGCGCGCGTAGCTTTCGAGCAGCAGCGATTCGGCTTCCTCGTAGCGTCCCAGCGTCGTCAGACAATCGCCGAGGAGGCTCTCCGTGCTGGCGATCAGCCGGTCGTCCTCGGCCTCAGAAGCCCGGCGGATCTCCAGGCATTCGCGCAGGAGCGGTTCAGCCTCCTCCGACTTGCCGTTGTGCACCAGGATGTCAGCCAGCAGATACAGTACCCTCGCGATCGAGGCCGGTGAAGCTTTAGAGTTATTCTCCCACAACGCCCACAGCTCTCTCGCCAAAGGTTCGGCCTCTGTGAATCTTCCCAATCTCGTCAGGCTCAGTATCAGACCCTCGATGCTCCAGCGGGTGGCGCGATGCTCGGGGCCGTGGATTTGCCGAAACTGCTGAACAAGCGTGCGATAGACACGCTCAGCCTCTTCAAACCGTTCCTGCTTCTGGTAGACCGCTGCCAAACTCGCCATGGGCGCCAATGTATGTGTGTGGTTCTCACCCAACACCCGCCGGTACTTTTCTATCGCCTCGAGCAGGAGCGGCTCCGCCTCATCGTGCCGATTCAGGTGACCGTACAGCGCCCCCAGGCTTGCCATGCAGGAGAGCGTGTAGGGATGCTCCTCGCCGAGCACCCGGCGCATCGTTTCCAGTGTTTCGAGGTACAGCGGTTCGGCGTCCTCGTACCGACCCTGCCTGCGATACACGACGGCCAGGTTTGTCATGGCGGTCAGGGTCAACAGGTGGTCGGAACCCAACACGCGCCCACCCGTTTCGATCACCTCGGAGAAGAGCGGCTCCGCCTCGTCATAGCGGCCTTGATCCCTATACAGATGAGCCAAGTTGTTGATGGACTCCAACGTCACGGAGTGTTCCTCGCCGAGCACACGGCGTAGGCC
>CP070666.1:2469898-2477827 GCA_020351775.1 Gemmatimonadota bacterium | reverse complement strand
CCGCTCCCTGCTCCCCGCTCCCTGTTATCTTGTCCCCCATGTCAACGCAGCCGGCTCCCGCCACGCCACTCATCTCACCTGAGATCGACGCTGCAGCACTATTCGATCGAGCACAAGACACGTTTCGCGACCTGGTGGAGGTGCGGCGCCTGGTGGCGGCGTCGCGCGAGCGTGCTCTGTTCGTGGTGCGGGACAGGGTGCTGCGCCGCGAGGTGGCTCTCAGGGTGCACCTGTTGCCAAACACGACCAATCGTACGTGGTATGTGCGTGAAACGGAGCTGCTGGCAAGCCTGGATCACGCAGGACTGCGCACGATATACACGGCCGGATACCGGAACGAGTGGGCGTTTCGGATAGCGAAGTGGATCGAAGGAGAAAGCCTGGCCGCAGCGATACAGCGAGGGCCCCGGCCGATCCCGCGCGTGCTGAGAATCGCTCGCACCCTGACGAGCTTGCTCGAGTACGTCCACTCGCACCAGATCGCGGTACGCAGGATAATCCCCAGCACCGTGATGCTCGAGGCCACAGGTCGCACGGTGGTCATCGATCTCCGATTTGCCAGCGTGTGCATCGACGTGGCCGATCCCTGGGACGAGCAATCACTGCCGTTCGTGGCACCCGAGATCCGTGACGGCGCGATGGGTGACACGCACAGCGATCTCTACACGGCCGGTGCAATCATCTACGCCGCACTGACCGGCACTGCACCGGCACTCCGACCCAGCGACATCGTGCCGCCATCAGAGATCAGGCCGACGTCACCGGGTTTGCTCAATCGCATACTACAGCGCACGCTCGATGGCGATCCTGCGAACCGCTATTTCTCGGCTGCGGAGCTGAACGACGAGTTGATCTCGCACCTGGGGGATACCGGGGTAGCGATTCCCGTCGCACCGATTCGGAGCTCAGTGGTCGAGGACGCCGGCGCGTGGGAGAGCCACCTGCGACGCGCCCTCGGGGACGACTACGAGCTACTTGGGGAATTGGGATCGGGTGGTTTCGGACGGGTCTACGAGGTGCGCGATCTCGAGTTGGAACGCGAGGTTGCACTCAAAGTCTTGCACCCGTTCTTGACGTCCGATCCGGCCGTGGTGGAAAGATTCCATCGAGAGGCTCAGCTGGCAGCGCGTATCGTGCACCCCAACATCGTCAATACATACGACATCGGTGGCCGGCTGGGTCTGCTGTGGTACACCATGGAGTACGTACGCGGGGGCAACTTGGGTCAGATCGTCGACCGCGATGGAGCCTTCTCACTGGACCGAGTCGGGCGCCTGCTGATCGAAAGCTTGGATGCATTGAAGCACGCACATGCCCACGGGCTGGTGCACCGCGATCTCAAACCGGAGAACATCCTGATCAGCGAGTCGGGCAGTGTGCGCATCGCGGACTTTGGACTGGCTTTGGCCCTGCAGCGTCCGGACTGGCACGGCGGCGCCTCGTCCCGCTCGGGCACGCCGGAGTTCGCCGCACCGGAACAGATGTTGGGTGAGCCCGTCGATCATCGGGCCGATCTCTATTCACTCACGCTGTGCGCGTACTTCGCCCTGACCGGATCGTCTCCGTTCGGCGGTGGCACGCCTGCATCGATCGTTGCCCGCCACGCGGTGGGGTCGCTGCCGGACCTCCGGGCCGCAAGAGCCGATCTACCGGATGAGTTGGTGCGGCTGTTCACCAGGGGTGCGGCTCGCGATCCGGCAGAACGGTTCCAGTCAGCCGATGCATACGAGCACGCTGTGACCGAAGCCCTCAAACGGGGATCCTCGAGTCTGCTCCGCTGGTGGCGCAAGAACTTGAGACGCCAGGACTGAACCTGCGCCGTGCGGTTCACCGTTGTCACCACGACGCCGCACCAGGTCTCGCAGGGAAGCGGGACGTTCATAACCAGCATCACTCTGCAACGCACCTTGGAGCGTCTGGGTCATACGGTGCGGTGTCTTAAGCCCCAGCGACCACCCGGAGCACTGGGACATACCGTACAGCGCTACGCTTTCAATCTGCGCCTGTCGCCTGGCAGCGTTACAGACTCAGACGTGGTGCTGGGACTCGACATGGACGGCTTCACGTTGGCAGGCCGAGTGCGGCCTTTCGTGAGCTACGTGCTGGGCGTGCTGGCAGACGAAGCAACATTCGAGGATGGCTGGGTGGCACACCTGCTGCGACTGCAGGCCAATGCGGAACGACACGCCACACGCCAGGCCGATCTCGTGATCACCACCAGCAACTACAGCCGCAAACGTTTGGCCGAGGTCTACGGGCTGTCGGAGGCAGAAATCGGTGTCGTGCCGCCCGCATTCGATGTGGAGCGCTGGCAGCGCGACATGGGGGCGGTGGTCACCGCACCGCGTGACGAGTGTGAGCCCGTCGTATTCTGTGCCGCCCACATGTACCCGCGCAAGAACATCGCGGCACTGGTGCGAGCCACACGGATATTGGTCGAACAGGTACCGGGGTTATCGGTGCGGATCGCCGGCAGCGGCCCCGAACGGCGCAACATCAACCGGCTCGTCGCAGCATCCGGTCTCGAGCGGACCGTGCAGCTGCTGGGACCGCTGTCGCACCGGCGACTGCTACAGGAGTTCGCCGCGTGTGACGTATTCTGCCTTCCAAGTTTGCAGGAGGGATTCGGCATCGTCTTCCTCGAAGCCATGGCCAGTGGCAAGCCGGTGGTGGCGTGCCGTGCCAGCTCAACGCCGGAGTTGATCGAGGACTGCGTTAACGGAATGCTGGCCAGCCCCGGTGACGATGCCGATCTGGCGGCGCAGCTCAGGCGCCTGATCGAGGACTCGGCGTTGCGAAGCTCCATGGGGGAAACCAATCGCCGCGCCGCGAACCGGTACGCCGCCACAGTCACCGTGCCCCGACTGGTTGACTTGGTGGCGCGACTGACAGCTGGGTAGACGACCAAGCGGCCGGTCGTGTAGACTGGTGTACACGCAACGCCTGCACAACTGGGACCCGGTTGGCCGGCAACCGGTTAGCTGGGAAACTGGGACACTATTGAGCGTCGGATCTGTCAATGTTACTGGCACTCGCACAGCAATCAGCCAATGCGGATCGTGATTCGAATTTGCAGCGTGCACTCGCCGCCATGGAACGCGCCAAGGCGGCCGGTGCCGATGTGATTGCGTTTCCCGAACTCGCGATCGACTTGTTCTTTCCGCAGCGTCCGGACGATCGGACTGCCGCCCACTGTGCCGAGCCAATTCCCGGCCCGACCGCCGATGCTATTGCGGCCAAGGCACGAGAGCTTTCGCTCGTTACCGTGTTCAACATGTACGAGAGCGACGACGAGGAGCGGCGGTTTGACAGCTCGCCGGTATTCGATGCGGACGGCAGCCTGCTGGGTGTCACCCGCATGGTCCACATCACCGACTATGCTTGCTTTCACGAGCAGGCATACTACGATCCCGGCGACCGCGGCGCTCCGGTCTATCGCACGAGGGCCGGCGCGATAGGGGTGGCCATCTGCTACGACCGGCACTACCCGGAATACATGCGCGCGCTAGGAGTGGCTGGAGCCGATTTGGTCGTGATTCCACAGGCGGGAGCCTTGGACGAGTGGCCGGAAGGTCTGTTCGAGGCCGAGGTTCGCACAGCTGCATTTCAGAACGGCTACTTCGCGGCGCTGTGCAACCGCGTGGGTGAAGAAGAGAAATTGACCTTTGCCGGGGAGTCGTTCGTGGTGAATCCCCACGGGCAAGTCGTGGCTCGGGGGAAACGACTCGCCGAGGATTTGATCGTGACCGATCTAGACCTCGGCGAGTGTGCCGCTTCCGTGGCGAAGACCCTGTTCTGGCGCGACCGCAGACCGGAGTTATATGCTAGCTGGCTCGGGTATCCGGTGCTCCCCCGTTAGCGATTCCTCGAGTTCCTGCTCTACTGTCCTGGTCTCGTCCTCCCCTGCCACCTGTTCCGACTTGAACTGCCGCGCCAGGAAGTCATCCAGGTCGTCGAGCAGCGAGTACATCACCGGAACCAGGATCAGCGTCAGGAAAGTGGCGAAGGTGAGCCCTGCAATCACTGCGATCGCCATCGGCCCCCACCATGCCGCCTGCTCGCCGCCCCAGTAGGGATCCGGATTCAGGCTGGTGTAGAGACCGAAGAAGTCGAAGTTCAGTCCGATCGCCAGGGGCACCAACCCCAACACGGTTGTGACGGCGGTGAGTATGACGGGCCTGAACCTGGTCATGCCACCGCGGATCAGTGCCTCCCGCCGATTCAAGCCATCACGCCGCCTCAGCGTGTCGACGTAGTCGATCAACACGATGGCATTGTTCACTACCACGCCGGCCAGGCTGATGACACCGACCCCGGTCATAATGATCCCGAACGGCATGCGGAACACGATCAGGCCGATGAGTACACCAATCGTCGAAAGCACGACTGAACTCAGGATGATCGCCGGCTTGGTGACCGAGTCGAACTGCGTCACCAGGATGAATCCGATCAGGAACACAGCCGTTATGAACGCGCCGGTGAGGAACGCTTGTGATTCCTGCTGATCCTCCATCTGTCCGGCGTACTCCAGCCGGTAACCGGTCGGCAGGGATGCAGAGAATTGCGCCAGTTCCGCCTTCACCTCTTCCAGTACGGCGATGGCGTTGTAGCCTTGCCGCACATCCGAAGCGACCGTCACCACCTTCTCCAGATCCTTGCGGTTGATGCCACCGAAGCCCTCACCGACACGCCAGGTGGCCACCGAAGACAGCGGTATCTGCTCTCCCATATCGGAGACTATGGTCAGGTCACCGATCGACATGAGGTTGTTGCGGTACTCCTCGGCCAACCTGACCGTGATATCGTATTCGTCCTTGCCGTCGCGGAACTTGGATGCCTCGGTGCCGTTGATCGCGCTGCGCACGGTGAATCCAATGTCACTGGTATTGAGCCCGTACAGCGCAGCCTTCTCCCGATCGATGTCGACCACCAGCTCCGGGCGACCGTCCGCCATGTCGCTCTCCAGGCCATCCAGTTTGGAGTAGACCGGCGAACGCTCCAAGATCATGACCACTCGATCACCGAATTCCTTGAGCAGGTCGGGATCCTGGCCCGAGATCTCAATCGTCACCGGGAGGCCGGTCGGGGGACCCATCTCGATCATGTCCACGGCGACCTCGGCGCCCGCGACGTCACGCTCGAGTAGCTGGCGCGCATTCTCGATCTGAGTCGACGCGTCGGCGGTACGCTCCTGGATATCGATGAAGTTGATGGCGACCGTGCCCAAGTGCGTGCCGCGACCGCCACCGCCGAACCCGCCGGAAGTACTCTGCCCAACGGTCGCTACGGTCGATTCCAGATCGCCACGCACCACAACGTCATCGATGGCATCCTCCGCCCGATGCACAATGGCGTCGGTCCTTTCAACCCGGGTACCGAGTGGAGCTTCGATTTGCAAATACGCCACCGATGGCGGGATATTCTCAGGGAACAGCTCTACGCCCGCGTTGAGCGCGCCGAACGCCGCTACTGCGACAACCAATGCTGCCGCCGCGACCCCCAGCATCTTGAGCCGGTGCTGCAGTGCCCAGCGCAACTGGCGCTCGTAGTACCTGATGATCGCCGGCAATCCATGTGTCATCAGCCAGTGCCCTGTGGGATGCAGTACGCGCCGGTAGACGACTCGCAGCAGCACCGCAGTGAGCACCAGCAGAATCGTGGTCAACCAGTTCACCAGCAGTCCGACCAGCACGGCCAGAACCGCTGCGCCCCCCAGCACCCGCTTCGTTGCCCGGGGCAACGCAGTGGGCGGGGCGTCCTCGGTGTTAAGCATCAAAGAGCACAACACCGGGTTGATGACGAGTGCCACGAACAGCGAGGAACTCAGTGTTATGATCAGGGTGATGGGCAAGAACTTCATGAACTCGCCGATGATCCCTGGCCAGAAGGCCATCGGGGCAAAGGCAGCCAGTGTCGTAGCTGTCGAAGCGATGATTGGCATAGCCACCTCACCGGTGCCCAGCTTCGCAGCGGCAACTTTGTCGTAGCCTCGTTCCCTGAACCGGTAGATGTTCTCGACCACCACAATGCCGTTGTCCACCAGCATACCGAGTGCGAGAATCAAGCTGAACAGCACCACCATGTTCATTGTGAAGCCAATCATCTGCATTATGCTGAATGACATCAGCATAGAGAGCGGGATGGCGGTCCCCACAAAGGAAGCGGTTCGCACACCCAGAACGAACAGCAGCACTCCGACGACCAGGATGAGACCGGAGATGATGTTGTTCTCCAGACTGCTCACGATCGAGCGAATGTCTTCCGACTGATCGGACGTGATCTTGACAACCGTTCCCGGAGGGAACTCGGACTGCATGTCTTCAATCACTGCCTGGACAGCCCGGGATGTCTCGATGATGTTCTCACCACTGCGCTTCGAGATTCCTAGCGTGACGACTGGCGTACGATCCAGGCGCGCGTAGCTGTCACGCTCCTTGAAGCCGAAATCGACTGTCGCCACGTCGCGCACGTAGATCGGGTTCCCGCCCCTTGTGGCGACCACGATGTCGGCAATGGGCTCAGTGGTCTCGAACTCACCTGGCACACGGACCAGGTACTTCACATCACCCACGTCGATGGTACCACCGGGGACCGTGACGTTCTCGTCTCGAATAGCGTTGATCACATCGTCGAACGCCAGGTCGTAGAATTTCAGCTTGGCCAGATCGACATCCACTTTGACCTCACGCTCCAGACCACCGGCCAGAGTCACCTCCAGCACACTTGCCACCTGTTCGATCCGGTCTTGGAGCTCCTCCGCCACGTCCCGCAGCCGCACGAGATCGTAATCGCCAGAGATGTTGACCTGCATGATAGGGAACTCCGAGATGTTGATCTCGAAGATCTGGGGATCCTCGGCTGCTACCGGCAGTTCCGGCTTTGCGATGTCTACCTTCTCGCGTACCTCCTGGCGCGCCTTGTTCATGTCGACGCCGGCATTGAACTCGATGTTGATGCTGGAATACCCCTCGATGGAAGAAGAGGTGATAGTCTTCACATCTGAGATGGCGTTCAGCTCGTCTTCGATCGGACGAGTGATCAGCGTCTCGATGTCCTTGGGTGCCACACCCGCGTATATCGTGGTTACGATGATGTTGGGAACGGTCACCTCGGGTGTAGACTCGCGTGGAATCGCAACGTACGCGCCAAGACCGGAAAATATGATGATTACCATCAAGACGATCACACTCGTCGGATGGTCTACGGCCAGCGACGTTAGCTTGAACTCCTTGAAGACTCCGTGACCTTGCTTCTTCACCATGTCAATCCGTCCCTTCCACAACGCCGGGCTCGTCCCTGTTCACTATCCGCAGACGGCTGCCATCGTCCACCAGCTGCTGTCCCACCGTGATGAGTAGGTCCCCGACCTCCAGGCCACTCTCGATGACCACATCGTTTCCTGAACTGGGGCCCAGCACGACCGATCGGGCTTGGGCCACTGGTTGGTCGTCAGCGGATGCGACCACGAAGGCCTTGTACCCGTCGGCCGAGCGCAGCACCACGTGCTGCGGTACCACGAGCACATTGCTCAGCCTCTCGCGCTGAACCCGCACGTTGGCCACCATCGCCGGTTTCATGATCCCTTCGGGGTTGTTCAGAAGTATCTCGATCGGAAACGTGCGACTCGACTGGTCCACGCTCGCACCGACGAAGTTGACGCGGCCAGTGAATTCACGATCCGGGAAGATATCGAAGGTCACAAGCGCGCTGTCTCCCCGCTGCACCGACCGCGCGTATCTCTCGGGAACACCGGCAATGATCTTCACCCTGTCGGTTGATACGACACGTACAACCGGCGCGCCGGGCACCGCCATCTCACCCAGCTCGAGGAAGTTGTCGTCGAACACCCCGCTGACCGGGGACCGAATGACCGTGCGCTCGAGTCGGGACGTAAGCTGGTTCAGCCGCGCGGCAGCAATCTCAGCCTGG
>CP070666.1:2459012-2469798 GCA_020351775.1 Gemmatimonadota bacterium | reverse complement strand
GTACCGCGCTTCATACTAGTGCCTGTCCTCAGTGCCACCGCGTGTGCGGACCACACACGCCGGTGGCCTTTTGTGTTCCGCCGCCAGAGTAGACGCCGTAGCTGGACGCCGTTTTGGATGCCGTAGCGTGACACCGCAGCAGACGCCTCAGTAGGACGCCCGCCCGACGACAGGACCACTGGATCATCGACGGAGTAACGGAGGTAACCGTGCGTTTCCCACGCATACGTCTATCTGCCCTGCTCACGGTCATCACCATCGTCCCGGCAGTACTGTTGGCTTCCTTCCTTCTGGTCTTCGGCGTGGCGGAACTCGTCAGCCCGGATGTCCCTGACAGGGCGCTGGCCCGGAACACGCTCAATTGCACGGCAATAATCCTCACGGAGCTGGCGGATGCGTGGGCGACGCTCGGAGCTGCGTTGGCGTTGTTGTTGGACCCTGGAGCAAACCGGTATGATCTAGGTCGGTGGCAAGTGAATTTGATATACCGCAGTCCCGTTCACAACGAACATACGCCGGATAGCGATGATAAGAGCTGGCACCTCTACTCTTGCGCAGCGGACTTGCAGGTGTTTCCCGTACGGACGGTGACGAAACCAGATGGCACGAAGGACTTCGCTAATGACGAAGAACGCCAAGCAGCAGAGGACTTCCACGCATACTTGATTGACCTGGCTGAGACACTGGGCTTCCTGACCGAAACCCGGGAAGCTAGCGGCATCGGCCACGTGCACGTGTATCGTCCCTGTCGATAGCGAACGTTCAGATGAGGAAACGGATCGTGATCAGAGGAATGCGATGGCTGACCGGATTGGTCTTCGGTCTTCAGATCCTGCCAGCGACGACAGCTGCTTCCCAGAATGTGGACTCGTTGATGATGCGGCTGGATTCGCCAGACTGGCGGGAACGGAGCGTAGCCGCGGGGGCGCTTGGTCGACTCCCAGCTAGTCAACGACCTCCGGGATTCGCGGACAAGGTGATTGCGCTCTTGGAATACGAAGCTCTCAATCCCGACGAGGCTGCGATTGCTGGAGGGGAGGGCTATGGCGAGTACACCGCTGAGCTTGTGCGTGTCGTGTTGGGACTCGATGATCCGCGGGCTCTGAGGGGGATTGCGCTCATCGGCATTGGAACAGGCCTCGCCGCAAAGGAGTTCGTAGCTTCGCACGGTGCTGCCAGCATACCGTATCTAGATGAGGCTTGGGAATTGAGTGCGTTGAAACAGGATGCCGTTGCTCAGACTTGGGCTTTGATGCTGGGGCAGTTCCCTGACCGTCTATCTCGCACTGAACGCATTCAGGTGCTTGGACGGCTTATCGCCGCTGCAGAGCACAACACGCGCGCGTTTTCCATTGCTGCGCGGAGATCCGGTCTGCCCGAGCTAGTTGCAGCGCTCAACGAGATAGCGGAGAACAATCCCGATCCGCGTCGGAGGGCGTTTGCCGCCTATGACGCGCAGCCTCTATTACCCGTTCGCGATGCCCTCGCACCGGCCGAGCTTCACGCCCGGATGTTCGACCTACTCGACGCCGTATGCCTGGATGCAGCTGGTGACAAACTTCAGACCTGTACAACGCTACAGGGATATCTCGACGCCGGTTACTCGGACGGGAACACGTTGGACACGCTGGCACAGCAGGCTGAACTCGCCGAGCAGCAGGGGATCCTGAACCCCTACGAACAGGCATTGTTTGCGGGCAATGCACAGTACCTTATCAAGAGTCAGCATCTTACGGTGACAAGATCGGTCGGTGCATCGGCCGATACTTACATCCGCTTGGGCGACAAGAACACCAATAGCGGCACGGAATCCATTCTTCGCGTGCAGCGGGCCGGGGACAACCGGGCGCTGCTGCGATTCGACAAAGCCGATGTTACAGCGTTGGTGGCGAGCGGCACGCTGGTCTCCGCAAAGCTCGCGCTCACGATCGTCGATAACGGCAATAACTGGGGTCCGGAAGGGCGCACCGTAGAGGTCATCCGCCTGACGCAGGCTTGGACGGAGTTGGGAGCTACATGGAACTGTGCAACCGACACCGATATGAGCAATAACCAGCCCGACTGCCCGGACGGGGCGTGGGAGATGAGTGACGTTGGGCCGAATCCGTGGGAACCCACTGCCACGGCGACCATGTTCTTCACGAACGACCTCACAGGCGTTGTGCAGTTCGATGTGACAGCGGACGTGCAGGCGTTCTTAGATGATGCGGCAGCGGACTTCGGGTGGATCGTGATGGGAACGGATACACTGGGATCCGGAACTGTCGATTTCAGCTCGCGAGAGAATGCATCGCCGCCACAACTCTTGTTGGAGATCCAGTTCTGAGCTGCGGCCACCGTGTCGGGGCCGTTGTGGGTTATTGGTTATCAGCCGTTACCTGAACTCACCGAATCGCTGGCACTACGGCAGCCCCGGGCGTCTCGCGGCGCTCGGGGCTTTCTGTAGCACTCAGACGTGAGACACCCTCGTTCGTGCCCTGCCTCCAGGAGGTGGCAACTTGATCGTCCGCGTTGCCGTAAGTCTCAAATTCTGCTTTTGTAACTCTCGCCCCGGCCGGATTGCCGATTGAATAAAGCTGAAGTCAGGGGTGCCGTACGGGGTGCCGTAACTTCCGGCAAAGTACGGCATCTCATCCGGTAAAATGTCGTTGCCTACGCTCAGAAGCCCCAGAAAACCGACATTATGTCGTTTTTGCTATAGCCCCCGACCTGAATGGGGTTCAGGGGGTCGCACGACTCAGCCGCCAACACGCTGTACTGGCGCGTTGATTATCCAGTAGCCGACGAAATCGCTGAGCGTCGGCCAGGCGAGTCGGCGTTGTGTGTCCTTGATTGTCGGCGAGAGACCTACTGATTCTCGGTCGGTGGTTGATAGCTGGTCTGTTTATTCGTGGCTCCCACGATAGAGGTAGTCGAGCTGGGCTTGTGATGGTTTTCACAAGCGCGAGGCTGGCAATTGCGGTTTCGCCGCTGTATAGTTGTGGCGCTACGGACCCTGGAGCTGCCGAACTTGTCTACCTCTCTAGACCGCCTTACGGCGGCCTTCGCCGACCGTTACACCATCGAACGCGAACTTGGCGCGGGCGGCATGGCCATTGTCTATCTCGCCCGCGATCTCAAGCAGAATCGTCAAGTCGCGTTGAGAGTGCTGCGGCCCGAGCTCGTCGCCATCCTTGGGGCTGATCGGTTCCTCAAAGAGATCGAGGTTACTGCGAATCTGCAGCACCCGAGCATCCTACCGCTCTACGATTCAGGCGAAGCTGATTACATCCTTTTCTATGTAATGTCCTACGCGGAGGGCGAGTCGTTGCGCGACAAGGTCAACCGTGAGACCCAGCTCGGCATCGAGGAAGCGGTCTGGATCGCGTGCGAGGTGGCCGACGCCCTCGAGTACGCGCATCGCCAGAAGGTCATCCACCGCGACATCAAGCCGGAGGCCCGCGGCCTGGTTCGCCTCCATGTCGAGGCGGAGGCGGTCGCGACCTTCATTGTTGCCAGTTATCAGGGAGCAATCGGCGTCGCCAAGAACGCCCTCGACCAGGTGACGATGATGAATTTGGCGAAATGTTCTCTGCTGACCCATGGCAACCAGTTCGTGTGATGTAGGGTCGACGGTGAAGTGCAGCACTCACCCCCGGGGAGCCGACGAAGGCGCTTCGTCATCCCCGACGAAAGGAGACTTCGTCCAATGGCAAGGTTCAACATTGAAGTGTCCCACGAACCCACGCCCCAGATCGTTGCTCGTGACTGAGAGTCTCGCCAGGATTGGAGGAATGATCCGGAATTCGCAGCGTTTGCGCTTCCTGAATAGAGAAGTTCTTTGGACCATCGGCTCTGAAAGCACACCATCAACATGACGCCACCATCGATTTCGAGCTCAGCTCTGGATCCTACGGCAGTCGAGGATCTTCGCACCCGGTTCCGTGGCTCGCTGCTGTTGCCGGGGGACCCTGGGTACGAGGACTCCCGCACGGTGTGGAACGCCATGATCGACCGCCGGCCGGCGCTCATCGCGCGCTGTGTCGGCGTGGCCGACGTCATTGCCGGCGTGAACTTCGCGCGCGAGCACCGTATCACCCTCACCATCAAAGGTGGTGGGCACAACATCTCGGGTCTGGCCGTCGCGGATGGTGGGATGATGTTGGACATGTCGCCAATGAAGGGTGTCATGGTGGATTCGGATGCACGTATCGGGCGCGCGCAGGCCGGCTGCCTTCTCGGGGACGTTGATCGTGAGACGCAGATCCACGGTCTTGCCGCAGTGTTGGGTTTCGTTTCGAATACTGGGATCGCCGGCCTCACACTCGGTGGTGGATTTGGATATCTGACTCGCCAGTACGGCTGGACCTGCGATAACGTGCGCGCAATCGAGTTGGTGACAGCGGATGGGCGCCTCGCGCGAGCGAGTGATGACGAGAACGCCGACCTTTTCTGGGGGCTCCGCGGTGGGGGCGGCAACTTCGGGGTTGCCACGCGATTCGACTACGACCTCTATCCGGTCGGCCCCGAGATTGTAGGCGGTGCAGTGGCCTGGTCAGGGGAAGCGGCCCCCGAGGTGCTCGAGATGTACCGCAGCATGGCCGCAGAGGCTCCACGGGAACTGGCACTCGTTGCAGTGCTCCGACTCGCCCCGCCTGCGCCTTGGCTGCCCAGGAAGATTCACGGGAAACTCATCGCGGCCATCTTCGCCTGCTACACGGGGCCGGTGCAAGAGGGCGAGAAGCTTGTGGAGCCGATCAAGGCGTTTGGGAAGCCAATCGGCGATGTGTTGCAACGGCGATCCTATATTTCGCAGCAGTCAATCCTGGATGCAACACAGCCGAAGGGGCGGCGCTACTATTGGAAATCGGAGTACCTCCCTTCGCTCGAGGCGGGATTGCTTGAGAAGTGCATCGAATACGCGCATCAGCTGCGATCCCCGCATTCGGGCGTGGTCCTGTTTCCGCTTGGCGGCGCCCTCAACGAGGCCGCTGACGATCTGTCACCAGCGGGCAACCGCGATGCAGAGTACGTGCTCAACGTCACCGCGTCATGGGATTCGGCCGAGGATGATGAAGCCAATGTTGCCTGGGCACGTGCCGCGTGGGCGGACATGCGACGCTACTCGACCGGCGGCACCTACATCAACTTCCTGACCGAGGAGGAAGTTGACAACCGCATCCACGACGCGTACGGCGACCATTACGAGCGGCTCGTGCGAGTGAAGACGACGTGGGACCCGGAGAACCTCTTCAGAGTGAATAAGAACATCCCTCCGACCCCCTCTTCGGAGCCGTGAGGCAACTCGGATCCGTCGTCGAGGCAGGAAACCTGTGACCGGTCGGACGCCACTGCAGACCTTGCCTGGACAACCGGCGCTGGGCACAGGAGAAACCGATCCAGCAGGAACGGCCCTGGAGAAGACGACGGTCCAATCAAGTCGTTCCCACTACGGTCCAGACCTCTGCGAGGGGGGGCGATCTCCAGGTCTATATCGCCATCTGGTTCGGCTGCCGGCAACACGTTCTGCGAAAGGGCAAACCATGCCTCGATCCCTGATGGAGTGGAGAGGTGACGTGTGACCAACCCCGTGGAGTCTCTTCGTGCCGCTCTGGCGGATCGATATATCATTGAGAAGGAGATCGGCCGCGGTGGCTCGGGATCGGTCTATCGGGCACGTGACATCCGGCTCGATCGCCCGGTCGCTCTCAAGGTCCTCGCCGATCACGCCGCAGGTCATGCCGCGCTGTTGTCCCACTTCGGGCGCGAGGCAAGGATCCTCGCCTCGATCAACAGTCCGAACATTGCCTCCATCTACGGCTACGAGCAGTCCAAGGGTGTCCACTTGTTGATCTTGGAGTTCGTCGACGGAAGCACCCTCCGAGAACGGTTGCAACAGGGGCCGCTACCGCTGGACGAAACCCTGGCGGTGCTTGGGAGTGTGACTGAGGCGCTCAAGTCAGCGCATGACCTCGGCATCATTCACTGCGACCTCAAGCCCGAAAACGTGAAGATCACACCCGAGGGAGTGGTCAAGGTACTCGACTTCGGAATCGCAAGGCGATCCGGTCTGTCACCGAGCCGGGGCTCCTCACCCAGGATGGTAGCCGCAAGCCTCGACGCCACCGTCCGCTCGATTACCACTCGCACTGACTTGCCGAGGAGTGAGACTGACGCCCGCACCCTGGTGGAGATCACTTCGGCCAGTGGAGTGGCAGGTACCCCACCGTACATGAGTCCCGAACAAGTCACCAAGGAGCCCATCGACAACCGGACCGACAACTGGGCGTTCGGGTGCTTGCTTTTTGAATGTCTAGCTGGCAAGAGCCCGTTTGCCAGACGGACGGTCCCCGAGATTCTCTTGGCCATCGTTGGGGGTGAACCGGACTGGACGCTGCTTCCCGCTACGACCCCCCAGCGGCTGCGCGATCTATTGCAGCGCTGTCTCGAAAAGGACCCGGGTAG
The DNA here is from genome assembly GCA_020351775.1 of Gemmatimonadota bacterium. Taxonomy (GTDB): domain Bacteria; phylum Gemmatimonadota; class Gemmatimonadetes; order Gemmatimonadales; family GWC2-71-9. Next base: position 2,463,354 of record CP070666.1, on the reverse strand, counting down.
CCGCATCGCGGACATCCTAGACGCGCAGCTGGAGATGCAAGCGTGTACACTCGAGACGAGATCCGGACTTGCCACCGGAGGGGAATCGCCGACGCACAACCTACCGGCGAGGCGCGATCGCTTCGTCGGGCGAGCGCGAGAGACCGAGTACACTGCGGCCGTCCTCGCGGCCACGCGCCTAGTCACCCTCGTCGGTCCGGCCGGCTCGGGAAAGACTCGGCTGGCCACGGAGGTGGGTCGCGAGCTACTGGCGGAATTCGGGGACGGCGTGTGGCTGGTCGAAATGAGCACCGGCGTTGATTCGCACTCGCTTCCCCGGATAGTCGCCCAGGCACTGGGCCTGTCCGCGCACTCCGACGCCGACCTCGTGCGGCTGCTCCGGCCAAAGAAGTTGCTTCTCATTCTCGACGAGTGCGAACAGGAGCCATCGGCCTGTGCGGATCTTGTGAGCCAGCTAATGTCCGGTTGCCCGTCGCTCAGCATACTGGCCACCGGGATGACCGCACTCGGCGTGGCGGGAGAAGCTGCGTACCATGTCCTGCCGCTCGGGCTGCCGGATCCCTCCGAGCTACCTCCGCTGGAGAAACTGAGCAGGGTGGAAGCTGTGGAGTTCTTCACTGACCGCGCGAGCTCCATGCGTGCGGACTTCGCCTTGGGTGAGGAAAACGCGCACGCGGTGGTCGAGATCTGCCGGCTGGTCTCCGGCATCCCCCTGGCCATTGAGCTGGTGGCTGCGATGGCGACGACCTCTGCCCCTGTGCACCTGGCAGAACGTCTTTCTGCGGAACTCGACGCACCTACCCAGCGACGGCCGAGTTCGCTGGAGTACGCTCGGGCAATTCGTGCAGTGATCGAGTGGGCGTGCCTTCAGCTCTCAGACGACGAGTGCACTGTCTTGCGACGGCTGGCGGTGTGCGCAGGCGGCTGGACGATGGAGGCTGCCAACGCTATCTGCGCGGGCGACGGGATTGACGACGTGCTCGATCTGCTGACGCACCTGGTAGAGGCCCAGCTCGTGTTCGTGGAGAACCGCGGCGGCCAAGCGCGCTACCGGATGCCCAACGCGATTCGAGAGTGCGCGCATGATCAGCTCGCCAAGTCGAGCGACTGTACCATTGTGCACCGTCGCCACTGCGACTTCTTCCTGACGCTGGCAGAGCAAGCCGAGCCGAACCTCACCGGCCCTGAGCGGGCCGTTTGGGCAACGCGCATCGAAGCGGACTACGCCAATATTCGGGCGGCGCTCGAATGGGCAGAGGATGCTGAAGGAGAGGCAGAGCCGTGGGCTGAGCTCGAGACCGCGCACCAAGAGCTCCTACTCCGACGCCTCAGCGTGTTCGAGGATAGTTGGACCGTGGCGGCGGCGGAGGAGATCTGCGGCGGCAACGGCGTCGAGGGAGTAGCAAGATTGCTGGAGGAGCTGGCGGAGAGGGCTCTGGTCGTACGAGCCGAGCAGCATGGTGAGGTGCGCTTCGAGATGCCGGCCCGAGTACGTCGTCAGGCTCGGAAGCGGTTGCTGGAGTCGGGCGAGGCCACCGCCATCGAAGCCTCGCATCGCACCTTCTATCTCGGGCTGGCCGAGGAAGGCCACGTAGGCCTGGCTGGTCCAGATCAGCCGAAGTGGCTCCGACGACTCGAAGCCGACCACGCGAATCTGCAAGCGGCTGCTGGGAGCTACCGACACCAGGACGAAGCGAGTGCGAGCCTACGGTTCGTAGCCGCCTTGAGTCGGTTTTGGGACATCCATGGGCATCTGGAAGAGGGACAGCGACTGACGCACCAGGCGCTGAGTAAGTTCGGTGCCGGCGCCGATCCTGTGTTGAGGGCGCGAGCGCTCTCTGGTGCCGCGCGGCTGGCTCTTCGACAGGGGGATCTTCCCAGGGCGGAGGCTCAGCTGGATGAGGTTCATCGTCTGCTCCAGGCGGCAAACCACCGAGACGGGGTTGACAGTGTACTCGATGCGCAGGCGAGCATAGCGGTCCGCCGAGGGGACTTTGGCCGCGCGCGTGCCCTCTGTGAGAAGAGCCTGAAGCTGCACCGCAAACTGGGTGACAGGCAGGGGATAGCCTGGTCACTTCTCACGCTCGGAGAAGCGATGTACCGCCAGGGAGACTACAACGCGTCACGGGAGGTCCGTGAGAAGAGCCTCACGCTATTCCGTGAGATCGATGACAAGTACGGTCTTGCTTGGGCGCTGACCAACGTCGGAAAAGTGGCGTTCCGTCAAGGCGACCATGTCGCGGCCCGCGCCTGTCACGCGGAGAGCCTCGCCATCCACCGCGAGCTCGGCGACAAGGCAGGCATCGCCTGGTCGCTTAGCTCCCTGGCCCACGTGGTCTTCGCGTGGGGAGACCTCTACGCAGCACGCGTCCTGCTGGAAGAAGGGCTCGTTCTCTCCAAACAGGTGGGAAACCTGAATGGTACGGCCTGGTCGCTTTGCCATCTCGGCGGCCTCGCCTACCACGAGGGCGACCTTCGCGGGTCTGCCTCGATTCTGATGGAAAGTCTTGTGTTGTTCCGGCAGCTGGACGCTGAGGTGGGCAGCGCCTGGTGCCTCAACGCGTTGGGAAATGTCGCTCGTCGGAGCGGCAAACTCCGTAGATCACGCACGCTCCTTTCAGAAAGCCTCTCGCTCTTCACGAGGCTAGGCGAGAAGCGCGGTACGGCAAGTGCACTGCGCGCCTTCTCACTTTTGGCGGCTGCCTCCGGGCAAGCGGGACGGGCGATTCAACTTCTCACGGCCGCGGAGGCGCTGCGGGAGGAGATGGGGGAGAAGTTGGCCCCACCCGAGCAACAAGAGGTCGACAAGCGGGCCCACGAGCTCCGACGCGTGCTTGGCGAGGCGGCGTTCGCCTCCGCTCAGAAGCAGGGTCGTGCATTGAGTCCAGAGGAAGCCGTAAGCCTTGCTCTGAGCAGGTCCGCATGTGACGAAGGTGCTGAGGAGCGCTCCCAGCCCGCGACAGTGGCTCGTGGCCGAGGCGTACCGGCAACTCGGCGTCGCGACCTCCGCGATGCGCTTCTTTGAGAAGGTCGCCCAGTTGCCGGGGAGCACATTCGACATTCGTTGGCGCGCGGCTTGGTATCCATTCGTGCATTGCCGCCTGGCGCAGATGCACACGGAGATGGGCCAAACGGATCGTGCCGAAGAGCACTGGGCCGAGTTCCTCGACGTGTTCACGGAGGGCGCGAGTACCAGGCGGGTGACGAGTTCTGCTGTCACCCCACCTATGACGTCAGCGTGGACGGCCACCGGTTCCTGATGATGAGGCGGACTGGAGGCCGAAGCGAGCTCGTCTTCGTTCAGAACTTGTTCGAGGAGTCGAAGGCGAAGGTGGGGAGGTAGTCCAGCGGGTGAAGCGGTTGCAGCACAACTGGCTGCCCAGCCCCGAGCGTCACGCGGCGTCGGGGCTTTCTACTGGACATCACAAATCTGTGGTGTGCGAATAGTGTGCGAACTCAGCCAAACTGAGCCAAACTCAGAGACACTCAGCCAAACAACAAGCTGCTGCAACTCCTTACACAGCAATACGTAGCGATACTCAGCCGCACTCAGCCAGACTGAGAGAAACTCGCACAGAGCAAATGGGGTTCAGTGGGTCGCCTCGAAGCAGCACCGCACACGCCAACCTGGCGTGACCATTAGCCAATCCGTAGCTTCGGGTACTGCCAGTCGAGGTCGCTTCATGACTGATCAGCTGGATCGCCTCAAGACCGCCCTCGCCAACCGCTACGAAGGCCGCAGACCGTCGCGGACGAGAGCGGATCAACGCGGAGTGTGTGCTTGAACGAGCACATTGACCGTCTGAATGCGGCGCTGCAGGGTCGCTACACGATCCAGAGCGAGTTGGGCAGCGGTGGGATGGCTACCGTTTACCTGGCGCAGGATTTGAGGCACGAGCGACAGGTCGCCGTCAAAGTTTTCCGGCCTGAACTAGCAGCCTCGCTTGGTGCCGACCGCTTCCTTCGCGAAATCAAGATCACTGCCAACCTGAACCATCCTCACATACTGCCGTTGTTGGATTCGGGAGAAGCCGACGGGTTTCTCTTTTACGTGATGCCGTACGTGGAAGGCGAGACCCTTCGTGACCGGATGAATCGGGAAGGCCAACTTCCAATCGACGATGCACTACAGATCACGAGAGAGGTCGCTGCTGCGTTGAGCTACGCCCACAGCCAAGGCGTCGTCCACCGCGACATCAAGCCGGAGAATGTGTTGCTCTCGGCGGGCGAAGCAGTCGTGGCCGACTTTGGAATTGCGAGAGCCGTCACTGAGGCCGGCGAGGGTCGTCTCACCGAGACGGGCATCAGCATCGGTACGCCGGCCTACATGAGTCCGGAACAG
>CP070666.1:2446704-2458912 GCA_020351775.1 Gemmatimonadota bacterium | reverse complement strand
GCAGCCGTTGCGGTGCTGCCGGGCACCGGCCTAGCTCAGGTAACGAGGCCAATCGATCACTTTGGCTTCAACATCGGGGACGACTACCATCTAGCCACTTACACTCAGGTCGAGTCTTACTGGCGCAAGTTGGCTGACGAATCTCCCAGGATGGTGCTGCAGGAGATTGGCCAGACCGCCGAGGCACGTGCCCAGCTAATGTGTATCATCACGTCTCCCGAGAATCACCGAGACCTCGCTCGCTACAGGGACACGGCGCGCCGGTTGGCGCTGGCGGAAGGCCTGACCGACGACGAAGCCCGCAGGCTCGCACGCGAAGGCAAGGCCGTCGTGTGGCTGGATGGCGGCCTCCACGCCACCGAGGTCGTGGGAGCGCACCAGATAGTCGAGACTGTCTACCAGCTCGTGAGCCTCGATGACGCGGAGACCATGCGCTTCCTGGATGATGTCATCATCCTGGCCGTGCACGCGAATCCGGACGGCATGGAGCTGGTGTCCAACTGGTACATGAGGCACGACAACCCTGAAGATCGCAGCACATCGGGTCTGCCGCGGCTATATCACTGGTACGTCGGTCACGATAACAACCGCGACGCCTACATGAACAACATGCCCGAGACAGAGAACATGAGTCGTGTCCTCTATCGGGAGTGGTTCCCCCAGATAGTGTACAACCACCACCAGTCGGGTCCCGCGGGCACAGTGCTATTTGCGCCGCCGTTCCGCGATCCGTTCAACCACGATATCGACCCACTGGTGATCACGACCATCGACGGCGTCGGATCGGCCATGCACCGCCGGTTCATCGCCGAGGGTAAACCCGGCGCCACCATGAGATCAGGAGCGAGCTACTCCACGTGGTGGAACGGCGGTCAGAGGACTACACCCTACTGGCATAACATGGTCGGGTTGCTCACGGAGATCATCGGGCACCCGACGCCGATGCAAATCCCGTTGATTCCGGATCGCCAGTTGGCTCACAACGACATGCCCTATCCGATCGCACCCCAGGAATGGCACTTCCGGCAGTCCATCGATTACTCGGTGACGGCCAACCGTGCAGTGCTGGACTACGCGTCCCGGAACCGCGAGAACTTGCTGTACAACATCTACCTGATGGGAAAGAACTCGATCGAGCGTGGCAGCCAAGATCATTGGACCATTCGCCCCAAGAGGATCGAGGCGCTGCGAGCTGCCGCCGCCGGCCGGGAGGTCGACGTGGGTCGGGGCCGCCGAGGCATACCCTCAGAGCTGTACGACGAAGTGCTGCACGACCCGGCGCATCGGGATCCCCGTGGGTTCATTCTGCCGTCAGACCGAGCGGACTTTCCGGCCGCGGCGAAGTTCGTCAATGCGTTGATCAAGAGCGGGGTGACGGTACATCGGGCAACCGCTGACTTCGCCATCGACGGCAAGACCTACCCTGCAGGGTCGTTTGTTGTGATGGCGGCACAGGCATTCAGACCGCACGTCATTAGCATGTTCGAACCGCAGGACCACCCCAATGACTTTGCCTACCCGGGGGGACCGCCCATAGCACCGTATGACGTCACGGGTTGGACCTTGGCTTTCCAGATGGGGGTCGAGTTCGACCGCATACTCGATGGCTTCTCAGGTCCGTTTGAGAAGATCGAGGGGTTCGCTGAAGTGCCGGCGGGGACGGTGACCAACGCTCAAGGCGCACGAGGATTCCTGCTGAGCCACGAGCCAAACGTTGCATTCGTCGCGATGACCCGCCTCCTGACGGACGGCGAGAGGGTCTATTGGCTGACTCAACCCGTGACGGCGAACGGAAACGAGTACCCTGCCGGCACCATGTACATCCGCTCCGGCAGCGGCACCGCAGCCAAATTGCAGCAGCTGGCCTCGGAACTGGGCATCAGCTTCGAGGGCGTGTCGTCGCTGCCCCGCACGGAGGCGCTCCAGATGCAGCAGGTGCGCGTGGGGTTGTGGGACCAGTACGGCGGGTCAATGCCATCTGGCTGGACCCGTTGGCTGCTGGAGCAATTCGAGTTTCCCTTTGAAGTCGTCTATCCACCCACACTGGATGCAGGCAGGCTCAAGCGACAATATGACGTGTTGATATTCCCCACGGGTGCGATCTCCGCCGTGACCGGCGGACAGCAGGTTCGCGGCAGGTACGAGGAAGAGGACAGACCTTCGCAAGACATCCCCGAGGAGTACCGCAGTCGCGTGGGGAGGGTGACCGCCGATGTGACTGTTCCTCAGCTCCGGGCATTCCTGGAGGACGGCGGGACTATCATCACGATCGGCACCTCCGCAAACCTGGCGACCCATCTGGACCTGCCCATCGGCAATCACCTGGTCGACGAAAACGGCCGACCGCTGCGGATGGAAGACTACTTCATACCCGGCTCGCTGCTCGAAGCACGGGTGGACAATACCAGGCCGATCGCCTACGGCATGGGCGATCGTGCCATGGTGACGTTCAGGCGCAGCCCCGTGTTCCGGCTCGAGGACGGAGCTGAGGCACAGGGCGTGCGTCGAGTCGCGTGGTACGACTCCGACACGCCGTTACGCAGCGGCTGGGCCTGGGGTCAGGAGCATGTGCAGCGCGGTCTCGCTGCCATCGAGGCCGACGTGGGCGAAGGCAAGCTATACATCTTCGGTCCCGAAGTGCTGTTCCGCGGCCAGCCGCACGGAACGTTCAAGTTCGTGTTCAATGGCATCTACCTAGCCACCGCCAGGTCTGCCAACGTGAACTGACCGTGGAGCAGCACACACTCGGCCTTTGCATCGGCGCAGCCGGCGCAGGCGTCCTCGTCGGGGCGCTGGTGAACCAATGAAGACGTGGCACGACACCCGGTGCCGAATTGGCAGCCAAGTCGTTGCTTTCGCCCTTGTCGTCGATCCGCATCATGAAGCCGTCATAGATGTAGTCGACTTCCCGCACGGCGGCTGTCCGGCCTCACGTGCCCTATCCGCTTGTTGGTCATTGAGTTACACGACTTGCACGGGACATCGGCGGGACTTCGATGAGCTTCTTCCCAACGATTCGAAGCTTCAAACTGCCGATTCAAAGCTTCAAATCGGCGATTCGAAATGCGCCACAATGGCATGCAAGTGTGACATCGTCACCCCGCAGCGTCATCCAATCGACCCAAAATCCAAAGCCAACAACCCCAAACCCCCTTGGTGTGAGGCAGCAACCGGACCGAAGGTGTACGTGCGCCGCTCCAACGGGACCCCGCGGGAAGGCTTCCCTCAGAGGCTGTTGCAGCGCAACGATGGCAAGCCCACATGCTCCCCACCTCGGTTGGCGGTCGGATCGGCCGTGCTCCCCCTCAAGGCAGCTCTGCCGCCACCACCCTTCTCACCCTCGGCTCCAGGCGACGGATCCACTGCCCGACGTAGTCCGTCTGCGACTGCTGGTCGGCGGTGAGCGGAGCGGGCCATTCGCTAACCTGTCCGTAGAGCCGCATCAGCCTGCTGCGTAGCTCGCCCACCAGCGGCGCGATATCGTCGACTTCGGTGACCAGGTTGCGGATGCCCGCTCGCTGCTGCTCGGACAAACCGTCTACATGCTGCTTGATCTTGGCAACCGTATCCGCTGTCACGAGAAACGACTGCACGGTCTCGGCTAGTGACATCACCCTCTCGTGCCAGTCGGCACGCTGCGGGTCGGTCACCTCAATGCGCGGGTCTTCCAGGACCTCAACCGTCTGCGCGAAGCGCTGGGTCCCTACCTGCAGCCGCACCGTGTACTGACCGGGGAGGACCCAGGGGCCCTCCATGCCGCGCCCGCGGTCGACATCGTCTGGCATACCGATGTTGGCGTGCCGCAGATTCCAGACAACGCGGTTCACACCAGATCGCGCGGTCGCTCTCGTCCGATTAATCTCCCGCCCCGAGTCATCATGGATCGAGACGGTTACCTGTTGCGGATCTCGCTCCTCACTCAGGTAGTAGTCAATGATGGCACCTGCAGGCGGATTCTCTCCCATGAACACCACGTCGCCCGTATGTCCTCCAGCGCCCTGGTAGCGGATCATCTCAGCCGGCTCGATGGTAAACAGGTGGGCCTCAGCCCGTAATACTTCGGGAGTCAGCTCCTGCAGTGCGTTCGCGTTGTCCAGGATCCAGATGCCCTGTGAGTGGCTGGCGAGTACGAGGTCGTTGTCGCGGGGGTGCAGAACGAGATCGTTGAATGCCATCGTCGGCATGTTGCCCTTCAACTCGACCCAGTGAACACCGTTGTCGTTACTATAGAACAGACCCAACTCCGTACCGAGGTACAGCACATCGGGGTTGCGCAAGTCTTCACGGATCGTGCGGGTCACTCGATCGGCAGGCAGATCGCCCACGATCGAGGTCCACGTCTGGCCGAAATCGGATGACCGGAACAGGTAGTTGCTGTAATCGTCATTGCGGTAATTGTTTATCGCGACGTAGACGGTTCCCTCGTCGAACCTCGACGGCTCGATGCCGGAGATCCAACTCGAAGCGGGAAGACCCGGCAACCGATCCACCACGTTCTGCCAGGACTGACCGTCGTCCAGGGACACCTGCAGATTTCCGTCATCGGTACCCGCGTACAACAGTCCTTGCCGCAGCGGCGACTCGGCGATAGCTGATAGGGTGGGATAGTAGGGAATGCCGTCATCGAGCGATAGTGTACTGTCGTGTGGCCGCTGTCCCATGATCCGCAACTCCCGGCGATTCACGCCGGTCGTGAGATCGCCGAGTGACAGCCAAGTATTCCCACGGTCGCTGCTCTTCCACAGCTGATTGGTGCCGGCGTACAGCGTGTTGTTGTCATGTGGTGAGATAATGAACGGTCCGTCCCAGTTGGCCGGGGCCATTGCGTTGCCCAGCTCCGGCTCAGGGAGGCCCGGACCCCACGCGTCCCAGTTTCTCCTGGCCGAAATGGCTCCGCGGGCGTTGTCCGGCCTGATCCACACTCTCGCACCAGACTTGATGTCCACTCGAGACAAGCCGAGATACTGCGATTCGGTGTACAGGGTGGCGTTGTCGGTGGTGTCGACGAGATTGACGAAACCGTCGCCACCACCGGTTTTGATCCAGTCTTCGAATCGCACTCCTTCACTGTTGTACGTGGCACTTGGCCCCATCCAACTGCCGTTGTCCTGCAGCCCACCGTAGACCCAATAGGGGTTCGACATGTCCACCCCGACGCGGTAGAACTGGCTCACGGGAAGATGCGTCGCGTAGATCCAGCTCAGGCCGCGATCGTAGGAGATGCCCAGCCCGCCGTCGTCGGCTTTCAGCACGTGGCGCGAGTCGTGGGGATCGACCCAGACCAAGCGATCGTCTCCGTGCAACGATTGGCGCGGTCGCGTGAACGTCTTGCCGCCGTCGTCCGAGAAGCTGTACGAGTTGACCATGTAGATCCGTTGATCGTCGTTGGGATCGACGAGCGGCTGGCTGGCGTACATCGGACGCGGGTTCCATGTACTCATGTGCTGCCACGTCTCGCCCTTGTCCTCGGAGCGGTACACGCCGGCTCGATACTCGCCGTATTGCGTCGACGCATTGTAGCGCCAGCCCTGTTCGACCGAGACGTAGACGATGCGCGGATCGGAGCGATAGATAGAGATGCCGATACGGCCGATGTCGCCTTCCGGAAGCCCGTTCGTGAGCTCTCGCCACGTAGCGCCGCCATCGCTGGACTTGTACAGGCCGCTGCCGGGCCCGCCCCCGTGGAAGCCGTACGGGCGCCGGCGCCGCTGATACTTGGCGGCGTACACGATGTTCGGGTCGAACCAGTCGATTGCCACATCGACGACACCCGTCGCCTCATCCCCACTCAAGACGCGCGTCCACGTCGCGCCACCATCGGTGGACATGTAGAGGCCGCGCTCGTCATTCGGTCCCCACAGATGGCCCATCGCTGCCACGAACACGATGTCCGGATCCGTGGGATGCAGCGCGATGCGGCCGATGTGATGCGAGTCATCGAGACCCGTGTTGGTCCACGTCTCTCCGCCGTCGGTGGATTTGTAGACACCATCACCCCACGAACTGCTCTGCCGGTTGGCACGTTCTCCGGTGCCGACCCAGACTATGTTGGTGTCGACCTGGTGGACGGCAATGGCACCAACCGAGTGCGTGCCCTCACGCTCGAACACCGGCGTGAAAGTGATGCCGTTGTTGGTGGTCTTCCAAACCCCACCTGTAGCCGATGCCACGTAGAACGTGTACGTGTTGGCTTCGACCACGGCGATGTCGACTATGCGTCCGCTCATCGTGGCCGGTCCAATCGTGCGGAAGCGAAGATTGGCGAGGGTCTCGTGCGTGAGGTTCTGTGCGTTGAGTGCCCCCGACGTGGCAAGGGCGACCATCGTGGCCAATACGGGGCCCACTGTCGAACTTGTTAGACGACACATCATCTCGGTGTCCTCTGCTATACTGGTTGAACTTCAGGCGTAATCCGTAGTCTAAACAGCATGAAAAATAGGGGTCTGCAGTTGAGGGTGGCCGGGATGTTGTCAGCAGGTGCGCTTTTCCTACACCGCGGCCCTCACCGCCACGCGCTCGGCCAGATCCAGCCCCTCGTAGAAGATGGCGTTGGCCACCGCAGGCTTCGTGTGATACCCTGACCGTTTGGTGGTGTGTTGTCGCAGCACCATCACCTCGACCTCACCCTCGTACTTGAACTCCTTGGTAATCTTGTTGCCGGGCCTATGGTCGTGGTACGCGTCACGCAACCCGTATCCCTTGCGCGTCACCAAGACGACATAGAAGTACGGGTATGATGTACCCTGCACTTCGTTGATCACAACCTGCCCGTAGAGGCCTAGGAAATCCGGGTCGCGTCCCGCGATGTCGACCTTGAACTTCACGTCTTCGGGGATCGACACCTCCCCACCGCTCAGCAACATCAACAGGGCCACCTCGTGGTCCTTGAGACGCCGCTGGGCCCGGTCCAGCACCTCCTCGATTGCCTCGATCCGCACCAGCAGACCGGGCCGCCGCAAGATGGAGCGGATGCCCGTGACCCAATGGGGAAGGAGCAATACCACTGCGTTGAGGCCGAGTACAAACATGTATTGCCCGACTTCGTTATCGGCGCTGAAGCTCGCCACGACAACCAGCACGATGGCACCAAACAGAAGAACGAACGCCACTGCGCCGAACGGATTGGTGACGTCCAGCAGGCTGCGGTCCCAGCGGCGCATCTTCTTGTCCAGCGCCTTGAGTTCCTGGAGTTTCTCGATGCCAACCCGCTCCCACTGAGCAGCGACGTCGAACGCGCCACTGTCGACGCGGTTGTCATAACCCTTGACCACCAGCAGCAGGTTGCCAGCTGCAACCAGCAGAATGCCTGGCAGCACGGCGCCGCTGGCCAGTTGCAGCGCCATTCCGGCAGCGATGATGATGAAGCTCACGGCCAGTCGTGTGTTGTATGCCAGCGACGGCAAGAACCAGAACACGACCGTACCGCGGTCGGATTTGGTGGGAAGGATCATTGCTCGAAGTGCTCCGTTGCCACTGGTTCAAAACCGCGCACGCTGCAGAGTTCATCGAACCCCATGGTGCGCCAGTAGAGCGGACACGCCCCATTGCAGATCTGGAAGTGCTCGCAATCCCTGCACTGTGAATGCGCCAGGAACTTGCCGCGGAACAGCTCGGCGCGCTCCGAGTGCCACACGTCGAGGACATCCGCTTCCAGTATGTTCCCCACACTCTCATCGTACGATGCGCACGGTAGCACATCACCATTCGCGCCTACGGAAAGCAGTCCATCGCACGCGCTACAACCCTTGTTGCCGAGTCCGTGGACTATGGGATTGAACAGGCACATGGGAGTGGGGGAATACCACATGAACTCGACATCGTGCCGCTTGCTCTCGGCAATGATGTCCAACAGGATCGGTCCCAGCTCGCTGTAACGTACTGCTAGACGCTGGTTCAGGGCGGCCGTTCCACTCGGGATGACGAGGTTCATGCTGAACTTGTCGCGCTGCAGTTCCTTCTTCACGAACTGCGGCATCGAGCGACACTCGTGCAGGTTATCACGGTTGATGGTGGTGTTGGTGTGGACGTGCACGCCGGTGGCGCTCAGGTTGTGGACCGCCGCCACCGCACGTTCAAACGAATGCTTCACCGTGGTGATTCCGTCGTGCGTCTCCGGCGTCACTCCTTCGAGACTCACTTGGGCAGAGTCGAGACCTTGATCAGCCAGCTCTGCTGCGTACGCTCGGGAGATACGGGTGCCGTTGGTGATGAGATTCACACGCAGGCCCGAGTCGCTGGCATACCGTACCAACTCGGCCAGATCTGGCCGCAGCGTTGCCTCACCGCCGGTGAAACTCACCGATGGGACCTCGGCATCGAGGTAGATCTTGCGCAGGACCTGCTTCACTTCGGCAGTCGTCATCTCACGATCGTCACCCACCGGGTTCCGGGTGCAGTTACAGCCGGCGTAGCAGAACTTGCATCGCAGATTGCAGCGATAGGTGATCGCTACTTCAGACAGTACCGGTAGCTTGGCAAACGACATCTCGAACGGACGCACCTCGAGCGCGTCGCTGTGATTCAGCTCGTCGAGCGTGCCCTCCATGAAGCGTTTGACTTCCAGCATGAACGACTGGATGTCCCTGGCCTTGTGTGGCTGATGGCCGACGTCGTCGAGGATTTCGCTTACGGTCTTGCCGTCAAGCAGCGACCTGAGCAGACGCGCACCCTGCGGGTTCACCTGCTGTGCCTGATTGGGTCGCTTGATGATGATGTTGTCCGTTTCCCGTACGAAGATGTACGGCTTGACGCGGCTCACAAACTCATCGATCCACGATAGGTCGATCACCGGTGCGGCCACCGGCGCTGACGGCATCAGTGGGAGCTCCCGCTCACACACGCCGAGTGGCAAGCGGAGTGACACGCCGAGTGACACGCCGAGTGGCACGCCGAGTGGCAGGCGGAGTGACAGGCGTCGTGACACACATTGAGATTCGTGACCAGATCGGTGTCGATCGGGCCGCCCAGGATGTGATCGGTCTGGATCGGGATATCCACCTCGTTCACGAACGGATCTCGCTCGTGGTGGTAGTGATGACGGTAGTAGGGATGGTGGTTGTGATACCACCAATACCATGATCTGTCGTCGCCGCGGCCAGTGGTGCCAGCGTCCTGCTCGGCATGCTGCAACACCAAGTTGCGGTAGTGCTCTTTGGTCGCTTCGATGTCGCAGTCCCATGCCTTCTTGCGTATGGTTTCCACCGCGAGATTCATGAGATTCTCGAGTTCGAGCTGAGACAGCCGGCCGTCGTCGGCGAACGACTCGAAGAACATCCGCTCGTATTGATCGAGTTGCTCCTTGTCAGGTGTCTTGATCACGCGGGCACGCAGCGGATTACGCGACGTGATGCGCAGGAAGCCCTCAGCCACCATGGAATTCAGCATGGCACTGACGATCCGCTTGAAGGGGAGCGCCAGGTAGAACGCGGCCTCGATGGGGGTCAGGTCCTCGCACACCTTTCCAGGCACGCGGAAACTGGAGAGCACCAGCTTGGGCGGCGTCCAGTCGAGCGTATCCCAGCGAACCTCGTCCAGGCCACGCCGGGCGGCGACCATCGAGCGGTGCTTGCCGGTGACGACCAGGAAGAACAGTCCCAACACCGCGATCACACCACCACCCATGTACCAGTTCACAGGGTGAATACCACCGCTTCGCGGCGGCGGCGCCTCCGCAACACCGGCCAAGGCGAACCACTCCGCCGGCAGATAGAACTGGGTGCGCATGTCGTACTCGTTACCCGGTCGGTCCCTGTGGAACACTAGCCGCAGCCGGTCGGCCTCACCCCGCTGGTAGTCGATGCGGAATTTCTCGTTCACCCAAGTCTCAGTGAGTACCAGTTCGTTCGCGGTCACGTACTGCCGCACGTCGACGCCGGACTGCAGCACGTGCGGCGTCAGGATGCTGAGGGTGTAGTGGTCCTGGTTGTTCGCCTCGTTCCATTGGACCGGAGACCAGTTGAAGACCGCCAGGCGACGCCCATCCTCCGTCGTGGTGGGCGCAACGTAGCCCGCCTCGACGAAGTCCGTGGCGAAAGCGAACACGAAAGTGAGGCGGCGTCCCGCGGGTACACCCCGGCCCCCCGCCAGCACGATGTCCCATCGCCCCGCCGATACGAGCGAGATCGAGACGTCGTAGCGTTGCCCCCGATCGTCCACCGCGTAAGCCTCGGCGGCGGCCATCCGGACCTGGAGCCGGTCGGAGCCCTCGAAGTAAAATCCGTGGAACTCGCCGCGCACTACGGCCCACTGGACGGTGTAGAGGACCACGGCTGAGCCGTCGCGCCTGAGATCCACACTGGTCTCGACAAAGCGGATTTCACCTGGTCCTTGAGTAGACCCAGGTGTGAGCGCTAGACATAGCAAGCTGGTGAGAGTGTTCAGCATGAGCGTTGTCTCGGTTGGTCGCACCAGGCGCGTGAATCTGTCAGCCACCAATTCATTGGCGTCACCCTAAAGAAGTCGTGAAGTCTGGGTGAATCCGACCGGTCCTTACATGACAGTTAACCAGCCCAGCGCGGTGCCTATCAGCACGACCACTATCAGGACGTTTACTGCGACACCGATCCTCGATTCCGGCCAGCCGACGATGGTCAGATCGAAGGAAAGAAATGTTGCAGCCACGGTGAGCCAGAACCACCACTCCAGCTCGAGCGAAACGGCAACGGCGCAGACCATGTAGGCCAGCGCCACGAGGAGCCACACCACACCGATTGCCCTGATCCCACCGTCGCCCACATTCACTCTGCCATTCAGTATGGTGGTCTTGTACGGTGTCTCTTCCAGAGTCGCGATTCGCCACGGCACCACGAACCCGACCAGATGGGCAACACCGTGTATGAGAAATAGAACTCCAATCACGAACCGCATTGTGACTCCAGATGCCTTGTCAACGACTCAAACACAGTCTGTCAGGGAACACCCGGATAGTACCACACCCTGTGAACCTGACCCTCTCGTACTTCGTAGACTGAAAACGCAGCCCGCGACTGCTCCTGGCCGTCGCTGGTCCCGCACGCCGAGTCACGAACCCAGGGCTACGAGGTCTTCGATCTCCGAGCGAGCACCCGGGAACCGCCCGCAATAGCTGGTGCGCCCTTCCCACAACGCCTCAGTACCGCGGACCCCGACGCATACCAAGTCGCCGACCACATCGACCCACACGAAATCGGGAGCCACCGCTCGGAGCGCCCCCCTAATGTCGTGTGCGTTGCAGGCCTGGAGACAGTCGCACACCACGCGCTCTGCATCCCTGACGGATGCAGTGGTTGCCCCGCCCGACTCAGACGCGCCGCTGCAGCCAAGAACGAAGCCGCAACAGGCGATGCTTCTTGCGCACTGTAACGCCGCCTCAGCGGTGTTGCGCACCGAACCGTTTTGAAGGACGCTTGCATCCCGCAGTGCGGTAGGCTCATACGCCACTCATGAAGGCTCCTGAGACGTTGCTTCTCCAGATCAGCCAATGGAGCACGTCATGTCTTGGCCGCAACACATCGGTGACTTGACCTTGCCATGCCCGTCAGGACACTGGGAGATGTCTACTTTGCTGCCGTCGTCCAGGGTAAGTGTCTCATGCACGAGTTCCTTACCGCATTTACCGCATGTCATCATGCCAATGCTCATGCCACACTTCTCACAGGTATAGGCTGCCATTCCTCATCACCTCTCGTTGTGTGCTGTAAGATCACGCCGCAAGTCGATCCGAGCCAGCATTCGTGAGCTGACTGCCGACGAGTACGACCACGGGCGGGTCTGACGGTGCTCAGCGCCACAAAACTACCGACCGAGCCCGCCAATTGCGAGCGCGGTTGCCGCTGTCGTGAGTAGATGAGCCACAGTACCTCGCCCCGGCTTCCGAATGATCCTAGATTTGTCGTGGCCACTCCCGGACGATTCGTAGCATATGACGGATCCGGGCGGGCGACGAACACGCCGGGCGCCGCCACGCACGTTCCGGTAGCCACGTCAGAGGTGCCCCAATGAAACGGATATCGCGGCGCCAATTCTCCAAGGGACTCGCCACCGGAGCTGCTACTGCGGCTCTGCTTTGCCGGGCCAACTCACACGAGTCCGATGACAGCAGCTGGACCCCACAGTCACAGCAGCGACAGACCGGCAATCTGAGAATCCGACATTACGCTAGTCTGGGTAGCACCGGGATCACAGTCTCCGACGTGACCTTCGGCGGCGGTGCTATCAGCGATGGGGGTAT
>CP070666.1:2442624-2446604 GCA_020351775.1 Gemmatimonadota bacterium | reverse complement strand
GTGGTCCGGGAATTCTACGTCAACGATGCCGGTGTCCAAATCGACCACTTGGCGGAGTCGCTCTGGGCACGCGTGCAACAGGCCGTGGGCCGTGCCGCAGAGATTCCCGAAGGCGGATACCACGGTGAGTACCTGAGGGAGCTGGCTGACCAGATTCTGGAGCGAGAGGGCACAAGCCTCGCCGATGAGCCGGCAGCTGTGGCCATAGAGAGGTGCCGCGAATTCGCAGTGCGCAGTCAGCGAGACGAGCAGGACCGGACGCTCACGGACTTTGGAGTTGAGTTCGAAGTCGTGTACCTGGAGAGCGACCTCTATCGCAAGCGGCTTGTTGACGAAACCCTGGTGGAGCTGAGCCGCCGTGGCCTCACGTACGAGAAGGAGGGCGCGCTGTGGCTCGCAACCGCGGCACACGGCGACGAGAAAGACAGGGTGCTCAGAAAGAGCGATGGCTCATACACCTACTTTCTGCCCGACATTGCCTATCACCGCGACAAAGCATCCCGTGGATTCGATGTCGCCATCGATGTGTGGGGCGCGGATCACCACGGGTATGTCGACCGGATGACCGCTGCGATGAATGCGCTCGGTGCATCGCAGGACTTCTTCCGGGCAATACTAGTCCAGTTGGTACGGGTAACGAGACACGGCGAGGAGGTGCGGTTCTCGAAGCGTTCGGGGACCTTTGTGGCACTGCGCGATCTCTTCGAGGAGACAGGCGTCGATGCTGCCCGCTACTTCTTCCTCATGCGCAAGGCCGATGCGCAGTTCGTGTTTGACATCGATCTGGCCACCAAGCAGTCGGACGAGAATCCGGTGTACTACGTGCAGTATGCGCATACACGCATGGCAGGGATTCAGCGGACTGCTCAAATCGATCCTGCTACGGTTAGCGCCGCTGGGGTCGACCTGTCACTCCTGTCAGAACAGGACGAACAGGCGCTCATCAAACACATTGCGGAGTATCCCGAGACCGTTAGCCGAGCGGCAGAGTCGCTGGAACCCCACCGTATCACCGTGTACCTGGAGGAACTGGCCCGATTGGTGAACGGCTGGTATCACCGGCATCGGGTAGTCGGTTCCGGCGGAGATCTCGAGAACGCGCGACTCGTATTGGTCAGAGCGGCACAGATCGTTCTGGCCAACGGGCTACACCTCTTGGGCGTGACTGCTCCAGAACGGATGTGAATGTGTCGCTCTTGGTCGTCGGCAGTGTCGCACTCGATTCGGTGGAGACACCTTTCGGATCACGGGAAGAGGCGCTGGGCGGCTCGGCTGTCTACTTCAGCCACGCAGCTTGCCTGCTGCACCCGGTCCAAGTTGTGGGCGTCATAGGAAGCGATTTTCCAGCCGGTGTGTTGCAGCGTCTCGGCAAGCGGGGGGTAGACCTAAGTGGCATAGAAGAGAAGCCGGGCAAGAGCTTCCGCTGGAAAGGGAAATACTCTTACGATCTGCAGAACCGCGACACGATAGATACCAGGCTCGGCGTGTTCGCCGACTTCAATCCGAAGATTCCCGACCGCTTTCGGGACGCCGCCTACGTGTTCCTCGGCAACATCGATCCCGAGCTGCAACTCAGTGTGCTGGGGCAGATCAAGCAACCGGAACTGGTTGCGTGTGATACCATGAACTACTGGATCCACGGCAAGCGCGACGTACTCCTCGAGTTGCTGCGACGAATCGACGTGCTGCTGGTGAACGATGCGGAGGCGCGTGAGCTTTCGGGTGACTGGAATGTGTATCGTGCCGCCCGCTGGATCCTCGAGCGGGGCCCGTCAGTTGCCGTGATCAAGCAAGGTGTGTACGGGGCCGTTCTGGTGGAGCGGGATCGGATATTCTATGTGCCGGGCTATCCGCTGGAAGATGTGTTCGATCCGACCGGTGCAGGTGACTCCTTTGCGGGCGGTTTCATGGGGCAGCTAGCCCGCACACGAGACACGTCACCGGCGAATTTGCGACGGGCCATGGTGTACGGGTCTGCCATGGGCTCGTTCGCTGTGGAGCGGTTCTCGACCGAGCGGTTCGACGAGATAGGGGTGGCGGAAGTGACGGAGCGGGTGCGGGAATTTGCCGAGTTGGTACGGTTCGATATCGAGCCGGAGCCGGGGAGCAGGCCATGACGACCGATCGATACAAGGCCGCCGGCGTCGACCTCAATGCCGCAGCGCGCGCCAAACAACGGATTCGTACCGCGGTCACGTCGACGCAGACACCGTTGACCATCGGAGGTTTCGGGGCTTTCGGCGGAATGGTTCGCGTACCGGCGGACGTCGAGCAACCTGCTTTGGTCATGAGCACCGATGGGGTTGGAACAAAGGTTCTCGTCGCCGTGCGAGCCGGCGTGCACGATACTGTGGGAGAAGACCTGCTCAATCACTCGGTCAACGACATACTGGTGCACGGCGCTCGGCCGCTCGCGTTCCTCGACTACATTGCCGGGGCGGGAATGGAGATCGACACGATCGCGGCTCTCGTCGAAGGCGTCGCCCGTGGGTGCCGCGCCCATGAAATGGCCCTGGTCGGCGGTGAGACCGCGCAGATGCCCGACGTGTACCATCCCGGCCACTACGACCTGGCCGGCACCATCGTCGGGGTAGTCTCGGAGGCGGCTGCGCTTCACGGAGATGCAGTCGAGCCCGGCGATGTGCTGGTAGGATACGCCTCCACAGGACTGCATACCAACGGCTACACACTGGCGCGGCAGATCGTGTTCGAGGAGATGCGGCTGGATATCGGGGACGAGATGCCCGATGCGGGCACGACCGTTGGGGCAGCGCTGCTGGCGGTTCACCGGAGCTATTGGCCAGCGATGCGAACGGTGCTCGATCGGATTCACGCTCTGGCCCACGTAACCGGTGGAGGCATACCTGGTAATCTGGAACGACCGCTACCGCAGGGGTGTGGTGCAAGGGTGGAGCGGTCCGCCTGGCCCGTGCCACCGCTGTTCCGTGTGCTGCAGCAGGCCGGTGGTGTGGATGAAGCCGAGATGTTCCACGTGTTCAACATGGGGATCGGCATGATCGCGGTGGTGCCGCGAGCGGCTGTAGACGAGGTGCGAGGCTGCGCGGACGGCTCAGGGGTAGAGACGTGGGTGATCGGAGAGGTCGTGACGGGAGCGGGGGTGGAGCTCGTTGACTAGTAGTGCGGCCGACGGCCACCGACAGCCGGATCGCGGGACCGCCAGCGGCGTGCAGGCGGGGCGACAGCGCGTGACGGAGCAGCAGGCAATGGAGTCGGCGCTCGAGCTGGCGCTCAACGGCTGGGGGCGCGTCGCTCCCAATCCTCTGGTGGGTGCAGTCCTGCTCAAGGACGGGGTGATAGTCGGGCGCGGCCACCACCGAGAGTACGGCGCGCCCCACGCCGAGATCGAGGCCATCTCGTCGTGCGAGGATGCTCAAGGGACCACCTGCGTTCTCAACCTCGAGCCCTGCTCCCACCGAGGCAAGACACCTCCCTGTACCGACGCTCTGGTCATGGCTGGCGTGAGCCGAGTCGTATTCGCGGTCGCCGATCCCAGTCCACGGGCCGGCGGTGGGTCGCAGCGGCTGCGCTCGCACGGGATTGAGGTCGAGTCGGGATTGCTGATGCGAGAGGCGGCGGCCCTGAATGCCCCGTTCCTTTGGAGCCAAGCCCGAGCCCATCGGCCGTTCGTCGCGCTCAAGCTGGCCACCTCCATGGACGGGTTCCTGGCTGACGCCGGCGGCAACTCTCAGTGGATCACGGGCGATGTGGCCCGGGCCCACGCTCACTGGATCAGAGCCGGTTTCGATGCCATCGCCGTAGGCCGCCGCACTGCCGACACGTACGATCCGCAGCTGACCGTCCGGGGTTCGGTCTCCCCCCGAATCTCCCCAACTAGGGTGGTGTTCAGTCGCAGCGGCAGGCTGCGGCCTGGGTTGCGTCTGTTGCGGACTGCCGACGCTGTGCCGACGGTGCTGCTGGTTCCTCCGTCGGCCCAGCCGCACGCGGCGGAATCCGTTGCC
>CP070666.1:2383068-2442524 GCA_020351775.1 Gemmatimonadota bacterium | reverse complement strand
CGCCAAGCGGAAGACCGCCAAGCGGAAGACCGCCAAGCGGAAGACCGCCAAGCGGAAGACCGCCAAGCGGAAGACCGCCAAGCGGAAGACCGCCAAGAAGAAGGCTCCCAAGAGGAAGGCGGCCAAGCGCAAGAAGGCCAAGAAGCGTAAGACAACCGGCAGAGCCAAGAAACGCTAGGAGAGCGGTTGTCACGCTGAGCAGTACGTTGCACGGGGGCCGGCACGCTGTCGGCCCCGCAACGTTTTGGGATGTCTTTGCCGTCAAGGTTTGACGGCCATGAACTCACGCCGTCGGCGGTTCTGCCCCGACCGGCTTAGGCTCCAGTCGCCGTAGTGGTTTCGCAGAATATCGTCGGACAACGACGTGGCGTTGTGACGCTGGTGGAGGAGCTGCACATGATGTACACCACCTGACTTCGTCAATGCCTTGAGCGTATCAATGAGCTGGTTTCGCGTCGGCGCTTCCAACGCATTGACGGTTGACTGGTCAAAGACGACCAGGCTGGGAGTGATGTCCGGGAACCAGCTCCCTAGACTCACCACGAGTGCCTGAAATCGAGCTGCCAGTCCTTCAGAGGCGGCCCGCCGCTCGGCGGCTTCCACGGTTGTCAGGCTGCTATCCATTAGCAGAGTCGGCCAACCGTGGGCTGCAAGGAACAACCCGGGAGCTGTTGCCCCTCCACCCACCAAAAGCGCAGCATCCGTTTCATCGAGCCGTAACGCCAGTTCGGTGAGCACCGTCTCCCGATGAAGGCCCCAGTATCCAGGTTCACACTGCGCCTGGCGCAGCTTAAGGTGCTGGTCTCTCCATCGTCGGAAGGATGGCAGCCTGAGACGGCGCCTGATCAGCCGGTCCACGTGTTCGAGAACCAACACCTCCGTGAGCACCAGCTGCTCCTCCGAGCCAACCTCCAATTCACGGACGGCCTCGTCTGCGATACCCATGAGATCCTGACGGGATAGTCGGTCTTTGTACTCCTCGATCCGCTGGAGTATGAATTCCTCATATTCCTGGCGTAACGACTGCTGTCGGGCCCGTCGCGGTTGGGGACGCGGGCTACTCAGCATGGCTCGACATGCACGATGATCTCGTGTAGCTGTAGATCAGATCGCAATCGGCTCTCGACCGCATCGGCAATCTGATGAGCGTCCTCCACAGTGACACTGCGTTCAATCGCTATCGTGAGTTCTGCAAACGACTGATTCTGCGAACCGCGAGAACGGATGTCGTAGGCGCCCTTCACTCCTGGGACACGCTCGGCTGAGCGCCTGATGGTGGACGATGGCAGCAGGTGGCGGTCTACCAAGATGGGTACCGATCGGGACATGATCCGGTAGGCCAGAATGACGATGACCACCGCTACAGCGAGGCCGAGCACGGGATCGGCCCAGGTGATGCCTACTCGGACCAGCACGAGGCTCGCGATCACCCCAATAGTCACGAAGACATCTGCCTTGGTGTGCGCTGCGTCGGCCAACAATATCTCGCTATTCAGCTGTCGACCCTTGTGTGACTCATAGCTGGCAACCCCCACGTTGATCGCCAGTGTCGCGAGGAGAATCGTGATCTGGATGGACGATATGGAAAGCGGTGGCGGGCCGGTGGCCAAACGCTCGACGGCGCCTTTGGAGAGTTCGAAGGCTGCGACAGAGAGAAATCCGACGATCGCGAGGGCTCCGAGCGTTTCGAACTTCTGGTGGCCGTACGGGTGATCCTCGTCCGGCCCTCGTGAGGCTATCGATACCACAACCAGCGCGAGGATATTGTTCAAGGCGTCCACCGATGAATGCGCAGTATCGCCAAGGACTGCAAGCGAATCAGTGGCAATCCCGACGAGCAACTTCGCCACGACAACAGCGATGTTGGCTGCAAGAATGATGATTAGTACACGGCGGATGCGTACGCTGCGGCGAGCGGCGGCGCCTTGGTCCGGCATGATCCCAAGCTTGCCTCGTCCTGTTATCCTGTCAACGCGTGGTTCGTGCTTGACTAGTTTAGACGTATTTGTAAATATACGTCCGATGAGGGAAGCGGTCTTTCGTGCACTGGCGGATCCCACTCGCTGCCGGATCATCGAGCTTCTGGCCCGAAGGGACCTCACGGCAGGACAGATCGCCGAAGAGTTTCCGATGGCATTTGCGTCCGTCTCGCACCACCTGAGAACGCTGAGGGCTGCGGGGCTTGCAGCGACTAGGCGTGACGGTCGGCATGTCCACTACAGGCTGGAGGTGGCGGGCTTCGAGGCAGCGATGGGGTTCTTGCTGGACACGATGGCTCGTGTGGGCATGCGGGGCAGTCGTGTCGCCGACTTGGCGGATCGGTGAAGCGAGATGAATCATCTAGCACTGGTAGCCATCGCGAGTCCACCGTTCGTCGATCCCTCGTCAATTCTGGAGGTCTGCAAAAGAGCTGAAGCTGGAGGAGCAACCGCCGTGCAGGTCAGATTCAAGCTCGCGTCAGCCGCGACCATCCTCGACATGGCCACCCGTCTCGTCGAGGCTCTTGCAATACCGGTCTACGTCAACGACCGTGCTGATGTTGCTGTGGCCGCTGGAGCGCAAGGGGTCCACCTGGGTGTGGAGGACATCGCACCGGCCGCGGTCCGTGAGTTCGCTCCCAGGCCGTTCAGAATCGGCGTCTCTGTCGGTTCCACTGGGGAGACTGAAGCTGTTGTCGGAGCAGATGTCGACTACTGGAGTATCGGTTCAGTATTCCAGACTGGCAGCAAACCGGACGCGGGTGAGCCCATCGGGATTCGAGGCTTCAGGGCTCTCGCGCGGCGCGCACCGCCTCAGATGCCAGTGATAGCAATCGGCGGGATCGATGCTGCGAACGCCGGCGAGGTGCTCAAGGCAGGTGCCGATGGTGTGGCGGTGATAAGTGCCGTTTTTGGCGCGACCGATGTGGAACGCAGTACACGCAGGCTCAGAGATGTTGTCGATGCGGTAGGGCCGAAGAGACCCTTCTAGTTTCGCGAGTCTGATTCCAGGCGACGAACCTCGCGCACGGCTGCGAGGTGCTCGCGGTGCGTGCGCGAGAAGATGTGCTTTCCGTCCGGGCGCGCCACGAAATACAGGAAGTCCGTATTGGCGGGGAAGAGCGCTGCTTCTAAGCTCGCTTCCGACGGCTGACTGATGGGGCCCGGTGGGAGTCCATAGATCAGATAAGTGTTATACGGAGACTCGATCTGGTAGTCCCTCTGATAGAGACGCCTGCGACGGCCGAGGGCGTAGATGATGGTCGGATCTGCCTGTAGTCGCATCCGGCGGGACAGTCGGTTGTGATACACCGACGAGACGAACTTGCCATCGGGTCGATACCTGACCTCACCCTCGATGATCGACGCGAGGATCACGATCTCGTGCCGGGTCATGCCGAGCTCCACCAGGCGACTGTTCCACTCGCTGCGCCAGCGTGATTCGAACTCCGTCGCCATCTGACGCACTATGTCGAGCGCAGTGGCATGGCTCGCCACGTAGTAGGTGCTGGGGTAGAGATAGCCTTCGAGGTTCTCGGCGGGAGCGCTGACCTGATCCAACAGGCTGGAATCTCGCGCCGCATCCAAGAATGCCAGGGTATCTACACCAAGCTGCGCGTGGACTCTCTGGGCGAGCTCGGATAGCATCAGTCCCTCGGGTATTATGAGACTCTGGAGGACTTCCGTACCCGATACTAGTGTTTCGAGCACCTCACCCATCGAGGAACCTAACGCGAACTCGAATGTACCTGCCTGGATGTCCCGCTGCTTGCCGCTGGCGGTGGCGTATAGGGTGAACAGCCTAGGTGATCGAATGACTCGGTGGGCGTGGAGCGATTCAGCAACGGCGCTGAGCGTGGCTCCGCGTGGGATCGTGACACGCTCGCTCCGCACCTCCGGATCTCCGCTTCCGCATGCGATCGTAATAACTGCTAGAGTGATCGCCTGGCCAGCGGTGAGCTTCATCTGTTCCTGCTATCTAGAAACGTCTGCAGCACGACAGTAGCTGCGAGCTGATCCACTTCGCCCTTGCGGCCGCGAGTACCGCCTCCCAAATCCCGGATTGCAGATAAAGCGCGACGAGTGCTCATCCGCTCGTCCCAGAACTCGACCGGCCGGCCTGTCTTGTCTCGTATGAGAGTACCGGCTTCGCGCACACTGCGAGCCCACTCGAGTTCTAGGCCGTCGGGCGAGAGCGGCAGGCCAATTACGAAGCCGACCACATCGTATTCCTGGATGTAGGGCCTCAGTTGCTTAAGAGGAAACCGCTTGCCATGCCGCCGAGTGAGAGTCGTAAGCGGCTGGGCAACGGTCTGCTGCGGATCGCACACCGCAATACCGATACGCCGTTCGCCAAGATCGACGGCCATCAGACGTCCGGTGACGGGGAGTGAGGAACTGGGGTTGCTTGCCATCGTGGCACCGTTCCGACCGGGTGCATCATCCGTGTTGTCGTCGGCGTGCCCGGGCGACCAGGGCTGTGTCATCCCTGCTGCATAGTCCCGAAGAACTCCTCGTTGGTCTTCGTGCGCTTCATGCGTTCGAGCAAGAATTCAATGGCCTCGACCGTAGGCATGTCTGCCAGGAAGTTGCGGAGGAGGTAGGTCTTGTTCAGTTCGTTCTCGTCTAGCAGCAGCTCTTCCTTGCGTGTCGAGCTCCGCTGCACATCGATCGCGGGGTACACGCGCCGGTCCGCGATCTTACGGTCGAGCACGAGTTCCATGTTGCCCGTACCTTTGAACTCTTCGAATATCACTTCATCCATGCGGCTCCCGGTCTCAATGAGAGCAGTGGCGATGATGGTTAGTGAACCACCCTTGTCTATGTTTCGGGCCGCTCCAAAGAACCGTTTCGGTTTCTGCAAGGCATTTGCGTCGACTCCGCCTGACAGGATCTTCCCAGAATGGGGGATCACCACGTTGTGGGCCCGCGCGAGCCGTGTGATCGAATCGAGGAGTATGACGACGTCGTGGCCGTGCTCGACCAATCGCCGGGCCTTCTCGAGAACCATATCGGCAACCTGGACATGACGATCGGCAGGTTCATCGAAGGTAGACGAGATCACTTCGGCCTGCACGTGCTCTTCCATGTCGGTCACTTCTTCTGGCCGCTCATCTATCAGAAGCACGATCAGAGTGGCATCAGGACTGTTCTCCGTGATGGAATTGGCCAGCTTCTGCAGGAGTATCGTCTTGCCCGCCTTTGGTGGAGAGACGATCAGACCTCGCTGACCGCATCCGATTGGGGCGAGTATGTCTACGACCCTCATGGACAAGTCACCGTCTTTACGCTCGAGCGGAATGCGCCGTTCCGGATACCGCGGGCGGAGGTTGTCGAATGCTATCCGGTGCTTGGCCTTGTCCGGCTCTTCGAAATTGACTTTCTCGACTTTCAACAAGGCCAGGTAACGCTCACCTTCCTTGGGCGGTCGTACCTGCCCGAGAATAGTGTCACCAGTGCGTAGGTCGAACCTCTTGATCTGGCTAGGGCTGACGTAGATATCGTCCGGGCCGTAGAGGTAGTTCCAATCCTGGCTCCGAAGAAAGCCATATCCTTCTGGAAGGATCTCCAATACGCCCTCACCTCTGAGAACTGTATCGGAGTCGAGCAAAGACTGCTCGATCCTGAAGATCAGATCCTGCTTGCGGAGACCGGAGTAGTTGGTGATGTTCAACTCCTCGGCCATCGCGTGGAGTTCGGGAACCGATTTCTTTTTTAATTCAGCGATGTCCACTTGAACGGGACTCCCTAGTTGGAGGGACCACTGCTGCGGCAAGCGCGGTTGCTAGACCCTACGTTTCGGTCGTGGGCGTAACAGGATTCGGATTGCGTTTCGGGGATTTCTGGATGTGAAAGCACGTTATCATATCAAGGATTCACACCAAGGTCAAGAGGCTGCATGACATCGGTGGTTGAGTTCTTCTCCGTATGGCGTACCGTCGTCGTGCGGGATCGAGAGATCATCGACGGGATTGTGCAGCCGGCGCATCGTGGTCCGTCGCAAGAACTGTCGCAAGCTCTCGATGAATGGCCGGGGTCGCACTACTGGGCCGAGGAAGATGCTTCGGGGCGCATAGTGCTGGTGCGGCCCCTAACGCCACCACGAAAGGAGCGGTGGTGGCTGCATGTCCTCCTTTTCTCGGTTTCGTTCGTCACGGTGTGGATGGCAGGTGCCTTGCTGGCGGGCGCGCCGGTCGGGCCGATACCGCTACTGAGCAGCCTGCCGTTCGTTGCACGCGCCCTGGTCGACTGGATATCCCACCTGAACGCAGCCTACGGCTTGGACTTCGCGGTAGGACTCATGGGCATCCTGCTGGCCCACGAGCTGGGGCACTACTTCGCCGCCAGGCGCTACTCGATCGATGCGTCACCTCCGTACTTCCTGCCCGCCCCACCCTGGATTGTATTCGTCGGCACCCTGGGGGCATTCATCCGACTCAGAAGTCCCGTGGTCGATCGCCGCCAGCTCTTGGATGTTGGGGCGGCCGGGCCGTGGGTCGGCTTCATGGTCGCGGCGGTGTTTCTCGCAGTAGGCCTACAGCGCTCAGAGATCGTCTCCGAAGTGGGAGCTCAGCCGATCCTCATCGACCTAGGCAGCATACGACTGTGGCTTGGAGACTCCTTGGTTACTTGGGGCGCACGTAGCTGGATCCTCGGGGACGGAACGGTGCAGTTGCATCCGCTGGCGCAGGCCGGGTGGTTCGGGATCCTCGTGACCATGTTGAACCTGTTGCCGATGGGTCAGTTGGATGGCGGTCATGTCCTGTACGCGATGTTCCGCCAGCGCCAGCAGCTCATTGGTCAGCTGTTCCTCGTAGGATTGCTGGTGATGGGACGCTGGTTCGTCTGGTGGTGGGTTTGGGCCGGATTCGTTCTCATCTTGGGGGGAGGCCGCGTCCGTCATCCATCGGTGCTCGATAGCTACCGTCCGCTCCCCAGGAGCCGCCGGCTACTTGCGTGGGCCACAGTAGCGCTCCTGTTGGGCACGTTCACTCCGGTACCGTTTGTGTTTGAATGGTGATCTCCGTCTCGGTTGGAATGGCGCGACAGTCCCGCGCTCGACGCTCATGGCATTCGAATACCTTTGCGCGGTGTGCTACGTTCAGCGGCACAGAGCAGGGAAGGTACGACAGCGGACTAGGCGAGCACGCGCTCACTATTGCATAAGTCATGGATGCGTTTATATTTGCGCAAACTGACGGAGCTAGCAATGCCGGCAAATTCGGTCCGGTACGGGGTGCCAGATCCCGCCGAACCCGTAGTACACGATCTTCCCCCAATGCGATACGGCGGTGAGGAAATCCCGCTCAGGCTCCTGGTACGGCGTGCTGCAGACGGGACATGGCGCGCCAGGTTGATATTCGGGTTGGAGGAGTCGGAGGCCCCGCATGCCACAGCGGAGATCTTCTGCGCGCAGAGTGAGAGCGACTTGTGGCAGTCTGTCAACGATCTTCGCGACCACCACCTCCGTGACCTGTATCGATCGATAAGCGAATGAGATCCCAACCGGACGAGCAGGTCCGCAAGCTGCGCCACGACCTGTCCAACCCCCTTGCGGCTATGCTAGCGGAAGCACAGCTGCTCCTCCTGAAAGCGGACTCCCTTGACGCTGAGACGGTTCGATCCCTGCGTGAAATAGAATCCCTGGCACGACGTATGCGGGAGATTCTCCAGTCTAGCTGACCGAGAGGCATTCGGACTCGGCTCGCCTACATGATGTGGTGGCCTAGTAGTTGCTGACACGTGCTGTTTAGCACCTTGACGGGCCCAGTTCCCGGGCGCAAGTTCACGCGTCCTGCATGATTCCAGAGGGTGCCGAAAAGCCTGTCTCGTCTTTTTCCAGTCTGCCGGAGTTTGAAAATGGGTGAGGATCGCCCCCGCGTCGCAGCGCACCGAATCTACACTGCACTGGTCGCCCTATCAGCCACTCTGATGCTAGCGTGTGGCACAGGCCGGGTATCGGAGGTATCGCCCGCCGAGATTCCGAATCTGGAGGAGCGACTGAGAGAAGACCCGGACGACGCCGATCTCCTGCTCCGTTATGCTGCAGCGTTGTTTACGGCGGAACGGTGTGATTCGGCGACCAAGGTCGCAAGAGAAGGAGCGCGTCGTCGACCGGAGGACGCTCTTGGACCGTTGGTGATCGGACAGTGTCTTGAGCGCAGCGGTTATCACGACTTGGCAATTGCAACGTACCAGGCCTACCTGACCGAGCATGGTCAGGAACGCGGATCCGCGGCGGTAGGTGCACGCCAGATGCTTGCCAGGCGAGCGCAGGCAACAGAAGAGGCACGCACCGCGCTGCAGCGTGAGGCCGAACTGGCACAGGCTAGCGCCGATCCAAACGTCGTTGCAGTCCTTCCGGTGGAAATCGTGGGCGACGCGACCTATCAGCCGCTGTCACGTGGATTGGCACAGATACTCATTTCCGATCTGGCGCTGTTGCAGCGGTTCCGCATGGTTGAGCGCGTGCGGCTCACCGCGCTGTTGGACGAGCTGCAACTAGCGCAAACAGAGCGGGTCGATCAATCCACCGCGCCGCGCGTCGGGTACTTGCTACAGGCGGGTCGGCTTGTTCAAGGATTGGCAGCCATCCCACCGGAAGGAAACACCCGGCTGGAGGCTACGGTAATTCTCTCTACGGGAGAGGTCACCGACCCGGAGTCGATCACCGGACGGCTCCGCGATCTGCTGCGCATGGAGAAGGATTTGGTGATCGCGATCTCCAATCAGTTGGGATACACTCTATCGGAGGCAGAACGCCGCTTGATTCTGGAAAACGGCACCCAGAACTTGATGGCGTTCTTGGCGTACTCGCGTGGGCTGGAGGCGGGAGACCGAGGTGACTACACGGTAGCAGCGCAGCACTTCGCGGAGGCTGTCCAAGCCGATCCAGATTTCCAGATGGCGCGGGAGCAGTACGGTGCCAGCGTCGCGGCTACCACTGTCGAGGTTGCGATGCCAACGGCCATAACGGTTGCCGCCGAGACTCAGCCGCCCGAGCCGGTGCCTGCGCTCCAACCGAGCGCGGCCGATGCGGTGTCTCAGGCGATAAGCACCACGGTCATCGATATGGCGGCTACGAAGTCCGAACAGGTTCGAGTGACCGATCAAACGCAGACGACCACGAAGTCCACGACTACGTCGGCCTCAGAACCCCCCAAGACCGTTACTCACAGACCTCCGCAGGTAGTGGGTACGGTTCGGATCGTTTTCAGACTACCATGAAACACGCTGCGATTGGACTCACTGTCCTCACTCTGGCGCTGTGCGGTGTCGGTACAGAAGCTCAGCAGCACATTGGTGTGCACTCTGCGGGTTTCGCCGAGAGCTACAAGTTCGATGAAGGCCTCGACTTCGAAAGGCTCACGCAATTCAGCATCCCACTTGGCTTTGACCTCCGGCTAGGACGCTGGGGCAGCCTGGCCGTATCGTCCAGTTGGGTGTACACCAGACTCGAGTCGGCCACATCCTCTGACGAGGATGAAGAGATGAGGGGGCTGAGCGATACCGACTTCCGGTTGAGTGTCAACCTCCTTCCCAGCAGACTAGTGCTGATTCTAGGGGGCGTAATACCTACTGGCATTGAGACGGTGGAGCCTCGGGAACTGGCTGTCCTCGGGGCGATATCCAGCGATATCATCGGATTGATCAGCAACGAGCTCGGCACAGGTGGGAGAGTGGCGATGGGATTCGTTGGTGCCTTTCCCTTAGGCAGGTATGCCTTTGGCTTGGCTGCCACGGTCGACAATTCCTTTGCCTACCGTCCTGTCTCGGACACCACAGCCCAACTCAAGCCGGGCAGTCAACTGAGGGTAAGATTGGGTTTTGAGGGCCCGCTGGGGTCGCGTTCGTACCTTCGGTTTGCCGGAGTGTATGCCGTGAGATCGAAGGACAAGGTAGACGGCAATCCAGTCAACAGCATCGGAAACCGACTAACTGGCTACGTCTCGGTCAACCAAGCAATAGGATCCTCCGCCCTCATATTCTACGGCTTCGACGTGTACAGGGCCGACCCACAGCTTGAGCCCACGGCGGTAGGGAGCGCCGTATTGCCAGCCGGGAATCTACTGGCAGTTGGTTTCCGCTGGGATGTTCCCGCTGCCCGCGTCTGGTCGATCACCCCCCGTGCCGAGTTCCGTAACTCACACCTGGTGCCACTCGAAGATCCCGGCGGCTCAATGAAGCTTGCCGGACGATCATTGCGCGCCGGCGTGGACTTTGGTCGGAAGTTTGGCCGCCACTTCTCCCTCGTGCTACAATGTGATGGACTCACCGGGTTCGTCGTCCAAGAAGGGCCACGCGTGGATATGGTCGGGTTTCGCGTCGGGTTGCACGGACAGCTCACCTGGTAGGATAGGGCACACTACCGACCTCAACGCGAAGCCGTGGTGTCGGAGCCTGTAGTGACCCTACAACGGGCGGGAGTCCCGATCGTCTGAGACTGGACTCGTTGTCCCGATTCACCAGAGGTCAGCGCGTTGTCTTGCCTGAGACTGCGGCTCCCCTGTAGAATGGTTTGATGGCCGATTCTTCAGACAAACCCCCAACGCATCCGACGTTACCTCCAGAGGCCTGGAGCCAGGCCAGCAGGTGGGCACGCTCCGTCAGAGGTTCCATAGACCGGTACCTGCGTGTTGAGGCTGCTGGCGGAATCGTGCTGCTCGTGGCTGCAGCGGGTGCGCTCCTGTGGGCCAACTCGCCCTGGGGGGAGAGCTACGACAATCTGTGGCACACTCATCTAGCTATCGGCGTAGGTGACTGGACGTTCGACGAAACGTTGCACTTCTGGGTCAACGAGTTGCTCATGACTGTCTTCTTCTTGGTCGTGGGCCTTGAGATCAAGCGCGAGATTGTCGAGGGTGCATTGTCAGACATGAGGCGCGCAACTCTGCCAATTGTAGCCGCCGTAGGTGGGATGCTCGTACCCGCGATAATCTATTTATCGGTCAACCCGACGGGATCACAGCAGGAAGGTTGGGGAGTGCCGATGGCGACGGACATCGCCTTCGCCGTCGGAGTGCTGAGTCTGCTGGGCAAACGCATTCCGGCCACATTGAGGGTGCTGATACTGGCCATCGCGATAATCGACGACATTGGGGCGATCCTGGTGATAGCGCTGTTCTACGCATCTGGCTTCGCCATCGATGGGCTGATGGTTGCTGCGCTGGGCCTGCTACTCCTCTTCTTGCTTCTGAAGATCGGGATCCGTCCGGGACTGATCTTCGCAGTGCCGATTCTGATTATGTGGGCGGGCATGCTGAATTCAGGCATCCATCCCACTGTCGCCGGCGTGGTCGCTGGCTTGTGTGCGCCAGCCAAGTCGTGGTACGGTAAGGAGGGCTTCCTCAAAGCGGCACGAGAGGTGCTGGATGAGTTCCAGTCGAGAATCAGCCAGCACCACGATGATCATGAGCTGTTCGAGCCGCTGGGTAGACTCGCTCGCGCACGGAGAGAGGCCCTGTCTCCGGCGCTACGAGCCGAAGTCGCACTGCATCCGTGGGTTGCATACGTGATCATGCCTCTGTTCGCGCTTGCGAACGCAGGGGTCGACGTCCGCGGGATCGATCTTCAGGCCGCCGGCTTCGTCACGGTCTCCGCTGGCGTGATCCTGGGTCTGGTCGTAGGCAAACCGGTTGGCGTCATGCTGCTGAGCTGGCTGGCAGTACGCCTGAGGCTCTGCTCGCTGCCTGATGCTGTGAACTGGCGCGGGATGTTCGTCGCAGGTGCTGGCGCGGGAATCGGCTTCACGATGGCAATCTTCATTGCAGAGTTGGCCTTCTCTGATCCTGCCATGCTCGGTACTGCCAAACTATCTATCTTGATAGCCACTGCCTTGGCAGCAACCATAACGCTCATCAGCGGCCGGATCTTCTTGACGCCAGAGCAGCCCAGAGAGGTGGCCGATGCGACTGCTACTGAGGTTGAGTCAGATACTGAGTTTTGGACTGGAAGCCACGTGATACCGGGGGAAGGCTAGTTCGCAATCCCGGTGCTGGTCGATGTGTAATGTAGCGTTCCGTCCAACCATCAATGGCAGAATAGGGCCGGCCCTGACCGGTTCCTCTTTGATAGGAGACGAGTGATGCCGGAAGAACCAGGGAGGCGGCAAGGTGACCGAGGTCGATCCAGGAGAGAGGACTTGGGCGAGTCGGCGTCGAATGAAAGCTACTATTCACTGGAGCGGGACAACATGCTGAGGGTGGACCGGCGTAGCGCGCAGCGCACCCAGTCACATTGGGTTGTCGGTGACAACTTGGAACCGCGGTTTGCAGATCACGTCCAGCTGACCAAGGTCGACCAGCACTACCATCTCACGTTTGGCCAATCACGCGTCCCCATCGTGCGCGAGGAAAACGAGCCTACGCCGGTTACTGAAATACAGCCGATCGTCAGACTCGTTCTTCCGGAGGGTGTGCTCCAGCGATTCGAAGCCACACTGCGGCGGAGGCTCTCGGGCGCTGGCTGAGCTGCTGGGGTTTCCCGGGGGGCACAGAGCCCCCCGAGGCACCCGTCAGGCTCCAGCGATGGCCAGCAGTTGCTGCTCGACAAGTCCCTTGAATAGCGGAATCTTGTATGCGTTGCGCTTGAGGGCAGTCGCATCCTCCATCGCGGCGGCTGCCGCCTCACGGGCGGTCGCAGCATCGATGCGCCGTCCGATCACTGCGTTCTCCGCCTCGCGCGACCGCCAGGGCACAGGCGCCGCGCCGCTCAGCACGATCCGCCCGCTGACAACCTGGTCGCCGTTGAAAGCCAGTGCGAGGGCGACACCGGCGAGCGCAAAGTCCCAGGAACCGCGTGCCCTCACCTTGCGGTAGGAGCTGCGCAGGCCGGGCGGTGGAGCAGGCAACGTTATCTCTGTGACGATCTCGTTGCCTTGCAGCACAGTCTCCCGCTGCGGGTCGTCGCGTGGGTGCACGTGGAACTCGTCCAGCGGCACCGTGCGCGATCCGCTGGGAGCAGCGATGTGCACGGTGGCGTTGAGCGCAAGCAGCGCGGGCGCCGTATCGGACGGGTGAACGATGTAGCAACGATATCCACCGAGTATGCAGTGGTATTGATTCTCACCGGCCAATGCATAGCACGTGGTGCCACCCTTGCGCAGACAATGGAACTCACCCCTGTAGTACCAGCAGCGGGGTTTCTGACAGATGTTGCCACCAATCGTTCCTTGATTGCGCAGCTGAGGGCTGGCCACCTCAGACGCAGCCTGGGACAATCCGGCGTGTGTCTCCTGCACGGTTGCGCTTGCTGCTACCTCGGCTATCGGAGTGAGAGAACCGATACGGATACCCCCGTCGCGTGTCCTGGCAATACCACGCAGCTGGTTCAGCGAGGATATGCTGACCACCTTGGAACAGTCAAACACATCGTCGCGGAGACAGCCGAGTAGATCGGAACCGCCAGCACAGACTCTGGCCCCGTCGGTCGAGAGCTGCTGCTGTGCTTCCTCAAGGGATTGTGCCCGTACGTAGTTGAATTGCGGTAGCATGGCTCATTCCCCCCCTCGTGCTGCAGCGAGTGCATTGACGAGCTTGGTAGGATCGATCGGGGTGTCCGTGATCCTGACACCCGTGGCATGATACACCGCGTTGGCAACGACTGCAGCAGTCGGTATGGTGGCTGGCTCGCCAATGCCTTTCGCACCGGTAGTGTTGCACTCGGTGTCGTGTGGATCGATAGGCACGCACGTCATGTCCGCGGGTACATCCACTGCGGTGGGCAGCTTGTAGTCGTGCCAGTTCTTGTTCACCATCTTGCCTGTCTGATCGACGTCCAGCAGGCGCTGCTCGGTCATGCCGAGGCCGATTCCCATTGTGATGCCGCCGAAAACCTGGTTCTGATATGTGAGTCGGTTCATCACCCGGCCGCTATCGTGTGCTCCCAAGAACCGGACGACGTTCACTTCACCCGTCTTGATATTGACTTCCACCTCACAGAATTGGGCAGCGAAGGGATTCACTGCCTTGTCGCTGGGATTGGGACCGCGATAGCCGACTCCCGTTATGTTGCCCCGTCTTCGCAGACCCTGTAGTTCCGCAACGTTAACCTCCCTTGGCGTCTCGCCCGTCGCTACGACCTTCCCATCGCGCAGCGAGAGGACCGATACATCGACCTCCATCTCCTCAGCCGCAATCTCGAACAACTGCTCCCTGGCATCAATTGCTGCTGCACGGACAGCAGGTGACTCTGTGGGAACTGTCTTACTGCCGCCGCTTGCCGTAGCGTATTGCGTGGTTCCGGTGTCAGCGTGCTCCACCTGGATGTCTTCGTGGCTCACACCGAGTTCTTCAGCAACCACCATAGCCATCACTGTCTTCGTGCCGGTTCCGATGTCGCTGGCACCCATGTTGAGGTTGATGGACCCGTCGGAGTAGATCTTGACGATCGCAGTCGAAGGCGGACCGCCACCGCCGCCCGCCCAGAGCCCACTCCCCATCCCGACGCCCCGACGGATATCGCCATTGAGATCGCCTGAGGCGATTTCGTTCTTGGTCTCTTCCCACCGAAACTCCCGCGCGCCCTCCTCTAGACACCGCTGCAGCCCGGTGGTGGTGTAGGGGATACCGTTTCGACCTTGACTCACCGTAGGGACGTTCTTCAGGCGCAGTTGCACTGGATCCATGTCAATCGCTACCGCGAGAGCATCCATCATCTGTTCCAGAGCCCAGGCACACTGTGGATGGCCTGGTGCCCTGAACGGACGTGCCGGCCCTGCGTTCACGTATACGTCGGTCAGCTCGGTACGCACGTTGGGACAGAGATATAGATCACGTATCAACCAGTCGAGCAAAGAGGTTCCGCCCGCCCTCGCAGCACCGCCAGTGCCGGTGCCGGAGTAGTCGAGCGCCGTGAGAGTGCCATCCCTCTTCACGCCAGCCTTGAGCCTCATGTTGCTCGGCGGGCGGTTGCCAACGGCCAGATACGTCTCTTCTCTGGTGAGTGTCAGTTTCACAGGCCGAGCGGTTTGCTTCGCTAGTAACGCGGCGGTTAGCGTGTACCTACCCGCCTGGAGCTTGCTCCCGAATCCACCACCCATGTAGTGGCCCACTACTCTGACCTTGGATAGTGGCACTCCCAAGGATGCTGCGACCTGAGTCTGGATGTTGTAGACTCCCTGAGTGGACTCCCATATGGTCAGGCGGTCGCCGTCCCAGCTGGCGACACATCCGTGCGGCTCCATGGGTGTGTGGATCTCGCATTCGCAGCGGTACTCCTCTTCCAGGACTACATCTGCCTCCCGCAAACCTTGCTCGACGTCGCCCCGTTCGTACCTCTCGGTATCGGATACCTGATTGCCCGTCTCATGAACCTTGGGGGCATCGGGTTCGAGCGCCCTTCGTTCGTCTGCCACGAACGGAAGCACTTCGTACTCTACGTTTATGGCCCTGAGTGCGTCGTGTGCTATGTAAGGGCTCTCAGCTGCCACAGCCGCAACTGCCTCACCTTCGTAGCGGCATCGGGTGTTGAACAGAGTGGAGCGAATCAGCTCGTCGTGCGGTCGTGTGGTGTCGTCCTCTGGTGTAAATGCGCTGATCACAGCGTGGACGCCAGCCATGCCCTCGGCGCCACTCGTATCGACACCGGTGACCACAGCGCTTGGGTGTGGGCAGCGTAGGATCGCTCCATACAGCATTCGCGGCAGTGACATGTCCGCCGGGTACACGGCCGTTCCACTCACACGCTCGTAGCCATCGACCCTCGGCAACGGCTCTCCCAAGACCCGCGTTTCGTCCCAGGGTTCCTGGTCCTTAGCCCGTGCGGGCGGAGTCTGTGGAACCTCGACTCCGTGAACGTAGTACCGGGCCTCATTGGGTTTGTTCATGACTCACCTCCCACGCCCTGCCTCTCGGCTGCGGCCCGTTGCGCGGCAGCAAAGATGTGAGCGTATGCACCGCAGCGACACAGATTCCCACTAACCCCGGTGCGAATGTCATCCACGGATGGGTCGGGGTTGTTGCGCACCAGGCCCTCCACTGCCATGATCTGTCCGGAGGTGCAGTAACCGCATTGAAACGCATCTTCAGTGAGGAAGGCCTCTTGGGTGGGGCCCAGGTTCTCTCGGTCCATGAGTCCCTCGACCGTGACGATCTCGACGCCTTCGGCCTCGACTGCGAGCGTGAGGCATGAGTATCGCGGTACCCCGTTCATGAGGATTGTGCAAGCCCCGCACTCGCCGCGATCACAGCCGACCTTGGTACCTGTCAGACCGAGTTCTTCTCGCAAGACGTGGGACAAGGTCCAGCGCGGTTCCACCAAAACCTGTCGTTGCCGGCCGTTGATGTTGAGAGTGATTCTGGAGAGCTCTGTCGCCGGCAGCGCTTGGGCGCGTGAAGTCGGCTGCGCTGTGGCGCTCTTCGCGGCTGCGACTGAGACAGCGCCGACACCCACGCGAGTGAGAAATCCGCGGCGCGATAGTCCCGTGCTCTCAGTGGTTTCCACGTCCTTGTCGCGCTGATTCTTGGCCATAGACGCCTCCTCCGGCGGGCGAGGGGTTGCAGGCAGGAAAACAACTCAGGTGCTCAACATAAACTAATCCACGCTAACCTTTAGTGAACCACGGATTAAGGGGGTATGAAGGTCGGGTGAACCTCCACGAGGGCAGCAGGAAATGGCTGCCGTCCAACAGTTTAGGAGAATCGGGAAGGCTCGTGGTCCTGAGGTGGATCCCGTCGACGAGCTACTCACGCTAGCTTGGTTGATCGATATCAGGCCTCGCGGCGACCACCTCCGTCGGGGCTCGGACACGGGGCCCGAGGGATGAGTCTGCGACACATACGAGGTAGCAACGCGATGAATGAACTGGACTGCCTGCGGGATCAGCTGAGCGAAGTCGACAGGCAGCTCTTCTCGCTCATTTCCCGGCGCCAGAGGCTGGCGCTCGAAATTGGACGGCGCAAGTCACGGGCCGGACTGCCCACCCGTGACTTCGGCCAGGAGAAGATCGTTGTCGAGCGGGCGGTGAGGTTTGCACAAGAGAATGAGCTCGGCGACCGTCTCGCTGAGACGATTGCGCTGCTACTGATAGAGGCATCACTCACGGCACAGGAGCGCAGTCAAGTCGTCAAATCTGCAAGCGGCTCGGGCAAGACAGTCCTTGTCATTGGAGGTGCAGGAAGGATGGGAGGGTGGATGGTTCAGTTTCTCGCATCCCAGGGTTATGAGGTGGAGGTGGCCGATCCGCATCAGCCGGCAGGTGGATACAAGCACTTCCTGGATTGGAGAGATACCTCACTCGATCACGATATCGTGGTTGTTGCCGCCCCGTTGCGAGCTTCGGGAGAGATCTTGACGCAGCTTGGGGAGCGTCCTCCCTCCGGTCTGGTATTCGATATCGGTTCGCTCAAGACTCCGTTGCGGTCACCGTTGCTGCGTCTGGCGGCGGCCGGGACGATGGTGACGTCAGTTCATCCGATGTTCGGCCCCGATACAGAGCTGCTCTCGGGGCGACACGTGATTTTCGTGGACCTCGGCGTACCGGAAGCTACACAAAAGGCACGTACCTTGTTTCAATCAACGATGGCCATCCAGGTGGAAATGGATCTGGATTTGCATGACAAGGTAATTGCCTTTGTGCTTGGACTGTCTCACGCGCTCAACATTGCCTTCTTCACCGCACTGGCCGAGAGTGGGGAAGCAGTACCAGACCTGATCGAGCTGTCGAGCACCACGTTTGATGCCCAACTGGAGGTGGCCCGGAAGGTGGCTGAGGAGAATCCCGCCCTCTACTTCGAGATCCAGTCGCTCAACGACTATGGTCACGCGGCGTTGGATACTCTTGCCAGTGCCGTAGATCGTATCCGCCGGGCGGTCAGAGAAGGGGACGAGTCATCTTTTGCCGAGCTGATGAAGACTGGAAGGACCTACCTCCAGCGCAGAGATCGCGGATAATGATGGCTGCAGATCGAGTCCATGAAACGTCCTGTGCCGGCCTTGGACGCTAGCTTACGGTGTATGAAACAGCCACTCACGTGGATCGTGCTGCTGCTCCTCGCCAGGCCCCCGCACCCGAAGTTGGAGGCCCATGCCACCACCTGCCTGGAAGTAGAGGACCGTGATGGGGTGGTAGCCCTCCTCTAGTGCAACCATGCCAGATTCTCCGACGAGCCCGTGCAAGCCATCATTCACCACCACAGACTGGTCCCCGATCGTCAGCCCGCTTCCGTCATCCGATGTTAGATAGAAGGTATAGACTCCGCTCTCCGGTACCCTGATATAGCCTTCGAACCAGA
This sequence comes from Gemmatimonadota bacterium, assembly GCA_020351775.1. GTDB lineage: Bacteria > Gemmatimonadota > Gemmatimonadetes > Gemmatimonadales > GWC2-71-9. The sequence goes on along the minus strand of CP070666.1, from coordinate 2,424,313 downwards.
GGCCGAAGTGCTGATCGCGCACCCCCTGCTGTGATCCGACATCGCTCGTCACGCCTTCCCTTATGGGTGTCAGATCCGATAGCTCCCGGATCGATGCCACATCGTCCTCGTAGTAGCGGTACTTGAGCCCAGCCGCCAATTCACTCGACTGCACTGGTACGGCAGGACGGAGTGACGTCTTGCTGAAGCGTGCGGAGCCTGGCGGGCTGGATCTGCCGCTTGGTAGAAAGGCGCGAGCTTTCACTGTCACACCCTGCTCCGTCACTGCGAGCTCAATGGGCCCAGCATAGAGTGTCGAGCTTGCCGTGACGGGTGAGCCGTCAGCCGTATAGCGAATCTCCGCAGCGGGTAGCAGGGTGCTGAGCTCGATGGTGACGTGGTCCTCGAGCGTCAAGACATCAGATTCCAGCCCTGTCACGTGAGGGACGCGATAGTTGACGTCGAAGCGATCCAGCCAGCGGAGTTGAGATTGCAGCCGCGGTACGAAGCTGTCCCAGTTGCGCCTTTGGCGCGGTGACCAGACGACCTCTGACAAGGCGAGGAGTCTGGGGAACACCATGTACTCCACGTAGTCGGCGGTCTTCATGTACTCGGTCCATACATTCCCCTGCGCTCCCAGCACGTGCCTCGATTCGCTCCGACTCAGCTCGCCCGGCACCGGCTCGAAAGAGTAGACTTGTTCCAGTGGCGTGTATCCTCCGATGGCCAGCGGCTCGTGATCCGGGTCACCTTGGTAGTAGTCGAAGTAGACGTGGCTCGTTGGCGTCATGATGACGTCGTGTCCCAGTTTAGCCGCCTCGATCCCTCCCGCGGTCCCGCGCCACGACATGACGGTAGCATCAGGAGCCAGACCTCCCTCGAGGATCTCATCCCACCCGATCAATCGCCGGCCGTGTGCTGTTAAGAACTCTTCGATGCGCCTGATGAAGTAGCTCTGCAACTCGTGCTCGTCCGCCAGCCCCTCGCTCCGGATCACCTCCTGTGCCAGCGGACTCTCTTCCCAACGCACCTTCGGAGCCTCGTCACCGCCGATGTGTATGTACCTACTCGGGAACAAATCCATCACCTCTGTGAGTACATCTTCCAGAAACGAGAAAGTCTCCTCACTGGGACAGTAGATGTCTTCATGGATACCCCAAACGGTCGCAACCTCGAACGGGCCCTCGGTGCAGGCCAGCTCCGGGTAGGAGGCAAGTGCAGCGATCGAGTGACCCGGCATCTCGATTTCCGGGATTATGGTGACATATCGTTCGGAAGCATACGCCACCAACTCGCGTATCTCCTCCTGAGTATAGAACCCGCCGTGAGGAGTGCTGTCACCCACGTATGGTTCAAAGTTCTGTTCGAGGATAGTCTCCCTGCGGAACGCACCGACTTCGGTCAAGCGGGGGTATTTCTTGATCTCTATCCGCCAGCCCTGGTCCTCTGTGAGATGCCAGTGGAACGTATTCATCTTGTACATCGCCATCAGATCGATGTACCTCTTGATAAAATCGACCGGCATGAAGTGGCGACCGACGTCGAGGTGCATGCCGCGGTAGGTGAAGCGCGGCGAGTCTTCGATTTCCACGGCCGGGATGAACCAAGTTCCACCCTCACCGTGCAGCGCTGATCGCTCGCTGGCCTCCTGGGGGAGCTGCCGCAGTGTATGCAGCCCGTAGAAGAGACCGGCAGGGCTTCCGGACTCCAGCTTTACCGCTTCACTGTCCACCGCTAGTCGATAGGCCTCGGATCGGTCATCTTCCTCAGTCAGGAAGAAGCCGATCGTATTATCGCTACCGGCAACGGCTGGCTGTGTATCGATGTCCACCGCAGTTCCGAGTTGGATTCCCATCATCTCAGCTGCGTAGCGGGCAAGCCGCATGAGTTCCTCGTCAGTCGGATCGGACACGACGACTGCCGTATTCTCATCGAGCACGAACTGGCCCGATCTGTGCGAAATACTCGCAGGGAAGGGGATGACATGATACTCAGATACGTCGCTTCTGCAGGCCACCGCTACAGCGAGTAGGTAGAAACAGATCAATCGATTCGTCATATGGCAGTCGTCTGATCGAGTTAAGGTCGGCCGGATTCCATGTGCTTTGATCGAACATAAGGTTACTCTCCCCACGGGAGTATCGCCATGCTCGATCCATGTCATGGCAGCCCCGGTGCAAACAGCGGTCTTTGCATTGGACCACCGGTGCCGTTGGACCGGCGAGGCGTGTTCGAGAGATTCGCGGCGGGGCCTCCCACCGCAGAGTCATGATCCACGGCTCGGCGCAGGCGATGCCCCCGAACGAGGTTCTCGTGTCCGACCACGGCAGTCCTGTCCAGATACGCTGTCTGCCCCGCTCTCTGCACGCCGACTGAAACCGACCCCGCCCCGCCTGTCGTAAGGCTAGAGGCATGCTCTAGATGAGAACATGTCACACGGCGACTAACAATGCCGTGCGCGCATCTAGACACTGTGGCTGCAGACCGGGCCAGCCCGTGTGGTCGGCCTGGCTCTCCTCTCGCGTAGCGGGAGCGAAGCCGCCGGGGAATTGAACTGACGGGAGCGCAACTTGGACGGGATCGCCATTCGATACACTGTGGCTGACGAAGACGATGGACCCGTATTCGACGGTAGCTACCGCGGGCCGAGGAACCTTCGAGGGTTTTCTGATTGTTCCGTTCCAGGAACAGGTAATGGCTTGAGTGTTCCCAAGCCCGGTTGTAGTGACGGCACAGCGGCGCACGGTATGGGACCTGCTCTCGTTGACTGTCTGGGAGTCAGAAGCGGCGAGCATGATTCCTCCAATGAGCTGGAGGCTAAGAGGCTACTCGCCCGTGCGCTGGTCCACGTGTATCATATCCAGGTTCATCTGGGCTTCGATGCGCTGGCGGCGGACTGAATCGGGTGGTCTGTAGAGGGCTGACGTGGCAGACTTAGTAACGCCTCGGGCCAGCGCCTGGAGACGAGTCTGACGAGTCGGATCCGCTGTAATTGCCGTACTGACGGAGTGCATCACGGTGCCTGAGATTCATGATCGCCTCAAGGAAGCTTTGGCAGGCCAGTACGACATTGATCGCGAGATCGGTGCAGGTGGAATGGCCATAGTCTACTTGGCGCACGATCTCAAGCACGAGCGTCAAGTGGCCCTCAAGGTGCTCCGACCGGATCTGGATGTCTCTGCTGATCGCTTCGTTCGCGAGATCAAGTTGGCGGCAAGTTTGCGCCATCCACACATCTTGCCGGTGCACGATTCGGGGACAGCCGCCGGGCTGCTGTACTATGTGATGCCTTATGCCGGCGGTGAGTCGCTGCGTGAGCGAATCGATCGTGTCGGAGGGCTCGCCGTGAGCGAGACACTTCAGATAGTCCGCGAAGTTGCGGGCGCGTTACACCACGCTCACCAGCGTGGTGTGGTCCACCGGGACGTGAAGCCTGGAAACATCCTGCTGGAGGATGGTCATGCGGTGGTGACCGACTTCGGGATAGCGGTAATGGTTGACGCATCGGGCCGCGAACGGATCACAGGGACGGGAGTGGCAGTGGGCACGCCTGTGTACATGAGCCCGGAACAGATAGATGGTGAGGCAGTGATCGATGCGCGGAGCGACATCTACAGCTTGGCATGCGTGGCCTATGAAATGCTGACGGGCGCTCCTCCATTTGCAGGCCCAACTCCTCTTGCCGTGCTGTCGCGGCGCCTCAAGGGACCGATACCTCCGGTCGCACGCGATGATGTTCCGGATACGGTGGGGGATGTTTTTTCGCGTGCGCTGTCGCTGGAAGTGTCACAGCGCTATGAGACGACTGTCGAGTTTGCGACCGCTCTGGCGGATGTCTTTGGTGGCCGAATCCCCCTGCACCAGACAGCTTCACGGACCACGGCGCCGATTCGGTCTATCGCCGTGCTGCCGTTCTCAAACATGAGCCCGGACCCGGACAACGAGTACTTCACAGATGGGATCACAGAGGACGTAATCAACGCGCTGAGTGGTATCGAAGAACTGCGAGTCGCATCTCGTACATCTGCTTTTGCCTTTCGAGAGAAGGATCTCGACGTCCGTGAGATAGGCACACGATTGAATGTCGCCAACGTACTCGAAGGTAGCGTGAGACGGCATGGCAACCGTCTGCGGGTCACAGCGCAGCTGATCGACGTATCGACGGGCTACCACCTCTGGTCGGAGCAGTACGACAGGGAGATGTCAGATGTCTTCACGATACAGGACGAGATCTCGTGTGCCATCGTGGAAACACTCAAGGGCACTCTGGCAACACGCACCTCCCAGGGTCTGGTTAGGGTTCGAACCGAAGACATCGAAGCCTACAATCTCTATCTCAAAGGACGGTACTTCTGGAATCGTCGCGGAGACGGGTTGTTCAGGGCCAGAGAATACTTCACGGCTGCGATCGAGAGAGACGATTCCTATGCTCCCGCTCACAGCGCACTAGCTGACTCGTATTCCCTTCTGGGTTGGTACAGGGCACTCGCGCCTGGTGAGGCATTTCCGACTGCGAAGGCGGAGGCGATGCGAGCGGTTGCGCTGGACGGTCGTCTGGCCGACGGTCACACTTCGCTGGCCTTCGTGCATATGATGCACGACTGGGATTGGGCTAGGGCGGAGAGCGAGTTCCGCCGAGCGATGGAATTGAATCCGGGGCACGCGACCACCCATCACTGGTATGCCGAATACTTGATGGCGATGGGACGACAGGATGAAGCCATCGAACACTCTCAGCGTGCACTCGAGCTGGACCCGCTTGGCCTGATTATCCATGTGCTGCTGGGAATGGCATACTACCTGGCCCGTCGTCCTGAAGAGTCGATCGCCGAGTGTCTCAAGACCCTTGAGATGGACCCGCAATTCACTCCCACATTCATTTGGCTGGGGCAGGCGTACCTGCAACTGGGGCGGCACGAAGAAGCCATTGCCGCATTCGAGAAGGAGGTGGCTTTGTCGCCGGAGCGACCGACGACATCGGCTTATCTTGCTGCGGCACATGCGCTCGCCGGTGATGCTGATCGTGCACGTGAGTTGCTGGATCAACTCCGTGATCGTGCGACCGGTGCGTTCGTGTCTTGCTTCGACTACGCTCTGATTCATTTCGCGTTGGGCGAAGATGACGTCGGGTTTCACTGGCTGACCTGCGCCTATGAAGAGCGGGCGCCGTGGCTCGTTTGGTTGGGTGTCGATCCGATGTTCGACCGTGTGCGCCCCGACCCACGGCTGCGAGCGTTGCTGCAGAAGATGCGGCTAGGCGCCGGTTGAGCCGGGTTCACTCTAGGGCCATGCTATCGGCACCACCGAGTCTCAGCAATCAAACCTTGGACAGGAGCATCGCCTCACCCGGGGTGATCGGGGTGGCTTTGGGCCGTTCCACGCGCCCAAACCGCATCCACCAGTCCGCTGCATTCGATTGGGTCCAAGCACCCTTCGGGTCGATCTGCGTTAGACGATCGGCGAGAGTTGTAACAGACTGCGGGCGTTGATCCGGGTCCTTACGGAGGCACTCGAGTATCAAACCGTCCAGCGGTGCGGGAATGTCCTCCTTGGAGTAACGGGAGGGTGGCTTCGGCTCCTCGTTCAGGTGTTTGACCAGCATGAGTGGGAGGCTGGGTGCTTCGAAGACAGTGCGTCCGGTCAGGAGCCAGTATGCCACGCAAGCCAACGAGTAGATGTCGCTGGTAGCCTCTACGAGATCACTGCCCGATGCCATCTCAGGAGACCCGTAGGCCGGAGTACCGATGAAGCTCCCGATCTTGGTGATGCCCAGCTCTCCATCCTCCGATTCACCTGCCTGTTTCACCAGTCCGAAGTCGAGCACCTTGACGAAGTCGAATTCCAGTCCTTGGTGGCAGATGAATATGTTCCCCGGCTTCACGTCGCGGTGGACGAGACCTCTGTGGTGAGCTTCTGCGAGCGAGTGGCAGGCCTGTCGGAGGATATGGATTGCTCGGCTGGGGGACACGGGCCCGTGCTGCTTGACCAAGTCTTCCAGGCTGATGCCATCTAGCAGTTCCATCACGTAGTAGAACGTGTGGTTCTCGCTGAGCCCGTAGTCGTAGACTTCGACGGTGTGCGGTGAACGCAGCAATGCGGTGGCCTGAACCTCCCGCTCGAACCGGCGGATATGGCCGTCGGGCGAGCGTCCTGATCCACCAGACCCGCCATCACTGCGGATCAGCTTGACCGCAGCTGGTCGGGCCAGCATACGGTGTTCGGCGCGCCAGACCTCACCCATGCCGCCGACGCCGAGCAATTCAATCAGCTGGTAGCTCCCCATCCGCCGGGCGCGCCTGATGTCCCTGCCCAACCCGTACACGACCCGGGCTCCGACCAAGGCTATGCCAGCGCAGATGTAGGCTGGCAGAACTAAGGCAAGAACGGTCTCCAGGGGTAACGGTTGCAGGTGCCAGTTCACCGCTATGAGATACAGCAGCGGCCGCACGGAGGCGGCGGTCAAGGCGGCTATCAGCGTCTTACGCGGCGTGCTGGGCACGAGCAGTGGGAACACCACGATCCACACGCAACTCCAGCTGAGTGGGGCCGTCTCGGTCCCCGCAGGCCACTCACTCCAGAAGAGAATACCAATCTCGATTCCGACGACGCCGACCACCTCGTAGACGAGTCCCAGGTCGAGGATGCGGTGACACTCGAGCCTGTGGCTCCACGCGATTAGGAACAAGCTAAGCGACAATCCGATGAAGACGGCAGCCGCTACGTCGGAGGGGTAGATCCCAGTGTAGCCCCATTGGAGGGCGAAGTCCTGAGTGAGCCGCACCAGACCGTAGGCCAGGAGGTAGACGACGGCATAGGTGAGCGCCGCTATGCTGAGTCTCCGAGACGCTCTCTGCTGGAGATCGACCGGAAGTCCTCCGGAAGCGGGGTAAGAGCCGCTTCTGGGCGGTCGCGTGGAGTCTCTCTTCTTTAGCAGGCCTCGACTCACGGCAAAGTCCAAGTGCTCGACAACTACCAAGGTGTCAGCGACCGCAGGCCAATTCAAGCCTCCTTTCAGTGGCCTTAAAGGCATGGTACTTTCACGGTCGTCGTGCTGCAGTTGATTCAGGTATCCAAGATCCATCATCTAGGAGAGCCGTCTCGATGGGAATCGTTGGTCGAAGCGCTGACAACGCGGTGAGGATCTGCGCAGTGATGGTTGCTGCCGGCTCGCCGCTGTGCATACCGACAGCCGCCTGTGGCGCACAAGAGCAGGCCGACCCCGATCGGATCGAGCAGCAAGACAGCGCCGCAGCACCAGGCAACACCCTGGTGCCAATCCCCGTCCTGTTCTACCAACCGGAGACCAAGCTGGGCTTTGGCGTGGCGGCGACGTACTACTTCCGCACATCTGGCTCCGACCCCACAGCCAGACCCTCTACCTTGACTCCGGTGCTGGTGTACACCACCAACAAGCAAGTCATCGCACTATTCGCTGGCGACGTATATGCGAGCAGGGAACGCTACCGCTTCGAATTAGAGGCCGGGTACACACTGTTCCCCACGAGCTTCTGGGGTATCGGCAACGATACGCCGGACGACGCGGAGGAAGACTACACACCCAGGACGATCAGCCTGGCCTTGCAGGCTCAGCGTCAAGTGTTCTCCGGATGGTATGTGGGGCTGAGCGTGCTGACGGGTTATCGAGCCTTGGTCGAGGCCGATTCAAACGGCCTGATCGAAAGCGGCTCGGTTCCCGGTGTGGAGGATGGCTGGGTGATCGGTGCCGGACTGATGGTATCCTGGGATACGCGGAGCAGTTCGGTCTATCCAAGGTCAGGGGGGTACAATCGGTTCGTCGCGACGCTTCACAACGGCGTGTTCGGCAGCGACTACAACTTTGCCAGCTTCACATTGGATCTGCGAAAGTACATTCCAGTTCTGTCGTCCCACGTCCTGGCGCTCCGGGGGCTCGGGATGGCTTCAGCTGGCATACCGCCGTTTGATTTGACGCCGCAACTGGGCGGTGACGCTCTTCTGAGAGGGTTCTTCGGTGGCCGCTATAGGGACCGCCAGCTTCTGGCCTTTCAGGCGGAGTACCGCTTGCCGGTCTGGTGGCGAATAGGCGCCGTCGGGTTCGTCGGAGCGGGGCAGGTGGCTGACGCCTTCGGCGACGTCCGTTTTGGCAGATTTCACACCAACGCCGGGCTGGGGCTCCGCTTCCTGCTGAGTGAGACTGAAGGGCTGAATATCCGAGCGGATTGGGGCTGGGGATTGGATAGGAGTTCGAGCGGATTCTACCTTGGCTTGGGTGAGGCTTTCTGAGAGCGGACGGTGTCACTCCGTCCTGGCACCACTACAACTCGCCATCCATTACGACGGGGTACTCGGACGTCAGCCCCACGTGTCTGTGCCCGCCGGTTTCTAGGGCAGTCCTCCGGATGTGGGCCAGGTACCTCCGCCCGGTTCGCGACAATCTCCAATACTGGTTCTTGTCCTTGGCAGCGCGCTTACGTGTAGCCGGTCTAACCAGGCCCAGCGCCATGAGGTCAGTGAGCCAGAGGTTCAGATCGTGCTGTGGTACAACCCAGCGCGCCTGGACACCGCGGGGGTTCATCTCACAGACACCGATCGGGATGTACTCGGCGGCAGACGAGGTCGACGTTTCCACCACCAGTTCAGGCGCGAATCGCACGAAGAAGTCAAACAGGGTCATCTCAACCGGTTTCTCCCAGGTCGACGAGGCCCGTTCCCAGAGCGGTATCAAAATCTTGTTGCCTTCCAGCGCCCGTGTTATCGCATCCATCCGCGAGATCTCTCTCTCCTCCTGTTCCGAACTCGCGGGCAATTGTCTGCGCAGATCAGCGTTCTCGCGGGTGAGCCTCGCGAGTTCAGTCGCTACGTCGCTGGATGGGAGTGCTTTGCCCGATATCCAGCCGGGCCGTTCGAACCTGTCGAACAGGCGGGTGAGGCTGGATACGGCCGACGCGCTAGAGCCGCGACACTCTTCTACGAGGCCGATGGGGCTCATCCTCAACCGCTGGAGAAAACGGGCTACCTCCTGTGGTGCGGGGCTGTCCGGTGGCTGGACGTCTATCACCAAGGCCAACATCGGTACCGCGGAGTCCGCTGCCAGATTGCACGCCAGCTGGACACGGCCTAGCTCGTTTTCCGCAAGTTCCTCGGCCTGGGCTACGATCAATGCCAGGTAGTCACTACGCTCCAGGTGCCGCCGTATGATGCCAGGGTCCAGATCGAGTATTCCGGCTGCCGTGAGGTCGATCGGAATGTGACCCATTTCTGTGATCGTTTTCACGAGCAGGTCGCGCTCGGCACGCAGCTCTGCGCCGACGGATGCGAGCGACACTTGGTACCGGACGTTCATGGATGCTCCGCTAGGTTGCTTGGAAACCCTGGGCCCGGGTCTAGATTCGATGTGGCAAAGATACGCCCGGGGGACGATGAGAGCCACCGGTATTCCGCCGAAGGGTGTGCGAAACCGGTCGGTCTCGGGTGTTTGTACGATACGGCTTCCTGTATCAACGCCGTATGGAGGGGACAGAATGAGAACGAGATCCAGTGCCGCTCTACTGACGCTCTTGACCTTCTTGACCGGGTGCTCCGACACCGCACAGTTGGACAGCCCCAACGTTGTGTTGCTGATCGTCGACGATCTCGGTTGGATGGACACCGGGGTGTACGGGAGCGAGTTCTATGACACGCCCAACGTAGACAGGCTAGCCGCGTCAGGCGCCTTGTTCACACAGTTCTACGCGGCCAGTCCAGTCTGTTCGCCGACTCGAGTGAGCATAATGACGGGCAAACACCCGGCTCGACTGCATCTCACGAACTGGATCGGAGGAGAACAGAAGGGGAAGCTGTTGCCAGCCGACTATCTCCGCCAGCTGCCGCTGGAGGAGGTCACGATAGCTGAGGCCTTTAAAGAAGCCGGATACGCAACCGCGTATGTCGGCAAATGGCACCTTGGTGAAGAGCCATACTTGCCTGAGTCTCAGGGATTCGATGTGAATATCGCTGGCCACGGCGCGGGCCAGCCGGGGTCCTACTTCTACCCATATGTGAACGAACGACTGCCGTGGTCCAACGTGCCCGGCCTCGAAGGTGGAGAGCAAGGCGAGTATCTGACCGACCGGCTGACAGACGAGGCACTGAGCTTCATTGCTGACAATCGAGATCGGCCCTTCTTCCTGGTCTTGTCGCACTACGCGGTCCATACACCGCTCCAGGCCAAAGCGAGCATCGTGAGTGAATACCAGGAACAGAGCAGGCGGCTGGCGGATAAGGATACGCCGCTGTTCAAGCCCGAGGGTGTGGCGGCGACCACGAAGACCCGGCAAGACCATGCGGTGTACGCAGCTATGATGCGGAGCACTGATGAGAGCGTGGGCCGAGTGCTGGGCAAGCTGGAAGAGCTGGAGATCGATCGGAGGACGATTCTGGTTTTCACTTCGGACAACGGCGGACTCAGCACGCTGAGTGGCACACGCACCGACATGCCAACTGCCAACCTGCCGCTGAGGGCGGGCAAAGGATGGCTCTACGAGGGAGGCATACGCGTGCCGTTGCTCGTTGCGTGGCCTGGAGTGATTGAGCCGGGCATCGCTGTCGAGGAGCCGACGATGAGTACAGATCTGTATCCCACTCTCCTCGAGATGGCCGGGCTGAAGAGAAGGCCGGAACAGCATCTGGACGGAATCAGCCTGGCGCCGTTGCTCGAAAGCGTCAGGATGCTGGACCGCGACCGGGAAGCGCTGTTCTGGCACTTTCCACACTACCATGGATCTGGCAACACACCATCCGGTGCTGTGCGGTACGCCGACTACAAGCTCGTTGAATGGTTTGAAACGGGTGATCTCGAGCTCTACGACCTGGCTCGAGATATAGGGGAATCACACAACCTCGTTGAAGAGAAAGCAGACGTGGCTCGTCAGCTGCACATGCTGTTACAACGGTGGCGCAATGAGGTAGACGCTCTAATGCCCACGTCTAACCCCGACTGGGATGCCTCGCGCGAGGAGCGACAGTGAGGCAGACAATGAGAATCTTGGGCCTACCATATCCAAGGTACTTGGCAGCATAATCGAGGTTGTATCATGGCGTACGGGCTGCATTGGGAGTGGCGCGGTTTTGGACACCTGGATGATCGAATCCGCCAGCGGATTACCGGATTGCGGCCGCTCGGCTCGCAGTTGGCGACGGTTTGCGACCGGTACATCTGGATACCGGGCTGCAGCGCTAATGTAAAACTACGCTCCTGGGGGTCCATCGCTGGTCTCAAATTCAAGCGGCTGATCGAGGAAGACAGGCAGTCGCAGCTGCAGTTATGGCTAGAACGACCGGAGGAAGACTATACGTTCCCAATTCAGCCGCCCGTGATACTTGAGCTGGCCAAGATATTAGGGGTTGAGCTACCAGGCGATCGCGCGATTGGCGACTCGAGGGAGTTGATTACGATGCTCCAGAATGCAACGGCCGACGCTTGCGTGGTTCGCGTGGAGAAGTCACGACGGGCATTCATTTGGGACCACACGCGTGATGCAGTGCTCGTCGACCTGGCGGAGATACGTGCACCGGTCGAGACTACGACTGTGGGCTTGGAGGATACTGCTCACTTGGGAGATCGCAGCTCAGCAGCGGAGGTGCGTGCGGCTAACAGGAGCGTCACCGCCGCAAAGGCAGATCTGGGACTTCCGGCGAGCCTGGAGACAAAGAGCTACCTCGATATCCTGCCCATCTGGATTGGTGTGGATTCTTGAGAGCGGGATCTGAGTGGTTCCCCGAACTACGGATACAGCCGCTCTATTCGCCAGTGGTTGCCCTCGCGCGTGTATCGGATCCTGTCGTGCAGGCGGTTGATGCGGCCCTGCCAGAACTCCACGCAATCCGGGATGACTCTGAACCCTCCCCAGAAGGGTGGCAGCGGTATTTCACCACGGTCGAACCGACGTTCGTAGTCACGGAAACGTTGCTCCAGTGCTGCGCGGCTATCGAGCGTCGAGCTCTGCTTGGATGACCAAGCGCCGATGCAGCTGCCGCGTGGCCGAGTTCGGAAATACGCGGCTGATTCCTCGGTGGAGATTCTCTCTACTCTGCCTTCAACCCTGATTTGGCGCTGCAACGCCGGCCAGTGAAACACTAGTGCCGCCTGTGGGTTCTCCTGTAGGTCGAGGGCCTTGCGGCTCTCGTAGTTCGTGTAGAAGACGAACCCTTCGGATCCAAAGTCTTTCAATAACATCATGCGTGCCGAAGGCAGGCCATTCGCGTTGGCGGTGGCCACCGTCATGGCCTCGGGCAGTGCGAGGCCCGCGCGCTTGGCACTCTCGAACCAGTCTGCAAAGAGAGACAGGGGATCGTCACTCACCGTCAGTTCGGAGATTCCCCGGCTCATTCCCTCGCCGAGTGTGATGAGAGCGCGCATCTTGCTTATGATCGACATACACCTCGAACTGTGGTCTGCGATGGGTGGAAGTCGGTATTCTCCGTGATGCGGCGGGTCTCCTGATGGTGGCTGTCCCGCCGGGCCTTAATCTACCGACTTTACTCGGTCCGAGCAGGGCGTTCTCCAGCATTAATCGGGGAGATCTGCTCGATGGTTTCTGTGAAATACGTTGCGCATGGGTGACGCATCATGATTCGATATCTACGTGCGATGCGGACACGTTGCACTGAGCGCAATCCGGCGGGTGATCTCGGGCAGGCAATAGAGCCGGGGAAAAGTCGTGGACGCGACATTGGTCCTCTGCCGGCTCGTATCTGAGTTCTACTGACCTCAGGCGTAGCCGGGTTCTGAACCAGTGCGACAAGCCTTAACACGTTGCCCATCAACGGATTACCAGCTTAGAACCTGGCGCTCACGAGGAAATGCTCTCATCGGCTTACCAGCCTTGGGATCATGTAGCCGGTACCGGTCGTCGGGGACGGCGTTGCGATTCCGTGGCGGCATGCTAAGCTCATTTGGGGCTGCTGACGGAATCCCGTGGTTGACTAGAATCAACTTCATGAGACAGGAGAATGAGATGCTGCCGAATGCCAGAATCCCCTATGGGACCTGGGGGAGCAGCTATTTCCCCGCCTGGCAAACGTCGGCCCTGGCCGAAGTGAACATCGGCCAATTCGCCGGCGAGTCAATGAATAGGATCCTAGGGCTCAAGAGAGTGCCCAAGAGTGAGTTGGAGTATCTGATCATCGGCTCGACCATCCCGTGGCATTGGAAGTTCTGGAACGCCCCGCTCGTGGCCAGCTGTATGGGACATCGCATTCCCGGCTACCATATGGAGCAAGCATGCGCGACGGGGCTGCAGGCCGTGCTGCTGGGTGGCACCGAGGTCGAGAATGGAGGATTCGATGTGGTCGGCGTGTTGACGTTCGACCGAACCAGTGATTCGCCTGTAGGCGTGTTTCCGGAACGTCGTGCTCACGAGAGGACCCGCGCCCTAGCAGACGTGTGGGACAACTTCGGGTTCGATCCCGCCACCGGCAACGCGATGATCACAGCTGCCGGAATCACGGCGCGGAAGTACAGAAGCGATCGCAGGGAGGTGGACGACGTCGCTTATCACCGCATGCAGCAGTACTTCGAAGCCAAGAACTCTGGATTCCTCGATCGAGTCCTCGTGCCACTCGATGTGCTGAGCGTGCAAGGCCGTCCATTGGGGCGGATCGACGATGACTATGGCGTGCGCCGGCTCACTCTGAGCGGGCTACGTGCGATGCCCGAGTTGGATACGTGCGTTACGGGGGGAACTCAGACCCATGCCTCCGATGGGATGGCGACTCTGTTGGTCACGAGCAAAGACCGGGTCAAGGAGTTCTCTCTCCGACCGGAGATTGACATCCAGTTCGTGGCCAAGACAGAGGTGCGAACCCACCCCAGTCTCATGCCGGAGGCTCCGGCCTTCGCAGTGCAGCGGCTGCTGGAAAGATGTGGGATGACGATGGATGACATGGCTGTGGTCAAGAACCACAATCCGTTCGCCGTCAATGACGTCATCTTCTCCCAGGTGATGGATTACGATTGGCGCAAGATGAACAACACTGGATCCCCTTTGGTGTGGGGACACCCGCAGGGTCCGACACTCACCAGGGTGTTGATAGAGGCGCTGGAAGAGGCGGTGGACCTGGGTGGCGGACACGTACTCATCTTTGGATGCGCTGCGGGTGATATCGGTATCGCGGCCATCTTCAAAGTCTCGGAGGGGGATCGCGACAAATGACTACTGCATTGAGAGAATCAACGCTCCAGACCCTGGGCTTGGGCAATGTCATAGAGATCTTCCGGCGCGGGCAGCTGCCAGTTGATTCGGGCGGGTTGGTAGATCAGGTATTCGGGAACTCTGGTAATCGCAGTGCGATGGTCATCTCCGGAGCCAACGGCATTGTGGGTGCGGGCAAGACGGCGCAGCTGGGATCAAGATTGCAGCAGTACGATATTCCGATCGTCGCCCTGGATTTTCCGGCAGCTCCGGACGGCATAGGCAGGCAGTATCCCGGGCTGCTACGGGCCTTTGGGCCGGAGCGAGCTAACAAGATCATGGGCAACGTGATCAGGATGCACTACGACGGAAAGACGTTGCCTCGCGAATTGCATCAGCTGCGGCCGTCCTTCCTGTTGGAGGCCATTCCGGAGATACTCGAGATCAAGCGAACGCACTACGCGGTGTTCAGGGAGGCGTTCCCCAGCATCGAGATTCGTTCGGTCACCTCAGGCTTCCCGAGGTCCGAACTGGGCGTTGGGATAGCACATCCAGCGTTCCCCCACGAGATAAACAAGCTGTGGGAGATCGTCGAACCGGAGCCCTCAGCCGTAACGCAGCTCCTGTGGTCGCTGGGGTTGATACCCGTACCGGTGAGCGACAATTGGTCGTTCATTCTGGATGTGTTGTTCTGTGGTATCACCCTCGCTGCACTTCGCTACCACCACGCCAGCAACATGCCCGTATGGAAGATCGACAAGTACGTGCGCAAACTCGTTGGCCCGAACCCGTTGAGGGCACATGACGCGATCGGCGCCGCCGGCGCGAACTTCCTCACTTGGTCCTGCCTACACCACCTCAGTCAGAGGTACGGCGACGTGTTCGAGCCGGCGGCAGAGTTGGTGCGACAGAAGGACAGTGGTCAGAACTGGTATCCGTTCAATCACTTCCGGCCACTAGTGGATTGGAGATTGGAGCCGGACGAGATGGACGAGTTTCGGACATGGATCCTCGGTCCGCTGTTCCATATGACCAGCCTCATGCTGCACGAAAAGCGTGGGCACCTGTCCCACATGAACGCGATAGGTGAATTGTGCGCCCAGTTTCGTCGTGGCGTCATCGCGATGGCCCGCGATCTCGGCACCGAGGAAGTGGTGAAGACCGTCACAGCCTATCACAAGCTTCACCCCGAAGCTGCCAATAGCAGTTGGCACCCTGACGCGTACGCTGGGATGGATGCTCCTGAATGGCAGCAGCTTTACGTCAACGCTGAGCATGATGGCACCGTCGGTGTGATCACAATCAGTCGAGAGAGCTACAGCAGCAGAGTCGACGCAGAGTTGAATCGGGCAATCGATTGGCTGAAAGATGAGGGATTGGACCGCGTGATTGTAACGGGTGACTTTCATCTGTCGACTCAGATGATCGGCGCCGACACGAGTGAGTTCTACCCTGCGCTCGACGATGTTGATGCAGGAGCCAAGGTCTCGGCTGAGTGGTCGCGAACCGCCCGCCGATTGAATGATGACTTCAGGATTTCAGTCGGATTCGTCAACGGAAAGCGGTGCCTGGGAGGCATGCTGGAACTGATGATGCACTGTCATTACCTGGTTGCTGTCGAAGGGGCCGACCTTGGGATGCCTGAAGTCAGTCTCCCGGTCGTTCCGGGTATGGAAGGGTGTCACTGGATGTTCCGCAGAAGCCGGCCAGAGCACTGGTCTAAGGCTCTGTACCTGTTGCTGAGCGGAACGGCAGTAGAGGCGGAGAAGACCCTAGGCTGGTTGCTGGACTACAGCGGGCCGATGGGTGAGGCGCTGCAGGTTGTCTGGAAGATAGCCAGCGGTGGTGATCACGGGTTGCAGCAGCGCCCGTTGGCCGCGGGTGCCCTGACAGGTGTGCCAAGCGAAGTGAGCGGGTTAACGGCGCCCGACGGAGAGCTAGCCGCAGATGCGCGCAAGGCGATCATGGATACTGTCCAACAGTCGTGTAGTGCGGCGCTGACTGATGCACTGGCTGTCCAAACCAGGCACTCGGCAGAATTCATGATATCCAAGGCTTGTAGAAACGGGCAGATCGGCGCCGAATTCCAGAAGACGATGGCGCTCTAGCGGGTAAAGAGCGGAATGGAGGAGCGGAGCGGAAACGCTACCGTCCCCTCTCCCTCCCCATCGCGAAAGCCTTCCGGTTCAGCTCCAGCAGCCCTTCGGGTATGCGGCCTTCCAATGTTTTGTCCCATATCTCATCAGGAATATCCAACTGCTCTGCCAATGCGCCGAGCATCACGGTGTTCGCTGCCCGGTGATTGCCCAACTCAACTGCGATCTCGGTTGCCTTGATGGTTCTTACTGCAAAGCCCTTACTCTTTAGAAAAGCCACGGCGCCCTTCGGATAGGGCCGCGTGTCGGCAGTCCGGATGGGTTCTACCTCGTGGTCGTTCACCAATATCATGCCGTCTTCTCTGACGAAGTGGGCGTAACGCAATGCCTCCAGCTTCTCCAGCGCGAGCAAGAAGTCCACTTCTCCCCGGCGAGTGGTGGGTGAAAACACGCGATCTCCGAACCGTACGTGGCTGAAGACGGAGCCGCCGCGCTGCGCAACGCCGTGGAACTCTCCCTGCTTGGCGTCATGGCCTGCGCCAATCGCAGCCAGTGCGAGCAGCTCGCTTGCCAGCACCACGCCTTGACCACCTACTCCGGCGACTAGGACGTTAGTGATTGGCATCTACACTCACCTCGACCTGACAGATGGCATCGACGGGACACAGGTAGGCGCACATTGCGCAACCGGCGCATTCCCACTCGCGGATGTGTGGAGTATCACCCTCCCAGACCAGTGCTGGACATCCGGTTGCCATACAGTCTTCGCATTGAATGCAATTCAGTTCTTCCACCTGGTAGGGGACTTTGTCCTTCGCTTTCTCCTCCGGAAGCAGTCGACAGCTACGTCTGGCGATGATCACCGCCGGACCGGGATGATCTAGGCCCGACTTGATCGCAGCTGCCGTCGCTTCGGGGTCCCAGGGATCCACTACCGCAACGTGCTCCACACCCAGCGACTGAATCAGATTCTCATAATTGACGCGCGGCGCTGGCCGCTCCTTGAGCGTGCTGCCGGTGCCCGGGTGTTGCTGGTGACCGGTCATACCGGTGGTGCCGTTGTCGAGCAGAATCGTTGTCGTCGGAACTTGGTTGTACACGGCGCTCAACAGGCTTGGCAATCCGCTGTGCAGGAATGTCGAATCACCTATCAAACCCACTACTCGCTCTTCGCCTGCCTTGTTGAATCCGGTGGCGTTGCCGATACTTGCCCCCATACAGAAGGTGGTGTGCATCGCCTCGTATGGGGGTAGGCATCCCAGCGTGTAGCAACCGATGTCGCCGGTTACCAGGACTCCCAGTTCCTTCAAGGCGCCGAGTACTCCTCTGTGAGAGCAGCCGGGGCACAGGACCGGTGGCCGTGGCAATATCGTTGTCTGAGCAGCAAAGTCGCTCGGCACTGATGTACTGTTGAGTCCCTGTGCGACGAGATCTGCGCTCAGCTCACCGATGTTGGTGAATCGCTCCTTGCCGATCACATTCAAGATGCCAAAGCTCGCCATCTCTTGTTCTATGAATCCTTCGCTCTCCTCCACCACGAACACCATTTCGAACCGGGCACAGAACTGCTCCAACCGTCTTTTCGGCAGAGGATAGATCATCCCGAGCTTGAAGACGCTGGCCCCCGGTGCCACCTCCTTCACATATTGGTACGGAATGCCGTGAGTCACGATGCCGATATCACGTGAGCCTTCTTCTACGACGTTTCCCGGGTACTCCTCAGCGAACTCACGCAGTCGATTGAGCTTGTCCTCCAACTCCGGCCGGCGGAACCGAGCGTACACGGGAATGGCGTATTGACTGATTTTGCGCGAGAAGGGCCTGCGGGGCGCATCCATGCGCTCGGCCGATTCGACCACGCTTCGGGTATGCGCCAATCGCGTCGTCGTGCGAAACATCACCGGTGTCTCGAATCGCTCGCTCAATTCGAAGGCGAACTTCACGAACTCATGAGCTTCGCGTGCGTCGGACGGCTCCAGCAGCGGCACCTTGGCGATCTTTGCGAAGTAGCGGCTGTCCTGTTCGTTTTGCGACGAATACATACCGGGATCGTCTGCCACCAGTGCTACGAATCCGGCGTTGGTGCCTCCGTAGGGAAACACCATGAATGGATCAGCCGCCACGTTCAATCCGACATGCTTCATGGTGACCATCGAGCGGGCGCCACCGAGGGCGGCGCCGATACACTCGTCGAAGGCCACCTTTTCGTTGGTAGACCACTGCGCGTCCACGTCGTGGTACGTGGAGAGAGCTTCCAGTACTTCGGTGCTGGGCGTACCCGGATAACCTGCCGCAAACAAGACCCCTGCCTCCCATGCTCCCCGAGCAATCGCTTCGTTGCCGGACATCAGCTGCTTCACGGATATGTCCCTCCGAAACCATGCGTTATCGTCATCGCCGCGATCCCGATATGGCGTCGCCGTTGAACGAGCCTCTTATTGAGTCATTCCCGCCAGATATGAGGGAAGGGTAGTGTCGCTCAAGGGCCAGTTGCATCTCCTGAAGTGGTATGTCTGCGAAAGCTCCGCGGTCGTTCACATACTGCATAAACTGGTTACCGGACGCATCAGGCGGCTGAAACACCGAGTCGTGGATTCCGTCAAAAGCAAGTGGATCTACGTCCAGGCGCTCACGCAGCGATCTGTTGAACGCGGGCGTTGCCTTGACCGACCGGCGACTGAGATAGAGCTCGGTGTAACCGTGCAACACGAACAGGTCTCTCTGCATCATGTTCAGCAGCCGTTCTGTTGCCAGATCGTTCTTGACGTCGGCGAAGCCAAGCCGGTTCGGGATTCGCAGAGCCCTAGCGGCTGCTGCCAGGAGCACTGTCTTGGGGACGCAGAAACCCAATTTCCTTGGCAGTGTATTACTGGCTCGCATGCCGCTGACACTCAAGTCTACACTATAGGGATCATAGCGGACTCCGTCTCGAACAGCGTAGTGGAGAGCGACCCCTCTGTCGCTGTCGTTTGATTCACCGGCGGCTACGCTTTGTGCGAACTGGATGATCTGTGGATTGCTGCTGTCAATGACGTGCGTCGAGCGCAGGCACTCGTTGAGTTCTGATCCCAGCGAGTGATTCGTCACTGTTACAGTAGCGAATCTCGGTGTTGAATGGTCATGCCTGGCGTGTGGTTCATGATGCGACCTGGTGGTCCCAGCAGGCTAGCCACCGTCGGCAACCGAGTACACAGCGTCTCGTATCTCATCTTCCGTGAGGAGGCGCTCGGACTTCTTCGCTGCTGCGAGGACTGCCTCGACCACATCCGGCCCCCCGGGGAGGCCATGGGCATTCAGGTAGTACACGACATTTGATGCACCTGACATGTGCCCAATTTCGATCTCTTGTTCCCGTCCCACCCAGCTGGCGGGAACTCCCGAATAGACCCGATCTGCGAGCCAGGCTTGGCCCCTCCGCTGCGCCTTGATGACCGCGGCGGCGTGCACTCCCGTCGCCGTGCGGAACGCATCACGGCCGATGATCGGTGTGTTCACCGGAATCGGCACATCCACTGCCTTTGAAACGAGGTCGACATAATCCGGCAAGCAGGTGAGATCGTCGTCACGCCAACCCAGCAGCTTCATATTGACTAACAGCTGTTCCATCGGAGTGTTACCCACACGCTCTCCCACACCAAGTGCAGTACCATGTACGCGCGTGGCACCTGCTTCTACGGCGGCGAGGGTGTTGGCAACGTCGAGCCCCCTATCGCGGTGACCGTGCCAGTCGATTCCGACTTTGTCACCGACGCCCAGTTCTTCGAGCAGCCCTTTCACCCAGGTCACCAGGTTTGCCACGCCTCTTGGGATAGCTGCCCCCACCGTGTCGCATAGGCAGACCCGACTGGCCCCGGATTCGACCCCGGCGGTCAGCAGGACGCGGAGATCTTCCGGTTTGGCGCGAATGGTATCCTCGGTCACGTACATGACCTTCAGGCCTTCTCGCACGGCGAATTCCACCGCCTCTCGGGTGTGACGCAGGATGTGCTCCAGGTTCCACTCCTCGGCGTACTGCCGGATGGGGCTACTGCCGATGAAGACACACGCCTCGATCGGCACCCCAGTCTTCTGAACCGCATCGGCGATCGGCTGGATGTCCACGATCATCGTGCGCGCCGCACAGTTGGCCTGGATCTGGAGCTTGTTGTCGGCTATCTCCCGACACAAGCGCTCCACGGCATCTCTCTGCCTCGGTCCGGATCCAGGAAGTCCAATGTCGGCCGTCTCGATGCCCAGGCTGTTCATAAGATGGAGAATCTTGATCTTCACTTCTGTTGGCGGGTCGGTCACTGACGGGCTCTGGAGCCCGTCGCGGAGTGTCTCGTCGTCCAGCATTGCCGTGCGTTTGCGGTTGTTTTCGTCGCCGTTCGCAAGAGACCAGTCGTAGACGAGCCGTTCTTCGGACAGAACCGTCACCCTAACCTCCCTATGGAGTGATGCAGCTGGGCAGCCCTAGCCTTGACTGATAAAGATGTCGTGACGGGAGCATCGGCACCAGAATCTGAGCTCCTGCATCGCGCTGACACTTGTGAGGCTGCGCCGAAACCGCCATGTTGCCTGCAATTTAGTCAGTTCCGGCTGTTGGGTCAGTGGAAGCGACTCACTACAGTGTAACCTCGTTCGGAGACAGTAATGAACTCTTACGATATCGGTGTGCTTCCTGGGGATGGCATTGGACCGGAGGTCAACAATGAAGGTTTGAAGGTGCTCGCGGCCGTGGCGGCAATCGAGGGCTTCCAGTACCACTTGGTCGAGTACCCTTACAGCGGGGAACACTACCTCAAGACTAAGGAGCTGGTCCCGGACTCAGTGATCGACGAGTGGCGTTCGCTGGATGCCGTATTGCTCGGTGCAATCGGGCACCCTGAGGTAGAGACAGGCCTGGTGGAGCGGTCCGTGATCTTGGGCCTGCGGTTTGGGCTCGATCTGTATGTCAACCTGCGTCCGATCAAGCTGTACGCCGAGCATCTCTGCCCTCTCAAGGACAAGGCACCGGAGGACATTGACTTCGTAGTTGTGCGGGAGAATACCGAGGGCTTCTACGCCCAGATTGGTGGGCACCTTAAGAAAGGGACGCCGGATGAGGTTGCGTTGGTCAACGGCGTGTACACTTGGAAAGGGTGCGAACGGGCGTGCCGTTATGCCTTTGAGCTTGCCCTTCAGCGAGCCAAACTGAAGGGGGGTGATCACAAGCCCAAGGTGACACTGGTGGACAAGGCCAACGCGTTGCGACCACAGGACATATGGACTCGTGCCTTCGCTCAAGTTGCTGCCGATTTCCCCGATGTCGAGACTGATCATGCATACGTCGACGCGTGCTGTATGTGGATGGTCAAGAACCCCGAGTGGTTCGACATTATCGTGACCACCAATATGTTCGGCGACATCATTACTGACCTGGGCTCGATGCTTCAGGGTGGAATGGGCATTGCAGCTTCGGGCAACATCCATCCCGGCAAGACTTCCATGTTCGAGCCGATCCACGGCTCGGCGCCCAAGCATGCTGGCAAGAACGTGGCGTGTCCGCTGGGTTCGATTGGAGCAGTTGGCATGATGTTGGATTTCCTGGGTGAGAGGGGCGCTGCTGCTCGAATCGAAGACGCGGTGAGCAGGCTCCTGCGGAGCGGAGCGGTCCCGTCAGCCGATGCCCGCAGTGGGATCGGAACCTCGGAAATGGGCGATATGGTGGTGAAGGAGTTGGGCCGCGAGCAAGGGTGACACAGAACCAGTGACGGCGCGTTGCAGCGCCGAACTTCGGACAGCGATCCGGCTACCGCACGCCACGGCTATGGTCGTCGGTACTATTGTCGGGGCGTCGATCTTCGTTCAGCCTTCTGAAATCACCGGACAGGTCCCGACAATCGCCGGGGTCTTCGCGGTATGGCTCATATCTGGAGCGCTCACTCTGATCGGTGCGTTGGTGTGCGCCGAGCTTGCCTCTACCTTCACGGAGACCGGCGGTGTCTATGTCTATCTCAGAGAGGCATACAGTCCGGCAGCGGGGTTCCTGTGGGGCTGGGCGATGTTTTGGAGCATGCACTCGGGGATCATCGCCGCAATCGCGGTTGTGTTTGCCAGGTACACGGCCTACTTCCTTCCCTTGGGTGACAGTGGTACAAGAACCGTGGCTATAGCGGCCATCCTCATCCTGTCCGCGGTAAACTATATCGGCGTGCGCAGCGGTACCGTGCTACAATCGCTGTTCACGTTGGGGAAACTCCTGGCAATCGTGCTGATCATCGGATTTGGGTTTGCGCTTGGTACCCGTCTTCCCGAGCACTTCGTAGTTGATGATTTGACGCCTTCGACTTTCACGTTCAGCGACCTTCTGACGGCTCTGGTCGCCGGTCTCTTTGCGTTCGGTGGATGGCACATGGTCACCTACAGCTCCGAAGAGACCGTGAATCCCCGTCGCACGATTCCAACGGCGCTCCTGCTAGGAACGATCATCGTGACGCTGTGCTACGTAGCCATGAACGCGGTGTATATGTACGTTCTCCCGCTGAGCACCGTCGCCTCATCAACTAGAGTGGCTGCCGATGCTGCCGACGTGTTGATCGGGTTCGGCGGGGGGGCAGCCATGTCGGCCATCGTGATGTTTTCCACGTTCGGCGCGTTGAGCGGGATAGTACTTGCGGGTCCGCGGGTCTACTATTCGATGGCCAGAGACAGGCTACTGTTTAGCTGGGTGGCGGATGTTCATCCCAAGTTTCGCACGCCACACCGTGCGATTCTGCTTCAGGCGGTTTGGTCGTCAGTGCTGGTGGCAACCGGGACGTTCAGGGTACTGTTTACCCGGGTCATATACACTGAGTGGATCTTCTTCGGCGTGATGGCGATTGGCCTGTTTCTACTTCGCCGCCGCACCGATATAAGCAGGAGGTTCTCTGCGTGGGGATATCCCGTGCTGCCCGTGGTGTTCATTATCTCATCGTTTGCCATTGTGTTGAATCAGATTGTGTCAAATACGGCGGAGAGCGTGGTCGGGCTCTCGTTCGTGCTGATTGGATTGCCGATCTACTATCTGTGGGCGCGTAGCCGATACGTGCGGAGGTATAGACCTTGATGATCATTGACTTCCACAATCACTACTATCCACCTGAGTACATAGAGGCTGTGCGGAGCGGCCCGAGCAATGTCAAAATCTCTTTTGACTCTGAGAACAACCCAGTCTTGCATTCTCCGGGAGACAAGAACATTGCGGTTCCTGGCCATCGCGACATAACCTATCGCACGAAGGTTCTGGACGAAACGGGGATAGCCAAGCAGGTGCTCACGTTCACGGCACCTGGGACTCTGATGGAGGATCCGGACAATTCAGCCTTTCTCTCTAGGAAGGTGAACGATGCTCTGGCCAAGATCGCCACCGAGCGGTCGGAGCGATTCACGGCACTAGCGACGCTCCCGCTGAACGATCCGATGGCGTCGGCTGCGGAATTCGAGCGCGTCACTAGCGAACTCGGATTCAAGGGGGTCATGTTGTTCGGAAACGCCAACGGGGTGGCGCTGGCTGATCAACGGTTCTGGCCACTGTATGAGAGGGCGAGTGAGGCGGGCGCGGTCATGTACATCCATCCCACGTTTCCGCTGGGTGTCGAGGCGATGATGCAGTACTGGCTCATGCCACTCGTTGGCTTCGTATTCGATACCACATTGGCAGCAGCCCACTTGGTGTTCAGCGGTGTGGTTGAACGGTTCCCTGGAATCAAATGGGTGCTAGCCCATTTGGGCGGCACCATACCGTATCTGGCTGAACGGCTCGACCGGGGATATGATGCGTTCAGTGATTGTCGCAGTGAGATCAGCAGGCCTCCGAGCGAATACTTGAAGGAGTTCTACTACGACACGGTGAACTTCGATGTCAATGCGCTGAATCTGGCAATCGCGTTTGCCGGGATAGACCATCTTCTTGCCGGGAGTGACTATCCCCACCAGATAGGCAGCCTCAAGAAGATGGTAGACAGCATCGGTGCTCTCGATCTATCTGACGAAGACAGCGCGAGAATACTGGGAGGCAACGCGGCCGGACTGCTCGGCTTGTGAGCGGCGGAGTAAGGCGCTATTCGAATCTGACTGACAGAGTGTCTTCCCGTCCGCGGCCAGGCTCGAGCCCAGTGAAGGTCCGCATGCTGTCCGTCCCAGGCTCTCCAACGACCACCGTGTGCGGTCCAATGTCGAACACCCACGGGACGAAGCTCGCATCGCTGATGCGAATCGTATAGACCACTTCACCCGAGCGCTCGTTGAGCACTTGAACCACCGGATTATCCAATCCGGCAACCTCCAGGATCGGCAGATATCCCACTGCCGCCCGGCCGTAATTATCGGTCTGGCTGAACACAACCGGCCAGCCGTAATAAGGCGAACCGCCCGCAACAGGATCCGCCCATCGGGGCCAGGCCTCCAGACGGGTCTCACGCGTGTCACGGTTGAAACGTGCAATGCCGTAACCGGGCGCCAGATCATGCAGCAAGGCGGGCGTCCTACCTGACTTGGTTGGATTGGAGACTGCGTACACGGTCATCTTGTTACCGAACCCATCTTCGTACTCGCCGGTATACTGGGGGGAGTCAGGATCCCGATTCGCTCCCGGCTTCGGTGGGTACCAGCGACGGGGCCAGAAGTTCGCTACCGACGGCACGCAAAGGGCAAACCCAGCGTCACCCCAATCATCGACCCCGTACTGCACCGTGCTTCCGAGATGTTGATCTCCCGCCAGGTGCACTGCAAATGCTTTGCGCATGGTTCGGAGTGCTTGGTTGCGGCCTGACTGCGGCCAGCCGTGCGAGTCCATGTCGCTCACCATCTTCTCGTTCTCAGCGTACTCACCTGGGTCGAGTATCGGCAACGAGGGAATGATCGACCCACTGGCCGCGCTGTCGGGAAGACTGGCCACGTTGGTGAACAAGGATTGGGACAACAGCACCTTCATCCACGTGCCATCGCTCCAGTCGGCAGCCCAATGCTCCAAGAAGCCGAGTTGTCTCTCACCCAGGAGGACGGCTCCGGGAACGTCCGACTCCGTTTTGGCGTCGAAGTCCGGGTTCTGGGCCCATCCGTTCCATATTTCCGCATGGGGCAGGAGCGGCCCCGGCGCCGATTTGAACTTGCGGTCCTCCACCACAGCGAAGCTGACTCCAGCGTAGAGCACATCCGTGTAGTAGACCCCGATTCCTTGATCGACCGGCGTAGGATCGTACGGGTCCGGCAGGTGACTCGTTTGCGTCCGCTGCACCATGTTTACCCAATCCGGTGACAGCTTGTATCCACCCTTGTCCTGTGCCTCGGCTCCAGCCAGACCTGGGGGCGTAGCCTTCCCACCGGCACCCCATATGTTGCCGTGGTACACGTCATGGTCGTCTGGAATCGCGACGGAGGGTATCTTGGCGGTCAGCTCGCCAAACGCCCAGTACCACAAGTACCACTTGTACAGGTAGTCCTCGTACGGATAAGAAAGGTCGGCGGCCGTCGGACTAGCGCCCTCGTAGACTTGATCGCCGCTGAAGAACAAGAAGTCCGGTTTGTGAGCGGTGACGTGCTTCACGATGTCGGTGTGAGGAAACCAGACACCCCAATCCCAGGGAAACCAACCACCGTCGACTCCAGCCCAACGTCCTGGGAGCGGTCGAGCGACGTTGTGGTTACCGGTGAATGCGGCCACGATGATTTCATCCTTGTCGATGGGCTCTCGGCGCACCAGTCCGTGTCTGAAGTAGATGTCCGAGGAGCCGTCTGTGTAGATGATCTCGTAGCTCAGCCGAAACGGTACATCACTGCTCGAATCCCAGTCTTCGACTTCGAAAGTCGCTGTGTAGCCTGGAACGATCACTCGAGCTGTGTTGATTGTCTCCCAGGATCTTCCGCGGCGTACCTGCAGTTCGACGAGATCGCTGTACAGCCCCGTCTGCGCTCGCTCCGTGTCTGCCCCGAAGCGGGGACGCACAGGCATCAGTTGGGCCGTGAGCTTGAGAGTGCCGCGGCTCAGAGTATGCTGGCTCCCGACTACGGGGCCCATCAGTCGATCATCATGAACGTCGAGCTTGTTTCCTTCAACTTGCCAACTGTCGAACCAGAAAGTGGTGGAGCCATTCACGTCGGTGTGTGAAGCAAGCGCAATGTTGCCGATCAGCCGATCGGGCTCAACG
This sequence comes from Gemmatimonadota bacterium, assembly GCA_020351775.1. Classification (GTDB taxonomy): domain Bacteria; phylum Gemmatimonadota; class Gemmatimonadetes; order Gemmatimonadales; family GWC2-71-9. The sequence continues at coordinate 2,397,943 of CP070666.1, read as the reverse complement.
CCGTCGATCCCGAGTGATATACTGTCATCGCCGAGGGCGGTGACTCGAATCGAATAGCCATCCGGTCGGTGAATGGCTTCGAGGTGTAGCGTTACTGTGTCCGTGGATGAGAGGGCTGCATCGCTGAGTGCCAGTTCACCCTCTTCTTGCTCGAAGTCTTTCACCAGGAGCCTGCCACGGGCGTCGATGCCGATGTACAGCCCACCGGCCGCACCGTGGCTGTGGTGGATCAGGGATGCGGCGCGATAATCGAGGTCTCTCCCGGCTCCGACCAGGAATCCTGCACTGCTGGCTGGAGATTCGTCGCCAACAGCTCCGATGGATCCCGTTCTAACCGATAACGTGAACTGGTCTTGCGACGCGCTGAGTTGTCGAGTCAACAAGTGTACCGTTCGCATGGGACCAGGGATGACGCACCGTAGCCTGCCATCGCGAACCTCCCAGTCCTGCAATCGATTGGCCCAGTAGTGAGGCCCTGCCCAGGGTGAATTGGGTCTTCTCTTCCAGTTACTCTCAAACCGGGTGTCGACTGAATCGCCGACACATCCTGTTGCCGCCAAGAGAACGGCCCCGGTCGCAAGCCATGCTGGTGGAGTACGCATATCATCCTTCTCATGAGGCGAAAACGGGGATGCCGATGTCTCCGCGAATATACGTTGCCATGACCATGTGGTCGACATCGGCTCCAGGGCCAGCAAACGGAAGCTGGCCCTCGACACGTCTTGGCTGTATTCATTGACGGTCTTGATACACGGGAGAGCGTGGCCTCATGGCTTCCAAGCCGCACGAACCATACATCCCTGCAAGCAGCACACTCCCCGAACTCACTGTGAAGGCCCTTGTCCTGGGCATTCTCATGGCAGTGGTTCTGGGTGCTGCCAACGCTTACCTCGGCCTTAAGGCTGGATTGACGATCTCCGCCACGTTCCCCGCAGCAGTGATCGCGATAGCTGCATTTCGCCTGCCGTTCTTCAAGGGGAGTGTGCTCGAACAGAACATCGCTCGTACGGCAGCGTCAGTGGGTGAGGCGTTGGTCGCAGGCGCGATATTCACGCTCCCAGCGTTCTTGATTGCACGCGTGGACGGTGAGCCGGTGTGGGAGAGATTCGACTACTGGTCCAGTACTTGGATCATGCTAGTTGGCGGTGTTCTTGGGGTGCTATTCGTGATTCTGCTACGCCGCACGCTGGTTGAGGATGCGGACCTCCCGTTTCCCGAGTCGGCGGCGTGCGCGGAATTGGTGAAGGCAGGTCAGCAGGGCGAAAGCGGAGCCCGATTCGTGTTCGGCGCGATCGGGATCAGTGCGGCACTCGAGCTGTTCAAGAACTCGCGTGGCATCGAGATCGTCGCCGCAACGAAGGAATGGATCTTTCAGTTGCCCAGCTCGCTGGTGACCCACGGCGATGCGGAAGCGCCTTTGGGTCAGGTGGCGCACACCGGCGGCGTGTATCTGGCGTCGCCGGCCGCGTCACCGGCTCTCATCGCTGTGGGGTACATCATTGGGCCCCGTCTGGCTGCAGTGGCCTTCTCCGGCGGAGCGTTCGGATGGCTATTTCTGGTGCCGCTGTTGCTGTTCATGGACCCGGACCTGGCGGCCAGGATCGGAGGGGAGGCGGAGCCGCTCGACATAGCCGACACTGTGTGGCGCAACTATGTGCGGCCAATTGCCGTTGGCGGCATGCTAGTCGGCGCTGTACATACTCTCGTGACTCTAAAGGGCTCGCTCTCGCAAGCGTTTGTGCGGGTGGTGCAGGACTTCGGCAGGAAGGCCTTCATCGAATCTGACGAGAACGCGGGATCACGGCTGGAGATCGACATATCGCTCAAATGGATTACGATTGGCGTGGTCGTAACTGTCGTACCGATGACTCTGCTATACTGGTACTTCACGCACAGCGTTGCAGGGGCACTGATGGCTGCGATCATAATGACCATCACGGGCTTCCTGTTTGCGGCGGTAGGCGGTTATCTCGTCGGCTTGATCGGGGGTTCGAACCAACCGATCAGCGGTCTGGCTCTCTCGACCTTGATCATCGCGGCACTCCTCTTGGTCGCAATCGGAGTCAAGGGAGCTGGTGGTGTGGCAGCCGTGCTCGGAGTAGCAGCGGTTGTCTGCTGTGCCTCTGCAATGGCCGGTGATATGATCCAGGATCTGAAGGTCGGCCACCTTCTGGGAGGTACTCCCTGGAGGATGGAAGTGGCGGAGATGATATCGACGGTGTTGGTGGCGTTCGTTCTGGTGTGGCCGATGATCTTCCTTCACTCCGGAGTCCCGGGGGGAATCGGCGGCGAGCAGCTCTCGGCCCCGCAGGCAGGGCTCATGGCACAGCTCGCCACTGGCATCGTGGGCGGCAATATGCCCTGGGCTCTGATCGGTATAGGCATTGCGTTCGGGCTGGGACTGGTTCTGATCAAGTCGCCATCGCCCATGCTGATCGCGGTCGGCATGTATCTGCACCTGGATACCACTGCAGCGATCTTTGTCGGGGGCATTCTGGCATGGATCGTGAGCCGCATTGTGAAACGAGCCGCTTACGGTGAACGGGAGCGGCTGGATACGGAGAACAAGGGTACCTTGGTGGCGTCGGGCCTCATCGCGGGTGAAGCGCTGATGGCAGTTGGCCTTGCTGCCCTCTACTTCCTGCTGCCCCCCGATCCTCCAGACGGTGTGAGTTCGATCGCCACAGCGTGGTTGAGAATCAACCCTGCAGGATTGATGGACCGGTGGGGAGGCTGGTTGTCGGTGGTTGTTTTCGCTGTGGTCGTCTGGGCGTTGGTACGGGTGCCAACGAAGAGGGAATCGTAGTCAGCGGCACTTCATACTTCAGCCTTCGGCCTTCGACGTTCAGCCTTGTAGGTCTTGGCCGGGTGACACTCGGACCTTGAACGCAGACTGTCGAAGTCCGAAGTATGAAGGGGCCGTGCCAATACTCACTTCTGGGTTCTCCATTCTCCCGTCAACGGTGTGACTTCGGGCAGGTATTCTTTGAAGGCCTCACCGTACATTTCCCAAATAGTCACGAACAGTGCCGCGATGATGGGACCCACTATGAATCCGACGGCACCGAAGATGAGGATCCCGCCCAGGGTTCCGAGCAGAATCATCAGATCCGACATCTTCGTGTCTCGCCCGACTAGATATGGCCGCAAGACGTTGTCCACTGTTCCGACGATCGCAATACACCACAGACCTAGGAGTACACCGGCCCAGATCTTGCCGACTGCAATCAAGTATATGACCGCGGGGATCCAGACCAAGGCAGTCCCGACACCCGGTATTATCGACAACACGGCCATCACAGTTCCCCAGAATGCCGCCCCACCGATTCCCGCTACGAAGAAGCCGAGACCGGCAAGTGTACCCTGAATCAGGCCGATCACCAGTGTTCCCTTGATCGTAGCTCTCGTCACCGAAACGAACTTCTCCACCATTCTGTTTTCGTCCTTGGGTCCCAATGGCATATAGTACAGGATCTTATCGAGGATCTCCCTGCCACCCATCAGGAAGAAGAACATCGCATACAGCATGATGAACAGGCTGAGCATGAATGATGCAGTTCCCCTCGTTGCCGACGCCACGCTGTTTACCAGGAATGATCCAACGTTGCCGGCGAACTCACCGATCTTAGCGGCAATCTGATGCTGATAAGGCTCCCACCTTTCGTAGAACGGTAGTTTGCTGAGCAACTCGTCCAGCCGATCTGTCTGGCTCACCTGCTGTTCAACCCAGGGTGTCACAGACTGACTGACATTGATTGCCTGTGTGGCGACGATGCCGAGAAAACCACTGAGCGGACCAACGATCAAGAGCAGTACGATCAGAATAGTGGCGATAGACGCCGGCGCCTTGTGTCCCTTGAACCAACGCACCAGTCGTCGGTATAGGGGATACGCCATGCCGCTGAATATCCCGGCAAGCAAGACCGCCATGAAGAAGGGCCGGATCATGAGGTAGAACAGAATTGACACAGCGATTGTCAGAAGCAACAGGAACCCTTTGCTGAACCTATCTTGGGCGGCAGACCGAGGCATGGTGTACTCCGGTGAATTGGATCAAGACGCAAGTGACGGCGGGGCTACAGTCACGAGGTGAACAATGCATACACATCGGCGCGGACGAAAGGCCAAGTCCGCGAGTCGGCAGCGAGCGCAGGGAAGTTCGCCGGGGGTATCGCATGCGCCGGGCTGCAAGGACGGCCGGTCGCGAGAGAGACTAGGCACGGGACCTGGTTTCATCGGCAGCAGCCGGCTGGCCTCGAGACGAGAGCGCGGCAGTCTAACGCTGTAGCCTACGCTGGCATAGTTTTCCCCTCATCAGTTGAATCGAGATATGTTATGCGGAGGCGGAAAATGACGAGGTTCCAGCGATGGAATCGTCGCTTGATCGGATCCCTTTGCTCCTTGGCCGTCGTGCTGGGCTGTTATGCCGAGCCCGAGGTTGCAGCCGACCTGGTGCTGCGGGGCGGTAAGGTGGTGACGGTTGATAGTGACGTGCCCAACGGTGAAGCGATCGCCATGAAGGGAGATACGATCCTAGCTGTCGGATCAGATCGTGACATCAGTGCCTATATCGGTCGCGAGACCGAGGTGATCGATCTCGACGGCATGCTGGCGCTACCTGGTTTCATCGAAAGCCACGGTCACTTCACCGGAATAGGACAAGCGAAAACGCAGCTCAACCTCAGGGATGTCGCGAATTGGGATGAGGTTGTAGCCATGGTAGAGGCCGTTGTAGCGGATGCCGCCGGCGGTGAGCTGATCCAGGGCAGGGGCTGGCATCAGGAGAAGTGGGACAGGACCCCCCAGCCCAACGTCGACGGGTTACCGACTCACCATTCACTGAGTGCGGTATCTCCGGAGAACCCGGTGGTGCTTCGTCATGCTAGTGGCCACGCTTCGTTTGCCAACTCCAGGGCGATGGAGATTTCGGGAATCACGAGTAACACCCCCGATCCTCCGGGAGGTGAGATCGTGCGCGACGCAGCCGGGGAGCCTATCGGTGCCTTTCGAGAGACAGCGCAGCGGCTGCTGGGGCCGGCGTCGGCCGGGGCAGCCAGCCCCGATCCACGCCGTGTGATAGAGCTCGCCAACGAGGAGGTCCTGTCCAAGGGCATCACCAGTTTCCAGGATGCCGGCTCGGGCTTCGAGACGGTGGACTTGCTCAAGCAGATGATCGATGATGGATCCCTTGGCGTCCGTATGTGGGTGATGCTGCGGGTGTCCAACGAGCAACTGGCTGAGCGGCTGCCCGACTACCGGATAATCGGGTACGGCAACAACCATCTCACGGTCCGTGCCGTCAAGCGCAGTATCGACGGAGCGCTCGGCCCGCACGGCGCCTGGCTGTTGGAACCGTACGACGACCTGCCCGCGAGCTCTGGTCTGAACACGAGTCCGATCGAGAGTGTCGAAGAAACGGCGCTACTGGCTGTGCGGCACGACTTCCAGCTCTGCGTACATGCGATTGGCGACAGGGCCAATCGTGAGGTGTTGGACATCTTTGAGGCGGCGTACAGCGCTAATCCCACGAGGACAGATATGCGCTGGCGCATTGAGCACGCGCAGCACTTGCATCCGGACGACATACCGCGCTTTGGGCAGTTGGGGGTGATTGCCTCCGTGCAAGGGGTCCACTGCACGTCCGATGCCCCATACGTACTGGAGCGCTTGGGATCCCGGCGTGCGGAGGAGGGTGCGTACGTCTGGCAGAAGCTGATGCAGACGGAGGCAGTGGTCACGAATGGAACCGATGCCCCGGTGGAGGACGTGGATCCGATTGCAGGCTACTATGCCACAGTGTCGCGCCGGCTCAAGGATGGCTCGGTGTTCTATCCAGATCAGCGGATGAGCCGTGAGGAAGCATTGAGGTCGTATACCATCAACGGCGCCTACGCGGCATTTGAAGAGGACATCAAGGGCACGCTCACTCCGGGCAAGTTGGCAGACGTGACGGTTCTGTCGCAGGATATCTTGACGATTCCGGAGGACGCGATCCCCGCGACCGAAGTGGTCTATACAATCGTGGGTGGCAGGATCGTGTACAGTCGCGAGGCGGGCCTGCAGTAGCGGCCGTTTGCCTCCAGTGCCCTAGCCGGGCCCGTGCTGGAGCGCCGTGATGACTTGAACCCGGCCCTGGAGGGGAGTTGCCCTCAGTGCCCCCGATCACCGTACTCACCGAGTCCGACCTGCGCAGCTGCGTCGGGTTGGACCGGGAGGCTCTCCTCGCGGTCGAGGACGGATTCACTCGGCTGGCCCAGGGAAAGGCCACGGCGCCGCCGATCATGGTGATCCAGGTGCCGGAGCACAACGGCGAGGTCGATGTCAAGTCGGCCTACGTTCAGGGTCTCGAGAGCTTAGCCGTTAAGATCGCATCGGGCTTCTTCGACAACCCGCGACGGGGGCTCCCCAGTGGCAGTGGGCTGATGGTCGTCCTGAGTGTCGATACGGGGTTCCCTCGGGCTGTGTTGCTGGACAACGGCTACTTGACCGATCTGAGGACCGCGCTGGCCGGTGCTGTGGCAGCCAAGTACCTCGCCCGTGAGTCGATCACCACCGTGGGCATCATTGGGGCCGGTGCTCAGGGGAGGTTCCAGGCACGAGCCCTGCATCTGGTGCGGGACTTCAGGAAAATCCTGGTATTTGACACGGACGCCGGTGCTCTGCAGCGGTACGGGCCGGAAGTGGCAGCAGAGCTGGGCTGTGAGGTGGTCGTCGCACCGGATGCAGGTAGCGTCGTGTGTGGGAGTGACATAGTCGTTACGGCGACTCCCTCGCGGGAGCCAGTAGTGCAGGCCCGCTGGCTCCATGAGGGCCTGCATCTGACGGCAATGGGATCAGATAGTGAAGCCAAGCAAGAGCTCGAGCCCGAGGTGCTCCAGAGAGCTGACCGATTGTGCTGTGATAGCAGGTCACAGTGCTTTCGGCTCGGAGAGCTGCACCATGCCAAGAACGCTGGCCTGCTCGACGAAACTCATGACATAACCGAATTGGGCGAGCTGGCAGCGGGCACGAGGCTGGGTCGCAATACTGAGGACGAGATCACGGTATGCGACCTGACCGGCGTTGGCGTGCAGGACACGGCGATAGCACTGCTGGCGTTCCGCAAAGCGAAACAGATGGGGTTGGGGCTGACTGTCGGGAGCTAGGCTTGCGGGTGGCAGATTGTAGAATGCAGATAGCGGAGAGCTTGGAGCAAGCCTGTGAAGTCCCGGCCGACGGGCAGACCGGTCGGCCGGGTGGTGGACCCGCTGGGCAGATGCGGCCGCCGGTCAATGAGGACCTGGCGGGCATCCGTGTCTAGCCGTCGAGCTGCTCGTTGATCCGCAAGTTGGTCAGCGCCATGGGCCTGTACCTGGCGGAGCCGTCGCCCGCAACCGCTCCAGGATCTTCGGCACATACATCGTGTTATAGCGGAGCCGTGATATGTGGTTGGGGTTGTTGTGGTCACCGTTCCAACAATGCTCAGCCCGGTCGCCGTAGTCCACTTCGCCGTCGTAGTACGGGTTGGTGGTGCTCTCCAGAAACACCTCCGTCAGGTAGACGGCGTTGTTGAGATAATAGTTGTCCATGTCGCCGACGTAGATGTGGATCTTGCCCGCGAGCTTCGGCCCCAGCGTGGCCCAATCACGCTCCATTATGTACCGCAGGTCGTAGTTCTCGCGCCAGTACTCAGCCACTTCGTGATCGATCTTTCCGGTCAGCTTGTCCCAAATCCTCTTAGGATATCCATCATCACCCATCGGTGAATAGACGGCTTCCCAGATGTCCCATTGATCACCCGAGCGGCTCTTGGTACCCAGCACCAGCTCCAGATGATTGTAGTCCTTCAGGGTCAAGTCGACCTCTCCCAGCCAGTTTCGGTGGCCGGGTCGCTCGGTGATCTTGAACGGTCCTCTTATGTAGTAGGCGTTGTCATCCTCATAGATGTTCACGAGCGTGTACGCCCGAAAGTCGATCGGGTCGGGGCAGGCAGCGAACGTACCGTTGTATTCATCCGGATACATCACCTGCACAGCAAGCGCTTCCCAACCTCCGGTCGAGCCGCCGTAGAGGAACCTGGCCCAGCCCTCGCCTATACCACGGAACTGCTCCTCGATATAAGGGATCAACTCATAAGTGATGGCGTCGCCATAGGGACCGAGGTTCGCCGAGTTGACGGCGTAGGAATCGTCGTAGTAGGGGTTTGCGTGCTGGATTTGTATGATCAGCATCCGCGGGAAACCGGGACTTATCCATCTCCCGTAGAAATCGTAGGCTTCTTGCTGTTGAATCCGATTGTAACCGTGCACGTCGAAGCGAGCGCTGTAATCGGGCTCCAGGTCGGGATCCGGAGGTTCGGTTCGAAACCCACCGAAGTCGCGAGGAAAGTGCCCGTGGAAGACCACAAGCGGGTAGCGAGCTTCCGAGTATACGTCGAACCCCTCCGGGACAAGCACGTGCGCTCCCAGATGCATAGGCCGACCCCAGAACTCCGTGAGGAGATCGCTCTGGATCTTCACGTGCTTGACGTATTTGGTGTCCTCCGGTTCCGGAATCGGTGGAATCACCTGATCCAGCGTAATCGCAATCTGTTCCGCCCTCGCCGGATCGACATGGATTTGCTGTGGTGTGCTTAACAGGTTGCCCGGCGCGCGGTTCCAGCGTTGACCCTCACCGCGGTCCATCGGCAGCTTGACCGTTTTGCCATTCGCGAGGTTGAAGGTCTCGTACTTGTGCAGCACGGCCTGGACATAGTAGTCACCCGGGGGAACCTCTGCGAGGCTTGCATGAGGGAAGCCGAAAACGCCAGCGTCTATCACTGCCTCAGCGCCTGGTTCCAGTCCGTCGATGTCTATGCCAAAGACCTGCGGCGCATTGCGGCCGGCTGACACTTGGAAGCGCGGCTCTGGCTCTGCGCGATCCGAGATGATCAGCAGGACTCTGCCATCCTGCGGCTCGGGCTCGACAGTTTCATCAAATGATATCGCAAACTCGAGCCCCGAACTCGATGGTCCGACGCAGCACAGGATCAGGATCGCCGCTACCGCCAAGCCACCTGTCTGAAATCCTCTTTTGGTAGTCATAGTGTATTCCGGTTCACGATTCGCCGAGTGCGGACGGCTCGTCAACACTGCGAGTCAGAGCCGTTGGTGCTCTTCCTGGTTAACGCTTCAAACGTGTTCTCGCTCACCGATCTCAGATGAAGATCTCTCTGGGGGAACGGGATTTCTATACCTGCTTCGAGCAGGGCATCGTTTACTGCAACGGCAACTCTGCTGCTGACTGTGAGCCACTCTTCGAATTTGGCGGTCCAGAAGCGGAGCACGAAATCGAGAGAGCTTTCCCCGAAACCGATGAACTGCCCGAAGGGTGCGGGATCGTCCAATACATCCTCGTGTTTCTTGGCCGTCTCCTCCAGGATCTTGAGAATGTATTTGGGATCTGACCCGTATGCCACGCCCACTGGCAGTTCGATCCGGCGCAGTCTGTCGGACAGTGTCCAGTTGGTAACTCTGCCAGCAATCAGGTCACCATTGGGAACAATGACTTCAGCTCCGTCATACGTTCTGACTATGCTGGCGCGGATGCCTATCTGTTTCACCACACCTCTGAGGTTCTCGATGTCAATCGTGTCGCCGATCTGAATCGGTCGCTCGAACATCAAGATCAGGCCGGATATGAAGTTGTTCACAACATTCTGCAAGCCAAAGCCGATACCGACGCCGAGAGCCCCTGCCAATAATGTGACCTTGGTGAGGTCGAAGCCGGCAGCACCAGCGGCAACCATGAATCCGATCAGCAGAACGAGGTAGTGGGCCATCGTGGATACGGTCTGTGGCACGCCGCGTCCCAACTCCATCCTGGGGAGCACGTCTTCTCTGAGCACGGCGCGGATGGTGCGGGAAATCCAGACTGCGAGCCACAGGGCCAACAGGAATGCGATAATGTCCGCGAGTGATATTTGCCAACTGCCGACGGTCCATTCGCGGACCAGGATTTGCACCAAGAGATTCCAGATGGGGACGAGCAGCTCGAACTGATTGAGCGATACAGCGAGCCAGAGAATCAGGACTCCAAGATTCACCAGCCGTGTGATCCGACGGATCAAGACACCGTATGAGAAACGCACGGATCGGAGCCATCGCGCAGGGCCGCGGCGTAGTAGAGCGACTGTGACGCCCTTGAGTACTTCAACCAGAACGAGGCCAATGAGTGCCGCGAAGGCACTGGTAAGCGTCGCCCGGGTGAGTAGGAAGGAAAGCCGCACGAACCCCAGCACGTTGGCTGCAAACGAGACCGCCAGCAGTAGCAGTGCTACGCGAGATACGAAGATCCCCACGCGCCGCCATAACCCGCTTCCCGGAATGCGGTCGGCACCCCCGGACCTGATGGTATAGGCCAGTCCCGCAAATGCCAGCACGGTCAAGAGCAGCAGTACGAGGCGCGATCCGAGAGCATAGCTGGCGAGCGGATCGGTGATCTCCGCAAACGCATAGAGGCCCATCAAGCCGTAGGCGGCCACACGCATGGCCGGCTTGAGAATGCCAGGCACTAGGCGCAGCACCGGGATGAGCCACAGGAAGCCTGCGATATCGTACACCACTGTCGGAGCACGAGGGTGTAGCAACCGGGTACACAGCAGAGTCAGGACCAGGGCTGTGGAGAACGGTCGTGAGAGAATATGGGCTGATGGCTTGAGGTCTTCGTCATCTGCACCCCATCTCTGCACCGAGCGTTGCAGGCCGATCAGTGCGACAACGAGGGCGGCGAGGAGAAGCAGCTGCACTAGCAGTTGCTGCTCGTGCTCTGCTATGAAGTCACTTATGTGAGCCCTGTTCTCGTCCCAGGTACTGCGCAGGTTGTGGCCCACTGCCAGCGAGTCCCCAGGGACGAATAGAGCCTCCCACAGCGGTCGACTGTCCGCCGATAGGATGCGCCTCCGCGCGCCGACCGCCGCCTGCTCAACGGTGGCTTCCCATTGGGCTATCTCCGTCCCCATCTGCGAGACGCGGCTGAGGATTGTCAGCAATGCATCGCGCGATGCCGCGAGTTCCGCTTCGGATTCGCCGACGCTTTCGAGCACCGACTGAATGGTTGCGGCCATTGCCTCCGGTAGCTCCTGATCCCTCGCCGACTGAAGGGTGGCTTCCCACACTCGCCGGATTTCGGCGAGTGAGTCTCTCGCCGCATCTAGCTCGCCGGATTCAACTTCCAGACTCTGCTGCCACCGCCTGACTTGATCCTCACGGTTGCGCCAGCGGCCCAGGAGGTCATCCATTGAGCGCAATGACATCCCGGCCAATCTCCCTGAATCTGAACGCTGCCGCAGCTCCTCGAGCGATTTGGTGAAGGGGGTCAGTGCAGAGTCGATCGCAAAGAGCGCTGGGTCGAGGGCCAGGCCGGAGCGAATCTGGAGAATCTGCGCTACGGCCTCCTCTGCAGCCCGGCCTATCTGTGAAGCGGGTATGATTGCGGGAATCGTGTCGGCTCTCGCTGTGTCGCCGGATGTCTGTTGGGCGGCCGGTATCACCTGAGCCAAGACTGGATCTGAGAGGACCGGGCTCGACTGCAATAGCAGCAGCGTGAGCGCTGGGAGGCTGCAACGAATCAAGGGCTTAGCGTGGCGCATCGTGTCGAGAGACTCTACCAGGACTTTACAGGACGTTTCGAGGCAAACCGCCCATCACGCGTGTTGGGCGAGCCCGTTAGGCTCGGCTACTGCGTCGATCTCGTCGCGTAGCAACGCGATTAAGATAGAGGCGACCCGGTGTGACGGCCAGGCAACCACATTTAGACGGCTTCAACAGGCTCGGCTGGCACCTTCCGTACTCGTGGGGTATTCTACAAAGGTGGATCTTTCACGGATCTTCCAGAGTCGCCCTCCATGTTGCGCCATTGAGCTGGTCCTGCGGTTCACCGTCAGGATGCAGCCGACTGAGCAGAGGAGGTGCATATGGGATATCCCAAGAAGCACCGTGGCAGAAGGAAGATCGGCAGCAAACGCCGCCGGATGCGACACAAACGTCACGTGGGAATGCGGTTGAGAAAGAAGTGATGGGTCGGGTCCCAGTGTCCCGCACAAAATCGCCGCCATCAATTGGCTGTATCCCGCTGATAGGGGCTGCCACGAGATTGTGAATCGTTGATTCGATTCAGAAGCACCCACGGCCAGTGGTCCAGCATGTCAGGAGCAGCGGGAAACCGGATGAGTGGGACAACGGGATGACGGTTATTCGTGTACTCTTCCTAGCAGACACACATCTCGGCTTCGACTTGCCTCAACGACCTCGGATAAACCGGCGTCGTCGGGGTCATGACTTCTTCGAGAACTTCGAGCGTACACTCGACGTCGCGGTACAAGAGCGAGTCGACTTCGTAATTCACGGTGGAGACCTGTTCTACCGCAGCCGGGTTCCCACGAGTCTAGTACAGCAGGTGTTCCAGCCGCTGAAGAAGCTGGCGACGGCTGGGATTCACGTGGTCTTGGTGCCGGGCAACCACGAACGCTCCAGGATTCCCTATCCGATGTTGGCGCTCCATCCTCGGATCCATGTGTTCGACCGGCCGAGGACGTTCATTGTAGAAGGGTCAGGAGCAAAGGTTGCACTTGCTGGTTTCCCGTACTACCGGCACGGTGTCCGCTCGGCCTTCATGGATCTGCTCAACGATACCGGTTGTAGCGGCGTGGGAGCCGACATTAGCCTGCTGTGTGTGCACCACACTTTTGAGGGTGCCACCGTGGGGCCGAGTGATTACACGTTCACGTATGAGAGAGATGTCGTACGGTTGGCGGAGGTTCCACGCTCGTTTGCAGCCGTGCTCTCCGGGCATATCCATCGTCACCAGGTTCTCACCAGGGATCTCCGGGGAAGGGCCCTGGATGTGCCGGTGGTCTACCCGGGCTCGATCGAGCGCACGTCGTTTGCCGAGCGGGACGAACCCAAGGGGTTCTTGCTGCTCGAGTTTGCGTCCGCTGGTCTCTCAGGGGGGATATTGAGCAAGTGGGAGTTCCGGGAACTGCCGGCCAGGCCGATGGTTATGGCAGACTTTCAGGCCAACGGAGATGCCGCGGTGCGCCTCGGGTCGGAGATTCGCAAGGTCATCGACGGGGCACCAGTAGATTCAATCCTGCGGCTCAGGATTCATGGGTACCCGGATGAGGAGGTGCGTAACTTGGTCAGAGCGGCGCACCTGCGAGCGCTTGCGCCGGCCACAATGAATATCGAGGCAGTGCTGGTTGACGCGCGTGTCCAGGTCGATGCGCACCAACGGAAGATGCGGTAGGTAGTCGCGAGTATGCTGTGTTTTTGATGATACTGAGATCACTACAACCTGCGGGATTGATGTTGGCGGTATCGATCGTGGCCGCTACCCCGATTGTGTGCCAGCAGGAATCGGCTGGAGCTGATCGCACGATCAGCGGCACTGTGTATGACACTTTCACAGGAAGGCCAATCCCGTTTGCCGTCGTCCGTGTCACCGAGACCGAGTCGACCACACTCACAGACCGCAGAGGCTTCTACAGCTTGCGAGTCCCGGTCGATGCTGTGCGACTCGAGTTCCGCCAGGTTGGCTTTGCCATGGCGGCCGTAGTGGTCGCCAGGTCCGAGGATGACGTAGTCCAGGACGTGTTCATGAATCGCCTAGCGGTGGATCTCGACACAGTCGTGGTCTCAGGCATCGGCGAGAGCCGCGCGACGCGGATAATCCGCCGTGCGATAGCTAGGAAGAACGACGTGTTGGAGCGAATCCAGGATTACAGCTACAAGGCCTATGTCAAGCTAGTCATTAGTGATCTGACGAAGGACCGGGATTCAGCCGATGCGGTGCTGATCATCACAGAGACCGAGACAACGGCGCACTGGAAGAAACCTGACAAGTATCAGGAGATAATCACAGCACGCCGGCAAACGAGCAATTTGCCTGCCGAGCAGAACCTCGTATCGGTCGGTCAGATCGTCAACTTCAACCGAGATCGCATCGATCTTGAGAAGTATCTGGTGGTCTCGCCGACGGCAGACGACGCACTTGACCACTACAGTTATCATCTAATCGACTCCCTCTCCGTGGATGATCGCAAGGTCTATCGCCTGACCATTGTGCCCAATACCGAGGGTGCGCCACTCTTTGCCGGCATGATCGACGTTGCTGACTCGACATTCGATGTACTGGCAATCGATGTTCGGTTCAATAGTGCAGTGCGGTTCGAGTTCTTTGACGATCTGCGCTACCGTCAGCGGCTGCGTGACTACGGCGACAACTACTGGATGCCGTATGAGATCACGTTTTCCGGCCGGATCCACTTCGGCATTCCGATTCCAGGTGTTCCCAGGCGCATCGGCTTCCAGCACCGGGCCTCGCTCAGCGATTTCCACTTCGATGAAGGCGACGTACCCGACGATATCGGAGCTTTTGTGGTTGTGGTCGACGAAGGTGCAGACAACGTGGACAGCACAACGTGGGAGAATCACAACGATGGGAGACTCACTGCTGTCGAGCAGGCCGCTTATGCGCGCATAGACTCGATGAGAAGTCGGCCGGCCTCGATCGGGAGTCGCGCGGCAACGGGTTTGGGCCTGGCCCTCTTGTTCACGACCAATCAAGACTTCTTTCATTTCAATCGAGCTGAATCCCTTTATCTCGGCGCTGGCTGGACGTGGCGGGGTTTGTCACCGAACGTGACGCTGCGAACGAAGCTGGGGTATTCGTTCGGCCGCAAGGCATGGCAATACGAGTTCGGTGCCTGGTACCGTCTCTCGCGGGGGCACGACGTGTGGATCGGTGGAGCGTATCAGGAAGACATTGTGAGTCGGCCGACAATCGTATCGAGCTCGTATAACCCAACATACCTGGCCCTGCTGATGAAACTTGATCCGTTGGATTACTTCAAGGAGGA
>CP070666.1:2369865-2382968 GCA_020351775.1 Gemmatimonadota bacterium | reverse complement strand
ACCGCGAAGGCCGGCAACTCGACATAGTTGACGTAGATCCCGCCACCGCCACCCCCTCCACCAACCGGGTCTGCGCCACCACCGGCTAGGAACAGTTCCTGGGACGCCCTTCCTCCCAAAACGATCATCAGGATCAGGCAGCCATGTAGTACCACGGAGGTCGCCGCTCCCCCAAAAAAGGGCCGGTCCGACCGAGGCAGTGTCAAGTTCGGGACACGCGGTGGAGGTCTCATTATTTCTATTTCTATAATACACCGAACGGGCGCGGAAGCCTCACAGTTTCGGCCCCCACACCCGTTCTGTTCTCTCACGGCCCCGCGGCTGGGGGCGTCCTGCTACTGCGTTGCCTCTTCGGCCTCCCTCGGCGTCAGGCCGATGACCTGCACACCAGCTCCGCGAGCCAAATCCATGACGCGCATGACTTCCTGATACTTACGATTCCGCGCCGGCTTGATGAACATCAGCTTGGCCGGACGGTTGTCATAGATCTCGTGTAGCCTCGAATCGAGAGCTGCCTCCGAGACCGTCTCGTTGTTGATGGCAAGGGATCCGTCGGCCCTGATCTCGAGCACGATCTGATCGCTCTCGCCACCTTCCTCCTGCTGTTCTCTCGTCTCAACCGGAGGAACCTGTGTGTCCATGGCCTTCCGCTGCAGCGGCACCTGCATCATGAAGATGATCAGCAGCACCAGCAGAATGTCGATCATGGGGACTACGTTGGGCTCGTTTAGCGGTCCCTCGGAAGACCCACCTACTTGCATTCCCATGGCCTAGTCCCCCCCTTCCATAACTGCGCGAGCCTGTCCAGGCAGCACTCTGCGCTCCTCGGCAATGGTCGCGAGTACGCGGACCCCAGCCTTACGGCAGATCTCTACTGCATCTTGGATCATACCGTAGTCGAGGTCGTTGTGCGCTCTGAGATACAGGATCTTGTCTTTGGTGCGGGCATCGTAGATGGCCCGCAACATTGACTCGAGCTGCCCATCGGGTACTATCCCAATCTGTTTGGTGCCAGGATCGAGATAGTACTGTCCTCGGGTATCGATACCCAAGATAATGTCGCCATCTTCTTCCGGCCGGTTCTCAATCTCCTTGGCGTACGGCATGGTCGCCTGGAAGCCGGCCGAGATGATCGGCGTAACGATCATGAAGATGATGAGCAACACCAACATGATATCGATCATCGGAACGACGTTGGGTCTGTTCTCGGCTTTTGTCTGTGCGCTTACTTCCATAAGACCAGCTCTCCTTTGTCAACTGGTCCGCGATCGTCAGGTTTTGGGCTCGGTTGCGGCCGACTGCTGTGCCTGGAACTCCTTGGTGAAGATCGACCGACCGAATTCGCTGCCGACGCTCTTGATCAGGAAGTCGACCAGCTCCTTGGACGTATAGGTCATCTCGACCGTGATATTCTCGATCCGGGTGGTGAAGTAGTTGAACAGCCACACCGCCGGAATCGCAACGCCAAGACCGAACGCCGTGGTGATCAGCGCCTCGGCGATACCAGCCGAGATCGCAGCCAGACCGCCCGATCCGGTCAGGGCCATTCCGGTAAACGAGTTCACGACGCCCATCGTGGTACCCAACAGCCCAACGAACGGGGCCGTGGCACCCACCGTCGCCAGGATGCCCATGCCCTTCTTCAGTTCGGACAAGAGAATCAGGCTCTGCCGCTCGATGGCGCGCTCGGCCGAATTGATGTCCGCCGCCGTGATGGTCGCCCGGTCACGGATCAACGGCTTCACCTCGGCCAGTGCCTGACCCAGCACCCGGGCCACGTGTGAAGTGTTCTCCTTCTCAGCCAAGTCAATTGCTTCGTCCAGTTGCTCCTCTTGCAGGAACCGGGCGAACTCAGGTGCGAACCTACGCGTCGCCTTGCGACTGCGCCGGAACCGCCACCACTTGGCTGCCGCAACCGACAGGGAAAGAACCGACATCGCCAGCAACAAGATGATGATGAACCGCGCGAACGTACCGGCGTCGTTCCAGAGTTGAAGTAGTGATACTTCCATTGCCTAGCAGGCCTCCATAATGGGTTTAAAACCGTTTGCTCACTCTATTCAGTCACCGGCTCCATGCCACGAGCCAGTCGGGGTAATTAACCACCGCCAATCAGCGTGAACTGGATCGGCAGCTGAATCAGAACCCTCACCGGCTGCCCCCGCACCCGGCCCGGTCGGAACAGGCTCCTACGGAGCAGCGTCCTGGCAGGTCCCTCGAACGCCCTGTTCGTCGAGCTGATCACGACGATCGAGTTGGGCTCGATATGGCCGGTGGTGTCTACCACGCCTTGCAGCACAACCGAGCCTTCCACACCTGCTTGCTGCATCATGCGAGGGTATTCGAGCGGTGGACTTGAGATCCGCTCAGGTGGCTCATCGACCACAGCCTCCGTGAAGACCTGAGCCAGGTCGATGGGTCCTTCTTCAACTCCCTCGAAGACGCCTTCCTCCACGCCGATCCCGCTGAAATCGCGCGGGTCGAACTGTTGTGTCAGATCGATCGGCGGGATGCCGGTCGGGATGTTGATGGGTGCTGAGAGAGTCCGGAATCCTTTCGGGGGTGGCAGATCGAGAACTTCTGGCGGAGGTGGCTCGTCCTCCTCAGGCTGTTCCTGAATGAAGACCATAGTCGTATCCGCCACCACTTCCTCGACCTCTTGGCCACCGCCCATGGTCATGACCACGGCGAAGTAGATCAGCCCGGTGTGCAACACAACCGAAACACCGGAACCCGATATTCCTCGCCCCCAGCGGCCTTCATGGGATGGATTCGACTCCATGAGGTTGTCAAACACGACTTGCCTCCAGACTTGTTTGTAGTAATTCTACCCCGCCGGGCCACCGCAAGGCTGGCAGCAGCGTGGTGGAATCATTACAAAACGATGACAATAGTGTGACGTGCCTCACAAAACGAGGGTGGCACGCGGGCGATAACCTACACCCAAAGAAGAGGCTCGCAAGGGGCTGTCGGCCGCAGGCTACGGCCTGGTCACAGGAGCGTGCTCCTCGGCAGTCCACCTCCCATGGGAAGTACCACGGTCATCGTGGTGCCCTTGCCGGGTCTGCTGTTGACCTGGATCGAGCCACCGTGCGCCTCGGCAATCCACTTGCAGATCGCTAGCCCCAACCCCGCCCCTGATCGCTGACCGGTGCGGCTCCTGGCGGGGTCAGCCCGCCAGAAACGATCGAACACATGGGGCAGCTCTCCGGGTGCGATCCCGATCCCGGTATCGCTCACCTTGAAAACGACATCGTCACCCCGGACGTCCGCGTCGATGGTGACCCGGCCGCCGGCGGGTGTGTATTTGATGGCGTTGGTCAACAAGTTCATCATGAGCTGGCGGATGCGATTGCGGTCGACCGACAGCACGCGCTTCCGGTTCGGCAACGCGACCGATACGCTGACTGAAGCCTGCTCACCCAGTATCCCGGCGGTCTCCGCGATCTCGCCCATGAGATCGCGCAGATCGATCTCCTCCAGATGGAGTGGAGCTCGGCCTTCGTCCGCTCGCGCCAATGTGAGCAGAGAATCCACCAGCTCCGTCATGCGTTTCACTTCCACCAAGGTTTCGTCCAGCACCTCGAGCACTTCGGGCTTCGCCCGAGGATGGGTTATGGCCCGTTCGATCCCAGATCGCAGCACCGTGAGCGGTGTCTTGAGCTCGTGGCTGGCATCCGCGGTGAACCGCCGCAAAGCTCGGAAGCTACTCTCCAAGCGCGTCAGCATGGCGTTCAGCGTAGTGATGAGTCGGGTCAGTTCGTCCTTGGTCCTGGGCGTGGCCAGACGTCTGTGCAGGCTGCGGCCGTCGGTAATGGCCTCCACCTCGTCGACGATGTTGTCGACCGGCTGCAGGGTCCTGCCCGCCAGCACGTACGCGATTGCAGTGGACACGAGAATGATCAACGGGGAGATCAACAGCAGCATCGAGATCAAATTCTGCAGATGCACCGCGACCTCGGCTGTGGGCACACCGCACACGACCGCAGCTACTGGTTGAGTCTCTTCGCTGGCAAGAGACCTGACGAAGTAGCGCACACTACCCAAACCGCCATCAAGATTGACCTCTCCAAACTGATTCTCAGACTCCAGCGTTTCACGTGCGGCGGCGGCGAAGGCATCCGTGGCAACGCTGTCGCGCTCGGCTCGCGCGTTGTAGCCCACCAGCGCCGTGTAGGGATCGGAACCGAGCAGCAGGACATAGTCCGAGACACCTTCCACCAGCGCCTCCACGTCAGGTGTCAGTTCGGCGCCGAGCACCAGCAGGGTGCTAGAATGGATGGGTCGTAGGATGGTCGTATCTATCGGCTCTGCAGAATCGTGGGTTTCGCGTGCCACACTGATGATTGCGGCGATCAGATCAGCCTCGATGCGCAGGCGTTGATCGATCTGTTCGCGGCTCCAGGATCGCTCTACCATGTACAGTGCCACGGCGAACACGGCGAGCGTCGCGATCATCGCGACCGCATAGGAGACGGCCAGGCGGCCTCGGATGGTCTTCACCTAAGCCTTCAGGACGTAGCCTACTCCACGGACGGTGTGGATCAGCTTGGGTTTGAAGTCCCGGTCGACCTTTTTGCGCAGCCGATTGATCACCACATCTACCACATTGGTACCGGGATCGAAGTGGTAGCCCCAAGCGTACTCGGTGATGAGCGTCCGCGTCATCACCCGGCCAGCGTTACGGGCTAGGTATTCCAGCACCGAGTACTCCTTGGGTGTGAGGTCGAGCACGGTGCCGTCGCGTCGCACCTCGTGTTTGCCCGTATCAATCTCCATGTCTTCGACTTTGAGCACGGGCAGCGCAATGTCTCGCGGGCGCCGGTACAGGGCCTCGACTCGCGCCAGCAGCTCCTCGAAGGCAAACGGCTTTGTGACATAATCGTCGGCACCGGTCCGCAGCGCCTGGACTTTCGATTCGACGGCGTCCTGGGCCGTGAGCACCAACACCGGAGTGTCCACCCCCCTGTCGCGCAGGGTCCGCAATACCTCCTGACCGGAGAGGCCGGGCAAGCGCAGATCCAGCACGACCACATCGTATTCCGCTCTGGAGGCCCACTCCAGTGCCTCCATGCCGTCGGCCACCAAGTCGGCCTGAATGCGCTGCTCCTCCAAACCACGCTTGACGAACTGGCCTACTGAGCGATCATCTTCAACCACCAATACCTTCACAGCTGCTCCTGAGTGGACGACAACGGGAGATACACCCTGAAAGTAGAGCCGTGTCCCACGGCGGAATCCACTTCGATGTGCCCGCCGTGTTGCTGCACCACGCCATAACAGATGGAGAGCCCGAGCCCGGTACCACGTCCGGGTTGTTTGGTGGAAAAGAACGGTTCAAAGATCTTGGGAAGCTCGTCAGCCGGAACGCCCATGCCGGTGTCGGCGAACTCGACGACGATCTCACCTTCGCTCACCAGGCTGACACCGGTGGTCACGGTCAACACGCCGGTTCCTTCCATCGCATCGATGGCGTTCAGCATGAGCGCCAAGAACACCTGGACCAACTGCTCTGCGTTGGCGTTGATGTTCGGCAGGTTGGCGCCGAGCTGGCGCTCGAGCGTGATTCGCTTGAACCGGTCGTGGTGCTTGACGAGGAACAACGCATCCTCCACGACCTGATTCACTTGGACCTCCCGCATCGCCCGTGATTTGGGTCGCGAGAAATCGAGCAGACCATCCACGATTGCCTTGCAGCGACCGAGCTCGGATTCGATGATCCTCAGATACTCCTCTACTGCCGATCTCTGGGAGTCACTCAGATCCTCGCTCCGCACTGTCAGGGCCTCGACGCAGGCAGCAATGGTGGCCAAAGGATTATTGAGTTCGTGCATCACGCCAGCCGCCAGCTGGCCCACAGCCGCCAGCTTCTCGGTTTGCGCCGCCTGACGCTGCACCGTCTTCCAGTCGGTGAGATCCTCGCCAATGGTGATCACGTGCGTGATCTCGTCGTCATCCAACCGCATGGGCACCTTGGTGATGCGATAGTGGCGAGGTTCACCACTGCTACTCGATTGGACCTCAACCTGCTCGATGCTTCCGGTACGAAAGACCGAGTCGAATTCACGCTTCAACAGGTCGCGTGACTGGAGCCGCAGCACGTCGAAGACCGATCGACCCACCGCTTGATCTCGCTCCACGCCCTGCCGGCCGGTCTCCCGCTTCCGATTCCACGCCTGGATGACGTAATCGCGGTCAATCACGTACATACCCACCGGCAGTGAGTCGATGATCTTCGACGTGAAGCGTCGTTGGGCTTCGGTCTCGCGCGTGCGGATAGCCACCTCGCTCGCGAGATCCTCCGACAATTCGAACGAACCCAGCAGCGGTGCCAATATGTTGGAGACGATTCCTATCACCTTGCGGAACACAGGTGCATCGGCTGTGTCTCCAATCACCACCTCAAGCAGGCCCAGGCGCTCGCCCTCATGCACCAACGGAGTTCGGATCCACCACTCACCATCGATCCGCTGCTCCAGCCGATTCCCCTGTACCCACTCCATCACCTGCTCGGCGCGGTCCGCGGGCGGCGACGCCGACCCTTCGGCAAGAACCGGCCGAAACGCCGTACCGTCAGGCGTCCTGACCCAGATCGAGCAGTAATCGCTCCTCAGACCCCGGTTCAGGGCACCCGCAACACCGATTAGTACGTCCTCGGATCCGAGACCGCGGGCAAGCTGCGAGCTCACGTCTTCCAGGATGGCAAGACCGGGTTGATCTAGAACGTTGATATTCCCCATCGAGTGGATATCGGGTGTGAATGTCCCGGGTTCAGGCCGGCTCCGACCGATGCCGTGGCTGGCAGATAGTCAATTCTATACTGGTTGAATGCCAGAAGCCACACTGCAGTGCGGCGGCGCTTCGTGATTCGGATCGGCACCGCGACACTGGACGCACTCCGCACCTGCTGAGACGCTCTGCTACGCAACTCGAGTCAAGGATGTCGGCGAACCGGTTGCCCGTGACCCTCGTGTCTGCAACGAGTTGAGAAAAGCACAAGACCCAGGGCACTTGTCCCGGCGGGGTCCCCTGTCTATCTATCATCCCTTCAAAACCGGATTCAATAAGAGGAGTGAAACTGATGGCCCACGAACTTCCCCCGTTGCCCTACGGGTACGACGCGCTCGAGCCGCACATCGATGCTCGTACCATGGAGATTCACCACTCCAAGCATCACCAGGCTTACATAACGAAATTGAACGGTGCCCTGGAGGGACACGCGGATCTGCAGGCCAAAGCCGTCACCGAGTTGCTGGCCGAGATCGACAAGGTTCCGGAGGCGATAAGGACAGCGGTCCGGAACCACGGTGGCGGGCATGCCAACCATACGCTCTTCTGGCAGCTCATGGGTCCCGGCGGTGGCGGGGAGCCCGGTGGTGCACTCGCCGACGCTATCGACTCTACCTTCGGTGGTTTCGCCAAGTTCAAGCAGTTGTTCTCGGATGCAGCCGCGAATCGGTTCGGGAGCGGCTGGGCTTGGCTAGTAGCCAAGGACGGCAAGTTCGCCGTTGAGAGCAGCGCGAATCAAGACAGCCCGCTGATGGAAGGCAAGACGCCGATCCTGGGACTCGACGTGTGGGAACACGCCTACTACCTGAAGTACCAGAACCGCCGGCCCGACTACATCGCGGCCTGGTGGAACGTGGTCGACTGGGACGAGGTGGCGAAGCGGCTCGCGGCAGCTGGGTGAGTGCAACAACAGCATCGGGAAAGTAGCGCTGCAGGGCCGCGCGGAGGCCCACATGCTGATCGGCGACGAGGTAGGTGACGCCGTGGAGCCCGAGCTGGGTGAGGTCTTTGAAGACCTCTGCCCAGCTCGCCTCGCTCTGGCCGGCACCGAGCCAGATGCCCAGGTGTTCGTGATGCCCCCTGGGGGGTTACCCCCACGACAGAAGCTAGACGGTGGCCTTCCTCTTCGGATCTCTTCTCACCCACCACCAACTGAATTACACAAAAATCTGCAGACTCTCATTTTGACATGATTTTGAAGCTTTGAATCGGTGTTTTGAAGCTCCAACTCGATCATCTGAAGCTTCGAATCGAAGTTTTGAAGCTTCAAATCGAGGTTTTGAAGCTCCGAGTCGGGGGGTTTGAAGCTTCAAATCCGAGTTTTGAGGCTTCGAATCGGGGTTTTGAACCTTCGAATCGAGGTTTTCAAGCTTCAAGTCGAGGTTTTGAGACTTCAAATCGGCGTTTTTAAGCTTCAAATCGACGATCTAGGACGCCGTGTCGTGTATATAAGTCGTTATATAGTAATGAGTTATGCCAAATGGGCCGGAATTGGAGCCGGTGGCCCGGCCACAGGAGAAGCCGTTGATGTGCCATTTAGGCAGTCGATGGCCTGGCCTATGCCAGACCCACCAGCCACCTCTGAACCCGATATCAGAGCGTTGTAGCATTCCGCGATGGTCGATTCGCCAACAATCGTGATACGAGAGTCACTTGGAGTACCTCGCCGGCGCAGTCCAAGGTGAACACGGCCTGCAGGCGCGGCATGACGCCTTCTTCGAATCGTACGGAGAACAGCTCAAGTGAACAGTGTTTGGACAGAAGCCCGAACTGGTAACAGGAGGCGTCTGAGGTGTTGTGTTGAAAGTCGTCGTGCTGATGACAGCTACACAGTGGAGCGGATGGGACTCGAACCCACGACCCCCTGCGTGCAAAGCAGGTGCTCTCCCAGCTGAGCTACCGCCCCGAGGTGCAACAACTGTAACGGCTTAGGCCGTCTTTTGGAAGTGTGAAGGCGCGTCTTGTCTATGCAAAGTGTCTGTGTAGCGCCGCCCCTCATACTCTGGGTCTCTTTCTTTTTTCTGATGTACTCCATAGGAAAGAAAACGTAGTCATGCTTGGCGCTCCTGGATCTCGGTCTCGTCCGTCACCACAACCAGCATTCCAGCCATATCTGCCTGTTGGTAGCAGTTCTGCATAGTTGCGGGTGACGGCCAGCCGCCGGCGTGGGCAACATCGCAGCGTTCCGACTCTTACCGCCACGGCTGCCCACAATCAAGAAGCATTCCTGTACCGGCTCAGTCGGTGGTTTGCGTCCGCCCGTGTGCTTCTGGAATACCTCGAGTTCGGCACCATTCAGCGGCAATGCGTCCAGCGCCTTATGAAACACACGCCATGCGTCCCACGACTCACCCGCGAAGTGCTCACCGAACAACAGCGGATCCGACATGGCGTCAATGACGCTGAGTTGCGTCAACCGTCCGACATTGACTACGCTCGGCCTTCTTCCGCGCAGCGTTCCGTGCGCGGGCTAGGCCACCACGCCTACCATATGTCTTGGCGTCCTTCTTCGTGAATCCCACTCTTCACCTCTCTAACACAGCTTTCAACCGAGCTGCGCACTCGCGCAACGCAGACTCAAGTCCAGTCACATCCCGCCCTCTTACCTCACGACGAGTCCGCCCATATCTTTGGCGAGGGTCCGTATCCTTCCGAGGGGCGAACTGTGCCAGACAGGAAGCCGACGTGGCATTTGACAATCAGTCCCGCGATAGCCGCGCTACTGACTGTCATTTGGCTTGTTCGCGTATGGCGCGGCGACAACCCGACCGACATCATTGTGTTGTTGGCTCTCGCGATGATTACGGTATTCCTCACGGCAGTGATGGCCGGGGTGATTGCGAAACGTAGGAAAACACCGTAGACACAATCGGTCGCGTGCGTTCAGGTCGCATCCTCTTACCGTTCACCCGGCCAGCACGTAGGTTTTGCCTGTCTTGGAGTCGCGCTCCAAACCCATAGGAGGGCTTGTGCGTCCCATCGCCTGTTTGCTCCTCGTCGGACTGCTCACCGCAACTCCAGTCCTGGCACAGACCGAACAAGAGGCTGCGACCACGAACGGGTCATGCGTCTCAAGCAGCCTAACGGCCCCCAGCACTGGCTTGCAGAGCTGGACTCCGTCTCTGGCACCCACGAACGCCGCCGACTTGATGCTCGTGCCGCTGGCGCAACGGTTGGCGTTCACTACTGCCGACTCGCTCGCGGCTCCTGAACCGGCTCCTATGTCAGAGCCGGTCAAGGTCGGCCTGATCATCCTTGGTGTCCTAGTGGTCGTGGGCGGTGTTCTTCTCATCATATGCCTTGAAAACAACTGTTTCGGCGGGTAGCTGAGCCGCACGTACCGCGGATCGGGTGGCCCACGGGCGCTTCACCGGCCGAGACGGCCCCGTCGTATCTTTATTCACTATAAAGAAAGAAACAGAAATAGGACTTGAAAGTACGTCCTAGCGTGGTCGGTCCTACGCAGCTGTCTATGTATGTGTCGGTGTTCCGGCGCAAAGAAGGTTAAATAGCCGGATTCTGGGATTTGCGCGGTGCTAGGCTAAGTGATTGATTTTCGGCGACGCTGCAAGATTTGGGGCCGGGGTTAGCTTTGGTGCAAAGCAGGTGCTCTCCCAGCTGAGCTACCGCCCCGAGGTGCAACAACTGTAAGGCTTAGGCCGTCTTTTGGAAGTGTGAAGATCGGGGGTGTGTACGCTAGGTGTGTACGTTGCTCGCCGGCTTCCCTGCCCGAGACTCGCGCCGGTGTTCCTCGTGCGTTCTTCTCCCGAAGCTGTGTATGGGAGGTCAGCACTTCGAGCGTATCGCTCATGGTTGCTTGCTGCTGGACTCGTTGCATGGTTGCTGGTGCGCTCCAGCCGCCGACGTGAGCGGCGTCGATCGGGCTCAGGTGTTTGCGTGCAGTCGCCCAGCCTCGCCGGTAGGCGTGCCACAGCGAGCCCTCCTGTGTCTCCAGCTTTGCCAGCCAAGGCTCCGAGGGCAACCTGAAATGTTAGGCTTGGTTCAGGCTGGCCCTAGACCAGGTCCGCAATTCTGTAGAGTGAGGTGAAGGGCCAGAAGTTGAGGGTGTCATGACGGTGCCCCTGCGGGAATCCCGCTTGTCAATGGCCAAGGTTCATGACAGTCGTCAAGGCTCGGGCACCCTCAATGTGTCGGACCCGACAGAATACCCTTCGTGAACCGGATGACCAACGATCTGACCGTCAGAGATCATCGGATCGGTGATCTCGATCCTGCTACCGTCCAACATTGTGAGACGCACCCGGTCGGGTTGCTTCTCGGTCACCACGTGCGCGGGTGCCAACTCTTGCACTTTCCAGTGGTGACAAGCAGACAGCATGCTCACGGCCATGACGGGCGCGAGTAAGAGCCGAGCATATCTGGATCTGAACCGGTTCATGGTTGACCTCCGGTCAGTGTCGGTGCTGCGGCTGCAGCGATGCCATCACCGATGTCGTCCAGGTCATCCACGGTCGGCTTAACAACGCCAAAGATGAACCACAATGCACCTATACCAACCGATGCTGCGATCTGTGCCCCAGAGGGATCCCAGCGAGCATCCGGATAGGCAGTCCCTTCAAGCTGCATTTGTGGACCGCAGACAATGCCGGGCGCTCTTGCCTCTTCGCCAATCTGCCGGTGCTCAGAAGCTTGCGACCCATAGAGCCCGATACCGCCGTGCCTGGGTGCTATCTCTTGCACTGCCCAGGTTCCACAGGCAGACGACAGACTCACAACCATCAGGGGCACTAGCACGAACCGAATTGATCTGTTTCCAAGGCTCTTCACAGTCGCCTCCTGCAGGTCACAGCCCAAGCCTACCGGAGGTGCGTCAGACGGGCGTCAAGAGAGCGTGAACGAGAAACGCCCGGCGCGGGGCCAGGTTGCGTTGTTGGAGTCTCTGATTCCGTGGCTACTCGGACCCTGGCAGAGGCATCGATCTATGCCCGTGGACGATCTTCCAGCCGGTTGCTCGCCGCGTAAAGACATATGTTGCCGCACCCGCGACCGGTATTTGAGTGCCAGTGGTATCTGTGAGAATGACTTCGAACGTCGTGGTCACCGCTGCCCCGGTTGACCCAAGCACCTCGACAGACATCTCACCGAAAGCACCCTCGACACTCCTCATCGAACTCAGGAATTCTCTATCTGCCGCTCTGATCGAATCCATGTTGGTGGCAACAGATCCAAGGTCTGCCCACACGAGCGTGTCGTCGAACGGCGCCATGTGCCTCGCGTGATCTAGCGCCTCAGCAGCTACCATGATTCCCCTGACGATCTGGGTGTAGGGCGACTCCAAGACAGGGCTATGCTACGCCACGGGCCGTGGAGCGGTAAGAGGCCCAGCCTGCATAGGTTCCAGGCCTCCTTTCCCTGTTCCAAGTCGAAAGACACAGACAACGATTACTTGTTACAGCAGTCACTTCTGAATCCCACCAACCTGTGCAAGCCACTAATCTGGCCACCCTGACGGCGAAACCCTAACTTAGAGTCGGGACCACAGGGAGCCTGTCTATGGCTGACCTGCTGCAGCGTCTCAAGACTGCACTGGCTAACCGCTACCAGATCGAGCGAGAGCTTGGCTCGGGTGGGATGGCAACCGTCTATCTCGCTCAAGACCTCAAGCATGAGCGGCGAGTAGCAGTAAAGGTTCTCCGTCCTGAGCTGGCGGCCGCATTGGGACCCGAGCGGTTCCACCAAGAGATCAAGATCGCGGCCAACCTTACGCATCCCCACATCCTTCCGCTCCATGACTCGGGTGATGCAGACGGCTTCCTCTACTACGTCATGCCGCACATCGAGGGTGAGTCACTGCGGGACAAGCTGGCGAAAGAAGGCGAGCTACCGATCGGTGAAGCGGTCAGAATACTGAGAGACTTGGTAGACGCTCTCAGTCACGCCCACAAACACGGAGTCGTTCACAGAGACATCAAACCCGACAACGTGTTGCTTTCGGAGCGCCACGCCCTCGTCACCGATTTCGGCGTCGCCAAGGCCGTGAGTGAAGCTACAGGTGTCCAGAAGCTCACTACTGAAGGTGTGGCACTCGGCACACCAGCGTACATGTCGCCGGAGCAGGCGGCCGCTGACAAACATATCGATCACAGAGCGGACATCTACGCGGTGGGCGCTGTTGCCTACGAGTTGTTGACAGGCAGGCCCCCATTCATGGGTACGACCCCCCAGGAGGTGCTGGCAGCGCATGTCACGAAGGTGGTCGAGCCGGTAACGGAGCATCGGGGGACGGCGCCACCTGCGTTGGCGCAGTTGGTGATGAAGTGCTTGGAGAAGAAACCCGCCGATAGGTGGCAGAG
>CP070666.1:2363616-2369765 GCA_020351775.1 Gemmatimonadota bacterium | reverse complement strand
GCGAGATGAGTCCGGGTGTATTCGGGCCAATGATCCGCGCGTCCATCTCGTGCGCTTTGGCCACGATCTCCATGGTATCGTGAAGCGGCACATGTTCTGACACCATGAGCAACTGCTTCACGCCGGCGTCCAGTGCCTCAAACGCCGCTTGCTTCATCGCACTCGCCGGAACGAATAGAATCGACATGTTTGGCTGCCGCGCGTCACAGGCCTCAACAACCGAGTCGAAGATGGGGATGCCGTGGATCTCACCCCCTCCGGCGCCCGGCCTTACACCGGCGACGATGTTCGTGCCGTATTGCTGCATCAGCAATGCATGATGCTGCGCAGCTCTGCCGGTAATGCCCTGCACCACCAGTCGGGTCGTGTCGTCAATCAGTATGCTCATATCATTCCACGGCGGATCTGGTCAGGAGTCAGCTCTCACGTACCTCTTGCCAATACAACCACCCGTTCGACCGCCTCTTCGAGTTTCCTGTACGGTTCAACGCCGAAATCGCGCAGAATGCGATGCCCGGCTTCTTCCGCATTGCCGATCATGCGTACCACGACGGGCTTGTCATAAGGGTGTTCTTGCAGATATCGCACGATGCCCTCGGCCAGCTTGTCGCAACGATTAAGCCCCGCGAAGATATTGATCATCATTGCGCGCGCGTCTTTGGCTCTGGCGAGTAGCTCGAACGCACTGTAGATGCCGTCGTCATCAATCTGAGCCGTGTCCAGAAAGTTCGCGGCCGATCCTCCCTCCAGCCGAATCAAGTCCAGTATGGTCATCGTCAACCCGGCACCGCTCGATAGGATGGCGATATCGCCGGGCAGGTCGATGTAGGTCCATTTGTTCGCGTTGGCCTCTTGCGCGATGGCATCGCCACCACCGCTCTGCTCCGCCAACGACGCCATCTCCGGCTGCCGAAACAGAGCGGCGTCATTGATGTTGAGCACTGCGTCGACCGCCACCAGCCTGCCGTCTTTCGTTCGAACCAGCGGATTCACCTCGACCATTTCCGCATCGCACGATCGAAAGATCGAATAGAGCGTGGAGGCAAGGTGTGCCACTTCATGATCGACGAAATCGGCAATAGTCGCGATATCACGGTCCGTGAGACCACTGAGAATGTTGGCTGGGAGCCTCAGGATCTTCTCCGGCTCGTTGCGGGACAGCTCTTCGATATCGACGCCGCCGTACCGGCTGATCATCAAAGTCGGACACCGTCGGCTGTAGTCGACCGTCACTGCTAGATAGAGTTCTTCTGCGATATCCGCTCTTTCCTCAACAAGCAAGGTGTTGGCACTCTCGCCTTCAACGGTCATGCCAAACAGGCGCGTTGCCTCTTGCTCCGCCATCACCGGCTCATCGCAGAATGCTATGACGCCCAGTTTACCTCTCTTCTTGACCCCGAGCTGCGGCTTTAGCACGACAGCACAGTCCAGATCTTGGGCGATCTTCCGGACCTCTTCCGAAGTCGATGCCAACGCGCCTCGCGGCACGACAATCCCGTGCTCGGCAAAGACCTTCTTTGCTTGAAATTCCCGTAGGTTCATCAGACTTCCGAGTTGATCTGCTAGTTTGCCACGCTGCCTACCAGAGTCGGCTCGTCCGGTGGCGGAGCAAAGCTGCTCATCACGGTGACCGCGATCTCATCCCCGTCGAAAGCGGCGATCACTGTCTCGGTGTGTGGGCTCTCGATGTACCGCAGCACCAGCCGCAGTGTCTGTTCGTCGTCCCAGCCGCACGCTCCTACAATTCGTAGCGGAGGCAGGCCGACATACGCTGCCTTAGCCGTTGTTAGCAGATAGGGACCCATTCGCGTCGTCTCGCCGTGCCTCCATGCGCCGTTCGCGAACTCGATAGTGAACTCGCCGCGTGCCGATTCCTCGGTGACCGTGCACTCATCTCCGGTGAACGCAAACGATAACGATTCAATCCCTCTGTCGTTTGGAGCGATGGAATACGTCTTCCCCGAAATGTCCACCGCCTGCGACGGCGTCTCCGTGCGCTCGGGCGGGCGAAGGGCGAGCCCAGCCAGCCTGTCTCTCAGCCGCGCTTCGGTCTCAGGATCTTCCGGTAGCGCGCTCTCTTGCATTGCGGGCAACAAGTACTCCCAGACCAGGTTGATCTCGCCCTGCATATCGGCTGATTCGGAAGTAATCACAATGACCGCGTGCTGGTCTGGCATCACGATGATGAACTGGCCGAACGCCCCATCCCCACGGTAAGCGTTGTTCCGGCTGCGCCAGAACTGGTATCCATAGCCCTGGAGCCAGTCACTGGAATCTCTGATACTGTCCGGCGCCTCCGGCGACTGCAGGATGGACGCAGAAGTCGCCTCTTGCACCCACGACTGCGGCAGTATCTGCTCGCCATTCCACATGCCTTGTTGTAGAAAGAGCTGACCGAACTTGGCCATGCCTTCCGTTCTAATCCTCAATCCCCATCCACCCGTGTTCCTCCCCTGCGGATCGACCTCCCAATCGATATCGGTAATGCCGAGCGGTTCGAACAACCTGGGGGTCAAGTAGTCGATGACCGCTTCGCCTGTGACCTCAGAGACGATGGCCGACAGGATATAGGTGCCCAGTGTGTTGTACAGGAATGTGGAGCCCGGCTCATTCACGATGGGCGTCGCCAGAAACGTCTCCACCCAGTTGCTGTCTCGCATTACGATGCCTGTGGGGTCGGGATCCTGACCCGTGGTCATGCTGATGACATGCTTGATGGCCAGCTGTGCCAGGTAAGGACTGATGGAATCTGGCAAATCGTCGCGGAAGAACGAGACAACCTTGTCGTCGACACTGATCAATCCCTCGCTCACAGCAAACCCGATAGCCGTGGACGTGAAGCTCTTGCTGGTTGAATACATCGTATGCTTGAGATCCGGTGCGTACGGATCCCACCAGCCTTCCGCTATCACTTTCCCGTGGCGCAGGAACATGAAGCTGTGAAACTCATGGTCGCTCTGTTCCACGGCGTCCACAAACTCGATGATTGCTGCGGAACTGACGCCTTCGGCTTCAGGAGTGCTGCGTTCCAGGGATGTTGAGGGTTCCCGTTCAATGCACGCTGAGACTGCCAGCAGTAGGATGGAAATGATCAGAAGAGTTCTATTGTTGGTCATGTTGGTTGGCTCTATGTGGGTTCGTTGAGTGACTCACGGTGGTTTGGCAGCACCAAAGATAACGACGACCGCGACCTCACCGCGCGCATCGCCCGCAAGCATCAGCATTTCTCCACACTGGTAGAAGACGAATTGACGTCCGCCCGTGCGGCGTCTGATTGGAGGCCACCGGCATTGAGACGCTCAGCTGAGGCGCGTTCCACGGTGCATCAGTTGCCGACCTCGACGCTCGAGGCGGCGCGCCTGAACGCCGAATGCTCCTCGTCGAAGCATCGGACAACGCAATACAAGCGTGAGCCACCGATCCTGAAGCGTGAGGGGCGGTCCCTGATGCCTGAGGGACGGCGCCTGAAGCGTGATTGACGGCGCCTGAAGCGTGATTGACGGCGCCTGAAGCGTGATTGACGGCGCCTGAAGCGTGATTGACGGCGGCTGAAGCGAGATGGACGGCACCTGAAGCGTGAGCGATGGCGCCTGAAGCGCGATGGACGGCGCCTGAAGCGTGAGGGACGGCACCTGATGCGTGAGCGATGGCGCCTGAAGCGTGAGACGAAACGCCTGAAGCGTGAGACGAGGCGCCTGAAGCGTCGCCCACCAACGCTGCGGGGACCGAACCTCTGCACTATCAAGCACACGCGGCGATTTGACGTCTGCCGGTCCGGGCCCTAGCTTGTGGCGGTACCGGCATTAAGACGCTCATATGCATATTTATGCGGATATAATACCCCGCCTGACCGACCAAGCCCGTCGGATCCGCCGTACTAGCCTCCAGATGGTTCACGCGGCGGGGCTGGGGCATCCGGGAGGCGACCTCTCGGCTGCCGATATCCTGACCACCCTCTTCTTTCACGTGCTCCGTGTTGATCCAGCTCATCCGCAGGATCCTGAGAGAGACCGCTTCATTCTGAGCAAAGGCCATGCGTCGGCATCACTGTATGCGACGCTCGCGGAGCGCGGCTTCTTCCCCCGCGGCCAGCTCTCGACCTTCATGAAGCCGCTGGCCGACCTGAACGGCCACCCGGCACGTGGGAAGGTACCGGGCATCGAGGCCAGCACCGGGCCGCTGGGCCACGGTTTGCCAATCGCAGTTGGCATGGCCATCGCCGCGAGGATGGATCGCGCCGAATGGCGTACCTTCGTCCTCACCGGGGACGGTGAACTCCAGGAGGGCAGCAACTGGGAAGCAATCATGGCCGCCGGCCAGTTTCAGCTCGACAACCTCACGGCGATCGTCGACCGCAACGGGTTGCAGCTTGGCGACACGACCGAACGCACGATCGGCCTCGAGCCGCTGGCCGAGCGGTGGCGCACGTTCGGGTGGGGCGTCGTTGAGGTCGATGGCCACGACATTGCCGGGCTGCTGCAGACATTCGAGGCGCTGCCGGTGGAAGCCGGACGGCCGACCTGCGTCATCGCCAAGACGCACAAGGGCCGTGGCGTGTCCTTCATCGAAGACCGCGCCGAGTGGCACCACCGCATACCGACGGACGCCGAGTTAGAGGCTGCACTCGCCGAGCTGGACGGAGGTGCGCAGTGACGGATCTGGCCGACTGCCGCGTTGCCTTCGGCGAGGCGCTCATCGACCTGGCCGGGGCCGATCCGCGGATCGTGGCCCTCACGAACGACTCGATCGGCTCGTCGAACCTCACGGAGTTCAAGCAGCGGTTTCCGGATCGTCTCGTGAACGTGGGAATCGCCGAGCAGAACCTGGTCGGCATGAGCGCCGGATTGGCCGCCGCCGGCAAGATTCCCTTCGCGTGCAGCGCGTCGTGCTTTCTCACCGCGCGTGCCCTCGAGCAGATCAAGGTGGATCTCGCCTACAGCCGGAACAACGTGAAGCTGTGCGGCATGTCCAGTGGAATGGCCTACGGCGCACTGGGGGCGACCCACCACTCCATCGAGGACCTGGCGTGGACGAGAGCAATCGCCGACCTCACGGTCATCGCGCCCGCCGACCCGATCGAGACCGCCGGGGCCGTCCGCGCCGCGGCGCGGATGGACGGGCCCGTCTTCCTCCGGTTGAGCCGCATGCCGGTTCCGGCTGTGCACGCCGCCGATCACGCGTTCGAGGTCGGCCGGGCCGTGTCGTTGCGCGAGGGATCGGATGTAACGATCATCGCCGCCGGTGTAATGGTGTCCCGCGCAATCGAGGCCGCCGACCTGCTCGCGAGCGAAGGCATCAGTGCGGCCGTGCTCAATTGCTCGACGATCCGTCCGATCGACCGGGAGTCCATTACCGAGGCGGCGTCGCGCGGACCCATCGTCACCGTCGAGGAGCACACGGTGTACGGGGGGCTCGGCAGCGCCGTCGCTGAGGTGGTCGTGAGTTACCATCCGGTGCGCATGAGACTGCTGGGCGTTCCCGGAGTCTTCGCACCCACGGGATCGCCGGAGTTCCTGCTCCAGCACTTTGGATTGACCCCCGAGGGCATTCGCGACGCGGCACGGAGCCTCGTGCGAGCAGATCGCTCATGACTGACAGACACATCCTCGCGATCGATCAGGGCACAACCAACACAAAGGTGTTGCTGTTCCACGAGAGCGGCGAAATCGTGGCACGCGCTGCACGACCAGTCGCTATCCGCTTTCCTCAGCCGGGGTGGGTCGAGCAGGATGCTCAGGAGCTGTGGAGCAGTGTCGAGCAGGCCATCGACGAGTGTTTGATGCGCGCTGGTGGCCGAAGCATCGATGCCCTTGGGGTGACCAACCAGCGCGAGTCCATACTTCTCTGGGAACGCGCCACTGGCCGACCGATCGGGCCGACCATCGTCTGGCAGTGTCGTCGGACTTCGGCCTTCTGCCAGGAGCTGCGCGATCGTGGTTTGCAGGAGCTGTTGGAGGAGAGGACCGGGCTCACCATCGACCCGCTCTTCTCGGCCAGCAAGCTGCACTGGCTGCTCGAGACAACGCCCGGCGCTGCCGATCGCGCTGCGGCAGGTGAGCTGTGTGCAGGGACTGTCGACAGCTGGGTGTTGTGGAACCTCTCGGGCCGCACGGTTCATGCATGCGACGCTACAAACGCATCCCGAACGC
>CP070666.1:2331833-2363516 GCA_020351775.1 Gemmatimonadota bacterium | reverse complement strand
GCAATGGTTTGCGTGAGCGAACCGGCCCGACGTACGTAGTCCCCTTCGAGGTGGAACCCACTTCTCAGGAGTTGCTGCAATCCGCTGAGAAGCCGCGCGTCGCGGTTGTGCGGGAGGAGGGCAGCAACGGAGACCGGGAGATGCTGTCAGCATTCTCCCAAGCCGGATTCGAACCGTGGGATATAGTGATGTCCGATTTGCTGGCCGGCAGGGTGCACCTACGGGGTTTCAGGGGGGTGGTGTTCGTGGGCGGGTTCAGCTATGCCGACGTGCTCGATTCGGCCAAGGGCTGGGCCGGCGTGATCCGCTTCAACGACTCGATCTGGCAGCAGTTCCAGGAGTTTTATGAGCGTCCCGACACGTTCTCGCTCGGTGTCTGCAACGGCTGTCAGCTGCACGCACTGCTCGGTTGGGTGCCGTGGCAGGGCATCTCTGACGAGTTGCAGCCGCGGTTCATCCAGAATGGCTCGGGCAGATTCGAATCTCGCTTTGCGACCGTACGCATCCATGAGAGCCCGGCCATCATGCTCGAGGGTATGCAGGGGGCCACACTGGGCATCTGGGTGCAGCACGGCGAGGGGCGTGCGTTCTTTCCCGATCAGGAGATTCTCGACAAGGTTGATCGGGATGGTCTGGCACCGATCCGCTTCGTGGATGACGGCGGCGCGGTGACCGAAGTCTACCCGTTCAATCCCAACGGCTCACCGAGGGGCATCACGTCACTGTGTTCTCCGGACGGCCGTCATCTCGCTATGATGCCGCACCCGGAACGCACGTTCCTCAAATGGCAGTGGGGTTGGATGCCGCGCGAGTTGAGGAACTCGCTTGCTGCGTCTCCGTGGCTCAGGTTGTTCCAGAACGCCAGGAAGTGGTGCGTCAAAGTGCCACAGACGAACAAGTCCGCACCCTGATCGAGGCGACAAGCCTGGGAAGTATCACCGCGAGCTGTCGGGCCAGCGGGCGCTCGACACTGGCAGGGACTCGACATCCAGCCCACCCTGGGCGAGCCACTCGGAGCTTCCATCTCCCCTGTCCATCGCGGGTGCGAACAGAGGCGTGGGATGAGCCGCCGATGCCGAGATGGCCGCAGCGTTGCGAACTGCACCAGGTGTGAGAGCATCTAACTGCTTTCATGTCAACGAGTTCCGGCATTGCGGTTGTGTTTCTGTCATGCGTGAGTTAGGTATATAACATATGTATTTGGCCGATATGCACCATTCTGGTTGTGATTGTCTCTATCGAGGATGAGGCGAAACCGCTGCCAGAAACCGGGGGTGAGTTTCATGAACGCCGTTGAGATAGACTGCGTCACCAAAACATTTGGCAAGGCCGTCGTTGCGGTGGATGACCTGAGTCTGGCCGTTCCTGCCGGCACCGTGTACGGGTTCATCGGTCCCAACGGATCGGGCAAGACGACCACCCTGCGCATGATCATGAATATCCTCTACCCGGATCGCGGCTCGATCCGGGTGTTTGGCGCCGAGCTACACGGCGCTTGTACCGACCGCATTGGTTACATGCCGGAAGAGCGCGGCCTCTACAAGAAGATGAAGGTGCGTGAGCTGCTCGAGTTCTACGGTGGTCTGAAGCGCAATGGGAACGTTAGGGGCGAAGTCAGCCGGTGGTTGGAGCGACTCGATCTCACAGACTGGGCCAACAAGAAGGTCGAAGTGCTCAGTAAGGGAATGAGTCAGAAGGTCCAGTTCATCGCGACGGTGGTCGCTGGTCCTGATTTGGTGATACTCGACGAGCCGTTCACGGGATTGGATCCGGTGAACACCGATGTGATCAGAGAAGCCGTGCTCGAGTTCCAGTCTGCTGGAACGACGGTCATTTTCAGCACCCACGACATGGGCATGGCCGAAAAGATGTGTGATTTCATCTTCATGATCTTCAAGGGTAGAAAGGTTTTGGACGGCACACTGGAATCGATCCAGAGCGAGTACGGCAGTGACACGATTCGGGTGCGGGCCGAGAACGGCGCCGGCAAGATCACTGACATTGAAGGCGTCGAGAGGATCAACAACTATGGTCGGTATCAGGAACTTCGTGTCGCCGGCGATCGAGATCCGCACGACATCCTGTCAACAATAATGGCGCGTACGCGTGTGACCAGCTTCGAAATCACAAAGCCATCGCTGCACGACATCTTCGTTCGGATCGCTGGGGAGGAAGCTCGGGAGGTGTGTAATGTCTAAGCTGTGGAAGGTCGCGCTGCGCGAGTACAAGGCAACGGTCAGAACCAAGGGCTTTATCATCGGGCTCGTCTTGGCCCCGATACTCATGGGCGGTGGGGCGATCGGCATGGCACTGTTCAAGGACCGAGTCGACACACGTGACCGGAGGGTGGCAGTCATCGATCGCTCGGGTCTCTTAGCGGAAGTACTTGTGCGGGCTGCGAATGACCGGAACTCACAGGTCGTGATCGACCGCGAGAGCGGTGAGAAGCTGAGGCCGGCATACCTGATCGAGATCGTTGAACCTCACGAGACCGCGCGAGACAGCCAACTACTGCAATTGTCGGAGCAAGTTCGCCGCGGCCAGTTGCACGCGATCCTGGAGATCGGGGAAGGTGTGTTGCATCCGAGGAAGCACCGTGAGACGGCGGTGATCGCCTACTATGGGGCAAACCCGGCGCTCGACGAAGTGCGGCAGTGGGTCGGGCGGCCGCTCAACGAAGAACTCAGACGGCTACGGTTGGTTGGGGCGGGCATCGATCCGACAACCATCCCCGATGCGTTCGATTGGATCTACCCCGAGAGCCTCGGACTGGTATCAGCCGATCCCGAGACGGGTGAGATCGCTGACGCCGATCGGAGCACCGAGCTACAGGCTCTCTTGCTTCCGCTGATACCAGTGATGCTCATGTTTCTCATGATCATGATGGGAGCATCCCCCCTGTTGCAGGCGGTGACAGAGGAGAAGTCCCAGCGGATCGCTGAGGTCATGTTGGGCTCGGTGAAGCCGTTCCAGTTCATGATGGGCAAGCTCGTCGGGGGTGTGGGGGTGTCGCTAACAGCAGCAGCGGTCTACGTGGTCGGAGGCGTCTTGTTCGTGAGACACCTCGAACTCGGCGAGTACATTCCCTATGGAATCCTTCCCTGGTTCTTCGCTTTCATGGTCACAGCGGTATTCATGTACGGGGCCTTGGGTGCAGCCCTGGGATCGGCCTGCAATGACGCAACCGAGGCCCAGTCAATGGCTCTTCCGAGCATGTTGCCCGTGATGATACCAATGTTCGTCATGATGCCCATGGTGATGAACCCGGAGTCAGCGTTTGCGATAGGGCTTTCACTGTTTCCGCTGTTCACACCGATCTTGATGCTGCTCAGGCAGGGAACGCCAAGCGGAATCCCTCTGTGGCAACCGTGGATCGGCCTGTTCTTGGTGGCGCTGACCGCGATCCTCTTCGTTTGGGCCGGCAGCCGCATATTCAGGGTGGGGATTCTGATGCAGGGCACGCCGCCCAAGCTGGGCAACATCGTGCGTTGGGCTGTCCGTGGCTGAGCTGGTCCCGTAGCTGACCGCGTCAGCGGCCCTCCAGGTCCCGCGCGTTCCATCGTTGCGGTTCCGATCGCCCCTGGTGTTGCGTAACGCTGATCTCTATCTGGCCGTCGGCGAGACGTTTCTCCAGCGCTACACCGACCAGGTGGGCCATTCGCTCTACTTCAGCGGCAGCGACACGCCGGCCGAACTCGGTGAGCTTGTAGTATCGCCTTCTCTGGTCGTCCATCTCAGGGGCCGGCCGCTTCTCCGATTCGGCGATCAAACCCTGATCCATAAGGCGTTGTGCCGCCAGGTACAGTGGCCCGGTTGCGGGCGTCATGCGCCCCTTGGTCCGCCGGTCGATCTCCTTCATGATCCCGTAGCCGTGCCGTTCTCCGTCGGCCAGGGCCAGCAGGATCTGGAATGAGAGGGGCGTCAGGGGTAAGAGTGCTGCAACGTCCTTTTCTGCCACGTACACCTCGCGCGTCAACAAGTGGAACAGCATCGGGTCCAATCGAGCGTACACAAGGATACATAATCGAAGTATCCATATGCAACATACTTATGCATCCGTGAAAGATAAAGCAAGGGCATGTGATGTCCGGCCGAGCGGGTGGACTCCGTGTGCGGCAGGCGTGTCTTTGCGTATCACGTTGTTTTGCAATAGCTTACAACACGCGAGTGGCCGGGGCTTGCGCATTGGAGGCGGTGGCAATATATATCTAACATATGCATATATGTCGTATGGATACGGGGCTGTTTGATCCTCGGCGTGTAGGTGCCATTGAAGGCAGGTAACCGCAACCGGTGTCCCCCGTATTCCACATTGACAGGTGGAGACCGGACTGTCCGGTCCCTAGACTTCTCGATCCGCCCCATCCAAGTGTAACGGCGGATCGGGGTGCGATATCACACGAATAGGAGTGGACATCATGAGATGCACCAAACTGATGGCGTCAGCCGCCGTCCTGCTGGTTGCTGCAGCGTGTTCAGGGGGGGACCGGTGGACCGGGACCATCACCGATAGCGCCGGTGTCGCGATCGTGTCCAACACTGCAGTGGGGATGTGGACCACCTCAAGCCAGTGGACACTGGAAGAGGAGCTGAGAATCGGGTCAATCGAAGGAGAGCCTGAGTACCAGTTCGGGCAGGTCGGGTTCATCGCGGTCGACTCAAGGGACCGGATCTACGTCGCAGACGCGCAAGCCCAGAACATCCGCGTGTTCACACCAGCCGGGCAGTACGAGCAGACAATTGGCCGCCCTGGCGCCGGACCGGGCGAGTTGGGGGCGGGACTCACGTTCTTGGTTGTGGCATCGGGCGATACCCTCTTCGTTCCCGACCTCACCAACCGGAGAGTGAACCTCTATGGCCCCGACGGGTCGGAAGCCGGAAGCTTCCCCATCGAACTGGAGAAGGGCTTGCCGATGGTGTGGCGGGGCACGTCCACAGGGATCGTCGCTTGTCAGGTGCGTCCGCTGTCTCTGCCCAATGCGCCGGCGAGGGATTCAATGGACGCAATAGTGCTGTATGGCACCAACGGCATAGTGACTGACACGGTCTTCAAGTTTCCATCTGGTGGAACCCTTAACCTGGGGGGGCCGACACCGGAGATAAATCTGTATTCCCCGGAGTCCATTTGGGACATCACGGCTGAGGGCCGTCTAATCCACGGCGTGAACGACGAGTACCGCGTTGGCCTGTACGGCCAAAGCGGGAAACTTGAGCGCGTGGTCTCGATGCCGTTCGAACGCAAGCCGGTGGAAGAAACCGACAGAAGAGTCGTGATGGAATTCCTCGAGAGGGCGTGGACCGGTGCCGGGGTTCCGCCCCAGGCGTTAGCCCAACTCCGTCAGATAGTGCACTTTGGTGAGTTCTTTCCGGCCTTCTCGGCGGTGCTGGGCGGTCCCCGCGGCTCCATCTGGGTCCAACACGTCCAGCCTGCCTCGGAGCTGAGTGAGGAGGAACTTGAGGACTACAACTTCATCGAGGAGTCTGGAGCACCGATGTGGGATGTATTCGACGCCGAAGGCAGGTACCTCGGAGTGGTGACGATGCCGCCGAAGTTCGCCCCGCGGCTGATTCGGGCCAATCGAATCTACGGCGTGTGGCGTGACGAGTTAGATGTTCAGTATGTCGTGAGGCTACGCATCATCGGAGTGGGTGATGAGGATACCGGTGCGGTACCCCTTGCGTCGCAGTAGCGGAACTGCGGGTGCGGTGCCGTGATCTGCAATCCTGCGATTGGACATGTACTCGACTTGCCTCTTCTGTAATCGCGCTCTTGGGGAGAATGAGATCATCGAGCACTTCCCTGTCGGCCGTCGCCTGGCGTTCGACGGAGAGAAGGGTCGGTTGTGGGTGGTGTGCCGCAGGTGCGAGCGCTGGAACCTGACGCCGCTGGAGGAGCGGTGGGAGGCGATCGAGGAATGCGAGCGTGAATTCCGCGGCACACGGATGCGCATGTCCACTGACCAGATTGGGTTGGCGCGATTGCGGGAAGGCCTCGAACTGGTGCGCATCGGCGAGCCATTGCGGCCGGAGTTCGCGGCCTGGCGCTACGGTGACCAGTTCGGGCGGCGGCGCCGCCGGGCGATGTTGTGGACCGCCGCAGGTATTGCGGCCACAGGAGCGGTGGTGGCAGGTGCAGCGGCGGTCGGCGGTGGAGTTGTCGGCGGTGTCCACATGATTCCGCAGATCATAGCGAACGTTCCGGTGCGGGCCCGGATCAAGACCAAGGACGGTCGTATTCTCAAGGTGCGCAAGCAGAACCTGGAGAAGTCCCGATTCCTATTGAACACCGCAGACCGTAGTTGGTCGGTCTACGTGAAACACTCGACCGGTGAAGAGGTATTCACCGGCGAGGATTCTGTACGGGTAACCGGTCTATTGTTGCCGGGTCTCAACGAGATGATCGGAACCAAGCCGGTGATAGACGACGCGGTGTCCCGAATTGAGGAAGCCGGTGACCCGGAGGCTTATCTCAGCCGGCTTGCACTCGAGGTGGAGCTGCAGGCGGAGCGCGATAGCCGGGCAGTGTTCAAGAAGAAACCCGGTCTGATAAACCGGCTGCCCAAGCCCATCAAGCTCGCGATCGAGATGGCCGTCCACGAGGAGCAGGAGCGCCGCGCGCTGGCCGGTGAGCTGCTGGCGCTGGAAGCCGCCTGGCGTGAGGCCGAGGAGATAGCGCAGATCGCTGACGACATGTTCGTGAGCGAGGAAGCAAGGGAGTTCATCGAGAAGCATCGTCGGTTGAATTGACCCTGGCAACGATGCCGCGAAGACACGCGCAGCCGCAGCCTCCTGGCGCGGGCCTGTGGCCTTGTCGGGCCCGGGCGGCCCGGCGTCTGGACTGCCATATTCCCAAATATGGCTCCGCATAGCTTCTCTCACGTGGTGGGGTTCGATGATTGCCCGTTCCAGCGAGAACACCGAGGCAACGTGCCAATAATCGGCGCTGTCTTCGCGAACTCTCGGCTGGAAGGAGTCCTGCGTGGCAGCGTGCGGCGTGACGGTGCCAATGCTACGCGCATCCTGGTCAGGCTGATAGCCGAATCGAAGTACTCGGCCCAATTGCAACTGGTGATGCTCCAAGGTATTGCCTTCGCGGGCTTCAACGTGGTCGACCTACCCCGGCTCCACCGGGAGCTCGACCTGCCGGTTCTCGTGGTCGTCCGTAAGCGTCCCCGACTGGAGCGCATCCGCAATGCCCTTGAGCGAGTCCCCGGGGGTAAACGCAAATGGGCCCTGATCCAGCGACTGGGTCCTGTCGAGCCGGTTGGGAGCGTGTTTGTGCAGCGCGTGGGACTCTCCTTAGCCGAGGCCGCGACAGCAATCGCGCGGCACGCAATCCACGGGACGATTCCGGAGCCACTGCGCACGGCCCACCTGATTGCCGGGGGAATAACGACGGGCCAGAGCACGGGGAGGACGTAGCTCAGGAGCGGCGTCCTATTTCAAAGGTTAAGCTCGGTGGCTAAGTGCTTGTTGACAATATGCTTATGGGTAATATCTCAGTATGAGATTATGGTTGGTGAGACAAACCTGAATGAAACGGCGCCGCCGTGGCGTGAGCTCTGGGCCGAACTCTCGCGGGCGTATGCGGCAATCGAGTGCAAGGCGGCCGAGGACCTAGCGCGCCACGGACTCACCCTCACCGAATTCGGCGTGTTACAGATTGTGTACCACCGGGGGCCCGTGGCAATGGGGGAGATCCAGCGCCAGCTGTTAGTCTCTAGTGGCGGGATTACCTACTTGGTGGATCGTCTAGAGCGAAAGGGAACGATAAAAAGGCGTCAGTCGGCTGAGGACCGGCGGCTGCGCTACCTGGAACTGACGCCCAAGGGGAGGCAGGTGATCCACGAAGTCTCCCCGCAGCATGCCCGCAGGCTCGGACAGGTGCTGTCGGGCCTCACTCCGCGAGAGCAGGGGCGGGCGGCGGCGCTGCTCAGGAGATTGGGATTCCACGCGGCTCGGGTGTGAGGCATTTGGCGCGTGGCCCTGTTCTCCTGCAAGACAACACTGCAGTGCTGGGATTGGAGGCACGACACCTCCGTCACGATACGGCGGGAGATCCGTCACGGCCACTCCAACCGCCGCTAGCTCGATACCATCGCACATTCCCCGCGCTCTCGTGGGCACTACTTGTGGAGCGTGCAAAGCACAGTGTTAGGATACGGTCTTCTGTGGTGACCGTCCCGTCAGGCTGATAGCTTTCCCCAGGCCAAGCGGGAGGAGTCATGAACGAGGAGAAGTTCAATCTCACCCTTCGGCAGTTCTTGAAGAGTTTCGGGATCACCGGGCAGCGTGAGATCGAGAAGGCGGTCGACGCCGCACTGCAGGACGGCACGATCAAGGGAACCGAGACTCTGCGCGCGCGCGCGACTCTGGAGATAGACGGGTTACCGCTGAAGCAGGTCGTAGAGGGCGACATCAAGCTGGAGTAGCTCGTGTCGCCCCACGAGTCCTACGAACGCATGTACGCGGTGGTGCGGCGCATCCCCGAGGGGCGCGTGGCCACCTATGGTCAGGTCGCCGCTCTTGCAGGGTTTCCCGGGCATGCGCGGCAAGTGGGCTATGCGCTCAACAGTCTACCCGACGACAGTGACGTGCCGTGGCATCGCGTCATAAACGCGAAGGGCGAGGTGAGCATACGGTCGCAACCCGGCTACTGTCAGCTGCAACGTGCTCTATTAGCGGCCGAGGGCGTATCGTTCGATTCAGCCGGGCGACTTGCACTGGAGCGGTTTGCTTGGAGGCCGTCAGATGACTGATAGAGGCGGTGGCATACGGTGGCTTTTACTCGTCCTCCCAATCGTGGCCACGACGATCGGCTGTAGGGATTCTGAGTGGCGACCTGCTGATGTTCCGTTGGTGACTCGGTGGGCTCAGGATGTCGATCCCTCCCAGCCTCATCCGGAGTACCCGCGGCCGATCATGCGGCGGCACCAGTGGCACAGTCTCAACGGACTATGGGACTACGCCTTGGTTTCCCGTGACTTGAGCCCTGATGCGTACGACGGCAAGATCCTGGTTCCGTTCCCGATCGAGGCGGCGCTATCCGGTGTCGGCGACACAGTCGGGATATCGCGCAGCCTGTGGTATCGTCGCGAATTCGAGGTTCCCGGTGAGTGGTCTGGGAAACGGATCTTGCTCCACTTCGAGGCGGTCGATTGGGAGACCCTAGTCTGGCTGAACGGCCAGAGGGTCGGTGATCATCGGGGAGGATACGACCCGTTCACATTCGAGATAACCGGCCTTCTGGCTCCGCGAGGGCCGCAGGAACT
The DNA here is from genome assembly GCA_020351775.1 of Gemmatimonadota bacterium. Taxonomy (GTDB): domain Bacteria; phylum Gemmatimonadota; class Gemmatimonadetes; order Gemmatimonadales; family GWC2-71-9. The sequence goes on along the minus strand of CP070666.1, from coordinate 2,354,244 downwards.
GACGGTCGCCGTGTGGGACCCGACTGACGCCGGAACGCAAGCACGGGGCAAACAGGTGCGCGACCCCGGCGGGATTTTCTACACATCGGTGACCGGGATCTGGCAGACCGTTTGGCTCGAACCGGTGCCGCAGGCCGCAATCACGGACATGGTCGTCGTCAGCGACATCGGGGCCGGAGACGTTACGGTCACTGTGGTGGGCGACGGCTTACAGAGCGGGGATCGGGTGCGGGTCTCGGTCCTGGCCGACGGTCAGGTGATCGGGACCGCGAGCGGCGCAATCGAAATCCCGATCGACGTGCGCGTGCCGGAACCGCGGCTCTGGTCACCCGACGATCCGTTCCTGTACGACCTGCGGATTGGACTCCTCCGCGACGGAGCCGTGGTCGACGAGGTCGAGTCCTACTTCGGTATGCGCAGCATCTCTGTGGGAAAGGATGCTGCCGGGATCGCGCGGCTGCTGCTCAACAGCCGGTTCGTGTTCCAGAGCGGTCCCCTCGATCAAGGATATTGGCCCGACGGGCTGTACGCGGCCCCCGCAGTGGCGGCCATGGTCTATGATCTGGAGATGATTCAGGCCATGGGATTCAACATGCTGCGCAAGCATGTCAAGGTGGAGCCGCGCACTTTCTACAGTTGGTGTGACCGCTTGGGGATCCTCGTGTGGCAGGATATGCCCAACGCGAACATACCCCTCGAGTCTCGTGGATCCGACGTTGCGACCGATACTGTGGCCACTGCGCAATTCGAGGCGGAGCTGCGGCGCCTAGTTGTGAGTCACAGAAACCATCCCAGCATCGTCATGTGGGTCCCGTTCAATGAAGGGTGGGGGCAGTACGACACCGAGCGGGTCGTCGAGTTAGTTCGAGAGCTCGATCCCACGAGACTGGTGAACCAGGCCAGTGGCTGGATCGACCGCGGATTCGGCAACGTGGTGGATCGCCACTCCTATCCGGCACCGAACCCGCCGCAACCGGAGGGCAGACGCGCAGCGGTTCTCGGAGAATTCGGTGGTCTGGGCTTCAACGTGGCAGGCCACATGTGGACCTCAGAAGGCTGGGGCTATGACCTGTTCCCCGATCGCGAGAGTCTGACACGCGAGTTCGAGGGTTTCATGACGCAGATCCATGAGGCGGTCAGTGAGCGGGGCTTGAGCGCGGCTGTATATACGCAGACGACCGATATCGAGACCGAGAACAACGGTCTGCTCACGTATGATCGTGCGGTGGCGAAGATCGATACTGAAGCGGTCGCGTTGGCCAACCGTGGCTACTTGCCGCCCCGGGCAGTCAACCGCGCCCCGATATTCGTTGATCACGTTGCGGTGGTCTTGCAGGCACCGAACGAGGAAGTGACGGTTCGCTATACCACTGACGGGACAGAGCCCACCGAAACTGCATCACGCTACGGATCACCGTTCCAGATCTCTGAGACCACGACTATCAGAGCGCGGTCGTACTGGGTCGATGGGAACTCGAGCCGGGCCGCCAGTTTCACACTGACCAAGGTGGACCCGCTGCCCGCTTACAGCGTCTCCGACCTGATGCCGGGGTTGAGGCTGGAATTCTACGAACAGAATGGCGGTTGGAGTTCGTTGCCCGACTTCGATGTCCTTACGCCTAATCTCGTCCAGCAGGTCGATGCCATCGGACTCGATTCGGTCAGTAGAGACGAGTTCTTTGGCCTCAGGTTCCTGGGATATATCGATGTTCCGCAGACAGGCGTGTACGGCTTCTTTGTGACATCCGACGATGGCAGCCGGCTGCTGATCGACGGTAATGAAGTTGTGGACAACGACGGTATTCACGGAGAGAGAGAGAAGTCGGGCTTCATCGCCCTGGAAGCAGGCAAGCACGAGCTATCGCTGTCGTTCTTCCAGGGAGCCGGTGGGGTAGCGCTGGGATTACGATGTGAGGGCCCGGGATTCGAAGAGCAAAAGATTCCCCCGGAGATCCTGTTCCATCGGCGCTAGTGAGCCCGCGAAGTCGATGACAGGCTCCAACCGGACCGCCGATTATGCCCGCCGGCTCGGCCCGTTCGACGGCACCATGCTGGTGATGGGTGGAATAATCGGTGCCGGAATATTCCTCAATCCTGCGATAGTCGCTCACAGAGTCGGCACCGGGCCGCTGACGATTGTGGTCTGGGTTATTGGGGGAGTGATCGCTCTCGCCGGGGCGTTCTGCTTTGCCGAACTGGGGGCACTTCGTCCCCGTGCTGGCGGTGGGTACGTGTACCTGCGTGACGCTCTCGGCTCGCTCCCCGCCTTTCTCTATGGCTGGACCCTGCTGTTGGTGATCTCCACGGGAGCGATTGCCGCCGTGGCGGTCACGTTTGCCCGATATGCGGCCGCACTGTTGGGGCTCGATTCGGGGGCAGTGACGCCACTTGCGATCACAGCAATACTGCTTCTCTCAGCCATCAACTACTGCGGTGTTCGGCCGGGCGCCACGACGCAGAACATCTTCACGATCCTGAAGCTCGTTGCGTTGGCAGGCCTGATCGTGGTCGGGCTCGCCTTTGCGCCAGGCGATGCGGTGGCCCACAGCGGTATGGCGGATCTGCCAAGTCCCTCGGGCATCGGTCCGATGACGGCAGCTATCGGAGTGGCGTTGATTCCCGTGTTGTTCTCCTACGGTGGCTGGCAACAGACCAACTTCGTTGCCGAAGAGATGGTCAAGCCCGAGCGTACACTGCCGCAAGCACTGATACTCGGCGTGTTGGGTGTGGTGATCGTATACGTGTTGGCCAACTTGGCCTATGTGCGGCAGTTGGGAGTCGATGCGCTGGCCGGAAGTATGGCGCCGGCCGCCGACGTGATGAGCCGCACGGTCGGCAGCGGTGGCGCCAGGTTCATCTCAGCTGGCATTGCCTGCTCGACCTTTGGGTTCCTCAACCTCGTGATTCTCGTTACTCCCCGGGTCTACCAGGCCATGGCCCGAGACGGGTTGTTCTTCCACCACGTTGCCCGACTGCACCGGCGTTACCGTACTCCGGTCGCCGCAATCACGTATCAGGCTTCCTGGGCTGTGATCCTGACGCTCAGCGGCACCTACGATCAGCTGCTCGACTACGTGGTGTTCGGGGATTGGATATTCTTTGGCCTCTGCGGTGTTGCGGTCCTCGTGTTTCGCACGCGAGACCGGTTAATGACAGCATCCGGCTTTCGAACGCCCGGCTATCCTTGGGTCCCCTTGGCATTCGTGCTGGCCGCTCTGTATGTAGTGGTGAGCTCGGTTCTTTCCAATCCGCGCAATGCGGCCCTCGGCTCCGGCCTGATGGCCTTGGGTCTGCCAGCGTTTCTCTATTGGCGCAGAACGGCTGGAGCAGGCGGGTCCTAGTCCAGCCTACCCCGCTCAAGTCGGTGCAGTGTCGTCCGATACCCTCGATGGGAATGCCGGATTTGGACTGAAGTCAATTTGCCGAGGATGCCTCATGGTGCGATCGGGGTCTTGCCCACTTCGGACCCTGGAGGGCTGGAGGTGGTCTGCGCCGCCGGTTGCACGGATGACAATCCGGAGGCTCTACTCGACTTGATCCGGCCAAGTGTGACTCAGGTGACAGAGGACGGAGCCCCCGTTCTGGTTGGGGATCTGAGTGAAGTGGCTGACGAGTCGCTTCCCCAGCTCGTCAGGGATGGCTTTGCGAGCGCCATGTTCGTGCCGCTCCGCTCGACGGACCGGTAGCACGATGTCCCGACCGCCGTAGCTGCCCGGCGGGGCCGTTGGTGAGTGACCGCCGGGATCTCCTGACCGCATGGGCGCCGGCTTGTTAGGTTTCCTCGCAGACCCACTGGGAGCCACGATGAGTGGAGCCAATACGAGATTCCCGCCCCAACTTCTGCCCGAAAAGGCCCGGCCCGGCATTTTCGCACCCCCGAACTAGAACCTCCGTGTGGTGCTCGGGCGCCGCACGCTGAGCCATGGGTCCGGCCGGAGTGGCGCGTTACGACTTACCGGGTTGGGCTCTTCCAAGCATTCAACGTGTGAAGCTGTCGCAACGGAGGTAGCAATGTCCCACATAACAGTTCCCGTCGATCAGGTGTTTCCCGTGCTGCAGAACAACATCCTGGTGGATGGCTTTCATATCGTGATCGATCTGGAGAAGTCGCGCGGCTCGATCATGGTGGACGCACTGGAGCGGAAAGAGTACCTCGATTGTTATTCGTATTTCGCTTCGCTGCCGGTTGGTCACAATCACCCCAAGATGCGCGACGAGGCGTTTCGGGCATCGCTGCTCCGGGCGGCTGTCAACAAACCCGCCAACAGCGATGTATACAGTCGGGAGTTTGCTGGTTTCGTGAGAACGTTTCGTCGGGTCGCCGTGCCCGACGATTTCCGCTACTTGTTCTTCATTGCCGGTGGTGCGCTTGCTGTCGAAAACGCGATGAAGGCTGCCTTTGACTGGAAGGTGCAACGGAACCGATCCCAGGGAATCAGCGGCGGTGGCGACAAGATCCTGCACTTCCGAGACGCCTTCCACGGACGCACTGGATACACACTATCGGTCACCAACACCGATCCACGCAAAGTCGCGGACTTCCCCAAGTTCGCGTGGCCGCGGGTCTCGAATCCCAAGATCCAGTTTCCGCCGGATGAATATGCGGTGGCTGATGCCGAAGATCGCTCGGTTGGCGAGATCGAGGAGGCGTTCGATCAGGATCCCCATGGTATCGCCGCGATTCTGATCGAGCCGATCCAGGGCGAAGGCGGCGACAACCACTTCCGGCCCGAGTTCTTCAAACGGCTGCGTGCGATTGCCGATGAGCGCGAGGTGTTGCTGATCTTCGACGAGGTCCAGACGGGACTCGGTGCCACCGGGACTATGTGGGCGTACCAGCAGATGGACGCGACGCCGGACCTGATCGCGTTCGGCAAGAAGACACAGGTGTGCGGTGTGATGAGCACCAGACGGATCGACGAAGTCAAGGAGAATGTGTTCCACGTCTCCTCTCGTATCAACTCGACATGGGGGGGCAACCTGGTCGATATGGTGCGATGCGCCCGTTATCTGGAGATCATCGAGGAGGATGACCTGGTGGGAAACGCGGCGCGAGTGGGGCAGGCATTCTTAGAAGGGCTGCAGCAGCTTGAGAGCCGCTTCCCGGAAGTGAGCAACGCACGTGGTCGGGGTCTCATGTTGGCGTTCGATCTGCCGGATGTACAGCGGAGAGCGGAGGTACGGCGCCGCTGCTGGGATGCTGGCCTCGCCGTGCTCGTCTGTGGCCCGCGATCGATTCGGTTCAGGCCGTCACTTGTCTTCAGTGAAGATGACGTCGCGAGGACCTTGACGATCCTCGACGAGGTGCTGGCAGGCTAGCAGCCACGGGCCGGGATTGGCCTGACGAGTGTGCAGGCTGGCTGCGGGCGGCGGCGACCACAGGTCCTTCGTGGGACCGGGGCCCCGACGGTCCGAAGCTTCCTCGAATGCGGCTGAACGATTACTTAAGGAATCTTCACGAAACGCGGAGTCTATTGCTCAAATCTTAAGTCGAGTGATAGGTTAGGGTCCGTGGAACCACGGATACCAGCCGGAAGGGGGATCGTTGTGCGCAGAATGATGTTGGCAAACTTGAAGTGGACGGTCGTTGCCGTCGCATCGTTTATGGTGGTCAGTGCATGTTCCGAGGACAACATCATCTACCAGGACCGGGAGGCGTTCAACCCCCCGGCTGACGCGGTCTCGGGCATGCTCGGCTACTACAGCATCGCTGACAAGCAGACGGGCTGCGGCAACTGCCACGCCGACACGCAGGTCGAGTGGAGCGAGACCGCCCACGCCGATGCATGGGCGGGTCTGCAGGGATCCGGGCACGCGGCTGACTATTGCGAAGGTTGCCACACCGTCAATGAACTCGGGAACCACCTGACGGCGGCGGCGGGTTGGAGCGCCGTCAAGGATTCCACGTATCTGGACGTGCAGTGTGAGTCCTGCCATGGTCCAGGTAATAACCACGCTGGCTCACCGTCCGCGACGCAGCCCCTGGCGTCGATTGCTGCGGATACAGGTGCAACCAATGGATGCGGCGAGTGTCACAATGGCACCCACCATCCATTCGTCGAGCAGTGGGCGCAGTCGAAACATGGGTCGGGGAGCAGCTTTGGCTATGCCGGCGGCCGCAGTGGCTGCGACGAGTGCCACAGTGCCCAGGGAGCTCTCGCGGAGCAGTTCAACTCCAGCGCTGACTACTTCGAGAAGGACGGCGATCCGCTGCCGATCGTGTGTGCCGTGTGTCACGATCCCCATGGGGGGCCATTTGATGGTCAACTGCGGGCTCCAGTTGCAGAAGATTCGCCGCGGGGGCTGTGCCTGGTATGTCACAATCGGCACACGGTACCGTCATCTGGCACCCGTGGCGCGCATGCGGCTCAAGGCCCACTCGTTTTTGGTGAGCACGTGGGCTGGTGGCCTGACGGCTTCGAGTGGCTGGACGGGCTGACCGGCAGTCACGGTGATGTCGACGTGAACGAGGGGCTGTGCGCCACGTGTCACGTGGTGATGTTCGAGGTCACTGATGAGGCAACTGACGAGTTCGTGTTCCAAAGCGTCGGTCACACGTTCGAGGCCATATCTTGTCTCGATGCTGAGGGTATCCCGACTACGGAGGAGTGTACTAACGACGAGCGCGACTTCAGCGCCTGCGTTGCGTGCCATGCTAGCGAAGGGGCCGCTCAGTTGCTGTATGAGAACTTCAGAGACACTCTGAATTTCTATCTCGACCAGATTTGGGTCGATACGGACGGAGATGAGATCATCGATCCGGCCCCGACGGATGCCGGCGTGCTCCCACAGATTCTCCAGGTTACGGGCGACGACAAACAGCTCGACAGGTCCGACACGTTGTTTACTGCCGCCGAGGGGATTCTCTATAACGCGCAGTTGGCTGCGACTCACGATCGGGAGCTGTTCCTCGAGGGGGCCACAATCGTGATCGATCAGGCCACGGGACAGCCCGACACTGTGAGTTTCCCGGCGCACTTCTCCGCCGGCAATGGAGTCCATAACCCACCGTTCCTGGAGGCGCTGCTCAAGGCTTCGATCCAGCATGCGATCGATTTCTACGGGATTCCGGCGCCGGCGGGCGTTGATCTCGCGATCCGGGCTGACCGGAGTCAGTTCAAGCGCTAGCGCTGGGACGGCTGGCACGTACAACCCATACCGCCGGCCCCGGCCTTCCAGTGAGGCCGGGGCCGGTTGTGTATCGCCCCGCAGCGGTTAAGACTTGTTGGGTCCAGAAATCTGCGTCTGCAATAGGGATCTCACGCGTGTCTGGAGATGTGGAGTATGGAGCAGCGTGAAGCGACTTCATCGGATCAGCATGGCCGGCCATCCCGACTGGGGTTCAATGATCTACTTCTGGGGGCCGTGATTCTGCTTATGGTCACGGGGATACTGATGGTGTTGGCCTTCTATGTGCTTCCGGCCGAGCATCTGGAGATTCCCGAGATCCAGCCCGGAGTGAAGGTGACCCGGGAAGCTGAATTCCCCGTGGGAGCCAGTCGCCTGGTGAGCTGGGGAGAGCGAACGATCCTGGTGGTGAGGAGCGGTGAGCAGGCATACGCGGCCTTGCAAGGGACGGCACCTCGGGATGGATGCATCCTCCAGTGGGATTCGGAGTCCATGCGGGTAGTCTCACCGTGTAGCTACGTAGTGTTTGATCTACAAGGCAATGTGGTGACCGGCCTCAGCACAACACCATTGCAGCGCTATTCCGTATTCGTCCGCGGGGGCGTGGTGTATGTGGGGCGACCGTCATGATCAAGAAATGGCTGATCCAGTTCTGGGGCGATTTGCGGACCAGTGCTGACGCCGGACTCCTCGGCGTAGCGAGGTTTGTCGGCCTGCTCTACGGTCCGATCGATCGCAACTTGCGGATCGACGAAGCGTGGCGCAAAGCGCTGCGCTATCGTCTGGCCGAGCACGTGGGTTGGCGCCATGCGTTGGGTGGGATTACCTATGTCCTGCTCATGGTGTTGGTAGTAACGGGTGTCTTGCTCGCGTTCTACTACAGACCATCGGTCGAGGAGGCCTATCCCAGCATTCAGCACATCGTATCGGAGGTCTCGTTTGGGTGGTTGATTCGTGACCTCCACGTGTGGTGTGCCAACTTGATAGTGGTTGTGGCACTGGCACACATGGCACGCGTCTTCTTCGAGGCCGCTTACAAACCACCCCGTGAAATGAACTGGATCGTGGGATTGGCGCTGCTGGCAGTCGTGCTCGCTTTCGGGGCAACCGGTTACCTGTTGCCGTGGGATCAGTGGGCGTACTGGACCGTCACCGAAGTGCTGGACGCTATTGCCTTGATACCGTTGTTCGGAGGCCTTCTGGCGGATGCAATCAGGGGTGATGTGATCGCGTCAGGGGCGACCTTGAGTCGCTTCTTCGCCCTCCACGTGATAGTGTTGCCATGGATAACGCTGGCTCTGGTTTCATATCACTTCACTCTGATACGACGTCGTGGTTTGGCCCCGCCCATGACGGCAGCCGATGAAGGTGGCAGGAAATGGCGGGTAAGTGGTATGTGGGTAGATGAGGAGCCGACCGGGGGCCGTCCGTTCTTCCCCAATCACTTGCTGCGCTCCTTTGCAGTTGCGGTGTTGACGCTGGCCGTTGCCGTGACGCTTGCCATCCTGTTCCCCCGACAGGTTGGCGAGCCCGCGAACCCATATCTCGTGCCGGACGAGCTTGTGTCTACCTGGGTGCCGGTTGACGTATCACTGGCGCTGATTCGGTTCACCGGTACCTGGGGTCTGGCGCTGTTCTCGCTGCTTGGGGTGGGCCTGATTCTGCTACCGGTGTTCGACCGCCGACCGGAGCGGGGGTTGCGCCAGCGTCCGGTGGCAGTCGCGCTCGGAGCGGTCTTCTTTGTCGGCTTTCTGGCAGCTTGGCTGGCTGGCCAGCAGATCAGGTCGGTGCCTCCGACTGCGCGGCCTCAGCCGGACGTAGTGGGGGCGGGGCAGGTGCAGGAAGTGCCGTTACCTGACTTGGGCCCGACGCCACCGATTCCGAATCCTGAGGATGTGGGGAGGGAACCATGATGAGGTGCATGGCTTTAGTTTGCGCCGCAGTAGGGTTGGTGCCGGTGTCGCCGCACATGGTTGCCGGAGCGCCGGGTTGGCAGCTGCGCATGCAGCAACAGTCCTCCGATACCACCTATGGCTGCCTCATCTGCCACGCCGAGAAACGACGCACGTTCACGATCGGGATCCACTCCGAGCACGGTATCCGCTGCCACAACTGCCACGGTGGCGATCCGGCTTCGTTTGAGCGGGGCACGGCGCACGGTGGCCGGTTTTTGGGCGACCCCGACAAGCTCGAAACGGTGCAGTTGTGCTCGTCCTGCCACGCCGATGCCGATCAGATGCGTCAGTATGGATTGCCTGCCGGTCAGTTGGCGGAGTTCCGGACGAGTCGCCACGGCCAGCTGTTGTTGGAGAGGAGCGACCAGAATGCTCCGACGTGCACTGACTGCCATGATGCCCACACGATCCTTCCCCCGGAGGATGCACGCAGCAACGTGCACCCCACCAATATCCCTGCCACCTGCGCGCGCTGCCACGACAACGCAGAGATGATGGACGAGTACGGCATCCCGATCAATCAGTTCGCGCAGTATCGCGAGAGCGAACATGGAAAAGGCATCTTCGAGCGAGCGAACTTCGCCGCACCGACGTGCACCAGTTGTCACGGATCTCACGCTGCGTTGCCACCGGGAGTGACCGAAATCGTCAATGTTTGCGAGAAGTGTCACGTGCTGGTGGGGCGTGAGTTCAGGCGAGGGCCGCACGACCGTGCAACTCGAGATGATGCCTTGCCTGGATGTCTGGGTTGTCACTCAAACCACGGCACCGAAGGTGTGCCACCTGACGGAATCGCAGCGTTGTGTACGAACTGTCACGAGCCAGATAGCAGAGCGCAGATGGTCGGAGTCGAGTTGCAGGAAGGAGTTATTCGCTCGCTGCAGGGGTTGGCTGCATCCCAGCAAGCCATCGAGGAGATGGCTGCTGCGGGACACCAAGTCGCAGACGAGCGGTTTCGGTATCAGACTGCTCTGACGAGCTATCGGGAGATGGCGCAGGTGCATCACAGCTTGGACATGGAGCTATTGGAGGATCTTGGCAGGCAAGTGCGTTCCGATACAGAGTTGATCAGAGCGACCGCGGAGGCTGCTGCGGAAAGAAGGTGGGAGCGCAAGCTCATCTTACTGCCCGTCTGGTTCCTGACACTCTCGGCCGTCACCTTCGCGTGGTTCAAGCTACGCGAGCTCGAGGGGTAGACGGTTCCGTGGCGCGGATCACGCGGCGACTCGGGAAGTTCTCGCGGCCTGTGAAGATCCTGATCCAAGTCGGAGTGTTGTTCGTCATCTTCGCGGCTGTCGGTACGGTCGGCTTCATCGAATACAGTGCCCAACCGAGCTTTTGCAAGAACTGTCACATCATGATCCCGTACTACGATTCCTGGGCCGGCTCCTCACACAACGATGTGCGCTGCATAGAGTGCCACTATGCACCCGGTATAAGGGCGGAGGCCATGGGCAAGCTCCAGGCCGCCAACCAGGTCGTCAAGTACGTCACGGGCACATACGGGATGAAGCCGTGGGCGGAGATCGAGGATGCAGCCTGCCTACGTTCGGGCTGCCACGAACAACGCAAGCTTGCAGGTGTGGTCGCCTACAAGGGCGTGCGGTTCGATCATGCGCAACACCTGGGGCAACTCAGACGGGGCAAGCAGCTTCGTTGTACCAGCTGTCACTCGCAGATAGTCCAGGGTGATCATCTGCGGGTGACCGAGTCGACCTGCTATTTGTGTCACTTCAAGGAGACCGATCAGGGCGAGCCGATCGCGGGGTGCACCGGGTGTCATGCATCGCCGCCGCGTGTGGAGACAGCGGCGGGGTTCGTGGTTGACCACCCGCAATACGTCGACGATATGGTGTCGTGCATCTCGTGTCACGACGAGGTCGTTCAAGGCTCAGGGCTTGCTGAGCAATCGCGCTGCTATAACTGCCACAACGAGCCCGAAAGAGTCGAGCAGTTCGACAATACCGAGTTAGTGCACCGGACGCACATCGCCGTACACAACCTGGAGTGCACGCAGTGCCACGTTCCGATGGAGCACCGTCTGGTTTCGCTCCAGGCCCCGTTCGATCTCGACTGTCGATCTTGCCACCAGAGAACCCACGATGCGCAACGGCGGTTGTACGCTGGGCTGGGGGGGCACGGCACAGGGGAAATGCCCAGCTCCATGTTTCTGGCGCGGGTCTCCTGCCAGGGTTGTCATGGCTTGCCGACCGACGTGGAGGGCCATGAGCAGGTGCAGGCTGCCGGTGAAGCCACCTGTCTATCGTGCCATGGCGTCCGCTACGCCAACATCCTGCCGGCGTGGCAGCGGGAAATGGACCGCAAGCTCAGTAGCGTGGCGCGGGTCGTTGCGGGTGCGCGCTCGGCTATGAGATCGGCTCCCGTGAGGACCCGTGCCACGGCAGACAGCCTGATCCGCCAGGCAGAGGAGAATGTGGAGTTCGTTAGGGTGGGGAAGGGGGCACATAATGTCGCGTTTGCGGACGAGCTGCTGCGGTCGGCGCTGGATCTCGTACGTCAAGCCGTGAGAGTCGGACAGTTGCCTTACACGGTTCCGGTAGCGGATCTCGGACCGCGGCTGAGCGAGAACGTCTGTCTGAGCTGTCATGTTGGTATCGAGCGCCAGACGGTGCGGTATCGCGATAGGAGTTTCAGTCACGAGCGCCACGTGCTGACGGCGGGTCTCGAATGCAGCGACTGTCATACATCGTTGGAAGAGCACGGCGGCACCAAACTGGGAGGTATCACTGGCTGTAACGCGTGCCATCACCGCCGTATAGAGCCGATGAACTGTGCTCGGTGCCATGAGGGGGCTGGGGGTGCACCGGAGAAGCCAACGGAGCATCCAACCGGAGAATTCCCGCACATGCCTCACGTGGAGTCGGGCTTCGAGTGCTCCACATGTCACCAGCTGCCCGCGATGAGTGCGCGTGAAATGCAATGCGAGACTTGTCACGAGCTGCACCATCAACCCGACGCGTCCTGTATATCGTGCCATCGGGAGCGGGCCAAGCCAAAACATGCACTGGCATTCGCACACCTGCAGTGCACCCAGTGTCACGGGGACAAGGTCGCTGGCGTTAACCGTTGGACTCGGCAGGTATGCACAGCGTGCCACACCGACAAGGTCGAACACAATGCCCCGGCGGAGTGTCATCTGTGCCACGAGATGCCACCGCTCGGCGGGTCCGGTGCGGACACGGCCGTCTCGCAACAAGGTAGACCGCCTGTTGTTCCACAAGTGGATCGGGATAGAAGCGTCACTTACCACCTAGATCCGACGTGGATGACCAGAACGGATTTAGGGCGGTCGAATGTGATCGGCCGGGGATGCTGAAAGGCCACTGGAATGTGTGTGTCCGGGACTCATGCTTCCCGCTGTCTCCCCCCTTGGCCCTCTGGGACAAGCTCCTGTTCGGGGGAAAAGGTCTGGTCGGGGGAAGGGGAAAAGGTAGAGATTGGGGTGAGCCAGAATAAGGGGTGAAGCCCACCATTAGAGGATCTTTAATCTGGCAGGTCCCCCCGCGTCGAATCGCTACATTTGGAGCCAGCGGTAGGAATCTTTCACGGGCTGTTTAGAGGGCTGATGCGAACGCTCATTGCGGCGGTCTCCTCACTCATCGCCGGCATCCTGATCCTGGCGGCAACTCCTGCTCGAGCGCAGGACACTCCCGCTTGCTTGATGTGTCACTCCAGCCCAACTCTGTTTCAGGGTGCTCCCGACCCAGCTCGGTTGGTGGTGACGCAGGAGACGCATGCGCGATCGGCTCACGGTGCCGCAGGCATGGAATGCGTAACCTGCCACATGGGTTTGGAGTTTCCCCATCCAGAGGACCGCGTCAAGGTCGAATGCAGCTGGTGCCACCCCGTTCAAGGGAGGCAGCACGCCGCGTCACTCCACGGACAGGCGGCCGCGAGAGGCGATCCCCTGGCACCGAGCTGTGCCGATTGTCACGGGATCCACGACGTTCTGTCAGATAGCGACCAGCGCTCGCCCACCCGAACGATGAACATCCCGTTCCTGTGTGGCGAGTGCCACCGTGAAGGCGCTCCAGTTGCACGTACGCGGAACATTCCCCAAGACAGCATCCTGCAGCACTACTCGCAGTCGATCCACGGAGAGGGCCTGTTCCGCCAAGGCCTAACCGTCACTGCGGTATGCACCTCCTGCCACACGTCGCACCAGATCCTGCCCCACACCGATCCGGAGTCGAGCATTCACCGCGCCAACATTGCGCAGACCTGCGAGCAGTGTCACGCGCAGATTGAGCAGGTACATCGCCAGGTCATAGAAGGCCGGCTGTGGCGCGAGCGGCCGGATGTGATACCGGTGTGCGTCGACTGCCATCAACCGCATGAGATCCGCGGTGTTCTGTATGAGGCCGGTGCCGCCAATAGTGATTGCTTCCGGTGTCACAGCGACCCGGATATCCGGGGCATAGCCCAGGGCGATACGGTTTCCCTCTACGTCGACGAGCAGGCGTACAACTCCTCGGAACACTCCGGTACGGCCTGCGCGCAGTGCCATACCGACGTTTCCTCATCGCTGATGCGACCCTGCGAAACGGCAACCTCAAAGGTGGACTGCAGCATCTGTCATGCAGGAGCGGTCCTGGCGTACAACACGGGGACTCACGGCAGGCTGGCAGCGGAAGGTGACCCCGATGCGCCGATCTGCTTGGATTGTCACAGCAAGCATGCTACGATGGACCCTGCAAACCCCATGGCGCCAACGTTTGCCCGCAACGTCCCGGAGCTGTGCGCCAACTGCCACAGGCAAGGCGAAGCTGCTGCCATGCGAGTAGAAGAGCAGCGCGCCGTGGGTCTAGCTCCCGCCGACCTGCCGGCGCCGGTCGAGAGCTACGGGATGAGCATCCACGGCCAGGGATTGTATCAGAGCGGTTTGGTGGTGACGGCCACTTGCTCCAATTGCCACACGGCCCATCGACCGCTGCCAGAAGATGATCCAGCATCGTCGGTGCATCGTGACAACATCTCGGCTACGTGCGGCACCTGTCACCACGGCATAGAAGAGCGATTCCGGGCGAGTATCCACGCCCCGGGAGTAGGTGAACCGGATGCTGATCGGGAGCTGCCCACCTGCGAGGACTGCCATACATCCCACACGATCAGCCGGACCGATAGGGAAGACTTCAGACTGAACATGATGGATCAGTGCGGTCGCTGTCACCTGGAGGAATCGGAGACGTTCTTCGAGACGTTTCACGGTAAAGTGTCGCGCCTGGGGGATGCCGCGGCCGCCAAGTGTTACGACTGCCACGGGACTCACGACATTCTGCCCACGTCAGAGCCAGCCTCGACGCTGAGCCGCCGCAATATTGTGGAGACCTGCTCCAATTGTCACGCCGGTGCCAACCGACGCTTCACAGGCTACCTCACGCACGCAACACACCACGACCAGGACAAATACCCGTTCCTGTTCTGGGCTTTCTGGGGGATGACCGCCTTGCTGGTCGGGACACTGACGTTCGCGACCTTGCACACGCTCGCATGGCTGTTCCGGCTGTGGCGCTCACCAAGTGAATGGAAACGGCATAGACCCGTGCCCGGGCAGAAGCTCTACCGCCGCTTCACCACATTCCAACGTTCCTTACACCTCGTCATGCTGCTCAGCTTCTTCACGCTGGCGCTCACAGGCATGATCCTGAAGTTCTCACACTCCGGCTGGGCCCAGACTCTCTCCTCCTTGTTGGGTGGATTCTCGACCACCGGATTCCTGCACCGTGTGGGGGCGGTCACCCTGATAACGGTGTTTGTGATCCATCTCAGGGACGCTTTCAAACAGAAGAAAGCCTCTGGTAAGAGCTGGTGGCAGTTCATGGGCGACAAGAACTCGTTGGTCTTCAACAAAACTGACCTCAAGGAGTTCTTAGCGTCCATCAAGTGGTTCCTCGGCCGCGGCCCCAGACCCAGGTACGGTCGCTACACGTATTGGGAGAAGTTCGACTACTTTGCGGTCTTCTGGGGCATGATGGTGATTGGCTCGACGGGGCTGTTGCTGTGGTTCCCAGAGTTCTTCACACTCGTCTTCCCGGGCTGGTGGGTCAATGTGGCCACCATCATTCACAGCGATGAGGCGCTGCTGGCTGTGGGGTTCATATTCACTGTCCACTTCTTCAACACCCACTTCCGGCCGGACAAGTTTCCTATGGATCCGGTGATCTTCACCGGTCGTGTGCCTGTAGACGAACTCAAGGCCGACAAGCCGCGGGAGTATGAGGAGCTGGAGCGCAGCGGGGAGCTGGAACGGTTCCTGGTCGAGCCCTACCCCAAGAAGCTGGAGACGGGATTCAGGATTTTTGGGTTTGCCGCGTTGCTGATTGGGTTGACTCTGATCGTGCTGATCGTTTACTCGATGCTGTTTGGCTATGCGTGACGCACTGCGTCGGCATACGTGAGTATGAAGACTCCTTTAATCGGGGTTCGGGATCTTGTCGACTCGGTGTATCCATCTATCTTAGCACCAGCAAAAGCAGCGGCCGACTGGGATGCCACGTCCAGATCGAACACCCTCCGGCATCCCCTGTACGTTCGCCTGAGATTCCGGCAGAATCTTCAACCTGCAGGAGGGCTCATGAAGCCATTGAGGGTGCTGACCTTGCTAGCTGCGGCGACGGCGGTGACCTGGACCGTGCCTGCTCACGGCCAGGGATACCGAGTGCGTGTTGACACCCGATTTCAATCCGTCGCGTACAGAGGTGTGCAGCTGGATTCGGTGCCTGCCGGTGAAGTCCTACCCGGTGATACCACGGTGAGTGGCGCCGCGGCCTATTGCCCGCCCGGTGCCATCTATTGCACCTACTATTCGGCTGGTCCCGATCAGCGCGGCAATCCCTTCGTTGCCAGCGTCGACGGAGTCCTGTGGGGTTTTGGAGTAAAGGGTCTGAGGCTCGTAGCTCAGGCCCGATTGGGGTGGGACCTGTCCAACCCGGACGTGTGGCCGGGCACCCAACCCGCAGCCTACCTGATAGAGGGCTACGCCGAGTACGCCAATCGCTGGCTGACCGCAGAATTGGGCCGGACCCACACTGCCACCAGGCTGGGTTACTGGGGATTCGATGGTGCCAAGGCCGACGTGAGGCTGCTCGGCAACCGGCTCTTTGTCCAAGGATATGGCGGTTGGGGACTGGGGCGCGGCGTTGCCCTGCCCGTCACCAGCTCGGCGCTCAATCCACTTGATGACTTGCAGCCGCGGGAGCGCCAGACGATCTGGGGTGGCGCGCTCGGTTGGACCCAGAGCGGCATCGATGCGAGACTCCTCTATCAACGCCAGCTCGACGGCGAGTCCAACAACGTTGGCAGCGAATTCGTGGCGCTTGACGCGACAGTCAAGCCGTTCCGGGGCTTCACAGTTGCTGGCGGTGCCGACTACAACATGGCTGAGGGCCTCTGGGGCACGGTCGATCTCGCCGCGACACTGAGTTCCGCTCGGGGCCAGCTGTCTGGGACCGTGGGAGGCAGACGCTACCGGCCGCATTTCCCGCTGTGGACGATCTGGGGTGCGTTCAGCCCGGTGGCTTATAACGCGGGCTACGCCTCCGTGGCCTATTCGCCCATCTGGGGTGTGGAGCTGTGGGGAAGAGGTGAGGCCTACAAGTATGGGGAGACCGAGGCGGAGTCTCCCAACGTGAGCGTTGAAGACAGCGGCTGGCGGGCCGTTTTGGGGGGAGCCTTCAAGCGGTTGTCAGGCTGGACGTTCCAAGCTGATTATTTCATTGACAAGGGACCGGGTGCCCGTACGCAGGGATTCGATATCGTGGCCGCTTGGCGTCCGATCCAGTCCCTGTACTTGGTGGGAGACGTGCGGCAGCTGCAGCGGCCACTCGAGTTCCGGTTCAATGATTCCGAAGTCTGGTCATACGGTTTGCGGCTCGATTACGAAACTGCGACAGGCGTGCGGCTGAACGGCGGTATCCGCTATTACGACGAGACCCGCAACCGGCCCGACGCTTCGGCCTTCAGTTGGAACCAATTCCGCGTGAATCTCGGTGCAACGATCAACTTCGGCTCACCTACCGCCGGCGCCACACACCCGGCGATCCTTAGTATTCCGGAAGTCAGGGGGACAAGATGAGAATGATCTTGACGCTGTCTATGCCGGCGGTTGCAGCGGCGGTGGGTCTGGCTTGGACGCCGGCACAGCCTCGGTCATCCCTGCCTGCTCCGTCGTCGACCGACTTTCCCCACGCCGCGCACGTTGCGCTCATGCCCAGCTGTGTCGCCTGCCACTCAGGCGTTGCTGAGGGCAACATGTACCCCGAGGGATCGTTCTGCGCTACTTGCCACAACGGTTCCATACAGCCGGCTGTGGAATGGACTCCTCCGAACCCGCGTCCGAGGGACAATCTTCGCTTCAGTCATGGAACGCACATTGCTGCAGCAGGCAACGAGTGTGGCGACTGCCACGTCGAAGCCGGATCTACAGATAATCTCGTCGAGCTGGCGGTTGTGGAACAATGCAGGGAGTGCCATAGCGCGTCGGCTGCGCTGCAGACGAGTACTGCGTGGCACGGTGAGAACTGGACGGCTCAGCACCAGCTCCAGGCGGCCGCATCTCCGGAGACGTGCGCGGGGTGCCACGTCAGGGCAGATTGCTTGGAATGCCATCGTCCCAATGCCGCGGCGGGTTCCCCGGCCTACCATCCGGCGGACTTTCTAGTGGGACATGCCGCGGCGGCCTACAGCCGGCAGACAACCTGTAGCGACTGCCATAACACCACGCAATTCTGCGTGACTTGTCACCAGAGTGCCGGCCTGACGTCCGTGGGCGGGATTGGAGGAACCCGGTACCATGACGCCAAGGTAAACTTCGCCACGGCCCACGGCCAGGCCGCGCGCCAGAGCCTGGAATCATGTGTCGCGTGCCACAGCCAGGACGACTGCCTGGGATGCCACTCGACCGTCGGTCCCGGCCGCTTTAATCCGCACGGCCCGGGCTGGGATGCCGACAAGATGAGGTCAAAAAACCCCTCCATGTGTGCCGTCTGCCACCCGGGGGGCTAGGGAACGGCACCTCGGCGGAGTGAAGCGGGTATCAGGAAGGAGCCACCAGCTGTCCGACGGTCGGTCAGCTGGTGGTTCTGTGACAGCCAGAGGTCGGTTGCCCCTTTTATTAAGAAAACGTGAAGAAGGGTCGCGGGGGCCCACGCCTCGCTCTATCTTCGGACCGAGTTGTCCCTTAACTGAACGAGGGAGGGTGATATGAAGAGTCGTCGTTTCGTGGCAGTAGCAGCTCTATTCGCCGGCGTCGGCGCCATCTCCGCGTTTGCCCAAGGAACCAAGCCGTCGGTGATGGGTCACGACGCAGCCGGCCGTGAACAGTGCATGATGTGCCATACGGCGGGCGCCATGGAGGCCGTCCCTGATGCTCCGGCGAGCCATGATGGTCGGGGGGTCGAGACCTGCCTCATGTGTCACGCAGCGGACTCGCCAGTCCACACCGCCGACCCGAATCCGATCCCACACACCCTCGAGGGGCGTGACAATTGCGCCATGTGCCACACGGCTGGCGCGATGGAGGCGGTGCCCGACACTCCGGCTAGCCACGAGGGCTGGGACGCCAAATACTGCACTCTTTGCCACCAGGAAGCCGGGTAGGAGACGGATCAGTTCCCTAAGCAAACACGGGCGGGGTGGTCCCCTGCCCGTGCTGTGCATTCCCGACACACACGTGGTTACTAGGTCAGATCATCCCCCGGGCGTTCCACCGGGGACCTCGTGTCTTCCTCCGACAACCAGCCCAATCCCGCCAACTAGGAATCCGACAATCCCAGCGACTCCGAGGACCTGGTACAATACGACAATCCAGCTGGGTATCTCCGCGTAACGATCAACCACGAGAAGCAGGAGGGCTAGTACCAGTGTGGCCACGCCAACTCGCAGAGTCCGGATCCACTTGAGCCGCCGCAGGTAGCGGGCCAGCGGAAAGCCGCATCGGGGGCAGACCTCGCCCGACGGTGGACGCCAAACGAAGGACCATCGCTTACCGGATGCGCTTGCCTCGGCATCCCTGGGTTGTTCTGGCACTTCAGTTGTGGGCACGACGTATTGCCTGCATCCAGGGCACCTCACGCCCCCCACCACGGCGCCTACACGGGCACTGATCCGATTCATATCTCGCTCCTTGTCAAGCCGTGTGCTATCCCGTTGCCTTGGCCAGTCGTCCGACCTCCTGATCTGTCCAAGGCGGAAGCACCTTAACCAGGATCCAGAGGATGACAAAAGGCAGGAACAGCAGGCCTAGCGTCATTGCCAATCCCTCGATTCCAAGGAACTCAACCTTATACACGGTCAATCCCCTCAGGCTCTTGGAAAACAGCTGGCCTCCGATCACCACATTCCAGCGGATACTGAAGATCCCGATCTGGATCAGGACCGCGCACGCCAAATAGACAAGTTGCTTTGCCTCAGGTCGTACTTTGACGAATCCACCCCGCTTCAGACCAGGCGAGAACAGGCCGAGCGTGACCAAGGGGATTACCGTACCCAGCAGGATCTGGAGGACTATCAGGCTCAAGAACAACCGGCTTTGGATCATCTGCGAGAGAATCTCGATCGATTCCTCCGACTCGTACAGCCGGTGGAGAAAATCCAACATCTCCAGGGAGAAGTCGACCACCAATGCGTAGAACAGGAACTGGGCTAGCTTGTCGAGGCAGGCCATGTTGATCGGCCGCCAGCGGAACAGCGTCGTGATCATGTAGAGAAGTAGGACCAGCGCGATACCTGATACGATGGCCGAGAACAAGAACACGACCGGCATCAACACGCTGCTCCACCAGGGGTTTGCCTTGACCGACCCGAAGATGAATCCCACGTACCCGTGCAGTAGGAACGCCGAAGGAATGCCGATGATGGTGATCCAACGGCCCGCGGAGTCGTCGAACCTCAGCGCCTTCTCCGATATGTCGGTTGATCCCAGGGTGAGGGCATAATACAGCCACCGCTTGAAGCCCTTCGAGTCACGGTACCAGGCGACCATGTCCTTGCGGTAGTCGAACCAAATCTCGACCAACAACACGACCATCAAGTACCAGGCGTAGACGAATCCGAACATCGCCATTGCCGACTGGCGGTTGGGTGTCATGAAGATCTCATAAGAGCGCTCCGGATGCCCTAGATGCGCGAGGAGAGGGAGAGTGGCCACCAGCAAGAAAGCCAGTGCTGTGAGCAGGGATAGCCTGTAGGTCGGCTGTACCTCTTTGACGTTGAAGACTCGCTCCAGTGAGGCGAGGATGAACGCGCCGGCCACTAATCCAGTGATGTACGGGTAGAGGACGATCAGCAGACTCCACTGGAGCTCGAACTCGTTGGGATAGATGTAGCCTTGCATCCCTACCTCACCTCCCCGTCCAGGTTGGCATAGAAGACCTTCGGCTTGGTGTTGAGGTGGGGCTTCAGAACCTGAATAGTGTTGAACCGGATGAACCGATTGAGAGGTGTTGGCAGCCCCTCTAGCTCGCCGAACACCCGCGCCTCAGTCGGACAGACCTCCACACACGCCGGCACCAGACCTTCGACTAGCCGGTGGTAGCAGAAAGTGCACTTCGCGGCCACGTGTTCCTCGGGGTGGAGATATCTGGCACCGTAGGGGCATGCCTGAATGCAGTAGCGGCAACCGATGCAGTACTGGTCATCCACCAAAACCACGCCGTCCTGAGTCATGAAGGTGGCACCAACCGGACAGACCTGTACACACGGGGCTTCGTCACAGTGGTTGCACAATTTGGGGACGAAGAAGGTTTTTAGTACTCCCTGTTCATTCTCCAAAGGCGAGAAGCCTTCGATTCCGGCGTTGGGACTGTCTACCTCTACATCGCCACCTGCTCTGATCACGTAGCGCTCGACCCACGTGTTGACGAAATGTGGCTCCGCGGGCACGTCGTTCTCGATCTTGCACGCAGCTGCGCAGCGGCCGCAGCCGATACACTTTGCCGGGTCGACACCCATACCGTAGTAATGTTCGGTGGGCTCATACGCGTCAGCTTGTGTCGCAGGGAGGCGCACGAACGCGCACAGCAACGGAGTGGCAGCGCCGCAGGCAGCAGCCATTTCATTGAGGAACTGCCTCCTGTCGAGCTGCTGGACTGCATCGGACCGCTCGTGCTGCTCGGTGATCTTCGATTCTCGTGACATCAGCTTGTCCCGGGATAGTGAGGATAGTGGCACTGCCAGCACAGGTAGGCTGGGTTGTGCGCTGTGAGATCGATCTGCGGGATTCCAGCGAGACGCTCCTGAGCGTGACAGGCACCGCAGAAGTCTCTCTCGGTGGGCTTGCTGGGCCGCACCGACCGCGGGTTTACCTTATGTTCGTCAGGAGTCTGGTGGCACGTGGTACACGGGACCGCGGAGTGGTGAGACACGGCCTTTTGGCGTGCGATCTGGCCGTGACAAGCGCTGCAGTCGCCTGGCATTCCCGGCGGTTCGGGCGCATGTGGCTCGTGGCAGGCTATGCACGGAACGTGGGGGTTGTGATCGGCCGGATCGATTTGAGGGAATCCGGTCGGACGCGAGGCGTTGTACTCGTGACACAAGGTACAGAACTCCCGGTCCTGTGGTGCCGGCGGCTTCACCTCCAATGGGTTGGACACGTGGTTGGCAGCCGGTCCGTGGCACACTTCGCACCTGACGCCACGGTGGTTTCCGGCAAGCCTCATCTCCTGAATCTGGCCGTGGCAGAGCGCGCACTCTTGGTGGCCAGCATATTTCTTCTGGTGAGCTACAACCGAATCCGTCGCCGCCGCCCGATAATGACCGATATCACCGAACGTGTCCGGAACCAACAGACTGCGGGCAATCACGAGTGCGACGGAGGCTGTAAGAAATACGGCTAGTAGCCGCGGAACCTGTTCAGGCATATTCCACGTCCGTGGCTCGAGATGTGGTATGTCCTACATCGAGTGGACGTCGCGCAGCAACCCGACCACCGTCGCGTTGATTCCCCGTAGCGGCGTGACAACCATGGCCGGGCCGCTCTGCGGCCCGCTTGGGCACGGGCCCGGGCAGCGGGTACAGTCTGAGTGAGCCTTACTCAGCGGGTCCCACCCCGGACCTGGACAGCGTACAGCCGGAAACATGAAGAAAGCATTAAGACAGGGATTAAGACGGTGTTATGGGGAGTGCCCGAGACTTCTGACCCCGATGCCGATCAAGGAGGACGGCTACTCATGAGGAACCTTGACGTGCTGACACAAGCCACGCGGCTCACCGACCTGATTGAGTGTCAGGCTGGCACGGTTGTGAGCAGGACACTGGTTAAGAAGCATACCGGAACGGAGACATTGTTCGCGTTCGATGAGGGTGAGGGG
>CP070666.1:2312353-2331733 GCA_020351775.1 Gemmatimonadota bacterium | reverse complement strand
AATGCGTCCCTGAGTGCCGCAGCCGCAGACTGCGACGACCGCTGAATTGGGACGGGCAAGGTACTTTGCCGCGACAGCCGTGGCCGCACCTGTCCGCTTGGCCGTGATGCCTCCCGAATCCATGACCGCCAAGGGAGATCCGTTGGCAGCGCTGTAGAGTAGGATCAGTCCCTGGATGTTCGGCAGCCCGAATCGCTTGACGTTTCCGAAGAACCCGGTGTTGGCCTTGAGGGCATAGTACGGTGTGGGTTCGAGAAGTCCGCCTGCCTTGATGTGGAACTCACCGTCTGGGGCGTCGCCGTGCAGCAAGCCGGGTGCCAGCGAGCGCCCCAACGCGTGGGCTCGGAACGCTTGCTCCACCGCAGCAATGCAGTCATCCATTGTGAGCAGCGCTGCAACATCCTCGCGAGTCAGTAGCAATACGCCGTCGTTCATTGCCCGTCACCGCCAACGTGCCGCGTGCGCTCGTCAGCGGCCTTCCATCTCGCGTAGCGCGGCCATCACTTGCTCCAGGCCGCTCTCCAGCCTCCGCATCCGTTCCCGGTGCGTCTCGGTCGGTGGGTACAGGCTGCCTTGTCGCACCCCCTGTCCGTTGAACGCGCCTGCCAAGGATCCGGCACTCCTGCTCAGGGTGCGGAGGCTACGCTCCAGGGCCTGCGCTGAGTCGGCCTGTTGCACCAATCTCGCAGGAGCTGCGTCGCCCAGCGAGTCGCGTTGTGCTGCGAGGGTCCTCCGCAGTTGGGATACCGATCTCGCCGTCTCCTGGAGGGTACGCTGAGTGTGAAGCAGGGTTACGAGGAACGCTTCGCGTTCGTCCCATTGCTCCTGGGTCAGCTGCATCAACGGGTCGCCCAGAACAGTCAAGCTCTGCGTCGATTGGACTGCACCAGCCGTGAGAGTAATAGTGAATGTGCCGGGCGCTACGAACGGGCCCCGGGCGCCAACCGGCTGTGGCAGGTCCGCCGGTGAAGCCTGACCGAATCCGCCTCCCGGTGCGGGCTCATAACGGAGATCCCAGGTCGTCCGGTGCATTCCAGCGTCGCCCGGAACGTTGTACTCGCGAACTACCTCGCCGCGTCCGTTGGTGACGCTGACCGTTGCCGCATCAACGTCCTCCTTGAGCAAGTAAGTCAGGATGGCTCCGAACGGTGGGTTTGTACCGGCATACTCGGCGTCGGCGCGGTAGGATGTGTCCTTCCAGTACTGGAATATCGTGGCTCGCCTTATCGGGAACAGATGTGCCGTTGCGCCCCTGTTCGCGGCGGACCAGTCGGTGATCGGTGTCAGATCGTCCAGAATCAGTATGCTGCGCCCGTGTGTGCCCACGATGAGATCGTTGTCTCTCGGGTGGATGACGAGGTCATCGAATAACGTCGTCGGCAGCTTGTCGAACTTGGCCCAATGCCCGCCCGCATCGGTCGACACGAAAAGAGCGTGCTCTGTACCGACAAAGAGCACATCTGGATTCACCGCATGTTCCACTATCACGTTTACAGATCCACTCGGCAGGTCGCTGGCGATCGGTGTCCAGCTGTTTCCGAAATCGGTCGTGTGAAACAGGTATGGCTTGAAGTCGCCGTCCCGGTGCGCATCGAAGGCGACATACGCCGCTCCTGCTACTGAGGCGGATGCGGTAACCCGGCTCACATACGTGCCATCCGGAACGTCGGGGACGTTGCCCGACACCTCAGACCACGAGCTTCCTCCATCAATGGACACCTGCACGTTGCCGTCGTCAGTGCCCGCCCATATGATGGCGGGATCCAGCGGTGACTCGGCGATGGTAGTGATCTCACCGAAATAGCTGGTGCCATCGTTGGCCGAGAGCATCTGTTCGTAACCCTTCACTCCCATGAGTTCGAGTTCGCGGCGGTCGATCTGACGGGTCAGGTCTTCAGTCCGCTCCCAACTGACACCGCGATCGCGCGAGATGAACAGCCTATTACCGCCGAGATACACCGAGCTGGGATCGTGGCGGGAGACCAGAGCAGGCGTCACCCAGTCGTACCGGTAATCGGGCTCTCCTGCAGGCGGTAAGGGCCGTACGTCCAGCGCGTCACCCGTCTCGGCGTCGAGCCGCAAGATGCTCCCGTTCTGGGCCAACACGTATACGTAACGGTGGCTGCTCGGGTCTGGTTGCTGGTACATACCGTCACCAAAACCGATCTGGCGCCAGTCGTCGTTGAGGATTCCGACCCAGTGCCGCGTCGCACTTGGTCCCATCCAGGAGTGATTGTCCTGCATCCCGCCGTACACCCAGTAGGGGTCGCGCATGTCGACACCGATCCCATAGAACTGACCGATCGGGAGATTGCGAATCCGCATGTGCGTCTGGCCCATGTCCCAGGATTCGTGTAGTCCAGCATCACCAACCAGGTAGAAGTGGTTGGAGTTGTTGGGGTCGATCCAGAGGTCGTGGAAGTCGCTGTGTACACCCACGTCGTAGGTCGGCCGAGTTGGCAGAGTCTCGAACGAACGTCCGCCATCCTCACTCTTATAGAAAGAGGTTGCGAGAATGTAGATCCGGTTGGCGTTGGTCGGGTCGATGTAGATGTGGCTGTAGTACATGGGACGCGGATTCAGACTGTTCACTTTCTCCCATGTTTCGCCCCCATCCTCGGTGCGGTACACTCCCGATTCCGTCGCGTGCTCAATGGTCGCGTTCAGCACGAGGGCGTCGGTCTTGGCGATGGCCAGTCCAATACGGCCCTTGTCGCCTTGCGGCAGCCCGTTGGCGAGCTCCCTCCACGTGGCACCACCATCAGAGGTCTTGTATATGCTGCTGCCTGGGCCGCCGCCATTGAATCCCCAGGCCCGGCGCAGCCGCTGATAGGTGGCGGCGTAGAGCGTGCTGGGATCGGATGGGTCCATCACCATCTCAACCACACCGGTATGCTGGTCTACGAAGAGCACGCGCGACCAATTCTGACCGCCGTCAGTCGTCTTGAACACACCCCTCGAATCACTCGCTGCCCATAGACTGCCGAGCGCGGCCACGTAGGCAACATCGGGATTCTCGGGATGCACGACCACCTCTCCTATGTGGCGTGTTTCATCGAGGCCCAAATGGGCCCATGTGGTGCCGCCATCCACAGAGCGATACACACCGTTGCCCCAGGATGTGCTCTGCCGGTTGTTTTGCTCGCCGGTGCCTGCCCAGACGATCTGGCTGTTCGATGGTGCGATTGCCACGTCCCCGAACGTGCTCACCGCGTGGTTGTCAAAGAGCGACGTCCAAGTGGTTCCTTTGTTCGTCGATTTCCAGATACCGCCCGAGGCTGTTGCCAGATAGATGGTTGAGGGATCATCGGGCAGCGCCTCTACATCATGGATCCGGCCACCGGTGACGGCCGGGCCGATGGTGCGGAACCGCAACTCTCTCAGCATCTGTGATGCAATGGGGACGGCCTGATCCTGTGCTGCTGCGTCGGTGCAGAACACGAGACTCCAGAAGAGGACACACTGTACGAGCCGGGGCAGAGACACTCTCATTTTATTACCTCGTGGTGGGATTGGCAGCGGAATACTAGCCGCGGGTCGGGACCGGCTCAAGGATGGGAGCGGGGAGGGGACCGGAAGGCTGAATGTCGAATGTGGAACGAAGACATGGTCGGTTCCCTGAGCTCCCGGCCCTGGATTCCAGGGTCCGAACCAGATGCACCGACCGTCCTGTTCCATTCCCAGCTCGGCGGTCCGCCGGGTCCAGCGCGCCGGCGTGACCGCCGCGTCTACAACCCCAGCCAGTAGGTGAACTTCACGATGAACATGTTCTCGGGTTCGGCACCCCACAGCCTGCTCACGTCGCGGCCCAACTCGAACGATCCCACGTTTTCGCGATTGCTCCTGCTCTGCTGCCATACAAGGAAGACGGTCGATCCAGGCCGGAACTCCCAGCGCAGGACCGCGTTCAAACGCAGTGATCGGAAGTTGAAGTCCTTGTCGGAGAAGGAATGGTCAGTGGTTCCGTCTCCTTCGAAGTCTACGTAGCGACGGCCCTCACTCACGCATGTGCGGCCACCGGAACACGAGACCTCATCGTCAATGTTCTGCGCTTCGCCTTCTTCGAAAGTATCGAAGGCAAAACTCTCGGATCGTTCCAGCTGCTTGTAGGTCAAGTAGTCACCCGAGGAGACGAGCGGCTGTGCATATAGTTGCAACGTGAGAGCGGGGCTGAAGGCGACGTTCAGCCGCGTCTGGACGGAGAAAGACCGTCGCTCGAGATCTGAAAACAGGTAGCGCCTGCCGTAAGTCGGATCGTAGCCGACATCGCCGGTGCGAGTCACATACTGTGCCGGATCTAGTTGTGCAGAGTACTGGGGGCTCAGCTGGATTTCCCAGCTGGGAGTCGGTCGGAACTCGACTTCGAATCCAGCACGCCACGAGTAGCCACCCAAGTGCCGGGCTTCGTAGGTGATCGAAGGTCGGAGGGATACCATCTTGCGCCGGTCGGTGTAGGCGCCGACGGTGAGCGACGTAGAGGCGGGGTCCACCATGAGCGGACCACCACGAGTCGCCACATCGCTCATCGACTGCGGCGAGTAACGCGCGCGCAAGTTGATGCCCCAATAGTTCAGGAATTCCCCGTTGGCGTTGATCATGACCGCACCGGTTTTATGGGCGCGGGTCCAAGAATTCCAGGAGCCGATATCGTCCAACGCCTCGTGGCGGAAGTTGTGGAATGTCCACAAGCTGAGCCGGTAGTTCCTCAGCACCTTACCGGGCTTGATCTCTTGGTATTGGATACGGCCACCAATGTCGAGCTTCTCACCAGACTGCGAGAAACCCAGATCGTTAACCTCGAATCCGGGGGTCACCTCTCCCACCCAGATGCCTCCGGTCCAGTGCTTGGCGCTCTGCCGCTCAAACTCGAGGCGCCATTCGATTCCACTCAACTGGGTCGCACTCGAGTCGAGGGACGCACGGGTTGCATCCGGTCGTTGGAAATAGTGGTTGCTCCGCTGCTGGATCCCCAATAGTGCGATCGGCGAGCCCTTCACGACGGTCCCCGCCACGTAGCCGGTCAGCGCCCAGTTGCGTGACCGTGGGCCGCCCCAGTTGTGCTCGAAATCGATGCCTGCGGCGTACGCGTTGGACGGGAGGTAGTCGAAAGCGCCATCGCTGGGGAGCTCTCGGTTGGTGACGGTCACCATCGTACCGATCTGGGTGCCGCCGTTCCTGAAATCCTGCTGCAGTCGGAGTGCCCCATACTGACTCCTGGGCTCCACAATGAACTTCGTTTGGCCAGCGATCTCTCGGTACCCGTATCCCGATTCCTGATCTGTCAGTGCTGCCAGGGCTCCAATCGAGAACCCGCTCGCCGTGCGGCCGGTGAGCTTGGCAGCCCCGAGTATGGATGTCTGTGTCGGTATGCTCGTAAAATCGACGTCGGACGGTGCCGAGCCATGCGGTTCACGGCCGATGCGGCGGCTGTAGAACAGGGTGTTCTGCCGGCCGGAGAGACGGAAGTCGAAGATCTGTGCGTCCTCCACGAAGAACGGCCGCTTCTCCCGGAAGAACGTCTCAAACGCAGACAGATTTATGACAGCGGGATCTACCTCCACCTGCCCGAAATCCGGGTTCACCGTGACATCAAGCGTGTGTGAGGCCCCCAGGCCCAGCCGCATGTCGAGCCCGGCACGGGTCCCCACCTCCGAGCCGTCGAAAAACGGGTCACCCACGACGGCCGGTGCGGTTCGGGCGTTCGCCAGCACATAGGGCCGTAGCTCCACGCGGCGCGCGCCGCGCGGCAGCTGGAGACCGTCGAGTTTACCGAAGACGCTCACCTTCCCGTGGGTGATCCGGGATTCCAGTGCCAGGTAGGTGATCTCGTTGGTCACCAGACGTCGTCTGGTGAAGTTGATGCCCCATGACTGGAGGGAATCTGCAGCAATGTACCGCACCTGTGAGAGCGGAATCCGCAGCTCGGCCGTCCAGCCGAGCGAATCGCGCCGCACCGCCGAATCCCACACACCGTCCCAGGCCTCGTCCTCCCGCACGTCGTCGTACAGATACACGTCGCGCTGTACCCCCGCCGCGCTGACTCGGAATCGGTACCCCGTCCTCCGGTCGTTGTTCGGGTCTAGTGATACCTCGAAGTAATCGTACTGGCCGTTCTCGTCGCGCCGTACGAGCTGGTCCCCAATGTCGCGCGGATCATCCTCGTACATCCTGGCTGCGATGTAAAGTGCGCCCTTGTCGAACAAAACCCGAACCTCGGTGCGCGACTCGGGCGGCGCTCCCTCCACCGGTTCGCCCTGCACGAACCGGGTTGCCGGGATCGCCGCTTGCCATGCCGCCTCCACCAGTCTCCCATCTATGTCTATTTCCCCAGCGCGCGCGCTGGCCGCGACCCGCGGGATCGCTGGGGCGCTGATCTCGTCCGAGGCATAGCCGGCTCCCCCGTCTAGCTGGGCCGCGGCCGGCAGCAGAGCAACGGGCAGTAGGCAGTTCAACACCAGAGCGGATTTCACAACACGGATCATCGAATCTCCTACGTGCGACTCGGCGCAAATGTTGAGCGGCGAAAGGTAATAGGGCCCGCCAGTCTGGGAAGGGAATCGGCGTCACAGGGGGGTAGTTGCCACTCGACTGGGGGGCTGGGGGGCTATGGGCGAGGGGGAAAGAAAAGGGTGGTCGGGGGTGTCTTGTGCGCTTCATGCGCGCAGACCAATTGAAGCTTCTCCAGGACAGCTAGGCCCGATGCTGTGAGGCACCTGGCTTCTTCGACACGTTATACCAGCGGTTGCTGCTCTGGGCAGAAGCGGGGGCGGTGGCTGCAAGACCCAGTAACAGCCAGGCTAGGGCTTTCCGTAGCATTTGTGTCTCCAGGGTGTCTCCAATAAGGGGAGCAGTATGGGAGTCTGCTAGGATTCGTGCAGTGGTGTCCGATGGGATGTGGAGGTGGTGGGCGGCGGTACGGCGGTGTAGTCTTGAAGTAATTGGGCTTCTTGCCACCAAGCCAAGGGAACCGAGGAGGTCACTATGCCGGTCAAACGACTGAAGGAGTTCCTGGACAGCCATAACATCAAGTACGTCGTCATCAGCCACTCGCCGGCCTATACCGCTCAGGCAATCGCGGCGTCGGCCCACGTGTCCGGTAAGGAGCTGGCCAAAACCGTGATGATCAAGTTGGACGGCAAGATGGCGATGGCGGTGTTACCCGCCTCTTATCAGGTGGACTTCGATCTGCTGAAGAAGGCAGTGGGCGCCAAGAAGGTCGAGCTTGCATCCGAAGCCGAGTTCAAGGATCTCTTTCCGGAGTGCGAGGTCGGAGCGATGCCGCCGTTTGGCAACCTGTACGACATGGATGTGTTCGCGGCAGCCAAGCTGGCCGAGGACGAGGAGATCGCATTCAACGCGGGATCGCACACTGAGCTGGTCAAGCTGGCATACAAGGACTTCGAGCGGTTGGTCACTCCCAAGGTGGTGAAGTTCTCAGCAGCGATGGTGTGATCTGACCCGCCTACATCCCCGTTTAGCTCTCCTGAGGGTGGTGGGGGAGCGACATCCTTAGCGCGGCCGCCGAGACCGCCGGTCGCGCGTGCCCGGCGATCACTGGTCAGCGTTGTGCGGCAGTGCCCTCCAGTGAGATCGTCGCTACAACCGGAAAGTGATCTGACGGATATCTGCCGCCGGCTGAAGCCCGCGTGATCGCGGCTGCCGTCACCTGCCACTGGCTGGACACAAGCACGGCGTCGATCTTCTCACCCGACCGCTCGCCACGGAATGCGTTGAAGGTACCCACATCGATGCTGTCAGGGTGCAGTACGCGATAGGAGTCGCGCAAACCGGGCGATATGGCTGGACTCTCATGTTCCGCGTCGGTCTCCCGGATTTCGCCCAGCAGGAACCTCATGGCAGGATTCTCTTCTCCCGCGTTGAAATCACCAGTGACAACGAACGGGGCTGGACTCGACCGCGCTGCGATGCGCGCCGCCAGCAGCCCGGCTGACCGTTCTCTCGAGGGCTGCGACTCGTGGTCGAAATGCACGTTGTAGATGAAGAACTGCTGACCGGTGGTCTTTTCGGAGAACAGGGCCCAGGTGCAGATCCGCGTCACGTTGTTACCCCAGCTGACGGAGCCGGGAACATCGGGTGTATCCGAGAACCAGAACGTACCGGACTGTGTCACCTCGAAGCGCGATGTTCGGTATAGGATCGCCGCATACTCGCCCGCCGCCACACCATCTTCCCGTCCGACGCCGATCACTCCATAACCGTCCAGACCCTGCTGTAGCTCGTCGATCTGAAACTGGAGAGCCTCCTGCGTACCGAGTATGTCGGGCGCGTAACCGTTGATGACATCCAATACGAGTCGGCTCCGATGAGGCCAACTGTTGTCTCCGTCTCGAGCCGTGCCGTAGCGGATGTTGAAGGTCATGACGCGCAGTTCGAGATCCGCATCGAGAGGGGCTGCCGTGCAGGAGACGGCTGCCGCGGCGAGAGAGAAGCTGGCGAGAACGCAGCGCCTGCCGCGCCTTCTCCGATTGCGCTCCAGTGCATAGATCCAACGACTGGTGGAGGAGTCTGACCCGTGCATGGTGTGTATCAATCCTCAGTTACCATCAAGGAGTCACGTGTGACGTGGCTAACGGGCACTGCGACCACGGGTGGCACCTCCGCACCGTCGAGTGCCTGCGCAACGACTTCGATTGTCCGTCGACCTATCTGGACGGGTCCTGTACGGCATCAGCCTTGAGCAGTGTGCCGCCGGCGACGGCGGTGCGAGCTTCGGGGGTTGCGTCGTAGCCGACCACCAATACGTCCGTCCTTCCCGCAGCTGCCTGCTCCCGACAGATGACTGTTATGCCGTGTCTCAACGCATCACGGGGAGTGCGGAAGTTGCGCCCACTGCCCCCCGCGTCGTCGCCTCCGAAATAGCGCCGTGGGTTCGACGGTCAGGGGATGTGTATCATGATGTGCGCCAACGGCGTGCCAGGGTACATCAGCCACGGGCGTTCGCTGGACGCGACCTCCGATATCCCTATAGACCGCTCGGTGGCATACGGAACGTAGATGACGTGCAGTCCGCGTGCTGCGATCGCGGAACCGGTAACGTGATCGAAGCCCCCTTCGGGCCCGGTGAGTGAGTATAACGCGGCAGGATGATCTGGCATGGGCAGCTTGCCGGCCTCTATTTCCTCGACTCTGATCTGCTGCGTTTCCGCGATGGTCTTCCCCTGCTCCTGTAGCATGCGGCCCCGGGCCATGAAGGGCTCCAAGTCCCGGTGGTAGCAGGCAGCGTGAAATCCGTAGATCTTGGGATCGTCAGCCAGACAGATCATCAGGTTGAGCCCCATTCGCACGACGGAGAGAGTGTCGCCGTCCGCGTAGGCCATCACCGTTGCCGCTCCGCGCATCCCCACGGGCAAGGGGCTCACGGCCTCGACGATTTGTTGCTCAATTGACTTCTGCTGTGCAACTGTGACGGCAGGGGCCGCCATCAGCACCGACGCGAAGGAACAACATGCAGCGCGCCACATGGGGCACTCCGGGTGGGGGATATTGTAAAAATACCGGTCAGGACTGGTCGGCGCACCGTTGGATGATTGACCGGTGCCGGTCTACAGGTAAACGGTGGACGGTCGTCCTGCGTCTCACAAACGGACTCGATGGTGACACTCCGGAGTGGAATTGACCGGGACTGATCTCCCGGGCGCGGCAGTCGAGGCCCTGGTTCAACAGGCCCAGGATGGTGACGCTGAGGCTTTTGAGACCCTAGTCCGTCAGATCTATGACCAGGTTTATCGTTGGGCTCTGGTTCAGACCGGGGATGCTGATGATGCCGATGATGTGACCCAGGAAGTGCTGTTCCGCCTGCACACCAAGCTGCGGAGCTACAAGCGGAGGTCCCGGTTCACGACATGGCTATACCAGGTCACCCGAAACGCCGCCTACGAAATGGCGCGCAGGAGAACCGCCCAACTGCGGTTCAGGGAGAAGCTAGGCCGGATGGAGACTGAAGATACGCACTTGAAGGCGATCCAGGTGCAGCCAGATAGCAACGTGGTGACGGTGATCAGGAGCCTGTTTGAACGATTGCCGTCGCGCCAGCGGCAGATCTTCGATCTGGCCGACTTGCAGGGTCTCACCCCGACCGAGATAGGAGACATGTTGGGTATGAACCCGGTCACCGTGCGCGCCAATCTTTGCAAGGCGAGGCGGGCGATTCGGTCGCAGCTGATCGAGCGGCATCCACAAATGGTGGAGGAACTCGGACGGTGAATTGTACCGAGGCAAGAGAACTGATGCTCGAGGCCGACGCCACCGAGCTGGAAGCCCGCAGCGGTTCCCAACTCAGTGTCCACGTCGGGGAGTGTTCGGACTGCGCCGCTATCGCTCGCAGCATCTTGGCCCAGCAGCAGGAGTTGCAGCGAGTGCTTGGTGGAGAGCGACCCAGGACCAACCTTGACGCGGCGCTATCCCGCGCCCGCGCCAGAGCGCTGGCCGTCAGACGCCGTCGCAAGAAGTGGCAAGGCGCCGTCTCACTCGCGGCGGCGGGCTTGGCCGGAATACTCATCTATAGCGTTAGCCGAGACCCATTACCCGAATCCGAGTGGCGGACTCCTGAGCAGAGCGCGGCCGTTGGTTTGGACATAGAAGCGCCCCCGGGAAAGAACGTGGCCGTCTTCGAAATAGCGGACCGGCCCGACATCGTCGTTGTCTGGTTCTACGATCAGTGAGACTGATGAGGGAGACTGATGAAAATGAAGAGCTTCTCTGTGTGTTGTGTCGCGGTGCTGGTGCTCGTCGCCGGGGCCTGCGGTGGCCCCCAACTCGATACTCAGACGTTCGAGCTCAGGTACTTGGACGCACGCACGGCGGCGAGCCTGATCGAGCCCTATGTCTACTTCGACCGCGAGACGAACCCCGGCACGCTGAGCACGGCGGGCGATATGGCCAGCCACGTGATCACAGTTCGGGAGACGCCGGATAACCTCGCCAAGATCGCTCGGGTTCTGGCGGATTACGACCAGCCCGCACCGATGGTGCAATTGCACTTCCAGGTGATCGAAGCCAACGGAAGCACGACAACGGACGCCGCCATCGAGGGCGTCGAGTCGGCCTTGCGCCAGCTGTTCCGGTTTAGGGGTTATCGCCTGCTAGCTGAGGCAGTGCTTTCAGGCGTGGCAGGAAGTAGCATGAGTCAGAACCTGGGTGGCGAACGTGGTGGGTTCGGTATCCAGACCCACATTCGGGACGTCAGGGGTAGCGCCGATAGTGGCACGGTCAGGTTCGACGTCGGTCTCTGGGGGCAGGAGCTCGGCACGGTGTTCGAGACCACCGCGAACGTGCGGATGGGCCAAACCATGGTCCTGGGTAGTACGCGCCCGCAGCCGGGGATGGAGACATTGATCCTGGCGGTTAGGCCGGAGGTAATGAAGCAGTAGGTGAATGCCGGCGTGGTGGCCCTTCAGAGCCAGCGTAGCACGCGCCGCGAGTCGAGCCGCAGCTCCAGGTCCAACGCGATCTGGAGCGCGGCCCGGAACTCGGCTGCAGTTGTCCGGCGGTTGATCTCGGGATAGCGGATTCCAGTCACCTTGCCTGCTGGATGATACTGGTCCATCAGGTTGACGTATGTATCCGGGCCCAGCTCCTGGGCGATCCACTCGAGCACGGCCCGTGTTTCGTCCAGCCCACCGGGCATCACGAGATGACGTATCAACACGCCGCGGGTTGCCAAACCGCTCGAGTCTATCGTCAGAGGTCCTACTTGGTCGTGCATCGCCTTCACTGCCGCGAGGGCGGCCACGGGATAATCCTCTGCCTTGAGATATGTCCGGCTGGACTCCGGGGACCAATACTTGAGGTCCGGCATGTAGATGTCGACCATGCCGTCCAGTAGCGCCAGGCTTTCCAGTGAGTCGTAGCCGCTGGTGTTGTAGACGAGCGGGATGTCGAGCCCTTGCTCGATGGCGATGACAGTGGCCTCAACCACCTGCGGCACCACGTGTTCCGGCGTGACGAAGTTGATGTTGTGACAGCCGCGTTGCTGCAGAGCGAGCATCATGGCCGCCATCTCCTCGGGTCGCGAACCTCGTTCGGCAGGTCCCGGTCGTACCGCTTGGCTGATGTCATAGTTCTGGCAAAACACGCACCGCAGGTTGCAGTGCGAGAAGAAGATCGTGCCCGAGCCGTTCCAGCCGCGGAGACAGTCCTCTTCGCCAAGGTGGGGGAAGCAAGAGCTGATTACGGCGTAGCGACCAGTCTTACACGCTGCCCACTTGTTCTCCAGTCGGTTGACACCGCAGTCGCGAGGGCAGGACCGACAGTCGGCGAGAGAGGCAGTGGCGAGATCGGCGCGGCGGCGCAGTTCGTCACTTGAGAGCGAGAGGTATGCTGGTTGGGACGATCTGCAGGTCATGTTGAGAAAGATAGTAGACCTGGTGATCAGGAGTCGGTGACTGGCCGTCGGCTGGGAGCCGCTCAATGGTGCCTGACGGCTGATTCAGCCTCGCCTCTCGCGCTGCCGTAACGAAAGGAAGGCTGCTACGTCTTAGCATTGAGACGCCGAGAAGTTGCGCTCCTGCGTACCTGGCCGTAGGTTGATTGTCAGCCAGCTCCCGCAACCCACCTGAGGGAAATCTCCACGAATCCACCTCGGTCCGCCTACTGCATCCGACTTCAGCCGGAGTAGTCACCATTTCCGACAAATCGGCCGTGAAAACTCAGCTTGCAGTACTGGAACGCTCTCAGTCCGACCCGGTCCTGGAATTCGCTCAAGATGCTGTGGCTGGGTTGACCGACAGTCCCCGCTGGTTGCCGTGTCGTTACCTGTACGACGAACGTGGAAGCCAGTTGTTCGAGCAGATCTGCGATCAGCCGGAGTACTATCAGACTCAGGCCGAGGCCGCCATCCTGGAGCGCCGCGGAGGCGATATCAGGGCAACCACGGGACCGGTCACCTTGATTGAGCTTGGGTCAGGCACTTCGGTCAAAACCGACTTCTTGCTGGCGGCCTATACCGTGAATGGCGAGTCCATCCGCTACGTGCCTATAGATGTGAGTGAATCGGCCCTGCAAGTGGCAGCAGAACGCATAGCGAGACTCCGTCCCACCGTGCGGGTGGCAGGAATCGTGGGCACGTATGAGTCGGCGTTCCCGTTGTTCCGCGGCCACTCCCCGGTGATGGTTGTCTTCCTGGGCAGCACCATCGGCAATCTTAATGTCACCGAATCAGCACAGTTCTTCACCGACTTGTCTGACAGCCTCGAACCGGGAGATTTCTTCCTACTGGGGGTCGACTTGGTGAAGGACGCTGATGTGATCGAAGCCGCCTACAACGACAGAGCAGGGGTGACGGCGCAGTTCACCACCAACATCTTTGCCAGAATGAACCGCGAGCTGGGCTCCGCGGTCGATCTCGATCAGATAAGACACGTTGCCGTGTACAATTCGGATTGGCAGCGGATGGAGGTCTTCATCGAGTTCTTGGCTGACCAGGAAGTCAAGATCGGACCTTTGGAGAAGTCCCTAACCGTCGCGGCAGGTGAACGGGTCATGATCGAAATCAGCCGCAAGTTTGTGATCGAAGACCTCCAGGAACACGTGGAGCACTTCGGCTTCACCGTACGGAACACATACTTCGACGATGACCGTCGGTTCGGACTGCTTTTGATGCAGAGCGCTGGCGCCTAGACGGCGGCGCCGGGAGCCGGTGTCCGTGAGATTCTGGATTCACTCCGGGCACGTTGAAGGTTCTGCCGCGCCCTCCGCTTTCCGTTCCCTGCTTCCTACTCCCCGCTCCCCGCAATCTGCAATCTAGAGACTCTCAAACCTTCCCTGGAAGAACCGCAGCTTCTCGGGTTCGTAGACGAACTTCAACCCCTTGATCTTTTCGCGCCGCTGGTAGAGACGGATGATTCCGTCGGCTACCGCACACCCGGGAAGGACAACAGCCGTACGGTCTTGATCTTGTGTGGTTCGTGTATCGGTGTCTGTGCGGTCATGAAATCATTGCTTGAGAAGCTCATTGTCTGTTCGGACAACAGGGTGCTGGAAGATAGCGGGTACGCGGCGCGGGGAGCAGGGAGCGGGAGCGGATGCCGACCGACGCGACCGGTGGTAGCCCGTACCACCGGGTGAGCGTGACGGTCGGATGGCTGTGACCGCAGGAGGTCCGGACCCCCGGAAAAGCCGATCCCCCCTTGGGTCCAGCGTGCCCCCCTGCTAGCTTGCTTCACGCTCTTCGAAACCGTATGGGAACAGAGATCAGTCATATGCCAAACACAGCTGCTTACATCGCCGAAGCCGAGAAGTACTCGGCTCACAACTACCACCCGCTGCCGGTCGTCCTGGACCGGGGTGAGGGCGCCTGGGTGTGGGACGTGGACGGCAATCGTTACCTGGATTGTCTCTCGGCCTACTCGGCTGTAAACCAGGGGCATCGTCACCCGGCCATCGTGGCTGCGGCCAAAGAGCAGCTGGACCGGTTGACGCTGACCTCTCGTGCGTTCCACAATGACCAGATGGGCCCGTTCCTCAGGGAGCTGTGCGAGCTGACCAAGTATGAGAAGGCCCTGCCGATGAATACGGGCGCAGAGGCGGTGGAAACCGCGATCAAGGCGGTCAGGCGCTGGGGCTATCGCGTGAAGGGTATTCCCGAGGACAAGGCCGAGATAATCGTTTGCGAGAACAACTTCCACGGGCGGACGACGACAATAGTGTCGTTTTCCTCAGAGGAATCTTACCGTGCGGGGTTTGGTCCGCTGACACCGGGATTCCCGATGATCCCCTACGGCGAACTGGGCGCGCTGAGGCAGGCCATCACGTCCAACACTGCTGGCTTCCTGGTTGAACCGATCCAGGGGGAGGGCGGCGTCGTGGTGCCACCGGACGGGTATCTCAAGGCGGCGTACGAAGTTTGCCAATCGAATCGTGTGTTGTTCATGGCGGACGAGATCCAAACCGGACTGGGTCGAACGGGCCGCATGTTTGGGTCGGATTGGGAAGCAGTCCGGCCCGACGTCGTGATGATTGGCAAGGCCCTGAGCGGTGGGTTCTATCCGGTATCAGCCATGCTGTCGGACAGTGAGGTGATGGACATGTTCGCGCCTGGCGATCACGGCTCGACCTTCGGTGGGAATCCGCTGGGAGCGGCGATTGCACGGGCGGCACTCAAGGTCTTGGTTGAGGAGCAGTTGTTCGAGAGAGCGGCAGAACTGGGCAACTGGTTCATGGACGAGCTGCGCGGCATTGACTCACCCCACGTCGCACTCGTGCGTGGCAAGGGGCTGTTGATCGGCGTCGTGGTCAGGGACGAGAGCGGTCCTGCGCGCCCGTTTTGTGAGGAGCTACAGCGGCGGGGTATCCTTGCCAAGGAGACGCACGAGCAGGTGATCCGGTTCGCACCTCCGCTCGTTGTGGAGAAAGAGACGCTGGAGTGGGCGCTGGGCGAGATCGCGGAGGTGCTGACCCAGCCTGTGGCGGTGGGGTAGGAGCGGGGAGCAGGGAGCGGAAGGGTTGAATTCGACTCCGCGACCGCGGATTCGCGGGTGGGGCTATCCTCGTCGCTCCTGCTTCCTGCTCCCTGCTCCCCGCTCCCAGCCCAAGTCGCTAACTTACTCAGACTATGCCAACTCCCATCGAACTAACCGCTGAACCGATCGACGAGAACCGCTGCAAGTTCATGCTGGGCCGGGCCATACATGAGCCGGGCGTGAAGCAGTACACTTCTGTTGAGGCAGCCGCTGAGTCTCCTGTGGCGCAGGCGGTGCTGGAGGTACCGGGGATCAGTGAAGTCATCGTGTCGGGCAACGTGCTCACGGTGGTCAAAGCGGACGCCGCCACGCCGTGGAGTGTGCTCGAGCCGCAAGTGCGCTATGCAGTGAATGTGGGTGCGGAACGGCTGGCTGCGGCGGGCATCGAAGTCGGTGAGGCGATGGATGACGATGCCATCTACGATGCTGTGGCGCAGATCTTCGAGACCCAGATCAACCCGGCTGTAGCCCAGCACGGCGGCCGGATAGATCTGATCGATGTGCAGGACGCCACCATCATCGTACGGCTGATGGGTGGGTGCCAGGGTTGCGGGATGGCGAATGTGACGCTCCGTCAGGGCGTCGAGGCTGCACTCAAAAGGCTGGTCCCGGCGGTGAAGGGCGTAAGGGATGTCACCGACCACTCGTCCGGCGCGAACCCCTACTTCTCGCAGGGGACTGAATAGCGTAACGGTTGGAGGTGGTTGCGCCCGGGTCGTTCTCCTGATACCGGCAACCACCTACAGGACGGGGGCGCACATCGAGGCTGTCGGAAAGGGGCCTCAACACGAGACCCCTCTCCCATCCAGCCGATCCACTCCGCAGGCTGGCCTATCTCTCCGGCATCCAGTTGACGCTCAGCGTCGCCACGTCCTTCATCACCTTGAGGTTCATCGCCTGTGCCTGCCGTTGAAAGTCGGCGTAGGCACTCAGTGCATCGTTGACCTGCACCAGCGCTTCCTCTAACCGGGCCTCACCGTGCCGCAAGTACATTGTCTGCGATGGTGTGGGTGCGCCCCAATACGAAGCCAAACCGGACGCTTCACCAAGTTTGCTGAACACTGAGTTGGGTGTTCTCACGAAGCCCTGGACATCTTGTGGGCCAGTGAACTCCTCGCGTACCTCGTCCAGTATCGTCTTGACCGAGTCGCCCAGCTCACGGATCGTCGTGTGAGTACTGTCGTCCTCATCGAGTAGCTCCAGTACTGCGTCAATCGATTCCTTGGCCTCATTGGTGCGATGCATGGCCTCGGATGCCACGGCCCGCAGCCGGGCGACCTCTTCCAGCACCTCGAGCTTGCGGCGCCGCTCCTCGATCGGTATGTCGTAGCGTGGGTCAAAGGTCACCTCGACCGTGGCCGACGATTCGTTGTCATCCAGCTTTGCGGTGACGGTGTAGGTCCCTTCCAGCACCCACCAACCCGAGGGTGGAAACTCACGCTGCTCCTCGGTGGCGCTGGCCGGTGGTAAGCCGTCGCTGAACAGGTTCCACTCGGTCCGGTTCATACCCGGCTGGGCCCACGTGCGGAACCGCCGCACGACCTCGCCGTCTTGAGTCACCGCGAATGCTACTCTCACGCTGTCCTCCTCGGTGTTTACGAAGAAAGACAGCCGTGCACCTTCAGCCTTGTTCTCGCCGGCGAACTTGGTGTCCCCGACGAAGCGCATGCCGTCTACCTGCTTAGTCTGGTACAGGATCGCGGGCGGAATGTCGAACAGATGAATCGTCTCCTCTGCCAGCGATGGATTGTCTGCCAGCGCCCTGAGTGGCCGTACATCATCGAGAATGTATGCCGCCCTGCCATGTGTACCGATCACTAGGTCGTGATCACGAGGGTGCACAATCAAAGCACGCACGGGTGCGCGCGGCACTCCGTGTGTCCACAGGTGCCAACTCTCGCCACCATTGAATGAGATGTACATGCCAAACTCGGTGCCGAGATAGAGCAAGCTAGAGTTTACCGGATCTTGTTCGATAACGTGGACAAACCCTTCGATCGCTTCGGTGACCAGGCTCTCCCACGATCGGCCGTAGTCGGCGGTCTTGTATATGTAGGGTGTCTGGTTGCTGCGCCGGTGATCGTCGAACACGACAAACGCCGTACCGCCGTCGAATTTGGATGGCTCGATGTGCGGCACCCAAGTCGCCTCGGGGACGCCCCGTATGTTGCCGACCATATTCTCCCAGCTGCCACCGCCATCGCGCGTTAGCTGCACGTTCCCGTCATCCGTGCCGACCCAGATGAGGCCACGCTCCACAGGGCTCGGCGCGATGGTCAAGATCGTGGTGTGGTTCTCGGCGGTCGATGCGTCGTACGTGAGCCCGCCGCTGGTGTCGAACTGCTGCTTGAGGGGATCGTCGGTGGTCAGATCGGGACTGATAATCGTCCACGATGCGCCCATGTCGGTGCTCTTGTGCACGAACTGGCTGCCATAGTAGATGGAACCATCAAACGGGTCTACGCCGATACCGGCGTTCCAGTGAAACCGTAGCCGCACATCGTCGGGGTGAGCCGGGCGAATCGACATGTTCTCGCCGGTCCGCTTGTCGTAGCGAGAGATGTTGCCGCCCTGCGACATGGCGTACGCGTAACGCGGGTTCACCGGATCCGCGATGGTTGCGAACCCGTCGCCAAACGCGACTTCCTTCCAGTGGTAGTACCTGATCCCACCGTTCTCCCAGACCTCGCTCGGTCCCATCCACGAGCCGTTGTCCTGCAGGCCGCCGTAGACGTTGTACGGTGTATCCATATCGACATTGATGTGGTAGAACTGGGCGAGTGGCAGATTCTCGACGAAGCGCCAGCTGTTGGCGCGATCTCGAGAGATGGAAACGCCACCATCGTTACCACTAATAACGAATCTCGCATCTAGCGGATTGACGTACCACGCATGGTGGTCCACGTGTACCCGCTCATCGAACGGCAGAATGACATCCCACGTCTTGCCGCCGTCGATGGTGAGGCTGATGACCGACTCGATCTTGTAGACGCGGTTCTCGTTCTCCGGATCGACGGCTAGCTGACAGTAGTAGAACGGTCGGTTCGCGATCCCGCGGTCGTTGTTCATCACCTCCCAGTTGCGGCCGCCGTCGGTAGACCGCAAGACCGCGCTCCGCTTCGCTTCCACCAACGCGTAGACATAGTTGGGGTTGCTCGGGGCTATCGCGAGTCCCATCCTGCCCAACTCGCCTTCGAGCATGCCGTCTTCCGTCGTTACCTGCCGCCAGCTTTCGCCGCCGTCATGAGTGATGAACAGGCCGCTACCCGGTCCACCTGACTTGAAGAACCAAGGCCATCGGCGGAATTCCCACATGGCTGCAAACAACTTGTTGGGGTTGGAGGGATCCATGATGAGGTCTGCGGCTCCAGTCCGTTCGTCGACGTACAGAACCTTGTGCCACGTAGCGCCACCGTCGGTGGTCTTGAACACGCCGCGCTCGTCGCCATCACCCCAGGTTGGACCCTGTGCCGCGACGTAGGCCACATTCTGGTTCGTGGGATCGAGTACGATCTCCGAGATGGATTCCGTGCCTTCCAGGCCGAGGTGGGTCCAGGTGTCACCGCCGTCCATGCTCTTGTAGACCCCCGTTCCGACACCCGCGCTGTTGCGGCGCCCCTTCTCCCCGGTCCCGACCCAAAGGATGTCCGGTGCGGCCTGGAAGACCGCAATCGCACCGATCGACGGGGCCGGCAGCGAGTCCATGACGGGGTGCCACTTGGCACCTCCGCTCACTGACTTCCACAGGCCGCCAGTGGCGGCGCCTACGTAGATGATGTTGGGATTGGCGTTTACGGCGTCGATCGCGCCGATACGGCCGCTCATGCCGTTGGGACCGATGCTGCGGGCTTTCATCGCACTGAGGCGTGACACATCAACTTGACCTGATGCTCCCCCGGAT
>CP070666.1:2310600-2312253 GCA_020351775.1 Gemmatimonadota bacterium | reverse complement strand
TCGACCAGCCGGACCTGAAGGCCCGCTACCATCTCACTTTGGACGTACCAGCATCCTGGCAGGCGGTCGCCAACGGTGCGGTCCTATCGCACGAAACGATTGAGGATCGCGCTGTATTCCGCTTCGCCGAGAGCGAGCCGATCAGCACCTATCTGTTTGCCTTCGCCGCTGGCGAGTTTCAGGTCGTGGAGGCAGAGCGCGGCGGCCGGGCCATGCGCATGTATCACCGCGAGACCGATAGCACGAGTGTCGCCCGTAACACGGCCGCGATCTTCGACCTGCACGCAGCAGCGCTAGACTGGCTGGAGGCGTACACCGGCATTGAGTATCCGTTCGGGAAATTCGATTTCGTGCTCATCCCCTCCTTCCAGTACGGCGGGATGGAGCATCCCGGAGCGATCTTCTACAGGGCCTCCCGGCTGTTGTTGGATGCGTCGGCCACCCAGAACGAAGAGCTAGGTCGAGCCAGCCTGATCGCACATGAGACTTCGCACATGTGGTTCGGCGACCTGGTGACGATGGAGTGGTTCAACGATGTGTGGACGAAGGAGGTTTTCGCCAACTTCATGGCGGCGAAGATCGTGAACCCCGCCTTTCCAGACATCGATCATGAGCTGCGTTTCCTGCTCACTCACTACCCGGCGGCATACGAGGTTGACCGTACGGCAGGAGCGAATCCGATCCGTCAGGAGCTGGACAACCTGAATGAGGCAGGGACCCTCTACGGCGCGATCATCTATCAGAAGGCGCCGATCGTGATGAGGCAACTGGAAGAGCTGACGGGGGAGGAGAAGCTGCGCGAGGGTCTGCGTGAGTACCTGCGCACATTTCAGTTCGGCAACGCCACCTGGCCGGATCTCATTGAGATACTTGACGGACTAACGGAGGAGGATTTGGCGAGCTGGAGCCGTGTCTGGGTCGACGAACCCGGGCGTCCGACCGTCACCACACAGCTCTCGCTGGACGAACGCGGGACAGTCTTATCTCTGACGCTGGAGCAGTCAGACCCACTGGGCGCGGATCGGATTTGGAGTCAGAGTTTGGACGTATGGCTCGGCTACCCGGACACGCAGCGCACGTTCCCGGTACACCTGAAAGATCCGCGGCTTGAGGTGATAGACGCGGCCGGGAGTGCAGCCCCGAGCTTCATGTTACCTGGTGGGCGCGGGGTCGGTTATGGGCTGTTCGTACTCGACCCGGCGAGCCTGGACTACCTGCTGCAGCACGCGCCAGCACTGCCAACGGCGCTGACCCGCGGCGTCGCATGGCTGTCGCTCTGGGATGCGATGCTGGAGGCGGATGTGCCCCCAGCGCGGATCGCGGAATTGGCGACGCAGGCGCTCACGAGTGAGACCGACGAGCTACTCATACAGCGCATCCTGGCCTATCTCCGGAGCACCTACTGGCGGTTCCTGCCCGAGGCAGAGCGGCTGCGGCGGGCTCCAGAGCTGGAATCGCTGCTCTGGAGGCTGATGGAGGAGGCACGCACACCCAGCTTGAAGGCGTCGTACTTCAACGCCTACCGCTCAGTCGCACTGACGGGAGGTGCAGTGCAACGGCTGGAGCGAGTTTGGCGCAAAGAGCTGGAGATCGAGGGGCTGCCACTCTCGGAGCGCGACTACACCCGACTGGCGCTCGATCTTGCCCTCCGCG
>CP070666.1:2307858-2310500 GCA_020351775.1 Gemmatimonadota bacterium | reverse complement strand
GCAGGCTCCTGACCGTGGCCGAGCCACTGCTTTAGCCGTGGTCGTCGCATTATCCCGCTTCATATACGACAGAGAACACCCGAAACACCGCGTAAATACTGCATTTTGTCGTATCTGACCCGTTTCTCAGCGGGAATGGGGTTCAGGGGTCGCGGGTTGACGCCCACCCCACTCCACCACACCACTCGCGTCCGCTGCGCGTCCAAATCCCGCCGTCCCGATGGACGAGAGGTGGATGTCGCGCGTATCGAGAACGAGTGCAACCAGTTGATTTCGATATTCGTCTAGAGCGTCAAGACGGCAAGGCATGGGAATCGCGCACCCAGAATCTGAATCACACGACACAGATCACAAATCTCAAATTCGCCA
The DNA here is from genome assembly GCA_020351775.1 of Gemmatimonadota bacterium. GTDB lineage: Bacteria > Gemmatimonadota > Gemmatimonadetes > Gemmatimonadales > GWC2-71-9. The sequence continues at coordinate 2,310,131 of CP070666.1, read as the reverse complement.
CTCTGGATTCTGCAATCTGGCGACAGGGTGCTGGTTTTCTGCACGGAGCCCCAGTTGAACCCGGTGTGTAGTTCTATCCGATACTGCAATTCGAGAAGAGATACCGCATCATAGCGCCGTGTTTGCCGCGTGCGATGCTCGGCGCTCAAGATGCTGCGAGCATCATCCAGACGATATTCGACAAACGAGGTTCTGAGCCCGCGATCTCGGGCAGAACCTGGAGCCGCGCATGGTCATCTCGGGCTACCTGGCTCGCCTGCTGAGCCTCAGGACCGGGGTTGACAGATAGTACGTAGCGTACTATTATGCTACGTACTATGACGAAGCATACTGCGACCACGCTCGATTACGCTCTGCTGGGGCTGCTCTGTCAGTCGCCCCAGTCGGGCTACGACTTGAGGAAGGTTTTCGAGACGACGGCTCTCGGGAGCTTCAGCAGCAGTCCCGGTACCATCTACCCGGCGCTAGGACGACTTGAGCAACAGGGCCTCGTTGAGGGCCAGGTCGACAGCACTAGGGCCATGCGGCCGAAGAAGGTATTCCGTCCCACGAAGGCGGGCAGAAAGACTCTGACCGAGTGGCTCTCGCGCAAGATCGACCGCGGGGACGTGGAGCGTCGCACCGACGAGCTGATGCTGCGGTTCGCATTCCACTGGATGCTCGACAGCAAAACGCTGACTCGCCATTTCCTCGAGAGTTTCCTGAGTGAAGTCGAAGACTACTTGGGCGAGCTGACCCGTCAGCGCAAGGAGTATCCCGAAGACGGACCACTGCACCCCCGGTTGGCCCTGGTCGCGGGCATCGAACAATACCGGGCCAGCGCGCGTTGGGCGCGCAAGGCCATCGAAGAGTTCAAGGAGGAAGGCTCGTGATTACTCGAGAGACCTTGGTTCGCTGGTTGTGGAGAATCCCCGTCTGCGTGGCGCTGGTGTTGGTCGGCCAGATGCTCGGCGTTGCGCTCGTTTCGGCCCTGGAGTTGTCGCCACCACACGTGGCTATCGCCGAGGGGACCCAGTTTGGATTCAGAGTACAAGGCCCGGAATCGATCCTCACCCAGCAGTATGACCTGGGTAGGAAGCGTTCGTTGGGTCCACAGCACTATTCCATGGATGTTGAGATCATCACCCGCGCGAGTGATGGCTCGAGGGCAAGCGTAGAGACCTATAGAATGCGTCTAACCGGGAGGCCGGGTGATGTCTCTGCTGGAGAGGCCGACAAGTGGACCTGCACCTCGTTCGCGCTAAAGACGGGCGATGGCCCCGAAGTCACTGTGCCGGCGCTGGAGGGATGGTCGTATGACTTCGACCGGAGTGTGGCGATCGACGAGCATGGCCAGGTGCTGGGTATTCCCCATGCGAAGTTCGAAAGCCTCACCGACAATAACGGCGGCAGGCTAGACGCGATAGTGGCGTACCAGATCTACAACCAATTCGTTCAATTCCACGCGTACGTCGATCAGATTGCGACCGCTGACCTGGAGGGCGGCAAAGGCATTCAGAACCTAAAGACCATCGGCGACAGGGTGCTATTGGACGAGTTCTCTGAAGACTTGTCTCTCGCCGTAGGCTTGATCATCAAAGAGGGCTCTGTTTACAGGCCCGGCGAGGAAACGCTCGAATTCAAAGGGCTGAGTGTTGTAGATGGCGAGCCAAGCGCCCTGCTGGGTATAGACGGGGGCGAGGGCTCCTATACGATGGTGATAGAGGCCATGCCGAATCTCAATGCAGAAACAGTTGGAGGTACGCGTTTTCTCGGCGACGTATACGTGGACCTCGCATCGATGTGGCTGAAGAAGGCTGAGATCACCGTGGTGGATGTAACCGAAACGAGAATAGGGGGCAGCGTTGTTGCCAACACGACCATTGAATCCCATTACAGCATAAGGGCGATGAGGAAATAGATGGGAATGGGAAAACGGTGCGCTGCAGTAATTCCATAACGCCTTTTGTTTGCCCGATTTGTCACGATGAGTCCGCCCGACGCGGCATAATCATGATCCGCGTGCACCCGCGAAATCACCTCAAGATTCATCTTCAACGCCTAATGAGCTCGGGCGATCTGACCACGCCAGAACACAGGAGACCCTCGGCCAGGTAGACGGTCGCCATCGCACCGCTGCCGATCTTCCGCTCCATGGCGTAGCGGTCGGCGACGGCCGCCTTGAAGCGCTCCAGGCGGGTTAGACATGTGCGGAACTCCCGACCCGAGTTCACCGCAAAGGTATGGACAGCTTGGTAGGGCGGCCAGGGTGCGTCGTTCTGTAAACCATTTGC
>CP070666.1:2303954-2307758 GCA_020351775.1 Gemmatimonadota bacterium | reverse complement strand
CTCACCGCAGCGAAGACATTCTCAATGCGCTCCAGCTGGCTGAGGAGTTTTCCTTTAAGTTGATTCTTGAAGGGGCGACAGAGGCCCACTTGGTGGCAAAAGAGATCGCCGACGCCGAGGTCCTCGTAGTAGTGGGGGCAGTGGCTCGAAGCAGTGTACGTCGAGACGATCTTTTCCGTCGGGGCACTGGGGACATCGGGGCGCTACTCAGTGACGCAGGTGTACGTTGGATCCCTGGCAGCGGGGCAGAGAACGGTGCGAGCGCCCGATTCGTGACACTGAATGCTCAACTGGCCTTCGCAGGTATCCGAAAGAGTGAACCACTGCGAGCCGTGACTGCAGGTGCAGCGCACGCACTGGGGGTGGCGAACTGTATCGGTTCCCTGCGTCCTGGGCTGTTGGCCGATTTTGTTCTGTGGTCGGGTGATCCGCTCGACCCGGAGACAAAGGTTGTGCAGGTGTACGTCGGCGGCAGCGTGGTCTACGACGCAGCCGAGGATGTAGAGAAAGGGGCAAGAGAATGAGGAGACGATCAGTTCTCGGTGACGTCTGCCGTCACCTCGGCATTGTCGTACTCGGTGTGATCCTGATCGTGCCCCAATCGGTCGATGCGTGGGACGCGTCGCTGTCATCTGACGGATCATCATCAATAGCGATTCTCGCAGGTTGGATTGTGCGACCCGACGGCACATTGGAGAAGGACATTGCTGTAGTGGTCCAGGATGGCAAGGTCAGGCGGACCTGCCCAGCGAAGGACATACAAGGCCTGCCACTTCACAAGACGGGACAGCACACTGTGATTTGTCCCGGCTTGATTGATCTCTTCTCGTCAGTCGGCGCGGCTGGACAAAATGTCGAGACCGCCAAGGTAGTGGACCCGGACGCAAGCGCCTTGGATGCGGTGGATCCGCTGCACAAGGATTTCCGAGTTGCACTGCAGTCAGGTATCACTGCAGTAATGGTCGCACCGACGCCAAACAACCTGGTGAGCGGTACGTGTGCCTGCGTGCGCACTTTTGTCCACGAGGGGAAGCTCGATGTGCTTGAGAGAGGAAGTCCATTGGTCTTTGTCCTTCGTGAAGGCGTTTGGCACGAGGAGCGACCTCCCACCTCTCGTGCCGGCGCGATCCACATGCTTCGTGCAGTCCTCGCCGACGCCCGAAAGGGCAAGGCTCATTCGCTTGTTAACGCGGTAGTAGCCGGTAGGCTCAAAGGGCTCATTGTGTGCAGGTCCGGGCAGGATGTGGCTGCGGCGCGAGGAGTGCTTGGCAATCTTGCCCGGAGTGTTGCGATCGTCCACACCGACGATGCAATTGACCTTGCTGTTAAGGCCGGGGATATACACTGCCCAGTGGTTGTCGGGCCGTATACGTACGCGTCAAGCCGGCGCGTTCTACTCGGTGCGGCTGCCCTTGCTAGGTCGAAGATTGACGTTGCATTTCGAGGGAGTTTTCCCGAGTCACCGCCGGAGGCTTTGCGAATCACAGCGGCTCTAGCCGTTCGCTACGGGATGGAACCTGCAGCCGCTCGACGGGCAATGACGATCGCGCCAGCTAAGATCGCCGGCGTGGCCGGCCGTGTTGGTGCCATCGCGCCGGGCAGGGATGCCGACCTTGTAGTCTTCTCTGGGGATCCCCTGCGATTGGACAAGGTAGTGCTCGAGGTGTATGTAAGGGGCGTTCGCGTCTATGCCGCAGTGAACCAAGGTGCACTTTCCATAGGAGAAAGACAATGAACCGCATATCGATTCCGCTGACTCTTTGGGTGGTACTCGCCTTCCCTCATGCCGGTCACGTGCATGGAGGAGAGGCGGTTGCACTGCGTGCGATTAAGGCTGAGAAGATCTATGTCGGCAACGGTCAAACCATTGACAATGGAATAATCTTGATTCGAAACGGCCATATTAGCGCAGTCGGGTGTAACGTGGCCATACCGGCGGGCACATCTGTCATCGAGATTGCCGATGGGAGCATCACGCCCGGCCTTATCGATGCGAACTCACGGATCGAAACAATCAACCTCATCGCACCGAGTCGCAAGGGCCTGGACCGCCACATGCACGTGGATGATAGGGAACGCGTGTCGGAGAACACAGCAGGATTAGCCGTTGGCGTACGGGCCAATCACGTAATCAGCGAGCAGGGTTCTGAAGTTGTGCCCCACACTCTCGTTCTCGACGGATTGAACCTGGGCTCTGGTGACTTCGATCGACTGCTACGCGGCGGGGTCACCACTGTGTACGCGTCACCCGATCCGTCGTGTGTGATCTCCCCGCGAGGTGCAATCCTACACACCGGCGGTCCGCGAGACAAACGGGTTCTTGTCCCCGCAGCTGCGGTGAAGGCCACGATAGGCTCCGAGCCGAGCTCCTTCGGGAATAACAACCGACAGCCCCGTCGCAGTTCAGTCAGTATGTATGCCCGGCGTCCAAACTCTCGCATGGGCCTGACGTGGGTCTTTCGCAAGGCTTTCTACGACGCGATTAGGCGCGGCAGGGGAATTGAGGCCTACGGTGCTGACACGGCGGATCCCCAGGCCAGCGCTGTGTTACGCGATGTGCTCGGCGGGAAAGTGGGGCTGCGGATCCAAGCTCGGATTCAACAGGACATTCTCACGGCCCTGCGATTGGCCGACGAATTCAAATTGAAATTCACGCTTGAGGAGGGAACCGAAGCGTATCGCTGCATCGAAGAGTTGAAGGCGGCGTCGGTTCCCGTGATCTTCGGGCCGATTTACGAGCAACCTACTGGAATCCGCGCTCGCAGTCGCGAGGCACGACGGTCCCGCTACTGGACATTTCGGGCCTTAGTCGAGGCTGGTATTCCAACTGCGTTGAGCGCCCAGGAGCTACGTGAAGAGGACGGATTGGCCAGGCAGGCGATGTATGCGATGCGTTTCGGCGTTGGATTTGACGACGCACTTAGAGCGGTGACGGACACACCCGCTCGGTTGTTGGGGCTTGACGGTCAGCTTGGAACGATAGAGCCAGGTAAACGGGCGGATCTTGTAATTTGGAAGGGCCGCCCGCTGGCAGCGACCTCGATAATCGAGGCGGTGCTGATCGATGGGAATGTTGTTATGGATAGGCGTTAAGGGTAGTAGGAGAACATTTTGTGAACACGAAGCGAATCTTACTGACCTGTTGTCTGCTCGGTCTCGTGGCGGCGCACAGCGATGCCATGCCGCCGGCAAAGGTGGCATTCGAGGGCGGCCGAATCATACCGGTGGTGGGCGAGGAGATCGCCAAAGGCACCCTATTGATCGAGCACGGGAAGATTAGAGCCATGGGTGAGAAGGTCGAGATACCCTACGATGCGATGGTGATCGACGTATCGGGCAAAGTGCTTTTCCCTGGGACGATTTCACCCCATACCTGGCGCGGCCTTGACCGCTCGAATGAGAACCTGCCGGTGGCGCCCTATCTCGACGTCTACGACGCCATTGATCCGTCGAGTTTGAGTTTTGAGGATGCCCTGCGTGATGGCGTCCTCGCTGTGCATGTGATTCAAGGCAACAATTGCGTAATCGGTGGGTTGAGCCGTGTGGTACGTCCCATCGGCCGTACACCAGACGAGATGACGATAAAGCCTTCGATTGCCCTGAAGCTCAGCACCAGCCCCAAGAGCGGGTTTGACCGGATGAGCCAGATGGCTGCCATGCGAGAGGCCTTTCTCGAATTGGCGTACTATCTGGAGAACCTCGCCGAAGCGCGTTACGAAGCTGAGGTGAAGAAGGAGAAGAAGGAAGTCGACGTCCCTCCTGAGGAGGCCCGAAAACGTGGCCGTGCGCTGATTCGCGATGAGG
>CP070666.1:2301108-2303854 GCA_020351775.1 Gemmatimonadota bacterium | reverse complement strand
TGCCCCAAGCCTCCTGCGCCTTGCCCCAGGTCTCGTACGCCCTGGCCCTGATCTGGTCAAGTGCAGGATTGTGTGAGTAGTGTGCAAGTTTTTGTGTAATTGAGTTGGCGTTCGCTGCAGCAGGCTCCGATGAGCAAGGCCATCGTCTAGCTTCTCTGGAGAGCAATACGAACCTCGGGGTGAGTGCCCCGCCTAGCCAGAGGAGTAAGCCGATGGCCTTCGACGGAACTGCACGAGACACTGGTGTGGCTGAGATTTGCGAGTCGCCTCGGCGAGCAGGGAATGAATGTCAGCGGGCTCGAAGTTGAGTGCAATGAGCTGGTGTCGATATTCGTTCAGAGCGTGAAGACTGCAAGGCATGGGAATCGCCGACCCAGAACCTGAATCACACGGCACAAATCACAAATCTCAAATCGCAACTCTAGATTCTCCAATCTGCCGTCTCTGGCCCTCGCCAGCCACCAACCATACCTTAGCCTGGTCGCCAATCGGGAGCCCTTCCCATGGTAGCCCTGGTGGACCGTCTCAAAGCTGCCCTCGCCGACCGCTATTCCATCGAGCGGCAGTTGGGCCGTGGCGGGATGGCGGTGGTGTACCTGGCGAGCGACGTGAAGCACGGTCGGCACGTCGCAGTGAAGGTGCTGTTGCCCGAGCTTGCTGCGGCACTTGGTGGCGAGCGATTCCTCCAAGAGATCCGCGTCATGGCGAAGCTGACCCACCCTCACATTCTCACCCTGATCGACTCGGGTGACGCGGACGGCCTTCTCTACTACGTGATGCCGTACGTCGAAGGTGAGTCGCTGCGTGATCGCCTGAAGCGGGAGAAACAGTTGCCCGTGGAGGATGCGCTACGGATCGCCGAGCAGGTGGCCTCAGCACTGGACTTCGCCCACCGGCACGATGTGATCCACCGCGACATCAAGCCCGAGAACATCCTGCTGCACGAAGGCGAGGCCATGGTCGCGGATTTCGGGATCGCCCTGGCCGTCACCGCGGCAGGCGGGGAGCGGCTGACCGAGACGGGGCTGTCGATCGGTACCCCAGAGTACATGAGTCCCGAGCAGGTAGCAGGTGAGCGGACCGTCGATGCGCGGAGTGACATCTACTCCCTGGCCTGCGTGCTGTACGAGATGCTTGCGGGACAGCCTCCGTTCACGGGGGCAACGGCGCAGGCGGTGCTGGCGCGGCATGTGACGGACGTAGTTCCACCGATCACGACCGTGCGATCTGGTCTTTCCGCGCCCGTTGCAGGTGCGGTAACTAAGGCACTCGGCAAGGCTCCAGCGGATAGGTTCGCATCGGCGAAGGCGTTTTCGGAGGCACTGGTTGCCACGCGTGTGGACGCCGGGGAGGATAAGAAGTCGATCGCCGTGCTGCCGTTCGTGAACCTGAGCCCCGATCCGGACAACGAATACTTCAGCGACGGCATGACGGAGGAGATCATCAACGCCCTCGTGCACCTGGAGGATCTCCACGTTGCGTCACGGTCGTCGTCCTTTGCGTTCAAAGGGTTGGCTCCGGACATCGCCGAGGTGGGAGCAAAGCTCAGGGTCGCGACAGTGCTCGAGGGCAGCGTTAGGGTTTCGGGTGACCGGCTGCGGATCACGGCGCAGTTGATCAAGGTGGCGGACGGGTACCATCTCTGGTCGGAGCGCTACGACCGCCGCATGGAAGATGTGTTCGACATTCAAGATGAGATCGCACAGGCGATCGTCGAAGCCCTCAAGGTCGAACTCTTGGGCGTGAAGAGCGCTCGACTCCTCAAGCGCGGCACACAAGATCTTGAAGCCTATCAGCTGTACTTGCAGGGACGCCACCTGTGGTCGCAGCGGGGTGAAGGGATGAGCAGGTGCATACCCTACTTCGAGCAGGCGATTGAGCAGGACCCGGAGTATGCCGAGCCGCACGCCGGTCTGGCGGACGCCTTATGCATCCTGGCGTTCTACGGCTTCCTGCCTCCGCTGGACGCGTACGCAAAGGCACTCGCGGCCGCCGAGCGCGCAGTGGCGCTCGACGACGAGCTCGCGGAGGCACACTACTCACTCGGCTTGTGTTTATGGTACTTCGGCTGGGATGGCGATCTTGCCGCCATCGAGTTCAAGCGGGCAATCGAGCTCAACCCACGATTGGCCGTGGCGCATGCTTGGTTAGGCCAGCTCTACGAGACACTCGGCCGTCACGCTGAGAGTGCTGTTGAGGCACAGCGCGCTAGAGAGCTGGAGCCGGTGTCACCGCTCATCAACATCATGGTCGCTTTTGCACACATGTTTGGGAGTGGTCGGCTCTCACAGGCACGCGATGCGGCTGCACGTGCTCTGGAGATCGATCCGACGTTTGGGCCCGCCCATTGGGTGATGGGGCTCATCGCCATCGCGGAGTGCAACTACGAGGAGGCCGTGCGTCACCTCCAGAACGGCGCCTCTTCCATGAGACGAAGTCCCATGATATTGGCCTTCCTCGGATGTGCCTATGCCCGATTGGGTCGGGAGGCGGAAGCGAGGAAGATCCTTGCGGAACTCGAGGAGCGGTCCGAGCAGGGGCTTCTCCTGTACAACTACATGGCAATGATCAACTGCGATCTGGGTGAACTGGATCATGCGTTCGAGCAACTGGAGCGAGCTTTTGAGCAGCGGAGCCCGGCCATGTGGTATGTGACACGGTTGCACGGCGTGAGGTGGCCCAGGTCTGATCCGAGACTGGTGAAGTTGCTCGACCGCCCGGAATTCAAGTGGCTCGAGCGAGTGAC
>CP070666.1:2299422-2301008 GCA_020351775.1 Gemmatimonadota bacterium | reverse complement strand
TCAAGGCCGACCTGATCAAGTGGATGTTCTTGTTCTGGCTCGGTACCGTTGCCACCATGCTCGGGTTCGGACGGTTCTTGCTCGCCGGATAAACGCCGCGGATGGACGCGGAAACAAGCGGATTGGCACAGATGTAGTCATCAGTCCTTCAGGACTCACCCCGCAGGGGCCCAGCCCCGGTTTCAGCGGTGAACCGCCACACCATCCTCAGCAATCGAGAATTTGAAACTGCCGGAAGTCAGTTCATACGCTGCCACCGCGATGTTGTTTCGGACGGTCTTTGCAACAAAGGTCACGCCTTCTGCTTCGCCGAAGCTCTCTGCCGTTTCGTTCACGGGAAGATATAGGATGGCCGTGGTATTGGCCGGGACAACGGCACTATACGAAGTCATGTTGCCTTTTCCGTCCGCCGTCCAGCTGCTGGATATCACACCGTAGTTGGATGCATAGCTGCCTTCCAGTGAAGTGAAGTCACCGCCGACCTGCGGCTGCAGGATGAAGTGCTTGTATCCCGCCTCGCCGTTCAGGTGATCACTGGTAATGCCCAGCTGGTATTCATACATCCACTGTCCCACTGCACCGAGCGCGAAGTGATTGAACGAGTTCATCCTGTTCTGGTTGTTCTCCTCGAACGCAGCCTCATACCCGTTCCACCGCTCCCAGATTGATGTGGCCCCCTTTGTCACAGGGTACAGCCAGGAGGTGTAGTCGGTACAGGTGAACATGCTATAGGCTTCGCTGACCTTCCCCGCCCGGCTCAGCGCCGGAAGGATGTTCGGCGTTCCCGAGAACCCCGTCGTTATCGTGTAAGGCAGGAAATCACTCGCGGTTTCCACAGGGCTTCCGCCAAATCCGCGAAATCCTCCTCGACTGGGATAGACAACACGGGAACCATCGGGATTCGTATTGCTGGATGAAGGATTGGCGGCAAGCTGAGCAAGGTACTGCTGTGCCTTCTCCCTGTTTTCGTCACCGAAGCAATTGAAATTCAAAGGTGTGGCATACGATGTCTGCGAATGGACAATGAGGCCTTCAGCATTTCTCGTTCTTCCGGATTCCGGATCCACGTATACCTGGTTCCATTCGGCCTTGGCCTTTTCGTGGCGTTCTTTCAGTATGGTCGCATACTCATCCTCCCCAATGGCTTCTGCCATGATGGCCGTTATCTCCATCATATGAATGTAGATGGCATTGTTGACCAGGTCCGCAGGCGTGTGGCTGTCCATGGCCAGCCAGTCCGACAGTCCTGATGTCTTGGAGGAGAGATAGGTGTACTCATCGCTGAAATCATAGTAATCCATGCCGTTGAGCCATTGCATCATGGTTTCCATGTTCTCTTCGATGATCTGCTTGTCGCCGTACTGGATGTACAGCTGCCAGGGAACCATGCACACGGCAGCGGCCCACGTGGTGCCATCGGGAAAGTCGGTGGCATCCGCCGTATTATAGGTTGGCACGGTGCTGCCGATCCCGCCCGGTGCTTCCGTTTCACTCCCTACACCCTGGTCATTCCTCAAGGCGACCATCCATTGGCGGAAGAAGTTGCGTGCATCCGAGTTGTAGGTGCCCGTCCTGGAATAAGCCTG
>CP070666.1:2295422-2299322 GCA_020351775.1 Gemmatimonadota bacterium | reverse complement strand
CACCAGAGGGCCGCACAGCGGTCGCCTGGTTAGCTAGACGCTCGCCCGGTGAGGAGGATAACTCACCGTGGCGACTACAACTTGGGTGAACTGGGGGGCGAGCGGTGCGATGGCTGCGCCGCACCTCTCCCAGAAGATTTACGAAGACGCCCTGCCGTCAATGAAGTTCGACCAGTTCGCGGAAGTTCCGACGGACTTCGGGCCGGGCAAGGGCGACGAGTATTTCTACCGGATCGAGCAGGATCTCGTCGGCGCGCCGACTACCTTCGCCGGCGTTGTGTTGAATGAGCTGGTCAACATCCCGCTCGACCAGTGGACCCACCTGCGCGGCTCCGTTGATGTGTACGAAGTGGGCCGCGGCTCGTCCTATACGAAGAGAGCCCAAATCCTGTCGGCCTGGGATGTGGATGACAGGACGCGGGACAAGCTGAAGAGGCACTTGCAGCGCATTCTCGATGACGGCGCTGCGACGGCCTTCACGGCGACGGACATCAAGTACACACCCACGGCTGCCGCGGCTGGCACATTCGTACAGACCGGCGTGGCGCTGGTGGACGCCGCCCATCAACTCACGGCCTACCATATCCGTGAGATGGTGGACTACCTGCAGAACACCCTCCGCGCGGAACCCTACGACGATGATGGGTTCTACGTGATGATTACGACTGGCGCCGGCGGCCGTGCTATCTACGATGACTTGGAGATCGAGCGCGGCTACCTGGAGGCCATGCCGAAAGAGCGGGTGCTCTACGGCGAGAGGGGCCGGTACTACCGCTGCCGGATCATCGAGACCAACAACACCACCCTCGGGACGGTTGGGACCGCGAACGCGGCTGAATCCGTGATGTTTGGCAAGAACGCGGTGCTGAAGCCGGTGGTGGCGCAGCCGATCATTCTCGCGGAGGAGCGGGATAAGGGCCGGTTCCACGACATCGCGTGGTGGGGCCTTCTCGGGTACGGCTGCACACTCGACTACTCGACACACGGGATGGCCTCGATCATCCATGTGGACAGCGTATAGGGAGGTTGGATAAATGACCATAAACATTGGAGCACACGTTGGTTACGCCGACCTCGTGCCGATCCTCCATCCGTGGGCGGATGCGGCCCTGGACTTGGCGGGAGCCGCCGCGGATATTGACGACTCAAGCACGAGCGAGAGGCGGCCCTTCCGCTGCGGGAAGGACCTCATCGTCACCCAGTTGATCTTCACGGTGACGGTGGCAGTGGTAGCGACCACCACGGACCCGGAGGTTGCACTGGACTGGGCCGACTATGACGGTGTCACCAACCGCACGGAGATTGACACGTTGACCATCCCGGATACCACGGCGGCTGGCGTCGTGCTGATCCAGGACGTGAACTACGGAAATGGCACGGCCGTCGCTGAGGGGTCGGTGCTCATCCGAGAGCATACGGTCCAGTGCGTCGGCGGGGTCATCGCAGGCGCTGGCGTGCTGCAGTTCCTGTACCGCCTAAGCGGCAACTAGGCACATCGAGAGCAGGGGGCCCGGCCCCTAGCGGTCGGGCCCCCGAGAGGAGACGAAATCAATGGCGCTGACAATAGCAGTTCACGGCCTGCCCGAGGGGAGCATTGACCTGGGTGGGCTCAAGGTGGTGTTCGGGACAATCACGTTTGATGCCAGCTACCCTACGGGCGGAGAAGCTCTGGTGCCCGGCGACTTCGGCTTCGTGCGCGAGATATACGCGCTCTTCGTTGATGCTGGCGGAGTCGTCTGCAAGTACGACGCCGCAAACGACACGCTCATGGCCTACTGGTGCGACTATGACGCGGTGGCAGACGGCGTTCTGATCGAGGTCGGCAACACCGAGGACATCTCTGGGCTGGGCGCACTCCGCTTTTTGGCTATCGGCTGGTAGGGGAGGCGGCGATATGGGAACTGCACCCTACTACCAGGCAGGGAGCGTCAACGCGCAGGTGGCGACCGGACACCGGACGGTGTTTAGCGTCTTCGCCGTCGCGGATGGCGTGGGTGCCTGCACGGTAAGCCTCCGCAACGGGGGTGCTGCGGGCACGATCCAGTGGACGGGAGTGAGCGCGGGCATCAACCTCCCTGTGTCCCACGTCTTCCGAGGCATGGACTTCGATCAGGGGATCTACGTTGACCTGACCAACGTGGCCTACGTCTCAATTGAGTACCGATAGGAGGTAGCTATGGCTGAAGCGAGAGCAGAGGCCAGAAGGACGCTGAACAGGGCACCCGGTCGGGAACTCGCCCAATTCAGCGGCATTCTGACGGCCGTTGACGTAGACGAGAGAGGCCGCGCGGTTGATAAGAAGGGCAAGCGCGTCCCGACCTCGGCGAGACGGACCTACTATCTGCAGGATGGTCTTGTCTTCGACGCTAAGGGCAACGTGATCGAGGATGAGAAGGCGATCCCGAAGGAAGTACGCGAGTGGCGCGAGGAGGCCAAGGCCAACCGGCCCACCGCGGGCCTCACGCATCCGGGTTCAGAGATCAGTTGCCCCGTTCCGGGCTGTCGCTACATGACCTGCTCGGAGACAAACTTCGTCGGCCACATGCACTGTCACGAGATGGACAGCGCGGGCCGCACGGAGATAACTCGCAACGCAATCGCGAAGCGCCCTCGGGTGAATCCCGGGGACTTCCTCGATCCCAGGGGCGTGATGGCCGCGCAGCAGGGCCATGCCGGACCCGGCGGGACAGTAGCGGCTGAGGCCTGAGGCAGTGGACCTCGGCCAGATCGCGAGCGAGGTTGACTGGAACGTCAACCGGGCCGGCCTCTCGGCCATCGGAACGGTTATCCGCGCAAGGATAAGGGATGAAGTCAAGGCCTGGGCAGAGGGGGCTCTATGGCCCCCACCCAGGCCGGGCCGCCGGGGCGTGGGCGAGCCGCATGACTGGACGTTTCTCTGTACGGTCTCGAACCAGTCAATCACGGTCGCCACACCCTACTTTACCCTGCCGACTGATTTTGTGCGGCCCCGGAGCGTGGACCTCGTACAGACCACTGGCAAGTACCGGGAACTTGAGCTGGGGACCTACCCGGAACTTGAGCGCCGCTATGCCGGTCGCCTAGCGGCTGAACCATCCGAGTACGCTATAGACCTCAGCACGGCCAACCCCATCTGCAAGTGCTATCCGTTTGCGGACCAGACATACACTGTGGTCTTCCGGTACATGAGAGAGCCGGTTGCTCTCACGGCCGACGGTAGCACCAATGAGTTCACTAACAACTACAGCGACGGAATTATCCAGGGCGCGACCGCGAGGGTCCTGCGCTCTCTCCTCGGAGTAGATCCCGCCGCTCTAGCCGACTGGCAGGGACAGGCCGCGGCCTCTCTAGCGAAGGCGATTGCGGGGGATCGGCGGGCGCAACTTCAAACCGATGTCAAGGTGTGGGTAAGTCCCAACGCTGAGGCGACACCCGAAAACCCGCGGCCCATCATGGAGGATGGGTCTTACCGCCGCATCACACCAGACTACTAAGTAGGAGAAAGCTATGCCTTGGCATGATGCTACCGCGCCCCCAGACACCGACGATGTGGGCGACGGTGACGACCAGATCAGGGCGCTGAAGGCGAAGCTCAACGCCGACCTGGAGAATGTCGCCTTTGCCTGGGATGGTGCCGCCCTGCACCCGGTAGAGGGGTTCAATCGCATTTACTACGCGGCCGATGCAGCGCCTCCGGCCCCGCCGGCGGCTTATGACCGCTCTCGGCTCTGGTATGTCAGCGACCTCGGGATCGTCCGTTTCCATGACGGCACGAACTGGGTGGAGTTGCAGCAGCTCGACATTAGGTTGCCGCTGATATGCGGCATTCCGATACATTGCAGTGCCGCGGGTTGGGTGGACTATCCGAACGTCTGCTGGCACAACGTAGCTGGTACTGTCGCGAGCGCGCCCTGGGCAGCC
>CP070666.1:2263605-2295322 GCA_020351775.1 Gemmatimonadota bacterium | reverse complement strand
CATCCGCAGCAACGCCTCAGCTACCCGGAGTCGCACCGCCTCCGCTGGTGTGGGCTGCGGCTCCGGTACGCCGGTATACACCGACCTCAGACCCGGCGTCACACGGCTCGCCTCGGCCAGCCACTGCGGATCGGTTCCCGCTACTGCCGGATCCCGAGCGAGTTGCAGCGTGAGATCGGAGACTGCAGCGAACGGAATCGAGCGACCGATCTCCTGGCAGCTAACCAAGTACGCCGGCCAGCCACGTGCCGCCAGCCCGGTGGCAAACCGGCGAACCAAGGTACTCTTACCGATCCCACCGGGACCCGCCACGATCGCCGTCACCAGCTGCCCGTCGCGTGCCCGCGTCCACAGCGACTCCATACAGGTGACTTCGTGCTCACGCCCAACGAAGACCTCGGGCCGGGCATGGGCAAGCGACGCGTCAGCGTCCGTGGCGGGATCGCTCAATGTGCGGAAGAGCCCTCGCTCCAGCCGCTGGAGGAAGCCAGCCAACTCGCGCGATGGGCTCCGGCCGAGCTCCTCCTTTGCGTCCGCAACATGGCGCCGCAATAGACTGACCGCTCCGTCCAGGTCACCGTCGGCGGCCATATGCTCTGCCACCACCAAAGCCGCCAACTCATTGGCCGGATCGATCGCATGAAGCAGGGTCGCACATTCCCTTGCCTCCTGCACTAGCCCACCTCGCCGGGCCTCCGAGAGGTCCGCTACAAGGCGACGGCGAACGTCTGCCAGGCAGCGTCCCCGGACTGTCTCGATCCAGAGACCGAACGACCGGCCGCCGCAACCCTCCAACTGCGGTAGCGGTCTACCCAAATCCTCCGCCCGGAACGCGCGCGGCGCCAGCGAGTCCAAGTCTGTCGTCAAATCGGCCAGGAGCTGCACCTTATGCGTGAACCGCGGCAGTGCCTCAGACCCCAAGGCCGCACGGATCGCCGTCAGTGCCTGGGCCAGCGAGTGACTTCCCTTCTTGTGTGCAACTCCGTCCCAGAACAGATCCACCAAGCAGCTGCGATCGACGAGACGGTCGCGCGCCTCCAGAGCCAAATAGACCAGCAACGCCAGCTGCTTGCGCGTGCGGAATCGGACTGGACACCCGTCGGGCTCCAGCAGCTCCACCGAACCGAACAGCCTGAGATGATGCCTGCCAGCCATGGCTCGCCTCTCCGCTATCAGACAATCTACACTCAGGTCTCAACAGACTATCAACACATTGTCTTATGGAGACTTACAGCCATCGTGGTGAGCGGTGCACGGACCTCTGATTCACGGAATCAACGCCCCATCCGTCAGTTCCCGTCAGCCTGGCTACCACAGCTCTGCTGACCCGAGTGAGTCTGGGCTCGGGATTGCGGGGAACCCGCGCTACGTTTCATCCCGATCGCGCTCCAACAAATCATGTCACTTGCCCGTATTAGCGCGTGACAGGGAGTATCCATGAACACATCTGGCGGGAAACCCCGGCCGAGTGTCGGGCCCAACTGCGTGCCGGGATCACGGCCGAGCGCGAGACCGAGCTGCTGGCAGCGTGGCACGCGGCGTCCGGATGACGGCGATAACGGGAAAGTGAGCGAGCTGTGCCGGCGAACGTGATCGACGAGGCAACCTCGGTGCGCAGCGGGGAACTGGCGCAATGACGGACTGGGTAGCACGCGCCCTGAATTTCAGGCGCGGCGAGCTTCCCCTGGGAGTCCTCGCGGCGCTGTTCTATTTCTGTGTGCTGAGCGGGTATTTCTTCCTGCGCCCGGTCCGCGAGGCCATGGGAGTATCGGGAGGCATGGGCCAGCTCCGTTGGCTGTTCGCGATGACGTCCATCGTTTCCCTGGTTCTGGTTCTCCTTTTTGGGGGTGTCGTCAGTCGCCTGGACCGACGTCGCTTCATACCCGTGGGCTACTTGTTCGTCATCGTCTGCCTGCTGGGTTTCTCGGGTCTGTTGATCGTGGATGCGGCGACCGGAGGCGGGCTGATCGGGACCGATGCGGAGACGGGCCTCGCTCGCGGCGTTGGCTACACGTTCTACGCCTGGCTAAGCGCGATCACCCTGTTCGTGAACAGCCTCTTCTGGGCATTCATGGTGGACATCTTCAATGTCGACCAAGGCAAGCGCATGTTCGCCTTCATTGGCATCGGCGGCACCCTGGGAGCGCTGGTCGGCGGCTGGGCCACGAACACCATCAGTGGCATGACGGAGTCGGTCTATCTACCGGTGGGCCTGATGTTGACCGGCGCTGGGCTCTTCGGAGCGGGCATAGCGGTCATGCTGACACTCGATCGCGTGGCGGTCGGCTCGGAGCATTCCCGCCTGACCAAGGACCGCACCGCACCTGCCGCACGTCCCGGAGAGCGCATCGGCGGGAGCTTCTGGGACGGCGCAACCGCCGTGGCGACATCCCCGTATCTCCTGGGCATAGCGACGTTCATCGTCTTCATGGCCATTTCCAACACGCTGATCTACTTCACCCAGGCCAATATCATTCTGGACAACACGGATACCTTCAGTCAGCGCGTCGGTGCCTTCGCCCAGTTCGACGCTCTTGCCCAGAGCGCCACGCTGATCACCCAGATATTCATCACGACACGTGTCATCAAACGCCTGGGCGTTGGTTGGACGCTCGCCATATTGCCGCTGGTGACCGTCTCTGGTTTCGCCGTGCTGGCGGTCTGGCCATTGTATGGTGTGATGGCGCTGTTTCAGGCGCTCCATAGGGCGACGCGCTACGCCATGTCGCGTCCGGCCAGAGAGACCCTGTTCAGCGTGGTTCCCCCGGCAGACAAATACAAGGCGAAGCCGCTGATTGATGTGTTCCTCTACCGGGGCGGAGACGTCGCGGGTGCGGGCATTCAAGGCGCGCTGAGTACCTTGGGCACTATGACGCTGATGGCGGCGGCCACCGTACCCTTCGCAGCGGTCTGGTGCGCACTGTCTGTTGCATTGGGTAGGGCCCAGAAGCGCAGAGATCCGGCGGAGCGAGCGGCTGCCGCGGAGGCGTAGAGCCGCGGCAGCTCTTTCATGCGCTCAAGTGTGCCTATCCGTGAGCCTCGTGGAACGCCTCTAGGACACGCCTTTCCTTCTCAGGGTCGAGTCCGGCACGCGGTTGCGCCCCCCGCTCCTCCGGCAGGCTCCACCACCAGTCCAGCGTGTCCTTGGCGGTTAGCGCCAGCGGCCGGAACTTGAGCCCTGCCGCCACTGCGCGGCTGTTGTCGAAGCTGGAGAAGCCGGCCATCTCGCCCCGTGGCGGGACCCAAGATGTCATCTCCGACCAGGCGCTCACCTCGTGCTCGGCTAGGAAGTCAGCATCCACCCAGGTGAACGATATCTCGTTGCTGACTATAGCCCGGATCCCATAGAGCAACTCCGCCATGCTCAGCTGCGACAGCGGTCCGACAGCGCTGTAAGTACCCACCTTGCGCTGCTCAATCAGATGGATGTCGAACTCGGCCAGGTCGCGGGCATCGATGTGTTGAGTTGGATCGTCTGGAGTCCCGGGAGCCATCACCTCGCCGCCTCGGGCAATGCGGACCGGCCAATAAGTCCAGCGATCTGATCGGTCGCCCGGGCCGACGATCAAACCCGGCCTCACGATTATCGCGCCATCAGGAAAGATCCTCCGCGTCTCCTCCTCGCACAGGGCCTTCAGTCCACCGTACGTCGCGCCCGTCACCTCCTCGACCGTTGGATCTTCGAGCTCGATCACTGGGTCATCCTCGTTGATCCCGATCTTGCTGTTATCCGAATGCACCGACAGCGACGATGTGAACAGGTAGGTGTGGGCAGTGTCCTTCAGTAACTCCGCCGTCTGCCGGGTCCAGCGGGGGACGGAGGACGAGTTGTCGATCACCGCGTCCCACTGCCCGCCCCTCAGCGCCTCAATATCATTGTCACGGTCGCCCACCAGCCGCTCGACGCGTTCGAGCAGATCGGCGTTGACCGTCGGCTGTGTCCTGCCCCGATTGAAGATCGTGACCTGGTGCCCCCGCGCCAGTGCGTATTCGATCTGGAACGGGCCCGTGAATCCCGTGCCGCCGAGGATCAGGATCCGTAGCGATGCTTGGGCCCGCGGAACGCTCCGGTCCCGTGCGGTTCCGCGCTGCGCGGCGTATCCCTTGCTGCCTAGCAGGCCGGCACTCAACACTCCGCTCGCAGTGGTTCGGACGAACTCTCTTCGACTGTTATTCATTGGCTTGGTCCGTGCATATCTGGTTTCGAGTGAAGCGGCGATAGGCACTGCTCGGGTTGCGCCGCCACTCGGGTGCGCGCAGTTTCACTGACCTTGATCGATGACGGAGAAGCTACCCTGGCTCCGGCGAAACCGCCATCGGCATATCTGATCGCAGGGAGCCACGAGACGGGCAGAACCCAAAAACGTCGCCAGGTGGGGGTAGATGAACGTGCCGGCCACAACCGAACTGCGGCTGCGTGGGTTCCGGGCTCCTGGAGCCGTACGGAGTGATCACCTCCTCACGGGGGAGCACGCTACGGCAGTATCGGCTCAGGTATCGGACAATCCGACCGACAAGATCGCGGGTCTGAGACTTCAGGACACGATCGCCTAGTCATGACCCGAGCCCATCAGCAGATCCGGGAACCTGAGCCGCAAAACGGAAGGGTGGCAGGGAGGAGGTCGGCGATGTCCACTGCCGCCCGGTTCGGTATAGTGATCGCGCTGGGAGCGTTGATCTGGTTCTTGCCATCACCGGAAGGTGTCACACCTCGAGCCTGGCACCTCTTTGCGATCTTCGTTGCCACGATCGTCGGGATAATGCTCGAGCCGTTGCCGATGGGTGCCGTCGCCCTATGTGGCATTGCCGCTGCGACCCTGACGGGTACGCTTGGCCTGAGCGAGGCACTGAGCGGATTCAGTCACAGTGTGATTTGGCTGGTAATGACCGCATTCTTCATCTCCCGAGGGTTCATCAAGACCGGGCTCGGTGCGAGAATCGCCTACTCGTTCGTGATGTTCCTGGGAAAGAGGACTCTGGGTCTGGGTTACAGCATGGTCGCCACCGAGTTGGTTCTCGCACCGGCGATCCCCTCCAACACGGCGCGCTCTGGCGCCGTCATGTATCCCATAGTGCGTTCGATAGCGGAGGCCTTCGGCAGCCACCCCGGCGACGGTTCGGAGCGCCGCATGGGCGCCTTCTTGATTCAGAACTCGTTCCACGGCAATCTCATCACCAGCGCTATGTTCTTGACCGCCATGGCTGCCAATCCCCTGGCAGTTCAGTTCGCTGCGGAGCAAGGAGTCGTGATCACCTGGGCGTGGTGGGCCCTCGCAGCTGCGGTCCCCGGGCTGGTGAGCTTGCTCGTGGTACCCTTCGTACTGTACCGACTCTATCCGCCCGAGATCAGGGACACTCCGGGCGCGCCAACGATGGCCCGCGACAGGCTGACCGGAATGGGACGTATGAGACGCGACGAGCGAATCCTGTTGGGGACGTTCGTATTGCTCCTCGGCCTGTGGGTCTTCGGTGCACAGGTGAATATCGGAAGCACTGTTACGGCACTGCTCGGGCTCTCGATTCTGCTGCTCACCGGGGTGTTAACCTGGGAGGATGTGTTGAACGAGAAAGGGGCTTGGAACGTCTTCATATGGCTGTCCACGCTCATCATGATGGGCTCCTATCTCAGTTCGCTCGGGATGGTGGGCTGGTTCAGTGATTCTGTGGGAGCATTGTTCGGTGACACCGATTGGCTGACCGCATTCCTGGCCATCAGCCTGATCTACTTCTACAGTCACTACTTCTTCGCCGGCAACACAGCCCATATCAGTTCTATGTACGCGGCATTCCTGGCCGTCGCGCTTGTGGTGGGAACGCCACCTCTGTTGGCCGGGCTAGTTCTCGCATTCTTCAGCAACCTGTTCAGTAGCATGACGCATTACAGTACCGGTCCAGCGCCGGTACTGTTTGGAGCAGGCTACGTCAAGATCGGAGACTGGTGGAGACTGGGTGCAGCAATAAGCGTAGTCAACATCGTCATCTGGTTGGGGATCGGCGGTGTTTGGTGGAAGGTGATCGGTTTGTGGTGAGCCTCTGATAGCAGACAGTCGAGGGTCTCAGAACCGTCCTGCAAGCAGCGTTCACTTCCTACGAGGCACCGCCCGACCAATGATGTACCGGTGAGGTGGCCCGCTCGTGACTGGGGCCTACCCGGGTACTACGACCGTCGCTAACGGCTCGCCGCCGATCTCCCGTGGTTGTGCACTAGGTTGTGAGTTTAGCATGCGTGCTTCGGGCATGAGCACATGTCAAAGTCAATCCCGTCGACAAGGATTACAGCATGCCTAGCTGTGCACAGGTCATGGCGCAAACGTTGTTTGACCTCGGGGTACGACGCGTGTTCGGTGTACCCGGAGGTGAGGTTCTGGACTTCGTGGAGGCCTGCCGGGTGACGGGTATGGAGTTCGTGTTGACCCGTGATGAAGCCACTGCCGCGTTCATGGCCGACGTCACTGGCCAAATCCAACGGCAGCCCAGTGTCTGCGTGTCAACCCTGGGCCCAGGTGCGCTCAACCTTGCGTTGGGTGTTGCCAATGCCTATCTAGAACGGTCTCCTGTCATCGCAGTCACTGCGTCAACAGCCAAATCGGCAAGTCCGTATGTCACGCATCAGAACATCGACCTGAACGCAGTGTACCGGCCGTTCACGAAGTGGACGGTGACGCTGGATGGTGTAAACACTGCAGCGACGGTCCGCCAGGCATACGCCGTGGCCGCCCGGCAGCGCATGGGGCCGGTGCACATAGCTCTGCCCAGCGACGTCGCGCGCACGCTGGATCGTGAGACTGCGAGTCCCTCCGACGCATGGGACGACGGCCGGATGGGGCTGTTGCCCGGCTGCGGGGAGGTGGAACCCATCGCAGCCGCAATCCGCGAGGCGCGACGCCCCGTGGCCATACTGGGTTTCGATCTCGATCCAGAAGGCGATCGCGAGCAGGCTTTGGCGTTCGTGCAACGGCTCGGTGCGCCGGTCTTCGTCACGCCAAAAGCGAAAGGGATGATCCCGGAGGATCATCCGCTGTTCTTCGGCGTGTGCGCCGGCGTCGCAGCCGACAACCTCATAGTCGACTTTTTGGCCCGAGCCGATCTGCTCATCGGCTTGGGGTTCGACCCGGTAGAGTCTAACAAGCTGTGGCACCAGTCCATGAGACTTGTCTCCGTCAGCCGGCACTCCATTGCGGCGGGAGCGTATCAACCGGCTCTCGAGTGCGTCGGTGATGTCACTACGCTCCTTCCCAGGCTTGGTGCAATGGACCTGGGGGTCTGTGAGTGGTCGGTAGAGGAGCTCGATGGTTTTCGTGAGACGCTCAGCGCTGCGCTGCGCCCGTCACGGATTCCACGGGGCGGGTTGTCTCCCTATGAAGTCACCAGAAGGCTGCGCCAGCTGTTTCCGCGTGACGCGATCCATGTAACCGACGTGGGTTCCGTCAAGTTCGTGACTTCGCAGGTGTGGCAAGCATACGAGCCTCACACGTTCCTCGTAGCCAACGGGCTCTCGTCGATGAGCTACGCCCTTCCAGGTGCAATGGCGGCCAAGCTGCTGTTCCCCAACCGGGCGGTGCTGTGCACCATTGGTGACGGTGGCCTCGGTATGACGCTCTCAGACCTCGAGACTTGCGTCAGGCTCGGTGTCGGCTTCGTTATCGTGGTATACAACGACAGCAGCTTGAGTCTGATCAAGGTTGCTCAAGAGTACAGAGGCTATCCCAACTACGGTGTTGATTTCGGCGCCGTGGATTTCGGTGCTGCAGCGCGAGCGTTAGGCGCGTGGGGTGTCCGGATTGGGGCGATGAGCGATCTCGATAGTGCCGTCCGGGAAGGGCTGCGCATGCATTGCCCGGCAGTCCTCGACGTGCTAGTGGACCCGAGCGAGTATCGCAGCCACGCCGCCCCGGATCGGAAACGGTAGCGGACCAGGAGCGGCGCAGTCAAGCAGGTATCTCGATGATTCCGAATCCTGGGTCAAACGGATCGTCTTCCTCGGTCTCGTACGGTAGCGCTACGTCGGCTGCGGCGTTCCTGAATGCCGTGGTCAAGGCCTCGATATCCAACTCACCCAACTCTTCCGGGCTGAACAGGAACCCATGTCTGTCAGCGACTGCAGCCAACTCCTTTTGTAGCTGCGCGTCATGCGTTGCCCGATGCAGGAATGCGGCGACCGTTTCCAGGGACATCGCTACCTCCGGGTGCTGGTATCACCGCCAATCTGCTGCTGCGGACCGCCGGAGACAAGTCGCTTATCGGTGACCGCTGCGGCAATCTCAATGCCAATCACAACGAGTGTGCCGGTCACTCCGTGGAAAACGCCACGCGCGGGTCTATCTGTGTTGCCCGCCTGGCAGGGATGTAGTTGGCAATCAGGGCGACCGCCGCCATCGTGAGAGTCACCGCTCCGTACGTCACCAGATCGATCGGCTGTATCTCGTACAGCATCGTGCTCAGAAACCGTGTTAGCGCAATCGCACCGATCAGACCCATCGCAGTGCCCGCTACGATCAAACGCGCTCCGCGCGTCAGCACCATTCCTACAATCGTTCCTGGTGCCGCTCCCAGCGCCATGCGTACGCCGATCTCCCGGATTCGGCGGGTGACCGAGTAGACGGTTATCCCGTAGATGCCCAGCGCTGCCAGGCCCAGTGCCGCAGCGGCAAATGTCGTCAATAACAGTGTGTTGAGTCGTGGTCCTGCGAGTGCCATCTCGTCCAGCGTGTCTCGCAAGGGCACCATGAGTGGCACCGGCACGTTGGCGTCCACCGTCCAGATCTCACGACGTATCGCTGCGGCGATACCTGCTGGCTCGCCGTTCGTCTTCACTAGAAGCGTCATGGTAGGCCAAGCCACAATACTGTGGGGAAGGTAGACTGTCGGTCCCGGATCGTCAGGGTAAGTGACGTCGCGGATATCACCGACCACTCCGACGACGGTCATAGGAACACCGTTCGGTGCGCTCCACACGATCCGCTGTCCCGCAGGATCATTGTCAGCCCACAACATACGCGCTAGCGTTTCGTTGATCACGACGGACACTTGTACGTTCGGATCCCCAGTAAACGGTGAGCCGGTAGCACTTACCTCCCGGTCGTCCAGGACACGCCCGCTCACCAACCTCATCCCCATCGCGTCGAAGAAACCCGGCGTGACGGCGCGCCAACGGGTGGAAACTAGGTCGGCCTGCTCCGCCACCTCTCCCTCGACGCCAACGAAGTTGGCCGGTCGGTAGATGCTCACAGGGCTCACCATGGAGGCGCCTGCCGCAACCACACTCGGGATGGCCTCGATCCGCTTCAGCATGTCGCGATAGAGAATCGCGACCTCGCGGGAGAGTTCCGGGTAAGCGCCCGCTGGAGGCGACAGCTCGGCTAGCAGGATGTTGTCGGGGTCGAAGCCCGGGTCGGCTCGCAGCAGGCGAAGGAAGCTGTTGGCGAGCAGTCCCGCCCCAACCAGTAGCACGACGGCCAGCGCCAGTTGCGTGACCACGAGTCCGTCTCGGACTCGGGGAGTCCCTTCTGGCGCCATCTCACCAGCCCGTCTCATCGTGTGGCTCAAACCGCGACGCGATGCCTGGAGGGCAGGCGCCACACCACAGATGAGCCCGGTAGCGAGCGCCAGTAGAACCGTGAACGCCAGGACTGTGCGATCGAGCGTGACCTCGGTGAGCCGTGGCAGTGCACCGGTCTCCAGGTTCTGAATCACGGGAAGCACCCAGATAGCCACGAGGATACCGATCGCGGCTCCGACAGCGGCCAGTGCGACACTCTCGATCACCAATTGGCTCACAATCCTCGAGCGCTGTGCCCCAAGGCTGGCACGGAGCGCGATCTCGCTCTGACGCGCGGTCGCTCGGGCCAGTAGCAGGTTGGACACACTGGCGCAGCCCAGCAACAGTAGCAGGCTCACCGCCACCAGCAGGACGGTGGCGACTCGGGTGGCGCGCTCGCCGATCAGCCACTCGCGTAGTGTCACGAGTGACAGTTCCCAACCTGCATTGGACTGCGGATACTCCTCCCCTAGTATTTCGGCGAGGCGCGCCACATCCTGCCGTGCCTGCTCGAGTGACACACCGTCCTTGAGGCGACCGAAGCCTTCCAGCCTGTGCTCCGCTCGATTGACAGTCGGATCGGGTGCGAGCGGAAACCAGATGTCCGCGGCGAACGGAGGCGGCACACCCTCCGGCATGATTCCTATTACGAGCCGTGACGTGCCATCGACGTTCAGCGTGCGACCAAGCACGCTGGGGTCTTGTCCGAACCTGCTCTGCCACAATCCGTTGCTGATGATGGCAACGCGCGATTCGTGGCCCAACTGGAAGTCTTCAGGAGAGAACACCACCCCCAGAGACGGCTGTATACCCAGCATCGCGAACAGACCGTTGGTGGTGCCGACTCCCGACGTGCGCAGTGGCTCACCGCCCTCGATCAAGGTCATCGGACGGTAGACTACGGCCACAACGTGGCTAAACGAGCGACTGGATTCGCGGAGATCCAAGAAGTTCGGTTCGGAGATGGAGAAGAAGTGACCCTGGGGCGTGACCTCGCGAATGCGCACGAGCTGGTGCGGCTGTGGGAAAGGCAAAGGTCTCAGCACGACCACGTTGAAGACACTGAATATCACCATTGTGGCCCCTATGCCGAGCCCCAACGTGAAGATCACCAGGAGCGTGAATCTGGGGTTCCGAGTCGCCTGCCGCCCCGCGAAGCGAAGGTCGGACATGATCGCAGAGAACTGGATGTAGCCTCCTTGGTGGGAGCCTCCACTACTCGTGGGGCAAGCCACGTGCCAGTGAGTTCGGCGCTCATAACCTGTTGACTCATAGTGGTTTAGCGAAGTGGCGTGTGTGGCTGGTGGGGGCTCGGTGTACGGGACTGGGAAATGGATTCCCAGTAGCGGACAGGGTAAGCGACCGCTAGTTCGTGAACGAGGTGGGCAGTCGCGATCTGATGGAGCCGCTCCTGACCGGTTTGGGTGCGTTGGGCCAGCGGGGCCGCTCAGTGGTCAGTGGTGCTACACATCTCACTGTGGTGGGAGCATCCCGATACCTGGTTTCGGGTCCTTTGGTCGAGCTATGCGCCGGAACTCGAAGCCCGCGATGTTGAGAGTCGGCAGGGCCCCGCAAACGAGCACGGACTGCCGCAGGATCAGACCTCCAACGAGGCCGAGCAGCGCTGCCCCGGCGGCAATTGGCACGTAGCTACTCAGCTCCGTAGAGGCCACGGACCGGTAGACGATCAGCATCGTCACGAACGGTACCGCCAGGCCCAGAATGAAGTACCCGATGACGAACGACCGTTTGCGCAGAATCCGCAGTGCCGACTCGCGCGGGTCGGGTGTCTTGAACGCGGCCTGGAGGAAGAACAGGATTGCCAATACCTCCAATACCACCAGCGCCGCGGCCTCGAGCGACATCGTCTGGACGGCTTCGGCGGTGACGCCGCGGTAGAACGGGGCGATGAGCATTATCGTGAAGTGTCCCGTGACGAGTGCGGAGATCACAAAGACCACGGGGACTGCGCCGGTACGCCAGAACGGGATGCCCTTCGATGCACCGAGCAAGATGCCCGTGTAGGCCATCGTTCCTACAGCACACACGATTCCTGCAGCCCCTACGACACTGAGAATCATCCGTCCGCTGGCAGTCTGACCAACGGCGGTAAAGGCATGCAGGATCAAGTGGAGCAGCGCCAGGACCATGAACGCAGTGATGATCCAGAATCCTCGAGCAATCCAGGACGTGCCTGGCTTCATACCGGCCAGTACCGCGCGCCTGGGCGTCCCCAGATCTACCAGCAAGAAGACGCTGCCGATCAAGAGGGCTGGAAACCCGATCCACAAACCGACGGCGGTCGACGCCGATGCGCTCTCTCCCAGGAACCAGTTGACGGCGGCGATCGCGTATGCGCCGCCGCCGATGCCGCCGAGGAACAGGTATGCAGCAATCCACCAACTCCACTCGGTCTGCAACTGACCATTCGCTTTCGGGTTCATCGCTCCATCTCCCGCTGTCTGATCCAAATGTCGGTCACCCAAGCATTCGCAATCAGCTATCTCGGAGCCAAATAGTAGACCTTGGGTTTGTTGCCGAACTCGGGATTCAACACCTCGCCCCGGTACCGCTTTATCAAGATCGATACTTCGCTGTCGGGATCATCGAGATCGCCAAAGGTCCGTGCCTTGGCCGGGCACGCCTCCACGCAGGCGGGGTCTCGACCTTCGGCGATCCGGTCGCGGCAGAAGTCGCACTTGGTCGCGACCCCGACACCTGATTTGTCCTCCCACGCCTGCTTGGCGAATTCCTCGTACGGTGAGAGCGGGAGCCCGTCGGGGAAATAGCTCTCCCACTCGTCAACGCTGTACCGTGCGCCATAGGGGCAAGCCATCATGCAGTACTTACAGCCCATACACTTGTCCTTCTCCACGATCACTATCCCGTTGTCGAGCTTCACCGTGGCACCCGTGGGGCAAACCTCCAGGCACGATGGTTCATCGCACTGCATGCAGAGCACTGGTAGCGCCTGCCGCACTACGTTCGGGAATGTACCGGCCTCACCCTTGAGGATCCGAGACCAGAATACGCCGGGTGGCGTGTGGTTCTTGACCTTGCAGGCCATGACGCATGCATAGCAGCCGTAACAGCGTTTGAGATCTATGACCATTCCGTAGCGTGGCATGCGCAACCCCGATAATGACGGTTGACCGGCGCTGATAGGTTGGGTCCGGTTCATCGATCCGCCTTATAGATCTTCACGCGACAACAGATGTCTTGATTGAACGTCAGTGGATCGGTATGCGGCAGATCCATTTCGACGAGGTCGTTGAAGAACGTGCCCTTACCTTTGGCAATGGGCATGTAGTTGCCCCAGTGTCCGGCTACCGCGGCAACCGCCACGTGATGCGGCTCGATGCCGTCGGTGAGTGCGACCCAACCTCTCACCCGGTGCCCCTGGGGGTTCTCCAGCCAGATGTTGTCCCCGTCTGCGATACCCTTCTCCGCAGCAGTGTCCTTGTGGATCTGTATGGCGTAGACGTACGGGTCCTCCTGAGAGCATTCGTCGAGGTAAGGGTTCTGCTGTGTCATCGAGTTGCAGTGCATCACAGCGCGCCAGTAGAACGCAAACATGTCGTATTCGGGCGACGTCTCAGTGTGCGAAGGACAGGGATACCAGTCGGCCAGAGCCTTGAAGCGTGACCAGTCGAGGTCGAAGAAGTCCTTGCCACCGTACTGATCCCACAGCTTGCTGATCTGCTCACCCGAGTCGATGAAGTACTCGAAGTAGATGGGCACGCGCGAGGGGTTGAACCACTTCCAGTAGACATCTTCCTTCTTCTTGGGCCACGTGAACACGCCCTTCTTGCGCACATGCTCTAGACCGTGTTCCTCCCCAAACCGATCCTTGAGCAACCGGTCGCAGATGTCTTCCCACGAATGCTCAACGCTGCCATCTTCCACCAGCCGGTACTTCTCGTCCATCTCTCCGCCATAGCGTATGCCGATGGAATCGTTCAAACCCTTGTAATAGCGTCCGTGGATGCCCAGGCGTCTGCAGATGTCCAACATCACCACGTTGAAGTCGCGTCGCTCGTACAGCGGCTCCACCACCGGCTGCCGTATCGACCAGCCCCAGTCATCCTCACCTTGTGGATGGGAAAAGGTCGACGGAAAGCTCACTGCCGGTGTGTAGCGCTCGAGGAAACACGCATCGGGAAGCACAATGTCTGCTACCGCTTCCTCGAATTCCGTAACGTACAGCTGAAACGAAAAGATGAAATTGAATTTCTTGAGGAAATTCTCGGTCACCGCCTCCGCGTTGCCCATGGTCATCACGGAGTTGGAGCCGAAGTTGATCATCACGTCCGGCTTGTAGGGGATCTCGAAGCGTTCCAGAATCTCTTCCCACCTCGGGCTCGTGATCACGAATGCGTTGTAGATCGAGGTGGGGAACATGTCGTGAAGATCGAGTCTGGTCGGCGGTTTAGGTACGCGCATCGGGTACGGCACGTGATCGTACACCCAGGTTTTCGCGACCAGGAGGCCATCCGGACAGGGGTACGGGATCTGATACGGTTTCCCCGTGGCTTCGTAGCCGCTGCCTACAGCTGCTCCCAGTCCGAACGCCGCGCCGTACGTATCCGCTGCTCCGACAATGTGGTTGACCATATCTACTGAGAGGCAGGTCCAGCCTGAATTCACGTGTCCCTGGGTCCCACGGAAGAAGTGGGTGGCGACAGGACGCTTGGGGATCTTCTTGGGTCCGTTGCTAGTCTGGATGGTCACGGTAGAGCCGATCTCTGCAGCTTCGCCGAACTCCTTGGCAATGCGGCTGACTGTAGCAGCCGGAACACCGGTTACTTCCTCCACGTACTGTGGTGTGTATCTCTTCACGTGTTCCTTCAGGAGATCGAAGGCCGGCCGGCAATCAACACCGTCGATGTTGTAGCTGCCAGTGAGCGCGACCTCGTGGGCCTCGTCCTCATATTCGACTCGAGTCACCGAATCGTCGTTGTGAACCTTCGCACGCTTGTCGACTAGATCCCAGACGAGGGGCTTGTCAGTCGCCTTGTCGCGCATGTAGCGGCCATCCCACGGACGTATCAAGTATGGGCCGTTGGTCTTGTACATCAGATACTCGGCATCGTAGATGCCGTGTTCGTTTAGCAGCGAGTTGACCAGACCCAGGGCCATCGCACCATCGGTGCCAACCCTGATCGGAATCCACTCGTGAGCTTTTGACGCCTGGGCGCTCTGGAACGGGTCGAACACGATGTTCTTGAAACCCCGAAACCTGGCATCTGCTGCCTGAGTCGCGTTCTGCACGGCGACGTGCCCGGCGCCATGACCCTTGGAGCAACCGAAATTGAGTGCGTAGTTGCAGTGAGCGAAGTCAGGTATTATGGACCAAGCCACGTGCATGATGCCGTTCATGAAGTGCGCACCGTTTCCGCAATGCAGACCGCCTCCCGATACCCAGTAGTTAGGGGTGCCAAACCCCTTCATGAATCCGATCACTCCGAACCGGATCTCCGACGCCTGTGTCGTGGTGGCCTGGAAGTACGCGCCTCGCGGATCCCGTTCTCTACACTCCCTGAGTTTCTCAACGATGATGTCGAGTGCCTCGTCCCAAGAGATACGCACGAACTTGGGATCGACGCCGAGCCCCTTTTCAGGATTGGTGCGCTTGAGCGGGTAGTTCACCCGGTAGGGATCGTACAGCAGGTGTGAGGAAGCGATGCCCTTCACACAGATGCCGCCGCGACCACTGGGCGCATCAGGGTTGCCAGCGATTTCCGTTACGACGCCGTTTTGGCGGCGAACCTTGATACCGCACATGCAGTAGCACTGCCCACAACATGTCGGGATCCAGACATCTTCCTCAATCCGGTTCTCGGCGGCTGCGGTCATGGATCGACTCCAGCTTCGAATTGGTTCGGCCCGGTCACGTTTGGGCGAGAAACGAACCGGGGCGCGTTGGCGACTGAACAGAGGCCCTCTTGGTCACGCAACTTGCTTTCCTGCAACCAGTTGAGCGACCACCGCGAAGTTGCCGGTCGCGTCCTGTCGCGGAAGTGATTGAGAAACCTCGGGAGGACGTTGGGGCTGCTTAACCCACGCCCATATACGAATCTAGGCATTAAGACTCCGTTAAGCTTGACTGAACCGTAGCAGAGTGCGGTACCGCGATCCTGTCTTTGCCCCCAAACAGCATAGGCGTCAGCCTGGGTGTAGCCAAGAACCATATCGCCACGGCCAACACTACAGCGACACAGCACCGAACGTAACGGGATCGAACGGACTCACACCGAACAAGAAGATCGCCAGACTGCGGGTTACCGTTGGCAATTGCCGGAACCGGCGCGACCGTGATGCCGGCGCGCCGGGCCACGCAGGTTGATCCACTGGAGGCGCTGCGCTACGAGTGAGCGCCCGGGTGCCTCCGGCATCTTTCGCCGCGACTGTTCCAGGATGGCACTCCAGACCCGTGTCGGAGTGCAACCAGGTGTAAATCCCCGCCGAGTTTGCGGTGCGGTCGGCGGGAGTCGGATGTGGCCACGGTGCTTCCGTGGCTGGCTCCGCTCGACAGATTGACAAGGTCGCTTTACACTGTTCCAGGTGGACTGCGCTATCCGTCTGGGCGGCCCGTTGCGGAATAGACTCCGGGTGTTGCGAGCCGAGAACCAGTGGACTCAGGCGTAGCTTGGCAGCCGGGAAAGGGTCTCGCGCCATACGGTGAATGCGATCGAAACCGGTCGATATCATCCCAGCTTGCCGCTAGCCTTCAAGATCGGACGACTGTTTCAGCTGCCAATTGAGGAGATCTTCGACCCTGGCGATTTGCCGCCTGCTGATTGGCCCGCCGGCGCGCCCCGGCGCATGTAGGGATCGATTGTGTGCCGCGTCACGGAGGCGCCGAGTGAGACCTCAGATGTTTTGGCGGATGCGTACCCGTCTGACGTTGTATCTCGCCTGGTTGGTCACTGCCTGCGCGACGTGGCAGCAGACCGACACCCCGCTGGATCGGGAAATCGCGGTCGAGACGTTCGACTCGGCCTGGCGCATTGTCTATGAGACCCACTTCGACACAACCTTCAACGGCGTCGACTGGGTGGCGCTAAGACACGAGCTGCGTCAGCAGGCCGCTGCTGCAGATGACGTCGGTCGCCTTAGGGCCGTCATCGAGGACATGCTCGGTCGCTTGGGCCAGTCACACTTCACCTTGATCCCTGAGGAGAGAACGGACGTCCAGGATCCCCGGCGTGCCGCTGAACCGACCAGCCCGGTCGGGGACCCGGGATTGGATGTCCGCCTCATAGGGGATCAGGTTGTGGTGAGTCGCGTCGACTCTGGTAGTGCAGCCGACGCGGCCGGTGTTGAGCCTGGCTGGCTGGTATTGGCGATTGAGACAGATCCGATCGACTCTGTGGTGGAGTCAGCCCGCGGTTCGCCGGACCCACACGCACTCGGTGCACGGGTCTGGAAGGAAGTGATGAATCGGCTGGCAGGACCCTCAGGCGTGGTCCGACGGGTCGCCTTCCTCGATTCGAACGACAGCGAGCAAGATCTCTCGCTCGTTTTGGGCCCGCGACCGGGGATTCCGGTCAAGTTTGGCAATTTCCCCACCTTCTACTCTCGGTTTGAAAGCCGCGTCGTGCAGAGCGACGGTGTTTCTGCGGGTTTCATCTGGTTCAACAACTGGATGGTGCCGCTCGTAGCCCAGCTTGATGCCGCGATGGATCGGTTCCGCAGGCTCGACGGAGTGATAATCGATCTACGGGGCAACACGGGTGGCCTCGGAGCCATGGTTATGGGAGTTGCCGGCCACTTCTATGCCGAGCAGAAGACGCTAGGCACAATGAAGACGCGTGAAACAGAGCTACGGTACTTCGCCAACCCAAGGCTCACGGACACCGCAGGAAACCCAGTCAAGCCGTTTGACGGCCCAGCCGCGATCCTGATCGATGGAATCACGGCGAGCGCTTCCGAAATCTTCGCTGGCGGTATGCAGCACACCGGGCGGGTGCGGGTTTTTGGACAGACTTCGATGGGTGCTGTGCTGCCGGCCACCACCAATAGACTTCCCAACGGCGATGTACTCTACCACGCCATTGGCGATTTCACGACTGCTGCAGGCGAGCGGCTCGAGGGTCGTGGCGTACTGCCGGACGAACCCGTGCCGCTCACCCGTGAGGCCTTGGTTGCCGGAGTGGACCCCTGCTTGACGGCTGCGTTACGCTGGATCGCAGAGCAGCATAGTGTCGGATCTGTCCAGCCTGGATCTGGAGAACAACGGAGGATGGAATGAAGGAACCGAAACCCCATCGGCAGTCGCTGGGCACGCTGCTCGGACTATGCGCCCTCGCGCTGGCAGGTGCACCCATGGCGCTCCTCTCACAGGATCCGCTCCCATCGGGCGAGCAGATCCGCGAACGCTACATCAATGCTCTGGGTGGTGTGCAGGCACTGCAGTCGCCCAAGTCCAGCCACGTCACAGGAACCTTTGAGATACCGGCGCAAGGGATCACTGGTAGCATGGAGATGTTCGGAGCGGCGCCCGATAAGCTGTACACCAGGATGGAGATGCCTGGTGCGGGGCTGGTTAGAACTGGGTACGACGGTGAGGTGGCGTGGACCATCAACTCGGTGATGGGACCAATGCTCATCGAGGGGCCCACGCTCCAGCAACTCAGGCAACAAGCTGACTTCTACTCCGTGCTCCACCTTGAGCGGCACATCGACTCGTTCGAGCCGGTGGCGCGCAAGGAGTTCGAGGGCAAGTCCTGCTATGAGGTGCGGGTAACGACCAAGTGGGGGGAGGAGTATCTGGAGTACTACGAAGTCGATACGGGTCTCCAAGCTGGTACTGTGAGGACTCAGGAGTCTCCCATGGGTCCGATCGAGGCCACCACCGTCGTGTCCGAGTACGGCAAGTTCGGTGCAATCCTGGTCCCTACCAAGGTCGAGCAGCGCGCGATGGGAATGCTCCAGGTGATGACCATAGTCACTGTCGAGTACGACACGGTCGCCGACTCGATGTTCGCTATACCACCCGAGATCAAGGCCCTGGTGGAAGCGGCTCAGAAAGACACTTCATCCGGTAGACCGTGACCTCGGGTTGAGGCTGCACGCCGCCTGGGGTGGCGTGCAGCACATCCCAGCCAATCCCAGAACCCGCTCCTCCGACATCCGAGGCACACTTGCAGGGCGTATTCTCAAACTTATATTGCTAGCGTTGCTATCAATATTGCCTTGGAGGCTTCGTGGGGCGGGAATCGTTAGGTGAGTTTGAGCAGCTCGTACTGCTGGCAATTGTCCGACTCGGATCAGATGTCTACGGAGTGCCGATAGTGGAAGAGATCCGGGAGCGCACCGGCAGGTCGGTTTCCCGCGCCGCAGTTTACATCGCCCTGAGGAGGCTGGAGTCGAAGGACCTGGTCACTTCGAGGATGGCAGAGCCGACGCCGGAGCGGGGAGGACGTGCCAAACGGATGTTTCGGATACAACCCGCCGGAGTGGAGTTGCTCCGTGAGTCGCGCCAGGCACTGCTGAGTATGTGGCAGGACATCGAGCCGGCCTTGGAGGAGCAATGAGGCCTCCCCGGATCGCGGCTTGGATCATCGGGTGCGCCATACCATCCCACGAGCTGGAGTGGATTCTGGGAGATCTTGAGGAAGTGTATAGGGCGCGAGCCGCCAAGTCAGGCTCGCTGGTGGCTCGGCTCTGGTACTGGGGTCAGGCCGTGGTCTTCTCCATTCGGTTTCTGCGCGAGCGCGCGAGGGAGCAGCGGAGGGAACGGTCGCGGTCTCGTGGCGCCGGGCGCGGCCAAAGTGAATCTCTGGGCGGCGTGGTGAAAGACGTGCGTTTTGCGTCCCGCACGCTGCTGCACGCGCCGGGATTCGTCCTCGCCGGCGTGACGACGCTGGCGCTCGGCATCGGAGCCAACACGGCTATCTTCAGCGTAGTCGATTCGATTCTGCTCAGCCCGCTCCCTCTTGTCGAACCTGACCATCTGGTCAGAATCTGCGAGACGAACCCCGCAGTGGCGGGGTTCTGTATTGCCTCGCCGCCCAATGTCGCGGACTGGTCGGACCAGAGTCGGGCTTTCGAGGCTTTCGGCATTGCCCGGGACTGGCCGTTCATCTTGAAGACCGATGACGGAGTCGAGGGGATCAGCGGTGGCATCGCCACGCCTGGCTTTTTCCAGGCGCTGCGTTTCAGCCCGGAACTCGGCAGGCTCTTTGCTGCGGCCGACCTCGATCCTGGAAACAACCGGGTCGTATTGCTCACAAACGCCACCTGGCGCAGCCGCTTCGGCGGCGATCCGGCAATCATCGGCCGAACGCTGATGTTGGACGACGAGATCTACACCGTGATCGGCGTCCTGCCGGCGGACGCGCAGGTTCCTCAAATGGAGTACTTCCAGCTCTGGACACCGCTCCACTTCGACCCGCGCGAGGAGCGTAGACGGAGTTGGCGTGGCTTCCGGGCATTGGGGCGGCTGACCGAGGCCGCGACGCTGGACGAGGCGCGGAGCGAAATGTCGACTATTGCAAGTCGGCTGGCCAGTCAATTCCCGGAGACCAACGAGGGATGGGGGGTGCGTCTCGTGCCGTTGCACGAGAGTGTGGTTGGTTCCGCCCGCCCAATGCTGCTCGTGTTCCTTGGTGCTGTCGGGCTGGTGCTGCTCATCGGATGCGCCAACATCGCGAACCTGTTGCTGGCGCGATCCACGGGTCGACGTCGTGAACTGGCGGTTCGCGCTGCCCTGGGTGCGAGCCGAACTCGACTGGTTCGGCTACTGCTTGGTGAGAGCCTGTTGCTGGCTCTGTTGGGGGGTGCAGCTGGGCTGCTGCTCGCAGTGTGGGCGGTCAAGGCATTCGTGGTGTTGGCTCCGGGCGGCATCCCCCGGTTGGACGAAGTCGCTGTGGACGGTCGCGTTCTGGGTTTCGCTCTGCTGGTCTCTCTGGCCGCCAGCGTGCTGTTCGGCTTGGTGCCGGCGCTACGGGCAACATCACTGAATTTGAACCAGGAGCTGAGAGAGGGCGACCGCGGTGCGGGCAAGACAGACCTGGGTATCCGGGGTCTATTGGTTGTGTCGGAGGTGGCGCTCGCACTGATGCTGCTGGTGGGAGCCGGTCTTTTGACCCAGAGCTTCGCCAGACTCCTGCGCTGGCGCCCGGGTTTCGATAGAGACAACCTGCTCACGGTTTGGCTGTTGGCGTCGTCCGGCAAATATGAAACCGGTGATCAGGTGCAGTTGCAGTTCCGACGGGCAACCGAGGCGGTCGCAGCGCTCGGGGGTGTGGAGTCGGTCGGTACGGCATCGGCCGGTCCGCTGTTTGGCGGACGCGAGACCGACGAATTCCGAATCGAGAGCCGATCGGAAGGAGACCCTCCGGTTGCCCGGTGGTACGATGTGGGCCCTGGCTACTTCAGCACACTGGGAATCCCCGTGGTTAGGGGGCGGGGCTTCACCAACGCGGATGGACGGGATGCCCCACCGGTGGCGGTCATCAACGAGTCGGCCGCGCGAAGGCATTGGCCGGGCGAGGACCCGCTGGGACAGCAAGTGACCATCTATGGCAGGACGATGCGCATTGTGGGCGTTGTGGCCGACATACGTCCCCTCAAGGCCGGTACAGCCATCGATAGCGAGATCTACTGGCCGCAGCAGCAGGCACCCCGCTATGCCACCTTCCTCGTGATCCGAACTCGAGGCGACCCAGCCAACGCAGTCCGCAGTGTTCGAGCGAGAATTCAGCAACTTGATCCTGACATGCAGATTTCGGGCTTCAACACTATGGATCAGCTGATGGCGCGACAGCTGGTGAGTCCCAGGTTCAACATGGTATTGTTGGCGATCTTCGCTGCGATGGCCCTGGTGTTGGCTGCCGTTGGGATCTATGGCGTAGTCGCCTACACAGTGGCTCGGCGGACCAGGGAGATGGGGATCCGGTTGGCGCTCGGGGCACAACGTTGGCGCGTCATAGGCAGCGTCGTGGCGCAGGGCATGCTCCCGGTGGCGGCAGGAGTGGTGCTGGGTTTGGCTGGCGCCATGGGACTATCGCGGGCCCTTGCGACCATGATCTTCGGAGTGAGCGCCACAGACGTGCCGACCTTCCTCGGGGTTGCCGCCGCTCTGGTATCGGTGGCGACAATCGCCTGCTTGGTGCCGGCCCAGCGAGCCACCAAGGTTGATGCAGTGGTCGCTCTCAGAGAGGAGTAGGGCACGGGGGGGCGGGTAGCCCGGCAGCTACGAGGGAACTGCTGCTGGTATCCCGAATGTCTGACAGCCGTCATGTGGCAACGGCACATGGACGGCAAGCCCGTCCGCAGGCTATTCCAGCCAACTGGCTGTAGAGATCAGCTCCTCACAGACGTCTTGCGCCGTCCTCCCGGCTGCCTCCGCGGCGAAGTTGACCACCACGCGGTGACGCAGCACCGGCAACGCGATGGCTCTGACGTCGTCCAGATCAGCCATGGGTCGGCCGTCGAGGGCAGCCCGTGCCTTGGCGCCGAGGACCATGAACTGGGGGGCTCGGGGACCGGCGCCCCAATCGACGTACTCCTTGATGAACCCAGGAGACAGCTCTTCCACCGGGCGTGTCATTCGCGCCAGTGCCACGGCGGCCCGGACGACTGGCTTGGGCGCCGGAATGCGCCGAACCAGACGCTGGATTTGGATCAGATCCGCGCCAGTTAACACGGCCGTGACAGCCCGGTCTTCGTCGCCGGTTGTCGTTTCGACGATGCGCTCCTCGTCGTCCCTGTTGGGGTATTGCACCCGCAGTTCTAGCATGAATCGGTCGAGCTGGGCCTCAGGCAACGGGTAGGTCCCTTCCTGCTCGATCGGGTTCTGGGTCGCTAGCACGAAGAAGGGTTCGGGAAGATGATAAGTCTCGCCGGCGGCCGTCACCTCGTGTTCCTGCATAGCTTGCAGCAGGGCGGCCTGAGTCTTCGGCGGAGTTCGGTTGATCTCATCGGCCAGCACAACGTTGGCGAAGACCGGCCCGTGGACGAAACGAAACTCGCGCTTCCCGCTGCCAGGGTCTTCCTCAATGATCTCCGTCCCTGTGATGTCGCTGGGCATCAGGTCGGGAGTGAACTGGATGCGCGAGAACCGGAGGTCAAGCGCCTCGGCGATGGTCGAAACCATGAGGGTCTTGGCGAGACCCGGCACTCCAACCAGGAGTCCGTGGCCGCCGGATACGATGGCGGTCAGTACGCCCTCGAGAACCTCATGCTGTCCCACTATGCGGCGCGACACCTGCGCCATCAGTTCCTGTCGTGCCGCAGCTAGGCGCTCCAGAAGCTCGACATCGCCCCGGTCCGCCCTGGCTGGTTCTGCGTTCACTTGTTCCTTCCCGGCTCAGCGTCTGTACAGCGCCTCCGCTCCTCGACTTCTCTCCGAATCCTACGCCAGTCGGGCCATTTCAGCCACCTGTCAGGCGGCCAGCTCTAGCTTGCGAAATAGTTCACAAGGACTAACTTCCGGCCGGCATGAAGCCCACTGGCACCCGGTTCGCGCTGCGCGAAGTGTACCGGTACTCGGGCCTGGGGTGCACCTTCGCAGCCGCCGTGCTGCTGTTCATGGCCGGCGGCTGGTTGCTCGATGGCTGGCTGCGGGTCACTCCCCTGTTCAGCATCATTGGAGCGTTGATCGGAGCGGCACTGGGCAGCCTGAGCATCTATCGCAGGCTGCTAACCGGATCGGGTGACAGGAAAGGCGGAGACCGGCCGTGAAACTGGCCGGTCTTGGCATCCTGCTCACCGCGCTCGTTGGATTGCTGTTGTGGGTCGGCTGGGACGGCCACGTGGCATTGGCGGGCGGAGCATTCGGGCTGCTGGCAACCCTGATCCACGTCGCCGCAGTTGCAGCGCTCAAGCGGGTCTGGGATGCGCCGTTCCGACAGCTGGTCAGGGGTTGGGGGATCGGGATGGGGCTAAGGTTGGGGGGAGCAGCAGTCTGGATGGTGGTCGTCTTGCTCTGGGGTGAGTTGTTTCCTCCGATACCGACGGCAATTGGCTACCTGGGGGTACTCATACCCCTGTTGTTCACGGAGATACGGTTCCTCAAATGATTCAGGCAGAGGTGGACATCGGCGAGATACTCATGCATCACACGGCTGATGCATACTCGCTGGATTTCAGTTTCTTCAAGCTCGAGTGGCACGCCTGGCCCTGGGCCGAATTCCATCTGCTCGGAACGACGTTCAATCTGACACCTACAAAGCACGTCGTGTTCATGCTGGTTGCGGGGACGCTGTTGTTCATGACGATGTGGCTGGTGGGGCGCATCCTCGAACGGCAGCGGGCCGGCCAGAAGGCGCCGCACGGTTTCGCTAACGGTATGGAAGCGTTCGTGTTGTGGCTGAGACACGACCTCGTGATTACGAACATTGGCCCCCACGACGGGCCTCGGTTCGCTCCCTATATCTTGACGCTGTTCTTCTTCATTCTCTATTCGAATCTGCTGGGGCTGCTTCCGTGGGGAGCGACTGCAACGGGCAATCTCGGCGTGACGGCTGCGCTTGCCATCATGGCTCTGTTCACGATTGAGTTGAGTGGGCTGTTCAAGTTGGGCATTCGCGGCTACATGCGCACGATCTTTCCATCGCTACCTGGAATGAGCGGTGCTGGGGGCCTGCTGATGTCTCTTGCCATGGGGCCAATCGAGATTCTGGGGAAGCTCGTGAAACCGTTTGCGCTCTGCTTTCGATTGTTTGGCAACATGACAGCCGGGCACTTCGTGATCCTGACATTGTTCGGCTTGATCTTCATGTTCGGCAACCTCGCTGGCTGGAGATGGGCCATTGGCGCCGCCTCTGCGACGCTGGTACTCGGAGTGATGTTGCTCGAGATCATTGTTGCCTTCGTTCAGGCATACGTTTTCGCGATCATCAATGCGGTGTTGATCGGCATGATGCAGCACGAACACTAGATGAACGGGTGGCGTGATGCAGGGTGGACCGCCGAAGCGCCTTCGGCCGTCCACCAACAGTACCCGGTCGGGTGACCGGGGAAGCCTGCTGGTCCGAGTGACCGTTGGCGGGCCACCGCAGTGGAAGCCGTCACGGGAGAGACGGCGACAACGCGGAAGGCGCAGCAGACCCTTGATCTCCCAAGGTTCAGAGGACTGAATCGATGTTATTGAACATTCTCGCACTACTACAGGAACCCACGGGAATAACGGCTACCGTCGACGCCGCAAAAGAAGGCTACGTCGTCCTCGGTGTCGGTCTGGGTATCGGCCTAGCGTTGATCGGGGCCGGTTTGGGTCTCGGCAGGATCGGCGGGCAGGCGGCCGAGGCCATAGCGCGGCAGCCCGAGGCCGCAAACGACATCCGCGGCACGGCGCTATTCATTGCGTTTCTAATGGAAGGTGCCACCATCATCGCCGTGATCATGTCACTGGCAGCTAAGCTCATCGGCTAAGGTGAACCGCATGTTCTCATTATTGGCTCTTATGCTTCAGGAGGGCCACGGCCAAGCGGGAGGGGCAAGCGGCCCGTTCGCGCTGGAACCCGGTCTCATTATCTGGACTTGGATCGTGTTCCTCGCCCTGTTCCTGCTACTGCGCAAGTTCGCCTGGCCGTTCATCGTGCGGGCGACTGAGGAGCGGGAACGAACGATACAGCAACAGCTCGCTGATGCTGAGCGCCTCAACGAAGAGGCCAAGGCATCCTTGGACAAGCACAACCAGCTGCTGGCGGAAGCAAAGGACCAGGCCCATGAACTGGTTGTGCAGGCCAAGTCGATCGGAGAGAAGGAGAGAGAGCAGTTGCTCGCCAGGGCACGCGAGGAACAGGAAGAGATTCTCGAGCGGGCCAAGCGGGAGATCGATGCCGAGCGCGACCGTGCACTGGCCGATCTGCGGCGCGAGGCTGTGGACCTCTCCCTGGCGGCTGCCACGAAGTTGATTCAGCAGAAGCTCGGTGACGCGAGTGACCGGAAGATCGTCGAGCAGTACTTGGCGACCTTGGAGGACAAGAGTTGAGGGAGCGTACGATCGCGCGCAACTATGCCGAAGCGCTGTTCGAGGCTGGCGAACGTGCCGGTCAGACTGAACGGTATGCCGACTTGGTTGAGGCTTTGGCGGGTGCGATCCGTTCGGACGATCACATCCGCCAGGTGCTCGACTCCCCCAGGGTGCCCAAGCCAACGAAGGAGAAGATCCTGGCGCGCGCGCTGGCAGGCCATGCGCCGGAGCAGTTCATCAAGTTCCTGGCGGCGGTGGTGAAGCGCGGGCGCCAGGGAATCATGGTCGCAATCAGCGAGGAGTATCTCGGTCTGGTAGACGCGAAGTTCAACCGGATTCACGCAGGTGTCTTGCTGGCCCGTGAGCCGGATGCTGCGTTCCAGCAGGTGATCAAACGCAAGTTGAGCGAGGCTTTCGGCAAGGAGGTCATTGCACACTACCGCGCGGACCCGGAGATTCTGGGCGGCCTAATTGTGCGCATCGGAGATCGGATCATGGATGGCTCGGTGCGACGCAGGATGGTATCGCTGAGACGTCAGCTCTTGGGGTCGTGAGTCAAAACGCAGCAGAGCGCGGGAAGTAGAGTAGCACGAGGATAGAGGTTGAGCCCCGGTCAGTAGTCCCCGGGGTTACTCGTATGGAGGCAGGCAGATGTCAGACAAAGTTGGCTTCATCGGGCTCGGAGCCATAGGGCGACCGATGGCAGCGCATGTCGCTGGGGCGTTTGAGACCAGGGTGTGGAACCGTACGGCCGAACGGGCGGCGAGCTTCGCCCGAGAACACGCTGTGGACGTCGCGACCGATCCATCGGACCTAGTGTCGTGGGCTGACGTCATAATCACGTGTCTGCCGACGTCAGCGGACGTGACTGGCATCGTCCACCAAGCGGAGCCGGCCTGGCAGCAGGGGCAGCTGCTCGTGGATGCCACTTCCGGTAATCCCGCAGAGGCCCGTGAGCTGGCCGAGTGGCTGGCCGCGCGTGGCGTAGGGTTTGTCGATGCTCCGGTGAGTGGCGGCACTTCCGGCGCCGAGGAAGGCAATCTCACCGTCATGTTGGGGGGGGAGCCGCCCCATATCGGGCGAGCCGAGACCACTGTGCGTCCCTATGCCGGCAAGATCCGGCACGTCGGACCCGTGGGTGCTGGACATGCCTTGAAGGCGATCAATAACGCTTTGCTTGCTGTGAACATTCAGGCTGCTGGTGAAGGCCTCGCTGCGCTCGTCAAGCTGGGTGTGAAGGGTGCGGTCGCCCTAGAGGTGATCAACGCGTCGAGCGGCTACTCGAATGTGAGCCAGAACCTGATTCCCGAGCGGGTGTTGACGCGTGCCTGGCCGCGTACGTTCCGCCTGGCCTTGCTCGACAAGGATGTCGGAGTTGCACTCAAGGTGCTGGAGGATACCGGGGTTCCACACGACACAATTGCTGTGGCCAAGCAGGCGCTGGGCAAGGCGCGCAGAGTCCTCGGCGAAGAGGCGGATCACGTCGAGCTGATCAAGGAGATAGAGAAGGCCGCCGGTGTCGTGATAGAGTGATGGGGGGTGTAGGGGGCGTGAGTCAATCACGCCCCCCACGCTCAGCCTCCTGTCTGCTGTGCCTGCAACCCCGCCCGTTTCTAGAACTCGACTTCTGGCACTGCCGTGGCGCTCTCGTCCGTGACTTCGAAGTACTCCCGGGCCTTGGCACCAATCATCTTGGCGGTTAGCACCTGCGGAAACCGGCGGATGTAAGAGTTGTAAGCCTGGACGGCCTGGTTGAAATCCTGGCGCGCCGTCGAAATCCGATTCTCCGTTCCCTCCAGCTGGACCTGCAAGTCGCGGAAGTTCTGGTTTGACTGGATTTCGGGATTGTCCTCCGCGATGGCGAAGAGCCGGCCGAGTGCGGCGGTCAGTCCCTGATTGGCCGCCGCCATCTCGGCGAGCGAGCCGCCCGCCACCGCGCCACCCAGTTGTGCCCGTGCGCTGGTTATGGCATCGAAGATCTCCTGTTCCTGCTCGGCGAAACCTTTCACTGTGTTCACCAGGTTGGGTATCAGATCCGCCCGCCGTTGCAGCTGGACCTTGATCTGACTCTCGAAGCTGTTCACCTGCTCGTCGAGCGACTGAATCCGGTTGTACCCACAACTCGTGAGGGTGAGTACAGTGATTGCGGTCAATACTACTCTCTTCATCAATTACTCCCTTGCTCCGGCGCCTCGTCAGCGCCCTTGGCATCAAATGAATCAACGAATCTAGCCAGTAGCTCTATCTGCTGCAGATAGCGATCTCCCACTGGGTCGTGTTCCTGGAGATTGGGCACCTTCTTACCCGCAATCCTGGCCAGGATCCACTCGAAGCACGACGCGTCGATTCCCGCGATCTCGCCCGTTTCGCTGACCAACGACTCGGCTTCTTGGGGAGGAGGCCTCCCCACCAGACGAAGGGTGGCACGAAACAGGACGAAGAACGTGCGAGCCGATTCGATCAGAAGGTCTCCCAATTGCTTGCCGTTGGAGGCTGCTGCGGCGAATTCGGCGCGGAGTTGGAGCAGCTTGCCACGTATCTCGCGCTCCAGCTCACGTCGTAGGTCTTTCCTGCTCGTCGTGACGTCCGCAAGCGGATCGACCCCGCGTATCAGGACATGCGCCTCCCTCATGTCTTCTATCTCGATGGGAAATACATCGGCTGAGGACCGCCACTCTTGCTGTGAGAAGATCAGCGGTGGCGGGTTTCCCTTCTTGGTCCATCCTGCGATGTGAGTCTCGATCGACCGGAGTGCGGTTGGCGACGCGTCGCGCACGATGAGGAGCGTGGTCGCCAGCCCCGTACCTTCGCTCCGCACGGCCGGTCCGTAGAGCATGAACGAGAGGAGATTGTCTCCCAGCTCCCGTTCGAGCCGAGCGCCCAAATCGTCGACTTTCGCCGTAGGCGTCTTGTGTGCCACCATTTAGAAGCTCCCTGATGCGCCGCCGCCACCAAAGCCACCGCCGCCCCCAAACCCTCCAAAGCCTCCCCCTCCAAAGCCGCCGCCACCCCAGCCTCCTCCGCCGTATCCACCGTACCGTCCGCTTCCCAGCAACATCCCCAGCAGCAACCATCCTGCGCCGCCGCCACCGCGGTAGCGCCCACCCGGACCGCGTCGACCGCCACCCGCCAACAAGGGAAGAATGATCAGGAGGAGTACGATCAGTGGGAGGATGTTGGTGCCGCGGCTGCCTCTGGGCTCCGGTTGGGGCATGGGGACCGGGGCCGTGCCGGTGAGTTCAAACTGGAACTCTTCGGCGTAGGCCTGTGCGAGCAACCACACTCCTGCAACCAGCCCGGCACTGTAGCTGTCGTTCTCAGTGGCCGTGCGGCCGATTGCATCACGGATCCGTCCGGCCCTTGCATCGGTAATGAATCCTTCCGCGCCAGTGCCAGTGGCGATCGCAAGCTGCGACTGTCCGTCTCCCACACGCGGGCCCGGGAGCAAGAGGAGAACCACGCCGGCGTTTCTCGCGCGGTCACCAGCTTCGCCCATGGCCCCGACTCCCCACTCGCGCCCGATGTCACGGGCTACTTCGATCGAGGCTCGGCCACCGAGGTCACGCAATGTCACGACCACGATCTCCCCCCGGGATTTCTGGCGCACCTCCTCTATCACGGCGAGCATGGTTCGCTCAGATGCAGCATCCACCACACCGGCAAAGTCGTTCACAAACCCCCGGGGCTGAGGAATCTGAAACTGTAAGGCTATTGTGATCAACAGGCCAATCATAGGAACTAAAGATAAAAGGGGTGACGGAAGAGGTGAGGGAGCAACGCAGAATCGGAACCCCGGGAATCCCGTTGCATGTAGTAGTGTGTGTCTTGTTTGGGCAAGAGCGAGGTGCGTCTAGCGGTCCGGCATATGGCAACGGCGTGGATCATGTGAACTCCATGGCGCGGCCATTCCGCACGGGGCGGTGGCCGGGATCTCTGGGTCCGACTAGTTTTAGCCG
Organism: Gemmatimonadota bacterium; assembly: GCA_020351775.1. Taxonomy (GTDB): domain Bacteria; phylum Gemmatimonadota; class Gemmatimonadetes; order Gemmatimonadales; family GWC2-71-9. The sequence goes on along the minus strand of CP070666.1, from coordinate 2,265,900 downwards.
TTTCTGTCGAACGACCGAGCTCTAATGGCACGTGATACGGGATCGGATTTCCTCACAGGTCGCGCGGGTGACCGGCGCAACTTCTTTCAGTCAACCCTGGGCCGTATCGTCGAGGAAGTCACAAGGCGCACTGAGCGGCGGCTCGTTCCCCAGCGGTTCTTTCGGCCCCCCGGGGCTCTCGATGAGGTTGCGTTCATCGCCGCGTGCACTCGCTGTGGAGACTGTCTCGATGTCTGTCCGGCAAAGGCAATCGTCAACGCGCCTCCTGGTGCCGGACTCGCCGCCGGCACTCCGGTGATAGACCCCGCCATTCAGCCGTGTACCGTGTGCCCAGACATGCCGTGCGCCAAAGTGTGTCCAACAGAGGCTCTGACACTGCCCGAGAGCCTGTGGGAAGGGTATCACCTTGCCGACCTGGAACTCGTGCCGGAGCGCTGCATAGCCTTCAACGATGTTGAGTGCGGTATATGTGCACGTGTTTGTCCTCTGGGTGAAACGGCCATAGGATTGGATGATCGAGGACGGCCGATAGTCCGTGCTGAGGGGTGCGTCGGATGCGGCGTTTGCGTGCGCGCATGCGTAACTACGCCTTCCTCACTGGTTCTTCATCGTACATAGCACAGGGGTCATAGTGGATACTCCATATCGTGTTGACAAACCGTGGGGTTATGAACTCATCTGGGCCAAGACGGACAGGTACGTAGGCAAGATCCTACATGTCGAGCCCGGCCACCTACTCAGCCTGCAGTACCATGAGAAGAAGGACGAGACCATCTACATGCTGGAGGGGGAGATAGTGTTTCGGGTCCAAGAAGGCGGCGAGTTGGCGGAGCGTCGGATGCAGAAGGGCGAGAACTATCACATCACGCCGGGCACGATTCACCAGATGGAGGCCCTCGAGCCGAGTGACATCCTTGAGGCGTCGACCCCGGAACTGGATGATGTCGTGCGGCTGGAAGATCGTTACGGGAGGGCCGGATGAAAGTCATCCTTCCTGTCGCCGGCAAAGGTACGAGGCTGCTTCCGCTCACCAGAGAGACCGCGAAGCCGCTGGTGCGGGTCGCCGGTCGGCCGGTACTCGATTATGTGGTTGACAAGCTCGCTCCGCTCGACATCGAGGAAATGATCTTCATAACCGGCCACCTCAAAGAGGCCATTGAAGACTATGTGACGACGTCGTATGATGTGCCTGCCCGCTTCGTCGAGCAGCAGGTCCAAGACGGCACCGCCGGAGCGGTGGACCTGGCGCGCCCGTACGTGCGGGGTCCGGTGATGATCATCTTCGTCGACACCGTGTTCGATGCCGATCTTTCGCTGGTTGAGCAGGTGGATGCTGACGGAATCATCTGGGCAAAGGAGGTCGAGGACTACCAGCGGTTTGGAGTGGTAGTAACCGACGAAAGCGGCTATATGCAGCGGATCGTGGAGAAGCCGGCTCACCCGATTTCGAAACTCGCCAACATCGGTCTGTACTACGTCAGGGATTGGCAGACTCTGTTCGACGGGATCTCCCAGACCCTGGCCGGACCGCAGATGAAGGGTGAGTGGTTCCTCACTGATGCATTCCAGTACATGATCGATAGCGGAAAGAAGCTCTACACGGCTGAGGTCGATGGTTGGTACGATTGTGGCAAGGTGGAGACTCTTCTGGAAACGAACGCTCACCTACTCACCTCCGGACGCGCCCGTACCACGACCGCACTGAGCGGCGTCACCGTCGTCGATCCCGTATATGTGGCGGACGGGGTCCATCTCGAAGACTGCACGATCGGTCCCAACGTCTCCATAGATGAAGGCACAAGCGTCAGGTCGAGCTCGATCAAGCACGCGATCGTGGGCAGATCCTGCCGGATTGAGCGGTCCCGGATCCAACACTCGTTGTTAGGTGACGCGGTGTCAGTCAGCGACAAGAGCTATGACTGGATTGTTGCAAGTCGGGACGAAGTAGGCGGTGCTCCCTGAGCCATGGGCTTGCTACTCTACCTGGTCGGTCTACTCGCTCTCGTGTCCGGCTGCACCAAGTTGCGGAGGAGGATCCGATCGGGTGTGGGCTATTCGCCTTTGGCCTTGGCGGAAATCGCTGTAGGGGCAGCCGTGGTGCTGGCTTCGGCACTGGGGCTTGCGCGTTCGCAGTTGGCGCCGTGGACCGTGGGCGCTGCGCTGCTCGTCGTACTCGTTTCGCTGTACGAACATGTCATTCGAGCCGAGCGCAGCAGGAGGAGGATGCTGGATAGCGAGTCCGAGCGGCTGAAGCAACACCTGGCGCAGTGGAACGACTGACGAGCACTGACCGCT
>CP070666.1:2261356-2263505 GCA_020351775.1 Gemmatimonadota bacterium | reverse complement strand
CTGTGGCACGAGACGGTGCTGGCCTGGCTCGCTCGCTGGCTGGAGGAGTCGCGCCACTGATCAGGCGCGGCTCGTCCCTCGCAGTTGGGAGTGATTCTGCAAGGAGGTGGCCGTGAACTCCAGAAGGAAGGTCCTGACGCCTGTCTTCTATGCGGCGTTTGTCACAGGTCTCGTTCTTAGCGCGCTCTCCGCTGACGCGTCGCTCATGGCGCAGGAGTATCACGCGGCTACGTCGGCCTCGGCCGACTGGGCTGGACCGTCACCCTTCCGTCAGCTCGATCTGCCGGCGCCCAGCGCGCTCAGGACCGGTGCCGGCAGGCCGGGTCCGGACTACTGGCAGCAGCGGGTGGATTACACGATCCGCGCGACCCTGGACGTGACGACGCATACGATCGAGGGCAGCGAACGTATCCGCTACGTGAACAACTCGCCGGGCCGCCTGGCATTCCTGTGGCTTCAGGTTGACGGGAACGTCTGTGGCCTGGAGAGCGTGGCGAACCTGATCCATCTGCCCCCGCTCGTGTTCGGTGCTGCGGTTGTCGACTTCACTTGCAGGTCTGGTAGTGGTGTGCGGGTGAGTCGGGTCGAGAGCGATGGGCAGCCTCTCAGCTTCAAGATCCACGACACGACGATGCGGATCGATCTACCGGCACCGATCGAGCCCGCCGGAGAGCTGGAGTTCGAGGTCGACTGGAGTTGGGAGATACCCGAGCATGGCTTCGCCCGAGTGGGCCGCGACGGAACGCTCTATCAGGTTGCCGCCTGGTATCCGCGCCTCATGGTCTATGACGACTTGAGCGGTTGGAACATCGAACCGTTCCTCGGCCCTGGAGAGTTCTACCTCGAGTACGGCGACTTCGACGTCCAGCTGACCGTGCCGGCGTCTTACCTGGTCACAGCAACCGGAGAGCTGCAGAACCCCGAGGATGTGCTCACATCGGAGCAGCGTTCACGCCTGGCCCGCGCCCGCATCTCGGAGACGCCGGTGGCGGTTGTCACCGCGGAGGAAGCGCGAGCGAGTGCGGAGCGACAGGCCTCCGGCACGCGAACCTGGCAGTTCCGGGCGGAAGATGTTCGCGATTTCGCCTTCGCTGCGGCCCCGGACTTCCGCTGGGACGCGACATACTGGGACGGGGTCCTGATCCAGACGTTCTACCGCCCGGAGGCGCTCCCCTGGGAAGAGGCCATCCGGATGTCACACCAGACGATCCGCTACTACTCGGAACGGCTGGCGCGTTATCCGTACCCGCACGCGACCACGGTGGAAGGCCCGATCGGCGGGATGGAGTACCCGATGATGACGTTCGTGCCATCGACCGAGGTACGTGAGGACCTGTACTTCGTGCTGACGCACGAATTCGGGCACGAGTGGTTCCCGATGATGGTCGGGTCGAACGAACGGGTGCACGTATGGATGGACGAGGGGTTCAACACGTTCATCAACATCGGGGCGGTGAAGGACTACTTCGCGGGTGAGCCGTACGCGGACACGGTCGTCACTCACCTGCACAATCTCTATGCCAGGCATTCCGTCCCCGGGGAAGAGCAGCCGATCAGCCTACCGCCCAATGAGCAAGCGGACCTGTACTGGACCGCGTACCAGAAGCCGGCCTTCATGATGCACCTGCTGCGAACGGAGGTGTTGGGCGAGGAGCGCTTCGATCGCGCATTCAGCGAGTACGTGGCAGCGTGGAACGGCAAGCATCCTTCACCGGCCGACTTCTTCCGGATGATCGAGGATGGCGCGGGGATGGACCTGGACTGGTTCTGGAGGGGCTGGATCTACACCACGAGCCGGCTGGACCAGGCGATCTCAGATGTCAGTGAGGAGGATGACGGCAGGGCGATCCATGTCCGCAGCCTCGGTGAGATGGTGATGCCGGCCGAGCTGCGGATCACCTACGCGGACGGAAGCACGGAGACGGTGCGTCTGCCCGTCGAGATGTGGTATCAGGGACCGGAGTTCGTTTACAGGGCGCGTGGGACGGTGACGGCCGCCGAGGTCGACCCGCGCGGTGTCTACCCCGACGATGATAGGGAGAACAACCGCTGGCCCCGTAGCCGGGGAACGGGGTAGCCCCCTAGCATTGGCGCGTCCTCAGAGCGGTGTGGGGGCTGACCGGGCAGACCGGGGTTGCCTAGCCGGATT
>CP070666.1:2245346-2261256 GCA_020351775.1 Gemmatimonadota bacterium | reverse complement strand
TGCCGAGCCTCCGCTTCAAAGGCAACAACGTGGTGTGCCTCTCGCGATACCTCGATCAGTGTACCATCAGACATGACAGCCACTGGTCCGGCGGTGCGCACACGACAGATCCCACGATAGGCAGCTTGGATTGTTGCGTGATCCAATCGAGCGGACCGCCACACGATCTCTACTGTGTAACCACCCCTGGCGCGCAATCCGCGGATCGAACCATTGGGCCACGCAGAGGGAAGTGCAGGCAGCAGGTGTAACACCCCAGCGTGACTCTGCAGCAGCATCTCGGCGATACCCGCGGTCGCACCGAAGTTTCCGTCGATTTGGAACGGTGGATGCGCGTCGAACAGATTGGGGTAGACACCACCTCCGCGGTATACCGTGTCGCCCGTCCGCACGAGAGTGAGCAGGTTGTCGATGAATCGAAATGCCCGATTCCCGTCTCGCAGCCGGGCCCATGCATTGATCTTCCAGGCCAAGCTCCAACCGGTGCCCCCGTCGCCTCTCAACTCGAGTGACCGTCGTGCTGCATCGAACAGTCGTGGTGTGCCTTCCGGAGTGATCTGCCGCCCCGGGTGCAGGCCGAACAAGTGTGAGAAATGACGGTGCTCCGGGTCAGCCTCAGGCCAGTCCTGCAGCCATTCCTGCAGCTGGCCGCGTGAGCCCACCTGCAATGGGTGCAACTTGCCACGTGCTGCGGTCAGGTCGTCGCGAAACGCTTGGTCGATTCCCAACGACTCCGACGCCTCGATCGTATTGGTGAACAGGTCCCATATCAGCGACAGGTCCATTGTCGCAGCCGTGCTGACAGCGGCGCGGGAGTCGTCCGGTAACCGAAACTTCAGCTCTGGGGAGGTGGAGGGTGCGGTGACGAGGTGTCCCTGTCCATCGTCGATCAGCCAATCGAGATAGAACTGAGCTGCGCTCTTCATCGGAGGATAGGCATGGGTCCTCAGAAACTCGGAGTCGCGGCCGTAAGCATAGTGTTCCCACAGGTGCTGGCACAGCCATGCCGCACTCATTGGCCAGAGTGCCCACACCGGGTCGCCGTGTCCGTAGTCTCCGACCGGTGCGGTCTGACGCCACAGATCGGCATTGTGGTGTGATACCCATCCCCGTGCGCCGTAGTTGATCTGTGCGGTCTTGCGCCCGTTCTCAGCCAGATCTGCAATGAACTCGAACAATGGCTCGTGGCACTCCGCCAGGTTGGTGACTTCTGCGGGCCAGTAGTTCATCTCCGTGTTGATGTTTATCGTCCAGTTGGAGCTCCACGGCGGACGCACGTGGTCATTCCAGATCCCCTGGAGGTTGGCCGGCTGAGTGCCGGGCCGGGAACTGGCTATCAGCAGATAGCGGCCGTATTGGAACAGCAGATTCACCAGGTGAGGGTCATTCGCGCCGAACTCGGCGATGCGTTCGTCACTGGGGAGATCTTGTGACGCCGCTGACGACCCCAGGTCCAGAGACACTCGATCGAACAACGCACGATGATCCGCGACGTGTGAATGCCGTAGCTGCGAAAAGGACTTGCGGCTCGCGGCGGCAAGGGTAGCCGTCGCGGCGGGCCCCGGTGCCGATCCTTGTGCCGAGGGGGAGCGATCGAATCCGGCGAAGCTCGTTGCACCGCTCAATAGGAGAACGACCTCGGTCGCGGCACGAACACGCAGGCCATCGGGATCTACCGCTATGTCTCCATCGGTCGTGGCAGCCTCAAGCTGCACCTCGAAGCTCATCCCTCTATTGGGGCTGTAGCGCACAGGATCGGGTCGATCGTAGTAGCTGGGGTCCACGTGAGACGGTGCTCTGCCCCTGAGTCTCAGAATGCCATCTTCCGCCGTGGAACGGGATCGAAGCTTGCTCGTGAGCCGCGCCGAGCAGTTCAACATGTGTGGTTGGTCGGCTGCCATACGCAGCGCAATGATTTGATCCGGATGGCTGGCGAACACTTCCCGCTTGTAGGTGATTCCGCCCACCGTATACCGGACAGACGCTGTCGCGGTCTCCAGATTGAGCTGCCTTTCGTAGTCCCGGCCAATGTCGCCGTGCTCGAGGGTGATGCTCAGATCTCCCAATGGCATGTAGGACTGGGTGTATGGTCCCATCATCTGCTTCGAGAGCTGGTCGGCTTCGACGTATTTGCCCTCGAAGATCAGGCGGCGGATTCGCGTGAGGACCTCTCGGGCGTCTGGGTTGTTCCAGTCCTTGGGCTCCCCCGACCACAGTGTGTCTTCGTTCAACTGCAGCCGTTCGGTCCCGATACCACCGAACACCATGGCTCCAAGCCGACCGTTGCCGATTGGCAGCGCCTCGACCCATGCAGTAGCCGGGCTGCGATACCACAGCACGAGGCCGTCGTGTGGAGTCGCCTGGGGGGTGAGGCCGTACTGCCGCACCATCAGTCCTGCGGTAGCCGCGAGCGTGTGGCCGAGGAATCCTCGGCGGGAGATAGGAGTAGGCATGAGGCACCGATTTCCTGTGTCGAGCTTCCAGATCGCGAGGTATTGTGCGGTGCGATCAAACCCGGCGCTAGATGCTGCAGAGTCTTGACACCGGCAGTTATTAAATTTTGTTTAAATCAACTAGGCTGGGAGGATCTGTGACCAAGGGGGAATACCTCGGCGAGTTTGAGTTGGTCGTGCTGCTGGCGCTGGCCCGGCTCGATGAGGCGGCGTACGGAATGTCGATCTACGACGAGATCGTGGCGACGACGGGGCGAGAAGTGTCCATCCAGGCCGTCTACGTGACACTGAACCGGCTGGAGAAGAAGGGATACGTGACATCGAAGGTAGGCGGGCCTGCAGAGGATCGAGGCGGCAGGTCCAGGAAGTACTACACAATTCTGCCGTCCGGCCTCAGCGCATTGACCCTCTCGCGCACGATGTATGACAGCCTTTGGGCGGGCGTGCGGTTGAAGCCCCGGACGACCAGGCCGTGAGTCGGCGTGACAGCGGGGGACGCGATCCTGTGCGTCCACCCCGGTTGGCTGAGGCGCTCGTGGCCTCGTTCGCGATTGGCGCAGTGCGCGAGGCAATTCGCAGCGACCTGGCAGAGCGGTTTGCAGTAATGGCGCGCGAGGATCTCTTGGGTGCCAAACGCTGGTACTGGGGGCAGGCGCTGCGCTGCCTCAGTCCCACAAACAGGATCAACGTTGCCCGTCGAACACGGTTCGGCGTGAGGCTTGCGCGGGGGTCATTCCTGAGCGGCAGCCCGCAGGACGTCCGCCATGCGGCGCGCGGTCTCGCGAGGCAGCCGGGCTTTACCCTCACGGCCGTCGTTACACTGGGGATCGGCATCGGGGCAACTACCGCGATCTTCAGCGTGGTGAACGGCGTGTTGCTGCGTCCTCTGCCGTACCCTTCGCCGGAGCGGTTGGTGAACGTTTGGCAAGTGAACACGGGCTGGTTCGACTCGCCCAATCTGAGCCTGCGATCGTGGGCCAGTGAGTTCCCGGCGTCTATGCCCACCTTCCACGACTGGGAAGAGCTGAGCGCCGTGTTCCAGAATGTGGGTGCCTACGACGATCGCTCCTACACGCTGCTGGGGGGAGACCGTCCGGAGCGCATCTACGGAACGCGCGTCACATCGGGCGTCTGGCGGGCACTGGGTGTTGCTCCGCTGTTGGGCCGCACGTTTGGACCGGAAGACGACGGGGTGGGGGCTGCACCTCTGGCGGTGCTGAATCACAGCTTCTGGGAGCGACGGTTTGGCAGTGATTCGTCCGTGGCGGGAACCACCATACGCCTCAACGGAACAGCCCACACCGTTGTCGGTGTCATGCCGGCGGGGTTCTACTTTCCCGGCGCCGGGTACTCGGTCTGGACCACGTTCGACGACGAATCCAAAGCTACCGATCGCAACAGACAATACCTCTTCGCCATAGCGCGGCTCAAACCGGGGATCGACCTGGACCGAGCCCAGCGCGAGATGGAGGCTCTCACTGCACGGCTCGTGGAGTCGCGCGGCCACAATCCCGACTTCGGCGTGCGTCTGGTGCCCCGAATCAACCAGGTTGTCGGCGATGTGCAACTGATATTGCTGGTCCTACTGGGCACCGTGGGGGTAGTGCTGCTGATCTCGTGTGTCAACATCGCCAACATGTTGTTGGTCAGAGCGACGGACCGGAGGCGAGAGCTAGCGATACGCTCGGCTTTGGGTGCCTGGCGGGGGCGATTGGTGCGGCAGCTCTTGAGCGAGAGCCTGGTGCTCGCAGTGATCGGGGGAGTGACAGGCGTATTGATCGCGGTGGCGGCGTTCAGGCCGTTGCTTGCTGCATTGCCATCTGGCCTGCCGCGAGCCGACGAGATTGCGTTGGATCACCGTGTGCTCCTGTTCGCGGCAGCCGTATCGGTCGTGACGGGTTTGGTGGCCGGCTCGCTACCGGCCCTGCGTGCCGGACGCGCCGATGTGCTCGAGACCTTGCAGGAGGGCAGCCGAAGCTCTACGGCTGGACGCCGACGGAATTGGGCCCAGGGGTCGTTGGTAGTCTCGGAGATTGCGCTCGCATTTGTTCTGTTGGTCGCCGCGGGTCTCCTCGTCAAGAGCTTCATGCAACTGACCAGTGTCGAGCGGGGCTTCAATGCAGAGCGCGTTCTTACCTTCGAGTTCACAGTGCCCGCCTCGGGTTTGGGGAGACCAGCCCGCTCTGCAACGCCCAGACCGGCCGCATCACTTTCATCTGAGCAACTGCGGTGGTTCGAATACCTAACGCCACTGCGGGACCGGCTTACAGCCGTTCCCGGGGTCGAGTCCGCTGCTCTGGCTGACAACATGCCTTTCATGGGCGGTACAAGCTCGGGGACCGTGACATTGGAGACGTCTTCAGGGATGCACGAAACCAACGTGGAACGCAGCGCGGTGAGCCCGTCGTATTTTCGGACACTAGGCATCCCGATCACCCGCGGTCGTGAGTTCACGGGGGAAGACGGGCCGGATGCCAAACCCGTTGCCATTGTCAGCGATGGGATGGCCCAACGGTATTGGCCCAACGAGGATCCGCTGGGCCGCAGACTGAAGCGCTCCACTCTAGAGTCTGACAGCCCGTGGGTAACGATTGTCGGAGTAGCTGCAGACGTACGGCACCAGGGGCTGGACGTCGCTCCACGCCCTAAGATTTATACGCCCTACGCTCAGGCTCCACGATCGCGTGTAGACGTCCTGTTGAAGACGCGGGTTCCGCCGGCTGTGGTGGCGGGCGCGATCAGAGAGGCAATTGCCGACTACGATCCCATTGTTCCGCTGCCCAACATTCGCGAGCTCGAATCAGTGATCTCGTTGTCTGTCGCCGCGCCGCGGTTCCGGACCGGCCTCGTTTCGCTCCTGGCGATAATTGCCGGTCTCCTGGCGGTGGTAGGAGTGTATGGGGTGGTGGCATACACTATGGCACAGCGTAAGTCAGAAATGGGGATACGCATGGCGCTGGGCGCGAAGCAGTCCGATGTGGTCAGGTCTGTACTTGGGCGTGGGGCCGCTCTGGCGGCAGCCGGCCTGGCCATCGGTGCAGCCATAGCCTGGGCGGCAGTCAGACTGCTGAACAGCTTTCTGTTCCAAACGAGCGCCCACGATCCGGCCACGTTTCTCGCTGCTGTCATCGTGCTCGCTCTGGCAGCCTTGGCCGCCAGCTATCTGCCCGCTCGACGGGCGACCAGAGTCGATCCAGTGGAGGCACTCAGGGCTGAGTAATGAAAGGGAGTTGCTACTACTACTGATCGTCGGAGTGCGGGCAGGGAGACTTGAATGCGACATGAGGAGCCACCACCCTTAGTGCGAGTCAACTCATCGTCGGACAGCGATCCACGGCGGCATTTCCACCGGAGCAACTAGCATGCGATCTGAAGCAACTACAGTCACACAGTATCTGGCCGAACTGCCCGAGGACCGGCGCCAGGCAATCGAGCAAGTCCGGCAGGTAATACGGGAGAACCTGCCGGACGGATTCGAGGAGGCGATGAACTGGGGCATGATCACCTATCAGGTACCGCTGCAGAGGTATCCCAATACCTACAACAAGCAGCCGCTCACGTACGCTGCGCTGGCATCACAGAAGAACCACATGGCAGTTTACCTCTCGGGCATCTACTCGTCCGAGAAAGCACGTAAGGATTTCGAGAAGGCATACAAGGCGACGGGCAAACGGTTCGACGTCGGCAAGTCGTGCGTGCGTTTCAGGAAGACCGACGATCTGCCACTCGGCCTGATTGGTCAGACCATCGCATCGATGCGGGTCGAGGATCTGATCGCTGTGACCGAGAAGGCCCGCTCGAGAAGGTAACTCACCTACGTGTAAGTGGCTGGACTGACCTCCGAATTGACTTCGGAGATCCTGTCGACGGGAAGTCCGGGCGCTATGCCGCCTTTGTGACGAGATTCACATGCAACATCCTGGCGTAAACGAGCCGCAACACTTAGTGTTGATGCGCTACGGACGCCGGGAGACAGATTCAGTTGACCTTCCCAGGGCCGCCTGTCGGCGGTCCTCGTCCACCATCGGTTCATATGAGCGGTACGGCTGTTTGAGCGAGCAGGTGGGCCCGTTGCGCCCTGTTGCCCGATGCCTGCTGCAGCCGTCCAGACGGAAGTTGGCCTCGGTGCGAACGCGTCACAGGAAGTTCGGCCGCGGATGAGGTGTCTTCAGCTACGACAACCCTGCTATTGGAAGGGAACATCGCAATGTCTCAACCCAACGCTGCACTAATGGATGCGCAAGCCTCGCTCGAGGCGGTCATCAAGGGAGAAGTCGTCCGCATGTACCAGGAGGTCGCCGACAAACCGGATACCGAGTTCCATTTCTATCACGGTCGGGAGGCGGCTGAGATGTTTGGCTACGATCCCGGGTGGCTGGAACGCGCTCCATCCGGTGCAGTCGCGTCGTTTGCCGGAGTGGGAAACCCGCACGCCCGCAGCGCGCTGCAGCAGGGAGAGGTCGTGCTCGACCTGGGAAGTGGTGCGGGACTCGACGGCATCATTGCATCCTGGCAGGTCGGTTCTGCGGGAAGGGTGATCGGAGTAGACCTGAACCCCGCAATGTGCCTCAAGGCAAAGGCGCACGCCGCAGCGACGGGCACGACCATGGAGTGCCACGAGGGACCTATGGAGGAGATCCCGCTAACCGATGCCAGCGTGGATGTCGTCATCTCGAATGGGGTCATCAATCTCTCTTTCCGGAAGCGCCGGGTAATTGAGGAGATGTTCAGAGTCCTCAGGCCCGGCGGCCGATATTCGATCACTGACATAGTGAGTGCCAAGCAGTTGTCGCAGTCGATCGTCAACGATCCCAAGCTCTGGGCCAGCTGAATCGGCGGTGCTCTCCCGGAGGGAGAGGTGTTTGCGCTGCTTGAGAACGCGGGCTTCGAGCGGGTCCGGTCGGCCGTCGTTTCCGGGTTCCGGTTTCGCAAGGGAGCAACCCAGGACGCCGCCGAGGCTTATGGCGTCAAGGCCGTCCATTTCACGGGGAGGAGGGCGGAGGACCGTTAGGTCGAGGGCGTCCGCGGCCGATCCAGAGAGGGCGGCACACAGGTCGAGGTGGTTATCCGTGGAGACTGGCATGCTGATCCTGCGATCCACATCTTAGGAATGCCATGTCAACGGAACGCGATTCGACCGGGGCGGACGGTGGAGGAGCTGCTATACGAGTGATCGCGGATCGCTATGAGGTCCGTCGTGTGCTCGGAACCGGCTCCTCGGCCCAGACTTTGTTGTGCGACGACGTCCGTGAGCATCGTGTGGTGGCGGTGAAGGAGCTACGCCACGGGCATCTCGACGACTGGAAGTTCCTCGAGCTGTTCGAGCGGGAGGCGAAGCTTCTAGCCATGCTCGATCACCCGGGAATTCCCAAAGTGTTCGACTTCTTTCGGGGACGGGATCGCGACACGTCGCTGTACCTGGTGCAGGAATACGTGGAGGGCATGTCCCTGAAGCAGCGGATGGAGGTCGGACCGCTCCTCGGTGAGCAAGAGATCTACGAGGTCGCGCTGGGTCTGCTGGATGTGCTGGAATATCTACACGGGCGCGCGCCACCGATTCTCCACCGTGATATCAAACCCTCCAACGTGCTGCTGCGTGCCGAAGAGCCGCCGGCATTGGTGGACTTCGGTGGTGTGTGCGTCGGCTGGCGACCGCCGGACGCTTCGGGAACGACGGTTGTCGGCACCATCGGCTACATGCCGCCGGAGCAGCTCTTGGGCCAGGCGGGACCCCCATCTGACCTGTATGCGTTGGGTGCCACGCTGCTACACGTCCTCACCGGCGTTGCCCCGCATGAGTTCTCGTACCAATCGGGCCGCATAGAAGTCCCATCTGATCTCCCGGCGCGGCGGGCACTGCGCCAGGCGATCGAGGCCGTGCTGCGGCCGGCCCCGCGCGACCGTCCGCAGACGGCGGCCGACGTTCGCCGCATTCTGCTGGATGAGGGGTCGTCAGCTACGACACCTGCCCGTGAGTCTCGTGACGGAGTGCGTTCCCGGGGGATGCGTCGCACGAGACGAGTGGTGAGCGGCGACGGGCCGCAGTTCGTAAACATGGGCTCGCCACCGAGAGACCCTGAGGGCGAGTTTGCCGATGTCTACCACAATCTCATGCACCCCATCTTCCCCACTACACGGCTCCATTCCCCCGCGATCCATACCCTCATCTCGGTTGGGTACGGGCTCTGGTCAGTGGTCAGCGTGGGGATCGTTCCGTTGATCTACTTCTCCAAGGTGCGCGACCGCAAGCGTCGCTACACGGATCTCTTCTGCCGCGGGGAGTTCACCGAAGGGTGGATCGTCTCCGTGCGTGGCGGCGATTTTCTCTCGAGGTTCCTGTTCGATTTCGAGGTCGGCGGCGTCACGTATCGTGGTTCCACCGAGTACTCCACGGTGATGCGGAGGTATTGGAGTGACGGTGACGTAGTTGCCGTGCTCTATGATGCCGAAGATCCCAGCCGCTGCTGTTTCGTGCACCGCTGAGCGTTGGTGTGCGGTGGCGTGACCTGGAATCGAGTGGGGTGGGGTGTGTCGAGTTTCTGGTGGAGCTGGCTCGTCTGCTACGACAATACCTCGCGAGTGCTCAACCCGTCACACGAGTGAGTCCCTGGCCGCCACGTCTTCAAATGTCTCTCTTCTCCTGAGCACGCTCGTTGCACCATTGTCTAGCAGAATGATCGGTGGTCTAGGAAAGGCGAAATCGTTAGAGAACGAGGTGAAGTAGGCACCGGCGTCCATGACCGCTATGATATCTCCCTCCTCCACGGTTGGGAGTCTCGCGTTTTCGTATAGCAGGTCTGAGGGCGTGCACGTCCTTCCCACGAGCTTGTAGCTATTGTCCGCGCTCTCACGCATCCTGGATGCCGCAAGGATCTGGTGATATTCGAATGAGGTGGGGAAGGTAATGTTCATCTTGCCGCCGTCGAGAATCGCTATCGGGATCTTTCGCTGCTTCACAACCCTTACACCAAGCAGCAGCACCTGAGTGTTGCTCGTTATGGCGCGTCCCGGCTCTACGATCACCGTCGGACCGCCGCCTTTGAACAGGTCGGTGTACTGTTCCAACGTCTCGGCTATGGCAGTGCCGAATTCGTCAAAGCCAGGGCATTGATCGGGATCGGGTGCGCGGAACGGGCGACGCCCGATAGCGGAAAGCCTGCGCTCTATGCCTCCTATCTCCCTCACCATCGGAACGCCGAAGCCGCCACCTACATCGAGGTACTGCAGATCCTTTCTGGTACCCTCTGGAGTTTCTTGCACGAACGCGAGCACTTCCGCAAGCGCTTTCCGGAACAGAGACATGTCCGTGATCTGACTTCCGAGGTGGACGTGGAAGCCCTTCAGTCTCAGACACTCGCCGTTCTCCTTGATGAGTCTCAAACCGCTGTTGGCCTCTTCATTCCGCATGCTGAGGCCGAACTGCGCACTCCAGCCGTAGCTGGGGCAGAGCCGGACGCCGACGTTGGCGGTCAGCCCGTGAGCCCGGCAGACATCCGCCGCGTTTCGGATGTCCGTGAGCGAGTCGAGGTTGATGAGCTTTGCGTCGTTCCGGATAGCGGTGGTGAGACTGTCCTTAGTCTTGTGAGGCCCGTTGTAGATTATCTTTTCCCCGGGCACACCCAGTTTGAGGGCTACCCACAGTTCGTAGGGAGAGATGACTTCAGCGCCGATACCATGCCCATGAATGATCTCGAGCACACCGGGGACGCAATTCGTCTTGTAGGAGTAGAAGACCTCTACTTCTCGGAGAGACCTGCTGAGAGATCGTTGGGCCTCGTCGCAATTGGCAGACAGGCTGCGCTTGGAGACGACGTGGATCGGAGTTCCATGTTCGCGGGCTACGGAGACCAGGTCACAGCCATCCATCTCCAAATGCCCTTTGGAGTTAACCACACAGTCCCAGAGACTTAGATTAGCATGCACGCTTGGTTCCTGAATTCGAGAGACGATGGCTTGATTCCCAGCTCCATCGGAGAACATACTCGTTGAACAGGTTGGCACCACTGTCGCCGCTGACGCAAGTGGCGTGCCGGGTGAGCGAGCGGCCTTTGCCAGCTGATCTCCGCAAAGGGGCGATTCCCCTGGCAGGTTTGTTGCTAGCACCTCGGCACGGTTCGGTCGGCCTTGCTAGGAGCCCATCATGCATCCTGCGATAGCGCTCGTCACCTACAAGATCGTTCAGTACTGGAGGAACGAACGAGTCTTTGACGCCCTAGACGATCTAGAGCAGAGTCAGTGGCGCCCGCTCGAGAGCGTAAGGCAGCGTCAGTGGGAGAAACTGAAGCAGCTGGTCCGGCACGCGTACGACCATGTTCCTCACTATCGGAAGATGTATGATGCAGCCGGCTTTCGACCGGCAAGACTCGTAACAATCGAGGATCTGGAGTTGATCCCGCCGATCAGCAAACAGGTCGTGAGGGAGAACGCCCGCGACCTCATTGCGCAGGACAGGCGATACAAGTTCTCTGAAGACAGTACGAGTGGTTCATCGGGACCGACCACGATCATCTATACCGATAGGACGGCTTTGGCCTATCAGCATGCCGCCGTGTTCAGGGCGTACCGCTGGATGGGCCTGAAGGTCGGAGAGCGTCTGATACGTTTCTGGGGCACGCAGCTTGACACCAAGAGAAGGACGAAGGATTCGGTAAAGGATCTCTTGCTCAACAGGAAGACATTCTCCACTCATGGCTTGGACCGTGAATCCCTCGAGATGTACTACAGAGAACTCGTGCGGTTCAATCCGGCCTCGTTCTACGGTTTCACGTCTGGCATCTACGAGTTCGCCAAATTCGTGAAGGGGAACGCTCTCCCTGTGGACGAGGTCCATTTGAAGGCCATCATCGTGACCGGCGAACCCCTGCTCTCACATCAGAGACAACTCATTGAGGAGGTGTTCGGGTGCAGGGTGTTCAACGAATACGGATGCGCCGAGTTCGGACCGGTCGCCTGTGAGTGTCCCAAGGGCGCATTGCATATCATGGCCGAGAACGTGCTCGTGGAGGTCGAAGCGGCAGATGATGATGCGAGTAGGGAGCGCGGCAATCTCATCATGACCGAACTCAACAACTTCGGGATGCCCATGATCAGGTACCGAATGGGAGATGTAGGAGTTCTGGCGGATGAATCGTGCGAGTGCGGTCGGGGACTTCCTGTGCTGCAGGAGATTTCCGGGAGAATGCTGGACTTCGTCCAGACGGCTGATGGCAAGAAGGTACATGGAATGTATTTCGACTATCTGCCTAAGTACTTCATTGGCGAGATACATCAATTCCAGATAATTCAGGAGGATCTACAGCACATCACAGTCCGCGTGGTGAAGGATGCGGGTTTCAACGAGTCTACCATTGCCAGGTTCGAGGAGAAGCTGAGAAGGGCGCTGGGAAACGCAGTCGATCTCAAGTACGAAATCGGGGACACGCCGTTCCGCGAGGAGACGGGCAAGCACAGGCTGGTTGTGTCGAGAATCAGCGAGGGCTGAGATGGTCCCCAGACGCGTAGTTGACCGGGAATCCGCCTCTTCTTCAGTTGCCTGAGTGGAGGGTCACCGAGGGCGTCCTGGTCTCGTTTGAGCCGACGACCCGCTCTGGCAATTCACATCCTGACGCATATCTTCACCGCTGTCGCTCTGGGGGGAGTCATGGGCTAGCCAATCGCATAACCACCGGTGACGGCCCTCCAACCGTTCTCTAGTCGGGGTGATGTATTTGCAAGGAGCCATCATGAGGACAATGCTAGCAGCAGTCTTCGGTCTTGTAACACTCACATCGCCGGCCATGGCCCAACGCCAGTTCGTCGGCCTGACGGGCGGCGCAACACTGTCGGATTTCGGGAACATTTCCTCATCGTCGCGCTGGGGCGGGACGGCCGGGGTCACTGTGGGGTACCGCACATTTCACTGGTCTGCGGTGAGCCTCGAGGGGACCTGGGTGCAGAGAGGGGATGAGAACATCAGGCTCGATTACATCGACATCCCTTTGCTGATCGGTGGTGTTGCACAGGCGGGAGGCGGAGACCTTCGCACGCGCTTCTACTCGGGCATAAACGTCGGGTTCAAAATCAGCTGCAATGCGAAGACCGATCGCTTCATCTGTGACAATGCCAAGGGGACCCAGTGGTTCATTCCATTCGGTCTCATGGTTGGCCGTTGGACGCGACAGGGAACCTTCGTCGCCGTTGACGTACGGTACTTGCTTGGCTTGGCAGATGCGTTCAATCTGTCGAGCGTCTACAACCGAGGGTGGCAGTTCAAGCTCGTAGTCGGCCGGTCGGTGGGACGCTAGTCGTAGGGATCCGAGTGCCCTGAATCCGGTGAGCACAGCGGTTAGCGGGCCTGCATGCCCATCGATCTAATCGCACGTGCGACCGGCCACGCGACTCGGGTCGCAGTGGTCGATTCACGCGGGCAGCATAGCTACAGCGATTTGCTGACCTCATCGGGCTCCGTGGCCGCAGCTCTGTTACGGGGCGCCGGTGACCTGAACGAGGCACGGGTGGCCTTCCTGGTGCCGCCTGGCTTCGACTACGCGGCAACCCAGTGGGGCGTATGGCGGGCAGGCGGGATCGCCGTACCGCTAGCGGTATCGCACCCGAGCGGTGAACTGGCGCACGTGCTGGACGACACTGATCCCACCGCGATTGTATCACATCCGTCATTCGAGGCCCGCATCCACGAGGCTGCAGAACCGCGTGGCATTCCCGTGGTCCTGACATCGGAGCTAAACGGCACGGAGCCAGGTGTCCTTCCTGATGTAGCCGAACAGCGTCGTGCGATGATCCTGTACACGAGCGGGACTACCGGAAAGCCAAAGGGAGTAGTCAGCACGCACACACAGATCCGCGCGCAGGTAACATCGCTGGTTGACGCCTGGGAGTGGACCGCGGAGGATCGGGTCATCCTGACCCTCCCGCTACATCACGTTCATGGGATCATCAACGTCTTGACTTGTGCGCTTTGGTCTGGCGCGTGTTGCGATGTGCTCAGCGGCTTCGATGCGCGAGAGACATGGGCGCATCTCATGGATCGGACCGTGACGCTCTTCATGGCTGTGCCGACGATGTACCGGCGGCTTATCAGCGCGTGGGACGAGGCGAACTCAGGTGATCGGGCAGCGATGTCGGCTGCCTGCAGTAGACTGCGTCTCATGGTATCGGGGTCTGCCGCCCTGCCAGTCACAGTCCTCCAACGCTGGCTCGAGGTGAGTGGGCAGGTGCTGCTGGAGCGCTACGGCATGACGGAGATCGGCATGGCCCTGGCGAACCCGCTGCACGGCGAGCGCGCCCCGGGCACGGTGGGAACGCCGCTGCCGGGTGTCGAAGCGCGGGTTGTGGACCAGGAGATGCGTGATGTTGCGGCTGGCACACCGGGCGAGCTGTTGATTCGGGGCCCGAACGTGTTCCTCGAGTACTGGCGCCGACCGCAGGACACGGCTGCCGCGTTTCATGACGGCTGGTTCAAGACCGGCGACATCGTCGTGGTCAAGGAGGGCTGCTACCGGATCTTGGGACGCGGCAGCGTCGACATCATCAAGACCGGCGGATACAAGGTCTCGGCTCTGGAGATCGAAGAGGCGGTGCGAAGCCTGCCAGGGGTGCGAGAATGCGCGGTGGTGGGTGTGCCAGATCCCGATTGGGGCGAACGCGTGTGTGTTGCCATTGAATCAGTCGCTGGTGCCACGCTGACACTCGACGACGTGCGACAACGGACGCGGGACCGCCTGGCGCCATACAAGATTCCCAAGGACCTGAAGGTAGTCACGGCGCTGCCACGCAACGCCTTGGGGAAGGTCACAAAGCCGGCCGTGGCAGCACTATTTGCCAGAGATAGCGGGACCTAGTCGACGGGAGAGACGTCCGCGCGGCGGCTCCGGCTCAGCCGCCCGACTCACGACTCGATTGCGCGAACCTGGGTCGGCATGGCCTTTACGTGCAGATCCCTCTGTGGGAAGGGGATCGCGATACCCTCTCGGGCGAGCGCCTTGTAGACCCGCTTGTTCAATTCGTGCAATGTGCGACCACGGAGCTCGGGTTCCTTGGTCCAAGCCAGCAGTTCGAAGTCGAGGCTCGATTCTCCGAATCCCCGTAGGCGCACGCGGGGATGAGGAAAGTCGGACAATTCATCGATCCCTTCACAGCAGCTCAGTAGCACTGTCTCGACTTGATCCACGTCGCTCCCGTACGCTACTCCAATCTTGACCCTGACCCGTAACTTCTCGTGGGGCCCCGCTGACTCATTGACGATCTTGGCACCGGCCACGACGGCGTTGGGGACGGTGACCTCGATATCGTCACGGGTCAGGATGCGTGTGCTGCGGAGTCCGATATCGGTGACTTTACCGCGCAGTTTGTCGTCGAGGTATATGTAATCCCCGATTTGGTAGGGTGAATCGGCCATGATGAACACGCCCGAGAACAGATTGGCGAGGGTGTCTCTGGCGGCGAAACCGACTGCGATGCCCACCACGCCGGCCGAGGCGAGCCAAGTGGTCAGGTTGAGTTGCCACGCCGAGAGCAGGAAATAGACGAACGCGCCTGCCACGGTGATCTTCTTGACCATCTCGAAGAGGGGCAGAGTCTTTGGCTGTATGAACGGCACCCGGTCAGCTTGTCGGGCGAGCAGTCGCAGCAGGATCGTGCCGACCCGCCCTGCCGCCACCGACCATATGATCACCAGAATCGTCTTCAACACGCCGAAGACCCAGTAAGCCAGGCGCGGGCTCGGCTCCAGAACTTGAATTCCTCCGCTCAGCCCCAGCAGGATGAACGTCCAGATGACCGGCCAGCGCAGCACTGTGGCCAGCTGATCGTCCACGTCGGTCTTGCTGCGCCGGGTCAAGACGTGCAGTGTACGGAAGATGACGACGCGCGCCAGAGTCGCCGCGACGAGTCCGGCCAAGAGCCATGCGAGGGCCTGCGCGTACTCGTTGTTGAGCAGTTCGCTGAGATCGGGGTTCATGGTAGACTCCGCAGGTGATTGGTGTTTCGGACCATGTTCGGCCCGCACCGGCCTGTGATTCGGCCTGTTGGGCGCTGCTGCCGCGGATCGTCAGGGTCGAGCGAAAGACCCTAACGCGGTCGCGCCGGTCGGTTTAGTATAGTGTGATTCCTCATTGACAGTGACAACGGAAATCGGACCACCAGAGTGCCGTGACCTCGGGCGCGGCAGCCGTACAATTGGGAGGCTAGATGACTGAGACCATCAGTTTCACCTTGAACGGGGAGCCCGTCACACTCGACACCGCGGCTGACCGGACTCTGCTCTGGGTCTTACGAACCGATCTGGAGCTGACCGGCGCCAAATACGGATGTGGAGCCGGCCTGTGCGGATCCTGTACCGTTGTTATAGATGGCCGGGCTATGCGATCGTGTATCACGAACCTGGAGTACGTCCGGGGCAAGGCGGTAACCACGATCGAGGGCCTCGCTCAGGGCGATCAGCTCCACCCGCTGCAGCAGGC
>CP070666.1:2234957-2245246 GCA_020351775.1 Gemmatimonadota bacterium | reverse complement strand
CGGTCTGTACCAGACCCTTGCCGAAGGTCGGAGTACCGAGTATCACCGCGCGGTCGTGATCCTGCAGCGCACCTGCAAAGATCTCGGCCGCACTCGCCGATCCGCCGTTGACCAGGACCACGATCGGCATCCCAGGCCACTGCTGATCAGTGCGTGTACGGTAGGTCTCCGTCGCTGCCACAGTACGCCCACGCGTGTCCACCACGATTTGGTCGCGATCGAGGAACAGATCGGTCAGCGCGATCCCTTCATCGAGTAGTCCACCAGGGGTGTCTCTCAGATCGAGAATCAAGGAGCGGGCACCCTGGTCGCGCAACTCCGTGACAGCCTCACTCACTTCCTGGACCACTGTCTCACCGATCGTCGAGTACGTGAGTGACACGAAGCCCACGTCGGGCTGGATCATCAAGACCGCCTGCACCGATTTGATCTGTATGGTCGCTCGCGTGAGTGTGACCTCGAACGGCTCCGGCACACCCGGCCGCTCGACCGTAAGCAGCACACTCGTGCCCGGATCGCCCCGCAGCTCGGCGACTGCCTTGTCGTTCCTCCAGCCGAATGTCGAGACACCCTCAACCTCGATGATCCTGTCTCCGGATTCGATACCTGCTTCTTCCGCCGGCGTGTCGGCTATGGGTGCGATCACGGTGATCCAGCCGTCGCGCAGGTCTATCTGAATGCCGAGTCCCCCATAGGTGCCGGTAGTGCGCTCCCGTAGCTCCGAGACCTCGTCCGCCCGCAGGAAACTCGCATAGGGATCGTCCAGCTGCTCGATTAGCCCGTCGATCGCCAAGTCATACAGTTGCACCTCGTCGAGCGTATCCACCGCGTGCTCGGCGATGTGAGCTAGCACGTCCTGGAACAGTCGTGCCTGCTCGTAAACGGTCCCCGCCCGGACTATGCCTCGCTGCACCAACCAGCCACCAGACAGGAGCGCCGCCATGGCAACGAGCGCCAAGACGATAATGGGCCGACTCTTCATCGAACTCCTCCGCTACTGGATCACTGAGTCAATTGGGGATTCAACAGGCCGATACGGGGCGAGTGCCGCTGAGCCTGGAGTGCACCACATCCCACGCAGCTGCCTCGACTTCTGCGGGAGATCCGGTGGCATCCAGATGCACCACCCCGTCGCCCGATGCCTCGCGAAACGCCCGAGCGATGCGCTCCCGCACCTGGTCATCCATCTGTTCGATGCGGTCGGGAGCTGTCTCCTCCGCGGCGCGGCGCTCGATGGCAAGTTCCAACGGCGCGTCGAGCACCAGCAGTACATCGGGCAGAAGACCGCCGGTGGCGAGCCGGTTGGCGCTCGTCACAGCTTCACGTGGCAAGAGCCGCCCAGCCACCTGATACGCTGTAGTCGACAGATCGAAGCGATCGCTGATCACTACGACCCCGTCTTCCAGCGCCGGTACGATGACCCGTCTGACGAGATCGGCCCTTGCCGCCAGGATGAGGAACAACTCGGCCTCAGCCGTCGCGTCGAGCCGCGGATCCAACACGGCCGCTCGCGCCGCCTCCGCCAGCGGTGTGCCACCCGGCTCACGTACCTCTAGCACCTCGAAACCCGCGGCACGGATCCGCTCCGCCAGGCCGCGAGCCAACGTGCTCTTGCCAACTCCGTCGAACCCCTCTACTACGATGAACGTTCCGCTCATGTGGCCGGTTTCAACCCGGTATGATTATCGAGCTATCGGCACCCTTCTTCATGCCCTCCAGGATCGCCTCGTTCACCTTGTGCATGATCTTGTCGAAGTTCGCCTGAGCTGCGATGAGCTGTTGGTATTTGGGGTGTGCCTGGATGCTGGAGAGCAGCTGCTCGTATTCCGCGGTAACCTCCTTGGGTGGATCCTTCCTCTCGCGCACGTGCTCTTCGATCGTCTTGGCCAGCATCTCCAACCGCTGGGTTTGCGCCTTGATCTCGGATAGCTCTCCGATGGCGTCACGGGCTCGGTTAACCGCCTTGAATTCCTCCGTCTGCCCGATTATGCGGCCCAACTCCAATGCCTTTTCTTCAAGCACTCAAGACTCCTTGGTTGCCAGGAGATAACGCTGACGCGCGAAGAGGTCTGCCTCGACGCGCGCGCTGTGCCAACCAGCCTCGCGGGCCAGTCGCCACGCGAGATCGGCTCTGCTGGAATCTATCTCAATTGCCAGTAGCCCGCCCGCAGCGAGCACATCCATTGCATCGAACAGGAGGGCGCTGATCTGCTCCATCCCGTCGCTGCCGCCCACCAGAGCCGCGCGCGGCTCGTAGTCCCTGACGCAGCGATCCAGGGCCGCAAACTCGGCGGCCGTGAGGTATGGCGGGTTTGACACGATCACGTCGGGTTCGGCATCGTGCACTGGATCGAGGCCGGCTCCCAAGTGGAATTCCACTGGAGTGCCAGGAGCAACTGTCTCATAGTTGTGCCGCGCCACGTCGAGCGCTGCGGCCGCCGTGTCAGTCGCGAGTACGCGCCGGAAGCGTCCCTCTGCGGCCAGGCTCAGCGCCACGCAGCCGCTCCCGGTTCCCACGTCCACCACGGTGCCCCAGCTACCCACGCCACCGGTCCAACGCCGAGCACTCCAGGCCAACACCCGCTCCACAAGGCCCTCGGTTTCTGGTCGGGGTATCAGAACCCGCGAATCCACCGCCAAGTCGAGGGTCCTGAATCCCGCTGTGCCGACGACGTAGGCAAACGGCTCTCCCGCAAGCCGGCGGGCCAGCGCCCGCCCGAAGCGCTCTACCATCGGTGCATCGGCAGTCTCTTGCTGCAACAGCCAAACCTGGCCTATGTCGAGCCCGGCCAGGGATGCCCAGATGGTGAGGGCCTCCCGCCGTGCGTCCGCTATGTTCGCCCGCTTCAAGCTATCGGTGGCCTCGGCCAGGACGGCCCCCACCAGCCGGCACTCGAGCATCTCAGGCCTCTGCAGCAGAGCGTTCTCCCCGGTAGGCCAGCTTCAGCTCCTCGACCACCTGGTCCAGGTCGCCATCCAGGATCTCATCCAACCGGTGCAGGGTCAGATTGATTCTGTGATCGGTCACTCGGTTCTGTGGGAAGTTGTAGGTGCGGATCTTGGCCGACCGGTCGCCGGTCCCCACCATGGAACGCCGTTCCCTGGCCCGCTCCGCCTCCTGTTCCGCCACCATCCGGTCGAGCAGTCGAGCCCGAAGCACCTCCATGGCCTTCACCTTGTTCTGGAGCTGGGATTTCTGGTCCTGACACTGCACCACCAGGCCCGTCGGCAGATGTGTGATGCGCACAGCGCTGTCGGTGGTGTTCACGCTCTGGCCGCCCGGACCAGAAGAGCGAAAGACATCGACCTTCAGTTCTCTGTCATCTATCTGAACGTCGACTTCCTCCGCCTCGGGCAGAACCGCGACCGTGGCGGCCGACGTGTGGATCCGACCCTGGGCTTCAGTGGCGGGCACGCGCTGCACCCGATGCACCCCGGATTCGTGACGCATCCGGCCGTATGCTCCGGTGCCACGCACGGCGGCGGTGACCTCCTTGAGACCGCCCACATTGCCCTCCGACAGCGACACCGGCTCCAGCTTCCACCCCAGGCGCTCGGCGTAGCGCGTGTACATGCGGTAGAGATCCGCTGCAA
Source organism: Gemmatimonadota bacterium (assembly GCA_020351775.1). Taxonomy (GTDB): domain Bacteria; phylum Gemmatimonadota; class Gemmatimonadetes; order Gemmatimonadales; family GWC2-71-9. The sequence continues at coordinate 2,241,652 of CP070666.1, read as the reverse complement.
ACAACGCTGCCTCGTCGCCGCCGGTCCCGGCCCGAATCTCCAGAATCACATCGCGGTCGTCCAGCGGATCAGGGGGTACGAGCAGCCGGCGCAGCTCCTGCTCGGCCAACTCCACCCTGGGCTCCAAGGTGGCTACATCGGCCCGGGCAAGCTCGGCCAGCTCGGGATCCGAGTCGCGCGCCACCTCACGGGCTTGACCCAGCTCGTCTCGCAGTTTGTCGCAGGCTGCTGCGGCCCTGCGGATCCTTTCAAGGTGGGCAAACTCGCGGCCGAGCTGCTTGAGCCTCACGGGGTCATTTGCGGTTGCCGGGTCGGCCAGCTCCCGCTCGATTTCGGCCGCGCGCTCGAGCGCGGCCCGAAGCCGCGCCTGCACGGTCTACTCCTCGGCCGTGCTGGTCTGCTTGGAGTAGCGCTGCCGGAAGCGCTCGACACGCCCTGCAGTGTCGACCAGCTTCTGCTTGCCCGTGAAGAACGGATGGCAGTGGGAGCAGATTTCCACGTGAATTTCGGGAAGCGTGGATCGGGTCTCGAACGTGTTCCCGCACGCACATTGCACCACTGCGCGCTGATATTCAGGATGTATACCCGGTTTCACTGTTCGTCTCCATTGCAGAAAGTCCACGCTGAAACAGCGTAACATTATAACGGGGCCCATGACCTGCGGGCAAGTGTGACGGGCCGTGTTTGATTGACACAAAACCCGCCGCTCACTAATGTTGCCGGGAATCCGTTCCTCGCAGAGCAGACAAGCCTATGACCCTGGATGAGACCTTACTCAGAGTACCGTTATTCGCTCATCTGAGCGAGCCTGAAATCCATCGCATCAGCCAGATCACCCGCAAGAAGACTTATCCCAAGAACAGCGTTATCGTCTTCGAGAACGACCCCGGTGACGCGCTGTACGTGGTGGATTCGGGTCAGGTCAAGGTCGTTCTCACCGGCGAGGATGGTCGGGAAGTGATCCTCTCCGTCCTGGGACAGGGTGATTTCTTCGGTGAGATGGCGTTGATCGACGATATGCCGCGTTCCGCCAACGTCATCGCCATGGAGAACTCCCGCCTCATCGTGCTCTACCGCGACGACTTTCATCGCTGCCTGGAAGCGCAGCCTCGCATCGCGCTGGGGCTGCTGCGCGCGCTCTCGCGTAGGTTGCGCAGTGCCGACGACAAGATCGGTGGCCTGGTGCTGCTGGATGTTCCGGGTCGCATCGCGCGGCTGCTGTTGCAGCTGGCCGACGAAGGCGACGGCAGTAAGATCAGCAGGAAGATCACCCACCACACCATTGCGCAGATGGTTGGGTCCAGCCGCGAGACCGTTTCTCGCACAATCGGGAACCTCACCGAGCGGGGTCTGATCAGCGTGACCCGCAAGCACATCGCAATCGCAGACCGCGCCGGCCTCGAGGCAGCTGCGGGCATCAGGTGAGCCAAGTCACCCGTCACGAGTGACTCCATTACTTGTGTGGCGTTCAGGTCGTGCCCTAACTTGTAACGCATCGTGAGCGAGCGTACAGAATGGCTTACCGATTGACATTCTGGGGGACCAGGGGATCGATACCAACTCCCGGCGGGTCCACTGCCCGTTACGGGGGCAACACGCCGTGCGTTTCGCTCGAGTATATCGATGGCGATGGCAGCCGGTTGCTGGTGCTGGATGCCGGGACCGGAATCCGGCTGCTGGGGAATCAGTTAATCGAGCGGGGTAACGGAGAGTCCGACGTTGACCTGCTGTTGAGCCACACACACTGGGACCACATTCAGGGCTTGCCCTTCTTCGGACCGCTGTTCGACGGCGGCAACGCAGTTCGTGTCTGGGGCCCGCGGCAGGGCGAGGCAACAGTGGAATCGATACTGCGGCGGCAGATGGAACCGGTGGTATTTCCGGTGCCGCTCGATGGGCTGGCGGCCCAGCTGTCAGTGCAGCACATAGACAGCGGACCCCTAGAGGTAGGCGACTTCGCGGTCAGTGCGACCCGGCTCAGGCATCCGGGCAGCACGCTGGCTTACCGGCTCACGCCCCTGGCTGGAGGTACGAGCGTGGTCTACGCAACCGACAACGAGCTGGGGCCGGGCGGGGAATACGAAGTGGGACCGCGCTGGCGCGAGGAGTTCGTACGGTTCTTGCACGGAGTAGACCTGCTGGTGCATGACGCCATGTACGCGGGTGATGAGCTGCAGCAGTACCGGGGATGGGGGCATTCCTCCTTCGAGGAGGCCGTGGCTGTGGCGGCTGAGGCCGGGATCCGACGCCTCGTGCTGTTCCATCATCGTCCTGAGCGTGACGATATCGCCATGGATGCACTGGTTCAAGCGGCACAGCAGATGGCCCGTGCTGCGGATCATCCGCTGGAGGTAACCGCCGCGATGGAAGGCACCGAACTGACGCTTGACGGAGGATAGATCTATGTGGCGTTCACTGATTACCCTCGGAGCGCTCGCAGCCCTGGTTGGGCAGACCCCCGCTGCAGCACAGGACACCAGGCCAGGGGTCGGGGTGCTCAGCTTCGAGAATGGTGGTTCGTACGGTCTCGAGAGCGAGGATTACGCCGCGTTCGAGGTCGGCCTCCAGCAGATGCTGATCACGGAACTGGCGGTCAACTCGGAGCTGCGTCTCGTCGACCGCAACCGCATCCGGGAGATACTGGCGGAGATAGATCTGGGCGCCAGCGGCAAAGTCGATGCCAACACGGCTGCCCAGATCGGCAAGATTGTCGGCGCGAAATACATGATCATGGGCGGGTTCATCGACTGGTACTCCGACTTCCGGTTCGATGCCCGGATAGTGGATGTCGAGACGAGCGAGATCATCCAGGCCAAGTTCGTGCGCGGCAAACGGGAAGACATGTTCGAGATGGTCGTCGAGCTGGCAGACCAGGTAACCCGCGGGGCCGAGCTCGAGCCTCTGTCGCGGAACCTGATGGATCAGCGCAAGGACATCAAACTCTCTGAGGAAGCCGTGCGGCTATACACCAAGGGTCTCATCTACCAGGATCGTGGCGACAATGACCGGGCGGTAGAGCTGTTCAGCCAGGTTGCGCGCGACTTCCCCGAATATACTCCGGCGCAAGAAGCCCTGAGACAGATCGGCGGATAGCACGCGCCTCGAGTGACCGCGCTGCCTGCAGCAGCACCGTTCACTGCAGGCAGCGCCCCAGTCCGGCAGCTTGAACCCAGGATACGTGAGGCGGCACTTGACGACAGTACGGTTACGGTGTTCGGCTGAAGCGCCCGACCTCGAACGTATCACGCTCCGCCACAGGCGGCCTCTCCCGCATACTCCGCTCGGCTTGGGGGCAGCACAGCAATGAACTACACGCTGCTATACCCCCCGGAATTCGACGTCACTCCGATATTGCACGCGCTGGAACGCGAGGGCGTCCTGGCAGAGCAGGTAGATACCCGTGCGGCGCTCGTGGCCAACGATGTGCCCACTGTGTTCGTGTTGGCGCCGGAGTGCCGGTCGGACTTCACGGGGAACCGGCTGCGCGGCTTCGTCGACTCCGGCGGCGCGATCGTTGCGATCGGTACCGAGGCCGAAGCGGACATACCGCCCGACCTGGATGAGGACCTCGTAGCCGCCTACGTATCGCAACCCTACGGCACCCGTCAGCTGCTGCTATCGCTCAGAACGGCCTACCGCGAAGCGGCAGCCCGCGCCGACTCGGTGCGCGCGCGGCAGGAGGCGGCCATGCGCACCAAGGAGATCGCAGAGCTCACCGAGATCGGCATGGCATTGAGCACGGAGCACGATTACGAGGAGCTGCAGGGTTTGATCCTCTCGCGCGCCCGCGAGCTGACGTCTTCCGATGCCGCCAGCCTATATCTGGTGGAGAAGACCGAGGGGCAGTCACCGCGACTGCGGTTCAAGTTGTCACAGACCTACTCCAGGCCCGACATACCGCTAGTCGAGTTCACGATCCCGATCGACAAGAAGAGCATCGCCGGATACGTTGCCACGACCAACGAGCCGCTGCGCATCGACGATGCCTACTTTCTTGCGCCTGATGCCGAGTACACCATCAACCGCTCGTTCGACAAGAAGTATGGCTACCGCACGAAGTCGATGCTCACCATTCCGATGGCCGACCACAATGAAGAGGTGATCGGTGTCCTGCAGCTCATCAATCGCAAGCGCGATTTCGAGGCTACGCTCGAGACACCCCAGGACTTCGATGCACAAGTGGTTCCCTATTCCAGCCGCGTCGAGGGGTTGGGTAAAGCTCTGGCGGGCCAGGCAGCTGTGTCGATCGAGAACAGCTTGCTGTACCAGGAGATCGAGCGCCTGTTCGAGGGTTTCGTGCGGGCATCCGTGCATGCCATCGAGCAACGCGATCCGACCACGTTCGGGCACTCCGGACGCGTGGCGGACAAGACCGAGGCCTTGGCGCAGGCTGTGGACCGGGTGGGCTCAGGCCCATATCGCAACGTAAGCTTCACACGCCAGGAGCTGCGCGAGATCAAGTACGCCGGACTGCTGCACGATTTCGGTAAGGTGGGAGTTCGCGAGGAGGTACTGGTCAAGGCCCGCAAGCTGTACGAGCACGACCTAGAAGCAGTGAAGCAGCGTTATGCCTTCGTGCGCCGCACGCTGGAGCGGGACTTTTACAGGGAGCGTGTGGAGCATCTCGAGGCTAACGGTCAGGACGGCTACGCGGCACACGTAGATCTGATCAGTCGCCGTCACGACGAGAAGATCAGGGATCTCGATCACTTCATGCAGCTCGTCCTTGACTCAAACCAACCCACCGTACTGCCGGAAGAGAGTTCCGAGGAGCTGTTGCAGTACGCCGAGAAGTACTTCCAGGATCTTGCAGGAGACGAGCAACCATACCTCACATCGGACGACGTGCGGTTCCTCAGGATTCCCAAGGGGAGCCTGGACGAGACTGAGCGGCTCCAGATCGAGAGCCACGTCACGCACACCTACGAGTTCCTGCGTAAGATCCCGTGGACTAAGGATATGAAAGCGATCCCCACCATCGCATGGGGCCATCACGAGAAGCTTGACGGCAGCGGATATCCGAGAAAGCTCAAGGGCGAAGACGAGATCCCGATCCAGACTCGCATGATGACGATCGCCGACATCTATGACGCGCTCACCGCAGCCGACCGGCCCTACAAGAAGCGGCTTAGGCCGCAGCACGCCCTCGACATCATCTCGTGCGAAGTCAATGAAGGGCAGATCGACGGAGGGCTGTTCGAGATCTTCGTGGAGGCCGAGGTATTCAAGCGCGAGGACGAAGCTTAGAGTCCCATTCAGGAAGAGACAGGAGTGCAGGTCGTGGACCAGCGTCGGCCTGCATCGCACAGCATCACCTCTGTTTCCGGCTTCCCCACTCGGTTCACTACGATCGATTGCCGATGCCTCCCCAGGGTAGTGCTGGCGCGCAGGCCCATCGGCGATTGAGCAATTCCGTGTCAAATCGTCTTCGGCGGGCAGCTGTAAGCAGCACCCGGCTAACACAGCTCCTGGCCCCCGCCCAAAACGAACGGTACCTTAGCTGCGGGGCCAGGGAGCTATGCTACTGTGACGAGCCAGTCTAGCCTACACAGGACCTTTCACTCGGGTCTCGCTGGGCTGTCAGAGCGACCGGAGCGGCGTACGAGCTCCGAGGCAAGCATCGACGACTCAAGCACAGAATCCACGCGAGCGCTCCCCTATGACATCGAGAGAGCGACCCCGTCTCCTCAACAAGGCAATCGTCCTTGAGAGTATTGGTGCTCGGCTGTGGGGAGATGGGTCGAGTCGCCATCCGCGACCTCATCGAGCACGGCGTATTCGCGGAAGTGGTAGTGGCAACACGTAGTCCCCGTCGGGCCGAGCAGTTTCTAGCCGATATCCCGACAACGAACGTCCGGACCGCGGTGGTCGGCGTGGATGTGCAGGATCGAGACGCCCTGGTACGGCGGATGAGGGGGTTCGATGTCGTATGTAACATGGCGGGACCCAACTACCTGAACGCAATACCGGTCGTCCAAGCCGCCATCGCCGCCGGTGTCTCACTGGTCGACGTGTCGGACGACTGGGAGGCAACACTCGAGATCCTGGATCTTCACAGCGCGGCCGTGACGGCCGGTGTCACCGTGATTGTCGGAATGGGAGCAAGCCCCGGTGTCACGAACATTCTAGCTTGTCACGGCGTGGAGAAGCTCGACCGTGCCGATGAAGTCCACACAGCATGGGTGATGCGCGGCTCGGACCTGGGCGGTCCGGCGCTGAGCGCCCACCTACTCTACTCTCTGCCGGATCGTGCCTTCGTGTTCGCCAACGGCACAATGGGAGAGGTCCGTCCCTTTGTCGATGGTAGGGAGACGCTCGACTTTCCCGAGCTGGGAGATGTGGAGGTGACCCACATAGGTCATCCGGAACCGTTTACGCTTTCCCGCTACATCCCGGCTTTGCGCTATGCTGATGACAAGGCTGCCTTCCTACCCGTCGAGCTGGACCAGACGATTGTAGAGCTGGGTAAGGTCGCCCGATCCGGCATGCTGGTTCAGGTTGACGGCCGAACAGTCGATCCGATGAAGTTCGCATCGACATACCTCTACAACAAGGGGAAGTCGATGGATTCGGAGTGCAAGATCGGAGCACTTCGAACAGAGGTGAGAGGCGAACTCGAAGGTAGGAGGACGCGGATCATCTACGGTGCCGCTGGCAGGATCGGCATCGGGACGGGGGTACCTGCCTCTATCGGT
>CP070666.1:2229155-2234857 GCA_020351775.1 Gemmatimonadota bacterium | reverse complement strand
CTGACCGAGAAGCAGTAGGTCGTTCGCCGGCAGCTGTGGGTACGCGCCAGGCCAGCGCGCGCCCTGGGGCGCCGTTTTCGGTGTGAGACTGGTCCCATCTGAAATGCTGACCGTACCGCTACCGCATCGCCGGAGGCGCAACCCGGCGCAGTGTCGCCTGCTCGAACGAGTAAGCTAGCTCGATCAGCCCCGGTTCGCTGCACGCCATGCCGGCGAAGCTCACGCCGAAGGGGCGGGGTTTAGCCTCGAACCCTTCCGGCATCGGCGGGCCACCGGAGGACTCTAGAAAGCCAAAGGGCACGATGACTGTCGGGTGACCGGGCCGGGCCGAGACGCTTGCACCGCTCGATCCGGGAAAGAGAAGTGCGTCTAGCTGCAACGCCTGCATCACTTCGTCGATGCCGTGCTCGCCGGCCAGGTGCAGGTCCCGTGCGCGATCGGCCTCGTATTCGGCACGATCCTCTTCCAGATCGATCTCGTCGGAACTGTCGAGCCGCGCCTGACCATACCTGAGAGCGCCGGCATTCTCGTGGGCTAGGTTCCACTCGCGCAGCTCTGTAAGCGTCTCGACGGGCGCTGACTCGCCCAGCGTTGCGAGCCATGTATTGAAGTCGCGTTTCATTCCGTAGTTCAGCACGCTGCTACGCCAGTTTGCGAGCAGGTTGTTCTCGGGATCCGGGTCTACCACGCTTGGAATGTCGGCCGGATCGACGATCGTCGCTCCCTGCGCCTCGAGGATCTCGATTGCCTCGGCCATCAGGGCCTGGCCCTGATCCGAAAGCCCACCGCGGAACCGATCGGTTCCGGGAACTCGAACCGAGTCATAGTACGAGGCTCGTGGAATGCCGATACGTGCACCCTGCAGCCCGTCAGCCTTGAGGAACGCAGTGTAGTCGCCGTTGGGCGGAGCTTCGCAACGTCCGGTTGCCGCGTCGTTGGGATCCGGCTCCGCTCCCTCCAGCGCGCCCAGGAGGATCGCCACGTCGGTGACGGTTCGCGCCATGGGGCCCGCGATATCCTGATCGGCGGTGATTGGAATCACGCCATAGCGGCTCACACGTCCCACTGTGGGCTTGATCGCCGCTAGCATGTTTGCGTTAGCCGGCGACAGGATCGAACCCGAGGTCTCCGTACCGACGTTCGCGGTCCAGAAGCTCATTGCGGTGCCGATACCGGAACTCGAACCACCGACCCCCATCACGGGCCGGCCGTCGTTTCGGCCTTCGCGGGGATCGCGGCGGGGGTCGTACGGGTTCAGGCCGAAGCCTCCAAGGGCGCTGTAGTTACCGGGCATGCCGTTCGCGATGAAGTTTGCGAGTTCGGTCATCACTGTCTTCGCGAGAATGATGGCTCCAGCCTCGCGGAGGTTCGTTGTCAGCGTGGCCTCGTACGGAGGGACAAACCCCTCGAAGGCGAAGGCGCCCCCGGTGGTCGGCATGTCGGTGGTATGGACGTTGTCCTTGAGGGCGACAGGAATGCCGTGGAGGTGGCCGCGCACGCGCCCTTCGGCGCGCTCCCGGTCGAGCCGGTCCGCCTCCGCCAGTGCTTTGGCATTGACCGCGATCGTCGCGTTCACTCGCTCTTCATAGAGGGCGATGCGCAGAAGGTGGGCCTCGACCAACTCACGAGAGGTAACGCGCCCTTCCTCCATCGCGCGTTGCATCTCGGGGATGGTAGCCTCGACGATGTCGAAGGGCTCCTCGTCGGCGGCGCACGACGCGCTGAACACGAGCGAGACACCCAACGCTGCGATGCGGAGTGGGCGGAGTGGAACGTGGATACGATTCTTGGAAAAGGACATGGGCCAACTCCTCACAAACGGACATCAATGGGCCTTCAGCAGCGGCCGCCTGTCAGTGCCTTGGCGGCAAGAAGACCGACACGCTAAGGAGCGACTGTTGCGCTAGAATGTCAACTGGCGACAAGATCAGATCGTACAAGCCACACAAGCACAGTGTGGCCTATTGGGGCAGCAAGCCAAACAACGTCTTGCTGACGGAACGGCACGCCTTGGCCTCGCGGCGAGGACCTGCGCCAATGCGATGGTGGGTCTAATCCACTATGGGAAGCTCATCCAGATGCGGTTTGATGGCCTTGCCCAGCCAGTCGATAGTCTCACCGAGGTTTCTCATGTTCGTCAGGCCTTCGGAATCCTGACTGACTTCGCCCTTATTCCTACCGATGCCTAGGTTCCAATAACTGGAGCCGGGCACGATCATCTGGGACATAAGGAACATGTGGTTGATGGAGTCGAACACATGGGTGGCGCCCGCACGCCGCACGGCCACCACAGCCGCACCAATCTTGCCGCGCAAGGCGCGGTCGTTAGCGAGCCCGACCATGCCTGAGCGGTCAATGAAAGCCTTCATTTCCGCCGAGACGTCGGTGAAATAGGTAGGCGATCCGTAGATCAGGGCATCAGCCCGGACCACCTTGGCCATGACATCGTTGAAGATGTCCTGCTTCTGAGAGCATTCCAGATCCTTCCCTTCCCAACACTTATAGCATGCTTTACACCCTTCGATCTTCTTGCCGCCCACTTGAACCAGTTCTGTCTCCCAGCCGGCTGCGGACAAGGGCACCAGGGCTGCGTTGAGCAATGTTTCCGTGTTGCCGCCCTTTCTCGGACTGCCATTGACTGCCAATGCGTACATGTTGCCCCCTGTTCCTTCTCATTAGGTTCAAGGCTTCTCTCCCTCACGTGAGAGAGCTACACCTTCTTGCAGACCGCAGAGCGATTAGTCGCTCAGATGAAGGATCTTTGACCTCGCGAGCGGCCTCCGGTGGAGGCTGACGCTGATGCCTTATAGAGCACTGAGCTGATCTGTGGTGCAAGGTGCACGACTGCATGACCATGCCACTTGCTAGGCTATCCCACCCCTGACCGCAGAGAGAAAGTGGCTTGCAAGGCAGTTTACGGCCACGGATGCCCCCAATTTCACCGGTCGATGCCCATTTGTGCACTGGCAGCCCGTGAGCACGAGCCCAGCCCACCCATTTGCCCGCACCCTCGCGTAACCGCCTCTTTGCCTGCATTTTGGGCCTTTCGGACAATCACTGCGACCCTGCTGCGAAGGAGGCGTCCATGAAGGAAGTCGCAAGGGAAGTCTGGCGCCCGCACATATCGCTCCTCACCGGAGCCGTCGCGCTGCTCATCTCGCTGTTACCCGCAGCATCGAATGCTCAGGGTACCGTCCAAGGCACCTTAACCCGTGCGGACGATGGGACGCCTATTCGCGGCGTGATCGTGACGGTTGGCGGTACGCGGGTTAGGGCGGTGAGCGACCAAAGGGGGCAGTACACCCTCTCGAACGTGCCTGCTGGCCAGCAGTCCATCGTGATGCAATGGGTTGGCTACCGCCCACACGAGGTCGAGGTGAACGTCACCGCCGGCGGCACCCACACCGTTGACGCGGCGCTCGAGGCCGAGCCAATCCAGCTCAGTGAGATAGTGGTCGAAGGGGCGTCCCGTACCCCGGAGCGCCTGGTCGAGGCGCCCGCTGCGGTGGGCGTGGTAGACATTCCCAGGGCCCGGTCGCTCTCAGTCACCGGTCAGGCCCCGCGCGCCGTCGCTGCGCTACCCGGCGCGGACGTCGTGCAGAGCGGCATGAATGACTACAACGTCAACACCCGCGGCTTCAACTCGTCACTCAACCGGCGGATCCTCGTGCTGCAAGACGGTAGGGATCTCGCAATCGCGTTTCTCGGGGCGCAGGAGTGGAATGCGCTGTCGCTGCCGCTCGAAGACATGGGCCGCATAGAGCTGGTGCGCGGTCCTGGATCCGCTCTATACGGGGCCAATGCGTTCAGCGGCGTGCTCAGCATCACGACACCCCCCGCACGCGAAGTCGCCGGCACCAAATTCACCCTGGCCGGCGGTGAGCTGAGCACGATGCGTGGCGACTTACGGCATGCAGGTGTGACCCCCGACGGCCGCATCGGATATCGCGTCAACGCCGGCTACTACCGCAGCGACAGCTGGAGCCGTTCGCGCACGAATGTGGGCGACCTCGAGGCCGAGTATGCGGAGGCTACCGAGGACCCCGTGAACACTCCCCCCCCAGGCTTCGAGCTCGCCCCCCTCAGCGGGCAGACCAACGCAGCAACGCCCGGTGCTGCCACTGGCGATCCAGACCACTTGCAGAACATCTACGGCTCGGCGCGCTTCGACTACTACGCCCCTGACGGTTCAGTGGTGACGGCGGAGGGTGGCGCCGCGCAGGTCGAGAACGAGGTGTTCGTGACCGGTATCGGGCGCGTGCAGGTCGCCAAAGCAATTCGCCCTTGGGCGCGCGTCGCCTGGGCTGCAAGCAACTTCAGCGTGATGGGGTGGTACTCCGGTAGGAAGTCGATCGACCCACAAGTGTCACTGCTTTCCGGTCTCGATTTGGAAGAGAAGTCGACCATCCTTCACGGGGAAGCGCAGTACAACCGCACCTTTTTGGACGGTATGGCCCGCATTGTCGTCGGGGCGTCGATACGAACGTATCAAGTCGACACAGAACTCACCCTCATGGAGGCTCCCAACGACGACCGCAACGACCTGTTCTATTCCGGGTACGGCCAAGTGGAGTTCGAGGTAACGCCGCAGCTTCGAGTCGTTGGCGCGGCCCGGTACGACAACGGGGATCTATACGACGGGCAGTTCTCGCCCAAAGGCGCGATCGTGTTCAGCCCCACACCGGAACACTCGGTCCGGTTCACGGTGAACCGGGCGTTCCAAGTACCCAACTACAGCGAGTTCTTCCTCAGGGTACCGCTGAGCGCGCCGGCAGATTTCAGCCTTCTCGAGGCCGGATTGCGGGCCTCTCCACTCGGCCCCGTGCTGGCGGGAGTTCCCGATGGCGAGCTGTTCACCAATTCGAGCGCAGTCCCCATCCTGGCGCTGGGCTACGACGATCTCGACGTGGAGCATGTTACCAGCCTCGAACTCGGCTACAAAGGACTGATCGACGATCGCTTGTTCGTCACTGTAGATGGTTACTTCAGCCGGCTGACTGATTTCGTGACCGATCTCGTGCCGGGTCCGATTCCCGGGATCAACACCTTTATGCCGTGGACCGCGCCAGAGGCGGTTCCGGAGGCCTTTCGGGAAACCGTGGAACAAGCCGTTCAGGACCAGTTGGTGGCGGCGGGTCAGACGCTGGCGGCAGCGGCGCTAACGCGTCGAGACGACGGGAGCACAGCCATCGCTCTGTCGTACGGCAATGCCGGCAAGGTGGATGAGTACGGCGTCGAGCTTGGGATCGGCGTCCAGGCAACCGACGAGATCCAGATCAACGGTGCCTACACGTTCTTCGAGTTCGACGTGAAGGAACAGCTGCAGCAGGACGTATTGCTGCCAAACACACCGAAACACAAAGGGAATCTCTCGGTCACATACCGTGGCACTCAGGGCGTGGATGCCAGCGTGATGGCCAAGTTCGTGGACAGCTACGAATGGGCTGCCGGCGTGTTCGCCGGTAACATACCGTCAAGCCAGACCATCGATCTGAGCGCTGGCTACCAGATCACGCCCAACTTCCGAGTGCACGTACTCGCAACCAATGTATTGGATCAGGAACGGTTCCACTTGTATGGTGGGTCAGTAGTCGGTAGGCGGGTCCTTGGAGGTGTGACGGCTACCTTCTAGAGGCTGTACTCATTGCGTCGGGTACATCCGGCTACTCGGGTGTCGCATGGGGGCACTGTCAACTTAATGC
>CP070666.1:2193822-2229055 GCA_020351775.1 Gemmatimonadota bacterium | reverse complement strand
GCTTGTGGTTGGGAGGTGGAGACCCGTCTCTACTTACCCGGTTGGGTGATCGGCCGTTCTTGCTCATCAAGGAGCTTAGCTCGCTACTGGAGGGCAACCCCTACGGACGTGGAGACATCTATGCCCAACTGCGCGAGGTCTATGACGGCTCATACGCACGCGAATACGGTAACGGAGTGAGACGCAGCTGGAAGGGTAAGGCAGCCGTGATCATAGGCATCACCCCCGCAATCGACAGGCACCGGGCGTTCGACTCTCAACTCGGCGAACGGTGCTTGAAGATCCGGTTCAACGCTCTGCCAGGCAGGGCGCTGGAGGACCTTGCCTACGACACCATATCGAACATCGGACAAGAGGGAAAAGTCCGGCAGGCGCTACACACTGCATACGAACAAGCCATCACAGAAGCTACGGCATGTGTGGAGCGTGTCAGGCTCAGCGACGACACAAGGCACCGAGTGGCATGTCTCGCCACGTTCGCTGCAACCGTCCGCACTCATGTTGAGCGAAACCAGTATGCTAGCGGAAACCCCGTGATCCTGCCTCCGGCTCCAGAGCTACCGCATCGGATAGTCAAGAACCTGCATCTCGTGGCCATCGCACTGACCGCGCTTAGGGGTGACACAGAGCTATACGACGTGAAGCTGATTGAACGCATTGCATTCGACTGCATGCCGGAGCCCAGACGCTCGATCCTCAAGAGACTCATCACATACGGTCGAGAAGGAACCAAGCTCACCGTGAATGATTTCACGGACATTGTCAGCGAGTCCGCTGTGCGAATGGCCTTAGAAGACCTTAGGCTATTGAGCCTTGTACTCAAGGAAGATGGTGACGGACCGAGTAGCTGCCTTGGTGGCAAACCACCAAGTACTTACATCCTCAGCCCGACGGCAGAGCGATGGTTACGGCAGGGCGGGGTTTCCGCACAGAAATCTAAAGGTGAGGGAGTTAAGAAGAAGACAGAGGTACCTCTAGAATCTGGTGAGGAAACCCCTGGTGATAACCGCACAGACTCCAGGAGCGCCGCGTAATGAGGGTGGTCACAGACCGACGCGCCCCTCGGCCCCACACCACGACTCTCCGGCACCGCCGGAGGAGGCGACAGGTTATGACGCCGGACGTTGAACGTGTGGTGGAGTCGCCTGTCGCTCCACCCCCCGACCGTGGCCGACTGCTCAACGCCGCCGAGGTAGCGGATCTAATAGGGGGTGTTTCCGCCGCCTGGGTGCGGCGTAACGTGCCTTACAAGGTCCCGCTCGGCCATTCCACGGTCCGGTGGTTCAAGGATGATGTGCTCTCCTGGCTGGAGAGCAGGAGGGGTCAGTAACAGGGATTGCGGTAAGCCGAAATTAGAGAAGAGGGGGTAGTCTCGGAACCGCAATCAACAGGAGGAAGTATGGCGCATCGAACAAGCAAAGGAGGCAGCTACCGGATCGACCGGATGTTTCCGGGCGTAGGCCGCATTGCAATCGCCAGCGGGGCGACCACCAAGGCTGGATTCAAGGCCCGCAATGGCCTCCTCACACGACTGTACGACAAGGGTAGGTTGGACATCCTGCGGGCCATCAAGGCCGGTGAGACTACGCTCACGGAGGTCCTGGAGGCTGACCGCAGTGACGATCTCGACAGCCTGACTGGTGACCGCCGAGTACTGTCACAGAATCTGTGGGATGCAGTTGAGGCGTGGCTACCGAAGAGCGCGGCCAGCAGAGAGACGAGGCGACGCTACGAGGTCTCGTTCGCCAAGCTCCGGGAACGGTCTGGCCTCAAGGCGACGGCCACAGTTGCTGATCTTGAGAAGCTCGACTGGAAACGCATTGAGAAGGAATGGCCCGGCAGCAACGCTGACTACAACCACGCATGGAGAGCCGTATCCAAGTTCCTCAGCGACACCATGGGAGATGTCCACCACCCGTTCAGGCGCAGAGTGATGAAGGAAGTCCCCAAGCGGAAAGAGGTCGAGCGGGTACCAGACATCAACCCCGAGTTGTTCTGGCGCGTCGTGAACGCGGCACCGGAGTTCGTTCGCGCAGCGTTCGTGTTGCTGGCGCTCACGGGTCTCAGGGTCGGCGAGTATCTGAGGCTGACCAAGCAAGATCTACTGCCCAGTGTGTGTGGTATCAGGGTACCGGGTACCAAGACAGCCGAGTCTGCCGCGACCGTCTATGTTGACGAGAGGATGTGGCCGTGGATTGAGGCCGCCGTGCCCGCTCCCGTAAAGTACGGTTGGCTAAGGAAGTACTGGAAACGAGCACTCAACGCTGCCAAGGCGGACGAGACCTTGCGGTTGCACGACCTGCGACACTGCACAGGCCAATGGGCCATCAATGAGGGTGTTCAGGAAGCGAAGGTTCAGGCCACTCTGCGACACACAACACCGGAGATGACACGTCGCTACACCAGACAGAAAGACAAGGGAGAGGTGGCGACCGCAGTAGCCAATGTGATGCTCAGAACCGCGAGTTGAGAAGGTCCTTCACAACCAGTCCCACTGTTTGTCCCACTGTCAAGAAATCACATAAAAAAGATTCGGCAACACTAAAACGTAAGCGCCACCGAATCAATCATTTAGTAGGTAGCGGAGGAGGGACTCGAACCCCCGACACGCGGATTATGATTCCGCTGCTCTAACCAGCTGAGCTACTCCGCCACAATCCAACCTCTCCACACTTCCCTACCCCGCCCGATTGCAGATCGCCAAACCGGCGATTCTAGATCGAACGGCCCCAACAAATCTGCAATCTCAAATCGCCAATCTGCAATCGCCAATCACACCTGCTCCCTGCTCCCTGAAAAACTACCTATTCCCGCCGCTCCGCTCCACCCTCATCCGGATCCGCCCGCACATACAAGATCTCGCCAGGCCGCAACATCCCAAACCGCTCACGCGCTACCCTCTCCTGGGTGGCACTGTCCGTCTCCAGCGAATCGGCATACGCGGCCAAGCTGTCGATAGCACGTTCGAGATCGGCGATCTCGTACTCGATCTGCCGTACTTCACCCTTGAGCCGCCAGTAATCGATCGAGCGGTACTCACCGCCCAACGCACCAAACGCCACACCGCCGACAAGAACGGCCACGGCCACGATGCGACCTCGCGTCACAACCCGTAGATGTCCCGACCGGGATAGATCGCCTGCTCGCCCAGCTGCTCCTCGATCCGCAACAGCTGGTTGTACTTCGCGATCCTGTCGGTGCGAGACGCGCTCCCCGTCTTTATCTGGCCGGCGCCGGTGGCCACCGCCAGATCCGCGATGAACGTGTCTTCGGTCTCACCCGAGCGATGGGAAATCACCGCACCGTACATGTTGCTGCGCGCCAGCTCGATGCACTGCAGCGTCTCGGTGAGCGTGCCGATCTGATTCACCTTGACCAGCACGGAGTTGGCAACGTTCTCCTCGATGCCGCGCGCCAGGCGCTCGACAT
The DNA here is from genome assembly GCA_020351775.1 of Gemmatimonadota bacterium. Lineage (GTDB taxonomy): Bacteria > Gemmatimonadota > Gemmatimonadetes > Gemmatimonadales > GWC2-71-9. The sequence goes on along the minus strand of CP070666.1, from coordinate 2,225,626 downwards.
TGGTCACGAAGATATCGTCACCCACGAGCTGTACCTTCTCCGTCAACGATTCGGTGAGCTTGGCCCAACCCTCCCAGTCGTCCTCCGCCAGACCGTCCTCTATGGATACGATGGGATACTTGCCCAACCAGCCGTCGTACAGCTCGATCATCTGCTCCGCCGAGTGGCGCGATCCGTCACCCTTCTTGAACACATACTCGCCGTTCTCGAAGAACTCGCTCGCCGCAACATCCAGTGCGATCGCTACCTCGTCGCCCGGCTTGTAACGGGCCTTCTCTACGGCCGCCATGATGGCCTCGAGCGCTGCCTCGTTCGAAGGCAACATCGGTGCGAAACCGCCCTCATCACCGACAGCCGTAGACAGGCCCTGCTCGGTGAGCACCTTCTTGAGCGAGTGGAACACCTCGACACCCATCCGCAACCCCTCGCTGAACTCGTCTGCCCCCACCGGCACGATCATGAACTCCTGGGCATCGACGTTGTTGGACGCGTGTGCCCCACCATTGAGAATGTTCATCATCGGAACCGGCAGCACGTTGGCCAGCGGACCACCGATATAGCGATACAATGGCAGCCCCACGTCTTCCGCCGCAGCCCGCGCCACGGCCAGCGATACCGCCAGTATCGCGTTGGCCCCCAGATTGCCCTTGTTGGGAGTGCCGTCCAGCTCGACCATGGCGACGTCGACCAACACCTGCTCGGTCGCTTCTGTGCCCTCCAGACGGGGACCTATGGTCTCGACGATGTTGCGCACCGCCTGCCGCGCACCCTTGCCACCGTACCTGCCACTCTCGCCGTCGCGCAGCTCGACAGCTTCGTGCTCGCCGGTGGATGCACCACTGGGCACCGCGGCGCGGCCCGTCGCACCGCTTGACAGTTTGACCTCCGCTTCGACTGTAGGATTACCGCGGGAATCGAGTATCTCTCGCCCTGTGACGTCTATGATTATGCTCATCAGCCCTCTACCTGTGGTGAGCGGCGCAGCGCGTCATCCCTGAAACCTTCGATAACGGACCGCGCCTGGTTCAATAGCCGGGTACGATCTTCGTAGTCCAGCCCGGCGGTCGGGATCGGCTCCCCAAAATATAGAGTCACCGGCCGCGGACGGATGCGGAAGTGGCCCTTGGGCAAGATGTGGAAGGTGTGGGCGCAGTAGACCGGCACGATCGGTACCTGCGCCGCGACGGCCAGCACGAACGGCCCCTTCTTGAACGGCAACAGTTCACCGGTTCGACTGCGGGTTCCTTCGACAAAGACCATGGCGCTCGTCCCGCCTTGGATCACGGCCGCCGCCCGCTCGTACGATTCGAACGCCGCCTGGCGTCGCTGGCGGTCGATATAGATGTGGCCCGCAGCCCTGAGCGCACGCCCGAACACCGGGATCTTGGCCAACTCCTTCTTGGCCACGAACCGAAACGTATCGGGCAACACGGCCAGCAGCGCCAGTATGTCGAAGAACGACTGGTGGTTGGAGACGTAGACCACCAGCTGGTCGCGCGGGATGTTGGCGAAGCCCTCCGTGCCGACCTTCACTCCGGCAACCTTGAGCAATAGCCTGGCCCAGACACGCCCGGTGCGATCGTACAACCCACCCGGCCGGTTCTTCACCCCCAAAAAGGCCGCAACTATCGCTCTCACACCGTAGAACAGCGTGAGGACGAAGACCGCTACCAGGTAGGCGATTGCGCGCAGCATGTCGGCACTAGAAGTGGCGAAATCCCGCCGGGGGCGCAACCGGCTCGCCCCCGCTCTGCAGCTCCAGACCCGCGCCGCTCTCGACCGCACCGATGCGAGTCAGCTCCAGACCATGCTCCTGCCCGAACCGTCGCGCCAGATCGGGCTCCGCATCGACCGGCAGCGCCACCAGCAACTCGAACTCCTCTCCGCTCGCCAACGCCGTCTCGCCATCATCGACCGCAGGGTGTCGCGGTACGGCGTCTACGTCGATCACGCAACGCACGCCCGATGCCGCAGCGAGCTGACCAGCATCCTGCACCAGCCCGTCGCTCAAGTCGATCAGCGCCGTGGCTCCCTCATCCCGCAACCACATCGCCGCCGCGACCCGTGGCTCGGGATGGGCGAACCGCTCCCGCGCGGTCCGTTCCGGCTCGATGCCCGCCTCCCACGCCGCGATCGCCCGTGCCGGACCGCCAAGCCGCCCGGTCACCCACAACTCGTCGCCGACCTGCGCACCGGTACGCAGTACCGGATCGGCAACCGTGCCCACCACCAACACATCCACCACCAGCCTGTCACCCCGCACCACGTCACCGCCCCACACCAGCGCCCCGACCGACGCCGCCACATCTCCGACTCCAGCCATCAGCTCGGCGACGAACTCGTCGGGCCACTCAGGGATAAGCGCCAGGCTCACCAGCACCCCACGAGGCTGGGCCGCCACCGCGGCCAGGTCCGACAGCGCCGCCGCCCCCGCACGCCAGCCCAGCTCGCGCGGCTCGAGCCAGCCCGCCCTGAAATGGATCCCCTCGACCGCCATGTCGCTCGACAACGCCACCGTCTCGCTACCCAACTCTACGATGGCACAGTCGTCCCCCGCCCCGGCACCGTGGTCTCCCAGCGCACGCCAGATCGCGCGGATCTTGTCGAATTCAGGACCTTCGGCCAACGGAGTCAGACTTGCCATTCGTGGTCAGGCGCCCATTCGGTGCGGTCACACGTTGCGGTTAAAGGGGAGCAGGGAGCGGGGAGCGGGGAGCAGACCGCCCCACCCACCGCTGCCGGCGTTCGGGGAGCGGGGTGCAGGGAGCGGGGCGCGGACCCCACTCCACCACCGTGCCCTGTACGCCCGCTCGAATCTGCAATCTCAAATCGCCAATCTGCACTCTGCACTCCTCATTTCCGCTCCCCGCTCCCTGCTTCCTGCTAAGGAACCACCCTTTTGTCGACCCTCACCAACCCTGCTTCCGTCGCCAGCCAGAGATAGCGGTCGTCCACTACAACGTCCCACACCACCCCCGGGACATCGCCAGGTGCAGTGTAGAAGACAAACGCGCGCGTGGCTGGCCGATAGCTGGCAAACCCGCGGCTGCCCCCCAACCAGATTCTGTCACCGTCGCACACCACGGACGTGAGTTCACCCAACTCGGCGACAGGTCGCTCCACCTGCCAGCCGTTGCCAGCAGCTGCAGCACCGTCGCCCCTACGCCAGCGCCATACGATCCTGTCCCTAAGCGCGGCGACCAGGACCACGTCGCTCAGCGCCACGTCCACAATGGCGTCACCCAGCTCCGGAATCGCAGCCACGTCGGGGGGCACCACAACCCGATCGGAACCCACCCACGACAAACCTAATCCCGCCCGTGACCCGACCCACACCCTGTCACCCTCGACTGCAACCGCATTCACGCGATCGAACAGCTGCGCGCCGACCCGCGTGACCGTACCGTCGTCTCGCACCAAGGCCAGGCCTCGCTGCGTACCACTCCAGACACCGCCGGCGCCGTGAGCCAGCGACAGCACGCGGCCGGCGGGCAGACCCTGGACCGTAGTGAAGCGCCGAGCGGCGCCGGACGGACCCACAACCACGACGCCGCCATCGGTAGCGGCCCACAACTCCTCCCCGCGCAGGGCCATCGCGTGCACCGCACCCATGCCGAAGCCGGTCACGCGGGGGCCTTGCTCGAACCGGAACCGCTGCAGATCGCTGCTGACGAACGTGAAGCCCGATCTGCTCGAGCGCCCGTCGCTGCCGACCCACACGCCGCCCGGTGCCAATGCGACCGCCGATGCTCCCGGCGCGAGCAGGCCGAACGGGAGCACCTCGAAGCTGGCGATACCGATATCGTATCGCACCACACCGAGGCCGTTGGTGCCGAGAAACACGAGCCCGCGCAGTGGCACCTCGGCCGCGGCGGTATAACGGAAGCTCCGCATGCGGTCGTCCAGCAGCGTTCCCGCGCGCATGGTCTCGATCTCCGGATGCCGGGTCACGATTTCCTGCAGCGAAGCAGTGCGGATCTGCCGTCGGGCCGGCGGGAGCGAGCTGACCGGCCGCGCCATCACCCCGCCACGGGGTAGGAACTGCCAACCGGACCGGTTACGCAGGTAGACTCCGGCAAACGCATCCTCACGGTCCATCATCAGCTCGGCCGCCCCGCCCGTGACGGCCGCTGTCTGGTGCCACCTCATGCGCGGCGAGTAGTTCGCCACTCCGGTCACGGTGCCCAGCCACAGTGATTGGTCGGTGGGGTCAACCAGCGCGGCCAACACCGGTGCGGGCACGTAGCCGTCCAGCGTGGTAACCGGCAGCTCCCACCGATCGAACCGGAGGTCGTAAACCGCGATGCCCGCACGTGTGACCACGTACAGCACATTCTCGTCCGCCGCCACGGCATCCACCACACTCATGTCGGCGATCAGCGCCCGTTCCTCCGGACGCCACAGGCGCGACCCCGTCTGGCCGAAGACCGGCGCAGCCGCAGCGTGGGCCAGAGACGACAGCAGGCAAAACCGGATAAGCGGCTGGATCACACTAGGGCAGGCGGTTCCAGCTCGATCAGGACCGGGGGCCTCACGGCCGGCGGATTGGCAAGCTCACCCCACAGCCGCGGCAAGGCTCGAGTCACATCGCCCGGCCGCGTCGACCGCACAGCGTTGCCCTCGGACGCGATCTCCGCTGCGCGGCCCATCACGTGAGCGCCCAGTGCGGCGGCGTCCAGCGGCGACAGCCGCTGGGCGAGGAACGAGGCGATGAAGCCGGCCAGCAGATCGCCGCTGCCACCGGTGGCCAGGGCAGGGTTGCCGGCGGCCACGACCCGCGGGGCTGAACCGGCTCGAGCGATTATGGTCGGCACACCTTTGAGGAGCACGACGGAACCGGCGGACCCGTCGGGCGCGGCGGTCCCCTCGGCAAGCGTATCCGCAGCAGCGGATGCAGCGGTGAATCGATCCGACCCCAAGTGATCGGCCAGATCGGGGAACGCGACACGGAACTCGCCCGGGTGTGGTGTGAGGACCCGTGGCGCCGTGCCCGCTGTCAGGGTGCCGAACCCGCTATGCAGTGCGTCGGCATCGATCACTACCGGCTTGTCGGCCCGCTCCAGAATCGCTTGGACCAGCGCCTGCCGGGCCGAGCCGCGGCCCAGTCCCGGACCCAGCACCAGGGCGTCGGCCCACTCAATCGCGTCAGCCAGCCCGTCCTCGATCTCGGGCCCCAGAGCGGTGAGAACCGTGAGCGCGTCCGGCAGCCGCTCCTGCGCAGCCTGGATCGTGACCTCGTGGGCCGCGATCTTGGCCAGACCGGCACCCGAGGCCAGCGCGGTGGTAGCGGCGTGGATCGCGGCACCCGCCATCCCGTGATCTCCGCCGATCACGAGTACCCTCCCGCGGTCTCCCTTGTGCATCTGTGCCTGGAACGGCGGCAGTGCAGCTCCGGCCCAGCGGTCTTCGACGAGGACGGGCCATTCCGGGAACGCAGGCGGGAACCCGATCTCGGCCACAACGACCCTGCCGCACCAGGATCGCTGCAGCAGGTGTCCGCGGCGCACGCCACCGAACGTCACGGTCACGGCGGCCACCACGGGTCCGTGAGCCTCGCCCGTGGTGAGATCGAGGCCGGTGGGGCCGTCGACGGCGACGACAGGGGCCCCGCAGTCGACCAGCTTGTGAGCCAGCTCGCCGATCGATCCGCGCGGGGGGCCGGAGGCGCCGGTACCCAGAATCGCGTCGACCACGACGCCTGCGGCGGGCCAGGCCTCCGCCGGACCCAACCGCACCACACCCTCGCTCAACGCCAGCTTGCGGTTGGCCTCGCAGTCCCGGGAGCGGCGTCGGTCCTCGTCGACCGCATACACCCGCACGCCGAGCGCCTGCAGTGCACGAGCGGCCACCCAGCCATCGCCGCCGTTGTTGCCATGCCCCGCCACGACCAGGACGCCCCGGTGCAGCGCCGTCCCGAAATCACGGGCGATCACCTGGGCAACGGAACGACCGGCCGCCTCCATCAGGACGCGGCTGGGGATATGGGCAGCGACGCGAGCGTGCTCGTCCCAGGATGCAGCCTGTGCGGCGTCGAGGACCGGAATCGTGGTCACGATTTAGCTATGCAGCAGATTGATTGATGTTGGGGGGAGACCGGTCGCGGCTCCGCTCCCGCCCAATCCCGTAGGGTCGGGGCAGAACCTACTTGAAGCTCTGCCCGATCGCCCGCCCGAGCGAAATCTCGCCGTTGTCGATCCGGATGTTGAAACCGCATTCCGGATTGTTGCAGACCCACGCCTTGTACGTAATCGGCGCCCCGTCCCGACCGTAGTCCGACAGCGGCAGCAGCACGCCTTCAGCGCACTTCTTGCAGGTGGGGAACTCTCTTGACTCCATGACGCTGCCCGTCCTCCCTGTACTAACTGCTGTTAAACACCACCACCCGTCCGGCTGACGCCGGCCCAGGGGTACTCCTCAAAGGCCTCCCTCAAATCGTAGACTCCATGGAAGTCCTCTATCCGGTCGTCCTCGTGCGGCGTGAGGAGACCCACTTCAATCAAGACGAACACGATCCTGCCGATATCGTCGGTTGTCTGAATTCCCCAATGGCCCAAGACTGTCCGGGACGTCAGTCCGAATTGCTCCAGCGCCAGGTCCCGGCATGCCCAGGCCAGCTCCGGACCGGATATGTGGCCCCGCTCCGTACGCCTTCGCTGACAGTACTCCAGCGCCGCCAAGACGAACAGGTAGGCCCGCTCGTGGTAGCGTCCGTCGATCGCCCGAATCCGATCGAGAATCTCGGTTGCGAGTTGCAGTTCGACCACGGCTATAAGGTGGAACAGCGGCTCAAAAGGAGCAAGTGTCCTGCGTCACGGCGCGGTTGTCGCGGACTCCAAGTACAGGGGGTACTCGGCCGTCATCCCCCGCACCTCGACCCCCACCCGATCGATGGTCGCCTCGTCTGGCGAACGGAGGACAGCATCGATGAAGCCTGCGACGCGAACCATCGCGGGAACGTCCATACCCCGCGTGGTCAGGGCCGGTGTGCCGATCCTGAGGCCGCTTGTGACGAACGGCGACTGTGAGTCACCCGGAATGGTGTTCTTGTTGACATGGATCCCGGCCCGGCCCAGTGCCTCTTCGGCAGCCTTGCCGGTTTGTCCTTGCGGCCTCAGATCGAGTAGCAGCAGATGCGAGTCGGTGCCGCCCGAAACCAACGTATACCCGCGCTCCACCAGAGCCTCGGCCAAGGCCTTGGCGTTGGCCACCACCTGGGCCGCGTAGTCCTTGAATGACGGCTGCAGGGCCTCACGGAAAGCCACGGCCTTGGCCGCGATCACGTGTTCTAGCGGTCCGCCCTGTGTTCCCGGAAACACCTGCTTGTCCACCGCCTTGGCAAGCTCGCTGCGACAGAGAATGAAGCCGCCGCGCGGACCCCGCAGAGTCTTGTGGGTGGTGCTGGTCACGATGTCAGCGTGTGGCACCGGTGAGGGATAGGCGCCGCCTGCGACGAGCCCGGCGAAGTGGGCCATGTCCACCAGCAGCGTGGCATCTACCTCCCGCGCTACGGCTGCGAATCCCGCGAAATCCACGAATCGCGGGTAGGCGCTGCCGCCTGCGATAATGACCTTGGGCCGATTGCGCCGGGCCAGGTCACGCACGGCATCGAGATCGATCAACCCGCTGCTCTCGTCGACGCCGTACTGGACTGCGTTGAACAAGCGCCCACTCGCGCTCACTGGCGAGCCGTGCGTCAGATGGCCGCCGTGCGAGAGCCGCATCCCCAGCAGTGTATCTCCCGCCTGCATGACCGCCAGATAGGCAGCCATATTGGCCTGCGTCCCGCTGTGCAGCTGAACGTTGGCATGATCGGCGCCGAACAACTGCGTCACGCGGTCGAGCGCCAACTGCTCTGTCTGGTCGACCCATTCGCAGCCGCCGTAGTAACGCCGGCCGGGGTAACCCTCGGCGTACTTGTTAGTGAGCACTGAGCCCATGGCCTCCAGCACAGCGCGGGAGACGAAGTTCTCCGACGCTATCATTTCGAGGCCTTGCTCCTGTCGCTCAACCTCTCCGCGGATCAGTTGGGCGACTTCGGGGTCGACGGAGTCGAGGGTGAGTTGGTGATCCATTGGCTCGTTCAAAAACCAGTCCGGTTACATGTACAAGTGTTTGCCCTTGGCCTTCGCAGCATTGGCGATACGTCGTTCGGCCAGGCTATCTGCCGCCCGATACGTGGGCATGCCTTCGTCGCGCGCGATCTCCAGCACGTTGAATACCGTGTCGTATATCTCAGAGGCCTTCTGGTGCGACTTGTCGAGATCCCAGCCTTCCACCTCGGCGTTGACATTGATCAGGCCGCCACCGTTTATCACGTAATCGGGGGCATACAGCACATCGCGCTCGTCGAGGGCGTCACCGTGACGCTCTTCGGCCAACTGGTTGTTGGCGGCTCCTGCCACGATGTCGACCTTGAGCACCTTGAGCGTGTCGTCATTGATGATCGCACCTAGCGCACACGGAGCGAAGATCTCGGCGGTCACACCATAGATCTCGTCGGGAGCGACAGCCGTGGCACCGAACTCGTCCACGCACCGCTTGACCTTTGCCTCGTCGATATCGGATACGACCAGCTTGGAGCCCGCTTCGTGCAGGTGCTTCAGCAGGTAATAACCCACGTGCCCGCAGCCCTGCACCGCCACGGTCTTGCCCTCTAGGCTCTCATCGCCGTAGCGGAATTTGGCGCACGCCTGCATGCCACGGTAAGTGCCGAACGCGGTGACCGGGGACGGATCACCGGAGCGGCCGGCAAGCCCCACCACGTGAGTCGTTTCCTGGCGCACGAAGTCCATGTCGCTCGTGCTGGTGCCCACGTCTTCGGCAGTGATGTAGCGGCCCTGCAGTGACTCCACGTGCCTTCCGTGGGCCTTCATGATGCCTTCTCTCTCCTTGGTCCGGTAGTCACCCAGGATCACGCTCTTGCCACCGCCAAGGTTGAGTCCGGCGACCGCGGCCTTGTAGGTCATGCCGCGCGACAACCGCAGCACGTCAATGAACGCCTCGGCGTCGGTCTGGTAGTCCCAGAAACGGGTGCCGCCAAGCGCAGGCCCGAGAATGGTGTTGTGAACGGCTATGACGCCGCGGTAGCCCGACCTGCGGTCCGAGGCGAAACTGATCTGCTCATGCCCGTGTTCCGCAATCAGATCGAATAGGTGTTCGTCTAGGGACAGCCCCGCGTCAGCGCTGCTGAGCGTGGAGTCCTCGGCCAATAACGATTCGCTGGATTTCACTTGTCCCCTCGTAGATTTCGGTCACTTTCGCGTCTCGGAACAGACGCTCGACTGGATAATCACGCATGTAGCCGTATCCGCCATAGATCTGTACCGCCTGCGTCGTCACCCACATCGCCATCTCGGAACCATATAACTTGGCCATACCGGCCAGTTCTGTGACGTCCATCCCGGCGTCCTTCCGGCGGGCGGCTTCGTACATGAGAGCCCGGGCAGCTGCCACTCTGGTCGCCATGTCAGCCAACTTGAACTGGATCCCCTGGAAATCCTTGATCGGTGTGTCGAACTGCTTGCGCTCGGCTGCGTACTGGATCGAGCACTCGAGCGCCGCCCGAGCGATACCCACCGCCTGTGCCGCCACACCCAATCGCCCGTGGTCCAGCGCCTCCAACGCATAGATGAAACCATGCCCTTCCTGTCCCAGCAGGTGCTCGGGGCTCAACCGCACATCCCGCAACGTCACCGACACCGTTTGCGATGAACGGAGGCCCATCTTGTCCTCCGGCTTGCCGATTTGCACCCCCGGCATGTCGCGCGGTATCAGGAATGCGGAGATGCCCCGGGCGCCACGGCGGTCCTCGGGTCTGTCCGTCCGGGCCATCACAACCAACAGGGCCGCACAGTCCCCGTGGGAGACCCACGCCTTGGTCCCGTTGAGGATCCAGCCGGACCCGTCACTCACGGCCTGGGCCCTGAGGCTCGCAGCGTCCGAACCCGCATCCGCCTCGGAGAGGGCGAACGCGGCCAACTCGCCCCGCGCCATGCGCGGCAGCCAGTGGTTCTTCTGCTCCTCACTGCCGTGCTGCAGCAGCATCGAGGTCGGTAGCGAGTTGTGCACCGAGACCGTGATCGTTACCGACGCGTCGGCGACCGCGAGCTCCTCGATGACCATCATGTAGGTCAACGTGTCGAGAGCTAGCCCGTCGTACTGCTCAGGAATCAGCATGCCGAAGAAACCCAGTTCACCCAGCTTGCGGAACTCCTCCGTGGGCGGCGCTTTGGTCCGGTCTCGTTCGGCCGCGGTCGGTGCGATCTCGTTGGCAGCGAACTCGCGCGCCAACTCCACTATTGCGCGACTCTGGTCCGGAACTGCCGATAACGGATCAAGAGTAGTCATAGAATCCACGGCCGGTCTTGCGACCCAACCGGCCCGACGCAACCATCTTGCGCAGTAGCGGACAGGCGCGGTACTTGGGATCGCCCAGCCCGCCATACAGCACCTCGAGAATCGACAAACAGACGTCCAACCCGATGAGATCTGCAAGTGCGAGCGGACCCATGGGATGGTTCATTCCCAACTTCATCACGGTGTCCACGGCTTCCGGTGTCGCCACCCCCTCCATCACGCAGTACACCGCCTCGTTGATCATCGGCATCAACACGCGGTTAGCAACGAATCCGGGATAGTCAGCCACTTCGACCGGAGTCTTCCCGAGCGACGTGGCGATTTCGCTCACCGCCTGAGTCGTCTCGTCCGAGGTACCGAGGCCGCGGATGACCTCGACCAACTGCATCATCGGCACCGGGTTCATGAAATGCATCCCAATGACCTTATCGGGCCGGTTGGTGTGGGCCGCGATTTCCGTGATCGATATCGATGACGTGTTGCTAGCCAGGATGGTGGCGGCGGACGTAGATGCAGCAAGTTGCTCGAAGATCTTGAACTTGAGGTCGGCCGCCTCGGTGGCCGCCTCTACGACGAGCTCCGCGCCGGCGGCCTGCTCGAGCTCGGTTGCCGTCGTGATTCGCTGCAGCGCTGCGTCACGCTCACCCTCAGACAGTTTCCCCTTCTTTATTTGGCGATCCATGTTCTTGCGGATCACGGCCAACGCCTTCTCGAGCTGAGGCTCGACGACATCGACGAGGGTCACATCCCAGCCGCCCTGCCCAAACACATGAGCGATGCCGTTCCCCATGGTACCGGCACCAACTACGGCGATCTTTTTCACAACGAATAGTCCTCCGTTGTCTGTGCGTTCTTGCGGGTGAGCCACACCAGCACCACCGCCATTGCCGCAGTCGCCACCAGCCCACCCTCGGGTCCGAACCTCCCGCCGGTGAGCCACATCGGCTCTCCCGCCGTAAAGTCGAGTGCCGGCAAATCGAACTCGAGGCCGCTCACCGGCGCGTCAGCCAGTAAGGCCAGCCCGGCGTTCCACCCCCAATGGAGCCCCCACGCCGCCGAGAGTCCGCCCGACGTGAAGAATGCCGCACTCAGCACCAGCGATGCCAATCCGATATTGACCAAGCCGAGCGCTGAAACACTCGGATTGAACAGGTGCGCCAGCGCGAATGCGATTGCCAACACAACACTGGCTCCGGCCTTGCCAAGCACGGCCGAGAGCCGCGATAGCGGATACCCTCGGAACAGCAGTTCCTCCGACAGAGCTGCGACCAGCAACAACAGCGCCAGCGAGCCAGCGGTCACAGCGAACTGCGTCACCGACTCGCCGGTCAGGGACACCCGCGCCGAGCCGGCGGTCAACGCGAGTGTCAGGGCCGCGGCCGCCATGAAGCATCCGATAGCAGTGCCGAACGCAAACGCTCTGAATGCTAACCGAACGCCCTGCCATCCGACTCCGGGCCATCCGAACATCCTTTTGCTCCCCCAACCCAGCTTCCACAGCAACACGTAGACCACGAGAGCTGCCAACGAGACCGCTGCGAAGCTGACGCCTGTCGTGAAAACACCTCCGCCAAGGATGAGCGCTGTCCCCAGCAGCAGGGGAAACGCCAGCGCCAGCACGGCCAGGTAGAAACCCACCAGGGCTCCCACCGCTCTTACGATCGCCCTCAACCGGCCTCAAAAAACGAACGCTCCCAGAAAGGAGCGTGCATGTGAACCGGCGGCCAAGCCAACAGTCCGACTAGAATGAGCAACAGCACATGACCGGCGTTCGGCCGCGCCACGCCCGGTGTGGCCGCCAGGGCGGCACCGCCAGCTGGCACCCCCCGCCGAGTCGCAGCGATGGCGCGGACCGGTGCGCCGCCTGCTACGGTCGTGGTCATCATGATCTGCTGCACCTCACTCGCCGCGTGCATGCCATCCGCCGTCCAGTGCTACTTCCGTTCCACGCTGAGGGCTACCGCGTTGCCGCCACCGAGACACAGGGTCGCCAGTCCCGTCTTGGCGCCGCGGTCGGCCATGGCACCCAGAAGCGTGGTCAATATCCGGGCGCCGCTGGCGCCGATCGGGTGTCCTAGGGCCACGGCCCCACCGTGGACGTTCACCCGATCCCAGTCCCAACCGAGGGCCTTTCCGTCCGCCAGCGCCTGCACTGAGAAAGCCTCATTTGCCTCGATCAGGTCGTAGGCGCCGATGTCGGTGCCACTCTGCTTCATCAACGCCTCGACCGCGACGATCGGAGCAAAGAAGAGGTCTTTGGGCTCGGTTCCCCCCGTGGCGTATCCGGTGATGTGCGCTAGCACCTTCAGCCCGTTCGCCGCGGCGAAACCCTGCGAGGTCACCACCAAGGCACTGGCTCCGTCGTTGAGACCCGGCGCGTTGCCTGCTGTGACAGTGCCGTCCTTCTGGAATGCCGGGCGGAGCTTGCCCAGCGCCTCCAGTGAGGTGTCGGCCCGAGGCCCCTCGTCTTTCTCGATGACAGTGGTGCCTTTGCGGCCCTGGATCTCTACCGGTACGATCTCCGCCGCGAACTTGCCGTCCTCCATGGCTTTCACGGCCTTCTTGTGGCTGTTGAGCGCATACTCGTCTTGCTGCTGCCGCGTCACCGCCGCCTTTTCCGCCGTGTATTCGGCGTAGGCCCCCATCACATTGTCGCCAAACGAGCACCACAGGCCGTCGAACTGCAGGCCGTCCACCAGCGTCTGATTGCCGTACTTGAATCCGCCGCGGGTTCCGAAGATGTAGTGCGGCGCGTTGGACATCGACTCCATTCCGCCTGCCACGATACAGTTCGCGTCGCCGGCCTTGATGGCCTGGGCGGCCAGCATCACCGCCTTGAGCCCCGAGCCACACACCTTGTTCACCGCGAACGACGGCACGGCGGCCGGGATGCCTGCCTTCACGGCCGCTTGGCGCGCCGGGGCCTGCCCCACCCCGCCCTGTACCACTATTCCCAGAATCACTTCGTCGACGCTGTCGAGCGCCACGCCGGCCCGACTCACGGCTTCACGAACAGCAACCGCGCCGAGTTCCGGCGCCTTCAGTGGGCTAAGCCCGCCCAAGAACCGGCCAACCGGGGTTCTGGCGGCACTCACGATAACAGGCGTGTTGTCTTTACTGGACATTCTTTAATGTGGTCCTTGAGAGCGTTGGACAGCCAGCCGTAGACACATGCGAACAGGCTCGCTCACCCGGCAGAAATGAAAACAGGCAGACAGTCGAATCGTCTCCGACGACTCGTTCTATCCGCCCGATCCACCGAACCGTGACATTCGCCTATTCGTAACCGCGCTGAGATTTGACCGCCGAAATTTAACCGCGGTTACATAACCTCTCAACCCGACTTTCCATGTCTGCAATTGGTGTGCGGCCGCGGGTCGCCGTGCCCTCGCACAGTCTATCCGCGTGCGCTATTCCAGACTGAGGCTACGGTCCCTAACCTGCCTCACCGCGCGTTCCTCGAACTCGTCTACAGACATGATCGCCTGTTTCTTGCTGGCTCCGCGTACCCGCACGGCGACGCTACCCTGCTCCACCTCCCGCCGCCCGACGACCGCCATATAGGGCACCTTCACCAGCTCGCCGTCTCGTACACGGTAGTTCAGGGTCTCGTTGCGATCGTCCACACTCGACCGCAGGCCGCGCGCCCGTAGGCGCTCGTCGATCGCGTGAGCGACCTGTTTCTGGTCTTCCGAGATCGGGATCACCCGCACCTGTTCGGGGGCCAGCCATAGCGGGAACGCGCCAGCGAAGTGTTCGATCAGACAGCCCACGAATCGCTCCACGGTCCCGAGAATCGCCCGGTGGATCATCACCGGCCGGTGCGGCCTGTTGTCCGCCCCGGTGTACTCCAGCTCGAACCTCTCGGGGAGCTGATAGTCGAGCTGAATCGTCGCCCCCTGCCACTCACGCCCGATGGCATCTCTCAGCTGCACGTCGATCTTCGGTCCATAGAATGCGCCGCCACCCTCGTCGATGCCGTACGTCAGTCCCATGCGCTCGAGCGCTCCGCGGAGTGCCGCCTCGGCAACGTCCCACATGTCGTCCGAGCCGATCTTCTTTGCTGGCCTCGTGGAGAGGTCTATACGGTACTCGAAACCGAACGTGCGGTGCAGCACCAGGTCGGTGAGGTCGATCAGGTCGAATATCTCGTCCTCTATCTGGTCTTCGCGACAGAAGATGTGGGCGTCGTCCATGCTGAGCCCTCGCACGCGCAGCAACCCGTGCAGCGTACCCGACAGCTCGTTGCGATAGACGTTGGCGACCTCCGCCAGCCGAACCGGCAAGTCGCGATATGAGCGCTGCCTGGATGCGTACACCAGCGTATGCATCGGGCAGTTCATCGGCTTTACGCGGTAATGGAACTCCTGCGATTCGCCCTCACCCGCAGCCATCGCCGGGAACTGATGGTCTTCGTACAACGGGAGGTGGCCGGACCGGAAGAACAGCTGCTCCCTGGTCACGTGTGGTGTGTACACCAGATCGTAGCGCCGCCGCAGTAGTTCGTCCTCGATGAAGCGCTTCAGCTCGAACTGAATGGTCGCACCCTTGGGGTGCCACAGAATCAGCCCGGGTCCGACGTCCTCGTGTATGCTGAACAGGTCGAGCTGTTTTCCGAGCGTGCGGTGATCACGCTTCTCGGCTTCCTCGAGGCGTCGCAGATGGGCATCCAGGTCAGCCTGCTTGAACCACGCGGTGCCGTAGATGCGTTGCAGCATCTGGCGGCTCGAGTCACCGCGCCAATACGCGCCGGCGGCATGGAGCAGTTTGAAGTGCTTGATCCGATCGGTGCTCTGCACATGCGGTCCACGGCACAGGTCGACGAACCCCCCGTCGCTGTAGACGGATATGACCTCATCGTCGCCCAGCTCCTCGAGCCGCTCGAGCTTGAGAGGATCGTCTAGAAACCGCTCGCGTGCCTCGTCGCGGCTCACCTCTTCCCGGACGAACTCGTGTCCCCGCTGGGCCACCTCACGCATCCTTTCCTCGATCCTCTCCAGGTCCTCCGGCGTGAAGGGGCGTGCGACTTCGAAGTCGTAGTAGAAGCCGTCTGCGATTGCCGGTCCGAAACCGATGTTGGCATCTGGTAACAGCTGGCGGACGGCCGTAGCCAGAACGTGAGCAGTCGAGTGGCGCAGCACGTCGAGGGCACGCGGATCGTCGTCAGTGATTATCTCGACGGTGGCATCGCCGAGGATGGGACGGTTGAGGTCCCATACTTCGCCGTTGACGGCGGCGGCCACTGCGGCCTTCGCCAGTCGCGGACTGACTGCTTCAGCAATCGCACGGGCCGGAGTCCCAACGGGCATTTCCTTGACCGACCCGTCGGGCAGAGTAAGACGGACGGTTGCTTTCATGTAGCTGTTGCGGTCGTGGTGAGCAGAGCCGATTGCACCAGGGGATCAACGCGTCCAACGAACAGAAAGAACAGCACGACCCCCACCAGTATCGCTCCGGCGAGGAGTGCGGAGAACAGCACAATCCTGCGGTTCACCGCAGCGCGGTCGGACGTCGTTGCCATCTTCCGGTATACCAATGGAATCGGTTGAGTCTTATAATTGTAGCATGGGCAGTCATCCTGTGCCACGGGAGGTCAGTTGGTTCGAGTCGAGCAGCGAGAGGAGCAGCGGCAAGGTGTAACCGGGATCGCGTTGTCGGCCGCGCTGGGCCTAGGAATAGGTGTGTTGGGCGGAATGGTCCTCCGCGAGTTCTTTGGCAACGTGACCGCCGCGCCGGTGAAGAACGCCATGCGATTGCTCCGTCCGTCCGAATCCAGCAATGGTTTCGTTGACCCCGATGTGCTGGAGCGTTCGGTGTATGAAGCGCTTGGCGGGGATCCCGACACCGAATCGCTCGACGTGGTCGTGACAGCTCTCGGAGACGGAATCGTCGAACTCACCGGAACGGTGCGCGATGCCATGGAGCGGCAACTCGCCGGCGATGTAGCTCGCAGTGTCATAGGAGCTGACGTCGTGGTGAACCGCATCCTCGTAGAGGGCAGTGACCGCATGGCACGTGAATTGGGATCCGAGGCAGAGTAGCTCTCGGTAACCTGCAACCCTTTCTCCCAATGACGACTCTGGCACCGCAGTACGATCCGTTGGCGATCGAAGGAGACACCTACCAGCGCTGGCTGGACGCGGGAATCTTTGCCGCATCCACAGAATCCGGACGCACGCCCTACGTCATAATGATCCCCCCACCAAATGTGACGGCGGTGTTGCACTCCGGGCACGGACTCAACAACACGCTGCAAGATGTGCTGATCCGCTTCGAACGGATGCGAGGCCGCGAGGCTCTCTGGCTGCCCGGCACCGATCACGCCGGGATTGCCACACAGAACGTGGTCGAGCGGATGCTGGATGAGGAAGGCAAATCACGCCAGGATCTCGGCCGGGTCGCGTTCGTCGAGCGGGTGTGGCAACACGTACACGAGACCGGCGGCACGATACTGGAGCAACTGAAGGCACTGGGATGCTCGTGCGACTGGTCGCGCACCCGCTTTACGCTGGACGAGGACTACTCTCATGCGGTGCGGAAGGTATTCGTGGACCTGTTCCACGATGGCCTCATCTACCGGGGCCAGCGGGTAATCCATTGGTGTCCGCGCTGCCGCACGTCGCTGTCCGATGAGGAGGCGGAGTTCCACGACCGGGATGACCATCTGTACTACATCAGGTACAACCTCGTTGGCGGTGCCGAATCGCCCGGCGGGCCCGATAGCCAGACGGACCCGACAGACGACGGTCGGGACCGCCGCGATCAAGTGACCGCCGGATCCGTCACCGTTGCCACCACCCGGCCGGAAACGATGTTCGGCGACGTGTGCTTGGTGTTCCATCCCGAGGACGATCGCTTCCAGTCATTGAACGGAGCCACCGTCGCGATACCGCTTAGTGGGATTCACATACCGGTCCGGACCAGTACAGTGGTCGAACGCGACTTTGGAACCGGCATGCTCAAGGTGACCCCGGCGCACGACGCCAACGACTTCGAGATTGCCGATGCATTGGGCGGATTCGAGCGCCCAGTCACGATGGACGAGGACGCGCGCATGACAGACGACGCGCGTGTGCCCAGTGAGCTGCACGGCCTCGACCGGTTCGAGGCACGCGACCGGATCCTAGAGCTGCTGCGAGAGACCGGCCAACTGGAGAAGGTCGAACCCTACCATCACTCGGTGCGCCATTGCTATCGCTGCAAGACGATCGTCGAGCCGCGGCTCTCCGACCAGTGGTTCGTCAAGATGCGGCCGCTGGCGGAACCGGCGTTACGCGCGTATCGCGAAGGGCGATTGCGATTCATACCTGAGCGGTGGGGCAAGGTGTACGAACACTGGCTGACTCAAATCCGCGACTGGAACATCTCGAGACAGCTCTGGTGGGGACATCGCATCCCGGCGTGGTTCTGCAACGATTGCGATCACATAACGGTGGCACTCGACGAGCCGAGCTCGTGTGAACGGTGTGGCGGACTTGTGCATCAGGAACAGGACGTGCTCGACACGTGGTTCTCGTCGTGGTTGTGGCCGTTCGCGACACTCGGCTGGCCCAACGAGACCGCCGACTTGAAACAGTTCTATCCGGGACACACGCTGGTGACGGGACCGGATATCATCTTCTTCTGGGTCGCGCGCATGGTCATGGCAGGCTACTACTTCATGCGTGACACCCCGTTCGACACCGTCTACATGAACGGGATAGTGAGAGACCCACAGCACCGCGCATTCTCCAAGTCTCTGGGAAACGGCATCGATCCGATGGATGTGGTCGAGCTGTATGGTGCCGACGCCTTTCGGTTCACGATCGTTGCAGGTGCGGCGGCCGGCACCGACATCATCATGGACCGCAACGATCTAGCTGGCACTTTCGCGGCCGGCCGCAACTTCGCCAACAAGCTGTGGAACATCGGTCGTCTGATCCTGGCGAACATCGGCGACGGCTCGATGACGACCAATGTGATCGATCCCGCAAGACTAGAGCTCGCCGATCGTTGGATCCTGTCGCGCTGCCAGCGGACGATAGCGTTGGTGACGGAGTCGCTGGGACGGTTCCGGCTCAACGACGCCGCCAACAGCATGTACCACTTCCTGTGGGATGAGCTGGCCGACTGGTACGTAGAACAGGTCAAACCGAGGCTGTACGGCAGTGCCGAGGGCGGCGAGATCGCCCGCAGCGTGCTGCTCAACGTCTTCCAAACCGCTCTCATGCTACTCCATCCGGTGATGCCGTTCATCACCGAGCGCATGTGGGCCAACCTGCCGGGGAGGAGTGCACCTTTGCTGGCCGGAACCGCTTGGCCGCGGCCCAACACGTCGTTCATCGATGAGGAGGCCGAAGACCAGTTTGCGCGGGTCCAGGCGCTGGTCAGTGCAGTGAGGACGGTACGTGCAGAGTATGGTGTGGCGCCGGGCACAGCCGTGCCCGCCGACGTGAGACCGTCCAGCACCGCGGCGCTGGAAGCATTCAACGCAGAGCAACGCACTATCGAACGGCTTGCCAAGCTCACGGAGCTCAAGGTGGATGGCGGAAGCACGGTTGGTGCCGGTGCCCACCAGGTGCTGCCGGACGGGTCCACCGTGTTTGTACCGCTGGGCGCCGCCATCGACGTTGCGAAGGAGTGTGCCCGCCTCACCGGAGAGCTGCAGCGGTTGGATTCACAGCTGGCGGGCGTTGCTCGAAAACTCGCCAACGAAGAGTTCCTAAATCGGGCACCAACCGACGTGGTGAACCGGGAACGTGACAAGGAGCGTTCGTGGCAGGAGCAGCGAGAAGCACTCGCCGCAAAGCTGCAAGCCTTGGGCTGCTGACCCTCGTCTGGGTTGGCTGTGCCAAGATCGAGGATCCACCCGGCGGGCCGCCGGACTTCGCACCACCGGTGCTACTCAGCGTCACGCCGGACTCCGGCGCTGTGGTCGACGGGTTCGACGACGAGTTGGAGTTCCAGTTCGACGAGGTGATCAGCGAGCGCTCCGGGAGCGGGCTAGAGAACTTGATCCTGATGTCACCCCGCTCAGAAGAACTGAAGGTATCGTGGAAGCGGACGCGTGTGACGGTGCGCCCCAAGGAGGGGTGGGGCCGGGCCGGTATCTATCATGTCACTCTCCTGCCGGGGATCGCGGATCTCAGGAACAACCGACTCGACTCCAGCCGCACCGTCATCTTCTCCACCGGCGGCCCCATCCCCGACACGCGAGTGGGCGGCACCGTGATCGATTGGGAAGAGGGTCGCGTGGCGGCCCGGGCACTGGTCGAGGCAATCCTGCTTCCCGACTCACTAGTCTACGATACCCGAGCTGACTCTCTGGGCGGTTTTGAACTCGTAGCGATTCCACCCGGAGATTACTTGTTGTTCGCGATTCTGGATGAGAACAACAACCGGCTGCGTGATCGGCGGGAGGCGTTCGACTCGGTTACGGCTCACATCGATTCGGTTTTCGACCGAGTATTCTGGACCTTCTCGCATGACACTACTGGTCCGCGGATCAGAGATGTCACCAATCTCGATAGCGTGACCATTCGCGTCGCGTTCAACCAGATGTTGCAGGGCGGCGAGCCATCCGACAGCGCAGTGCAGGTATACGCATTGCCGGACACCACACCCGTGCCGGTCGTCGCATTGTGGACCCAACAGATATACGACTCCGTTAGCGCGGTGGAGGCGGCCATCGCCGATTCCATCCTGGCAGCGGCGGCAGCGGACACGGTGCCGGCCGATTCGCTGGCACCAACCCAGCCCGACTCACTGGCGCCAGACACCATAGCGGCTGTCGAGACCACTCCAGACACGATCTCAGCGGAACCGGATTCCCTCGCACAGGAGTCCGCGAGGATCGACAGTCTCCTGGCAGAGCGACCCGTGTTGAGCGCTGTCTGGTACGTGCGAATCGCGACACAACTCACACCCGGCGCCCGCTACCTGGTGGTTGCCATCGCCGCCAACCTGTTGGGTATCGATGCCGAGTCTATGCAACCGTTGATCGTGCCCGAGCCCGAACCCCCGGACTCCACGTGAACGACGCCAGGCGCCGATTACCTGCGGTCAACTCCCTACTTGCCGCAGCAGAACAAGCGGGCCTGCTGCAGCGATTTCCCCGGCAGGTCGTAGTCGACGCCATTCGCGCCATACTGGACAGCGCACGCGGCACGGGTGGCGGCGAACCCGCACACGGGTGGATCGAGGCGGTCACGCATCTCGCTGCAGAACAGTCACGCCTTTCGCTGACGCGAGTGGTGAACGCGACAGGCGTCGTGTTGCACACCAACCTGGGGCGCGCCCCGCTGGCTGCAGCCGCCGTCGCCGCAGCCGAAGCGGCTTGCGGGTACAGTGCCCTCGAGTTGGACGTGGGCACAGGCGAGCGCGGTTCCCGGCAGGACCACCTTCGCTCCCTGTTGCGACAGATCACGGGTGCAGCGGACTCACTGGTCGTGAATAATGCAGCTGCGGCGTTATTCCTTCTGCTCGACGCGCTGGCCGGGGACGGCGAGACTATCGTGTCGCGCGGCGAGTTGATCGAGATCGGCGGTTCGTTCCGGATACCGGACATTCTCGCAAAGAGCCGAAGCACCCTCATTGAAGTGGGGACGACCAACCGAACCCGCCTGCGCGACTACCTGCAGGCACTCAGCCCGCGGACCCGGCTCATCCTCAAGGTGCACCAATCGAATTTCCAGACGACGGGATTCGTAGAGGAGACTGCTCTGGACGAGTTGGTGTCACTCGGCCGGAGCCGCGGAATACCCGTGTTACACGACGTGGGTAGCGGGCACGTGCTGGACCTGTCCGACTGGGGCCTCGCTGGCGAGCCACGGGTACAGGATAGTGTGGCGGCGGGCGCCACGGTCGTGTTTTCGGGCGACAAACTCTTGGGGGGACCGCAGGCGGGGATCATTGTGGGCCCGGAGGAGGTGATTGGCTGTGCGGCTTCCCATCCACTCGCTCGGGTGCTGCGGCCGGACAAATTCACCCTGGCGGCGCTCGAAGCCACGTTGGCGCTGTACCGCGATCCGGCTGAGGCCGTTGTCCAGATTCCGGCTCTGGCGATGCTGACAGCGAGCCGGGAGGCGCTGGGAGAGAGGGCCGCGAGACTGGCGGCCCTGCTGCCGCAGGCAACAACGGGCGACGGAATGTCGGTAGTGGGCGGCGGCGCGTTTCCCGGAGCCGAGTTGCCCACGGTGCTGGTACGAGTGACCGCCGCTGCCCCGGATGCGCTCCTCGCGGCTTTGAGAAAGTACGATCCGCCGATCGTAGCGCGCGCCACCGTAGACGGGGTGCTGTTCGACGTACGCACCGTACAAGACGGTGAGTTCGCGACCATCGCTGCCGCTGTCAAAGCTGCAACATCGGGGTAACCAGAAGCACGGGATTGTGTCGAACGGTTCAACTGGTGAAATTCCGCCCATTCGTGTTCCGTATCTCGCAGGCATTCTTGGAGGATCAACGAGTGAATTCACATAGCGCAACGGCAGCTGTATTGCTAGTGGCAGCCTGTGCGACCACTGCTGCTGCCCAGGACGAGGGTCCTAGGTTCGCAGAGATATCATACGGTGACGTCGTGGCCAGTCAGCTCGAGATCGAAGATGACTCGCTGGTCGACGGTTCGTTGTACAAGATGTACGTGCTCAGCGGTGTGGCTGGAGACTCGGTCACGATTTCGCTCAGCTCGCGCGACTTCAACACACATCTGATGCTCACCGACTCGGTCGACACCGTTCTCGAAGCCGACGACGACAGCGGTGGGGAATGCAATTCCCATTTGACCGCGGTGCTTCCCACCGACGGTTACTACATCGTGTACGCGACGTCGACCTTTAGGGCCAGGGTCGGGGAGTTCGAGCTGTCGGTTCAGAAGGGATTGCACTCACCTGGCAGCACGGCGGTGTGCGGCGGGTTCTTCGAGACCAAAGGGGCCGTCGCAATAGGTGACTCGATCCGGGGCAATCTTGGCCCGCCCGATCAGATACTCCAGGGCAGCTACTATCAGGTTTGGGACGTCTCCATTCCCGTCGGAGAAACTGCCACGATAGACTTGAAGTCGGGAGAGTTCGATGCGGTCTTGGTGCTATACCGAGGTTTCGCTTCGCCCCTGACGATGGACGACGATGGCGGTGGTGCGTGCCACGCTAGGCTCGTGATCGAGGGCCCGAGTTATCCGATCAAGGTCATGATCAGAAGTGGCAAGGAGGAGGAGACGGGCGAATTCCAGTTGCGGGTAGTTCCGGGCGCCCTTCCGGTGGTCGCAGAATCCCAGTGCTTGCCGTAGCAGCGGGTGAGTCCAGGTCGGTCGACCAGTAGTGATGGGAGAAGCCATGCGAGTAGCCGTCCTCGCTTCCGGCGGTGGTACCAACCTTCAAGCACTGCTTGACAAGTGCCGGGGTTCTGCCCCGGCACGCGTCGTCTTGGTGGCGTGCAACCGGCCGGATGCAGGTGCCCTGCAGCGCGCTCGCAAGGCCGGGGTCGACACTCATGTTATAGAGAATCCCAGCGATGGGGCGGCGTTGATTGCGACTCTGGACCGCTATGAAGTCGATCTCGTGGTCCTGGCCGGCTATCTCAAGCTGGTGCCGGAGGACGTAGTCGATGCCTTCGCAGGCCGCATGATCAACATACATCCTGCGCTACTTCCTTCGTTCGGCGGCCCAGGGATGTATGGCATGCGAGTACACCGGGCCGTGCTCGAATCGGGCGCAACCGTGAGTGGACCCACCGTACACCTCGTCACTGCCGAGTACGACCGCGGTCCCATCGTAGCGCAGTGGCCCGTGCCGGTGGCGCCGGACGATACCGAGGAGACGCTGCAAAAAAGGGTTCTGGCTGTGGAACATCAGTTACTGCCCGCTGTGGTGCTAAATGCGGCTCGCGCCGGCGGCGTCACGAGATTGCTGGCAAAGGGCAACTCATTTCATGCAGCCGACGGCAGCGTTTCCCTCTCGGATAAACTGCAGAAGCCGTAATACCGGCGAGAAGGAGGACTGACAGTGCCGCGCGCACTGATCTCTGTATCAGACAAACGTGGGGTCGTGGAATTCGCCCGCAAGTTGACTGAGCTGGGTTGGGAAGTGGTATCTACCGGTGGCACAGCCGCCGTTCTGTCTCAGGGCGGCGTTGCCGTCCTGCCCATTGAGAAGGTCACTGGTTTCCCTGAAATGCTGGATGGCCGCGTCAAGACGCTGCACCCAGCAGTACACGGAGCCTTGTTGGCACGGCGCGATCTGCCAGCCCACATGGAAGCACTTGCCCAGCACGGACTGACGCCCATCGACCTGGTGGCCGTGAACCTGTACCCGTTCCGCGAGACGGTGGCGAAGCCCGATGTCAAACTGGAGGATGCGGTCGAGCAGATCGACATCGGCGGCCCGTCCATGCTGCGATCTGCGGCCAAGAACCATGGGCACGTACTGCCGGTAGTAGACCCACGGGACTACGATCGCGTGATCGAGATCCTGACGTCGGGGCAGGTCGAAGACGGCTTCCGCAGGGAGCTCGCGGCGAAGGTATTCAGTCACACCGCAGGCTATGACGCAGCGATCGCAGCCTATTTGAGTCATGAAGCCGATCTGTTCCCACCTGTGGTCAGCCTGGTGTTGGAGCGGGTGCAGGATCTGCGTTACGGCGAGAACCCCCAGCAGAGAGCGGCTCTCTATTCCACTCGCGAGGGTCGCGGCGTGGATGTGATGAACCAGTTGCATGGTAAAGAGCTGTCGTTCAATAACCTGTTGGACATCGAGGCGGCGAGCCTGTCGGTTGCTCCGTGGCCCGACAGACCTGCCTGCGCCGTCATCAAGCACACCACGCCGTGCGGCATCGCGCTGGGAAAGACGACGGAAGCAGCGTACGAGCGCGCGCTGGCCACCGATCCCAAGTCGGCGTTCGGCTCCGTAGTGGGCTTCAACACCGTCGTGGGACCCGAAACTGCGGAGGCCATGTCCAGCTTGTTCGTGGAAGCGGTAGTGGCCCCGCGGTTCCAGGATGAAGCCGTCGCCGTGTTCCAGCGCAAGAAGAACCTCAGGGTCGTGGAGCTGCCGCTGGCCGACAAACGCCTCGCGTTCGATTACAAGCGAGTGCGCGGCGGGTTCCTGGTCCAAGAGCGATTCGTGCACTCGGTGGATGAGTCCCGGTGGAAGATCGCCACCGAGCGACAGCCGACGGCCGAGGAGCTACGCGACCTGAGATTCGGCTGGGCTGCGGTGGCCAGCGTCAAGTCGAATGCGATTCTCCTGGCCAAGGACGAAGCTGCGATCGGGATCGGTGCTGGCCAGATGAGCCGGGTCGATGCCTCGTTCCTCGCGGCCCACAAAGCGCGCGACGCAGGGCATGACCCGACCGGAGCGGTCCTCGCTTCAGATGCATTCTTCCCGTTTGCCGACGGGGTGGAGCAGGCCGCAGCTGCAGGAGTCACCGCGATCATTCAGCCCGGTGGATCGGTGCGCGATGAAGAAGTGATCACCGCGGCGAACGCCTGTGGCATGGCCATGGTGCTGACCGGACAGCGCCAGTTCCGCCACTAGACCACAATGCACGCAGCGCCAACTGCGGTACCGGAACGGCCGCCCTACGCTTGGGCGGCCCTTGTATCGGTGGCGACACTCGGCCTATACGTGGCGACGATCGCTCCGACCACGCAGTTCTGGGATGCGTCCGAATACATTGCGGCGGCCAAAGTGCTCGGCATTCCGCACCCGCCAGGTAACCCACTGTTCGTCTTCGTAGCCAACGTGTGGGGGCAGATCCCGCTCGTGGAGCACTACGCCCTGCGGATAAACCTGTTCGCCGCAGTGACCAGCGCACTCGCCTCCGGTTTCCTGTTCCTCGTGGCCGAACGACTGCTTCGGGACTTGATACCTCATCGGGCGATACGCCTCGCGACGGCAGCTGCCGGGATCGTGGTCGGAGCGACCTCGTTCACCGTATGGAACCAGTCGGTGGTGAACGAGAAAGTCTACACCCTCAGCCAGTTATCGATCGGCTTGATCCTGTGGCTCGGTATCCTATGGGCCGATAAGTTGCGTGGTGGCCGCCGCGACCAATTGCTGCTGGTGATCCTGTATCTCCTGGCCCTGACCTCCACCAACCACACCATGAGTCTGCTGGCGGCACCAGGAGTGATGGTGCTGGTGCTGATGACGTTGTGGTGCGAGAAGGCCGACCTGGGCGAGTGGTCCAAGTGGCTGATGTTCTGTCTCTGTGCGACGTTGTTTGTGTTCCTACCCGGGATTCTCGCCGACTGGACCGGGAGTGCCATCACGTTCGTGGCGGGTCTCGCGTTCCTAGCCGCCATGGTGCTTGCAGTCAAGACGGGAGAGTCGCGCTTCGCGGTTCTCGCAATTGCCGTCTCAGTAGTCGGGCTTTCGCTCAACGGGGTCCTCCCGCTGCGGGCGGCGCAGTTTCCAGCCATCAACGAGGGTGAACCGGTTACGTGGGATGCACTGGTAGCAGTGCTCGACAGGCAGCAGTATCAGAAGGGGCCGCTGATCCCGCGACAGGCCGATCTGCTGTGGCAGTATCTCAACTACCTGCAATACTTCTCGTGGCAGTTCGGCCGGGATTGGGGACCAGCGGTGAGTCGGTTCCTGGCGGTCGGATTCGCCGCGCTGGGGTTGACGGGCGCAGTGTGGCATTGGCGCAGAGACGTGAAACGGGCTGCTGCCATGACGGCGCTGATGGTGACGGTGACCGTGCTTCTGGTGTTCTATCTCGATTTCAAGTACGGATACTCTCTGAGACCCGACCAAGAGCTGCATGAGGTGCGCGAGCGCGACTACTTCTTCGTAGCCTCGTTCCAGTTGTGGGGCGTCTGGGTGGCACTCGGTCTTGCCGCGATACTGGAGTGGGGGGCCACGACTATCGGCAGGGCCAAGACGGGAATGAACAAGTGGGTCGTGGCTACTCCCGTGCTACTGATCTGCTTCATCCCCCTCGCCGGGAACTGGCTGAGCGCATCCCGCGCCGGTGAGACCCTGCCGCGGGACGTCGCGTGGGACATCCTGCAATCGGTTGAACCGTACGGAATCCTGATCACAGCCGGAGACAACGACACCTTTCCTCTGTGGTACATGCAGGAGGTCGAGGGTGTGAGGCGAGACATACTGGTCGCCAACCTCTCCCTGATGAACACGCAATGGCACATCAGGCAGCTGAAGCGTCGCGACCTCTTCCCGTTCGACACGGACAACGCGCTGCCGTTGTACCGGGACCGGGTCTGGCCGCTTCCGACGGAACCGGCGCTGTCACCAAGCTACGAAGAGCTCGATGCGTTGCCGCCCTACTATCAGCTCGGCAGCGGCCAGACCTTCCAGCGCGGCGGCATCAGCGCGACTCTACCGGAAATCCTCGAACGGGCCGATATCGTCGCGCTGCGGCTGATCCAGGACAACCTGGGGGAGCGACCGATCTACATATCCCGCACCGCCGGCAACTATGGCGAGCGAATGGGATTGGCACCCTATCTGTTGGGACAAGGAATGGCCCGGAAGCTGATGCCGGAGCCAGTGGCGATGAGCGACAGCATAGTCAATGTCAGCACGCTGGGATGGGTCGACGTGGAACGCACCAGAGCACTGCTCTTTGACGTCTACCATGCCGAGTCCGCTGCGCGCGAGCGGCCGTTCGGCTGGATCGACGAGCCTTCCGAGAGCATCTTGACGCTGTACGCCATCATGTACGGCACCTTCAGTCAAATCCTGGCCGCGCAAGCAGCCGACTCGGGAGCGGCGCCAGCTGATCCGGGCATGACCGAGCTGGCTGATAGTGCCACTGCCTTGGCGCAGCGAATGTTCGAGAACACGAGCTTCGGCAGGTACGCGGGCCGCTGAGCTGACGACCGGTACTGCGCACCCTCGAGCCTGACCTCACCGATCGACGGGAGGCGTGGCCGCCGCGGCCTTCCAGAACCTCACCCGCTCTTGACCCGCCGTCCTGTGGCGGCAAATTGAATTGCTTCGCACAACTCGACCCATGCCCACGGTTCTCGATCGCCTTCGGGAAGCGCTCGCTCCCGATTACGAAGTCGAGCGCGAAATCGCTCGCGGCGGCATGGGTATGGTGTTTCTCGCGCGTGAAGTGTTGCTGCAGCGTCAGGTGGCGATCAAGGTCATTCGCCCAGAGCTCGCCACTGCACGAGCAGCCGAGAAGTTCCTGAGCGAAGCCCGCATTCTGGCCAACCTGAGACACCCCAACGTCATTCCGGTCCATCGGGCAGAGCAAACTGGTGGGTTCTTTTACTACGTCATGGACTACGTCGAAGGGGAGACGTTAGCCGACCGGCTGGCGCGTGGTCCGCTAGAGCCGGGTGCAGCGTTGAAGCTGGGACGTGACCTCCTCGACGCGCTGGAGGCCGTCCATGCCATGGGTGTGGTGCACCGCGATATAAAGCCCAGCAACATCCTGCTGATCGGCGGGCGCGCGATCCTCACCGATTTCGGTATCGCCAGACCATCGCTCGAGCCGCTCCGCACTGCCGAAACACAAGGACGGGTTGTTGGCACCGTCGGATACATGCCACCGGAGCAGGCATACGGCTGGGAGGTGACCGCGCGCACCGACCTGTTCGCCGTGGGGGTCGTGCTGTACGAGGCATATACTGGCCGTCGCTGGGGCGACCAGGTGCCCGGCCGGCGCCCCAACTGGTCCGGCATCCCCGGCAAGGTGGTGCCCGTTCTGCGGCGCGCGCTCACTTGGGAACCGAAGGAGCGCTGGCCCGACGCAACCACATTCCGGCACAAGCTGTGGAAGACACGCACTCACATGTACCGGCGCAGGACGCTGCTGTTGACGCTGGGTGCGCTGGTGGTGGGGGCGGTCGTGACGCTGCTGGTGGCACCGCGGGGGGGAGAGCTGCATGAGACCTATGTGGGGGTGCTGCCGTTCGAACCGGGAGAAGGAACAAGCGATACGCTGGCGCGACGGCTGACGAACCTGACCGAACAGAATCTCGAGTTCTTCGGAGACGGGGCCGTTGCCATGTCACACCTCACCGACGCTCTGTGGCGTGACCATGGCCGGGAGTTGGCATCTATCGGGTCGGATGCGCTGAGCCGGCTCGGGACGCGAGCACTGGTTCACGCGACAGTCACTCGCGACTTGGCGGACACGGCCGTCACACTCAACGTGGTCGACAGCACGGGCGAGATCCGGCCGGCGGGCGTGGTGCGCATGAGCGGCAGCCGTAGCCTGGAAGCGACCGGACACCTGATTGCTCAGCGCGTGATCGCGATAACGCATCCCAATCGCCAATCCGAGTTCCGCGGGATTCCGCTATCTGATGTGGATGAGGCGCTGGAAGCATACCTGGACGGGCTGGGAGCCTTCAAGCGCAACGCCTTCGAAGTGGCGAGGGGTCATTTTGAGCAGGCTCTCGCCTTGGATTCGACGATGGGGCTGGCGAGCTGGTGGCTCAGCAACTCGTGGCGCTGGCTCAAGACCGGTGAGCCTATGCCGTCGGTCGATCTGAAATCGGTGCTGGAATCTCAGAGAGGTGAGCTGCCTGAGCTGGTTCGCCTGCTGATCGAAGCCCAGCTCGCCGAGAGTCAGCAACAGCGCATCGAGTCCTACAGGCGGGCGACCGAGCGGTATCCCAGAGACGGATACGCCGCGTTTCTCTATGCCGAGGAGCTGCAGACCAGAGGTGCTCTGGTTGGAGTCTCGCTTGAGGAATACACGGAACAACTGGAGCAGGCTGCCGCCAAGGACTCGACGTTCGGACCCAGCCAATACCATCTGGCCTGGTCCTACATCCGACTGGGCGACCAGCAGGCGGCCGATGCCAGTCTGAGTCGCTTCGAACAGGCGGCAGAAGACACCGTGTACGGGCGGCTGTTCCGGTTCCTGGCCCAAGCCCGGTTCGACCCGGACGACGCCGATGTTACGCTGCAGGAGCTCGCCCGAGAGGACACGACGGCCGCAATCATTGGCCGCGCATTTCGGCTGGGCACGATGTGGGACGCGGCGCAGACGCAGGTCGCCATAGCGGAAGAGATAATGCGCTCTGGAATGCCGCTGGCGCGGGACACTCTCGCCCATCTGCTCGAAGGCCGCGGGCTCGCGCTCATCGGCCTGGGACGAGTTTCCGAGGGCCTGCAGTGCATCGATTCCGCCGCAACGCTCTTTGCCAGCGACTCAGCCCGTCTCGAGGCCGCGGAGTGGCGTGTGGTCGCGTCGGCGCTGGGAGTCCCGGGGATCGGGCCAGACGAAATCGAGGACGGCAGGGACACGCTGCTGGCTTTGCTCGCGGAGCCAGCAACTCGATCCAGAGCCGCCTGGGCGTTGGGTGTCGACGCCGCGTCACGTGGAGACACCGTCGCGCTGCGACGGTGGAGCGATAGCCTGAGCGCAGCTCCGTACGACACGGTCGCAGCGAAACTGGCTTTGTGGTTGAGTGCGATCGATCGAGGAACCCGAGGCACATACCAGGCGGCACTGGAAGCCTCCGAGTACGCCATTCGATTCGACTCCGCCGGGCGAGGCGGCGATCCATTCGCCCGTGCGGTACTTCACCTCAAGCGCGCCGAGTGGTACGACAGCCTCGGAAGACCGGACGCTGCGGATCGAGAACGCCTGTGGTACGAGCATTTCGAGTTCATTGCCGTCCCCGCGGGGGAAGCCCAGGCCGGTGAGATCGACTGGGCCTTGTCGACCTACGCTCGCCTGTTGCGCGCCCGAGCAGCCCGGGATGGCGGCGACCGAGACCGAGCCTGCAGTTACTATGAGCGGGTGAGCGAACTCTGGAAGCAAGCTGATTCCGCCTACGTTCCTCTGAGGACCGAGGCAGAAGACTATGTGCGCCAGCGGTGCCGATGAGAGTGCAATGTCAGGTTCTCGGTCCCGTAGCTGTATCCACCGAGGGTGGCGACGCACCCGCCGAGCTGCTACAGCGCAAAAACCTGGCGCTGTTGGTATACCTCGCCCGCTCACCCAACCGGACACGTAGCCGCGAACACCTCACCGGTGTGCTGTGGGCGGAGAAACCGGAGGCCAAGGCACGCCACTCGCTGCGCGAGGCAGTCCGCATCCTGCGCCGCACGCTGGGAGAAGAAGGCCTGATCGCGGACGCGGACCGGATCGGGTTGGCGCCCGGGCTCGTGGGGATGGATACGGAGGATTTCGAGGACCTGGAGTCGGCCGGCAACTGGGAGGAGGCTGCAGCGCTGGTGCGGGGCGAGTTCCTGGAAGGCTTCAGCGTGCGTGACGCCTGGGCTTTCGAGGAATGGTTGGGATCGGAGCGGACTCATTGGCGCCGCCGATCGGTGAATGCACTCGCCGGCTACGGCGAGCAGCTGCTGGCAGGCGGTCGAGTGAAGCACGCCGTCGAGGTTTCGCAACGCGCCCACGCGCTCGATCCCGGATCCGGCGGCGCGCTGCGAATCGTCTTGCGCAGCTTGGCGCTGGCGGGAGAGCGAACGGAGGCATTGGAGCGATTCCGGCAGCACGCGCAGCGTTTGGAGCAGGTGGGCGCCAAACCGGACAGCGAGACGGTCGAACTTGTGGAGCGCGTACAGCGTGAGCGTGCCTGGAGTCTGGAAGAGTCGGTACCGACCAGGGAGAACGAGGGAGCGGAGTTACGTCGTGCGCCGCTGGCCGGCCGGGAAACAGAGCTGGCGCAACTCGTGGACGCCTGGAACAACACCGCGGACGGAGGCCGCGCGGCCGTTTCCATCATCGAAGGCGACCCAGGTTGTGGCAAGACACGGCTCGCCGAGGAGCTAGCGGCCAGGGTGCGGTTGGATGGCGCGACCGTGTCGGCACTGAGGGCCATCGAAACCGACGCCGAGCAGCCCGATAGCGTCCTCCTGGGCCTGGCACGAGGTGGACTGCTCGAGAGCCCGGGTCTGGCCACCGCATCGCCCGCCGCACTGAGTGCGTTCGCAGCCCACGTAGCCGAATGGGCAGACCGTTTCGGTGTGGCAAAAGGCGAACCGATGGCACTTGGTCCAGCGTTCGTAGAAGTAGTCCGGGCCCTGGCCCACGAGCGGCCCGTCTTTCTCTGGGTCGACGACGCACAGTGGAGCGACAGGGAGAGTCTGTTGGCGTTGTGTGCAGTGTTGCGTGATCTGGCGGATATGCCGGTGCACGCGTGCATTTCATTGGCCCCGCAGCCGCCGCTGCCGGAATTGGATGAGCTGCGCTCCCGCGTGGGGCGGGATCTAGCGGGCACCGTGGTCCGGGTCGACAAGCTAGCCGACGAGGACATGCGCCAGCTGGTACGCTGGGCAATGCCCAGCTACTCGGACGATGAAGTCGAACGTTTGACACGGCGAGTGGCGTCCGATTCAGCCGGTCTGCCCCTGCTCGCGGTCGAGCTGCTACACGCGGTCGCGTTGGGGCTGGATCTGGCCGAAACCGACGGCGCCTGGCCGCAGCCGCTCATGACCCTGACACAGAGCCTTCCAGGTGACCTGCCGGACGCCATCGTCGCCGCGATCAGAGTCGGGTTCAGAAGACTCAGCGCGTCGGC
>CP070666.1:2161700-2193722 GCA_020351775.1 Gemmatimonadota bacterium | reverse complement strand
GGTGTCTTGCCCCGGGCGGATAGCCGACCTATCGAAATCGAAGTGTACGCGACGGCTGATCATCTCCATGACCGCTTCGTTTTCCCGCCGCACGGCGGCGAGCGAGTCAGCCCTGCGCTGACGCTCTAACCGGTCCGCCTCTTCCTGAGCGCGTCTGATACTGTCGGCGCGTGCCTGTGCGGCCGCAATGGAATCCCGCCGGGCTTGCTCGCGTGCTATCGAATCGGGGTCCGGAGCCGGCGCAGTCTCGGGCTGACCACCGCCGCAGGCTGCCGCGGCGAACAGGATGACTGTGGCTCCAACAGTGAGAGGGAGGGTGAGGCGCATTTTAACTCCAGTCTATGGTTGGTTTAACTCGGTGATAGAGGGAGACCAGCTGGGCATTCTAGTTTGGCCCAGCCTGGTCAGCTGGCGCACGCGGCCAGTCTCGATATCAATAACCCATATCTGCTCAGCACCGGTTCGGCTTGACTTGTATGCCAGATGTCTGCCGTCCGGCGCCCATGTCGGGTCCTCGTTTCTGCCGGCACTCGTCAACTGGCGCACCGAGCGGCTGCGAACGTCCATCACGAAGATCTGCGGACTCCCCGCCACGGTGCGGTGAAACGCCAGGTCCAACCCGTCAGGCGACCAGGCAGGGCTGTGCGAATCGCCAGTTACCCCATAGTCGTACGGGGCGAACAGCTCTTGGTCAGTCCCGTCGGCCGACATGATATAGATTTGAGCGAGGCCAACCCGGTTTGACTCAAAGGCGATGCGCCGCCCATCGGGGCTGAACGCAGGTGAAAGGTTATCGGATAAACGACCCACCGTCAAGCGCTGTAAACAACAGTCCTGCGTTAGGTTATACGAAAACAACTGGGTCCCTTCGTCCCACCCACGGGAAAAGACCACGATATCGCCGTCGGGCGAAAAGTCGGCACTCAAGTTGAGATATTCTGTGGTCGGTGTCACCGTTGAGCGCCGCCCCGCTGCCCAATCCTGGACTACGATGGAGCCCCACCCGTCTTCGGTCAGCTCAGTGTAGGCGAACCTGCGGGCATCCGGCGCCCATGCTGGCGAGAACGTTTCGACATCAGCTGGGGATACCACATGGGTGTTGGCGCCATCCGAGTCGACGCTGTACAGGCGGCCACGACTGACAAACAGCACCCGGCTTGCGGCGTAGCCCGGCTCCCCGGTGGCGGAGCGGACGATGGCGTCAGACGCGCGGTGTGCTGCCATGCGGAATGCTGATGAATGGACTTCGAGCGTATCGATCCGCACACTGGTCCTAACCCCCTCTCCCGCTACATCGTACAGATTCACCACAAGCGTCGAATCGTACTCTTCGAGGACACTCACGGCGTAATCGGCACCCAGCGCAGCGTACAGCGAGTAGTTCACGAACACTTCGGCCGTGGTCTGGCTACCGCCCGCGTCCGGCGCCGGTCCAACACCAAGGATCAGGCTATCGCCTCCTGGCAGGTAGATCATCTCGAACCGGTCACTGAATTCCAAATCACGCTGGATGATCGTGCGCACAGAGTCGAGCCGTTCGCGGTGTGGTCCGCCTAGGACCAGCATTCCGGGGCGCATTCCCGGTGTGTAGGTGATGCCCAAGCGAACACCCCGGTCGACGGGATCCTGAGCCGAAAGGCTGGCCGGAAAGGCCCGCGGCACGAGAAGCAGGGCCAGCAGCACAACGGCCGCACCGCACCGCTGTGATGTTGGTACGCCCTTCCCAGTCATCTCGTCTTCGCCGGATCGAAGAAGAAGCTCACGACGAGAACGTCCTCCGGGAATCCCTCAGGCAGTGGCCCGAACGCACCCGCATTGGCTGCCGCCTCTATCGCACCCTGAGCCTCGAGATCGAAGCCAAAGTTCCCTGAGCGCTGCACGAACTGAAAGTGGGTTACCGAGCCGTCGCGGTGAATGAAGAACTGTACCTCCGCGCGGAGTGACACGTTGCCGCTGGGGCGTTGCCAGCGGCGGTGTACTTGCGCGACTATGTTGCGGAGGTACTCGGGAAACGGGAAATCCATGCCGGCGGTGTTGACCGTCGCCGGGTCGGTTCCGGTCGATGGCTCCACGCCGGGCGCCAGGCTATCCGCTTGGGTACGGGGGGCCGGCTCGCGTTCGGTCTCCGGCTCTCTGGTCGGTGGCGGCGGGGTCTCTGCCTGCGAGGTCCGCCGCGGACTCCGGGGCGTCGGCTGGGGCTGCTCTGCCTGCCGCTGAACAACCTCCGGGGCGCGACGCTGGTTCGGCTGCGGGCGGGGCGCCGCGACCAGCTCAACCCGGTAGATGGGGGGCATGGCCTGGGGATCGCCAGCGGGCACCAGAAACAGGAAACCGATTCCGACATGCAGGATCATGCTCCCGGTGAACGCCCAGCCGGTCCCATGGCGTCGCCCCATGCGCCTGCCCATACTGCGGCCGAAGCCCCTCACCGCCTGATCTCCTCTTCCTCGAGGATCACTGCCACGTTGTCGACGCCCGCTCTCTGCATGACCGCCAAAACTCGAACCACGTTGCCGTACGCAGCCCTGCGGTCGCCCCTCAAATAGACCCCTCTCGGCTGCCGCCGATCCACCAGGATCCTGAACGTAGCCCGGAACTCTTCATATTGCAGCGGACTGTCATTGTCGTCCAGGAATATCTGCCCCTCTCTGTCAACCGAGACTATGAGGCCCTCTCGTGGCTCGATCGGTTGCGGATCTCCCCGCGGCAACTGCACATCCACCCCACCCTGCATGATCGGGGCTGTTATCATGAAGATGATGAGCAGCACGAAGGCCACGTCTACCAGTGACGTGACGTTGATGTCGGCGGTGAGCGGCAGCTCTCCGCGGCCCCGAAGCCCACGCTCCCGCACGGTTAGACCCTCCCCTCTCGAGCCATCGCGCCGATTATCTCCTGGGCAAATCCCTCCAGCTCGCCGGCAAACACGCCGAGGCGATTGGCAAAGATGTTATACGCTATTACGGCCGGAATTGCTACGGCCAGGCCCAACACAGTTGTGATCAGAGCCTCGGCAATCCCGGGGGCCACCGCCGAAATGTTGCCGGATCCGCCCGCCGCGATGCCGAGGAATGCGTCCATCACACCCAGAACGGTCCCGAGCAGGCCCAGCAGAGGACTGACCGACCCGATCGTCGCCAACCAGGGGATGAACCGCGCCATGAGGTCACGCTCGGCGCCGATCTCCTTCGCCAACTGCATCTTCAGCACTTCGAGCTGGGTCCCCGACAGCGTGGCACTCTTGATAACCTCCTTTTCCTGCAGCGCGCCTGGTCGCAGTTCGGAGAAAAAGTTGATTCCTTCCCGCAGGAGGCGACCGAACGGTGAAGGAGGCAGTTTCATCCCGGCGTGATAGGCATCCTCCAGCCGATTGGTGCGCTCGAGCTGATCGAAGAACCGGTTACCGAGCTTCCTCACGCGCCGGAACTGCATCCACTTGAGCAGAATGAGAAACCAGCAGGTCAACGAGAACAGCAGCAACACTAGCAGAACCAACTTCGTCGCCACGCTCGACGTGGTGACGAGCTCCCAAGGATTGGTCGGCAGCGCCCCTCCCACCTGCAGCAGCATCATGCTCCGTTCTCCCTGATCCACTCGTACGTTTGTTTCAGTCCTTCGCCGAGCGCGGTCTCCGGTTTCCAATCCAGGTCACGGCCGGCGCGTTCGATGGCCACTGCGCTGCGCCGCAACTCACCAGCACGCTCAGGGGCGTGCATGATCGATACAGCAGCGCCAACCGCACCTATCAGTGCCTGGGCCAGTTCGTTGACGCTGGTCTCCGTTGCGGTTCCGATGTTGAACGCCGTGGCGTCTATTGTAGCCGGATTGTCCGTCCACCATTTCGTGGCCAACATGTTGGCTCTGGCGACGTCACGGACAAACACATAGTCACGCGTTTGACCTCCGTCGCCGAACACGGTGAGCTGCTGACCTCGGTTGATTCGGCTGCAGAATATGGCCACCACACCGGCCTCGCCGTGCGGGTTCTGCCGCGGCCCGTACACGTTGGCATACCGCAACGCCACACACTGCATGCCATACAACTGTGTGTAGGCAGCGAGATAGTACTCCGAGGTCAGCTTGCTCACTCCGTATGGAGATACCGGCAGCTTGCGGGCATGTTCCACATGGGGAAGGTCGTCGCTCTCGCCGTAGACGACTCCGCCCGAGGACGCAAACACAACTCGTTTGGTGCCGCCGGCGCGAGCGCCCTCCAGCAAGTTCAGCAAACCGAGGATATTGACGCGGGCGTCGAACGACGGGTCTTCGACGGACACCCGGACGTCCATCTGCGCCGCATGGTGATTCAGTACGTCGAACCTGGTACGTTCCAACAGCCGGCGCACCTCGCTTGATCCGATGTCCGCGTGGACAAACTCAGCTGCGCGGGGAATGTTCTCCTCTCTCCCCGACGAAAGGTCATCCACTATCGTGACATCGTAACCCGCTTCCAGATAGTGATCAGCCACGTGCGAGCCGATGAAGCCGGCCCCACCCGTGACCAAGGCGCGGCCCTTCATCGCCGTAGCTCCGAAGACCACTCCAAACGCGAAAGTCCCTTCCTGGTGCACAGCTCGCTCCGAGTACAGTGAACCAGGACATCGAAGCGCCGCAGCGCAGGACTCCTTGAAGCATACGTGATCATGGATTCGCTCAGTGTCAGGTTGAAGGATGAATCGCCGGCATATGAGGTCGCAATTTATGCAAGTTTGGCATCCAACCGGTAGATGGGCAAACGCAGATCGGCGGCAGAGCCGTGTGTTTCGCACCGGCCCTACCGCCGAATCCCTAATCTGTGGCTCGTGCGATCCTCACCCTGGCATCTTGCGAACAAGCCGGACGGTAGCACCGGCATCGATTCCCAGATCCATCACGTTGACTACAAAACCCGAAGCAGAGTGGTTGCGAACGTGAACGATGCTCAGGATGCCAATGGGCTTGCGGCTACCTGCAAGGGGATCATCCTTGACTGGGTTGTACACTTCAAAGACGTCGCCCAGAGAGACACCATCCTCGCGACCCAGGTCGATGAAAACCACGTCCTGTTGTTGCCGCACGGGATGGAGGTCGCGCGGCTCAATCACCTCGCCCTCCGCGCCGTTTTCAATCGGCACCGGCACCAGGTCACCGGGGTCGTCGAATTCCTCGAGCGGCAGGGCTACCTGACCGTCGGTCACGCGCGCAAACTGAGTGATGACCTGCGCGCGCACCATCGAGCCAGCCACTGCGGTGACACGCACTATGCCGGTCGGGATGACGGCATCGCCCCAGCCATTGACCTCTCGCGCCAGCCGAGCTACAAGCAGGGAATCGCCGATCTGATAGGCGGCAGATTGCGGTGCCACCACTTCGATTTCACCGAAGAGAGACGCTTCGGAGGTAGCTTCCAGCGTGCTGAGCGTGGGCTTGCCTGTGGCTCCGAGAACCCTCGCCCACGGCAGCGGCTCTTCTTCAGTCAGGAAGCCCGCAGCATAGAACTCACCTCTGCGAAGCGGTCGGTAGCGAAAGATCGGTGCGCTGGTGTCCACCGACCTGACGTCCGGACGCTGCTGCCGAAACACGGTGGGCGCCGTCTCGGTGGGCGGCGGCGGAGGCGCAACGGGCGTAGGCGGGGTCAGCACCTCCTCGGGCTCCACCGGCTGTCCCACCACCTCCACCTCCTCAACAACCGCCCTTCCCAAAACCAGCAGTCGCAGTTCCTCGCCCGGGAAAATCCAATGAGGATCCTCCACCACATCGGTATTAATCCGGTAGATCTCGGGCCACAGAAACGGATCCGCCAGATACCGTTCTGCCAGCTCCCACAAGGTCTCTCCCGTCTGGACGATATGGACCTCCGGAAGCTGTGTAGGTTCTTGCGCCTTAGCATCGCGCGCGCCGACTGCGGCCGCCACAAACACCACAGTGGCTGCCACCAGCGCTGCACCGTTAGAACGGAAGATCGTCGTCCTCCTCATCGAGAGCCTCCGGGAAGTCGTCGTACGACTCAGTTGCACCCGCGGCGGGAGCCCTGGTGGACTCGCCGACGTCCACACCTCCGGCACGAGGAGACAGCATTATCACCTCGCGCGCCACAATCTCGGTTGTGTACCGCGTCTTCCCATCACGATCCTCCCAAGTGCGGTACTCGATCCGTCCTTCCACATAGAGCTTGTCGCCCTTCTTCATGTACTTCTCCGCCACGTCGGCCAAGCCGGACCCTCTGTTGTTCCACAGCACCACTCGGTGCCATTCGGTCTTTTCCTGGCGCTCACCCGCAGCACTGGTCCACTGGCGGCTCGTGGCCAGTGACAGGGTTGCCACACGGGTCCCACTCGTGGTGCTGCGCACCTCTGGATCGGCCCCGAGATTGCCGATCAGCGCTACCTTGTTGAGACTGCGACTCAAGATGACCTCCGGAAGTTTGCGGGGTGGGACCCGGACGGGCACAAACTATAGAGGCTTTAAGTCCTTTTGTCAACCGAAGATACGCGATTAGGACCCAAATTTTGCGCAGCCTAATTTCGTCGCGTCGCGGCGCATCAGGAGAGACTCCGGGCGCGCTGGTAGCAGCAAACCGTGGGTCACGATTCAGTTCCCTTTGCGCCCTTCACGCCCCGTCCCACCCCGCTTGAGTTCCCTCCCATGCGTCGCCTCCCACTTCACTTGAGCCTCGGCCAGCCTGCCGTAGTTGGGCTCCAAGGTATCGGGATCTCGCACCAGCGTTACGGCAGCGGCGAGTGCGAGCAGCTCGAGCAGCGCCCCCGCCCGCGGCGCTGCCAGCGGCGGTCCAACGGGTTCCCGACCCGTCCAACTGCGCACCAGATCGCGGTACAGGACGGCTCCATTGCCCAATGCAAGTGAAGGCACAACGCCCTCTAGTTCCGTGAGCTGAGTCACCGTCGTCAAGCAGGGAGCCAACTCGGTGGCAACCGTTTGATTCGAGAATCGGTAGATCGCGGCAAAGACTTCGCCGCGCAACGCATCGTACAACGCGGCAATCGGCCCCCCAGCAAGCTGCTTGAACGGCCAGGCACAGGCCAGCAGTGAGGGAATGGTGTGGAGGGTCAGCTCAGGACGCTGAAAGAGTATCCCTTTGACAGTCGCAAACCCAATGCGCAGACCGGTGAAGCTTCCCGGCCCATCTCCGATCACGATGCCCGTGAGATCCGCATGCGCCACCCCCGCCAGCTTCATGACCTGTTGCACAGCGGGCGCCAGAGCGGTTGCATGACGGCGATCAGACACCAGAATCTCAGCCACCACGTGACCCGGTTCGCCGACTGCGACGCTGCCAACTTCGGTTGCGCTGTCAACGGCTAGATAGCAGCTCAAATGACCCGCTCCAGTCTGCGGCTGTCGGGGGTGTCACAATGCGAGAAGACGACATGCGCGTCGGGCGCGGGCGCGTAGTGGCCGGCTCGCTCGGGCCACTCGATCAGCATCATCCTCGAGTGTTCGCTGAGTTCCGCCAGATCAAGATCGAGGGCCTCCGCAGCAGAGCGCAACCGGTAGCAGTCTACGTGGATCACGACGCCGTCCGGCGCCGGATACTCATGGATGAGCGCGAAGGTCGGGCTCCTAGCATGCTCGGCTCCAGCCACGCGCGTAATCGCCTGCACGAAGCTGGTCTTTCCCGCCCCCAAATCACCCGTGAGCCATACCACGGAGCCCGGAGCCAAGTCACGGTATAGGGATTCCGCGAGCGGCGTCAGCTCGTCCAGTGGCACTACACGCTGTTCACCTGTTCTGAAATCGACCATGTCTCGTCCGGCCGCGGTCGCGCCCGCCGTGAGGGCTGGCTCGAACCGGGTCGCCCTCTACCCTCAGCTCGAAGATCTGGTCACGCAGCTGAGCCGCGAGCTCGAAGTCTAGCTGGGCAGCAGCTTCGCGCATCTGCTGTTCCAGCACCTTGATCAAGCTTTCCCGATCGAGTTGCTTACCGCCGACGCGGGCACGATGCTGGTTGGACTCGGCCACAGCTGCAGCGCGAGCATCGGCTACTCGCGTCACAAGCCGCACCTGATCAACGGACTTGTATATCGACTGCGGAACGATGCCGTGCTTAGCGTTGTGGGCTTCCTGCAGGGCACGTCTGCGATCCATCTCATCGAGGGCCCGCCTCATTGATCCGGTTACCCGATCGGCGTATAGCACCGCGCGCCCCGATATGTTGCGGGCTGCCCGACCGACGGTCTGGATGATGGAGCGGTCGGATCGAAGGAAGCCCTCCTGATCCGCATCCAGTATGGCCACCAGAGCCACCTCTGGGAGATCCAAACCCTCCCGCAGCAGGTTGATGCCCACCAGGACGTCGAACTCTCCCAGCCGCAGGCCGCGCACGATCTCCATGCGTTCGATAGCGTCGATGTCGGAATGCATGTACCTGACTCGAACGCCTGCCTGTAATAGGTAATCAGTGAGATCCTCTGCCATCCGCTTGGTGAGGGTGGTTACCAGCACTCGTTCCCCCCTCGCTTCACACTGCCGAATGCCGGCCAGCAGGTCGTCTACCTGCCCCCTCACAGGTCGGAGCTCCACGCGCGGATCGACCAAGCCGGTTGGCCGGATTATCTGTTCCACAACGACGCCATGAGAGAGTTCCAGCTCGGGATCACCGGGTGTCGCCGACACGAAGATCATCCTAGGCGTGAGCTCCATGAACTCGCCGTAGTTGAGGGGACGATTGTCCAGGGCAGAGGGCAACCGGAATCCGTACTCGACCAAGGTGAGCTTGCGCGAACGGTCACCTTCGTACATGCCGCCGAGCTGAGGTAGCGTGACGTGAGATTCGTCGATTATCGTCAGATAGTCCTCGGGGAAGTAGTCGAGCAGGCAGGCCGGGCGCTCGCCTTCACGCCGCCCTGTCAGATGCCTGCTGTAGTTCTCAACACCGGCACATGTTCCGACTTCCAGCAGCATGTCGACATCGAATTGCGTACGGGATTCCAGGCGCTGCGCTTCCAGCAACCTCCCCTCGGATCGTAGTTCCTTGAGCCGCTGCTCCAGCTCTTCGCGGATGGCCGCAACCGCGCGCTCGATCGTGGGTCGCCGTACGACGAAGTGAGTGGCGGGGTAGATCGCGCTGCGCTGCAGGCGAGCAATCACGTTTCCGGTCAGCGGATCCACCTTCGAGATTCGCTCGACAGTGTCCCCCCACAGCTCTATCCGTACCGCTTGCTCGTCGTAGGCCGGGAAGATCTCGACCGTATCGCCGCGTACCCGGAAGCTACCCCGCTCGAAGGCCACGTCGTTGCGGCTGTAATGAATCCTGACCAGATCCTGCAGTATGTGATCGCGGGATCGGTTCTCACCCTCCGCCAGTGTGAGCATCAACTGACGGTACTCGGCAGGATCTCCCAATCCGTAGATCGCGCTCACAGTGGCCACGATGACAACATCTTTCCGTTCCATGAGGCTCGAAGTGGCCCGAAGCCTCAACATATCGATGTCCTCGTTTATCGAAGCATCTTTCTCGATGTAAGTGTCAGTAGCCGGCACGTAGGCTTCGGGCTGGTAGTAGTCGTAGTACGATACGAAGTACTCGACCGCGTTACGAGGCAAGAAGGATTTCAGTTCGCCATATAGCTGAGCGGCCAGCGTCTTGTTGTGGGACAGCACCAGAGTGGGTCGGCCGTAACAGGCAATCACGTTTGCCATGGTCACTGTCTTTCCTGACCCGGTCACGCCCAGCAGGGTCTGGTGTCTGTCACCACGCTCGAGTCCCTGCATCAGCTCGGTGATCGCTTGAGGCTGATTGCCCGCTGGCTCGAACGGCATCTCGAGTTGAAAGTCACTCACAGGCAGTGTTCGGGAGGCAGACCCGGCGAAAGTCTCTCGGGTTGTTGCATGGTTGGGTCAATCAGGCGTTGTCAACGCTGCGGCCCCCACCGGTCTGCAGCGTCATGACCCGCGTGGCACTCGCCGTGGTCGGCTCCCTGCGGTCCACCGAGGTCACACCCTTCGTCCGCCTCATTGCTCTTATGACCTTGGCCAGGTGCGTCTGATTCTCCACTTCTACCAGTACCGAGCCAAACATTGCGCCGTCTTTGCTCCACAACTCGGCACTCCGAATGTTGGTGCCGGTCTGAGATATCGCTTCCATCAGTTCGGCGTAGAGCCCCCTGCGATCCTCTCCGGTCACGCCCAGGCAGACCACGAACAGCTCACCGTGAATGCTCTGCCAGTCGATCTCAACCCGGCGATCCGTACCGCTGGGCATCGTGAGCAGATTGGGACAGTCAGCCCGGTGAATCGAGATGCCTCTGCCTTTCGTCACATATCCCACGACGGCGTCTCCCGGTACCGGCTGACAGCATTGCGCATAGCGCACCACCAGTCCGTCGACACCGTGAATGCGGACCCCCCGGCCCAGCCGGATTCGGTCGAGTACGCGACCGAAGACGTTGGGCTTGGGTGGTTCCAGCTCCCCTTCCTCACGATCGGGATAGAGAGCGTTTATGACCTGTCCGGTAGGCACGTCGCCTCGGCCCAGCGCTTGGAGCAGCCGCTCATGCGACCCCTGCGACAACCGCTCGGCTGCAGACTGCATCTGGGCGCCGTCAGGAGTGGCTAGACGGCGGCGTCGCAGCTCCCGAGCCAGGATGTCCTTGCCAAGCTGGACGCATGTCTCCCTTTCCTCCTGCTTGATCCACTGGCGGATCTTCTGCCGAGCCCGCGCAGTCTGCACGTGATTGAGCCAGTCCTTGCTAGGACGTGCGTGCGAACCAGTCAGCACCTCAACGGTGTCACCGTTCTTCAACGCGCGATGCAGCGGTGCGATGCGCCCGTTCACCTTGGCCCCTTGGCATCTAAGTCCCACCTCCGTGTGAACTGCAAACGCGAAGTCAATCGCCGTGGCACCTTTGGGCAGTCGTTTGACGTCGCCCTCGGGGGTGAATACGAAGATCTCGTCCTGAAACAGATCGATCTTGAGGAACTCGAGGAACTCCTCAGGGCTATGAGCATCTTGCTGTAACTCAAGTAGCTGCCGGAACCAGGCGAAATGGTCATCCAATTCGTCGCGCCCGCTCTTCTCTTTGTACACCCAGTGCGCTGCGATACCGTACTCGGCCGTGCGATGCATATCACGGGTCCGAATCTGGATCTCGTAGAGCTGACCTCCCGGTCCGAAGATGGTAGTGTGCAGAGACTGATAAGCGTTCGATTTGGGCGAGGCGATATAATCCTTGATGCGTTCCTGCAGCGGTGTCCAGGTATGGTGAATCACACCCAAGACATGATAGCAGTCGGGGACCGAGTCGACGAGTACGCGTACCGCCATGAGATCGTAGATCTCCTCAAAGGGCCGGCCTCGTTGTTTCATTTTCCGATAGATCGACCACAGATGTTTCGGCCGCCCAGTGATTTCAAAGCCCCGGATCTTCGCTTGCTGCAGCGCGCTCTCGAGCGGCGCCCTGAGCCGCTCGATCATCCGGGTACGTTCCTGCCGCCCAGCCTTGATTGTCTTCTCCAGCTGGGCGTGATCCTCCGGTTCAAGAAACTTGAAGGCGAGGTCCTCGAGTTCCGCCTTGATGCCTGCCATGCCGAACCGGTGAGCGAGCGGAGCATAAATCTCACGAGTCTCAAGAGCGATCCTGTGTTGCCTTTCCGCTGGCAAGTGCTCCAACGTGCGCATATTGTGGAGCCGGTCGGCTAGCTTGACTATGATGACTCGCGCATCACGCGCGATGGACAGCAGAAGTTTGCGATAGTTCTCCGATTGCTCCTCAGCCGCAGACCGGAACGTGAGACTCGAGATCTTGGTCAGTCCGTCCACCAGGCCTGCCACTTCGTCTCCGAACCTTTCCTTGATGTCATGGACCCCGACATCGGCGTCCTCGACTACGTCGTGCAGCAAGGCTGCTGCAATCGTGACCGAGTCGAGCTGCTGGCCGACGAGGATCTTCGCCACCTCGACGGCGTGCGAAATGTAGTCGTCTCCCGAGAGCCGTTTCTGGCCCCGATGAGCCGACGCGCTGAACTCGAAGGCGCGCTCGACCAGCGCGAGGTCCAGCCGATCTTTGCGACCGGCCAAGGCCTCGGCGAAGCTAGCGTCGGATTCTGCCAGCACACTAGTCACAGCAAACCAGCCTCCGCAAAACTGAAGTACTGCTCCCCGCCGACGACGACGTGGTCGTGTACGGGGATGTCGAGCACCCGCCCTGCTTCCACCAACTGGCGGGTGACGGCCCGATC
This sequence comes from Gemmatimonadota bacterium, assembly GCA_020351775.1. Taxonomy (GTDB): domain Bacteria; phylum Gemmatimonadota; class Gemmatimonadetes; order Gemmatimonadales; family GWC2-71-9. Next base: position 2,181,545 of record CP070666.1, on the reverse strand, counting down.
GTCGGCCGACGGTGCGGGATCCCCGCTAGGGTGGTTGTGTACCACAATGACCCCCGCAGCCGCTTCGGCGATGGCCGCCCGAAACACCTCGCGGGGATGCACGAGCGAGCTGTCGAGGATGCCGCGAGTGATCAACAGATCCCTGGTGATCCGGTTCTGCGCATCCAATGCCAGAATACGGAACTCCTCGACAGCCAGATCCCGCATGGTCGGGGCACACCACCGGTGTACATCAACCGGGCCCCTAACCGTATAAGGCGCAGCTCGTACCTCGCAGGTCAGCCGGCGAGCCAGTTCCAGCGCCGCCGCGATCCGGGCTGCCTTGGCGCGACCCACTCCGGGCACGATGGCGAGCTCGGCCGGGGGCCGCCGCGCCAGCTCCCTGAGTGACCCGGTTCCCAGCCGCAGCAACCCTTGAGCCACGACCAGCGCGTCGTGGCCCCATGTTCCCGTACCTATCAGAATGGCAAGGAGTTCCGCCGTCGTCAACGAGTCGGAGCCGAGTGAGAATAGCCGTTCGCGAGGGCGATCGGGCGTGCGGGTATCGGAGAGGCCGAGAGCGTCCATGGAGACAAGATGCCGTCCCTCCCGAGCCCTCGACTAAGCGAAACGGGGCATTGGGAGCCAAAAAGCGGCAGGACCGGTCCCGAGGCTCAGCGCGTCAGGGCGAGGACACGTTCACCCAGCATCGGCATTGGATCCCGATGGGAGGTGGCCAGCCGTATGGAAGTAGTGACGTCCCGATGGCTACCGGGCTCGCCTGGTGATCTTCTAGACCCCGCCAGAGATCGATCTCGCGGCCCTCAGCCCCTCGCCCCGTGGCACTTCTTGTACTTCTTGCCGCTGCCGCAGGGGCAGGGATCATTGCGCCCGACCTTGGGGACCGTACGCTGGCCGGTGGCAGCCGGCCCGGACACGACGTTCTCGCCGTGCGACGCTGTAACGGCCTGGGCTCCTTGGCGGGCCCGGGCTGCGCCCGGCACCATCAGATCGGCCTCGGACCGCGCACCCGCGGCCTGGCGCCGCTGGGCTTGTGCCGCCGCCATGGCCCGCTCCTGCGGCGGTGGACCCACCTGGACCTGGTGCTTGAACAACTGCTCGGTGAAGGTGAGCCGGATGTCGTGCAGCAGGTCCACGAACATCTCGAAAGCCTCTTTCTTGTACTCGATCAACGGGTCTTTCTGGCCCAGCGACCGGTAGTAGATGCCGCTCCTCAGGTGATCGAGTTCAAACAGATGATCTTTCCACTTCTCGTCCAGCACCCGCAGCGAAAGGTGTGACAGCACCTTGTCGGCCAAGTTCTCTATGCTGTAGCGGTTGCCGAGCTCGTCCCAGGATGCGAGTTTGGCGGCAAATGTGTTGCGGCCGCCTTGGTGCAGCAGCTCTGCCAGTGCCTCCTGGTCCGGCACCTTATCAGGGTCAGCGATATCCGGCGCCGAGATGAGAAACCGTCGCAGCAGGTCGGTGCCAATCAGATCGCGGTCCCACCTGTCAGGATTCTCACTGGCATGCTCCTCTACGAACCTATCTAGCGCGGCCTCGATCATCCGGATCGCCTCCGCCTTCATCTCCTCCCCACCCTCGAGCGCGAACAGACGCAGCGAGTAGATCACCTCACGCTGCTGGTTCATCACATCGTCGTACTCGAGCAGGCGCTTCCTAGCCTGGAAGTTCTGCAACTCGACGCGCTTCTGTGCGTTCTCGATGGCCCGGGTCACCAGCGGATGAGTGATGACCTCACCTTCCTCGGCGCCACTCTTGTCCATGATCTTGGCAATCCGTTCGGACCCGAACAGTCGCATGAGGTCGTCCTCGAGCGACAAGAAGAAGACTGAATGTCCGGGATCACCCTGGCGGCCTGAGCGGCCTCTCAGCTGGCGATCTATGCGCCGTGACTCGTGGCGCTCGGTCCCGACAATCACCAACCCACAAGGAGGATCTTCCATGCAGCCGCGCTGCCTCATCTCGGGAGCGTTTAGATCGGGCTCCTCCGCCGCCTGCCCGAACGGAGCGAGCTTGGACTTGATGCCGCAGACCTGACACTGCTTCACACCTTGACCGAGCTTGATGTCGGTGCCCCGCCCGGCCATGTTCGTGGCGATCGTGATAGACCCCGCCCTGCCGGCGTTGGCGACGATTTCCGCCTCGCGTTGGTGCTGCTTCGCGTTGAGAACCTCGTGCTTGAGACCCCGACGTTTGAACATGCGGGAAAGCGTCTCCGATACATCCACCGTTGCAGTGCCAACCAGGATCGGCAGACCACGCTCGTGTTGCCGCTCAACCTCTGACACAATGGCGTTGTACTTCTCGCGCCGCGTCTTGTAGATGAGATCGTGATCGTCTACTCGGCGCACCGGCCGATTGGTTGGAATCACCATCACGTCCAGCTTGTAGATCTGGAAGAACTCCGTCTCTTCCGTCTCGGCGGTCCCGGTCATCCCCGACAGCTTCTCGTACATGCGGAAGTAGTTCTGGATGGTGATTGTGGCCAGGGTCTGAGTCTCACCGCGCACGCTGACGCTCTCCTTGGCTTCAATCGCCTGATGCAGCCCGTCCGACCAGCGGCGTCCGTGCATGATGCGGCCGGTGAACTCGTCGACGATGAACACTTGTCCGTCTTGGACCACGTATTCCACGTCCTTCTCGTACAGGGCGTGAGCCTGGAGCAGCTTGTGGATGATGTGTAGCTTCTCGCTCTTGCTGGCGTACTCTGCTTCGAGGTCGGCGCGACGCTTCAGCTTCTCCTCGGCCGAGAGGGACTCATCATCTTCTAGCCGCCCCACCTCCTCGGAGATGTCAGGCACGACGAACAGCGTCGGGTCACCCGGACTCATCTCCTCGACACCCAGGTCAGTCAGGTGCACGGAGTGTCCGCGCTCATCCATGACGAAATAGAGGTCCTCTTCGATATCGCGGAACTTCTGCTGGCTGGAGGGAAGCTTACGATCGGCGATGCGGTCCAGCTCGACACGCTGCACCAGCTGCTTGTTGCCTGAGTCCTGCAACAGCTTCATGAGCCGCTTGTTCTTGGGCATGCCGAGTTGCGCCTTGAACAGCCGCACACCCGCCTCATACTGACTCTTCTCCGACTTCAGCAACGGCTCCGCATCGGCCACGAGCTGGTTGACTACGGTGGTCTGCTTGCGCACCACGCGCATCACCTGTCCGTTGTACTGGGCGTACTCCTCGTCGGATTCGCTGCCGACCGGACCCGAAATGATCAGCGGGGTTCGGGCCTCATCGATCAGAATGCTGTCGACCTCATCGATGATGGCGTACACGTGCTCCCGCTGTACCCGTTGTTCCAGCGAGAACACCATGTTGTCACGCAGGTAGTCGAAGCCGAATTCGTTGTTGGTACCGTAGGTTATATCACACTCGTAGGCCGCTCGCCGCTCGGGAGACGAAGGTTCGGTCTTGTCGAGGCAGCCAACGGTGAGGCCGAGGAAGCGGAACAAGTGCCCCATCCATTCCGAATCTCGGCGCGACAAGTAGTCGTTGACGGTAACCAGGTGACAGCCACGTCCGGGCAGAGCGTTGAGGTAGAGTGGCAGGGTTGCTACCAGAGTCTTGCCTTCACCAGTCGCCATCTCGGCGATCTTGCCCTGGTGCAGCACAATGCCGCCGATCAACTGCACGTCGTAGGGCACCATATCCCAGGTCAAAGCGTGGCCCGTGACCACCACCTCCGTGCCGAGCAGTCTTTTGCACGCCTCTCTGACGGTGGCAAAGGCCTCGGGCAGCAGCTCGTCGAGAAGCTCGGTGGTCATCCGACGCAGCTCATCCTCGATGTCGTGGACCTCCCGATTCAGGCCATCTCGTTCCCGCGGATCGGCGCACGAGTGCCTAGCCGCCTTTTTCTCGGCTAGGGCGCTCTCCAGGTCCCCCAATCGCTCCCGCACTATGCCACGCAGCTTTTCCGTCTGCGCCCGGATTTCGCTGTCGGAAACCGCACCTAGTCGCTGCTCGTGTTCCTTGATTGCGTCGATGATCGGCTGGATTCGCTTGAGCTCGCGCTCGAAGCGTGTCCCGATCACCTTGGTAACCATCTTCTTCAGCATGATTTCCTAAGTTCTGTACAGACCATGACTAGCTATGTACTCGGCCACTTTGTCGGGCACCAGGTAGCGCACCGAGCGCCCTAAACCCACGGCTTCCCGTATGTCCGTGGCAGAGACGGCTATCGCCGGTACCTCGATCACTCGCGACACGATTTCACTGTCCGGCAATTCGATCCCAGGGCGTGCGAAGGCCACGAACTCGGCGAGTTGCGCCAGTTTTGCAGCCTCCCGCCAGGCAGCCAGATCACGAACCGCATCCGCTCCAACCAAGAAACATAGTTGGTCTCCAGGGTGTTCGTTACGCAGTTCTCGCAACGAATCGATCGTGTATGAGGGTCCATCACGCTGCAACTCCCGCAGATCCAGCTCGAACCGCGGGTTGCCCTCCAGCGCGAGGCGGAGCATGGCCGCGCGATGACGAGGCTGAGCCGCATGGTGACCCCCTTTGAGGGGCTGCTGTCTGGCAGGTATGAATCGGACGTGCCGCAGACCGACTACGTCGGCCGCCGCCTCCGCGACGATCAGATGCCCGATGTGGACTGGATCGAACGATCCGCCGAAAACCCCGATTCTCACCGTTAGCCGACTGCGGACGACGTGTCACGCGCGCATGCCTCGGCCCTGGGGACCGCGTCCGGGTAGAAGCGCTGCAGTTGAGTGCACATGTCTCTCATGTCTTCTTCATAACCGATCCGTTCAAATGACTCGACCAGCTTCAGCAAGGCCTCGGGGGCCGAAGAACTCTCGGGCCAGTTGACCACCACACTCCTGAAATAGATGATTGCCGAGTCGTACGCCTTAAGCCGGAAGTAGTACATACCCGCTTTGTACTCCTTTAGTGCAAAACGCTCGTTCAAGGTGGTGATCGTCTGCCGCGCTTCGGCTGCAGCTGGACTGGACGGATAGCGGTTGAGCAGCTCACTGAGAACGGTCAGAGCGCTGAGGCCATAGGTGGCGTCGAGCTCTACCCTCCGCCACATGCTGATATACGCCTCTCCTGCTCTGAGTAGCGCCAGGGGAGCGAGCGAGTCCTGAGCCCACTGGTCTGACACACGGCGGTATTCGCGGGTCGCCTCCAGGTACCGCTTCTGCCGGGCCAGGCACTCCGCCATGTAGAACCGCACTTCGGCCCGTCTACGGTCTCGGGTCGGAAGAGTGAAAGCCAGGCGCTGAAACCCGGACACGGCGTCATCACAGTCACCTTCCCGGTACTCTTTCAGTGACGCGTCGAACAGCTCCTCAGGAGTGATGTACTGATTCAAATCGAGGCCGCCACCACAGGCGGGGGAGAGAGCCACTGCGATCAACACAGGCAGGGACAGCACGTAGTTGGCCGCGGCCGGAAGTTGGCCGGGCCTACGACTGTGCCTGCGGCGGACCCCGCCGCCGAGCTGCGAGTCTCCACCGCCTGCCACCTGACACTTCACAGCTGGGACTGGCGACTCGGCAGCTCCACGCCTGAGACGGTAGGTTCGGCTTCGCTCCACACTCATCCGGAACTAGTCTACCCTCAGAACGGTATTCCCGTTCCCGCTCGCTGCGCCATGTTGAGTTTCGCCGCGGCGACTGTTGAAATCGAATCGCCCGGCACGCCACCGAGCAAGGCGTTCTCATAGGCTACAGCCGCTCCGATGAACTCTCCTCGAGCGAACAGTACGTCCCCCAAGCCCAGGTATGCGGCCCGAGCGTAATCTGTTGTCCCGGCGCGCCGGATGGCCAGCAGGAACCACTCTTCTGCGGAAAGCGGTAGATTGGTATCGAGAGCTCGCTGGCCCAACCGCAGCGCACAGGAGCCCAGGCCGTTGCGTGACCGTTCTACCACGGTCGGCTCCAGGCCGCGCCGCAGCAGGCTCTCGTACACCGGTATGGCCTCCTCGCAGCGCCCTATCCGTCGCAGCCCCGCGGCGTAGGTGTACATGAGCGAGTCCTGCATCCGAGCATCAGGTGCCCCTGCCGCGGCGTAGAACAGCACCACAAGCTCCTCTTCGGACGGCGGCCCCTCGCTCTCGCCGGTCGCCAGCTCCAGGGCGAAGCGCCCTAGCGCCCGCCCCGGTGCTATCTGCCTCAATCCATTTACGGCAGCCGCGAGAGCAGCCTGATCTCGGGTTTCAGCGGCAGCCCGGACCACGCGCTCCAGCCCGTCGGCCGCCTCCGCCGTGCTGGCGTCCCCGCCTCCTATCGCAAGCGCGACGTACTCTTCTGCCGCCGAGGTCAGGTCACCGGCTCGGAGGGCAGCCATGGCGGCTTTGGCCCTAACCAGCTGGGCGTCGGGAACTTGCGCCAGGTATAAGCGATACTCGATCAGCGCGTCAGAATAGCGGCGCTCTGCGTAGGCCCGATCTCCTAGGTCCTCGTGCTCCGCCGCAGCGCCAACGCACGCCGCCCAGGCGAGCACAACGAGGTTTAGCAGCGGGGCGGACCGCACCTTAACCTTCTGCTCCCCGGGATAGCATCGCCAAGTAAGCGCTCGCTCGGACGTCGTCGGAATCCTGGTTCGCCATCTCCTCCCACACCATCCTGGCTGTGGCCGCATCCCCGGATACGTAGCAAGCCAGGCCGTAGAAGAGCTTCACATCGGTGGAGTCGGGCCGAGCCTGTACGACCCGCTGTAGCTCTTCACGGGATTCGAGCGACCGACCGGCCTCGAGCAGAAGCCGGGCCATGCGATAACGTAGATCGTGGTAGTCAGGTCCCAGATTGAGTGCCGACCGGTATTCATCGATGGCCTGGCTCAGAGCCCCGGCCTCGACATATGCTTCGCCCAGCTCTGCGTGGAGATTGGCCAGCTTGGCAGCATGGTGAGCAGGCACCCCACCGCGGTCTCCACCGCCCCACTCTCTGGCGGCCTTGAAAGCCCGCTCGGCCTCGCCTGTACGGCCCAGATCGCTCAACACTATCCCACGATGGATGTGGGCCTCTACATACCGCGGATTGAGCTCTAGCGCGTGGCCGAATGATTCCAGGGCAGTATCGGAACGCCCTACCATGTGGTAGGACAGGCCCAGTAATTGATGCGCGTCGGCAAATGCGCGCCCACCTTCGATCAGGTCTTCCAGCAGGTGAATCGCGCCAAAGTAGTCACCCAGGGCGAAGCGCTCTTTTGCTCGCTCCAGCAACCGATTTGGACTAATATCCATGGGTCACCCTATACCATTCCACGAAATCAACTATACCATCCTCGATACTAACGCATGGATCATAACCTAGCACCTGACGCGCCTTGCTGATATCCGCAAAGGTCCGGACGACGTCTCCGGGCTGAGGCGGCAGCCGCTCAACCTGCGGTTCGACCCCCAAGGCTGCGGCGATCAACTCGATCAGTCGGTCCAATCTTACGGTGCGAGATTCACCGAGGTTGAAGATGTCCAGCAACGCACCCTCTGATTCGGTCCACCGAACGGCACCCATGACGCCCTTGAGGATGTCCGAAACGTGAGTATAGTCGCGCTCTGTCGAGCCATCGCCGAACTGTTGGATGGCGGCACCGGATGCCAACAGCCGTGTGAACTTGTGAATCGCCAGATCGGGCCGTTGCCTGGGTCCGTATACCGTGAAGAAGCGCAGTGCCGCGATTCGCAGGTCATACAGATCCGAATACACCTGACACAGCAACTCGCCGGCCCGCTTCGTAGCTGCGTACGGCGAAACCGGGGCGATGGCTGCCACTTCCTCGTTGAAGGGAACAGGTGTCGTATCACCGTACACCGACGAAGAAGACCCGAACACAAAACGGCGCACTCCGGCCTGGCGACACGCTTCGAGCAAACAGGCCGTTCCTTCCACGTTCACGGAAGAGTATAGCACCGGATCTTCAATCGAGGGGCGGACCCCAGCTCGAGCAGCCAAATGTACGACCAGGTCGACGCCACGAAGTGAGTGGCGCACAACCGCATCATCCCTGATATCACCCTCGACAAAAGAGAACATCCCGTGCGTCGTCAACTCACCCACCGTGTTCTCCTTGATCGCCCGATCGTAGAACGGATCGAAGTTGTCAAGGCCGACGACTGAGTATCTGTTATCAAGCAACGCTCGACACACGTGCCCCCCGATGAATCCCGCGGCTCCGGTTACCAATACGCGATCTTTCATGCTGCTAGACTCGCCCGAAAGTACTCGATGGTCCTTGCCAGGCCTTCCTCAAGCGAGACCCGGGGTTCCCAACCGAGCTCAGTCTTTGCCTTGGAGATGTCGGGACAGCGCACCCTGGGATCATCCACCGGCAGCGGCCGATATTCGATCTCGGAAGCGGACCCTGTCAGTTCAATCACGAGAGCTGCCAACTCACTGACGGTGAACTCGTCCGGGTTACCGATGTTGACGGGGTCCGATCCACCTCTCTCGAACAGGCACATGATCCCCTCGATCTGATCGTCCACGTAGCAGAAGGAGCGGGTCTGTGATCCGTCACCATATACCGTCAGAGGCTCGCCTCTGAGGGCCTGTACTATGAAGTTCGAGACCACGCGCCCGTCGTTGGGACGCATGCGAGGACCGTAGGTATTGAAGATCCTCACAATCCTCGTATCCATACCGTGGTGCCGGTGATAGGCCATCGTCATCGCCTCCGCAAACCGCTTCGCCTCGTCATACACTCCGCGCGGACCCACCGGGCTGACATGTCCCGAATAGGACTCTGGCTGAGGGTGCACCTTGGGATCCCCGTAGACCTCGGAGGTACTGGATAGCAGGAACCTGGCGGCCTTTTGCCGCGCCAGGCCCAGAGCATTGTGGGTCCCCAGCGATCCGACCTTGAGGGTTTGAATCGGCAGCTGCAGGTAATCCACAGGACTGGCCGGTGAGGCAAAGTGGAACACCGCATCCAGCGAACCATCGAGCGAGATGAACTTGGAAACGTCGTGACGCACCAGAGTAAAGCCTGCCTCGTCTTCCAAGCACGCCAGATTGATGGCAGAACCGGTGATCATGTTGTCCATGCCGACCACCGTGAATCCGTCTCTGACCAGACGGTCACACAGATGGGAGGCGAGGAAGCCGGCAGCACCGGTTACCATGGCCCTCACTGCACGGTTCTCCGCCCGATGCACACATAGGTGAATCCGCGCTGGAGCATTCGCGCCGGATCGTAGAGATTGCGGCCGTCTACGATGATGGGCTGCTTGAGCAGCGACTTCATCCGCTCGAAATCGGGGTTCCTGAACTCCATCCACTCGGTGACAATGACGAGGGCATCCGCACCCGAAACAGCTTCATAGGCATTTCCCACGAACTCGATTTGATCGCCGAACATCCGCCGCGCAGTCTCCCGTGCCTTGGGATCGTGCGCCCGCACCCGAGCGCCGGCCTTGAGCAGGCTCTTGATCAGCTGGATCGAAGGGCTTTCACGCATGTCATCTGTCTGTGCCTTGAATGCAAGCCCCCACACTGCGATGGTCTTGTTGGCCAGTGTTTCGCCGAGGACGGACTGCAGCTTTCTGAACAAAACACCCTTCTGGCGCTCGTTCGCATCTTGCACTGCCCGTATCACGTCGAGCGACACGCCGCACTCATCTGCTGTCTTGGCCAACGCTCTCACGTCTTTGGGAAAACACGAGCCGCCATAGCCGGGACCAGGGAACAGGAAATGCTTGCCGATCCGGGGGTCGCTCCCAATACCCCTGCGCACCAGATTGACGTCCGCTCCCACTCTCTCACACAGCTCGGCAATCTGGTTCATGAACGAGATGCGTGTTGCTAGCATCGCATTGGCAGCGTACTTGGAGAGTTCTGCCGAGGTCACATCCATGAGAATGAGCGGGTTGCCGGTGCGGACGAATGGAGCATAGAGCTCCTGCAACGTCGCCGCGGCTTCCTCCGAATCAGCACCCACGATGACTCGGTCCGGTTTCATAAAATCATCGACGGCGGCACCTTCCTTGAGAAACTCCGGATTGGAACAGACGTGGAACTCCGTGGACGTTTGCTGAGCGATGGTGCGGCGCACCTGCTCGGCCGTGCCAACCGGAACGGTGCTCTTTGTGGCGACGATCTTGGGTCCATTCATGTGTTTACCGATCATCTGCGCCACGTTGAGAACGTGCTGCAAGTCAGCCGAGCCATCCTCGTCCGGCGGAGTCCCAACCGCAATGAACACGACCGACGCCGATTCTATGGCTGCTCCGACATCCGAGGTGAAACGCAGCCGTCCTTCCTCTTGGTTCTTCTGAACCAATGATTCCAAACCCGGCTCATATATCGGTATGTCGCTCTGCCGTAGGCGGGAGATCTTGCTTTCATCTACATCGGCACAGACCACGTCATTACCGGCCTCGGCGAAGCAGGCTCCGGCCACAAGGCCGACATACCCCGTGCCAATCACCGCTACGTTCACGGTTTCCTCCGTTTGAGTGCATTACGTGTGTCCACCACCCTTCGAGCACCTTTGCGAAGACCATCATAGTCGATTGAAGAGTGGTCCGTCACGATCACGACGCAGTCGGCGCGACCGAGTTCTTCTGATGAGAGCGGTACCGAACGTAGGCTCACCCCGCTCTCGGTCACTTCCGGCACATAGGGATCGTGGTAGCTTACTTCGGCTCCCTGCTGCTGGAGCAGCCGAATGATGTCCAACGCCGGGCTCTCCCTCACATCGTCGATGTCGGGCTTGTATGCGACACCCAACACCAGAACATTCGCACCACGCAGCGCCTTGGCATCCTCATTCAATCCCTCGGCAACCTTGCGCACCCAGAACGCCGGCATCTCCGAGTTGACTTCGCTGGCAACATCGATGAACCGGGTCCGATAGTTGAGCCCTCGCATCTTCCAGGCGAGATAGTGAGGATCAATGGGAATGCAATGACCTCCGAGCCCCGGCCCCGGGGTAAACTTCATGAAGCCAAACGGTTTCGTGGCTGCCGCTTCGATCACTTCCCAAACGTCGACGCCCAGCTTGTCGCACACGATCGCCATTTCGTTGACGAGACCGATGTTGATACTGCGAAACGTGTTTTCCAGTAGCTTGACGAGTTCAGCCGCTTCGGGAGACGAAACGGGCACGAGCGTGTCGAAGACCGGATCGTACAGCGCCAGTACGACCTCCCGGCAAGGCTCGGTCATCCCGCCGACGACCTTCGGCGTGTTCCGGGTCTGCCATGTGGGGTTGCCGGGGTCGACTCGCTCGGGGCTGAAGGCGAGGAACACATTCTCGCCCACCGTGAGGCCCGCCGCCTCGATTTTCGGCAACAGCAGTTCTCTAGTAGTGCCAGGGTACGTGGTGCTCTCGAGAATGACGACCTGGCCGGCCCGTATCGTGCGTGCCACCGACTCCGCGGATGCAATTACATAGGAAACATCGGGATCCTTCGTCTTCGACAGCGGCGTCGGCACGCAGATGCTTATCGCATCAACCTCCGACAGACGCTCCATCGCGGTTGTGGCAGACACGCGATCCGAGGCAACCAACTCGCTGAGGCGCTCGCTGGGAACGTCCTGGACGTGCGAACGGCCTCGGTTCACGCTGTCTACCACATCTTGACTGACATCCAATCCGAGAACCTTGTATCCCGCCGCAGCCAGCTCGACCACCAACGGGAGACCGACGTACCCCAGGCCCACGACTCCGAACAACGCCGACCTGTCTTGAGCCTTAGCGATGAGATCCGATTGCGTGTTCATAGCAGTGCGTGGCTAGGGGACGGAAAGATCGACGGCAATGCCGCCCGTGACGAGTGATTGCGATGCGGCTTCCAGCACGCGAACGACCGCGACTCCGTCGGATGCCGGGGTGCGCGATTGCTCCCTCCCTCTGACAACCGCCAGGAAGTGTCGCAGCTCGGCAGCCAACGGCTCCACATTGGGCACCCTAGGAATGGCAATGTCTCCTTCACGGACCGACAAGCTTTCGCCATAGGAGGAATAGTCGGGTGGGCGATCCACACCCTTGTCGTAGATCTTCAGCTTTTCCCTACTCTGCATGTCATCGAAAACCACCATCTTCTCCGATCCGACCACCGTCAATCGCCTTTCTTTGTGTGGATCCAGCCATGACATCTGAACATGGGCCATGAGCCCGGATGCGAAATCCATGTTCATGAAGACCACATCCTCGATGCCCGGCTGGAGATAGCTCCTCCCCTGTGCCGCGACTCTCACGGGTGCGCTCCCGAGCAAGTGGAGTGCCACCGCCACGTCGTGGGGCCCAAAACTCCATAATGCGTTCTCGTCTGGTCTGACCTGACCCAGGTTTACTCGCTGACTGTACAAATAGTACAGATCACCCAGATCCCCCGACCCGATCAACTGAGCCAGTCTTTCGATCGCCGAGTGGAACAGCAGCAGATGTCCGGTGACCACCGGCACCCCTCGCGATTCAGAGAGCTCGGCAACGCATTCGGCCTCCCGGACCGACAGCGCTAGGGGCTTCTCCACCAGCACCGGCAGTCCCCGCTCGATTGCCTGTATCGCGAGCGTAGCGTGACTCGTGGCGGGCGTGGCGATTACCACCGCTTCGGCCAGGTCCAGTGCCTCCGCGTAGTCTTCTGTCACGTGAACCGCAGGATACTGCCGTTGTGTCGCACGGCGCCGCTGTTCGCTCGTATCACACACAGCCACCAACTCGGCTTCGGGGAGCATGGCCAAGTTGCGCACGTGATTGCGACCCCAGTTACCAGCCCCTATTGTTGCAACGCGAACCCCTGTCACGCGCCAAACTCCTGGATTGCCGTGATTACGGTCTCCTGCTGTTCCCGAGTCAGCTCGGGGTAAACCGGCAGGGAAAGCACTTCGTCGCACGCGCGCTCCGTCTCTGGCAGCGACCCGCGATTGTACCCGAGGTGTTCGAAGCAGGGCTGTAAATGTAGGGCCCGCGGATAGTACACCGCCGAACCGATGCCGCGATCGCTGAGGTACGACCGGAGCTCGTCCCGCCTCTCTGCCCGCACGGTGTACTGATTGTAGACGTGCTCGTTGGCCCCATCCGTCTGCGGCGTACGCACGCCGGGGACATCCGCCAAGCCTTCAGCGTAGACCTCTGCGTGTCTCCTCCGCGCAGCGTTCCAGTCATCCAGCCGTGGCAGCTTCGCAAGCAGCACCGCTGCCTGCAGCGTATCCAGCCTGCTATTGGTTCCGACTTCTTCGTGATGGTATTGCTTGGCACCACCGTGCGTCCGCAGTCTGGCCAAGCGTTCCGCTAGCTGAGCATCGCGCGTCGTAATGATTCCTCCATCTCCCCAACCGCCCAGGTTCTTGGAGGGGAAGAACGAGAAGGCTCCGGTGGTTCCGAGCCGACCTGCCATGCACCACTCACCACCGATCTTGCGTCGAGCGCCGATGGCTTGCGCCGCGTCCTCGATCAAAGCGAGTCCGTGTTCTTCACACAGCGGGCGCAGCTTCTCAATTGCAGCCATTTGGCCAAACAGGTGTACCGGCACAACCGCCTTGGTGCGAGGAGTTACGGCAGCCTCGACGTGGGCTGGGTCGATGTTGAATGTCGCCGGATCGATGTCCACAAAGACTGGTTTGCCGCCGGCGTTGTGGATCGCTCCAGCGGTGGCAAAGAACGTGAAGGCCGTCGTGATGACTTCGTCACGCGGTTCGAGTTCAAGCGTCTTGAGCGAGAGCAGGAGGGCGTCGGTGCCACTGGCACAAGCGACCGCAAACGGAGTGCCGACATACGCCGCAACAGCCCCCTCCAGCTTGGCAACCGGCTCACCCATGATGAATCGCTGGCTTTCGGCCACCTGGAGAATGGCGGCGACAACGTCCTCTTTTATGGTCTCAAACTGGGCCCTGAGGTCCAGTAAAGGAATCATGTCAACTGGTCCAAGTATTTGAAACTTGTCAACTTACAAAGCCGCGGCGGGTGGGTCAATCGACACCAGCTGCCCCCGATCCTCGCGGTATGCACGTCCACAGCGCTTGCATCCACCGATTCCGTTGCTCGGCCGGAGCCGCTCGCCGCAGTAGCACATCCAGCCGACGCGACGCGCCGGTACGCCCACCATTAGGCCATACGCCGGAACATCTGCAGTTACCACGGCACCGGCGCCGATGAACGAGTACTCGCCCAGCGTGACGCCGCACACAACGGTTGCGTTGGCCCCGATCGATGCACCCCGCTTGACCAAGGTCCGCTCGTATTCGCCCTTGCGAGATACATGAGACCGCGGCGTGCCGACGTTGGTGAACACACACGAGGGACCGCAAAAGACGTCGTCCTCCAATACCACCCCCTCGTAGATCGAGACGTTGTTCTGGATCTTGACGTTGTTGCCGATCCTGGTCCCCGGCATGACCACCACGTTCTGGCCCAAGCTACACCCCTCACCGATTTTGGCACCAGGCATGACGTGGCAAAAATGCCAGACCTTGGTGCCATGGCCTACCTCGGCTCCGTCGTCCACGTACGAGCTCTCGTGCACGAAATAGTCAGCCATCTGGATCACTCCCCCTCTGATCGACAATCCGGACCTCGAGCTCGAGTTCTATACCATACTCTTTCTCTACCTTCTCTCGTACCGTGCCGATTACGGCCTTCACATCCGTAGCGGTGGCTCCACCTGTGTTGACAATGTAGTTGGCATGCAGCGGCGATACCTGCGCTCCACCAATCCGAAGCCCCTTCATCCCAGCGCCGTCGATCAACTGCCCCGCGCTGCGATCTGATCCCCTGGGGTTGCGGAAGACGGAGCCACAGCAGGGTTTGTCAAACGGCGTCCCTTTCTTGCGCCAGGCGAGGTTGCGTTGGATCTCCCGATTCAACACCGCCGGGTCACCCGGCGTGAACCTAAAAGTCGCAGCAGTCACTACTACTCCGGCGATGCCGCTATCGCGATACCTCCAAGTGACGTCACTGCCCGGTATCGTCTCCACGGTCCCACCTGGCCCCACCACGTCGACCTTCGCTACCGTCTGGCTGAACTCCTGCCCGTGGGCGCCGGAGTTCATGACCACTCCGCCACCCACAGTCCCAGGGACCCCGACCAACCGATGGATTCCCGAGAGACCGGCCCGCGCTGTCGAGCGGGCGAGGCGCGGTGTCGGCATGCCCGCACCCACGCGCCAGATTTCGGGATCCTCATCGACCTCCTCAATCCAGTCGCTCCCCTTCCCCAGCCGGATCACCACGCCATCGAAACCAGCGTCGTCGATAAGGACATTGGAACCGAGACCAAGCGGCAGCCACCTGACGGCTGCCTCATTGCAGAACTGCAATACTGCAACCACGTCTTCCGTCGAACGCGGCACCACCAGCGCCCTCGCGGGACCTCCGATCCGATACGTCGTGTACTGCGCCAGCGGTTCGTCGAACCGCACGGGGCCAGCCACTCGGGATGCAAGGGTTTCCACAAGCCACTTCATCGAGAATCGCGGTCTGACTCACTTGTGAGCAGTACCGTTGACTTGCCATGCCACACGGATTCCTCCTGCTGACCGGCAAACTCATACCATTCCTGGAGGCAGCGTACGCTCCCGCGCCGACTACGCAACGCCAGCACTGCGTCACAGGCCGCATTCGCAGCCGACATCGTAGTCGCATACGGTACCGCATGCTGTAGCGCCGTCCTCCGTATGATGTAGTCGTCTCGCTGTGTCATCTTGCCGAGTGGAGTATTGATCAGCAGTTGAACTTCACCGGATACGATGAGATCCACAGCGTTGGGGCGGCCCTCGTACACCTTCAGTACGCGCTCTACTGGTATGCCGCGGGCTCGCAAGTACTTCGCGTTACCCTCTGTTGCGAGGATGCGGAAGCCCATCTCGTGAAAGCGGCGCACAATCGGCGTCACCGTGGGCTTGTCGCGATCGTTCACGGTGACGAACACCGAGCCTTCCAGCGGCAGGGGACCGTCAGTCGCTGCCTGCGCCTTGGCAAACGCCATTCCGAAGCTATCGGCCAGGCCCATCACCTCGCCGGTGGACCGCATCTCAGGTCCCAGCAGGGTATCGACATTGGGAAGCTTGGTGAACGGGAACACCGCTTCCTTCACAGCGACGTAGGGCAGCGTCATGAGGTCCTGCAGGCCCAGCTCGTCTAAACTGCGGCCGACCATGACGGCGGCCGCCAGCTTGGCCATCGACACGCCTGTCGCTTTGCTGACGAATGGAACCGTCCGCGAGCCGCGGGGATTCACCTCAAGTACGTAGACAACTCCGTCCTTCACCGCATACTGCACGTTGATTAGGCCTACTACTCCCAGCGCGCTTGCGAATTCCTTGGTGTGCCGTCGCATCTCCTCTACCGCATTCTCCTCGATCAGATACGATGGCAGCACGCAGGCCGAATCACCGGAGTGGATCCCCGCGTCCTCGATGTGCTGCATCACACCACCTATCACACAGCGCTTGCCATCGCTGATCGCATCCACGTCAGCTTCGAACGCATCCTCGAGAAACGAATCGATTAGCACCGGGTGTTCCGGCGAAGCTTGGACCGCGCGTGCGAAATAGGCACGTAACGACTGTTCGTCGTATACGATCTCCATCGCTCGCCCACCCAACACATACGACGGTCGGACGAGAACCGGGTACCCGATACGCTCCGCTACCGCTACCGCAGCTGCGACGTCCGTGACAGTACCGTTGGCCGGTTGCGTGACGCCCAACTCGCGCGATAAGGCCTCGAACCTCTCGCGGTCTTCCGCTATGTCGATCGCTTCTGGACTGGTGCCCAGGATGGCGACGCCCGCAGCCTCCATGGCCTTCGTGAGCTTCAACGGTGTCTGCCCGCCGAGCTGCACCACCACCCCCGTCGGCTGCTCCAGCCGCACGATCTCGACCACGTCCTCCAACGTCAGGGGCTCGAAGTAGAGCTTGTCAGATATGTCAAAGTCCGTGGATACGGTCTCCGGGTTGGAGTTTATCATGATGGTCTTGTAGCCCATCTCACGAAACGCCAGCCCGGCGCGGACACAACAGTAGTCGAACTCCACACCCTGACCGATACGATTGGGACCACTCCCAAGGATGACGACACCTGTCTTGCCCATCGGCTCCGATTCGTTCTCATCATCGTACGAAGAGTAGTAATAGGGCGTGGCGGCGGGAAACTCACCAGCGCATGTGTCCACCACCTTGTAGCTCGGGCTGACCCCGAGATCCCAGCGCAGCTGTCGCATGTCAGCTTCGCTGACACCGCGCAGATCCGCGAGCTGCCGGTCCGAGAAACCGAGCCGTTTCATCCTCCGAATCAGATCGGAGTCGACCTCTCCGGCTGCGCGGAACATCCGCTCGGACTGCACCAACTCATCGAGTTGCTGCAGAAACCACTCGTCGATTCGGGTCAGGGACCCGACCTCCTGAACCGACAGCCCGGCCTGGAGCGCCCGCTTGATCTGGAACACTCTGTCGCGGCTTGGAACCCGTAGAGCGAGGCGCAGTGATTCGAGATCGTCCGACTCCAGTCCATCGTCTGCCGGTGTCGCCCCGGATGTCCAGCCAGGGCGATCGACTTCCAGTGCACGCACGCCCTTCTGAAACGCCTCTTTAAACGTGCGCCCGATCGCCATCGACTCGCCCACCGATTTCATCTGCGTAGTCAGAGTAGTGTCGGCATACGGGAACTTCTCGAAAGCGAAGCGGGGGAACTTGACCACGACATAGTCCAACACCGGCTCGAACGAAGCCGGTGTGCTCTTCGTGATATCGTTGGGAAGCTCGTCCAGCGAATAGCCAACGGCGATCTTGGTGCCGATACGTGCAATGGGGAAACCCGTAGCCTTGGACGCCAGCGCAGATGATCGTGATACCCGCGGATTCATCTCAATCACCAGCATCTCGCCATTCTCGGGACTCACCGCGAACTGGATATTGCACCCGCCAGCGTCGACGCCCACCTCACGGATGATGGCGATCGCGGCATCACGCATCACCTGGTACTCACGGTCGGTCAGAGTCATGGCCGGGGCGACGGTTATCGAGTCACCCGTATGTACACCCATAGGATCGAAATTCTCGATGGAGCAGACGATCACCACGTTGTCACGACCATCCCGCATAACTTCGAGTTCGAACTCCTTCCATCCCAGGACCGACTGCTCCACAAGTGCTGTGGTCACCGGTGACAGATCCAGAGCCGTCCGGAGTTGAACTTCGTATTCCTCGACGTTGTAGGCGACTCCACCGCCGGTGCCCCCCAGCGTGAACGAGGGCCTGATGATGGCCGGATACCCGACCTCCTCGATTGCAGCGAGTCCGTCTGCCACGGTACCAACCGTTCTACCTCTCGGCACGGCAAGACCGATGCGCTGCATCGCCTGGGTGAACTCGAACCGGTCCTCCGCCAATCTGATGGCCCGCTCGTCTGCGCCGATCAGCTCGACCCCGAACCGCTCGAGCGTCCCGTCCCGCGTCAGCTCCATCGCAACGTTGAGAGCCGTCTGGCCGCCCATCGTCGGAAGTAAGGCGTCGGGGCGTTCCCGCTCGATCACGTTGGTAACCCACTCAGGTGTCACGGGTTCGACGTAGGTCCGATCTGCCAGTTCCGGATCAGTCATGATGGTTGCCGGGTTCGAGTTCACCAGCACTACCCGGTATCCCTCCTCCTTGAGCGCCTTGACTGCCTGAGTGCCCGAATAGTCGAACTCGGCCGCCTGGCCAATTACGATCGGGCCTGACCCGATCAGGAGGATCGTGTCGAGATCAGTCCGTTTCGGCATCCACCATCTCTCTGATCGTCTCTTCCAACGTCATGCGGGGCTGCCATCCGGTCTCGTCCCTCAGCTTGGTGCTGTCTCCCACCAGGTGCGGAATGTCGACAGGCCGAATCAAATCGTGATCGCTCTCCGGAATGACTCGATGCCCGAGCGCATCTGACAGCATGAAGAAGAGCTCCTTGATGGACACGGCCCGCCCGCAGGAAACGTTGTACACCTGCCCCGAGCGGCCCTGCTCGATCATGGCCGCATACGCTCTGGCGACATCAGCGACATGCATGAACTCGCGCACCGGGTCGATCCTCCCTACCTTGACCACCGGCGCTCCGATCTTCCGGGCGAACCGAATACGCTCGAGAAAAGCCGGCGCCACGAATCGCGTGTCCTGCCCGGGTCCGGTGTGGGGAAACGTTCTCGCCACCACCACTCTGAGCCCTGTGCGGCGGTGTACTTCGAGTGCGGCGATTTCGGCGCCAAGCTTCGACGCGGCATAGGGAGATACCGGGTTCACCGGGTCGGACTCACTCCGCAGCTCTGCCGGACCGGCTCCATACACTTCAGCAGTCGAAACGAGTAAGAGCAGAGGATCCTCTCCGGCCAGCTTCTTCTCACCCAACTCATTCGCCAAACGCGCAGTGCCGAGCGTATTGACCTCCCATGCCCGCGCCGGCTCGCGCTCGGCATCCGTCACAGACGAGAGAGCTGCCAGGTGGACGACCGCATCCCAGCTGCCGCTCGCGACCGCTCGAATGGAAGCCGGATCCAGCAGCTCTAGGTACTCAATCTGCAGGTCGCTGAGCGTCTCACGCCGCGCCCGCTCCACGTCCGTTACGCCATCCGGTCGGACAGCGCCCGTGACCTCGTGTCCCTGCTCCACCAAGCGGTGGGACAGCACTGCGCCGACGAATCCGTCAGCTCCAGTCACCAGGATCTTCATCGCTCCCGACTCAGTCGCTGGAGGTCTGCATCAACCATCATCGATACCAGTTGTTCGAAGTTCAGCTTGGGCTCCCAACCCAACACACTGCGGGCCTTTGTTGCGTCGGCCTGGAGGACCTCGACCTCGGCCGGCCGCATGAACGCCTGATCGACCTCCACATGCTCCCGCCAATCGAGCCCGACATGACCGAATGCCACTTCAGCCAAATCCCGGACCGACCGCGTTCGACCGCTCCCTACCACATAGTCGT
>CP070666.1:2112344-2161600 GCA_020351775.1 Gemmatimonadota bacterium | reverse complement strand
AAGCTACAGGAGCTCGTCACAGGCACTGCAGTCACTTACCCGCTGCAGAAGACGTTGAACGCACTGATATTCCTCGCGGTGGTGACGCTCGTCGTGTTCTTGGCGGTCCAGTTCCCCAACACGCAGATGCTGCTGGTCCTGACGGGCTTGGCTTTGCTACTCGGCGTGCTTTCGGTCATTCCCATCGGCGGTGCCGACATGCCGGTCGTGATCGCTCTGTTGAACTCGTACTCCGGTTTGGCTGCATCGATGACCGGATTCGTGATCAGCAACCACGGTCTGATCATCAGCGGTGCTCTGGTCGGTGCCTCGGGTGTCATCCTGACCGCGATCATGTGCAAGGCGATGAACCGCTCTCTGGCCAATGTTCTGTTCGGTGCCTTCGGAGCGGGGGCAGAGACCGGTACTTCGGTGATTGTGGCCGGGCAGGCAATCGACCAGCCGATCAAGCAGATCACTGCTGACGATGCAGCCATGCTGATGGCCTACGGCAAACAGGTCGTGATCGTGCCCGGTTACGGCCTGGCGGTGGCGCAGGCCCAGCATGAGGTGCGCGAGATGGCCGAGTTGCTGGAGAAGAAAGGGGTGACGGTCAAGTACGCGATCCACCCGGTCGCCGGCCGGATGCCGGGACACATGAACGTACTGCTCGCTGAGGCGAACGTGCCTTATGACGAGCTGTACGATATGGACGACATCAATCCGGAGTTCGATCAGACCGACGTGTCGCTCGTGATCGGTGCCAACGACGTCGTCAATCCGGCGGCCCGGAGCAATGAAAGCAGCCCACTGTACGGCATGCCGATTCTCGACGTCGACAAGTCGCATGCGTGCATTGTCTTGAAGCGGAGCATGAGGCCGGGATTCGCCGGGGTCGAAAACGAGCTGTTCTACGCACCGTCCACTTCGATGCTGTTTGGCGATGCGAAGGATTCGGTCAAGAAACTGATAACGGAGATCAAGGATCTGTAGTAGGCAGCAGCACCGGCAGGAATGTAGAGGCGGTGGGGTCTAGATTGACCCTACCGTCTTTCACTATCTCCTTCCCCTTCCGTCAGCAGCGCTCCCCGCCACGGTAAAGGAGTCTCTAGAATTCCGCCCTGACGCTCCCCATCACGAGCCGCCCGATCGGTGGCGCTCCCACGAACTCGACGTGGTTGCTGTCGAGCAGGTTGAGGGCGCTCAGCGTCACCGTCACGCGGCGCGCAAACGGCAGACGGTAGCCGGCAAGCGCATCGAGCACCGTGTAGGCGTCCACGGTCCCCACGTACACACCCGAGCTGACCGGAAACGCATCGACCCACCGCCCGCGCACCTCCGCGTTGAGGCCGATCCCGTCGTGCCGCGCAACGATGCTGAACGCCGCTCGGTTTGCTGAGGCATTGAGGGGGATCGTATCGGGTCGGCCAGCCGCGTCCACTGCCTCGAACTGGTCCTTGCTCACCCAGGAGTACGTGCCGCGCAGGGCGAGCCACGGCGTCACAACTGCCCCCAGCTCGATATCGCCGCCCCAGTACCCGACGTTGCCGAAGTTCCGGTACGTGATCAGGATGTCCCACGGATCGCGGGCTTCCTGCGGTGTCACCGTGGCAGCCGGGATCGATGCGATTTCACCAGCCAGGGAGTCGGCTGAGGCGGCCGGCACGCCGACGTCAATGAGATAGGATCTGAGATCGTCTTCATCGAAGAAGGCGCTCGGTGTTTCCACCTGCTCGGATCCCACGAAATCGGTCCTCCACCCTCGGTAGACGTCTAGCCCGACCGACAGCCGGTCCCACAGCACGCCGCGGTAGCCCAGCTCGATCGAGTTGTGGATCGGCGCTTTGAGGGGTGGTAGATCGCTCGCTCCTGTCACCGGATCGAAGCTGCCGGTCCCGAGATTGAGCTGCCCCAGCACCGTGCCGACGTCGCTGGCTGTGGGTGGCGGAATCGGCGACAGGTCGATGCCCCGGAGCGCCGCGATTTGCACGACCGTGGGCCAGAGGAGGGTGACGTCGAGCGGGAGGTATGCCTGGCCGCCACCCAGGTCGGGCGGCGTGTACGGCGAGCGCATGCAGAGGCCGCCGTCGCAGTCGCGCCGAAACGTGAAGCCCGTCTTTGGCACGCCCACAAGCCTGATGAAGGTCGGAACGGGCGTAGGCAGCGCGCCGCCCACAATGTCGAGGAACAGCTGGTTAGTGGTCGGCGTGCTGAAAGCGCGGTTGTAGGTGATACGGAGCGACTGGTCGAGCGCCGGCCGCAGCACCAGGGCGGCCCGGGGCGACAGGATGGGGTCCTTGAGCCGGCTGTGATAGTCGCCCCGGAGCGCCACCACCAGGCGCGCGACGCGCGACAGGTCCGCTTCCGCGTGCACGTAAGCGCCGGCCTCATCGATCGCGTCGTCATACTCGTTGCGGCCGGTGACCGTGCCATCCGTGCGCGGCACGGTGCGCTGGAGATCGATACCGTAGGTCAGGTTCACGCGCGATCCCACGAGCGCGCCGTGCTGCAGTTGTGCCACCCACAGCTGCGACCGGTCCACGATGTCGTCACCGCTGCGGAGCAATTGGGTCCCTCCGGCGTCGCTCACGTTGACGAACGCCTGGCCTGAGAATCGGCCGAGCCGAACCTTTGCTTGCGCGTAGGACGAGCGCCAATCTCGTGCCTGGGCCGCGCCGAGCGGCGTCAACTCGACGCTGGACAGTGCCTGATTGACCCCAACCGAGGCAGTGACCGAGGCGTTGGCACTGGGACGCCAATCGAGTCGGACATCACCACTCACGCGCTCGATGGTGCTGTCTCGCTGGACGGTCTCTGCTGGGTCGTCGTATGGCCAGTCGCGTCCGCGCATGTACTGACCCGACACCTTGAAAGCAAACCTCTCGCCGAACGCACTCGCGTGACGCAGCTGCGCGTGCAGCAGCTCGCGCTGCCCCCCGCTCACTGTGATGGCCGTACCCGTATAGTCGAACGGAGCCCGCGAAATGATGTGGAACACGCCGTCCGCCGAGTTGGGTCCATAGAGGGCCGACCCCGGGCCGCGCACGATCTCGATGCGGTCGACATCCTGGTCAGTGACCGGGATGAAGTTGTACACGTTGATCCTGAGCGACGGCACCTGCGCGTAGCGTTGGTCGCTCAGCACGAGAAGGGCGCCTGAGGCGGCGTTGCCGAACCCGCGTGCCACCATCTCGTGTTGGGTGAGGCCCGTGGTGGCGACCTGCATTCCGGTCGTCGCGTATGCGTAGTCTACCGGCGTGAGCGCGGGACGCTCCTCGACCTCTTGCGTGTTGATCACACTCACCGACGCCGGCGCATCGAGCGCCTTCTCCTCCGCGGCGCGGGACGCGGTCACGAGAATCGGGTTGAACATGAATGCCCGCCGTGACAGCACGATTGTCAGGCTCGTTCCGTCTGGCGGTAACCGGAGGGGGTCGACGATGTGCGGACGGTAGTCCAGGCGGGCTACGACGAGGCGGTACGATCCAGCAGGGGCCTCGAGCGAAAAGCTGCCACGGGCGTCGCTAACCGCGCTCGCGATCACGGCCGTGTCCCGGCGCAGCTCCACGCGGGCCCCGTCCAGAGCCCGGCCCGTGAGGGAATCGATGATGGTTCCAGCCAGCGTCGGCTGCTGCGCGGCGGCGGGGCCAGCGGCGAGCAACACCAGGGAGACAGTGGGCAGCCAACGGCTCACGGGGAGCCCGGAACGATTCATCGTGGACATGTGGCGTCCTCCCACTGCTCGGACTTCGAACAGCTAACGACGATCATCTGATAGCGAAGGCCGCTGCTCAGCTGCGGGCTGAGCGATGGCCTTGCTCATTCCTTCAGCACCATGTCGATGCACATGACTGCTGCAAGTATGAGCCGGCGCAGATTGCTGTCTGGCGGTACGTCCTGTGTTATCTGCAGCATGTAGTTGTCGGCACTCGTGAAGAACTCCTTCCCCATCCCGGCCCATTTCTTCGACACGTGGGCCAGTTCACGGTCACCCGCCTTGAACCGGAAATCCCAGCCAGTCCACTTTCCCTCGAGACTGCAGACGACCCGGTCATCGTTGTCCAATACTTCAAAAGCACCACCAATCGACATCAGCTTCTGACGGAAACCCCCGATCCGACCGT
Organism: Gemmatimonadota bacterium; assembly: GCA_020351775.1. Classification (GTDB taxonomy): domain Bacteria; phylum Gemmatimonadota; class Gemmatimonadetes; order Gemmatimonadales; family GWC2-71-9. Next base: position 2,157,497 of record CP070666.1, on the reverse strand, counting down.
TGTTCTCATCCAGTACACTTACGTGCGATCGCAGGAAAGACACGCCACGTGTTACGCGCACCAGCTGCCGCCCATCGGTGGTTGTGATGCGAACATCGAATGGCGTATGACGCTTGTAATCGGTGAAACGCAGCATCCGGGTGATGGGTCCCAGCGAGGGTTCGCGGCACAGCATGATCACGTTGCCGGTTTCTGGATCGTAAATGTCGTAGTTATTGGCGGCCTTGAAGGCAGCAACGTGTTCCTTGACCAGGAACAGGTTCTTGTTGAGGCAGTCATGCATGACTCAGCTCCTTTGGATCACCGCTGTATCAGCCGGCTGCTCACAGTCAGTCAGGCGTCGAGCTCGCGTGGGAGTTTACGTTGACTCGTCCCAAGTATGTCGGACGAAATCAGAGCAGTCCAGGTCCTGGAGCGAAGTTGTCGAAGGCTGGCGTTGCCCGGGCGCCCAGCCACCCGCGAACGGCGATCGTCCGGGGATGCAGGTCACACTGTGGCGGGGCGAAGTGGTTGTGGCGGTGGACTTCGGGCGTCGCGGCGGGGCGCGCGGGTCAAGCCCCCGTCCTGTAACGTCAGGTGTGACTTGGACTTGTGCCGGAGAACCTCAGCAGGATCGGGTGACGATGGGCCCACGACAGCCCTCCGCGGAGGACACTTTCTCCGTCCGTCTCCCATGGACTCGAGGTTCATAGGAGTAGGCGTGCGGGCTGGTCCCCGTTGAGGAACCGCCACGGGCGTGGGGGAGCCGCCACGGTTTGGGCCTCCTGGGGCGATAGGCGTAGCGCGACGTCGTCTCGTTGAGGCATCGGACTTGCCAGCCCGGACGCGGACCCCGGCAGATCCTGACCCACGACCCCGAAGGGCGCCCGCCCCTGCCAGAGTGCCCTGCCTGTAGGGGTTTCTCAGACTATCGGCAGTGATGAGATCCGTCGGATCTGAAGGACTCCTTCTGCGGGCCTGTGGTCCGGCTTCCTGCCACCCAGGGCCGTGAGGACGGCTCCGCGTGGAGTCGGGCTTCGTTGGCCCCGGTTCTGGCCTGCATCCTGCTCTTCGGGGGACAGTGGCCTTTTCTCCAGCGATCTGGTGAGCCGTATTCAATGATTGATCTCAGCTTCATGCGCACTATCGAGGGCCTGTCTGGTGACCGGATCCCTCCAGCCTACCGAGTGCCCTCGGTTGATCCTGCATCGGTGGCACCCTATCGCTCCCGGATTGAGGCTCTCGACTCGGCTCTTCCCAGGTTGGTGTCGTGTTTTCACCGGTGCTTGGGGATGCCGGATCTTGAGGGCGTGGTAGATCTCTGCCTCGAGGAACTGAACCTGAGTTCGGACCAACTGAGCCCTGCTGCTCTGCTGGGCGGGCTGTATCGCAATCTTCTCCAAGAGGATGATGCAGAGGGATACGTTGTCATCACGGCTCTGTTTGCGCGGCTTCAGGATCGGGGGCTGGTGGAGCTTTCTGCCAGGGAGTTTCTTCTCGAGACGGCGCGGCGGTATGCGGCCCACACGTCCTATCTCTTTCCGGTGCTGCATGAGCAGGCGGCGGCGGCCCTTACGATGAGCAGGGTTTCCAATCGCAGCAGGATTCGGCTGTTTCTTCGTGACGCACTGGTGTTTTGGCCGTCGCTTCAGGCGTTGCGGCCACGGATTTTCGAGATACCTCTGGATTTCCTGGTGTACACGCGTCCGTTGAAGGAGTCGGGGGGGTATCCCCTGGTATTTTCGGAGGAGTCCGAGGGCATGGTGAAGCCGGGCGCGTTGGAATGTCTGCCGCGGTCGCTGGTTTTGGATGTTGGTCTGTATGGCACCCTGGTCAAGGATCTCGACAGGAAGGGGTTTTTCGGTGGCGATGGGTCGGTGATGTTTTTTGGCAGCAGGAATCCGCACATCTTGGGGTTCCTCAATGAGCTGAGGTTGCGGGGTGATTCGGGTGGGCGTGTGGTTCAGCAACGGGATGTGGTGCGGTATGTTGACACGGTGGAGTGTTTACTGAAGCCTTTTCTGTTCGCGCCTTGTCCGGACTCGAACAGGGTTTTCTTGGAGTTGGGTGACGGTATCTCTTTCGTTTGTTCGGCGGTTTTTCTTTGGAGTCTATATCGCTACTCTATTGAGGTGGACAACTCTGAGAGTAACCACATGACGGAGAAGATGTTCTTGCCCAACTCGAACTCGCGGAACAACCGTTGGCTTCTACCCGTGCCCATTCCCGCCTGGTCGAAGGCGAAGGAATTTCTCTCGACTTGGTCCTCGGATGATCTGACTTCCGCTGAAGAAGTTCGTGAATGGCTGGTCCGCTGGAGGGGGAGGAACGTCGCCTAGTGCTCAACCATGCCATCGCTGCTGCCAACAAGGACGGCCGCCTCGGGCTGATCCTCTATACCATTCCAGGCTTCCCCTCCACACCAGATTACCTGGCTACCCTCGAGCTGCTGAACGAAAGTGCCGCGGTGTCGGCTATCGAGACGACAATTCCCGTCACCGCCGGCTTCTCCGAGCATGCGAACGAAGTCATTCGGCAAGCGCATATGCGGGCAGCCAGCTGTCCGCAGCTGGCATCGATGCCACGACCGAGCAAGCCTGCCATCTGCGTACTGTACCAGTCCACTTCCGACACCGTCGGCTTTGAATCGCTTCTTGTCAGCACGCTTGGCCAATTCGAAGGTCTCGTTCTAGAATGGTCTGAGCCGGAGGCAGCCCGATACACTGCAACTGCTCGCAAGCACGGTGTGGAGCTGGTGCAGTGCGTGGGCCCGTGGATGGCTCCTGAGGTTATTCAGCGCGTGATGGAACGCTGCGCGGATGAGCCTCTCGTCTATCTCATGTCTGCGCCCATGGCCGGAGGGAAACTGTTTTCCAGCGAAGAACTCAACGAGTGCATTGTGGAGGCGAAGAAGCACCGACCGACGGCGAAGGTGGCCGCAGGGTTCGGGATCCGTACTGGCGACGACGTCCGACGATTGGCTGAGATTGAAGCTCTGGACGCCGTCATCATCGGTACTGTCTTCATCGAGGCGATGGGCGAAGGGTTCGAGGCCGCGAAGGCCCTCCTTGAGAACGTAGAACCGGCTTTAGACCGATAGCAGAAGGCGAGGACCGATGTGGGATGAATCATCGAATCGGACTCGCATCAAGCTGTGCGAGTTTGAATGTCTCGACCCAGCCTACGAAGCGAGCCACCTGGGTGCCGATGCCCTGGGGTTTCATATCTTTCAGCACCACGACGCCGGGGAGAAGGCGCGGCGGTTCGCCGAGATCTTTTCCTACCTTCCTGCATCGGTAGCGAAGGTATTGTTGACCGATGTCGAGTTGGATGTGCTCCTCGATGGCATCCTGCCGACCCTCCGATGTGACGCGATCCAGCTCTACCCCGACTGGTCGGCAGAGGAGATCGGGCAAGTGCGGCAGGCCTCACCCCCCGATACGAAGATCCTGAAAGTCATGTCGGCCGTCACCCAGGAGAACGCCTTCGGGAACGATGATGAGTTCCTGCATTTCTATAATGGACTGGTCGACGGATATCTACTCGATAGCTTTCGGATCGGCGGCACGGGTCGGACTGCAGACTGGGACCACTGTGCTGAGATCGTGAGAGGAACCGCCCTCCCGGTCTTCCTCGCTGGGGGCCTCACGCCGGGAAACGTGGGAGAGGCCGTCCGGACCGTGGAGCCGTTCGGGGTCGATGTGGAGAACGGAGTGAGCGACCGCATCCCCGACGGACCTCTGGTGAAGAACATGGATAAGTGCCGTCGGTTCATCGCCGCAGTACGAGAGGCCGATGCGATGCTGGGACGGGCCTGACCGGTCTCGCGCCTTCGATCCTCCGGACAGTCCCGTCACTTCCCACCATCTGGAAGTCGGCGCCGTCTACAAGCCGGTTGAGTTCGAAGGCAGGTCAGTACCGATAGGATGCGCCAAGGAGTGCCCTTATCAAGAACGGGGCTCCGCCGCATTCTTGAAGCGGGACATCAGCCCTGCCGTCTAGCGACGAGCTCTGATTCGATCTGCTTCATTCTGGTATCGTTCAGCGGGTAAAAGAGCATCACCGCTGCACCCACGAACGCAAATGTGCTTGGAATCCAGCTCATTAGCGCCTTCATGCCCACCGTCGCACCCGCTATTGTCGTCTCGTCCATGCCGTCATAACCGTAGGCGGCCAATACCATCAGAATCAGAGCACCGGCGAATCCGCCTCCGGTCTTGTTGATGAACGTTCCGGCCGAGTAAACCAAGCCGGTAGCACGCCGCTTCTTCTTCCACTCGGAATAGTCGGCACAATCGCCCAGCATGCTGAAGAACAGCGTTGGCATGATGGCGGCGAAGAATTCGGAGCTGATGCCCAATATGAAGAGGGCATAGATCTGCGTGGGTCCGAGGAAGTAGATGGGGCAGAGAATCAATCCGCCCAGGAAGAGGGACATGATGAAGAGGTTCTTGGTGCCGACCAGCTTAGCGAGGAAGCCGGTGCACAGCGCACCGATGATCGAGATGACTAGCACGCTGGCGAAGTAGGCGCTGAGCAGCACTCCCTGCCCGGAGGCGAGCCAATCGGGCAACCAGCCGAAGTAGTCCCCCGCCGCAACCTGATCACCGATGTAGTGGTCGAAGTAGTACGCCGTGGCGCCTATCTTGACGCCGTTGAACATCATGAAGAGGAAGCCGATGACTATCAGTATCATCCAGGGCACGTTGCTGAACAGATCGGCCAGATCTCTCTTCGTGTCGCTGGTCTCCGACTCTGGCGTGCGAATCAGCCTGCGGACGAACAAGACGGCCGCCGCAATGACCACTACGAAGACTGCACCGCTCCAGAGGTTGCGGTAGTAGAAGAACAACGAGATCGCGGCCAGTGGAATCAGGAGATAAGGCAGGTTCTTGGTAAGGTCGAGGAGGTCCTTCCTGAGGCCGCCGGTCCGTTCCTGAGGCGGAAGCACCCGCTCCTTTGTCGCTGCAAAGGTGATGACGAGCATGACCACCAGAATCGCCGCGAACAGATACATCGTGTACCTGTAGCCCAGCTGGTCATTGCCGGCCCCAAACTGCTCCACCAACAGCGGAGTTCCGACCATGACCAGAAAGCCGCCGGAAAAAGCCCCGGCAAAGCGCCATGCGGAGAGATTGGTCCTTTCCACGTTGCTGGGTGTCATGACACCCATCAGCGCCGAGTAGGGTACGTTGTTTGCGGTGTAGGCGAGAGTGAGGCCGACGTACGTCACATAGGCCCATACCAGTTTGGCCGTCGGGCCGATATCCGGGGTCGTGAAGGTGAGCACCATGAAGGCACCCAACACGGGGGCAGAGAACAGCACCCACGGGCGAAACTTGCCCCAGCGGCTGGTGGTACGATCGGCGACCATACCCATGATGATGTCGGTGATCCCATCAGACAGCCTGACAATCAAGAGCAGCACTCCCACTGCCAAAGCTGGGATTCCGAAGGTGTCGGTATAGAAGACAGCCAGGAATGCCAGGGCGCCGCGCCAAACGAGATTGGCGGCAGCGTCTCCCATAGAATAGCCGATCTTTTCTTGTAGGTGGAGCTTGTGTGTCGACTCCGTCATGCTAAGCCTCTCCGGTTACCACCATGAGACTGCATTCTGGCTCCTGTAGCCGTGATTGATCACAGGAGAGCTCTCGATGGACCGCCAATCAGCCCAGTTCCACGATAACGTGATGTTCTTCACCGGCAACCGAGATGGGAATGGTGTTGCCGCTCATGACGTCGCCATCAACCGATAGCCGTTTGACACCTCTACTGACATGTCTGGAGTTCTTGACTTCAATCTCGTACGTCGTGCCGCGGAAGATACGAGTGACTCTGAAGCCATCCCAATCGGGGGGGATACAAGGGTCGATCTCCAGGTGATCGTACCCGGGCTTGATGCCCAGTATGAACTGAGTGATTGCGTAGTAGTTCCACGCTGCCGTGCCGGTGAGCCACGAGTTCTTGGCTTCCCCGGGGCGGTACGCGTCCCGGCCGGCTATCATCTGTGCGTAGACATAGGGCTCCAGCTTGTGCAAATCACTGATTCCCTCGAGATAAGCGGGTGCAATCTTGCGATAGTACTCGAACGCTCTTTCACCCCTTCCCAATACAGTCTCGCCTATCATGATCCACGGGTTGTTATGGCAGAAGATGCCGGCGTTTTCCTTGTAACCCCCCGGATAGGTCGAGATCTCACCATACTCGATCACGTAGCGGGTGAAGGCGGGCTGATTGAGTACGATGCCGAACTCGCAATCGAGCCGGTCTTTCACTGAGTCCAACGCCTTCTCCACCTTGTCTTCAGCCAGACCGATCGCTGCCATTGTGCAAAAGCCCTGTGACTCAATGAAGATCTTGCCCTCGTCGTTGTCCTTGCTGCCGACCTTGTTGCCATAGAAATCGTACGCGCGTAGGAACCACTCACCGTCCCATCCATGCTCGAGGACGGTCTCCACCATCTTGTCGATGTGCTGCTGTGCCTCCGCAGCCTCTTCGTCCCGGCCAATCCGCTTGCACAATTCGACGAAGTCCCGTCCATAGAGAACGAACTGGCCGGCGATCATCAGTGATTCGGCAGTCCGACCCATCTTGTTGCTGGTGGTCTGAAACGACTCGTTCGGATCGGTCGAAAAGCAGTTGAGGTTCAGGCAGTCGTTCCAGTCGGCGCGTCCAATGAGTGGCAAGCCGTGAGGCCCCAGGTTGTTGACCGTGTGATAGAAGGAACGCTTCAAATGTTCGAAGTGCGATTGCGCGGTACTCTCGTCGTTGTCGAACGGTACCTGCTCGTCGAGGATCGCAAAATCACCGGTTTCCTTGATATAGGCAGTGGTCGACAAAATGAGCCATAACGGATCGTCGTTGAAGTTGCTGCCAATAGCGTCATTTCCGCGCTTGGTCAGCGGCTGGTACTGGTGATAGGCTGAGCCATCTTCGAACTGCGTGGCGGCGATATCGAGAATACGTTGCCGTGCTCTATCGGGAACCTGATGGACAAACCCAATCAGGTCCTGGTTCGAATCGCGAAAGCCCATGCCGCGACCGATGCCAGTTTCAAAGAACGAGGCGCTGCGTGACATGTTGAACGTGACCATGCATTGGTACTGATTCCACGTATTGACCATCCGGTCCAGTTTCTCATCGCCACTATCGAGCACGTAATTCGCAAGCAGCCTGTCCCAGAAAGCTCTGAGCTCCTGTAATGCCGCATCGACCTTGGCGGCTGTGTCAAAGCGCTCGATGAGTGCTCGTGCCTTGACCTTGTTGATTACGCCTTTGCTCTCCCACTTCTCGTCTTCAGTATTTTCGATGTATCCGAGGACGAAGACCAGGGATTTGGATTCACCCGGCTGCAAATCGATCCCCACACAGTGTGATGCGATGGGCGACCAACCGTGTGCCTCCGAATTGCGTGGCTTTCCCTCAATGACTGCAGCGGGGCTGTCAAAGCCATTGTAAGCGCCCAGAAAGGTGTCACGATCCGTATCGAAGCCGGCCAGCGGCGCGTTGACCGAGTAGAAGGCGTAGTGATCGCGTCGCTCTTTGTACTCTGTCTTGTGATAGATTGCGGAGCCGTCAATCTCAACCTCACCGGTTGAGAAGTTGCGCTGCAGGTTGTTCATGTCATCGTCGGCGTTCCAGAGGCACCACTCGACCAGGGAAAAGAGCTTGAGTGCCTTTGCCGTGTTGGTCGTGTTCTTCAGAGTAAGCTTTTGCACCTCGGCCCAGGTGCCTAGTGGAACAAAAAACAGTGCTTCGGCTTCGATACCGCTCTTCGCGCCCTTGATGACCGTATAGCTCATGCCGTGGCGGCAGCTGTAGTCTTCGAGATCGGTCTTCACCGGCTTCCAGCCTGGTGACCAGACACAATCACCATCCTGGATATAGAAATACCTGCCGCCATCATCCCACGGCACATTGTTGTAGCGGTAACGGGTCAGTCGGCGGAACTTGGCGTCCTTGTAGAATGCATAACCGCCTGCAGTGTTGGAGATCAGACCGAAGAAATCTTCGTTGCCCAGATAGTTGATCCATGGATATGGTGTTCTCGGGTTGGTGATGACGTACTCTCTTGCCACATCGTCAAAGTGGCCAAACTTCATGGCAGACCCCTCATTCGGGTTGGTGTCTCAATATGGCGTGCAGCAGTACACGATACGAGTTTCCTAGTCCTCGGGGCAAGTATGATTTGCCAAGATGCGGGTGTACTGCTGCCCGGATGAGCCCTGTGCCTTTCCGTCGACTGAACGTTCCCTCAGATGGTAGCCGCTCTAGAAGTCAGGTCGAGAACCTGTTGCAGAGCGGGCCTCGATGGCAGTACTGCCCTGCTGATGTACTGCAGCGCAGGCTTCTCGTAGACATAACACAGCACGAGGCAGGGAACGAGAACGATGGTCATCGAGGTTACGATACGCCCCAGGATGCTCCGTGGATTCGACGAGAACCACTGAATGTGCCACATGGCAAAGAGCACCGCTGCCAGGATGGTGCCACCAACAGCAGGAACCACAAGGAGTAGAGCTGGCTCCTCGGTGTCACTGGGTTTTGGGGCACGAACTCCCCTTCCTGCGTGCGCCTCCTGTGCCTCCGCTCTTCTGCCCACTTCTAGTGTAGCTCGGACCTACCGGCTCACTGTGATTGTCTGCCGCAGCGTGAGATCGGCGTCTGCCGAGGATCGGCCGACCAGCAGCTCCACGGGACCGGACTCCACGACCCATGTCTGCTGCGCTGGTTCCCAGTAGCTGAGGTCGGCGGCGGCGAGAGGCAACCTAACGGACTTTGTCTCGCCCGGCTCAAGGGTGACACGCTGGAATCCCCGCAGCTGCTTGAGGGGCCGTGAGACCTGCGACTCGAGATAGCGCACGTACAGCTGCACGACCTCGTCGCCGGCGCGTGCCCCCGTGTTAGTCACGTCCACGCTCACCTCCACCGTGCCGTTCTGCTCCAGCATAGTCGAGCTCGTTTGCAGGTTGGTGAGCGCAAACGTCGTGTAGCTTAGCCCGTGGCCAAAGTGATACTGGGGCTCGCCCTCGAAGTACATGTAGGTGCGCCCGTTGCGGATGTTGTAGTCCATCATCGGGGGGAGCTGCTCCAGGGAGCGAGGCCACGTCTGGGCGAGACGGCCACCGGGATTGACATCGCCGAAGAGCACGTCACCCAGTGCATTGCCGAGTTCCTGACTCGCGTGTGTCATGTGCACAATGGTCGTCGCGTTCTCCGCGACCCACGGGAGGGCGACGGGAAAGTTGGCGATGAGAACCACCACCGTGTTGGGGTTCACCTCGATCACACGGCGGACGAACTCTTCCTGCCCCGGCGGCAGCGTGATCGCCTTGCGATCGACCGCCTCCTTGCCCTCGCTCGGCGAGGTGACCACTTCCCACCCCGCGTTACCCTCAGGGTGGTTGCCCACGCACACGACGGCCACGTCCCGCTCACGTGCCATCTCGATCGCGGCGTCGCTCATGTCGCCCACCCAGCTCACGCCGACCCGGCTCGGAGCCGGGAAGGGATCGGGGTTGGCCGTGTTCTCGATGCCCTCGCGCGGGGAGACGGTGTAGGGCGGTGTCCCCGAGTACCAGTCGAGCAAAACCTGGTTCGATAGCGGCCCGATGACCGCTATCGAGCTCACCTCGGCTCGGACCAGCGGCAGGAGACCGGCGGCATTCTTCAGCAATACGATCGACTTCTGAGTGACCTCACGAACGAAGGCCCTGGTCTCAGGTTGGTCCCACGGCTCGGGATCACCCGGGGCGCCAATCGACGCGTAGGGAACGAGGTCGGGGGGATCTAGGAGACCCAGGCGTATTGAGATTCGGAAAAGTCCTCTCATTGTCTCGTCGATATCGGCCTCAGTGAGTAAGCCACGCTCGAGTGCCTCGGCCACAGCTTCTTGGTACCGGTCGAGGAAATTGTTGATTCCGGCCCGGATGGTGGCTGCGGCAGCGGAAGGAAGATCGGGAAACGCTTCATGGGCGCTCACCAGCAGGCCCAGCCCGCCGCCGTCCGTGCAGATGATGCCGTCAAGGCCCCACTCGCCCATGACGATCTCCCGCAGCATCGGATGGACGTGGGCGGGAATTCCGTTCACGGCGTTGTAGGCGGCCATCATCGCTCGCGATCCACCCTCGCGAACCGCCATCTCGAACGGCTTCGCGTAGTACTCGCGCCACAGCCGCTCGTCGAAATCGGACGAGGACCGGAAGCGCTCGTCCTCATTGCTGTTGGCGAGGAAGTGCTTGAGGAGCGACGCCGCCTTCCAGTAGCGGGGGTGATCGCCTTGGAGACCTCGCGTGAAGGCGGTGGCGAGCGTGCCCACGTGGTAGGGATCCTCCCCGTACACCTCCTCGGTACGGCCCCAGCGTGGGTCCCGCGCGATGTCGGCGTTCGGGGCGCGAACAATGATGCCGGAGCGGTTGTACTTGGCGCTCTGGAATAGATATCGGGCCTCGTGGGCCTGCTGCGCGGCCACGCGGCGGATCAGCTCGCGGTCCCAGGTAGACCCCAGACCGTAGGCCTGGGGGAACTGCGTCGTCGCCGTCGGGTTGAAGCGGCCCCAGTTACTGGGCCCGCCCTGGGCGACGCCGTGGTAGCCCTCGATGTGAGGCGACCCCTTCACGCCGAGCCGCGGCACCGCCGCGCTCCAGCCCAGGACCGCGATCTTCTCCTCGAGCGTCATGCGGGAGATGAGGTCGCTAATTCGTTCCTCCTCGGGCATGTCGGGGTTCTGGAACGGGTACTGGAACGACATGGATACCTCCTCGGCGTCGGAGGTTTGGGCGGCGGCTCCCGCGCCGCCGAGTGCGCAGGCGCACAGAAGCGCGGCGAGGCGACCTGGTCTGAATTCGAGCCTCATCATCGTTCCCTCCTGTGTGGTCGCGCCGATGAGACTATCCCACTCGCGCCGGATGTCAATGAACATGGCGGTGCAGCGGCGCGTTGCTTTTCCGCAGGGTAGGCGCGAAAGTCCGCGGCCCGGTCCATTTCGAATGACCGGGCCGTCCTCTGGCTAGTACCCCATGGGGTGATCGCCACGAGGTTTCGGGCGCAGTATGGGCCGACCTCACAGCGTTGTCGCGATTGCGATCGTTCTCAGGGCACATCACGAACCCTCGGTGGCCAGACTGTCGGATTCCGTCTCGTAGCTCAGGCCATGGCCGAACTTGAATACGGGATCCTTCGAATCATAGGGCACGTCTTCAAACTGATTCTCGACAGCCTCCATGGACGAGGGAAGCTCGAACGGCAGTCTTGCGGTAGGATTGAACTCTCCAAACACGATGTCCAGGACTGCGTCATCGCTGGCACCAAACTCCCCCAGCAGGCCGACCGCTCGCTCCACGATCTCGGGTATCACTGCCGGCCGATCGAGGTAGATGGCGACGATCGTCGGTACACGTTGGGTGATGTCGAGGATGCGACTCAGCTCAGGTTCCTTGAAATCGAGGTCGCCTTGGTGAAAGAAACCTTCTATCATGCCTTCACGCGGTTCCCAAGGAGCCTGTAGCCTGAGTACTGCTACGTCCGCCTCGTCGAGGTCATCGACTACATTTGCATAGTCAGACGCAGTTTCTTGGTCGATGTTCTCGACATAGATATTCAACCCCCTCGCCAACGGCAGTGCGTATGAACTGTCGGCACGCATTTCATTTTTCAATAGGACGATCGATTTGCGCTGTACCAATCTTCCCATTTCCATGTGCTCTTCACTCCCAACGATGCCTACAGCCTCTTCTGCGTCCACATAAGGATCGTCAAACAAGCCAAGTTGGAACTTGGTCCGCAGGATTCTCCTCGCAGATTCGTCGATACGTCCTTCGGAGATGCTCCCCTCTTCTATCAATTCGAGCAGTTCCTCTGTGTTGGTGTTGCCTCCGAATTGATCCGCGCCGGCATCAATCACCTTCTTCACCCTCTCCTTGACAGAAAGGTCATCAACGCCCCAGCCCGTACCTTCAAATATTTCAAAGCCAAGCATCTTGAATCCTTCCACGATACCCCAGTCCGTACAAACGAGACCGTGGAATCCGTAACGTTCGCGAAGTAGTCCTTGAATGATCTCCTTATTGAAGGACATGCCGACATCTTGAGATGTTTGGCCCAACGGAATTCCGTAGTACGGCATGACCATTGCCGCACCTGCCTCAAAAGCCGCCTCAAACGGTCTGAGATGATAATCGAAATTGTCTCCTGGATAGTATTGTTCGGCGCCGTATCTGAAGTGGGCATCCCAACCATTCCTTTGCGGTCCACCTCCGGGCCAGTGCTTGACCATTGTTGCTACGCTGTTTTGACCGAGCCGTTCTCCTTGGAATCCGAGGACGTATGCAGCGGTGATCTTGGCTGCCAAATCCGCATCCTCTCCAAATGTCCCGTTAATGCGCGCCCAGCGTGGCTCGGTGGCAAGGTCGGCCATCGGATGCAGGGCGGTGCTGATGCCGACCGAACGGAGTTCCGTTCGGGCGATTCTGGCGAACTGGAAGACGAGAAGCGAATCGTTGGTGGCCGCGAGTCCGATGGGCTCCGGCCATTCCGACCAGTCTCCACCGAGCATGTCGGATGCCAGGAAGTTCCAGGTGCCATGCCGCGGATCCGATGAGATGGTTACCGGAATACCGAGACGATCCTGCTCGGCGATCTTTTGAAGATTGTTATGCCACTGGGCCAGAAACCGTGTTTCTGGAACTTGAAACAGATTGAACGTGCGAAGCTTCTTGTTTATCAAGTAGTCGTACGTGGAGCTGAAGAAGAACCTGGTCGGTGATGGCTTTCCCAAGATCTCGCCCTCATCTCCCACTCCAATGGGCGGATGCCACATGAGGCCCACCTTTTCCTCAATGGTCATCTGGGCAAGAACGTCGCTCACACGTGCTTCAACTGCTTGCCGACTGTCTTCGTAGACGTCCAGGCTTCCATTGTTGTTCAGATCACGATAACGAAAGCCGTTTTCCTCCAGCACCGGCTTCTCTGCCAATCTCGACTTGGCCCTGGAATTCTTGATCGCGTAGGAAATATGGAAGTAGGCAAAGCCGAGAATCACCAATCCCGCGATGCCGAGGACTGCGTACAGCAGTACTCTCCAGATCTTCTTCATATCTGTAGCCGTGGCTGATGTTGACGACGACGCAAAAGACAATGTGAGACCGATAATAATGGCAACCTCCAGTGCCAGGAAGATCCCGGGTTTCTAAGATATTCACGTGATGACAAGCGATCGATCAGCGCAGGCTCGGTGATGAACGGAATGAAGTGCATCTGTTCGCTTCACTGGGCATACAGGGGACCCGCACAGAGCCGGCTAAGATCGGGTCCTCATCGGGTAACTGAATAGTGGAGCGGTCTGCATGGCCTTTTCTTTGATCGCCACGATCTCCTTCTCATCCATGGGAGTGAAATCCACGGCCAGTTCTAGCGCCATCGAGAAGAGGTCCTCATGACCGGGCGGAATGGCTGCCGTAACGGGGTGAGAAAGAGTGAACCTGAGCCCTCGGTTGGCTTCTTCGCGATCCGCAAGCGGCCTGTACCAGGTCTTTGAATTGGTCCTTTCTTCGCCCTGTTCCCAGCGGCGCCATGCCATGGCTTTCAGGGCCAGGATCCCCATCTCTCTCTCGCGGGCTTTTTCCATCACCTGCGGTCCGAAATTACCTGCATACCAGGTGGCGAAATTGAATGGGAAGAGGATGGTATCGAAATCGAACCGGTCCATCAGAGCCATGGCAGCTTCCACCGAATGGGCTGAGAACCCGAGAAAACGGACTTTCCCTTCCTTCCTTGCTTCCAGGAAGGTTTCCATGGCACCGCCGCTGCTGAAGACGGTGTCCACATCAGCCAGCGTGGTTACGGCGTGCAGCTGGTAGAGATCGAAATGATCGGTATGAAGATACTTGAGTGATTGCTCCAGTTCGTTACGGGCACCCTCCTTCCTACGTTCCCCTGTTTTACATGCCAGGAACACATCTTTGCGGAAGGGTTTCAGGGCGGGTCCGAGCATCTGTTCTGCGTTGCCGTAGGAGGGTGCAACGTCGAAGTAATTGACTCCATAGCCAATGGCTTCCTCAACGCGTTCGGCCGCCTGCGCCGTGGTGGCATCGCTCACCACGATGCCTCCGAAGCCGATTGCGGAAAGTCTCTCGCCGGTCTTTCCCAGGGAACGTTTTTCGATCTTGCCGTTCTGGGTTTCACGCAAGATCGAAGAAAGGTTTGCCGGGAACGTGCTGATGAGCGGAACCGACATGGCCGAGGCAGCTACGAATTCTCGTCTTTTCATGACTTGTTGGCCTTGTGATAGTCAATCTTGCCAGAGCGAGACAAAGACAATATGGAAACGTCAGACATAATTGCCAGTCATCGGGCGTTCCTTCAAGCAGTTGTCGACGATGGATACCCGTTGTGCTGCAAGACTGAGGCTACGTAGTGCTGTCTAACACGGCTTCGAGCTGAAAGCATGGTTATCGCGCTTCGAAGCAGCGGTCCTGCTATTCGAAAGGGGGCAGCTGGTCCGCGGTCCACATCATTGCCGTATATCGCCAGGAGCCGTCCTGCTGCCGACGTGCGATCGCGAGGTAGGAGCCGCTCTGCGTGATGGGATCGGAGCCGCCTTCCTCCCTTCCCGTCCACAACCAGGTGCCGCGATCAAACGCCAGCCCGTCTATCCCATCGATCTCGGTGGCCGTCATCGCGAAGTCCATCGTCTCCGCTCCAGCCTCAAAGTAGGAGACGTAGGCGGTCCTGATGGCATCCACGCCGTCGCGAGGCGGGTAGCCGGGTGGCATTTCGACCGCATCCTCCGCATACACGGCGGCTACGGCATCGGCGTCGTTTGCCGAGAATCCTCGGACGTAGGACTGTCCCAGCTCTCGCAGCGCCGCGATGTCCGCCTCGGTCAGCGGACCAGCATCCGGTCTGCACGCAGTTGCGAGGCACAATGTCAGAGGGATCAGCATTCGGCGCATAGCAGACTCCTTGGTGGCTCAACTGGTTGGTCACGGAGCAGGCTTGGCTTAGGGTAGTTTACAATATGCGGCGACAAATGAACTGGCTAGGGCGGTGGATCGCCGAGATCGACGATCCACCGGTGCGTCGGACGTCAATGTCGGCAATTCGAGATCTCAGGTGGACGATCCGAAGCCTGGGGTAGGCGAATAGAAATGTACCGGAGTGACACAGGCGTGTGACCGCGCCGTCCCGAAATGCCATCCCGGTCTCTCAGGTGGCCGGGCCTTCGGGGACGGCGCATCTTGAGGCTACCGGGGCCCCTCGCCGCCCGCCCTCCGGATCCTCACCGTGATGTCCTCGCTGCTGATCACTAACTCGTCGCCCGAGCGGTTAACCACGATCGGGGCACCGGTGACCTCCACGAATGCGTCCCCGAAGACCCCGGAGAACCGCTTCACGCCTGGTTGCGGGCTCCGCTTGGGCGATGGAACGATTGGCTCTGCGAGTCTGAGCTCGCGTTCGCCCGCAGTGAGTGTGACCGTCCGCTCATTCCCCTGTCTAACGTAGCGGAATCTTACCGTATCGCCCGGCTCTACCCCGCCGAACAGGCGGCCGCCTTTCTCGTCCGTCAGATCGTAGTCATCGATGTGAGTGAGCACATCCCCAGCCCGCATGCCCGCTTCGTGAGCCGGGCTCCCGGATTCTACTCTGGTAATCTCTGGGTAGTCCGAAAACTCCCACCAGATCCATCCCTCCTCGCTCTTGCCCACCTTGCAGTCCGTACAGCTCAGGGAGAATCCCAGCCAACCACGGGGCAGGATGGCGTGCTCGGGTGCCGGGCGAGGTAGTACGGCCCGCAGACGCGCCGCCTCGACCGGCGTTCCTGGTGCGGGAACGACCGCGACACGCGGTGATGTCTTGACTGTCAACGCGACTACCGGTTTTGGGGTCAAAGCAGGCTTCACGGGTCGTCGTAGATGTTCCACACTCTTACATTCTGCCACAGGCGTGATCGTCACGTCCAATTCGCGTCCGTCACGTCGCACGGTCAGCGAGACCGGCTCGCCCGCGATCAGGGCGCCGAACCGATTGCCTCCCTCCGCCGTTGTGATGAGGTGGCCGTCAATCGCCGTAACCACGTCGCCTTCTTTCAGCTTGCCATCTGCAGGACCACCGTCCTCGATCTCCCAGATCCTGGGCTCAGAGCGGAACTCGTACACTGTCCTGCTCGGCTCACCTTCGATATGACCGATGGTGCAGTTGCACTCGAGTTTCGAGTAGCCCAGTGATGCCACTGCTATCTCACCCTCTTTACACGAAGCCGCTTGTTGGGCAGCAGCAAAGCTCGACAGAACTCCCGCCGCAAGCATCGCCGCAGCTACGTTGAGGGTCACATGTGGTATTGACATCATTGCCTCCCTTCCAGCTACGCCGCCTAGAACCATACGACACGCTGGATTTCTGAATCACGCGATTGTCGGCCGATCAGGCGTGCCTGTTCCAACCCTTCCCTGATCGTGACCGCAACCGGATCTGTCGGGTCTATTTGCACTAACTCATGTGCTGCTGCGTAGAGAGCGTTGAGAGCAGCCTCTCGACCCTGTGCATAAGCGCCATTCCCAGAGCTATCGGCTATGACCGCAAATGCCATCAATGCGGTGACGTAGGCAGAGCCCGCCCGTTGCACGGCGGCTGCCGCCTGCATCGTTGTCTGCTGCTGAGCACTTGCCATCGACTCGACCACGGTGCGAGACCCCAGCCACTGGCCCACTGTGACACCGCTTGCGAACAGTGCGATCGATGCAGCAAGTCCGGCTGCCAACCAGGGAATCCGAGTGCGCCTCCAGCCCCGCCGCCTCAGCAACCCTCGGGCCCTCAGCGACCGAATGATCCGCTCTTCCAGCAACCGCCCCGGTTGCCGCTCCCGTGGCAGGGCCTCGAACTCCGCCCTCTCCCTTGGATTCAGCTCAGTACTCTCGTCGCTCTTCATTTCCTACGTCCTCGCTTCTCGACTTCCCAACGGCGTGAGCATCCTTCGCAACGCCCGGCGTGCGTGAAACAGCTGGCTCTTGGAGGTGTTGGACGATACCTCGAGCCTCCTACCTATCTCCTCGTGAGTGAAGCCCTCAACGTCGTGCAACACCAGCACGGTCCGGTAGCCTGATGGCAGCTTCGTCAAAGCGTCTTCCAGATCGATTGGTTCGTAGCCTTCCGGCCTGTTGATCGACAGTGCGAGGTCCTCACGCATCTCCAACCATCGTTCATCCTGTCGCCGAAACAGTGCGCGACAGAGATTGAGCGCTATTCCCATGAGCCACGTGCCCAAGCTCGATTCCCAACGGAACTGATCGAGCTTCTCGGTCGCCTTGATCCAGGTTTCCTGCACCACGTCTTCGGCATCCTGCTCCCTGCCTGCCAAAATGCGCAGCGTGAACTGGTACAACCGAGGCGTGTGCCTCCGATACAGTGTACGAAACGCCTGTTCGTCTCCGTCCAACATGACCGATTCGGCCAGGGACCTGTCACTCGGATCCAATGACTCGGGCTTGCTGCTCACAGCTGTTAGTGACCTGGGCAGTCAAAAGGGTTGCATCGAGAAGCCTTGCTTGTGGCACTGTACCTGGTATCGCTCCCATGTACCCGTCGCCTCCAGCCGGAGGGGATATCATTGGGAGTCGCTGGGTGACGGACCCTGTCAAGATAGGGTAGTGGGAGGAGGTTCCCGCGGTCAGAAGACGCGAGCGCCACGGTGTGAAGGTGAACAGCGGCATCTCTTCCGGCCCCAGACCCCACAGCGCAAGCCGGTTGTCATGGCAGCGAGGCTCTGCCTCGACCCTGCCCCTATCCGTCCATCTGCTGGTCGTCGGAAGCGCCGTCCTCCTGGTCGAACCCCGCGGCCCCTTCCTTGAAGAAGGCGGCTTCCATGGGGTAATCGCGCACCTTGGCTTCGATCGCCGCCATCTGAAAACTGTTGAGTGGCTGGAACCTGGCGGCCACGGCAATGTTCTCCTCGAGTTGCTCCACGGTGTCGCAGCCCACGACGACCGTGCTGATGGGCTGGCTCATGGTCCAGGTGAGGGCCTCCTCCATTGACGTGAGCCCGCCTTCACGGAAGATCCTCCCCCGGGCGGGGATCTTCATAGCGATCACCCCCATCTGCCTGCGGTTCGCTTCCGGGAGCAGTTCATCCATGAACGGGCGGTGATACTTGTCGGCGGGGTTCAAGGCCATGAGGATGGTGTCGAAGTCGAAGCGCCGCATGAACTCCAGTAGGACATCTGGGTTGGCGTGGCCGGTGATGCCGAGGTGCTTCACGATTCCCTCATCCCGCGCTCTTTGGAGTGCATGTATCGCACCATCTTCGGCGAAAACCTGGTTCAGCTGCTCCATGCGGGAAAGGTTGTGGAGTTGCCACAAGTCCAGGTGGTCAGTCTGTAGCGACTCCAAGCTCTCCTCCAGCAGCTGCAGGGAGCCGTCGCGCGTGCGGTTGTGCGTCTTAGTGGCCAGGAACACCTCGTCCCGGCGAGTGGCCATCACTCTTCCGATGTACCGCTGGCTGATACCTCTTCCGTAGGCAGCCGCCGTGTCTATGTAGTTCACTCCCAGGTCGAGGGCTTTGTTGATGATGGCCTCAGACTCGGCATCGGTATCGGGCTGCTCAATGGTGGCCTGCCCCCCCAAGCTGAAGAGGCGCACGTTATGGCCCGTCTTCCCCAAGGGCCGCTCGGGCATAGGGGGCGGGGTAGGGCTCGCCGGGGCCTCCGCTGCCGCAGGTGCCCCAAACACGAACCCAGCCGTTCCGGCGCCAGAGACCTTCATGAAATCGCGGCGTGAAAACTTGGTATCGGACATTGCGCCCTCCCCAGGCAGGTTGATCAGCTGGAAGACTGTTTCAGAGATATCCCGTCACGGCAGGCATCTCTCTAACATCTGCGAAGTATGTGTCCCAAGGCTGATGCTGTCTAGCAAACTGGGCCGAATCGTTCGACAGCCCGGTTCAGTATGTGAAGGATCTGCGTTGCCGTGTGTCTCAAGACTCGACGAGGATGAGTTGGCTACGGATGATGCAGCCGGCAGACCCGTCTAGAACGGATTCGTGGCAAATACCGAGAACTCCGGTATGAACCCGCGATTATCCAGCTTCAGTGCCCCGATGATGGCATCGGCGATCTCCTGTGACCGCAGCTTCTTGTCAGAAGACTCCTGAGCGCGTCCCACCTTCGATGCAAACTCAGTCAACACTTCGCTCGGGTTCACCAACATCACACGCACATTGTGACGTCGCAGTTCATCACGCCAACACTCCGTCATGCCTCTCAAGGCGAATTTGGACGAGCTGTACGCCGTGCTGCCGGGTCCACCCTTCAAACCTGAGGTGGACGAGATGTTGATCAGTTCGCCTCTGCCCTGCTTGATGAACTGCCGGGCTGCTTCACGCGCCATCAGGAAAGCGCCGTAGACGTTGGTGCGATACACTCCTTCGAGCTCTTCGAGCTCCATATCGACCAATGGCTTGAACACTCCATAGCCGGCGTTGTTCACCAGAATGTCGAGGCGGCCATACTTCTCGATAACTGCAGTCACCGTTCGGACTGCATCACTTTCGATGCCAACATCACCTACACTCGAGTCGACTTCCATCTGCTCAGCAGCGGCACGCAGTAGCGCCTCGCGTCGACCGGTAATTGTGACGATTGAGCCCTCGGCCTTCAGAGCTTCTGCTACGGCCCTACCGATTCCCTCACTGCCTCCGGTCACCAACGCCACTGCACCTTTGAGTTCCATCTGCACTCCTGCTGTCGTCGCAATAGGAATCCACGCAACCCGATTATGTGCTGTGTCGTCAGAGCTGTCCAGCGCTAAGGTTGAGGTCTCGGTACGTTGGGTTGGGCGGGACCGGTATCGTGCCCGCGGAGTTCGTGCACGAGGGCGTTCACTATTGGAAGACCATCAGGAACGCCGTTGCACGGCGGACTCGGATCCGCGAACCACAGAGGCTGCCATCTGGAACGGCTACTAACTAATAGACGCAGGTCCTAGACCCTTCCTCGATGGTCTCGTTACTACGTCCCCAGCCAATACGCCAGCTTCACCATGAAGAGCTGAGTACCGGGTGCAGTGAACGCGTCCAGATAATTGAGGCTCCCGTCATCCACCCTATCAAACCGGTTCTGCTGCCACACCAGGAATAGCGTCGACCCGGGTCGGAACTCCCAGCGCACGACCGCGTTGGTGCGGAACGAGACCACCTTGAAGTTCGGTTCCTCAAAAGTGAAGTCGACGTTGCCGTCCCTGTCGATATCCACTTCGACATCACCGCCGCCACCAGGGCGGTACAACCTATCCGCCTCCAACGGATCGAGGCGCCCACTGTAGTTGTCAGCCTTCGGGTCGTCCACAACAGCGAACGAAAGGTAATCGCCGTGCGAGAGGAACGGCTCGGCATACAACTCCACCGACAAGCGCGGCGTGATCGCGAGATCGACCCTCCAATTGGTGGAATACTCCGTGCGGTCCAGGCGACCGAAGACGTAGTAGGTGGAATCCGCCGGAGTCTCGCTCACCACGTACTGCCGGTCTGTCGTTGCCTTTCTGAACCGGAGACCGATGCTGAGAGAGAACGGTCCCGGAGGCCTGATTCCGATGCCCACGTCGGGAGACCAGCTATGTGCGTTGCTCGCCTGTTCCCGCTCGTGCCTGATACCTCCCCTGAGCCATACCGGTCGCCGGAAATCCGTGCGTCCCATGGCCGCGAACCGCCAATTGCCCGGCTCGACGAAGGCTGGGCCTCCCCGGAGCAGCGTGGCGGACAGGCTCGAGAACTCCCGGTCGGCGGATAGGCTCAGGTTCCAGAAGTTATGGAAGTCTCCGCTCACCCTCGCGTCCACCGCTGTCTCCGTCCTCTCCCAGCCGTAGGTCCACTCTGCGTTCTGTGACAGCTCTATCTCGAACCGGCGAAACACCGTCCCTGGCCTGAGCCATCTGAAGTTCACCTCGGCACGCTGCTCGTGTAGGTCGGCGCTCCGCAGGTAGCCCAGATCGTTGGATTCGAACCCTGGGCTCCGAGTAACCCAGCGGCCTTCCCAGGTGACGAACCCCAGCACCTTGGCTATGCGGAAGTTGCCGGCGAATCCGCTTAAGGCGGTGCGACTGGAATCGAGCGTCGTGTGAGTCTTGTCCGGCCGCTGGTAGTAGCGCGCCGAACTCGTTTGGGTCTCGAGAATCGCTTCCACGTCACCCGCCACCCGGGAGCCGAGCAACGCTGCGCTGATCTCATAGCCGTCACCACCGAACCGGTGGTAGATGTCTGCACCCCCGGTGAAGGCGTTCTGGTGCAACTCGTTGAACCGAGGTTCGCTCAGATCCCGAATTGTGCCAGTTCCGATCGCGCCGTATACCAACCTACCTCCAGCTGCATTGCGCTGGGCACGCAGTACCGTATAGCTGGTGAATGGTTCCACAGCCGACCTGCCCTCCACACCCGCAGAATCCACTATCTGCGCGTACTCCTTGGCGGTGAACGCCTGCAGCAGCCCCACCGCCCAACCCCCGGGGATCTGCCCGCTCACCTTTGCGGCCCCCAGGATCGTGGTCTGCTGAACATGTTCGGCGTGACCCCCGGCGTCGTCCGGCCCGAGTTGAGGTGGACGGCCGATCCGCCGGGTGAAGACGAGCCCTTCCGCACCCCGTCCGCCACCGCCTCCTCCACCACCACCGCCCCCGCCACCCCCGCCGCCTCCACCACCGGGGAACCGCGACCGCACCACGGGGTTGAGACCGAAGCGGAACAGATCCGTGCCTTCGACGAAAAACGGCCTCCTCTCGGGAAAGAACGATTCGAATTCGGTGAGGTTCACCTCGGCGGCATCGGCCTCTACCTGCCCGAAGTCGGGATTCACGGTGGCGTCGAGCGTCAGACCGCTGGTAAGTCCGTATTTCAGATCTCCTCCGGCCCGAATATCGGACTGCCGCCCAGTGGCGAACGGATTGTCTTCCTCAGCCTGTGAAAACTCCGTGGTACCGGCAGTGTAAGGGACAACCTCTAGCCGCTTGGGGCTGGGGATTCCCTGAAGTCCCACCAGATCACCGTACTGCGAGGCCTCCCCAACCTGATCCCGCCTGAAGAACGGCCAGTTCAGCTCCTCGTTGCGACGGTTGATCATCCGCTGCACCCGTACCCCGAACACCACCGAATCGCCAGGTGGGAACCGCAACTGAGAGAATGGGATACGCAGCTCCGCCGTCCAGCCCAACGAATCCTTCTGAGTGGCCCAGTCGTAAACGGGATCCCATGAGTCGTCCTGTCCGCCGCCGTCGTTGTAGATGAAGACGTCGCGTCTCGCGCCCGAGGGGTTGAGCTGGATCTGGTACGAGGTTCTTTGGTCGTAGTACGAGTCGATGTAGAGCGAGAACTGGTCGGCTGCAGTTCTACCATCGCGCCGCATGAGCCTGCCGTACACGCGCTCTGGCTGCCTGTCGTAAGCACGGAAGGCAACGTAGAGCGCCCGGTTGTCGTACACGAACCGCACCGCGGTGGACTCACTGGGCACGGCTCCCTCAACGGGCTCCTTTTGCACCAACTGAGCCAGTGGCGGGGCGTGCAACCACGCTTCATCGTCGAGCCTGCCGTCAATCGATGGCGTGGACGACTCGATCCGCACTGCCCGGATTGCGGAAGGGACATTGGGAGGCTCTACATCGGTGTTGACAGCCGTGCCAATCGGCCGCCGGTCCTGGCCCAGGAGAGCCGCGGGCGCCAGGGCCAACACGGTCAAGACGGTGACGGGTCTACGTGGCATTCAACCAGCCCATAAGCGAAGTGACGAGTTTCGATCAGTGTATATACGCGCTACCCCAGCCCAGCGTTGAGTCTGTCAGGGACGCGGATCGCGCTACTATGCTACCTGGATTCCCTCAGTTGTGCCGCGATGAGCAGGGAAGGATCATCCTTCCCGCCTCATGCCGGCCATAGGCACCATATCGTGCTAGCTCGACGGACGCAAGAAAGCGCCCAATCCATCAATAGGCTAGATACGTCTTCGTTGCCACCGCACAAGTGAGATGATGCGACTTGCCATTCACATGTTGGCGTCGTGCACTCAATTGGGATGCATCTTTGGTCATGGCCGAGGCAGATCATCATTGACGTCTTCCACAACGTACCCGTGCTCTTGGATGCGGTTCAGTGGCTACTCAAGTATTTGCTCGTACTTCTGCGCTCCGTGGCTCGAGCGTGCGTAAATGGATGTCACTTGATTGCTGATGGTGTTTAATGAACTTATTGGCCTTGGTAGATCGTCAGACAGAGCTCTCCTCATCGTGGAGAAGGAGATTCGTCGTGTCGCAAAAACTGATTGATGCCATCACCGACATGCGGGAGAATGACGCGCTCAGCATCACCGACGAGATGCTGCAAAGTGGCACGAACCCGCTCGACGTGCTTGAGGCGTGCCGCAAAGCGATGGAAGTCGTTGGCCAGCGCTTTGAGGACGGGGACTGCTTCGTGCCCGAGCTGATCCTGGCCGGCGAGGTGCTCAAGCAGATCTCAGAAAAGGCCAAACCACTGATGAAAGAGCAAGCCGTCTCGGCCAAAGACCTGGGCAAGGTCGTGATTGGCACCGTCGAGGGTGACATTCACAGCATCGCCAAGGACATTGTTGCCTTCATGCTGGACGTCAGCGGCTTTGAAGTCACAGACCTCGGCGTCGACGTGCCGCCGGTCAAGTTCGTGGAATCGGTCAAAGAGACCGGGGCGGCCGTGGTCGGATTGAGTGGGTTCCTGACGTTGGCCTACGACCCGATGAAGGCAACTGTCAAAGCACTGAAGGCAGCCGGGCTGAATGAGGTCAAGGTCATGATCGGCGGTGGCCAGGTAGACGAGCAGATCCGCGAGTACACCGGCGCTGATGCCTACGGCCGGGACGCAATGGCTGCAGTTGCCCTCGCCAAGCAGTGGCTAGGGGGTTGAGAGATGTTTGCCATACCTGAGAACTGGGGCGAACTCACGGCGAGAGAAAGGCAGGATGCCCGCATCAACAGCTGGGCACTGGCCCAGATCGAGTTTGCCAGCACGGAGGCGGAGCAGGGGTACAGGAAGCGTACCCAGATGATCAAAAATGTCGTGCAGTTGAAAAAGCCCGAGCGCGTCCCGGTCATGCCGTGGGCCGGCGTGTATCCGGCCGAATACGGCGGTATCACCGTCCAGGAGGCCATGTACGACTATGAGAAGCTGGGCGACGCGTGGAAGAAATTCAACGCCGATTTTGTGCCCGACTGCCTAGTCAGCGCCGCGCTGATTGGGCCGGGTAAGGCCTTCGACATGCTCGACGTCAAGAACTACCACTGGCCTGGTCACGGGACCCCTGCCGGCACGTCATACCAGTGTGTCGAGGGCGAGTACATGACGGCCGACGAGTACGATCTCTTGATCGCTGATCCGAGCAACTACTTCATGCGGTCCTATCTACCGCGCGTCCTGGGAGCCTTGGAGCCGTGGCAAATGCTCGGGCCGTGGACGGATATCGTCGAGTTGCCTTTCGTCGGGCTGGCCTTGATCCCTGCGGGCATTCCGCCCGTGCAGCAGGCCTTCCAGAAGTTCCTTGAGGCTGGCCAGGCGATAATGGAATGGATCTCGGCTGTCGGGCCTATCGAACAGACATCGGTCGCCTCGTTGGGGGTGCCGCCTACCATTGGCGGCTTCACCAAGGCCCCGTTCGATACGCTGGGCGACACGCTGCGCGGCACGCGGGGCATCATGCTCGACATGTACCGCCAGCCCGACAAGCTGATCGCGGCCATGGAAAGGATTGTCCCTATTGCGATAGACATGGGCGTGCGGAACGCCACCGCCCACGACAACCCGCTGGTCTTCATCCCGCTGCACAAGGGGGCCGACGGCTTCATGTCAAACAAGGACTTCGAGAAGTTCTACTGGCCAACCTTGAAGGCAGTCCTCATGGGTCTGATCGAGGCAGGCACGGTGCCCTACCTATTCGTGGAGGGAGGTTACAGCCAGCGGCTGGATGTCATCACCGACCCGGACATTCCGGCTGGTCACACGGTGTGGATGTTCGACCAGACCGATATGAAGGAAGTCAAAGCCAAACTGGGAGGCTGGGCCTGCTTTGGCGGCAACGTGCCCGGGTCGTTACTGAAGGCAGGAACGCCGCAGGAGGTCGAAGCCTATGTCAAGCAGCTCATCGACGATGTGGCTCAGGATGGTGGCTACATTCTCGCCAACGGTGCGGTCCTCGACAACACCACCCCCGAGAACCTGCACGCAATGATCGACACCGGCAAGACATACGGTGTATACGGCTAACGCGGAGAAAGCCAGGCCTGGCAGGCTTCCACAGGGAGCCTGTCGCCCGGCCTTCGCGCGAACAAGGGAGACTGCCTGACTTGAACCGAGGCCTTCGCACCCATGCGGGAAGGCCCCGACTTGTCCTGGCAGACCGCTGGAGTCACACGATAGCGCCGCCCGAGCACTTGGCGCGGCTGAGCGGCGGTCCGGCGGAGGAGCGGCCCTAGTTCCCGGCAGCAGACGTCACGGTCAGGCTGTAGTCTTCGGTCGACGTCCTCAACTCGTTGTCGCGGTCCGCCACCTGGAGGACTGTGCTGCTGTATGCAGCTGCGTTCCGGGGATCGGGCACCCTCACGGTGAACACAGGCCCCTCGGTGATGTTGCCTAGTACCAGCACGCGCATCTCTGCGGCCGAGGCGAGGCGCCAGTATACGCGATAAGTTGAGTTCGCTGGCCGCGCCTCCAACGGTCCAGGGCCGGTCACGGCAACCAACAGTGCACCATCGCTCGCGTGCGGAGTGGTGAGAGACACCGTGACCGGACCTTCGCCAGATGACGGTCCCCCAATGTCGGCTTCGTCACTGCAGGCGAGTGCCCCGGCGACAATCACGCCGAGCGCTGCCGTCAGCATCCATCGTTCAACGTGTCTCATTGGGCACCTTCCTTACCAGCTCAATCGCAGTTGTCGCCTGTGCCGCCTGTTCCAGCAGGACCCCTTTGGCCCAGAGGAAGGCGCGCACGTCTCCCACGTCGAAGGTCCCGTTGCGGTTGCCCTGCAGGTCCAGGAAAGCCTCCAGTTCCGGAGTCAGCAGACCAGGCGCTCCGAGTATTGCTTCAACTGCGTCATCGGTAGTGAGCTGCGGCTCGCGAACCGACAGCGTGAACCTGGCGAAGCCGAACTCTCCACCGCTCTCCGCCATTATGCCGAAGTTGAACTCACCGGCCACTTCGGGCACACCGGCAAGGGTGCCGTTGCTGGCACCGAGAGTGATTCTGGGTGGCAGCGAATCGGCAATGACACTCCACGTCACAGGTTCCGAGGCGCTCTCCAGGTGCAGCGTGTCGGCATATGCCGCCCCGACCACTGCCGTATCCAGAGAAGTGCGCGCAATCCTCAGAAGGTCGGTGCCGATCCGCCAGCCGGGGGCTCGTATGCCGGCAGGGTTCATCTCCGCTATGCCGCCCGCGTATTGCGGATCGATTGGGGGTCCCCAGCCCGGCGTCGCGGCGAACAGACGGGAGGTCATCGCGCCCGTAGCGTCTCGTCCGAATACCAGATCGATGGGTCCGCTCAGGTTCGAGAAGGCAAACGGGTCTTCCACCTTGTTGTACTGCGGATCGAACAGCAAGATCAATCCCCGCCACCCATTGGCCACATAGATATACCCGTCTTCGTCAAACGCCAGGCCCTCGAGATACTCTTGGTCCTGCACGACCCGTTGGGGTGTGCCCTCCACGAGCTTGTATACGGCGTTGAAGGAGGTCGTATAGTGCAGTTCGCCCGCCGGAGAGAACGCTAGGTACGTTGGCCACTCCGCGTTGGACAGGTCGAACTCCTCTTCGAGGTCGCCCGCCGGGCCGTATTTTCGTATAGTGGGACATATCATCCCGCAGGCAGCCACCCAGATAGCGCCGTCGGGCCCAACCGTGATCGCCTGCAGATCCGCCTCCGTCTCGCTAACCAGCGTGAACCGTTCCCCCAGCTCGGTGAAACTCCAGATAGTCGCCAAGCCGGTTTGATCATCCCAGCCCGAAACCAGTAACTCTCCGTTGCCACCGAATTCGAGGTCGTGGGGATATCCGAAGCCCAAGGCGAACAGCGAGACGGTTCCGTTCGCACTGACCTTGACGATCCGAGCCTGCATATCGTCGATCACGTAGAGATCTCCGGTTTCGGCCGCCGCCATCCTCAGCGGCACCCCGATGCCCGCGGCGAACAGCGTGGTCGGATCTCCCGGGCCTGGCTCGAGCCCCTCCACTGAGAGTGCGTAA
Source organism: Gemmatimonadota bacterium (assembly GCA_020351775.1). Taxonomy (GTDB): domain Bacteria; phylum Gemmatimonadota; class Gemmatimonadetes; order Gemmatimonadales; family GWC2-71-9. Next base: position 2,130,289 of record CP070666.1, on the reverse strand, counting down.
AGACCACCGGTTTCCCAGATCGCCGCGATCCTCACGAAGTAGCGGCCAGGAGTCTCGATCATGTGACGGATCCGTGGCTCGCCTGCCGCCGCATCGATCTGCGCCAGAACCGTTACGCCGTCCGTGTCATAAAAGACCAACTCCGGAGCCAGTGAAGAACCGACTTGCCAGGTCTCTACTGCACTCTCCACCAGCAGCGGACCCGGCACATCGAACACCCAGTAGTCAAAGTCTGTGGGTGAATGGATCGTACCGGATACGGTATCGCCGAGTGCCAGCGAGTTCGCGTCGGCGGGCGTGTTGTTGGGTTCTTGTTCCGTGAGTTCCGTCCACCCGAACTTGAACGTGTAGGTGTAGTCGAACCCGCCCCTCAGGCCCAAGTCGGCAATCCCCACGAAGTAGCGGCCGTCGGCAGGCACCGGGTATACGATGCGGCTGTCCAAGCTGCCGGCGTCGTCATTCCAGGCCAGCACTGTAGCGCTGTCCACATCGAGCAGAACGATGACCGGGTCTATGGGGGATCCCAGCTCCGAGGCATCTACATCGAAGTCCACCATTACGCCCGCGGTCAGATCGATAGCGAAATAATCGACATCGCCCACCGGCGTGATGACCCCGTTCAGGGTGTCGCCCAAGGACACCAGATTGGCTTCGCTCAGGGTGTCGTTCGGTTCGCTCTCGGAGATCGTTGCCAGCGGGGCGCGGGGGACCAAGGGACCTGAGCTGGCCCAACGTCGTTGCGCCGATTCCAGGTACCGCTGCAGCAGCGGATTGCGGGGTTGTATGCTCTGCAACCGGGTCAGAGCGGGTGTGGGTTGTCGCTTGTTCGGCGGGATCCAACTCTGAGCTGCCGCGCTATCCACCATTGCGGCCAGCGACAGCAGCACTGAGCCCAGAGCCGCACACCGAGCGGTCCATCGGATTCTCGCGCTCATCTGACGCCTCCTGCTGGGGCAGACGTAGACCGACACATTCCCGTACCGCGACCACGCGCCTGAGGAATCTTTCGCGGGGGTGTCAAGCGAGCGTCAAGCGCCAGTGACACTCACGCGCGCGTGGCTAGACCGCTGGGGCAGATTGCAGGGCCCCCCCCAATGATGGGCGGGCTATTGCGATGAATGGCGGTCTTTCGACGTGAGTGGAGGGTTCTTGCGATGAACTGGGTGGGCTAGATCCCCAGCGACGCGCGCAACGGGAGGAAGGTGGTTCAGCATACGCAGATCGGCATGGTAGACCTCGTGAAGGCTGTGCGGACACGGGGGTTGATTCCTGATCCCACGCCGTTGTGCTCAGGACCCACGCACTGCCTCGAACGCCCCGCTCTCCAACGACCGATAGGCCGCAAACACGATCTGCATATCGTGTCGCGCGACCGCGAGCGACATGGATGCGGGTTTGTCTTCCCTGACACACTCCACGAAATGCCGCAGCATCGCGCGGTAGCCCATGATGTCAATGAACCCTGGGAAGCGCAGTCGCTTCCTCCTGCCCAGCACCAGCACGAAGATCCCGTTGCTCTCGAAGAAGATGTTTCCGTCGGTGCCGTAGATCTTGGACATGCCCAGGCCCCCGATCCGGTTCACAGAGTTCCATGAGTGCAACAGCTTGCCCACCGAGCCATTCTCGAACTTCACCAGCAGCTCAATGCTGTCCTCAAACGGTGCTACCAGATCATGACTCTCACGGGGCCGTGCTGCAGCGACCTCCGTGACCTTACCGCCGATACTCGCCAGGAGATTCACCCAGTGGACACCGCCTTCCAACAGTGCCCCACCTCCCATCATCTCGGCGTCGGCACGCCAACCGCTCATCTTCTTCCCCGCGGCCCGGTTCAACTCGAGGAACGTTGGCCTGCCAACGTCGCCGCGCTCGATATGATGGCGGATGACCGCCGCCAACGGCTTGAAGAAATAGTTCTCGGCGACCATCGATATCACTCCCGCATCTGCCACCGCTCGCTCTATCGCGGCAAACTCCTCCATGTTTCGAGCGACGGGCTTCTCGACCAGTACCGCCTTGTTCCCACCGGCGGCCAGGCGCACATGTTCTACGTGGCATGCGTGGGGAGTGCACACGAACACGGCGTCGACGCGAGGATCCGAGCAGGCTTCCTCGTAACTGCCGAATGCTCCGACCCCGCGGAACTTCTTGTTGTACTCTTCGGCCTTCTCGCGTGAGCGACTCGCGTACAGCAGGTTCACGCGTGATCGCAATGTGCGGGCTATGCGGCTGTGCAATCGCGCCACGGAGCCGCACCCGAGGATGCACAGGTTCACCTTGCTCATACCGTGTCCTTGCCTACCACGTCGTCCCAGTTCCCGGCTATGTATGAACCCACCCTGAGACCGTTGGCCGCGATCGTCAAGCTCGGATTCACTCCCGCCGACGTAGGCATGAACCCGCCATCTACCACGAACAGATTCGGCGTCCCAAAGAACCGGCACCAGGGATCTAGCACCGCCTGCTCGGGATCCGAGCCGAACCGAACGGTTCCCAACGCATGAGAGTAGGTATGGATCGGCATCCGCACTCTGATCAGCGAACGTGCCTTTCGCAAGATCCGCGCAGCCTCACGAAAGAGCGCCTGACGGGCCAGCAGATCGCGTCTGCAGTACTTATGGAACACTTGTGCGATCGGTGATCCGAAAGTGTCGAGCCGACGGCGATCGATCTCTACGCGGTTGGTGGCTTGTGGAAGGTCTTCGGCCATGCAGAGCAGATAGGCATGGTATGGAAGTGTCCGAGCGCCGATCCAGCCGACTGGTTGTGGATACGGTGCTGTCTCCCGTACAAACTCCGGTGGAGGGGTCTGCAGCGCCTGAATCATGCCCCATGGTCCCCGGGGGTTGCGTTTCGGATGGCCGAGGTAGAAATCGGTGATCGCGAATTGCTTGTGGAACTGGCGTTCGGGATTGGTCTTGAACGGGAATATGCCAATGACGATCCCACTGCAATGTCGCATCAAGTAGCGGCCGATGAGGCGGCCGTTTGGTTCGACCTGGTCGAACCCGGAAGCCAGCAGCAGCGCCGCCGACGCGATGGCGCCGCAGCTCACGACGCACAGATCACAGGTCACCGTGAACTCGTCGCCGGTTTCCATGTCGAGGCATTCGACCTTCTTGACTCTGTTGCCCGACCTGACAATGCGCTTCGCCACAGCCCTGTCTCTCACCACTGCGCCGTGCTGCTGGGCTTTGGGCAACAACGTCACTGCTAGATCGTTCTTGGCACACACTCGACAGGGAAACAGATCGCAGGTCATGCACATTTCGCACTTCTGGCGAGCAGATGCTCCCTCGAAATTGATGGCCAGCGGCATGGGGAACGGATTCAACCCCAGTTTCTTGGCAGCCTTTACAATCAATCGGGACGAGGACCCGTACGGGGCAGGTGAGGCAGGGTAATCAGCCGAGCGGGGTGGCTCTGTGTTGTCGGCGCCAGCCACGCCAGCTACGCCAATCTCGTGCTCCGCCTCGCAATAGAATGACTCCAGGTCGTCGTAGCCGATCGGCCAGTCCATCGGTGTTGCGCCGCCGGTTTCACTCGGGTCGAAACGGTCTCGGTGATTGAAGTCCTCCACCCGCAGCCTGAACGAGGCAGCTCCGTAGAACACACTCTTCCCGCCTACGGCGTCGTCCGGATATGCGACCTCTCGTCCCCACCGTTCGTCCACCTCGTACGGTGTGTCACTCTTGTACTTGCGTTCGATCTGTATGGCACGTGAATCCCAGGCCGAGTCGTCACGATCCACCCAGCGTCCCCGCTCCAGTACCAGGACTCGTATGCCGGCCGCCGCCAGCTTGAGCGCGACGGTGCTGCCTCCGAATCCGGATCCGATGACGATGGCGTCCCAGTGTTGTCGGCTCATTGCGACCAGGTCACCGACCGATCGCGCCGATCGCGAACAGACGGTACACGAAGAAGATGATCACCGCCGACTCCAGCACCCACGACATCGGCTGCTTGTAGTAACCGATGTACATGTCCTTGCCCCAATAACCCGTATCCTTGAACAGGGCCAGAGTGTAGCTCTTTTTGGCGAACGGCCACAGGAGCGGGAGTCCGACCGTACTACCGATGTCCGCGACGAAATGAGACATGATGGCGATGAAGGTAAAGATCGCGTAGTGCGGTGACCAGATCGCCACTAGCGCACTTACGACGACGGCAAACCAGGCGGTGTGCGTCACGGTACAATGGAATCCGGGCCCCGATACACCAGAGCGCTCCACCAAAGAGTCGAAGTTCGGCAGGAAATGCATGCCCAGACATAACACGATGGTTTTCGGATTCCAGTCCCACGTTGCTATGGAGAGTGCCAACGGTACGTGGCCTACCTGCATATCAGTGTCTTCCCACGGCTAGTCGTTCATATCCCGGAAGCGCCGTTCTCGCTTGAGCTCAGAGCGACGCCGCTTCTCGGCTAGTCGTTTCTCGGTTGCGGCGGCCGGCGGCCGCGTCTTCTTCCTGGGCGGCGGCTCGTCCAGAGCCTCGATGACCAGGTCGTTGAGCCGTCCGATGGCTGCCTCTCGATTGCGCAATTGGCTGCGCTGATCCTCGGCTGTGACCCTAAGGACCCCGCTCGAGTCGATCCGGGCCGCGAGCTTGCGCAACAGCAGTTCACGCTGAGAATCCGATATACTCGGGCTACTCGAGATGTCCCAACGTACCTCGATCCGGGTCGAAGATCTGTTCACATGCTGGCCACCGGGCCCTGACGCGGGACCGGCTCGGAAACGAAGTTCGTTCTCAGGCACCGTGAACCGCATGGCTTCGGAAGATAGTGCGGACTGGCAGAACTGGAACCCGTCTCTGGCGGAGTCTGGCTTGGCCCACGAGCTTTGGTAGATGGAAACGGCAGCGGAAAGGCGTAAATCTCGATTCGCCGACCTGGCACTGGTGCTCTCTGGCGGTGGCGCGCGTGCCAGCTACCAAGTAGGCGTGCTGGCAGCCATAACCGAGCGTGTCCCCGAGCTCGAGGCTCCGATATTGACCGGCGTGTCGGCCGGTGCGATCAACGCCACGAGTCTGGCGTCGAGTCCAGGTTCATTCTCCTCTGCGGTGGGAACGCTGCGGCGGGAATGGAAGGGGCTGACGGCGGACAATGTGTATTGCGTGCGGCCGACCTCGATCGTCCGATCTTCGTTCAGATGGCTGCTGCGCGTCTTGCTGCGAAGACGATCCGGTCCGGGAGTCCTGCGGGGATTGATGGACATGACCCCACTGCGCCAGTTCCTGAGTGAGACGTTGGTGCTGGACGGCATCGCAAGGAACGTCGCGGCCGGGCGCCTTGATGCGGTTGCGCTGAGCGCGACATCTTACACGACCGGCAGAACCATTACTTTCGTGCAGGGACATGAGAATGTCCCTGTCTGGGAGCGGGCGCTGCGTGCAGCGGTGCGGACGGAGCTGCGGTTGGATCACGTGTTGGCCTCGGCCGCGATCCCCATCGTATTTGCTGCAGTCAAGCTGGAAGACGGTTTCTACGGCGACGGTTCAGTGCGTCAGACCGCGCCGCTCGCGCCGGCGATCCACCTAGGGGCCCGCAGGCTCATTGCGATCTCGATGCGGATGCCGCGCGGACCCGTTGCACCATCGGTGCCGATCGGTGACTACCCCGCCGCGGCCGAGGTCGTGTCACTGCTGTTCAACGCGGTCTTCCTCGACTCGATCGACGCTGATGCGGAGAGACTGGAGCGCGTCAATCAGCTGGTGGCAGCCCTGCCTGCCGGGCAGGCGTCTCCGGGCGGGTTGCGCAAGGTCGACCTGTTGTTGCTGCGACCGTCACGCGACCTCGGTGCGCTGGCCAAAGGTCACGAGACAAAGCTGCCGTCCTTGGTTCGATTCGCAGTCCAAGGAATGGGAGGGCGGCGAGCCCGCGGCTCCGACCTGGTCAGCTACTTGATGTTCGAGCCGTCCTACACGGAGACCCTCATGGACCTGGGCTACTCGGATGCGTCGGCCCAGTGGCCGCGCATCGAAGAGTTCGTAGCGGCGTGCGAGTGTTAGCTGCGTCGTGCTCGACCTCAGGACCGCGATAGTTGTCGCAGGACGTACTGCAGTATTCCGCCCTGCCGGTAGTATTCGACTTCGACGGCGGTGTCGAGCCGTACCAGCACCTCGAACTCGGTGCGGCTGCCGTCGGCCCGCTCGGCCTCCACACGTAGGTTGCAGCCCGCCTGCAGATCCGTCGCTATGCCGCCGATATGGTAGGATTCAGTGCCGTCGAGACCCAGCTGTTCGGCACCTTCACCCGACTGGAACTGGAGCGGAAGCACGCCCATTCCTATCAGGTTGCTCCGGTGTATTCGTTCATAGCTCTGCGCGAGTACCGCCTTGACGCCCAGCAGCGCCGTTCCCTTGGCCGCCCAGTCACGCGAACTTCCAGTGCCGTATTCCTTGCCGGCCAACACCAGTAGTGGTATCTGCTCCTGCTGGTACCGCATTGCAGCTTCATAGACGCTGGTGGCTTCCCCCGTGGGAAGATGAACGGTCCAATTGCCCTCCTTGTCCGGCACCAGCTTGTTCTTGATCCGGATGTTCCCGAAGGTGCCCCGCATCATTATCTCGTGGTTGCCGCGCCGCGACCCGAAGGTGTTGAAGTCCACCGGCTCGACGCCGTGCTCGATGAGCCACCGGGCCGCAGGGCTGTCCTGCGGTATGGCCCCGGCCGGCGATATGTGATCGGTGGTGACCGTGTCACCAAGCCATACCAGTACCCGAGCGCTCGCGATGTCGGACACCGGCGGCGCAACGTCCCGCATACCGACGAAGAACGGAGGATTCGCGATGTAGGTCGAGTCTGAATCCCAGCTGAATCGCCCACCCGCTCCGGTCGACACGGGGAGGCTCTTCCACGTGTCGTCGCCCTCGAACACGGACCCGTACTCCTTGTGGAACATCTCCGGCGTAAGCGCCTGCGCCATGGTGTCCCTGACTTCTTCATTGCTGGGCCAGATGTCTTTGAGGTAGACCGGATTGCCCTGTTCGTCCTGACCAAGCGGCTCCGTCGTGATATCGATGTCCATCCGGCCTGCGATGGCGTATGCCACGACGAGCATAGGCGAGGCGAGGTAGTTGGCTCGGACCAGGGGATGCACACGCGCTTCGAAATTGCGATTGCCCGAAAGCACCGAAGCCACGACCAGCTCGTGGTCCTGGATCGCCTGCCCGATCGGCTCGGCAAGTGGTCCGCTGTTACCGATGCAGGAGGTGCAGCCGTAACCCACGACGTAGAAGCCCAGGGCTTCGAGGTCGCCGAGTAGCCCGGCCGCTTTGAGGTACTCGGTGACCACCTTCGATCCGGGGGCCAGACTGGTCTTCACCCAGGGCTTGCGCTGCAAGCCCCGAGCGGCCGCCTTGCGCGCAACCAGGCCCGCGCCGACCATGACCGAGGGGTTAGACGTGTTGGTGCAACTCGTTATGGCGGCGATCACAACCGAACCATCACGCAGCTCAAACTGGTTCCCCTCGTGCCGAACCGTTGTTGAGCTGACCGCGTCTGCCGCCCGCCGGGCGCCGGAGGGAACCAACTGCGGGACCGCGGACTGGAACGAGGTCCTCGCGTTGTGCAACGGGATCCGGTCCTGCGGTCGCCGTGGTCCGGAGAGCGATGGCTCGACCTGCGAGAGATCCAGTTCCAGGACACTCGAGTATTCCGGGTCGGGGGAGTCGGGCGTGTGGAACAGCCCCAGCTCCTTGCACACGCGCTCGACCCGCTGGATCAGATCGGGCGGTCGTCCGGTGCGCTCGAGAAACCGTAGCGTCTCGGCGTCGACCGGGAAGAAGCCGATCGTGGCACCGTACTCGGGTGACATGTTTGCCAGGGTTGCGCGGTCGGCCAACCCCAGGTTGGACATGCCGGAGCCGAAGTACTCCACGAACCGGCCGACCACCCCGTGCTCGCGTAGCATCTGCGTTGCCGTGAGAACCAGGTCGGTCGCGGTTGCACCCTCAGGCAGTTTGCCCACGAGCTTCATGCCGACCACTTCCGGCAGCTGCATGAAGTAAGGTTGTCCCAACATCACGGCCTCGGCTTCAATCCCACCCACGCCCCAGCCCACGATCCCCAGACCATTGATCATGGTCGTGTGCGAGTCGGTCCCCACCACAGTGTCCGGGAAGGCCACCCTAGTGCCATTGTGCTGCAACGAACGGACAACGCTTCCGAGGTACTCGAGATTAACCTGGTGGACGATTCCGGTCCCCGGGGGCACGACTCTGAAGTTGTCGAAAGCCTGTTGGGCCCAGCGGAGCAGGGCGTAGCGCTCTCCGTTGCGCTCTATTTCTCTTGCGACGTTGAGCCGGTAGGCATCGGCGGTCGCAAAGAAATCGACCTGCACCGAATGGTCGATGACCAGATCGGTCTGTACCAACGGGTTGATCTTGTCCGCGTCGCCACCCAGCTCCAGGATCGCGTCGCGCATTGCTGCCAGATCGACGACGGCCGGCACCCCGGTGAAATCCTGCAGCACCACGCGTCCCGGCATGAACGGGACCTCGGTAGTGCGGTCCGGCTGCGGCGTCCATCCAGCGACGGCCTCTACGTGTTTCTCAGTCACGACACCATTGCCGGCGTGCCTGAGGACATTCTCAAGCAACACCCGGATCGAGAACGGAAGTCGATCCAGGTCGATCAAACCTGACTCGGCGAGCGCGGCAGGCCGATAGATGGTGGTTTCCCCTTCCGGGAGATCGATCATCGTCTTGGCGTTGAATGTGTCGTTCATGGCTCTGTCGCTCTGATGGAATGTGTTTGACTGCTGGGGAAATCTAGCTAAGTGGCGCGGAGGCGGGTCAGGAGAGATCGCTAATCCGTAACGCGGTGATTGGGGTTGCAGCAACACGCCTGTGCGCGTCCGCGCCCACCCAACTAGATTGGTAGCCGCGGGCCCGCCCCCGCCGCCCACGATCCTGCGTCATATACCGTCTGGGAGATATGCAAGACATGCCTGATGCCATTGCCACGGGCCTGGAGACCTTGGATGAGCTTTGCATCAACGCGGTCAGAGTACTTTCGATGGAGGCGGTCCAAAGGGCCAATTCGGGTCATCCCGGCACACCGATGGCGCTGGCTCCCATCTGTTACGCGCTGTGGACCCGGCACCTGCGCCACAATCCCTCTGATCCCAACTGGCTGGGCCGCGACCGTTTTGTGTTGTCGTGCGGCCACGCTTCGATGTTGCTGTATAGCGTGCTGCATCTGACGGGCTATGATCTCTCCCTGGACGACATCAAGAACTTCCGCCAATGGGGCAGTCCAACTCCAGGTCATCCGGAGCACGGTGTGACACCCGGTGTGGAGACCACCACGGGACCACTGGGTCAGGGCTTCGCCAACGCGGTAGGCATGGCGCTGGCGCAGGCGAAGCTGGCAGCCGAGTTCGGCCGTTCGGGTCACTCCGTGTTCGACCATTGGACCTATTTTCTGGCGAGTGACGGTGACCTCATGGAGGGAGTCTCGCACGAGGCGGCATCGATCGCGGGGCATCTCAGGCTGACGAAACTGATCGGGTTCTATGACGACAACGGTATCACCATCGACGGCAAGATCTCGCTAACCCTCAGTGACGATACTGCAAAGCGGTTCGAGGCCTACGGTTGGCATGTCCAGCATGTGAGGGACGGCAACGACCTAACCGCCATCGACCGGGCTGTCTCGGCTGCGCAAGCTGAAGAATCACCATCGCTCATCATCGTGCGCACTCACATAGCGTATGGCAGTCCCAACAAACAGGACACTCCGGACGCTCACGGAGCACCGTTGGGTGAAGAGGAGGTTCGGCTGACCAAGGCCAATCTTGGCTGGGATTCCGCTGAGGCATTCGCGATTCCGGAGCAGGTCAAGGTCCGTTGGCGCGGCTGCGTCGAGCGCGGCGCCGAACTGCAGGCAGACTGGCAGCGTCAGTTCGATGCCTATGCCGGCGAACACCCGAAGCTGGCCGGTGAGTTCCTCCGACGCGCGCGGGGCGAGTTGCCGAGCGGCTGGGAGAGCGCCCTGCCGACGTTCGATGCAGCACAAGGACCGATGGCAACGCGGGCGGCTTCAGGGCAGGTTCTCAACGCGGTAGCGCGTGTCGTGCCGGAGATGGTTGGTGGCTCGGCCGATCTGGGAGGATCCAACAAGACGATGCTCCAGGATGCCGCACCGCTCAGCCGCTACGATTACACGGGCCGGAACGTGTACTTCGGGATCCGCGAGCACGGCATGGGCTCGATTGCCAACGGTATGGCGTTGCACGGCGGCTTCATCCCGTATGCCGCCACGTTCCTGGTGTTCTCCGATTACATGCGGCCACCGATCAGGTTGGCCGCCATGATGGGACTGCAAGTGATCTACGTATTCACGCACGATTCGATCGGAGTCGGTGAGGATGGTCCCACGCATCAGCCCATCGAGACTCTGGCCGCGTTGCGCGCCATTCCCAATCTGGTGGTGCTGCGTCCCGCGGACGCGGCCGAGACGGTTGAGGCATGGAGAGCGGCGATCGACAATCGCAACGGTCCCGTCGCGCTCTCCCTCACACGTCAGAAGCTACCCATTCTGGCGCGATCGCAATTGGGTCCGGCAAGCGGATTGGTGCGGGGAGGATACGTGTTGGCTGAGGCCGGCGGGGGTAAGCCCGACGCGATCCTGATCGCCAGCGGCTCCGAGGTGCACGTCGCGCTGGAAGCGCGCGGGAAGTTGATGGAGCAGGGTGTGCCAACGCGGGTCGTGAGCATGCCGAGCCTGGAGTATTTCGCCGCGCAACCCGCCAGCTACCGTGACGAGGTGCTTCCGCCTGATGTGAGAGTGCGCGTCGCGGTGGAGGCGGCGTACCCGATGCCGTGGTATCGCTGGGTGGGCGACGCCGGTGCGGTGGTTGGTGTGGATCACTTCGGAGCCTCGGCGCCGGCGCAACGACTGTTCGAGGAATTCGGCATAACCGCTGAAGCGGTAGTCGAGCGCGTCGTACGGGTGCTGGCCTCGTGAGCCGACCGTTAGACGAAGTCGCCGAACAGAAGCGCAGGGCAGCGCACAGCGCGGTCGAGCGCGTCCGTTCGGGAATGGTCGTGGGGCTGGGTACCGGGTCTACGGCGAGGTTTGCCGTGGAAGAGATCGGACGACGGCTGGGGAACGGCGAACTGAGTGATATCGTGGGGATCCCTACCTCTACCCAGACCAGGCAGCTTGCTGAATCGCTCGGGATCCCGTTGTCCTCACTCGAGCAGCATACGGTGCTCGATCTCGCTATCGACGGTGCGGACGAGATCGATCCTGAGGGCAATCTCATCAAGGGCGGAGGTGGGGCGCTCCTGCGGGAGAAGATCGTGGCGTCGGCTTCGCGTCGGCTGTTGATCGTGGCCGACGAGTCGAAGTTGGTCACAAGGTTGGGTGAGTCATATCCCCTGCCGGTCGAGGTGCTCGAGTTCGGTTGGAAGACCCACGAAGGACCGCTGCGCGAGCTGGGTGCCGAATCGGTGTTGCGAAGCGACGCTGCGGGAAGACCGTACCGAACCGATTCCGGACACTACATCCTCGACTGCCGCTTCCATGATGGAATAACGGACCCCGAGTTCGTGGAACAGACTCTGGCGCGCCGACCCGGAGTGATCGAGACCGGGTTGTTTCTGGGTATGTCTCCAGAGGTTTTTGTGGGGCGGGGCGAGTCCAGTTGAGGCGTTACCTCATTTTCGCCGTCGCGCTCGTTGCGGCGGCTGTGTGTGTGCGACTGGGCATGTGGCAGCTAGATCGACGGGAACAGAGGCAGGTGCGGAACGGGTTGATTGCCACCCGGTTGGCTATGCCTCCATCAGAGCTGACACGGGATTCCGAGGCAGATTCCCTCGGTTTTCGCAAGGTGTCGCTCCGTGGCTCGTTCGATTTCGAGCGCCAGATCGTCGTGGTAGCCCGCAGTTACGACGGAGCCGCCGCCGTGAATGTAGTGACCCCGCTTCGACTATCCGGAGGCAAGGCTGTGCTGGTGGAGCGCGGCAGAGTGTCGTCACCGGATGCCAAGACAGTCGATTTGGACGGACTCGTCGAACCCGATTCCGCTGTGGTGGTAGGTGTATTGGTGCCGGTTGACGGTGCGAAGACTCCGGGAAAGGGCTGGCCCCGCTACGTGCGGTATGCCAATCCCGCCGACTTCGAGGCTGAATACCCCTACGGACTCTTTCCACTGGTGCTGCGGCGTACGGAGCTGCCTGCCACTGCGCCGCCGAACATGGCGGTCGTGCCGTTGCCGGAGCTGACGGGTGGGCCCCACCTCTCGTATGCGATCCAATGGTTTGCGTTCGCCACGATCGCGCTGGTTGGGTCGGCGGTGCTGTTCGTGCGCTCTTCAAGAGAGCGGGGACCGGCCCCTGTAGGCTAGGATCTAACTGCACATCCCGGTCTACTTCGCTCCCGCGCGCCAATCTGACCCACCGTACTTGACATCCACAGTGCCTGGCAACACTCTCGCGCTGATTTGACTCACTAGCCTCAACAAGGAGCCTACCGTGATAAACCGCCGCGGTTTCCTGCATTCGATCGTGGGCGCGGCTGCCGTCGCTCGGCCCGCCCTTCGCGACGACGGCCTGACACGAATTCTCTCCGCAGCCTCTGCCGTAGGGGACCGATCGCCCGAGTCTGTTGCCACCGATGAAGACTTCTGGTTCGCCGTTCAACAGGCGTTCACGGTGAATCGCACTCTGATACATCTGAACAACGGTGGAGTCTGTCCCAGCCCGAAGGTCGTCCAGGATGCAATGAAGCGGTACCTGGACTACTCCAACCAGGCCACCTCATACCACATGTGGGGCCACCTCGAGCCGGAGGTCGAGGGTGTGCGAATCCGCCTGGCCCGTGCCTTCGGCTGCGATCCAGAGGAGATGGCAATAACGCGCAATGCTAGCGAGTCGCTGGAGATCTGTCAGTTCGGGCTCGATCTCGAGCCGGGCGACGAAGTCCTCACCACCGGCCAGGACTACCCCCGCATGCTCACCACGTGGGAGCAGCGAGTGCGCAGGGACGGGATCGTGGTGAAGAAGGTGACGTTTCCGGCTCCACCACCCAGTATGCAATACCTGATCGACCAGATTGAGAGTGGCATTACTCCCCGTACGAAAGTGATACTCTTCTGCCATATCACGAACCTGTCGGGCCAGATATTCCCGGTGCGGGAAATCTGCAGGATGGCACGTGACCGGGGAATCGAAACCATAGTCGATGGAGCACACGCGTTTGCGCACTTCCCGTTCAGGCGCGATGACCTCGAGTGCGACTACTATGGGACCTCACTGCACAAGTGGCTTCTCGCTCCGCACGGTACAGGATTCCTGTATGTGAAACGAGACAAGATCGAGAAACTCTGGCCTCTGATGGCAGCCCCGGAGTCGATGAACACCAATATCAGGAAGTTCGAGGAGATCGGCACCCACCCGGCCGCGAATCACAATGCCATCGCCGAAGCCCTGACATTCCACAACGGAATCGGCGGGGAACGCAAAGCGGCTCGGCTACGCTATCTACGTGATCGCTGGATGAGACGGCTGGAGGGACAGTCGGGGGTCGTGCTCCACACCAGCTTCGATCCGGCGATGTCCTGCGGTCTCGCAAACGTGGGCATAGAAGGCATCAGGCCGGGCGATCTAAGCGCTCATCTTTGGAGGACCCAGAAAATCATCGTCACGCCCATTGGCCACGAAGCGTGTCCCGGCATCAGGGTGACTCCCAATGTCTACACGACCCTGGACGAAATCGACCGGTTCGCCGAGGCAATGGAGGATGTGATACAAAACGGAATCCCGGCCTAGGAGCTGGCTGGAGGGCGAGGTAGCAGGAACGACTGCCCTCGCCCTCCGGTCACAACGTAGCCGTCACATCCACATCATCCCGCTAGTTCGAGCAGACCGTCCCGGCCGACAGCGCCCACGACACTCCGGACGACTTGCCCGTGCTCGAACCGCGTGAAGAACGGAATCGACTTGATCCCGTATCTCTGGCTCACTGTTGGAGCACGATCGGTGTCCACCTTGGCAACCAACAGCTTACCGGCACGCTGCTGGGCGATATCGTCGAGAATGGGAGCCATGATGCGACAAGGCCCACACCAATCCGCATAGAAGTCCACTAAAACGGGGACCTCGGACTTCAGCACGGTGGTATCGAAGTGCTGTTCTTCCACTTTGACCGGGCGGTTTATCAGGAAGGGTCGTCCGCAGTCGGCACACTTCGGGCCTCGGTTGTGCAGTCTGAGGTCCACCTTGTTGAGTTTGCTGCAAAACTGGCATGCGAGTGTGACGTTTGGCATGGTGCTACCTTGTTAGATGGTGGGAAACTGACGCGGGCTCAGTCGGTATAGCACGCAGAGGTCGTGCATCACTCGAATCTCACTTCCTTTCCATCTCTACGCCACTGGTGAATAATACTACTTGGGACCGCGCTCCGCTTGTTTGCCCGACAGGAGGAATTGCCGATGAATCGTCATAGGCAAATCCCACTCACCAAACGTATCGTCTGCTCAGATTCGATCCCCACAGATCCGGTCCACAGCGATAGATTCCCTTACGTATCCCACAAGTGTGGCCGGCAACTGTGAGACCAAGATCACGGGGAGCCTGAAAGTGAAAGACTACAGGAAGCGTGACATAAACGGACGAGAGCTGAGGCCAGAGAGCCTCATGATGAGCTATGGCTACGATCCGATGCTCTCGGAGGGTGCGGTCAAGCCACCCATCTTCCAGACCTCGACTTTCGCATTCCAGAACGCAGAAGCCGGCAAGGCGTTCTTCGAGTTGGCCCTCGGCCTGCGTGAGAAGGGGCCCAAAGAGGAACTGGGCCTGATCTATAGTCGACTGAACAATCCCGACTTGGAGGTGCTGGAAGATCGTCTGACGTTGTGGGATGGCGCCGAGGCGGCGGCGGTATTCCCGAGTGGCATGGCGGCCATTGCCACGACTTTGATGACTTTCGTGCGTCCGGGCGATGCCTTGGTTCTGAGTGGACCACTGTACGGCGGGACTGATTACTTCGTCAAGCACATTCTGCCGGACTTCGGTATCGCACCTGTGTGCTTCTCGGCAGGACTGCCGATCGAGCAAGTCGAACCCGTCGTGCGAGAAGGGGTCGGTGACAGACGAGTCAGTGCCGCCCTCATAGAAACGCCGTCTAATCCAACCAACGAGTTGGTGGACATCGAGGGACTGGCGGACCTCGTCCATTCTCTTGGCGATGGTGACCATCGGCCCGTGGTGATAGTGGACAACACTTTCCTGGGGCCGCTGTTCCAGCACCCGCTCAAGCACGGTGCCGACATGGCCCTCTACTCAGCCACCAAGTTCATCGGAGGTCACAGCGACGTGATTGCCGGCGCCACGTTGGGCGACAGGGAACTCATGGGGAGAGTCAAGACGCTACGCACGTTTATGGGTACGATCCCGGATCCGTGGACCGGGTGGCTGTTGATGCGTAGCCTCGAGACATTGAAGATGCGCATGACCGCAATGATGAAAAACGCTCAGCATGTCGCAGACTATCTCGTGGATCACCCCAAGGTGCAGAACGTCCACTACCTCGGTCTGGTGCCCGAAGACGATCCCATGTACCCCGTGTACCGCAAACAGTGTGGGTCGCCCGGCTCGCTCATCGCGCTGGAGTTGGCTGGTGGTGAGCCGGCGGCGTTTCGATTCCTCAACGCGCTGCAACTCATCAAGCTGGCTGTCAGTCTGGGTGGCACTGAATCCCTTGCCCAGCACCCAGCATCGATGACCCACTCGGATGTCGAGCCGGAAGATCGGGATGAGTTGGGAATAACGCCTGGCTTGGTGCGTATATCGGTGGGTGTCGAACACTATGATGATCTGATCGTCGATTTGGAGCAGGCGCTGCAGGCCGTTTGAACTAACCTGCGTCACGGCAGGAGCTCACAGAAGCAGGGGGCCGCACAACCGGGGTTGTGCGGCCCCCTTTTGTATCGTGCGTCGACTGGAAGCTAGCTGCCGTCGCTGATAGTCACGCTTACGGCAGGCAGGCCCGTGAAGCTGACCGGAACTTGCTCGTAGGTGTCCGTCGTCTCCGCCGCTTCTGCAGTGAACCCGAAGTTCCCGCTCATGGTCCCTTGCGAGTAGGAGCACGTGTAGCCCGTGATGCTGCAGTCCGTGGAACCGCTGAAGCCAGATGCGGTGATCGAGGCGTTACCCTCCACGGCGTAGTAGCGCGCGCCATTCCAATAGGCACCCACGAGTATGATGTCACCGCCGAACGATCCCTGCACGGTCGAGGGAGCGGTAGTGCCGTCACCGTAGCTGTAGACGGCAATGAGTTCATCGACTGTATTGGTCGTCGTATTGAGGCCGGTCCATCCCACAACGCCGATGAACCACCCGGTCTGGCCTTGGATGTCATATGTGAGCTGAACGCCGACGGCATCGTATCTGCTAGCGAGCATTCCGCTCACGGCGAGGCTGATGCCGCTCTCTATGGCCTGGTCAATAGCTGCAGATCGGCCGGCGCTGATCGTGCCGACCTCGTCGAGCCCCATCAGGGCGAAGGAAGCGTATGCAGCTGCGGGCGTGCCCTCGAAAGCACCGGTGTTGGTGATGGCCGCCATCAATGCACTTTTCTCCGCGGCGGTGAAGGTGCTACCGTTTACACCAGTGGCTCCCTCGTCGTCGCCGCAGGCCGCGACAGCCAGAACCGCAGCGATTGTCCAAGCTCCCAGTTTCGTGCTCAAACGCATTGTTACTGCACCTCCATCTGAATTATCTGATGGTTGCCCGTAGCACCGGGAAGTTAGACGGAGTCGCCGGTATTTGAAAGACATCGGGCCAAGCGTTCACGGCCTCCAACTCGGCTGGATCTCCCGCAACCAGGAACCGGCGTCTGCATCGCGGCCCACCAGTACACGCAGCGTCCTGTACGTAGCGGCAGTCACTGTCCGGGGCACCACGTAGATTTGAGTCCAGCCGGTTGTCGGGTCGAATCCGGTCAACACGATCTCCGAGCCGTCGGGCGACCAGTCTCCTGCCAGCAGATCGAGATCGAAGTCACAGATATTGTCGTCGGTGATCTGCCGTTCGAGGGACCCGTCGGTGTTGTTGATGTCGACTATCCAACCGTTGTAGGAGCAACTCTCGTCGCGGCCGAACAGTATTTCACTGCCATCAGGCGAGAACAGCGGACCGTCGTCCAATCCTGAGAGAAACGTGAGCTGGCGCAGCCCGGTTCCATCGGCGTTCATGACGTAGATCTTCTCGGTGCCCAGTGGGTCCCGTGCCGCGAACGCCAGCATGCTGCCATCGGCTGACCAATCCATGGTTCCTCTCACCTGCAGCGGACCATTTCCGACATCCAAGATGGATGTGTGAAGTGGCTGCACGTCTGTACCGGTGTAGCTCCCCGTGAAGAAGCGGCTCGTCGGAGGGTTCACACCGTCGCTCGAATCCCGCGCGAAAACGGCCCGGTCAAGGTCGAGTGGATCCCACGCCGCGGCCACAGGACCGTCCAGCCAGGCGGTCGGAACGTAGTCGCTGACGACGACATAGTTGTTCAATGGGATCGATCCGATCGGACCTGTCACATCACCTATGACACAGACGTCGATTTGCGAGAACCCGTCACCACACAGGAAGCCGAGGTGCCTGCCATCCGGACTCCACCTGGGGTAGAACGTGGACGTGTCGTTGACGACGACCGTGTTCGTGTCTCCGGAAGCGGTCATCACGAACAAAGCGTTCGGGCTCCCGAAAGAACCGCTCGAGTAGGCAATGCGTTTCCGGTCCGGCGACCAGCGGGGGAACTGGCGTTCGTAGCCCAGGTCGGTCAGGCCGATTACTCTGGTGGCGTTGGGGCCCGTTCCGTCGGTCGTGTAGATCCCGACCGAGAGTCCTCCGCCCGAGTCGCTGGCGAACAAGATCTGTGGCGGCGGTCCCGCCGTCGCTACCAGGTCGAGCGAATTGGCGTTCCAACGCGGTTCGAGTGT
>CP070666.1:2098396-2112244 GCA_020351775.1 Gemmatimonadota bacterium | reverse complement strand
CCGTGAGTGGCTGGGGAGAGCCGGGCGAGTATGTGTGCCTGTCAGTTTCGGACACCGGTGTCGGGATGGATCAGGAGACTCGCACTAGGGTTTTCGAGCCATTCTTCACGACCAAGGAGCACGGATTCGGAACCGGCCTGGGGATGTCGACCGTGTACGGTCTCACGAAACAACATCGAGGCTTCGTTGAAGTCTCCAGCGAGGTAGGGAAAGGTACGAGCGTGAAGGTCTATTTCAGGCCCGTCACAAGTCCCACCGCTCCGTACACTGCTCCCCAGAGTCTCGCCGAGCCGGAGGGAGGAACCGAGACAATCATGGTGGTTGAGGATGAGGCCCCGATTCGGCGGGCTGCAAAACGCGTGTTGGAACGATCCGGCTATCACGTAATCGTGGCCGCGAATGGTGCGGAGGCGCTCGAAGCCCTTGAACACGAGACAGACGAAGTAGATCTGATCGTCTGCGACGTTGTGATGCCCAAGATGAGTGGCACGGAACTGCGACAGGCGATGCAAGAGTTGGGCATCCACAAGAAGTTCATTCTGATGAGTGGCTACAGCGAGCGAGATGTGAAGGCAAACATAGGCGTGCAAGACGCAGGTCCCTTTTTGCAGAAGCCATGGACGCCCAGTGAGTTGTTGGCACTGGTGAGAGATGTGCTGGACGATGCGGTCTGACGATTTTCGCAGTTCCCGGTGCAGCGAACCGCTGTCGCCGTTATTCCCGTGCTTGCCTATGGCCTGCGCCCTCCAAGTTGGTGTGCGAGTTACTGCAACTGCCTGAGAAGGAATGGTACCGTGCTCAGGTCCATTCTCTGATACAATGGAACATCCATCAGAGAAAGGACTGAGCCCTCGTGCTGGCTCGGGTGCGTTCCGCTGCGGTACTCGGTATCGATGCGTATCTGGTCGATGTTGAGACCGACATATCCAACGGGCTGCCGTCGTTCACCACCGTAGGTCTACCGCAAGGGGCGGTGAAAGAGGGCAGGGAACGCGTCTGTGCGTCGATTGCCAACTCGGAATTCTCGTTTCCACTCAAGCGCATCACTGTGAACCTCGCCCCGGCGGACATAAGAAAAGACGGATCCGCCTTCGATCTTCCCATAGCGTTGGGCATACTAGCTGCGACGGATCAGTTGAACGGTGAGTCGTCGGATAAGACGGCCGGCGGGCCCACGGTGCCTCGACTGGCAGATTACGTCATCGTCGGTGAGCTAGGGCTGGAGGGTGATCTGAGACCGGTGCGCGGCGTTCTGTCCATCGCCCTCAGCGCCAAGGCAGCGGGATTGAAAGGTGTGATTGTACCGCGGTCGAACCTCGCCGAGGCGGGTGTGGTGCGTGACGTGGAGGTCCTGGGCGGCGCCACCTTGGCTGACGTAGCAGGGTTCTTTGCGGCTGGCGGGCAGTTGCACCGCGCCGACGTCGACACTGCGGCACTGTTCGTCCGCAGGATCCATGATGATGTGGACTTTGCCGAGGTCAAAGGCCAGGAACACGTCAAGCGGGCTTTGGAGATAGCCGCTGCAGGCTCGCACAACGTCATGATGATCGGCCCGCCAGGGTCGGGAAAGACGATGCTGGCGCGACGACTGCCAACAGTACTGCCCGAAATGACCATCGACGAAGCCCTGGAAACCACGAAGATCCACAGTGTCGCGGGATTGCTTCGGCCGGGATCCTCTCTGGTGACGACCCGTCCGTTCCGGGCACCACACCATACGATCAGTGACGCAGGGCTGGTCGGGGGCGGTTCTCATCCCCGTCCCGGTGAAGCGAGCCTGGCTCACGGCGGCGTCCTGTTCCTGGACGAGTTACCGGAATTCCGCAAGAACGTGCTCGAGGTGCTGCGTCAGCCCATGGAGGACGGTTTCGTGACCATAGCCAGAGCCGCTACCTCGCTGTGTTATCCCGCGCGCTTCATGTTGGCAGCGGCGATGAACCCGTGCAAATGTGGCTTCTGGGGTGATCCCGCACGTGCCTGTGTGTGCGGCACGCTGGAAGTGGAGCGCTACCTGTCGCGCATCTCGGGGCCGCTGCTCGACCGCATCGACATTCACATCGAGGTGCCAGCCGTACCCTATCGCGAGCTGTCGGTGAACCGCTCAGGTGTGGGCAGCGCAGCGATACGCGAGCGCGTGAATGGCGCGCGGCTGTTGCAGCAGGAGCGCTTCGCCCGACGCGAGGGCGTGTTCGCCAACGCCCATATGGGTCCCCGCGATCTGAACAGGTACTGTCGCGTGTCTGATTCGGCAGACGCGCTGCTAAAGACGGCAATCTCGAGACTCAAACTGTCGGCACGTGCATATCACAGAGTGCTGAAGATCGCCCGGACGATTGCGGATCTGGGGAACAATGCGGCGATTGAGGCGGTGCACGTTTCCGAGGCCATACAGTACAGGAGCCTGGATCGGCCGCTGGGGTAGAGGGCGGCTTCGGTGCCAGGCGACCCCCGAAGTCGCTTGGTGGGAGCGAAGGTGCGCGTTTCGCAGGGGCGCGTCGTCAACCCGCATCGGCGAGACGCTGGAAGGCGGCAGGGAGCACGGCTTCGGCATAGAGGGATGCCAAAATCCCCGGGCGTTCTCCGCTGCGGGAGCCTCTGGGTTGCATCGGTGTGTCAATTAGCATCCGAAAACCCGCTACGTCGACTGAATTCCGTCCTCCGAACTACTCGACCAAGAGACCGGAGACGCCTCTGCTGAGCGCCTGGACAGCGTCAGTCCCGCCATGCATACTTGCGAGGGCCGGATTGAGATTCCTACCTCTTAGCTCGTTACGGATGTTCACTTCAATGGGAGGGAGGTACCATGTCACTTCCCAAGATCCACACTTGTTCGTTGTTCGCCGTATTCTGCCTAGCGAGCTTTCCAATGAGTTCTTTTGCACAGGAGGGCCCGAGGCCCAGCCTGATGGCCAGCGTGTTCCAACGCGTGGGAACCGACACCGACATCACCATCGTGTACAGCAGGCCTGGGGTCAAAGGCCGCGTTATTTGGGGCGAATTGGTGCCCTACGGCCTGGCACCGGGCAACCAATACTCCAACGACAGGCCGTTCCCATGGCGCGCGGGTGCGAATGAAAACACGACATTCGAATGCACCAGCGACCTGCTCGTTGAGGGACAGCGGTTGCCCGCTGGGAAATACGGTCTCCACATGATACCTACTGAGAGCACGTGGACGATCATCTTCAGCAAGAAGAACGCCGAGTGGGGTAGTTTTTCCTACGACGAGAGCGAGGACGCACTCAGAGTGACCGTGACGCCGGTTGCAGCGCCGCATGAGGAATGGCTGGCGTATGGTTTCGAGGATCTTGCGGGAACTTCGGCCACCGCCTATCTGCACTGGGAGCAGTTAAAGGTCCCCTTCAGGATCGAACTCGCCAACTGATCCTACGGGGTTTGCGCCCCGAATCCGCATTCCCCGCGCCGCCGGCCGTGGTCGGTGAAGACGTGGGCATAGAGCTGGGAAAGGCGACGACGGCGCAGGGGAATGCCGGTTTTACGCTAGTCTGGCGCGGTCGTATCTGAGACAGCCAGGGACAAATAGCACGGGCCGCGAACTCCACCCCGTCGTACCCGTACTGCTTCGCGCGCCGGATGAATTCGTCGAGCGGCAGCCCTGCGCCTCGGCCGTTGCGGCAAGTGTCCCGACGAATTCCCTGCGCTTCATGAGGTTTTCGTTCATGGCCTTGCCCTTCTTCATGAAGTCCCCATCGTTGTAGAACGAAACGACAGGCACGGCAACGCCACTAGACTTAGCTATATGCCAGCTTCTGCGGATCCCAGCCGATCACCCTGCTCTTGAAATAGCTCTTATTCGCTGCCAGAGACGGTCCGGCTGCCTTCAACCCGTAGGTCGCATCCTCAACGATCGTTTTCCCATCCCGAACCGCAGCTATCAAATTAGCCCAGTGATCGTCACGGTCGTCATATCCCTCCGGCGGTCTGTAGGCTGTCTGGCTGGGCTCGTTGATGCTCTGGGGCAGATGGTAGTGCCTCAGATGGTACTGTCGTTCGAACTCCTCCTGGACGCTCTCCGGGAATGTGAACAGCGAGTCGTAACCTCCGTACCCCGGTCTGACGGGAATTGTCGAGCGACTCAGAGTCAATGAAGCCCCCTCAGCAAAGCTCAGTGTCCCCTCCGAACCGACCAGCCGCAACAATCCTTCCCCCCTGCCACCACCGGCCACGAAATTGACCCGGATCTGCAGATTGAACGGAGGATGCGTCGCAGCCTCGGGATAGTCCACGACACACGTGAGTACGTCCGGCACGTCCCTGCCGTCTTTCCAGTATCTCAAGCCACCGGCACCGTACACTCTATTCGGTCCGTCGGAGCCGATAATCCAATGCAGCCAGGAGAACAAGTGAACGAACAGATCGCCCGCAATGCCGGTTCCATACGCCTGGTAGTTGCGCCACCTGAAGAAACGAACCGGATCGAATGGCACCTTGGGCGTGTCTCCGAGGAAGGTGTCGAAGTCGACTGTTTCCGGTGAGGCATCAGGGGGAATCGAATACTGCCACGCTCCCAGGGATGAATGACGGTCCCACGCCGCCTCCACCAAGATCAAATCCCCTATCTCACCGGCTCGATACAACTCCTGTGCCTTCTTCATGACGATGGAACTGACACCCTGGCTCCCCACCTGGAGCTTCGCATTGTACTGTTTCTCGGCCTGTATCACTGTGTGACCTTCGGCCACTTCCTGTACCATGGGCTTTTCACAGTAGACGGCTTTACCCGCTTTCACGGCATCGATACTGATTACGTCGTGCCAGTGGTCCGGTGTGGCAACGAGCACCACATCAATGTCATCCCTGGCCAATATCTCACGATAGTCTCTCGTAGTGAAAAGACCGGCCCCGTACAGTTCTTGCGCCCGCGTTAGCCTGCCATCGTACAGGTCACACACAGCGGTCAGCTCGACTCCCGGGACCTTCAGGGCCGATTCGATGTTATAAAACCCGATGATCCCGGTTCCGATCACTCCCAACCCTATCCTGTCGTTGGCCGCGAACTTTCGATCCCGGTCCGGGTCAGGCTCTCGTTCGAGGATCACCGTTTCCCTCGAGGGTCTGCGCGTTACGACATAGGGAAACACTCCAGCCGCCAACGACCCGTGAGCAAGACGCTTTACGAATTCCCTTCGCGATGAGTTCTTTATTCTGCGCATTGTGGATACCCACCCTTCAGAGAGAATCCCGATGATTCCAGATTGCTGCGCCGTCTGACTGCGGCGGCAGACCACGAAGGCTACTGACGGTTGTTGCCAGTTTCAGTGGTTGGAGGCCAACACCATAGCTTGCAGCTCATTACGTGGTTACGCAAGGAGCGGAGCCTAGCCCGAAACCCGATGTTCTGGTATGCACCGATCTGGCCCCGCGCAGCCCCAACTCGGCGCTCGCGCCTTGGGATCCCACCGTCAGAATTGAGATAAGCCACAGGATGGCACGCAGTCATGAAACGAGCGGTCGTTCGACTACGTCAGGTTCTTGTCGTTGTGCGCGGGCAGCGTAGTAAATTGAACCAACACTATCGTCGGTTGTTGCTCCAGGACCTATTCTTGACCGACCATGTCTGAGATCCCCGCAAACCTCGCGACCGCCCTCGCCACGCGCTACACCATCGAGCGTGCGCTGGGTAGCGGTGGGATGGCCACGGTATATCTCGCGCACGATCTCAAGCACGACCGCAAAGTGGCCATCAAGGTCATGAGCGAGGAGGTGGCGCAGGTGCTCGGTACCGAGCGGTTCCTGCGCGAGATCAAGACCGTGGCCAAGCTCAACCATCCCAACATCCTACCGCTGTACGATTCGGGCGAAGCCAGCGGCATGCTGTATTACGTCATGCCGCACGCGGAGGACGGCTCGCTGCGCGATCGCCTGGAGCGAGACGCACGGCTGCCGATCGAGGCCGCGCTGGATATCGCCCGGGAAGTCGCCGACGCGCTGGCCCACGCCCACGCGCACGGGTTCGTGCACCGGGACATCAAGCCCGAGAACATCCTGTTCCTGTCGGGAAGACCCGTTGTAGCCGACTTCGGAATCGTGAGCGCGACCGATCCGGCGGCCGATGGACTGACGCTCGCGGGCATGCCGCTGGGAACACCGGCCTACATGAGTCCGGAGCAGGCATTTGCCGACCCCGTCGATGGCCGCTCCGACATCTACTCGCTCGGCTGCGTGCTGTACGAGATGCTCGCTGGGAATACGCCCTTTGCGGGCAATACCGCCCGCGAGCTCATGGCGCGACACACCACCGATGCGGTTACACCGACGCGTGACGCGCGGCCAGGGGTTCCCGAGATCGTCGACCGCACAGTTGCCAAGGCGCTGGCCAAGGATCCGGCGGACCGGTTTCAGACGGCCGGCGAGTTCGCGGATGCGTTGGCCGGGCGCGCCGCCGTGCTCCGCGCGCGGTCCTGTGGCGGCGTCGTTCCGCGGCTGTTACGCCCGCGCGCGCTCGCCATCGTGGGCGGGTACGCGGTTGGCGCCATCGCCGCCTGGCTGGGGACCGAGATCTTGATCGACCGGCTGGCGCTGTCGCCGCATCTGCCTGGTTTCGTTATGGCCGTGCTGGGATTTCTCCTGCCGGCCGTCGTGGTGGTTGCATACGTGCTGGGTGGCGGTGCCCGGTGGCGGGCCGCGCAAACCGCGGGCGTCTCGGCGAACGTCGTGGTGGCGATCCTGGCGCTGGTCGTCCTCTTCAGCGGCAAGGACCTCGGTGCGGCCACCATGGCAGTGACCGTCACCGACGAGGACGGTAATACGGTAGAAAGGGTCATTCCCAAGGCGGACTTCCGCAAGCGTATCGCGCTGTTCTACTTCGACGCGGACCCCTCGGACTCGACCGCGCGCTGGCTGGGCTATGGCTTGGTTGCGGCGCTTTCAATCGATCTGTTTCAGGACATGTACATCGACCAGCGAGTGCCGGCGCATTTTCGGGACCGGCTGCGTGAGGCCGGCTTCCGCGACCTGACAGGCGTGCCGCTCGCGCTGAAGCGGCAGATCGCCGCCCAGCAGTTCCGCGATCAGTTCGCCACCGGCCGGGTGCAGACAGAGGGCGACGAGGTAGTCGTCACCATGTCGCTCTACGATACCGAGACCGGCTCGTTGATCAGCGAGCACATGATCCGCGGGACGGAGCCCCTCGAGCTCGTCGACCGTTTGGCGGAGGCAATCGCCGGCACGATCGAAGTACCCGAAGGATATGCGGGGCTGATACGCGACCTACCCGCGTCCGAGTTGCTGACGACGTCGCAGCCGGCGTTCGAGCGCTATGCCCAGGCGCAGCACGCGATGTCGGTGGAGGATGACTGGCCAACCACCGCCAGGCTGCTCGAAGAGGCCGTGCAAGACGACTCCACGTTCGCTGCAGCGCAGTTGCAGCTCTACGCCGTCTACGTGTTACAGAACCGCGGCGAGGAAGCCGGCGCGCCGCTTCAGGCGGCGATGGATTACGGCTATCGGCTTCCCGAGCGCTGGCAGAACCTGGTCAAGGCGGATTGGTACGCACTGCGACAGGAGTATGACAAGGCGTATGCCGTGATCGAGATGAACGCCGAGCTGTTCCCTGAGGACCTGACCGCGCTGCAACAGTTGGCCCGGATCCAGGAGATCCAGGACCGGCGGCGCGAGGCGATCGCCACCTACCAGCGGATTCTTGAGCTGGACCCGCAGCAGCACGATTTCCTGCGCAGCATCGGTGGCCTGTACCTGGCGCTGGGCGAGTACGACAGCGCGCTGGATGCCTACACCCGCTACGCCGTGCTGAACCCGGACGACGAGCGCTCGTTCACCGACATCGGCAACTTGCAGAGCACTTTGGGCAACCACGAGGAGGCACGGGCCGCTTTGGAGCGAGCGCTGCTGATCGATCCGGCCAACGTCGGCACGGCAGTCCGGCTAGCCGAGTTCGAGCTCCTGACCGGCGCGTTCGACGCGGCGCTCCAGGGCTATGAAGCGGCATTGGCCGGTTCGCGCACCGGCAGCGACAGCGTGGCTGCGTTGGAGGGGCTGGAACGGTATTACAGCTTCCGCGGGCGGCCGGTTGAAGCGCTCGGCTACCGCGAACGGCAACTGGCGGTGGCGGCGGCCTTCGCCTCGCCGATTCAGGTGATGCTCGGGCGTTTCCTCAGTGTGGACGACTATGTTGCCGCCGGTGACACGGCGCAGGCACTGCGGCTGCTCGATTCGCTCGGCCGGCAGCTGCAGCCGCCGTTCGACCGGATTCGGGCGGTCGGTGAGCTCTACTTGGCGCTGGCGCTGGAGGATGCGGACCAGATCGACAGCGCCGTTGCAAAGCTCGAGGGGCTGATCGAGCGGCAGTCGGTAGAGATCATTCGCCCCCTGGTCGTTGGCGCCCGCGGCCGCGCGCATTTCCTGCGCGGCGAGTTCCGCGAGGCAATCGCGAGTTGGGAAGAAGAACGTAGCCGCGACCCCAGCAACTGGAGTATCTCCCGGCAGCTGGGCGAGGCGTACCGTGAACTCGGTGAGCTGGAGCGCGCCGAGCAACTCATGTTGGAGGCGCAGCGCGTGAGCCCGGCGTCGCCCCGAACCCACTACGAGCTTGCACTGGTCTATGCCGCGATGGGACGGCGCGACGATGCCCTAACAAGCCTGCGCCGCGCGCTGGAGGTGTGGTCGGAGGCGGATCCGCATTACGTCTGGGCCCGCCGCGCCCGGGACAAGCTGGCCGAGTTGCAGCAGCGCTAGGCCGGCCGCGTGGTTGCCGCGAGGCTACGGTTAGCAGGCCGGACCCTTATCCTCCGACTCCCGAGACTCGTCCAACACGATCTGTAGCGGGATCCGAGTTGCTGATGGCCACTCAGAAAGTCATGTCCGTGTGATCGTCGCAGCAGGCGCGCTACCGGAACAGCGCGTCGCAGCTGCGCGCGAGGTCCTTGCAGCCTCCCGTCCAGGGCCGCAGACTTGCGATGTTGGTCCATCTCTCTTGTTACTCGCGGTCAGGAGGCAGTAATGAAGTTGTGTCGCATGCCTTCCGTAGTGCTAATGTTAACCCTCGGTGTCACGACATGTCGGCCAGGGGTTGGAAGGCTGTCCGAAGAAGACGTCGCTGCGATACGCAGCACCCATGCTGCGTATCACGAAGTCGTGTCGGCGAAGGACTGGGATGCGGTCGTCACGTACTACACGACTGATGCGGTGATCATGCCTCCTAACCAGCCAGCGGTCCACGGGCGGGATCCCATCAGAGACTGGTACGCGAGCTTTCCTCCCGTGACGGAGGTGGAACTCCCGATCGTAGAGATCGATGGTCGGGGTGATATCGCGTATGTCCGAGGGACCTACACGCTGACGATGGCGATCAAGGGTACCCCCGAGCCCATCATGGACAGTGGCAAGAACCTCGCAATCTGGCGCAGGCAACCTGATGGGTCATGGTTGATTGCCATCGACACCTTCAACTCAGACCTGGCGTCGCCCTCGGCTGAGTAAGAGGGGTGACATCAACCCCAATCTGGCCGTGCACAGGTGCGACGGATAGCTTAGAGCGGGACCCAGAGGAGTCGCCATATGGCCGACATTCTGGACCGTCTCAAGGTTGCATTAGCTGACGGCTATCGGATTGAACGGGAGTTAGGTAGCGGTGGGATGGCCACGGTCTACCTAGCTCAAGACCTCAAGCACGACCGCCACGTCGCCCTCAAGGTCATGCGTCCCGAGCTCTCCGCAATCCTGGGTGGTGAGCGGTTCCTCCGCGAGATCCGCATCGCAGCAAAGCTGAACCACCCGCATATCCTGACACTGCACGATTCAGGCGAAGCCGACGGATTCCTCTACTACGTGATGCCCCACGTTGAGGGCGAGTCTTTACGCAGCAAGATCGAACGGGAGAAACAGCTCTCCATCGACGAAGCCGTGACACTCACGCGCCAGGTGGCCTCGGCGCTCGACTACGCTCACCAACAGGGTGTGATCCACCGGGACGTCAAACCTGAGAACATTCTGCTTCACAGAGGTGAGGCCGTCGTAGCGGACTTCGGCATCGCACTAGCCGTGACTGCTGCAGGTGGTGAGCGACTGACTGAGACCGGGCTGTCCCTGGGAACTCCCCAGTACATGAGCCCGGAGCAGGCGACCGGCGGCCGAGATGTTGATAATCGGAGCGACATCTACTCGTTGGGCGCTGTGCTGTATGAGATGGTCACGGGTGAGCCACCCCAAACTGGTGCAACGGTGCAGGCGGTCATTGGCAAGCTATTGAGCGAACGACCCACGCAACCACGTGTGTTGCGTGACAGCGTTCCGGAGGCGATGGATCGAGCGATCATGAAGGCGTTGGCCAAGGTGCCGGCGGATCGGTTTGACAGTGCGGCGGAGTTTGCGACGGCGCTGACGGTGGAGGCGGCGGAGCCTGAGGATGAAAAGAAATCCATCGTAGTGCTGCCGTTCGAGAATCTGAGCCCCGATCCTGAGAACGAGTACTTCAGTGACGGGCTCACGGAAGAGATCATCACCGATTTGTCTCAGATACGCTCCCTCGGGGTGATTTCCCGTAATTCAGCGATGCAACTCAAAGGTACCAAGAAGGACACCAAGACGATCGGCAGGGAATTGGGTGTGAAGTACGTGTTGGAAGGAAGCGTGCGGCGGGCTGCAGAAAGCCTGCGAATCACCGCCCAGCTCATCGATGCCACGAACGACATACACCTTTGGGCGAAGAAATACGGCGGGACGCTCGAGGATGTATTCGGCATACAGGAACAAGTCTCCGCGTCGATCGTTGAGGCACTCAGGCTGCAACTCAGCCCAGAGGAACAGCACCGGCTGACACAGCGACCGATTGAGGACCTGCGGGCATATGAGTGTTTCTTGGAGGCACGGCGGGACATGTGGCTTCTGAGTGGAGAGGCTCTTGACCGCGCACTCGCCCGCACCGAGCGAGGCCTCCAGCTTGCCGGTGACAATGATGCGCTGCATGCCGTGAAGGCGTTCATATACTTCCAGTACGTGAACACAATGAGCAGGCCCCCTGAGACCTACGGAAGCCTCATCGAGCAAGCTCAGCAGCACGCATCCAAGGCGCTCATGCTCAACCCATTGTCGGCACAAGCCCAATTGGCCCAAGGCGGAGTGTACCACCAGAGCGGTAATCCCAAAGCGGCTATTAAGCACATGCAGAACGCTGTGGAACTTGACCCGAACGATGCTTACGCCGCTGGATTGCTGACTTTCCAGCTCGCAGCATGTGGATGTGACCTGGAGAGAGCGCGTGCATTAGCAGCGGCCGTAAGCGAACTGGACCCCCTCACTCCGATGAACAAGCACGCCATCGGTTATATCCACGTATTCAGAGGTGACTTCCGCGCGGCCCTGGAGGGCTGGCAAGCCTGGCAGCAGCAGCTCGAGCAGGCCAAATCGGCATTCAGACTCTGGTTCGTGTGGCTGCACGCGACGGCCGGCAACCTCGACGAAGCGTTACGCCTCATCGATGAGATCGTCCGAGATTTACCCCAGCATGTCGTGGCTACTGCCGCATTGTTCCTGAAGCATGCGCTGCTACGGGAAAGGCAAGAGACACTCGATTGTGTTACCGAAGATCTAAACCAGGCGGCGCGGTGGGATGATCTTTACTCCTTGCTCATGGCCGAGGGGTATGCGCTGATCGGCGAGTTGGACCAAGCGTTTCCTTGGCTGAGCCACGCAATCGACTATGGTTTCTGCAATCCGTACTTCCTCGAGCACGAGCCCCTGATCCAGAACTTGCGGTCGGATGAACGGTTCGAGGCATCGATGGAAAGGGCAAGGCGGCTTTCCGATTCACTACTCGAGCCTGACTAGGCGACCAGCGTGTTCAACCCCGCAAGAAGCTCGTTGGGTATCGGGATGACGGACTCGCGGTCTTTCCTGTCGGTCTTCGCTCAGTCGGGTCGAGCCCGTCGGCGCATTCGCGCCCCGGGCACGCTTGAGCGGCCTACCGCCCCATGATCGCCGTCGGGCGGGCGACCAGCTCCGGGTGCGCCGTCGCCAGGTAGTTCTCTTCGCCGGGGCACACGGAGAAGTCGTACAGCTCGACGGGAGCGTCGCGGCCGATGCGGACGGCCTTCCACGCGCCGTACCCGCGGGGCGGGCGGCGCCGAAGCAGCCGCTAATGTGACCACAGAGCCCCGAGCGTCTCTATGTTTGGGCGTGTCTTCTTCGTTACAGACACTCTGACCAGGTCCGCTTGAACCAGCGGGTTGGGTCGGGCCACCCGTACGCCAATATCGGAGGTTCGCGATGGCCGAGGAGATTTCGAGACGCGATTTCGTGCGGGGCTGTGCCGCGGCAGGGGCCGCGGCGGGGGTCGTCGGCACGGTGCCCGAGGCGCTTGCCGGGCAAGGCTCGGACGAGTCGGGCCGCAGCACGACCTACCAAGACTACTTCGGCGACCTGCACAATCACAACGACGTGGGCTACGCTCAGGGGTCGCTCCGCAGGACGTTTGAGATCGCCCGGAACCACCTCGACTTCTTCGCCTTCACACCCCATGCCTACTGGCCCGACATCGGGCAATACGACGGCAACATCCAGAACAAGTGGCTCAACGGGTTCCACGTGGCGAGGGCCCGATGGCCGGAGGTAGTCACGCTGGCCCGAGAGTTCGACGCGGCGGGCGAGTTCGTCACCATTCTAGGCTACGAGCGCCACCACACGGCTGAAGGTGACTACCATGTGCTCTACCCCGATCTCGAGGGCGACTACGAGCTGATCGAGGACCTGGCCGAGCTGCAGGCGTTCGCCAAGCGGCGGGGCTGCCTCCTCGTGCCGCACCATCCGGCCAACCGGCTGGGGCATCGGGGGATCGACGCCCGGTGGATCGACCCGGCGGTCTTCTCGCTCAGCACAACCGGTTTCTCACGCCGCTGCGCGGCAACGAGAGATTCCAGCATTTGATGGAGCAGGCTCGACAGAAGCA
Organism: Gemmatimonadota bacterium; assembly: GCA_020351775.1. GTDB lineage: Bacteria > Gemmatimonadota > Gemmatimonadetes > Gemmatimonadales > GWC2-71-9. The sequence continues at coordinate 2,099,322 of CP070666.1, read as the reverse complement.
GGAAGCGTTTGAGGTCTGAGGACCGTACGACTGACCCATTGACCTCCTAAAGACCGCACTCGCTGACCGCTACACCATCGACCACGAAATCGGGCCTGGCGGGATGACGACGGAGTGCCTAGCCGAGGTTTGAGGAGGCACCTGAAGTTGTGCCTCGGGTCCTCAGTCACCCGGCAGCACAGGCCCCAGCCCGATGGAAGCCGTGTCGGGCTCTTCGGTCGGCGGGGTGATGCGTGCAGGGTGGATCGTGACGGATGCGAGCGATGATAGGTCCACTTGAACTGCTGCTGTTTGTCGTGCTGTCTGCTGTGGCAGTCGCCGCGTCTGTGCATGCTTGGCGCACGCAGCAGGCTTATGGATATTTCCGCTTCTTTGCCTTCGAATTCCTGGCAGTGCTCATTGTATGGAACGCCAACCGCTGGTTTCGCGAGCCGTTGTCGATTCACCAGACTGTCTCTTGGACCATCATTGTGGCCTCGACCGCCCTCGCAGTTCATGGTGTCCATCTTCTGAGATCTATCGGAAGAGCGCAGAGGCGCATCATGGAGGGTACGCAGACTGTGGTGGAGATTGGCGCATATCGCTACATCCGACATCCGCTATATGCGTCGCTCATGTTCTTCGGCTGGGGCGTGTTCTTCAAGGGTCTCGATTTGCCGAGTTTTGTCCTTGCGCTGGGGGCGACAGGATTCTGGATCGCGACAGCGCGATACGAAGAGCGTTTCAACGTCGCCCATTTCGGCGCGGCGTACACCGAGTACATGAAGCGCACCAAGATGTTTGTCCCGTTCATGCTGTGAGAGCCTTAGTCGCTGCAGCTGATCGCCCAACCCTGTGATGAGAAGGGCGGGAGGCTGCGCTGTACGCTGTCTAGCCAGCCAATCTGGCCGTCAACAGCCGCAGGTCGTAGCTTAGAGCGGGACCAC
>CP070666.1:2094866-2098296 GCA_020351775.1 Gemmatimonadota bacterium | reverse complement strand
TTTCGCACCGTAATAGAGGTACCATCAGCACTTACCGTTACACCTTCGAGTCCCTCGAATATCGAATAGGTAGCCCCCGCATTCGCGTCAAACACAACATTGTTGTCCGGATTGCTGCGACCCTTGTTCAGGATCCTGTAGTGGGTGAAGACGGCTTCACCACCCGGCCTGGAGGCAAAGCCGACTGAGTTCAGGTTGGGATAGGTGTTGAAGTTGTTGCCGGTGTCGTAATTGCTGATGGCAATCGATGAGGCCGGTCGCCTGAAAAAACTAGGAGGACCGCCGCCCGGAGCGGGAGGTGGCTCTGTCTGCACTGTGACACCATCGAGCTGGAGGGTAATGTCGCTCGCATCCACGACAATGCTCAGGTTGTGCACATCATGCCTGTTCTCTTCTGTGATGATGTCGTTGATGTTGGTCTCGGGGTACAGGGCAGCCGAGATCACCTTATACGGTTCATCTGCCGAATCATCCTTCCCGTATCCCACACGGTATATGTTCAATACTGTCCCGGTCTCAGTCCCCGCACCCGAAACATCCAGCTCAAAGCGCACATAGTTCTCGCCTACAACATCCTCAATGTTCTGAAAGCTGTCGTTGAAGCGAAAATCATCCGCTCCAAAGACCACTGATACCGCATCTCCCTCGAGAATCTGAAAATCAGTGTTGATCTCAAATAGGCATGCGGATGTGGCGTCCAGCGTGAGCGCATTCGTTCCGATGAACCTTGCTCCGTCCCATGCCGAGATATCCGGGTTCATCAGTCCAGTTTCAAACCATGATGCCTCTGTATAGGTCTGACCGTTAGCATCCCAGACCACCAGAGCCCAGCTGTACGCTGTTTCGGGCTCGAGCGGGTCACCCGCATAGGGAATGTTGTTGGAGAGGCCACTTTCCACCCTATCGCTGTCCCAGACCACCTCACCGTCACTTTCCCGGGTGACCAGGATCTGATAGGCCGTTTGTTTCTGTCCGGTTGTATTGGAGACCATCTGCCAACTGAACAGAGGGTTCTCATCTTCTATGGCCAGCGGCTCCACCGATGACTGTACCCTGAGACTCGTTATCCTCGTTGACGGTCCCTGGCATGCAGTCACCAACAAGGCAATAATGCCAAGAAAAGGCAGTATGATTGAGTGCATACGTTTCATAATCTCTTCCAGTTTATTCATTTGGCTCCCCGTACAGACAACACCGGATCGCGTGGCTACCGGCGCGGCCAGAACATTGAGGGCGAACAGCACTAGAAGTCGACGTGCCATCGTCAACGCATCTGTGCAAACGAATGAGTGGCGGATCTGAACGACGACGGCCCCGCTCAGTCGCTGCATAAGATGGGGCCCGATTCAGTGCGAGGCCAGAAGGGTCAGCGTCCCAACGGGACTGCTTGCGTCAATGTACCGACATCAGTTGACGCCAGTTGACGTGAACTCCTGCATCGCAGCCGAGTGTTTATGAAACTGGGATGGGATAGCGCACCATGAGGGCCCCGGCGGCTGCCGGGCCCTCGTGCGTGTCACGTTGTCGTTGCCTTGTGCACCCGCGCGCGGTCACCTCCCCCGGCGCGTGAGCTCGTCGATCATGACCTCCGGCGGCAGGACGTGGTGCGCGTGCTCGACGACCAGCTCTTCCACCAGCTCGAACGATCCCTCGAGCCTCGTGTCGGTAGCCGAGACACCGACCTTCACCGCATAGATGCCTGGCTCCGCAATCCAAGCGGCACGGTCCGTGTCGAACGATGCCAGGTCCCTGCCGGTGAGGGTGAAGCGCAGGGTCTCGGACGCGCCCGGCTGGAGCAGTCCAGTCTTCGCGAACGCCCTGAGTTCCCGCTCTGGCTTCTCAAGCACGCCGTCCGGTGCGCTCAGGTAGAGCTGCACGACTTCGCGGCCGGCTGTGTCACCAGTGTTCGTCACCCGGACGGTCACCGTGATCTCACCGTCAAACTCATCCGCACTCAACCGGAGATTGTTGAACGAGAAGTCCGTGTACGAGAGGCCGTAGCCGAACGGATACGCGGGCTCGACCCCGAACGTGCTGTAGTACCGGTAGCCGACGTAGATACCTTCCTCGTACGTGACCCGCGACGGCCTGCCGCCCCCGGTGATGACCGGCGTGCCAGCCTGCTCCTGGCCCGCGAGCACCTCACCCGGGAAGTTGCCGGCGGACGGGACATCGGCATAGGTCATCGGGATCGTCATCGGGAGCCGGCCCGAGGGATTCACCGCTCCCCTGAGGACATCCGCGACGGCGTGGCCGCCTTCCTGCCCCGGCTGCCACGCGAGCAGGATCGCGTCCACTTCGTCACGCCAGCTCGCCACATCGATCACACCGGCCACGTTCACTACGACAACGACTTGCTTACCTGCCGCGTGGAAGGCCGCGGAGACCGTCTCGATCAGCGCTCGTTCCTGCTCCGTCAGAGGGAAGTCTTCCGGCGGGCGATCGCTGCCCTCGCCGGCCTGGCGGCCGACCGTGACGACGGCGACGTCGGCCGCTCGAGCGAGCCGGGCGGCGCGGTCGGCATCCACCGGCATCTCGGGAATGGGCGGCGTTGGCAGAAACGGCATGGCCGGCGCCGGATGCTCCTCGCGCCACTCCGCGATGTGGGCGCGGTACGCCTCCCCGAGTGACGCGTCGATGACGTACCCCGCTTCCTCCATTCCGGCGTCGAGTGAGATCACGTACGGCTTGCTGAAGACGTCCCCACTGCCGGTTCCTCCTGCTATGAGGTCGTACGCGGCGTTCCCGACCAGGGCGACCGTGGCCCCTGGAGCGAGGGGTAACGCCCGACCGCGGTTCTCGAGGAGCACCATGCTCTCCGCGGCCGCGCGGCGCGCGATCGCGGCGTGGGCCGCGAGGTCCGGCTGGTCGGAGTACTCGTATCGCTTGAAGGTCGGCGACTCCAAGATCACACCGAGCACCCGACCGACGTTCTCGTCCAGCTGCGCCTCGCTCAGCGTGCCGTTCGCCACAGCGGCGAGGATGGCGTCCAACTGCTCAGCGGACCCAGGCATGAGAACGTCGTTGCCCGCGTGCATCATGCGCACAGGATCGTTGCCGCCCCACCAGTCCGTCATCACGAAACCCTCGAAGCCCCACTCGTCCCGCAAGATGGTGGTCAGGAGTCCGCGGCTCTCAGGGGTCCACGTCCCGTTGATCAGGTTGTAGGACGACATGATCGCCCAGGGCTGCGCCTCCCGCACCGCGATCTCGAACCCCCTGAGGTAGATCTCGCGGAGCGCCCGCTCGCTCACGATCGTGTTCAGCTGCTGCCGGTTGAACTCCTGATTGTTGGCGGCGAAGTGCTTGAGCGTAGCTCCGACGCCCTCCGATTCCAGACCGTTCACGAAGGCGGCCGCGAGCCGCCCTGAGAGGAGCGGGTCCTCCGAGTAGTACTCGAAGTTGCGGCCACACAGCGGATCGCGGTGGA
>CP070666.1:2081774-2094766 GCA_020351775.1 Gemmatimonadota bacterium | reverse complement strand
GCGCAGGCTGGAACTGGCGATGGAAGGCGAGCGGTTCTTTGATCTGCGACGCTGGGGAATCGCGCAACAGGTTCTCACCGCCTACCTGTTAGTGGAGCAAAACAGGAGGCCATACCTTGCCGCGGCAGCTCCATACACGTATCGCCACAACCTGTTTCCCATCCCGAGCGTACAGATTGAGTTGAGCCGCATTAGTGATCCGGAAACGGGCGAGCAAAGAGACATGTTGGTGCAGAACCCAGGGTGGTAAGGAAGGCCGCGCACTATTCGCCGCACTACCCTGGAGGCAGCCTCCGCGCTAACCGCCCCAGAGGTCGCCGGTGTTGACGTCCCTGCCCATCAACTTGAGGTAGTAGAAGAGCTGCCCTTTGTGCTGCGCCAGATGGGCGATCACCCGCAGAATCTGCTGAAACAACGACAACTCGGGGCCACCCCAAGGTGCTGTGACCTTGCGCTCTAGCAGATTGGCTGCACCCGCCGCCTCAATGCTGCTCACAGCGACGTCGCGGTCCCCGCCTTGCCGCAGCCAACGCTCGCGCAGTGCATCAAAAGTTGTCCCACAGTCATCCAGTTCTTGCCCGCACTCGGTGCCCACGGTACCTCGTCATCGCTCACACGACGGATCAAGCGCTCTGCTACGGCATAGTTCGCCTCGGCCTCGGCGAGCAGGATATCTGTGAGTGTCATGGTCACCCCCGCTTTGTCCCACTTGTCACGATGGTGTCCGCCGAGCTCGCTGTGGATGGTCCGGATGCGACTTCTCACGAGCCCGGAGATCAAGACTGCGTCGGCTCACCCTGCGCTGGGAAGAGCGCCGCGGCGATCCTCGTGCCGCCCAGATCGAGCCCGATCACGGGTTGCTCATGTATCAGCAACTCCCGGACGCCCTTCCTCGCTCTCGAAAACGCGCTGCTGTGCAGCGCCTCAATCTCTCGCACGATTTTCGCGGCCGTACGTGACTCTTGATCGCTTTGCCTCGACGGCGGCCGCGTGTGCTTAACTCAGTGCGTGCTCACGGGTCGCGCCACTCCGACCTCATCGCTTCTCGTCCCGCCCCCAAAGCAGTTCCCGTTGCTGCAGCCCTCACGTGAGTCTAAGATGCCTTCATGCGGCTAGCGCGTTCGGTGCTCCTCACATACTTCGTGCTCGGAGCGTACGCGGTCTGTGCCCAGGCAACGCTGCTACGCGAGACCCAGGTCGTTCTATTCGGTTCCGAACTGTCCTGGGGGCTGGTGCTGGCCTGTTGGCTGACCGGCGTGGCCATCGGTGCCCAAGCAGGCGGCCGGTTCAGCATCCTTGCGCGCCGGCCGGCGGCCGCCCTCGTAGCCGCCAACCTGGCCATGCCTGTTTTCCTCTGCGCCGTGGTCGTCCTTCTCCGCGGTAGCCGGCCGCTGCTTGGAGCGGGACCGGGTGAGTACGTCGGGTTGGGAAGTCTGCTCATAGTCTCGGCCGCCGCCACCATCCCCGTAAGCGTATGGGTCGGTCTGGCATTTCCTGCGGCCAGCTCCCTGCTGGGCCAGCGGCACGTTGCAGCAGTCGAGAGAGCGCGCTCGGTGGGCTGGGTGTATCTGACCGAGTCGGCCGGCAGCCTCGTCGGAGGCGCGCTGTTTTCGTTTTTCTTGGTCGAGCACCTGGACGCTTTCAACCTCGTGATTGGGGGCGGTGTCTTGCTGGCAGCAGCCACAACGCACCTGGCCCGGCAGCAAGACCTGTCGCGGGGATCTCAGGTCACGGCATTAACCTGGGCGGTTGGGGGCGCCGCGGTGATTGCCGCTGGTGCTGCCAACAGGCTGGAGCACGCGACCGTCGCCTGGCGCTGGGGTAGCTTTGCCACGGGCCTCGGGCTGGTCCAATCGGTGAATTCGCGTTACCAGAACATCGCCGTGGGCCAACTCGCCGACCAGCTCAGTCTCTACACCAATGGTACGGTCGCCGCCACCTGGCCCGACCACACAGCACTCGCGATAGAGGCGCATCTAGCCGCCTGCCAGCACCCCGCGCCGCGGCACATGCTGGTCCTGGGAGGTGGAGCAGAAGGATTGCTGAAAGAACTGTTGCGCCATCGCCCCGAGCGGTTGGACTACGTCACCCTCGACAACCGTGTGCTCGATCTCATGATCCCGCACCTGGACCAGCCGGATGCTGCCGCGCTGCACGACCGCGCGGTCAGCGTGCACTACGGAGACGCCAGGCGGTTCCTGAACCGAGCGCAACGCGACGGCGCCTCGCACTACGAGCTCATAATCCTTGCCGCGTCCGAGCCCGCGTCCGCCCTCGAGGCCAGGTTGTACACCGAACAGTTCTTCACCGCGTTGGCTGAAACCATGGCCGGCGACGGGGTGCTGGCCTTCTCACTCTCCGCCTCGGTAGGCGCCTGGGGTCCCGATGTAGCTGCTTACGTAGGCAGTGTGGTTGCACCGCTAGAGCGCGTGTTCCCCGAGGTCCTGCTGACCTTTGGCGATCCCGTGCGAATCTTTGCAGCCAAGCAGCCGGGTGTACTCGCCCAGAGTGGAACGACCCTGGCAATGCGGTACCGCGCGCGCCAAGTGAGCTCGCCCTACTTCGCCCCGCTGTGGTTCGAGGGCGCCTCGGATCTGTTGGACCCCGCGAAGCTCCAGCTGGTTCGCCGAGCTCTCCGAACACAGCCCCCGCGTCACTTCAACACCGACGAGGCACCGGCAGCCGCCGTATACCACATGCGCATGTGGCTCGCCACCACCGGAGCAGCCCATCGCGGGGATTCAGCCCCCGAACGACGCAGCGCCGGCTTGCTCTCTGCCCTGCTCCACGTGCGGCTCGGCTGGGTAATGGCGGCGCTCGCAGCCGCCACACTCGTGGCAGCCGCGGCGGGTGTGGGCTACGGGAGAGCAGGTCTGCGCCAGATGGCCCTACTCTGGTCGGTGGGCACCACCGGGTTTGCAGGCATGGCCCTGGAGATCGTACTGCTCTATACCTTCCAAGTCCTCTACGGGTATGTGTACGGTATGGTGGGTCTGGTTGTGGGCATCTTCATGTTCGGTCTCGTCATGGGGAGCCTCGCAATGAACTGGCACCTCGGACAGGTAGCCGGACGCCGATCGCGCCCTGGCACCCCGGGCCATCAGGCCTCTGTCCCGGGGCTCCGTGCCGTACTGATACTGGATGCCACCATGTTGGCATTTGCCGCAGCCCTCCCGCTGGTATTGGCTGCACTCCGCGGATCAGAGGCGGACCTGCCGGTTCAGCTGGCGGTGTTCGGCCTCGTTGCGGCCGCGGGACTGCTGGGCGGAATCGTGTTTCCACTCGCTGCCTCCGTGTGGCTCCGCGACCGAGCTGGCACTGGACGTGCCGCGGCCGCCATCGATGCCGCCGACCACATCGGAGGGGCGCTGGGCGCGTTGGTCACCGGGGTGGCCCTTGTGCCGATCCTGGGCGTTACCAGCACTTGCCTGGCGGTAGCAGCGATGAAGGCGCTGAGTACCCTCTTGGTTGCAGGCGGCATCGCTGCGGGACGGTCCGCTCACTCCCCCAGCGTCAGTCCGGCCTGAGGCCCGCTCACGGCAATCACCACGCCAACTGCCAGTTGCTCACCGCCATCCAGCTGGGAGTTCGGTATCGCCTTCGCCGTGACTATACTGCAACGAACCGGGCATAAGGCGAGCAACAAACCATGAATGCAGCGACGCGCACCCACCTGCCAAAGGACCGAGCAGGACAGCACCTCTTCTCTCCTCTCACTATCCGCAGCGTCACGTTCGAGAATCGCATCGCGGTCTCTCCGATGTGCCAGTACTCGGCAGAGGATGGTATGGCCAATGATTGGCACCTGGTTCACCTGGGAAGTCGCGCGGTCGGTGGCGCAGGTCTCGTGCTCACAGAGGCGACTGCCGTCGAGCCCCGCGGTCGCATCACGCCCTTCGACCTGGGCATCTGGGACGACCGGCAGATAGAGCCTCTCGCGCGCCTCGTGGCTTTCATGAAACGTCAGGGAGCGGTTCCCGGCATCCAGCTGGCCCACGCCGGGCGCAAGGCGAGTTGCCGGGTACCCTGGGACGGCGGCTCAGCTCTCCCGCCCGAGGAGGGTGGCTGGCAAACGGTTGCCCCCAGCCCGGTTCCCTTCAAGCCGCAGGATCCCAGGCCCGCGGAACTGGACGGTAGTGAAATCCAGATCATCGTTGCGGCTTTTGCGGCAGCGGCGCGGCGCGCGCGTCTGGCCGGTTTCGAGGTAGTCGAGATTCACTCCGCTCACGGATACCTGCTGCACGAGTTCCTGTCTCCGGTTTCCAACCGGCGCAGCGACCAATACGGCGGGTCTCTGGCTGGTCGCACCCGTTTCCCTCTCGAGGTAGCAGACGCGGTCCGCGCCGTTTGGCCCGCCGACTTGCCGGTGTTCTTCCGCCTTTCGGCAACAGACGGGGTGGAGGGTGGTTGGGATCTCGAACAATCGGTGGAGTTGGCCGTGCGCCTAAAGGCCGCAGGGATCGACTTGCTCGATTGCTCCTCGGGTGGGCTCTTGCCGGACGCCCATGTGCCCGCAACACCAGGCTACCAGGTCCCATTCGCCGCACGGATCAGTCGCGATGCTGGGATTCTCGTGGGAGCCGTCGGACTGATCACTCAGCCGGAGCAGGCAGACCAAATCATTCGCTCCGGCCAGGCGGATCTAGTACTCCTGGCGCGCGAATTCCTCCGTGATCCCTACTTCCCGATCCGCGCTGCCCGAGCACTCGAGCAACCAGACATTGCGCCGGTGCAGTACGCCCGCGCTTTCCCAGCGCCGCAGAAGTGAGGGCAATCAGACACAGGTAATCGGGTTGACCGCAACGGCCCGCCGCGCATTGGCCAGCATGGGCGCGCCACCGAACCTGCCCGAAGAATACTACACGATACCGCAACGCATGCGTGAGTGACGGTAGCCGTCACCCCCGCCTGACAGCCAGCGCCTGCTCTTGGGTCCACACTCCCGGAATGTTGCAGCCACAAGATGCGCAGGCTCCGTCCTCCAGACCCACGACATCGGTGCGGTACCCTACCCGTTGGATCACCATCTTGCCGCACCTGGGGCAGTAGGTGCTCTCACCCTCGTGGAACGGAACGTTGCCCAGGTACACGTAGTTAAGACCGGAGTCGAGCGCAATGCGACGGGCCCGTTCCAGTACGGCCACCGGCGTCGGGGGCAGGTTCTTCATGCGGTAGATCGGATGGAACCGGCTGAAGTGGACCGGCACGTCGGGGCCCATATGCTCGACCAGCCACCTCGCCATCTCACGGATCTCCGCGGCAGAGTCGTTCAGCGTAGGGATGAGCAACACCACCACTTCGGTGTGGATCCCGATGTCAGCCAGCACATCCAGCGTGTCGAGCACCGGGGCCAGGCTGGCAGCGCAATGATCGGCGTAGAACGTCTCCGTAAACGCTTTCAGGTCGACCTTGACAGCGGTGAGGTGTTGGCACAGCTGCCGCAGCGGCTCCTCCAGGATGTAGCCGTTGGAGATCAGCACGCTCCCTACGCCTTGGCGGCGGCCCAGTGCGGCGGTGTCGTGAGCGTACTCATAGAAGACGACTGGTTCGGAGTACGTGTACGCGATCGTAGGGCTGTTGTGCGACACAGCCAGTTGCACCACATCCCGCGGCGGCACGAGGTAGCTGGTTACCTGCTCGGGACGAAACTGGCTGATCTCCCAGTTCTGGCAGAATTTGCACTCCATGTTGCAGCCGGGCGTAGCGACACTCAGGGCAGTCGTCGCCGGCAGGTAGTGAAACAGCGGCTTCTTCTCGATCGGGTCGACGTTCACGCTGCATAGCGTCCCGTACACCAGAGTCTTGTACTCACCGCCTTGGTTCTCACGCACCCCGCAGTATCCGCGTTCGACATCCGCCACCACACACTCACGGGGGCAGAGAGTGCAGCGCACGGCGTTGTCCTCGATGGTCTCGAACCACATGGCGTCGTGCACAGCCACCTGGTTGCGGCCTTGAACCTGCCTCGCCCAGGCGGCTCGAGCCAGCAAACAATCCGCACACATCGCACACGCACCGCAGCCAAGTGTTTTCAGGAACGCGCGCCGACCGGTGACCGGTGCCGTACTCATCCAACGTCCAGCCAATCTGTGCCGATGCTGATGATCTCTATATCCGCGAGATCCGCTTTGCCCAGGTTGCGCGCGGCAGCGCTCTCCAGGTAGCGGACCGGTCGCTGCTCGGCGGCAAGGGGCCTTAGGCCCACCACGGCGCGTTTGCGCTCTAGGATCTCCAGCGCCACGCGATCGAGAGCGACGACATCGGTGGAGAGAATCAACCCACCGTACGGCCACTGCCACCGCTGGCGGCGCGGCGGGCCCCCGTTATACTGCGGCTGCGTGGCATCGCACACCGCCAGGCGCAGCCGGTTCCTAATGTGCTCATGGGCGCAGACGTCCGCGACGAAGGGCGTGCATCCGTTATCGTGGTACTTGTTGGGGTTGTGGATGGCCCCGAAGAAGTTCTTGAGCGCACACGTGAGACCGGCCAGGTTGTGATCCTTGAGGACCGGGACGCTCACCAGTGCGTCGCACCGCTCGGTTATGATGCGGCTGTAGAGGCTTCCGATTGCCCCACTGGTCGCTAGCTCGGTATCATAGCCGCCGGGCCCCGAGCCCCCCAGCCCGTCGGTCCCGTAACAGCGCATGCCACTGCCGCGCTTTCGTAGCGTGTACCCTGCTCTCACCAGCTCGTGGTCGCTCCGGTCCCACACGATCGTGCGTTCGGGCGCTATCTCGGCCGCGCCGAGTGACTGGGCCAATCCCGCCACAACCGCTGGGTGAGTCGCGAGGCCGAGACAATTGACCTTCATCGCCACACGGTCTTGCGGTTTGAACCACCGCGCCCAGGCACCGTCCAAGTCGCTCTCACCACTCAGCGCGAGCGCCGCCTGATCCAGGGCGCCGCGCACTGCTCGAGGGTCAGGCCCCGCGGCATCTGCCAGTGCAGGGTGCCTGACGACGACCACCCGGGACTTGGCGAGCGCTGGCCGCGTGTCTTCGGTGCTAAGCGCAGCAACAGCGACTGCTGCCGCGGCCACCGCCTGTCCCGTTTCGCTGAGGAACTCACGCCGCATCAGTCGTTTCATCGCGTGCGACTCTCTCCCCCGCCATCCTCTCCGCGGTCCTCCTCAGCGAAGATCAGTGCGGTGAACCGATAGATCTCTGTCCGCGGATCCTTCCATGCGTCGGCCGGCAAGCCGGCCTTGAGACAGGCATTGTCCAGGAATTGCTCCCTGTTCCACTGCTGCTCGGTCGCCACCTGGGGCAGCAGGACACCCTGGTTCTGATCCCGCACAATCAGCAGCCCATCTACACCCGCGCGTACCTTGTTCGGGTCTCTCAGCCGGCGCATCGGTGTGAGCAAGGAGACCTCGATCGACAACTCCGCCACCTCATCAGGCGTTATGGGATCGTAGCGGAACCGCGGATCCTGACTCGCGCGGTACGCGTTCTCCGCCACAGACAGATACAGCGGTCTGACGGCCGCAATGTGCCCTATGCAGCCGCGCAGCTCGACACCGTTTCTCAGCGTCACGAAAGCCGCGCCGGGTGCCATCAGCCGAGGAGTCAAATCATATTCGTCCAAAGCGACGCTGGGCACGGTGCCTTCTTCGAGGAACGAGGTAACCGTGGTGCGGGCGAGCCGTAGCAAGGTTTGCCGTTCACTCTGCGACAGTTCGCCGCCGGACCGCCAAAAGACGATGCCGGCATACGTGACCGAGTTGCTCCAGTCGCCCGTCATCCGGCCGCTCGTGTCGTAGGCGACGCGCCTTCCCTCAATGTCGTCGTGTGGCTCGAGTATAGCCAGCAGCAACCCAACCGCATTGCGCCCGCAGATGGTGGCCCGGGTATCCTCCAGGAAGCGGTCCCATCCGGGCACATCGACCTCCAAGATCTCCTGCGCGGCAAGGTCGTTGAGCGCCCTCAGGTTCTGCGACACCTGCTCGTCGAACGGCATGTACCCGAACCGCGGCCCGTAGTGACAGAAATCGGTACTCACCACTAGCAGCGTCTCTTCATCCATCAGCTCGCGAATCGCAGCTGCCAGCCGGGCGCGCTCGCGCTCCGTCAACTCGCCCACCAACAGCCCGACCATCCGGAACTCCCCCAGGGCGCGCTGTAGCATTGGCAATTGGTTTTCAATCGTGTGCTCATTGCGGTGGGCGCCCTGCTGTTCCGATACGAGTGCGTCCCGTAACAAGGCATCACGCGCCGCAGTATCCACCGGGATGCGGCCCAGCGGCGTCTCGTACGCATCCACCTCGAGCGTACTGGCACCGCGCACCAGCTGCTGGTGACTCACGCCGAGCACGATGACCCGCTCGTACGAGTGTCCTTTGAGACTAGCGTAGGTCTTGCCAGCAACTGCGCCCGAATAGACGTAGCCGGCGTGGGGCACGATCAGGGCGATGGGCGGTCCGGAGATCGTCGGTGCACTCGCGGAGAGATACCCGTCGACCGCCTCGCTCAGCACTGCGGCGTCGGCCGGGAACCAAGTGCCCGCCCCCGTCGAACGGCGCACTGCCATCCCCTGCTGCTGGTCGCTGTCTGCAGAGCGCTGAATTGTCGGCGTGTTCCATCCGGAGGCGGGCGCGTCAGAGGATGCGCAACACAATACGACCACAACCGCTAGCGATCGGAACGGCCGTCCCGATACCCATCTCATTGGATGCATCGCGAACCTCCTCAGAAGCGAGGGGCGACGGAACATCGGACCGTCTCTACCAGCATACACACTTCGAGTCGCCTTGGGAATCCGGGTTTGAGAGGGGCTGGCGAAGCCGGCTACGCCAACGTGCCGGTTTGGTCGCTGCTGTGTCGGGAGGGGGGGCATTGTGCTCACTTCCGAGTACGCAATGACACCCTCTAGCGATGACATTTGTGCTTGTGTTGATTTGGTGCAAATTTCAGCGTTATTACAGGCCTGCAGAGACAGCAGAGCATGAACATGACACACCTGAGCAGAAAGGTGCGTGACCATGAATAAGAAACTGAGAATGGGAATGGTTGGCGGCGGACCGGGAGCGTTCATCGGCGAAGTCCACCGTAAGGCTGCGCGTATGGATGGCGGGATCGAACTCGTCGCCGGAGCGTTTGACATCAATCCGCGGAAGAGCAAGCAGATGGGGCGCGAGCAAGGTGTTGATCCGAAACGTGCTTACTCTGACTATGAGACAATGATTGAGAAGGAACTACGGCTCCCTGAAGATAGCCGCATAGATTTCGTTTCCATTACCGCTCCCAACAATTGGCATTTCCCCATGGCGAGAGACTTCCTCCAAGCCGGGTTTCACGTCATGTGCGAAAAGCCAATGACGATGGACGTCAAAGAAGCGGTCGCGCTGGAGAAGATCGTCAAGCAGAGCAGGAAAGTCTTTGGACTCATGCACAACTACACCGCCTATCCAATGGTCAAGCTTGCCAGAGACATGGTCAAACAAGGTGATTTGGGCAAGATTTTGAAGATCGTCGTTCAGTACCCGCAGGGTTGGCTGATCAGACCCATAGAACGCGAAGGCCAGCAGCAGGCGTCGTGGCGCACCGATCCAAAGCAAAGCGGAGCCGCCGGTTGCATGGGCGATATCGGCACGCATGCATGCAATCTCGCTGAGTACGTCTCCGGACTGAGAGCCCAGGAGATCTGCGCCGATCTGACCACTTTCGTAAAGGGACGCAGACTCGACGATGACGGCAACTGTCTGCTCCGCTTCAACAGAGGGGCAAAGGGAATCCTGCATGCCAGCCAGGTCTCCATAGGTGAGGAGAACAACCTTGCCATATGGGTATATGGAGAGGACGCGAGTATCGAATGGCATCAGGAACATCCCAACTACCTCTATGTGAACCGAATCAACGCTCCACAAGAAGTGTGGAAGCGGGGTAACGACTACGTCGCTGAGAAGAGTCCAGCCGCCGGGCGGGCGACACGATTGCCTTTCGGTCATCCGGAAGCGTTTCTGGAAGCGTTCGCCAATAACTACTGCAACTTTGCCGATACAGTACGCGCCAGGATCGAGAGAAAGAAAGCCGATCCCTTGGCACTGGATTTCCCGGGCGTCACTGAGGGCGTTCGAGGAATGAAGTTCATAGAGACCGTTGTTGCGTCGTCAGACAAAGGCGCCAAGTGGATAAGGATGTGAGGAGGAACAATGGCAAGACCAGTAACGCTGTTTACAGGCCAGTGGGCAGACCTTCCTCTCGAGGCACTCTGCGAGAAGGCTTCAGCGTGGGGATATGACGGGCTCGAGCTTGCTTGCTGGGGGGACCACGTTGAAGTCGACAAGGCAGCCAAGGACAAGAAGTACGCCAAGAGCCGCAAGGAAATGCTTGCGGACTATGGTCTCAAATGCTGGGCCATAAGCAATCATCTGGCAGGCCAGCTCGTATGCGATCCCAATGATGACTCGAGATCGGACATGTTCGCCCCGGAGGATTGCCACGGCAATGCCGAGAAGAAACGCCGCTGGGCGATCAAGGCGATGACGGACACTGCAAAGGCCGCGCAGAACATTGGTGTGAAGGTCGTCAACGGGTTCACGGGTTCTTCGATCTGGCACATGCTGTACAGCTTCCCGCCTGTGAGTCAGAAGATGATAGACGATGGGTTTGCTCAGTTCGCCAAACTGTGGAATCCGATTCTCGATGAGTTCGACAAGTGCGGCGTCAAATTCGCTCTGGAAGTCCATCCGACTGAGATCGCCTTCGACCTTCATACCGCCAGACGAGCACTCGCTGCCATCAAGAGCAGGAAGGCTTTTGGCTTCAACTTCGATCCCAGTCATTTTCATTGGCAAATGGTAGATCCTGTGAAGTTCCTGCAGGCGTTCCCCAAGAAGATCTATCATGTGCACATGAAGGATGCGGCAGTCACACTCGACGGTGAGAGCGGGATCCTCGCTTCACACCTGAACTTCGGGACGCCAGGTAGGGGCTGGGATTTCAGGAGTCTGGGCCGCGGCGGTGTCGACTTCGAGGCGATCATTCGCGAACTAAACGTCCTCGGGTACAAGGGACCTCTTTCCGTCGAATGGGAAGATGCCGCCATGGAGCGTGAACACGGTGCCAAGGAAGCATGTGACTTTGTACGTGCCGTAGATTTTGAGAAGTCGGATAGAGTTTTCGACGAGGCGTTCGACAAGTAGCCCTTCAACGGAGGCTCACAGGTATGGCTGACCGATCGCGAATCAGCCGACGCACTTTCATGAAGCAGGCTTCGGCGGCCGGTATGATGACCGCCTTCCCGACCATCATCCCTGCATCGGCGCTGGGACAAGGGCGCGGCCCCCCACCCAGCAACCGGATCGTGATCGGTTGTATCGGCGTCGGCTCCATGGGCACGGGGAACATGAACGACTTCCTGGAAAAGGAGGAAGTCCAGGTCGTCGCCGTCTGCGATGTCGATCGGGACCATCTCGACCGGGCGAAGCAGAGGGTGGACACCGCCTACGGCAACAGTGATTGCCGGACCTATAGCGACTTCCGCGAGCTCATCGACCGGGAGGAACTGGACGCAGTATCGCTGGCCCTCCCCGACCAGTGGCACGCAATCCCGGCCATCATGGCCGCCAGCGCCGGCCTCGACATCTACGGTGAGAAACCGCTCTCCCGGTCGATCAGGGAGAGCCGCGCCATCTGCAACGCGGTTCATCGCTACGGCCGGATCTGGCAGACCGGTAGCTGGCAGCGATCGGTGCGTCATTTCCACCATGCCTGCGAGCTGGTCCGCAACGGTCGTATCGGAAAGGTCCGGTTCGTGGAGGTCGGTCTCCCGACCGGCAGCACTACGGAGATCAAGGAACCAGTGCCGGTGCCCGAGGCGCTCGACTGGGATTTCTGGCTTGGCCCAGCACCATGGCGGGAGTACTGCGAGTTCGGCGGCAACCGCTGCCACTGGGACTGGCGCTGGATCATGGACTACTCCGGCGGCCAGCTCACCGACTGGGCCGGCCACCACATCGACATCGCCCACTGGGGCCTCAACTTCGACCGGACCGGCCCGTACGAGATCTCGGGCAAAGGGACCTACCCGGCCGAGGGACTGTGGGATGCCCCGACCGACTACCGGTTCACCTGCAAGTACGAGGGAGACCTGACCATGGTCGTCGGCAGTACCTCCCAGATCGGTTTCATGGGGACCAAGTGGCACGGTGACGACGGCTGGATCCACGTCAACCGCAGAGAACTATTGGCCTCCGATCCCAGCTGGATCAGATACGAGGAGATCGGACCGGGCGATGAACGCCTGTACCGCAGCGATGATCACATCCAGAATTTCATCGATTGCGTCAGGAGCCGGAGGGAAACGATCACTCCGGTCGAGACTGCCTGCCGTTCGGTCAGCGTGGGACACCTGGGCGAGATCGCCATGCTCACCGGCCGCACGATCCGCTGGGACCCTGTGTCGGAGACCATAATCGATGATCCGGGCGCCGCCGCGCTGCTCGGACGATCGTACCGCAAGCCCTGGATACTCTGATGTCTCGACTGAGAAACAAGCGCAACTGCGCACGTCGACAGCACGCGATCCTCACGCTCTTGGCATTGATCCCGGTCGCGTACCTCGGCTCCCGGACTGCCGGCACGACGGGGCCGGCTACCCCTCCCGCACCGCAAGGCGAATACGCCGACATATGGAACGCGGTACCCGAGAGAGCGATCGCGGAGCCCTCCGAGGAGCGCCGCATCCTGGTGTTCTCACGCACCGAGGGTTTCGTACACCAGGCAATCGGCGCGACCGAGGCCGCGCTCGAGTACATGGGTGAGAAGACCCGTGCGTTCGAGGTGGAGGTCTCGACCGACATGGAGGCATTCGACGCCTCGAACCTAGCCCGCTTCGATGCCGTGCTGTTCAACAACACCACCCAACTCGCATTCGAGGACCCGGATCATCGCCGGGCTCTACTGGAGTTCGTGCGCGGCGGCAAGGGCGTGATCGGCATCCACGCCGCGACCGACAACTTCTACAACTGGCCCGAGGCGGCCGAGATGATG
>CP070666.1:2072996-2081674 GCA_020351775.1 Gemmatimonadota bacterium | reverse complement strand
GGTACGCTGTCGCCCGGCCCGCTGCTAGACAGTGAGGGCAGTCCTCTGGCCTAGCCCGCCCGTCAGGCCCACCGCACTCCGGCGTGTCACAGCCAGGCCGCCCCCCGCACGCCGCTCGAGTCACCGTGCTCGTTCTGGAGTATGCGCGTGGTCACTTCGTCCGTGAAGACATGTGGCTGAATGGCAGCCTGAGCTCTCGCGGCAAGGTCGGGGAGCTGCGACATGCCTCCACCCAGGACCACCACGTCCGGGTCCAACACGTTGATCACCGTGGCGAGAGCTCGTCCCAGTCGCTCGACGTACCTGTCGAGAGTTGCTAGAGCCGCGTCGTCTCCGTCGTTGGCCCTGGTCACGATCTCGTGAGTGGAGAGCGCAACGCCGGTAGCGGTTTCGTGATCGCGCCGCATCCCCGGACCTGACAAGAACGTCTCGATACATGCGCGCCTGCCGCAGTAGCATTCGGGGCCCGGTCGCTCCTGATCGGTCAGGCGGGGCAGGGCATTGTGGCCCCACTCGCCACAGATCTTCTGTGCTCCATCGAGCACTTGCTTGTCCACGACGATCCCACCACCCACACCGGTGCCAAGGATGACGCCGAAGACGATCTTCGCATCCCTGCCCGCGCCATCGACTGCCTCCGACAGCGCAAAACAGTTGGCGTCGTTCATCAGGCGAACGGGACGCTCCAGCAAGTCCTCTAGATCTTTGTCGAGTGGGTGTCCGATCAGCCAGGTCGAGTTGGCATTCTTCACCAAGCCGGTCACGGGCGAGATCGTCCCGGGAATACCGATTCCGACTCTGCCACGGTCACCTGTGTGGTCGTCAGCCGTCTCGACGAGCGTCTTCACCGCCAGTAAGGTCCCGTCGTATTGCCTGGGCGTATCGATGCGCCTTCTGAACAGCTCGGCACCTGCCCGGTCGAGCGCGATCACCTCGATCTTGGTCCCGCCGAGATCGATGCCTATCCTGGTCTGCACGTCAGGCTTGTTCGGTGTCAATGGCTTGCCGTGATCCTCACGAGGTCGTAAGGATACGCATGAATGGGTCGTGTGTCTCTACGGAAGGTGCATCAAGATACGCGCCTGAGGAAGGTCTCTCGCACGGCGTGCAGCGTGCGCTGACACCCGTTCGGTGACCTCCATCAGCGGCACACGCGCCTGGCCTCCTTACAACCCAAGCCGTAGGTTTGAGCGGGACCGCTGGACGCCTGTCTGTGACAGGCCGGCAAGAACGCTTGAAAGTTGCGCACGCGCAGCTCTGCGCCATCGAGCGCGATCTAGGTTCAGTGGCCAGCAACTGCATACTTGGCCGAGAAGCGTGGTGCACGGCTGACGACAGATGTCCTGACTCAAGATTCTGACTTGCTTGTTCAAGACCTAAAGGCTGAATCCTCAATGACCACGACGCGCGAACGTATTCCTGTAAGCATCTTCGAAGACGACGAAGAGATCGTCTCGGTTGTCGCCTCCCGCATTGCGGCCCTCATCCGCGAACGTGCGGCTGAGGGGAGGCCAGCCGTGTTGGGATTGGCGACCGGATCGAGCCCGGTCGGCATCTACAGTGAGCTGATCCGGCTCCATCGCGAACAGGGCCTCTCGTTTGAGAACGTGATCACGTTCAACCTCGACGAGTACTTCCCCATGGACCCCGCCAGCATCCACAGCTATCACCGGTACATGCGAGAGCACTTGCTCGATCACGTCGATATCCCGGAAGCGAATATCCACATGCTGCGCGGTGACCTTCCTCGACAGGAATGCGCAGCACATTGCGCGGCGTTCGAACGTGCCATTGCCGAGGCCGGCGGCATCGACTTGCAGCTGCTCGGGATCGGCCGGAGCGGTCACATCGGGTTCAACGAGCCGGGCTCGGGACGCGAATCGCGCAGCCGACTCATATTCCTGGACACCATAACGCGCGCCGACGCGGCGGCCGATTTCTTCGGCGAGCAGAACGTGCCGCTCGAAGCATTGACGATGGGGGTCGCCACCATTCTCGAGGCGCGAGAGGTCGCGCTCATCGCGACCGGCGAACACAAGGCGGGGATCATCCGTCGTGCGGTTGAGGGCGACGTCGATTCCGATGTCGCGGCGACGTTCCTCCAAATGCATCCCAATGCCACGGTATACCTCGACACCGCCGCGGCCGCCGACCTGACGCGCGTCGCCACCCCGTGGCTGGTGGGTGAGGTCGAGTGGAACACGCGCAGCGAAGTCGAGGCAGTGACGTGGCTGGCGAAGCGCGTCGAGCGATCCGTGCTGCGCCTGTCCACCAGGGACTATCGCGACCACCACCTGAGTTCACTCCTGGCGCGACACGGGACAGCCGAGCCGTTGAACGGCCTCGTCTTCAACACCCTGATCGCGAAGATCCGCGGGCGGGCGAAGCTGCCCAAGGGTAAGCGCATCATCGTGTTTTCTCCGCATCCCGATGACGATGTGATCTCGATGGGGGGAACGCTGGCGAAGCTGCATCAAAACGGCAATCAGATAACTGTGGCCTATCAGACATCGGGCAACATCGCCGTGTTCGACCACGAGGTCAGTCGCTACCTCGAGTTGCTGACCCGTATGGCAGACGGTTTCCCGCAGGTCGCCGGTGGCGCGAAGGAATTGGAGCATCGGATCGACAGGGCGTTGGCCGGCAAGAAACCCGGAGACGTCGATGAGCCGGATGTCCTGACACTCAAACGCTTGATTCGAGAGACAGAAGCGACCTCCGCGCTGGAGACGTTCGGGATGAGCGCCGAACAGGCGCGGTTCCTCAACCTACCGTTTTACCAGACCGGTGCAGTGAAGAAACTGCCGATTACCGACGCCGACGTGGCGATTGTTTCCGAGGTCATCAAGGAAGCCGAGCCCGATCTCGTGTTTGCGGCAGGAGATCTGTCGGATCCGCACGGCACCCATCGTCTCTGTCTCGAGGCGGTGCGGCGCGCGCTCAACATCTACCGTGGTCCGGCGCCGGAGATGTGGCTCTACCGCGGGGCGTGGCAGGAATGGCCGGTGACGGAAGCGAGTGTGCTGGTGCCTATGTCGCAGGCCGATCTGCGGCTCAAGATTCTCGCGATCTATCGACATCAGTCGCAAAAGGACGAGGCGCCGTTTCCCGGACCCGACCCGCGCGAATTCTGGGAGCGGGTTGAGGATCGCAACCGGGAGACGGCGGCGGAGCTGGAACGACTGGGCCTTCCGGCATACTTCGCGATGGAAGCGTTCGTAGTGGAGCTGGATGGCGAGCGGCTCGAGAACCCCGTCGTGCCGACGAGTAGTCTGGCTGATCGCGACGAGTAAGCTCAGCTTCCGGTGCTGCGCGACTTCACGATGTGTCGTGGATTCAACCCGAACATACGGATGGAGCGCACGAAGATCTTGATGCAGGGTCACGATTGCTGCAACCACAGATGGATACTCGAAGTGTGAGTCTCGATGTATGAGATGATCGACCGCTTGAAGGCTGCCCTCGTCGACGGCTACGGAGGAACAATGAACCCACGACGTCAGGTGATCATCATTGCGCTGTTGTACGTGTTCACGGCAGCACCTCTCGGCATGTTCGCGCAGGAGGTGCAGACTGCGACAGGACAGTTGGCACGTAGGCCCGGCGTAGACTCGATCCAGTGGGCGGAGCGGTACGCGACCAGCCTGCATGCCACCGGGCAGGGACTGCAGACTTACTACAGCGCGAGCAACAATGGTCTCGAGCTGTTCACCAGTGTCCCGTATGCGGAGTTGGCGTGTAAGAGCTGCCACGAGCCAGGCCTGACCGGCGGCTGCACGAGTTGCCACACGTCGCCTGACCCCGAAGTCGGAGCGCAGGTCGATGCAGGCCTGGCCCAGGGTATGGCGTGCGCCGCATGTCACGGGCGGCAGGCTGGCGAAATCGCCGCCGGGTTCAGCGATGTGCATCGCGATGCCGGAATGACCTGCATGGACTGTCACACGCTGGAAGACGTAATGGGCGATGGCACGAGCTATAGCTCGAAGCAGGAGGCTGGCGCGATCGATGCCAGCTGCGAGAACTGCCACGCGAGCCTAGCGTCCAACGACTATCACGACACCCACGGCGATCTGCTGGCCTGCGCCGCCTGCCACATGCAGGGTCTGGTAAGCTGCTACAACTGTCACTATCAGACTCCAATGCCGGAAGGGCGGTCGGAACTGCTCCGGGAGGTGACGAGTTGGATGTTCTTGGTGAACCGGAACGGGAAGGTCCACCCCGCCAATATGCAATCGATGGTCTATCAAGGTCAGCGATTGCTGCTAATCTCACCAGCCTATTCGCACACGATCGCCAGAAACGCGGTCTCCGGCTGCGGTGACTGCCACGGAAGCGCGCACGTGCAGGATCTGGCGGACGATAGCGTGTTGGTCGTGGCCGAATTCGACGGCGCCGGCGGGGTTCGGACGGCAGAAGGCCGCATCCCCGTGCCATTCAACTACGAGACGTCGCTGGTATTCGATTTTCTCGTCTATGACGCCGAGACGGCAGCTTGGAAGGTTCTTGCACGCGGCCAGGACGTGACCCAGTTCCTGTTTGCCGAGCCGTTGAGCGACGAGCAGTTGAAGAAACTGAGACGGTGACGCGCGGTTTGGATGTCGATGAGCGCAACTTCAATGGGGTTGCTCTACAACGCCGTGCACGTGGGCCTAGGCGCTTGAGTACCTGCACGGGTTCGGGGTCCGCGTGCCGAACCGGAGGATCAGACACTATGAGAATCAGAACAAGGGCGCTGGGCGTCTTGCTCGCACTCGCCTCCCTGACAGCCTGCTCTGATGGGGGCAGCTGGACTGGGACGGTGACCGACTCTGCCGGCGTCACCATCGTCGTTAACACCGACCGGGGGATGTGGGGTGAGGGCGAGGGCTGGACGCTCGAGGAAGAACTTCGCATTGGGACCATCGAAGGCGACCTGGAATATCAGTTTGGGCAGATCGGACTCATCGCGGTCGATTCCAGGGATCGGATCTTCGTGCTCGACATGCAGGCGCGGGATGTTCGTGTGTTCTCTTCGGACGGAACGTACGAGCAAACGATCGCACAGCCCGGTTCGGGCCCGGGCGAACTGGGCGCACAGATCGGCGCACTGTTCATGGGTCCGGGTGATACGCTGCTCATTCCGGACCTGGCCAACCAGCGAGTTAATCGCTATGCCCCCGACGGCACGAGCCTGGGCAGCTTTCCGCTGCGGCTCGAAAACGGCCTTCCGATGTCCATCGTAGCCACACGCACAGGTGTCGTCGCTGAGCAGGTGCGTCCCATCTCTCTGCCCGACATGCCTGCGCGCGACAGCATGGACTTCATCGTAACGCTCGCAACCGACGGTTCGGTGCTTGATACCCTGATGCGGTTTCCCCCTGGCGCGGCCCTTGTGGTTGACTCGCGGGGCGCTCAGAGGACGATCTTTGCGGCCGAGCCGGTGTGGACGTTGTCCGATGAGTTGGAGCTGTTCTTCGGAATCACCAGCGAGTACCGCATCAGCGTGTTCGATCCCGAGGGGAACCTGAGGCGCATCGTCACCAAGCCGGTGGAGCCGACGCCGGTGACCGAGCGGGACAAGGAGATGATGTGGGAGGTAATCGAGCAGCAGATCCGCGATGCCGTCCCGCCGGATAACTTCGTGGAGTTCATGCAGCAGGCCCGGCAGACAATCACCTTCGCCGAGTTCTTTCCGGCGTTCGTCAGCATGTCGATCGGGCCGAACGGCAGCATCTGGGTGCAGCATCTCAGGCCTCCAGCGGAGGTCACCGAGGAGGAGTTGGAGACCTACGACATGCAACAGGACATAGGGTCTCGTGATTGGGACGTGTTCGATCCTGACGGCCGCTACCTGGGTGTCGTGACGATGCCGCCCCGCTTCACACCGCGGATCATTCTAGGCGGCAAGATCTACGGTGTGTGGCGTGATGACCTGGACGTTCAGTACGCCGTGCGTCTCCGAATCGTAGAGGGCTGACAGCGCCGCACCCCAACGGCTCGTCGGGGGGGCGAGTGCGGCTGACCGACCACACGGTGGTCGGTCAGCCTCGTACTCTAGGTGGCGCGCCTCCCGACCAGGAAGAGGACCACGCCGGACACCGTCATGAAGGCCCCCCACCACAGGCTCGGGTTCAGGTGGCTCAGAGCCGTGTCTGGCAGCTCGCCGACGGCGTAGTAGATGCCGGCGCTGGTGATGATCAGGCCGTAGCCGAACAGGACGAGCCCCACCCAGGTCCAGATCGAGATCAGCTTGGCAGGCTGCTTTGTCATGTCTTCAGTCATGTCTTCGGCCCCCATCACCAGAAGTAAATGTTGAGGACGATGCAGGTCGCGAGCGCGATCGCCGCCCACATCTCGGGCTTGCGCCAGAGCGGCACCTTCTTCAGGGCGGAGACGTCCGTGAGCCCCCGCACGAGCCCCACCAGCTCGCCGTCCGGCTTCGGCTTCGTCTGCAGACTGATCACGATGGTCAGGACAAAGGTGATCAGCCAGGCCCACCAGGCCCGCCACAGGTTCTCCGCCATGTCGCTGGGATGGCTCGACAGCGTGACCGCATAGGGCGAGATCCAGCCGAAGCGCAGGGCAATGAATAGGAAGAACGAGGAGAGCATTCCCACCAGCAGGCCCCAGAAGGCCCCCTTCGAGGTGGTGCGCTTCCAGAACATGGCGAGGAGCATGGTGGCGAAGAGCGGCGCGTTGACCCAGCTGAAGATGGCCTGGATGTAGTCCATGATGCTCTCGAAGGCCATCGCCCAGTAGGCGGTCAGGATCGAGAGGAAGATCCCGACGATGGTCGTGATGCGACCCACCAGCACCAGGTGCTTGTCTGTGGCGTCGCGCCGGAACAGGGCCCGGTAGATGTCGTAGGTCCAGACCGTATTGAACGCGGACACGTTGCCGGCCTGCCCGGCCATGAAACCAGCCAGCAGACCCGTGATCCCGAGCCCCACGAGGCCCGCCGGGTAGTAGCGCGCGATCAGGAGGGGCAAGGCCGAGTCGTACCAGACCTCGCCGCCCCGAGTCATCAGCTCGAATCCGCTCCCCTGCGTCTGCTGGAGCTTCCAGGCCACGAGCCCGCCCCCAACCACGATGAACGGCAGGGCCATCTTGAAGAACGACGCGATCACGGGAGTGTTCCGGGCCGCCTGCAGATTGCGCGCCGAGAATGCGCGCTGGACGATCAGGAAGTCGGTCGTCCAGTAACCGAAGGAGAGAACGAAGCCCAGACCCAGCACGATGCCCAGCCAGGTCACACCCATGTTGTTGGCACCCGGGTCCGCGGCCGTGGACCACAGCCCCGACATCCGGTCAGGGAGGCCTCCCAGCAGCTCGTTCACACCGCCCACCTCGATGATGCCGAGGAGGGCGACCAGGAAGAGGCCGAACCAGATCAGGAAGAACTGGACGATCTCAGTAAGGATGGCCGAGAGCAGCCCCCCCATCGTGATGTAGGCGGCTACCGCCGCGGCCGAGATCCAGATCGAGACGTGCATGTCCCAACCCAGAACGATGTGGAAGACGACGGCCATCAGATACAGGTTGATGCCACTCATGAGGACCGTCATGAAGCCGAACGAGAACGCATTCAGGAGGCGGTTCTTCTCGTCGAAACGCAGCAGCAGATAGCCCGGGATCGAGTGGATCTTGCTGCTGTAGTAGAACGGCATCATGTAGAGGGCCAGGAAGAGCATGGCAGGGATGGCCCCGATCCAGTAGAAGTGCGACACGAACATGCCGTACTTCACCGTGCCTCCCGTCCAGCCGAGGATCTCCAGAGCCCCGAGGTTGGCGGAAAGGAAAGCCAGTCCCGCCACCCATGAGCTGTTGCGGCGCCCCGCAAGGAAGAAGTCGTCTTTCGAGTCGCCGAATCTCTTGAGATATGCGCCGATGCCGAGGATCGCCACGAAGTACAGGACGATCACCAGCCAGTCGACGGCTTGAAGTGTGATCTGTTGTTCGTTCACGTCAGGCATCCCTCCCTTTATGGCAACGGCCGGGGTTGTTGGGGCAGGATAATGGCGGCTTTTCCTCTAGCCCGCCACCCCCGGCTGACACCAAGGTCCCGATCAGACGGACCAGGAGGGTCGGCTCGGGGCAGCCACGCTGAGTATGTCATGCTGCTCCGGATCGTTGGGGGCTGAAACAGCGGCCCAGACTCGCAAGGATTTAGGAGTCCCCGCTACCCCCCACAGGGGGTCGATCCGCCAGAACGGCATGTAGTTGCCGTACCCGACCAACAGTGAGAAGAGAACATGTGTGGCAGCACCGGTCGCCACAGCTACAGCGACGTATATGGCCCACTCCGGCCAGCGCAGGCCGAAGGCGTACTTCGGCACGAGCAGGGCTAGCGGCAGCGTGATCGGGTAGTAGAGCCAACTGGGCCAACCAGCGTGAAGGCCGACTCGGCCCAGCATCACCATGGGAACTGCCACGAGCACAGCTACGGCGATCAACAGCCACTTGTTCACTCGCTTATCCGACGCAACGCCCAGACGGGAGCCGATTCGCTTTGCCACCAAGACTGCGACGAACATGCCCAAAGCTGCCTGGACGATCGACAGTAACGGCCCGTGGAAGGTCAGCAGATCGTCAGCCAAGTCAGGCATCGTCCTCCAAGATAACCATCGCTGTCGTGAATCAAGTCCACTCCGTAGGGAGCGGACTCATCGTGCTTGCGCGTCCGGCTTCACGAGTGCTAC
>CP070666.1:2069247-2072896 GCA_020351775.1 Gemmatimonadota bacterium | reverse complement strand
CTCCACGATGCCGGCACTGACGCAGGCCATGACTTCGTCATAAAACCACTCGCCAGTTGCCACGTCGGTGAAGTTGACCACTATGTAGTGGGTCTTGGTCTCGGTGTCGGAGCCGCCGGCATTGGTCGCGGTGAGGCTTACGGTGTAGCTGCCCGCCTTCTCGTATTCGTGGCTCGGGTTCTGCTCGACGGAGGTGGAGCCATCGCCCAAGTGCCATAACCAAGAAATGGGATCGCCGTCGGAGAGATCGGTGAAGCTGGCCGTCAGCGGGACGATGCCCGTGGTGGGGGTGGCGGAGAAGCCGGCCGTTGGCGGCGGCGGCGGCAGCACCGTAACGCAGTCCGGCTTCGTCTCGGTGTCGGACCCGCCCACGTTGGCCGCCGTCAGGGACACGCTGTAGCTACCGGGTGTCAGGTACTCGTGGCTGGGGTTCTGCTCGGAGGACGTCGCGCCATCCCCGAAGTCCCACTCCCAGGAGGTCGGATCGCCGGCAGACAGGTCTGTGAAGCTGACTGTGAGTGGCGCGATGCCGCTGGTCGGGCTGGTGGAGAAGTCGGCGGTCGGTGACGACAGAACGACGACGTAGTCGGCCCTCGTCTTGGTGTCTGGGCTGCCCGCGCCATAGACTGTGAGCGTGACCGTGTAGCTGCCGGCAGACAGGTACTCATGAGTCGGGTGCTGCGCGGTGGAGCTGCCGCCGTCCCCGAAGTGCCACTCCCAGGAGGTAGGAGCGCCTGTGGAGAGGTCAGTGAAGTCAACGAACAGGGGAGCATACCCACTGGTGGGTGTAGCGGCGAAGTCAGCGGTGGGGCGAGTACGCACGAACACGTCCCGAACGCCATTCGTGTCGTCCACGACGAGGTCCTCGGCAGCAGACCTGAAGGCCACACAGCGGCCGTCTGCGCTTACAGCCGGGTACTCGCTGTCGCCGGAGGCTTCCGCGCCGCCACTGGTGACGCTCACCCGCTGCGTATGCGCCGTCTGACGATCGTGCAGGAAGATATCGATGCTGTTATTGTAATCGGTGACGTACTCATCGGCACCCGAGTGAAAGGCGACGTAGCGCCCGTCGGCGCTGATGGAGGGATATCGGCTGGTGCGCTTGACTTGCGCGCCACTGGTGGTGACGCTCACGCGCTGCGTCTGCCCGGTGTGACGGTCGTGGACGAAGACATCCCAGATGTCGTTGGTATCGAACGGGACGAGCGTGGTGGCATAGGAAGCGAAGGCGACGTAGCGGCCGTCGGCGCTGAGGGAGGGGCACTCGCTGTTGCCATCGCCCTGTGTGCCGTCACTCGCCACGCTCACACGTTGCGTTTCGCCAGTCAGCCGGTCGTGGACGAAGACGTCAACCTTGCCGTTGGTGTCAGCCGCCACCAGGGCGCCGGAGTACGAATGGAAGCCGACGTAGCGTCCGTCGGCACTGATCGCGGCCTGCCAGCTATCGGCATCGCCCTGTGTTCCGTCGGTGGCGACGCTCACCCGCTCGGTCTGTCCGGTCGCCCGGTCATGGACGAAGACGTCGATCTTTGCGTTCGCGTCGCCGGCCACCAGGGTCGTCGCGTGGGACTCGAATGCCACGTACCGACCGTCCGAGCTTATGGCGGGGTTCCAGCTGTTCTCATCGCCCTGTGTTCCGTCGGTGGCGACGCTCACCCGCTCGGTCTGTCCGGTCTGCCGATCATGCACGAAGACGTCGAAGGCGGCGTTGTCGTCGAGCGCCGCGAGGTTCGAGGCGAGCGACGAGAAGGCGACGTATCTGCCATTGCCGCTGATGTTCCCAGCCCAGCTGGCGGAGTCGCCTTGCGTCCCGTCGCTGGCGACGCTCACCCGCTCGGTCTGTCCGGTGAGCCGGTCGCGAACGAAGACGTCCAGGCTGCCGTTCGTGTCGCCCGCCACCAGGGCAGTGGCCTCCGACACGAACGAGACGAAACGCCCATCGGCGCTGATGGCGGAGTCCCGGCTTTCGGCATTGCCTTGCGTTCCATCGGTGGCCACGCTGACCCGCTCGGTTGTGTCCGCCACGAGTGGGTGCTGAGCGAAGGCCAGAATAGAGAGAACAAGCAATCCGAAGAACAACGTAGAGAGCAGGGAGTGGCTTGTCCCTCGCTTTGTTGAGTTGCGCGAGCTCGCAATGGCCACGGTCTCCTCCTCAGGGCTCAGCGACTAGTCAATATGCACCTCTCCCTTGATGGCCGCGCGCGGGGGCTCGATGTTCGAGTGCTACTCACACGGCCAGCGGAAGCATGCTGCGCGCGGCGCGCTGTTCGGGCACTTGGGGCAAAGACAGGCGGCAGTATGCTGGAACGAGTCCGAAGGCCCGTGGCAAGTATTGCTGGGCCCTGGACAGCAGCGAATGTGGTGTGTTTCTCGAGGCGAGGCTCAGCTAGAGATGGCTGTGAGATCGGCTTATTACAGCTTACCATGTTACCCTA
Organism: Gemmatimonadota bacterium; assembly: GCA_020351775.1. Taxonomy (GTDB): domain Bacteria; phylum Gemmatimonadota; class Gemmatimonadetes; order Gemmatimonadales; family GWC2-71-9. The sequence continues at coordinate 2,070,461 of CP070666.1, read as the reverse complement.
GCGCACCGTGCTCGAAATGTCAATGAGCAGCCAGGCGCCTCTCAGGAACTCCTCTCGGCTGCTAGGGTCGGGAAAGAGGGAGAGGCAGACAGCGGCAACGAGTATGCCCGTCGTACGGCGATTCGACGGTTTCGGGCGTGATGCTGCTCTGCGAAGTACTCGCCACGCAGCACGAGAGTCCCGGAACACCGACTACAGTCCATGAGGACGGCCTTCGCTGTTCGAATGGATTCCTCGCCATGCTCGGAATGACCCTACTTCGCCAAGCCTCCTTCGTCACCGCGATGGGACTACCGAGCCGGGGGACTTCGTAGGGCAAGCATTGGGCGCCGCGCATGCCCTTCCCGCGTGAGGCGGGCTCAGGGTGAGGGGAGTCGCGACAAGGATGTCGCCCCTACGGAGTGCGGAGCTTCGGCGGACGAGTCGCTCGAAATGATAGTCTGGAAACACGCAGTGGGGAGGGGCGGGGGTGTCGAAGAATGTGGAACGAATGTGCGGTGATTGGATGAGGCCCCGTTGGTTTTTCATGCTGGTGCTGGCGCTGTCGGCCTTGGCTTGTCGGCCGGAGGCGGCGCGAGGGCAGGAGGAGCTGGGGAGGGCGCTGGCGCGGCTGGCGCCGGTGTTTGGGGAGCCCACGCTCTGCCCCCGGCAGGGCGAGGAGGATATCTACGAGATCGCGCATCGGTATGGGATGAGCGCGTCCGACCTGTTCAACGCAAACAAGGGGGATTTGGAGCTGGGGGATGAGCTGTTGGTGATTCCGCTGGCTCGGATCGCTCCGGTGGCGCGGGCGGAGGGGGTGGTTGTGAATCTGACGGAGCGGGCGCTGTACTTCTATCGGGACGGGAGGCCGGTCAACCGCCTTCCGGTGGCGACGGGGATGCGGGGGTGGGAGACGCCGACGGGGGATTACACGATCACAAACCGGGTGAAGAATCCGACATGGTTTCCTCCGGCGTGGGCGGTGGAGGAGGAGCCGGTGCCGCCGGGGCCGGAGAATCCGCTGGGGGACCGGTGGATGGGGCTTTCAATACGCGGGTACGGGATTCACGCGACCAATGCCCCGTGGTCGGTGGGGCGGTATCTGTCGCACGGGTGTATGCGAATGTATCCGGAGCATGCGCGGGATCTGTATGAGCTGGTGAAGGTGGGGACGCCGGTGAGGATCGTGTACGCGCGGGTGGTGTTCGGGTTTCGGCCGGAGGAGGGGATCG
>CP070666.1:2057220-2069147 GCA_020351775.1 Gemmatimonadota bacterium | reverse complement strand
GGCGCGAATGGTCGGGCCGCCCCAGGGAAGCATGTTGTTGATGCCCGCGGCCATGGCGACCGTACACGCTAAGAGCTTCCTGTCCATCTCGAGCTTGTCGTATAAAGGTGCCAACGCCGGAATGGCGATGAGGAACGTGGTTGCGCCTGAGCCATCCAAGTGGACACATGCACCGAGAATGACAGTGCCCATCAGAATGCGGCGCGGATCGTGGCCTACGACAGCCAGGATCCGATCGACGATCGAATCGAACATGCCGGCGTCTTTCATGATGCTGAAGTAGAGAATGGCAAACATGTACATCGCCGCCACGGGAGCGATTCGGCTTATCCCTTGAACGGCGAAATCCGCTGTCTCGAGGCCGTTGCCGATCAGGAGGGATGCCACAAACGGTATGCTGATCAATGCGACCAGCGGCGACAGCTTCTTGCTCATGATTGCAAGCAGGACGAGGAGGATCGTTATGAAGCCGGATAACGCGAGCAACTATTTGCCCTCGGAGGTCGAGTCTCTGCTTGCAGCAAGATTCATTGGTTCAGGAAGGGCTTCATGAGCGTCGTGAACTTTCGAGCGCTGATCTGATAGTCAGCCACCAGGCAACCGTCGTAGATGATCGCGAAGACGGCATAGGGGGTTGGGGCCCTCTGGGCATCTCGGCAGGTCTTCAGATCAACGACGTGAGGCTTCAATCCAAACGTCTTCAACGCAATCGCTGAGATTTCGTCCGTCCGCTTGATCGTGTGGGGGCACTGGTCAGCACGAACGATCGTAAGGCCGTCCCCGTACTTCTGGAGCCGCTTCTCCCAGTTACCCTTGAACCTCGGCGTTGCAGCTGACTTACGTAGGCCGTACACGAGCAGCTCGTAATCCGGGGGCGCAGTGTCCACTAGATCGAAGCCCATCTTGCGGAAAATGGTGCTACCCGCCAACCAGGGACTCTCACGGGTGACGACTGCTACCCCGGGCATCTTTTCCCGCCGCGCGTCGTCGATGCAGCCCTGTATCAATGATGCACCAAGATCCCTGCGTTGATACTCGCGGAAGAACGTCCACACACAATGAATGACCATGTAGCCGTCGGCCTCGACGCCGCGCCAGGCATACTTGCCCGGTATGTACTCGATGTAACCGCACTGAACGCCTTTGGGGGTGAGCATCACCCTCGCCCTCATCCCGTTCTCCAGATTGCTCTCCAGCCACGCCGTCTTGCGGAGAAAACCCGGGTGGTTTCGGTTCTTGATCCCGCAGCGCGGCACGGCGTCGAGGGTGTCGTTCGTGATTTCGATGACTTCGTAGTCCGCGGTCATCTTGCCTCCCGTTCTTACTACGACTCGCGCGTTCGGCTCCAAGCCCCTCCAGACTGCGTCGGTCTCGCGAATCGAGCGACTAAGTATGTGGCGTCCAGTGCGCACGGTGCAACCGCGGCTGCTACATCGCTGCTGCTCTGTTTGCACACCACCGCGGCCAACTGTATCATGATGTTTGCCGTCTATTCCCTAACGGACCCGAACAGGACGACACGTTGCGCTATCGAATCCCTCTGGTTTTGAAAGAAGACTTGTCTTATTCCATGGCCACGCCTGTCAAGATACTTATTGGCATCACATTTCTGGCCTCATTTCCTACCGCTGTTATGGCGCAAAGGAGTTTCTCAGAGGCTGCCAGCTCTGCTGTCAACTATTCGCATGCCGGCGCGCGGAAGCAGAAGAACTGCCACGAGCTTCAGAAATTCACCGACGCAAACCTCACGATCCTGGCAACCGAGAGCGCACCGCCCAACGGGGATGTGCCGGCGTACTGCCGGGTGAGTGGGATGATTGCTCCCGAGATAGAGTTCCGTGTCAGCCTGCCGGACGACTGGAACCGCAGGGTATACATGACGGGCAACGGAGGCCACGCGGGGGAGGACCTGGACGCACCATATCTGGTGGCACGGCACGAGAATGCATTGCGACACGGATTCGTGACCGCTGCAACCAACACCGGCCACTCCGCTGCCAAGGAGCCTGAAGCCACCTTTGCCTTCAACAATGATCAAAAGCTCGTCGACTACGCTTTCCGGGCCGTACACCTGACGGCTGTGACAGCGAAGCAGATGGCAGCTGCCTATTACGACCAGCCGGTCGCCTTTTCCTACTGGGACGGTTGTTCAACCGGCGGCAGACAAGGGCTGATGGAAGCCCAGCGGTTTCCTGCAGATTTCGACGGGATACTGGCTGGCGCGCCAGTACTGGACTTCACCGGGACCACCGTCATGGGATTGTGGTACGGGCGCGTGCAAGACGAGATACCTATACCCGTAGAGATCATGGACATCGTCTCGCATGCTGTGACCGGGAAGTGTGACGCCATCGACGGACTGGAGGACGGGCTGATAGAGGATCCCCGCAACTGTGACTTCGATCCGTTGCACGATCTTCCCATCTGTACTGCGGAGCAAGCAGAGGTGGATTGTATCACACGCCCACAAGCTGAAGCTCTACAGAAGATGTACTCTGGCCCGATGACCAGCGGCGGCGAGAACATCTTCCCCGGGATGCCGCTCGGTGCCGAAAAGGTTGCCCGGGGTTTTGGCGGAGCATTGTACAGTGGATGGGCGGGCACGGTCCTGAATGTCGGCGAACGGGAGGCGTTCGCGATAGCCATCGCAAAATCCAGCATGAGATACATGGCCTTCCCGCAGGACCAACCGGACTGGGAAGCCTCGACGTTCAACTTCGACGAGGATCCACAGAAGCTGACGGCACTGGGTGATCTGGTGGATGCCGTCGATCCGGAGCTGTCGGACTTCGCGGCGCGGGGCGGCAAGCTGCTCATGTACTTCGGCTGGGCCGATCCGCTGCTCATGCCGCAGATGGGTGTGGATTACTACGAGGCGGCTCTCGAAGCGAATGGCCCTGACACGACGGACTTCTTCCGGCTGTTCATGATGCCCGGGGTGTTCCACTGCGCGGGCGGATACGGTCCGGACCGGTTCGACGGCATGACGCCGTTGATCGAATGGGTGGAGAACGGTACCCCACCTGAAGCGTTACGGGCCAGCCGGGTCGAAGACGGTGAAGTCATCCGTTCGCGGCCCTTGTGTTCCTATCCCCAGGTTGCGCGCTACCGCGGCGCGGGGGATGTCGATGACGCGTCGAACTTCACGTGCCGGACTCCGCCGCGATAGCCGACTCTCGCAGGCATCTCAGAAGCGGATCGGAATGCGCCCGAAAACGCCCTGCCGGTACGCGCAGGTTCGTTGTCAACCGGGGATGCACCTCCTCCCCTGCATCCCGAACCAGCTAGTTACCACTGAGTACGAAGCTGCCCTCCAATCCCTCATCTGAGCTCCAGCCGACCCACACGTTGAAAACGCCGGGCTCGATTGCCCACAGCATCTCCTGGTCGAAGAATCCCAGTTCGCGTGCACGGAGAGTGAACTGAACCGTTTGCTGTTCGCCCGGCTCCAGGTAGATCTTGGTGAAGCCCTTCAGTTCCTTGACGGGCCGTACCACGCTGGCCACGGGATCGCGGATGTACAGTTGCACCACCTCCGCCCCAGCCACGTCCCCGGTGTTGCTCACCGTCGCGCTCACGGTCAAGGTGTCGTTCACCGTGATCGTATCGGCACTCAGCGTCAGATCGCCGTACTCGAACGTGGTGTAGCTCAGTCCGTAGCCGAACGGATACAGCGGTGTATCGGGTGAATCGATGTACCTCGAGGTGTACTTGAAATCGGTTCCCGGCCGCCCCGTGATATCACGCGCGTAGTAGATGGGGATCTGACCCACCGAACGCGGGAAGGAAGCCGTCAGTTTGCCGCTGGGGTTGTAGTCTCCCCAGAGCAAGTCCGCTACGGCGTTGCCGCCCTGAATGCCGGGATGCCAGGCTTGCAGGATGGCGGGCACGTTTTCCGCCAGCCAGGGAATGGTGAGCGGCCGGCCGCTCATGATGACCGCCACAACCGGAGTACCGGTCTCATGGACCGCCTCGATCAGAGCTGGTTGTACGCCGGGCAGGTCGAGTGCGGTGCGCGAAGCGCCCTCTCCCGTCTCGTACTCTCTCTCTCCGACAACTACGATCGCCACATCGGCGTCGCGTGCAGCCGCCACCGCTTCGGCGAATCCATCGGTCTCCGCTCCGGTTATGGTGGAGCCTTGAGCGTAGGTGATGGTGGTGGTCGGGGCGGCACGGCTCTGAATACCAGCGAGCACGGTTACGACGTCCTCCGGCTGGCCCATGGCGTGCCACGATCCCAGGAGGTCGACCTGATTGTCAGCTAGTGGCCCGATCACCGCGATGGAACCGATGTCTTCCGAGAGGGGAAGCAGTGCCCCGTCATTCTTGAGCAGCACCATCGACTTCCGGGCGGCGTCACGCGCGGCAGCGACATGATCGTCACGCAGAATGGCGGCGGTCTCCGTTTCGGGATCGACGTATGGGTTGTCAAACAACCCCAACATGAATTTGGCCCGCAGCACTCTACGCACCGACTGATCCAGCAGCTCCTCCGGTATGACGTTGGCCCGAACGAGGTCAGCCAGCTGACCGTCGTAGATACCGCTCGCCATGTCCAGATCGATGGTGGCGTTCAGTGCTAGGCGTGCGGCGTCCGCCGCATCGCCCGCGTACCCATGTTGCACGAGCTCACCGACCGAGTTCCAGTCGCTCACGATGAACCCTTCGAAACCCCACTCGCCACGCAGGATCTGGTTGAGGGTGAACTTGTTCGCTGTCGTCGGCACGCCGTTCAGCAGGTTGAACGCGCTCATGAGGCTCGCGGCTCCAGCATCGGCGCCCGCCTTGAACGGAGGCAGGTAGATCTCACGCAGACTTCGTTCGGACATATCGACCGAGTTGTAGTCTCGTCCGCCGACCGGTTGTCCGTAGGCGACGTAGTGCTTGAGGCAAGCCATGATGCGGTCGGCAGCGGTCAAATCGTCGCCCTGGAATCCTCTCACGCGTGCGGCGGCCATCGCCGAGCCGAGGTAGGGATCCTCACCAGCTCCCTCCGAGATGCGCCCCCAACGGGCATCTCGGGCGATATCGACCATTGGGGCAAACGTCCAATGGACGCCCGAGGCGCGCGCCTCCCTCGCAGCAATCGCCTCGATGGCAGTCACCAATTCGGGATCCCAACTCGACGCGGTCGCCAGTGGAATGGGGAAGATCGTACGGAATCCGTGAATCACGTCGAGTCCGAATATCAGGGGAATACCGAGGCGGGATTCCTCTACGGCAATGCGCTGAACCTGGTTCGAGTTCTCCGCACCCGGCACGTTCAGGAAGGAGCCGATCTTGCCTTCCCTGATAGCCTGAGCTCTATCCTCGCTGTAGCCGGGGTACTGCACCAACTGGCCCACCTTCTCGTCTAGCGTCATGCGGGAAAGCAGCTCGTCTATGCGCTGATCGATGGTGCTGGCCTGCGAGCTGACGGCTGCTGGAATGCTCGACGTCAACAGCAGGACGATCATGAATCGGCTTGGTTCACGGCACAGTTTCATTGGTAGTCTCCAACATCTGATTCTCTTGTCGAACTGATCGGGCCACGAAAGTATGTCGCCCGGCATCCGAAATGTGAAGAGCAACTACATCCCCAGAGGGCCGTCGAGCCAAAACGCCACGCGCCTCGAACTCGCAGACGCGTGAGCGAAGGCGGGGTGTTTGATCGTCGATGCCGAGCGGCTGTGGCGCCGCGTTGGTCTCCAGATCGATAACTGTGAGCCCGGACGATGCAGTCTGACCGAGTGAAACCGCCGGACCGTACGAAGCCGCTCCGGCGATGGCGGGTACACGTACCCGTTTGTGTCCCGCGTGTAACCCCTGTTCACCGCATAAACGCCTCCGGCAGACCGCCGTCGACATTGATGATCTGTCCCGTCGTCTTGCCCAGCCGCTGGCTCACCAAGAGGAAGATCGCCTCGGCCTGATCGCCTGGCGTGATCGGCATTTTCGTGAGCGTGCGCTCGGCATAGAAATCCGCCAGGCGCTGCCTCAGCGTATCGTCGTCTTCACTCTCGTCATGCCGCAGGCCGTACTTGGCAAGCGATGCGATGACGCGATCCCGCGGGAACATCGAGCTGCCCTCCACGACAGTTGCGGGCGCGACACCGTTGACGCGGACGAGCGGTGCGAGCCTCATCGCTAATTCGCGCACCAGGTGGTTGGCGGCGGCCTTGCTGGTGTCATAGGCGCAGCTGCCGGCTTTCGGTACGACCGCGTTCACGCTGGTCGTGACGACCATGCTGCCGGGAAGCTGCTGGCTCAACCAGACCTTGTTGGCTTCGTCCGCAAGTAGATACGAGCCTGTGACGTTCACACGGAACGAGTCCATCCAGCTCGAATCAGGGATCCGTCCACTGCTGTCGGAGCTGATGTAGACTCCGGCAGTCACGATCACGTGATCCAGGCCGCCGTAGGCGAGGATCACGTCCTCCAGCGCAGCTCGAATGGACGCCCGGTCGGTCACATCCGCCTGAAGCCCTATCGCGTCGCCGCAGCCCGAAATGCCCGTGCCGCCGTGGCCAATTCCCTTGCCGGTGCGCGCCAGCATTTGATCTGCCGTGTTCCGCGCAGTGTCGCCATCGAGGTCCACGGCCGCCACAACCGCGCCCTCTCGAATCAGACGACCGGTGACCTCACGGCCAATCCCGCTACCTGCTCCGACGACGAGGGCGATCTGTCGCGCGAGTTCCTTTTCGGCCGGCATCCGCCTGAGCTTGGCCTCCTCCAGCGCCCAATACTCGATGTCGAAGGCCTCCTGCCGCGGCAGCGCTGTGTATTCGGAGACCGCCTCGGCGCCACGCATCACTTCGATCGCGCACTTGTAGAACTCGGCGGTGACCCGGCTCTCGCTCTTGGACTTGCCCCACCCGATCATACCGATTCCGGGAATCAACACGACCGTCGGCTCTCCGCCACGCATGGGTGGTGAGCCGTCGCGCTTGCACTCCTCGTAGTAATCCGTGTAATCCCTGCGGTACTTCTCGAGGCCATCATCGAGTTTCGATTTGAGCGCGTCGAGCTGCTCGCTCTCCGGATTCCAATCCACGTACAGCGGTTTGATCTTGGTACGCAGGAAGTGATCGGGACAGGAGGTACCGAGTTCCGCCAGCCGTGGTGCGTTCTCAGCGCAAACGAAGTCCAGCACTTCGTCACTCGTCTCGACCGTGGCGATCAGCCGTCGACTACGGCTCAGCTTTCCCCGCAGCCAGGGTAGCAGCTCTACCAGGATCGCTCTCCGCTCGTCCTCCTGTAGCGCACGATATCTGGGACCGCCGAACGTCTTCTGACCTTCGTCAAAGCGATCCAAGTAGGCGGCGGCTTGATCGATGAGCCGCAGCGTCAGGAGGTAACACTCCTTATCGTCTTCGGCCCAGTTGATGAGCCCGTGCCCGCCCAGCATGGCACCCCGCGCATCAGGATGATCGCGGCAGATCTGCTGCAACGTGAGGCCGAGCTCGAATCCGGGCCGCTGCCAGTCGACCCATACGATCTCGTCGCCATAGACCTCGCGTGTCAACTCCGCTCCATTCGCGGCGGTGGCGAGAGCGATGCAAGACACCGGATGCATGTGGTCCACGTGCGCGTATGGGATGAAGCTGTGCAACGGTGTGTCGATGCTCGACGCCCGGGGATTGAGATTGAACGTCGTGTGCGAGTACATCGCGACCATCGCGTCCTCGGCGGGCGTCTTGGGTCCACGCTCGTCGAACCCGTCGTAAACCTGCTGCAAGGCCAGGAGCTTGTCCTGATAGAGCGACGAGAAATTCCCCTTCTTGGACGTGAAGAGGTCGCCACCGGAGCCCTTCACCCACAGGACATCGACCGTTTCTCCGGTGAGAGGATCCGTCTCCTTCAGCTTCGAAGAGGTGTTTCCACCGCCCGTGTTGGTTATCCGCCAGTCGCTGCCGAGGAGATTGGACCGGTAGACCAGCCGTTCGACCGGATCGAGTTGCTGCGCTACGGCGTCGTCCCAGAGGTTCTCGATGAACGTGAAAGATTCGGTAGCCTTCGTATGCATATCACTTGGTATCGTGGGTGTCAGTGAAATCGGGTAAATATACCTTGAGATCGCTCGAGGCCGCGGAGGCGTCGCGAATGCTCATGCCGGCCGGCAGGTCTCCCATCGTTCGCGCCTGGATCAGGAGGTTTCCTAGCGCTGTGGCCTCAACCGGACCTGCTACCACTTCGCACTTGCAGGCGTTGGCAGTGAGTTCGCACAGCAGCGCGTTCTGCGAGCCACCCCCGAAAAGATGGATCCGATCGTATGCGGTTCCGGTGATGCTCTCGAGTTGGGCCAGCGTGCTCCGATAGCTCGCTGCAATGCTGGAGAGGACCGCAAGGACTATCTCGCCGCGCGATTCCAGCGTTCTGAGGCCACGTTCGTGCCGATAGGCGTGAATGCGGTGTTCCATCGGACCGCGAGGGAGGAACCGCTTATTTTCGAGATCGATTAGCGCGTCATCGCCTGTGTGTTTGCTCGTTCCTATCGCCACTCTCGCTTCACGCTCCAGATCACCCCAGTCGATCCGGCTCGACGCGCTCCATTCCCTCATACACTCCTGCAGCACCCAGAGTCCGGTGAGGTTCTTCAAGAAGCGGATCGTGCCATCCAGGCCCGCTTCATTGGTGAACCCCGCTTCGCGCGCGGCATCGGTCAGGAGCGGCGCACGTCGCTCCACACCCATCAGAGACCACGTTCCGCAACTGATGTAGGTCCAGTTCTCGTCCGGCGCGACCGCGGGAGCGGCCGCGACGGCGGCGCCGGTGTCGTGCGAACAGGTCGCCAGAACCTCGACCCGCGGTTCCTGCAGCGCCGAGCCTAGTCGGGTGCCGGATGGGATGATCTCCGGCCAAAGCGACGTGTCCAACCCGAACTTCTCCATGAGCGAAGCGGACCACTGCCTTGTGTTCACGTCCATGAACTGCGTGGTGCTGGCCATGGAGACTTCAATGGCTTGCCGGCCCGAGAAGCGATAGTTGAAGTAGTCGGCGATGGGGAGTTTGTGCGCGGCGCCGCCGTAGCCTTCGGTCTGCACGTCGGCCAGCACCTGGTACAGGGTGTTGAACGGCAGGAACTGAATGCCCGTCACAGAGTAGATGTCGCTCGCGGGCATGACCTCGAACGCACGCTCCATGACGCCTTCGGTGCGCGGATCACGATAGCAGTGTGGATTCCGGATCGGCGTGCCCGATGCATCGAGCGGTACATAGTCGACGGCCCAGGAATCCACTGATAGACTCCTGAGCCCGGGAGTGGCCGCCTTCGCCTTTTCGAGCCCCGTCACGAGTTCCGCCCACATGGCGTCGACGTCCCAGAACAGATGATCGCCGATCTCCAGCACCGGCGTAGTGAACCTGTGCAGCTCATTCAACTCGAGCTTGGGCCCGCTGAGCGCACCCAGGAGAGCCCGGCTCGTCGACGCGCCCAGGTCGAACGCGAGATAGGACCCGGGCTGTTGCGAACTCATAAGCTTTGAGGTGGAACGTAGGCGCCGGATGCGCGGTCTCGGGCGACTGCTTCGCGGTATCGGGAATCGCGAAACGCTCGCACGGGATCGAGCGCCCCTCCGCCCCTGAGCCGCGCCTCGGCTGCCAGCGGCCGCACATCCGTCTCGTACGCCTCGGTCAGCGCACGCTCTGCCATCATCACGTCGTTCGCTTGCTGGAACTCTGAGAGCCGCGCGCGATCCACAACGAGCGCGCGTGCGTACGCGTTCTGCAGTGCGACGACGCTCTGCAACAGCGCTTCGATCGGATCCTTCACGTTGTGGCTTTGATCGATCATGTACGCCGGCTTGAAATCGGCGCCGAGTTCCAGCTTGGCGTCTACCAGCTCATTGAAGATCAGGAAGAGCTGATAGGGTCGGATGGATCCGGTCGTGAGATCGTCATCGCCGTACTTGGCATCGTTGAAATGAAATCCGCCGAGCTTGCCTGCTGTAATGAGCCGGGCGACGACCATCTCCACGTTCGTGTTGGGGAGGTGGTGCCCCAGATCGACCAGACACGACGCCCTTTCACCCAGGGCCTGTGCCAGCATCAGCGATGAGCCCCAGTCTTGCACGACCGTCGAGTAGAAGGCGGGTTCGTAGGGTTTGTGCTCGGTGAGCAGCCGCCAGCTCTCGGGGAGGTGGGAGTAGATCGTCTGCAGGCTCGCGAGAACGCGCTCGAAACTGTGCCGCAGGTGAGTCTGCCCGGGATAGTTGGATCCATCGGCCAGCCAGATCGTGATGGCTTTGGAGCCCAGCCTGCGACCGATTTCGATGACGTGCAGGTTGTGGGCTATGGCTTGTTCCCGCACCGCCGCGTCGGTGTGGCTGAGCGAGCCGAACTTGTAGCTGAGCGCCTGGCCGGCCTGATCCTGAAACGTGTTGGAGTTGACGGCGTCGAAGCCCAGCCCCAGCTCTCCGGCGCGGTCGACGAGTGCCTGCGCGTCGTCCGGTTCGTCCCACGGAATGTGGAGCGATACGCGCGGCGCTCCCCTCGTCAGCCGGCTGACGACTGAGATGTCTTCCAGCTTCTCGTACACGTCGCGCGGCTCACCGAGGCCGGGGAATCGTCCAAAGCGCGTACCGCCCGTACCGAGGGACCATGACGGAATGGCGACCTCGAATGTCCGGATCTGCTCCACCACCTGCTCGAAATCGAGCTTCCGCCCGGCCAGTTGCGTTGTGAGATGCTCGACATCTTCGCGGTGCGTGGCGAGGCTCGCCTGGTTGCTCTGCTGGATTCGCTCCGATTCGATCATCATTCTACCGGGCCGTGCGAAGCGTCTTCTTTGACCATCCAGAAGGGTGCAGTGGCAAACCAGAGCAGCGCACCGATCGCCATGAGCACGGCGTGCGTATCCCAGGTCAGCTCCCCCGCAAATACCAGAAACGCCGGCACCACGGTCAGTGCGAGCCCGATAAACGATCCGGTCTTTAGTATGTATTCCATGTGTTGTCCCCAGCGTACCGTTCGGCCTTGACCTTTGTTAGGGCACCTTGCTGTGCGAAGCTCAGCGCAACGTAGATCGCTGTCGCAATGAACCAACCGGGAAGACCCAGGAAGAAGACCTCCAGACCCCAGACGGCGTTGATCCCCCAGCAGGCCGCGAGCGTAACGCCCCATGACGCAGCCGCCGGCAAGCTGAAGGCGATTTCTTTCCAGTCCGCGTAGTCCTGGCGCAGCCCCAACCGAGGTAGCAACCAGAAGTCCGCAAAGATAACTGCTCCCATCGGCATCAGAATGAGTCCATACAGCGCCACGAAGTCGAGCAGGCGCATCATGAGCGCCGGGAACAGCGCCGCGACCGACGTTATGGCGCCAACGGCCAGCGTCACCTTCCAGCGCTTCCAGTTCGGCGTGATCGTCTGCATGGCGAGACCGGCGCGGTAGATCGTCGGGTTGGCGGTCGTCCACCCGGCGATGACGACGGCGGCGAGCCCGGCTATCCCCGCACCCAGGTAGGCTATCGGGCCCGGTGCGATCTCACCAGAATTCTGAATCGCCAGTGCGACCAGGATTCCTGAGGCAATCCACGCCACGTAGTGCCCCAAGTACATGCCGAACGCACTGAAGAAGCCGTACTGCCACTTCTTCGCGTATCTCAGAATCGTGAGATCGGCCATCCCGATGTGCATCGCCATGTTGGTGAACCAGGCGAAGAACGTGATGTGCCAGAACGAGAAGTGGGCGCGGCCCTCGAGGGGTGCGCCGGTCCAGATCTTCTGGTTAGCCACCGCCCAGAGGTCGTCCACCGAGTTCACGCCCAACTGGGGAAGCACGGCCACTCCGCATGCGACGAACACGAGGAACATCCACGGCGCGGCCACCTTCGAAAACCGGGCGATCTGTCTGAAGCCCAAAATGGCGAGCAGCGTCACGACCGAGCCGACGACGAGCACTGTGATGACCCATCCTACGGTGCTCGGATACAGATCGCTGAGCCCGGGCAT
>CP070666.1:2031781-2057120 GCA_020351775.1 Gemmatimonadota bacterium | reverse complement strand
GGCCCAACGCCGGTGTAAGGTGGCCTCAAGCAATTTCGCTTCTACCTGGAGTCGGCGAACCGCCAGGCTGTTTCGAAATTCCGCTGCGGCGCCACGCCGTGCAGCCGAGCCCGCAGCATCTCGATCGGCATGCGTCCGCCCTGCAGAATGGCATCATGGAACTCGCGGTCGGTCATGCGGCCGGATGCGACCAATTCCTGCCGAAGCGCCCTGATCTGCATCCCCCCCAACATGTAGGCTGCCTGATAGAGGGGTGGGTACGATCCGTTGAACGAGCGTCGTACCTCGGCAGTCGCGTTAGCGCGCTCGTGTCCCACACGGTCAACCAGGAAGTCGATTGCCTCGTCGGGTGTCATTCTCCCCAGATGGAAACTCAACGAAAAGATTATTCGCGCGGCGCGGTGCATTCGCCAGAACAGCATGCCGATCCGTTCTTCTGGTTTCTGCGGGAAACCCAGATCCCAGAGCAACATCTCCCAGTAGAGCGCCCAGCCTTCGCCCCAGAACGGGGTGTTGAACACGCGGCGATGGGAGTTGTACCGGCTGGTCATGAAGCCCTGCAGGTGGTGTCCCGGGATCAGCTCGTGGTGCACCGTTGCACGGGAGAAATACGGGTTGTTACCGCGCATGCTCATCAGCTTTTCGTCGTGCGTCATATCGTCGGTGGGGTACGATACGAGGATCACCTCGCCGCCAAGGAAGAACGGGCTCACGCGCTGGCGCTCGGGCGACATCATTTCCATTCGCCATATCTCTTCAGCCAGCGGTGGTACAGTTACCAGATCGCGCTGCTTGATGAAGTTGATGGCTTCTTGCGCGAGTTCACGGACCACCTCGGTCTGTTTTCCTGGTTCGACCGCCAGGTTCTTCACGTGTTCCAGGGCCGCCATCCAGTCTTCACCGTAGCCCAGGTCACGCGAGGCCGCGAGCATTTCCTGGTCCAGCCAAGCGAACTCCCGTTCTCCGATCGCGATCAACTCCTCGGGTGTATACGGGATCATCTCGTGCGCCAGGTCGCTCTCGAGTCCCGCCACGCCAATCGGGTCTCCGACAATTGGCTCTTCTTCTCCAGCTACGATTCCCACCACCTTTGAGCGAAGAAACTGGATGTAGTCGTTGATGGCTTCGTCGAGTGTCTCGTACGGGTCGCGGTTCCACCAGGTGAAGAACGGATCGTAACCCGCGTAGTAGCGGTACCACTGTGTCATCCCGCGACGCATGGTGCCTAGCGCGGAAGCGGCGCGGAATGCCACGATACGAGAGGGCGGGTCAGCACCGTCCAAGCTAGCTTCAACCGACTGCCGGGCTTCCGTAATGCGATCGGGTAGCTCGGCCAGGATCGCGGCCGTTGCCTGTGGATCTGGTATCTCCATTCGACGCCGTTGCTCTCGCAGCTCAATGAGCGTCTCAGCAAACGGGATAAGCGGCGCCATCTGCCTGAACAGCTCCTCCTCGCGCTGGAGCGACTCCAATTCGTAGCTCAGCTCATTCTGCATGAGAACGAAGTCGATCTTGCCCTCGAGGCTGAGACCATCGAAGTCGACATCGTTCAGGCTGCTGGTCCAACGCTCGTAGAATTGACGGAGCCGATCTCGTCGGTCAGGCGAGTTTGGGACGTCCCAGCGGCGGCCGAGCGCGGCGCGGTCATTCGCATAGCGTTGCACGACCGAAGCGAGTTCGCTCTCCGTGCGGTTGACCAGTCCGACCAGATCGGGGACAGGCCGATCGTCGTCGATGGTGTTGGTGCCCAGGGAGGCACCGGTTTGGCTGGACTGGGCGCTCAAGGGCAGCGTGAGTGTCGTTGCCAAGGAAAACACGAGGGTGAATCGCGCGCCTTTCATGGTTCACTCCTGGATTCATGGATCTCGATTCGCTGCCGTTGTGGTGGCCATTCTGGCCATTTCCGACCTCGCCGGACGGCAGGACATACGAATCTACGCTGTACTCAGCGCGCCAGCCACACGGCGAGAGCTGATGGGTAGGTCGAAAACCGGATGCGATCGCCGGATCCCACCTGGTTGTCTGCCTGGCTATCTTATTAGCGGCATCGCCGGCATTCCGCCGGTAACCGGGGGTATCCCGTGTCAAAACGAGATTCGAACCAGCTCGAACCGACCCGATTCGCTCACTCTGAGCTGCTCGATGCATTGCCCGATGCCATTGTCATCGTGGCCGAGGATGGAGCGATCATCAACGCGAACCTCAAAGCCCTGGTTCTGTTGGGTTACGAGCGCCATGAGTTACTGGGCCAGCCGGTGGAGCAACTGATACCTGAGCGGTTTCGTGACGCTCACGTCGGTGAGCGAGAGCGGTACCGTCGCAACCCCCACGTGCGTCAGATGGGTGCAGGTCTCCAGATCGTCACCCGGACCAAAGCTGGCCAAGCACTTCCCGTAGAGATCAGTCTGGCACCGTATCAGACGGCGGATGGTTGGTCGGTGGTGTGTGTGATTCGCGAGGTGGTCGGTCCGCAGTAGCGTGACAGGTGTTAGAGCGAAGCTCCTTCGCCTCTTGACTCTGGCTTGTGCCTGACCGGACCCCTATTCTTATGTGGAAACCCGCAGGGTCATAATGACGGAAGTCGGTCCCACCGCTCTCGCCGCGAAGCTCGCCGCCGTACTCGATCCCGGTGCCGAGCAGCCACTCTCGAGTCAGATCGTCGATCGAATCTGGCTCGATGTGATAAGCGGTAACATTGAGACGGGTGAGCGCCTGCCGACGGTGCGTCAGCTGGCAATCGACTTGGGTCTCAACCCCAGGACGGTTGGGCGCGCCTACGAACAACTCGAGCGACTCGGTGTTGTGTCGACCCGCCCGGGTGAGGGCACCTTCGTCAGTCTCAACGTACCTGACGAGGACGCTCACAGGCGACGGCGGGAACTCGAGCGGTGTAGTCTGGAACTGGTTGTCCGTGCGGAGGCGCTCGGGTTCTCGATAGAGGACTTGCTGGACACGCTTGACGACATTCGAACCGCCAAGCGCAATCAGGTTCGTTCTGGGGAGTAACAATGACTATCCTGCCGGAGCAGGTCACAAAGCTGGCCCTGACGAGTCCGAAGGGGTCCAGAATGGCCAACACTTCACCCGACGATACGCGGTATCCGGTTCCCGCGGTCGCGGCCGGCCTTGTGGGCGGTGCGGCGCTGGGGGCTGCAACGCTAGCTCTCGCTCCCGTGGGGGCCGCTGTCGCAGTAGGCGTGCTCGCCGCGCTCCTGCTGGGTTCTTCGATCAAGTTCGCTGATCAATGGGAAAAGGCCGTTGTGCTTCGCATGGGGAAGTACCGCGGTCTTCGTGGGCCAGGGATGTTCTTCGTGGTGCCGATCGTCGACCGGGTCTCCTACCACGTCGATCAGCGATTACGGACGACGGATTTCGGTGCCGAGTCGTGTCTCACGAAGGACACTGTGCCGGTTAACGTGGATGCCATAGCGTTTTGGATTGTCTACGATGCAGAGCGGGCTGCGCTGGAGGTGCAGCAATACCAGCTGGCGGTCGTGCTTGCAGCGCAAACCGCACTGCGCGACGCGATCGGAAAACATGATCTGGCGGAGCTGATCCAGTCCCGCAAGGAACTCGGCCGTGGATTGCAGGAAACGCTCGACCGCAAGATGCACGACTGGGGTATCCAGGTGCAGTCAGTCGAGATCCGTGACGTGATCATCCCCAAGGCCCTGGAGGAAGCCATGTCGCGGCAAGCTCAGGCCGAGCGCGAGCGACAGGCGCGCATCATTCTGGGCACTGCGGAAACCCAGATTGCATCCAAGTTTGTCGAGGCAGCCAAAAACTATAGCGAAAACCCGGTGGCGATGAATCTGCGAGCCATGAACATGCTGTACGAGAGTATCGTGAAGCGCGGTTCACTGATGGTCGTTCCTTCAGGGCTAGCCGACTCGATCAATCTTCCTGGCGTGATGGGCCTGGCCGGAGCGGCCGGGATCAAGCCACCGCAGGAAGATCTGGAGCGCGAGCCGGACGATGCCGGAGGATAGTGAAGTTGAGCTCGGCTGCGGCGGAGCTGATTCCACTGCCGGCTTCTGCTCAGTCAGTTGTCGGCTGCTGAGGTCCAGGGACGATCCCAATGAGATCGGGGTCCTCGCCAGAGTCGTGCCGATGCTCCGCCCTTTGGGCTTTTTGCTCTCTTCGCAGGGCACGGCGTTCTTCTTTGGCCTTGCGTCTCTCTTGCTTGGCCCGTTCCCGCTTCCGTTTGGCTTGGGTCATTGGTCCCGGTCTTGCCATCTTCAGCTCCATTTCTCGTTGAGTGGCTGAGCCAAGCTAACACAAAGGGCGGATGATGTACGAAACTATCTTGCGACTAGCGCATGGCCGTCTGTTCCGCTACGTTGCATGTTGATAGTATGAACCGCAAGCTGGTATCATTCCGCTTTGGTAGAACGGTCCCCGCTTAGGATTGGGCACGGACCATTACGTCGATTCATTCCTCAGGTTCACACAACAGCAACGGCATTGCGTGCTGGTGACCGTATGTGTGTCACACGCGTGCCTCGACTTGAGGATTAGTTTTCAATGAACACTTCATTTGCTTCCTTCGGGCTCGCACCAGAACTCCTCCGTGGGCTCGATGAGAAGGGCTACATCGAGCCCACCCCAATTCAACGGGAGGCAATCCCTGCGGGTTTGGCAGGTCGCGATGTGGTTGGCGCGGCGCAGACCGGAACCGGAAAGACCGCAGCATTCCTGCTGCCGATACTGCAGCGTTTGAAGCATGGAAGACAGGGCACCCTCCGCGCGCTGGTCTTGGTGCCGACACGCGAACTCGCCGACCAGGTGTTCCACAGCGCACTCAGCTACGGCAAGTATTCCAGGCTAGAGGCCGTTGCGGTATACGGTGGCGTCTCGCTGGAGAAGCAGACCCGGGCCCTCAAGGATCGTGTCGATATCGTGATTGCGACGCCCGGCCGGTTGCTCGATCACATGGGCCGGGGCCACATTGACTGCTCCGATATCGAAGTGTTGGTGCTCGATGAAGCCGACCGGATGCTCGATATGGGATTCTCTCATGATGTGAATCGAATACTCGGCGTGTTGCCGATCGAGCATCAGACGCTGTTGTTCTCTGCCACTATCTCTGATCAGGTGGATCGTCTGGCACGACGCGCATTGAAGGATCACGCCGCCGTTGAGGTCGGTGGACGCGCTGCTGCGGCCAAGGGTGTGGAACACTTGCTCGTGGCGGTAGATAGACTGCAGAAGCGCCACGCGCTTGTCCGGCTCTTGGGGGAGTTGCCGGAGCGCGGCCGAGCCCTCGTGTTCACTCGCACCAAACACGGTGCAGACCGACTCACCCGCCAACTCCGAAGCGACGGCGTTCGCGTGGCGGCATTGCACGGCGGGAAGGCTCAGAGCCTCCGCACCAGGGCCCTTGATGGCTTCCGCGAAGGTAGGATTCGGACGTTGGTGGCCACCGACGTGGCTGCGCGCGGTATCCACATCGACGACGTCGTGATGGTCGTGAACTACGATGTGCCGGTCGATCCAGAGATCTACGTTCATCGGGTCGGCCGCACAGCGCGTGCCGGCGCACAGGGCGTGGCACTGACACTGATGTCGCCGGACGAATGGCTGTTGATGTACGACGTGGAAAAGCTGATGGGTATGACCTTCCACCGCGACGTGATGCCAGGCTTGGAACCGGCCGTCGCGCCACTGCAGCCGCTGGGGCGGCACGCTCCTGCGCGACGATCGGGTCCGTCGCTGAGGCCGCGGAGGGGTGGAGCACGGAGGAGATGAGGCAGCCGGGGACTACCTGGTCACTGGTTTCAAGATGGGGCACAACGGCGTGGGACTGCGAGTGGGTTGATTGATCCGACCGATCGGCCATTGGGTCGCCACGCGTGAGGTGAGACATGACGAGCAGATACAGGGTCGAGCAACGGCGTATCAAGCACCGCGGACGCGAGTTTCGTTTCGTGTCGTACGAAGGACAGACTGCCAACATAGCACGCGGCATTCCGGCCACTGAGCCGGCCTGGTTCCTAGTTACTGACGGCTATCGCTGGGAGGCGATGACACAACAGGCTGATCAGGAACTGGACGAACTCGACCGCATGCTGCGGGAGTGGCTGGAAGCGTGCGTATTCTCCGGCGTGGCTGAGACTAGTGCATGAGAGTCCTGACCGGTGTTGTGAAGGCGACCCTATCGAACGTCCGGCCGATGGGCTATTTTGACAGCGTGCGTGCTGGTGTAGCCACAGCGTCTCTGTGCGACGGATTGCCAGCGACTATGATTGGGGGACCCGGACGGGTCCCTCTTGCTGCTTGAGGGCATGCAGTCCAGAAGGCACGAGAAGAAGTTCGCAGAATCTGGTCACGGAACAACGTAGTGGGTTTACCCTCTGACAGTATCACCCAGGCCTGGAGCTGACGATGGTGGAGTGGTCGCAATCCTACACGGATCGGTTTGGCAACGAGTGGTCGATCACCACTGAGCAAAAGAGAGGGAAGCCTAGGCGCGTCGTGTTCACCTGCGGCGAATTCCAGCTGGTTGCCTTCCAGGAAGAGGCAGCTAGCGATGGGGATCTCTCTGCAGCTCGTCTCAAAGAGCTCTTCTGTGAGGCCGAGCGCGTACTTGAGCATGACGAAGAGAAGTGGTACGTTGGGTTTCGCCAGCGAATGGGAAGAGGAGGGCGAGTGCAGGCGGGGATCCACACGAGGTTCAGGTCGGAAAGCGGCGAGATACGGTACGCCAAGACGATGCTGCACTTTCGGCACATGTCGGCGGACGCCTTACGTGAGCAGCTCGGCGCCGCGGTGCGCGCAGCAAGCTGACGGCGCGACACCTCTAGCGCGAAGGCCTACCGATGCGTGTCCTACTCGTGAACCCCAAGTCTCCGGAGAGCTTCTGGAGTTTCCGTTGGGCTCTCGACAGAGTGCTGCCGAACAAGCGGGCGGTGAATCCGCCGCTGGGACTGGCGACCGTGGCAGCCCTCTGCCCCCAGGATTGGGAAGTGGAAATCGTCGATGAGAACATCGAGTCGGTGCCGCTGCAACCGCGGGCGGACATTGTCGGTGTCTGTGGGATGGGCGTTCAGTTCGCGCGACAAAAGGAGTTGCTCGGATTCTACAGGAGCCGCGGTTATCATGTCGTCGCAGGTGGGAGCCACGCCTCGCTGTGTCCGGAGCTGTACGAGTCATTGGCTCACACGGTCGTTGCCGGCGAGGCGGAATACATCTGGCCGCAATTCTGTCGCGATTTCGAGGCTGGGCGACCGCAATCACTATATCATGAAACAGGTGTCGTCTCTCTCTCCGACTCTCCAGTGCCGCGGTTTGACTTGCTAAAGCTGTCGAAGTACCAAAGAGTCAGCCTGCAGTTCTCGAGAGGATGCCCTTTCAACTGTGAGTTTTGCGACATCATCGTGATGTTTGGCCGCAAACCGCGCACCAAGTCATTGGAACAGGTTCGCGCGGAGTTGGATCTGCTTCGCCAACTCAACCAGCGCAGCGTTTTCTTCGTTGATGACAATCTGATAGGCAACAAACCCGCTGCAAAGCAGCTGTTGCGGTTCCTCCAGGTGTATCAAGGCGAGAGCGGGTACAGTTTTCGATTTGGTACGGAAGCGTCGCTCAATCTGGCGCACGATACTCAGCTGCTGGAGCTGTTTCGAGCGGCCAACTTCGAGTGGGTGTTCATCGGCATCGAGTCGCCTGACGAGGAAAGCCTGAAGGAAACGAGAAAGTTCCAGAATACCCGTCAGGACATTCTGGCCTCTATACAAACCATCCACTCTTACGGCATAGAGGTCTTCGGCGGGTTCATAATCGGCTTTGACAACGATACTACAGAGATCTTCAAGAAGCAGTATCAGTTCATCATGCAGTCAGGCATTCAGGTGGCAATGGTTGGCCTTCTGACAGCACTGCCCAAGACCCCTCTTCACGAACGACTCGCCCGGGAGGGAAGACTGCTGCGTGACTGGAACGATTCTGATAATACGAAGCTAGGTGCCAACATCATTCCCATGCAGATGGGATACGATGAGATGGTGGGTGGTTACCGAGCGCTACAAGACCGCCTGTTGCGCTACAATAATATCGCACGCCGCATCAGGAATAAGTACCGGCATCTGCGAAATCCTCTGGTACGGCACGCCTACACGCTGAGGGAAAAGCTGGGAATCATGGGCAGGCTATGGGTCTTCGGGTTGGCTCCGGGTGGTCTGACACGGCTGTTTCACTTCTTGCGCTCGCTGCCGCTGACGCGACCGAGGCTGTTACCACTGGCAGTGCAGGACTGGATCGTCGGCCTGTCGATGCGTGACTACTTCGACCGCAATTACGCCGAGGCGGTCGGTGCGGCCCGCATGCGAGCCCGAAAGCGTCTAACGAGAATGGAGGCGGCATTCAAGCGGTACATACGCCGTGGGGCGCTACGTGTGGTGATCGATGAGACCAGGGATGCGGCCGCGACTGTGTCAATCTCGCTCACAGGTTGGGTCGATCGGCGGTTCTTTACCCGTGCCGGCCGTCACTTTGAGAGGTTCCTGGCCACAACGACATCGTCCATCACCCTTCGTATTGACGCGTTTCACGAGACTCAGCAACGCCACCTGCAGCGTCTGTTGAAGCGTGTCGCACGCTACGGCGACAGGATGCACATCGCGGTGCACGAGGAGCTGAGAAACGCGATCACGATCGACTCGTCGATCTTCAATGTCCTCCTCGAATGCCCTGCGGGAGCTGAGTAGGGATCAATCCACGCCGTATCCGCGCCTGAGGGCCTCGGGCTGCAGGCACTAGTCCGGTTCCTAGGAGCGGGATGCCGTCAGGGGCTCACCGTTTTCCTGGTGCGTGGATAGTGCGGTGTCGCCCACCGATCAGGACTCCGATGATTCCGACTGCTGTGATCGCAGCGCCGACGATGATCGCCGCCTGCATGGTGTGGATATAAGGCGGTTCGGCACTGGCGATGACCCCGCCTATCTGCAGTACTAGGGCCAGCGCCACGATGACCAGACCCACCATCGTGGTGCGGATCCATTTGAGCCGCCCAAAGTACTTGGATAGCGGAAATTCACATTCCGGGCAGACGTCTCCGCGGGGCGCAACCCAGAGAAACGACCAACGTTTCTCGTCACCCCCCGATGAGTCCGGCGAGCCCTGCGGTGCGGGCAGGTTGTCGGGCTGCACCAGCATGCCGCATCTGGGGCACTTAACCATGGACCACATCGTGCTGACACGTTGGGTAAGCCGGGGCATGTCGTCCTCCTCGGGCGGGGTTGTGGTTCCCTACTAATCTGACCGAATCGCACGCAAAGGTCTAATGCACGATCTCGTGAGTTATGCCAGGGACTCCTGCGACGCCGTCCCCAGTACCTAGGGATAGCAACTTGCAGGCCACTGCGTACACCTCATCATGGATGAGGTCGACACGGGTGCCCGCAGGGAGAGGCATGAGTCGAGTAAGTGGGGGAGCCAGGGCAGGGTCGCTCGTGTCTGGGCCGTGGTTGTCGCTCGCGCCGTTCCGCATCTCGTGCGCCAAAAGGCTCGTAGCGGCTACAGAGGACATGTGAGATGGTGCGCTTCTGGGTCACTCGTACCGCAGTGCCACCATCGGATCGACCCGGGTCGCGCGGACCGCCGGGATGAGACTGGCCATTGTCCCGACCAATACGATTGTCAGTACGATAGCTCCGAACACTGTGGGATCCTGGGGCTCGACACCGAACGTGACCAGCGCCACGAATCTGGACACGGCAAAAGCCAGCGCGAGCCCAACTGCCAGCCCGATCCCCAGCTGAACCGCGCCTTCCCCGACGACGAGTCGTATCACATCCTTGGCTTTTGCTCCCAGCGCCATACGCAGCCCCATTGCCAGGACCCGTCTGCTCACCGAGAACGCGAGGACTCCGCAGAGTCCCACCGATGCCAGGAACAGTGCGGCCGCCCCGAACACGATGAAGAGCGTGCCAAGCACGTTGTAGACCCAAGTCTCCTGGTGGATCACCTCTGGCATGTCGCGCACCCAGTAGATGGGTAGGTCTGAGTCTACGGCGCGCACGGCGGAGCGGACCTCCGGGGTAATGCGGAGCGGAGCGCCGCCCGCCACGTGGATTGCGATGCTGATGAATCTGCGGTCCCTCTGCGCCAGTGGGACGTAGTATCCTGCCGGGTCGCTGTCCTAGTCGAACCCCGCCATTTGCATATCGGGCACGACTCCGATGATCGTCCGCCACTCCTCATCGCTCTCCGCAGTTCCCTCACGAATGCGGCGGCCGACGGGGTCTTCACCTGGGAAGAATCGTTCGGCAAAACGTTGATTGACGAGCGCGACCGGGGCTCCATCCATGTCATCCATGAGATTGAAACTGCGGCCGCGCAGCACACCCACTCCGAAGGTGTCGAAGAAGTCGGTCGAGATCGCCGCCACGTTGGCTAGCGGGTAGTCTTGGTCCGTCTCGTACACCTCACCCTCAATGGCAAGCCGCCTACGGCTGCAGCACACCGCGGGAAGCATATCGGTCAGAGCGACCGCGCGTGCTGCCGGCACCGCTTGCAGTC
This sequence comes from Gemmatimonadota bacterium, assembly GCA_020351775.1. Lineage (GTDB taxonomy): Bacteria > Gemmatimonadota > Gemmatimonadetes > Gemmatimonadales > GWC2-71-9. The sequence continues at coordinate 2,046,602 of CP070666.1, read as the reverse complement.
GTTCCTCGAGGTCGCGGAAGAAGAGGGTGCGTTTCTGCCGGAGTGGGGTAGTCAGTCTCGAAGATGCCGACCCGGGCAGTGAAGATCCGCTCGGTGTCGAAGTTGAACTGATAGTTGTTGAGCTTGGTGATGCTCTTGGTCATCAGCCCGGCGCCAACCAGAAGGGCACAGGAGAGCGCCACCTCGCCCGCAACCAAGACCTTGCTCAGCCTGGCGGCACGGAAGCCAGCGGCACCGCGGCTCTCATCCTTCAGCACTGAGTTGACATCGGTCCGCGCGATCTGCACCGCCGGTACCACCCCCGATACCAGTGCGGTCACTGCGGTCATCGCAACCACGAAGCCCAGGATCGGCAAGTCCAGTGTGAACTCCATGTAGTACGGTTTCCCGAGCCCGGTGGTAGCGCGGTCGAACAAGTCGATCCCGATGAGGGCGATCGCAATGCCGAGAACTGCCCCACCCAGAGAGAGCACCGCAGCCTCGGAGCAGAGAGGTAGCGCGACCCGCCACCGCTTGGCACCAAGCGCGGTGCGGACTGCGGCCTCCTTGGTGCGCAGGGCTGCTCGCGCCAGGAGCAAGTTGGCCACGTTGGCACAGGCAATCAGCAGAACGAAGATCGTGGCGATCTGCATCGCCAAGAACACGGGGGCCGCCTCACGGCCGATCGCCCGGTCGATGAAGGTGGAAAAGACCACGCCGACCCCAGAATTTGATTCCGGATATGCTTGCGCCAAGCGGTCGGCCACCAAGGACATGTCGAGTGCAGCCTGGTCGAGTGTCACTCCGTCTTTGAGCCGACCGACCACTTGGAACCAAGGTCCATCACCGCGTGTCGGGTTATCAGAGCGCGCGTCGCGTCGTGGAATCCAGATGTCCTGGTCCTGTGGGAATCTGAAGCCATCAGGCATGACGCCGAGGATCGTCGCGTGCTCGCCGTTGACCTTGATCAGCTGACCGACAACGTTTGGATCAGAACCATACCGTTCGACCCAGACGCCGTAGCCAATGAGCGCCGTGAGCGGCGCGCCGGGAGCATCGTCACCCTCCCTGAAGCTGGTGCCTAGGGAAGGAGGCACCCGCAGTACATCAAACAGGTTCGCGGAGACGAACGCTCCATTGAATCGTTCGGGATCGCCTCTGGAGCCGCTAACGTTGATGGTGCCCGTCGAGAAACCTGCCAGCCCGACGAACGACGCTTGCTGCTCGCGCCAGTCGTAGAAGTCGTGCTGGGGGACGTCCATTCGGTTGATGTTCTGCGCCGGATTATTGCGGAAGATCAGTGTCAGCCTCGGAAACCCCAATGCCACGGAAATACACGCCGTAGATGATGGAGAACATGATGGCACACAGACCAATGCCTAATCCGAACGCGAGGATCGCGGTGCTAGAGGAGGCGGGCTTCTTGGTCAGAGTTCTTATGCCGAGTTTGAAGTCCTTGGGAATCGCCCCCATGACGAAACCTCTGGGAATGGATGAGGGCCGACGCCACTACGGCGGGAGATCCGGGCGCGTTTCAGGTGTTCGATCTGGAACGGGTTTGCGGAATGGGCAGCCGGTTCAGCCGTGCAATCCTACGAGGGAACTCGGCGATCTGACACGACGCCTATGCCATCTACTGCGATGGCTCTCGAGCAGACGCTCTGAAAAGCCCAAAGCTGGAAAGCGCGGGCACGTTGTTGGCCTGTTCTATGATGATCCGGACTCGGTCGGCGGAAACGAGGGGCGTCCGCAGCAGCCGCTTGTAACCGATCGTGGTCCCGTGAGCAATCGGCGTCCATTCGCCTCCGATCCGCGCCTCGATGGCGAACGCTGCTATCCTCTGACCCAGGCGAATCGGTTCTTGAAGCATGATGCGATCGAATCCGGTTTCTCCGATCAGATCGACCTCCAAGACAGCTTGCTGCGTGCCGTCTTCGGCTGCCCAGTAGGAGTCCGGATTGGAGTCCACCAGATTGGCGGGCGCGAATTTGGGGTGCCGGCGGCGATGACTGTCAGCCGTCACCGGTTTTCCCTCCGCGAGGTTTACAGCAAACGTCTCATCAAGGATCTGCCGGAACTCTCTCAGTGCCGCGATGTCGGCCTCGTGGAACAGACCCCGCCGGTCCGGCGGGATGTTGAGCAGCAGCACGCAGTTACGTCCTACTGATCCGTAGTAGATCTGCACCAGCCCCTGGGGAGTCTTGACCTCGTCATCCTGGTCGGGATGGTAGAACCATCCGGGCCGGATGGAGGTGTTACATAGTGGTACCACCCATTGCGCACCGTTTGGATCGCCTGTGTTCAGGTACGCCGCATCCGCTTCTCCCACCACGATCCCCGCCGTGTTGATCGTCGACCAGTTGGTCTCACCCGCCAGCCCCCGTTCGTTTCCAATCCAACGGATATCCGGTCCCGCGTCCGAGAAGATCAACGTGCCAGGCTGCAACGCTTTCACCAGCGCCCATGTCGTTTCCCAGTCGTAGTAGGTCGCTCGGTCGATCCTTCGCTCCTCGTAGGCACCACCGTAGTATCCGGTGCCGCCGTTGGCGCCATCGAACCACAACTCGGTTATCTCACCATAGTCCGTGAGGAGCTCGCGCAACTGGTTGTGATAGTAGGCGAGGTAGGTCGGACTACCGTAGTCTGCGTGGTTGCGATCCCAGGGTGAGAGATAGAGGCCGACCTTGACGCCGTGTCGGCGGCATGCCGCTGCGAACTCTGCAACGATATCTCCGTCTCCGTTCTGCCAGGGGCTGTTCTTCACGGAATGCTCGGTGAAACGGGACGGCCACAGGCTGAACCCGTCGTGGTGCTTAGCCGTCAGAATCAGCTCCCTCATGCCGATTTCGTCGGCGATCCGAGCCCATTGGTCGGCGTCAAACTGTGAGGGATTGAATACTTGCGGAGACTCGTCACCGAATCCCCACTCGCGGTCCGTGAACGTGTTGACCGTGAAGTGGATGAAGCCGATGAACTCCATCTGGTGGTATTGGAGCTGCGCGTGGGAGGGGACGACGTCCGTCGGCGGCAGGTCTGCAGGCGACCGGCTGCAGCTGCACAACAGGATCAAGTTGAGCAAGAAGGTGCTCCAGCATCTGCCACGACTGCCGCATCGCGCCATCAGAACACCCAGCGGACCCAGATCGGCGAAGTCCCGAATAGGGCGACCAGGCCGGTCGCGGTCCAGAGAGCCACCCTCATGCGGTGCCGCACCGTGGGGCTGGCGCACGGCATGTCGGATTTGCACGCTCTAGCCTCTTCCTTGTCCAGTAGATGAAACCCGTAGTACAACGACCCAACGGCAATTAGCACGAGATAGGGACGCAGCGGCAGGAAGCCGGCGAGTCCGGCTGCCGAAACACCCATTGCGGCTGCCACGGTCGGGCCAGCGCAGCACAGCGCGGAGCCGAAAGCCGCGGCGATGGCGCCGCCGGCTGAGACGAAAAACCGACCTGTCACACTCATCCTCCAGTCGCCCACCCTTGCGCGGTGCGTACGGAGCGAGCGAGTGTCCGTAACCTTGAAGGTGCTCCAGTCATGATGTCTCTATCTTGGTCGCAACACGCTTGACACCTGGAATCTGCTGGGCCAGCTCTTTGTCCTTTTGCACGTCGGCAAGCGACCGCACATTCGCCGAGATCGTGATCACCGCATGGTCAGCGTCGATTCCGATCTTGTCGTCGGCAATGGTTCGAAGGAGGCCGATCCTGGCCCGGATCTCACTGGCCAGCACCAGATCGTCCAGTATCTGCTGGGACTCAGGCGTAGTCCGGAAGTCACGCTCGGCCGTTTCGGCAACGATGGTAGCGGCAGTCTCGATGGGGATTCGTTCGAGGTTTATCAGCAGGTCGTACGTGCGGATATCGTCTGCCTCGACTCCGTGTACCCACCTGATCCATTTGTTTCGTGCGTTGTCTGCCTCCTTGATGTACTCAACTGCCTTTTCCCAAGTGAGGTTGCATCTTTCCATCGCGGCGGTGACGCGAGACTCGATGGTGGCAGCCGCCCTCACCCTCAAGTGGTGCGGGATTCCCCGCAGCAGGAGGTGTCCGGCCTGACCGTTGTACACCACATTGTCGTCCTTGGCGGCTTGTGCCATGGTTGCCTGTGCGCAATAGACGTAGTGTAGCTTCTTGAGTCCGCGGCCCTCCAGGAAGCCGGGTCTGTTCTGCAGCGCAGATTCCACTTGGCTTTGCGAGGCTCCGTACCGCTTCGCCGCGTCTTTCAACAACTCCTCACGGGAGTAGCGCCGATATGCGAGTCTCTCGCTGAGGCGGTCTGCCAGGGCTTCCACGCCGGCGTACATTCCTCCCGCTATTGTTATGATGGCCATTGCAGACTCCGTTCAGCGTCGGTGCCTCAGTTCATCCGGCCGCTCAGCAGGCCGTTCAGGGGCGTATTGGCCAGCGTCCTTACCGCGCAATTCGTGCAACGTCATCCAGGAGCGACGGACCTAATATGCGGTCTTTCGCAGTCGCGGCAAGCGAAACCCGCGGTGCCTCTTACGCGGATCTCTTCAAGATCAAGCTGTGTAATATTCTGTTCAGACAAGACTGCCGATACTGCTCAATCTGGCTGCTTGAACCTGCGAGGTCGAGCCCTCAGCCAAGAACCAAGAACCAAGAACCAAGGAAGAGGTATGTTCAGAAACCCGATGCTCGTATCCGCCTGCCTATGGGGTGTTGTCTGTGCCGAGTCTGCTGCTGGCCAGGAACCTGCGGCCGACACTACGACACAGGCGCTGTTCGTGTTCCTCGACTGCAATGCACCCAACTGTGATTTCGACCACTTCCGCCGCGAGATCACGTGGATCAACTGGGCGCGAGACCGGCAGGACGCGGATCTGCATCTGCTCATAACCGCACAGCGGACGGGTGGTGGAGGGTGGCAGTACACGCTCGACTACCTGGGTCGCAGATCCTTCGATGGTGTAGCCAAGTCGACGCTGTTCGTCTCCGATCCCGACGACACGGACACGGAGATCCGTGATGGGCTTACCCAGAGTATTGCCCTCGGGCTCGTGCAATTTGTGGAGGCGACGCCACTGGCACCACGGCTTCGGGTGATGTACGAGGCACCAGAGCTGGTCGTGGTTGAGCGGGAGGAGAACGACCCGTGGAATCTCTGGGTGTTCCGGATCGGCGCTGAGGGAGATATCGATGGCGAGTCACAGGAACGGGGCTATTCGATCGAGGGATACGCCAGTGCGGATCGGGTATCGGAGGATCTCAAGATCAACTTCAGCCTGTCGGGTGAATACGATCATGAGGAGTTCGACGAAGTGGAAGAGGGAGTGACATTCGTAAACACAGCCGAGGATTATGCGGCCGATCTGCTCATGGTTTGGAGCCTGGGCGATCACTGGTCCGCTGGGGGCAGAACGCATGTGAACCGGTCTACGTTTCTCAATCGAGACCTGGCCATGTTCGCCGGTCCTGCGCTGGAGTACGATATCTTCCCGTACAGCGAGTCGACCAGACGGGCAATTGTGTTCCTCTACTCGATCGAGCTGGCGGTTTTCAACTACGAGTTGGAGACTGTTGAGGGCAAGACAGAAGAAGTGCTGCCACGACACAGTCTGCTCATCACGGCAGCCGTGCAGCAGCCGTGGGGAGAGATCTTTGGATCGGTGGAGGGCATCCAGTATTTGCACGATCCGGCAACGCATAGGATCAATACCTTCCTGGACATCGAGTACCGCCTGTTCCGCGGACTCAACCTAGAAATCTCGGGTTCATTCTCCCGAATCAAGGACCAGTTCTATTTGCCGGCCGAAGACCTGACACCGGAGGAGATCTTGCTGCGCCGCCGGCAGCGGGGAGACCAACTATCGGTTCGATATTGGGATTGGGTTCAGCTACCGGTTCGGCTCAAAATTCGCCAATATCGTCAATCCGCGGATGGACAGGCACAGGCACTAGCGGTAGACGCAAGGACAGGCCCGGAACGCAGGGAGATGTGAGCTAGATGCGTACCGAAACGGCTGCGAAGGAGTTTCAGATCTTCGCCAAACCGGGCGGCGCCGTCTGCAACCTCGACTGCCACTACTGCTATTACCTCGAGAAACAAGGTCTGTATCCCAGGGCGAAATCGTTTCGCATGAATGATGCCGTTCTCGAGGATTACATCGTTCAGCACATCCAGGCGACCACTGGTCCAGTGATCCGTTTCTCCTGGCACGGGGGTGAGCCGACCAGTCTGGGAGTGGACTACTTCCGTAACATCGTTTCACTGCAACGCGGTCACCAGCCATCCGGTAAGCAGATCATCAACGGAATTGTGACCAATGACACGCTGCTGGATGATGAATGGTGCCGCTTTCTCGTGGCCGAAGGCTTTGCCGTTGGGCTGAGTCTGGATGGACCCGCCGAGTTGCATGACCTGTACCGGGTGACCAAGAGCCAGAAGCCCACACATGCGCGAGTGATGGACGGTCTCAGGCTGCTACGGGACTACGGCATTCCGTACGACGTGCTCTGCGTCGTGCACGACTTGAACGTCCGCTATCCCATGCAGGTCTATGAGTTCTTCAAGGAAATTGGAGCCACGTACGTGGGCTTCCTGCCCTTGGTTCAGCGAAGCAAGGGACTGCCACGAGGAGTGACGCAGCATACGGTGCCGGCTGGGGCGTACGGCTCCTTTCTGTGTACGATCTTCGACGAATGGATCCGGCATGATATCGGCCGGATCATGATCCAAATATTCGATGAGGCGGCGAGGCCCTTACGCGCACTCGAACACTCGCTCTGTGTGTTCCGCGAGACCTGTGGTGATGTCCCGGTACTGGAACACAACGGTGACTTGTACTCTTGTGATCATTTTGTTGACAGGGGACATCTACTCGGTAACATCTGTCAGACCCCGCTCGAAGAGTTATTGAGCAGGCCGGAACAGATACGGTTCGGCCGGAACAAGCGAGATTACCTGCCACGCTATTGCCGCGAATGTGACGTGCTATCGATGTGTAACGGCGGGTGCCCCAAGGATCGGTTCATCGAGAGCCCGGACAGAGAGGCTAGACTGAACTATCTCTGCTCAGGCTTGAAACAGTTTTTCGCCCACAGTCGCCCGTTCTTCGCGAAGCTGGTCCCGCTATGGCAGGCCGGTGCTACCAACGAGCAACTGATGGCCGCTGTGCAGGGGGCGGACGCGATGGTCCCGCATGTGGGACGCAACGACCCTTGCCCTTGTGGAAGCGGACGCAAGTACAAACGGTGTTGCCTGGGGAAGCTCCGGCGGTAGTGCCGAAGGGCCGGGCTCGCCGCGGCGCCTAGCACTGGCAACGGATTCGTGCTGCAGCCTGCGAGGTGACACCGGCTGAATGGCCGATCTTCGTCTATGGTCTGCGATCAATTGGCGGGCACGTCAAGCCAGCGAAGGCGGGCTGTAGCGGAGCGCGGCCCGCCAGCAGCTCATTTCATGGGCCTCACGCTGCCAGGTGTTTCTTGAAGAAGGCGATCGTACGACTCCAGGCCAGATCTGCCGCCTCCTTGTTGTAACGCGCCTCATTCGTATCATTGTTGAAGGCGTGGTTGGCGCCCTCATACATGTATATCTCGTACGTCTTGTTGTTGGCTTTAAGCGCAGCTTCGTAATCTGCAATACCGGCATTGATGCGTTCGTCGAGTTCGGCATAGTGCAGGCACAGTGCCGCAGTGATCTTCGGGACTTCATCGACTGGAAGCTGACGGCCATAGTAGGCTACACTTGCATTGAGCGACGTCCCGGCCGCGGCGAGCTGGTTGGCGTAGCCGCCACCCCAGCAGAATCCCACCGCGCCGACCTTACCGGTTGACTCCGGATGGCCAGCGAGGAACGGCACGGCGGCGGACAATCGCCCCAACGTCTCCGTGGGGTCGAGTTCACGCATCATCTCTCGCGCCCTGCTCTCGTCATCGGGAGTGCCCCCCGAGGGCGAGAGCGCGTCAGGAGCTAACGCCAAGAATCCTTCGAGGGCTATGCGCCGGGTGACATCCTCGATGTGCGGATTGAGCCCGCGATTCTCGTGGATGACGATGACGGCCGGTAGCCTCTCACCGCCTTTTAGTCTGGCGAGGTAACCGGACATCGTTGTAGCCCCTGTCTCCCACTGAGCCTGAGAGATGTCGAGACGGTCATCCTGCTCTGGCACAATCAGCGTGCTATGATCGTTCTGCAGCAACGGAACCACGGCAAGCGCCGCCGACGAGCCGCCGACCATCTGGGCCAGGCGGTTGAGGAAACGCCGACGACTCAAATGCCCGTGGGCGAACTGGTCGTACAGCTCGATGACGGATTGGTCTATTCGACTGTCCAAGTCTTCCTCCTTGACACTAACGGATGGGGTGCGTCTCGAATGTCTATTCCGCGAGCGCAGACAGCGGTTCGGCTCCTCCGATCAGCTGCTCCGCTTCTGGCAGCTCGAAGTTGGTGATCTCGTCGGTCGGCTCGTAGTCATAGTCCGGATATTCGTATAGAGCCATGCGCGGTTCCGTCTGTCCCATTGAGTATCCATAGCAGCTTTCGTATTCTGAAATCTCTTCTCCCAGATCTTCGAGCTGTCGTAGATACTCACGGATCGATTTCGATTCGATCACGATCACTTTTCCCATTCTCTCGATGATGGGACTGTTCGCTCGCGTGCGATCGTGGTCGAACTCAAGGATGCGCCGACCGTAGCGGGTGATGCCGATCACGCGGAACGTGAGACTCTTGCCCACTGCCGGCAGGTTGAGAACGTTGCGATCGGTTGCCAGGAATGGCACGCACACCCTGCCTCTGAGCGTGCTGACTTCACGGACCACCGACGCTGCTTGCTCCGACAGCCGGCGAATCGGCTCGTAATAGCGTTCTGGTATGCGACCGATGACCTTCTCCTCCATCTCCTCCTGCGCCAACCGTGCGACCGGCGCGTAGTTGAAACTGTTCTCCCGATATCCCTTCAGGACGAACGTGTAGTAAGGGAGCACACCGACCTCGTTGAGCACCTGGCGCAGCTTTGCGGTGTGCCCTCTGCGTGACGCGGCGACCGTAGAGACCAGCTGGTTGGTGACGATCCAGCCGGCGGACAGCAACTGCTGCACTGCGTCGCGTGCCTCAGGTGTCACCTCCATGGGCGATTCGATGTGGGTCTGGATCACAAACTGCTTGACTCCGATCTCCGAGGCCTGTTCCTTGAATCGGGCCAGGATCTGTGTGAGCTGGCGTGTGATCCGCTGCGGCAGGTAGACGGGCAGCCGCGTGCCCAAGCGGACCCGCTGGATCTCGGCGTATTTGCGCTCCCGGCCGGCGTTGGCCTCGCGCTTAGCTTTGGCCATATCGTACACCGCATCGAGGATGCGTTGCAGTGCCTTGTCCGTGCTCATTAGCGCGTCGCCGCCCGTAATGAGGATGTCGCGCAGTTGGGAATCTGCCTCGAAGTACTTCATCAGCTCCGACAGCTTCTCCGGCCAACTCGGTTTCGGTTCAAGTTCCTCCAGATCGAAGTTCAGCCGGCCTCGTTGGAAGTCGTACATACGCTGGCACGAAGTGCATAGTCCACCGCAGGCGCGCCCAGTGGTGTCCGGGATCATGATGGCCACGTCGGGGTAGCGCCGGTGCACGTTGTCGTAGGGAGGTAGGCACCATCCTGCTGCATTGGGCCTGCCAGGCACCACCTCGTCTTCCCTCTCCCAAGCGCGGATGTGGCCGAACTCGTCCACCAGCTGCTGGCTATAGACTACGTAGTGACGGATCGCCAGGTCAGCACCGATCGCGAAGTAGGGAACGCGGACGTGGAGCAGCGACAGATAGTAAGGGTTGACGAAGAACGGAATCCCCGCGTCCCGCGCGCGATACAACACACTCATGGTGTCGGGATCCAGCGAGTCGCCCAGCATCTGGTTGAGCAGATCCGGGGAGCGCACGGCGAAGTGGAGATGGAACTGCATGTCGTTCCACCATTCCAGGGCCTGCTCGAACTTCTCCGGACGAGTCATGCCGGTTTCGAACCGGAACTTTTGACTACGGATCTCGCCGTTGTCCATGCGGTCGATGATGATGTCCAGAATGCGCTCCCGATTCTCCTCCCGGAGAGCTACGATTCGCGGATCGAGGCCGGAGGGATAGCGTTCCATCCATCCCTCGACCTCCTCCCGGGTCGGCTTGCGCCGCTCGCTCCTTCCCGAAAACTGACGAAACAGATGCACTGCGTCTTCGAAGAAGTCAGGTTTAGCACCACCCGTACCCTGATTGACAGCGAGCCACAGCTGTCGGATCGGGGTGCTCACTGCCACCTCACCGCGCAGGTTGAGGTCCTCGAACTGACGTCCGGCGTGGTCGACATAGTCGAGTATACGAATGGCGCCGTAGTCGCTCCATGATAGCGCCTCGAATCCCTCACGGTTGGAGTTGCGTCCTTCGTAGTATGCAAGGGCCTGAGGACGCTGCTGTAGCTCCTCCAACACCCATTCCCGAATCCCGACGCGCGCTTCGATCTCGTTCTTCGAGTTGCGCAGGATCTGCTCCAATTTGGGGTTCTCTTTGAGCAGCGTCTTGACGAGGCGATGGGATCTCACATTGATGGCGATGTGGTCGAGTTCCTCGATGGGATTCATGATTCAGTCTCCTATCGATCGAGGGAACGACTCATGGCAGGATAGCCTCCGGCCGCAGGTGCATCTCAGAGATCAAAGGGTTCGAGATGCACCCGGTATTTTGCTCTCTTATCAATATACCGGACGGGGATACACCTTTGCCATGCGTGTCTTGTAGCCGAGGTCAGACTGCATAACGTACCAGCCCATCTCCCCGCAGCGCCGTCCAAAATGAGCTGCAGGGGGTTTGAGGTGTGAGGATCTCACGCGCATATTCCGAGTCAGAATACTGGGAACGACGAATCACTGTAAGGATCGAGTGCCTGAGGGAGGACACTGCGATGTCAACGGTTGACCGTCATCTGATCATCAGCTGTGCCGCCGTCGCTGCGGTAGCCACCTCGGCATCTGCGCAACAGGAGCTGGAGCAGCTGGAGGCCATCGCGGTCGTCGAACAGAAGGTCATGGTGCCGATGCGCGACGGCGTCCGACTGGCGACCGACGTCTATCGGCCAAAGGCTGGGGGACGGGTGCCGGCGATCTTCGTGCGCACACCGTACAACTTCAATCCTTGGCGTGACGGGGAACTACAGACACGTCGATTCAGACCCATTATCGACGCCGTAGAACGGGGCTACGCCTACGTGATTCAGAATGAGCGCGGAAGGTACTTCTCAGAGGGAGAGTGGGACATTCTGGGTCCACCGAAGACGGATGGCTATGACGCACTGACGTGGATTGCTGAGCAACCGTGGTCCAACGGCAAGGTGGGCACACTAGGCTGTTCTTCGACCGCAGAGTGGCAGATGGGACTGGCAGCACTCGATCACCCTGCGCATGCGGCTATGGTGCCGCAGGGGTTCGGAGCCGGTGTGGGCCGCGTCGGCGGATTCTACGAGCAGGGCAACTGGTATCGTGGTGGGGCCGAGCAGATGCTGTTCTTCACATGGCTGTACGGTGTGCAGAATACACAGCGCCCGATGTTCCCGGAAAACATCCCTCGCGAAGACATGATCCGACTGTCGCGCTACTTCGACCTGGCGCCGGAGATGCCGCCGGTCGATTGGAAGGAGGCTTTGTGGCACTTGCCGGTCGAAGACATCATGCGGAACGTCGATGGACCCAAAGGCATATTTGCGGATTCGGCACCGGTTGCCACCGGCGGTCGCATGATCCAGCGCACACCAGACGATTCGGCTTGGTACAAGGGTGGATTGTACCACGATGATGAGCCGTTTGGCGTGCCCAGCATGTGGTTCATGTCGTGGTACGACGTGTCAGTCGGTCCCAACCTGGCCCTGTTCAACCACGTGCGGAACAGTGCGGAAGATCCGGAGGTGGCGCAGAGTCAATACGCCGTGATCGCGCCCGTAACCCACTGTGCGTACACCCGCGCATCCGAGCAGACGATAGTGGGGGAGCGAAACATGGGTGACGCGCGACTCGACTATGACGCACTGATCTATGCCTGGTGGGACTACTGGCTGAAGGGCGAAAACAACGGAATCACCGATACCTTGCCCAAAGTCCGTTACTACACCATGGGCATGAACCAGTGGCAGACAGCGGAATCATGGCCACCGGCAGGGGTGGAGATAGTGACGCACTACCTCAATAGTGGTGGCAATGCGAACACAGTGTTCGGGGATGGCGAGCTGACAACGCGCCGGCCGGGATCACGCGACAACCCGGACTCCTTCACCTACGATCCCGGCAACCCGGTCATGTCCTATGGGGGGAACGTGTGTTGCATCGGAGGTGCCATCGACGCCGGCGCATTCGATCAGCAGGAGATGGAACAACGCCCCGATATTCTGGTCTACACCACCGAGCCTCTGGAACAGGGAATCGAAGTGAGTGGCACGATCGAGATCACGCTGTACGTCTCGTCCGATGCGAAGGACACTGATTTCACTGTGAAGTTGCTCGATGTCTATCCCGATGGGACGGCATACAACCTGGACGAGACTGTCCAGCGGGCGCGCTATCGCGAGGGGTACGACAAACAGGTCTTCATGGAAGAGGGTGTGGTGTACGAACTTGCGGTCAGCCCGATGTCGACCAGCAACTACTTCGCCGCGGGCCATCGGATCCGTATCGAGGTGTCGAGCAGCAATTTTCCGCGGTTCACCCGGAATCTCAATACGGGCGGTCGCAACTACGACGAGACCGAGTGGGTGGTGGCACACAACCAGGTGCACCACTCGCGCGATTATCCATCGCAGATCAGGCTGCCGGTTGTGCGGCGGTGAATATGTAACTGATCAGCTACTGGCTCGGTTTTTGGCTAGCGCACTACTAAGCCGTTCCCGGAACCGGAACCACTGCTGGTACCAGATCGGACGGACCTAGCTCCAGCCGATCGGGTCCCAGTTTGAGGTCCGACTCCATCATCTCGTCCCACGTTACCTCTTGGCCGGTGTAGCATGAAATCCGACCCATGATGGCAGTGAGTGTGGCAACTGCAGTCCGCTCTGCCTCGTTCACCGGTTCGTTGTTGCGGATCGCGGTCACGAAATCGATGTGTTCCTGCACATAGGGCTGCGGCCGCACACGGTTGCCTTCCTCATCCTCCTCGTATGAGTACTCCCATGCCAGTGTTCCATCGGGGCGCCAGATCTCATTCTCGCAATTGGAGTAGCCCTTCGTGCCACGGACGAATTCCGAGACGTTGTTGGCACAACCAGAGATCTGCCGGCACATGCTGTGTACGTGTATGTCGTTGTCGTACGTGAAATCGATGCTGAAGAAGTCGTACTGATCGCCGCTGGGCCGACGCCAGCGACCGCCGAACCCGACGGCCTTCTCGGGGTGGGCCTCGCCCAAGTACCAGTTGATCACATCGATGTTGTGCACATGCTGCTCCACGATGTGGTCGCCCGAGAGCCAAGTCCAGTTCACCCAATCGCGCACCATGTACTCCACATCGGTCCAGCCCGGCTGCCGGTCTCGCCACCACGGGACGGTGCCGTTCCAATAGCAGTTGGCACTCACGATTTCGCCGATGGCGCCACGGGTGATCTCACGAAACGTGGCGAGGTAGTCGGCCTTATGGCGCCGCTGGGTGCCAGTAACGACACAAAGGCCGAGGCCATCGGCCTTGCGGGCGCTCGCCATGACCTCGCGTGCGCCAACCGGATCGACCGCTACAGGCTTCTCCATGAACACGTGCTTGCGTGCCTCGACAGAGGCCTCAAAATGCTCTGGGCGGAAGTAGGGCGGTGTTGCCATCAGGACTATGTCGATATCGGTTTCGAGCAACTGCTGGTATGCATCGAACCCGGAGAAACAGTTCTCTTCCGGGATTGCGACACCCCTTTCTTCCTGCAGCGTGTTGCGGCAGTTGTCGACTCGATCGCGGAAGCAGTCGGCCAACGCGACCACCTCCAGATTGGGACCGGCGTCCAAGAAGTCTCCCGCGGCGCCGGTACCCCTGCCGCCGCAGCCAATGAGTCCCGCCCGCAACACGGGGCCATCGGGAGCCTGTTCCAGAAGTGGTGGCCATGGGTAATTGGCGTATTGACCTCCGAGATCGCTGCTGCAACCAGCTACCACGGCACCCATCGCACCCACGGCACCTATCGCCCCGACTGCTTCGATGAACTCGCGCCGGCTTGTTCTGTCCGTATTGTCACTCATCGCTGGGCTCCTCTTCTCAGTTGCGTCCTATTGGCACCGGAACTCCGTTCTCAACCTCGGATACTACACGGAATCCTATATCTGTACAGTCTGAATACCACCAGAGGCTCTTTGGCACCTGTGGATCGGTCATGAAGCACCTGTTTCTATCGGTGTGATCGCGAGCGGCGGACCTCAGGTCGGCTGGATCGCTGCGGAACGAGCCGCCTCGCACGACATGTTCGGTTCCTGTCTCGGGTCCCAGTGGATCGATGACGCCGGCTCCGGAGTCACGCTCAGCGTACGTGTCGGGTGCATACCAGTCAAGACAGAATTCCTTGACGTTTCCCAGCATGTTCACCAGCCCGAACGGGTTGGGGGCTGTGGACGACGGCGACTGGGTTCTGGCTCCGCTGTTTCCGGCGTGCACCGTGAAGCTATCGAGCACCGCCGTATTGCGGCCGAAAACCCTATTCCAGAACCGTCTATCCGTATACTGTCTCGGCGCGCCGTCAAAGAAGTAGGGAGTTATCGTTCCAGCTCGGGCGGCATACTCCCACTCAGCTTCGGTCGGTAAGCGGTAGCGCTTCCCCGTTACGAGGGACAGCCATCGGGTTTATTCCACGGCCGCATGGTGTGTCATAGTTATGGCTGGTCGGTCGCCCCTGCCC
>CP070666.1:2010073-2031681 GCA_020351775.1 Gemmatimonadota bacterium | reverse complement strand
AGACCGCCGGACCGCCACCCGCGCTATGGGATCGCTCACCGCTGGCATCAAGCAGCCGACCACTGACTGGCGACACCAGTTAGGTGTCCGAGAAGTGTTTCTTGCCAATTGGGATGGCGACGCTGCGTTCCGCCGGGCGCCGCCGGTCACCAACGCCGGCAGCGCTCGACTATCTCCCGATTTGCCTTCGGGACGTCGTTGACGATCTCGTAGAACTCGTCGAAGTACTCGATGTTGCGATCGATGTACTTCTGCTCCAATCCCTCTTGGTTCTGAAACAGGGCATAGATCGCATCCTTGTTGTCACGGAACTGTCGCACCGCGGACTCGAGCAGCACTCCGAAGTCATCCGGCGGCCGGCAGATACCGCGGTAGAGGCGATCACGCACCGAGCGGATCCGCAGGCTCTGATCGGGCTTCGCATACCGCGCATCCACGACCCCCGCCCAGTCGAAGTCGTACGGCACCGGGTACACCGGCTTTAGCGTGCTACCCACCGGAATCAAGTTGTGGCAGCAGTACTCCTCGTCAGGCGGCGTCTTGAACGCGTCCCAATCGGTATTGCCCATCATGAACTGGAACAGCTCAACCAGCGTGAGATCCGCGGCCTCGTACTCCTGAGGCGGGATCCCCGGGGCCTCGAGGACCTGCCAGCCGTTCCTCGCAGCCATCAAGTCCTCGTCTTCTATGAAGAACGCGTACCTGGTGAGCGGATCGTCGTCTTCTTCGGTGTCGATATAGGTGATCTGCGCTAAGCGCACCCGGAAGCTCAAGTCGGTAAAGAGGTTCAGCGATCGGTAGACCAGGTATTCGAGTAGAGTCTGTTGCTCATACTCCTCTCGGTTGTTCTGGCAGTGTCCCACGAGTTTGAGCTTGTCCTGGTTGTGGAAGATCGTGTTTTGGACCTGTTTCTTCTTGAAATTCACCCGGACGTTGGGGAAGTCGCACGTCGACCGTTGGAGCCGGAACTTGCCGCGCGTCCGGACCTTGACCTCCAAATTGACGCGCGTCCCATCCGGATCGACGTAAGAAAGAGTACCGGGATGCTCCTCGCTCTCCTGATCGCGGTCTTTGAAGATTGTCTTGAATGGTGCTTGGATTGTCAGCTGGAGTATCTCGTGGGATTCGAACAGCGGCTGGCCGAGTGTGTCGGGAGCCTGCGCTGTTAGCGCGCCGGTGTGCGCGGTGGCAAGACCCAAGATGTACCACGCTGCTAGTCGCATGAAGGACCTCTTCATCTGTTCAATGACATTATCGGGGAAAGCACGGCAGTTGTTTCAGCGGGCCGCATCCCGGCCTCGAGATAGCCTGCCGGCACGAGTGTTGTGTGCGGCCTCCGACGTGAAACCTTTCCCTCCCAGCTTACGTCTATTTTGTAGGATTGGATGATCTTGGCGCCCGCGGGGGTGGGGAGGAGCCATGAAGAGAACCGGGTATCTCGGCGAATTGGAGCAGATGGTCCTGCTCGCGGTGCTGCAGCTGGACGGGGAGGCTTTCGGCACCAAAGTGCTGGAGGAATTGCGCGAGCGGGTCGGCCGCACGGTGTCGCGCGGAGCCCTCTACGTGACGCTCGACCGCTTGGAGGAGAAAGGCATGCTGACGTCGCGCTTGGGGGATCCGACACCGCGGCGCGGCGGCAAGCCCAAGCGATACCTGACCGTGACATCCACAGGCCTCGATGCATTGCGGAGATCGCGCACGGCGTGGATGCGACTCTGGGAGGGGCTCGACTCGGTGTTGGAGCAACAGTGAGATCGCCACGCGGGGCTGCGCCCCCCCGCATTGCTCAGGCGCTGCTGGCAGCCTGTCTCCCCCGAGGCATGGTGCGTGACACCGTGGTGGGGGATCTGCACGAGGCCTATTCGAGCATCGTGGAACGGGACCCCACCAGTGGCGCACAGCGGCTACGCGCGGGCTTGTGGTACTGGAGCCAGCTGCCGCCGCTCTGCGTGCGCTATCTCGCGCGCCGGCGCCGGCCACGAGCGATGTCCCGGGCCGGCGCGGCCGCTCACGGCAAACCTCCACGAGGTTTCATTATGAAAGATTCATGGAACGACATCCGTTTCGCATCCCGCACCTTCCGAAGCAGCCCCGGATTCACCTTGGCGAGCGTGCTGGTGCTCGCCATCGGTATCGGTGCGGTGACGCTGATGTTCAGCCTGCTCAACTCAGTGGTGTTGAGGCCGCTCCCGTTCGAAGATCCTGAGGAACTCGTTTGGATCTCGAGCATGAACCAAGCGCGCGGGGTCACGAGCAACTCGACATCCGCGCTCGATTACTGGGACTATCGCGAACAGGGCGACGCGCTCGAATCAGTGGCTGCATTTCTGGTGTTCACGCCGCAGGCGATCATCACGGGTCATGACGAGCCCGAACGCGTCCGCAGTACGATCGTATCGTACAACTTCTTCGCCACGCTAGGTATCGCCCCGCAACTGGGTAGATCGTTCTCGTTGGAGGAAGAGCGCACCGGGGAGCAGAACGTCGTTGTCATCTCGCACGGCTTCTGGCAGCGGCGCCTCGGCGGCGATCAGACAGCCGTCGGCACGTCCCTGACCATCAACGGAGAGCCCTACCAGGTGGTAGGTGTGATGCCACAGGGATTCAACTTCCCCAACGACGTCGACCTGTGGTATCCCATGCAGTCCCGGGTTGGATTCACGCAGAGCCGGGGGAACAACAACTTTTACCTGATAGGCCGGCTGGCGGAAGACGTACCCATCGAGCAGGCACAAGGACAGCTGCAGACTATCGCGCGCCGCATCGCAGACGCGTATCCGGACACGAACGAAGGGTGGAGTGTCCGGCTCCAGTCGCTGCACGAACGGTTCTTCGCGGGAGCCAGATCCATACTGCTCATCATGCTTGGTCTGGTATCGTTGGTCCTGTTGATCGCCTGCGCCAACGTTGCCTCCCTGGCGCTCGCCAGGGCCACAACGAGAGTCTCGGAGATCGCGGTGCGCTTCTCGCTCGGCGCTGCGCGGAGCAGAGTAATAAGGTTGTTGTTGACCGAGAGCTTGTTCGTTGCGCTGCTCGGCGGCACGGTTGGCTTGGCACTGGCGTTGCTCGGGATGGATGCTCTCAAGTCGCTCGGGCCGGCGACATTGCCTCGTTTGCAGGAGCTGGGCTTGGACGCCAGGGTGCTGGGGTTCGCATTCGTGCTCTCTCTTCTTACCAGCGTCCTCTTTGGAGTCGTGCCGGCACTGCGAGGCACCAGGCTCTCGCTGTCAGACGCGCTCAGGGTCGGGGGGGTGCGCGGCGGCAGCCCGGCCAAGTCGGGTTTCAGGAGCGCACTCGTCATCACGCAGGTTGCCTTGTCGCTGATGCTGATGATCGCGTCCGGCCTGCTGGTGCGGAGCTACTCGCGGCTCCAGAGTGTCGATCCGGGATTCCAGGCGCAGCGGCTGTTACAAGCCGATGTGCAGCTGCCCAGCTGGAAGTACCGGTCCAACGAAGAGACCGAGCTGGCGTGGTCGCTGATAGCCGAGCGAGTCGCAGCGATCCCCGGCGTGGTTTCAGTCGGTGCGATCGACCAGCAGCCGATCCGGAGCGGCGGTACCTGGAACACGGTGTATCCCGCCGACCGCCCACCGCCGAGCGACGCCGATCGCAACCAGTCGGCGGGTGACAGGCGAATGATATCGGAGAACTACTTCGCCACGATGGGGATCCCGATCCTCGCAGGGCGTGACTTCTCGGCTCTAGACGGACCCAACTCCACGCTGGTCATGATAGTCGGTCAGACCATGGCAAACCGATTCTTCCCGGACGAAAATCCACTAGGCAACCAGATCGTCCTGTGGGGTACAAATTGGGACGTGGTTGGGGTCGTGGGTGACGTGAGGGAGTTCGGACTGGCGGCAGACATACCGAACGTGTTCTACATCCCGGCGCGCCAGGTCGGTCCCCAGAGGCTGCAACTCATGGTGCGGACCGCTGGGAATCCAACTGACATGGCACCTGCCTTGCGCGAGGCCGTGTGGGAGGTGGACCGGGAGATACCGATCTCGGGTTTCCAGGACATGGAAACGCGTATCGCGAATTCGCTATCGCAACCGCGCTTCAGGATGGTCCTCGTAGCGCTGTTCGCAGCGGTCGCCGTCGTTTTGGCAGCGACGGGACTATACGGCGTACTGGCGTATTTCGTGAGGCAACGCACCCGCGAGTTGGGAATAAGAGTGGCGATGGGAGCCGCGCCCCCCAGCATCATCGGCCTCGTAGTTCGCAAGGGGATGTCGCTGGTGTTGGTTGGGATTGCAGTGGGACTCGCGGGCGGCTTCGCGGGTGCGCGAGTCGTGAGTAGCCTGCTGTTCGGCGTCTCCGCTACCGATGCGGTCACCTATGCCGGCGTGAGCCTCAGCCTCGTGGCGGTAGGGTTGATGGCGTGTGTGGTTCCCGCGCTGCGGGCAGTCAAGGTGGATCCGCAGGAGGTGCTGCGGGTGGAGTGAGAGTCGGCGTTCGACCAGTCGTCGGCCCGGAGCGCAGCCTCACTCCACCCTGCCCACCCTCGAGGGGATCGACCCGCGACGCCTGCAGAGAGGGCTGCAGACTCGCTGCCGCAGCCGGGGCTTCTCCTCCCTCTCGGCCAGCTTCTTGATCGTGGTGCCCAGCTTACCGGTCCGCTCTTACCGTCGAGCGAGCACCGTGAGGCGATTATGATTCAGTGACCTGTGGCTCAGCGAGTGACCCCGTTGCCGCCACTGTAGGCGCAGCAACCCTGTCGGACAGCAATTCTGAAAGGACCGGGGCCGTGAACGTTTTGCAGCTATGCTTGATTCTCCTTACGGCGTATTCAACATCGATCACTTCGGAGATCCAGCTGAGGAGTCTGGCGCTGGAAGACGGCTCCGAGGTGCGATACGGCATTGCTGTGCCAGAGAATCTGGATGTGGATCAACCTGTCCCGATGATCCTTGCGCTTCACCACAGCTGGGAAGGTGAATTGCCGGATTACTTCGGAGTGACCTTTCTCGTTCGGTTGATCGCTCCGGCGTTCGAGGAGTTGGGAGCGATAATTGTGGCACCGGATGCACTCGAACGTGATTGGCTGAGCGCTCGCAGTCAGCATGCCCTTTGGGCTGTGTTGGATCAGGTCTCGTCGGAGTTCGAGATAGATACCCAACGCGTAGTCATCACGGGCTTCAGTCTGGGAGGCTTGGGTGCCTGGTATATGGCTGCTGAAAACCCAGACTACTTCAGTGCTGCGATTCCTATCGCGACAGCGCCCACGTTGGTCCGGGCCGACAGCAACGCAGAACCGGAGCATCGACGGTTCATGCGCGAAGGCACGGTGCCATGGCACGAGGGGCTGCGGGCCATTCCTCTATTCGTAGTCCACAGTCGAGCAGACGAGTTGATTGCGTTTGACAAGGTCGAGCGAGCTGTGATGGATCTCAGGGCCAACGGTGCATCCATCGAGTTCGTCGCCGTCGACGGTATAGGCCACTATGCCGTGATGGAGTACATGGACGCGGTGGCGTTGGCAGTGCCTTGGATCAAGGGCGTTTGGTCGGCGCGTTAGCTTCCGGGCTTCCCGTGGCGGATCCGGCGTAAGCTACGGGCTGAAGTTCGGTGGCCCCGGCGTTCCTGGCGGCTGCTACCCAGCCGAAATCGGACCCACACAGCGCGCGACACGCGTCGATCCCGTGTCATCTGAGCTGCCATTCTGTGATCTGTGACCTTGACGTCTGGACCGCGAGATGCAGTGTTGCTACGGTAGCCCTGTGGGGGAACCATGGCGGACTGCCACCTCATCGTCTCCAATCCTCCCCACCGCTCGCCGGATCCCAAAGCGGCTGCTCCGTACTTCGACTGCACCGCTGCCGAAGTACGAATGAAACTGAACTTCCCGGCTCCTGAGGTCTGGTTCGCCGAGTCCGAGGAAGAGGCTGCGAGAAAGACCGCCACAGCGCTGGTCCAGGCGGGGATCGATGTGGCATGGATTCCGGGCTCTGTATTGGCCCAGGTGCCAGCGCCCGTGAGTACGACCGCTGTCGCATTTGATGGTGATACCATGACGCTCACCACTGCAATCGGTGCGATGGCCCTCAGGCGAGGCGACCGAATCGTTGCGGTGTCCGGTGAGCCGCAAAGACAAGAAGCCCGGCTTAGCTCGGAGAGGCGCTCGGTGTTGACGCAGAATGTCCCCGGTCACGGACCCATAAGGACCATGCCCTTCGCGTCGGGTATTGTCAGTGCTGCGGGTATCGCGGGTTATGCTGCGATCAATAAGCTGGATAAGATGGCCCAGGAAGCGAAGGATGCAGCAACCAACCGCATCAGTGATAGCCGTATGGCCGAGCTCGGAGCACAGTTCTTGGACATATACACGTTCACGCCGGAGGGCTGGAAAGCGGCCCGGATAACGCAGACTGACGTCGACTTCTCCGAACTCGGTGCCATCAAGCAGCCGACAACCAAAGCCAACATCCGGGCGATCCTCGACAAGCTGCACGAATGCTTTGAGGCGCGCCTGGACGAACGCCTACAACACGTGACCTACAAGAGTTCTGTCATCGGGGGTGTAGCGCTGAACCAAGTGCTGCGCGGGATATCTACCCGGCTGGGGGATCTACCACCGATGGACCTGGGATCTCGGCTCGCATTTCTTACCACGAAGGGACGGCAGTCCTAATCCCGCAGCTCTCATTTCAATCCCATCTCAGCCTTGAACACCGCCCAATCCCGCTTGAGCTTCAGGAACTCATCGATGTCATCCATCTTGAGAATGAACGGATTCGTCTCCTTCTCGAGTGCCATGGTCGAGGACGGTCGGCAGCCATAGTCGTGCCCCGGCCAGATAGTGACGGCGTCGGGAAAACGATCGAGCAGCTTCCTGATACTCTCGAACTCACTCCGTGCAGCCCGATCGGATCCTGTACCCCCTATCTTGCCGACGAACAAGTGATCCCCCGTCACCGCGACCCCCTGTCGCTCCAGGTAGACGACAATGTGGTCGTCGGTATGACCCGGAACGTGGATCAACTCGAGGAACAGCGATCCCAGCTCGAGAACCTGGCCGTCGTCGACCGGCAAGTCGGGTGACACACTTGAGGTGCGGAAGGCCACGACCTGAGCACCAGTCAGCTTCTTGGCTACTCGGTTGCCATTGGTGTGGTCGGCGTGCCCGTGAGTGTTGATGATGTACTCGGTGCTGAGTTGCTGTGCCGTCGCTCTCTCCACCACGACATCCGGGGTGTACGACGGGTCGACGATAGCAGCGACACGCGCATCACGATCGCCGATCAAATAGGCGAAGTTCCTGTCGCCGCCAGTGCGAATCTGTTCGAAAATGAATTGCATGTTTCACGCTCACATCATCTTGTCATCGAGGATGCGGGCTGCACGCTCCTCAGGATGGTCTGTCAGAGTCATTGCGCGACGATCGCGCGGGGATTGTCAGCAGCCAGCCGATCACGGACAGCAATCCGACGCCCATTATCAGCTTCGCCCAGGGATTGCCCACGAAGAACACGATCGAGCTACCGCCGACCAGCACGATTGAAAGGATGGCCACGGCCTTGGCCGGCCGAGGAATGGTGCGTGTGTCGCGCCATTCCTGGATCGCTGGTCCCACACCGGGCCTATTGAGCAACCACCGGTAGAAGCGCGGTGAGGACCGTGCGAAGCAGGCCGCAGCAACCAGCAGGAACGGTGTAGTCGGCAGCAGAGGCAGTACGGTGCCGACGGCACCCAGGCCGACGCACGTGAGACCCACCCCGATGAGCAGCCATCGCGCTGGGCCGGTGAGGACAACCGGCCTGGCGGATCTGGGGCCTGGGCCGGTCGTCTCTTCCGGTTCGTTCGGGATCTCGTGCGGCATGAGGACTAAAACGTCTAGTCGAGTCTCCCACGAATTGCAAGCTCTTGGCGGCCGCGCAGTGTCGGTCGCTCAGCGTGGGCGAGCCGGCGGTGCTTCCTGACAGCACGCAGCTCGACGCAGCCGACGGTGGATCATTGCTCGGGCAAGAATCGCTTGGGAAACTTCGCGACTACGGTGTAGACAGGGTCGACGATGTTCGCCACCGTGCTCTCCGAGACCTGGCTCAGTACCTGATATGCATCCAAACGGTCGAAGCCATACTCCTCGAGCCACTCAACGAGTTCGACGTGCGCCAGCCTGAAGGCATCAATTAGCGGTCGCGCACTGCCCGCTACCATGATGTACTCGTCGTCTTCGAGCCGTGGCCAATCAATCGTCTTACCCTTGATCACCTCTATCCTCAGGATGACGTCCATTGACGTCTCCAGTCCGGCACCCGAGATTTCGCCCTCACCCTGACGGGCATGTCCGTCGCCGAAGTACAAATACGCCCCGTCATGGAAGACCGGCAGATAGACGGTAGTGCCCTCTCGTATCTCCGGAGCATCCATGTTGCCACCGAAATCGCCGGGCCAGAGACCACCGAAAGCCTCTTCGCCCCGGGGGGCGACTGCGAGTCTTCCGAGCATTGGCTGAAGGTCGATCTCGATGCTCGTAGTCTCGCTGGCAGTCAACTCGGTCGTCGCCACCATGCGATCACGATCCAGCCGCCACACCCATCGTCGATCTGGAATCGGATCGTTCAACATGCGCACTCGGCTATCGGCGGCCAGGCCTCCGAAAGCTGCACTGATTCTTGAAGTGGCTATCTCGTGGTTAGGGTGGACCTTGAGAACCTCCACCCGCAGCATGTCGGTGGTCGTGGCGCCCTCGACGTAGATGGGACCCACCTCTCCGGGGAACGCGCCGCCTTCTTCCGTATAGTATCCACCGAAGTTCGTGTTCGAGACGAGTACGGTCGGGGGTGTGATGCGTAGCACCGGTTCTCTCACCGCAAAAGTGGGATAGCCCACAGTCGGCGTGAACCGGACCGTGTCTTGTGCAGCGAGATTGCCGGTGGCCAGCGACAGGAGTGCCAGCAATCCAACGGAGGCTCCGTGGCTCATAGTATCAACCCTGTGATCGTTCGCTCGAAATGTGTTGCTGGAGAGAAAGCGGGGCAAATCCCGTCCCGCCCGCGGTCTGTCTCGGCGGGTCTACGGGATCACCAGAATCCCAACGCGCCCGCCGAACTCGTCGTCTTCGATCCGGAGTCCTCTTGGCACTACCCACCGGCCACCGTCCAGTCGCACGTTCACACGGTAGGCACCAGAGGGAATTGGCACGGTGATCTCCCAACATTCGGGTGACGTGCGCGACAGCGGCAGTGCGCGCCAGTCGGTGAAATCGCCACTCAGCTCGACGGATTCCGCTCCCGGCGCAGCCACGCAGATAATCCGGTTCAGGCGGGACGACGAGCGAACCGTCAGGGATGCCTCGCCAGGCGCGAGCGCCTCAGAGCCTTCTGTCTCGCGGGAATACATGCTCGGCTCGACGCTGGGTGTGGCTCCCCGTGTGTTGAACGCCTCGATCCGCACGCCGATGCTCACGTAGTTTGCCGCTATCACTCCCCTTATCGGATCGGAAGGGTAGCGGCCTCCGGCTACCTGGGCGGCTATGAGATCGTGGACCGGAAGCAAGATGTGCAATTCCCCGTAGATCCCCTGGCCACCGCCCTCGCTCCAAGTCCGCAAGCCCAGAGATCCGTCAATTCGAAGGGACCCGTTGTGCCACAGGGCCGCTCCCAGCAGGTCGACGTACGCAGTATCCGCAAACCAGCTGCGCATCACGGTCGCATTCAGAGCTAGGCCGCGGTATACGGTCCAGCCACCGAGTTCGAGCTGCAGCGGCGTGGTGGACGCCGAGCCGATGTATGACTGGCCGCTCGCCGCTCCGGCCCACATGCCACTCGTAGCCCGGCCATAGTGCAACCGGGCCCGCCCCAACAGGTGGCCGTAACCGGGGTAGTTGGCGTAGACGTTGATGCCTGCGGAGGCGGACAGCTCGGCGCGCAGGCGGCCGGTCAGTCGCGTGCGCCAGGCTCCCGCGGCGAGCCCTTGCAGGATCCGGTTACTGCTCTCGAACAGGACGTAGCTGCCGCTTGCACCCAGCGATACGTCGGTCGTGTTGTAGCGCAGTGTCGGCGTCACGTACAGTGCGCCGGACCCGAGGAACCCCTCGTAGTCGACCCAGGACGCACCCGCATCCACGGTTCCTGTGGTCTGGGCTGTGAGTGTATTTCCGCTCGCGATGATGCAGGCCGTTGCCGTCACGACGGCACTATGGCAACGGTGCCTCACCGGCGCGATGTCACCTATGGTTTCCGTGGACGTGGACGTGAATCGGGACTCTGCCCGGCGCTGCGGAAGACATCGGCGGCAGTGGCCTCCAAGCGCACGCCGAGTGCGGCAACCGGGGAGGCGCCCAGTGCGATATCACGTTCGACGTTGCGCCGGAATGCGACGTAGTGGGCGTCGTCGGCTTCCTCGGCGAGGGCTATGACCGCGGCGATGGCCGTATCGGCGGGCACACCGACCGCAACCAGATCGGCCAGGGTGGCCGCGGCCACGGTCAGTGGCTGATCCGCTCGCAGCTCACGCAGGTACGCCAGGTCCTCCGACCTGGCACCGGCCCGGATGGCGCTGGCGCCCGAGATTATCTCGGCCGCGGATGATCTCGGCCCGAGCGCGTCGTAGGCCAGCCGCAGCTCGCCGCTCAGCCGCCGTACGGCTGCGAGGATCCGATCCGGGTCGGCGCCTTTGGCAACGCCCTCGAGGGCCCGGTCGACCAGCGGCTCGGTCGGCAGACCGGCTGCACCGGCGCTGTCCAGGATCGCGTTGATCTCGCTGCGGGTTGGCTCCGGTACCCGACTTTCCAGGCGTGGTTCCTGGGCGCTGCCGGATGGAGCCAAGGTGACGTTCAGGGCTGTTGCCAGACCCAGGAGTGCCAGCGCCGATCGCATTCGAGCCATCATAATTCCCCAACCGTCAAAACCGATCCAGGTCGCCCGAATTCGTCATCCAACGCCGGCGGAGCCGAAGGATCGCTGAGCCATGTAGTCCCGTCCACGAGGAACGCATAGCGGTACCGTCCTGTCGTTAGAGGTATGCTCACCGACCACACGCCGTTGCCCTCCACCCGATGCATCGGTGTCTCCAACGCCGCCCAATCGTTGAAATCGCCGACCAGCGAGACGGATCCTGCGCCGGGCGCGACTATGACGAAATGTACGAGAGCCGCCTCAGCGACTGCTGCCGTGGGTCCCGGCGAGACGGCTGAGTCCGGCTTCACCCACATACGTCCGACGAACAGCGCCGCGACCACGCCGGCGGCCAGCGCCAATCCCTGCAGCGGGCTCACCGTCAGTGTCCGACCTCTGCGCATCCAGTTAGCGGCGGTCCACAGACTTCTGGCCCAGGCCCGCGGAGGCGGTACCGATTCCACCTGCTCCATCACCTTCTCGTCGAACGAGGAATCGAGACTAACCGGTTGCTTGAGCAGATCGATGACCTGCTTCAGCCCGTTATCGCTATCAGACACCGTCCACCCCCTCGAGCAGCCGGCGCAGTTCCTGCCGCGCTCGCGAGACTCGCATCTTCAGGGCTGATATCCTCGTACCTGTGAGTCTTGTCATCTCTTCGTAGCTCATCTCTTCTACGTACTTCAACAGGAAGGCTTCTCTCTGCGCGGGCTGCAGCTGCGCCACCGCGTGCTCGATGGCCTCCATTAAGTCTGCCCCACCCTCTGAATGCGACACCGATGCCCGCGCCATGGCCGACTCGTCGTGGACGATGTGACGCTGGCGGCGAGCGCGCTGAGACCCCAGTGTGCGACAGCGATTGACCAGTATCCCGAAGAGCCATGCGCCAAAGCGCTCGGGATCACTGCACCGGGCCAGATAGCGGTACCCGCGCACGAATGCATCCTGCAGTGCCTCCTCTGCGTCTGCTGCATTGCCGAGCATTCGCGTAGCATATCGCGCCAGCCGATCGCGGTACCGGTTGACGAGTCCGGCGTAGGCAGCAGTGTCACCCTCCAGTACCCGCCGCACCAGGAACCCGTCACTCTGCCCTCTCACATCCAACATACCCAGGGATCCCCGCGAAGGTCACATGATCTGCCGCAGCTCCCGACCTGTGACTCGGACTGCGGTCGGAGGGTATCCAGTGTAGCGGTGGTGGTGTCTGGGCTGATTGGCAGGAACACGGGCAGTCTCCTTCACAAGCATTCCAAGTCTAAGGTATCGACGTGAAAGCGTCGATAGGGGGTAGCATGAGACAGCCAGTGGTGGGACCAGGGCTCACCGTGAAACTCGTTGCCCTGTTGCTGACGTTCCCGTGTCAGCTGGACGCCCAGCTGATCTCACTCAAGACCGTACCCGTAGCCGCAGGTGATCAGTTCATGCTGTTCCCATCGCGAAACTTGGGAATGGGTGGCGTCGGCATCGCTTTGAACGACACCGTTCTCGACCCGTTCGTCAATCCTGCAAAGGGATCTAGGGTTGGGGAATCGCATGTGTTTGCCGCTCCCATCTACTACAGCGTGAGCGAGAATGCTGGAAGCGGCACGACGCTGTCGGCCGGGGCCGCTGTCGCCGGACGGTGGTTCGGGTCCGGCATGGTGGGGCTGCAGCAGTTGAAGCGCGGCGATCAGTTCTTCGGACCTGTGCGTCTGTGGGATTCCTCCGTGCCACCGGACGCTCTCAGCGCCCGGTCTGCCACGAACAAATACGGCTTCTTCTCTCTGGGAACGCGGTTGCCAGGCGAGCTGGCCATCGCCGCATCCGGGTTCTTTGCCGACTTGAACGCAGTGGACGGGGTCGAACACCTGTATGCGATGGCGTCCAGCATCCGACAGTCAGGCGACATCGAGGACCTGCGACTGGGTTTGACGAAATCTTTCGACCGAGGCGGGACGCTCGAGGTCCTGGGACTGTATCGCAGGTTCGACATGCGGCACGATGTAACCTATGTGGATTGGGTGCTGGTAGACTCTGCAACGTGGGAGTGGGAACAGCAGGACCGTACGGAAGTCAACTTGGACAAGACGAACACGTGGGGTGGGCACGTAGGCTACCAACAGCCGGTTGGCGAGAACGGCTGGCGTGTCGGAGGGATTTTGACCGGCAACTGGAAATCACATCCCAAGATCCCCAACTACGAGATCATGAACATACCGCGGGATCCCGGCAACAGCGTAGCATTTGACCTTGGGGTGGGGATCGCCAAGGCAGTGGGACCCACGACCTTCGGCATCGATGTCGTCTACCAGCCAGGCTCGAGCGATACCTGGGCGCTGGCCGAAGAGGCGGTGGAGACCGCAAGCGGAGATTCGATTCCGGCGGGCGAGAAGACGGTGGAAAACGAGTTCAGTTTCTCCAATGCACTGGTCAACCTGGGTTTGACGCGAGAGATCGGGCCAGCCGCGCTGCAACTCGGACTGAGCCTGCACACCTACGATTACCACCTCGACCAGTGGGACCATGTTGCCGAGGAATCGCGGCGCCAGGACGAGGAATGGGTGGAGTGGGTACCCAGTTGGGGTGCTCGTGTTCGTCTGGGTGACTTGGAGCTCCGTTACACTGGGCGGGTGACTACGGGTACAGGTCGTCCAGGTGTCGCCTGGACCGGTGCTGTGGCCGACCGGGCCATGGATTTCGCTGCGGCGAACGACATTCTGTTGGCCCCGAGTGGCCCCCTCACGTTGCAGGACGTAACCGTGCTGACCCATCAATTCTCGCTGTCGATCCCGCTGCGCTGATTGGAGGCGGATGGCAAGCAGTCGAGCCACCCTTGTCGGTCATCGGTGCGGAACGAGACAGTGACCGCCACCTCCTCCGAGAACGCATGTGTGCCTCTCGACTCGTCTACTTGAGCGATGAAGCACGACGGAGAAGTCTGCGGAACCCAGGTGCCTGCTCAACCGAGATAGCGATCCAGCAAGGTACGCACTAGCTTCACTCGGTGCTGCTTCATCTCGGTGTGTTTGCTGCCGGTCTGGTGGCCGGCTTCCTCAATGTGATGGCAGGTGGAGGCTCTCTCATTACGCTGCCGATACTCATCTTCATGGGTCTGCCGGTGGCAGTCGCCAACGGTACGAACCGGTTTGCGATACTAGTCCAGAACGTGGCTGCATTGGCGAGTTTCCGACAGCAGGGATACGACGCGATGCGGTCAGGTATCGCTTTCGCGTTGATCACGATTCCCGGCGCGATCGCCGGTGCGCTGGTCGCCATCCGTGTGTCCGAAGGCGCGTTCCGCGCAATACTGGCAGGAGTGTTGGTCTTGTCCGTCGTCGGTCTGCTTGTTCCGGGCCGGCCCAGGGACACGGAGGCTCACACATCGGGCGGCTCTCGGGGGTTGGCGTTTGTCGCGTTCTTTGCCGTGGGCTTCTACGGCGGGTTCATCCAGGCCAGTGTCGGGTTCCTTATCATCCTGACTCTGCACAAGCTGCTTCACATGGATCTGGTCCAGACCAACATGCACAAGGTGCTGATCATCTTGGTCTTCAGCCTGCCGGCTCTTGCGGTATTCATTGTCACTGGAAACGTGGCATGGACGGCAGCCGGGGCGCTCGCCGCTGGTACCGGCTTGGGAGGGCTGGTGGCGGCTCGCGTATCGGTCCGAGGTGGGGAACGACTGATCCGATTCGTGATCGGGATTGCACTACTGTTGATGGCTGTGCGGTTGGTCTCGTGAACCTCTACCGCGCCAGCGCGTGACGTGGGGCCAGTCGCGGTCTTATCTGGGCCTACGAGAGAAATGTGCAAGCCCATGGACACGAGCACCCACGTCTGGCTGCGAGCCGTGTCTTCACAGGGAATCTCGGGAGGAGGGCAGTCGCTCGAGAAAGGGTCGCGGTACGGAGGATGACAGTTGTACTTCTGTCAATTTGACGATCCTGGAAGACGAATCTCGCTCTAGGTGAGACGTGTTCCGGGCTCCAGCTCACTGAGGCACTGATACAGTCCGACTGACCCTGGCACTGTGGTGAGCCCAGCCGGTTAAAGGAACGGCGCCGCGGTCGTCTTACATTAAGTAGAGATGCGCCAGGTGTATATGCGCCTGTCGCGTGCTTCAGCCCCTGCTTGGCGATGGAGCAGGCCACCAAGAGAGGACAACATGGGCATGGCGGGTGATGTCGAATTGGGCAATTCTAGCGGCGGTGATTCCCCCGCCGGTTCAGGCGAGAGAGTACTGATACCGCGTATTCAGCTGATACTGGCAGAAAAGAGGACGTCCCTGGCGGTGCTGCGTACGGGTATCGGTGTATTCACGTTGCCTTTGTCAGTCATCACGGTGTTGATAGCCACATCACGCTACTACGATTTCCTGGAAACGTATCATTTGCTCGTCCCACTCCTGATACTGTGTGCTGGCCTCACTATCCTAGCAGTGTATTTGGTGCACCGCTCCGTATTGCGCATCAGGAAACAGGACGCGCTGATCAATAGGATCAAGCAGGAAGACCCCGCACTTGCCGACTTCTTTGGCGAACATCTTTAGAAGTCTAGAAGCTGAAACTCCCTGTGCGGTGCGGGAGGCCTCGGCTTTCGCACCAGCGAGAGCTTCCGGGGGTGTTCCGGGCTTATGTTTCATCAGTCGCCGGCCTTTCACTGGACCCTTGGTCTGTGAGTCTGGCCACTAGAGTCTTTGCCTCATGCTTGTCCTTGACCGGCATCAGCACATCACCGCTGACCACATACCAGTTGCCGCCCACTTGTTCTATACGGATCGGGCCAGATGTGTCGACCGGTGCCCGGTTCTCGGGTCCATCTCGGTTCATCGATGCCCGATCCATGGGTCCATCCCGCGTCACTGTCGTGCCTCCTTTCGGCTAGCATCTCAACCGGCGGCGTTGCTCGGAGCCGTGTTGCGCGCCGCCGGGCCGGATGCTCGCTAGGGGCACTCAAGTGCGGGTCAAGTGTAGTGATGACAAAGATTTGGGATAGGACAGCTGTGGGGGGAACTCGAGGCTGCAACAGCCGTGGCAGCCTGAGTTGGTGGTCCACTTACCGTCAGGGTGCGACGTGCCGCTACCGCTGGAGCAGCCTGAATGCAGCCAGTGTGTTACTCCCCCTCAGCTGACGATGGCACGTCACTTTGCACGAACCTGCCATCCCCACGGCCGATCTCCCGTCCCTCAGAGTCGGCCAGGATCGATTCGGCCAAGTAGTGCGACCCTGACATGCCTACAAAGCGGCCTCTGGCCAGCAGCTCCCCAGACGGGACGGCACCGGTCAACGATGCGTTGAAACTCGCTGTGAGGACGATGTTGCTGCTAACCAGCGAACTCACGGCGCACAGGGCGGCATCGTTCATTGTCTTGATACAGATGGAGTCTGGAACGCGCCCTGCCGCATCCAGCAGTCCTCTCCCAATGGACACCACGATGTCGGTCTCACCTTCGGAGACGCTGATGCCAGGATCGAGGTTCTCGTTGTACGGCGCTGCGAGATACATCCGTTCCAGCTTCTCGAGATGCATCTGACGCTGCTTGCGATTCTGGCTCTCGATGGCCAACTGGGTCCGGCCCTTCAAACCGTGGGGAGCAACTCTGCCGCAATTACCGTGGCCCTCCACGTCCGGGATGCAGATGCGAAAACACCAAGCAGACCGGTTGCGGGTGAGTGGGCAGCCTAGATACGTGTATTCCCTGATACCCTTGGAGGTTCGTATGGTCCTCTTCTTGTCCTCTATCGTCATGTTACTTCCGGGTATTGCATTGTCTCTTGCCGTCATCGTGACCTAAGGATCCTCGCAGTGTCAGCGGCGCTGCCGATCATCGCCCGGACGTGCCAATCGGCGCCGTCGCAACGTAAAATCCCCTGACCACGCAGGGAACCCTGGAGAGGTCGGGATTCGCGGCAGTCTCCTTCACCCAGCGTCTATCGAAAATCCTTGGCTTCGAATCTCAATCGGACTACACCGGTGCGGCGGTCTACTTCAGAACCGAGATCACTGAACGTCGCCGAGCGGCCAAGTGGATCCTCTGCCTCGACTGTCGAGTTTCTGAATAGAGGGTAGTAGCCGATCAGCATGCGGACGGCGCCTGCGGGGACCGTGCAGTCACACGACCGTGAGTGGGGAGTGCCCGCGTTGACAATGATCTTGAGTGGCTGTTGCGTGTCGTTGGAGATGAGCGGGGCAAAGAAGGCTCGGTCATCGGGGCTTGCGTGGGCGGCGTCGTGAATCCGGCCGCGGGGATCTGAGACGGATATGGCGCCGAATAGTTCGACTCCGAGTGGCCGCCCGTGGGCGTTCGATGGTCGCTCCAGGTTCCACAGCACGGCACTGGGGCCGTTGGGAGGAAGCACCAGGCTGATCCGCTCGTCCGGCTCGAGCCGGTAGTGGCGACTGTTGAGACTGAGCGTGACCGGCGCGAGCAGAGCGTTCTCGAACACCAGTCGCGGACGGTTCAACCACCATCCAGCGAACAGCCCAAGGGCGAGCAGTGGGGCTCCCACCAAGCCGAGCCGGCGCCAACGGGTCGGGATGCCGCGCCGAACACCTGGTTGCTCCCCGCTCTCAACCACCTCCGTGACGGCATCCGTGTCTACGCTGGCCCCCGGTGTGGCACCGGCTGTGGACTCGACTGCGGCAACATTGCGCCCGGCGTTCAGTGCCTCAGCTACGGCCGCGGCGGACTGGAATCGGTCTTCGGGTTTCTTTTCCAGACAGCGACAAATCACCTGTGACAGCCAGAGGGGCACACGTTGGTTGACTTCGGCGGGCGCAGGAGGTGGCTGAGCCAGATGCTTGCCGACGATCTCTTGAGATGATTCGCCGTCGAACGGTGGGCTGCCGGTGACTAGCTGAAACAGCACGGCTCCGAAGGCATATATGTCGGAGCGCGCGTCGAGGTCACGTTGCCCTAGGGCCTGTTCTGGACTCATGTAGTAGGGCGTACCTACCACGAATCCGGTTTGCGTGAGACCGCCGTCGGCGTCCAGGCGCTTGGCAATCCCGAAGTCCATGAGGACGGGCCGGCCGTCAGGCTCATGGAGCAGAATGTTGTCCGGCTTGATGTCGCGGTGGACCAGACCATGCTCATGCGCGTGTTGCAGCGCTGCCAGCACGGGGACCGCGATCTCCACTGCTCGTCGCGGCGACAGAGGGCCGCTGCTGCGCACGAGGCCGCCGAGCGATTGGCCCGCCACATAGGGCATGGCATAGTAGACGAGGCCCTCGCCCTCACCGACGAAATAGATCGGCAGAATGTTGGGGTGCTGCAGTCTGGCGACGGTACGGGTTTCTTGCTTGAACCGCTGTAGCATGCCTGCCGTCCAAGCGACGTCGGGTCGGAGGACCTTGACTGCGAGTTGCCGCTCGAGTTCGCGGTCCCAGACCTCATAGACCTCGGCGAAGCCGCCGCGACCTAGAAGACGGCCTATCTCATAGGCTGTCCCCAGGGAGCATTCCAAGCGGCTAGCGGTGTCGCTGTCGTTGGGAGGCTGAGACGGCACGGTTCCCGGTGTTGCGAGGCAGCCGCTGATCGCGGCTGCCCGGTCTCGTTGTCTCCGGCGGTCCCCGCCGGATGAGCAGGCAGTTGCCTATTGGCCACCCGGCGGTCCGCTATTCACGCGGACTTCCTTGACCCGGACCTCGACGGTCATTCCGCCGCCACCACTCATCATCTGCTCATACTGGGCCATCTGGCCCTTCATCATCTCCTCCACCATCTTGCGCTGGGCCTCGGGCATCCCCTCCAATTCCTTCTTCATCTCCTCGTATTGCTTCTGCGCCTCGGGATCCATGGCCTCGCCGAGCCCTTCCATCGTCATCGTTGTGAGAAAGGGATGGATCATACCGTCCACTTCGCGGTAGTCGCGGAACTCGACGGTGCTCGTGACGTCGTGAGATTCGCCGTCTGTGGTCATCACGCCTTCGAACACCATTCGCCGCATCAGCGATTCATCCGTGTCGATGAACAGCGTGGCCCGGGTCGGTTCGAAATCGTCTTCGCTCCGAGACATCCCAGGACCGAGGCCAATCTCGTGGAGGTCTCTAACCGATACGACGTGGACGGAATTGCCGTCAATGTTGTCGCGGCCCTCGTAAGTGGCTCTCTCAATGATCTCTGGAGCCATGGTATAGAACTCATCCCAGCGTTCCTCCTCGGCTTCATCTCCCGTGACTACCATCCCGCCGGCAACGACTTGCCGCATGTGGAACACTGGGTGGCCGGAGACCATTTCCTTCTCGAAGTAGCTGACGGTTTCCACGCCCATGGTCTCCTGGACGATCGTGTAGTTCTCTACGTTCCGAGTTTGTCGCTCGTACGCTGAGACCATCCTGTTGATGACATCGGCGGCTGACTGAGCCTGCAGGTCGGCGCCAACGACGACCGCAAGGCCGAGGACGGCGCTGATAACCGAGCTTGGCGTGTGCATGAGGCCTCCAGTAGATGTGTGGTCAGTAGCTGGCAGCAATGATACGGCCTTGCCACCTGACAATGCAACTGCCCGGTCGAGCAGTCCAGCCGGCGTCTGCTGCGTTCGTGCGGATATCGTGAGGCGATGGTCGACGCCGCTGGATCGGCGCCTCTCGGGCGGCTGTGGCAGCGCGCGACCATTCCAATTGCGTGTTCATCTTTTAAAATTGCAGGCCGGACACGGATCATGTACCGTTGTCCGGGGACCCGTCCCCGGGGTTCAGGGATCGATCGCCGCGGAATGGAATGCGGACCGCAGATCAATGGTACAACCCTGTTTGAATCGACCACCGCGAGAGATTAGATCGCCCACGGGAGTGGAGACCCTTGGCGGAGAGCGACGGGATGAGCATAGAGAGACACGAGGACAAGACACCAATGACCGTAATGAATCGAGACATCGAGGCCATCCAGGAGAAAATCCAGCAGCAGAGCGGGTTCGTGAACCGGCTGGTGGACGAGGTAGGACGGGTCATCGTGGGGCAGCGTTACATGGTGGAGCGTTTGCTTGTCGGGCTGTTGGCTGACGGCCATGTCCTCATGGAGGGCGTGCCGGGCTTGGCCAAGACCATGACGATCCGTACCATGGCGCGGGCTATCCAGACCTCGTTTCACCGCATCCAATTCACGCCCGATCTATTGCCTGCGGACTTGATCGGGACGCTGGTGTACGATCCCCGTGAATCGAGTTTCAAAACCAAGAAGGGGCCCATCTTCGCCAACATCATTCTGGCGGATGAGATCAACCGCTCGCCCGCCAAGGTGCAATCGGCTCTGCTCGAGGCGATGCAAGAACGGACGGTTACCATCGGTGAGTCCACGTATCCTTTGGATACGCCATTTCTGGTGCTGGCCACACAGAATCCCATCGAACAGGAGGGTACCTACCCGCTGCCCGAAGCACAGGTCGACCGCTTCATGCTCAAGCTATCCGTGGGCTATCCCAACAAGGATGAAGAACTGGAGATCATGCGACGCATGGCAGCAGGCCCCGAGCCCCATGCTGAGCCGGTCGTCGAGCCCGAAGAGATTCTTCGGGCTAGGAAGGCCGTCGAACTCATATACATGGATCCACAGGTCGAGCGGTACATTGTGGATCTGGTGTTTGCCACGCGGGCTCCCGCTGACTTTGGCTTGGGTGACCTGACCGACTTGATCGCCTACGGCGCCTCCCCCCGTGCCTCGATCTATCTTGCGAAGACGGCTCGTGCTCACGCGTTCCTGCGACGCAGAGGCTATGTGACGCCGGAGGACGTGCGCTCCATAGGTATGGATGTGCTGCGCCATCGGATCCTGCTCACATATGAAGCGGAAGCGGAAGAGGTGACCCCTGAGGATGTGGTCACACGGATTCTCAACAGCGTCGAAGTTCCCTGATCTGTACCATGATTCCCCGAGAGATCCTCAAGAAGGTCCGCCGCATCGAGATCACCACCCGCGGTCTGGTGAACGAAGTCTTCTCGGGTGAATACCACTCCGTTTTCAAGGGACGGGGCATCAATTTCGCGGAGGTGCGGGAATACCAGTATGGTGACGATATACGTAGCATTGACTGGAATGTCACCGCTCGCACTGGTCACCCCTTCGTCAAGGTGTTCGACGAAGAGCGTGAGCTCACCGTCATGCTACTGGTCGACGTGAGCGGCTCCGGCGAGTTCGGCACCCGTGAGCGAATGAAGGGTGAGATCGCCGTAGAGATCTGTGCGCTCCTGGCATTCAGCGCCATCAAGAACAACGATCGCGTCGGGCTCATCATCTTCAGTGACCGGGTGGAGAAGTTCGTCCCGCCGCGGAAGGGCCGGCAGCACGTCCTGCGCGTATTGCGTGAGCTGCTCTATTTCGAACCGGAGGGACGAGAGACCGACATAGGTAGTGCGCTCGAGTACTTGACCAGGGTCGTGCGCCGCCGCGCGGTGGTGTTCCTGGTATCTGACTTCATGGGAACGGGTTTCAGCAAGGCGTTGTCGGTGACGGGACGGCGCCACGATGTGATTGCGGTGCGCATGCGAGATGTGCGTGAAACTGAGCTTCCCCCGATCGGTTACGTCGAGTTCGAGGATGCCGAATCGGGTGAGCAACTGCTGGTCAATACCTCAGATCGCACGTTCCGGACGGCGTTCGAGCGCTACAGAGCACAGAGTGACGCGATGCTGGAGGGGACGTTCCGTACGACCAAAGTGGACGTCATCGACATCAGGACCGGCGAGCCGTATGTGGATCCGCTGATGCGATTCTTCCGGGAGCGGGCGCGGAGGTTCCGGTGATCGTCCGGGGCATGGCGGTCACTGTGGCGACGGCGCTGTCGCTGGCGGGA
>CP070666.1:1970785-2009973 GCA_020351775.1 Gemmatimonadota bacterium | reverse complement strand
CTTCTGGAGATCACTCGAAGTGACTACCCACGAGTCAGTGAAGTCAACTGGAGGAAAGCTGGGAAACTCCTCTTTCGATATTCCCAATAGCTTGAACTTTGATCGACCACACTCCAAGTGGATACGCTGCTCGCCTGCAGCAGTCAGCCTCACGGCCGCGCTCGGCAGCTCACGAACGATCTCCACCAGTTTCTTGGCGGGCAGCGTCGCAGCACCCTCTTCATCAACCTCTGCAGGGACCACGGTGCTCACCGCAATGTCGAGATCCGTTCCGGAAAGCCGGACCCCTGCCTCCGAAGCTTCAACCAGGATATTCGCCAATACCGGGAGCGTCGTTTTGGTTGGAATGCTTGCCGCGACTGAAACCAAACCTTCCTGGAGCCGTTCCCGTGTGATTGTGAACTTCATGTTGCTCCCTAAAGCATGGATATCCAAACTGCTAGTTCGTTACTTATATAACTTCAGTAGTACTAGTAGGGTACCTTGATATCCTGGAGAACCCAGCTAACTCGTTTCGTTGCGGTCGGTTGTCTGAGTGACCGCAATGTGGGTTGACTGTTGTACCTGTTGATATCGCGTGGAGAAGGGATCCAGTCTCCCCAGGGCGCTCTGTAATCCACAGCGATCTCTCCACATCAAGGAGCCACGAGCTCCTGTTTGGCGAACTCGACCCGTTCGCGAAACTTGCGGTCCTGCTTCAGTTGGCGCTGCACCTTGTCGAGGCTGTGGATCACGGTCGAGTGGTCGCGACCGCCAAAGGCCTGGCCTATCTCAACCAGCTGCATGCTGAGGAGATCCCGAGCCAAGTACATGGCCACCTGCCGCGGTACGGTTAGGGTCTTGGTACGCGCCTTGGAGCGCAGGCCCTCGGGCGTCACGCCCCAGCGCCGTGCCACGACTTCCTGGACCCGGTCGACTGAAGGGACGCCGCGTTGCAGTTCCGGTCCGGCTCCGGTCTGCTGGATCTTGTCTGATAGCGCCTCGCGCGCCAACTCGATTGACACTTCGCGATGCTTCAGTGACGCGAACAGCAGCAGCTTGATGATGCAACCCTCGAGTTCCCTGACTGATGTCCGCACATGCTCGGCGATGAACCGCAGTACATCATCCGGGATCGTCAATTCCAGGTGATCCTGCTCGGCTTTCTTCCGCAGGATTGCTATTCGGTGTTCCAGGTCCGGCTGTCCAATGTCTGCCACCATTCCCCACTCGAAACGGCTCACCAGGCGGGATTCCAGGCCAGGGATCTCCTTGGGCGGTCGGTCTGACGTGAGGACGATCTGTTTCCCAGCTTCATGGAGTGCATTGAAAGTGTGGAAGAACTCTTCCTGGGTCATTTCCTTCCCCTCGAGGAAATGCACGTCGTCTACTAGGAAGATGTCCACATCCTCCCGGTACCGCTTGCGGAACTCCGGCATCTTACGACCGTGGATGCTCTCAATCACATCATTGATGAACTGCTCGGCGCCCATATAGGTCACCTGATTGTCTGGGCTCCTCTCGAGTACGGCGTGGGCTACCGCCTGCATCAGGTGCGTCTTACCGAGTCCTGTGGCTCCGTAAATGAAGAGGGGGTTGTAGGTGCGCCCGGGTGCGGCAGCCACGGCATGTGCGGCCGCTGCTGCGAGTTCGTTGGACTTGCCGATCACGAAGGTGCGGAAGGTATAGCGCTCGTTGAGTGGGCGCGTGCCACCGCCCGTCGCGTCGTCGCTGGAAGTCGCTGGCGACACGAAGAAGTCCATCTGGGGTCGCCTGGCGCGCTCCTCCTGTACCTGGAATACGATGTCCAGCGGTGTTCCAAGCACGTCGCCTGCCAGCCGCGACAGGACGGCCGCGTGCTTTGACGCGTTCCATTCTGCGGCGAACTGGTCCGGTGTGCCAACAATCAGGCGGCCCTCGCTCAGAGCGACTGGTTCAGTTGGTTCGAGCCAGGTTCTGACCGTGGCGTCGGGCAGGATGCGCCGGGCCTCCTCCAAGAGGCGTTTCCACGTCTCGTTGACTGACAGCTCCATTGAAAATGGCGTTTCGGAGGTGGGTATTTCCTCAAGGGCGAGAGATTGTATCTCTCGGATGTGGAAAAGTCAACCTTGACCCCGAGCGCCGCTGGCAACTAGCTTTCACGGCCAACTGAGGGAAGAGGATGAAACCAACATTTAGGCCCCGAAACCGGCGGCGAACAAACAAGCACGGGTTCCGCGCACGCATGAAGACGCGCTGGGGGCGGGCCGTTTTGAATCGGCGGAGGAGGAAAGGTCGCAGGCGGCTGGCCGTGCGCGTGCCCTCGAAGCACGCTCACGTTTGAGATCACAGGGACTCCCTCGGAGCTGGCGGGTAGCCCGAGCCTCGGACATCAGAGCGGTGGTGGGTGGAGGTCGGCGCCGCGGCACCCAGAGGCTCGATTTTTTTTGGGTTCCTAATCGACTCGGGCACCCGCGGCTCGGCCTGGTGGTCCCGAGTCATGGTGCTACGGCGGTAGCCCGCAATCGGTTGCGGCGTAGGCTCAGGGAGATCGCCCGGCGCCGAGTGCTCCCGGTGCTTCCCGCGATCGATCTGATTATCAGGGCCCGCTCTAGCGCATACCGGGCAGGGTTCCGCGATCTCGCCGCCGACCTAGAGAGATGGCTGCAATCAGTTTGAGACCGACCCAGTGGCCCCGGCTTGCGGCAACAGCCATGATCAGGCTGTACCAGTTGGTGGCTGCACCGTTTCCGTCCCCGTGCCGCTACTATCCCTCGTGCTCCACGTACGCGTTGGAGGCGGTGCGGCGCTATGGGGTCCTCAGGGGTAGCTGGCTGGGTTTGCGGCGGATATTGAGATGCCATCCGTTCCATGCGGGTGGCATCGACCCGGTTCCCTAGGGTGTAGCCGATGGACCGCCGCCTCATACTCGCGATTGGCCTCATGCTGATCGTTGCAGTACTTCCCTCGATACTGTTTCCGCCTCGACGGCCGCCGATCCCCCCGCCGGAGCAGGACCTTCCGGACTCAGCTGCGGTGACTGCGTTCGACTCGGTCAGTGACACCGCGGTGCCCCAGCAGGCAGTCGAAGCCCGGCCGCCCATACCACAGCCTGCCCCCCCAGTGACCGATACAAGTGCAGCAGTGACCAGCGCTGATTCCGTGGTGGTGGAATCCTCTCTTTACCGCTACGTGTTCTCCACGAGGGGCGCCCGTCTGATAGCGGCGACCTTGAAGTCGTACGAGTCGTTCGGACCGGGAGAGAGCGGGCCCGTGCAACTGATACCGGAGACCTCGCACTTCTTTGAGCATTCGTTGGTGCTCGGATCCGACACCGTGTCGCTAGCTGACTGGTCCTTTGAGCCATCACGGACTCAGGTCTCGGTGCAGGACGAGGGTGCCTCTTTGGAGTGGGTTGCAGCGAATGGCTCCGCCACAGTCCGGCTGACGCAGACGTTCAGCGCCGATCAGTACCGCTGGAGTGTTGATGGCCAGTTCTCGGGTACCTCGACCGGAACCGGGCTGATCCTGGTGCAATTAGGTCCCCGATTGCGTCTGGTAGAGGCGGACAGCGTCTGGGATTTCCGCAGCTACGCAGTTGTGACCAAAGGACGTTCCGTCGAGGGAACGAACTTCAACAAGTTGGGCCAGGGAGAGCGAGTGGCGTTGGAGGGGCCGTTTGACTGGGTGGCGATGAAGTCGCGCTACTTCGTGACTGCCGTGCTGACTGTGGAAGAAGCGGAGCCACGGATTGGTGGTGCGGTGGCTCGGGGTGGGATCAAGGTGGATAGGTACGAGAAGGAGGCCGATTTACTGCTGTCACTCCCGGCACCGGGCGGCGGCTTCTCCTATACGGTGTACTTGGGCCCGCAGGAGCTGCGGTATCTGTCCCGGATGGGTCACAATCTGAAGGACATGAACCCGTACGGCTGGTTCCTGCGCCCTATCATCCAGCCCATCGCGAATGTAGTGGCGCGGGTTCTAGTCTGGATGCACCAAACTCTCAGGCTCGAATATGGTTGGGTGCTAGTCCTGTTTGGAGTCGCGGTGCGCATCGTGATGTGGCCGTTGAATCAGAAAGCCATGCACTCCAGCATGGCGATGCAAGCGATCCAGCCGGAGATCAAGGCAGTTCAAGAGCGGTACAAGCAGGATCCTCAGCGGTTGCAGCAGGAAATGATGAAGCTGTACAAGGAACACGGGGTGAATCCCCTGGGCGGCTGCCTCCCGCTGCTGCTACCGATGCCGGTACTCTTCGCTTTGTTCTTCGTGTTCCGGGAGACGATCGAGTTCAGGGGTGTGCCCTTCCTGTGGATTCCTGATCTGTCGCGGGCGGACCCGCTGTACATCATCCCCGTCCTGATGGGGCTCTCGATGTTCGTGGTCTCCAAGCTGGGGCAGCGAGGTATCCCGCCCAGCCCGCAGGCCAAGCTGATGGTCTACTTCATGCCGGTGATGCTCACCGTATTGT
This sequence comes from Gemmatimonadota bacterium, assembly GCA_020351775.1. GTDB lineage: Bacteria > Gemmatimonadota > Gemmatimonadetes > Gemmatimonadales > GWC2-71-9. Next base: position 2,005,544 of record CP070666.1, on the reverse strand, counting down.
TCTTCAAGTTCTCGGCCGGTCTCAATCTCTACTACGCTGTGAGTAACATCGCAAGCATACCACAGCAGTGGATGATTTCCGAGAAGCGTTTGAAGCGAACTGAGAAGAAACCGGCCTAGCGCAGCCTAAGTCGTATCCTACGCTCCGAGTCGATGGAGCGATGGGTGAACAACCCAACTAGCACCTGCCTGCGGCGGTCCTGGGCCCTAACTTTCCCCGCATGCTGACCGATGTGATTGCAGCACTGTCCACGCCGCCGGGACGATCGGCCATAGCGCTGATCCGGGTCTCGGGTACAGGTGCTCACGATGTTGCCGCATCCGTGCTACCGTCGTTCACAGTGGATCCCCCGCGCAGCACTCGGCTGTCGCGCGTGGTTGATCCGCGCACCGGAGAGCGACTGGACGAAGCACTATACGTGGTCTACCGTGGGCCCGAATCCTACACCGGTGAGGACATGGTGGAAGTGTCCACGCATGGTGGAGTGCTGGTGCCCGCTGAGGTCCTCGCTGCGCTGTTTGCAGCTGGCAGCCGGGCGGCCACTCCGGGCGAATTCACCCGTCGGGCACTGGCGAACGGCAAGCTGGATCTGCTCCAGGCCGAGGCTGTCGGAGACCTGACTGCTGCGACTGCTCCAGCGCAGCGGCGTGCGGCGTTAGGGCAGTTGGATCGCGGCCTGTCGCGACTGATAGGCGGGCTAAGAGAAAGAGTGCTTGAGCTAGAGGCGTTGTGCTGCTACGATATTGACTTCCCGGAGGAGGACTCTGGACCGATTCCCGTGGAACGGATCGATGCCGCAATCGCGGCCCTTCAGCACTCAATCACACTTCTGCTCGACACTGCAGCTGAGGGAGAGCGATTGCAGGAGGGGGCAATCTGTGTGATAGCCGGTCGGCCCAACGTGGGGAAGTCCTCACTATTCAATGCGCTACTTGGCCGTGACCGCGCCATTGTCACGGACGTACCCGGCACGACGCGCGATGCGATTGAGGCGCACGCGACCTGCGACGGATTCCCGTTCCGGCTGATCGATACTGCAGGGTTGCGAGAGAGTGATGACCAGGTCGAGCAGGCCGGGATCGAGGTGAGTCACAAGTATTTGTCGGCCGCAGATGTGGTTCTCCTGTGTGTAGAAGCGGGCAGCGGGTTGAGCACCAGTGAGAGGGATTTCCTCACCAACGCCGGGGCCCCGGTGGTCGTTGTCAGAACTAAGGCCGATTTGCTGAGTGGGGGAAGTCCGGGGCAGTCATATGGTGAGGAAGCAATCCTAGTATCGGCATATGAGGGTACAGGTCTAGCCACGCTACGCAGGAAGCTGGCAGCATTCGCATTCTCCAGTCTTGGCTCTCGTGGGGACATTGAGCCGTTGATAACTCGCGAGCGACACCGGATTGCCCTGGAGCAGGCGCACCGCGAGATCGTGGCATTTGCCGATGCAAGGGCGGCAGGTCTGGACGGTGTGGTTGCCGGCACCCATTTGCGGGCTGCGGTGACAGCGTTGGACGATGTTATCGGAGTGGTCAGCACCGAAGATGTGCTGGCGCGGGTATTCGCGACATTCTGCGTGGGCAAATGAGTGGTTGAGAAAGCAAGGCAGGTTGGGGAAGAAGGGAAGCAGCGGCCAGCTAATCGCTACTGGTGTTCCTCTCCTTCCAGGGTCAGGCGCCACACTTCGTCGGCCAACCATTCCAGCCGCTCTTGCGCCTGGAGCAGGGCTTCTTGCGGTAGCGTGTCGCGGGACCGTGAGATCTGACGTACGTGCTGAATCAGCTCGTCCAAGACTTCGCGCAGCGCGTGGTTATAGCGCCGGTCCCCGGGTTCTGGGCCGGCCAAGCCGGAGCCATTTGCAGGTGCATTGGACGGCATGCTTTAAGCGATTCTGCCAGCGGCCCGGTCCTCCAGCTCCCTGCAGTCCTCGGCGCTGGCGCGCAGCGCCCGAGCGATACCGCGTGAAGCGACCGTGGCCTCGACTATCCTCAGTCCGATGTAGTAACCCGCACGTTCGGGAATCACCTTGCCGCCCACGAGTCGCTGGGCAGCGCTCATCCCGCCCGACAGATAGCGCAGGCGGTAACCCAATCCCGTGCTTTCCATCTCGCCCTGGAGGTGGTGGGCTAGGAAGGCCTCAAGCTCCCTGAGCCGGCGGTACTGCCTACGGGTGTACCCGAGGTAGTCCCACAGCTGGAATCCGGGGGCTGCCTTCTTGGACGCCGCTACTGCCAGCCCCTCGTTTACCAGTAGTTCTCGCAGCGTCGCCCGACTGCCGGTCTCCCAATAGTCGTAGTTGCCGTTCATTTCCCGGACGAGTCGTTTCATCTCACTTTCGCTGTCGGGCGAGCCGTAGCGTACGTTATGCGCGATTTCGTGCGCGATCCACAGAGGCATGAGCTCGGGTCGCATCCCGAGACCCAACGTCTCCGGGTTGGCACGGCCGGTGAAGTGTTCGACACAAACGAACGCGATCCCTCTGCCGGCGACCATGAGTTCGCCGGCATTGGCACCACCCACTCCCACCATGAGGTATACGTCTATAGGGCAGTCGATCTCGAACAGATCCACGCAGCGCGCTAGCGTTTCGTCGCCCAGCGCACTGAGGTCAACAGCGGCCGTCAGAGCCTGTAGATCGCGCCTGTCTGCATCCAGCGTGCGCCGCATGATGTCTTCAGCATGGGGGCTGTCGAGTTCGAGGATGTAGTTGTGCCAATACGCGCTCAAGACGGGCAAGTGGTCATCGATGTATCGGAGATACGCCTCCAACGGATCGGCTGCGTTGAGCACAGCCATGAAGTCGGGGACGAGGTTTATGATCATGGAGGCGCACACAATTTGGGAAGGCAGGCGCTCGCTGACAAGGGCTGATTTGTGATGTGTGATTCGTTAGCAGGCTGGTAGCGGGCAAAGCCAGATCTTGCATGCTCTGATTGAAGCGCGTGCCGCGGAGGCCGCAGTGATGGGTGCGTCGTAATCAGCTATCACCCAATAGAATCTGCTCCAGTTGCACCGCATCATCGAAGGTGAAGCCATAGAACACGATCTCTTCAAGGGTGGCCGAGTGTCGTGACTGGCGCACGGCGTCGCGCATTATCTCCGCTGCCACCTTGAACTCGAAGCCGCCGATTCCGGATCCGAGCACCGGAAAGGCAATTCGCCTGATCCCGTGCTCTGCCGCTAGCGAGAGGCTCGCCATCGTACTCTCGCGGATTGAGCGCTCTGAGACCGCTTCGTCTCCCATTGCGGCAGCATGGACTACCCAACTGACCGCGAGCTTGCCGGCCCCGGTAAGCGCCGCTTCTCCTACTCGGATTGGCCCATGCCTGTCGCACTCCTCTTGGATTGCCGGGCCGCCTGATCGGCGAATGGCACCGGCGACGCCGGCGCCAAGTTGCAGGTGGTTGTTAGCTGCATTGACGATCGCGTCACCATCATAGGTGGTGATGTCTCCCTGTCGTACGCTCAGCCTGGCCACGGTCGTCAACTAGTGCTTTCGCAATTGTCTACTAGCTTCATCGAGCAGCCTCCGCTCATCCGGCGTGAGGCTTTCCAGGCCCGACTCCGATATCTTGTCCAGCACGCGGTCCACCTCATCGTACCTGTCAAACCCCTCGGGTTTCTCCTTCCCCTTACTCTGTTGGGCCGCTCCCACCGGCTCCTTCAGGCGCCGCCGCACCCGTTCCAGCGCCTGCCGCTCGCGCGCGGGCACCGCTGGAGCTCTGCTAGTCATGTTCTCCTGGCTCTTCAGGAAGATGTAGCCGAATAGGAAGCCCCCCAGATGAGCGAAGTGAGCGACGCCGTCTTGGGCACCGGATCGAGCGGCCAGTAGATCCATGACCACGAAGAAGGCCACCAGCCACTTCACCTTGATTGGCATGGGGAGCGGGAATACGTGGATGGGTTCATTGGGCCAGAACATCGCAAATGCGAGGGCGATTCCCAAGACAGCGGCAGACGCCCCGATCATGGGGCCAAGCGGATTGAAGACGTCAATGACCAGTGAAAACACTGCGCCGCCGATGCCGCAGGTGAAGTAGTAGGCCGCAAACACATTGCCGCCCATCCGCTTCTCGACTGCGGGGCCGAACACGAACAGCAGCAGCAGGTTCATCAACAGGTGCATGAGGCCACCGTGCAGGAACATGTAGCTCACGAAGGTCCACCACCGCGCACCAAGATTGTTGGGGTCGAACGCGCCCACATCGATCACCCACGAGCCAGTGAACACCGTGACCATCAGCAGGTAGATCACGGCGTTCGCCATGATCAGTCCCCTGACCCAGGGGGTGAGTGACAACGGCGACGGCCGTCGCGGCGTGTCGTGAGGCATCCCGAACCGCATATGAATCAATCTACTGTGGCAGTGGGCTGCTTTGTTCCCCTTGCTCGCTGTAGAGCTACCCGGCACACTGCTTCGCACAGTTCTCCGAACGAGATCCCGCAGGCTGCGGCTGACTGTGGCAGCAGGCTTGTCGCTGTCAACCCGGGCAAAGTGTTTGCCTCCAGGCACATCGGGGTCCCCGACGAGTCCTGTTTGAAGTCTACGCGGGAGAAGTCACGCAGTTTGAGCGCCCGGTGAGCCCGGATTGCCAGCTGCTGCAACTGGCGCGTCTGGGCGTCAGCGATACGGGCGGGAAAGATCTCCTCGGTCATCCCAGCAGTGTATTTGCACTCGTAATCGAATGTCTCGTGCTGCGGCACGATCTCGCCCACTGCAAGGGGTCGGTCTCCCAGCACACCAACGGTGAACTCCCGGCCCACTGCCAGCCGCTCCACTATCACGTCCTCGTCGTACCGCAGTGCAAGTTCCGCCGCCGCCTCGAGCTCGGTGTGGGACCGCACAACGGTCAGGCCCACCGAAGACCCTACCCTGGAGGGCTTGACGATCACCGGCAGCATCAAGTCCGCTTTCTCGCCGTCGGTAAGCGGCCACACGTGCCAGTCCGGCGTGGGCACGGATGCCAGCGTGAAGAGGCGCTTAGCAACGTCCTTGTCCATGGCGAGCGCGCTGCCGAGTGGCCCCGAGCCCGTGTAAGTGATGCCGGCCAGATCGAATAGAGCTTGGATCTCGCCGCCCTCGCCCTGTTGGCCATGTAGTACGAGGAAGACCAGATCTGCGCCGCGCAGCTCCGGGATCGTTGCCAGGGCCTCCGGATGCTCCCGGTCCTTCAGCGAATGCAGTTCATCGAGGGTCGGTGGGTCACGGCCCACGGATGCTCCTAGCAGTCGGCGCTCGGCCGCCGAGTCAAGCGGTCCCTCAACCGTGTCTACGACTGCCACCAAGTGCCCGAGGTCACGCAGCGCGCGGACGACTTGGGCCCCGCCCGCCAGCGCCACGTGGCGCTCGGGGCTGGAACCTCCGGTGAGAACGGCTACGCGCATTGGATCACGGTCAGCAGACGGCACAGTATCAGGGCATCCTCCAAGTCGGGTTGCGCCGCCTCCTATGCGCGGCTGCGGCCCAGCACGTCGTTGAGTCGAGTGGGTGGTGTCGACCCGATCGCGTCAAGCACATTGCCGTGCGGCTTGATGTTTGAGTAGCTCACAGCCGCTCCCCGGAACCCGATCGCGCGGGATGCCTGAAGTGAATGGGTTGTAGAAACATGGCGGCGACCGGCTGGCCGTCCTGCCTCGCAGGGGCAAATGACATTGAGGAGACGCCTGCGAGCGCAGCAGAGTCCAGTGCCGGATAACCGCTGGTTTCAGCTACGCGTGTCGATTCGGGTACCACGATACCTTCTTGCGTGACGAAGAGGCGTAGTATCACCGAGGCCTCCACTTGCTGCTCGTAGAGGTCCACAGGATATGCCACAGGCGATTCGGAATTCGTGAGCACCGGTAGATGGAACCCCGAATCCGCACCTGAATCGGTTTGACCGCCCCGGTCTGATCGATCGGCGCTACACGTTGTCAATACGAAGAGCGCAATACAGCTTGCGAGGGCTTGTCTCACTGCTCCTCCGTCATCCGTTTTAGATCGGCGATGCGGCCCAGTGCCTCGAGGGGCGTCATAGTGTCCGGGTCGAGCTGGCGTAGCTCCTGCAGAGCGGGATGCTCTGCCGGGGTGAATAACCCGAGCTGTGCTGCGTCGGGCGGTGTCGGCGGCGTCGAACCCGCTACGTGGTGGCCCGACTCCAATAGGGCGAGTATCTCCCGGGCGCGCTGCACCACGGTGTCAGGCAGTCCTGCGAGTCGTGCTACATGCACGCCGTAGGAACGGTCAGTCCCACCCGGTTCCAGCTGGTGCAGAAACACAATCTCATCACCCACCTCCCTTACCACGACGTTGAAGTTGCGGGCGTGCTGCAACGTCTCCGTGAGCTGGGTGAGCTCGTGGTAGTGAGTGGCAAAGACCGTCCTGCAACCGGTTCGGTCGTGGAGATGCTCCGTCACGGCCCAGGCAATTGCCACCCCATCGAATGTCGACGTACCGCGACCGATCTCATCCAACAGCACTAAGCTGCGTTCTGTGGCCGCGTGAAGAATGGAGCTGGTCTCGCTCATCTCCACCATGAAGGTGGACTGTCCCTTGCCCAGGCTGTCGCTGGCACCCACCCGGGTGAACACCCGATCTGCGACGCCGATTCGGGCTGCGGTTGCCGGCACAAAGCTGCCCATCTGTGCCATGACCACCGCCAGCCCCACCTGCCGGAGGATGGTGGACTTGCCAGCCATGTTGGGCCCGGTGAGCAGAATTACGCGTCCAGCTCGGTCCAGTTTTATGTCGTTGGGGATGAACTTGCCAGGTGGTAGCATCCGCTCCACCACGGGATGGCGGCATCCTGCGAGTTCGAGTCCGTAGTCATCGGAGACAACGGGGCATACATACTTCTCCCGAACGGCAGTCTCTGCCAGCCCCGCATAGACGTCCAACTCGGCCAGGAGCTTGGCGGTCATCTGCAGTTCCGACAGTCGCCCCCGTACCGATTGGCACATCTGATCCAGCAATTCCCGCTCGCGTTCCAGGACTCGTTCTTCTGCACCGAGGACCCTTGCCTCGTACTCCTTCAGCTCAGGGGTCACGAAGCGTTCCGCGTTGGTGAGTGTCTGGCGCCGTTCATAGTCCTCTGGGACGCTATGCTGGCGCGCTTTTGAAACCTCGAGGTAGTAGCCGAAGACCTTGTTGTAGCCGACCTTGAGCGAGGCGATTCCAGTGCGTTCCCGTTCACGCGCTTGGAGTGACGCGATGAACCGCTTGCCGCCGTCACGTAGTTCACGCACTTCGTCCAGCTCGGCGTCTGCTCCTGGGCGGATGGAGTCTCCGTCACCAACCGTGGCGGGTGGCCGGTCGACCAGAAAGCTGCTGAGACGCTCAGTCAGCAAGGCATGGAGATCGAGGTTCTGCGAGCTGCGGGTCAGTTCGCTGCTGTCTTCTCTGTGCCCGAGTCCGTCGAGAGCGGAGCGGACGTCCGGCAGGCGGGCCAGAGAGTCGCGTAGCGCACCGAAATCACGGGGAGATGCCCTGCCCGCAGCCGTTCTGCTGCACAACCGCTCCAGATCGCGCACGCCATCGAGTGCGTCCCGCAACCGTTCTCTACCACGCTGGTCACCCACCAGCACGTCGACCGCGTCCAGTCGTGCCTGGATGTCCGACACGGTTCGCAACGGAGCCAGCAGCCGTTGTCGCATCAGCCGCGCACCCATAGGTGTCACGGTGCGATCGATAACCTCGAGCAAGGTGCCACTCGGATCGTCTGCCCGCAGGGGTTCCTCTAGCTCGAGGTTCCGCTTGGTCATCTGGTCCAGTGGGATCGTGCTGCCGGCGCGTCGCATCACGGGTCGCGCCATGTGCGGCAGACCGCCGGGCTGCAGCTCGGCCGCGTACTTGATTAGGGCAGCGGCAGCGGCCAGTGCTGGCCGGTCACACTGCTCGATCCCGAGCCCGGCGAGGCCATGCAGCTTGAAGCGACGTTGGATCTCCTCGGCGGCCACGGCGGGGTCGTATTCCCAAGCTTCGCGCTCTGTCACCATCACACCGCCCGGCAACCGCGGCGCCTCGTGCCCCTCGGGTATCACGATCTCGCGTGGCGCATAGCGAGCCAGCGCTGCATCCAGGTCCAGTGCAGATGTGGTCTCCAGGATGAATTCACCGGTGGAGAGGTCGAGCGCGGCCAGTCCGATGGACTCTCCAGGGTGGAGCGCAACGAGGAAGTTGTTCCGGCCACCCTCCAGCCAATCCTGGGCAAGTACGGCTCCCGGCGTGAGGGTTTCCACCACGGCACGTCGGACAACGCCCCTGGCGAGCTTGGGGTCCTCGACCTGTTCGCAGATTGCCACTCGATGGCCAAGTTCCACGAGGCGGCGCAAATACTCGCCGGCGGCTTTGACCGGCACTCCCGCCAGCGGTACCTCAGCCGCAGCGCCGCTGTTCCGGCTCGTCAGGGTTAGGCCGAGGTCTCGCGCCGCAAGCTTCGCATCGTCGAAGAACATCTCATAGAAGTCGCCCATTCTGAAGAACAAGATGGCGTTCCGGTGCCGCGCCTTGATCTCGTGATACTGCTGCATCAGCGGGGTTTCGGTCGCTGGCTGATGGCCCCGCTCACGGTTCACGATTGCTCCACGACGAACGGCTCGCCACCAAACTTGCGTCTGAGTTCGCCCACGATGGCCTCGGCGTCTGCTCTGTTGGCGAATCTTCCGACCCGGATCTTGAGTAGCCCGTCGGGCTCGCGCACCACGTGCGGCTCGTACCCTTCCCGGCTCAGGGCCTGCATCAGTTCGTCCGCTCCTGCAGCGCTGCGGACGGCCGCAACTTGCACCGCGAAAAACGAGCGCGATCCTGTGCTCGTACGGCTTATTTCCCGAGCTGCGGAGTCAGCTACAGCCCCCCCGCAACGCTGTAGGTAGTAGCGCGAGCGGTTGGACAGCTCGATGTCGTCGCCGGCTGATGCCCCGGCGCGGCGTAACAAATCGCACCCGTTGTCTGACTCGCCCAACTCGAGGTAGGCCCGGCCGGCCCAATACGCCGCCCTTGGCAGTGCATCGCTAAACGGGTAATCCAGCAAGATCCTCTCGGCCGAGCGGGCTGCCGACCGCAGTTCGCCGGCCGCAAAGCGCAGCTCGGCCATCCTGAGCAAGGCCTGGTCGGCCCATTGGGAGCGCGAGTGCTCGATGCTGACCGTGCGGAAATATGCCAGTGCGGTGTCTCCGTGGTCTGCCACGAGGCCGGCCGTGAACAATGCTCCGGGGTAGAGTGGGTCTCGGGGTGACAGGGATGCGAGCCGCCGTCTAACCAGGGATTGGGCCGAGTCTGCCTGTCCCTCGGTGGCAAGTCGTATCGCTTCCATGAGCAGTGAGTCCCCGACTATCGAATCACGCGGTGCCCAGTTGGTAGCCTGCGCAAACGATCCCGGCGCGAGACAGGTAAGAAGTGCAGCCAATAATGTCATACTTTTCATGCTGCCGCCTTCACGATGGGGCTCAAACTGAGCAGTAAATCCAATATGGTGCCGCGCGCGTCGCTCAGGGTCGTTGATTTGAGTGAGCGATCACATTGGTAGGCCAAGCGAAGAGCCTCTTCGATTTCCCCACTAGACCACTGCCTAGCTGCGGAAGCCCAGAGCCTAGCTGCGTCTTTCCAGCTGGTCAGGCCTGCAGGACGGCAGATGCGGATTGCGTTGAATATCTCGCGTTCCAGTTTCTGCAGCGGCAGTCCTTCATCAATCAGTGCCCGAGCTAGTCTGACTCCCACGAGTCCGGAACCGAGCGCCATCAGAATCCGGACGCCGGTGACGCCGGCTGTGGCCAGCACCGGCTCCAACATCTCCGCCGCTCTGAGGATGTCGCGCAGCAACACTGCGTCAACCCAATCCTGCGGCGTCTCGCCTCGCCGGATTCCGACGAGCTGAGCGACGTCGTCGGCGTCTACCGGAATTCCGGGCTGGGCTATCGCTGCCAGTTTCTCGATCTCCATCGCCAGTGCTGACAGATCGGAGCCCACCGCCTTGAGTAGATGTTGTGCTGCACCGTCCGTCATGCCGAATCCGGCTCGCTCCGATCGGACCCCGATCCAGCGGCGCAGGCGATCGGGATTGAGTGGTTGCACCGCGATGTGGGTGGTAGCCTGCGCCAGTCGCTTGTCCGGTTTCTCACCACTTGCTGTGACTAGAACGAGAACCGTTGTCGGTGACGGATTCTCTACATAACGGTAGACGACCTGCCATACTTTCGCGTTTCTGCGCCATTGTCCGATGTTGTGGATCACCACGGCCCGCCGCTCCGCCAGCATTGGGGGCGTCTCAACGAGCGTATGGAAGCCCTCGCCGTTCAAGTCGGCTGCGCTGCGGATGTCGAGGTTGAAATCCCGTCCCGCTGGATCAACGGTCTGGCTGACCACCAGATCCACGAGCTCCTGTTTCAGCATGTCCTCATCGCCCGTGAGATAGTAAACGGGCGCAGGTGTATCCCGTTTGAGTGTGCGATACGCTGAGTCGAACGAGAGTGGAGCCGCCATATGGGCGGAAGTTAGTGAACGGAATGTGAGTAAGAAAGTGCGTTCTGACAGGTCTAGCGGCGCAGCGAAACCCAGGCTGCAAACGACACTTGAGGTCGGTGCGCAGCGACGTCTCGACTGAACGCCGGCACACTCCGATCGGTCAGATCCACAGTTCCGGCAGCCGTGGTGGCAGCGACGAATGGTGGTCCCGCCGCTTGGCGTGCGACCCGCGGAGCTGGAAGTGACCGCATAGAGGTCGCTGCTACTTCCATCCTTGCAGCAGCCGGCTCGACCGGTGACCCCACCGGTCGCTGTCTGGAAGTCGATGATCTACCCGAGAGCGCAGTGATGACAGCGGCGGCCACAAGTACGGCCATCACGCCTGCTCCGATCCGGGGCCACCGGATGCCGCGCTGGGCCGACTTGACCTCGTCGCGCAGCCGCCGCTCGAGGCGACGTGTGAACCGCAGGGAGGGTGCGATATCGCTGGTTGCCCTGAGCAGCATGACCCCCCGTGAGATGTACGCGTCGTAATCCATGCACTTACGGCAGTCAGCCAGATGAATCCCTATCTCACGCTCCAGTGCGGGATCGCAGATCGCACCATCGCGGTATTCTGAGTAGAGCTGGAGGAATTCGGCGCAGCGCATGGGACCCGGAACGTAGCCACGTTAACGTGTAACCGCGCAATAGTACCGCCGGAACAGGAGGAAGTTCCCCCACTACGGGACGCCGGTCCCGCAGCAGGGTCAGGGGCCAGTGGGCGGGACGGCGCAGGCCGTCTTCTCCGGGTCGAGCGACTCGGGGCTAGTCCAACAGGGGCGCGATAACCTGGGCGAATCGGTTGCGCGCCCTATTCAACCGGCTTTTTACGGTGCCGAGGTTGCAGCTGGTGATTTCGGCTATCTCTTCGTACGTCTTTCCTTCCAGCTCCCGTAGTACGAATACCACCCTGTGGTGTTCTGGAAGCTGCTTCACCGACCAGTCCACGAGATCTCTGAGGTGCCGCTTGCGGTACAGGTCATCCGGCCGCTGGTGGCGATCTTCAAACTGCAGGGGCCGGTGATCCGCCTCCCAGTTCTTCTTGATGGTCTGAAACAGGACCAGCGGGCTGCGGCTCCGATTCCGTAGCTCGTTCTTTGCCAGGTTCGAGGCAATCGTGTAGATCCAGGTCGAGAACTTCTTGGACTGATCGAATCGGGCGATGTGCCGATGCACCCGGATGAACACCTCCTGCACGAGGTCTTCGGCGCGCTCCCGATCTCCGATCGTCCGGTTGACGAAATTGAGTAGGCGCCGCTGGTACCTTGCGACCAACTCGTTGAACGCCCTTTTGCTTCCCGCAAGATAAGAAGCGACAACCTTGGAATCGTCCCACTCCTTGAAACTGGGACGCTCCTGTGGCTTGGCGGACTGGGCCACGGCCCGCCGCGGGTCTTCGAGAACTGCTCTCATCTTGGTCTGCTCCCGGGTCCTCCTCCGCTGTAACGCTTCGGGAACCCCTGATTCTGACGAAAAAGGTTCGTTAGTCCCCCTCCACGTGATGCCACGAGTTGCTACCACTGGGGGCAGGAAGCATACCCACTGATCTCAGGCGGGCTCGAACCTGTTAACCAATTGTCGATTAATGACTTAGCTGGTGTGGGCCGCGCGGGTGCCAGGTGTCCTCTTTATCGGTCCAATGTCCTTGCCAGAGGACGGTGGCTACAGACCCAGGTGGAAGCCGGCGGTGAACAGGAGGGCGGTGATGGACTTGCTGTCGACGATGTCACCGTCCCGGATCATCTCGAGGACCTTGGATATCGGACGTACCTCGACCTCAATGAACTCGTCCTGTTCATGGCGTGCTGTTCCCACCGAGATGCCGGTGGCGAGAAACAGGTGGATTCGTTCGTCGGTGAAGCCTGGGGTCGTGTAGATGGTCGTGAGGTGGCTCAACTCCCGGGCGGTGGCACCCACCTCTTCCAGTAACTCACGCCGGGCGCAATCGATTGGGGCCTCACCTGGCTCCAGCACGCCAGCCGGGATCTCCCAGATGACTCCGTCGGCTGCGTAGCGGTATTGCCGTATCAAGAGGATGCAGGGGTCTTGAGCTCCCGGGTCGGAGAGCAACGGTACAACAGCGGCTGCCCCGGGGTGCCGAACCATCTCGAGTCGCAGTTCGGAGCCATCGGGCGCCTTGACCACGTCGACGTCTACCTTGACCATCCTACCGTCGTAGACCCGGTCTGATGAGACGCGGCTGCCAGAGTCCTGACTGTTCATCGGGGTTGTCCTGCCGGCCGCGCGGTCGTGGGGGCACGTCGCTTCGCTGTTACCATCATGGTCCATCTCACCCGCTGCCGGCTGTGGCGACCTCGGTAGGTATCGGGGCTCGCGTCCGCTGGACTCAGGGTGGCTCGGGCTGCCGTGGACAGTCACGCCTCCCTCTCGAACACCGTCGCCATTCGGTCGTGGTCGATCTTGGTGAGCGAATGGTACTGCCATCCCATGCGAGTGCGCTCGTTCAGGAGATCGGTCAGTGTCTCCTCGTCTTCCTGTGATTTATGCTGCAGTCTCACGATGGCAACCTGGTACTGTTTCATGCCTCGATCTCCGTTGGATCTGAGGGATTCGATGAATGCAGCCACATGACAGGCGGTAGCTGCGCTCCGCGTTCCTGGTGAGCGTACGATACCACAAGAAGACAAATCCTCAAACCTGCTGACCGGGCGGTCAGCCAGCCCGCACTTGCCCGACAGGTCGGAGTTGCATAGGAATAGGCATTCGGGGCCCTGAGGCTGACCAGGGAGAGCTTGGTCATGACACAGTCCGGATTAGACACGACCTGATGCGTAGACCGTACTCTCAACCGAGAGTCGCAACGGCGGTACGGGTGATATTCGGAACTGCCACGGTGGGTACGTTCCTGGTGGCGGTCTTGGTGAGGGAGGATCCCCGCTGGTTCGTCGTATCGGGCACGTGCGGATTGATCTGGTGGGGCTGGGATCTACTCCTGGAGCATGTCTTCCTGCCTGTCGGTGACTGGCTGATGTCGGTGTTCGCAGGCGGCGCCCTCACTTCGCCCCCTGCGGGTGTGCGGCCCACCTTGGAGGACACGATCAGGTTCCTGGAGGGTCATCTGGAGCGTGGGGCTTCACCCCGGGTCGAGATCAACGCCGCGATCAGGCTGGAGGAGATCTATCGCACGGTGAAGAAGGACCCGGAGCGGGCTCGACGCGTGGTTGATCTCGTATTGGAGCGGTATCCGGACGCACCCAAGCTCAAGCGGTTTCGCGACGCCCGTGCCCGAGGCTAGAGCGGACCCGCCGCTCCGGCCGCACACTTACCGCCTCCGACCGTCCCATATACATTTCTTCCCCCGGGCCAGGTAGCTCAGTTGGTAGAGCAGGGGACTGAAAATCCTCGTGTCGGCGGTTCAATTCCGTCCCTGGCCATGCCAAAAGCCGCGTTCTGACGCGGCTTTCTTCGTTTGTGTGCAGGGTCGTCACTCGCCCCTAGCCCTCTCATATGCGTCGATGTGCCTGCGATCGGGTGCGTCTCCGTGAGTGTGTCCAGCTTGGCGGCACGCTCCAGCAGGTCCGGCTCGGCCAGGATAGGGTGCCGCCTGTAACCGGCCTCGGTTTTGTGCCCTGCGAGGTGAGCGACCTGAAGGACTGTCTCGATGCCGAATCCGCAGTATGTGCACCTTCGCGCCGAGGACGATGGGCCTGGGGCCACCGACATCAGGACGATGTCCGCGGACATTCGTCTGTTGTCGACGGACATTCGTCTGTTGCCCACCGACATTTGTCTGTTGTCCACCGACATTTGTCTGTTGTCCCGGACATTCGTCCGATGTCCACGGACAAATGGCTGATGTCCACGGCCCAAACCCTGGAGTCCGTGGCCGCAAGCCCTTTATCCGCGGACCAAGGCGCGGGTTTCACGGGATCGCCCTCCCCACGAGCACTCCCGAGCGAAATGGCCGCGTTTGAAGCCGGATGCGTCACTGTGTCACCGCTCCCGTCCCCTCCCCAGCTTTTCCGTCTCCACCCGTGCCTCCTCCACCATCCACTCGTACTCGGCATCGGGATCGGTGAGGGTATCAAGGAACGTGGTGTAGTGGTCGCGCGGCGCTCGGGGCTGCCTGTGAACACGACCCCGGAACTGAAGAAGCCCAGCGTCAGACTGCCGTCGATCGTCGGCTTGGTGGGTGCCGCGGGTATCGGCCTGGTCATCGGAAGGACGATCCCGTGACAAGCCCATTTCCGAACGCTGTTTGCACGCCTGCAACGCCTGTTTGCACGGTTACAATCGTCGTTTGCAGCGTTACACCACACGGCCTTCGCAACCGTACACACGCCGTATGCAGCGTTCCAGCGAGTGTGTGCAACGGTACAAACGGCCCTGACGGGCTTGCACATGTCGTTTGCAACGTTACACAGGCGTTGGGACGCTTTGCACACGGCCATTGCAGGCCTGCAAACAGCGTGTGTAGCCGTGCAAACATCCTTTGCGGCCCCGCAACATCGTTTGCGGCCGGGTATGGCCTCTCTTTTCCTCGCATTTCCTGACTTGCCGGCCGTATGTCGTGGTTTCGCCGGCGCCTACGTGCCATATGGCGGGGTGTGGCCGGCGAATCACGTTGGATCCCTGCTTCACACCTCACAAGGAGGTACCCTATGCTTGATGTCGCGAGATGTGCCGGGTAGAGAGGTCTTCGCTTACCCTATTCCGGGCTCTGCAACTTCTCCATCCGGGCTGCTCGGTGTAGCGCCAGAACTTCTGCATCTGTCAGGGCGCGGTTGAAGACCGCCAGCCCCCCGAATTGCCCGATCGACGCTTCACTCAGTATGGAGCCTTCTGCGTAGCGCGCGCCCACCGTGAAGTCAGCGCCGCCTCCCGGTTTGAAATCGGCGTGGAGAGCGGGATCATAGCAGAAGATCCCCCGGCCGTGGTAATAGGGGTTCATGCCGCGGTCCCGGCCACCAGGACCTTCCCGGGTGAAGTAGGGGTCGTCGCGTCGGTCAGCGACCGGGTCGAGCTCCCGGTGCTCGAGTACGCCGTTGATGTAGGCCTTGATATAGACACCGTCATAGGTGAAGGCCAGGGTGCACCATTCCTCCTCCGGCACCTCCCGGCGCGTAGCGGCATAGTCCGCGCACCAGGGGAATTTGGTGCCGTCAGCTCTGACGGTTAGGCCGCCTTCGCTGGAAATATGAGGCGTCAGCTGCCGTGGGCCGCCATAGGTGGGCATGTTCATGAGCAGGGCGTACTGGCGGGTTCCCGCGTCATCGTATGCGCCTCCGCCCTCGTTCCACATTCCGGCGATGGTGCGGCTTTGGTTGAGGTCCGTGAGGCGCACGACCGCAAACATCGATACCTGTGCCTCTGGGCCGCAGATGTTCAGATCGCCGGTCTCCTCATGAGGGATCGAGAAATACTGTCTACCGTTCAGCGACGCTGAAAACCCGGAAAAAGGACCACCCGCCGACCGCTCGATGGGCCCTCCGACCTCTATCAGCGCATGCTGCTGCCGGCCGCCGATGGACGCGCGATCCTGGCCGGCTGCTTCACCGAACGTCCAGAACGCCACCAGGCCCGGCGTATTGAGGACGACCTCCGGGTGGCCAACGGTTCTTCTCGAGCAGCCGTACTGGCAGAAAACGGCAGGCAGCAGGATAAGGATGGGCAGGGCAAATATTCGTTTGGCTAGTTCAGGCATGGCAACACGAAGATACTGAACCAGAGAATGGATCCTGTAGGATTTGGACCTACCACCAACGATGTCTGCCAAGGAGCCATGTCGCAGATCGCGGTGGCAGGGCGGCTATGGCCTCATCAGATAGGAAAGTCGCGATCCAAGCTCGCTTTGCGTGAGGTCGTGAAGATCGGGGGAAATCTCATCCAGCAGTTTTGCGAGTGCTAGCGATCCGAATGAGAACAGCTTGCGCTGTTCCTGGTGGGCTGACAGCTGTCCCACTACCACCCGCGCCCTGACACGCACGTTCTCAAGCCGTCGATCCAGCGATAGCGCTGAGAAGGCGCGCTCGCACTCCGTTACCAGCGCGTGGAGCGGGTCTCGTCCGACGCTCTGAAGGGACGAAAAGTCTGTCGCGCCGGCGATGAGCGACCAGCGAGCCTCCCCACCATTCAGCGGCGCGAAAAGATCGAGGAAAGCTTCGGCCGCCGTCTCCGACTGGATCGCGCCTGATGACCCAGACCTGCTCATACGGTCGAGCATTACACTCGAACTGGGACGGCCCAGATCACCGGCCAGATCTGCTCCCTTGCGCCCTCCCATGAACACATCCGCGGCCGGTTTGCAGTACACCCCAGCAACCGGCGCATCGTAGTCCACCGTGAATTCCCCCTCGCCGCTCCTCATCGCGATACACGAGTCCTCCATCGAGAACGACTGCACTACCTTCCGCTCCGGTACGGTTACCAGATCCTGACCAGCGATCACGACGGTGCTCAGCCCGCAATCTCCGAGCGCTGACTGTACCGCCTCCATTCTCCGCCGATCGGAGCCGGCGAGCCAGATCTCCGGAGCAGGGAAATTCGCCTTCATGCGAGCTTCAGCCGGCGTCAGGCCGAAGTGAGCCGCGGCGCCGGCAGCATCCACCGTTCCGTGCGGTGGGTTCGAAACGACGAGGAAGTGCGTGCTCATGGTTCGATAACCTAAGAGAGTCTGCGGCAACTGTCCATCAGCATCGGTAAGCTATTTGGCCGCGAGCGACGCGGCTGTACTGCTGGCTTCGTCCCGGTAGCTCCGCGCCCCGGAAGGACGGCAGGCTTGTGCCGTGGGCGGTGGAGCGGTTAGCCAATACCATTCGCGTCCGTAGCCGGATCCGTCCCTGGGCCGGCGATTACGGTGGCGCCAGCCCAGTGTGCTCTCCGGGCCGTCGTTTTTCGCCGCACCGATCCTCTCAGCGGGCTATCCTCCTGCAGGGTGGCAGCGTTCGCGGCCGCTCGGCTCCCAGCTTCGTGCCTCCCGGTTGTGTCCCAGTCGCCAGAGTCCGCAAAAACACTGGGCTTCAGCCATACTGTCAGCAGTAATATGGTGCTATATTCAGAATATTGCATGACGGAAGCTCATACAAAAAACCACACTCAGCTCCATTTTTTTGGAGATACCGTGCACGAGCGGCTCCGCTTCTGGCGTACGGAGGTCGCTGGGGTACCTCAGGTCACGCTATGTGAAGCCGTGAATCGGTACCTCGCCGAGCCCGATCGGGTAGGCGTAACCACTGTCTCCAACTACGAGCGAGCAACCCAACCCCGGGCTTCCTTCCTGGCTGCGCTCAAGCGGGTGTACCCGGCACTTAATCTTGACTGGCTCATCACGGGTGAGGGGCGGCCGTTACAGACGAGTCGGGGCGGTTTGGCGGTCTCCGTCGAGGGTGGTCCGGCGGATCGGAGCACGGTCGATCAGCTCACCGACCAGCCGGGAATGCATCGGTTCCGAGTGCTGCCCCTACCGGCTGCTTGTATCCTGGTCGCGTTCTTGGATGAGGTGCGGCAGTCCGTGCCGGAGTACCAAGATGAGCAGAGCAGGTCCTGGAGGGACTTCCTGCAACGGCTGTCGCACTTCTTTTTCGAGCCGTTCCAGTCCACCCGGCACTTCGTGGTCCTGGATATCATGTCGGATAGCGAGCTCACCAACTACACGTTGGCGGTGATCGGAGCCCTACGTCCGCTGGTGGCCTCGTTGCGGGCCCGGCAGCGGGCAGGTAGTGAGTCCTAGCTAGCGGTTTGAGCCTGAGGCACTTCGAAGAACAGGCCGGCCTCGATACTGGCGATCAGGCCGGTCAGGTACTCACAGAATCGTTCTCGTTTGATCCCGGCCCGTACCTTGACAACCAAAGGCCATCTAGAGGCGGCATAGTCTTCGCCCACGGCTCCGGATACAGCGGTGTTGCCCTGGATCTTCCCGTAGAAGTGGTCACCCGCCCACCGTTCTGCGTCGTCTACCAGGTAGATGCCGCACAGTGTGCCCTTGCCGGGCTGTGACCGCGTGGCGATTCCCGAGCCGTGTTCGAAGTCGATGCCATCCGCGTCTCCCGTGTCTTCGTCTCCCTCGCCCGGGGCCATCCCCGGTATGTTCTTGCCCGACCAGCGCCAGTAGATCGCTGGTCCGATGGCCGGGTCCATGAAGAAGCCTTCGTCCACCGCCTCGAACAGCTTCGTGAGGTACCAGCCGAGTTGCTCACGTGTGACGATAGCCTGCGCCTTGACCGTGAGCGGCCACTGGCAATCTGCGTAGTCCTCACCAATGGAAGCCGTGAGCAGCGGCAGGTCGCGTTTGGCGTGCTGCTCCGCGTCTGCCTTGGCGTATGGGTCTCGCATCCCCATCGTGTATATCCCACAGATGCGGCCCTTGCCGCTGCCGGAGCGCTGAGGCATCTAGTCTCCTCTGACCGTTATGCTGTTATCCCACTGTCCAGGTTCCCAACGATTGGCTGGTCTTGCGTGGGTTCCCGTGTGCACCTCGCACATGCATCAAGTGTAGGCAAACATCGGCGTCGCGCCAGGGGGTGGCATGGCGGCCGAGTATCCCGACCGTGAAGCACGCATTATCTCCACCGTGCCGGTTCGGCCTCCCAAAGTCCATCCCACGCGGTAACTTTATGCCCATCCCTGCCTAGCGATAGGCTGCCTGCAGCGGTTCAACGACACGCAACCTCGGGACTACTGTGGCCTTAGGTGATGTTCCGGGCTATTAGGAGCGCGACGAAATGAGTGGAGATATTCAGGTTCCCCTTCCCGTGAACGAGCCAGTGCGATCCTACGCGCCGGGAACCCCGGAGCGGACTGCTCTCAAGGCCAAGCTGAACGAACTCGCCTCGCAGGAGCTGGAGATCCCTCTACTCGTCGGCGGCAAGGAGGTCCGTACCGGGAAGACTGCCAAGAACGTGATGCCTCACAAGCATGGTCATACCTTGGCGACCTGTCATTGGGCCGGACCCCACGAGATCGAACTAGCCATCCGGGCCGCCAAGGAAGCCCGGAAGGAGTGGGCATCTTGGCGCTGGGAGGAGCGAGCCACAGTACTGCTGCGAGCCGCTGAGCTACTTGCGACGACTTGGCGTGACACCCTCAATGCAGCGACGATGTTGTGCCAGAGCAAGACTCCGCACCAAGCCGAGATCGACGCAGCTTGTGAGCTCATCGACTTCTACCGATTCAACGTACAGTTTGCAGAGCGGCTCTATCAGGACCAACCTCTCTCTGCCGCAGGCATGTGGAACCGAATCGAGTATCGCGAGCTGGAGGGTTTCGTCTACGCGATCACGCCTTTCAACTTCACGTCGATCGCAGGCAACTTGCCCACGTCGCCGGCGCTGATGGGGAACACCGTCGTATGGAAGCCTGGCAGGACCACGATCTACAGCGGCTACTATATCGCCAAGTTGCTCGAGGCTGCAGGAATGCCGCCTGGCGTCATCAATTTCATCTCGGGAGACTCCAGTCAGATAACCGACATGATCTTGTCCAGTCCCGAGTTTGCAGGAGTGCATTTCACTGGCTCTACGGCGGTCTTCCAATCCTTTTGGCGAACCATTGGAGAGAACGTCCACAAGTACCGCTCGTATCCGCGCATCGTGGGCGAGACGGGCGGAAAGGACTTCATCATCGCTCATGCAAGCGCCGATGTGGATGCGCTGATCACGGCCATCGTCCGCGGCGCGTTTGAGTACCAAGGTCAGAAATGCAGTGCGGCGTCCCGAGTGTATATCCCTGACATCCTATGGAAGGTGATGAAGGACCGGTTGCTCTCCGAAGTCGAGGCGATCGCAATGGGTGACGTCTCCGATTTCCGTAACTTCATGGGAGCGGTCATCGATGAGAAGGCGTTCAAGAAGATCACGAGCTATATCGATGATGCGCGCAGTTCGCCGGACGCGGAGATCCTGGTCGGGGGTGAGTCGGACAGTGCCGAAGGGTATTTCATTCGCCCCACCATCATCCAGGCCAAGAGGCCTGACTATCTCACGATGTGCGAGGAGATCTTTGGCCCAGTCTTGACCGTATACATCTATCCCGAGAACCGATGGGACGAGACCCTCGAACTCGTTGACACCACCTCGCAATACGCCTTGACCGGCGCGGTCTTCGCCAACGATAGAAAGGCGATAACCGAAGCGCACGCGGCCTTGCGACAGGCAGCCGGCAACTTCTACGTCAATGACAAGCCTACTGGTGCGGTCGTGGGTCAACAGCCATTCGGTGGTTCACGAGCCAGTGGTACAAACGACAAGGCGGGCTCCGGGCTCAACCTGGTGCGGTGGGTATCTGCCCGAACGGTCAAGGAGCTGTTCGTGCCGCCGACGGACTATCGGTATCCTTACATGGGGGCGGAGTAGGGAACTGCACGGTCGGGCGGGGACTACGCCACCGCCCGGCTGTGGCATCCCAGTGTGATGCCCGCCGTCCGCCAAATGTGATCTACACACTTGCCTAACTCCGGGTATTATCGAGATTTGCGTTGATTGAACTACCCTGGAACCAGGTGGCTTCATGCATAAGTCGACGCTGACTATCTGCTTTGTTACCGCAGCCAGTATCGCCGGGAGCTCTGGATGCGAGCCGGCCAGCATCTCCGAGGCACGGGATCAGCTGGGGCGCGGTGGTGAGCGGATTGCCGAGTACGTGTTACCCGTCGCGAGGGACACCTTCGACGTGGAATCCCTGCTTGATTCCGCGGTCGTGACTGTGACCTCGGACAGTCTGCTTGGGATCAAGCTCGACTCGCGCAGTCTCGTCTATGGGGTTGGGTTCTTTGCGCCGTTCGTGAGTTTCCTCGACTCAATACCCATTGTGGCCTTTCAAGAGATGGTCCAGAATGAGGATCTCGACCAGTTGGACTTTGGTGACATCGAAGATGTCGTCCGTCAGGTCGATTTCAATGACGCTAGGTTGAGACTGAACGTGACCAACACCGGCGACATCGCGGCGGTCTTGGTGGACTTCACACTCGGCGTAGCCGAACTTGATGCCAGCGGGCAGTTGGCCTTGCCTCCTGTGTATCAACCTCTGGGCACCCCGATCCTTGTACCGGTCTCTGAGCCCGGCTCAAACTCGTTGCGTGTAGCTGCCAACTCCGATACCTCGTTCACGATCCAGGGAAGTGCGCTCGTCAACCTCTTGGTGGACATGATCTTGGATGAGAGGAGGACAGCTCTGGTCGGTGCGGGGATCATCACGACCGACTCTCCCACAGGCCAGATAGAAGCCAGTGACGTGATCTCCGTCGAGACCGAACTGGTTGCAGTGCTCGACTTCACTTTGCCGGACACAGGTGTGGTCTTCACCAAGAACACCACTCGAGACGGACTCGGCGTCGATTCGGTTGAGGTGCCCCTGTTGCTCGAGCGGCTGCAACGGGCGGATGTGATTACCGACGTCCTCAACAATCTCCCGTTTGGTGTCGATTTGGACATTGCGTTTGCTCCAGGTGATCTGGGCGACGGGGACGTCTTTGCCAATCCAAACGCGGTGATCATCAGTGGCATCGAGGTAGACACTTCGGTGGTGAACCCGGCCGGCCAGCTGGTGAGTGGGCAGTCCAGCACCGCGCTCGTCACGTTAGTCGGTAATGAGGTGAGTGCCCTGCTGCGCGATACCTTCACGGCAGGTGTCCGGGTCAGAGTTCTGGGAGCTTCGACATCGGGCCGCCGGGGTGTTGTACGAGTAGGTGCTGCAGCTCTGCTCCAGTCAGAAGCACGGATCCAGCTGCGATTGGGGGCCTCACAATGAAGCGGCGCATCGTAGTTGGACTGGTTGCAGCGGTTCTTGCCGCCAGTGGGCTGCGAGCCCAGACCGTGCCGGAGGGCTCTCAGGCGGCTGCCGTTGAACCGGGCTACCGGAGAACTCCCGTGTTCCGCATCGATCCGTTCAACAATCTGCGGATTCCGCACTGGGGCTTCGTGTTTTCGGTGGGCGGCACAGCGGCGAACAACGCTGTGAACCTGAAGGATTTTGGGGCGTTGATCTTCCTCAGCGATGAGGACAGCCTGCGCTGGGTTGATGGCCTGGATGCCTTGGGGCTGGTGCCACAAGGATCGGGTTTGGACGGTAACGGGGAAGGACAGGCGGGGGTCTATGTCGGCGGGCCGATAGGCCGAAGGCTGCATCTCGGGTTGTCACTCATGGGGCGCAGCTACGGTGCCCTGTCGCTGGACGATGACGCTGTTGTGTTGCTGCGAGACGGAAATGCCTCGCGGGAGGAGTTCACGCTCGGTGACTCGAATGGAGAAGGGCTTGCGTCTGGCGAAGCCGGGATCCACGGGCTGTATCGGCTCGGCCCCCTGGGCAGTGTCGACGGCGTGCATATCATCCTGGGGGCCGGCGCACGCTACATCAGGCCGGTGCTGTACGGCAGTGCACATTCGGTGATCAGCAACGGTGGCTTCGTTCGCGTGAACGGAGATTCGATCTCTGCGAGCATCGAGATCGAGACGTATCAGACGCCGGGCCTACTGGATGGTGACGTGAAACTCAACCAGGGCGGGGGCATTATCGGCGACTTCTTGGCGCGCGCCGAGTGGCCCACCTCTGGCTTTGCCTTGGAAGCCATGCTGGCTAATGTGGGCGCTGTGTCTGTCGCCGGTGTCGAGCGGCGCTCGGCTAGCGTGAGTCTCGAGACCACAGACTTGAATGAGGTGGGTGACGTGCTCGATACGCTCGAACTCGCGCTACAGGATACGACCAACATCACAATCACACTCCCGAGAATAGCACGTTTCGCTGCCAGCGCCTGGGCCAACCGAATCCTACAGTTGGACCTGATTGCCACGTTCCCATTCGGCAGCGAGTTCGACCTTCCGGCAACGGTAGACGTTTGGTCGTCTTGGAGGTTCATACCGACGGTGCCGATCCGGGCGGGTTTGGTGTTCGGCGGCCATCAGGGAGTAGGCTTCAGTGCAGGGCTGGGTGTTGAGACACGGAACTTCTTCTTCGGCGTTGCAGGTAGGAGCCTCGGCGGACTGTTCAGCAACGCCACCGGTGCATCGGCTAGGCTCGACTTAGGAGTGTTCTTCTAAACTCCTCAGGCGGATGCCGGGAGCGCATCGGCGAATCCAGGAGTGGATGTCTCCGGGCAAGCGCGTGGGCGGTTGGCGACTCGACTGTTCCAAGGTGGACGATGGCGCCCGCCTAGTTCCCAAGCTTTCTTAGTTCCTCGGCGTTCATCAGGCCGCTCTTCGCCGATTTCCACAACTTGATCATGCGGTCGAAACCGCTCACTAGCTGCTCGGCGGCCATTGCTGAGGGGGGGCCCTGCATTACTTCCCGCATCTCCATCGCGATTGCCGGCAGCTCCTTCCGCTTTGTCTTTGCCGTCTCAGCCAGAATCGCATCGACCACTCGCTGCAGTCGCTCCCACTGGGAGGCGTCGTCAGGTACCTGAAACAGGTAGTTGGCTACGTCGTGTCCCTCGAAGCACAGTCTTCCGAGCGGGTCCAACACACGCTGGCCGCTGTTCTTCATGCCATCGAGCATAAGATCTGTCTCCAGTTGATTTCGAGTTCCCGGCATCACCTGTGAAGCAGGCGCCCAGGTAAAAAATACCACGGATCACATCCATGGTGTAAGTGTCTGTCTTCAAATCACTTACTATTGTCGATCTCCGGAAACGAGGCTAGCGTTTGGGGCGACCCCGTCCCACAAGCGGGATCCTCGAAGGTCGAATGCCCGAGACTGCCCATCCGGCGGTTAGCTGTTATAATTAGCGGCTCAATTCATACGGGTTGCTGGTGCAATGACAGAGAATCGGCTTGCAGCCACGCTGCTGTGTTTTCCCATCGTGTTCTTGGCGGCATGTGGCTCGCAGGGCTCGCCTGCAGTCGCACGCGCGGTCGAGGAGGGCGAACGGTTTTTCGCCAACTTGAGGCAACTGACGTTCGGCGGCCAGAATGCCGAAGCGTATTTCTCCCCTGACGGCACGCGTCTGATCTTCCAGCGCACCGGGACTGAGTCGGAGTGCGATCAGCAGTACGTAATCGGGATTGACGGAACCGGTCTGCGGCGTGTCTCAAACGGGTTGGGCCGCACCACGTGCGGCTACTTCTATGAGGGTGGATCCCGCGTGCTCTACTCCAGTACCGCCCACGCGAGCGAAAGCTGCCCGCCGCCACCGGACTACTCCTTGGGCTATGTGTGGGCGTTGTATGACTTCGATATCTACACGTCGATGACAGACGGCAGCGACCTTACACGCCTCACGGAGACAGACGGCTACACTGCTGAGGCGACCCTCTCGCCCGACGGCGGGACCATCGTGTTCACATCGGTGATGAACGGTGATCTCGACATCTACACGATGAAGGTCGACGGCACCAACCTCAAGCAGCTGACCAGCACAGTTGGATACGATGGGGGCCCATTCTTCTCCCCGGACGGTTCGATGATCGTCTACCGGTCGTGGCATCCCACCTCCCCTGATGAGGTCGCAGACTACAGGAGGCTGCTGGCGCAGGGGTTGATCCGGCCAAGCCAGATGGAGGTCTGGGTCATGAATGCCGATGGATCCGACCAGCGGCAGGTGACCAGCTTGGGACACGCCAACTTTGCACCGTTCTTTCATCCCGACGGTCGCAGGATCATCTTCTCGTCGAACCATGAGACGGGCGAAAGGGATTTCAACCTCTACCTGATCGGTGTGGATGGGACCGGCCTCACCCAGGTTACACATCACGCGGATTTCGACGGGTTTCCCATGTTCTCGTCCGACGGGACGAAACTGGTGTTCGCATCGAACCGTTATGGTAGCGTACCAGGCGAAACCAATATCTTCATCGCGGACTGGGTGGAACCGTAGGCTACTGGAACGACACAGTGGGCAGCGTCAAGCACAAGCAAAGGACATCGGTGCAGTCGGCTTGGGAGTGGATGAAGTCGATCGCAGTAGCTCTTGTCATCTGGTTCGTGCTCCGTGCGCTGCTCATACAGGCCTTCCGCATTCCGTCGCCGAGCATGGAGAATACACTCATGATCGGTGACTTCTTGTTTGTGAACAAGGCGCTATACGGCGCCGAGATCCCTTTGGTGAAGAAGCGGCTGCCAGCGATTCGTGAGCCGGAGCGGTTTGACGTAATTGTGTTCGAATCTCCTGAGACGTCTGGTATGAACGTGGTGAAGCGGGTCGTCGGGATACCCGGCGATACGCTGGCGATGGCGGAAAACCGTATCTATGTGAATGGCCGTGCCCTTTACGAGCCCTATGCCAACCGAACCGATCCGGCCAAGGATCCGGAGGATCCGCGGATGAGG
The DNA here is from genome assembly GCA_020351775.1 of Gemmatimonadota bacterium. Taxonomy (GTDB): domain Bacteria; phylum Gemmatimonadota; class Gemmatimonadetes; order Gemmatimonadales; family GWC2-71-9. The sequence goes on along the minus strand of CP070666.1, from coordinate 1,979,860 downwards.
GCGTGGCAAAGCGACTATTTGATTGGAGGCGATCGAAGCAGCTACCGGCCGACATTGAAGAACTGGGGACCTATAGTGGTGCCGTCCGATTCCTTCTTCGTGATGGGCGACAACCGGGACAACTCATATGACAGTCGCTATTGGGGATTCCTTGGGCGTGACCGCATCGACGGAAAGCCGCTCTTCATATACTACAGCTTCGACCAAGAGGGCCTGTTGCCGCTACCGTTTTTGACCGCGATCCGGTGGCGCCGGATCTTCTCGACGCCTGAGTGACTTGTGGTCCAACTTCTCGGCAAGGGTCTAGCCCCCCGCCGCTGCTGCAGGCGGGTTGCATCAGGTAGGTCTTGTCTAGGTGGCTCCGTCCGGCATTGGCGGCAGTTCAGGCTCCGTCGCGGTGCGAAGGCTGTGTCACCCGGGCCGGGACGTACATTGCCTGCCGACCGCATTTCGCGCAGCGTAGCACCACTTGCCGGTGCGAGCTCCATCGCGATCCGCTCAGACGCCTCTTCGGTGTTCGTTCGATATTGGCGTGCCCGCACGATGGGCACCTGAGCACCTCGCGGTCCCGATCGGCCAAGATCAGTTCCAGGGCTTCAGCCGGTCGGTACTCCTTGATTCCTCTCCGTCCCAAGGACTGCCCCCGTTGTTGAGCCAACACTAAAATGTACCTCCGGCCTTTTCGAGTGGCAAACGGCCCAGACCTTGACTGGGGTGCGGTTGGGGTTAACTCTAGGCAGCAGAGGCCGTCAACGAGAGCGGATCATGGAGTCGAACAAGCAAGCAGACGAGGGTTATGTCTCGGTGGTCGACATCGAGGTCGACTCGGTCCAGCCGGAACACTCCGGGTTCATACTGTTGGGACGGGGGGCTGATAAGGCCGAATACCGACTCGAAATGCACCTGGACATACCGGTCGACAGGCGGACGCAGACGGTTCTGGGCGAGATGCTGGCACAATCGGAATGGCGTGTCTTGCGGCGTGCACCTGCTCCGCTACGGCGTCTGCGTCCCAGGCAAAACCGTAAACCGGTGGTCTGAGCACAGCGCCTCGAACCACCAGGTACAGTGGACAACCACACGGACGGGTACCGCGGCACTGGCCTTTTCGTGTGGTGTGTCTTTTGTGTAAGTTGTTGTCAAACAATATTTTAGTGCCGCTGCACCGGATGGTGTCCCGCTTGACGTGGAACCGCCTTCCCGCTAGCTTGCCGCTCCGAAACACCCTTGCGTAAGGAGTCAGCATGTCGGCCGAGCTTGGTGGCTCGCAGCTCTCGTCACTGCTTGAGACTGTCCCTGGGCTAGCCAGCGTTCTAAGGAGTCCTGTCGCGGACGCGATCGTCAACATGATCCGAGCCGGTGCCGGATTGGGCGATTTCAGTATTCAGGATGCGCAGGAGCTGATTCAGTACGCGACTCGGCGGGGGCTGATACCCTCGGCGGAAGGCAGCGAGCTGTTACACGAGATCGAAGCCGTTGCCGGCAAGAGACGCTCCTCCAAGAAGACAGCCAAGCGCAGCGCCTCCAAGAAGCGCGTAGCGAAACCGGCGACGTCCAAGGCGGCTACGAAACACAAGGGTTCCAAGAAGAAGACCGCCAAGAAGACGGCTAAGAGGGCAGCCAAGAAAGCGCCGAAGCGGGCAACCAAGGCCACCAAGAAACGGCGCTAGGAGCGGAATCCTCGTACTAGAGATCTCAGATGATCGGCGGCGCGGTGGAGCGTGGTTGCCTGGGCCGCCATTTCCTGGGTAGAAGCTCCCTGTTGTTCGGCCGCTGCGGCCACCTCCTCGCTGGAAGACGCGTGGGCCTGTGCAGCAGCTGAGGCGGAGCGTAATGCCAGCTTGATCCGCTCGATCTCAGTCAGGTTCCTCTCGGCTTGCCCGGCCACCCGCTGCGACTCGGTTTCGATTTCTTCGACCGACCGGACGATATTGCGCAGAGCTTCTGCGGCGCCCTGTGATACCGAGCCAACCCCACGCGCTTGGGCCCTACCGAGTGCCATCGTCTCGCCCATCGCTGCCACTTGGTCCCGGATCGTCTTGATCGTTCCGGAGACCCTCTCGGCGGCCTGCGCACTCGTGTCTGCGAGTTGACGCACCTCCTCAGCGACCACCGAGAAACCCACCCCCTGCTCACCCGCCCGAGCGGCCTCAATCGCGGCGTTGAGAGCGAGGAGGTTGGTTTGGGAGGAGATCTGCTTGATCAGATCGATGAACTCGTTTATCGGTTCCGAGAGTCTGTCGAGTTCCTCTACCTGCTGTGCAGTGTGTTGGACCAGGTTCCTGAGTTCGACCAGAGCTTTGGAAGCGGCCGCGATGTCCGAGGCGTATGTTTCGGCTAGCCGGTGAATGTCTGCACCGAGTTCAGCAACCTTCCGCGATGCCCGGCCAGCGTCGTCTGCCGCGTCATGTAGAGTCTGAGCGGCGCTGCTGCTTTCCTCCAATCCGGAAACCTGCCGTTGTGCTCCGCTCGATACCTCTTCCATAGCTGTGGAAACGTCACCAGCCGTTGCGGCCAACTGTTCGCTGATGGCAGACAGGTCCTCTGCCGCCGTCGCCATTCGTTCGCTTTCGTCGACGACCTCGCCGACTAGGGTACGCAGCGATCCGCCTAAGCGATACATCGCATCGCCAAGCTGGGCCAGCTCTGCGGGCATGGCACCCAGTGCTACCGGCCTCAGGTCTCCGCTGCCAAACCGCTGGGCGGCAGCGGCAAGTCGAGCCATGGGCCGTTCCACGGATCGCAGGGTTGCTACGGCTATCGCAGCCGCGATCAGAACCGATGCGACAAGAGTCGTCCACACCAACAGTTCCCTATCCGTGGCAGCCTGTTCGAGTGAACGGGCTGTTGCTTCGGCTCTCGCGCCTTGGCTTGCGGAGAGCAGGCTGAGAAGGCGCAGCATTTCGGAGGCCTGCTCGCGGGCAAGCTGGGCGCCAGCCAGCGCATCGGAGCGGCGTCCCAGGTCCAGCTGGGCGTGGGCATGGCTGAACAGCACTTCAGCTTCTGCCTGCAGTGTTTCTATCTGACTGATGACCACCCGATCAGATTCGGACAGATCCGGAAGCGCCTGCAGCCGACGCTGAGATGCATGCGCTGCCTCCCCACCTGCCCGGAAAGCGTTGTGCGCCTCCATCGACCCGTCCGCCAGGTACTGCTCTGCGGCCCGCATCTGCTCGAACAAGGTGGTGACCAACGTATTGCTTTGGGCAGAGACAGCGGTCAGGGACTCCAGCTCGCTGGCGGCTGTGCTGCGCACCGTTCGGAGCGCCCCGATCCCGATTGCGGCCACGACCACGAGTCCCGCCACCAGGGCGGCTTCGCCCAAGACGATTCGTGTCCGCAAGGTGTTCAGTGCGACGAGCGGGGTCATCTTCTCTCTGCGGATACGAGCCGCCTGTTCCTGACCACTCCGATCACGACGTTCCGATCGACCACATCCCCATTGCTGTCGAACCCAATACTCCCGGTGACTCCCTCAAACCCCTCTGTCTCTGTGCCCAATCCCGCCAGGTAGTCTCGGATTCTCGTTCGGTCGGTACCGACCTGTTCGATGGCCTGACCGAGCAGGTACACGATGTCGTACGCTCCTGCGCCGCGATGATCGGGCAGCTGCTCGCCGTACATTTGCCCGTATGCAGATCGAAATGCTTCGTTGCGTGCCCCGGGCTGCTCGTGAAGATAGGCTAGCGAGACGAATACGCCCTCAGCGCCAACGTTGGCTGTCTCAATGCCGCCGATGCCGTCTCCACCCAGCACCGTGGGATTGAACTGCAGGCTGTTGAGGGTATTGAGCATCCTTTGCCCACCGTCCAGCGCGCCGGCAATCAGAATCGCATCCGCACCACCCCGAATCCGAATCCGTGTCAGGTACGGTTCGAAGCCTGGCAGGGCAGGGGAGAACGGATCCTCGGACACTATGCGACCGCCTAGCTCGGTGAAGCTACTCCGGAAGGCCGTCCGCAGGCCTCTACCATACGCATCGTTCTCGTACAAAACTGCCACGCGTCTGGCTTGTAGCCCTCGGTAGGCCCAATCGGCTAGCTGACTACCATGCACACGATCATCGGGGCAAACCCGAAACGTGTAGGGGCCGGCCTGGGAGAGGTCGGGGCTCGACGCGGAGGGTGATATCGAGACAATCGGGGTGTCGCCGCTATTGTAGACGCGGGCTGCAGCCAACGTTGCCGCACTGCCCATGTGGCCGATAACGGCCGCTACGTCCGGGCTGTCGTAGAATGACCGAGCAACCCGCACCGCGACGCTGACCGAACCACTGTCGTCCCGAACGACCAACTGGATCGGTCGACCGCTCACTCCCCCTCTCTGGTTTAGCTCGGCTACTGCGAGTTGGGCTGCCAGCTGCATCGACTGCCCGGTCTGCTGGGAGAATGGACCGGCCAGACCGATCACAATCGGCTGGTCAGAGGGCGCGCAGGCCGCCAAATGCATCGCCCCTAGAACACAGCAGAGTGGGAAGGCCGCCGTATATCGTAGCCAAATGCCTGATCTTTGTCTTGCTGTTGCCATCGCGCGCAACGTTAAACTCGACGCGAGCCGGGCGCAACGGTGGGCAGCGGTGACTTTCAGAGGTCGGTCTTCACGCCCGAGACGGTCATGCAGTCGGCTCGAACGGCTAGTAAGTCGGTCTGCGGTAGAATCGGTGTAGTACCGTCACGCCACTGCCGGCTACGGTTTCTTCGAACACCAGACTGTTCACCATCGGATCGTACAGACCGGTCCAGGTCGTGGAGTCCGGAAGCCACGTGAAGGATATGATGCGGCTGAACCTGTCCCACTCGCCCTCCGTTCGCTCTCCGCTCGGAAGCCACCTCCACCAAGCGGTGCCGTTCCCGTACAGCCGTAGCTCGATCTGACGGTCCGACAGGCGGCTCGCCTCCCCCAGCCAATGTCCCCACAAGGGTCGCGCAAGCGGGCCTTGAGAGGCCATCGTGATCACGTTGCCTTCCTCGGTCCGTAGCAACAGTCGGTCGAGCGCGAATCGGTAGTGCACGGAGAACGAGGTATCGCCGAATACCACTATTGAATCCCTACTCGTGTAGAAATCCGCCACCCGCACGTCGTTGACGACGATCATTGTGTCACTATAGAAGTCTAGGAAGAGCGGACGGCCCTGATGCGTGCCTACCCAGCGCTGCAGTAGTGGGTTCTCGCCCTGCTGCTTCACGAGGCCCAAGGCCAACGGCGCAAACACCAGTACCGCTGCTATCCGAGCTGTCTTCCGGTCCACCATGTGTCCCCGGTGAGTGGTTGGGAGCGGAGTGAAACCTGGCTGGCTGCCAGTGCCAGCGCAATGGGAGAATGGGTGCAAGTTACGACGGCACCTATTGGACGTTTCGCACTGGGGTTATCTTGACACGCCATGGCCGATCCAGGCATCACAAGGTCAACGCGAAGCTTCATCGATCGGGCGGAGGCCCTGGGACACTTCTTCCAGCGGGCCGGTGAGGCACCACGCTTCTTCGCGTACGATGAAGAAATGGGGTGCCCGCTTCATAATGCGCTTGCGACCCTCGAATGGACGTTGGCGGTGGGTATTCTGTCTGATGATGACCTCATCCACGCGGCGCGGATGAGCGGCGAGGCGGCGGCTGCCATGGTCGAACGACGGCGAGACGGCCGGAGGATCTTTGTGTACATGGGGCCGCGAATGGACGCCCCGCCAGCGGATCCGTACGAGGGGTCTTTGTTGTACGATGAGCCTGGTGTGCGAGCCTTCGAGTTCGCTCAGCGGGCGCATGCACTGGCACACTTCCTCAGGGCCACTCAGGGCGTGGGGGGAGTCATCTCGTTGCTGTCCCGGCGCGCGCCGGAGCTGAAACATGTGCGCCGCTGGCTCAACGTCTTGTTCCAGCCCCCGGCACCGAACGTGTCCAACCTGCTGCTGGCCGGTTGGTTCGCTACGAGTGGTGGCGGGGTGCTGTTCATTCCAGGAGCCGTGGGCGCACCGTTTGTCTACGACGAGGCAACCACGCAGATGTGACTAGTGGTGTGGACTACTTTGGGGAAACCGTTTTGCACAAGTCCACATGGAGTGGAAAAGCGTATCCAACGGTTTGGGAATCATTCGCTTACTGTTCCACACAGACTGCACACTCTACCCTCTAAGCCGAATAAACATCGGCGCTTGCGCGTTCTGCTCCTGCCTCTATCTTCGTCTCTAGTTGCTTCGGGGGAAGGGTCTGAGGCCCCGGTGCCCTGACCACGCCCCGAGTGACAACCCCAGCGAGAATTCCGGGGAGGCCGCCGATGCAAACAAGGGCTCAGGCGTCCGACGATCCGGGTGGATCACCTCGACTGGGGGCGGCGGGGCCAGTCGCGCGTCCCGTCCACGCTGATCTGGCGCCTCGGCGTGCAGTGTGAGAGGCCGATCCGCGACTCGACCTGACTCGCAGCGCTGGCACTGGCGAACCTTGCGGCCCGGCCAGGCCGCTCGGGGATGGAAGCCGGAGCTCCCAGAAGCCCTACCGCGGATGCATCAGTCCATGCGGCGGCTGAGGGAAGGAGAACAGCGGGAGTGAATCCCCTGGCTCCGGGTAGCCAGTGTGTAGACGGCGGGCTGCTCTCTTGAGTATGCCCGCCGTCTTCTTCTTGTTGTCGGTGTGGCCCACCGGTCACGTGTAAGACCGAGACATGTGATCGTCACCCTTTGACGACGGCGACAGGGCGCAGTCGCGCCACCTTACGCCCAATCCCGGCGCCGTTCACCACGTTGACAACCTTGGCTACATCCTTGTAGGCCTCCGGGATTTCCTCATCCACGGTGCGTCGACTAGCAGCTCGGATCAATATGCCCTGTCGCTCCAGCTCTTTGCGAACATTGCGTGGTCTGGCGACCTTCTTCGCATGGTGTCGACTCATGCGTCTGCCGGCACCGTGGCAGGTCGAGCCGAATGTCTCGGAGTATGCCCCCTCGGTGCCGGTTAGGACAAACGAGTATCGACCCATGTCTCCGGGTATGAGGACCGGCTGACCAATATCGCGGTATCGTTCGGTCAGCTCGGAGTGACCGGGAGGGAAGGCGCGAGTAGCCCCTTTGCGGTGCACGCAAACTCTGCGAGGCCTGCCCTCGATCAGGTGGGTCTCGAACTTGGCTATGTTGTGCGCCACGTCGTACACAAGTTCGGTCTGGCCAGCGATGTGTGGTGAGAACACGGTGGCGATGGACCTTCGCGCGTAGTGACTCATGAGCTGCCGGTTGGCGAATGCGTAGTTGGCCGCTGCGTTCATCGCCCCAAGGTACATCCTTGCTTCTTTGCTGCTCAGCGGTGCGCAGCAAAGCTGTTTGTCAGGCAGTTCGATGTCATACTTCGCAGCGGCTTGGACCATAGTATCCAGGTAGTCGTCACAGACCTGGTACCCTAGACCGCGCGAGCCTGAGTGGATGAACACGGTGACACTGCCCGGCGAGAGGCCGAGGCGTGCTGCTGCATCTGACTGATAGACCTCGTCCACGTAACCCACTTCAACGAAGTGATTTCCACTGCCGACCGTTCCCACTTGGTTTCGACCACGCTCCTTCGCCCGATTACTCACACAGTCGGGATCTGAATCCAATCTTCCGCCTGCTTCAATGCATTCGAGGTCTTCGGCAGTGCCGAATCCTTGGTCAACGGCCCACTCCGCTCCCCGCTCGAGCACGCGATCGAGTTCGGTTCTCGAGAGCTTGAGGTCCGAACGGGATGAGCCTACTCCGGACGGGATGTTCCTGTAGAGATCATCTGCCAACAAGCTGAGCTTGGGTCTGAGCTCACCAATTGTAAGGGGAGTGCTGAGGAGCCTAACCCCACAGTTGATGTCATAACCGACACCTCCTGGCGATACCACTCCGTCAGTCTCATCGAAAGCTGCGACCCCGCCGATTGGAAATCCGTATCCCCAGTGGATGTCGGGCATCGCGATTGACGGACCGACTATCCCCGGCAAGTGAGCGACGTTCACTACCTGTTGGATGCACTGGTCGCCCTCCAAGTCGTGCATCAACTCTGCATCCGCAAAGATGAGACCGTGTGTTCTCATCCGTCCGGTACGCTCGACTCGCCAGCGGTGCGAGTCGATTCGCTTGACCTGGAGTGAAGGCACGGGACGCATGGATGAAATATGGTGCTGACCAGGCCGCCTGGCGACGGTGGCTCTGGCTCGGTTCGCCAAACCGCACGATCTCACATGACTACAAATCCAGGACTAGCACGGCACGCCAACCTGCTGTCGTTTCTTCTACGGAAAGCCCGTGCCGGGTAGCAGCCTTGACCTCCGGTTGGGGGTCATGTTTGGATTCATCGAACGGTTCGCCTAGCACAGCTCCCTCTAGCAGCATTTGATCGACCTGCTCTATCTCGAGCTTGCCAGGCACAAAAGTCTCCAGTTGAAACTGAGTCAGCAGCTCCCTGATGAAGCGTAGCAACAACTCATCTGCAGCTTGGGCTGTTAGCGAAACTGCACGAGATTCAGTAGCATCTACATTGGTATCCCCGGCCACCAAGTGACTTACGACGGAAGTAGCTTCGCGGAACACATTAGCCAGTGAAGTGGCCTCTATCTCTACGATCACATCAGCAGTGTGGGGCAGGAACCGATATGTCACGATCCGACTCCGGTTGCGGGCTGCAGCCTCCTGTTCGGTCACGGGCATCGGTCACGAATGCTGGCTGTGCACACACATCCGCACGGGTCACTTACCGGACTCCGGGAGACCCCAATCACAGCCGTGGCGGTAGACGCGCCTGCGGTCGAGCTGCCAATTCGGTCTCGAAACGGGACCTTCGCTGAAGCTATCGGGGTCACTCAGCACATCTGCCAGACTCGCGGTCTTCGCACTGGCGTTATCGGCCCAATGGAGAGCCTCCGCCTCGAGGGTCATTGGAGTTACAGGGCTGCCGAACTCCAGTTTCCCGTGGTGCGAGAGAATGAGGTGGAGCAGAACCTGCCGTTCTTCTTCCGTGCAGGGTTGCTCCTTTTCTTCATTGAGTCTGCGCTCGAACATGAGAGCTCCGAGCACCACATGTCCCAGCAACGATCCGGCGACGGTGTAATCGAACACTCCGCTCCAGCTGTACG
>CP070666.1:1948980-1970685 GCA_020351775.1 Gemmatimonadota bacterium | reverse complement strand
AAGGCGGCGGGCAAGACCGCTGCGCGGGCGAAGCGATCGCAGGATACGGCGGAAGCCGAAGCTGCGACTTCCCAAGCGGGGGAAAAGGGACAGGGTTAGAACCGCGGCTGGTTCGGGGCTTTACAGACATGCCGCCGCCGACCGGGTTCCCAGGGATCTCGTGGCGGCGGTTCTCGCATTTACGAAAGTCAACAGGCGATCAGGACGGACAGGAATGGCAACTCAGGTTTCAGCGAAGGAAGTGAGTGCACTGCGAGCCAAGACCGGCGCAGGCATGATGGATTGCAAGAAAGCACTGCTGGAAACCGGTGGCGACGTGCAGAAGGCCATCGATTATCTGAAGCAGAAGGGCATCGCCAAGGCGGAAAAGCGCACCGGGCGGACCGCCGCTCAGGGTGTGATCGAGAGCTATGTGCATTTCAACAGCAGGGTCGGAGTGCTAGTCGAACTCAATTGCGAGACCGACTTCGTAGCGCGCACGGACGACTTCAAGGCGCTGGCACGAGACATCGCGCTTCACGTTGCGTCCGCCAATCCCATTGCGGTTACCGAGGATGAGGTTCCCGCAGATTTCATCGAGCACGAGAAGTCCATCTTCGTGAAGCAGGTCGAGGAATCCGGCAAGCCGGAACCCGTTCGCCAGAAGATCGTCGAAGGTAAGCTCAAGAAGCTGCTCCAGGAAAAGGTGCTGCTGGATCAGCCCTTCGTCAAAGATGATAAGAAGAGTGTGGGACAATTGGTGAAGGAAGTTTCCGGTAAGGTGGGGGAGAACATAGTCGTTCGACGAGTAGTGCGTTACGAACTCGGGGAGGAATGATGGGCGAACTCGCATACCGGCGGGTATTGCTCAAGCTTTCAGGTGAGGCCTTGGCCGGTGAGCGGGGATTCGGGATCGACTTCGGCGTGGTGGAATCGCTGACGGATGAGATCAAGGCGGTCCATGCGATGGGGGTTTCCCTGGGCTTGGTGGTGGGCGGGGGGAACATTGTGAGGGGTGCGGAGGCCAGCCGGCAGGGCATGGACCGTGTCTCAGCAGACTACATGGGAATGCTCGCCACTGTGATCAACGCGTTGGCCATGCAGGATATCCTCGAGCGCAAGCAGGTCGAGACGCGAGTGATGACCGCAATCCGCATGCAGCAGCTGGCTGAGCCGTACATCAGACGCAGGGCTCAGCGACACTTGGAGAAAGGTAGAGCGGTGTTCTTTGCCGGCGGCACGGGCAATCCCTATTTCTCGACCGATACCGCGGCGGTGTTGAGGGCGCTCGAGATCGAAGCGGACCTGTTGATCAAGGCGACCAGCGTGGACGGTGTGTTCGCGGCCGATCCGAACCTGCAGCCCGATGCCGAATTCATCCCCGACATCTCGTATCACGAGGCCATGTTGCGGGGGCTAGACGTGATGGACAGCAACGCTTTCGCTCTGTGCAAAGACAACAAGCTTCCCATCGTGGTGATGAACGTGAGTCATAACGGTGCCATAGGAAGGGTGCTGCATGGTGAGCGTGTCGGCACCATTGTTCACTAGGGCCGCGGAACAACGTCTACATAGTCCGGAGAGCGCGGACATAACGTCAACTGCTACGAGCCATGGAAACGCTACAAGAAGTCACCAAGCACGCCAAGCAACAGATGCGGAAGGCGGTTGAGAACACCAAGAGAGAATTGGCCACGATACGCAGCGGCAGGGCAACCACGAGCCTGCTGGACACCGTCAAGGTCGATGCATACGGACAGCAGATGCCACTCAATCAGGTGGGCTCAGTTGCGGCCCCGGAGGCTCAGTTGCTAACGGTCCAGCCGTGGGACAAGTCGCTGCTGGGTACGATTGAGAAGGCAATCCTCACAGCGGATCTCGGCCTCAATCCCTCCAACGACGGGAACATCATACGCGTACCGCTCCCGCCGCTCACCGAGGAACGCCGCAAGGAGCTGGTCAAGATCGTCCGCAAGCTGGCGGAAGAGGGCAAGATCGCGATCCGACATGCCCGAACTGAGGGTAACTCGGCTGCGAAGAAGATCGAGCATGTTTCGGACGACGAGAAGCACCGTACCGAAGGCGATATTCAGAAGCTGCACGACGACGCTGTTGAGCAGATAAACTCGATCGTTGCAGCAAAAGAAGCGGAGATAATGGAGGTCTGAGCGCAGCACTGCCCCGCGCCGGTAACTCGCGTCACTACTATGTCCTCCAACATGATAAGCCGGATCTTCGTCGCGGCGGTGGCCGTACCCACTGCGGTGGCGATCGTGTATGTGGGCGGCTGGGCTCTATCTGTGGGCCTGGCGGTTCTAGCGGGTGTGGGAGCCGCGGAGCTATACCGACTCGCGGGCCGCTCAGGCGTGCACCCGATGAAGGAGTTGGGATGTCTGGGAGCGGCGCTCGTGCCGTTGCTGGTATTTGCCGCCGGGATGGATGGTTTGGGTCTGGGCTACCGCTATTTGGTGTTCAGCGGGCCGCTGCTGCTGATGCTGGTCATGGCGTTTGCGGTCGTGCGGCGTACGCCAGCGGATCGCCCGCTGGCAGGCGTTGCCGTAACGGCGTTCGGCATCCTCTACGCCGGTGGCCTGCTGGCATTCCTCGTCCTGTTGAGACACCCCCGCGAGCCGATGAGCGCGTGGGGCGCTACCTGGCTGGTGTTTCTGCCGCTGACAGTGATCTGGGTCTGTGACAGTGTGGCAATGGCACTCGGATCGGCCATCGGTGGCCCCAAGTTCGCTCCGGTAGTGAGCCCGAACAAGACGTGGGCCGGCACCATCTCGGGAACTCTTGCTGGTGGAATCGTAGCTCCACTCTACGGCTTCCTCTTGCTCGACCGGGTCGCCGTCGAACTCGACCTGGCGCAACTGGTGGTCTTTGGACTCGTAGTGTCCTCCGTGGGGCAGATCGGTGACCTGGCTGAGTCGCTGTTCAAGCGAGAGGTCGGTGTCAAGGACTCAGGGGGTTTCTTTCCGGGCCACGGGGGCGTACTGGACCGGTTGGACTCGCTTTACTGGGCGATCCCCACAGCGACACTGTTGCTGCGGGTGTATGGAGTAGCATGACGATCGGGGTCGCCGTATTGGGGTCGACTGGTTCGATTGGCACCAGCACATTGCGCGTGCTCGCCCGGCTGCGACACAGATTCCGTGTAGTGGCGATCACTGCCTACGGATCGGGGAACCTGCTCGAGGAGCAGGCCGCAGCAGTCGGGGCCGAGTTCGTGGGACTGGTGAACGGACCGGCCGGTGCGCAGGGCTGCGGTGGCACCGACTGCCTGGTTACTGCGGCGACTCGGCCGGACGTCGACATAGTGGTCAACGCCATTGTCGGTTCTGCGGGCCTGGAGGCAACAATAGCAGCGCTCGCAGCCAGGAAGCGGGTTGCGCTGGCTAACAAGGAGACGTTGGTGATGGCCGGCGAGCTGGTGTTGCGAACCGCTCGGGAGCACGGCGGCGAGCTGATTCCGATTGACTCGGAACACAGCGCGGTGCTGCAATGCATCGCAGGGCGTCCGGCAGTGGAAGTCAAACGGCTCATTCTCACGGCGTCCGGGGGCCCGTTCCGGGAATGGCATCGCGACCGGCTGAAGACTGCCAGAGTGGAGGATGCGCTGCGTCACCCTACTTGGCAGATGGGCCGCAAGATTTCGGTGGACAGCGCCACGATGGCCAACAAGGCCCTCGAAGTGATCGAGGCGCACCACCTCTTCGGACTCGCGTACGAGCAGATCGACGTGGTGGTCCACCCGCAGTCCATCATCCACGCATTCACTGAATTCGTCGACGGCTCGGTCTTGGCTCAGGTCGGGTTTCCCGATATGGAGCTGCCGATTCTGTATGCCCTCACTTACCCGGAACGCGTGCCGGACGACGCTGTAAAACCATTCGACCCCATTGCCGCGGGTCCGCTCACGTTTGAAGCTGTAAGGCACGACGACTTTCCAACGTTCTCTCTCGGGGTCGAAGCCGGGCGGACCGGAGGTACACACCCGGCGGTCTTCAACGCGGCCAATGAAGTTGCTGTCGAAGCATTCCTCGGCGGACGTATCGAGTTTGGACGGATTCCGGAAGTGATAGAAACAGTGTTGGCAGAGCATACATCCGGCCCGGCAGCCGACGTCGCTGCAATCCTGCAAGCGGACCGCTGGGCCCGCGAGGCGACGGAGGCAACGTGCTGACTCTAGTGGCCTTCGTATTCGTGCTCGGAGTACTGATCTTCGTTCACGAGCTGGGACACTTCCTCGCGGCCAAGGCTGTGGGGATCGGCGTACCGCGGTTCTCGATCGGGTTCGGGCCGCCCACGCCGCTGCGGTTCCAGAGAGGTGAGACCGAGTACCGGGTGTCCTGGATTCCTCTCGGTGGGTACGTGAAAATGGCCAGCAAAGAGGAGCAGGAAGCCGTGGGTGCCTTGGAGGGCGGCGACCTGCAGGAGGAATATCCGTCGGAGAAGCTTTTCGAGAGCAAATCGTTGGGCTCTCGAATACTGGTGATATCCGCTGGTGTCGCCATGAACGCGGTCTTTGCCTGGGCCGTCTATTTCGGTCTGAGCCTGACCTACGGTAGAGCGGAGGACCCCACCACTCGAATCGCGGGATTCGACGAGGAACTGCTGCCGGCTGCTGCGCAGGCACTGGCGGGCCTGCAGTACGGCACGCACATCGTCCGAATCAACGGTGATACCGTGGCATCGCTGAACGCTGTTCGGGAGGCGATACTGGATGTCCGCTCCGAATCCCTGAGATTCGAGTTCGCCGGCCGGCTTGACCCCATTGTGGTCCGCATCCCTGGGACGGATGCCACCGCCCGCGTGGACCTGCACGACGCCTTGATACCCCTCCACCCGGCGCGGGTAAGCCTGGTCGCCGTAGGCAAGCCGGCTTCCGATGCGGGCATGGAACCCAGCGACCTGGTGGTGCGCATGGATGGGGACACCGTTCGTACCTGGTACGAGATGGTAGCGGTGATCGAGCCCGCTGCGGGAGACACCATCGCCCTGACGGTGCAGCGCGCCGATACCTTAATCGAGCTGGTCGTGGTACCGGAGCAGGAGACCGTGAGGGACCCCGTCTCAGGCGAGTCGCGTGAAGTAGGCAGGATCGGCATAGCAGGTCCCCGGGTGGAATCGATCCGCGTGGAGTTCGGCGTAGCCGGAGCCGTGGCCGAGGGCCTACGGCTCACGTGGTATGATGCCAGCCGGGTGCTTTACACACTGTGGGGCATGGTGACTGCCCGGATCTCGCCACGCGAGCTGGGTGGCCCGATCTACATCGGGCAGGTCTCGGGTCAGATAGCACAGGCCGGGATCCTGCCCTTGCTGTATTTCATGGCCTTCTTGTCGGTGAACCTGGCGGTGCTGAACCTGCTGCCGATACCGGTGCTGGACGGAGGTCACCTGATCTTCTTGCTCATCGAGGGAATTAGGGGCAAACCGCTGTCACTCGACACGCGGCTCAGACTGACCCAAGTTGGCCTGTTCGTGTTGCTGGGCATCATGGCCTTTGCCCTCACGAACGACCTGTTCCGGGTCATCGGGCGCTGACGGTAGTGGTCCCAGGCTCACGCCAGACGCAGCGTCCGCATACTTTACAGTCGGATGAGCGCCGGGTACATTTGAATGCTAAGGTAAATCGCGGACACGACTTACAGTGCCCGCGCCCTAGAGAGGATAGAATCGTACATGAGTTTTGAAAAGCAAGCAGTGGTCCTGAAGCACCGGCAGCATGAGAAAGACACGGGGTCGACCCGGGTCCAGATTGCAGTGCTCACCGAACGCATCAACGTTCTGACGGACCATTTCCGCATCCACGCCAAGGACCATCATGGGCGACGCGGCCTGTTGGCGATGGTCAGTAAGCGCCGCCGGCTGTTGAACTATCTCAAGCGCACCGACCTGGAAGGTTATCGCCAGCTCATCGCCGAGCTGGGGCTCCGCCATTAGCGTGTGGGTGTGGACATGAGGTGGGCCGGGTGAGCACTTCGGGCGCCTCTGTTCAATTCTGAGTGCTCTCACAAGGAAAATCATGGTAAAACACGTAGAGCGGCCGTTTGCCGGGCGGGACTTCCGAATTGAGACCGGACGTTTGGCGAAACAAGCGGCCGGGAGCGCCATCGTTCAGCATGGCGAGACCATGGTATTGGCGGCGGTCACCGTAGCCGATACCGAAACGCAACTTCCTTTCTTTCCCCTCACAGTAGAGTACCGCGAAAAGAGCTACGCCGCCGGGAAGATTCCGGGCGGATTCTTCAAGCGCGAGGGCAGACCCACCGAGGACGAGATCCTGGCCGGCCGATTGATCGACCGGGCAATTCGACCGCTGTTCCCCAAGGGATTCAAGTACGAGATCCAGGTGTTTGTCTACGTCCTCTCCGCCGACCAAGAGAACGACGCCGACGTATTGGGCTTGACGGCCGCGTCCCTCGCATTGGGACTGTCTCGGGCTCCGTGGAACGGACCGGTCGCAGGCGTGCGGGTGGGCCGCATCGACGGCGAGTGGCTGCTGAATCCGACCTTTCGACAGCTCGAAGACAGTGATCTCGATATGGTCGTCGCGGGGACGGCGGATTCGATCACGATGGTGGAGGGCGGCGCCCTTGAGTTGAGCGAACGGGACATCGCCGCGGCCCTCGAGGCAGCTCAGCAGGGCATTGGTGAGCTGGTGGCGATGGAGCAGGAGGTGATCGGGGAGGTTGGGGCACCCAAGATGGAGTGGCAAGCTTCCGAGCCGCCGCCCGAAGTCGCGGCCAAGGTGGCGGAACTGGCCGAGGAAGAGATCAAAGCGGCGCTCAACCTGCCCGAGAAGTCGGAACGAGTTCAGGCGCTCGCCTCGGTCCGCAACGACATCGTAGATCGGCTGGCGGAGCAGTTTGCCGATAACATCGGCGATGTCAAGACGGTGCTGGAGCAGATCGAATACCGCACCATGCGCAGCCAGGTCTTGGAGCATGGCGAACGGGTTGACGGTCGCGACCTGGATACGGTCAGGCCGATTACGTGTGAGGTCGGGCTGTTGCCGCGGGCGCACGGAACCGCGTTGTTCACCAGAGGCCAAACCCAAGCCCTCGTCAGTACAACACTCGGTACCGTGTCGGACGAACAGCGCATTGAGAACATCGACATACCCGGCGAGACAACCAAGAGCTTCATGTTGCACTACAACTTCCCGTCATTCTCGGTGGGTGAGGTGCGGCCGGTTCGCGGAGTCTCCCGCAGAGAGATCGGTCATGGCAATCTGGCTGAACGAGCCCTCCAGGCGCTGCTGCCACCCTACGACGAGTTCCCCTATACGATTCGAGTCGTGTCGGATATCCTCGAATCCAACGGCTCGTCGTCCATGGCCACCGTTTGCGGTGGATCTCTGGCCCTGATGGACGCCGGCGTACCGATGAAGTCCGCATGCGCCGGAGTGGCGATGGGGTTGATCAAAGAAGGAGACCGGGTAGCGATACTCACCGACATCATCGGGGCAGAAGACTATCTCGGTGACATGGATTTCAAGGTGGCGGGGACCCGCGACGGCATCACCTCGATACAGATGGACATCAAGATCCAGGGCATCACGCTGGAAATCGTTCGCGAGGCGCTAGAGAAGGCCAGGGTCGGACGGCTGCACATCCTCGACGTCATGGCGCAGACACTGAGTGAGCAGCGTAGCTCGCTCTCCAAGTACGCGCCGCGCATAATCACGCTCCAGATCAAGCCCGATAGGATCGGGGAAATCATTGGTCCCAAGGGCAAGGTGATCCGGGGCATTCAGGAGCAGACCGGTGCGGAGATCAACGTGGATGACTCCGGCCTGGTCACCGTGTCGTCGACGGATGGCAAGGCCGGCGAGCGGGCCCGCGAGATGATTGAGGCAATCGTGCAGGAACCCGAAGTCGGCCAGATCTACGAGGGTGTCGTCAAGAGTACGACCCAGTTTGGTGCCTTCGTGGAGATCCTGCCCGGCGTCGAAGGCTTGCTTCACATATCCGAGCTGCAGCACGAGCGAACCCGGCGCACCGAGGACGTCGTCAACAAGGGGGACTCGGTACGGGTCAAGCTGCTCGAGGTCGATTCCAGGGGCAAGATGCGGCTTTCCCGCAAAGCCCTGCTGGAAAAGCCCGAGGTAGAGGCAGAGAAGCGCTGAGGTCTGATTGAAAACGGTCAGACTCGACGAGCGGCTGTTTCGGACTGAGGCCGAAAACGGGGTGACCGTGTTGTCCGAGCTGCTGCCTGGTGTGCGGTCGGTTGCGGTCGGCATATGGGTAACCACGGCCTCGGTGCATGAGAAGAGACCCAAGATGGGTGTCTCGCACCTGCTCGAGCACATGGTCTTCAAAGGCACCGATCGCCGTAGCGCTCGGGACATCGCTCTCGAGCTGGAGGTCCGCGGCGGTGCACTCGATGCGTACACCTCCCGCGATCACACATCCTATCAGGCCCGGGTCCTGGATGAGGACCTACCGCGGGCGCTGGATGTGCTCACCGATCTCGTACGGAATCCGACTCTCCGGGAGGGTGATCTCGATCTGGAACGCAAGGTGGTGCTCGAGGAAATCAGCTCCGTGGAGGACACGCCTGATGATGTGGTGTTCGAGCTGCACGCCAGGACATTGTGGCCGGAACACCCGTATGGCTATTCGATTCTGGGGACCCGCGAGACCGTCTCCTGCCTCGAGGCCGACGACCTGCGCGAACTCCACGGAAGGGCCTATAATCCGCGCCACATAGTGATCGCAGCGGCGGGCAACTTGAACCACGATCTGCTGCTGAAACTGCTCGCCAAGTGCGGCTGGTTTACATTTGATGCCGGTCCCGAGCTTGAGGCGGTGGATTCCGTCCCGCCGGCCGCTCGCACCATCAGCAAGGTACCGCGCGATACGGCACAAATGCACGTGGTGTTGGGCACCGACACTTTTCCGTATAGAGACCAGCGGCGGTACCCGCTGATCCTGTTGACAACGGTGCTCGGCTCAGGCATGTCGAGCACGCTGTTTCAGCGGGTCAGAGAAGAGCTGGGCTTGGCCTATTCGGTACACACTTACCAGTCGTTCTACCGGGAGACCGGCGTGGCTGGAGTGTACGTGGGTAGTCACCCATCCGCCGCCGACCAGGCAGTTGCAGTAATTTGTGAGGAACTTGCCAAGCTCTCGATTGAAGGACTGACGGCACAGCGCTTGGCTGAGGCGAAACAACAGTTGAAAGGTCAGGTCACGCTGTCGCTGGAGAGCCCCTCGGCTCGGATGTACCGGCTGGCCACGATCGCGCTGTACGGTGAGCCGTACCGCACTATCGACCAGTTGCTGGCGGAGATCGATCGCGTGAGCGCTGATCAGGTTGCGCAAGTGGGCCACGAATTCCTGGACCCGGACCGCCAGACCATAGTATGGCTCGGTCCGACCGATTCACATCAACTCACTTGATACGAGTCTGACCGATGATTATAGGGGTCCCCAAGGAGATCAAGGCAAACGAGAACCGTGTCGCCGTTGTCCCCGCCGGAGTCGAAACGTTAGTAAGTGACGGCCATAAGGTGCTTGTCGAGCAGAAAGCTGGAGAGGGCAGTGGCTTCGCCGATGAGGCATACGAATCCGTTGGAGCCAAGATCGCTGCCAATGTAGATGACATTTGGGCTGAGGCCGATATGATCGTCAAGGTCAAGGAGCCCATTGAGCCCGAGTGGCCCAAGATGCGCCCAGGCCAGGTCATCTTCACGTACTATCACTTCGCCGCCAGCGAGGAGCTCACCCGGGCCGTAATGGACTCCAACTGCGTCGCCATCGCGTACGAGACCGTGGAGCTCCCCAGTGGTGAGCTGCCGCTGCTGACTCCCATGAGCGAGGTCGCAGGGAGGATGGCGGTTCAGGAGGGCGCCAAGTACCTCGAGAAGCACTACGGCGGCCGGGGGCTGTTGATGGGTGGTGTTCCTGGGGTGTTGCCCGCAGAGGTGCTGATTCTGGGCGGTGGTGTGGTCGGCACCAACGCGGCAAAGATGGCGTCGGGTCTCGGTGCCCACGTGACGCTGTTCGACGTCTCGCTGCAGCGCTTGCGGTATCTGTCGGACGTAATGCCCGCCAACGTAGACGTGGTCTACTCCAACCGGCTCAACATCCTGGAGCAGCTGCCCAAAGCCGATCTGGTGATAGGTGGGGTCCTCATCACGGGAGCCAAGGCCCCTCACCTGGTCCTACGGGAAGATCTCAAGTTGATGAAGGCGGGCGCCGTGGTCGTCGATGTGTCGGTGGATCAGGGTGGCTGCATCGAGACGATCAAGCCCACGACGCACGAGGAACCGGTGTACGTAGTGGACGGTGTACTCCACTACGGAGTGGCCAACATGCCCGGCGGAGTGCCGCGCACTTCAACGCTGGCGCTCACCAACGCCACCTTCCCGTACACGCGGCGGCTGGCTGAGGTTGGCTGGCGTGAAGCCTGCATCGCCGATCGGGCCCTTTTCCTCGGCTGCAACATTATCGAGGGGCAAGTCGTGTATCCCGGTGTTGGCGCGGCCTTCGGGATCGAGGTGGCCGATGCCGAGCTGGTCGTGACTGGGGGCTGAGTACGGTAAGTAGCCATCTTGTTTCAACTTACGGCATCCATTATGTTAGGGCGCCTCAACGGTATCGGGGCGCCCTAGATCGGCGCGCCCACCCTATGTTCACCCTTTAGCGAACTCCGATGCGCTGGCCCAAACTATCGCTGGGCAGTCTACTGCCCGCCAACGAGATTGCTGTAGATCTGGGCACGTCCAACACGCTCGTGTACGTGCGAGGCGAAGGCATCGTGCTCAACGAGCCCTCCGTCGTCGCCGTGGAGCAGGCGACGTCGCGCATCAAAGGGATCGGCCTCGAAGCCAAGAGAATGCTCGGCAGGACCCCCGACGGCATTCTCGCAGTGCGGCCTCTCAAGGATGGCGTCATCGCCGATTTCGACGTGACCGAGAGGATGTTGCGCTACTTCCTCGAGTCGATCATCCAGAAGCACGTCTTCAAGGTCAAGCCGAAGGTGATCGTGTGCGTGCCGAGCGGGATCACCGAGGTGGAGAAGCGCGCCGTGCGCGACAGCGCTCAATCGGCCGGAGCGAAGGAGGTCTACATGGTCGCCGAGCCCATGGCGGCGGCCATTGGTGTGGGGCTGCCCGTCGAGACGCCGACGGGCAACATGGTGATCGACGTCGGCGGAGGCACCACCGAGATCGCCGTGATTGCACTCTCCGGCATCGTGAGCGACACTTCGATTCGCACGGGAGGCGATGAGCTGGACCAGGCCATCGTGCAGTTCATGCGGAAGAACTACAACCTCCTCATCGGCGAGCCGACGGCGGAGCTGATCAAGATTCAGATCGGCTCGGCTGCGCCCATGGATGGCGACAAGGAGATGGAGGCGAAAGGCCGCGATCTCGTCTCGGGCATCCCCAAGGTCGTCCGCATACACTCGAGCGAGATACGCGAAGCCATCCAGGAGCCCGTACAGCAGATCGTCGATGCGGTGCGGCACACTCTGGAGATCACACCGCCCGAGCTTGCCAGCGACATCGTGGATCGCGGCATAGTCATGGCCGGTGGCGGCTCGCTGATCAGGGGTTTGGACGTCGTGCTGTCGCAAGAGACATCACTGCCGATCAGGGTTGACGAGGATCCGCTGACCTGTGTTGTACGGGGTACGGGCCGTATTCTGGACGATCCCGACAAGTACCGGTCGGTGCTAACCAGTTAGGTCGCCGTGCCGGTCGGGCCGGAACGCTTCACGTCGCGCCGCGATACTCTCGCATTCCTCATCTGCCTGCTCTGCGCCGTGGCTGCGCGGGTAGCGCCAGTCGATTACCAACAGGTCATTGCGTCGGGTATCACCAACACGATAGTGGCCCCGTTCCTCGCCCTGCAGGAGCAGATAGAGCTGCTGAAGGAGGCCCGGGCCAGGGTGACGCAGGAGCTGGCCCGCACTGACTCGCTGGTCGTGGAGGATCTGGAGACCCAATCCATCAGGGCGGAGAACGCACGGCTTCGCCGGCTGCTGGACTTGTCGGCGCGGTTGCCGGTGGAACACGTGGCTGCGGAGGTGTTGCGGCAGGAGGGTCCCGCCGACGAGACCATGCTGCTGCTGTCCGTGGGAAGAGACCACGGTGTGGGACCGGACGACCCAGTTGTGGCACCGGGAGGGATAGTCGGCGTGATCGCGACGGTTCACGCACGGACATCCGAGGCGATGATATGGACCCATCCGGACTTCCGCGCCAGTGCCATGACGCAGGGTGCCGAAAACAACGACATCTTTGGCATCGTGGCGCCGCTCGCGAGCGAGGGCCCCACCACGACGCTGATGGAGTTGGGCGGCGTTCCATTTCGCCGCAGGGTCCTAATAGGAGCCACGGTTCACACGTCGGGACGTGGAGTCGAGTTGGGTGGCGTGTACCCGATTGGAATACCCATTGGCACAGTGATAGCCGATGGTGAGGAGCGCCAGGGATGGTCTCGCACCTATCACATTCGGCCGGCAGTGCATCCGGCCTCGCTGTCGCATGTGATAGTGCTCACCGGACAGGGCCGCAACGTGGCAGACGCGTTTGAGGGCCGGGGGCCATGAGACCTTTGAGCGAGCGCTGGCGACTCGCTGCCCTGCTGCTACTCCTGGTGGTGCTGCAGTTCGCTGTCAGGCCGCTCCCCGGTGACTCGCGGGTCGAGCGGGTGATGCCGGACTTCCTGTTCCTGGCGCTGCTCGTGTATGCGATCCGGGCCCGCCCGGGGCAGGGAGCGGTGGCCGGCTTCGTGGTCGGGCTCGTGACCGATGCACTGTCCCCGGCGGCCTTTGGAGCTGGGGCCCTGGCCCACACGGTCATCGGGTACCTGGCAGCTTGGGGAAAGACGGTGTTCTTCGCTGACAATCTCGTCGTCAACGCGACCTTCTTTTTCGCGGGGACCTGGATCCGTGATTTGCTGGTGCTGCTCATCGGTCGGCACGTTCAGGGGGCGGCGCTCTATTGGCAGATTGGGTACTTTTCGCCGCTCAAAGCACTTACAACCGCGATGGCCGGCATGGCGGTCCTGCTGCTGTTCCGCCGGCTGCTACACATCAGGATCCGAGAATGACTTGGTTCCATCCCCACGCAGTTACTAGACGGGCAGACGCCGGCCGGCTGGTCGTGAGTCTGCTGTTCATCGTCCTGGCTGTGACATTCTTCCGGATCCAAGTGCTCGGAGCCTACCACTACGAACTCGAATCCAAGAGCAATCGGCTGCGGCCCGTACCGGTTCCGGCACCTCGCGGCTTGATCCTCGACCGCAACGGCGTGGTGTTGGCGGAAAACGTGCCGGGCTATACAATCGCGCTGATGGCATCGGATGCCGACTCACTGCGCCGCGTGCTGGAGCAGGTGATCGCCCCGATCGCCAACCTGGACTCACTCAGAATCGCTAACATCATCCGACGGTTTCGCAGGGCACCGCACGAGCCGACCATAATCCGTCGGGACGCGTCATTCGAGTTGGTCTCGGCATTGGAGGAGAGCCGCGTCAGGATAAAGCGGCTCGTGATCGAGCCACAACCCAAGCGTAGCTATCCACACGGCAGCGCCGTCGCGCACGTACTGGGGTACGTCGGTGAGATCACCGAGGAGGAACTGGCCACGGATCAGTTCAGAGGTGCCCGGGGCGGGACAATAGTGGGGCGGGACGGACTGGAACGGCAATACGACGCGACACTGCGGGGCAGGGATGGCCAGCGTTTCATCGAAGTCGACGCACTGGGCCGTACCGTCAAGCATGTGCAAGAGGACACTATACCAGCGGAGCAGGGCGACACGCTGCACACCACCCTCGATATCGAGCTACAAACCTTTGTGGAGGAGGCGTTTCCCGACGGATGGCGTGGGGCGGTTGTTGCGATGGATCCGCGGACGGGGGGGATCCTCGCGCTCTACTCGTCGCCGAGCTACGATCCGAATCTGTTCGTCGGTGGCATGGATCCCGAGATTTGGCGCAGTCTGTCTCGAGCTGCAGACAACCCGCTGTTCAACCGCGCGATCGAGGGACGCTACGCTCCCGCATCCCCGTTCAAGCTGGCGGTAGCGGCAAGCGCGCTCAGGCGCGGGATTGTCGATTTCGACTCGCGGATGGATGTACCATGTGAGGGCGGCATGCTGTACGGTAATCGCTACTTCCGTTGCTGGCGCGAGGAGGGGCACGGCGAGCTCACATTGCATGAGGCGATACTACACTCCTGCGATGTGTACTTCTATCAACTTGGTCTGCGCATCACGCTCGCCGATCTGCTGAGTGACGGGGCTGCGATGGGTTTCCTCGATCCAGCGGGCATCGACCTGCCCGACGAGCGGACGCCGATCTTCCCGCCGTCGGTCGCCTACTACGACGAGCGCTACGGACCGCGGGGATGGACCTCTGGAGTCACGCTCAACCTGGCGATTGGACAGGGGGAACACTCGCAGACAGTGATCAACGTGGTGAAGTTCTTCGCCAAGCTCGCCAACCCCCACGGTGCCGCACCCGAGCCGCGGCTGGTTTTGGACGACGCTAGTGCTGAAGAGTCCTCCCTGGGTCTGACGGCAGAGCAGCTAGCCGGGCTGCGCGAGGCGTTGGTGATGGTGGTGGAGGAGGGGACGGCGGTGGGTGCCCGACTGTCGGAACTGAGAATCGCGGGTAAGACCGGCACGGCGCAGAACCCGCACGGCTTGCCACATGGCTGGTTCGTCGGCTTTGCTCCCGCCGAGAATCCGGAGATCGTCGTGGGAGCGGTGGTGGAGTTTGCCGAGCATGGATCGAGCGTTGCCTACCTTGTGACCAACATCATCCAACGACATTTCTTTGGGCCTGAGGTTCAGCCCTCTCCCGTGATCGATTACCTGTTGCCGTCCGATTCCGCGCCCCAGCCGATCCGCATTCTACCGGACTCATCTCTCACCAGTCGGACACCCGCCGAGGTAGGTGTAGGTGGAGCGGCACAACCTCGATAAGGCGCTCGTTGCCTTGGTGGTGGTGTTGATGGGCGTTGGGCTGGCCACATTGTACTCCGCTGGTCAGACGGACGTGCCGTCCTCCGTGGCGGATATCTGGAAACGTCAGTTGATTTGGATCGGCCTGGGCGTCGTGGGCGCGCTCGCAGCCTTTCGGTTCTCCCCACGGCTGCTCGAGTGGGTGGCTCCCGCCTTCTACGGGTTCGCGATCCTGCTGCTCATCTGGACCCTGTTCTTCGGCGTAGGAGGTGGCACCGCATCGGCAACCAAATCCTGGATCGGCATCTTCGGCGTGCGGCTGGGGCAGCCGGCGGAAGTGGCCAAGCTCGCTACGATTCTCATGCTGGCTCGGATCCTGGGGGCACGGCGCCACCCGCCAGCCGGCATCTGGGAGGCCCTGCCGGCTGGGATAGTGGCCGGGATCCCCTTCGCGCTGGTTGCGCTGCAGCCCGATCTCGGAAGCGCGATAGTATTCATCGCCATCCTGTTCGGCGCGCTGTATTGGGCCGGGTTGAAGCCGTCATTGCTGCTGCTGTTGCTGTCTCCGGGGATCAGCCTGCTGCTGTCATTCTCCACGTGGTCGTGGGGCATCTGGATAGTGTGCTTGACGCTCTTCGTCCTATGGATGCGTCCTTACATTCTCGAGGGACTCTCGATCTGGTTCGCCAATGCCATCACGGGAGCGGCAGCACTGACTCTGTGGGAACGGCTGCAGCCCTACCAGCAGAGGCGGCTGCTCTCCTTCCTCGACCCGGACATCGATCCGCGGGCCACCGGCTGGCACATAATCCAGTCGAAGATCGCAGTGGGCTCAGGCGGCGCCTTCGGCGTGGGTTATCTGGAGGGGACCCAGAAACGTCTCGCCTTCCTGCCGGCGCAGCACACCGACTTCATCTATTCCGTGGTCGGAGAGGAGCTGGGCTTCCTTGGCGTGCTGGTTACGCTCAGTCTGTTCGCGGCAGTGATCTTCGTGCTGCTGCGCGTCGCTCGCAAAGCCAACGATCCCTTTTCGAGCATGGTGGTGGCCGGCGTTGCCATCATGCTGCTCACGCATACCATCGTCAACATCGGTATGACGATTGGTCTCATGCCGATCACCGGAATCCCGTTGCCCTTCTTCTCCTATGGCGGCTCGTTCATGCTGACCTGCTGCATCTCGATCGGACTCGTTTTGCGGGTGTCGTGGGAAGCGCACGGGCTTCGCCATCTCAATGTCTGAGCTGGGTGGGGCTGGCGGACCAGCGGCTGCACGGCGAGATTGCTACGGCTCGGTGGGCGGGAGGCACATGCACGGCCGCGAGGAGTTAACCTGAAGCATGGCGTGGTTTCTCAAAGACCGAAAGCGACGCAAGGCGTTGCGCGAGCGTTTGGAGATACCCCCCGACGCCTGGGACAAGTGCGAGCAGTGCGGCCACGTCGATCTGAGCGAGAACTTCGATCGGGCGCTGCAGGTGTGTCCCGAGTGCGGCTACCACCGGCGGATCAGCGCGCGGCGCTACATCGAGATCTTGGCCGATCCCAACAGCTTCATTGAGCTATTCGCGGATCTGAGGTCGGTCGATCCACTCCAGTTCGAAGGGTATCCGGAGCGGGTCTCCCGGGCCGTGAAGCAGGTCGGTCCGCAAGACGCGATTGTCACGGGTTATTGCACCGTAACCGGCTTCAACATCAATCTCGGTGCCATGGAGTTCGCTTTCATGGGTGGCTCCATGGGTTCGGTGGTCGGTGAGAAGATCGCCCGACTGGCCACGAGGTCACTCGAGGCAGGCATTCCACTGGTCATCATCTCCGCCTCTGGTGGGGCGCGGATGCAAGAAGGCGTGCTGAGCTTGATGCAACTGGCCAAGACCTCAGCCATGATAGCGCGGCTGCGGGAAGAGCGGATTCCCTACATCTCGGTGTTGACCAACCCGACTACGGGCGGTGTGACTGCTTCGTACGCGATGCAGGGAGACGTGAACCTAGCCGAACCGGGCGCGCTCATCGGGTTCGCGGGCCCACGCGTGATCCAACAGACGATCCGGCAGGACTTGCCCGAAGGCTTTCAGACTGCCGAGTTCCTGGCCGACCACGGGATGGTCGACCGCGTCGTACTGCGGAGCGAGCTGCGGGATACCACGGCGCGGTTACTCAGAATGATGCAGGGCCTGCCCTCGGCCGAGGCAGACGACTGACCATCGGCTTCCAGGAAGCATACGACTATCTCTCGGCACGTCCGGCCGCCGGCAAGGAATGGACACTGGAACCGACCCGTGCGCTGCTATCTCTGCTGGGCAACCCCGAGCAGCACTACGCCTCGATACACATCGGCGGCAGCAACGGCAAGGGATCGGTCGCCGCGATGGTGGCCGGTGCGCTGGCTCGGTCGGGGCTCAATGTAGCGCTGTACACCTCCCCCCACTTGGTCGATGTGCGCGAGCGTATGCTGGTGAACGGGCGACCCATACCCGAGGCGGCGTTCGCACAATGGACCGCGATGCTGCTCGAAGAAATCGAGCGCAACGCGGCCAGCTTCTTCGAGGCCACAACTGCGATCGCCTTTGCGGATTTCGCCGCGCGAGGCGCTGATGTGGCAGTGGTCGAAGTGGGCCTGGGAGGCCGGCTGGACAGCACCAACGTAATCGATCCCTTGGTCAGCGCGGTGACGACGGTGAGCGCAGAACACACCGAGTATCTGGGCGACTCACTGCAGAGCATCGCACGGGAGAAAGCGGGCATCGCCAAGCCGGGTTCACCTTTCGTGATCGGTGAAACCGACCAGACGGTAGTGGCCGTGCTCGCGGAGCAGGCGCGCACTGCGGGAGCCGACGTCAGGGTGGTACCGCAGCACGCAACCTTCTCCGGTGCAGTCGGCATGCCCGGGGCGCATCAGCGGCGCAACGCCGCCGTGGCTACAGCCGTACTGGATGCGCTCCCAGGTCACTTGCGACCGAGTAATCGCGATGCCGGCGCTGGGATCGCCGGTGTCAAGCTCGCGGGAAGATTCGATCGCAGGGGCAAATGGTTGTTCGACGTGGCGCACAACCCGGCTTCCTTTGCCACTCTGGTGGCTGGTATCAGCGCGGCAGACCTCCCCCGACCGCTCCACGCACTGCTGGGGATACTCGAGGACAAGGACCACGCCACTATGCTGGGTGTGTTGGGTCCAGTGGTCGATTCCTTGTGGCTCACCACGCCGCCCTCTGCGCCATTGCACCGCCGCTCCGACCTCGCAGCGATGACGCGGCTCGCCGCTCGCGCCGCAGCGGTCGAACCCGACTTCGATCTCGCACTCAGTGGCGTTCAACGCGGAGCCGCAACAGTGCTGGTGACGGGTTCGTTCCACACGGTGGGGGATGCGATGAGCCGCTTGCCCGGGTTCCCGCCGCTCGGGTAGATTGTGGCGATGCAATCGCAAGGGCTGCCCGGATTTCGAGATTTCTACCCTGATGACGCAGCTCTCCGCAACCACATCTTCGCCGCGTGGCGTGACGTAGCCAGACGCTACGGATTCCAGGAGTACGACGGGCCACCGCTTGAGCCACTCGAGCTCTACGTGAAGAAGAGTGGCGCGGAGATCGTGGGGCAGCTCTATACATTCGAGGATCGCGGCGGGCGATCGGTTGCGTTCCGTCCGGAGATGACGCCCACTCTGGCGCGCATGGTAGCGGCCCGCGGTCGGGCGTTGAAGAAGCCGATCCGCTGGTTCTCATTGCCCCAGTTGATGCGCTACGAGCGGCCCCAGCGGGGCCGGCTGCGCGAACACTTCCAGCTCAACATGGATATCATCGGCGAGCCGGGTCCGTTGGCCGATGCCGAGTTGATCGCTGCGGCGATCGACATCACGCGCAAGCTCGGTCTAGGTCCCGCCGACGTGCGTGCCCGCATCTCCGACCGGCGGGCCGTGCGCGCACTGGTCGATGCCCTGGGGCTGAGCGACGCACAGGTACCCATAGCGTTCCAGTACATCGACAAGATCGAGCGCGAATCGCGCGCCACGTTGATCGATGGCCTGGCCGACTCGGCTGGTATCTCATCCGACACAGCAGAGCAGGTGCTCGATCTGGGCGACATTCGTGGGCTCGAAGGCGCACTTGCCGCCCTGGACGAGGTGCCGGGCGGTGCGGAGGCGGGGGAGCCTCTCCGTCACTGTGTCGCGGCACTAGATGCTCTGGGCATGAGCGAGTACGTGGACATCGAGCTGTGCGTCGTGCGCGGGTTGGCGTACTACACTGGTATCGTGTTCGAGCTGTTCGACGCGCACAAAGCGCTACGTGCCATCTGCGGCGGCGGAAGGTACGACGGCCTGTTGGCTGCGCTGGGTGGAACCGACCTGCCGGCGGCTGGATTCGGAATGGGCGACGTAGTGTTGGGCGAGCTGGTGACAGAAGCCGGTGCGCGACCGAGCGCGCAGGTGGGATTGGATGCCTTTCTCGTGGCGGTCACCGGTGAAGACGTACCCCACGTGCTGCAGCTTGCGCGCCAACTCAGGGATCGAGGTCTCAGAATCGAGTATGCACTCAAGCAGCAGTCGATCGCCAAACAGCTGAAACTTGCCGCGTCACGTCCGGCGAAACGCGCCGTGGTGATAGGGCCTGACGAACGCGCGCATAGCGAGGTGGTAGTGCGTGACCTGGAATCGGGGAAGGAACAACGTGTGGCAGTAGATTCGCTTTTGCAGGGCTATTCGTGGAGTTGAGACGGTGCGCTGCAACGTGAGCGCTACTACTACTCCAAAATGACAAGAAACTGGTTGAGGCACTGTAGTAGATGAGCCAAGAACGCGGCATTACTCCCCGGGCTGAGAACTTCAGCGAGTGGTACAACGACGTGATCATGCGCGCCGAGCTGGCGGATTACTCGCCGGTGCGGGGTTGCATGGTGATCAGGCCGAGGGGCTACGGAATCTGGGAGCTGATGCAACGCGCTCTCGACGAGATGTTCAAGGAGACGGGCCATGAAAACGCCTATTTCCCCCTGTTCATTCCCCAGAGCTTCCTTGCCAAGGAAGCGCAGCACGTGGAGGGCTTCTCGCCCGAGACTGCGGTGGTGACGCAGGGTGGTGGGAAGGAGCTGGAGGAACCGCTGGTGGTGCGGCCCACTTCCGAGACAATCATCTACTCGCTGTACGCCAAGTGGATTCAAAGCTACCGCGATCTGCCGCTGTTGTTGAATCAGTGGGCCAACATCGTCCGCTGGGAGATGAGGACCCGGCTGTTTCTCCGCACCACGGAGTTCCTGTGGCAGGAGGGTCATACGGCGCACGCCACGGACCGTGAGGCGGAGGAGGAGACGAGGCTGATACTCGGCATCTACCGTCGCTTCATGGAGGAGTGGATGGCTATGCCGGTGATCACGGGGCTCAAGACCGAGTCGGAGAAGTTCGCTGGCGCGGTACGCACCTACGCGTGCGAAGCGCTGATGCAGGACAACCGCGCCCTGCAGGCGGGTACATCGCACCACCTCGGCCAGAACTTCGCCAAGGCGTTCGAAGTTCAGTACCAGACCGCCGAGGGAGAGCTGGAGCACGTGTGGAACACCTCTTGGGGCGTTTCGACGCGGTTGGTCGGCGGCTTGATCATGAGCCACAGCGACGATACCGGGTTGGTATGCCCGCCGCGGCTGGCTCCGACGCAGGTGGTGATAGTGCCGATCTGGAAATCGGACGAACAGCGTTCGTCAGTGATGGGTGTTGCTGGGCAGATAGAGCGGGAGCTGCGCGCGTCGGGCGTGAGGGTACGGCTCGATGCACGTGACGGCTTAAAGCCGGGTGCCAAGTACTATGAGTGGGAGGGGAAGGGCGTTCCTGTTCGCATGGAGATCGGGCCGCGTGATGTGGCCGACCAGCAGGCCATGGTCGCGCGGCGCAGTGGTGGCAAGGCGCCGGTGAAACTCGCGGATCTGGTGTCAGCCATGCCGCGCGTATTCGCCGAGATCCAGAGTGCCTTGTTCGCCGCTGCCACGGAGCGCCAAGAAGAGAACACCGTGCGCTCTGTTACCAAGCAGCAGCTGATCGATCTGATGGAGGGGCCCGGCGGATTCGCGTTCGGCGGCTACTGCGGCGGCGAGCGCTGCGAGATCGAGGTCAAGGACCGGACGAAGGCGACCGTCCGTGTACTTCCCGACCCCGAGTTCCGGTCCGAGCCGGCGCCCGCTGCCTGTGTCTGGTGCGGCGAGCCCGCTGTAACCGAAGCGGTGTGGGCCAAAGCGTACTAGAGGTCCCGGCCGCGACGCTGGAGCGGATCGCAGCCGCGGTCGGCACTCCGGCCTACGTGTACAGCGCGGACTTCATCCGCGCTAGGTATCGTGACCTCACCGCCCCGCTGGCCGATCTGCCACACCGCGTGCTCTACTCCGTAAAGGCGAACAGTAATCGGTCGATCCTGCAGCTGCTGCACTACTTGGGAGCGGGTGTGGATATCGTGTCGGGCGGCGAGCTGTCGCGCGTACTGCGCGCCGGCTTCGCTGCGGCAGACGTGGTCTTCAGCGGTGTAGGGAAGACGCGCACCGAACTGGAAGCCGCCGTCACCTGCGGCGTGGGTCAGATAAACGTCGAGTCCAGGGACGAGCTTGAGTTGCTCGATCGAGTGGCCGGCGAGTTGCGTCACATGGCTCGGGTCGGCATCCGCGTCAATCCGGACGTGGCCACCGACACGCACCCCTACACCCAGACCGGCGAACGCGGCATGAAGTTCGGCGTGCCGCTCGCCGAGGTCGTCCCGTTGGCAGTGTGGGCGGACCAGCGTGAGTACCTGTCGGTGCGTGGCCTGGGAATGCACATCGGCTCCCAGATCCTG
>CP070666.1:1944189-1948880 GCA_020351775.1 Gemmatimonadota bacterium | reverse complement strand
GCGCGCCGGTGGGATAGATCACATCTTCGCGCCTGCCAAGACGCTGGTGGCCGTAGAGCTCTCCGATCGCACGGCCGTCATTCGTGTATGCCATGTCGTCGACGAAGTAGCCCAGGTGTACGCCGTCGGCGCCATACAGTTGATCGTCCTCGGTCCGCCAGCCGACGAACTGGCCCGATCGGAGCTTCCAGAGCGGTCTCATGCAGTTGACCTTCTCCATCCGTCCCGTTCATGGCTGCCTCGCCACCCAGATGGCAACGACGTATTCACACGCATCCCGTTTTTGGTCACCCACCACGGCGTCAGCTTTCAGTAGCGGTTTCAACAGTGGCAACAGCGCCTCAACCAGCTCGGCCCGTGCTGCCGCATCGTAGGACATCCAGTACTGGCTCACCAGCTCAATGACGCGCGCCTCTGCTCCCGCGATCGGCGACTTCAGAAAGCGATCCGGCAGCTGCCGAGCTGCTTCACGATCACGATCACTCACAACGGCCACGTGCGTCTCCCTACGGGACCTCGGAAAAGGGCGTTCATTGATCCGCCCTCTCCCGCTCGAACACGAGGAAATGGGTTTCCCGGGTGAAGATTCCCCATACCTTCTTCTCTTCATGAATTGACCGAACCAGACGCCACCCGTCAGCAGCTTCGCTATTCAAAGCAACCTGGAGTTTCTTGTCGCTCAATGCACCAGAGATGAGTCCTGTAGTGAGCGGAATCACACGGTATTCTAGCATTCTCTCAATCCCTTGCGGATCTCAATTAGCGCGTCAGCTTCACCATCCGGATCTCCCTGCGCCCGCCCAGCAACGTCGGCCTGCCTCGTGCGGCAGCGGCTTCGAGGCGAGCCAGCTTCACATCTCTGGATCCGTCCAGCCGGCGAGCGGCATGCCGTTACGGTCTGGCAGACGCGCGGGGGCTCGGCTCTGACGTGGCCCGTGTCGTGTGCCATGGGGGTATTTCACGTCATTGCACCTGCCCAGCCACCGCTCGCCGTACACCTCACCGATGGCACGACCGTCGTTCAGATACGCGACCTCCTTGACGAAATAGCCGACATGGGCGCCATCATCGTCGTACAGTTCACCGTCCTCGGTCCGCCAACCAGCGAACCGCCCCGATCGGATCTTCCAGAGAGGTTTCATGCAGTCGACCCCTTCGATCTCGAACATCATGTAGGACTGTTGAATCCGAGCATTCTCAAGCGTATGAGACAAATCCGCTCCGCTGACGAAAGGAAACGGATACCAGGCTTTGATCGCGTGTCTCTCACCCGACTCTGCCTCGAACCACGTCCAGGTCTGCCGGTCGGGCTGCTGCTCCCATCGCACCCACCATCGCTGCTTCTTGTACGTGACATCTCGTCGGCTCGTCCTCCACATCCACTGTAGCTGCTCATCGGACAGCGCATCTACGTCAGTCGTCCGTTCCTCCTCGGCCCTGTGGGGCACCCCGACCGACTAACGTATACTATAGTCATCTTGACCGAGCGCACGTACTACCCGTGGGCACTCGCCACGGCTTGATCAGAAAAGGGACCTCTTGAGCCTGGCTGTCGTTGTTCGCGATCACGGAGCGCGCACACACACCGAACCGGCACCGGCGGTGACGACGAGGTTGCCGCCCGGCAAGCAGTATTCGCTCCGCCTGGGGATGAAACTATAACTGCCGCCGATCCCGGGTAGTGCGTTTTTGGGACATCGTATGTCACAAATGGGACATTCGGCTGTCGAAACCGGTCGATTCTGTGCTCTTCAGAGGTTCCGCCGGACTTCGGGATCCGGAGAGGTAACGCTCACACGGAATTACCCCGTGTCGCCGTCCTCGCCCGTGTTGCCCTGCAACGAACATACGGCCGTCACAGGAAACGATCCACGAAACGTGGCAGCGGCCTCGAGGCGAACCAGCTTCACAGCTCCGGATCCGTCCAGCCAGCGACCGGTATGCCGGTCATGGGCCCCATAGCCGCTACGGCCTTTGCCCCGCGGGGCGCCTGTCGCGCGCCGGTGGGATAGATCACATCTTCGCGCCTGCCAAGCCGCTGGTTGCCGTAGAGCTCTCCGATCGCACGGCCGTCATTCGTGTACGCGACTTCGTCGACGAAGTAGCCCAGATGTGCACCGTCGGCCCCGTATAGCTGATCGTCATCAGACCGCCAGCCGACGAACTGGCCCGATCGGAGCTTCCAGAGCGGTCTCATTTCCTGGCGTCTCCCATCCTCACTGTCTCTCAATCCATTTCGTCACATCTTCATCTCGCACGCTCAGTTGCACTGTGCAGGTCCACCATCTGCACTCCTTCGACCGGCGTCACAAGAGGGGCGTCTTCCAGTCTCGTGATCTTCTCCAGGTTCTCGGCCATGCGGATTGCGCTCTGACTGATACTCCGCGCCGAATCTCTCTGGGCCTCCGTCAACTTCTCACCGTCAGAGATGAGGATCTGGCTCTCGGCTAGAATCACCGTCAGGGCGTTGTTGAGCTCATGTCTGACTGTCAGTGCCAACTGTCCGATTGCCGCCATCCGTTCCTGCTCGATAAGCCTGGCGTAGTAGGTGTGCAGTTGCTCTGAAAGCCATCCCACGCTGATCGAGAGGGTCCCGTAGGCAATATAGGTGGGAACGGTTATCCGCCAGTCGTCGGGGGTATAGTTGAGCGCCACCACTGCCTGGACCACGACGAACAGGATTGTACCCATCACCAACGCCGCGAACGCGCCCTTGAGCCCATAGTAGAACGACATCAGGAAAGCCGGGGCCAGGGTAATCAGCCACACTAACTCGTCACTGTAGGTTGGGTCTTCTGGGAATGCTACCTGGATCACGACCGGTGTAAGGTATGCAGCCGCCACATAGAACCAGTGTCTTCGAGGCAGTTGCGGTCTATGGGCTAGGGGCGCAAGTCCAATGATCTCACTGAGCGAAAGCATCTATCCACGCTCCAGTCGTCGTAGAAATGGTTCTTCTGGCCTTCGCACACGCACACGAGATGGGGGTGGAGCTGCCGGATCCAATCCGGCCCTTCTACCTGGCCGCTGACTTCCGACACCACGAAGTGACGCTCTAGTATGGAGCTTGCGTGCCTAGGGGAGCAACGGCTCTTGTCCATCAGTAGTAGTGTTTCACGCCCGGTCCCTGCCGCGAATCCCGCGCCCTGCTCCTTCACGTCGCTCCCTACCCAACGACCGAATCACGTTCTCCAGTCACTCTTGAGCATCCTGTCAGCGGGCCGGCTTGAAGATATAGTTGCCTATCCCCTCACAGCCCCGGATCCGTCCAGCCGGCCAGCGGTAATCCGGGACGATCGGGTAGTGGCGCCGCGGCCTTGCCGCTGCGTTCCGCCTGTTGCCTGTCCGTGGGATAGATCACGGTCTTGCGTTTGCCTATCCATTGCTCGCCGTGGACCTCGCCGATCGCGTGCCCGTTGTTCGTGTAGGCAGTGTCGTCGACGAAGTAACCGATGTGTTTTCCTGCAGCGTTGTACAATTCATCGTCGCTGGTTCGCCACCCGGCGAATTCTCCCGATCGGACCTTCCAGAGAGGTTTCATGCGGTTGACCTTCTGCATCCGTCTCGTTCACGGCTGCCCTGCCACCCAGCTCGCGACGATACCTTCGCAGTCATCTCGCTATTCGTCGCTTACAGCGGCGCCAGATTCCAACAGCGGTTCCAGCAGTGGCGGCAGCGCCTCG
Source organism: Gemmatimonadota bacterium (assembly GCA_020351775.1). Lineage (GTDB taxonomy): Bacteria > Gemmatimonadota > Gemmatimonadetes > Gemmatimonadales > GWC2-71-9. Next base: position 1,945,197 of record CP070666.1, on the reverse strand, counting down.
ACCAGTTGGGCTCGCGCCCGAGCGTCGTACGACATCCGGTACCGGCTCACTAGCTCGGTGATCCGCGTCTTTGCTTCACCGATGGGGAACTTCACAAACTGATCGGGCAACTGGGAGCTTCTTTACGGTCGCGGTCACTCACTATGGACATATCTATCTCGCTCCCTCATTCACCAAATTCACTGATCACGCGGCAGCGTTACTGCTCCGGTTTGGCTGACGCAATCCCGTTCGTGGCCGACTCTAACACAGCCTGCACTTCGTCCAGCGTGAACGGTTTCCGGAGTGCCAGAATGACGCCCAGCTCCCGCCCCGGAAGGTCGATTACGTCCTCGACGCCCCACATGATGACTATCTTGACGCGAGGATGATCTTGCTGCAGCCGCCGCACGAGCGTGCGCCCGTCGATCTTTGGCATGACGACGTCAACAAAGGCCACATCTACCCGCGTCTCGTTTAGGATCGCAAGCGCCTCAAGGCCACTGCCTGCCAACACAACGTCGTGCCCCACCTGCTCGAGGAAGCCTTTAAGACTAATCAGCACTGCCTGCTCGTCATCTACGACAAGGATCTTAGCCATGTGTGTCCCCCCAAGTTCTCATGAGACAGTCACCTTCCACGGCGGGAACGCTGGTTGTCAGCTCTGGCAGCCGTTCAGGCCAGTCGCTCGATGGGCCCGTATCATGGAACTCATCTCTGCCTTTACCCAACGTCTCGCAGAGGTTGCGCCTGCGATCTTTCTTGAGCCAAGAGCTTCTCACAGCGCAGGCATAGTCGAAGGCCACCGGTACCGGATTCCCTGTTCCTGGGATGGATCATCTTGCCGATGCCACACGTGCTACATGCATGGTACACAGCCAGGTGGTTCTTGCTGTGGAATGGACTGACTTCCATGCCCTTCACAGGTCCGGATCCGTCCAGCCGGCGAGCGGCATGCCGTTACGGTCTGGTAGACGCGCGGGGGCTCGGCTCTGACGTGGCCCGTGTCGTGTGCCATGGGGGTATTTC
>CP070666.1:1933042-1944089 GCA_020351775.1 Gemmatimonadota bacterium | reverse complement strand
CCTGCAGCAGTACGATGGCAGCCTTCTCGGCCTGCCATTGCGCTTTCATGCTCTGGGATTGCTCCTCGAGCTCGGCAAGCTCCTTCTTGAGAGTCTGTAACCGCTCCTTGCTGGACCTGTCTTTCTCGCGGCCCAGCGCCTGTTCTTCGATGCGCAACTGCACCATGCGGCGCTCGACCTCGTCGATCTCCTGCGGCAGGCTATCGATCTCGATGCGCAACCGGCTCGCCGCCTCGTCGATCAGGTCGATGGCCTTGTCGGGCAGCTTGCGCTCGCCCAGGTAGCGGTCGGACAATGTGGCGGCCGCGATAATCGCGTTGTCGGTTATGCGGACCCCGTGGTGCACCTCGTAGCGCTCCTTGAGACCGCGCAGGATGGCCACCGTGTCCTCCACCGACGGCTCACCCACGAAGACCGGTTGGAACCGCCGCTCCAGGGCTTTGTCCTTTTCCACGTGCTTGCGGTACTCGTCCAGCGTGGTCGCGCCAACCATGTGCAGCTCACCGCGAGCCAACGCAGGCTTCAGCATGTTGGAGGCGTCAACCGCACCCTCCGCCGCTCCAGCTCCCACGATTGTGTGCAGCTCGTCGATGAACACGACGAAGCGGCCTTCCTGACTGGTGATCTCCTTGAGCACTGCCTTGAGGCGTTGCTCGAACTCACCGCGATACTTGGCACCGGCCAGCAACTGGCCCATGTCGAGTACGACGATGCTCTTGCCGCGCAGCGACTCGGGCACGTCACCATTCACGATTCGCTGCGCCAGCCCCTCGACTATCGCCGTCTTGCCGACGCCCGGATCGCCGATCAGTACCGGATTGTTCTTGGTCCGTCGCGACAGCACTTGAACCACGCGCCTGATCTCCTCGTCGCGCCCGATTACTGGATCGAGCTTTCCCTGGCGCGCTAGATCGGTGAGATCCTTGGTGTAACGCTCGAGCGCGCGATACTTGCCTTCGGGCTCCACATCGCTGACGCGGTGGCTGCCACGGATCTGCTCCAACGCTTGGAGTAGATGATCCTTGTCGATCTTGCGGGCGCTCAACAGCTCGCGCGCCGTGGTGCCCTTGGTGTCGACCAGACCGATCAGCAGGTGTTCGGTCGAGACATAGCTGTCACCGAGCTCTTTGGCCAAGGCGTCGGCGCGTTGCAGCGCGCCGGCCAGCTCACGCGACATGGCGTTCTGCGCCCCGCCGCCCTCCTGCGTGGGTAGGCGATCGACCTCGCGCTGCGCCTCCTGCCTCAGCTCCGTGACATTGAGCCCCGATTTCTGCAGCAGCGGTACGACGATGCCCTCGTCCTGGTCGAGCAGCGCCAGAAACAGATGCGCGTCGTTCACGACCGGATTGCCACGCTCGGCCGCGAGTGCCTGAGCGTCGCGAAGTGCCTCGCCAGCCTTTATGGTGAATCTTTCCGGTGAGATCATGCTCTTGCCTTCCTGTTGTCCCCGGTGGCCCGGCAGCCAACGCTGAAAAGTATCCTCAGTATCCTTGCTCTGGGGGGAGCGGGGAGCGGGTAGCGTGGAGCGGAAGTATCCGATTTGAGAGCCGGGTCACACCTGCGCAACCAGCGGAGTTGGAGTGGCAACCGTCGGGCTCCGCTCCCTGCTCCCCGCTCCCGGTCGAAGGCAACCCACGTGCCGAAAAACACTGCCAATCTGGCACTATCTCGCCAAAAAGACAGGGCGCCTCGGCCTTGCCGGCGACGCGCCCGATGTCTCTCAGCTTTTTCGTTCTGGTGCTTCCAGCTTCCCGCCCCCCCAACCACCTGCGTGAATCCGCCGATATCCGCGTGAATCCGCGGCCCTTACTTGATGATCGTCATCCTCTCGGAGAAAGACTGCCCGTCGACAATCAGCTGGTATACGTAGACACCGGATGGGGCTTCTCGGTCACTGTCGCGGATCTTCCCGTCCCAGTAGGCCGAGTACCTGCCGGAGCCGTTCCACTCCAGCTTCACACCGTCGAGCGGCTCGCCCGTCCCCTGGAGAATCGGGATCGCGACAAGCTGCGCCAGCACGTTGTAGATCCGGAGGGTGACGACCGGCTGGTGTCCGTCAGCAAACACGGACTGATCCAGCTCAAACGGGATCGTGGTCTCCGGATTGAACGGGTTCGGGTAATTCCTGCCTAGCCGCACCGCGTCGGTTGGCCGACCCTGCTGTGCCTCCATTGCGGACGGCGCGGCCAACAGGAGCCCGAGCGTCAAACACGCCCAGGCTAGGTGCCTCATCTACAGCTCCTTCGGACAATTAGGTTTCGATCGCGCCGCTCCTTATAGCCTCATGAGTGCGTACTCGCCCATCAGTACCTAAGGTACGCACCCCACTCAACCCGTGTCAACCGACTCCAGCAACGTCTGCGCCGCAGGCCCGAGGGCCCGCTCGTCACCCCTCCGCACGGTCAGAGAATTGCCGTCCATCCACTCGAGCAGCGGGATGAGATACTTGCGGGAAAGTCCCGTCTCCTCTCGCAACTGGCCCGGCGTCGCCGTTCCCCTCCGACTCAGCCCCCCCAAAATCTCCAGCAAGAGTCGATCCAGCGCTTCTTTATGGTAGTATCGGTCCCGACCCACTCGAACTGCTGTGCCGTGCCTCACGTAGAACTCGGCCAATTCGGTCGCATTCTGGTCGGGCAGCAGCTGGGCGAGTTCGGCCGCCGTCTTGCCGAGCTTGCCTGCCGCCTCCAGCTCGCGGAGCAGTCGCTGACCCGCTTCCCGCTGCTTGCCGTCCAGCTCCGGGGCAAACTCGGCGAGTCGCACGACCTGCCCCTCGAGGGCTATCACACCGGCGTCGGCCAACTCGCGCTGGACGAAGTCTGCCAGTTCGACGTCCCGAACAACGCGGCGAGCCAACTCGCGCGACAATCCCGATGCCAGCGGGTTATGCCTATGATACTCCGTGACAGCTCTGATTGTTGCGTCCCTCGCCTCCGTTATGACCTGGGGTGACACCAACTGTCTGCCCGCCCGCACTACCCCCGGCGTCGCCGCTACAAGATCCTCGACGTCCTGGGAAAGCAAACCGACCCTTACGGGCAATTCATCGAGTCCGACCCCATCTGCTCCGGCGCATTCGACGAACGTCGTGAGACGTTTGGCACGATCGTCATTAGCGCGCTCGAACGGCGCAACCGGACGACGCGGTCTGCCTGGAGGCCACGGATCTACCACAACACACCCGCCAACCGTCGTGACCGGCGAGTAGGATCGCAGCACGCCGCGATCACCCCAGCGGCAGACGAGCGGTGCCTCGAGTCTGAGCCGAGCCGGGCCCCGGCTTCCCGGAAGTATCTCCGCCTCTAAGGGAGTGACTCGAGCCATGACCTCGGCAGTGCCCAGGTGGAATCGGATCCTGGATCGCTGGGTCAGCCGCCGAGCAGATGGCAACAACGTGACAATCACGTCGATGGCGTTGGTCTCACGCCAGCAACCGCTGGACACCACCACGTGTCCGCGCCGCACATCGGTGCGGTCGAGTCCGACCAGTGCTAGGGCGGTCCGCCGGCCCGGGAGGGCCGCATCGTAGGTCGCGCCGTGGACCTCGACGCCGCGCACCCGGGCCGAGTGATCACCCGGTAGCACTCGCACCTCCGATCCCACGGATACCGAGCCGCTCCACACAGTGCCGGTTACAACCGTACCAGCACCTGCGATACTGAACACACGATCGACAGGCAGTCGGAACAGATCCTCCTGTGAACGGGCGATGGACGCGGTTGCCGCCTGGGCAAGCGCCTGCTTCAGATCATTCAATCCCTGACCCGTCTCGGCTGAGCCGATTACAATGGGGCCCCACGCGACACTCGAGCTGTCGAGTCGTTCCTTCAGGTCATCGCGCACCAGCTCCAGCCACTCTGTATCAACGAGGTCGCACTTCGTGATGATCGCGACTCCGGTGCGCACCTCCAGGAACTCGAGAATCGCGAGGTGTTCGGTGGTCTGCGGCATCACTCCTTCATCTGCGGCGACGACCATGAGCGCCACGTCGATCCCGGTAGCTCCTGCCACCATGTTGCGCACGAAGTCCTCGTGACCAGGCACGTCCACGATGCTGGCGCTGAGGTCCGGTCCCAGCTCGAGCGCGGCAAAGCCGAGATCGATCGTGATTCCACGACGTTTCTCTTCGGCCCAGCGGTCTGTGTCGGTACCGGTGAGTGCCCGGACCAGTGCGGTCTTGCCGTGGTCGACGTGCCCGGCTGTCCCGATTACTACGTGTCGCTCCACATCCTCTCCCACATCGAAAGCGCTTTGAGTTCCAAGTCCTCGTTCATGTGGCACTCGGCAAACCGCACTATCAAGCGCCGGTGCGCGGCGGCGTGTCGTGGTGGAATCGGAGCGATATCGTCTATGTTCCCCGACACGAGTTTCTCGAGTGTCTGGCGGTCCTGCTTTTGTAGGGTGGTGGCCGAAGTGCTGGTGGCCGCACAGGTCTGGCACAGGAAGCCGCCGTCTGCAATCGAGAACTTGGCAGCGCCGTCGGGCAGTCGCCGTCCGTCACATGCACAACCGTCCAGTGCGGGTGCGAAGCCGAGTATTCCCACCGCTCCCCAGAGCGCCGCCAGGCCGAACGGTTCGAGGTTCACCCGGTCCACGGCCACCAGATCGTCCAGCATCGCCACCAAGTAGTGATACACGGTGGGGTTCGGCTCTGCGGGTGCCAATCTGAGTATCAGTTCGGCCAGCGCGGTCGCGGTGACATAGCGCTCGACATCCCCGGCCAGCTCGGACCGCTGCCGGGTAACGTCGAATGCTGCCAGCGTGTGCAGATCGCGGTTGGGCTTCATGTACATCTCTGCCACGCCGCCGCTCAACACCTGCAGTCGTGCGCCGAACTTGCTCTTGGGCCGCATGGCTCCCTTGGCAACAGCACTTTGCACGCCCACATCTTCGGTCGCCAGCCGCACGATCTTGGAAGATTCGCTGTACTTGAATGCGTGCAGCACGACTGCCGCGGTCGTGACCAGAGCCATATGGAAACATACTCGTGCCGGGACTTCCCCGGGCCGCTGCCCGAAATCGACTCGAGCAAAAGACTGCCGGCCTCGCAGGCTGCTCGGGCCCGCCACCTCCGCTCCCCGCTCCCCGCTCCCCGCCCCACAACCGCCGCGACCGTCGGGAAGCCGCGACCGCCGCGTCTCAAGCGCCGGCAAACCGGAAAGCCGCCCCTAAAACCCCGCCCTGCCCCCGACTACAACCATTCGCCCCCTGGCCGGGAACCCAACCACCTCCTGGTACTGCTTGTTGAACACGTTCTCTACTCTGCCTGTGAGCGTGACATCGAGAAACGCACTGTGCCGCGACACGATCTTGAGCTCGGCGTTCGCGTCAACCCTGGTGTACGACTCGAGAGTGACCCTGCTCGTGGGAAATTGCGAGAAGTCGCGATCGTCCCTGTCTCCGACGTGGTCGATCCGAAGCCCCAGTAGCACTCGGTTCCTCAAGAACCGGTATTGACCAAACGCGCTCACATGATTCGTTGGACGACGCAGCAGCCGTTCGCCCGCAATAAAGGCATCGCCGGGCTCGGAATCGGAACTCTCAGCGGTCACAACTGTGTTGAGATAAGTGTAGTCGCCGCCCAAGGTGAAACCGGCCGCCACCGTAGCCCTGAGGCTGAGTTCGACTCCCGAAGCATCCGCTGCAGCTACGTTCATGAAGTTGGGATCGCCGGGATTCTCCGTTGCGAAGGTGTATTGGATGATGTCGCGGAACTGCTGGTCGAAATAGGTCGCTCCAATCACCAGCCGCTCATCCCACAGTCGCTGCTCAGCCCCAGCCTCCCAAGAGATTGAGCGCTCCGGTACCAGATCACGATTCCCGATCATGAATGGAGCGTTAGCGTAGTTTTCGAGAAAGGTCGGCTCCTTGAAGGCCTTGCCTACCGAGGCACGCACGCTGGCACCGAAGGCGAAACGGTAGTTGAGTCCACCTCGATACGTGAGGAAGCTTCCGAACGCATCGTTGTCATCCAGCCTGAGGCCGGCTACCAGGGTTGCTCCCGCTACGGGCTCGGACTGCAGTTGGACGTAGTATCCCAGATTCAGACGATTCACAATCAACGAGTCGTGCGTGTTGCCGAATTCACTGGACGACACACTGAAGGTTCGTTCGTCCTCGTCCTCGATCTGAAAACCAGCAGTGAGTGTCGTGGATTGCACCGGATGGATGTTGGCGCGGAGATCGGCGCTCCTGCGCAGTATCCTGCCATCGCTCACATATCCGAAGAACCCGACCGTGTCAGCCGATCCGTCCGGCTCATCGTTGATCCCGCTATTCAGGTCGTCAAACAGCAGGGAGAATCGTCCCTCGATCAGATCGGAGAAAAGCCTACCGCCCTCCAACGACACTGTCACGCGGTCCCGCAACTGATACGCGTTCCGATCGACTACCTGACCCGTACCATCCGTCGGATAGTGATACTCACTGTCATTGTATCGAAAGGATACGCGTGTGTCGGTCCTCCAGTCGGGCAGGTAACTAGCCAATCCCGAGACGACGAGATTGTCATACTGATTGTTGAACTCGTACATCCCGTCCGTCGCCGCTCGTGAAAAACCCAGACTGTAGCCCAGTTCCTCGCTGCCACCGGCCACGTCACCATCGACAATGATCGACCCGTACGTTCCTCCCCTCATGCCGGCGTTTACCGTTGTCGGCCCCTTCCCTCTGGCTGTGAACAACTGCACCACCCCGGCTACAGCGTCGGATCCGTAGAGCACGCTGGTCGGCCCCCGGACAACCTCGATACGGTCGATGTTGTCCACCGTGAGGTCCGCAAAGTCGATGGCACCACCCGGCAAGTTGATCGGAACGCCATCCAACAACACCTTGACGTAGTCGCTCTCCCCACCCCGCACGAAGAGGGATGTGGCACTGCCCGATGACGACGTTTGCACTACGTCCAGTCCGGCAGCGGTGCGCAGGGCTTCGTGCACGCTGCTGATGCCACGAGCGCGAAGCTCTCGGCCCTCCAGCACGGACACCGAAGAGGGGAGCAGATTGCTTCGTAGCGGCAGCTTGGTCGCAGTCACAACTACCGGATTGAGCACGGTGGCGGTATCGGCGGTCTGTTGGGTCTCGGATCGGCCGGGCACTCCAACAGCGGCGGCCGCGATCGCTGCCACCAGCACGCATCTTTTGCCGTTCACTTTTGGTGCTCCGATGACGAAGACGATGAAGATTTGCGCAGCGGTACGAACTGTGGTACACCCTCCCACTGCGTCATAGCTACGGGCCATTCGAACACTTCTTCAAGCACTGTGTCGCTGAGCACCGTTCCAGGCGGGCCGCTGGCACGAGCCGAGCCGCGATGCATCACGACCAGCCGATCCGCGAACCGAGCCGCCAAGTTGACCTGATGCGTCACGAGGACGCCAGCGAGGTTGTTCTCGCTAACCAACTGTGCGGTGAGTTCGAAGACCTCCATTTCGTGGCGGATATCGAGACTGGCGGTGGCTTCATCCAGCGCCAGGGCGCGCGGCTCCTGCGCCAATGCCCTGGCCACCCGGACGCGTTGCCACTCCCCACCCGATAGAGTGGCGATCCATCTGTCACTGAGATGAGCCACGTCGCAGCGTTGCAACGCACGGTCCACCGCTGCGATGTCGTTGACTCCGGGTGCGCCCAGCGGGCCGAGGTGAGGATAGCGACCGAACAGAACCGCCTGCTTCACGCGCAGGGGGAATGCAGCCTCCTCGCGCTGTGATACGACTCCGATGCGCCGCGCCAGGTCCCGCCGTTTCCATTCGGTTGCCCTCCGGCCGAACGCCAGCACCTCACCGCTCTGCGGCTCGAGTGTGCCCAGCAGCAAACGCAGCAGAGTGGTCTTGCCACTGCCGTTCGGTCCCACCACTGCTACTAGCTCCCCTGACCCGATCGAGAGAGTGACACCCGCGACCGCCGGGCCACCGTGACCGCCGGGATACCGGTACGTCACGTTCCGCACCTCGAAGATCACTTCGCCCACCGTCGCACCAGGATGACGAATACCGGCACGCCGATCAGTGCCGTGACGACTCCGACCGGTAGCGAAAGCGGTGCGAAGGCAGTCCGCGCTACGGCGTCTGCAACAACGAGCAACACACCGCCCAGCAAGAACGCCGCGGGTAGCAACGATCGATGGAGATGGCCCCACAAGAGACGAATCGCGTGGGGAACGACCAGGCCAACGAACCCGATGATGCCGGAAACGGAAACAGCGGCGGCGGTAAGCAACGATGCGGCGACGTACAGAACGCGTTTGAGCCGCTCTACATCAGCCCCAAGGAACGCTGCCGGCTCCTCACCCAACGAGAGCAGGTCGAGCGGGCGGTTCTGACGGTAGATGACTACGAGTGGAACCGCCGCGTAGGCAGAGAATACACTCAGGGCGCTCCACGATGCGGCATCGAACCCGCCCAGCAGCCACAGCAGAGCGTTGCGCACTTCGGGTGCGGGGGAGATCGCGATGATGGCACCCATGAGTGAAGCGGCAAACGCACCTACCACCACACCCGAGAGCAGCAGCACTCGCGCGTCGAGCACAGCCCCACTCACCAGTGCCAAGCGATATACCAGCGCTATGGCGAGCAGGGCTCCACCGAGTGCGGCGAGTGGTACTGCCCACACGCCGCCTACGTTGAACACTATAGCCGCCACGGCGCCGAGCCCGGCGCCTCCCGACAGGCCCAATAAGTAGGGATCAGCCAGAGGATTGCGCACCAACGCCTGCAGCGCAGCTCCCGTGACTGCCAGGCTGCCGCCCACGAAGAATGCCAGCAGAGCGCGTGGTAAACGCAGGTCGCGCACGATAGCCTGTATCGCGTCGTCACCTCTTCCGAGCAATGCCTCCCACACCGCACCGACTGAGAGATCGGCGGGACCGACAACCACGCCGAGCAGCAGCGCTCCGGCAGCAGCAGAGAGTAGGCCAGTCCAACGGGTCATGGCTGACGCCACTCCTCGAGTGCCGCACGCACCCTGCGGACCGCGGCGGGAGCCCGGAACGATGGACGACTGAACTCGGTACCGTGCACCACGATGAACCTGCGGTCACGCACAGCCGGGACCACCCGCCACTCGGGCCGCTCGGTCCAGGCCGGAATGCCCGAGTCCGATGCAATCAAGACCAAATCGGCGTTGCGCTCCACGATGGTCTCTATGCTCACGGTGAGCGAAGGGCGATCGACGTCAGCAAACGCGTTCCGCGCACCAGCTAGCTCGACGATCTCACTGAGGAAACTGGCGCCGCCTATGACGACGGGTGGATTGCCCCACGCCACCAAGAGGACTGTCGGCAGTGAATCCCTGGGGCGTGTCGCATCGAGGCTCGATATCTCGTGCCGCAGCGACGCTACCAGCGAGTCATTCCTCTCACTCTCGCCCGTGAGGTCGCCCAGCAGGTCAGCCGCCCGCATGAAGTCCTCGAGGTCATCGGTCAGCAGGCTCACCGTTGCGATGCCCAACTGCTGCAGCCGTGCGATAGCGGGCTCGTTGGCGGGAGAGGCATAGAAGACGACCAGGTCGGGATTCTGTGCCAAGACGCCCTCGACGCTTGGATTGAGCCCGTCGCCCACGGACGGGATGCTCTCGACCGCCGGTGGATAGTCACACCAGCGTGTGCGACCGACCAATCGGTCTCCTGCACCGATGGCAAACAGCAGCTCGGTGTGACCCGGTGCCAGTGAGACTATGCGCGTGGGAGGGGCTTGAAGAGAGACACCGTGACCGGTGTCGTCGACGAGCGCTCCCTCACCCGGTTGCTCGCGGGACTCACATGCAAGCAACACGGCGACCGTCACTGCCGCGACGGTGAGGTTACGTGACAGCAACGCTCACTCCTTCACGGCAGGAAGGATGTGAGCGACTGGAGACTCGATATTTGTCTTTGCGCTCCACCATCCCCCCCCACGAGGGACCGTTCGGTGGTGCAAGCGGGTTACGTCTCCTGGCTCGGGGCGTCGGCTCGCCTTCCCGGTTGCCCAGTGGCGCTTGAGTCGACTCGTTGCCCGTTACAGTGGCGGGGCCGCGCCGGATTCACACCGGCTTCCGTACTTCCGCTCGCGTGAGTAAGAGTACAGAGTACAGAGTACAGAGTACAACCGGCAACTTAGTCAGGACGGCGATGGGACGCTAGTCGTTCGGAGAGTTGGGCTTTCAATTCCGCGCGGCGGCGCCGGTAAGCGTCCTGCTCTGCCTGGCTGGGGCTTGCCGCGCTCTCGAATTCGCGGTCCAGCTGGGCGATTCGGCCTGCGAGGGCATCGGCTCCGTCGCTAGTGACCGGCGCCGGTCGGCGTCGCAGCCACCAGAACAGCGTCCCCGCCAGGGCCGCCGCTGTGAAGGGTACGACGATCCACCATAGCTCCACTAGTGCAAAGGGTGGCGACGCAAACTGCACGACCACCTCGGATCCCGCCGGCACGGCCGTCGCTCCGAAGCGCAGGAACGAGACCTCGTCCAGTTGTTCCAGCCCAGCCGGTACGAAGCCATCCGCCTCTACGGTTGCGCTCGGGTCTTCCAGCATCAGGTTCATATTCGTGACCGGGTGGTCGACCGGGACTGTCAGCCTCTTCAGGGTTCCGGGAACGAAGTAGGCTAGCAGTATCTGCTTGTCTCCCGGGGGCAGCGGCGCCAGTACCGCTACCGAATCGCCGACGCGGAACACCGTCTCAGGGCTCACGTCGCTCTGCCCGACTTCGAACTGGACAGCCTCGCTGGGGATGGCTCCCTGCCATACCGGCTGCGTCTCGTCATCGGTGACTCTGGTCAAGCCGCCGTGATTCCCCAGCACCAGGAGTTCCACCACCCGCCGCATGCCGTTCTCACCGACTGACCAGATTATCACGTGTCGTTCTGCTACGACGATCTCGGGTCGGGTGTACGACGTATCGAACACCACGATCGTCGCCGCCGAGTCGGACACATGTCCGCGGGCGCTGAGTGGCTGCGAGAAGTAGCCGATGCCGTCGTGCTCTACGCTGACGACGTAGCCCGCCGCGGTATCACGCGTGGGCGCGCGCAGTCGGTATATGCCGAGACGGTTAGTTTGCGCATAATCGACGGGGCGGCC
>CP070666.1:1922185-1932942 GCA_020351775.1 Gemmatimonadota bacterium | reverse complement strand
ATGGCATACTCAGTTAACACATCAGGCCCCGGGAACGGTCGCGGACCGCCCGGTGTGCCTCGGATCGGGGATCGGGATGCGCACGAAAACCACTCCACCCCCCTCGTTCCTGTTGCTCGCGTACACAGTGCCGCCGTGTTGTTCTACGATGCGCTGAACCAGGGCGAGGCCAAGGCCGGTCCCGCCGCGCCGGCGCGTGAAGAACGGCTCGAACACGTGCGGCAGATGGTCTGGCTCGAAGCCTTTCCCACAATCCTCAACACTCGCTTCCAGCCAACTGGTACCGTCCTCGCATATCTCCCGTGCACGCAGCACGACTTTGCCCTGCTCAGGTGAGTGCTGAACGGCGTTTGAAACGAGGTTGACATATACCTGCACCAAGCGGTCGTGGTCCGCCTGGATGGGGGGCAGCTCCCCCTCGATGTTGGTAACGACTGCAATGTGGCATTCCGCCGCGACCTGTGCCGTTTCTTCGAGTACTTGGCGGGCCACGTGCTCGAAGGACACGGTGGCGAGGTTGAGCTTTGGCGGCTTCCCGTAATCGAGCAAGTCTTGCATCAGCTGGCGCAGCCGATCCAGTTGGCTGCGCAACACCTGCATGCTCTGCTGGCCGGCATGGTCTTTACCTTGTCGGGCCTCGAACGCATCCAGAGTGGCCGTCATGCTGAACAGCGGGTTGCGGACCTCGTGAGCCACACCGGCCACGAGAGCCCCCGTTGCGGCCATTGCTTCGTTACGGCGTACCGAGTCTTGCAGCTCTATGACACGGGTGACGTCGTGGGCAATCACGATGGCGGCACTGCGCTCCGGGTTGCTATCCAGTAGTGGGTTGACTTCGACGTCCCACACCTGGTGATTATCCGTCCATTCTACCTGGTGAGACGCTGATTTCCCAGTGGCGAATGCGCGTCCCATCACTGTGGCTGTGGGCCGCCACAGCTGCTGCGGCGGCAGATCCTCGACGGGGACCTGGATGAGTTCGGGATGTGGAATCCCAGCGAGCCTACGCGCGGCGTCGTTTGCACGGGTCACTTGCCCCTTGCGGTTGACCACCAGGATCGGATCGTCCAGGGCATCGAAGGTGACCTTCCACTCGCGGGCGGATCGAGCAATGGTCGCCAGGAGCCGGGCCTGACGCTCTTGCGCCTGGCGATGTTCGGTGATATCACGGCCAACGGCATTCAGTACTCCGTCTGCACTTGGGGGATCGACATTCCAGGAGATCCAGCGATACGAGCCATCTCTACACCGCATCCGGATGGCGGCACCTTGCACGGGACGCCCATTTCGCAAACCGACAAGCTGTGCTCGCGCCAGAGTCGCATCCTCAGGATGGACGAGAGACATGAACGGTTTGGAAAGCAGCTCCTCTTCGGTGAAACCGAGCCGGCGTCCCCAGGCGGCATTGACCCGCGTCAGGTGTTCCTCGAACGTGCCGGCTGCGAGCAGGTCCGGTGACAGGCGGAACATGCGATCGCGGTCGCTCTCGATCCGGGCGCGCTCGGTCATGTCCTGAGCGATAACGTGAAAGACCGGCGGATCCTCGGCGTTGGACAGTTGGACGCTCAGCTCCACCGGGTACTCGGTGCCATCGGAACGGCGGTGCACCGTCGACAACAATGTCCGGGTCTCCGACCCATCCTGCAAGCGGTTGAGCACCAGGGCGAACCGCGTCTGGTCCAACTCGGGAAGGATGTCCAGTGGCGTGCGTTCTGCCAGCTGCTCCTCTGTGTATCCGAGATTCTCTTGTGCCCCGCGGTTGGCGTATAGGAACCGCCAGTCCTCCACACCGAAGATGTAGATTTCGTTGGAGGACGCATCCAGTGTGCGGCCCAGCCTCTCGGACAAGTTGTGCGTACGCTTCTGCTCCTCCGCGGATCGTTCGTGCAACGCCAGCAGCATGGCATTGAACCGCTCTTGCAGCCGACCCAACTCGTCGCGCCGCTCAACGGGGAGCTGTACGTCCAGATCGCCTTCCGCAACGCGGTCGAGCACACCGTCGATGCTCTGCAGCGGCCTGTACAGCCGCTGGTAGATCACGATGCCCGTGAGGACCAGGAGGACGACGCCGCCCACACCCCACAAAACCACCGACCGCAGCAACTCGTTGGCGGACGCGATCAGTGCCGCCTGCCGGTTGGCCTGGCGCGCAAAACAGTACAGTTCCGCTTCGTGCACATGGCGCGTCGCTGCGCCGCGCGCCTGCTCCGCATCGCGCAACGCTGCCGCCGCCCGGTCGGTCCAACCCAGTTCGTAAGCGGATGCTGCATCGGTCAGCTTACCGACGGCCCTCGATTGGGCAGTCAGGGCCCGGGAGAGAGCAAGCCGCGCCATGGGGTCCAGCGGTCCAAACACTGGCAACGCTTGAGCAGACTGGCGTGAGTCCGCGTATCTACCTATCCGGATCAGGATTCCTCGGGCAATGTTGCGGTCCGCGCGACTTCCCGTGCGCAGCGTGCTCTCCATGTCGAACCAGAGATCTTGCACAGCGGCACCGATTACCGAGTCCATCTGGTGGATCGGACGGGCGGCTTCCGCGATCAAGTTGGCCGCTACCCCGAGTTCCTTGACGGCCGGCATGAGTCGAGCGACGGCGATGATCGAGACTCCCGAATAGACCGTCAGACCGATCGCAGTCAGCAGCAGTATGGTGCGCAGGGAGACATCGTGCCGTCTCTTGCCCTTCGTTGGCGCCCGGCTCATGGTTCCCGCACCGGACCCACCGGGTGAGCAGTCTCGTCCGACCCACTCCACACAGGGACCCCTGACCGTAACATCAGCAGCCTGGAGCGTGGACCAGCCTGTCGGTCGGGGTCCTCGGGACTCGGTGCAAACCTCTGCCCACGGCTCATCTCGGCCACGTACTGGAGTACGGCCTCCCGATCAGCACCGACCTCCCGTATCGCCTGCACCAGCAGCATGGTTGCCTCGAAGGTCATGCCTTCTGCCAGCGAAGGTGGGCGGCCTCGTGCCTGCTCCATGCTCGCACCGAACGCACCGGTCGAACCCGCAACTGAGTGATGCCAGAAGCTGACGGAGTACAGGAGATCGGCGGCGTCCCCCAGCTGCTCCAGCAGGCTTGGAGTGGCCTCGGTGCCGTCCCCGGACACCATCGGTGTACCGGGTGCAAGCCGCTGTACGACTTCCGCCAGGCACACCGTCACCCGACTGCGGGTCGCCGCAATCACGACGTCCGGCTGATGCCGGTGCAGCGCGGCTTCAGCTCCGGCGGGATGCTCCGTGGGGCTGCTGCAACTGTAGGCACCGACGGGGACTGCCTCTAGCACACGAACTCCGCGGAGCCGGAGTGCGGCGGCCACCTGCCGCTGCAAAGCCAGTCCCCACTCATCGATTTCGTAGAACAGCAACGCGTTGCCTGCCCCGAGTCGGTGTGCCACAAACTGTCCAATGAAGCTGCTTTCCGCCTCGAGCGTGGGCGCGAGACTCAATCCGGTGGGGGCGAGACCGGCTATCTGTGGGCTGTTTGCCATCGGCATGACGAACGCCAGGCCGGCCTCACGAAACACCGGTCCGGCCAGCAGAGCACCGTGACTCCCGCCCGGCCCCACTACCCCAAGAACCGCTGGTTCGGCGGCCAGGCCGTATGCACTGCTTAGGACGCGCTCGTTGTCACTATCCCCTTCGGTCAGCGGCAACACGCCTGTCCCCGAGGATGGCGCCACTGCTATCCGGAGCATCCCTTCCTGGTGTGTGGCGTCGATGGCCTCCTGCAACGCTGCCTGCACCACCCCGTTGCCCATCATGACCCCGATCAGCGCCACCGAGGGCTCGTCGTTGCAGGCCACGGCGAACACCGCAACAGAGAGAGCGCAGTGAAACCTACTCATGTACTGCTCCGCCCGTGTTTGGCCAGAATCCTGCTCAGCTCGTCGGTAAACTCGAGTTTGGACACGAAGTCGGTAGCTCCGGCTTCGGCCGCGGCGATGCGGTGCTCCTCGTAATCGTACCCCGTGACGATGATGACCGCGAGCGTTGGATCTTGCGCTTTGAGCGCCTGTGTGGTCTCGATGCCGTTCAGCCCCGGCATCTGGTAGTCTACCAGCACCAGGTCCGGTCGGAGGCCCGCGCACAGCATGATCGCCTCCTCACCGGATTGGGCTATGCCGACAACCTCAACACCCTCTTGCTCCTCCAGCAGGGCGCGTGCGCGCTCGAGATAGGCGGGGTGGTCGTCGATGAGCAGGATGCGTGTCGTCATGGAGGGAAACCTACCGTGTGCCAGTCGCGGCGCCAATCGGGCAAACCTCAGTCCGCGGAGATGGCTCGGGCCCACCTCGCCCTGGAGTCATGGTCGACAAACGTACTTGACCCCTCACCTAAGTTAACCGTCACGTAGGATGAGCTGATATGGCGAGGAAGAGTTGGCTGATTGATTCTTCGTCGTCGAGCACGAACAGGAACACGCCGGTCAGCTGATCCAGGCCGACGTCGGACTCTTCGAACTTGAAGCTCGTTTCAACTACGAGTACTTCCTCCGTCTGCCCACCGGTGGTCGCCGCGAGAACATCGGAGCGCTCGATCAAGACCGTAGGCACGGAGGGGATCAACATCCATCCCAGCACTGCCGCAAGGGCGTTCAGAAAGCTCCCCGCCATGATGTTCCCGGCCTCTTTGAGACTCGATTGCTCCATATCGCCGTGAAGGCCGCTCGTGCCGGGCTGCCGCTGAAGCAGGACGTCGCAGAGAAGGCAGGCGTTGCGCTCCGGCAGAACGAACAAAGTGTGTCCAGCCAAGTCGCCCAGGATCTGCATTGAGAGCGTCACCGCACGGCTGTCTGGCCCAGCGATACGGCGCGCCACGTCGGTGACGGTTGCCACGTGGATCGACGGTACGTCTATCATGATCGACATCCCGCTGAGCTGGGACAGCGCAGTCGCGGCATACCCGGATCCGATGTTGGCGACTTCGCGCAGAGCGTCGATCTGGATCGGCGACAGCTGCGTGGGCGTCACGATGCCTCCTGGGTTCCGGGTTTTGCCTCACAGGCTCTGGCCACCACGTCCATCAACCGTTGACGGTCGAACGGCTTGACCAGGAACCCACAGGCACCGGCATCCATCGCCTGGTCGATCAGCTTCTCTTGCCCCAGGGCGGAGCACATGATAACGCGCGCCTCAGCATGTTCTGACAGGATCTGTCGGGTGGCGTTGATACCGCTTATGCTGGGCATTACGATGTCCATCGTAACGATGTCGGGGTGCAGCTCGCGGTACATTTCGATAGCCTGCTCGCCCGTATCCGCCTCACCGACTATCGTATGCCCCTCGGCGCGGAACATTGTCGCGATGGCAGAGCGCATGAACATCGTGTCATCGCATATGAGAATCCGCAGACTCATGAGACTCCTCCGGTCGTTTCGTTTCCCGCGGTGTACTTGTTGTGGCGTTGAGCGCCGCAATCCGTGGCCCGATGGCATCGAGAGGTAGCACCTCCCGCGCAGCACCGCGGTCGATGGCTGAGCGAGGCATGCCGTAGACAATGCTGGACGCGGAGTCCTGAGCTATCGTGTGGGCGCCGGCCCGGTGCAGCCGCGCCATGCCTCCGGCGCCGTCGCTCCCCATACCGGTCAGTAGCACAGCGCAAGCCCTGTCTGCGACGGCGCTGGCGGCTGACTCGAACAACACGTCGACCGACGGTCGATGCCTGGCCGCGGCAGGCTCGGGGTCGAGAACGGCCACCAATCGCCCCCGCAGACGTGCCACCCGCATGTGCTGCCCGGCTGCCCCGATCGTTACCGTGCCGGGCGACAGAAACATGCCATTCTCAGCTTCTCGCACCGGGTACGGCAGGAGCCGGCCGAGCCGCTCGGCGAACGCTAGCGTGAACCCTGGAGGCATGTGCTGGACTATGGCGACGGGAGCCGGCAGGGCCGGCTCGAGCGACCTCAAGATCATCTCGATTGCGTGGGGGCCTCCGGTGGACGCACCGATCACGATGAGTTCAGCTTCGATCGGGAGTGAAACTCCATCCCCCGCTCCCCTCGCTGCCTCGACTGAGGTGGCCGCTCCTTCTCTCGAGGTCACATGAAGCAGCTTCTCTACCAGCACGAGGCGCAGCGCTTCGAAGTCAACGAGCGAGTACGCTTCCTTGTCGATGAAGTCCACGGCACCACGGCTCAGTGCCTCGACAGTCACGGGAGCACCTTCACCGGAGTGAGTCGACAGAATGATGACCGGCAGCGGGTGCGATCGCATCAGGTGGTCGAGGGTCTCGAGCCCACCCCACCCCGGCATGTTGAGGTCGAGCGTCACAGCATCCGGACGCCACTCGTCCAAGTGCGCGAGCAGCTCTTCACCGGACGCCGCGGTGCCAACGATCTCCACGCACGGCTCCTGGTTCAGCAGCCGACGCAAGGCCTCCCGCACAAACAGAGCGTCGTCGACGATCGCGAGACGTATCGGCTTCATGAGCCAGCCTTGCGGTACGCGATGATGTCACCGAGCCGCGTTGTCTCGAGATTGGAGAACATGCCTATGATGGATTCGGAGTGACCGAGGAATAGTAGGCCCCCGGGCCGCAACACATTGGCAAGGTTCTGGATGGCGCGGCGCATCGTGCGGTCTGAAAAGTAGATCAGCACATTGCGGCAGAACACCACATCATACGGCGCTTCCGGCGCGAAGGACCGAGGGTCGACGAGGTTCCCAAAGCGGAACGTCACTCCCGAGCGATAGCGCGGCCGAACGGTGAATCGCTCCTCGCCTTCGGCTATCAGATACCTATCGACTTGAGCCGGCGACATCTCTCGCAGGGAGCGCCGACGGCATGAGCCCCTGCGCGCTATCTCCAAGCGATCTTGATCCAGATCGAATGCGTCGATTTGGATCGGCAGCAGCGGTACGCGGTCCTTGGCGTAGAAGCTGATGGTGTAGGCTTCCTCTCCGGACGAACACCCGGCAGAGAGCACCCGCAGTGAGTCCCGATCCACGGAATGTGAGCGCAGGTCCGGCAGCGCGTGATCGAACAGTGCATCAAACTGGCCGGCCTCCCGGAACAGGTAGGTCTCGTTATTGGTGACCGCCCGGGCCAACTGGCTCAGTTCCCCGTCCGTGCTCGTCCGCAGCAGAAGATAGTAGTCTAGAAAGCTCTCCAGGTTCAGTGTCCGCAGTCGAGGTTGCAGCCGGTTTTCCAGAATCGGCCGACGCTGCTCGGGGAAGTACAATCCCAGCCTCTGCTCCATGAACTCATTCAGGAGGTGGTACGCCTCGTCTTCCATCTGGACTATGGCCCCGTAGGGGCTGAGCAGCACGGTCATGAGACTCCGTTCCCCATCGCTGCCGTTGCCACTGCAGACACCGGGTCCGCGCTCAAAACGGCTAGCCTCGGTTTGTCGGCGGCCTGATCCGCCTTGCGCAGCACCGACGCACACGTCATGCGCACGTGCCAATCCTCGTGGTCCACGCCTGCCCGAAACGGCCCGAGGTCCGTCGGCATTGCGCATTCGGCGAACGCTCTGTACGCGAAGCGCGCCCAAGCCCAATCAGCGGTGCAGTAGCCGCGCAGCGCCTCGCGGGCTGCATCTCCACCGATGCTGCCGAGTGCGGCGAGCGCGAAGGGGATGAGCTCCTCGTTCTCGCTCGTGATGAGGTCGACGAGCAGCGGAACGCTCTCCTCATCCCGCAGGCGACCGACGAGCCGGATGAGGTCCCTGTGGGCCTGCGTGCGGAGGCACTCCCGGATCGCCGGCAGATGCGTTGCCAGATCGGCGGTTCCGGCGTGCACCACGGCGTAACTGCCATAGTCCTGTGGTGCCGCGCACAACCACTCGCTCCATGGTAGCGCTCGGAGGACGTCGGGCCGGTCCACCAAATGAGCCATCGCTTCGAACTGCTCCGCAGTCCGGAGTTCCAGCAGCTTGCTGGCAACCGCCGAGGGATCCTCTTCCAGTGCCACTTCGAGCACCCGTCGCGCCGAGGGATCGACATCCGGATCCTCCAGCGCCGATCGCGCGATCCCTCGGCGGAAGCGCGCGACTACGGGAGCCCAACTCGTGCGGACGGTCGCGGGTAGTCGACCGTACAGCCGAGGCAGCTGTTCCACGGCCGCGTCTCCCGCAGCCATCAGTGCCCCTGCCGCCGCTTCGAAATGCTCGTGCTCACGTGTGGTAGCTAGTGCCTGCGCGAGAACGTCGGCCGGCACGCGTGTGGGGTACTCCTCCGCCAGCCGGAAACCCCAGCGCCGCTGTATTCCACCAGCAGAGAGCAACCGCGGTATCAGGTCCGGGCGGCGCCGCAGACACCCTGGCAACATCGGGGCGGATCCGCAGTTGGTAGCCAATGCTTCTAGGGCCTGTGCGTCCCACTCGCTAGGGCCGATCGCGAGCAAACACCGCGCTGAGGCGGTGCGCGCCTCGTTGTCTGAGTCGCAGAGGCAGCCGCCCAGCAACTTGGCTAGTCCGTCTACCGGCGGTGCCGGCTCGTCGCAGCCCTCGATGGCTCCCGCGAGCTGCTCCAGCCGGTCCCGCGCTTCGCAATCCCCCATCACCAGGAAGCCGCCGAGCCGGCTGAAGGCCTCGGTTCCACCGATCCGGCTCAGCGCATCCGCCGCCAATCCTCCCAACATCGGGTCGGCCAGCAACCGGGCAAGGGATTCCACTGCCACCTGCGATCGGAGTTCGCCCAAGGCCTCGACGGCGGCCATCTGTAACCACAGCTCGCGGTTGAGAAACGGCAGCAGGTCGGCCGCTACCCCGGCGTGCCCAACGCGGCCCAGTGCCAGGATCGCGGACTGAACGACGTTTGGGTCGGTGTGCCCCAGTAACTGGCGCAGCGGTCCAATGGCGCCGGCATCGCGGAAGTGCCGTAGCAGGACTATCGCCTGGAGTACGACGTCCTTATCCCGATCGTGCAACAACAGCCTGGCTATAGCCACCGACCGCGGCCCGCAATGCTTGAGCATCTCCGCAGCGGCGTTGCGCAGAACATCATCCGAGTCGTTGCGCAGATAGGCGACCACGGCATCTTCCTGGAGGAACATCGCCCCCATCCTCACGGCGGCCTGCCGCACGTCGGGACTGGGGTCCCTGAAGAGTCGTTCGAGCACGGGGGCACGCTCTCTCTCTGAGAGCTGAGGCAACGCCGCCAGCTCCCGGAGCGAAGCGCTTTCGTGTGGGTCGGGCCCCACGGGCTCCATGGTGCCTACACCTCGAACCGCTGCGATAGTTTCCGCATTGCCTCCGCTTCCTCCACCAGCGAGGCCGTGGTGCTGGTGAGCTGGGCACTCGCCGCCAGGGTCTGGCGAGCGACGTCGGTGATCTCCTCGGTGGATTTGACCACGAGATCACCGCCACGCTTCTGCTCCCGCGTCGCGTCCGCCACTTGCTGGGTCATGTGGTTCATGTGCTCTACGGCGCCAAGCACCGAGTCCGCGCTGCTGGACTGCTCGCGCGCAGACAGCACGAGTTGTTGGGTGACAGTCTGCATCGAGGCGGTGGTGGCCACGATCTGCGCGGCGCTCTGGGTCTGGTCCTCCGTGGCGTTGTATACGTCGGCCACGAGATTGTTGGTACGTGTCACGGATTCGACGATCTGACTGAGGACGGCGTCGGTCAGTTCCACCGCCTGCGACGTATCCCGCTGAACCGTCTCGATGACCCGCCCGATCTCACGGATCGAATCGACTGACCGTTCGGCAAGCCGGCGGA
This sequence comes from Gemmatimonadota bacterium, assembly GCA_020351775.1. Classification (GTDB taxonomy): domain Bacteria; phylum Gemmatimonadota; class Gemmatimonadetes; order Gemmatimonadales; family GWC2-71-9. The sequence goes on along the minus strand of CP070666.1, from coordinate 1,923,278 downwards.
CTTCCTCGGCCACGACCGCGAACCCGCGTCCCACTTCCCCGGCGCGCGCAGCCTCGATGGCTGCGTTGAGTGCGAGGAGGTTGGTCTGGTCCGCAATCCCCTCGATTATCGAAATGATCTTGCCGATATCCTTTGACGACGTTCCGATGGCACGGATGACCTGTGCCAATTCCTGGCCGCGGGCGTTCACCGTGTCCGACGCACCGCGGGAGACTTCCTCCACTACGCGGACTTTCTCAGCGATGGACTCGACCGACGCAGCCAACTGTTCGATTGTCGTCGCCGTGTCGCGGACGGACTCCGCCAGCGATTCGGAATCTTCGGCCACGCGCCCCGACGTCGCGCCCATCTGCTGGATGGAGGCGGCGGTCTCGTCGACGTTGGAGGCCAGATCAGTAGCCGCCTTGGAGACCTGATCGATCTGGGTTGCCATCTCGACCATTGCGGAGGAGGTCTGTTCACTGGAAGAGGACTGTGTCTCGGCACCCCGCTGTAGGTGTGTGGCCGACGCCGACATCTCTTCGGCGGCCCGGACGACTGTCTCGGCCGTCATCATCACGGTGCCGATCAGCTGGCCCAGCTCCTCCATCATGGCGTTGGCCTGTTCGCACAGCTGTCCGATCTCGTCCTTGCTGCGCACCTCAAGCTTGGTGCGGAAGTTGCCCGCGCGCATGCGCGCGAACCCGCTCGAGAACTCCTCCATCGAGGCGCGGATGGTGGTGAGCAGGAGCAGGGTCAATCCGACGAGAGCCGCACAGGCGGCCACGGTGACAGCAACGATCGTCACGATGACGACCATTTGAGCCCTCCGTGCCGTGGCGAACCCGTCCGCAACCGCTGCCTGATCGCGCTCGACACCGCTCATGAGTGAGTCGCGAATCGTGTTGTACTGACCGGTCATCTGCTGCAGCGCGGCGATGACATCGTCACCGGCCTCCCCCGCGATCATGCGCGATGATGCGGAGTAGGCCGTTAGGTAGTACGTGTCGAAATCGGTAGAAACCTGATCCAATGCAGCACTGTCGGCCGTGGCTGTCTCGCGGCCTGCATCCACCCGTGCCTGGAAGTCGGACCGCAGGGCCTCTGCCTCGTC
>CP070666.1:1898640-1922085 GCA_020351775.1 Gemmatimonadota bacterium | reverse complement strand
CCTGCCGCGTAGAGGTCGGGGGTGAACGCCAGGCCGGCCAGCGTGGCATACCCGCCGTAGGATCCACCGAAGATGGCCACGCGGTCGGGATCTGCGATCCCCTCGTCAATCAGATACTTCACGCCGTCCGAGATGTCGTGCTGCATGTAGCCGGTTCCCCACTCCTTGTTTCCAGCGTTCAGGAACGCCTTCCCGTAGCCGGTGGAGCCGCGGAAGTTGGGCTGCAACACGGCGTACCCACGATTCGCCAGGAACTGGGCGTAGGGATCGTACCCCCACATGTCCCTCGACCACGGCCCACCGTGAGGCATGATGACCGTGGCGAGACCCTGAGGCTCGATCCCGCGCGGCAGCGTGAGGTAGGCGGGAATCTCCAAACCATCACGCGCGGGGTACCGAACCGGTGTCACAAAAGCGAGATGCTCACTGGGGAGTTCCGGCCGGGAGCGATACAACAGCTCGGCCTCGTCAGCTTCCACGTCGTAGAGATAGGTCGAGCCGGGATCGACGTCCCGGGAAACCCTCACCACGAACACTGTCTCGTCTGCGGTGCTGGAACTCAGCCCGAGCTCGCCATCCGGCAGCTTCGCACGGAGTCGCTCGAGTAGCTCCGCGAAATCATCGGTCCGCGGATAAATCCGGACGCGGTCCCCTACGTACACGGTGGCAAGCAGCTCGTCGGTGATATCTGAGAACAACGAGCCGGCGAAGTCCACCTGGTTCTCCGGGTCCGATTCCACGACCTCCTCGGCACCACTCTCCGGATCGAACAGAGTGAGCCGCGTGAGATCGACGTCGCTTCCCTTGTTGCTGACCATGTAGACGCGGCGACCATCTTTGTGGATCCGCACCGGGCCACACGACTCTTCGTTCGAGCAGTCGTAGACCGGGTTGAGCTGGCCGTCGACGAGATGCAGGACTTCGGTGCCCCCGTCATCCGTGACCCGAGAGCCAAAACGGAGTGTTCCCCACTTGTCCGCTGTCCAGCCGGCGATGTTCTCGGTATTCTCGAACAGCAGCTCCCGCTGTCCGGTGTTCAAATCGACGCGGTAGGCATCGTGGTATTGTGCGTCCCGATCGTTGATCCCCACGACGATGTGTCCCGGTGCCTCCCGCGGCACCGAATAGATCATCGCGCGAGTATCCTCGTACGGTGTCAGATCCCGAGCGGGGGGGACGCCCGTGGCCTCCTCTGGCTGAGCCTGCGGGTCTACTGCGTACACGTGGTAGTTCTCGTTGCCGGCCTTGTCTTGGACGTACAGGATCAGGCGGGAATCCTGGCTCCAGAAGTAGCTGGTGACCGGTCGAGTAGTATCCGCGGTCATGGGCCGGGCGGCGTCGAACGGGTCATCCCGCAGCTTGAGCCAGATGTTCAACACTCCGCGGTAGGGCTTGATGAAGGTGATGTACTGCCCGTCCGGGGAGATCTGGGCTCCAGCAATTTCGGGATCGCCGAAGAAGATGTTGCGGTCGATCAGCGGTACTTGTTGGGCCGCAGCAGATCCGGCCCCGAGCAGGATAGCGAGCGCAGAGCCGATTGTAAGAAGACGACGCATCGTTGCCTCCAGCGTGTGTGACTTTGAGTGAATCCGCAATTTACGCGACGGGACCAACCCCTGCGAGGTCGCGGCTGCTCGGCAACCTGAGTGCGATAGCGATCGTTGTCTGATCCAATGCGTCCGGTCAATCCCGACGGCAGTTGATGATCTCGGACATCGGCATGCACGTTCTCGAAGAAACGGTCTCACAGGAGGGGAGAGCGTCGAGGGGTAGGGATGGGGCGGGAGCGGCTCTGTTGTGCCTCGCTGCTCTGGGGCATACCCGAAGACTGATGTTACCACCGCCCGGCGGCACAAGACGGAGGTGACGGTCGAGTGCCTCCGCACCTATCTTTTGCGGATGCCTGACCTTCCCACAGCTTTCATCGACGCCATCCGTGATCGCTACGTGGTCGAGCGGGAGATCGGTGCGGGTGGCATGGCCACCGTACACCTCGCGCAGGATGTGCGGCACAACCGCCACGTCGCCATCAAGGTGCTCAAGCCGGAACTCGCCGCGTCATTGGGCGCGGAGCGGTTCCTCAAGGAAATCGAGATCGCCGCTCGCCTGACGCACCCGCACATCATCCCACTCCATGATTCGGGGCAGGTTGCCGGGTTTTTGTACTACGTCATGCCGTTCATCGACGGTGAATCACTCAGAATGCGGCTCCGCCGTGAGACGCGCATCGAGATGGCGGCGGCCCTGGGCATCGTCACGGATGTGGGAGACGCGTTGAGTTACGCCCATCGGCAAGGCATTCTGCACCGCGACATCAAGCCGGAGAACATCTTGTTTTCCGAAGGCCATCCCATGGTGGCGGATTTCGGCATCGCGCGGGCAGTGAGCACGGCAGGTGGAGCCAACATCACTAAGACCGGCTTGGCCATCGGCACGCCGGGATACATGAGTCCTGAGCAGGCGGCGGGTGAGCGTGATCTCGACGCTCGGACCGACGTGTATAGCCTGGGCTGCGTGCTTTACGAGATGCTCGTGGGCGAGCCCCCCGGAATGTGGCAGACGGATGAATCGCTCAAGCTGGGCAGGTTCACCGATTTGCCGGACCGGCACCGTGCGCGCATGCGCGAACTCGGTGGATCGATCGAACGGGCGCTGGTGCGCGCCCTCACCATACGCGCGCGCGATCGTCTTGAAACCGTGGAGGAGCTTCTGCTTGCGCTGCGTGCTGAGGAGGGCGTGGTGCGGCGCTACAGTGACAGCGAGGTCGAGGAGATCGTGCGGCGGGCGGCCGACGAGCAGTTGGCGCACCCCACCGAGGAAGGGATGTCGCTCAGGACCATTCAGCAGATCGCAAACGACGTCGGTATTTCGCCGGAGCGCGTCGCGCGGGCGGCGCGCCAGCTGGAGCCCCGCGAACCGGTCCCGCCCCCAGCCGAGTCCGGTGCGGCTGCCGTTTGGCTGGGCAGCCCGACGCAGATCGCGTTGGAGCGCGTGGTGGCCGGCGAAGTGACCCAGTTCGTGTACGAGGACATGGTCGATGAAGTACAGGCGACGCTCTCGACGGTTGGACAGGTCGGCACGCTCGGTCGGTCGCTCACCTGGAGTACGGCGCATTCCGGTCCTGGGGCCGGTAGGGCGGTGCAGGTGCGCGTCACGTCGCGCGGCGGGCAGACGCGCATCCACGTTCAGGAGCGGCTCGGCGAACTGGCGGGCAGCCTCTTCGGCGGGATCATGGGTGGTGGCGGCGGTGGCGGGCTGGGCATGATCCTGGGCATCGGGATCGGTGCGCTGGGTGGCGGTCCGGAGGTCGGCCTGCTCGCCGCCGCGTGGGTGGGCGGACTATACGCGCTCACTCGTACGATCTACCGCGCGGTGTCGCGCAAACGGCGCGCCGAGCTGGAGGGATTGAGCGACCGGCTTGCTGGGATCGCCGCCGCATCCGCTCGAGACCACCTCGATGGCAACCACCGGCCGCACGCCCTCCCTCGCTAGGACACAAGGGCCTTTGGGCTTGGAGCTTGTCTGTTGCCGGAGAAAGCCGGGATCACAAATGCTGGTCCTGTGAATGCCTGTCTGTGTGAGCTCGCTGAGAGTTTTGGTTCAGTTCCAGTCATTCATTGGCAATCATTGATTGCCAATCAGCCTGATGATGCCAAACCACTCTTCTATATCGTCCGGATCTTGTGAGTGAGAATCCTCCAAACCGAATTTCCACCAGGCATCGAGGAATTCGTGTATGATCACCCCGGCAATGGGAAATTGTGAGGTTTCTACATCCTCGATGTTCTGTAACAGGCCCGTAGCCTGTTCAGACTCCGTATTCCCTCCATAGCCGTAGTTGGGTGGACCCACATGAGGTGCATTGGGAGATACACTCAGCCCTGTCTCCGTTACGAGCAGCGGCCGGTCAGGAAATCTGGATTTCAACTCCTCAATCCAGCCCTGTAACAGCGTACCGGAAACACTGCCCTGCGCAGTTCCGGGTCTGTAGTATGGCACCGAATAAGAGTAGGTGTTGTGACTCCTGAAATTCAGAAACGGTGTGTCTATGATGTCCGCAGTTCTTATATCGTTGGAATAGGACACCAAATGAGTGACCCCGTAAGTATCGTGCTCATATTCTTTCACATAATCAGCCATTTCCGCGAGGAACACTTCTGAGGCGTTGAGGTTCTGTTCCGTAGAGATGTGCTCGCCCGCATAGCCGTTCAGTCCGGGATGCTCCGCATTAGTGGCCAGAATGGTAGACTCGCTCAGTTCATTACCCACGATATAGGCTATCAGAGGGGGAGGCTCATCGACATAGACGCTATGGATTCTGTCGATCACACTCCTGATGTAGCTCTTTGTGTCTTCTTTGAACTGCGGATCATGAAGATCACTGACCTCGGTGTTTATCCACAACGTCTGCAGGAAGAACAGATTCCCAGCATCTTTCACTGACTGGTAGCAATACCTGGGGGCTCCCCAGAGTCGAATGGTATTGGCGCCCATCGCGGATATCTGGGCAATATCCCTGTCGATGCTGTTTTTCAGTCTTTCGGCAAGTGAAGACGCGTTTTCAATGTCCCAGGGTAGATAACCTGGATAACCCGGCACATACACAATCCCTTTGATGGGAAATGGCTCTCCGTCCTTCAGGATGTAATCATCATCTGTGGTGAATACTTCATTGCCTGATATTTCTACTTGACCGATCCATTGGTTCTTTATGGCCGTATAGGCGGGTCGAGGTTCTGTGCTGAAGACGCCTGTGAAGCCAACTGGGGGCTCTTCTACGTCACTGCAGGCTGGGCCGACTGCAATGGCTGTGATCGTGCCGACGGCGACGGCGATAGACTGCTGCCGTACGTAGACGCCGCTCTTCAGGCATTTGGCTCCCAGTTTCAACGGTCGTGCTTCACTGAGGTTGCGCGACATTGAAGCCTGATACCGCCACCTGTGGCCGCTCACCTCGCGTGTCGGCGTGCTGCAGTTCCATTCGAATCGTCTTCTGCTCGCCCGGCATCAAGGGGACATAGTTGTCGCTATAGAGCACCGGCGCGATGAGATCGCCAGTGTTGGCCCGCACTACCTTCAACCTCACCATGAGAGCGGGATGGTCCGCCTGGTTATGCAGCGTCGTCGTCAGATACCAGCGATCGCCGGTGCGCTCCGCGGTTGTGGTCGTAGCGACTGCCACAGCCGGCAACGTGCGCAGCGCTCTGTAGTCATCTCCCTCCAATCCGCGCCAATAGAAGTTCTCAGATACGAGTTCGCCTTCGTGTTCCAGCTCGAGCCGTATGAAATGCACCTCCGTGATGCCTTCCGGATACTCCATACCGAACAAGGGCTCGATACTATCGTCGGCGACCGAGAGCGTCGCGTCTCTCTGCCAAGCTACGGAACCATCCATGTTCAGCAGTTCAACACGTGCCGTCAGTTGGTCTTTGTCGCCGGCGCTGTAATTGACGACCTCCACGCTGTCAGTGAGGGCGTTCCACTGAATATGTAGTGGCTCTGATGCCTTCTTGGCTCCGAAGTATCCTGCTGTAGGCTCGAAGTAGTAATCGTACGTCTGCCAGACAAACGAGGGCCAAGCCGGGTGGCTCATCCAGATCACCAGCCCCATGCGGTTTTTCCCCTGTGCCTCGTACATCGCGCGATGCCCGTCATAGTCCATGAAGTGGGCCAGCGAGATCCAATCCCTGACGTTATCGACTTCGCCGAACTGCCGGTCGAACATCTCGACGTACGAACGCGCCCGCACGTTGCCGTCCAGACAGAAGTCGTGCAAGCCCCACATATCTCCGATCGGCCATTGCGTGGAGTCCGGCATCATCTGCTGCAGGCTCTCATAGGTGACGATGTTGGGCATGCCCAACTCGCTGTGGATCTTGGTCGTGGCACGGGCCTCGAAATAGAATTCGACCGGCATCCTGCCGTACGGTCCGAATCCACTGACCGGCCCCATAGATGAATGCGAGATGTAGTGCGATCCGGGATGAACCGCCGGTAGCAGCTGCCGGATAGCCGCGTCCAGCACCTCCGGTGGATTGCCTTCGTTGCGACCGCAATAAAGCGCGATGGACGGGTGATTGCGTATCCGCTTCACATAATCGTCCACATTGTCCATGAACAGATCGTTGTCATACGGGTTCGGTCCGTCTACCGGATTGGCCAGCCAGAAGTCTTGCCACACCATGATGCCGTGACGGTCGCACGCCTCGTAGAATTCCTGATCCGCGGTCTGTCCCACCCAGTTCCGGATCATCGTGAAGTTCATGTCCTTGTGGAATCGAACGGCGACATCGTATTCCCGGGCCCGGTACCGGAGCATGGATTCCGAGAACCCCCAGTTACCGCCGCGGCCGATGAACCGTCTGCCGTTGATCCACATCCTGAGCGTCCCGTCGCTCTCGTCGTGCGTCATCTCGCGTATACCCGTCTTGAACGACTTGGTGTCAGACAGGCCGGACCCGTCCGTCTGGAAGGCCAGCGTCACGTCGTACAGGTTCGGCCGACCATAGCCGTTGGGCCACCACAGCATCGGATCCTGCAGCCGCAGGTGCGGGTGCGTTGAGGTGTCGAGCAATACTTCCTTCATCTCCGATGCCATGAGGGAAACGGGCATCTCGAAGTCGACATCTCCGAACGAACCGCTCAGGGTTCCTTGGACCGGCGATGCCTCATGATTCCTGAGGGTCACGGCGATAGTTACGTCGGCCGTCGCGGTATCGGGAAGCGGCAGATCGGTTTTCACAAACGGGTCCTCTATGGTCACCGGACCCGTGAACGTCAGGTACACGTCATTCCAGATGCCTGTATTGCGGCCGCGAATGGTCGGAATCCAATCCCAGCCAATCGAAGCGTGGAAGGTGGGATTATCGGCACCCAGCACGCCGCCGTTGACGTCGGGACTCAGTGCCGTCTGTTCCTTGATCACCCCTGGGTGTGCGTTCTTCTCTATCAGCACGGCCAGTGCGTTCTCCTGACCGGGTACAACGAATTCACTGATATCGAACTTGCCGCGCTTGAAGGCGCCGTCAACGCGGCCGATATACTCGCCGTTCACATATGCCTCGGCCTTCCAGTTGATGCCGTCGAAATTGAGGAACGTGTGGCGACCTTCTGCGGAAGCAGGCACCGTGAACTCTTTGCGGTACCAGAAGTCGGAATTGAAGAAGGACTCGGATATCTGAAGCTGGTTATCCCCGTAGTTGGGATCGGGTAGCGCCCCGGCGTTCAGGTAACTGAGCAGAACGGTGCCGGGAACGGTCGCTGGGACCCAGGCGTCGTCGTCGTAGCCGGTCTGCGAGAGTGCGGGGCCGCGCGCATCAACCAACGAAATGCGCTGAACCGTCCAGGCGCCGCCTGCCAGGTCCAGTCTGCCGTCCTCGACGCCGTGGTCTACGGTGAGCGGCCGCGGCACCGGGCCACCTCTGCCCCACACTTGCATTTCACTCAACAAGTAGCCACCGGTGCCCGCCGGCTGCGCCAGCATGAGGCGCACGTACCTCGCCTCTACCGGTGCATCGAAGCTTATCTCATCTGTGAGCGACGTGTCCTGGGACAGATCGTGTACGTCGGTCCAGCTGCCGAGCTCGTTCGCAACCTGCACGACGCCTGCAACCGGACGTTGCAGCCAGAAGAGATTGATCTTGTCGAACGTGCATCTGGCGCCCAGATCGACATACACCCATTCCTCCAGATCACCCGCACTCTTCCACACGCTGGAGAACGAATGAGACGGGGCTAGTTCGACCTGTGTGCCTCGATGAAAGAACGACGCGTCCGCGATTGCCCATGAGTCGGCTGCTGGCGCATTGAAGGCAAGGCGAACCAAGCGGTATTGGGAAGCCGTCTCGAGTGGAACGGACAGCCTGTCCGTCCGCGTGCGCAGAAATCTCTCCCGGAATGCGGCCATGATTTCGGGTGGGATTGGGGGCATGTCGGGAGGCGGCGGTCCTTGCATGAAAGGAGGTAGTGGCCGTTGGCTGCCGGGTAGTTCGCTTCCGCGGTCCATTGCCAGTAAGGTCCATTCCAACCCGTCCTGCGATCCTGAAACCGTGTACTGCCAGCCAGGCGCCGGTTCTTCGGTCGTCCGAATCTGAAAACCTACATCGACGCTGTCTATGGTCGGTGGATCTTCTCCTCCCTCCATCTGTATCTGGATCCACACATCTGAGCCGTCCAACTCTACCGTTGATGTTTCATTGTGATCGAGGATCCGTTCACGCTCGTTCTTGACCATCTCGCCGTGCGTGCTCGTGGAAACCGAGATCCACTTGGGCATGTCGGTCTCTATCACACCGTCGGTGACTAGCTGTGCGGTCAGGTTGTAGTCGTAACTGCTCGAATGGTAGGCGGCCCGCCGAAATGCCAAGTTGCGATAGCTGATACTGTCGACTTCGAGCGTCGGAGCGAAATCCTGATCGGGTACGCCAGGGTAGACACCGAGGCCTCGTGTATATGTAGCCTGATTCGAAAACGTGCGTGAATGAGCGAGGATGCTGGCACACAAGCCGATGAGCAGCACGGACTGGATTGGACGTATGGTGGTGAGCCTGGTGAGAATGGACGCTCGAAACTTCATTATGCACCTCGTAGAACAGCAGCGGGTCAGAGGCTGACGGTGTGTGAATGAGGCCGATACCAGTATACAGATGGTAGGCCGGTGTATCCACCGCGGACGGACCACGGAGCATTGTGCCAACGCAGGTCTACCGCTCTGCCGCTCCTGCCACCTCTACTTCCCTTGACCGCTTGAACCGCAACCGCGCCTGCTGGGCGCCCCTAGTGGTGCTCGGGGTGGTCCGTTCCGACTGTGTGCTGGTGAAAGACACCCGCTCGGTGCATCCGATTGTGCAGCGCCCGGTGTGCCGACTCGAGCACGAGTCTCATACGCCGGAGGATTCGGTCGTCGGCCCGGGTGCCCGTCGTGTCGATGTAGGCCAGCGCTCCCTCGATCTGTTCTAGAATCGTCACGGCATCGGCGGCTGCGAGAAACTCGGATCCTGCGACCGGAATCATCACCGGCGACGTGTGTGCCGTTATGACCTCGGGCCGGTCTTGATAGTGGCCTCGTACCAGCAGTGCGAGCCATGAGCTCCTGTCGATCCGCACCGACCAGCTTCCTGCGGCCTGTACCGGACCCACTGTCTCCTGTTCCCTTATCTCGCCGTTCACGACGAGCTCGACCTTCGACATGGGGACGGTGACGCTGGCGACATTCCATTCTGCGCTGACGGTCCCGCCGCTAGCTGGCATCTCGATCGACGAGCCGGGCGGCCGTCCGTCTACGGAAAACTCAACCAGCGGGCCGTAGGTGGCGAACGTCTCTCCGCGCCGTATGGCCGCCTTCCAGGCCTCGTAGGTGAATGGCTGACCCTCCTTCAGGCGGGCGTACGTGCGGACCGTCCCGACGGCCGTCGCTGCACTCATCTTGTCCGTGCCTCCGACAGCCGCGACGAAGTAACCGCAGTTCAGGAAGCGGTACCAATCGCACAGCGAGTACGGATTGATGCCGGAGTACAGATCGCTCCATGAGGTCATCTCGACCCCGTCAATCTCACCGAGCACGATCGACGCGGCGTTCTCCAGACGCGGCATGGGGAAGTGTGGTAGGATCGTCACTCCGTTCTGCTGTTTGCACTGCCTCGCCCACTCCGTGAGAAGCACATCGACGGGGTCACCCAGCGCCGACTCGTCCGGGCCGCCCGTAGTCATAGGGACGATGATGTTGCCCTCGTACCCGAGAAGCGATATGTGCCCCATTACGTGCTGCCGGTTCTCTGTACCCACACGAACCAGGTATTCGCCATCGCCGCCCGCCTCGACGGACCCGTGAGTCATGTTCCCATCGAAATCGCCCACGTTCGTCATCAACTCGCCCCACTGGCTGGCGAGGAGGTTGACGATGTTGACCCCCTCGCCGGAGCCCTCCATCAGCGCCGAGTTGGGCGACAGGAAATGCACGTGGGTGTCGGCGGAGACCCAACCTCTGTCTCTCCACGGCAGGACACGCTCGAGCTCGATGGTGAGTTCCTGCGTCCCCTCCCTCACCTCGAGAGCTTTCCGGACCGGCCGGATCTCGAAGCCCTTCGACACCTCGACATATACCTTGCCGACCGGCAGGCGGATCGTAGTCTCGCCGGGGATGTAGCTGCAGTAGTGCCTTCCCCATGTTGCATAGTCCACGCTGTAGTCCTCGAACCAGGCGGGGTTCGGAATCCGGTGCCGATCCAGCGGCGCGAGGTACTCGCCCACTTCTCCGTGCACGTGCAGTTTGACCGGAACCGGCCGTCCCCCTGTACGCTCCACCACGCGGATCTTCACCAGCTCGGTAGCGGGCGTAACGCTGCGCAAGGGGCCGGATCCGACGTCTGCTACGGGTATGTCCCTGCCGTCGGCAAGCCAGAAACGGGCTTCAGGATGCGCCGCATACTCCACGAGCACTTCTCGCGTTGACGTATCCGGCGGCTTGTTGTTGTAGCTGTCGGCCCAGACGTCATTCGGGTACAGCAGCACGGACGATGCATAGATCACTTGGCCAAGGTCGAGCTGCACTTCGTGGAGCAGACCGTGCTCGTCCAACGTAGGATCGAACTCGGCGCCATCGGGAAGCCGCAGGACCGCCTTCTGACGCGATTGCCAGCGAAGCGGATTGGTACTGACGTCACCGGCCGAGATGGCCGACAGGAGGAGGGTGCCGGCTACCGGCTCGAGCCGGCAGCCGACGATGGATCTGTGCGGCTCAGGGTTTTCCCAGGCCCACAGCCAGTTCACCCAGCGGCTTGAATCCGGCATCACTACGCGGGTTTGGCTCGAACCCCATGAACTCGCGTCCTGCTCGTGGTGAAAGCGAGTGGCGAAGGGCTTGTGATGTGCAACTGCCTCGACACAGTTCACCCCCCAGGCGCGCTGGAACATGCCGACCTCGTGGCGGCGCCGGATGGGCAGCCTGGTTTCTGATCCGTCCTCGAACAGGATCACATAGTCGGCGACATGCTCGCGGAGACGCCCTTGACCGCGGCGGGGAGCGGGGTGCAATCCCGAGGCGTCCAGCTCAAGCGGAGCAACATCCGTCGTGTGCATGAACACAAGGAAACGAGCTGATATCGGGTCAACGCTCACACTCACAGGGACGTCTTTCAGTAGACACACGGTGTCGCCCACAGAGAAAGGAATGCCCCAGGAAGTGATTTCGCCTCGCGGCGCATCATCTGCCGAGCTGGTCATCCGGTTGGAGACGGCCGCATCTCCGAGTTGGCTGAGGGTCACGTTTCCCCTTAGCGGCACAGGCTGGAACAGCGGGGACCTGGGGCCGTCCTGAAAGCGGCCGTATCGGCTCTGCTGAGCTTGAGCGCCACGTTCTACGGCTGTCTTGGATGCAGCGTTCGTGGATGCGGTTGCCGGCATCGCCAAGGACGACGCACCGAGGAGTTGCAGCGCCTGGCGCCTCGTGAGATTGTGAGTGCTCATAGTCCCCTCACTCTTTGCTTCTACGGTTCGACCAGCTCGAGAACAATCTGATGTTGCGCGGGTCTGCACGCTCAACGCTGCTGGTCACTGCGAGTATCTGGCCGTATCTCGCGCCTGATTGTGCAGCTATAGGTGAGTGCAGGCCTCATGCGCCCTAGCTACTCGGCCATGCGGTTTCGCCTGTTCACGACGGATCACCGCATAACATGGAGCCCAAAACGCCGCGAGGCCAGGCGCTGGGGCGAGGTTATCAAAATCTCAGGTGTCAAACGCCATGCCCCGCGATGCCTACCATGCATGCTCCTGGCCTGATTACATTCCGCGTACTCCAGACACACATACGGCTACGACCACAGAGAGACCAACAATGGCAAGACCGGTACTCACATCGCTTACTGTCACCCTATTGCTGATACCCGCAAGTCAGTCGGCTCAGACTGCCGAATTCACGGTGACACTCGATGAACCGTCCAACGGTTCCGTCACGCTGGATCCCGCACTCCCTGCAAACGGTAAATACGCCGCCGGGACGGTGATCACCATCACTGCCACACCTGATCCTGGCTACGAGGTGGAAGCAGTGTACTACTCGGTATCGGGGCAATGGGGGCCAATGTACCACGACACACCCTCCGTCTCTACGCTGGAAGTGACGGTAGATCAGGATAAGCATGTTGGGGCTTATTTCATCGAAGCATCCGCCCTGGAAGGATTCACGGTAACGCACGATGTGGTCTATGCTCAACCGGGTGTGAAGCCTCTCAAGTATGATGTTTATGCCCCCGAGGGAGCGAAAGATCTGCCTATCATCGTCATCATACACGGTGGCGGGTGGAGTACCAACGACGAGGACATAATGCGTGGGCAGGCGCGACAACTAGTGAAGAGCGGGAAATATGTCGTTGCCAGCATTGACTACCGTTGGAACGGGACGCTCGATGGTGACGAGCCGGGGAACACCATAGCCAATCTGATAGAGGATGTATACGGCGCGATTGCACACATAATGGAACATGCAGAAGAGTACGGCGGCGATCCGGACCGAATAGCTGTTACCGGGGACAGTGCAGGAGGTCACCTTTCAGCAGCTGTGGCTACTATGGCTGATATGATTGGCAGTGGGGGGTTCGGCGAGACACCGGGTGTCTTCGAGTACATGCCTGCGTATATGCCTGCAGGCAAAACCGTCGAGCAGGTTCGCACTGAGATGATGTCGGCGATAAAGGCGGCAGCCCCCAGTTATGGTGTGTTTGCGTTTGAGGGTTCGCAGATGCTCGAGTTCTTGAACATGACAGATGCTGATCCTGCAGCGCTACGTGCCATATCTCCGATAAACAACATTCCCGCTGCAAGTGAGCGGTCGATACCTCATTACCTCACGAGGGGTGTTGAAGATCCCATTATCACCGATGAAGGCGTCAGAGCTTACATGGACGCGCTTGCGGAAGCCGGACAGATAGTCGAGTACGTACAGATCGGCGGGGCGACTCACGCATTCTTCGACTGGAAGCCGAATGACGACGTGGTGGCCGTATTCGAGGAATACGGAGTCTACTACTGTGAACAGATGGAACACTTCTTCGATTCGGTCTTCTATCGGGAAAACTGGTAATCAGAAGATCCGGTAGGTGGAAGTCGAGGCGGTCGGCAACGGCCGCCTCTGCTGTGTTGGTTCCTTTAACGCTTCAAAGCTGGCTCGACGTCTGCGAGCAGCGCCTTGGCGGCCTCTAGCCCCGTGCCCAAGGCTTTTAAGAACGCCGTCCCGATGATTACCGCGTCCAGCTCCTCGATCTCTGCCAGACGTCGCACATCCTCGCCAGAGCCAATTCCGAATCCCGCAGCCACCTTTGCCGCCGGTCTGTGCTTCTTTGCTTCGAATATGCAACTGCTGAGCTGTTGGTTCGAGAATAGCTCTGCACCGGTCATGGGCGCGGACATGAGGTAGATGAGAGGCTCGTCCTCGGCGCGTTCCACAATACGCCTCACCGTGCCGGGGCTCATCCATGGGCCGATGCACTGCACCAATTCCAGCCCGCGTTTGCGGGCGGTCGCAATGTAAGGGGATTCATCCTCTTCTGCCCACTCGAGAATGAGTCCCTCAAACTGACCGAGCGTATCTACCAAGACTGTTTCAAATCCTCGGGTGTCCGAGGTGGATTTGTACAAGACACAGAGAGCTGGCTTGGTTGGCCGTGGAGTGACCTCCCAATCGGTTGAGCTAGCCGCTTGGATGTGGGCTCGCCGGATGGTTTCGTTGGCATGGTCTGAAAAGCCCTCCTCGACAGGTATCGTCGTCTCGACGATGGACACCGCGGCGGTCTGGTCCAGCAAGTCGAGGGTGGCCTGATATTCGCGTACGCTGGGGAATCCCGGAATGATATAGATGATCAACCCGAGACGGCCGTTGTCGTTTGCGTCGGCAATTGCGTGGTTGAGTCTTATGGTGTGCTCCTCCTCCAGTGATCGAGGCATTGACGGATTTCTGCCGCAGCCATCAGGTCACGAGCGCTCCAACCGGCAAGGAAGTCCTTGCCTTGGTCCAGGGTGGAACGGCTCCTGCAGCAGCCACTGGCTCTCCGGAGCGACGTTGGGCAGCAGCGCGTCAGCTGCGGCCTGGGCACCTTCATGCCCGTCTGCCTGGAGAGAGCAGCGATACAAGCTCCAAAGGAAAACTAGCGAACAGACGAAAGGAATGCTGTCACCCAGCTCCTGATCGTCGACCGGGTCACGGGAGAACCCGTCCACCTGATCGGATTTGGGCTTGGGGGCTGGCTGTTGCCAGAGGGCTACATGGGGGAATCCGCGCCCTCGACTGGTCGGGGCAGTCGTGGCGAGAGATCAGATTATCTCGATGACATCGGGAGCGAGAGGATTCGCGTAGAGCCGGTCCACATCCGCTTTGCGTCGGTCCCTGACCACGCGCTGGTTGACATACTGCTTGTCGGTTACCTCACCTTCTTCGAAACTCGGCGGCTCGGATAGTAGCAAAATTCTCCTAACCACCTTCGACGTGCCCGGATGCTGCATGTTGAAGGTGCGCAATCTCGAGGTCAGCTCAGTGATTGCCGCCGCGTGATTCGACGGTTCGGTGGCAGCTGGGCTGAGCCAGGCCAGGAGGCCGAGGTAGTCGCGGTCGGGCGCTGTGGGGACGACATCGGAGAGCAGCGGCGCCGTGGATGCGAGTATCTCGATGCGAAGCTTCCCGGCGTTGACCCAAGTGCCGGTGGTGAGCTTGAAGTCCTCTGTCATTCGGCCGTCAAAGACCAGTCCCTTGGCTGGATCACTTGGGTCGACGAACGAGACGGCATCACCGATTCGAAAATATCCTTCGTCATCAAAGGCTTCTCGCGTCAACTCGGGATCCTTGTGGTACCCGGGTGTGATATGAGGGCCGCGCACACGCAGCTCCATCTTGCCGGCTTCAGCCGGGACCAGCTTCAGTTCGACACCGGGCGGAGGTAGCCCAATTGCTCGAGGATTCGGGATGGGGGAGTGGACCAGCGTTGATGTCGGTGAAGTCTCGGTCGAGCCATATCCTGCGGAGATGAAGACCGGTTGGCCGCCCCGGGCCATCATTGACACCTCTCGCAGCCGCATCCAGAGGTCATCCGGTAAGGCCGCGGCGGCAAAGCTGATCATCTGGAGGCGTGCGAAGAAGCTCTCGCGCAAGGCAGAGTCCGTCTCCAGAGACGGTGCCAGGAGTGCGAATCCCCGCGGGACGTTGAAGTACACTGTCGGCGATATCTCCCGCAGGTTCTGCAGCGTGATCTCCATCGCTCCTGGAACCGGCCTGCCGCCATCGATGTAGAGCGTGCCGCCATGCCACATGGTCAGATTGAAGATCTTCCCACCGCCGTAGGTGTGGCTCCACGGCAGCCAATCGACGAGTATGGGTGGTTCTGTCTCGAGAAAGGGCCAAAGCTGTGCGATCATCTGCTGGTTGGCGCACAACATCTCGTGAGTCGTAATGACCGGTTTTGGAGTGGCGGTCGAACCGGAGGTGAGCATGTATTTGGCTGTGTGAGACGGGTCGATCTGCACCATGCGCCGGCGCAGCTGCTCATCCTTCACTCGCGTTGCTACCAGTTCTTCAAACGGAATGGCATTTGGCAAGTCGCTCGCGCTCGATGCCGTTACCAGCAGTCTGCCGTGGAGATCGATCGACTGCAGAGCCTGAGCAAAGCTCTGCGGGTCTTCGGCAAAGACCATCTTCGGCTGCAGCATCTCGATGATGGATTGCAGCCTACGGTGGTCCCGGCTCATCAGAGAATAAGCCGGTGTTATCGGGATGATCGGCACACCAACGAGCGATGCCCCGAGCGCTACGAGCGCATGCCGGATCGAATTGCCGGACAGAATCGCAACTGGGGTCGTGTGATCAAACCCCCGGTCGATCAGGAACTGTGCTGTGGCCCGGGCCCGTTCCAGCGCCGTGCCGTAAGTGATGCGGTGCCAATCGGAATCGCGTCGCTCAGCCAAGAATGGAACGTCCGGAGCTCGTGCGGCGGTCTTCACCAGGACATCGCCAATACGCCGTGGGTGCGGTCGCAGATCGGACCTTGACCGCAGGATGATTGTACGGTCGGCGCGCCTATCGGCGACAACATTCGGCTCCGCGAGTGAAAGGGTGATCCTGTCGGCTCGAGTCTTGTCTGTCTGCATATGCGAAGAACCCCTTCCGCTCAATGCAATATGCTACATCACTCACGGACAATCATCATGCAGCCACTGCGCATGTTTTCCCTGCAGTGGGGCAGGGAACGCTAGAGAGGATCCCAGGACAAGCCGGACCGCAGGCGAGCACAACAGGTTGTGCGGCATTGTCAGCGGACTAGATTCCCACCATCTCTATGTCCGATGCTGAACAGAATAACGCAAACCGACTGTCCTTTGTCACCCATCGCTCGTTTTATCAAACAGCATCGTGGCCCTCGTTGTGGCAGTCATAGATAGGAGAGTCGTTTCAGATGGTCATTCGTTCGCCAAGTCACCCGACATCTGTGCTCAGCTGGTTCGTACTCCCTACACTCGCAGCTTCACTACTCCTTCCCATGTCTTCAGCCAAAGCGCAACAGCATCCTCAACTCGGCGAGAACTCCCTTGCGGAGGTCATCGCTGCCATGACGGTAGAGGAAAAAGTCAAAGTCCTGGTCGGGATGGGATTCATCCTGAACATTCCTGCGCCCCCTGAGGCAGACTCGGGAGAAGCGCCGGCCTTCCCCATGCTCCCGCAGATGGACCCGGAAGACGCGAAGGTCCCGGAGAAGGTTCCGGGAGCGGCCGGACGGACGCACGCGATCCCGCGGCTCGGTATCCCCTCCCTGACGCTGTCAGACGGTCCAGCCGGGGTGCGTATAGCCCCGGTGCGAGAAGACCAACCCGATAGGACGTATCATGCAACGGCGTTCCCGGTAGCAACGCTCACGGCTTCGTCTTGGGACACCGAACTGCTTCGAGCTGTCGGCAGAGCGTTCGGCCAGGAGCTGCGTGAGTATGGAGCGGATATCCTGCTAGCTCCCAGTATGAATATCCATCGCAACCCGCTGTGTGGCCGCAACTTCGAATACTATTCGGAGGACCCGTTTCTCACGGGGAGCATGGCTGCCGCGTTCGTGGACGGCGTGGAGTCGGAAGGTGTCGGTACGTCACTGAAGCATTTCGCTGCGAACAACCAGGAGTTCAACCGGATGCAGTTGGACACCAAGGTCAGCGAACGAGCTTTGAGAGAGATCTACCTCAGGGGGTTCGAGATCGCGGTAAGGACCTCGCAGCCCTGGTCGGTGATGTCATCCTACAACTTGATCAACGGTACGTGGGCGCCTGAGAGCCGCGATCTCCTCGGCACCATTCTACGCGATGAGTGGGGTTTCGACGGGTTCGTGATGACGGACTGGTTTGGCGGCAACGATGCCGTGGCGATGATGAAGGCCGGCAACGATGTCCTCATGCCGGGAACACTGCAACAGACCGAGGACATCCTCGCAGCCGTGTCGAGTGGCGCACTGAGCGAAGCGCAGCTGGACGAGAATGTCGAGCGCGTGCTACGAGTCATTGTGCAGTCGCCGACATTCAAGGGATACGAGTACTCGGACCAGCCGGATCTCGCGGGCCATGCGCAGATCGCGCGCCATGCGGCAGCAGCAAGCATGGTGCTTCTGAAGAACGATGAACATGCGTTGCCTTTGCCGACATCTGCTACGGTTGCCCTGCTTGGGAACGCGGGGTACGAGCTGAGCGTCGGCGGGACAGGCAGCGGTGAGGTGAACGAGGCGTATGTAGTACAACTCGAAGCGGGTCTAGCGGATGCGGGATACACCGTCGAAGCATCGCTCCAGGACGAATATCATCGCCACATAGCGGATCAGAAGGCGCAGCAATCGCCGCGCACGCCGTTCTTCCCGACACCGCCAATCGCCGAACTCGCGGTTGAGGTGGACCGCGCCACACAACTGGCGCAGGTGGCTGACGTGGCCGTCATCACGATCGGGCGCAACTCGGGTGAGATGATCGATCGTCGAGTGGAGAACGACTTCACGCTCTCGGACACCGAACACGCACTGATACGTAACGTCTCCGCGGCGTTCCGTGCAGCGGGTAAGAAAGTCATCGTCGTGATGAACATCGCCGGCGTGATTGAGGTCGCGAGCTGGCGTGACCACGCCGACGCGATTCTGCTGGCGTGGCAGCCCGGGCAGGAGGGTGGCAACGCCATCGCCGACGTTCTGGGTGGCGCGGTCAACCCGTCGGGCAGGTTGCCGATGACTTTCCCGATGACCTACGCCGACGTGCCCTCCGCGGACAACTTCCCCGGTACGGTGCTGCCAAGTGCAACCGATCAGCCCGCCTCACCGCTCTTCGGAGTGCCGAGCGAAGTCACGTATGAAGAGGGTATCTACGTGGGTTACCGGTACTACAGCACGTTTGGCGTGGAGCCCGCATATCCCTTCGGATATGGCCTCTCCTACACCGATTTCGCGTACGGCGATCTCGAGTTGAGTGCGGCTGAGTTTCAGGACCAGATCACGATGACCGTCGAGGTCAGCAACACTGGTGATACACCGGGGCGTGAGGTCGTGCAGCTCTACGTCAGCGCGCCGGGAGATGTGCTCGAAAAGCCAGAGCGGGAACTGCGGGCGTTTGCCAAGACGGGCGCGCTGGAGCCCGGTGCGTTGGAGACTGTGACCTTCACGCTGACCGGTAGGGATCTGGCGTCATTCGACGCCGATCGGGCTGCCTGGATCGCAGAAGCCGGCACGTACACCGTGAAGATCGGAAACTCGGCTGTGGCAATCGAGGAGGCTTCGTTCGACCTCCCGCAGGAACTGATCGTCGGGCAGGCACACAACGTGCTCGTGCCTCAGGCGCCGATCGATGAACGGACGAGCCGTGGAAGGTGAGTGAGGGGGGCGGGACATCGCTGTACAACGAATATGTGGTGGGAGAGGATTTGCGATGAAGATCCAACCAATGCTCTTCATTTGTACGGTGTCATTTCCGCCGGGTCTGTACGCGCAGATGCTGGAAGTCACGCCTCCCCAGGCGGAAAGACCTCCGATCATTGACATCCATGTTCACACTATGCGACTAGGGGACAACGCGACCATGGCGCCTCTGTGTCCATGGTTCCTGGAGGACATGCCGGGTACGGACCCCAAGACAGGCATGACGCTGCCGATGGGAAGCGGCTGTGTCGATCCACTGCCGGCGGCCCGGAGTGATGAGGAATTGCAGAGCGCGTTCATGGAGACCATCGAGCGGCTGAACATCACGGCGGTTGCATTCGGAGATGCAACGGTCTTACACAGATGGAAGGACGCAGCTCCTGACAGGATCATCCCGGGCATCGGCGTCAGCTCTCCAGATGATATCACGGTTGAGGCCATGCGGGATTCGCTGGAGACCGGTTTCTATCATGTGATGTCGGAATGCGCCCCGCAGTATAACGGGATGTCTCCCAGCGATACGGCGCTTGATGCCTACTTCGCCATTGCCGAAGAGCTAGACATTCCGGTCGGCATCCACATGGGGACAGGCGGCAACGGAATGGCGAACATCAGGGGTACGAAATTCCGCGCCTCGATGGGAAATCCGTTCGAGCTCGAAGATCTGCTGCATCGGCATCCCAACCTCCGAGTGTGGGTGCAGCATGCCGCGTACCCGATGATAGACGAGCTGATTGCCGTCATGGGCTGGAATGCATACGTGTTCCTCGATCTTTCCGGGTTCATATGGAGCTACCCACTCGAAGAGATCCACGCCACGATCAAGCGTCTAGTGCAGGCTGGCTTCGGCAAGAGGATCATGTACGGAACGGATTTCATCTTTTGGCCAAGAATGATCGAAGCCTCCATTGGCGTGATTGAAACCGCCAGCTATCTGACCGAAAAGCAGAAGCGGGACATACTGTACAACAATGCCGCGCGGTTTCTCAGAATCGAGGAGATGTTGCCGCGAGAAGGGGGATAGAGCGGGGATAGAGAAAACCGAGCAGTCCCGGACTGGTGTGAGACGCCGGTCAGCGGGAAGTTCCCTGGGGCGGGTATTCATTACGGTGCTCGCCCCGATAATAGAAGGAGCCGCCGTCGTATGAGGTGGCTCCTTTTCTGCGAGACGATCAGCCCTCGACCGTAACGACGACGCGCCGGTAACGGGTCAATGGTGGCGCGCCGGCGTCGGTTGCCTCGAGGATCACATGGATGGTCTCACCCGGTGTGGTGTCCTCGGGTACCGTGAACGACGCCTGTGCCCTGTCCGCATCTTTGATCACGACATCGCCCTCGTAAGAGTCGACATCGCCGTACTGCCACCAGCGATACGTGATGGCATCGCCATCCGGATCAGTCGCCGCACCACTGAGCTGGACATACGCGCCGGGTGCCGCTGTGAGGTCAGATGCATGATCCAGCGTTACCGCAGGTGGGTGGTTGGCCTCGTCATAGCTCATGACATTCCAGTCGGCACGGGCGGCGAAGTCATTCTGCAGTACGCTCACCCAGCGCGTCTGCGGGTAAGCGGTGTCGGCTTCATCGGTGTACGGATTGTGATCTGTTACATGGTCACCGTCTTCCCAGCGGCTCGGATTCGCCTCAGACCGTACCAGTCGTCCTCCCCAGCCGCCGTAGGAGGGATCTTCCGCGTTCCGCAGGCCGACGTCGAGTAGATGGAAATAAGCGGGCGAATCTCCTTCGGAAATGAAGTCGTACTGGGCGCGCCCGTTTTCGATGGTTCGTTCCAGGCTGCCGTGCGTGTGTTCGGGATCGTTAGGAATCTGCTGGCCATCACCCCACAGATAGTACCCCTCCAGCAGGGGACCGTGGTTGAACTTGATGTTTTCGGAGAACCACGATCCACCCAGGTAAGGCTGTAGTTCGGCAGGAACGACCCTCGGCCATGCGTACGCAAAGCTCCAGAACTGCGCGGAGTTGTATAGCACCTTTATGTCGGGCCAATTGGGCTCTATGTAGTTGCGATAGGTGCCATCCTGGTCGAGGATAGTGTAGATCACGGCCTTAGCAGACACCGCCTCGTAGATATCTCGCCACTGCGGGGTGCCACCATAGACGTCCTCGATGGATTTGAGGGCACGGGCCACCGTATTCGTTCCACCCCATGCCTGCAGGTAGACAGGAGCGGGATTCTCATCCAACAGGATCTGCTTGATCAGCTCCGATCCTTCCGTGTCCTTCTCCATCTCACCTTCGAACTCGATGTTACCCACGCGAATGAGGCTCAGGAGAGAGTCGGGGCTTGGGTAACCGGGTTCATGCACCAGGAGGTTGTCGTAGACCTCAGCGTACCTCCCAATATGCTCCTGCATCCACTGCGTGCCGGACCACCTCAGTTCGGTGCGTTCACCGTATCGCCGCGCCGTGAAGGGCATTTCAGACGTGAACAGCGTGCCCTTACCATCGCCGGCATAGTGCCACTGGGAACTGCTGTACACCAAACCCTCGATGTCGAATTCGTTGGCGTAGAGAAGCAATCGTATGAAGGAATCCACGTCATCCACTTCGCCGTCCGATGTTACGATGATCCTCGGCTTGGCGGTTGCCTGTGCAGTGTCCTGATCTTGCGTCTCTGCTGCTGCGCAGGCGAGCTGGAGGAAGACCAGACTGACTGCGTGCAAAACGAGACTGGCGGTCCGATACATGGAACGGCCGGGCGGCTTGGGGCCCAAGCTCGACCGGGAGGCGAATCGCCGTAGTCGATAGGAAGAGTAGAGTAGATCGATCATCTCAATCGCCCTCGCTTGGTGTGCTTACTTGCTACTCATCTGAGATCCGGGTATGCCTTCGCCGCCCGTGATCCGCTTGATCTCGTTGAGAACCGCAGCCTCCGAGAATGCGTGATGCTGGAGGACCGCGCCACGCACGCCTTTCGCTTACAGCACGGCAACCAGTAGATGCTCGGCACTGACTTCACGCTCGCCAAGGGACTGTGCGTGTGTTACGTGTCAACCACGCGGTACAAGTTGGCCCGCCCCTGCTTGCCCAACAATTCGAGCACGCTCACTTTTCGCAGACAATACACCATCTTTTGCGCTAACTGTCCGCTGATAGCCGTCGCCTCCGCCAAATCTCTCGCTGTAAACGTGTCCATATCCTTGGGAAGAAACGCTCGCCAATCTGCCGGCTCTTGATACAACCTCCGCTCCACCACTTCCAGCAACCGACGCTCCTCGACAACCCATCCTCTCCTGCGCCAATTACGTTTCCCCTCAAACCGCCTCACCTCTTCTTCCCGTATCAGCAATACTTCCAGCGAGAAGTTGGGGTTCGCTAGCAACTGTGGGAAGCTCACGATTTCCCAGAACAGATCTTCTACACGACCTCTCTTGGGCGATTTGCGACGCTTGATTCCACCACTGCCGCGCTTCGCCAACTTGACAAGCAGCTTCTCCTGCGCAATCGGGTAGATCAATCGTATCTGATGTGAACATGCCAGGTTTGTCAGCTTCGACTTGATGGATGCAAGATTGCCGGTCTGGATTTCCAGCAACAGGTTATCTCGAACGATGTCAATCACAAACCCATCAACTGCGACCTCGAATTGGTCTCCTGGCTGTGCGTACCACTCCTTCAACGATGCGTGGAGCGGCTTCTCATTCAATAGCCCAATTCCTGGCATTTCACTCAAATACCGTGTCGCATCTTCCGGCGGGTAGTGCCTCGGTGCCTGCACCGGCGGCAATCACGTGGCTACCACGGGTTCGGCGCGCCAAGCATGGCGCGCATGCTAAACGCTTGGCCGATGTGATAGAAGGGATGCGTCAGTACAATGTGTCCAAGGAGCCACCCCTTAGTGTGGCCCCTGTAGGCCTCCACGATGTCCTGCGCCACAGTGCCTCCGGCTCCCTCATCGACGAACACTTGCCGCAGGCGCTTCTGCATCAGCTCTTGCGTCAGTTCCGCTAGCGGCAACGCGGCGACGGCCGCTACAGTCCGGTCCGTGACCGCGGCCCGGTAGGCATCGAGCTCGCCGAGATTGATGACCTCACACAACTGTGTCACATGCGCTTTGGACATTCCCGTACCGACTTCCCGGCCTGGCACCCGCAGACGCGTCGGCCACTCGTCCTCATCGAACACTTGGGGATGATCGGTGAGCAACCGGTTCACGGCCACATCCTCACAGCGCGCAACGTGCCACAGAATCCAGGCGATTGGGTTGAGGGAAGGATGCGGCGAGTGCCGCAGCTGATCCTCGGTGAGGTCCTTCACGACGTGCTCGGGGTACTCGCGAAACCCCTGGTATCGCTCGAAGAAAAGCTGCTTCGCGTCCATTGCCTACTCGTCCTCAGCAGAGGTTTCAGGGGCGCCCCGTCACAGCACACGGTGACGGTCCAGAACGGGCCGGGCTTGTCGGCCAGGTGAGCAGTCGCCTGTCCGTAACGATGACGTTGGGCCGCGCTCAGATCAATGCCGTCCTCTGTAACGCCCGTGTTTGACGGCTCGTGACGCCTGCTAGACGGCAGCCGGGTCC
>CP070666.1:1888084-1898540 GCA_020351775.1 Gemmatimonadota bacterium | reverse complement strand
AGCCTGCTCCCAGTCACGGCCGACGTGCCGCGTGACCCTGAGGTCGAGGCGCTACTGGCCGGCTATGCACCGGCGTTGAATGAAGTCGTCGGCACGCTCGGATCCCCACTTACCGCCACCAGAGAGGGACCCAGCCCGCTCGGCGATCTAGCGGCCGAGGCGATCCGCTCGGTTACCGGCACCGACGTTTCGGTAATGCCGCGAGGGGCCGTTTGGTCGACTCTGGATGCAGGCCCCGTCACTGCGGCCGACATCTGTCGGATTCACTGGCAACGGGTGCCCGTACTCACCGCCCGGGTCAAGGGAACGACGATCGGGGGTCTCGGCCGGACCCCTGACGCCTTGTTCTCAGGATGTGACGTCGAGGACTCGACGGTTGTCCGCATCAATGGCGTTCCGGTCGACACCGCAGCCTACTACACACTGTCCGCTCCCATTTCCGCGTTCATCCGTATCGAGAGCTTGCGCGACTTGAGCGTGTCCCACACGGGATATCGTGTCGACACAGCCATCGAACGCTACCTGCGATTGAAGGGGTCAGTGCAGCCCAACTGACGTCGTGTAACTCTCGGTCGTGCCGCTCCGGAAGCTTGTCGCCGCCGACCGACGGCAAGGACGGTACGACCGACTCTAGCATAGCCATATCGCGCTGCACCGGGGATGAGCATGCGCATATCGGACCTCGTGGAGTCTCCGTACCGGTCCTCTATATTGCATTCCTACTGAACGCGCATCGGCGGACGGTGACGCACACCCACGAAAGGTATTGCACTCGCATGAACCACACAGTCACAGCAGCAAGCGTATTGCCCTTCATGCTGCTCGGCGGCTGCTCGACGGCACCCGATCGAGTCCCGTTCACGGAGCGCACCCTCGAGGTCGCGCCAGCAGCGTACGATCTTGCGATCGAGGTTGATTTCGAGGAAACCAAGATCAGAGGAACGGGACGACTCACCGTCCGCAACACGTCGGACCGTTCCGTTGACCGCGTCCCCCTGCTGCTCTACAGAATGATGCGAGTCAGCGAGCTCACCGACCTCGAAGGGCACCCACTGCGCTTCACCCAGCAGATTTTTCCATTCGATGACTGGGAGCAGCTGCAGGTGAACTATGTGGATGTCGAGATAGCATCACTTGACCCTGGGGAAGAGCAGACGCTGGCGATCAGGTGGGAGGGTTATCTGCACGGGTATACCGAGGCAATGCGCTATGTGCGCGACCACATCGACCCCATGTACACCACCGTCCGTGAGGAGACGAAGTCGTACCCGGTGGTAGGCTACCCGTCGTGGCAGGCCAACGCGTTGGCGGGACTGCCGAAATTCGATGCCGAGTTGCGAGTCACCGTTCCGGATTCTCTGGTCGTGGCGAATGGCGGCGAACTCCTGGGGGTCGAGAGCGCAAGCGGGAAGGCCACATACCACTACCGGAGTTCCCGGCCCTCCTGGCGCATCGACATCGCGATTGCTCCCTACGAAATCATGGAGAGAAGCGGCCTCAAGCTGTTCTACTTTGCGGAGGACCGGGTAGGGGCTGAGACGGTTGCGGGTGGTTTCTTGCGTGCAATGGACCAGTACAAAGAGTGGTTCGGCCCGCTGCACGGTTTCGCCGGATACGCCATCATCGAGGTTCCCACCGGCTACGGTTCCCAGGCCGACGTCAGCAACATCCTGCTGCAGGCCTCGGTGTTCCAGGACCCCGACGACTTGACCCAACTCTACCATGAGGCCAGCCACCTCTGGAATGTCGAGCTCAGCGAGCGCCCCAGCCCTCGCTGGGACGAGGGCCTGGCCATGTTTCTGCAGCAGCTACTCGTCGATGTATTCGCGGGAAACGAGGCCCTCAACGCGGTGGAGGGATTGGCCGGGCGGATACGCAGCCGGCTAAGAACGCAGTTCGAGAACGAGCCGCGGCTCAGTGAGATCCCGCCGATAGAGTACGGGTCGGAAGACGTCACCGACCTCAGCTATCGGGTGGGCATGCTGATGTTCGGAGCCCTTTATCACCTCATCGGGCAAGACGGGCTCAACCAGCTGGTGGGTGGCTTCTACCAGGAGCACTATGCTGCCGGAGCTTCCACAGCCGATTTCGTGGCGCGCGCCAAGACCGTCGCGCCTGTGGATCTCGACCGCTTCTTCGAGGACTGGCTCTACGGCACGGGCTACACGCGATTCCTGGATAGCGATCTTACCCTGGCACAGATTGCGAACACATACCGGTAGGAGGCGACCAGCCATATTATCCGTCTGCCTTGATGGCTCTGTGTAATTGGAGGTCGGCCCGCGCCCCCTTGCGCCCGAGCTGACCTCGCCTCACGGAGATGTCATCTGGTCGGTTCGGGATTCCTCACGTACTACCCCTGACGGTTGTCTCCTCTAGTGGACAAGAGCGTGGTCACCGTTGTCCGGCTGCGCATGGCAACTTGTCTGTTTACAACGACATACGGTTGTAGCTCCCCGAGGCATGACGCTTGCCTTTATGGTCAGCGCGGTCGACACAGGAGAGAGAAATGCGATATCATCGATGTCTTGTTCTCGCAGCCTTGTTGGTTCTCTCCGCGGAAGCACAAGGTCAGGTCGGTAGTCCCCGGGGTCTAATCGGATTCAACGGCACGTTGGCACGCCCTATTGGTGAATTCCAAAACTATGTCGACTGGGGTGGCGGGCTCGGGTTGTACGGTGTCGTGAACTTGGACCGCCGGAATCAGATTGGTCTACGGTTTGGCGGCACCATGTTGGTCTACGGGCATGAGAGGTTTTCCACGCGGCTGTTGCCTGCAACGGGCAGGATTTGGGTCGACGTCAGCACGGACAACTTCATTTTCGACTTCGGGGTCGGTCCCCAGATCACGTTTGGCCACGGCCCTCTGCGTCCCTACGCGTACGGCACCGCCGGCCTCGCCTATTTCGCCACGGTGTCTTCGGTCAACGGAGTGGACGGCGGGCCAGACTTCGCCCACACCACCAACTTCGACGACGTCACGTACTCGCTCACCGGGGGCGGCGGAATTCTGCTGGCGCTCTCCCGCAGGGTGTCTCTGGATCTCTCTGCTCAATGGACCCTGAACGGGGAGGTGGACTACCTCACCCGCGGCGACATCGTCGACAACCGGGACGGTTCAATCACGGTGTACCCGGTGAGAAGTCAGGCAAACTTGATGACGTTCCGATTCGGACTGGCCATCGTCTTGTAGCGGGGCCGGCCACAACCGCTCTCGTCAACCGCCGACATCCGGCCGCTCACCCGGGTGGTAGGCTGATTCCAGGTTGGCTTCGATCTCCTCGAGCGTGAACCACGCTGGCTTGAATTGTCCGTTCACGTAGAGCGGCGCCTGGTCGAGGTAATGCGGTGAGTCCGGATCGCCGCTCTGGCCGAACGGCAAGATCGTCAGGGCACGAATGGGGTCACCGAATTCGACCACCGAGACGTACGTGTGCCCCGCCGTACCATATGCCCGGGTCTCGCCATCCCGCCGCTGCGCAGAGTAGGACCAGATGGTACCGACGAGGCCGCCGCTCGTCGACGGAACAGGCCAGCTGTTGCGGTCGTCGCTGAACTGCTGTGGCGTCAGCCCTCGGACGTCACGCCGCTGGTGGCGATTGATCTCGCCCCACGGGACCTGCCACGTGCCGTGATCCCTCTCGAGCGACTTGATCACGTCTTCCAGCGCTGCAAGGGGCCGCTGCTCCCCGCGCGTCATACGAGTGCGCCACATGACGAATAGGGTGGTGGCAACTGATTCCACGGCGCCTCGTCTGTCCCACCCTCGAAGTTGCGCGACAGCGTCTCGTGTTGAAGCTGCCCGCCGAGGATTTGCCGAGTTCAGTGCCTCCCACTCGGCTACCAGCCCGGGGACCTCCTCCTCCGCAACGAGGAAGTACGTGTCGAACGCGAGTTGCGACCATTCGTCAAAGGTGAACGTGTCCTGTGAGGTGAGAACCCGGCGTGAAGCGCGCGCACGCGCGTTGTCACCCTCCCGCACCATGTACGCTGGATAGGCCGTCGAATCGGGATTGGCCTGCGCCGTCGTCAGGAACGGTGTGGAATTGGTGTTCTGCATCCAGCCACTGGGCGGGTTGAGCACCTGCGGCAACTCCTCCAGCGTGTGGTAGCCGCGCCATTCTGTGGCCGGGTCACTGCCGTCAACCGGATTCCCCCAATCAAAGCCGGGATCGCGGCGCGGAACGGCGCCGTTGAAGATGTAGTAGATGTTTCCCGCCGTGTCGGCGTACATGATGTTGTGGAATACAAGCCCGTTGATGGCGACGGCCCGTTTGAATTCCTCGAGGTTTCGCGCCTTCCCCATCCGGTACCACTGCTGGAACAGGCCACCCTCCTCCATGCCCGCCATCCTCGCCGCTAGATGCTTCCCGTTCCGCTCAGCGAGAATAGGGCCGTGGTGTGTCTTGCGAAGCGTGACTTCCCGTGCCTCGAAGCCATCATCCATCCTGACCCTGATGGTGTCCTTCCACTCCGTAGCGACGCGGTAGCCGTCACCATAGCGATACGCGAGTGGGTTATCGGGATCGTCGAACGTCTCGTCATAGACGTCAACGATGTCCGGAGCGTTCACGGTGAGCGCCCAACCGAGGTGCTCGTTGTGCCCCATCACCGGCACAAGCACGTTGCTGTAGCCGGTGAGCCCCGTGATGTTCCAACCCTCGTCGCTGTGCAGGTGATGCTCCGTCATCGGGAGCAACGGCGTGTGCGGGTTGATGAACAGCATCGCGTGGCCGCTGGCGCTGCGGCTGGGTGCCACCGCCCACATGTTCGAACCCTGCGGTGGCTCGCGGCCGCCCAAAGCGATCTCCGCCAGTTCCTCGAGGTTGATGCCCGTCGCGCCCACGTTCATCGCTAGATTGCGGTAGAAGGCGAAGATGTGCCACGGCTCGTAGTGGGTGATGAGGAGCGGCTTGAACTCCGGATGAGTGTGGAGGTAGTAGTTGAGTCCGTCGGCAAACGCATCGGCGATCCGACGGATCTCGGGCGGTGCCGACTCGTACTCCTCCATCGACAGCCGCTCCACCTCCAAAGCCCGAATCAGCACATCACCGTTCACGCCCTGCTCACCAGCCAGCTCCGCCTGCCGCCCCAATATTTGGATGAACGCCTGTTCCTGTTCGTAGAACCGATCCTCGCAGCGCGCGTAGATGGCGCCGAAGGCCACACTGGCATCCGTGGGTCCGTAGATGTGGGGAACACCGTACGTGTCACGGTAGATCGTCACCGAGCGCGCTATGCGTTCCATGTGTTCGAGAGGAGTTGCCGGATCCTGGGCACAGGCCGAGCCGATGAAACAATGCAGCATCACCGCGGCACTGACGAGAGAGATCGCCCTCTTGTCCATGTCCTGAGACAAGTGTCCTTCCGTCATGGTCATCTCTTTCCGGTCCCCCACGGCCAATCACGACACAGAAGGCTCAGTCGGAATCCCGTGACGACCGTGGCTGGCTGCTACCCAGGCACACCAATCCGTTGCACGATATCCCTGAAACCCGGATCAGATCGGAGATCATCAAAAACCGGATCTGCCAAGGCAAATGCGAGCAGCGTGCTGCGCTCTTGGTAGCCTCGTTCCATCCATTTCAGCGCCCGCGCGTGCGCACCGAATATCGCATACAGAGTGGTCGCAATGAACCAGTGGATCGACTCCTGCCCAGCGGATTCGATCCAGCCATCCACCGCAGCGATTGCTTCGGCTGGATCCTCAAGGTGTGCGAGCACCGGCGACCAGTCGAGACCGAAATAGGAGTATGGTGTGTGCGTGAGCACTTGCCACGCCGCGCGCGCGTCTTCTATGCGGGACAAATCGTGATAGTACGTGACTCCCAGTTGAAAGGAGGTAACCGGTGACCCGGGATCCAGTTCGAGGCTCTGCCTGAACTTCGCGACAGCCCGGTCCGGCTCCCGCAGCAGGCGAAACCCGAAGCCGACATCGAACGGGTCGGACAGCGGAGCGTAATGCTGCGCCCGCTCGAGCTCATCGCGCGCTTCCGCCAGACGACCCAGGGTGATCAGCAAGAACGTGTAATACAGCCGAGCAGTGGCATAGCTCGGATTCAGCGTGATCGCCTCTCGCAACTGGGTTTCCGCAGCAGCCCAATTCCATTCGAACACGTACGCCACAAACCCCGAGGCAGCACGGGCCTCGGCCAGAGTGCTGTCCAAGTCCAGCGCGCGCAGTGCAGCCGTCTTCGCTTGCGGCAGCACCTCTGACGCCCGTGCTTGAGTGAAACTAGGGAGCGAGGCATACGTTTCTGCCAGACCCGCATATGCCTCCGCGAAACTGGCGTCCCTGGCAATCGCCCGGTTGAAGCAGTCGATCGCTCGCTCGAAGCCCTCGGGCGTTCGCATCCTCAAGTGGTGGCGGCCAAGCAGGTAAAGGTCATATGCCTCGAAACTCTCGGTGGGCTTCGCCGCCAACGCCCGGCGTTCGGGCTCATGGAGAGCCACATCCAAGGCGTCGGCCACACGTTCTGCGACCGCACTCTGAATCTCGAAGATCCCTGCCAATGCGGCCTGGTACGGCTCCGCCCACACGTTTGCACCGTCGGCGACTCGGATGAGCTGTGGACTCACGCGCACCCGACTCGCGCCCGGACCCGACTTGTCCCACCGGACGGTGCCGTCGAGCACGTACTTGACGTCAAGTTCCTCTCCGATCTGAGCGATCGTTCGCTCCTTGCCCTTGTACCGCATCGCACTGCTGCGGGCGATGACACCCAGACCCGAGAGGCGGGCAAGCCGAGACGTGATCTCATCGGTGATTCCGTCCGCAAAGTATTCGTCCTCCGCTGCGCCGAGGTTTTCGAACGGCAACACGACAATTCGTGGAACCACGGCGGAGCGCGGTCGCGCCGCTTCACCTGCAAGCTCTCTTGCCGACAGACTCACCCGTTCGGCACTCAGAGCTTGCCTCATTTCTCCTGCACTGCGATACCGGTCTGCGGGAACCTTGGCCAACGACTTGGCCAGCACCCGGGAAATAGCGTCGGGCAGCGTGGGTCGCATACGAGTGACCGGTGGCGGCTCCGCTGTCAGATGCTGATGCACTAGGCTCTCCACCGTGGGTCCGGTAAACGGAGGTTGCCCGGCCAGCATCTCGTACAGCACGCAGCCAAGTGAGTAGATATCACTCCTTGCATCCAACTCTCGCTCGCCAGCGGCCTGTTCGGGACTCAGGTAGGCCGGCGTTCCCAACGCGATGCCGGTCTCGGTGATTTGTGTCTCGCCTGCAGCCGTGATCGCCCTCGCAATGCCGAAATCGGCAACAACAGCGTGGCCTTCCTCGAACAGGATATTCTCCGGCTTGATGTCCCTATGGATCACCTTGCGGCGATGCGCCGAGCCGAGAGCGTCCGCCACTTCACTCGCGATCTCGAGAGCGTCATCAATCGGAAGCTGCTTCTCGGTTTTCAACCGATCTCTCAGCGATTCGCCCTCCACGTAGGGCATTACGTAGAACAGGAAACCACCGGCATCTCCTGAGTCGAGCAGAGGAAGGATGTGAGGGTGATTGAGATTCGCGGTGATCTTGATCTCGCGTAGGAACCGCTCACTGCCCAGCGCAGCAGCCAATTCGGGACGGAGGACTTTGACCGCTACTTGTCGTTCGTGTTTGAGATCTCGAGCGAGATAGACCGTGGCCATGCCACCGGAGCCGAGTTCTCGCTCGATCCGGTAGCGGTCGGACAGTGCTCGTTTGAGGCTTTCCAGTAAGTCAGCCACAGGGACGGCTCCCGATTGGCGACTGTGCTAAGCTACGCTCTACGGCAGGTCACAGCCAGTAACTTGCTTGGACCTAACCCCGCAACCGCTCGATCATCTTCGCCTCGTTGTGGTTGCCCGGATCCAACTCTAACACCTTCTCAAAGCACTCGATCGCGAGCTCGTTCTCACCGTGCCTGGAGTAAGCATGTCCTAGCGCCGCATGTGCGGCAGCGGATTCAGGGAAGAAATCAATCCTTTTCTTTGAGACCGCGTACAGAATCTCCGCGTCAGTATCGGACAAGTAGTTGTATGCCAGCACGTCCATGAAGAACTCGCTGAGCACACCTGCAGCATCAGCTAGCTGAAATACCGAATCCAGCGCAATCTCGGCCGCCCGCTGCTCCCCCTCGCCGTAGAGCATCTCTGCGCGATCCAACAGCAGTCGCATCTGCCGAGCAGCCAGGTCGATCCTCGTTTCCCTCAGCACGGCGAATTCTCGCGCTGCCGCCGACGCCAACACTATTGCCGTATCCAAGGCAGACTCGGACGGAACGAGGACGTCGGGTACGACCCCTGTGCCCTCCCAGTTGCTCGAGGTCACTGGGTTTATGGCGCGTGCTGTTGGTATGTAGATCTCGAATTGTTGGTCGATCTGATATAGATCCACCGAATGCGCTCCTCCCCTGGTCGAATCTCCGACGAGGGTGGCCCGGCCTGTCACTGCCATGTCATAAGCGAACATCTCTGCAGCGGAAAACGTCGTGCCACTCGTAAGCAGGAACAGTGGGACATCCGTACGTCGTTCACCGTCAACCACCTCCGTGGTCCAGAACTCGGTCAGGAAATCATCCTCGCGTGAGTAGTAGCTCGTCAGCTGGGTTGGATGCTCCAAGAAATAGCTGGAAAGGTACGGTAAGCTCTCACCTGCACCGCCCCCATTCTCACGAAGATCGATGATGATTGCGTCGGCCGTCGCGAAGAACCGCATTGCGCCGTCAAAAAGCTCCTTTGATTCAGAGATCGGATAGAATCGCCTCAGATCCAGGTAGCCGACGTTGCCATCAATCCAATCGAGCTTGAAGAACCCTGCGTGTTCCCGCCGCTGCAGTCGCGCGTACCGCATGGGGTGATAGAGGGATCCGGCAGCGGTTTCGTCCGCTTCAGCCGGTTGACGCACTCGGAGGCTGAAATGGGAGTCACCCGTTATCTGTACCAGGTCCGCTGTAACCTGTTCAGCGAAGTCGACAGCAGTCCGGCTGGAGTCATAGGAGCCCGACGCTCCCCGGGCTCTGAGCTCTGCGGCGTATCTCTTCGCCTCAGCCGGCAAGACATACTTGCTGTCGACTAGATAGCTGATGCTGTCAATCAATGCGCTCTTGTAGGCGCGATCAGCTAGGTCCCCCGGCCGTTGGGCAAGCACGCTAGCAGGAAATGCACAAAGGCACCAGAACAAAGCGGGTAACAGAATGCTCGAAGTGTCGGCGCGCACAGTCAGTCTCCACGTGCGGGATCGTTAGTTATGGTCAGATCTGTCGAATGTCACTCAGCGTACACAAGGAAGGCGTGTCGAACCTCTGGCCCACACGACTCGTCGGCCTTTGCGCTTTCGACTGGCAAGGCCTTGTGGTCGATGGATTTGGCCATCCCAAGCCGGTCACGCTCCGTTGCGCACCGGAACGGTCTGCCGCTATCCACTTTGAGACGTTCCGACAGGTCAGCTATGGGGACGGCTCCCGATTGGCGACTTGCCACGTCGCCCTCGTCCTGGAAGTGCTCCCAACGAGGACGTGGTGACCGGGGAGTTCGGTTCACTAGGGAGCCGCACGTCGATACGCACGGACGTAATCGACGAGGAGGCGCTGCGGTTGTAGATCCTCGGGCGGCAGGTGGGGCGTGTCGAACCAGCCGCCGACTGCCAGGTTGAGAATCAGAAAGAAAGATTGCCCGGTATCGAAGGGCCAGTAGGCCGGCTCCACCGCGGCAGGCTTGTCGACGGTTTGGAACAGCGCGTCGTCGACGTACCAGCGGATCTGCTCCGGTTCCCAATCCACGGCGAAGACATGCCACTCGTTGTGGAAGTCCCCTTCTGGTAGCTCGTACTCGGCAGCGGTAATGATGTTGCTGGCCGGATCGGGACCACGATGGAGCGCGCCCGAAGTCCAGCTCGGCAATCGACCCTTTCCCTCCATGATGTCGATTTCGCCGCAGGCCGGCCATCCGACTTCGTCGATGTTGCCGCCCAGCATCCAGAAGGCGGGCCACATCCCGACTTCAGCCGGCAGGCGCATGCGGGCCTCGAATCGACCGTAGAGGAACTCTCGCTTGCCCTTAGTATTGATCCGGGCCGAGGTGTACATGCGATGCTCGTAGTCCTCTCTCCGAGCTTCGATGATCAGAATGCCGTCCTCGATCAACACGTTGGCATTCGGACTGTTGTCCGGGCGATCCGGGTAGTATTGGAGTTCTTCGTTGAAGGGATCGGGCATGTGCACGATGTTCCAGCTCGCACCATCGAGCCTTGGACTCTCGAACTCGTCCTCCCAGACCAACACCCACGAGTCCGATGCCTGACTCTCGCCAGGTTCGCACGCCTGTAACAAGCCGAGAGCGGCCAAGAAACCGAGAGCGACGATGAAGGACTCGAGACGGCACTCGACCTGTGAGTTCATTTCGTCCCCTTCCGTGGCTTGATGGCGTTTGACGTCCTCGGTCGCGTATGCGACCCGCTGGTCCCGGGAGATAAGCT
>CP070666.1:1853853-1887984 GCA_020351775.1 Gemmatimonadota bacterium | reverse complement strand
TTGCGCTGGGAGCGGATCGGTTTGTGCGTGAGATTAAGATCACGGCCCAACTGAGCCACCCGCACATCCTCACGCTACTCGACTCAGGTACTGCATCAGGATTCCTCTACTACGTCACGCCGTTTGTCGCAGGCGAGTCGCTCAGGGAGCGCATCGATCGAGAGAAGCAACTTCCCATTGAGGACGCTCTCCAGATCACGCGCGAGGTGGCCGACGCATTGGGGTCGGCGCACAGCCGGGGCATAGTACACCGCGACATCAAGCCGGAAAACATCCTGTTGGAGGAAGGTCACGCGGTGGTGGCCGATTTCGGGATTGCGAGGGCGGTAAGCGCGGCTGCGGGCGAGCGTCTGACGGATACGGGTCTCAGTGTGGGCACGCCCGGGTACATGAGCCCCGAACAGGCCAGCGGGCAGGAGATCGACGGTCGCAGTGACGTGTACTCGCTCGGTTGTGTGATCTATGAGATGCTGGGCGGCGATCCGCCGTACCACGGCTCCACCCCACAAGCGATCCTGGCACGCAAGATCACGGAGCCTGTGCCGCCGCTTCGCAATGTCCGAGAGACGGTGCCGGAAGCGCTGGAGGAGGCTATCGAGCGAGCCCTGGCGAAAGTGCCGGCCGATCGGTTCGCCACAGCTACCGAGTTTCGCGATGCTCTGGCGCGCGAGGAGGTGACCCGGAGCGGTGTACGACGGCCAATCGTGCCTCGCGGTCGCCTGCTGTGGCGCTTCGCTACCGCAGTGGCGGCTGTCGTGGGACTCGTTGTTGTAGGCTTGGTGGTCGCCGTGCGCTCTAGTGAGGGCAGCATCGACTTCGAAGAACGTGACTGGATCCTCATCGCGGATCCGGAGAACAACACCGGCGATGATGTGTTCGATCGATCTCTACTGCACGCCGTCGGTGTCGCGCTCGATCAATCTCAATACGTAAACGTGTACCCGCGGAACCGGGTCCGAGAAGTGCTGCTACGCATGCAGCGCGACAGTGTGCCGCAGATTGACACCGAGCTAGCGTTCGAGATTGCGGAGCGCGAGAACATCAAGGCTGTTTTGGGGCTGACTATCTCGGAATTGGGTGGTAGCTACCTCCTGAGCACAAGCCTGCTGGATCCGTCCACTGGTGCGACCGTCCGGTCGCGGCAGGCGGAGGCAGCGGGCAAGCACCAGGTGCTAGATGTGCTTGACGAGCTCGCCACAGGTGTGCGCCAGGATCTGGGCGAGTCATTACGGCAGATCCAGCAACGGGCGGTACCACTTCCGGCCGCTACAACCTCGTCACTCGAGGCACTGAAGCTATACGCCGATGGATCGGTTGCTTGGAGCCAGAGCCGCTGGCAGGAGGCTCGATCCCTTTGGACCCGGGCTGTCGAGTTGGATTCTGGCTTTGCATGGGCGAACGCATCCCTTGGACTGGCGGTCGGGTGGTTGGAGGACGCCCAGGCTGCACAAATACACTATGACCGCGCACTGAGTCAGCTGGACCGCGTCACCGAGAAGGAACGGCTCTGGATCTCGGCACTGGCCGCGCCCACACAGGAAGCGGTCGATGCCTACCAGACGTACTTGCAGCAATACCCCGACGATGCAGA
Source organism: Gemmatimonadota bacterium (assembly GCA_020351775.1). Lineage (GTDB taxonomy): Bacteria > Gemmatimonadota > Gemmatimonadetes > Gemmatimonadales > GWC2-71-9. The sequence goes on along the minus strand of CP070666.1, from coordinate 1,886,393 downwards.
CGGGTGGTACAACCTCGGTAACACACTCCGTTTCGTGGGACGGACCGAGGAAGCGATGGAGGCATACCAAAGGTCCTTGGCGATCGATTCCATGAGGTCGTGGGTTCACATCAACCTGGGGGTAGGATACGACGCGCTGGGCCGATTCGAAGACGCGGCCACTCACTTCGAGAAGTCCTTTGCGATGGATTCTGCCGGGACTACCAATTGGCGGGGCGACGTGAATCGGATATCGGGGTTTGTGCTGGTCAAGATGGGCGACACAGCGCGCGCCAGAGAGCGGTTCGAGTTGCTGCTGTCTGGCGATGAGAGCAGCAGGGCGAACGGTCTTCGGTCGCTGGCCCTGCTCGAGATGTGCTCGGGGCGTCATGCCTCGGCTGTTGGAGTTCTGGAGGAGGCCATAGTCCTCAATCAGCAGGCAGGCGCAGCGCTGAGTGAGTACCGCAACCGAATGTACCTGGCTCAGGCATATAGCTCGAAGGGAATGAGTGCTGAACTTGCCGAACAGCTGACCGTCGGTGAGACACTGGCGCGACAGGGCGGTTGGGGGGCCGACTGGACTATCCACCTCGCACGACATCTCGTGGGCGCTGGAGACACACGGCGCGCTCGCGAGTGGCTGGATTCGTGGATTCGAAGCGGGGCTGAAGACGGTGACCTCCGGTGGATCGTTGAGTTGGTCAAGGGTGAGATCACCCTGGCCGAAGGGAACCCCTCGGACGCCGTGACCGCGCTCGAGCGCGCGGATAGATCGCGACTGTCACCGAACGGGCTTGTGAAAGAAGCACTTGGACGCGCGTACCATGCCAGTGGGCAGCTCGAGCAATCCGCTGCGGCATTCCAGGAAGCGATCAGCCTCAAGCAGCTGGGCTGGGAGGCTCAGGAGCCGTGGGTCCTGGCGCACTACCGCTTGGGTATCGTGCTGCACGAGATGGGCGAAGCCGAACGGGCGCGCAGCTACCTCGAGCGATTCCTCGAGCTGTGGGGATCGGGAGACGATGACCTCATAGGGTTGGCGGACGCGCGCAGGAGGTTGGCCGGAACGGAATAGCGGACCTGCGCATCACGGTGGGATCGGCCAGACCCGCTGGACGCCCCATGCGGTGGTGACGGATTTCGGCACGGCAAAGGCGGTAAGTGAGGCTGCGGATCGGCAAGCCCGGGGAACATCGGCGGCGAGACCGGACTACTCTCGCCCGGTCACGCGACAGTCCCGCCCTACCGCTTCGCGCCCCCGGATTGCGCCACCCGACGAGTCTCCTCCTCGTGCTCGTCCAGCGGCACGCCCTCGGTAATCCACCGGGGGGCGGGCTCGCCTTTCAGATAGTGCCCGAACCATTCCAGGATGCGCCGGTGGTAGTCGATCTGGTTCGGCTTCTTGCGGAAACCGTGGTCCTCGCCCTCGTACACCAATAGCACCATCTGCTTGCCGGCGCGGCGCGCGAAGTTGTAGAACTCAGTGCCCTGATCCCAGTCGACTACCCCGTCGTCGTCGCCGAACGCCATCAAGAGCGGCGTCTCCATCTCGTGCACCTTGTGGATCGGTGAGTTGCGGTGGTGGGCCTCGGGATCCTCCCAGTACGGCACCTGCATGCGTCCTTGGCCGGTCTCCCAATGAGCGGTCTCCGGCATCCCGGGGTTCCAGTGGAACTGCCCCATGAAGCTCACGAAGTCAGTCAACGGTGCCCCCGCGACCGATGCGGCGAAGATGTCGCTGCGAGTGGGCAGGAACGTGGCCTGGTAGCCGCCCCAGGAATGGCCGATCAAACCGACACGATCCGCGTCAACCAACCCCAGCTCGACCACCTTGGCCACGGCGGGGCGAACCGACTCGAGAGCGCTGACCCCGGGATCGCGCCAGCGATACACGATGTCCGGCCGCAGCACGAAATAGCCTTGCTGGGTCCACACCGTGAAGTTGTAGTAGTCCCGCTTGCTGGGGGCCTCGTACAGGTGCACCTGAGGCGAGAGCATCTCGTACGTGTACACGATCACCGGGTAGCAGCGCGCGGGATCGTAGTTGGCCGGGTACGCAAGCGCAGCCTGCAGCCGGCGCCCAGTCTCGCTGGTGTAATCGATCAACTCCGTGCGGCTCCACGCAAAGTCCGCTTGGAACGGATTGGTGTTGCTGACCTGCCGGGGCGAATCGAGCCGTGGGCCCGCCACAAACAGGTCGGGTGAGTCGTCGAACGCCTCGGCGCTGAACAGAAAGACGTCGGTACTGTCGGCCTTCTGTAGCCTTCTCACGTACTTGTCGAGCAACAAGAGACGCTCTACCCCGCGGCCAGGAACCAGCCGCGCATAGCCGCGCTGCTCGGTCCACTCGCCTCGGAGCGAGAGGTATATCGGTTCATCGGGATCGAAGGTGGACGACTCTGAGTCCAGCCGAGCGATCCGGTGGATAACCTGCTCGCCGATACCGTCGGTCACTCGCTCGCCACCAGAACCATCCGGTGCTACGCGCCACACGTCGAACTCGTCGTATAGGAAGACGGCTGCATCATCGTCCAGCCAGCCGCCGACTCCGTGCGGCGGTAGCAAGTCCGTGGGAGTGTCGGTGGCGGTGTCCGCGAACGCGGCCGGCAGGCCCTCAGTCAGGTTGACCCTGTTGCCCGAGCGGAGATCGTGGGTCCAGTAGTCACGGCCGTCGAACCACAGCAGGTAGTTGCCGTCACCGCTGGGCCACGAGTAGCGCACGCGCTCCAGTGTCTTAACCCGCTCGTCGTTCTCGAGATCGACCGTCCAGACGTCGTGGTACCGTCTGCCGAACATCGTGCCCCAGGGATAGGGCTCCGCCACGTTCTCGATCCCGAAGCGCCAACCCTCCGGCAGCAGCGCTTGCTCCAGAAGACCGGTCCCGACCTGTACTGCGCGGTTGCGATCCGGATCCCAGACGGCGAGCAACGTGCGCTGCGCGTCTCGCTCGGACGACGCTCGCTGCATCGGTATCGGTCGCACGTCCGAGCTGTGCCAGATCTGGACACCGGGCAACTCGACGTCCTCGTCGTGCTTCGACGTGCCTGCAGAATCGGGGACCGTAGTCGAGTCCGCCGCCTCGGTGGAGTCCCGCTTCGCCTCGGCTTCCTCTTTCACCGGGCGCAGTCCGAATGCGAGCTGCCCGTTGTCAGACCACTGCGGTCGCCGGTGGCGCACTATCTCGAGCGTGTCGGCGATTCCGGTTGTGGCAGGATCGAGTTCGAGTCGTCGGGCCGCACCGTCCAGTCCGCGCCATGCAAGCAACCGGTACGCGGTTCCGTCCTCGCTCGCGGGCTCCACCGATCGCAGCGCTGCCAAGTCGAAGCTGTTTTCGCTCCACGCAAGCTGCGAGTACTTCGAGGACGAGGCGGAGAGGCTCTGCAGGCGACCCGACCGTGCGTCGTAGACTTGGACACCATTGCCAGCGTCGCTTCCGGTCGAGAGCGCCATGGCCAAGAGCGATCCAGTCTCGCTCCAAGCGTACTCTGCCACGTTCCCGAAGGTCACCTCGGTGCCGGCCGCCAGGTCGAGGACCCGCAGATCGCCGCCTTTGTCCTTCGGTGCCTCGGGCGCGTAGCCGTGCAACACGAGAAACTCGCCTGTCGCGTCAAACGCGAACGCGGAAATGTTCGTGAAATCGCGCTCGCTGCCAGTGTCCAGATTGCGCAGGCCCATGCCGAGTTGCACGGGCTTCTCCGCCTGCTGGAGCCGTTCTCTCTCGTCCGGCGAGATACCCACCCTCCACCCCAGCCAGCGACTGGTGGCCGAGAATGTCGGGTCCGAACCCCATAGCACGACAGTCGTCGTGTCGCTCTGGAACGCCCTGATGCGAAGCTCGGTTTCCTCGTTCACCCGCCGAACACCGTATGCCAGCCATCGGCCGTCGGGTGACAGCGTGGCACTACCGAGTGATTCCCACTGGCCGTAGTCGGCGGGAGTGATTGTGGGTCGTTCTTGGGCAACTCCGCCGCTCACGGGGGTGGCGACCAGCAAGACCGCTGCGTGTAGATAACCGATGCGGAGGCACGTCATTGCAGCTCCCTGAGGTGGGGTCAGATCGGCTAGCGCCGATTAGAATAACACCTGGGGCAGCCGGATGGCGGTCCGGCGTAGCGGACTCGACTAGCTGGCAAGCACGTTAGAGCCTGGGGGGCGACCGGGTCGCGAATGTCATTCGCAGCGCAAGGCCTCGACCGGATCGATCGACGACGCGCGCTTGGCGGGCTTCACCGTAGCTGCCAGGGAGACGGCGAGGAACAGAACCGTTACCGCTATGAACGTGATCGGATCGGCCGGGCTGACATTGAACAGCATCGACTCCAACATCCTGGTACAGACGAATGCGATCAGCAATCCGACTGCGGTACCGGTCCCCACCAGTTTCAGTCCGTCCCACATGACCAGACGCAATACCTGCGACTGCTGAGCGCCGACCGACATCCGGATCCCGACCTCACGCGTGCGCCGCGAGACGTCGTAGGCGATCACTCCGTAGAGACCGGTGGTTCCCAGGATGAGTGCAAGCAGGCCCAGCCCTGCCACGACCGCCGCGAGGGCTCGCGGCAGAAACAGCATCAGGTCCATGTGCTGGGAGAAAGTGATCAGGTCGAGGATCGGGAGATGGCTGTCCAGTCCGCGGATCGCCTGCCGCACCGGTTGCAGCAGTTCTTCGCCACTTCCGGAAGTTGCCGCAACGACGTGTGCCAACCCGACCGGTCGCTGACCCGACGGTTCGTAGAGGAACAGCCTGGCACGCTCTCCCAGTGACCTGTATTTGCCGTCCGCGGCAACGCCGACGATCATGCTAGGCGCCGCATCGGAGCCGTGCACCCGGACTAGCTTGCCCACGGCGCTCTCACTGGGCCAGAAGCGCGTGGCGAAGGTCCGGTTGACGATCACCACCGGCGGACTGTCGGCCCGATCTGTGTCGTCGAATGCCCGCCCGAACAAAATGGGGATGCCCAGGGTACGGAAGTAGCCAGTGTCCACAGTGGCGATATCCACGTCCACACCGTCCTCATCGATCTCGACATGTGGTGTCTCAGGATAGGCTTCCGTAACCGAGAGGCTTTGGCCTAGAGGCAACCGGTCGCACAGCCCCACAGATTCGACGCCCGGCAGCACCGCAATCCGTGTCCGCAACTCATCCAACAACGCCCGACGCTCCTGTGCGCCGTAGCCGCTCTCGCTCAGCTCGAGCGTCGCCACGACACCCTCCCGCAGTGTGAACCCGGGATCTACGCCACTCGCATTAGCTAGGCTGCGCAGGAACAGGCCGGCGCACACCAAGAGCACTGCGGAAACCGCTACTTGGGCCACGACCAGCGAGCTGCGTAGCCCCACCCGCCTGAGACGCCCCTCCGTTAGACCGTATTCGTCCTTGAGTGCTACGACCAATTGGTGCCGCGTGGTCCGCAACGCTGGCAGGAGACCGAAGACCACACCGGTCAGCACAGAGAGCACCAGGGCGAACAGCAGCACTTTGTCGTCAATGCCAATGTCCACCTTGATGGGGACCATGATCGGAGGACGCACCGCGAGCAGCGTCCGGATGAGCCAGTACGCCAAGCCGAGGCCCGCCAGCCCACCCAGCAGAGCCAGCGTGATGCTCTCTGTGAGCAACTGACGCACGAGGCGGAGCCGCCCTGCTCCAAGTGCCAGGCGGATTCCTATCTCCCGTCTCCGCGCAAGAGCCCGCGCCATGAGCATGCTGGCGAGGTTGGTGCAGGCTGTTAGTAGCACGAGCCCCGCCACTGCCAAGAGGGAGACGGTGAAGCCGCGGATCACTCCGTCCAGTTGCGGGTGCAGACTAACCTGGTCCGTGGGTACGAGCGCCGCTTTCCTGGTGGCGTTCGTCTCCGGATTCTGCTCCGCGATGCGGGCGGATACAACTGTGAGCGCTGCCCGCGCTTGCTGTGCGGCAACACCCTGTTTCAGACGTGCCTTGATCCAGGAAGTCATGTTGCCGCGCGATTCCAGTCGTGTGCTGGCAGGATGCAGCAACGGATCGAGCGTGATTGGAAACCACACCTCAACCTGAAGTGGGAACATGCCGCCAAACCCCGCTGGTGCTACGCCAACGATCTTGAAGTCGTGTCCCGACAAACGGATTGACCTGCCCAGCACGTCAGGGACTCCACCCAGTCGGCTCAGCCAGAAGGAGTGGCTGACCACTAGCGTCGGACTCGCGCCGATCGCGCCGTCCTCGGCGGGGATGAAGGTGCGCCCCAGAGCCGGCCGCACTCCGAGGACGTCGAAGTAGTCGGCGCTCACCTCCTCGCCGAACAGCAGCTCGCTTTCGTCGCCCACTTCGTGAATGACAACCGTGACGCCGTACAGCACCATGCCGTCGAAGACGTCGCGGGTTTGCTCACGCAGGTCGACAAAGTCGGCGTAGGAAGACGGTCCGTACTGGAGCCCAGAGTCATCTTCGGAGTCCTGGGTGTAGATCTCCACAAGGCTGCCAGGATCCTCCACGGGCAGCTCCCGCAGGAACACCGAGCTGTAAATACTGAAGATTGCGGTGTTGGCGCCGATGCCCAGCGCGAGTGACAGTACGGCGAGGGCGGTGAAGCCCGGGCTGCGCGCGAGCATGCGGAACGTATGCCGGACATCTCGCGTCAACGTATCGACTCCGGCGAACGCCCGAGGTCTGCTTGGCTGCCCTGAGCGAGTCGACCGCGGCGCATGTCCTCGCTGCAAGTGGCGAGCAATAGGCGCCAGCCGCTCTGATGCGGCAACCCGTGCGAGATCGGACAATGTGTTCCGCCAGAACCGCACCGAACCAGGGATGCCGTCTGCGTACAGGGGATTCCTACGCTCTGCGCGGAAGAACGCGATCAGGTCCTTGTGATACCTTCGCCGGAACGACCCCGGATAGGCCAGCAATAGGGCGGTGAAGATCCGCTCGCCGATGGACATCACGACGTCTCGACGTCGGACAGCAAACTGTGGGATCGCGCGTATTCGACGACGCGATGGAGACGCCGCAACTCGATCTCGACTGCTGCACGTCCCGCCGGTTCGAGTTGATAGTACCGGCCGCGTCGGGCATCCCGCGATTCGTCGTCGGCCTCGGCCTCTGCAATTAGGCCGGATCGCTCGAGCCGCTGGATGGCCTGATACAGCGTGCCGGAGCCAAGGCTCAGTTGGCCCGCCGTACGCTCTTCAATATCGAGCTTGATTCCATAGCCGTGCTGTGGACCTCGGGTCAACGACAGCAATATCTCGAACCCGATGGGTGTAACTTGTTGGTTGGTTTGCGGTTTCGAACGTCGCATCGCACAGGCTCCAAGAGCTCAGATAGCTAATTATGTCAATTGTTGACATGTTGGTCAATGACATGTTGTAGGTAACCCCGGCCCGCCACCCGCCCGGCCTGTGCAGCGGCCGGCGCGACCGGAGGTACAGCTGCTAGAGCGGGGCGGCTCCCGGGAAACCGCGCTGAACCCGGCAATCAGGAGATTCCGTAGAGCCATACGAGATCGTGAGTGTGGTCTTAGGACGAAAGGCCCGCGGGAGTCGAATCATGCGCAAGCTAGGTCTCACTCTGGGGGCGTTGTTGGTCTGGTTCGGTATTACGACTACAGCGCATCGGGTACAGGACACGGTCGGTGCTCCACCTGTCATTCGCTTCCCCAACGCCAATTCCCGTCAGACCTATTTCACCATCCATAATATCTGGGAGGCGTGGGAGATATCGCGGGGCGAGGGTGTGCGGGTCGGCATATTGGATCACTCCTTCGGCTACGACGAGCACGAGGGGTTGTATGCGGGAGGTGAGAACTTCCAGACCGATGAGTGGGGAACGTATTTCGGGTCTGAGAGCCACCACGGCTTCTGGATGGCTGCCACCCTGCGTGAGGTAGCACCACAGGTAGAGATATACGCCCTGGGCACGTACTCCAGCGACGAGTACGCGAAGGTGGGTGCAATGATACGCGCCATCGACTGGGCGATCAAGCACGACCTGGATGTCTTGACCTATTCAGCAGCGCGCATCTCGACAGAGAATCGCCCAAGGTTGGACGCGGCGGTGGACCGGGCATTGGAGCACGGCATTGTCACCACCTTCATTCACTATCCACATCCCGGCAACCTGTTGCCCACGTGGCTGGGGCCCCGATCGGGCGATGACGAGCGGGAGCCGGACGTGAATATCCTGCACTACGACTACCAGCTGATATTCACCGAGCGGTACCTGAACTGGCTGGAGCGAGGAAGCGATAGCGGGTACCGGCCCTATCTCTCAATCTCGTCGACGTCACCGGTTACGGCAGGATTCGTTGCCATGCTTAAGAGCGTGCAGCCGAACTTGCAGCCGGCGGACTACAAGCAGATCCTGATGCAGACGTCACGCAGTCTGACGTTCGAGGGGCAGCATGCGCCGCGCGTGGTCGATATCGCCGCAGCGCTTCGGCGCGTTCAGCCATGAGCTACCCGGTTGGGGGGCGGCCGCGTGGCACGTCCGTCTCGATTGCCCGGCGCCCCCGACGGTCACTAGCCAGTCCCTAACCCCTGGCAGCGGCCGGGCATCCGAAATCGAAGCGGCTTCCACGCTTCGCTCCGGTGGAGTTGGCCCAACGCTTGATATTACAACGTTTGATATTATTATACTTGATAGATATCCGACATAGCTAATGGTCCGATGAAGGTGCAGAGATGGCTGCCATCACAGATCCGCTCAAGCTCACGCCGGCCATGTTCCACATCCTGCTGGCCCTCTCGGACGGGGCGCGCCACGGACTCGGCATCCTCCGAGAGGTGGATGAATCGATGAGCGACGGCGTGCGACTGGGGCCGGGCAAGCTGTACTGGTCCATCAACAAACTCGTCGAGTTGGGACTGATCCGTGAGCCCGATGAGCGACCGCCGCCGCAGCATGACGATCCGAGAAGACGCTACTACGCGCTGACAGCAGCGGGCCACCGCGCGCTGACGCGTGAGGCGGCGCGGTTGGAGCGGGTCGTCGAGCACGCGCGCGCCAAGGGCATTCTTGATCAGCGAGCCAGCTTGTGACCGCTCAACGTCAGCGACACGGACGGTCGTCTTGGGGCGGACGCATCTATCGTCTGCTGCTGCTGCTCTACCCCCGCCAATTCCGCAGGCTGTACGCATCGGAGATGATCCGGGCATTCGGCCACCGCCACGCACAAGGGCGGTCAGCGGTGCGATTCTGGGGATGGCTGTTGCTGCACGACTTCGCTCCGACGGTTCTGCTCGCATGGAAATCCGCACGCCCTGCTACTGCCGCACGCTACCGTTCGGATCGCTTCGCAAGAGGATCAAGAACCACACGCTCACATGGAGACGCTTTGGCATCGTTGAGCACTATCCGCGGAAGCCGAATCCCTTGGGCAGACTTTGCCCGCGACGTTCGCTACGCCGGTCGCACACTGACAAGGACTCCCGGCGTGACCTTGTTGACGGTCCTCATCCTGGCGCTGGGGATCGGGGCCAACACCGCGATTTTCAGCGTCTTCAAAGCGGTGTTCCTCGAGCCGCTACCACTGCCGCAGTCAGATGAACTCACCTTCATCTGGAACAGGAACATCCGCAGGGGTGGACGGGGCCCCTCCTGTTTCCCCGACTTCCGGGACTGGCGGGCGCAGAACCGGACGTTCGAGGCGATGGGCGCCTTCGGCGGCGTCTACCTCAACCTGACGGAAGGCGACGAGCCGTTGCGGATCAGGGCAGCTCATGCCACGGCGAGCGTGTTTGACGTGCTCGGCGTTCAACCGGCAGTCGGCCGAACGTTTATCCCAGAGGAGGATCTCTCAGGGATTCCAGTGGTCCTGCTGTCTCACACTCTTTGGACGGAACGCTTCGGCACCAGACCTGATCTTGTGGGGAACACAATCCAGGTCAACGGTGCCCCTCATACGGTCATAGGGATCATGCCAGAGGGGTTCCAGCACCCGACGCCGTGGGGCTACAGCGATCCATACCAAGCATGGATTCCCATACGCAATGACCCGTGGGTCCAGAGGCGGAGCAGCTACTCGTACCAGGTAATTGCTCGTCTGCGCGACGGCGTCTCCGTGGCAACCGCCCAGGCCGACCTGGATCAAGTGTCGATGAGGCTGGAAGAGGAGTAGCCCGAAACGAACCGGGACCAGCGAGCCTGGGTGGTTCCGCTGCACGGACTCCTGTTCGGCCAGGCGGGTTTTCAGATCATCCTGTTGCTGCTGGCAGCCGGCGCCGTCTTGTTGATTGCGTGCGGCAACATAGCAAGCTTCCAACTCGCTCGCGCCACCAGTCGGCGTAGCGAGATGGCCGTACGAGCATCGCTGGGAGCGAGTCGCGGCAGGGTAATGCGTCAGCTCCTTACGGAGAGCACCCTGCTGGCCCTCGCAAGTGGTGTTGCCGCGGTGTTGCTGGCGTACTGGAGCCTGGGACTTCTCAAGGCGCTCATCCCTCCCACGATCCCGCGAACCGGGGCGATACGCCTGGACACGGCGGTTCTGGTCTATGCCGCCGTGATCTCCTTGGCCACCGGAGTCCTTTTCGGACTCGCGCCCGCATTGGCGGCGTCGCGCACGCGACTCACGGAAGTGCTCAAAGAGGGTCAACAGGTGGTGGAGAAGGGATGGGGGCGCCTTCGCACCCAGAACGTGTTCGTTATCGCGCAGTTCGCACTGGGTCTGGTGCTGGCCAACAGCGGCCTGCTACTCATTCAGTCATACGTCTCCCTCCGAGATGTAGATCAGGGCTTCGATCAGCAGCGCACGTTGACCATGGCGCTCTCGCTGGACGGGGAGCGGTATGATGAGCCACAGGAGAGGCAGGCATTCTACGACCAACTCGTGCCGCGTCTCGAGGCGATCCCCGGTGTCGTCAGCGCCGCCGCCACCAGCAAGCTGCCGCTGCTGGGCGGAACCAACGGACCGACGATCACCGAGGAGCGGTACGCACAAGATCCGGATCAAGACGGGATCCTCACCGAGCAGACCACGATAGTGGGTGACTACTTCCGGGCCATGGGAATACCGCTGCTGGCCGGTCGTACGCTGCTCCCGGAGGACGCCGACACGGTCCACACGGGCGTCGTCATCAATGAGGCTGCGGCTCAGCGGTTCTGGCCCGATGAGGATCCGTTGGGCAAGCGTTTCGGCTTCGGGGGCAATCCACCCCACTGGCTGACCGTGGTTGGTGTAGTGGGGAATGTGCGGCAGTGGGGTGCCGAATACGCAGCCAGGCCGGAGCTCTACGGTGACTACCGCCTGAACTCGCGAATGCGGATGTTCCTCATCCTCTCCGCCGATGGCGACCCTGCAACGCTGATCGTTCCCGCTCGCGATGCAGTGCTCTCGGTTGATCCGCTACAGCCTGTCTCCGAGATCCAAACCATGGGCCAGATCCTCGCCACGCAGTTGTCGGGGCGGGAGTTCTACACACTGCTGATCAGTCTCTTCTCGGCCCTGGCCTTGGCGCTGGCCGCGGCTGGCATCTATGGAGTCATCTCCTACTTCGTGGTACGCCGCACGCGCGAGCTGGGAATCCGGCTGGCACTGGGGGCGGGTCCGCGGGGGATCATTACACTGGTGGTGCGCCGAGCCCTCTGGATCGTTGGATTGGGACTGCTCCTGGGTGTGGGCGGGGTCTTTGTGTCCACGCGGATCATCGGCAGTTTGCTGTACCACATCCAGCCGCTGGACATACTGACGATTCTCTGTGGAATAGGATTTCTTCTGGTCGTGGGGGTTGTTGCTTCACTAATCCCGGCGGTGCGCACCACCCGTATTTCACCGGTGACGGCGCTACGGATGGAGTAGTAAGGGGAACGTCGTAGCTCTCGGCCGAGAAGCGGTTTGGGGGACGCCTCAGGATCTCCTGCGGAGATATCCGCCCCATCAGACTTGATTCAGAGGGTAGCTCTACTCCACGTCGGTGACCCGATCCAAGATCCACCGCAAGTTCACGGCGCGACTCTTACCGCTGGTGGTGAGGTCGCTGGCGCCGCTAAGGGGGCCGCCACGGCTGTCGGCGGATCGCAGCGTCATGGCGGACGGGGGCAACCTGCTCAGGGCACTCCACAGCTCTGCGTCTGTCAGGTCGTAGGTCGTGAAATGGAATCCATGCCTGGCCGCGAAATCCACCTCGCTGGTCTCGGTAGCGCGCTTCAGGAATTGGGCGACGGATTCCTCACGCATGGGACACTCCTGGGGTAGGGCTGACCTGCCGCAAAGAACTGCAGCCGCGTGATCGGTAGCACGGAGCTTCAAGCAGCGTGCTGGGTCTCGGTGACTTCCGCGCGGCCCCGATACACCACAGCGTCACAGTCCACCGACACTCAATTTAGCTCATCTGCAGCGAATTGTCCCGGTGGCATACGAACGAGACGTGCATTGATTGTGCTCCAGTGTTGCGGGGTGTTGTGCGGATGCCATATTGATGACTTGTCGCGCGGCCGGTGCCGTCTGTTCGGGACTCACGGGTCGCGCGGCGTTGCTCACACCGGATTTGGCACGGGAATTCCTCACCCGTCATAGATTGACGGTCGCGTCCCACATCCGGCTGAACAGACAGGGACTATGAAACACGTTTTGGTGGTCTTCGGCACCCGACCCGAGGCGATAAAGCTGTGTCCTCTGGTGCTCGAACTGAAGCAGCACCCGTCTGATCTCAAGACCACGGTCTGCGTTACTGCGCAGCACCGGGAGATGTTGGATCAGGTCCTCGAGATTTTTGATGTTCGGCCGGATTACGACCTCGACCTCATGCGGCAGAATCAGTCTTTGGCATACGTAACGTCCCACTGCCTCAACAGGATCGGCGAGACTATCGATCGTGTGCTGCCCGACATCCTGCTGGTGCAGGGGGACACGACCACCTCGTTCGCTGCCTCGCTGGCTGCCTACTACAACAAGGTGCCGGTGGGCCACGTAGAGGCGGGCCTGCGCACGTATGACAAGTACTCGCCTTTCCCCGAGGAGATAAACCGGCGGCTCACGTCGGCCATAGCTGATGTTCACTTCGCCCCGACCGGCGCGAATCGGGACAATCTGCTGCGTGAGGGTGTCTCCCCAGACAGCATCGTCGTCACCGGCAACACAGTCATCGACGCGCTCTTCTGGGTGAGGCAGAAGGTTCGGGCCAATCAGAGGAAGTACGCCGATCTGTCCGGTATCGATCCTAGAAGGAGGATGATACTGATCACTGGGCACCGGAGAGAGAACTTTGGAACGCGCTTTGCCGAGATTTGCAGGGCTTTCAAGTGGCTGGCTGAACGGCATCCCGACACAGAGATCGTTTACCCCGTGCACTTGAACCCGAACGTGAGGCGACCGGTCCACGAGATATTGGCTGGGGTCGAGAACATAAGGCTGATCGAACCCGTCGACTACGAACTGTTCGTCTATCTGATGGACCGGTCTTACTTCATTATCTCCGATTCCGGTGGGATTCAGGAGGAGGCACCGTCGCTAGGCAAACCCGTTCTCGTGACCCGTGACACCACGGAGAGGCCCGAGGCCGTGGCTGCGGGGGCTGTGAAGCTGGTCGGCGCAGACCCAGGCAAGATCCTGGTCGCGGCCGAACTGCTGCTCAGCAATCACGCGGCATACTCCCGGATGGCGAATGTCGAGAATCCATCCGGCGACGGACAGGCCTGCCGGCGGATAGCGGAATCGTTGTTGCACCATCGCAACACCATCACCTGAGCGAGTGGGATCGATGAAGCAAGCGCCGGTCGTCAACATGTGCACCATCGTCCTCTACGACATTCTGGGGCGGGAACATCAGAAGTGTGACGAGCACGTCCAGCTGGACAAGGCGATGCAATGGCTGTGTCGGGCTCAGGACGCCACTCCCGATGGTGGGGTGTCGGAGGGCTACCACCTGTTCCACGGCTGGCTGCCTTCCTATCCCGAAACTACGGGTTACATAATCGAGACTTTCTTCGATTGTTGTCGGGCGACCGGTGATGAGTCGCTGAGGAGCAGAGCTCTGAAGATGGCGGACTGGCTCATCTCGATCCAGAACCCTGACGGCTCCATGCCCGACAGTCAATTCCGCACCAAGTTGGTGTTCGACACGGGTCAGGTTGTGTTCGGACTAGTGCGCGCGTTCCGCGAGTCCGGCTCGGAGGAGTACCGCGCTGCAGCCACGCGCGCCGGGCAGTGGCTGGTGCAGGTTCAGGGCGATGACGGTGCCTGGCAGCGTCATGCATTGGACGATATCCCGCACGCCTACTACTCACGCGTCGCGTGGAGCCTACTCGAGCTGCACTCGGTCACGCAGTCGCAGGAGTTGGTAGATGCCGCGGTCAAGAATGTCCGCTGGGTCTTGAGTTTGCAGCGAGACACGGGCTGGTTCGAGTCCGCGGGCTTCGGCCCCGAGAACAATCAGGCGCCATTCACCCATACTATCGCGTACACCATAAGAGGGGCGCTGGAATGTGGCCTCTATCTGAAGGAGGCTGAGTTCGTCCGGACCGCGGCGAGCGCGATGGACAATGTCCTGCAACGCCTGCCGGAGGATGGTCGCGTTCCCGGGACCTATGATGTCGCTTGGCGCGGCGACGCCAGCTTCAGCTGTCTCACCGGCTGCGCTCAACTGGCGATCATCTTGTACAGACTCTACCAACACACTGGCAGGCGGCGCTACCTCACGGGTGCCACAAGGATCGCCGGCTACCTCGCGACCAAGCAGGAGCTACGAGCGTCTAGTGCCGACCTGCACGGCGCGATCGCCGGTTCCGACCCGATCTGGGGCAAGTACATTCACTTCTGCTATCCTAACTGGGCGGCAAAATTCTTCGTTGATTCGCTGTTGATCGGTGCAGCTGCCAAGCCCAAAGCATGAGCCGATGAAGGTCCTGTACATCTGGGATGCCGACTACCCGTGGGACGTCAGGGTGGAGAAGATATGTATGAGTCTCGCGGCCGCCGGACATGAGGTCCACATCGCCGCCCGCAATCTGCGGAAATCGGCTCCTTACGAGCGGATCGCAGGTCTCCACATCCACCGGCTCAAGCCTTGGGCCATTGACGGGCTCAACTACGCGCTGTCGTTCCCGTTGTTCTTCAGTCCCATATGGCTGAAACGCTTGCACGGAGTCATCCGCGCGCATGACATAGATCTGATAATCGTGCGCGATCTGCCGTTGGCCATAGCGGGTATCTGGTCGGGAAGGCTCAACCGGATTCCGGTCATCTTCGACATGGCGGAAGACTACGTGGCGATGGTTCGGGTCATTTGGGATTACAGCAAGTTCGAGAAACTCAATCTGGTGCTCCGCAACCCGTACGCTGCCAAGCTGGTCGAGCGATACGCTCTTAGGCGCGTTGACCGCACGCTCGTAGTGGTGGAGGAGATGGTCCAAGTCGTGGCAAATGGCGGCGGCGATGAGAGCAACGCAACGATCGTGGGGAACACCCCGCCCCTGGCGAGTTTCCAGCAGTCAGGCCCCGGGGAAGTGGATCTCTCACAGATCAGGCAGCGCTACTCCGCGATCTACACCGGCGGTCTGGAAATGGCGCGCGGTATCCAGTTGATGTTCGACGCCATACCGTCGATCGTGAAAGAGATTCCTGACTTCCTGTTCGTCATCGTCGGAGAGGGAAAAACCAGGGCGGCGCTTGCCGCAATAGCCTCCGAGAAAGGTGTGCAGGACCACGTCTTCTGGGCTGGTTGGGTGGACCATGACCAAATCTTTGAGTACATCAGAAGCTGTGACGTTGGCATCATTCCGCACTTCGTGACTCCTCACGTAGCCACCACCATCCCGAACAAGCTGTTCGACTACATGGGTTGCGGCATACCGGTGATTGCTTCTGATGCGCCACCGATGCAGCGGGTCCTGGACGAGGAACGGGCAGGTGTCACCTTCAATAACGGCGATGCGGATGACCTGGCCCGAGCGGTGCTACAAGTTCGCGAGTCTACGGTCGACTTCGGCGGCAACGGGATGGCGGCCGTCCGGGCCAAATACAACTGGTCCCACGACGAGAAACGGCTGCTGGACGCCGTGCAACAGGTGAAACGCGGCTGACGCTGTCCCGTCTCACCACCATTCACCCTCCATCCGCGTGAAGAACGCGTCCTTGCCCTGTAACGCGGATCGTAGCTCATCGTGTCTGGTCACAACGAGCGTCCAGGGATGGCCGAGTTCGAAGTCACAACGCTGGTTTGCCAGGACGGGCAGCAATCGCACGTCCGACCGACCGCCCAGAGCTGTGGCGCCACGCTCGCGAGCCTCTGCCAGCAGCCTGGCGAACACCGCCTCTTCACGACCGGGGTAAGCGACGAACTGCAGCACCTCGCTCACGCCACGTGGCCGGTGATAGTACAGGTACCACCCCAAGTCCTTGCCCTTCTTGGTCCGCACTATGGCGCCGGACAACTCTCTGTAGCGCCCCATCCGCTCGAGCTGGCCGAGCTGCCACGCCAGCGTCGCCTCATCGTACACCGGCCGCAGTAGCCGCTGGGCGGCTTCGCGCTCGATTAACGGGAGCAGCCTGGCCGCCTCCAGTGTGGGTTCCGTAACGAGGCCGTTCCCAGCCGAGAAATCGTTCCACCGGGTGTATCGCAACATCATGTCGGCTGCACCGGTCGCTGGCAGGGCCAGCCGCCCAGCCAATCCCGCCAGCCCGTCACGCTCACTCACCCGATGTCTCCAATGCTCGGCCGGCCTGAACGGCCTCACCCAGTGCAGGCTGGACGGAACCAGGATCTCCGCTCCAGCTCGCTGCCATACCTCACGCATGACGTCGTTGGAACCATCGTTGACGGCCACGTCATGTGGCATCGCGGCGAGCGCTTTGAGTAGCTGCACTGCGATCAGCGCACCACCGCGCTCGGCGTCGACCATGATCTTGGTGGGAATGGCGGCCCGGATGGGACGGTCTGCGAACTCCATCTGTCGGGCGACGATCCCCATGAAACCCAACACTTCGCCGTCCTTCTCGTACATGAGAGAGCGGATCTCCGAGTCGTACCAGGGGTGGTCGAAGAAGATGGTTTCGTAGTCCAGGTCCGGCGGCGGCGGCGGGTCGCCCGGGGGCATACCGAAGACACGGAGGTGGAAATCGACTACGGCTGGGATATCGTCACGCTCGGCTGGACGGATCATGCGCTAGGACTCCAGGGTTGTGAGATCATGGTATCAAGTGGCAGCCGCCTGGTGCAAGGAGCGAGCCGGCAAGGGCACATCAGTGGCGCGAGTGTGTCCCGGCCGGGACCACGCGCCGGGCGTTCGGACTTCTGGGGAACTGCCGCCTGTCCTGATCGCCTGCTATTAGCGACGGCCGGGAACTGCGGCACCGTTCTTGTAACGAGTAACGGCGCTCTAATACGGTTAGCTTGCCAAGCACAACGCACGCAACAGTCCGGGAGACCATGGCCGATCCAGACAACCTCATCATTCACACGTACTCCGAACACGCTGACGACTACGATGAGCGGCGCAACCTCGATTCCTGCTGGGGACGGATAGCCCAACGGATCGTGCAGCTTATCAGCATCAAGGCCCGCTACAAGGTGGTCGTGGACGTGGGATGCGGCGCCGGGCAAGCGCTGCGTGAACTCGCATCGCGTGGCGGTTCCTCAGCGCAGTTCATCGGATTGGAGCCCGCCAAGAAGATGCGGGAACACGCCGTCCAGAACCTGGCGGGTCTTACCAATGTGAGCGTGAGCGACGGTCGATTCGAATCGCTGCCGCTCGAAACCAGCTCGGTGGATTACCTGTTCAGTATCCTGGCATTCCATTGGGTCACTGACGTGGAACGCGCGGTAGGCGAACTGGCGCGCGTGCTCAAGCCGGATGGGGAGCTGGACATCTACTTCGTGGGCCGCGATACCGGCCACGAGTTCGTCACTAAGACCACACCGATATTCATTCGGCACCTGGGACTCGGGTGGATCGTCGAATCGGCTAAGATGCGCAAGCATCTGACCCGTGACGGAACCGAGCGGCTATTCTCAGGCCCCTTCCCGAGTCAGCGGCTCTTGGTAGATGAACTGCGTGAGACCCACTACGATGATCTCGAAGGGCACTGGAGTTGGTGGGTGTCACGGCTAAGTGGGCATTTCGCTAAGATGCCGTTCGAGAAACGCGCGCAGTGTGACCGTGAAGTGCGCGACGCGATAGCGAGCCTGGCTACTGCAGACGGCATACCGTTTGAAGTCCATCTGCTGCACGTGAGATTGCGGGCGGCGAACGGCGAAGCGTAGGCGGTGATCGGTCAGGCGGTTCTCACGTGCGCCGTTTGATGATTTCGTCGGCTATGAGTAGTCGCTGAATCTCTGAGGTTCCATCCACCAGTTCGCTGTACTTGGCGTCCCTGAAGAATCGCTCTACAGGATAGTCCCGCGTGTAGCCCCACCCACCGTGGATCTGAATCGCGTCCTTCGTGACGCGCGTCGCCATCTCGGAAGCAAACAGCTTGGCGATGGAAGCTATCCTGGTCGCATCCGATCCGCTCTCCAACACACGGGCCGCCTCGCGTGCAAGCAGCCGTGCGGCTGAGATACTCACCTCCATGTCGGCCAGCAGGCGCTTGATGCTTTCGAATTGTGCGATCGGCTTGCCAAACTGTTCCCGTTTCTTGGCGTATGCCACCGAGTGCTTCTGGGCTGCCTCTGCGACGCCCAGAGCGATGGAAGCCGTCGCAGCCCGGTCGGCAACGAGTGTCTCGTGCAGGATCTTGAACCCGAAGTTCTCCCTACCCAGCAGGTTTTCGCGGCGGACTGACGCGTCCTCGAACACGAGGCCGCCCAGATCTGTGGCCCTCATCCCCAACGTCCTCTTGCGCTCTCCAGAGGGCCGGAACCCGGGTGTACCCTTCTCGATGACGAAGACACTTATGCCCAGCATGCCGCGGTCAGGAGCGGTCTTGGCCGCCACCACAAACAGGTCAGCATGGTTGGCGTTTGCGATCAGCGCTTTGGCGCCGTTGAGTATGTAGCGGTCGCCATCCCTCACTGCCGTCGTTGCGATACCAGCGATATCGGATCCGACATCAGGCTCGGTGACTGCGAATGCTCCCAACACCTCGCCTGACGCAAGTCGGCGGAGATACCTCTCTCGCTGCTGCTTCTCACCGAATCGGAGGATTGGCAAGCTCACCATCGTAGTGTGTGCGTCCACAGTTGCGGCTATGGAGCAGCTCGCTTTGGCCATCTCCTCGAGCACGCTCAGATACGTCACGAAATCGTGCCCGGCTCCCCCGTATACCGGAGGCAGCGGGACCGCCAACAGATCATGCTGAGCGAGTCCTCGGATGGTCGCCTCTGGGAACTCATCTCTGTCGTCCAGCTGTGCGGCTATCGGCTCGATTTCTTGGCGGATGACCTCGACCGCGTGGTGTACGGCTGCACGCTGCGTCTCAGTGAGCTCCAGTAGGCTGGTCATCTGGCTACGGCCTTGAACTCTCAGCCGGACGCACGGTACGGGAGAAGCGTCCCATTAGACTAGTGCAGCCCTGTTGAGCTTGTTTCCGCTGGTCTTCGGGAGTGCTGGCAGGAACTCTACGACACTAGGGATCATGTAGTGAGGTAGCTGTGTGCGGCAGTGGTTGATAACGTCCTTGTCAGACGTTTGTGCGCTGGGATGCAGCACAATCAGCGCCTTGACGATCGTGCCTATCTCCTTCGCTGGCACGCCGATCACTGCCACCTCGGCCACTGACTCCATATCGTGGATGCAGACTTCGACCTCCTCGGGGCTGAGCCGGAATCCTTGCACCTTGATCATGCTATCGCAGCGGCCGGCGTAATACAGGTAGCCCTCGTCGTCGAGCCAACCGCGGTCACCGGTGTGAACCGATCCGTCAACGAACGTGCGCCCGGTACGCTCCGGATCCTTCCAGTAGCCCGGTGATACGAACGCTCCTCGGTGAACGATCATCCCGATCTCGCCGGCGGGGCACGGATCGCCGTTGTCGTCGAGCACGGCGACGGATACGCCGGGGAAGGGAATACCCACGGATCCGGGCTTGCGATCGAGATCGGGCGGAGGCAGATAAGTCGAGCGGAACGCCTCGGTGGTGCCGTACATCAGGTAGAAATCCGTGGCGCCGAGGATTTCGCGCAGCCGCGCCAGGTGCCTGGCGGGGAGAACCTCACCAATGATCGAGACGTACCGCAAGTAAGGATAGCTGTGGCGCGGAAATGGGGACCGTTCTTGCAGCAGGATCCCCCACAGTGACGGGACCGCATGGCAGCCCGTGATCTTCTCGTCGAGGAGCGTGTCGACAATATCCTTGGCAAAGTTGGACCGCTGTTGCACCAGGGTTCCGCCCACGTACATCGCGGTGAACAGTTGGCTCAGCGCGCCGTCGAACGAGAACGGAGTTATGGAGATGATGCGGTCTTCCCTGGTGTTGTTGAGTACCTCAGCCGACGCAACCGTCGAGTCGTAGAAGATCTCATGGGTCACTAATATGCCCTTGGGCATACCCGTAGAGCCCGATGTGTAGATGATGGAGGCCACATCGTCTTCCTGCACTTCTGCAGGCCGGTCTCCCAGCCGCCTTGGGGATCGCAGGATGTCGCGCAGCTGGGTGACATCTGTGGCAACTGTCGGATCCGGTGGGGCACCGCCTGAGAGCGATATGACCAGGTCGAGTGGGCTCTCCCCGTCGAACGCGCTGCCGAGCATGCGCGCCCTCGCGCTGTCAACAAACAGGGTCTTGATGCCACAGTCTGTTATTACGTGTCGTAAGTGAGTGTCGCGATACTGCGGATTCAGATGGACGAAAGCAGCTCCGGAGCCGAGTACGCCGTATATGGCGAAGATCTCCTCCACGCTCTTGGTCGTGAAGATGCCCACGCGCTCTCCCCGACCGATTCCGCGTGATGTAAGGAAGCTTGCGATCGAGGTTGCGGCCTCGCTGACGGCGCTAAATGGAAGGCGCGTCGTGCCACATACGACTGCTTCCTTGTGCGGTGAATCGGCGGAGGATCTGCGAAGCAGTTCATGGACCGGATACATGCGGCCTAGGCCGCCTGTCGCTGTATGGCAACCTCGGTGTAGCTGACCATGGCGTCGATTGAGCCGAAGTTGTCGACGCTCAGGTCGTCGGGCGAGATGGAGATTTCGAAGGTCTCCTCGAGACACGCGATCAAGTCGAGCACATGCACAGACGTTAGCAGGCCGGCCTCGAACAGGTTGATGGATGGATCTATGTTGTCCTCTTTGGCCAGTTCCTCGACGTACTCCTGAATCTGGGCCCTGATGCTTGCGCTCATACGCAGTATCTCTCCTGTGTCGGTCTGGGTGTGTTTGCGAAGCTTCAACCTGCGCTTGGAGATGCTGGTTGAGAGGTGCGGTCTCGGGGAGCAAGATCTGGACCAGGCCAGCCGGCCTCGCGCAGGTGCTCCAGCACGAGCCAGAACCAGGGGGTGTAGGCCTGGAGCATCAAGTCACGCTGCGCCAGCAGCTCAGTGAGTCCGACCCAGCGCCAGTCGGCCACCTCGACCGGGTCCGGCTGAGGCTCGCCCTCGAACTCTCCCAGGAACACGTGGTCGTACTCGTGCTCGATCAATCCGCCGGTCAGTTCCGTTCGATAGAGGATGCTTCCAGTGCGTTCCAGATCACAGTCGAAGCCCATTTCCTCCTGCAATCTCCGATGTGCGGCTGCCGCAGGTGACTCGTTGGGGTAGGGGTGCGTGCAACAGGTGTTCGACCACATGCCGCCCGAGTGATACTTCGTGATGGCGCGGCGCTGCAGCAGGATGCGTTCATCGCCGTCTGATACTAGCACGGAGACCGCTCGATGCAGGCGCCCCTCCTGGTGCGCGGCGAGCTTGGGGTATGTCCCGATGGAGCGGTCCTGGGCGTCGACCAGCACGACTTGGTCGCTGGGAACGGCCGGGGCCGGCCGGCCTGCGGGTAGGTGGGGCTGTTTCAGTGGCATGAACGAATATAAAGTACTTTGTTCTATAAAGTAACCTGCCCGAGGCCTCCTGCGTCAAGTCGGATTCCACTGAGGTCAAGGGGATTCAGGTCCGTAGCGCAGGTTCAGCAGAGTCGCGTGTCCACCTGCATCAATCGTCACTACGTAAAGATCGTCGTATTCGTCTTCATCTATTACCGGGGCCGGGCCGGCGCCGAGTGCTTCGATCAGAGCCGGGACGGTGTTACTGTGGCTCACGGCCACCACGATGTGGCCGGCGTGTTGCGATCGAATCAGTGTAGCCATTCGCTCGGCGTAGCTCTCTGCCGGGATCGCGATGACCGGCAGCGCCCGAAGCTCGGCAAGCGGCTGTGCTGTCTCCCGGGTGCGGATGTACGGTGTCGTGTAGACCACATCAACCTCGACCTCACCCAGAGCGTGAGCTAGTGCCAGCGCGCGTTGCCGTCCCATGTCGGTCAACGGCGGATCATCGCCAACGTCGGCCTTCTCGGCGTGACGTACCAGGATGACGGTCGTGAAAGCACCATCCTCCTGAGCGTTACAAGCAGCGGACAGGAACGACACCGCGCACGCAGCCGTCACGAGATATGCGGCGATGCTTCGTAGACATACAGACATTCTAGCTCCCGTAGTGTTCCGACTTGATTGAAATGGTATCCGGTCCCACGTTACAGAATACGGAGTGCAGAGTACAGGGGTTAGATCTTCGATGTGCCAGATACGAATCTCGTCAGGCACAACGAAGTATCCTGTACGCTGTGCACTGTCTTCGGTGCCCTCCGTGAGATTGCGGAACTTTTGTCGCTCGTCCGAGTAGTTAACGCGCCCGAGCCTCGGGTCCAGAGAGCAGTGCAACGAATCGGCGGCCTGAGGCGTCCTACTAGGGATCCCGACTGACATCGACAAGCCCGAGGGCGACAATGCTCAGAGCCGTTTCGGCAGTCCTGATCGCCGCCGCGTTACCTTGCGCGGTCGGTTTTGCTCAGGAGCCTGCAGCCGACACTACGGCGCAGGCCCTTTACGTATTCCTCGACTGCAACGCTCCCAATTGCGATTTCGATCATTTCCGGCGTGAAATCACATGGGTGAACTGGGTGCGCGATAGGCAGGATTCGGATATTCACCTGCTTGTGACTTCACAAAGGACGGGGGGCGGAGGGTGGCATTACACACTCGACTACCTGGGCCGGCGGGAATTCGTGGAGCAGGACAGATCGCTCTCCTACACCTCGGATCCAGACGATACGGATGCAGAGGTGCGGGAGAACCTCACTCAGACCATTGCCTTGGGGCTGGTGCGGTTTGTCGATAACAGCCCGATAGCTCCCCGCCTGCGTGTCACCTACCAGGAGCCCCCAGTCGCTGTCGTCCAGCGAGAGGAGCACGATCCGTGGAACTTGTGGGTATTCCAGATCCGGGCCAACGGCTCCCTCAACGGAGAGGCGCAACAGAGCAGATACTCGCTCGGGGGGTCGGCGAGCGCTTCCAGGGTGGCCGAGGACTTCAAGGTCAGCTTGCGCACGTCCGGCCGCTACAGCAGACAAGAGTTCGAACTGGACGATGATGACGTCTACGTCGATGTCTCGGAGGACTACTCAGTCAACCTAGATATGGTATGGAGTCTGGGTGATCATTGGTCAGGCGGTGGCGCCGCAACCGCGAGTAGATCTACGTACTACAACAGAGACCTGGGAATCTTTCTTGGACCTGCTCTGGAATACAACATCTTCCCATATGATGAATCCACGCGCCGGCAGCTGACCTTCCTCTATACCGCTCAGCTGGCGGCATTCAACTACGAGCTGGTTACGGTCGATGGCAAGACCGAGCAGATCCTGCCACGGCACACCCTGTCTGTGTCGGCATCGGTGCAGCAACCCTGGGGTCGGGTCTTTGGCTCGATCGGGGGGACCCAGTACCTGCACGACCTCAGGGTGCACAGCATCAACACCTTCGCGTTTTTCGAGTACCGGCTGTTCCGTGGGTTGAACTTCAACCTGTCCGGGGGCATCTCACGGATCAAGGACCAGTTCTACCTACCTTCTGAAGGACTGACCGACGAAGAGATACTGCTGCGTCGGAGAGCGCGTGAGACCGATTTTCGGTTCAACATGAGAGTCGGCTTCAGCTACCGGTTCGGTTCGAAGTTCGCGAACATCGTCAATCCGCGCATGGGAGGCGAGGGCGGAGAAATCATGTTCTTCTTCTGATGCGGCTTCTGGTGGGCCGGTCGCCCGGCGGTCACGGCGGTGTGGTCGCATGGCGCTAGAGGAATCTGTGATGAGACGAGTCTGTGGCCGTCGGATCCGCTGGGCTCTTCGCGCCCGCTGTCTTACCTCCCGCCGCCCAACCGCCGCCGCACTTCGTCCAGCAGCCGCGTATACCAGCGGGTGCCGTCGCTGGTGAACTGCCAACGCAGCTGCCGGTAAGGTGAACAGCTGCGGTCGGGTGCTGTGCCCCTCAAGAACACTTCGCGCTCACCGCGACAGCCCGGCCCGGCAAGGAGCCCCGTCTCCTGGTCGACTTCCACGATCTCCAAGCCGTAGGGCACCGTGAAATCCTTCCCGCCGTGACGGCCCAGAGTAGCGATGATGAACTGTGCGAAGATCGGCAGCGCAGCTCGCGAGCCCGACAACCCGATGCTGCGCCCGTCATCGAACCCCACCCACACGCCGACGGCCAGATTGGGAGTGTACCCCATGAACCACGCATCGCGGAAATCGTTGGTCGTACCCGATTTCGCTGCCACCGGCCCGCGAAAGCCCAGCGAACGCAACTGCTGCCCAGTACCACGCTCCACCGCACCCTGCAGCGCCGAAGTGACTAGGTATGTCTCAGACGCGTCATAGACCTGCTCGCCGTCCAACTCGGCACGACTCAGTACCTCGCCGTTGCGATCGAGCACTCCCAAGGTGGAGTGCAGGTTGGCGCGGAACCCACCAGCGGCCAGTACGCCATATGCCCGCGTTAGCTCCAACGGAGTGACTTCGGATGAACCTAGCGCTAAGCTCGGCACGGCGTAGAGCCGACTCCCGATACCGAGGTTGCGTCCCGTAGCTGCGATGCGTTCCGGACCAACGGCCAAGCCCAGCCGCGCGAACGGAACGTTGAGCGATCGCTCGAGCGCATCGCGCAAGCTCACCGGACCGCGAAACCGTCCATCGTAGTTGTTGGGCTCCCACATGCCGGCCGGCGTCTCGACCGTGAGCTTCTCGTCCTCCAGATGCGACGCCAATGTGAATTGTCCGCTGTTCCGTGCCAGAGCAGCGAGTGCAACGATCGGTTTAAAGGAGCTGCCTGGTTGCCGCCGTGCGTACGCTGCACGATTGAACTGGGTCATGCCGTAGTCACGTCCGCCCACCATAGCGAGGATCTCACCCGTGTTCGGATTCAGGGCCACGAGGGCAGCCTGAAGCGGGCTCTCCGGAGTCGCGAGCTTAGGATAGTCTCGTTCCAGCTGTGCCAGTCCGCTCTGCACGGCCTGCTCGGCTGCACGCTGCGCGTCCAGATCGATAGTCGTAAACACGGTGAAACCGTCGTCCAGCCGTGACTCGCCGACTTGGGCTCGCAGCTCGGCGGCCACGAAGTCGGAGGCGTATCTTCCGGCGGTTGTTCGGTCCGGGGGGCCTGCCAAACCCAGCCCGAGCTGCTGCGCCGCACGCAGCTGCCGCTCCGTCAGCAGATCCCTCTCGTGCATGATTCTCAGCACCAGGTTGCGGCGCTCGGTTGCCCTCTCGGGGTTGCGGAACGGCGAGTACAAGCTGGGGCCGCGGATGATGCCGGCCAGAACTGCCGACTCGGCTACTGAGAGCTGACTCACGTCCTTGCCGAAATAGAACTGGGCGGCGCGTCCCATGCCGTGTATTGCCAGGGCGCCGTCCTGACCCAAGTAAACCTGATTCAAGTATGTCTCGAGGATCTCCTCCTTGTCGTAACGACTTTCCAGCACCAGAGCCATCGCTATTTCGCGCACCTTGCGCACCGGCGAGCGTCTTGCCGACAGATAGAGGTTCTTGACGAGTTGCTGAGTGATGGTGCTGCCGCCCTGGACAACGCGACGCGCCCGCAGATTGGCAATGGTCGCTCCGGCTATCCGCTTGACGTCAACGCCTGAATGCTCGAAGAACCGCTGATCCTCGATTGAGAGCACCGCGTCCACCAGGTGTGTAGGGAAGTCGGCTAGCGCCAGCGGGACCCTGTCCTCGTTGGCCGATCCGTAGGCGGTGCGCAGCAGTTCCGGCTCAAGGGTTACGTAGCGGAATCTCCGGCCATCGGTGTCCCTGATACTCGATACTACACCACCATAGCTGAGCCGTACGACAGCGACCCCTCCGGGATCGAGCTGGTCAGCGATCCGAAAAGCACGTCGACCGATGATCCACTCGCGCGAGCGGAGGCGGTATTCTCCGGTGGAGACTCGGGAGCGACTGGTCCGGCGGTAGCCGAGCCGCTGCAGCCGCGACTCCACGGCATCGCGCTCCGCCGCCTCGCCAACCGCGAGGATCAACGGGCGGGCATAGAAGCGGGTCGGCGTGCTGAGCGTGTTCTCCCCCAAGCGGGGCCGCACCAGAGCTTCCAGCACTACTGAGACACTGGCAACGCCTGCAATCGTGACTATTGCTGCCGCGAAGATGGTGCCCCGGGAATGGCTGCGGAGCTGAGCTAGTCGTTGTACTAGGCGCATGGCTACCCTGGTTCGGTTCCTCGGCGGTTCCTGGTGCCCGAGCGCCGCCGTTCTGAAGATTGGATGCGCAACGGCCGTGGATTGTTGCGATCCACCCCCGATCACTACGGATGGGGCCGCTATCGGGTTGCGACCGATCGGTCGAGCGGGTGGTGGCGTCGACAGTAGCCTGGTATCATCTGGGTCGAGCGCAGGAGTGACTGGAGTAGGCTATCGACTTCCAGGTATTCGGAGGCAGATGATGAGAAAGGGCAGCCTTGTTCTGAGAGCCGCTGTACTTGTGGTCCTTACTTCTCCCGTGTGGGGTGTTGCGGTCTCGGGGCAGGAGGGTGGTGGCAAACGTGCCATGCAGATCGAGGACTACGCCCAGTGGCGTAGCATCGTCTCGGTCTCGTTGTCGGATGACGGCAACTGGATGACCTATGGATACCGCCGCCACAGGGGAGACGATACGCTCTACGTGAAGCATCTGGCAGGCGATGAGGAATTCCAGGTGCCACGGGGCTCGGAACCGCAGTTCTCCGACGATTCGCGGTGGGTTGCCTACATCATCGTGACCCCTTACGAGGAGGCAGAGAAACTCCGCAAGGACGACAAGCCGGTACCACGGCGCGCCGGCCTGATGGAATTGGCGACTGGTGACACGGTAACCTGGGACAACATCACGTCATTCGAGTTTGCCAAGGGATCGAGTTATCTGGTGATCAAGAAGGCGGCAGCCGACGCTAAGGCCGAGCACAACGGCACCGATCTATTGTTGAGAAATCTGTCGCGCGGCTACGACGAACTGCTCGGCAACGTGTCCGAGTTCGGCTTCAACAAGCCGGGTGCACTGTTGGCACACACGGTCGACGCCGCGGGCAGGGGCGGCAACGGCCTGTACGTCTCAGATCTGACGACCGGAATCCGGCGAGTGCTGGACAATGACACGTTGGTCTATGCACGCATGACGTGGGATGAGGAGGGCACCGCTATCGCTGTGTTGAAGGGAACCAAGCCGGACAGCGCCGCCGAGCGTGAGAACAGGCTGATCGCGTTCACGAACGTGGGCGCGGATCCGGAACGTTGGGAACTCGATCCCTCGTCCATCGCCCGGTTTCCGGATAGCACGGTGATCAGCGAAAGGGGATCGCTTTCGTGGAGCGATGATCTCTCGCGCGTATTCTTCGGGATCAAGCGGCAGGAAGCTGAGTTCGAGGAAGACGAAGATCAACCGATTGCCAACGTCGACATCTTCCACTGGAACGACGATCGAATCCAGACAGTTCAAGCCAGGCGAGCCAACTCGGATCGCGACTTCACATACAGGTCTGTCTTCATGCTGCGAAGCGGTGAGTTCGTGCAACTCACCGATTCTACGATGCGGCATATCGACATTACTCGAGATGGAAACTGGGGTATAGGTCGCGACAACCGCGCATACGTCTCGGACTGGAAGGAGCCGCAGGCAGACTACTATCGGGTGAACACCGCCACCGGCGAGCGTGTACTGATGTTCGAGGGCCAGAAGCGGACCCTGGGACTCTCACCCGACAGCAAACACTTCCTCTACTGGAAAGACGAACACATCTGGGACTACGTGATCGCTGCAGCCAGGTCCGTGAACCTTACGGCAACGGCTCCAGTGAGTTTCGTGAACCAGCAGTTCGATCGTCCAGGCACCAAACCCCCTTACGGTGTAGCAGGTTGGACCAAAGATGGCGACGCGGTAGTGCTCAACCACCGCTACGACGTCTGGTTGCAGCCGTTGGACGGCAGCGGCGCCGTCGCGCTCACCGAGGGCGAGGGAGACAGAAACGAGATCGTGTTCCGCTATGTGCGGTTGGATCCGGAGGAGCGCTTCATCGATCTGTCGAAGTCGATAGTGCTATCGGCCTACGGTGACGTGACAAAGCAGTACGGGTACTACGTACTGGAAGGCGGACACCTAGAGCGGAGAAGCTATGGGGAGTTGAGCGTATCGCGACTCCTAAAGGCCAAGAAAGCGGACCGGGTGCTCTTTACCAAAGAGACCTTCGTGGACTTTCCCAACTACCACGTGAGCGATATGAGAATGTCGCGGACACGTCAGCTGACCGACGCGAATCCGTGGCAGTCAGAGTACAAATGGGGCCACAACATTCTGATTGAGTACGAGAACAAGGACGGCGTTGCGCTACAGGGTGTCTTGAGCATTCCCGATGACTACCAGCCGGGTCAGCGGCTGCCGATGCTGGTCGATTTCTATGAGAAGCGCTCACAAGAGTTGTACCGCTATTCGCGCTTGGTCTTCCGCGATACACCTATGTTCGCAAAGTACGTGAGCAACGGGTATCTGGTACTGCTGCCTGACGTGCACTTCAATACGGGAACGACCCACGATGATATGCTCGATTGCGTCGAGGCGGCGACGCGTAAGGTGATCGAACTGGGTTACGCGGATTCGGAGCGGATCGGCCTCCACGGTCACAGCTTCAGCGGCGGAGGGGCATCGTTCATTGCGACACGCTCTAACGTGTTCGCCGCAGTCGTCGCGGGCGCGGCACCAATCAATCTCGCGGGTGAGTTCAATATCCTGTTTCGCGGGAGCGGGCAGAACAACCACGGTTACGACATCCACGGACAGGGAAGGTATGGAACGAATCCGTTTGACGACTTCGAGCTATACCGATCTCAGTCGCCGATCACCTGGGTGCAGACTATGGACACGCCGTTACTGTACCTGCACGGTACAGAGGATGGGTCTGTCGAGTACAACCAGGGCATGGAGTTCTACAACGCACTCCGGTTCTTGCGTAAGCCGATAATATTCGCGTCGTACCCAGGTGAGGGTCACCACCTCTCCAAGCTCGAGAACCAGAAGGACTTCATGACGCGCATGGAGCAGTTCTACGATCACTATCTCAAGGGCGAAGCGGCGCCCGACTGGATCGCCAATGGAGTACCTTACCTGCAGAAGAAGCGGGCAGCCAAGGCGCTGATGGACGCGCGGACGGCCAACGAAGAGACTCACCCATAGGAGACCGCCATGCGCGACTGGGACCGGAGGGAATTCGTCGAGATGTCAGCGATGAGCCTAGCAACGCTTGCCACCGGAAGGCTTGGCTGGCCTGCACCATCCACCGCGACCGTAGGCATGGTGACGGTAGGCGCGGGCGGGCGGGACGCAGCAATTCGGCAGGCTGTGGAACTCGCGGGTGCGCCGGAGTTGAGCGGCAAGTGGGTCGCACTCAAGCCCAACTTCAACAGCGCGCATGCGTTTCCGGGCTCCACGCATCCCGAGACGCTCGAATCGATGGTAGGACTCATCAAGGACCTGGACGCCGCTCGGATTACCGTCGCCGACCGCAGCGGCATGGGAGATACGCGCCAGGTCATGGAAGACCTGGGCGTGATGCAACAGGCTGAGGCGCTCGGGTTTGAGGCACTGCCGCTGCAGGACCTGCCGGCCGAGGGCTGGGTCAAGGTCGACCACGCCGATTTGCATTGGAGCCGCGGGTATCACCTGGGCAGCATCTATCGCCAGACGGACGCCATCGTGCAGACGTGTTGTCTCAAGACGCACCGGTTTGGCGGCCATTTCACACTGTCACTCAAGAACAGCGTGGGTATGGTGGCCAAGCAAGTACCGGGCATCGATCACGACTTCATGCGTGAGCTGCACGGCTCGGAGCACCAGCGGCGCATGATTGCCGAGATCAACCTGTCGTATCAGCCTGCGATCGTGGTGATGGATGCCGTCGAGTGCTTCACCGATCGCGGCCCAGAAGCCGGCACCGTCGAGCGGCCCAACCTGGTGCTGGCATCCAGCGACCGGGTGGCGCTCGACGCCGTCGGGGTGGCCATCCTGCGGGACAAAGAAACCACTTCCCAGGTGTCCGACGGACCGGTATTCCGGCTGGAGCAGATCGAGCGCGCGGTTGAGCTGGGGATTGGTGTCGCCAACCCCGATCAGATCGAGAT
Organism: Gemmatimonadota bacterium; assembly: GCA_020351775.1. Taxonomy (GTDB): domain Bacteria; phylum Gemmatimonadota; class Gemmatimonadetes; order Gemmatimonadales; family GWC2-71-9. The sequence goes on along the minus strand of CP070666.1, from coordinate 1,855,931 downwards.
CGTAACGGCCGATTCGGAAGCACAGCAGTACGCCGAGCGGCTGCGGGCGATTCTTGCCTAGCTGAGAGAACGACCGCGGCTATGCGTGCAGCGGCCGCCTCTAATGCTTGAAGGCCGGTCGCCAGTGGGCCAAAGACACGCGCATGCGCCGTACGGCTCGGTGCAGGTAGGACTTGACCGCCGCCGGAGTGCACCCCAGCGCTTGGGCAGTCTCAGCTGTACTTCGTCCTTCCAGCAGCCGTAGCACGACCACCTTGCGCTGGCGGACCGGAAGCTCGGCCAAGCTCCGGCCGATATCACGGCGCAAGTCGCTTCTGATGGCGCGCGCGTCGGGCGGATCGAGGTGCGATCCGGTACCATACCATCGGTCCTGCCACAACACCGCTACCGATCGCGTCCGCGCGTTGCGATGAGGTCCCCGCAGTTCCATGAGGCAGGCATTGCGGGCGATAGCCAAGGTCCAGCCCTCGGCCGATCCGGCTCCAGTGAATGCGTCGCGCTTCCGCATGACCTGGAGCCAGACATCCTGTAGGATGTCCTTGGCCTCATCCAGGTCCGGCAAGTAGCGCCTGATGCGCGCCAGCAGCTGGGAAGTGTGGTGCTGGGCCAGGGAACTCAGATCCAGGGCAGCAGTTGGAGCGGTCATGGGCGCCTCTCGCAGTACAGGATATATCGATATAGTCAATATATATATATCACATAGCTAACGCTCTGGCAAGAGCACAGCTCAGCCACATGGCCGCATTGGTGTGCACTGTGCTCCCCACTCCCTCCTCCGCGCTTCTGCACCCTGGGCCCGAGCGCCCTGGTACCGGATCGAACACTCTAGAACACTTCTTCAGCGAGACGTGAAACGAACGCTTCGCCAAGGCCGAATTGGGAATATCTTCGTATTGAGACTCAACTATTGGGGCCTTACCGGTGCGCGTGCGGCTCAAGCAGCAACGGCTGTTGGATATACTGGCTCAGAGCACGCTGAGTCAGAACCACTGGGCTATCAAGCTGGGGATCTCGCGGGGCCATTGGTCTGAGATCGTAAACGGGAAACACCCGTTCCCGTCACCCAAGACCCGCGAGCGGCTGCTCGAAGAGTTCGGTGTCGCGTTCGAGGAGTTGTTCGAGATCGAATCGGGACCACAGGGAGGTGGCGACGCCACTTTCCAGGCTGCGGTGGCCGACCGCTATCTGCTCGAGAAGGAGCTGGGCCAGGGTGGCATGGGTTCGGTATACCTCGCGCGCGACGTCAAGCATGGCCGCCTGGTGGCGCTCAAGGTGGTGACGCCGGAGGCGGTGAGCGGAATCGGTGTCGAGCAATTCCTCAAGGAGATCCGCTATACCGCGAGGCTCGAGCATCACCACATCCTGCCGCTCTATGACTCGGGACAAGCTGCTGGCTACCCGTTCTATGTCATGCCCTACATTCGCGACGGTTCACTCAGGGATCGCCTGGATCGAGATAAGCAACTCACGATTGCCGAAACCGTCGCGATCACTCAAGGCATTGCCGCGGCGCTCCAACATGCGCACGAACGCCAGGTACTCCACTGTGACGTCAAGCCAGAAAACGTGCTCCTATCGGAGAGCCATGCCTACGTGGCGGACTTCGGCATCTCCCGCGCCATACACCGGGAGGTCTTCGAATGGGGCAAGCGTCGTGAGATCGATTCCTCAGCGGGCACACCAGCATACGTGAGTCCGGAGCAAGCGACCTGCGCAGAACAGCTCGATGCACGGTCGGATGTGTACAGTCTTGGCTGCATGGTGTTCGAGATGCTCTCGGGAGAGCAACCGTTCTCAGGCACGACCACGATGGAGGTTGTCTCGAAGCGATTTCGCGAAGCCGTACCTGACTTGAGGGAGCGCATGCCGCACATCCCTCGACCGTTGGCGTCGGCGGTAGCGCAAGCAATGGCGTTGGAGCCGGCCGAGCGAACCTCGAGCCCCGCGATACTAGCTGCGGATCTGGAGAGAGGTGCAGCCCGAGGCACCTCTGCGGCATCAGAGGCCGTCGGTCAGGCGGCCTCGAGTGTGTGGTCGCTTCTCCAACGAGGCCTGGGGTTGAACAAGAAGACTCGGCG
>CP070666.1:1852651-1853753 GCA_020351775.1 Gemmatimonadota bacterium | reverse complement strand
GGCCAGCGAGGAAGTGATGGAGGACCTGGTTGGCAAGAAGATCGTATTCCGTGACGGTTGGGACGCCGATGCCAACTACCTGCTACTCAACTACCGTGATGAGGGCCCGTACGCCCGCGTGGCACGCGATTACCTGCGCAACACAATACCCGTGGAAGAAGAGAAGATGCACCACGGGCACTCTGACGAGAACTCCATCGTGCTCCTGATGAGCGAGCGTTCGGTGCTGCTCAATGATGCGGGCTACCGGCCGCGCATGCCTTCAGGTCCCTGGGGCGAGTTTCGCGCCGACTACTATCACAACCGGTTGGTCTACCGAACAGGAAAGCGCGGGCGTGAACAGGAGCTGTGGGAATTCCTGCGCAACTCGGGCGCCTATCGGCCGGTGGAGACGGACAAGGTCGAGTTCTGGACCGCCGATGAGTTCGACGTGAGCCGCACCCGCCTCAGCGACGAGCGTGACGGAGTGCAGCATGATCGTGTCATCACGTGGCTCAAACAGCAGAACGTGTACGTCGTCTTCGACATCGTGAAGTTCCTAGAAACTGACTTTTATACGCTTGCCACGTTGTGGCACGCGACAAGCGTGCTGGATCGAGGCGAAGGATTTTTCGTTACTGGGGTGGACGCGATTCGCGGCCGCGAGATGCCCCGCAACAAGGCCCTCAGGATCGAGTTTCCCCAGGGCGGCATCCGCACGCAGGGGACGTTCGATCTCGAGCGCAATCTGGAGCCTGCCACGGCTGTGTATCAGACCGTCTCGAGTCACTATTTCGCAGGCCACATCGAGACATTCGTTACCGTGTTGGCGCCGGTAGACCGCAGTGCTCCTTACACCTCCCCGGTCGATGCGATTCACGTGCTCGAGACCCCAGAATCACGCGCCGGTGTTGGTGTGATGCTCGAGATGAACGGCGACGAGGTCTACGTGTGTTCCAAGACCGACCTCTTGCGAGACATCGTTGCAGCCAACGCACGTCCACGATACACATTCGAGTCGGGTAAGGTGACTTACGGTCCGTTCGCCACTGATGCCAGTTACTTCTACGCGAGGAAGGGCAGCGACTCCGTGACCTGGTCGGGAATGCACCTAATTGGGGTA
>CP070666.1:1851443-1852551 GCA_020351775.1 Gemmatimonadota bacterium | reverse complement strand
AGCGCAAAGCCCCAGGCCGGTGCAGGTCGGGCGAGCGACCGGAGAACTTGGTGTGCCGCCCCTCAGCACAGCCGAAGGGTCGGGCGCACACGATCCGGCGGGCGTAGCGGCCTGCGCTCCCGCGCGGGCAACAACGTAGGTGGGTACCCCGCCCTTTCCGGTGGTGTACACCACCAGGCCGCACCTGAGCGACGGTGGGTAGGCACACTACGGCAGCTCATGGCTTGATTGAGGGGCGCCTCAGCTTGGCCATCGCTCCGGCATGACCCTCGAGGCCAAGCTCCTTGATCTGCAAGACGCACGCCCGCCGATCCGACCTGAGGAGAAAGCTGATGACCTTCGAGAAGAGGTTGTGGAACTTCCGGCAGTCCTTCGGATCCTCGAACTCGGTACACGCCGCGCAGGACGAGTAGTCGTTCTCCAGGCAGCACGTGCGTATCTTGCACCACGTCGCCTTAGCGTTCTCGTGGCAGGCCGGACACCTGCCCTTGAGGTACAGTTTGCACGCGCCGCAGTAGAGACCGCAGAAAGCTACCAGCTTCGGATCCGCGACAATCTCGCTCATAGGACCCTCCCACGAATCAGCGGAGTAACTCGGGTCATCGACCCGTCGCTCACCTGGGCAGAATCTCAACAAGTTGGCCGTTGACTTCCGGACGGTGCGTAGCATAAAAATCATACGAGTGGATAGTGCGTCCAGTCAAAGGCCCGCGTTCGCGAGCCACCACGGCAGCGTCACCTCGGGAGACACAAATGAACTGCGCGCACAGCATCGGCACGATAACCACGGTATTGCTACTGACATCGGCCAGTCTGGCCGACACGTTCCAAGACAACTTCTTTGTCGACCTGGATCCCTCCCAGATTACCGAGGAGAGTGAGCCGGTCTCAGGTTATGCCTGGACCCAAACGAATCTCCAGATGACTAACGCCTGGCTCGTGCTGATGGGCGACGACTACATCGGCAACATCGATTTCCTGAACGACGAGCTCCTCAGCCTGACTGGATTCCAAGGGGTCGAGCTGGAGCTCCGTGCGCAGCCCGCGGCCTACACGATCGACTTCTACATAATCGGCGAGACAGAGAGTGGCGACACGACGCTGCTCA
>CP070666.1:1850223-1851343 GCA_020351775.1 Gemmatimonadota bacterium | reverse complement strand
GCTGTGCCGGGGTCGGCGAGTGGCGCAAGCGTGCCGCTGGGCGGATTGTCCCGATACAGGACTGCGGCCAGGGTGGCGAAGTCCGCGCGCAGCTGGTTGAGGATCGCCAGCCAACCGGCTGCATCAGCGTCTCGCAGGGCAGCCTCCGCCTCGATGAGGCGCGCCTCGACGCCAGTGACCAACGCCACCGCATCGCTGCGGCTCTGATAGTTCTTGAGCACCCACAGCTCCGACGTCTCGTCGAATCCCATCCGCGGGTCCAGCTCCGCGACGATGCGGGGATCACCCGAGGAGCGAAAGTCCAATCCGTTGATTCCCTCGCTGTCGGCCACTGACCAACGCTTGGCCGTGTAGTTGAACTCGTAGATATCGTTCCGCTCTCTGAGGGAGTTGTTGGAGTGCTCGGCGTAGATGACGAAGTCGTCGGGCACGTCGGCTACCGCTGCAGCTGCAGCGGCAGGCTGGTTGAGGTTCAACAGGGCCCGACCCCTGCCAACGCGCGCCATGTTTAGAATGGCGTCGCTCGCAGCGGCGTGGGCTATCGTCTCGTCAAATCGTGCTACTGCCCTGTCGAATATCTGCTCAGTCGTCTCGGGTTCTCCGAGTACGATCGGGCCGTCATCCGGCGCAAGGCTGAACGGCACACCGGAACAGTAGTTCTCCCCGAAGGCTATGTACGTAAACCCGGAGTACGCCAACAGCTCGGGGACTCGCTCGTCGGCGCTGGGATCAGAAACGAACTCCTGGATCTTCCGCGCCGCTTCCTCCAAGTCCACGCGAGCGCGGTGCAAATTGAGGTACACCCCGTTCATCGTAGCATTGTCCGTCGGGATGATGCGCAGCTCCACCTCCTGTCGGGTGGGGAACGTCCCTGAGTGCATCCACTCATCGCTCATGAGGCCCGAGTTCATGATTTGGTTGTCGGTCTGCCCTCCACCGGCGTAGGCGAGCACGAAGTTGCCAATCGCCCCGTTGCGCAGGGTCTGGAGGCCGAGTTCGTCCGCCAGGTTATCCGGTGTCACGACGTCGGGATCGCTGACATCGAGCAGCCCTTGACACGCCACCAGAGGCAAGACGAACGCTACTAGCGCGACCGCGGCGCGTGAGACGAACCAGCGGT
>CP070666.1:1849001-1850123 GCA_020351775.1 Gemmatimonadota bacterium | reverse complement strand
CCCCTGCCTTGCACGGTAAAAACACGATCCACGGCCATGCGAAACGGTCCTCTCGTCGTGCGCCGTGGAATACGGGCGGCAACTTCGCTGAGCTGTCTTCGCAACACGTCCAGGCCTGTGCCGGTTACCGATGAAACAGGAACGATCGGTGCTACCTCCAGACGTGTGCCCTTCAGCAGTTCGCGCACCTCCTCCTCGACAAGCTCCAGCAGACCGTCGTCCACCAAGTCAGCTTTGGTAACCACCACTACCGCGTGCTCGATCCCCACCAGTCGGAGTACCTCTACGTGCTCAACGGTTTGGGGCATGACCGAATCATCGCCCGCTACGACGATCAGGGCCATGTCGATGCCCGTCGCTCCGGCTACCATCGTGCGCACGAAGCGTTCGTGACCGGGCACATCAACGATGCCGAAATGCACCGACCCAAGGATCAACTCCGCGAAACCCAACTCGATGGTCATACCTCGCCGCCGCTCCTCGGGCAGGCGGTCGGTGTTGGTGCCCGTCAGGGCTCTAATCAGGGCAGTCTTCCCATGGTCAATGTGACCGGCCGTCCCTAGGATCAGGTGCCGCGGTGTGCCGGCCGATGGCTCCATAGGATGCTCACTCACGTTCGCCATGACCCCCATTATCCGCGCGCCGGCGGAAGTCGCCAGTGGTACCGAGCCTCAGGAGGGGCCTCCTACACCAGGCCGGTCGAAGATCCGGCCGGATTGGCTTATGCTATATATAAGATATGGGCGCGCATAGAACCGGAAAACTAGACCCAGGTGGACGAACCCGGTGGTTACCGTTCCTGGTGATCGGAGCCGGCATTCTGGCTTACTGGAACAGCTTTGACGGGGAATTCGTTTTTGATGACCAGGCCGACATCGTTGCTAATGAGCATATCCGACAACTCTGGCCCGCCTGGAATATCTTGAGCCATGGTCATCGCCCGGTGGTCGCCGTCTCGCTGGCCGTCAATTATGCCCTCGGTGGTCTCAACGTTTGGAGCTACCACGCGTTCAACCTGGCGGTGCATATTCTCGCGGGTTTGACGCTGTTCGGGATCGTCCGCCGAACAACACTTGGGTTGCAGCGCGGATTGCCTATGTCAGAAATCCCTCCCCCGCCCCT
>CP070666.1:1847777-1848901 GCA_020351775.1 Gemmatimonadota bacterium | reverse complement strand
CCTACACTCGTGCTGGAACACGCTGCATGCCCGAGCCTTACGGCTGACGGGCTGTCGCTCTTCTTTGTTGCTCGAGACCAGCCTGATGGGTACGGTCTCGCCGATATATACATGGTGACGCGACCAACGACAGACGCCCCCTGGGGCACGCCGATGAACGTTGGACCGACGGTCAACAGCGAGCATTGGGAGAGCTTGCCCAGCGTTTCGGGCGACGGGCTGTTACTGCTCTTCGGTGACGGGAATCCGTTCGGCTACCCGCCTCGGCCCGGTGGACAGGGCCACGGCGACATCTGGATGACTACGCGAACGAGCGACGACGACGAGTGGACAACGCCGGTGAACCTTGGGCCATCTGTCAATAGTGGATACGGCGACGGCTACCCCAACATTTCTGCTAATGGGCTGTCCCTCCATTTTGGGTCGAACCGGCCGAATGGGTTGGGCGGTTGGGCCGACCTGTGGCTTACGACTCGAGACACCCGATCTGCTCCCTGGGGGGAGCCGGTGAATCTCGGGGAACCGGTCAATAGCTCTGCTGCAGAGGGTCTGCCGTACTTGACTGCAGATGGACTGTCGCTGTTGTTGTACTCGACCCGGTTCGGCGGGTATGGCGGCGTCGACCTCTGGATGACAACGCGGGCGAGCACGGAAGCTGAGTGGGAGACTCCGGTGAACCTTGGACCGACGATCAATAGCAGCTATTACGATATCAGTCCGTGCGTCACACCCGATTTTCCCGCCGTCGGCTCCAGCCTATTCTTCGCGCGCGGAACCGGCTCCGGATGGTCCAGTGATTTCACGATTCTCCAGTCGACAGTGGTCGGAGAAGAGCCGTCGCTCACCTGGGATGGCCTGGGCGACGGCAACTGGACTGACATCGATCCTCAAACCGGGTACTCGCGTTGGGTCGACTCACGCGGCAATCCGGTCGACTACTGCCCCGAAGACGTCATCTCGGTGGTGATCAATGCCAATAGCGTGAGCCTCGCCGAACACAGTGAGGCTCACACTTTGGTGGTCGACGACGCCGTACTGAGTATTGCCCCAACCGCGAGGCTGAACGTCACCGATGACTTCGCGATGCTAGGTGGCTGCGAGTATGTATGCCAATTGGGCGCCAC
>CP070666.1:1846551-1847677 GCA_020351775.1 Gemmatimonadota bacterium | reverse complement strand
CTTAGAGCCTGGGACCAGGAGGTCGCATGACGTGACCGATGATGTCCTAGCTCGCCTCAAACAAGCGCTCGCCGACCGTTACGCGATCGAGTCGGAGCTCGGTAGCGGAGGGATGGCGACAGTCTACCTCGCCGAGGACTTGAAGCACCACCGCAAGGTGGCTGTGAAAGTGCTGCGGCCCAACCTGGCTGCGGCACTCGGTCCTGAACGCTTTCTGCAAGAGATCGAGATCGCAGCCCAGTTACAGCACCCCAACATCCTACCGCTGTACGACTCGGGTGAAGCAGACGGGTTCTTGTTCTACGTCATGCCCCACATAGAGGGAGCATCACTGCGGGACAAGCTCGCCCGAGAAGGCGAGCTGCCGATCGCCGACGCCGTGCGAGTCATGCGAGACGTGGTGGACGCACTCACTGAGGCGCACGGTAACAGCGTGGTTCATCGCGACATCAAGCCCGAGAACATCCTGCTGCGGGGCCGCCATGCGCTGGTTACGGACTTCGGCGTCGCCAAGGCGGTGAGTGAAGCCACCGGTAGGGAGCAGCTGACCACCGCCGGTGTGGCACTCGGCACGCCCGCATACATGGCTCCTGAACAGGCGTCTGCCGACCCGCATCTCGACCAGCGGGTGGACATCTATGCGGTTGGCTGCGTGGCCTACGAGCTGCTGACTGGTCGTCCCGTGTTCATGGGGACTACGCCTCAGATGGTCCTGGCGGCACACATGACCGAGCGACCACAACCGGTGAGCAAACACCGCGACACGGTTCCGGCAGCTCTCGAGTCTGTCGTAATGCGCTGCCTGGAGAAGAAGCCGGCGGACAGGTGGCAAAGCGCCGCCGAGTTGTTGCCCCAGTTGGAGCTGCTTGCCACGCCGAGCGGTGGGATAACGCCGACCGATACGAGGCCCACGGTCGCTGTCCCACGCCGCCGCCGCAGGGTCGCGCTAGCCACGTTGGCGAGTGCTGCAGCGCTTGCCGCGGTTGTCACTGCGGTGTTGCTGTTGCTGCGGCCGGGTGGGCCGCCGGATGTCACAGCCGGCAGCGTCGTGCGGCGAGTCACAAGTCACGTCGGTTGGGAGTTTTCCCCCAGCTGGTCGCCCGACGGCAGCATGATCGCCTACGCG
>CP070666.1:1845311-1846451 GCA_020351775.1 Gemmatimonadota bacterium | reverse complement strand
CGGCGGGATGGCTACGGTCTACCTTGCCGAGGATGTGAAGCATCACCGCAAGGTGGCTGTGAAGGTGCTACGGCCAGAATTTGCTGCTGCTCTCGGTGGTGACAGCACAGCTGAATACGTCGTGGGTATGTGCTGAGTCTCGGGTCTACATCTCTTCCAGCACGATCAAGATTCTGAATCCCCCACCACCGCCTTCCCGTAGTAGGTTTCAGCTAGCAACCTGAGCCGGGGATCACAATGCCCCCAGAATTGGCAGAGGCAATCGGTCCCGTGATCGTGATGATCTCGATCGGTGCTTTCATACTCATCGGCATGAAGATGCGGTACCAACACAAGGCCAAGCAGCTCGAGCATCAGAAACCCGTACAGGACCTCGAGCGCCTCGGCGAAGCAGTCGACGGTCTGTATGAACGGACCAGTGCGCTCCACGAAGAAGTCGTGGAGCTGCAGGAGCGCCTGGATTTTCACGAGCGGCTGCTAACCGAATCGAAAGAAGAGAAAGGCGAGGAACTGTGAGGGATCGCATTACCCATAGCAGTTTCCTCTAACGCTCAGGGTCTAGCTCGTCACTGGCCGCTCCCAGCAATAGACCGTAGCTTTGACCAGTCGCCAATCGGGAGCCGTTCCCATGGCTGACGTGCTGGATTGTCTGAAGGCTGCGCTGGCTGACCGCTACACCATCGAGCGAGAGCTTGGCTCGGGTGGGATGGCTACCGTCTATCTCGCCCACGATCTCAAGCATCACCGCAAAGTGGCTGTGAAGGTGTTGCGGCCTGAACTCGCCGCTATCGTTGGGGCCTTTCTTGACGCCCCACTGAGGAGAAGCGCCCCGCCAAGCAGGGTCACGATCACAGGCCAGTCCAGAACCCAAACGTTGTGCGCGTTCACAATCGAAAGCCCGGCCGTCATTGCAAGAACACCGGAGATTAGGACCAGCGGGCTGTCGGCCAAGAAGCGTTTGGTTGTTTCTTGAAGGCTTGTGGGCGTGATAATCATGGGAATGCTGAGAGCCAGAATGACCGGGCCCAGGAATTTGGAAATCCAGATCGCCATTGCCATCTCCGTTACCCTTGTCTGCCGCGATGGAGGACACTGGGAGCTAAGTACCACTCAACTCTGATTCTACTGACCGACATATCG
>CP070666.1:1844069-1845211 GCA_020351775.1 Gemmatimonadota bacterium | reverse complement strand
CCTGGAGCGCTATGGAAGGGTTCGCGCTTCGATTCGTCCTATGGTTCGCGGACCTCTGTTTGGCCGACCCGATGCGGTTCTTTCGCACCTCCAGCATGAGGCGTTCAGTCGATAGCCTGACGTTCCTTGGTGCCGACTACCGTACGTGGTTGGCGCGGCCGCGACCGCTACCCAAGTCCTTGGGTCTTCGCGTGGCGCTGGTTTCGAAGCTCTTCAATAACCTGAGTCATTTCTCCGTTTGCGGTTGTCGTACAAATGTGCTACCTTCGTATCTGGTCGGTTCGGAGGGTATGAAGGGGGGAACGCACATGCCCTCTCAATGCCTGGCGCCTGACGGTGCGGGGCCCGCGGCTCTCCTGGTGTCGAACTCGCGGGTCACCTTGGAGCAGGGCCGCTCGTTCGCGCAGGCATCGCTTTCCGACTACTACCGCGCGCTGCATCTCATATCGGGTGGCCAGGGAGAGATGGATACAGCGGAGGGCGAAGTGTGCCTACCTATGAGGGCTCTCGATCCCGAATGCCTCGTCACATCGGACGGAGCCAGTGTCCTCGCGCGGCTGTTGGAGCACTGCGACTTCGCGATTGTGGAAGACGCCGACTTGAGGCCAAAGGAACTCGTCGAACACCTGAATGCCTTTGGCCTCCATAAACTGACGGCCTGCGACATGACTAGAGCCCAGGGCCTCACGGGGAATCACGTTTATGTTCTCTGGCGGAGAGGTCGCCATGAGCCTCGGCTGGGAGGTCAACGCCTGTGGTGACCGTCGCCAAGGCAAAGCGCAAGTCCGCGGTCCTAACGCCATCCACCCTCGCCTGCCTCTCGAGGATGTTCACCGTCAACCTCACCGCCGGCTGCCTCCACGGCTGCACCTACTGCTACATCCGAGGCTATCGCAACTATCCCGGCCAGAGCAGGATCGTTCTTTATGAGGACACGCTCGAGAGACTGCGGAGCGAACTCAGGCGCCGCAATGAGAAGCCGCGTGCGGTTTACTTCAGCCCTTCCAGCGACCTGTTTCAGCCGACGCCAGAAGTCCTGGATCTCAGCTACGCGGTCCTCCAATTCCTGTTCAGCCAGGGTATTGGCGTCGCTTTCCTCACCAAAGGCCACATCCCTGACCGGACTTTGCGCCTCCTCATCG
>CP070666.1:1842823-1843969 GCA_020351775.1 Gemmatimonadota bacterium | reverse complement strand
GAGGCAATGAATCCCGCGCCGCCGGTAACAAGGATTCTCAACTGTCTACCCTGATCCTCCCGAAGCTACTCGACCGTAACGCTCTTGGCCAGATTGCGCGGTGTGTCGATCGGACACGCCCTCTCCCTGGCTATGTAGTAGGCCAAGAGCTGGAGGGCGATCGCGTTGACCACCGGCGAGAACAGAGGATCGACGCTCGGGACTCTGACCACCGAGTCCACGTACTTGTCTATCTCCGTGTCAGCGTCGCCAGCGATGGCGATCACCGGTGATTCCCTGGCCTTGATCTCCTTGATGTTCGCGAGGAGCGTGTCATAGGTGCTGTCTCTGGCAGCGATCGCAATGACCGGGGTGTTGGGGGTAAGAAGGGCAAACGGGCCATGCTTCAGTTCACCGGCCGCGTATCCTTCCGCGTGGACGTAGGCTATCTCCTTTATCTTCAGGGCTCCCTCGAGAGCGATGGGGAAGTTGACTCCCCTGGCGACCAGAAACTGGCTCTCGTACTTCGCCAAGTGTCGTGCCTGCTCAGCTATGGCCTCTTCCCTGTCGAGTATCTCGTGGACTCTGTTTGGCAGCTGTCTCAATTCTGCGATCATATTACCCAGGGAACGAGCGTCCGTGGAAGCCCAGCCAAAAGCCAGCAGATACAGCATTGTCAACTGGGCGACAAAGCTCTTCGTTGCGGCCACGCTTATCTCAGGGCCCGCCGTTATGTAAAGTACCTCGTCAGCCAGTCGCGTGGCGCTGCTCCCGACCACGTTGGTAATGACGAGCGTTCTGCAGCCGGAGGCCTTTGCCTTGCGGAGTGCCTTGATGCTGTCCGCAGTCTCACCGGACTGGGTGATGACGATGGCCCAGGTCTTGCTCAGGACCGCCTCAGTGTAGTTGAATTCGGAGGCGAGTTCGACTTGAACCGGAATCCGGGCGAGTTGTTGGATCAGATGCCTCCCGACCAGCGCGGCATGATACGATGTGCCGCACGCGAGGATGAGGACATTGAAGTCGATCTCCCTCGTGACGCCCAGCGAAACGATCGGCTCGAGTGCCGATATGTAGCCCTTGAAGGTGTTTCGTATGACCTTGGGCTGCTCGTGGATCTCCTTGATCATGAAATGCTCATAGCCGGCCTTCTGGGCCTCCTCTATG
>CP070666.1:1841555-1842723 GCA_020351775.1 Gemmatimonadota bacterium | reverse complement strand
CTGGAAACTCTCGAGGCCCGGGATGGGCAGAAAGGACACACGCCGCATGTCGAAGCTAGCTCCGAGTGCTCGTGTGCGCGAGCAGGTACGGGCGTTTTTGCGGGATGCTGGATCGGTTGAGTCTGGTGCTGAGGCGTTGAGTGAGTTGGTGCGGTTGGCGACTTCCCGAGTGATACAGGAGGCGTTGGAGGAGGAGCAGAAGGACTTCATCGGACGAGACCGCTATGTGCGGGTTCCTGGTCGGGGCTATCGCAATGGATATGTGCCGGGGCATGTGGACACGGCTGAGGGTCGGATCGGGGTTCAGGTGCCACAGGTTCGGGATGCGGGGCAGCCGTATCGTTCGGTGCTGTACGATTTTCTCAGAGGCCATTCTGATGTGCTTGAGCAGCTAGTTATGGAGATGTATGTGCGAGGGATGTCGACCCGGGACGTAGAGGCGGCGTTTACGGACGCCACGGGTGGGTGTTTGCTGTCGCGCACTGGAGTGAGTGTGGTGACGGAGCATCTGTGGGAGGAGTATGAGGCGTTTGTGAGTCGTGATTTGAGCGAGCTTGACGTGCTCTATCTCTTTCTGGACGGGTTGTACGAACCGCTCAGGAGGCATGGGATTCGGCGCGAGGCAGTGCTGTGCGCCTGGGCCATTACACGCGGTGGAGAGAAGGTACTGGTGCACTTGGCTCTGGGGAGTCGTGAGAGCTATGAGAGCTGGCTCGGTTTCTTGCGGGATCTGGTGCGGCGCGGGCTTCCTACGCCGCTTACGATCACGACCGATGGAGCGCCGGGTCTGCTGCAGGCAGTGAGCGAGATTTGGCCCAGCAGCCTCCGGCTCCGCTGTTGGGTGCACCGGATGCGCAATGTGCTGGCCAAGGTACCGGATCGCTTGCGGGCCGAAGTGAAGGCCCATCTGTTAGCGGTACGAGACGCGCCCACGCCGGAGGCCGGCCAGCTCGCAGCGGAGGCATTCCTGGTACGCTATAGAGCTGAGCTACCTAGTGCAGCGACCTGTTTCAGCGAGGATCTGGAGGCGTTGCTGGCGCACCATCGTATCCCCTGGCGGCACCGCAAGTTCGTGCGCACGACCAATCTGATCGAACGCAGCTTCGTCGAGGAGCGACGCCGCACCAAGGCGCTGCCACGATTCTTCACCGAAGCGAGCTGCCTCAAG
>CP070666.1:1840281-1841455 GCA_020351775.1 Gemmatimonadota bacterium | reverse complement strand
GATCGTCACGCGTCTGAGTGATATCGTAAGAGACACATAGTCCGCTGGAAATCCGCAATTGGCCCTACACGCATTGCGGTTTGTACGTACCGCCTCCGCTCTCCGTCTCGGCATTGTCTGAGAGATCTCGTGCGCGACCAACTCTCTACATAGATTTCTTTATGCGCATGTCAGTGGCCGCGGCAGTGAACTCTGGATCATCACACTGCCGTACAGTCCCTCTGTAGGGAAGCCGGTAATGTGAACAATCCGATCACACAGCCCCATACAGGACGGGTTCCTCCCGAACAGCAGCATTCCGACGATGGACTGCGCCGCCTGGCAAACGAACTGGGCGAGCGTGCGAAGGAACTCAATTGTTTATTCGGCATTTCCGAGATCGTTGAGAGATCGGGGAGATCTCTCGACACTATCCTACAGGATGTAGCGGAGTTGTTGCCTCGTTCTTGGGGATATCCGGATATCACCTGCGCTCGTATTCTGCTGGACGGCAGTGATTATCGCACCGATAACTATGTAGACACGCCCTGGAAACAGAGTGCTGACTTGTTTGTGCGTGGCAAACGAACAGGGTGCATCGAGGTCTGTTATCTAGAGGACACGCCTCTCCGTGACGAAGGACCGTTCCTGGCAGAGGAACGCAGGTTGCTCAATGCGGTAGCGGAACGGTTGGGGCATGTGGCAGAACGTCTGCGGATGGAGGAACTACTTAGCAGCCAAGAACAAGAACTCAGGGAACGGCTCACACACCTCTCCCGCGTAAGCACCATGGGAGAAATGGCAAGCAACATCGCTCACGAGGTCAACCAGCCGCTGACAGCGATATCCACCTATGCTCAAGCGGCCAAACGCCTTGTCGAGGCCAAGACCGTCTCCAACCTGGACATGCTCCAGGTTCTGGAGCGAATCAGTCGCGAGGCTCTCCGGGCAGGGGAGATCATCCATCGGCTGAGAGACTTGGTCCGAAAGCGGGGAAGTGAGCGCGTGAAGTGCAGCATCAACGGACTCATTCGCGACATCCAGCAGCTGGCGTCTGTTGATTGCCGCCTCCACAATACGGAGCTCCGCCTGGTACTTTCGAAGGCCCCTCGCCCGGTCTTGGTCGACGGAGTTCAGATCCAGCAGGTGATACTCAACCTGATCCGCAACGGGATTGACGCAATGGAGGATATGG
>CP070666.1:1839004-1840181 GCA_020351775.1 Gemmatimonadota bacterium | reverse complement strand
GGTTCTGCGACGACTTCCTGCAGTACAACGACAACGAAGACGCCATGCCGGTCGATCAGCATATGCTGATTGCGCTGAGTGCGCCGCGCCCTGTTTATATTGCCAGCGCTGTGGAGGATGTGTGGGCCGACCCGCGGGGCGAATTTGTCTCTGCGCTACATGCCGATCCGGTCTACCGGCTGCTCGGGACGAGCGGATTGCCGGTGAAGGAAATGCCGGGCGTGAACGAGCCGGTGATGGGGACGATCGGGTACCACGTCCGCACGGGCAGGCATGGCGTAACCGACTACGACTGGGAACAGTATCTGAAGTTCGCGGACAAGCACTTAGAGAAGTGAGGGGACGGGGCGTTGGCCGTATATGGACGTATATGAACTGAAATGCTAAGGCTGGAGGATTGCGTCGCGGGGGTTCCACTGGAACGTGGCGGAGTAGCGGTGCTTCGCCGCCAAGGGCAAGCTCACCCGCGAGTCATTCGTGTCTCAACGCCACCATCGGGTCGACCTTGGTCGCCATCAGCGGCGGGGCTCTGAGTCGATCCGGGCTTCGTACACGTTTCCGTGATGATCCGAGGCCAGAACGATCCAGGGGTGTCCCACAGGTAAGCGCGCCTTGCACGCAGTCACGTTGTTGATTCGGGTGGCTGCGGCGATCGCCGGCTGGGCAACCTCCCCCAGAGTCGACTGCAGGCTGATCCAACTCTGCGGCGTGTGACCCCCGTCTCGGCCATACAGCGAGTGGAGCAGAAAGAAACGCTCCGGCTCGCCCCCCAACACGACGATCGGGCGACTGGGCTCCCCCCGGTCGGTTCGGGGCGCGTACGGATGCTTCTTCCATCTACCCTGTGGGTTACGGATATGGAGGGCGAGTTGTGGGCGGCCGATGCGATCGAATGAGTTCTTTGTCGCCACGTAGAGCGTACCGTCCTGGGCTACGGCGGTGTTGAGATGGTCGTCAGCCGTCCGGTTGCCACGATCCACTACTTCCGGTTCCTCCCACGTTTCCGGCTGCGCCTCGTCGCCGTGCCACCGGAAATAGACGGTGTCTGCAGATTGATCGGACCAGATCACGCCGACGCCGCCTGGAAGCGTGGCGATAGCACAAATGTCGTCATCCGAAGCCGGCTCCCGGCTGACTGCGATCGGCTGCGTCCACACCGTGCCCTCTCGGTCACGGG
>CP070666.1:1837726-1838904 GCA_020351775.1 Gemmatimonadota bacterium | reverse complement strand
AGATCGTCGCCGAAGCACCCGGTCCTGAGGAAGTAGAGGTCAACCAACGCGTCGGGGGGTGCAACCGAAGCCCCCTGGACATCGGGCGCCAGCAGGGGCGCTAAGGTAGGTGTCCACTGCACCCAGCCTTTTGGCATGGCGATGCTGTATCCATGCTCGGACGTGTACCGATAGGTCTTATCTCCCCAGTCCATTTCCCTGTAGAACAGCGCCTCAACCAGCTCCCCTGCCTTGCGGCACAACCTCAGCAATTCGCTTCTGAGGAACTTCGACTCGACCGAGCTCCAGTCCGTCATCCCTATCTCGAAGGCCTCCATAGCTTCCTTGAGCATTGCCATGATGCGAGGCTTATCGTCTGGATCCACTGACGGTATCTGGCCAAGTATCCCCAACGCCTTCACTAGCATCGGGGGCAGTTCCACATACATGCCCTGCAGATCGGTAGCCTCTTGCTTCAGGGCATCGGATGCCTTCTCCAACTCTCCGCGGTTCTCGAGGTTGGTCTCTGTGCGTGGAAGCGAGAGGTAGTATTCCTCGGCACGACTCATGAGAGGGATCATCGTCAACTGGATCTGCATGCCCGCCGCCCCACACCGACCGCCCGCCTCTACGAAATCGACGAGCACAGGCAACAATTGCACTTGCAGGTATGCTGCTACACTGGATTCCAGCGGCTCGAGATCTGACGCGGTAACGCCTGCGCCTGACTCTGTGTGATCGACGGACTCGCTCATTAGTGCGTTGCCGACCACAATAGCACCCACGAGCATCTCTGCCTGTACCTCCAAGTCCCAAAGGGCTGTTTCGAAGGCATCGACCGCACTGAAGTAGCTGTCAATCATCCTGGCCACTGTCTCGTCGAGGCGAAACATTCTGCGGAGGTTGGTCCAGTGTTTGGTCATCACGAAGTCCGGCCATGGGGTGATGCCGCTGGCCCGCTGACCGATTGGCCGCATAGACTCAGCGTACGACACGGGGATGCCCCAGGCCAGCCCGCGGCCCACATCTAGACTGCCCGAGAGCACCGCGATCACTTCGCCGTCGATCATCACCGGGCTGCCGCTAAGGCCCTCGTAGATCGTTATGTCAAGGGGTACCAACTGTATCCCCTCCTGTCTGAACAGCTTGCGTCCTTGTCGATCGCTGATCTGCTCGCTCAACAAGGTTCCGCGTTGGGT
>CP070666.1:1836432-1837626 GCA_020351775.1 Gemmatimonadota bacterium | reverse complement strand
AGGCGGAGTTCCACGGTGAGCTTGTGGCCGGGCCGGATGCGTCGGGCCTGGTGCTTGGGAATCTGCCAGCGCTGGTTGTTGTAGCGGATTGTGAAATCGTTGTAGACCGAGCGGGTGACGGTGTCGGCGAAGAGGGCCTCCAGATCGGCCGTCTTGGGGACCCTGCGGTGGGCATTCTTGGCTGTGGCAGGCTCGACGGCGAAGCGACGATTCCAGTAGTCGAGGTAGACGTCTTCCAGGTAGCGGTTGGCTGCTTCCAGGGTCGAGATGCCGAGCAGCCTGAGCTGCTTGACCAGCCGGTCCTGGGAGGTGCCGAAGTTGCGCTCTACCCGGCCCTTGGCCTGGGGAGAATGAGCTTGGAGCAACCCGACGTTCAGTTCGGCCAGAGCCCTACGGATGATCGACTCCGTACGCTTGGCCTCTCGCTCCTGTAACGGGATCTTGGAGACCGGGCGGACCCATTGACCAAAGTGGCCTGCCTTGTCGGTGTAGAAGGCCACAGGACGGCCCCAGCGGCGTAGATAGTCGATTACGATCTGTCGGTTGGCTCGACCGGTGTCACGCGGAACGAAGCGGGCCATGAGGAGTCGGTTCGTGGCATCATCGTGCATCTTGATGAGCACGCAACGCCCCGCAGCTCGATCCTCGAACCAGGCATGTTCGGAGCTGTCCCATTGGATCAGCTCCCCAAAGGCGGCCCGTCTAGGACGTGCTTTGCGGTGCCTTGCCTTACGGGCCTTCGGTGACCACATGCCCTCTTTGATCATCCACAGCCGAAGGGTGCACGCTCTCACCTCTGCCGTGGCTGAAAGGTGTTCAGCCAACAGCGTGGGCCCAAAATCCCAGAACAGCGGATCGCGGGCTCGTTTCAACGCCCATGCCCTCAGTCTAGGCGACTTGGCGTGGTTAGACGGCCGGCCTCGCAGCCCATGAATCACCGCCTTGTCTCCCTCCCGCTCCCATGCTCGCCGGATGCGGCGGAAGTGTCGGGAAGTCACTCCCACAAGCTCAGCCCCGTGCCGGGCCGTGATGCTCCGGTCCCTCACCTGTCTCAAGATCGAGGTCCGGTCGATCTCCCTTTGGCTCAACGTCAGCATCTCCTCCCCCGGAGAGAGTCGTCCGATCCATCTGGAACAAACAAACTCCGAAAGAGGACATTTCTATTTCAACCAAACCGGACATTTCTATTTCAAT
>CP070666.1:1835129-1836332 GCA_020351775.1 Gemmatimonadota bacterium | reverse complement strand
GCGACGTTCATGATCGCATTCCCGGCGCATCCGGGCGTGACGCTGTCCCACTCCTTCTCCAGGATGAGAACGGGCGCCTCGCGCGAGATTCGGGACGTGTCACCGTACAGCGTGTGGTCGGCGACCAGGTCGCCCCAGACGACGATCCTCTTGCCCTGAATCGCTGAGAGCCAGCCCAGCAGATTTTCCTTCATCCCAATGCCCCGCTCCTATTCACCTGTTGAAAGGATCCACTCCACAGCATCGAACAGGTCGTCGGCGATACCATCCGGGTGCTCGTTCCATTCGGCCGCCCAACCCTCGATCTCTCCCAGCCCGTACCCCGTCTTCACGAGCACGCCCTTCATCCCCACCGAGTGGGCGAACACGATATCAGAGTGTTTGTCCCCTACCATGAACGAGCGCGACAGATCGATATCCAGGTCCCGGCATGCCGCCTCCACCATCCCGGGTTTCGGCTTGCGGCACTCACAGTCCCGACGGTAAGGCGGCTCGCCGGCGCTGGGGTGGTGGGGACAATAGTAGATGGCGTCGAGGTGAGCGCCGGCCTCGGCCAGCAACTCTTCCAGGCGTCCGTGCACCTCCTTGACCAGCGACTCTTTGAAGTACCCGCGCGCCACTCCCGCCTGGTTGGTGACCAGCACGGCGACGAAGTCCGATTCGTTGATCCTGCGGATCGCCACTGCGCTGCGCGGCAACAGCCGGAAGCGGCTGACGTGATTGACGTAGCCGACTTCCTCGCTGACTGTGCCATCGCGGTCCAGGAATACAGCGCGCCTCATCACAGCTTCCCGATGATCCTGAGCAACCGCAGCCACCAGACCTTCCACACCGCCTCTCTGATGATCTTGCCGCTCATCTTGCTTGTGCCTTCGGTGCGGTCGGTGAAGATGATCTTGATCTCGCCGATCTTGAAGCGTTTTCGCCAGGCGCGGAAGCTCGTTTCGATCTGGAACGAATAGCCCTCGGAGGTGATCTTATCCAGATCGATCCCTTCCAGCACTTTCCGCCGATAGCACTTGAAGCCGCCTGTGGTGTCCGTGAACGGGAGCCCTGTGATGATGCGCGAGTACTTGTTGGCGAAGTAGCTCAACAGCAGGCGCGACATGGGCCAGTTCACGACCGTGACACCCCTGAGGTAGCGAGACCCCAGAACCAGGTCATGCTCCTTTGCCGCCTCCAGGAACTCTGGAATGTGGTCCG
>CP070666.1:1833809-1835029 GCA_020351775.1 Gemmatimonadota bacterium | reverse complement strand
TGTGAGGTAATAGCTCGGGATCAACAAGAAGCGGTACTGCTCAACGAAGTCGACGGGGTACTCGTACTCCAGCGATGCCACGCCCGGAACTGTGCTCACGCGTTCGGCGGTTGCCTCGATCGCACGGAGCCTGAGTGCTGGATCGTCAGACTCGAATATCACCGCCAGGTTGCTGGCACCCCCCACTGCGGATTCGAGCTCAGAGCTGGCTCGCGCCGCCCGGCTCGACTCCGGCAGCAGTCGGATGAGATCGGTGTCCAGTCGGATGCCGCGGATCCCGCCGAGATTCGGGAGAGTCACCAACAACGCTGCGAGCAACCACCAGCCCGGATGCCGCGACACATGGCGACACAGGGTTTGTAGCACCGATTGTCCCAACGTGAGAGAGCCCATATCAGTCCAGTACCGCCGATCCGAGGCTAGCAGTGACCTAACTCTAAGACCGGCAAGGTAGTAATCCAACCCAGTGTGATCTGTGTCACACCGACGTCGGCTGTCACGGGGGGGGGTCTAGCGCAATCGTCGGGACCCCTTTATTCTCTGACACTGTCTCGCCGCGATCGCTAGAGGCACGCGTTGACTCGGCGCATAGAGTCATGCCTCGGTGGTGGTTGGAGCGTTGCGGGCGGAAGCTACTAGGCAGCCGACCTGGCTGGGCCGGGCCGGCTCGCGAGTCTACGACACAGCGCCCAGAATAGGATCGCCATCGTGTTGCTACAGGCAGAACGTTCCACGACCACGAACTTGGCTGTTTCATCAGCCTGCGAGGGTGCGGGCTCGTCCGACATGCGTTCGTAGCCACATGGCCTTCGCACAGATATCTAGCGCCCAGTTGCAGGCCTTCGATGCAGATGTGCCATCCGGTGATCCTTCCCTTGCACCAGTTTCATCTGCCGGCGTGAGGACTGTCAGCGACGGTCCGGCGGTGACCACTGCTCTCATTCTCGCTGCCGGACAGGGCTCACGTTTGAATCACGGTCCGAAGCCGTTGCATGCGCTGCTCGGCGTGCCGCTGCTGGCTCGTGTGCTCAACACCCTCCAGAAGGCTGGCATCGAGCGCGCATACGTGGTGATCGGCTATGAGGCAGACCTCGTTCGACGCGGCATCGAGCAGATTGATTCCGTCGGCATCGAGGTGGTGTGGTTGCTCAACGAAGAATGGGAACAGCCGAACGGCTTGTCGGTGCTGGCTGCGCAAGAAGCGATTCAGGAGCCCTTTG
>CP070666.1:1832481-1833709 GCA_020351775.1 Gemmatimonadota bacterium | reverse complement strand
GGCCTCCAGGAACGGCGCGCTGCTGCGCTGTTGGAGGGCGACCTGCACCACGCGGTTGTACTTCCGCACGGCCGCTACCGCCTTGAGGCACATGTCGATGTCGTTCGAGACCGGCTTCTCCAAATAAATGTCCTTGCCCGCCTCGCAGGCATCAATGACGATGGGGCAGTGCCAGTGGTCGGGCGTCGCTACCACCACCACGTCGATGTCCTTGCGGTCGAGCACCCGCCGGTAGTCACCGTAGGCGTCTACCTTACCGCCCACGAGGGTGGCGGCGTGCTCCAGGTTAGGCTTGTATACGTCGCACAGCGCGGCAATGCGGACGCCGTCGTTGAGCTTAAAGTGCGGAATCAGGTGCCTATTGGCACGGCCACCGGTGCCGATAAATCCGACCACGACCTGGTCGGAGGCGGCCGGAGCCGAAGATGCTCCCGCCGCGGCCACTCCCAAGGCTGCCCTAGTCAAGAATGATCGTCGGTTTTCCATCTTCAAACCCTCCTTCTGAAAGCAGATCGGTGCGCTACTGGGTTAGTCGGCGCATCCAGATGTTGCGGAATTTTATCGTCGTATCCGGAGCGCCCTCGGCGACCCCCGCGGCCGTCGCGATCTTCCGGCCCACGAAACGGCCGTGGTCCTGGAGCACTAAGGGTCCCTCGTCCGCCACGCATTTACGCCCCCGCACCGGTACATGGTCCTGGACAAGCACACCATTGTGTAGCATCGTGAGGCTGCCGGGCGTCTGCACGCTGCCATCGGGAGCGCAGCGTGGAGCGTGAAAAACAATGTCGAAGCTCTGCCACTCGCCGGGTCGCCGGCAAGCGTTCACCAGCGGCGCTGATCGTCCATAAAGCGCACCGCAGGAACCGTTGGCGTAGGTCGGGTTCTGGTAGGAGTCCAGAATCTGGATCTCATACCGGTTTTGGAGCAGGATGCCGCTGTTCGCGCGCCCCTGACCCCTCATTTTGGGCTCATACGGGAGGTTGAACTCCACATGGATCTGCGCATCGCGGAACTTCTCGGTACTTCGGGTGTCACCCGCGCCAGTGCGGCAGCTCATCACGCCCTCCGCAACCGTGCACTTCGACGGCGCCCCGTCCAGCGTGGTCCACCCGGAATTGTCCCGCCCGTTAAACAACACGACGGCGTCCGACGGCGCCTTGCCCGGACCGCCTGGATCCACCACCGGTGGTTGCGGCCCCTCCGACCTCTGGGCGTATGCGACTCCCAC
>CP070666.1:1831149-1832381 GCA_020351775.1 Gemmatimonadota bacterium | reverse complement strand
CGCCGCGCATACGCCAGTAACAACAGCGGGATGATCCCCACGAAGTACACCGTGCGCCAGCCCCACGGGGTTGCCAGCAACGCGGGCACGACCGCGGCGCAGGTTATCGAGCCGAGCGAATTGAATGCCTGCAGCACCCCCAACACGAACCCGCGTTGCTCGGCCGGATACTCCTCCGCCGCGATCACCATGCTGAGCGCCCACTCGGCGATGAGAAAGATGCGGCCCAGGAATTGTGCGGCTGTGAACTCATAAGGGTTGCGCGACAGCCCGGTGAGAAACGTGAACAGCGCGTAGCCCAGGATCGTCATCGCGAGCACACGCCGGCGGCCCCACTTGTCCGCCAGCCGCACCAGCAGGTACGACACGATCGTACCGGCACTGATCACGGTCACGATCAAGCCGCCCTGCCCCTCGGTGAGCGCCATGTCGGCCCGGAAGTTGGGCAGGATCTGACTCAGCGCCGTAAAGTCGTAACCCTCGAAGAAGGTCGCGACACTCAAGAAGACGAAGAGTCGCTTCTGATACGATGTGAAGGTGGCTTTGACCAAACCCTGCCCCGGCTAGGGGAACACGACTACGCTCTCGTTGCCGGTGGCACTCACCGCCGCCACCCCGAAGAAGTAGTTGTCGATGATGATGCCCTCGAACGTGTGCTCGGTTGAATCGCCCACCCAGCGGGAGTAGTCCCACGTGGGAGAGTCGGTGAGCCGCCAGTACACCCTATAACCTGCGATGTTCGCGACGTCTTCCGGCGGCTCCCAGGAGAGCACCGCCGAAGGACGGTTGGCGCCACCCAGCCGCACGTTGGCGGGGGGACCCGGCGCCCAGGCCAGCGCCGCCAGCGTGGCCAGGTTGAGCCCCGTGAGCTTCCTGGCGTAGTCGAAATCGACGTACTCCAGCACGTCGCCGTACTCGACGCCGTCTTCGACCCGGATGTCCTGGTGCTGCCGGTTGTAGTTCTCATTGGTCTCCATGATCCGCACCGCCGGGTAGCCCAGATTGGCGAACGGCGTGTGGTGGCCGCCGCGCCCGAATCGGTCCAGCCGGTACACCATCGAGACATCGAGGTTGTTGACGTATTTGTCGGCCATCACGTCGACGTAGCGGGCCAACTGCCGCGAGATGCCGTCTACTTCGCCACCCCTGCGCCGCTGGTTCCGGACCTCCCGCAGGATCCGACTGAACTCGATGGCCGAGACCTCGATGGTGGCCGAGTCGCGCACCGCCTG
>CP070666.1:1829800-1831049 GCA_020351775.1 Gemmatimonadota bacterium | reverse complement strand
TGATGATGCACCGAGGGGTTGCCGCTGTTGCTGTGATCACGCTGGCGGTGGGCATCGGCTCATCTGTCACGATGTTTGGCGCTATGGATGCCCTTATGCTCCGCCCGCTTCCTCTTCCCGACGCCGGCCGATTGGTGGAAGTCTACGGGGTGAATCGTGAGAGGGGGTGGGACTACACTGGACAGTCGATTCCCAATCTGGTGGACTTCCGAGCCCGTTCTCGCACGATGCACGTCGTGGGATTCCGCAGTGTGGGCTACACCCTTTCTGGAATCGATTATCCCGAGCGTTTAGCTGGGTACTCTGTGTCATGGGACTTCTTCAACGTACTTGAGATCCGACCAGCGCTCGGTCGCTCGTTTACTGAACATGAGGAACGTGCGGGAGCGTCCCGTGTGGCAGTGATCTCCCACGGCTTCTGGCGCAGGCGCTTTGCCTCGGATCCGGGAATCCTGGAGCGGGTGCTGGTTCTGGATGGCGAGGCCTACGCGATCATCGGCGTACTCCCGTCCGACTTCTGGTTCCGGGGGCAGGAAAGGGAAGTTTGGACAGCCCTCAAGACGACGGGGGGCGAAGATCGCGGTGCCGACGTCCTGCACCTGCTCGCTCGTTTGGAGCCCGGGGCAACTCTCGAACGGGCCCGCGAAGAGGCCAGTGAGATCGCCCTCGAGCTGGCAGTGACCTATCCGGAGACCAACAGGGGTTGGGGTGCGGGAGTTCGATCGTTCCGTGAGCATGTGGTGCCGGTGGAACTCCGCTCGGGGGGCCTAGTGTGTCTCGTGGCCGTGGCCTTACTCCTACTCATCGTCTGCGCGAATGTCACAAACCTCCTCCTCTCCAGAGTAAGCGGCAGGATGCAGGAAATGGCGGTCCGAGCCGCGATCGGCGCGAGCCCGGCGCGTCTTGCACGGCACCTGCTCACCGAGGCGCTCGTACTCTCGGCTCTTGGCGGGGTCGGAGGCGTGCTTCTGGCTCTCTGGGGAATCGAGGGGGTCGTGGCGCTCCTACCGGCGTGGATACCCACGCTGGGGGAGGTCGGCGTGGACCTCAAGGTCCTCTTGTTTGCGTTAGCTGCAAGCGTTCTGACGGCGGTCCTGGTTGGCACTGCTCCGGCGATACGTACCGCCCAGTTGGGGCTTTCCACTCAGCTTCCTCAGGCCCGGGGCTCAAGCGCCGGGCCAAAGGGAAACCGTTTGTCACGCTGCATCGTGGTCGCTGAGGTTTCCTTGGCGGTTGTACTGCTTGTATC
>CP070666.1:1828421-1829700 GCA_020351775.1 Gemmatimonadota bacterium | reverse complement strand
GGTGACCATAGATAATCTTCATGGTTTCATTACCGAAGTAGCCCGCCGGGAGGTCAAGTGCCGGAAGTTCTGTAGTTTCTCTTCTGGCTGCTGCCATCATGCTACCGCGTGCCGGATGCGGTTCCAGGTGCGCTCGAGTTGGGCCTCGCGGCTGACAAGTAGGTAGCGGCGCTCGAGCCACTGCTCGTTTCTCTCGATGGCGAGCGCGCTGGCCAGCCGTAGTAGGCTCCCTTCGTTCGGGAAGATCCGCACCACCCGCGTGCGCCGGCGGATTTCCCCGTGCTCGTGCTCAATGCCGTTCGTACTCCGCAACCTCAGGCGCTCGGCCGGTGTGGCCAGTTCGAAGACGGTCAGCGTCTCCTCGACGCTCTCTTCGATCCAGGCCGCTAGCCGCGGTGCCTTCCCGTCCAGCGTCTCGACCAGGCTCTGGACGCGTACTGCGGCTCCCTCTCGGTTCGGGGCATCCCACGCGTCTCGCAGTGCTTGCTTGGCTTCGTGAAAACGCTCCAGCGACGGACTCTGTGCCAGGAGGTTGCGCAGGTAGTGCACCTGACACCGCTGCTGCGCAGCACCCGGGAAATGCCGGGCCAGTGCTGCCCGAAGACCCGCGTGCTCATCCGCCACGATGTAGCGCACACCGCGCAGACCACGCTCTGCAAGATCCGCGAAAACGTCCCCCCAGCTCGCCTCGCTCTCAGAAGCGCCCAGCCACACCCCCAAGTGCTCGCGGTAGCCATCTTCTCGCACCCCCACAACCCACAACACCGCTGTCGAACGGACTCGCCCATCGCGCCGCACCTTCTCGTAATGCGCGTCAACGATCAGGTACGGATAGGTCCATTCCTCCAACGATCGCTGCCGCCAGGCTTCGAGCTCCGTGTCCAGCGTCCGCACCAACCGGCTCACCTGGGATGCAGACACCGTGAAGCCGCACAACTCCTCCACCACACGACTCACCTTCCGGGTACTGACTCCCTGCACGTACATCTGCAACAGACCCAGCACCAAAGCCCGCTCACTACGCGCATAACGCGCAAACAAACCGGGCTGAAAACGCCCCTCCCGATCCTTCGGTACCTGTAGCTCCAACGTCCCCACTCGCGTTTTCAATCGCCGCGGCTTGCGACCATTGCGCCACCCACGGCGACCCACTGTCCGCTCCCAACGACCCGCCCCGATAAACCGCTCGAACTCCCGCTCAATCGCCTCCTGTACTAGCGGACCCAACAAATCCCGCATCACCTCCGTCGGGCCCACATCTCCTTGCCCCACAGCACCA
>CP070666.1:1827033-1828321 GCA_020351775.1 Gemmatimonadota bacterium | reverse complement strand
CCACAAAGGTATCGTGCCCAGCAGGCCCTGCAGGACTCGCGGTCATCCACCGAGTGACTCAAGAGGCCGGCGAGCTTGTCACGCTGAATTCCGGCGAAGACTGTGCCGACGGACCGAGATCTGTCGTCGGCGAAGCGGAAACAAGGGAACACCAGGCCATCAGGGGTCACGGATATCAGTGTCCTGCCCGCGCCACAGAACACCGGGAAGCGGCGGCGGCCAGCCAAATGGAGCAGGCGCTGTATCAGATTCGCGTAGGGCACGGGCTTCCGTTCCTTGATCCGCTGGAAGAAGTAGTCTGCCAGCTCGGTCTCGGCCCGTTTAGCCCATACCGCCTCCTTCTCCGACCAGGGGGCCCGCCGGTCCAGAGTCGGGTGCACGTACTCCATCTTGATGGACCCCACATCCAGCTCTGCAATGTGCTTCAGAATCTCGAGCGGGCTCGGTTCCGAGGAGACCAGGGTGGTGCGAATTCCGATGGGGCGGATTCCCCCTTCTCTGAGCAGTTGAATGCTGCGGATGACTCGCCGATAGGTGCCTGCGCCGTGCCGGTCCGGGCGGAGACGGTCATGCGTATCTGGAGGTCCGTCGAGACTCAATTGGACGGCGACGTGCTCGCGGTCGAGCGCACTGACCAACTTGCGGCTGAACAGCGTACCGTTGGAAACCACCGTGAAGTGAATGCTCTTTCCAAGGATCCCAGACTTGGCTCGGCCGTATCCGACGAGATGGGGAATAAGCTTGTGATTCAGGAGCGGCTCTCCCCCGAAGAAAGTCACTTGGACCTTCGGGGCCTCGCCAGACTCACGGAGCAGAAGGTCAATGGCCTTCTCGCCCACGTCCTGGCTCATGAGTTTGCCCTCGAATCCGTAGGTTCCCTGCTCCGCAAAGCAGTATGAGCAGCGCAGATTGCAGCGGGAGGAGATATCCAGGTACAGGCTCGTGAACGGTCGCTCGCGCGGCAATTCCGGTGGTGGCTGGACCGCGAATACACCTTGCTTCTGCAGTTCCTGCAAAAGCTCCGAGTCTCGGGATTCGTCGTCAGGCCACTCTCCTTGGGCAGCTCTGTTGATGAGCGCTTCAGCCGGACGGTCGACCGCATAGATGCCAGAGGTGGACACGTTGAGAACAATGCTGCCTCCGGCTGTTGGGAAGACCTGCAATTGCGGAAGCCGTCGTCTCCTCGAGCCCTGCTCGTTTTCACTCAAGAGTCCCCGCACGTGTTTTCGTATCCTGGCGACCCAGACTCTGAGATCCGGCAACGCAAGATCCTGCAGCTCACCTAGAG
>CP070666.1:1825645-1826933 GCA_020351775.1 Gemmatimonadota bacterium | reverse complement strand
CCTACTCGTCCCACCTGACCGGCCGGTAGAGCCGTGGAAAATGCGCCCCGACGTTGTTACGACGGGGGCAGAGCAGAATGGCTACATTGACTCCGCAAAGCCGGCGGCGCCACCCGCGGTGGGATCTTGCCTGGCTTGACGGACCAGAAGTGTTTGTCAACGGATCCTTGGGGTTGGTTTGAAGTGCGGGTCGCCTAGGCGGTGGATTTCTGGAATCCCTGCACGAACCGCGCCCCGGTTTCAAAGCAGCGGCGCTGAATCCGGGTGCACCGGACGATCTCGACGGTGCCGATGCCCTCTCCCGGCAATACGACACGCACTCGTTCGCGAGGGTAGAGCACCTCGCTGTGCAAGAACGACAGACCGCAACGCGACATGTCCCTGGTGAGGATCTTGTGCCACGTTGGGGGACGGGGCAGAGCCGGAAGAGTCTGGCAGTATTGCAGGGCAGCGCACACACGAAGATAGTAGCGGGGATACCGGCGTCTGTCGTCAAGCCGCGCCGGAAGCGGTCCGGTCTTCTCGAAATAGTCTTTCCACGACGCGGGCAGCTCGATCTCGCACTTCAGCGGCCCTACGGTCTTGACTAGCTCTTGCACCTGATCGCCGTGTTCCAGCATCGGACCATCTCCTGGTCGAGTTGCACCCCACTTTGCCGACAAAGGAAGTCCATGACTTCCCGGAGTGCGATCCGTTGGCGATAGGGCCGGGCCGACCGCATCGCATCGAAGACGTCGACAACGGCACAGATCCGCGCCCAATCGTGGATTTCCTCACTTGTCAGCCGTGACGGGTAACCCCGCCCGTCGAGGCGCTCATGATGCTGGTAAACCATCATCAACTGGGCCCAGGTCACGTCGTCGCGCATGCACAGCTCCTCGAAGCCCATCCGTACGTGCCCTTGGAGCTGTTCCCGATCCTGGTCGGTGAGCGGGCCACGCTTGTTGAGCAGATAAGGCGGAATGTGCCGCTTGCCGATGTCGTGCATCAGCGCACCGGCAGCGATGGCTTCCAGATCGCGTCTGTCTGTGGCCCGCAGTCTGTTGGCCAACGCGACGGAGCAGGCGGAGACGTTGACCGAATGGGTGTACGTATAGTAATCGTGCCGCATCAGGCCAAGCAGGTCGGACAGCACCAGGTCTTTGCTGCAGATGATGTCGGCCATGTGCTTGCCGAACTCGTCGGCGAACTGGACCATGTGATCCGGACTGATGCTGCGGAAAGCCGCATGGTACGCCGAACGAGTTACCTTGGTAAGCACCTGGAACCGCTGGATCGGCGCCGCACC
>CP070666.1:1824255-1825545 GCA_020351775.1 Gemmatimonadota bacterium | reverse complement strand
GCAAGCGATCCCGTCTACTCCAGCGACCAGAAGTGAACCGCATACGGGGCAGACTCAATCTGCAGACGATGAGTCCCCTTCTTCCACTCCGTCGGCGGATCGGACGACGTCAGCCGCAGCCGCTGGCCGGTCAGTCGAGAAAGCAGCTTGAAGGTGAAGTAGGTCGGCCGCACGTGGTTCTGGTAGTCGAACAAGCCGTCGAACTGCGGCATGCGGTTCCACCGCTTTGTCATGAAGGCCGTTCCCTGCGGTGACATGAAGGGCGCGAAGCGTTCGTAGCGGACGTGGTAGTCGCGGATGTGGTAATAGCAGGACCAGTCCAGCCCCGCCTCCTTCATCTGCCAGATGACCTCGGCGACGTAGCATGGCTGAAACCGCGGGTCGAGCGGGGGTTCCTCAGGTCCATGTTCCATTCGTCGAGGAAGGTTTCGGGCTTCAGCTTGGGGTGCTTCTTCAGCAGGTCTTTGACGTAGTCAATCGTGCTTCGCACTGCCTTGGGATCGCTGCTGTAGACGTGCCAAGAAACGAAGTGCAGCGGCACCTTCTCCTTGTCACACGTGCCCAGCAGTGCGGGTAGAATGGGGGAGCGCGCGTTCGCCAATGCGGGCCCGCCCACGCGGGCCTTAGGGTCCGCGCGGAGGATAGCACTCACAGTGCGTCGGTAGTATCGCACGTAACTGTCCGGCCGGAATCGATACGGGCATCCGCCCGATTCGCCGATGTGTGGCTCGTTGGCCACCTCCCAATAGCGAATCCCGGCCCCGCGGTCCCGATAGTGCGCTACCAGCCGATAGATCAGTGACTCCCACGCCTCGTAATCGTTCGGCTCGACCAAGTCCTGGTTGATTTCGGGGAACAGCACACGGGGTTTGAAACAGATGCACATCAGCGGCTTGGCGCCGGTCTTGAGGATCGTCTCCACGCAGCGGTCCAGGGTCCCGAAATGGTACTTGTCGGGTGTCGGTAGGAGGTCAACATACTCCTGGATGAACAGGCGAATGATCTTGGGCCGCAAGGCCCGGATCTCAGCAATTCGACTGGCCCACATGGGTTCTTCCGACAGGCCACCCTGTCCGAGCGCCATGCGGTCGATCGTCAGCGGCCCTTGGCGCTCCTGGAAAGAGACCTTTACCGATACGGGACGCACTTCGCCTGCAGCAGCGTTTGCAGCGAACAGCACCGAACAAACCAGTACGACGGCCCACCTCATCACTCACCTCCGGCTCTCACGGTTTCGCGATCAAGGGACAGTACACTTTGCCGATTGGAGGATCCCTCCTTCTCGGCCCG
>CP070666.1:1822864-1824155 GCA_020351775.1 Gemmatimonadota bacterium | reverse complement strand
GGAAAATCGGTCTTTCCTGCTCCGGCCGCACGAGGATGACTCGAAAAGAGACGTTGCTCATCGGGTCGAAGCCGAACGCGCCTTGATCGCGGCCGATGAAGTCGGGATAGAGCTCGAACCTGTGGAAGTCCGAGTGACCGACCTGCGCGTCGAACTCCTCATCCTCGAGGAAGAGGTTCCTCTGAACATCCAGCCAACTGATCTTGCGAACCTTGACGCTGGCACCCGGTGGGATGTTGAAGCCGACATCGCGGATCACCGTCGGGTGCTCGGTCCGGTAGGGCCAGACGTATCGAATACGGTGCATTCGAGAGTGGATGAGAGCACCGATCCGTCTGGTGAGATCCTCCGCGTCTTTGAAGCTGATCTGGAATTCCTGGTCATCGATGTCGGACCCTACAATCCGGCTGGTGAGGACGATCGCTCCATCGTGTATCGGCTGGAGGTTCCACACATAGTCCTGGCGCGCGTGGAAGTCGTCATCGTAGTTGACGAACTCTGTTCCTGAAAGCCGCACAGCCTGCCTCGCAGCTTCCAGGTACTCCTCGAGAACATCCGTCCCCTCGGCTTCCGATGTCCGGACATCAACGGTCACAGGGGCCGGCCGCTCTCTGGCCAGCCATCGCAAGTTGGCGAGTGCCTGGCGCGCATCGGGGGCAGCGTTGATCTCGCGCCAGGTCCTGAAGTCGCCCTCGCCGATCTCGTCGTCCGCCATGGCAGCGATCGCTTCCCGAATTCGCGCCTGGCTGGCTGAATCCATCGAAGCAGAAGCAATCAGAAGGTCGTTGGGCAGTGTGGTCGGCAGGCGGATGAAATAGACGTGACTGCCATATCTCCGGTAGAGACTGTCCGTCGTTTCGAACTTGGTCTTGGTGCCATCCCAGACCGCAGCGAGGTCGTAGTCGCCGAGAGCGACACTTCTGACCAGGCCCGAACTGCTATCCCCCAGTTTCTCGCTACGAATAGCCGTATGGTACTCCGTTGACTCGGCCATATTGAAGATGCCGTGGTCCCGGAAGTAGAGAGATGGGAGAAGGTAGCTGGAGGTGCTGAACTTGTTGTGGTAGATGAATCTCGCTGGCCTCTCCAGGTTCCGCAGGTACTCGACCACATTGGCAAGCTCGGGTCGATCCGGGAAGCGCTCTCGGTTTACCACGAAATACGAGTGGTAGGTAGTGCTCCCCGTCGCCCTGCTCACGTAGGTCGCTATGATCTCGAGATCCGCGCCGAGCATTTCGGCAGCGACGAACGCGTAGGGTGTAGTACGCGCAAGGAACTCGCCCTTGTCCGT
>CP070666.1:1821470-1822764 GCA_020351775.1 Gemmatimonadota bacterium | reverse complement strand
GCTGGCTTGGGACTATCGCCTGCCGATTCTGCTTGCTGTGATCGTAATCGGTTCTGTCGGCTCCCACATGCCGGGCCGCTACCGACACTACTCGGTGCTGTACCGGCGGGTGATCCAAGAGGTGTCCGATCCTGGGAACAAACGAGAATCCGAATGAGACTGGTAACGCTCCTCTCCTCGAGCATACTCCTAAGCTGCGCCGCTGATCAGATCTCGTCCCGATCTTATAGGGGACATGAATCTGACGTGGATGCCGATCTTTTCTGAGAAGATTAGGAGGGGAAGAAGGGCAAGGAGGGGAAGGAGATGGAGATGAGGGGATGAGGAGAGCTAACCCCGGGCCGCTTTAGCTCTCGCTCTTGCACCCACACCGTACACCGGGCAAAACCTGCTGGGTCAGGTTCACCTGGTTCAACCTATCCTTTCGTCCAGGCCCGCACTCTTCACACGTGTAGAACCTCTCGAGATCCCATATATCAGCGAACACACGGCCGCACCCCAGGCTGACACCGTAGTCCAGCACCTGCTCCAGACTCTCCATCGACGGTGGTTCGAAGTGCCCTTCTCTCTGTAGCTGGTCCATGGCTCCGTTGCCGGCTCGGGTTGGGATGACGACGCAACATTCAACTCCAACCCCGAAAGCATAATCGATCGAGCGCATCGCCCACTCGACGCCCTGCTGCTCGCTCTGAAACGGTGTCCGCAGCAGAATGAATGCGCGCGTGTCTATAGCGTGATCGGTGAGGAATCGGGTTGCCTGCTCGAAGTCGTCCAACGTCATGCGTTTGTTGAGCCGCGGCAGCACTGTGGGGTCGACCGTCTCCAGCCCCATTGCCACTTGCAGCCTAGGGTTCAGCATCTGTGCGAACACGTCGCAGTCTTGACCGATGAGCCGAGGGTGCGATTCGACAATCACGGTGTGAAACGGGGTGAGCAATTGGGCGATGCGGGGCCAGTCGGCACGCGGGATCGCCTGTCTATCGAAGAAGCTGCCGGCATTGTAGAGCTTGAGGTGCTGAGCAGGTGGCAATCGCTCGAGCGCCCATTCGATCTGGTGTGCGACGGCTCCGTCGGGTACGCGGCCGGGCGCGGTGTGCTGCCATAGATCACACATCAAGCAGCGGAACGGGCATTCCTTGTTGGTGACGAACACGGTGGCCACGTCCTCGATCGTGCCATCCTGTGTGCGCTCCGGCTCCACGGTCTGCGCGTAGGGCACTGCGGGGTCGACGATCTTACGACGACCCCGGTGCTGCAGAATCCAGTCGTCGGTTATCCGCAGGGTGTCAACTGC
>CP070666.1:1820075-1821370 GCA_020351775.1 Gemmatimonadota bacterium | reverse complement strand
CTGAACATTGGCGTCCCTCGCGTAGCGCGCCGTGTAGTTCGGCCCGCCGGGCAGAGGGTTCTCACCTACATCCGGCAGGTCGATGTACCAGACCCAGGCATCGTTCGTGCCATCGGCTGTGACCACCCACAAGCGCCGTGTGCCGGTCACGGTCTCGCCGGAGATCGCCATCGCCTGATTGCCGAGGCAGTGACCGCCGAAGAGAAGATGCGAGTCAACGTGCCACTGCGTTGATCTTGGGTCGTACCAGAGAATCAGGCAACCGCCGGAGTCCAGCTCATACAGAGCCAGGATCTTATCGTCCAGCACCTCAAAGCTCTTGAAGCCGCCGGCCATGTCGTAGGGACAGCCTTGCTCCCGCCAGGGCGAGATGTCGCGCAGCGGTCGATCCCAATGCCATAGACCGACGTAGCCCGCACCGTCACTCACCACGCAATCCCCGCTCGGTGGATAGTAGCAACCGCACTTGACGTAGAACGGTAGCGGGAATTGCTCGATCTCAGCTTGTGAGATGAGATCCGTCACAGTCATAACCCAGATCGTCGGCCCGCTCCCGATGATGGTTCGCGCCGTGCTCTCTTGGCCTATCAGGAATTGGCCCAACGAGTCTAGTGGGGGGACTCTTATACCCGTCTTGGCCGGGCCTGCTCCTGTGGTGGTTGGCTCATACCAGATCCTACCCAAATCCCAATCTGACGGTGAAAGACCTGTGGATGGGGCATCTCCCACGAAGCAGAGAAATGTCGTCTCGTTGTTAGGCTCCCACTGATCCCAAAAGCACGCAGCGTACACATCACGGACAGTTGAAGTCCCGCTTGTGTAGTCTTCCCAAGTTAGTCCGTCGGCGCTCATTTGGGCGATTTCGCTTTCTCCACAGGCCCAAAATAGCGGGGTTGTGCCCACAGGCTCAGTCTCCGTGGCAATCGAACGGTGTACCTGGCGCCCCTGCGTCGATGCGTGGAGTCCGCTGGGCGTTCGATCTGTGAAAGTCGCCGCGGTGGCGTCGTAGATCTTCGTCCCCTTCGCGAGGATGACTCTGATCGCCTCGTTCGTTGGATCCCAAACCTCGGCGATAGCGGCGTAGTCCGTCTGGGAGTTCGAGATGCCTGTGGGGTTGGCGTCACGCGCCAGCAGGGGAAGGGTGTACTGGCCGGGTATCCGCGTGGAGACGCGGCTGAACGCCGAGCGTCGGCTCTCGAAGTCGCCACGGAGGGCGCCCATGCCAGCATCGAAGTGAAGCGGTAGCCATGTGCGTTGGGCCGTCCTTGGACTGACCATCAGGAGTTCTCCACTAT
>CP070666.1:1818676-1819975 GCA_020351775.1 Gemmatimonadota bacterium | reverse complement strand
GGATTTCGACAAAAGCAGGCGAATGGCCGGATCGAGGAAGACTGCCGCGGCTGTGTCCGGTTTGCAGGCCCGGACAGCAGCCAGCAAAGGACGTTGAGGGTGTGCGATAGCGAATGCCATCTTGGCTCGAGGAATGGCAGCAAAGGACTTGGCCGCAAGCATGCGAAGCCCTTCTAGTGCGTTCTTCCCTCGTGAGTCCTTAGCCACAACTCGGCGCCCACCTTTCCGAGGGGGCAGCTTGGCATCTCGGGCAGTTGGCTTCTGCCGCGCGGGCAACGGCCACGCCGGTTCCTACGGGTAGGTGAGCCAGACGTTTGCGGCCTTCGGCTGTTCGCGGCGCGGTACCATGCGGATGGCGTCGGTAGGGCAGGCGGCACGGCAGACGCCGCAGCCAAAGCAGCGTGTCGGGTCGAGATAGACCAATCCGAGAGCCGAGGAGTAGAACACAGCGCCGAACTGACACTGCTTGAGGCAGTCCTTACAGCCAGAACAGGATTCGGCTTC
Organism: Gemmatimonadota bacterium; assembly: GCA_020351775.1. Taxonomy (GTDB): domain Bacteria; phylum Gemmatimonadota; class Gemmatimonadetes; order Gemmatimonadales; family GWC2-71-9. The sequence goes on along the minus strand of CP070666.1, from coordinate 1,819,471 downwards.
CACTTCACCGACAAATTCGCCGCGGAAGAACCCCGGTGAGCCGCGCTCCTCAATGTAGGATTTGTAGGCCAGACAGTCGCGATCGCAATTGCAGAGGCCGAAGATGAACGGCGTCACGCCGGTCCAGACGGTGTGAACCAGGCCCTCCGTATCGTAATCACGAATGATGCTCTTGGCTTCTTCCTTCGTGAGCACCTCGAAGGAGTCACCGTTGAGAAAGCTGCTGAGCATTCCTTGCGCGTCTACTCCAAGACCGAGACAATAGCGCTTGTCGGTCTTGCCGGTTGTGAGATATCGGCAACCGCACGGCAGGCGGGTGATCGAGTCCACCATGTCAATGACGCGTTCGGCGTCCTCGAGCGTGACCACCTGCCCGAAGTGCGTGAGCTTGTGGTCCTCAAAGGCTTTGGCAATGTTGCCTGCAGCGAAGTTCCGCAAGGCGGAGGGCACGATGGTCTGAAGCACCTGTTGCACCGTCTTTGGCTCTCCGGTTGCCGCTGGCTTGATGAACTGCTCGCAGAAGGTGGCCAGGTACTCGGCCCGAGTGGTGGCGCCGCTGGCCTCTTGCTCTTCGGGCGTGAGGGGCTCGTTCAGCAGTTCTCGAGAGTAGTTCTTCATCTCGAGGTACCACTTTCGCCCCTCGCCGTGCTTGGTGCAGAACTCACACATGACTCCTTCTCCCCGCTCCCCCGAATGTGGAGCGCTCCAGGAGGAAAGTGTGCCGCTCACGATTTCCGCTTTCTACTCCCGGACGCCCACAGTATGCACCTAAGAACCTCGGTTGACGCGTTCCCC
>CP070666.1:1817260-1818576 GCA_020351775.1 Gemmatimonadota bacterium | reverse complement strand
AGGGTGGAGTCGTACCAGGTGTCGTGCCACAGCCGGGTGTCACGCACGAGACCGTCTTCGTTGGCCGCAACGTATTGCGCGACTTCGGCTGCGTTCCCGAACCGGCCGGCGTAGTGATTCCCCACCAGGGAATCGCGGAAGTACAGGTTGGGCATGTGCCAGCTAATCACGAACGTAGCCTCGGCCGTTTCGCCGGGATCGAGTTCGAAGGTTCGACCCACGGCGCACCGCTGTGGCTCGCCGGGCGACAACTGAGAGACCTCTTGGGATTGCAGACCCTCGGCCGCGAACAGCGCCTCCGGCATGGCACCGGACGGGAGGACGGCACTGGCGTATGCTGTGCCCTCGCCGAGCAGCGCCAAGGCCATGGTGCCGAGATCGGGCCTCAAGCTCAGATCACCGAGGTCGGGTCGCATCGGGTCGTCCCGGAACTCGATCTGATCGATGTTGATGTGACCCCAACCGCCGCTGTGGGTATCGACGATCTCGATGTGCGCCCTCCGGCCGGTCAGCTCCTCCACATTCCAGTTGTGCGGCTCGAGTCGCTCATTGTTCCTGCCGGTCGCGCTATGGACTACCGACCCTTCCACAACGAGGTTGATGCAGGTCTGCTCCGCGTGCGCGCCCCCGCCGATAAGAAAGGAGATCCAGGGTCGCTCGATTGTGAACTCGGGAGAGGTGAGCCTTCCGGCTGTGGCGTCGCCTTCCAGATAGGTGTTGACCAGTCCGCTCCCCTGGAAGCCGCTCACGGCCTGCTGGTCGGGTAGCGTACCGCGGGCCGGCGCCGTGCCGAAAGCTTCTCCCTCCACTTGCCAATCACCGTAGCCGACGCCCTCGAAGTCGGCGAACACTATGGGAGGCCGGTAGTCGGCGGGGCGCGGCTCCTCCTCGAGCTGCGCGCTGGCCAGCACCGCGGTCAAATCCTCACCACGGAGCTCCCGATTGCGCCGGCGAGTAATGATCCCGGCCTCCCGCGCGGTGTGGTAGCATACGGCGTTCTCCAGCCAACCTGCGAGGGTGACCTTCGCCCGATCGGCTGAAGTGTTCTCGATTGCGTACCTGAGCAGCGTCGTGGGCAACGCGGAGTCAGCTTCGTTGAGCGGGATGAAGGGAGAGAAGGCCTCGAGCCGAGCTGCTACCGGGAAGTCCCCGTCGACGAACTCGACCAACCCGATCGGGTACTCGCCACAGAAGCGCGCTCCGGGGAACCCCTGCGCGTCGAGGCTCCGCACCATAGTGCCGTCATCAGTCTCAACGAGGAGGGCGAACCCCTGATCGATGGACGGCGCCTCGACCGTATCACCGGTGTTCACGAC
>CP070666.1:1815836-1817160 GCA_020351775.1 Gemmatimonadota bacterium | reverse complement strand
TCTGATGTGGGCTACATGCTGGAGTTCCAGTTGACAGTGGTCTCCCCCCTTGAAGGTACAGGCAGCGACATAGCCACGGTCTATGTGTATGCCCCCAACCCGCCGGCCATTCCGCCACCCAACGTGCGGGCCCTTCCGATGGACTTCGGGGCATTGGGCCTGGGCTTCACGCTGAGATGGGACGAGCTCTTCGATGCCAACAGCTATCAACTGGCCCTGAAGCTTGGAGATGCCTATTTCTGGATCTATAACACCACCGAGACCTCCTTCGAGTTCAGCGGCATGGCCGAGAACGCGGAACAGATTGTGGCGGTGCGAGGGATGAACGACTACCCCGGAGACGGTGTCCAGTCGGAGGACATGCCCTATGTAGCTCTGTCGAACGTAGCTCCGGTAGCCTCCGCGTCCTTTGACTACGAGGGCAATCCCGTCCCTGGCATGAACGACGGAGCCATTACTGACAACAACAGCTGGGGGACGTCGGTCCAGACCGAAGATCTCTGGGGGTATCAATGGGATGCCCCACAGATCTTTGATCACGTCGTGTATTATACAGGCGCCATGGGCACGTACGGCGGATGGTTTACCGACCTGAAGGTGCAATGCACCCAGGATGGCACCACCTGGGAAAACGTACCCATAATGGACATCTTCCCGCTGCTCGATTTGACCGACCAACGGGCTGGGAAAGAAGCCCTGACAAGGTATGACATCTCCATCCCGACGGTGAGCGGAACCGGAATACGCATTTACGGCACGCCCGGCGGGGCTGGCACATATACCTCGATTGCGGAACTGGACGTGTTTGGCAATCAGCAGGCTTCGCAGCCGGTTGTGTACGGTCTCGATGCCACTTTTGGCGAGAGGAGCACTGCTGTCCTGGACGGCAGTTACTCCTTCTCCACCGCAGGCCCCCTCTCTGGATTCGAGTGGCAGCAGGTCATTGTGGGCGGTGAGCCGGCGGTGACCATTGCGGATCCCACTCAGGCGAAAACCAGCTTCGAGGCTCCCGGCGTGGACGCCGACACCGTTTTCTCGTTCACTTTCACAGCCGGAGACGGGGTGGGGACGGACACGGATGACGTCACCATCACCATCAAGAACCTGGTGACGACGGCGGTTGCGGGTCCCGACCAGGTGGCTTACGAGGGCACGACCGTGACTCTCGATGGAAACGGTTCTATGACAACCACCGGAGACCTTACCTTCTCCTGGACGCAGAAAGAGGGCACGATTGTCGCCCTCGACGGGGCTAACACCGCCACGCCTTCCTTCACCACCCCTGCAATATGGGGTTACAACGAGGACCTCGTCTTCGACCTTG
>CP070666.1:1814406-1815736 GCA_020351775.1 Gemmatimonadota bacterium | reverse complement strand
CCGTGCTCATCATCTCTTCCCCCGCGTGCCCTACAGTCTCCATCCCTCGCCATACGTGGGCTTTAGTATGGATGCGAGCACGTAAGTCTGCCAGCGACCGACACGACAACCAGGCTTTGCGCGCATTGGCGCAGCATGACACCGCAGGGGCCATCGTTCAGCAAACTGGGGAGAGGCGGCACATAGGTTGCATTAGGGCATTTGAGGTTCTTCACACGACAAGAGCACACCCGGGGCGACCCGGTGTCGCAGAGCCAGGGGTCTCTCCGAGACAGCCCAGCCGCCGAATGGAGGAATCAGGATGCAGCTGAGAACAGCCCTGTCGCTCACCATAACGACTCTCGTCCTAGCTGCCTGCGACAATCCCAACCAGCCCGAATCCGCCGAACCAACCACGACCTACATCGCATTCACCAGCGACCGCGAGGGGAACGAAGATATCTTCGTGCTCACGCCGCACGACGGGACCGTCCGCAATCTCACCAACCACCCCGCTGCGGACACGGACCCGGATTGGTCGCCCGACGGTCGCTGGATCGCGTTCACGAGCCAACGCGACGGCAACGCGGACGTGTTCGTGATGGACGCAGCTGGCGACCAGATCAGGAACGTCACGCCGAACCCGGCGTTTGACGGATTCCCCGACTGGTCTCCCGATGGCAGCAGGCTGGCATTCACGTCCTATCGTGACGGGAACTCTGACATCTACACGATGGACCTGGCCAGCGGGGCGGTCCACAATCTCACGCAGTGCGACGCGTTCGACATTCTCCCCGTGTGGTCGCCGGACGGTACCCGCATCGCGTTCGTGAGCAAGAGGCATCACAACTGGGATCTCTATCTCATGAATGCCACGGGCGGTGGGTTGACCCGACTGACGCACGATTCCGGCGTAGACGTCGAGCCGACGTGGTCGCCCGACGGCTCTCGCATAGCGTTCACGAGTATCCGCGATGGCAATGATGAAATCTACGTGATCGACGTCGACGGCACCGGGCTGGCACGGATCACTCACAACCCGGCGTTCGACGGCTTTCCTGCTTGGTCCCCCGACGGTCACGGTATTGCGTTCACCAGCGTGCGTGACGGCAACGAGGAGATCTACTCGATGAATCCCGACGGGTCGCGGATACGACGCCTCACGGTAAGCCCGGCCAAGGACCGGTTCCCCCGATGGCGGCCGCAGAGGGGATCGTAACCGCGCCGATCGCGTCGCCGGCCGGCAGCCTACTCCCCAGCATATCCGTCTCCTGACGTAGACGCCGGACGCAGAGTCACCCGTGTGCCCGGTCTGTTGTCACCCATGTCCCCGGTCTACACCGTCCGCTCC
>CP070666.1:1812975-1814306 GCA_020351775.1 Gemmatimonadota bacterium | reverse complement strand
CTGGGCCTGGAATTTGATGGTGACTTCTTCCTTGCCTTGCACCAGATTCGCAGGAACGACATACTCCACGTCGTAGAACCGCGCTGGCTCGCTACGGGTCACTTCCTGTTCGGCGATGCGTTGACCGTCGGCCAGGATGTCAAAGTTGACGGCCCCTCGGCGGCGTTCGCCACTGTAATAGGTCACGATTACCGCCATGGGATGCTCGGCATCCACGGGCAGGTCGAAGCTGAACCAACTGCGGGCCCGGCGTCCGGGGCGTCCCTCGATACGGGTGGGACGCGCGTCGCCAGCGCCCTGAAAGTTGTAATCGCGTTCCGGCTGCATCTCGCCGGGCTGGACATAGCCGATCGTAGCCAATTCCAGCTTGCGCAAACGTTCCTGCTCAGCCGCGTATTCGGCCTCTTTGACCTTCCATTCCGGTTGGGTGAACAGGTCCCAGTATACTCCGTAGGTGCGACGGTGCAGACGGTAAAAGGGCGAAAACTCCACGTCCTTCTCGCGGCCCACACCAGCGGTACGGAAGTGACCGGGCTTGCCTTCCACCGGCTTGAGCCAATCCGCCACCGGCTGCTCCGCTGCGACAAAGACCGGGATTCTTTCCTGCTCGGTCCAGGATCGTTGACGACGACGTCCCCGCTCGGGCTCCGGTCCCAGATCTCCGGCCAACACCAGGGGGCCCCACAGGATGGCTACTCGCCGGGGATTATCCGGCAGCGGCTCCAGACGCAGGGACTTGGGCAGGGTTACCTCCACAGTATCCCCGGTTTTCCAGGTGCGGCGCAGTTTAATATAATAGCTGGGTGCTTGCGACGATTGGCCCTGAGCATTAGCCCGTCGGCGGCCATAAGCAGGCACCCGCGGATCAGCCAGCACATCGTCCGCCACAGCCTCACCGTTGACCTTGATCTTAAATGCTTCTCCCGCCCAATAGGGACGACGCAAGGCCAATGTGAGTACCTTGGGCGTCTCGAGGGTCAGCTTAAGGGTAGCCGATTCGCCCTCGGGAAAATCCGTATCCACGGCCAGCTTCAGCCCCGCCGCGGCCCACTCAGCCGAGGAGGGGGCATACAGATTGACGTACAGGGTGTCATCGGACTCATAATAAATCCCGTCGGCATGGAGGGCGTGACTTTCCAGGCTCGATCCCGTACAGCAGGTAAAACCACCATCGAGCATGTTGCGTTCATATTCACGGCGCACACCGCGTCCCACCGGGACCATGTAGCACGCCCAGCCGTCATCGGGATCAATGGAGGCCAAGATATGGTTGAACAAGGCCCGCTCGTGAAAATCGGCGTAATGGGCATCCGGACACAGGGCAAAGAGCC
>CP070666.1:1811533-1812875 GCA_020351775.1 Gemmatimonadota bacterium | reverse complement strand
GGGATGGAGAGCTTGCCCTCGCGCTCTAGCCGGTCGCGCAGCGACTCGCCCTTGATGAACGGCATGACGTAGTAGAGGAAGCCGTCGGCTTCGCCCGAGTCGAACAAGGGCAGGATGTGGGGATGAGTGAGATTCGCGGCGATCTCGATCTCACGCACGAAGCGCTCGGGGCCGAGCGTTGCAGAGAGCTCGGGACGAAGAACCTTGATGGCTACCTGACGGCGATGCTTGAGATCTTCGGCGAGATAGACGGTAGCCATCCCGCCAGCACCCAGTTCGCGCTCGATGGTGTAGCGGTCGGCCAAGGCTGTCTTGAGGCGATGCAGCTGCTCTGTCATCTCAGTGACCTCGCTGGGAATGCGCTGTGAAAGTCTTCGACGAGTCAGCCGCCTAACCCTACGCAAACTAACGCGCAGGACTCGATTAGCCATTCCTCGTGATGCGAGAGCGCGCTAGGCCGTACCGTGGATGGGGAATCCACCGCGCGCGTCTTACGTGTTGCTGCGCAATATCCACGCAGGCGGTGTGCCCCAAGTGTGCCTTTGTCGTGAAGCACTCGCGTCAGCTGCCCTCGGCACCTCACTGACCGAGAAGCAGTAGGCCTCGTCGGCCACAATAGCACTAATGCGACCCGCCCTCCTGTCGACGCGTTGGCTCAGCTTGTCCACTAGCCGCCGACAGACCGGAGATCCCAAACAACCGGTTTACACGTCAGAACGGACGTGTATGACTTCTTCCAACTTTTGACCTGCGAGCCCGCGATAGCGCTCAGCCGCTTCCCCAAGTCTCGAAGCGGAGCAAGATCCCCGACGAGCACGCTCCGTCAGTGCTCATGGAGGAGAATCATGTGACAGAACACGGAATGCCGCGAGTGCGTTCCTGACAACCGACGACTGGCAACCCAGCACCACGCTGCTATTGTTCACTCTGCGACTCTTCAACCCATGATCTTTCTCCTCGTCGTCTCCGTCGTGTGGGCGTTCTCGTTCCCGCTCATAAAGCTCCACCTGACGACGCTCGATCCGAACTTCGTGGCACTCGTGCGGATGGTTCTTGCCCTCCTCGTGCTCCTCCCATTCCTGCGCACTCGGAAGATCGACCCTGGCCTCGCCATCAGGCTCGCGGCGATCGGCGCAATGCAGATGGGCGTGATGTATGTGACCTACATCCGCTCCTTCCAGTACCTGCAGTCGTACGAGGTGGCTTTGCTCACGATCATGACGCCGCTGTGGATCACGCTCTTCTCGAGCGTGCTCTCGCGATTTCTCGCACTGCGCTTCCACTTGGCTGCATTGCTCGCCATCGTCGGCGCCGCGGTGATCGTCTGGAGACACGAGGCCCT
>CP070666.1:1810046-1811433 GCA_020351775.1 Gemmatimonadota bacterium | reverse complement strand
GTGTCGGACAAGGAGGGTGAGTGCTTAAGAACCGCAGAGTCAGAATCCTAATCCGTAACTTCGCCATCGAAGTGCTGATCTACTCTGTCCTGGTGGTGGTCTACTTTCTCCTGGTTCTCAGGCTGCTGGGAGAGCCACTTATGAGGCTCTTCACGGAGAACCTGACCATATACGCCGTAGCTGCATTGGTGCTCATCGTGGTTCAGGGCGCACTGTTAGAGTTGCTGACCTCGTTTCTGGTAAGCAGGATTGGGCTGGAGCGGCTGGATTGATAGGAGAAGGTCTTGCACTTCCCCATCTCTGACGTAACGGTCAATCCCCTTGCATTGGCGGGCGTCGGCTTCCTTGTCGGTTTGCTGGGAGGCATGTTTGGCGTCGGAGGAGGTTTCCTAGCCGGGCCGCTGATGTATCTCGCGGGAGTGCCGATGAACTTCGTTGTCGGTACTGACCTGGCGCACATGACCGGCAAGGCCATAGTCGCCGCACGGCGCCACCGAACGCTGGGACACGTTGACATCAGGCTAGGTCTGCTAATGATCGTGGGCACAATCCCTGGGGTCGAAGCGGGTGCCCGGATCATCGAACGGTTGGAAGCAGCCGGTTCCATAGACCAGGTCGTAGGCATAGCGTACGTTGTCATCCTGCTTGCGATAGGCGGCTTCACATGTTGGGAAAGCATGCGCGCGATGCGATTGGTACGCACCGAGCGGATGGCAGCCAGGGATGCTCTGGCGTTTCGAGGGGTGACCCACCGGGTCCACGGTTTCGGCTTGCCGCCCCATATCAGCTTGCCGGCCTCGGGCATCGAATCCATATCAGTCTGGGTCGTGTTGGGCGTGAGTTTCGTCACTGGACTGCTCGCCGGCGTGCTGGGTGTCGGTGGAGGGTTCGTCCGTATGCCTATGATGGTTTACCTGATCGGAGTGCCCACGCACGTAGCGGTCGGAACGGACCTGTTCGAGATCGTAATCTCAGCTGGGTTTGGCACATTGACTCACGCTCTGAAGGGCAATGTTGACATCTTGATCGCACTGGTGATGCATACGGGTGCGGCCATCGGGGCGCAGATCGGAGCGGTGTCGACCCGCTTCCTGGTCGGGCCGCGCATCCGGCTCTTCTTCTCGATTCTCCCCATAGTGGGAGCGAGCTTGGTGATCTTGAGTCTACTTGGTGTACTGGGGGGACATTAGACGATATGACACGAGAGGACAGTAGAGGACCAGAAGTATGAAAATGCTCATTCTTGCCGTTGACTCGCAGCAATACGAGGCGACTCTCCATTTTGGCTCGTTGGTGGCCAAGGCGCTATCGACCGACACGACGCTCCTCGGCGTGCTGAGAGAGGGACAGGAGGGTGGGGAGCTGAGCCGAGCGGTAGACAGCGCCG
>CP070666.1:1808545-1809946 GCA_020351775.1 Gemmatimonadota bacterium | reverse complement strand
TTCGCCAGTCAGCAGGAGAATCTCATCGAAGCGATCAATATCGTCGGATCGCTGTTCTACGGCGTCGTACTCGGCATGTTCTGCGTCGCGTTCTTCATCAGTTTCGTCGGCGGCTGGGCCATCTTCTGGGGTGCCGTGGCTTCACAAGCCGCGATCTTCGTACTGTTCTTCACCGACTTCTTAGACTTCTCGTACCTCTACTACAATATGATCGGGTGCGTCGGTTGCGTTGTGCTCAGCATGGCGCTGCAGTTCGCCGTCAGCCGTAGGCAAATGCCGCCTGGGAGCTGAGGCGGCGTCACGAGGCACACCCCGTCATGGTTGCTGTGCCGCAGCAGCGTGGACATGCGCCGTGGATTCCCCATCCACCGTGCCGGCCAGGAGCGGGCGGAGTCCCTGTCCTCTGCACCAGCCGGTTGTCTTTCGAAATGCGCGCCAACACCGAAGCGGTGGGTGCCGTCGGCACGGTCTTCGACGTGGATCTGGTGGGGATTCCGGGCAGTGAACACGAGCTAAGTTGCCTTTGCCTTTCCCGCATAGCTCGCACTGCTTTGGCCCGGCACTGCTCCGGCAGAGACGTCGAACTCCAAGGTACATGGAGGTCTGCAGTCAATGCCGGCCTTCCCTTCGGCGTCCAGTTCACGCGAGCAGTTCGGTTAGTGTGCCGTCAGTGTGCCGCGACGCGATGAGAGTGCTGCGACAGGCTTGTTGCGCGTCGGCGGCGTTGGGAAACGTTCAGGCGCCTGCCCGAGTCGCTGCGTGACCACCAGGGCCAGCGCAGCGACGTCCGTTTCGGTTCGGGGGAACCGAGGCACAGGGTACCTCCTTGTGAAATGCGAAGGAGGGATCCAACGTGATTCGCCGGCCACACGCCCCGATATGGCACGTCTTCCAGCGGAGGACGCGCCAGCAAAACCACGGCAAATGGCCGGCAGTCAGGAAATGCGGGGAAAAGAGAGGCCATACCGGGCCGCAAACGATGTGTGCACGGCTACACACGCTGTTTGCAGGCCTGCAATGGCCGTGTGCAAAGGGTCCCAACGCCTGTGTAACACTGCAAACGACATATGCAACGCCGTCCACGCCGTTTGTACCGTTGCACACGCTCTCTGGAACGTTGCACACGGCGTGTGTACGGTTGTGAAGACCGTGTGTAACGCTGCAAACGACGTTTGTAACCGTGCAAACAGGCGTTGCAGGCGTGCAAACATCGTTCGGAGATGGGCTTTTCACACGATCGTCCTTCCGATGGCCAGGCCAATACCCACGGCACCCACCAAGCCTACGATCGACGGCAGCCTGATGCGGGGCTTCTTGAAGTGCGGAGCACGAGCAGTTCAGTTGGCGTGCCTTCAGTGTTCCGTACTGATCGCCATTCAGTGTGACTCAGTGGGAAAACGG
>CP070666.1:1807022-1808445 GCA_020351775.1 Gemmatimonadota bacterium | reverse complement strand
GGCTCCAGCGACTCCACAGATGGGACCGCTTGCGATCCATCCCAGCACAGGGGAGGTCTTCTTCGCTCATCGGTCCTCGGTCTACCGAGTGGACCCGGATTCGGGCAGCGTGGCGAGCTACGCCACCGGAGGAACAAGACTGACTGGGCTGCAGTTCAGCCCGGATGGAGAGGCGCTCTTCGTAAGCGACGCTGAGAACAGATCGGTCGTCAAGATCGAGGCCCCTCGGATCGAGGGAAGGCTACTCGTCACCAGGTGGAGTGCGTCCGGGACCCATTCCACGCAAGTGTTAGAGGGGCACGTCAGCGATGCTGTAGAAACGCCGGCACTCTTCTACGGCGGCGATCTCTCTCCCCTTGGCGACCAGGTGCTCTACTGCAAGGCATCTGGGTGGCACCCCACGATGATCTGGAAACTCCGCCAGGAGATCTGGCGATCAGATCTGGACGGGGAGAACACCCTCAACCTGACGGCCGTGTCGGGCGTAACCGGCATCAACTGCTTGCCAAGATGGTCTCCTGATGTCGGCCAAGTCGCCTTCGTTCACTCTGATCCAGTCGAGGGCAGGCAGCCCTGCGAGGCCGGCTTTGATCTCTGGGTTATGAACGCTGATGGCACTGGCGCGTACAGACTGACCCAGGTGTACCCGTCGTCGCTCTGTTGGTCTGCGACCGGAGACCGTCTGCTGTGCGAACGGCCGGCTGTGGGCAGCGCAGGGGAGCGTCAGATGATCAGCATCACAACCGATGGCCAGGACCTCAAGGTCTTGGCAGATGTCGGGACCGATGCATCCTACTCCCCCGACGGCTCGAAGATCATATCATCGTGGGAGAGGGTCGGGCGGCTAAACGGCGAGCCCGGCATGTGGCGGCAGTTGCGCCTCACCGATGCGGACGGCAGTCAGCCGCGGACCTTGGTGGAACAGTTCGTTCGGGACACGGATGCCAGACGACATCTCGCGGCACTAGGGAAGGACGATTCGGAGGATGAGATTGGGTCGCTCCGGCTCTGGGTGGGCCCCTACCTCGCACGGTGGTCCCCTACGGGGGATCGTATCATCTTCGCATCAGCACTTCCGTTCAGGCCGAGTGGCGTGCAGTACAAGCTTCAGACCGAGCTATGGATGTACGAAGTCGACACCGGCATGCTGACACAGATAAGCGATGATGGTCTGGGAGAGCAATCCCTAAGCTGGCGTGGGGCCAACACGCTCCCCGACCGCCCACAAGTCACCGTAGGCAACACTACCGTGAGTTTTGCAGAGGTCACGCGTCCCGGGGTTACCACGGTTGTCAGGCGCAGTGAGCCATCTGATGTTCCGCGTGGCTATCGGCTCCTTGGTGAATACTATGACATTAGGACTACCGCCGAGTACCGTGGCCCCGTGACCATCCGCATGGCCTACGGCATTGGCGGGATCCGT
>CP070666.1:1805470-1806922 GCA_020351775.1 Gemmatimonadota bacterium | reverse complement strand
GCTGCGCAAGTCGGCGGCCGTGATGTTGCGCAGACCCGCTTCGGTCCCGATCCGCCAGCGTCGCATGCGGTGAGTCCGGAACAGCAGCTCGTACAGGGTCTCGCGCGCTACCGCCGGCGGCGTGTCGAGCTTGCGTTTCGCCTCCTGGACGATCACTTCCAGCTCGCGCGCCAGCTCATCCGGATCGAGGGCGGTGTTCATCAGGGCATCCGCCTGCACATCCAGCGCTCGCTCCAACCCGGCACCGCTGGAGGGTAGCACCGTGTAGTAGACAGTCTTGTCGTAGATCGTACCCGCGTTGAGGTAGCCGCCCAGCAACTGGGTATCGCGTGCTATCTCGCCCGGTCCCCGCCGCGAGGTGCCCTTGAAGAACATGTGCTCCATCACGTGCGCGATCCCCACCCATTCGTCGGGCTCGTCGAAATAACCAGCCCGCACGTGCGTAACCACGGCAACCACCGGAGCCGAGGCTTCCTGCTGCACTAGCAGCGTGAGGCCGTTGGGCAGAGTGGTCTTGTGTACGCCGGTGGTCCAGGACATGGCAACAATACTAAACGGACGGTGCGGTTAGCGGTGGTTTCGGGGAGCGGGGAGCCGGGAGCGGTAACCGCGCAAGTGGCAGCCTGGTAGGCTCGGCCTGCGCTCATCCGCGCAGATCAGCGCGTAGCGCCGTGATCTGCGGCCCTATCTGATGATCATCAGCAGTCCCGCCGCGGCCACGCCTCGCACGAAGCTCTCGGCGTCGGTCACCGGGATCGCGAGCCCCGTTTCCGCTCGATTGCGGTAGGCGATCCGCTGCATGTACTGCTCCAAGGACGCTTCACTCAGCTCGCGGTCGTCCATCTTCATTTGCAGCACGATCTCCTCCCACGAGCCGGTGTACGTGACCCCGGCGACGGTCTTGACCCGGTGCAACTCGGAGGGCCGGCGCTGCATGCCCTGTAGCTCGACCAGCAGGGTGCCGAACAGCTCCAGCTGGCGCGGGTCGCGGAACGTGCCGTCCGGCTGCGTCGCCTCGACTTCGGCCAGTAGCCGTTCGGTCGGATCGGCCTCCTCAGCCAGCTCGGAGAGGCGGTTAGCCCAGGGAACCAGCTCGACGTCGTCCGACGGCAGCCGGTAGATCGACTTCTTGAGTTCTATCAGCCGCCACGCGGCCAGCTCGTCTACATGGTCTTTCGGTTCGGTCTGCTCGAAGTGGAACAGGGCGGCCTCGTATTCCCCGCGGTCGTACAGCAGGTTGCCCAGGTAGATGCGGGCCTCTGCGTGTGTCGCATCCAGATCCAACGCACGACGCAACCAGTACAGCGCGCCGTCCTCATCCGCCAGCCTGTGTGCTGCATAGCCGAGGCAGGCCGCGGCCTCGGAAGAGTCGGCGTGGCAGTTGGCCACGATTTCGAAGAATCCACGTGCGTGGTCCACCATTGCCTCGCGGAACAAAGCACGCCCGATCTG
>CP070666.1:1803913-1805370 GCA_020351775.1 Gemmatimonadota bacterium | reverse complement strand
ACATGGACTGGTTCTTCGAGCAGTACGTCTTCAGCCCGGGGCACGCGGTCTTCGAGGTCAACTCGATATGGGACGCAGACAGCGGGCTGATTCGGCTACGGGTGGCGCAGGTTCAAAACCGGGATCACGGGGTGCCAATCTACCGGACGCCCGTGCAGATCGGGATCGTCACTGCGTCGGGGAAAAGGGTAGAGCAGGTGTGGTTGGAGAACGAGTGGGACGAGTTCGTCTTCGAGGGCCGAGAAGAGCCCTTGCTGGTGCGCTTCGACGAGGGCAACTGGCTGCTCAAGGAATGGACATATGCCAAGAGCGTAGAGCAACTGCTCTACCAGGCTCGCCATGACGACGTTATTGGCAGAGAGTGGGCGGTACGGGAGTTGGAGCGTTTTGGAAATGATGCTCGTGTTGGCAACGAGCTCGCCGCGATCGCGGTGAACGACTCGTTCTGGGCGGTTCGTCTCGCAGCACTCGAGACGATCGCAGCCACTGATGCGCCGGAATCAGTCGAGCTGTTCCAGACGGCGGCCGCCGACGCCAACTCGCGGGTCCGGCGGGCGGCCATTCGTATTCTCGGTGGAATGGGCGACCAGGCAATGGTGCCGTTCTTCCGCGACCGGTTCGAAGTCGACGACTCATATCAGGTACAGGCCGAGGCCCTGAGGGCGATCGGACGCAGTGGCGACCGGAGCCAGCTCGGATTCCTGCGGCAGGCTTCCGAGCTGCCGTCGCACCGTGACATCATCCGGAGTGCTGCCATGTGGGCCATAGAGCAACTCGAGGCAGGTCGTTGAGCAGGATTTGCTCCCCGGCGCCTTCTACTGACTCTCGGTCAGTGGGCAGCTACCATGTAGCTCGACGGTTCCGCTTTCTCAGAACAAGAATACAATGGGAACTAAGAGCACCCCTCCATTGTGCGGGTCTGCAAATGTTGGCAGGTTTAGTGCGTCGCCCAAGGCCGCCACGGACACGAGTGCCATAACGCCCGCCCGACGACGAGACCGGAAGGCCACCGCCAAAAGAGAACGCTCAAGGAACTCTTGGAGTCCCAAACGGATGGTGGCCGGGCCGGAGGGTGACGTGGACATAGGCATCCGTCTCACGGAATTGTCGCAACGGCGCTAGCCGTAGGAGTCTGAGTCCCTGCGCACCTACCCGCCGTTCCAGGAGTCGATGAGGCCAAAGGCGTAGGGTGCTGGAGGATGGGGGTAGAAGGCGTGGCTTTCGCTCGATGCCCCGACTAATCTGTGGTCCGTTCACTGATCACTACGTCGCTGATCTTGGCAGATCGACGCGGAGGTCTGTCGTGACGACGTTCGACAGACTGTCGGCCGAGCGCTAGTCTCACTCCAGCCGCTGGACCACCCCGATGCCACGGCTCATACTCGGCTTGCGTGGATTGAAATCCCTATCCCGATGGCGTCTTGCTTGAGAGACGCGAGCCCTGATGCCCCTCGGAT
>CP070666.1:1802352-1803813 GCA_020351775.1 Gemmatimonadota bacterium | reverse complement strand
GGGCTCGAACATGAACCGGTAGGACCCCGAGCCCCCTTGATCCGCCATCGTCGACCAACCCAGCAGGAAGTACCGGCACCGATCGTTCATGCAGACATACACGACGTCGCTCGGCCACTCCGTGAACGGCGTGTCCGGTACGGGGAGACGACGCAGCTTCGCGTCACAGTGCGGGCACCGCAGCGTGCTCCCGACAAGCCGCTTCCGCTCTGCAACTTCCTCAGGACTGTAGCGTGCGTCCCCGCACAGGTCGCGAGGAACGGTGGGTCGCCTAGATACCCCACCCCGTCTGTCTGCGTAGACGGCGTAGATCGGATCGCTCGGAATGCCGAGCGAGGCATACTTGTCGTCCTCCGGCCGCGGCCGGCCGCGCGAGACAAACACGTTCGGCTCCGCGAACTGTTCCGCCTGCGCGAAGAAGTCTCGGACCAGGTCTACCCGCTCCTTCCCAGTGGCGTCCCGCCAGATCTTGACCACCTTGGGCGCGAAGTAGCGATCGGAGAAGATCACCAGGAACAGCCCGCCGGGCTTGAGAATCCGACCCACGTCCCGAAACACGTGCACGGGTCGGACCTTGTAGTCCACGGACACCGTGCAGAGGACGGCGTCGAACATCGCGTCGTCGAACGGCAGTCGCTGGTCGCGGTTGAGATCGTGGAGCACATACGCGTCGAGTCGTGGGTTCTCCGCGAGCTCCTTCGGGTTGAGCCCGAGCCCCACCATGCGCGACGGCCTGAGACGTTCCGGCAGGTGCGAATCCCAGCTCGCCATCAGGTCCAATATGACTGGCTCATCCTCCACGACGAGCGTCCCGATGACCGCCTGGATGGTGGCCAACGCTCGCGAGTCTAGCTGCGATACGAGTCGTTCGCGGGCGTAGAACAGCGCGTCGTCACTTTCGTCCTCGCGCCGGAACGCGGCGGCCGGAACACGGATAGAGGGGTGGCTCATGAATCGATGACCGGTCTGTCGGGTCGCACGGTGCGTGTTCCCGGGTCTTACCAAGAGAACACGGGGATCAGGGCACGGGTTCCGCTGAACGTCGCAGCAACAGACTCCCAACCTCCCCGTTTAGCTGCCCTAGCCGTCTCGCTGCTCGCAGCCTATTGTAGAACGGTGCCAGCGGAGGTCCCCTTCCATGACCGATCAGCTGGAGTCCGTCGAGTTTGCCCTCGGCGACTGCCACGCCATCGCGGTGCTTTGCCCCGCCCCTTGCCGTGACTGAGGAGTCACCATGACCGACTACCTGGACCGACTCAAGTCTGCCATCGCCGACCGCTACGCCATCGAGCGCGAGATCGGGGCGGGCGGAATGGCCACCGTGTACCTCGCCCGCGATCTCAAGCACCACCGGCAGGTGGCGGTGAAGGTGTTGCTGCCGGATCTGGCCGTGGCCATCGGCGCCGCGCGGTTCCTGCGCGAGATCGAGATCGCGGCACAACTCACTCATCCCCACATCCT
>CP070666.1:1800783-1802252 GCA_020351775.1 Gemmatimonadota bacterium | reverse complement strand
ATCGTCACCGGTGCGTAGGCAGTCCTCATACCGAAGACGGGCAGGCTCATTGTCGCGGCGGCTTGCCCGATGCCGGGCATGGCCTCGATCGTCTCGAGCGCGTCGCGGTAAAACGTCCCCCACTGGGCGGGCTCTCTGTAGCGGTACCACGGCAGATCGACCTGCATCGTCATCAGGCGCTCGGCGTTGAAGCCGAACTCTGCGGACCGCAGGGCGATCAGGTGCCGGACGGTCAGGCCGCAGCAGATGAACAGCGGCAGAGCGATCGCGAGCTGCGCAACCACCAGGCTGTTTCGCAGCTTGTTCCGTGAGCGCCCGGTCGAGGCCGCCGCGGCGCCTTCCTTCAGAGCTTCGTTGACCGACACGCGCGATGTCATCAGGGCCGGGGCCAGGCCGAAGAGCAGCGCTGCGATACACGATGCGATCGCTGTATACGTCAGCACCGCCGGATTCAAGCCAATCTCGTGTGTCTGGCCGGGAATCAAATCCACCGATGCCTTGACCGCGTCGAGTGTCCAGGTCCCGATCAGCAGACCCAAAGCGCCCCCGAGCACGGCCAACAAAAGGCTCTCGGTGAGCAGCTGACGGATGATGCGCATCCGGCCGGCTCCGAGCGCGGCGCGGACCGCGAACTCGCGCCCGCGTGCCGTCGCCTTCGCCAAAAGCAAGTTGGCCAGATTGGCGCACGCGATCAAGAGCACCATTCCGACCGCCGCGAGCAACGCCAGGCCCAGCAGGCGGTCGGCCGCCGAGTTGTACCGTTTTGTGAACGAGCCGACCGTCAGTCCGACTTCCGCGTTGGTATCCGGGTAGGCGTCGGCGAGCCGCGCGGTGATTCCGCTCATCTCCGTCTGGGCCTGCTCGAAGGTGACGCCTGGTTTGAGTTTGGCAATAGACCTGTGCCAGCGATCCTCCCGCTTGAGATCGGCCTGGTTAAGACGCATCGGCGTCAGATACTCGACGTGGTACCACATTCGTGAGGCCTGCAGATCGAATAGCGGAGGCATGACTCCGATGATGGTGTACGGATTGCCGTTGAGCACCATCGATTGCCCCAGCACGTCCGGACTGCGCGCAAACTTGCGCTCCCATAGCTTCTCGCTCAGGAGTACGACCCGCTCAGCGCCCGGAGTGTCTTCATCCGGCGAATATAGCCGGCCGAGCTGAGGATCCAGACCGAGCATCGGCATCAGGTTGGCGGTAGCCCGCACGCCGTTGAGCCGCTCCGGTTCGCCGCTGCCGCTCAGGAAGTAGCTTGAGTGGCCAAACAGAGCGATATCGGTGAACGATTCGGCTTGCTTGCACCAATCGAGGTAATCGAGCGCGCTGACGTGCCCTTCGTCGTCCTCATCCGTGGACGCGAAGAGAAATGCCAGTCTCTCTGCATCGGCGAATCGGCTCGGTATACTCTCCATGGCGTTGATCACGCTGAACGTCGCGGTGTTCACGCCGATGCCCAGTGCCAGCGT
>CP070666.1:1799211-1800683 GCA_020351775.1 Gemmatimonadota bacterium | reverse complement strand
GAGCCGGGGAGATGTGATGACCCTGGTTCAGTCCTTGTTGGGCGCAGTCCCGTCAGAAGGGTATCCTCAGCAGATGGATGCGGCGGGCAGTGTGTTCGATCAGGTCCTGGGACTGGCGGGGAGCCAATTGTCGCAAAGCAGCGATAGCGTGCTGGGATCGACTTTGGAGGGGGTCCTGGGCGTGCAGCAGTCTCAGGGCAGCGAGAGCACGCTGGATTCGCCGCTGGCAGGTTTTCTGGGTGCGCAGCAGTCTCAGAGCGGAGAGGGTTCGTTGAGCTCGGTGCTGGGCGCACTCTTGGACGCACAACCGTTTCAAGACGACGATAGCTCGTTCGATTCGCCGTTGGAAGGGTTCCCGGGTGCAGAGCAGTCGCCGGATACCGAGGCGGCGCTGGGCGGGATGTTGGGCGCACTCTTGGGCGGACAGTCGTCTCAGAACAGTGGGGACGTTTCCGATTCGCCACTGAGCGCGCTCTCGGGTTCAGAGCAGCAAGGTGGCGAGAATATGCTAGGCGGGCTGCTGAGCGCGCTCCTGGGCGGGCAGCAGCCCCAGTCCCAGCCAGGGCACCCCGGTCAGGACCGGGCCAGTAACCTAATACAGTCGTTGTTGCCTGCCGCGCTCGCCTTTTTGCAGGCCAAGCAGTCTGGCGCCGAGATGCCCGATGCTTTGGGGCAGGCACTTATGAGCTTTTTGGCAAGCAGGCAGATGAACCCCCTTCAGGCCAGGACTCCTCGGTCGGCGGCAGGGGGGCTTGTCGCACAAGGCATGCTACGGGCGTTGGGCGACTAGGTTGCCCACAGACCGGCCGCCGTTTGTTCTTTCTAGCACAGGGGGCCAGCGTGTCAAAAGCTGGCCCCCTTGATCTCGCTGTTCGAGAACGGTAAAGTGCGTGGGGATGAGTGCTGTTGCCGGATCACGACTTCACGAGGTAGTTGCGCATCATCCCCTGGTCTTCGTGTTCCAGGTTGTGGCAGTGATACAGGTATAGCCCCTCATAGTCCTCGAACTTGAGCAGTACCTTGACCCGCTCACCGGGCATAACCAGCACGGTGTCTTTCCATCCCTCGTCCACGTATCCGGCCCGCACCGTCTCCCACACCTCTCTGAGTTGGGGCAGTACTTGCCGCTCGATGACCTGGAACTGTACATTGTGGACGTGCATAGGGTGGATCATGCCCATCATACCGCTTTGGTTGGCGAACTCCCACACCTCCAGGTCGCCCAGGCGGATGACCTCATCCCGGGCTACCTCTTCCATCTCGAACGTGCGCCCGTTCAGATACCAGGTCATCCGCCGCATAGCCATCTCGAACGTGCGCGGCCGCCTGCGGTTGACGGCATCTTCGGGGTGGCGGAAATGCGGCTCAGATAGCC
The DNA here is from genome assembly GCA_020351775.1 of Gemmatimonadota bacterium. Taxonomy (GTDB): domain Bacteria; phylum Gemmatimonadota; class Gemmatimonadetes; order Gemmatimonadales; family GWC2-71-9. The sequence continues at coordinate 1,799,308 of CP070666.1, read as the reverse complement.
GGTCCGGCAGAGTGGCAGATGCGTTTACTTCACGGTCGATGCGGACGCGCAACACCGTAAACTCGCTGCCATTGGGCAGGTTGGCTTCGCTGTCCAT
>CP070666.1:1797636-1799111 GCA_020351775.1 Gemmatimonadota bacterium | reverse complement strand
CTCCCGGTTGCAGTCTGGGAGGAGAACAACACCCTGGTCATCCGTTTTGGGGAGCCGTTCCGTCTGTCGCTCCCCGAGGAATTGACGCGGGAAGAACGGGATCGCCAAGCCTGTGAGCAGGTCATGGTCGCCATCGGGCGGCACCTACCAAAGGAGTACTGGGGAGCCTACGAGCCTGCCATCGAGCAAGACCAGGCCGGGTGCATGAGGTGACGCTGGGCCTCAGCGCTACGCGACATGACGCGCACGCCCAAGAAGGCGCTGAGCTCCAAAGTCACAGCCCAGCGGGTTGGGTGCGCGCAGACTGATCGACAGAGGATCGAACTCGATCTCTCGCTGGCGCGACTCCGGACTCGCGGCTAGCTACGTCGCGGGCCAATTTCGTCCCAGAGCTGACATGACGGGAAGAAGATGTCACTCTGGGCCCGACCGGGCTGTATACTGGTTGCAAGTATCTGGCGTTCTCTTGACCTTTTAGCCAGCACAGGAGGAGAATTCAGACTCGGTGGCTTTCTTCGCGCTGATCGTGCGCAACGTGCTCAGGCACAAGGTGCGCTCATCGCTGACCGCCTTGGGCGTTGCCATCGCCATCATGGCCGTGTTCGCGCTTGGCGTGCTCACGCACAGCCTGCGACAGACCGCGATCTCCATCCTCCGCACGGGCACCGCCGACTTCACTGTCGGCCAGAAGGGCGTGTCGGACGTGCTGCACAGCTCGTTGGACGAGTCCGAAGTCGCGCGTCTTGCGTCCTATCCGGAGGTTCAGAGCGTTGTGGGAGTCCTCGTTGCCGGAGTCGAACTGGACAAGGATCACCCCTTCTTTCTCCAACTCGGCATCGACCCTGATAAACTGGCGGAGTTCGGTGTGCAGGTTGTCGCTGGCGATCCGTACCGCCCGGAAGCCACCGACGAAATCATGCTCGGGTATCGCGCCATGCGCGATCTCAACAAGGGGATCGGTGACACGCTCTACGTGGAGGATCAGGAGCAGGAGTTTCGGGTGGTAGGCATCTTCTCCACGGGCCAGGTGTTCGGCGACTCGGCGTCGATGCTGCCGCTGCCGGCGCTGCAGGCACTGGAGCGAAAATCGGGTAACGTGACGCTGGCATTCATCAAGGTGAAGGAGGGGACAAACGTCGACGCTCTGCGCGCAAAGATCGATGAAGAGAACCCGCAACTCGCGACCGTGCGAACAGAATCGGAGTTCGGGCGTATCGATCGCAACTTACAGCTGATCAGCGCCGCTAACGTGGGCGCATCCATCTTGGCTCTGGTGATCGGCGCCATCGGCGTCATGAACACGACGGTGATGTCCGTGTTCCAGCGCACCCGTGAGTTTGGCGTGCTTCGAGCCGTAGGCTGGAGCCGACTGCGGGTTCTGAGCATGGTCATGAGTGAAGCGGTGCTGATCGCCCTAGGAGGAGCGGCGATCGGGCTGGCGGCCGGCTTCGTTGCGGTGAAAGCTATCCAGCAGG
>CP070666.1:1796061-1797536 GCA_020351775.1 Gemmatimonadota bacterium | reverse complement strand
GCTCGATGAGGCCCGCAGCGAATGCGGCATAGAGGTTTTGCACGAAAACGACGTTCTCTAGCGACACCGCTAACTCCGATCTCTGCGGCCATGAATTCGGGAATCACCGCGCTCAAGAGCCACCGGCAGTCAAACGCACGCTGCGTTGGTCTGTCAGGACGAGTCTTCTTGCTCCGGAGCCCGACCTGCACCATCCGCACTCTGCCAGCGATCGCGATAGTAGTAGCTGATTGCCAGGAACAGGCCGCCGAAGCCGAGGAACAACAGAATCCTGAGAAATGGATCGACCCTGTCGAGGTCCACCAGGAACAGCTTGCCTACGGCGATCAGGAGTGTGGCGAGTCCAACCTTACGTGTCTTGGCCGATGCCACCAACAACGCCAGCCCATAGACGCCGAACGAAGCGGTGACCAAGGCCTGACCCGCCGGCAGAGCGCTGAGCTCGCGCCACAACCAGCCCAGAAACCCCGCATGAGCGGCCAGCCGATACCATTTTGCCGAGTCGCTACCGCTCCAGAGCGACGCGGCGAGAAACCCCACAATCACGCCCGCATCGCTGAGCCCCCGCGCGGTGAACACAGCAGTCTCGGCCCCTCCCTCACCCGTCAACCGCTGTAACAGCCAGACCGCGACTATGACGGAGAGAAGATGGCCACACGGACCCAGCGCAGGCTCGTCGAGTCGCCCGGCGAGGTACAAGAACGCCACCACCAGCGCAGCCCACAGGAGTATCTGCAGGTTATGCTCGAACAACAACGCGACGGCGATAACGGCGAGGACCGCGGCTGCCACGCCAAGCGCTGACGTGAGCAAGTTGAGGTCCGGCTTGCGCCGCAGGAATGCTGCCGCCCCAGCGTGGCACAGCGCTAGCGCCAACGCGATCGCACCCCAGATAACGTCGTCCGATTGCCAGATCGCGCGCGAGAAGAACAGGGCGCCCACCGGTGTTGCCACTGTGAGCAGCGCGATGTCGCCGTGCGGGCCGACAGCAAGTCCGGTCTGCGACAACGCGTCTCTCAATCGTAACGGTGGGCGTCGCCACTTGTCTGGGTTCTTGCTGGCCAACAACTCACGGCTCACGGCCACCAGTGTGAGGATGAGCCAGGCCGCCACCACGCCTGCCTGCAGTGCCCAGCGATCGGCGGGGGTGAGGCCCTGGTATGCGAGCAGCAATACGGTCCAGCCGCCGACAACCGACGTCCACAGCAGAGATCTCCAGCCCTTCCTGAGGTAGATCCCGCTGGCTCCCAGCAGCACGAGGCAGGTGTACCCAACCAGGCCCGGCACCGTGCCCTGTTCCGTATAGAGGAAGAACGGTGTTCCCAACCCGCCGATGGCACCCAGCACGGCGAGCGCGGCCCCGTCTTCGCGTATGCCCGCCCAGAACGTGTATGCCGTTACCAGCACCATGAAGCCGAACGCCACAGGGTGGCTAACGAGGTGCAACAACTGGAACGCGGCGAATCCCGTGATGT
>CP070666.1:1794467-1795961 GCA_020351775.1 Gemmatimonadota bacterium | reverse complement strand
CGAATCCGAGACCGGCCGTCGCCGGAAGCAGCCCGACCTTCTGCACCAATTTGAGATCCTTCAATTTCTGCAACACGGCTGTCTGCAACACGGCTCTCTCTCCGACTAGTGTTCTTAGTCTCGTTGACGGTGAGCGGCCACCCTGTGGGCGGGCCGCGTGTCTCAGCCGAACTAGCGATCTATGGCTTGGAGCCTTTTCACTCCGCTACCGAGGGAAATCCCCGCCTGGTTTGCGGCCTTCGAGTGTGAACGCCACGCTTTGCTGCACCCGGACCGCGACGCTCTCGCCTTGCACTCGACCGGGTCGAAAAGCCATTTCTCGCACTGCGCGTTCGGCAGGATTGCGAAACTGATCATTCGTTGCCTCGACCACCTCGACAGAGCTGGGATCCACCCGGCCATCACTCATAACGACGAACTCAACCAAGACACGTCCCTCGACGCCCCGCTGCCGCAGCACCGGCGGATACCGCACCGCTGGCTGACTCACCAGCTCCGGTAGCTGGTCAACTTCGAAGGATCCGTAGATCTGAGTCGCTGCATCGTCGGCTAGCTCGATCAGCACCGGCTTGACTGACGGAGGAAGGTCGATGTCGCTGGAGACGTAACCGACCGCGCCGGGCGTTGCTGCCACGAAGTCGATCACGTCCATCTCAGTGGGTCGGCGCACCGGCGGCACGCCGCGACCTGAGAACAGCTGGCGCTGCCAGAACGCCTCGACCGCCGTCGTGGGCTTTTGATGTACGCGGCGGCTGAATGCATCGCGCACCGGAGACTGCTCCGGCAGGTCCACGGGGATGACTCCGGCACCGTGGCTCCAGTGGTCGAGCCGCTTGAGGAACATTGCCTCCAGCTCAGCCGTCGTGACAGCTGATGCCGGGTTGGATGGGTGCACTATCACCTGAACCGTTGTCTGCGCCTGTGCCGTTGTCTGGCCCTGTGCAGTTGTCTGCGCCTGTGTCGCGTTGGTGGGCGACGCAGACACGACGCTCAGAAAAACGCACAAGATCCGGCAGATGGCATAGTACGGATGGGTCATAACTCAACTCCTGTAGCCTCCGGTGAAACGAGTCCAGCTGGTATCAACAGGACCTGCTCGGGATCGAGCAGGATGATAAAGACGTCGTCCACCTGTGTGACGCCGATGATGTACTCTGACTGCTCGGTCATCACGTCGGACGGCGGCGGTGCGATCCTGTTACGGTCGACCTGTGCCACCTGCTCGACCGAATCCACTAGCAGTCCCAGCACCCGATCGCGCGTCCTGGTGACGAGGATGCGAGACTCGGGCGACAGGTCGATCGCGGGGAGACCGATACGCACTCGGAGATCCACCACGGGCACCACGCCTCCTCGCAGGTTCACGATGCCGCGGACGGCGTAGGGTGCGTGGGGCACGCGGGTGACCGTTCCCACCCGGGTGATCTCGTGCACCGTCTCCACTGTGAAGGCGAAGACCTCGTCTGCGAGGCGGAAGGTCACCCAGGTCTCCCA
>CP070666.1:1792870-1794367 GCA_020351775.1 Gemmatimonadota bacterium | reverse complement strand
TCTCCGGCGCGGAGATCGGCCAGATCCGCGAGATGCTCAAGACTCCAGACAGCCCGCCGGCGTGTCCCCGGTGCGAGGAGGAGCTGAAGGTTGACGGACCGATCGCCGATCGTGGCCCGCTGGTCGGCCGCTTCTACGTGAGGTGCCAGACGTGTCGCCGCACCGCATTCATCAGCAAGACACGGCGCTAACGTCCCTTCGATCTCTACGCATAGGTTCAGTCCACGAGGAAGAGGCCGGTTTCCCGGCCCCCTGCTCACCCCTGCGCCCGTCGAGTGCGCCGTTTCTAGTTCCGAACGCGCCCGCCAGGACTCGAACCTGGGACCCACGGCTTAGAAGGAAACGAAGCACCAACAGTGGGCAACATAGCGTTTTCGTGATGTAACCATTGGTCAACAACTTACGTGCACTCCCCGTCCCCGCCACAACAGCCAGAAACAGCCGCGTTTGGCACCACTATTGACACCACGAGAAAGGGAACCGCGTACCCGCCCCGCTGGGCACCAGTGGCCTTCACTTGTTCACGCTCGCCGCGTCGCGCATAGCGACGTTGTCACCGCTGGACTCCACAGCGACGCGGGGGCAATGATCAAGGCCTATTTGTCGCGGCTCAGACTCTTGCCTTTCTTGGAACGCCAACGATCCACCAGCTTGATACCAAGGAATCTCACAATCAGGAAGTCGAACACGGCCAGCGGAAAAGCAACCAGTTCGCAGCCGCCGGTGGTAACCCACAGCACGAGTGCCAGTGCCACACAATGGGCGGAAGCCATCAACCAGACAAACTCGGAGTCGTAGTCGAACGTGTCGTAGTTCTGTGGGGTTGCGTGAGACACTCTGGAGTCAAGGGTCAGGCATTCGCCGCACTCTTTCGCCTCTCTGCGAGCAGCCACCAATGCGATGTGTAGGTCGATCAGATAGAGTCCAAAGACGAGTGGCACTAGCGAAGCGAGCGTGCTCAGGACGATGGCTACCGCTAACCCCGCAGGTGGCTCGCTGTGTTGAAGGACACTCCGGATTCCGATAATGCCTGCAAGCAGAGCCAGCCCGTAATAGGCTCCAGCCCACATCAGTTGCTTGGTCCTGTAGATGTCCTCGTGTCGGAGCTGATACAGGAGACGGATGTTGTCGCCCCCGTCCGTCCCTGGACCTAGTTGCTGAGAGCGTTCGGGTGACATGGCCAGATGCCCTACCTTTCCCAGACAGCCAACATCAATAGCATGTTGGAGACAGGCGGGTTTGGCTAGGTCACCACAGGACAGGCCGCCCAGCCGGCGCATTCCACGTCCGGGTCGGTTTTCGCTCGCTAAAAACACGGCTCCGGTCGACCATCGCCAGGATTTGTCGGCACACAAGGAAGGCGCCGGCGAACCGGCCCTCAATCACCTTCTCCCAATGAAGAAGGGCGCCGCTTTGGGCGCCCGGTCCGTTGACGGGCTAGGACTTGCTACGCTCGTCGCTGCTCAACACAGGATGGGCACCGTTTCTGGTTGATCC
>CP070666.1:1791266-1792770 GCA_020351775.1 Gemmatimonadota bacterium | reverse complement strand
CGATGGTCTCCCGCATCAAACGGCAGTGCGCGGGACTCGGGTGCTCGAGCCCACCGTTGGCCAGAACGGCCTCATAGTAGCATCCCCCACCGCACAGATAGCGGGCCCAGCAGGTCGAGCACCCACGCCTTCCCTCAGCGTGGAGTCCCCGCAACAGAGACCGACCGCGGCCGGAGAGGCCGGTCCTGAGGTTGCCCAGCAGATACCCTTGCTGCCCAACCAGACGATGACAGGGATAGATGTCGCCCTGAGGGGCAATCGCCACGTACTCCCGCCCCATGCCGCAACCGTAGAATTTCCTCCTCGAATTCTGCAGCGCATCAAGGAACCGTACGTAGCCGTGGTAGGGCACGAGCGTCTGCCTGCGCCGCATCATCCGAATGTAGTAGTCCGTGAAGAGCCGATACTCCCTCGTCGCGCGCACGACCGCTCGGGCTGAGAGTTGGGAACTCCTGCCGAGCACGCCGCTGGCCAGCTCCGCATGCACACCCCTGGCGCCGAGTCTCAACGCGTGATTCACCACTGCAGTCAGCTCCGGTCGAACCGGATCAAGCGTCGCTCGAATCGAGAAGGGAATGCGCTCACGCCGCAACAGCTCTATGCCACGTCTCACCTGGCCGTACGAACCCGAACCGTCGGTGTGCACACGCTTCCGGTCATGGACGCGAGCCGGGCCGTCCAGACTGACGTTCACGCGCACGCGATACCGGTGGAGGAATCGGGCACGACTGCCCGACAGAAGCGTTGCGTTCGTAAACACTGAGAGGCCGATGCCCTTCTTCTCCTCACGGGCGCGTTGACGTACGAGCGGGATCAGCATACGAAGAAAGCCCCAGCGCAGGAGCGGTTCGCCGCCGAATAGCGAGATGTTCCCTTTCGGCCTCCCGTATCGCCGGAGCTGATCAAAGAGGAACTCTGTCGCGCTCTTAGCAGTCTCGGGCGACATCACCTCGCCCGGCGAGCCGTAGCTGCCGCCATCACCGTAGCAGTACTTGCATCGGAGGTTGCAGTTGTGCGTGACGTGGAGACAAATGGCACTCACGCCCTGTGGCTTTGGCGATTTGAGGTGAGGAACAGACACCTGCGCACGATGAACGAGGCCTACCTTCTCAAGCTCTGCGAGGGCGCTCTTCACTTCCGCGGCGGGGGCCTGACGTTGCACTCTGGCCAGAATGTGTCGCCGCCTGGTTCCGACCTCCCGGAAGGCAGACAACAGCCGCGACGCGACCTCATCCACACGATGCAGCCTGCATCGCCGCACGTCGAGAACCACGCGCTGCCCGCCAAAGCTGAACTGCTTGAACTCGGCGGCACTCATCGTCATTGTCAACAAGCCTCGGCTGCCGGCAGTGCCGCAACCGAGGTCTCACTCTTCGCAAGGAAACGCGTCGCAAGTTCGGGCATCTCCCGCGTGATTCGGGCAAAGAGCTCGATCGCGAGCTGGATCTCGTGTTGAACCATGTCGCAGCAGACCTTGTCCGGACGTGCCATGTCGCCGTTCACC
>CP070666.1:1789644-1791166 GCA_020351775.1 Gemmatimonadota bacterium | reverse complement strand
CGGATGGGTTCCTCTACTACGTGATGCCGTACATCGAGGGCGAGACGCTGCGCGGCCGGATCCGGCGGGAAAAGCAGCTCTCGCTCGAGGACGCGCTGCAGATCACCCGTGAGGTGGCCGACGCGCTGGAGCACGCGCACAGCCTGGGCGTGGTGCATCGCGACGTCAAGCCGGAGAACGTGCTGCTCACAAGCGGGCACGCGGTGGTCGCCGACTTCGGCATCGCGCGCGCCATCACGGAGGCGGGTGGTCAGCGGCTCACCGAGACCGGCTTGAGTGTGGGAACGCCGGCGTACATGAGCCCCGAGCAGGCGATGGGGGAACGGGACGTGGATGCGCGGAGCGATATCTACTCGTTGGGCTGTGTGGCCTACGAGCTGCTCGCGGGGGATCCGCCGTTCGCGGGAACGAACCCGCAGGCAATTCTGGCGCGGAAGACGTTGGAGCCACCACCGGCGCTGCGGTCCGCCCGGGACACGGTGCCGCCGCCGATCGAGCACGCGATTCTCAAGGCGCTGGCGAAGGTACCAGCGGACCGGTTCGCCACGGCCGCGCAGTTGCGCGACGCTCTGGCCTACACACCGCCGTCGGGCACGGTGGCCGTGGAGCGACCACGGCGGCCGGCCAGACTGCGGGCGCTGCTCGTGGCGCTCGCGGCCGTGGCAGTTGCCGTTGGCGGCTATTGGATAACGCGGGGGACCGAGAGCGGCGCGATCCGTTCGCTGGTGGTCTTGCCGTTCTACAACGCCACGGGCGATCCCGAGCAGGAGTACCTCGCCGCCGGGATGCACGACGCGCTCATCACCACGCTGCAACAGATCGGGGCGTTGCAGGTGACGGGCCTCACCTCGACGATGCGCTACAAGGACACCGCGAAGCCGATCCCGCAAATCGCGCGCGAGCTAGGCGTCGACGCGGTCGTCGAGGCGGCCGTGGTGCGACGCGGCGATACCGTGGCCCTCGAGGTACAGCTGATCGACGCGCTGCCGCGGGAGCGCCCGCTCTGGTCGCAGCCGTTCGCGGGGAGTCTGGACGGCGCGATCGGTTTGTACAACGACGTCGCGCGGGCGATCGCCCGAGAGACGAACGTGGCGCTGACGCCGGACCAGCAGACGCGGCTCACCGCAGCACGTCAGGTCAGCCGCGACAGCTACGAGAACTACCTCAGGGGTATGTACTACCTGAAGAAGGGGACCCTGGAAGACGCTCAGCGAGGCCTGTCCCATCTCTATCAGGCAATCGAGAACGATCCGGCGGACCCGCTCGCGTATGCCACGCTGGCGATGGGCTACATCGTCGCCGCCCACGGTCCGGAGCCGCCCGTAGGTGCGCTCCCGCGGGCGAAGCAGGCTGCGGAGACGGCGTTGAGTCTGGATTCGACCCTGGCCGAGACGATGTCGGCACTGGCGTTTCTCAAAGGCTACTACGAGTACCAGTGGGACGAGGCCGAACGGATGTTCCTCCGGGCGATCGAGCTGAGACCCAGCCTGGGCTTGGCCCACTACTGGTGGTCGTGGCAGCT
>CP070666.1:1788009-1789544 GCA_020351775.1 Gemmatimonadota bacterium | reverse complement strand
TCGGGGCGTATCAGGGTCGGTTCCGGTTCGACCCTCAGGCGCTGGAGTTCGTGGATGTGACGATGCCGGAGGACAACTACCGCTTCGTGAACACGAACGGTGCGGCGGAGGGGGAGATCCGCTTTGCGGGCTTTACGGTGACGGAGTTCGAGAGTCCGGTGGCGCTGGTGATGCGGTTCAGGAGCAAGCGCGAGCTTCGGCTGGAGGACATGTCGGCGGAGCTGGAGGTGGTGGGTGACATCCTGGGAGAGGAGGTCAAGCGGGAGAACATCCTGGAACCGTCGATGCAGATAGCGAGGTGAGCCATGAGACGGCCAGAGAAGAAGCAGACGTTGAGATTGTGTTTGGCGGGCTTGGCGGTCGGGCTCCTGGCTCTGCTTGGGAGTGTGAGGCCCGTGGTCGGCCAGATCATCGAGGTGGGACCGCTGCCGGAGACTTCGGTGGTGCCGGGTGAGGTGTTCGGAGATTCGATCGTGGTGGACATGTCAGGAGCGGCGGGGCTCAATATCGCGAGCCTGCAGTTCGACGTAACCTGGGATCCAACGCATCTGGAATACATCTCCTTCGACCAATCGGACCTGCCGCCGGGGTGGACGGGGATCCCCAACGAGACGGATGTGGGGTTGGGCTGGTTTCGCTGGGCTGGATTCAGCCCGACGGGGAGGACGGGCTCGTTCATAGCCGTGACGCTGGTGTTCGGGGGGATCGCGCCGGATGAGACACAGACCTCGATCTGTGTGGACGTGTTGGTCGCCGGCGACGAGGCCGGTGGTGATCTGATGCAGTTCATACCCACGCCGCAGTGTGGCTCGATATGCGTAGGGGTCAGCGGTATCTGGGGCGATGTGAATGGGGATGGCGTGGTCAACATCATCGACGCGCAGCAGGTGGCCCGGTACTCGGTGGGGCTGCCGCCGCCGCCGGATCCGTTTCTGGTCGGCGAGTTCGGTGATGTGAACCATGACGGTGTGGTCAACATCATCGATGCGCAGCAGATCGCTCGTTATTCGGTAGGTCTTGGTGTGTGCGGGACGTGTAACCCCGGCGAGCCGAAAGCGGGCTGTCCCGAGTTACCCGATGTCGCTATTCTGCACTGGACCGACGTGATCCTCGGCACCAGCGCTGTCCCCGGCGCACTTGACCGCCTCGGGATGACGGCGACGGACGCCGCCGACGCTGCCGACTTCGTCAGCCTGCTCCAGGGCGGCGGTTGGGACGTCGTGATCTTCGGTGAGCATAACACCGCCGGGGGCATCTTTCAGGGGGCGGTCCGGACAGAGCTGGAAGCCTACGTCGCGGGCGGCGGCAAGCTCCTCGCCGCCACATGGCGACTGGAACTGTCGGGGTTCCTGGAGGCGACGGTATTCGGGACTAACCCCACTCACCTGGTCACGGATGGGCACCCGATCTTCGCCGGTCTTCCAGCTTCCATCGTGCTGGCCAACCCCGGGTGGGGAGTATTCGCACAGGCCTATCAGCCGACCGGGGCGGCTCAGTGCATCGGTAGCACATCGATTGGGGACTGCGCCGCGATT
>CP070666.1:1786367-1787909 GCA_020351775.1 Gemmatimonadota bacterium | reverse complement strand
CGACGGCCTCCGCAAGGCGGGCATGAAGGAGTGAAACGCTGACCCAACGCGAACCAGCCCTCGTCACGCCCTTCTGGGTCCGCATCGCCACCGAGACCTCGCTCTCGCCGGGCTGGCTCCTGGTCGCCTTCCCCGCTGTCCTCTATCCGACGTACCTAGTGCTGGAGGCCCTGTTCGGGCGGGGTGTGGCTGCGGCGATGGATTTCGAGAATGACTTTCCGGCACGATTTCCACTCTTGGTTCCTACACTCCTCGGCTTCGCCGTCATGATGTATGTCTACGCGGCTCGGGGAACATTCTGTGATCTTGAAGCTCTCCGCCCAGTGCTCCGAGGAGGCGAGGCCACGTATTCCGACTTGAGGCGGCAGCTGACCCAGTTCGCGCGGCACCGCGTGTGGATCGGGGCCTCCTGGGCTTTGCGATCGGCTCTGTGATCATGGAACTGACGGTTGGGCGCTGGACGCGACTCCTGGCCGGGGAATGGTCTTTGCGGGACCTGTACCAGCCGGCGATAACATTAGCCTTCTGGCTGGTTGGCGGTCGAGGAACTGTTTACCTCATCGACTCGGCCCGGCTGTACTCCCAAGTTGGAGAGCGGCATGTCGTCATCGATGTTCTCGATATGGTTCCGCTCTCACCCCTCGCACGCCATGGGCTCCGAATCGTTCTTCTCTTGACAATCATCACAGCAGTCGCGGTAATCGCCATGACCGTGCGCGTCCCACACGCGCCCAACTCGCTCATGGTCGCAGTGTTCGTGGGCGGCCTCTGGAACGTGATCTTGGGGACCGCCGTCTTCATTCTCCCGGTCCGTGGCCTCCATCGCCAGATCCGAGCCCGCAAGTTAGAGGAACTCGCACGGGTCCGAGAAGACATCCGCCGCAATCGGGAGCTGGCTTCTGAGTCTGGAACCGTGTCTTTCGAGGCTGGCGGGCGGTTGCCGGGCCTGTTGGCCTTCTAAAAACGCATCGAGTCGGTCCGCGAGTGGCCCTTCGACGCTCCCACCCTGACCCGCTTCTTCCTCTACGTCGCCATCCCGCTCGGCTCGTGGATCGGCGGCGCATTGGTGGAGCGCCTCCTGGGTGCTGCACTCGACTGACTGTATGCGAAACTGCTTCAAGTGAAGGTGTACGTCGCGTAGGATTACCCCACCGAGGTTTCAGTCATGGACTGGCCGTCCCGCATAGGCACCTGGTTAAGCGACCACGAGGCGATGATCAGTGCGGTCGTGGGCATAGCAGTCCTGGCGGGAATCATCTTCACCGGCATCCGTTTTCTCTTGAGCCGCGGTGCCGAGCCCAGGGCCGAGACCAAGCCGGAAGAAGACCCCCTTCTGGCTCTCCCCACCGGCCCGGTCGTCGGCGTTCTGCCCTTCGAGAACCTGAGCCGAGATCCCGATCAGGAGTATTTCTCCGATGGCCTCACGGACGACATCATCACGGCGCTGTCGCGGTTCAAAGATCTGTTCGTGATCGCCCGGAACTCGACCTTCCGGTACAAGGGCCAGGCCGTCGATGTGCGCCAGCTCAACAAGGAACTCGG
>CP070666.1:1784715-1786267 GCA_020351775.1 Gemmatimonadota bacterium | reverse complement strand
GCTGAGGTTTCCTTGGCGGTTGTACTGCTTGTATCATCGGTCCTGCTGGTCAGGGGGTTCCTCAACCTTCGCAACGCCGATTTCGGCTGGGACGAGTCAGGCATACTGACCTTCCACGTGGACCTCCCGCAACAGGTCTATCAGGACAACTTGCGGATCACGACTTTCTTCACGGGAGCAATGCAGAAGCTGGCATCGCTTCCGGGCGTGGTGTCCGTGGGCGGCACGAGCTTGCTGCCCACAAGGGGCGATTCCCACCAGGTCTACGAAGTTGTTGGTGAAGAGACCGCCTTGCCGGAGGAGAGCCTGGTCGCAAGGTACCGCCTCATTCTGCCTGGTTACTTCCACACTTTGCGGATACGCCACCTGAGTGGACGGCTATTCGATTCGAGAGACGGGGCCGAGAGCGAACGGGTTGCGATAGTGAACCAGGCGTTCTCCCTGCGTCACTGGCGTGACGGTAATGCCCTCAATGAGCAGATCAGGGTGGGGGAAGAGGTCTATCGAGTCGTGGGCGTCGTTTCGAACACGCTGGACTGGGACCGGAGGAGCGAGCCGACAGTATACCTCTCCGTGCTTCAGATGCCCAGAGCACACATGACCCTGGTAATGCGAACCCTCGGTCCGCCTGCTTCCTACGGAGCTCAGACACGAGCGACCCTGGCGGAGATCGATCCGAATCTCCCGCTCTTTCTCCTGCGGACGATGGAAGAGGTTGTGCAGGATGAACGGGTGGGAGAGTCAGCGATGGCAAGATTGATGTCCATCCTGGCTGGGGTTGCGCTATTCCTCTCCGTGGTCGGCATCTACGGTGTCATCGCCTACTCCGTGTCCCGGCGCAACCGCGAGTTCGGGATCCGGATGGCGGTGGGGGCAACAAAGAACGAGGTGGTTCGTTTGGTCACCATTCAAGGTATGAAGCCCGCAGTTTTCGGCATGATTCTCGGTCTCGTTCTCGCTGTAGTTGCGGCTCGTTTGCTGTCGGCTTTTCTCTTCGGCGTCAGCTACCGCGATCCGATCACATTCGTCGGCGTCGCTGCGACGATCCTGGCTGCGAGTCTCATAGCCACGTTCCTGCCGGCCCTTCATGCGTCCCGGGTTGATCCAATCCAGATGTTGCGGCAGGAGTAAGGAATCGGTGAGCTGTCAGCCTGCGGCCATAGCGGGATCTTGATTGATGTGAAAGGAGGCTTGCCTGCTATGCCACGTATACAGGGTGAAGAGAACAGCGGAAGCCCAGCCGCCGGGATCAGCTGGGCCGTGCTGTTTGTGTTGTGCGGTCTGCTCGTCTTCTTCGTCGGCACGACGTTCGCTTCGCTCCTGCCACCGGCCCCGCGGCTCGGCGCCCAGCTGGCCGTCATAGGCGGCTCGCTCTTCGCCTCGCTCGCCCTCCGCAGGAGCCCGCGGCTCAGGAGTTACTGGCGGCTCGCGTTCGCCTACTTCCTGGCGTCGTCCGCCCTGTTCATCAGCGGGTACACCGGCGACTGGGCGCTCCTCGCCACGGGCCGTGGACTCGACAGCCTGGAGGGCTTCACCGCTCTGAAGCTGGGAG
>CP070666.1:1783056-1784615 GCA_020351775.1 Gemmatimonadota bacterium | reverse complement strand
ACCTTGCTGGTGAGCTTCAGGACCCCGTGCCAGACGTCGAAGTGACAGATAAGCGGCTCCCCCTGATCGGTCAGCACGAGTGACGGAGAAAGACCAGTGGTGGTCTCCCAATCGGCAAGCTCGATCTGCCACTCGCCTGCGATCTTGACCGCATAGGCGAGGTCGTCGTCTTCGCATCTGTAGTATGCCATGTGGGGTGTGTCCGACCCATCCAGGGCCAGTGAGACCTTGGCCTGTCACCAGCCGGTCACCTCGACCTCGTCTACACACCACGCGCCGCCTTCTTTGTACGCGACCCTGAACGCGCCCGACGTGATGTGCCAGTAGCCGATATAGGGATTGCCCCGACTGTCGAAGGCGAGACTGCTCAATTGGCCGGCAGCCCCGTCGTCGTCCGGGAATTCGTGAACCCACCTGTTGCCCACACCCAAGGTGTCGGCCGACGCGCTGGCGCAGATGCCAACGCACGAAAATGAGCCAAGGATCGCGATTGCTTTCACGAGATGGCCAAACACGAGGATGTCACCCCTGTTCACCGCCTGTCGGCGCGTACTTCCGCAACCATTGTACCAGATTCACGGCGAAAAGGCAAGGCGATCCGAGCTGCAAGGGACCCCAAGCGGAACCCGGGCTGCAAGATCTGAGGCGCCAGAAAGGGCGCCCGCATCGGGGCGCCCTCTTGGCTGCGTGGGTTCGATGTCTTACCTCGACACAAACTGCGGAGAGGGTCTCCGCAACAGCAGCTTCGTACTGGAGTAGATGAGCGCAGAGTCGTCGCCCGAATAGTGGCTTATCCCAAGATGGCCACCGGGTGCGATGCGCAGGGACGCGTCGGTCCCTACGGCGTAGCCGGTCATGACGACTTCCCTTGTCCACCGGCCCCTGGCCTTGCGCGCAAGCAGCAGGCGATCGGGGTCGTAGTCGCGATAGGCCACGTAAAGGGTGGAATCGGGCGCAACCGCGACCGAACATGAGAGCCCGGCATACTGGTCGGGATCGACGAACTCCTGCGTCCACCGGTTCAGACTCCTGGTGGCCATGACCAAGCCGCCGTCGGTTGTGTCGAAGTACGCTAGATACGCGCTGTCGTCTTCGTCCAGGCACAGCGAAAGCGCCGGCGTCGGCTCGGGCATTACTGCGACTACCTCTATGACCCACTCACCGCCGGATTCATACGCGAACCTCAACTCTCCTGTGATCGCGTCGCTGTAGGCGATCCTCAGAGTCCCATCGGAGGCCATGGCCAACGAGGTCTCTTGGCCGAATTCCGCGCTGCCGTCAACGATCTCGTGCACCCATTCGCCGGCCTCCTTGCTCGTCAGCTTGAGGGCGCCGGCAGAGAAGTCGTAGTGAGAGATGATTGGAGTCCCATCGTCGGCGAGTACTAGGGAGGGGAAATGTCCGACCGAACCGCCGGAATCCGCAACCTCGATCTCCCAACTGCCGTCGCTCTTGGCTGCGTACCTCAGTTGACTGTCGAGGCCGCACTTGTAGTATGCCAGATGAGGATTGTCTGACCCGTCCAGGGCCAGTGAAGAGGGATCCGTTCACCCGTTGGT
>CP070666.1:1781375-1782956 GCA_020351775.1 Gemmatimonadota bacterium | reverse complement strand
ATCCCCTCTGCTCCCCGCTCCCCGCTCCCTGCTCTCCGAAGATCCGCGCGTGACAATCCTCTACCCCCGATCCCGCTCGTTCCCCATATTATGCGCCCATGTCTACGGGGCGGCCGAATCGAACAACGTTCCCAGCGCCAACCGCAAAGATCCTGGTCGGGCGCATTTGACTACCGCTCTCCTTACCGGCCAAACGGAACAACATCTGTGCTCCGCGGCTGACGCCGAACTGCTGGGCGCTCGCATCCACAGTGACGTGGTGAGACCGTTCCTCCGGTTGCAGGACGAAGCCCGACGCGCAGGTTTCGATCTTGCGATCCTGAGTGGCTTCCGCGGGTTCGAGCGACAGCTGGAGATCTGGAACCGCAAGGCAACGGGCCAGCAGGCGGTGTTGGACAGCAACGCCGTGCCCCTCGACATCGAGCGGCTGAGCGAGAAGGAGCTGGTGTTCGCCGTCCTGCGTTGGTCCGCACTGCCGGGTGCGTCGCGGCATCATTGGGGGACGGACCTCGACGTGTTCGATGCCGCCGCAAAGCCGGACGGGTACGAGATCGAGCTGCTACCTGAAGAAGTGAACGCCGGAGGCATGTTCGGCCCGTTGCACGATTGGCTGGATCGGAGGATCGCAGCGCACACCGCCTTCGGATTCTTTCGCCCTTACGATCGGGACCGGCAGGGTGTGGCACCCGAGCGGTGGCACCTGAGCTGCGCTCCGATCGCGAGTCGCTACCAAGATTCACTCACCACCGATGTCATCTGTGACACCATCCGGCAGGCGGATGTCGCATTGAAGCAAGTCGTGTTGGACCACCTGGACGAGATCTACCAGCGCTTTGTGATCAACATAGGCAGGCCTCCTCCATGAGGCTGCGGCCGCGGCAGGATACCGGTACCATCCCCTGGGATCCGAGCACCTACGGTCACTCACACTCGGGTATCCCGCTCGAAGTCTGGCGCCCGAGTGACAGCTGCAGACTCCTGGTACATGCGGGGATTCACGGTGAAGAGCCGGAAACGACCTTTGCGCTGTCCCGCGCGCTGCGCCGTCTGTCCCAACCGCCACCGCACTGCGCGATCGTCCTCGCCGCGAATCCTGATGGCCTGATCCGCGGCACGCGGGGCAACGCCCGTGGCGTGGACCTGAACCGCAATTTCCCGGCTAGCGACTGGCAGTCGGATCCCGTGACACACCGCTCGACCCTGGAGGATCCCAGGGACGTAGTGCTGAGTCCCGGCTCGGCTCCGGGCTCGGAAGCGGAAACCAGGGCACTCATCGCACTCATCCACGAGTTGCAGCCGGAGGCCGTGATCGCCCTGCACGCCCCGCTTGCCTGCATCGATGATGCAAACCAGGGCCCTCTGGCCCGGTGGCTGTCCCACAGGACTGGCTTGCCCTTGGTGACTGACGTAGGGTATCCCACACCCGGCTCGTTCGGTAAGTGGGGAGGCGAACACGGTATCGCGGTCGTCACCTACGAATTTCCGCTCGCGTCAACAGACGAGTTGGTGCGATCCCACGTACCGGTGCTGGTAGAGCTGCTCGCCGGGGAGGCGTCATGGTCCTGAACTACATCTGGATTG
>CP070666.1:1779676-1781275 GCA_020351775.1 Gemmatimonadota bacterium | reverse complement strand
CCGCAACAAGGTGAGGTGATTGCCGTCGGGCCAGGCCGCTATGAAAAAGGCGAGCGCGTTCCAATGGAGCTCTCCGTTGGCAGTAAGGTCCTGTATGGCAAGTACAGTGGCTCCGACGTCGTCATTGATGACGAGGAGTTCCTGATTATCAAGGAGTCCGACGTGCTCGCCGTCATCGGCTGAGGACGTCGTCAATGAACTGAAGGAGATCAACAGAGATGGCAAACCCCAAGGAGTTGCATTTCAACGTTGCGGCCCGCGGCGCACTGAAGGATGGCGTGGACCGCCTCGCGGATGCGGTGAAGGCCACTCTGGGCCCCAGAGGTCGCAACGTCCTGATTGAGAAAAAGTTCGGTTCGCCCACCGTCACCAAGGATGGTGTCACCGTGGCGAAGGAAGTCGCGCTCGATCACCCGGTTGCGAACGTGGGCGCCCTGATGGTGAGAGAGGTGGCGACAAAGACGTCTGATGTAGCCGGGGATGGCACCACCACAGCGACCGTCTTGGCGCAGGCAATTCTTCGCGAAGGTCTCAAGAGTGTCACCGCTGGCGTGAATCCTATGGCGATCAAGCGAGGGATCGACAAGGCCGTCAGCGAAGTCGTCGATCGGCTCAAGCAGATGTCGGTGAGCACCAAGGGCAAGACCGAGATCGCTCAGGTTGGTGCCATCTCGGCAAACAATGACCGGGAGATCGGCGACCTCATTGCGGACGCGATGGAAAAGGTCGGCAAGGATGGAGTCATAACCGTCGAAGAGGCAAAGGGTCTGGAGACGACTCTGGAGACTGTAGATGGCATGCAGTTCGATCGCGGGTACCTGTCGCCCTACTTCGTGACGAATCCAGAGAAGATGGAGGCCGAGCTCGAGGAAGCCTATGTGCTGATCCACGATAAGAAGATCTCGAGCATGAATGACCTACTGCCGCTGCTGGAAAAGGCCGCCCAAACAGGCAAACCGCTCCTTGTCGTAGCGGAAGATGTTGACGGCGAGGCACTCGCAACACTGGTCGTGAACAAGCTTCGAGGTACCATCAAAGTCTGCGCCGCCAAAGCTCCCAGTTTCGGAGATCGGCGTAAGGCAATGCTTCAAGACCTAGCCGTTCTCACCGGCGGCAACGTGATCAGTGAGGAAGTCGGCTTCAAGCTCGAGAACGCCAAACTGGCAGACCTCGGGCACGCAAAGCGCATCGTGGTCGACAAGGACAGTACCACGATTGTCGACGGCGCTGGCTTGGAACAGGAAATCCAGGGACGGATCCAGGAGATCAAGGGAGCCATAGACAAGAGCACCTCCGACTACGACCGAGAGAAGCTACAGGAGCGGTTGGCCAAGCTCGCTGGAGGCGTCGCGGTGATCAACGTAGGAGCGGCCACCGAGACGGAGATGAAGGAAAAGAAGGCACGAGTTGAGGATGCTTTGCACGCCACGCGTGCTGCGGTGGAAGAGGGCATAGTACCGGGTGGCGGCGTTGCCTACCTGCGAATCAGAGAACAGCTGAGGCATCTCAAACTGGACGACCACGAGGAGCAGGTCGGCGTGGATATCGTGCTTCGAGCTCTCGAGGAGCCGATGCGGTGTATCGCGTCAAACGCTGGCG
>CP070666.1:1777973-1779576 GCA_020351775.1 Gemmatimonadota bacterium | reverse complement strand
AACTCGGAGCGCTACCATGAGGCGCTGGGCAACGTGACCCCAGACGATGTCTGGTTCGGCCGCAGGGACCAGATCCTTGCCCGCCGAAAGGCGCTCAAGATTCGGACTCTCGTGGCCCGGCGACAGCACTACCGACAGTCGGTCAAGAACCAGGCCGATGACAGCAATGCGGTGTCAGGGACGTCCGGAGTGTAGCTTAGCAAGCGGGCCGTTTTGTGTCACGATTGCTGACTCTCAACACGGGACAGCAACAACACGACGGAAATCGCAATATGCGACCTTGTGCCCGTGGGCGTCGGCCCCTTAGCATATCGCGATGGTCTCCGGTTACCGGGGAGACAGGAGGATGAGCGGCGTGAGCGAGACAGTGCGCGAAACCCAGCAGAAGAAGAGGCTGAAGGCCTGCCGCCAGATGGCGACGAAGATTCGCGCCCACTGCCTCCGGATGACCCACCGTGGCCGGAGCGGGCATATCGGCAGTATGCTCTCCATGGCAGACCTAGCCGCTGTGCTCTATGTCAGCGCCTTGCGTGTGGACCCAAGGGAGCCGCGGCGGCCGGACCGCGACCGCTTCGTCCTCAGCAAAGGTCACGGCGGCGCTGCGATCTACGCCGCCCTGGCGGAGAGAGGGTTCTTCCCGACCGAATGGCTGCACACCTACTACCTTGATGATGGCAGGCTCTCAGGTCACATCAGCCATCACGTGCCGGGCGTCGAGTTCTCAACAGGATCACTGGGGCACGGACTGCCTGTGGCTGTGGGAATGGCGCTGGCGGCCCAGCATGACGGTAGGGACCATCGCGTGTTCTGCTTGTTGAGCGATGGCGACTGCAACGAGGGTTCGACGTGGGAGGCGATTATGATCGCAGCTCATCACGGGCTTGACAATCTGACTGCCATCGTGGACTACAATCGAGTGCAAGCCTTGGGCAAGGTGGAGGATGTGCTGGAACTAGAACCGTTTGCCCAGAAGCTGGAGGACTTCGGTTGGGCTGTACGCAGCATCAACGGGCATGAGTACTGCGAGATTGATCAGGCTTTGCGGGAAGTGCCCTATGCTCTCGGCAGACCCTCGTGGATAGTAGCCAGGACGGTGAAGGGAAAGGGGGTCAGTTGGATGGAGGGCACGGTCGACTGCCACTATGGTTCTGTCACGGATGCCGAGTTGGAGACGGCACTGAAGGAACTCGGGGTGGATACGCATGCCCAAAATGGTTTTTGAACCTCCAACATCCACCTTCTTCGACTTCTGAGATAGCTTCTAGAGCGACCCTTCGCAAGGTTCTGGAACTACGGCTTACGAAAGGACGAACCATGGACACTTGGGTCTCGCGTACGTTCGCTGGGATGACGCTGGAGGAGAAGGTCGGTCAGGTCATCTGCTACCGGGCTGGGAACTGGGCCGACGAGACGATCGAGATGGCGCGGAAGGGGTTGGTGGGGAGCGTCTCGCCAGTCTACTACAAAGGGATGAGTGACTTCGCGCGCGCGCTTGAGTTCATGAACGCGCTGCAGGAGGCCTCGCCCGTTCCGGTGCTTTTCCTAAGCGGGTGGGCGCACGACATGCAGGCGTGGGGGGCCCCTCCCTTCCCCGATGAGGGGA
>CP070666.1:1776261-1777873 GCA_020351775.1 Gemmatimonadota bacterium | reverse complement strand
CGAGTTCACGGCTTCGCGCTGGGGCCAGACGGCCCGGCGCATCGCGAGCAGGTCTCGTTTTGCCTGATGGATCTCACGAAGGACTGATGGGTGCGGGTTGGCGGCGATCTGGTCTTCGAGCGCCTCGAGCTTCTCGCCAAACCCCTCCAGGATCGGATAATACCCATCGATGACCGCGTCAAGCAGTGCATACGCGAGGTAGCTGGGCCCGGAGCAGCGAAGAATCGGCCCACCCTGTCGGATTCGATTACGGATCGGGTCAAATACGTCGCCACTGCGCTCCTGAAAGGTGAGCACGTAGTTCGGGCCAACGAACAGGCTAACTTGCTCTGGCTCAATCCCCTCTTCACGTGGCAGCGCCATGCGCGTGATACACAACGTGTGCTTCTCGAAACGTTCAATCTTCGGTCTTTGCGGGACGTTGACAACGTCCTCCAATGCCAGGGGATGAATCGAGAACAGGTCGGCAAACTCCCGCAGCACCCTCTCGTCTCCGAGTCCCTGGACGTCAATCCAACAGACAGTGTTCTCTTCGAGCAGATCCTTCAACTGGGCGACCACGCCGATGTCATGCTCCTCTAGATGATTGGGCTTGTATTTCATGACTCGGATGACCGGCCGCTGGGCATGCGCGTTGATCATGAGCGTGCCGGGCTTCGCCCCCACCGGTGTGTGTCGCTTGCGGAACATGATCTTTCTCCATTCGTGGTTGCGTCCGCGTTCAACGGCGAAAGACGTCTGCACCGGACGCCATCTTCCGCGTCTGGCGCGCGATCCGCAAGCCACCGGCAGAGGATCTTCCGCAGCGGTGATCGGCACGCCGAGGTAGCCCCCGTCGACCGGAACAGGCAGGTTGTTGTGCTTCGATCACAATCGCGGTTATCGTGGAGGAAGGCAGTGGGACCGAGGCCATAGATGACGAGCGACTGGTACCGGAGAACGGGCCATGGCACGCTGGAAACTCGGCGCAGTAGCGCTCATCGTGATCGTGGCGATCATCGTGGTCGCGCAAAACACACAGTCCGTCGAGACCAAGGTGCTGTTCGTAACGGTAGTCATGCCGCGGGCGGTTTTGCTGCTCATCACGCTCCTAGTCGGATTCGCGCTGGGCGTGTTGGCGGTAGGGCGGATGTCGAGGAGACCCGGGCCGAAGGGCGGGCCCTGACGCGAAGGCGCCGCCGATGCGCATGCAGTTGAGCCTGCAAGGCAGGCAGCGAACGCATTTGCCGGAGCTACCCTGTGGACGCCACGGCCGCCGTCCTGTTCCTCGTAGGCCTCGGGGCTCTGATCGCTGGCGCCGAGGCGCTGGTGCGTGGTGCGTCCCGATTGGCCGCCGCGGCCGGCATACCACCAGTGGTGATCGGGCTGACGGTGGTGGCTTTCGGGACCAGTGCCCCGGAGCTGGCGGTCAGTGTTCGCGCGGCGTTTGAGGGACAGGCCGATGTTGCCCTGGGAAACGTTGTCGGCTCCAACATCTGCAACGTACTCCTGATTCTCGGCGCGGCTGCCGCGGTAGCCCCTCTGGCCGTCGCGGTCAAGATTGTGCGCTTTGACGTCTGGGTCATGATCGGCGTGTCCGCGCTGATGCTCCTGCTTGGCCTGGACGGGAGGG
>CP070666.1:1774522-1776161 GCA_020351775.1 Gemmatimonadota bacterium | reverse complement strand
GCTATTTGTACCGCTCAGGGCGTCCCTCACGATTGCCCTCGCTGTGATGGACTGGCCCGTGGAGTAGGTGTGGGCCGTCACCGCTTGCACGGAACTGGTCGCGACACCAAGCTGGGTGTCGAGGATTCCAGTGCCCATCTCCAACTGATGGCCCGCCAGAGGGGCTGCGTCCTCCGTGTAAGCGTCCGGGTTGAAAGGAGAACGGGTACTGACGAAGTCGTCCGTGGTCGTGATCGTGAAGGTCTGTCCCGTCAGTCCGACCCCAAGGCCCGTGCCCACGGTGAGTTCCGTGTTGCTGACCACCGCGTTCACCGGAACCGTAGTAGCTCCAATCGTCAAAGACACCCCGGAGAGGAGCCCGACCGAACCAAGGGTTTTGGTGAATACGGCTCCCGCAGAGGTGAAGATCGTGTCGGGGTTTCCGGTGGCCCCGTTCGTACCCGAGTCAAGTGCCCCTCCTGGCGTCCAAGTACCGACGTTCGTGCCGTCCACCGTAGGGTTCGCCCTGGTTACGAAGAAGTTGGCTTCGGCGGGATCCGTGTACTGGTCCCACAAGATGATCTGGCCGATCATCCCGTAGTTACTGTTGTTGGCAGCCGACCCGACGCTGACAATCGGAATGAGTCCGGTGCAGTTGGCGTTGAGGCTGCTCCGAGTGTGCTCTGCGGTAGCAGCCGACCCGTTCATGAACACCTGGGCCGTCCATGACCTGTCCGTGTACCCGTCATCGTCCAGCATCTTCCACTTCAGGCAGAGGTAGTTCCACACGGAAGCGTCGTAGACCGGCGTTGTTTCTTGGAACACGAAGTCGATGTTCAAGTTGAAGGCTCCGGTGGTCCCGTTGCTGGTCACCGTGATTTGCCTACCCCCTGTGTCTGTGATCTGGATGAAGTTGGCCGTACCGGCGAACACGGCAACACCGTCCCTTTTGATGGGGATGGACACGCACCCCTGCTGGGTCGTCTGCCATGCGACAACGGCTTCGTTGGGAGGTCGCAAGGGGGTTCCGACGCCGTTGTAGACCATCGCGTATCGCACGGGGGAACCCGAATAGCTGTACGTCCGGTTTGGAAACGTAAGGCTGTCGGCATTTGCGATGGCGGTGGAATAAGCCACCCACCCCATGTCGATGTGCTGGGCAGCGTCCTCTGGGCCGAATGCCCAACTCCAGCAGATAGGCATCAGGCACCTCCCAGGATGCCTGGGTAGTCCGCTTCGATCTCCGCCTCGGTCTTGGCCTCCCACGCCGGGTCGGGGGCGTCATGCGGGTCGAGCAGCCGAAGCACGAAACGAGGAGGAACGGCGTCCTTGTCGTAGCGTAGCGAGCGGCAGCAGGGAGGCGGCTCTCCCACCGGCTTGGTGTAGCCGTCCTCAACGACCGCCTCCGCGTAGTAGTAGTGATGACTCATGGTTCTTCCTATGCCATTCGCATGACGAGAGCGTAGCCTTCGACATCGCCGGTATCTGACCTGACAATGAGCAGGTGCTCACGTCCTCGGACGGGGACGTTGTAGGGTCCGAGAGCCGCACCCGTGGCCGCCGTGGTTCCGTTGACGGT
Source organism: Gemmatimonadota bacterium (assembly GCA_020351775.1). GTDB lineage: Bacteria > Gemmatimonadota > Gemmatimonadetes > Gemmatimonadales > GWC2-71-9. Next base: position 1,774,603 of record CP070666.1, on the reverse strand, counting down.
GTACTCGGCTCGGTACTGGTTCTGCGGCGAAACACCTGCCGAGATGGCGTCATCGCTCGCCTGGATTCCGAAGTCTTGCGG
>CP070666.1:1772783-1774422 GCA_020351775.1 Gemmatimonadota bacterium | reverse complement strand
TGTGCTCTTCCGCTGGCCGGCGTGGAACCCGGACGAAGCGCCGGCCGTGCTGGCGGATATCCGTCGGCTGCGCGCCGCAGGGCTGGGCGTCAACTTCTTCTATCCCAAGTGGTCTTCGGCCGGGTACGCGCCGGACCGGGGCACGGCCACCACAGCCAACGCGGGCTGGCAGGCGTTTTTGCACCCCAACCCGGTGCCGGGCGGCTGGCCGACGCTGGTGGCCCTGGAGAAGCAGGTGCACGACCTCAACGGCCTGGTCCAGGGATTCGTCTGCCCGATCGCCCAGGACCCCGAAGGCGTGCAGTACGACGAAAGCCGCTGGCCTGTCGACGCCCGGGGTGAACGACAGCGGACCTGCCTGAGTTCATACGACGCGGCCGAGCGGATCGAGCGCGTGTTCGACGCCCTCGAACAGGCCGGCCTCCAGCTCGACGTGCTCTACTACGACGGATTCTCCGCGCACCTGGACATGCCCGAGGACTTCTCGCCGGCCCATCCCATCGCCCGCCGCCAGAACATCCAGGCGCAGAACGCCTGTTTCGCGGCGACGCGCCGCCGGGGAATCGTGCCGGGCGCCGAGTTGGCCCGCTTCTGGGCCATGGACCATTGCGACTACTTCTTCTTCACCGACTGGTCGGCCGACCGGCTGGCCAACGCGCCCAACCAGCACTCGCCAGGGCCAGTGGGCGAGCCCGTGCCGCTATTCCAGCTGGTCTTCCACGACTGCTACATCGCTGGCTTCTCGGGCGGGGGATATGTGGCCTACTCGCCGGGATACGACTGGTGGGATCACCGCACGCCCAGACTCTACGAACTGATGTACGGCGCCGCTCCGGCCTACAACTGGCTACCCGGACACGAGGTGCCAATCCGCGACTGGGACAGCCCCTTCGCCCGGCGCAAGCGCACCTGGCTGGCGCAGTGGAGCGCGTACTACCGGGCCATCGCCATGTCCGCGATGACCGCGCACCGCTTCCTATCGCCAGACCGCTGTCTGCAGCGCGTGGAGTTCGCTAACGGTGTGGCCGCGGAGTTCGATATGGCCAGAAACGCCTTTCGCGTCGATGGCGTGGAAGGGTTCAGCGGCGGCTGGCAGACACCGCCGGAACTGTGAACCGATGCATGCCTCAATCAGCTGGCGACGGTCTTCGCCCAGACGCGCGGCTCTGGGCGACGGCACGGCGGTAATCGTACACGACACCCGCCATAGCCTGGGCAGCCGGACCTGGGACCCACATCAGCCGAAATGGGTATCACTCCTTGTTTATGCCGATCTACGCCCAGGGATCCAAGACAACTTTGCCGCACTTACCCGCGCTCTGTAATTCCCATGCCTCCTGTAACTGACTCATTGGGAAAGTGTGTGTGATGTATCTGTCAAGCTTCTCAGCCGACTTCTGAATGACCTTCATAAGTTTCGGGTAATCCCCGAGATTGTAATGCCAGTTACCGCGCAAAACCAATCCCTTGCGGATCATGTCTCTACTGGCACCGAGGGGAAACTCACCACCCTCGCCCACGAAGGCAGCCTGACCTTTGCGCCGAACCGCGTCGACCATTAGTCTATGCGCCTCAGACGAGCCGGAGCAATCCACGGCCTTATCGACTCCAGCTCCATCTGTAAGATCCATGATCTGTT
>CP070666.1:1771013-1772683 GCA_020351775.1 Gemmatimonadota bacterium | reverse complement strand
GGGGGCGGATCGGGATTGGCTCGAACCGATCGTGCTACGGGCCCAGATAGCGCAGCAATTGGTGCGTGTCGTCGAGGCCGAACCAGTCGCGAGGCAGTGGGTCGACCAGGCAGTTCAGCACGCCGATCGTGCCCTGGCGGAGGATCCCAACGAGGCGCGGGCGTTGGAGGCGAGGGGTGCCGCGCGGTACCACTATTGGCTGCGATATCAGCCGGCCGATCGCTCGGAGGCTGACAGGTTATTCGCCGAGGCGCGCAGCGACCTGGAGCGGGCCACGCAGGCGGATCAATCCTTGGCGAGCGCGCATGTGACGTTGAGTGATCTCTACCTGTGGGGGGGCGAAGAGGTGTCGGCGATGCTCGAGGCGCGGCGAGGCTACGAAGAGGACGCGTACCTGGAGAACGTCGAAGAGGTTCTCGTCGGTCTCTACCGCAGTGCTTACGGTCTCAAGGAGTTCGCGCAAGCCCGAGAGTGGTGCGACGAGGGCGGGAGACGTTTTCCGAACAGCGCTCACTTCGCTCAGTGTCAGATCTGGCTCATGACCACTGATCTCCTGGAACCCGACGTAGACAGAGCATGGCAGTTGCTAGCCGAGGTGGAACGGCTCACTCCCGAACCGCGCAGGGAATACGCGCGGCGATACGCGCAGACTACGGTTGGGGGAGTACTGGCTCGGGCCGGCTTGGTGGACAGCGCCAGGAGCGTGCTGCATGCTGCGCGTGCGGATCCGGACATCGATCCGACTCGGCAATTGTTGTACATCGAGGCTTACATGCGTGTGTTGCTGGGCGACGAGGATGAGGCAATCGATTTGATGAAACTCTACTTCGCCGCCAATCCGGCGGAAGACCACGGCGCTGGTGAGGATGAAGAACTTTTTTGGTGGTGGGAGGACTTGCAGCATCACCCGCGTTTCGCCGAGCTAGAGCGCTAGTTCCAGATAAGAAAAGCAGCAACACTCCTCTGTAACAACATTCCATCGGTAGTGGCATGTGCGCTGCATGTTCCAGTTGCATCCCTTCTACATGTTGCATGTGTCCTGTCGCCTTGGATTCACGGCTTCTTGATCGAAAGTGTGGACATTTGAATGAGCAGCCCGGATTCGGATTGTCGGTTGGTCGAGTGGGGAGGCGCCAATTCGCTTGACAAGGCTGTCCCAAGACCCTCCTAACCATAGTCAATCACGTCTGGCAACAACGGCCCGACACGTACATCTGGCGGGAAGCCGTACCTCGCCGCAGCTTGGCAGATTGAAGGTCGGCATACGGGCTGGAACAGCCCTGACTGATCCTGGATCTCGCCTGACTTCCTGGCGCGCTATGTGCAGTTTTGGTTCCGCTATTCGCCGATGGCTTGGGGCCCCGTTGCCTTGGCTCCCTCCGTCACCGGGACGCCAGCCCTCTGACGAGACCTCGAGTCACCGACCTGTCGGTCCTCGCCGTTCACCGATTCTGAGGTGGAGCAAATGCGATCTGAACACTGTTTCCCTTCCGCCACTCGGTCTGCGCTCCTTCTTCTGGTTGTGCTCTTGGTGGTCACCTGCCAAGACACACCCTTGCCACCCGAGGTGGAGCAACCCAGCCTGGCGGTTCTCGACGGCTCCGACTTCTCGACGGTCATCTGCAATCCCACGGAGCCGTGCTACCACTTCTTCCTACTTCCGCCGCTGG
>CP070666.1:1769236-1770913 GCA_020351775.1 Gemmatimonadota bacterium | reverse complement strand
ATATCAGGCATCCTTGTGGGCATCGAGAATAAGCGACGTGTACTCCAAGGTTCCCCCACTGTTCCTTTCGTCGAAGCGGCTCGAACGGCGTATCTTGCCTTCCTCCGGGCTCCAATCGACGTAGTGGAACTCACCTTGAGAATCGAAGTACTCCAGTAGCTCGACACGGAAGCCGGCTCTAACGAAGACGTCCGCAAAGGTTGTGTGGTTGTACAGAACCCTGTGATCGTCGGCCGCGGGTCCTGTGCCGCCGGGCTTCACCCATGCGATGTAGTCCTGACTGGGATGGCATCCATCAGGGACGGCTACCCTGAGGTATCCTCCGGGCTTGAGGTATTGGAAACAACGCCTGGCCGCTTCCATTCCCTGTTCGATCGTGAGATGCTCCCATACATGCTCGGCGAGCATCGCATCTATCGAATTCTCGTTGAAATAAGTCTCCCATTGCAGTGGGTCCAGCAGGTTCAAATACTCAATGTCAGTATTGATCCATCCGCTGTCGTAGACACCGGATGCGCCAATGACCAATCTCAGTGGACTGACATTCCTCAGTCTCTTGAGCCGACGGCTACCGGTCACGTACCTGACATGATTCCGCAGAGAGCGTACGGGCCCTGTCAGGATCAGAATGCTCTTGGTCAGCTGTTTCATGCGGTCCTCTTGTGATGCCAGGTAAACCTACGCGGCAGCCGGAAGCGCCGACTGAACATCAGAGTTCGTGCTTGGCTCATCAGGCAACTCGTTAGCCTCACGAGCGACCGATCTTCCGTATCATCACGGCGCTTGGGGATGTCACCGGATGTCGGCTGGCCACTCGCCCCTGGGCATCGGTACCGACACGATAGCCATCGGGTCCACAATTACATGCTTGATATACTCGCGCCTCCACGTGTACGTGATATGCACCAGGCCATCTGACGTCTGAATGACGGCTGGGTACGAGTACTCTCCTGCCTCGCGTTCCAACACCATTGCGGCCTCCCAGACCACACCGTCCCTTGATATCGCGACGTTCAACGGTGAACGGTGACGTGTGGTGTGATTGTAGACCAACAGGTGACGCCCATCGCGCAGTGTGACTCCGTCGAGTCCGGCATTCGGGTTGGGGAGCACTGTAAGCGTGACCGGGCTCCATTGTCTTCCACCATCCTGTGACCAGGTCTCGAAGACACGCCCGGATCTGCTGCGGCCCACAGCCTGCAGGCGCTTCCCAGGGTGGATCAGAATGGTCGGCTGGATCGCGTTGATCCCCGTCGCGTTCATAGAGCCGGGTGGATGAGTCACAATCCACGACCGGCCCTCGTCCATCGTCCACTCGAAATGAACACGCCACGTGCTTGGACTGTCGGTCGATTCGGTGCTGCTCGGACTGATAATCGACCCATCAGCCAGCTGGACCGGCTTGTTCTTGATCGGACCGAGAATGCCCTCGGGCAGTCGCTCTGCGGCTCCCCACGTCCGCCCGTCATCACCTGAGGTCCGAGTCATTCCCCACCAGCGCTGTGGGCTGGGACCCACCTTGTAGAACAGCATAACCGTCCCATCCGGCATCCTGAACAACACAGGATTCCAACAGGGGTACCGCCTGCCATCTGACTGTACCCCATCAGCCACTTCGATTGGCTGGCTCCACTCGCCGTCTGCTTGGCTCGACGCCCAGATTCCAACGTCATCTGC
>CP070666.1:1767457-1769136 GCA_020351775.1 Gemmatimonadota bacterium | reverse complement strand
GGTTGGACCATTCACGGCACGGAGCTGTGGTACGTGGAGGACGGCGAGCTCGTCGGTGAGAGCGGACCGGACGCCGCCTACGGGTATCTGGCCACCGAGGCCAGTTTCAAGGATTTCGAATTGACGCTTGAGTTCTTGCAGGAGGCCGACGGCAACAGTGGCGTGTTCATCCGCTCTCACGTTGAGGGCACGCGCGTCAGCGGGTGGCAGGTGGAGGTGGCTCCGCCAGGGAGACACACGGGGGGCATTTACGAGTCATACGGCCGCGGATGGCTGATCCAGCCGGAGCTCGGCAAGCAAACCGCGCTGCGCATGGGGGAGTGGAACACCATGCATATTCGTGTGGTTGGCGACCGGGTGACCACCTGGCTGAACGGCGTGGAGATGGTGGATCTAGTCGACGAGCAGATCGGAAAGGCGGAAGGGCACATCGCCCTGCAGATCCACGACGGCGGAGGGATCAAAGTGCGGTGGCGGAATCTGCGGCTGGTGGTTCGCTGATACGAGGAGCGGGGAGCAGGGAGCAGGGAGCAGGGAGCGGACCGGCCTTCCCCAGTCACGGATCGCTGCACTGAATGCAAAGCCGGAAGGCTATTGGCCTCCCGGCTTCTTGCGTCACAGAGTAATGGACGACCCACCAAGGGCCCTCGTCGGTTGGGCTCTCGCCGCGGCCCAAGTGAGCTACGCCGATCAGCGCGGCAGCGACCATGAGGCGCGTGAGCTTGGTCCCCGTCTGCGGCCAGAATCGGATGCGTGGCTCGCGCGTGTCTGCCTCCCAGCAACATTGCGAGTCCCAGGCTAGCACGCCCCGGTCAAGCGGCAGTCAAGTGAGTGAACTCCCCGAGTGCTTTCATCCCGGGTACGTCTGGATGGTGGAGTGGGCTCGGCGGGAGACCTGCCAGGGTAGTGCTCAAGTACTTGGAGGACCTGGTGGGGGCCGCACTCAGCCATTAACCGCTCGCCTACCAGACTCCGACTAAGCTGGCTTCCGGTGAGGTTGCGTCCGCCCTTGACCTGCTGAACCTCGGGCGGTAAGGTTCTGCCCCTCTGGCAGAACCACTCACACACTCCAGGCATGGGAGTCGAGATGAAGAATGTCGTAGCAGTAGCCATCGCTCTCGTCCTGCTGGCGACGCCAGCTCTGGCCCAAAGGCAGTTCGTAGGAATCACCGGTGGGGCGACGTTGTCGGATTTCGCTAACACCACATCGGGATCGCGCTGGGGATTCACCGGCGGTTTGACAGCAGGCTTCCGCACCTACAACTGGTCGGTGATAAACCTGGAGGCGACGTACACGCAGCGCGGCGACGAGAACGTCCGCCTCGACTACATCGACATACCGCTGCTCATCGGCGGCGTAGCCCAGGCCGGCAGCGACATTCGCACGCGCTTCTACGTGGGAATCGATGTGGCCTTCAAGGTGAGCTGCAATGCCAGCACAGTGATTTTCAACTGTGACAACGCAAAGGGTACCCAGTGGTTCTTGCCGTTCGGTATCACGATCGGCAAGTGGAAGCAGCGCAGCACTTACTTCGGGGTTGATGTCCGCTACATGTTGGGGCTGGGCGACGCGTTCGATTTGCGCAGCGTATGGAGCCGCGGCTGGCAGTTCAAGGTCAACGTCGGACTGTCAGTCGGGCGCTGAGCCAGCCTCGAAGGCCACCCTAGGTGGCACCCTC
>CP070666.1:1765649-1767357 GCA_020351775.1 Gemmatimonadota bacterium | reverse complement strand
ATTGCGGGCTCACCGGAGCGCGCCGAACGGAATGAAGAGCTCGACACTCCCCTTCTCGAGCGCGGGACCCAACACGGCCGCCTGCACCTAACCCCTGTGACTGGTGTTTCACTGCAGCACACGACGGAGCAGGTTAGGAGAAGGTTGCATGGCACCCGTCCCGGCTTGCACCACCTCGCGGGTCTCAGCTCTCAGGCGTTGCGGGTACGTCTCGCACCACGAAGCCGACTGCGTGCGTGAGTTCAATCCAGCCACAGCGCCTCTGGTCGGCTCACCTTCGCCAAGCTAGGCAGCGAGTCTCGCCAGCCGATCGAGCCAACGTTCCAGAGTGATGCGTGCCAGCAGACCGCTACCGGGGCCCATTGCAACCTTTTGAGCGTTCAACGCGTCCGACTGAAAGGAGGGGACGAAACGCCAAACCGTAACTCGTCATCGGAGGTAGCACCATGGCTGCTATCGCCGGCCGAAGTGTAGCTTGTTTGATTCCGTTCCTGGTTGTCCTCATCGCGTGGCCTGGCACCACAGCGGCCCAGGCAAAGGACAGGACGACCAGTCCCTCAGACGCCTCGATTGCTGCAACACCGCTCGTCACCCCGAGCTCCGGCACGCCCGAGCATGACCTGCTCGCTCCCCGAGCCCACGTCATGCAGATCCGGGACGAGATCAGGCTCGACGGCCGCCTCGACGAGCCGATCTGGCAAACCGCGCCGGCAGTGACCTCTTTCACCCAGCGCGAGCCGAACGAAGGGCAGCCCGCGACACAACTCACCGAGATACGATTCGTGTACGACGATGCAAAGTTGTACGTCGGTGCACGGATGTACGACGAGCTTGGGGCCGAGGGTGTGGTCTCCCGGCTCGTGCGGCGCGACGCCAATGCGCAAAGCGACGAGCTCACGATCACGTTCGACACGTTCCACGACCACATCGGTCAGACGATGTTCTCGATCAATCCGGCCGGCGTGAGGGGGGACGCGTTCGGCTATGACGATTCCTGGGACCCGGTGTGGCGCGCCCATGCGCAGGTCGACTCACTGGGGTGGGTAGCGGAACTCGAGATTCCCTTCTCGCAACTGCGATTCGCCAGGGACTCGGGTCAGGTCTGGGGGCTGCAGATCCGGCGGTTTGTGCATCGTCTGAACGAAGTGTCGGTCTGGTCCTTCTGGCATCTCAACGACATGGGGGGTCCTTCGCGCTTCGGCCACCTCGACGGGTTCGGGCAGATTCGGGCACGTACCAACCGATTGGAGGCCCTGCCCTACGCGGTGAGTCAACTCGATGTGACCGGCGGCGAGGTGGATGCGGCGAACCCGTTCACAGGCAAGACACAGTCTGACTACCGCATCGGTCTGGACCTCAAGTACCTACTGACTTCGAACCTGACCTTGAGCGCGACGGTCAACCCGGACTTCGGACAAGCTGAGGTCGACCCCGCCGTAGTCAACCTGAGCGCGTTCGAGACATACTTCCCCGAGAAACGCGAGTTCTTCATCGAGGGCCGGGCGAACTTCGGCTTTGGCAACTTCTGGTGCCAATTCTGCAGTAACGTCTCATCCCTCAGGATGCTGTTCACCCGCCGTATCGGGCGTCAGCCGCAGGGCGGATTCCTGGCGCATGACGCGGGTGAGTTCGCCGACGTGCCCAATGCCAGCACGATCCTGGGTGCCGCGAAGATCACGGGCAAAACCGGCGGCACGTCCATCGGAGT
>CP070666.1:1763840-1765549 GCA_020351775.1 Gemmatimonadota bacterium | reverse complement strand
GATCGCGGGGGCCGCGGCATGACTCGGTCATCTGTGGCAGAACGGGGTTTTCGGCTCTCTAGGTAGTACATTTGGGATACGCAGATGGCGGCTTTCTCGTTTGAATCCAGCAACGGAATCGGCTGGCCGTGCACAGAAAGGCAGGAGGTGGTATGAAGCGTCTCGCGACTATCGCGGTTCTCGCGATCTTCTTAGCGGTACAGGCAGGCTGCGCGACCAAGGCACAGACCGGAGCCGCGGTTGGCGCCGGTGCAGGAGCGGCGGCTGGAGCGGCGATCGGCGCCGCGGCGGGCAACACGGCAGCGGGCGCGATCTTTGGCGCCGTCATAGGAGGCGCGGCCGGTGCCATCATTGGCAATTACATGGATCGCCAGGCTGAGGAGATCGAGCGTGACATCGAGGGTGCCAGGGTCGAGCGGATCGGCGAGGGCATCAAGATCACGTTCGCGTCGGGGATCCTGTTCGACGTGGACAAATCCGACTTGAAGTGGGAGGCGCAGCAGAACCTGACCAAGCTGGCGGGGATCCTGAACAAGTACGACGACACGAATATCCTGATCGAGGGTCACACCGATTCGGACGGTGCCGAGCAGTACAACCTCGAACTGTCCAACAGGCGGGCGCAATCGGTGGCCAACCACCTCTCCGGCCTCAACGTGAATCCGACCCGGTTCACCATGATGGGCTATGGTGAGATGCAGCCGATTGCCAGCAACGAGACGGCGGCCGGCAAGGCGCAGAATCGCAGAGTCGAGGTCGCGATCATGGCCAACGACGAGCTCAAGGCCGCGGCGCGGCGGCAGGCCGGGGGGCAGTAACGGGAGGCTCGCTGCCTCTGGCAGGAGGGCTGCGCTCTTCGCGCCGAACCGCTCGATGGGGTTGAAGGGGAGCTGGCTGAGGTTGTGAGCGGTCGTCGTGGTGGTTTTTCTCAGGTCGAGTCACCAGGCCCGATGGCGTTCCTCGATCTAACCTCTGACAGCATGTGCTCGGCGGAATCCAGGCGCTCCTGGATATCGGCGATGTCCTCCCGTATCGAGCCCATTTCGTCGTGCAGTTGGTGCATCGCCTCGACAAGGCGTTCGGTATCGCCGCCGGGCGCCTCTCGCATCTTCAGCTGATGATTGGACCACATCTTGAACCCCAACAGTGCGCTGGCGCCCAAGACGCCCAGGAGGGGGATGACGACTAGGACTGCATTTGGCTCCATCTCGTTTCTTCCCTCCGCCGGAAGGTATGTTGCGGTGGCTTGAAGATGACGCCCCGAATGGGCGTTGGCATTCGTTGCACCGTACAGAGTGGTTTGTAGGCCCAGTAGCCGCAAGTGCGGTGGCTCCGCAGCCGCTACGTGTGGGTGTGTCAGTGCTTGTTCGAACGGTGCGTGCTTTATCTTCCTTGTAGCGATATACTTAGCCGCGCCCGGGTGGTGGAACCGGTAGACACAAGGGAATTAGAAGCCACGTCTGCCGGCGCTCAGGGAAGCCAAACGACGCCGTGCCGGGCTTTTCCTTCCCTCAGTGACTTCTCAGTTCCCTCATTAGCAGTCTTCTATGTCACAGTTGTGTACTGCGTGTCGTAATGTCAGCCATGAAGGGCCGGGATCACTCCCCGCCCTTCCCGTTCGACACGTGTGGTCATGCATGACTTGGACAGAACTGGTCGGAGCCCAGGTTATTCCCCACCTTCACGTTCAACTCTTCGAACCACTTCTC
>CP070666.1:1762028-1763740 GCA_020351775.1 Gemmatimonadota bacterium | reverse complement strand
GCCGCTAGCATCGCCGCCTCGGCGGGATTGAGATCACGCGCCGACTTGCCGAAATACCTACGTGCACCTGCCTCTACGCCGAAGGCGTTTCCTCCCAAGAAGACGTCGTTGAGGTACAGCTCGAGAATCCGCTGCTTCGAGAACCTCCGCTCGATATTCAGGGCGACCTGCATTTCACGAATCTTCCTAGCCAGCGTCTTCTCCTTGGGCAACTCGTCCGGCCAGATATCCCTTGCGAGTTGCATAGTCATGGTCGAGAACCCTTCCGAGTAGCACAGGCACATGAGGTTCCGCAGCGCGGCCCCGAAGATGCGACGGAAGTCTATGCCGAAGTGACGGTAGAAGCGCTTGTCCTCTATCGCGATGAATGCTGCCTGAACCGGTAGAGCCATGTCTTCCAGTGGCACGACCGTCCGATGATGCTGACCGATCTCGCGGATGAGCCGGCCGTCGGCGGCGTACACCTTGAGCGCCTGGGATGCTTGATATCGCGCCAGCGACTCGATCGAGGGACAGCTATTGCCGGCACAGGCGCGCGTCCACATGCCCACGGCTAGGCCACCAACCAGACCGGCAGCGGCCAGGAGCAGCACGAAGACCCGCCGATAGAAGGCCCGTCCAGCCTTCACGGCCTTGCTGGGCCTGCTGGACCTTCGCCTTCTGGCGGACGGCCGGTTTCGTGGTCGTCTCATGTGGGTCGTCTCGTGTACACCACCCTACAGCCGGTCTTCTTTACCGCCTAGAAGTATACTGCATGCAGGTCCCGCCAGGGCGCAGCGGAGAGATGCAAGGTGCAGAGTAAAGAGTATATGCAGTAGGGAGCGCGGAGCCGCAGTTGATTGCAGATTGCAGATCGTTGATGACTGCGCAAGCGACCGATGGGTCCGCCCGGAACACTCGCGACCGCCGATTCGCAGGGCCTACTGCATTCCCCGTTGCAGCTGTACAACAGAGGCCAATTGTCACCGCCCCCGGATGGACTACACCTCTCCCGCTAGTCGGTTGAGAGTGCCATTTTTGTATTGACCATGACCGACGATTCCCCTGTGTTCACCCCAGCCATCCAAGTTCAGTTGGTCGGCGGGTCCGTCACCAAATCCTTTGCGCGTTCGTTTCACATCGGGCGCGCCCCCGGTACCGATGTCGTCGTAAACGACGACAAAGTGTCTCAGCAACATGCGGCAGTCGTCCTCAGCGATGGAAAGTGGTATTTGCAGGATCTGGGGAGCAGCAACGGCACATTCATCGACGGCAAACGGATCGATCGGTCGACAATCGTTGGCACCGTTCAAGTTCGTCTGGGACACGACGGTCCTGCCCTGACACTCAAGACCACAGGCACTGACGAGACGTCGCGTCCCACGGAACTGTCGCAGCCAACCGATAGCCGGATACTGGATCGGTTTCTCGGTGATAGAGCACCATCGGTCATGAGCCCCCATACTGCGATGTTGCGGCGGGTGTTGCGGGCCGAGCACCGCCGACGGGGAAAGCGGTATATGGTTGCACTGGCAGCACTCGCTCTGCTCGTGATCGTCACGAGCGCGATAGTCTATGTGCAGCGCCAGCAAATACGACGAGCGCGAGCTGCAGCTGCCGAACTGTTCTATGCCATGAAGTCGCTCGAGCTGGAGGTTGCACAGCTGCAGCTCGACGCGCCGCAGCTGGAATCGTACCGCGAGCAGCGCGAACAGATGCAGCAACGGTATGTG
>CP070666.1:1760184-1761928 GCA_020351775.1 Gemmatimonadota bacterium | reverse complement strand
GAATACGAAACCCTGGGCGCATTCGGCACCATGTGTCTGAACGACAACCTGGAGTCGATCAACCTCTGCAACGAGTACTGCAACCGGTACGGGCTGGACACGATCAGCGTCGGCTGTACGGTGGCGTTTGCCATCGAGTGTTACCAGAACGGTATCCTCACCAACGAGGACACCGGCGGCATCGAGCTAACGTGGGGCAATCACGAGGCCATCGCCGAGGTCACCCGCCAGATTGCCCAGGGCGAAGGCTTCGGCGGCAGGATCCTGGCGGATGGAATGAAGGTTGCCGCCGAACGGATCGGCAAGGGTGCCGAGCAGTACGCCATTCACGTGCAGGGCGAGGAGCTGCCCATGCACGATCCCCGGCTGAGCCCGGGACTGGCCACCAGCTACAAGATGGACGCCACGCCGGGTCGGCACACGCAGATGAGCGCGTGGACCGTCGAGGCCGCGTTCTCCCCGCCGGGGCTGATCACCGAGGAGTTCGACAAATACACCTACACCGGCAAGGGCGAGGTCCATCGCATTGTCAGCGCCCACCACCACGTCAGCAGCGCCGCCGGAATGTGCATGTTCGCCTGGTGCGCCGTGAAGCCCGAGTGCCTGACCGACTCGCTCACCTACACCACGGGCACACAGTACACGCTGGATGACGTTCAAACGATGGGCGATCGCATCGCCGCGCTGCGGATGGCTTTCAACCTCCGCGAGGGCGTGCGCAACGTGGATTTCGACGTACCCGGCCGCATGATCGGCTCCCCGCCCTTGCAAGGCGGACCGCTTCAAGGCGTTACCGTCGACATCGACGTCCAGATTCGCGACTACCTGGAAGCCATGGGCTGGGACACGGAGACCGGCGTGCCCAAGAAGGAGACCCTGCTGGACCTGGGACTCGACTTCGTGGCGGCGGATTTGCACGCGTAAGTTTCACAAACGATACATGGAGAGTAGTCGCCGAGGTTCCCCGTCAGCAGGGGCAGGCGCCGGAATTGCAGGCACGTTTGACTCACAACGTCAGAATGCACTAAAATGTCCGGCAGAACCTGCGGCCGCTTGCGGTGTCGGCCGGATGATGCTCGCCTTTTGTGCCCGCCTTGAGTTCCTACGGGAGACCCGTGTCATGAGACGCTGTTTCTGGGTTGCGTGGCTTGGTTGGCTGTTGATCTTGTGGACTGTGCAAACGTCGGCAACTGGGGCAAACGAAGTCGAAGAAGACGCGTGGCGCGGTGCCATCGTGGCTAGCCTGGCCTCCAACCCGGCTCAGGCGGTGACACGGGCCATTCAGGAGTTCCCGGGCGACCGGCTGCCGTTGGAGATCGTTGCCGATTGGCTGATCCAGGACGCACTGGCGGATGACTGGTCGGCCGAGAAGATCGGGCGGGTCGTTGACGCGCTGGGTCAGGTGGGCAATGAGCTTCGCCAGCAGTTGCGAACGCTCTGCGGAGCGGCGGTCCCGGTCAGCGATCCGCGCTGGGCCGAGCTGTATCTGGCGGCTTGCCAGACGCGGCGTGGTGTTCGTTTCCAGCCCCATCGCGACAGGCTGCGGCGGATCGTCTTCACCAAGCACTACGACCTGGGCGGCTCGCATTACGCCTATACGGAAGGTCAGTCCGACGCCCAGAACGAGCGGCATTTCAAAGCCGGCACGAGTCTGTGCGTGCTGGAGATGGACGGTCTGTACGGGAAGGCCCGCACACTGGTGGATGACCCCAAGGGCGTCATCCGGGACCCCGATGTGTCATAC
>CP070666.1:1758331-1760084 GCA_020351775.1 Gemmatimonadota bacterium | reverse complement strand
GACCCGGCCTGAGCGATGAGAGCGAGTCGTGATCCGTCCGGGTGAAGGGCGGCTGCCATGACCCGCATTCCGGTCGGTAGATCGATCCTCCCCAGATGACGTGGCTTTTCCTGGCCTACCGACGCCTTCCAGAGATCGTTGTTGTCGAGGTACAAGAACTGGCGTGAGTCACGGAACCACAGTACCGGACCCCACGCGCCGGGCAGCTTGAACGACTCGCCAGACACCGAGACGATCTCCAGTGTCGAAGGCGGGTCTCCCGGGCTCCAGAGTCCGAGCGCCATATGGCGACCGTCCGGCGACACATTGTATCCATACACGTACGGCGGCACCGTGCGGGCGAGCAATTCTGTTTCCTGACCGGACTGCGGATCGAACCGCATCACCCGTGCGGTGCCGGAATACCCGTCCTGCGGAACCACGTAGTTGATGGCGTGCCCATCCGCCGCCCACACCACCCACTCGATCATGCGGTCCCACAGCGATGGGGTGCTCGTGATCGTTGTGCGCGCTCCCGTCTCGACATCGATGCGATACACCAACTCGCCCGGTGGCGCCATCGGATCCCAGCCGTTCGCCAGAAGCGAGCGGCCGTCGGAAGACCACTTCGGATGCAGCCGGTGCAGGATATCGACGTCTTGCGGAAGGTTGCGCACCGCGCCGCTTTCGATAGACCGTATAGCCACCGTCCACGCTCCGGCCGACACCCCGCCCGCCGGGGTGACATACGCGAGGCGTGTACCGTCCGGCGACCAGTCCACACCGCCCGTGGGGTATGCGGGTCCAAGGAGCTCGGGAGTGTACAGCAGGTCCAGGGAATCGAGTTGTAGCTCGATCAGGTGGAGGTAGCTCTGCGCACTGAAGATCGTGTAGTAGTACGAGCCGTCTTGCGTGGCCGTCGACGGGTCGAGCGGACCCACATCCGTGACAATCACTTCGGGTTCGTCTTGCGTCTCGCCCTCTGCCACCGCTAGCCGCCAGAGGTCTACACTGCCAGTGCGGTCGCTCGCGAACACGATGCCACGCCCATCCGGCATCCACCCGAGCAGCCGGTCGTCAGCCGAGTGCTGCACGAGGATACCCTGGCCGGTCCCATCAGCGGCGAGGATGTGGATGTCGTGATTCGGCGCATCGCTGCGCACGGATACGTCGTAAGCGATGAAGCGGCCGTCCGGAGAGAACGCCATCGTCCTGGGGGACTCCCCCCATACTGGGCTAGTTCTACTCTGCAGGCGGGGCTTTACCGCCATGGAGATCAGCTCTCTGTATGAGCCTTCCGATGCGGAGACGAGTCCGACGTGGCCAGTCGAGTCCCTTCGGAGCGTGACCACGAGTAGGTGCTGTCCATCTGGGGACCAGGCCTTGGGTGTCAAGTGTCGTACGTCCGGGTCTCGGTAGAGAATTCGAGGCTCGGATCCGCTGACGTCGACGATACGAAGGTCGATGTTGACCTCCTCGTTCTGCCAGGCGTAGACGATCTGTTGGCCGTCGGGCGAGAACACGGCCGCCCACACCGCCTGTGGCAACTGTGAATTGGTTAGGTTGCGGATCTCATCAGTTTCCAGATCGCGGACAACGAGGTTTCCGAACGCTGCGCCTATTCCCATTTCGGCGATGAGCTGCCCGTCTGGAGATACCGACAAGGGCCACACATTGTCAGCAACCTTGGATGCCTGTGCAAAGAGCGGGGGATTCGGGACCCCCAGCAGCGGAAGCCAAACGAGAAGACGAAGAGTGCGTGCATGAAGCATCG
>CP070666.1:1756465-1758231 GCA_020351775.1 Gemmatimonadota bacterium | reverse complement strand
TCGTGCCAGCCATGCCACTGGCGTTGTCATTCGCACCGGGGTTGGAGTCGGTGGGTGCGTAACCCAAGCCGCGGCTTATGATGTTGTCGATGTCGCCGCTCATGATGACCATGCGGTTGGGATCGGTGGTTCCGCGCTGGAGCGCTACTACGTTCACGATGTTGGTCGAGTCGGGTAGCCGGCGGGCCGGCGGGAAGACCTCCGCTACATAGAACACCTCGAGGCAACCCCCGCACTCCTGCGAGATCCTGTCGAACTCGGCTTTGATCCATCGGCGCGCCGCTCCGATCCCCCGCGTGTCGGACAACGTGTCGGACAACGTGTGGCGCGTGCCGAAACCGACCAGCTTCGTGACATCTGCCCGCAACCGCTCGGCCGAAACGGCGGCGACGATGTCGTAGATCCTGGGGTCTTCTCGCGGCGGCGCCTGCTGGGCCCGTACGGGTGTGGTGGCGACTAACAACAGTGGCAGAAGAGCTGCTCGCATCGGTGTCTCCTCGCGGTCGCTCGGCGGCTGGTACGCTACGAAGCAAGCCACATTGACGCAAGTCGGCCGGGCCATAGCTTATTGCTTATCACCACTACAGCTCCGTTTGTCGCGACCCATCACAAGGATGTGTCTATGCGCCAATCCCACCTACTAGTGCTACTCGCTAGCACGACACTCGTCGCTTGTTCCCCCGAGATGTCGTTGCGTGCCCGCGCTGAGGCGGAGCAGGAAGTCCGAGCCCGGTTCGACACTTGGGTCCGAGCCATGAACAACATGGACATGGATTCCTTGCTGTTGATGCACCATGCCGTGCCCGAGTTGACCGTCATCCGGGCCGACGGTCGCGTGGCCCACGGGTGGGAGGAGGAAGAGGCGCTGCATCAGGAGGCCATGGAGGGAGTGGACCGCATCAATTTCGGCGTGCAGAACGTCGAGGTCCAGGTCCTCACCCGTCGCATCGCGCTGGTGACGTTCAGGCACTCGACCGACGTCATCCTGGAAGACGGCGAGCGGGGAGAGCCGTACGCAGGGCACGTCTCGATGGTCTGGCTGCGGGACCGCGAGGACGACCAGTGGAAGATCCACATGGAGCATCACTCGGTCCGGCGAACGCCGACGGGGGGCTGAGGTGGTAGGCGAGAATAGGCTCCGCCTCGCGCGCTCCCCCGCTCCCCCGCTCCCCCGCCAATCGCGCCGCTTGGGGGGCGGCGCAACAGCGGTGGCTGCCGCAGTGGCGGTGTTGCAGCAGTCCGTCAACCAGTTGTGCGATAGGCGCTTGCGTTTTATTGTGTTGCAACTCTCCAGTGGAGGCCCGGCTGGTGTCGGACCCCTTCCTCAGTTCAGACGACTATAGCGAAAGGGCGCATCGTCTCTACAACGAGGGCCACTATGACGAGGCTCTCGATGTATTGCGCGATGGGCTCGCAACGTATCCGTTCTCGCTCGACCTGCACGTCGGCATGGCGTACGCCCGTTTGGCCCGTGAGGAATACGCCTGGTCGCGCCACAGCTTCGAGCGTGCCCTCAGCCTCGATCCGGACCACGAGGAGGCGTTGGCGGGACTGGGCGAGACGCTGCTCAAGCTGGGAGAACGGGCGGCCGCGCTCAGATGTTTCGACCGGATCCTGGAGCTCGGTTTCCGCGAAGACCACGACCTCATGCTCCAGATCGGGCGTGCTTTGTTCCGCGAGGCAATGGTGGACCACGCACGTGGATTATTTGAAATCGTGGCCAACTGCCACGCCGACTCTTCCGAGGCCGCGGCCTGCCTCGGCTA
>CP070666.1:1754554-1756365 GCA_020351775.1 Gemmatimonadota bacterium | reverse complement strand
CATTGTAGCTAGTAAATAGATTCGTTTTCTCTTGCTATTGGTCGAATCAAATGCTATTATCATTGTAATGAGGCTACGCGTTGCCTACGCCAAGCGTCGCTATAAAGACCGCACCTACTCCACCCCCCTCGTCGTCACCTCCTACCGTGACGCTCACGGCACGCCCCGCAACAAGACTGTCGCCAGCTTGGCCAAGCTCCCCGCCTTCGTCGTCGACCTCGTCGATCGCGCCCTACGACGCGGTGACTCCACCGTGTGGGAACAGTACGTCCCCATTGACGAACTCAAACACCTCCACTCGCTGGTGGTCGGCCCCGTCTACGTCGTCTTCTCCCTGTTGAAGCAGTTGGGCCTGCTGGCGTTGCTGCAAGCCCAGCTGTCATTGAAACAGGCCGCCGCCATCCTGGCGATCATCGTGGAACGGGTCATAGCCGCCCAGCCGCTGTCGGTGATGGCCCTGCAGCGGAACTTCGCCGGCGAGCCGCTGGCCCATCTGCTGGGGCTGGACAAGGCCCCGGCGCTGAAGACCTGGTACGCGGCCTTGGCCCAACTCGAAGAGCGGCGCGAGGCGATTCTCCAAGCTCTCTACGAGCGCCACCATACGCCCGGCCAGCTCTACCTGTATGACATCACCTCGAGCTATTTCGAAGGCAACACCTGCGAGCTGGGCGCCTTTGGCTACAACCGCGACGGCAAGAAGGGCAAGAAGCAGATCGTCATCGGAATCATTTGCGAGGAGCGCGGCTGCCCGATCTGGGTGGATGTGTTCCCGGGCAACACGGCCGATCAAACCACGGTTAAGCAGCAACTGCTCACGCTGCGGGACAAGCTGGGGGTGGCGGAGTTCACCTTCGTCGGCGACCGCGGCATGGTGACCCACGCGCGCATCGAGGAACTGGAACAAGCGGGATGGTGGGAGAGCTTCCGCTACATCACCGCCCTTACGCGGGAAGAGATGATGGCGTTGGTGGAGGACGAGGAGCATCCGGTGCAGCTGGAGTTATTCGACCAAGAGAACCTGGTCGAGGTGGAACGGGACGGGACGCGGTATGTGTTGTGCCACAACCCGCAGCGGGTGGAGCGGGACCGGGAGACCCGGCAGCGGCTGCTGGCGGCCACCGCAGCAAAGCTGGAGGGGATCCGCAACAATGTGGTGGCGGGTCGTTGGAAAAGCAAGGATGTGATTGCGCGGCGGCTGTATCGGTGGATCCACCGCTGGGGCATGGAGCGCTTCTTTGCGGTGAGCTACGGGGAGGGCCGCTTTAGCTACTCTCGCCGGGAGGAGGAGATCGAGCGGTATGCCCGTCTCGACGGCTGTTACGTGATCCGCTCCAACGCCGAGCATTGGAAACAGACCACCGAGCAGCTGCGGGACCGTTACAAAGACCTCAAATATGTCGAGCAGGCGTTTCGCACCATGAAGACCACCGACATTCAGACCCGCCCGATTCGGCACTTCCATGAGGCACAGGTGCGGGGTCATGTGTTGGCGTGCTTCCTGGCCTATCGGGTGATCTGGGAGCTCCGCCGGCGCTGGGAACCGGTGTTGCGCCGCGATCCTCGCACGCAGCGCTGCGAAGCCGGTAGTCTGGCTGAGATCTGGCGCCACCTATCCACGGTCACGCTGGCGAAGCTGTCCGCCAACGGGAAAACCTACCTCAAGCTGTCCGAGATCAGCCCCTACGTGCAGAAACTGCTGACCCTGTGTCAGGTCCCCAGCCTGGAAGCCCTGCAGCTTCCCAGCGAGTAAATCGCTGTAAGTCCTTGCTGGTCAATGCTGTTCGGAAACCGGTTACGCAAGTTCCGTGAAA
>CP070666.1:1752638-1754454 GCA_020351775.1 Gemmatimonadota bacterium | reverse complement strand
CCCGACATCGACCACTTGCGTAGCCAAATGCTGCAGCGCTTCGAGGGCGATCCCAACAGATGCCTGGCCATCGAGCGGACACTCGACGCCATGCCGATGCACTCCACAATGCCAGCGTTGGAGGCAATGCGGGTCGATGATGGCGGGAACCTCTGGATCCAGCCGTACTCCAGGCCGGGGGAAGAAGAACGGAACTGGTGGGTGTTGGGCCGCGAGGGCCGGTTGCTCGGCTCGGTCCAGGTCCCGGCCAGATTCCGGCTGCTCCACATAGGCGAGGACTTCGCGTTGGGCCGGTGGAGGGACGACCTGGACGTGGAGCACGTGCAGCTGTACCGACTGATCAAACCGCAGTCAGCGAGGCAGTAGGCTGGGCGGGTCCAAGTCGCCCGCGTCCCGCCTCCCCGTCGATGGGCTTCCGCTGCCTGCTCCCCGTGCACGCCCCGCACTCTGCACTCTACACCTCCTCCCGATCCCACCCAGGATCACCATCCTATTGTAAATCATTGACTTGCACGTAGGGCACCCGGGGTGGGTGGCCTTTCTGGGCACCGTCGGCGATCCTACTTCGGTTTGACGTGTGGTGATGAGCATATTAGCATACTCATATGAGCCATAGACTACAGGTGTTGATCCCGGAAGACCTGGACAGGCAGATCCGCAAGGCCGCTCAGCGGCTGCGTTTGTCCAAGGGTGAGTGGGTGCGTCGGGCCTTGGAGACTGCGCTCTCGCGTGGGGCACTGAAGCTTCCCCCTGGGGGCGATCCCCTCGCGCGTTTGGAGTCTCTGGAGGCGCCCACATGTGACATCGCAGAGATGCTAGCGGAGATCGAGTCTAGTCGCTCTTGAGGGTCTTCATCGACTCCAACATCCCGATGTACGTGGCCGGTCGGGAACACCCCAACCGCGGGCCGGCTCGTGCGTTCTTGGCCCGCGTCCGGAACGGGGAGGTGGAGGGCTGTACCAGCGCCAAGGTGTTGCAGGAGATTCTGTATCGCTATGCGGCGCTGCAACGGCGGGACCTGGCCCGCGAGGTGTATGATATCTTCGTCGAAATCTGTCCCGTGGTGTTCGATGTAACGCTCGCCGACGCCGATCGCGCCCTTCATGTCCTCTCTGAATTCGAGCATCTCTCCCCACGCCAGGCGGTTCACGCAGCAGTGATGCTCAACCAGGGCGTCGATTGGATAGCGAGCTTCGACAGCGGCTTCGATCGAGTGCGGGGGGTGAGGCGGGTTGAACTCACTGTGTAGCGGGTCCATGGAGCGGGGAGCGGAAACCATGAGATCAAGCGCCGCGATCGTGCAGGGCTGAAACCTCCTCTCTGAGCCCACCGTAGGGAAACGCAACCTTACAAAGTTAGGGTCCCGTGGGTGGCAAGCTCTATTTGGGGGAATTCGAGCACATGGTGCTCGCCGCCGTCCTACGGCTGGGAGAGGGCGCCTACGGAGCTGCGGTAATCAAGGAGATTAGGAGCGGCACCGGGAGACGCGTGCCCAGCGGATCGCTCTCTGTCACCCTGGACCGGCTGGAAAGAAAGGGCTACCTCGAGTCGCGCTTGGGACAGCCGGACTCCAACCGGGGCGGCCGGCCCAAGCGGTTCGTCGCCGTTACTCAGAAGGGTCTGCAGGCGTTGCGTGAAGCCCGGTCGGCGATGCTCTCCCTCTGGAGCGGCCTCGAGAGGAGGCTCGACGAATCATGAGCCCCAGTCCTCCACGGCTGGTGCAGGCACTGACAGCAGCCTTCCTCCCCGCTGGAGCGGCGCGGGACGGAGTTCTGGGCGATCTGTACGAGTTGTACGCAGAGCGCCGGGCGGCGAG
>CP070666.1:1750674-1752538 GCA_020351775.1 Gemmatimonadota bacterium | reverse complement strand
GCACGCAGTGCCGCCGAGCCGCCGCTTGAGCGGCGGAATGCGGCTGACGGGCGGGACGCCGAACCGAATCGTCGCTTCAGCAGCGGAAGAAGACGAGCCGAGCGGCCTGAGAGGTTCTGATCGATGAATCCTGAATTCGTAGACGGGATGCGGTTGATCCGAGCTGCGCAGAAAGACGCTAGCTGTTCCGAACTGCAGGATGACTCCGGCCGACGCATCCTGGTCGAGCGTGATCCGGAGCCGGGCATTGCGATACGTCTCACACGACACGGCGCTGAAGACACATCGCACTGGCAGGCCCTGAGAGTGCGGCCGGTTGAACAGCGTCCCGCATCGTATCCGACCTCTTTGCCGTTCCTCCCCACCAGGAGCGCCGCGATCGTCTCTTCGAGCGGCGGTACTACGGCTACATGGAGGTTGGTGGAGGCGCCAGCGTGCGGCTTCATGCCCGGGTTGAAGGACAGCCCCACTGTAGCGCGCATGCGGGAGGCTCTGGAGCCGATTGCCGATCGTGTTCGCGCCGGAGACAAAGCTGCCAGAGCCGAACTCGGTGCACGGATGCGTGAGTTCACGGCCGCGCTCAGCCCGTCGGATCGGGCGGCACTGTATGCGGCTGCCCGGCCCGACGCGGAGTCGCTTGCAGAGCTGACCCAGGTCTTCGATGCCGCTCGTGAGAGCAGCATTGCCGATGGCTGGACGGTGGTCGAAGAACAGCGGACTGATAGTCCTGTGCCGGGGCGGACGGCCTCGTTCGAGAAGGGCGGTGAGGAGCGCCGACTGGTCATGGTGGCTACGAGTGGGCCCGGTGCCGTTGTGTTTCTGGACCAGCAGGTGAAGGAAGCCGCCGGTAGGGCCGATGGCGAGTAGGAACGCCGTGCAGGCGACCCGCGTTTGCCTCCTCGGCATTCTGATCCCCGCCTGCGCAGGCGACTCGCCCGACTTCCCCTACCACCAAACCGACTCGGCCGGCGTCACCATCGTTCACAGCCTGAGACCGAGTTGGTCCGATTCGGGTGGCTGGCGGCTGGCCCCGGCGCCGATGTTGCGGGTCGGGCGAGTGGAGGGCGCGGCCGAGTATCTCTTTGCCCGCGTGGCTGGCGCCCGGCTCGTCGACGACTCCATGCTCGTGGTCGCCGATGGGCACAGCAACGAGCTGCGCTTCTTCGATCTGTCGGGCCGGTTCATGTACTCGGTAGGCGGTACCGGGGGAGGGCCGGGTGAGTTCGAGTATATCGTTGCCCTTCTGGACTGCTACCGTGACTCGATCGTGGCCGCGGACCTCAATGATCGGTTGAGCATTTTCACCGAGGACGGCGAGTTCGTCAGGGTCGTACAGAGCTACAGCTCGCCGCGGCGACAGGTCTCGCCGTACCAGTTCGCCTGTGGCTCCGAGGGCTTGACCGTCGTGAACGGATGGGGCAGTGCGATGACCGATCCGCAGGTCGGTTTCTTCCGCTCGTTCTCTCACGTGTACATCGGTTCGATCCCTGATGGTGCGCAGATCGATCTGGGTGAGTTCATAGCGAGCGAACGGCTGGGAACGCAGAGCGGTGGAGTGATAACGGGAAGCCGGCCACACCCGTTCGGCAGGCAGACGAGACTGGCCATTGGTGAGGGGAAAGTGTACGTCGGGACGTCCGAGACCTACGAGGTCCGGGTCTACGGTCCGGAAGGCGCGCTGCAGCGGCTGATACGGTGGGAGGGTGACGACCTCACACTGGGTTCCGACGTAGCCAACGAGTACTTCGAGTGGGAGATCCAGAGAACATCGGAGGGCAGCCGGCCGGCCGCGCGACGGTACTATGCTGAGATGGCGTTACCCGGCACAAGACCCGCGTACTCCGAACTAGTCGTCGATGCCGCT
>CP070666.1:1748709-1750574 GCA_020351775.1 Gemmatimonadota bacterium | reverse complement strand
GCCGCATCCCGCGGATTCCCCACCGCGAACTCGATCGATCGACCGGGAGTGAGCTCGTCGGCAAGCGGCAACCAACCGAAGCCCAGGTCCTGTCCAACCGAGTCCCCCAGGGCTCCCCGTTCAAGGAGCCGCCCGTCTTGGGTTGAGAGCGTGAAGACCCCACCTTCATCCGCGACGGCCAGACGGTATCCGCCAGGAACGTATTCATCGTTGAGCTGGAAACCGGCAAGCACCGCAGAGTCGCCTGGCTCCCCGTATCTCAGATAGAGCCACATGTCGCGGACGACATGGTCCAACACCACGAATGAACCGAGGAGATCGACCCAGGCAGAAGACTCGAATAGCCCAGACGACCGGATCGGGCCACGCTGTGCCTCGCGCCGTTGGACCGTCTCGATCCAGATCGTCGCTTGAGCTTCGTATTCCGGTTCAATCAGACGGGTGCCGAGTACACCCGCAGCGGTGCCAACGGCGGTCACGAGCAGGATGACCCACTTGAAGCGCCAGACAGCCGCCAGGTACTTGCGCACGTCCATCCTCGGGTCGTAAAGAGGCGACCCGCCCAGCGCTTGATCCCACTTGGAGTCAGTCGAGCTCGGCGGTTGGGCACTCTCCTCCGGCAGACTGACACCCGGTTTGGCTGGCAAGTGAGTCGACATAGCTTGCGAGGATTCCTCGATTCTTCAGGCCCCAAATCCGAGAACGGTTCGGTGAGCCAGGTGATTCATGCGGGTAGCTCTTACTTTGTAGCAATACCGATACCGGGGCAAGGGAGTCCTGCTCGTCGAACTGAGCCGCAGGCGGGGCTTCTTCCGAGGGGGACCGGTTAGCTGAGATGCAGGGCTGTCAAGCATTCATCGGTGTTGCGGTCACGCGACATCCGGGCAGCTATAGACCGCCAGCCTGTGGCGTGAGGTCAACGGCCTGGTCCGCGGTGGCGCTGAGTCTTCGATAGATGTTGACAGCACTCTGCAGGTGTAGTATTCTGGCAATTCCCGCTAATTTCGGGCCCGGCCTCCTGAAACCTACGTTCTCAGGTTTTCGGCCTGATCTCTGCAAAACGGTTGTGGAAAGCAGGATAATGACTTAGCAAGCAGCTGTTCCCGCCGTGGTGGCGTGTGTCAACAGTGACTGGCGGAGGCTCCCCCAATGGCCAATACCCTGTCCGGCAACCTGACCGACAAGAGCAGTCACCCCGCCACGTCCACAGCCGAGGTACCACCCGAAGAGTCCTCACCTGAAGCCGAGGCGACCATCCGCCTCCGGATCCTCGTAGTCGATGATGACCATACGCTGCGAGAGAGCTGCGCCAGCATCCTGCAGCTTCAGGGTCACGATGTCTCCCTGGCGGCCCGCGGGCAGGAGGCTCTCGATACGATGCGTCGCCGGCGTTTCGATGTGGCGCTGATCGACCTCTATATGTCGGACGTTTCGGGGATGGAGCTGCTTCGGGCCGGCCTGAAGGCCAACCCGGAGATGATTCCAATCGTCATCACCGGCAAGCCGAGTGTGAATTCCAGCGTGGAGGCGCTGCGGGCGGGTGCCTGGGACTACCTGCCGAAGCCCTTTTCAGCGACGCAGCTGCAAGTGCTGATCGGGCGAGCGGCGCATGCCGTGTCGGCGTCGCAGAAGACTCAGGAACTACAGCACTACATCGAGACGCGGCACGGCCACAGCCAGAAGGTCACGGCCCTGGGAGTGTCTCCGGCATTTCGCAAGATCGTGGACGTGTCGCGCAGGGTCGCCCCCACCGATGCGTCGGTTTTTGTCACCGGAGAGAGTGGGAGCGGCAAAGAGCTAATCGCCCAGTTCATCCATCATCACAGCCGGCGAGCTCGGAAGCCCCTGGTCCCGCTCAACTGCGC
>CP070666.1:1746744-1748609 GCA_020351775.1 Gemmatimonadota bacterium | reverse complement strand
CGACGCGTATTTTGCACTCGATCCCTGGTTTCCACTTCTGCTAGGAGGATTCTGTGCGATTCCAAAGCGTGACGGTTCTCACTGTTGCCAGCATCATGGCAACCGCTTGTGCGGCCGAGGGCCCTCAGTCCATCGACTTGACCGCTGAAGTTGCAGCTGTCAATGAGACCTCGCTTAAGTGGCTTGAGTTCGCCGCTGCTAAGGACGCAGCCGGAGTTGCCAGCCTGTTCACGAGCGACGGCGTCCTCTTCTCGGAGAACGAGGAACCGGTCGTCGGACCCGCGGCGATTGAGGCCTTGGTGGCCCAGCGCTTCGAGCAGAACCCCGACCAAGTACCGGCCTTCGGCAGTGATCGTATCGAGGTGGCCGCCTCAGGAGACCTCGCGGTGGAATTTGGCACTTGGGGTCCCGAAGGACCCGACGGGGACTACGGAAAGTACATCACGGTCTACCGTAAGGTCGATGGCGTTTGGAAAGTGGCGGGGGACATGTCCCTCAGCACAAGACCGGAATCGGAGGCATCGGGCAGCTGACGCGGCCAGCGCAACTGGTCCGGCGCACAAGCTGTGTTCCGCCTAACAAGCCAATGAAGCTGGCGGCTCGCCATTTCTAAGGAGCGCAAGCGCTTCACGCTTGCATTCTAATTGTTGGCGCCCGCAGCTTATTGGCAGAGTCGTTAGGCTGCACCGGTTCACGTCCGGTCAGCGAGGAGTACTGAAATGTGCGGTTCTCACGCTGCTACAGTCCTCTGCATACTCCTAATTCCGGTGCCGTGCCTAGCGCAACAACCGGATACGATCCGCCAGCCACGTGTCGCCCTGACAGCAGGCCTTGGCGTTTCCTATGCCGGGCTCGGAGCCGTCGGCGAGCTTTATCTCGGGCAGCCAAGGTATTCCGTCCTCGTTGGGGTGGGCGGATTACCCGAGACTGACGCGACGGCGGGGTTCGTCGGTGCGAGTCTCGGACTGCGTGGCTACAGCGGCGGCTCAGAGAGTCGTCTTTACCTTGAAGTGACGGGAGCCTACTTAGTCGAAGAAGGCGATGGCGATATCTATGGACCCGCCGTCCTCGCGGGATATGCCCACGTCGCACCCAATGGCAGGACGTTCAACGTAGGGGTTGGAGCTGGCCGTGCGACTGACGAGTCTGTCCAACCGGCGTTTAACATCGGCTTCGGCTACACCTGGGGGCGTTACCGTCCCCGGTAGGTCAGCGAACCCCGTGCCGACTCGTACGGATCGAGAGTGATCGAGGCACGGGAGAGGGGTTCAGCCTAACAAGTGTTTGCACCTGACCCGGCGGCGTTCGGTGTCCGGCCTTAGATTTCAGTTCAGTCGTGCTGCGTGGTAGGGCCGCTCCCGCGGACGGGCGCGTTCGTTGCCGCGCAGGTGAAACGCATATCCGTTGTACGCCAATGATTTGATTCTAAGGAACTAGGGAGGTTTGAATTGGAGTTTCTAACCAAGCATATCGGTCGTTTCCCGCTGGGCATTTGGATCGTATTGATACTCATGCTTACCTCAGGTTTGTTCATCACCATCTTTGGGCAAGCCTTATCCTTGGTTTCCTGGGATACTGCTTTCTCATTGGGCCTGCAAGAAGATTCACCACACAGTGCAGATATCGTGGAAAGGATGATGGTGGCCATATCGTGGGGTGAAGCGGGTACGGATGTTCTTGTTCAAGGCATTTTGCTTGTCATGGTTTTGACTGGAATCTTACGACGGCGTCAGTTTGGCTTTCTCGCCGGGATTGGACAGGCAATTATTTGGATCTATGTTACACTACTGGTCACACTTCAGCGCATTGCTTTGTACAATTGGGATCTGGTGCCTGATCTTTCCAGAGCCAAATATTTAGGGCCT
>CP070666.1:1744776-1746644 GCA_020351775.1 Gemmatimonadota bacterium | reverse complement strand
GACCCGTCATGGATCAGACCCGGCAAGGTCGCCTGGGATTGGTGGAACGCCCTCAACCTGCAAGGCGTCGACTTCGCGGCGGGTGTCAACACCGCTACCTACCGCTACTTCATCGACTTCGCCGCGGATCACGGTATCGAGTATGTGATCCTGGACGAGGGCTGGTCGGTCCCCGGCGATCTCTCCAGCATCAATCCGGAGGTGGACCTGGAAGCGCTACTGGCGCACGCGAGGGAGCGGGGGGTCGGACTCATTCTGTGGGTGGTGTGGAAGAGCCTGGAGGACCGGTTCGACGAGTCACTGGATCTGTTCGCCGAGTGGGGCGTCGCCGGCATCAAGGTCGACTTCATGCAGCGCGACGACCAGCCGATGGTGGACTACTACTGGCGGGTCGCCCAAGCCGCGGCTGAGCGACAGCTGCTCGTGGATTTCCACGGCGCGTACAAGCCGACCGGGCTGAGACGGGCTTACCCCAATGTGATCACCCGAGAAGGAGTCCGCGGTCTCGAATGGAGCAAGTGGTCCGAGCACCCTACACCGGAGCACAACGTCACACTCCCCTTCATCCGCATGCTCGCTGGCCCGATGGACTACACCCCCGGCGCAATGCTCAACGCGCAGGAGAGCCAGTTCCACGCGGTGTTCGACCGGCCGATGAGCATGGGGACACGCGTCCACCAGATGGCCATGTACGTCGTGTTTGAGAGCCCGCTCCAGATGTTGTCGGACTCGCCGTCCAACTACCTGCGTGAACTCGAGTGTCTGAGATTCATGGTGGACGTCCCGACCGTGTGGGACGAGACGCGTGCTCTGTCGGCGCAGGTTGGGGACTGGGTGGCCGTGGCGCGCCGTCGCGGGGAACAGTGGTACGTGGGTGCCATGACCGATTGGACCGAGCGCGAGATCGAGCTCGATCTCTCGTTCCTGGGCGACGGCACTTGGAGCGCGGTCATCTTCGAGGACGGAGTGAACGCGGCTCGCAGCGCGACCGACTACCGCCGCCTGGAGCGTCAGGTGTCGGCCGGCCAGAGCATGACCATACACCTGGCGCCCGGAGGCGGCTGGGTAGCCCGGTTCGAGCGATAACAGCCTGCGCAGACCGCCGGCCAGGCCCGCACACAGCAGAGCCAACGCGACTGCTTCGTCGTCGGGCGGGCGTCTTACTACGGCGTCCTACTACGGCATCTACTACGGCGTCCAGCTACGGCGTCCACTCAGGCGGCGGAACACAAGAGGCCACCGGCGTGTGTGGTCCGTGCACGCGGTGGCCGTGAGGACAAGCATTAGTATGAAGCGCAGTACCAAGGCCGGTTGGGTTGGCAAATTGAGAAAGCCGCGAGGGCCAGGCGACGCATCTGGTGAATTCAGATCGCTGGTCCCTCACCGGGTCAGCAACACTACCATGCCGAGCACAGGAATCACTGTTCCGGCCCAAAAGACGAACATCCACTTGATCAGGTCTGCACGGTGCGCATCCAGCTTGGACTCAACCTGGGCTATGCGCTGCTCGAGCTTTGCGTCGAATCGTGCGAAGTTGAGCTCGTTCAGCTCGCGGAGACCGGCTCGGTAGGTTGCGTCCACTTTATTGAACCAGTCCACGAGTTCATTGGCGATATCCTCACCAAACCTGTCATAGAACTTCTTCGACAGCTTGGCCGTAACGGGCATCGGCGGATCTCCATCACCAAGTCCGCCGACATTCTACAACATACGCTCGGCGCGCCGAGTATCAAAGGAGTGCTGGTGGGCGCGAAACAGCGCAGGTCGATCAGAAGCAGTCGCCACGTCGCGACCGCCCCTCCATCCACGAGTACTGGGTACAGAGTACAGTGATCCCCTCTGCTCCCCGCTCCCCGCTCCCTGCTCTC
>CP070666.1:1742801-1744676 GCA_020351775.1 Gemmatimonadota bacterium | reverse complement strand
CCGCAGGTCCGGCGCCGACGATTGCCGCGCGATGGCCGGTTGCAGCCTCTGTACTCGTATCGCGACCGCCGTGGTTTGTCTGGTAGTCAGCCACGAACGCTTCCAGTCGACCGATGGCCACCGGTGGCTTGCCTTTCTTCACATAGATGCATGCTCCCTCACACTGGATGACCTGCGGACAGACACGCCCACAGACCTCCGACATGGTGCTGGTCTGCCGAAAGGCGGCAGCAGCCTCCTCGAAGAGGCCGTGCTCCAGTTGCCACATCGCCAGCGGGATGTCGTTATGAAGGGGGCAGGCCTTAACACACGGTGCACCCGGGCACTGGATGCAGCGCTGCGCTTCGGCTATGGCGGCCTCCGGTTCGTAATGCTCGTACACCTCGTCAAAATTCTCAACGCGCACACCCGGGTCCTGCTTCGGAATGGGCTGATCCGGTAGAGCCATCCGCGCTTTGCGATCGATTGCCTTTGGATCAGGCCTCGGCAGCATATGATTTCTCCTTCGACGACAGTTCCGCCACCAACCGGAGCAAGAGGATTTGCCACCCCTCCTCCTTAACCTAGTTTGTCATGGGTGGCAAGATACAGACCAAGGATCGTTAGGGCGCCGTGAGGCTCTGCCAGGCACTACGTAGAAGTCCCGACGGGGCGGAAAGTCACGCTTTGGGGTGACAATCGTCGCGGTTCACAAGGGAGCGCAGTACGATACGTCGGTGTTCGATACGCTGACCTGGGAGAGTGAGGAGGCACGCCTGGAGCGGGGCAGCGTGGTCTGGAATCATAGCTGTGCCAGGTGCCACGGCTACGACGCTGAGGGGAATGGCGAGATGGCCCAGGCCACAAGCTGATCTTGGCGTGAGCCTCCTGCGTGACCTGTCGGACCTGTGATCCTGGTCCTGGAGTGGACGTGATGTCTGAAGCGCGTCTGACGACGGCATCAGTTATGTCACTCGTGGCCATGCCGGTCTGCTTCATGGCCTGCGAGCTAACAAGGCCTCCCGACACCTCTCCAGGTGTCTCCTGGACGCTGGCCTCAGAGCGGGCCCACATTCTTTCTGAGGTTCGCTACGAGATCCAGCTCACCATCCCGGATTCGATTGACCAGCGTATCGCGGGACAAGTGACGATCCGCCTCCGACTGAACGACGCTGATCGGCCACTGGTGTTGGATTTCGAGCAACCGCGCGAGAGTATCATCGCCGTGCGGGTCGGGGATAGCGATGTGGCGTACGAGTTCCGGAACGGCCACATCGTACTGCCGGCCTCGGCTCTTGAGGTCGGCGAGAACGTTATCGAGATCGAGTTCCTGGCAGGAGACGCCTCGCTCAACCGCAATCGGGAGTTCCTGTACACCTTGTTCGTGCCGGATCGCGCCCGGTTCGCCCTCCCGTGCTTCGACCAGCCGGACCTGAAGGCCCACTACCGTCTCACTTTGGACGTACCCGCATCCTGGCAGGCGGTCGCCAACGGTGCGGTCCTATCGCATGAAACGACTGGGGATCGCGCTGTGTTCCGCTTCGCCGAGAGCGAGCCGATCAGCACCTATCTGTTCGCCTTCGCCGCCGGCGAGTTTCAGGTCGTGGAGGTGGAGCGCGGCGGCCGGGCCATGCGCATGTATCACCGCGAGACCGATAGCGTGAGTGTCGCGCGCAACACGGCGGCGATCTTCGACCTGCACGCAGGGGCGCTCGACTGGCTGGAGGCGTACACCGGCATTGAGTATCCCTTCGGGAAATTCGATTTCGTCCTCATCCCCTCCTTCCAGTATGGCGGGATGGAACATCCCGGAACGATCTTCTACAGAGCCTCCCGGCTGCTGCTCGATGAGTCGGCCACCCAGAACGAAGAGCTAGGTCGAGCCAGCCTGATCGC
>CP070666.1:1740826-1742701 GCA_020351775.1 Gemmatimonadota bacterium | reverse complement strand
AAGATCCTTGCTGGCATCTGTGCAGGTCGTCCGACCCTGAGGGTGGCTTGGGATCGAACACCGACAACGCTCGAGTCCAGAGGTGGGGAGGGGATCGGGATGAGAACCTCGAACTGAAACCTTCCGTGCCGAAATATCGTATAGCAATATATCGGTATTCGATATTTGTCCTCCAACGGAGGTTTCAGGGTGGCAGACGCAGCGACGGGCGGCGGAAAGCCGCTCACCAGTTCGGTGTTCTATATCCTGCTCGCCCTGGCCGACTCGGCGCGCCACGGGTTGGGCATTGCTGCCGACGTGGATCAGCGTACCGGCGGCGAAGTGCAACTAGGCCCAGGCACGCTCTACAACGCCATCAAGAAGATGCTGGCCGGCGGGCTCATCGCGGTGGCTCCGGAGCGCCCTGCGCCGGAGGACGACGATCCCAGACGCCGATACTACTGCATCACCGATGACGGGCGGCGCGCTCTGGAACGGGAGGCAATGCGGCTCGATCGGGTGCTGTACGCGGCACGCGAGAAACGGGTCATCGGCGATACCCGACCCACCTGATGTCTATCACCGCCCGACTCCATCGGCTGCTTCTGCGGCTCTATCCGGCTTCGGTGCGTTTCGAGTTCGGTGAGGAGATGCTGGACCTCATGGCGGCACGGGCCGCCAGGGAACGCGCCGCCAATCGGTCGTGGGCCGGCTTGCGGACGTGGTGGTTTGTGACCCGGGATTCAATGCACGCCCTCCCGGAGGCGTACGCCGCGTCGCTCCAGGACTTCGTAACACGCCGCGGTTTGGGGAAACGACCGCAGCTCTCACCACGCGAGAGGATCTTGCTCGTGCTGGGCGACCTACGATACGCCTTGCGCAATCTCTTGAGATCTCGGGGATTCGCTGTGGCCGCGATTCTAACGCTGGCTCTCGGCATTGGCGCCAACACCGCCATCTTCAGTGTGGTGAACGGCGTCATCCTGAAGCCGCTTCCGTACCACGACGCCGATCAACTCGTGAAGATCGGCGTTACCCGTCCCGAGCGTGGCACCACCATGGGCGCCATGTCGCAACCCGACATCCGCGACATCCAGTCTCAGGTCCGATCGCTCGAATCGGTCGCGGGCTTTCAGGCCACTGAACTAACGCTCACGGGCATGGGGGACGCGGAAGCTGTCCGGGGCGCCTATGTCACCGACGGGCTATTGGAGGGCTTCCGGGAACCTCCGTTTCTGGGCAGAGACATCCGAACCGAGGAGAACATCCCGGGCGGCCCGCGCGTGGTCGTCATTGGACATGCGTTCTGGCAGGAACGACTCGGAGCCGATCGAAACATCCTGGGACGCACCCTCCAATTGAGCGGTCAGCCGTACGAGATCGTGGGTGTAGCACCGCCCGGTTTCGACTATCCCAGGAACGCTCAGCTCTGGGTACCACAGTATCTCAACGTTGACGATTGCGGCAGGGGGTGCCACTTCCTCGATGTCATCGGTCGGCTCGCGAACGGAGCCAGTGTCGACGTGGCCCGAAGCGAACTCTCCGCACTCTCTTTGCGTCTCCAAGAGCAGTTCCCCGAAGACAACTACGGCAAACTACTCGACCTGATCACCCTCGAGGAAGAGACGGTTGGTGACGTGCGTACCGCGTTGTTGGTGCTACTCGGCGCGGTCGGGATGGTACTGCTCATCGCCTGTGCCAACGTGGCGAACCTGCTGCTGGCTCGAGCTGCTGCACGGGCTGGCGAGATGGCGGTCCGGTCCGCACTCGGAGCTGCACGTGGCCGCATCGTACAACAGCTGCTGTTGGAAGCGTTGGTCCTTGCGACCATCGCAGGTGTCACCGGAGTCGTCCTTGCTTTTGGCGGTGTTTCGTGGCTCTTGAGTCTCGCCCCCC
>CP070666.1:1738827-1740726 GCA_020351775.1 Gemmatimonadota bacterium | reverse complement strand
CGACCCCCCAACAGAGTGCAAGAGGCGGCGCACGCAAGCAGCGCGACCATCAAACCAGCGGATTTCCGCGTAGCGATCATGGTCCCTCCAGGTGGTGACTGAAGCGCGTCCGGGGCACGATGCCGCCGGGCTCGGCTGTCCGGCGGTGCCTGCCCGTGCCGCAGCTAACCTCAAGACGGGGAATGACAGGGGCGTGTTTCAGGCGAAGGACTGCGAGCAGGGCTCCCAGGGCTCAAGTCGGAAACGTCATTGTGAGTCGCCACAGATGCAGGAAAGGCTCCGCTCCTTCATAAGGTCGTGCTAGCGGCAATGTGAACGGCCATCATCCGGTTGAGGTAAAGAGCCAAGCTACGTGCTTTCTCGTGGGCCCGGCGACCAGACTCCCTTCCCAAACAACCCACTTGTTTTCACGGAACCAATCCCGCGTGGCGTGCCGGGGCTCCGAGCCTGGCCGCCAATCGCCGTCGTGGCAATGACTCACCAGTATCCCGGGCGTAGCGAGCCGATCCGCCAAAGCAGTCAGGAACGTCGCCATTCCTGCATCATCATAGTTCTGGGCGGTCCGCCGTTCGACAATCACATCGTAGGGACCCTTACATACCGTCGGGTCCATGATGTCCCCCGTGACGAACTCTACGGATCCACCCTCAGCGTGGCCCCTCCGGCCGATTATCCGCGCGATGTCATCGTCGCTTACCGGGGCCTGGCGGGCGACTGCATTCGCGACAGCGGAAATATCCAGGGCCACCACCGAGAAGCCGGCAGCTGCAAGGGCGCGTGGTTCGATCGAGATTCCGTTGCCAACACATAGAACCGATCGTAAATGATCGCGTCTCATTACTTCTATGAGCAGACAATCGTCCGTGAACATGTCAAACAACTGGGGCCCGAATCCATGCCCGAGGTGAGCCTTCCAATAGCGGTCCCAGGCACGACCGTCCTGCAGATCATCCGGAAGCGCGAGTGACTTGGCAGCTTCGGCTTCGCTTTGACTCTGGTTGCGAGCGGCACCACGCCGGCGGCGAAATAAGTGCTCGAGCATCTGGCGAACTCGTGCCGCGGCCTTACTCACAATTCTACGGACCGACATGTCGGTTTATCCTACACTTGGTCCGCAGCATAGCAACGGACCCCGTGAGACTGCTCCCCACGACCACGCATGACCAGTGCGCTGGTGGGGCACCGACCTACGTAATTGGGGTGTTTGTGGCCGGCTGACGGAGCGCAGCCCCGAGCGCCGGGAGACTCCCTTGCCTTCTACTCGCTGGCGGGCGTCAAGTGACCGTGACCCACGACGCATTGCCACTCGCCGTCCCGCTGGACGAACACGTTGGTCCAAGCATTCGACCAGCTGAGGTCCGCTCCGTCGGCATCGGTGCCAGTCCCAGCAGTCAGGCCTACGACCACGGCGACGTTGTCGGCGTACCAATGAACCGACATTCGTTGGTTCTCAAAGGACGTGAGCGTGACAGGACTGGTGGCGCGGAGCCCTATGAACGACGCCTTATCGTGAACGTCCCCGTTGTGTATCGTGTAGATGAAGTCCGGAGCCAGGATACGCTCAAGAACTAACGGGTCGCCGGTCAAGTCCCCGTTCTGCCAGTCACGCTCCCATTGCATCAGCATTTCCCCTATTGAATCGCGCTCCGCCTGCGACAGAGCTGCGGCCTGCGTTGCACCTTGATCGACTTCCGGCGTACACGCGTCGGAGAGAATCACAACTGAGAAAACCGTTGCCGCATAGAATGCTACGGATCGCATGGCAACCTCCTTGGTTCATCGGTGTTACCGTGGCGGTCCAGCGGTCTCGTTGTCGGGCGGGCGTCTTACTTGGGCGTCTACGGCGTCCAGGTACGGCGTCGGTCTGACGGCGGGGCACAAAAGGCCACCGGCGTGTTG
>CP070666.1:1736811-1738727 GCA_020351775.1 Gemmatimonadota bacterium | reverse complement strand
CCTCATAGTGATCAATCGGCTCGTCTACCTCGCTGCGCCAGTTGAGCAGCACCTGCACCGCTTCCCAGTACAGGTCAGCCCGGCGGCTGGGGAGCTTGCCGACTTTGCGCTTGACCAACGCCATCGTCGTCAGTAGCATCGGGTTGCCGGTGAGACGCTCAATACGGTCGGTGCTGTGGATGTCACGGATCAGTTCCTCTGTCGCCGTCTCCCGTCGCTCCGGCAATTCGGTGATGGCGCACCAGCGGCGGGCAAAGTCGTCTTTGTCCTCGTGCGAAAGATCAGCGATCGTGACATGCTCAAATCCCCGCCCGATGCGGTAGCCCATTTCCCGATAACCGACGATGCGCGACGTGGCGATGATCGGGGCGTGGGGATAGGCGACGTGGATCCGTTCGAGCTGCTGGCAGAAGCGGGCGCGTACGGCCGGGGCCGCGATCTCGTCAAGGCCATCCAGCAGCAAGAGCGCCTGACCCTGGTCGAGTTTACCCCGGAGGACAGTCCGCAGGGCACTGGACTCGGCTTCCGTTATCTCCGTCTTGCGCAGGGTGTAGAGCAGTATGTTGTCCAGTGGACCGCCCAGGCAGGACGGGTCGAGGTCCCGGCAGCGGATGATGATCGGTAGCCAATCCTCATCAGGAAGCGTGACCACGTCGGGCAGATCCTTCCAATCTGGGTCTTGCTTGAGGCGGAGCAGATAGGCCGTGGCGATCCAGCGGACCATCGTCGTCTTGCCCGCACCGGGGTCCCCCAGGACGACAAGTCGTCGGGCTTTTGCTAGCCGCTGCCCGACGGCCACCCGCTCGCGCTCATCTTCCCGTTCGACGCGGTCTGCCCGACCCCATAGGGACGCCCGGCGGCGCTTTTCAATCGCCTCAAGCTCTGCCTCATCCGCTTCGGCGTCAGACACGACTTCCACTCGGACGCGCAGTGGGACGTAAAGCCGGCGCAGCTCCAGTTGTCGGGTGGCGAGGTGGCGATCGCTCTCCGGCAAGTTGGCTAGATCAATGATATCGCACGACTCCAGAGCCAGTTCCCGGTATCGCTGCTCTGCATCGTGGTAAAGCGGAACGTAGTCGGCGCCGACGTCGAAAGGGTAGTACTTTTGCAAGGAAGCAACCAGATCCTGCACCGCTTTCGCGGGGTCTTGCCAGTAGAGAGCGACGGTACCGTCGAGAGAGAGCATCTGGACGTACGCGTCCTTCTCCATCTGCACGGCGAACACTCGGACCTGTTGGTGCTGTCGCGCTGCGTTGACGAGGCGGTGCGCCCAGCCGGTTCCCATCGCTTTGACAGTCCCGCACAAAACGACCGGTCCCCCCGTGCTCAGAACCTTGGACGCTTCCTCGGTGACAGACTCTCCCACCATCACTGTTCCGCGGTGAGCTACCTCATAACCAGCTTCTCGAAGCGGTCTCGCCAGTTGCTCGGCAAGATGCTCCTCCCCCTCAGCATGCGCAATGAGAACCTGCCATTTCATGTTATTCACCTCATCGCTCGTAACAGTTCTGATACGCCCTGTGACCAGTCACTGACGAGGTCCGCATACTTCAAATCAGCCAGGATTGCAGGCGGATCGCCCCCAGTGAGCAGCACTGGCAAAATCTTGACACCATGTCCACTGAGTTGTCGAGCAAGCGTAGACATCCACTCGCGGCTCATCCACGGAGACGTTATGCCAGATGAGGAATAGCACACCACCACGTAGGTAGCGCCTTCTAGTCCTTCGTTGATGCGCTCAACAATGGAATCGCCCAGATCAATGTTCCACACATCAAGCCACACTTGATGCCCGACACTGCGGATCTCGTTAGCCAGTTGCTCAGCCTGTTGGGTATCGCTTCCACGATGGCTTATGAATACATTGGCCATGGTTCACCTCCATATGGAATCAATCGAGGGGTTTTCCCTCCACG
>CP070666.1:1734779-1736711 GCA_020351775.1 Gemmatimonadota bacterium | reverse complement strand
CCGCCAGGCCGACGACGGCGATCAGCGCCAGCCACCTTTCATTGAGTCCCAGCATCATCGCCAGCGACGGTTGATGCTGGCGGTCCTCTCGCCGGGGGGCTTTCCTCCTGGCCGGTCTTCTGCCGTCGATCGACATGGGCTTCCAATTCTAGCTTCCGATCGGAGCATTGTCAAGGAAAGAGGTGACAGCGCTCGCAAGCACCCCCGCGAGTACACGTGGCCGCCGACGGTGGAGGGTCAGCAGTGCATTCTGTGGGGAGGTCGACTCCTTCGTCGGCTGCGCCCGAGGCTGGAAGCCGGGTGCTGCCTTGACGCCTCCAGGCGATTGTGCTATAAGTGAGTCACGCTGAAGCGCGATGATGCTTCGTACAGCGTGTATCTCATGCGTACAGGGAAGCCGAACGCCGCCCGGTCCCCTGTCGACAGCGACTCCCGTCCACGTCCGGCGGAAGCTATGCCCGAGTGGTCCCGTTGCCGGTATCCAGGCGATCGTTCTGCTGCAAGAGTTGTCCGCCCCTCGGGAGCGTCACCGGGTGGATGGTGCCCTGTTGACCGGTTCGAGTCCGGGCGTTGGTCCCATGGGGACGCGGTGGCGGGGCATCGTTAGATGAAAGAGACGACATGCGAAAGACCCACGTTGTCGTAGGCTGCGTGCTGTGCGTGGTGGCGTCCGTGTGTATCGGCCTGGGTCTGATTCCCTCGTCGCCGGTGGGTGCGGGGACGAATCTGATTCGAAACGGTGGGTTTGAGACCCCGGGTGGAGGGGGCAATCAGACGCCAGACTACTGGACGGCATCGACGACGGCTCCATATCGGAGCGAGTACCCCGAGGTACATGCCGGGTCCTACGCTGCGTATTTGCACGGGTCAAGTGGCAGCTACAGCCAGACAGTGTACATCGACGCGGCCTCCGTATACTTGTTCGAGACGTACAGCAGAGCGCGGGGAAGCGGGTCGGAAACCACGGAGCTGGCGATACGCGATTCGACAGGCACCGTGCTTGACAGGTACAGGGGCAACGCCACGGATCACGGGTGGGCGCGCCGTATAGACTACATATCGACTCCGCTGAATGCGTGGGATGCGGTGGTGACGCTGTCAGTGTCGGGCGGCAATAGCACGGAGGCTTGGTTCGATGACATTGTACTTGAGGAGAAGACTCCGTCGGCATGGTGCTTCATAGCAGCGGCGTCGTACGGGGAGGAGGGACGGGGCGTCGATACGCTGCGGGCGTTCCGCGATGAGTATCTTGGGGACGATGCGATCGGACGGGCTTTTGTGTCGGCATACTACGGGATGAGTCCCGGCGTGGCGGAGTTCATCGACAGGCATGACGTGCTGAAGCCGGTCGTCAGGCTGGGGCTGACGCCCGCTGTCGCGGTGAGCAGGGTGGCCGTCGACGCCACGATTCCGGTGAGGATTGGTATCGTAGCAGCTGTTCTGGGCGCTTCGGTGCTCGCGTGGCTGCGGCTCAGGAGACGACGCGTCGTCGTCGGGCTCTGATTTTCCGCCGGGCGCGGTGCGGTGCTCGCAGTCCGGGCGGCCACAGGCAGGGGCTCTGATCGGTTGTTGACTTCGATGATTGTCCGCCTCCCTCGGTTGCCCAGGAAGGTACCGGGCAGGCAGCAGAAAAAGGGGAAGAAAAGGTAACATCGTTCAATTGACACGATAGTACCTTGGTGCTATATTCACTAGTACTTTAGGCCTATCGTGTTTGGTAGCTAAGGTACTAGTCCCTGAATCCCTTCCCAAGGGGGGAACACGGGACAAACAGAAAGGAGGTGAGACAGAATGACAGGTTGCGTACCGCAGATAGAGTGCTTGCAGGTAACTTATCTGGTCCAGTTCATCGTAGGTCTAGTTGGTGAGCTGATTCAGGAGATCGCTACGGCTCTCGGCAATTTCGGTGTCACCGTCAGCAACGCAGCTGCG
>CP070666.1:1732746-1734679 GCA_020351775.1 Gemmatimonadota bacterium | reverse complement strand
GCTCCAGCACGAGTGTAGGGGTGTCAAACAGGATATCTCCATTGGCAAGCCGGCCGCCCACGGACAACGCGAATACTATCAGGAGAGAAGCAGCGACATTTCGCATGGCATGGGCCTCCTGTAAAGACGCGGAACCGGCACGCACTGAGGCAGTGGTGTTGTCACCGCGCGTGAGACGTTCCTTTGTGTTGAGGCAGCCACACGTAAGAGCGGCAAATCGCAGAGAGACAGCCCCTCCGTTACGACTCCGGTGGTACCTCCGTTTCTGTCGAGGGCCTCTTAGCCACACCCAACAGCGCAGCTGCCTCGGCTCGAAAGCGTGCGTGCTCCCTTTCCACGTAAGGGAGGTGCTGTTCCATCAGTTCGACGCCCCTTGCGTAGGCGCGGCGTGCTGCTTCCTTGTTGCCAAGTTGCCAGTGGGTCATGGCCAGGAAAAAACAGCTGGCTGTCTGGCGGCAAGACGGCGATTCCGCAGATTTCTCCAGCGATTCAAGCGCTTCCGCGAACTTGCCAGCACGGTACTCGGCGGCGCCCAATATGGCCCACATGTGTCCGGCCCTTGGTCTCATCTGGACAAGTTGCGTCGCAAACTCGATTGCTTTCGTGGGTTGTCGGAGTCGTCTGTCTGGGCAATTCGCAAAGAACCAGGCCACCAGGTGGAGTCGTGACTCCGTCGCGTATCCAGTCTGGCGCTCGGCGGAATTGGCGGCCATTTCCAGGTCATCCAGCGCCCCCTCCATATCCCCCCACTCAGCTCGGGCAAGAGCCCGATGGCAATACCCGAAAGCAAGCGTCGAATCAATGCGAATAGACTCATCGTAGTTGGCCATTGCCAGTTCCTTCTCTCCCATTTCTCTGTGGGCGTCTCCCAGCAACACCAGCGGATCGGCGTAGGCTGAGCTGAGTTGAATGGCCCTCTTGTAACATTCGACGGCTTCCCCGTAGTTACCCTCCAGACTATGAATATACCCCTGAAAAGCGTGTGACTTGGGGCTAGTGGGGTTGAGTTTGATCGCCATGTTGTAGTCTTCAAGGCTGCTTCTGAAGTCGCCCTTTTCGAAGTTGACGTAGCCCCGAAAAGCGTAGGCGTGCGCGAACGTGGGGTCGCGCTCAATCAGCTCTGTCCAGTTCCGGATAGCTAGCTCGACATCACCTATTCTGAAGCATACGTCCCCACGGGCGAAGTATAGTTGGAACGAACTGGGATCAAGCCCAATTGCTCGTGTGTACTGTTCGATAGCCTCGTCGAATCTGCCACTCTCGGTGTAAGCCTTTGCGAGTTCCTCGTGGAGGCGGGCGTCGTTCGGTACCTCATTGATGCGTGTGCGCAAGCCGTTGATTCTTCGGTCAAGAGCACCCTTCCTTGCTTGCTCAGTGGCTTCACGCGCGCGCAGCCTCAGTTCATTCAAATCGTCGATCTGTTCGTGCCCAATTGCTGGCTTGTTGAGCAGTTCGAGGCACTTGCGGTAACAACCTTTGGCAGCAGCTACCCTTTTGTCCTCCAACCGGGACTCACCGAGGTAGAAATAGCAAAATGGAAGGACCGGCTCATATACGCCGCGAACCTCGGAAGGCAACTTTTCAAACACAAATTGCGGGAGGCTCTCAAAGACGGCAATTGCACTGGTCAATGCCTCCTCGGCTGTACTAGACATATGCCACCAGACTGCGCACCTCCCGTGGTGGAGAGATATCAAGGCGAGACGGGCCCGGTGCCGAGGGCTGTTCCGCAGGTCCTCGGGCAGTGTCTCGCTCAGCTCAGCCGCATACTCTCTGAATTCCGCGACCTGAGTGAGTGCGCCGCTGTCAGCCAACTTCGAAACGACCGGTACCATACGATCCATCAGACTCTCCACAGCGTCCGAAGCCAGTGCTCGCTGTCTCGCTTCTCGGTTGTACGCTCGGGCAATAAGCGCAGTACTGACCGACAACG
>CP070666.1:1730710-1732646 GCA_020351775.1 Gemmatimonadota bacterium | reverse complement strand
CGTGACGGACCGTCAGTGGAGACTGATCGCTCCGTCGATCCCGCCGCCCAAGTGGGGCGGTCGCCCGCGCGCCCATGACATGCGCGAGGTGGTCAATGGAATTCTTTATGTGGTACGCACAGGCTGCTCGTGGCGGCAACTGCCCCACGATTTTCCCCCGTGGGAAACGGTGTACCGCCATTTTCGGTCCTTCCAGCGCGATGGGACGTGGGAGAGGATTCACGATCGCCTCCGGGGCCAGGTCCGGCGAAAGGCCGGGAAGAAGCCCACGCCCTCTGCCGGCATCATCGATAGCCAATCGGTGAAGACGGCGGAAAAGGGGGGACCGCGGATACGACGCGGGCAAGAAAATCACGGGTCGCAAGCGGCATGTGATCGTGGACACGCTGGGCCTCATCCTGGCGCTGGTCGTGCATCCGGCCAACATCCAGGGCCGCGACGGGGGCAAGCTGCTCATGAAACGACTGGGACGACGATTCGGCCGATTGAAACTCATCTTCGCTGACGGTGGGTATGCCGGACGATTCGTGGACTGGACGATCGTGTGGTATGGGCGGGTCGTGGAGATCGTAAAACGCAATGCGACGCACACCTTCGACGTGTTGCCCAAGCGGTGGATCGTGGAGCGGACGTTCTCCTGCTTTGGCCAATACCGCCGACTGTCTAAGGACTACGAAACACTCGTCGAAAGCAGTGAGGCTATGATCTACATTGCCATGATCAATCTCATGGTACATCGGCTCAGCCCAGGATGAAATACCCTTTGAAACACGTTCTCAGAGTGAATCGGCTTTTGATCTTCGAGATGTGATGGACTCGGGCGGAATCTTGCTGGTGGATCTCTCGGGCGTAGGCTACGAGATCCGCGAGATCCTCGGCTGCTTTCTACTCTCACTCCTGCATCTAACAGCGTTGAGCCGTGGGAGTGTACCGACAGATGCGCACCGGCCTTTTCACGTCTACTGTGACGAGGCACACCGCTTCATGACGGAGCCCATGGAGGATATAATCGCGGAGACGCGAAAGTTCAATGTGTCGCTAACCTTGGCGCATCAGTATTTGAGCCAATTCAACAAGGCAAAGACAGATGCGTTGTCAAGCGTCGGTTCGACAATCATCTTCAATGTCGATACGAGAGACGCCCAGTACCTCAAGAAAGACCTCCAGGGATTGGTCGATGTGAACGATCTAATTACTCAGGACGTCGGACACGCCATCGCCCGGATTGCCACTCACGTTGTCCGGCTCGAGACACAGCGCCCACTCGACATCCCGAAGGAGAACTGCCGGGAATTCATTGTCGAACGCTCACGCGCTCGATACTGCAGACCGGTTGACGAGGTGCGACGGGCGATCCGTGCCCGTGGCGAACCGGCCACCGGTACGTGATTCCGCGAAGTGTCTCCCTGCCCGGCTACTCTCTGCAGGACCTAACGCCGGCGGGCGATACCCGTGTTCCCTGCTACAGCCGGCGCGATATGTGGAGCATGATCGTCGCCAATGCCCATGAGACTGGCGAACCCGGCGTTTGCTTCATCGATCGCGTCAACGAGGATAACCCCACACCTGCGCTTGGCCGAATCGAGGCCACCAACCCGTGCGGCGAAATGCCGCTGCTCCCCAACGAAGCGTGCAACCTCGGGTCGGTCAACCTGACTGCGTTTGTAGACGAAGACGCGGCGGACATGGATTGGGATTCTTTTGGCAAGGCTGTGCAGCTCTCGATCCGGTTCCTCGATAATGTCGTCGACATGACACACTACCCTACCGAGCAGATACGTTCACAGTCTCTTGGAAACCGCAAGATCGGGCTGGGTATCATGGGGTTTGCCGGCACGCTGGTGCTGCTGGGAATGCGCTACGACGGCGATGCGGCGCTTGGATTCGCGTCAGGTGTCAGTCGCTTTATCCAAGAGCACGCCCACGGCGCCAGTTC
>CP070666.1:1728661-1730610 GCA_020351775.1 Gemmatimonadota bacterium | reverse complement strand
CTCTGCCGGGTGATCACTGAATACTGGCGACGCAAGATCGGCAACATCCACTTCATCTCGGACTGTGGCGGAAGAAACCTGCTCGAACGCGTACAATTCTCCATCGATAACGGCGCCAGCGCATGCTACGTACAGGGTGAAAGTGCCGATCGACTCGCAAGAGACGGTAACTTCGACCTCATTGGCCAGGCACTGGAGCTGACTCGTGAAAACGGTCTCCCCGCCGGTATTGGAGCGCACAGCCTGGAGACCGTCACAGGCTGCGTAGAGCACGGTCTCGAGCCGGACTTCTGGATGAAGACGCTGCACCACTGTGACTATTGGTCTGCGCAGAAAGAGAACCAGCACGACAACATCTGGTGCGTGAATCCCGAGGAAACCATTGCCTACATGGAGCAATTGCCACAACCCTGGATTGCCTTCAAAATACTCGCAGCCGGTGCCATACACCCGGAAGTCGGCCTCAAGTATGCGTTTGAGAAGGGCGCTGATTTTGTCTGTGTGGGGATGTACGACTTCCAGATCGTCGAGGACGCTAACATGGCGTTGAATGTCCTGTCACAGCCGCTGGAACGAAGACGACCCTGGCGTGCGTAGGCACATGCCCCTGCCGAGGTGAAACCGCTAGGCTGTCTTCCAGAATTCGGGAGCATCGAGTGATACAGAAGATCGTGCTCGCCATCGGTCTCACTCTCGTAGTCATGTACGTGATCCCATTCCCCATCTACGGGATACTCTCAGGGTTGACCGGCCTGCAAACCCCAACTGAAGGCTCAGTAGCTCTGTTCATGCTCAGTGTTCTCGTGATAAAGCTTGGCGTGTCGGTGGCGTTCGTTCTGCTATTCTATTGCGCCCGCGACGCGTGGGTGCAGCGCTGGTTCAAGTATGCTCTCATCTGGTGGGGGATGTTCGCCGTAGTCGAGCTGGGCCAAGCAATCACACCGGACTACTCCTGGTTGGCGGCCATTGGTGGGATCATAGCGGAGGCGATTTACTTCCCCCTCGCCGCGCTTTTCATCGCCCGCCTTCTCAGGCCGAGGGAAAGCCTCGATGGATCCACGCTTTGACGCAACTGCGACGCTGTTTCTCGTTCTTCAGTCGATTGCGCAACAGCCGACGGACACGTACGGCATCACGCGGTGCAGGAAGCTGCTGCCTGGCATGAATCGTGGGGGGATGGAAACGCGCAGCTCCGCCCTGGGGAACTTCCGCGTATCTCACGGAGGTATCAATACGTGTCCACCTGACCGGAGAACCGCTAAACGAGGCTTGCAGTATGTTGTTCCACAACGCATTGGGTACGGGCAGTCCCCGCATGACGAGCGAATGTTGGCGCCGCCTCAACCTCCGCCCCCTGGAACTGGGACTTCTTTTCTCGGCCGTCCTCTCTCTCTCCTGCGCCAAGTCAGAGCAGGTTGATCCGGATGCTGGGCTGGCACCACAGCTCATCTGGAGCCCACCCGTGGCCTATCCACCCACGATGTTCGACAGGGGAATGGAGGGCAGGGTGGTCGTGCAGGCAGTGGTCGACAGCACGGGTAGGGTTGAGCCCGGCACCATCGAAGTGATCAGCGCGACGCGCCCGGAGTTCGAGCGTCCGGCCGTCGACATGGTGCGGCACAGTCGCTTCACTCCGGCTCAAAGTGACACGCAACCGCTTCGCAGACTGGTCCGTGTACCAGTGACATTCGATCTGAG
Source organism: Gemmatimonadota bacterium (assembly GCA_020351775.1). Classification (GTDB taxonomy): domain Bacteria; phylum Gemmatimonadota; class Gemmatimonadetes; order Gemmatimonadales; family GWC2-71-9. The sequence goes on along the minus strand of CP070666.1, from coordinate 1,728,912 downwards.
GCGCGGATCACGCGTTGGATCGGCTGACAGCGCGGCCGCCGCAGCTCTGGCATCACAGGGTGAGGCACTAGCTCGGCAGGGCATGATCGCCGAGGCCATGACGGCCTACTCCCAGGCACTGGGGCTGGATATCCGGTTAAACGGATCAGCTCAGTTCTGGTATGGGCTGTGTTGGCACGGGACTCTCCGGGACTATGCTGCCGACGTCATGTTCGCATGCCACCAGGCCGTTGCCCTCGACCCACGCTCGG
>CP070666.1:1726597-1728561 GCA_020351775.1 Gemmatimonadota bacterium | reverse complement strand
GGTGCTCGTGGGATTACCGTTTGTTCCCATGAATGCCTTCAAGTTCCCTACCGGGAATCCTGAGGGACACGAAATCTACCGGATGCTCAAGACGACGCTGGATCCTCGGAACACCCTCGATGAGCCTGTTGAGGACGACGAAGCGGGCGCGCTCGGCGAGATGCGGGCCAAGGCGATCGTTGCCTATCGCGAGGCCCGAGGGCTTGACCAAGTGGACTTCAATTATGAGTCGTTCAGCACGGGCGACTATAACGAGGTGCGCGGGTGGGAGCTTGTTCCCCCGACCGCGCGACGGGGTACGGGATTCATGGCCGTCGGCGAGCTTGCAAACGTGCGGGCTGCTGATCCGGATGACGATCCAGATGCCGATGATCCGGAGGACTATCGCAAATACCGGATCGACTCCGGTTCGCTGTATGCAGGCGTGAATAGCGGCTACCTCAAGGCCATTGCGGTGCTTGCCTGCCTGGGTGATTGGGTGACGGTCCGATCACATGTCTTTACGATATACGGCGTCCTGCGCGGCCAAGAAGATGAGACGATCGTGCACCCGGACGTGGACCTGCAGACCCAGCTTCGAGCAGCGGACGTGGATTCCCGAGCGTTGCGCTTCCAGGAGACGTTGGACCGTCTGCCGACGTTCTTGGGCGAGCCGGCCCCGATCCGTGTCGGTGACCGCACGGTGGGTAAGTACAGGGATACGCTCAACGACTGACGCAATGGTGCTGGTTGCCGGGGCCGTTCAAGTTGCCAGAGCCCTGCGGTATCGCGGCGTCGGCAATGGTAAGTGTTTTCGGGTTCGTGAATAGCGAAGCAATGGCGTGCACGCTTGCGTGCGCCCTCGCGGTGGATCCTATCGGACCCGGCGACCCACGTTCAGTGGCGTCACCGATAAAAGCATCAGAGCTCTGGGACCGGCGGTCTGCGGCAAAGGAAAAGGACGTCCTCGTTGGTAACGCCGCAGCGAAGCGGATATAATGCGGGGGAGTCCTCAGAGGGGTGCGGTGGTGAACCGCTGTGTTCTCGCCGTCTTGCCTGATCGTCCGATTGGGCCGCGACCGTCCCCTAAATACAACGGAGCAGGAAAAATGCGCATCTACTGGTTGAGTTTCTGTCTCTTGACGGTCTGCCTCGGGTTGATGCCGCCCGGTCATATTTTCGCGGACGCTGGAGCAGTCGAATCCGAAGGCGTGCTCATTGGGGATGCCGGGGCCGAGGGGCCTGGGGAGATGGGGCTGCCAACTTCGGAAGAGGATGAATGCGGAGGCGCCTGCGCACCAATCGGGCTACCCCATCCAAGTGATTTCGATCCCTGGGGCGCAAGCTGCTCCTTCCGGGGCAATTGGCTTGACGTGGACGAGGACGCGATCGTCACCGAGTTCGGCTTTTTTCTCGACCTGCCTGAGAGCCTTGACATCACGCTGTACTTCTCATGTTTTGAAAAGTTGGAGAGCGGGCGTGATTCTGGGTACTTTAAAAGGTGTTCTGCTTTGCCCGATGACATCAGGATCGTTGTGCCTTACGACCCTGAAGACCCGGACCCAGACTGGGCGTTTTACTCGACCTGTCCAATAGAGCCGCCGATCCCGCTCGAGGCGGGTAAGAGCTACGTATTCGGCGTGGCCTGGGGCGCCGCGACGTTAGGGTACGGCCGGGACGATTCATTTGACCCGCCCAGACGGTTTCCTGCTTTCCCGAACGGGATCTGGCATGGCTCGGTGTCGATCAGCTTGGGCTGCCCGCCCGAACCGCCGGTCATCATCCCGGAGGAGGGGCAGTACATGTGGGGGTCAAACTCGTACGGCCCGTGGATTATGGAAATCTGCCTGGCGGGAGCGTGCTGCATCGGCGGCACCTGCCAAGACCTGAGCGAGGGTGAGTGCCAGGAGGAGCTGGGCAGCTTCACGTGCCCGGGTCTGACGTGCGGCATGTTAGATGCCCAGCACCTCGGCTGCTTCCAGCAT
>CP070666.1:1724520-1726497 GCA_020351775.1 Gemmatimonadota bacterium | reverse complement strand
GACACATCAACTTGACCGGATGCTCCCCCGGATAGTGTCACGCAGAGAACCAAAGTGGTCGTGAGCGCTCTACGCACTGATGCTGTGATCGAGGTCATCATATCCAGATCTCCCTGTGGTTCTTGCATTCTATGGAGAGAAGAATCGTCGCTAGGCAATACGGATTCGGAGCCAGAGAGTTTGGCGGGTGGGTGTGCCGTGCGCGAGTCGCCCGCTCTCGCGCTCCAGCTCTGGGAATGCGGGCAGCCCAGGCCACCGAGAGGTCGTTTCCGGCGGGCATGGGGCCCGCCGGGTTGACGGTACCGTCGGCTATTTCGCCTTGAGCACTCTGGCGGCGCGGGCGTAGTTGTTGGGTTTCACCCAGAGGATCATCCCGTAACGGCCCTTGCCCGCGCAGATCGCGTCTGCCGCGGTGATGTTGATCTTGGCATCGCCAAGCTTGCTGATATGGCGGTGTGCCGCACCGATCTGGTCGTTGCCCGTGATGAGGAATCCCTTTTTCGCCTTGCTCACACGCCAGCCGTTCTTCCGTGCCACGCGACGGAAGGCTGCCATGTTCTCTGGCACGAAATCCAGTTGCGCTTTCCCCTTGCCGACGGGGAACCCGGAGTACGCGAGCAGGTTGACGCCACCTTCTCTTAGTTCCCGTAGCACCGCATCGCCCTGCGCGGCGCGGTTTGGCACCTTCAAGTAGCAATAGTTGACCTTCCTCACACTATCAGCCATCGGTCACCTCCTGGTAGAGATAGATCGGCGCCAGCCACTGCAGTGGCGGCTCTCGTGCCTCGCGCTGTGGTGAGGTACACCCACTGGATAAACATACGCCGACGGTGCTGGAAGGCGAGGACCCCCGGCCCCGTCGGGCAATCCGGAGCTGTCGGAGTGCGTACCAGAGTGGGGGCGAGTCACTCCTAGCCGCCCAGGTACTTCCACAGGAACTCTGCTCGCTGCATTCGAGCCAATATGTCCTCCACGTATCTCAGATAGTACGGATCGTCCGTTCCTGGATACCATGTAGCGGGGCGGGGAAGGACTGCTGCCAACATGGCGGCCTCATGTTCAGTGAGAGTCGCTGCAGACTTGCCGAAGTAGAGTTCTGCCGCGGCCGCTATACCGAAGATCCCCTGACCGAACTCGGCGATGTTCAAGTACAGCTCCAGGATGCGACGTTTGTCGAGCGACTCCTCCAGTTGTCGGGTGAGGACTGCCTCCTTGAATTTCCGCAGCGGACTTCTGGCGGGCGAAAGCCAGAGGTTCTTGGCAAGCTGCTGGGTGATGGTGGAAGCTCCACGCGGTGCCTGTCCCTCTTCCAGGGCTTCCCTGATCGCCGCCCTGATCTCAGCGGTTGAGAAGCCGGCGTGCGAGAAGAACTCGATGTCTTCCGCGACTATGACGGCGCGTTTTGCGTGCACTGAGATACTCGAGTACTCGACCCAGCGCCACAGGAGTTGTGGCAACTCCGCATCGGCAGCAGCACGGGACCGGTACCGTTCGATGAAGGCAGTGCTGGTTGGATTCTGCTGCTCCAGTGTAGCCACATTGGGCCATGACAGCCACACGTATCCCAAGTACACCAGACCCAACAGGGCCGCAGCACCGAGTGCCAGAGCGGCGACCCTCAGATATGAAGCCAAAGCGTCAGAACCTCCGCGAGACAAAGTGCTATCCCCGTCGACACGTTAGTAACAACGCGCCTCGGCCACAATGACATGCAGGTGACAGAGAGATCGGCACAAACCCTGCATCTGGATGTTTGCACGGAGGTCATGTGCCGGAGGGACCACCGATGCAAGGCAATTCAGGCCATCGAGCTGGGGCAGATCTGTCGGCCATTGGCACGAGTCAGCATTTCCGCTGGCTCCAGGGCATCATCAAATGGTTACTGGTCTTGAATCTACTCGACGGCATCTTCACTCTGATCTGGGTGCACTACTTCTACGCCGAAGAGTCCAACATGATGCTGCGCGACCTAGCGCA
>CP070666.1:1722435-1724420 GCA_020351775.1 Gemmatimonadota bacterium | reverse complement strand
CGACCTTGAACAGCCGAGCAGTGCTGATCGCGACCGGTGTGTCCTACCGGGACCTGCAGGCCGACGGCATTTCGGCCTTGACCGGTGCGGGAGTCTACTACGGGGCAGCGCTGGGCGAAGGTGAGTCAGTACGGGACCAGGACGTCTACATCGTTGGTGGCGCCAACTCGGCCGGTCAGGCCGCGATGTACTTCTCGCGGTTCGCCAAGACCGTCACGATGCTGGTGCGTGGCCCGTCGCTGGCAGAGAGCATGTCACAGTATCTCATCGACCAGATACAGGGAACCGCGAACATCCGCGTCTGGACGAGCAGTGAAGTCCAGCGGGCAATCGGGACCGACCGTCTCACGCAGCTCGTCGTGAGACGTGACCGAGGACAACGGTCGGAGACGGTCGCAGCCGCCGCCTTATTCATCTTTATCGGGGCGGAGCCGTGCACTGATTGGCTCGGTGATGCCATAGCCCGGGACGAAAACGGGTTCGTGCTGTCCGGTCCCGATGCGATCGTGCCGGCGCCCACCACCACCCGCCAATCCGGATCGCACCCCCCTCCCACGGTTGCCGCGCGACGCCCGTCGGGGCGGGTGAGCTGGCGGATTTCGAAGCACACCCTGGCGCTGCGCACCCCCGGGATGCTGCAAACCAGTGTGCCTGGCGTCTTCGTGGCCGGCGATGTTCGCGCCGGATCGGTCAAGCGCGTGGCGTCGGCCGTGGGGGAAGGATCGATGGCGGTGATGTACGTGCATGAGTACCTGCGCGAGACTTGACGCGAGCGATCTAGACGGCAGCAGGCATCTCTTCACCGCAGCGGGGGCAGGTGAGCGGATTGGCCTCGGCGGGATCGCAGTCAATGCCACCAGTGTCTACGTTGCGGGTTACACGCCAGGAACATTGCCCCACCAGGTCAACCCAGGTGGTTGGGACGCCTTTGTTGCAAGTTCGTGAAGTAAGCGCCGACCGAACGGCAGCTCAGCGCCGCTCACTGACGCGCGCTACGAGAGACAGCGGCATGTTGCATTGCACCGATGCGGCGCTGTCCAGGGGCGCTCGGTACGAGAGCGCACCTCAAGACCAACCTCCGCGCTCACAGCACCAGGTCAGCGTGCTTCTTCAGCTCCTGCCTGATGCGGCGGTTGCCGAGTGCATCCAGATACACGCGCAGTCCCTCTCGTCGAGCGAGTTTGAGCGCCGGGACCAAGTCAGAATCACCTGAGACGAGCACAACGGCACCGACGAGTCGCTTCAGGGCCAGCCAAGCCAGGTCCAGGCCAATTCTCATGTCGACACCCTTCTGCAGGATCTTGGGGATCACGTCGCCGGAGCCAACAGTCTTCGTGTCGCCTTGTGTCAGGGCTCTGACGGCTGCGGGACCTATTTGCCAACCCTGGTGCACAAGCGCCCCGCGCCTTACCGCGACATCCGGTTCGTTCTCGATGAGGTCGATCAGCTGGGTGTTACGAGAGAACACGGTGGTGTTACCGAAGTCGATCCTGTTCCCAGTAAGGGGATGGATCGCGGTTCCCGATAGCGGCTCGGCCGTGTAGTAGAAGACGCGGTACAGAGAGAACGCGTCCAATGCCGAGTTGCGCTGTATGCGACGGACCTCCCCGATGACATCGGCTTGCGACGGGAATCGCGTCAGGCGTTGACGCAGTACGCGCTTCACGTATTCGCCGTCGAGCAGGATGGCCACGCGATCTGCGCCCGCCCCTCGACGCATGAGATGCACCCAAACGAGCGACCCCTACACCACGTGTGGGCCGCCACCCACTTGGATCACGGACGTAGCATAGGGGCCAGGTTTGTGTGTGCTGGTAAGATCTGAAGGCAACACCCCCATGTCAAGTTGCGCCCTGCGTCGTAACTCGGTGGTAAACATCAGGTTACACTGCCGGCACACGCAAAGTGACTCGGTGGCCTATCCGATTCGGCGCAGCTATTGCGCGAGCGCACTCGTGAACCGCGAAAACCGCATGATGCAACAA
>CP070666.1:1720338-1722335 GCA_020351775.1 Gemmatimonadota bacterium | reverse complement strand
GAAGCCGCCGGTCGTCGAGCTGGAGATGAATGCGGCGCTCGTCGATCCACTGGGCCGTCTGGCGCGCCTGGAAGATAGCCGCCCCGGTGCCGTCGTAACACTCGAAGAGCCAGGCTTCGACGTCGGAATCGGCGATCGGAATCGCCTCCCAGCGCTGCGCTCCGTACAAAAAGCGCGAGTCGTAGACCGTCATCTCGAAGCGCATCCGGGGAGGCTGCCGCAAACCCAGGTACTGGGCGAAAGCGCCGCCATAGCCCGGAACGCAACCCTCGAAGGACTCACCCCATAGTTCGGAGGTGACGGTGGCCAGGTCGAGGTGCAGTCTGTGGGCGGAGACGTAGGCACTGACATCGGCGGCGAGGCGACGGTAGTATTCGGCCAGGCTCCCATCCTCGGGGAATGGGGTTCTCGGGTAGAAGACAGCCGATGCGCCGAGGTATTCGACGGCTTCGTCGCGCAGAGCCGCCGGCCCTCCCAGCTGGACGAGGAGGGTGTTCGCCGGCCGTTCGGCCAGCGCTTCGAGCCAGCGCGCTTTTACCTCTTTCTCGCGATCGACGAAGAGTTGGAGATTGTCTCTGCGGATGGTGTCCGGTCCGAGCGGCTCGTAGCAGCAGGGATGGATCAGAAAGAGGATGTGTTCGATCTGCATTTCTCCCCCAAGTGGATGGCAGTGTGTCTTGCGTTCTCAGGCAATCGCCAGCGCATTACCTTGCAGGTGAACTCCCGGACGGCTGCTCGGGGTAGGTCGTGCCTGGGTGGCTGGTGGTCAGATTGCCGTAGGTAGCCGGTCTCGGCGATCAGGATGGTCTTCACTGTGGCTCACTCCGGTGATGAGACTCCAGAGAAAATACTGCGATTCTTCAGAACTTCCAAACGAAAGGCAAAAATGCCATTGCGATTTTCTCGAATTGTCGTATTATTGGTAGAAGTCTCCGGGAAACTCGAGAGGAGGCTCTCCTATGAGAGCCTCGTGACGCCGAAAAGGTTGATTACCGGATTAATGTTTCAAAATGCATCCTCGCCGCTTTGGGGTTTGACCAAAGCGCCTGACTCGCTTACCCGCAAAGGAAGAGACAAAATGAGCTTGCTGATGCTGACAGGCCGAAAGACCAGGATCGTCTTGAACGAGGATCTACGCCTGGTGGTGCAAGGCCGCGATGGGCGCTCCCTGTGGGAGAGCTCCGGGTCGCGGCTGCCGACGGCTGTGGTGCGCCAGACTGGAGGGGTGCCTCGCTCGATCCAGCTCGGCGCGGCGCAGGAGGTGTCCTTGTCGGCCTGCGCGGATGGTCCTTACCAGGGACAGGTCGTGCACCTGACAGGATTCGAGGACGCGGATGTCGGGATCGACCTCATCCTCGCGCTCGATTCCGACGGCGACGAACTGCTGATCCAGGCCGGCCAGACCGGGGGGGCGGACACCCTCGTGGGCGTGAACCACCTCTACCGCTTCGAAAAGCCCGTAAGGGACGGCGGCTACCTGGTGCTGCCACATGGCTCCGGATATCTGATCCCCGCCGACTGCCCGGACCCGCTGCCCGGAGCGGGGGAAGCGGGTGGCGTCATCGGCGCGCGATGGACCCTGCCGCTGTTCGGCATGGTGCGCGGCAGGGATGCCCTGTGCGCGATGGTGGAAACGTGGTGGGACTGCGACGTGGCGGCTGACCATCTCCCGGGCGACTGCTCCGCTCTGGACTTCAACTGGGCGCCCAGTCTCGGCGAGTTCGCCTATCCCCGGCGCCAGCGGATCCGCTTCGCGGAGAACATGGATCACGCTAGCATGGCGCAGCTCTACCGGGAGCGGGCGCGGCGGGACGGACTCGTGCGGCCCCTGGAAGAAAAGGCCGACGCAACGCCGCTTATCCGCCGGTACGTGGAGAATGTGCTCTTCCGCTGGCCGGCGTGGAACCCGGACGAAGCACCGGCCGTGCTGGCCGACATCCGTCGGCTGCGCGCCGCGGGGCTGGGCGTCAACTTCTTCTATCCCAAGTGGTCTTCGG
>CP070666.1:1718224-1720238 GCA_020351775.1 Gemmatimonadota bacterium | reverse complement strand
TTGGGCCGTTCCACGCGCCCCAGCTGAAACCATAGTAAGCCAGTCTTGTAGCATCGATGTCACTCCGCGTCTCGAGATAGTCGATCGAGCGGCTGATATCCATCGTCCAATGGACGACCAGCTCTCTCCCGCGAATTCCATGTCGTGCTTCAAGGATTGGCCCGAGCCCAGCCTGTCGCTCGTACATTCCCTCGTACACGGGATGAACCACAGCGCGGCCGGTGCGAACGATGAAGTCGAACCACTTCGTATCTATGTCGCGACTGGACTCTATCCGGAACGCGTGCATGCCGGGGTAAAAGACGACGGCTTGATAAGGCGGATTCCCCGTCTTTGGCAGATAAAGGTGGGCGATGACGGTGTCTCTGCCGTACGGCGCGTCAAAAGTAACCGTCTCCCGTCGCCAGTGCGCTGTCTCTTCAACGGACTCCACCTGAGGGTTCAACGGCGTTTTCTCATACGAGTAGAAATCCCGGTAGAGGCGGAACGCCGCATCGTCGATCGGCTTCCGCTCGTACTCGGTGGGGTAAAACTCCAGCGCGGCACCAAGGACACCGGCGGACTCCTCAGCATAGCTGGCGCAGCGAAACCCGTTCTTCGGCGACCGGTCCTCCGGAGAGGCTGCATCTGGAAAAGAAAACATGTAGCCCGGATCGCTCCATGCTCCGCCAAGGACGTACCGCCTGTCGCCAACCGGATTCAACACCCACTCCCGGACGTTCCCTGCCATGTCGTAGTGCCCATAGGGACCGATGCCGCGACGGGTGCCCACGGGGGTCGGTTCCTGTCCGCTGAGGTTGCTAAGCTTGAGAATGGAGGAGAAGGTCCCGAGGCCGCCAGCGTTGTACCAGTGATAGATAGTCGGCAGCTGCTTCCCGACGTACTCGCAGTACGCCGCTGCCTCGTACCAGCTCACGCCGCTGACCGGAAGGTCGCCGGCTCCGTCGGGATATGTACCGAGTTCCCAAGTAGACGGGCCCAGGCGTCCCGTTCGGTCCACGAACGCGGTCACCTGTTGTTCCCACGGGACCACGCGCCCGTCAACGATGACCGGATAGGTCCAGAACCTCCGCTCTGCGTATCCACTCTGCTCGACGAATTCCCTGAATGCGCGGTTGGTCACTTCGTAGCGGTCCAGCCAGTGAGTCTCCAGCTGAACCGCAGGCAGCGAGCGGAATTGGAAAGGCTGTCCGGGTACGCGAATCATCTCCGGCCGCTCGTTCTCAGAGTCGAGCACGAACCTTATCTGACCGAGGAACCCCGCGAGCGCACCTTCGATAGTCTGGAAGCCCTCCTTTTCCACTCTGAACCGGAGGTATCCGGTCGGAATCCTGGTCTCGTCAATCGGTGAAGTGCCGAGAAGATCCCACTCGCCGTCCGGCGTGCGATAGTCGGTCATACGCACCTCGGCGCCGGGCGGCTCCGTGTGGATCGACACGGGAAGCGTCGCGTCTCGCCACAAGCGCTGAAACTCGGGGTTCTGTGCCAGATACGGCTCCGCTTGCTGGGCGAGCCGATAGGCGGCGACGAACTCATGGTCATCCATGAGACGCTGTATCTCTGGCATGGCCTCATCTGCGGCCCAGCGAGCTCTCGCCGACCGGACGAAGATCCAGGCGCTTGCGCCGATTACGGCTACCAGCAGCACCACCAGCACGAGACCGGCCCGCGAGCGATATAGGATCCGCCAGCCTGACGCCGGCAGCGGTGCAACCGCTTCGGCATACGCCTGGTCCAGCGCGTCGGCGAACTCGGCGGCGGTGGCGTAGCGATCGCAGGCCATACTGGATAGCGCTTGCATCATTACTCGCTCAACGGTGCGTGGTACCCCCTCTCGCACGTGTCGGAGATCGGGCACCGGCTCCACAGACTTGCGCGCCAGAATCGCCTGCGGAGTCGGCCCGGTGTGCGGCGGCTCGCCCGCCAGCATCTCGTACAACACACAACCGAGACTGTAGATATCGCTTCTACTGTCCAACTCCACCTCACCGCTCGCCTGCTCGGGACTCATGTA
>CP070666.1:1716109-1718124 GCA_020351775.1 Gemmatimonadota bacterium | reverse complement strand
TCCTCAGCAGAATTCGTGGGTAAGGAACGGTTGATACTGGAGTTTGTGTAGGGAGAAAGCGGTAGTTGGGGCCTGTAACAGGAGTGGTCCGCTACGGGCGATCCGTCTGGGGCCCGGCTCCCTGCGCCGCTGCCCCGGTCCGCGGGTGCAGGGGAACAGAAGATGAAGGAGTCGCTACGCGACCAGCGTTTTGTTCCCCTGCGATCCCTTTCCGGCTTCGGTCGCACCCAGCCGGTTCGCCCTTCGCTGCTTGTATGCCATGGAATCCGTGGAGGAGGTGCATCCTGGGCGGTTTTCGATAAGGATGGAGTTGCAACACTTCGCCCTTCGAGAGCCAACCCAGGATGCAACTGAAGACTATCCTCAATCGTGTTGAGCATTTCAAGTCTTTTGTTTACGGGAAAGTGCTGTGGGTGGATGGTGCGCCACGGCCGACCATCGAAGTGGAGATCCATCCACGCAAGAATGGGCGGCCGATTTGCTCGGGCTGCGATCAGGTTCGGCCCGGGTACGACCGGCTGCCGGCGCGGCGGTTCGAGTTTGTGCCGTTGTGGGGCATTGCGATCTACTTCGTGTACGCCATGCGGCGAGTCGAATGCCCTCAGTGTGGTGTGAAGGTGGAAAAGGTGCCCTGGTGCGACGGCAAGAACCAGTTGACCATCACCTACCGCTGGTTTCTGGCCCGCTGGGCGAAGCGGCTTTCCTGGCAAGAGGTCGCCTGTGCGTTCCGGACCACCTGGGAGAACGTGTTTCGCTCGGTCAAACACGCGGTTTCGTGGGGTTTGGTTCATCGGCACCTCGACGGCATTCAGGCAATTGGTGTGGACGAGATCCAGTGGCAGCGAGGGCATCGCTACCTCACCTTGGTCTACCAGATCGAGGACGGGTTGAAACGGCTGTTGTGGGTGGCCCAAGAGCGTACTGAGGACAGCCTGCGCGGGTTCTTCACCATTCTCGGCGACGAGGCCCGCACCGGCATCCGTTTCGTTTGTAGCGACATGTGGAAGCCGTACCTCAACGTGATCGCCGAACAGATCAAGCAGGCTGTGCATGTGCTGGACCGCTTCCACATCATGAAGAACATGGGCGACGCGATCGACAAGGTCCGCCGTGGCGAAAGCAAGCGTCTGGAGCGAGACGGATACGAGCCGGTGCTGAAGAATTCGCGTTGGTGTTTGCTGAAGCGCCCGGAAAACCTCACCGACAAGCAGACGGTCAAGCTGGCCGAGTTGCTGCAGTACAATCTTCAGAGCGTGCGGAGCTACTTGCTGCGGGAGGATTTCCAACAGTTCTGGGAGTACAGCACTCCGGGCTGGGCGACGAGATTCCTGCAGCAGTGGTGTACGCGAACTATGCGGAGCAAGATCGAGCCTATGAAGAAGGTTGCTCGCAGTCTTCGCGAACATCATGACCTGATCCTCAACTGGTTCCGGGCCAAAGGCACCATCTCAGCCGGAACGGTGGAGGGTCTGAACAATAAAGCAAAACTGACCACCAGAAAATCGTACCGCTTCCGCACCTTCGAAGCTGCGGAAACTGCTCTATATCACACGCTGGGAGCCCTCCCTGAGCCAGAATCCGCCCACGAATTCTGCTGAGGAGCGCTATTCCAAGCCACCGTTCTCGGTACCGCGAAAACTCTTGGACTACCTGGGCCGTTACACACATCGCGTGGCGATCTCCAATCATCGGATCGTCTCTTGTGACGACCAGGGCGTCTGTTTTACCTATCGTGATCGTGGCGACGGGAACCGTCGAAAGTACAACCGACTTGACGCAGCCGAGTTTATCCGCCGGTTCTTGACACACGTCCTACCGAGCGGATTCTCACGGATTCGCCACTACGGCTTCCTGGCCAACCGCATCAAACATCGATCCTTGGAGCAGTCCCGAATCCTGCTCGGTGCAACTCCTGTGATCGCCGAGTCAGAACCACCGCAGGCGGTTGCCGATTGGATCCAACGGTTGCTCGGCCTCGATATCACCTGTTGTCCGAGATGCCGTGCACCCCTACA
>CP070666.1:1713989-1716009 GCA_020351775.1 Gemmatimonadota bacterium | reverse complement strand
GGCAGAGAAAAACACCCCGTTGGTGCGGGCCTTGCTGCGGGCCGTCCGAGCTGAGGGCGGACAACCACGGTTCAAACTCAAGACAGGCACCTCGGATATGAACGTGGTCGGTCCGGCATGGGGCTGCCCCATCGTAGCCTACGGGCCGGGTGACGCGTCCCTGGATCACACCCCGAATGAGCATGTTGAGATCGAAGAGTTCCTGCGGGGGGTAGACGTGCTGGCGCAGGCTCTGCAGGCGCTGGCCGGTTGACCTACTCTCCCCCAACTAGCCAATCGCCCAGTCAATCGCTTCACTTACGGCCGAATAGTCGGCTGGCAACTCCAGCGGCAGGTTAGCGTGGCGGGAGACAACGGTCTCCAACGTCTGATCGTGATAACCGAAGCCGCGAATGTACTCGAGCCAACTATGGTGAGACATCACTCAATCTCCAACCGCGTGGGTCTCCATCCGGTGGATGGGCTGGTAGCCCCCGGCTGCCAGGTCGTCCGTCGAGATGGAGGCCTCGTCGGGTTTGTCCGAAAGGCCAAAGAGCAGCGCACCCCGCTCCCGCCAGGAGAGCGCCACCTCCCGCACTTCCTGTGTGATGACGATCTCTTTTTCCAATAACTCTGCCGCTGGTGACGCGTCGTCCAGCCAGCCCATGCACCCGACGGTGGTCAGGTACTCGTTGCAGCGAAAGGCCTTGAAGGGAGTGGGGTCGCCCTGCCGCACGCGGGCATAGATGCTCCTGTGGATGCGGCCCAGGTCAGTGGGCAGTTCCTCGGCGCGGCTGTTCACCCCAGCGATGAATTGCTCAAAGGTCGTCAGCCGGCCGGCGCGCACCTCGGTTACCAGCAATTCCAGCGCGTGCAGCCCGCTGCCCAGGATCAGGCAGATGTAGGCCAGGTAATCCTGGTTGTCGGCGGTGAAGGCGTGGAACTCGGGCTGGTTGAGGCAATCGTACGCGGCCTGAAAGTCCCCCGGGGCAAAGCTGTCTCCCAGCAGGTCACCGACGGTGTGTCGTATCGCCTCAACTCTTGCCTGGTCAATGACGTGATCGTTGCGCCCCCGCGCTCCCAGCGCTGTCTTGTCGAGGTCCACAATCACCGCCGTCCGCTCGTCCAGCGGAAATTCCCGCTGTCGGCAGAAGCGGTCAAAGTCAGAAAGCGCCGCCCAGCGATTGGCCAAGTAGAGAATTTCCTCCCCTTGCTCGACAATTTCCACGCGCGCCGGGTCGTCGCGCTCGGATCCGATGAAGGCCAGGCCGGGCCAGCCTCCGGCGCGGCAGATGTTGGTGAAAGCGGTGCCGTCGTTCATCTGCGTATCGCCCAGGTAGACCAACTGCTCGATGGGGCTTCTGGGCACGTCCAACGCCCGCGCCTGCTGTAGCAGGTGGACAATAACGCGGGCGTACTGTGGGGCACTCTTGCGTGGGATGATGTCTTCTGGTAAACCCACCTGGGGCCTTGTTTCCGCCAGCGGTGGCAACTGTGGGTCGAGCGGCACCAGGTTGCGGTAGACGACCCGATCACCCAGGAATTCGTGGATGGATGTACGGCCGTAGTTTCTCATTTGACATACCCCTCAGCGACTAGCAACTCGGCGTTAAGAATGGAGCCGCTGTGGCATGTCATGTACGGTGGTTCTCCAATCCTAACTCGCGGTGTAAAAAGCTCACTGTGTCCGCCACCTGTTCCTCGGGGATGCAGAAAGAGACGCTGTATTCGGTGGCTGCCTGGGCTACGGCAATGACCCGCGTACCGTGCTTGCCTAATGCGGCAAAAGTGTGAGGGACGATGCCGTTCTCATTCCAGCCGGGCACACCCACAACAGAAATGGTGGCTACCTTTTCTCTTATCCCCAGACTGCAAACGTCGCCCAGCTTGCGAAACGGCGGCCTGTCGAGGCTCTCTCCTGTCGGAGACCGGTACGAGCGTTCCCCTGGAGAATCACCGCCAAACTCGCGGCTAAGGATGTTCAGGCAATGTGCCTGATCCTGTTCACGCACCACCAGGTTCAGGCTGTGCTCGGAGAAAG
>CP070666.1:1711864-1713889 GCA_020351775.1 Gemmatimonadota bacterium | reverse complement strand
GGACTCTCCCTCGTGAGTTCCAATCGGGTCATCTGTGAGGTCCGCGTAGGCGAGCACCTCCTGAATCCAGCCAGCCGCGAGCTTCCCGCCGCCATCTGCAATGGGGATCTTGCTTGCGGTTGGCGTGGCCGTAGCGTTCGCTGGGTCTTCGACTACTTTCGTAGAGCCATCCAGTGAGGCATATCCGCTCGCTGCGCCTTTCTCTGACTCCTTCTGGTAGCCCGTATGTGGATCGGCCTCGCCTTCATGCGTACCGACAGGATCATCCGTCAGGTCGGCATAGGCCAGTACCTCCTGCACCCATCCGGCGGCGAGCTTGCCGGCACCGTCCGCTATGGGGATCTTGCTGGCCGCTGGGGTAGCCGTCGCGTTGGCCGGATTCTGCACCACCAGGCTGCTGCCATCGAGGCTAGGGTAGCCGCTGGCCTGAGCCTTGTTGCCCTGATCCTCGACCACTACCCAGGCAGAGCCGTTGTAGAAGTTTCTCTGGTTAGTCGTGGTGTTGTAGATGATGAGGCCGGTTGCCGGCGAGGAGATGGCGTCTCGCTGCGTCGTCGTCATGCGGGGAATCAGCAAGCCCTTCGTCGTGCTTTCGAGGTCCGCTACGGCCGAGGCAGCGGGCTCGCTGTCGGCGCCCACCTTGAAATCTACAGGTACGCGGACGGCCGTGTTGCTCAACCGCGCTGCGAGTGTCCCTAGGTGTTGAATCTGCCACGCTTGAACAGCGCCCCAAACGAGCCAGGTACTTGTCGCAAAGCTGGGGATGAAGCCCGTTGCGTCGTAGTAGTAGGGATCACCGTCGCTGGGGATGAATTGTCCGTCCTTGATCACGGAGATGTCGATGCCGACGCCGTGCCCCGTAGTGCGCTCCTCGATGTGGTCGATGGGCAGAGGGTCTTTGAGCTCGACGTTGACCTCATGGTTCGGGTACTCCGAGACAGTGAAGTGTTTGAGGAAGTCGATTATGCGCGCGCCAATAGGCATCAGGCGTCGTCCACTTCTATCGTGATGCTGGCCTCACCGCCAGCCACAAGCCAGCAACCGTCGACCTTGATTGTTATGCCAACCTCTTCCGAGCCCTGCACCTCAACCACGTCATCTACCTTGATGGTCAAGTCCGTTGCCGGCGGCAGCGGCGGGCTCTTTCGCCGTGACGTAGCCCCTCTCGCGGCTTCAGCAGGCACTCCCTCGAACCTAAGCTGTGGATTCCTGAACACCGCCTGCCAATCATTCCAAAGACCGGCATCGCCAATGCTGCCAGGGAGACGACGACCGAGGCCAGCGGGAAGGAACTCCGTCGTGCTGCCCTTCTGGACAATCGAGCCTCCTACACCCTGCCACAATAGTTGGCCTACCCACGGGGCGGGGTCAAACGCCTCGCCGTACAGATCAGATACCAGCTCGGCCCTCCTCCGTCGCGACGCCAGCGAACAGATTGCTCAGTATCGGGGTCAAGGTGTTGCTCGTTCCTCTCTGAAAGCCGATGCGAAACTGAACCTGATCAGGCCGGGCATGGAAGGGGAACTCGCCCCAGGTCGCCAAGTCGTTGAGCAGTATCTCCTCCTCGGATCTCGTGCCCGTACCGTCGCCCCAGTCTGCGGACTCCTCGGCCGTGCTGTCTGGGCCAGCCCGCCAGGCGATCTTGATCTGCTCGTCCGCACTCAGCTCGGCCAGGCTTGCGATGCGGCGGAGGTTGGCCAGGAACTCGCCTGCCTGAATCATGTCGTACTTCGGGGAGTACAGGTAGAGCCAGTTGCTTGAGGTCGTGGGCGCGTTCGTAAGCGTCACATCGTCGCCAGCAGGCTCCGTTGTCAGGCTCCCAGTTGGAACGTCCAGCGTGCCGGCCGCCACGGCGAGAATCGTGTATAGCCCATCGTTGTCCGTGCTGCCGGAGACCTTGACGACTTCGCCGACCGAGAACACCGCGAGCCCATCGCCAGAGTCAGCGATTTGGTCGTTGCCGCCACCTCCATCAACAAAGGAGATCGTTATGCCTTGTACGTTCACGTCTCTTGCATAGCGCGC
>CP070666.1:1709739-1711764 GCA_020351775.1 Gemmatimonadota bacterium | reverse complement strand
GTCACAGCAACGATGCTGATTGCGTCGAATACCGTGACAACTGTGCGAGTGAACTCTAGAGGCAAGTACGAACGGATATCCTGGGGAGCTTCGCTGGCGGGTGTCCACTCATGGAGCCTATGGAGTACGGTGTTGAACAATCTGAGGCCCAGATCCACCACGAGCACGATTCCTAGATCCCTTAGGAACTCGATGATGAAGCGAATCCCTGGGTAGTCGCGCAACCAGACAAAGGACATCAGTGAATCCACGCGGTGGCGTCGCAAGGTGCGGTCGGTGTTAGTCAGTTCCCCAGCACTCTGTCGCCTCGAACGCCTTCGACTCAACGAATAGCCTGAACAGCTCGGCGTCGAGGTGACCTTCTTTCACCTCGTATGAAATGATGTCTAGGGCGCGTTGTGGCTCAAGCCGTTTCTTGTATGGTCGGTCCGCTGCGGTGAGTGCGTCGAAGATGTCTGCAATCGTGATGATCCGCGTTTGAATCGGAATGTCCGGCATACGCACTCCCCGGGGGTAACCGCTGCCGTCCAGCTTCTCATGATGGCCCCACGCTATGGTGGGTATGGCTTTCATGTCCTTGGTCCACGGAATCTTCTGCAAGAACTTGTATGTATGTGTTACATGACTCTCTATCTCGAGTCGTTCTTTCTCGTCTAGACTCCCCTTCGGAATCTGGAGAAGCCGTACTTCGTCTTGCGTCAGATACGGTCGCTCGGTTCCGTCGAGGTCCTCGAAGTACTTCTCGGCGTAGTGCGATAGCTCGGCCGAACTCTCCTGCGGCAGCACCGTCGGCACGTTCGAGTCCAGGACCAGTTGCATGAACCGATCGAGCTCCTCGACCTGCTCCTGGTGCTCTACCGCGAGCTTCTCTAGGAAGCCGTCATACCCGGCCGTTCCCTCCTTCTTCAGATACTCCACCTGCTGCCGGTGGTACTCTGCCTCCATCGTGCTTCGGATGAACGCGAAGCGTTGCCTGATGAGCGCCAGGTCGGGCGGGTACAGCTTCGTGGCTTTCACCAACAGCTCCTCGCGGACGCACATCTTTCCGATGTCGAGCAGTAGGCTGGCGTACTTGATCTCCCTCAATTCCTGACCGGAGAACGTGACATTACGGTACGGACCCGAACCCGTATGGTCTACGGCCTGGGCAAGGTTCACCGCCATACTGGCAACACGACCAGCGCGGGCGAACGCCGTGGGATCCCACTGCTCCATGAGCGTCATGGCGGCACGAACGAAGCCCTCGAACAAGCGCTCGACTTCCTGGTACAATAGGCTGTTCTCGAGCGAAACCGCAGCTTGGACGGCTAGCGCCTTGCCGAGTCCCTCCACACGACTGGAATAGGGAATCACATGGGAGTCGAAGTCCCCCAGCGTGTCAAGCTTGGCATCGGCATGACGCTTCCGATTGATGAGCTGCAGTACGCCGATGACCTCCTCGGTGTGATCCACCATGGGAATCGTGAGCATCGATTTGGTGCGGTAGCCGTACTTCTTGTCGAACGAGCGATTGATGGTGTACTCGGCATCAGGAGCGAGGAAGTAGGCATCGTCGATGCGCAGCGGTTCGTTGGTGGTGGCAACGTATCCGGCGATGCTCTTCTTGTCGATCGGGATCGTGAACTCAACTAGCGGTATATCGGGCCTGGAGTAGGTCTGCGACAACTTGAACCGCAGCCGCGGTGACTGACCCTCGGTCTTCTCCACCAGATAGAGGCTGGCGGCATCGGAAGATGTCAACTCACGGGCGCGCGAGAGGATCAAACCCTGCAGCTCCTCGTAGTCGTGCTCCGTGCTCAGTGCCATGCCGATCTCGGTGAGCTCTGCGATTTCCTTGGTGCGCGTAGCTGCCTCCTGCCGCGCGCGCACCAAGTCGGCGCGAGCCGCCGCTTCACGATAGGCTGTTCTGAGCAACAGCAACAGCTGTCGGGCACCGTACGGTTGCGATACGTAGGCGGCTACGAGGTCCTCATCCAGGTCGGGCGGTATGTCCGCTTCGGCCTCGGTACCGATCGCAACGATCGC
>CP070666.1:1707587-1709639 GCA_020351775.1 Gemmatimonadota bacterium | reverse complement strand
GGATCCGACTGGGGCCCGATCGACTCACGCTACATGATCGGTCACGGCCTCCACTAACGCAGAGGCTATGGCAAACATACAGTCGAGGTTGTTGTCGTTCATCAGCACTGCAACGGAGACATCGAGGTTGTGCAGGTACGCCAGCACCGAGGCAAACCCGAGACCCGAGCCAGCGTGACCCACTGCCGGCTCGCCGTTGAAATGCTCCTCCCCCAGGATCAGATCCGTCCCCAAACCATAACCGGAGCCGGTCTCGGCGAGCATCTGGGCAAGCGACGCATCGCTCAGGATTGCGCCACCGTAGAGGGCTCGCCCCCATTGGGCGAGGTCCAGCGCAGTCGCTATGATCGCTCCCGCGGTCCAGCTCGCCGAAGATGCGGCCGTGCGAGGGACCGACGAGAAGTCATCGAGGACGCCGTCGTTTCCGGCGTCGATCCAAGGGTGTGCAAGCTCTCCTGGGATGGCCTCTTCCACATCGAAGAACGTGTTGCGGAGAGCCAGCGGATCCCAGAAACGATTCCTGAGGGCGGCGGACACGTCCGAACCCGTTGCGGCCTCAATGATCATCCCCACCAGCAGGTACCCGGTGTTGGAATAGTGGAAGCCCGCGCCGGGGCGGAAGTACGGTTCGCTCACGAACGACGTCACGATCTCGCCAGCACTCCACAACCTGGAGGGATCATAGAGAATCGAGTCCCATGCCAGGGGATGCTCGACGAAGTCGTACACTCCGCTGGTGTGGTTGAGGAGTTGCCTTATCGTGATGGTGCTGTCGACATGCGCGTAGCTCCCAAGCCACTGGCGCAACGAGTCGTCCAAGCCGAGCAGCCCTTCCTCCGCTAGTCTGAGCGCGAGCGCCGCCACATAGACCTTCGTGACACTGCTCACGCCAAACAACGTCTGGGCCGTTATCGCGACCGAGCCGTGCGAACGACCACTGGTGCCGACCCACGGCTGCTCGCCCGGGATCAGCAGCGCAGCCGAGACCCCCGTTCCATCGTGGGCCCGCAGTGTGTCGTCCAGGATGCCTTGCAGCCGTTGGGAGAGGGTCGGTGGTGCGGGCGGGCCCGCCGACTCGTTCGCGCACGCCGTGGACCCGAACGCGAGTGAGAGGCAGAACGCGGCTGGGTAGAGACAACTCCTGGTCACGCTGCCCATCCTCGCTACCGATCCACGTACGATCCATCCGGCGAACGCTCTCATATGGCGAACCCTCCACCGCCCCGTATGCTGGCTCGCGAGCCACAGCAAGGGCGGCGAGCGGTGAAATCGTGTGGCGCGTACGTAGCGCGCCGGAAACGCCCGCTGTGACACTACGGCCTCGTTATTCCTTGGGATTCACCTGCTCGCTGCCGCAATGCCCTTTGTCGCAACAGCTGCCCTACGGCACCCGTGACGACTTGGTTGCGGTGCTCTTGCGAACGCAGGTACGGCGCTGCAAGGTACCACGTCGCCCTCCATCCGTGACTCTCCCGACCAATCGAGTCTCTCAACTCCGGTGGACTGCAGGAGGCGGTATGAAACGCACCATGATCCCCACACTAATCTCGCTGGCGGTGATGGCCGCACTGGGCCCGACCGGCGTCGTAGGACAGGCCGCGAAGGTTCTCCTGTTCATGCCCGAGGACAGCTCGGCCGACCTGGAGTACATGCTCGACAAGGAAGCGGGGGTGATGAAGAACCTGCTCGAGGAAGCGGGCTTTGAAGTCGTGGTCGCCTCGGCTACGGGACAACCGTTCGTGGCCGGCGAGACGACGTTGGTTCCCGACTCCAAGATCACTGAGGTGAATGCTGCTGATATCGCCGGCATCATAATGCCGTGCATGGCCGCGGCCACCCCCGGAGAGCTGCCGCCCGAACTGACAACGATGATCCAGGACGCTGCGGCGGCGGGAAAACCGATTGCCGCTCAGTTCGGCGGCATCCAGCGACTGGCCAAGACGGGCGTTCTGGCGGGCAAGCGGGTCGCGTTCATCGCGGAGTACGTGGAGGGTGACCCCGTTTTCGAGGACGCCGTCTACAGCGGGACTCACGCGGTGGTCGAAGACGGCA
>CP070666.1:1705418-1707487 GCA_020351775.1 Gemmatimonadota bacterium | reverse complement strand
AGTGTTTTCGCACGCCGCGGATGCGGAATGTGCCGTCGGCCGCGGTTTGTGTCTCCTTGCCGTCGCCCGAATCTACGGTAGCGCCTTCGATCGGTTTCCCCTCCAGTGCCCGCACCACGCCAAAGATCGTCTCGCCCGCTTCGAGTTGGACAGTGATGTCACTGGCTGGCGGGGTCGTACCCGACTCGAAATCGTACGAATACCACTCCGTCGCCAGGTAGTCCGCGTGCTCGAACGCGATGCTGCCCAGTGATGGATTGATACCAGTAATCTCGAATCGGCCGTTCGAATCGCTGAAGACCGAGCGGTCGTGATCCGGAACGAATAACGGGTTGTGAAAGACTATCGGCGAGACCCGTACGCTGGCGACCGGCTGGCTTGTGGCGGCGTCGATCACGCGTCCCGTAACGGTGATGCCGCGCTGCAGGGCATGCGTGATCTGCCGCTCCGCGTCGTCCGATCGGATCGGATAGCGCTCGATGTAGAGCGTGTCGTAGATGTAGCCGGGGGCGCGGGCAGCAAACGTCAGTTGGCACGAGGTCGGCAGGTCCAGTGTGACAGTGCCAGTTTCAGACCTGACCGCGATCCACTGCCAGCCACCGGCCTCGTAGCCGCTCGGCGCTTCGACGCGATAGAGGTAGTCGAAGGCCGAGATCGGGTTCCCGGTTTCGGCGTCGATCACAACCATGGTCAGCGGCTTCAGTGGCTCAGCCGGCTTGGATTGCGCGAGTGCCGCCACCGCCGCCACAATCAGGGCCATCGCCGCAAAGGCACGAAGTTGGAACATGCCGTCACCTCCCGAAGCAGACCCACGTGCAATATACCCGTGTGCGTCCTCGGCGCTGCATGTCGGTGTCTCGGGGCGGTCGGCCAGTGCCAGGGGCCACAGCGCGCCCCGCGGGCGGCGAACGCATCCCAACCGGGCACCAACATGGGAACGAGCAACGTCCTTCACCCGATCGCTAGCGGCGCTGCGTCAGTGTGAGGCAAGTCGTTGCGGCGTGAGGACTCACGGATGGAGGCGGGGGCGAACCCTGTCGAGACCTCGCGGAACATGCCAACACGCCGGTTTGAGCCCCAATCGCCGGTCGATCCGGGACGTGAGCGGACAATCCGGTACTCCAGGTGACACCGGCGGACGAGCAGTTCAGGCCAACTCCGCACTACAGCCCGCACCGCCTGTGCCCACGTCTGTCGCACGCGACGTGACGGAGCACCCGCTCGGCGCCACGATACGAGGTCGGCATTGCCAAGCGCTGCGGTGCGGAGCCATCGCGACGACGGATGCGCGGTGCTCGGTCCCAGAACAGCCAGGGAGCGGAGCCCGCAACCCGTTCACGCTGACACTCGTGTTAATGCGAAGCCGTTTTGCGTCCGGCCGAGCCGTCCAATCGGCCGCGCAAGGATCGGCGGACGAGGACACCTTATCTTGCATGCAGATTATGGAGATGGGTACGATATTCGAGAGAAAGCTCAGCGACGTTGCTGAGTGGCGGCCATTGGGGAGATGTCGGATGTCAGTGGAGACTATTAGCGCCTCAGTTAGCAGTCACCCGCTGGAACGCCGTAGATTTCTCAAGCTGATCGGCGCCAGTGCCGCCAGTGGCATGTTGGGAATATGGGGATGCGGGACACTCGCAAAAAGGAAAACGAGGCCCGCAGACGCGCTGAAACGTCCGCCCAATATCGTGCTCATTCTTGTGGATGACTTGGGGTGGACCGACCCTCAATGCTACGGCAGCGCTTACCACGAGACCCCCAACATTGACAGACTCTGCTCGCAAGGCATGAAGTTCACCAGTGCCTATGCGGCGGCAGCATGCTGCTCACCGACGCGGGCGGCGGTGATGACAGGGCGATATCCGGCCCGCAGTGGCATCACGGACGTTTTCCGCTGGCACGATTACAGCCCCGGTGTCGCAATTCCCGAATGGAGGCCTCCCGTGATGGGTGGCAGCCTGAGAACTCCTTTCGAAGGGTATTATTTGGATCTGAATGAGATCACCATAGCCGAAGCACTAAGAACGGTGGGGTATCGATCGTGTCACGTCGGCAAGTGGCACCTGGGG
>CP070666.1:1703248-1705318 GCA_020351775.1 Gemmatimonadota bacterium | reverse complement strand
TCGCGAACGATCCGGGCTGGCCGCAGGGGTCGGTGGATGCGGCCAATGCGATCCTGAGCAGTTCCGAGTACACGGCGGTCGCCTGGGACACTTTCTTTGCCGAGTATTTCACGGACTACCCCTTCACTGCGCGCTTGTTCAACTATCTGCAATACCCGGTGTTCTACTGGTTCGACGACCTGGTGCACATCAAGCTCCAGATGGGCCTGGATGGCCCACTGATGCTGGCCAACATCGATCCCGATTGGGAGACCGCGATCAGCGGACCAGGCACCTCGTTCGCTGACGATCCAGTGCTTCGCGAAGACCTCTTTCACTCGCAGAACATGCTGATGCTGATCGGGATGAGCGAGCTCCTGGAGGAGGCCACGAGGCAGGCTATCTTCGACAGCGTGGCCGGCCTGATCGATCAGTACCCAACCGTGCTCCGCAAGAGCGTAACGCTCAATCGCAGCAGTCAGCCCTATTTCGGCATCTTGCGGGCCCAGGCCTACATGGTCCTGGTGGCCGCGGCGATCGAGCTGGACACGCCGACGAAAGCGCAGATCGCCGCGACGCTGGATCTGAGCGGACTGTTCGTGAACATCTGGAACGACTTCAGCTGCCTCCTGCTGGAGAACAACCTCTCGGACGACGCGCAGCGGCAGTTCGTCTACGACTACTTCACTCTTGTTCCAACCGCCTTGCACAACACGGTGACCATCACGATTAACGACTACCTGGGGAACTGTGCTCCCTTTCAAGCGCAGATCTACTTCCCACGGCGACCTTATGGCGGTGTCAACGTCGCCGGCCTGGATATCGGCTGGTTCTCGGAGAACTCGTTTCCCGAGGACGTTCCTCCCGGGAGGGTGGACTTGTACTGCATCATCGTCGCCCATGAAATCAATCACGTGGTCGACGCCTACTCGATCGAGCCCGATCCCGTTCTGGGCGCTCGAAAGACGGCACTGATTGCCGCCGCAGGTTGTCCACACATGAATTACCTGCGCAGCATGTTTCCGGACTGCACATTCGTTAACGCGCCACAGGAGTTCTTCGCGTCGGTCTCCAATCAGTGGTTCACCAACAGCGAGAGAACGGTCGAGCTGGGGCTCGTCCGCTTCGACGCCGGGTACCTCGACCCGATCAATCAGGCCCTCTTCTTTGCGGAGGTGTACTCCCTGGGCGGGGACAGTACGTTTTCGTATCGCACGACACCGGCCGGCGATATCTCGCGCGAGACGATTCCGCTGGGGCGTGACGAGAACGGACACACAAATGAACTGGTCATCGACGGTCTACGCTACAGCTTCACGCTAGACGAAGCCGGAAACGTGGTCGCGTACGACGTAGTCCCGGCCTGCCCCGGTGATCTCGATGGCGACGGCGTCGTGAATCTGGCTGACCTAGCCCAACTGCTCGGCCACTACGGCGAAAGCGGCGTAGTGTACGAAGACGGGGATCTCGACAACGACGGCGACGTGGACCTGGCCGATCTGGCCGCACTCTTGGGTGTGTACGGCACGATCTGCGAGTAGCCCTACTCGTGGGATGTCCAAGGGACCCGCATCGCCAGCGTGAATCTGATGATTGGACCAATGATCCAGCACATGAGCGACGGGCAGATCCTCGACCAGTACAACGCTACAATCAGGGCTCAGCAGCAGTACACGGCAGCCTATCGCTACGTCGCCGTGGAAGTTGGGCATGGACAACTTCAGATTCGTTATCATATTGGGCATCCTTCGTGATCCGGGCAGGCCCCGCTGACGAGAAGAGAGAACTGCTGATAACGAGCGAATACCGTGCTTGGGCAACCATAACTCTTCGCCTGACGGGCGTCCTGTGGTTCACCTTGGCTGCCCAGGCAGGCACGCAGACCCGTGTCTCCGACCACCGCTGGCGCGACCAAGTGCTGGCGATCCCGTATCGCCCACCGGAACTCAAGGAGCAGGTGCGGCTCGAGCTGATCCGGCAGGACTACGAACAGCTCGAGGCAAACCGGTCGATCATGAGATCCCCGCTGGTGATTGCCGGACGGTCCTTTGACCGCGGGTTGGGCACCCATTCGGTCAGCCACATCCGCAT
>CP070666.1:1701067-1703148 GCA_020351775.1 Gemmatimonadota bacterium | reverse complement strand
CGCAGATCGTGGTACCGCGGGTTGTCGCGCAGGCTGTCGAACACGGGATCCGCACGCAGATACCCCATGTAGGGATAACGCTCCTCGAAGCCCCGCTCCAGCCAGTCGTGACGCTTTCTCGGGTGAGGTTGTGAGGGTCAGGAGTTCTGCTCCAGGTTCATCTTCCTCAGCAGCGCTTTGAATCTCGGATGTGACCGGAGCCTCGCGAACAGGAAAGAGCCCTTGATACCGTAGATGCCCCCCGCCCGCTGCTCATACGACTGTTCCAACGCATCCAACGCCGTTTCATATTCTCCAAGGCCTGTGTACACGTACGCCATGTGATACGGGGGGACATAACGTTCACGCGATAGTTCTTCCAGCTGCCTGAGTGTGTCTCGCGCTTCCTCGTTTCTGCCAGCCATCGCACGCGCCTGCCCGAGTTGTCCGAGGAGCACGGTGTCCTTGGGCGAGAGTGTGAGGGCCCTCTCAAGCTCAGCCAGGCCGTCGTCGTACATCTCCTTCTTGAAGTAGGCCCATCCCAAAGTCGCATGGCCTAATGGGAAGTGGGGTTCGAGTTGCAGGACGCGCTTGGCCTCCAACAATGCCTCATCGTATCGGCCCGCACGAAGCAGCGACGCCGCAAGATCCGATGTACGCACAGGAGTGAGCGGATCCAGTTCCTGACCGCGCCGCTGAGCTGCGATTGCCTCGTCGAACCGCCCCTGTGCCGCAAGCATCACTCCGTAGATGTCGAACGTGTCCGCAGCATTGGGATTCAACTCCAGCGCCCGTTCCAGCGCACTTTCGGCGTTTGCCCATTCGAAGTCATGTACGAACATAGGCATTGCCAGGGCCGCGTGTGCCTCTCCAAGTTCACTGTCGATCTCGATGGCCTTTGCAGCCGCAGCTTTGGCTTTGGAGTACGCCTCGTCCGGTGTCACAACGCCGGCACCATACCCCATTCCAAGGACTATGTAACCGCCAGCCATGCCAGAGTATGCAAGGGCAAATGTCGGATCGCGGTCGACGGCCTGCTGCATGTATTCGACGCTCTGCAGCAGCCCTTCACTCGTGACTCTCGCCAGACAGTGTCGCCCCTTGAGGAAGAGCTGATACGCATCGAGATCGCGTGTCGGTTCCTTCTCGATCCTAGATTGCTGGTCAGCTGTTAGTTCGGCCTCAAGTGCCGCAGCGATCTGCACCGCAACATCGCTCTGGATCTCGAAGATGTCGGCAAGTTCGCGGTCGTAGGTCTCAGCCCAGAGATGGTCGTCGGTCCGCGCTTCGATGAGCTGAGCCACGACCCGGACACGGTTGCCTGCTCGCCGCACACTTCCCTCCAGCAGCGTCGCGACTCCCAGCTTCGCACCGATCTCTTTGAGACCCTCCTGGCTGTTCTTGAAGCGCATCACCGAGGTGCGCGAGATCACTTTGAGGGAACCGATCTTGGAGAGCTGGGCGATCACATCCTCCGTGATTCCATCTGCGAAGAACTCATCCTCGGGATCTGTGCTCAAGCTGAGCAGCGGCAGTACTGCGACGGATGGTTTGCTCGGTACAGTGACAGCAGGCTGGCTCAGCACCTCGACAAACGCGGCGGCTGATGCAAATCGGTCGGCGGGGACCTTTGCGAGTGCTCGTTTGAGCGCCGAATCAATGCCCTCCGGGACGGCGTCACGCAGCCGGCTCACGCTGGGGACCGGATCTACCAGTGCCTTTGCGATTATCGCCTGAGCGGTGTGTCCGGTGTAAGGCGGCTCGCCGGCCAACATTTCGTAGAGCACGCACCCGAGAGAGTACAGATCGCTCCGGCCGTCGAGCTCCCGTTCAGCCGTTGCCTGTTCCGGGCTCATATACTCCGGCGTTCCCAGCGACATGCCGGTCTCCGTGATTCGCCTTCCACCCGATCGTGACATCGCCAGGGCTATGCCGAAATCACTCACCAGCGCCTGGCCCTCAAACAGCAAGATGTTGCTCGGCTTGATATCTCGATGCAGCACGTCGTTGCGGTGGGCATAGTCGAGAGCTTTCGCCACCTCGGTGGTGATCCTAATCGCCTCATCGATCGCAAGCTCTTTCTCGCGCTTCAGCTTGTCCCG
>CP070666.1:1698837-1700967 GCA_020351775.1 Gemmatimonadota bacterium | reverse complement strand
CAGATTGCTGACGTGGCAGAACAACACCTCGACCTCGAGGGAATTTGGAGTGTGGCGCAGCAGGCACCGGCGCTTGAACTCAGCGGGCAGAGCCCAGGAGCCCAAGACGGTTCCAAGCCGGGCGTGGCTCGTATCGGCGTGTTCCGGGATGCGGCATTCCAGTTTTACTATCCCGAGAATCTCGAGGCCCTGGCCCAAGAGGGGGCGAGTCTGATTGAGATCTCTCCGCTTCGCGACGCGGCATTGCCTGATATGGATGCTCTGTACATCGGGGGTGGTTTCCCCGAGACGCTGGCCCCTGCCTTGGCAGACAACACAGAGTTTCTCGACTCGCTGCGCCGGTCGATCGAGAAGGGCTTGCCGGTTTACGCCGAGTGCGGTGGGGCGGTCTATCTAGGCGAGAAGCTCCTTCACGACCATAAGCAGTACGCGATGACGGGCGCATTGCCTGTGGTTTTCGCATTCCGAACGAAGCCGCAGGGGCACGGTTATACCATGCTCGAGACGGTGGAGAACAACCCGCTCTTTCCCGTGGGAAATTCTTTACGGGGTCACGAGTTCCACTACACGTGTGTGGACTCGTTTACGGCGAAAGACCTGACCTTCGCGTTCCGGGTGCACCGCGGGTATGGATTCGACGGCCAACGAGACGGCTTGTGTCGTCACAACGTGCTGGCATCATATACGCACGTGCACGCGCTGGGAACCGAGAGCTGGGCGGCGTCCATCGTCCAGGCGGCGGTACGGTTTAATTCAGGTTTGGGTCGAGGCTGCGAGGGCAGAGCATTCTCGGATCGACCCGCGAACCTGTGCGCTGGGGCCGGCTGATTGACATTGAACGTACATCGCGTATCTCTTATGGTCTGAAGAGATGTAAGTGTTGGAGTAATCAAGTTAGCTCTGAATGGGAGTAGGAGTAACATGCGGGAAACGCTGGCGCGCGACATAATGGTCCCCCTCGAGGAGTATCCTTGTATACCGCACACGCTTACCCTGCGCGATGCTATCGAGGAGATGGCCGTACAGATTCTCCGACAGAAGCAGGCGACACTCCCCCGTGTGGTCCTGGTTTTCGATGACGATTTCTGCGAACTCCTGGGTGTGCTCAGACGCCGGGACATCATGCGGGGACTTGAACCGGGTTTCCTGGTCAGCGGATCTTTGGATTACAGCAAGAAGCTCTTCAACATAGAAGCTGATCCGAACCTCGCCGAGCTCTCCTTTGACAGGATAGTTGCACATATTCGTCAGCGGGCCGGTCGTCAGGTCAGGGAAGTCATGACCCCTATCACGGCGACGGTCAATCATGATGATCATATCACAAAAGCCATTTACGAAATGGTCAACAAGAATACCAGCATGCTCCCGGTACTCAAGGACGGTGAGATCGTCGGAGTGCTGCGTTCAGTGGAAGTCCTGGGCGAGCTTGCCCTATTGATGAATCCCTGAGTGATAAGTGCCTCGGTGTCGAGGGAGAGGTTCTACGACGATGAGCGCCGGCGAGCACAACGAAAACCACGATAACACGGCAGTTACGAACCCCGGCGTTCGCTTGGTCGAAAAGGCCAAGCGGATCGATTGGAAGAAGTATTTCTGGATGTTCGTGGGTGTTGCACTGTTCTGCATTATGTACTTCGCTCCCCCACTCTCAGATGCTGTGGACCCTGCCGGAAAGCACTTCGAGCTTAGCCACGAAGGCAAGGCTGCCCTGGCCCTGTTTCTGTTGGCCGCTACGTGGTGGGTCTTTGAGGTGGTGCCGATCGGCGTAACGGGGATCGCCATAGGCGTGCTTCAGTCCCTTTTTCTGATAAGATCAGCGAAGACGGCCTTTGCCAACTTCATGGACCCATCGGTCTGGTTCATCATTGGCTCGATCACCTTCGGCATGGTCTTCTCCAAGACCGGCCTCACCAAGAGAATGGCGTATCGCATGCTGGTCGTGGTGGGTGAGCGCACCAGCATGATCTACCTGGGCAGTTTTGTGGTCACGGCCGCGCTGACCCTGATTATGGCCCACACCGCGGTGGCTGCCACGATCTATCCGCTTCTCATGGCGATCTACGCGCTATACACAGACGAAGAGAAACCGACGAGATTCGGCAAAGGTCTTTTCATCGGCATGGCTTTCGT
>CP070666.1:1696606-1698737 GCA_020351775.1 Gemmatimonadota bacterium | reverse complement strand
AACTCCGCACCATTGGGGTTCGTGGCGAAGACGAACGCATTACGGCTGTCGTGGAACGTATCGAACAAGATGGCTACGGCATCGTCGCCGGCGAACTGGAGCCCGTCAAAGCGACTTTCCATGATCTGGTCTCTCGCGAGAATCCGGCTTACCACTCGGTCCGGCTCCCGGTCGAAGGCCATCACCGCCACGTAGATGTTCTTGTCGTCGATCGCGATCCTGACTTCCGTGGCTTCGGTAGCGGGTGCCCCTTCATCGGGTTCCTGTTGCCGCAGGTCCCTGATGACGCCGGCCTGTTCCCAGAATCCTTCTGCGAGCACGCCGTCCAGGCGAACGGTCTCGGTCTGGGCTGGGGTCAGCCTCAGTGCTTGGACCTCGGCGGCCCGGGGTTCCTGAGCCGACAAGGGGGTCGCGGCAGATACAATCAGGAGGAGAAGAGCGTACGGCTTTCTCATTGTGGTCTTTTGGGCCGCAAAGGTTGATGTTCCGATCCTTCAGGGTGCTCCGCACAACACAGCTGCTTCTCTAGGCTGTACGGTTGAGCCTACGACGGTGTTGACGTTGAGATTGTAAGAGAACTGTAAGAGACGAGGGAACGCAGCCATAGATCCGCCTCCTATGCGCCTCGGCTCCAACTCTAGCCTTCCGGCCGGTTGCGCGCAAAATTTTAGGAGCGCGCTTCACATGCCGCCTCCTTGGAGGCCCGCCATGCCATTCAGCATCCAGTGCATCAATCACTCCTGCACCATCGGCAAGCTCAGCCTGCAGGCGGGCAATGGCCTGGCCCACGGAAGGGCAAGGTACGACTCCATCGTGTATGTGCGGCCTGACGAGCGGGTGCGAACACCCGCGACACTCCGCGTGTGAGGTATCCCATGCAAATAACCGACGTCACCGAAGAACACCTGAATCTGTTCTGCGTCTGCCTGGAAGATTGGAGTGACGAAGCGAAGGAAGCCGGTGACCGCAGGCGGACCTGGTATGAGACCATGAAGCCAAGAGGCCTCGGTGCGAAGCTGGCGTTGGACGACGAGGGCCGGGTGGGAGGCATGATTCAATACGCTCCCATCGAGCAGTCGATCGTCGCGGGACGAGATCTCTACTTCATCTACTGTATCTGGGTGCACGGATACAGGAAGGGTCGCGGCAACTTTCAGAAGCGCGGCATGGGCACGGCACTGCTCGAAGCCGCCGAGCAGGACGCGAAATACCGTGGAGCCAAAGGCATGGCAGCTTGGGGGATTGCCCTGCCGTTCTGGATGAAGGCTGCGTGGTTTCGCAAGCACGGGTATCGGAAGGCCGACCGCGACGGGATGGCACTGTTGATGTGGAAGCCCTTCGCGGATGACGCCGTGGCACCCAAGTGGCTCAAACAGGGACCGCCGCCCGAGTCCGTGCCGGGCAAGGTGACGGTGACAGCGTTCACGCATGGCTGGTGCATGGCGCAGAACCTGATCCTGGAGCGGGCGCGACGCGCGTCAGCTGAGTTCGGTGACAAAGTGGAGTTCCGCGAGATCGACACGCTGGAGAACCGGATGGACCTGCTCGCCTGCTGCCAGACCGACGCCGTGTTCGTGGACGGGAAGCAGATCCGGCAAGGACCGCCGCCGTCGTATGACAAGATCAGGAGGACGGTTGCGCGAAAGGTGAAGAGACTGAGGAACTAGGATGTGAGCGGTGGGATAGAACAACTCCCAGCCGAATCGGGACTCTTGATCTGTAGCTTGACTTGCGGCGCATCGGGCCGCGCTGTTTTGCGGTGGAAGACGCTGAAGGACGGTGGGCCGGTCACGGCTTTGGATCGGGAACAGGCAGACCCGAACGGTATAGTAGGTCCTCAAGCCAGGAGATGGCTGGTTTCGACGGCCGCTTGATGTTGGGATTTGAGAGGACGGATTGCTGATGAATTCACCTTCACAGTTTCGGATTCCGTGGATGGCCTTGAGCACCACCCTGTTCGGCATCGTGTTCATCGGGCCGCCAACTCAGCAGGATGAACCACTCGGTTGGCCGCGCGAGATCGACACCATGAATCACACGGTCGTGCTATACCAGCCCCAGGTGGAGTCGTTCCAGGGCAATGACCTCAAGGGTCGGACCGCGTTCTCAGTGACCAGGAAGGAGGAAGGGG
>CP070666.1:1694370-1696506 GCA_020351775.1 Gemmatimonadota bacterium | reverse complement strand
GTTGATGACAGCTACGGTGGTAGGCGGTATCTACTGGCAAGCAGCCCGTCTGTGGCTCAAGCGCGTTCCCTTCTTTGTACATCCGTCAAAGAGACCAGCATGAAAGCAATCGACCGTATCGCCAGGCATCTGGTGTTCAAACGACTTCATCGCGTTGCCGATGATCGGCTCCTCGTTCACGAGAACCGTGCCGTGCACGCTTTCGGGGCGCACGCCGGAACGACCGCGTCCATCCGGATCATCGATCCGCGATTCTATGGCTCCGTCGCACTTGGCGGCCACATCGGAGCCGCTGAGGCTTACGCCAACGGGTGGTGGACGACCGACGACCTGACCGCGGTGATTCGACTTTTCGTGCGCAATCGTGCCGTCATGGACGATCTGGAGACCGGTTTCGCTCGACTCGTTCGACCGATTCGTGCCGCAGCACACGCACTGAACCGCAACTCTCGCGCTGGCAGCCGTCGGAACATTGCAGCGCACTACGATCTCGGTAACGAATTCTTCTCGTTGATCCTGGACGAGACGATGACCTACTCGTCGGGCTACTTCGAGCGTCCCAACGCCACGCTCGCCGATGCATCGCGCGCCAAGTACGATCGCCTGTGCCGCAAGCTCGAGCTAGGCCCGAGCGATCACGTCATCGAAATCGGAACCGGGTGGGGTGGCTTCGCCATCCACGCGGCTCGCCACTACGGATGCCGGGTGACGACTACCACGATCTCCCGCGAACAGTTTCAGTTGGCGCAGGAGCGAGTGACCGAAGCAGGGCTCGACAATCGCATTACCGTATTGTTGAGCGATTATCGCGACCTGAAAGGTGAGTACGACAAGCTGATATCGATCGAGATGATCGAGGCGGTGGGTCACCAGTTCTTCGGAGAGTACTTCGCGAAATGCGCCGCGTTACTCAAGTCAAATGGACTGGCAGCGATCCAGGCGATAACGATTCAAGATCGCTATTACGATGATGCCCGACGTAACGTCGATTTCATCAAGCGCTACATCTTTCCCGGCAGCTGTCTGCCCGCTGTCGGCCCTCTAATGAAAGCCTGCGGCAGAACCGATTTGCGATTGGTGCATGCGGAAGACTTCGGGCCGCACTACGCCCGTACCCTGCGTGAATGGCACCGGAATCTCGACCGCAATAGCGAGTCGATCGGCAAGCTGGGTCATGACGACTTCTTCCAGCGCATTTGGAAGTTCTACTTCGCATACTGTGAAGGCGGGTTCAGCGAAGGAGTGCTGGGTGTGAGCCAGCTTGTCTTCGCCAAACCGGCTGCTGCGCTCGAAGCCCGATCGTCTTCATTTAGCTGGCAGGCGTCGGCAGCATGATCCAGTTGGTGCTGCTGAGTTGGGGCGGGCTGGCCGTCGTGATGGCCGTGCTTTGGGCCAGGCAGGTCAAAACCCAGAACGCGACGAGCGTCGACGTGGCGTGGTCGTTTGGCCTCGCCGCTCTGGCCCTGATCTATGCCGTGTTTGCGGACGCTACAGTTGAACGACGACTGCTCGTCGGTGGCTTGGCACTCGTATGGGCACTGCGGCTCGGTGTGTTCTTGCTGTTCAATCGCGTGCTCGGTCACTCTGAGGAGGATGGCCGTTACAGCGCCATGCGCAATCATTGGGGCGCCAGGGGGGCGCGAAACTTCTTCTGGGTGTATCAGGCACAGGCCGCGGTCGCGATCCTGTTTTCGATCCCCGTGCTTGCGGCCATGTCGGGTGGACAGCTGGACGGATTCGCTTATGCAGGTGTGGCCGTGTGGGTCATTGCTGTGGCGGGCGAGACGATTGCCGACCGCCAATTGGCGCGGTTCCGAAGCGATCCCGCGAACAAGGGTCAGGTGTGCCAAGTCGGGCTGTGGCGTTACTCACGGCACCCAAACTACTTCTTCGAGTGGGTTCACTGGTGGGCATATGTCCTCATAGGACACGGTGCTCTCCTTACCTGGGTAGGACCCACTGCGATGTTGGTGTTCCTGTTTCGGATCTCGGGTATTCCCTACACAGAACTGCAAGCGGTCAAGAGTCGTGGCGACGCGTATCGTCGATACCAAAGCACCACCAGCGTTTTCGTTCCCTGGTTTCCACGGGGACAAGACGGATGATCAATATCGGATTGGCGCTGGCGGAAAGCGG
>CP070666.1:1692108-1694270 GCA_020351775.1 Gemmatimonadota bacterium | reverse complement strand
AGCCGGGCCAGAATGGCTCGATGGTCTCCGTCGGGAACGTAGACCTCTCTGGCTTCGTTCGCCGCGGACTCCGGGAAGATTGGAATCCGCTCGAGCACCTCGTCACGCTGCTGGAGCACGAACGCTCGTCGAAGGACTGCAAGCCCCGTTTGACCTCAATCAACACGATGCGATGGGGGCCACGAAGCGGGAATAGCGCCACATCGGCTATGCCGAAGCCCCGACCAATCCGCGAACGACGTATGAACACCGAGTCCGGATAGCCAAGTTTATGGCGGTTTCGGACGATATTGTTTTCAATGAAGCGCTCGCTACTCATTCTCCCCTCCGCCGGACGTCTTACAAACATATAGCCGGAACACGCGCTCCGTACACCGTCCAGATGCGAGGTAGGTAAAAGGCCAACGGACTGACTGTCCGTAGGCTTTCTGGCCCCACCGCCTGCCTATGAGAAGGAATTCGCCCACCCCGCGTCTATTCTGGTAGGAAAAGCAGGTGAGGGACATGCTTTCCATGCGTCGCCAAACGGGACGCCTGCTGGGAGCAAGAAAGGCAACGGATGATAGATCCGCTGGCCCCAAGAGCGACATGCCTTCCAGAGCGCACGAGATGACCTCTTAGCGCGACCTCAAGTGCGAGAGACTCGCAGTCGCTAGAGCCCGTACGGTGCCCCTTGCGGGGACGCACAGCTCACGAACGTTTGTCCAGGTGGGGTCTCCTAGGCCGCCGGAGTGCGGCCCAGGGTGTTGCCGCCTGGTTGGATTGATTCAGGCAAATCACTCGCCCGGAGAGATAGCCATGAAACGCTCAAGAAAAGAAGAGCAAAGAGCATCCAGGCCCCAGCTTCCTCGTCTTATGGAGACGGCGCGCCTGCATGTGCCAGGCCTGATCCTTCTGTTGGTGTCAAGCCTGATCACGGAAACTCTGCTCTGGTCCCCAGCGTATGCCCAAGGAACAGCAAATGGGGAGTTGGAAGGCCGGGCGGCACCTGTAGCCCGACGGAAGTGCGTGGGTGGTGCGAACGCCGGGAAGCTCTGCAACGAGAATGCGGACTGCCCAGGTTCAACCTGCGTGGACCGGAATGTGTTCAACCTCTCCGTTGCGGTTCTCTTCGACGCAACGAACGCTCAGTTAACGGATATTGAGAATCTGATCAGTGCGGGCTCGGCGGTCATTTTCGATGTGACCGACGGTCAGGCGGAGATTGGCGAGGCATTCATTCACAACAACGCCTTCGGCACGGATGCCGACGTTCGCGTTTACGACGCGACGTGCACGAGCGGAACCAACGTGGGAAACGCCTGCGCCGTCCATAACGACTGCCCCCCCAATCCTCCAAACGCCGATCCCGGTGAGTGCGGAGTATGGTGGCAGGCCCTTACTGGGTCGTGGGGAAAGGTTGGGAGCATTAAAGTATCCATCAACTGGATTTACACTCAACTAGACGTGCCACATCCGGACCGGGCCTTCGCCCATGAATTCACCCACCTGGTCTTTGATGCCAAGGACGAGTACGAGTCCCGGGCTGTGAACTGTGGCGCGTGGCTCGGGTGGGCAGACTGCCCGGACGCGGCGGCGGGCCAGGAGCCATCTCTGATGGATGGTGATGGGACCGAATACTGCTGGGGTCATGGCGATCCCACGAATCTGACCGACATGTCGGGTGGAAATCACGATGCCACGGACGTCACCGAACAATCACGGTGTCGCTCCAACCGATCTGTTTGGGATCAGGTGGTATGGGCTTGGCCGAGCACCTTCATCAAACCCGCTGGCGCACCTGATCCAGCTGCCAACGGAGCAACGGTAAACGCCACCAAGTTCGTCCGGACCGACAACACAACGCGCGTTGTGCTTGTGCTCGACGAGTCTGGTAGCATGGCGCTCGAATCGCCTTCACGCATGGAACGCCTGAAAGTAGCTGCGAATGACTTCGTAACGTTGGCTGAGAGCGGAACGGAGCTGGGGATCGTATCGTATTCCAACGATGCTGAAGCGACGAGCGGGCGGCAGAATGTGGCAATTGCGGCCCTCGGAGCGAACCGGTCCAACTGGACGAACGCCATCAATGCCATGTCCCCCAACCTCCGCACCAACATCGGAGCTGGCCTCCAGAAGGCTAAGGACATGATCAACGCGGCCGGGGGCGTAACGGCGAACAC
>CP070666.1:1689833-1692008 GCA_020351775.1 Gemmatimonadota bacterium | reverse complement strand
GTCCTCCACGTGCACGGGTGGCCCTGAGTCCGATGATGATCAGGACGAGCACGAGTATCCCCTTCACGGCCGAGAACTCAGTACCGTAGCGGCCGACAATCACCGCCCTGGCGACCGTTGTCTCTGCATCGCAGTCAGGAACCACTCCCTGGTACTGCAATTGAAGGCGCGAGACGACCCAGGGGTTCCAGTGCCAGTATCGCGCGCTTCGAAGCGTCTCGCCTGGATCGATGCGACGTTGGTTGACCGACAGCGTGCGTCCATCGAGCCGAAACCGCAGGCGGCCGACCGCTGTCCCGATAGACAGTTCGTCCGTTTCGGTCTTCGAGTAGTTGCAGCCACCACCACTCCAGCTGGCGGCGTACACAGTGAGAAAGGCCTCGATTCCATACGTCGTCGTGTCAGGTGCGCCGCGAGCGAAGGATCTGCCGACCACGCAACTGCCGTCCTCCGAGAGGTGCTCGGAACACGGGAAGTCCGCGAACCCCTTGAAGACGGCAGTCTGCCACAGTGAGAGGATGGCATAGCCCAGGAGTGTCCACAGGAGCAGGCGCGTCAACCGGCGACGGGCGGGCGTCATGGCGTTGGCCTCGGTCGGCTCATGCGCCCGGGAGCCAGCTCAGCTAGTCTCATCGGGATGCATCGGCAAGACAGCGTTCCGTGGGAAGCCGGTGTCGGGCGCCGGGTGCATGATCATGGCGGTGTTTCCGTTCTGCATTCTGGTCACCTCCGATCTGCCGGACCGCATGACACTCGGGGCTCAGCGTGTCCACCTGAAAATGACGCCCTCCGTCATCCTCCGTGGGCCTTCGGAGGGGGCTGCGTGTTGAGGGCGACAGTGACAGTATGCCGGCTCGTACCACCGCTCGGTAGCGCGGTTGCGGGACACCGAGGGGTGGAATTGGGACATTTGACGCCGGTTGGGCAGAGCGAAGCCCCGAGCGCCGCGAGACACCCGGGGCCGTAACGGCTGAACTCAGAACGTCTGGCGGGCCCACACATGGTCATAGCAGTCATAGCAGAGGTCCCTGAGCCGCAGCGTATCTGCACCCCAGAACTCGTACAGCCAGAGGTCACCGCCTACCACATCACCCCAACTGACAATACGAATGACGTCTGCGGTGTCCGCTGAGAAGGGCGTCTTTCTACGCACGCTGCTGATGCGTTCGCTTAACACCACTGTGTCTTGGCGGAACCACCGGAGTATGCTATCGCTGGTGATCTCCAACCTCTGTGTCCAACCGGTAGACTCCGGGCTCTGCGTCCCGCCGCCAATACCACCACTCGACCACAGCCAATCCCAGGAGCCGACGAGCCCGGTGGCGGTTTGTTCCACCGTCGGGCCCGCTGATGATGTGCAACCAATGACGGACCCGACGAGCGTGAGTACCAGCGAGTTGACCGCTCTGCTCACCCACTGGCCACCTGCGCGGTGGACTGGTGTAGTGGATGGTTGTTCCATCAGCCGCCCCTCCAAGACAGCATGAGCGTCACGGCTGCACAGCGTCGCAAGAGTCGCTGACGCGCAACACTGCTCGAATCGAGATCTGACAGCGCCGGGATTCGGGTAGACCGACCAGCCCAAGGGAGGCTCGCGACTGCGGCCACCCCCTTGAGGAGATCGCGCCTCCGCTTCACGCCGCTTTCCGGGTCAGTCCTGGGAGAACTCGCCAAGGGGTATGGGGGCCCAGAGATCGTATCTGTGGGATACAGTAGGTCCCCCGTGTGGGAACGTTCACGGAGTACCCCTGTCAATATAAGAGGGGCCCAGCACCAGCATCACTGATCTCTCTGGCCCTCTCCAGTGGCACGCCGTAGCTTAGAGCCTGGGACCAGGAGGTCGCATGACGTGACCGAGGATGTCCTAGCTCGCCTCAAAGCAGCACTGCGGGACCGCTACGCCATCGAGCGGGAACTCGGTAGCGGCGGGATGGCGATCGTGTATCTAGCGGAGGATGTGAAGCATCACCGCAAGGTAGCCGTTAAGGTACTGCGGCCTGAGCTGGCAGCTGCGCTCGGCTCTGAGCGGTTTCTGCGCGAGATCGAGGTCACCGCAGGGCTCACTCATCCCCACATCCTGCCACTGTTTGATTCGGGTGAAGCCGACGGATTCCTCTACTACGTGATGCCGCACATCGCGGGCGAGTCACTGCGCCAGCGTCTGAACCGTGACAC
>CP070666.1:1687546-1689733 GCA_020351775.1 Gemmatimonadota bacterium | reverse complement strand
TACCCACACAGGGGCGGCATCGCAAAGGCTTGACACCAGGACCCGTTTTCCCAACAGTTGGGGGCGAGCTCACAGGGGTTACAAATGCAGAGACCGACTGTCGAGGCCGCCCCCGGCGTGTTCATCACCCGCAAGCACGTCATCCCGCCCGCCGTGATGGCCCAACGGATGCAGCGCTACAGCATTGTCCTGATGATCATCGCGTTCATCCTGGTGGGATTCAACCTACCAACGCTGAGCCTGGAGAAAGTGCTGTGGTTCGCAGCCGGGGTCATGGCGGTGTTCGCCATCCTGTGCGCCGTCGCTGTTGTGATTCTCAACGCGTCCGCCTGGAACTTCGACCGGCTCAAACAGGAAATGCAGGGCGGCACCAAGGCGACCGACATGCGCTGAACCCCTGAAGCAGGCACTCCCGAGCCGGACTGTAACCGGCGCGGGTCCTCCCGCGACCGCTCTCTAACCGGTTCGCCGCGCCGCCCGTGCGTTGCTTTCTCATCCTGGACCGTCACGCAACGGGCGGAGCCAGCCGTGAACGCCGCGGCCAACCTGTAGTGACGGCAAGAATCGTGAGACAGGTCAGCCCGATGACGTGATTTGGTAACCGAGGTGCTTGAGCACCCTGCCGAGTGCTCCGACCATCCCTGGGTCGTCATCAACGACCAAGATTCTCTCGTCGCTCTTGCTGGAGGCCGCTTGAGTCGGGCGGTAGCCCTCGATGCCTGGTGTGGGCCGGTGGCTGGCCGGAGCATCGCTGGGAGTCAGGTGCTACGCGAAGTTCTCCAAAGAGTTCTACGATCGGTTCGGACACTGAACCGCCCCGGGTTTTCCGGAGGCCTGGTTATTTGAGTGCCGCCAGTTCGGCGGGGGCCTGCTGACGACAGGATGTGGCGGAAGCGTGAGAACCGGCGACAAACAAGTCATTCGAGGATCAATTATGCCGTGGGGTATTGAACGTGTCCAGCGACCGGGTGCGGCCCCTGTGCGTCGACGACGCACGATGGTAGACGACGACAACCGATGCACACCGTCCGTCGCGACCGCCGGGAGAAGACAGGCTACGACCGACGATGGATACGATGATGGTCGGCCGCGGCGTCGGGATCACGGGATGCCGGGAAACCGGGCACCTGGCCCTCACTCACATCGCAACGCTTCCATCGGGTCAGTGCCCGACGCTCTTCTTGCTGGTACCAGGCTGGCCAACAACACGACCAACATCAGTACGCCGATTACCGAACCGAATGAGATCGGATCGATGGGACTCACCCCCAATAGCGTGGACCGCATTGCGTACCCGGCCGCGACCGCGAGTAGGCCACCAATCACCAGGCCCGGTGCAGCCAAGCGAACGGCGTCACTCAGGACGGTGCGCAGTACGCTCTCGCGGGTCGCACCCAACGCCATGCGCACGCCGATCTCACGGGTGCGGTTGGCTACGGTGAATGCGATTACACCGTACACGCCGATGGCTGACAAGAGCAGGGCCAGCGCCCCAAACAACGCTGCCATCTGGGCTATCATCCTCTGGCCTTCGGTGCTGCGTGTAACCAGTGATTCCGAGGTGCTCACACTTGGGAGCGGAAGATTGGGATCCGCCTCTATCACCGACGCTTGGATTGGTCGGATCAACTCTGCGGCGTCTATCGTGCCTCTCACCGCGACCATTATGCGCGGTTGGAAGTTCTGCTGCAGTGGCACGAAGATGTTGGGCCAGTCTTCTGTTGCCCTGCTCGAAGCAACGTTCCCCACTACGCCGACGACGGTGTGCTCGCGCAGCGAATCCGCGAACGCGGAAAACCGGAGACGTCGGCCCACCGGGTGCTCGCCGGGCCAAACCCTGTCGGCCAGCGATTGGGTGATGACCACCACGGGCTCAGACGTGGCATCGTCTGTTTGTTCGAAGCCGCGTCCGCGAAGAATCGGTATGCCCACGGTTGCGAAGAAATTCGAACCGGCTCGGGTGAACTCGACCGTCACGCGGCCGGCGGTCTCATCTGTTCGGTCAGCACGCGACACGGAGGCGAAGTTGCCGACCAGGTCCAGTGGGATACCGTCGGCCAAGGACCAAGACTCCACATTTGGCAGCGAGCCAACTGACTGTTCCAGGCGAGAGATGAACTCGCGCGCTTGCTCCAGCGACTCGGTGCCGGTCTGTGATAGATCGACTCGGGCGACGAGCAGGCTCTG
>CP070666.1:1685252-1687446 GCA_020351775.1 Gemmatimonadota bacterium | reverse complement strand
GCTCGCGTTCGAGCGCCTGTATCGCCGCCACGCGCCGCGGGTGAACAGCTTGGCCCGCTGGCTGCTCTCCCGGGATGACGTGGATGACGTGTTGCAGGACGTCTTCATTCGCGTCTGGGAGAAGCTCGACACCTTCCGGGGCCAGTCGGCCTTCGGCACCTGGCTCCACCGGTTGGCCACCAACGTGATCCTGCGGCAGCGAGAGCGGTATCGGAAAGAGGAGAGCAGGGGCTCAGGCTCCGGCCTGGAGCCAGCGGACCTGCCGGCCAGCCCGGTCACAACCGGGCTCAGGATCGACCTCGAGACCGCGGTCGACCGGCTTCCAGAGAGAGCGAGACAGGTTTTCGTGCTGCACGACATGGAGGGATATAAACACGAGGAGATTGCCCAAGCGCTGACCATAACGGTGGGTACCTCGAGATCCCAGCTGCACCATGCACGGATGGCCCTGCGGTCGTTCTTCGCAGCGTAAGGAGAGATGATGAGCGACAAGTGGACTCCACAGCTTTCAGCTTACCTGGATGGAGAGTTGGGCGTGGCGGAGCGCGCCGAACTCGAGCGTCACCTGGAGTCGTGTGATGAATGTCGAGCTGACTTGCAGCAACTGAGAGGTGTGGTCGACTGGGCCGCCGGCTATGAGGGTCGGGCGCCAGCGAATGACGTATGGCCGCAGATCTCAGCTGCGATTGGCGACACGCCGAGCGGTGTAGTCCAGCTGGCTACGCGCCGTCGGGCGGCGAGCCGGCTCATCTTCTCAGTGCCTCAATCGTTGGCGGCTGCCGTAGCGCTAGCGGTGGTTGGTGCTGGGGGATGGTGGTTGGCTCGGGCGACAGCACCCGAGAATCCGATGGCTTCGGTCATCGACATTTCGGCCCGGGACGCCGGCGCCACGGTAACGGCGACCGTCGCAGTGGCTCAGAAGTATGGACCGGCCATATCCGATCTGGAGCGGGTGCTGTTAGAGGAGGAGGGCATTCTGGATAGCACAACTGTGAGAATACTGCGACAGCAACTGGCCATCATAGACAGAGCGTTGACGGAGGCGCAGGAAGCACTGGCCCGAGATCCGGCCAGCGATTTTCTGGCCGATCACTATACCGGGATGATGAAGAAGAAGTTGAGCGTGTTGCGGGCAGCTGCCTGGAAGGTGGAGGTCAGCAGTTAGGGCCGCGGATGGGCGCGGGCCGGTGCGGAGGACAACCGCGGACAGGTTGGGACTGATAGCAGATTGACGCGGATTGAATCAGCGGATGAGGGAGTGTTTGCAGGATATTTGAGGAGGTCTAAGACATGTTGTTGAACATCTTGGCTGGCGCGTTGGTGGCGACTGTTATTCCACAGAGCACGGATACCACGTTTGCCGTCGATCCCGATATGCGGCTCGAGCTGCAAAACAGCAGCGGCTATATCATCGTGCGGACTTGGGACCGCAACGAGGTTAGAGTGAGAGCCGACAACATATTCAGAGGTGGCTTTGTCATTCAGCGGACGTCATCAACGCTGCGTATCCGTGCCAGGAGTTGGGACGATGATGATGATATCGACTACCTGCTGACGGTGCCGGCGTCGATGGACCTCGAGCTGCGAGCATCCGACGGTGACATAACTGTGGATGGGACACTCGGTGATGTGAATGTGCGGACGAGCGATGGAGACATAATCATACGGGGCGGCTCGGGTCGGGTGTTCGCTTATGCAAGTGACGGCAGTATCACAGCGGAGGGCGTTGGGGGCCAAATCCGCCTGGAAACCTCGGACGGTGACATCACGGTCGAAGGCGCTTCGGGTGACATCGAGATCGACGCCACTGATGGCACCGTGGAGCTGTGGGAAATCGAGGCCAGCTCGGTCAAGGTCGACAATGTCGACGGCGACATCATGTTCGATGGGATTCTTGCCCCCCGCGGCAGCTACTCCTTTGTCACTCACGATGGAGACATCTCGCTCCGCATACCGGAGGACTCGGACGTCCGTGCGAGGTTTGGGATCTACGACGGCGAATTCTCCTCCGACTTCACGATCACCTACCCTTCATGGCCGAGGGGCCGGCGGGTGGAATTCACGCTGGGCACGGGGAGCGCTGAGTTGGTTGTCGAGACGTTTGACGGGGACATCACGTTGATGCCCAGGAGGTAGCTGAGGGGCGACGTGCAGTAGCGGGAGTCCGTGGGGCGGAGCCGGGAGCGGGGAGCGG
>CP070666.1:1682939-1685152 GCA_020351775.1 Gemmatimonadota bacterium | reverse complement strand
CATGGGAGGGGAAATGTCATGCTAGACCTCGGCCGGATCTTGTTACACGGAGCAGTCCTTTCAGCCATTGGCTCGCTGCTTATCATGAGTGCCGTGTACCTCAATCCTCGCTTTGTACGTAAGGATCTCCCGCGCGACATCCAGGATGCGACCCCTCCTTTGACGAGAAAAGAGAGGCTTCAAGCGTCGGCGTTCGCAATCCCCTTTTTTGCGCTGTGCATCGGTATCCCTTTAGTCTCAGCTCTCACCCTGCAATCTCCAGGTAACGGCCATGTTCCGTTTTTCACCCTATTCATCCACATATTCGGCGTCATTCTTGTTTTCAATCTCGTCGACCTCTTCATACTGGATTGGCTCATCTACTGCAGAATTACGCCTAGATTCGTTGTCATACCGGGAACGGAAGGATTCGCGGGTTACAAAGACTTTGGCCACCAGTTTCGGGCCCACATTCGAGGCACAATCCTAATGGTCGTTCTCTCCTTCTTGCTCGCCGGAATCGTGGCGCTCCTTCGATGAATCCGCCGCCTTGCCAGTCGCCCCAGCTGCGAAGCCAGTCCTTTTGATCATTCCCTAGCAGCACGGCGCCTATTCCTGAGATCCGTGGGTATCCGCAGGTTGCTGCTCAGATCCGCCGCCGACCCAAGCGAGCTTGAAACTCCATATGTGATCTTGCGTAGTATACTGACAACAAGCATAGTTTCATCTCTGGCTCCTGATCCAAGGTCTGCGGGTACGCCCATGACGAAGAGAGACAGCGAGAGGGTCGAACAGCTGCTTCCGCTCAAGCCAGTGGAGTTCTTGGTGCTCCTTGTGCTGATGGACGGTGAGCGGCACGGCTACGGAATCGTGCAGGACATGGCGGAACGCACTGGCGGCAAGGTGAGATTGCTCCCAGGGAACCTCTACTCCGTGCTGCGCAGGCTGATGCACAACGGGCTCCTCGTCGAGTCATCCAGGCGACCGGCGAAGGACCTGGACGACGAACGGCGTCGTTACTACCGGATAACGGCGATGGGCAAGAAGGTGCTCGCAGCGGATGCCGAGCGGATGAGATCACTGGTGCAGCAAGTGCGGGAGCATTTGCCGGGAAAGGTCGGGGCGTGATGAAAAGCTGCTCGAGACTCTACCGGCTGCTGCTGCGGCTATATCCCGCCCACGTGCGCAGGCGGTGCGCCCATCCCCGCTTTGTGATTCCTCTCATGCGCCAAGCAGTGTGGTCCGTGGACGGGGACCTGGCGATCACCCAGGCCGGTACCATGAGCTCTTTCCCGTCTCGATCCGCCAGCGATGAGCGGTATCGGAGCCAACTGATGGGTGCGTTTGCCTTACTCGCTACCGTTCTTGCAGCGGTCGGCGTCTTTGGTGTCACTGCGCGCGCAGTTGCGCAGCGTAGCAGGGAGATGGGCATTCGATTGGGCCTGGGCGCCCAGGAGAACGAACTGATAGGCACAGTGCTGCGAGGCAACCTCACCACGGGCTTGGTGGGGATTGGAGTCGGGTTACCACGGAATCACTTGATCGGGCGGTCCGGCAGTGGCGCAAAGTGCAGGAGGTTTCTTGCAGCTTTCTCGGGAATGACGAGAGATGCTTAGTGAAGCCACGGTACAGACATCCTGT
This sequence comes from Gemmatimonadota bacterium, assembly GCA_020351775.1. GTDB lineage: Bacteria > Gemmatimonadota > Gemmatimonadetes > Gemmatimonadales > GWC2-71-9. The sequence continues at coordinate 1,683,532 of CP070666.1, read as the reverse complement.
CCGGATCGGCCTGCTGGCGACGGTCGGCACACCACCCGGCTGCACGTCAGATGCTCCATCGACCGCGTCAGTAATGACCGCTAAGGGCCCGATCACGCTGGCAGGTGGGCGGCCACCTCCCAACTTACTCCGCTCGCAACGCCACAATCGGGTCGACTCTCGTGGCGCGGAGCGCTGGGAAGAGCGTTGCGGTTAGTCCCGCAAAGAGCAGAGCCAATGCGACTGCACCGAAGATCACGGGATCGAACGGACTCACCCCAAACAGGAATCTCGACAGACCGCGAGTGACTCCGAGTGCGACGCCGACCCCGGCGACAACGCCGATAGAGGCAAGGACCGTCCCTTGTCGTACCACCATCGATAGCACGTTTCGAGTCTGTGCGCCCAGCGCCATGCGGATGCCGAGTTCCTGGGTGCGCTGCGATACTGTGTAGGCCATCACACCGTATACCCCGCCCAGGGCCAGGATCAGGGCGATGATTGCGACCGCCGCCATGATCTTCGCCATGATCAGGTCTCCACCGAGTGACTGCACGATGAGCGCATCCATGGACATCACGTCGTACGTCGCGACGTTGGGGTCGAGTGAGCGG
>CP070666.1:1680586-1682839 GCA_020351775.1 Gemmatimonadota bacterium | reverse complement strand
AGCATTGGCACCCTCCAGAAGGCATACCGTGGTCGCCCTACGGGAGAAGTGATCCACCGCCACCAACACCCAGGTGGGCCAGACGCCCCAGCGCCACACCCGCGTCCGGTCCACACTCCAGACGTGATTGGGATAGCGGGAGACGATCTCCCGCGGCCTCTCGAGCGTGGCCTCGGTCTTCGCTGCCGCAGGCGCGCTCCGCGGTCTGGGACGCAGCAGCACATTCCTGACCGTTGAGGCCGCCACGAACACGCCCAGCAACCAGAGGATGCTGGCGAGGCGTTTGCGCCCGAAGTGTGGATTCGCCTCGAATATCTCCCAGATCATCTCCGCGATCTCCCGGGGAGTCTTCCTGGGACTCTCCCTATCGGCCCTGCGGCGACCCAGGTTGCCTTCCTCTGCGGCGTGCAGCCATCGGTAGAGAGTCGACTTGGCGATCAGGAAGTGCTCCTTCACCCGGGTTCTGGGGATGCGGTAGTAGGCCATGTGCCAGAGGACTTGCAGCCGCTGCATCGGGGTGTAACGCTTCTTCGGCGATGCTTGGCCGAAGCGTAACTTCAGGAGCTGGTTCACCGCCTGCAGCCGACGGTTCTCCTCCCGGAGACGGGCCATCTCGCCGACGTTGCCGCCAACTCCAGCCGCCTGGTGCCGATGCAGCATTCGCAGCTGACCAGCAGACTGGGCACTCAACACCATCGATCGCACCATCAGAGAAACAGCCGTCCCGATGATCTCCACAGGAGTACACTCCACAGAAGGAAGCGGCGCCCGAAGGCGCCGCCAGATTGGCCTCATATGATAGGTTCGTCCTCGCTCGCCCGCAAGCTCAGAAGCCGCTCAGAGGTGTCCCATCCCTATTTGACACCCGCAAGGTGTCCCATCGCGATTTGGCGCTGACAAGCCCGTCCCACGTGTGCCGTGTGTAGGTTTGCGAAGCGCCGATGCGGGTCCCTCTATGGAAAGAACTAGGGGCAGTACTCTAGATCGACGGTTCCGGGAACGCCGCGGTACGACACCGGGACTGAGCAGGCAATGAGCGCACACAGCAGCTCGGCTACGCCTGGGGGGCAGGGCTGGTACGTCGGTTGCCAGATCGATGCTGGGAGGGATCAACATGATTTGTCCAAAATGCGGGGATGTGGTCTACGGCAGCGCAGCATTCTGCCTCCGCTGCGGCACCATGACGGCCCGTATGCGGCACCCCGAACCCGATACGACACTCGACAGGCCGTCACGCCTTTCGCTGCGGATCGTTGCCGGCATCCTCACCGCGGCAGCGGCTGTCCTGATCGTGACCTCAGTGTCATTGAGCCGCCCAGGCGGCGCCGCGGTCCGCTATGTCCCGAACGTCGTCGGCAGGAGTCGCGCCGACGCCGAGGCGAGGCTAGCCAAGGCGGGATTCGAATGCGTGATCGGGCAGGGGGAATTGAGCAACGGGGCGGAGGCGGGTGCAGTCATCAGACAGCTCCCGATGCCAGGGACGCCGACCACCACGAAGAAGGTGACGATAGTACCCAGCCTGGGTGAGGGTATGATGGTGCCGGATGTAGTAGGCAATCGGCAGGACATAGCCTTGGCCACTCTGGCCGAGCACTCTTTGACAGGCACTGTTGTGAAGAGTGAGCCAGACACAGCCTTTCCAGCCGGCCTCGTTACTCGATCCTGGCCCGCTGCCGGTGTGTTGACACCTGAAGGCACTGCAGTTCGCCTCGTGGTGAGCACAGGATCACCCTTTACCACCGTGTCACGGGTGCCAGATGTGATAGGTAAGAGCGGGCGACAGGCTAAGCTCCTGCTCCGTTCAGCTGGTCTGACCTATGTAGTGAGCACGAAGCGCTTCAGCACCTCGGTACCTCATGGCCACGTTATCTGGCAGAGGCCCGGCCCCGGATGTGAGCCATCCACCGACAAGAAGGTGCGAGTTGTGCTCAGCCTTGGACGGGGTGTGCGGGTGCCAGATATCATCGGCAAGTCGGAGGAAGAAGCTTCGCGGCTACTAACGGAGATTGGGCTGCGAGTCGAAACGTCTCACCAGTACGCATCGGCGCAGAAAGGCCAAGTGATCAGCTCAGCTCCCAGGGCCGGAGAGACTGCGCCGGCTGGCTCAAGCGTCACGCTGGGAATCAGCCGCGGGCTGGGTTACGGGTTGCTCACGGTGGAAGCGGAGCCTGGCGACCGGCAGGTATGGGTCTACGTCGATAGCGGCCAGGCACGGGGCAAGTGCCCCATTACCGTTCGCCTGCCGGCAGGCGA
>CP070666.1:1678232-1680486 GCA_020351775.1 Gemmatimonadota bacterium | reverse complement strand
GTACGAAGCGCGAAGGGAGCTCGAGGCTCTCGGCTATCTCAGGTGATGGCGCTCGCGCCTCTCAGCCGAACGCGGACCCGCGGCGGGTCGACCATAGGCGCCGTTCTGGGCGCACAAACTCGTGTTCTCCGGTGATGACCCGTAGCGCCTGGGGGACAGCTACGGACGGGGATACCGTGTTAGTTTCTGGCAGGATCCGGCTCAGATCTGGGATGATCTGGCGTGTGTTTCGCAGCCACACGCCGGATCAGCGATGGGGGCCACGTCGCTCCTCCGCCCTGCTAGGACTTACGCACAGAGGTATTCGAATCTGGCTCCACGGTCGGCCGCGATCGCAGACGGGTGTGCCAATGCTGGCAAACTCAAGAAGAGGGCCATTCGATCGGTGCGGCCGCCGCTCTGCCGCTACCAAGCCGCTACTCCAGACAGGGTCAAGCCGCTACCGATCCGCTACCAGACCGCTCTCGACCACCAGGCCCCTGCTCTGTCCCCTCGATTACGGTACTCTGCGGCTCTGCCATCTCTCCTGCTCCTTTCCTCCTGCATATTCCGTCTCTCAGGAACAGGAACACCAGTTCATCTCATGCTAGACCGTAGCTAACCCCTTCTCCCAGAATCGCTGGCGACAAACAGTAAGACGATTGGGATGTGAAGCACCGGCTCGGCGCGGTGGGGAAGCACGGCTCCATCGCAGTGATGGAGCGGCTGATCTGGACGCTCAAGCATGAACGGCTGGCGCGGGTAGTGCTCACCCGAGGCCTGGATCATCTGGGGCAACTGCTGTCAGACCTCCAGGAGTACTACAACGAGTGCCGGCCTCATCAGCGCCTGGGCGGCGCAATGCCGGCCACCGTCTACCGGGGACAGACCTGTCACATGCCCGACCGCTCCGACAAGCAGTTGGCGGGCCCGATCCGGGTACGTCACTTTCGCGAGCAACGGATCACGGTCTACGAGCTGGCCGCCTGAGTCGATGCTGTGCGCTCGGCACTTGAGAAACGCTTCTCGTGGCGGTATCATAGGCCCTCGACATGCGCACTGGGTCCCGATCTGTCGTGCCAAGGTACTCTTCGAGATCCCAACCCGTTAGCAAGTGCCACCCATGGGTCACGGCGCTCCGCTCCAGCAACATGGAAGGTCGGCTCTTCCCCTCTCCGGACGTCAGCATACCCGCTACGTGTGCCACCGGAGATCGGCGGAAATCGCGCGGTGCGCAACCGACATGCTTTCGGAAGAGACGACTGAAGTGACACACGCTTCTGAACCCACATTGCTCGGCTGCATCTGCAACAGGTATGCGTGCATCGGTCAACAGCGCACACGCGTGTCGCAAGCGCGCCTGGATCAGGTCCTCCATCGGGCTGACGCCCAGCAGCCTCGCGTACAGGCTCGCGAAGCGCGCCCGACTCAGGTTCACCAACCGCGCCATCGCCGCCACGCTCCAGGGCTCCTGCAGCCGTTCATGGACCTGCATCCGGAGGTCCCGTAGCGCCTCCTCCCACGCCTCGTCTGTCGGCGTCACCCCGGCCAGGCTCAGCTGGCGGCTCAGCTGCAGGAACAGGCTCTCGACCAGCAACAACACCGACTCCCCCCAGTGCCGGTCCTGCCGCCGCATCTCCCGGTTGATCGCTTCTAGGATAGGCGTGATGAACTCAGTGTCGCGAGGCCGGAAGACTGTGTTCACCGGGATCCCATAGCGCTGGATCAGCCCCCGCATTCCCGGCCCGTAGACGTGCAGCCAGTCATCAATGAATTCGGCCCCGCGGCCCCGGTACCATTGGGGGAAAGACGGGTCGTACAGTAAGCAGTCGCCTGGTTCAGTAGAGACAGTTCCTTCCGACGTCGACGCGCTCATGGGCGACCGGAAATGGACGAGCAGGTACATACCGAGCCCGTCTGGACGCACCACCGTATAGCCGGGATCATGTGGCCAGCGAACCCCAAGGGCTGCTACTGTCAACGGGCCCGCCAACTGATCTGTCACTCCGCTGGTCCTGGCCATGTGGCCCCTTGCGTAACCTGCGCAGCTTACACACCAGTGTGTCAGCTTTGAGAGCATCCGTCAAGTACCGGAGAGCATCGCGTATTGGCAGTGGAGGGCGGTTCGGTTAGCATTAAGGTGTGAGGAGGGATCGTGCCGCAGTTGAGCACGCGGGCCAGAGACAACAGCGTCCGGAGCGTACGCCGGGCGGTCATATCGCGGGAGAGGTTCCCGGACCGTAGGAAGCCATTCGGGGATGCAGGAATCACCAAT
>CP070666.1:1675877-1678132 GCA_020351775.1 Gemmatimonadota bacterium | reverse complement strand
GGCATCTCGTTCTATACCTTTCAGGCCCTCAGCTACACCATCGACGTCTACCGCGGCACCGCCCCGCCGGCGCGGTCGCCGGTCGATTTCGCCTGCTACATCGGGCTCTTTCCGCAACTGGTGGCCGGGCCGATCGTCCGTTATCACACCGTGGCCGAGCAGCTCGTGCGACGGTCACACACGTGGGAGAAGTTCTCCTCGGGCGTGGCGTTGTTTGTGCTGGGTTTCGCCAAGAAGATCCTCCTGGCCAACCCGATGGGGCACGCTGCGAACGCTGCCTTCAATGCACAGGAGTTGACCACCTTGGATGCCTGGTTCGGCGCGGTGGCCTACGCGTTGCAGATCTACTTCGATTTCTCCGGCTATTCGGATATGGCCATCGGTCTGGGGCGGATGATCGGTTTCAGGTTCATGAAGAACTTCGATTCGCCCTACCTGGCCGAGAGCATCATCGACTTCTGGCGGCGCTGGCACATCTCGTTAAGCAGCTTCCTTCGGGATTATCTGTACATTCCTCTGGGCGGAAACCGCAAGGGTCCGTGGCGGACTTACCTGAATCTGGCGATTGTGATGCTGTTAGGCGGGCTTTGGCACGGCGCCAATTGGACCTTCGTGGCCTGGGGGGCCTACCACGGAGTGTTGCTGGCCTTCGAGCGAACTCTGGGCAAGCGAAGCCTTTACCACGGCCTGCCGCGACCGATGCGGATCGCAGCCACGTTTGTCCTGGTGCTCTTTTCATGGGTGTTGTTCCGCTCGGCCAACCTAGAGCAGGCCATGGACTATATTGGCGTGATGCTGGGGGCAGGCAGCAGCGATGCCTGCGCCCTCTTGCTGTCTGCCCAGTTGTACACGCAAGGTACTCTGCTGATCGCAGGTGTAAGCTCGCTTATAATCATCCTGCCCATTCAGGCCTACGGATGGTCGGATTCGATCACGTGGCCCAAGGCCCCGATGCTGGGAGGGGCGTTTTTCCTCTCGCTGATGGTGATGTGTGGACAGTCGTTCAACCCGTTCCTGTACTTCCAGTTCTAGGAGACTTGGCGTGAAACGGGTGCCTGGAATCGAGATGGTTGGAAGCATCGGATTCGTAGCGCTGATCTCCAGCGTGGCCCTGATCCAGGCGGGTGCGGAGTTGCCGCGGGGTGAGCGGCCCCAGGTGCTCGAGCTCTTCACTCGCGCCCCCACGGTCGCCAACTTGCGGGCCTACGAGACGGACCTGGAGGAAGCGAGTGTAGTCAATCAGACGTTGCGGTCCTGGATACAGTACGCCCAGTTCGTGGTGCTTGGCGACGCCGGTGAGAAGGCACTCGTGGGGCGCGACGGATGGGTCTTCTACAAACCGGCGCTACAGTATCTAACCGAACGGCCGCCGCTGAAGACATCCGATGCCGGCCGAGCCCAACCCCTAGAAGCGATCCTCGCGTTTCGCGACCAGTTGGCGGCCCAAGGAATCCACCTGCTGGCTGTACCGGTGCCGAACAAAGAGAGCGTCTACCCCGAGATGCTCACTCGCCGAGCAGATCAGCAAGAGGTCATCGTCTGCCGCCAGACACGGCAGTTGCTCGAAGAGCTCCGGGCCTCCGGCGTGGAAGTCGTGGACCTCTTCGAGACATTCCGCCGAGCCAAGCAACAGCGAGGCAGCGACGACTCGGACGCACTCTATCTGGTACAGGACACCCATTGGTCGCCGGCCGGACTCGCCGTGGCGGCCAGGGCCGTGGCGGAGCACATCAGCGAGCGAGCCTGGATTCGACCTGGGGCGCTCCAGTACCAGCAGAAGCCCGTGCGACTGGAACGGATCGGTGACTTGCTGGAAATGGCCCGTGTTCCGCAGATCGAACGCCACATGGGGCCCGAGAGAATCCTCTGCATGCAAGTGATCAGGCGCGATACAGGCACACCGTACCAGGACGCGCCCGATGCGGAGATCCTCATTCTGGGTGACAGCTTCTTGCGGGTATTCCAGCGCGACGAGCCACAGGCGGCCGGTTTCATCGCGCAGCTTGCCCACCAACTCGGTCAGCCGCTGACATCGATCGTCAACGACGGTGGTGCATCCACGCTGGTACGGCAGGAGTTGTATCGCCGCGGAGAGCTTCTGGCCAACAAGAAGCTAGTCATTTGGGAGTTCGTCGAGCGGGACCTCCGCTTCGGGACCGAGGGTTGGCAGATCGTACCTCTACCCCCACAATGATCTCCATCCACTCGGGAGCCGGAGAGGTAGCAGACTCAAGATCCAACGAGTATGATTCAGA
>CP070666.1:1673520-1675777 GCA_020351775.1 Gemmatimonadota bacterium | reverse complement strand
CCACTCCATGTCGGTCACTGGGGTACCTTCGTAACCACTCCGGACGTGGATTCCGCCGTCGCCCTGGTGGAGGCTCGCACTACGCTCGTCAATGACGGAACCAGCGAGCGCAGTGGGACACTCCGTTCCGTGATCCTGGATGAGTCGGGCGGCGAGGTGGCGCGATCGGAGTCTGCCTTCAGTTTGGCCGTCGGTGAGGCCGCAGATCTCACCCAGCAGCTTTCCGTGGACGGGCCGTCTCTCTGGTCGCCGGAGACTCCTGCCATGTACACGCTCCGGTCTACCGTGCTCGATCCCGCCGGGCGACCGGTAGACGAGATGGACACGCCTTTCGGTATCCGCGACATCGCCTTCGACGCCGACCACGGGTTCCTGCTCAACGGGAATCGTGTGAAGCTGCTGGGAGTCAACCTGCACCACGGAGGCGGTCCCGTGGGCGCCGCGGTGCCCGAGGCGGTCTGGGAGCGTCGCCTCATCCTGCTCAAGCAGATGGGTGTCAACGCGATCCGTACCGCCCACAATCCGCCGGCCCCGGAGTTCCTGGACCTGTGCGATCGCCTGGGCCTGCTGGTGATGGATGAGGCGTTCGACGAGTGGACGCATGGCAAGGTGGAGTGGGGCTACAACAAGTACTTCGCGGAGTGGGCCGAGCGCGATCTGGTGGACTTCATGCGGCGGGACAGGAATCACCCGTCGGTAGTGCTATGGAGTCTGGGAAACGAGATCGGCGAGCAGCACGCCCCGGGCGGACACGAGGTGCTGCGCGTGTTGGTGGAGATCGCCCACCGTGAAGACCCGACGCGGCCCGTTACGACAGGGAACGATCACATCTACGCCGATGATGGCGCCACGACGGTCGAGTTCCTCGAGCTTCTGGATGTCGTCGGCTACAACTATGTGGACCGGTGGCACGAGCGGCGGGAGATGTACGCCGCCCAGGATCGACACGCGCACCCCGATTGGAAGCTCATCGGCACGGAGAGTGGCTCCGTTTGGGGCACGCGGGGGGAGTACCCCGTGGGAGATGACCCGGACCGCCTTCGGCCGTTCTACACGGCAAGCATGATCCGAGCGGAACAACTGTGGCGCTTCGTGGCCCTGAACGACTACTTCGCCGGTGACTTCATGTGGACTGGGATCGACTACCTTGGCGAGTCACGCTGGCCGCGGAAGAACTCCACGTCGGGAGTGCTCGACCTCGTAGGTTTCCCCGACGATGGCTACTTCTTCTACAAGAGCCGCTGGACCGAGGCTCCCATGATCCACCTCTTCCCCCACTGGAACTGGGCCGGCCGCGAGGGCCAACTCATACCGGTGCTCGCATACACCAACTGCGACGCCGTCGAGCTGTACCTCAACGACAGGTTCCTCGGCGAGAAGCGGCTCGAGTTCCCGCGCCAGGGGACCTCGGGTGGGTGGAACAGCTACGAGCGGCCGCCCGTGTTCCCCACCACTGCGGACCTGCACCTGGCTTGGGACGTTCCCTACGAACCTGGGGTGCTGCGCGCCGTGGGCAGGCGCGGCGGTGAGGTAGTGATCACCCAAGAAGTACGGACCGCCGGGCCGGCGGCGTCGCTCCGCTTGAGCGTGGACCGGGCCGAGATCCGCTCCGGGATCCGGGACGTCGCTCACGTCGAGGTGGAGGTCGTGGATGCAGACGGTATCGTCGTTCCCATGTCCGATGACCTGGTGCGTTTCACGGTCGAGGGACCGGCGCGGCTCCTGGCGGTGGGCAACGGAGATCCCACAGACCACAGCTCGTATCAGGCCGCGGAGCGCCGGGCGTTCCACGGGCTGCTGCTGGCCATGATCCAGAGCACCGATGAGACCGGAAGGGTGCGGGTGACGGCGCAGGCCGAAGGTTTGGAGCCGGCGTTCATAGACATCACAGTGGTGCCCGGTGAACCGCCGCCGCGGGTGCCGTGAGGTGGTCCGGTCTCGGCCTGGCAGTGTCAGTGATGTGAGTGCCGGCGGGAACCGCCGGCACTCACGCACGCACCTCCAGCGAAAACGAACTTGTGATAGACTGATTTGACCCGGCGATCATGAGATACTCGAACCTGATCCTGCTGTGTCTGGCACTCGTCTGCTGCTCGTGTGAGACGGAGCCTAACCTCGCCGTGCCCTCCTGGGCCAAGGACGCTGTCTGGTACCAGATCTTCGTCGAGCGCTTTCGCAACGGCGACGACTCCAACGATCCCACGCTGCACGACATCGTAGGGTCGTGGCCGCACATGCAGCCCGCCGGTTGGGAGCT
>CP070666.1:1671150-1673420 GCA_020351775.1 Gemmatimonadota bacterium | reverse complement strand
CGAACGCCATTGTTGCTGGGGGGCGGACAAGTACAAGTTCTTGTGCCCGATTTCATCTATCATTCAGGGGCCCGTTGTTGCGGGATGACAACAGTCAATAGATGATGGATTTCCTTATCCAATGCGTAACGAAGCTCCGGCGAGACTTCATCTGGGCGGCCTCCTGACGGGAGAAGCGGGAGCAGCCGTTTTCTGCCTTCCTGCTCGGCGATTTCACGGGGCGTCCGGTGCCCGTACCCTTGGTGCGAAGGGTTGGCGCCAACTTGCAGCAAGTAGGAGCATACGTCCGCTTTTCCGGTTCGAGCGGCGAGCACGAGCGCCTCGTTCAGGACGAGTTCGCGAATGCCGACCTCTTCGTGAATCGATGCCAGCTTGGCGTGCTTGCCGCGTGAAGCCAGGCAAAGGAAGTCGCGTTCTACGTCCGACAAGAGGTCTTGATCAGGCTGAAACTCCGCCTCTTCACGTGGTTTCATTGGCGTCTCGTCGAACAATGGAAGTCGTTCGCAAACGCCTGGGGGGTTCAGTCGCTTGGCCCATGCCAGTGTCTGGTCCCAATTTCCTTCGGTGTAACTGACCAGGAGTGTTGTTTCCTCCCGTAACGCTGCGTCGCCGAAGAAACCGGCGGCGTCAAGTTCCGCCAGCGCCTCAACGAAAGTATCGAGGATCTTCTCGCGAATGGTCCAGTACGGTGCCGTGGGATCATTCGGGCAGATGTTCCCGTCTGTTAGGCCGTCCGACCAGTCGGCAATCGTGTCCGTGGGCTCGTCGAGTGTGCCACCGTAACTCCACTGCTCGGGAATCCATCGCTCGTCATCGATGTCGTCGGGCGTGGGCTCTCTGCTGTACCCGCTCAACTGGCGGGACAACGATTCCTCACTGTTCGCCGCCCAGAACACCGCCTCAACTTCCGAGTCCGTGGACAACGCGTAGGCGTAGAACGACTCCGCCGGATCCGCGTCGCGTACTGCCGAGAGCTCTTTTCGGAGTCCTTCCACGATCTGTTGCCGCAACAGGTCAAAGTCAATGGGTTTGTTCATTTCTGAATCCCGATGGCGGACTGCTCGTCGACGCGAAACGGCCGTCGGGCGTGACATAGACCCGAGGATGTAGCAATGCCCTGCCTGGCAATCCACCAAACACAAGGCACGCACTAACTGATATGACCCAGCAGGTATCTGGTGCTCCCCGCTTCCTCAATTCCTCCTCAACATCAGAAGCGGGTTGAAGCCTCACGACGTACCTGTCGTCAAGGTCGTGAAGATGATTCAGAGCGTCGAGGGCTTTGGCTCTGCGCTTCTTGCTTGACAACGCCCGCCACCGTCCCTGAACGCGCCCGTCCGATCGACGTAAGTATAGTACAGAACAGGCGGAAATGCAGGGAATTCCTGCGCCGGGATCGCCAGTGGGCGGGCACCTGACGTTTTCTCCCGAAAAACCGGGCTCCCGCCGGTTGCTCTTCGTGCATCGGGAGTGCAGGAAATCAGCTACGGGCCTCATGCGGTCATAGGCCAAAACTGCTGAGGGGGCTGCATGCTGGAAAGAAACGCGATCCCGGGAGTTGGCTGAAGGACGCTCCTTGCTGAAGGTGGTTAGCGAAGGCCTCCGTGAGAACGGAAGCCAAAGTTCCTCCTGCTCGCTACCGGCGCGCGCAGTTGCCAAGGGAGGCCATAGCGATGTCAGGCGGGGCTCTCACCCCGAGTCACGCCCGGCAACGATGGCCACTGAGGCCACAGACGCCTCCCGCCGATGCCGGGCAAGAAGCTGATATTCAGGCGAGTCGTACCAACGGCGAAGCGCCTGTTCATTTGGAAACCTGATCAGGACAGTGCGGCCGGCCGGCCACTCCCCTTCCAGTACTCTTGGATCGTCCTCAACGGCGACAACCTGCCCCTCATGCTTCTCGAACACTTCATCAAAGCCAGCCAAGTACCGTTCGTACCTCGTTGGGTCATGAATGTTGATCAGCGCAACGAAGTACGCACTCACGGCACCAACCCTTGCCTACACATCAGCAGGAACCAACTCTCGCAGGTAGTCGATGGTTAAGCTAACTCGCACGGTTTGCCGCGTCGCTTTCAGCTCCTCGTTCGGCAAGAGGGCGGCGGAGCAAGCACAGCGGCATGGTGGGCAGGGCGATCTCTTTCTCCACCAGGAATCCCTCACGCAGGTAGAAGCCGAAGGCGGGGGTCTCCTTCGGCACTTCCAGAACAACAGACTGGTATCCCTGGCCGGAGGCAAAATCGAAGATGTGGTGCAGCATGGCGCGCCCC
>CP070666.1:1668774-1671050 GCA_020351775.1 Gemmatimonadota bacterium | reverse complement strand
CATCGCCATACTGCAGCAGATAGATTGTCCGGGCTGGCCCGACGACCAGACAATCTGGTGGCCGACCAACGCTTTGCAGGGAGACAAGGCTACCTGGGACATGATGTTCGAGTTGATCACAGACGACCCGCCCGCGGAGTAGGATCAACGAAGGGCCAAATTTGGGGGGGTGCCCGCTATCCGTCCTCACGGTTGCGGGCACCCCAACAGGTAGCAGCCGCCTCTTGGCCCTGGCGGAGAGGGGGATTGAAGAGATTCGAAGTACGGCAATCCCCCTCTCCGCCGGAGGTAAGACAGGCAGGACAGCGAGAGACGCCATATGAGGGACTGAATGCGAGGAGCTATGTAGTTAGATGAGACACCTCTTGACAGCCGCACTGATGGTGCTGCTGCTGGCCGGGGTAGCTGGCTCGGTTGCGAGCGGCACGATGGGCAGCTTCTTCGACACCGAGGTCAGCACCGACAACCAGATGCACGCGGGCACCCGCGTTATCGAGCTCAGCGGCGGGCCAATCACGGTGGACCACGCCGTGCCCTCCAAGTGGCACTCCGAGGAGTACGTGCTAGTGAACGTGGGCACGCTCGACGCGATTGCGACGGTCCACATATTGAATGCCGAGTCCCGAGAGGCCGGGTCGGTGAACGGGCTGGTCTACTATGGAGCGACGAGCTCGTACGGATCGGGCAGTCCGGTGGGGGTGGGTGTCGCCAGTTCGGAGCCCGAGCTGGTGACAGAGGAGGGTGGGCAAGTAGGAAGCGTCATTGTGAGCGGATTGGGGGTGGATTGCGGGGATGATACCGGGCCGCCGGACATGGTGATGTCGAGACATGTCGACGTCAGGATGTGGTTCGACAAGAACGACAACGGAATCTTCGAGGAGTCTCCCGATCCGAATCTCAACGAACTTATAGTCGATGACAAACTCTTCAACCTCGTCTGCCGGGTGATCGAACTGGGCCCGATCCCGGGCGGGCAGGCTGGCAACAACGGGAAGGGCACCTGGAAAACGTGGTTCGAGTACACTCTCGACGACCCGCTGGAACTGCCGCTGATGGTGGGCCAGTTCTGGCCGTTCGGCAGGGTCAACGTCTGGAACGACGACGATTTCATCTACATCGACATCGATACGACAGACAGCGGCTGGGAGATGGCGGCCACTCACGCCTACGTAGGCCTCGAGCCGCCCGATAAGCTGGCGCCGGGCAGCTGGACCTCGGTGCATGATTCGGTGCCCCCGCCGGGAACACACGATCTGCACCAGATATCGCTTCTCCCCGAATGGAAGTCGAACGGCATGGTCTATGTGGCGGTTCATGCCGAGGGGACCGATGGTGAGACGGGAGTTGCCTTCGGGGAAACCCGCAGATTCAAGATTGAGGTCCACGTCCAACAGATCGAAGATTCGTTGTGGCCACGTGACTACGACGGCGACGGTGACACCGACGACGATGACGCGCAGAAGAGGTGGTGGCCGACAAACGGCCTTCAGGGCGACACGTGCACTTTCGACATGATGTTCGATCTCGACGAGCCTTGACCGAGCGAGCAAAGGTGGCGGCGGGGAGTGTCCTGATTGACATCCTGGTAGTGAGAAAATGAAAGGTCTTCTGCTGCCGGCAATCATACTGGTATTCGCGGTCTCTCTGGCCACGATAGGCACGTACGCGGGTTTCGTCGATACCGAGACCAGCCGCGACAACGTGGTCCAGGCGGGCACCGTGGAGCTCTTCCTGGAAAACATGGCGGGCGTCGGCGATACGTGGGAGCACAGCGTGCTCAGGACCTGGCACTGGGAGAACCTGCCAGACCCCAGGTTCATGGAGCCGGGCGATGTTCTGAGCTCTGACGTGTATCTGCACTCGTTCGGCAGCAGCGAGGGCGACCACGTTGACGTCTACTGCGTAAATGTGAACTCAGAGCCTGACGACGATTGGCCTGTTGAGAACGAGAAAGAGGACGCGCTGCTGGGCTATGATGTTCCTTTGGACGCCGGGTTCGGAGTCTACGACAAAGACAAGGCAATGATCATAACCCACATGAAGTACCATACGACCCTGATAGTGAGCGGGGAATACAGCTTCAATCCGGCCTGGATCACCGATACCAGCGGCGACGGCAGGATCTCGCTCGACGAGCTCGAGGCCCAGGGCCTGCACGGCCTGACGCCGGTTCCCAATTCGGCAGGCATAGTACCCTTCGCCATGACAGTCAAGTTCGCCGACGACGACGACTATAACGAGTATCAGGGCGACGCCACCGACATGACCCTGATCTT
>CP070666.1:1666395-1668674 GCA_020351775.1 Gemmatimonadota bacterium | reverse complement strand
AGTTACTAGCAGATCTGATACAGAAGATGCCTGGAGGCTTCGTGCAATCAACTTCACTCATGTGGGTGAGCGCGCTCTCGACGGTCGCGTGCGCGGCAGTTGCATGCGACCCGGCAACGTTATCCGATCCGCTGCCGTCGTGGAATGACGGCGCAGCCAAGACCAACATCATCGACTTCGTAGAGCAGATCACTGATTCATCTCGAGCGGAGTTCGTTCCGGCCAACGAGCGGATCGCCGTGTTCGATAACGACGGGACGCTGTGGGCCGAACAACCGATGTACTTCCAGTTGGCATTCGCTATCGATCGTGTGCGCGAGATGGCTGCCGAGCGCCCGGAATGGTCGACGCAGCAGCCGTTTGCAGCGACCGTGAGCGGTGACCGGGAGGCACTGTCGGGGCTAACTGAGCATGACATCGTCGAGATCGTGACAACCACGCACTCCGGAATGACCGTCGCTGAGTTCCAGGCGGCGGTTGCGGAATGGCTTGCTACGGCTCGGCATCCACGTTTTGATCTGCCCTATACGGCACTGGTGTACCAGCCGATGCTCGAGCTGTTGGACTACCTGCGGGCGAACCAGTTCAAGACGTTCATCGTGTCCGGCGGTGGCATCGACTTCATGCGGGTATTCGTGGAGGACGTCTACGGCATTCCACCGGAGCAGACAATCGGATCGATGGGGGAGCTTGCGGTCGAGATGCGGGACGGGACACCGCTGCTGGTGAAGCAGCCGGGCATCGATTTCGTCGACGACAAGGAAGGCAAGCCTGTGGGAATCGCCCGTTTCATTGGCAGGCGCCCGATCGCCGCAATTGGGAACTCGGATGGCGATCTGGCAATGCTACAGTACACGGCGTCGGGGCCAGGTGCACGGTTGATGGTCTACATCCACCATGACGACGCTGAGCGGGAATGGGCCTACGACAGGGAGTCCCCCATCGGACGACTGGACATGGGGATCGACGAGGCCAACACACGCGGCTGGACGGTGGTGTCGATGCAGCGAGACTGGAATACCATATTCGCGTTCGACGCACCACAGGTGCCGTAGTGGAAGGCGGGGGGCCAGCAACCGCACTCAAACCTAAAGCACGTTTACACTATACCCATGAACACACGCGACACCATCCTCGATCTCCAGTCCCGCATGTGATCACCAGTGTAGTTTACTCAGCCGATTAGCGGGGAACTCAACTCGTTGTCTGTGCGCCATTTGGGCATGGTTTTCCGAGGGTGCCGGAAAGCTTAGGCGGCGGGATATTGGCGGGAGGAAGCTCACTATTGGCGGGAGGAAGCTCACTATTGCCAGGAGCAAGCCGGTTTTTGGCCGGAGCGATGTGACTGTCGATCAGAGGAAGTTCACCATGGTCGAGGTCAGCGGGAGAACGGCTCTGAAACTGTTGCCGGAGGCTCGAGGAAGCTCACTATTGCCGAGAGTTAACCGACTATTGGCAATAGTGAGCTCACTATTGGCGAGGGAAAACCGCCGCTAGGCGAGAACAGACTGCCTCCAGGTCATGGTAAGTCGTTTTTTGGCAGGGGGATACGATCTGGAGCCAGGGGATATTCACAGAATCAGCAAGCAATGCCTTTGCTTCCGGCGTTTCCGGCACCCCCGGCCCATTGCGGTTTCAGAAATGTCGTTTTGGCAAAGGTTGGCTACTGCCAACTGTGCCGGCCTCCCCTTCCATAGACCCCTTTGCTAGACTACCCTGCCAGAAGATCAACTCCTAGCTCCTAGCGTCGTGGTATTTTGGTTCAAGTACTCCGGCCGCGCCTCCTTCGACTGCTGGATTCGGCCGCGTCCAACACCCTGGAACGCTCCGAGCTGCAGCTACTGTTCTTCCCTCCCCTACCCGCTATCCACCGCTACCGGCCCCAAACTCGCCTGCAACTCACGCCAGCGTGATTGATCGCCCAGCTCCGTACCGCATCCCGCTTCTTCCGCTGTGCGCCGAACATCTCGGACGCGAGCTGCAGGCTCCGGATGATCGCTGAGAAACTCCGGTATCGCGAAATCGTCACCCTCCCGGAGAATCTTCTCGAAGAACCCCGCAGCACCGTCGCATGCGTACCTCGAGTCGGCAAGATAGCGCACCGAAAGATCGTCCGCTTCAGCCTCTAGTTCCCGACTGTAGCTCAGGTCCGTCAGCTCATCGAGTAGCGCGGCGAAGGCGATGTTACCGATCGCCAAGGGCGCACTGAGAGCGAGGAACTCCAGCAAACGATCCTTGCCGAACTGCTTCTGCATCTGCCGGGCGGAATGACGCCGCTC
>CP070666.1:1663987-1666295 GCA_020351775.1 Gemmatimonadota bacterium | reverse complement strand
CATGGTGAACGGACGGGACGATTTCATTTTCCCCGTGGAGATGGCGCAGCGGCCTCTCTATCGGATGCTGGGCGCACGAGACCGTGACAAGCAGCACGAGGTTCTCGAAGGCGGGCACGTCCCCGACGACTGGCAGAGCGTAGTGACGAAGGTCCTCGATTGGCTTGACCGCTACCTCGGTCCAGTGAGATGAGGAAGGAGCTGAGGAAGCGCTATTGATTGCAGACTTGCGATTACTCGGCGAAGCGCCAATCTGCAACCGCGAATCTGCGTTCTGCAATTTCCTACCGAATACCTGATACTTTCGACCGTCTGACTTCCGTCCTGGCGTTCTGGATCCCGTGAGCTTGTTGCAGCTAGAAGACTACCTCGACACCGAGTTCAGCCTGCCGCCCGGGAAAGGCGCCCTGTGCACGGCCGAAGAGTGGGGACTCGACCGCCGGGACGACGGTGCCCGGATTGAGATTGGTGCGGTTCAACACGTTATACACGTTGAAAACGACGCTGACATCTCCGGACAGGACCCTGAAGACGCGTCGCACGCCGAAATCGACCCTGAAGAAATTCGGACCTCGCCTCGCATTCCGCCCCTCGCCGGACGGCCGGATAGGAACGCCGTCCAAATCGAACCCTGCAACTGCGGTGTACGGCCTGGCTGACGAATAGATGGTCTTGACGGACATCGAAAACCTCATCGGCAGTTGCGCACTGCCAAAGAGAACCAGCCGATGTCGTTCGTCCCAGGCAGCGGGACCAAACTCTGAGGAGAAATCGTTCGTCGTATCGGATACCTGCAGTACGTCCAACCAGCGATCAGCCGTGGTTTTCCGGTCCGCAAGCGTGTAATGCACGTCAAACCGCCCCCACGAGAGAACCTTTCTGGCCCTCAGGATCAGCAACTTCGCGTTGGTTTCCCCGAGGTTCCTCAACATGCCGAGGGGCCCGAACCCCGCAAACTTGCGCGCGGGGGGTTGCATAGGGTCGACCGGATTCTTGAGTTGCCGGAAGGGGATGTTGCGGCCCTGAACGAACATCACCTCAACACCCGCCACCAGGTCATGCGACAAATCACGTTCGATACCTACCGAATACTGCCTGGTGAACGGCGTCTGCATCACGGAATCCATTACGATGCCCGCATACGGGATCGCATCCGGATCGATGAAAATAGAGTCGGGATCCAGCGTGCCGGGGTTCGGAACGAATGCGAGGGCAAACCGCTGTGATTCGAGGCCGGCGAGCCAGGTCCGCAGTTGATCGTAGAATATGCCAAAGCCACCCCGCACGACGGTCCGGCCATCGCCTGTTGCATCCCACGAGAAGCCGATCCGCAGAGCGATGTTGTTGGCATCGATCGGCCGCGGGTTTGTGCTGATGAACGGCAGGCTGGTGGCCTCGCTGATGACATGGTTCTGATTGGTGCCGTTCGTCTCGATGTCGTATCGAATTCCGAGATTCAGAGTGAGGCGTGGAACGGGGCTCCAGTCGTCCTGTGCGAAGACTGCGAGTTGTGTGCTGGTCTCATCGCCCCCGAACGGCACGCTGAAGTTGCGTACGTAGGCGCTTGGCAAGGACGCCGTATCAGACGAAAAGACGAACAGGCCATTGGCGAAATTGAACACGTTGTGGTCGCGTCGCACGACCTGGACGTGCGCCCCAAACTTCACTTGATGGCTTCCGGTCGAACCGTCCAACGCAAGTGACAGCTCCTCCTTCAACTCCACGCGAGACTGAAATTCATTCCACGCCCAATCATTTCCTCCGGTGCAAATGCTGGGGAACTTCATGGTGGGAGTCTCGGTGATTCGTTCGCGGCGCCGGCGGAAGCTCGCATAGTGGACGGTCGCCTCGTTGAGAACCGTGCTGCTCGCTGCCCAGCGATGGGTCGCCATGAGGCTGTGCGACCGGGTCTCGGTATCGACCCCGTATGCGGCAGAACTGAGGGTCGCACCGGCGCTGAAGTCGCCTGCACAGGTTTCGCTCTCACCGATCTCGGACCGGACGTCGCCGAGATCGGCGGCCCATCGGACCATCAGGTCGTGTGACGCAGTGAGCCGATGGTCCAGTCGTGCGAATAGCATCGTCCGGTCGAAGGGCGTCGCGACACTCCCTTCCAATTCGGGAAAAATCCCGCCGGTCTCTATCGTGGCAAAGGCGTTCTCGTTCTTGCGTTCGAACGCCACAAAGAAGTGGGTTTGGTTTCGTTTGATGGGCCCGCCGACTGCGGCACCCCAATGCAGGCGGTCGAATCGCGGTTTGGTATCCTCGAACTCTCCCAGCGCGTTCAACCGGTGATGGCGGTAGAGAC
>CP070666.1:1661576-1663887 GCA_020351775.1 Gemmatimonadota bacterium | reverse complement strand
CTCGGCATCGAGCGTGTGATCCAAAACGTGCTCGCGAATCCCAACATCCGCTTTGTCGTCATCTGTGGCGTAGACTCGCGGGAGACGATCGGGCATCTGCCGGGCCAGTCGTTGCTCGCGCTGGTGCAGCATGGTGTCGACGATCACGGGCGGATCGTCGGCGCGCGCGGCAAGCGTCCGGTACTGCGGAACCTGGATCCGGGCGCCATCGAGCACTTCCGCGGTACTGTTGAGGTCATCGACCTCATAGGTCACACGCGGGTGTCCGAGATTCTGCGGCTGGTGGCGGAGTGCGCCGCGCGAAACCCAGGTCCGGCCGAAGTATTCCCATCTCAGCGACTGGTCACGACGGTCAAGGGTTACATCCCGCAGCAAATGGTCTCCGATCCAAATGGGTATTTCGTCCTATATGTCGATCGGAACCGGGGGCTGCTCGCGCTCGAACACTACGCCAACAACGGTGTGCTCGACCTCGTGATCGAGGGCCAATCCGCGGCAGAACTGTATGTCCCGGCCATCGAGCGCGGCCTCGTATCTCGACTTGATCACGCCGCGTATCTGGGATGGGAATTGGCTCGGGCCGAACGCGCCTTGGAGGCGGGCGAGAAATATGTGCAGGATGCGGCGCCCGAACGGCGACAGACGACGCAGACTAGCTGCGATTGCGGCACAGCGTGTGGAGGTGATGAACGATGAAACGCTGGGTTGTTGGATTGCTGGGGCTGGGGGCGCTCGTTACCGGCGCGGCGCTCGTCCGTCAGGTCATGAATCCGACAGTCTCCGCCGATACGGGGCCGACAGAACCGCCGAATGACTGTGTTGTTCTCGACGTCGATCCGTTCATGGAGAACGTCGATCGATTCCGTGGACCCGTACGCGTCACAGGCGTGGTGAACACAGCATCTGCTGCGGACCACATGCTAACGCTGATCGACCGGCGGGAGTTTGAGGAATGCGGCGTCACGACCTGCGCCAAGCTGTACCTGCCTGTTCGTTGGTCGGGTGCCATGCCCGAGAGCGGTCAGACAGTTCGGGTCGAAGGGCAGGTCAACGAGGATGACGGCAAGCTTGTGCTTGTCGCGCGCACACTGGAGAGCCTGAATCCACCGCGGCCGCCTGAGCGACCATGAGGAGCGAACGCAGGAGCTCTATCACGCGTAAGTCCCGGCGAGTATTATTGCCGACGGGCGTCTTCCTGCTCGTCCTAGTAGTACACTATATCTGGCTCGTGTTCTTCCCCGAGGGAGACACGGCGCAGAGTCGCTGGGTGACGGTGAGCGCGGCCGAGAGCACCTCGTCGTTCAAGCGTTACATCGAGACGCAGAGTCACTGGTTGGGAATCTCCTACGGGATGTCGCTGACGTTCGCGGTGGCCGCGCTGCGGCGATATCGGGAACGACGCTTTTGCGCGGCCCGCAATTTGGCCATCGGCGGTGTCACGCTCTCGGGCTTCCTCGCCGTCGCCGGATGTTACCTACTCGGCTGTTGCGGCTCGCCGATGCTCGTCGTCTACCTGAACCTCTTCGGCGCCGCGTTTCTCCCGCTGGCCAAGCCACTGATGGCCCTGATCACAGCCGTGTCCCTGGCGGGCGCCTGGTGGTGGCTGCGCCAACATGAGCGGAAAATCGCAGTTATTGCAGAAGACCAGCGGGTGAGTTCGCACGATCACCCACACCCGGTTGGTGGTGGTGACTGGTGGAAGACTTAGCCCGCACATGCGATCTACGTATGTGCGTGTGGACCCGGCAGGCTTGGGCGGGTTCAATAGCAATCCACGCCCGCCGGAAGTTCACCAAAGACGGCCGGTTGACCGCAACGTCAACTCGCCGAATTCGGCGAACTTGTTTGCCAACAGCAGCACCCGAGCCGTCGAGGGACAGCATCCCCCCGCTCCGCAAGTGAGTCACGCCGCAGCGTGACCGACCCGTCCCCCAGCTTCATGATCCGTGCCGCCTCCGAACCGGCCCGGGGGATAATTACCCCCAGCTACGTGTCGGTGCGCTCAACTCTCAATTCTCCGCCGTCTGCGGGCCGCGATATGAGCGGACCAGGGATGATACGCAGCCTCGTAGCCCAACCACCTCCACATCTGCCCACTTTCTAGGGGCCCCACCACAGCACGTTCGTTTCCAAGCTCCGGGCACCGTTCTTCAGCACTCAGGAAAGGAGTACGCCATGATCAAACTCAACGCAGGATTCTCACGCAAAGTCGGCGAGCCGAACTACGGCTCGCGCGGCGCCTCGGTCAACGTCGAACTCGAAGTCGAGAGCGGGTTGATCGGCGATCCCGACGCCTTGATGAGCCGCATCC
>CP070666.1:1659146-1661476 GCA_020351775.1 Gemmatimonadota bacterium | reverse complement strand
CCAGGCCTCCAGTACTCGGGTGGCGAAGGCAACTATATCATCGCGGACCTAGTAGTGGAGAAGGTTGACAGCGACTACATCGTATTCCACAACGATACTGCCCTGCCGCGCCTGAGGTTGTCACGCTCCTACCGGGAGATCGCCAGGGACAAAGGCAAGTTCAAGGGAGAGAGCAAAGAGTTCATCTCCAACAAGCTGAACAACGCCAATTGGATGCTTCAGGCGATCGAGCAGCGACGCCAGACGATGCTCAAGGTGATGAACTTCATCGTCAACCGGCAGCGCGACTTTTTCGAAGAGGGGATCGAGCAGCTGAAGCCGCTGACGCTGCGCGAGGTCGCCGAGGTCATCAACATGCACGAATCCACGGTGTCGCGCGTGACGAATCAGAAGTACGCGCAGACGCCGCGGGGTGTCTTTCCGCTCAAGTTCTTCTTCTCGAGCGGGCTATCCACCGACTCCGGCGAGGATGTCTCTGCCCGCGGCATCAAGGCGCGCATCCAGAAGTTGGTGGGCGAGGAAGACTCCAAGAAGCCGCTGACAGACCAGGCGATCGTAGACATCCTGAAGCGTGAGGGAATCAACATCGCCCGTCGCACGGTGGCGAAGTACCGCGATCAGCTTGGCATCCTCTCCGCCCGTATGCGCAAACGCGTATGAGCCAGGCGGCCGCGACTCCCAGCCGCCAGCCGGCGGAAGCAAGGGTGGGGTCAGCGCTGGCCCGCGACTTCTCCGTCATCATCCCCGCGTTGAACGAGAGCGAAAACATTGCAGAGCTTTTTGGCGAGCTCGATGCGACGTTCCGCGAGTACGACTTAGACGGCGAGATCATCTTCGTCGACGATGGATCGACCGATGACTCGCTGGAAGTAGCCCGGCGCGAGGGTGCGAAGCTGCGGCGATTCAGGCTGGAGAGCCACGCCCGGAACCTGGGGAAGACGGAAGCACTGGTGACCGGGGCCAGGGCGGCGGCCACGGACTGGCTCGTGCTCTTCGACGCCGATCTCCAGCACCATCCGGGCGAGATTCCGCGTCTATTGGCGGAGGTCGAGAAGGGCTACGACATCGTCTGTGGGCGTAAGGTGGGCAAGTATCAGAAGCCGGTGGTGTCCGGAATCTACAACTGGTTGTCCCGCAGGGTGTTCGATGTTCCGGCCAGAGACCTGAACTCCATCAAGATCTTCCGCAAGGCGGTGCTGGAGGACATCCAGATGCGCCACGATTGGCACCGCTTCTTTGTGGTCATCGCTCACGTTCAGGGATACCGTGTGGGAGAAATCGACGTCACCCTGTACCCGCGCAGGAAAGGCGTGTCCAAGTACGGCGGCACCGGCCGCGTCTTTGTCGGACTTCTAGACCTGGTCGCCGTGTGGTTCCTGCTCCTCTTCAGCCGCAAGCCGATGCTGCTTTTCGGCTTCACCGGTCTGGTGCTGGTGGGGCTGGGCCTGGTGGTAGGCGTTGTGGCGATCGTGATGCGACTGATGGGCCAGGGCTTCCGGCCGATGCTGGACCTGGTGGTCCTGCTCGGGATCATGGGCGCCTCGCTGTTCGGGTTCGGCCTGGTTGCGGAGATGGTCGCGGCTCTGAGGGCGGATGTGGACGAGCTCAGGGATTCGATCCGGCGCCTGAGGGATCGGGAAGGGCGGGAACAGCGCGGCGATGACTGATGGCGGGATGAACCCCGTAGGCGCGCGGCTCAGGGCCGGAGATTGAAGCGGGGCAGAGGGGTTGGGATGGCGCCCGCCGAAGAGCGACGCACTCT
Organism: Gemmatimonadota bacterium; assembly: GCA_020351775.1. Lineage (GTDB taxonomy): Bacteria > Gemmatimonadota > Gemmatimonadetes > Gemmatimonadales > GWC2-71-9. Next base: position 1,659,714 of record CP070666.1, on the reverse strand, counting down.
GCATCTCACCACAGCCCAGATGGCATGGGCGGTGCTTGCCGGACTGGTCGCCGCGCACGTCATCCTCGCCATCCTGCAGTTCGATCCAAAGCCGTTTGTCGGCGGCGACAACGCCGGCTACATGATCCTGGCGGAGTCAATCGAGACAGGGCAGGGCTACCGGAACATCCACCTGCCGGGCGCACCGAGGCACGCGCATTACCCGCCATTCTATCCGGCCCTTCTCGTCGTCGCCAAGCTATTCGGTGGCGGCCTGATCGCCTTCAAGGTCATGTCGCTCATCTTCACGTCGATCTCGCTGGTCTTCTTCTTCGTGCTGGCCCGAGCGCGGCTGGGTTGGGAGGCGGGACTGGCGGTCGCGGCACCGTTCGCGTTGAATCCCGTCCTCGTCTATTACTCACACTGGGTGCTATCCGAGGCGCCTTTCGTTCTGCTGACGCTCGCGGCGCTTTGGGCTTCCGAGCGGATGACCGAGTCGTGGCGCTGGTTCGCCCTGGCGCTGGCCTGTGGGATCCTGGCGTATCTCACACGTGCCGCAGGTCTGCCGGCGCTGGCGGCACTGTCGCAG
>CP070666.1:1656702-1659046 GCA_020351775.1 Gemmatimonadota bacterium | reverse complement strand
AGAGAATCAGTTGGGCTGTGGGACACGAAGAAGGACCCGACCGAGACAGTTGATCTCAGGGAATCCCTTCCAGTGCGAGCCTCCTACCACGAGCAGTTAATCGCCCGTTGGCTTGTTGAGCAGCGCCACTGGTGCGATGCCAGCACACAGGAGGCCGATTCCGAGGTCGAGTTCACGGAGGAGATGCGCGAAGACCTGGAATCGCTCGGTTACCTGGACTGATCACCCTCAGTGCTGTGCGCACACGGATTGGTCGTGCCTCCTCTGTAACCACTAATCAGGCTATCCATTAGTTACTGTTGACGTCTGGGAAGCTGGCCTGATATGCTGGCCCGCGCGGCCCGTCCCGAGTTGTCGGCCTCACGTGGCCGCCATCCCGTCGAGAGAGCAGAGCTGTGGGCGAAGCATCTGGACACTTGCCGAAGCGGAGAGCGCGGCCGCTGATCACAGTGGCGGGAGTCGGGGGCGTGCTGCTCGCCGGGCTGGTCGCAGCGGCATGGTGGGTGAGGCCCTGGACTCATTCTGTGATGACGGTGAGAGTCACTGTGTCCACAGATACGGGGGACCCCGTCCCGGTATATGAGGGGAGAAGGTTGTTCTCGACGGCTGGTGACGGTCGTCCTGTCGTGCGCGCCGAGATCGACCTGTCCGGCTGGGCGGGAGAACTCATCCGGATTGACATCGCGGGCAAGGTTAGACCGCGTGGCGTGCCGATCTCTTCCACCGGATACGTCGCTTGCTCGGGAGAATTCGCGGCCACCGAGACCTCCTGGCCTCTGGAGTTCGTGGGCTGGGAGAACGACGGCTCCAAGGGAACCCACAGAGGCACCATTGGGTGTCCAGCTCGTGTAGCCCCCAGCGGAGACGGTGCGCCCTTTGCTTACACAACCCAGAACCACCTCTGGCATGTCCTGCGAGTGCCTGAGGGGGCTGCCTTGAAGCTTGCGCTCGACCTGGTACGGCCGGACGAGGCGGGAGAGTCACCGCAACCCGTGATCGCCGAGTCTCAGCCGGAGCGGGTTCGCGAGACGGAATGGAGTCGCGATTCTTCTCAACCCAAGCCCGATGTATTCATTTACTTGATTGATGCGCTTCGTGCAGATCACTTGGGCTGTTACGGCCATTCCCGCGGCACTTCACCGGCGATAGATGCATTCGCGCGGGATGCAACTCTGTACGAGCAGGTGCAGACGGCCGCCACGTGGACTCGACCGTCGGTGGCAACTCTGCTCACAGGCTTGTATTCCTCCGCCCATGGCGTGTTCCATCGCAAGTGGGACGTGCTGCCGGAGTGGCCGGTGGTGTTGTCCGAGGTGTTGCAGGACGCAGGATATGCGACGTTCGCCGCAAGCGCGAACGCCGCTGTGAACCAGCGTTGGGGGTTTGATCAAGGCTTCTCTACTTTCGCACACGAGCGTGGTGAATCAGCCCCGTGGGTGAAGCAGCAAGCGGAAGCGTTCCTGAATGAGCGTGTCCCAAAAGAGCCGGTCTTCCTGTACTTGCATACTATGGAACCACACGCTCCGTACGCCCCAAGCGCGGAGAGCTTCCGGCGTTTCGATCGTGGGTTCACCGGGTCCTGTGATGGTTCGAAGGAAGCGCTGAAGGCCGCCCCGCGGATCCATCCGCAGCTATCGTCGGAAGACATTGCCCATCTGATTGATCTGTATGATGCTGAGATCTTCGATGGTGACCGCGGGTTCGTAGAGTTCCTGGACCTACTGCGCGAATTTGGAAGATTCGAGCACGCTCTGATCATACTCGTGGCCGACCATGGCGAGGCATTCGCAGAGCATGATACCTTGGAGCACGGGTGCACGCTGAACCGGGAGGAACTGCACGTGCCGCTCATCATTCGGTGGCCGCGTGGACAGTTCGCGGGCGTGCGGGTCAAGGAGCGCGTCAGCCTGGCAGACGTGTTTCCCACCGTGCTCAACGCAGTGGGGGTGAAGCCGCGTCTCGGCTATGGAATTCCAGGCCGCGATCTGGTTGAGGGCGCAATCGGCTCAAGCTCCACTTCGGAACGGCGCATATACGCTGAGGTCTCGCGGGACCAGGATGACAGGCTCGATCTGGTAGGCGTGATTGACGAAGACGGGTATAAGTCGGCAGTTGACATGTCGGTGGAGCCTGGGGAGGTGGCGACAAGAGAATCAGTTGGGCTGTGGGACACGAAGAAGGACCCGGGTGAGACAGTTGATCTGAGGGAATCCCTTCCGGTGCGAGCCTCCTACCACGAGCAGTTGATCGCCCGTTGGCTCGTTGAGCAGCGCCACTGGTGCGATGCCAGCACACGGGAAGCGGATTCCGAGGTCGAGTTCACGGAGGAGATGCGCGAAGACCT
>CP070666.1:1654240-1656602 GCA_020351775.1 Gemmatimonadota bacterium | reverse complement strand
GATGCCAAGGAGCGAAGGGAATTGAGGTGGATGTCGAAGCTTACGATCCTCACCACACCTTCAAGGCTCTACCCGGGGATTGTTGCACTGTGGCGATGGCACGGTCAACTGTGCCAGCCACCCCAGCCGCACGAAGGTAGCCTGAGAGTCTGGACACACTCATGACATGCGCGTCACGCTATTCAGTTCGCACCCAGGCAAGATCGAACAGGTCAGATTCTCTCCTTTCCTGGAACCTCAAAGCAGGCAACCTCATGGCTCTTCTCCCATCACGTTGTCTTTCAATCCTTGCTCTCCTCTCCCTTTCGGTTCTCCTGTCGCTTCCTCTTCTAGCACCAAATCCGGCCATCTCCACATCGGAGGTAGCAGCTCAAGCGGTGCACGGAACAGACATCTGGGTCTTGAGTCTCCGAGAGTCAGCAGGGGAAGTCAGCCTGGGTGACCCGGTACGAATCGGGAACAGATCCGGATACGCCAATAGTCCTCACTTTGGGCCCAGTGGAGCCTATCTCCTTTACAGGTTCAGAGATGAATCAGGACACAGTGACATCTACCGGTGCGATCTTTCCGACGGGTCTAGCCAGAACCTCACCCGTTCGGCAAATCAGAGCGAGTCCGCTCCCGTGGTCATGCCTGGTGGTGATCGATTCAGTGTAATCCAACATGAGGCCAACTCGGCCCAACGCGTCTGGAGCTTCGACCTCTCTGGGGCTGATCCCCAGGTGGTGCTCCCATCCATTTCGCGGGTGGGCTATCACGTGTGGATCGATGATGGGACCTTGGCTCTTTGGGTTCTTGGAACTCCTCCGACGCTGCAGGTTGCCGACATACCCGCACAGACGGTCGAGGTTTTGGCGGAAGATATCGGGAGGTTCATGCAGAAAGTCCCCGGACAGGCGTTGGCGTCCTTCCTTCACCGGGAGACGAGGGGTGAGGAGCGGGTGGATGTTATCAAAACCGTCGACCCCGGTACCGGGGAGGTGGTGGTGTTGGGCGATGCATTGGAGGGCAGCGAATACTACGCCTGGACACCAGGAGGGCTGATCCTCATGAGTTCTGGCTCAAAGGTCTTTGCTTTTTCCCCCGCGAACGAATCCCGCTGGTGGGAAGTCGCCGACCTGGAGTCGGCCGGTATTCACGGAATCACCCGGTTGGCCGTGAGCCCTGACGGGAGCCGGCTGGCTGTCGTAGCGAGTCGGTAACAGCCAGCCCTATCGTCAAGCTTCTCACTTGCGTCCGGTAGCCACCACGCCAGAGTGCCATGGCGTGGCACCCACCGATTCCAGGCATCCATAATTGAGACTGCTGGTCTGCGGTGGATGGGTCTCGCAATCGCAGCTCTGGCATCCTAACAAGCGATTGCTGCTGTCGGCTCTGGCTTTGCGGGCGTCATCCTTGAGTTTCCGGGCGCCTGCCTACATCCTGCACCGCAGCAGAATCGCACACCGTTAGAACGCCTCGTCGCTCAGACCCCAGGCGTCCGTAACGGCGCGGTCGGTGCGGCCCTGGACAGATGGCTGAACTCGCGCTGATCCCCGCGCAAGCTACCCCGTCGAATCGCCGGCGCTTTCCAACGACTTGGACCACATGCGCGCTGACGATGGCAACCCGGCGCGCAGCGCGCTCGGCCAGCTACCCGGCCCCGGACCAAAGCAAGTCCCAGTTGAGGAGCACGGGCCAGGGCCCGGAGTCCCTGCGTCCGGCAATGGTCCACACGTAGGTGGACGGGACCCAGCAGTTGCCCGCCCAACCGGGTCGAAACCCCCAATCACGTGAGGATTCTCGCAATTGGTCCGCGACGCGCCTGTTGGGCGCCCCAAAGACCTGAGTAGACTCCTCGATGACGTGGCCGAGCTCGTCCACTACGAAATGAACTTCGGCGGTCCACCGTTCCCCTCGATCGGCCGACTCGACGTCCGGAAAGACAAGACCTAGCGGTTCCGCCGACCGATTCGTGGGCAAGTAGGGGTCCAAGCGATGCCTCTCCACCGGCTCCCTGCAGGCATCTGCATTGATGAAGCGAAGCTCGTCCTCGTTGAGGCGCACGGTCCAGGGCCCAGAATCGCTGCGCCCGCTCACCCTCCACAGGTACTTGGACGGAACCCAGCAGCTGCCCACCCTCGCGGGCCTGAACCGCCAAGCGCGGATGAGTCCTCGCAGTTCGTCCGCAAGACGCCCGCTGGGCGCCCCATGGACTTGAACAGAGTCGTCAAGGACGTGACCCAGTTCGTCTACCACCACGCCAACTTCGGCGGTCCACCGTCCCCCCCCACCGGGCGACTCGACTTCGGGAAAGACGACGCCAATCGGTCCTGCCGACCGGGTCGTTGGCAAGGAGAGGTCCAAGCGATGCCTCTCCACC
>CP070666.1:1651774-1654140 GCA_020351775.1 Gemmatimonadota bacterium | reverse complement strand
CCCCCACGGAATCCGCAAACGTTTCGAGTTCTCCCGTCAGAGATCGCAGCGCAAACCGACCAACGCGAATCTCGAATGCGAGAGCCGGATACGCGGCGGTGATGTCGGAGAGAAAAACGCTCCGCGTTCCCAGTGTCGACCAATTGTGTTTGAGACGTCCAAACCAGACGTCGGCGAAGCTGAACGAAAAGGAGAGATATCCGTTGTCCACGCGCCCCATTCGGCCCTGGTCGATTGGGCCGTCCGGGTCCGACTCGAGCTGTTGATCGAAGCTCAGGCGTACTTCGGAGGAAAAGATACCCTGTTCGACCCAGGCCCCGGCGGTGTACCGGCCCCAGACATCAGCATCCCCAGACGGCCGCAGCGGGTCAGTGCGCTGGGAACTCGACCCTCGAAGATCCGCCGTTACCGGGATACCCCACGGCCGAACCTCGTCGCCGCGGATTCGTTGGATCTCGCGCCTGAACTCCGCTTGAAGCAATCGGATCCAATCAGCGTCCGGCGGAGGGATGGTGTCGGGATCGAGGTCCACGAGGCCAAGGGCAACATCGTGACCACGGTAGGGCTGGGCAATCGGCACCAAGTTGTCCAGGTAACCGCGCGTACGCAGGCGCTTGATGTATTCGTACGACCATTCCCCCACGGGAACGCTGCGCGAACCGAGTCGCTCCTGCGCCTGTGATGGGATTGCGGCCAGGATCGTGAGGACGAACCCGAGCGTGGCTTGAGCGGCGCACCTGAACCCACGCCCGCTCACCTGCACCGGGACCTCAGCATGACGCTACCAATACAAGGAGAACTTCCCTCGTCCGCCGCCGAAGGACCAACCATCGTCCGTCTCACCATCGTAGTCTATCGAGCCTCCAATGAGAAATGAGAACGTATCTCCGAACTTCCAGCCAATGTCGTACCGAACTCGCCAGTCACGTGTCGTCAGCGACCCCGTAGCCGGCACCTGGTCGCCCCCGTATGGCTCCTCGGCGTCGTTCCAAGCAAGACCCGCATCGGTCACGAACCCACTCAACGATCTATAGGTCACGATGCCGGCGACGTGCCAGCTCCGCAGAAGATAGTCGACGGGTTGTAAGCCTGGATCTCCCCACTGCCTTCGCTCGGGCCTCCACGTGCGAACCCCATACGTGTCGAGCAGCCACCGCCGGGTGATGCGCCAGGTCGCAAACGCCCCGACCTGCGTGGTCTGCTCGGTGAGCACGTATTCGTCCACCGGTACCGTGGGCGCGAGCTTCTCTTGCTCAGATTCCGCCCAAATGGTATTGGCATAGAAACCGGCGAACAACGTCGGGAAGGGCTTCCACTCCACGAGCCCACCAGCATACGCGATCCGCTCGCGTCGGATGAACCCATCCGTCTCCGACGTCTCGGCGAACGTTCGCAGAGCCGATGGCGTCACGTACAGCCCATAGGCTTCCACACGAAGCGACCGGCCGAACGGAACCATCACCTGCGTGCGGAAGGCGATCGGTTGCTCGTCGTACACCAACGTGCTCTCGATCTGCGCCTGGCTGGCGGCGTCGAGCGTCACATAGACGACATTGTTCACCGCATCCAAGACCGACACCGAAAACACCGCGTTCGCGCCGGTCCGCTCACCCAAGGTACCGCCGATCTCGATGTCGGTTCCGGGCTTGTTGGGATCGAGATGGAGGTTCGCAAAACCGCCGATCAACTTCGGGAACTGCGCCTTCAATCCGATGCGCATGGCGTTGCGCTGGGCCGACGGGTTGTCCTCCTTGTTGAACCGAACCCCAATGGCCCACGCCTGACTCAGAGGAACACTGGTCTTGAACTCTCCCTCGGTAACGAGGTTCCGGCGATTGATACTGCCACCGAACCAACGGACGCCGTTATCACGAGCGTACCAGTCGTAGTTCTCACGCGGAAGGAACGTGGCGCTGAAGCGATCGAGGAAATACTTGTCGTCCTGCGAATCCTGAAAACGTTGCAGAACACCGTCCTCGCTCAGTCGTCCGCCAACGGAACCGTGACGATCCAGCAACAACAGCCACGACTGCTCGGCCCAGTGCTGCAGGGTGGCGTGAGTCAGCGAATCCGACTGCGCCGACAGCGCTGGAGCGCAGGTCAGGGAAAGCCACAAGCCGGCCAGCGCGCGCGTCACGAGCCGATGGGCACACCAGCCGGCTCGTCCGGCTGTGGCCGCGACTTCTCCCATACGAGTCACAGTAGCTGCTCGACCCAGCATCGAAGTGTCCGATGGTCCTCAGTCGCAGAAGTACGATTACGGTCGCACGGCTCATGGTCGGAGCCGGTCCAGGCCCTGCAACACCGGGGAGCTAGGTTCTCACCCCAAGTGTGGGCCACAAGATAGCCAACCCTGCCCGTATCGC
>CP070666.1:1649293-1651674 GCA_020351775.1 Gemmatimonadota bacterium | reverse complement strand
GAATTGCTTGCCGAGCGCTGGCATGCTGGCTGACACGGAGTTGGTGCTGGCGGGCGCGAACGTTTCGAAGGAAGTTGTGTTGGTGCGCTTAAGAGGCTCAGTGGTACGCGCGCGCGCTTGGCTGGCTGGCGCGGAGTCGCCTGCGGCTTACGCGCCAATCCGTTAGGCTGCGACGAGGAAGGTATGGCAAATGATGCCTGAGATACTTGTCGAAAACGTCATTTTCGTCGTCTCAACTGTATCCGAGCTTCTTGCTAGACCTGCGGACATCGCGGTTGATGAATCCGGACGCTCATGCGTAGTCGACATGATGGCGTCACAGGTGCTCGTAGTTTCAGGCCAAGGTGAGCACATCAGGACTATAGGTGAAAAAGGAAGCGGTCCGCGGGAGTTCAGGAATCCCTGCACCTTCGCGTTGGCCTCTGACACGCTACACGTTGCCGACGTGGGCAATCGCCGACCCCTCGTCGAAACGGTGGCAGGTGGAAACCCAGGGGCGGGCGCATGCTGAACCCGGCACGCTACAGAAACGTGATTGCGGTCATTGTCTTGCTGAGCCTAATACTGTTGGGTTTGTATCTAAACGCGCGCGCCAGGAACAGGCAGATAGGGGCGATGGCTGTACTACAGTGCATCGATCTCTACTCAAATGCTGCGACGGCAGCTGAATCGACTGCAGTGGATGCCGTGCGCCCGATTCAAAGGCTGACCGAGGAAACCACATGCAGGATGCTGCGCATCGAAGGCCGCCTGGAACGCTGACACCTAGCGGGTTCGTTCCGGTCGCGAGGGGAATCAGCGGTCGCGACGATAGGTTGGCCGGGAATGCAATAGATGTCGGTGCTTGACTTTATCCGGCGTGCCGCAGGCTAACTGGCGCCTGAAGCTGTCGGGCGGTGAGGATTCGATTGCTTAGTGTGTATGGTGAGATCAAGAGGACGACTGAGTCTACAGCTGTTGGCACGGAGTCGCCCGCACCCTAGGCGCTGATCCGTTAGGAAGCGAGAGCGGGTTTGGGAAAGACCCGTGGCCTGAAACGCGTTCTGCATCGTTCCAAAGGTCCATGAAGCGGTGCTCCGAAGACGGCTTAATATAGAAGTGTTTACTTCGAACCGCGCGACGGTGTCCCGCAGGTCTCTGTGGATCTTCCTCCTCCTGCTGGGTGTGCTGTCGTGGCCGGCCTGGCTGGTCTCCGGAGTATTGCCCCGAGCCGGCACGGGCGGATACGACGCACGCTGGCTCGTCGCCCAGATCGGAGTGATGGGCCCATCGCTCGCCGCGCTGCTCGTGTCCGGCTCCCTGAGCCGGGAGCTGCGCTGGAATAGCCTGCGCCTGCTGCCGTTCGTTCTTGGTCCGTTGGCTGTCCCCGGCATACTCGTGGCGCACGCTTCGCCGGTCCGAGTCTCCGAGATGCCGCTTCTGCCCGCGGTAGCTACTGTGGTCGTCGCCGCTGTCGTCGTGCTGTTCCTATCTCCGCTGAATAGCCGGCTGCTCGGTCCCGCGACCGGAACACCACAGGCACGACCGCCGACCAGAGTCATCCTGCTCAGCCTGACACTTTTCCCCGCTCTGTTCCTTCTGTCTTGGGCGTTCGTGAGTGCCGAAGGCGGCCATTTCGAGATTGCTGCCCTGCAGGGGGGACCACTGGCATCCGTGTGGATCCTGCTCGTATGCTTCGCTCACAACCTATTGCTGGGGGGCTCATTGGGAGAAGAACTCGGCTGGCGCGGATTCCTGCTGCCCGCGCTCCTGAGAGAGAGGAGTCCCCTCGAGGCGTCGCTCATGCTCGCCGTTGCGGGGGGACTGTGGCATCTCCCAATCGATCTGTACGCGGGATTCGGTGTCACCGGCCCTGGCGCGATCTTGGTCAGGATCCTCTTCCTCGTTCCGGTGTCAATCCTCTTCACGTGGTTCTACCTTCGTTCGAAAGGAAGCGTGCTCATCGCCATACTGCTGCATACATCCGTCAACGTCATGAGCGATCTCGGCCTTGCGAGTTATGAAACCGCGGCGATCGTGTTCGGCATTCTGACAGGCGTGGCCGCTGTGATCCTTTCGGTTTTCAGCCCCGTGTTGCGTGGGGCCACAGCCGGTTGGTAGGCAATGTCATCGCCAAGCATGGCTGGGGCTCGCTTCCTAACACGGCAATGCACCTGCCAAAGCCGGCCCGGCGTCGGTGTACACCAGGAGTTTCGGGTTGGCGAGCCTTGCAGGTGATTGCCTGACCGTTGGACGCCACTTGAATTCTGTAACGATAGGTATCGACATGAAAGCACCTGACGACCAGGATTCGGTCCTGGCCCGATACATGGAGGGGCCAGCGTTGCTTGAGCGAGCCCTTGCTGGCATCCAGGACACTGAACTGGATGCACCTCCGTCGC
>CP070666.1:1646806-1649193 GCA_020351775.1 Gemmatimonadota bacterium | reverse complement strand
CCAGGACAGCGAGGCCCCCGTGTTCGTGTAGTCGAGATCCTTCCTGGCAGGGCGAAACGCAGCGGGAGCGATGGACACGTAGCTGGTCTTGGCCTGCCATGTGAGCTCCCCGGCGACATGGGCATTGCCATCGGAGTAGACGCCGTAACCCTCTGGACTGACGCACTGACCGTGGACCCCTATCGACCGGCCGCTTGTCGCGGACGCAACTCCGAGAACCCCCGCCGCCCCATAGCTGCTAGCGTAGACTCCATAGAGGCCAGCGGCTTCGACCACGAGCCCTGAAGTTCCGGCACGTGCGATGGTCACACCGGCGAGGTCAGCCCATGCGATGCTCAGGCCGCTCCCTTTCGTGGTTTCCACCCTGATCGCGTCGCTGCCCGCGCCCACAATCCAAAGCCCGTGTTCCTGCGATTCACCAACAACCAGGCCGCCGCGACCTGCATACCCAATCCACAGTCCGAAGTCCCGGGCGCCCAGGATGTCAATCCCGTTGCTCGTCACGCCTAACTCGAGGTCCTCTGTTGTCAAGTGGGAGGGCGCCAGACCAGCGTCGTGGATCTCGAGTCCCTCATCACCGGCCGCAAACACCCGGATGCCGTCGCTACCCGCGCGGCCAACCGCAAGTCCGACTCCCTGTAGCGAAGTGAAGAACCCAGCATAGCCTCGAGCTCCGGTGCTCTCCCCCCGCAGACCGATACCGGTGCTGGCTTCGCTGAGGCCGTGCAGTGCAGGTAGATTGCTCCCACCTCCTGTGCTCACCAGCGTGAGTCCGACACCGCTACCGGTCCACGTCTCGCTCCAGTGCGTGTGATCGTTGAGCGTACCGATCGTCGCCGTCCCGATCTCCGCACCCTCAATCGGCACATCGACCAACGGCCCCGTGCTCTCGACGGTCGGAGCTTCGTCGGTGGGCGGTGCGGAAGTCGCTCCAGCAGTCTGAACAGCCATCCGTAGGGGAAGAGGTTCGTACTCGGTGCAAGAAGAGCCCGCCGGCCGACAGACCCAGACCTGCACGAAGACCTCTGGCAGTGCAAGCACTGCAGCCGCTAGAGGGTGGCCCTCGCTGCCCAGCCAGGCAACGAATCCACCTTGCCTCACTGTGATGGACAGATGCTCCTCCATCGCATCCCCCGAGGGCCATAGCTTTCTCCCACCCGCTGGAGCATTGAAGATCTCGAAGCGCATGCTGTACTCACCGTCTTCCAGACTCCCGTACGGGGTGTTCAGGAACTCCCCAGTGAACTGCAGCGTCTGAGGTGCCGTCTGTGTTCCGAGCAGAAGACTAGCAAGACCAGTCAGCACAACCGCCACAAGAACCGCATGCTTCGCTCGTCGCATCGTGATCCCCCTTCCCTACTACCAATGTTCTAGCATGCCGAAGCCGGACGAGGCCAGTCGCGAGGCATCCAGAAGATCGATTCACTGTCTTGGCTTCCACAGACAACTGGCGTCCGCCCCGACACGGATCACCATGAGACGGCCAACGAACGCGTTCTACATCTGTCCCCAGGCTCCCGACCGCATGATCTATCACTGTTTCGATGAGCCCCTCTCCTCGCACGCCAAGACCCTTCGTTGAAATCGCGAATCGATGTCGATCCTGGCTTCATACTTGAACCGGATTTCGGGGCGAAGGTCAGACTGAACGGTCTAGACCACGCCCAGAAGTGGACCAAACACTTGGGGCAGGTGATAACGATCTCGGCAAACATCAAGGCCCCAGTATGGTTCCTTCCCCGTTTCGCTCTTGAATCTCGTCGCCGAGTATGCTTCCGAATCCCATCCGGGAGAGAGCGACGGGGCCGTGCGTGCTTGTCGCTCAAGCACTCCATCCGTATATTATGTAGGCGAACTCGCTGAACCTAGACTCGAAGGATGTTCTGGTAGCTCCTGCCAAAGCGGCGGGGGCTTCTGCTTTGCAGGCATGAGAGACGGACCCGCACATCGATCGGCCGGTAAGGGAGGCAGCCATCGCGCAAGGCCTGCCACACCGGCAACCCGAACTCGCCGCTGGGATTCACCGGCGGTGAACGAACCCAGACACGGGAGGTGATGTAGCCAGACGCAACGCTCAACAGCTGCGCCGAAGACGAACCTCGTCTCAGGCAGTGGCCAAGTCGCGAGCTGGTCCGGCAGCCCCTTTGGCGGGGAGCCGGGCCGGTCCACGTCGCCGTCCGAGCAAAGAACGAGACGGCACAGCCAAGACAGTAGGGAGGTAGTCCATGCCGCTTTCGGAACACCAAGAAGAACGACTCGTGGAATGGTGCCGCGCACACGGAGTGCACGCCAACTGTCCGTTCTGCGGAACAAACGACTGGAGCGTTGGCGAGATCGTCGCCGCGCCGCCGTACACAGGCAGCGCATCAGCAGCCGAACAAGGGGCG
>CP070666.1:1644284-1646706 GCA_020351775.1 Gemmatimonadota bacterium | reverse complement strand
CAGCGGGCGGTCATGAGCAGGATGAGGATTCGGCGAGGAATGTGACGTGGCGCTGACAGAGCTCGACCGTGATGAGGAGAAGACCCTGCAAAGGAACTCCACTGTGACCGGGGACCCCGACCAACAGCCGTCCGGAACGATAGACTATCCCGAGGGCTACGCTCTCCACTCACGGACCCAGTGCGCCGACAGGAACCACGCAAACTCCGTCGTCTCGGACATAGCCATACCCTGTCCCCGTGATCACAGCAAGCGCAGCGGGTCCTCCAGACCGCTTCGGGTCGACCCGGTCGGCAAAACGAAGCAGGTTCGCAGCGGCTTCGTCAATGCGACCAGCACCCAGTTTGATCTCAAACGCGGCCCAGCGGCCGCCTGCCGTTTCGACGATCGCATCGATCTCCAGACCGGTGTTGTCCCGATACTGATAGACGCTGGCGTCAGCTGCTTGCGCATGTACGCGCAAGTCTCGTATTACGAGCGACTCGAACAAGAAACCCAGCATCTTCATGTCTTCGAGCAAACGGTTGGGATCGGCCCGCAACGCCGCGACCGCCAGAGACGGATCGACGAAATGCAGCTTCTCGGAGCTCCGCAATCTGGACTTGGATCGCAGGTTAGGCGCCCACGGTGGCTGATTCTCGACTATCAGAAGCCTCTCCAGTGCTCCCAGATACTCACTCACCGTGTGCCGCTTCAGCTCACCGTCCGGCCCTGCCGTGTCGGACGCGAGTGTCGTGAAGCCCGCGTAGGTGGCGACGTTGCGTGCCAGCGATCGCAGTAGTCGAGCAACCTTGTTCGGATCTCGGCTAGTCCCGTCGACTCTGCGAATATCGAGCCTCCGGATTTCTTCCAGGTAATCCCTGACGGCTCGCAATTTCCGCTTGCTCTCGAGGTCCAAGTTCCCGGGCCAACCACCGACAGCAATGAGTTCGGCCAGTCGCGGTACGGTCAGATCGGCATCTTTGCTCCCGCTCGCACCGCCGTCGAGCAGACTCTTCAGTGAGACCTCACCGGTTGCATGCCCCGTCTCGAAGAGCGTCATCGGGCGCATCCGCACTCGGCTCAACCTCCCGGCGCCGGTGTGGCGGCTGACGTCATCTTGCGGAACAGCGGATCCCGTGAGAATGAACTGGCCGGGTTTTCTGCGTTCGTCGACGGCACGTCGAACGTGGTTCCAGATGGCCGGCTCTAGTTGCCACTCATCCAACAGGCGCGGCGCCTCTCCCTCGAGCACGAGTCTAGGGTCGACTTCGATCGCGCGTCGAGCGTTCTCGTCCACGTCGAAGAGCACTTCGCTGGCGGCGAACCGCCTCGCGGTTTCCGTCTTGCCGCATGCCTTTGGACCCTCGACCACGACTGCTCCGACGGCAGTCAGACGCTCTGCAATCTCGTCTTCGACGACTCGAGTTCGGTACTGCATCATCCAACACCAACCCTTGCGAAGGAGACTCCAGCGGCCACAATGTAACGCGAACAGCGGCCATTTTGCAACATCGTAAAGGGCCATCCTGCAAACTCTACGACGGCCAGCATGAGAAGAGGCAGGTACCAACTCCATTCACCACCGGCAGGACCGAACCAGCCAGTGATATCATGTATTGACAAGTTATTGCAATATCTTAACTTCCATTTTCCAGAAACTGGAAACTAGGTCGCTGTGAGCACCCGACAGATATCCCTCAGGCCTGGCGATTTGGTAGTAGCGCTGCGGTTGGCGCTCTACCCTAACGAGCTGTATGAGCAGCTTGCGGATGCGTTGGACCTTAGCCTGAGCGCCGCGCACAGGGCGGTAACCCGGCTGCTGCCAAGCGGTTTACTGCTACCGAATGAGCGGCGAGCCAACAAATCGGCTCTTACGGAGTTCTTGGTGCATGGTGTGCGGTACGCGTTTCCGGCTCAACTAGGCCCGGAAACGCGCGGCGTACCAACGGCTGCCGCGCTTGCAGACTTCGAAGCCGAGCTACCCGTGGACAGCGGGGCAGTGTGGCCGAGCATTGACGGGAAGGTGCGAGGTGCGAGCCTAACGCCTCTCCATGAGGGCGTACCTGGTGCGGCACTTCGTGACCATCGCCTCCACCGGTTGTTGGCCCTCACCGATGCGCTGCGCATGGGTCAGGCCAGAGAGACGAGAATCGCAGAGCAGCTGCTCCTGGGCGATCTAGGACTCTTGTGAGCTCCCCGATAGCCGAATCAAGACAGGACCTGCGTGACTACCTCAGTGCCGAAACGAGTTCCTTCCTCGGGTCAGGACTCGCCGAAGACGTGATTGCCGCCGCGCTGCCTGATGCTCGCATCATCGAGGGCCTCGTGCCCCGCGTTCTAGAGCGCTTTACGGCCATCCTGGATTAGAGGCAGGTGATGTCCTGAGCAGCCATGATTTCCGGCAGTTTCCGCTCCCCGCTCCCCGCTCCCTGCTCCCCGT
>CP070666.1:1641731-1644184 GCA_020351775.1 Gemmatimonadota bacterium | reverse complement strand
ACCAACCAGTTGAGTGGTGGTCGACTCAACGGACCACGGGGTTGGCCGGGGCACTCACTCGCCAGGGCCAAGCGCAGCGCCGTAGCCAGATGACAGATCACCTGATGCGACGTCATGCTGCCCCATTTGGGCTGGTGTTGCGGAGTCAGCCGCGCCAGACGCTCGATAATGCGGCTGCGGTCGACGGGATCGAAGAGTGTCTTCATCGGTTCGCTGCCTCCTCCAACTGCCGCTACGCGAGATTCATCTGCTCGAGGATGCTGTGGAATCGCGGATCGGTTCGCACGGTATCGAAGGCAGGGTCGGCCTTGAGACTCATCAGTGTCAACGGCTGTTCCTGGAACGCCCGCGTCAGCCACTCCAGCGCCGCATCGTTGTCTCCTAAACACGCATACGCTACGGCCCTGTCCTTGGGCGGTCTCGTG
Source organism: Gemmatimonadota bacterium (assembly GCA_020351775.1). Lineage (GTDB taxonomy): Bacteria > Gemmatimonadota > Gemmatimonadetes > Gemmatimonadales > GWC2-71-9. The sequence goes on along the minus strand of CP070666.1, from coordinate 1,643,759 downwards.
GCAGCGCGCCAGCGCCAGATTCCCTGTATTCCCTCCGTCTCAAAGCGGTTGCGGAATTCGGCGACGGCCTCGGGAGGCTCCCCTCGCAGTGCCATTCCGTCGGCGTAAGCGGCAACCGAGTCTGCGTAGCGACCCATCCGCTCGTAGACCATACCCAGCAGACCACGTGCTGTAGCGTAACCCGGGTCCATCTCGGCAGTCTTCTTGGCCTGCGCGATCGCCCGCTGGTAATCGCGGCGGTAGTAGTACTCCGTGGCGAGATGCCCGTTCATTAGCGGCGATAATGGATCGATCTCCAGGATGCGGCGGGTCAAGGACATCGACTCGTCCAGCCGGCCTAGCGCCATCAGCAAATGGGCATACCAGTGCAGCACGGTCGTGTCACACGGGCTCAGCTCGAACGCGCGCTGCATCTCTGCCTCCGCACCTGGCCAGTCATACGTCATCACAGACTTGAGAACCGCGGAAACGGCGTGCACGACTCCGTCGTCAGGGTCCAGTTCCAGAGCCTTGTCCACCGCCTCGCTTGCCTGCGTCTTCACCTCATCTGAAACGACTCCCGCCAGCATCATGCTGTAGGCGTGGGTCTCGGCCAGGGCTGCATGGGCACGGGCGTAGTCCGGGTCCAGCTCGATGGCCTGGTTGAAGTACTCCAGTGCCCGCCTGCGACCGTCGGCCGTCACCTGCTCCAGATGGTAGCGACCGCGCAGGTAGGCGTCGTAGGCCTGCGGATCGACAGGGCGTATGGCAGTCAAGCGGGTCTCTTGCGGGCTCAGCGTCACCTGCAGCGCCTCGACGATACGACGTGACAAGTCGTCCTGCAGATCGAAGATGTCCGCTAGGCTCCCCGAGTAGCGCTCGGCCCACAAGTGTGCGTCGGTCGCCGCGTCGATGAGCTGGGCGGTGATCCGCACACTGTCGCCCGCCCGCCGCACGGTGCCCTCCAACGCGTAGCGTACACCGAGCTCTCGGGTGATCGCCGGGATGCTCTGCTGGGCATTCTTGAACAGCATCGCGGAAGTGCGCGAGATCACGTGCAGCGCCTCGACCTTCGACAGTTGGGCGATGAGCTCGTCGGTCAAGCCGTCGGCGAAGTACTCGTTGTCCGGATCGGGGCTGAGGCTATCGAACGGTAGCACCACGATCGACTTCGTCTCGGCGCCGACCTCCATCTCCGTTTCACATAGTGCCTTGCCAAACTGCTCCACCGAGTCGAATCGATCCGCCGGGACTTTCTCGAGCGCCTTCATGATGGCGCGGTCCACCGCCTCCGGGACGTTGTCGCGCACCACGCGTGGCGGTGTGGGTCTCTGACTCAAGAGTTTGGCAATGACAGCCTGGATGGTTGCACCGGTCTGCGGCGGTTCCCCCGTGACCATTTCATATAGCACAGCACCCAACGAGTAGACATCGCTCCGCGCATCGACTTCCCGGTCACCGGCCGCTTGTTCCGGGCTCATGTACTCCGGCGTTCCCAACGAGAGTCCGGTCTCGGTCAGCCGCTCCCCAGCCGCGCTCGTGATGGCAAGCGCGATACCGAAGTCCGCGACCAAGGCCTCCCCGCGGTGCAGCAGCACGTTCTCGGGCTTGATGTCGCGGTGGACGATCCCCTGTTCGTGCGCGTATTGGAGCGCCGCGGCCACCTGCGCAGTCAGGGCGAGGGCTTCGTCGACCGACAGCTGTTTCTCCCGCTTCAGCTTGTCGCGCAGCGACTCGCCCTCGATGTAGGGCATGACGTAGTACAGTAGTCCGTCGGCGTCGCCTGAGTCATGCAGGGTCAGGATGTGAGGATGGTTGAGCTTGGCCGCTATGCGGATCTCTTGCAGGAAGCGGTCGCCGCCGAGGACGGCGGAGAGCTCCGGGTGCATGACCTTGAGTGCGACCGGGCGGTCATGTCTGACGTCGTGAGCCAGATAGACCGTCGCCATGCCGCCACTACCGAGTTCGCGCTCGATGGTGTAGCGACCTGCCAGGGTCGTGGCTAGCCGGTCCGTCGGTTCACTCATGAGCGCTCATCCGCGTCCATCC
>CP070666.1:1639169-1641631 GCA_020351775.1 Gemmatimonadota bacterium | reverse complement strand
GGAGTGATTCGAAGGCAATCCAAAGCCAGTTCCATGGTGTTGGGGGTGGAAACCGCTCTGCCAAGGCCTGTCTCCACAGCGCCACGGCATTCTCCCCGTCGCCCAGTGTTGCCGCCATCGCGGATCGCAACACCGTGTTGCCTCCCATCAGGTAGGGCCTATCCAATGCCTCAAGCCACTGGGAGACTTGTTGAGCTTCCTCACGATCTCCCCGACAGGCAGCGAGCAAACCGACACGGCCCCGATACTCTAGGTTTTCTGGGAACTCATCCGACAGCGGCGTCGCTACGCTGTGCGCCTCGCCACATCCACGACGCTGGGTCCTTTGAGCGGCTATTCGGCCCTGAGACCGGACGTCGGGCGCGTCGTCCGGCCCCAGCTTGGTCCCACATCCATACGATGCGTCAGCGCTTCGGAGCTACAGGTTCAGCTGATGTAGCTCCCGCACAACGCGGTGCGGCTGGGCCGTGTCAGCGCTGGCTCAACCCAATATCCCAGACTACCGAGGTTGCCTTGCTGCTGGCAATCGCCATCACCGACTCTGGTTCATCCTGTACATGGCAACGTGTGGTTCGCCGCCCTCTTCTTCAAATGTAGCGAGAATGTAGTCGCGACCGACCTCAAACACCCGCAGTTCGGGTGGCAGGATGACTTCAACGATGACGTGCCCATCAGTGTCGATCGCTCGCAGTGTTGTCATGGGGTCTCCGAGAATCGACGTCTCGATCCACAATATGCCGCCAGGATCGGTGAACAGCATTCCGTACGGTGGTGCGTACTCCGGCATTGGGATGTCGAGCAGCACTTGTCTCATCTGTTCACGCTCTTCGACAACCGCCAGCCACGCAACTTGCCGATCGATTGCACGTTCATAGTGTCGCATCGTGGGAGCTCGTAGCGGTACCTGCACCGGCAAAGAGCGTATGCGCTGTCCATCGAGGTCATACATGTCCACAAATGCCGAGTCCTTAGTTCCCACGTACAGTCTGTCAGCGGACACTGCGATGCTTGTGGCCTTGCCAAGCGGACGAGATTCGGCGACTGCCACCTCCCCCAAGCTATGCGTCAGTTTTCCGGTTGCGTCGGCAAGAGACAGCGGCGCCTTGAAGTGCGGAGATTCACCCGTGGGCGATGGAGGCCGCATGCCCTGGGGAAACGCGAGGAATGCAAATATGCCTGTTCTAGAGCAGCTTAGTGTGGCGAGCCGCCACCCCTGGAAATCTGCAGGTACACGATACATCCTCACAACCTCGCCGGCGGCGTCGATAACCGTGATCCGATACAGCATACGATCCCATGCGAACACCGAATCACGGCCACATTGGCCCAACCACGCGAGGCCTTCGAACTCACCAGGTCCTTCTCCCTGGCGGCCGACACTGAGCTTCAGCTTCCCCGACGCATCAAAGAAGCGCACCGTTGCTCCGAGTCCGTCGGCGATCACGATCGAGCCGTCTGATAACCGGGTGCCCGCAACTGCGTGCTCAAAGACCAACTCACCATTTACGCCAGTTCCAGCGATGTCGAGAACACGGGTGGCTTCGACTGGCGCCTGCGCGAACCCTACAGCTCCTCGATCACACCCTGCAGCTACTGCCAGCACAATGCACGATGTCCAGAGTCTTCTCATGATCGCCTCCACTACAGATGATAGCATTGTGTCACCACCGCCTGCCATCGGCGACAGAATCCCGAATCTCTCCGTCACGTTCCTCTCAGAGGACCTCCCACTAATGATCGAGATGGCGATTGATAATCTTTGCCAAACCCGATGGTACACCCCAATAGTCAGCGAAATCAATCAAGATGGTGGGCGTGCCCCTCACTCCAAGACGCTGCGCGGCCAATAGGTCACGCTCCAATACCGCCGCCGTTCTGTCGCTCGACATGCAAGCTTCAAACCCCCTTGTGTCTTGCACTCCCACGTCAGCTGCGATTTGCGACCACGGCTTGGCCCCAAGCGATTCCTCGCTCCGAAACACGACGCTATTGAAGGCCTCAAAACGCCCTTGCTCGTCAGCGCATACAGACTACGCAGCTGCGGCAACGCTAGTGCCATTCTCCGACAGAAGGGATCATTCTGCGTCACACGCAACCGGTAACGCCAGTTATCCAAGAATCTGGTCCGATCTAACCGCTTGTCCGCCCATCACCGCGGTCAACGTCATGTACCGCCCCTGGGTTTCCAGAGGCTCCATTTGTTGAGAGGATGGGTCATGGCAAAGCGAAGCAGATACTCTCCGGGGTCCGAGAGCGGGCGGTTCGGCTGATCCGGGAACACGAGAGCGGCTACGGATCGCAGTGGGCGGCGATTTGTTCGATCGCTGAGAAGATTGGCTGCACGGCGGAGACGTCGCTTATCGATGATCATCGGGGTGGAATGAGGCCCACTAGATGCGCGGGTTTGGTGATTGGCTCCGGCCTAGGGTAAAGACGCCACCGGACTGTCCCACTTTGAATGT
>CP070666.1:1636584-1639069 GCA_020351775.1 Gemmatimonadota bacterium | reverse complement strand
GGTCGAGTCCGGCACGCGGTCAGGTTCCCGGGCAGTCGACCGCTTCATCGAGACGGTCACCGGCCACGGCGAGGTCCGCCGCGTCGGAGGCAAGTTCCAGCACTCCGCTCAGAATCCCGCCGTCGCCGAGCGAGGTCAGACTCTCTCCGAACTCGTCCATCGCAGTCTCGAAGGAGTCCAGTTCCGCAGCGTACTTACTACCTTCAGCCTTATCCGCTGCGCGGAGTGCCGCGAAATCCTCTTTCACGGCCTCGTAGTTCGACTCATACTCGTCGAACGAATCGCTGTCCTCGAGAGCGTCCAGCGACGCCTCCAGCTCGGGCAGCAGCGAACAAACATTCGAAGACGTCGTTGCCGCGGCATCCGCCGCTGGTTTGGCCTCTTCGGAACTAGCGTCGCCGCCGCACCCAAGTGCAAACATGATCGCGACGCCCGAAAGCAGGACGAGCTGTGATTGTTTCATGATGTTGTCCCTTTCAAGTAGAGGTTACCGAAAAACTCATCGAAGCCATCAACCGTAGGCAGGTACTCGTTGCTCTCGGCTTCTCGCACTTCAGGACCTGCTCCGCCGCCGCAGCGCATCGACGCGCATCGCGAGATACCCCGATAGCCCTTCAACCCGCGCTCCTCCATCGATGAGCTTCGCGAGCAACGCAAACCCATCGGCGTCCGCGTCTTGGAGTTCGGTTGCGTCGATTAGCAGCGGCTCCGCGGCGGAAAAGCACACCTGTTTTGCCTCGGCGACGTACTCGCCCGCCAATCGACCCGACAGCCGTACCTCCGAGCCGTCGTCATTCTCTTTCACGATGATGCGAAGCATTTGGCCCGCCATGAAGCAGTAACAGTGCCAGACGCCGCGATCCGCAGTAAATTGCCGTAACTTGTTGCAATAGTGTTGATTACGCTCCAGGGCCAGCTCCTGTGATGGCCGCCGATCTCGCACGGGGGACCATATACGAGCCCCGAGGGTTGATTTATCGTCCCCAGCGTGCTAATACGGCTCTCCTGGCGCGGTGCGGTTTCGGGTAACAAGCATCCTTCTGAGGAGGGCCAATGCCGGGAGAGCGTCCGGTCTCGACGAACTCGGAACAGAGAAAAGCCGAGGAAGCTTCTGCTCGCTCTGAACGCCGGCTCCGCCAGGTCTTGGAGAAGGCGCCCGACGCGCTGATCCTCATCCGGCGCGACGGGACCATCCAATTTGCGAACGAGCAGGTCGAAACCGTCTTCGGCTATCGCCCTGAAGAACTCTCTGGTGCCTCCCTCGACACCCTCATCCCACACCGTTTTCGACAGCAGCACGCCTCACATGTGCGCGGTTTCTTTGCCGACCGGACCCGCCGACCGATGGGGAGACTGCAGAACCTGTCCGCCCTCCGGAAGGACGGGACCGAGGTCCCGGTCGATATCAGCCTGAGCACCCTGGAAGAAGAGCAGGAGGTCATCGCCGTGGCGGCGATCCGGGATATCTCGGCCCGGGTCGAGCAGCAGCGGGCATTGCGCGCGGCACTCGAGGAGGTAGAAAAGCTCAAGCAACGGATCGAGGATGAGAACCTTTACCTTCGTCACGAGATCCGCCAAACTGGGACGGGCGAGGAGTTGGTTGGCGAGAGCACTCACCTGCGTCAAGTCAACACGTTGGTCTCGCAAGTGGCGCCTACCGATTCTACCGTCCTCATCGTTGGTGAAACAGGCACGGGCAAAGAACTCGTCGCGCGGGCCGTCCATGCAGAGAGTCCTCGGGCGGACCGCACGCTCGTCAAGGTCAACTGTGCCACGCTTCCCTCGACCTTGGTCGAGAGCGAGCTCTTCGGACACGAGAAGGGTGCGTTTACCGGGGCCGTGCGTCAGCACATCGGCCGCTTCGAGTTGGCCGACGGTGGAACGATCTTCCTCGACGAGATCGGGGACCTGCCAATCGAGCTGCAACCAAAACTGCTGCGAGTGCTCCAGGAGGGCGAGTTCGAGCGGCTCGGGTCCACCAAGACCATCAAGGTGGACGTGCGCGTCATCGCCGCCACGAATCGCGATCTCGACCAGGCCGTCGCCCGCGGCGAGTTCCGAGAGGATCTATTTTACAGGTTGCAGGTCTTCCCAATATACGTTCCACCACTGCGAGAGCGGCCAGCGGATATTCCTCTTCTGGTCTGGTATTTTCTCGCTCGCACGAAGCTGAGCGTCGGGAGGCAGATCGAGTCGGTCCCGGACGACGTCATGCAACGGTTAGAGAGATATCATTGGCCGGGGAACGTGCGGGAGTTGAAGAACGTCATCGAGCGTGCCGTCATCCTGACTAACGGCACGTCGTTGCAGCTCGAGCAATCGTTTGGCCAGGGCAAGGTTGGCGGCGCCGCGCCACCCGACACCATTGATGCGCGATCCGCACGTTTGGAGGACGTGGAGCGCGCGCACATCGTCAGCGTACTGGAGGCGTGCGGCTGGCGCATCAAAGGGAAGTCGAACGCGGCCGAGCGCCTGGGATTGCATC
>CP070666.1:1633987-1636484 GCA_020351775.1 Gemmatimonadota bacterium | reverse complement strand
CGGCCTCACCCGAGTCATGGAGCGCGAGGATGTGAGGGTGGGCGAGCCGTGCCGCAATCCCGATCTCTTGATGGAACCGCTCGGTGCCGAGCGCGGCCGCCAGCTCGGGGCGCAGCACCTTGAGCGCCACCTTGCGATCGTGCTTCAGGTCCTCGGCGAGATACACGGTCGCCATCGCACCGCTACCCAACTCCCGTTCGATGGTGTAGCGGTCGGCGAGGGCGGTCTGCAGACGATCCACCTGGTCAGTCATGAAGCGACCTCGACTGGCAGTACCCCAAGGTACGGATTGGCTAATGGTTAGGCCAGGTTGGTGTGTTTGGTACCGTGTCGATGTGACCGTCTTAACCCCATTTGCTCCGAGCGAGTTCGGCTGAGTGCGGTTGAGTATCGCCAGGTGTTGCTGTGTAAGGAGTCATGCGAGTCCGTTCTTCCTCGGGTCGCAGTACCGTGCGGCGTGCGAAGCCATGGCGACGAGGTTGATTGCTTGGATGTTCGTCCTCTCGGCGGGAAGCACGCTCACGATCCTGGGCACACTGGTGGCTTTGCTCAAGGGGTGAAGGTCGTTGCCGCAGCGAGCCATCCACGAACCGCGCGCCCCCTGACGGTACGCTGGGACGGGACTAGCCGCTATTTCGCAGCCAGATCGCGGCGTTCAGCGCCGTCGCGTAGCTCACCCAGACGATGTAGGGCAGCAGCAGCCCCCCGGCCAGCGGCCGCACCCGCCAGAACAGCACGATGACGCCGAGGATCAGCACCCAGAGCACCACGATATCCACTAAGGCCAGGCCGATGCGGTGGAAGCCGAAGAAGAACCAACTCCACAGTGCGAACTGAAGAAACCCCGCATCAGACTGCCGTCGATCGTCGGGCGTGGGGTTCCTGGTGGGGAGGGTGATGCTGCGAAACGGATTAATGGCTTGTCAGACAATGACTTAGGACGTTCTGCTGGTGTTTCGACAGGTCGTGTCGAAATTCAATCAAGCCGTCATGAAACTCGATTTCGCCGAGATGAAATTCAATCTCGTCGTGATGAAATTCGATTTGGCCGTGATGAAATTCAATCCCGTCGCGACGGAATTCGATCCGGCCGTGCCGCAATTCGGATGTGGCCGGCAAATTGATAGCGCATGCAACGGGAGCCCGGTCCGGTGCCCCGCAGCTTGTGAGCTTTTAATCACGTTCTCGCCTAGTAGCGTCACCATATCTATTATTTGCAGCTATGACCAAAACCGTTGCTCTCGTCGAGCGCCTGGCGAGTTTGTCCAATTTGGGACAGGTCCCCCGTTCGGAGCTGGAGTGGCTCGCCGCACACGGCGAGCTCGAAGTGTACGAAGCCGGTAGGGTGATCGCTCCCAAGGGCAAGCGTATCGAAAAACTCTGGGTCGTCCTTTCCGGTCGCATCTCCCACTGGGTGGATCGGGGGGCTGGGCCCAGGCGTGTCATGGAATGGCGTACCGGTGAGGTCACCGGCATGCTGCCGTACTCCCGGATGACGGGCCCGCCGGGTGACAACTCCATCGACGAGACAGCCGAGCTACTGGCAATCCACGAGGACAACTTTCCGGAGATGATCCACCGCTGCGCGGTGTTCACTGCGTACACCGTGCACCTCATGCTCGATCGCGCCCGCAACTTCAACACCAGCGACCTGCAGGACGAAAAGATGATATCGCTGGGCAAACTGGCGGCGGGCCTGGCCCACGAACTCAACAACCCCGCTTCCGCGACCGTGCGCGGCGCCAAGCAGTTGCTGGCCGCCCTGGCCCAAGCGGACGCAGCGTCGCGTGCGCTCGGCGCCGCCGGCTTGAGCGACGAAGAATTCCATTCAATCGAGCAGGTGCGCTCCGCCTGCCTGGCGCAGCCCGGCGGTGCAGTTCTGTCACCAATCCAGCAGGCGGAGCGCGAGGACGAGATCGCCGCCTGGCTGGCGCGCCACCGGCTCGATTCGGACCACGCGGAGCGACTCGCCGAAACGGCTGCTACCATCGACACGCTCGACGCGTTGGCCAGCGTAACATCGGGTGACGCACTCGAAGCCGCGCTCGGCTGGATCGCCTCCGGGTGTGCAATGCAATCGCTGGCCGGCGACATCGAGCAGGCTGCGACCCGGATCTACGAGCTCGTGGCCGCCATCAAGAGATTCACGTACATGGACAACCTGGCCGGGCCGGAGCCGGTGGATGTGGAGGCGGGACTGCGCGACACCCTCAGGGTGTTGGCTGCGAAGGCGAAGTCGAAGGGAGCCGCCATCACGATCGACGTGGCAGCGGAGCTACCGCGTGTGAACGCGACCGGCAGCGAGCTCAACCAGGTGTGGTTGAACCTGATCGACAACGCGCTCGACGCAATTCCTGCGTCCGGCAGCGTCGCCATCAGCGCGCGCCAGGAACTGGACCGGGTCGTGGTACGCGTGGTCGACGATGGTCCGGGCATCCCAGCGGACATCGTGCCCCGGATCTTCGATCCCTTCTTCACCACCAAGCCGCCCGGCCAG
>CP070666.1:1631389-1633887 GCA_020351775.1 Gemmatimonadota bacterium | reverse complement strand
GGTCGTGGCATTGCCGAGGCCAACGAGGCGGGAGCCCTTGCGGTTGTGCTCGACATCGACACGTTCGGTGGCCGTGTGGATGCGGCTCAGAAGATCGTAACGGCGATCCTCTCGAGCGAGATTCCGGTGTATGCGTTCGTGAGTCACAATGCATGGAGCGCCGGTGCCATGATCGCGTTGGCTGCCGATTCGATCTTCATGACCCCAGGATCTTCCATCGGGGCGGCCACTCCGGTTAGCGGTGCCGGCGAGAAGACGTCCGAAAAGATCGTGAGTGCCATGCGTAGCGAGTTCCGGGCGCTGGCCGAGCGTCGTGGGCTCGATCCCCGCATCGCCGAATCGATGGTCGATGAAACGATCGAGATCGATGGTGTCATCGAAGAAGGCAAACTGCTCACGCTAACGGCACAAGAGGCCGTAGAGTTGAACGTGGCGGCTGCCGAGGTCGCCGATCTGGATACGCTGCTGGAACAACTGAATCTCGCCACGGCTGGAATGGAGACCGTGTCGATCAATTGGGCCGAGTCGTTGGTGCGGTTCCTGTCCAACCCACTGGTTGCGCCGATTCTGCTCTCGGTCGGCACCTTGGGTCTCATCATCGAGATCAAGACCCCGAGTTTTGGGCTCGCCGGACTGACCGGCCTGCTCGCACTTGGTGCGTTCTTCGGTAGCCATCTGCTCGTCGGCCTGGCCGGCATGGAGGAAATCATCTTGCTGGGAGTCGGGATGGTCGCGCTCGGCATTGAGGTCTTCCTGGTACCCGGCTTCGGCATTGCCGGCATCGTGGCGATTCTGTGTATTGGCACGGCCACGTTCATGGCCCTGATTGGGGCGCTGCCCACCTGGGGCGATGTGAGTCGCGCCAGCGGCATCATGATTGCCGCCGCCGCGATTGTCGCCGGCGTTGTCTTCACTCTGGTGCGCCAACTGCCGACCAGTCGCCGCTGGAGCGGCATCCTGCTCAGAGCGGCGACGGACAAGGAGTCAGGCTACGTCTCCGAGCCGGACCGCGACGATCTCATAGACGCAGTGGGCGTGGCGATAACCGATTTGAGACCGTCAGGCACGATTCAGGTGGGCGACGAGCGGTTAGATGTGGTATCAGACACGGGGTTCATCGCGAAGGGAACGCGCGTGCGCATAATCAGGTGGGAGGGTTACCAGCACTTGGTCGAACCGGCGGACGAGGCTCTGCCCGCCTGAGCGAACATAGCTAGAAAGGGACAGTCAAATGGAGCAACTGCTCAACGTGGCACCGTGGCTACTGCCGGTCCTGCTGATCGTCGTCATCATCCTGTTCGCATCGCTGATGTCGTTCATCCCGGTGCGGTTGTGGATCGAGGCGATCTTCTCCGGTGTGAGGATCGGGCTCGGGAGCCTGGTGGGTATGCGGCTCAGAAAGGTGAGCCCGCCGGCGGTTATCAGACCGCAGATTGCCGCGACCAAGGCCGGACTGGCGCTGCTCACCAACGAGCTAGAGGCACACTACCTGGCGGGCGGCAACGTAGACCGAGTGGTGCGCGCGCTCATCTCGGCGGACAAGGCCGGCATCGACCTGGGGTTCCAGAAGGCGGCGGCGATCGACCTGGCGGGCCGTGACGTGCACGAGGCCGTCCAGGTCTCGGTCAATCCCAAGGTGATCCAGACGCCCAAGGTCGCGGCGATGGCGAAGGACGGGATCCAGCTGATTGCCTTGGCGCGGGTGACCGTGCGCGCCAACATCAATCGACTGGTGGGCGGCGCCGGCGAGGAGACGATCCTGGCCCGGGTTGGTGAGGGAATCGTATCTACCATCGGTTCGTCGGAGACGCACAAGGCGGTGCTCGAGAACCCCGACAAGATCTCGAAGACAGTGCTGTCCAAAGGACTGGACGCCGGCACGGCCTACGAGATCCTATCCATCGATATCGCCGATGTCGACGTCGGCAAGAACATAGGCGCCGAGCTGCAGACCGACCAGGCCGAGGCGGACAAGCGGATCGCTCAGGCACAGGCCGAGAAGCGCCGTGCCATGGCCGTAGCGCAGGAACAGGAGATGGTGGCCCGCGTGCAGGAGATGCGTGCGCGGGTGGTGGAGGCCGAGGCGCAAGTGCCGCTGGCGCTGGCAGAGGCGTTCCGCAGCGGCAATCTTGGAGTGATGGACTACGTGCGCTACCGTAACGTAGAGAGCGACACCGCCATGCGGCGTAGCATAGCAAAGGGCCAGGAACAAGAGAGCTGATCGCGTGGACGAGCTTATCCAGCTGTTGATATTCGGGGCGATCATCCTGTTCGCACTGCTCGGCAGGAAGAAGAAACCGCAACAGACTCCGAAGCCACGGCCTCGGCCGCAGCAACCGCGACCGCGGCCGCAGCAACCGCGTCCGAGGCCGGAGGTGCCGGCCAGGCCGGAGGCCATCCAGGCGGCCGATCGTGCGCCGCCCAAGCGCAGGGGCCTGGCCGAAGAGCTATTCGAGATGCTGCAGCAGCAAATGGAGGCTCCGCAACGCCAGGCACCA
>CP070666.1:1628780-1631289 GCA_020351775.1 Gemmatimonadota bacterium | reverse complement strand
GATTACGTGCCGCGCGTGCGTACGTCGAAAACCAAGGTGTGCATCATCCGAGAGAGCGAATCGGGATCAACGCGGCATATCCGCAGAGTGAATCCCGCTCAAGCGGGTCCTCGGCCCAGATCTGCCCGTGAGACCGGCCCTCCGCCGTCGCCTTGGCGACAGACGGTGGCCGAGGGCCTGCCTTCAGCAGGATCCTCTGAAATAGTGAGACAGGCGCTCCCCCGTCGCCTTGGCTACAGACGGTGGCCGAGGGCCTGCTCTTAGCAGGATCCGTGGAGCCCAGCGGCACCCCCGAAATCCCACAGTGCACGGGATTGGGCATGCAGATTCTCGACCGGCGTCTTGTCCGGAATCTCGCAGCCCGCCATGCTGAAGCAGCGTTCACCCCCAGCCTTCAGGCAAGCGTGGGTGGCGTCATAGACCTGCTGCTCGGTTCCCTGCAGCATCACCGCCACCGGATCGAAGTTCCCGCACAGCACGGGATGGTCGCCATATGACGCGGCGGCCGTGGCGAAATCGACCATCCAATCCAGGTCGAGGATGTCGGCGCCGCTTTCCTTCATGTCGTCGACCAGGTGCGTGGTGTCCCCGCAAATGTGCAGCCGCGCGACGGCACCCAGTTCCTTGACGGCCTGAAAGATCCGTTGCTCGTAAGGGAGAGCGAACTCACGATACATGGCCGGGGAGATCTGTGAGGCCACCGCATCTCCCAGCCCGATGATGTCGGCTCCGGCTCGCACCTGCGCCCGAGCGAACCCGACTTCGATCTCGACCAGAAACTCCAGCAGCTGCTCGACCCATTCGGGTCGGTCATGCAGGTCAATCATCAGGTTGTGCATGCCACGCAGGTCTGCGGCTTCGGCCAGGGCTCCCTCCACCCAACCCATGATCGGGATCACACCCCCAACCTCTGTCTTGAACAGCTCCAAAGCACCAATCCTGTCACTCATCCGCCGCCCCTCCTCCGGACGGATCGGCGTGAGCCGTTGCAGGTCTTCGGGTGTTGCCAGGAGCGGTTGCTTGCTCACCGGAAGGCCGTCGTCCGGGAACTCCACGGCGAGCCCCAGGTCTGCCGCCTCACGATAGGGGTCGCTAATGGCTTGGACGATATCGAGATCGAAATCGCCCGCTACTCTGAGGTTGGATTCCACCAAGACGCGATGATCGAGGTAGTACTCCCGCAGCCTGTGTCCTGCATGATGCGCCGCGAATGTCATCATGATGTCGAAGTTGGGCGGCCGGTCGACGGAACGACCCTGCAACCTGTTGCTGACTCTCTCGAGACAGTTCATGCTTCACACTCCGAGATGGCCGTGTGGCTCGGACCGACAGACCCCGCCCAACAGTCTACCGACGTGAGAGCAGGCGCAAGTCCCACCGCGACGGCGAACACCCACACGGCTGTCGCATGGCCGGGGTGCTGGCGCTACATTGAGCGGATGCGGTAGCTATCTAGCGATCGGTTGTCACCAACCAGCGAGTGCGGGCTCATGAACGTCATCCTCCTAGGCCCCCCCGGGTCCGGCAAGACTACTCAGGCGCAGCTCCTGGCCAACAGGCTAGGCGCCTGCACAATCGCGACCGGGGACCTCCTGGGCGACGCGGTCCAAAACGATACCGAGCTGGGGCGGGAGGCCAGGCAGTACATGGATCGCGGAGAGATGGTTCCCGACAAGATCATATTGAGCCTGGTTGGGGAGCAGCTTGCGGTCCCGGAAGCCGCAAAGGGGGTCATCTTGGATGGTTTCCCTCGCACGGTCCGGCAGGCGCAGGACGTCAACAGAATGCTGGCAGCGCAAGGGAAGCGGATAAAGGCGGTCGTGTTGCTCGATGTCTCCGAGGAGGAGCTCGCCCGGCGGCGGCTCGCGAAGCCGTCCACCGAAGAGCGCAGTGACGAGGACCCGGCGGCGATCCAACGGCGGCTCGCGGCCTACCGGAGCTCAAACGCGCCGCTGGTCGGACACTACCGCGAACTGGGGGTGCTGAAGATCGTCTCGGGCACAGGCACCCTGGAGCAGGTCGCCGATGAAATCAAGCGGGCCGTTGGAGGGTGAAGCCGCCCCAGCCGCGTGTGACAACCGCACCATCCACGGACCCAAGACGGAGACCACGTGTTGGCAACTTCACACCGAGCAGTTAGACCTCGTCCTCCACCATCGCGAGCCGCCTAGGCCAGGTACATCGACTTGAGCGTGTCTATCCTACCCGCGACGTTGATGGAATTGCTGCACCGAGCGCTGCACTCCGAGCACGAGCCGCAGGCAAAGATGCTCTGATCTGCCGGAACGTCATCCAGCGTCATGCGCGCATGAGTGAAGTTGGCATATTGAGCCGCATACATGTACGTGCGCATCAGGGTCGGCACATCAACACCCTTCGGACAGGTTGGGATGCACTCCTGGCACTGCTGGCAGAACTGCAGCAAACCCTGGAGATCTCTTTCCGCCAGGAAGCTCTGCTCCTCCTCCGTGTAGGACAGGTCGGAGGCAACCGACCAGTCCAGATCCAG
>CP070666.1:1626162-1628680 GCA_020351775.1 Gemmatimonadota bacterium | reverse complement strand
GGATACTGGGGTAAAGAGATGTACTTGGGATACTACAGACAGCCGGCGGCGTGGGTCCTGGAAGGCGGTGTGATCGCGTTCTTCGCGTACCGGCTGAATCAGATCGCCGTGATCTAGAAAGCCTGCGTTGGGCCGGACGGGCGCCGTCTCCGTCCATCTGATCAGAGACCGCGATTTCATCTAGCAGATGGGATCGCGGTCTCGCTGTCTTGACGCTGGCTTGATGCCCTCGACTCATCTTGACCGTGGCGTCAACAGATGAGGGCGGCCATGAGGATCCATGGTCCCAACGTAGTTCAGGCCATTGCCCGGGTTGCGGCAATACCGATTGCCCCCGACAGCTGGACTTTTATGCTCAGATCGTGCGGCTTGGCTGCGCTGGGAGCGCTCCTAGTTGCGCTGCTGATTCCGGCCGCAGCCGACCTCGCCGCATTCTACACCATCATGTTGTTTGCGTGCGGTCCAACGTCGGCGTTCCTCCCAGCGGCCTCGGAGCCCGTTCTGCTTGCATTTGGACAGTTCTACTCACCGTTGCTGCTGGCAACGATCGGCTCAGGCGCAGTATTCACGGTGGAGTTCCTGAACTACAGAATGTTCGACGCCATCTTGCACTGCGACCGCTTGCAGAAGGTGCGGAGCTGTGCCGCGACACGGCTGATGGTCCGTTGGTTCGACAGGCTGCCGTTCGTTACTGTGGCAACCGCTGCACTAACACCCATTCCGTTTTGGATTGCGAGAACCTGCGCTGTTCTCTCGCGCTACTCAATCCCGCGATACATGACTGCCACGACACTGGGCCGGTTTGTGAGGTTGTTCCTGATCTGTGCCGTGGGGAGCGCTCTGACGGCCAGTCCACAATCGGTGCTAGTGGTGGCATTCGGTCTCATCGTGGCTGTGGGTGGAATCGGCTTCCTGCGCAGGAAGTGCCGGCAGCGAAGCCGCGCGTTGATGCCCATCGCCGTGGGTGAGGCACCATCCCGGTGAGGAGGAGAACATGGATATCAGAAGCCTGATTCTAGGGCTAGCGCTGCCGCTGCTGCCGTCCGGGACCTGGAATGGCGAGCATCCAATCGCCGAGGCGTGTGAGCGGACCACTGGCAACGGCGATGAGAATGCACTGGCACGCGAAATCCTCGCTCACGACTACGGTGTGCGAGAGGCGGATCTGACACGGCTGTGCAAAGGCAGGATCATCACGGGCACGCTACCGACTCCGGACGCGCGCCAGATGACGCTGATAGGGATAGTCAAGCTGAGTGCAACGGCGGGACAGTTCACGCGGTATGCGGAGGAAGTCGGGCGGCTGGTCGCGACCGAGCACGTCACTGCCCTCGGTTCGATTGACGTGTCAAACCTGCAGACGGCGCTGCAATCTTACCCGATTCTGGCGGACGACGTTCGTGAGGTGCCGTCCTGTGAAGTGGGCGACTGCGATGTAAAGTTACCGCGGAATGTGATTCTCGAGATGGCGCACTTAGATCCATCCTCGAGCCGGTTCGAAACCGAGGTTGCTGCAACGATCAGACAGTGGCTCCGTCAGTACCTATCGAGCTATGACACTGAAGGGAACACGGCTCTCGTGGTGTATGCTGATAAGGATCCGCCACAGCCGCTCCATGATGGCTTCAATGGGCTGATTGCAGATGCTCAGGTCCTGGCCGATCGCGTCCCGGCCTTGTACGACTACTTCAATGGGACTGTCGACCAGCCACCCAACGGAGCTCGTGAGGGTGTCATCTGGTCGGTCGAGCGATTCGGCATGCGACCGCTCACTACGGTCACCCACGGCATCGTGTATCGTGACTCTGTTGCTGGTCATGCTGAAGCTTGGGTGGCAATGAAGCTGCTCTACGCCAGTCACTACCTCCACGCCTCACTCCGGCTGATGCGCGTTGTCGAGGATCCCGCGTCTGCGGAGCCGGCAGCCTATCTGGTCTGTATCGATCGGCTGTTGTTCGATGGCAAAGTACGTGGTGTCGTGCGGGCCCTGGTCAAGCGGCGCTTGCGGTCGCACTTGGCCGACCGGATGCGGGATATCAGGGATTCGGTGAGCGAATACGGCTTGATGATGGCGGATCGATCGGAAGACCGTTGAGTGCAACTGAATGGACGCCGCAATCACGGCTTGCGGAAGATGCAGGTGGCGCCGGACCAAGCTGTCGTGAACGGGGCATCCGGGGGCAGGGATTCGTGAATTCCGGTGACCAGGGCGCCGCCGGGCTTGAGACTCAGGTCGATGTGACGCAGCGTCTCGGCCTGCAACGACTGGTCCCAGTACGTAAAAGCGAGATTGCGGCACAGCACGAGGTCGAACGGGCCTCCCGGGGCCCCGCTACGTAAGTCATGCACGGCGAAGCGCACCGCCGTGCGATACTCCTCCCGTAGCTGAAACACACGACCGTGCCCGTCGAACGCGATGCGCCACTGGGGCGGGATGTCGCGCAGGGCGCTTTCCGGATACTGCGCCTGCACTGCACGATGCACGAGGTGCGGCTGAGCGTCGGTGCCGAGGATGAGA
>CP070666.1:1623535-1626062 GCA_020351775.1 Gemmatimonadota bacterium | reverse complement strand
GCCCTCCCGTGCACGCAGTGTGCGCACTGCTGCCACGCGTGCCGTGACCTCATCGAGGCGGCCAAGCGCCGCCAACGCGCGGGCCTCGAACGCGAGCATGTCCGGTCTCTCGGGAAACCGTTGCATCCCTTGCCGTGTGACCTCCAACTCCCCCTCGTAATCGCCAAGCATGTGGTACGCGATGCCGAGGGCTATCCAGTACTCGCCCCACTGCTTCATCAGTCCGCGGTCAGGATCGAGTTCCCCGAGGAGTTCTATGGCCTCACCGGGGCGATTGAGCCGCCCAGCGAACAGTGCAACTTCGCGCCTCGCATCATCCGAGCCAGGCGCTGCCTGCGTCATGCAGCGAGCGGCATCATACGCCGCAGAAAGGCTCGGTGGCGGCCCCCCCGCCATCACGAAATCGAGGCGGCAGCGTTCGTAGCGCCTCAACTGTTCGCGAGATTCGACGAGCGGCGCGATCAGGGACTCGGCCCTCGCATAGTAGGACGATCCAGTAAGGAGCCATCCAAGAATGACGTAGCTCTGCGCCGCCCACAGCGTCGCGCGGGAGAACGTGGGGTCAGCGGCCGCTGCCCGTTCGAAATGACGTCCAGCCTCGGGCAATTCCTCCCGAAGGTATGCTTCTAGCCCTTCGTGGTACGCCTCGTAGGCCTCATACGCCGCTGGTAGCACCCTCGGTTCCCAGGATCTGAGATCTCGGTCGAGTAGCGGGGCGAGCGCCGCCACGACCTCCTGCCCGAGGCGAGCCACGAGTTCGGGAAGCCCGCCGATGGAGCCGACGTTGGGCCCGACCGTTTCCAGCAGCCTGCCGTCCCGAGCGTCGGAGATCCGGGTCTGGATGTGAACGGAATCGCCCGCGGCGTAGTAGCTACCGGACACGATGGTACCCGCTGCAGCTTCATCCGCCAGCGCCAGAATGTCCCCACGCTGTTCTGCCATCCCGGCTGCAGCCACGTTCTGCGACACCGCCAGCGCCGTGAGAGGGTCCACCACCTCCGCGAATCCCGCCTCGGAGAGACTCTGGATGATGTAGGCCTGAGCCATACCGCCCAGCGCCTTGGTTTCCTCCAACCCACTCTCATCTTCAAATTCGACGACGAGGACGCGATTGCGGTTGATTGCTGCACCACTCCAGCGAGGTGCCAGAAGCGCGGCACCTATCACCAAGATGACGACTGCAGCAGCCGCCATAGCCGCTCCAGCCATCGTCCACCTGCGTTTCGCCACGCGGTCAACCGGCATCGTACCCGTGGGCGTGATGCCTCCACTCGGTGTCGCCAGTGCCTCAAGTTGTGGCAGTAGTTCCTCCGCAGTCTGCCACCTGTCGGCAGCCTTCTTCTCCAAGCACTTCATCACCAACTGCTCCAGAGCAGGCGGGACTGACTCCCGGTACTTCGTCACTGGCTCCGGCGTGTCAGTCATGTGCGCCGAGAGGATCATCTGCGGAGTTGTGCCAAGGAACGGCGGTCTTCCTGTCAGCAACTCGTAGGCAACAACACCAACAGCGTAGATGTCGGCTCTATGGTCGATGTGAGAGTCGGCTGCGGCCTGCTCGGGGGACATGTACGCCGGCGTTCCGAGCGCCACACCTTCGGTTGTGAGGTCATGGGCGCTGGTGGCCTCACTAACGGCCTTGGCAACGCCGAAGTCGGTCACCAATGCATGGTGCTTGGTGAGGAGTACGTTGTCGGGCTTGATGTCGCGGTGGACCACACCGTGATCGTGTGCTTCTGACAGTGCGTCTACTACATCTCTCAGGATGCGGACGGCTTCTGCAATTGGCAGCTCACGTTCCTTTGCCAGCTTTTCCCGCAGTGACTGACCCTCGACATACGGCATGACGTAGTACAGGAAGCCCTCTGCTTCCCCGCAGTCGTGCAGCCCCAGTATGTGTGGATGAGTGAGCCTGGCCGCGATATCGATCTCTTGGACAAACCGATCCGGACCGAGTGCGGCAGCGAGTTCTGGTCTGAGGACCTTGACCGCAACCTTGCGGTGGAGCTTCACATCTTCGGCGAGGTACACCGTGGCCATCCCACCTGAACCAAGCTCTCGCTCGATTTGGTAGCGGTCAGCCAGCGCACGTCTGAGGCGGTCCAGAATGTCGGCCATGCGGCCACTCCTCTGGGTCCCGATCTAAGCTACGGCTTGCCCCTGGAGAGGGCCAGAGAAGTCGGTGCTGCCAGTCTGGTCTCCACCAGGCTGACTCGGAAAACGGCCTCAACCGGAGGCGCGATCCCCTACACGGGGCTGGGCGGAGTCCCGCACGCTTGGGGGGCTGTCGGTCCGATCCAAACCACGGTGGTGGTGATCTCGATACCGGCGTCGCATAGCCGCCGCCCTTGCTGTCACCCGTACCAGGCTGCACGTTTGCCTTGCCCTCAAGGCCACTGTGCTATGGAGACAGTACGCCGGTGGCCTTTTGTGTCTTGCCGCCAGAGTAGACGCCGTAGCTGGACGCCGCACTAGATGCCGTAGGGTGACACCGCAGTAGACGCCTCAGTAGGACGCCCGCCAGACGACG
>CP070666.1:1620907-1623435 GCA_020351775.1 Gemmatimonadota bacterium | reverse complement strand
TGATGAAACTAGGGATCTGCTTGGTATCCACCGGTTCAGGTTTCATCTGCGTCCTGCAGTCTCCCTGCTAATGTCACAGAAGGTGTTGACAGCCCGACCTCGACGATGTATCATAACATTATTATCAATTTCGCGTGAGGTTCAACCGTGGCCGAGTCGCTGCAGGAGCGAATCTGGAATGACCTGGCAAACAAGATTCACTCAGGTAGTCTGAAGGTTGGAGAGCGCCTGCCGACCGAGCGGGAGCTTGAGAGGATGTACGGCGCGAGCCGAGCACCCGTACGTGAGGCACTTCGCAGACTTGCGGATGAAGGATTGATCGACCGAAGACAGGGCAGTGGAACGTTTGTGAGGAGCGCACATGTCACCAAGGCCGATTCGTCACTCTCACCGTTTGCGTATTACTACCTGAACTACCCATCGCAGATCAGCGTCCGATCCATCTCAGTCACGACCGAGCCAGCGAGCCCAGATGTCGCGAATGCACTTCAGATTGCTGCAGGTACGCCAGTCACCACTCTTGCTCGTTCGCGCTACATGGATGACAAGCCAGTAATTCACTTCACAACTTGGTTTCGTCCCGACATCCCCGAGAGACCGTTCCATGAGCATATTGACTTCTTCCGAACTGTGGCGTTTCTGAGAGAGCAGTTCGGGGTCCGTTGCTCCCACGCTGATGAGGTACTGGATGCCGCGATTCCGACGGCTGAAGAGCGGAGACTGCTGGGACTCGACAGTGGAACCGCTGTCATTCGCGTCGAGAGGACAGTGTATGACTGGGAAGGCCGTCCGGTCGTGTTCCATCGGTACTTGGTTAACACCCAGATTTGGCGCTACCGGGTCTCGATCTCTGTTTGAGGCAGGGGAAGGAGTACGTGTTGGCAAGAGGAGAGTGGCACCAACAGCACTGGAAGATCGTAGAGGACATCGCGCGGCCGCAACGGGAGGTCGTCGAGAGGCTTGGGAAGCTGGCGTCAGCGCAGATCGCCGACTCCATGGGTCGTCACGGGGTAGTACATTACGGAATCAAGCCGCTTTGCCATGACATGCGCGTCGCGGGCCCTGCAGTGACTGTGCTCACAAGGCCGGGAGATGCTCTCTTCGTGCAGAAGGCAATAGAGATCTGCCGGGAGGGCGATGTCGTCGTGATCGACGCGAGCGGCTACAGGGACGTCGCGGCCCTTGGAGAGCGCCTCGCGTACTACTTCCAGCGGAAGGGAATCAGCGGCATCGTGTGCGATGGAGCCATACGCGATTCCCAAGGCATAGCCGGACTTGGGCTGGCGGTCTTCTCAAGAGGAGTCTGCATAAAGATCTTCGGTTCTGAGGGCCCTGGAGCGATCAACGTACCAGTTCAATGCGGCGGCGTTGTGGTCAACCCGGGCGATGTCGTCATCGGAGATCGCGATGGTGTTGTAGTTGTGCCGCGAGAGGACTCACCCCGCATCGCTGAGCTTGCTGAGAAGCACTTGGCAGGCGAGCTTGAGCGGGTGAGGCAGATAGAAGACGGTCAGTCAATGGAGGTGGTCTACGGGGTCGACACCAAGATTGGGAAGTGGATGTAGCGAGAACCAAGGCACTAGCACAACCGAGGAGGCGGCAATGCGGAGACTCAGAGGTTTCGGAGTGATTAAGCTGTGGGCACCAGCCGTCCTGGCAGTGGCACTGTGCTTATTGCCATTCCATGCGGCTGGTCAAAGCACCGGATCGATTGTCATTGCCCAGACAACGGATGCATCGACGCTCGACCCGGCGTTCAGAGTGGATACCACAACCGGGAACAACATCCTCCACATCTACGATCCTCTCATGATGAGAGGACCCGATATGGAGGTCGTACCCTGGCTGGCGGAATCCGTCGAGAAGATAAGCGATTACGTGTGGGAAGTGAAGCTCAGGACAGGAGTGTACTTCACGAACGGCGAGCCACTTAACGCGGAAGCAGTTCGCTTCTCGCTGGAGCGCATACTTGATCCCGCGATGCAGTCGCCGATGAAGCGATGGTTTGTGACGATCGCGAGTATTGACGATGTCGTGATCGTTGACGACTACACGCTACACTTCACGACGAGCTCGCTTGATCCTCTCTTCCAGGTCAGGATGACGTTCCTCTTCCCCGTTCCACCGCTCTACGTACAGCGAGTAGGTGACACGTATTTCGGCCTGCACCCGGTTGGGACTGGCCCCTATGAGCTAGTGGAGTGGGTCCGGGACGACCACATCTCATTGCGAGCTAAGTCGGACTACTGGGCCGGGCTTCCTCCGATTCAGGATGTCACATTCCGCGTCATCCCTGAGGAGCTTTCTCGTGTAGCGGCACTTCTGAACGGCGAGGCGGACCTCATCGTGGCGATCTCGCCGTACCAAGCTGAGTTCCTGCGTGGAGTGCCGGGGATGCGAATCGAGAGCGCGCCGGGGACACGTGTAATCACTGTCGACTTCGACATCGACGTTCCTCCCGCGGACCAACTCAAGTTCCGGCAGCTTGTCTCGTACGCCATCGATCGTGACCAGATCGTCAACGCGCT
>CP070666.1:1618278-1620807 GCA_020351775.1 Gemmatimonadota bacterium | reverse complement strand
CAGCGTGCTGGGAGGGGTGTCAGCTTGTGATCCTAGGGCCAGAGGGACCTAGCTATCCACAGCCGGAACCACGAGCCCGATACCCGGTATAACTAGTCACCCCGCTACCGGGCCTTCCTGTCGGTCATTCCCCGCCTTTGATTCATCTGGAGGCTGCCATGTCCAAGCGGACGCTGGCCTTGTTGCTCCTACCGGTCCCGCTTGCTCTCGCTGTTAGCTGCGGCGGCGACGACACGACAGGCCCGTCACAGCCGGTTATCGCGGCTGTATCAGTCACATCGCCGATCGATACGCTGATTGCCAGAAGCCGTACTGTGGAGTTGAGCGCCCAGGCCATTGATACACGAGGCAGGACGGTTAGCGGAGTTCAGTTTACCTGGAGATCCTCAAATACCTCCGTGGCAACCGTCGGGCAAGACGGCATTGTGCAACCAGTCGCACCGGGCTCCGTCACGATCACCGCCGAGGCCGCTGGGATTAGTGGTAGCCTCCGACTAAGAATCGTGGATGCTGATCTGGATGGGATCAGCGCGGTACTGACCGATCCGTTCACAGGCCAACTGGTCTTGCACCTTGGCGAACCTGCTAAGGGCAGTGTCCAGTCCGGACTCGACACGTGCGTCGATGCTGTCAGCACGGGGAACATAGTAGCGATTGTTGAAGGATTGGCAACTGCGCAGGCCGAGGTTGGCGAAGCTACCGAGCCTGATGACGTAGCTCTTCTGGCTGTCCTCGCTCTATTGCTCGACCACGCCGAGCGGCTGTTGAATCTGTAGGAAAGTCGAGAGGGACAAAGACGATGGTTACGCGTAACACTTCATCGACCGCGTCGCGCTGGCTCAGCGTCCTGGCTTCCGCAATGCTGCTCGTGGTGGCGTTGGCCGGACGCGCCAATGCACAAGCACCAACGACTTTCCACGCTTGCTACGTGCCTGATGTCGGTGCGATGTACCTGATCCAGTTGCCCGGCCTGCCGACCGAGTGTCTCTCTGGCACACATGTTCAGATTACCTGGACAGAGGGCGGCGACGTCGCCGATGGCTCTATCACGACGCTGAAGCTGGCTGATGGCGCCGTAACGACTGTGAAGGTCGCCGATCAAGCGGTGACAAGCGCGAAGATCGGATCGGATGTGCCGCTTCCGCCTGGGACTTGCAGCACGGATCAAATCATCACGTGGGATGGCTCAGCGTGGGTCTGCGCGGACGCCAGCGGTATCTCCGGATTGGAGACAGTCACGACACTCTTCATCCGCGACACACCGGGCGGCGTGACTACTGAGACGTTCGTCACCAGTTGCCCAGCTGGCAAAGATGTGTTCGGAGGTGGCTACGCGATCCGCATCGACTTCGGGAGTGGGTTCGAACAGTCCGATCGGGCCATTTCGGCCTCACGACCAGCGGGTCTGCCTGGTTGGGCCGTAACGCTCCGGTGGGAGGTGCCGATTCCCGGCTATCGGACCGAAATCACCGTGTACGCGATCTGTGCATCCGTCGCGCCGTGAGTGTCGCCCAGCAAACGCTGGGGAAACGTGTGAGATTGTTGAGAGGACTACCGAAAATGCGTAGAGGCCAGAATATTCTCATGGCTGCGTTGGCCGTTGGTCTCGGTGCCGCGCAGGCGCAAGCTCAGGGGCCGCAGACTTTCTTCGTCTGTTACGTCCCAGACGTTGGAGCGATGTACCTGATCCAGCTTCCGGGCCTACCGACGGAATGCCTCTCCGTCTCTCATGTCGAGATCAGCTGGACGGAGGGTGGTACCGAGGTCGCCGACGGCTCGATCACGACGCTGAAGCTAGCAGATGGTGCGGTCACAACTCCAAAACTCGCGAACGCGGCAGTCGGAACACCTGAACTTGCAGACGGTGCTGTAACCGAGGTCAAACTGTCAACATCAGTAGTCACAGCCCGAGCACTAGCCGCAGTCGCGGATAACGGAACTCTTATTCGCGGGGTTAATGCGACATCGGCTACTCGCACTAGCGCAGGGCACTTTCGTGTCACGATCAATGCCGGTGTGGATCTGGCCAACGCGTACTTCTTTGCTCAACCCATAAACGGTTGCTTCGCGTCCAGCCTCGTCTCTGCAGCTGGTAACGATGTGTCGGTGCAGCTCCTGTGGAACGGCAGCTATGTGAATTGCAGTTTCACACTCGTAGTGTTCTGATCTTAGCCCAGGGGTGGCCAGCGCGAATGTCCCCTCCTTCTCCCACGACAGGGCTACCCCCCCGTACGGGCGCCTGTGCGAGTGTCGTGAAGGTGGTTGAGTAGGTCCCCCCAGACGGCGAGGGCTCTTATTAAAAGGGATTCCCACTCTCCTGGGTTCTCTTCAAAGGGACGGACCAGCTTCGTAGTAATGGTTGTGCAGTGATAGTTGTTCTCGCTTTCGCTTGCTCGGTCCCAGCCTTACCTGCATACTAGAGGTACCTCAAGAATCCCCCTGTCCGGGAGCGAAAGGAGGTTGCTGTATGATCGCTCCACGGATCGCTTTACTCGTTGCCGCGCTCGTCCTCATAGCGTCGGTCGATCT
>CP070666.1:1615635-1618178 GCA_020351775.1 Gemmatimonadota bacterium | reverse complement strand
TACCGAGGCCAACGTGGTTGCCTGGTGCACGTCTAATGCCACATACTTGGTCATGCATTTCATGAGAGCCGCTCCTTGCTGTGATCCACAGGTCTTCGATAAACCCATGGTAGCAGCTCGGGGCGTGCTCTCAACATGCGTTAGGCTGCACTGTTGATCGCTCCTGATGGGGAGATAACGCTATGAACTGGGAATGGTTCTGGATGCAGATCCTGTATGCGCTACCTGATGCGTTGCCCTGGGTACTCGGCGGGCTTGCTGGCCTTGCCATGATATCGTTCGGGCCTTTGGGCCGTGCATTGACGCAGCGTTTGCGGCGAGGTGAGGAGGAAGCGGAACGGTTGGAAGGTGTTCTGCAGGAATTGACGCTGCTCCGCGGCGAATTGGGCGAAGTCCTCGAGCGCCTAGACTACGCTCAGCGGCGGCCGGCACTTCATGACGCTTCGGCCGCTCGTGATGCAGTACCGCCCCCTCTGGACGATTCTGAACAAGCCGCGACGACCCCAGTCTGAGCTAAGAGCCATGGGGGATTCTGGAGTGCAGCCTAACTGGCGCATGCAGCAGACGGCGCGACTCGCTTTGATAAGGAAGGTCGTTGAATTGTGAGCATTGTACAGTTTGCTAAGCGAGGTGCATCTGGCAGCTGGGAGGGTGTGGCGCCGCTGCTGATGCGCAAGTCCGTTAGGGCGCCAACTGATGCGCTTGAGCTCGCCTGGATCGGGTGAAGGCGCCGGTGCATGGCGAAGCTTTGGCAAGTCCCTTGAGCACACTTACCTCATGAAGCTAGCACGGCGTCCATAAGGAGGGCACAAATGAAGCGTTCAATTGCGATCCTTCCACTCCTGCTGTTTACGATCAGTTTGGCAACGATCCTGGTCGCCGCAGACCGTGAGCCGGACCCGACCGGCGCACAGGCGCGATTCGTGGGTACATGGGAACTCGTGTCGATTCAAAGTCGAGGCAGCGACGGTGAATGGGGCCCGTATCAGGGACGATTTGGCCCGAACGCAGTAGGCATGGCCATCTTCAGTGCGTCCGGATACATGTCAGGTCAAATCATGGACCCTGACCGTCCTACGTTTTCTCCAGATGACCTCTCGCAACTTACGGTGGAAGAACTGCGAGCGATACTTGAAGGCTATACCGCGTATTATGGCACCTACGAAGTCAACGAACGAGAAGGCTTCGTGATTCACAAGCGCCTGGGACACCTTAACCCGAATCGAGTCGTGATCGAAGCAAAACGCTTCTTCGAATTTGCGGGCGACGAACTGACGTTGACAGTCGCCCCGACCAGGGACCTCCGATTCACGTGGCGGCGTGTGGGCAGCTAGTGAACACGGTGCGCAAACCGAAGGAGGACCCATCTGGCTGGCTCGAGACATGAGTTGGCGGCTGACAGGCAAATGAAGCTGCCGAATCTGTCGCATGAAGGTACGCAGTGGATGGGTGCATCGTTGCTGACAAGCCACTGGAGGCACCCAACCGTCAAGCGAGCCGCGCAGGGGAGTAGACAGAGGACAATCGGAAGGCTCATGGGCGCGCTCGCTGACTGCGCTTGAGGACACCGGCTCACACGAGATTCCCTGTCGCCCCGTGCGCAGACGAATCAGGTCATGGTAGACGAGCTGCCATGTGCATCAGAGCGTGCTTAGCAGTGCGGTGATGGTTGAACGCTGGCTGAAGTCGAGCTAATCGATGCCATCGCCGGACAGTCCGTTCCCATATCCGAACAGTTGCCCTGAGGCCAGCAATCCCAATCCGGCCAAAGCCCGCGGATTTGTGACCTCCCATTCGTGGCATGGCGTCTGCGAAACAGAAGCCCACTGCGGTGCCGTAGTGAGGATTGCGAAGTGAGATCCAAAGACAGAGGCAACGGCGACGACCTCGGCCACGTGCTGGCCGTGGACAGCGAAGGGAATGTGCATATCACCGGGCACACGGAATCGGCTGGTTATCCGGTGACGTTGGCGGCCGACAGATCCCGCCGACAAGGGGTGGTAGATGCGACGATTGCGCCAAGTTGAGGCCCGTGCCGGCCCCGGTCGGATTCGAGCACGGCTGCGACTCTCGCGAATATCCACGCCAGGAGCAAACCCCTCCACCTTCAGTCAGATCACACTGGAGATCACATGAAACACAATGCTGCCCGGTCTTGTGTAGTCGGCGCTCTGTGCGCCGCAATGGTGCCGTGTGGGAGGGCCGCGGCCCAGGAGCCGCGTCGGGAGGAAGCCCTCCTTGTCTTTCTGGATTGCCAGTCGTGGCGGTGCGACTTTGACCACTTGCGGCGCGAGATCACCTATGTCAACTGGGTACGTGACCGTGGGGACGCACAGGTCCACGTGCTCGTGACCACCCAGACCACAGGCGGAGGCGGCACCGAGTTCACGCTTGCCTTCATCGGCCTGCGAGACTTCGCCGGCAGGGAGGACACGCTCCAGTACGTGTCGCGGGCGAGCGACACGGATGACGAAGTCCGCAATGGACTCTCACGAACGCTGTCCCTGGGCCTCGTCAGATATGCCGCTCAGCTGCCCGTGTCG
>CP070666.1:1612986-1615535 GCA_020351775.1 Gemmatimonadota bacterium | reverse complement strand
GGTCAGATAGGGCTCTTCGCCGGTGGGACGCGACGTCGGTCGATCCAGTCCGAGGATCCGGTGTTTGGTCGCGTGACGCACAGCGAATGCCGCGACCAGGGGTTCTGGTTTGCGAGCGCTGTTGTGCGTTATGAACTGCCGCAACTCGGGGGCTTCGAATCATACGCCGTTCTGGGGACCGGTCTCTACGGGTTCCACGAGCGGCTCTTGATCGCCGAGCGTACGCCGGAGGGTGTCCTAGTGAGGGCCGGGCGCCGCTCGTATCAGTCGCACTCGCACCACCCCGGCGCCAGCGCAGGCTTGGGGCTTGGCTGGGAGTTGCCGCCGGATGGCTGGCTGCTGCTGGGCGAGTTCCGCGTGCACTCGATTATCGGTGCCTACAGCGGGTTGTACCCGGTACTGGTGGGTTCCCTTGGTGTCGCCAAGAAGATCTAAGCACCTGCGGCGCAGGGATCGCACTTCCCCGCTTGTGCCGGCTCTGGCGCCGGCGTAAAGACAGTCCAACGCGGTGGGGTGACGCCGGTGCTGTCGGGGCGGCCCGGTGTAGATGTCAGCGTGCTGACTTTGCGAGCTGGCCGTGGCGACCGCGGTCAGCCAATCCCCGCACTGGTTTCCAGCGCTTCGCGATTGCGAATCAGGATCACCCGGCGCGAGACTTCAATCATATTGCGGCCCGGTTTGGCCGCGTCTGGCGTGGGATCGCGCCGGTTCTGGATGGTGATCGTTCTGCGGGTTACTTCAATGATCTCCTGCGCGACCAGATCGCGCATGGTGCGAGAGACCGTCTCCCTGCTGGATCCGATCATCTGTGCGATCATGTGGTGGGTGAGTCTCTGTGTGATGCATTCCCCGTCGTTCTCATCAGCCATCTCCAGCAGCAGCCGGGCGACACGACCCGGCACATCCAGCAGAACGAGGCTACCGATCTTGTTATCGGCTTGACGCAGTCGCTTGCACATCGACCGCAGCAGGCCGGCCGCGATCTGAGGCATCTCACGCAGGGATCGGTTGAAGTCCTCCCGGCGCAGCACGAGAAGCTTGGAGTCCTCCATCGCAATCACATGGGCCGAACGCGGCTCGTCATCGATGAGAGACATCTCACCGAAAAAATCTCCCTCACTGCGGATCGAGAGAATCACTTCGCGCCCGTCTTCAGCGATGAGTACCACCTTCACCTGACCGGAGAGCACTACGTACAGCGCGTCTCCAGGATCGTTCTCGAACAGGATCACGCTGCCCTTGGGGTAGCTCCGTTCGTGCGCTGCCCGGCTGAGCTGCTCGATATCGCCTTCCCGCAAGTGGGAGAAGAGTGGGACCGAGCTCAGTGTTGCGGCCACCGACATGGGGAGTCTCGTTGTCTATTTCGAAGTTTGTGAGCGAGTCAACATTACAGAGAGCCGCGTTCCGAGTCAATTAGTGTGCCACTGGCGCTCAGCAGATCGAATGTCCCAAATCCGCACCCCAATGTCCCCAAACCGACCTGGCGCCCAGGGTGACCCCGAAATAACGTGGTATCTCAGAGCCGCTGTAGGGTCTATAGTCGGCGCTCTTGAGGGGGTAGGTTGGCGAAGATCCTAGTTATCGACGACGAAGAGGGAGTCCGCCGAGCCATCGGCAAGGTGCTGGTACGGGCAGGGTATGAAGCGCTCGAGGCTCCTGACGGCAAGGTCGCGTTGAGCTTGCTCAAGGACGAACCTCCTGATCTGGTGATCTGCGATCTGTTCATGCCCGAGATGGACGGCGTCGAGGTGCTGCGCGAGCTGCGCCGCCACTACCCCGATCTGCGTGTGGTGGCGATCTCTGGCGGAGCGTACCATGGCAAGGTGGAACTACTCGATGTGGCCAAGGGTCTGGGGGCGGTTGCCGTGCTGAAGAAGCCGTTCCAGTCGCAGCAATTGCTCGACGTGATCCACGAACAACTGGGAGATGTTGAATAGCGCCTGCTATGCGGATCCCTCGTCTTGGCTGCGTGGCACGCCCATCACCTCACTTACGCACCTCCAGCGCTGACAGATGCGCTGCTGGTCGACTCTACACAAAGTCGAATCGAGTACCGTGACCGCCGGCAACTGCACGCTCGTAAGCCACTACCGCTGCGGCAGCATCCTGCAGGGCTGTGCCCGTCGAGTCGAAGATAATGATCTCGTCGTCCGACGACCGGCCCCGCACATATCCTGCTACCACGTCGCCCAACTCAGCGTGAACATCGGCCGCGGTCATGAGTCCAGCTGCAATTGCATGGTGTAGCTCTCCCACCATCACGCACTGGTCCAGTAGATCGACGACGACGACATTGTCAGCCAGTAGGCGTGGGTCGATCTCTTGCTTCTCAGGGCTGTCCGCTCCCACGGCCGCGACCAACGTACCCGGGGAGACGTATGACTGATCGATGAAGTGCTCGTGCGCCGGAGTGCATGTGACGCACACGTCGCTTTCCCGTATTGCGTGGGCCAGGTCGGCTACGTGTTCCACTGGAGTACGTAGCTCGGCGCTCATTGTCTCGCAGAAGGCCGCTGCTTCCTGGTCATCGATCGAATAGGCTTTCACAC
>CP070666.1:1610320-1612886 GCA_020351775.1 Gemmatimonadota bacterium | reverse complement strand
AAGTACCGTTATGACCTACTGATCCGCACCGCCCATGCGACCGCCATGCGCCGGCTGTTCAACACGCTCAGACATTCCGGCGCGCTTCGCGCAAAGGTCGAATCGACGATCGTCGATGTCGACCCGGTGTCGTTGACATAAGGTCAGGCATGGGCGCACCGTTTCACGGCTTGGGCAAAGACGGGGACAGTCACCAATGACACTGCCGTCGTGCGCGTTGAGCGTACAATAATTAGGGACAGTCACCTATTTCTGAAGCCGATCGCCTCGAGAATAGGTGACTGTCCTTATTCATCTCCACTGCGGAGTTCCGCGGCTTCCTGAAACAGGAAGGTGTGAAGCCTGTACGATTGCCGCCCCGATCGCCGAATTTGAACGCTCACGCCGAGACATTTGTTCGTACCATCAAGGAGAGCTGCCTGGATCGGCCGATCTTCTTTGGTGAGGGCTCGCTTCGCAGGGCGATCAACGAGTTCGTCTCTTACTACCACCATGAGCGAAACCATCAAGGTCTCGGCAACCGACTCATCGACCCTTGAGAAAAGATCGGGCCCCAGATGGCTCTTTCAGATACCAAGAGCGCCTCGGAGGGCTACTTCGCTACTACCATCGTCATGCGGCATAGCCCGTGTGGCACAGGAATACAACCACAATCTCGCGGGGACCGAGTGCGCAGGGAGCGTTGCACGCCTAACGCGAACCGGTTTCGCCCTCCATTCTGCGCGCTCGCGGCCCTCCATTTGGGCACGATCGAGTTCTTGGACAGTACGCGGTCGATGGACAGGCGCCTGGACCATATGCCGGTCGCGTCTCGCAGCCTTCAACGCCCCCTCATTGGCGCGTCAGGGCCTCGATGGCCCGTTCGTAGAAGGCTTGGCTATCTGATAGTCCGTGCTTCTCGCAGAACTCAGCCAACTGTCGGTAGCGCTTCACGGGGTCGAAACCGGTGGCCCAGCAAAGCTTGGCCAGGCATTCGGGACATAACGGTAACGGGCGACGATCGGATTCTTCGAGGCTGTTGCTGCCGCACATGTTGCATTGGTACGCGGTGCAATGGAGCATCGACAACATGTGGCCCGTCTCATGACTGGCGGTCTGGATCGTGCGTAGCAGGCACTTGCGAAAGGCAGCCTTCCCGGCACTGGGGTCTCCGTAGCGCTTGATCGACCAGACGCCCACGCGTTCTCGGATTGACGCCTCGCCGAAGACGAAGTTCCACCCTTCACCTGGCCATAGATCGGTAGTGGTCAGCGCAAGCACGGCCGCGGCGTCTTCAGGAAGCTCGGGCTTCAGCAAGTCGTGCAGCACATAGCCGGTCAGGATCTGTTCGCCACCCCAATCCGGATGCCGCCGACGGGCCTCATCAGGAACGATCGACTCAGGCCAACCGTCTCGGATCTTCACCGGTAGCTGGAAGAACCGTCCGAGGAAGTCCGCAGTAGCATCCAGAATAGCCTGCTCCGCCGGAGTGAATTCGCCCAACGGTTGAATGTAGATTACCTTTCGTTGGCCGCGGGCGGTTACGGGTTTCGGACTCAAGTACTGGCGAAACGTCTGCCCCGGCTCGTCATGTACATCGAGCCAATCACCCGGCTTCGGTTCGTCCAGCTTCTTTGCCAACGGGCGCAGTCGCTGGGCAACATCCATACAGCGGCGCGCCTCAGGGGATTCTTCGCTTTCCTCGGTGATGCCGTTCATCGCGAAGCCGGTTAGGACAATTGCAGATAGGGCCAACCAAGCCATGAACGAATCGTATCCGAAATCGAGCCGAAAGCACGGCCGTTTCACTGACAGGGCGTCCACCATCCGGGGCAGCGGTGTCGGTGCTGAAACTGGGGGGGACAGTCACCTATTTCCGCTCCGTCTCCATCGCTCATCCGGGCGAGGCTCCTTCGCCGTGACGCCGAGCCGGGGACGTTCGTTTCGGGCGACCAACCGGAAGAGGTCGCATGCGCCGGTTCAGCTTGCTCTCCAACTTGCTCAGGAAACTGTCGGTGCCAAGCGGGCGACCTCGATGCGTGCTCAAAAGAAGTCGCTTGGTCTCGTCCGGGTCATCCGAGTCCCTCAGCGCCTCTCGCCATGCGGCCGGGCGCCACTGCTTGTTCCAGACCGCCAGGTCCAGCAGACCTGTCGGATCGGGCTCGCCGACGTGGGCGGCCGCACTCGACCAGGGAAACCGCCACGCCACCCGCACCATCCTGGCTCGGACCGGGTTCCGCTCGACATAGCGCAAGGCCCGCCACGCGTGCGCCTCCTGCATGGCACAGGAGAAGAACCGGTTCTGCCACAGATGCCCGGCCCGTCCGTGCAGGCGGTTGACGTACTGCGTATAGAGAAAGTGCGTCCGCCCGAGGGCCCTGGCCAGCGAGTCCTCCTCCCGCGGCGTCGCGATCAGGTGGACGTGGTTCGTCATGAGGCAATAGCCGAGCACGTTCAAGGCGAACTGTTCCGCCTGCTCGCGCAGCAGGCGCAGGTACTCCAGCCGGTCGCGGTCGGTGAAGAAGACGTCCTGGTGGTTGTTGCCGCGCTGGGTCACATGATGCGGAAGGTCGGGAATCACGATTCT
>CP070666.1:1607652-1610220 GCA_020351775.1 Gemmatimonadota bacterium | reverse complement strand
TCAACAGCGTGATGCCCATCGTCTCGATGTAGTCTGTAGACGCTACCCGAACCGACGTGACCGGTCGGGGAGCGTCAGGGTCCTCCGGCGGGGCATCCTCGATTTCGAAGAACCACCCGCTGTGTCCGCCCAGGGGAGGTACGTCGATTGCCGCGGCAGATATCACACCGGGAAGAGCACGAACGCGTTCGAGGTGCGTTTCGAAAAACGCCAGACGTGCATCACCATCCTCGTAGGCAATGTCGGGGAGCGAAATCTCGTACGTGAGCACGTTTTCCGGAGTGAAACCCGGATCTACGTTTCTCAGGGCCTGGAAATCGCGCACGGTGAGCCCGGCAGCAACGAGCAGCACGACCGAAAGCGCGATTTCTCCTACCACCAGGAAGTCAAGCGCTCGCCGGCTAGCACGAGTCGTCGACATGCGAGTAGTGGTTGCTTGCAGAGTCCCCGACGCATTGGACTTTGCTGCACTCAATGCCGGTACGAGGCCAAATGCGATCGCTGCGCCCACCGAAAGGGCCAACACAAACCCGAACACTCGGAAATCAAACCCGAACGTCACCCATGCAGGAGGACCTTCAACTGCCATTGCACGTAGCGCGGAGGTGGCGCCCAATCCCAGCGCAGTTCCGAGAACTCCACCAACGCACGCCAATATGAGGCTCTCAGTGAGATGCTGCTGGACTACCCTAGCTCTTCCCGCTCCAAGCGCCAGCCGTATCGCGACGTCTCCTCGGCGCGTTAGCGACCGCGCGAGCATTATCCCGGCGATGTTAATGCACGCAATGAGTAACACGAGCCCAACAGCACCGAGCATCGCGGTGGTGCCGAGCCTGTATTCCCCGAGAATCCGTTGGAGGACCGGTAGAACCACGGGAGACGTAGCCTCATTTACCGGTCGTTCTTCGATTGCATTCTTGTGAACCCGCGTGAGGTCTTCGCGCGCTTGCTCTATGGTGACACCCGGCTTCAGCCGGCCAATCCCGTTGAGCCACCACCGGCCGCTGTTTTCTTCGGGGTCTTGGGCAAGCGGCACCCATAGCTCGGCCTCTCCTATGAACTCCGCCTCCTGTGGCAACACACCGACTATGCTGAACGGAATTCCCTCGAGCGTTATCGACCGCCCGATGATGTGTGGATCCCCGCCGAATCTGCCCTGCCACAGACCGTATCCGAGCATTGCAACCTTGGTCGCGCTGGGCAGATCCTCCTGTTCGGTAAAGAACCTGCCAAGCACCGGCCGTATTCCCAACACTGCAGCCAAGTCATGCGTTACTCTCGCCCCAGCAATTCGGACGGGTTCATCGTCAGTGCTGAGGTTTGCCCCCTGAAGATCGTATACAGCCATCGCTTGGAATGTCGAGTTGTTCTCCCGCCAGTTCAGGAAGTCCACGTAGTTCATTCCCACGAACTCGAGATTCCACCGAGGTGCAGTCTCGTCGAAATTCACGAGCCTGTCCGGTTCGTCGAATGGAAGCGGACGCAAGAACAGGCCGTTGAAGACGCAAAACACAGCGGTGTTGCCTGCTATGCCCACAGTGAGCAGCCCCACGACTGTGAGAGTATAGGTCGGTTGTTTGAGAAGGCCTCGAATTGCCAGACGTGC
The DNA here is from genome assembly GCA_020351775.1 of Gemmatimonadota bacterium. Taxonomy (GTDB): domain Bacteria; phylum Gemmatimonadota; class Gemmatimonadetes; order Gemmatimonadales; family GWC2-71-9. Next base: position 1,608,614 of record CP070666.1, on the reverse strand, counting down.
GTCTTGGACCATGGACGAAAGCATGAATCGCCTCTTTGCCGGTTTTGAAGGAGAGAGGTGCATACGGAAGCGCCGGCGGCAGTTGGGGCCGATCGAACCCAGTGACTGACGCCAATACCACCTGCGGGCCTCGGGCAACGAACTCCCGGCTATGAGCCTCCGCAGGAATTCCTCATGGAGATCTCCAGCTGCACAGTCACGGTCCTCGGCGGGCGTGAACACCCGCATCAACCATTCGGCAACTAGTGGAGGTTGGGCGTTCGGAACGGTCATGTAGTGCCCAGATCGTCGATGGCGAGTCCCTCTGCCATCTTTGCCATCATCGACCTCGAGTGCGCGAGCGCTTTCTCGCCTGCAGAGGTCAGGTGGTAAGTACGTTTGGCTCGTCCGCCGCGAATCGGCTCCGGGCCTGAGACCGAACTCCGGAGGTAACCCTTGGTGGAGAGCCGCTCGAGCGCGGCGTAGATGGATCCAATCGTCACATTTCTGTCGGTGCGATCTTCGATCTCCTGCCGTATCGTCATGCCATAGGCGTTGTCAGCAAGCCGGAGGATCGCGAGCAGAACCATCTGCTCGAATTCGCCTAGGAATGCGCCTTTACCCATGTCTTTCCCTCTTTTGTATTGCAAATGCGAACTAATCAGTAGAACGGGGAACTGGTGGGAGAAGTTTCAGCCGTCGGGAATCAGTGGGATTGGCCGCGGAATAGCACTGATGAACACGGATGGTCGCGGAGGCTTTCAAGGCATGGGGTGGGGAAACCCAAGCCCTGGCTGTTTTCGGAGTAGGAATTTCATGTCGCTCCTCGCAAGTGAGAGCGTGGCCGGTCGCCTTGGCGAGGGCCCGCATGCTGCGGTAGCCGTTCTCCGCCATCATGCGCCGGAGCCCCGCCGAGCCCCATGTTTCCCCCTAACCCTGTCGCCCACCTCCACTTACACGTCCTCTCACCCCGCCTGGCGCCC
>CP070666.1:1604980-1607552 GCA_020351775.1 Gemmatimonadota bacterium | reverse complement strand
GAACCGCCCACGATCAGCTCCTTGACCCGGTGCATGATGGCTGGGAGCATCTCGGAGAGCTCAGGGGAGAGTTCCTCCTGGATCCGAACCGAGCCGACAGAAACCGTCAGCAATGTGATTCTCGTACGTGGCTCCAGCGCCCCTACCGCCCGCAGCAGCTCAAGGGCCTCGATGGAAGACACGGCATGCGCCTGCCGGCAACCGTTGTGCGGCTCGTCATGCTGGTGAGCGTCGAGCACCGACACCGTTCCAGGCGGAGCGCCGTCCAATGCCGCGTCGACGATGAACAACCGGGCTCTTCCCCTCAGTTTGTCAGCGACCCGAAGCAGATCCGGTTCGTCAGCGATCACTTCGGCTTCGGCTTGCACAGCCAGATCCTCGGCGAGCCAGCCCGCCACGTGACACGCCACACCATCGTCTCCCATGAGACGATTGCCGAGGCCAAGGATCAGCGTGGGCTTCACAAAGCGACGAGCTCAGTCACGTGTCCCTTTGGCTCTGCACCACGTGAACCGAGCAGGAAATGCACGGATCGTAGGCACGCGCAATCATCTCCAGCCGATGCGTGAGCGCGGCTGTGCTCTTATCGGGGCTCTGCGTAACAGCATGCGCGAAGTGGTCCTCCACGCTCGAGGCGTTGAATGCCGTCGGCGTGATGATGTTGGCCGACGTCACCCGACCTTCACCGTCGAACCCCAGTCGGTAAGACAGTAGTCCGCGCGGGGCCTCCGTCACGGCCAAGCCCATTCCTTCACGGGGGCGCACGGATGTGGCCCTTTCACGTCGCAGTCCTTCATTAAGCAGCGAATCGACCTCAGCTAAGGCATGCTCAATGTCAAACATCAGCTCGACTACCTGAGCCTTGTTGTTGTCCATCGGATTGTCCGAGGGCAGTTCTAGACCCAGCTGCTGCATTGCGGTGACTGCCCCTCCGGCCAACTTCTCGCCGTTAACAGCCAAGCGTCCAAGGGCACCGACCATGAAGGGCCTGCCATCGAAGCTGCTGTGGCGCGCGTGGGAGTGGGTTATCGTCGTTTCACGGTTGTGCAGGTGAAGCTCCTCCGCCGGCATTACCCTGGGAATGCCGCGCGTCAGCATCGTGATTTCGCTGCCCTGGTAATAGCCGTAACCGGACGGCGGAGTCAGCGCGGCGTAGACTGTATCGCTGTGACAGAAGTCGGTCGGGGCCAATGAGGCCCAGAGGTCGATTGCCCGCTCGCAGTCTCGGAGGCCACGCTGGAGATCGGTCCGCAACCTGGTCAGCTGGTTCACGGAGGGTGCACCGCCAAATCCCCCCACAACGCAGTTCACCGGATGAATCGCTCGACCGCCTATGGTCTCCTGGATGGTGTTGCCCAGCTTCTTGAGCCGCAGGCCCAGCTCCACGACATTCCTGTGCTCTGCCGCCATCGCCGTTGCGCTCGGGAAACCGAGGTAGTCCGGTAACGCCAACAAGAACAGGTGCAGCGCATGGCTCTCGATGTTCTCGCCGCGAAACAGGAGATCTCGTAACCGTACAGTCTGTTCACTCGGTATCACGTCGAATGCATTCTCGATCGCCTTGATGCAGGTCACGGCGTGGGCGACCGAGCAAATCGCGCAGATCCGCGACACGATTTGTGGCACATCCTCGAACGAGCGTCCCTTCACGAGCCCTTCGATGAGGCGCAACCCCTCGAAAACGTCGAACTGCACCCCTCGAACCGTGTCTCGATCCAACTCGACAGTGATGCCGCCGTGTCCCTCGACCCGAGCGAGGTGCTCGACCCGTATGACCCTATTCACCGTTCCTCCCAGGCCTGAGGCAGTCTCCCGTCGGGCACCGGCGCGAACGTCTGCAGCCGCTGCCAAACCACGTCCCGGGGAAGACCGTGCTGCTCGAACACCATGACCGCTGCCTCCAGATTCGCGTCCCGTGCCGGCCCACGGCACCCGACACAGGATACGCCAAGTGAGGGGCAGCGGGCATGACACCCTCCCAAGGTGATGGGACCGAGGCAGCAGAGACCGTCGTGTATCAGCAGGCAGCGGTTTTCGCGCAGGCGACATTCCATGCAGACAGGGTACTCCGGAAGGATGGGCAGGTCCCCGTTCAGCAGACTGGCGATGCACGCCAGGAACTCGTGTTTCTCGATCGGACAGCCCGTAATCTTGACGTTGACCGACACGACCTCATGAAGTGCCCGCACCGGCAGGGCGTCGAACTGACGGCCGCCGGGCCCATAGAGGTCCACGATGAGCCGGTCCCGATCGAAGTCACGGTCCATGGCAGGTATCCCACCGCACACCGCGCAGGTTCCCAGGGCCACCAACGTATCGCAGCGAGCGCGGATGCGGCGCAGGCGTTCCTCATCCCGCTTGCTGGCCACGACGCCTTCCACAAAGGCGATGTCCAGAGGACAGCTCTCGTCACGGTCGGACGACGCTGTCAGGAAGTCGCGAATGTCGAGCAGCTCGACCATCCCGAGTAGCTCATCTTCACAATTGAGCACGGTGAGTTGGTCACCTGCGCACCCCGTCAGGCCGAACATGCCTACCGCTGGCTTCGGCATGTCCGTCCCTCCGTTGATGG
>CP070666.1:1602269-1604880 GCA_020351775.1 Gemmatimonadota bacterium | reverse complement strand
CACGTTGTCGGGTATTGGGGCATCATCCTCCGGGGGACACGCTGAGCAGCGAGCGTCAGGCGACAGCTTCGCCGCCGCCCTCGAGGCAACTGTTCAAGCCTACGCCGAGACATATGCTAGAGAACTGGGCTTCGAGCTCACTCACCGCGTCACCGAGCGGCAGACAGGAGTGATCCCACACCTTCTCAGGTACAAGCTGTTCTACGGTATTGCGTTCCTCATCTTGTTTGTGGTGTTCTTTGATCCCGTACATCACTGGGCAATAGACCACGGTTGGGGTCACATCCTTGACCCGATCGACAGAGTGCTGGACATGATCTGGGGTGGCAGCAAGGACTCTTGAGCAGCCTGGAGATACCGGAACATGGACTTCTTTGAGCACCAGAACGTAGCGCGTCGCAAGACACGGCTGCTCGTCGGCTATTACTGTGTCGCCGTCGCCTTGATCGTGGTGGCCGTCTACCTTGCTGTCCTCTTGATCTCCCTAGTCCTAGAACTGAAGACCGATGGTAGCGTCAGACTGTCTCAAGGTCCTTGGAATCCAACGCTCTTCCTGTTGGTCGCGGCCGTCACCTTGGCAATTGTCGTGCTTGGCAGCCTTTACAAGTTCACATCGCTTCGAGCGGGCGGTAAGGCCGTAGCTCGCGATCTGGGGGGACGCCCGCTGCGCCCCAACACCAAGGACTTCAACGAGCGGCAACTGCTGAACGTGGTGGAGGAGATGGCCGTAGCCTCCGGCACGCCGGCGCCCGCAGTGTTTCTCCTGCATCGGGAAAAGGGGATCAACGCCTTCGCTGCCGGATTCACCCCGGGAGATGCCGTGATTGGGGTGACAGATGGCACTGTCGGACATCTCTCGCGTGACGAACTACAGGGTGTGATCGCCCACGAGTTCAGCCACATCTTGAACGGAGATATGCGACTCAACATCCGGCTCATGGCCGTACTGCACGGCATCCTCGTGATCGCTCTGACCGGATATGCATTGATCCGCGCCCTTCGGTATTCAGGTAGCGACAGCCGTGGCAAGGGCGGCGCTATCATGCTGGCCATCATGCTCTTGGGAGTGGCGCTGCTGGTCATCGGATACATAGGTGTATTCTTCGGTCGTCTCATCAAGAGCGCCGTGTCTCGCCAGCGGGAGTATCTGGCCGACGCTTCCGCCGTCCAGTTCACCAGGAACCCAGCCGGCCTGGCTGGCGCACTGAAGAAGATTGGCGGTCTTGCGGCAGGCTCGAGACTCGAGAACCCCAAAGCGGAAGAAGCGAGCCACCTCTTCTTCGGCAACGGGTTGCGCAAGGGGCTCATGGGTTTCCTGGCAACGCACCCGCCGCTAGTCGAGCGTGTCCGGCGGATCGATCCATCGTTCGACGGGGTCTTCCCCCGCGTCACGGCTCGAGCGGCACCGGAGCCAGCACTGGCCGCGGAGCTTCCTGTCGCCGCTACCGCTTCGCAACTACACGCTGTGACCTCTCCGATCTCCGCACGAGAACCCGCAATCACTGTCGATCCAGACGTGGTGAGCGTCCAGGTCGGCACGCTCGATCAGCAACATCTCGACTACGCTCGCTCTCTCATCTCAGGATTACCCGACGAGTTGATGGAACGCGTGCGGGAGCCCATGGCAGCCCGTGCCGTCGTCTACGCGCTGCTGCTCGATTCCGATCCGCAGATCCGCAATGTCCAGCTCCGTGCTCTGGAGGAGCAGGCGGACCCACGGGTCTACAGGGAAACGACCAACATTCTCCGCTCGGTCGATAGGTGCGCTCCTGAGACGCATCTGCCGCTGGTGGATCTCGCACTGCCTGCGTTGCGTCAGTTGACCGCTGAACAGTACCGCACGTTCTACCGGAACGTTCGAGCCCTCGCACACGCAGATCAGAAGGTCAGCCTATTCGAGTACACGTTGTACGGGCTGCTGCGGCGGCATCTCGCTCCCCACTTCCACAAGACCCAGCCACCAGGGGTGCAGTACAACTCGCTGCGCAAGTTACGTCCCCAATGCTCTACGCTGCTTTCGGCGGTGGCCCACTTCGGGCACGCAGACCTGGGTGAGGCATCCCAAGCGTTTGCCAGGGGAGCTGCCGAACTCGAACAAGCTGGCGTCAAACCAGAACTGTTACCGCACACTGACTGTGATCTCCGGGCAGTCGATCACGCGCTGGAACAACTTCGCCTGACTTCACCGGGGCTCAAGCGATGGATCATCCGGGCTGCAACGGCATGTGTGAGGTATGATGGGCGGGTGACAGTCCAGGAAGCTGAATTCCTGAGAGCAATTGCTGACTACTTGGACTGTCCTATGCCACCGTTTCTGATCGGCTCGGTCACAAAAGATCCGCACACGGCCACGCAGCGAGTTGAACGTGGATGTCCGTCCTGTGGTGGGCTGATCCTCTCGACGACGAGTGTCTGCAAGCACTGCGGCAGCTTCGTGAAGCCAACTGAGTAGCGAGGGCAGAGAGGCGCCAGCCCCTAATCGTCCACGCACGAGATGGAGTCGCGCATCAGCCTCGCTGGCACTCCGCATCATGATGAAGTACTCGCCCGGCTGTTCCCTGGCAGTCTCCGCATCATCTCGGGGTTACTGGCGGTGGATGCTGCGCAGTTG
>CP070666.1:1599547-1602169 GCA_020351775.1 Gemmatimonadota bacterium | reverse complement strand
ACGCCGTTCACCACGCTGAAGATGACCGTGCTTCCGCCTATGCCTAGCGCGAAGACCAGAAGTACGACAAAGAAGAACGCCGGTCTATGTGTCCACGACCGCACGGCCTGACGAATGTTCTGCAACAGCGCACCCACGTTGGGTCTCCCGTGTTCTGCGTCATGATTGCTCTGGCGGTCAGCCGCGCGCTCCAGCATCCCGACACGAAAGCAACGCCAGATCACCAACCCACGGATCACTGGCAAGTGGCGTGCCCCTCTCTGCTGGACGTATGTTGTTACAGCTGAATCACTTACGGAGCGCCAAGTGCGTTGATCGATAAGTCTGTGTGCGGGTATGGGACCGGGTTGTCCGAATCCGCAACAGTTTTCGCGGGTTCTGGCCTGTCCAGTGTCAGCGAGCGTCAGCCAGCGTCAGTGGGCGTTGGCACTGACGCTGACAATGCGGTCGGATGCTCCATGATCTTGCTCAGGTCGTACGCGACGAGAGGGCCGAGAAGGTCGGCCTTTGGTTACATGGACAAAGAGACTCACACGTCTCGCGATCCTCGCGCTGATCTTTCGCCACCTCCGCTATCCCCTGAACGCCGGCACCGTGCTGGAACGCCGGAAAGCTCTGTGGGTGCACTACTTAGGTGGGGGAGCCGAGCGATCCCGAACCGGCTTGCCTTTCGATGCGTTCGCAGATAACCGCCTCGTGCATTGGATCTTACCCCCGCGATGGGGCCCCGTGGGCCTAAACGTGAAAAAAATCTCGCAAAGCCTTGACGGGGGTTGCTCCGGTGCTTAAATCAACACTGGGCCTAAACGTGAAAAAAATCTCACAAAGGGGCCCTGACCTCAGATCTCAGTTTCTAGGAGGAGGACTTGGCGGGGAATGACTTGCCACGGCTCCGGAGAGTGGTCCTCGAGCGGTTGATGCGGTACTACCGCTGGCTGGCCGAATCGACGCCCAAGAAGCCGCTCAAGAACGTGACGAGCGGTCAGATCGCCGAGGCCCTGGATATCGACCCCACGCAGGTCCGCAAGGATTTCGGCGCGATCGGGCTCCAAGGGATGGGCCGTGTCGGGTTCGAGGTGTGGGAGGTGTGCCGCAGCATACGGCATATGCTGGGCTTCGACCATACCTACTACGGGGTGTTGATCGGCGCCGGCCATCTGGGCAGAGCGCTCATGGCCTACAACGGGTTTGCCAGGTATGGCCTGCAGATCGTGGCGGCTTTCGACAACGACCAGCACAAGGTAGGCGGCAAGGCCGCCGGCGTTCCCATCAAGCCCATGAGGACGTTGAAACCCTTCATCCGCAAGCACGACATTCGTCTTGCTATCCTGACGACGCCCGCTGAGGTGTCTCAGAAGGTGACAGATCGCCTGGTCTCAGCCGGGATAAGGGCGATCTGGAACTTCTCGCCCACCCGGCTGACGGTTCCTCCGGACGTCCTGGTGCGCAACGAGCATATCTCGCTGGGCCTGTCGCAGATCGCCTACCATCTCAAGCAGTAGGCTGGAAGTCTCAAGGCTCGCAGCGCCCTGACACAGCTTGACGAGCGCTGGGTGGCGAGACTAGGGTGCAGCCTGTCGAACTGAGTTGCTATGCTGATCCTGGTTGCCCATGGAAGCCGTGATCCGCGCTGGCGGGCTTCGGTCGAGAGCCTGACCGGATCACTCCAGTCCGATCTCGGCTCTGACAAGGTACGGCTCGCCTACATGGACTGTGGGCCTCCGACGCTCGACGACGTGGTGTCCGAGGCGGTTCGGACGGGAGTGGTATGCATGCGAGTGCTACCGCTGTTCCTCACCAACGAGGGGCATGTGGACCGCGACATCCGTCCTGCAGTCGACCGACTGAGGAGGATCCATCGGTCTGTAAGAGTCGAGCTGCTCCCGCCCGTGGGCCAGCACCGGTCTTTCCGGGAGCTCCTTGCCAGTATCGCGCTAGAGACGTCCGAGTAGGTTCTGGAGAGCCCGGGGGTGCATGTTTTGGCCGGGCGTGAACCTTCAATCATGGAGAAGTGAGCATTCGACCGATGCGAACCCCGCTCGGAGCTCGCTGAGAGCATGCCCGGCACGCCCAGTAACCCTCCCGGAACTGTCTATCTGGTCGGCGCCGGTCCCGGCGATCCCGGCTTGATCACGCTGCGCGGCATCGAGTGCCTGAGGCAAGCCGACGTGGTGTTGTATGACTACCTCGTCAACCCGGTCGTGGTCGAGCATGCCCCCACATCGGCGGAGTTGGTGGGCCTTGGGCATCACAAATCTGGGCGTGCCGTCTCCCCAGACGAGATCACCGCCCGGATGCTCGACGAGGCCCGAAAGGGCCGCACGGTAGTGCGACTGAAGGGCGGGGATCCTTCAGTGTTCGCCCGCGGCGCCGAAGAAGAAGAGGCCCTGCGCGCAGCCGGCATTCCCTTCGAGATCGTTCCTGGAATCACGGCTGGCCTTGCCGTCGCGGCCTATTGTGAGATTCCAATAACGCACCACGACGAAGCCTCTGCTGTTGCGCTAATCACCGGCCGCGAGCGCGATGAGAAAAGCGAGTCCCATCTGAGCTGCGGCCTGGCCGACTTTCCCGGCACGCTCATCTACTACATGGGCGTGCGGCGCGCTGGCGAATGGAGCAAGG
>CP070666.1:1596805-1599447 GCA_020351775.1 Gemmatimonadota bacterium | reverse complement strand
ACACCACTGCCGAGGGCACGGCACTGAGGATGATGCCCACGGATACACTGGTGTTCACGGAATCAGAGCCCACATCGGAAGGGCGGATATATGTCTTCGTCGATCCGCGGAAGACGTTCCAGACGTTCCTGGGCATCGGCGGTTCTCTCACCGATGCCTCGGCAGAGACCTTTGTGAAGCTTCCCGAGGCGCAACAGCAAGAGCTGCTGGAGGCGTACTACGACATCGAAGACGGTATCGGCTACACCCTGGCCAGGACGAACATCAACAGCTGTGATTTCTCGAGTGGCAGCTACACCTACGTCGATGAGGGTGATGGGGAACTGAGCTCCTTCTCCATTGCGCACGACCTCGAGTTCAAGATACCGCTCATAAGGCAAGCAATGGCTGCTAGCGGTAACGCACTCAAGCTGTTTGCCAGTCCGTGGAGCCCGCCGGCCTTCATGAAGGACAACAACGACATGCTGCACGGAGGTAAGCTGCTCCCTGAATACGCTCACTCCTGGGCACTCTATTATACGAAGTTCATCAAGAGCTATAGGGAAGAAGGAGTGCCGGTGTGGGGGATCACAATCCAGAACGAGCCCATGGCCACCCAGATCTGGGAGTCATGTATTTATCAGGCAGAAGACGAGAGGGATTTTCTCAAGGACCATCTCGGTCCGGTGATGGTTGAGGAAGGACTCGGTGATGTGAACATCATTGTCTGGGATCACAACCGCGACCTCATCGTACAGCGAGCACAGGCGATTTTCGACGATCCGGATGCGGCGCAGTATGCGTGGGGCATCGGATTTCACTGGTATGAGGACTGGTCGGGTGGGGCGCAGATGTACGACAACGTGGCTCTGGTGAACAGGCTCTACCCCGATAAACACATCCTTTTCACAGAGGGCACGCCGGCGAGCTTCGACTCGACGGGCTATGACAGATGGGATCTGGGAGAAGAGTACGGCCGGTCAATGATACACGATTTCAACTCGGGCGCCGAGGGATGGACCGACTGGAACATCCTGCTCGACGAGCAGGGCGGCCCCAACCACGTGGGGAACTTCTGCATGGCCCCGATCCACGCCGATACGCGTACCGGGGAGCTCATCTATACGAATTCGTATTACTATATAGGCCACTTCTCCAAGTTCATCCGTCCCGGTGCAACGAGGATCCTAGCTTCACCGAGCCGCAGCATGCTGCTCTCCACAGCGTTTATGAATGAGGACGGCAAGGTGGTCGTTGTGGTCATGAACCCGACGCCAAACAGTGGGCAATACTACCTCACAGTCGGTTCGTCGGCTGTGGAGGTCAACTCGCTGCCACACTCGATCCAGACGGTGGTGTTCTAGTGCGGTGCCGTTTTCGCTGAATGGTTGCGTTGCATCAAAAGGGGGCTCCATGCGCAAGATCATAGCTACACCTGTCACTATTCTCGACCACCGAGGCGTGGGGTCAGGGACTCTCACCGAACTGGGAGGAACTGACAGCGGCCGACTTTGTGACGGCCCTCGAGGCATCAGAGGGCACCTGTGCCCTGCCTCTCGGGGTCATCGAGAAGCACGGCCCCTCGGGCCCGATCGGTACCGACCTGATCAACATTCGCTACATCACGGCATTGGCGGCTGCCGAAGAGTACACCGTGATCTTCCCGGAGTACTACGTCGGCCAGATCACCGAGGCCATTCACCAGCCCGGCACAATTGCCTATAGCCCCCGTCTCCAGCTGGACATGCTTCAGGAGACCGTGTCCGAGATGGCGCGAAACGGCTGCTGCAAGGTCATCCTGGTGAACGGACACGGCGGCAACAACAACCTGGTGCAGTACCTCGTGCAGACCCAGCTGGCGTCGCCGCGCGACTACATCGTGTACGCCATCATGGGCGGGTATGGAGCGGACCTGCCCGAAGCGGCGCGCGCCTCAGGGCCTGGCGTTGACGGCCATGCCGGTGAGGGTGAGATATCGAACGTCATGGCGTCGCGTCCCGGCCTGGCGCACCCGGAGCGGGCCGCCACGGAGTCGGGTGCCGACCAGGCGCGGCTCGACCTTCCGGATGGCGTCTACACCGCGATCTGGTGGTACGCGAGCTTCCCGAATCACTACGGTGGCAATGCAGCCGGCGCCACCGCAGCCCGCGGCGAGGCGGCTACGAGAGCGATGGCCCGACGCCTTGCGGAGGACATTCGCGCGATCAAGCAGGACGAAGTCGGTCCGAGGCTCCAGCGGGGATTCTTCGACAGGATGGTGAGACTGAATACGCCGAGGGAGCCTACATAGGGCACCTATCGAAGTTCATCCGCTTTAGGACCACCGACTTCGAGTCGTCTCACACGTATTCGGGATTGCCTAGTCAGTCGGCGGGCAGCAACGAGCAGATGGTTTTCGCGAGGTACTGAGCCAACCGCTACACCCCTGCGATCCTCCGCTTGTACTCGCTGAGCGCCGCGTCCAGGCGGTCGCGCGCCGTCGTGTCGCCGGGAATGTTGTGCGATGGATGGATGAACAGCTTGACACCACGCTCGACCAACTGCTCCGCCACCGTGGTGATGATCATCCAGACGGCGGCCGTAAAGGCGATGGTCGAGACCGGCCCCACCCTGTCCACGTGGGCGGGCAGCGGAATCGAGGCGTCGACGGCCGGCACGCAGGT
>CP070666.1:1594033-1596705 GCA_020351775.1 Gemmatimonadota bacterium | reverse complement strand
CCAGGCGGGGTGAGAGGACGTGTAAGTGGAGGTGGGCGACAGGGTTAGGGGGAAACATGGGGCTCGGCGGGGCTCCGGCACATGATGGCGGAGAACGGCTGCCGCAGCATGCGGGCCCTCGCCAAGGCGACCGGGGAGGCAGGGCTACGACGTCGTAGCCTGTCGCGGTACACCTGCCAGACCGCCCCGTGTATCTGAGCCGCCTCTGTGCCTCCAGGCCGCTGTTCTTGCCTCAGACACCCAGAGCCATAGACAAACCGCAGAGCAGCGGACCGTCACACACACAAATCTGCGTTGGTCTGCGCCACGTCTGCGTCATCTGTGGCCCAACCTGCGTCAGTCAACGTCATCCGTGTGATTAGCGGCCCAGCGAATCCGGAATCCACCCCGGCGACCGCGGCGCCTTGACGAAGTCCACCATGCTGGTCTCGGTGTCCTGCAGCACCTTGCGGCCGTCGGGGAGGACGTAGAGAATGCGGCGCTGAGCGGATAGCCCATTGTCGAAATCCCCGTGACCAGAAGGCGGACCCGGTAGCCGCTCGAACAGCCGGTGCGTGACGGTTAGGCAGGGAGTATAGCTCACAGGGCCGGCCCAGGTGTCCAGGATTACGGCTCTCGGAATGCGCACTGAGACCCGGCCAGCGATCACTTCCATGTAGCGCGGGAGCGTCTCCCAATCCACTGGATTTGCCAGGAACAGCGGCATGTCGAAACTCAACGGCCAATAAAACCACATCCCTTGAGGGCCGATGTCCGCCAGGTTGGGCACGTCGGGGTTGTCGGCGATCTGCCAGCCACCCCACTCGAAATCGGCATGGCGCAAGTCGTACAGACCGGGATGAACCGGTCGGTGATCGACGGCCGCGTGTGCAACCAACGCAGTGTGACCGGGTTGGAGGGGGTAGTCGGTTCCAGCTCCAGGGAACTGCAGCAGGCTGGATGCCCAGATACCTTCGGGGTCATTGCGCAGCGGCTCGGTCTGGCTGCACGGAAACGGTGTGAAATCCTTGTTGGTATGCCATCCTATCCCCAGGAGCTTCCCGTCTAGATAGATCGTAGTGTCGCTGTTGTTGTACACCTCGACGTACTTCGCGTCCTCGTATGAGGTGCCGGCGGTCTCCCACGGGACAGGCTGGTTCAAGCCGAGCTCACTGAAGACGAGTGTGGCTCCGTGATCGGGCACCACGGTCACGCTGTCGACCCGCGGTGTCGGCAGGCGCAGCCGACGGCCACCGCCAAAGAGGTGAACGGCACTGTCGGCGTCGATCAGCTCACTAGCCGTTAACGGGCGCTGCACCCACACCTCGTACAAGCCGTATAGCAGGTCGGAAAACACGGCGTTTCCCAGGCTATCCGCTACCGCCACGTGCGTGTAGCGGGGCTCAAACGGCTCGCCAACGAGGTGCACCGCCACCTCGGCGGCCGGCACGCCGTCGGCCCAACCGAGCGATGCTGCGACAGACGCGAACGGAGTGTCGACTACTACGTGGATGGAGGCCGTAGGCGCGTGACCAGGAAGCTCGTCCGGGCTGAGCAATACCACCTCGCCCGGATCGCAGGCTACGACAAGGAGTAGAACCGATGCCACTGCCGCGTGATAGTCGATCACACCAGACTTGCACTTCCTTCGGGAGTTACCCCGATCCGATTCGGGCCGCCCGCCGCCCCAGTGGGCGCCGGGCTACCCTGTGCACTTCACTTGCTACCACCTGAGGCACCCGACGCGCCCCCCTACCGCAGTACGGCCCCCAGCTCCAACGACCACCATTTGCGTGTCCCGTCCGGCGCGTGCGCCAGCTGGACGCCGCCTTCCGAACCGCTCAGCGAGGTTCCGCGTACCCGCGCCCACAGCGATGCCCCGGGCAGCACCGACCACAGCACCGATCCGCTCGCCGCCCAGCTGGTCGCGTCCGAGGCCGCCAGCGACAGCTCCGGGGCCACGTACCTGCTGTACGCGGGGCCCGCATCGCTGGGATCCGGAATCGCGCCGCCGGCGCCGTACCGAGCGACCGCGCCGCCTGCGCCGAGCGCGAGCGATGGGAACGGCCGGTAGGCCACGGCCACGCCGAATCCGGTGGTCCATCCCTCCAGATCGGAGCGCAGCCGCGCTATCTGGTCGCGCCGGTCGCGGTTCTCGCTGCGGAACGTGAGCCGCGTCAAGAGCCGCAGCGCCGGCAGGGGCTCGATTTCGACGTGGGCTGCCAGGTCGAGCACCGACTCGTCGCTCACGAACGTCACGGTATCGGGCAGGTCGCCGCGCCGGGCGTGCCCCGACAGCTTCGAGTACCGGCCCGACACCACCACTTGGACGCCCGACCCGAACGCGCGCTGCAGCGCGGCTCCGGCGGTCCACGCGTCCGAAGTCCAGGTGTCCGAGTCGGGATCGTTCCGGCCCGGCGGATGCTGGCGCTCCTCCTGCTGGCCGCGCTCCACAGACGCCGCCCAGGTCCCGCCCATCGCCTCGCCGCCTGCGGAGAACGCGAGCGCGGCGCCGTCCCGCTCCATGCGCCGCTGGTAGTAACCGCTTGCGATGTCCTGGGGCCGTGCCTCGAAGTACCCCTGCAGCCAGTACACACGCGACGGCGCGGCCACCGAATAGAGCAGCACGCGCTCGGCGTGGCCACGCCAGCGCGCGTGCAGCCCCACACGGAGCCGCCGTGACGGATTCCAGA
>CP070666.1:1591254-1593933 GCA_020351775.1 Gemmatimonadota bacterium | reverse complement strand
CCGGTGGTCGGAGATCTGCCCGTTCTGCATGGAGCGGGCGAAGCTGCTACGCCAGCTCATCAGCTATCTGGGACCGTACAAAGTGATTGCGATCTCCGGCTTCCTGCTGACTGTGGCCTTCTCCTTGCTCTCACTGCTGCCGGCCTACCTCACGAAGGTCCTGATCGACAATGTGATCGTGCCCAGGAACTATGCAAGTCTTTGGTCGCTGCTCTTCTTGCTTCTCGGCATCTACGTCGCGCGCGCGGCCATCGGAGTCGTGCGTGCGTACATCATGGAGTGGATCGGGGCGCACGTCGTCTACGACATGAGGGTCCAGGTTTACGATCACCTGCAGATGCTGTCTCTCGGGTTCTTCAGTCGGAAGCAGACGGGCCAGATAATGTCGCGCGTCACCAACGACATCATGCGCCTCCAGTACTTCATCGCCGAAGGCCTCCAGGAGATCCTCGTCAACCTCTTCACCGTCCTGATCATCTGCGTGATGCTGTTCGTCGCCCATGCCAAGCTGGCAGCGCTCACCTTGCTGCCCATCCCGCTGATCGGGCTGAGCACCTACGTGTTCGGGATGCTCATCCATCCAGTCTTTCACAAAGTGTGGCGGCGGATGGCGAGCCTGACCGCGGTGCTGGCTGACGCCATCCCCGGCATCAGGGTCGTCAAGTCCTTCGCCCAAGAAGACCGCGAATCGCGTCGGCTTCGGGGGCGCAGCGAGGAGCTGCTGGTCCAGGAGCTAAACGCGGCGAAGCTGTGGGCTCTGTTCTTTCCGCTGTTCGGTCTGACCACCGCCGCGGGCTCTCTCATCGTTTTCGGCTACGGCAGTCTCCAGGTCATGCAAGGCTACATGACGCTGGGCGTACTTGTCATGTTCATGCAGCTCATGTGGCAGTTCTACTGGCCCGTGCAAATGCTGGGCGAGATGAATCACAGGATTCAGCACGCGCTGACGTCGGCCGAGCGCGTTTTCGAGGTCCTGGATACGGCACCGGAGCTGCTGGATGCAGATGGATCCCTCAAACTGCCCGAGGTGGAGGGGCGGGTGGAATTTCGCGACGTCATCTTCAGCTACGAGCCGGGAAAGCCCGTGCTATCTGATATCAACTTCGTCGCTGAACCCGGCGAGGTAATAGGCCTGGTCGGGCCCAGCGGCGCAGGTAAGAGCACTCTGGTGCACCTGCTGAGCCGTTTCTATGATGTGGACGACGGCCAGATCCTCCTGGACGGCCACGACGTGCGCGACCTGTCTCTGCACTTTCTCCGCCAGCAGATAGGCGTAGTGCTGCAGGAGCCGTTTCTCTTCCACGGCACGGTCTCGGAGAACATCGGCTATGGGGTCTCAAAGGCCAAGCCCGCGGAGATCATAGCCGCGGCGAAGGCGGCGAATGCCCACGATTTCATCGTCAACCTGCCCCATGGATACGACACCGTAGTCGGTGAGCGCGGCCAGCTTCTCTCCGGGGGAGAGCGCCAGCGGGTCTCCATCGCGCGCGCGATCCTCATGAACCCGCGGATACTGATCCTGGACGAGGCCACCTCGTCGGTGGACACGGAAACGGAGATGCTGATCCAGCAGGCGCTGGATCGGCTGGTCTCGAACAGGACCACATTCGCCATCGCCCATCGGCTCTCGACCCTGCGGAAGGCAAGCAAGATCATCGTCATGGAGCACGGCCGCATCGCTGAGATGGGGACCCATAACGAGCTGCTGGATGGTGATGGGCTGTACAGTCGGCTCTGCAAGCTCCAGGCGGAGCTGTCCAAAGTGCGGGCGTGGTAGTGAGAGTCCCGCAAGGCCTTCTCGTGAAAGAACCCAAGGACAATCAGGCGGAGGCACCTGCCGACGCGAGTTGGGAGGCAGAACTAGGCCGACTCGAAATGATCGGGCCCGAACGCGTTCGTGTCTGGCGGGATGAGTTCCGTCGGCTACATGTGCAACTAGACGGAGAGACGGAGCACGTTGACGTCAAGCCCGCGCGCGTGTTCCCCGTCTCGGGGGCCGCCGACCTTGTCAGCTTCCTCGACCACGATGGCAAGGAGGTCCTGCTGGTAGAGAATCCCGAGGGCCTGGACCCCGAAAGCCGGCGGACGCTCCAGGAGGAGATCGCTCGCACTTACTTCGTGCCGAAGATCACGTATGTCTATGACATCGAGGACTCGCACGGGGCGGCCCGCTGGGAGGTGGAGACGGACCGCGGCTATCGGGTCTTCGACGTGCGGGATCGGGAGGACGTACGCGTGCTGGAGGGCACGCGTGTGCTTCTCCAGGACGCCGACGGGAATCGGTTCGAGGTGGAGGACCTGACACTGCTGGACGAGCGCAGCCGGCGGCTGATCGATAAGGAGATCTAGCAGTCACCGAGCCCGACGGCCGCCGAAGGCGGACTCGGAGCTATCGCCCTTTCCGCACCTCAATCCATACCCGGCAAGTCATGCCGTGTCTTACGTCCACTTCTTCGGGGTCGAAGCTCAGCTTGAGCGGCACTCTCTGAACCATCCAGGGGCTTGACTGATCGGACGCGAACTCCGTCGCCCGGCCCACCTTCTCCACTCTTCCGTGAAACCAACGCCTGCGGAACGCGTCCAGCCGGATGAGCGCGGGCTGCCCCTCCCGTACTCGATCCACGTAGAGCTCCGACACCGAAGCGCTGATCCACAGCGGCACCTCAGTTGAGACGATAG
>CP070666.1:1588474-1591154 GCA_020351775.1 Gemmatimonadota bacterium | reverse complement strand
CCGACCGCGCACGTCCTGGTAGACGAAGATGTAACCTTCGTCGGCGAACCGGCTCGACCCCACCGGACCGAGCTCGTCGGGGAATCGGTCCTCGCCGTAGGGTCCGACCGTATACGGCGTCCGTTTCATGAGGAAGGGATAGCTCTGGGACGTGTCTTTGGGCACGTATACCGCGGTAAAGAGCGTGGCACCATCGCGCATCGGGATTCGGTACTCGCGCTTGGTGTAGCGCTCGGCTAAACCCTGCGGGTCTCTCACATCGCCGGAATCAGCGGGCGCGCACGACATCGCCACTAGTCCGACCGAAATACCTGCGAGCCACCGGCTCAAACGAGGCCTGGAATTCACCGTGCTCTCCTCAATCGCTTGAATCTCTATCACCGAGTCGCTTTCGAAAGACAGCGGCAATATGTTGTGTGACGTCCAATTACAGAAGAGACTCGTTGACAACTGTACCCCGCGTATCGGTCCTGCTTCCCTGCCGCAACGCCGAGTCTACGCTTCGCGAGGCTGTTCGGTCCCTCGTGGGACAAACCTACGGAGACATCGAGGTCATCGCCGTCGACGACGGGTCGACCGACTCTACCTCGCACCTGCTCGCTGCCTGGAATGAACGAGACAGTCGCGTCCGCGTCGTCTGCACCGAGGCACGAGGTATCGTCGCCACCCTCAACAAGGCGGCAGCCACTGCCCGAGGTGAGCTGCTGGCCCGAATGGATGCGGACGACGTCGCGGCGCCGCAAAGATTCGAGAAGCAGGTAGAGTTGCTGGACGCCACCCCAGCTCTCGCAGCGTGCGGAACCCAAGTGCGCTATTTCCCTCGCGATACGGTGCGCGATGGAGCCCGCCGGTACGAGGAATGGGTCAACAGCATCAACACGCCCAAGGAGATCGAGCGCGATCTGTTCGTCGAGTGTCCGCTTCCCCATCCCACCCTGCTGGTGAGACGAGAGGCGTTCGAGCGTGCAGGTGCCTACCGTGACGCGCGCTGGCCGGAAGATTACGATCTGGTGCTGAGGCTGTGGCGGGCCGGATACCGTTTGGGCAAGGTCGCCGAACCGCTGCTCGATTGGCGCGAGGGACCGGATCGGCTGTCGCGCACTGACGCACGTTACTCGGAAGCCGCGTTTCGTCGCTGCAAAGTGACCTATCTGGAGCACAGAATCAGGAACCGCCCGGTCGTCATTTGCGGATCTGGACCGGTGGGGAAGGCCTTCGCCCTCGAGCTGCAGCACCAAGGTCACCATGTTGTGGCCTTCCTCGATCTAGATCCGCGCAAGATCGGCCAAACGATTCACGGCGCACCGGTGGTCAAACCCACTGCAATCAGGGACTACCCACAGGCATACTTCCTCGCCGCCGTGGCATCACCCGAATCACGCAGCGAGATCCGAACCTACTTGAGCGAGGCGGGCTTGTGTGAGATAGCGGACTTTTGTGCGGTAGCATAGACGGGGAGCGGGGAGCGGGGAGCGGAAAGACGGGGAGCGGGGAGCAGGGAGCAGCAGACGGGGAGCAGGGAGCGGGGAGCGGAGCGCGACAGCCGCGTTGGCTACAGCCCCACGATCTCCATCAGTCTCAGCGCGTTGGTGGACGTGGCGATACCGGGCCGCAGCTTGTAGTCAAACGACAGGGTCGCACCAGTAGCGGTCTGCTCGATCGTCTCGCGGAAGTGCACGGCGTCCGCGGCAGGCCCCAGGTCCTCCGTCTCCGCCAGCGTGAGGTCGTGCGTGCTGATCGCACCGATCGCTCCCACGTGTAACATGTGTCGCACGATCTTGCGAACTGCGGTCTGCCGCTCTGCGGCGTTTGTCCCCTGCAGGATCTCGTCCAACAAATACAGAAACGGCGTGGATTCGGCTTCGGCTCGCCGTGCGGCGTCTACCACGAGCTTCAGCCTGTTAAGCGCGGCCATGTACTGCGAGACACCCTCCGTCAGTGAATCGTGCACATACATGGCGGTGAATACTCGTGTGCCAGGTAGCCTCAGTCGTGACGCACACACTGGAGCGCCCGCCTGGGCCAGCACGACGTTGACGCCGATGGCCCTCAGCAATGTGCTCTTGCCGGACATGTTCGACCCGGTCAGCAGCAGGAACTTCCCGGGTGGACCGAGCTGGATGTCGTTGACGACACAACCGTCGGGCGGCAACAGTGGGTGGCCCAGGTCCGCCGCGTCCAGCAACGGTGGGTCGTCTTCGGAGAATTCCGGGAAGGCCCACCGCGGGTGAGCGTGCGCCAGGCTCGCCAACGATGCCAGGGCCTCCAGTTCGCCGAACGCATCAAACCACTCAGCCACATGGCATCCGTTCGCTTCCCGCCACCGCTCCAGTGCGACGAGCACGTGGAAGTCCCACAGAGTAACCGCCTGAAGCAGCGCGTGCAGGAAATCCGAAAGCCGGACCTCGGTGCACGCTAGGATGCGATCCAGCCGTCGCATCTGCTTGCAGACCGGGCCGCCGCTGGAACCGAGCGATTCCTGGACCTGCACCAACCGTGTGCTGCGGAACGAAGCCCCTGCAACGATCTCGAACAGGCCGGAGAACCGCCTCAGTGCGACCTCACCCGATGAGGCAGATTTGAAGGATGCCTCGACGGTATCATCCGCAAGCCGCCACACGATCACGCATCCCAGGAGCGTGAAGGTCCAGAGATAGTAGGGAAGCACGCCAGTGGCATG
>CP070666.1:1585688-1588374 GCA_020351775.1 Gemmatimonadota bacterium | reverse complement strand
TGCGGGAGAAACAGTGACGCCTAGCTCGTGTTCTGCAAGCGGCTCTGGGGAGCGGGGGGCAGGAAGCGGAAGTGATAGGAAAACGTCGCGAACTGGGTCTGAAGAGTGCGCGCTACGCGAATTCACCGTCGCCTGGCAGACAACTGAGTCTTAGGGACACCGTACTAGTACACCTCCGGCACAAACGTCTGGTCTTCCAGGGGCGGGCGCACGTAGCCCTCCCCGCTGTTGCGGGTCGGCAGCTTGATCTTCTTGTAGCCAACATCCTCGTAGGGGATCGCGCTCAACAGGTGGCTGATGCAGTTGAGTCGTGCCTTCCTCTTGTCGTCGCCATTTACCACGTACCATGGCGCCTGCCTGATGTCCGTGTAGCTAAACATGTCGTCCTTGGCCCGGGAGTACTCCACCCAGCGGCTGCGCGATTCCAGGTCCATGGGACTCAACTTCCAGCGCTTGGTCGGATCCTTGATACGTGCTTGGAACCGCCGTTCCTGTTCCTCGTCGCTCACCGAGAACCAGTACTTGATCAGAATGATGCCGGAGCGGACCAGCATGCGCTCGAACGACGGGCACGAGCGCAGGAACTCTTCGTACTCTTCTGGCGTGCAGAAGCCCATGACCCGTTCCACGCCGGCCCGGTTGTACCAGCTGCGATCGAACAACACCATCTCACCGGCGGCCGGCAGATGGGCGACATAGCGCTGGAAATACCACTGCGTCTTCTCGCGCTCGGTGGGCGCCGGAAGCGCCACAACTCGGCAGATGCGGGGGCTGACTCGTTCGGTGATGCGCTTGATTACTCCCCCCTTGCCAGCGGCATCACGACCCTCGAAGATCACCACGACCTTCAAGCCCTCGTGTTTGATCCAATCCTGCAACTTGACCAGCTCGGTCTGCAGTCGGGCGAGTTCCTTTTCGTATGCCGCCTTTGTCAGCTTCGAGGTCTGGGCAACCGCCTTGCCGGACGATTTGGGACCGGTTGCATTCTTCTTCGCTTTGGACGCCATTGCTGCCTCGTGGTGGGTAGCTCGGATCCAGATGATCGGTCAGAAGATAGGGAGCCTACTGTGGCGAGCCAAGCAGGGTTTGAATCTGGCACGCCCTATTTCTGTTTCGAAACGAAGGGCAGGGCCGCGAAGGTGCCGGCCGCGGCGCCGACTACCCCAGCGGCGAAGTCCCACGGTTCGGCGCTGCGAAACGGCAGGATTCCTTGCACCAGCTCGATCGCGCCCGCCAGCACCGCCGTGAGCACGACCGCTGCGACGATGTCTTGCCGCCGCGCCGAGTCCTTAGACAGCAACATGAGAAACGCGACTCCCGCGAGCAGCGCCAGGTGCGCCAGCTTGTCGTACCGGGCCGCAGCGTGGAGGATGTCGCCCGACAGCGGGGCGAGCGTCGCGATCAGAACGAGCGCGACGTAGATGTAGAATAAGGTGCGGCGTACGGCCAGGCGCAAAGATGGCTCCTTTTTCTGTTGGTATCGTTCGGAACGCGCGCGAATTATAACCGATACCGGGTGTGCCAGGTGCCCCGATCTGCAAGCTGCCAAGCTGGTGGCTCGCAAGCGGCGTACTGGAATACCGTCGACACGAACGTTGAGCCCGTTTCGGACGGAGTCGACTTCCCGCACAGCGCCGATCCGTGCGGGGCGATCTATCTCGTTGTTACACAACGAGCTATGCAATTCGCCCGAGCTGCGGCGCGACACTTGTGTGTAGTCTGCAGACTCTTGTGTGATTGAGTTGGCGTTGGCAGGAAAGAGCGGGCGCGCGCATTTGATTCAATCTTGCAGAACCGCAGTTGCCGGCGCATGCTACGGTCTGGGGAGCTGCGGGAGAGGAGTGTTCTATAAGGGTGCATTAGATGCCAGCCAACCTCACGCCCGATTACAGGGCCGCCGAGGCCCGGTTCCGCAGCGCGGTGACGCGGGAGGAGAAGATCACCGCGCTGGAGGAGATGCTGCGGGTAATACCCAAACACAAGGGTACGGACAAGCTGCAGGCGGATCTGCGCTCGCGACTTTCGAAGCTCAAGCACGAGCCCAAGCGCAAGGGTGTCGCTCGGGGACACAGTCACAAGATCCCACACGAGGGGGCAGGACAGGTGGTGCTGGCCGGCCCGCCCAACGCCGGCAAGTCGAGTCTCGTGGCCGCGCTCACTCATGCCGAACCCGAGGTGGCCGTTTACCCTCTCACGACCCGGGAGGCCACGCCGGGGATGATGCAGTACGAAGACGTTGCGTTTCAGTTGGTGGATCTGCCGCCCATATGCGAGGAGCACGTCGAGCCGTGGGTGTACGACCTGGTCCGGGCGGGCGACCTGGTGTGGCTGGTGGTTTCGATTGAGCGGCCGCTCGCTGGGCACGATCTCGTGCTGGAACTGCTTGGCGCCAAGGCCATCGGGCTGTATCCGGCGGGGACCGCTGGGCCCACCGAGCGTCGGCCCGGTTGGATCTACAAGCCGGCCATCCTGGTCGTCACCGGTATGGACCGCAATGGCGCCGCGGGCGATCTCGCAGCGCTCGAGGAGCTGTTGGAGCAGTCGTGGCCCACCGTGCCCGTCTCCTGTGCGAGTGGCGCCGGACTGGAGCAACTCGGCCCGCGCACCTTCACCGCGCTAGACATCATGCGGATCTACACCAAGGAGCCGCGCAGGGAGGCGGACCGCGACCGGCCGTTCACGTTAC
>CP070666.1:1582899-1585588 GCA_020351775.1 Gemmatimonadota bacterium | reverse complement strand
GGAGGTCAACTCGCTGCTGTTCGTCTACATGCTGTTCAGCTTCTTCTTCTCCGGCCACATGTTCCCGATCGATCTGCTGCCGGGGATTTGGGGTCAGTTGGTCCGGCTGATGCCGCTACAGTATCTGGCCTATTTTCCCGCCGCGGTGTTCCTGGGTAAGGTGAGCGGGCCCGCTCTGATCCAGGGACTTTGGGTTCAACTTGGCTGGGTGGTGTTCTTCATGTTCGCGTCCCGAACGGCGTTTCGGCTCGGCGTGCGCCGCTACAGCGGATTCGGAGGATGAGCCGTATGAGCCAACACCCCCGATACTTCCGCGTGCTGCTGACCTTCCTCCGCAACAGCCTGGTCCGCGACATGACGTTCCGCGCCAACTTCCTCATCGACACGATCTCCTCGACGTCCTGGGTGTTCATGAACCTGGGGTTCTATATCCTCATCTTCGAGCAGACCGAAAGGATCGGGACTTCGGCCGATTGGGACCCCGGCTGGCAGAAGGAGCAGTTCTTCCTGTTTCTGGCCACCACGCTTCTGATCAACAGCCTGATTCGCGGTCTGTTTCTCAGCAACGCAGTGGAATTCAGCGAGCAGATCCGCACCGGCACGCTCGACTTCGCCCTGGTCAAGCCGATCGACACGCAGTTCCTCATCTCGCTGGGGCGAATTGAGTGGTCGTCGATCGGCCCCTTCACGTGCGGGCTGCTTCTGATGGCCTATTCACTGCACCAGATCCACCTCGGAAGCGGCTATGTGCCCGGAGCCGTAGAGGTGCTGCTGTACGTCTTCTACCTGGGCTGCGGGGTGGCAATTTACTACAGCCTGATGATCGCCATGGCCTCCACCAGCATCTGGCTGGGGCGCAACCGGACACTGCTGGATTTCTGGTTCTACATCACAAATTTCTCGCGCTACCCGATGGAGATCTACCAGCGGGGCCTGGGGTTCGCCTTGCTGTATTTCTTCACCTACTTCGTTCCCGTGCTGGTGGCTGTCAATGTCCCGGCCCGGCTGCTGGTCCGCCCGCTCAGCCCCCAGCACACCGAAGACTGGATCCTGCCGCCGTTCGCCGTTCTGGCAACTCTCGGCAGTCTGGCGGCCTCGCGATGGGTGTTCAACAGGTCGCTGTTGAGCTATCGCAGCGCGAGTAGTTAGCGACGCGGTCGTCGGCCGCAGGCCGCGCCCGGAATTGCTGCCAGGCGGGGATTTGACGTCACACCGAACGTGACCTAGAGTTGCACCAAGGTCATGCTAATTCTGCCCTTTCCATTGAGCGGACCTTTCGGACAAACCGAAACGGCAAACCGATCGCGAGGTCGGGGCGCAAAGCCAAGGGGCTCGCCAACGAGCCTGCCAGGCTGCCGAAGTTTGCCACCCTCCCTGGGGGTGCTGGTGTGTCGGCGTGCGCCCTGTCGCTCGCGTTTATGCGTTGGTCTAGCGACTCCGCACAAACAGCACCTCCGACACGGCCCTCCTTGGACTACTGAGTCATGCATGGCCAATGCACATAGGACACGGCCGGAGGCCTCTCGGTCCCCACGCACAAGGCGGCCGCGCACGCGTCGGCAGAATGCAGCAACCGATCGGTGGTGACTCACAGGCCAGCTAGACATGGGAGAACGACGATGAGCATCAACTCGCAGGGCAAAAGCCACATGCGGAGGGCTTCCGCTAGAAAGCCGGGAAACAACAGGCATGCCCGACGAGGGGCTTTGCTGGTGTTGGCCGCGGCGATGGTCGTCGTGATTGTCGGCATGATCGCGTTTGCCGTCGACGTGGGGTACATCACGTTGGTGCGCACACAATTGCAGGTCGCTGCCGACGCGGGGGCGCTGGCCGGCGCATCCCTGGCGGACAAAAGCATCAGTGAGATCGAGGAAGAAGTCTTCAGTTTCGCCTCTTTGAACGTGCGTGCGGCCCGCACGATCAACCGTGACGATGTGGAGATTCAGCTAGGCGACTGGGACAGCGACACGAGGCGGTTCACGCCCGGGACTGACGAAGTGTCTGCGATCAAGGTCACGGTTCAAAGCAAGCAGCAGCCCCTGTTTTTCGGTCGCGTCCTCGGACATGACAAGTTCAATGCTCAGGCGGAGGCCGTCGCCACCTTCTGCCCGCGCGAAATCATGCTGGTACTCGATTTCTCCGCTTCCATGTGTTACGACAGCCAAGTCCGGTCGATCGACGCCTTGGGGCGGGACCTGGTCGAGGCAAGTTTGCTACAGATCTACCGCCAGCTCGGGGCGCCCACCTTTGGCCGGATGCAATGGGACCCACGCTACATCGGAGCGAATGACACCCGCACGATCAAACGGAAGCTGGGGCTTCAAAACGTTCCCTATCCCTATCCTCCCGACAAGTGGGAAAACTATATCAACTACGTGCGGAACGACTCCACGATCGCTCGCGCAGGCTTCCGTAAGAAATATGGGTACCTGACGTGGGTCAACTACCTCCAGGACGAGAGATGCCGGTACTCGCAGACGCCCAATCTCTGGATGACCAGCGAACAGCCGGTGACCGCCGTGAAGGATGCGGTGGACTTGATGACCGCGTATCTCGAGAAGCACTGTCTGAACGACCGCGTCGGACTGTCCATCTACACGGCCTCCGATGGAACCGCCGTTTTGGAGAGTAGCTTGACGCACAATTTCGAAGGCATCGCGGATACGACGCGCAACCGGCAGGCGGGACA
>CP070666.1:1580107-1582799 GCA_020351775.1 Gemmatimonadota bacterium | reverse complement strand
CAGTCCAAGGCCGTCTGGGCAATCTTCAGCTCCTGCCCGTGAACCCCTTCCACGGCGTCAACCACCAAGACCGACACGTCCGCCCGCTCGATCGCCCGCATCGAACGCAGTGAGGAGTAAAACTCTATCTCATCCTCTACTTTCGCTCGCTTCCGTAAACCTGCTGTATCAATGAAGTTGAGCGTTCTGCCGTGGTACCGCAAGGGGGAGTCGACCGCATCTCTCGTAGTGCCAGCCTCCGTCGCCACGACAGTGCGTTCCTCGCCTAACAGGCGATTGACCAGGCTGGATTTCCCCACGTTGGGGCGCCCGACCACGGCTACCTGGATCTGTCCTTCTCCCTCCAGCAGTCGAACCTTTGGCAACAGCTCAACTAGCCGATCGAGCAGGTCGCCACTCCCCTTGCCCGTGGCCGACGATACCGGGTGTGGGTCACCCAAGCCCAGCTCATGGAACGCCAGAAATCCCAAGTCATCAGGCAGGTTGTCCGACTTGTTCGCAGCCACGAGGATCCGGCTGCGATGCGGTCGCAGAATCTCCGCCACCTCCAGGTCGGCCGGGTGCACGCCGGCCTTGACATCGACCACGAGGATGATCGCATCGGACTGCTCGATCGCAGCCTCCACCTGCGCCCGAATGGCACCGCTCAACTCGTCCGCAGCACCGATCCAGCCACCCGTGTCCACCAGCCAGAACTGGCGGCCGTTCCAGTCGGCGGCCGCGAAGTGGCGATCGCGCGTCACGCCCGGCCGGTCGTCTACTATGGCCCTGCGGCCACCGACTATCCTGTTGAATAGAGTTGACTTACCCACGTTGGGACGCCCAACGATCGCGACGGTCGGTGCGGTCACCTGTCCACCGCTGTCAGCGCATCGCAGAAGTTGAAGGAGGGCTTCACTAACGTCGGCACTGATTCGACCAGTCGCTCAAACTTGATATCGTCCAAGAAGACTCCGGTATCTCCCAGCGACTCCGCCGGAATAAGCGCGAGGTCCAGATCGGCTCGCCTCCTGAGACCTCTCATGAAGTCGCTTCCAGAGAGCAGGCCAGCGGACGTCACACTGCTCCCGAACAGGCCGTTTTCCAGGACCACCAACTCGAAGCTGCCGCCCGTGACGAGCTCAACGTGGGCCAGAACCTGCGGCATCAAGCGTCGCATCGCGACTCCGGTGACCACGCCGATCCGCTTGCCAGTTAGGTCGCCGGCAATTTCATTTGCGCTGCGCTGGAGGAAGCGGACGCTGCCCACTCCGTTTTCCACCTGGCCGAAGTCGTCATATCGCTCCGCAGGCGGCAGGTCCAGACCGGCGCCCAAGTATAGGTCATCAGATCCGTAGGCCCAATGGTGCTGCCGCTGGGTCCGCGCCTTGTCGCTATAGCCCTCCACCGCCGCAACGGCCTGGCGACACTCTTCTTGATTGGGCTCGCGAACCAGATTGTGCTTGCTGAACGAGGTTAGGCCAACGGGCACCACTGAGACTGAAAGGACGATTGGGCCGAGGTCGAAGAGATCCTGAAGTGTCTGCAACAGCGTAGCTCCATCGTTCAGCCCGGGCTGCAGCACGACCTGGGTGTGACACTGCACCCCGCCGGCACCCAACATCCGGAGCTGATCCAGTACGTCGGGCGCCAGCGGGTTGCGCAGCAGTCGGCGGCGGACGACCGGATCCGTTGCATGCACGGACACGTAGAGCGGCGAGAGCTTGTACTCGACAATGCGCTGCACGTCTCTCTGCTTCAGGTTGGTGAGGGTCGCGAAGTTGCCGTAGCGAAACGACAGGCGGTAGTCATCGTCGCGGACATACAGCCCTCTCCTCAAGCCGGGCGGGTTTCCGTCAACAAAGCAGAAGTCACACCGGTTGGCACAGCGCCGGACCCGTGGCGGTTCGACTTCGACCCCGAGTGCCAGCCCCTCTGGCCGCTCAACGTCGTACTCGTACAGTTCGCCCTCGGGACTACGGGCGACCAGCACGAAGCGATCGTCCGCAGTCAAGAACTCCCAGTCCAGGAAATCGTCGAGGTCACGACCGTTGACGGACAGCAATTCGAATCCGGGCTTGAGTCCCAACTCCCGTCCCAGGCCACTTCGGTGGACCGCTTGTACCTTGATCATGCTTGCTCGTGGTCAGGGAATCAGCGAGGTGACCTTTTTTAACCGCAACGCAGCCAATCCGGTTTCGGCTAGGACTTCAAGTTAATTCTCAAGCTCAGTCGTGAGTAGGCTCCATCACCCTCGTTCCGTTCACCGGCTGCTCCCCAGCCACTCTCAATACCAAGCTGCGGTGCCCGTTCCGGCGGTTACCTGACACACGGCTGGCGCCGAGAGGAAGTGAGCTGAGGGGAAGAACATCTCGACGAAGGCAGCCAGTCCGAGTAGAGCGGATGATGCATTGCCTATCCCCTGCATCAGTCGGGTGAACGCGAAAGGGATAGCGGTGTCCCACACCGCCATCCCTTCAAGAGCGGGCGACCGGATTCGAACCGGCGACGTCCAGCTTGGGAAGCTGGCATTCTACCCCTGAATTACGCCCGCGCAGTGGGAGCAGAGCACGGTTGCACTCCGCTCCCAATCTAAGAAGAACTGCAGAAGTTTACGAGCCCACCCTGTATCGCCAAGCTACGATCGTATCACCAGCCTGGGCAGAGTCGAAGCGCTTCGTCTCGTTGGGACCCAGGGTCTCGCCGCCAATCG
>CP070666.1:1577313-1580007 GCA_020351775.1 Gemmatimonadota bacterium | reverse complement strand
AGTGAATCCCGCTAAGAGCGGGTCCTCGGGCCGGATCTGCCCCTGAACGGGCGGTGCGACGTCGCCTCGGCTCGCAGCTGGCTGTGAACGGGCCGGCCTCGCGTCGCAGGCGAGTCCTTATCCGTGCTGGAAATCCACTCGATCGGCTTCGGTCACCCTGGTGGAGGCATCCAGTATTTCGAGCGAGACTATGTTACCCAGCTCGTCGTAGTCGATGATGATGCCCTGCCGTGCCTCGTCCGACTGCTCCACCGGCGTATCCGGCCGAAGCACGAATCTCAGGGTGTCGGTGCGTGAATCGTACGAGACTTTCATGATTCACTCCTCCAGTACTTCGCGATCTTGGTGGTTCGGTACGCGGTGACGACGACAGCGGGGCTGCGGTCGACGTCGAGTACCACGCGCACAAGATAAACGCGAGCACCCGGCCCGAGCACCCTCTTCGACTGCCGCACCACCCTGCCGGCACGCAGCTCGATCTGCTGGTCGCGATCCCGAATAGCGCTCTCGACGAGTGGCAGACCAAATCCACGGCGTTCGATAGCCGCTAGCGCGTGCGGTGTGATCATGTAGCTGGAGCCGCGTCTCGTACGATCCATCGGGCCACGATGGCGCCGAACGCAATAAGGCGGGTAACCGATCGCATGATGGGTGTACCGAATCGTCGCGGCGGGCCGCCTTCCGTTGCCTTGGCAACAGCCACCGGCCGAGGGCCTGCTCTCAGCAGGATCCATCCCAAGGCACGCGCACCCCGTTTGTTTTTGTGCTAGATTGTAGGTCCACGGGACGTGGCGCAGCCCGGTAGCGCACCTGAATGGGGTTCAGGGGGTCGCGGGTTCAAATCCCGCCGTCCCGATCTAGAGACGAGAAAGCGGGCCTCAGCCCGCTTTTCTTGTCTCTGATCGTGACGACGTTATCTGCGCTCGCTCCCCGTCGGCGGCTTCGCCGCCTCAGGGTCGCACCGCGTCCAAATCCGCCGCGATCTGAGCTACTTCGTGCCGCTCGTTTGGTAATCGGTCCGCCGGAATGTTGTCGCCGCCACTCGCCCTTCAAGCTCGCGGCTTGCCGATCCAAATCGCCCCCGTTGGGACGTTATCTGCGCTCGCTCCCCGTCGGCGGCTGCGCCGCCTCAGGGTCGCACCGCGTCCAAATCCCGCCGTCCCGACTGGTAAGGACCGATAGGGCAACAACTTGGCCCTGTCGGTCTTTACGTATGCGGCATGGGGTTACCGTACGGGGTGCCGTTCGTACCTGACAACGGAACTGTCGAGCACCCTTCGATAGGGGTGCCAGAGGCCACCCTTCAACTTCGGTAGCTTGGCGTGCTTCTCGGCCACATTCGCTCAGGAGTCTTGGCGCAGGTAGCCAGTTCACGCATGGACTCGCGAGTCCTAACGAACCGCTCCCAAGTGGCGACGGGCCTTTGTGGATTCTCCTCACGAGCGTTGCGAATGCCCTGCAGCGGGTTCTCTTGTAGCCACCGCTTGCCACTCGGTGTCCGAACAGTCGTAGCCCATTTTAGCATCGTGCGGAGCAGGACCAGGTCGGCGTCGGATGAGCGTGCACTCACCGGACCCGTGACGCGTCCCTTTCCACCCACAAGACCACCCGCCCTCCGCTTGGCCTCGCAGGCCCTAACGTCGTCCTGAGCAAGGGTACTGACGTCGCAGTGGGCCCCAAAGAAGCTGATCAGGATTGTTGCTCTGGACCTCGCATCATCCCTCGTGCTCTCCGCTGCCTGCAGAAAAGACTGCGATTCACTTCTGTATCGCTTCCACAGATCGCCGAGGGTCACCGTCCGATGAGAGCTGATACCAGTGGTTGAGACAAACGCCGACGACATCGCCGACACTCAGGGTGCCGTCGCCCCCGATACACCCTTCCCCTTGCCATCTTATGGGAACGGTTACACATTTCCCTAAGCATTCTATGGGACAGGCGGCAATGGCTCGAATCGACTTGCTACAAGGAACCCTGGACGTGCTGATCCTCAAGACGCTCAGCTGGGGTCCGCTGCACGGCTACGCCATCGCCCGGTTCATCAAGCAGGCCACGGGGGAGGTGCTGCAGATCGAGGAGGGTGCCCTCTACCCTGCTCTGCATCGCATGGAGAAGCGGGGTTGGATCGGGTCTGATTGGGGAGTCTCGGAGAACAACCGCCGAGCCAAGTACTACAAGCTGACGCGCAAAGGGCGTAGTGCACTGCGCGCCCAGACGTCGAGCTGGCAGCAGTACGTGGAGGCGGTTGGGATGCTGCTGCAACTGGACCGACCCGAGCCGGCATGAGTGACATTCCGGGTCCGCGGCGTGTCTTCCGGCTGCCGATCGGTCGGAGCGCCGTGTATCGAGAGATAGACGCGGAGCTGCAGTACCACTTGGACCGACGCCGCGACGAACTGATCGCAGAGGGTATGGCCCCGGAGGCAGCTCGAGCCCGCGCGATGGCTGAGTTCGGGGACGTCGCCGTCATAAAGCACCAATGTCGCAAGATCGGCAGGAGCAAGGTGCGTAGGGTCAGACTCGCCGAATTGCTCGACACGGTGCGTCGGGATGTCGCCTTTGCACTGCGGCAATGCGTCAGGAATCCCACGTTCAGCCTGGTCGTGGTCGTCACGCTCGCTCTCGGGATCGGCGCCAACTCGGCGATCTTCAGCGTGCTTCGCTCCGTGGTGTTGACTCCGCTGCCCTATCCCG
>CP070666.1:1574516-1577213 GCA_020351775.1 Gemmatimonadota bacterium | reverse complement strand
GCTGGATGATCTGGTGAATGTCTTCCACAACACTCGGCACGGTCTGATGCTCGTGCACGACTCCCTCGAGACGAAAAGCCCAGACCGCTGAGCCTCTCAGTGATGAGAGCAGCATCCGCCGCAGGGCATTGCCCAGCGTGTGTCCAAATCCCCGCTCCAGCGGCTGGAGCCGGAACTCGGCTGCAAACGGGTTGTCATCCCGCTTCGTCATCTCGACCACGTGGGGCCGGACCAAACCAGTTAGATCGATCGTCATCTTACTTGGAGTAGAGCTCAACGATTAGCTGTTCCTGCGCGGCGATGGGGATCATGTCCCGCGTAGGCATCTCGGTGACCTTGCCCGCCACCTTTTCAGAATCGACAATTATCCACGATACCGGCGTCGCACGAGCCAGACCCTCGAGCGAAGCACGAACCGCCACAAGGTCACGGCTCTTCTCGGCAAGCCGAACCTCGTCGCTGGGCCGAATGCTGAACGAAGGTACGTTCACGACGCGGCCATTCACCTCGATGTGACGATGACGCACCAGCTGGCGCGCCGCCTTGCGGCTGGCTGCGAACCCCATCCGGTGGACGACGTTGTCCAGTCGTGTCTCCAGCGCCACCAAGAGGTTGGTGCCCGTCACCCCCGGGAGCTTCCTCACCCGCTCGAACGTATTG
This sequence comes from Gemmatimonadota bacterium, assembly GCA_020351775.1. GTDB lineage: Bacteria > Gemmatimonadota > Gemmatimonadetes > Gemmatimonadales > GWC2-71-9. Next base: position 1,576,553 of record CP070666.1, on the reverse strand, counting down.
CGGAACTGGCGCTCGGAAACGCCGTAGATGCGCTTGACCTTCTGCTTCTCGCGCAGCTGTTTGGCATACTCCGAAACCTTGCGCCTTCGCGCAGCTGCCTGCCCGTGTTCTCCGGGAGCGTAGGCCCTACGGTCGACCGAACACTTCTCGGTCAGACAGCGGTTTCCCTTTAAGAACAGCTTCGTGCCCTCACGGCGGCACAGCTTGCAAGCGGGACCTCTGTAACGGGCCATCGTTATACCCGCCTCTTCTTGGGCGGCCGACACCCGTTGTGGGGAATCGGTGTGACGTCGCGAATCGAGGCAATCTGCAATCCCGCGGAGGCGAGCGCCTGAATGGCAGACTCACGCCCGGCACCAGGGCCCTGAACGCGCACGTGCACTTTGCGCACGCCCAAGTTGAGCGCCTCGCGAGCGCAGTTCTCAGCTGCCACGGTTGCCGCAAAGGAGGTCGATTTCTTGGAGCCCTTGAACCCCGACTTGCCCGCGGAGCCCCATACGATTGCGTTGCCCCTGGTGTCGGTGATCGTGACCAACGTGTTGTTGAACGTGGCGGTTACGTGGGCAATCCCCTCGGATTCCACGACCTTCTTGGTCCGCCTAGTTCCAGTACCTTTCACTTGAGCCATAGTCTATTTCTTGAGAACCCTCTTCTTACCGGCGATAGGACGCCGCGGGCCCTTCTTGGTTCGCGCGTTCGTGTGAGTGCGCTGCCCGCGAACGGGAAGGCCGCGACGGTGGCGGGTACCGCGGTAGCTGCCAATATCCATAAGCCGCTTGATGTTCATGGCTATCTCGGTGCGCAGCGCTCCTTCCACCTTCACGTTGCGCTCAATCGCCTGACGTAGCCGAGCGACCTCGGCATCCGACAGATCGCGCACGCGAACGTCGGCGTCCACAGCCGTGACGTCCAGGATACGACGCGATGTTGGCAGACCGACGCCGTAGATGTAGGTCAGTGCAACCTCGACTCGCTTGTCACGCGGGAGATCGACGCCGGCAATCCGGGCCATACCCTAACCCTGCCTCTGTTTGTGCTTGGGGTTCCGCTTGCAGATGATTCGCGTCACGCCCTTGCGTCGCACGACCTTGCAGTGTTCACAGATCGGCTTGACACTGGAACGAACTTTCAAGACATACCCCGTCATATTGTTAGAACCTTCCAATATAGACGGAGCCTAAATGCAGCGCAAGTCAGCATTTACCGTGTCACGCGCACCTCGCGCAAGGACCAGCGCCCGCCCACAACCCGGAACCCGAGTAGCACTATCTCTTCCCGCTGCTCGTCCGTTCCCTTGACGACGTAAACGCGAATCATCTCGGCATATACATGGTCTTCCGACAGCTCGCGGGTACCGCTCAAGTCGAACGACAATTCTTGGGCGGGCTCGACGTATTGGTCCAACAGGCGAGCCGCCTGACCGGGTCTGAGCGAAGCAGAGGGCGCGATTCCCGGGATCCGCAGTCTGATCGTGTCGCTCCCCGAAACCAGCGCCCCCATATCATGGCTGAGCCACGATTGCTGGGCACTCTCGACAGCTTGCTTGAAGTCGTCCTGGGCGGTACCCACGCTCGGAAGCGAGCACAGCACGCCCAACAGCCCAACGACGGCGGGGATATGTGTGCGATAGCCTATCACCAGACTCACCTCAGCTCTCTCCTGATACTCTGGTACACCGCAGCGGGGTTTTCGGCTCGCGTTATGGGGCGACCCACTACCAAGTGAGTCGCCCCGGCCGCGACGGCGCTGGCAGGATCGGCCACGCGGACCTGGTCATCCGCTCCCGACCCTGCGGGCCGAATGCCCGGCACCACAATCCACGGCCCGACCCCGATTGCCGTCCGAATCGCCGCTATCTCCAGCGGTGACGTGACCACGCCATGTACGCCGGTGCCCAGCGCGAGGCGCGCTAAGCGCGCAGCTTCGCCTGCCAGTTCGCCGGCACCGGTTCTTCCCGACGTGTCCCAATACTCGTCCGGTGAATGCGAGGTCAGGACTGTCACCGCCACGAGCCGCATATCACTGCCACAGGATGCG
>CP070666.1:1571718-1574416 GCA_020351775.1 Gemmatimonadota bacterium | reverse complement strand
CCGCACAGTGGAAGCGGTGACGGTCGATGGGCAGGACACGTGGCGCATTGTCGAGCAAGTCAACACGCCGATGGGTAGCCAGGTCGACACGCTTGAAGCAAACCGTCAGTCGCTGCTACCTGTTCGGCGTGTCGCTTCAGGGGCCGGCACCGTACAGCTGCATTATACGGACGAAGCCATTACCGGCGAGATGAACGCGATGGGACAGAACATCCCGGTGAACGTGAGTCTGGAGGCCCCGATCTTCGGCGGCGGCTCGGGCGTGGAGATGGCCATCGCGGGACTCCCGCTGACCGAAGGCTACAGCACGACATTCCGGACCTTCAACATCATGACGCAGAAAGTGCGACCGTTCTCGTTGACCGCGACCGGGACCGAGACTGTCGAGTGTGCAGCGGGGACATTCGATACCTTCGTGATCGAGCTCAAGCCGCTCGATGACGATGAGGCTGGGACGGCAACCATGCATGTGTTACAGGAAGCTCCTCACATCGTGGTCCGGAGTACCACCCGGCTCCCGGCGATGATGGGCGGGGGCACGTCGACTACTGAGTTGGCGTCAATGAAGGGGTCCTCCTAAGACCAGGCAACGACTCCCAGGAACGCCCGGCGCTGCATTGCCGGGCGTTCCTGTCGACGGCGCAGGATGAAGACTACGCCTTCGGCGCGCAACGTGGCGCCCTCGCGGAGTGCTGACTCTGTTCCTCAGACAAGGCAGTAACGCGCGTAGACAACGCCCGACTAGGGCCTGAGCTACGTCGTGCACGGCGACGAAACACATCCGCAACGGACTCCGCCCCCAACAGGGTTACGGCGTTCACGCGGTGCCCTTGTGCCGGGGTTATGTTCGGCTGGGTAGTGCGCCCCGTGCGGCCTCGGGGCCAGCCCGTGGACGCGACTTGCGGACCTAAATCACCTGCTGCATGTTTCGTTAATAGAAGCATCGCTGGCGGACCGTGCTGGCCCGCTGCCGCCCAGACGCCCTCCATCTGGACGCCCACCCGACAGCGAGTCTGCGTGACCGCGGATGCGTTGCAGCTCACTTCTCTACTGGATGGCAGGATACCAATGCCTATCCGGTTCTTTATCTGTGCGACACCGGGCTGGGGTGGCCCCCGCATCTGGCCGATCGGGGGCTGCGGCAACCGCACCCGTGGCGCGTACTGGCCCACCGGCCCCCCCGCGTCGGAGACACACAGCCGACCTCCTTTCCCCTCCCAATAAGGAGTGACTCGTGAAACGTATTGGATATTTGATGCTGTGTTTCCTCATTCTCTTGCCGGTTACTCATTCGGCACTGACCGCTCAGCAGATGCGCACTGTGAACGGGACTGTGACGGCGCGGGATACACAGCAGCCGTTTGCGGGTGTCCGGGTTTCCGTAAAGGGCACCCTGATCGCTACGGTGACCGACAACCGGGGGAACTACTCCTTGCGCGTGCCTGAGGATGCCGAGGCTCTGGTGTTCACCTATCTCGGATACAGGGCCGAAGAAGTGTCCATAGCTGATCAGGCCGGTGCCACAATCACCGTGGACGTGAGGCTGGAGCAGGTCGCCATCGGCATCGAGGGCATTGTGGTAACCGCCCTCGGCTTCGAGCGTGAGAAGAAGACACTGGGCTACTCCGTGCAGGACCTTCAGGGCGAGGAGCTGCTCCAGGTCCCGAAGTTCAACCTGGTCAACGCCCTGCAGGGTACCGTAGCTGGCGTGAACATCACCGATGCCGGCCCAACGGGCGGATCCGCGCGGGTCGTGATCCGGGGTGCCAGCTCGATTGCGGGCAACAACCAACCCCTCTTTGTGGTGGACGGGGTCCCGATCGACAACTCGTCAAGCCGGAATAGAGGATACGGTGGCATCGACTACGGAAACGCGGCCTCGGACATCGCCCCGGAGAACATCGAGAACATCAGCGTGCTGAAGGGTCCGGCTGCGGCGGCGCTCTACGGCTCGCGAGCAGCCAACGGCGCTGTCGTGATAACCACCAAGTCCGGTCGGGCTGCGTCGGCCTCCGGGTTGGGAATGACGGCGTTCATAAGCCTTACCGCTGAGCAGCCTCTCAAGCTGCCGGACTATCAGGATTTGTACGGCCAGGGGCTGTTCGGAGAGTTCAACTGGGTCGACGGCGAGGGTGGTGGGCTGTGGGACTTCGTGGACGAGAGCTGGGGTCCCCGCCTCTGTCCGACAGAGGAGGGATGCACCACCTATATCGACCAGTTCACCGGTCCCCAGCAGCCGTGGGTGGCCCATCCGGACAACGTTCGGAGCTTCTTCCGAACCGGCACAACGCTGAACACCAATGTGGCCATCGCCAGGGCCAGCGAGCGCGCTCATGTGCGCCTGTCCCTCGGCCGTTCGGGCATTCGGGGGATGTCTCCCGGAAATACTCATGAACGGATCTCTGTGGCGCTCAAAGGTGGGGCCAGCATCACCGACCGCATCTCCACCGAGGCCTCGCTGAACTACATCGATCAGAATGCCGAGAACCGGCCCGGCACCGGGTACGACGAAGACAATCCGATGCAGTCGTACATCTGGTTCGGCCGCCAGGTGGATATGGATGCGCTCCGGACGTATAACTGCGATGACTGGGAAGGCGAGTCGCCGACCCCCTGCCAGGAGGGCGGCCAGTTCAACTGGAACTACAACTACCACAACAACCCCTTCTGGGAAGCCTTGGTCAATACCAACGCCGAC
>CP070666.1:1568906-1571618 GCA_020351775.1 Gemmatimonadota bacterium | reverse complement strand
CTGGAGCCAGGCGCAGTACACGGAGCGCGAGCGGAGTCTGCTCAAGCGCGACGCGGCGCTGCGTCTGGTGATCGCGGCGGCGTTCGACCCCGAGCCGCTGGCGTCGTGGGCCGAGGGTCTCGGGATCGATCATCCGCTGTGGAACGCCGTGCTGTACAGCCACTCCGACACCGCGCGGGCGAGAGGCTATCTCGACAGCTCGCTGGTGACTGAGGCCGAGTTCGTGAGTGCTGTGAGCCGGGCGTTTCTGCACGGTCTGGTTGCCACGCGAACCGGCGATCACGCTCTGGCGGTTGGGCTGTTCAGTCGCGTCGACAGCATTCCGCTGTCACTGACGGCGTACAACAGCGGCTGGGGGCTGCGTGCGCTGTCGCTCGCGCTACGGGCGGACTCATATGCGGCGCTGGGCGACACGGCTGCGGCGATCGGTCACTACGAGAGGTTCACTGGAATGTGGGCCAACGCCGATTCGTTGGCCACGGGGCATGTGGAGCGGGCGTGGGCGCGAATGGAGGCGCTCGAAGGTGGGCGCTAGCACATGTCGCACAAACAACATCCGTCTAGTACTTAGACGCGCGAAAGGAAACAACCATGCCATGTGAAGAATGTCCGGACGGACACTGGGAGTGTGGAGAGGACCCGAATGAGCTGTGTCAGAATGACTTTCGCCTGTACTCGAGGATGACCCAAGGTCCAGAGGCGGCTGCGATGTCGAGTAACCCGAATGCCGGAGGGGCGCAGGCGGTGCAGGCGGGCCCAGGGGATTGGACGGAAGTGGGGGAGTTCACCGCCCGATTTAAGATCTACTACGGCTGGGGCCATGACGGCAAACCTATGGTGAGGATCGTGCCCGTGACTCAGCGGGGACGGCCTCTGATTGCGCAGCCGACCGTGGTTCCACAGCAGCAGCGCTATGTCCGCGAGGGCAACGAGCATCGGGGAGCCACGAGCAGGCGTGAGTGAGGTGGTGGATGCTCGATGTCGAACCGCTAGCCGGAGAATCTCCATCTTCAGTCGGGCCCTAAGACGGGTCTAGCGGCTTCGTGGACCAGGCCGTAAGCTTGCGGATGTACCGTCGATCCCGAGGAAGGCGGTTGGGATCCATGTTCGTGCGGTCACTGTGTGCTGGACGATTCGGCGCGTCGTATGCGCCCACCGAGATGGTAGTAAGGAGCGTTCGCGCCAACCGGCACGGTGCTACCCAGCTGTTGATCCCCATCCTGCTGGCATTCGCTGGTCTCGCGGTGGGCTTGGCACTCGCATATTTCTTCTCGTCCTGTCCGATCCCCGGCGGTGTGACGTCAGATGTCACGACGTATCTGGCCGACGACGATGTGTGCGGGCCAGATGTTGCAGAGATCGCGATTCGCCCTCCGGACATCGTGGTTCCGGTTACGTCGGACCAGCCCGTCACGTTCGAGGTGGAGGCCCTCGCCTACCGGTCGGACGGCGGTGGCATCCCACCGGAGTGCGACTTGGACCTCAAGTGGGATGGCACCAGCCCAATCACGGCTGGAGGGATTGCGGGAAACCGGGCACAGGTGATGATCCCGGTGAGCAGCTTTGATGATGATGATCTTCCATTCCCGGGGCAGGTTCAAGCGTGGCCGGCAGCCCGGCCGTACATCAGCGCCTCGGCGCATATCAATATCGTGGGGGAGAGTCCGCTGACCTGGGATTCCGTGCGGGCTGACTACGACGGCACGGTGTCGGTCGCGCTGTTGGACGGCAAGGCCGCAGGTTCTTTCTGGTCCGGAAGCGCCGATCTGCACTACGACACACTCCCGGTCTCGTTCGTGTCTGTTGGCCGGCTCCGCGATATCGGCGAGCTGTCCCCGCAGAGCTTCCGTGCTGCGGCGGTCTTCAGTTCGAACCGGGCAGCGCGGTATGAGTCGCTTGCCGCGCCGGCTTGGTACTGGAATGAGGACCAAGTCGATGTGGTGGATCTAACGAATGCTGCCATAGACCTCGCGCCCATAGAACTAGCTGTCTGGATAGCATTGGACGAGAATACCGACCTGGATCCGCTGTCGCTTGCCGATGCCCGCCTCGCGGCTCAGGGCGATGTTCTCGCTGACGTGGCGTGGGCGAACGCTGTCTATAAGAACGAACGGGTCGGACTGCAGCTCGACGCAGACATCGTAATCATCGGAGACGATGACAACGATTTGCAGGGTATCCTCGAGCCGCTGAGCGGCGTCAACGGCGGTCCGAACACAGTCGACGATTATAAGGACCTCGCGGCGTACAACGAGAAGAAGATCAACGTGTATGTCGTCGGACGCCCTTGGGGCTACGGCCAATACGATGCGACTGCGGATCGAGCGCCGATCATCATCATCTCGTGGATTCCGTCTTACCGCCCGGATCCCAGCACACTGGCGCACGAGGCGGGGCACGCGCTGGGACTCGAGCACGCTGACCCTAACCTGGCCAATGATAATCTCATGGTCGGATTGTTGAGCGAATGGAGGTCACGGTTGTCGGTCGGACAGCTGCTCCTCATGAACTTTGCCGAGTCGTCATGGGCGGCGACGCTGCCCCAAAGGACAGTGATCCAAACCGTCTACCCACCGTCGTGGGATGTTGGGATCGGCAGATGAGACGCTGTCACGGAGCACCCAGCCTCCGGTTCGTGCTGCTCGCGCTGGCGACAGTAATCAGCGGCTGTGGGATGGACAGCGACCAGGAGCGGGCCGTGCGGACCTGGTT
>CP070666.1:1566084-1568806 GCA_020351775.1 Gemmatimonadota bacterium | reverse complement strand
GTTCGCCGCTCAGCGTGCCTCCCAGGTCCAATGCCACCTGGAATATCTCCCCCACCATCTGTTCCACCTTTTCCCACTGCTCCGGGTCACGCTGGTCGAAGAGGATGTTGGGATGCAGGTTGCCGTCGCCGGCGTGACCAAAGACGACGATGGGCAGGCCATACTGGGCGCTGATGGCCTTGATGCGGCGAGCCGCCTCTGGGATAGCGCTGCGGGGTATGGTGATGTCCTCCCCAAGTTTGTTGGGCGCCTTGCGGGCCAGTGAAGGGCTGACGCTGCGGCGCGCACGCCACAACTCGGCTCGTTCCTCCTCGTTGCGGGCCACGTCTACCCGGCTGGCTCCCGTTTGCAGGCAGATGTCAGCGATGGTGTCAATCTCTCGATGGACCGATTCCTTGTCGGCTCCGTCGGATTCGATTAGCAAAATCGCCTCCACGTCCAAAGGCAGCCCCAATTGCATGGCCTCCTCGACACATTCAATCGCGGTTTCGTCCAACAGCTCTAGTGTGGCGGGCACCAAGCCGCGGGTCAGCACGGCGTGCACCGAACGGCTCGCGTCCTCCAGGGTGGGAAAGTGGACGAGCGCGGTGCGGACGTAGGGTGGCTTGCAGATCAGGCGCAGGATTACCTCAGTGATGATCCCTAGGGCTCCTTCTGAGCCGATGAAGAACTGGTTCATGTTAAAGCCGGTGACGTACTTGATGGCTTTGCCACCGGTTTTGACGATGCGCCCGTCGGCCAGGACTACGGTGAGTCCCAGCACGTAATCGTCGGTGACACCGTATTTGAGACAGCGCGGTCCCCCGGCGTTGCAAGCCACGTTGCCGCCGATGGTGGATTGCTTGGCGCTGGCGGGGTCGGGCGGATAGAACAGACCCAGTTTTTCCACCTCTGCCTGCAGGTTAGCCGTGACGACGCCTGCCTCAACGGTGGCGGTCATGTTCTCCTCGTCAATCTCCAGGATGCGGTTCATGCGGGTCAGTGATAGTACAATGCCGCCCTGGATGGGGATAGAGCCTCCGGCCAACCCGCTCGACATGCCACGGGGCACGATGGGCACATCGTATTGGGAAGCGATTCTGGCCACTGCTGAAACCTCTTCATTCGCCTCCGGCAGCACGACCGCGTCCGGTAGATGCTGCTCAAAGGTGCCGTCGAAGGAGTAGGCGATCAAGTCTATAGGGGAAGAAAGTACCTTATCGGCACCGATGGCCTCTTCTAACGCTTGAATCCATTCGGTCATCTTTTATTCCTCCATTGCCTCCAGCACCACCTCGGTGATGTCCTTGACACGGATGCGGATACGCTCGGCGCGGGCTGCGTTAGTGAGTGTCCGTTCGCATTGCTGGCAGGCTGAGATGAGGGTCCCCGCTCCGACCTCGGCGGCCTGGCAGATGCGGTGGCGCGCCACCGCCCTGCTCATCTCTGGAGCAAAACTCTCCAGGTTGCCGCCGCCGCCACAGCAGTGGGAGCTATCACGGTTCTCAGCCATCTCGACCAGGCGCAATCCGGGAATCTGAGCCAGGACACGGCGCGGGGCCTCGCTCACACCTTCCTTGCGTCCCAGGTCGCACGGGTCATGATAGGTCACGTTCTCTCGTAGTTTGTGCAGCTTCAGGTTGCCCGTCTCCAAGAGATCGGCCAGGAACTCGGTGGCGTGCTGGATGACCAGCCCCAGGTCCTCCACCTCCAACGCGGCGGGATAAGAGTGCTTCCAAAAGTGGTAACAGGATGCACAGGTCACCACGACCTTTCTGGCTCCCATTGCCTGCACCGCTTCGACGTTGTGGTGGATCAGATCACGGGCGCGCTCCAGTTCGCCGTTGATGAACATCGGATAGCCACAGCACCACTCGGTCCCGCCCAGTAGCGCATAGTCCACCCTGGCGCGGTCAAAGATCTGCACGAGGGACTGGGGCACCTTGTAGCTGCGCGGGAAGAAAGAACTAACGCATCCGACAAAGTAGGCCACCTCGGCTCGCTCCTTGCCCATGCCGGTAGGGGGAGTAGGGAGGTTGTCGGCCCAGATCAGTCGCCCCTCGTTGGCTTCGGCCGAGATGTTGCGGTACTGGGCGATACGGGCATCCAGATCAGAGAGGACCTCGGGTAACAGTCCCAGGCTGGCCAACTCGCCGCGAGTCAACTCCAGGATGCGGTTCACTGCCACTCCACTGGGGCAGACAAAGGTACAGGCTCCACACAACAAGCAGCGGAAGAAGGCGGCCGAGTATCCATCTGTAGGGGCCTCCAGCAGTCCCTCTTTGAGAGCCCGCACCAGAGCCACGCGAGCGCGGGGCGAGTCGGTTTCTATCAAGCTCTCGCGATAGCCGGGGCAGACAGAGAGGCAGAGACCGCAGCGAACACAATGGATTGCTTCTTCCTCCGCAGATCGTTGCAAATCGGTGACCGCTTCGTTGCCGGTCATACGGTCGGTCCTCCTAATGAAAATGTATTAGCAATAGCTACGCTGTACGTGTTTTGAGCAAGCAATTTCTGTCGAACGGCAATCCTTTCGGTAAGTTGCCTTCAGTTCCTCCGTGACCTCTCCGGTGCTGGCCGGCAAGACAGCCACATTGGGCTGGCGCTTTGAAAGTGTCAGATGTACTCGATTATGCTCCTCTGTTATGTCACTATGGGTAACGTTAACAGCGCGTGGGGTACGATCAACACGTCGAGGTTGGGTCCCAGCTTCTCGGTCACGATATGGAAGGCTTCTTCCATG
>CP070666.1:1563261-1565984 GCA_020351775.1 Gemmatimonadota bacterium | reverse complement strand
TTGGTGCCGTCCTGTCGGCTGACCGGGCCTCCGTCCATAACCAGCACGCTTAGCCACCGGTATCCCGGGGCGGTCTGACCGCTATTGGCAAGAGCAACGGCCTGCTCTCCAAAATGCACATACTTGGGATCGGTCAGATCGATAAACGCGTTCTTCAGATTCTGCAATCCCGACAGCGTGGTCGTTTGGTAGCCAACGGGGTATATGGAGCCGGCTGTGCCGCTTGTGAAGCTGTCGTGGTCCAGCTGCGCCTGGTAGGCACGTATTTCCTCGTTGTTGGGTGACCAGTCACGTACAAACACCTTAGTGACCAGGATATCGCGCGGCGCGACGGTCATTCGGCTCACTCCGCCGCCGCAGAGCGGGACAGAATTAATCTCTACCAGCTCCAGCGAAAGGGTGGGCGTCTGCCCCATCGCGGCGGCCGTTGCCGCACCAACAAACCAGCCGATCCTCCAACCCAGATCAAAGAGATTCTGCATGGAGCTTCCTCCACAGTTCTTGTACTCCGCGTCCTAGGTCCCGAGGAGACGAACGTCATTCCCCAGACCAATCCCACGATGCGTGCCGCTTGGCCACGCGAAAAGCAGGCGACATGGTATCGGAATGAGTGCACTGCTGGAACAGCCCTTTTTTGCACCCCCCGTTGAGCCGTTGCTCCAAATACTGGAGCGCATCGGTGGAACGCAACCTGCCGCGATCTGGCAGCCTGTTCGTAAAGCTGCTCTGGAACGCCACCGAGAGTGTAGCGGAGCCGGGCGGCAGTGGAACACGTGCGCGTAATCCCGGTGCGCGGAATCACGCCGGCCGTTGCTGACTTCGGTTCAGGCCCGAATCGTTCGGTCGGCACCTGCCGCCTGTCCGGACGAACGAGTGGTTCAGGTTGAGCAGCGCGCCGCAGATTCGCGCACTTTCCCCAGATCAACGCAGCTCCCTGGTTTGACGGTAGTCTGGGTGGTTTGGGGGCGGGCATCCCCGCCTTCATCGTGGATTTCAACGCGGAAAGCGGCTTCACCGGCTCCATCAGGCGCGCTCGATAGCGCTTAGCAGCACCCACGGAGCCGAACGGCGGGAGCGGAATTGCGCGGCACGGTTGCATTTTTGGGCGTTCTGGGGCATACTAAAATAATGGCGGGGATCGGTGCTTTCCGGAGACGCCACTCATTCATGCGGTGGGGAGGGGCGATGCGCCCTGTTTCATCCATGCGATCAACCGTCTCAGTCGACGGCACGCGGCGGGAGGTGTGGTTGCGCATCAGGGCAATTGCCGTAACCTTCATTAGTAGCATTGCTGGCTCACGTTTTCCCGGGCGACTACGAGTGCCTCGGGTTCATCAGCGAAAGCGCGCTGCGCGCGTGTGCTCACCCTTTCGCCGGAGTGGTCGATCCTCTCGACGTTGTTTGCCCAGGCGTGGGTTGCGCCGGGCTGAGATGTGCCCTGAGTCGGGTTTGCTACTTTCGGTGGACCGGCTCTACCGGGTCCGCCCGGGCGTAGGGAGTCTCATGTTTTGTTTCATTAGGTCTTGCGCGGCTGTCGCCGACGCCAACTGTGTGACGGTGATGAACCGATGCAACGGCCAAGCTCTGGAATGGAGGTGTAGGTGATGAGTACTCGGAAAGCATTCTTCCTGATCTTCTCCGGCGTGGCTCTGTTGAGCACGGAGGCGTATGGCGTGGAGTTTATTCTCAAGCCGATTAGCGCAAGTGGGTCCCACACGTTTGACGGCAATGAAATCATCCTCGAGGGCGGCGGTCAGTACGTCACGCTGGAGATCCGCGTTGACGGCTGGGGTGATCCGGATCAAGGTCTATGTAACGATGGGGCTACCACGTGCAGCGTGAGAGACCAGGATTGTCCGGGGGGGCTGGAGCCGTGCGACGCGGTCATCGGGGTGTGCGCGGATGGAGCGACCATGTGCAGCGTGGAGGGGCAGGATTGCCCGGAAGGACTGGGTCCTTGCTACGGGAACGTGGGAGTGTGCGGGGACGGAGTGACCCTGTGCAGTCTGGAGGGTTTGGATTGTCCGGAGGGCTCCTGCTACGAGGTCATCGGGGTGTGTGCGGACCAGACGACCATGTGTAGCACGGTCGAGCAGAATTGCCCGGCAGGACTGGGTCCTTGCTATGAGTCTCAATGGAAGGTGTACGGCTGGTCGGCCAGGATCGACTCCTCGGGATACGAAGGAGTCTTGGGGCCTGCGTTGCCCTGGTGTGATGGGGACGAAGACTGCCAGGTCTTTGACCCATACCCGGCGGCCCATTGCAACATTGCTGAGAATGAGTGCCAGCCCGATGCCTGCGCTTTCATCGACAGCACCAAGCCAGAGTACATATTTTACGGTCTAGGCGCTATCGCAACCGTGAGCACCTTCACGCCTGACTATGGCTACTTGGCAAGCCTCTACTCGGGTGGTGTGGATTACGCAGGGGTGTACAAATATTGCGGCACGCTGGTGCTGGACGTACCGGGGGATGCGGCCGGGAGCTTCACTATCGGTTTTATCGAGACTGGGACCGAGACGGCCGTGCTGGACCCGTGGGGCGTAGCGATCATGCCGTCTCAGAAGAAGCCCGCGGTCATCACGATTGCGTGCCAGGATGCCCAGGATTGCAGCGACGACAACGCTTGCACCGAGGACGTCTGCAACCCGGACGGGACCTGCTCGAACCCTCCCAACTACGACGAAGAAGTCTATTGCTGTAATCCCACCAACGGCGATTTG
>CP070666.1:1560435-1563161 GCA_020351775.1 Gemmatimonadota bacterium | reverse complement strand
GGCAACCGGGTCAAGATGAGCGATCCGGTCCTCGACGACTTCGAGGTCGTCTACCATTACGACCTGGAGAACCCCGGCTTGTACGGCAGCGCCAACAACCGGCTGATGTACTCCGAGAGGTTCGACATCAGCACCGGCACGCCAGAGCTCATCTCGACGACCTACTATTACTACAACGAGTACGGCAACGTCACCCGCGTGGTGACCAAGCAGGCGGAACCGGACCCCGAGGAACGCCGGTACGCGGCTACGTGGCTGAAGTACGCGGCTAACGGAGTAGCCGTGACCTTCGCGATCGGCGAGCGGTGGGACTGGGACGGCATCGAGCACCACTGTCCGACGAACTACACCATCGACTATGCCCGCGAGTTCTGGTATGATGGTCCCCGACAGCGTTACCTCAACCGGGAGCTTGACCCCGTGGCCCTGCTGGACAATCAAATGGTCGCCCTCTCCGAAACATGGTCTGACTACGACGGGGATAACATCTACAACGACTTCTCGCTCGACGGTGCCGACGTGACGGTGCTACGCTCGTTCGAGCTGGGCATCGCCCGCGTCGAGAATCCGCTCGATCTTCCCAACCGCGATCCGTACTACTACCACACGGACCGTCTGGGCACCACCCGCGGCCTGACCCGTTCCTCATCCGAGTGGGTTGACGAATCGACCTACAGCGCGTTCGGCGAACTCGTGGACGGTGCGAACCATCGCTACGGTTACGCTGGTAGCTCAGGCTATCAGGCCCACCCCGAGTGTTCCTATCTGCACGTGAGATGGCGCTATTACGATCCCCTCACGGGACGGTTCTTGCAGCGCGATCCGATTGGCGTTGACGGGGGCTTCAATGTCTACGCATACGCATCGGCTGTTCCGACGGCAGTAATCGACCCAAGCGGCTGTGGATGGTGGTACAACTTCAAGGTCAAAGCGGCTAAAGCGTTCATCTGGGGAACCGGTGGCAGAGACTCATGGCTCGACGACCCCGTTAAAGTTGCAGATGCACAGAGAACGCTAGAGATCACGGCCGAAGTAAGCCTTACGCTGGCGTGTGGGGTGTATGGCGCTTCACGGCTCAGTGCAGTGCGCGGATTCCGCTGGCTTAACAAAGGGCGTTACTTCCGGATTGGCTCGTCGAGGTATCCCGGTGGGGAGTGGAATCGACGGATCGTCATCGGTGGACGCGGCCAGCGTGTCCACTGGCACATACCGGTGACACGGTCGAGTCCAATTGGGCGTGGCGGCATACCGCGATAACAGGGAATGTGCGGTAGAGGCGAGGACAATCTAGATGGTTTATCGGTGGATGGATGCACACATAGGAAGAATGCAACATGAGAAAGCGAATTAAGAACCAGAAGCTGCCCGACATTCAGGTGTTTGATCCCATGAAAGGCGAGGATTATCGGGTGCCGCTCGGGAAGCGCGGGGACGTACTCTTTTCTTCCCGGGAACACAACAGCGTTGTGATTTCTATGAACTGGATGCGGGGCTGGCGTGTCCATCCAGTGCCCGTGAGGTTGGTGGAACCTGCCATTGTCAGCGCCGTTCTCAAAGCGACGGCGAGCCTCGGTTTCCTGAGCGTGTTCCCCGGGGGGGGCATCGGCGATCCCAAATCTCTTGGTGAACTTAGGATACAGCGATATGGCGAAGCCCTGTTTTCACACTTTCCGCACGATGAGCGAACGGTACGAGCCTTTCTTCAGGAGGCTGACCGCAGGGGGACGCATGAAGAGTGGCTAATCGGCTCAGTAGCGGAAGAGGTAGATCCTGACGATGTGCGGCAAATAAACCCGCATTCTGAATCTCCGGACCTCATCTACTTCTTGACCCGCTTTTCTTCAACAGGCGCTGTGTGGGCGTTCAATTTCGACATTGGTGAACTCGTCGTTGTCTTCAGAACATTTGAGGGATACGAAGACGTCGTGTCGCGCATAGTGCAGGATATGGCACAATCCTCGCGATAGGATCAGCGGGTCAGGTGCGGCGCAGAGTGCGGCCACGAGTTTACTCACCCAGAGCTTGGGAGAACCGAGGAGGAGTTCAACATTAAACAAACAGCGCAAGGACGCGGAGCGGGCGTTGTGGAGCGTGCTGCGCCCAACGATGCCTTGGTCGAACGATGATACAGAAACCAAGCTCTATCCGAAACAGCTATAGGGGAACGCTGAAGCACCTCGTAACCCAGATCGTGATACCGGCCCTCATCGGCGTCTTGTTGGTGCTGGTGGCGGCTTTCATCGGCTGGCTTGCGAGCCTGGTATAGGCAGTTAAGCGATTACGAGGCATCGAAGCTGCCCAGTGTGCCGAGCCTCCGACCGGGCGGCCTCAACGGGTCCCTCCACTTCTCGGACCAGAGCCCACGGGAGGGAAGGGCTCTGCGCATTCCAGAGCCAAAACCAGCAGCACGGCTTAGTATTGTCCGGCACGCCTTAGCGCTTGGACGTGATTCCTGCGCCGCGATTTGCTATAATGGTCGCTATCACGAACGGTCACCCGTTCCGGTCTGCGGCGACTCTTGATGAGGAGGTGTGCTATGTTACGCTTCGTTGCTCTTGTCCTTGCCGTTTCTATCCTTGCCTTTAAAGCCGTTTCAGCCCAAGCCCAAACGGTCATTTACGTCGATGACGACGCGCCCGGCGCCAACGACGGATCGAGCTGGACGGACGCCTTCCGAGACTTGCAGGATGCGCTAGCTATCGCCCAATACGGTGACGAGATTCACG
>CP070666.1:1557600-1560335 GCA_020351775.1 Gemmatimonadota bacterium | reverse complement strand
AGCTCAAATATGATCGGACTGCCCGTGCTGCCGGCGGTCTTCCTGCCGATCACCCTGCCTCGGTTGATGGTAATGAATCCCAGTGTGAAATCCTCAGCTCCGGAAAAGGTGCTCTCATCCACGATCAGATTGACCGGCCCGACATAGATGTTTCCGTTCTCGAGCGGTTCGATGTCATAGCCCTCTTCCTCGAACCATTGCCCGTCTTGTCCCCATGCCCGGTGAGCGCCGATATTCATCGGCGACTTCCATTTGACGGTTGTGAACTTCTCGGTCGCGAGGTGTTGCAGCACATAATGGGTGAGCTGCGTGGCGCCGCCGAAGTTCTCGCGCACGTCGATTACGAGACCGTCTGTTTCAAGTACTCTCGTGTAAATCGAATCGAACTTGGGCCTGATTTGATCGGTATCAACGAAATTGTTGATCTTCAGATAGCCGATATTGTCCGGCAACAACTCGAACAGGAACGGCTCACCTCTGAAGACCTCCTCTTCCATGATCCAGGGCTCGCGGCCGATATCGAATGTCCTCGTTTCTCCGGAAAACCCTTTGACCTCTATCTCGACGGGCTTGCTCACATCCCCGCTCAACAGGAAGTGACCGTATATCTGCAAGGCCATATCCTGAGGCGTCGAGGCGGATACGTTGGGCGCCACGAACCGGTCCGCGTAGCCCAAAACATCGTGGCCATCGATCGCCGTGATCTCCATGCCCTGCCTCAGTCCCGCGGATTTGACGGCATCGTCGAGAACGGAGGTGACAATGACTCTTCCTTCGATCAGCCGGGTCGTGATCTTGTTCGTCGCCGTTCCGTAGTATCGGTTTCTCAAATCCCTCGGCGGAAAAACCCTGGTATGGCCGTCATGCAGCAGGGCATAGAATCGCCGTAAGACGGTGTAGTACTCCCAATCCGTTTTGGTCGCCAGGACCTGTGGGATGAAGTCCCGATAGGTATCGTCCCAGTTCAAATCAGGCACCTGGTCGAAGAACGCAAAATTGTAGGCGGCTTCCGACCACAGCCTGGAGAGCCAGTATATCTTTTCGTCTTCCTTGAGCGTGCTTTCGTTCTGAGCATTCACGGCCAGTGGTGGCAACAGAGCGATCAACATGAAGAGCCAGGACAGTCTCATCTCAGTATCCTCGGGCAAACCGGTTTAGGCCGTGAAGCAACGGCGGATGGCAGTGATTTGCGGCATGCGCGCAGGCGTACCGGCCGCAGGGGGTAGCAGCCCATACTGGATAGCCTAGCTTGATGTGACCGGGAGGGGAATGCTTTCACCGGACAGCGTTTTGTGGGCCATCAAGGTCTGCACGATGGATTGGCGCCGACCACGTAGACCATGAGGAACTTCACCGTCACGAAGGGCTCAGACGTGCCCAAGGGCGTAACGCGCACCCCAAGCACTGGCCAGCCAGAATAATGGTCCGTAAACGGCCACGGCCTTTTCTCTAGTCAAAAACCATCGGGTGGGCAAAGAAAGTGGCCCCGTCCGTCGAGAGAGAACGGGGCCTGTGGCCACTCTATGCGCCGGGCTCGTCCCTCAGAGATTGGTTCCCGGCGGCTGTCAAGAAGCGGCCACACAGGGAGTATGCTGGCTTGTACCGCCGTTCGGTAGTGCGTTTTGGGGACATTGGGGGGCGGAATTGGGACATTCGCTGGCAGAGAGGAGCCCCGAGCGCCGCCAGACGCCCGGGGCTGGCGCGCTGGTTCACCACGCTACTGCGGCTGCGGTGGCGACAGTGTAAAGGCGTCGACGGTTCCCCGGTCGTAGGCCGGATCGAGCGCTCACTCGGTGCAAGCTTCGTCCGCACACTCACCCCGCGTCAAAGCCCACCGTCTCGACTGCTTCGAGCTTCGCTTCGCGCCCCTACGGCGTCCGCTCACGGCCCGGCATGAACGTGTTGAGCAGGATCTCGAGCAGGCGGTTGCCGGGCGCGCGATAGCGATTCATGAACATGATGAACGCGACTTCCTGCTCCGGGAAACGGAAGAAGCCCGCGACGAATCCGGCAACCTGCCCGCCGTGGCTCTGTGTGGTGAGCTCCCGGTAGGGCCTCACCGTCCATCCGAACGCGTAGCCGGTATCCTCTCCGTTAGGGAGGACGGCCGGCGTCCACATGGTCACCTTGGACTCGGCGCTCAACAGCTGCTCTCCGTAGAGCGCCTCGTCCCACTTCATCAGGTCATACGCCGAGCTGAGGATGCCCCCCGCCCCGAGCGTCGACGACGTCTCCGTCGGGCGCCGATTGATCAGCTCGCCGGTCTTGTTCACCCAGTAGCCGGACGCCCGGTGCGGGATGATGGCTTCGGGATCCGCCATGCGGGTCTGGCCCATTTCCAGCGGCTCGAAGATGCGTGCCTGCAGGGCCTGGCCGAGCGGGCGACCTTCAACGCGCTCGACGATCATGCTCAACAAGAAGTAGCCTGTGTTGCTGTAGTACCATCCCTCCCCAGGAGCAAAGTCCATGGGCCGGGAATGGGCAATCTGGATGACTTCCTCCGGCGTGAGACGAAAGCCGTAGATGTCGTAGGTCGCGATCTCCTCGTAATCGGGAATGCCTGACGTGTGGGTTAGCAGGTGCCGCACCGTCACGCCGAGCCACTCGCTTGGGAGATACGGCAGGTACTGGTGAATCGGATCGTCCAGCCCCAGCCTGTGTTCCTCGACCAGGAGCATGACCGCGGCCGAGACGAACTGCTTGCTGATGGAGCCGATCTCGAACACCGTGCTGTC
>CP070666.1:1554754-1557500 GCA_020351775.1 Gemmatimonadota bacterium | reverse complement strand
AGCAACAACCGGGGTCTACGAGGAGACGCAAGCCAACGTCGAAGAAGAAAAAGGGGTAACGTAGTCATGGCCAGCGCCGCGTCGTGGGGGCGCGGCCGTCTTAAAGAAGGCATTGATTTGTGGGCGCCTGACGGCGTGTCAAAACGGCACAGATGTGGGTCAATTCGGGCGACTCGCCCGCAACTTATGGGCAACAGTGTTATGCCGCGAGGAGACGAGCCGACTGTGCAGCATGAGTTCGGTTCGTCGCGCCCGGGGATCGGTTAACACAGAGGCGTAAGATCGCATGAGGGGTATCAAGCCCGCTGTTGAAGAGGAGAGGATTCGAGAGGTCCTCGCGCCGGTGTTTGGCGCGTCGACGACGGAGATTGCTCCTCTCCGCGGCGGCCACGTTGCCGAGACCTTTCGCGTTTGCGCCGAGGGTTCGGAGTACGTGCTTCGCTTCAATGCCGATAACATGGACGCGAACTACGAGAAGGAGGCGTACATCTGCGATCGGTATCGCTCGCAGAGTATTCCGATCCCGGAGGTGATCTCATTCGGCCGCTCCGGCGAGCTGCACTACTGCATCACGCGAAAGGTCGCAGGGACACGGATGGATCAACTGCCACTGGCCGAAGTCGAGCGCTTGACGCCATCGCTAATCGAAACGCTGAGCGCCATCCACGCGGTGGATGTGTCTGATACGGAGGGGTGCGGCCTCTTTGACGGTGCGGGGCGCGGGTTCTTCTCGGACTGGCCGTCGAGCCTGATCTCCGTTCGGGAAGAAGAGAGGCAGGGCGGGTTCTATGGGAAGTGGCATGAGATGTTCGACACGACGTTCCTCGACCGTGACTTCTTCCACCGCATCTCGGCGCGGATGGATGAACTGCTGGCGTCGCTACCGTCTGAGCGCTACCTGGTGCACGGGGGCTATGGATTCGGGAACGTGCTCGCCGCCGACGGCCATGTCACGGCTGTGATCGACTGGCTGGACGCGGCGTACGGCGATTTCTGCTACGACGTTGCCTGGCTTGATTATTGGGCCTCGGCGGGAGGATATGTGCAGGTCGTTCGGGATCGGTACAACGTTCTAGGTCATGACCTCCAGAATCTCGACGAACGGGTTCTGTGCTACCAATGCAGGATCGCGCTCGACGGCATGCGATTCTTTGCCAAGTTGGCGGATGTCGACAGCTACCGATTCACGACGGAGCGAATCACAAATCTCCTGGGCTGGTAATGCATGCAGACAGAGGCCGAAGCACGATCTGCTCGCTTGAGGATGACCAGAGCTCACGCACATGAGGGTCGCGGCATAACACCATTAGGAAGTGCCGAGTCAAGAGAGTGAACTAGCTCAACGGCGGCGGACATGGTTCGTCGCCTTTTGATTGCTGCTGCTCATTTGTTTCCGCAACTGGCGTCACCCGGTAGTACCGCTACGGAAGCACCACGGCAGTGGTGTCCAAACACCGTTTTCGGCTCATCTGGTCGATGCCGTTTAGACCGACCAGTCCCTCCTTACCGTTCGGGGCTGATCATGTGTGCCTTGGGTATGAGATTGGCGTGGAGCAGCAGTGCCAGGATATCGGAGTCGATCTTGTCAGTCTTGACCTTGGCGGCCGAGATGGCCTTGAGTGTAGTAGTGTGTGCAAGAACGAGTTCGACGTTCAGCTCTTCCAGTACCGCAGCCAGCCAGTACCAGTCGCCGGCGGATTCGACCACGGCTTTGTGGCGACCTGGGAACTGAGCGAAGTAGCGTCGCAGCTGCAGAGGTGTGTTTGTCACGCGTTCCTGTTTGACGACGGTGCCATCCGGCCCGTAGGTTGTGATGTAGCTATTCCGTTTGTGCTGGTCGATGCCGGAGTAGAACATGGGGAGTGCCCTTTTGGAGTGATGGTTTCTGTGATTCTTCGTCGATGAAACGAGGACCTTACTCCTTGAGGGCACTTCTTGGGAATATCACGCGCGTGAAGCTACCATGCGCGGCAGGAGCAGTTGATATGAGCGCAGGGCGAGATCACAGATGACCCAACGTCTCGCGCAGCTTGTGAGTGGGCGCACGCAGCTCATGCGCAGACTCGTTAGATGGTGCGTTTAGAAGAGGCCTCACGCCTACGCTCGCCTACTGAATCCAAGTTCGTACGATAGGAAGAAGATGGATCACACTGGTGCCTACGATCCCAACTGGGTGGTCGCTCGCTACGACGGGCAATGCGAACAGGAGTGGGAACGGTTCTCTCGCAGTCCTGTGGACGAGGTCAGCCTGTTCATTCACACGCACTACCTGCGGGAATTCGTGATACCTGGGTCGCGCGTTTTGGACGTTGGTGCTGGTCCGGGCCGGTTCACGCAGATACTGGCAGAGATGGGGTGCCGCATAGTGGCGACGGACATCTCTCCGGTGCAATTGGAGTTGCACCGGAAGTACGCAGAGGAGCTGGACTTTGATCATGCGGTGGAGGCCCGTCTGCAGATCGATGTCTGCGAGATGAGCCAGCTGGATCAAGAATCGTTCGATGCCGTCGTTTGCTACGGTGGGCCTCTGAGTTACGTCTTCGACCGTGCGCCGGCGGCATTACAGGAATGCGTGCGCGTCTGTAGGAAAAGTGGGATCCTCCTTGCTAGCGTGATGTCCCTCTGGGGCGGCGCGCACCGGTTCCTGAGAGGAGTCCTCACGGTGCCGCCCGACAGCAACCGCAAAATCACGGACACGGGAGACCTCACCCCGAGCAATTGGGAAGGCGCGGAGCACCACTGTCAT
>CP070666.1:1551870-1554654 GCA_020351775.1 Gemmatimonadota bacterium | reverse complement strand
GTGGTCGCCCGACGGCAGGTACCTCTACTTCTCCAGCGATCGGGGCGGGAGCATGAACCTGTGGCGCGTCGCGATCGACGAGGAGTCCGGTGAGACGTTGGGTCCACCGGAGCCCATAACGACGCCGGCGACCATGCTGGCGCACATGAGTGTTTCAGGTGATGGACGCAGCATCGCATACAGCTCCATACTCGTCACGCAGAACATCCAGCGTCAGTCAATAGATCCGGCCACTGCCCTGCCGATCGGTCAGCCAAGCTGGGTTACCACCGGGTCGCGCCGCTGGGTGAATCCAGACCCGTCGCCGGACGGTGAGCAAGTCGTGTTTTGCTCGCTCACAGAACCCGACGGCCACGTCTACATTGCGCGCAACGATGGTACGGGGCTTCGCCGCGTGACGGGCGATACCGCCGGCGACCGTGTGCCCAGCTGGTCTCCCGACGGTGATTGGATTGCGTTCTTCTCGACCCGCGGCGGGCCAATCGAACTCTGGAAGATCCGTCCTGATGGTAGTGACCTGACACAGCTGACGGTGGGGGGTGTCGGCATGCCCGCTTGGTCTCCCGACGGTAGTCGGATGGCGGGATCCGGCCGTCGGGAAGACCGCCGGATCGTATTCGTCTTCGACCCGGATGTGCCCTGGGATGAGCAAGTGCCGCAGACACTTTCGCCTCCGCCGGACTCGCTCGCCGACTTCAATGTGAACTCGTGGTCGCCGGACGGAGAGCGGATCGCGGGTGCGCTCAGTAACAGCGATCAAGGCATCATCGTATACACATTTCGCACCGAGAGCTATGAGCGCCTGACGGATTTCGGGCAGTGGCCGGCGTGGTTCCCAGATAGTAGGCGCCTGCTGTTCGTGTCCGGAGGCAAGCAGTTCTTCGTCGTTGACATCGAGACCAGGGAAGTGCGGACGGTCTTCTCGGTTGACAGAGACATCATTGGCCCACCCCGGCTCACACGGGACGGACGCGAGATGTACTACCCCCGTCGAGTCACGGAGTCCGATATCTGGCTCCTGACGCTGGCGGGCACCACAGATGACGCAGAAACGGGTGGATGAAACTCGGTTCGACGCGGGCTCGTCATCTAGGGGCCGAATCCGCGAGGCGGTGACCTCGCTGCACCATCAAGCCGCATTCGTTCCGGGTTTTCAGGGCCAATGGCACCGGTACCTGGTACTGCCTTATCGGCCGGCAGAACCAAGTATCGAGAACCAGATCTGGATAGAACGAACCGGGCAGTTCGGGGTTACTGATGCGCTCCGCGCAACCTGCTGACCACGTTCATCAGCGCCCTGCCATCGTGGTAAGCGCTCTTCCAGATGCCGCCCTTGTCACGCTGGGCCGCTTCCGGTTCCTTGTCTAAACCGCCAAAGAACCAGCCGCCCCGTTCGTGGTCGATGAGGTTTGCCTTGATGTACGACCATTGAAGCAGGAACTTCTCGTGGTAGGCACGCGGATCATCGGGATACAGATCGCCGAACAGGAGCAGCGAGTTCAGACCTTCCGCCTGAGTCCACCAGTTCTTGCCATCTTGCGTGATTGACACGGTCGTCTCGTTCTCATCGTATTCCCCGCCGTCATAGAATCCGCCGAACTCATCGTCCCATCCCCACGTGAGCGAGTGATCAACCATGGCCTTGCCGCGCTCGAGCGTCGCTGACAAGTCCAGGCCGAGCGCCTCGGCTGCTTCCAGCATCAGAAAGGCCGTTTCGACATCGTGTCCGAACGAGACATGATCCATCGGTCCGCCCCGAATGGGTGTCCCGGTAGAGTCGAGCGGGAAAAAGGGAGACCAATCAGTATGTGAGAAGAGCGTGAGGTACGCCTTCTCGCCGGCAATAGTGTCGCGGATGATCTCCAGCATCTCGTTCAGGCGAACGCCCAGCAGTGAATCCGGCCACACCTGATACAGTTCGGTGAATGCCTCGAGGATGTGGATCGAGGAGTTCTGATCCTTGGGTGGCATCCCTCCCTCACCTGGTGGAAGCGGGGTGCCATCGCGCTCGAGATTCTGGAAGTAGCCCCCGTACTGCGGATCGTGCGCGTGCTCGTCCAGCCAGTGAAATGCCTGCCGGGCAAGCTCGAGCGCTTGCTCGTCGCCCGAGGCTGCGCAGTAGGCCGCAAGACCATAGATGCCGAACGCGTGGCCGTACGCCCGTTTGTCGGGGCCCGCGGTACCTTCGAGAAGCGGAGTGCCGTCCCTGGAGACCGTCCAGAAGAACCCGCCGTACTCGCTATCCCACATCTTGTCGCGCAGGAATCGAAATCCGTGGGCCGACATCTCCAGATACGCGGTGTCTTCGGGGAAGAACTCCGCCGCCTTGGCAGTGGTCCAGGTGTGTCGTGCCTGGGTGACGATCATCTTCGTATGGTCCTCGGACAGCTCCCAGTCCGCATTCCACTGGGTTAGATAGCCACCGAACTCGGTGTCGACGACACGCGGGTACCATGCGGCGAACAGTTCATCTTGTAGGGAAGCCTCGATCTCATCCGCGAGGGTATTGCGCGCTGCGGCCGTGCCAAGTGGTCCTGCTTCCTGTGCTGGTTGGGATTCGCCACACGAGGAGAGTAGCAGTACCAGGTTGAGCAACGCGGTGAAACTGGCGGTGGTTTTCGTTTTCATGGTATCACGCAGCCGTCCGCGACGATGGTTGATGACTCCAATCTGCGATCTGCATTCTGGGGATGGGTAAAGAAATTCGGTTGATGGTGAGTGCGGAAGAGGCCCGTTTCTCCTGGGACAACGGGCTGTTTGGCGGGTTAGTTCGCATGCATGGAC
>CP070666.1:1548978-1551770 GCA_020351775.1 Gemmatimonadota bacterium | reverse complement strand
AAGTGAAGAAGTACGGTCCAAGGCCAGGCCGGTTTGTACTGATGCCTGAATGGCAAGACGCTGACGGTGCAGCCAAGGACTGACCGCCAAGCCGCTCGCAGTCGAACCCTGGTGCCAGTTTGCCCGGCCGCGACTCGATCAACCCAACCGCGTCTTTGAGTATTATTCGCCCTTCAATGAAGACGTCTTCATCCGACTTCGCGCGAGAGGTCGGCTATAAGCTGTCGGCGCTCACTCGTCTTCAGCCGCAGCCATACTTCAGCGACAGCACTGAGCCGCTCTAATCCGAGTTGGAACTCAGCCGCCGCTCTCTCCACCCATCGTGATGGTGCGCGCTCGGGATCGATCCCCGAGGCAATAAGTAACCGAGCAACCAGGGCGATCCCCTGCTGGTGGGTGGCTTCAGCGACCTTAGCCGCGACGTCACCGGAGAAGTGCCGCATGTGGACGGCCACACGATGTCCGTAGTAGGACTCAAGAAGCCACCACCAAGTCGCTGGCACGCGCGCCGTATGGACATCAGCGTCCGTCTCACCCAACAGCCACGACACCGGGACGCGGTAGGCCCTCGCAAACCGCTCAAGCGAACCTACACCTGGATTGGCGATCTCCCCTTTCAGGATCCGATGTAGGGTTGGCGCAGGTACGCCGGCGGCGGTCGCGGCCGCCTTCTGGTTCCCGCCAAAAACCACCTCGACGATCTGACCCAGCCGGGCCTGAAGCACTGACTTGCGCGCCATGATGTGCAATACTAACTTGATGATACGTAATCGTCAATTACGGATTGCGAGGTTGCTATGGGTTTGCTGTCCGCCGTCAA
Source organism: Gemmatimonadota bacterium (assembly GCA_020351775.1). Lineage (GTDB taxonomy): Bacteria > Gemmatimonadota > Gemmatimonadetes > Gemmatimonadales > GWC2-71-9. The sequence goes on along the minus strand of CP070666.1, from coordinate 1,550,950 downwards.
AGCGGCCCGAAAGGCCAACGTGGACCCACGAACCATGCGCTCGTGGGTACGACAACAGATCGTTCCACGTCTCGGCTTCGAGGCGTGCGGTCGAATCTTCGTTCGTGAAGAGGTGCTTGAGCGTCTCCTCGCCGGCGAAGCTACCCCGCAGGCACCTGATTCCGGCGAGTAGTCGAGTGAGTTCCAGCTTCCCCTTCGCCATAGCGCCACATCAACTCATTCGAGACCCGAGTCTCACCGATGCGGAGGTTCGCCTTTGGCTGCTGATCCGCGCTCGCAACGGCGAGAAGGAGTTCAAGGGCTGCAGCGAGTCGGGAACCCGCCTCGGGTTGGCGCTAATACGTTCGCGACATTCAACAGATGGACGACGCACTTGCAGCTCCATCCCGTATCGATTCAAGCAAGCCCGACTTGGCCTCGCTGAACGCGGTCTTCTTGTGGCACGGAAGAGAGGCATAGGACGAACCGCCCTGCGCTGGGCGCTTCTGCCAGACGCCCGTGGTGAGATGGAACTGAAGGAGTTACTCGAACGTGGAGACATCGGCAGCCAGGAATGGGCCGAGGCAATGTCACGACGGTCGCTGTGCAGCCCACCTGTTGGTTTGTCCACGAACTCTCTCTTGGGCGTCTCACGACCCACAATGAAGAACCAGAGGAAAGAACCAGGAGATGAAGGAGTAGTTACCCAGGGAATGATCACAGTCGAAGAAAGCGACGCCGATCTCTGCCATCGACCTTCAAGTCGCGAGTCGGATCGAATGATTCGTGATCCAAGGCCCGAAGCTCTCCAATGAACCCAACTGACGGTGGCACGACGAGTGCACGACCCGGAGAAGTTGGCTCGACGTCCCCACTTCAGCAGGCAGCTGATGAGATGAAGTTGATGCTCTCCCAGGGACATCTGCCAAACAACGAGTGCCTGGCTCGTTTACACGAACTCGTAACTGCCGCTATCCATCGCGACGAAGGGCAATGGATGAGTGAGCCACAGTTCCAGCGATACTCCGGACGCCGGCGCTATTGGTGCAAGAACAACTTTCAGAGGTACCTTGAAGCAGGTCTCGCGAAGCGGGTCGGGAAGCGACGCTACTGGTCGACGCTGGCGTCCCCACCGCAATCCCACGAGACCGATACAGACAAGCTGCGGCAGGAGATCGTGACCAGCTACACGGTGAGGAGGTAGCTCTGCCCCGACCGAGGAAACGCCAACGCAAACGGACCTGCTCAAAGACGATCGGGAAGAGACCCTTCTCCGGATCCAGATACGTCCTTGAGGGACAAGTGCGTATTGAGTGGCGGACTCGGGACGGCAGACGTCATCAGCGCACAATCGGCCCCAACACGGCAGCCAACCGGGAAGCTGCGGACGAGGTGCTCACTAAGGCTCTCACCGAGGTACGGGACCGCGCCCATGGCCTCATCGTAGATCCAGAACTGACCTTGCGGGACATACTGGTGCGCCATCGCGCCAACGCTGAGGTGCGCCGGAACCCTCAGACGGGGAAGCGGCTGGCCACGAAGACGCTCGCCACCTACAGCGCGCACGAGCGCACGCTGTTAGCGATCCTCGACCCCGACTTGCCGGCCCTGGAGTTACGGAACGGCCATGTGGCTGGCGTGATCGAGCAGCTGCGTGCCCGAGACTGGGCCGAGCGATCCGTGTACGAGGCCGTTGCGTATCTGAAGCGATGCTACCGCTGGGCCGTGCATGAGCGGGAATTGCTGCCTCGGAATCCGATCGAGGGTGCTCGGAACGCGAGTCGAGTGTCACGACCGGAAGCCTACAGCGCAGAGGAGAGCGAGCTATTGCTGGCCCAATTCGACGGACTCAGTGACCGTGCCTGGCGGTTCCGAGGAATCGCATGGATCGCCGCAGAGTACGGTGCCCGCATCCAGCAAGTCCTGCACCTGCGTTGGAGTGATGTGGACTTCGGTCGTCCGGTGGCGTTCGACGGCACGGAGTACGAAGGCG
>CP070666.1:1546085-1548878 GCA_020351775.1 Gemmatimonadota bacterium | reverse complement strand
ATGCGTAAGCCGATTCTCGCCTTGGTTGTTGGAGCTGCTATGCTCCTCGTAAGTCCTCTGGTCTCGGCTGTCCAGGAAGAGGAGAGCGAGACCCGAGTCATCCTTGTACAGACGTTCAAGGTGCCACGGGCCGAGTGGGGCAACTTCTTTGACTTCGTGGAGGCGTACTGGATGCCAGAGGTCAAGGCCAACCCACACGTGATCGGTTACCGCGTAGCTAGCCACTACTACGGCACCACCGACCCCGATATCTGGATCATTGGAGAATTCGAGAACCTGGCTGCTCTGGAAAAGATGGAGAGCTGGGCTCAGCAGTGGCTCGACGAGAACTATCCAGAGGGATCAACCGAGAGGGAAGCGTACGATGCTTCCTTCGAGAACAACTTCCTGCCGTACTGGGGGAGCCACACTGACAACATCCTTCGTGTGGACATGAACCACGCGAAATGAGTCGCTGGCAGACTGAAGCCGGGCGTTCAGGCTGACAATCGAAGGAGGTCACTATGAGTGCGCGCACAGCTCTGCTCGCGGTGCTGGCCTTGGCTCTAGCGAGCGTAGCGTGCCAGCCGCCAGCACAGGAAACCGCTGGGCTGTCCGAGGAGGACGTGGTGGCTATCCAAGACTTATTTCAGCGATTTGATGATACGACTAACACAGGCGATGCTGAAAATTGGATGACCCTACTCGCTGATGACGTTTTATGGATGGTGCCGAATCAAGAAATGCTCGTGAGTAAGGAGGCGGTGCGCACGAGAGTGCAACCGTTTTTCGATCAGCTAGATATGGAACACACCACTACGTTGGAGAAGATCGAGGTCGCTGGCCAATGGGCGTTTGTCCGCGGGACGTACACCTTCCGAACAACACCCAAGGCAGGTGGAGAAACAAGCGAGGACATTGGCAAGTTCATCTATATTCTGGGGCGGCAGTCCGACGGCTCTTGGAAGATAGACCGGGGTATCTGGAACTCGGATCTGCCGCTTGCAGAGGAGGGCGCTGAGGCAAGGACGTAGCAGCCGAATCGGCGGCTCTTGAGAATCTGACGCCAGCGCCGACGCACAATCGTCGGCATGACGCACCAGAGCACAAAGCCAATCCGCTCACCTGCAATCGGGCAGCGGATCGTGTCGCTGCGCTATGAGACTCAGGTGGGCATTCAAAAAGAGGTAAGACCAGTGATAGGTGGACTGCGTGTCGTTTCAGTGGCCGTGTTACTTTGCGTCGCGACCCTCAGCGCCGGGCTCGCCCAAAGCATCGAGATCGGTGCTAACCTAGGGCTCACTCGCACCAGCTTCGGTGGGGATGGCGATCTGGGCTCACAGACCGGTTTCAGCATCGGCGTAGTATTCGGCTACAATCTCAGCAGGCTACTCGCAGTGCGTCCCGAGATAGCCTTTGTGAGAAAGGGAGCCGGCTACGGGACCGCGTATCTGGCCCCCTATATCGACCCGATAACCCGCAACGTGATCGAAGAGAGACATGAGTATAGCGTCGACCTGGATTACCTTGAACTTCAAGTGCCCATCACGGTGGCGGTGCCGACCGGTCGCAGCGGTGCTGTAAAGCCCCGCTTCTACGCCGGACCTGCGGTCGCTTTCGAGACCGGTTGTGAGACCGAGACGGTGATCCACCTCGATGTCTATTCTGGGACGACTTGGGAGAGATTGGCCAGCGAGACTAACGTGCTGACCGCTGATTGCGGCGGCGCGTACAGGAGGGTTGACTTCGGGGTGATGTTCGGTGCCGGTGTCGGAGTTGTTGTTGGTGGTGGGGCTATCACCGCTGACATTCGCTACAACCTCGGGCTGATGGACATATACGAGGGCACCGGCACCGTGAGAAATCGGACGTTGCAGGTCCTCGTCGGATACGTCTACCATCTCTCTCGCTAGTGGAGTTTGCGGTAGATTTTCGCCCCGACGATCTCAACCCTGCGCGGGGCCTATCAACCGCACCGCCGCTTTTCGGCGCTCTAACCTGTTGATAGTGGCCAACCTGCGGGGACATTTGGCGCCATACCCGAGCCCTTCGCGAGCGCCCGAACGCAGCGTTGCCCCCAGGTCGTGAAACTTGCTAGGGAGATTCACGGGCGGCATTACGTAAACCGACGGGGTGTGCCCTGGGGGTGAATGTGGGTTGCGCCTGCGCGCATTTGCGTGCGTGCGGTGGCGGGCGTATGCCGTCCGAGCGAGGAAACGGTCGAGGCAATCGCCAAGGTGCTCGCGCGACATGAGCGGCGGCTCGCGAGGGCGATGGAGAGGCTCCGGCAGGCGTCGCAATAGCCCCGGTTCAGGTGAAGTTGGTGTGAAGTCGCCTCAACAATCCGCACCACACAAGAGCCCTGGGCCCTCAACTGGTTTTATCAACCAGTCAGCTTGCCCCTGCCAGGCCAGCGGTCACTTCACCTGTACTTCACCCTAACTGGCGTCCACAGGCGTCATCTTGTGCGCTCTAAGGCTATTCACTCAATTGGGAAAGTCGTTGCAGGAAGGCGGGTTGACGGGGAAGCGTATGGGGCCACCGTCACCAAGATGCGCTTGTGACACGCGGTCCCGGTACTAATGAACCAGTGAGAGCTAGTCTCATGGTCCCCGTGCGTACCGCCAGCGCGGGAGACCACTGTGGATACTGACGCGACAGCCCAGCAACTGAACTCTGTCATTACTCTCGTGGCAAAACAGCGTTCTTCAACTTCGGAGCCGCGCTCGGCCGGAGCCAGGAGCGGGCTGCGGTGAGTAGAGCGGTGCGAAGACCGTTGCGAGTGTGACGAATTACTTTGTGGACCAAGCGTAT
>CP070666.1:1543182-1545985 GCA_020351775.1 Gemmatimonadota bacterium | reverse complement strand
TGCACCGCAGATAGCAGTGCTTAGTGACGAAACATGGCGGTCGCGGTTTGGGGCAGACACTGCAGTCGTGGGGCAGACGGTAACCCTGAATGGCTCCCCTTACACAGTAGTTGGCGTGCTGCCCCCCGGGTTCAAGCTCCGCAGCGTGCTCAGGACGAGCGACGATCACGGACGACGTGCCCTCTGGGTACCGATCGGTCACGACGGAAGGAGCGCCAGACGAGGAATACAGGACTACGAATTGATCGGGCGGTTGGCGCCAGGTGCTACGATCGATCAGGCGTTCGCCGAATCCGAAGCCTTGATACGGGGGGAGAGAGATCCCTCACGCGTAGGTGTGTCGCTTGCATTCCGGCAGGATACCGAGGCGCGCGGTTTGCGAGGCCCCATATTCCTCGTCCTCTCCGGAGCCGGGGCATTGCTTCTCGTGGCTTGCGCCAACGTCGCCACGCTCCTTGCCGGGGAGTCAACGACTCGCAGCCGTGAGATGGCGACGAGGGAGGCCCTCGGAGCGGCGCCGGCACGTATCGTCCGACAACTTCTCACAGAAAGCGTCGTATTGGGTCTGTTGGGAAGTATCACCGGTGTGGTAGTCGCTTCCGTCGGCACCAGCGCCCTGGCTGCGCTGGCGCCACCCATACCGGGCATAGAAGACGTGCACGTGAGCGGACGGATTCTCCTCTTTGCGTGTTGCCTCGGCATTACCACCGGTTTGCTTTTCGGCCTGGCTCCGTCATTCATGTTCGCCCGACGGTCGCTGGGCGTGACATTGAAGGATTGGAGCCGAGGTGGGGCACCGGGACGGCGAGCACTGCAGGGGACACTAGTGTTTTTCGAGATCGCGCTTACGGTTGTGCTGTTGGTAACAGGTGGATTGCTGACCCGGAGTCTGTTGGGTCTCTCAGCGGTCGATACCGGGTTTGTCAGCGACAACCTTGCTACCGTCGGCGTGGCGATGGCCAGGTCGCAGTATACGCAGTCTCAGACCAGTGCTCTAATCCAGGAAATCATCGAGCGAATCGAAGCCATCCCCGGTGTAGAGGGAGCAAGTGCTACCTCCAGCCTTCCCTTCCTCGACGAGAGTTCCAGCGCGACTTTCGAGATTGAGGGTAGGCCGACAGATGAGGGTGGGCTATCACCTCTGGCGGACTACAGACAGACCTTCCCGGGGTTCCACGAGGTCTTGGGAATTCCGCTCCTGGCCGGAAGAACGTTCACTTCAGCTGACGGGCCCGACGCGTCGGGGGTAGCGATTGTCAGCGAGTCGATGGCCCGCCGTTACTGGCCCAACGAATCCCCGATCGGCGTGAGAATCCGATATCGCGAAAACTGGCACACAATCGTGGGTGTCGTTGGCGACGTCAAGCACGCGGGACTCGATTTGGACTCGGAGTCCACCTACTACATCTCCGGGCTTAAGGATCCCCCGAGGTATGGAGTGGTGAGCCTAGTTGCCAAGACGAGTGGCGACCCACTTTTCGTGATCCCACGTATTCGGCAGGCGGTGTGGGCCGTTGAATCCGATGTCCCGGTTACGTCAGCGAGCACGATGTCTTCTGTCGTGTCCAACTCGACCAGCGACGAGCGGTATCGCACACTCCTGATGATCGTGTTCGGCGCGACGGCTGCCGTACTTGCCGCTGTCGGCATCTTCGGTGTGACGGCTCGCGCTGTAATGCAGCGCTCGCGGGAGCTGGGGATCAGGATGGCGTTGGGCGCGAGGGAGACGGGATTGATCGGACAAACTCTGCAGGGCAATCTGACCACGAGTCTTGCTGGACTGGCAGTCGGCCTTGTGGGCGCGTTTTGGGCAAGCCGATTGATCTCAGGTTTCCTCTTCAGCATTGAACCTTCTGATCCACTCACGTATTGCGTCGTTGCGACATTGACCGTGGCCGTGTGTCTGCTGGCCAGCTACCTGCCAGCCCGGCGTATCACGAGGGTCAACCCGGTCGACGTGTTGAGAGCGGATTGACGGCGGCGCCTGCACACATGCGAGTACATATACACATATGCAGTAGGTTCAGAGGAGAGCAGGCAACCGCCACACAAACCACGCCGACACACTGACCGAGAATCATAGATCTTGAGCCGACGCTCAACAGCGCCGTCGGGAAAGGAACCCGTCAACGCGCCAGTACAGCGCGTCGACGGTGAGGCACCCGCGACCCCCTGAACCCCATTCGGCTCAGGGGGGGCAGCCCAGTCGAATGGGACACCCAAACCGGAAGTAGCCACTTCCTCCCTCTGTGTATCCGCCCGTAGCACAATTAGTTAGGAGCGACCTAGGTAGGGCAATGCCCATCCGTTTGACGACTCCGTGTTGGCCCCGTCGAATTGGCCGGGAGCCCCATTTGACCACTTTCTAGGTCTGCACGTAGCCTCCTAGGTAGGGCAATGCCCATCCATTTGACGACTCAGCGGGGGCTCCGCTAGCCTGCCAGGTAGACAACGCCAGCAGAGCTTGACATAGGAAGGGGGACAATGCTGTGCCGAAACGCCAGAACGTCACAATCAGGATCTGCAGAGACGCTCTCGGAGCAACGGGGCGTGAGCATCGCGGCGGTCATACGTGAGGCGCTCCAGCTCGAACGCGAACGGGAAATCCAGCGGAGATAGGACCTTTCTGGTGAGTTCCGGATTCCAGGCGGCCACTCATGCCGTTGCCACGGGAATTAAGACGGTGGGAACGAGCGACGAGGAACTGCTCCGCGCCTGTATCGAAGATGTCCAGGAATTCCGCCGGTGGCTGCGGTATGCGCATAGGCGTGATAGGGCGCGTTAGACCCGATGACTCAAACTG
>CP070666.1:1540263-1543082 GCA_020351775.1 Gemmatimonadota bacterium | reverse complement strand
GCCGTCGGCTCGGACTCCGGATTGGTGCAGCGGGCTCACTGGACGGTTCTGTGGGAAAACCGGGCCCGACTGGGCGCGCTGCTGGTTGAGATCATGTATCTGTCGCATCCTGCGGCGGACGAATTCCTCGCCAACCCGGAGAATCTCGACCGCCTTGCCCGCGGTCTGCGGCAAGCCGTGGACATCGTCCTCGACGCCGAAACCCGGCGGCGTGCTAAGGTGCTTGGCGCTCGCGCACCGGGGAGAGACTTCACCGGTCAATTCCCCACCCTCTCCCGCACCCAGTCGAAGAAGTTGTCGACAACTACCAGCTCAGGCTGGAGTGTCTCCGGCATGGCAACTCTCCGCACCATGATGAAGCGGCGGTCGTCGGGGCTGATGTCGTGTGCTGTGTGCATCGAGTCTATCACGAAATCGGGGCTCAGCTCGAACAATACGCGGCGCTGCGTTACGCGAAACGCCGGATCCGTTTCCACCTCTGCAGCCACCATTTCGTCATCCGCCGAGATGTAGAACAGCTCCCGTCCGCTGTGGGCCCACAACGGCGAATACGCCCCGCGCAGCGATACCGCCCACTTCCCATCCCCTACATTCGGGAAGGGTCGCACATACACCTCCGCTCGCCCCGACTCCTTGGACGTGTACGCCAGCCATCGGCTGTCAGGTGAGAGCGCAGGCGCCATCTCGTCGTATTCCTCCGCCAGCAGAGGTATTGCCACGCTGTCCAGTCCAGGCCGATAACCCACGATGTCCAGACCCTCACCGCTACCCGTGCGCACGACGAGCCAATCCGCAGCGCCGGCGGTCGTCACCTCATATGCCTGCGGGTTCGAGTACACCAACTCGGCCGAACCCGTGCCATCGGCCCGCTTCGTGCAGATGCCGCCTGCTCCAGCACTGGTGCCATCTTCACCAGCATCGAGATCGACCGAGACATACATCACATCGCGGCCATCCGGGGTCCACCTCGGCCGGTTCTCGTAGGCCTCTCCGAAAGTCAGTCGGGACACCGGTCCGTCATCCAACTGCTTGACCCAGATGTCGCCAAGCCCCGCGCCGTCAAGTCCTATGGCGAGCCGGCTCCCATCGGGTGAGAGCGCCCATCCGTAGCTTCCGACCAGACGAGGGACTTCGAATCGCCAGGTGCTGTCAATTGGCATCGCTCTACCTTCGCGGTCCACCCACACTGCCTCTTCGCGTGCTGGATCCGACCCCGAGAACTCAACCAACAGCGTCCCGGTTTGGGATATTGCCATGGCACCCACGTCCTCGAACAGCGTCAGGGCCCCCCCGCTCGTCTGGAGTGTCTCCAGATCGAAACGAACTGCGAACGCGTCCGCCACGGCCTCTAGAGCCGCTGTGTTCCGAATACGCCCCCCAATCAAGTGCCCGGTTGGCGCGTACCACGCTACCCCCGCATCGGCCAGTACGCGATGGGACTCGCCGGAGCGAAGATCCAGCGCCCACACTTCCTGCAATGTGACACAGCCCGGGTCACATATCCCGAAGAGAACTCCCCGAGAATCCGGCAGCGGCGTGACACTGATCACGCCGGTGAGTGCCTCTGCCATACGCCGGGTCCAGACAATCTCCGACGCACCTCCCGCGCCCGCTACGCGCCGTAACCCGAAGTCCTCGTCGTTGAAGATCACGGTGCCGTCGTCCAGCCACGCTACGCCCGGCACCAATGGGTTAGCAGAATCGGAAATCGTTACGTACGGACCGCCGGATGCCGGGATCCGGCGCAGTACACCTGCCACGGTGAACGCAACAGATTCCCCGTCTGGTGACACCGCCGGGCTTCTCGCCCCCTCGGTGCCTGCCAGTGGCGTTGCCTCGTATCCCTCGCGACGCTTGATCCAGAGCTGAGTGGTGGACGGGCCCGGTCCGGTGTATACGTACCACGATCCGTCCGGTGCAAAAGCGATGGGCTGTACCGTTCCCGGGTCCTGGGTCAACTCCTGCCCCGGCGGGAACGCCAAGCCACGCCACGTCACTGGGCGTGGCGGATCGGGGCGCAGCCAGCCCCACAGGGCGAGTACCGCGAACACGAGCGCTACCGCTGCCACACCGATGCTGAGCCGCTTCCACCGGCTCGTCTCACCCGCCGTCGGCGTTGCGGCCGTTGCGATCGCACCCGGTGCCGTGAACGCGGGATCCGCCAGTGCCGCGGCGAATGTCGCCGCGCTCTCGAACCGATCCGCGGCCAACTTCTCCAATGACACCGCCGTCGCGGCGGCGACGTGCGCCGGCACCGACTTCCTGAGCTTGGTAACCGGCTCAACCGGTTCCGTCACGATCTTCATCACGATGGCCTGCGCCGATGCCCCCGTGTGCGGTGGCTCACCCGTCAACATCTCGTACAGCACCGCGCCCAACGAGTAGACATCGGACCTGCTGGTCAGCTCCTTCTGCGCTGTTGCCTGCTCAGGTGACATGTAGTGCGGCGTGCCGAGCGAGAGGCCCGTCTCGGTCATCCTGCCACCGGCAGCCGCGCTGATCGCCAACGCAATGCCGAAATCCGCCACCGTCGCGCGCCCGTCGTGCAGCAGGATGTTTTCCGGCTTTATGTCGCGATGGATCACGTTGTGCCGGTGTGCGTAGTCCAGTGCGTCCGCGACCTCGGTCGCGATGCGCACCGCTTCATCGATCGAGAGTTGCGTCTCGCGGTTCAATTTGCCGCGCAACGTCTCGCCCTCGACGTAGGGCATCACGTAGTAGAGGAAACCATCCGCTTCGCCCGAATCGAACAGTGGCAGGATGTGAGGGTGCTGCAGGCTGGCGGTGGTCGTGATCTCTTGCACGAACCGCTCGGCTCC
>CP070666.1:1537344-1540163 GCA_020351775.1 Gemmatimonadota bacterium | reverse complement strand
GTTGACCTGTGGCAACAGGCCCGGACGCGGTCGCGTGTCCTAGCTAGCCAATGGACTTGACGGCGGTTGAGCTGCCACAGCTCATCCGTAAGCTCACTGAGGAGACTGAAAAGCGGTCGCCGCATTCGACCGGCACTCCAATGCCATCGACGTCCACGCGGCAGCTGATGGAGAATCTGCCGGGCCCACACGCCGATCGCTACTTACGCTGGGCGCAGGCCCGCGGAGTCCCGATCTCCCAAGGACGCTTGGGGCTGCTGCCGTTGAGCCTTCCGGCTTCTCACTGCTCTGATAGCTGTTCGCTCTGGTAGTGGAGCCGGCGCCCGGCCCGTCGGATCCGCCGCCTTCTGAGGACTGTGGCCTAGTTATGCACCGCTAGCAGCTTGCGTCGCGGCGCCGGCCGACGGGCCTCGTAGGGGGTTAGGTCAGGTCGGCGGTCATCAGGTGAGATGAGTTCGGCGTCAGGGAGGCCAGATAATCCCAAGCGAACCGCATCCGTGGTTCTTGGTCACCGCCATTGTCACAACAAGAAGAGGGCCGGTTGCGTCCGTCTCCTTTTCCTAGCCAGAGGGTGTACCGCGGCGTACTTTGGCAATCGGAACGCGCTATGGACAGGCCGTGCAGGACAATCCCCACACTCGCGACATGTTCTCTTCCGGGGAGAGGCGTGAGATCCGGTCGATGCTCAGTTCCGGGGGCACTCCAGTAGTTTGCCCCCGTTGCGGACAGAGGCTTAGGGTGTCGGGTCCCATCGCAAATCCTGCAGTGAGCGGCCTCTACTTCCGTGTGTCCTGCAGGCGGTGCCGGCGGATGGCCCTGATAACGACGCTTGCTGGGACTCGCACTTCTGATGGCCGGCACCATGCCTGAAGATTCCCGGACTCCGGTCACGTTCTCACGCAAGGAGATCGCCGAGATCCACAAGATGCTCACCACGTGGGACAAGCCGCCCGTGTGCCCCAGGTGCGAGAGTAGCCTCAGGGTTGAAGAATCAGGTTTAGGGGAGTTGAAGGGACACGTCTACTTGAAGTGCCACGCGTGCAACCGCACGGCATTCGTCTCAAGGGAACCACCCCAGCCTCCGTTCGATCTCCACGGTTAAACTCGTCCCAACGAAAAGGGCCGGTCTGCCGGCCCTTCAGTGTGGAGAATTGCAACCCCTATTGTCCCGCGAGCCATTTCTCCACCACGTCTACACACTTCCCGCGATACTTGTCAAGGACTCTCTCACCCCCGTTCTCAAGCGGTTCTAGTACCGGTAACAACGCCTCAACGAGACGAGTCAAAGCAACGCCTTCGTGTTGCCACCAGTTCTCGTTGACAATTTGCGTGATGCGCGAGAAGGCATCACCGGACCTCCCGATGAAATCATCTGGAAGGCGTTTCGCGTACCACGTGTCTTCCACCGATATTACGTATCCCACATTTACTCCTGGTTCGGCCTGCAGGAAGAACCCCTTCTTCTACAGATTCCCAAAAGACTCGTGTGGCAACTTCCGTACCCGATGGGAGGTTCGTCCGAAACGGCGTTGTCGTTACTCGGTCCGGCCTGTTGTGATGCACATCACACACCGTGCGACCAGCGCTTTGCGGCGCAGGTGCACGACGCAACACCACGAGAAATGGCCGGCGAACCGGCCCCCTGCTCACCGCTGCGCCCATCGAGTGCGCCGGTTCTACTTCCGTACGTGCCCGCCAGGACTCGAACCTGGGACCCACGGCTTAGAAGGAAACAAAGCACCAACCATTCCCTCTCCCCCGCCTGCGACCAGCCGCGGACGAAGCCTGGTCAGCGTTTTGCAAGCCGCTATCTTCCATGTGTGGTCGCTCTTTGACAACCGCCGGGACGGATTTCGTGACACGGCCTAAGAGACCATCCACGAAGCCGAACCCCAGACCCAGCGGATTGAGTGACCACAGGCCCCGTTCTTACCCCGGACGGGGCCGCTTTCATGGCTATCCCACCCCTGACCGCAGAGAGAAAGTGGCTTGCAAGGCAGTTTACGGCCACGGATGGACGTTCAGCAGCGCAGCGGCGTCTTTGTGGCTTACGGTGGAGTCGTCATCAACCGATGACGACTCTTTTGTGGGTCTTAGGACCATAGGTTCGCTTCGTAATCTCCTCCGCTATCATCGCACGCTGGCAGGTTTCGTCACGCCCCGGTCCCCTTCTCCCGCACGACACGGGCGCGAGCAAGAGAAGTCGTGCCGACGTTTAGGAGCTTGGCACTATCCTCCCAGGAGCGCCGGCTGGGCTCACTCCCATCTGGTAGTGAGCACTTGTTTCGGTCAGCATTCCTCGCCGCGATCTTCTCCGCCACCATCGCCCGCTGGGAGGCCGTGAGGTACCGATGAGAAAAGGGCCGGCTGACACTTGCCTCTTCCATCTAGCCGGACGGTGTACCGCGGCCTACTTTGGCGGTCCGGACGTGCTACGGACAGGTTGTGCAAAGCAAATCCCAAATCCCCGACATGTTCTCTTCCGGGGAGAGGCGTGAGATCCGGTCCATGCTCAGCTCCGGGGGCACTCCAGCAGTTTGCCCCCGTTGCGGAGACAGGCTTAGGGTGTCGGGTCCCATCGCAAATCCTGCAGTGAGCGGCCTCTACTTCCGTGTGTCCTGCAGGCCACGCCGGCGGATGGCCCTGATAAGGAACGTCGCCGAACCTCACTTTACTGATGGCCGGCATGATGCCTGAACGTTCCCAGACACCCGTGATGCTCTCCGGCGCGGAGATCGGCCAGATCCGCGAGATGCTCAAGACTCCAGACAGCCCGCCGGCGTGTCCCCGGTGCGAGGAGGAGCTGAAGGTTGACGGAC
>CP070666.1:1534415-1537244 GCA_020351775.1 Gemmatimonadota bacterium | reverse complement strand
CATCTTAGACGAGAACCTCGAAGTCTTGGACTATGAGTCGATTGCTCAGCCAACACTTGTAGGCATCACAGCGTTTACGTGTCAGGCACCTCGAGCATACCAAGTTGCGGCAGCCTTTAGGAAACGCGGAACGCCTGTCGTGATGGGAGGCATTCACGCATCGATGCGGCCGGAAGAAGCTCTGCGGTATGTGGACAGCGTCGTCGTCGGTGAGGCTGAGACGGTATGGACACAAGTCTTGGACGATGTTCTCAAAGGGAACCTTCAGGAACTCTATCGAGGGTCCTTAGCGGAGCGAGTCAATTGTCCGCCTGCCCGACACGACCTCGTAAACGGCAGGTATCCTGTGGCTACCGTTCAGACAACGAGAGGTTGTCCCCTCAACTGTCACTTCTGCAGTGTCACTGCCTTCAATGGGCGACGATATCGCCGTCGCCCGATCCGGGACGTCATTCACGAACTTCAGCTCGTTCCGGAAAGGCTCCTGTTTTTCGCTGATGACAATCTCATCGGGACACGCAAAGACCACATTGAATATGCCAAAGACCTGTTTCGTAGCATGATCGCTCACGGCATCAAGAAGCGTTGGGCGGCTCAAGTGACGATCAACGTGGCAGACGATGCCGAGTTGCTCAACTTGGCGAAGAAGTCTGGGTGCATCGGCGTCTATATCGGCTTTGAGTCGCCGAATCCTGAGAGCTTAAAGGAAGTGAACAAGACCTTCAACTTGCGGTTTGGGATTGAATACTACGAACAAGCAGTACGTCGCCTTCATGAAGCAGGGATTGGCGTTACTGGGGCTTTCATCATGGGTATCGACCATGATAAGCCTGGCGCGGCCAATATGATCGTAGACTGCGCGAGGCGATGTCAGATCGATGCGGTGACAGTTTTGACCTTGACGCCACTGCCGGGAACGGTCTTGTACGAGAAGATGGACAGCGACCGCAGGATAATCCTGACGACGTACCCAGACGATTGGAAATGCTACAATCTGATCGTACCGACTTGCCGATTCAAACATTTTAGCTGGTCTCAGCTGAAACTCGAGCGTGAGATACTATATGAAAGCCTATATCGGAAGCGCTCGAGATTGTGGATGGGTTTCCTTCGAACGTTGCTGGCGACGAAAGACCTAAGAGTGAGTATGGCCTATCTGATCTCAAACCTGAGTTACCGTCGTAGTTGGCACATCTACGACGCGATGCGAGCCCGGTTTGTACAGCGGGAGGAGGCCAACCCAGCCGCACTCCAAACGAAGGGGCTGGATGAAGAGTGACCGTATTCACCTAACTGTTGGCCAGTAGTACGGAGTATCGAGCATCTGACACACGGGTTGTAAACCGCTGGTCTCCCTCTATAGTCAGTTCTACGTATGGCCAGCTGGAGAAGGAGGTTGCCATGTCGAGGTTGTCGCCGTTCATCGGCGGAACGCGACGGCTGGTCCTGCACGCTGGGCAGTACGGCCTTCTGCTAGGCCCCGTGCGCCGGGCCCTGATCGAACCCGCTGCAGCCGCCCACGACGAGGTACTCCGTCTCCTCATCTGCTACTACGGCGAACGGCTCTGGGCGGCGGGGCTCATCGCGGGCACCTGTGGAAACCTCTCGGCCCGCCTGCGCGACCACGAGACGGTCTACATCACGCCCCGATCGGCCAACAAGAGTCGCCTCAACGCACCAGATATCGTGCGCGTCTCGCTCCGGGCAGGACCCCACAGCGCTGGCAGGGCCAGCGTAGAGCTTCCAATGCACCGCGCGTGCTACCTGGCAAGCCCCAACGTGGGCGCCGTCATTCATACACACGCGCCGGCGCTGACTGGACTGGGATTACGCGACGTCGATATCGAGGAGCTGCTGCCAGAGGCGGCAAACGCTCTGGGGAAAACCGCCCGCATCGAGTACGCCCCCTCCGGTTCGGAGAAGCTCGGCGGCATGGTGGCGGACGCTGTGGTCGACGGAGCGACCCTTATCCTTCTCGAGCGGCACGGTGCAGTGAGCGTAGGTCACAATCTCGCTGAGGCCTACGAGCGCATGGAGCTCGGCGAGCTGACAGCGAAAGCTGCTCTGCTCGGTTCCGACGATGGGCGACGCGCTGCGGCGCGCTTGACCACGAACCGCGAAGGGTGACCCACGGATTGCAGATCCCGAGGGCTTCGCGAAACCCTAAGCCCCGCTCGTTGCTCCCCGCCCGCCGGCACGGCTCCGGTGTCTAGGCCGGGCCGTTGGCAGAGCAGTCACCCAAACAACTGTTTCCCGGGCCGGCTGATGGGATGGCGAGTGTGCAATTTTCGTCCGCCACATGTGTGCAATTTTCAGCCGCCGCTTACAGCCCGGATGTCCAATCTTGGTCCGCCCGCTACAGACGCCGCAGCGAGGTTGTGCCATCGGCTCGTCAAAAGAAGCCTTGCCGGGAATAGACGAAGCGACTATCATGCCCGCGACACTCTACATAGTCTAAGGTGCGAGTGACGTAGTCGACGCTACCCACCCTGTTTCTCCTACTCACTGCACACCCCTGGCGCTCGACTACACCGGGCAGGTAACGCGAGGTTGGGTATTCCCCAATGCGGAGATTTTCCCTGAGCGTTCGAGCTCCTCGGTCTGCGGGGCCGGTTGCAGCCCATCCGGGACGTCCCCTTCTGTTCCTTGTTAATCCTCGGAACGCACTGGACGAACTAGCTGGAAGGAGGAGCTGGAACCGCCTGCGGCTCTGGCCTCCCCTCTCGGTAATGACGGTTGCGGGGCTTACGCCCACTCCTTGGGACGTCCGCATCTTAGACGAGAACCTCGAAGTCTTGGACTATGAGTCGATTGCTCAGCCAACACTTG
>CP070666.1:1531477-1534315 GCA_020351775.1 Gemmatimonadota bacterium | reverse complement strand
TCCGGCGAAGCCGCCTGAGAGGCCGCCAATCACCGCCACAGGTGCTCGTACTTGTGCCCGCTCCCGGTGTTGAACAGCAGGACGGTCTCGTCGTCCTTTATCCAACCCTGGCGTCTCAGATGCTCGAACGCCGCCAGCGTCGCGCCTCCTTCGGGGGCGACGAAGATCCCTTGCGTCTGACCGATCTTGTTGGCACCAACCATCATATCTTCGTCGGCCACGGCCACGGCGATGCCGCCACTCTCGCGCAGCGCCCGCAGGATGAGGAAGTCACCGACTGCGGCCGGGACACGCAGGCCGTCGGCCACAGTCTTGGCACCGTCCCAGGGTTCGGCGAATTCAGTACCCTGCTCAAACGCCCTTACCATCGGGGCGCAGCCAGTCGACTGCACCGAGACCATACGGGGCCGCTTGGGCCCGATCCACCCCAACGCCTCCATTTCGGCAAACGCCTTCCACATGCCGACCAGTCCGGTCCCACCACCCGTAGGGTAGATAATCACATCGGGCAATTCCCAATCCATCTGTTCCGCGACTTCGTAGCCCATCGTCTTCTTGCCCTCGATGCGATACGGCTCCTTGAGCGTTGACACATCGAACCGGTGGTACTTCTTAACCAGTTCAGCCGCAGCTTTACCGCAGTCGGTGATCAACCCGTCGATCAACGTCACCTCGGCACCCAACGCTCTGCACTCGGAGATGAACGGCCTGGGTACGTCCTGCGGCATGAACACGTAGGCCTTCATTCCGGCCAGGGCGGCATAGGCACTCATTGCGCCCGCCGCGTTTCCGGCTGAGGGGATCGATACCTCCTTCACTCCCAGCTCGTGGGCCCGTGACACCGCCATGCCGAGCCCGCGCGCCTTGAACGATGTCGTGGGGTTCATCCCCTCGTCCTTGATGTATAACCCGGCGAAACTGACTTCCCGGCCGAGTCGTTCGGCGTGATACACGGGTGTGTACCCCTCGCCCAGACAGAGACGGTACTTGGGGTCGCGCACGGGCAGCATCTCGTGATAGCGCCACAGGCTTGATTCACGACCGGCGAGCATGTTCTTGTCAAACGCCTTGGCAGCCGCCTCGAGATCGTAGCGTGCCAGGAGCGGCTTGCTACACTCCGGACACAGGTTCCAGATCTTGTCGGCTTCCAGTTCTTTGCCGCACAACCCACATTCCAAGTTTGATAGGTAGCTCACGGTGGGCTCCCGTTGATTCCGTTGTGTTTGTGATGGGCACGGCCCGGCGGGCGTATCAAGCTGACCCCGGGGCGGAAGCCCGGGGATAATCAGGCAGGGACGCGGGTGGGGTTGGCCCGGCTTCCCGCCGGCCACGCTCGCTTGGTGGGCACGATGGGGCGCGCCAGGCGCGCCTACCTACCGGGGCATCGCTCAGCACCCGTCACGCTCGACAGCAACGGCAGACGCCGCTCCTGCCACCGGACGCTGAGACGCTATCCCCGCTACTGCTCTGACTGCGGCCTCGACGTGTTCCTCGGTATTGAACGGTCCGATCGAAAAGCGCACGGTGCCACGCGGCGCCGAGCCGTAGTGTTCGTGTAGCAGTGGGGCACAGTGCAGACCGGTGCGGGTCAAGATGTTGTAGTCCACATCCAAGAACGTGCCGATGTCAGAGGCATCGTAGTTCTCGACGGTGACCGACATGGTTGCGACTCTACGGTCGAGCCGCTTGGTGCCCCAGATCGTAACGCCATCGATCTCAGATAGTCCTTCCTGCAACATGCCCAGCAGATTCAACTCGTGGGTGTGGATGTTTTCGATTCCCCGCTGCTGGATCCATTCGAGACCGGCCGAGAGCCCCGCGATTCCCGCCAGGTTCAGAGTGCCTGCCTCGAGCCGATAGGGGTATTCCTCGAGATGATACGGATGGGCGCTGCGCACACCGGTGCCGCCGTAGATCGTACCGCGGATCTCTGCGTCATCGGCGACGCATATGCCGCCGGTACCGGTCGGCGCCAACAGGCCCTTGTGTCCTGTGAACGAGAGGAGGCTGATGTCGCACTCGGCCATGTCGATCGGCAGCACGCCCGCAGTCTGGGCGCTGTCGACTGCGAACGGCACAGCTGCTTCGCGGCACACCGCGCCGATGGATCGGAGATCTTGCACCACTCCGGTCACGTTCGAGGCGTGGTTCACGATGACCAGGGTCGTGTTGCGTTTGATCGCTCTGCGGACCTCCTCGGGATCCACGTATCCCTCTGCATCAGGAACGACGAATGTCGCCGCGGCACCCTCCCTGACCTTGTGGTTGATCGGACGGATGACGGAATTGTGCTCGACCATCGTGGTCACCACGTGATCGCCGGGACTTACCATACCATTGATGATGAGGTTGAGACTCATCGTCGCATTCAGCGTGAACACCAGACGGTTGGGATCCTTCCGCTTGCCCACTTCAATCAGACTGCGATTGAAAAACGCGGACAGCCTGGTCCGCGTGTTGTGGATCATCTCTTCCGCGTGCAACGCAAGGTCACATCCGGTGCGACCGGGATTGACGCCGTTCGCTCTATAGAAATCCCTAGCCGTGTCGTGCACGATGTCTGGCTTCGGGTAACTCGTGGCAGCGTTGTCGAAGTAGATGAGGTCTTCCATTGCCACTCCCAACCGGTCATTTCTGCGTAGCGTAATGTAGCACTACGTCCGCAACGTCGGTGCTTTGAATATGAACAAATCTTCACGTTGTGCTTGCCCATGTCCAACGGATCATTCATATACCGTGGGCGCTGCACAGCGCGACGCTTGCCTCCTGTTTCAACAATGGACCCAACCGGGAGCCTGAGATGATCAGACGAGCTGCCATGCTAGCCATCGCATCCGC
>CP070666.1:1528532-1531377 GCA_020351775.1 Gemmatimonadota bacterium | reverse complement strand
TTCGTTGAACCACGGATGCGCAGAGCGGTTTCGGTGTTGCAGCAGGCCTTCGAACTGCTCATCGACGTTTGAGGACAGCTTGCCGCGTGCCTTGGCGTCTTCGTACTGCTTGCCGAGCGTCTGCGACTTGTTGCATCCGCACTTATCGACGAGCACTGTACTGGCACAAAGACCGAGCAGGATCGCGGCGGCCTGGAGGCTGTAGGGCTCGCACTTGACGGCCTCATCGTAGTCCTTGGCCAGACTATCATCGGCACTGCGTACTTCGTCGGGGGCAAGCTCGCGAGCGGACGCTGACGGATAGATGATGCGCGCATCGTCGACGCGCGGAGAGGAGCCTCCGAGGCGTCCCGAAAGGTGTCGGCTAATCGGCTGCCCACACGAATGGCAGAAGACGACATCCATGCGGTGATCGGCTTCGACAAGCTCATTGTCTCTATAGTTATGGATCGTCCAGTGTAGGTGAGCGGGTTGGGGCGGGCTGAACGCACAGGCCCTACCTCTGCAATTCGGACAATCCATGGTCTCGTCTCTGCTCGGGAACTTCTGAGTGGCCATAGGCTCTTGGGCTCGGGAAGCTTGTGTTTGACCGCCTCGTTCTTCTGCTGCAGGTTCATCAGACATGACCGTTCTTCCTTCGTTTGGCTTGGCGTTGGCGCACTACCGTTCGTCGAGGTGACGCGGATGGCCGGCCTGCTCAGCGACAGTCGGTGTCTTCGCACGGCTCACTCCGTCGAGGTCGACGCGCCCCTGTGCTGTACGAGTGGCTTCGATCTCCTGGAGGATGTCATTCCAACTGATCATCTAACGGGTCCTCTTCGTTCTGGATGCTGCATCAGTCGCGCGGTTGAGCAACGACGCGATGGCCCGCTGCTTTGTCCGGTCCGGGGTGCGCGGAGTGGCCTTGAGTGCGGGGACCAGGTTGCGAAGATCAAGTAGTGCAGCCACGAGTTCCCCCGGAGGTACGCCCGGCCGTGTGATCGGCTCAGTGAGTACAGGCGAAACCAACCGCGCGACGTAATCGAGCAATCCGTCGATTGGCTCAGGGGGCTCGTCTACGCCCCGCAAACGCTTCGGAAGGCCAGCCGAGTGAAGAAGCCTTGCAGCTTGGCGCCACCTCACGGCGCGGACCAGAGCAAGCGGCGTCTTCTCGAATCCGTACAATCGATTGAGCTCGTCGCCTTGAAACGAGCAGCTAAGCAGCTCTGTCCCCTCTGAGTCCTTATCCCCACTGTCAAAATCGATGGTCCACGATTCGATCGGAGACAGCAGCTCTCGCGCAGCCCGGCGATCGTACAGTAGCCAGTTGGTGTATTCAGTGACCGCCACGTGCCACCACCAAGTGCCGGGTACTCGCCCATACGCTTCTTCCGATGCGTCCGTCTGCCAGAACTCCACGGCTTTGCGCTTCGTGTCCGCGTGTAGGAAGGCCGGCAACGCGGCGGGCACGAGCCCCTCCCGGATCCTCCGTCGGGCAGTATCTTCGTCGCCGAGCGGGACGCGGACCGATCTGGCCAGGGGTTCGAGTAGGCCGTCGATCTCAGCTTCTATTTGCCGCACGACTCGCGGAAGGTAGCGGACGAACGGAGGTTGGGGTCTGCCTTCGCACACCCAGCGCGACAAGCCCACTCGGAGAGTGGAGCGCACCGGCTCCGGTGCGTGATCGGCTATTTCGGACGGGAGGCGCAGGTAGATTGCCGCCAACGTCAGGACTTTTGCCGGTGCTATAGCGATAGGTTTCCCGTTTTCGATTTGACTCAGGTGCGGATGGCTGATGCGGCCCGCCGGATCACGCGCGATTTCCCAGGATGCGGCCGCGACCTCTTTCAGCGTTAGGCCGCGCCCTTTTCGCGCCTCGCGAAGGTAGGCGCCAAAAGCTCGGAAGTCGCCGCTTCGTGTCATATCCACGTTCCTGAAGGAATCTTACGGGCCAACGGACGGCCCCGGCAACAGAAAAAAAAGTGCCTGTCGGCCCAAATTAATGTTGACTCAACACGAAAAACTGTTTATGAATGCACCCATGCCAAAGGCTGATCTGTACATCTTGGACACGGAAACGCTCGAAGCCGCCAGGCGAGCTCGGCTCCTGACGCTGTCAGAGTTACAGAAGCGGGCCGGCATCGGGGTAAAGACGCTGTGGATGGCGCGCACCGGTCGGGCGGTCGGGCTGGGGACGGCGAAGGCGATTGCGCGGGCGCTGCGTGTGCCTGCTCGTTCGTTGGTCAGAGAGCCGGTTGAGAGTCGCACCAGGTCTTCGGCTTGTGCGTAGTGCGTAGGAGCATCACGTGTCGAGCAGCATAGCGCGGCAACTCGACCTGGGGGTTACACCGCCGACAACGGGTGACGTGGCGCTGCGGATTGCCGCGGAGGCTTTCGTCGAGATCCCGACGTGGGTGCCGCTCGCGCAGCTCTACGAGCCTTCTCCCGGGAGTCCGAGCTCTCGCGGAAAGTGGGGGCGGCGGCGTGCGAAACAGATCCGCCGGGAAACCAACGGCCAGGGCGCGCGGATGAACCGCTCGACTGGCCGTCCTTTCTGGGAGATTCACCGGGACCAGATCTGGCACGACGGCAAGACGGTCGGCGAGCTGGTCGCGCCGAAACGCAGCGTGGCGCCGCCGCCGGTTAAGCCGCCGGGGTGGGACCAGGCGGACGACAAGGACAAGCAGCGCCACCTTGACACGGAACAGGCGGCGCGGTGGTGGGCCGATTTGAGGCGTGAGTTTCCGACGCTTACCGACCGACAGCGTCACCCGATCTTCGTCGAACGCTATGGTAAGGATCTGAAGGTAGCCAGACTCGGGTGCAGCCTGGCAACGATCAAGCGGTACACCCGGCGGACCGATCC
>CP070666.1:1525574-1528432 GCA_020351775.1 Gemmatimonadota bacterium | reverse complement strand
GGATCCATCGCTAACACGCTGGTCGTCACCGACTTTGACAAGGACAATCCGGATCCGAATGCCGACGGCGTTGCCAGCGTCGACTGGACGATCGCATCGACCCCCAAAGTGAACGAGTTGTTTGTGTGGGGTCGAACGATCGCGGACAACACCAGCGAGACCAACAACGGTCCCAGAACGGCAGCTCCGTATGGTCCTTACGACCCATTCCTGGCACTAAACACGACGTTCGATGGCCCGTCTGCGGTGGAGAGTGAGGTCACCGTCCCGGTCGATCCGGACAGGACCGGACTCACGTTCACGGTGATTGGATGCGCTCCGGGCTTCGGTACACCAACGGATATCGATGGTGTAATCGGTCCAGACGAGTGGCAGTGTGCGCAGCATGAGCAGTTCCCGGTGAACTTGTCCAAGGGATCCACCGTGATGGCCGATCTCTACTGGATGAACGACGGCGCAAACTTCTATGCCGCGGTCGTGGTCCCGGGGTCAAACAGGGTCAACAGCCTGAGGTTCGATTGGGACAGTGACGGCGACGCTCCAGTTGCGACCGAGGGCTCCGCCGAGGAAGGTGACGACGCGTGGGAGTTCGATCCATCGAGCGGTGGACTCGACCGTTATTTGACGGCCAAGTGCACCAACTCTAGTCAGTCGTCCTGTGGCGCAGATGACCCCAGCAATGATGTAGCGGGTGCATTCCGCAACGACCTCGGCGGGGTAACGGTCTACGAGATCTCGCATCCGCTCGACACCGGCGAAGAGCTGAATGGTCTGTCGATCGACCTCGATGCTGCTGCTGGTGACCAGAGAGGATTCTTCGTGACTTTGCGTCTCGGTAGCGGCGCCCAAGGCAACACGCAGTGGCCTGGCTTCCGCGTCTACAGGAAGATCGATATTCAGGGAGTCATACCCTGATAGTGAACAGCACGAACTGAGAGCATTACGCTCTTCCTGGCTAACTGAAAGAAGACGGGCTTCCGATCCTTGGAAGCCCGTTCCTCTTGGTGCCCGAGGACTCTGCAGTCGGTCTATCTGCGCGCGCCAGACGAGTCTGGAGCGACCTCCTCAATCGGAGTAGCAGGACTGAGATTCCCGTGATGCATGAACGCATTGAACAGTAGCGCGTAACTGCCCAGGGTCTCGCTGCGCCAGAAAGGATTGAAGCTGAACATGATGACGTGCCCGTCACCCAGGGGTACGTCGACCAGGGCTGGTGCGCCGGCCATCTCCTGCCCGTTCATGATACCGCCGCTGATCAGAAGCTCCTCCGGGTCTGTGGCAAAGGCGAGGACCGTGCGGTAGCTGGGCGCCGTGGCTGCGCCGCTTCGCTGGGGGGCGGCACTCGGGTCTTCACTGCGAAACTGTTCGACCCCGGCCTGACCCATATCGCGGGCCCGTCCCTGAACGATGTCTTCCTCATCACCGCCACCGCGGCCAGTGCGACGGGCGGTGGTGCTGCCGGGTCCACCAGTCGCCTCTGCCGCAGTGGGGCCGAAGCCGTCGAACCGCCGGCCTCCCACCGATTGCGCCTGGAACACGGGCGCCGAGTTGAAATAGACACCCAGCTCATCGCCGTACCCGTAGGCGAGGGGACTCTGCCTATCTCGCAAGCGCACGCGGAACACGCCGCCACGCGCCCACAGATCCGTCGTCTGCTTGACGCCGAGGCCCGGCGTCAAACCGAAGTGAGTGGGTAGCGAAGAGCTGTTGGCGATTGTGATGAACGTGCCGCCCGCCTTGATGAAGTTGGCCAGGTTGAGGACTCCCTCCAGCTCCAGCCCACCCCGCATATCGTCTGTCTCGTCTTGGACGCCGAGGTTGGGTGTCAGTTCGGTGGAGCGCCACGGCAGCGGCCGGTTGCCCCTCACGCCGTAGAGGATGCTAAGCGCGTTGCTGCTGGATGGTCCCATGACGATGACGTCGTACTTGTCGATCAGGCTGGGCTCGTCGCGCACTTCGTGAACCGATATGTAATCGTACGGTATCGCATACTCGTCCAAACCGAGGCGCAGCCAGCCCTCGGTCTGCGTGTTCGACCAAGTGTGCATCACCGCCACACGGGGAGCCACGACGGGATGGGTCGGGACATCGGGCACGGATGAGGTGCCGATGGCGGAGAATCCATAGCGTGCACCCGCCTGCTCCAGCAAGGGAGCCAAATCGCCCGGGTTGTCCTCGGTCCGGATGATGAAGCTGCCAGCGCCGAACTCGATGTCGTCGACCGTGAACGACTGTTCCGCCGCTTCGATTTGCAGTTCGGGGTGCTCGAACCGGAACGCGGCCAGGTTGTTGTCGGCGTTGTAGCGCACCAAGAACACTGGCCGCTGCGAATTCTCGATGCCGCCGGGAGCCGCAACCGTATCGCTCACCAACGTCATGCTCTGAGATAGGATCGCCGGGTCTTCGACCCGGACCGTCACGGCGTCGTACAGCGGCCCCAACGTCCAGCCTACGTCGTCATACGGCCGGGGATCGTTGGGGTTGTAGTACTGCTTGTCCAACAGCATGTCGGCGGCCCGCGAGTACGGCTGGTCCATCCGCACCACATAGCTGCCAGCGCCGTAGTCGGTGCCCTCAGCCGTGAACGAGCGGTCCGCGCGGTGCACTTCCACACCCAAGCGCTGCAACAGCTGTAGCAGCCGCGCCTGCTGACCCGGCTTGTGATCACTTGCGGGGAACACGTAGGCGGCTGGTCCCTCTGCCGTCGATTTGGCCACGGAGCGCTGGCTCTTGCGGTAGAAGTTCCGCAGGAACTCCTCGCGGTGCGTACCCACGTAGTTCATTGCGATCAGCAACGCGCTCTGCTGCAGATTCACGTTGTTGCGGATCGACCACATCACTTGACGCAGTGGTGTATT
>CP070666.1:1522587-1525474 GCA_020351775.1 Gemmatimonadota bacterium | reverse complement strand
ATCGCGCTGATCATTGCCGGGTTCATGCTCACATACTCCGAAGGCGGTGAGAACAAGGCGCGATCCATTGCTGGTCGTGTGGGCGGACAGACGGGCGAGAACGTCATTGGCATCACCACAGCCACGATTCGCAGTGTTGCCCAAGGTGTATTGGGTGTGGCACTGGTTCAGGCGGCAGCAGCCGGCCTGGGGATGTTCATTGCAGGCATTCCCGCATTCGGGATTTGGACCATCATAGTGCTCATCCTGGCGGTGATTCAGCTGCCACCGTTCCTGGTGCTGCTGCCAGTCGCAATCTGGTACTTCACCGCCACGGACAACGCGGTGGTCGCAATCATCTTCCTGGTCTGGTGCCTGCTCGTCAGCACAAGCGACACGTTTTTGAAGCCCCTGTTCCTGGGCCGCGGACTCGATACTCCCATGCCCGTGATACTCATCGGCGCCATTGGCGGACTGATGCTGCACGGCATCATCGGATTGTTCGTGGGGGCGGTGGTGCTCGCTATTGGCTACGAGCTATTCAAAGGGTGGATGCAGGAGGAGGCCGGGAGTGAAGCGGCGACATGACTGGGAGCGGGGAGCAGGGAGCGGGGAGCGGAGGTGTGAAGTGCAGAGTGCGGAATGCAGAGCGAAGAATGCAGCGACTAGGGGCCCAGCGGATCGTTAGATGCCAACCTGCTGGCGCCGATCTTCAACGAGAGTCATTGGGGCAGGACGAGAGGCGATGTGACGAGTGCAACGCGCACGGTGTAAAATGCAGAATGCATGATGTGTAACGCACTCATAGGCACGCTGGACACGTGCAGAGTCTGCCGATGATTTGGCGTCTGTGGCAGCCGCCATTCGTCCTCTTCGTCATTCTAGGCTGTGGGGAGCAAGCACCGGCGGTCGAGCTGGTTGGGCTGGCTGTACTTCCAGCAGATCAGTTCGTACCGGGGCCTACTTCGGGGCAGTTCATCGAGCCAGCTAATGGACGCACTCCTCCGTTCGAGAACCGGCAGCCGGTGCAAGGGTTCTCGGCACTCATCAACGGTAATGACGGGACATTCCTGGCGCTGCCGGACAACGGTTTTGGGACCAAGGAGAACTCTGCCGACTTCCTGCTGCGCGTTTACGAGCTGCGTCCCGATTTCGCGACTCCTGCTGGAGGCTCCTCCGCATCCCGGATCCGAACGACGTGGGTGGTTCCGGCAGCGGCAGTTTCACCTTTCCGTTCGAGACTACCGAGGCTCTAGTGGTGGTGGATGACAGTACCATCGGTATCATCAATGACAACAACTATCCCTTTGGCAGGGGCCGCCACACGGACACCGCAGGACCCGATGACAGCGAATTCATCCTGGTTCGTCTCCGTCGGGTCCGCTGACCGTCATATGAGCAGCAGTCTCGCAGGTAGCAGAGTGCCGATCGAGGCGGAGGCTACCAGGCTCAACGCGCAACGTTAGGATTGTATCGAATTCCATAAT
Source organism: Gemmatimonadota bacterium (assembly GCA_020351775.1). Lineage (GTDB taxonomy): Bacteria > Gemmatimonadota > Gemmatimonadetes > Gemmatimonadales > GWC2-71-9. The sequence continues at coordinate 1,524,008 of CP070666.1, read as the reverse complement.
GGATGGGGTCATGAAGCTTCGGACTATGTTGGCATCTATCGCCGTTGCGCTGCTCGGCGCGACTTCTCCGCTATTCGCCCAGGACTCCCACTACTGGACTCTGCAGTACGGGCCACGCGCGTCGCTGCTTGGCGGAGCCGTGATCGGCAGCGTGGACGACGTGAGCGCTACCTACTACAACCCCGGTGCACTCGGCATCGCGACCGACCTCGCGTTTGCGGTGAGCGCCAACGTGTTCGAGTACTCGGGCATCGGCCTGGAAGACGGTGGCGGTGAGGGCGTCGACCTGGGCACGTCGCGATCAGGGTTGCGGCCGTCGCTGGTTGCAGGGGCAATCACGAAGAACCTGTTTGGCGCAGGGGTGTTGGCGTATTCGGTCCTGACCCGAGTGAGAGGATCACAGGACCTGGCGGGCTACGCCATCCTCTCGGGAGAGGACGTGCCTCCCGACTTGGCCTTGGATGATATAGCCGGCCTGGTGCAGTACGAAGGAGAGTTCAGTGATGTCTGGGCTGGACTGAGCTACTCTCAGCCACTGGGGCCGAACTTCGGATTGGGCGTGACTTGGTACGGCGCATTTCGCAGCCAGCGACGGCGTGGTGAAACCCTGACTCAGACGATAGGATCCGACGGATCGGGGTCCTCCGCGATCGATATTAGAGGGGGCAAGTACTCCACGATCAGAACCTTGCTCAAGCTGGGTGTGTTCGGAGCGGTGGGACCCGTCACCGGAGGAGTCACGTTGACCACGCCGAGTGTGCACATCACTGGCAGTGGCCAGCTCGGCATGAATGCGGCCGCCTTCACATCGGATACGACGGCACTATCCGCGAACATCCAGACGGGTCTTCCTGCCGAGTACAAGTCACCGCTGTCGGTGGGAGCCGGTGGGGCATTGCGCATCGCCGGCACCCGCATACACGCGAGCGCCGAGTGGTACGACGCGATAGGGCCCTACGTGGTGATCCAGGGCGAAGATTTCGTGAGCCAGGAGCCGGAGCAAGTGATGGACCTGGATGCGGTTCAGGAGTTGGCCGAGGTAGTGAACTGGGGCGTCGGTGTGGAGCAGGCATTCTCGGGCAAGGTGAGCGGTTACGCCTCGTACTACAGCGACAACAGCGGACTGAACGACGAGATCGAGCGTGCGAGTCTATCCGCGCTTCCGTTCGACATCAATAGCATCACCGTCGGCGCGGATTTCGTCGTGAGCTCGGCCCGATTCACACTTGGAGCCGGGTACGGTTGGGGAAGAAAGCTCGATCAGAACCTGACCAACACGCTGCGGCAAGAAGACGATGACTTCGAGGCGACATTCGTGTTTCGCAGTATTCGATTCATATTCGGCTTTGAGATTGGGATCTGAGTAGACGCCTCTGCACCTTCTGATTCTGACTCAGACGCACTCACTGCCACCCAAGTCC
>CP070666.1:1519598-1522487 GCA_020351775.1 Gemmatimonadota bacterium | reverse complement strand
GTATGAGTCGCGGTTGTTGTCATGACCCACGTACTTGTGATACAGCCGTGGCAGCCCCGAGGTCGAGCGCTCCTCTGGAACCGGCTCCCGCATGTACCAGTTCGATACCAGCTCCATTCCGTCTGGATTGGCGTGTACCGCCAGGATGATGACGTCGTCCAGGAACCGCAGTGTCTCCTCATCGGTGCGGCTCACCATCTGGTAGACCATTTCGATCAGTTGGTGCGCGCCGAGCACCTCGGTGGCGTGCAGCCCGCCATCGATCCACACCACGGCGCGGCCCTCTTTGGCCCAGGCCCGGGCCTCCGCCTCGGTCAATCCTTCCGCCAGGGCCATCCGGCGGGAGATCTCCTGGTAACGTGCCAGGTTCTGGTGGTTTTGGGGCGAAGTGACGATCGCCATGAGCTGAGTCCGGCCCTCTGCCGTCGGCCCTATCTCCTCCAAGACCATACGGGGGGACTGCTCGGCCAGCTTGCGCCAGTAGCTCTCGAACTGGCTGTAGGTGGCCAGATGGTAATCGTCGCCGATGTTGAAGCCGAAATGCTCCACAGGTGGCGTCACACTCTGGGCCCCGATTGGGGCGGCAACGGCCAGCAATAGCGCGGTCACACTGATTGTAGAGACTCTTGCCGCCTCGGCGAATTGACGGGCTGCGGTGATGAAGCCGGAGCGTTGCATGGTTTCCGTTCTCGCTGTGGGGTTCCTTGGGGGACGGGATCGGCCCGCCGCAGCTAGGAATATATCAGGGGGTCGCAGACCGGAGTCCTGGGAACAATGAGGGTTAGTGCTTCGGCCCGGAGGATCAGACCGTGGTAGACCGAGCGGAAGGTGTTCGACGCAGTTAAATTCTCCCGGTGCTGTACAATTGCGGACTACCAGACCAGCACAGGAGCCGTCATGCCTATGAATCTCGGTCGCATTCTTTTCCACACTGCGCCAGTGGCCGCCGCGCTGACGCTGGCGTGTGGCGACGAAATCATGATTCCGACCGTCACCATCGATCCCGCCGCGATCACCACGCTCCAGGCCGACGCGGCACTGCAGCAGGTGCAGGACGTCGCAGTCGACGAATCGGGGCAGTACTGGGTGCTGCAGCGTGAGGAGAGCCCTCACGTGTTGCTCTACTCCGCTGAAGGGCAGTTGCTCAACGCGTTCGGCATGAGCGGACCGGCTCGGACCCAACTATCGCGGACTTTCTGGCTGGTCCCGACGGGAGACGCCAGCCGGCCCATGGGGGTCTGGGACGTAGGAAACAGCAAACTGGCGCTGTACGGGCCGACGGGCAATCTGGTCATGCCATACGCGGTGGATCGGTCGCGGAGGGACGTGTATCGCGATATCGACAAGGAGTCCTACGGTCGCCCGGTGGACCTGGCGCGATTCGGGGACGGATATCTGCTGCAGGATCATCCCGACGGGCTGTCGCGAACGGGCGATTACCTGCGGGCCCAGCTACTCCTGCTGCACAGCGACGGTCAACGAAAGGCGCTACTGATGGACTTTGAGGAGGAGTTCGCTGCGGGTAGGGATGCCCTGGGTGAATACGCGGAATTATTGGTGCCCATTCCGCTGTGGACTACGTGTGAGTCGGGAGAGCTGGTACTGTTCGATCCCTTCGCCAGTCGGTTACGCTGGTTTGGGCCCGATGGTGGCGAGCTGGCCAGCGACACGGTGCCGCTTGTGACCCGGGACCTGACCGATGACGACATCAACAGCTACCTGTTCCACACGTTCGAGCATCGCTGGTACAAGCAGACCACGCGGGACCTGGACACCGCCGTGATCGAGAGGTCGATCGAGGAGTTCATGCTGAGCCACTTTTTGGAACTGGCCGAGACGAGGCCATACACAGTGGGGATAATGTGCGGGTCGAATCGGCAGGTGTGGCTGCAGCAGTTCTCCGTGGCCGACAACCCGCTGGGTTATTCCAATGGCTGGGTCGTCCACGAGCCGTCGCAGACCGAGTTGCGGCGAGTCCAATTCCCGGCTTCGTTCCGGCCCCTGAGAATCGCCGGCGACCGAATCCTGGGCGCCCATACTGACGAGCAAGGCGTCCAGACAGGGGCCTGGGTTCCCATCCCGGACCTGTCGGCCGCGGAGCTACCACCCCAATAATTACATCAGTTCCTCTGCCCATCCCCTGTGCTGTTTGGGGGGATGGCTGAGGAACTCTGCAAGGCCACTTTGACCCGAGGGTCACGGGTAACGCTCGTCTTGACCCTCGCTTGATTCCCACCACGTAGTCTCCCGGCGGCTGCCAGCGTGAGGCGTCGGCATGTATTACCAACGCGTTTCCATCGCTCTGTTTGCTTTGCTCCTGTCTGCTCCGTGCGAGGTACTGGCCCAACGGCGTCCCGACCCGCTCGAGTCCCTTGAGGTAGAGCAGCTCGTCAAGCTCCGCACCGTCAACCACGGTCTCCACATCGGCAGAGTGGCACGGCTCACGCGTGACACGATTTACCTGCGGCCGCAGCGCGGTAGCAGCGCGGTGGCAACTGCGGCGGTCGACGAGTTGTGGGTCAGGGGCACAGCCACGAAGAAGGGCGCAGTGATTGGCAGCATACTGGGCGGCGCCCTCGGTGGTCTCCTATCCGCGTACGCCTCCTATGCAGTGTGCGATGCGGCCCGGTGCGGCGTCGACGCGAGTTTGACGGTCATCGGCCTGGCCACGGGTGCCGCGTTCGGGGCCATAACGGGAGCAGTGTTCGGGGCCATGGCGGGGCAGTGGAACAAGGAATACCCGTGACAACCAGCGCTGTGGCCTGCACGGCGCTGATGCTCGCTGGCGCATTGACCCCGGTCCGTGTGGCCGGGCAGCGGGTTCTGGAGTTGGCGGCCCATCCCGCCTCAGCATACGCGTTCACGGCGCAAAGCGGCCTGCTGGGTGGG
>CP070666.1:1516605-1519498 GCA_020351775.1 Gemmatimonadota bacterium | reverse complement strand
GAACGCGGTCGAAGTCCGATCAACGAATCCATCGAGCGGGAAGGAGCTGACGCACGGCACGTTCATCGCTACCGGGGTCTACCAGATCATGTTCGTGATCGATTGAGATGGCACAGGCCCGGCGGTTTTTCAGAAGTAGATCTACCTCGTGAATGTGGACGGCGCCGAACGGGCACAGCAGGTCGCGCCGCGCTGATCCGTGTTCCTTGCGGGCCGGATCTCTATATCCAACCGCGAACTCCCTCAGATCGTCTTCGAGGAATCCCTTAAGAAGACTCTGATACCGGCGTCCTCCGCAAACAGATCATCCCCAGCCGTTAGCTGGCCCCTTCGGCCTTGAGAACGATGTATTTGACGTTGTCCTCGGCGACGGCGCTCAACCACTCAATGAGTGCTGCTACGCTTTCCGGCGGTTCGATTCCGCGCCCGCCTTTCATAGTGCGTACAACATGCAACCGTCGGCCCTGCTGCGAGTACTCAGCGGTGTACGAACCGAATGCGCTCGTAGCCGTCACGTTCGGTGGCAATGTCGCCAGCCAGCCCTCGGGAAGGAGCACATCAACTTCGTGCCGCGACACGGCTGGCGCATTCACTTGTTCGATGTCGATCGGGAAGCGGCGCTTGCCCTGGGATTCGAGCGTTGCGATCAGGCGTCGGTTCGTGAAGTCAGGCAGCGGCAGCGTGAAGATGTGATCCGTCCCGTTCCGCTGCGTGACGTCATCCGCCTCGATCCAGGCCGAAACCCGCGGTGTCGCGTTCAGGTCCAGCCCATCGAACAGCTCCAGTGAGTCACCACGCGCCCCCTCGAACACGGTGTTCGCCAGCGCGATCTTCATGCGATCACGCTGCTCGGTTGTGTACTCCTTCGACCCGGCGAACGATCCACGCAGACTGTATTCCGATGTGCCGTGCGCCGAGAGCGAATACCGTCCCTGGAAGCTGCCGTCGGTCTCGAGTTCGCCGGACAGCAACTCCACAACCAGGTTGCTGTCCGCGGGAGACAGCGGGAAGCGTAAGAGCTCACCGCTGCCGTCTGGACGGACCAACAACCCCACTTCGCCCTGGATATAGTCCGGTACTTCACCCCACGGGATGAGGTCGGCGGTGAGATCCAGATATCGGTACCCGCTCGGGGTCACCAGCGCTGCAATCATGTGATCGAACTGCCCAATCGACGGCATGGTGCTGTCTGGTTCTCCCGCGAGACTCACCAGTACCGGATACGACTCGGCGCCGAATTGACGGGCGATGGCGACGAACAACGTCGCCTTGTCCTTGCAATCGCCAAACCCTGTCTCCACCACGTCAGCCGGACGACGCGGCTGATAGCCGCCGCGTCCTAGCGACAGCGAGACATATCGGATGTCCTGGGCGATCCAACGGTGCACTGCGCGAAGCGAGTCCTCTCGCGTTCCCGCACTTTCGACGATCCCGGCAAGCGTGCGCTCGATCTCCGGTGTCACAGTGAAGCGGTCGCGGGTCTGGTCGGCGTACCACTGAGCAATCTCGTCCCACGAAATGGGGCTGGAGATCCCCACGAGCTGATTGACCTCGTTCGGCGATCCAGCGAACGGCTCGGGGCGGATAGCCGCGACATCCGCGGCGGCCCAGGTGTACACGCGCCGGCCGTTCTGCTCCACCACCTGCCGCATCGATGCAGTGTTCTGTTCGTCTATCCGGATCTCGACGGACGCCGGAACGTCCACCATGAATCGGGAGCGCATCACGGGATTCCCGGTCGTCACTCTCCATCCCGAATAGAAATCGCCGATCAGCGGCGGCTCGACGGTCTCTGTGACGTAGCTGAAGTCCACGAGCGTCCCGGAGGCCGCGCCTCCGAGCGACACCCTCTTCAGCTTGAGGTCGGTGTATACCGGGTACGCTTCTGGAACCGGTGCCGAGGTCTCCTGCTCGTGGCTGGGGCCGTCACTGATGATCGTGCCGTCGAGATTGAGCACACGGATCCAGTTGATACGCAGGCGTTCACGTCCCTCCAGATACGAGAATGTCTGCTCCGCCCAGTCCTCGACCCCGTCTCGGGTCAGGATCTGGATCACCTGACGATACGTTCGCGCCCCGCGACCGTCTTCCTCGAACCGGACGATACCGTCGTCCAGCAGATAGACGTAGGACTGGTCCGGGTAGTCAGCCGGATCGACTGCCAGTTGATAGATGGTGTCGCTATTGACAGACGGGTCTCCTTCCGGCGTGACTATGGGTGCCTGAGCAGCGGAGGGAACTGCGATCAGCAATGACATTAGCAGGGTCGCGACCGGAGCAATGTGAGCTATCTGAGACACGTTTTGAGTTCTGGCCTGGGACATGCAATCTGCCTTTGAACACTGTGAATGGCCTAGGGGCCGAGGCTGACTTCCGGTTCTCCTGAACCTAGTGCCGCCTCTGGGTCGGGCTTTGTACCGCCGTGATTATAGATAGTCCTCACCCAAAACCGCTAGGGGCGAATCACCTTTCCAGCATAGGTCCTTCAAGCGTCGTCTTTGACAATCGCAACATTGCTGATGCTAGCGAGTCTGGCGTCCGTTGCGAAAAGAAAGAGGGCATGAACGAGAAAAATCAAAGGCGACGCACCGGGCCGGAGCTGACGTGCGGAGCTAGGTAGTCCCACTCGCTAGACGCGACGCAATACAGGCAGAAGTCGCCGTGATCGTAGATCGAGCAGTTGATCGGGCCACGCCTATCCTTATGGACGTAGGCTCCAACAAACGGAGTCTTTGTTGGCCTCACCACCCTGGTGAGCACCCACGTGATGCCATCCGCGCCGTTCTTGCCCATGAGCAGACTGTCGCACTCCCACTCGTTCTGTTCCAGCAAGTCGACGCCAAAGCGCTTTAGCAGGCTCAGCAAGGGATGCACGGCGCGCTGGAAACCCCCA
>CP070666.1:1513594-1516505 GCA_020351775.1 Gemmatimonadota bacterium | reverse complement strand
ACTCAGCGCAGCCGGCAGGAGCTGAACGACGAGATCGACCGGCTGGGTGCACGGGTGAATGTCGGGGGTGGCGTCAGCTCTGCCACGGGCTTGATTCAGACGACACGCGAGAACCTGCCCGCGGTGCTGCGCCTGGTGGGCGAGATCCTGCACCAGCCGGCCTTCGACGAGGCTGAATTCCAGCAACTCAAGGAACAGCAGTTAGCCGGTCTTGAGTCCGCCCTGTCGGAGCCGCAGGCACTCGCCTCGATCGCCTTCTCGCGCCACATGAATCCGTGGCCCAAGGGCCACCCCAGATACACGCCGACGTTGGAGGAGCAGATCGAGGAGATCACCGCGGTGACCATGGACCAGGTGCGACAGTTCTATGCCGACTTCTACGGTGCCGACCGCGGCCACATGGCGATCGTGGGCGACTTCGATCCCACGGAGATCGCGCCCCTGGTCGAGGAGATATTCGGCGACTGGAGGGTCGTGTCTGCCACCGCACGGATACCGACGGTATACCGCGACATTCCGGCCGATGAGATCGTGATCGAGACCCCCGACAAGGCGAACGCGATGTTCCGGGCCGGCATCAACATCCCCATCGGCGATGACCATGCCGATTATCCCGCAATGGTCATGGGCAACTACATGTTGGGTGGCGGATTCCTGAACTCGCGGCTGGCCGAGCGCATCAGGCAGGAGGAAGGGCTCAGCTATGGCGTCGCTTCGTCATTCTTCGCACACCCGGTGGACGGCAACGGTATGCTGTCAGCGTACGCCATCTATGCGCCCGAGAACGCCGAGCGATTGGAGGCGGCGTTCCGCGAGGAGATCGACAAGGTGTTGGAGAGCGGGTTCAGTGGTGAGGAGGTCGATGCAGCCATTGCAGGTTGGCTGCAATCCCGGACGGTGAGTCGCTCGAACGACGGTCCTCTCGCCAACACGCTGTCGCAGCACTTGTATTTCGGCCGCACGTTGGAGTGGGACAAACAGTTCGAGGCCCAAATCGCAGCCCTCACGCCAGAGCGCATTCTGGAGGCCATGCGGCGTCACATCGATCCCGCCAAGATCTCGATCGTGATGGCGGGGGATTTCAAGCAGACGCCGGTGCCGTAGGGGGGAGCGGGGCGCGGGGAGCGGACGCCAACGGCGTGAGCTCGGGCTCCGCGAGTTGTTCAACCGCAATCGGAGCTGGCGTTTTAGACGTCCAGCTCCGCTCCCTGCTCCAGGCTCCCCGCTCCGGGCTTCCTACCACTGGGCATACTCCCTGCATCCCCACCGGCCTAGCCTCAGTTCCTGGCCATACGTACCTTAGAATCGTGGTTACGGGAGCCGTTGTTACGTGACGGACCTACTGGATAAGCTCCAGGCCTCGCTGGGCGACCGTTACGAAGTCGAGCGTGAGTTGGGTAGCGGTGGCATGGCCATTGTGTACCTGGCGCGTGATTTGAAGCACGATCGTTCGGTGGCGCTCAAGGTCATGCGGCCGGAGCTGTCAGCCTCACTTGGCGGTGAGCGGTTCCTGCGAGAGATCTCGATCGCTGCCAAGCTCAGCCATCCCCACATCCTTCCTTTGTACGATTCCGGCGATGCCGACGGCCTGCTGTACTACGTCATGCCGTTTGTCGAGGGCGAGTCGCTCAGGGATCTGTTGGACCGCGAGCAACAGCTGCCTCTGGAAGACGCCGTTCGGATAACGCGCGAAGTGGCGGATGCATTGGGTCAAGCCCACAGCTACGGGATCATCCACCGCGACATCAAGCCCGAGAACATCATGCTGACCGGCGGCCACGCCATCGTGGCTGACTTCGGTATTGCGCGGGCGTTCAGTGCGGCTGGCGGCGACAGCCTCACCCAGACGGGGATGGCGGTGGGCACGCCGGCGTACATGAGTCCGGAGCAGGCTGCTGGTGACGCCAACCTCGACGGCCGCACGGACGTGTACAGCCTGGGGTGCGTGTTGTACGAGATGCTTGTGGGGCAGGCGCCGTTCACGGGTCCCAACGCCCAGGCCATCATGGCGCGGCACACCATGGACATGGTCACGCCGCCGAGCATCATGCGGCAGAGCGTGCCGGAGGAGCTGGAGAACGTTCTGCTGCGCTCGCTCGAGAAGTCTCCAGCCGACCGTTTCCGTACCGCAGCAGACTTCTCCGAGGCTCTGGTGTCGCTCGACAGCGGGACCTACACGCCGCGGCGCACCACGCGCGCGATGACGATGCAGGTGCAGGCGCAGGCGCAGAAGAAGCGGCGCCGGGTGGTGGTGGCGGCGTCGGCGGTGGGAGTAGTCGGGGTTTCCCTCGCGGCGTTCTTGCTGTGGCCGCGCGGTGAGCGGCCGGTGGTGGGTGGACTGGATCGTAGTACGGTTGCCGTGCTCTACTTCGAGGACTTCAGTCCTGGCGGAGATCTCGGGTACGTGGCCGACGGTCTGACGGAGGGTCTGATCGAGCAGCTCTCGTCGGTGCGCTCTCTGAACGTGATATCGCGCCATGGTGTAGAGCCGTACAGAGCGAGCGAACTGGATGTGGACAGCGTGGCCCGCATCCTCGATGCGGGCAGCGTCATTGCGGGCAGCGTGGATCGACGCGGAACCAGGTTGCACGTGAGCGTGAGGTTGGTCGATGGGAACAGCGGGGCAGACATCGATCGCGGCTCGCTCGAAGTCGAAGAGAGCCAGTTGCTCACCGCTCGTGACTCGATCCTGAGCCAGGTATCGCGGTTTCTGCGGCCCACGCTCGGAGAAGAGATCCGGACACGAGAGCGACGCGATGCCACATCCAGTGTTGAGGCATGGTCGCTGGTGCAGCAGGCGGAGAGAGAACACAAGCGCGGGAGCTCTTTGTACCGCGATGGTGACATCGAGGGCAGCATCGCTGGCCTGTTGCGGGCCGATTCGATACTGCAAGCGGCCGAGGGGGTGGAT
>CP070666.1:1510580-1513494 GCA_020351775.1 Gemmatimonadota bacterium | reverse complement strand
GGTTGAAGTCGCTCTCGCACGTTCGGGCGCGTTCGAGACCAAGCTCAGAGAGCTGCTCGACGACGAGGGACTCGACGCAGAGGTGGCCTACATCGGGGTGCCTGGGACCATGCCAGTAATCTCAATCGTGGGAACGCGCCGGGTGGCGGAGCGCGTCAAGTCGCTGCAGGAGGTAGACAGCGTCATCGAGGATGTCGGGGACCTCGGAATAGTCCCCTAGCGTGATAGGGCGCGGTAGCTACGCGCCCTGTCGGCATCCTTTTGGAGCGAGATACGGGCAATCGGCTGGATCTCAGAATCCGGCGACAGCTCCTGATAACATAGCACCGGCATGCGGGGGAACTCGTCAGCAATGAGCTCGCGAAACGGCCGCCGGACCGTGAGTGTCGTTAGTACAGCGGGCGTATGTCCAGTACGTGGAAGTGAACTGACTTCGTCACGAACGGCACTAATGATCCTGGAGCGCTCAGCATCTTCGAGTTCCGATGCCCTTTGAGCTATGCGAGTCTCGAGCTGTGCGTCAAGCAAGTAGACAACCAGAAAGTTACCGGACCCTGAAAACTCATCGGAAAGATACCGTTTCATCCGCGTCCGCACGTAGGCAGTGAGAGCGTTACGGTCCTGGCTCACGTCACGATCCGGCGGTTCCTGCAGCGGCAGTCGCGGGTCCAACACGATGAATCGCGATGGGTCAGTGACAATGTACTCGAAGTCCAGAAGCGCCTCGAGTATCAGACGCAGATTGCGAACGGAGATGCCGTGACGTGGCCAACAAGATCATTCACGCATCCGATTTAAGGTGGGATCTCTCTTCCGGGGGGGACGCTTGTGCTTATCTGTAACTCACAGGAGCACACGAGGTCGTGGCGCGGATGGCGGGCGTTAGCGAGCGGCACCACAAGACTCTGGTTGTACTTGATGATTCCCACAGCCACAGTTCAATCGGCGCCCCAGCACAGCTACGACTTCAAGTGACACACCTGGGCCCGCTAATTGCGCGTCAGCAGATCCTGGCGCCCGAGTGCTTCGAGACGCCAGCGGTATCCGAGCCGGCGGGACCGGTCGCCAGCCTGGACCGCCGCCTGGTGCCGAAGCGCAAGACTCGCAGCAACGAATGGCAGGTACACGGTGGGTGTCGGGTGGTCGAAGACCGATGCGATCGCGATCGCCTGCTCCCACTCCTCCCGCGCCAGACGAATCCGCGCTAGCAGCATACGGTCCACCGCATGCGGCGCAGCGAAATCCCAAGACAGCAAGTCCCGACCGGCCACGGGAACAATCGACTCGAGCAGGCCGAGGGCGGTCGCCGTGTCGCCCTGGGAGAGGGCCAGGAGGGCGTCGAGGCTCCGCGCGTATTCCCACACCGACGCACGATCGAGCGAATCCGCGACGACGCCGAGCCGTTGGTGTGCGCCACGGAGGGATTCGAGTTCGCCCCGGGAGGCGTACCACCAACCGAGCAGCCAGAGATTGCTGGGCCTGGTGATTCTCTCGAGCCCCCCGGCGACGTCGGCGATTCCGATCGCCGCCATCGCTGCGCGGTCCCCGACGTCGACGCCGGCTAGGGCATCGAGGATCAGCAGTCGGCGCCCCGCCTCGGTGCCAGCCTGGCCAAACTCCGGCGGGATCGAGTCCGCTAGCACCAATAACTCCGAGACGCGGCCCTGGGATGCAAGGATGCCCTGAAGACCGAGGAAGGCCCCCCATCGTTGACCGGCCGATTCCGTGGTCCCCAGAACCATGGACAGCCCACGTTCGGCACACTCCGCCTGCAGTGCCCCCACGGCCAGCGACTCCGCCGCCCGGAATGCGTGGATCGTCTCTTCCGGCATCGCCAACTCCCACGCGTCATCGGGCGTGCGGCTCTCCGCACAGCGCAGCATCAAGCGCAGCTGCTCGCGGAACTCGATATCCGCGCTGTCGCGCCGCATGCGATCGACCAGCGTGCGCGCCCTCGGCAGATCACCTGCGAGAATCGCGAACTCCGCGAGGTGAAAGATCGGCTCCGAAGACGCGCTGTCGTAGCTCACCGCTCTCTCAAATGCCTCTTGCGCGAGCTCGTTGATGGGTCGAGACGTGATGGGGACCAGGTGGAAATACACCTCTCCCAGCATCCCATGCGCTTCGGCCCAGTCGGGATCCTCGGCCAGCGCTCGCTGCATCCAGTGAATGGCCGTGTCCGGCTGTCCGGCGAAGTAGGCACGCATTCCGCGAGCAAGCCTCTCGTACTTGGCCGGCAGTATTCCACCCTGCTGCACCGCCCACTCGGCCAACTCAAGCGCCAAGCCGTATTCGCTCTTCCAGTTCGCGGCTTGAGCGCCTTTCACGGCCGCGAGCGCGAGTGCGGAGTCGTGCTCCAGAGCGCGCCGGTACGCGGCGAGGGCCTCGCCGAAGCGCGCGCGCCGAAACGCTCGCTCACCGAGGATCCAGAAGGCGATTGCGTCCGTATGCCGATCTTCGATGGGTGAGAGATCGATGGCGCGGCCCGGATCGAGCCACGCGGCGAGCAGATCCTTCGTTGCCATCAAGCCCAGGGACGTTAGGGAGGCACCTTGCGACTGCTGGGGACTGCTGCGTTGGGTCACGAGCGTATCGGCGAGCGCGTCGAAAAGCCTCACATGCACGCTGGGCGCATCCCCACCCCGCACGAGACCACTCACGTAGTACCGGGCTCCGCGTGACCGAGCAATTCGCGACGCCCCATCCGGCGTTATCAAATCGGGGTCGGTACGCTCCGGCTCGGCGAGCCACGGCCGTACATCGATCCACTTGAGCGGCGCCGCTTGATCGAACGCCGTGGTGATTATGATCGCGATGTCGTAGCCCGCACCTGCGGCGGATGCGGGCAGGCCATGCTCGGCCAGAGGAAACACTGCCACCTTGTTGACGTCGAGCGGCGCGGGAGGGGGGCGGT
>CP070666.1:1507559-1510480 GCA_020351775.1 Gemmatimonadota bacterium | reverse complement strand
GTGGGTCTTGCAGTTGGGGTTGCGCTGGCATGAGTACTGGGCAAAGCAGAACACGCAGGACCTGTTCGGAATCCGCAGCACAGGATGCATACAGACGTACTGTCGCGTATCTCAAACTCCACCTGCGACACTGAGTGGAGGAAGCTATGCTGTATAGCAGGCGCGCGAAGCTGGCCAAAGCCGTAGAAGAGGTTGAGTTGCGGGCATGTGGGACGGTTCAATTACGAACGTTTCTCCCACGTAGTGAGTTTGCGGTCGCGAGACTCTGCACAGGGTCGTCAGACGGCCCAGTCAAATGGGGGTATAGAGAATGGATCCTGTCGAGCAACGCTCTGTTATTGACCGTTACCTCGCCGCCTACAACGCCTTTGATATCCCCGGGATGATGGCGACGATTCATCACGACATTGAATTCAAGAATATCTCTGGCGGCGTGGTCAACGCGACGGCTGCCGGAGAGCGAGACTTTCGCCAGTTGGCTGAGCAGTCGAAGGGATTGTTCTCCTCACGAAATCAGACAATCAAGACTTTCGAATCGCACGAAGACACAGCGGTCATTGAAGTGCGGTACGAGGCCGTCTTGGCATCGGACCTGCCGAACGGTATGAAGGCGGGTGAGACACTTCGACTCGATGGGCGCTCGGAGTTCGTGTTTCGCGACGGCAGAATCTACCGACTTGTCGACTACAGTTGACGGCAGCGTGGAGAGCCATAGAACAGGAGCATGAAGCTTGTGCGCGCGGGGACGCCATTTCGTTTGTGCGCCAGGCAGGTTGGCGGATGGCAACATGTCATGCAGGTCGTGAATCTGCGTCCGCAGCTCGCGCCGAGCCGTTATGTGCATTTGTGAAGGAGCGGACTCAAAGCGGCTCGCCTGCGCCCTGAGCCGAGACGACCTAGATACTCTAGAGGATTCCCTAAATGAATAAGACACTGCCTAAGGCAATCTCATTGACCCTGATAGCTGTGTGTTCTCTAGGGTGGGAGGCTGCAAGAGGCCAGGTCCATGGCCCCCTCCTGTTCCCCAAGGATGACTACACCGTAGAAACCATGAGAGTGAGGACCTCTGCGGGCGAAAGAGATGTCACCTATCACTCCTACATGCACATTCCATATGTCGCGAATCCTGTGGATAAGGATTATCAGAGTCTGAATGTCAGTGTCCCCATCCAGGTAGATGGTGTCACTATCGATGCCACCAAGGCCCCCGTGCTGTTCAATATTACTGTTGGCGGTTACATGTCTGTGAACAATGCGACCGGTCCTATGGGCGCCCCACCACCACCCGGTGCCGCTGGCCCCGGTCGCAGCGAAGAACCTGGCGGTCCTCGCACACTTCGTCCTGGTGGCAACAGCAGCGTAAGCAGCAAACAGGATCTGGCACTGGCAGCGGGTTATGTGGTGGTGACACCCGGCGCGCGCGGCCGTGACAACCTGGCCAATGACGGGACCTATTACGGCAAGGCACCCGCTGCCATCGTTGATCTGAAGGCAGCCGTCCGTTACATACGCTCCAACGACTCCGTCATGCCCGGCAACGCCAATTGGATCGTCTCTACCGGCTGCAGCGCGGGTGGTGCACTCTCCGCGCTGCTCGGCGCTTCCGGCAACAGTCCCTTGTATGACGAGTATCTCGAGGAGATCGGCGCGGCCGATGTGGATGACCATATCTTTGCCAGCGCCTGCTTCAGCCCCATCACCGATCTGGAGCACTCCGATATGTCCTACGAATGGATGTACGGAACCACTCCGACCAGATCCGGCGTCGTGGATCAAGAGCTTTCAAGGCAGTTGAGACAATCCTACGGCGAGTATCAGGAATCCCTGGGCCTCGAGGGGAAGAACGGTTTCGGACCGCTCACGGCAGACAACTATGACGAGTACTTGTTGCTGTATTACTTGATCCCGTCAGCCAACGAGTACCTGAATGACTTGACGGACGAAGAACGCAAAGAGTACTTGGCAACTAACAGATGGATCACGTGGAGCGGCAACAGTGCTACGTTTGCCTTTGGAGACTATGTCGCGCACGTGGGCAGAATGAAAAGCCTCCCAGCCTTTGACGATT
The DNA here is from genome assembly GCA_020351775.1 of Gemmatimonadota bacterium. Taxonomy (GTDB): domain Bacteria; phylum Gemmatimonadota; class Gemmatimonadetes; order Gemmatimonadales; family GWC2-71-9. The sequence continues at coordinate 1,508,412 of CP070666.1, read as the reverse complement.
TTGACATGAGACAGCCAGAACCGATTTTGTTCGGAAACAGGACCACAGACGCCAGACACTTCACCAACTTCAGCCTCCGGCAAGCCAGTGGCAACCCAAATGCCGAAATTGACGACGAACTGAGAACTGCCGTCAACATGATGAATGCCATGTACTTCCTTGGACAGAATGACAGCGACGTCGCCGGCTACTGGTGGCTCCGCAACGGCACCAGGGACAACCACAACTCACAAACCGTCATGGTCAACCTGGCCACAACGCTGGAGAACCGAAACAAGGAAGTGAATGCCTGGGTGTTTTGGGACGGTGGACACTGCGCGGACTATGATCCGGAAGGACTCATTGCCTGGATCGGCAATATCACTGGTTTCCCCAGACAACCCAACGTCGGAAATAACTGACACTAGACGGAGAAGCCGTCTCACCCGACGATCAACCGGAGGACACCATGCGACCGAAAAACCTTGCTTCAGCATCCGTGGTTCTGGGACTTGCATTTGGGTGTGCTTCCCCTACTGCACGGCTCGAAAGCAACAAGGAGCTGGTCCGTCAGTTCACCGAGGTGCTCAACGCAGCGGACTGGGACGCCCTCGGCGAGATCGTAGCCGAGGACTTCGTCCGCCACAGCGCAGCGACTGAGGGACCGCCTGTAACGTCGCGCGACGAGTTCGTTCGGCTGCAGCAGTCCTTCCTGGTGAGCTTCCCAGACCAGCGGGTCACCGTTCATCAGCTTGTTGCCGAAGGTGACCGGGTGGCCGCACTGGCGACCTACAGCGGAACTCATACCGGCCCGCTGGGTGACTCCCCCGCTACCGGCAAGAGGGCGGAGGCCCCATTCCTCGCTCTGTTCCGC
>CP070666.1:1504536-1507459 GCA_020351775.1 Gemmatimonadota bacterium | reverse complement strand
GTGACATGGCTGACCTGCTGGAGCGTCTCAAGGCTGCGCTGGCTGACCGCTACAGGATCGAGCAGGAACTCGGTAGCGGTGGGATGGCAACCGTATACCTCGCTCAGGACCTCAAGCACGAGCGCCAGGTAGCCATCAAAGTCCTCCGTCCTGAGCTGGGGGCCGCGTTGGGTCCCGAGCGGTTCCACCAAGAGATCAAGATCGCGGCCAATCTCACACACCCCCACATCCTGCCACTGCACGACTCAGGAGATGCTGACGGCTTCCTCTACTACGTCATGCCTCATGTCGAGGGTGAATCTCTACGCGACAAGCTGGCTCGCGAAGGCGAACTGCCCGTCGCCGAGGCCGTCCGAATCCTGAGAGATGTGGTAGACGCGCTATCTGAGGCTCACGATAAGGGTGTAGTTCATCGCGACATCAAACCCGACAACGTGCTGCTCACCAAGCACCATGCATTGGTGACCGACTTTGGCGTCGCCAAGGCAGTAAGCGAAGCCACGGGTGTTCACAAGTTGACCACTGAGGGAGTGGCACTCGGCACTCCCGCATACATGTCACCAGAACAATCGTTTGACCACGGACGGTGAGGAAATAGGGCACTGGGAACGCCGAGCGACCTACAACTGTGACCGTTGCCGTCCGCGACGACTCACACTAGAGAGCAGCGCCCTGCTTCAGACGGGGTTCCGGTCTGAATCCTAGGGAACGTGCCTCTGAGTCAACTGGCCACTTTCCACCACGGGAGATTGCGATGAAGAGATGTCTCACGACACTGGTGATCAGCCTAGCGCTCATGGGGTTGGCAAGCCAGGCGGCCGCCCAGGACCGCCCCAACATCCTGGTCATCTGGGGCGACGACGTGGGGATGTACAACATCAGCGCCTATCACAACGGCATGATGGGTGGGAGTACACCCAACATCGACCGCCTTGCAGAAGAAGGCGCGATGTTCACGGACCACTACGCCCAGCAGAGCTGCACAGCAGGCCGTGCGGCATTCATCACCGGACAGCACCCGTACCGTACGGGCTTGCTGACGATTGGCATGCCGGGGGCGGAGGCCGGCTTACAGCCCGAGGATCCGACGCTGGCCGAGCTGCTCAAGCCACTTGGCTACGCGACGGGCCAGTTTGGCAAGAACCACCTCGGTGATCGGGACGAACACCTCCCGACCAACCACGGGTTCGACGAGTTCTTCGGCAACCTCTACCACCTCAACGCCGAGGAGGAGCCTGAGACATACCACTACCCGAAGGACCCTGAGTTCCATGAGCGCTTCGGACCGCGCGGCGTGCTCCACAGCTACGCCGATGGGCGAATCGAGGACACGGGGCCCATGACCCGCAAGCGCATGGAGACGGCGGACGGGGAGTTCGTGGCAGCCGCAATCGACTTTATGGAGCGGTCGGTCCAACAGGACACGCCGTTCTTCGTCTGGCTCAACACCACTCGGATGCACGTTTGGACGCGCCTGAGCCCCGAGTGGGACGGGAAGACCGGGTATGGGTTGTACGCAGACGGCATGGCCGAACACGACTACTACGTGGGCATGGTCCTAGACAAACTCGATGAGTGGGGCATTGCCGGGAACACTATTGTGTTCTACTCGACGGACAACGGCGCCGAGGTGGTCTCTTGGCCCGACGGCGGTACGATCCCGTTCCGTGGAGAGAAGGGAACAACATGGGAGGGCGGTTTCCGCGTGCCGGCGATGGTCCGTTGGCCCGGCGTCATCGAGCCGGGCACGGTGTTCAACGACATCATTTCGCACGAGGACTGGCTTCCGACGCTTATGGCCGGTGCGGGGGATCCAGACATTAAAGAGAAGTTGATGCGTGGGCACAACGCTGGCGACAAGACCTTCAAAGTGCACCTCGACGGCTATAACTTCATGCCGTATTTCCAGGGTGAGGCCGAGAGTGCTCCGCGCAGGGAGATATTCTACTTCGAGGCTAGCGGTAATCTGAACGCCATCCGCGTCGACGACTGGAAGCTTCACTTCTCCTACAATGAAGGCGACATCACCACGGCATTCCGCAGGACGCCGAGTTGGCCAATCGTGGTGAACCTGCGCATGGACCCATTTGAGCGCACGTACTTTGAGTCGCGCATGTACCTCCGCTGGATGGCCGATCAGATGTGGACCTTCGTGCCAGCGCAGGCTGTTGTGGGCCGCTTCCTTGAGACATTCCAGGAGTTTCCACAGCGCCAGCCCGTCAGTTCCCTTAGCGTCGATCAGGTGCTCGAGAAGCTGAGGACAGGGAATCCGACGGGGCGGTAGGCAGTAGGCAATGCATGGTGGGCAGTAGCGTAGATAGTGAGAGCACGAGAGGGCCGCGTTCATCGGATTGGGTGGGCGCGGCTCCTTGTCGCTAGTGTCACGCGGCGCTCGGGGGTAGCCCCGTGCGGGTTCGAGTCCAGCCCCGGACATATTGATTTGCAGCGACTTACGAAAGTGGGGATGCAGGGTCCGGGACCATTGACGTTCCGAGCTTGGTAACCCCTGCGCTCTCAATCACAGGCTGTCCGCTCACCAAACCGAGTAATCCCGCCAGCCGGACACTGTCTCCCACGAACACTGACGCGGAGATCCCAGTCCCCCGTATTGCTGCGGACGTGTCTGACAGGTGCAATGTGTTATCACCGAACGTGTTGGGACTGCTGAGCACAATTCCCTCTACGCGGACCGTATCACCAATGGGCTTGCTTCGCGCTGTGGCTACTGGGACGACAAAAGGCTTGACCGTGATATTGCTCGCCGCTGACACTCCCTCACTAGCTGCCGTGATAGTTGCCATGCCTTCCCCGATTGCGGTCACCAATCCGGCCGAATCCACGAGGGCAACAGCCTCATCATCCGACGACCACACGACAACGCGCCCGGCCAGGGGGTCTCCCCGCTCGTCCAACGTCGATGCTG
>CP070666.1:1501502-1504436 GCA_020351775.1 Gemmatimonadota bacterium | reverse complement strand
GGATCCAGCGCGAGTGCCTTGGCGACGTATTCTTCCGCGAGAGCAATGGCCTCATCCTGAGCGATGCCGAGATTGGCTCGCTGAAAATGGGCATAGGCCATTCCTGTGAACAGAGGAACGTTCCCGCCCACGATATCGAGGGCGTATTCGAGGTGTTGAATGGCACGTCGGGTACCGTCTACCGTGAAGGCATCAATCTCATTGCGCGCCCTGAGATAGCATTCATAGGCGCCGAGGTCCTCGATGGGACGCTCCGCCAGCCGTTCTTCCTCGCCCGGATGCAGCTCCAACTGGAGAGCGTCCACGATGGAGCGTGCAACCTGCTCCTGCATCCCGAAAACATCCTCCAGCACGCCGTCATAGCTCTCTGCCCAAAGGTGAGCGTCGGAGGCTGCGTCGATGAGCTGGACCGTGATGCGAAGTTGATCCCCAGCCTTCCTCACGCTCCCTTCGAGAACGTATTGCACGTCGAGCTCTGCTGCGATGGTCCGCGTGTCCTTGTGGCTGCCCTTCAGCACCATCGCCGAGTTCCTCGAGATCACACGAAGAGAATTGATGTGTGAGAGGTGTGTGATGATCTCTTCCGTCAATCCGTCGCTGAAGTAGGCGTCGCCGGGATCGGGGCTCATGTTGTCGAACGGAAGCACCACGATAGACTTCTTCTCCTCCTCGGCTGCCACCACTGTGGCGAAGAGCGCTTCGGAGAATGCCTTCGCCGAGTCGAAGCGGTCCGCCGGCACCTTGGCCAACGCCTTCATGATCGCTCGGTCCATCGCCTCCGGAACGCTGTCGCGCACCACACGAGGATGCGCGGGACGCTCGCTCAACAGCTTCGCTATGACCGCCTGAACCGTCGCACCAGTCTGTGGCGGCTCGCCTGTCACCATCTCGTATAACACAGCACCCAACGAATAGACATCAGCCCGTTGATCCAGCTTCCCACCGCCGGTTGCTTGCTCGGGGCTCATGTATTCGGGAGTACCCAGGGACAGCCCGGTCTCGGTCAGTCGCTCGCCACCAGCGGCAGTCACGGCCAGCGCAATGCCAAAGTCCGCTACAACAGCCTCACCTCTATGAAGCAGGATGTTCTCAGGTTTGATGTCTCTGTGGATCACGCCCTGTTGGTGCGCGTAATCGAGCGCCGCGGCTACTTGCCGTGTCAGGACCACCGCTTCGTCAATGGAGAGCTGCTTCTCTCGCTCGATCTTGGTCCTCAGCGACTCGCCCTCAACGTGGGGCATGACGTAGTAGAGGAAGCCCTCGGCTTCCCCTGAATCGTGGAGAGCTAGTATGTGCGGGTGGTTGAGCTTGGCGGCAATGCGGATCTCGCGGAGGAATCGTTCACCACCAAGGATCGCGGAGAGTTCGGGACGCATGACCTTCAGTGCTACTTGTCGGTCGTGCTTGAGGTCTCGAGCTAGGTAGACCGTGGCCATGCCACCGGACCCAAGCTCGCTCTCGATTCGGTAGCGCTCGGCAAGTGCGACCTTCAGGTGTTCCAACTGGTCCGCCATAAACAGGCTCCCAGTGGTCCCGCACTAAGCTACTCCTGGCACGAGGGGGCGGCCAGATTGACGTCTCGCACACCGGTCGGTGTGGCTCCCGGCAGCGCAGCGGCATCAGGAGCGTCGATAGACGGGCGAGTCACCACTCCGTCGTGTGCCCAGGCGACGTATGACTTGACGCTCACTTGACTGGCGCCTCTTAGGCTGGCATACCACTCACCTGGCGTACCCAGCCCCTACTGGGAGGAGTCATGACCCCGTTTCGGCTGTGGCTGTCGGTTGTAGCTATCTCCGCAACCCTGCTATCAACGCCCGTCTGTCTAACAGCACAGGTGACTCGGTCGGACTCCGCCGCGGTGTTACTCGATGCAGCCCGCAGGCTGGAAGCCCGTGGTGACAGTGAGACCACGCGCCGGCTCCTCGTCTTCATTATCCAGGCGTACGACGGCACTCAGGCAGCATCGGAAGCGGCTGTGTGGCTGGGTACCGTGCGCCGTGTAACGGACGCCGGCAGCGGTCGTGCCGGTCTCATGGTATGGAACACCTTGTTCGGTGCGTGGCTCGGCGTTGCCATTCCGGCCGCGTTTGGGTCCGAGTCAGAGGAAGCGTTCGGAGCCGGATTGCTGATCGGAGCCCCACTCGGCTTCTTCGGCACCAAGGCGTTCACCGCTAACTACCCAGTGAGCTCGGGTCAGGCGATCACCGCCGCGTTCGGATCGATGTGGGGCACATGGCAGGCAGTTGGGTGGCGCTCGGTGCTGGACATCGGGTCCGAGACCCGGTGCGATGCTTTCTCAGACTACTGTGGGGAGTATACACCAGACGAAGCTCCGTTTACAGCCGCAGTGTTAGGTGGGCTGGCCGGAATTGCCGCCGGCGGCGCGGTCGCAGCCGCCAGGAATCCCACTGCCGGAGATGCAACATTGGTCACGTGGAGCTCGTTCTGGGGGACATGGTACGGGCTGGCCGGAGGAGTGCTGGCCGATGCCGAAGGCGATGCCCTCCTGACTTGGGGCCTGATCGGCGGCAACGTTGGGCTGATTGCTTCCGCAGTCGCCACCAAGTCGTGGACCGGAAGCGCCGGGCGCGTCTGGATGATTACGGCCGCAGGACTTGCAGGCGGTCTCGCCGGCGTGGGTATCGACCTGTTGGGCAGTGTCGAAGACGAGAAAGCGGCGGTCCTCATACCGGCCCTCACGAGTGCCGCCGGCCTCGCCATCGGGACAGCGATCACACGGAGCCAGCCAAACGGGTTTGACGAGCCGGATCTGGAGTCAACCCAGGCATTGGTGAACCTGAACGGCGGAGACTGGAGCCTGGGAATGCCCCTACCGCTACCGACCTTGCTGAGCCGCCATACTCGCGACGGCCGGATGCGAACAGCACTGGGCGTGCAGATTCCGCTGTTGACGGGTCGGTTCTGATACAC
>CP070666.1:1498455-1501402 GCA_020351775.1 Gemmatimonadota bacterium | reverse complement strand
GCTCGTGGTGAGCTTGATACTCTGGTTCGGAGCTGGACTGGACCCGGACGACCCCACTCAGTGGGCTTGGATCATGTTGGCAACCGTTGGCGCATCAACGTTGGTGTGGCTCTGTGTGACTTTTGCGACCCGACCGGAGGACGGGCGCGTGCTGCGGGACTTCTATCTCCGGGTCCGGCCCGGGGGGAGAGGTTGGCGCCGTGTTACCGAGTCACTGGGACTCGGCCGCCAGCCCGTGGATGGCGGCCCGCTCAACTGGACCAATTGGGTGGCAGGCGTTACGTGTGTGTACTCCTCATTGTTCGGTGTGGGCCGGATTCTGTTCGGGGACCTCGGCGCAGGCGTACTATTCCTCGTACTCGCAGCGGTCTGCTTCGCATGGATCGCTAGGAATCTGGGTCCGGCTGCAAGGGCTGCTAAGGAAGGCAAGGGGGGTTGAGAGACGGCAGGCCATTTGTGGCTGGCGTGACCTGGGACAAAAGGTAGCGAACGAAAGGATGCTTTCCATCATGAGATACCTCACTCTGTTTATCGCGGCGTTCTGCGCGGCCTGTGTGAGCGGTGAGAGCCAGGAGATGCACCCGTTCCAGCAGACGGGAGTGATAGAAGGATTCTATGGCCCGCCGTGGTCACACCAGGACCGCCTCGACATCCTGCGGTTCATGGGAAGCGTGGGGCTCAGCCACTACTACTACGCTCCCAAAGACGATCCCTACCACCGGCATCGCTGGCGGGAGCAATATCCCGAAGGCGACCTCGCTCGCCTACGGGAACTGGCTGCCGTCGCCCGCGAGTCCGGTGTGGAATTCGTCTACGCGATCAGTCCCGGCGAGAGTATGGCGCATGCCGATTCAAACGATTATGCCACGCTCAAGCGCAAGCTAGACGAGATAGGAGCGCTCGGTGTTACGGCGTTTGCGCTGTTCCTGGACGACGTTCCTTTCACGCTGCAGCACGAAGTGGATCGCCAGGCTTTCGAATCGGTGGCACAGGCTCACGCCTCAGTGATCAACCGTCTCCATCGGGATCTCTCGGAAGTCGGGGCTACGCTCGCTGTTACACCGACCACCTACACGAACGCCTGGGGCGATCGGGAATACCTGCGCGAGCTGGGTGAACTCGTGGTCCCCGAAGTGCCGTTCTTCTGGACCGGCGTGGACGTGGCGGCGCCGGAGATTACGGCGGAGCAGGCGCGCGAATGGGCGGATCTCATGTCGCGCGAGCCGCTCATCTGGGACAACTACCCGGTCAACGACTACGCGCGGTGGCGGCCGTTCCTGGGACCGCTGCAACGCCGCGGGCCGGAGCTGTCGACTCGCACTCTGGGCATCCTGTCCAATCCGATGAATGAAGCACACGCCTCGATGATTCCGCTTGCGACGCTGGCCGAGTACGTGCGTGACCCGAGATCGTACGATCCGGAAGCGGCACTCGACAGCGCCCTGGCCGGACTCTACGGGGATGAGGTGGCCGAGGGTCTCGAGCCGTTCGTGAGGATCTACTACGATGACGGGTGGACGGCAAACCTCTTCGAGCCGCTGTTCATACCCGGTGCGGCAGTTGACGTAGAGGCGGTTCGTGATGGTCTGATACAACTCGACGAAGCGCTCGTGCAGCTCGATGGTATTGCCCGAGACCGCTCCGACATTCGTACGCTCGTGGATGAATTGCGTCCCTTCGTGGTGCGGACCCGGTCACGGCTCGAGGAACTGCAGGCGGACTCACGGTATGAGATGCGCGATGGCCGGCTCGTGTTTCGGTCGGAGCTCGACCGTAAGCAGGTTGATCCTGGGATGGCCCCGGTGATCGATGGTGACATTGCAGAGTGGTCGAGCGATACATGGAGCGAACTGCACGGATCCGGCAACGGGAATCAGCCGCGAGCGGCATTCCGATCTGACGCAGAGTTCCTCTACGCGGCGATCCACGTGCCACATATTCCACGCGACGTACGACACGGGTCGCAGGTAGGCGAGGGCGATCATGTGGCTCTCGTCGTGCAGCACGATGCGGACGCTGCTCGGGCTCACCTGGTACGGGATGACGTCGTTGTGCTCGTGTCGCCTCCGGCCGAGGGGAACGGTAGTGAGGTAATCGTGCGTTCGATTGACATGGGCGCGTTCACGTCGAAGTGGCAAGCTGACAACCTGGACATGACGTTCTCCGAGTTCTATGTGACCTCGTTCGGGTCGGAGCCGGCGGGGGGCGTCTCGGTGCGCGCGTCTGGGGGGCGTTTACCGGACGGTTACGCCGTGGAGTTCGCGGTGCCGCGGCTAGGTCGCGATACTCTCAGGGTCAGTCTCACCGTCACGGCGACGGTGAGTGGGGCACCGCGTAGTTACTCGCTCGCACAGCGAAACCATCTTGTCAACCCGGCGACGTACGCGGAGCTGCTGCTCAGGTAGGCCGTACTTCTCGCGCTCGGCGTGCTAGCCGCGAGACTCGGCGAGCGCGACGAGGCGTCGAGAGTCTGCTGCGAAGGGTCCGCGGCATGCCGCTTCCCACCGGAAGGGGTGGGAGCGCTCAGGGATTGCGGTCGTGACCGGAGGCGGTCGGCTTGAGACCTGAGGGCTTCCCGTCACTGCCCGTCTCTTGCCGACCCTTCTTACCGCCCCTTGCCGTCTCTGACCGTCCCTTACCGCCCGTTACGGTCGCCACGTCCAAGGGCCGAGCGGCCGCGGACAACGGGCGTGGGGTCACGGACATCAGGGGGGATGTCGACGGACATTTGTCTGTTGTCGACGGACATTCGCCCGTTGTCGACTGGCATTCGCCCGTTGTCGACTGGCATTCGCCCGTTGTCGACTGACATTTGTCCGTTGTCGACTGACATTCGTCCGTTGTCGACTGACATTCGTCCGTTGTCGACTGACACTCGTCTGTTGTCGACTGACGCTCGTCCGTTGTCGACTGACATTCGTCCGTTGTCGACTGACACTCGTCTGTT
>CP070666.1:1495407-1498355 GCA_020351775.1 Gemmatimonadota bacterium | reverse complement strand
TTCCGATTCCTCCTTGCCGTGCACTGTCTAGCGCTTGGCTCTGTATCAGGCTGTGGGCAGGAGGATCCGATGGCGCCTTGGGGAGCGCCTCACGGCTGTGACGTTCGCCTGGACGGATACTGCTGGGCACAGATCGGGCTGGACGGTGACTGGGTTGGAGCGTTGGCGCAGACTCCGTGGGGCTACTTCGCCGGGACCGCCGATGCGGGGGTGTTCCGGTTTGACTCCTCGAGCAGTGACTGGATGGCGCTTGGGCTGGATCATGCCATGGTGAGCGCCATCCAGTTTGTGCCCGGTGAACCCGATCGGTTGTTGGTTGGGGTGATGCCGTATGCTGATGAGCAGACGGAAGCTGCCGTGTTCGCTGCCGAAGACGCGGGAGTGACGTCGTGGATACCGTCAGACGGTGGACTGGCTGCTCGGAATGACTGGCGGTTTTGGGCGTACTCGCTGGCAGCTGACCCCAGCGTTCCGCGACGAGTTTTCATGGGGGGGTCTGCGCACGTGCTCCGTTCCGACGACGGCGGGCGGCACTGGTGGTTCAGCTGGGGAGAGGAATACTTGGGGGGGCTGGGTGTGAACAGCATTGTGATCGCGCCCGACGGCTCGCGGATCTGGGCTGGCGGTGAGGCATCGATATTCCTCGGATACGTGCTTTACAGCAACGACTCGGGCGAGACCTGGGAATTTTATGCACCGACCCCAACTCGGGATAACGCGGTGTACAGTCTCATGCTTGATCCCTACATGGAGGACCGATTGTGGGCCGGAGTGCAGGGTGGCGTGATGCGCTCTGATGACGGAGGCGAGACCTGGGAATACTCCGTCACGGAAGGCGGTCTTGTCCGTGCCCTGGCGTTCCTCGGCAATAGGCTGTACGCCGCGTCCATGGCGGTCACTGGCCCTGGGGACCGAAGACCCATAACGCGGATGCAGCTGCATGCCACGAGCGATGGCTCGCAATGGGATGGTCTCGTGCTGCCCGAAGGTGTGCGAGGTGGACTCTGCATGATGGTGGATTCACTGGGTCGGCTACTCATCGGCACAGCTGGCTCAGGCGTGTGGCTGGTAACGCCGTAAGATCACATGGGCCAGCCCCACAACGATCTCCTCGACGGTCCGGATGTCGTCGTCCCAGCTCCACTTGATTGGGTCGTAACCCATCGAGGCCTCCTCCGCGGTGCCCCCTCGCTGGGCCTGCCTGTCCCGACGCTGGACGGGATTCTGTTGAGGGACCTAGAAACTGGCCAAATGCAGGAAGGCGACGAAAGATCTGGACAAATGTCGCATTTTCGCCCCCTAATGTCCTGATAACGCACTGGCGGAGGGCAATCACGGGACAGAGACTGGTGCTCGGACAAGGCTATCCTTGCCTGAGCCTCGCGGCGTCGGAACGACGGCCTGTAGGGCATCCTTCAAACGATATAGCTCAATTGCCCTCGACCGCCTGAAGAAAGCTCAGCTTGGCGTAGACATGGATGAAATCTGGCAAAAGCATGCACCTCGGCGTCACGCTGATTGGCAGGCGCATGAAGCGTGACGGGCTCGTGGGTGGCCCGTTGATTGAGTCAAGGGAGGGTCAATGATTGAACAGAGATCGGAGCCGGAGAGGAGGAGCCCCGCAGCTCGTGCGCCGAACTGTTAGGGTGGCGGCAACAGCCGTCCTCACAGCAATCGTTGTGGGCTGTGGTGGCAACGGGCCCGACCGCGACACCTTCTCAATCCGCGACAGCGCCGGCGTTACGATCGTCGTAAACACCGGCGATCCTGGCAGCTGGACAGAGTGGCACATCAGCTCTGCTCCCGAGTTGATACTCGGCGCGAGCGACGATGACCCTGAGAATGCGCTCTATCGGGTTGTCGGAGCGCTACGACTGTCGGACGGTCGCGTCGCGGTTGGCAATGCCGGCAGCTTCGAGGTCCGATACTTTGCGCCGGATGGTCGGTTTCTTTATGCCGCTGGACAGGAAGGAGCGGGCCCGGGCGAGTTCAGCAACATCGAGTGGATCACGCTCCTGAGTGCCGATAGCGTGGTGGCATACGACTCACGACAGCAGCGATTGACCGTTCTGGATCCAGCAGGTAAGTACGTGCGGTCAATGCCTATACGGGCCACGGATGAGGTGCTTGTCCCGGTAGTTGTCGGGCTCTTCGGGGACGGGTCCGCTCTCATTCGGAATCCTCATCCTCCACCAGAACAGACCGGCGTATACCGCATCGACTTCCGTCTCTACAGATACGAAGCAGGCGTCTCGTCCCCGCATCCGTTGGGAGTCTTTGCGGGCGATGACCGCTATTTCCGTCTGATCGAGGGTGCCCTCTCCGTCTACGGGGTACCGTTTGCCCGCTCCTATGTGTTGGATGTGGTGGATACCATCTTCTATCATGGACACAACGAGCACTCCGAGCTTCGAGCTTACTCTCCAACCGGGCGGCTCCTGCGCCTGATCCGGTGGGACGCACCGCCGGTTGAGGTCACTGATGAGGCCGTGCGGCAGTTCCGCGAGGCGCAACTGAATCGGACTCAGAATCCCGACTTGCGCCGCCGCTGGGAACAAGTACTGGCAGGCATACCCGCCAACCGGACTATGCCGAAGTTCGGTGCGTCGTATCTTCTCCGTGGCGTCGCCGGCCTGATTCACGACGAAATCGGCAACCTATGGGTCCTGCAGTATGCGTGGCGTCCAGGGCAGGCTACGCGTTGGAGCGTGTTCGACAAGCGGGGCGTTGCGCTTGCAACGGTAACGCTCTCACCGAGGCACGAGCCGTTACAGGTGGGGGATGAATTCATGTTGCTTCGCTTTCGAGATTCACTAGATGTTGAGACGGTTCGCCTCCACAAGATCTCCAAGGGTGGGTGATTTCTGGCACGGAGTCTAACCACGCATGAGCCGCCGGGCATGGCAACCAGACAATTCCAGACAACATCACGATCGAGCCCCTTCCGG
>CP070666.1:1492346-1495307 GCA_020351775.1 Gemmatimonadota bacterium | reverse complement strand
GAAGCGGCGGCGGTCCTGCGGGCCGTGGCTGCAGAACTGGAGGACGCAATCCAAGCACAGCCGTTGGAAGAACTGACAGTACGCGAGGCTGCAGCCGAGTCCGGCTACAGCGAGTGGCACCTGCGCGAGTTGATCCGTAACGGCACGGTAGACGCAAGACGTAACGGCTCACGCTGGCTAATCCAACGTAGACACGTGCCGCAGCGGCCCGGCGTACGGCGCGGCTGAAGGAGGGCAGTAGAATGGCGCGGCCGAGAAAACCCAAGAGTAAGACGGTGGGCGATAAGCGCGGCTCCCGCGTGCGGATCTACGAACGTGAGCCCAGCGGCCCGCTCTACTTGTCCTGGTGGGAGAACGGGCAAGAGGAGCGGCGCGCTCAGAAGCACCGCAATTGGAAGAAGGCTGAGGTCAAGGCGAAAAAGATCAGTGCCGACCTGTTTAGCGGCGTCTATCCTGACCGACGTTATCCCGTCAGCGAGATCCTGGACCTCTACCTAGAACACAGAACGCCGGGCAAGACCTCGGCCAACGAGCGTGCTTCCGACCGCAGGCGGACCGAACTCTGGAAGAACTACCTCGGATCTGACTTCGATCTATCGGATCTCTCGCGGCGCGAATGGGACGCATTCGTGAGAATGAGAAGGTGCGGCGAACTCGACTCGCACGGTCGGCTTGTTCCGAAGGGTAAGCGTAGATCGGTTGGTGAGAAGACCGTTCGAGCTGATCTCGCGTTTCTTCGGGCCGTGTGCCGTTGGGCAGTAGCGTTCTCACACCCGCGAGCGCGTGGCCGGCTGCTGAAGGACGATCCAACACGCGGGTTCGACATGCCACGTGAGCGGAATCCCAAGCGGCCAGCCATGTCGCCCGAGACTTACGGAAAACTGCTCGACGCGGCGCGGCGCCACAGGATGCGGGTCACGCGTGGTGGTAAGACCGAGCCGAGCTATCTGCGCGACCTGTTGGTACTCGCTTGGGGTACGGGCAGGCGAATCTCAGCGATCTGCCAGCTCCAGCACGGCGATTGGCTACCTGACGAGGGTCGGTACGGCTCGTTGCGTTGGCGTGCCGATAGCGACAAAGCGGGCCGCGAGATGGTCGTACCGGTGACTCGGAAGGTGCGCGACGTTATCGAGCTTGTCCGCCGTGAGCGTCCGGGTGTTGGCTCAGCATGGCTATTCCCGCGCCCGTTCACGGTAGAGAGATCGAAGCGCGAACCGCTATCGAACGATATTGCGTTGCAGTGGCTGAAAGAGGCGGCCGACGCAGCGAAGGTGAAGCTCGCACCGCGCGAAGGTTGGCACGCGATCCGGCGTGCGTGGGTCGGCGCCCGTCGTCACTTGCCCCCGAAGGACGTTGCTGAGGCAGGCGGCTGGCTCACCCCGAGCGTGGTATTAGACATCTACACCCAGGCTGACGAGGAGACCGTTGAGCGGGTTGTCCTGCTGGACGATGCACGCCAGGCGTAACAAAGCCGTGCAACCCACCAACCACCCGGCGGCCTTCGGTGGTAAGGCAACCCCACCCTGCGCCCGTCCCTTCTGTCGCAAATCGGGAGCAGACGGCAGGTGCGGTCCGTTCCACCCGACAACGTTCCGGGCGGCTGCAGGCACGTGTCCGGTGAGTGCCTACTACGTGGCGCGCGAGCTGGGTCACTCTGTAGCAGGGCCAACCTGAGGAAAGGGGGTGACAGAGGAAGACATGCATGGGGGAGCGGCGCCACCCCTATCTGAACTGGCGCTCGGGGACAAGCTGTCAGCGATAATCGCAAGACAATTGCAACGGGGAGGGAATATGACAGTAAACACCACAGACCGCGCGGCGCGGCACAGAAGGAGTAACAATGACAATCGACAACACGGAGATCTTTACCACTGACAGCCTCACCATAGCGTGCTGGCTGACCTGCCGAGGGTTCCATCCTGAGGTAAACCCATCACCGATTTCGCCGAACCGGGCCGACTTTCGCTTCGACCAGACGGAAGCGCTTGAGGAGTCGTTAGCGGAGTTCATTAGCGGCAGAGCGTTAATCAATCCCGCGACTTTTGACGCCGTTAAGCAGCAGCTCCTGTCTCGTGCACGAAGCGTATGTGCGCAGCACCGACGGGGAGGCCAGCAATGAGCGCCCCGTTTGACATCGTGAGGGAGACTCTAAGCGAGTGTCTTCCGGGTTTCGACGAGCAGGTCGTCGAGTCGATACTGGCGACGGTACTGGCAAATCAACTGCAAGGACCCGCAGTCTGGCTTGAATTGATCGCACCGTCTTCCTTAGGAAAAACTCTCGTCCTGCAGCCTTTGGAGGGTATAGATGGAGCGATCGTGCTATCGAAACTGACACCTCATACCCTTCTCAGCGGCTCCTGGGCGCCTGGGGGCGGTGATCCGTCACTCCTGACTCGCCTAGGCGACAGACCGTTTATAGTGATCAAGGAGCTGTCCACATTACTCCAGGGCGATCCACACGGCCGAGGCGAGATCTTCTCTCAGTTCCGTGAGGTGTGGGACGGTTACATTCGCAAAGACTACGGGAACGGCATTACCCGTAAATGGAGCGGCAAAGCGACGGTCATAATGGGAATAACCCCGGCAGTCGATCTGTACAAATCGTTCCATGCCCATCTTGGAGAGCGCTGCATTAAGATACGCTTCGCGCCGAGTCTCGATCCGGAAGACCTGGCCCTCTCAGCTTGGAATTCGGTAGGCAAGGAGGACGACACAAACGCTCGACTTAGTGATGCCTTCAGAGAGGGATTGGCTGCTGCTGGTGAGGTGTTGCCACAAGTCGGTCTTAGTGAGACTACGCTGAAGAAGATTGCCGCGCTGGCTAGTTTCACAGCAGCCGTACGAGCGCCGGTAGAACGCGATCCATACAAGCGGGATCGTGTGGTTCTGCCGCCGGCTCCTGAGGGAACGCCGAGACTCATGAAGACATTTGGGTTGTTCGCCTGCGGCCAGGCTGCCCTG
>CP070666.1:1489267-1492246 GCA_020351775.1 Gemmatimonadota bacterium | reverse complement strand
CGAAGACTCGCTGCTCGAACACCGCGCGGGCCCGCCCGGCAAGTCGGGTTACGTCACAGTGATGACTCGCAACTTGTACATCGGGGCCGATGTGGATCCGATCATTGAGGCCGCGGCAGCGGGATATCCGGAGTTGATCCCGGGCCTGGTCGACACAGCGTTCGCGACGATGGTGTACACCAACTACCCGGAGCGCGCCGGTGCCATCGCCGACGAGATCGCTGCGGCCGATCCCGAACTGATCGGACTGCAGGAGGCATACTTTATCGAGGGCGGGGGCGTGCAGCTCGACTTCTTGGCGATTCTCCAACAGCATCTGCTCGCCCGCGGGTTGGACTACTACGTCGCAGGCTCGGTGCAGAACACGGCGGTAGCAGTACCTGGCGGGCAAGTTGGCATGGTGTCGCTGGTGGACTACGATGTGGTGCTGGCCCGTGGTGACGTGAACACGGGCAACGTCGTGGCGCAGAATTACGCCACGAGTTTCCCGCCATTCTCACTCGGCGGTCAGTGGTTGCAGATCCTGCGCGGCTTTGTCGCGGTGGACGCCGAGGTTGACGGGCGGAAGTATCGTTTCGTGAATACGCATCCGGAACCCGGCTCCGGTCTCGCGGCGGAGATCCGGCAAGGTCAAATCGCAGAGTTGATCGCCTACCTGCACGACGAGAAGCTACCGGTGATCATTGTGGGCGACATGAACACCGACGGCTACACCCGCGCACCCGGCTATACCATGCTGAGGGAGGCCGGCTACGAAGACGCCTGGGTCAAGTATGCCGGCCGCAGGGAGCCCGGGTTGACTGCCGGTCACGCTCCCGATCTCACGAATGAGACCGTCGACTTCTACGAACGTGTCGATCTCATTCTGGCGTCGCGTCTCGGCTGGGCCAGGGTCGACATCGTGGGTGATGAAGTTGGGGACCGATTCCTGACCACCGATGGTTACTACCTCTGGCCGTCGGATCATGCCGGGGTGGTGGGACGGCTGCACGTGCCCGCTCGGCCGAGCCACGTGGCGTGGCGAAACTGGCGTGATGGGCGGCGGAGTTGGGCAGCGGCGAGCGATCGATGAATCAGTGGGGGCGGCGTTGCTCCCAGCCCCCTCTTCGTAGAGGACGTCGGCCCTGCACGAGCCGGCGTCCTGCATATTGAGGACAGGCGATGCACCGGGGCCGGCCTGAGTTTGCTGTTTCTCTGAGAACTGGACCACATTACTGGCATGACGAAACCGTACAAGACGACCGGGGCGATAGTCGTGCGCCGCCACGGGCCACCCGAAGTCCTCGAGTGGGATACCGTGGCCCTCGACCGCCCAGAGGCTGGCGAGGTATTGATGCGTCACACGGCGGTGGGGCTCAACTTCATCGACGCGTATCATCGGGAGGGGCTCTATCCCCTCGGATTGCCGTTCATACCGGGTGTCGAGGGGGCCGGCGTGATCGAAGAGGTGGGTCCCGGGGTCGCCGATTTCAAACAGGGCGACCGCGTCGCGTATACCGGGAACGGCCCGCCCGGATCCTACACCGAGTGGCGGGTCTTGCCGGCCGGCCGGCTGGTCCGCTTGCCCGACGCGATTGACGACATCATGGCGGCCGGTCTCATGCTCAAGGGCTGCACAGTGGAGTACCTGATCCGGCGCACGTTCTCAGTCCGAGAGAATCATTGGGTGCTGTGGCACGCGGCTGCTGGCGGCGTGGGGCTAATCGCGTGTCAGTGGCTCAATGCGATTGGTGCCCAGGTGATCGGCACCGTGGGGTCGACGGCGAAAGCGGAGTTGGCCCAGCAGCACGGCTGCCACCACGTGATCCTCTATCGACAAGAAGATGTTGTTGCGCGAGTCAAGGAGATCACGGGAGGTGACGGGGTCGATGTGGTATACGATTCGGTGGGGAAGGACACCTTCGCGGGCTCGCTCGACGTGCTGCGCCCGCGAGGCATGTTGGTGAGCTTCGGCAACGCGTCCGGTGCGGTGGATCCGTTTCCCCCGCTGCTGCTGTCACAGAAGGGTTCACTGTTTCTAACTCGGCCGAGCCTGGGGCACTACTACTCCGAACCGCGGGAGTTCCGGGACGGCTGCGAGGCGGTGTTCGACGCCGTGGTTTCAGGGATGGTGGTCGTTCCCGTGCGGCAGACCGTGCCGCTGCGCGAGGCGGCGCGAGCGCATACGGAGTTGCAGGCCAGAAGAACCACGGGGGCAACGGTTTTCACGGTCGCGGGGTAGCGGTTGGTGGCCGGCGGCCTCCCGCCTAGCTGCTGGTCAATTTCCCGATGGTCGTCGCAGCGAGTAGAGCTGGAGGTACTCCACTTCGAGTTCATCCCAGGAAAGCCCCAGTAGGTAATCCTCGCCGATCTCCAGAGGGTAAACCCGAGGCGGCATTACGACCTGGGCTGCGAGAACTCCATCGGGATCGAAGACATCCCATACAGCGTCTTCCTGGCCCGGGCGCCGGTATCGCTCAGCCCAGAGGTACCCCAGAGCATCTGCCTTGAGGGTGGCGAACGCCGGGAACGTTTCGGGCAGCGGAAGCTGGGCAAGCCGCTGTCGGATCATGCGAGCTTCGTTCTCGTGAGCTGCGGAGGCCGCCGTCTCCTCGATGTTGCGGCTGCCGTCTTCAGCTGTGACGGCGACCGGATCCCGATCTAGGCGGATCAGACGAGCGAGCCTGCCGTGGGGCTCGTAGGCCTCGATCTCGTAGTCATCACCTGCCGCGAAGTAGAATCGGTCTGTAGACACGGTGGCCAGCGGCTGTTTCCCGAAGGGGATCAAGGCAGGCCTTGATTCGGGCCCACTGCCACCTAACTCTCTGATGAAGAACTCCGCGCCCGGCTTGTCTCCGAAGTTGGCGGCCATGGATCCGTCGGGATTGCAGGAGCGATAGAAGGTGTGTGCGCGATTCATTCCCTCCTGCAATTCCCCGATGCGTCTCATGTCGAAAGCACCGCCGAAGACCACTTGACCGTTGCCAAACGTCCCCGCTG
>CP070666.1:1486186-1489167 GCA_020351775.1 Gemmatimonadota bacterium | reverse complement strand
GCTCCCTGCTCCTCGCTCCCGCGCTCCCCCTTTCCCCTTGCCACCTGCCTAGTCGCCTGTAGCTTCTCACCCCATGACTCGGGTCCTTCTGGTCCCCGATCTGCCTATCGAGCACTGGCCGGCGATGGACCGCTACGCCTCACGCTTAGTTCACCACATGGAGGGCCTGTCAGGCGAATGCGAGATCGCGGTCGCGGCCAAGATCGGACGACTGACCGTCGATCAGCCCAAGTCCGGCCATGGAGACAGGCCACTGAGCCCGCGTCCCCTGCCTCAGGAACTGCGGCTGAGCCCCTCCCAACTCAGGCTCTATCTCACACGCTACTGGCTGTACCCGCGGCGCGTCGAGCGCATGCAGGCCGACGTGGTACACGTGCTGGATCACTGCTACGGACACATCCTATTGGGTAAGAGCAGGCGCCCCTCGATCGTCACGGTGCACGACCTGATACCCATGATGATGGCGCAGCGGTCGGTGTCAGGCCTCGGAAGTCGTCTGCGCGCCAGGATGCTAGTGCGATCGCTGACTGGCGTGAGACTGGCAGATGCGTGGATCGTAGCCACTGATTGGCTGCGCTCGGAGCTGGCGGAGTGGCTGGGTCACGACGAGCGCATTCGGGTGATCCCCTATGGAGTGGATGATGATTTCTTCTTGGAGCCGGACCAAGACCCACAGATCATGCGAGAGACGCTGGGGATTCCGCCCGACGCTTTCGTCGTGTTGCACGTCGGCAGCGTAGGAGCACGCAAGAATGTGTCCACGGTGGTTGCCGCCGTGCACGGGCTGCGGGAACGCGGCGTAGACGCTTGGTTGCTACAGGTGGGCGACGGCCTGACTGCAGAGCAGCGATCCGATCTCGAGGCTCGCAAGATCGACCGGTATGCAGCGGTGATGGGACCGACATCCGAGAAAGATCTACGTCTGGCATATAGGGCGGCCGACGTGTTGTTGTTTCCGTCACATTACGAGGGAGTGGGTCTACCGGTGCTGGAGGCAATGGCCTCGGGATTGCCGGCGGTGACGTCGGGCGCGGGAGGGCTGAAGGAGGTGGCGGGAGACGCGGCGGTCGTAGTGAGTGGCCGTGAGGCCGAGCCGTACGTGGTGGAAATACTGCGGCTCGCGGAAGACGCAGCGTGGCGTGACGATCTCGTCGGGCGCGGCCGGGAGCATGCAAGCCGCTACCGCTGGGTCGACGCTGCGCGAAAGACTCTCGAGGCCTACAACGACATCGCCTGACTTTTCTGCGGCACTGCGGGTCACCGCTGTCACCCAATCCGCGCAACTCGGTGGCGCCGAGCGCATGTTGCTCGACTTTGCCAACCGGGCCTTCGAGCACGATATCGCACTCCGCGTGCTCACCCCACTCAAGGGACCCCTGGTCCGGATCCTCAAGAACATCGGCGTACCCACGGCTGTGGTGGACGCTCCCGAGCGCATGCTCAAGGGATTGGAGCAGGTGACCCATCGGGGCTCGCTAGTCGCTGCCCTGCCTGGCTTCTGGCGCTGGTCGCGCCGGCTCAGCCGACACGAGTACATGCGGGACGCCGAGGCCGTCTACTCGACAGGCTTCAAACCACACCTAGCGCTCGCGCTGACCCGGCGTCACCCAATCGCGTGGCACTTGCACGCGTTCCCACCGGAAGAGACCGGCCGCCTGTGGCGCTGGCTGGCCCGCCACGTACCGGAGGCCACCATCGCGAACAGCCACGCGGTGGGGGCGGCCTGGAGCAAGGGGAGCGGGGAGCGGGGAGCGGGGAGCGGAAGGCTGGCGGTCGTAGTCCCCAATGGAATCAACCTGGACCGCTTCAAGCCAGCCGAGCGCACCTATTGGATACACGATCGTCTCGGGATTCCCCGAGACCACCGGCTGCTGGGCATGCCGGCAGTGTTCCACCGGTGGAAGGGACAGGTGGAGGTCATCAGGGCATTCGGGCAACTGGCTGACGAATTCGAGGATGTCCACTTGGTGATCGTGGGCGGGAGCATCTATGACACGCTGGCGGAGCGGGAGTTCGCCAAGGAGCTGTCCGTGGAGATCGATCGGTCGGCGACCGGCGAATGGCAGGTGGTGACGATGGGGAGTGGTCCGGGCATCACTGGCGGAGAGCCCGGGGAGGCCGGGGCGTCTACGGCGGGCCCGCCCACCCCCTCGCTCCCCAGAGTCCATCTCCTGCCCTTCCAATCGAAGATCGAGAACACCTACCCCGAGTTCGATTTCGCGGTCCACTATTCTACGCGGCCGGAGCCGTTCGGCCGGGTGATAGTCGAGGCCATGGCTTGTGCGATACCGGTCATCGCGGCCGACGAGGGAGGTCCCCAGGAGATCCTAGGTCAGGGGATCGGCGAGCGGCGCGAGGCCGGTTGGCTGGCTGAGCCGCGAAATCCCGCTGCGCTCGCCCACACGCTGCGGTGTGCCCTGAGGTTGCCCACCAACGTTGCCAGGTCGATCGGTGAGGCGGGGCGCAGGCGCGCGGAGGACTTCTACTCCTGGCGGCGGTTTGCGGCGGATGTAGCCCGCGTGTTGCGGGAGGTGGCCGAGCAGAGCCAAGGTTAGATTCACGCTGAACATTGCTAGCCAGGAACTCGACTTGAGATCAGAAGAAGATCGGGTGTCTACACCCGGTGCGAACAGGATCTCCAAAGTAGCTCTTTTCGTGTCTCCGCACGGTCTCGGACATGCAGCACGGATATGTGCGGTCGCGGAAGTTCTGCAGACTCAGAGGCCTCCCATTCAGTTTGAGATCTTCACCAAGGTACCACGCTGGTTCTTTGAGCAATCGTTGGCTGCTGGCTTTGGGTACAACGATGTCCTAACGGACGTCGGACTCGTACAGGAAACCGGATTGTCCGAGGACTTGGCGGAGACGATCCAGCGGCTGGACGCGTTCCTCCCATTTGAGGAACGGTTGGTGGAGTCATTGGCCACACGGTTGGTTGAGCTGCGCTGCGAGCTGGTTGTGTGCGATATCGCGCCGTTGGG
>CP070666.1:1483104-1486086 GCA_020351775.1 Gemmatimonadota bacterium | reverse complement strand
GTGCACGATCTGTCACGGGGACAAGGCGGAGGATCACTATCCGGACAACGCCTGTTCTGAGTGCCATCTGTTCCGCTAGTAAACCGTGGGTGCACATACCTGCGGGGGTATGTGCTAGAATTCCACGCGCCGCCTCGCGATTCGCAATTGAGACAGCCGAGTGCGGGTAACATACGGAGATGACGGAGAGCCAACAGCCCGAACAGGATCGCCGCAAAAGCGACCGGCGCTCGCAGTGGAAGCTGCTGCGGCAGCATGTCATCGTCGGCGGCTGGCTGGGCAATGTCCTCTTCCTGGTGGTCGGAATCCAGTTTGGCTTCTTCTTGGGTGGCTACGGGGGAGCGAAGTTCTTCGAGGTGCTGTTTCTGATGGACCTGACCGGTCCAGTTGCTGCGATTGTCGGCTCGCTGGTGGGCGTGGTCGTCGGTTTGCTCAGTGTGTGGGGCATCCTGGTCGTAGTCTGTGCCGCTGCCGGGGCGGCCTGGTACTGGGTTGTTCACCGGTCGTTCCCCACCCCGACATAGAAAATGCGTGCCGCAAGTTATATCCGGGTTGTGGTGCTGCTGGCGATCAGCCTGGTTGTCGCTGGTCCAACCGCCGCGCAGCAGGCGGAGACGGACGCTGAGCAGGCGGCGATCGGGCAGCGCTTCAAGCGCCACATGTCGGGCGTTGAGTCTTGTCTGATTTGCCACGGCAGCTACAACATCGTCGCTCAGCGGGGCGCGGTCAGGAACGAGAGTCTGTGGATCAACCCCGACCGTTTCCTGGAATCAACTCATGCGCGATTTGGGTGTCACGCCTGCCACACCAACATCGACCCGTTTGGCCACCGGCTGGCTGAGGGGGCCGCAGTAGCTGAGCCGCCGAGCCAGGAAGCTGCGTCGCCCGGGACGGAAGCGACGGCCGAGGCTGGCGCCGGTGCGCCGGCCAAGCCGGCTGGTCGGCAGGCACTGGAAGGCAAGGTCGGCGAGCGGATCAAGCGGACCGACGCGATGCTGGCCTGCGGCAACTGCCACCTTGAGGAATATCGCCTGTACAAGGATACGGTGCACGGTGTGGCGGTCCTGCAGGGGGGCAACATCGAGCCGCCGTTTTGCACGGACTGTCATGGCTGGCACTACGTGTTGCCCGCCGAAGATGAGAGGGCACTGACCAATCCGGCCAACATCCCTCGTACATGCCAGAATTGTCACGGGCAAGCCGAGATCAAGCGGCGCTACGGGCTGACCAAGAACGTCGCCGAGACCTTCGAGCACAGCTTCCATAGTCGCCGTGGTGAGCTGGGCAGCGAGGCGGTGGCAGTCTGCACGAGCTGCCACGGCTGGCACGATATCTACGCCGCGGACGATCCCCGCAGCCGCGTCAACACCACGCACGTTTCACAGACCTGCGGCGAGTGCCATCAGGGCGCGCAGCTCAACTTCGCAGCGGCCTTCACCCATGGCGAGGTGAGCCGCACTGAGCTGGTTGGCGTCTATGCGGTAACGCAGACCCACAAGTGGCTGATCGTCCTGATCATTGGGCCGCTGGTGGCGATCGTCCTGCTCGACATTTTCCAGGCTATCCGCCGAAGAAAAGCAGTGCAGCATGAGTGAGGAACGCAGCAGTTCGCAGCTGGCCGACAGCGGCAGCGGTGCGCTAGCGGTGTCAACCGCTTCCGCGGTCCCGCAGCAGGCCGTGGCCGCCGCGCCGCAGCGTGTGTTCCTGCGCTTCAACATCCACCAACGGATTCAGCACTTCCTGCTCGCCTTCAGCTTCCTGGGCCTGATGATTACCGGGATGCCGCTGCGCTTTCCGGAACTGACCGTGACCCGCATCTTCATCGCGCTGCTGGGCGGACCGGAGGTCGTCGGTATCATCCATCGGGTGCTCGGCCTGGTCATGGCCGCCGCCGGTGTTTACCATGTAATCTACCTGGTTGCCATGTACCGCAAGGGTCATCGGGGGATCCCGATTCTGTTCAACCGTGAGGATCTTGGCCTGTTCATCGACGACATGAAGTACTTCCTCGGGTTGCGCAAGGAACTGCCGCGCTTTGGCCGCTATAACTGGCGCGAGAAGTTCGACTATTTCGGCGCCTGCTTCGGCGTCGCCCTGATGGTCGCGACCGGCCTGGTGATCTGGTTCCCGCAGATCGTCACCTTGGTCTTTCCCGGCTGGGTTATCACGGCGTCGGTGCTGGTTCACGAGTATGAGGCCCTGCTGGCCGGGCTGGCGATCTTTCTGTCACACTTCTACTGGGTGCATCTCAACCGCGAGGTCTATCCGATGAGCTTGGTGTGGCTGACCGGGCAAATGAGCGAGGAGGAGATGAAGCTCCGTCACCCCCGGGAGTATGAAGAGATCATGGAGCGGGAGCGCCAGGAGGGCGAGCAGGCCGCCAGCATGGAGGAGACGCCATGAGGTACGTGCTATCCGCTCTGTTTGTTCTGCTCAACGCGGTCGGCCTGTTGTGTGGCTGTTTCAACGTCAGACTGCCGACTACTCATGAAGTGGAGCAGATCTTCGTGCCGGATGCTGAAGAGGCAGGTGAGCACGATGAAATACTGGCAGCCGTGCCCGTGATTGACTCCTCCGAGTTGGGCGGCTGGCGCATTCTGTGCGACGAATGTCATATCGGACCGGCCTACAGCTCGCACACGATCCTGAACTGGGGCCATCTTGACGTGTGCCTGACTGGGACGAGCTGTCTGAACTGCCACGGTCAGGATCTGCATCGTATGCATGTGCGGGGACATAAGCAGCTATGCTATGACTGCCACCTCGCCCGCGGGGTGTCGGTCAAGTGCCGAATGTGCCACACCGAGGAACATGTTGCGGCGCAAGAGGTGCACGGCCCCGGGTTCCTCGGCAACCATGGCACCAGCACGAGGGAAGGACATGATTGCATGGACTGCCACGGCAGCCAGGCATGGTGTCTGGACTGTCATGGGCTGGAGATGCCGCATCCAGCGGACATTGTCGAGATTCATCCCGACATCG
>CP070666.1:1480020-1483004 GCA_020351775.1 Gemmatimonadota bacterium | reverse complement strand
ACGTTTGCAGCATCCGCTAGCACATCCCACTACATCAGGGTGGGCGGCATGGCGGGTCTCCAATCTGTGAAGTACGTGCAAGCGCAGGACACTGCGCTTGCCGCACCCGATACGGTGCTGGGCGCCTTTGGAGTGTCTGCAGCCTACCAGGCATCCAACTACGCGGTGATCTCCCCTCAAGCAAACGGTTTCGGGCAGGCCGAGGATCTCGACTTGAGCTTCACCGTGAACCTGCAGCTGTGGGCTGCGCCGAGTCCATTTGGCTATGAGCGCTCCGGCCTAGGGCCGCAGCTCTACCTCGCCAAGGGGATCGGAACCCCCCGAGGGTTTGTCAAAGGCGTGCTCGACGCCAACGGGTTGTTCACCGAGTCCGGCCTCGATTCAGGCCGCGTCAACCTGGAGGTGACGGCAGGATTGCGGAGCGGTGACAAGCACTGGGATTTGCTCTACCTCAAAGCCGGCATGCAGGATAACCCACCCCCGGGACAGGAGTATGACCTGGGCGTCGGTTCTCCCGATACTCTGGTTGCGAGCCGCCGACCCATGAAGTTCGTAGGTCCGCGCATGTTCCCGCCGCACTCCTTCACGGGAACCAGAACCGTCTGGGGCACATACGAGCACCGCTGGTTCACCAAGACGGTGCTGTTCAATCTCTTGTCGGTCGGCTACGCCGCTTTCTTTGACTTCGGTGGTGCCTGGTATCCAGAGCAGGAGCCGCGTTGGGGTGGAAACGTCGGCGCCGGGGTCCGCTTGGGCACCGGCTTCACCGGTGCAGTCGGGATGTTACGCCTCGACCTCGGTTATTTGTTCGGTGATGGAGTAGATGAAACTGGTGAAAGCGATAGAGGACTGGTCTTCGGGATCGGGACGGCATTTGTCTACTGAGTGCAGATCGCAGAGTGCAAAGGCACAGCGGTATCCAATCGCCTCCGCTGGCCAAACTGGATGGCTCACTTGGCCGGCGTGCTGCGCAGTATGGACTACAAGGGCTCGGCGAACGCTGGGGACTCGGCCTCGTTCGCGATGAGGGTGCCTACAATAATCTTCATCCCCACGCCTTCAAGCACGGCGGGTACGGCTCTGGCAACTTGATCTGGGATCCACTAAGTGCCGTGAGCGTTCGCATAGAGCTGCTTTCCGGGCAGCGGGTCAACAAAGATGGACAGAGCGGTACGGCTACGCGGCTGCAGTTAATGACTCACTTCACGCTCTTAGGAGATGAGGAGCGGAACAAGGGCAGGTGGGGCAGGAGGTGGTTGCCTTTTGGCTCCAGGGCGTTAACCTCAAGGGTCGCGAGCGCTTCAGCGAGCGACATGTGCGCGGCGTATTGCCGCGGCTGACACCACACCACACGAGCAACCCGCGTGACCCAGTTTGCACCGATAATGGCAGGCCTGATCGCTGGCGCCGCGCACGTGGTCACCGGGGCGGACCACATGGCGGCGGTTGCGCCACTGGCGATCGAGCAGCGGCGCAGGCCGTGGCTCGCGGGGCTTTTCTGGGGGCTGGGGCATAGCGGCGGCGTGTGGGTGCTCGCTGTACTAGCGCTGTTGGCACGCGAGGCACTGCCGCTCGATACCATCAGTTCATGGTCGGAACGCCTGGTCGGCGTGGTTCTGATTGCAGTGGGGATCTGGGGACTGCACCGTGTGCTCCGCCTCCGCGTCCACACCCACTCGCACACGCATATCGATGCAAGCGGTACAACCCGGACACACCAACACACCCACGTTCACGCTGCCCCCCCACACGGAGCTCACGACCACGATACGGACCATGCGGCTGTGAGCCACAGCCTCATCGGGATCGGAGCGCTACACGGATTGGCCGGAACGGCTCACCTGCTGGGCGTGCTGCCGGCCCTAGCGATGCCCAGCCGCGTCAGCGCGGTCGCCTACGTTATCAGCTTCGGGATCGGATCAATCGTCGGTATGGCGACTTTCACAGGGGCACTCGGCATGCTTGTCAAGGGGACAGGCCGGTTCGGCCGGACCGGTGTCCGCCTTTTACTGGCCTTGAGCTCGACGGTCGCGATCGTTGTAGGAATCGTATGGATGTCCTCCACCCTGTGAACCGGAGTCACTGATAACCAGGACTCTGCGCCACGCGATTCTGGGCCTCGTCACCGTCGTGGCGTGCCAAGACGGCGAGGGCACCACTGCACACTAATGCCCGTCCCCAGTAGTCAGCGGCTCAAGGCCGCCGCTCGGCGCGCCGTGCTACTCACCCTGAAGCACGAGGACCTTCACACGACTGAATGATCGATCAACGACTGCCCGGCAGCCTTCACCGCCTCCTCTGCCGGCCGGAACTTGACACCCGTCAATTCAGTGACGTACGCACTGTCTGCTACCGGCATCACACCGAGGTCCGGGGTAACGGACTTGAGCGCCCGGTCGAACAGCTTCTGCCGCCAGACATCGCCGCACGTGGCGCTATTCAGCGGCTCAAAGCCGCTGCTCGGCGCGCTGCGCACGACTCATCCTGAAGGAAGCCTGTTTCCTGGGCCGCCTTTGATTGGCGATTGACCGGTCGGTAGCTTCCGTAGCGCATGTCGGTTCCCTCTCGGCTACGGCCGCATCGGCACGTGTCGAGGAACCGCAACGCGCAAAGGGAGCGACCGACGTCAATCGCCGCACACCGTTGGCCCACGCCGCGGTATTCAGCGGTTTGAAGCCGCTGCTCAGCGTGCTGCGTATTCGGTGATCGGAATCGCCCCGCTCGCGGCCGACTACCCTGATCCCCTCGAGGTGAGCAACAGAATGAAGATTTTGATCGACGTGGGTGGCTGGATTGGAGCAGTGTTGCTGCTGCTCGGGTACTTCCTCGTATCGACCAAGCGAGCCGGCGGCACTTCGATCCTTTACCAGAGCCTGAATGTCGTCGGTAGCGTTCTGGTCGGCGCCAACGCGTTATACTACACGGCACTACCCTCTTTCAGTATCAACGTGGTGTGGATCGGCATCGGGATCACGGCGCTCGCA
>CP070666.1:1476935-1479920 GCA_020351775.1 Gemmatimonadota bacterium | reverse complement strand
AACCAGAGCCTCGAGTCGGTCTACCTCGGCCAAGCACACAGCGATACCGAAATCAGTGAGCTTGAAGTACTTCCTGCGTTCGTCTCCGGTTCTGGTTGCCTGTGGCCGTTCCGACTCCTCGATCAAGTCATCCAGCATCATTCCGTTCAGGGTCCGATAGAAGCTTCCGGGCAAAATCCTTCTTCGGCCATATCGCTGCTCCTGAAGTTCTTTGACTATGCTCCAGCCGTGACGTTCTCCCTCCATCAAAGCCAGAAGGATTTGAAATTCGAGATCCTTGAGCGGTAGCCGGTCTTTTGGGGTGGTTTGAGAAGTCTTTGGCATGATCCCTCTTGTATACTCTCATTTCGTGACTAGTCACAAAAGGAGAATAAAGTGCACAGCAGGTGCTGTCAAGGCCTCGAGGCTGCATACTCGGTTCTGGCGGGAGCTGTGTCAGTTTCTGTGTCAGTTAGATCCTGCAATGTCTTACATCGAGGGGGGGAAGTACGACAAAGGACGACACGAACTCGCGGTTTGACAACAAGATGTAAGGAAACGATGTAAGACTTGGCCCGCCTCTTAATCAGTAGGTTCGCGGTTGGCTCCGTTTCAACAAGACGGCCGTTCTGGGCCCGCGCTTAGCAGGCGCGCGTTCCGGCGCGAATTGTCGTCACAGCCGAATCCCAACCTGAACCGACCTCAGGCGAGTGTGGAGTAATCCTCGCTTCGGGACGGGGAAGTCTGGTCTCATTCGTGAGCCATGCACGAACGCCCCCTAGGCAAACTAATCAGCCCCCTTGCGTCGCAAGGGGAGTCGATGTACCTTCCCTGGTGAGGCAAGGGGAGCCAACATGAGCAGTTCATATGCCAATCTGCTGCGGGGAGTACTTGACCTCCTCATCCTGAAGTCCCTGAGCTGGGACGCACGACACGGGTTCGCCATCGCAGAATGGATCGAATCGGCCACCTGTGAGACGATCATGGTTGAAGAGGGCACACTCTATCCTGCGCTGCACAGACTCGAATCGAAGGGAATGCTCACTTCGGTATGGGGACTGTCCGAGAACAATCGCAACGCAAAGTTCTACAAGCTCACTGCAAAGGGTCGCAAGCGTCTGGCCTCTGACTCGGCTGAGTGGGATCGTCATTCCGAGGCTGTGTCGAGAGCTTTGCAGCTCACCGATACCAACCCGACATGAACGACGATTCAAACCTGCCTGACCTTTCCGGACGCTCAATGCGGAGAGATCATGGAGCGTGGGAGGTCAATGCCGAGATTCGATTTCATCTCGAAATGCGCACGGCCAAGCTGATGGCCGAAGGATGGAAGCGAGAGGCAGCCGAGCTAGAGGCTCAACGGAGGTTCGGCGAAGTTGAGGGGATCAAGCGAGAATGTCGCAACATCCGCAGGCGTGGTGACATGAGAGAGAGGACCAGGGAGATGATAGAATCGGTGCTTCAGAACATCCGCTACGGCTTGCGTACTCTGGCCCGCAGCCCCGGCTTCACGGTCATTGCGGTGCTCATACTCGGTCTCGGTATCGGGGCCAACTCGACAATGTTCACGTTGGTCAATGGTCTATTCCTTGAGACTCCACCACTAATCGACGGTCCGGAGGAATTGGTCGGACTCACCATGATTGACGACGGTGATGCGACCAGCGACTTCGCGTATCCCGACTTCGAGTTCTATCGCGATAACAACGACGTGTTCAGTGGTGTCATGGCCTACGACCACTCGGTCAGTACGGTTGCGGTGGGGGGAAGGGATGAGGTAGTGCAGGCCGAAGCTTGGGCGGTTTCCGGCAATTTCTTCGATGTCCTCGTGGTCCCCATGGCGCACGGAAGGAGCTTCCTACCGGAGCAAGACGAGGTACCTGGAGAGCATCCAGTAGTAGTGATCAGTAACGGATTCTGGCGGCGCTATTATGGTGCAGATCCCTCCGCCGTCAATAGCACGTTGCTCCTGAACGGGCACCCCTGCACGGTAGTTGGAGTC
The DNA here is from genome assembly GCA_020351775.1 of Gemmatimonadota bacterium. Classification (GTDB taxonomy): domain Bacteria; phylum Gemmatimonadota; class Gemmatimonadetes; order Gemmatimonadales; family GWC2-71-9. Next base: position 1,477,939 of record CP070666.1, on the reverse strand, counting down.
ACCTCACGAGGATTCCGCGGCGTGAGTGCAGTAGACCCGGCACCTGATCTCTATCTGCCGATTATGATGCTTGGCACCGTGAGTCCGACAGATGTGGGCTGGTTCGAGCACCGCAATCGCGGACTGAATACGTGGCTGCGGATCGTTGCGCGCCTTCGTCCGGGAGTCAACCGAAGTGCGGCGCAGGCTCACATGGACGTACTCCAGTCGCGCTGGGAGTCGCACTACGCATCCTGGATCGGGGCGACTTTCGAGGATGAGGAACCGTACCACGTAGGGCTGTACCAGCGATTTCACTTGACTCCGCGGGACAGCGACAGGCTGAGCCAGTTGCTTGTACCGTTGTTTCTTGCGGTGGGAAGCGTACTGCTGATCGCATGTGCGAACATCGCCATACTGTTGCTTGCCCGGGCATCCGCCAGACAACGAGAGATGGGCATACGGACCGCACTCGGTGCCGGCCGGGTGCGAGTAATGGGGCAGCTCATGACTGAGAGCGTGCTGCTTGCGAGTATCGGGGGTGCCTTGGGTATTGCAATTGCCTATTGGGGAGCCGGTTTGGCCGCCGGAATGATCCCCATGTCGTTTGCTGCAGAGTTCGATCCAGACGGTACCACGATCGGGTTCACCGTCCTGCTGTCCGCCGGCGCAGCCTTGCTGTTCGGGATGGCACCCGCCTGGCAGCTCTCGCGCACCGACATCTCGGCGTTCCTGCATCGACAAGGTCAGGGTAGAAACAGGAATGTGTTACAAAACGGTCTGGTGGTGGCCCAAGTAGCTCTCTCGATAGTGCTGGTGACGGGTGCGGGTCTGTTCGTCCGCAGTCTGCAAAATGCGCAGAGTGTAGACCTCGGCTTCAATCCGGCGCGCAAGCTCCTCATGAGTGTAGTCCTGGACAATCACGGATACTCCGAAGCCGAGGGTCACGAATTCGTGCGAGTGATGCTCGAGCGCCTAAAGCAGGTTCCAGGTGTGAGCAGTGCATCGACTACCATGAGAACGCC
>CP070666.1:1473842-1476835 GCA_020351775.1 Gemmatimonadota bacterium | reverse complement strand
CTCGCCGTCCTCACCGCTACCCGCCCGCGCCGCCACCCGAACCTGCTCACCTTCATCATCGTCGCGGCGCTGCTGCTTGTGCTCGCCGCCGGCGTCTTCGCCGCGGTGCACTACTTCTTCGTTGAGGGCACGCTGCAGTTCGATGATACGTACTGGAGCGGTGACCCGGCGTTGGAGGAAGGTCTTTCTCTTTCCACCCATTTCCTCAGCGGCGAGCTGGAATGGAGCACGGAGTTCTCCGGATGGCCGTCTTCATCGCGGGGGGACATGTCCACGGTGACCGGCAACTTGGTGTTCTGGCGCTGGGACACGTGGCCCCCCACGCGATCTGACATCCTCGCGTCCAACCCTGACTGGTCCCACGAGGTCAACCTGACCGAGATCGCCGGGATCGGCGGCATCAACTGCGGTCCCTTTTGGTCGCCAGACGAAACCATGATCGTCTTCCAGCACTGCGATCCCGTCGAGGGCCTGCTGCCCTGCAAGGCCGGATTCCACATGTGGGTGATGAATGCCGACGGCTCCGATGCCCATCAGGTCATGCCTGAGGGCGGCCTTCCCACCAGCAGTGGCAGCTGGTCGCCCGACGGCTCTCGCCTCCTCGCCTGGATGGGGGAGTGGTACGGGGACGGGGAACGAGTCGGCGTGATCAGCACTGACATCTGGGGCACCAACATCCGAGTGCTGCCGAACGTGGGTGCTGGAGCCTCTTGGTCCCCCGATGGCCGCATGATCATCAGCGGATATGCCAAAAAGGGGCAGCTCGAGGGCCAGGACGGCTGGTGGAATCAACTTCTTCTCACGAATGCAGATGGCAGTGATCCGAGAGTGCTTGTGGAGCAGTTCATTGGTGAGGCGGACATCCGCGCCCAGTACCCCAAGGAGGATCAACTCAAGTGGGTTGACGATGTCGACTACTGGGTCGAGGACGTGCGGCACTGGGCAGGGCCCTGCGAGACGATCTGGTCCCCCAGCGGCGACAAGATCGCCTTCCTTGCCGCGCTTCCCTTTGATCCCGATGGTCCGTGGTACATCGCTCAGATCGAAGTGTGGGTCTACGACCTCACCACGGATGAGCTGATCAGGGTCACCAATGACGACGTTGGGCAGGCGTCTCTGAGCTGGAAGTAGCCCGCGCTGAGACGCCACCACCGACCACACTACCCCACATCGCCCTCAAGTAATCGAAGGCTGTTGCATAGAAAAGATAAGCAACCTACCTTTCTATAATATGGCGATAGTTCGTTATGCTGTCGATAGCTCATTCATCGTACTGGTAGGGCACGGGCCTTGCCCGCCATCTGTGTGGCGGGTGGCCTCCTGCCCAGGCCGTCCAGAAGAGGAGGCGGATGATGAGAGACGGACTTGTTCCCACAAGGCGCATGGCATCCCTCATGCGCGGACCACTGACCGCGCTGTCCCGTAGGGCAGGAGCTTGCCTCCTGCCCCAGCGCAGCGCGTTGGTCGTGGTCATCGGACTGCTGTTGGTGATTGCGGTCACGGGCGTCACTTCTGCTGCCGCTCCGTCCATTGTGCAACTCACCGCGAGTGATTGGCCGCGCCATAGCGCCGCACCTTCGATCAGCGCCGATGGTTCGGTGGTGGCGTTCGCTTCGTCGGCCGACCTCACTGGCGGCAACCCCGGCGGCGCCTCGCAGATCTTCGTCATGAACGTGGACGGGACGGGGTTGACGCAACTCACAAGCAGCGCTACATATGGGAGCAACAACCCGTCAATCAACGCGGATGGGTCAGTGGTGGCGTTCGAGTCGCAGGCCAACTTGACGGGCGAGAACCCCGACCGGTCCCCCGAGATCTTCGTTGTCAACTCCGACGGCACCGGTCTTCTGCAACTGACCAGCGACCCCACCGAGATCCCGTACGTGTACCGGTGGAGCAGGTGGCCTTCTATCAGCGACGACGGCACTGTGATCGCCTTCGCCTCCCAAGCACACCTGGTGCCGAGACCCAATCCCGAGCACGGCTACGAGATCTTCGTCATCAACTCCGATGGCACCGGACTCAGACAGCTCACGGACCTGCTCAGCTACTATAAGCCGCCACCCTCGATCAGCGGCGATGGTACTGTGGTCGCGTTCCACTCACCGCAGGACCTGACGGGTGAAAACAACGATGGTTCCTCGGAGGTGTTCGTCATCAATGTGGACGGGACGGGTCTGGCGCAAGTCACCGATGCCCCCACTTACTCTGGTCTGGGATGCCAGAACCCTTCCATCACTGCCGACGGATCCACGATTGCGTTCGACTCGTATGCCGATCTGACGGGCGAGGACCCCGACCACGGATACGACATCTTTGTCATCAACTCCGACGGCACGGGTCTTGCCCAACTGATTGTAGATGGACTCACGGTCGCCAACATGTACCCATCAATCAGCGCCGACGGCTCGGTGATCGCGTTCGAGGTGAACATAGGCCACGGCTACTACATCTTCGCCGTCAACTCAGACGGCACCGGTATCACGCAGCTCAGCAGCGAGCCAAGCGAGGGGCACTGCGTACCTTCGATCAGCGGCGACGGCTCCCTCGTGACGTTCTACAGCAACGCGGACCTGACAGGCGAGAACCCAGACAACTCGTGCGAGGTATTCCTCGCTGTCACTGCCGACACGATCCCTCCCACCATCATCGCCCCTCCTGACGTCGAGGTTGAGGAGAGCGATCCGCTAGGCACGCCGGTGGACCTGGGCCAGCCTACGGTCAGCGACAACTCTGATCCGAACCCCACGGTCGAGAACGATGCGCCTGCGTTGTTCGCACTCGGGGCCACGACAGTCACCTGGACGGCTACCGACGCAGCCGGCAACTGGGCCACCGCGGAGCAGATTGTCAGGGTCGTCGCCGGCTCTCTTGAGAACCAACTCGCCAACCTCAGGAAGTTGATCCTCTACGGCGTCGCGTCTGGACAGATAGCTCCGGAGACGGAGGAGAGCTTGCTCGCGAAGGTGGATGCTGCCATTGCCGCGCTCGAC
>CP070666.1:1470726-1473742 GCA_020351775.1 Gemmatimonadota bacterium | reverse complement strand
CATCTCCATCACAAACGCAGTGTCGCGCATTCTCTCTGGACTCAGGTCCTGACGCAATGCTTGATCAGCCGCGACCATGGCTAGCAACTCGCTCCTGAGATCCGGATTCCCGACCTCGGCATCGGACCCGCCCGAAGCGCATCCAGCCGCACCAGACAGAGCGACGAGCACCACCAGCAGATATCGTCTTAGCATGGACTGAGAACCCACCTTCGCCGTAGTTCGTGTATCAATGTACGCCGCCAGCGACAGTCAGGATATCCCGACTGCCACGGCTGCCCGGCAGTCACGCGGCTCGTTGCCCGCTCCCTGTTCCCCGCCCCCTCTCGACGCACTCTGCATTCTACACTCACTCTGCACTCTGCACTCTGCACTCTGCACTCTGTACCCTGTACCCTGTACTCTGTACTCTGTACTCTGTACCCCGTACCCTGTACCCTTCACCCATGTACTCCACCTGTCTCTTCTGCAACAAGCACCTCGGCACCAATGGGGTGATCGAGTCGTTCCCCATCGGTCGACGACTCGCGTTTGACGCGCCCAAGGGCAGGCTGTGGGTCGTGTGCAAGAGGTGTGAGAAGTGGAACCTCTCACCGTTCGATCAACGATGGGAAGCGCTGGAGGATTGCGAACGGCAGTTCCGGGAAGCCAAGAAGCGGGTCTCTACCGATCACATCGGTCTGGCGAGACTCGACGAGGGACTCGAGCTGGTGCGTATCGGTGAACCCCTGCGTCCCGAGTTCGCAGCCTGGCGCTATGGCGACCAGTTCGGACGCCGCAGGCGCAACGCGATAATCCGTGGGGTGGGGATCGCGGCGTTTGCAGGAGCGATGGTAGCTGGTGGTGTCGGCGCCGGAGTGCTGGCTGGTGGCGGCTACTGGATCTACGAAGTCCTGGCGTACGCGGCCAAAGGAATCGGCAACCGCCGACTGGTGGCTCGCATTCCGCTCGATGACGGCGATAAGCTCACGGTGCGATTGCAGGACCTCCGCTGGGTGCGGCTGCTTCCCGGATCCAGCCCCGACGATCTCAAGATGGAGTTTTGGCATCCAACCGGCGGAACGGTGATCACCGGCGAACGTGCGCTGCATGCAGCGACACTGATAATGCCCAAGGTGAATCGGAGCGGAGCCTCACCGCGCAGGGTACAGGAGGCGGTCAAGCGCATCGAGAGTTCAGACGATCCGGTCCGCTACATCCACCGAGCGGCGGAAGAGGCGCAACAGCAGATCAGTGATCTGGCGAAGTGGAGTCCACGCAGTGCCCAGATGCGAGCGGGAGCGCTGGAACGCCTTCCCACAGCGACCCGGCTCGCCATCGAGATGGCTGCCAACGAGGAGAACGAGCGCTGCGTGTTGGCAGGTGAGTTGGCTCTACTGGAAATGGCCTGGCGCGAAGCCGAGGAACTGGCGCAGATAGCGGACACGCTGGCGCTACCGCACGAGGTCGAAGAGAAATTCGAACGTATGAGGTCGGAGAAACAGGCTGGCTCCAAGAGCGGAGCATGACCTGACTCCCATCCTTGCACCACCGCACCGTGCCAACCCAGTATAGCCAAAAGCCACACTTGCGGCTCAACCAGCAACTGCCTGCACAACATCCCACCACGACACCGTAGTTCTACACCTGCCGCCACCGGCGGTTGCTTGTTAGCTTTTCCGGTCCACTCACACGCTACGAGGACTCCATGCCCAAAGACGCACCGATACGTGAGGTTGTGGATCTCACCAATCCGGCAGCCAACGTCATCTTCAACATGACGGTAGAGGAGGCACGGCAGCGCGTGGCCGAGGGCGACGCCCAGGGCGTGCGCGAGATCGATGGCCAGTTCGCGCTGGTGGCGCAGCATGGCATCACTGTGCGCATGGCTCGTTCGCTCGGCATTCCGCTGCGGTATTTCGTAGCGAAGCGGCAGGACGGGCCGGCCCTGGTCGTCTCGGATCGGATCTCCACCGTGCAGCAGTGGTTGGAGGCGGAAGGCCTGGGCGACCAGTTCCATCCGTCCTACACCAGGATGGTTCCGGCTCACTACATCACCGAAATCCGACTGGTGGGTTGTCCCGATCCCAACCCCACGTACGAGCGGTTCTTCACACCACGGCGCGAGAGTCTGGAGCCCGATATCGCCGCCATCGGCAGCAAGTACGTTGCGGCCCTGAATCGTGAGATCACTCAATGGCTCGAGCGCTTGCCGATCAATGCCCCGATTGGGGTCTGCTTCTCGGGCGGCATCGACTCCGGGTCGGTCTTCCTCATCACCTACGGCGCGATGCTGCGGCTCGGGTTGAACCCGGCGCGCCTCAAGGCGTTCAGTTTGAGCGTTGACGGAGGCGGCGAGGATCTCGAGCAAGCCCGTCAGTTTCTGGCAGCCCTGGACTTGCAGCTGTTCCTCGAGCCGATTGAGGTACCTGCCCAGGCGCTGGACTACGTCGAAGCCATCCGCGTCATCGAAGACTACAAGCCACTCGACATTGAAGCAGGTGCAATGACCCTGGCCCTCTGCCGCGGGATTCGAGATCGCTATCCCGATTGGAAATACCTGGTTGACGGAGACGGCGGCGACGAGAACCTCAAAGACTACCCGATCGAAGAGAATCCGGAGCTGACCATCCGCAGCGTGCTCAACAACTTGATGCTGTACCACGAAGGGTGGGGCGTCGATTCGATCAAGCACTCGCTGACGTACAGTGGAGGCCTCAGTCGTGGTTGTACGCGCACGTACGCGCCTGCAGCCGAGTTCGGCTTTGAAGCCTTCAGTCCATACAAGCTGCCGAATGTGATCGAAGTCGCTGAAGGCATACCCTTCATCGCCCTCACGGGGTGGCAGCACGAGCGGCTGTACGACCTGAAGGGCGAGATCGTGGCGCACGGTGTGAAGGCGGTGACCGGCCTGGATATGCCGATGTTCGAGAAGCGCCGGTTCCAACACGGAGCGGCGCGTGACGGTCTGCTGGCCAGCCGGTTCCCGGACAGCCCCTCCGCCTACCGGCAAGCCTTCGATGCCGTATTCCGCAGT
>CP070666.1:1467608-1470626 GCA_020351775.1 Gemmatimonadota bacterium | reverse complement strand
CAAGCGACCGTCGAGTTCAGCGACGCACAGGTCGAGAACCTCGTCACGCGCTCGTACCAATACGTCGCCATGTACAACGTGAACAACAAGTTCGCGCAGACGCAGGGGGGGAACACGTTGGTCGCGGACACGCGGCTCAAGGATCACATGATGCGCGACATCGCGCGACCCAACGCAAACTGACTTCGTCTTGGAAGCCGGGATCAAGTGCCGGATCAACATGACCAAATCGCCGCTCAAGTTCCTATCCTTCCTCACGGACTTTATGGGCTTTCGAGCCGGCATCAAGAATAGAGGTTTTTTCGATATCGACCGGCTTACGTATGTCCTCGAGTTCGGAGCGGGCGTGTGGTGAGCGGATCATCAATGTGACCGGAGTGGAATGATGGCGCTCAAGAAATTGCTCAGTCGACCGCGGTCGCTGTGGTTACGCTTACCCATCTGGATCGTTGCGGTCTGGCTGCTGCTCACCACGGGTCGTTTCCTCATCGACCTGGTGCGGCCGTACCAGCCAGAGGCCGTCGATGACGTGGCGTTTCTCACCCACGCCCAGACCCAGAGAATCGGCCCTGTGCGCGTCACCGCCGCCGCGTTGAGTCCAACAGAGAGCAGAGCGGTCTTCGGCACTGAGCTCGCGTTGAACGGGATCCAGCCGGTATGGCTCGCGGTCGAAAACGGCGACAGCGTGCCGCTATTCTATCTACAGGCGGGCACCGATCCCGAGTGGTTCTCACCCTACGAAGCCTATTGGCTGAGTCGGCTCAGGGCGCCCCGAAAAGCCAATCAATTGATGGAGAGCCGATTCTACGAGCTCCATTTCGAAAACCCGGTGTTTCCGGGGCAGACACACTCCGGCTTCATCTACACCCGGCTCGACGAGGGGGTCAAGGCGCTCGACCTCGACCTCGTTGCGATCGGGGAGGTCATGTACAACTTCACTTTTTCCGTCCAGGTGCCGGGATTCAGGTCTGACTACAGCAGAGTCGACTTCGACACGCTCTACCCAGTGGACTCACTCCTGGTGCTCGACACGGAAGAGGAACTGCAGGGGGCTTTGGAGCAGTTGCCGTGCTGCGCCACCAACCGCGCAGGTGATGAGATGGGTGATCCGCTCAACGTCGTCCTGATCGGCGATCCCAAAAACATCTTTCCCGCCCTCTCTCGCCGGGGGTGGCATCCGACTGAGCAGACCTATCACGCTGCAGTCTGGCGAACGATTCGATCCTTCCTGTTTCGATCCAGCTACCGGTATTCACCTGTCAGCCCCCTATACGCGTTCGGGCGCAGACAGGACATAGCCGGCCAGAAGGCACGGGGAACCATTCACCTCCGCAACCATGCCCGCTTCTGGCTGACCCCAATTCGCTTCCGCGGTAGCACCGTCTGGCTCGGGCAGATCAGTCGGGACATCGGGGTGCGGTTCATCCTGGGATTCCCACCGACAACCCATAAGATCGACCCCGACGTCGACGAAGCCCGCACCGGCCTGATCCAGGACCTGGCCTACTCCCAGGCCCTCGCGAGATTCGCCTTTGTCAAAGGGGTGGGCGTAGCGCCGCGGGACAACCCACGGGACAATCTCACCGGCGATCCATACTTCACGGACGGGCTCCGCGCCGTCCTGTTCTTCGAGGCGCGCCCCCGGACTCTCAACGAGGTGGAGCTTCTGGATTGGGAGCTTCCACCACGTTTCCAACAGTACGGAGAACTCATGTTATCGCGAGGACCGTGGCTGCTGATTGAGGCCAACGATGGAGCGCCATGACGAAGCTAGGTCCCACGGCGCCGCGCGATCGATTCGGTGCACCCAGGAGAACAACACGAGGACCGCGGTTGTGCAAAGCCGGCTGATTGACCATCCTCCAGGCGGCGCCGGCCCCGTGTGAATCCTGCTCCATGCGGCCGGCGCCGTGTTCGATACTCCATACAGATCAGGAAGACACCAGTGCTACGACTCAGCCAGGCCGGAGTGAGGATGCACGCAATGCCGGCAGATCTCCGCAGGATGAGGAGCGAAAGGTGAGGGTGCCGGCCGCCTGAGTTGAAAGGGAGACTTCGCAGACGCCGCGTTGGGGCGCTGGACAGCCCAATTTCGGGGCATCATACTTTGCATCGGCGAAGCAATTCTATCCGGAGCACTCCACATGTGCCTGCAAAGCCTACGCGTCGGTGTCACCCTCCTGGTATGCGTCACGGTGATGCCGAAGATGGGACGCGCCCAGCAGCCTGTCCCGGACTGGGAAAACCCGGCGGTGTTGGCCCGCAACAAGGAGCCGCCGAAGGCAACGTTCGTTCCGTTTCCCGATCTTCCCAGCGCGCTAAGCAGTCACCCGTCGCCCTGGCTGCTGTCGCTCAATGGCACGTGGAAGTTCAACTGGGTCCGCCGCCCGTCCGACCGTCCACTCGACTTCTTCGAGGACGCATACGACGTGAGTGGCTGGCATGACATCACAGTTCCCGGCAACTGGGAAGTGCAGGGCTTCGGTGTTCCGATCTACACCAACATCCCCTACCCATTTTCCGCAGACCCACCGCACATCCCGCACGACTACAACCCTGTGGGATCTTATCGCCGTACATTCACGGTACCCGATGCCTGGGAGGACAAGCAGATCTTCTTGCATTTCGCTGGAGTCAAGTCCGCAATGTACGTGTGGGTGAACGGACAGGAGGTCGGGTACAGCCAGGGAAGCAAGACACCTGCCGAGTTCAATATCACTCCGCACCTGCGGAGAGGTAACAACACCCTCTCCGTCGAGGCCTACCGCTGGAGCGACGGTGCCTACCTCGAAGGACAGGATTACTGGAAGATCAGCGGCATCGAGCGTGACGTGTATCTGTATGCGGTCCCTTTAGTACACATCCGCGACTTCTTTGCGCTCCCCGACCTGGACGAGGCTTATGTCGACGGCATTCTGCATCTCGAAGTGGCCGTGCGGAATGCCGGCACGCAGCCCGTTACAGGTTACGTCGCACGGGTGAATCTCCTGGATGCGAGCGGCGCTCCCGCATTCGACT
>CP070666.1:1464486-1467508 GCA_020351775.1 Gemmatimonadota bacterium | reverse complement strand
CGTCGTTGCGACATCCCACACACCGTCCCACGAGAGGTCGTCCCGCTCGCCCCCATCCGGAGCCATGGATTTGACAGCGTCTCGTTGAACGCCGCCGGGATTCACATCGAACGAGTATCCAGTCTGGTGATCGTGGTAGCTGTCGATGACGATGCCGATCCAATCAGAATCCTGCAGGGTCATGTCCCGCCGACCCAAGCGTGTCGTTGTTTGACCGTTGTCCCACGCTCTCACTCCGAAGTAGATGGCGTCGGAGTCATACAGGATCCGCACCTCCGTACGCTGGCTCACCGGTTGCCCTTCCTGGGGATCAACCTGAGTGAACTCGGTGACCGGCGTGGCCAGCGACCATGCCGCTTCGGCCAGACGACCGTCGACATGGATGTTCTCATCCGTGCGTTCGGCTCTGGCCACCGGTCGCGGCCTGCCGCCACTTTCGGTGGGGGTCATCTGTGCAGCAACTGCGCCCGGAAGCAAGAGGAGTAACGCGATGCCCACATCCTGAAGAGAAGACATGTCATTCCAAGCTGTTGTCATGGAAGTTGTTACTCGATCTACGTGACGATTTCCGGGGCGGTTTCAACTGCTGCGCATTCGACGCTTCTCGGGCCAGCTCGTTGTGCGCCGAGCGAAGATCGTCGTATCACCAAGGCCGCCGTTGGAGCGGCTGCCGCGGATAGGCCGCATCGCTGGCCCGCCGCCTTCCAGGTGGTAAATTGCGATAACCGACAACCGACCTCATGCAAAGAAGAGCCTTCATCCGTGACCTGGTGTGGGGAGGCGCGGTACTAGCTGTGGCCCCCGGCTTGTCCTACAGAGCCAACCGCGCCGGCGCGCCCAAGCTTTCCCTGGCCCAGTGGTCCCTGAATCGCGCCTTCTTCGGCGGGGATCTGGATCCCAAGGACTTTGCAGCCATCGCCATGGATCCCTACGGGATCGATGCGGTGGAATACGTCAGTGGCTTCTATGTGGATTCGGTCCTGGATGAATCCTTCTGGAATGACTTGAAGGCTCGAGCTACTGACGCTGGTGTGCAGAGCCTCTTGATCATGGTCGATGATGAGGGGGATCTGGGAGGCGCCGACGATGCCATGCGCAGGCAAGCCGTGGAGAACCACTACAAGTGGGTCGATGCCGCCAAGATCCTGGAATGTCATTCCATCCGGGTCAATGCCTTCGGGGACCCCGACCGCGAGACCTTCAGAGAAGCACTGGTGGACGGGATGGGACGCCTGGCCGAATATGCGGCGGGTGGGGACATGAATGTCATCATCGAGAACCACGGTCTCTTCTCCTCCGATGCGGGGCTGATCACCAGCATCATCAGAGAGGTGGAGATGCCCAATCTCGGGACCCTGCCCGATTTCGGGAACTGGTGCCTGAGTGCCAAGTGGGGCAGCACCCAGTTCGAATGTGACGAGGTCTATGACCGCTACCGAGGCGTTGAAGAGTTACTGCCCTATGCCAGGGGCGTGAGTGCCAAGGCCTATGACTTCAACGAGCAGGGCGAGGACCGCATCATCGATTACCATAGGATGCTGAAGATCGTGAAGGACTCCGGATACGAGGGCTATATCGGGATCGAATATGAAGGGGTCGAAAAGCCGGAACACGAAGGCATCTTGATGACCCGGGCCTTGATCGAGAAGGTCTGGGCCAGCCTGCCTTAGATCCAGGTCGTCCGAAAGCATAGGCGACTCATGAAGAGGCCGCCAAGATCGATCCCTGACATTTCTTGATTACCTCAAAACCCCGTGGGAGCGATCCCGTCGGAGTTTACGTTTCACCTAGGCATCCGCTCGCTCCCCGTCGAATCTCTCGTCGGGCACTCAGGTCGACATGGCCAGCCGCGCCGACCGCTGCCCTCACCCGAGGTCTCGAATGCCTTGCCCCAAGCCTCCTGCGCGTTGCCCCAGTTCTCGTACGCCCTAGCCGTGGCCTCGTGCGGGACGGCCCGGGGCTGGGTTCGTATGGCCTCGAGCTGCGTATCTCGCTATTTTACGTCTCGTGAAAAGGCGAGACGCAAAAGAACGAGATACCCGCAGCAACCCGTTCCGCATCGGTGAGCACGTCAGGGCGCCGTACTTCACCAACCGGGCCGCGGAGGTGCGGGCCGTGCTGGCCGCAATGCAGGACCGCGGACGACTGCTCGTCTGGGGTCCACGCCGTATGGGCAAGAGTTCCGTTATCGGCGTGGCCGCGCAGCGGCTTCGTAACAAGGGCGGCATCGTGATCGCCACAGACTTGGCCACTGCTACCTCCCTGGCCGACGCGGCAGAGCGGTTGTTGCAGGCGATCGCGCGGGAAACCCGCTGGCGGGACAAGCTCGTGCGGTGGGCGAAATCGCTGGGCCCGGTCGTGACCCTGGGTTGGGACGCTGCCGGGAGGCCTCGACTATCACTCGGGGTCGAAACTCGACCGCGTGCACCGGAAGCGCAGCGACACCTCGTCGAAAGGGTGCTGGACCAGATTGACAAGGTTGCCGCTCGAGAGGATCGACCAGTTGCCGTGGTCCTCGATGAGTTCCAGCGCCTGAGCGAACTGGACGGTGAGGCCGCCGAGTGGCTGCTGCGCCGCCGGATGCAGGAGAGCCGGCATACAGGTTATGTCTGCGCCGGATCCAAAGAACACCTCGTCCGTGAGTTGCTGCTACCGCAACGCGCATTCTACAAGTTCTTCGAACTGCTGCACGTGGGTCCGCTCGACCGGGACCACCTGTCTCAGTGGATCGACCATCGCCTCGGGCGGGCCGGAGTTGCGGCATCGGGCGTGGGAGCGGCGATCTTGGAGCGCGTCGCTCCGCGCACACAGGACATAGTCCAAACAGCACGGGCCGTATGGTTCACGGCTGCGATGCGGGGCAAGGCCGGTCTCTCGGACGTCACCGCCGCAGTGCGAGAGATCGTGGCCGGCGAGGATGCGGCACTACGTCGCACCTGGGACGACCTCTCAGGGGTGCAGCAGCGGGTCCTACGGGCCCTGGCAGCGGGAGCGGAGCAGCTGCACTCCACGGACACCCGAA
>CP070666.1:1461346-1464386 GCA_020351775.1 Gemmatimonadota bacterium | reverse complement strand
GCTCCCAGCCCATCCGTGTGTGCTCCCACACCAGGCCCTGTCGGCAGACGAAGGCGTCATCCTGACGGCTCGCTCGCTAAGCTTCGGCTGCTTAGCCTCCCAAACGTCCATGCTCTGCTTGCTATCGAGCCGAGCCGATTCGCAATCGGCGACGGCGGCCGCGGAGCAGAACACTGCCAGTGACGACCAGGACGAAGCCCCCTGCTCCCACAAGAGGCAGGAACAGGCCGCCCTTGCCACTCACTGAGGTCCTTGACTGCGCGCTTGGCGCCCCTGAGATGTGGGTCGGGCCCATCGACTGAGTGCCCCCCAGCAGTTCGCCATTAGCAGCATCGATCCAGAACACCTTGTCTGCTGCGGCACCCTCGCCTCCGAGGGAGGAAGGAGAGCGGAGGTTGACCACCCAGGCCGCACGTGACGGAGAGCCATACTTGGGTGCAACGACCTCACCGGGTCCCCAGTAGTTGTTGGGTTGCACGATTCGCAGTTCAACGCTGGGCGGAACATCCGCTTCTTGGATGCCCAGTCTCTGCGCATGCTCCCGCGCAATCCCCAGAGCCTGACTCTCTTTGACGCGCACTTCTACGCTCTCGGGGGCGCTGCTCCAGAACGCCTTCCCAGCACCAAGAAACTGACCGCTGTTCGGGTCGAGCATCACGATCGCCATATCGGATTCGTACGGAATGCCATCGGCAGTGCGTACCCAGCGGACGTGCCACTGGTAGAGCTCATCCGCAGCAAACTCGTTCAACTCAACGTCGTATAGCTCCGCAGAATCGAAGGGCAGACCCATCAACTTGGCGATCTCGCTGGCGCTGGCCACAGCTGCGGCCTCGGTGATGGCGACCGTGGTGGGCTGAGCCATGAACTCCTCGACAGCTGCCCTGTTGATAGCAGTGACCACAGATCCGTCGGCTGCATCTACAGTCACCTCCGAGAAATCGAAGTACTTGACGGTCCAGCGATCGCCGTATGGGCCTTCCGCCGCTTCCATCACAGTCTCGACCCCCTCTCCGAACGGCATGCCGACAGCTTCAGCGAACGCGGAGGTTTCCTGAACGGCGGTCTGCGCATTTATCGCTCCTACGGCAGGAAGCCTTGCCCATAGCATGAGCAGGCCTGCGATCACCAGCAGAAAACGCGTCCCTCTACTCTCCATCGGTGCGCACACCTCCTTTCACACTGACGAGTAAGTCTTGTGCAGGCGATATCCCGCGTGGCCAGAAGGCTGCCGACTAAAGTTGTACTTGGGAACATACGCAGTCGCCGCCGTACGGGCCTGGCCAAGTGTGTATTGGTCCTTCAGCTCCTCGAATAGCTTCCAGACCCAGTCTTTATGCGGGTTTTCATCCCATGTGTCCCCACTCCAGCCAAGATACGACAGCAGCGTACCGTTCGCGAAGCCATTCTTTAGATTCCAGTACGTTGCACTATTGCATCCGTCTATGAACACGAAGCTAAACCCTGGGTCCTGGTTGCTGCGTTTCTCCAGTTCGTCGCTCACCTCAGAAGCACTGATACTCCGGCTGTCGCAAGCCTGGAAGCTAGAGTAGCTTGAGTGGGTGGCGATGAAGAACGCCTGCCGATACGGCAGATTCGCGAGCACCGTCCATTTGTCGTGATTCCCGTAGGGACCCCAGGCCGTGTGTTTGGCTGTCGCAAAGGCGCTGTCCGCATATGTGGCTCGGCTCGACGTTGTTGTTAGGCCGGGGTGATAGAGCGAGTAGCCTCTGTTGCGGATGACATGGCTTGTGTCGGTGTCGCTAGCAGTGCTGCCTCCTGGCGTCCAGAGCTTGGCCTTCAATTCCAGACCCGACCCATTCTGCCACTGCGTGGTCGAGAAGGGAACAGACAATGGTGGGCACACGAACTCGCCGGGGTAATACGTCGGGTAGTTGGATGTCCATTCCCGGTGATAGCGTCTTACGCTGCTTCCGTAGGTCCCAGCCCAGAGCGCGATTTCCTTTAAGCCCGAACTCGAGGCGAAATGCCCGCGAACGGCCGCACACGTTCCGCTGTAGTACTTGCCGTTCCGGTCCCCCGCGCAGCAGGGATATGTACCGAGCTCCGAACCTTTATTCTTGCAGAACCCCCAGACTCTTGCTGTGGGGCCTCCTCCCCCCCAACCTTGTGCCTCCTCGAAGTGGAGGAAGAGAAGCAGCGAGACCGTCACCAACCCCGCCACTAACACCAGTTGGTACCTCCTGCGCTTTGCCATCACTTCCTCCTGTCCGGAGTCATAGCATCTAATCAGCCGAACCGACCCTGCGCTACGACCGGCCCTGCTGTTGCTCCCGTTTCTCTTCTTTCTCCCTGGCAGCCGCAAGGATGTAATCCAACCCCTCGCCGAAGGCGGCCGCGGGCCGGAGGGTGCGGACATTGCCGCCGTAGTGCGGATCGGGGCTGCCGAGGATGCCGGCAATGTAGTTCAGCTCATTGAGCCTACCGGGTGCATCAGGCGTCTCACACCAGATGTAGATCTGCGGCTGGCCCGGGATGACCCAGCCTGTTTCCGCTTCCGCGACTGCCGCGGTCATCATCTCCCAGGCCTCTCGACCCTCCTCGCAAACGTCAACACCCATGCTGTTCTCGCCCGGCGCATGGATGTTGATGTAGTCGCACTCCTCGAATAGCTTGACCATGCGCGCCTTGGTCTCTTCAAAGCTGGGCAAAGCGCCCGCCTCAGCAGCGATGCCATCTGTGGACAGCGGTGAGTTGGCGAGAACGATGGCGTCCACTTGTTGCTGGCATTCCTGCACGATGTTGTTGAGATCGCCTTCCACGGTCACGGCTACCCCCTGCACAGCCGCCGGGAACCGAAACGCCAGCTCGCTCGCGTGAGGAAATGCCGGATACGCGGATGCTGCGGCGACGAGATGGTCTCTGGAACGGAGACGCACCTCGAGCCATGGTATGCCTTCGTGGTGCGACTCCGGAGCGGCCTGGCCTACGTGTTGTATGAATCCCTGCCAGCGATCTACCTGGTCTGCCCGCGAGATGCTAACCAGCAAACGCTCTCGTCCTTCCTTGTCAGGCAATT
>CP070666.1:1458162-1461246 GCA_020351775.1 Gemmatimonadota bacterium | reverse complement strand
CCCCGACACGCGGATTATGATTATGCCGCTTCGGGCGGACTCATCGGGACTCATCGTGAGGGCCTGGATGCCTTAGCCCGGAAAATCCTCTGCGAAACGTTTGATCCATTCCATGGCCGCTTGCTCACCCGTGAGTGCGCGGCCTTCATCTTCGAACAACTCCTTTTTATACTGCTCGATGTGGCAGACTTGCTCGACCATGCGCATCCTGAAGCGTTGTCCCGCATCGGTAAATCGAACACCTACGTCAAAACAACCAGCTTCGTTTGGGCGGCACCAAACCACTTCCCCTTTTACGGAAACCTCGGGGCGCACCACGTAAATATGGATGTCAATGCTCGCTCCCACCGGAATGTCGTGATGAGATATGAAGGCAAGTCCACCCTCGGAAATATTGCGCAAATGCTCACCACCAGGTGGCACAATCTCACCAAGACTCCAATGAATGGGGATATCCGTGGGGTGACGGATAAAACTACGGGACCGGCTAGTATCGGTCATAGTAATAGCCCTTGGCTCAACTCACACCCACGACCAATTCCTCTCTGTAGTTCGTAGCGGTCGGCGAGCGCCCGTTTGAGTTGGTCCAGAACGTCGGTCATCTGATGTCTCCCGGTTGTGGCACAAAGTTATGGCTCAGCGTGGGTGAGAACCAGATCGGCTAGACCGGCAGCCCCCCAAAGGCGGCGCCCTCGTGGGTCCCATCTGTACAACTGCTAGAGTATTCGCGAAGTGAAATCGAAAACGCTGCTGATGGCCTACCCCTTTGGCCTCAAGAACTCCTCAGATTCCGCCCGCAGGATGAGTCACCATGGCGAGGGTACGACAAACTCTTCCACCGTCGCCAGCACCATGGGCTCAGAAGTTCCCAGTTGAGAGTGTAGGCCGCCGCCGATCGCATACAGCTTTCCGTCGACCACGCTTGACGAGAGCCAACCCCGTGCCGTCGGCATGTCGACCTCCTGTATCCACGTGTCTGTCTCCGGGTCATAGACTTCTACAGCCTGGAGGTTGGCTCGCCGATTCCCCGTGTCCGCAACAGTCCCGCCGATGATGTAAATCTTGCCGTTTACCACGCTGCTCGCGGGAGACCATCGCGGTGTCGGCATATCGGCTTTCGGCGTCCAAATGCTTTGTTGGACGAAACAGGCCGTCGCAACGCCTAGGAGTCCGCTGAGCATCAAGCCAAGGGCGAAACGGAGATGGTTTGGAGGCAGCACCTTCGTCGCCACGGTGCGGTCCGCGAGAGCGGCTTTGACGCGGTCGAGAGCGTCAGTCATGGGCAAATAAGCTGCTCTGGCGAGTGAGGCCCGACACGAACTGAAAAGTGCCTTTGAGAGTACACTGCCCCTATACCTGAGGGATCCATGGCTCGAGCCACTTCAGTTGCGCCCGCTCCAACAACGACGCCAGTCTCGCATCCGTTCGCGGCCAAGTGTAGCCCGGCATGCTTATCACAGACCAGGCAAGGGGCGCCCTTTCTTCAAACGCTCGATCCAGTTGCTCAAATGCGAGATCCAACTCCCCCAAGTCGAAATTGACCTGTGCGGCAAACGCGGAGGAGACGGCCCTGGGATCACGCTTCTCTTGAAGCTCGCCAAGGATCTTCCTCGCATCTGCCTCCCGACCACACCGGGCATAGGCGCTCCCTAGGAACAACAGCATCGTGGGGCTCTGCTGTGTGCATGAAGCTGCGTTCTCAAAGGCGCTCACGGCATCCTCGTAGTTCGACTCCACGACGGCAACCAACCCCATCACCCAATGGGCAAATCCAATTGTTGGGTTGATCTCCAAGGCACGCTGAGCCGCCTCGCGTGCCTGAGCACGGCGACCGGCCGTGTAGTGCGCACCTGCCGCTAAGGAGTTGATGAGTGGCGACATTGGCTCAAGTTCTTGAGCGTGTTTTGCCTCGGCAGCACTCTCAGGGAAACGCCCAAGAACCGCATACACATTGGATAGCCACGCGCGTGCAACCGCCATACACGGATCAAGTCCGATCGCCCGCCTGAATTCCGACTCGGCACGTTCCATATCCCAGCCGAAGAACCATTCGTTCACGCCGAGCGAGTAGTGCGCTTCTGCAAGCCCATCGTCGAGCAAGACAGCGCGCTCAGCAGCCCACTGTGCCTTTGCCCGCGCGTCTTGCGAATCCACGAAGCCATAGAACGCAAGGACGCCATATGCATCGGCCAGACCCGCATGCGGCTGCGCATAGTGCGGGTCCTTTTCGATCGCCTGCTCGAAGTAGGAAATGCACTTACTCATTCCCTCACCCCGCTGCAGCCAGAGGTGCCGTCCCTTCAGGTACAAATGATACGCTTCGAGATCGTGCGTGCCACGCTTGAGGAGCTGTGTACCCTCCGCACCCAAGAGCCTTACCTTTAAGGCCCCGACGATGGCGTGGGCGATTTCGTCTTGAATATCAAAAACGTCCCCCATTCGCCGATCATACCGCTGTGACCATAGGTGGTAGCCGTCCGCAACCTTGATCAACTGCGCCGTGATCCTTAGCCTGTCACCCGATCTCCGGACGCTCCCCTCCAGCACCGTCGCAACCTTGAGCTTCTCGCCCACCTCGGCGATCTCCGGAGACTTCTCTTTGAACGCAAATGACGAGGTGCAGGATGCCACGTGGAGATCTTCCAGGTGTGCAAGAGCGTTGATGATCTCCTCCGTCATCCCGTCGCTGAAATATTCCTGCTCTGGGTCGGCGCTCAGATTGGCAAACGGCAGCACCCCGATCGAGTTGACCTCGGCCTCTGTCTCAGCCTCCGCTGTCAGCGCAGCAACAAGGTCCGCCGCACTCTCAAACCGATCCGCAGGCACCTTCGCCAGCGCCTTCATAGTTGCCCGATCCAGCGCCTCCGGTACACTGTCCCTCATCACGCGAGGCTGCACGGGAGGCTGACTCAACAGCTTCGCTATCACCGCCTGGACCGTCGCACCTGTCTGTGGCGGTTCGCCCGTCACCATCTCATAGATCACAGCGCCCAACGAATAGATGTCAGCCCGTTGATCCAGCTTCCCACCGCCAGTTGCTTGCTCGGGGCTCATGTATTCGGGAGTACCCAGGGACAGCCCGGT
>CP070666.1:1454969-1458062 GCA_020351775.1 Gemmatimonadota bacterium | reverse complement strand
GGAGATGTGATCTTCATCGGGACCGTACAAGAAGAGATCGGAATCGACGGCATGTCCTATTGGCTCGACCAGAACGAGGGCACCATCGACATGCTTGTGGCCCTGGACGGTGGTCTGGGCCCGGTGCAGTACGGCGCCCTAGGCATCTACTGGTCTAGCATGAAGTTCAGCGGTCAGGGGTCACACACCTTGAGCTCCCGCGACAGCCCCCATCCCGCGAAGGCGGCGGCTCGGTGCATTCTGGATATCTACGAGATCCCACTGCCGCCGAGCGGCGCGCCAGTCAGCGCCATCTACAACGTCGGCATGCTGTCGGGTGGTCACGTGGTGAATGCGATCCCCCAAGAGGTCTCCTTCACCCTCGATCTCCGCACTGTCGATCCCATACTCATCGAGGACCTCGATTCACAGATAGTCGCGGTGTGCGAGGCCGCGGCGCGGGAAGAGGGAGTTGAGTTCAGGCGCGAGTGGCTCTCGCACAATGAGGCTGGTGGCACAGCCGAGCAGTTGGCGGACCGCCGAGCACACCCCTTGGTGCAGACGGCGGTCGACGTGCTCCAGTACCTCGGGTACGATTTCGGCGGCCGCCCACCGGCGATCGCAACTGGATCCACCGACGCCAATGCCGCGGTCGTGAGAGGGATCCCCGCGATATCGGTGGGCCGATCACGCGGTGGTAACCAACACACTCTCAGCGAGTGGGCGGACATCGAGTCGGCCCGGATCGGCACCAAACAGATCGTTCTACTCACCGCCGCGCTGGCGGAGGTGGCGAGCGAGATCTGACAGACGGCCGCGCTGAGCCGCACTGGTCAGGCCCAGGAACATTCCGAATGCTAGAGCGCTTCCGCCTCTTCCGCCGCCGGTACTTGCGTCGGAATCCTGGAGGCCAGCAGCACCACGAAGGCGACCACGGCCGAAGCGATGTAGAACGGCACCTGCACTCCCAGCCCCTGGAATGCGGCGGTCGACCAGATCGGCCCAATCACTCGCGCCATTCCACCGAAAGCCTGCTGTACTCCCAGCGCTTGGCCCAGCTCCTTCTTCCGCACTCGATGCGTCACCAGCGCCGAGACCGAGGGAAACAGCAGGGCGGTGCCGACCGGAACGAGGCACACGACCAGTCCGAAGCCCAGCACCGTTGTGGCCCGCGGTATCAAGAAGATGCCCAGCGCCAGCGAGGTGGCGCCCAGCCGCATCACCCTGGTTTCACCGAACCGGTCGACGAGCCGCCCCAGCACCAGGGCACGCATGACCACCCCCAACCCACCCACCAAGACGAAGAACACACCGATGGTCTGCGCCGTCACGCCGAAATCGCTTTCCAGGTACAACGCCATCACGGCGGTCGTGGACATGAATCCCAGCATGCTGATGGCATAGATCCAGATCAGACGGCTAACCTGGTGGTGCGGGGCGCTCAGCACCTCCCAGATGGCTGCTCTGATGGGGCGCGGTGGTTCCTGCGAGTGGTCTACGGCGCCGGCTGTATCCTGCCGCTTCGGCTCCGGTAACCAGCGCAGCGCGAACGACACGTTGATCAGGCACAGCGCTGCCGCTATCAGACCCGGCGCGGCCGGGCCGAGGCTGTATGCCAGCGACCCAATGGCGGGACCCACCATCACTCCGGCGCTAGTCGCGGACGTCAGCCAACCGAGTGCCTTCGCTCTGTCCCTGGGCTCCGAGGCATCGCCCACATAGGCTTGCAGCACAGCGGTGGTCCCACCGCCAATTCCCTGGATCAGGCGTGAGAGAAACAGCATCCAAATCGACGTGGCGAGTCCGAAGACCGTGTAGGAGACGGCCCCACCCACCAGCCCCAGAATGATGGCTGGCCTCCTTCCGTAGCGGTCCGAGATGCGTCCCCACAGTGGCGCCGAGGCAAGCTGCGCGATCGAAAACACCGCGATCATCCAGCCGATCATCCACTCGGGCGCCTCCAGCCGCAGGGCGTAGAACGGCAGCAGCGGGAAGATCATGGCGAAGCCGATCATGTCCACGAACGCCGTGGCCATGAGCACCGAGATCCGCTTCATCGGCGCGTTCCCACCGCCATTGCTGCGGCAGATATCAGCATCAGCACAACACCGTACGCGGCAGCTATTCCGATATCGAACTCCCGCAGAGCCGAGAGGATCTCGATCGAGATGGGTCGCGTTTCGAAGGTGTACAGGACGATCGAGGTGACGAAGTCACCCAAAGCGGTGGCAAACGCCAGCGCACCCCCGGCCAGTATGGCCGGTCGCAGCAGTGGCACCGTCACCCGCCATACGATGCGCCAGCGATCGGCCCCCAGGGACGCAGCGGCCTCGTCGAGCGACGGGTCGAGCTGGCGGAAGCCCGCCAAAACAGAGCCGGAGACTATCGGGATGTTCCGTACCATGTAGGCGAGCGGGAGGATCACCACCGTGCCCACCAACACCCAGCGTCCCACCCAGGGTGCGGTGACACTGAACGTGGTTGCCAGAGCGATTGCCAGCACGGTTCCGGGCACCGCCCAGGGGAGAGTAGTCAGTGTTTCAATCGGCTTGCGTAGCACGACACGCTGCTGCACGACGACACGACCGGCCCACAGAGCGACTGCCAAGGCTGCGAAGGTCGCCACACCAGCCATCCAGACCGAGTTGACCAGGGGGCGCAGGCGCTCCGGCTCCGCCGCCAGCGCCTGGTAGTTGCCCAGCGTGTACTCGGGCGGGACCACCTGGGTGGTCCAGGTGCCGACCGGAATGAGCGATACCAGAACCAGCGTCGCGTGCGGCAGCAGCAACACCAACGCGAAAGTCCAGCCTACCGCCGCCGCACTCCAGCGTGCAAGCGGTTGTACCAGGGATCGCGCCGTCGGTGGTGTTCCTTTCCCCACCGCGGCCACGGAGCGCGTTCCTTGGGAACGCCTGAACAAGATCAGACCGGCGAAAGCGACCACGGCCAGAGCCATGGTCTCTACCACCGACATGCGGATATCGCCGTTCAACTTGCTGGTGACGATCTGTGTCGTCATGACGCGAAAGCCCGCGCCAAAGACGTAGGGTGCGCTAAAGGAGCCCAGTGAGGTCATGAACGTGAGAAGCGCCGCGGCCCCGATTTGCGGCCGCA
>CP070666.1:1451773-1454869 GCA_020351775.1 Gemmatimonadota bacterium | reverse complement strand
CCTGGACTTCAATCACGGGTGGCGGTTCCTCCTGGCCGACGCCGATGGCGCGCACAACGCAGCGTTCGACGACAGCGCGTGGGGCGCAGCAACACTGCCGCACACGGCGCGCATCGAGAGCCTCGTCACTGGCGAACCGGGTAGCGACACCTATCAGTGGCAGGGCACCTGTTGGTACCGCAAGCGGTTCCATGTGAGTCAGGAGAGCGCGGGCCGCAAGCTGTTCCTCATGTTCGACGGTGCCATGAACGTGGCCGATGTCTGGCTCAACGGGGATCACCTGGGCAGACACATGGGAGGCTGGCTGCCGTTCGGCTTCGATATCTCGAGC
Organism: Gemmatimonadota bacterium; assembly: GCA_020351775.1. Lineage (GTDB taxonomy): Bacteria > Gemmatimonadota > Gemmatimonadetes > Gemmatimonadales > GWC2-71-9. The sequence goes on along the minus strand of CP070666.1, from coordinate 1,454,538 downwards.
CGGGTCGTAGCGGGCGAGAACCTCCTGGCCGTGCGGCTCGATAACCGCGACAACCCCGTGACCGGCCCGAAGCCGCTCCCGCAACTCGACTTCAACCCGTACCACGGCATCTACCGCAGCGTCCACCTGGTCATCAAGGACCCGCTCCACATCACCGACCCCATCCTGGCAGACAGACCGGCCAGTGGGGGAGTGTTCGTGACCTATCCGGAAGTGTCCGCCGAGGCTGCAACGGTGCGTGTGCAGGTGCACGTGAGGAACGACGGTCAAGATTCCCGCAGGGTCCTGGTGCGGGCGCTACTCGCGGACGAAGAGCAGCGGGTCGTGGCCGAGTCGTTCTCCGGTCCCGTTACCCTAGATTCCGGTGAGGACCGGGAAGTGCTCCGGGACCTCCGGGTGCACTCTCCCGCGCTATGGAGTCCGCGAACACCCAACCTGCACGTGCTGCACACCGAGGTTATTGAAGACGGAGTCGTCGTTGACGAGGAGGTCACGCGCATCGGCATCCGGCGCATCGAGATCTCGGCGGAGGGCTTCCGGATAAACGGAGAGCGGATGTTCCTCAGGGGAACGAACCGCCATCAGGAGTACCCGTATGTGGGGTACGCCCTCTCCAACGCGGCCCATTACCGGGACGCCCGCAAGATCAAGGACGCCGGGTTCGACTACGTCCGGCTGTCTCACTACGCGCACGCCCCCGCTTTCATGGATGCATGCGACGAGCTTGGCCTCGTCGTCATGGACTGCATCCCCGGCTGGCAGTTCTTCAACCGCGATGACCCCGAGTTCACCGAGATCCAATACGAGAACTGCCGTCGCCTCCTGCGGCGGAGTCGTAACCACCCGTGCGTCATACTCTGGGAGGTCTCGCTCAACGAGACCGCCATGCCCGACGAATTCATCCGCACGACCCACGCGATCGCGCATGAGGAATACCCGGGTGACCAGTGCTACACGTGCGGTTGGACGGAGGGCTACGACGTGTTCATTCAGGCGCGGCAGCACGGTGGCTGTCGGGACGTGACCGACCGCGCCTGCGTGGTGAGTGAGTACGGCGACTGGGAGTACTACGCGCAGAACGCCGGGCTCGAGCAGGAAGCGTGGGCCGACCTGGCGCCGGACGAGGCCAACAGCCGGCAGCTCCGCTGGCACGGCGAGGCCACTCTGCTGCAACAGGCAACCAACTTCCAGGAAGCCCACAACGACAACTTGAAGACGATCGCCTTTGCCGACGGCCTGTGGGTGATGTTCGACTACAACCGGGGCTACGCTCCAGACATCGAGTCGTCGGGCTGCATGGATCTGTTTCGGCTGCCGAAGTTCTCGTACTCGTTCTTCCGCAGCCAGCGGCCAGCGGGCGAAGACCTGCGCCGGGCGGAGTCCGGACCCACGGTGTTCATCGCCAGCTTCTGGACGCGGGACTCGAGCCCGAGCGTGCGGGTGTTCAGCAACTGCGAGGAAGTGGCGCTGCACCTCGATGGGGAGTTGGTGGAGCGACAGGCACCCGACTCGAATCGGATTTCGACACGCCTCGCGTATCCGCCGTTCACATTCGAGCTGGGCCGGTTCCGACCGGGGACCCTAGAGGCGATCGGATACATTGGCGGGCGCGCAGCATCGCGACATGTGGTTAGCACTCCGGGAGCGGTGGGGCGTTTGGATCTGTGGCTGGACGAAGGTGGGCGCCCGTTCGCCTTGGATGGCAAGGACGTCGTTTTTCTGAGAGCCGCACTGCAGGATCCCCTCGGTGTCACCGTTTCCGACGCGTGGGAGAACGTGTTCTTCGGTGCCACCGGAAATGTGGAGTTGGTGGGCGCAAACCCGTTCTCGTCCGACGCGGGTATCGCCAGCATCCTGGTGCAGACGGAGGCCAGGAGGCCGCGGGGTGCCGTCTACGCGCTCTGCATTGTTCGTGATGGAGAGCGCGTTCGCGTGCTGAGTGACGCCGCGTCGGTCGGCGGGGACATCGAGCCCTACGAGATCCGGGTCACGACCGACGGAAGCGAGCCCGGGGCTGACTCCGCGCGGTATGAAGAGCCGTTCGCCGGCGCGGCGCGTGTGCGAGCGGCGCTCTTCGTGGACGGTAGCAGGGTCATAGCAGCCTACGCCGACGCGCCCAAGTTCAGGATCGCCGGTAGCACGGCTCCGCAGCAGTCTCGGTAACGTCGGAGCGTTCACACGAAGATAGATCGGAGCCCTCACATGAGTATGAAGAACATTCCGCTCGTTCTACTTGTCGTGAGCAGTGTCGCCGCAGGAGCGGTGGCACAAGATGGGTCGCAGCTACCCCGGCAGCGACTGCTCATGGACTACGGATGGATGTTCACGACGGGTGACCCTGCAGGCGCCGAGGACCCGGCGTTTGATGACGGCGGTTGGCGCTCCCTGGACCTGCCCCATGATTGGAGCATAGAGGGACCGTACGACCAGAACGCTGCGACGGGGGGCCGCGGCGGGTACCTGCCCACCGGCGTCGGCTGGTACCGCCGCTCGTTCGAGCTTCCCTCCGGGGCGCGGGGGCGCCGCGTCACGGTCGAGTTCGACGGGGTCTACGAGAACAGCGACGTTTGGGTCAACGGGCATCATTTGGGCAGCCGGCCTTACGGCTACATCAGCTTCCGCTACGATCTGACGCCGTACTTGGTGGACGGTGAGAACGTAGTGGCGGTCCGGGTGGACAATTCCCACCAGCCTAACACCCGCTGGTACTCGGGCAGCGGCATCTATCGCCACGTATGGCTTACTGTGACGGATCCACTCCACGT
>CP070666.1:1448562-1451673 GCA_020351775.1 Gemmatimonadota bacterium | reverse complement strand
GTCCCGGCTCTGTAGTTGTCGAGGCACACCTGCCTGATGCCGAGTCCCAGTTCGTACAGTTCGCGCTGCTCGGGCGTGAACCGGCCGTTCGCCGGAAAAGTGGTGGAGATGTCGGCATTGTAGTAGGCGTAATCGGGACCGGCGTCGAGAATGATGAAGTCACCGTCCTGGAGCGTATGATCGTGCCTGTGGTAGTGTCCCCAGGGGTGGTGCTCGCCAGCCATTATGATGGTCTCGTATGCCAGTTCCTGGGCACCCTCCCGTTTGCTGACGAATTCGAAGAGCGCAGCCAGGGCTCGCTCGGGCATCCCGACCTCGGTAGCACGCATGAACTCGAGGTGGGCCGCGACTCCGATACGCGCAGCCTCCCTGACCAACTCCACTTCTGCGGGCGACTTGACCTTGCGCAACACCTGGATTGTGCGGAAACAGTCCCGCACTTCGACCCCGGGATACAGCTGCGTCAGTCGTTCAGCCAGCTGCAGCTCCCGGGTGAGGCGTCCGTCCATCGGGTTCTCCATCACCGTGCGGCGAAACGCCCCGTACACTTCGTTGGTATTCATGCGGTGCAGCTCTTCCGGACGGTGAGAGAGACAGAAGGCATCTACCTGTCCGACGAGATCTGCCAAGAAACCTTCCATTTGCTCCACCGGCAAAGCCTGCTCGATCCCCGTGTACTCGGCCGGGGTGACGGCAAGCTCCGCGGGAATTCCCTCTCCCCGTGCGTCATGCTCATCGAGCGTCAGGAACAGGGTGCTGGCGCGGTTGACACCGTCGACCACCAGCCAGGCATTCGGCGCGTCTACTCCGGTGAAGTGGAGAAAGTCGTTGTTCTGAAAGAACTGATAGTCCGCAACCCGTGATGTGGCCCCCGGTATGATGGCGACGCCGTCGGGCACCTCATCCATCAGTCTAGCCCTGCGCGACGCATACTCGGCGTTGTCGATCAAGCTCCCAGGGAGAACGAACGGCACTTCCTGGGACGGCGACACTTCGGGAGCACAACCCGCAGTCAACAGAACAACTGACAACAGCAGCGCAGACATCTGGAACAACGGACATCTTGTTCGGTGGGAACTCATGGTCGACCTCTTTCTCTGGAACATTATCCCAACAGTAGGAATAGCACGTGGCCGAAAACGCCGGCATATATGCCGCCAACGAGATACCGCGTGGTTGGCGATGCTCACGATGCCGAAGTCGGAGATGAGGGGCGTAAAGGCTCCGGCAATGATGATCACGGCCATCAAGAACAAGACGGTGTTCAGTATGGGGTCATGGGCCGTTGCCATCATCGTGCCGAACATGTTGGCGACACCCATGCGCCATGCGAAAACGGCAAACATGGCTGTGACGAGGGCCAATGCGACTGTGGTCTCGGTGGTACCGGCCTTTACGACCTTCTTCTGGCCCTCCGGTTGGTCGACCGCATCATCTTGCTTCACCCCTAATGTCATCATTCCTATCTCGGGATCGGAATTTCAATCCACGCAAGCCAAGTATGAGCCGTGGCATCGGGGTAGTCCAGCGGCTGGAGTGAGATTTGCGCCTTCGCTGGGGCTGCTCCAACGCCCTGCACAGGGTGAATCGCGCCGTTAGCGGTCTCTTCGGGGTATGCAGATGGTTGATGGCGCACGCGGGCAAGCCCTGCTGTGAGAGCTAGCGCCAGTTGAATCGATCGCTCGAACATGATCCGCACGGTGAGCCAAAGCGCCACCACTGGCGGTCAAAGCGGGGGGTTCGCCTGCTTCGCACGAGAAACTCCCAGCGATCTGGTCACGTAGTCTCACGCGTACTCAACACGAGCCGCCCATGAACGAGTATCTCATGCCAGCCGCGGTAATCGCAGCCGCACTCATCGCTGGTCCGCTTCACGCGCAACAATCTGCATTCGACTCAGTGTACACCAAGGTGACCGAGCAGCTCACGCTCAAGGAAGCCGAGTTGATCGCGCTGCGTCGCGACCTACACCAGCATCCCGAGCTGTCCGGCGCAGAAGAGCGCACGTCAGGTGTAATTGCCCAACGGTTGCAGAGCCTGGGCTTCGAGGTACGGACAGGCGTGGGCGGGTTCGGTGTCGTCGGTATGCTCCACGGCGCCAAGCCGGGTCCCACGATCGCGTTTCGGGCCGACATGGACGCAGTTCGTTCCACTGCGCCGGACCCCGTCGAGTTTCGCTCACTCACACCCGGCGTGCGTCACATCTGCGGGCACGACGTGCACGTGACGGTGGGGCTCGCCATCGCCGAAGGCATCGCGATGGTACGCAACGACATCGCAGGCTCGGTGATGCTCGTATTCCAGCCTGCTGAAGAGAACGCCACCGGAGCGCGCGCGATGCTCGCCGACGATGTGTTCGGCAGTGCCAAGCCAGACGCCATCTACGCGGTGCACACGGCTCCCTTTCCGGTCGGCCAATTGGCGACGAAACCCGGGGGCATGATGGCGGGCCGCGACGTGGTACACGTATCGATCTCAGGCAGCGGCGATCTCGACGTTGCCGCCGACTCGGTACGGGCGCTCATTAGCGGCGTGAGCACGGCGGTGTTTCTCGACTGGCTCTCGATGCCGCAGTTCGCCAGGGTGAGCTGCGGGCTGCACGACCAGCGGTCATGCTCCGTGGAATGGACTGGTCGTGTCAGCGAGAACGAAGATGACCATATTCGTCTCGCTTACTTCCATTCGTCCATCGTCCGGTCGTAGTGTGTCCACCGCCAAGTCGACAACGACATACGGACCGTCAACTCTACCCTGAGCCTGTACCAGCCCAGACACCCCGAGTAGCAGCACCGACACAGCGAGAAGAACGCGTTTCATGACGACCTGCTAGTGACGCGCTACGACGAAGCCGAGTGCAGGGAGACCAGTAAGGGATCGCTCATCCACCGTCTGGCGATGCAATACCGCCCAGGAACGTCCGCTCACCATTCACCCGATGCCAGACGCCGACCTCCTTTCTGCTGTAGGTCGTGGTTACGCCATTGTCATCTAACTCGGTCCACGTAGTCCAGTAATGGTAGAGGGCTATGTCTCCGAACACGCTCACTAGAACGGGACGCACCTCGTGTCAGGACTGCCTGTTGCCTCTCTCCACGATCTAGGATAACGTAT
>CP070666.1:1445346-1448462 GCA_020351775.1 Gemmatimonadota bacterium | reverse complement strand
AGTATTGCTCGATCCAGGTGCCCAGGGCCACCGCGGGGTCGCCGCAGGCGTAGCTGTCCCAATAGGCGGGCCCGTCCTTGATCGAGGAGCGGTGGGTCAGGAGTTGGCGGAAGGTGATCGAGGTGTCCGGATATCGCGGGCTCCTGACGCAGTACGGCAGGTAGTCACACACATCGTCGTCTAGCTGGAATCGTCCGGCTTCCCACTGTTGCATGACCGCCGTGGCCGTGACCGTCTTGGAGATCGATCCGATGTTCTGGATCGTGGTGGAAGACATGGCGACATCGCGGTAGACATCAGCCAGCCCGTACGCGCCCGACCAGACGAGCCGGTCGCGCACCGCAACCGCAGCGGCAAAGCCGGGAGCGCGGCCCCGCCCCAACATCTCCAGTATGAATTCGTCCAGCTCACCCTGTCCTAATCCCTGTCGACAGGCAGTAACAGTGCCGACCATCGCACTGCCGAGTGCGAGCGTGAACTCGCGGCGCGATAGCTGACGTCTGTTGCTCATGGTTGTCTCCTGGGCCGGCTGTTCGGCTTGGCCTCGCACCACTTGCGGCAACGGCTCATCATCGGAGCATCTCTAGGCCGCTCTCCCGTCACCTGCCTCCCTCCGCTTGTGCAAGCTGCTGCTCGATCAAACTGAGTCGACCTGCCATCTTCTCTTGTGATTGCAGCAGATTGTCCAAACCGTCATGTAGGCCGTGCTGTCCCAGGCGGATCTGCTCAGCGACTTCACCTCGATACGCGGCCGCGAGCGTGGCAATGAATACGCCCATCACCGCCAGCCCCGCAACGACCAACACCGCCGTGATGAACTGGGCGAGCATCCTCTTCGGCTTGTACAATTCTGCAAACCCACCTGTCGCGACCGCGTTAAAACTCCACCACATGCTTTGGGGCAGGCTGGTAATCTGGGTCTCTTCAGGTGAGCCCACTGCTGCATCCACTGCCGCCACCCCCATCGGCTCTCCCGCACGGCCGGCTCCTTCGATGTAGTAGATGCCAATCGCGCCCACTACGATGAACGCCGCGATCCAGATGAACGACTTCTTCATCAATGGCACGTTGCTAACCTCTTGTAGTCGCTCCATGCCACGCCACATGAAGGACACGATCCGTAACGCCCGTAGGATGCGCAGTATACGGACGAGTCGCAGGGCGCGACCCCACGTGTTGACATCCAGCGCGACCAATGCATGAGCGGGCGGTATCGGTATGGATGAGACAAGGTCGATCCAGTTCGACCTCCAAAACCAACTCTTGTCTTCCGCGAGCTTTCTTCGCCAGAGAAACTCGCCAATGAACACGCTACAGGCTGCTGCATCTATCACGTACAGCGTCCACATGACTGTCGTGTCGAGTTCGTAGTCGTGATACATCTCGTAAAGCAGTATTCCCAAGACGGCTACGATCAAGAAAAGCACTAGGCGTTCGAGTACTGCGCGACCCCGCGCGCCGATAACCTCTTCCATTCCCTCGCGTACTATCACCCGCTGTCGCGTAGCGTAGACCTTACGCTTCATTCGCTCAAGCGAGTTATACTGGGCTTCCAGCCGTCGCACCCGCTCCTGGTGCTTATCGAAACTCGCGACGTCATGCTGCTCGAGGTCACTGTTCAGCTCAGTTCGGATCTTTGCGACGTCTTCGTGAATTCTGTCTTGATGTCCTTCTATGGCGCGGCACATCTCGCGAAGCTCTGACTCCGGACGCTTCTCCCACCTCATCTCGTCAATGCTCGCCACGAGTTGGCGGAAGGAATCACCTCGGCTCTGGCTGATCGACTTCATAACTACCTCCCAGCATTCTTGCTCCTGCTGCTCCTCGGATGATGATGTCTCTTCTATTCGCGATGAGGAGGCCCTCCAAGGATGAGAGTGCGAAGATGGGTGGGGAAGCGGGGGAGCGCCAGAAGGTGTGTGCCAAGCCATCGCGCTCCGCATGCCGGTACGGTCTCTCCGCGCGCTGCGGTTCGCTCAATTCGCGGACATCCCAACAGGTGGCACCGCTCACCGACGCGCGCTACGAGACGCACCGGCACGCTACGCTAGATGAGTGTACTCGCGCCCGGCGGCGCTTCCCCCGAACCGAGTGCCCTTCCGCCTACGCCGTAGTCTGTGGTCAGGGGTTCGGCTGGCAGGTCGGGCACCGGCTCCGGATTCGTGGTGACGGGCTGGACGCGATGCTTTGCGTCCAGCCCGCTTGCGTCAACTGCCTACAACACCACCCGCACGATGTTGCTGGGGCCGCCTTGGCCCACGCGGTTGACTGCGATTACGTGGTACTGCAGGTCGACGCCGCGTTCCTGGTCACTTAGCATCAGTTGCGTCTCGACACTCATGCCCACGTCCTTCCACACGCCGTCCTCGGGGTGGGCGACCTGGACCTTGTAGGCGGCGACATCACCTCCCTCAAGCGGCGGCTTCCAGTCCAAGAACACCCACCCCTTGCCCGAGCGTGCCACCTCCAGATCGCGCGGCCGTGCCGGTGGCTCGAGTCGCTTGGCGCTCCTGCGCGGGCCCCAACCCAGCAGGTTGAGTTTGCCCTCCTCGCCGTTCACCGCGAACTCGGCGTACTTCAGGTTGGCTTTCATGTGTTCGGTCAGCTCGTCCAACGCTTGGTCCTTCACGTCGTAGGCGTCTCGCGCCATGCCTTCCGCGCGCACCGCCGCGTCCCGCGCCTCCTTGTAGGCCTGAAACGAGGTCTGCAGCACCTCGGTCGCAACGGGCGGACTTGGGAAGTGCTCGGTGTGCTCGCCCAGGCCGGCGATCAGGTCTTCCGCCAGGACGGCGACGTCGTTTTCACGCGATGGGAATCTCGCCATTTTGTCATTCCTCCATTGATTGGGTTTGGGATTTCCAGCCGACTGGATCACTCTGTGGGACGGCGATGTCACATCGGTCTGCCACTCTGGCACATTTGGAATCACCGATTTGAAGCTTCGAATCGCCGATTTGAAATCTCGAATCGTCGATATCGACGTCCGACACGGTGGTAGATCGTTGAGATCGACGATCCACCGGCTGGTAACGTCGAGTCGAAGGTTTGAAGGCGCTCGTCGGAAGGTGAGATCGACGATTCGCGGTCGCGAATCACCGATTTGAAGTGTCGAATCA
>CP070666.1:1442124-1445246 GCA_020351775.1 Gemmatimonadota bacterium | reverse complement strand
AAGACGTGTTTGAAGGCAGCGATCGCGCAACGGGTGAGGTCAAGTGGACCGGCACCCGGGTCGATCTGATCTTCGGTTCAAACTCCGAGCTGCGGGCCATCGCAGAGGTCTACGCATGTGATGACTCGCAGGAGAAGTTCGTGCGTGACTTTGTGGCTGCCTGGAACAAGGTGATGAACCTGGATCGCTTTGACCTGGCCTAGTGAACGAGAAGAGGGGAGGTCGGCGTTGATCGGCCTCCCCTTTGGCTTCCGGCTCACGCGGGGGTCCCCGCCCAGCCGCCGTGACGTGCCTATCTAGCTCTTGCCTTGTATCACCAACTAACGGTCGGCACGTATGCGACCCTTCTCAGCTCGAACCGGGAGCCGCCGTAGCCTACCATCCCTTTTCTCGGTAGTAGTCCTTCACCAGCCGGCCGATGTCCACGGTCGTGCCCTTGGACGGTCCATCGGGGATTGGCACGTCGATGAAACGAGACGGTAGTGTGTCTTCTTCGCGCCTCAGTCCCTCACGCAGATTGAAATCACGCTCGACCTGGCTCACACGGGAGCAGACATTCCACAGATCGTGAGCTGTCACGTCGCGTCCCAGCAGTCCTGAGTAGGCCTCCGCTGCCAGGTCGAAGTCCACCACGTCCATGCAGCAGGAGATGTTCTTACAGATCGTCATACTGTCCGACAGGAGGCCCATATGCTCGGCGTAGTTGACCAGAGCGCCCTTACCGTCCTCCGCCAACCGATGGGCCGCGTTGGGATTGCCTACACGGCGCACGGCCAGATCCTCGTCACCGGTCAGCTCGATCATTGGCTCGCCACGGTAATGATCTCCACCGCGCGAGTTGACGGCGTTCATTAAAGCATAACCCTTGATGCCACGCGGATCGGCGGAGAAGAGTTCCAGTCCCTTTACCTCTGCCGTGAGCTTGCGGGCGTTCGTTCCGAACTTCTCAGCTGCGCGCCTGGTACCCTCCGCCAACAGACTGCCGATGCCCTGCCGGTGCGCAATCATGTTGGGGATTCGAAGGAGCGCATCGCGCGAGCCCCAAGAGAGGTCGATGCCATCGACGTCGCTGTCTGAAATCACGTGTTCGTGGCGGCACTCCATGAGCCAGGCGATGACCTCAGCCGTACTGATGCAATCGAGGCCGAGCCGGTTAACTATGTTCGAAGCATGCACGCCCAGTTCAAGATCGGAGTTGCCGCACTTGATGGTGAATCCTGCCTGCGCCTCGTACTCCGGACCTTCTCCTTCGCTGTAGCTCGTGTAGTTGTACCGGGAGCAATACACGTTGCAGTTGTAGCAAGCCTTGGACTTGACTACGTGGTCTCTGCGCAATGCGTCGGCACTGACCTTCTCGAGATCAGCATAGACTGCGCTCCGGTAGTGATAGGCGGGCAAGACCCCCATTTCGGCCAGGGAGTCCATGATGCGTGTTGTGCCATACTTGCGCCGTGACTCGAACTGGCGGTGCCCCTCGATGTTCGACTGGAGCAGTGCGCAGGCCGCCCTGAACCGCTCAGGATGTACGGGCCTTACGGGCCGGTCGCCACGTACGACAATGGCCTTCAGTTTCTTCGATCCCATCACAGCGCCCATGCCGGTGCGGCCGGCTGCGCGAGTGAGATTGCAGGAGATGATGGCGTAGCGCACCAGGTTTTCACCGGCGGGTCCAATTGCCGCTACTTGGATGTCGGGGTCGCGCAGCTCGCTGCGCAACTGAACGGTCGTCTCGGTGATGTCCAGCCCCACGAGATCTGATGCATCTCGAATCTCGATACGGTCGTTGTCTATGAATAGGTAGACCCAGCGCTCTGATGCACCCGTGAACACGATCTGGTCGTGGCCGGCCCAACGCAGCTCCGGCGCGAAGAACCCTCGCGCTCCCGAGTCGCCCAGGTAACCGGTCAATGGGCTCTTGGCGCTCGCAATGAACCGGCAGGTCGCGATCAGCTCGCTGCCGGTGAGCGGACCAACCGAGATGCACAGGAGGTTCTCGGGACCGAGCGGGTCGATGCCCGGCTTCAGCTCGTCGAGCAGCGTGACACTGTTCCAGGTCCTGCCACCGATTCCGTTGTCCGGAGTCAGCCCCCGGCTGATCTCGTGCGTCGTGAGGTCGATGCGTAGAGAGTTGCCACTGCAGATGCTCATGAGTCGACCCTCACTCCCTGCTTCCAGCTTTCGCGAATCGGTGCCGCTAGCTGCTCCGCGTAGTGGGCTCGTTTCTCGCGAGCAAGACCTGCAACTTCGAGGTAGGCCGCCAATGAGACTCCCGCGTCCCGGCTCGACAGCGCGTTGGTCGGGCACGCATCGATGCAGGAAGTGGCACCACCGCACAGATCGCAGAAAAGTGGTTCCTCATCGAAGAATCCGACCGCACCCACGGGACAGACCTCTACACAGATCTCGCAAGCGTTGCAGAGGTCTCGCTCTAGCAAGATGTGTCCCGTCGCTCCCACGGAGAGAGCCTCGGTCGGGCATTCGATACATGGCTTCTCCGCGCAGCCCATGCATGCGATCGCTACCTCGATACCGATCGCTTCCAGCTTGGTCACCTTGATGCGTGACAGGGCAGGAGAGACGGCACCGAAGTGAAAAGTGCTGCACGCCACTTCGCACATCCTGCAACCAACGCAGAGGACGGCATCACAGTGGATCATCTTGGGGTCACTCCATCTGATCGATTCGAAGTATCACGTTTCCGGCCGGATCGGGACACAACACCTGGTGATCCTCCTTCATCCAGTCGCCGTCCTGCAGCAAACGCTGCTTGGCCGGCAGCAGCGGTATGGCCGCATGCAGTGCGTAAAGGCACGCGTGGCCGCCGGGCGGAAGGTAGAGACGGCCACTGCACAACTCGAACTCGTCGCCGGGCTTCATGCGGGAGGTGCAGTGTCCCTTGCCTTCCTCGACCGTGATGCGCAAGCGCTTCAGCCCGGCTTCGCTCGATCCATGAGTGTTCGAACTGGCCTTCTGGGGTACGGACCGCGATTCGACAGCCTCTGTCTTGTGTGGCTCGACATTCCCTGTGCGCTCGATCCTGAAGACGACACGTCCGGCCGGATCGGGGCACTGGACGTGATGGACTCGCCACATCCAGTCATCGTCCTCCCGTTCAGCGACGT
>CP070666.1:1438891-1442024 GCA_020351775.1 Gemmatimonadota bacterium | reverse complement strand
GGGGCTCTGCGGCATGGTGGCTGGCGGCCTGATCAGTCGTGGTCTGGCGCTCCCGCCTCTCGGGGTGGTCGTCTTCTTCCACACGTGGCTGGTGGTGGTCATCGCGCTAGCGGCCGGCATGATGCTGGGTGCCGTGAACGGATTCCTCGTAGCACGCCTTCGGGTTGCGCCGTTCATCGCCACTCTCGGGATTCTCTACGCGGCGCGGGGTGCGGCGCTTCTCGTGTCCGACGGCGCAACCTTCCCGAACCTGGGCGGCAGCCCCGATCTCGGGAACACCGGATTCACCACTATCGGTGCGGGCGCTTGGCTGGGCTTGCCGATCCCTGTCTGGCTAATGACGCTACTCGCGGTTGCGGCTATGTTCGTCGCGGCGCGTACGCCTTTCGGGCGCCACGTGTACGCCGTAGGAGGCAGCGAACGGGCCGCCCTTCTGGCCGGTGTGAAGGTGGCGCGCGTGCGGCTGCTCGTCTATGTGATCTCGGGATTGTGTGCCGCTCTCGTCGGGGTCATAATCGCTGCTCAGTTGGGGGCCGCGCACCCGGCGACCGGCGAGACCTTCGAGCTGAACGCCATCGCCGCCGTCGTGCTGGGAGGCACATCGCTCATGGGCGGCCGCGGCACCATCGCCGGCACGCTCATCGGTGCCTTCGTCATCGGCGTGCTCGCCGACGGCCTCGTACTGCTCGGCGTGTCGGAGTTCTGGCAGATGGTCACCAAAGGGCTCGTGATCATCCTGGCCGTGATCTTGGACCAGTTTCAGAAGAGGTCGTCCTGATGCACACACACACCCGCATCCGAACCGTCGCGGCCACTCTCACTGCGGTTCCGGCCCTGCTGTTCGCAGGTTCCTGCTCACCCGCGGAGAGGGACGAAAGCGAGTCCGGCGCGACGCGCATTGCCATCATCACGCCCTCACACGACAACCCCTTCTTCAAAGCGGAGGCCGATGCTGCGGCGGAGCGCGCCCGCTCGCTGGGATACGACGTCGTCGTCAGCGTCCACGACGATGATGCGAACAAGCAGGACCAGCTGATCGACGTGGCGATCGCTCAGGGTGTCGCGGCAATCATCCTCGACAATGCCGGCGCCGATGCATCGGTCGCAGCCGTCCGCAAGGCCAAGGAAGCAGGCACCCCGACCTTTCTCATCGACCGGGAGATCAACGTGACGGGCATCGCCGCTGCCCAAATCGTGTCGAACAACTACCAGGGCGCCGGGCTCGCCGCTGAGGAGTTCGTGCGGCTGATGGGCGAACAGGGGGACTACGTCGAGCTCGTTGGCAAGGAATCAGACACGAACGCCGACGTTCGCAGCCGCGGGTTCCACGACGTCCTCGACCAGTATCCCGACATGCGGATGGTGGCTCGTCAGAGCGCCAACTGGGACCAGCGCGAGGCGTTCGAGAAGATGGAGACTCTGATTCAAGGGAACCGCGACCTCAAGGGAGTCATTACCGGAAACGACACCATGGCGCTCGGCGCCATGGCGGCGCTCATTGCAGCCGGACTCGGCGACGTTATCGTGGTCGGCTTCGACGGGAGCCCAGACGCCATCCGGTCCATCCTGGCCGGGGAGATGAAGGCCACAGTGCTACAACCCGCAGCGCTCCTCGCCCGGATGGCCGTCGATCAGGCGCACGCACTCATCACGACGGGATCGACGGGTCAGCCCGAGAAGCAATCGATCGACTGCGAGCTGGTCACGCTCGAAAACGCCGATGATTTCGGGGTCTTCGAGCGCAAATAGGGACAGAGCACGAGAGAAAGGCCGGAGGAGTACGATCGTCCCTCGGCCTAGATGTGCGTCAGTCGGGCCCCGGTGATGTGCGTGGCCTTCTGACAAGCAAATGCTGCTGGCCGGCATCTACGAGGTTGATCGGCTCGCCTGTCCCTGCTAAAGTCCTTGCCACTCATTGGGCCAGCTTTGACAACTTCACCTCTCCCAGTAAACCAGACTGCAACAATTCCTGATTGGCCGTGACCAAAGGCATGATCATGAACGTAATCTCGTCCTCCACCCCAGGCTGTGCATCCCCAATCAACCGGTTCACCCAAACATTGGTTACCTGAACCTCGAGAGAATTCTCGCCGGCCTTCACCGCCCCAGTGATATCGACTTTGTACGGTGTTTTCCAGAGAACCCCCATGTTCTGACCATTGACAACTACTTCGGCTATGTTCTTGACCGCTCCCAGATCCAGGAGGATTCCGCTCCCATCACCAACCTCATCGAGCTCGAAAGTATTCTGATAAGTTGCTGTTCCTGAGAAATACTTGATGCCGGGATCGTCGTTTTCAGACCAGGAGGTCAACGATTCGAAGGTGGCACTTTCCGGGGCTCCACGGTTTCCCTGGAAAGTCACCTGCCACGGACCTGAAACGGTTCCGATGGTCTCTTCGGTTACGGCCGGCAATTCAAAGCTGGTTTCTGTGGTCCTCTCACCGAACACAATGAAGTATGCCTCCCAGGATTCAAAAGTCGATGTGATAATGGTTCGGCCATTCTCGATCTTCCAGGAAACTGGTTTCGTCTCCCCGGTCTGCGGATGCCAAAGCGTAGGTGCTCTTCCGCTCACCCTAAAGCTGATTTCAGCACTGTTTGGATCCACGCTCCGGTTGTCCAGCCAATAGATTTCCCAGCTTGGTGTGCTTCGGTGCACGTACAGGATTTCAGCGGAATTTCCGCTGATGAGGACATCTTCTGCCACTCCATTGGATTTCAGCACTTCATCGGCAGGGTCGTCGGAGACATTTTCAGTCGACCATATTTCATCTACCAGACTGCTGAATTCATCGGCATCATCAGAAAGCGTTGGTGTCCTTTCAGGCTTGGTTCCAGTCACAGCGACACCCGCGTCAACGAGCTGCTTGATCTTCTTCAGGACCGGCAAAGTCATCTCCCTGGCACTTTCATCCAACACCAACACGCTGTACGAACCTCCGCCCGGCGTAACCATTCTGCCGTCTATCGCGGTTACTGCCTCGATCAAAGCAGTCGAATTCACGAAATCGAATTCATAACCGGGAATCTCAGGAAGGGCTTCGCTAAATACCCTGGTCACGTTGGTATTCTCGCCATAATACACCAACGCATCTGCCACGAAGTTGCCCTGCTGAAGCAGGTAGCAGCT
>CP070666.1:1435647-1438791 GCA_020351775.1 Gemmatimonadota bacterium | reverse complement strand
GATTCCAGACCGCCCAGACTGCTCAGCACGCGTGTCCTCCCGAGGTCCGTACCGCCGTCACCACCACTCGGAGCCACCCAACGGATGTTCGCCAGCTTACATGCGCGGATTGGACGGCACCGCCCCTGAAGCATGCGGCTACCGTATGAAGTAGACGACACCTCCCTCGCCGGTGACCAGCGCGACGCGACCGTTAACGGCGAAGGCGACATTGCGGGGTCTTGCGAGGAAGCTGAACGTCTTCACTACCTGCCGGCTACCACGGTCGACGATCACCAGCTCGCCAGCCGGGGGCCGTGTTATATAAAGGACTTCCTCGTCGGGGCTGAGTGCGAGACCCACCGCGCCCTCGCCGACGCCGGGCACCGGGGTGTGGGCACCGCTGGAGAGGTTCAGGACCTCGAGCCCGACTTCCTCCGACGCGATATACAGTTCGTCGCCCGTGCTGTTTACGGCGATGCGTTGGGGCATCTCCGCGACTTCGTAGGTCCGCTCAATCTGATTGGTCGTGGTATTGATGGCGGTGACGCGATTCGCGAATATCGAGCTGACGTACACGCGCTGAGCGTCTGCGTCGATTGCCAGGCCATTGGCCGCCTCGCCCACACTCACGGTTTCGATGACCTGGAGCGTGGCGACATTGATGATGTGCAGAATACCTGCGGCAGTCGTAACGTAGAGGCGGTTGCCGTCCGGCGACACCAGCAAGTTGAATCCGCCGTCACTCAGGGGAATCTCGTGAGTCTGGCGGTTCGTGACGACGTCCACGACACTCACGGTGTTGCCATACTGATCGGCAGTGAAGGCGGTCCGACCGTCGGGGGTGAGGGCGACGTGGGCAGGCGTGTCACCGACCGCAGCAGAGCCGGTGAACGCCTCCGTGAGTGAATCGACCTGCCCGCGCGTCACGGAGTCGTCGGCGATCCGGGAGATGTAGAAGATCCCCGAGGAGGCTACCGCTACCCCGTGGGGTCGCCCGTCGAGTTCGAGCGTCGCGTCGATGTTGCCCAACGGATGCGTGGGCGGCAGTTCCTCTGGGCCGGTGCCGTTGCCGTCGCAGCTGAGCATCGTTGGAAGGAGCAGCAGTGGGAAGTAGCGGGTCGCGGTCATAGTTGCCGACCTCCGTGAACCTGTGCGTGCGATAGGCCCTGCGTCCGGCGGTGCTGCCTAACGGTAATGCCAATCACCTGCGGCGCTATCTCGCACCAGCAAGATGATCTCAAGCGATTTGCGGTTACATGCAGCACCACAACTCACAGAACTTCCTGAGCAACATGGGCGCGCCGACAGGTGCATTGGCTTGTTAGGAAGCGCTCCCGGCCGCAAACGCATTGCGAACCCCCTTGACGTACCTCGCGATGTCGATGCCGTGTGAGTGAGCTTCCGTCAGCCAGATCGTCGAGATCAGGCGCGCCATGAAGCGTAGCCGATCTCGAAAGCCTTCGTCGAGGGGAAGGCGGTAGCTACGCAACACTTCCTCTGTGAACCCCCAGCCGCGCCACGTCACCAGACCTACAAAGTCCCTCGCGGCATCTCCCAGGATCGTATCGGTCCAATCAACGATTCCTGTGAGCTGACCAGTCTTCGCCTCGACGATCAGATGCTCAGGGCCTAGGTCGTGGTGGATGACTCGAACCGGACCGTCGTATTCATGGAGCGGCAGCGAGAGATCCGCAACCCAGTCGAGTGCTGGATCGATGGCGGGCTCGTAACCGCGAAGCTGGGACGCGCGATCTAGCCCTCGTTCCAACCAATCCTTTCGTCCCGGCTCATCCATGTCCAGCTCTGCGACGCCGGCCGCTCGAGCATCCCCAACCGGAATAGAGTGGATGGTTCCAAGGGCTTCTCCGATCTCCCTGGCGAGTAGCACCTCGAGATCAGCGTCGACGGCGTCCGCGGGGACTCCGCTGATGAATCGGTGGCCCGCGAACCTGTGGGGGAATCCCTCGGCGGGCTCGCCCATGAGTTCGATCTTGGGGACTGCGATCTTCGGTGCTAGAAACCGAGAGACAAGCTCGTGAACTCGACGCTCTTGCTCGAAGAGATCTGCGATCCATGCGCGCCGCGGGAACCTGAAAACCCAGCCATCGGGTGTCAGATAAACGTCGAACTGCCAGCCCGAGCCCAGGTGTTCCAGCGCTCGGGAATCGACCTCGGGGAAGCGGGCGGCGATGGCGGCGCGTGCACCTTGAGCCGTGAGAGGTCGATCCGGCTCCCAGGGAAGTGAGTTCATCGATTGCACCGCTCCAGTAGCCTTGAGGAGCGCTTCCTACAGTGCCGGCGTGTAAGCTGCGAACGCAGACTTACCAGCTGCAATGACATCTCGGAGTTCGAGAATCTCTGCCATGCGCACAAGTCCATCATTTCTACCGCGGGTGACAGCTTCATGCGCGTCTCAGACAGCGTTGTGTTGCACTCGGCTTCACTCTCGAATCTGCATATCCTCAACAACAAACAGATGCGTATGGTCATCCGTGGATTGAATCCACAGGTGTGGATACAGCACTCCTCCCACGGCGCGATAGTCATAGTAGAAATAGTGCGCGTCAGGTCCTCTGCTGATCTGGTCATTCAGCATCATGAATGATGGTTGCGTCATTCGCCGGAGAAGACCCGTACTCGCGTCGAAGAAGTACTGCCACTGGACACCATCCGAGAATGTTGCTGTGACCTGATGCAAATCCGCCATGTCGTAGCGCACTACTCCCGAATATGATAGCGTTACTCCCTTATCCGCCGGATCAACAAGGGGACCATCGATGTCCGCTTGCCTGGCCAAGGATTGGGCGACGAGAGACGGCAGTTCTTGTCGCCCTTCTGGAGTAACCCGCCAGGATCTCTCACCTTCAGTAAGAGTGTATGCCGTCGCCCCAGGTGACCCGGTCTGCATGCTGTTGGGGCGTGTCCAGGTTCTTTCCATCAGGTACGGTTCGCGCCCAAACATGTGAACGCGGTATGTCATCCGTTTGCCAGCGACCGCTTTCAATGCGTCGACTCCACCAATTGCTTCGATGTACGCGGCGACTATTTCCTCGGCTGACGTATCTGCCTTCACGGAGCTATGCGGCGACGTGGGCAGCCAGAATGCGGCTATCAATAGGTACGAGCATGCGGTGAGTGCCATTTTCACCTCAGTCCTTTTCT
>CP070666.1:1432385-1435547 GCA_020351775.1 Gemmatimonadota bacterium | reverse complement strand
GAACGCGAAGCGCCGGCAAGCGCCCAATCGGAACGCGCAGCGCCAGCAAGCGCCCGCCCGCGACAGGGGCCCGGCGAGGGGGGCAAATCGCGGTTGGCGGGGTCGCCAGGGGAAGGTGCTCAAGATGCTCAATTCGCGCGGGGCGTAAATGAGACTCTTGGATACCAGGCAGGCGCGGAGCGGGCCTGGTTGGTGGGACGGCGCGCCTGGATGTCAAAGATCGCCTCAAGTCGTGAGTTTGACGATAGGGATCGAGGGATTGAGGGATCAAGCGATCGAGGTGGGAGTGTTTGCCGGTGGTGGGATTTGGCGGGGAGTGGTAGAATCTGCGCGGCAGCTTTTGGGGAGGAGATTGCGGGACATGTGTGAATGGCGTCCTGACCGGATCGGAGGCGCCATCTCTTGCGGGGTAATGCACCGGTCACCGCGACCTGCTCTGAAGTCACTTGTGATAGGCACGCATAGCATATACGGGAGCGTCGCACGTGCAGACAGAGTCGCAAATCAGTGGCGATACTTCTAGGGCTGCGACTGAGCGAAGCGCGCGTGCGTATTTAACGGAGGGGATTCTGTTGGCACTCGCGCCTATTCTGGCCTACGGGTTTGTGTACAAATACGAGGCCGCAGTGTGCGAATCCTTCGGGCTCGCTTCCGATATCATCAGGCTCTCGACGTGGCAGGTTGTCGGCATGGGCCTGAAGGTTTTATCGGCGCTGGCCATCGGCCTGCTGTCCATCAACGCCTTGTCGATTGTTCTTCTCAATTCAGACTGGGGCCGCCAAGCCTGCGCTATTCACCGGGCGATTCTGATTAGATGGAGCATTCTGGCGCCCATCTCCATCATCTCGCTGTGGTGCGAACCCGGACGAGGTCGCGTGATCACGCTTTGCCTCGTGTCACTGTTCGCGCTGATCGACTTCGTCATTCCAGGTCTAGCTCGCGGCGGTAAGCGATGGGTGCGGGCAATCAACGATGCTGAAGAAAAGGAGGTCCAGCTGTCGCGTCTGACAGATTTCCTGCCATCGGTCTGGGTGAAGCTACTCTTTGCCGTCTGGGTCGTGTTCTTGTCCTTGAACCTCACGTCACAGATAGGGGGTCGCGCTGCTGACCGACAGGTGCTCTTCAAAGTAGCGCAGATCAACTCTCGCGAGTACGCGATTCTCCGTGTCTACGACGGAACTGCTTATTGCGCGGCATACGATGAGACTACACGTGCGCTGACGGGGGAGTACTGTTCAACCGATATGTCAGACCTTAACTGGAAGATCGATCGGATTGGGCCGCTCTCAAAGCCGGCGGTTTTGAGTTCAGACGAACAGGGGAGATGATACTCGGGCGGGTCTTTCAAAGGGGAGAACATGCGAGCTACACAGTTCTTGTTTGTCGGCCTCTATTTGGCTGGGCTTCCAGCGAGTTTCGTGAACGGGGGCGCCGGGCAACAGGCGGCCACGCAGCCCCGTGCGCCGTGGGAACCAAGTTCAGCACAGGGAACGTTGCTGTCCCAGGAATCGCGGATCGCAGTACTCGTGACCAAAGTGGACATGCTGCAGGAACAGATAAGACTTTCTGGAGAGCAGCGGGCCGCTGACTACGAGCGTGCCGCTACACGCACGACGTGGATTGTGTCCCTAGGCGCGCTATTCGTTACTGCGATCCTCACAATCTTCGGGTGGTTCGTGTCCACACGCCTTAGGGAGCCTGAGGAGTATCGAGAGAAAATGAGAGAGCGCTTCGACGCTGAACTCGCGACGGCTCGGCAAGCCGTGCATGACGTGAAGCAAGAGGCGTCCAGTGCGGTGCAGACGACGCTGAGAGCGCAGGAGGAGAAGATCACAGCTCTGCTGGAAGAACAGCGCCGCAAAATTCAGGAACTCTACGGAACGGCGACAAGGGAAACCGAGGAATTCGAACAGCGGAACGCAAGAACACTGCAACAGATTCGGGACCTCATCGAGATCGGGGCTGGGGAGGCACCAGGCGAAGAGCCGGATGCGGACGCCTTATACTTCATGGCAGAAAGAGTGAGCGATGATGATCCGAAGGTGCGCCGAGCGAAGGCCGTCCGTTATCTTCGTCGTCTGGTCGATCCCTCCATTGGCGCGAACGCCGTCGTGTTACACAACGCGGGGGTCATGGCGCGCAACTACGAAGCCGGACAGTTGGCAATCGACCTGATCGCACGGGCCGTAGAAGAATCGGGCGGGTCCCCGGAGTTTGAGTCATCCTACGCGCACGAATTAGCGCTTGTCCGGCGTGCGGATGAAGCACGAGCCATCTTCGACAGATTACTTGCCGAACATCCCAACGATGAATACGTCGGGAAGAGATACATCGACGCAATGAGGGCGCTGGGAGAGCACGACAGGATCAATGATTACGTGGCATCCCATGGTGAGCTATTGGATGAGTCCGCCATGGTCCTGAGCGAATATGGTGATTACTTGCTGGGGCGGCGACGCTTAGATGAAGCCGAGAAGGTCCTTGAGAGAGCTATCGAGCTCGACCCTGGAGACGATTTGACGTGGGGGTATCTGGGACGCTTACGCATGATAGCAGGCGACCTACCGAGGGCGCAGGAAGCGTTCGAGTCGGGCATCCGGACCGCGACCGAAGCGAGTCCCCGACTGCCCTCACATTTTCAACGGCTGGGGGACGTCTTCATGGCGATGGAGAAACCGGAGCGGGCACAATGGGCGTACACCGCCTCTCTGATTGCGGACCAGGTACCGGGCAGAGCGCAGAAATGGCTGCATATACTCGAGAGCAGGCGCAAGCTCGGGGTTCCCGAGCCTGTTTCAGAGACGAGAGAGGATCCCGGCAACGACTGTTGAGACGACGAGGCGCACGCCCCCGACTCAATGCGTACGTATCCGCAGTTGGATGGATGACAGCTTTGGTGGCCCACCGTGTGACCGGTGGGGGTGCGATTCGTCCGGGTGAGGTGTGGGTGCGACGCGGGCGCAAAGCTGGGGCTTTGCGGTCCCCGGTTGGATGACATGCCTGCTTGGGAAGTAGGCATGCTACGCGAGCGGTGATACACGGCCGCGCGGGGGCGCGGGGCGCTGTGTCGGGCACGGAGACCCGACGGCACCTGGACCCCTCGCTCACGCTCAGGGCTCTGATCGGGGCGCTTGCTGGCGCTGCGCGTTCCGATTGGGCGCT
>CP070666.1:1429081-1432285 GCA_020351775.1 Gemmatimonadota bacterium | reverse complement strand
CCATGATTACGTCAGCACCCAGCTTCGTTTGAATCTCCACAACCAGCTCGGGACTAAGGAAGTGCTCACTCCCATCGATGTGCGAGCGGAAGAGGACGCCCCGGTCAGTCACGCGACGAAGATGTCCCAGACTGAATATCTGGAAGCCGCCGCTATCCGTGAGAATCGGCCCCTGCCAGCCCATGAACCTGTGCAGCCCGCCGAGGCGACCTATCACGTCGACGCCCGGCCGCAGGTAAAGGTGGTAGGCATTGGCAAGGACCATGCCCGCACCTACTGCGCTCAGGTCGTCAGGGGTCAGAGTCTTGACCGTTCCCTGGCTTCCCACCGGCATGAAGAGCGGCGTAGGAACGGAGCCGTGGGGAGTCGTGAGCGTCCCGACACGAGCCCCCGTCCCGGGACACGTCTTGTCCAGGCTGAACAGTTGGCTCATCGAGGGCTAGACCCAGTAACTCACACAGAGGACCGTGAAGATGACGCCGAGGTAGGGGAAAGCGGAGAGCTTGTATACTCTCCATGCGTCGAGCGACCTTCCGCTCTTCATGAGATTGTACGTGGCATAGAGCATGGCAGCGCCGGTGATATTGGCGACCCAGAAGAACAGCCAGCCGAAGTCGCCCACCGCCCACAGCGCGATCGACGCCGCATAGAGCAACGCCGACAGGGCAACGAGCACCTTGATGGCATCTTTCGTCTGCCATGTGACGGGGAAGTACACGACGCCGGCCTGCAGGTAGTCTTCCCGATGAGCGATCATGACGCTCCACACGTGGAGGGGAATCCACACGGCGATCAGGACGCACAGGAAGAGAATCGTCAGATCGAGCTGGTGCGTAACGGCCACGTAGCCGATCAACACCGGCGCGCAGCCCGCGATGCCCCCCTGGACAACGCACATCACCCGCTTGCGGAACACTGAAGCCGCAACCGTCCCGGCCAGGCCGAACACGAAGCAGAGCGGATGCAGGAACCATGCGATCGTGAGGGCAGCGAGAACCAGGGCGACGCTCCATACCAGCGCCCTTCCGGGGGGCACTATCCGTTGCGCCGGGAGCGACCTCATGTGGGTCCTGCGCATCCTGGCGTCGACGTTGCGGTCAAGGTAGTTGGTTGTGCCATTGGCACCCGCGCTCCCGAGCGTGATAGCGAGGAGCGCCAGCACGAACACTCCAGGAGACACACTGCCCTGGCCGGCGACTATCGCCGAGCAAGCCCCGATGAAGGCCAGCAGCACGGTCTCCCGCGGCTTCAGGACCGTGATGTAGTCGATAATCCTGTTTGCCTGAGGTTTGCCGGTCAGCCCCGGCGCCTGGACGGCCTGGACCGACTCAACGGCCTGTCTCATGATGCGCGTCCCCCGATACCCTCTCCGCGTAATTCTATGATATCGCGTGCCCGCAACATTTTCAACAGCGCCCGACGGCTACCACGTACGGCCAGAGTCACCAGCAACGAGACCGGGGAACGTGGCCCAAAACAACCTCAGTAGCCCCTGCGGTACGTCGTTCCTTCGGTGAGTCTGGTCCTGTACGCCCTGACGATGTCGTGGCGACGCAGCACCCCCAGCAATCTGGAGGGGTTATCTCGATCCACAACCGGGATCCGGCCGACGTCGTTCGCTCCCACCCTGAGCAGCGCCTCATAGAGTGACTGCTCAGGATACGCCACGATAAGCGACTTCGTCGCGATATCCCGCACCTTGAGGTCTATCACTGCGTCCGTCAACGAGGCCTCGACGTCGGCTACGGTGACAACTCCGAAGAGTGTGCCATCCTCGTTGACAACGGGGAAGCCGTGATGGCCGGTCTGGTTGAACTTGGCTACCAGGTCGTTCACGAGCATGTCGGGCGGGACGGTGGGAAAGTCGCGGGTCATGGCCTGATTCACCTTGATGGACCGCATCAGGTCGAACTCACCATAGCGCCTCAGGTCGATGCCCGCTCTGCGCACCTTCGTGGTGTAGATGCTCTCGGCTCGAAGGCTTCTCGACACTACAGTGGCGACCGCCACCGCGAGCATCAACGGCACGATGATGTCGTAGTCCCTCGTCATCTCGAAAAGGATGATGATCGAGGTTATCGGGGCGCGTGACGCGCCCGCGAACACCGCACCCATGCCAACCAGGGCATACGCCCCCGGAGGAGCGGTGACTGCCGGGAACATGCGGCCAGCAATCTCACCGAACGCGCCGCCAAACATGGCGCCCATGAAGAGCGAAGGCGCGAACACGCCGCCGCTGCCACCGCTTCCTATGGTAACCGACGTCGCCGCTATCTTCAGGAGCCCGAGTATCAGCAGCGTCCTGAGAGCCAGGTTACCGTCAAGCGCATTTTCCACGCCACCATAGCCGACACCGAAGAGGTCGACGCTGTAGAGCCCTATCAGCCCGATCATGATCCCGCCAACCACCGGCTTCAGGTAGTCGGGGAAATTCCACGCGCCGAAGATATCCTCCGACTTGTAGAGCACGTAGATGAAGACCAGGCCTACGACTGCGGCGACAACGCCTAGGACCACATATATCGGTATCTCCCACGCGCTCACCAGCTGATACGCAGGCACCACGAATGTTTGCTCGTCGCCCAGGAAGGCGTGGGCAATGACATCCGCCACCACCGAGCTAACGACGACAGACCCGAAGCTCCGGGTGATGAATCTGCCAAGGATTACTTCGAGCGCGAAGAAGACGCCGGCGATTGGAGCATTGAAGGTAGCCGAGATGGCACCCGCGGCCCCGCACGCAATGAGGGTCCGCAGCCACTCTTCGGGGAGCCGGAGGCGTTGTCCAACGGCCGAGCCAATCGAAGACCCGATCTGCACGATCGGACCTTCCCGCCCCACCGAGCCGCCGCTTCCGATGCATATCGAGGACGCCAGAGTCTTGGCGATCGCGACACGAGGGCGGATGCGCCCCCCCTTGGCCGCGACTGCCGCCATTACTTCAGGGACACCATGCCCCTTCGCCTCTCTGGCGAAGAAGTATACGATGAGACCGACGAACAGCCCGCCAAACGCCGGGATGAGGACGACGTAGTATCTGCCAAGGCCGCTCAGTACCTGTTCGCCGCCATCGAAGAAGAGAGTGTGGAAGTTCTCGATCAGCCACCGGAACGCCACGGCCCCGAGTCCGGCAGCGATCCCCACCACCGTCGCCAGCACTATCCCCGTGGGATCGCCGGAGGATAGCATCCGCCTCGCGACCCA
>CP070666.1:1425772-1428981 GCA_020351775.1 Gemmatimonadota bacterium | reverse complement strand
ATAATCGACTGCCACCTGCGACGCCCGATCGCTGGCCAATAGAAACGGGAAATCGTCGTCGGCCGCCCACGACTGGAGATCCTCAGGCGAGTCGGCACTGATCGCGATCAGGACGACGTCCTGGCCGCCCTTGAACACCGTTGCGTACTGATCACGGTACGCATGCATCTGGATCGTTCAGCCACGGGTTCGCGCTCGAAAGAAGAACGCGAGTACGACCGTGTTGCCCCGCAACTCACTCAAGCGCACGGGATCCTCGAGTGTTCCGTAGCGCGTCGCTCCGGCCAAGGCAAAGTCGGGTGCCATCTGGCCCACGGCGATGAGTTCGGGCTCCTGAGCGGCAATGGAGGCGGCCGTCCCGAACGTGGCCACGGCCAGCGCAGCAAGAAGGGTGAGGCGCATTACAGTAGCTCCTATCGTGACATGGTCTGCAGAGAGTATAGGGCCGATTGACGTTTCACGGCAACTAGGCACCAGCAATGTAGAGTAAGCGGATCAAATGAATGCCATCGGTCCGCCACCAAAGTCTGTCTTACCCAACGTGAATACGGGTGACAAACCGGACAGTGTAGCGGCACTACCACAACAGAAGGCAGTAGATGCAAACGCGTTCTCTTCCATTGCCATCGTGCACCGGGGATCGCTGCGCATGCTCGACAGCTGCACGTGTCCCACAGCGAACTCACACTGCTGCTTGCCGGCCAAGTAGTCGGCTCCGATCTCAAACACAGTGAATCGGTTATGTGCGTACGCCAAGCGATCCCGTGTGGTGGCTGTCGCGCTTCCGCATCGCTTGACACGTGGGTGCCGGGCCTGCAAGTTCGCTTTCCCCCTATGACGGTGAATTCCCGCCGGTTTGCATGGATCTTGAACAACAAAGGGGGTCCACCGATGCAGGAGGTCAGGCTTTGAGACGCCGAGCTGTCCTTGCGGTGGCCGTGGTGTGTGTTGCCTGCGGAGATACCGCCGGCCCCTACAGGATGCGCGATGTGCAGTTGTCGATCGCGCCGGTCGTTGCCGACGATCCGGTACCGGTCGTCGACATCGCCAGTGTGCGGATCCAACTCACACACCCCGGTGAGACGACCCCCTTCATCGATACGCTAGTAACGGTCTCCCCCAACCAAGTCGAATTCTCCATCGAGATTACAGTCCCGATCTCGGACGATCAGGAAACCTGCGTTCTGAGCATCATGCTCTACGACCCTGCAGGCGTCGAGGTGTACCGCAGTGAACCCACGACAGTGACGATTGGCACAACATCCGATGTAGCTCCGGTCACGGTGCCGATCGAATACGTGGGACCTGGTGCAGACGCTGTGATTGTGGAGATCCTGGAACACGACGCGTTTGTGTACACCGGCGATGCGATTCAGCTAACCGCAGTCGCTCGGGATGCTGCAGGAGAGGCCATCGACGATGCCAACATCGGATGGATGGCACTGGATCCATTGGTGACGATTGAGGATCGCAAGGCCGGAATCGTTCGGGCCGGACCAGTTGCAGGAGAGGCACGGGTAGTGGCCCTGCTGCCCCGGGTGCGGGACGGAGCACCGTCCATAGAAGACACAACTACGGTACCGGTTCACGCAAATGAGCCGCCGGAAGAGGTGCAGATCACGAGTCCGGAAGACGGAGCGCAGTTCCTCGCGGGCGAAACCGTTTCGTTTGCTGGATCGGCACATGACCCTGAGGACGGCCCGCTGAGCGGCAGCGCACTCAGCTGGGAGAGTGGCCTCGACGGCGCAATAGGCAACGGCGCGTCGTTCACGAGGGACGACCTGTCGGCGGGTACACACCAGATAACCTTGACGGCAACAGACAGCCGCAACGCGACGAGCAGTGCATCCATAGCCATCACAGTCGCAGCACCACTGACAATCACTACTACTGCGCTGCCCGACGGTGCCGTCGGTACCCCCTATGATGCACAGTTGGAGGCCAGCGGAGGTGCCGACACGTATGTCTGGAGCCTGAGCGAGGGCGTTCTGCCAGTCGGCCTGCAGCTGATGACGGATGGATCGGTGAGCGGCATACCTACATCCGCGGGCACCGCAGCTTTCACCGTCCGGGTCGTGAGTGGAGAGTTGTCAGCGACCCGAGCCCTGACGATTACGATCGGCGTTGCTGCCACCACGACCACGATAACCTCAGACGATCCCGATCCCTCCCAGGTTGGTGAGGCGGTTGCTGTCAGCTACTCGGTCGCGTCGAGCGGAGGAACACCCACGGGAGACGTAGCTGTGAGCGACGGCGTGGACAGCTGTAACGGCACCGTGGCGGATGGCGGCTGCACGCTGGTGCTCACCACGGCCGGTGACCGGACGCTCACTGCTGTCTACTCTGGGAATGCTGACTTCGCTGGCAGTTCCGACACCGAGCCCCACACCGTAAACCAACCGCCGATAGCAGATGCGGGGCCGGATCAGACCGTTACCGATTCTGATCTGAGCGGTTCGGAGCTGGTGACTTTGGACGGCTCGGGCTCAACCGATGCAGACGGAACGATAGTGAGCTACGACTGGTCCGAGGGCGGTAGCTCGATCGCTGCGGGTGTGAATCCTACGGTAGACCTGACTGTCGGTGTGCACACCATCACCCTGACGGTGACCGACAACGGTGGGGCGACAGGTACGGACGCGGTGACCGTCGAGGTGATACAAGGCAACTCGCCGCCAGTGGCCGACGCCGGTCAGGATCAGACGGTGAATGATGCGGATGGTACTGGTGCTGAGTCGGTGACGCTGGACGGATCGGGTTCGAGCGACGACGGCACGATAGTGAGCTACGACTGGTCGGAGGGTGTCGAACCGATTGCCACCGGCGAGAGTCCCACGGTGAGCCTCGGCGTAGGCGTGCACACGATCGCACTCACGGTCACCGACGACGATGGCGCGACCGATTCGGACCAGGTGGTGATCACGGTGGTTGCCAACCAGGCTCCGACCGCCAACGCCGGCCAGGATCAGACGGTCAGCGATGCTGATCTGAGCGGTTCGGAGCTGGTGACTTTGGATGGTTCGGGCTCTGCGGATGCCGACGGCACGATAGTGAGCTATGACTGGTCCGAGGGCGGCACCTCGATCTCTGCGGGTGTGAATCCTACGGTAAACCTGACTGTCGGTGTGCACACCATCACCCTGACGGTGACCGACAACGGTGGGGCGACAGGTACGGACGCGGTGACCGTCGAGGTGATACAAGGCAAC
>CP070666.1:1422457-1425672 GCA_020351775.1 Gemmatimonadota bacterium | reverse complement strand
TAGGCACGCCGCAAGCGTTCGTCCTGAGCCAGGATCAAACTCTCCATTGGAAAGTTTGCGTTCCAGCGACCGCATGCGCTGAGCCAACTTCCAGCTTACGCCGGAATGCTCTGCGCCAACTGCGGCCGCGAGATCTACGACGTAGCACGCACAACCATCCGAGCACTGTTCAGTTTTCAAGGACCGAGAGAGAACCCCGCGGAAAAATACGCGAGAGGCTGCCTGCTGCCCCTCGACATTCGTCCCGCTTTCGAAGGTTCCCTAACTATCTGCCATATTCTCGCACAATCCCCACCCCCTGTCAACCCCCGCCACACCCATCTTGGCGCCTGCGGCGCCCACAGCGCCCCTGCCGTCCCTCTTCCCGCCACGGGGACACCCGCCCCGCGCCCGTCTCCCTTGAACCCGGTTTTCGGCAACACGCCCAGAGACCTTGAGCCCCAACCTCGCTCCACCGAAGAAGCGACCCAGCCCGACCCATGGCAATGTCAACCCATCCGCACCAGCATCCCCCTGACCGGCTCGCCCTGTGTGACCCACAGCGGCAGGATTGTGTCAATACGGAGTGGGAGGATACCACGGAAGGCCGAGCCACAAACGTCTTGGGACAGGCCGTTGTGACCGACGAAGCCATCATTGCGCGGTTCCGGCAGACCGGCGATCCGCGGTGGTTCGAGATGCTGGTGGTTCGTCACCGCGATTACGTCTACCGCGCTGTGAGGCGCCTCCTGTTCGATCCCGAAGATGCCGCTGACTTGACACAGGAGGTCTTTGTCAAGGCCTACTTGGGTCTTTCACAATTCCGCTCCCAGGCCAGCTTCCGCACCTGGCTCCATCGCATCGCTGTGAACCACTCCCTCAATCACCTCTCCCGCAGCACAGAGCCCGAGAGGTCACCGATGCCGGCGTCAAAGGAACCCTCTCGCGCACCGGAAGACAGGGAGATGCGGCTCGATGTTCAGTCATGCTTGGGACGGCTGAACCCCGAAGACCGGCTGGTGCTCCTGCTCAAGTACGTCGAGGACCTGGATCACAGCGAGGTCGCCGAGATGTTGAGTATCTCGGTCAGCGCCAGCAAGATGCGCGTTCAGCGGGCAAAGGAGCGGTTCTTGAGGCTCTACAATGGAGATGAAGATGGATGATGAAGCCGTGTCGGCGCTACTGAAGACAAACGTTGATCCCGGAGACGTGACCGCTCCTCCGGAAACTGTGTCAGTAGTTATGAGGACGATCGCCGTAGTGGAGTGCCTGAAGGCCCTGGCCGAGCTCTACCTTCTGGCTCCCCTGGAGATCCTCGACCGGGGACTCAATGGCCGAGAAGGCCGAAAGGAGGCATGAGATGCAACCATCTGCATTGCTGAGACCCGGCGAGTGGTACGACGTCATTGTGGCCTCGTTCCAGCGCGTGGCGAGCACCGTAGTGGGCTATGTGCCCAATCTGCTCGGCGCAATCGCCATCCTCATCGCGGGATGGCTGATTGCCAAGGCCGTGCAAAGCGCGGCCGGCCGGATCATGCGATGGACCAAGCTCGACGCGCTCTTCGCCAGGACCAGCCTGGAGCAGAGTCTGCGCAATGCCGGCCTTGACACTACTACCACCGGCGTCATTGAGAAGCTGACCTACTGGATTGTCTTCGTTGTGTTTCTCATCGCAGCCGCCGACACTCTGGGACTGGAGGTGGTCAATACCGCGCTGACTCGCTTCGTAGGCTACATCCCCAGCGTGATCGCGGCCGTGCTGATACTGGCCTTCGGAGCCTATATTGCGCGGATAGTGCGTGATGGCATCACCGCGGGCATGATGCAGGCCAGACTTGCCTACCCCCAGACCGTGGGAAGAATTGCCGAGGCGGCGCTCATGGTGTTTGTGGTTATCATCGGGCTGGCGCAGCTCGGCCTGGATGTGGACATTCTGGTCTCCAACATGAGCATCATCGTCGCCGGTCTCATGCTGGCTGTGGCCATCTCCTTCGGGCTCGGCGTCCGCGACATCGTGGGGAATGTGGTGGCTGCCTACTATGTCCGGCAGCTGGTCAAGACGGGAGATGCACTCCAGGTGGCTGGGCGCACGGGCAAGGTACACCAGTTGAGGCAGACCTCGGTGGTCCTCGACACCCCCGATGGATACGTGCTCGTCCCGAACCGAGAGTTCCTGACTACCGTGACGGGTCCCTCGCGCCCCGGCCCAGCGTCCCCACCCGAAAGCATCTCAGAGCAATAGCTTGCTTCCCAAAGGGCGTGAGTTTAACCCGGCCGCAGCGATGCGAGCCAGCTAACCTGCTGACGAGTAAAAGGAGGCGAAGACATGAATGTCGGTGCGCGACTGATGGTCATTCTTGCCACCGCGTTCCTCGCGGCCCTGGCAACCCCGCTGATAGCCGCCCCGTCCTTCCTGGGGTACACGGGCCTTGTCCAGGTACCGACTGCGGACGCGCTCGGCGAAGATGACTACAATCTGGTCATATTCACACTCAACCTGGAGGAAGGAGCAGACTCCAACATCTACGCGGCCAACCTCGGTCTGGCCGAAGGCTTGGAAGTGGGCTTTGCCAGGCATAGCCCAGAAGATGCCACCGGGGAGACCTTCCTCAACGCCAAGTACACCTTCTCCCGCGAGACGGAAGCCAACCCAGCGATGGCGGTCGGCGTGATGGACCTCACAGATGAAGTGGACACCACCGTCTATGTCGTCCTCAGCAAGGCCCTGGAGAGGCGATATGACACGCGCTATGGAGAGATCGGGGCTCCGCGCCTCCACTTCGGTGTCGGTGGAGGTCAGCTGGACGGCGTCTTTGGAGGACTCTCGGCCGTGCTCGGCGATAGGCTGCTGCTGATGGCGGAGTACGATGGCAGCGACGTCAACTTCGGCGCCCGGCTCGCTATCGGAAACAATGTAAGAGCACACGTGGGGGCGCTGGACGGGCTCGACGACATCGGTCTGGGAGTGAGCTTCAACAAGACGTTCTAGCCTGGCTCGAGCGGAGTGGGGCCGATGGCATCATTCCCCACCAGCGGAGATGGATCAGTACCGCCAGATCCCTGGGCAGGCCCATCGGCCCCCTGCTCCGGGCCGGCAGGGGAAACCCTTAGCTCCGGCTCACAACCAGCCTCACCACCCGCCTCTTCCCCACCCGCACCAGCATCCCAGCCTTCAGCTCGACCTCTTCCTGCGGGTCCGAGATGCGCCGCTCGTCGAGGTACACGCCCCCGCCCCG
>CP070666.1:1419115-1422357 GCA_020351775.1 Gemmatimonadota bacterium | reverse complement strand
GCAACTCGCGTGCAGGGTTCTCAACACGATGACCCGTCTTGGGTTGCCCGACAGCTACCGAGTGGATTGACCATCGGCCGCGGAGCTGGAAATGTGCGCTCAGCATCGAGCCGTGCAACAGCGCCACAATGCCCTGACGGCGTACAGCTGGACAATTTATACATTGCATGAATTAGTACATTGCATTATCATTTTGCCATGTCTGCCAGAGCTTCCGCGGGAGACTTTGAGCAGTTGGTGCTCTTGAGCCTGATTCGTCTAGGTAACAACGCGTACGGCATGACTGTCAGAAGGGAAATCGAGGAGCAAGGAGGCCGCTCCGTATCTCTTGGAGCTGTGTATCGAACGCTCCAGCGTCTCGAAGACAAAGGGTGGGTGAGTTCGAGTTTGGCGCTGGGCACCGAGGAAAGGAACCGTCGGGCCAAGCGCTTTTTTCGGGTCGAGCCCACCGGTGAAGAGGCTCTCCGCAATGCTTTGCTTGCAGTAGACCGGATGAGGATTGGTGTCCATGGATTCGGCTTGGATGAGAGCCGCGCATGAGTTCACGTCGTTTCCCGGGACGTCTTACCGAAAGGCTTCTTACACTCCTCCTCAAGAACGCGCGCAGAGACGAGATCATTGGTGACCTGATCGAGGATGCGCGTTCGCGCGTTCTTCCGCGTCGCGGTCGGCTGGGGGCGCAGCTCTGGCTTCTCAGGGAGGCTGCGAAATCGATGCGCGATCTGTCCACAGTGCGCGGTTTACGGTGGCCTGGCATTGCGGCGGCGTTCGTATCCGATTCGCGGTTCGCACTCAGGACACTGAGAAAACGACCGCTGTTCGCCCTGCTGGCCGTCACCACATTGGGACTGGGTATCGGTGCGTCGACGGCGATGTTCAGCGTGGTGGACGGCGTGCTCATCAAACCGCTGCCGTACTACGAGCCGGAACGGCTCGTGACGCTCTGGAGTGTACACCGGCACTGGCAGGGCATGCCTGAGATTGGCGGGAGATGGGATCGAGGACTCATCAAGTTCAGAGAGTATCGCGTTTGGCGCGACGAGAACACGCTGTTCGAAAGCGTCGCGATCTACAGGAAGACGCTCAGGGCGAATACCGGGCGCGGCCCAGCGACGTTGCTGCCGGTCGGGGAGGCGAGTGCGTCACTGTTGCCGACGCTCGGCGTGGCAATGCATACAGGGCGATGGTTCTCCGTCGATGAAGAGGCTGTCGTCGACCCGACGGCTGCTAGGGTTGCAGTACTCAGCCACGATCTGTGGCAGCGTGCTTTCGGTGCAGATGATGAGATACTGGGCACAGGCATCACATTGGATGGACAGCCGCACACGATAGTGGGAGTGCTTCCGGCGAACTTCAGACTTCGGTTTCTCGAAGGTTCGGATTTGGAGCAGCAGGCCGTTTGGGTTCCCATCAGCGGTAGCTATTTCCCGGGCTCGGGTGCCGAGACCAGCTCGGACTGGGAGGCGATCGGGCGCCTCGCACCCGGAGTTTCCATCGAACGGGCTGCGGCCGAGACGGTACCGCTCTTGCGAGGCGATCGCGATCCTGCGCGGTACGACTTTCGACTCGATGCTCGCACAGGCGGTGAAGCGCGCGGACTCACGTCACCTCTCGTCCTGCTCTTGGGCGCATCAGCAGTGCTTCTGCTCATCGGCTGTGGGAACGTATCACTGCTGTTGCTGGGAGAGATGGACGGTCGCGAACACGAGCTCGCCACGCGCGTGGCGGTAGGTGCAGGGCGCGGAAGGATCATCCGCCAGCTGGTATCCGAAAGCGCGGTTCTCGGACTCGCCGGGAGCGCGGCCGGTGGGCTGATAGCGCTGTTGGGTGTTCGCGCCCTGCTGAGGTTGGCTCCGGCAGTGCCTCGCTTGGACGAGGTTACGATCGACTATCGAGTACTTGCTTTTTGTGCCGTTCTGGGCATCGCGACCGGCCTGATATTTGGTGTCGGACCTGCAGTCGCGCAGTCACGGCGCGATCCCGCCGCTGCGCTGAACCGCTCGAAGCAGGGAAGCGGGCGTCACGGACGTCTTCTCACGCAGGGTGTAGTCAGCGGTCAGATAGGTTTGACCGTTGTGCTGCTCGTGTTGGGAGGGCTTCTGGCCAGGAGTTTCGAGCGTCTTGTGTCGACCGACCCGGGGTTCGAGCCCGAAGGGATTGCCAGCGTCAAGGTGACGGTACCGCGCTTCAAGTACCGATCGGCCGATGCCGTCGTTCAGTTCGTCAGCGAGGCAAGGCGTGTTATCGCTGGAATCCCCGGCGTACGGAGTGTTGGAGCAATCTACCCACTGCCGTTCTCAGGCGACGCCATGAGTCGTACGATGAGAGTGGACCCCGACCGGGCGGGCGGAGGCCGCAGAGTGGAGGTCATGCTGTCCTACGTGCTCCCCGGGTACCGCGCTGCGCTAGAGCTCCCGCTGCTCGAAGGACGTGACCTAACGGTACATGACGACCGCGGCACGCCTCCTGTAGCCGTGGTGAATCAGTCTTTTGCTGCGCAACATTGGCCCGGTGAATCTTCAGTCGGCCGCGTGATCAGTAACCCCGGCGGCATCCACAGGTTGACTGTGGTTGGAGTCGTCGGCGACTTCGTCCGGGAGTCGCTCGCCGCACCCGCCGAGCCGACGTTTTTCGTCTCTCTGACTCAGAGCATCTGGCCGCAGTTCAACCTCGTCGCGCGTACCGACCGTAACGCTTCAGAGCTGGTGGGAAACATGATGCGCGTAATCAGCACCGTCGATCCCCACGTGCCGCTTTCCGAGGGAGTAACGGTCTCGGCGCTGGTGGCTCGCTCGACCCGGGCTCAGCGATTCGGCGCGCTGCTGATGGTCTGCTTCGGAGCGGTTGCAACGGTGCTCGCGGCAAGTGGGGTGTTCGGCTTAACGGCGAGGCACGTTTCACACCGTCGTCGTGAGATCGGTGTTCGCATGGCCCTGGGTGCTAACCCCACTGACCTCATAGCAGGCGTGGTCGCTCGAAACGGGTACGTGGCGGTCGCGAGTACTGCTGTGGGCTTGCTCGTTGCGTGGTGGTCGACACGCCTCATCGCAGGCTTCATGTTCGAGTATCACCACTTCGATCCGCTCGTCTCCGCCGCTGTTGCTGGATTGTTGTGTGGCACCTGCTTGGTGGCGAGCCTCATTCCAGCTCGCCGAATCACGGGCGTCGATCCGGTCACGGTACTTCGAGCCGAGTGAGGCTTTGGTGCATCGCGCTGGGTTTCGGTGCATCATAGTGGTGAC
>CP070666.1:1415760-1419015 GCA_020351775.1 Gemmatimonadota bacterium | reverse complement strand
GATTGAAAGGTGCCAGGCAGGGAGGACAGAGAGCTGTTGCGCTTGGTCCGAGCCGAGTTGGATTGGGAGCCAAGCCTCAGCGAGGAGCAGATTGACTTGGCCGTGAAGGACGGTGTGGTGACCCTTTCTGGACAAGTAGAGAGCTACGAACAGAAGCGGGTTGTGGAGGAAGCCGTGAAACGCGTGAGTGGTGTGAAAGCCATGGCCGAGGAGTTGCACGTTCGCTGTCCTGGCTCGCAGGAGTGTACCGATACGGAAATCGCACACGCGGTCGCTCAACATCTCAGAAGGCAGACCAGCGTTCCGGAAGGTACGGTAAAGGCGAAGGTGGAGGGAGGATGGGTGACCCTGGAGGGTGTGGTCGAGCTGGCCTATCACAAAGCAGCTGCCGAGCGTGGCATGGACCGCCTGCAGGGGGTGCGCGGTATCACAAACCTGATTGCTGTGAGAGCTGTCGCGTCTACTGACAACGTGACGTCTGGTGCTCGGGAGACCTTCGTACGCGGGTCCATCGCCAGGCAGAATGGCGCGGGAGCAGCTTCCGCGCGGCGGGCGTCGACGGAAGAAGAGGGCGCGAAATAGTCCGTGTAGCCAAGGCGATGAAGTGTCAGTGATCCTGGCCACGGCAACGTGAGCAGTCTTCCTGGTAGCGGCGTGGTGGCGGCGTGGTGTCTGAACCGCTGACGTGACAGAATCGCTGAGGGATGCGTCGTGCCGTCCGCGCAATGACCAACCGCAGGCTCTCGCTGGTTCCATCCCGCTGGTAGTGGCCCAACCTGGGCCCCGCTGTAAGACCTGGCTACTCGGCGAGGAGACCGGGGATTTCTTCACCCACTACGTTCCGACACGTTGGACGCCACGAAGGCGTACTGGCACTCGTTGCCGCTCCTGAGCAAGCTGACCACGCGCTGTGTATTCTGCCACGCGCGGCAGGGCGGTCAATGTCTCACCTCCTGCAGGCTGGAGCTGCTGGCCTCTCACAGATCCGGGCAGCATCTTATACGGTGACTTAGCTGAGGTCGTCTTGGTGACGGACCAGTTCGATCGCGTCAAGGGTGCTCGCTGGACCGGTCGAACATGACTGAGTTCACGAGGGATGAGGTGATACCGCAAGGCTGCCGACTGTGGCCCGGGCCATGATGCTGGCTGCGGAGTGAATCGATTATGAACCGTCGCGAATTCAACAGATCTCTGACTACTGTCTCGGGCGCTATCGGACTGGGCACATTGAGCGCCAATCTGACGGAATATTCCGTGAATCAGGGAGCGCCCTCTGGTGCAAGGATCAGCAATCCTATCGCGGTATCCACCTACTCCTTCTGGCGTTTCCGGAGGGATTCGAGAATGGACATACCCACCTGCATCGACCAAGCGGCTGAGATGGGATTCGATGCGGTGGAACTGCTCTTAGTGCAGATGCAGAGCGAAGACGACTCATTCCTGCAGTCCATCAAGCGTCAGGCTTTCGTGAATGGACTTTCGCTCTGCGGCATGTCCACCCATCAGGGTTTCGTGACACCGGATCGCGAGGAGAGACAACGGAACGTAGATCTTACGATCCACCAGATCGAACTAGCCTACAAGCTGGGGATTCCGACCATCCGCGTTAACACCGGTCGCTGGGGCACGAGTAGCAGCTTCAATGAATTGATGGCCAATAGAGGCATCGAACCTCCGCTCGAAGGCTATTCCGATGAAGACGCGTACCCATGGGTCATCGAGAGTCTGGAGGCCTGCCTTTCGACCGCGGAACAGTGCGGCGTGGTTCTCGGGCTGGAAAACCACTGGGGTCTCGGGCGGACACCCGAGGGAGTCATGAGGATCGTGGACGCCATCGATTCACCCTGGCTCCAGGTAACGATGGATACCGGGAACTTCCTCGAGGACCCCTACGAGAAGTTGGAGATGCTTGCGCCCAAGACCGTTCTGGTACAGGCCAAGACCTACTACGGCGGAGGGACCTGGTACACGCTGGATCTCGACTACGACCGGATCGCAGCCATGCTGCGTAGACACGATTATCGCGGATATATCTCGCTCGAATATGAAGGCGAGGAGGATTACCGCACGGCGGTCCCGAAGAGCCTCGCCCTTCTCAGAAAGGCGTTCTCCAATCCGGCCTGAGATGCGTCGCATCTGGCGCCCGGTGTTCGGCAATCCAGTCGTGGCCGCCGGATGGCGCGCGAGACAGAGCCCGCGGAGTTCCACCTAGACTCTTTGGCAGGGAATCGATGATACACACCGGAGCGATCTTACCTCGTGCCGGTCCGACAAGTAGTTTTGTGACTTCCTCAGGAGTCGACCTCCAGAGCCCGGCACGCGTGGACGCGATCTCGTTCAAAGAGTCCGGTAAAAAGGGGGCCGCGCATTGTTGCGGTCCACAGGTGTGATCTCCCACAGGAGGTTCTACATGGATTTGAACATCAAGGCCCTTGCTGTCGTTGGCGCTGTGCTGATGGGTGCGTGCTTGCTGCTCGTTGGGATCGCCAATCTCATCTTCCCGTCGTATGGCGTGGCGTTTCTGGATTTGATGGCCTCGCTCTATCCCGGCTATCACGGTCCCGATGGCTTCGGTTCGGTGATTGTCGGGACGCTCTATGCGGCTGTAGACGGGGCGGTCTGTGGAGCGATCCTCGCCTGGCTGTACAACCTCGTAGCTGGGCGGGCGACACCGCATCGCGGCGCGACGGGTGTGCAGCAACCTGGGGTCGCAGGCGACTGAGCCGGATCGAACCTAGGGCCGAGTGAGTCGTTGTGACGGGCCGCTACGCCGATCACCGTCGTTCCCGCGTCTCGTAACTGATCTTCCGATCACACGACTCACCGGTATGTTGTTACAGGTGTCCGACGTGTCTTTCTCTCTCTCGCGGAGGTAGCGGGTGGACGAACGGACCCAGACGGAGACAGGTGCGTGTACGCGGTAGGGGTCGACGTTGGCTCCGTAAGCGTCAACTGCGTCGTCCTGGACGAGCAGGGCGAGCTGGTGTACGAGCACCCCTACCAGCGGCACTTCGGTAGGATTGCACCCAGCACCCTCGCGGTACTGCGAGCGATCCGGGAGAGGTTTGGCGCCGACCGGATCGACAGAATCGCGTTCACCGGCAACCATGGAAAGATCAGCGCCGCGCGACTCGGCGTCCCCTACGAGTACGACTCCATCACCCAGTTGCTCGGCGCAGTGCACTTGGTGCCACACGCCACCGGAATCATCTCCATGGGCGGCCAGGACGCCGCACTCTACCGGCTCTCCCACGA
>CP070666.1:1412402-1415660 GCA_020351775.1 Gemmatimonadota bacterium | reverse complement strand
GACCCCGCGTGCGGAGACGGACGGTTTCTTGTGGCCCATCCCAACAGCGTAGGGGTAGAGCAAGATCCCTTCGCTTCGACAGCAGTCCATGAGAGAGCACCAGGGTCTCTTATCCACCAGGGCGACTTCTTCTCGTGGGCTGCCGAGACACGTGAACGCTTCCACTGTGCTACAGGCAACCCGCCCTTCATACGCTACCAGCGCTTCACGGGAGAGACGAGGAAGGCCGCGCTGGCGCTGTGCGTGCGTCACGGCGCACAACTGACGGCTCTGTCCTCCTCGTGGGCACCGTTCCTCCTCGCGACGGCAACTCTGCTTCAGCCAGGAGGCCGCATGGCATTCGTGGTGCCCGCAGAGATCGGACATGCGCCCTACGCGGGGCCTCTTCTAGAGTACATGGGCAGACACTTCAGCTTCGTACAGATCATTGCTGTTCGACGCAAGCTCTTCCCGGAGCTGTCTGAAGACTGTTGGCTTCTGTACGCCGACGGCTTCGGCGGGAAGGCTCAGCATTTCCTTTTCTCCGCTATCGAGCGATTCAGCTTCATGGACAAGCCGCCCGATGCCGGCACGCGCGTCCCAGTCACGGAATGGCGTGCATGGAATGCCAGGCTTCGGCCCTTTCTGCTTCCGCCTGACGCCCGCGGCCTGTACCAGGAAGTTGCCCGAGACTCAGTCCGATTGGGGGACATTGCTCGCGTCGGGATCGGTTACGTAACCGGAGCCAACGACTTCTTCCACCTTCGGCCCTCAGAGGCCAAGCAACAGGGCATTTCAGGCAACCTCCTACACCCAGCAGTGAGGAACGGTAAGGCCCTCAAAGGGCGCGCGATCACTTGGTCAACAGTGGCGTCTTGGTGGCGTCGCGATGAACCGACTTTCCTGCTCCGTCTCACTGACGGCGGCCAGCTACCGGCTGCAGTTCGTCGCTATCTGGACTCGCCGGAAGGACGGGAGGCCCGCACCAGCTACAAGTGCCGCAATCGCACGCCTTGGTACGTTGTACCCGACGTGACGGAGCCTAACGCGTTCCTCTCCTATATGAGTGGCGACACGCCACGCCTCGTGGCGAATCAGGCTAAGTGTGTGGCGACCAATTCTGTGCATGTTGTGAAGCTGACAGAGGGTCAGTCCATTACGCGGTTGCAGCGCGCGTGGGACACTCGCTTCACTCAACTGAGTTGCGAACTGGAGGGACATCCTCTCGGCGGCGGACTGCTGAAGCTTGAGCCTGGCGAGGCTGTCCGTGTGGTGGTTCCAGAGAAGAAAGACTGCCGCCTCGCAAATAGCCGACTGGTTCAGGAGGCAATTAACATAATGAGACAGTGGAGGCATCATGGCGAAGGCTCCTGCTAGGTGCGAATGGGTTAGCCTGAAGCAAGCTCTCAGGGTCTTCGCAGCAACCGAGTCAAGCGTCCAGGGGCAGGGCCATATCAGACCGCTCCACTGGTACATAGCATCCAGACTGGTGATCGAGGGTGGGTTCCTCCCTGACGAGATTACCCCTCGCCCTCCGTTCAGATCAACACGAACTAGCCGCGGCTTCCGGCTTGAGCACGATCCGGAAGCAGGCCGCGGCGGGGAGCGCACCGTACTTGGCGGCCTCAAGACGAAGGTTGTCGATGTCGTGGTCACCAAGAACGGCATCGGCCCTGTGGTCGCAGTGTCCGTCAAAGGCACCATCGGCGCTTTCCGCAACCTGACTAACCGCATGGAGGAAGCTGTCGGCGACTGCACCAACCTGCATATCTCATACCCGGCTCTCGTATACGGTTTCTTCCAGGTTATGAAAGCGAATCGGGAAGGGCCGAGGGTGAAGGCGAACGACGTCGCGATCCGCAGTGATGGCCGGGTCTCCGATCAGATATCGCGGTACCACGACGCCCTCGTACGGTTGGCGGGACGCGATGATACCCGTGACGATGTCACGAAGTACGAAGCCGTGTGCATGATTCTGGCCAGCCCCGATCGGCCCACGTTAGGCGACGTGGTGGAGACGTATCCAGTGGCGGGCAGTCCACTTCTCTCTCACTCATTCTTCGAAAGGATCTACGCGCAATATGAGCAACGCTTCATCTTCGCGGCCCCCAGCCTGGAAACCACCACGCGCCGCCTGGAATGGTCGCCTGACTCGCCAGTGATTGGCGATTCCCGCGCAGCAGGCTATGAGCCGCGGGTCGCTGCCGAGTAGACCTTCTGAAGGGAGGCGACCTACTATGATCGGCAAGCTCGAACAGGTCCCCTTGCGCGAAGTCTGGAGACACGAGGCCCTCGACTTCATGGGCTGGTTCGAAGAGAGCATCGACGTGCTGAGTGCGGCA
Source organism: Gemmatimonadota bacterium (assembly GCA_020351775.1). Classification (GTDB taxonomy): domain Bacteria; phylum Gemmatimonadota; class Gemmatimonadetes; order Gemmatimonadales; family GWC2-71-9. The sequence goes on along the minus strand of CP070666.1, from coordinate 1,413,339 downwards.
CCTGACCTCAACTTATCCACCGCCGAGCGGGGCCACGCCGCGGGTTCATTCGGCGTGGCCGTGGTGGCCGAAGAGCGATCAGCATGTATGGTCAGCCTTCCTAGCCAGAGCTAATGCTTCAGCGACTGCGTGACGCGGCTGAGGCCCTCGCGACCGTTCGGGAGTGGGTCCAGCAGGCACAGGTCGAAGACCTGTACTTGGACTTCACGCGGAAGGACACGCCCGCCAATGCTGCGCTTGAGGTCAATGACAAGCGCGGCTACGCGAAGGCCCTCTCGGGATTCGCCAACTCCGATGGCGGCCTACTGGTCTGGGGTGTAGTAGCAGAGAAGGACAAGCACGATCCCCAGTCGGCAGACGCAGCAAAGAGCTTGGAGCCGATCTCCCCCCTAGATGTGTTCCTGGGCGATCTCAACAGCATTCTCCACTACTCGACAAAGCCCCCAGTCTCTGGAGTCGAGAACATCGCTGTGCCTGAGAGCTCTGGGAACAACGAAGGCTATGTCGTCACGTATATCCCTGCGGGTACCAATCCGCCCTACCGTGCCGAGAACGACAACAACAACAACTACTACAAGCGCGCGGGAAGCAGCTTCTACCCGATGGAGCCATACGACATCAGAGATGTTGTGTTTCGGTTCCGGTATCCTAAAATCGAGTTGGAGCTGGCGTACGACGTGGAGAAGCAAGAGACTGACGAACATATCTATGTCGTGCGCCTCGACGCTACGAACCACGGTCCGACCATATTGAAGGACTACCTACTTCAGGTTGCTCTGCCAGAGGACTGTCTTTGCCTTAGCCCGCCGGAGAACTGGACACTCGATTCTGTGTCATACACTGCTGGAATCAACGTTGTAGCCATCAGCTTCTACACAGCACAGGCCACGCCTGGCCTTTTCCAGGTCTTCCCAGATCAAACGCGCAACCTGCTCGG
>CP070666.1:1409042-1412302 GCA_020351775.1 Gemmatimonadota bacterium | reverse complement strand
TCGACGTCCATTCCTAATTTTCTTCCGGGTCATTCGGCCAACATACAGACCCCGTCGAGGTCCGGTAGCAGGTCCAGCGCCCGCCGCACGCATCTCTCACTACGAGGATGTCGCCTTCCGTGCCTCGCTCGTCGAACAACACGAGTGGCCCATCTTCCGGCGGGTCGCATACACCGTCGCTCCCGGAGGTCTGCACACCGACACGGTCGGATACGGAGGATGGCTCGTTCGGCCCTGTCGGCGAGTCGCGGTCGCAGGCGCTCAGCGTCAGCCCGAGTATGAGAATGGGGAATAGCCAGCCTTTCATGGTGACCTCCTGGTGTGGGGTTAGCAGTCACGGTCAGCGCCCGGGTTGGATCCGGCGACTGGCCAGCTTGCTTATCTCCTGGTTCGTCTCGAGCTAGCCGCCGCCGGCCCCGAAACTCGTTGCGGGATCGGACGGTGCCGCGTTACCTTGGCACCATAGACGCCATGCGTACCCCGGCCGTCCTGGGGACGTGACCCGGGAAGGAACGCCTGGGGAACGGGCTCTGCAGGTGCAGTTATGATCGAGTTCCGCCTCCTCGGCTCGGTTGATCTCAAAGGACCCGAAGGCACCCTTCGCTCGGTCCTCGCGCAGCCCAAGCGCGTGGCGCTGCTTGCCTACCTCGCTGTCGCCAGCCCGCGCGGATTCCACCGCAGAGACAAGCTGCTGGGCCTGTTTTGGCCGGAGAGCGATCAAGAGCATGGCCGAGCGGCGCTCAGGAAGGCGCTCTACTTCCTGCGGCAGTCACTTGGCGAGGAAGTGATCGTCAGTCGTGGTGACGAGGAGGTCGGGCTTGCCGAGGACGTGCTTTCCTGTGACGCTCCCGCGTTCGAGCAAGCGCTGGATGTAGGCGATCTGGAGGCGGCGCTCGAACTGTATCGGGGCGATCTGCTCGAAGGCTTCTTCATCTCGGAGGCACCGGAGTTCGAGCGGTGGTTGGACAAAGAGCGGCAGCGGCTGAGGGAGCGGTATGTGGGGGCTCTCGAGTCGTTGGCTGAGAAGGCGGAAGCGGCCGGAGATCATCGTAGCGCGGTGACCTGCTGGAAACGGTTGAGAGCGCTCGACCTTTACAACTCACGCTATGTGTTGCGGCTGATGGAGGCTCTAGCCGCAGCGGGCGACCGGGGCAACGCGCTGCAGCTAGCGCAGGAACACGAGCGCCGGCTGCGCGAAGACCTGGAGATCGAGCCGGTCGATGAAATCCGGGCCCTCATCGAGCGGTTGAAGCGTGAGCCGATGCCCTTCGCTCGGAGCCCGAGAACCGGGCCAGAGAAGAGGCCATGCGACCGGCGAGACCAACTCGGTGTCACTCCGGAATCGCCTGTGCCATCTCCGGGTCATCGTGTCGGATGGGGACTTAAGGTTGTTCTTGTTGCGGTTCCTGTGCTGGCTGCTGCCGCAATTGGGATCTGGCAGCTGTCGGCAAGGTCGGCGAGCCGAGCGCCAACGTTAGGGAGTAGCGACACGCGGTCCGAGATGCGGGTGCACCAGCTCACCACGACGGGCGACGCACTAGATCCGGCACTATCACCCGACGGTCGGAGAGTCGCCTACGGTCGGCAAGAGGAAGGCGGTGGAGTCCGAATAGTGGTGCGCGATCTCGACGGTCAACCAGTCGAGAGGACAGTAGCGATAGCCGAGGAGCTGGCCGTTAGACCGTACATGCCGTCATCGCTGGGTTGGTTGCCCGATGGCTCGGCTGTGACCTTCAGAGGCGTTTTCAGAGGAGAATTCGGAAGCTTTATCGTGCCCAGCCAGGGTGGAACGGTCCGCCGAGCGCCCTGTTTCGGATTGCCCTCCTCGGTGTCCCCAGACCTGAGCGAGGTCGCGTGTTGTGGTGGCGCCTTGAAGAACCTTAGGATCTACGCGACTAACCCCGAGACGCTCGGACAGACTGGGCATGTTGACACAGTTCGAGTGACCGGATTTCACGAATTTTTGAACGAAGCCGTCTGGTCGTCTCGCGGCGACTACCTGGCAGTTGTGGCGGCATCTGGAACAGGAGAACACAGCATAGAGGCTGTCGCCAGGGACGGGTCCGGTCAGCGGCAGTTGGTGGTGGAGGGCGTGAGGATCAGCGGCGTTGATTGGACAGGGGATGGACGGTTTCTCTACTACACGCGTGACCTTCCGACCGGACCTCAGCTGATGAGGGTGGCCCTATCGGCCCCTGCACAATCTCAAAGCAGGCCGGTGGTCGTGCTGCAGCTGGGAGATTCGTTGGAGGTCTCTGATGTATCCACCGATGCGGAGAAGCTGGCGGCAACGAGGGTGAGCCGCAGCAGTAGTATTGTACGGCTCAAGCCGGACGCGAATGGGGACTTTGAGCTTGAGCCGGTTCCCGGGGCGGAGGATGCTCGATTCATCAGAGCCTCTCCGGATGGCCAGTGGCTGGCGTTTCTACGCGAAGACGAGGCCGGCGCGGAATTGTACAAGATGCCGATCGAGGGCGGTACGCCGAAACGCCTAACCACTGTTGGGGGCGTCCATGACATTGCCTGGTCGCCCGATGGCCGGATCATCGCGTTTATCGCACCGTGGGAAGACGAGTTGACCGTCTGGTTCGTCTCCGCCGAGGGGGGTTCTCCGGTTCGTCTGCAGGGCGCTCACCCCAGTGCTGCCCCGCTCAATCAGTTGGAGTGGTTTCACAGTGGATTGCTCTACGCAGTACCGGGGAATAGCAACTTCATTCTTACGGAGAACCTGTACCTCCAGACAGGTGAAGACCGGGAACCGCTCACCGCTGAGAATCTTGGAGGACGATGGAGATTCGTCGGAGGCAAGAAGACGGTCCTCGTGGAAGATGGCCGCTGGAGTTTCGTCCCGAGAGTGTCACCCGACGGACAGTGGGTCGCTGTCTTTTGGAATCGGCACCAGAGAGGACTGTGGAAGGTCAGGGTGCAGGATTCCCAAGAGGTACCGCTTCTCATCGATCGACAATACCGGAGACTGTGGCCGCTCGGATGGACTGAAGACGGCGAAGAGGTCTTGGTCATGTCGGAGAGTGGAGTGGATCGTAAGATTCTCACGGTGCCAGCTGACGGCGGCGAACCACGGACCTTGTTCGCGCTACCATCTGCGCTCCGTCTGCCGGACGTTCGAATCCACGTCGGGTGCGAACCACTGTACACGCGACCGCAGGTTTCCTGGATCTGCATCGACTACGATCAGCAGTCCGATATCTGGCTCATTGAGAACTTCGACCCAGACGTCAGGTAACCACGTTCGCGTATTG
>CP070666.1:1405674-1408942 GCA_020351775.1 Gemmatimonadota bacterium | reverse complement strand
AGCCATTTGGCACCTCGACATCTGCTAACTCACCCGAATGAAGGTTGACCAGAGGCGTCCCAATCGATTTGGAGAGTTCGGTATATCCGAGAGTATCGAACACGTACTGCTGCATGCCGTCGAGTATCTCTCGGTTCCTCGTTCGGTATATGACGCCGTTTCTGACATTGAAGTCCGTTCCCGCAGCCGAGCCTTCGCCGATGAGGACCTCTTTGCTAGACTTCTGCATCAACTCCGCCAGTGTTCTCACAACGGTGGGCTTGGTCGTCATATCCGGACTCTCAGCCACCAGGTTCGGCTTGAGCATTATTCGGTCTTTGTCCCTGGCCACCGTCTCGATGCCACCGAGCAGGTCTATTGCCTCCTCCACGGCATAGTCGACTCTGTCGTTCTTGATTTTGACGACGCCGACAACCGATCGCTGCACCCTCGAGCCGCGCCCGATTCCACCGAGGCCCAAACCTCCTGTCGCTGCACCGACCACCACCCCCGTAGTCGTCTTCACGAAGTCTCTTCGGGTAAGCTCTCTATGTCTCATGTTGGATCCTCCTATGGGGTCCATGCAGACAGTTAGCGGTGCGCTTGCCGTTGCCTGCGGATACGGTGTATCGCATGCCGGCCCCCTTGGGGACATACGAGCACCGTCCCTTCGAGTTTCAACCCGGTTTGAACGCTGCGAGTCGGCGCAACCGACTTGATTCACTCATAGTCTAGCAACAATTATTCTCGCGATCTCTCCTAGTTGTTTCTGGTCCAAGAAAGGCTTTCCTTCGATCTCGTCGTCGGGCGGGCGTTTTGCTGCAGCGTCACGATACGGTGTCTACTGCGGCATCTTTGACGGCGTCCGTCTGGCGACGAGGCACAGAAGGCCACCGGCGTGCGTGGTCCGTACACGCGGTGGCCTTGAGGATAGGGACTAGTATGGAGCACGGTGCGGCGTTGGCCAGGTTCGCCGAGCCGACAAGCCCGCCAGTCCGCTACTCCACCCCCCAGTGCTTGTGCTTCTTCCTCATGATGGCGTTGTGCGCCATAAGCCTGATCGCATTGATCTTGATGAAGCCCTCCGAGTCCTGCTGATTGAAGCCGCCCTCTACATCCATGCTGGAGAGTTCCTGATCGTACAGCGATGAGGAGCACTCCCGCCCAATCGCCATCACGTGGCCCTTGTACAGCTTGAGGTAGACGGTACCGTCGATCACCTCCTGGCTCTTGTCCACGGCGGCCATGAGAAAGTCCATCTCGGGACTGAACCAGAACCCGTTGTAGATGAGCTCGGATAACCTGGGTGTGAGCATGTTGCGGAGCCGGAGTACCTCCCGGTCCATCGCGATGCCCTCGATGTCGACGTGTGCCTCGTGCAGGATGGTACCGCCTGGGGTCTCATAGATCCCGCGCGATTTGATCCCCACATAGCGGTTCTCGACCATGTCCAGCCGCCCGATCCCGTGCCGGCTACCCAGCTCGTTCAGGTACTGGAACAGCTGGAGCGGCCGGGCCTCTTCAGTGCCATCGTCCAGATTGACCACTCCTATTGGTATGCCGTCCTCGAACGTGATCGCGATGCGGCTCGGTTTGTCCGGCGCGTCTTCGGGGGCCGTGGTCCGCGAGTAGACATCCTCGGCAGCCTGATACATGGGGTCCTCGAGGATGCCAGCTTCGTGCGAGATATGGAGCAGGTTGTCGTCCTCGCTGAACGGCTTTCCCTGGGTCGCCGTCACCTCGATCCCGTGCTGTTCGGCGAACGCGAGCAAGTCGGAACGGCCTTTGAACTGCTGCAGGAACTCGGGATCCTTCCAAGGCGAGATGACCCGTATCTCCGGATTGAGCGCGTAGTATGCCAGCTCGAACCTGACCTGGTCGTTCCCCTTGCCAGTTGCCCCATGCGCCACGAAATGGGCGCCTTCGCTGAAGGCGATCTGTATTTGCCGCTTGGCGATGAGTGGCCGCGCCAGCGCGGTGCCGAGCAGGTATCTGCTCTCGTACAGAGCGTTGGCCTTGAACGCCTTGAAAATGAAATCGGTGACGAATTCCTCGCGCAGATCTTCTACCAGCACCGAGCTGGCACCGGTGTCCACTGCCTTTTGCCGGGCAGCCTCAAGGTCGTCGCTCTGGCCCACATCAGCAATGTACGCCATCACGTCAAAGCCCTTCAGGATGAGCCACTTCAAGATCACCGATGTGTCCAGACCACCGCTGTAGGCCAGCACGACTTTTTCCTTCATGGTTTTCACTCGCTTTCGCCAACTACGGCAGAAGTAGACCGCGCGTCCACGGTCCACGGCAGAACAATCGAACTCGTCAATGCCGCTATCCTAAGCCCGGCCCCTGAGGCCCGGCGAGGCTTCGTCCCAGCCGCGGGAGACACGGAGCACCCGGAACGCCAATCCGGGCTTGCCAGTGAGCAGGTTCACCGCCTCAGGGTTGGTCCACCTGCCGGATCTCGTCCACGCGCTGCCGCAGCAGGTCCGCCCAATATTCGAAGAGCCTCCTCGTATCGCTTCTCACGAATGTCGGCGTGACTTCTGCAAGCCTCGTGTCCGTGTTTCTAGTCGGGTCTCTACGGTCAGCCACACGGGCCAGAATCTCTTCACTCTCCGAATCACGCAGCTCGAGAATCAACGTGACCTCCCCATACGATCGGGTGTACGTCCGCTCACGTCCGAGTCCCCCCTCGGTCGGTACTCTCACCACGAGATCGATTAGGTCGGCATTGATATGAAGAACGTCGGGACCAGGGGAATCCACGATTTCATACCCATCGTCCTTGGTCAACGCGGTGACCACGGCTTCACGAAACCAACTCTTGAGATTGGTCATCTGAGAAGGCGTGAGGGCAAAATTCTGCTCGGTTCCATACGGGTCCCGCCGGCGACTTCCCGGATCCTTCTGGTATGCAACAGTCACCTCATCGATCATCACCTTGGTGTAACCTTGCAGATTCAGATCGGGCTTCACCCAGGCCAACGCCATGACGGAATTGTCTACTCTGTGCAGTCCATCAACGGTGACTTCCGCATCCGGTCCCATTTGCACAGTTGGTGGCGGCGTAGTGGCACAACCAGCCAACCCAACCAGGATTGCTGCTATGGTTACCGCGTTGAGTGCTGATTTCATCTTTTACTCCTGTCTCGGTCCAAAGTGATGGTCCTGCCGGCGGTTCAAACGGCGGGAGCACAGGTGCTTGGCAGCCATGGAGAAGCTGGAAGCTCAAGCCCGCCCTTGTGAATAATGGTGCAAAATTGACGGCGGCGGCAGTGCTTCCTAGTTT
>CP070666.1:1402298-1405574 GCA_020351775.1 Gemmatimonadota bacterium | reverse complement strand
GAGTCCGCCGAGAACGACACCGCGCGGAGGGAATGCTCACCGCTGGCCCTACGCAGCCAACCTCCAACCCAGTAAACCAGTGCGGCGTCGCAGAAGTAGATTCCATCATGAGGCGGCGGTGCGTCCGATTCCTGCTTTGCCTGTCCCTGGCATTACCACCAGTGTGTCTCGCCCAAACCATCCAAGGCCGTCTGGTGCAGGACTCGGACGGGCAACCAGTGCCTGGTGCGTTCGTCGTGCTCCTCGACGCTTCCGGACGAGCCCCGGCCTCTGCGATGACGGACTCGGACGGCAGCTTCACACTGGTCGCCCCACGGCCCGGCAGCTACCGGCTGCGGTCTGCCGTGATCGGCTGGCATGCCACACTCTCCCCCTCCGTTGCGTTGGAGCGCGGCTCCGTGCTGCAGTACACGTTCGCGATCCGACCCCAGCCGGTCCGGCTCGACGCCATCGTCGTGACCCAAGAAAGGCAATGCGCCGCTCGCGCGGATGCGGGTGCCGCCGTGGTGGCGGTGTGGGAGGAGGCGCGCAAGGCGTTGGACGCCGTGTCGTGGACCCGCACTTCTGCGCGGCTCGGCTTCAGATGGATCCAATACGAGCGCATGCTGGATGCGAGCGCACGGCGTGTGTTGGAAGAGACCTCGTCCGACAAGCAGGGGTTGTTCGCGAGCGGTCCGTTCAAAACGCTCGATCCCGAGACGCTGTGGTCCACGGGTTTCGTGCGTCAGCTCGACTCCGGCGAGTGGGTGTTCGAGGGACCGGACGCAGCCGTCTTCCTCTCCGACCAGTTTGCGGAGCTGCATTGCTTCGAGATCGCCCAGCATGAAATAGACAGCCGTCTGATCGGGCTGGCATTTCGACCGATCGAGGGGCGTGACGTTCCCGAGATCGCGGGAACGCTGTGGCTGGACCGGCTGTCGGGAGAGCTGCGGTTTCTGGAATTCCGATTCGTGCAGCTTCCGTGGCGTGCCCGCAATGACAACAAGGGTGGGCGCATCGAGTTCCAGCGCTTACCGAGCGGCGCGTGGACCGTGCGCCGCTGGTGGATCCGGATCCCGTGGGACGTCGGCGGCCCCAGCTTCGGCCCGATCAAGGAGGTGGGGGCGCTGGTGACGGAGATTCGGGGCCGCGACGGTCGCCCCATCGTGCTCGACGCCCTAGCCACGGTCACGGGTGTGGCGTACGACAGCACACGAATGATGCCCTTGAGCCGCACCCAGCTGTCGTTGCGCGGCACATCCTATCGCACGCGGGCCGATGACCAGGGTCACTTTGCCATTCATGACGTGCCGCCGGGGAGGTATTGGCTCACGTTGGACCACCCCGATCTGGCCGTGCTGCCGCCAATCATGCGGAGTCTCGAGACCGCCCTGTTGCCGGCCGATACGCTCCAGGTATGGATCGGGGTCCCCTCGGTGGAGACACTGTGGCAGGCGTACTGCCCGGGCGTCACGCTCACCAACCGAGTCTCGCTGATCAGCGGCGTGGTGACGCTCGCTGGCTCGGGTGAGCCCGCCGCAGGGGCGACGGTGGCGGCGCGCAGTCGGCGCTGGCGTATACTGGCGCGCCAGCCCTACTACGATGTCGAGGGGGGTGATGTGGTGAGCGTGGTGGCCGGCCGGGACGGCCGCTACGCGCTCTGCGGGGTCGAACCTGACCTGCCGATCACGTTGCGAGCCGCGCTCGGTGCGTCAGAGAGCGACGACGTCGTCGCATGGGGCAAGCACGGTGGGATCACGCGCATGGATCTGGTGCTCCGACCCGAGCGGTAGCCGTCGCGCGCAAATGCAGCCCCTCGTTCTGTTGTGAGGCGACGGTGCGTTCCAGAGGAGGCGCAGCGTGGTCTCGGCGGCACGTGCACCTGCATCTACCAAGCCCGCCGCGCTCAAAGCGACGAGTCCAGCCGCATGATGCGACGCGGTGAGCAAGCCCGGAGCGCGGGTGGCGGTCCGGCGGTCTCGGCGCCTGAGCACGCCTCGCAAGGCCTCGTCCCGCGGTCGCCGGGCGTCGAGTCCGCCGAGAACGACACCGCGCGGAGGGAATGCTCACCGCTCGCACCAGTGACGCGACTTGCGACTAACTGCACTCGGAACCCTAACTCGACCACAGCAACTGGACAGCTCCAATGCTGGGGAACATACTGGACAGAGGGAAGCGAATCTTGACACGAACGATAGTCGCGATTCTCGCCTGCGTGCTCGCCGCCGCGTGCGGCGCCGGGCCGCTGCTCGACCGGGACGCCGTGCTCCAGCGCCAGGCCTGGTGGGACAACCGCGACTGGGATTGGTACAAGACATCCATTCCGTTCTTCGAGTCGCCCAGCCCGGAGATCGATGCGACCTACTACTACCGCTGGGAGGTGGTGACCAAGCACCTCACCTACGGGTCGCCGGCCACTGGATATACCTTCACCGAGTTCATCGATCGACCGTTCTGGTCGGGGGCCTTCGGCGCGATCAGCTGCCCGCTGGGACACCAGTTCTACGAGGTCCGCTGGCTCAAGAACCGGCGCATCATAGAGGACTTTGCGCGTTACTGGTTCGAGACTCCCGGAGCGGAGCCACGCAGCTACAGCAACTGGTACGGCGACGCAATGTGGGCCACGTACCTGGTGCTGGGCGACCGGCGGTTGCTCGCGACCGTGCTACCCCATATGGAGCGGCAGTACCAGGGATGGATCGACGAGCACTGGGACCCAGAGCATCAGATGTTCCGGTGGGACGGCATGCATGACGGCATGGAGACCAACATCAACAGCCGCCTCACGGCGGACACGTTCGCCGGTGCCGAAGGCTACCGCCCCACGCTCAACAGCTATCTGTTTGCTGATGCAACGGCCATCGCCAACAGCGCCCGCGTGCTGGGGGACGAAGCGAAGGCGGAGCTGTTCGAGGCCCGGGCGGCGGAACTCAAACAGCGCGTGCAGGACGAGCTGTGGGATCCCGAGCGCGAGTTCTTCTTCCACCAGTTCGCCAACGACGAGATCAACGGGATCCGGGCCAAGAGCCTGACCTACGAGACCGGAGTGCACGCCGGCAGCCCGTACGGCCGGGAGCTGATCGGCTACGTACCGTGGCACTTCAATTTGCCGGATCCGGGATATGAAGCCGCGTGGCGGTTCCTCATGGATTCCACCAGATTCTTCGCGCCCTTCGGACCCACGACGGTGGAGCGGAACGATCCTCAGTTCTTCGTGTCACCGCGCTGCTGCATCTGGAGCGGCAATCAGTGGCCCTACGCCACCACGCAGACGCTCGTGGCCTTCGCCAACCTGCT
>CP070666.1:1398911-1402198 GCA_020351775.1 Gemmatimonadota bacterium | reverse complement strand
GCGATCTTCGAGCCGTCGGGCGACCACGAGGGTGAGAAGTCGCCCTCCGAGTGATTCGACAGATTAGTTTGCCCGGAGCCGTCCGCGTTCATCACGTAGACCTCGGTGTTGCCGTCGCGGTCGCTCACGAACGCGATCTTGGTGCCGTCGGGCGACCACTGAGGCTCGTTGTCGGTCGCCGTATTGTTCGTCAGGTTGGTGAGCCCCGAGCCGTCCGCGTTCATCACGTAGATCTCCGGATTCCCGTCGGTGCGCACGAACGCGATCTTGGAGCCGTCGGGCGACCACCGCGGATGGCCCGCGACCATCCCGGTGGTGAGGGTGTCCAGCCCCGAGCCGTCCGGGTTCACGACCACGATGTTGGACTGGCTGGGGACGCGCCAGCTGCTGAACGCGATCTTCGAGCCGTCGGGCGACCACGAGGGTGAGAGGTCGCTCTCCGAGTGATTCGACAGATCGGTTTGCCCGGAGCCATCCGCGTTCATCACGTAGACCTCGGAGTTGCCGTCGCGGTAGGCCACGAACGCGATCTTGGTGCCGTCGGGCGACCACTGAGGCTCGTTGTCGGTCGCCGTGTTGTTCGACAGATTGGTCGGCCCGGAGCCGTCGGCGTTCATCACGTAGATCTCCTGATTCCCGTCGCGGCCGCTCACGAAGGCGATCCGGTGGGGGATCACACTCGTATAGGGACTTCCCCCAATCGGCGTCGCGTCCAGCGTGATCGCCAGCGTATCGGTCCCGGAGATGGTCGGTGTATAGGTCCCCGTGTAGGTCCCGTTTGCGTTGTCCACCACCGTCACCGTCGTCCCGGCATTCGCGCTCCCCGTCAGGATCGTCATCGTCACCGTCGCCCCACCCGTCGTCACATCATTCCCGTTCGCATCCCGTGCCTGGACCACGATCACCGTCTCACTTCCCGCCGTCCCCGCCGGCACCGTCGCCGTCGTCTGCGCCGCATCCGACATCAGCTCGTCGATACGTACCGTGATCGTGTAGTGTCCCACGTCGGGCGATTGCGCTGCAGCCGTCGCCGATGTGGCCGGCAGCGTGTCACTCACTGCAGCCGCTGGCGGCGGTGTTCTCGCACGGACGCGCAAGTAGTAAGTGTCGTTGGCGGTGATTTCCACCGAATCGAGACTTACCTCACCCGCTGCGCTGTTCTCCGCCACAACACCCATCGCTGCATCCAGCAACGCGAGAGCCGGGTCTAGTTCCGACGGATTGCTGAGCGATGACGTCTGTACGCTGGCGGTGACATAGTCGCCGGCGAGCAGATTCACTGCGAACAGATCTACATCCCCGGCGGGCAAGATGTTCAAGCTGTCGTGCGTACCGTTTGCGGCGTCGCGGTCTCCAAGTGCGAGCGCGGTCGCCGGTGTGTCTCCCATCGTGTCGGCCACGATCTCGATCGACAGCGTGCCCCCCGCTCGACCGTCGTTGAGAACCCACTGATTGGACGCTCGCACACGGACGTAGTAGACGTCCGGACGGTCGACGGAAATGGAGGCGCTGGGCTGAGTGACGTCCAGCCGCGTGGGTTGAGGGAAGGTCGCCGCTGTATCGAGGTCCACGTAATAGTGGCTGGCGTTCGAGACTGCAGGGAAGGTCACGGTGAACGGCACGTCCGTGGTCGGAGAGGCCAGGGCGTCCAGGGCGGGCTTGAAATCGTTGAACTGTATCGTGGCTCTTGCAGTATCACCCGCCGTCACCTGCACGTTGTGCGTAATGCCGAAGTAATCGGTAAAGCCGTCAATCAGACCCTCGAGCATTACACTGTACTGGCCCGGTTCCAGCGCGGGAGTCACTACCGTATCGCCGGGGCTCCCGCTCCCCGCTACGACACTCCAGTCATCCCGGTGCAACGTCACGACGACTGAATCCCAATCCTGAGCCGGGTGAGCTGGCGCGCGCGCGGCTGATTCTGAGGCAGCTGCGGATGAGTCCTCAACGGCACGGTCCACAATCACTTCCAAGAAGATCCACCCCGTGTCGACCCGGGGTCCGGACGGGGGCTCGTCGCAGGCGAACGTAGCCAGAAGCATCGCGGTCACGATTAGTGGTGTTCGTCTCATGGCGTAGGACCTCATGGATGCGTGGGGATTATGACCGTTATCCAACCCTCGGTGCCGGTCGGCGTGGGAGTCGGCTCGGTGCCGCCGCCGTCGTCCCCGCCTCCGAGAGCGATCAATGCCACCACTGCACCAGCACCCACTGCTCCGGCGATCGCAATCGGCACGGGGAACCCGCCGCCATCCGACACAATTACCTGAGGCTCGGCGATCTCCTTGAACAGACCTGGGTCGATCTCGAATTCCGTGCGGTAGGGCGGTGGGTCTCCGGAATGCAACTCCAGCGCATATCTGCCTAGGGGTCCGCTGAACGTGAGGGGTGTGGTTCCCCACAAAGCCAACCCGGGCCAATGCCAGCTCTCGAGTGGCGTGATCTGAGCAATCGCGTCGGTCAGACTCGATTGGATGGCCACGGATCCGTAGAGGTGATTCTCTCGACGAGCGACCTCGTGAAGCGACTCGAGGCTGCGGGTGACAACGTTGCGACGGGCTGCGTTTACGACGTCCGTCCAGCGATGGGCGGGAATGGCGGACAGCGGTCCAGTCGTGAGACCGAGCACCTCGCCCGCCCGGTTTACGATTGGGCCTCCCTGTTCGGGTTGCGGCAGAGAGTCCGACAACGCTAACGGCCCGAGCGGCTCGTCAGGCCACCGGGCTAATCTCGACCGCGTCACTTCGGCGGAGTCGCATGCCGGGTGCGCGAACGCCCATGCGAACTGACCGCCTTCGCCAACGGTTGTGGGGCGCAGCGAGTCCTGCAAGAAGAGAGGGAGCTTCAGCACGGCGATGTCGCGTTCCGCGTCCCACGCAGCGACCGAGATGTCCTGGTCCACCTTGCGACCGTCCGGGAGCTCGATCGCCAGTTCTTCCGCACCCCGTATCGCGGAATACGTGGTCAGTAGCAGCCCGCCGCCGCCAACGAAATGGGCGGTTCCGCAGGTCGGAGCCGTGCGAAAGCGGCTCGCCGAAAAACGCGCCAGATTGCTCATGACCGTCGATGCGACTTCCGCGGGCAACTCGTCGGGCGCGGTCGCAACTGCTATCGGCTCGAGATCGAAGCTGAGCACGGAAGTCACACCCGGTAGGATCTCGCGCGTCACGGTGATCTCCTGATATCCCTCAGCTGTTACCTGCAAGTCGTAACTCCCGGCTGGGGCAGTAAGGCTCTGTCCTACGTCGATTGTGCCGAGCCCGACGACCATTGCCGATATGTGGGCC
>CP070666.1:1395519-1398811 GCA_020351775.1 Gemmatimonadota bacterium | reverse complement strand
CCACGGTGAACAGGATGAGGAGAGCGGGCGTAAGTCGCGTCATGGTAGCTAACTCCGGCGCTTACCTGGGCGATGCACGTTCACCTGGGCAGGCTTCGGGGCGATCAGCCTGGATCTCAGGATACGAAGAATCTAGCGATCGCGGGGTTGATCGTTGGATCTGGGCGGGTGACTGGGTGTGGTGCGGGTGCGGTCGGCGGTCGCAATCGCGAACGGCTGCAAAACTGCCCTGATCTCGCACGCGGTTCTTGGCGATCCTTTGGTGTTGCCATTCCTCGCTGAGCGTTATTCCACCCGGAGTGCGTCGACGGGGTCGATCGACGTCGCCCGGCGCACCGGAGGCCACACCGCCACCAGGGCCACAGCCAACAGCAGCAGCGTGCCGCTCCCCAAAGTCAACGGGTCGTGCGGCCCCACTCCATAGAGCTGGCTCCGGATGACCTGGACACCGCCGAGCGCCAGGCCGAGACCGAGCAGCGACCCCACCGCCACTAGGCTCACGGCCTCTCGCAGGATGGGAAACGCTATCTGCCGTCTGGTAGCACCCAGTGCCACCCGGACACCGATGTCGCCCACGCGTCGCGTCACGTTGTAGGCCGTGAGGCCGTACAGTCCGATACAGCTCAACAGCAGACCCAGGCCCGCCAGCGCTCCACAGAGGTAGGCGAACAGTCGCTCCTCAGCGATACTGCGATCTCGGATCTGGAGTTGTGTCTCCACCCGGTCGAGTGGAACTCGCTCGTCCACCACCGCCACCGCCCGCCGCGCTTGGTTGAGCAGGGTCAACGGCGGAACTTCGGTACGCACGGCAAAGAACCCGTCAGCCGTCTCGTCCTGGCGGAACGAGGAGTACACGGTCGGCGGCACTTCTTCCTTTATATCCGTGTATTTGACATCACGCGACACTCCCACGATGACCCGATCGGCACCACCAATGTTGAGGCGCTGGCCCAGCGGGGAGCCGCCGTCGAAGTAGCGTTGCACAAAAGTCTCGTTCACGACCGCCACCTTGGGGTCACCGCCGGTGTCAGTCACCCTGAGCCCACGCCCCAGGAGGATCGGGATGCCCATGGTCTCGAAGTACGATTCGTTCACCGAGTGCCAGTGGGCTCGCGGTCTGGCCTCACCTTGCAAGGGACGATCCGGAAACCTGAAGTCTCCACCCGACATCCAGCCCGAGAGCAGGGCGTTACGGCTCAGGGCCACGCCGCCCACGCCCGGTATCGCGTCGAGTGATTGGGCGACCTCGTCGTAGAACGCCGTCAGGCGCTCGCCGTCATAGCCGGCACCTTCGGGATTGAGCCGGAAGACGAGCAGGTTGTCCGCCTCGAAGCCAGGATCGATCCGCACTAGGTTCACCAGCGTTCGCCCGTACAGTCCGGCTCCGACCAGCAGCAGGATCGCCAGCGCCATCTGCCCCGCGACGAGCGCGCGGCCCAGCCCGAGGCGCGGCGAGCCGGCGGCGCCCCGTTCCTTGAGTCTCGACGCAGGGTCCACCCCCGCTGCGCGCACGGCCGGCAGGAGGCCTGAAAGGACCCCCACGATGAGAGAGAGGCACAGTGTGAACCCGAGCACGCGAACGTCCAACTTCGCGTCGTAGTTGAGCCCACCCGACGGCGCCAGCAGCAGGCTGGTCAACGCGGCCCTGCCCCAGACCGCCACGGCGACGCCCAAGCCTGCGCCCAGCAGACCCAACAGCAGGCTCTCGGTGAGCGACTGGCGCAGCAGCCGACTGCGGCTCGCACCCAATGCCGGCCGCAGGGCGAACTCGTGCTCGCGGGCAGCGCCCCGGGCCAGGGACAGGCCGGCCAGGTTCGCGCACGCCACCAGGATCATAACCCCGCCGATACCGAACAGGATCAGCAGCGGACGGCGATAGGAGTCACGCTGCGCCTTGAGTCCAGCCCGCCCCTCGTAGACCAGCAGGCCCGGCTCGGTTACGATGTTTCCGGCAGCGTTGACGAAGGCGGCCTCCGCCATGGCCGCGAACTGGGCGTCACTCGTAGCCGGTGCCAGCCGCGCCATCATCGCGATCCACCACTTGTCTGCGGCAGTGCGGCTCCACCAGGGTGTCAAAGCGGGCTGCGCCGCCATCGAGACGTAGAAGTCCACCGCATCACCCGAGTGCAAGCCCCTGATGTTCTCTGGCAGCACCCCGATCACCACCAAGGGATGTTCGTTCACGGTCACGGTCTGCCCCACGACCTCGGGATCTGCACCGAGCCGGTGTTGCCACCAATCGTGACTGATGACCATCCACGTGGCGGCTTCGACCTCAGGGTCGCCGGAAGTGAACACGCGACCGAAAGACGCTCCCACTCCCAGCCCCGCAAAGAAGTTGTCCGACACCATCAGGCCCTGGGCCACAAACGATCCGCCCGGTAGCTGCGCAGTAACCTCATCCAACAGTCGCGTGAACCCGAAAACCTCCGCGCTGCCCGCGCACCGTTCCCGCATCGCTTGGAACACCCCATAGCTCACCGCATCGGCTACGGCCAAGCGCTGACCAGGCGGTTGGCTGTAGCTCCCCGCGATCGTTATCTGCGAGCTCGTCCCGGTCCAGTTGATCACGCGGAGTTGCTCGGGATGCGGCACCGGTAGCGAGCGCAGGAGCACGGCGTCCACCAGCGAGAAGATGGCCGTGTTCGCCCCGATGCCGAGCCCCAGCGAGACGATGGCGACGGAGGTGAAGACGGGGCTCTTGCGCAGCATGCGCAGCCCGTAGCGCAGGTCGCGCCCAAGATCCTCCAGCCAACGCACTCCCCGCGCGCCACGGGTCTCCTCTTTCTTCCGCGTTAGTCCGCCGAAATCCAGCAGCGCGCGACGCCGCGCCTCTTGTGGAGCGTGGCCAGCCGCTTCGTATTCCCGCGCCACCATGTCGACGTGGAACCGCATTTCCTCTTCTATCTCACGATCGAGTTGTGCGCCGCGGACCAGCGCACGAAGTCGGTAGCGTACCACACGCAGTAGGTTCATGACCCTATCCTCACACCTCCTGCAGAACCAGGTTGACGCCGCCGGAGAGACGGCGCCATTGCTCCCTCTCTACTTGGAGCTGCTCGAGTCCCTCCCGGGTCACGCTGTAGAACTTGGCCCTACGGTTGTTCTCCGAGGTGCCCCACGCGGTATGCACCCAACCCTGCTCTTCCAGCCGATAGAGCGCCGGATAGAGCGAGCCCTGCTCGACCCGCAGCATTTCGTCAGACCATTGCCGGATGAGAACCGAGATGCCGTATCCGTGCATAGGCCCTCCGCGTTCGAGAGCCCTGAGGATGAGGAGGTCGAGGGTGCC
>CP070666.1:1392119-1395419 GCA_020351775.1 Gemmatimonadota bacterium | reverse complement strand
TTTTTTTTCCCGATCGTTTACACGCACAAGGACGGCAAGGAGCATCTATGCACGCTCATGCCAGTGCTCTACCTTGATTTTCTCTTGGGCGTAATTGGCGGACTGTACTTAGGTTTGCGCAAAGAATATCACCCTAGAATGAAATATGTTGAGACAGACACATCAAATTCTTTTGTTATCGAAAACCTCATCAATGCGAGTTTCCACCAGACTTCGACGAAAAACGAACAGGAGCTCAATCCGTTTTTCGCACAGATTTTCAAATACCCGACGTTGACTTATTCATATTTCAAACGGTATAGCTTCTACACGACATTAGTGCATCCTTCCAAAGTCTTCAACACATCAGCCGTCTACGAATGGAACTACAAAGGCTCCGTGATCAAGAACGACGAGAACACGTTCGCCAACTATGCTGAGTACAGCTTTTCATGTTCGCGGGCCATGAACTACAACAAGTACTTTCACCCGAAATACCCCCTAGAGTATTGAAGAGGGTGGAAGGGTAGCCAATCAGCAGCGTGGGTTGAACTCGACCTCTGTATTTGGTTGGGCACGAGCATCCTAGCCTATCCGCGGGGTTTTGTCAACGGTACACGGCTTCCCATACGTTCATCTCTCGTGTATAATGCGGGTACTGAGACCGAGGGGAGCAGCATGAGCAAGTTGGCAGTCAGGGCGGCGATGCTGTTGATCGTGGTACTGGTCCTGGGAGCAGCGGGCTGTGCGTTTGGCGGTGGGGGTGGGGGTTCAGTGGCGAATCCGACGGCACATCCGCAGGCTTCCATCATGATGGGCAAGTGGGAGCTGGACCGCTGCAGTGGTGTCGGTCTGCCGGAGGATAGGCCATCTTCACTGGTAGTCGATCCCAGCGCGGTAACCATGACTATTGGCGCAAGCCGTCATCCTGCCACATACTCCGTGACAGACGATGGAATAGTCGAACTCGCGGGCCAATGGGAGGGACATGGCCTCAGGCACCTCTCATCTGCAGATAACCTGGCACTTGTGTACCCATCGGGCGCGAAGTGCTACTTTCGGAGAGTGCAGGGGTAGAACTTCCGGGATTCTTGGACCGGCGAACGAAGCCGCGGACACTGCCCGGGGCTTCGAGGGCCCGTGGGTGAGGGAATGCGCTCGTTCTAGTCCTCTTCAGAGCCCCTTCTCAGTTCCTCGATTGACTCGTCCCTCAACCAGATCACGGTGAGGATCAGCAGTGCGCTCCCGAGTCCGAACACGAGGAGCAGGATGAGGAGCGCCAGGAACCATTCGTTGCCCGGCTCCGAGAGGTAGCTGATAGCATCCCACCACCACGGAGAGTCAGACATCTCGCTCCCTTCAGGGCGAGCAGAACAGGGCCAGCAAGGGCATGAGGCTAATGCAGCAGGGGGCTGTCCCGATGTATGAGGCTGCGCACCCGGTCGGGCGACTGGATGCGTGTCGGCATCCTAACTTATCCTGGAGGGTTTGTCAACGGATGTGAAGGTGCTGAATCCGAAAACATCCTGCCAGCGTGCCGCTCGGCACGGGGCGTCAACAGATGGCAGCCGCGAATGTGCGGCGAATCCCGGTGGTGAACGCCGCGACCTCCCATCCACCTCCTGCACGGAGGCGTCGCTATTCCTCCCCGGTTGCGCCCTGAGTTGAGTGTGGTATCATATCCAGCGCGACGACAGGCCTCGGCGTCTTGCCGGAACAAGAGAATGAGAGACACATCACGGTTGAACAGGGCGCTCCTCATCATGTCAAGGCTGTTCGCGGTCCTTTTCCTGTCCTCCACGGCGCTGGTCGCGGCGATGGCATGTCAGCAGGACGCTGTGGCGCAATGGGACTACGATGAAGTGTTCTACTCCGTGGAAGTGGACACCTTCGACAGCGACTACGACGGATACGATGACTCGGTCACCCTGAGCATGGACGTGGATACCGACGGCGGGTGGGTTGAAGTCACCGTCGACGCGTACCTCGAGGACCAGTATGGAGACATTCTGGCCTCCGATTCGGCGACGTGGACCATCTATGGAAGTGAAGCTGAGTACGGCCAGGTGCAGCTTACCCTCTTCTGGGGTGATCCGGGGGAATACGATTACGTAGTTGAACTCTATGACGACGTATCCTATATCTTCACGGAGGACAGCCGGTCGGGCTCCGTCTACTTGTACCCTGTGGGGTATGGGGACATTGCCGTCGTCACCCCAACCCGAACCCCGACTCGAACCGCCACTCCCACGCCGACTCCCGGCCCGGGGCCCGGTCCCGACGACGGCGGGTTCAACTGGTACATCCTGGCCGGGGTAGGTGTCGGCGGTCTCCTGATTGCGGCGGGGGTCATGCAGAGGAACCGTCGCATGCAGAGAGGGAAGGTCACCGGCGCGCGCATAGACGAGTTGAAGGCGAAGATGGAGAAGTGGAGGAGCGAGGGATACGACGTGTCCGACCTGGAAGACCTGCTCAAGTAGCGCCGGCGCGCGGGGATTTCGGGCGGCTCTTCAGGCATTCATGAACGCGGAGGATTGCGATCAGTAGCGAGTCGTACGTCCTCGAGATCGGCGTCGGCGACGGGGTCCGCGAGCAGGCACTGGGCCGTTTGCCGGCCGCCATCGGACGCGGCGCCGACAATGACGTCGTGCTCGGTGATCAGGCGGTCTCGCGCCGCCATGCGCAGCTCGACCGGATAGACGGGGTCCTGCATATCACGGACCTGGGCAGCCTGAACGGAACGCAGGTGAACGGCCGGGCGATCGAGCCGAGGGTCCCGCATCCCCTGCAGGAGGGCGACACCGTCGGCATCGGTGGCTTCACGCTGACGGTGCGAGCGGTGCCCGAGGAAGAGCCGCCGGAGGAGGCCGTCGCGGAAGTGCCGCGCGCCGCGGAAGAACCGCAGGAGGAGAAGCTGACGGTACCCGACCTGCGGGGACGCGCCAGCCTCACGATCGGCCGCGCTCCCGAGAACGACGTCGTAGTCGCTCACCCAATGGTTTCGTGGAAGCATGCCCGCATTGCCCGAACGGGCGCTCGTGGCGAGCACACGATCGAGGACCTGGGCTCCACCAACGGCACGTTCGTGAACGGCGAGCGCGTGGTCCAGCCGCGCCCGCTTCACCGCGAAGATGTGATAAACATTGGCCCCTACAGGCTTGTCTACCTGCCCGAGGCCATCGAGGCGGTTGACGAATCGGGGAACCTTCGCCTGGACGCGCTGCGCCTCAGCAAGAGCGTCGGCAAGGGCAAGAAGCTGCTGAATGACGTATCGATCGCGATCCAGCCCCGCGAGTTCGTTGCCATCGTCGGAGTCAGCGG
>CP070666.1:1388694-1392019 GCA_020351775.1 Gemmatimonadota bacterium | reverse complement strand
CTGAGTGAACTGCTGTTCCATGTCCTCCAGCAGTTCGGTCGTATAGACCAGGGCGTCACGCTTGAGTGATTCGGCGTCCTGCCTGGCGTCTTCAACGATCTGTTCTGCCTGCTGACGAGCGATTACGACCACCTGCTCCTCGCTGGTCAGGTCCTCGAGACGGCGCTCCGCGCTGCCGATGATCCGGCGGTGCTCCTCCTGCGCATTCTTGAGAATTAGGTCTCGTTTGGTCAGCATCGATCGGGCTTCAGCCAGCTCGGCAGGCAGCAATTCCCGGATTCGCTGGGTGACCCGAAAGAAATCCTCTTCGTGGATCGCGATTTTATTGCCCAGCCACCACGGGGACTTCTCGGCGAAGCCCTCCAACTCGTCGATGAGCTGCTCGATTTCGCTGATCGGTTCCCTTGTCTCCGACATTCTCTCAACCCAGTTCTGGCCGCACGCACTATACGCCGGTACCACGGCCGGCCAATTTTGATATTATAGCATTTTGCACCGCCGGGGGCACAAATAATCCTATGTCGCCACCCTTGTGGGCGACCTCGCGCACCAGCTTGCTGGAGACGAACATATACTGTGGCCGGGTGACGAAAAAGACGGTCTCAATCTCGGGGGCCAGTTCACGGTTCATCAGGCCCATCTCGAACTCGTAATCGAAGTCGGCCGCGGCCCGCAGTCCCCGCACCAGGACCTTGGCACCGGTCGATCTGGCGAAATCGACCAGCAGCCCGCTGAACGGCGTGATTTCGATGCCCGGCTTGTCCGCGAGGACCCTTTTGAGCAAGTCGATACGCTCGTCTAAATCGAAGAACGGGGTCTTGTTCAGGTTGTTGGTGGTCGTGACGATCAGGTGGTCGAAGACCTCCGCCGCGCGATCCACGATGTCGATATGCCCGAATGTAACGGGGTCGAAGGTGCCGGCATAGATCGCTTTGCCCATGGCCGCATCTTAGCACTTAACTGCGTTGGCTGCCGGTGGCAGTCGCGGGCTGCCGCGCCGTCTGGCCGGTAATGGTAAACTGGGGCATCACAGGGGTGAGGGATCAACATGTGGATTGTCTTTGTTGTACTGGCGATCATTATCGTGATCGTGCTGTGGTTCATCGGCATCTACAACCGGCTGGTGAATCTGCGCAACAACGTTGAGGCCAGTTGGCAGCAGATCGACGTGCAGCTGCAGAAGCGCTATGACCTGGTACCCAACCTGGTCGAGACGGTCAAGGGCTATGCTGCGCATGAGAAGGAAGTGTTCCAGCGCGTGACGGAGGCGCGCGCCAACTGCATCAACGCCCAGGGCGCCAGTGCCCAGGGTGAGGCGGAGAACATGCTGACCGGCGCGCTCAAGAGCCTGTTCGCGGTTGCCGAGGCTTATCCGGACCTCAAGGCCAACCAGAACTTCCTGATGCTGCAGCAGGAGCTGGCCAACATCGAGAACAAAGTCGCCTACAGCCGCCAGCACTACAACGACGTGGTTCGGGCCTACAACACGCTGCAGCAGCAGTTCCCGGCCAACATGGTGGCGGGGATGGCGGGCAGCCGTCCGGCCGACTACTTCGAAATCGAGGAACCCGAGGCACGCGAAGCACCGAAAGTCAGCTTCGAGTAGCTGCCGGATTGCCGTGCAGCTAGTAGTACCCCTTCCGGTGTGAGGATAGGCTGACGTAGATCTGGATGTTCAAGCCCGTGCTGCCACTGCACAGTAGGTGACTTAGCATGAACACGTCGCCCAGCCCGGACTCGAAGGATGCCTGCACAGGCTTGCCCACTACGACATCCGGCGTGGGTGGTTCCAGCAGAGTCAGCCATGTTACGGCGTCATCACTGATCCTCTCAATCACCGGCCAGTCTTCCCTGAAGCCGCAGATGGGAACGGGGATTGTCTGATGCTCCTCGTCGTAACCTGCCAGCTTCCAAGACCACATCAAGGACCCGGGAAATGATGGACGGAGATCCTCGTGGTACCACCATCTCGCGGGCTCATGTAGCAGGCACATCACGCTCGCGCTTTGAGGCGGAGCATCATCCAGCCAGGCAGGACCGACCTGAGCAGCGTTCAGTTCTTCCGGCACTGCACCTAAGCCGTTGATCCCACCGTCGCCAGCAAAGTCGATCTTCTCTGGCCAGAGTTGCTCCACGAAATCGTACGACTGACCGATGACCACCAGCCGTCCGCCGTCGAGAACCCAGTTGCGCAGAGCCTCGCCAAGTTCAGGTTCGCTGAGAATCAGCTCCTCGTAGTGGTTTCCGCTGTCGATAATCAGCGTACTCAGCTCGCTCCACAGTCTCTGGCGGGTCACCTCTTCGCGAAGGAGATCGCAGAAATCCACCGCATCCTCACCCAGCGAATCGTTGCCATCGTAGGCCGTCCAGCCACCCAGATTTGCTCCAAGCCAGCCGCCTTCCGACATTTCACCGAAGAACTCGACTATGTTGTCGTGGTCACCGCTCACAACACCGACGCGAGTTGAACTGGCGATGTCGCGTTGGCCAGACATGCCTGGGGGGTGAATCCCGGGGACGATTGCAGAGTCCCCTACGTCGTGAACGCGCCACCCTTTTAGTAAGACGGGGACATGCACATCAAACATGTACTCCCGTGAATCACGACGAACGTACATCTCCACATGCCCGAAGGGAGTATTGGGCAACTCAAACTCACCTTTGAAATTGGCTACTGCATACGCCAGACATCCTTCCTGATCGGGAAGTAGCGAGTAATCGCCATGAAATCCCGGCTGCAGCGCGCAGACAAGGGCTCCTCCGACCTGCATGGAGTTGGCCGCGCGCACTCGTCCCACGACTCTTGCATGGTTAGCGGTATGCATGCGAATTGGCAGCATGCGAGTCCTATTGCCATGTGCATCCTCCGCTGATACCACCACGTCGTAACTGCGGTCGGGACATAGAGCAGTATTCCATTCGTACTCGATGTCGCTGATGTTGGACTGTCTGATCTCGAAATCCTCGGTGCCCGGACCTGCGTCCTCCCCCTTGTGGTCCATTAGACGGTGGCTGAATTCAACCGAAATGACTGCGATTACGCTTGCGTCCTCGGCGCGTACGCGAAGCGTATGCACGCCAGTCACGTACGCATCGAAACCGGTCAGCGAAAGCACTGGTGGGTCGTGCTCATTGCTGTTGTCCACCGTAACTTCCAGGGAACACTGACCGACAGTGCCGCCGTTATCCCGGACAACGAAGGTCACGGTACGCTCCCCGTCGATGTAAACCGTCGTGTCCCATTCGTACCGCAGGCTGCTGCCCTCTTCCAGCGCTACTTGGTAGCCATCCACCAGCATCGTGATGACATTGACGCCGGTGTCGT
>CP070666.1:1385256-1388594 GCA_020351775.1 Gemmatimonadota bacterium | reverse complement strand
CGAGATCACGCGGCACCGGGTCCTCGTAGCCGGAAAACGGGTAGACGCGTGACGGGGCCGCCACCGAGTACATCGAGACCTGATCGACCTCCTGCTGCCAGCGTCCCACGAGAGCGAGCTGCAGCGCGGAAGCCAGCAGGTCGACAGTGACGCCCGCCGTGAGCCCCGGGTTGGCGTTACGGTACAGCCGCGGCACCGCAGACGCGATTGTACGCGTCTCTTGCTGATGGTATCCTGCCGCCAATCCAAGACCGAACGCGCCAACGCGCCACCCTCCGGCTCCCTCGAGCCGCACGGCGGTTCGGCCCACCGCATCGCCGATGGTGTCAGCGATTGAATACGGATCGCTCCCGTAGGGCTCCAGGATGTCGGCGTAGGCGTTCGCGTCCAAGGTGCCCCGATCCACGGTGACGCGTCCGATCCCGGCACCGCGGCCACCGAGCGATCCCCATGCGAGGGCGGCGCCCGCATTGTGTGTCTCCACCCCCGGGTCCAGCGGCCTGCGAAACGCACCCGAACGATCACTGTGCACGTAGCGGAATTCCGCACGCTGATCACTGGCCTCCGCAGGGAGCGCCCCGGGTACCCCGGCCGTCCAGAACAGGCCCACTCGTGGTGCTGAGCGCGACAGTAACGATGTCACCGGCAGGTCCCGTCCGGGCAGTGTGCGGCGCAGATCGGCAAGCGGTGCGATCGGACTCCAGCGCCACATCCACGACGGCTCGTCGAAACTCAAAGGCGGAGAAGTCTGGGCGTCGCCACGCCCGATCGGCATGGCCACTGCGAGCAACAGGAGGGGCAGCTCCCACCACTTCATCGGTAGAGGGCCCCCAGCGATAGACTGACTTCGAGTCCCACACGTACAGACTGGTATCGCCGGGGTAGCTGCCCGCTTCCGACGTTGCGTTTCCCCAGGCGATCGAGCAGGTTGAACGCCCAGAAGTTCAGCCGCCCGTCCAGCGGGAGCGTCTTGCTTACCTGGATACTCATCATCCAGTCAGCGCCGGTGGCGGCAGGCTCAACGAGGAGGCCACTCCGCGGGAGCCGCAGGTCGCTATAATCGTCACGGCCTCGCTCTGAAAGAGGCACCGCCACATGCTCGGCCGCACGCGTGAGGTAGCCTTCAAAGGCCAAGGTGTCCGTCGCCGCGACATCGTAGATCTCGTCGTGGATGTTGTGTTGCACCGTCGCCGTGATGATGAGACCCGCATGCGGCTGGTGGTGAATCAATCGGTAGAGTAAGAGAACTCGCTGTCCGACCTCGGTGGCCTGCTCCCAGTAAGGTGTGCGCGGATCGCTCTCCCGCAGCTGGAAATCGCTGAAGTCAGACGCTCGTCCGTAATACAGTCCGTCAGACCACTGCTCGGTTTGAACCCAGGAGCCGGTGACCTGGAAGCGTGTCTTCAGGAACGGGATCTCCGGCAAGAACGCCGTGAGTTCGAGCCCCCGGTTCCGCTGGTGGAGCACGTTGTCCGGCCGCATGAGCAGGACCGGCACCGTGTCCGAATACTCGGCAGGCTCGATGATCTCTGGTCTGATCCCGTTGCCGAGCACCGAGTCGGTGAGCGCAAAGTGCTCCCGCGGCAGCGGCACCGGCACATTGCGGTAGCCTACCCCGCCGTCGATCCGATCGGAGAACGCCACGAGCCCAACGGCCGAAGCACCCAATCCCAGCTCGATGCCCACCTCGGCCTTCGACCCGCGCGAGAACCCGAGATCCGGGTTGGTCGGATCCAAGATGTTCGTGGTGAGTACCGCGAGTCGCTCGACGGGGTCGTTAGCGAAGTAGTTGACGTTGACGATGTCGTAGTACTGCGGCGCCGGATACAGCAACCCTTGCGGCGGCAGCTTGGCCGTATGCCCCCAGCCGGATCGAACCCGCAGCCATGGAACCGGTGCGAGCTCGACCGTAATTCGGGGCTGCACCATGGCATCCCGCACGGCCGAGAAGACCGTCTCGCCCTGATGGAGCAGGTCGAGTCGCAAGCCCGCTTGTGCGGTGAGCCACATGCTGCCGATCCGCGTCTGCACGCGGTCGTCCAGATATAGCGCACTCGCGGCCATCGCCGGGACCTCGTCGTTGGCCCGCGGCCGGTCCCAGCCGTTCACCCCGTTGAATGTGGCCTGGGGTGGGAACTCGATGTCGAACTGCACGCCGGGACCCGAGTTCCACTCGCGGCGTAGCTCGAATCCCAGCACAAGGTTGTTCCGCACGTCGAGCCAGTACCGCTCGCCCTCCAGCTCGAACCGACCGTACAGCATCCAGGGGTTGCCCCCGACGGTGACTTCGGAGCGGTACGGTCCGATCACGTAGTGCCCTTCCTGCCGGCCCTCAACGAGGCGGTTGGTAAAGGGCTGGGCGGTCCGCGTGAGGTCATGCCATGACCACCCCCGCTGCTGCGTCGCGGTGACGGAGCCGGTGAATTGCATCCTGGTGTTCGAACCGAGCTGAAGGCGGGCGCGCTCACGCAGCCGAAAGCCGCGGTCGCGTGTCTGTGACGCGTAGTTCCGTCCCGTGTTGGGGTCCTCGGGCCGGTCGTCGAACAGCTGGAAGAACTCGAGGCGGGTGTCGAGGCGGAGTTTGGGGACCAGCTCTGTTTGACCCTCTGTACTCCCGAACCGCGCCTGGTGCATAACCTGGCCGTCGACGCGGTAGGCGTAGTCGTCGGAGCGGCCCGGGGCCGTGCGCGTGCCGGTGAAGTCGAAGGTCAGGGTGCCCGTCTGCGATGTACCAAGGCCGTGCCCACCCAGGCCCGCTGCTGCTCCCGTTCGGGCATCGTACTGGGCCTGAATCTCCACCGGCACCTCGCCAGCCCGCGTCTCCACGATCACCGCGCCCTGGGTCAGGTCGCCCCACCGCACTGAAGGGATCCCGCGGATCACCTCGATGCGCTCGAGCGTGCTGGCCGGGATGCGTCGGAGGTCGATCCCGCCGCCCGCCGAACTAATTAAGCTGAGCTCTCCGCGCGGACCCAGGCTGTGGAGGTTGGCGTTGTTCGACTCAGGCACTCCGTCCAGCACGATAAGCGTTCCGAACGAGGCGAGGTCGCCCGCAGACATTCCCCCTGGGAGTGCGGTGAATCGGGTGCCGCTGCCCGAGGTTGGCACGGAGCGCAATGCGAGCTGTTCCAGGTTGTCGAGGCCGGGCTGCTGGATCGGGACACCTGGGATGTGCTCCAGGACCCCGCTTAAGCTCGTAGCAGTCGCATGGCGGATCGCCTCGCGGTCGATCACGGTCGCCGTGGCGACTTCGCCGGTGGCACGGCTCACCGGATCTGCGGTCACCACGATGCCCTCCAGCACCAGTGCCTGCTGGGCAATCGTGAAGTCGCGCTCCA
>CP070666.1:1381737-1385156 GCA_020351775.1 Gemmatimonadota bacterium | reverse complement strand
GCAAGCTGGGGGAGACCCTCGTCCACAGTTCCTGGATGGTCGCCTTGATGGCGGTTCCGTTCTTCGCGGCTTATGGAGTCATTTACGACGGTGGCCTCATGTTTCCGCTGTATATGGTGGTAGTGTTCCTCCCACTGCTAGTTATCCCTGGGGTGCTGGGTAGTGCCATCACTCTCATACTGGTCAACATATTCCCGGCGCGGAGAACACGTGATCTACTGTCCGTAATTGCGATAGGAGCAGCCGGCGTGTTGGTGCTGCTGTTCCGCCTGGTACGCCCCGAACAGCTAGCACGTCCGGAAGGTTTCACCAACCTGCTGGATTTCATAACGTTGTTGCGCACACCCACCTCGCCTTTCCTGCCGAGCGAGTGGGCGACCGGAAGCGTGATGGGTTTCTTGGTTGGACCGTTCGACGTGTTCCCGCTAGTGCTATTGTGGAGCACTGCTGCGGCTTTCGTGGTAATGGGAGCGGTGTTACACGAGCGTATTTACCCCCGGGGCTATACGAGGGCGCAAGAGGGCGCCGAGCGGTTCGTCAAGGGATGGATCTGGCGGGCGCTCTTCGACCCGGTGTTCAGTCCTCTGTCCGTGGCGAAGCGGGAGTTCATCATCAAAGACCTGAAGCTGTTCTTCAGGGATACGACTCAGTGGAGCCAGTTGATTCTCTTGGCAGTGTTGGTGGTCATCTACTTGTTCAACATAAGGGCACTACCTCTGTTCTCGGGTGAACGGGTTCCCTTCTTCACGGTCACGGTGATCTCCTTCTTGAACCTGGGTCTGGCCGGCTTCGTCCTGGCCTCCATTGCGGCACGGTTCATCTTTCCGTCGATCTCCCTCGAAGGGCGCCAGATGTGGCTGCTGCGCTCGAGTCCTTTGGACCTGAGGGCGCTGCTCTGGTCGAAATACTGGATAGGGACGATCCCGCTCCTGGTGATCGCGCTGGCAATCACGGTGTTGACCAACCTGCTACTGAAGGTGACACCGTTCATGATGGTTGTCGGGATCACGACAATCATCCTACTCACGTTGGCTATTGGTGCCATGGCCCTGGGATTCGGTGCTCTATACCCGCAGTTTGAGACCGAGAACGCCGCCCAGATCCCGACCTCCTACGGTGGGCTCGTGTTCATGATGACCACGATAGCGCTACTGGCCGCCGTCATCGTGATCGAGGCCGTCCCGGTGTATGGCTACCTGCGGGCTGCGTCCCAGGGAGAGCCGGTACAGGTGAATGCCAGGATCGTGGGAGCGTTCGCAGCGGCCGGGCTGATTTGCACGGCGGCCACAATCGTCCCGCTCAAAGTCGGCTTGAGGAAGATGGAGCGATTCGAGTTCTAGTAGAAACAAACCGGGGCGGGTTGACTCCGCCCCGGTCTTGGCGTGGTCCTTAAGCTCAATAGGCCAACTAAGGCGCCTCCTCAACCGGCACGATCCGATACGGCACACCCCAGATGTTGGCTCGATAGTCATCCTCGGTCTCTGTGGTGAACGTTTCTGCATCGATCGCGTCAACGGCTATCCGGGCGCGACCCGTATGGCGTGCGTGCCACGTGAGCTCATAGTAGGTGTCGACGTCGGTGATAACTCGCTCCATTGGGAGACGAATCCAGGCTCTGCTGACCGGTGTGGCGTGGAACAGATGCAGGAAGACGAACGTGTCCGGCTCGTTTCCATTGTCCAAGCTGTTCTCAACCCAAGCCCGTACCGTCACCTCATCTTCGGGGTTCAGCTTCGGAATGCGGCCTTCAACATCGAGCATCTCGCTGGGGTCAGTGATCTCGAGCTGCAGCACCCCGTTCACCGACACCACAACCTTCGTGATGTCGACGGTCCGCAGACTGTCCACTGTCATCACCCATTCAGCCGGAGAGACCGCCACCAGTCTCCACCGGCGCCCCTGTGCATCGGCAGCCTCGACCGGCAGCCGCCTGAACGTCGCGTATTGCACGAGCTTCTCTTCCAACGGCTTCTCCGTAGGATTCGGCTGCCCATCCTCCGTAATGTCCAGCAGGAACCGGCCCTCGAAAAAGACCTCCTTTGACACCAATGCGGTCCCTGCCTGAGGATCCACATCCACCGTCACCAGCCGTCTGACCGGAAATCCCCGCCTGCGGCCCCAGATCCTCGGCGCCTCCACCTCAGCCAGCTCCGCGGCCGGAGCCAGCGCCGGTGCCGCACTCTGGCTGCCATCATACGCGCCGTCAATACCGAAGTCGTCCGCGAAGTACCCGGACTCGTCCAGCAGTGTTAGGATCTCCTCACGATCCTCCTGTGACGCGTTCCCTTCCGGTCCGAGACTGTCTGCACACGCGGTCAGACCGAGGGTGCCGGCCAGAATGAATGCGGCTGCGCGTTTGCCAATCATTGTCCCCTCCGTTCGAGAATGGTTTCGCTGCCTGCTGAACCGCTAGACGCCCTGCAGTGTACTCGCGTTAAGGACGTGATCTGGATCACGTCTCGGCGACAGCGTGCGGCCGCGAGTCTGAGACTGATTCTAACGGTTCGGGGGTATGTAGTCGGTGATTGGCTTCAGTGGAACCACGTGTTGCGGGTCACGTGCGTAGAGTGGGAAAAGAATGGGGCAGGAACATGGCGGAAACTACATCCCAGATCTTGTTCCACCACTCAACGATGCACCGGCGTTCCCACCTCCACACCGCAATTGGAGCAGAATCTACCGCCGGCCGGTACCGTCGACCCGCACGATGCGCATCGAGACGGCCCTTCAGGAGCAACCAGTGGCCGGCCGCAGTCGGAACAGAACGCCGCCTCCGACTCCGGTCGTGGACCGCAGGTTGGGCACGCCGCTGCAGCCTTGGCCCGGGCTCGCCGGATCGCAGCCTCCGCCGGATCATCCTCCGTCATACCCGTGCCAACCTCCGGAACCGGGCCACGCGAGCCTGATTCCTCCGTCTTAATAGCCTGCAGAGCTGCGTACGCGTAGCGTGCTTTGAGTTCCGCGTAGTCCTCGTTCGACAGCTTACCGGTAGCCCGATCGAACTCGATCTCCTTCAGAGCCAACAGCGCCTGCACCTTGGGTGACTCCGATTCCAGGATGTCGGTGAAATCGAGATCGTCTGGTGCCGCTTGCTCGGCGCCACCAGTCGCGACGCCACGTACCAGCGGCTCGAGCACGAGAGCCAGAGCCGCCACGGCAACCACTACCCCTGCAAGCAGTTCCATTTACCTCAAAGTGCTCCAAAACACACTAGAGGCGCTCCAAATCCGCCAACTCCGACTCGAGCCGTGCTGCATCTTCCGCCGACATCTCCGAAGTCGATACGAAGCGAGGAGCAGTCACTGCCGTTGCGGCACCGCTCGGCCTGCGCCGCGATAGCATCCATAGCATTGCCGCTCCAACTCCGGTGATCGCCATGCCGGGTAGCACGTATCCAACAATATTGAATCCTTCCTTTT
>CP070666.1:1378207-1381637 GCA_020351775.1 Gemmatimonadota bacterium | reverse complement strand
GTCCTCCACTACTCCAACGACTTCGAACACGGCTGCCTCTTCCGCTCCGACATCCACCGCCACCTGACGGCCCAAGGGACTCTCGTTGCCGAAGACAATCTCAGCGCTGGTCCGATTCAGGACGACGACCGGCGCTGATCCAGGCCGGTCGGCCGCTTCAATTGCCCGCCCTTCCACGAGGGGAATCCCCATCGTCTTGAAATATCCTGGAAGAACGGCACGCAGGTCCGCCAACGGCGCATTCAAAGTCTCCTCGGGAGACGCCCCGGGAGTCCAGATGCGCATGTTGCCCGCTGTCTGGCGTATGGGCAGACGATTCACCATGCCCACCGTTTCCACCCCTGGCAATGCCTCGACCTCCTCCTGAAGCTCCTGGAGGAACTCGGTAGCGGATTCCGCGGTTGGATATTTGTCCGCTGGAACAGAAACCGAGGCCGTGAGGAGATTCTCCACCCTGAAACCGGGATCGACCCCAACCAACTTGCTGAAACTCCGAATGAGGAGTCCAAATGACAGCAGGAGCATCAGTGAGAGTGCAACCTGGAGAATCACCAATCCGCTGCGGTACCGGATCCCCCTTCCCGAGGTGCCACCCCTGCGGCCTTCCTTCAAATCCACGGGCGGACTGGCTTGCGCTGCCGCGAGGGAGGGAAACAGACCGAAGAGGAGGACCGTGCCCAGCGAGAGGGCCAAAGCCAGCCCCAGCATGGTGAAGGAGAGCCCTACCTCTCTGATCCCCAGAAGATCCATTGAGACGAATCTCAGGATTAGCTCCTGAAGCCAGATGGCCAAAACAACTCCCAGCGCTCCCGCCATCATAGCCAGGATCACACACTCCACCAGGAGTTGACGTGTGAGACGAGACCGGGCCGCTCCCAGCGCGGCTCGGACGGCCAATTCAGAAGCGCGTGTCGATCCCCGAGCCAGGAGGAGGTTGGCTACATTGCCGCACGCGATAAGGAGGACGAGGACGATGGCTCCCCCGAGCAGCAGTAGTGACTGTTGATACTCTTCCACCGTCGCTTCATGAAGACCGTCGAGTTGGAGCCCAAAGCCCCGGTTTGTATCGGGGTAGCTATGCTCGAGTTGCGCCGAAATCAGGTCGACTTCTGATCTGGCCGCGTCCAGTGTGACGTCGGGGGCCAGTCTTCCCACCAGGAACCAGTTGGTGTAGCGGCGGGAACTCGGGTCTGCATTTCCTGGCCAGGGCGGGACCCAGAGGTCGACGTCGAACCACAGGCGGAAACCCGCGGGCATGACTCCCACGACGGTCAGGGGATTTCCGTTCACCGCGAGGGTTCGGCCCAGCACATTGGGAGATCCCCCGAACCAACGCTGCCACAAGCCGTAGCTGACGACAACCTCGCCACCCCCTCCTCGAGGGAGTTCATCGAGAGTCGAGGGCCGGCCCAGATGAGGATTCACTCCCAGGGTCTCGAAGAGGTTGCTCGAGACATCAAGCATACTGACGTTCTGCGGGTCGCCGGATCCAGTTATTGTTGCGGACCTGGGCGTAGCCAATATGGTGGCGAGTGACTCCAGTGATCTGGCCTTGTCACGGTAGTCCATGTAGTTGGGATACGAGACCAAGGGGCTCAAATACCCGTTCCAGGTGCCTCTGCCGAGGACCAGCTGCTCCGGGTGCCGAAAGGGAAGAGCTCGTCCCAGAGCTGTGTTCAGCACCGAGACCATTGCTGTTGTGGCTCCAATTCCCAGAGCCAGCGTGGCCAGAGCTACGAAGGTGAAGCCAGGTGATCGCCGCAGGGCCCTGAGCGCGAAGCGCACATCCTGCCACAAGCTCTCCAGCATCGTTGTTATCCCGTTCGCAACCCCTATGGGGGCCTGGTTCTTGTTAACGCCCTCGAGTCCTGCCTCGGCCAGCGCCGTGTTCTCGGCCCGCTCTATGTTCCTGCGCAGTCTGTCCCACGGGACAAACGGAGACTCGGCGAAGGCGAGTGCCGCGGACTCGGTTTCACCTCGCCCCCGAGCTTCCTCATAGGACACCCGCATGTGCTCAGCGATCTCCTCTACGACCTCGGCCTCTCTCTTCCCGCTCAACTCGATGGGACCCAAGTGCTGCCGCACATAATCCTCGAAATCAGGCATGGCTCACTCCCGCGATGCGGTTCACTGCCGCCACGAACTTCGACCATGTAGACCGCTGCTCGGCGAGGACCGCCTGACCGGCCTTGGTCAGCCGGTAGTAGCGCCGCCTTCGCTGCCCAGGCTTCTCAACCCAAGTGGCCCTCAGCCAGCCGCGCTGCTCCAGCCGGTACAGAGTCGGGTAGAGAGACGCCGGGTAGAAGTGCAGCACGCCCTCGGTCTGCCGCTCTATCTGCCGGGCCAGTTCATAGCCGTGTCTTGGTTGGCTCTCCACCAGGGAGAGGATCAGCAACTCCGCACTGCCCTTCTTCAGTTCCACGTTGAGCACGGTCGTGGCCTCCATATGTGGGAGTCCCATCTATGCTCTCATACGCTTGTCACAGGCGAAGTGTTTCAGCGGACTCCAGGGGCGGTACCATCGACTTCAGGGAGAGTCAGAGCCCAACGGGGGATGCTTGGTACCAGGACCTCACGCGGCGCTACATCGCCGAACTCAACAAGCCCCGCATAAGACTGCCGTCGATAGTCGGCCTGGTGGGTGCCGCGGGTATCGGCCTCGTCATCGAAAGGCGATCCCGTGAAAAGCCCATTTACAAGCGATGTTTGCACGCCTGCAACACCTGTTTGCACGGTTACAATCGTCGTCTGCAACGTTACACACGCCGTTTGCAGCCTTACATCCGTCGTGTGCAGGCTTGCAGCCAGTGTCTGCAACGTTACAAACGGCACGGGCGGCCTTGCAGACGTCGTTTGCTACGTTACACAGGCCTTCGGACGGTTTGCATACGGCCATTGCAAGCCTGCAAACATCGTTTGTAACCCTGCAAACATCGTGTGCGGCCCGGTATGGCCTCGCTGTTCCCAGCACTTCCTGACTTTCCGGCCAGACGTCGTGGTCTTGCCGGCGCGTCCTGCGGTGGAAGACGTGCCATATCGCGGAGTGTGGCCGGGCGCAAAGTCGCCCCGTGACGACAAAGGCATCACCTGCCTCCCAGACCGCCAACCCAGTGCCGCAACGTCGCGAAACCTATTTATATCAATTACGTAGTAACAATCATGTGACGAACAAGTACAGGAGATCTCATGCCCGGAACCAATCTGCGTGAGTTCGAGGAACTGGTGCTGCTCTCCGTCCGCATGAACGGCGAAAACGCCTCCGGCGCGACCATCCAACAGGTTCTCGACTCTGAGGCGGGAAGAGCCATCTCGCTGGGAGCGATATACACTGCCTTGGACCGGTTGGGCCGTAAGGGCCTGGTGGAGTCGTGGCTCGGCGAGCCCACCCCCGTGCGTGGCGGGCGTCGCAAACGCCACTACCGGCTGACGG
>CP070666.1:1374669-1378107 GCA_020351775.1 Gemmatimonadota bacterium | reverse complement strand
TTCGGCACGCGCACTCCAGCAGACGACTGGCCCGCCAACATGGTATTTGGCCGGATCTCCGGTCGGGCGTGGGGCGTGATCCAGTATAGGCACCTCGACCACCACCTGAGCCAGGTTGGAGTCTGAGGACTCGAAGCCTTCAGACTTCAGCCTGCGCTATCCAGCCTTCACGACTGATCTGTGCCCAGCGCCGCGGGCCTGCGCTGAGGAGGATGGACGAACGCGGACCTGCCGCGTGCTAATCCCGCGACAGGTGTTTTCGGAAGAAGACGAGTTGATCGCTCACCGCCCGCTCGAAGTTGTCACCGTGGTAGATGTCGAAGTGACCGATGGGGTAGCGACGAACCTCCGCCAGTTGCCCCAGCCTGTTCGCGGTCTCCTCTACTGCACTTACCGGAACGAGGCTATCGCTTTCGGCAAGCTGCAGCAGTACCGGACAACGTACATCCTTGGCGTGCTCTACTGGCCTGTACATGCTGGCCCGTAGAACCACGCGGGCGCACGCCTCGTTGACGAAGCTGGCCGGCGCGACTCTGCGAAAGAAGTCGACCGCACCCGAGTCGGCCATGAGGGCAACGCTGCCCGGCTGTCCCACCAGGGGTATCCTGTGGGGTGCCAGGCCGAGACGGTAGCGCATCATATCACGTTGGCCGTGGACCAACATGCGGAAGGCGAAAGCGGCACCCACTCTGCGGAGAAACATCTCTCCTGCCGCACGGCCGTCGGTGCCGGGGACCTGCGCAACTACACATGCGACCGTCTGATCTCGCGCCGCGGCAACGACAACGTGGCCACCGCCCGCGGAGGTGCCCCAGAGAGCGATTCGCTCCGGATCGATTCTCTCGAGCCCGCGCGCGAATGCGATCGCTGCAACGACATCCTCCAGCTGGCGCGGCATCCAGATCAGTTGGCGGGGCTCACCCTCGCTGTCGCCCATGTGGCGATGGTCGAATGTGAGCACCGCATAGCCCGCTTCCTGAAACCGGATGGCATAAGATTGCAGCAAGATGTCCTTGGTCCCGCCCAGTCCGTGTACCATGACAATACAGGGAACCGGCGCCGCGTCACTCTGAGGCAGGTAGAGCCACGCGCTGATCCGGCACCCCCGGACCTCGAAGCTGACGTCGCTTCTGCCAGCACGTGTCCCAGCGTCTGGGCCCGCGCCCGAACCCGGCTGCTCCGCACCGTGCAAGGACAGGCGCGGAACCTCGAAGCCCGGCCCGAATGTCACGACGACCAGGTACAGGAGCACGACGCCGACGAGGATGCCCAAGCCCCAGAGGATCAGTGCCATCGCTTTGCTACTCCCATCTAGTGTAGGTCCCCGGCCGAAGCTTCGTAGTCCTTCCACGCATTGCGCACCCGCCGTTGGACTCGGATCGATCGTCCCAGGATCGAACCCAGTTCCTTGACCGGAAACCGCCGCAGGAACGAGATCTTCTTTCCCGGCGGAAGCACTGTGTTGATCAACCAGGCGTAGTTCTTGTAGAACTGCTTGAGCGGCAAGCGAGTCGGCAAAAGCGTGTGGATGAAGTCGAAGTAGTCGTAGTTGTCGGTTATCAGGTCGTGCTTGACCTCGTCGTACAGGTCGGTGCCGGGCAGCGGCGTGAGTACGGCAAAAGTGGGATAGTCCAACCGCAGCGCGCGGCAATAGCGGCGAAGCTCCTTGAAGTGCTGCTTCTCAAAATCCGGCCGCAGAATCATGGATGCATAGATGTCGATTTCGAGATCCTGCAGAATCCCGACGGCCTTCTCGTTGTCGCTCAGCTTGGAACCCTTCCCAACATATTCCAGGTCTTCGTCCCTGAAGAACTCCAGGCCGACGAACACGCGGGTGAGACCGATCTCCTTCCACGCTCGCAGCAGATCGGGGTTGCGCGCGATCGTGTCACTTCTGCCGTAGAGGAAGTAGCGCTTCTCGATCCCCGCCTCTCGTATCAAGCCGGCGAGATCCTGCATGCGTCTGCTATCCAGTAGCGACTCGTCGTCGGCGAAGAAGACGTTCTCTTCCTCTATGGCTCCCAACTCGTCGACCACATTGCGCGGCTCTCGCTTGATGTATTTACCACAAGTCAGCTTCCACAGCGCGCAGAACTTGCAGCGATAGGGACAGCCCTTCGATGTGCGGATCGACGCAAGTGGTCGCATCCAATCGCAGAAGTACTGCGACCGATAGGCGGCAGTCAGCCGGCGCGCCGGCTGCGGCAGCGCATCGATATCTGCGGCGACGGAGTCCTCCAGCGGAATGAAAGAGTTGCTGCCCGACACCGCCACACCCGGTATGCCTTCGAGTCCGGCGCGTTGCTTGAGCCTGGACACGATCTCCCGGAACGGCACAACACCCTCGCCCACCACCGTCAGATCGACCGCCGGATCGGCAAAGTCATCCGGAGCCACGGTGGCGTGATGCCCACCGACAACCGTAACCGCGTCCGCATTCCACTGCTTCACGGTCTCACACAGATGCTTCACCGTATTGACATGCACCGTGTAGGCGGTGGCACCCACCAAATCCGGCTGGAATGTTTCCAGGGTATCGCACAGATCCCCATCGAGGCGCAGGTCGAGGATCCGCACCTCATCGTCAGGCACAGCTGCTGCGAGGTATTCGAGGGCGAGCGGCTCGAACAGGAACCAGTCGTCACCAGCGATGGCGCCAAAGGGAGACGCAGGTTGGACCAGCAGGATCTTCATGATTACTAGAGTACAGGGTACGGGGTGCGGAGTACAGGAGACGGGGAGCAGGGAGCAGGGAGCGGGGAGCGGAGAGCCGAGAGAGGAGTGCGGGGTAAAGGCGGCGAGCGGCGGGTCCGATGGGAACATGTGCCCGCCGGGATACCGGCCTTCTCGTGCATTGCCTCCCACTGCAGATTTAGCCATGCAGCACAGCAGCCCGCCGTACGAAGGCAATCACCCCCTACCGAGGTTTGCCTCATGATGCTCGTTGGACGCTTCCTGATCTGCACAGTGACCGCAGTATGTCTGGTGTTGCCGGCCCAGCTGGCAGCGCAGCACCTGGAGTCCGGACCGCAGGTCCTGACCTTCTTATCCGATGTCGACGACACCGAGCAGCCGTACGGCCTCTACCTGCCGCCGGACTACGATCCTGCGAAGGCCTATCCGCTCGTGATCAGCCTGCACGGGGCCGGCTCCAACCACCGGCTCAACCTGCGACGGGTGTTCGGCAAGAGTAACGCCGAGGGGGAGACCGACGTGGAGGCGAGCCGCTACTTCCCCGAGTGGGAGCACGTCGACTACATCGTGGCGGCGCCGTACGCGCGTGGCACCATGGGTTACCAGACCGTGGCCGAAAAGGACGTCATGGACGTCCTCGCCGATGTGAAGCGGCGGTTTTCCATCGACGAGAACCGGATGTACCTGACGGGACTGTCCATGGGCGGGGGCGGGACCCTGTGGATTGGGCTCACGCGACCCGAC
>CP070666.1:1371118-1374569 GCA_020351775.1 Gemmatimonadota bacterium | reverse complement strand
CCTTGAGTGTCCCGCGCAGCTTGTTGACCACCAACGTCGCCAGCGCTTCGCCCTCGACATCCTCGGCGATGATGAGCATCGGCTTGCCACTCTGCGCGACTTTCTCCAAAGCCGGCAGGAGATCCTTCATCACGGAGATCTTCTTGTCGTGGATCAGGACGTACGCCTCCTCGAGGGCCGCTTCCATCTTCTCAGGATCGGTCACGAAGTAGGGGGACAGGTAGCCGCGATCGAACTGCATGCCGTCGACCGTCTCCAGCTCGGTCGACAGCCCCTTGGCCTCCTCGACGGTGACGACGCCGTCCTTGCCGACTTTCTCCATTGCGTCTGCAATGAGGTCACCGATTTCGAGATCGTCGTTGGCCGATATGGCTCCGACCTGAGTAATCTCCGTCTTGCCCCGCGTCGGAACCGAGAGTTTCTCCAAGTCACGCACGACGGCATCGACTGCCTTGTCTATGCCGCGTTTGATTGCCATCGGGTTGATGCCAGCAGTGACGCTCTTCAGTCCCTCGCGGTAGATCGCCTGCGCCAGCACCGTTGCCGTCGTCGTGCCGTCACCCGCCACCTCGGAGGTGTTGGTGGCAACTTCCTTCACCATCTGGGCGCCCATGTTCTCAAGGGGCTCAGCCAGTTCAACCTCCTTGGCGACCGTGACACCGTCCTTGGTGACAGTCGGGGAACCATACTTCTTGTCTATCACGACGTTGCGGCCCTTGGGGCCGAGGGTGACCCGGACGGCGTCGGCCAACTTGTCAACACCCTTCTTCAGGGCGCCGCGCGCTTCGACGTCGAAATGCAGTTCCTTCGCATTCGCCATGTCTATGGTCTCCTTGAGCTCTCATCTATGCTCTCGGTCAGTTGATGACCGCGAGCACGTCTGTTTCCTTGACGATGAGGTACTGCTCGTCATCGAGAGTGACCTCAGTGCCGCTGTATTTGCCGTAGAGGACCTTTTGGCCCACCTCAAGCTCCACTGGGACCAGTTCGCCTTTCTCAATCCGGCCCGGTCCAATGGCGACGACCTCACCCTGCTGAGGCTTCTCCTTGGCGGTGTCCGGAACGAACAGGCCGCCGCGCTTTTCCTCGGTCTGCTTGAGCGGGCGTACGACTACGCGGTCGGCCAGCGGCTGAATGTTCGACTTCGACCTCTTTGCGCCTGGAGCCATGAGCCGGGTCCCTCCATCAACGAAAAAACGCAAGTGACCTTACTCACATGGTGTTAGCACTCGATCACATTGAGTGCTGATTGCTGGCCACGAAAGCAAACGGGAGCGAACGACCGTGTCAAGCCGCTCGCCTGTCCCCTCTGGGAGCTCGATCGAAGAATCTTGAACGGGACCCCGAAGGCACACCTTGGTGAGAGTGGCGCGAGCCCACTGGATACTACATCCACCACCCTGTCTCGTCGGGAGCTTCCTCCAATCTCCGTGAGTCAAGCTCCATGGTGTCAGCGTCTTCGAGCAGAGGTTGCCAATGTCCTAGCACAGGGGCGTCAAGGAGATGAGAGAACTCTAGACGATTGCAGACTTCCGCTCGTGCAAGCGCCATTGTGCCGGCGATCAATTCCAGTCGGTCGGTTGCTATTCTGATGCCCATCATCCTATGGCGGTGTCGATCCACGAGCTTCAGCGTGGCAGCATTGCCTAGGACACCCGGCCGCGCCTGCTGGTCCCCGCACAGGTAGTGAGTCAACCGTGATCGGTGGACTGAGCGGCGTCATATCGTTCGAGGTGTTCCCGTGCCTCATTGAGGCTGCGCTCATCAACGTCCTCACACCGTTCTTGGATCCCC
Organism: Gemmatimonadota bacterium; assembly: GCA_020351775.1. GTDB lineage: Bacteria > Gemmatimonadota > Gemmatimonadetes > Gemmatimonadales > GWC2-71-9. Next base: position 1,372,775 of record CP070666.1, on the reverse strand, counting down.
CGATCCAAGTACTTCACCGTGTACGTGTCGTCTCGCGAAAGGGAATCCTGGCGCATCCGGAGAAGACTGTCGATCCACCGTATCGACGCGGCGATCTGCTCGGCGGTGAGTGTGCGGCCAGCTATCTCATGGGCCAACAATGCCGCGCGCCAGTGTCCAACCTCCCTGTCCATGCTAACTCCTCGGCTGCCACACGCCCGCGACGCTAGTCCTTGGAGGGTTCTACCCAATAGGATGGTACATCCATGTAGGCTGGCTCAGGAGCACCTTCGGGCGCGAACAGCTGAATGATACCGACCCGGTCAGCCACCACGTTGTCCATGAACACGCCTTCGTCTCGAAACCACGGCACGCCGTGAAAATGGACATTGGGCTTGAGCCTGAAACGCCGTTTCTCCGGCACGGTCGTCCCTCCATTCGGACTTCAACCTCTCTTTGATCCTATCCGGGCCAGCGGGATCAACTCTTGATCCTACCCTTCCACTCCCATCCAGTCTCATCCACAACCACCAGGCACTTCATGTCGCTCGGGTCGACCAGATCCTGCTCGAGGAGATATGTGTTAGATCGTCCCTCCGTCAGCTCCTTCGGCGTGAGGATGATGCTGTCGCTGAGCAGCGTCCGGCTCTTGTCGCTTCTACGCCGGAAGTAGACCGTGGAGATGGTGATGGGACGCCGGCCCCGATTGGCGATGGTAATCGCAATGTACTTCTTGTCCGGCGAGAACGGTCCAGAGCCGGGCACCCCGTATCCACTCACTCCGTACACGACAACGCGCCGGCGGTCCCGCCAAGCCACATAGACAGCGATGACCAGGCCTACGGTCGCCACAATCGCTCCGTACCACGCCACACCACTTGTCATATAGTAGGACTTCGCGTTCTGGTCTGGTGCGCCGCAACAGCCTGATGCGATGGCCAGCAGCGCCAGAGCCTTTGCGCGGCCCGGGACAGCACACCCATCACTCGTGCTCGCTCGCTGGCCTCTCCGGCAGGCTGTGGACAACAAGATTGCGCCTGCATCTTTCGCAGTGTATCCGCCAGCCTGCTCCTTGCATGTCACCCGCGACAGTCTCGATGGTGAGTCGGGAACCGCACCGCGGACATTCCAGGCGAGCGCCAGGACTCATGACCGCCTCACGGATGAGCGCCACTTCCTCCTTCGAAAACGGCGGGCTAGTGTTGTGCCTATCGGGCTCAGTCAATGCTGCTCCTGATGCAGACGATCGTGTAAGCGCCAATCCATTTGATGTGATCCCCTGCAGATCACTGCTCATCCCGCTGCTGCCCGGGACGCGTTGTCACAAGGCGCCCAGCGCGAAACGCGTCAGCGAGGGCCAGCGGCACCTCAGCCTCAGCCTGGACCACTTGCGCCCGCATCTCTTGAGTTCTAGCCGTCATCTCCTGCTCCTGTGCGACAGCCATAGCGCGCCGTTTCTCGGCGTGGGCCTGCGCGATCCGCTTGTCGGCCTCAGCCTGATCCGTCTGTAGCTCGGCGCCGATGTTCCTGCCGACATCCACGTCGGCAATATCGATCGAGAGAATCTCAAAGGCGGTGCCGGCGTCCAGCCCCTTACCGAGCACCGTTTCAGTAATGTGGTTGGGGCTCTCGAGCACGGCCTTGTGAGAGTCCGATGAACCGATGGTCGAGACGATCC
>CP070666.1:1367561-1371018 GCA_020351775.1 Gemmatimonadota bacterium | reverse complement strand
CACGGATCGGCCGGCAGCACGGGCGCTGCCTGGCTCGACGCAGTGCAGCCTCGCGCGGCCGTGGTGAGTGTCGGCCGTAACAGGTACGGGCACCCGGCGGAGAGCGTTATGGAGCGCCTCCGATCGCGCCGCATCGAGCTGTTTCGCACTGATAGCGGCGGGACGGTAACGGTGCGGACGGACGGTGGCTATTTTCATGTGGGTCAGGGCGGCTCACAGACCCTAACGGAGGCGCTGAGGTGCCTGATTCAACCGTTGTTACGATCGAACGATTCTTCTTGGAGCAGGAACGGCTGCATCCCCAGGCGAGTGGTGACCTTACCCAGCTGCTCTACGACATCGCGCTAGCCTCGAAGATCATATCCGGGTACGTTCGCCGCGCGGGCCTGGTCGACATACTGGGAGCTGCCAGCGACACCAATGTCTACGGAGAGAGACAGCAGAAACTCGACGTCATTGCCAACGACACCATGAAGCAGATGATCAGCTGGACAGGGCGAGTCTGCATCATGGCGTCCGAGGAGGACGAAGTTCCCTTCCCGATCCCGGCGGAGTTCAACCCCGGCAAGTACGCCGTGTTGCATGATCCCCTCGACGGGTCGTCGAACTTCGATTTCAATGTGTCGATCGGGACCATATTCTCGATCCACCGTCGCATCACCGAAGCGGGACCGGGGCGATTGGAAGACTGTTTGCAGAAAGGACGCAATCAAGTTGCGGCGGGCTATGTCATGCACGGCTCCAGCACTGTTCTGGTGTATACTACGGGCGAGGGCGTGCATGCGTTCACCATGGATCCCACTATCGGTGAGTTCCGGCTCATCAACCCCGACATCAGGATACCGGCGGTCGGCAAGTACTACAGCATCAACGAGAGTTACTCCGACCGTTGGTCCGACGGATACCGTCGTGTAGTGAGTTCGTTCAAGGGTTCGGATGGAGCTGATCACAAGAAGAACGCCCGTTACATCGGATCGCTGGTGGCCGACTTTCACAGGAATCTTCTGGCGGGTGGCGTGTTCATGTATCCTGCCGATTCGGAATCGCCCCAGGGTAAGCTGCGGCTAATGTATGAAGCCTCACCGCTCGCGTTCATCGCGGAGCAGGCCGGTGGCGCCGCGTCCGATGGCAGGCGGCCGGTTCTCGACATCCAGCCAACCGCATTGCATCAGCGCACGCCGCTGCTGATCGGTAGCAAGGATGACGTGGCGTTCGTTGAGAAGACGATTGCTGAGGTGGACGGGGCGTGAGTGATGAACGGTACTCACCAACGGGTATCCGGGTAGCGCCCATTTACGGACCGGCCAATCGGCCGTCAGATACCGGGCAACCAGGCGAGTTCCCGTTCACTCGGGGCATCCACCCCACCATGTACCGCGGGCGCCTCTGGACCATGAGGCAGTACGCGGGATTCGGGACGGCTGCAGAAACCAACCAGCGTTTCCGCCAGCTGTTGGCGGCGGGGCAGACAGGTCTCTCGGTCGCCTTCGACCTCCCTACCCAGATGGGGTACGACTCCGATGCCGCTATCTCCGACGGCGAAGTCGGCAGGGCAGGGGTTGCCATCGATACGGTCGATGACCTCGCCGTCGTGTTCGGCGGCATACCGTTGGATCAGGTTTCGACGTCGATGACCATCAACTCAACCGCCGCCATACTGCTGGCGATGTACGTCGTACTTGCGGACGAGCAGGGAGTGGCGCGAGGGGATCTGCGCGGTACGATCCAGAACGATGTGCTCAAGGAGTATGTCGCCCGCGGCACCTACATCTATCCGGTGGAGCCCTCCCTCCGGCTCATCACGGATATCATCCGGTTCGTGTCCGACGAGGACGTGAACTTCAATCCGATATCCATCAGCGGATACCATATGAGGGAGGCCGGGGCAACCGCCGTGCAGGAGGTCGCGTTCACCTTCGCGAACGCTATCGAATACGTGGACCGTGTCACCGCGAGCGGGCTGGATGTTAACCAATTTGCGCCCCGTATCTCGTTCTTCTTCGCCGCGCACAACGACCTGTTCGAGGAGGTCGCCAAGTTCCGGGCGGCACGGCGATTGTGGGCGCGGATAGTGCGCGAGCGCTATGGTGGTGACGACAGTAGTTGCCGGCTACGGTTTCACACTCAGACGGGCGGGTCGACACTCACTGCACAGCAGCCACTGAACAACGTGGTTCGCGTAGCCGTGCAGGCGCTGGCCGCCGTGCTAGGTGGTACCCAGTCGCTGCACACCAATAGCTATGACGAAGCGCTGGCGCTGCCGAGCGCCGCGGCAGCACGCGTGGCGCTGCGCACCCAACAGATCCTCGCCTACGAGTCCGGTACGGCGCAAACGGTTGATCCCCTGGGCGGCTCTCACTACGTCGAGTCACTCACCGATGAGGTGGAACGGGAGTCGCAGCGTCTGCTCGCCGAGATCGCTGAGATGGGAGGTGCCGCGCAAGCGATCGACAGGGGCTTCTTCCAAGATGCCATAGCGAAGTCGGCGTACGCGCAGCAGCGCGCGATTGAGGCAGCCGAGCAGGTTGTGGTTGGTGTGAACCGGTTCATCGAAGACGAGCAGCTCGAAATAGTACAGGCGCCCGATTATTCCGGTCTGGCAGCAATACAGATCGAACGGGTGAGGCGGGCCAGAGAAGGGAGAAATCACCAGCGCTGTGAGGCTGCGCTCAATGATCTGGGGCGCGGTGCTGCGGGTGATGAGAGTCTCATGCCGCTGATCGTTGCGGCGGTCCGGGCCCGAGCCACCGTTGGTGAGATAAGTGACACGTTGCGTGCTGTGTGGGGTACATTCCACAGCGGCGCTTGACCCTCTCCCATGGCTCAGCTAAGGTTCGCTACCTGATTGCGACACTGGGTCCTAGCCAGATGCCGACATACCACTACATATGTCCGCAGTGTGGACACGACTACGAGAAGCTGCAGCGCATCACTGACACGAAGCGGGCCAAGTGCCCCGAGTGTGGCAGCCGGGGGGAGCGGCAAATCTCGGGTGGCGCGGGACTCGTGTTCAAGGGCTCGGGCTTCTACATCACTGACTATAAGCGAGCCGGTGAAAAGCAACCTTCCGAGAAGCCGGAGAAGAAGGAGGCGAAGGACAAGTCCGATAAGAAGAAGGACAAGCCAAAAACTGGAGCGGACTCCTGATTGCCGGAGCCGACCGGCTCCGCGCGGAGTTGCGCCGCGTTATTGCAGCTCTGGCCGCACCGGAGACCGAGATCCTGCTGGAACGCCCGCGCGACCCCAAACACGGTGATTTAGCCACCAACGTAGCACTGCGACTTGCCAAGCAGCTGAATCGGAAGCCACACGAGTTGGCCGACGAAATCGTCGCGCGCCTCAATCTATCCACCGGTGCCATCTCCAAAGCAGAAGTGGCCGGACCCGGATTCATCAATTTTTGGCTGGCCGAATCAGCGCTATCCGAGGTGCTGCATCGGGTGGTCGCACTCGGGTG
>CP070666.1:1363984-1367461 GCA_020351775.1 Gemmatimonadota bacterium | reverse complement strand
TGCCAGTACTCGAACCACTTGAGAACGGGGACGAGAGAGCCCTTGATAGGTATCGCGGGAAGTGTGTGGAGGTGGTCGAGAAATGGCTCGCGGAACAATAGGGACTGCGATTCTCAACACTCAGCGGCCGGCAGACCCGCCCCTGTTCGCTGGATGTTCTGGTATTTGGGCTGTGGTGCGTGGGGCGCCCTGTTCTTCGCAGGGGTGCTCGCAGGAGGGGCGAGCGGGACCTTGCCATTGCCCGGCCCCATGCGCCACAGGCCCACTTCACTGCGCCGCGCAAGTCGCGTCAGACGTGGACCCTTTCCCGTCGTGTCAGTAGCGGCTACAGCGTAGTCAGTTCCCGTTCAGCCCCGCTTTCCAGTAGCACGTGGATCCTCGTGGTGTCATAAGCGGTGACAAATGGGGCTGGTTCCGGCTTTTGCTGTCTGTTGCCGCCGTGAAACGGTGTGGTTCCAACTGATTGGCTCGAACAAACACAACGAGAATGCTATGTTGCCCACTCGTGTTGGGCGGGTTTCTCAAATACCGGAGGTCGGCGGTTCGAATCCGCCACCGCCCATTCGTAAGCGAAAGCCCCACTTAGACTTAGGTTGCAGTGGGGCTGTTGAGTAATGCCGGACGACCGAGCACTCCCCGCCGGCCCCGGCTCGCGAGATCCCGGCGGTCGTTGTCCCACGCCCCGCTCCCTGTACTCTGTACCCTGTACCCTGTACCCTAAATCGTCTCCATGACCGGAATAGTCGTCGAATCCACCCGCTCCGGCGTGGTCGAGTCGGTCCATCGCGTGTGTGTAGCCGTGGTGCGGTCGGACGGGGCTCTATACGCCCGCTCTGGTGACGCGGATATGGTCACGTTCATGCGGTCTACCGCCAAACCGTTCCAGGCGCTGCCGTTGGTGCAGGATGGTGCGATGGAACGGTTTGACATCACCCCCGAGGAGCTTGCCCTGGCCTGTGCCTCACACAGCTCCGAGAGGAGTCAGGTGCAGGTCGTGCGGCGGTTTCTGGCAAGGCTTGACCTGACTGAGGGGCACTTGGCCTGCGGGCCCCATCATCCGCTAGGCCGATCGTTCGCGGTCCCGCCACTCGATCTCGACCTGTTAGAGCCGCCGTCACCGCTCGCGAGCAACTGCTCGGGTAAACACACTGGAATGCTAGCGCTGGCGCTGCGCCACGGTTGGCCGACTGCGGGATACAATGCTGCCGATCATCCGGTGCAGCGGCGCATCAAACGGGAGCTGAGTCGTTGGACCGGGATGAACGAGTCCGAAATAACGGAGGGAGTCGACGGTTGCACTGCGGTGTCGTTTGCCATTCCGCTCACAAGGATGGCGTTGGGTCTGGCGCGGCTAGTTCAAAGCACAGGTGCACCGGAGCAGATGGTCGTGCAGGCCATGATCCAACATCCCGCCCTGGTAGCTGGCCGCAATCGCCTGGGCACCACGCTGATGGAAGCCTACCCGGGAAAACTGATTGTCAAGGTGGGTGCTGCAGGGGTCTACCTGGCCGGTCTCGTCGACCGCGGATTGGGAATCGCGCTCAAGGTGGAGGACGGAGATGCTATGGCGGCCATGGCGGCGCTGGTCCATGTACTGGAACAGCTCGATCTCGATCCCCCACCCTCGTCAACCGTGCCCCAATTCGCCGCACTCCCCGTGCTGAACACTCGTGGCGTGGCGGTCGGCCTGACACGGGCCACCGGAGGTCTCACGATTGTTTGATCACCATCGCAAAGATCCGGTTGGACATCTGGCTTCGGTTGGTGCACACTGGTTCGTGATTATGAACGGCGAACACTACCCACGAACCGCTGTTATCGGAGCTGTGGAGGCACGAGAGCGCTCGGGCGACCGGGCGGCTGCGACGGTGCTCGGAGGCGCGCCGACATGCCGTTGATCGACACAGCTAAACTCCACGTGACTGGTGGCACCGGGGGATCCGGCTGTACGTCGTTCCGGCGTGAGAAATACGTCGCCAAAGGCGGGCCGGATGGCGGCGACGGCGGCGATGGTGGCAGCGTTTACTTGAAAGCCGATCCACACCTCTCGACTCTGCTGGACTACAGCTATCGCACCCACTGGAAGGCCGAGCGCGGACTGCACGGCCAAGGGTCGAACCGCACTGGTAGATCTGGATCTGATCGGGTCCTTCCGGTTCCGCCCGGTACCGTGGTGCGGGATGTGGATACCGGCGAGCAGTTGGGGGAGTTGCTGAAGCCGGGCGATCAGTTGTGTGTCGCTAGGGGAGGACGCGGCGGCCGTGGCAATGCTGCATTTGCCACGCCGACTCATCGTGCGCCACGCGAATGGGAGCCTGGGGGCGGTGGCGAGGAGCGACACATCGAGTTGATCCTCAAGCTCATTGCCGACGTAGGCCTCCTGGGAGAGCCGAATGCAGGCAAGAGCACGCTGCTTTCCGTGCTCTCGGCGGCGCGTCCCAAGATCGCCGACTACCCGTTCACCACGCTGGACCCCAACTTGGGAGTCGTGGGTCTTTCTCGGGGACGCTCATTTGTACTGGCTGATATCCCGGGCATCATCGAGGGCGCGCACGCGGGCAAGGGTCTAGGCGACCGCTTCCTGCAGCATGTGGAACGGACCCGCGTTTTGGCTTGTCTGGTCCCACTCGATTCGCCGAATCCCCAGTTGAGCTACGACATGTTGCGAGCCGAGGCGCGGGCCTACGACCCCGGGCTCGCGGCCAAGCCTCACGTCGTCGTACTCACCAAGAGCGATATGCTCGAGCCTGGGGTGAAGCCCCCGGATATCCATGCACCCGACGCCAATGGTGTTACCGCGATTTCGGCTGTCACCCAGCGGGGGCTGGAGGATCTCGGTGAACTCATCTGGAGATTACTCCGGCGCGCGCGGGAGGATGATGAGTCATCCGCCACCGATTGAGGTCGGACGTGAACCAGCCTGACCTCGCCTATGTAACGCTGGCGCTGGTGCCCGGTATCGGCCGCGCACGCTTGGACGTGCTACTCGCGGTATTCGGATCGGCAGAGGCCGTGCTGCAGGCGGACTCCCGCGAGCTGCTTGCCGTGCCATCGATATCCCGTGCCGCCGCTACCGCGATTTCCAGTACGTCCGCGGCGGCAGGTGAATCTGTTCTCCGGAACACAGAACGGTTGGGCGCTGTGGTTCTCGTCCCGCAGGAGGAGCGATTCCCCGCGGCTTTACGGAAGATACCGGACGCACCGATCATGTTGTTCGCATTGGGGAACACCGACCTGTTGCAGCGAGACTCGGTGGCAATCGTGGGCAGCCGGTCTCATTCGCGCTACGGCGCCGGCGCCTGCCGTCTGTTTTCCGCTGGTTTGAGCCGGGCTGGTTTGGTTGTGGTCAGCGGCCTGGCCCGCGGACTGGACCGCGTGGCGCACGAGGCGGCGCTCGAGGTTGGTGGAGGCACTGTGGGTGTGCTGGGCAACGGACTCGGTGTGGTGTATCCGGCTGCCAACCGTGCGCTGTACGAG
>CP070666.1:1360406-1363884 GCA_020351775.1 Gemmatimonadota bacterium | reverse complement strand
CTCGATGGCGTAGCGGTCGGAGAGGGCTACCTTGAGGCGATCCAGAACGTCGGTCATCTGACGACTCCTGGTTCTGGCACAAAGTTATGGCTCGGGATGGCTCAGAACTAGATGGGTTGGACCGGCAGCACCCCAGAGCGGGTGGGTACTTGTCTACATGCACGGCTTGCTTTAAACGGGCGAGATGTTCTTCGACGCTCTAGTGAGTAGGTGGCTCAGCCCTTCGGCCTCACGAACTCTTGGAACGGCGGGTGGTCGCCGAATGAGTCGAGGTAAGGCTGCGCTGTCGGCCGGATGCTACTGCGGGAAGTTCATCCGCTGCAGGAGACCCTGAAAGCGCAGGTCCTCACGCAGGCTATCAAGTCGAGGGTCAACCTTCAGCACGGCCATCAACGGCGTTCTGCCCCGGTAGGCCCGCTCTAGCGCGTCGAATGCGCGGTCCTTCTCTCCGATCTCGCCGAGGATAGGGGCAAGGAAGTACGAGTTTATAGGCTTTTCTCTCTCCTCGGGGGGGATCTGATCGATGATTCTGCGAGCTTGCGCCGACTGTCCCGCTACTCCCAGAATCCATGCAACAGGCCACCAATCCTGCCTATACCCTGTCACTTGTGCTGATTCCCTTGCTGCCTCTTCATATATTCCCTTCTTGGCATACGAGTAGCACAGCCAAATGTGGGCGTCGCGATAGTCTGCCTCCAAGGCGACAACCCTGTTCAGTTGACTGATGGCTTCATCATAGCGTCGTGCGATGAAGTAGTGCATTCCGACCCACGTGTTCACGTGCGGTGCCACGGGATCCAACTCAATGGCGCGCTTCCCGACGTCGATGGCTTCCTCGTGCCGGCCGACCCAACTCAGAAACATCGCGCGGGAATAGAGCGCCATTGTCGAACTGGGGTTCAGGCGGAGGCCCTCCTGGCTGGCCCGGTCGGCAGCTGCCCAGTCCCAATCAAAGGAAGTCATTACCAGGCCCAGACTGGCGTGGGCTTCCGCGAGTAGACTGTCCAGCTCCACCGCCCGCTCGGCCGCTAACAGTGCCCGACTGTGCGAGGTTGCCGGGGGCGTCAGGCTGTAATATCCCAGCAAGGAGTAGGCAAAGCTCATCATGGCGTGCGCCGGGGCATAGGAAGGGTCTTCTTCAATGGACCGCTGGAAATGGCCGATGGCCGCTTCCCATCCCTCCTTATTGAGCTTGTTCCATTCGTATTGGCCTCTGAGGTAGTCCTCGTATGCCGCCGGGTCGACCACCCTGGCCGTCGCCAGCCGCCCAGCCTCACCAGGCGTGAGTGTCACGTTGATTTCGGTCGCGATAGCCTGCGCCACTTCGTTGTACAACGCCAAAACGTCCCGCAGATCCTTGTCGTAGCTATCCGCCCACAGATGCTCTTCCTCCGGGAGCCCCTGAAGCAACTGTGCGGTAACGCGAACTCTATCACCGGCCCGAAAGACGGACCCCTGCACCACCGCATCCACCCCCAGTTCCCGGGCGATCTCGGGGACGGACATCTCCGTGTCTCGGTACCGCAACACGGATTGCCGCGAGATGACCGTGAGGGCACCGATCTGAGCCAGCTCCGCGATCAGCGCCTCGTGCATCCCCTCAACTAGATGCGCCTGCTCCAGATCCCCGGTGAGGTTGGCTAGCGGCAGGACGGCGAGTCGTTCGATCGTGCGGGAGGCGTCCTCTGTCACCCCGCTTGCGATCCACCACGCACCGACAGCCAGCACAGCACCTAACGCGACAGTCACCGCGATCACCCGACGGCGACCGACCCGGGCGGGCGCCGTCGGCCCCTGCTCTAACGCTTCAGCGAATGCAAGCGGCGTGGGAAACCGATCCACCGCAATCTTGGCAAGCGCCTTTGTGAGGGCAGCCTCGACTGGAGCGGGCACTATCTCGCGCACGACCGAGATCCTCGGAGTGGGCTCGCTCAGCTTCTTCGCTAACACTGCCTGCGGTGTCTGCGCCGTGTACGGTGCCTCTCCCGCCAACATCTCGTACAACACACAGGCCAGCGAGTACACGTCACTCCTGCCATCCAAGCCGCTCTCACCCCTGGCCTGTTCGGGACTGAGGTACGCGGGTGTTCCGACAGCAATGCCTGTCTCGGTGAGTCGCTCACCACCGGCCTCGGTAACTGCCCGGGCTATCCCAAAGTCAGCCACGACTGCATGACCGGCCTCCAACATGATGTTCTCGGGCTTCACATCCCGGTGGATCACGTTGTGACCGTGTGCGTAGCCTAGAGCATCTGCAACTTCGGACGCAATCTTCACAGCCTCATCGACCGGAAGCTGCTTCTCTCGATTCAGCCGATCCCTCAGTGATTCGCCCTCGACCAACGGCATGACGTAGTACAGCGAACCATCAGCCTCACCGGAGTCCAAGAGCGGCAGGATATGCGGATGATTCAGGTTGGCAGTGATCTCTATCTCGCGGAGGAAGCGTTCGGTGAACAATGAGGCAGACAGTTCAGGTCTGAGGACCTTGATCGCCACCTTGCGGTGGTGCTTCAGGTCGTGGGCCAGGTACACGGTGGCCATGCCGCCAGCGCCAAGCGGGCGCTCGATTCGATAGCGGTCTTGGAGGGCTGCTTCGAGGCGAGGTAGGAGATCTTGGGTCACGTCATGCGACCTCCTGGTCCCAAGGCGAAAGGTAGGGTTCGGAGGTGCCGGCCGCCAGGTCGCCGTCAAGTGGTGCGTGTGGAGCAACGTGTTGATGGGTCACCAGGCTGGCCAGCCCGCGAATCTGGCAGAGGCGGCAGGTGCTGGCGTGGCGAAACTGGTAAACGCGACGATTTCGCAAGTCGTTGGGCGAAAGCTTTTGTCGGTTCGAGTCCGACCGCCAGTACCGCCGCACCTAGTTGACTCGGCAACGTGCCAACCACAACTTCCTCTCACGACTTGCGAGATCGCGTAGCCAGTTCGCTGCGTGAAAGGCCGGGGGGGAAAAGCTCTCCGGTCTTTGGTTTCGCCCCCTCCCTTCCGCCCCCCGATTAGGAGAGAAGGAGATGAGTTCAGTCCTCCTATTGTCTCCGCGTAACTCCGCCTCATCCGCGCTCGTCAGCGGCCCTATCCTCGGCGGATCACATGGACAGCCCCAGAGCCGCCACGCATACTTGTGTAGTCGGCAACTTGGAGATGTGAGATGAGAAATCTGACGGGAGTGCTGCTCTTTTCCGTGCTGCTTACAGTTTTGATCCCCCGGGATGCCGCAGCCCAAAACGAGCCCCCCGAGCTGCTCGTGGCAATCAATGATGGGGACCTGGCGCGCGTGGAGGCCTTGCTGGATGCCGGAGCCGACCCGAACCTGGTTTTTCACGACCGCACTCCCTTGATGTTCTGCATCTACGGGGGACAAGTGGAGATCTTTCGGCTCCTGGTCGAGCGCGGAGCCAATGTGGAGCAGACCTCGGAGACCGTGGGTCCGCTCATCACCCTGGCGGCTGAAACGGGGAACCTCGAGCTACTGGGTTTG
>CP070666.1:1356801-1360306 GCA_020351775.1 Gemmatimonadota bacterium | reverse complement strand
CACTGGCCCTGCCGGTCTGAACGCCCCGTCATCACCCCTTCTGCAGCAGCGCGGAGCGTCGAGGCTATAGCACTAGATCAACGACGACTGTGCGGTGCTCGGATATTGGATGCTGCGCCTCCGAGCGGGCCCAGCAAACCACCAGGGCTAGCGACGCTCGTCGTCAAGCTCGCGCAGCTTGCGCAATATGCCGAGTGGGCTGTCACCTGATGCTGCCGCCACTATCGCCATCATCCTCGTCTCGTCGGCGGCGTACTTCTTCTTGAGACGCGCCTCGTATGCATCCCGCACAGTCTCGATCACCTTGTCTAGCTCATACGGTTTCGGTAGGTACCCGAACGCTCCGAGTTTTGTCAATTCCACAGCACTTTCCAAGGAGCCGTGACCGGTCAGAATCACGGCCTCGAGGAATTGATGCTCGGCCTTGAGGACCCGGAGAACCTCACCTCCATCCATACCGGGCATCTTGAGATCGAGCAGCGCTATGTCGAACTTCTCCTCCTTGGCCAACTGGATGGCGTTCGGTCCATTGGTCGCAGTCCTTACATCGAAGCCGCGTTTTCTCAAGCGAGCGGCGATCGCATCCAGGAAACGGCTCTCATCATCGACGACGAGAAGCTTGATCACCGGTTCCATAATCTTCTCCTTGACATAGCTCACGCTGCTGGAAATCCTATCCAGCTCCAATAGCCCAGGATCACCCAACCCCACAAGACAACGAGGCTGAGCAGCAACACTGCAGCTCCGTGCTTGAAGAAGTCCCCCAACGTCACTAGCTGCTCCCCCGTATTGGGGTCTCTCGCCATAGCGAATACGAGTGCGTTGGAAGGCGTGCCGATGATCAGCATGTGGGCGAACGACGAGGCGAATGCAGTGGCCAGCCCTACCATCCACGGATGCACGTTCCCGATGCTGGCCATTGGCACAGTTATCGGACCGAGCGCCGCCACCGTTGCGCCGTCGCTCATGAAGTTCGTTGCCACACCGGTGAACAGACTGGATGCGATGGCGAGGCCGGAGCCGTCGGTCATGAACTGTGGCAGCATGCTGACAAACCCATCCGCCATGTACAGGGCCGCTCCAGTAGCAGCCAGCCCCTTTCCGATGGCGCTGGCTCCTGCGTACAGCAACACAACCTCCCAGTGTATGCCCGCCATGTCTCTCCAGGAGAGCACGCGTAGCACGTTCAACGCGACAAGGCCTAGCAGCACAGGCCCGCCCATCCCGAGCCAGCCGCTACTCGTCACCCACAACGCAATCACCAGAACGAGTACCGCCGCAGTGACATATTCGTCTCGCGTCATCGGTCCGATCTTCTCAGCGGCACGGCGAACTACTGCCGAGACGTCCAGCTTCTGGATGGTCGTCTTGGGACGCAGGAAGATCCAGAAATACAGGCCGACAGCAAGGGACATCACGGGGACCATGGGAAGACCGTAGCGTACCCACTCACCAAACGTCGGGGCTATGCCGTAGTCGGCCAGGATCCCGATCATGATGGCATTGCGGCCGCCGGCCGCCGGCGAGCCCGGGCCTCCAGAGTTGGCAGCAAAGCAGAGCGACAGTGCGAACAGGACCATCAGTGCCTTGTCTTTCTCGACGCCGGCCCCTCGGATTGCGGTGGCATATACCATAACGAAGAGAGGCATCGAGAACGCCACCAACGCGTGCTCTGATATGAACGAGCACGTAAGTGAGAATAGTGGCAGGAATACGAGAAGAAGTAGCGTCAGATTCTTGGCGGGCGAGAGCAGCAGCAATCCGAGTCGCCGGTCCAGCCCCGTCTTGGTGATCGCCTTGGACAGGGCGAGTACACCAAAAATGAAGATCACTGCGTCCTTCGCAAAGGCGCGTGCGATATCATCGGGCTTGAACACACCGAAGAGGTAGAGCGCCACTCCGACGAACATGGCGGTGACCGCCACCGGAATAGCGCCAGTGGCCCAGAACAACGCCGCAACGACAATGAGCGCAAGCATCGCCTTGGCCCGGAATGCCACGTCTACCGTGTCGAGCGGCATCTCACGGCGGGAGCCGTCCGGCCTGATGCCGTCCTTCTGGAGCCCGTATTCGGAGCTGTAGTAGTCGGTGATCGACTGCCCCGGTGACATCTTGTGGTAGTCTGCGTATCCCAGGATTTCATCCGGGACCCCGGCTACGGACGCACTCTTCTGGGCGCTGACCAGCCGCACCAATGCGTGCGGCGTTGGGCTGTAAACTAGTGCGGTGAAGATCAGAGCACCAAGGACAGTGAACAGGGGCCGCGAGTTGTGGCTGCCGACGAGCCACTTGCCCAGCGATCGTTTGTCGACTCGCTGGGGGATCTCGTGCCGGTCCCTCGCATGAACCACCTCGGCCCGCGCTTCCTGCAACACCGCGACTAGTTCTTCGAAGTCACACGGTTTCTGAAGGTACTTGAGAGCGTCCAGACGACCCGCATCCTTCGCGGAATCCAGGCTGCCGTGCCCGGTCAGCATGACAACCTGAATGGCGGGACGGAACGCCTTTAGCTCCCGGAGCGTCTGGATGCCGTCCATATGCGGCATCTTCAGATCGATGACTGCGATGTCTATGGTGCCGTCGAGCCTGGCCTCTTTGACAGCATCTTCGCCGTTGTCCACATCGACCACGTCAAAGCCGCGCTTTCGCAGTCGTTTGGCCAGCGACATGCGGAATCGGTCTTCGTCGTCAACGAGTAGGACTCTCGACACGTCCGTTACCATTCTCGGACACGTTCAGGCATGGCAGTCATCGTGCCTGACCTGTCGAGCCAGTTCGTCAAAGAGATCGCTGAGGCGGAGAACACCGACAGTCTGTCCGGCACGCCTTACCAGTAACAGCAGGGTCTGGAGTGACAGGAACACACTCACCGAATCAACCAGGGTGGCGTGCTCGTCGATGCTGGCTGTGACCCGGGAACAGACATCGCGCACTGCTACACTGCGAGCGCGCACGCACACGTTCACGAGATCGCTGGTCAAGATATCAAGTGCCTTTATGGACTGCTGAAGCAGATCGTCACCGACTCCGGCTCGATCGAGCATGTCTCCATCCGCCAGGCTCTTGCGTTCCGGTGCGAAGGCTCGCAGAAATGCGAAGTGGTGCAGTTTCCCAGCGATCTCGCCCGTACGGTCGCGCACTAACACTGCCCGATGGGGCTGCCGGCCCGGCGGGAGCTTCGCCTGCGCCGCGTCAAGCGCCACCAAGGCATCAAGAATCGTGGCATCCTCGTCGACGACCGCGTATTCGGAAAGCGGAAGCATCAAGTCTCCTACCGTCTTGGACATACTCAACGCTCTCCTTGCCAGGTCGGCTACTCTGTTCGGTACGGCAGCTCGACGGTGAGGGTGCTGCCCTTGCCGGGCGTACTCTCCGCCAAGCACCTGCCCCCGAGGTTCTGGATAATTGTGCAGCTGACACTCAGGCCGAGTCCCGTTCCCTTGCCCGGTGCCTTTGTGGTGAAGAACGGCATGAACGCCTTTTCCAATTCCTGGGGTGTCATGCC
>CP070666.1:1353194-1356701 GCA_020351775.1 Gemmatimonadota bacterium | reverse complement strand
CGTGGCCCAGGTGGACGCCCAGGACTACGTCATGTACATGGTCCAGGACGCCAACTACACCGTGGTCGGCCTGTTTGACGAGTCGGGCGCCCCGGTTGCCCAGTACACCTACAGCCCCTACGGCCAGATAGTAGCCTACGACGAGTTCGATGGGGCTCACGCCGCCGCCAATCGTGTTGGCCACCAGGGTTTATTCTTCGATCGCATCGCCGGCGACCCGGTGAACGGCCCCACGCTACTCCCCTGGCCCCCCGCCCACCCAGGCGCCCCACCGGAGGACCACCCCAAGGGGCTATACTACACCCGAAACCGCCACTACGACCCATTTACGGGGCGGTTCTTCAGTTCTGATCGGAGCGGGACCGGGCTGCCAGTCACGGATTTCATGGCCTTCAATGGGAACAGCCTCACACCTGGAGTCGGTGTCTTCAGTCTGTCCCGCCTCTATCAGGATGGTGCCAATCTGTTTTTGTTCGTTGGGGCTAATCCGCCCAACAGGGTTGATCCTACCGGCCTCTCGAGCGGGTTGCCTTCGGAGTCGGACCTGCTGTTGTCGCGCGACTTCGACGCTATCTGGGACTCCGTCACCGGCGATGGTGCGGCCTACCTAGGGGTGCAGGGTGCCTCCACATTTGGAGCGTTCTGGGGCGGAAACGTCACCATGCTGCCGGAAGGTGCCCTGCGCTCGGCGGGTCTTTCGATGGGCTTTTCGGAGTTCGCCGACTTCTACGCCGAGCAACTGATGTACCTGCCCGTTGAGGGTGCTCTTGCCGGAATGGGTTGCTTCGGGCGGGTTGCCGTGGCCGGACAAACGGTGGGCAAGGTGAGGCGAGGGCCACGCCTCGCACGCCTAGCGGCTACGGACGACGTGTGGCACCACGCCATCCCCAAGTTCCTTGGCGGGGACGCGGCACAGTATCTGAAGCAATTACCGAGAACGTTGCACACGTTATTCCACCGGGAGCTGCGGGAGGCCCTTAAGGCAGCGGGATTCCCACGCCGATTGTTTGGAGGTCCAACAGGGAGCACAAGGAAGTGGTTGGAGTATTTCAAGAGGTCTTCCGGTAAGCAGCGAAAGGCATTCGACATCCTTTTGGACGTATCGCGCTCGATAGACGAAAGATATGGGACGAGCATCGTGCAGAGCGCCTGGAAGAACATTATGGAAGGATTGTTTACGGGGGTGTTCTGAACCATGGAGGTGTATCTACTCGATACGAATAGTTCGTGCGACACGGATAAGCAGTGGTGGGAAGAGTTCCGGCGGACCTCAGAGTGCACCGGATGTGGCAGCCTTGATCGCAGATTGCGCGTGGCACTGCCAGATGTCAGGCTCTCGGAAGACCTCGACCAATCGGCAATTAATTTCGCGCGTCCCACGAGCCTTAGCATTATCCGTTCCGATTTCCGCGAATTGCTCAGTGATGAGTTTGACCGTTGCTTTGTGACAGGTAGGGCTTTGAACAGCAGAGGAGTTCCGATTCTGGGGTCTATGACATTCTTGCCGAGGAAGCCAATTGTAGTTCGCGGTGGTCCAGACTCAATGCGTCGCTGGTGTGACCAATGTGGTCGTTTCGTCTATTTCGCTGATCTGCCACTCTATGTTCTTGAAAGCTCTCTGTCCGAAGCATCTCTATATGGGCCTGACGATGGAGGAGTGATCGTCATCGAGCGCGTTTTCAGAACGTTAGACTTGACGATGTGGACTGGGATAAACGTTGTCAAGCTGCCGGTTCGACGAGAGCCTCTCGATGGCATCGCGGAGTTCCCCAGCAACTTCTATTAGCAAAGGATCGGCGCAGTGTGGAGCATTAACTGCTCTGAGCGCGATACGAGCAGCGGCATATAAAAGGTCTCGGCTTATAGAAGGTTTCAGGATGATTTTCGAAGCAGATAGAGGCTGGTTATCCTCGGTGATTGGTCACTTAGGATGACCCGGCCCCGTTTTCTAGGCTGGTCGATGCAGTTTGGAATTGAGAGGACTCGCTGCTGGGTGTTGACTGCGGTGCTCGCCATCTTGGCAGGGGGAGTGTCTTCGGCGTATGCCCATGGCGGCATGGGTCGGCGGGTGGGAATGTCCTACGGCAACGGCCTGAGCCGGACGTTCGCCGGCGGCCAGGGCCACACCGAGCTGGGCACGTTCGGGCGAATCATGGATCTAAAACTCACCAGCGGGGCGGTCTCGCGCTCGTCCACCGCTATATGTACGGCTAGGACGACGCGGGCGACCGGCTCTATGCCCACGTCACCCAGGGCGCGGGAATGAAAAGGAGCAATGAAAACAGCGTCTGCTTGTTGACAAACGAATGCCCTGCCGCCGGGGCCCGCCGGGGCGAGTCGCCCATACACCGCCGCATCTCGGGGTGTAGCCTATCGCGCCGCGTGGTGAACTGTGCCAGGATGTTGCCCTGGGGGAAAGGCCTCGTACGGCGGAATCAGGCAACAAGCTCGAAAGTCAAAGCCAGGAGGTCTGCTTGGATGTCATTGCAACCGGATTCTCTGGAGAAGGTCTGTGTACTGTGCGGCGAGGATTGCTCACGTCGACCGCGAACCAAGGATCGCAAAGGGCGCTACTACTGCCGCAGTTGCTACGAGACGGCTCTGCGTAGACAGCGGGCCGGCAAGCCGGTCCATGCCGCCAAGAACCTCCCCCCGCCACCCCAAGAGGACGGGTTGAATCTTGACGACAAGTTCGATCCCTTCGCCGACGTGGTAGCGCCGGCGCGGTCCGGGCCGGTGACGGCCAAGCCCGGCCCACAGTGTCCCGGTTGCGGCGCGGAGCTGGCTTCAGGCGCCCTGGTGTGTGCGAATTGCGGGTACCACAAGACAAGCGGCAGGAGGGTCACCCCTCGGGCCGTGCACTCGGGTGCCAAGCCGGCGCGGTTGCGGGGCCTGTCGTTTGGTGGGATGCCCGATGTGGTCAAGGGGCCTTGGATGGCCTTTGTGGGGCCCGCCGCCGTTTTCGTGGTTCTTTTCCTGCTGGCCAAAGGCACCGAGGATTGGGCAGCGCTGTACGTGGGGGTCTGGTGGCTGTGCGCGATTACGGTCAACATATTGGTCCTGTATCAGGCGTTCCGCGCCGGTGTTGTGGCTGGAGTTCTGTGCCTTCTCTTTTGGCCCTACGCGTTGTACTTCGTGTTCCTCAAGATGGAGAGTCCCCGTACCAAGAACAGCTATTTGGCGCTTATCCTGGGCGCCATTCTGATGTACCTGGGCCCCGCCGGAATGCATGGAGTCAATTCAGTCCTGGCCCCAGTCGAGGGCGAGTATCTGGAACCAGCAGAAGAAGATACCGAGGAGTTCAGTTGGGCCGTGCCGGAGAGCTTCGCGGATGACCCGGCCTGGCTCCCTACACTTGGGCGAGTGGGTCAGATGCACCTGCTACGAATATGACAAGGCCGGTCGGGTGGCCGGGTGGCCCATGTCCTTTGGACATGGGGGAGACGATGACATACGCTCGGTTTCGCACTCTATCTGATTCACACAGCGGATCCTACAAAAACGCCG
>CP070666.1:1349574-1353094 GCA_020351775.1 Gemmatimonadota bacterium | reverse complement strand
TACGGTGGGCTACCGCGTTCATTCGGTTACGGTCTCACATCACCTGCAACAGCTATCTATGACAATGCTCTATCAACCAAATTCCTTTACCCTTCCCCATTCTGCATTCTGCACTTGCGGCCGCGTTCATCCGCGACGCGGCCGAGTTTCTCCATGGAAAGGGGCAGTCTCCGTCCGCGTTCATTAGCGCCCCATCGGACATACCAGTGGGTTCAATCAGCCAGTTGAGACTCCGCCCAGCCCACGACCTTCTCGGCAAGCTCAACAGCTCGAGCGTGCTCCTCAGCTGTCACGTGCTCTCCAGGACCCGGATACCTGGCAACGGTCGCGTAGTCGCTCAGGATTGCGGCCTCGCGGATCTCGGGCCCTACCTCTGCGCCTGCCTCCTCGGCCAACGCAAGTAGTCGTTCGATCACGTGGGTCTTCGGATACGGCTTGCCGGCCTTCACCAGAACAGCCTTGATCGCTTTCTCGGCCGCCTGTTGCGCATCGAAACAGAGGTCCTCATACAGCACGTCCGGCACTCCGCTCGCATCTCTGGCCCGTGCCAGATTGCTGCGGACACGCCGCATCCACTCCTTGGGATCCGTCGAATCGGGCGTCTCAGGCGGCATAGATTTCCCTTCCCTCGTTCAAAGCAGGCGTCACGACCGTTCCTGCCTTTCCGCTCAGGTAGTCGATGTCCTCCGGTGTGACAACCACGATATCTACGGCCGCATCGACCCCGTACATCGCCAGGTGGAGCTTCTGCGCAAGCTTCCGCCGATGCTCCACATTTGACTTCACCACCAGCAGGTCTATGTCACTGTCGGGGCTCCACTCCCCCCGAGCCGCCGAACCAAAGAGGATAATGGAGTCCGGGTCCGCGACTTTCACAATGCGACGCACGATCTCGTCTAACACCGCGCGCTCCGGCATCTTCAATGCGGCTGAGCCTGTTGAGTGGCTGTCCGTATCGGTCATCGTACGCACCCTTCGGAGGCCTTGCAGAGGCGAGCAACTGTTCCATTCCACGTCATTCCGCAAAGTACTTCTGCTCTCCCAGTTGAGCCAGATTCGAAAGCTGCGCGAAACGAGATATCGAGACAGCTTTGGCCCAGAGCTGCGCAAGGCACGTGGAGGTCGCGGCACAAGCCCGCCACGATGCGAGCTTCCGTTCGACGCGGTAACGGTCGCCGAGGATGGCCTTGAGCCGGTCGAGGAGGTCGCTCATGGATCTAAGATGTGGGCGACGGAACAAGTGGGTCGGGAGGTGAGGTTCCGCCCGGTGTGGCAGGGTTTTGGGGCCCTACCGTTTGGGCCGCATGAACTCCTGAAACGGCGGGTAGTCGTGCAGCGACTCGAAGTCGATGCTGCGGTGCACCCACAGATAACGATCCTGCGGCGGTACCATGTCGACATCCTGCTGCAGCAAGGCGATCGCCTGTTCCTTTTGCCCGAGGACTGCCGCGATCCTGGCTCGGTACCATCTGTTTTGTTTGCTCAAGTTGTTCCCCGAGGATCGTAGCTGCTCACTGATTCTCGCTGCCTCTGCGCGATCGCCGCGCCGCGCGGCCAGCAGCCCGAGCGCGGCGAGACAATCCCTGTTCTCCGGATGCTCCTCGGCCAACTCTTCAAACAATTGCTGGGCTTCATCCCACCGCTCTGCATAATACAGTGCCCAGGCCCAGCGAACCCGCAGCGCGTCGGTCTGATTGGGCTGAGACCGGTACCAAGCGATCGCCTCGTCGAATACCTCGCGGGCTCTGTCAGGATGGCCGTGGACCCGCAACTCTTCGGCAATCCATTGAAGCTGCCAGCCCAAGTTGCCCGGTGAGGACAGTGAGCGCATCGCCTCCAGCACCTCTGGCAACTCGTCCAGCCGGTCCAGCGCCGCCAACGCCCGAGCCTCAGCCGTTAGCATGCCCACACTCTCGGGAAAGCGCTGGTGCCCCTGCCGTGCGGCCTCCAATTCCGCCTCGTACTCGCCAAGCATGTGGTATGCTCGGACGAGGTTAAGGGAGTTCCAGTTGGGGAGTGTCTTCATTAGGCCACGGTAGGGATCGAGTTCCCTCAGAACCGCTATCGCCTCGGCGGGGCGATTGAGGCGTATCAATGCATTTGCGAGCTCTGTCTTGGCATCGTCCGAGCCCGGCGCTTCCCGCACCATGCAGCGAGCGGCTTCATATTGACCGCTAATGTTGATTCGCCTTCCCAACGCTATCACAAAGCCAAGTCGGCAGCGTTCATAGCGACTCAACTGTTCGGGAGATTGCTGGAGCGGTGCAATCAGTGACTCCCCCTTCAGCATCATGGGCCAGTCACCAGCATACCATGCTGCAAGCTCGTAGCTCTGCGCGGCCCATAGCGTCGCGCGGTGGAACGAGGGGTCAGCGACCGTTGCACGCTCGAAATGGCGCGCAGCCTCGGCGGGGTCATCCCGCATGTATGCCTCGAGCCCTTCGCTGTACGCCTGGTAGGCTTCATACGCCGCTGGTTGCACCGCCGGTTCAAGAGATTCGATATCTTGGTCGAGCAGCGGCGCAAGCGCCACCACAACTGCCTCCCCAAGGCGGCCAACCGGCTCGCTGGGCGCGCCCAGAGAACCGACGACGGGGCCGATGGTTCGGATCACGCTGCCGTCGTTGGCGTCGGTGATCCGGGTCTGGATGAGAACGGAATCGCCCTCGGCGTAGTAGTTGCCGGACACCACGGTCCCCGCCTGCCCCTCGTCTGCCAGTGCCAACACACGGTCAGGCCCCGATTCCACTCCCGCGGCGGCCACGTTCTGTGCCACCGCCAGCGCCGTGAGTGGGTCCACCACTCTGGCGAATCCAGCGTCGGTGAGAACGTCGATGATGTAGTCATGCGCCATCCTCCCCAGCATCGCGATCTCGTCCCGTCCGTTCTCATCTGACAGCGCGACAACAAGCACACGATTGGGATCCAATCGTCCACCGCTGGAGCGAGATAGCAGCAGCTCGGTCACCAGCGCCAGTATCACAATTGCAGTCACCAGGACGGCGATCAGAGCCTTCCTGCTCTGCATGAATGCAATGCCGCCCGACACGGCGCTGATCGGTGTCATGTCCGCACTGGGACGGACGCGGCCTCCAGGTGCAGCGGCAACTGCTTGGCCCGATCCCTTCGTGAGTGCCGCGGCAACGGCTACAGTAACGGGATCTGGCTCGATCTCGTATTCAGACCGGAGCCTCTGGGCGAACTTCTCGTAGAACCGCACTGCGGCCGCCCGATCTCCGGCGTCCGCCAACGCCTTGATGAACCGTCTCACCTCATCCTCATCGGTCGGCACCAGCAGCAACGCGCGCTGGGCGGTACGCTCGGCGTCCACCAAGCGGTCAGCTTCGATGTGTTCGTGCGCCAACGCCCAGGCCGCACCGGCCGCCTTCTCCCGCAACCGCGTGCGCTCGTCTTCCAGCCAGCGCTCGAACTCGGGCGCCTCGCGCACGAACAAGCCTTCCACCAGATCGCCGCGATACAACTCGAGCGCCTTCTCATACTCACCGGCCTCCACCGCCAG
>CP070666.1:1345947-1349474 GCA_020351775.1 Gemmatimonadota bacterium | reverse complement strand
TCAGGCGTAATTGGGCAGCGGTTGGCGGGTTCTACGCTGTGGGGCTTCGGCTAGACGAGGCGTTGTGGTGGGAGTCAGAGGGGCCTAGCCCTGACACGCCCGGAGGGACGTGTCAGGTCACGCGCTAGGATCGCTTGAGAAGCTCTGCATACAGATCCCTACGTTTCTACTACCTTCGCAACCGTAGAGTGGTGCCAGCGGCCTCCTCGCTTCGTTGGCACCCCATCATCGTTGAGTGTGGCAGCAATGTAGGCGTAGGATGATCCAGCCCTCCACATGGCAAGGATCTGCCACACGATTTCTAGCTCCTCCCGCACTGGCTCCATACGCTCTGACGGTTTCCTCTACTACGTGATGCCGCACATCGAGGGAGAGTCTCTGCGGGACAAGCTGGCTCACGAAGGTGAGCTACCGATAGCCGAGGCCGTGAGAATCCTGCGAGACGTGGTAGACGCTCTCAGTCACGCTCACAGACACGGAGTAGTGCACCGTGACATCAAGCCCGACAACATCCTGTTGAGCGACGGGCAGGCGTTCGCGATTGGAGGCCGGTGAGCGCATCCCGTGGAGCACCGACGGCAAGAGCCCGGCCCCGACTGCAAAGGGGACCGGGCTCCGAAGACTCATGCAGTGCAGAATTTGCGCCCTTCCTTACCACCCGGGGTTCTGCACCAACACGTCTTTCTGCGCGCCTGTTTCCAGATCAGCAAGGCGGCTCAATTCAATCTGAATGGCAGGTATGGGAAAGAGCGCGTGTCGAGCTGAAAACGTGGCCGAGGCTGCAAGATATGGCCGCCTCACTTGTTCTGCTGCGATATAGTCATTGAGAACCTGCTCGGCCGTTCTCCAGCGCCGCAGGTCAAAAAACCGCTCGCCTTCCATCGCCAGTTCCAGCCTTCTCTCATAGCGAACGGCCTCTGTGGCAAAGCTCTGGTCCCACCCTGCCGCCGGGTACAGGCCAACCTCGTAGTCCGCCCAGGCGATCGAGGGATCGTCAAGGGGCACGGCGATCCGAGCATCCCCGGCACATTGGGGGTATAACGTCACCAACGTCGTTGCCCGACCTTCATCGGGTGGCAACGCACAACCCTGGGCCGCCTGGCCTGCGCGCGCTCTGATCTCGTTTACGATCGCTCGGGCGTCTTCCAGCCGCCCCTCTTCGACGTACGCCTCGGCCAGCAACAACAGCATGTCCGCATAGCGAAAGATGTGCATGTTCATGGAACTCAAGTGCGTACTACTACACCACCCGGTATGGACCGCGGCGGCACTCGCATCTTCGAAGATGTTCTTCTTCGGGCTGTACGGGCCTCCAAACGCCGCGGACCGGATCCAGCTCGGCTCGTGGTGTCCCCAGTCCTTGTAGGGCACGCCATCACGGCCGACAGTCCAATCCAGCCGAGGATCCAACCGCATGGTGGCGGAGGCTGTAGCGTCGAGATTGTCTTCTCGATCGTTCCACGCGGGATCGGTCAAGGCCATCGGCAGTCCGTCGGCGTCCACCGCGAAGAAGTTGACCAGGTTCTGCGTTGGCTGGTGGAAACCACAGCATCCGAACGGGCTGCCGGAATGGGGGAAGTTAAGGTGTTCGCCATAGTTCGCGTTGTACCCGCTGGGTTCTCCAAGGTGAGCTTGATACGCAAGGATGGTCTCGGCACCGTTTTGATACTCCGAAAAGCCGCTCCAGACCTGGTAGAAGTTGGGCTCCAGATCGTAGGGCCCATTATCCCGAACGTTCTCCAACGTCGTTACTGCTGCGGAATACTCCTCGGCATAGACCTGCACCTTGCCTTTGTAGGCCCTGGCAGTCCACGCAGTCGCTCTGCCAACCTCCCCGTTTCGTGGAGTGGCTTCGCTCTCACCACGGGCCGCCGAGCTCGCTGCCAGCAGCGTGATGGCCTCGTCGAGGTCACTCAGAATGTTCCCGACGACATCCACACCCACATTGGACTTGTAGAACGTCGTGTCTTCCTCGGTGAGGTAGGGGAGACTGCCAAATATCCTCCAGGCTTCAAAGTAATAATGCGCCCGCAAGAACAGTGCTTCTCCCCTGATGCCATCTTTGTCGGCCTGGGAGATCTCGTCCGGGTACAAGGAGTCTACCTTGTTCAGGAGTTTTATCGTGGCATTGGCTCGCACGATCGCTTCGAACGAGTGTCTCCACCTGTCGTTCAGGTAGTCCTCCGCTGCACCGGTCCCCCATACGTACATTTCGATGTCCGTAATCGCGGGCTGGTCGCTGGCCTCGGAACCCTTGTGTGCGTCATCGCTGGTCACACTTCCCCACACCCAGTTGCTGGCGGCGGATCCCGTGGCACCCCAGCCGGCGTGGTCCAACATTCTATATGTGGCAATCAGGTTCCCTTCTACACCGTGCCGATTCGCCAGCGTTCCCTCATCCAGGCTACCCTGCGGGTTGGCGGCCAGAAAATCCTCGCAAGCGTACGCGGAACCTGCCACGAAGATCAGCAGAGCCCACCTGGATAGCCGTCTCGATCGATATAGTGCTTTCATTGTCTTCAGTCTCCTTGCGAGCCACTAGAAAGTGACGTTGATACCCAGGCTGAACAGCTTGCTGCTGGGAAACGCACCTCTGTCCCAACCCTGGTAGGTCCCTGACGTCGCCAGCCGCAGCGCCCCAGTGCCAAGACCAGACTCATTCCCACTTCACGGAAAAGGTGAAGACGGCCTGGTGATGTTCGAGAGACGACGTGAGTCGCATTAAGCTCTCCTTCCGGCTGCACTTGGCTCTGGGCCTTAGCGGTCGTCGTCGGGTGGGCGTCCTACTGTGGCGTCTACTGCGGCGTCATGTTGCGGCGTCTACGGCGTCCAGCTACGGCGTCTATTACGGCGGAAGACCACAAAGGCCACCGGAGTCTGCCTTATGCTCAGTCGCGCGAGAGCGACGCCATACTATGCAGGGAGGTGGACCGGGCCGCAAGACGTAGAGCTCGGCCCCGCGCCGGGCGTTGTGCTAGACGGCAATCTGGCGCTCTCCGGCCGTCCACCGTAGCTTGCTCCTGTCGGCAACCGCGAGCCGTCCTAATGGCCGACCAGTTGGACCATTTGAAACAGGCGCTTTCGGACCGCTACAGGATTGAGCAGGAACTCGGTAGCGGCGGCATGGCGACGGTCTATCTGGCCGAGGATTTGAAGCTGCATCGCAAGGTGGCGGTCAAGGTGCTCAGACCGGAACTTGCTGCCGGCCTTGGCCCTGATCGGTTCCTGCAAGAAATCGACATCGCTGCGAAGCTCAGCCACCCCCACATCCTCGGGCTGCACGACTGTGGCGAAGCTGACGGCTTCCTCTACTACGTCATGCCTCACGTCGAGGGTGAGTCTCTGAGAGAGAAGCTGGCTCGCGAAGGCGAACTGCCCATCGCCGAAGCCGTCCGAATCCTGAGAGATGTGGTAGACGCGCTATCTGAGGCTCACGAGAAAGGTGTGGTTCATCGCGACATCAAGCCTGACAACGTGCTACTCACCAAGCACCATGCACTGGTGACAGACTTCGGCGTTGCCAAGGC
>CP070666.1:1342272-1345847 GCA_020351775.1 Gemmatimonadota bacterium | reverse complement strand
TGCCCGGAGTAGAGGCGGTGGGTTCGGCCTTTGGCAGCCCGCTTGGTGGGGTGGGTGCAAGCACATCGGCGCATTTCCTGGATCGACCCGATCCGCCCGAGGGTCAGGAGGAAGTGCTGACCACCAGGATCGTTACGCCCGGGTATCACGAGGTGCTGCGGGTTCCACTTCTCAACGGGCGAGGGCTGGAGAAAAGCGATCGGAACGGCGTGCCGCGAGCGGCGCTCGTCGGCCAGAGCCTCGTCGATCACTATTACGCGGACAAGGACCCCATCGGGCAGCAGATCCGACTCGACTTCGGCTGGGGATATGGACACGAGGAACCCTGGACCATCGTGGGCGTCGTGGGGGACATCCGATCTCAGCGAGTCACGCGAGCGCCGCGCCCCGAGATCTACGTGGCTCAAGCGCAAATGGGCGCAACTTTCTTGAGCGTCCTAGTACGTACTGCTCCGGGTGCTCCCGACGTGCTTCCGGCAATCCGCAGCGAGGTACGGGCAATCGATCCTAATGTGCCGCTGCGCCGGGTGGAGATGTTGGAGGAAACGGTGGACCGGCAGTTCGGACCAGCTCGTTTCTACCTGATGCTGCTCGCGCTCTTCGCCGGTGTCGCAGTTGTGCTTGCCGGCATAGGCTTGTACGGGGTCGTTGCGTATCTCGTATCACGCAGGACGCGAGAGATCGGAATCCGCATGGCTCTGGGGGCGAAAGGCGGCGACGTCGTTCGTATGGTGTTATCTCAGGGCATTCGACCGGCAGTAGCTGGAATCGTACTCGGAGTGGGTGGTGCATATTGGAGTTCGCGCGTACTGCAGTCACTACTCTACAACGTTGAGTCTAGTGACCTCTTGACGTTCGCCGGTGTCACCGCCCTGCTCCTCGGCGTCGTCGTTCTCGCAATCCTGCTACCGGCCAGGCGGGCGAGCCGTGTCGCACCCATCGAGGCATTGAGACTGGAGTAGCGGGGACTCGCGAAGCCGCACGTAGCGCTGTCGGAGCGGCTCGGGTCGGCGTACATGACCTTCCGCACCCATCGCGATGGCACGGGCTCCGGGTCGCGGCGCTATAACCGCGTCACCCGCCAACCAGTCAGGGGTCCTGTCTGACAATTGTGATTCAGATCAGAGCAAGCCGCATTCCTCTGGGTGGGGACGGTATGGCTGGACGGTGATGCGGTCGGGAATCGGTGGCCGCGGTAGCTATTCGTGTTCGTTTTCATGCGCGAAGTCTCGCCGGCACCGACTCAAGTTGACAATACCCTTTCGATGAAGATCAATTCCGGCGTACAACATCCTGGCCTCCTCTCGGGGAACACGGTTGCTCTACGCTGCCGAACGCGTCGGCAGATCCCCAAGGAGGCCAGCTTCCTTACAAGATCAACACCGTGTCGTGTCCGAATGTCCTGAACTCAGTGCTTCAAGGCGAGGGAGTCGTCACTACCCATCGCGTCACCGCACTGACTGGCTTGCGCGGCCTGGCTCCTGGGCTTTCGTCTGCATAGCCAAAGGACACTGCAGCTATCATCTGTCCTTCCTCACCCAACCACTCGCGCAGTTCCTCGTAGGCTTCAAAGACATCGCATATCCATAGTGAACCAATGCCCACGTCTTGGGCTGCCAGCAGCATGTTCTGAATCGCCGCTCCGATGGACTGGATGTCGAGCACATCCAGGAACATCTGGTCGATCGACCGTGTCAGCCGGGGATGTATGCCGTACGGATTGAAAACGAAGACTGTTAGCGGTGCTTGCTCCATTGCATCGGCCGTCCGCTCAGCGCTGCCAGGATCCCGTCCACGAGCTAATGCCTTCGCTATTCCCTCACGCATGACGCGCATCATCGCGGCACGTTCTTCACCCGTGACCACCACAAAGCGCCACGGCTGCCGGTTCTTTCCCGATGGAGCCTGCGTGCCTGCCGTCAGAATGGCCTGGATCGCCACTTCTGGTATAGGCCTATCTTCGAACTTGCGGATGCTCCTCCGGGTAGCGATCGCCTCCAACGTATTCACCCTTGAACCCTCCAATCTTCTTCCATATTGCCGGAGTGGGTGCAATGAGATTGCAAACTGCTTCTTTGAGCTCCCTCGCTGGGCACTGAGCCCCAAACGGTCTCCAAGATCGAGTCGATTGCCTCACCGTTGATAGCTGGGCCTTGTTGCACGGCTCGATGCTGAGCGCAGAAATCCCACTTCTCCTGCGGGGATCAGTTTACTCGGTACTTGTCAGCGCATTGTCAAGTTGAGCCATCACTTGCCAGACTTTGACGATGAACATCAAAGCGAGTCGTTACCACAGACACAGGTCTTCTCCCCAGATCATAAGTCACGCTGTTTGGCTGTATCACAGATTCTCACTGAGCTTCCGAGACTGCTAGCTCCTTCTATTCACTATTGCAGCACGGTGGGTGTCCGTGCGTGAGCACGTAGTCCAAGATCCACTTGCGCTCGAGAAACTTGATCCTAAAGGGTAGCACCACCTCATCGTCACGCGGCGTTGCGAATGCCACGTACAGACGGTCGCGGTGCTTGCCGTGGAAGAGTTTCCAGTACGTATCACCGCCCGAGTGGCCGCGCTTACCCCGGAACGCAGCCTGCGCGAACTTCACCCAACGACTCCGCAGCCCGCCCTTGGCGCACGTCTCGCCAATGTAGATGATCCTTTTGTCTGTCGTGTCCATCTCACGCGGTGGCGTACCCTTGAAGTGTGCAAGCAGGTATACGCCAGGACGTTTTGCAGCATCGCCCCAGCGCTCCAGCTTCTCGTCCCACAGCGCCCAACCACGTAACCTGCCCCAGCTTCTACCTCTCGACATAACTCACGTTCCCCTTTCGTGCTTAGGAGTCAGGTAGCGGGGTCCTGAACCCCAAGCTGCGCCACCACCGCCTCCCGCACAACGCTGCTCACTGACTGACCGCGCAGCCGGGCAAGCTTCTTCAGCGCCCTACGCTCCTTGGGTCGTAGCAATGTCGTCACCACGCACGTGCGTTGCTCGGACCGTGCGAGCTTTGGTCGGCCTCGCTTGCCGCTCATTTCTGCCCTGCCTTCTACACTCCGGTTGCTGACGTGCGAAGCAAGTGAGCGCTTGCTCACCTACTAGGAAGATTACGACATCGCGCCGTAGTCAGGCACACAGCATTTGTTGAGGACAAGGAGAGGTCCATGAGGCAGTATCCGCCCAAATAGATGGGAGCGCCCTATCCTCGGGAAAGCCGGTACCGACCGTCGCCGTCCGGACCATCTTCACCCGACGCTGGGAGACAGCACCCCGAAGCTCTGAAGCGCGACTACTGATAACTCGCTGATATGGCTATCGCGGCAACACCGAGCGCGAGCGCCTCCAGAGCCGTTACCACCACCGCTCCGAGTCCGCTCACGCGGAGGCCGAGGTTTACACCCCAATCGGTGAAGCCTTGCTCCGGGGATCGCGAGCTTTCCCAAGAGCCAGAGTACCAATCATATTGGGTGGCGGGAATTGCGTAGACCTCCAAGTTGATGCCTACGCCGCGGTACCCCATGCCCACCAATCCCGTGAATCCCGGGTAACGCCAGCCCACTACCTGGCTATAGGAATGAA
>CP070666.1:1338571-1342172 GCA_020351775.1 Gemmatimonadota bacterium | reverse complement strand
GCCCTAAGGAACTTCAAGTCGCACTCGATCTGGCGGTCACCTACTGGCTGACCCGACGGGCCAAGCTTACCCTCGCGTCTCAACTGGATGAACTGATCCCAATCCCTCCTGCTGAGCGCGCTCGCCTTGCGCGAAAGCTACAGGTCGCGACAGGGGCGTCTGCGAGGCGATTGTCGCGAAGTGGATGGAGCGGCAGTATCGGTTCTACTCCACGCGCAACGCCTCCACAGGATCCACACTCGTTGCTCGTCGGGAGGGAACGTAGCTCGCCGCCATCGCTGCAGCTGTCAACAACAGCCCGACTCCCAGGAGTGTCGTCGGGTCCCTCGGGCTTACCTCGAACAGAAAGCTCTCCAGCACGCGGGCAGCGACCAAAGTGATTCCGAGCCCAATTGCCAGGCCCGTGCTCGCCAGTACCAGTCCTCGCCTGAGGACGCTACCTACGACGTTGACGCTCCGCGCCCCAAGGGCCATCCGGATGCCGATTTCCTGAGTCTGCTGGCTTACTGAAAAGGCCACGACGCCGTAGATGCCGAAGGTAGCGAGCACGCCGGCAAGTGTCGCGAGGAGGCTCAGCAGCAGGGTTCGGAACCGCGGCGCTGCGACGGACATGGAGATTAGATCGTCCATCGTGCTGAGCCTCCGCACGGGCACGTCACCATCAACCTCCCATAGTGCGTTCCTCACGTCGGCAGCGCGAGCTGCTGGTGCAGCATCCGTCCTGAGGAGTATCGTCTGCATCCGGGCTCGGTAGGTGGCCTGGTGGAAGGCATAGTACATCGTCGGCCGAGGTAGAACGTCTAGCCCATGTTGGCTTACGTCGCCAACCACCCCAACCACCGTGAACCAGATGCTGTGGTTCCTGTACGTGATTCTCCGCCCAATGGGGTCCTCCCCGGGCCAGAACTGGTGCGCCATGCTGCTGCTGATGACGGCAACGGGCGTTTCTTCCCCCCCATGGAAGACTCGGCCAGCCACTATCGGTATGCCCATTGTCTCGAAATACGAGCCTGAAACGACGTTTCGATCCACAATCGCTTCGTCTTCCCCTTTATCCGACTCGACGACGATCGAGTGAGAGCTGTTGTGACCGGTGAAAGGAAGGCAGCATCCCCCACCAACTGAACGGACACTCGGCACGGCCTCTAGGCGTTCATATAGGCGTGTGTAGTACTGTCTAACTTCAGAGTCGTTGGGGTAGCGCGTCGTGGGCGGCCGCACCTCCAGCGCCAACACGTTCTCAGTTGTGAAACCCTTGTCTACAGACAGCAGGCTCGCGAAGCTCTTGACGAGAATCCCGGCACCTGCGAGCAGAACATAGGCAAAGGCGATCTGCGAGATCACGAGCATTGACTGGCTGCGATGGCCTTGGCCTGCCCTACGGAACCAGCGGCTGGAGTCCTTGAGCACCGTCACTATCTGCGTCCTGGATGCGGTGATTGCCGGTAGCACGCCAATCAAGAGCACCGTGATGATGGTGAGGCCCAATGAGAACATGAGCACTCGCTGATCCACCGCGATCTGAGAAGCGCGAGGAGTCCCGGGTGGAAGCAACAACGCCAACGGTCTCAACGCTCCTACAGCCACGGTGACACCGACAGCCCCACCCAGCAGAGACAGAACGGCAGCCTCGCTGAGAAGTTGGCGCGCCAGCCGCCACCGGCCGGCACCGAGCGCGGAACGAACGGCAAGTTCCTTCTGGCGCCCTGTGGCCCGAACCAGCAGCAGGTTTGCGATGTTGGCGCATGCAATCACGAGCACCACGCCCACCGCAGATAGCAGCAGCACCATAGGTGGTCTGAGGTTTCCCACCACCTCTTCATGGAGAGGCACCAATCGGACCCCCCGGTCCTCGTGCTGCCCCGGGTTTGCCTCCGCGATCCGCTCCGTGACAGCTTCCATGTCGCGTTGTGCGTGGGTAAGGGTGATCCCAGGTCGGAGCCGCGCGATGACCGCATCGGATGCTGTGATGCCTCTTCCCAGTTGTCGGTCTTCATCGTCCATATTCGCCCAGACGTCGATGCCTTGATCGGGAAAGTAGAAACCCGGTGGCATCACGCCCACGACGATGACCGAGACATCGTCCAACGTTATGGACTGGCCGACAATCGCCCGATCGGAGCCAAAGCGTCGTCGCCAGAAGCCGTTGCTCATCACCACCACCCGCTCCGATCCCATGCGGTCGTCTTCCGGGCGGAATGCACGGCCAAGCATTGGAGGCACGCCGAGGGCCGCGAGAGTTCCAAAGGTCACGTTCAACCCGCGCAGTCGCTCTGGACGGTCTCCTCCGGTAATCGCGAAATCGGTTTCGTAGTAGGCGCCGAGATTCACGAACACGGAATTCAGCTCGAGCCAGTCTTCGTACACTGGGTAGGAAGCCGGAATCTGGTCCCATACTCCCCGGAGCTGAGGCGAGGGTGAGTCCCTCCATTCCAGATAGGTCTGCCACACGGTCACCAACTGCCCTGGCTGATGATACGGCAGCGGCCGCAGCAGCACGCCATTGACGACCGTGAAGAGCGCAGTGTTCGCGCCGATGCCGAGCGCGAGCGTAACGATACCCACGGCCGCATAGCCCGGCCGTCTTGCCAGCTGCCGGGAGGCGTATTTGAGGTCTGCCACTATGTCGAAGCTCATGCCACCGCCAGGCCGTCCACGGCCGCGCGACCCTCCCAAAAAGGTTCGGCCACTGCGAATGACGTCGAGCCATTCGCTCACCAGTGTGGCAAGGAAATCCGGCAACGTGCGGCACCACATGTGCCACGGGCCCATGCTGCGGCCGATCGACACGAACGCCTCAAGCAGCTCTGCTCCGTACTCGGCGCGGAAGGACCGCGGGTAGAGCGAAATCAGTGCACGATATAACTGGCGTGAGATTCGAATCGAGGCTCGCATGGCGATGCTAGGCGGGTCGTGCGTGATCAAGCACTCCCTTGCCCCGGGCCTGTGCGACGAGCTGCTCGAGGCGTCGCGCCTCGTTTGTGAGGGCGTTCAACCCCCTCTCGGTGATGCGGTAGACGCGGCGCCGGTCGTTGGCGTCGCTCGATGCCTGGTTCGCGTCCGCCTCAATTAACCCGGCGCTCCTGAGCTGCTTGATCGACCGGTACAGTGTGCCTGGTCCCAGCCGAACGTGGCCAGCGGAGCGTGTATCGACTTCTTGCATGATCCCGTAACCGTGCCGTGGACGGTCAGCCAGCGACAACAGGATATGATACGCTGCCGGAGTCATCAGATCGGTCGACGGCGGTTCACCCATGAGACCTCCAGATAGATCCATTGTGGCTATATCCGTAATGGATATAATGCACTGGACAGAATTACGCAAGCAGGTGTGAACGGGGAACCTGCAGACGCCGGGTGCGGAGCCGTACGACCCCGTCGACGCCGACGGTGCAGGAAAGCGGATGACGCACACCGGGGAGCAGACAGCGCCCGGGGAAACGCCTGTCGGTTTGTCTGTCGATTTAGCGCGGCAGAGTACGACATTTGAGGGTGTGGACTACGGCAGGTTGCGGCATTCCACCGCGAAATCACGGCATTTTGTCGTTATTCAGTGTCGTCCTAGACTGCTCTCCAGGCGCGCGCCTTAGACCTCTCGGCC
>CP070666.1:1334862-1338471 GCA_020351775.1 Gemmatimonadota bacterium | reverse complement strand
CACGGACCCACCACATTCATCGGAGCCAGGATCATCGATGACGGGCGATCGTTCCTGTTGACCGCACAGCACGGCTGGGCACGCAACGAGTTCTGGATCATGGATCGTAGCACCCGGCGAATCCAACCCGTTGTAACCGGGATCGATGCGCATCTGGCAGGCATCGAGTGGAACGGAGAGCAGGCGGGCTTCTCAAACGGCGCATTCTTGGTGCGGACGGATCACGAAGCGCCGAACTACCGGTTGGTCGCGGTCGATCCCAATCGGCCGCAACCCGAGCACTGGCGCACGGTCATTCCAGAACAGGACGACGTGTTCCTTGGCCACACGACGATCGAAGACCGTTACTACGTCACCTACCTCCGCAACATCAGCACCAAGATCCGTGTGTTCGAGAAGGACGGTACGCCGGCTGGCGAGATCGACGTCCCGGAACACTTCACGGCGAGCATCCGCAACGCTCCCGGAGACAATACCGCCTACTTGACGCTGCGATCGTTCACGACCCCGAGCACCGAGTACCTGATCAACCTGGAGACCGGTGATCGCGAGATTTCGGAGCCGGCCAAGATAACGTTCGCGACAGACGACTACACGGTGCGGCAGGTTTGGTACACGTCAAAGGATGGCACGCAGGTTCCCATGCACGTGGTGCATCGCAATGACATCGAGCTCACAGGCGATCACCCCACGCTGTTATACGGGTATGGCGGGTTCACCTCCGCGATGCGTCCGGGTTTCAGCACGTTTGCGGTAGTGTGGCTTGAGCGTGGTGGTGTGTACGCCGTCGCGAACATTCGGGGCGGAAACGAGTTCGGGGAACGGTGGCACCGGGACGGCATGCTCGAGAACAAGCAGAACGTATTCGACGATTTCATAGCGGCAGCCGAGTGGTTGATCGACGCCGGATACACCAATCCCGAGCGACTGGCGCTTCGTGGCGGCAGCAATGGCGGACTGCTGGTCGCAGCGGCGCTGACCCAGCGACCGGAGCTCTACCGTGCAATGCTGTGTGCCTTCCCCGATCTCGACATGGTGCGGTTCTACCAGTTCACCGAGACGAACAACATGCCAGCTCTGTTGGAGTACGGTGATGCATCGGACCCGGAGCAGTTCGAGTTCCTACGTCGGCACTCGCCGTATCAGAACGTGCGTCGCGGCACTAGGTATCCTGCAGTCATGCTGACGAGCGGTGACCTGGATACGCGCGTACCGCCGCTGCAGGCGCGCAAGATGACGGCGCGCCTCCAGTGGGCCAGCAGGTCGGGGCTACCGGTCATCCTGCGCTACGATGCAAAGTCTGGCCATGCCGCTGGCCGGGGCCGACCGATGAGCCTGGCGATTGAGGACAACGCGATGGAGTTGGCGTTCCTGATAATGCAGACGGGGGGAGGCAGGTGATGGCCTCGCGTGCCGAGCCGGCCGTGCCGCCGCAGTCACGATTCCAATACCCGCCGAGTTGGGAACCTCCCCTGATCCACGTGGGTTTGAAGATCGAACATCAATGCTGCCACTAGGTGCGACTGGAAGCGAGCGAGCCATGCTGAGCTGGTCGGACATAATCGAGTACGTGCGACAGGGAAACCCCGAGCCGCCGCGCCGGGTCCAGCGCACCGAGGCCGAATGGCGAGAGAGGCTAACGCCCGAGCAATACCATGTCACGCGACAGAGAGGTACCGAGAGTCCATTCAGCTCTGACATGTGCAGCCGGTTCGATCCGGGTCGCTACGCGTGCGTGTGCTGCGACACGGCGCTGTTCGATGCCGGGGAGAAGTACGAATCGGGCACGGGCTGGCCGTCTTTCACTCAACCCATCGAGCTCGACGTAATTGCCTATCATGCGGACTCTTCGCACGGGATGCAGCGGGTAGAGACAACTTGTAACACGTGCGGCGCTCATCTCGGGCATGTGTTCCCCGACGGCCCAGCCCCCAGTGGTCTGCGATACTGTATCAACGCGCTGGCGTTGAGCAAAGTGGAGTAAGCCGCCGCTTCCGCCGACGGGTTCAAGCGGGGATCCGGGCAGCGGCAGTCGCAGCCAGTGGTTACGGAATTCGAATGTGGTCCCCGAAGAACAGCGCGTTCAGGAAGAGCCGGTTCGTTCCCCTCCAGTAGCCGCGGAAGTTGGTGTTGTCTACCAAGAGGACGACGGTGCCGCCTCCCAGGCGATCCGCCAGAACCGAGGGCGAACCTCTGAGCCGTTCGCGGTTCCGGTCCGAGATGTAGCCGCTGAGGTGCGGGTCATCGTCCACCAGCTTGACCACCGTGCTGTAGGCATTCTTGCTCGGAGCGAAGAAGAAGCTGTGATCCCGCCACACGGGCAAGAAGCGCCGCTGATAGCCGAAGCCAAGCGGGTGCGTTACATCAACGTCTGCCTGCCAGATCGAGCCACCAATTGCCTGGGGGCCCTCGAAGCTGCGGGCATCAGCGTAGTCGCGGCGCGCTGCTGCAGCCTCGTCGTCGTCTTCCTCATCGGCCGGCCTTGCCACTCCGGGCGGATCGATATTCGGTGTGAGCTCGTTACGAGCAGCCCAGGCTGCGGCCGAACGCTGTCCGATCAGTGTGCCGCCATCGCGGATCCACGACTTCAACTGTTCCAGCTCGTCGCCGGAGAAGGCGCTCAAGTTCCCTGATACCAAGACCAGTACGTCGTAGTCGGCCCAGTCTACTCGGCCCAGGTCTGTGACGTCCACCTTGGTCACGGGCATGCCTATGCGCTGATCCAGCAAGTGCCACAGCTGGCCGGCCTCGTACGAGGACACGCCCTCGCCCATCGGTATCAGAACGCGCGGCGCACGCACCGGCCTGAAGTCACCGCTACCTAAGTCGATCCCTTCGGCAGACCTGCCGGTCACCGCGCTGAATATCGGTACGTCGGCCACTCGTCCTGCGTTCTGTACCGCCTCGTGCACTTCCGCCGGGCTCAGTTCCTGTGTGCTCACCGGGATCGAGATAGAGCCGCGGGTGAACGACACATCGCCGTCCGTGGTCCGCGCCGTGAAGGGCACAAACGCGGCCTCGGCTCTCAGGCCTGCGGCCTGCATTGCCTGCAGTCCGCGGGGCGCCCCGGAGTTACTCCAGTCCATCAGGTAAGCGACGAAACTCTGCTCAACCGAATTGGTTCCCACGAGGGCCGGGACCTCGGTGAGTTGTGCTCCTAGCGGGAGCCGTCCGCTCCTCAGCTCGGTGCTTGGCATTCCGTATGCGAGACTCAGCGTCCAAGTTGAGGCGTCGTAGAAAACGCTATCAGGGAATGTGTCGGTGCGTTCGAAGACGGAACGGGCGAGGCGATACATTGGCTGACTGGCTGGCACGACCCATGCACTCCCAGGTGTAAAGGTCAGATCTCCGATACTCTGTGTCGACGCCAATTCGTAGATCTCGATGCGGTGCCGCAGTAGCAGATCGAGGAACTCCCGATTGAGCGTCGCATCGTTGGGATAGCCGAATACCCAACCGCTGATGTCGTATGCCTGCCCCTCCGTGATCGCAGACGCAACGAAGTCCCGTTGGTACTGCTGTAGCGTCTCACGGTTCTCGATGCCGGCCCTGACCGTCGCCATGCTGGTGCGCAGCTGGTTTCGGATCGTGAGGGCGAAGGTGATCAGT
>CP070666.1:1331130-1334762 GCA_020351775.1 Gemmatimonadota bacterium | reverse complement strand
TGTCACAGTGGTCCGCCCGCTTCAATGGCCATCGACGCCGGGGATGCACAGACCGCCCAAGTCAACACTGCCGTGTCCGTTCCGCCGTCGGTGAGGGTCTCGGACCAGTGGGATGATCCCGTGTCCTCTGTTACGGTCCTTTTCAGGGCTTCGGGGGATGGCGGCGTGACGGGAAGTCCCGCAGTGACCGGAGCAGACGGGATTGCGTCGGTCACGAGCTGGACGCTGGGCACGACAGCAGCGACTGGCAGCGACACATTGTGGGCAGTAGTAGTAGGCGTTGACTCTGTTATGTTCACTGCCAGTGCGACCCCAGGTAGGACGGCGTCCGTGATAGTAATGCCGGCGGGTGCGGCGGTGTCCGGTGCCGGGGCGACGCAAGCATATGGTGTGGAGGCGGTAGATGCCTATGGCAATCCAATCTCATCGCCGAACGTGACGTGGTCCAGTCTCAACCCCAATGTAGCGACGATAGGTGCCTCGACCGGCGTGGCTGCCGCGGTAGCCAGTGGCCAGGCGACTGTGATGGCAGTAGTGGACGAGGCGGTGGGATACGGTGTGCTGACCGTGTCGGTGCCCGGAGCAGGTCGCTACAACATCTGGAGTGCCGTCACAAGCGGTACGTTCGATGCTCTACACGGCCTGTGGGGTGCGTCACCGACGGACGTCTTCGCAGTGGGGGGAAACGGATCGATACTTCACTACGACGGGACCGCGTGGAGTGCTGACCCAAGTGTGACCACCAGCGATGTGTTGTTCGATGTCTGGGGTGCATCGAGCGCCGACGTGTATGCGGTGGGTGCCGCTGGCACTGTGCTGCACTTCGATGGGACGTCGTGGTCTGCGATGTCGAGTGGTACGAGTGAGTCTCTGCACGGTGTCTGGGGTGCTTCGGGAGTTGACGTTTACGCCGTCGGTGCCGGCGGCACCATCCTGCACTACGATGGCGTGGCGTGGGGAGCGATGGCCAGCGGGAGCGTCAGCGGCCTCCAGGCCGTGTGGGGTTCCTCGACCGAGGACATCTTCGCGGTGGGCGACGGTGGCACCATTCTCCACTACGATGGGACGGCGTGGAGCGTGATGAGTAGCGGGACTGCAGCGAATCTGAGTGGCGTGTGGGGAGCTGCAGGCACCAACGTATATGCGGTGGGAGAGGGCAACACGGTGGTGCAATACAACGGGTCCACTTGGTTTCCTATTGACATAGGCGTTGCAGCGGACTTCACCGGGATACATGGAGATGCGGCGAACGACATCTACGTCGTCAGCAGCACGAGCGGAATTGTGCATTTCGATGGCTCGGAATGGACTCACTACGGGACCGGTACGTTTGGTTACTCCGGCATCTGGACCGCATCCAACTCACCCGGGATAGCGGTTGGGTCTGACGGTGTGATGAGTAGAGGAGTCCGGAACGGCATCCTCCTAGTGAGCCCGGACGATTTCACCTTGAACGGCCTCGCTGATACGGTGCAGCTGTCAGTCGAGGCGCGGGACGCCGGCGACAATGTCATATCAGGCGTGTACTGGATCAGTTGGGAGAGTCTCGACCCACTGGTTGCCACAGTCGATGCAGACGGACTGGTCGCAGCGGTCGCCAACGGCACTACGACGATCATCGCCAGTGCGCCGGGCGGCGCCACGGGCAGTGCCAGCGCCACAGTCGACATCCGGCCGCCGGAGCCGGGCCAGTACTCGGGAACAACATCCGAGGGCGAGACAATCACCTTTGTCGTTTCCCCGGACAGGAGTTCTGTCGAAGCAGGACTCCAGATCGTCTTCGCTTTGGACTGTGAGTCGTGCACAGGTACGTTAACGTCCACAGTGAACATCAGCTTGCCTATCACGGACGGGACTTTCTCTGTCAGCGAAGGGAACTTTTCCCTTTCCGGGGCCACCGAATCTGCTACGACGTTCAAAGGATCGGCCACAGACACACCCGACGACCCACCTCCAGCCTGCGGGAGTTGCTCCGCCGTGAGTGTGACCTGGACCGCGACTCGGGTCGGCCCGGCACCAGTCAGTGCTGCCGTCGCGGTCGGGGAATCGTCGCCCGAGCTTCAACCGGGAGCCGAGCGCGTGGTCCACGACACGTACTGTGTCAATTCGGTGTTAGAGCGTCGTCAGAAATGACCAGAAGACCTGCAGCGGCGCGTGATCTAGATCTATGAGGCGTGCGGCTGATGTGATAGCCCCCGCGTCCGTACGCCTCGCAGCGCTCGGGGCGATTCCCAATATGACCAACGGCTCACCGAGTCAGGCCGCCGGGTTTTTACACGGTGCGACCCCGAGGCGGCACCGCCGCCGACGGGGAGCGAGTGCATATCGCGGCCACACGATCAGAGACGAGAAAAGCAGGCCCAGCCCGCTTTTCGCGTTCCTAGATCAGAGTGGTTAACACTATGACCCAACTGCTCCAGATCGGGGCGGTTGCCAATACGACCAACAGCTCATTGAGTCAGGCTGCCGGGATTTGACACGGTGCGACCCTGAGGCGGCACCGCCGCCGACGGGGAGCGAGTGCATATCGCGGCGACACGATCAGAGAGGAGACAAGCGGGCTGGGGCCCGCTTCTCTCCTCTCTAGATCGGGGCGCCGGGATTTGAACCCGGGACCTCCTGGTCCCAAAGCCCACTGACCGACAACAGGATACGCGGTCCTCCGTAACACTCGGCGATGCGGATTCCCCGCCCTGCCTGGGGTTTCTCATCATTCACCACTGTTCATACCGCGCAACTTGCACCCGATTCCTGCCAGACGTGTGCAGCACGCGCGGGAAAAGTTCACCTCAATCTTCACCTCATCGTGAAGGAGCGATGGATCCGTAGATGGAAAAGACCGCCACCACTGGCCCTGGCAGCAGCGACTCCACTATGTCTGGTGATCGGCTCGGCCGTACTGATCTCGGCAACGCTGTTCGGCTCTGCAAGTACTTCGGCGAGAGCATCCGGTTCTGCCCCAAGTGGGGGAAGTGGCTGCATTGGGACGGCCGCCGATGGGCGCCTGACGAAACAGGCGAAGTAATGCGGTACGCAAAGGACACTGTGGTCACGATTCTCGACGAGGCCAAAGCGGCTCCCGATGATGATCGGAAGGCGCTCACTCGGTGGCAGGTGCAATCGGAATCCGAGGGCAAGCTCCGGGCGATGTTGACGCTTGCGGAGACGGAGCCCGGAATCCCGGTTCGCCCAGGCGAGCTCGACGCCAACCCCTGGTTGTTGAACGTGGAGAACGGAACGCTGAACCTCGAGCTGGGCTCGCTCAGCTCGCATTGGCGGCGGGACTTGATCACGAAGCTCGCGCCCGTCCGATACCTGGGTGACAGCGCACGCTGCCCGCGGTGGCTGGAATTCTTGGATGAGATTTTCGACAGCGATGCGCAGCTAATACACTTCGTGCAGAAGGCCGTGGGTTACTCCCTGACCGGCGACACTCGCGAGCAGTGCCTGTTCATCCTCTACGGCACGGGAGCAAACGGTAAGTCCACATTCCTCGAGGTCCTTCGTTCGATGCTCGGCGAATACGCGATGCAGAGCGACTTCAATGCATTCCTTGTGAACAGAAGTCACGACGGGCCACGCAACGACGTCGCACGGTTGGCCGGCGCGCGCTTCGTTTCTGCGATCGAGGT
>CP070666.1:1327378-1331030 GCA_020351775.1 Gemmatimonadota bacterium | reverse complement strand
AGGAGATCGACCTGCTCTGCTCGGTGCCGATGATGAAGACGCACACCCTGGCGACCGTCACACTCGGGATGAAGAACCTCATCGGCCTGTATCCCGGCACCATCTACTACTCTGTGAGATCCTGGCTGCACGACCAGGCGGCCAACGCGGAATCACCCGGGGTCGCCTTCGAGATCATCGACATGGTCCGGGCGAACAAACTCGGCCTGGTGGTGGTGGACGGCTCGATGGCAATGGAGGGGGAGGGCCCGAGCATGGGAGACCTCGTGAAGATGGACGTGATCATCGCCGGCACGAATCCTCTGGCCACGGACATGGTGGCCGCAAGCGTCATGGGCTTCGAACCGCATGAGGTACCCACATTCACGTGGGCCAACCGCGTTGGCATGTTGCCCACGAGCCTCAGCGAGATCGAGGTGAGGGGAGAGACTCTGGAGAGCGTCAGGCGGCCCTTCGTCAAGCCAAACGTGATTCCGTGGACCAGCATCAACCAGTTGTGGGGTGCGCAGGAGATCCCCGCTTGAGCCAAGTGGTGGGGGTATTCAGCCCGATCGCGTAGGCTGCGATGTTCACAACGGGATTCGGATCCGGCACCTCCTGCTCCCGAAGCCGATAGCCACCTCGCTCGCTCTGGTGGCCTCGGAGAACACGACCGTGCGGGGTGGCGTGCGCTTCCGATGTGTTTCCGCCGGCAGCATGGTGCCGTGATTTCTCTGCTTCACGCCTTTCGCGTTGCCGCCAGGTGCGTAGGTTTCTGTGTGGCCAGCAAGACTGATACTACACCAGGTTAGGATCACATGACAATCTACGCGAAGCGCCTTCCCGTACTGTTACCGAGTGTCTTCGGACTTCTCACGATCGTCGCTTGTGACCGACCTCCCCGCGTGTCCTCTTCCTTCGGAGAGTACAGCAGTCCGTATGAGGATCGGTATGACGAGTGGGTGCGGTCGTCGGACTATGTCGAGATGCGGGACGGAGTCCGGATCGCCGTCGACGTAGTGCGGCCCGCCCGGGACGGCACGCCGATCGACGAGCCGCAACCGGTTGTATGGACCCACGACCGCTACCACCGCGCGAACTTTGGAGAGAACGGAGTGGTCCTGTCGCTGGCCGACATATCCCGGTCGGCTAGAGCACTGGTACGACACGGCTACGTGATCGTCGTGGCTGACGTCCGGGGTGGCGGTGCATCGTTCGGGGCTTATACCGGGGCGTTTTCCCCCGAGGAGACCCGTGACGCCTACGAGATCACCGAATGGATCGCCGCTCAGCCCTGGTGTGACGGGATGATCGGCATGTTCGGGCAATCGTATCTCGGCATAACCCAGTTCATGGCTGCGAGCCAGAAGCATCCCGCACTCCAGGCGATCTTCCCATCGATGGCTGCATTCGATCTCTACGATCTCGTGTACCCCGGCGGAGTCTACCGTCAGGACTTCATCGAGACCTGGGGGCGCCTCACGCGAGAGCTGGACACGGAGGTTCCCGTGCCCCCCGTCGATGGCGACGATGGTGCAGCCTTGTTGACACAGGCCCTCGCCGAGCATGAGGACAACTGGGATGTCGTGGTCGAAGCACCGAAGGGACGGTTTCGTGACTCGGAAGTGGACGGCATGCAGCTTTGGTATCAGAACAACCCGTTCGCCTTTCTGCGAGAGATCAATGAATCAGGCGTGCCGATCTACCAGTGGAACGGGTGGTTCGACATATACACGCGTGACGTCTTCCTCTGGTTCGCCAACCTCGAGGTGCCCCAGAAGCTCACCCTCGGGCCCTGGTCCCACGGTGCCAGAGACAGTGCCATGGCCGCAGAGGGTTCACGTCTCATCACGGTTGAGCAGCTGCGGTGGTTTGACTATTGGTTGAGGGGCGTCGAGAACGGCGTGATGAATGGTGCCTCCATCAACTACGCCACTACGATCGAGCCGGGGAGTTGGACCTGGCATTCCACCAGCGAGTGGCCCCTGACCAATGCCGAGGAGCAGGTGTACTACTTCTCCGCTGGCCGGAGTGGCAGCGTTGCGTCCACAAACGACGGTGTGCTTTCGAGCCAACCACCCACTGCTGCGGGAGAGGACTTCTATCAGGTGGATCCAACCACAACTACGGGCACTAACACGAGGTGGGACAACGGAACCGGCATTACGATGGCCTATCCGGACATGCGCGAAAACGACGCAAAGGGACTGACCTTCACCACTGCACCTCTATCCGAAGACGTGAACGTGACAGGGCATCCGGTTGTGACTGCCTATGTTACCACCTCGAGCGGAGACGCGGATGTATACGCGTTGCTCGAGGAAGTGAGCCCAGACGGTGTTTCCTCGTACATCACCGAAGGCATACTTCGAGTCTCACATCGCAAGCTCGCTGATCCACCATTTGACATTCTCGGACTTCCCTATCACCGCAGCCACCAAGAGGACAGAGTCGAGCTGCGTGAGGGAGAGGTTGCAGAGCTGATGTTTGACCTGTACCCCGTATCCAACATCTTCAATGCGGGCAATCGCATCCGTGTTACGATCACCGGTGCGGACGCGGATAATACGGAGCCGCCGGTGGCAGCGTCGTTCACGATACTCCGCGGGCCGGACCACCCGTCGAGCATACGCTTGCCGATCGTGCACTGAGTGGGCTGCGGTTCCGGTACGAGCCGCCGCAGGCGCCCGTCGCACGGCTCGGCGGTGGACAGCAGTAGTGCTGCGGATGACGATTCCGTTCCCTGCCCTGAGTCCGTCCTTGGAGATCGCCGCACCGTGACGGTGCCACGCCGCCGGATTGAGAAACACTACGACCGGAGACTACTCGTGATGCCGAAATCCCGCCTGGTGCGACTCGCCATTGGACTCGCTGTCCTGTGCTGTTGGAGCTGTGACTCGGACACTACCGCTGAAAGTGCGGCGCCAGTACGGACTTCCTTGGCGAGCGTGGAGAAACAGGCGCCCGAGTGGAGTCGAAATGCGACGATCTATGAGGTGAATCTGCGGCAATACACCGAGGCCGGTACGTTTGCCGAATTCGAGCAGCATCTGCCGCGCCTCAAAGAGATGGGCGTGGAGATCGTCTGGCTCATGCCCATTCACCCCATCGGCGTGGAGAACCGCAAGGGCTCACTCGGCAGTTACTACTCTGTGAAGGATCATACTGCTGTCAATCCCGAGTTTGGCGACCTCGAGGACCTGAGACGATTGGTCAGGAGAGTACACGAGATGGATATGTATCTCCTTCTGGATTGGGTCGCCAATCATACTGCCTGGGATCATCGCTGGACGGATAAGCATCCGGACTGGTACAGCACAGATGCGGACGGTGACATGATCCCGCCGGTGCCGGATTGGAGCGACGTGGTCGACTTGGATTACGACAATCACGACATGCGCGCAGCCATGATCGATGCGATGCGGTTCTGGCTTCGGGAAGCAGACGTGGACGGCTATCGCTGTGATGTCGCCGGTATGGTGCCGCTGGATTTCTGGCGCGCCGCCCGTGCCGCGCTCGACCAGATCAAGCCGGTGTTCATGCTTGCGGAATGGGACGAGCCGGAGCTGCACGAAGCGTTCGACATGACCTACTCCTGGGGGTTTCATCACTTGATGAATAGCGTCGCACAAGGCGAAAAGGATGCCGATGACGTACAGGCGTTCTTTGCTTC
>CP070666.1:1323603-1327278 GCA_020351775.1 Gemmatimonadota bacterium | reverse complement strand
TCTACTTCCTGTCCGACCGCGACGAGAGTCAGCGATTCAACATCTGGGCGTACAACCTGGATGACGAGCAGGTCCGGCAGCTGACCCAGTTCACCGACTTCGACATCACGTATCCCGCGATCGGCCCATCGGACATTGTGTTCCAGGCGGGAGGAAGGCTGTACCTGTTCGACCTCGACACCGAGCAATACAGCGAGGTCTCGGTGGAAGTGGTCACCGACCAGGCGAGCTTGAAGTCTCGCACCGAGAGCGTGGGCAGCTCTATCCAGGGCGCCTGGATCTCCCCCTCGGGCAAGCGCGCCGTGTTCCAAGCAAGGGGCGAGATCTTCACCGTCCCCGCCGAGCACGGCCCGGTGCGGAACCTCTCGGCATCGTCCGGTTCGGGGGAGCGGTACCCCACGTGGTCGCCCGACGGGAAACTCGTGGCCTACTGGAGCGATCGATCGGGTGAGTACGAGCTGACCGTCACAGCGGCTGACGGCTCGGGAGAACCACGCAC
Source organism: Gemmatimonadota bacterium (assembly GCA_020351775.1). Lineage (GTDB taxonomy): Bacteria > Gemmatimonadota > Gemmatimonadetes > Gemmatimonadales > GWC2-71-9. Next base: position 1,326,779 of record CP070666.1, on the reverse strand, counting down.
GCTCAGCAATTACGGACCGGGTTACCGTTACCGGCCCTACTGGTCGCCCGACAGCAAGAAGCTCGCGTTCGTAGATCAGGCCATGACGATCCGGATCTACGACATGGACGCCAACAGCACCACCGACGTGGATCAAGCGCTGTACTGGTTTCAGGGTGCCTTGAACGGATTCAGGCCCAGTTGGTCGTCGGACAGCAGATGGCTGGCCTACGCACGCGACCGCGAGAACCGCGCTAGCGCGATTTTCCTGTTCGACACGGAATCGGGCCAAAGCCATCAAGTCACGGCCGGTTACTACAGCGACATGCAGCCGACGTTCGACCCTGATGGGGATTATCTCTATTTCCTCACCAACCGCTCGTTCTCACCAGTATACAGCGACCCGCAGAATACATGGGTCTACCCCAACGCCACACAGATAGCGGTTGCTTCCCTGAGGGATGATGTGGCGAGTCCACTCGCCCCCAGAAATGACGAGGAAGACGCTGAAGATGAAGAAGACGAAGAAGGCGACGAAGACCAGGACGAGGACGACGACGAGGAGGAGCCAGAGGCCGTAGAGATCGACATCGTCGGATTCGAGAGAAGGGTGACGATCCTGCCGCCCGAAGCCGGCAACTACACCGAGTTGCAGGCAGTCTCCGGCAAGGTGCTGTATCGCAGGCTACCGCGCACGGGTAGCGGTGACGACGAGAGTCCGGTCGTGTACTGGGACCCCGAGGAGCGCGAGGAGAAGACCGTACTGGAAGACGCCGACGGATTCATCGTATCCGCAGACGGCAAAAAGCTGCTGGCCGCCAACAACGGCCGATTCGCGATCGTGGATGTCGGAGCAGGCAAGTCGATGGACACGCCGCTGCGCACCTCGGAGATGGAGATGAGGGTCGATCCCCGGGCCGAGTGGCGGCAGATCTTCCACGATGCGTGGCGCCAGTCGCGCGACTTCTTCTACGATGCCGCCATGCACGGCGTGGATTGGGAGGCCATGCGCGAACAGTACGGTGAGTTGCTCGAGGATGCGGTGACCAGGTGGGATGTGAACTTCGTGCTGGGCGAGCTGATCGCCGAGCTGAACGCATCGCACACTTATCGCGGCGGTGGCGACACCGAGTCGTCGCCACAACGGCGTGTAGGCATGCTGGGAGTAAACTGGACGCTCGAGAACGGCACCTACCGGATCGACGAGATTCTAGATGGTGCCCAATGGGATACGGAGGTGCGTTCCCCGGTGTCGCGGCCCGGTGTGGACGTGAATGAAGGAGACTACGTCCTGGCGGTGAACGGGGTGCCGCTCGATCCGACGAAGGATCCCTGGGCGGCGTTCCAAGGCCTGGCGGGCCAGACCGTTGAGCTCACCGTGAACAGCCGGCCGACCATGGATGGTGCGAGACGAGTCCTTGCAGACGCCATGCGGAGTGAGACTCGTTTGCGGCATCTGCAGTGGATCGAACAAAACCGCCGCAAAGTAGATGAATTGAGTGATGGTCGCGTGGGCTACGTGTACGTTCGCAGCACCGGTGTGGACGGCCAGACCGAACTGCTGCGCCAGTTCCTTGCGCAAATGCACAAGGAAGGTCTGATAATCGACGAGCGCTGGAACAGCGGCGGACAGATTCCTGATCGTTTCATAGAGTTGTTGAACCGACCACCGCTGGCGTTCTGGGCGGTGCGTGACGGCAGAGACTGGCAGTGGCCACCAATGGCGCACTTTGGTCCCAAGGTGATGTTGATCAATGGTCTGAGCGGCTCAGGTGGGGACGCGTTTCCGGACTACTTCAGGAAGGCAGGCCTGGGTCCACTGATCGGAACGCGCACGTGGGGTGGGCTGATCGGGATGACCGGCATCCCCGGTCTCATCGATGGCGGCAGGGTCACGGTGCCGACATTCCGGATGTACGATCCGGACGGCAAGTGGTTTGCCGAAGGCCATGGAGTCGATCCGGACATCCCCGTGCCGGAGGATCCGACGGCACTCGCACGTGGAGCCGAGCCGCAGCTCGAGAGGGCGATCCAAGAAGTGCTGCGGCTGATCGAGGAAACTCCTTCGCCGGTGGCGCCGCGGCCGGCGTACGAAGTTCGGACGGCACCGGCTTCGCGGGGCGGTGGAGGGATGTAGTGACATAAGCCTGTGGTCGCGGGCGCCAGCGCGGGTTCGCTTGGTGCTCGCGACCGACGGGACACCCACAAGTCGCACCCGCCGGGCAATCGGTGCGTTGGAACCTGCTGTCAGAACTTCTTGGAGGGGGTAGTCCAGGCACGCTGGACGCTGTTAGATATGTAGCCGTCGATCCGGTGGTCGCGAGGCACCTCGCCGATCACCGGCGCCTCCCAAGGCCGGGTTCCAACACGACAATGCACTGATCCGAGAGGTTTCTGATATGGAGAAAGCGAACGGCTCCACGAAGGTCGTTCCCGCACACCTCCTCCTCCCGTTCATTCTGGTCACACTGCTGTTCCCTCTCTGGGGATTCGCCAATGACGTGACCAACCCCATGGTGAAGGCGTTCTCGCGCATCCTCCAGATGAGCAACTTCGAGGGCTCCCTGGTGCAGTTCGCCTTCTATGGCGGCTACTTCGCCATGGCATTTCCGGCAGCCCTCTTCATCAAGCGCTTCACGTACAAGGCGGGGATCCTGGTGGGGTTGGGGCTCTACGCAACCGGAGCGCTGCTGTTCATCCCTGGCAGCTTGATGATGGTCTTCTGGCCATTCCTGGTGGCTTATTTCACGCTCACCTGCGGCCTCTCGTTCCTCGAGACCAGTGCCAACCCTTACATCCTGGCCATGGGATCGGAGGAGACCGCCACGCGGCGGCTCAACTTCGCGCAGTCGTTCAACCCCATGGGATCGCTGATGGGGATGCTCGTTGCGCAACAGTTCATCCTGGCCCGGCTGGACCCGGCCACGGCAGCAGAGCGGAGCGCGATGCCCGCCGACCAACTTGCCGCCCTAACCGCCAGTGACCTCGCGGTCGTCAGAGCACCGTACCTCGGCATTGCCTTCGTTATCGCGGCGGTATTCCTCGCCATCGCCATCACCCGGATGCCGGCCTATGGGGAGGAGGACAAGTCGCTCAACGTGGGTCCGACACTGCGCCGCCTGTTGCGCAACAGCCGCTACGTCGAAGGCGTGGTCGCCCAGTTCTTCTACGTCGGCGCCCAGATCATGTGCTGGACC
>CP070666.1:1319805-1323503 GCA_020351775.1 Gemmatimonadota bacterium | reverse complement strand
CGGAAGTGCATCGCGAACAGTGACGGCACATCGAACTCGCGGGCGAGGTGTACGGCCCGCGCCAGGTGAGGCCATTCGTGGCCCGGAAGCCCGGACACGAACGCCACATCGATTCGCCCGCTGATCGTCTTCAGGTAGGCGTAATCATCCACAGGGTTGCCCATGTAGTCGCCGTTGTGATAGACGATCCAGTCACCATAACGGACCAGGTATGCCACCTCGGGTATGTCGTTGTGGTGGGAATCGATCGTGTAGACCTGTATGTCACCCAACTCAGCTGTTGCCCGCAACCCGCCCATGGTGTAACAATTCGCGTCCGCTCCGGTGAGACGTTCACAGTGCGATTCCGGCTCCTCCTCCCACCCGATGAAGTACGTGAGGCTCTCGATCTCACCCTGCCACTCGAAGATGACGGGGTCGTAATGGTCTCCGTGGGCATGAGTCACGAAGACGAACACGTCGAGATCGCTGATCTCTGCGGGATCGATGAGTCCATTCTCGAGATTACGCGGAGTCTCGTCGGTAACGTCTTCCATCCCGAGTGACTGCTGGTAATCGAAGACCAGCAGCGCGTCGCTGAGCCGGACCGCCCAGCCTGCATGGCGCAGATACCATACGGTCGCCCGATCACCAGCTTCGGCGGGCAACACCTGCCCGCTCGCAGTCGTCAACGACGACGCAGCGATCAGAACGCAGATCAGGATCGTTCTCATGTCTGTCCAGCCAGAGAGTTCTAAACCAATTTGGATGTCTTAATGTAACCCTCTGTCTCATCTGGACTGCGATGCGGTCAGTGACATGCTGCTCCCGTCCGACCAGCCCGCTGCTCCATCCGATAGGCTCCCAGATTGCCGTCCCCTTGCCCAAATGGTCAGGGTTGAAAGCGGCGAGCCGTGCCAGAGCCGCACCAACTCGCCCAGGGAGCTCGAACTGGCTCGATTCTTGATACTAGATTCAGGAAACCTAGCATCGGCGCCCAGCTAGTGACGGGTACAGAGGTCTCGTGCACAGTACACACCCCCTCAACGGAACAACCGAATGATAGAGGTTCTGGACAGCACCCTGCGGGAAGGGGAACAGACCCCCGGTGTCTACTTCGACGCGCACATCAAGCTCGCGGTCGCCAGAGCGTTGGACAAAGTCGGAGTGCAGTACATCGAAGCGGGGCACCCCGCAGTGAGCCCAGACATACGCGACGCAGTCCGGCAGCTAGCGGCCGCCGACCTCAAGGCAATCGTCGGTGCCCACTCCCGCTCTCTGACGAAGGATGTAGACGCGGCCCTGGAATGCGGGGCGCGCTTCCTCGGCATCTTCTACTGCGTCTCGGAAGAGCGGCTGAATGGCGTGTTCCGCACCAACTTGCCTGCGGCCATCGCGCAAATCACCCAGGTGATCTCCTATGCCAAGCAGCGCGACCCCGAACTCATCATTCGCTACACTCCGGAGGACACGGTCCGCTCGCAATTCGGGAACGTTGTCGAAGCCGCCGCTGCGGCGGTCGAGTCCGGCGCGGACATCATCAGCGTCGCCGACACGACCGGATACATGGTGCCCGGAACCGACCACAACATGTACGACTATGTGAGACGCCTCAAAGCCGCACTCGAGGACCGCGGACTACGGCCCAAGATAGCCGTGCACTGCCACAACGACCGGGGCTTGGCGCTGGCCAACGCATTGGACGCCTATCGGGCAGGGGCGGACATCATCGATGCCGCCGCCGTCGGTTTGGGAGAACGAGCCGGCATCGTCGATCTGGCCCAGCTGCTCGTAGTCCTGCACGCAGATTTCGGCGAGGACAGGTGGAGCCTGAAAGAGTTGACGAACCTGTACACGCTCGTAAGCGACCACGCCGGTATACCGGTCCCGGTGAACTTCCCGGTAACCGGCCATAACGCGTTCACTCACTGTGCCGGCGTTCACACCCACGCGGCTACCATCAACCCTACGCACTACGAGAGTCTGAATCCTGACCTACTGGGAAGGTCGCGCAAGTTCGCCCTCGATCACATGTCCGGCATCGCCTCGGTCCGCTACGCCCTGCGACAGATCGATGAACCGGAAGATCTCGCGCCGGCAGTTTTGGATGCCGTCAAAGCAGTGGGGCGGAAGGGGAAGGTCGTGGAGTTGCCGGAACTGCGTCACATCGTGGATGCGGCGAAGCACAACGGGGCCTGCAGGCAACGGGAGAAGTAGTCCATCACGTGACGCTTCGACCACCTGCAGAACCGACCCACTGATTACCTCCAGTCAAAACGTCTACAGATCAATTGGATGTCTGAATGTATTCCGCATTCATCTCATCGTAGACCTCAATGAGGTCAGTGACATTACCCTGCCGGTCGAACATCCCGCTCCTCCATCCGAGCGGTTCCCAGATAGCCGTTCCCCTACCCATATCGTTGGGCAGGTTGAACACAATATCATGAACCTCGCGCTTGAAGTTTGAGTATTCCACGACGTTGATCGGCTTGTTATAGCGATCAACTAGGTCATGTAGGTTGGCGTAGAGGTCCTCGAGTGTTCCATGCCAACGTGGGTAGTAGGAGATGCCTATAATATCAAACTTCACTCCTCTGGCGATTATATTATCCAGCCAGAAGCGCGACTCACCGTTTTGACCTCCCAGGGCAATGTGCATCATTACCGGCATATCGGGATCAACGGCTTCAGCCCCTTCTACACCCGCCTGAAGAAGGCCGGCCAGTTGGTCCAGGTTGCCGACATGGCCCTCCGGCCACAGGAGTCCGTGATTGACCTCGTTCCCGATCTGAACCATATCCGGTAGTGTTCCCTGACTTTCCATGGCTCGCAGGACATTCGCTGTGTAGTTCCTCAAGGAGTCTTTCAAGGTTTCGTAATCGAGGTCGGCCCACGCCAGCGGCTTGTTTTGTTGCTGGGGATCTGCCCAGTAGTCGCTGTAGTGGAAATTCAGAAGGAAACCCATGCCAGCATCTTTGATTCTCTTGGCCATACCCAGAGTATGATCCAGTCCGCAGAATCCCTGCTCCGGGGAATAGCCCTTCTCGTTTTCGGGATTTACAAAGATCCTCAGCCTTATGTAGTTGAAGCCGTGATTCTTCAGCAGCTCGATGGCATCTACTTCCTGCCCACCCTCGAAGAACCGTCCCCCTCCCTCAGAGAACCTCCCCCCACCGGCCTCGATCTGGGGCAGGAAGGAGATATCTGCACCGATCATCCGGTCGATGTGTTTTGTGATGGAGGGGAGTTGTTCGGCCGTGGGTGTCATCAACTCGACATCGGCGGGAATGGTGTGTATCTCATGGGACCCTGGCCACAGTGTACCAGATCGGGCTTCTACTCTCACGCGGTCGGGCGATGTTCCCGCCTTGAAGGCGAGGACGCCTACTCCATCCACCAACTTCGCGGCGGTATACTGTACATCAGCGGTATCTGTCAGCATGGGCAGGACCGTTCCATCCGACGAGGTGATAGTCCCGTCGCCCGTCACATAGACACGAATAGAATCGCCGGCCGAAGTGATCTCCCTACCGAGACTGTCCGTTACCGCAATCCGCAACTTGGTCCAGTCTTCTCCATTGGCCAAGAGCGTGGTGCTGTAGCTCGTAAGCATCACCGATACTGCAACGCCGGAGTCAACACGGCTGACGGAGGAGAAGTCCGGAACCGACTCTACCTCCGCTCCGCATTGCACAACCACTAGAGCCGCTATTGTG
>CP070666.1:1316001-1319705 GCA_020351775.1 Gemmatimonadota bacterium | reverse complement strand
TCGCTGACCCGGAACTGCGTGGTCCATTCGACCACCGCGACGTTGAGATCCCCGGTGAGCATCAGCGACTCGTCGGTGAACCGGTCTTGCGCATACTGGGTGCGCACGCCGGCAGCGGCAGTGCGGAAGCCGAATTCGGCCTTGAGCTGCCGCTGCACCGGCACCTTCATCACGGTCTGAACCGGCCACGGCCATTTGACACGGAGCCCCGGTTCCGCCTGGCGGGAGTACTTGCCAAAGGTCAACACGACGCCGACTTCCTCAGCCGCCACTGTGAAGACCGAACTCCACAGCAGAACGAGACCCAACAGGACCAGTAACACGATGCCGACTGTTCGTATTGGCGGGATGTTCGGCGGCCACAACCGCTCGAGGCCGCCCTCGCTAGATCCTCGCGAGTTCATAAACGCCTCCTCTCATTCGGAATGGCGATGTGATGTCCAGTTGTGGTCTGGAGTCTAGCCCCTAGGCCCACTGACGTGAAGAGAGCCGGACGACCGAGGGCCAGTGAAACACACGGATGCTCTGGCGCGTGTCTTAGCCCGAGATGGCGTTGGTGCATGGCTCGGAACTGAGCCCAGGGGTGATTCTTTTTCGGGGAATGGGGAACACTCGGTAGCTGTCGGGCATCCCAGACCGGTGATCGTGTTGAGAACCTTGCACGCGAGTTGCACCTCCACCAGTTGGCCCGCCAGGGTGCGACTCCTCATGCCTCGGCCGATGATCGTGTTGTATCGATAGATCGCGTTTTCGACTATGCTGCGCGTGGGTACTGTCAACTTAGCGCTGATTGCTCGTACCGAGATCATCGAGCACGGTTCGAAACTGCCCGAAAATCGAGGTTTTCCGACTCCATGAATCATGCTTTCAGCACGAGATTTCACTTAAGTTGACAATGCCGACTCACTACACCCCCTCCCGCCATCGGTCGACCCAAGCGACGCGTGGTCGTGCCGGTTCGGCTGGCTGCTCTACCTGACCCGCTCGTGCGGCGTCGCCGGCCTCAAGCACTTGCTGGTGCCAGTGGTCCAGATGCTCGACGACTGCCGGACCAAGTGAGTGAAGGGCTGCAAGCGCCAACACTTCACAATCCAGCGCTTCGTTGCGCTCTCTCGTTTGTTTGTACCTGCGCACCCACCGCCCGCCGACTCGCTCGATAACGACCCGCTCGCTGGTCAACTGGGCGTAGTACTCCGCGTCTGCGCCGTCCTTCGTCGGTGCGTGCCTAAGTGGTCCTACCAAGGTAGCCCGCGCCGGTTGCCGTTCCGGCCGAGAGGGGACCTCCTCCGCTACGGTAAGCGGGTCCGAACGCGCACGGCAAAGGCTTCGGCGGGGTTGACGGCAGTTAACTGGCGGATCTCTTCACCGGTGAAGCCGGCGGCTTCGAGGGCGGGCAGGAAATCCGTGAACAGCGTGTCGTATGGCCGGAAGGCCCCTCCACCAGGTTCGCCCACCTGGTACCAACCGGCGTCGTGCGACACGAGCACGCGATCGAGCAGACCCTCCGCTTTCATGAAAGCAACCCGCGCCACGTAGCGCTCGACGTTGTCCGGCGCGAGCCCATCGAACGAAATCCAGGCTCCACTGCGCGCCGCGCGAACGTGAAACGTGGAGTCGTCCTCGGCTTGGGCGTGAACCCAGATCCAGGCGCTCGGATCTACGCCTTCCTCTTCCAGCACGGCCAGCTGATCGAGGGCGCCGGCGGCCGGCCCCGTGTGGGCGGCAATCGTTAGCCCGGTGCGCAGGTGTGTGCGCGCCGCCGCCCGAATCAGCTTGCGGTCGATGTCGGATAGCGGCCCGTCGTCCACACCGATCTTGATGAAGCCGGGCCGGATGCCAGTACCGTCGATGCCTGTAGTCCATTCACGGATCCAGCGAGCGGCAAGCGAATCGGGCGGGTCAGCGAAGGCATGACGCGGCAGGTGCTGGTCCTCGCGGGCGCCGTAGTACCCCGTACTGACGAGCAGGTGTATCCCGCTGGCGTCGGAGAGTTGCCTGAGCAGGATGGGATCCCGCCCCAGGTACGCGGGCGTGGCTTCGATCAGGGTCTGTAAGCCGAGCGAGTGCGCTCGTTGCAGGTGCGGCAGTACCTTCTCGAACACTTCCCCCCGATCATAGCGGTCGGCGCTCACAACCTCCGCACCGGCGAAGTCGACCAGAACGTGCTCGTGTGGCAACGTGGCCCCCATCTGTTCCCGTGGGATCGGGCCATTGACGGCCATCACTGTCGCGGCAGATGGCGCATGTGACGTGCAGCCAAGGAGCGTGCCTGCCATCACTAGGAGGCCGATCCAGGCAGGGAGTGTGTAGCGTGGTTTCATAGAGCATCTCTCGTCATTCCCAAGAAAGCTACAAGGAACCTCCTGTACTTTCCGATACAGCCACGCGTCTTCATGAGCAAACGCCTGCATTCCACTTGATAGTCGAAATCGATTAAGATTCAAACATGAAATGCCCATTCGGTCAAAGCTGTGAAATGAACAACATGGGAGGTCTGATTAGGATCATTGCCGTCTCTTATGCTCTCATAATCGGTTTTTCCTTGGCGGGTTGCGGCGAGCAAGCATTTGAGCCCATCTACGACGTACCAGAAGATTTACAGACTCATGTTGATACCTTCATTGCAGAAGCTGCCATCCGAGGACATGAATTCACAATCAACAATCTGATTATCGAATACGATCCGGAGTTGGCATTTTCAACATGTGGAATGTGCAATTCCGATTCAAAATCGAATGACATTCAAAAAGTGGTCAAAATTAATCCGAATTGTACAATCAGATACAATGAGCAGATAGAGTGTCTTGTTTTTCATGAGTTGGGACATTGTTTTCTTGGTCGACAACATAATTCCGATCTGTTACCGAATGGTGATCCCAAAAGCATTATGATACCCAACGATTTCAATCTCTATGCCCCTTGTACCTATCAGTTTGGGGAAAAGGAGTGCGATTTCAGGTATAAAAGGGATTACTATTTGGATGAACTTCTTGATGAGAGTACTCCAGTACCCGACTGGGCCAAATAGGATATTTGGTGATTCAAAAACAGTCTCGATGTCATTCCTCTAATACGGCAATACGGCGCACTCAAACCTCACACCGACGCCAACGCGCACCGCGGAGACGCTGGTAGTCCGCCGCTACTAGGGCGGCCGCCCCACGAGGGCCGTGTACACAATAGCTCAGGATCCGGTGTTGCAGCGCCGCGCAAGTGGCGCGGGTGATCGCAGGCTCTCCTTGACAGCTTAGGAGAGGTGGCGTATCCTCTCCTAAGTCACATAGGAGACACGATGCCGGATCAAGCGGACCTTCTGCCGGGCACCCTCGACCTCCTCATCCTCAAGGCCGTTTCGCTCGGCGCCGTTCACGGCTACGGCGTTCTGCTGCGCATCGAGCAGATCTCGGGCGGCGCGCTGGAGATCCAGCAAGGCGCCCTCTACCCAGCGCTGTACCGCCTCGAGCACCACGGGCTCATCAAGAGCGCATGGGGTACGTCCGACAACAACCGCCGCGCCAAGTTCTATCGTCTGACACGGGCAGGGCGGCGGGAACTCGGTGAGCAGGCTGCGAGCTGGCAGCGGTTGGTGAAGGCGATGACGGCCGTCCTCACCGCCACGCCCCAGGAAGTCTGACTGTGCGGCTTTCTGGCATCGTCGCTCGGCTCCGCTCCTTGTGGTGCGGCCTGCGGCACCGCGGTGACGT
>CP070666.1:1312150-1315901 GCA_020351775.1 Gemmatimonadota bacterium | reverse complement strand
GGAAGTGGGGGGTGTAGCCATCGTACGCGGCGGCCGTCGCCCGGGTCGGATAGCCGAGCCGCTCGATGAGCCATGGATCAGAGGTACAATCCCGCTTCGGTGCGTACGCCTGGTGACGCCAACCTCGGCCAGCACCGGCAGGCGCTGCGGTGACCCGGCTCAGGAGCGTAGCGGCCGGCTCACATCGTCAGAGACAATGTCGAGATCGACTCTGGTCGAGAGGGAGGCAAAGGGCGTCGTGTGCGGTATCTCGACGAAGGACCCTGCTCCTACGTCTCGCCAGTCGTCCACTCCGCGATCATCCGAGCCAGCGTGACTTCAAGCTCGACAGGGTCAGCCTGGTCAGAGTTCGTGAGCACCGCGATGGTGAGGCCAAGCTCTGGAGTGAAGGTCAACGCGGAGCCGAACCCGGTTATCCCTCCCCGAAAGGCGTACTTCTGATATCCGTCGAATTCGGTGATGACAATACCATAGCCGTAAGGCGTCTCTGATCCGTCGTTCAAGGTTGCTCTCTGAGTCATTTTCCGGGAGCTGTCTTCATTGAGAATCAGATGCTGGCTCAGTGCATTCTGCCATTTCAGAAGGTCACCCACAGTGGAGCATACTCCGCCAGCAGCGAAAGGATTGACCATGCTGATTGCCTCTGCGTTGGACCACTCCTGATCCTCACGGCTGTATCCCTTCGCGCGGTTTGGGACGATCGCTTCCACGCTACAGTACGCGGACCGCTCCATCCCGAGCGGTCTGAAAATGTGCTCCTCTAGATACTCCGCGTAGCTTTGGCCTGATACCGCTTCGATAATCATGCCCAGCAGGTAATACCCCGAGTTGGAGTACCTCAAGGCTTCGCCCGGAAGAAAGTCGAACGGCTCCTCTTCAATCAGGTCAACCAGCGCGTCGTGGCTCAGATCCAATCTGACTCTCTCCTCAAAGGCGGAAAGTCCTGTGTAGCTCGGAACGCCAGAGGTATGGGTGAGGAGATGGTGGATTGTCACGTGATGTCCACGAGTAGAGAGATCAGGCAAATACTCCCGGACGTCGTCCTCCAGACCTATCAGGCCACGTTCTACCAGCTGCAGAACTGCAGTTGCGGTGAACTGTTTGGTGAGAGATGCGATTCGATAGACGGACTGGTGCGTTGCGGAAACCTGATGCTCCAGATCCGCGAGTCCGTACCCTCTCGTGAACACAAAGTCCTCTCCGAGCCGAATCCCCACGGCATAGCTCGGTGCTTCTCCCTTTTCCAGGAACATCTCGACAACCGAATCGATTCTGGACACGAGGGGATGGGTGTCTTGGGGTTGCGGAGCACAGGCCCATGACAAGATGAAGGCAACGGAGGGCAGAATGCCACCGATGACAGACGTGGTGTGTCTCATTGTGGAAGCTCCTGGCCTGCTTCGTCGAGAAGCACTCAGGTGTCTTCTTTCATCACCCGGGCACCTTTGCCCAAGTGGGATCGCTGTGCAAGATTAGACTTGGGTGAGACAGTAGAGGTTGAAAGTGCTTTCCATGGCGCGGCTATGGTTCTGTCAAGCGGGAGCACGGCAGCGACACGGTAAGATGTCTGTTAAGGAAATCAGGGCAGATACTGCGTAGAAGGACATCAAGACTCAGGAGCCATTCGCGTGCTAGGCGGTAGCCAACGTAGCATAAACCAATGTGTTGATCAGTGGAACAGGGTCAGATAGCGGCGCTATGTTTTGGGGTTCGCAGATAGTCGCGGGAAATGAGAAACACTAGGTTCGCGAAGATATTCGGCAGTGGCCCTATCGGGTTGGCGATTAGCCTGATCCTGTTGCTATTGGCTTTTTGGATCAACAAGCGACTCGACCCTCCCCCAATACTGGGCGACCAGCTCGTCCGCAGCTCCATTCTCCTCGTTTCGATCCTGATGACGATTGCCCTGGTGGTCTGGAGCCTCAAGTCACTTCCCGCAAGCGACAGAGGGAACCGGTTGTGTACCGATGGCGCCTTCAAGTATGTGCGCCATCCTCTCTACGCCGCGTTCTTGTCAGTGTTCAACATCGGTTTGGCTGTCTATCTCAACAGTTACGTCTTTGTGTTGTGGACGGTGATCTTGCACCCGATCTGGCACTACGCCATTCGTTACGAAGAAAGACTGATGATCGAGATCTTTGGGAATCAGTATCTGGAATACCAGAGGAAGACGGGACGGTTTCTGCCGAAATTGACTTTCAAGCCGTGGCATACGCCGTAGGAGCACGGTCGTGCGGGAGAGACAGGAGCCTATCGTGACGGCAAGACGGCTCGCGGCATTGGCATGTCTCCCTCTCACGTTCGCGTGTCAGGGAATTCGCAATCATGACACCCTCGGCGCCGAAGTGCGCGACAGTGCCGGAGTACGGATCGTGGAAAACCACCGGCCACGTTGGGATATGCCGTGGAGAGCGAGTGGTGAGCCCACAGTGACCATCGGTCGTGTCGGAGGGGATAGAGACTACGATCTATACCAAGTAACGGGCGCGCTGCGCCTCGCCGGTGGTACGGTTGTCGTGGCAAACAGTGGGACACTTGAGCTGCGCTTCTACGATCGTACAGGAACACACCTGCGGAGTGTCGGTGGAAGAGGTGGAGGACCGGGTGAGTTTCAGTCCCTAGAGTGGATTGCACGATTCACTGCCGACTCGATCCTCGCCTTGGATGTCCTCGGCCATCGAGTGTCCGTGTTCGATTCCGCGGGTCGGTATGGTCGTTCGGTCCGACTGGAACCAAGTCCGGACATTCCTGCCCCCCGGGCAGTTGGGTTCTTTGCCGACGGGAGCTTTCTGGCAACACACGGTGCCTACGTGCTCGGAGGTGAACTTCCAGTTCGTTCGGAACGCACTGAGGAAGGGCTATTCCGCTACACGGCAGAAGGGAGAACGGCAGCGCTCACCGGATCTTTCCTCGGACGCGAGAGGGATATCGTCGTGATCCAACGGCCGAACGGCGAAGCGAGCGTTGAGCGATGGCCAAGGATTCTGGGTCGGGCAACGGCGTATGCTGCAGCAGGCTATCGCTACTACGTAGCCGACAACGACACCTACGAGATCAAAGTGTTTTCTATGGATCCCCCGAAACTGACGATGCTGATCAGGAAGGACCACGAACATCTAGCGGCGACAAACGCGGACGTACGCACGGTGCAGGACTCTCTTCTTGAATCCAGAAGTGGGCCGGCAAGGCGCATGATGGCAATCTCATTCGAACACCGTCCACCACCAACAACAACACTGCCGGCGTATGCTCCACATATCCGTATCGATTCGGACTACAGCTTGTGGGTCATGGAGTATTCTCGACCTGGTGATCCGCGCGTGAACTGGAGTGTTTTTTCTGATGACGGAGTGTTCCTTGCGCCGGCGGACACTCCGCCTGGTGTGAGAATCCTGGACATAGGGACCGACTACGTTCTAGGATTACGGCAGGATGAGGACGGTGTCGAGTACGTACAGATGTTTCGTCTCATGAAGGGCATTTGAGGTACGTAGCCTAACCTGCGCACAGAGCTGACGGACGCGGTAGGGGGAGTTTTCGCAACCTAAGCGCTGGTCCGTTACGCAGCACCACGAAGACGGACATGCCACGTCCGCATGAGTTCCCGGGAACGCCGTGCCACGCTGGTAGTCCAGGCGCTGATCGCCATGCTGGTGCCGGTCGACTCATCGGCTCGACAGGCTCCGTGAAGCGGATCCGATCACAGGGGTGCCCGGCAGCCTCACGGCGGATCTCGAGGCGGTGCGGGAGA
>CP070666.1:1308214-1312050 GCA_020351775.1 Gemmatimonadota bacterium | reverse complement strand
CCGGAGGGATCGTCAGCAACTTCCTTGAGGAGCACGACATAGCTCTGCATCCCCGGGGGGATGCGCTCACGGCTCCCCGGCAGTTGCTCGACCGAAGGTGATTGCCTTCGTGTTCTGCGTCTGGGCTTCTTCCGATCCGCCATTGCTGCCTACTGCTTTCAGGATACGAATCTTGCCAATCCGGCTCCGACCCGGCTGGCACTCTGGCCCTTTAATGTCATGGCCGTGTCAAGCAGCGTGTACCAGGTCTCATCCACACTTAGCGCTGGCTCACGGCACCGGTACAGTGCTGCGATTCCGGCGACGTACGGGGAAGCCATGCTGGTTCCGTTGAACCGCTGGTAGTGCGAGCCTCCTTCGTAGTCGCGCTCCACACTCGAGTACACACTGACTCCGTAACCTACCACATCTGGCTTTGACGCTCCGCCTTCACCACGTGGCTTCCCGCTCCCGGAGAAGGATGCAACTTGGTGGTCGAAGTCGATTGCGCCGACTCCGAGGACATCGGCGAATGCACCTGGATAACCATACCTCCCCCTTCCACTGTTCCCAATTGCCACGACCGGCATGACGTTGGCACGGTACAGGGTCCGGAGAAGCGTGCGCATGACCTTCAAACGCTGCTCGAACTCGCCCTTGCTGATATCACTGGGCGCCCCTGACGGGAACCCGATGCTCATGTTGAGCACGGCAGGTTTGTGCTCGTTGTCAGGTCTGCTGAACTGGCGCATCAGCCAGTCGAGGCCGTACGCCACACGAACCAGACTGGTACGCGTCGTCTCACTCTCAATGACCGACGCCGCGTACAGATTTACCTCTGGTGCGACGCCGACGTTTTGACCAGCAATGATGCCTGACACGTGTGTCCCGTGGCCATCCGTATCGAAGGCCCGAACGTCGCGTGGAGGCCAATAAGGTGAATTGGGATAGATCGATACATACCGGTATGCGACTGTCTGATGCGAGAACTCAGCGTGATCTGCGTCTACCCCTGTATCCAAGACGCCAACCAGCACGCCTGCACCCCGTATGCCGTTCTTGTGAGCATCGGCAACACCCGATTCAGCGGGCCACTCCCGGGTGGCGAGGGCTGCCCGCCCCCGCGTCGATGCTACGCCACTCATGGTGACACGGGGCATGGTTTGGAGCGGGAAATCGGATACGAACTCGTACTCGTCCGCAAGCTCGTTGCGTGCGTCGGACTCGTCAGTCTCCTGTTGGAAGAACGCTGCTGTCGCACCTATGGAGCTCATGTGAGCGTACAAGCCCCGGCGGCTCGCGGTCTCTCGGCTCGCCTGGTACTGTGCGAGATCGCCGAGGCCAATGTCCTGTAACACGGCCGCAGCTGCCTTCGTTGGCGTCCGCAGCTGAAGCTTCACCTGTGTGGGCGCGCGAGCTACGGCTGCTTCGGCCGAAGTACGCTCCGGTTCACCCTCCATTTCCGCCCTCGGAATCAAGAGTGCTGCGTGCCCGTATGACAGTCCCAGAAGGTCCTCTGCAGAGGCGTACGGGCGTTTGGTGGGCGCCCCACGCCGTCGAGCCTTTGGCGCTCGGGGGCGTCGCGTTCGCGTAGCGCTCTTCGATGTTCGCTTGACCGCCATTGTGCACCTCCTGTTCCTGTTTCGCTGCTGGCCGCGCCCTCAGTAGCGGGGCGCTCCCAACAGATCGATCCTCAAAGACGGCCTGTCAGCGCGGCGGAACGCAACTCCGTACCTTCGGCCACGGCGCCGCTCGCGACGGAAAAAGTTGACCAGCCGTTGTTCTCGGTTCGTGAGGTGAATCGTATATTGTTGCTGACCGCGGGCGTCTGACAGCATCTGAAACGTGGCGATCTCAGGGTTGCCATACTTCCCGTCGCCCGACACAACGTAGTGGCGTGCTGTGACCCTGCGGAAGAAGTCTGTCTCGACGTTCCGGTCGCTCCCATGATGGGGCAGCTTGAGGATGTCTACGTGCATCTTGCCCCGCCGCATCAGGCCGAGTTCCGTGAGGCCCTCCAGGATGTCGTCCCCTCGGGCGTCCCCGGTAAGCAGCATCGTCCGCCTGCGGAATCGCGCGAGTACTACGATGCTTGCGAGGTTGAACACGGACTGATCCACATAGTCTGCTGCAATCCGCAGTCTATCAATGGCTGACGCTGACCGCAAACGGGCAAGCTGCGCGTCCCACTCACTCCTCAACTCTCGTATGCGACGCTCACTCGGAGCGATGATCGTGAAGGTCAGCCCCGAACCGAGGCGCACTGTACGCCGGCGATTGCCTCGGGCAACTATTGTCCGAAATGGTCTGTTGACAGGGAGATCAAGGCCCTGCAGGTGGTTCCTAAGCAGCCGGCCCTGACGCACGCTCATTGCCACACCTGCGCCCGCTCGGCTCAGAGCGACGCGTGGCGGTGCCTCCCGACCACTGGCAAACGAGTCGCCCAGTGACTCAAATGGTCTGCGCAGACGGTTGCCTACGATTTCATCGAAGCTGTTGTGCCATACAGTACGAATCGCGTAAGGCAGAGGGTGCTCAGTGTCCTGGTAGTCCAGCAAATCGTCTGTGAGGTCCAAGACGCCGGTAATGTGGTCCTCGTCCATGTGGCTCACCATCAGCAGTCTGATCGGCAGTACGGTCTCTGGACTGCGAGCTTGGCGGATGGCGTTGAGGCGGGGACGCAATTGTCTGCGGTATACACCTCTAGGTCCCCCGTCGATGACTGCTAGTCTTGGAGCTTGCGCGGACCCATAGTGCAATAACAGCGCATCGCCGTGCTTGGCCTGAATCGCTTCCAGTGAGAAGATCATTAGGGCGCTCCTATACCGAGGTTTCGGTCATATGAGCATCGCCAGAATGAGATCCGTTGACCCTGTCCTCCACCTACTCATAGACGTGCATGACCGATCTTCATCGAATGCACTGTTGGACATCTACTGCATTTGGTCGTTCCAGGATGTCTGGTTGGATCTCTTGCATTGTATCCTTTACTAGCCGCTCCAGCTCATCGCCTTCCCACAGTTCGTCGCGCTTGTCGTTCCGCTGTTTGTACAACACGTCGCTTACTCCCAGCCCAATGACAACATCTTGAGGGACATGCCCTGTGGTTCAAGCGGGTTGGGGGCCTTCTTCTCACCTGAATCGCGCATACAATGTCCCCGACCACTCCAAGGGAAAGCTGCAACCGATG
Organism: Gemmatimonadota bacterium; assembly: GCA_020351775.1. Lineage (GTDB taxonomy): Bacteria > Gemmatimonadota > Gemmatimonadetes > Gemmatimonadales > GWC2-71-9. The sequence goes on along the minus strand of CP070666.1, from coordinate 1,308,881 downwards.
CCATGAAGCGTAAGTGCGATCCGGGAACGGTCCATTGCTCTGCACGATTCCTAGCTCCTGGGTTTCCAAGGCGCGAGGCTCCCTCATCAGCGACCGGGTTCCATGGTAATCGAGTGCAGTCAATTAGCGGTCAACTCGCGATATCCGTGGAACGAGGCGGGCGTGCGGATACTTGCCTGTTCTGACCTGGCCTGTCCCATCCGGGCATGAAAGGGGCTGACTTGGGTCACATCTGGCGGGTTTTTGACTCAAGATTCGCTGGATTACGATGTGTTGGGACATCTTCGGTCAGCCGGCGTTGACAGACGGTAGAAACTGTCCCGGTTCAGTTGGTCCGGAATACGGGGGGCAGACCAGGCGCCCGGACCTGCTAAGACTGTGTTCGACGCTCCAATCGAATACTGGGCGCCGATCGCCAAGCGGAGGTGCCCCCGTGGACCCGAAACCACCGTCCTGGGCCGAAGATCGCGCCGCGTTGCTGGAGCTGCTGGGTAAGCCCGCCGAGTGCCACGCGCTGCAAGGCTATGCTGCAGTACCCAGCAGCTGTTTGACTACTCCGGCCAACCCGCTCTACCGAATTCTCTGAAATCCTTCGCCGACTCCCGCCGCCGACAGCACCGAAGTATCAACAAACACTTGTAGCACAGCTGCCCCACCCGCAAACCGC
>CP070666.1:1304256-1308114 GCA_020351775.1 Gemmatimonadota bacterium | reverse complement strand
ATGAGGCTCGCCCTCGCCGAACATAGGAGGCCGGCGTTCCCAGCCAACTCTGCTGGGTGCGAGCGGCCTTCGTGACAAGTCGGCCAGCCGCTCTTGCATGGGTCATCTGAAATACCTGCGCCTCTCCCGAAGGAACGCGGCTTCATCATTCCCCGTTGGCAACGGTTGTCGGTTCCGGCAAACCTCGCAAATCGCGAGGAAAAAGGCGCGCATCGTGCGATCGTGAGACCCGCCTTCTGTCAGCGGCTGGCTCGGCCACGAGGATGGGCGAGCCAGGCGTGATGCCAATCACAGCTGCAGATTCCGTAACCGACTATATCGCAATGCGTTGGGTGCCGGCACAACGAGCGGGCCGACGGTCCGACCCACCGACGACAAACCTCGCTCACTGGCCCGGCTGGTGCCGTTTTTGGCTGTCGGGGAGCGCCCGTTCGACCTCTGCCGGCCGATGACGGTGCCAGCCCTGAGGCACCGGCTTGGGGAATCAAGGGGCGGCGCAGCCGACCGATACTCCAAGTGACGATCGGAGAGGCTCAATACAGCTGGCGGTTCGATGATGAGTTGGAGCGTATGGAAAAGACGGTGGCACGCCTCACGGACAGTCGCGGGTTCGCGGCTGGGACGCGTGAGTGTGGTGGGCTTGTGTCTGTACGCTACAGCTGGTCTCGGGCCTGCGGCGGTTGATGCACTACTCGACCCGGACTACCCGGCGGAACTCGTGATCTCGCCATCAGTTCAATCCAAACTGTTGACATTGGCGCATGGCCTGCACAGTGAGATCGTTCTGTGTCTCCTCGGCACGGTAGACGGAGATACAGCACGTGTGTCCGACCTCTTCATGCCCGAACCGAGACGGTCCACCCGTGCGGAGTCTGAGGCACAGCTCTGCCCCGAAGGAGCGATTGCAGTTTGGCACAACCACCCCCTGGTACGACTAGTTCCGAACACCGGTGATGCAGCACCCCATCGCCGCGCCATGCCCGATCCAAACCTCAGTCCCCGAGCCCTGTGCGCGCTGTCGACGGAGGACCTGGAAACCGCCGATCACTACCGGCTTCCTTTCATGGTGGTTGCGGTCGATCGGGACACCTGGTGCTGGTGGAGTCTGGCCGATGTCAGGGAGTTCCGTAGCCGTGGCCACACTCACGGGCCTGCTTTGCCAGGACAACGGAGCTGGGACTTGCCTTCGAAGGCCGCAGCGGCCGGCTAGCTAGGAACCTCCGGCCAGATCTTCCCTGGCCCTGTACCTAGGCCTATACTGACCCAGTCGGTCGGGAGTCGCCGGATTGTGTTCCCTCCCCTCGATGGCTTTCATCGTCGGCTGCACGACCGCGAACTCCTGCCACCTAATCGCGCCCAACCCGCGGATGCCAGGAAGTGCCTGACATCCTTGAACGTCTTCACGCTGAGGAGGCTCTCATGTCACACCTCATCATCTTGCGTGAGCGATCCGGACGTGGCAGGGCTGTGCTAAGACTAGTGCTTCGGGGGCTTGCCATCACGGCCGGACTCGCTACCACGATCGAGGCCCAACAGACAGAAGTCACTGCTCCCGCGCGGCTCGAGGTGACCACCGCATCCGAGATCGCGAACCAGCACTTCTGGGCCGCGATCGAAGAGGCCCAGAACATCAGGTTCCGGACGGCGGCCAGCCGCCTCATGTCGGCGCTCGAACTCGATCCGAGCTTTGGGATGGCACGCGCGTTGAGTGGCTTCGTCACGCCGGGACTGACCACGCAGGAGCGTCGTGCCGAAATCATCCGGGGCCTCAGCGAGATGGGCGAAGCAACACCGGCTGAGCTCCTCACAGCAATGGCCTGGCGCGAGTGGGTATCGGGGAATACTGCCCAGGCCAAGAACTTGCTCGATGCGGCGGCCGCGCTGGTACCCGGCGATCCAAATATCGCCTTCTACCGGGCTCAGATCACTTCCGTGACAGAGGGGCCCGAGGTGGGGGTGTCGGCTTTCCGTTCTGTGATCGAACGATTCCCTGACGACGCTGCGGCGTACAACATTCTTGGGTACCAGCTCTACCGATCGGGCGACAAGCAGGGTGGCATGGAGATGATCCGCAAATACGTCTCGATGTTGCCCGACCATCCCAACTCCCACGATTCCTACGCCGAGGTGCTCCAATGGGAGGGCCGCTTCGAACAGGCACTAGAGGAGTACCGTCGGACGTTGGAACTCGACGAGGAGTGGATTCAGGGGCTGACCGGACAGGCGGAAGTGCTGCAGATGATGGGCAAGGGAAAGGACGCACGCACAAAGCTCACTGAGGCCATCGCCATCGCGCCCACGCCGCAGAGTCGCATCAATCACCATCGAGCGATCGCCAACAGCTTTGTCAGGGATGGTGACCGTAAGGCCGCCGTGGAGCATCTCGAGATTGCGGCACGCGAGGCCGCAGAGAATGACATCCAGAACCTCGAGACGCTGGCTCGCCAGGAGATGGCTCTCTATGAGGGAGCCCTCGGGAAGGGGAGCAACATCGAATCCCACCTGAGTACAGCAAGCAGCGCAGGTGCGGAGGGCACAATCCGTCAGCATGCATTCGCGGCCGTGGCCTACGCGAGTGCGGGGATGGTGAGTGAAGCCAAGGAGGCAGCCTCAGAGCTGGAGCGGATGGCCGCGTCTGCCGGTAGCGGCTGGATCAATACCTCCCGCGTAGCGAACGGGATGATCGGCCTGGCCGAGAACAACACGTCAGTGGCCATGGAGGCGTTGACCACGGCGGATCCCGACGACGTCCTCTGCCGGGTCCTGTTGGCTGAGACATACAAGAGGATGGGCAACAGGGCGGAGTTCGACGCTCTGCGGACTGATGTCCTAAACGACCGCCGGCTCAGCCTCTTCAGTGCGCGGCAGGCGATCGCATACGTGCGGGCCAAGAAGCTGTAATCCACCGTCAGCCGAGAGCCCCGTGGCTCCCCCGGGTTCGACGACGAAGCGTCGAACCCGGGCGCGTGTTTCAGAGGGCACTCATGCAAGCCCATGGGGTCCCTTGACGGTCCTTGTACCCGGAGGTATATGGACCTTCGGCCACGGGTCGGATGCGAGTGGTATCAGGCACGGAGTCGGGTTAGTGGACCTGCCTGCCATCCTCGAATCTTCGCCCACCGGTGAGCCGTGGAGACATGCCCATCGGAGCATTTTGACGGCGTCGTGTGGCGGCCGGCGGGTACTCGAGCGGGGCTTGTCTCTAGCGCCATGGCGGACCGCGGCTGCGGGTCACCGTCGACCTTCAGGACGTAACGACTGCATCGATGCCGGTGAGCAGTCGCAGTCCGGCTCACGCCGGCGCCTGATGTAGCCATAGGGAATCCGGTACGAGTCACCTCATTTCAGGAGGTAATGATGGCACAGCCAACTCGATTCATCGCCTTTTCAGCCATCGCCCTGATGTTGGCGGCGTGCGGCGGGCAGGAGGCCGAGGAAACTGAGGCCATGACGTTTTCTAGGCCGGAGGCAACGGCGAACCTGATCATGGAGCTGCCGGTAACGACTTCGTCGACCGATGCGGCAGACCAGTTCCTGCAAGGGCAGCGAGCGATGGACATGGGTCGCTTCATCGATGCATACGCGCATTTCACAAACGCCATCGAGGCGGATCAGAGCTTTGCTCTGGCATATCTGCGAGCCGCTGACGCGGCGCCCACACTGGACGCGTTCAAGGCGAATCTGGATTCTGCCAGACAGCTCGCCGGCAATGTGACCAGAGCCGAGCAGGTCCTCATTGAGATTACACAGAGGGGCTTCCTGAACGACGTGGAGGGTCAGTTGCAGCTGGCCAACGAACTCGTGGAGGTGCAATCGACGAGCCCCCGGGCCTGGCTCACGCTAGCCGGGATTCAGACC
>CP070666.1:1300260-1304156 GCA_020351775.1 Gemmatimonadota bacterium | reverse complement strand
GCTGTGGTTGGTGGGTCCTACATGCTTGCCAGGGTCATCTTCACAGCCAACGCCCGCAGCAGGGCGGCGGAACTAGGTGGCCTCATCGATCGGCTCGCCGAGCATGTAGCCGATACAGTGGCCGTGCCGCGCCAAATCACTCCATAGCTGATCCGCGGCCGATTGTCCGGTCCGCAGCGGCCTTACGCGCGCCGCAGTAGGAACATGGCCATTCCGTCTAGGCTCTGGTGCCAGACTGCGCGGAAGCCTATTGATCCGAGCCAGGTCACCAAGTCTGGATGGTGGTACAAGGTGGTGACACCCAGATCGAGTCTATCTCGGTGTACGTTTTCGCCGGTCAGCCGCATCGTCGTACTGAGTCCGGTACAGTACACCAGTATGTTGAGCGCATTCGGCACGACTGTAACAGCGCGCGTCACATCATATCCGATCTCCACGTCATCCACCGTCGCGAGCGTTGCGGCCTCAACTGGTCCGAACGCGAACCTCCTGGCGGTCGGACGGTCATAGCTGTCCAGCGTGATACTCCTCTCTGACGGAGTAAGCACACGCCCGGCTGGCCAATTGCCGAGCGAGTGGAGTCGCGCGTCCACCAGTAGATAGTCGCAATCATGCATGTGGCCGGCGACCTGCTCGAGCAAAACACCTTCGTTGTAGTTGCCCAAGGTTAAACCCGTCAGTGTGTAAAGGCGTACGCACCCTTCGGGTCGGTCGATTAGTGCGGCAACCGACGATCTTGAGAAATCCCCACAGACCATCTTGACCGGAAACTGGTGCTGCAGTTGGTCTATGTGTACGATTCGGTTGGCGGCACGTCGCAGAAGCTCAAACGAGAAATCCAAGCCGCAATACGAGCAGAGGGGTACCTGAGCATCTAGATTTTTGATCATTCGCTCGTCAACCGAGCCATCTCCGGGCCCGAGGCTAGTCAGGGCGATTCGCGGCAAGCGGCCACTGTCTCTTCGCAGAGCCTCGATCAGGCTCGGAAAGACCTCGTCCAAGTATGCGATCAGTCCGAGGTGCCCGTATGCAGGGTCTTCACACTGCTCCAGCCAACGGTGGGCGCATATGGGCCCAGAGTAGTGGTAACGGAGATCTGTCCGAACGACCTGATCCAGATCACCATAGACATCCTTGGGGTGCGCGTTGGCCTCGTCATACATGCTGTGATGGACGAGGAACGAGACTCCTGAGTCGCCAACCAACCGTGCTGGCTCGCGTGACGCACTCACGGCTGCGTACTCACTCTCGCTCCATCCTATTCTATGGGCAGGCCTGTGCGACGGACCAAATCGGCGTAACGAGGATCATCGCGCAGTGGATGAAGCATGGGATCGACCTTCATATCGAGTACTAGATGGCTGCGTTCTTCCAGAGCAGCATCGAGCTCCTGAATCGCCAGGTCGCGGTCTCCTAGCCCAGCGTAAACCACCGCGTACTCGTACCGTGAGACGTTCACGCCGCGGCTTGAGAGGTCCCGGAGCTGTCCCAAGACGGCATGGGCTTTTTCGGTCTCGCCGCTGAGGCCGTACGCACTTCCCAGATCGGCAATGAAAAGACTCGTTTCGGCCGAGAGCCTCGCGGCTTGCTCAAAGGCCGCCACCGCAGCCTCGTAGCGCTGCTCCTGCACGTGCAGCTGCCCCAGTACCCAGTGAGTTAGTGCAAAATCTGGATTCAGCGCCAACGTTGAATCCAGCCGATCGTACGCTTCCTGATTGCGCCCTGCTCGCAAGAGCACCCAGCCGTGCATCGCTCTGATCGACAACTCTCGTGGCAGCACCCGCTGTGCCTCTCTGATCTGGGCCAAGGCCTCGTCGAATCGGCCGAGACTGGTAAGGAGTTCGGCGTACCACTGACGGGCCGACCCGGAACCGGGATCGAGATCGATCGCCATCTTGAATTCCTCTTCCGCACCCAGCCAATCCCGATCTACGTCCCGTTTGACGAGGCCAAGCGCTGCGTGAGCTTCAGCGAACCCGCCGCGACGCAGTGCTTGCTCGGCTGCGCTCCGCGCCTGCCTGTAGGCCTCGGGCGGGGAGAAGCCGCCGTAGTATGGCAACAGTACATAGGAGCTGGCGAGACCGGCATACGCACGCCCGGATTCCGGATCCTCTCGTATGATCTCTTCGAACAGCGCGATCGCTGTTGCCAGGCTGGCGGACGACCGTTGTCGCCAGTAGTGCAGGGCACGCTGATACTTCTGGTTGAGCGCCAGTTGAGCTCGTTCCCTGGGGCTCAACCGCAGTCGCAACTGCTCCGTAACATCCAGTGCGATAACGGCTTCCTGGAGATTCTGTCGTTCTGGCCCGTAGCTGTGGCCCCAGATTCGGGCACCGGTGTCTGTGTCGGTTACCTCCACGCCGAGGTGGAGTCCTTCGGGGTTCTGATTCACCCGTACGGACAGTACCGCATCGACACCTAGTTCTTGACCGAAGGCAATTACGTCTGCTCTGCCCTTGTGTTGCTGGACGCGGGCAAATGACTGCACCTCCACGTCGGGAAGATGTGACAAATTGGCGATGAGGCCTTCGCTAAGCTGGTCACAGAGATACTCGATGCCGGCATCTCCGGTCGGACTCGAACACGGCAGCACTGCAATGGATCTGAAGGGCGGCGATAAGCCCGCTGGCAACGTCAGCAGGCCGACGACCACGACGCCGACGGCGGCGATCAGCGATGCCGATAGGGCGATCCTACGGCTGCGCCACCAGGGTATTGAGCGGGTTGGGTGAGAGGCTGATTCGAGGTCAAGGATGTTCTGTCCGGATTCGAGCGTGCGCCTCAGACCACGCAGAGCTGCGAGAAGATCTCTGGCTGTTTGATAACGAACGTCCCTGTCCTTCTCGAGGGTCCTTCGGATGATGCGGTCCAATTCTACTGGCAATGATGGGTTCACAGTCAGCGCGCTAGGTACGGGCTGGGACCCGGTAAGTCGTGATAGAACCGCTGTAGGCGATCCCCTATAAGGCAGCTTTCCCGTGGCCATTTGGTACAGCACGACGCCAAGTGAGTACAGATCGGACCTCGCGTCGACGTCCGATCCCAAGGCCTGCTCGGGCGACATGAACGCCACCGTACCGATTGCCATGCCGTCACCCGTCAAAGCCGTATCCTGGTCCTCTACATCCTTCGTCATCGAGGGCATGACTTTAGCCACACCGAAGTCGAGGACCTTGACGTCGCCACGAGTGGTTATGAAGATGTTTGCCGTCTTGATGTCGCGATGCACAATGCCTTGGCGATGTGCCGCATCGAGTGCATCTGTAACCTGGATTCCAATACCAAGGAGTTTCTCGACAGCAAGGGGTCCGGATCTCAAGACGGATTCAAGGGTGTGGCCCTCCATCAATTCCATCACGATGAAGGGCTGCGCGTTGTACTGCCCGGCGTCGTAGATCGTACAGATATTCTTGTGATTGAGCGCAGAGATGGTGCGGATTTCTCGCTCGAATCGCCGCTGGATCTCAGGGTGTTCTGCGAGGTCGGCCGGAAGCACCTTGATCGCCACCTGGCGTCCAAGACGGGGATCGTTTGCCTTATAAACCTCCCCCATCCCACCCGAGCCGATCAAGGACGTAACTACATACGGTCCGAGTTGCGTGCCAGCAGAAAAGGCCAACGACACCTCCGATTCGTGTCGGTGGCTACAGGGTCCCACCGCGATCCTATGTTCGCCTCTTGGCTGCGGCCTGTCAAATGCCCGGACGGCCGCATCACTGCGCGCCGATCAGGGGCTGGCCCTCCTCGGATAGTCCGGCATGTCCTCCAGGCACCAGCGAATGAAATCGCGCAGATCGTTGTTCGCGTTGGCCAGATCGGGCTTGCGCAGATACATCATGTGACCGCTCTCGTACCACGAGAACCGGAACCGGTCCTTGAACTCACCGCCCGGCTGC
>CP070666.1:1296260-1300160 GCA_020351775.1 Gemmatimonadota bacterium | reverse complement strand
CTGGCGATGGCACGGGGATTGGCGATGAGTTTGTTGTGCTTTCGCCAGGGATGATCGGGTCCGGGCTTTGGCGGTGTCGGCTGAGGCGTCGGGCCCTGTTTCTTTGGCTGTGGTGTAGCCCGGTGAGGTCTGGAGCCCTGGAGCTGCTCGAGGTCGAGGTAGCGTCGGTTGCAGCGGAAGTGGATCGAGCCGTCTAGGCGGAGTTCCACTGTGACCTTCTGGCCGGGCAGGATGCGGCGGGCCTGATGCTTGGCGATCTGCCAGCACCGGTTCTTGTAGCGGATCGTGAAATCGTTGTAAACCGTGCGGGTGGCGGTGTCGGCGAAGAGGGCCTCCAGATCAGCCTTCTTGGGGAGCTTGCGGTGGGCGTTCCTGGCCTTGGCGGGCTCGACGGCGAAGCGATCATTCCAGTAGTCGAGGTAGACGTCTTCCAGGTAGCGGTTGGCTTCCTCGAGGGTCGCGATGCCCAGAAGCCTGAGCTCCTTGACCAGCCGATCCTGGGAGGTGCCGAAGTTGCGCTCTACACGGCCCTTGGCCTGGGGAGAATGAGCTTGAATCAACGCGACGTTGAGCTCGGCCAGAGCCCTACGGATGATGGACTCCGTACGCTTGGCCTCTCGCTCCTCCAACGGGATCCTGGAGACCGGGCGGATCCATTGACCAAAATGGCCTGCCTTGTCGGTGTAGAAGGCCACAGGACGGCCCCAGCGGTGCAGATAGTCGATCACGATCTGGCGGTTGGCTCGACCGGTGTCGCGAGGAACGAAGCGGGCCATGAGGAGTCGGTTGGTGGCATCATCGTGCATCTTAATCAGCACCAAACGCCCCGCAGCTCGATCCTCGAACCAGGCATGTTCGGAGCTGTCCCACTGGATCAGTTCCCCAAAGGCAGCCCGCCTAGGACGTGCTTTGCGGTGTCTTGCCTTACGGGTCCTCGGCGACCACATCCCCTCCCTAATCATCCAGAGCCGCAGGGTCGACGCTTTCACCTGTGCCGTGGCTGAGAGGTGTTCGGCCAACAGCGTGGGCCCAAAATCCCAGAACAGCGGATCCCGGGCTCGTTCCAACGCCCACGTCCTCAGTTGAGCCGACTTGGCGTGGTTAGACGGCTGGCCTCGCAGCCCATGAATCACCGCTTTATCTCCCTCCCGCTCCCACGCTCGCCGGATGCGGCGGAAGTGTCGCGGCGTCATTCCCAGAAGCTCCGCCCCGTGCCGGGCCGTGATGGTCCGGTCCCTCACTTGTCTCAAGATCGAGGTCCGATCGATCTCCCTTTGGCTCAACGTTAGCATCTCCTCCCCCGGAGAGAGTCGTCCCATCCAACTGCAACGAACAAACTCCGAAAGAGGACATTTCTATTTCAACCAAACCGGACATTTCTATTTCAATCCTACACATGGCAGTATTTGTCACTGTCTGCCGCGGCCGAGCACCCACCCAGCTGCAGCCTGTGTGGCCACAGTTGGTCCTCAAGTGGCCGCGGCAGTGCGTGCTACGGACGGCGGCCTACGGAAAGCGGCCGACTAGATGACCCACAGCCTCAAGACGAAGTAGATGGCTAACGCGACCGCGACAAAACCAGTCCCGATCCATCGGACCCGCTTCTCCTTCAACCCACGCCTGCGAAGATAGCGCCTGAGGATAACGCCGCAGACGAGAATGACGAGAGCGACAATAAGTGCCTCTCGGCTTTGCGGATTCACGGTTCCGCTCCAGTCGATGTTGTGCTAAACGATGCGGCACATGACCGAGAGGTGCAAGGTGCCGTGCTGGAAAACCAAGCCTCGCGTGAGTGCCCCTTCGACCCCTTGTGTCTCGCAGTGCTCGAGGCCGCTCAATTGGCAAACCTAGCCAACCCTCGTACCGCACTTCATACTATTGCCTGGCATTGCCTGCCCTCAAGGCCACCGCGTGTACGGACCACACGCGCCGGTGGCCTTTTGTGCCCTGCCGCCAGACAGACGCCGCTATGAGATGCCGCAGCAGACGCCGAAGCCTGACGCCGCAGTAGACACCACAGTAGACGCCCGCCAGACGACGAGACCGCTGAGCCGCCGACTGGATATGTCTCGTCACCAAGAGGCCATCACGCGCCGCCTCTTCCTAGCACCGAACTCCGCCACCCTCCCGAGGAGGTAGCTATGAAGCGCGTCATGCTCATTGCCATCCTGGTATGTCTCGTCGTCCCGCCAGCCGCCGAGGCACAAACGCTCGTCATCTCACAGAACAAGTGTCGGCTCGACAAGCTCGAAGACATTCGCGCCTACGCTGATTCCGTGTGGATCCCGATTGCCCAGGAACTCGTCAACGAGGGAAGTTTCGCTGCCGTCGGATCGGCTTTCCACCATTGGGGCGATGAATGGAATGTCGTCTACTGGTACACAGCTGAAGACATCCCAGCGTTCCTCAGCGCATTTTCAGAGCTGTTCTCGCGCGCAGAGGAGCGGTATCCGGACGCCTCCGATCTGTTCGCTGATTGGTGCTTCGAGCACAAGGACAGCATGTATCGTGCTGGGCCGGAGACCGGTCCACCAGAGCCGCCACAGCAATAGGCCAGTCCGACCCGTGACTCATGGACGCACGGCCACGCACGGACGCCGTAACAAGCCCCGAACGCCTCACGGCGCCCGGGGCTTCTGTGTGTCACCGCGATGCGGCGAGAGCGTTGACATGACGACGCACACCGGACGCCGACGGTATGCAAGACGCGGTAACCGCTCGCCGGAATCAGGAGGTGGGGAACCCCAACAGTCGCGCTACGTTGCGTTGTCGCCGGTCCAACGTGAGGAACACCAACTCATGCGGCTCCGGTTCGACGAACAGCGCACAGGCTAAGTGCCACAGGTCGGCACCCCGTACGTAGCCAGCATCGAGGACGCGGTCGAACTCGCCGGACAAAGGGCGATCGGGCACGACCCAACGGATCGGCTCCAGCAGCGCACCGTCGTCCACGCCCTCTCGCACCAAGACCGATCGGAACTCCGCTTCGAGAAGATTGGAGGAGTAGACGGCTGTCGCAGACTCGAGACGGCGCGCGATCCGCTTCCCACCTCGCTCCGCAAAGGCTAGCGCTACCAGCCCCGACGTATCGAGATAGATCTCACTCACTGGGCGCGCTCCTCGAGGAACCGCCTGAGCGCACCCGGCCGTCGCGCCAATGATTTCCAAGATCCGCCGCTGGGCCCGCCGCCTTGGATTGCTCCGCGGCCCTCCAATCGCTGTAGCCGTTCGGCGAGCGATTCAGTCTCGAGTGCCAGCGGTCTGATCTCGGCGACCGGCCTGCCATGGTAGGTGATTCGCACGGTCTGCCCCTCTCGCACCCGCCTGAGAATCTCGGAGAACCGGGCCTTGGCGTCGTAGGTAGAGTATTCTTTGGCCATATGCGAATATATCAAACTAGTCAGACTAGTCAAAACTTGCGGCTCATGAGGCCGTCCATGTTCTTCCATCTCCATCGCCACAATAATCTCCATTCTGGAGTTGACGACTCCAATAATGAGCCGATATTGGAGTTGTGTACGCCAGACAGAAGGTAATCGACCTCTCCACCAGCTGCTTTCTGTTCGGGCCACGTGGCACCGGAAAGACCTTCTGGCTGCGTCATAGCCTGCCCGACAGCGTATACATCGATCTCCTGGAGGCGCGGACGAGCGGGGAGTTGCTGGCCGATCCGCAGCGCCTGGCCAACCGCATTCCCCTGGACTATCGCCATCCCGTTGTCATCGACGAGATACAACGTGCGCCAGCACTGCTCGATGAGGTCCACCGGCTAATCGAATCGGCTGGTCTCGTGTTTGTGATGACAGGCAGCAGCCCCCGCAAGCTGCGGCACGGCCGCAGCAACCTGCTGGCCGGTAGGGCGATCAGTCATCAGCTCTTCCCCTTCACCGCAGCGGAACT
>CP070666.1:1292254-1296160 GCA_020351775.1 Gemmatimonadota bacterium | reverse complement strand
GCGCATCGGGGGACCGTTCCACGGGCTCGGGCGAGCCACACAATTCATCGAGGCTGCGGCGTGTGGCGGCGTTGTGCCCGACTTCAAACGTCCAGCCTTCCCGCTTGCCACGTTCGCGCAGCGCGGCGATGTCGTCGTCCGAGAGTTGTCCAAGCGCGCGGTCCGCGCTCAGCGACGCCATTAGCACGACCAGTGGGATGAACCTGGTCAACAAGTGTTTCCAGCTGAGGTTCATTGTGCATGCCATCATCGCGTTCTCCTTATGCTGAAGTGATCGTACAGGGACTGGACGGTCCGCCGCATGCCGGCTCCCGCGTCGCCCTCGCGGAACCCACAAGCAAACCTGGGGGTTGATGCTAGCGGCAACATATTCGGGCGGCAACAGTCAAGCGCGTGAGTGCTGGCGGTGTCCTGCTTATGTGAGAAAAGCGAATAGTTGGCAGCCGGGGGCGGGCAACGCCGCGCGGCCGATCATCGCAAGAGACCGCCGTTGGGGGGCCATCGACGAGTCCGGCTGCGACGCCAGGTCTCATGTGCGTTTCCAGGCCCGTGCGCGCTCTCGCTGGCGGCCCGGAGCACGCCCCGCGCTGCCCTCCGTAGGGGGCATGACATGAAAGGTGGTCTGTGGGCAAAGACCGCTGGGAGCGCGTGTCGTATTATCGGATGCGTGTTCGCTTACCCTGCCTTGAATCTAGGTAAGTGAAGGCGGATAATACTGAGAGGCGAGGTGGTTGATCGTCCGCACGACGGCGTTGCTGCTGCCGTTCGCATTTCCGCAGGCTCCGGAGCTAGCGCGTAGGCAGGAGAGCAAGACGATGCGAATGCTGATATTCCTGCTGGTCTCTGTGGTGGCGCTGGTCACGACAGCCGGGGCAGACCAATACTGGATCGCGTAAGAGGGGAACGACTTCCCTGAAAACGAAGGCTGGACGCGCATCTGGAACGGACCTCCGGCCGAGCGCTGGATCGAGGATGGCGCCCTAGTCATCGACGCGCGCGTGACCCCCAGCACTTGTGAATGGTATGAACTGTACCCGGGTACAGTCGCGCCAAATGAGGGAGAACTGTTTGTACTGGAATGGCGTTCGAAGATAGAGGAATTCGTGGGGGGGTGGGTAGGTACAACCGTTAGTGTGTATTCCGACGACTGCTGGGCGGTCAGTTTCGTCATGAACGACAACACAATCCGAAGTGTCTATGAGGTAGGTGTCAGCGCCGACTTTGAGCCCGACGAGTTTCACGAATTCGAACTACGCTCATTCGATATGCGAGCGTACGCGTTGTACATCGACGGCTCAATTGCCATCGAGGGCTCGTTTTGGGAGTCGCTGTTCTCCAACAGGATTGGTTGGGGCGAGAGCGCTCCAGGATCGACGTGCTTGAGTCGCTGGGATTGTTTCCGTTTTGGCGTCGTTCCTGAGCCGAATCCCGCGCTGCTGCTGGGCGTGGGTCTTCTAGTTCGGAGGGATCGAGGATGACTCGAATTCTTTTGCATCTGATGGTCTCCGCGGTTCTCGCTACCGTCGCGAGCGCCGACCAATACTGGATCGCGTACGAGGGGAACGACTTCCCAGAAAATGAAGGCTGGACGCGCCTCTGGAACGGCCCGATCGCCGAACGCTGGATCGAAGATGGGGCTCTCGTCATCGATGCGCGCGAAAGTGGTACTACTTGTGAATGGTACAATTGGTACCCTGATACGGTAGGGCCTGATCTCGGGGAACTGTTCTTGCTCCAATGGCGTGTCAAGGTCGAGGACGTCTCCGGAGACTGGATTGGCGTGAATCTTGCGTTGTTTTCTGACGATTGCTGGGGTGTGGGTTTCTACCTGACCGAGGACACGATCCGAAGCGCTTATGAGCCCGGGGTCAGCGCACAGTTCGAGCCCGACGAGTTTCACCATTTTGAGTTGCGATCGAGTGACATGCGAAGCTACCACTTGTACATCGACGGCGCAATTGCCATTGAAGGCTCGTTTTGGGAGGCGCTCTGGTCAAACAAGGTTCTGTGGGGCAAAAGCTCTACAGGTACAACCTGCTTGAGTTCCTGGGATTACTTCCGTTTTGGCGTCGTGCCCGAGCCGAGTGCCGGGCTGACGGTCATCGCACTGTTGGTGGCCTTTGTGGTCACTCGAAACAGCCGAGGGTAGTTTGATTTAGGGACAAAATAGCGAAGGAAGACAGACATGAGACGGTTGTCCATTTCTGTAATGCTGCTTGTCTGCGCAGCTTCGACACTGGAAGCACAAGAACCAGTAACGCGTAACTGGATCCGTCAATGGAACCACGTATACAACGTCGGTGAGGACCCGAATACTCCAAACACTGATTACTTCGAGATCACGGGCTTCGTTGATATAATCATCCACGAAGGCCTTCCGGGCGAGCCCTTCGAATTCGAGGCGCGTACGGAGGAATGGAACGGACACGAGTGGGTCGACATCGGCCCCGGGGACATCAACCTGATCCAGGCGGAAGAAAACGCCGGCGAGGTCACAATCACCGTCATGCCCCACTTCGGCCGCGATTACGGCGCCCGGGACGTCAGGGCGATCGATCTCGGCCTCGACACCCAAGGCGTCACCGGCACAATCGCCGAGCTCAAACTCAGTGCCGACCTGGGCGACCCCGACCTGGACCCGATCTGCGCTGACGTCATCTCTGTCTCGATCGGAGCCGTCAACGTGGTCAACGACGTCTCGGTGGAGTTGCTCGCCGGCGATATCGTTTGCACTTCGTTGCGGAACTTCTCGGCCAGCTTGCCATTTGGCAGCGGGCCCGGCCACACGGGCAATATCACGGTTGAGGGCTCGTACAGCGATACCATGCATTTCGGTGGGGCAATGCAGGGCACCATCACCATCGAGGGTACAATGTCGGGGACGATTGAGGGCGACAGGGATATGGCGAACATCATCGTTAACGACGACGTCAGCGGTGAGATCGTGGTTGGTCAAGATCTATCGAATGCCACCATCGGGTCGATATCGGCCAGCGGGGCCATTGAGGTTGGGAGAGACCTTGGCATTGGAATTGCATTCGAAACCTCCGCCGATGCCGCCGGCAGTATTCAGGTTGGGCGCCACCTGGATTCTTTGGGGATCGGCGGCTCCTTGAGAGGTCCGTTGATTGTTGGGAATAATCTGACGGGGCACCTCTCGATCGGTGGTGCACTGACCGGAACCATCACGATCAATGGAGATATGAACGAGGACACGCTGATCGAGATTAACGGGTGGCTTGACGATCGATATCATGACTTGAGCGGTGGTCACATAATTATCAACGGTTCCCTGAAAGCAGGAGCCAATATCGATGTCGGCGGCGGGTTACCTGGTTGGACCGAGTTCATCGCGATCGACTATGACGGCTGGGACGAGACGGACTACTGGTACAGCGGCGGCACCATCTGGGTGAATGGCGTGCCCTACTATCAGAACACGCCGGGCATGCATCTCTGGGACATTCAGCACTGCAAAGGCGACATGAACAACTATGAGGACCTCGACCCAAGGGATCCGGACGTGCTCTGGCACGTGGTCAATGACCCCAGCTATAACTACGCTACAGATTTCCCCGGACTGGCGGGCAGCCTGTGCTGGCACGGCGATATGGACTGTAGCGGCGAGATCGACGGCGTCGACGTCGGCGCGCTGGCCTTCTTCGCGAAGGATCCCCCCTGCTGCTTGGACGACGCCGAGTGCACGGAATACCAGGTCTGCCGGGCGGATCTTAACCGTGACGGCGAGGTGAAACTCGAAGACCTCACCATACTGCTTGCCACCTATGGACTGTGCGAGGAAGATCTGGGTTTCAACCCGGATGCGGATTTTTACAATGACGGCTGCGTCGAGCTGGAGGATCTCAGCTTCCTCCTGGCGGTGTACGGCCAAACGTGCAGTTGCTT
>CP070666.1:1288241-1292154 GCA_020351775.1 Gemmatimonadota bacterium | reverse complement strand
CGCTGGCACTGCAACGACGACTCGTACGGCGGCACCGATCCCACGGTCACGATTCACGATGCGCCGGCGGGACAGTACGATGTGTGGGTGACGAGCTATCGGAGCGGGGAGAACATCGCGGGCACGTTGTACATTACAGAGCTCGACAGACATCCGGGCTCGGATGGTGGTTCGTACGGTGGAAGTCTAATCATCGGTGGGAGCAACGCCTACTTCGGGAACGTGAGTCTGGCTCCAGGCTTCACGCCGGATCCCCATCAGGTCTCGGTCACGTCGGGCGGGAGCCTAAGTGTGAGCGGGATGAATCTTGGCTCGGGCTGCGTGGGGTACGCCACGGAGCAGCCGGACTTCATACTGCATATGTCGGGCCGCAGCAGCATGCTGCGTTTCTACGTCGTCGGCAATGGGGACACGGGGCTCGTGATCAATGATGGATCCGGACGCTGGCACTGCAACGACGACTCGTATGGCGGCACCAACCCCACGGTCTCAATCTACGACGCACCGTCGGGACAGTACGACGTGTGGGTGACAAGCTATCAGAGCGGGCAAAACGTTAGCGGTACGCTCTATGTCACCGAACTCGAGCAGCAGCATCCCAAAGGTGAGTGACCGGACACAGCCTTGCCGAGCGGACGAGCTCGGCGATGCGCTTTGTACACTACGGGGCGGCGGTGTGGAGTGATCGCTGATCACCCATCACTTCCGCCCCCGGCGCCGCCCACTTCCACGGCC
The DNA here is from genome assembly GCA_020351775.1 of Gemmatimonadota bacterium. Taxonomy (GTDB): domain Bacteria; phylum Gemmatimonadota; class Gemmatimonadetes; order Gemmatimonadales; family GWC2-71-9. The sequence goes on along the minus strand of CP070666.1, from coordinate 1,291,419 downwards.
CCAGCCCCAATAGCGCGTTCACCGGAGAATGCGCCAGCAGCGCCGGCCGCAGCCCTGCGCCCGATGGCTCCGACGCGCTATGGTGTCGCCCACTGGGCTTCATGTGTGCATCGGGCAACGACTCGGCGTCGGCAGCGCGGTAGTGCAAGATTGCCGCGTGACACCTAGTATCCCATCTTGTAAATAGCCGTGCTTCGGCGCCCACAGCCCTAGCCGCCACCTCGACTCTGACAGAGGGTTTGCAGGCTATGCCCTCCGTTTTCCGACGTCTGCGAGAACGGAAGCTCGTCCAGTGGGCTCTGGTCTATCTTGCGGCTGCTTGGCTGGCCTTCCAGGCAGTTGAGGTTCTGGCTGAACCTTGGAACCTCCCAGCTGCCCTGCAGCGCAGCATCCACCTGATCCTGGTCGTTGGCTTCTTCATCACGCTGGTCGTCGCTTGGTATCATGGAGAAAAGGGTAGGCAGAGGGTCTCCGGCCCGGAGCTGCTAATGATCGCAGCGCTATGCGCGATCGGTGCTGGTGTATTGGCGTTCGTGGGCAGCCAGGCTCGAACCGGCCCCGAAGTCGCAAGCGCCTCTCTGTTGGCCGTCGACCGAGATCGACCGGCTGTCGCCGTGCTCCCTTTCGCCAATCTCAGCGCCGGCGAGGAGGATCGCTACTTCGTCGACGGTTTCCACGAGGACGTCCTGAATCAGCTTGCCAAGATCGCGAGCATCGACGTGCTGGCCCGCCAGGCGGTTCTGCGATATCGAGATTCGGAGAAGGGACCTCGGGAGATCGGCACAGAGTTGAGCGCGACCACGATACTCGAAGGGAGTGTGAGGCGTGAGGCCGATCACATACGCATCACCGTCCAGCTCATCGACGCCGCGAATGAGGCACACCTCTGGTCTGAGCAGTACGACGAGACGCTTTCCGGCGCCAGCGTGTTCTCCATCCAGAGCCGGATCGCGCAACAGGTAGCGCGTGCGATCGGCGCCGTCCTATCGCCAGAGGAAGAGTCGAGGATCCAGTATCCCGAGACGCAGAGCTTGACCGCGTATGATCTCTATGTCACGGCTCAGGCACTCTCTTCTAGGTCCGAAGAGGAGCGCATCCGGTTGATCAGACTGGCCCTAGAGGATGATCCCGAGTTTGCACCAGCGTGGGCTGAGCTCGGCATGCAATATGGCTTCAACGTGTGGTACCGCGGCTGGAATATCGCATGGGCTGACTCCGCCCTCGCCGCCGCCCGGAGGGCAGTGGCGCTCGCGCCCGATCAGCCGGATGGGTACAGGGCTCTTGCCTACGCATATGCCGAGCTGGGGATGTTCCGGGCGATGGAGGAGGCGTCCAGGAAGATCGTCGAGCTGGCCCCGAGTGACGCGTTTGGAATACGGGCTCTGGCATGGGCCCTTGAGTCATTCGGTCAGCTGCCAGAGGCTGTCGAGTGGAACCGGCGCGCGATCGCTCTCCACCCGTACGAAGTTGTAACGAGAGCGAATCTAGCTACTCTGTACTGTAGTCTTGGGCTTGTGGAAAAGGCGGAGGAGCAGTTGGAGGTGGTTGCGATCCTCTCTCCCCGTGCGGCCCTTGCGCTCAGCAGTGTAATCGAGCTTGCACGTGGCAACGCGCGCAGGGCCCTGGCGCTGAGAGAGGAACACCTGGAGTTGGGTGAGCACCCTACCATTGATGACGTGAGCTATAGGCGCGCATCAAAACTGGCCGCGATCGTCGGCGACTACGAGAAAGCGCTGTCTTTCGCCCAGGAAGCGGCAAGGCGTAGTGGGTTTGCGGCGGTGAATCCCGATCCATTCACCAATTCCGCCAAAACCGCACTCGGTTCAGCCTTGCTCAGGACTGGCACAGAACAGGAGGGAAGGCGACTCCTGGGAGAAAACGTCGAGGAACTCGAAGAGCGCGTCGCACAGTCCAGAGCCGGACCGAACCACCTATGGGAGCTGGCAGCAACGTACGCGGCACTCGGCAGAACGCCAGACGCCCTCGAATGGGCACGAAAGGCACTTGAGGCAGGGTTCCGGACGAACCCTCGCTATGTAGAGCTGGACCCGCTATTCGAGTCGCTTCGTGGCGATCCGGAGTTCGAGAGGATCATCGCCAGGATCAGAGCGGATCATCAGGTGATGGCTCGACGGGTCCTGGATCACGAAGCACAGGAGGCACCCCGCTAGTCGGTGAGGTAGTCTCGCCATCTCTAGGTCATTCCGGCTTCCTGAACTGGACATTCGACAGTCAACAATCGACAGCCGACCTTCAGATTCTTCCTGAACGCTCGACGTTCGACGACTCGACGCACGATGGCCGACGCTGCGTCTTGGATGCCGGATGTCGAGCGTCGCTAGTTGGAGAGAAGTTGGGAATTGAGCGTTGGCTGTCGGATGTTGGCTGTGGCTCAAGAAAACGAACCCTGCGCCGCGGCCTCGCCGAACTGAAACTCTTGCTTGGGGTCCTTCGTATAGATATTCTGTAGGAGGTACATACAGACTTTCGATAGGAGACCTCCATGCGCGGTGGCAAAGCAGACCTCCTCCGGGGCACCCTGGACATGCTGGTCCTGAAGACGCTGTCCCTCCAACCCATGCACGGGCTCGGGATCTCACGCCGCATCGAGCAGATCACCGGCGGTGTCTTCCAGGTGCAGCCAGGTTCCCTGTTCCCGGCGCTCCACCGCCTCGAGCAAGAAGGCTGGATCAAAGGCGCCTGGGGCGAGTCGGAGAACAACCGGCGGGCCAAGTTCTATCAGCTGACCGCCGCGGGCAGGCGGCGGCTAGGCGAGGAGAAGCGGAACTGGGCGCAGGTCGCCCTGGCGATCACTAAAGTCATGGAGGCTACCTGAGGAGGCACCCGTGCTGGTATACAAGCGGATCCTGAACACCCTCCGCTCCCTCTTCCGTAAGCAGGAGCTGGATCGGGACCTGGATGAGGAGCTGAGGAGTTACCTGGACCTGCTGACCGAAGAGAAGGTCCGGGCGGGCATGAGTCCTGAACAGGCCCGTCGTGCGGCACGGCTCGAGCTGGGCGGTGTCGAGCAAGTGAAGGAGAAGGTCCGGGAGAAGAGGCTCGGGACCACGATCGACGCGCTGTTTCAGGATATCCGATACGCCATCCGCACTCTGAGGAAAAATGCAGGGTTCGCGGTCGTTGCCATTCTGATTCTCGCCATCGGCATCGGCGCAAC
>CP070666.1:1284122-1288141 GCA_020351775.1 Gemmatimonadota bacterium | reverse complement strand
GCGAGCCGATGAATATGCATCGAAAGCGCTCGAACTGGCGCCGGACCTTGGATTAGCCCTGTTTGCCAAAGCGCATGTCCTGGCCCAAGAGGGAGATTTCCAGGAAGTCGTGAGACTGTTGAGGCGTGCGAGAGAGACAGATAGAAACACGGACGCCCTCAGCTTTCTCGTGGGGATCCTCGCCACGGTCGGCAGACTCGATGAAGCACGGGAAGTCGCGGCTGAGGCCCTTCTCCTGGACCCGCTCGATACGTACACTCAGGCCGTCCAGGCGTGGGTCGATCTCTTGGACGGTCAGTTTGAAACTGCCACGTGCCGGCTACAGAAGACTATCGAGGATCTGAGCTTGGACAATGCGCACATCTCCTGGTTTCTCGCACTCGCGATGGCGCACTCGGGTCGGCTCGACGAGGCGAGAGATGTCTTCGCAGGCGTTGCCACGACCGACGCCGTGCCCGTTGCAGACCTCAGCGCACTCTATTGCCGGGCAGCGGACGGTGACCGCACTGCGGTCGCGACACAAATGTCCGAGAGCACTGTCATGGTGGAAGTGGCCAAGACCGATGAGACGTTTCCGATCTTCATCGCCAACTGTCTCGCTGTTGTCGGCGACGAGGATGGTGCGCTCGAGTGGCTAGGCCGCGCGATTGACTGGGGGTTCTGCAACTATCGGTATCTCAAAGAGTACAATCCGTTCCTCAAGCCCTTACACGACAACCCGCGTTTCACACAGCTGATCGACCAAGCTCGGCAGAAGCATGAGGCGTTCGATGCGTGAGTGCCGCGCAACTGCCCACCTGCAACTCCTGTCGCAGCCTCACTGTGCCCGGCTGCTCACGCTGAAGAGCGTCGGAGTGTTCTCATGAAAGACAAGCTGCTGTTCTGGTCAGTTACGGTCGCACTGGCAGGCTTCCTGTTCGGGTTCGATACGGTCGTCATCTCCGGCGCCGATCAACAGATGCAAGATCTCTGGGCAACGTCGGACCTGTTTCACGGTTTCGTCGTCATGTCCATGGCCCTCTGGGGCACTGTAATAGGCGCCATCTTTGGAAACATTCCCACGGACCGGTTGGGACGGAAGCGGACGCTGTTCTGGATCGGCGTGTTCTACCTGGTATCGGCGGTTGGCTCGGCCATCGCCTTGGACCCCTACATGTTTTCCGCCTTCCGGTTCCTGGGTGGCTTGGGGGTAGGGGCATCCACCATTGCCGCACCGGCCTATGTCTCGGAGATCGCGCCCCCTGATCGACGCGGGCGGCTGGTGGCGCTCTATCAATTCAACATCGTCTTGGGAATTCTACTCGCGTTCTTATCGAACTACCTGCTGCAAAACATGGGCGAGCAGGCATGGCGCTGGATGATGGGGGTGGAAGCCATACCGGCGCTCGTTTACACGCTGTTGGTAATGGGTGTGCCCAACAGCCCCCGATGGCTGATGGTCAATCGGGGAGACAGAGAGGGTGCCAGGAAGATCCTCGAACTGGTCAGCCCCGACCAGGATGCCACCGCCGTTCTGAACTCGATGCAGGACGACATCGAGGGTGCCGCACGCCACGAGAGCATTTCGCAACGGAAGTACCGGTTCCCCGTGATCCTGGCATTCCTCATTGCCTTTTTCAACCAACTGTCGGGCATCAACGCATTTCTCTACTATGCGCCCCGCATCTTCGAGGAAGCCGGCCTGGGAGCCAGCACTGCCCTGCTCAGCAGTGTCGGCATCGGGCTCACGAACCTGATCTTCACCCTGGTGGGCCTCTATCTCATAGACCGAGTAGGGCGTCGGGTGCTGATGTACATCGGATCGGTCGGTTACATCGTCTCGCTGAGTTCGGTAGCAACTGCCTTTTTCTTGGGGCGGACGGGCATGGCGGTTCCGCTCTTTCTCTTCGTGTTCATCGCGTCCCACGCAGTGGGACAGGGCGCCGTGATCTGGGTGTTCATATCTGAGATATTCCCGAATCACCTGCGGGCCAAGGGCCAGTCGTTGGGAAGCTCGACGCACTGGATTTGCGCGGCGCTGATCACGGTGTTCATGCCACTCGTCTTGGGAGATGCGGGCAACCCGGGAATGGCGTTCACGTTCTTTGCCTTCATGATGGTGCTGCAGCTGCTATTCGTCTGGCGCATGATGCCGGAAACGAAGGGCGTAGCCTTGGAGGAACTGGAGAAACGGCTGGTGCGATCGGCGGTGCAAGCAGCATGACAAAGGTCTCGGCGCATGCTCTGTACGCAATCGTCACCGGCTGCCTAGTAGGGGCGTGTGTGGAACGACCGGCAACGGACGACACAGCCAGTTCCACGTACACGGAACGGCATCGACCGCGGTTCCACTTTTCGCCGCCGGAGAAGTGGATGAACGATCCCAACGGGATGGTTTACTACGACGGCGAGTATCATCTGTTCTACCAGCACTACCCAGACAGCACCGTGTGGGGCCCAATGCACTGGGGCCACGCGGTCAGCACGGACCTAGTGCACTGGCAGCACCTACCAATAGCACTCTACCCCGACGAGCTAGGCTACATCTTCTCCGGCAGCGCGGTCGTGGATTGGGGGAACACAACCGGGTTCGGGTCACCCGACAATCCACCCCTGGCCGCGGTATTCACCTACCACTCGGTGGAGGGCGAACGCGCCGGGCGCACGAACTATCAGACTCAGGGCATCGCCTATAGCACGGACCGCGGCCGCACCTGGACCAAGTACACCGGCAATCCGGTGATTGCCAATCCGGGCATCCGGGATTTTCGAGATCCCAAGGTAATTTGGCACGAAGACTCGGGACAATGGGTGATGGTCCTTGCCGCGTACGACCACGTGCAGTTGTGGGGTTCGGCCGACCTTAAGTCCTGGGAACACCTGAGTGACTTCGGCCGGGAGTGGGGCGCGCACGAGGGGGCTTGGGAATGCCCAGATCTTTTTCCGATGACTGTCGAGGGCACGGGTGAAGAAAAATGGGTGCTGCTGCAGAGTCTGAACCCCGGCGGTCCCAACGGAGGATCAGGCACGCAGTACTTCGTGGGCGACTTCGACGGTCGGTATTTCACGCTCGATCCAGCGTTTGCCGCGGACGTCGACGATCGGCAAGGCGTATGGTTGGACTACGGCCGAGACAACTACGCGGGTGTCACGTGGTCCGACGTGCCGGCTGCGGACGGTCGGCGCCTGTTTCTGGGATGGATGTCCAACTGGAATTACGCCCAGGTTGTCCCAACCGTCACGTGGCGCAACGCTATGACTGTGCCGAGAAGCCTCAAGCTGCGGAACACCGTGCGCGGTTATCGTCTGTTCACCCATCCCGTCGAGGAACTGCAAGCCCTCCGTACTGTCTCATACGCTCTGGCCCCGGAGACGATTGCAGCGAGCCTGGACATCACCGAACGGTTCGTGGTCGTTGCGGCTCAGGCCGAACTCACGCTGGAGATCGAGTGGCGGCCGGATCTGCATTTCGGTATCGAGCTCTCGAACGAGATCGGCGACGCGTACCGGATTGGATACCGTGCCCCGGACGATCAATTCTACAGTGACCGTACTGGGGCCGGACGGAACGACTTCTCGACCGACTTCGCCGCATCAGTGCACACCGCTCCGCGTCAGGTGCAAACAGATACCCTGCGGCTGCACCTACTGATCGATGTCGCCTCGGTAGAGCTGTTTGCCGATGACGGCGCGACGGTGATGACCGAGACCTTCTTCCCACGAGAGGACTTCACGCGAATCCGATTGTACTCCGAGGGCGGAGATACGCGGTTGATCCGGGGTAGCGTGCACAGCCTGCGGACGATCTGGAACCGCTGAACGAGTCGGGTGCCGGTCCCATCGAGTTCTTCGTCCCGTCAGATCCCTTCTGGTCCCGTTAGGTCCCCTCCTCTACCCAGATAGCGCAGCGTCAGCGACGCATACGGCGCCAGAGGCAGCTGATCCAGCCTCCGTCCGGTGAATAGGTCGTAGTAGAAGATATTCTGTTGGTCGTATGCATTGATCACGCCGGCCTGCACGACGATCTGCCCGAACGACAC
>CP070666.1:1279962-1284022 GCA_020351775.1 Gemmatimonadota bacterium | reverse complement strand
GTCCACTCGCGCCTTCAAGTGGTCCAGCCAGTGCCGGTCGTAATCGCTCAGTCGGTCTCTGTAGCGTTCAAGGATGCCCACAACCGAGTCAGACAGTGCCCACTCGAACAAGTTGTTGTGACAGTGAGTCCAGTAGAACAGCGGGGTAACAAACGTAGTGTCGAGTCCAAAGGCGCGCCGAAAGTGGGGAATTGCCTCTCGCTCTTCGCCTCTCTGGTAGTGCGAGATCCCATCGTCAAAGGACTGATACGCCGCGTATGATGGTGGCTGTGCAGCTACGGTGACGTGAGCGGCGATGCGCTCGTCGAATGAGACGGCGAGGAACCCCATCACGCGCTGCTGTGTCTCCGTGATTATCTCGCTCTCGGATGTCCGTGGCGCTCTGAGAGGCTCGACCGCGCCCAGCAGCCTACCCTCTTCCGCATCCGTCACGTTCACTTGTATCTCTAGGCTGTCACCCTCGACGACGTAGACAGCACCCGAGATCACGACTCCGGCACCCGTCTCTTCTGCCAACGCCCGAACCGGATCACGCACTCGTCCAGCTTCCGCTTCGGTTTGGACATACTCCCACGATTGCAGCGACTGATCCCACGGTGTGACAGGAATCGCCGCTTGTTGGATGCCTTGAGTGATCCAGTGACCCGCCCGCTCGCCTACCTGATCGAGTGCCGGATCGTCTGTTGCGTTGCGGAAGGGAGCGACCACGACTAGGTCGGGATCGAGCGATACACCACCCCCCCGAGAAATAGCTGCCATCACCACGATTACGGCGATCACTGCGGCGACCCCTACAGCCCCTCCTGCCATCATCCACCTGCGCTTCGCCTTGCGATCTACCGGCACGGTCCCCGTCGGTGTGATCCCACCGCTCGGCGTCGCCAGCGCCTCCAACTGCGGCAACAACTCCTCGGCACTCTGCCATCTGTCGGCAGCTTTCTTCTCCAGGCACTTCATCACGAGTTGAGCCAACGCTGGCGGCACTGCCGCTCGATACTTCGTCACTGGCTCGGGTGCCTGTGTCACCTGTGCCGAGAGTACTTCCTGAGGTGTCGTGCCGGTGAACGGCGGTCTACCCGTGAGCAGTTCGTAAGCCAGAGCGCCCACAGCGTAGATGTCAGCACGATGGTCGATGTGCTTGTCGGCAGCAGCCTGTTCGGGCGACATGTATGCCGGTGTGCCGAGTGCCACTCCCTCAGTGGTCAATCTGTGAACACCCGTAGCTTCGCTTACTGCCTTGGCGACACCGAAGTCGGTCACCAATGCATGGTGCTTGGTGAGCAGCACGTTGTCAGGCTTGATGTCACGATGAACTACACCTTTCTCGTGAGCCTCAGATAGCGCGTCTACCACATCTCTCAGGATTCGGACAGCTTCGGCAATCGGTAGCTCGCCCTCGTGAGCCAGCTTGTCACGCAGTGACTCGCCCTCGATGTGCGGCATGACGTAGTAGAGGAAACCCTCAGCGTCACCTGAGTCGTGCAGTGGCAGGATGTGGGGGTGTGTGAGATTGGCTGCGATCTTGATCTCTTAGTGGAAACGCTCGGGTCCGAGGGCGGCAGCCAGTTCCGGACGGAGGACCTTTACAGCTACTTGCCGCTCGTGCTTGAGGTCCTGAGCGAGGTATACGGTTGCCATGCCACCGCTACCGAGTTCCCGCTCGATAGTGTAGCGGTCGGATAGGGCGGCCTTGAGGCGGTCGAGGGCGTCAGTCATTCCCGCTTCCCACCTTCGCCTTCAGCTCCTCGAAGAAGTTGGTCACAAGCATCAGCCCGGAGGTCTGATCTGCTAACCGCTTGATCATCACAAACCTCCGGTCGTCGCGACTGACGGCGAAGTTGTGATTCCACCCCCAAAAAACGTAATCCGCCGCCGAGAACAGAACGCGAGCAGAGCCCCCCTCAAACGTCGGCTCTGTTCTAACATCCACCGCCACCAATTCGTCACTTCCGTTGATGTAGAACAACTCACGCCCACTGTGTGCCCACAGCGGTTCTGACCCGCCAGCTGACGATATCTGCCACTGAGCATCGCCTGTGTTCGGAAATGGCCGCACGTACACTTCGTACCGTCCTGATGCATCAGATGCGTACGTCAACCACCGCCCGTTCGGCGACAACGCTGGTGAGCGTTCGTTGAACTGGCTCGTCAACAGCGGAGTTGGTAGGCTATCTAGGTCAGGTCGGATCGCGCGAATATCCCAGTTTTCATCCGCATCGAGAATACTGTGGATCAACCACCGTCCGTTATCTGACCAGCTGAGGCCCTGAGAGTAATGATCAACTTCGAGCAACAGCGTTGCTGGTGCACTTCCATCAGCTCGCCGCTGCCAAACATCCCGCAAGCCTCGACCGCCTCGATTCGATACGAAAGTCACCGACCTACCGTCCGGCGTCCATGCTGAAGGCTGATTGTGGCGACCTTCGAACGTGAGCCGCCGCAAAGGCCCAGCGTCCAGTGCCTTGATCCATATGTCTCTGCCATCGGGACCATCGATCGATATCGCGAGCTGCATACCGTCGGGGGACAACACCGGGTAGATGGCGCCGCCGACCCATTCAGGATCAATGGCCCGCTCCGTCCCGTCACGTTCCACCCATACTGGTTGTAGCAGTCCCGAAGAAGGCACGCGGTATACCAGCAGGCCTCCATCTGAAACAGCAAAGTCTGCAGTTCCTCCTCCTGATCGTGTCACAGCATCCGCCAGCGCCTTGCCCTGACCTGTGACCACCATCTTGTCTTGATCGAACGGCACTGCCATCAACACGGTGTCCGCCTGCAAATGAAGCAAGTGCCCCGAGGTGGCGTAGCGTGGACTAGAACCCTGCATCAGCGTGCGAACATCGCCGGTTCCGAAATTCAACACTGCTATTTCTGCTGTATCCCACTGACCTCGCCAGACCACGAACAAGGCGCCCTTGCCGTTTGGCAAAACATCGACACCATTGTATACCGCCTCACTGTGCGCGGCGTCGGGAACAAGTATTTGCTCAGGTTCTCCACCAGTGGGCGACACTCGGCTTATGCCTCCGCGCAGGGAGCCGAAATACAGCATTCCATCAGGTCCCCAATCAAGGCAGTAAATCCTGGCTCTCGAAACGACTTCCACGGGTAATGAGCCTGATGTCGAGGCCACCATGATTGATGTGGTAGACCGACCACCGAGGAACGCTACTGACCCACCATCGGGGGAAATGACAGGTGTTCGAGCATTCCAAGTTCCCCCGATTGGCGTTGCATGCAGTTCATCCAGACGGCGCAAGTAGAGCAGTTGGCGATCTGTCTCCCCCACCCCTACGTAGACCAGCAGCGTGCCATCACTTGCAAGCGTTATGTCTCTGCCTTCGTAACCAACCAATGCCTCACCATCTGGCACAGGTAAGCTCGCGCGGATCACTTCGCTGGACGCCTTGGGTGGTGACCTCAACGCAACCCCGAGGGCCACTCCACCGAAAAGTGTCGTGACGACCGCCATAGACGCGAACACCACGGTCAGCGTGTTCCAACGCCCGTCACCCCGCACGGTTGGCGATCCTGTCGGACCCGGCAACGCAAACGAAGGATTCGTGAGCGCCCCAACAAACTCTGCCCCACTCCCAAACCTATCAGCCGGAATCTTCGCCAACGCACATCGCACTGCGTGGTCTACGTTGATCGGCACAGAATGACGAACGCTGGAGACGGGTTGCGCTTCTGCTGACACCACCTTGGCGATGATCGCCTGTACCGTGTTGCCGGTGTGCGGTGGTTCCCCTACAAGCATCTCATAGGTGATCGCACCGAGCGAGTACGTGTCGCTTCGGGCATCAAGCTGGCGCTCACCCGTTGCCTGTTCCGGGCTCATGTACTCCGGTGTGCCGAGCGAGAGGCCGGTATCAGTGAGCCTCGTCCCTCCTGCTGCGCTCACCGCCAACGCGATCCCGAAATCGGCCACCAGAGCCTCGCCCTGATACATGAGGATGTTCTCGGGCTTGATGTCGCGGTGGATCACTCCCTGTTCGTGGGCGTAGTCGAGTGCGGCACCCACCTGCTTGGTGATCGAGATCGCCTCGTCCACGGA
>CP070666.1:1275791-1279862 GCA_020351775.1 Gemmatimonadota bacterium | reverse complement strand
ACCCAGGCCTGATCCTGTCCGTGGTGGGCTCACACGTCGGATTCCTGACCTGTGCGGCAATCAGTCTGGCCGTGTTGAGACGGGCATCATCCTTGGGTGACAAGGACAGCGATGTCTGTCTGTAGCGAAGATTGACAACCAAGCGCCGTGTGGCTACACGAACGTAACCTTCCTCGTAACCATTCTCAGTTCGCGGAGGGTTGCATTTGGGGTGCGGCTGGAGGGATGGGAATAGATGGCTCGGGCAGCAGTTTCGCTGGTGGCTGCACTCGGGCCTTGACACCCGCACACCGGCCGGAGTATGAGGCACATTGAGGCCCCGAGGGATTCCGTGTGGGTCCATCCTGCGAAACGGAAGCCCACGAAACGTGAGAGATGCCTTCAGAGCAAGGCTGCAGCTGTTTCATGGGGAAGTAATGACGGCATCGTGGCCGAAAGATCCCATTGGCAGCCAGTGAGTGGTCGAGGCATCAGCCTGCGAGCTGTTCTCATCGCAGTGGCGGTTACGCCCATCAACGCATACTGGATGACATACACGTATTGGCACTTTGGCCACTACGTCGGCCCGGGCATCATCTACTACAACTGTGTCGTCTACCTAGTTGGGCTCGTGTGCGTCAATGCCGTGCTGCGGCGCTGGCGGCCCCGGTGGGTCTTCTCTGTGGGGGAGCTGCTGACGATCTATCTCCTGCTTTCGCTGGCGACTGCCTGGTGCAATGTAGACTTCCTGAGCGACCTGCCGGAGGCGATCTCGAATCCTTTCTGGTTTGCGACGCCGTCGAACCAATGGGATCAACTGGTACTGCCTCACCTCCCCGGCTGGCTGACGGTGTCGGATCCGGAAGTCATCAGCGGGCTGTTTGAGGGCTACTCCACGGTGTACCGGAGCCGGGTGGTGCTGGCCTGGCTGGGGCCTGCGTTGTGGTTTAGTGCGATGGTGAGCGCGCTGATGCTGGCCTTCGTCTGTCTCAGCTCCATCTTCCGCCGCCGCTGGTCTGACGAGGACAAGCTGCTCTTCCCGGCGACCATGGTACCCCTGCAGGTCGTCGGCGCGCACCGTGGGCTGTTCCGAAGCAGAGTCATGTGGATCGGATTGCTGCTGGCGGCCGGGGTCGAGGCCCTCAACACGATCCACGGGCTGGTTCCGGCCGTGCCGGCGGTACCCTTCTACCTGGACCCTGGCCCGTATATCCAGGGATTGCACCCGTGGAACGCTATTCGCCAAGTGGCAATGGGGATTGAGCCCATCATGGTCGCCGTGTGCTACCTGATGCCACTCGACCTCATCTTCTCAGTGTGGTTGTTCAACCTGATGTTCAAGGCTCAGCTCATCATTGCGACCCGCCTCGGCTGGACCACCAACATCTGGACGGGCTTCCCCTACGTAGACAACCAGTCACTGGGGGGCTACATCGCACTCGTGGTCTCGGTGCTGTGGCTGGGCCGCAGTTACCTTCGTCAAGTCGTGCGCAAGGTGCTGGGACTCCGCTCCGCGCTCGATGACTCAAGCGAAGCGTTCAGCTACCGGGGCGCCGTGGTGGGACTGCTCGTGGCGCTGGGCTTCCTCATCTACTTCTTCTCTCGGGGCGGCATGGGGCCGCTGCTCACACTATTCTGGGCTGGCCATTTCCTCTTGCTCGGGTTGGCTGTAACTCGCATACGGGCTCAGCTCGCGCCGCCCACCTTCGAGCTCTGGTGGATAGGGCCAAATCACGTGCTTCCGATGGTGATGGGTACCAATGCGATGTCACGGCAGGCGCAGGGGATGATGTGGATCACCTATCCGGTCACGCGGGCGTTCAACAACGCGCCTCAGCCCTGGACGCTGGAGGGATTCAAGCTCGCCGAGGGAGGGCGTATGGACGGGGGGAGACTCGCCTGGCTGATGGTGGCAATCACCGCAGTGGCCGCTATGAGCGTCTTCTGGGGAACTCTCCATGTCGCGTATGGGAGCGGCGTCGCCGGCAATGCTGACCCAGAGGCGGATCACCACGCGCTCGACGTCCCGGAGCTACTTGCCCAGGCGGTGGGGAACCCGGGGGGGCCGGACTACTCGGCGCTTCTGGCGGTCGGAGCCGGCCTGGTCAGCACGGCAGCGTTAATGGCGCTGAAGATGCGCTTCGTCGGCTGGCCACTCCATCCCGTAGCTTTGCCCATCGCCTCCGCTTGGGCCACGGATTACCATCTCCCCGCCATCTTCACCGCCTGGCTCATTAAGGCCGTCATCATGCGGTACGGGGGCCTGCGACTGCATCGGCATGGGCTGACGTTCTTCCTGGGTGTGATCATCGGCGCCGCAACCATCACCTTCGTGCGCACGATCCTGGCCTGGGTACTCGACATCCCGCTGCTATAGCCCTCTTGCGCCAGCGTCCCGACGAAGAGGCCCAGGGCGTTCCAGGATGATAGCGCTGAATCGAGGTGAGAGGTGGGAAAGTAAAGTCAATCGTTGACGAGGAGCACTTTGCCACCTACCATGATCGTCAGATAGTCGCAACTCCGCAGCGGGAACAGCGCACACTCGGTTCACCATGAATGACCTGGAGCGTTTCAAAGCGGTGTGTGCGGGTGAGAGACCCGACTACGTGCCCATCTTCGGATTCCTCGGTGCGCCCGGCATGTCACAGGGCGCGTTGAGAGACGTTCACGCGCGACTCGTCCATACCGGCATGCCGTCCTGGGTTGATGGGTGCCACTCCCTCGCGAGGTTCGACTCGGTGGAGGGTTGGTTTCGGTACTGGGGCACGACCGGTCCGATTGAGCTGGACTTCGTGCCGGCGGAGCCGGCGAGGGGCATCGAGACAGCGAAGAGGATCGAAGGTGAGTTCGAGATCGTCGAGTCGGAGACCGGGGCCGTCACGCGTCAGGTGATTGACAACGACGCAACCTATTCCATGCCGCACTTCATGGTCTACGATGTGCGCGACCGGCCGTCCTGGGAGTTCTATCGGGAGCGGACGACGCCCGGCCCGATGTGGCCGCCGGACCGCATCGAAGACGAGTGTCGTCGATTCGAGGGCCGCAGTCGGCCGCTCGCGATCAGTGTGGGATCGACGTGGGGGCAGCTTCGAAACCTGATGGGGCCGGAGGCCGCCTCCGCCATACTGTACGATGATCCCGAACTCGCTCACGAGATCATAGATTTCTTCTGCGGGCTGAGGGAGCAGTACGTCTTCCCCCTCATTGAGCGTCTGCGACCGGAGATCGTGATGGCGGGGGAGGACTGCTGCTACAACCACGGGATGCTGATCAGCCCAGAACACTTCGAGGAGTTCTGTGGGCCGTTCTACCGGAAGGTGGGGAGGCTGGCGGCCGAGTGTGGTGTGGACATGGTGGCGATCGACACGGACGGCAACGCGATGGAGTTCGCGCCACTGGTGGAGTCTTGCGGCGTGAATGCGCTCTTCCCGTTCGAGGTCAAAGCCGGCAATGATCTCCACGCCCTGCGCGAGAGGCAGCCCGAGTTCATACTGATGGGATGGCTCGAGAAGGAGTGCGTCAATGAGGGGAACGAGGGCATGATCGAGCCGGAGATTATGTCGAAAGTGCCTCGCCTCCTCGACAGAGGTCGCTATTTCCCCAACGGCGACCACGGCCTCCAGCCTCTGGCTACCTTCGACAACATGTGTCGCTTCATGACGCTTCTCCACGAAGTCATGGGGAACCCGGAGGGGGAGTTCCCGCGCGTCAAATAGACGTCTCAGCGGTAGTGCTCGCGCAGCTCGACGTGGTAGGGCAGACTGAAGATCTCATCTATCAAGTCCTCGGCCTGCTGCTGAGAGGTGACCCACTTGTCCGTCATCACCAGATGTGTGAGGAGATTGCGGCTTCCCTTCTGGTACGCCTCCAGCTCAATCTCCACCGGCGCCACCCGATCCCGTAGGAGGTGGGCGAGGATCGCTCTGGGCAGGCCGTCGGTCTTGATCCCCTGTACGCCACGTCGGCTTATGAGTGTTGGAATCTCTACCTCGAAGTCGCGGGGAACGCCGGCGACGAACTCGTTCGTGTTCTGGATGTTGGTGATGAAAGTCCGGGGGATGTCACAGGCGATGGACTCGATGATCGGGATCT
>CP070666.1:1271609-1275691 GCA_020351775.1 Gemmatimonadota bacterium | reverse complement strand
GGGACATCTACGCTGACGAACTCCACAGCGACGTGTTCGGCTCGACGGTCAGCGGTGACGTGCACATCGCTACCGCCGAGCTTGCCGAGGCGTCCACGGTTTCGGGTTCCATCGACGCGGCTATAGGACGCTCGGATTGGGGCCGCGATCTCGCGTTCACGACTGTCTCCGGAGGCGTCATAGTGGAGATCCCGGGGAACACTAACGCTGAAGTGTGGGCTACAGCGGAGAACGGAACTGTCTCGTCGGACTTCTCGCTCCCGGTGCTACAGGACGGCAGCGTAAGAGGCACGCTGGGAAGTGGAGGGGCGCTGCTGCGACTAGCGACGGTGGACGGGAGCGTCAGGTTGAGGCGGGGTTCCTGATCCCACTTCGACTCCGGCCAGGCGCGGGGTAGCACCCTGAAGACGCGGTGCCTACCCCGCGCAGTTTCATCAGCTACTCGAAACGCCTGGGTTTGGCCCTACGTAAGGACCATGGCAACCAGTAATCAGACCGTCCCACTCTACCAAGGCAAGTAATGGAAACGGTGCTGCAAGACCTCAAGTTCGGTGTCAAACTGCTCTGGAAGGAAAAGGCATTCGCCCTGACCGTCCTGATCACGCTGGCGGTGTGTATCGGTGCCAACACGACCATCTTCAGCGTGGTGAACACCGTGCTGCTCGACCCGCTGCCGTTCTACGAGTCGGATCGGCTGGTCCGGGTCTTCAATAGCTATCCCAATGCCGGGGCCGAGCGGGCCTCGAACTCATCCGCGGACTACTTCTTCCGGCGGGAGCGCGTGGAAGCGTTCGAGGAGGTAGCGGTTTATCAGAACTGGGGCCACACGGTGGGCGAGCCCGGCAGCACGGAGCGCATGAACACAATGCGGGTTACTCCGTCGTTCTTCCCCATGCTCGGCGTGCAACCGGTCGTGGGCCGCACCTTCACCGAAGATGAGATGGACGTCGGCAGCGAGCAGAAGGTTGTTTTGAGCTATGGCTTCTGGCGGGAGCGGTTCGGTGGCGATCCGGCGGCGGTGGGGCAGAACCTGCGCGTCGACGGCCGCCCTTACGCCATAGTCGGCGTACTGGGTGAGGAGTTCCGGTTCCTGGGTCAAAGGGAGAGCCGGTTCTACGTGCCGATCCCGTTCACTGAGGAACAGAGGACTCCGGCCAGCCTCCACAGCAACAACTACGAGATGATTGCGCGGCTGGCGCCCGAGGCGACCATAGAACAGGCAGTGAGCCAGATTGAGGCACTCGACCTGGCACTGGCCCCTGAAGTCCCATTTCCGAACTACTTGCAGATGATGGAGGACGTGGGCTACCACGTCGAGGTACACGATCTCAAGGATGACCTGCTGAGGGACATTCGTCCCACTTTCATAATGCTATGGGTCGGAGTTGCCTTCGTACTGCTGATTGGCTGCCTCAACATCGCCAACTTGATGCTGGCCCGATCCAACGTGCGCATGAAGGAGCTGGCTACGCGTATGGCGTTGGGCTCTGATCGGGGCCGACTCGCCCGGCAGCTACTCACGGAAGCTGTGTTGACAGCGCTGCTGGGGGCCGTGCTCGGATTGGGGCTTGGTGCCGCCGGCCTCAGCCTCGTGGCCGGTATGGGGGTGGACGACCTTCCAAGAGGTACTCAGGTCGGAATTGACGGCGGCGTTCTCCTATTCACGCTGGCCATTGCCGTGGTCGCCGGGATCTTCTTCGGCGCGATCCCCCTGGCGCACGTGTTCCGTTCGGATCTGAGCACGGTGTTCCGTTCCGAGAGCAGATCCGGGACGGCGAACCGCCGCATGGTGTTCCTGCGGAGCGCGATGGTGACGGGGCAGGTGGCTATCGCATTCATATTGCTGATCGGCGCGGGACTCATGTTGGCCAGCCTGCGGTCGGCATTGAGCGTCGATCCGGGATTCCGGCCCAACTCGGTGCTGACCGGCTATCTGTCGCTGCCAGAGTCGAACTACCCCGATGGAGACAGCCGGAGGCAGTTCATCGACGAGATGCTGCGTGACGTACGTGCACTCCCGGGGGTGACCGCCGCCAGCATCACCACCCAGATCCCGTTCGGCGGTGGTGGGAGCGCCACGGTCATCATGCCCGAGGGATACCTGCCGCGAGAAGGCGAATCGGTGCTCGCTCCGTTCAGTACCACGGGTGGCCCCGGCTACTTCGAGGCGCTCGCGATCCCGCTCATCGCCGGCAGATACTTCGATGAGTCGGACAACCAGGACGCGCAACAGGTGATCGTCATCGACCAGTGGCTGGCTGAGCGGTTCTACCCGGACGAAAGTCCGCTGGGCAAGCGCATGCTGTGGTCCACGCTGCCAGGCATGGAGGAGAATGAGGAGGATTTCCTCTACACCATAATCGGTGTCGTCGGGAGTATCAAACAGAACGACCTCACCGAGGCGGAACAGGTAGGTGCCTACTACTTCAGCTACAAGCAACGAGCTCCGTCGTTCATGACTCTGACGGTGCGGACCGCCGTGGAGCCGATCACGCTCACGGCTCCGATCCGGCAGGCAGTGGCGCGCATCGATCCCGACTTGCCGTTCTATTATCCGGAGACCTTGGAGCACCGTGTCTCCGAGTCGCTCGTCACGCGCCGTACACCCATGGTGCTCCTCGCGGGATTCGCGGGCGTGGCGCTGCTGCTCGCCGCAGTCGGGATCTACGGGATCCTGGCATACTCGGTAACGCAGCGCACCCGTGAAATCGGTATCCGTATGGCGCTGGGGAGCAGCCCGGGCGAGGTGTCGCGCCTAGTAGTCTTCCAGGGCGCGAAGGTGCTGGGCCTCGGTCTGGTGATCGGCCTCGGCGGCAGTGTGATGTTGGTGCGGCTGATCCAATCACTGCTCTATGGCGTCGAGCCTACCGATCCGACCGTTCTGCTCACCGTGGCCGTCATGCTGACGGCGGTCGGAATCGGCGCCTGCCTGGTGCCGGCAAGACGGGCAACGCGGATCGATCCGACGGTGGCGCTGAATACGGAGTAGCACCCACGCGTCCTGTCGACGGGAGGTGGTCGGCAACGAGCTGGTGTGGCTTGACGAGCGCGCGTCCGATCCAATATACCTGAGCAGTGGTAATTCTCTGTGCCTGTCGCCACGGCCTCTCATTCCATCGCGTCCCAGATTCGGGAGGACAACATGCTGCACCGCCGCCCCACGTCCATCGACCGCCGCGACTTTCTCAAAGGTGCTGCCGCAGGCCTGGTCTTTCTCCCGCACACCGACTTGGGCGCCTTGCGATCCCGCTTCTTCTCCGCGCAGACGACAGTGGCCCTGATCCGCACCGACGACAGGAAGGAAGGCGTGCGGCGCGCCATGGCGCTGCTGCGACCGGAAGGAATCCGCGACCGGTCAGTAAACCTGAAGCCCAACTTCAACACCGCGGATCCGGCCCCCGCGGGGACCCACAACGATACCTTGGCCCAGATCGTCACGGAGCTGAAGGAGCGCGGCGCGCGCGAGGTGATTGTCGGAGAGTCTTCGTTCCCGCCCACGAAGGACGTGATGGAGCAGAAAGGGATCTTCGACCTGGCGAGCGACATGGACTTCGGGATCGTGAACTACGACGAGATCGCGGATGACGAGTGGGTCCATTTCAAGCCCGCCGGCACGCACTGGCCCGAGGGGTTTCACCTTCCGCGCCACGCGGTCGAGTCGGAATACCTGGTCAGCACCTGCTGCCTGAAGACACACGGCTCCGGCGGTGTCTTCACGATGTCGTTGAAGCTCTCCGTGGGCCTCACGCCCAAGAGCATCCGCAGGGGGATGCACCGCTCTCCGGATATGCGGCGGATGATCGCAGAGCTCAATCAGGGCTACGCACCCGATTTCATCATCATGGACGGTGTAGAGGTCTTCACCGACGGAGGTCCGTCCCGCGGTGAAGTGGCTCGGGCGGACGTCGTCGTGGCCGGCACGGATCGGGTGGCGGTCGACGCCGTGGGGTTGGCCGTACTAAAGGAAGTAGGGGCCAACGACGCCATCATGGGTACACCGATCTTCCAGCAGGAGCAGATGGCCCGGGCGGTAGAGGTCGGGCTGGGGATCCAGGGCCCCGACCAGATCGAGCTGGTGAGCG
>CP070666.1:1267415-1271509 GCA_020351775.1 Gemmatimonadota bacterium | reverse complement strand
GGACACCATCCGCATTCGCCCTGCTCCCGGCCATGCTGCCACATGCCGACGCCCGGCCGCGGTGGGCGGGGTCAGCCCAGGGCTCTTGAGCCGGCGCCACAGGTAGTTGAGAGAACCGGCCGGGGACAATCGTCAAGCTGTCAATAGCTTGATGGCTCCCAGAACGTGACCCTGCTAGTAACCATTCTCAGTTCGCGGAGGGTTGCATTTGGGGGCCGGACGGAGGGATGGGAATGGATGCCTCAGGCGGCAATTCCGCCGGTGGCTCCATTCGGCCTTGACACCCGCAGGTGGATGCACGCCAGGTGGGCAGTTACAGGAGATTGCTCATCGCTTGGTCCAGCGCCTCTGCAAGCCGGTGATCCTCCTGCGGGTCGTGCCAAGGGAGTCGAGCGAGGTTCTGCATCGCGTACCAGAACCGGTAGAACGCGAATCGGAGCGGAAAGTTTTCAGGCAGGGCGACCCGCTGCTGGTACCGCGTGAGGAAGTGCTGCTTGTCTCCCCACGGCCACTCCAGATGGATCAGATCCAGCTCCGGGTCGGCCCACTCCGCGTCGAGCGGGTCGATAGCGCCTGTCAACCGGAGAGTCTTTGGGTCCATGAGAAGATTGGCCAGGTGATAGTCGCTGTGCACCAGCGACGCCTCACCATGCGCGTGGCCAAGGATCTCCTCCGCGCGGTCGAGGGAACGGTCCGCTACCTCGAGCACGTCGTCTGTCAACATCAGTTCATTGCTCGTTTCGCTGTGAATCTCGGCATGATAGTCAACCAGGCGCTCTATGTAGTAGTCAGCCCACCGTCCGTAGTACGGACCGTCGAGAGGACCGAAGCCGGCCGGGTTCTTCACCCCATGCCAAGCCAGCAGGGCACTCACAACATCGTCGGCGAGTTGCTCTGCAGCGGCCGCGTCCGGCGGCTCGACGCTATCGGCGCGCACCCCCGGTAGGTATTCGATGGCGAGGACCTCTCGGTCGGGATCGCACAGATAGACCTCCGGTACGCGGACCACGCCGTACTTGCGCAGCTCCTCGAGCTGCCGCGCCTCCGCGCTGCTACGTCCAAGGTGGTGCTGCCATTTGACGATCGCTTGGTGCGGCTCGCGAGGCAGGGACACGCGATACACATAGCTGAGCGCTGCGTCAGGCATCGGCTCTGCGGCGGTCAGAGGAGCGCGAAACGCGTCCCATACCAGGGCCTGCAGCTGGTCGTGCTGAGGCTCCTCTTCTCTGAAGGCAGTCCAGATCACCATCGTCTCTCCGGTGCGCCGTCGTATCCTCGGTCCCGCGGTGGCGGAGAGAGCCGATGACGCTGGAGAGGGGTCGGGTGCCCCCACCGGCCAAGATTGAGCTCTGTCCCACGGCTCCGATCATCCATCTTGGCCTCGCTTCTGCCAGTAGGCCCGGAAGCAATCCAGGTGCCAGGCGAGTCGGGCGGAGTCGAAAGGGCGCAGGTCACGATACGCGCGTGTGACGGCCTCCATGTCAACTCCGTCTCGACCCTCCTTGCGCGGGTCTGCCATGAGTAAGAACGCGAGGTCCCACATCGGATCTCCACAAGCGAAGAAATCCCAGTCGAGTATGCTCACGGTACCTCCTGTCACCACGAAGTTGACCGAGAAGTAGTCTCCATGCTGCAGCGCCGTCTCTCGCAGGGGAGGTTCGTTCGGCACCTCCCCAAGGCGGCCGCGATTCGGCGTCGATTGAGTCGCCAGATGGGCGAGTTCCTCGCTCAGGTCCGCAAGAGAGATGGAGTGCAGCCGCGCCAGCACCCGCGCTGCCTGAAGGCGATCAGCAGGAGTCAGCGGTTCAGTCTCTATCCACTCCATCACCAGCGCGGCCTGGTCCCCTTGCGTGGCGAAGCCGAGAGGGCGCGGAGTGGGCACACCGAGGGCCGGCAGCTCTTGCAGCACCAGCATGTGCTTTCGTGCGGTAGCAACCGAACCGAGCCGGGAGTAATCCACGAAGCCGGGAGCATAGTGTTTCAGAACAACCGTGCCGTGCTTGGTTTCGCAAGCCACGAGCTCACAGTCCGAGTACCCACGCAAGCTCCGGTAGCTCTTCACGTCAACCTGCTGCTGTCCAAGGCACCAGCGCAGCCACCTCTGCAATCTTCCTCGCTCTGTCTCCACCACGGTCATCCGTCCCGGCACGCACAGTAGATTGCACGACCAGTCGTCTCGTGCACGTGCTCGCTCCTGGGACTACACCGGTTTACCCATAGCCTCCGATTGGACGTTCCTCGCCCGAAGCAACACCGCCGATTGCGTGCCCTTGGTTCACTTCCGACGTGACTGGTGCCCATGTCGGGGCCCCATGATACCGCCATGGCAGGTGTTGTCTCAAGTGCCGAGCCCACAGCATCGACTCAGGCTGCCAACTCGTCGACGGTGATGTACTGCTCGTGGAAGCGCCGCACACAAGCCGTCGCCAGATGTGCACGAGGTCCGAGAGCCTGGGGATGAGTGCGGGTGGTCGCGGGTTTCGGCGGTTCGGAAGAGTGGCTCCCCAAACGTAACCCTCCTAGTGACCATTCTCAGTTCGCGGAGGGTTGCATTCGGGGTACGGGCGGCGGGATAGGAACAGGAAACGCCGATCGGTAGCCTGACGAGTGATTTCATCTGGCCTCGACGACCACAGACGGTGCCATTCGACCTTGCCAGCTGCAAGCGGTCTCACTACTGCGTGACAAGGGCATCGGGGCGCGTGTCGGCTGCTGGAGTCACCGGTTGCAGCAGCCGAAACAACGTCGCATACTCCTGTGACGTCTTCACCGGCTCCAGCAAGCGCTGCCGACGAAGACGCTCAGCCAAGATTGCTTCTCTGTCAAGACTCACTGCCCGCCTATGACTGTTCGTTCTTCGCGCGCCGCCAGGCATCATATCCAATCTCATTCCAGGCTCTGAGATTCAGAAGGATATAGCCGTTGCCGGGTTCGGACGCGTATTCGTCTAGCTTGGCGCACGGGGATTCTAGACATTGGCCGCAGTGCTCATGCTGCTTCGAGATGCAGCACGTGGCCAACTTGCACTCTCCCCAGAACGGCTTCCCGTCGGTCCCAGAACACCCGGGGCAGCCGTCTGATTCCCGGTGCTTACAACCCTCGCAGTCCTCGCCACAGCGTCCCATGAATGGATACGTCACCCCGCCTCCTCCTAAAGCGTAGCTTCTCTTCTTAACTCGACTTCGCCCAAGACCTGCATTGAGCCGAAGTAGCTAACCAGCCCAATCCGCTCAATGGTGATCTCCTCAATCTCTCTGAGCTTCTGAAGCGGCTCGCTGGCTAGATGCTCCTTGCTCTCTGCGATGTGACATACCCCTATATGGGGCCACCAGCTCCCCGGCAAGTCCATCTCCCTCCACGGCTGAAAGGGCCAGGCTACCTTCGCATGAACTTGTGCGTGCCATTGCAGCAACGCCTCGGTAGGTTTTGGCGCGATGGCACAGGCGAGGCCGCCGTTGCCCCGGGACTCGAACAGGGAAACCGGCATCGTGATCGCGGCGAGGTCGTTGAATCTTGAGGCGAACTGCGACTGGGCAAGCTGCACCTCTTGAGGTGTCACCTTCCAACTGGCAAGAGTCATATGCAGCCGGCTGGCACCACGGTTCAATCCACCGTCGAATCCCTCAATCTCGGATACTCTCAGGCAAAGCGGTATGATCCGCGCCTCATCCTCTCGGCTGAGGAAGCCCTGCAATGCAAGCACACCCGTATTCACCCAATCTATGTCCTCATCGTTGCTCATTCCTCGCCTGTAGATCGTCAGCGTTGCTGAGACAAACCGGAGGGTGAGTTGAGCAACACTCCAGGTGTTCCCGTCCCGGCTGGCTCTGTCTTCCTCATGGTCCTACGGCAGTGGTCGCGCCAGGCGACCCGCGCCCGAATCGCGAGCTGTTTTCGCCGGTTGAAGATGGTCTCCCTGCGGCATAACCCGGCCGCGTCGGCGGAACTAGCGTGGCCCGGGTTGGTTGCTGCGGCAATCACAGTGGTAGCGTCCTACGCACTCGTCCAACAGATGCAATTTCGCCGGCGGTTATATGCGCACTACACATGGCAGCGGAAACGGATGAAGTCTAGCTTAGGTCCGTGCGGCGTCC
>CP070666.1:1263217-1267315 GCA_020351775.1 Gemmatimonadota bacterium | reverse complement strand
CGGTGATGCTTCACATCCTCCGCTAGATACACGATCGCCATCCCGCCGCTACCGAGTTCCCGCTCGATGGCGTAGCGGTCCGCGAGGGCGCGCTTGAGGCGATCCAGCTGGTCAGTCATGAAACGACCTCGGCTGGCAGTGCCGTAAGGTACGGATCGGCTGATGGTTAGGCTAGGTTGGCGGGTTTGGTGCTGCTTGGAGGTGACCCACTAAACCCATTCCCCTCAGAGAGTGGGCGAGATACGACAAAACGTAGTATTAACGCGGTGTTTCGGGTGTCCTATCTAGTATTTGGTGCGGGATCATGTGGCAAGATGTAGCATGTTTCTACCCCACTTCCTACCCCACCCCTCAACGACGCCGACCCTACCCCCTCGGCCTCATCAGTTCTTGGAACAGCAGGTAGTCGCGGAGCCTACCGTGCGAACAACTCCGCAACGTACAGGTCGGCTTCGAATTCGTGGATACTGAAATACAAGTGTCCGTGCCTGACTATGAAGGCAGGACCGGGAGCCCGCGCTGCAGAGACGTCGAAATCAGCGACGAGCCGCGTTGGCCCTCCAGAGGCAGCCACGGACCAGATGCTCATCCAAACCTCTGGGGAACTGAGAACATAGTAAACTCGGTCGCCATCCTCCGACCATCTTGGCCGCGTGGGCACCGGACTTCCTTCCTGAGCATCCACGAGAAGGCGACTCTCGCGCGTCTCCAATGACAATGCCCAGATACCGTCGATTCCGGAATATGCGATCTCGGAGCCGTCAGGTGACCAATCGGGGAAGGATGCCCCAACTGTCGTCAGTTGCTCCGGTGCGCTCCACTCTGCCTCACCGGGCTGACGAGTTACCAAATACAACTCACTGCGACCAGTTCGGCGCGAATGGAACACTATTGCATCGCCGGTCGGTGACCACTCAGGGAACGCGTCCAAGGCCGGATCGTAAGTAAGCTGTCGGAGTGATCTCCCGTCGGCGGACATCACGTACACGTCGCGATTGCCCGTCCGCAACGAGTAGAAGGCAATCTCCTCTCCGCTGGGTGACCAACGCGGTCTGTAGTCATCGCTCAGGTGCGTTGTGAGCTGCTGCGGCTCTCCACCGCCGACAGGCATTCGGTATATGTTCTGATTCCCATCGCGGTTCGAATCGAACGTCCACCAAGAGCCGTCCGTCGACAGGTCTGCAAACTCGATCACCTGATTCTCATTTGTCACCAGTGCAGCGTCGCCAATGGAAGTTGTTCCTGCACTGGGGATCTCGAGCGACCAGAGGTTGGCGACATCCGTGAATACCGAATACGAAAGGCGGGTACCGTCGGCAGACAGGTCCATTCCGTGCACTTCTAGACCTGTGGTCAGCCGGATCGGCATTCCCTGAGGCTGGCCTGACCCGGTGATCGCCAGTTGATACACATCGCGGCTGCCCTCGCGATTCGAGACAAACAGCAGGTGCCTTCCGTCGGGCCACCAGACGGGACTGATGTCAAGGTGCTCCTCGGAAGTCACTCGCAAGGGTTCACCGCCAGACGATCGGACAACGTAAATCGAGCTTGGATCGACATTTCCAAAGTCGCCAGCGCCGAAGACAAAAAGCTGGGCGCCCGACACGAAGGCCAACATGGACCCGTCTGGGGACCAACGAAGCGAGTGTGCCTCGATTGCGTCGGTCACCTTTGTCGCATCTCCACCGCTCAGCGGCAGCACAAGTATCTCACTCGGTTCCCGCTGTTTTGTGCCAGCGCGCACCTCCTGCCAGACGCAGGCGATCCGTTCCCCGTCTGGCGACAGCGCGGGGCTGTGGTACCAACCGCTCTGTCCACCGGTCCCCGGGGGACCGGGCGAACGATCGAT
Source organism: Gemmatimonadota bacterium (assembly GCA_020351775.1). GTDB lineage: Bacteria > Gemmatimonadota > Gemmatimonadetes > Gemmatimonadales > GWC2-71-9. The sequence goes on along the minus strand of CP070666.1, from coordinate 1,265,466 downwards.
AACGCGTTGAGGCGTTCCCCCCAACTGGGGAATCATGAAGATCTCCCCTTGGGATTCGTAGACCAGCCGAGTTGCATCCGGTAACCACCGAGGCGATCGATGATGGCCCGTAAGCTGTTGGGTAAGCGCCAGAGTTCCAGGACCGCCTGCCTGCTGCACGTATATGTGCATGGCATCTGGCGCGCCGGCAGCATAACTCACCATTCGGCCATCAGGTGAGAGGGCAGGCTCAATCTCAAGGCCGAACGCGCGTGTTATCCTAGTTGTATTACCCACCCGGAAGAGAGGCATCTCCGATTCCGAGCGAAGCAGGAGGACGCCCACGATCACTGCGATTGTGAGAATGCCAACGCCCAAGCCGACCAATCTCTTCCGCCCGCTGATGGCCGGGACAGGCTGAGTGTCGGTCGGTGTCATTCCTCCACTTGGCGTCGCCATCGCCTCCAACTCTGGCAGCAACTGCTCGGCGCTCTGCCACCTATCGGCGGGTTTCTTCTCCAAGCACTTCATCACCAACTGCGCCAACGCTGGCGGCACCGTCCCCCGATGCTCCGTTACCGGCTCCACCGCCTTCGTGACATGCGCCGCCAGCACCTCCTGCGGCGTCGTTCCCATGAACGGTGGCCTACCTGTCAGCAGCTCGTAGGCAACAGCGCCCACAGCGTAGATGTCGGCGCGGTGGTCGATGTGCTTGTCGGCGGCGGCCTGTTCCGGCGACATGTATGCAGGCGTGCCAAGGGCTACCCCTTCGGTTGTGAGCTTCTGAACACCCGTCGCTTCGCTCACGGCCTTGGCAACACCGAAGTCAGTGACCAGGGCGTGACGCTCCGTCAACAGCACGTTGTCGGGCTTGATGTCCCTGTGTACTACTCCGTGCTTGTGAGCGTGATCGAGTGCGTCTACCACATCGCGCAGAATCCTGACAGCCTCAGGAATCGGCAGTTCACCCTCCTTCGCCAACTTGTCTCTGAGTGACTGTCCCTCCTCGTAGGGCATGACGTAGTACAGAAATCCATCAGCATCACCTGAGTCGTACAGAGGCAGTATGTGTGGATGGTGCAGATTGGCCGCGATCTCTATCTCACGATGGAACCGATCGGCTCCGAGCGCTGCAGCTAGCTCTGGTCGCAACACCTTCACTGCTATCTTGCGACGGTGCTTCACGTCCTCGGCCAAGTACACTGTCGCCATCCCACCGCTACCGAGTTCGCGCTCGATGGTGTAGCGGTCGGCGAGCGCAGCCTTGAGGCGGTCGACGGTGTCAGTCATCGTAATGCTCGGCTCTGGCGCCGCGGCTCTCCCACCAATCGCGCTATCCGGCGCCTCACGTCTTCCACCAGCGGCTGTAACTCGGGATCGGCGTCCTTCCACAGCTCGACGAACCTGGCGTAGTACTCTACCGCCTTCTCACGGTCACCGCGCTCTTCGTACAGTTCACCCAAGCGACGGTGCGTGGCCGCGTACATGGTTCGGTCCGCGTCGAAGCGATTGGCCTCGAGGGCCAGGAACCGCTCGTACACTGCTAGTGCGGAATCGGAACTGCCGGCTCGTTCGTAGGCAACGCCCAGGTCAGGATTGGCCTCGCACAGGGCTATGATCCCCCGAACTACGTCGCAGGCCTGGCCGAACAACTCAGCTGCCTCCTCCGGTCGGCCGTCGGCCAATGCCACCTGCCCCTCGTACCGGATGAGAAAGGACCGCGTGAAAAGATCAGATCGCTCTCGCTCACTGAGCGCCGCTCGGTACTCCGTCAGAAGTTCACTTGCTGCTGCCGCCATCCCGGCGCGCGCGAACGGGGTGATGAAGTCGTCGTAACCCCGTTGAGCCGGTTCTCGCTCGGCAGTCAAGGCCCGGAAGCGTTCCCAGATGCCCTCCAGGCGGGGTGCCAAGACAGTGGGATCAGACAGATACGACAGTTGTCGCTCCACATCGTCGAATTCCATCCGGAGGTCCCGTTCCTCAGCCGACATACCCACCCGCTGTGCCTCGATCCGGAGAGCTTCGCGGCGCTCACGGCTCGCTCTGGCCATCTGGCCATGGATCTGGGCGACCTCCGCCAGCCGGTTGCGGGCCCACTGCTGCAGGTTGGGAGAAGCGTTCAAGACCTCTCTCGCCATCGCCTCAGCCGTCGCCCAGTCGTGCCGAGCAAGGGCGATGTTCGAAGCGCGTCGCGGGATCTGGAGACTGCCGGGGAACCGTTCCTCAAGTAACTGGAGAACGCTGTCGGCTTCCGATACGTCCCCGGCCCA
>CP070666.1:1258941-1263117 GCA_020351775.1 Gemmatimonadota bacterium | reverse complement strand
ATCGGTCGCGAGCCCTGGATCATGGAAGAGGAGATCTTCGAGGGTGAGCCGTTCCTTTTTGAGTTGCTGCCGGACAATATCGGCTATCTGAAGATCAACAACTTCGTTGATACCGAGGCAATCAGGCCCAAGTTCGATTCAATCTACACGAGGATACTTGAAACAGACGGTCTTGTAATCGACGTGCGGGAGAACTTCGGCGGCGCCACGCAGGTCACCCATTATGTGCTGCAACACCTTACGACCGAGAGGTTCAGAACCGTCAAATGGAAGTCGCCGATGAATATCGGCGCCCACCGGGCGTGGGGACAAAGCGGGCAATGGTTCGAGGAAGAGGGATATGACGTCGAGCCGCTCGAGAATGGGAACATCTATACCAGGCCGGTCAATCTGGTCGTGGATGAAAGCACTTTTTCCGGAGCTGAGGATTTCACGCTGGGATTCATTACCATCAACCGAGGGAGGGTGATCGGCAGGACGACCGCCGGCAGCACGGGCAGTCCGATCATATTTGAGCTACCGGGTCGCGGTCTCGCGCTGGTGTGTGCCAAGAGAGACTACTTCCCGGACGGCAGGGAATTCGTGGGCCTGGGCATCGCTCCCGACATCGAAGTGAAAGCTACGATACAGGATGTCATTCAGGACAGGGACGCGGCGCTGGAAACCGCTTTGATTGATTTGAAGAACAGGTTGCCGTTGTAAAGGATAAGGGATTCTTTACCGCGGCTGGAGCAGCGTATACGGCACGGGCGGCAAGAATTGGCATCCATGCAACACCGCAGACATTCAAGCCAACGTGGTCAGAGTCGTCGTGTGGAAAGAGAAAGCCCCGACTGGACACCGTGGCCGTGCCGCAGTCACGATAAGACCAAACGCCCCAGGGTGGTTCACCGGCGAACCGAAAACGCGGTTCTGGCTCAAGCTGCGAGACAACGGTGAGGGCAGCAATGCTCCGCCGGACGAGTGGAGTGAATGGTATCCGGACGTGCCGGCCTGGGGCCTCTATGCATCGGTATGCGGGCCGACCCCTTGGGTCGATTTTCCGTTCGTACCTGAATTGCAGGAAAGTGAGGGCGCCAACATCCAAGTGAAGCCGTAGCGGCGAATGTCCTGATTATCAGATGGACCCACAACGGCCCCGGGGCGCCTCGCGGCGCTCGGGGCTTCTTTGTCGACACAATGACTCAGACCACCTTGGTTTGAACGTCAGCAGTGTAGCATTGCTGCGGCTCTTGCCGTCCCATGTACCGGCCTACATGTTCTGCTGTCCCTCAGAGCGCCCACAACAGACTCCCTCCCTCCACGGCTCAACGGTCGATTGATCCGCAGTCGGCTCAAGTCGATCAAGCTGGAGCAATACAATTGCTACCGCCGGCCTTCTAGGCGCTGCCACCGTGATGCCGCAGTGAGATACCCTCCGATGGCGTGAGGGCTGGATCTCCGATGGTATCGAACAACATATGACTCGGGAGGTGACACCATGCGACACCGTCTCACTTGTGCCGCTGTGCTTCCCCTTTGTGTACTCAGCTCTTGTCATGATACAGCGGGGCTTGAGACCAAAGGCGTGGTCGCACGGCCGCTGTTCTCGATCACGATTGGCGCCGAAGAACAGATTACAACTGATCCCAATCGCCAAGACGAACCCGGCATCGCTGGGGACTACATCATGTGGGTAGATGATCGACATGGCCGCTACGATATCTATGCATTCGATCTGGTATCGCAGACAGAGATGCAGGTGACAGCAAGCAACCCTAATGCCCAGGTGGGGTGGATGCCTCCGGCCATATCCGGTGACCGGATCGTGTGGGAGGATTACCGAAACGGCGCTTCAGACATCTATATGTTCGATCTGTCGGAGGCACATGAACGCCAGATTACGAGTGACAAGAGTTCCCAGATCTGCACGGCAATCTCAGGGGACCGCATCGTGTGGGACGACCGCCGTAACGGAACGGGGAATAGTGACATCTACATGTTCGATCTTGCCGCAGACACCGAGACGCAGATAACAGTCGACCCGAACAATCAACACAATCCGGCTGTCTCTGACGACCGAGTGGTCTGGCTGGACTCCCGGTACACGAGCCGAAGGATCTTCATGTACGATTTCACTGACGGTACAGAGAGCGAGATCCCAACCGACCTAAGCTTCGATCCAGGCAAGCCCCTGTGTCCCGCACTGGCAATTTCAGGTACGGTCATAGCGTGGGCCGACTATCGGAGCGGGAACTACGACATCTACATGTTCGACCTTGCCACGAACACCGAGACGCAGATCACGGACCACCCGAGCAATCAACGTCGTCCGGCGGTCTTCGGGGGCCGGATCGTGTGGGATGATGACCGTGACGGTGGCTGGAACATCTATATGTTCGATCTGGCGACCCAGACCGAAGCTCAGGTGACAAGCAACGGGGTCGCGTATAACCCGGCGATCTTTAGTGATCGCATCGTGTGGGCTGACTGGCGCTCCGGCAGCGAGGACATCTACATGGTCGCATTCTCGACCACCCTCGAACCAAGCATTGAGGTAATGGTAGAGCTGGTCGACCAGCTCGTCGCTGAGGGAGCGATTGACAACACCGGTGTCGCCCATGCCTTCCTCGCCCATCTGGAACAAGCTGCGGCGGCAATCGACAGGGGCAATTCTACTGCAGCGGAGAACAAGCTGAACGCGTTCATCAACTTCGTGAATGCTCAGTCCGGCAAGCACGTCCAGCCGGATGCGGCACAGGAACTCATCGAACTCGCCAACCGCGTGATCGAGCAAGGGCTGAGCCCGTAGTGACGCTGAGCTGTCGCCAAGGAACTCCAGCCCCGGCGGTTCCTGTCGGGGCTCCTTGCTTCAGCAAACCTAGCCAACCCTTGTACCGCGCTTCATACTAGTCCTTGCCCTCAAGGTCACCGTGCTGCGGAGAAAGTACGCCGGTGGCTTTTTGTGTCCGCCAGAGTACACGCCCTCCAAGTTGGACGCCCACCCGACGACGTGACCCAAGACCGCCGACGGTAGCGCAATTCGGACTGGGGGTTGCTATGCGCACCGTCATCTCACTGACAGCCGGCTTGTTGCTAGTTCCTGTCGGCGATCTATCTGGCCAGCAGGCACAGACCATTGAACCAGGTTCGCGGGTGCGGGTCACGGCGCCTGACCTGGGAATACAGAGGTTAGCCGGGACGTGCCTTTCGCTTTCCCAAGGTGCCATGGCGTTTGAGCCAGAAGGGTTGTCGCCACTCGCAATCGCCACGGTCTCAATCACGAGGCTTGAGATTAGCCGGGGACGAAAGAGGAAAACGGTCACGGGTGCCCTGGTGGGTATTCCGGCTGGGTTGGCTCTCGCCCTCGGCGTGGCAACGATAGCCGGGGAGGAATGGCAGGAAGAAGTCAACGCCGGAGTGTGGCTTGCACCAGCCGGTGCGCTGGTAGGACTTGTTGTCGGTGGCACAGTTGGCTACACCGTCAAGGTCGACCGCTGGGAGGAAGTGCCGCTCGACCGGCTGCGCGTGGCCGTTGCGCAGCAGCGCGACGGCAGGTTCGCGCTTGGACTGCAGGTCAAGTTCTAGTTCCAGTGTTACGGCCCCGGGGCGTCTCGCGGGGCTCGGGGCTTCAGCTTGCAGGCTCGTGTTTTCGGGTGCAAGCTGGAGCATCGCCCTCCAGCTGGGCTCAGGAATGAACTTGCGTCCACTGCTGCTCCTTATGGGCTCGCTTCTTCTCCCGCTGGGCTGCGGAGACAACGACGACTCTATCGGTCCGGCCGAGCCGCTGGTCCTCGAGCCCAGCGAGTTCTGCAGTGACTATCCCGACACAGCCATCGCGACGTTCGAGGATGGCAACCTGGAGGCGGCGATCAGGACTGCACTCTCGGTTGGTGCCCAGGACCATCTCACCTGCGGCCTGATATCCGGGTTGACGGAGTTAAATGCCTCCTCCCGCGGGATCACGAGCCTGATGGGGGTTCAGAATCTCACTGGCCTGACCAGCCTCGGCCTCCGCTACAACTCGATCAGCGACATCAGCGCGCTGAGCGGACTCACGAGCCTGACATACCTCGACCTCACCCAGAACTCGATCAGCGGCATCGGCCCGTTGAGCGAGCTCACGAGCCTGACGGAGCTCTACCTCTACAGCAACTCGATCAGCGACATCAGGGCGTTGAGCGGGCTCACGAGCCT
>CP070666.1:1254610-1258841 GCA_020351775.1 Gemmatimonadota bacterium | reverse complement strand
ACCGGCACCGGCCCCCCTGGGACTGGCCCGGGGAGTCGTTTTCGAGGATGCCAATGGCAACGGCGTTCGGGATGAGGGAGAGCACGGCATTCCCGGCGTGGGTGTCTCAGACCAGCGCACCGTCACAGTGACTGACGCCCAGGGAACCTGGGTCCTGCCAGGCCACGCCAAGGCTGTCTATTTCGTCATCAAGCCTCGGGGTTACAGGACGCCAGTCTCGGAGGACAACATCCCCCGATTCTACTACCTCCACAACGACACCGAACCACTCAACCTCGAGGGGGCGACGATCCCCAGGACTGGGTCCCTCCCCGAATCCATCGATTTCCCCTTGATGCCACAGCAGGAGCCGGACCGGTTCGACGCCATCTTCATCGGTGACCCCCAACCCCGGAACCACGAGGAGGTGACCTACTTCGCGCACGACGTTGTGGAAGAGTTAGTGGGTACGACGGCCGCATTCGCAGTGACCCTCGGCGACATCACCTCCGACCGGCTGGACCTCTACGATCACATCAATCAAGTGACGGGTACCGTGGGGATCCCCTTCTTCAACACACCCGGAAATCACGACGCCAACTATGAGGGTCTCGACACATACGACCACTACGAGACATGGAGAACGGTCTTCGGGCCCCGGTACTACTCCTTCGATTACGGGCCCGTCCACTTCGTGATCCTGAGCAATGTGCTTTTTCCCGAGGGAGGGGATGACTACGTCACCGGTCTCGGACGGGACCAGCTCGAATGGCTGGAGGCTGATCTGTACCACGTTCCGGAGCACCACCTAGTCGTCCTGTCCATGCACATCCCCCCCTGGCGTGCAGACAGGGTCCCGGACCTCCGCCGGCTCAACGAGTTGCTTCGGGACCGGCCCCATACCCTCTCCTTCAGCGCTCACAGCCATAACATCAGCCAGGGATTTCTGGATGAGTCGGCCGGTTGGTCCGGTGCCAACCCGCATTACCATATCAATGCAGGAGCTGCCTGCGGCAGGTGGTGGGGCGGGGCCAGGGACGAAACGGATATCCCTCACGCCACCAGCTCCGACGGCTCGCCGAACGGGTACTTCATAGTGAGCTTTGATGGGAATCAGTACTCAGCCCGCTTCAAAGCTGCCCGCAGGCCGGCGGACTACCAGATGCAGATCCAGGCTCCGGACCAAGTGGAACAAGGGCGCCTCGCCGACACCTCGGTCTTTGTGAACGTGTTCAGCGGCAGCCGGGGCTCCACCGTGGAGATGACGGTTGGCGGATCTGATGAATGGATTCCCCTGGAATTCGCTCCTCAGGAGGACCCCCTCTATGCCCGGGTCACCGAGAGGGAAAGCGGGCGGAGGGCCTCCACCTCGTTTCACATGTGGGAGGGACGGCTTACGGCGGGGCTGACGCCGGGAGGGCACCTGATCCGGATCAGGACCACGGATATCTTCGGGCAGGAGTTCACCGCCTCGCGCATCATACGGGTCCTGGACGATCTCCCGTGACCCGCCAGTGTCGAGGTATCCATCAGGTCGTGTTCAGAGTTTGTTCACAAAGCAGAGGTGGTTGTCCGTTCACCATAGGATTCTACCTCGCCCAGTACTAAGCATCACGTGCTGAATTGGAGCTGTCCAGCACAATCGCAGAGCTGGTCAACATTCCTTTGAGGTCTCGGACATACACTCGGGATGCACTTATCTGCTTCTTGCTATGCCGGACACCACGGCGTCTTCATCTCTCACCTCTACGCGGATCCTCTCGCTGCCGATGTCATTGAGATCACTTGACATCTCCGAGTTTCCCTGCAAGCCCTGACCGCGCAACAACGCCGCGAAAGAGCTCCTAGCCCACCAACCGAACCGTCCCCAGCGAGGCGGGCGACCGGTAGGCATTGTCATCCTCGGCGGCCCAGCCGACCTTGTGCTCGCGCCGGTCGTCATCGTTGTCGACCACATGGACGTCGATGCCGATGAAGGTACCGGGGGAAACCTCTGCACCAAACGGCAGCGTGAACTCGACAACGTATCCGCCGGCTACCTCCCGCTGGGTGCCTGAGAATCCTTGTGGCATAACGCCACGATCCGCGGAGATGGATCCACCGCGGATGATCCGAATCTGCACGTCGTCTGCCTGGTATCCCAGTGCTTTGGCGTTGTCGGGGTCCAGGTAGATCTCCACCCCATCGTTGTGATACGGACGGCCGTCCTGGTTCCGCAGGACGGCGTCGGTCACCTCGATGCGACCATGGAGCCCGTCATCGTCCCATCGCAGTGCCCACCGCGCAAACAGATCGTCCGGAGCCGGCATGGCCGCTCCCGTGACCAGACGCTCGATGGGAGTGAATGCGCCGAATGCGGCAGCGCGCGGCACCTCCATCCCCGCGAACGGACGGACCTCGACCCGAACAGACTCGCTGGTATCCGCACCGAGCTGGTTCGAGGCGACGACCTGCCAGATGCCTGCTTCGGCTTCCGACTCAGGAACGATGGCCAGTCGCGGGCCCGCTCCCGCCTCGACTACCTGCCCGTCGTGCAACCAGGTGTACTCCACCGGATAGCCGGTCGCCCGCACCCTCAGAACGGCTACGTCACCCACCTCGATTTCAGTGTCCACGGGCTGCAGATAGATGGCGGGGGCTTCCATCTCGCGGATGGAGAGCCAGCCGTCGGGATCGAGCCCGTCCAGCGATGCGACCATGTCGGGCAGGAAGTCGCAGTAGCGGCTGTGCACCTTCTCGGCCTGATCGAACAGCCACGCGCGGGCCTGCTCCGCCGTCGGGCGCTCGGCCCTGCCCTGCCAATAGTCCAGAACGCGCTGGAAGCCCTGCGTGGGCGGACAGTGCCAGGGCTGCGTCTCACGGGCGATCTTCTTGTGGGTCCACCAGCTCCACCCCACGTTTGCCGATCGCAAAAACGTGGTCGATTCGCGGTTGCGATCGAACGGCGCCCCCACTTCACCCGTCTCCCCGTGCCACAGCGGCACATCGTAGCGGGTCCGCAGGCTGTCCCACCGTGCCAGCCCACGGTCGGACGACGTGGGTGGATAGGAATGGAAGGCCAGCACCAGGTGCGGGTCCCAGTCGATCGGCTCGAGCATCCGGAAGTTTTGAGCCCAGTCGTCGCCCTCGATGAAGATTATGCCGTTCGTATCGACCTCCCGGATGGTTTCCGTCAGCTCCACGTACAGCGTGCGAAGATCCGCCTCGCCTATGCCCTCGTAGCGTCTGAGCAGCGGTTCGTTCAACAGGTCATACCCGATGATGTACGGATTCCCAGCGTACCGCTCGGCGATGCGGCGCCACAGAGCGTGCATGCGGGGCCAGTATATATCCGGTTCGGTCCAGAGCCGAGCTTCACCATCGCTGTCGGAGATGTTCTCGGCGTTCTGCGCGCCCGGCGCACCGTGCATATCCCAGATGATGCCCATCTTGTAACGCGTGCCCCACGTGACGACCGAATCGAGGAATCGGAAGCCTTCATCAGAGAACGTGTATGGTGGGGCTTCCGGTTGCTCCCTGGGCATCAGCTTGGAGGCTAGCAGTGCCGGACGAATGGAGTTCACCCCAATCGCTGCCATGGCCCGGAAGTCCTGCTCGGTCACGTAGTTGTCGTGGTAGCGACGCCAGAACTCGGCTGCGTCGGCTGCACCTATCAGGTCCTCGATCGCCTGCTCGAACTGCCAGGGCCGATCGAGCGCTCTGATTCCCCACATGTAACCTTCGGGCAGGAGCCAGCCGCCGAGGCCGAATCCGATCAGGTGGACGGGCTCACCGGTGGCCCGGTCGATGATTCGGTCACCGCTGGTAGTGTATCCTTCGAACGATGGCGTGCATCCCGCCGATGCTAGCAGACCCACGAGCAGCAGCGAAACGGCAACGTACTTCAGGTCGGAAGCGTACCTGCCGACGACGGTTATGTGGCGCATGGTGTCCCTCGCTTGGTGGGGTACGAGAAATGTACTCTAGGTCGCATTTGACATGTGAGCATCCGACGGCGCACTTCCACCCCCGTACTCACCCCCCAATTTGCGCAATCGCAGCCCCGCCGATCTCCCGTGATCCTGGGCTTCTCTCAGATGCGCCACTCTGTTCCTGCACGCTATATCGCTTGGCTCTCGCAGGATATCCCTCACCTCAGACTGGCCCCTTCAGAGTAATCATGCGCGATGAGGCGGCTCACGACAGATGTCCTACGGACGATTCGCTTGCCAGGTTGCGCAAGAGATGTAGGATAAACCGATATGTCGGTCAG
>CP070666.1:1250173-1254510 GCA_020351775.1 Gemmatimonadota bacterium | reverse complement strand
AAACCTCGGTCAGGCTCAGCGCCGCGACCGTCGGAGGCTCGTAGCTCCTCGTCGGGCTCACCTCCTGCGCGAGGGCCGCCGGCGGGACGAGTGAACAGACCACGGCCCCAACCGAGAGTGCGCGCCACGCTACGAGCGCGTTGAGAACACCGGGTGGCCCGCCCGAGGGACAGAATGCGTCAGGCAATCTGATTGCAGGAGTCAGGGCGATTCGCTCTTGCGCTGCCTTGCCCCCATCCACGGAACCACGATGCCGAGGACGATGCCGAGGCTGAGCGAGGAACCCCAGTCAACTGTCACGGACCCGTGTGCGATCAAGTTCCATATGAGCGATACAACAGCCGAGACAGCAAAGGCAAGTACAAAGACCGTCAGAAAGTCGCCAAGCACCCTAGTAACTCTCATTTCCTCCTCCTCTTTCACCCTGCTCGGCCAGGAGCCGAGATATGTCGCACGGGCGGCGTAGGGCGGGTCCGATTGGTCCGGGCCGCCGCTCCCACCATTGTCCGGTACCGTCAGCCGAATTTGATGGTTATCCCCATGGGGCGCCGAGGCCGAGGTGTGAAGTCGCCGTCGATGAGTCCTTCTGAGAACGTGTCGGGCGCACAGTTTGCGATCACTTCATGAGTATGTTCGCCCGCTCCGTCGTCGAGGCGGCGGAGATACACACGGGTCTTGTTTGGCATAGGGTCTCGAACGGGCTGCCAGAACCAGGCACACTGCCATTTGACCCCGCTCGAGTCCGTCACGTTGGCTTCGCGGCGTTCCCTTTTCAAACTCGTCCTCCCGGGATCCAAACAACGTAAAGACGGACTTGAATCTCGCCGATCCCAGCCTTCCCCACTTCCGTGAGTCGTTATGCCGTCAGGGCCCGGGGCGGGATTCGGCGCGGCGCGACGCCGAGCCGGCCCGGAGCGGTTACCACCAAGGGATTCTAAGGACGAAAATTCCGTCTGTCCAACGTGGTTCGTCGAGCATCATCGTAGGATAGGAGCGCATTAACCGGACGCGGCGGCTGCGGATCAGTCCGCCTCGATCCTCCTCACGCAGGTCAAGCTCATGTGCCGCCGCTTCAACTCACTAGGGCCTCGGGATCTGGCCCCGGGGCTCTCTTGCTTCTACGGTGAGCCAGGCCGATACTACCCGATAGTATCGTAGGGGAGTTCAGTCGCGGAGTAGTACTGGGATCGACCAAAAGTCCATGTAACGTGCAGAGAAGTCGTCTGCCGCTCCTACCGCTCACGCGACTGTGTCACAAGACAGGAGAGTATCACGATGAGACGACTGGTGGCGTTCACGATTGTGGCGGGGGTCCTTCTTCCTGCTTCGACGCCGGCATCGGCCCAGGATGAATCTCCCGTTCAGGACATCAGACTGTTCAATGGCAGGGACCTGTCCGGGTGGGAGTACTTCCTCGTCGATGAGGACGCCGAGATGGAGGACGTCTGGAGCGTTGAGGATGGTATCCTTATCTGCAAGGGAGAGCCCGGCGGATACCTCTACACGGAGAACGACTACGAGAGTTTCAGGCTCGTCGTGGAATGGCGCTGGCCCGAGACACCGGGCAACAGCGGGGTGCTCATGCGGATAACGGGCGAGCCCATGATGCTGCCGAACTCTGTGGAGGCTCAGCTACAGAGCGGCAATGCCGGCAACATGTACGGTTTCCAGGGTTTCAAGATCGGCGGCGATGAAGAACGCTTATCCGAGATCCCGCGATTGCAGGGTTGGGGGCTGACCAAGATCGAGGGGAACGAGAACGCGCCTGGGGAGTGGAACAGGTACGAGATCACTGCCGATGGCGACAGGATCACGCTGATCCTGAACGGCAAGAAGGTCAACGAGGCAACGGAGGTTGACGTTCGGCCCGGCAGGATCGGTTTGCAGTCCGAGGGTGGGGTGATCCACTTCCGTACCGTTGTGCTGACGCCGCTCGAGAGCAGGTAGAAGAGTCAGCGATTCAGCAGATACGTCGGCCAGCACGTTGTCTTGCCTGGTGCCTGGGGCGGTATTCGATGCGGTATGACCGGGCGCCGCAGACGCGAGGGAGCAAGCGCACCGAGCGCCTTGCGGTTCTTCTCACAATACCACAACCGTACGACCTACCTGCTTTGGCGGGCCATCTCTTCCTCGAAACAACGATCACACAGACGCCGGCGCGCTGCGTACTTGCCCGCAAGCACAAGTAACTTGAGACAGTTCGTGCATCGGGGGTAGCCACGAAACGCCCAGCGAATGAAGAGGAAACCGAAGCCGACCGCGGGAAACGCAAGGAACAGGGCAACAGCGGGTGAGTAGACCAGAACATAAATGACAAGAGCCACGAACAGAGCGCCACCCACGGCTTTCGCCACCTTCCCGGAGAACGCGAGGATCTTCATGCCGGGTATCCTAGGATCCCTTGCTCGATGATGTCACCATACGCACATACCGACGGCCCTCATCTTCTGTCTTGTGTCAAGTTGGTTCGGTGAGGAACAACGATACTGCGATAGCTGGCACACCGTTTTCCTCCGGGAACTAGCCACCATCTAGCATGATGGGGATGAGTACGCCCACTCCCGCTACGGCTAAGCCAAAGATGACATAGAAAGCACGGGCGCCATCGCGACCGACATATCGGTTCATCGTATACCGCCTGCGCAGCATAACCACCGATCGTGCCTGACTCCCCTGTCCTAAGCCTCATCGTCGTGCGCGGTTACACCCACGGGTCTGGACTGGCAGCGTGAGTTATCCTGCGAGACCCAACGTCAAACAACAAGCCGTCACAACGCAACCGCGCTAGGGGGCACAATGGGGGCACATCCCCTCACCATTCGATGTCGCCAACGCCACATCGCCATTCTTGGCGATCGCGCAGCCGGTGCCTCCCTCGGAGACTCTCCTGTTTCAAGAGGTCGGGTTGCCCGGCTTGATTGTCTGGTATGAACGCAGTATGATAAGAGTATGAAAGTCGCGATATCTATCTCAGACGAGCTATTTCGGTCGGCCGACTCCGTAGCGAAGAAACTCGGCATGTCACGCAGCGGCCTGTACGCCGTCGCGGTTGCTGAATACGTCGCCAAGTACCGCGCCCGGAGCCTCACCGAGCGACTCAACGCAGTGTACTCCGACGAGGAAAGCCTCCTCGATCCGTCCACTAGGGCATTGCAGGCTCGGTCGTTGGAGCAGGAGGAGTGGTAGTCGAACGGGGCGAGGTCTGGTGGGCCTCGCTTCCCGATCCCAGAGGAGCAGAGCCGGGATTCCGACGGCCAGTCCTCATTGTGCAGAATGATGCTTTCAACCGCAGCCGCATCCAAACGGTGTTGGCCGTCGTGCTCACGTCCAACCTGCGGCTTCTCGATGCACCTGGCAACGCATTCATTCCGAAAAAACTGTCGAGGCTGCCGCGCGACTCCGTCGCCAACGTGTCCCAGTTGATCACGGTCGACCGAGCTTTCCTGGCTCAACGCAGCGCCAAGCTACCCAGCCAACTCATCCGGGCGGTCAATTCAGGGCTGCGGCTGGTGCTCGATCTGTAACCTCAAGCTGCGCAAGCAGCAATACGCTACCAGCATCCCCCGAGGACCACATAAGATCGGCAGGGCTGCGGATGCCCGGGCCGGGGCGGGAAAGCACGTGGGTGTGGCTCATGGTCGTGCGAACATCACGCTGATCCACCGAAGCCGCGTGACGCTCGGCCGTCAGCGCGTCCCCCTGAGGATGACGCCCCAATACCCGACAGAGAAGACGTCGCTCGATGACGAGCCCCACACTCCATGGAGCGGCTGATCCGTTCCGCTCACCATCTCGCTCCATTCGGTGCCGTCGTAGTGCCGGATCGCGCCGCGGTCCCCTACGGCGTAGACATCGCTCGATGACGTGCCCCACACATCAGCCAGGCCTCTCCCGCTTGCCATGCCGGTCCACTCAACGCCGTCGTAGTGCCGGATCGTGCTCCCACTCGCAGCAAAGACATCACTCGATGACGTGCCCCACACGGCGTAGAGCGACTCCCACGTCCCGCTCATTTTCATGCTCCAGCTGGTTCCATCGTAGTGCAGGATCGTGCCATACAGTCCCACGGCATAGACATCCGTCGATGACGCACCCCACACGCCACTGAGGGGCCGATCCGTCCCGGTCGCCATCTCACTCCACGCGGTGCCGTCGTAGTGCACAATCGTGCCATTGTACCCGACTGCGAAGACGTCGTTCGATGACGTCCCCCAGACGTCGCGGAGGTCCACCGTCGTCCCGCTGGTCATCTCGCTCCACACCGTTCCGTCGTGGTGCAAAATCGTTCCATTGTACCCGACTGCGAAGACGTCGCTCGATGACGTGCCCCACACGCC
>CP070666.1:1245667-1250073 GCA_020351775.1 Gemmatimonadota bacterium | reverse complement strand
TTGCCCCAAGCCTCCTGCGCCTTGCCCCAGGTCTCGTGCGCCCTGGCCCTAGTCTCGAGCGGGACGGCCGAGGGCTGCCAGTATGCGACTCCTAGAGCGTGTTGCCGAGCTTCAGGAAGCAATTCGTGCTCCGGCTCTGGCGGTGCCTTCCACCGGAGGACGCGCCAGGAAGACCACGACATACGGCCGGCAAGCAAGTCAGGAACGGGAAAAGCCAGGCAATGCCGGGCCGCAAACGATGCTCGCGGGGCCCTCACACTATGTTTCCGGGCCCGCACACGATGTTTGTAGGGTTACACACGATGTTTGCAGGCCTGCAATACCTGTTTGCACGGTTACAATCGTCGTTTGCAACGTTACGCACGGCGTTTGCAGCGTTACACACGGCGTATGCAACCTTACATCCGTCGTGTGCAACCTTGGAACGAGTGTGTGCAACGTTACAGACGGCACGTGCAGACCTGCATACGTCGTTTGCAGCGTTACACAGGCGTTGGGACCCTTTACATACGGGCATTGCAGGCCTGCAAACATCGTTCGGAAATGCGCGTCTCGCGGGATCTTCCTTCCGATGATCAGGCCGATGCCCGCGGCACCACGAAGCTTACGGTCGACGGCAGGTGGATGCGGGGTCTGTTCAGCTCCGGGCCAAGGACTTCACGACGTAGTGTCGCGCCCGGACGACTCCCGATGCAGCGTCTCCCGACGCCGCACCCTAGCCCATTTGGCTAGAGACCTTGACTGGCCAGGTGGTGCTCCAGGGCGCCGATGTAGTCGGCGTAATCGCGCCGGGCATCGCGAACGGCACCGAGCACGATAGCGTCATCGATATCATCGTACTCATGCACCAGCCGGTTCCGCAGGCCCGCTGACGGCGCCAACCGCGAGGCCAGCTCCTCGGCTAGGATCCCCGCACGGCCCAGCTCCACGAACGACATGTAATAGTCGCCCGGCGTAGCTGCACCGGCGGCCCGGAGCAGATGGAGGTTGGCGTCGACCGCCGCTTCAACGGTTTCCTGCAGCAGCCGTTCGGTTCCCTTGAGGCGGAAACGGTCCTCACGATACTGCGCCAGACTGAGGTGCTCCAGCGCGGAGAGATCATCCAGGTTGCGGCGGATGACCGCCAGCTTGCGGCGGACGAGCGCGGCGTCGAGCTCGGTCATCCTCGGCGTTGGGCGAGAAAGTCCTGGATCTCGCGCCGCTCGCCAGCGCGGAACTTGCGCGTGTCGGCGAAGCGCCGGGCCGCCAGCGATACGAAGCGGGCGAACTGGCCCGGCTCGGCCTCGTAGAGGGGGACGCCCTCCTGCGCTACGAACATGAGCAGTAGTGGATCGGCCCGCCCGAGGTCCACCAGGTCGATGTGCTGAGTGCCCAGCCGCCGGGTGAAGCGGTTGGTGACGTCCACGAGGTCCAGCCGTTCGCGTGGGAGGATGGCTAGATCGATATCGTGATGAACGCGGTCCCCTCGGGCGGCAGAGCCGAAGAGCACGATCAGTCGGGCGTCGATCTGGCGTCCCAGCTCCGCCGCCGCAACTCGGATTGTGTTTGCATCCATCGGCTCTCCTCGGCTCGCTCAGGCCAGCGGTGCCAATTGGCCTCGCTCCAAACGTACTCGGGCGGGAACCGCGGGCAAGCCCGCCGGGTCCTTGTCCAGGCACTCCTGCGCCGGCGGAGCGGGGCGGCCCTCCGCCGCGTTGGTGAGTCCGTCGATCACCCCCCCGTGAGCGTGGCGCTGTCGGACTCGGTTCTGGGAAACCGCTTCGCCGTACGAACCTCCTTGTGAAGTGAATCGGCACCACGTGGAGCGGCCGATCGGCCGATGACAATGGGCGTGGGGCGACTGACATCGGGGCGATGTCCACGGACGATCGTCCGTTGTCGACGGACAATCGCCTGTTGTCGACCGACAATCACCTGTCGTCGACAGACCTGCGGTTCGTCTATTGCTCTGGGTGTCTGAGCCAAGAACAGTGACCTAGAGGGGCCAGAGGCGGCGGCACAGTCGGGCCGTAACGATCCCCTGCGGCGACAGACGCCCGGAACTCCGGCACTTGTCCACATTAACACTAACTGAAAAACAGTCTTGACTATTTTGCAGTGGCGTGTATTATGGACAGATGCTGGAGCGGTCACCGTACCTACGTATCTGGGAAGAACTCTCGCGCGAGAAGAACATGGTGTTCCTCTCCGGTCCTCGGCAGTGCGGCAAGACGACTCTCGCCAAGATGATATCCGAACGCTATGCCAACAGTGTCTACTTCAACTGGGATATCATCACCGACAAGCGGCGCCTGATCGAGGATCCTTATTTCTTCCAAAACGTCGAGCGCGTGGACGAATCCACGCCATTTGTCGTGCTCGATGAGATCCACAAGTACAAGGATTGGAGGAACTACCTCAAGGGCGCCTATGACCGTTTCAACGAGCAGTACGTGTTCCTCGTCACTGGTAGCGGCCGCCTCGATCTGCATCGGAGAGGCGGCGACTCACTCGCAGGTCGTTACTACTCATTCCATCTGTGGCCGCTGACGTGTGCGGAGCTGCACTGTCGAGACTCAACGCTCGAGCAATTCGCAGACGACCCGCTCAGGGTGTGCGACGAGGGCCGCGTAGAACAACAGGCCACCCTGGAGCGGTTGCTCTCTTTCAGCGGGTTCCCGGAGCCGTACTTGGCGGCAAAGACGACAACATATCGACGCTGGGCCAGCACATATCACAGACAGATTATTCGTGAGGATATTCGGGACCTCACCGACTTGAAGCACGTCGATGACATCGAAATCCTGTTTTCCCTGCTGCCATCGAAGGCAGGGGCGCCGCTATCGATCCCGAACCTCGCCACCGATCTCAAGGCAGCCTACAACACAGTGAAGAGCTGGCTAGACGTGTTGGATCGTTTCTATCTGACCTTCAGCTTGAAACCCTGGAGTTCAGGGATAACGCGAGCGATCCACAAAGAGCGCAAGACGTACTTGTTCGACTACGCACTGGTCCCAGACCAAGCGGCGCGTTTCGAGAACCTAATAGCCGTGGAACTGCTTCGAGCGGTGGCCGCTTGGAGGAATCTCGGGTACGGCGACTTCGGCTTGCACTACATTCGCACCAAGGAGAAACGTGAAGTTGACTTTCTTTTGTCGGAGGGTCGTAAGCCGTTCCTCCTCGTGGAAGTCAAGCTCACCGACGACACGCCGAGCCCAAACCTCCAGCGGTTTCAGAACGCCCTGGGCGTGCCTGCCGTTCAGCTACTAGCGGAGGGAACGGGATTCAAGCGGCTGGAGAACTCTGGCGGGCCGCTGCTGGTGGTTCCCGCTGCGTGGTGGCTGCCCAAGCTGCCGTAGGCAGCGTACTCCCCGACGGCCGCAAGGTGCTGCAGGATACCGACACTAGCATGGAGGACTTCGTGAAGGCGCCGCGCTCGCCGGGGTGGATCCCGGATTCGCTGGGCCGCTGATTGCGCAGATGGCGCTGATTCACGCAGATTGGGCCACAGATGACACAGACAGGTGCTGATTCACGCGGATTCGTGCCTGTGAGTCTACGCCGCTCGGCCGTTTGTCTCTTGCTCCTCGCCGCCTGTGATCCGGGCAACGTGGTGCTGCTCGCTCCCGACAAGAGCGATGGTGGTCCACCCGCCCTCACGATCCATGCAGTCGTCGACACGCCGTACGCTGACGTCGCCACCACACTTGAGTGGGCTGCGGGCATCCGTATCAACGCCGCATTCTCTACGTGCTCCCCGACGGCCGCAAGGTGTTGCCGCCAACCGGTAACCTCGTCACCCAACCCAGCCGCTCAGAGCGGCGCTTGTTGCTTCAGGAACGACAGCGGAGCGTGTGCTCTTTAGCGCATCGCCACGCCGCGGGCGCTATTCGGCTCAAGCATCGGCTTGCGCCGCACGCTCGAGTTCGTCGATCAGAGCCGGCAGGTCGCCGCTGACCACGGCCCACACGATCTCCAGATCCACCGCGAGGTAATCGTGCACCACCCGGTGCCGCATCCCGATCACCTGCCGCCACGGGATAGCGGGATACCGCGCGCGTGTCTCCGCAGATACACGCGATGCAGTCTCACCCAGCACCTGCACCAGATGTGTGCAAGCGAGGTGGAGATTCTCATCCGCCAGGAACTGGTCGTGCTCGAGACCTGCGACCTTTGCGGAGGCCTTGCGGGCCGTCTCGAGCATGTGCACCAGATACACCCGATCGTCACGCGGCATACTGTAGCACGGCGCTGGCGAGCACGTGATCCCGGATCAGCGGGTGCAGCGACTGCTCGGTGACGACATCCGCCTTGCGGCCGCCGAACAGCGCCGCAAGCTGATCCTCGATGTCAGCGATGGCGAGACCCGGTGTCTGCCCGGGCTCGAACTCGACCAGCACGTCCACATCGCTGTCGGGGCCGAAATC
>CP070666.1:1241135-1245567 GCA_020351775.1 Gemmatimonadota bacterium | reverse complement strand
CTGGGATAGGGATACTCGTCGGGATTCTCTTCGCATCGCTGGTCGCCAGAGGTATGTCGCTTTGGCTCTTCGGAGTCAGTCCGTTCGATGCTGTCTCGTTCGGTGCTGCAATTGTCATCCTGCTCGGGTCGGGCATTGCGGCGAGCTACTTCCCGGCTCGCAGAGTCGCGAGGCTGGATCCACTCAAAGTGCTGAGGTATGAGTAGGAGTATGGTGACGAGCGAGCGAGCCGACTCGCCGTCCGCTGGTGTCTCATACGAGAAGGCCACACAGGAGGTCCCACCCCTGCGGCATAACGACCCTGCGCACAAGCTGCATGCGCTGACTTACCAGCTGCATTAACATCTGGCAGTGCGTTAGTCTCGCCATCCGCACAAACGAATTGCTCCTACTGCGTTTGTCAGCGTCGTGCAGGCTGGACATCGTTGCATCAAATGGGTACTGCCCAGCGCTCTGGTGTCAATTGAGCCGTCTCCATATCAAGCGAACGTCACCAGAGGGTATCGTCAACGTCAGGCGCTCGTCTTGGAGCATGTAGAACCTCTTGGCGTCCACGCCTACGAGATTGGGCACGATGTTTCCAATGCGGTGGTGTGTTACCGAACCTTCGTCCTCGTCCACTGAGTATGTTCCGAAGTACGCCACATAACCTTGGAGGGCAGGTTTCGCCTCATCTGACGTAACCTCATCCGCGACATCCGAAGCGAAACGAGGCCGGTCGCCTCGCATAATCTGCACGGCCATGTTGCCGCCCGAGTCATACATGAGATATCCGACGGTTGGTGGACCAAGGCGACTGCTAGACTGTGTCCACTGGCCGGCATCGTTACGCTGCTCGATTCGCTCCAACCCCCAGGTGCCTACGAAGTCTTCCTCTTGCTCTGCGCCGTCAGCGGGTAACGACGCCGAGATGACCAATACCACCGCGACAGGTAGGTGTCTCATCGTTGCCCTCCCAGAGGGGCGTGGTGGGCCAGAGGTGCTCACATGCCCTCTCAGTGCAGCCAGACAGCCTCCATAACCTGCTGTTGGCATTCCGTCTCATCATAATACCGCGACACCAATTACACCGCTCGCACGTTCCCTTGCCAGCCTTGCGCCCCCGCGTACCTCTCTGCAAGCTATGCCACTGCACATGCAGCACACGCCGGTGGCCTCTTGTGCCCCGCCGCCAGACAGACGCCGTTGTAGGATGCCGTTGTAGACGCCGTAGCTTGACGCCGCAGTAGACACCGCAGTAAGACGCCCGCCCGACGACGTAGACCGCAGGGCCGCCGATTTGACACCCTAGTTTCACGATCCTCGTTCGGAGGTGTCCGGAATGTGGAGTTGTCTCCAACCCCCTCTTCGCGTGCTGTGTTTGGTCGTCGCGGCGGCGGTCGCAGGCGGCACAGCCACCACCCTGTGGGCACAGGAACGCAGGGACACGGTTCGTTGGCCCCTGGATGATCCCTTCTACCTGCTGCAAGACGTCACGAGGCATGACCTTTGGGGGCTCGGCCGGGACCGAGGTGACGAGAGCTTGCGCCGTTTTCAAAGGTCCCTGGTGCCGATGCCGCGGGTCCAAGGCCTCGATCACACGGCCGTGATCCCCGCCAGGGGTCTGGTCGAGCGCCATTTGAATGCCGGATGCCCCCAGCTCCTTCGAGACTGCAACCACTCGACCGGCCGACGGGCTGCGCCCTGGTTACCGCCGAGCTTCGAACACTGGACGGTCGTGTTGAAGCAGGCCAGAAACGCGGGCCAGCAACGCGTACCACTACCAGCCTACGACGACATTGGGAATCCGATCACTCGCGCAGAGGTCGAGTCACGTATGCGCGGTGGCTGGGAGGGCCGGGCAACGGGTGGACTGATTGGCGCCCTTGTGGGTGGCGGCCTCGGCTTGGCGCTGGGCTTAGGCGTCATCTGCCCGATCGAGTATCTCGGGCCCGGCTGTTCGCCTCGGGACGAGGCATATAGGACTGTAGCAATCCTCTCGGGCTTTGCGTGGGGTATCGCCATCGGGGCTTTAGCAGGAGGCGAGATCAGTCAGATCGATAGGTGGGAGGCCCTGGAACAGATCCGTGCCGAACGGCGCCGGGTCCGGACCCGCGGGGGTGAGTGATGAGGGTTGGCAATCTACGTCCTATGGTGTGGGCAGTGACCGCAGCGGGAATCGGCCTGGCAACAGGCTGTATGAGAACGCGTCAGCTGGGCCCTGCGGACTGGGGCGCGCTCCGCGGCGACGAGCGCATTGTGGTGGTAACGCGGAGTGGTGTCCGCCATGAGCTGAGCGAGTTCCAGTTCTATACCACCGCGTTGGTGGGCCAAGGGGAGCGAGACGAAATCGAGATTCCGCTCGACAGCATTGCCGTGGTGGAGGTACGCGAACGCAATACGGCGACCCCCATCATCTTCGCGGCCCTGGCGGTGGGGACTGGTGTCGCTGTGCTCATCGCGCAGCAGCAGTCGCCCGAGGAGCCTGCCTCATGTCCTTTCGTGTACTCCTTCGACGGCGAGGAATATCGGTTCGACTCCGAGACGTTTGCCGGAGCCGTTGCCCGGGGGCTTGACCGGACCGATTACGACAACCTGGAGCACTTGCAGCCGGTCGGCGGGCGTTACCGGCTTCGGCTGGTCAACAGTCGGCCTGAAACTCAGTACACAGACGAACTCAAGCTTATCGTGGTGGACCACGCGCCGGGCACGCGGGCGATCCCAGATCGATCCGGACAGGTCCACGTCACCAGCGATCTTCGAGCGCCGCGGACGGCCTGGGGCGTACACGGAGGAGAGGCCCTCGCTGCGGTGTGGCACGCAGACGACATCTACTGGAGTGGCGCGCCGCTAGAGGAAGCCGACCTGGACAAGCCAGGGCAGCTTCGGGACGGGCTAGTGGTCTCATTCGCTCGGCCACCGGGCGTGCAGTCGGCAACGATAGTGGTGCGCGCCCGAAACACGGCCCTTGCTCCGTTTGCGTTGGAGGAATTCCTCCAGCTCCAAGGCGAGGGGCTATTTGGCTGGTACCTTCGCGTAGCGGAGGACGAGGACCTTCGTGAGCGCATCCGGGGCTGGGTCGCCCGCGAAGGAATGCTCCACATCCTTCTCTGGCAGGAAGGCCGCTGGACGTTGCAGGATGCGCTGCTGGACGTGGGGCCCGCTCTCAGCAAGAGCCAGGTGGCCCGCCTTGACCTTGGCAGCGTCGACACGGACACAGTGGTCGTGAGGCTGGCATCGGCACGCGGATTGTGGCAGATCGATTGGGTTGCGTTGGACGCGGGGCCGGAAAAGCCGCTCGCGGTGACGGAGATAGTCCCGCTGTGGGCTCGCGATGAGCGCGGCCGCGATGTAAGAGAACTTCTGGCGTCCGAGGATGGACGCTACTACGCCAGCGTCGACGGTGGTGTGGCCGAGATCGAGTTTGCCGTGCCTCGGCTTCCTTCGGGCGACATGGCGCGGTCGGTGATCCTGAAGTCTCGAGGCTTCTACTACATCCATGTACCGCACGGTGGGCCGAGCCAATCAGCCCTTGCGGATCGGATTCTCGACGAGCCTCTTGTGGGGAACCGGTACATTCTGGAGCGCTGGCGAACAATGCGACGGTGAGAGAGTCTGCCGCGCAATCCAATCCTCCAGCCTGGACCCTTAAAACCTTCGACCTGACAGGGGGAGTCAACAGCCATTGCGATTGACCTTCCCCGTCGGCAACGTCCGGGTATCATCAACTCCAGAGGTTGACCATGAAAAAGACCCCATCACGCCGTGATTTCATGAAGTCCGCAGCACTTGGCGCCCTGGTTAGCGGTGTTTTGGTCGGACGGGAGGAGCAATTGTTCGCCGCCAATCTGCCAAAGGGGGAGGAAGCGCTGGATACCGCTCTTGGTCCGGGAGAAATGCCCACAGGCAAGATTGGTGACGTTACGGTCAGCCGTCTGATCCTGGGCGGCAATCTGATGAGCGGTTACGCACACAGTCGTGATCTGGTGTACGTCTCCAGTCTCATGCGGGAATACAACACCCTAGAGCGCGTTCTCAACACGCTCGATCTGGCTGAAGCTGCCGCTGTGAATACGGTGCTTTCGGATCCCTGGGAGCGTCCGACGGAGGTATTGACACGTCACTGGGAGCGGGGCGGCAAGATGCAATGGATCATCGACTGTCGTCCGGAGGAGGAAGACATCCGTGTCAAGATCGATGAGGCGATTGAGAAGGGTGCCTGTGCCATCTACGTGAATGGGGAGTGGTCGGGGGACTGGGTACTCGATGGGAAGGTCGACCTGCTGGGCAAGAGCGTTGAGTACATACGATCACAGGGGCTGCCTGCGGGTGTAGGTGGCCACCTTCTGGATGTTCCGATGGCTTGCGAGGAGGCCGGCATCCGACCGGATTTCTACATGAAGACTCTGCACAGTCACGAGTACTGGTCGGTAGGCCACCCCAGGGAAAATGA
>CP070666.1:1236580-1241035 GCA_020351775.1 Gemmatimonadota bacterium | reverse complement strand
CGTGTACCGATTACAGATGAAGTGCTGGTGGAAAACGATCACATACACGGCGGAATAGCACCGCACGGAGTTGGCGATCTCGATAACGACGGTGACAGCGATGTCGTGATGCCGGACCGTTGGTATGAGAACGAAGACAGTGGGTTGACGTGGGTTCGGCACCGCCTGCCTCATGGCAAGAGAGGAATGTACGGGGTCTCTTCCCGCAGTTGGGTCGTCGACATCGACCAGGACGGCGATAACGACATAGTCTCGGCCGATTGCGACCAGAAGAACTCCAGTGTGGCCCTGTTGGAGAACAACGGAGCGTCCCCTCCGTATTTCACGGCTCACTATCTCCCCAAATCTGCGCCGGGCACGAGAGGATCTCTTCACTCGCTCGCCGTGGCCGACTTCGACGGCGACGGCGATTTCGACATCTTCGCCGGCGAACAAGAAGACCCGGACATTCCCCCGTCGGGCGCACCCCCGCGATCGTATCTCTGGGAGAATGTGAATCCCCACGAGCGACACTTCGTCGAACACATCATCTTCGATGGCCACCTGGGAGTCCACGACGCCCTCGCCAGGGACGTCGACGGAGACGGCGACACCGATATCGTCTCGAAGATCTGGAACCGCTGGCCAGACAACGCCAACGGCGGGTTGGAACACGCCGACTTCTTCGAAAACCTGAGCAGGAACAACAGATAGCCGGTCGGCGCACGGGCGTGGTCAGCAGGACAAAATGCCATCTCCACTCGCGTAGGACCCACTCACGAGGAGTACGCCGGCGTTCCTGCTGCGAACGCCGCCTCAGCCTCTCAGCTGTTCACAGGACCCAATCTGGTGCGCAGCAGGTTGCGGCGGTCATCGTAGCAGTCGCCGTAGGGTCATCAGTTAAGCTCCCTCCTCCGCAGGCCATTCTACAGCAACCGGCGCAGCCGTCCACAGGCGTGGCGACCGGGACCAGTCCTCTGTGTGGTGACCCGCAGCTGAGCCATCGTCCAAGTGGCTGGACACCACCAACACCGCACGACATACTGGGGACGTGTAGATACGAATCCCTCCTCGGAAGACAACGGATTGACCATGACTGTGAGATCGAGACAACCTGACCGACCTGGAACCATCCGACTGTTCGCGATCGCGTTCTGCCTTTTGTGGGCGCTTTCCTGCACCTCGCAGGATCCACGCACCTTGGTCACGGTCGTGTTCGACGTCGAGGACTATACCACCCCGGCCGCGGAAGGACTGGATGACATCCCCCTCTGGCTGGCCGAGACGATGACTGAGGTAGGGGTGAAGGGGACCTTCTTCGTCATCGGCGAGAAGGCCCGATCACTGGAGCTGCGGGGGCGCACCGACGTCATAGCCGCCATGGCACAGCACGACATCGGCAGCCACACCAACCGCGGATCGATCCATCCGACAGTGACAGAGCAGCTTGAGTCAGCGGGTTGGGACGACGGTGTGGCCCTGATGCGGGAGCAGGAGGCGGAGGGCATCGCGGACCTCGAGCGCATCTTCGGCGTCCCGGTCACTACACTGGCCAGGCACGGCGGCTCGTACGGGCCTCAGCTCGTCACCGCCCTGGGAGAGATGGGGAAAGGGTATGTCTACTCGCCGGTCTCCCTACCCGGACACAACGCGGTGTGGTTCTGCAATACCCTCAATTTCCACGGTGAATACGGCGGCTTCGATAACACCTACTTCCGCGACTCCTTGTTCGAACCCGTCTTCGAGGAACTGAAGCAGCGTTTCGCTGAGGAGATCGCGGCCGTCGATGTGCTCAACCTCTTTGCCTGCCATCCCTGCAAGGTGCGCACGATCCAGTTCTGGGATTTCAACTACTACTACGGCGCCAATCCCGATTCGGCGGACTGGCAGACCCCTGAAATGCGTCCTCTCGAGAGCATGGAGACAGCGCGGAAGAACTTCCGACGGCTGATGGTCTTTCTGAAGGAGCGGGACGACATTCGGATCGTGGGTTACCGGGAACTGATCGAGCGTTTCTCCAGCCAGCCGGCAGACGTGCGCAGGACAACGCTTGAAGAGGCCGCGGGACGCGTAACGTCCGAACGGCGGGCGGTGATACAGGACAGGTTCTCACCGGCCGATATCTTCGCCGCCCTCGCGTATTCCATACAGGAGCACGCGCGCACCGGCAGGCTGCCCCGAAGGGTGGACCGGATGAGCCCGTTGGGACCGATGCAGATGCCGGTGGAGGATCCGGGGATCGACCAAGTATCTCGGGAGCAGGCGTTCGCACTCGCCGGCGAGGCGGTCGAGTTTGTCTCGACCGAAGGCAGTCTTCCTCCGTGGCTGACCGTGGACGGGGCCAGGATCGGCACGGGGTCCCTGCTCGCTCTCTTCAGCGAACTCTTCTTGGACCTGTCGACGGGTGAGGCGGCGGAATCCTACCCGCTGACCGAATTCGAAGCCTGGCCGAACGAACACGATGAGGAGATCGTGCGTCGGGTCGAGGGGTGCAAAGACTGGCCGGTCCACCGACGGGACCTCGACATGAGTCGCATCATAGAGTTCACCAGGCTCCAGCTGTGGACACTCAAACCGGCGCTGGAGAGGTAACGACAGCTTGCCAGGCTCCGGGCCAGGTGAGCCTGTCGTTGGCCTGGCCGAGTCGAGAGATCTAGGTGACGGCCGCCTCAATTGGACCTCGAGCACATTTCAGGCTAAGCCGATCAGCGGAGATCCGCTTCCAGTCACGGCCGACCACTACTCATTCTCGGTCAGTGTGCTGGTGACAGCTTGCGCAACGGCCACCCGAACGCCCCTTCTACGCTATAGGGAGCTGTTGTGGGAAGGAGGCCGCGAGTTGAGATCCCGATGTCCTCACTCACAACACCACACGCGAGTGCTTCGCGACAAAGGCACACTCAGGGCACACCGCCTGCGAGACTATTGCGCAGCAACACGTTGGACCCGTGCAGTGGATTCCCCATCCACGGTGCCTACCGGTTCCACCACGCCGACAAGCGGCGGTGCTCCCGTATGTGCACGGTGCCCCAGGGTGGCTAGGTCCGGTCGGACCTAGCCACCAGGGCCGAGCTGGCGCATTAGTGGCATGTCATCCTGACTGAACGGCGAGCAGCGCGGTCTACTCCGCTGGTTTGAGGCCCATATCGAGTCGAGGGGCCACGCACACTTGTCCCACTGAGTCACACTGAAATGACGATCAGTACGGCACACTGAAGGCACACTAACCGAACTGCTCGCGTGAACTGGAAGCCAAAGGAGAGGCCGGCCGGTAGGTGCTGACCTCCCCGTTTCTCAACGGCACGAGACGCGTACACTCGAGCACGCCTTACGGCGGCAGATTCATCCGCCGCCGCAGATCGTGGTACCGCGGGTCGTCGTGCACTAGCTCGAAGTCCGGTGAGTTGAAAGCGAGTAGGTTGGGGTCATGAGCCTGGAACGCGAGCTCGAGCCATTCCAGGGTCCGTTCCTTTTCTCCCGCCCAGGCATAGATGTAGGCAACAATCCAAGATAGCTTCTCTGCTGCCTCCGGGCGTGCGGCCAGTGTCTCAGCGTATCTCCGCAGCGCACCCCGATACCCGCCCTCTGCGTACCCCCTGTCGAGCGCCTCGTCGAGTTCCCGGTCACCCGGGAAGAACTTCCGGATCATTGCCAGCGCCTCGTCGTGGTCGCCGGTCTCGTGGTACGCCCAGGCGAGGTTGGAATAGACAGCGCGGTTGTCGGGAGCTATCCGGAGTGCCGCCTGCATTGCCTCGCTGCACTCGGCATACCGGCGCTCATAACACAGTAGGTATCCGTTCGCACGCATGAGCGTTGGGTTGACCGGGTCCAACTCAAGCGCTCTCTCCATCTGTGCCCGCGCCTCCTCCGGTCGCCCCATCCAGGCCAGGAAGGCCGCGTAATGGGCTCTCGCGACCGCGTGGTTGGGGTTGATCTCGATGGCCTTCCGAAGTGCTGCCTCCGCACCCTGCCAGTCCCATTCTATCCCGATCCGGACGCGGGCAACGGCGATATGGACCTCCGTGAGTGTGCTGTCGAGCGCCAACGCCCGTCGTGCGGCGGCGCTCACGTGGGGCGCTGCCTCCCTTTGCGTTACGAACCCCAACCCTGCGCGGTTGGACCACACGGCGGCAATCCCTGCTTGCGCAGGGGCGTACGTGGAATCGAGCACAAGCGCCCGCTGGAAGTAGTCGAGTGCCAGGTCCAAGCCGGCCGGCGTCCCCTGCCCCCAGTGAAACTGGCCCTCGAGGTAAGCCTCGTAGACCTGCGGACTGACCTCACGAGCGCTCGCCAGGCGGGCCTCAGCCTGCGGGGTCAGTGCGAACTGGATCTCGGCGGCAATCGCTGCGGTCAGGCCACGGTAGAGCCGCTCGATGTCACGCAAATCACTGCGGCGCACGATGGGATCGGCCACGTACTGCTGCGTGGTGCCGTCCACCAGAGAGACCCCGATCTCTACACTATCCCCTGCACGCA
>CP070666.1:1231990-1236480 GCA_020351775.1 Gemmatimonadota bacterium | reverse complement strand
GGCACGAACGCACCGCAAGTGAGTTGGAGCGACTGCGGGAACAGCTGGCCCAGAACGAGGATCAGCAGGAGGAGTCAGAGCGGGTCCGGCAGGAGCGCGACGAACTCAGAGAACAGCACGAACGGGTGGCAGGCGAGCTGGAGCGGCTCCGCAGCGAGTTGGCGCAGAGTAAAGGGAGCCACGAGGAGGCAGATCGATTCCGGCGGGAGCGGGATGAACAGCGGGGCGAGTACGAGCGGGCCGCGGCTGAACTGGACCGATTGCGGTCCGAGATCGACGTCACCGAGCAGCGCCAACAGGAGGTCGATCGGTTCCGAGCCATCATGGATCAAGCCGGTGAGGCGATATTCATCACCGATCCCGAAACCGGTCGCTTCGTCGACGCGAACGAGACAGCGTGTCGCTGGTTGGGGTACCGGCGTAGCAAGCTGCTGACGTTGAGCATCAATGACCTCGACCTGGAGTTCCCACTCGAGAGCCCCAACGGCGTCCCTGAACATGTAACGGACACTCGTGGGGCCACCCGGCCGATCGTGTTCAGTGACGGGCGCCATCGGCGTCGTAACGGCACGTCGTTCCCCGTCGAAGTCGCCATCAATCGCAGGCTTTTCGGCAACAAGCACTACCAGCTCGTGGTCGCTCGTGATATCAAGGGACGAAAGCTGACGCAGCAAGCAGTACGCGAGAGCGAAGACAAATTCCGCAGTCTGTTCGAGCTCACTCGCGACGCAGTCTATCTGTCGGCGCGGGACGGCTCAGTAGCGGATGTGAACGACGCGGCGATAGACCTGTTTGGGTACACCCGCGCTGAGTTCCTCGAGCTGGAAGCCCGCAGGCTGTACGTCAGGCCCGATGATATCCGCACGTTCCAGCGCGGCGTCGATCGCGCGGGTTCAGTGCGAGACATGAAGGTGGACTTCCGCACCAAGGATGGGACGGAATTCGCCGGCCTGCTCACCGCCACTCTGCGGCACGACGGTGAGGGCAACGTGCTAGGCTACCAGTGCATCGTTCACCGGGTGAGTCACAACGGCAGGCATCCAGAGCCAGCCGAGCCGCTAGCAGCTGAGAGCGAAGCGGGCGGAAAGACCGCCGTCTTGGTGATGGACGACGACAAACGGGTGCTCGTGGAGGTGCGTGAGGTGCTGGAGCGCGCCGGCATCACAGTGCTCACCGCCAGGACCAGCGCGGCGGCGATCGAGGTCTACAAAGCGGAACACTCTGCGGTGGGTGCAATACTGCTGGGTGACAACGACATGGAGATGGAGCCTACTGAAGCCGCGAGTCAGCTGGCCTCAGTTGATCCAAACGTGTCGGTCGTATTGCTCAGTGAAACCCGAGAGGGTACTGCCTCGGGCCGCCTTACTCCTCCCGGCTTCGCGGAGGTCGTCCGCAAGCCCGTCCACCCGCTTGCCCTGATCCAACACGTGCGGGAAGCCCTTGCCTCCCGCCGGTCGTCCCGATCGGGGTAAGCTACCCACCGCTTCCACTCCACGCCGGTCGCTCCACCTGCTAGCGTTCGCACCGGACGTTGCTGGGTGGTACCCTCTGACAGTTGACTGACTCGGCCATACCAGCGGCCATCACCGCGCAGGCGGCCCTCTGCGCGGCAAGTCGTGCCTCTTGTTGGTCTGCTCCAGAGCCGCGGCGGCACTCGATGCGGCCGTTGTATTCCACGCATAACTCGCATTCGGCCTTAACCGTGCTCATGCTGCCGTAGATCAGGACCGCAAGCAGCGCGATCACGCTCACAATGGCCGCTACCACCCGGCCTTTCCTCATCTGGCATCCTCCAGTTTAGTGAAGTCTTCAGAGCCAGAATACCTCGTGTGAAGTGCACAATGTACAACATGGTACCCAGCTGACGGCAGCAGTCCACCGATGGGATAGTCCGCTACCGTGTAGCAGGCAACCGAGCCCCAGTGATGGGTGCTGCCGTAGCAGTGGTGAAACCACCCCTCACGACTGGTCGTAGTCGTAAGCGTGGCTAGGGATAACACGTTCGACATTGCGAGCTTTGAGCTTCCGTCGATCGATCGGGACACGGCCCAGCCCCGGTCCCGCAAACGATCCTGGCGCAGGCGCATCGTGTTCACCCTGCTGGGTCTCTTCACAGTCGTAGTGCTTCCGTTCGTGCTTCTGATCCGCGCCTCGGTGTATCTATATCTGTCGCGTGACATCCCGACGTGGCTTGCGTTGGGAGGAGGTGCCCTCGCCAGCACAATCCTGCTGACGCTGTGCGCTGCCTGGCTATCCAAGAAGTTGAGTGGGCGCGCCCGCGTGAAGTGGCTGGCGAGCCGTGTCGTGCTACCACTCGTGCTCGCCTATTGCCTCTACTCGCTGCTCTACCTTTCCAGCGTGAATGCGAAAGGTCCCGAGGTCAGGTCCTACTATCGGTCGCTGCACCCGGTCCTCCGGGTTGCAGTGAGTACGATGATCCTGGTCGATCGGGATATGGTTGTTACAGATGTGCAGCGAAATCGACAGGACTACCAGGCGATGGGACTGGCGGTCAATGATGCATCGCTACACTACAAGCAGAGTGACGGCTTCGTCCATGCGGTCGATCTGCGCACCCGTGGCCGAGGCTGGTGGAGAAACTGGGCCATTGAAGGCTACTTTTGGGCCATGGGATTCCAGACGCTGCGTCATCGAGGCACCGAAGATCACCTACACGTGAGCCTGCCACTACACTGACACGGCTGCCAGCGTCCATCGAGCAGGAGGCCGTCACTTCCCAGCCGTCGCAACGAGCATAGACACCTCGATACCTCGCTCTGAGCCTCGAGCGGTCCGGGTCCGAACCCGGGCCCAGAGATGCATGAAATTGGCGGAGACTCAAGAGATTCAGCTGCTTGCCGTGTGGCACGTTTCTGGCTTACCTTTGCGTGCGCCGGCCCGACCGGCAACCGTCCCAGCCACGCCAGCGTAATCGTGAGGCGGGGCGGTTCTTGTATCGCCGACATCCCTACTTCGACGCCCGGAGTCCCAGGCTGTGAAGTCCTCAGTAAGAGTCGTGCCCCTCGAGCGCGTCAGCGCGCCACTCCTCGCCGTCGCGCTGGGCGAGTTATCCAGCGACAAGGTTCCCAGTTCCTTGCTGAGCCTCGATGCCAATCTCGGTGGCGAGCTGGCACGGATGCTGGCAGCCGGTGATTTCACCGGCAAGCCGGACGAGGTGGCTCTGATGTACCCCAGCAAGGGTGCCAAGAGGGTGCTGCTCGTCGGGTTGGCCAAGAGTGAGGAGATCACCCGCGGCGCGGTTCGACGGAGCGCCGCGATCGCGGCGCGCAAGGCCATCGAAGCCGGTGCCGGCGCCATGGCGTTTCACCTCGCGCCGGAAACGCACGGCGGAGTCACCCCGGCGGACTTCGGTCAGGTGGTGGTAGAGGGCGTAGAGCAGGGGGCGTGGCGGTTTAGTGAGTTCCGGTCGGATGACGACGCCAAGAAGCGTCTGAGAGAACTCGAGATCATCGCGACCCGCGAGCATCGATCTGACGTGGAGAGAGGCCGTAAGATCGGCGCCGCGGTGGCTGTGGGGCACAGGCTGGCTCGCAACCTCCAAGCACTGCCAGGCAACGTGTGCACTCCGGGCTACCTGGCGGCAATCGCACGGGAACTTGGCAAGGCCTACGGCTTCAAGGTGACGGTCTTGGGGCACGCTCAACTCGAGAAGCTGGGAATGGGAGCGCTGCTCGCGGTCGCGCAGGGATCGTCACAGGAACCCAAATTCGTGATTCTGGAGTACAAGGGTGCTGGTCGATCAGCTCCCCTTTGTTTCATTGGCAAGGGGGTGACGTTCGATTCCGGCGGCATCTCGCTCAAGCCCGCACTCAACATGGAAGAGATGAAGTACGACATGTCGGGTGCCGCCGCGGTGTTAGGGCTGTTTGAAGTCCTGGGGCAGATCAAGCCCAAGGCGAACGTCGTGGGCTTGATTCCGGCAACGGAGAACCTCCCATCTGGGGTGGCGATCAAACCTGGCGATATCGTCAGGAGCCATATGGGAAAGACGATAGAGATCGTCAACACCGATGCCGAAGGCCGCCTTATACTATGCGATGCGCTGTCGTACGCTCGCCGCTTCAAGCCAGCCTGCGTGATAGATGCTGCGACGCTCACCGGGGCGATTGTGGTCGGCCTCGGCAGTCACGCGGCGGGTCTGATGGGCAACGACGATGCGCTGCTCGACGAAGTGCGCTGGGCTGGTGACCTGGCTGGGGAGAGATGCTGGCCGCTACCGTTATGGCAAGAGTATCGCGAGCAGATCAAGTCGACTATCGCCGATGTCAAGAACACAGGAGGCCGACCCGCGGGATCGATCACCGCCGGGTGGTTTCTCAGAGAGTTCGTGGACGGTTTTCCGTGGGCCCACATCGACATAGCGGGCACAGCATACACCGACGCGGATCGCCCGGACCTCCCCAAGGGGCCGACCGGCATCGGGGTGCGTTTGTTCACGCAGTTCGTTCTCGGGCGCACGGGCGGGTGAT
>CP070666.1:1227315-1231890 GCA_020351775.1 Gemmatimonadota bacterium | reverse complement strand
CTGGCCCGGGTCACATTGACCCAGGCGTTGGCGATGACAGCCTCATCCTTGACGCGCAATAGCCCATGACAGAGGATCCGGCCATTCGGGTCGTTCTCGGCCCCGAGGTCAATCAGGGCGTCCCCTTCAACAGTCAATTCGGAGCCCAGGCCAACCAGAACCAACCCGGGACCACTCACATCACAGCGAATTGTCGAATCGTTGAGGTTGAGTGTGGCATCTGGAGTTATGTGGAGCGTGCCGTCGCCCGTGAGGACAGTGTGATCGCCCATGAAGTCGTTGGAGGCCACCTGTACAACACCCTCGATGTCAACGAGGGCGTCGACGATGCTGACCGCATCCACCCGGTTCCTGTTGAACGTACAGTCTGTCAACCTAATCTCACCGCCAACGCCGAGGCAGCCACCGCCCTGGTACGCGGCCTGATTACCGTTGAACATGCACCCAACAAAGGACGGTGTACTGCGATCGCAGTACGTTCCGGCGCCCTGGTCCGCCGTGTTGGCCTTGATGGTGCAGCGTTCAAGCAGGGGTGAAGCCTCGTAACAGTAGCTTCCCCCGCCGCGGTGCCCCGCACTGTTGTTCGCTATTACGCAATCGACGAACGTTGGTCTCGCCCGCTCACACCAAATCCCTGCCCCGACACGTGCCGCGTTGCGGGTGACCACGCAATTGCGAATCTGCGGACTTCCTGAGGCAACGTACACACCCGCGCCGCGGTCATTTACGGCATGCGAGAGAAGAGGATCAGATAGATCGGCATTACCGCCGCTGATTGTGAAACCGTCCAGGACAGAAGTTGCGTTCGTGTAGCTGGCGACAACAACATGGTAGCAGTTATCGTTCGTGTTGAGGGGATAGCTGTGTGCTCTGCGCCCTGGCGTGCCCATGTCATTACGGTTGAGATCACCGCTGAGAACGCTCACGTTGGCGGCGGGATCGCGCTGATCCAGCGAGGTTTCCCCACCGGCAAAACCGCCGTAGATCCCGAGGCCGTTAATCAGGCCAAAGGTAGCAGACCTCTCGCCACCGGGCCGCGCGGGCGTGTAGACCCCTGCGGCAACCCAAATCTGGTCAACCTTCTCGGGAGCAACAAAGGCCGTTAGCAGGGCGCACTGCAGATCAGTGAGTGCATCGTTCCAGCTTGCCCCCGTGTTCGCACCCTCGGCGTCGTCGTTTACGCACAGCACTGATGGAACGGGCGAGCTGCCGAATTCGTAGGCCCCCATGTCGACTATCGATGA
The DNA here is from genome assembly GCA_020351775.1 of Gemmatimonadota bacterium. Lineage (GTDB taxonomy): Bacteria > Gemmatimonadota > Gemmatimonadetes > Gemmatimonadales > GWC2-71-9. The sequence goes on along the minus strand of CP070666.1, from coordinate 1,230,646 downwards.
TCTACCGAGCCCTGTGTCCGCCGTACCCGGCTCATCGACGCGGCGAACCTGGAGGTCCGCGTCGACACCGACTAGTAGGCTAGCACCGACAGCTTCAGCCTCTGTGTCCGCTTCATTGCTCCCAGCGTCAATACACGGTGAGCCAGATCGAAGCCTTGGGTTATCGTCTTCGGTGCCAAACAGATCGTCGGCGCCATCCGCGTCGACAAAGGCTGGGTCCAAGTCGATATTACCCTCACCTGCCAAGCCGCCCTGAACGTTACTGTAACTACTATTGAACATTCCTGCTCCGATGGCCGAGTAGATCTGATTCTCACCGTCCCAGAGAATGGAGTTGACCAGCTTGACTGGCTTCCACCCCGGATCGGGCCATTCCTCCCAACCTGGAAGAAGAGGATGAGCAGGATGACCGTATGCCATGGCGCTGCCGTGTTGCGCTGAATTACCCACGAAGGTACAGTTCTTCAGGACAAAATCGTCGGCACCAACCACGACGCCTATTCCTCCGCCAGACACTGCAGTGTTTCCAGTGAACACACAGTTGAAAAGCGTGGACCCGGAACTGTACATGCCGCCACCGACTTCCGCTGTATTGCCGTTGAATGCGCAGTTGATCAACATCGTATCGGATTCGCTGTACATGCCACCGCCCTCAGCGAGCAGGCCAAAGACTGAGTTGTGAACGAACACGCAACCGACGAGTATTGGACTGCCACTGGCAGTGTACACGCCTCCGCCCTCAGAGAATGACGCATTGTCTCGAAACACACAGTTCAATAGCGTCGGGCTGCCGGAAACACTCCTCACCGCGGCGCCATTGATGCGCGCCGAATTTCGCACAAAGGTACAATTCAAGATCGTCGGACTTCCCTCGAAACAGGATACCCCACCGCCACCCTCTCGTCCCCGGGCTCCGCTGGCGTTTCCATCCGCGATCGTGAAGCCATCCAGAACGGTTGTTGGGTCGGTCCGGTCACTAGTTACCACATGCATGCTATTGTCCGTTCGGTTCGGGTCTCGCAGCAAGTCACAAGGGTCAAGGATCAGGCCATCGTTATGATTGAGGTCGCCGCTTAGAGTGGTCACGTACAGCTGAATGTCTCGGGCATCTGGTTCAGGCTCGCGCCAGCCAGCGTATCCTCCGCGAATCGCCACGCCATTGACTAGCTGAAAGGTGGCGTCTCGGTCAAATCGAAGCTCGCCTCTACTACCCTCTCCTGGGCCGGCAGGGCAATAGACCCCTTGGGCCACGCGCACCTCCTCTACCGTCGGGTTCTCCCTGGCAACCTGCAATGCATCCTGCAGGTCGACGAACGCGTCTTCCCAGCATGTGCCGTCATTGACGCCTCGCGCCCTGGCGTCGACATAGACCACACCCAGTTCGTCCGTGTCGTCCTCGGTTGCCGAGAGTCGGGAGGTCGCAAAACCTACAGCCGTGATTGCGATCACGGCAGAGCCGGGCAGGTAGTCCGCATCTTCAGCCGCCGTCACCACAACGGACTGGGGACGCCAGTAGTTGGACGGGTCGAAGGTGAGCGGCTGTGGAGATTGGATGGTGATATCAGGGTCGCCGGACTCTATAGCTACGGTCACCACGATTTCGTCTTCCGGATCCATCGCTAGCGCAATGGTAAAGGCAGCTTCATCTCCTTCGGGAATCTCGACAGACTTGCTGCTCAGAAGGAAGCCTTGATGGGGACCCTCATACGCCCCCAGATCTACAGCGCCATTTACAGTGCGAGGACTACCATCGAGGTCAGTCCCTATTCCCGGCGGGAGCACCGTTTGGTCGCCTGCGTCAAGGCAGGGAGATCCTCCGAGTAGACGCAGGTTGTCATCTTCCGTGCCGACCACGTCGTCAGCACCGTCCGCATCCACGAACAGGGGATCTGCGCCGTGAGTCGCTGTACCGCTCAGAACGCCGGTCCAGGCCTGGACCACACAATGGTTGAGTGTGGGACTTCCCCCCACAATCTGTGCAGGTTCATCACTTCCACCGCTGTCTGTGTTTCCCCAAAGGATACAATTGATGAGAGTCGCGTTGACGTTGTCCTCGGAGTATATCCCTCCCCCGAATCCTTCGTAACTGCCCCATTCAGCCTTGTTGCCAGAGAACGTGCTGTTGACTATGATGGGTTCTCCGCCGGAGATATACAGTCCACCGCCCTTGGACCCCGAATTTGCGTTGAACAGACAGTTGGTCAGGCGGGCGCTGCAGCCCGAGGCGTTGAACAGGCCGCCGCCCCGGTAGGCCAGGTTGCCAACGAAGATGCAGTTGGCAACCACCGGCCATCCGTTCTCAGCGTAGATCGCGCCCCCCCTCGCTCCTTGACTGACTGCCTTGTTACCCCTGAAGCTACACCGAGAGAGAATGGGACTCGCGTTACTGCTGAAGATACCGCCCCCACGCGACCATGACACGTTGTCGACGAAAGTGCAATCAACGAGAGTGGGACTCCCACCGTTCATGGCCAATGCGGTACCGTCGTCTCCACAATTCCCTCTAAACGTACAAGCGACAATCCTGGGACTGCCGCGGCCGATGTACATGCCCCCGCCCCGATTGTAGATGCTGCCGTATAGCGCGGAGTGCTCGCGACTGTTGCCACCGGTGACCGTGAAGCCATCCAGAACCGTACTCTCATCCGCCGAACCGCACGTGATCACATGGAAGCTGTTCTCGCCAAAACTCGATGACAGCGAATGCCAGCTGTTGTCCATTCCCACGTCGTTGGCAGCCAAGTCACCGCTGAGAACTGACGTGTACAGCTGATGGTCCCTAGCGTTTGGATCCGGCGCAGCGAGACCGGCATAGCCGCCGATGAGAGCGACACCATCAACGAGTTGGAATGTTGCCTCGCGGTCACCAAGTTCAATGTCGGCCCTCCTGTCGGGTTTGTACACGCCTTGAGCCACGCGGATCTCGTCGCCCTCTACCGCGATCCTAAGAGCGTCGTGAAGGCAACCGTAGGCGTTCTCCCAGGACGATCCATCAGTCCCCCCAATGGTGGCGTCATCATCAACGTACATGACCCGCGGAGGACGAGTCGGGAGTGCAGGAATCCCAGGACTGCGATGCTCGTAGGCACCGAGGTCAACCGCATCGCCCAGGATACGGGGATCCCCGGCTAGATCGGTCGCAATGGATCCCGAAACAGTAGTACTATCCCCCGCGTCGATGCAGGGAGAGCCCTCCAACAGGCTCAGGTCATCATCCTCGGTGCCGAACAGGTCGTCTGGTCCATCAGCGTCGGCGAACAGTGGGTCGAGTCCGTGATTACCTGTTCCCCCGGGAAACCCCGCCCAGCCTTGGATACAACTGTAGTTCACC
>CP070666.1:1222584-1227215 GCA_020351775.1 Gemmatimonadota bacterium | reverse complement strand
CTGGGTGTATCTGGCCGTCCTGTTCATCCCGATGATGCTAGTCTTGCGCTACCTGGTGCGGAACGACCCGGAACTCCTGGAGCGGCGGCTAGCGATGCGGGAGGAGCGCAAGAAGCAGAGCGTCATTCAGCTGTTGGCGTCACTCGCTTGGCTCTCATCCTTCTTGATTCCGGGCTTCGATCAGAGATTCGGATGGTCGTCGGTCCCGTGGCCCCTAGTAGTTGGGAGCGACGTCCTGGTTCTGAGCGGATACTTGCTGTTCTTCCTCGTCATGAAGGAGAACAGCTATGCCTCGAGGGTCATCCGGGTGCAGCAAGGCCAGACCCTGATTGCCAGCGGGCCTTATGCTCTCGTGCGACACCCCATGTATCTGGGCGTGCTAGCGATGCTGCTCTTCTCTCCCCTCGCTTTGGGCTCGTATTGGGCGCTGCTCCCAGTTGCGCTCACACCTCTGTTCCTCGTACTGCGGATCCGTGACGAGGAAGAGATGCTATTGCAGGAGCTTCCCGGGTATCACGAGTACACGCAGCAGACGCGGTTCCGATTGATTCCGGGGGTATGGTGACGGGAGGGCTGGGGGGAGTCGCTTTGGGACGTCAGTGCCGAGCCTGCTACAACCCGCTCACACCAGTCGATCGCGCAGGTCTACCGTCCTCCCTCCATGGCTGAGGTTAGGACCGTCACTTAGGTGCCAATCGAGAAGTCTATGAGGCGCGCGGTCTCGTGCGCACGATTTCGGACCGTCAAACCTACAGATGCTGCCGAGAAGCCAGGTTCGAGGGGACTGTCACTCAAGGGAAGCAGGATGGTGACCAGCACGAAGGCGACAAGAATGTGTGGCCGCACGATCCCCGCGGACTCTCCCGTACCCCGCCATGCCGCGGCTCGATTCGGAGCTACGCTGATTCGACAATGATGTTGCCATACTGAGTGGTGTCGCCGGTGCGGATCAGGCCTATGGCCTGCGGCACGCGTTTCTTGAATTCGACGTGGGGCTCGAATTGGATCTGCAGCGGAGCCATCAGCTCGGAGTACGAGCGTTGCGTAGCCTCACCGTTCTCGGCCTTGAATTCCTCCGCCATGAAGGCCGCACCCCAAATAAAGACTTCCTTGAGAGCCGTCAGAACCTGGCGCACTGTGGGCACGTCGTCCACCAACGAGATATCGACGGTCTCGAGTTGCGGCCAGAACGGGAACCCCCGGTCGGCGACCACCAGGGTGTTGGTGTGTCGTACGCGGGCGATCAGGGACAGAACGTCAGGGTTGAGAATCCCACCCCTTAACATGGTGCACTCCAAACCATTACATGTTGCTTAGTTGGAACCCTTAGACTCCGCTCATGTCATGGACCGGTCAAGGTGTACGTATCCACCGTCCACGACCACGTGTTGTCCGGTGATGTGACCCGCCTGCGGTGAAAGCAGGAATAGCACGGTGGCGGCGATTTCCTCTGGCTTCGTCATTCGTTGTCCCAAGGGGATCTTCTCCACTATACCAGCCAGCTTCTCCTCACTGTTCGGGAAGTTGTTCAGCCACTGGCGGTAGGCGGGTGTTATCACCTCCGCCGGTATCACAGCGTTCACACGAACTCCGTACCGCGAGAGATCGACAGCCCACTCCCGCGTGAGCGCCAAGATGCCTCCTTTGGCGGCCGCATATCCTGACGTCCCGCCCTGACCGGTCAACGCCACTTTCGAAGACACATTCACGATGGCACCTCGTGCCTCTTTCAAGAAGGGAAGCGCGAAATGCGCCATCTCGAAGTAGTGCACGAGACTGCGGCGCAACGATGTCATGAAAGCTTCCGGCGTTCCGTCCTCGATTCCAACGCCGTCGTTGAGACCGGCGTTGTTCACCAGTGCGTCGACCCGGCCCGTCACCCGTACAACCTCATCCATCGCTGCGCTGCATTCCCCTGGCTCCGCCAGGTCGCGCACGACCAACTCGCAGCGAGACCCGGCCGCCGTTATTTGTTCAATCGTCCGCCTGCCCGCAGCTTCATCCCGGTCTACAATCACCGGAATCGCATCCTCGATCACGAGGGCTCGAACGACAGCCTCGCCGATGCCTTTCGCCCCTCCCGTCACCACCACGATCTTGCCACCAAGCTCCAGATCCATCTTACTCTCCCTCGGTGGGAATCACACTGCCAAGCCGTAGAACCTGGCGGCGTTGCCCCCGAACAGCTTGCCTCGTTCCGACGCGGAAAACTGGCTCGCGTAACCGTCCAGCAGCTCCCATACCTCACGGTAGCTCGCAGCGAGCGTGCACACGGGCCAGTCGGAGCCGAACATCAAACGGTCGGGCCCGAATGCCTCGAACGCCAGGTCGAGATACGGCCGGATGTCCTCCGGCCGCCACCGCCGCCAGTCTGCCTCGGTCACCAATCCGGAGACCTTGCAGCACACCTTCTGGTGCTGCGCCAGCTCTCTCATATGCGTCGCCCACGGCTCCGTCTTGCCCTGTCGGATCAGGGGCTTGGCCAGGTGATCCACCACGAACGGTGAGTCGGGCAGCTTCTCGACCAGCGAGAGGGCAGCAAGCAGCTGTTGGGGATACACCAGGATATCGTACGTGAGCCCGAAGTCTGACAATAGCCCAATTCCACGCACGACATCGTCACGGGCCAGGAAGTCATCCGCTTCCGCCTGGGCGATGTGCCGCACGCCGCAGAGGTGCTCGAACCGGGAGAAATGCTCCAGCCGTTTCCCTAGCATTGGGGCCCGTAGATCCACCCATCCAACCACTCCCTTTATGAACGGATGGCTCGCGGCCAGTTGCAGCAGGAAGTCCGTCTCATCCTCGGATTGGTCGGCCTGCACGGCAACGGTGCCCTCTACACCCTGTGCCTCGATCAATGGTCTGAGGTCGTCCGGCAGGAAGTCGCGCTTGAGGACGGCCATCTCCTCAGTGATCCATCCATCTCGCACCGGATCGTAGTGCCAGAAATGCTGGTGGGCGTCTATCTGCATCAGGACGCCCGAGCCCCAAGGCTCTCGAAGGCCACGGCCCGCTGCCGGGAGACGCCCAAACCGTCGATACCCAGCTCAACGACATCCCCCGGACTCAAGTACAGCGGTGGGTCGAGTCCCAGCCCTACTCCGAACGGAGTACCGGTGGACACGATGTCCCCCGGCAGGAGCGTCATGAACTGACTCAGGTAGCTGACCAGAGTGGGAATCTTGAAGATCATATCGGACGTGCTGCTCTCCTGTCGTCGTTCGCCGTTGACCGAGAGCCAGAGTCCCAGACTGTGTGGATCGGGGATCTCCTGTTTGGTGGCCAGGAACGGGCCGACGGGCGCGAAGCTGTCGAAGCTCTTTCCCTTCACCCACTGCCCGCTGCGCTCGAGCTGCCAGTGTCTCTCACTGTAGTCGTTGTGAAGGGCGTAGCCGGCAACGCACTCCATGGCACTTTCCTCCGCCACGTACCTCGCTCGGCTCCCAATGACCACCGCAAGCTCCACCTCCCAGTCGGTCTTCTTCGAACCGGGAGGGATGATCAAGTCGTCGTTGGGGCCACACAGCGAAGTCGTGGATTTGAAAAAGATGACCGGCTCCTTCGGCATCTCGGCGCCCGTTTCCCGCACGTGGCCCACGTAATTGAGCCCGATGCAGATGATCTTGGAGGGCCGAGCAACACACGGTCCGAGCCGTACTTCATCCCCTACGATGGGACAGCGCTCGACATTCTTCGTCAGCCAGGCATCGAGTCGGGCCAGCCCGTCGCTGTCGAAGAACTCCTCGTTCCAGTCTTTCGCAAAGGCGCTGACATCGATGCGTTGGTCGTCCGGTCCCAGTACACCCGGGCGTTCGTGGCAGGTATCGCCGAAGCGAATCAGCCTCATTCGACCTCCCCGATCAGCTGTTGAGTTTGAGGAAGCCACCGTCGATGGGATAGTCCGTGCCGGTAGCAAATGCGGCCTGGTCCGAACAGAGGTACAAGGCCAGGTCGGCGACCTCCTGCGGTGTACCCATCCGGCCTATCGGTTGAGTGGCGGAGAGTTTGTCGAACATTTCCTGCTCCCGACCGGGATAGTTCTCACGTAGGAATCCATCCACAAACGGCGTGTGCACCCGGGCGGGTGAGATGGAGACGACCCGGATGTTGTGGCATGCGTAGTCTTTGGCCGCCGCGTAAGTCATGGCGAGCACGGCGCCCTTGGACATGGAGTACGCGAATCGATCTGCGATGCCCACCGATGCAGCCACCGAGGCCATGTTCACGATCACACCGCCGCCCCGCTGCTTCATCCCCTCGATGCAGGCTCGCATGCAGTGGTAGACGCCCCTGACGTTTACCCGGTAGATGCGGTCGAAGTCGTCTGCCGTCGTCTGTTCCAAGTTGCCTACATGCGCGATGCCGGCGTTGTTGACGAGACAATCGAGGCCGCCGTAACTCAGAACCTCTCCAAAGGCTTGCCCAACAGCGGCCTCGTCCGCGACGTCGCAGTGATGAGAAACAGCGGTGCCACCCTCGTCGACGATCTGTTGGGCTACCGCCTGCGCGGCGCTCGCGTCCAAATCGAGAATATGGACGGCCGCCCCGCGGGATCCGAACGTCAACGCGATGGCCCGGCCGATGCCACTGGCTCCACCGGTCACGACGGCACGTTTGCCGTCCAATCGAAA
>CP070666.1:1217822-1222484 GCA_020351775.1 Gemmatimonadota bacterium | reverse complement strand
TACGTCATCCCACCGTCCTGCCAGGTCAGGAGATCCATATCTATGCGTACCCCCGGAGCTTGGGCGGAGGTGTGACGAGTTCACGTGAACGCATAATGGCAACCGTGCTTCGCCCCGACGGTTTGACCGACAGTATCGAGCTCAACGATGAAGGGCGGACCGTGCCGGGAGGGGCGGATGACTTGGCGGAAGATGGGATCTTCACGGGCGTCTATGACAAAACCAGCACGAAAGGAGCCTATACGTTCCTTCTCCGGGCGGAGATCGATCGTTGGGTCCAGCACAGTGACTTGGAGCAACGCGCGGCGAGCATCGTGAGTCCTCGGTTCCTGCGTGAGGTGCGTCTTTCTGCCGCGGTCGCCGATCCCAGAGACGTCGAGACCGAACCTGACGACCCACCAGCGGAACCCGGGCCGCCGGACTGGTGCAAGTGGGTGCTGATATTGCTCACCGTTGTCGCACTTATCTTGCTGTGGTTAGTGCTGCAGCAGCGACGGAGACTGAGGCGGGCCTGACGCCGTCGAGACCCCCGTTTCAAGGGACAAAGGCAGTCGGGACGTTGACGACCCGACGTGTTGGATGTGCGCGCCTTGTTCTCCTGATAGGGAGCCTCCTTTCGGCATGCGCGCTGGCTGGTCGGGAAGGAAGTGACCAAGCCAGCCAACCGGACCGAGAGGACTCCCTCCAGGCTCGAGCACAATCTCCCGCCGCGACGCCCGCCGTCCCGGCGACGGGGTCCTTCACGGCTCAGGACTGCGGGTGGCGGAAATGTGAATTGGAGGCAGGTCCGCTCAGTTGTGACTCGACTAGCCAGATCTGCGACATGTACCGCAACGTCTGTCTGCCTCGGTGTGAGGGTAACGACTGCTGTCTCAACGTTGACTGTCCTGGAGCATCTGTTTGCGTGCCGGGAGATGGGCGATGTGGCATCCCTGCCGGAGGGGGTTGTTTCGATATGGGCACGGCCTGGTGGACCGGCCGCGATCTCACGCCCCCCGCCGCTGACAGTGCATTCGAACCCACGCCCGCGGTTTTCCGAGTGAGGAATATCGGGGACGAGCCCCTCTACTTCGAATCCACGATGCTTCTTCCCGTCCGCTTCGATCTCCTTCAACGCTACTGCGGGCGTCTGCAAAAGCTCGAGCTTCCCGAGAACCACTTCTGTCCCACGTTGTGTCCGGACGAGGGCCCGGCGCAAGAGCGCGATTGCGGACGGCCACCTCGGATCATGCAACGTCTCCCTCCTGGAGAGGACACCGCCGTCGGGTGGTCGGGAACGGAGCAGGTCGGATTGCGGCGAATGTGCGACGGCCCTCCGGGGCAGTTCTGCCTTGTCAACCGGGTCACCGTCCCGGGCACGTACACGCTTGAAGTATGTGCTTTCACTGGTGTCGCCGGCGGTCGACCTGACCCCAATGACCCGAATCGGCTGATGGACGCCACACCTGCGGGCATTCACTTGTGTCGTAGAATCGAGTTCCGGTACCCGACGAGACGCCCGGTTGAGATTCAGTTCGGTGGCTAGCCAGGGCGGCGTAAGCCGTTGCGCCACCGCCTCCAGATCGTTGGGTTCGGGGCATTATCGCTTGAGGTATCTTGGGCCTCTGCCTCACGTTTGAGTTCGGTGGGTTATCCTGCTCCTGGTTCACCCAAAGAGGACGATGCATGGAACGTTCGCCAGTGACCTGAGCGAGATCAGATCCGGACTCCCAAGGTCATCCGGACCAAAGAGATATCCCTTAGGATCGACGGAGAAGTGACCCTCAGGCCGACACCATGTGCCTAGAAAAGGGTGGCGAGCCTGTTGGGCAAGCTAGGGGTCGACTGTTACGCCTACTTGGCCGCAGAGCGCGGTCCATACGGCACCGAACGGGTCCACTACAACCTGCTTGTCGGGTGGAGATCAGGCTAGTGAAACATTCCTTCCGGAACCGGGCGCCGCGAGGGGGTCCCGTGCGGAAGGATCACGGGCACGGGGTCATCAGCGTATCTCGAAGCTGCCGTAGATCCGGTCGAACACCTCCTTATAACGCTCCACCGCGTCGGGCGCCGACGCGAACCCCAGCAGGAAGAGCCGGTCGCCCGCGAGGATCAAGCCCGCAGCCGGATCAGTAGCCGGGCGCCCGCGTCAGCCGTGTGGTCGCTCTTGAACGACACGGGGAGCTATTGGAGTATGCGAGCTCTGTTCTGCAGCGCCGCCTCGCGCTCCGCGTCCGTCTCGCCGACGAACGAGAATGAGCTGATGAGGTTGAAGTTGCTCTCCTGCAGGCTGTGGAAGGTTAGGTCCTGGGGGAACAGTTTCGGGTCGAGGAACGCGAGACGAACCGATTCCCAATCGGGGGGGTAGATGGCGGTCTCTGCACCCTGCTCACAGCGGGCGGCGAGCGAGGCCGGCAGAGACTGCTTCAGCGAATCGCTCTGTGGGCGATACAGCCCCTCCATGTGCCGCAGGAGCTGCCGCGTCACGTCTGGGAAACGGGCCGCGAGCGCTAAAAGGGCCAGCATAGTCTGCTTGACAGGGGGCTCTGGGCCACCGTCGAGACCCTGTCGAAACCAGATGATCTTGAGAAGCTTGAAGATATTCACGAGACGCTTCATAGCCCGTGGGTTAACCTCCACGGAACCGCAGCAGAGGTTGATCGTCTCATAGTCAGCGCGGTTGAAGTGGAGGATCCGCGTGGGTAGCGGGCGCAGCTCGCTGCGGATCGGCTTAGCCGCCGCCACGCGACTGAATTCGCCTTCCTGCTCGGGCGTGGGGGTCGGGGAAGTGATCTCGGCCTCGACCTCCTCCGCATCGGCGCCCCCCGAGAGCGTCGCCTCCGGTATCTCTTCTCTGAGTTTCTCCAACAGCATCTGAGCACGGAGAAAGCCTCCCACACTTGTTGGGGATATGGGCCGCACCCGGTAGGGGATTTGAACGATCTTCTCGATATAGTCCAGCCCGGAAGGCTCTCCACCGCGCACCAGAACATCGACGTACGCCTTCTCCAACGCCCTGGTGATATACCGCACATCCATGGCGAGTACCACCACAAAGAGAGGCGACTTGACCAGGAGCTGCGCGGCCTCCAACACGTCGACCACCGTCTTGGGAGGGCAACGGTCGAGGTCGTCGACGATCAATACGATCCGGGGCTGACCGCGTGGAAACAGTTCCTCCAGTGACCCCGCATGATCGCCGTTCGGTTGCCGCGCCCGTGAGGGAAGCAACGCAGCGCTGAGTTCCGCAAGGTCCGCCTGCACCTGCTGGAGCAACCCGAGCTTGTCTTCGTAGTATTTCCCCTCGATACGTTGCCTCACGAGATCCATAAGCGAGTCATGGCGAGCCGTGATACCGATCTTGTTGCGTTGGGCCACGACTTCTGCCTGCTTGCGCCCAAGCCTCACGTCGGCCTCGTGTAAGGTGAGCGCGGCGCTGGCCACCTCCTGATCCCCGGCAAGCGGGTGCGTCTCTACCTGCTCGCTGGGTATTCTGTCTGCGACTTCGCCGGGTCCTCTCTGCGCCCCGGTCGCGGCGGCCGCGAGCACTGCCTCCTTGATCAGTTCTTCGCGCGACGCCTTCTCCTTCGCTAGCTCGTCATTCAACTCTTTGTCGTATTGCTTACGCTGGGTCTCTAGCGAGTTGTAGCCTTTGACGGCCATGGTTAAGGCGCCGAGTAGGACATTCCCCAGGGAGGCGAGGCCCGAAATCGGCATCGAAGCGTCGGGGATCGTCAAGCCTGCGACCAAGGCCAATCCGGCGAAAGCCGCAAAGGCGAGCGGCAATCCGCCCCAGCCGATCAGCAGCTTCTTATACCAGGCGATGGAGGATCTGACTTCCTCGAAGGTTGGGAGTTGGATTTCTTCCCCGTCGCCAGCGGCCTCGAGCCGGGCCTTCAGATCGGAGCGAGCCCATATGACTATGGCTGACGTCACTGGTCTCCATGCCGCTTTCCGGGCGCTCTTGGCCAACTGCGCATCTATCCGCTCCTCCAATGCGCGGTGTGCCCGATCGCGGTCCACCTGTGCCGCGGCGAGTTCGCTTTCCCTCTGGCGCAGTCTGGCGGTCTCTGTGGACTTGAGACCGGCCAGGTTGTCCCAGAGCACCTGCTCGCTGACGATCCCGGCGTCGAACTCTCTTACGAGCCCAAGAGCCTCGACGCCCAGTTTGGTCTTGGTTAGGCGGTCGCGGTCGTCGTCGCCAAGACGGCTCAGCAGTCGCCAAATCTCGGTATTGTCACAAGGATCGATCTTGAGCTCGCGGTGCAGGATCTGCTCAAGGCTCAGCTGCCGCTCAAGCTCCAGGAAGATCGTCTGCATCAAGCTCGCCCAGAGGTTACCCTTCGCGTACGTCCACGCGTCAAAGCGGATTACGTAAGGGTGCCCGACAAAGGGGAAGTTGGGATAGCCGGCCCCCTCCTCACCGTCCCCATCGTGAACCCTTTCACAACGGATCTCCTGCAGTCGCTTCTCGAGCAGGTGCAGCACGAAAGACTTGCCGGCCCCCCAGCCGCCGAGTACTCCGACCACGAGCGGCGGATTCATATCTTTCAAGGCGATAGCGTCGGCGATGGCTCCAACCTCACTAGCGATGTTCAGCAGATCGGGGCCTACCGGCACGTCATTGCTGAGCGCCTGCCCGCGTGTCAGCTGGGGATCCGGTGGCATTCCCAGCTGCAATAC
>CP070666.1:1213058-1217722 GCA_020351775.1 Gemmatimonadota bacterium | reverse complement strand
GCAGACATCTGAGAGCTGAGACCGGCATCAGAGAGGTAGTCCTTTGTGTACTGGATTCGCGCCAGTATGCGTCCTTCGAAGCTGCGTTAGCGGCATTGGACTAGTCGAAAGAAACGGATATGAGCAACCTGCTACACTTTTCCGAGCACACACTGCAAGAGATAGCCCTGACGTTCATGGCCTTGGTATACGTCACGCGGATCACATGGTTCTTGCGCCGATTCAAAGCGGGCACCGAGCGCCAGGCCCCGTCAGGATCACCGCAGACGACAAAAGCCAAGGGCGTACTCTACTCCTGGGCGAACGTGGCCATGCCGTGGGCAATGGAGAGCACGCGGAGCAGGCCGTTTATGTACGTCCAGTTCGTGGTGTTCCATCTCGGCGTGACCGCGGCGATCGCGCTGTCATTCGTGATTCCATACGGTGCCGAGCTTCTGGATAGCCAACTCGTGGTACTGCTGTTCCAAGTGATCATCGGCGCCGCATGCGCGGTGGGAGTCGTCAGGATGATAAGACGCGTGTCGAACCCCTATATCCGGGCCATCAGCTCTCCTGACGACTACTTCTCCGTGGCATTGCTCACAGTCTGGTTCTTCTTTGCCGTACTGGCAGCACCGAATTCTACTGCTATGGGCGAGTGGCACCTGCTCACTTATTTCTTGTTGACGGCGTTCTTCCTGGTGTATGTGCCGTTCAGCAAGATCTCTCACTACCTCTACTACCCCTTCACGCGCTACTACTTCGGCAAGAGCATGGGTTACCGAGGTGTCTACCCGCTGCGGGGGGGCTAAGGGAAGGGACCACCAATCCGACGAAAGCGACGGTTTTCATGAGTGACGCGAAGTCCAGATCTCACAAGGCCCAGAAGGTGATAGATCGAATGGGTCAGAAGCTCAGCCGACAGATCGCGGGGTCGATGATCGCATGCGTGCATTGCGGTATGTGTATCGATTCCTGCCACTACGTGTTGGCCAACCCCGGTGATCCGACCTACGCACCACCCTATAAGGCCGACAAGATCCGCAAGCTGTTCAAGAAGCATTTCGATTGGACTGGTCGAGTCGCTCCTTGGTGGGTAAAAGCGGGTAGCGTGTATACGGATGAGGACTTGCAGGAACTCAAGGACGTCGTGTTCGGCATGTGCACCAACTGTCGGCGCTGCTCGCTCAACTGTCCCATGGGCGTCGATTTCGCAACGTTCAACCGTATGGCGCGGGGGCTGTTAGTATCGGTGGGAGTCATGCCCGAGGGAGTTGCAGTTGTAAGCAAGGACCAGTGGGAAACCGGCAACCAGATGGGTGTGCTAAAGGAGGACTACCTCGAGACAATCGAGTGGATGGAAGAGGAGATGCGGGATGAGTTGGAAGATCCTGACGCCAAGATCCCGATCGACAACCCCGATTGTGAAGTCATCTACTCGATAAACCCCCGCGAGGTGAAGTACGACCCCCGAACCATCGCAGACGCCGCAAAGGTATTCCATGCGGCGGGCGAGAGTTGGACGATGCCGAGTGAAGGCTGGGACATGACGAACTTCGGCCTTTTCTCTGGTGACGACGACCTCGGAGCGTCGGTCGCCAAGCGATTGTACGAGAAGGTCATCGAGCTGCGCGGCAAGCGGCTGGTGATCTCGGAGTGCGGCCACGGGCTGCGATCTACGCAGTGTGAAGCTCCTAACTGGGCCAAATTCGACGTGCCGTTCGAGATGGAAAGCTCGGTCTTCACTATGCTGCGGTACATCAAGGAGGGTCGGATCAAGGTCGACAAAAGCCGTAACCCCAAGCCTGTCACTTACCACGATTCGTGCAACTTGGCTCGCAGCTGTGGCGTGACGGAAGAGCCCCGTGAGCTATTGCATTTGGTGTGCGAGGATTTCCGCGAGATGTACCCAAACAGGGCGGAGAATTACTGCTGCACCGGTGGCGGTGGTGCCATGTCAATGTCGGAGTATACGCCGCGCCGACTGAAGTCCGGGGTAGTCAAGGCCAACCAGCTCAAGGACACGGGTGCTGAGGTCGTGGTGACCTCATGCCACAACTGTGTAGATGGACTCACCGATGTGATTCGACACTACGAACTGAACATGGAAGTCACGCAGTTAGTGAACCTAGTGGCCAACGCTCTGGTTATCGAGGAGAAGGTTGCGGTTCCGGTCGAGCGTGTCCCGGAGGTCGCAGTCGCGGATCTCCCCTTGGCAGGCCGGCGTCTGGTCGTGGCAGACGACGAGCCCGATCAGGTCGAGTTCCTGGCTGCGGTACTGGAAGACAACGGAGCGACAGTGTTCAGAGCTGGTACAGGAGACGAGGCGCTCGAGCTTGTGCGTCGCGAGAAGCCGGACCTGCTGACCCTGGACCTATCCATGCCGGGCCGTGATGTGGGCGAGGTCTTTGAGATGCTTCGCACCGAACTGGCATTCGAGGATCTGAAGGTGTGCGTAATAACCGGTCGACCTGAGCTCCGCAGGCTCATCTACGACCGTTCAGTCAGGCGACCCGAAGGCTACCTCGACAAGCCCGTGTCCGAGGAGTCACTCATACTCAATGTGCGGAAGATCCTCGAGCTGGCGCACGAGCACGAAACGGTCGGCTGAGCCGCTGGACCGACAATGCATTACAGCCAGCCAATCACGAGGATCGTGCGGGCACGCAAGAAGTAAGACATGAAGCGCGTAGACCGCTTCAGCTAGTGGAGGTGAGCTATGGACTCGCAGTATCGACAGTACTTCGAGAACATGCCATGCTACCTGACGGTTCAGGACCGCGAATTCCGCATCATCGACGCAAACGCACGGTTTCGCAAGGACTTCGGAGAGCACCGGAACCGCTGTTGCTACCAGGTCTACAAGCGTCGATCCGACCGATGTGAAGTGTGTCCAGTTGCACGCACCTTCCGAGACGGAGAGCGACACGAAAGCGAGGAGCAGGTTCGAACACTCGACGGCGTCGATCTCTGCGTGATTGTCAACACCACACCGATCCGCAGCGCGTCCGGCGAGATCATGTCGGTAATGGAGATGTCTACCGACATCACACACATCAAGAATCTGGAACTCTTGCTGCGTCGCAGCGAGCGACGCTACCACCTCCTGTTCGACGAGGTACCGTGCTACATATCGATCCAGGACATGGATCTCAACATCGTCAACGCCAATCGGGCCTTCCAGGACGCTTTCGGGAATAGCCTGGGCAGAAAATGCTTTGAAGCATACAAGCACCGCACGGAGCCGTGTGTGCCATGCCCGGTCCAGGAGACTTTCGATGACGGGAAACCGCACACCCGGGAAGAACTGGTGACATCACGTGACGGCAAACCGATGAACATGCTCGTCACAACTGCACCGATTCGTGACGGCTCCGGTGAGATGACGGGCGTGATGGAGATGAGTGCGGACATCACCCAAATCCGGGAGCTGGAAGATAGACTCACGTCTCTGGGGTTGCTGATAGGGTCCGTTTCACACGGGCTGAAGGGTATGCTGAACGGTCTCGCAGGCGGGATGTACCTGGTCGATACGGGCTTCCAGAAGGACGATCACGAGCGGGTTCTGAAAGGGTGGGACACCGTCAAGCGCAACGTGGCTCGGATCCGAAACATGGTTTCGGACATTCTCTACTACGCCAAGGACCGGGTTCCCAACTGGGAACCGCTATCTGCTGTGGATCTCACTACAGACGTATGCAGCCTGGCCGAAGCGCGGGCAAGAGAGTTCAACGTCCCGCTCGCGACTGATCTCGACCCGTCCGCCGGAGAGTTCGAGGCGGATCCACAAGCAATCCGCTCGATGCTGGTGAATCTCATCGAGAACTCCCTGGACGCGTGCCGGCTGGATGACAAGAAATCCACGCACCGCGTAGATGTGAGGGTTCGGGGATCGTCCAGTCATGTGGAGATCGAAGTTGAAGACAACGGCATCGGAATGGATCAAGAGACAAGGGAGAAGGCGTTCAGCCTGTTCTTCTCATCCAAGGGCACGGAAGGAACCGGGTTGGGACTCTTCGTTTCCAACCGTATAGCCCAGGCCCATGGAGGCACAATCGAGTTAAATTCCCAGGAGGGAGTCGGAACGCGGTTCACAGTCCAGATACCCCGCAGGCGGCCCCAGCAAGAGGCGCCGGAGAATCCAGATCGTTCCGCAAAGGAAGTGCTGCATGCCTGAACAAAAGAAGACCGTGTTGGTGGTCGACGATGACCCGGACGCTCGTGAGTTCCTCACAACTGTCCTCGAGGATAACGGAATTGCGAGCACCACTGCCAAGGATGGAGTTGAGGCGATAGAGTCGATTGAACGATCAGTGCCAGATCTGGTTGCGTTGGATATCTCCATGCCGGAGAAATCTGGTGTGGCGGTGTATCGCAGGTTGAAAGAAGACGCACAACTGAAGCAGGTCCCTGTCCTAATGATCACTGGGGTTTCTGAGGACTTCAGGAAGTTCATCTCGACTCGCAGGCAGGTACCACCCCCTGAGGGCTACATGAGCAAGCCAATCGATGCAGAGGAGTTCATCAGCAAGGTTCGAGAGCTTCTGGTCCACTAACTCAGAAACCCCAGGGGAAGGGGGCATCGGCAGCGAGACTGCGGGGGCTCTACCCCCAACAACCGCGGATCGTCACCGCGCGATACCGGCACGCACCGCCTTGAGCGCCAGCTCCACCCGGTTCCTCAC
>CP070666.1:1208292-1212958 GCA_020351775.1 Gemmatimonadota bacterium | reverse complement strand
AGTTCCAGTGGAACTCAGGGGGCCAGCAAGAATCTCCCGAGACCCAACATCGTGGCAACGGTGCCAAGCCAGAACAGGAACATCCACTTGATCAGCGCGGCCTTGAGGCCGGCCGTGTCGGTTCGCAGCCCGGCTATCTCAACCCGTAGCTCCGGGCCGAGCTCGGATATGCGTTGCTCGAGTTTGGTCTCGAACCGCCTGAACCCCTCCGTCACTCCGCCTGAAGGGCTACCATTGGATCCACGCGCGCTGCGCGCCACGCAGGCACGGCGCACGCCAGCCAGGCGATGGCAATCACGAACAGCGTCACCCCCACAAACGTAGACGGATCAGTCGGCTCAATACCGAACAGCATCTGCCTGAGCAATCGGGTCAGGCCGACAGCTCCCACAACACCGAGCGCCACGCCGAGCGCGATAAGGACAGCGCCGCGCGCCAAGACCATTCTCGCAATCTCAGCCGCACCAGCCCCCAGTGCCATGCGCAGACTGATCTCGTGCGACCGCTGGCTTACGTGGTATGCAAGAACGGCGTAGAGCCCCACCGCGGCCAGCAAGAGAGGCAATGCAGCATACAACGTGAGCGACACCGCGATGGTTCTACGTTCCGCGACGGAGTCGCCGATGATGTCTTCCATAGTCGCAATCCCGGCAATCGGAACGTCCCGATCCAGCCTCCGCACCGCCGCGCGAAGGGCACTGGTAGCCACTGCCTGGTCACCGGCGCGGACTGCTATCTCCATGCGGCGGTACGCCAGTTGCCGGTACGACAGATACAAAGCCGGCTCTGGTTCAGCGTTCAGCCCTCCCATGCGAACGTCTTCCACCACGCCCACCACTTCTACGGTTCTCGCACTGCCAAAGAAATCCAAAGTCAGTCTTTGCCCGAGCGGCGACTCATCACCAAAGAAGGCTCGAGCTGAAGCGCTGTTGACGACGGCCACTGGACTGCCATCGCTGTCATCTCGGTCTTCCACGTCCCGGCCGGACTGGAGTCGGATGCCCATTGTCTCGAAGTACCCGGGCATTGCCGATCTCAAGAAAACGCTTCTCTCTGCCTCGGGATTGTCTGGCACGAAGGCGTGGAACCAATTGCGCGGGCTCCGGATTGGCAGGTTGTTGATCATCCCGGCAGAGACCACGCCGGGCCCGCCACGCATCTCGCTCAAGAGATCGTCATAGAATTGGATTCGCTGACTGGCGTCGGCGTAACGTGGGCCGGCCAGCTCCAGCTCAGCCGTGATCAAGTTGTCGGGGAAGAACCCGGGATCCATCGCCCGTAGATTGACGAAGCTGCGGATCAATAGCGCCGACCCGGTGAGGAGCAGAACCGAGAGCGCTACCTGTGCCACAGTCAGCGCACTGCGGAACCGCGTACCCGACCCCACCATCGTTCGTGCGCCGGCCTTGAGATCGTCCACGAGATTGCCGCGGGCACCATTCAAAGCCGGGTATAAACCGGCCACCACACCCACGACCAATGCCGCTCCAAGGGCAAGGCCCAACAGCGGCAGTGAGAAACGGGCCCGTCCCAATCCTGGCAAATCGATCTGCATATATGCTAGTATGACTCGCTGCATCCACACCGCGCACACTGTGCCGAGAACGCCGCCGATGGCGGAGAGCAGCGCGACCTCGACCAGTATGTGGCGTACGATTCGAGCCCCGGATGCGCCCAGCGCCGCCCGCGTGGACAGCTCGACACGCCGGGCGGGTGCGCGTGCCAACAGCATACCGGTGATGTTGGCGCATGCTATCAGGAGAACGAGCCCGACCGCGGCCCAGAGTATGTGCAGCCGGGTACGATAGTCTGCAACGAGCATGTCGTGCAGTTCTGTGAGAACCAACCGCTTGCCCTGGTTCGTCTCCGGGTAGGCGGCTTCGAGCTGTTTGAAGATCACGT
Organism: Gemmatimonadota bacterium; assembly: GCA_020351775.1. Lineage (GTDB taxonomy): Bacteria > Gemmatimonadota > Gemmatimonadetes > Gemmatimonadales > GWC2-71-9. The sequence continues at coordinate 1,211,056 of CP070666.1, read as the reverse complement.
CGGCCTGACTTTGCGCCTGTTCAAGCGATACTCCGGCCTTCAGTCGTCCGACAAGGAACCAGTTGTGGCGGTCGCGGAGATTCGCCACATCTCGATCGGGCCGCATCGCACGCCAGAACTCAACGTCGGGGAGAAAGCGGAAGCCCTGGGGCATCACCCCAACCACCGTGAATGGCGTCCCGTCGATCGTCAGCCTACTTCCAACCACGCCGACGTTCCCCCCAAACCTGCGCTGCCAATAGCCGTGGCTGATCAGCGCAACATCGGGAGCGCCGTCTCGGCCTTCGGCCTCGTTGAAGTCCCTTCCAATCTGCGGCGTGATTCCCAACGTTGAAAACAGGTTGGTCGATACTGCCGTTCCAGCGACTCGCTCCGGTTCGACGCCGCCGGTAATCGTGTGTTCCATCGCGAACGGGAGAATGGCACCCAGGTCGGTGAACGAATCACTCTGATCCCTGTAGTCGACGTAGTCGGGGCCCGACACCCAACCACCGCCGTGGCCGGTCCGTCCAATTACAAGACGCTCCGGCTCGTGAAACGGCAGCGGCTTGAGGAGAACCGCATATCCAGTGCTGAACATGGCGACGTTTGCGCCGATGGCGAGCGCGAGTGTGACCACTGCGGTGATCGAGAAGCCGGGCGAACGACTCATGGTACGTAGCGCGTACCTGACGTCCTGCAGCAGTGAGCTCAGCGGACTGACTCTCGTGCGTGGCTGGCGGCTGGGCGTGTGCCTGTCAACCGTCCGCTTCTCAACGCGCTCCGCAATCGCCGCACGGATCACATCTATGATGCCGCGGACCCAGAACACCACAATGCCAAGCCAGCCGCCGTCGCGACGCAGCTCTCGTGATCGCTTGCGGAAGTACTCGGCGACCTCGTCACCATAACGCAGCCGGAATTGGCGCGGGAAGATGTGGAGCAAGCAGCGCCCGAGCCGGCTGAACAAGCGCCTCACGCCCGCTCTCCGTGCAGCAGCCGCGCTGCCGCGGCCCACTTCACCAGATCCCGCAACCGTCTAGCCTCCATCTCGGCCCTGCGCTTTCCGTCGGCAGTCAGCCTATAGCTTCGACGCTGCTTGCCCGTCGTTGGTTCGGATTCGATCTCCGCAATCAGGCCACGTGAGACGAGCTGCTTGATGGAGCGGTACAGCGTACCGGGTCCCAACTCTACCGCACCGCCGGTGCGTTGTTGGATCTCCTGCATGATCGCGTAGCCGTGGCGGTCACCCTCGGCCAGGGTGAGCAGGATGTTGAACATCGCGGGCGTCAGTTCGCCGCTTTCGGCCGTGGCAACAGATCGTCGCGGTGTCATGACCTCATATCCAATATGGGTATATCCAAAATGAATATAGCTCACTACAGGTGTGTGCGCCACAGGTTTGCGGGGTTTGCCATCGTGCCAGCGGCGGGCGGCATCTACGGCATGCTGTATTCGGTCACCCAACGCACCCAGGAACTCGGCGGCTTCAGCCGTCGTTGTTCCTCGGACTTCAGCCGTCGTTCTTCCAGGCAGGCTACATCAGTTGGACCGGGGCGAGGTGAGTTCCAGTGGAACTCAGGGGGCCAGCAAGAATCTCCCGAGACCCAACATCGTGGCAACGGTGCCAAGCCAGAACAGGAGCATCCACTTGATCAGCTCGGCCTTGAGGCCGGCCATGTCGGTTCGCAGCCCGGCTATCTCAACCCTCAGCTCCGAGCCGAGCTCGGATACTCGTTGCTCGAGTTTGGTCTCGAACCGCCTGAAGTTCTCTTCGTTCAGGTCCCGTAGCTCGGCGCGGAACGCTGCGTCCATGTCGTTCAACAGCCCCACCAGCTCGTCAACTACCTTGTCGCCGAACCGGTCGTAGAATTCGCGGGACAGCTTGGCGGTTACGGACATGTCCCTACTCTGACATACGCTCGGCGGGTAGCCGCAATCAATTCATCGCGGATAGCAGCAGCATTGGGCGCAACCCCGTTGCCAGACTGCGGCGCGGACAGATCGCTGCCTTCTTACGCTCGACGACCATGGAGATATGATCTGTTGCCGAGATCTGCTGTCCTCAGCTCGGCGCCGGAGCGGCCCACGCTCTCCGGGCCTTATCGAGAGCGCCCTGTATCGACATGAACTCGCCAATGTTGTCCATCGTTACGAGCCCAACGAGGCGACCGTGGAACGACACCGGCGCAGTATTACAGCGGCAGACCGTGAGGCGCTGGAACGCGGTCTCGAGCATTTCGGCCGCGTCGAGCATCTCGAACTCGCGCTGCATGACGTCGGACACGCGCACTCCCGGTCCCTGCCGCGCCAGCGCGCCGAGCAGGTCTTTCTGAACCAGCACACCCACCACACTGTCGCCTACCACCACGGGGAAATCCTTCTGGGACCCGGCGAGCGTGAGGTCCACCGCCTCGGCGAGCGTGGCGTCGGGCGAGATCGTGCGGTAGTCCGTGATCATCGCACGCGCAATCGGGATGCCGCCCAACGAGGTTCTCATTTGCACCATACTCGCTTCGGACGCGGCGCCGATCCACACGAAAAACGCAATGAAGAGCAGTATGGGATTACCGCCGAACAGCCCGATGAACCCGAAGATGAACGCCAGCGACTGCCCAACCGCGGCGGCGATGCTGGTGGCGCGGGTGTACTCCAAACGCGTGGCCAGCAGCGCGCGCAAAACGCGGCCGCCGTCCATGGGGAACGCTGGTATCAGGTTGAAGCCGACCAGGAAAACGTTCACCACCAACAGCCGCTCGAGGAACGGTCCGCCCGTGATCGTGAG
>CP070666.1:1203521-1208192 GCA_020351775.1 Gemmatimonadota bacterium | reverse complement strand
TCAACCTCACCCGCTTCTCGCTGTTCTATCCCGAGAAGCGCGACTTCTTCCTCGAGAACGCAGGGATCTTCGACCTGGGATTCCGCGGCGGCTTCGGCCCTCCGCCGTACCAACAGTTCTTTTCCCGCCGGATCGGCATTGGCAGGGAAGGCGAGATACCGATGCTCGGAGGGGCCCGCCTCACCGGCAGGGTGGGTCGTCAGACGGTGGGGTTCATGAGCGTGATCACCGCGGAGTCCACGGAGGATTCGCCGTGGTGGCAGCCCTGGCCTAGCGGTCTCGGAGCGGCAAACAGCCACTCAGTGGCCCGCATAAAACGGGACATCGGGGAGAACAACTTCATCGGGTTGATGGTCACGGACCAGCGTGGTGGCAACAGATCCAATACCGTGGCTGGGGTGGACGGCTCGTTCTGGCCGCAGCCGACCTTGAACCTCAAGGGCTTCTACACCCGGAGCTTCACCAGCGGCGAGGGCGGGAATGACCACAGCTATTCGGTCACTGCCGATTACTCGACCGACCTGGTGGGAGCAATGGCCCAACATCTCACGGTTGGGCCCGAGGCTACAGCAGACCTCGGTTTCATCACCCGCACCGACATCCGCCTGACCCGAGGGGAGTTCCGCCTCTCTCCCCGGCCGGGGCGCTGGGGGATCCGCGTCATCGAGACCAGCGTGGAGGGAGAGTACATCTCCACGACCGACTGGAGGATGCAGGATTGGGAGGTGAGTTTCGCCGTGGACCCCGAGTTCGAGTCCGGAGACAGCTTCAGAGCCATGCTCGACATCGGGGAGACGCAGTTAGACGAAGGCTTCCTGTTGGCGGACTCGATTCCCATTGCGAGCGGCCGCTACGACGCTCGCGCGTTTCGGCTGTTCCTCAATAGCAGCCGCCACCGGGCGCTGGTGGGCCAGTTCCGCGTCGGCTGGGAGCAGTTCTACGGAGGGACACTCTGGACCTTGGAGCCCAGCGTCTCGCTGTCACCAAGCCCCCAGGTATCACTCGAACTGCGGCATGAATGGAACCGGGCCGATGTGCCCAACGGTGAGCTGACAACCAACATCACCTCACTCAGATTTGGCTACGCATTCTCCACCAAGCTCACCACCAACGCCCTGCTACAGTACAACAGCCTGGACAATGCCCTTTCAGCCAACCTCCGCCTGAATTTCATCCACCGGCCCGGTAGCGATCTGTTCATCGTGCTCACCGAAAGGCGCGGGGTCGAAGACAGACTGTGGGATCTGTCGAGCAGGGGATTCGTGGTGAAACTGACCTACCTCGCAAGGCTGTAGAGTACAGGCCACTCTACGGCCGACACAGCTGCGCGCCGCTCCACGCCTCCAGCTCGTGTACACCCTTCATTCCACAAATCGGTAGGGTTGACAAATAGTACGCTCAGTACTACTATAATCCGTACTATGACGAAACGTACTACAACCACGCTCGACTACGCGTTGCTCGGATTGCTCCATCAGTCGCCCCAGTCAGGCTACGACCTGAGGAAGATCTTCGAGACGATGGCGATGGGAAGCTTCAGCGGTAGCCCCGGCGCCATCTACCCTGCGTTGGGGCGACTCGAGCGGGAGGGCCTCATCAAGGGCGAGGTCGACGCCACAACGGCCCTGCGCCCGAAGAAGGTATTCCGTCCGACCAAAGCAGGCCGGCAGACTCTCACCAACTGGCTGCTGCGAGAGATCGAACGGGATGACGTGGAGCGTCGCGTCGACGAGCTGCTGCTTCGGTTCGCGTTCCACTGGGTGCTCGATAACAAGACCGCTACTCGCCGATTCCTCGAGAGCTTCTCGAGCGAGGTCGAGGGCTATCTGGAAGCGCTGAACCGTCAGCAAAGGCAGTTACCGGTAGAAACCCCGCTCCACGCCCGATTGGCTTTGACGGCCGGTATCGAACAGTACCGGGCCTGCGCACGTTGGGCGCGCAAGGCCCTCAAGGAATTCTAGGAGGTAGACCATGATTGCTCGACAGACCTTGGTCCGCTGGTTGTGGAGAATCCCCGTCTGCGTGGCAGTCCTGTTCGCCGGCCAGACCCTCGCGGTTCCGCTCATCTCGGCGCTGGGCCTTGAGCTGCCGCCCGCTCCGCTTCCAGTCGAAGAGGGGATCCAGTCTCTCCTGTTCTTACTGGCGGCGATAGCCATCGCAGCGGCCCTGGCCGGAATGGCGGTCGGACTCGCCGGCCGCTGGTGGGAGCGGGGGACGATCCTGGCAGCCTTCATCTACGTGGTCTACGGCATCGGCAATGCGATCGAGGCAAGCATCTTCACGACCCTCGGCGGAGAGGTGGCGCTTGCGGTAATGCATTTGCCGCCGTCGGTCCTTGGTGGGCTGGCAGTGGCTCTCCTGTTCGCGGCACCCTCGGATCAGGGCTTTACCGAGAGAGCAGCCGCGTTCTTTTCCGGGTGGAAGCCGGGGAAGCTGGCTGCCCGGCTCGGGCTGGCGGTCCTCGCCTTCCCGTTGTGCTACTTTCTGTTCGGCGTGATGGTCTCGCCGATCGTGATGCCCCACTATGCACGGCTGGACTTCCTCGTCACTCCACCGCTGCCAACGCTGCTGATTGTCGTCTTCACGCGCAGCGTCCTGTTGCTGCTAGTGTCCCTGCCGGTGATCGTCGCGTGGCAGGAGTCGCGCGGCAGATTGATTATCGCGTTGGGTATCGGCCACTTCGTCGCGGTCGGCTTGGCCGGATTGATCCAGGCGACGTTCTTCCCGGCGGTTATCCGTTGGGCTCACGGCATTGAGATCCTGGCCGATTCGCTCTGCTACGCGGCGGCTCTGGCCTGGCTGTTCTTCCCACGCCGAAGTCGCGCCGGTGAGGAGCAGCCCGTGCTACGGGAGCGCCTCGCCTGACCTGCCTGGATGAGTTACGGAATGAGGTGCCTGCCAATGATGACTGCACGAGACTGGCTGGCGCTCGCGGCAAGATCCTGACCCTGACTTCCAGCCTGCTCGTCGTGCAGCCCCGTCATCGATTACGCCGATTTGCGAACGATGAGCTCGGGCTCAAAGGTAGTTCTCTGTGGTGCACTCAAGATATCTGCTGTCTGCACCGCAGCCATTTTGTATGCGGCATCAGCGATCTGTTCTAATGGTTGTCTGATCGTTGTCAGTGGGGGAAATGAGATCTGGGCAATGCGAAAGTCATCAAAGCCTATGATAGCGACATCCTCGGGTACACGAACCCGCTGTTCCCTCGCGGCCGCCAGCAATCCTACAGCACAGTTGTCCCCTGCCGCACAAAAGACAGCGTCGATACCCATCCGCAGCAATTGGGGCATCACCTCGAGACCATCGCTACGAGAGTAATGAGGAACCTCGATAACGCGCTCCGGAGGAACTAAGAGCCCTCTTTCTCTCAGAGCTGCCTGGAATCCTTTGACTCGCTGTTCCGCGTTGTACCCTCCACGCACTTTCATTCTCCCAGCGACGACTGCCAGCTCCTTTCTTCCGTTATCAGCAAGGTACTCGCCGGCAATATATCCACCCCTGTAATTGTCTGTGGTAATGACAGACACGCCGGGCATTTCTTCGTCTATCAGAACGATAGGGACCTGCTTGGAGTTAAAGGCAGAGATCGTCTCCGATTCCGGGCGAACAGATATTGCTATCATGGCCGAGGGACTGTCTTGCGCCAGGGCTCGCTCCAAGCGCTCTTTTTGCTCGGCAGTGTCGTCGCTCACGGAGTACAGTATCATCTCGTCCGGTTTGAGCCACTTCTTGAAGTGCTCAGAGAGCTTCGAGTGCATTTCTGACTGGAAGTTTGGGACAGCAATCAAGACTTTCGTGCCAAATTCAGTCATCTCGGTCTCTCCTCTTTTTTGCTACATAGGGGCCTGCTTCTTCTCCTTCCAAGTATGATTTCCTCGTATGCTGCTGTCCAGCGCCGCGGGTCAGTTTGCAGCAGCTCAGCCGCGGAGCTGACGTCGGATTACCAGTGCAGCTATCTTCTACGGATGCCCGACCTTCCTGCAGCCTTCACCGACGCCATCCGTGACCGTTACGTTATCGAGCAGGAGATCGGTGCGGGTGGCATGGCTACAGTACACCTCGCGCTGGATGTGCGCCACAATCGCTACGTCGCCATCAAGGTGCTCAAGCCCGAACTCGCCGCGTCGGTGGTGGCGGCACGGTTCCTCAAGGAAATCGAGATCGCCGCTCGGCTGACGCACCCACACATCATCCCGCTCCACGATTCGGGCGAGGCCGCGCGGTTCCTCTTCTACGTCATGCCGTTCATCGACGGCGAATCGCTCAGAACGCGCCTGGTTCGCGAGACACGCATCGACACCGCGGTCGCCCTCAGGATCGTGGAGGACGTTGGCGACGCGTTGAGTTACGCCCATCGGCAAGGCATCCTGCACCGTGACATCAAGCCGGAGAACATCATGTTCTCCGAGGGCCATCCCATGGTGGCGGACTTCGGGATCGCGCGGGCAGTGAGCACGGCCGGCGGCGTGAACATCACTAAGACCGGCTTGGCCATCGGCACCCCGGGCTACATGAGCCCCGAGCAGGCGGCGGGCGAGCGTGATCTCGATGCCCGTACCGACGTGTACAGCTTGGGCTGCGTCTTCTACGAGATGCTCGTGGGCGAGCCCCCCGGCATGTGGCAGACGGATGAATCGCTCAAGCTGGGCAGGTTCACCGATTTGCCGG
>CP070666.1:1198745-1203421 GCA_020351775.1 Gemmatimonadota bacterium | reverse complement strand
GAGGCTGCCATCAGGGAGGGCTGATGGGATTCAGGAACTCCGAAGAGGCGCGAGCCGCTGGCCGGGAGAGCGGCAGGGCGCGGAAGGCGAAGGCCAGAGAGAAGCTCAACCTCGCGAACGTCGAGGCCGCCTTCGGTCCGCTTGAGACGATCGAGGACGCGCAGCGGCGTCTCGAGCGGCTGGGTGTCTGGGCTGCGGCCGGAATGCTGGCCGGCACTGTGGCCGGCGCTGCAGTGCGAAGCGTGGAAGTGTGGTTGAAGGCACACGAGTCCAGGCTTACTCAAGATGTCGTGGAGAGTCTCAAGAAAGAGGTGGACCGCCTCAAACTGGAGGCGAAGGGCCGGCCGGCGAGGGCGCTCAGGTGAATCAGATGGCACAACGCCCGGCGCAGGGTCGGGCGTTGTGGCTCGGATGGCGAGTTCGGAAGACCCGCTACAGAGGCTCGGGTGGTGGTGGCTCGGGCGCCGGGAGCGATTCGTGACCATGGACCACCTGCCAGCCTTCAGTAGTCCGGGCCCAGACGGTTGTCAGCACACCGGGCACACCAATGAGGGTCCCACTCGTGTCGACAGCCGCCCAATCGAAGGTAGCGGTGAACACAGCAGCGTCTGGGCCCAGAACCCTGATGTGGACTCGTCCCCAATCGCCACTAGTCACTTCCTGAATCGAGCCGATCTCCTCGCTGCACGCGGTGACAAGGGAGTCTCTGTTGGTAGCAAGCACGCCATTGAACGCCCAGACCACATCGGAGCTGTATACCGCCATCATGCGGTCGCAGTCCAGTGCTGCGAAGTCGTCAAAGGACTGGTCGGCCAGTTGCCTGACGGTATCAGTGATGGCGGCTCGCTTTTCTTCGGTCAGTTCAGTCGTGGTCGGCTGACAGGCGGCCAGAATGCACAGGGCGAAGGCCGCGAGAATGGTGCGTCGCATGGTGACCTCCACGGAGGGGGCTGTAGCGTGTCTGTGCGATACGAGAAAGTTACGCCTAGGAGAAGAAGGCGGTAAAGAGGATGCTCAGGAACCTAGACCGATGGGTCCGGCAGATGCGCGACGAGTTGGCCCGCATCGAGGTCCCGCAACAGATCGGCGACATCTTCGGTGAGTACCGCGATGATCCCGTGCGCTTCTGTGTTGAGGTCCTGGGCGTCGAGAGCGCGACGCGTCGGACGACGGGCGAGCGCTATCAGTTCACCGCTCTCCAGGCTCTCGTTTCTGAGCCCCGTGTCGCGGTCCGCAGCGGACACGGTATCGGCAAGAGCGCGATCGACGCGTGGGCGGCCACGTGGTGGTTGCTTACACGCCCTCTGAGCCGCGTCGTCGTTCTGGCGCCCGAGTATTCACGGCAGATCCGCGCGATTCTCTTCTCTGAGATCCGCAAGTGGGTGAGGCGCTCGAAGGTCCCGCTTCCGCTCACGGTGTTTGCGAGTCGAGTCCTCGTTGCAGGTTACGGCGAGGAGTGGAGTGCGACGGGAATGAGCGCAGCCGGCGACGTCGACCGGCTGGAGGGATTCCACGCCGAGGGTGGCGTGCTGGTGATCTGCGATGAGATGAAGGGGATCCCACAGGATGCGTTCGACAGCGTCCAGGGCGCGCTCACTGGCGCCGAGGACTCCAGGCTGTTGGTCACGTCGGTACCTGGCGGTGCGGGCAGTGGGCCCTTCTGGAAGGCGTGCGTGAAGCATGCGGACCGGTGGAAGGTGCACCACATTCCGTCTACCGACTCAATTCTGGTGAGTGTCGAGTGGTACGAGGACCGGGCTCGGGACTGGGGCGTGGGATCGCCGCTGTACCAGGCGCGGGTTCTGGGCGAGTTTGCCGACGCCGGCGAGGGCGTGCTGTTCCCACTTACGCTCCTGGAGGGTGCGATCGGCCACGAGCTCGAGGGGGACGAGGATGCCGGTGTGTTCTTCGGCGTTGACGTCGCCCGTTCGATCGCCGGCGACTTCAACTGCATAGCGGCCACACGCGGCGGGCGGCTCCTCGATCTCGAACTGTGGCGTTCGGCCGATACCATGGAGGTGGTGGAGAAGGTGGCGCACGCTGCTGTCGCGCGAGGTGTGAAGCGCGCGGCGGTCGACGTCGGCGGACCGGGCGCTGGCGTGGTCGATCGGTTGCGGCAGCTGAAGTACGAAGTGGAGCAAGTCCACTTTGGCGGCGGTGCGAGCGATCCCCAGCGGTTCCGAAATAGGCGTGCCGAGATGTACTGGACGCTGCGCGAGAAGCTTGAGCGTGGCGAGGTATCGCTGCCCGACGACCAGGAGCTGGTGGCCGACCTGTCAGCGCTGCGCTACGCGTTCACGCAGGATGGCAGGATTCAGCTAGAGTCGAAGGACGAGGTTCGCAAGCGGCTCGGTCGGTCGCCCGATCGAGCCGACGCGGTGGCGCTTGCCCTTGCCGAGTATGCCGAGCCGTGGTTCCCGATGATTGCGAGGGCGGGTCCGTCCGAGGACGCCTGCGGCGTGCCGATGGACGGGCGGTGGCAGCCGTGGCATCCGGGGATGAGAGACCTCTGACACCACCAACACGGGAGTCTCCACCCGGCATGGTCGCCGTGCCGCGTGTCGATTGGCCCGGACTCAACGTCGGGCCCTGCGTGTGAGGATCTCCACGTCCTCGGTGTTTCATCCATTACTTGACCGTTGCCACGGTCATCCCCCCTTGCCGTGACAGCCAAGTCAATCGCCTTAGCGAGGTCCACGTGAATCGGTAGGGATAGAGCAGCGGGAGAAACGGTAACGAACCAGGCTGGTCCCACAGGGTTTCGGGTAGCCTATCTCGGATCACCTCGGATGACGCATCTCGGAGGTGGCCCCACCTCTCGGGTGTGCGAAGCTCCTGCATTCGAAGTCGGCCATCGCCATCTTCGTATGCAAGATACATCACTGGGTTGGAGGGTTGAAACTCACACATTGCAATTCGCGTTGCATCGCGCCAGAGGTACTGCAGCGTCTTCTTCGTCCACCGTCGAGCCATCCACTGGATCGCCGGTAGCCATTCGTATTCGTCTTCATCCGCGAAGTCTGGCTGGCAACGGCTCAACTTGACAATACCACCGCCCTAGTTGACGTCGACCCGCATTAAACTGACAATGCCGTTCCGAGCCGTGCAACAACGCCCCCGCGTGGCAGCCATGCGAGTTCCCTCAGCGAGTTTGTACCAACCTCAACTCCTCGATAATCCTCGCGTCTACCCAATATGGGTTGTAGCCGGCATCGCCCTGGCGAGAAGTAACGAAGAAGAAATACTCACCGTCCGGTGAGAGATAGGGCCAGGCATCTGTGCCATTCGAGTTGATTGGACTGCCCATATTCGCAGCCGGTGTCCATGTCCCTTCGGAATCCTTGAAGCTGATATAGAGATCGCTGGCACCAAGGCCGCCGGGGCGTTGTGAAGTGAATATGATGTAATCTTCCTCGGGGTGGATGAACGGTGCAAAATCGTTGTAGGCAGAATTGACCCGATCACCGAGGCTCTCTGGCACTGTATAGGCACCATCGACCAGTCGCGAGCAATAGAGATCATAATGTCCATCCACATCCAGTTCGAAGACGAACGTTTCCTCGCTGGTTACGGACAGTTGCCAGCCTCGAAGCGCTGAGGAGACGAATGGAACCGAGACAGATTGGGGATTTGACCACCCGTCGCCGGACCTCATGACAAGCTTATAACGATCTTCTTGCCTTTCAGACACATAGTAGAGCCTGTTCCCATCGTGTGAAAAAACAGGGTTCGTTTCGTGGAGTTCACTGGAGAATGGCGCCCGTTGAGGTTCGGTCCAACGATTGTCCACCAGCCTCATTACATCTATTTCCATGGGGTCAGTCTGGTTGGTCGGATACCGGACAAAGAACATCTCGAGACCGTCCGGCGAGAATGCGGGAGCACCATGATAGAACCAGATCGAGTTGGCTGCCAGCGCGGCCGGCACGAATCTGGTGGGTGTCGATCCAGGCGGTGATTGCCCGAGATACGGTCCAGTAAACTCGGGCCATCCTGTTGAATCGGGTTCGGTATCGGTCGGGTCGGTAGCGACCTGAGGGCTCGAACAGCTGAGCGAGGAAAGAAGCGGCAAGCAGCTAATGAGCCCTGCTCTGGTCCCAATCGGAGTCATCGAACGCCTCCCAAACGAATGCGGTTTACACACACGCCGCGCTGTGCTGTCGCGTGATGGCATTGGTGCAGCTCGTCACCAGCATTTCGGCACCGGGACAGGAGAGCAAACGAGAGAATTGCGTCATTCTCGGCTCTTTGGTTCTGTCCGGTCCTGTATACCTCATCTTCCGGTCTGCGGTCACAAGACAATGGCGCGAACCCGTAGTGGCAGGCGTTGGTGCGTGGCTCCAGATCTTAGCGCATCATGGTAGCGAGCCCCGGTCTGGAGTGGCGTCGTGGCATGGCTCGGAACAGAGCCCAGGTTCCCCGTTCCCCGAGAGAGAATCACCCCACTCGGTAGCTGTCGGGCATCCCGAGACGGGTCATGGTGTTGAGAATCTTGCACGCGAGTTGCACCTCCACCCGTTGGCCCGCTAGGGTGCGACTCCTCATGCCTCGGCCGATGATCGTCTTGTATCGATAGATCGCGTTCTCGACCATGCTGCGCTTGCTGTAGCCCGACCGCTTGTGCCACTCGCGTCGACCGAGTCTGCGGATGGAGCGGATGTTCCGATTCCTCTCCT
>CP070666.1:1193944-1198645 GCA_020351775.1 Gemmatimonadota bacterium | reverse complement strand
GCGACTACCCGCCGTTCCAGGAGTTGATGAGGCCGAAGGGGTAGGACAGGTCCTTGAGCGAGAGTCAATAACATGGTTGATGCACTTGACTACGATCCTATGTCAGCACCACGCTACGCAGGGGTGCTGGAGCCGTGCCTGAGCGGCACGCTCTCGCGATCGCTCACCACCTCGCCGTCGCTCCGGAATGTTGTCGTCGCCGCTCGCCGTACACTACTCCGCCTTCAACACCTCCACCGGGTTCACCCTTGTGATCCGCCTAGCTGGTGCGTAGCTGGAGAGCAGACAGACTATCACGATTGCCACGGTAACGGCTCCGTACGTCGTTGGGTCCGACGGCTCGATACCGAACAGGAATCGCGATAAGACGCGAGAGGTCCAGAGTGCTCCCAAGAGGCCGACGGCCGTTCCAGTGACTCCGACGTAGAGGACACCCCGTACGGTTGTCCTCACCAGGCCAGTTCCTGTCGCGCCCAGCGCCATCCTTATGCCCATTTCCCGCGTGCGCAACGCCACACTACGAGCGGTCACTCCGAAGACACCAGCTGCAGCGAGTAGGGCTGCCATTGTCCCGAAGACGTTCATAAGGAGCGTGCGGTAGCGCTCCTGATCGGCAGACTGAGCGATGAGCCCAGCGACCGTTGTGGCATTGGTCACAGCGAGTTCTCCGTCCACCGTCCACACAGCCTGACGCATGAACGGAACAACGCTCTGTGCGTCCACCTCCGTTCGAGCGACGAAGCAGATCCTGTCTCGTGGATTCTGACCGAACGGGATGAAGAAGGCCGGTTCGGTGGTCTCGTGCAGGTATTGTTTCTTCACATCTCCAACGACCCCGACTACCGTGACGGGTTCCTCGGAGCCGGGATACCTGAATTGAGCGCCGAGCGGTGATCCATCGGGCCAGTAGCGCCGCGCCATTGTCTCATTGATCACCACAACCGGGGGAGCATCGGCCCCGTCAGTCTCGGCAAGGCGCCGACCAACGAGCAAGGGCACGCCCAAGTTTTCCAGATAGCCCGGCGCCACGTGATAGCCGAATGGCGAACCGACGAACTCCGGATCTGGCCCTTCGATGTGGACACTCCAGCCGGCGGTGCGACCCGGAAAGGGTAGACTGTTCGCTGCACTCACCGTGCCGATACCCGGAATCCTCTCCAGCTCACCGAGCACATCCTGAAAGAACGCGAGGCGGGCTTCGCGTGTCTGGTAGCGGACCCGCGGCAGCGAAACCTCGACGGTAGCCAGCTGACCTGTGTCGAAACCGGGGTCGACAGCCATTAACCGGGAGAGGCTCCGCGTCAGCAAGCCGCCGGCAACGAGAATCATGGCCGTCAATGCGACTTGCAGCGCGACCACGGTGGAAGAGAATCCTCTGTGACCAGCGCTCGCGCGGCCGGAGGCACGCAGGGATGGCGTCATGGCGCTCTTGGACGAGACAATCGCCGGTACCGTGCCAAAGACGAGGCCCGCGCAGGTCCCTGCCAAGACTGCGAACCCAAGAACCCGTAAGTCGACACCCACCTCGTGGATGCGGGGAATCGGGGGCGCCAGAGCGACGAGAAAGCTGGTGCCGCCGTAAGCCAACGCCGCACCGACGGCACTCCCCAGGACTGCCAATACCAGACTCTCGGATAGGAGCAGGCGCACGATTCTCGGCGCGGAGGCCCCCAATGCCGAACGCGTCGTCATTTCATGCCGCCGGTTTTGCACCTCGGCCAGTGAGAGTGTGGCTATGTTGCCGCACGCTATGACCAAGAGCAGCGCGGTCGCTCCAAAGAGCAGTACTAGAGGAGACGCAAAGCCGTGAGTCTCCTCTCCCGCGCGGGGCAACACCCGAACGTCACCTTCGGTATCCGGGTGTGCTGACATAATGGTCGAGGTCTCTATCCGAGCCTGGTCAAGGGTGCTACCGGGAGCCAGCCGGCCGACAGCCTCCCACGCATACGCTCTGTCGAAGGCTCCCCAACCCGGCGCCCCAGTCGAGAACCACACATCTCTTCGGCCCGGGTCTCCGCCGCCGGCCAAAGAGGTACTCAGCCAGTGTATTCGGAAGCCCGGAGGCAGGATGCCGACGATTGTGAACGAACGGTTGTCTATCGTGATGATTCTACCCAGCGCCTCCGAAGAGCCGCCGAGGCGCCCATGCCAGAACTCGTGACTGACCACGACGACGGAGGCCCCGTCGCCTGCGCCAAACGCTTCCTCTTCGGGGAGAAACCAACGTCCCAGCAATGGTTGCACACCTAGCAGCGGAAGCAGCGATGCCGTCGCCGCTCCCGCCCGCAGCTCAGCGGGGTCGCCGACACCCGTTAGGGTGGCGTCGTCCCAAATCCCGGCCTGGTAGACTGCAAGACCTTCGTAGACGGTGCTCTTTTCCGACAAATCCTTGTACTGCGAATACGTGAGCCTCGCACGGTCCCATAGCCTACCTTCGGGCCCGGTTGTACCCTCCCAGCTCGGCATCGTCTGCCAGACCGACACCAGTCGGTCCGGCTCGTTGTAGGGCAACGGCTTGAGCAACACACCGTCGACCACGCTGAACATTGCTGTAGTCGCGCCAATCCCGAGGCCGAGAGTCAGCACCGCCACGGATGTGAAGAGTGTGCGCCGGCGGAGCAGGCGGATGCCGAACCGGACATCTTGGAGGATCGACTCTATAAAGGAATAGGGTCTGGCAACTCTCCCGTGTTTTCTCCGGAGTCGGAGATTGACCGACAGGTGCTCGCGCGGTACCGACCGAGCGAGGTCGACCGCGAGCCAGGCCCAAAGACGGAGCTTCTCGACAACGCTCCCAGATTGTGAGGCACGCTCAAAGCGACTTGCGAAGGCTTCCAGTATCTGAGCCCCGTATTCGCTCCGGAACGACCTGGGATACAGCCTGAGCGCGGCCCGAGCTATCCTGAACGCGAGCGGGCGACGAGGCTCCGTGCTCACCCGGTGTCCCTCTGCAACTGCTTGTCTTGGGCTATTCGCAGCAGTGCGGCAAGACGGTCCGTTTCGAGCGATGCTGCTCGGCGACCCAGCCGGGTGAGTCGGTAGTAGCGACGGCGTGGATCGCCGCGGTCACCATCAGGGCATCGTGCTTCATTGATCAGGCCCGCTTCGAGCAGTCGCTTGATCGTGCCGTAGAGCGTTCCGGGGCCGGGCAGCACTTTTCCTCCGGTGCGTTCCTCCATGTCCTGCATGATGCCGAGGCCGTGACGGTCTTCATCTGCCAAAGCCAACAGAATGTGATACACCGCCGGAGTGAGCGGCAGCAGCGCCCTTGCTTGGTCGTCGAGCTTCGTCATGGTATCGCCTGCTAAAAATATCTGTAACAGATATATCCGCTACGGATGGTTTTGGCAAGGGGATTCGAATGGCTGTGCCGCACATATGAAGGCATGGCTACCGCCGTTAGCAGCGGTGTTGCCAACCGCTCAGACGGCTCAGGCGTCAATTGACTGATAATTGACCGGGGATGCTTAATGTCCAACAGCGATGTAGCTGGCCTTGGTGCCGCGCCGCCTCAGTAGACGCCGTAGTAGACGCCACAGTAGGACGCCCGCTCCGCGTCATGGAAGAGGAGAAGCAATACTATGAAACGGGAGCGCGTCGTGTACCTATCACTCTTCGTTCTCGCGGCAGCCATGCTCGCCTGCGACTCGGATCCCTTCCTCCCTGGCGAGACTTCATCCTCCGACTCGGTCGGCACGATGCGCGTCCTGTTCGTGGGCAACAGCGCGACGTACACCAACGGACTCCCCGCAATGGTGCAGGACATGGGCAGCGCGGGCTCAGTGCCGATCGAGACCGTTGACGAAAGCGAGGGTGGCGTGGACCTGGATTTTCACTGGCACTTCGGGTCGGCGCGGGATGCGCTGGACAACGGCAGATGGAACGTCGTCGTTCTCCAAGGGGGGGCGGGGGAGACTTTCGAGGAGTATGCGGTGATCTGGGCGAACGCCATCCGGGCCGTCGAGGCGAGGCCGGCACTCTACATGTTCTGTGCCGCGCCGCCATACCTCGACGACTTCGACGACCTGCGCGTGTCGTATCGCACGGCCGCTGAAGAGGCACGGGCCGAACTCTACGCAGCAGCCGAGGCCTGCATGGCCGCCTGGAGCATCGACCCCGATCTCCCCCTCTCCGAGCCAGACGGTCACCCCAGCGTGATGGGTAGCTACCTGGCGGCGCTGACAATCTACCGTGGGATAACGGGGCGTGAGCCTCCCTCACTCACGAATCTGGGCATCTCAGCTGAGGACGATGCAGTGCTGCAGGCGGCGGCCGCCGCCGTCCAGCCGATCTCGCACTGAACAGTCGTGGGCGGAGTCGACTCGGCGTCGGGGCTTTCTGCTGTGGCGAACCTAGCCAACCCTCGCACCGCAACACATACTAGTGACTGCCCTCAAGGCCGCCGTGCTATGGAGACAGTACGCCGGTGGCCTTTTGTGCCCGCCAGAGTAGACGCCCTCCAAGTTGGACCCCCACCCGATGACGTGACAGCAGGACCGTTCGGTGTGATTGTTCGCTTGACCATTGCTTGACTTCGGCTCCACAGAGTCGGTCATGTCCTGCTCAATGGAGGCTGCCATGCGCGGCTTCAAGCTAGTACTCGCGGTCTCACTCGCCACGCTCCTTGGTTGCGGGATACGACAGGCAGTGGAGGGGAAATCCTACGCGATCCCTGGGATCGACTATGGCCCGGTTCCAACA
>CP070666.1:1189114-1193844 GCA_020351775.1 Gemmatimonadota bacterium | reverse complement strand
GCGATCCGCTCTGCCGGAGCAACGTACGCGGAGCTCCCCTGATCGGTGACGGACTCTACGAACTCCACGATGGATTGCTTGGCCGCGCCTTCGTTCCACGAGCTAAGTGGATCGCTTACCGGGGTGTTGCAGCCAACGAGCGCGACCATGGGAATCGCTATCCCCGCCGTTAGTGTTCTCATAGTCAGCATCAACTTTCGCGATTGAAGGTGAATGGCAGGTACGCACATAAATGGAATACTGATTCCCGCCGCGTGCCACAAGTATCTGGCCGCCGGCAAGTCGCAATGGCCACCTTTTGGATCACCAATCTCTTCATCCGCAACAGGGGTTGCGCGCAGGGGCCGTGGAACCGGCGAGCCGACCCGAAAACGGATTTGCGCGCATGAGGGAGATTCACGCGCCTGCCCGCGGGCGATGCTCGAGCGAGCGCCGAGCACCGCCCCGTTTGGCATTTATGGGCCGCCCCGGCTGGGCGCCGGCGGCAATGCGTCCACCAGCTCCGCCATCCGCTGCCGCATGGCCTCGTCCGGTAGGCGTCCAATTCCGCCACCGATGTTGTCCACCATGTGCTTCGCCTGACTTGTGGCTGGAGTCACCACCGTGACCGCTGGATGGCTCAGCGCGTACTTGATGAAGAACTGGGCCCAGGTAGTGGCATCGAACTCTCCGGCCCAATCCGGCAACTGCTTGCCCTCAACGCGCTGCCACAAACGGGTGCGGCCGAACGGCACGTAGACCAGCACACCGATCTTGCGCTCTGCCGCGAGCGGTAGGATGCTCTCCTCGACATCGCGGTTGTCCACTGCGTAGTCGATGCCAATGAAATCGAGCGGCTCGTTGCGCATCACTTGCTGGAGCAGCTCGTACTGCCGGTTGCTGGTGGTGGTGACACCGATGTAGCGAATGCGACCCTGCTGCTTCAACTCCTTCAAGATTCCCAGCTGGGTCGGAATGTCGGCCAGGTTGTGGACCTGAATCAGATCGATGGTCGGCACCCGGAACTTCTCGAACGAGGCGTCGATCTGCGCGCGCGCGGCAGCGGGGTCCGCTGTGCCCCCGCCACGGCCGGCGACGTTTACCTTGGTAGCCCAGAAGATCTTATCCGCCACCCCCAGCTCGTTGGCGATGTCCCCCGCGACCTGCTCGGACGCGCCGTAGCTGGGTGCAGTGTCGAACACCTTGGCGCCCCCATCGACCATCGCACGGATCACTTCCTTGAGCGCGGCCACGTCTTCGCTGCGCGCGACCCGAGAAAAAGTAGCCGAGCTTCCCAATCCGACTGCGGGAAGCATCTCACCGGTCGACGGGACAGCCCGCTGAATCAATTGCCCCTGCTGCAAGGCCTCGAGCAGGCGCGGGTTGAGCATGAGGGCAGCGCCAGCGCCCAGGGTGGTCCCGATCCATTCTCGGCGACTGAGCATGGTATTCCTCCTTGAATCCTGTAAGTGGTCCCTGACATCTAGCATCATATACGGACAAAGCGGTCCAGCCGTTGGAGCCGAGCCGGGATCCGGACCCAGCTGCAGGGTCCGGACCCTCCCGCAACCGGTGTCAGCTCGGTATGCTCCACAACATGCGAATGCGACACCTTTCAGCCGCGCTGCTCGCCCTTGTCGTCACTTCCTGCGCCACGCTCCAGCAGATGGCGGCGCTCCGGTCCGTGGATTTCCAGCTCGACCGCATCACGGCCGTCAGACTCGCGGGTGTCGACATCTCGGGGCTCCACTCCTACTCCGACTTGGGCCTCGCTGACGCCACGCGGGTCGGGGCGGCCGTGGCCCGCCGCGAGCTGCCACTGGCATTCCGGCTCCACGTGCAGGCCGAGAACCCTGCAGAGCAATCGGTGACGGCCCGCCTGGTACGAATGCAGTGGACGCTCTTCCTCGAGGACACCGAGACGGTGTCCGGTGAAATCGAGCAGGAGTACGATCTGCCGCCCGGACGGCCGACCGACATCCCGGTGGACATCGAGCTGGACCTATTCGACTTCTTCGAGCGCAGCGGCCCTGATCTCATCGACTTGGCGCTCAACCTGGCCGGCGCCGGCGGAGCCCCCAAGCAGGTCACCGTTCGAGCGACGCCCACGATCAACACGGTATTGGGGCCGATCTCCTATCCCGAGCCCATCACGATCGTCAGCAGGACGGTGGGGCGGTGAGCATGCCCACCCATCAACGCAGCCCAGGGATGATCGCGACATGCGCGCCCCGGACATATGCAGGGGCCGCGCCCACTGACCTTCTGATGAGCGCGGCCATGTCCGTCACTGACTACTGACTGTTGGTCAATCCCCGTTAGTGCGCAGTCGGCTTCAGTTTCTCCAACACTTGCTCAAGACTGAAACTCGCCGCCGTCTGCCGCGGTGGGAATTCCTGGAACGTCTGCAGGAACTCGGCGACGTACGCCTGAGCCGGAACCAGCATGAATGCGCGATCGATCAACCAGTCGTAATACGTGTTTGATGTAATACTCGCCCGCTCGTAGGGATCGCGTCGCAGGTTGAAAATCAAGGGAACGCGCAGTGGTACGAAGGGTTCAGCCCAAGCCTGCAATGTTGCCTCCACCCGCTGCTCTAGGAATATGATCTTCCAGTCACGGTACCGGAGCGCGGTTAGGTCACCGTCATCCGAGAAATAGAAAATCTCGTCGCGGGGTCCCTGCTCCGTCTGGCCTGTCAGGTACGGCAGGAAGTTGTACCCGTCCAGATGCACTTTGTAGTTCCTGTCGCCGGCCTGGTGACCCGTCATGAGCTTGTCCTTGACGTTTGGGTCTCCAGCAGCGGCCAGTAGTGTTGGCAGCCAGTCCATATGGTGCATGATCTCGTTCGAAACCGCACCGGCCGCTATCCTGCCGGGCCAGCGCACCATCGAGGGCACACGCCAGCCTCCCTCCCAATTCGTGTTTTTCTCCCCCCGGAACGGCGTCGAGGCTGCGTCGGGCCAGGTGTTGTAGTGTGGCCCATTATCGGTGCTATAGAACACGATGGTGTTGTCTGCAATGCCCAACTCGTCGAGCTTCTCCAGGAAGAGCCCAATGTGCATGTCGTGCTCAACCATGCCGTCGGAATACTCATCCTGGCCGGAGATCCCACGCAGCTCTTCCTTTACGTGGGTGCGGAAGTGCATGCGCGTCCCGCTCCACCAGACGAAGAACGGCGTTCCGGAGTTGTGAGCTCGTTCGATGAAGGCCAGAGCCGCCTCGACGGTCTCGTCGTCCACCGTCTCCATGCGCCTCTTTGTAAGCGGCCCCGTGTCCTCAATACGCCCATCGGCATAGCTGTGGATCACCCCTCGGGGGCCGAATTGCTCTCGGAAGCCTGGCCACTGTTCCTCGGTGGGGTAATCTTCGTTTTCCGGCTCCTCCTCGGCGTTCAGGTGGTAGAGGTTGCCGAAGAACTCGTCGAATCCGTGAGCGGTCGGGAGGAACTCGTCACGATCGCCCAAGTGGTTCTTGCCGAACTGGCCGGTCCTGTAGCCGTGGTTCTTGAGCAGCTCGGCCAAGCTCACGTCCTCAGGCTGATGACCCAAAGTGGCACCCGGCATGCCGACTTTGGTGAGGCCGGTGCGGACAGGGCTCTGTCCCGTAATGAATGCAGACCGACCGGCGGTGCAGCTCTGTTGGGCATAGAAGTCGGTGAACATCATGCCGTCTCGGGCGACGCGATCGATGTTGGGCGTCTCGTACCCCATCATGCCCATGTTGTAGGCGCTGATGTTGAACCAACCCACGTCATCGCCCCAGATGACGAGGATGTTGGGCCGTTCCTGCGCCAGCGTCGGTGCCCCAATCAGCGCCATCACAGCGGCGAGAAGCAGTCCCCTCAGAATCTTGAATCTCTCCATGTTTGCTCCCTTCGGTTGTACAATGGTCCGTGGCTTCCGTTTGGGCAGGCAGGCAATGTAGATCAACTACCTGTCACGCACCAGGCGGTCCACCTGGCGGACCGACTCAGCTGATGAGGATGCGCTCGATAGCGACCCGACGGCCGCGCCGGCAGGTCACCACCCCCAAGCGAACGTGGAACGCGCGTCATCACCGCTGAGCGCTTGGATTACGTAGTGCTGGCAGCAGTCGGGAGCGGGTTCGGTACCGGCGAACTTACCCAGTAGTCCCCGCGGTGAGTGGATGCCAGACTGGTATCGGGGTCGGTGGATTCGATGGCCAGGAACTTGTGGGGCTTTACGCCGATGTTCTGCCAATCCGGGCACACAGTTGACACTTCTGTGTTATGCCCGAGTTCTCAGAACTCTGTATCTGAGGACTTCTCCAAACCTGCAGTTGAGTCCACCGGTTGGCCGACGGTTCCTGGCTACACCAGTTCGACTCGAGCCCGGTGCCCCTTCGCCCTGGCCAATCGCCGATCACGCGTGACCAGCGGTGCTCCCAGCGCCTCCCAGCGCGCAAGACCGGCCCAACATTCTGGTCATATGGGGTGACGACATCGGCCAATCGAACATCAGCGCATACACCATGGGCATGATGGGCTACCGGACACCCAACATCGACCGCATCGCCAATGAGGGGATGATCTTCACCGACTACTACGGTGAGCAGAGCTGCACCGCCGGACGCTCCTCATTCATCACAGGCCAGAGTGTGTTCCGAACTGGCCTCAGCAAGGTGGGACTGCCCGGAGCTGAATTGGGTATGCATGTCGAGGACCCGACGATCGCTGGACTGCTCAAGCCGTTGGGCTATGCGACTGGCCAGTTTGGCAAGAACCACCT
>CP070666.1:1184281-1189014 GCA_020351775.1 Gemmatimonadota bacterium | reverse complement strand
CCGAATGGGTGCCCGGTCCGTGTGGTCGTTGGGAGGTGAACCTCAGCCTTCCGGCGCCAGGAACTCTTGAAACGGCGGATAGTCTGCGAGGGGAGCGAAATCCAGCTCTACGTGGTGCCAGATGTTGAAGGGCCAGCCGTTGCTTTGAGCTTGGTGGAGCAGCTCAACGGCGCGACGCTTTTCACCCAGCAATGCCGCGATCCGCGCCCGCCACACTAGGTTGGCGCCTCTCAACTCGCGGGAGTCGAGCGATGCGAGCGCGCGGTCCAGACTCGCGGCGCGATCCGGTTCGCCGAGTCGGACGGCCAGAACCGCGGAAAACCCGACGTGCTCCACGTCCGCCGAGTCACTCGCTGACAGCGTCCGGAGATAGTCCCACGCCTCATCCCAACGCTCGGCGTAGTACAGCGCCTGAAGCAGCGCCATCGGTTCGACGTCGGCACCCTCGGCAATGCGCTCGCGGTGCCACGCGATAGAGCGCTCGGTCCACTCGTGATAGGCCTCGCTCCAGCCGTGGGCACGGGCCTCCAGGGCCAAATAGGTGAGCACCGAGCCCGACGATGACCAGGCCGCCCATACCGGAGGCAGGCCCGGATAGGGTGACGGTAGGATGACCCTGTTCGCCACCACGGCGTCGGCCTCCGCCATGCGACCAAGCGCCACTAGTGCCCGCACCTCCCCTTCGCATGGTGCAAGGCGGCTTGGGAACAGTCGGCGCGCTTGCCTGGCGGTCTCGAGCTCCGCCCGGGACTCCCCTAAAAGGTGCTGGGCCCGCGCCAGATACATCAGGGCCATCAACCCGTCCTCAAATGAGAGCCGAAGATCGAGCTGCGTCAGATACCGGACCGCGTCCCGCAGCCGGCCTACCCGGAGCGCCGAGATCCCCGCGTTGAACGACCATTCTGTCGGGGTCATTGCGGCCAATTCACTGCCGATGCGAGCTTGCCCTTGCAGATCGCGCTGCCGGTACGCTTCCATCCAGTCGATTTGAAGGGACTCATGGGTGGAGAGATCCTGCCTGTTCTGGCGCGCCCTCATCAGGACCGTGTCGAGGCTCGCGTAACGCTCGAGGATGACGAGCACCCACCCACTTCGCACCAGTGGTGTAAGGAAGGTGGTGTCCATCGACCAAGCCCGGCGGAAGCGATCTAGGGCCTCTGTCCAGTCCGCGCGGTTGAAGGCCTCTTCTCCTTCACGCCAAGCCTGATACACGGCCAGGCTCGGCGGTGGAGTCCACAGGCCTGCGTAGGCGGTGCCAACGGGCTGGACGGAGGCCGCCAGCGCTCCCAGAACCCGCTCGCGTAACTGGCCAACGGCCCCCAGAGGATCATCGCGGAACGCAACTGCGGGCTCAACACCCACTCCGGCCGACCCCAGGTTCGCGTCAGCAAGGTCCGCCTGAAACCGGATCGAATCGCCAATGAGGTAGTACGCCCCGTGAACGATCAGCGCAGCGCCCGTTCGCCGGGCCAAGAACTGCACCGGGTCCGCTGGGCTTTCGCCATTCTCGAGATCCCGCCACAGCATCTGAACAGTGAGGGCTGGAACGACGTCTGCGATGCCACCTTGTTGGATCCCGTGGATTATCCAGTCGGATCCCAGTGTACCGTAGACGTCGAGTTCGGGGTCACCGGTCCGGTTGGCCAGCGGCGCCACTACCACTAGGTCGGAGCGATACTCGGGCTGATTGGTCGCCATTGATCCGAGCAGCCATACCGCGGTCAGACTCAGGACGGCCACCACTACCACCCAGACAGTCCATCCACGCATCCGCAGTCCCGGTTTCGCGGCGACCATGCGTCGCAATGGTGACATATTGCTCCCACCCACAACATCGGGAAGCTCCACCGTCCTCGACGATTCCCGGCCCAGGGCCGTCTCCAGGGCCTTCAACTCCGGCGGAGGCGGCACGCCGAACTCGTCACGGAGAATGCGCTCGTGCTCTTGTACCGAGAGCATTGCGTTCCCCGGGTCGCCACTGGCGGCCAGCGCCTTGATCAAACCGATTGCGAACCGCGTGTTCGGGGGATCATGGGCAACCAGGTGGCGCCACCAAGCAGCCGCCGCAGAATGATCCTCATTCTCCTCTGCCACATGCGCCAGCGAAATCAGCACCTCTTCGTACTGCGTTGCCAGCTGCTTCCGGGTGGCATCCACCCATGTCTCGAAGTCGATGCCGTGCCGGGAATAGAACCCATCGAGAAAGGGACCGCGATAGAGCTCGACGGCGGCCTCTAGGTCGCCCGTGGCTATGGCGTCCCGAAAAGCTCCTACATCGGTCCACAGGTGGTCGCGGTTGATCCGCAGGAGACCACCGCCTCCTTCTATCGCGGCCTCGCCGAGCGTCCCTCGTATCAAGTAGAGAGCGTCCCTTAGCGTGTGGCGGGCCACGTCATCCGGCATGTCAGGCCACAGGAGTCCGGTCACCTTGTCGCGCGTGATGCCCGGCTCTTCCGCTGCGGCGACGACGGCGAGGACAGCCACCTGCCGCGGCTGGACGGCATGTCCGGTCACGTATCCTGTAGAACCTTCCAGGGATGGCGCGCCGAGAAGACGCAGCGAGTACACCGGGCCCTCCAAAGAGCGGGGCGACAGTATGCCGGCGAAGCGTGAGAACCGTCGACAGCCAAACGGCTCCGCTCAGTCAATTATGCCGCTGGATATTGGACGTGTCCAGCAAACGGATGCGGCCCCAGCAGACCGACTTTCAAGGTGCTGGGCTGCGAATCAAACAGTCCAACTCCCCAGTCCCCAGGGGACTCACAGTCTCTAGCTACCGCAATTACTACGCCACGGATGGGGGATCGAGTGCGGATTGCAGATTGGTGATTGCAGATTGGTGATTGCAGAGCTAGAGCGCAGAGAGCGAAGCGCGCGTAGCACACCCCGGTCAGTTCTTGCCGCGTCATAGGGCCACCGCGGGTTCCTGTCTTTGTGTCTTGCCAATAGAGGTTCTGGACCTACAAAACCAAGGAACTTTCAGGTGGTGACCGATCGTAACGCGATCGTACGGTAGCCACGGTACTCCTACAACACCCTTCGGCAGCATGCGTGAAGGCGGTTCGGGTTCCAACCATCGTGAAGCGATGGGTGGGCCTGCCTGCCGTGGGCCAGCGACATAGTGCCCCCACGCACGTAGCAACGCGCACTTCGTGAGTGAGCCATGTCTCGAGAACTGCTCCAGATTTCGCCCCAGGAACTCGTCCGCCTCCTCCGTAGCCAAGGCATCTCACGTTTCCATCTGGTATACGACGCCGCATCGGGCGCCATGTCGGCGTCACATCCCCAGTTACAGCCGCTGGCCGATTTCGTGGTGGGCGACAAGCGCGATTTCACGGAACACGAGGGGGCGTTCTTCCAGGTGAGCCGGATGTACGAAACGTTGCAGGGAGCGTTCGTGCACCGGACCAGAAGAGGCGCGGCGGCCGGCGGGGTGCGCTACTGGACATATGACACTGTCGAAGACTACCTGCGCGACGGGCTCCGCCTGGCGGTCGGCATGACCATGAAGAACGCGCTCGCGGGGCTGTGGTGGGGCGGCGGTAAAGGAGTGATGGCGCGGAACCCCGAGGTAGAGCGGGACGATCCGGAAGCGCGCGCTTCGCTGTATCGGGAGTACGGCGAGTTCATGACACGTCTCAAGGGCTGCTACGTCACGGCGGAAGATGTAGGAACGTCGGTGGAGGACATGGCGCAGATCTTCTCCAAGACGCGCTTCACGACCTGCATCCCGCCGGCGCTCGGCGGAAGCGGCAACCCGTCGGTGCCGACGGCCAGAGGCGTGATCGCCGGCATGGAAGCGGCACTCGAGTTCCGTGGCGAGAGCACCCTCGAGGGAAAGACAGTGGCCGTACAGGGCATGGGTCACGTCGGGGAGCCGCTCATCGGCTACCTGCTCGACAAGGGGGTGGCCAAGGTGATCGGGAGCGACATAGATGCGGAACTCATCGGGAGGGTCAAGCAAGTGTTTGCCGGGAAGAATCTAGAGGCGCGTCTCGTTGAGCATGATGACGTCTCCATCCTCGGCACTGAGTGCGACATCGTGTCACCGTGCGCAACCGGAGCGACACTCAACCCGCGCAGCATCCCGACCATCAAGGCTCGCATCGTCTGCGGTGCAGCCAACAACCAACTCGAAGACGGGGAGCGCGACGACGAGGCGCTCGAGGACAGGCGCATCACCTACGTGCCCGACTTTCTCACCAACCGCATGGGGATCGTGACCTGCGCCGACGAGGGCGCCGGGTACGTCACCAACGATCCCATGATCGAACGACATCTGACGCGTGACTGGGAGTACTCGATCTACAACCTGACGCTGAAGGTGCTGGAGACATCACGCTCGACGGGGCAGCCGCCCGGCAAGGTCGCGCTGGAAATGGCAAATGCTCTGTCGCTCGAGATCAACCCGATATACGGTCATCGCGGACAGCAGATCATCGATTCGCTGGTCGCAGATCGGTGGTACGAGGTGTAGTCCCGGATTTCCGTAGCCAAGCGATCTTCCTTGCCGCTCTGTTCCCTTTGATGTATATGGATACAAAAGGTCGCCGTGTAGCTCGTCTTCATCACGCATCGAGGGTCTCTGCCATGTCCGCTCTTCGTGCTGCCGTCTGTGGCTCAATGGTCCTGGTACTCATGTTGTCAGCCGTGCGCGCGCGCGGGCAGGCAGTTCGAATGTCCATCGACACACGCACGGTAGGGGAACCGATCTCGCCGTACATCTACGGTCA
>CP070666.1:1179423-1184181 GCA_020351775.1 Gemmatimonadota bacterium | reverse complement strand
TTTCACAGACGCGGACTATACCACATAGGAGCCGTTTTTTGAAGCCTTTCGTGTCGGCGCCCGTGTGCTCCACTCACGTGCTGATCAGAATCGGTGAGAATCCGGCCACCGCAGCGCGACTCACCACCAAGTATGGAAGCCGCAGCCACTCAGTCGGTTGACCCAGCCCCATTATGGTCACATCGCGCAAGCAGAAATTCTCCGATGTCCCGTCTCCCTGCCCGATGCGTGCCGATTCGGCCCAAGCCTGCCGCGCCAACTCTGCCTGCTGCTCGGAGATGGGACCGATCTCCGAACGAGGCAGTGCCCGTTCTCCGAAGGTCGCTCGGCTCGAGATCTCGTCCAACCATGCGAGATACCTGGCGGTGGGAGTCAGGTACCCGGTAACGGTTGCGCCCGACATTATCAGGGTAATGGCCGATTCAGTGCCGAGGCTGTTGACCTCCGTTATCCAACTGTCCAGCATGTCCGAACTGCTCATGGTCACCCCCTCCGCGTGCCTTACATGCTAGTCGCCGGCGGTCAATCTCTGGTCAATTGACCCTCCCCTCCGCACACCCCTGATCGGAATCGACTGGGGCAGGGGCGACGGGACAGAGTACGGCGTCCTTTCACGCCCGGAACGGATGATCGCGCGTCACCGACTACAGATCATCTCACCATCAGCGCCCGCAGTAACATCCGGCTAGCGAGGTCGTCGAACACACGGGAGTACTCGGATGCGAGTTGCGCCGCTACCTCACTGACCTCCTCGCCTCGTTCGGTCGCCCGTAGCATCTCGTTGCCGAATCGCCCGACATCGGTTTCCGTGTCCTGCCACATCGCGAGGGCTGTCTCGGCTCGTCCAAGCGCTGCCAGCGAAGGGATCGCGAGCAGGTCGAGCATAGCTGCACGCGTGCCTGTCTGGCCGGTAGCGTCGACCACCGCCTCGAATGCAGCCCGGGCCCTATCGCGGTCGCCCAGCCGCTGCTCTACGCGGCCGAGTAGGTATTGCACCAGCCGTTCCTCGGGATCGTAGGGACGCCCCTGACCCAGTTGCTCCGGCCACTCGCGGGCGGCCTCGAGGTGACGCTGTGCCTCGTCGTACTGAGCGCCGATGATCGCATCGAGTGCAGCCAACGTGTGTGCTTGCTCGTACAGCCGGTGGCTCTCGCGCGCGTTCTCTGACGGCAGAACGTGGGTCGCGTCAAGGATCTCGATTGCATCGACCGGCCGCCCGAGGTTAAGCAGCGCCCGCACATGCAGCAGGTCGAGGTTGAAGTCGCCCGGAAAACGCGCACGGCCCGCGCGGGACTCGCGCAGCGCATCCCTCCACCGGCCCTGACCCTGGAGATGTCGGATCAAGTGAATGCGGATCGTTCGGTCGGCGCCGTCGAGTTGAACGGCTCGACGGAGGTCGGCTTCCGGATCCCGCTGGCGTACCTGCTGCAGCACGTGGGCGCGGCTCACGTAGAACGGTGCATAGTCGGGCGCATCGCCTAACGGCTCCAAGAGAGACGCTGCCTCGGTTGTGCGATCGTGCGCCCACAGGTTGAGGGCGAGCAGGTAGGACCACGACCAGTGATCGTTGTGCTCCGCCGCCCAATCGAGCACGGCGATGGTTTCCTGTCGGAAAGGAAACACGAGATTCAAATCTGCGTTGCTGGGTAGCTGAGCGGGATCGCTCTCGAGCCACGCAAGCCACGCCGGAAGCAGTGGGTTCGCGGTGATCTGCATTCCCAAGCGCAGCAGTGCAATTGCGTCGTCCGTTGCCCCGCGACGTGCGTAATCGACAGCCAGTTCCACCACCATCTGCTCGGGGTACTCACTGCGTAAGCCCGCGGTGAATGAGTCAGCAGTCGTCGAGGTGCGTGATGCAAGGTACCGTTCTGCCGCAACGAAGTGGTTTAGCGGATCGAGTTCGAGTAGTTCTTCGCCCATTGAGATGGCGAGCGCGGGATCACCCTGTGTGCGGCCTATCACAGAGAGCACTTGCCGTGCCGGGATGCTGTAGCGGTCGTAGTCCAGAGCCAGCCGGGCATAGCGGGCCGCTTCCGAGTAGTCTCCGTCAGCAAGCATGAGTTCGGCCAATTGTACGTACGCGGCCGACCGATACATCATGGAGCGAGCGGCCCAGCCGTAGGCTTCGCGTGCATCGGCTGTGAGGCCCAAAGCACGATAGAGGTTGCCAGCGGTGAAGTTCGCGGCGGCATCGTAGGCATCGAGCTGCAGTGCGCGATTGATGCGAGCCAACCCCGATCGATACAGGCCACGCCGGTACTCCAGATCGGCCAGGCCGAACAGAGCGTTGCGCTGCCACGGTTGGTCGGCCAACGCATCCTCAAACGCCTTCCTCGCGTCGTGGAACCGTCTGCCTTTGACCAACTCCTGTCCAGCGAACGCCAATCGATCCGTTCTGGAAATCTGCTCGCGCGCGCCGCTGTCTGTGCTGAATGGCCGACGCAGCTGGCGCTCCGTCTGATCCGACGAGTAATCCAGCCCTAGTCCGCGCAGCTCGACCTGAAACGTCGTCCGGTCCGCGAGATCTACAGCGCGCTCCACGGCATCGAGTGCCGAAAACGTGATTGGCAGTGATGCCAGCACGCTGTCGTCTGACGACACGCGCAACGTGTCAGTCATGTCTCTGAAAGCGTTGATGCTCACGTGCAAGCGTCCGTTTTCAACGCTCACGTGCATTGCCCCGTCGCGCGATGCATCAGTCAATCCACCAATTCCCTCCAGAGGGAACCAAGTCTCGGACCAACGGTCGGCCGCGCCGGCATCGAAGCCCGCCTGAGTGATCGGGTTCAGATGCGCACCGGGGGAATACTGTACGAATAGTCGACCTGCCTGGAACTCGATGTATTGCCCGTCGGAATCGGTGAGAAGTTCTTCCCACACTCCGCCCTGTCGCGACAGTGCCCAAAGCCAGAGCTTCTGGCCTGGCATCTCCTCGTAGCGCGACCAGTGGCCGAACCCATAGTCGTCATCGTGATAGTAGCCGCCGAAGAAATCGTTCAGCTCGCCGACCACGTGGTATGACTTGTGCCCACCGAACCTGTTGTTGTCATATGCGGGCAGGTAGCGGCCTGCCGAGTCGAGCGGCCAGGGTCGACTCTCTCCCGAATGTGCCAGGTAGGCGTTCCCTGGCATGAACATCTCCAAGTCATCTCGCGCGAACGCCGCCGCGGTCATCCAGTTGTAATACGGCTGTTCCACTGGTGTCGGGTTGTACCACAGAACGTTGGTTTCGAAGTAGGCGCGGTCGGGTGGCAGCCGGACTTCGACGCGCCAGTGTGTGCGGGATGGCAAGTCCATCGCTCCCACGATGCAGCTCACACTGCCATCGTCGTTCTCTCGCAGCGCGTAGTCTACGGGCGTAGCGGTGGAAGGAGTATGACCGATGACCCCGAAGTTGAACTCGATGCCGCCTGACGTCCATGGGCCACGGAGCGCGATGTTCCTGAACTTCATCACCTCGTTGCGGTAGATGAACTCGTGGCCCGATCGCTTCACGACGGCGCCCCATACCTTGCCGCCCGCCTCCGGCAACACAAACACCTCGATCAGATCGTTCTCCAAGTGGACCACTTTCCATTCACGTGGTACTCCTTCCTGCGCGTATCCCTCGAATGAGTGATACGGATACAACCGGGCATCACGCGTGAGTATTGGTATCGGATTTGGCTCGGAGAATGGATAGCTTGTCAGCGTACGTATTTCTTCGGAGATGTGAGCCGTTTGAGCGACTGCGCCGGCTCCAGGTGGAACGAGCGCGGCAACGAGTGCGATCGTGGTGCGAAGTGATGGCATGATTCCAGGATACGGATTGACGATTAGTGATTGGCGATCGGCGATTTTCCCCCACGCCACCCATTGCCAATCTGCAATCGCAGATCGCAGATCGCCAATCGTAGAGCACCACGCGCCGCTGGCTTGGTCCGCTTGGAGCGCGCGGACCAGATCGGGTCCAGCGAGCTCGGTCCGCTGGCAATGCTATCACAAGCCTCGTAGTTTTGCTCGTCACTTTCGGTGAGACCCTGAGATGGCCTTCCTAACGATCCACCTCAAGTACGCAAGAGCTCTCGTGACCGGCTGCATCGCAGCCGGACTTGTCGCCTGCGTTGGCCCTTATCCAGCGCCACCAGAGACGCGGCGGGCCATCGTCGTCGACACCATCCACGGCATCGAGTTCGAGGACGCGTTCCGCTGGCTCGAGGATCAAGACAGCCCCGCCACTCGGCGGTGGATCGACGCGCAGAACGCATATGCCGACCGCATCGTCAACGACACGGCACTCACCGACTCTCTTCGTGCGCGTCTGCGACAGTTGATGGATGTGGAGGCCATTGGCAGTCCCAGGCGCGCGGGCGAGTACGAGTACTTCACCATGCGGCGGCAGGGGGAAGAACTCGAGACCATCTACCGCCGCAAGGCGCCACCACGTGACAGCGATGAGGAGATCACTGCCGACGGGGACTACGAGGTCGTGCTGGATCCTCATCCGATGGATCCGGCCCATCGGAAGCGCGTCCACATGAGGTCGCTGTCGCGGGACGGCCGCCTGATGGTCTACGCGATCCGGGATGGCGGCGCGGACGGGGTTGAACTTCGCATACGCAACCTGGAGACTGGACAGGATCTCTCCGAGCAATACCCATTGGGACTGTATGACGATGTCTTCTTCGAAGACGAAGGGTCCGAGGCGTTCTACTACATCTTGCGGTCGCGGCAGACCGGTCCGCGGCTCTACCGCCATGTGGTGGGCACGGACCAGTC
>CP070666.1:1174543-1179323 GCA_020351775.1 Gemmatimonadota bacterium | reverse complement strand
CACCAAGTTCGTTCGTGGTAATGATGCCGTTGCCCATGGTCTCCACCAGGGGCGTCCCGTCGTTTGGATCGAGAAGGGGCTCGCCGGTGTTGGGGTCGAAGGCATACGCGGTTCCGAGCGGATTTCCAAAAGCATCCTGCATTAACTGGCCTGCGGCATCCGAGATGATGACATCAAAACCAGCAAGCCCGGCCTCGACCGGAACCTCTGGGGCGTTGTTGATCGGCCAGGTGTCTTGAAACACGAGGATGGAGATCTGCGCCGTGGGAACCGGCTGCGGATTCACAATCACGGTGACGACAGTCTGGCCGACAGCGACATTGGCTCCACCCAGTGTGTAGTCTGAGTCAGGCAGGACAGATACGACATAAGGCATCGTATCCGGTACATCGATGCTGGCTACGCTGCCGGCGGTATGCCCGCTGGCGACGACCGGTGCATGGCTCTTGTGGATATCCACCGCCAAGGACTGTGAGCCTGGCTCTCCGGGAATCGGCTGAAACGTTCCTGGAATCGGTTGATTCGTGTTGTCTTCTTCCACGAGCCATCGGAACCCGCTGACAGGAGTGCCTTGAGGATCTGTGACCCCCACCTGTAGTTGCGCATAGGCTCCCGATTGCAGGGCGGCGAACAGCGCGCAGGCCGCGATCGCCCGACAGAGCTGTCCCGTCCGATCTGGGCACGTTGAGAATGCGGCTATCATCTTGAACACCATCCTTTCTGTTTTCGTCAATGCGGCGCGGTGGCACGCGGCGGCCCGCAAGAAGAGTCCACTCTTTCCAAATCCGCCAGCTTTATTCACTTGGGAGCGGCCACGCGACACGCTCCGTTGTCTGTTCCCGGCCGTGCTGCCGTTTGAAATCAGCTCTCTCGAGACATCAGTCTCGCCAACACCTCATCCACAACTGGGGATGAAGCATTATCCAGATACCACGCGGCGCCGGCATTACGCGCCGCCCGTTCGATTTTGTCCGTATGGGTAGTCGCGACAGCGAGTAGCGGCGCTGGCGCTGCGGAGTTTATTACCAAGCGAATGAACTCCAGTGCCTCGCCCGTTACGTGAGATACCTGAACGATGATCAGTCGTGGGTGGAGACAAAGAACAGCTCGGTATGCCACACGGGCACTCGGGGCCTTGAGGATCGAGAGGTGATGCGTTCTAGCGACTTGTCGCAAGGCCAGATCCACTCTTCCCTCTACCACCACGACAATACCCTTGACTTCGGTCAGGGAGGCCAATTCAACTCTCCCATTTAACCCGCGCCATGTCGTTTGCAATCGCCATGCCAGGAACACAGCGGATTCAAAGATGTTCATAAGTGACGCTGGACAAATGCATTCGGCTTGCGCTTCAAGGCAAGCACATATCAGCCGGGGCAGCCACAAACGGGATCATTTTGGTACGGTTTGTCCGATTGGAAACCGCAAGCCATGTTAGCGCACGTGCTTAAGGTGAATAGGAACAGTTTGTACCATTGGTGCAGTTTGTTCCAAATGCGTTGCCGAGGCGGGGGCGCGATCGGCGCCCAACACGGCCCCGTTGTAGCCGGGTCGTGCGGGCGGCTGAAGACAAACCGCAACTCGTGAGAGGAAACGGGCATGAGCGCGGGTTACGACGATTGCGACCAAACAGAAGCTGTGAGACCGTGGCGGCGAATCAGCCGCGCCAACCGATGGCGCTCGACCCCGAGCAGTTCGGCGGCGCGAGTCTGGTTCCCGCGCGTGGCGCGCAGGGCTCGTTTGACCAGACAGCGTTCTGCAACCTTCAGGGGAACAACCCTGCGCCGGGTGCCCGTGGTCTGACCGTTCTTGCGGCGACCGTTCGTACTGCGACCTTCCGGTTGGTGGTTTGGCGCAGCGTGGCGCAGCACCTCCGGCAAGTCGGCGGCAGTTACGCACTCTCCGTTCGCAAACGCCAAGGCATGCTCAATCACATTGCGGAGTTCGCGAACGTTGCCTGGCCAGGCATGGCTCCGTAGTGCCGCCTTCACATGGGGCGACAACATCTTGACCGGTTCCTCGTATAGCGCGGCGTGTGCCGCGACGAACTGCTCCGCCAGCGGTATGATGTCGTTACGACGCGCGCGTACCGGGGGAACGTCGAGGCGCACCACGTCGAGCCGGAAGTAAAGATCCTCTCTAAACGTTCCACGGCGAGCCATTTCTCTCAGATCACGATGGGTGGCAGCAATGATCCGTACGTCGACGGGGATGGGCTCCACTGCACCGAGGGGCAGCACGGCGTTCTCCTCGATGCACCGCAGCAGTTTGGACTGGATGTGCAGCTCGAGCTCACCAACCTCGTCAAGAAACAGCGTTCCTCCGCTGGCGGCCCGAAACAGGCCGAGGGTGGAGTGGTCCGCCCCGGTGAAGGCTCCCTTGACGTGACCGAAAAGCTGCGACTCGAACAACGTGTCGCGGAGCGTGGTGCAGTCGACGGTTATGAACGGCCCGGCGGCGCGCGGACTGGCGGCATGAATATGGCGGGCCACCAGCTCCTTACCGGCCCCCGACTCACCACAGATCAGGACTGTACAGTTCCGGCCGCTGACCGCGTCGATCCTTGACCGCAATTGAACTACACTGGGGTCATCGCCGAGAAGTCTGGGCGGTACCTGTCCGTTCTTCCGCAGGCCGTGGCCGACAGTGCCCGCGCCCGCGGAACCGCCACCTCGCGTCCTTGACGGTGCTTCCAAAGTAGATGCGCCCATCAGTGTGTCGCCTCAAATCAAAAGGACTTCGCCGCGCCGTGCGCGATTGCGCGAACAGACTGGGCCTTGCTCGAGCCCCGATGTGATCCGGCCCCGCAACCGCTGGGCCACCGTTCCCGATACACGTGAGCCGTTCTTGGAGTCATTGGGCACCACGACCTCACATGCAATCGTTGGCGCCACCCGTCCGGGATCTCCAGCGGCCTGCGCCACTCTCCTGCGAGTATCCGGCGAGCGGCGCCCCTTCGCAATTGGCCGTGTTCCTAGGGAATCTGCCTATGCTCGCTGGCGCGGCGTCGCACAGCCCGGGCCAACTACGACCGGCACTTGGTGAATAGCGGGCCGAGAAGGGAGGCGCCTGTTCGAGGGAGAACCAAAAGTTCTACATTTCACGATCGGTCTGCCGCGGCGCGGTTAGCCTACCCGCTCGCCCGCGTAGCCGATCGTGCCCCGGCTAGTCGGCTTCCTGGCGTTGGACCAATTGAGCGAGCTCGACCAACGAATCCACCTGCATCTTCAGCATGATGTGACCGCGGTGCACGTCGACGGTCTTCCGGCTGAGGCCGAACTCGAAGGCGATCTGCTTCGGGGACTTGCCCGCCGCCAGAAGCTTCATCACCTCGTGCTCCCGCGGCGTCAGCGAAGCGATGCGTGCTGCGATGTCGGCCCGTTGTGCTTCTTCGCGGCGGATCTGGGCATCCAGCTTGAGAGCGTGTCGGACGCGCTCCAGCAACACTTTGCCCTTGTACGGCTTTTTGATGAAGTCGACCGCACCGGCTTTCATGGCGCGCACGGCCTTCTCCACGTCACCGTGCGCGGACATGATGATCACGGGTATGCGGATGCTCTCGCTGACGAGCTTCTGCTGGAGCTCGAGACCATTCATGCCGGGCATGCGTATATCGAGAATCAGGCAGCCTGGCCGGGAGGGGTCGTAGCTGGCCTGGAACGCTTGAGCATCCGGGTAGGTCTCGACCGGCAATCCTACCGATTGCATGAGCCGACGCAGAGACTTGCGCAGGGCATCATCGTCGTCCACTACAAAAACCGTCGCTTCAGGCATCGTCCTCAGGACCTCTGGTCAATGATAGGCACGGTAAATCGGAAAGTGACACCGCGATCCGGATTGGGAACGGCCCACAAACGGCCACCGTGTGCTTCGATGATCGAGCGGCTGATTGGCAGACCCATCCCCATGCCGTCGGCCTTAGTGGTGAAGAACGTGTCAAAGATGCATTCCACAGCCTCAGCGCGGAGGCCCGGACCTGTATCTCGGATTGCGAACTCCGCGGGGCCGCCTGCGGTTCGCGATGTCTGGATGGTCAATTGCCGCACCCCTCCGCCGTTCTCGCTCATTGCTTCCAGGCTGTTTCGCATCAGGTTCACGATGACCTGTTCGAGCTGGATCGCTTCGGCCATCACCGCTGGCAACGAGTCGTCTAGTTCCAAGCGCAGTTGAATGGCGTGTTCGCGCATCTCGGAACGCAGCAAATCGACCGCTTCTTCCACGAGCTTGTTGAAGTCCACCACGGTTCGCTCCGGCTCGCCCTTGCGGACGAAGTTGCGGACATGCTCGATAATCTCGCCCGCTCGTTCGGCTTGGGCCGCGGCCTGCTCCATGTCGTCGCGTAGCTCGTCGTACTCGCCGCCAAGCCCTTTCATCCTCTCCAGGCATGCTTGAACGTAATTGACAATCGCGGCGAGCGGCTGGTTGAGCTCGTGTGCCAGGCCGGCGGCCATTTCGCCCATCGTTCCCAGGCGCGCCACATGGGCCAACTCCGCCTGCCGTTGTCGAGCCAGCTCCTCGGCCCGCACGCGGGCGGTGACGTTCCGGCACGCCTCGATCACCTGAACCACCTCGCCGTTCTCGTCGAAGATCGGCGCCGCGACGATCTCGAGCTGAAGCTCGTCGCCGGACGCGTCAGAATGCGTGTGCGTTACCACCACCGGTGACTTGGTGGAGAACACCTGCTGCAGAGGACAGGGACAACCTCCTCCCTCCGGGCATGGCGTATCGCGATGGTGGGAGACCTCGTGGCAGGTCAGACGGTCGACGACCGGATCTCGGT
>CP070666.1:1169614-1174443 GCA_020351775.1 Gemmatimonadota bacterium | reverse complement strand
GGACGGCCGCCTCCTTGAACCGGGCGCGCGGCGGGATACGAAGTGTCTCCTCTACGCGTTGGCGAAGGTCTACCAGATAGGTGCGGACAGTCTCAGAAGGAGCTTTGCGGATCGCGGTCCTGAGAAGCGGGTAGATCTCGAGGCACAATCTCTTGTTCTCTTCTGCCCGCCTCCGGAACAGGGAGTTCTCACTGTAGCGCAGCTTCGAGTAACCCTGGAGCTGAACGTCGAGAACGCGGCAAACCGACGGTCCCAGCTCCTCGTACTCTCGTTGAAACAACTCATCCACCAGACTCTCAAGTCGGGCGCCGCTGATCTTGGGATGGGCAAACAGCAGATGGAAGCCATCATGGAACTTGTAGGGCACTTCTAGTAGCCGGTCCGCATCGAGCATCCGCTGATAGAGGGGCGTCTGCGGACACGGGCTGTAGATCATGATCTGGGAGAAGGTTGGCTTCAGTGACAGCAGATACTGGAAATCCTGCTCTATTGTGCTCTCATCGTGCCAGTCGTACCCGACAATGATGCTGGCGAGTGTGTTGATTCCCACGCCTCGCAGGGATGCGAACATCTCGGCGCGGTCGACGTTTCTGAGTTTGGGATAGTCTGCCTGTAAGGACTCTACTCCAATCCACACACCTGACAGCCCCATCGACAGGAGCTCATCTAACGTGTATTGAGTCAGGCTTCGCAGACTTGTAAGGCACGAGAAGAAGATCGGGCGGTCCACCACCGTGCTGTTGAGGGTGATCATCTCGGCGATGCGGCCGCGATCGGCAAGAAAGTCCTCGTCGATTACGCCGATGTTCCTGAATCCGTTCGTTCCACTATCGAGAGAGACCATGGCCTCATGGATCTCCCGGCCGGTCTTCAACAGCGGTATGGAATTGCGACCAAAGAAGTGGCTCGTGCAGCAGAAGTCACAACCGCGTGAGCAGCCCAAGCCCGTTGGCAGGATGGTCTCGGGTCGCGTCGTGACTGACATGACCTTCAGTGTGCGTTGGATCTGCGGAACGGTGAAACGACCTGACGGGGCCTCGCCGAGCAGATGCTTCAGGAAACCGACACCTTCCTCACGACAGACATGGTCAGCGTACCGGTCGCACTCGCTCAGCACCGTGCCGTAGCCGCCAAGAACGATTCTCGTCTTGGGCGCAGCTTCTCTGATCCACTCACACATCTCGATGGCCTTGGGGAAGGTGCAGATCACGAACCCAATTCCCACGTAGTCGTACCCCTTCTGCAGCTCTTTCAGAAAGGCCCTCTTGGTGGGATAGTGCATCACTGTCGTCGGAGCATCCAGGTTCGCTGCTATGAACTCCAGTCCCCATCCGGTGCAGACCGAGCGGATGCTGAAGATCCCTTGCGCCCGGGTTACCTGGGCATGGTACATCTCGGCCTGAATGTGCTTGCTGCAGTTGTGATTATCGACGCCCAACGGCCGATGAACTGTGGTCAAGAGCACCTTGGCCATTTTGACTCGCCTCGCAGAGATTGCCTTCGCTGAACGCACACCGCACGGCCGGCACCAGGGGCCCGCCAAAGAGCCGGTACTCGTCCAGCCGACAAGAGGGAATCAGTCTGTTCTCATGGAGCATCATGTTCAGGCACCCGTCACACAAATTCGCCTTTCCGTCGAGCATCTCGTTGGGTTGCTGCAGAGAAATCGACTGCACGTAGATACCCGCGAACATGCGGCGGGGATCCTTGAACACTGAGCGCATGAACCTGGCAGCCGCTTGGCGCAAGTTCCTATCGAGAAGCGCCATCAAGAACAGCTTCCTGCCCACCTTTGCCTGCTTCAGGAACGAGCAGTATCTACCCGTGAAGAGGTGGTGAAATATCTGGACGCACTCCACCGTGCGGGGTCCCAAGCACCCCAGGGTCTCACCAGACAAGCCGACCTGCACGGCCACGAGAAACTTGAATGTGTGCGGAGCGCTCGTGCCCGGCAGATATGCTGCGGCCGTGTATCGAGGGTCATAGCGCTGCAGGACCTCGTACATCTCGTTCGCGGTAAGCCCGATCCGCTGCGTGTCGTCTGTCGAGTGCTGCAGCCTCGATGCATCAACGGTGAGCCCGTTAACCTGATACTCCACGGACGGGAGCAGCGGTATGGCACGAAAGGCGATCAGCGACACGTGCTGTACCTTGTGGATGTTCTGGCGACACCACTCGACGATATCCGGCAGGTATTGGACCGTGCTTTTGAAGATCGTCACGTTGAATCCACACTGTACGCTTTTCAGCTCCCAAACCATATCGGCGAAGTACTGCCTCAGCTCGTTGTGTTCTGCCTCGTTCTTGTCCGCCCAGTGGGGACGCTGCATCCCACTGTCGACGTGGAAGTGGAACTTCGCGAGACCGACTCTCTGAAGCTCGTGGGCCAGCTCAGGCGTGAGTCGCACACCATTCGTCAACAGGACCGGCTTGACGCCCTGCCGCGCGATGAATTCGACGACGTCCACTATCTGTGGGTAGAGCAGCGGCTCACCACCGGCTATCGCTATGCGGTCGCAGTTGGTGAGTCGCCTCAGCGCGAGGATCTCGTCCTTGAGGTCGTCCAGCTGGCGATGACCTGAGAGCCGGTGACGGTAGCATCCCGGACAATGTAGGTCGCAAACATCGGTGACCTCGATCCAGCCACCCGGGTTGTCAGTCTTGGACCACGGCAGTCGATAGAGCACGTCACGTGGGACAGACATCGTGTCCTTCCTCCACCAGTGACGACTCGGCATCCAGTGGCCTACCCCCGCGCCAAAACACGTAGGCCGCGAGTCCGAGCACGATTCCCGCAACCGCATCCAGGAAGAAATGTTCCTTCATCGTGAGCGTGGAAACGGTGATCGCGACAGCGAGCACGACCGAAACCGCACGCAGGGAATGGGACTCCAGGACCGAGACGGCGATCCCCGCCGGCAGCACGGCCAAGGCCACGTGCATGGAGGGCAGGCACGCGTATGGCCTCATGGAGATCAGTTGGTGCATCCACTGCTGAACGGCCACCGGAGACTCCGGCCATGGCGCGCGCGCGGGCACCAAGAGCTGGACGATTGCGCCGAGCACTATGGTGCCACAGTATGCTTGTACGGCCCGCATGGACCTGTGACGTGGGATTTGCCAGAATACTACGGCAGCCCAAAGCGTGATATAGACATCGCCGAAGTAGTAGATCACCCACGACCAGCCGAGGTAGGGAATCCAGCGGTCCAGCGGGACCGCTAGGTCCACGAAGGCCGTACCCCCCCGGTGGCTGTTGGTGAGGTTCACAATGTAGTAGCAGGTGATGTGGAGCAGGACGATCCCAATGATGGCCCACACGCGCTCCACTGTGTACGGGCGCGTCGGCGCTGTGGCCTCGCTCATTCGGCCGATTCCGCGCGTGGCACCACCTCAACCGGAGCGCCAAACCTGCGGTACTCTTCCGCACGGCACGCCGGAACCAGCCGGTCCTCCCAGAATGTCTTGTTGGGACATCCGTCGCATCGATCGCACTCCCCTGTCGGGAGAATGTCTACGGGCTGCACGACCGAAATCGTCTGCAGGTACAGCCTGCGCAGCAGGATTCTCGGGTGGGTGAATGCTGCAGCGACGAATCCCCGTGCCGCTCTCCGCATGCTTCGGTCGAACAGGCCCAGTAACAGTGCGGACCTGCCGGCTCGGCTCGCGCTAGGCGGGCTGAACGCCAGATAGCGTCGACGGAACGCATGGTGCCCGTTCTGCAACAACTCCATGGTTCGGGGTCCCATCATCCCGTACGACCGCTCTTTCGACGCCACGTGGCAGCCAACCACCCATTTCAACGATTGTGGATTCACGGTTCCGCCCAGGTACGCGCAGAACTCGAAATCCGGTAACACCTGCCTGATTTGACGATAGATATCCTCCGTCATCAAGTCGCCGTACTCGTGTTCCGTCACGTATGGCGTGGTGACGAAGTCGACCGGTCTGCCCCCCACATAGTAGTCGTACGGGGCTTCGGCATTTGCCATGCGTACGCAAATGAGAGTGAGGACCTGGACTCGGTCAGGCACGCCTACAGCCCAGTCAACGATCTCCGGAACGCACGCGAGTGTATCTGGAAAGATCGTCGTATTGAACGCGCACGTTAGATCACCTTCGTCGTAGATCATATCGGCAAAGTGTCCCCGCAGCTCGTTCAACTCTGCTTCGCTCTTGCCGAGCCAGCCCGGCCGGGCTTGGTGGCTGTCTACGTGGAGCGTAAGTCCGTGCGCACCTGCCAGCTTCAGCTCCCGTAGAAGCGCGCGATCGAGACGCACACCATTGGTCACGATAACGGGCTTGACACGGAAGTCTGTCACCATGCGGACGATATCGATGATGTCCGGATGCACCAGCGGTTCACCGCCGGCTATCAGCATGGCGTCGCACTTGCGCAGACTGAGCATCACCTCCAGTTCGTGCCGGATTTGCGCTGTGGTTTTGTCGGAGTGTTGGTCGTTCTCCACGAAACAGGCGTCGCATGTGATGTTGCACCTGCGGGTCGGCTCCAACCAGGTCATCGCATTGTCGGATGCGGTCCAAGGCAGCCGGAACAGCTCGTTCGGGTTGGGTGCCGCGTCGATCACGGGCTGACGACCATCACTATCGTGTTGGGTGCCTAGCTCATTCATGACACGCCTCTTCCCACAACGAACGGAGTCTCCGCTCAGGTGAAGGCTCAGTCATTCTTGGATGATCCGTTCTTGCACATCTCCGATGTTGCGAGTCGAGACCGCCGCCAGAAACCACTCGGGGTCAACGCACGCCTCCGGTGGAAAGACGCCACGCTGCGCAACTTTGCCGAGCGCCAGAAGGTGGGCACCGAT
>CP070666.1:1164683-1169514 GCA_020351775.1 Gemmatimonadota bacterium | reverse complement strand
ACGGCATTTTGTCGTTATTCAGTGTCGTTCCAGACTGCTCTCCAGGCGCGCGCCTTCAACCACTCAGCCACCTGTCCTTTGAAGTCCAGGCTCTTCTGCTACTGGCGCTTGCCGAATCCACTCAAACGCGTGTTTTCTTGACCGCGGTTGATTGAGTGGATTCGCTGAGTGGATTCACACCGCAAGGCGAGCGCCCTCCGCAACAATCCCAGTTCGGCCTGTTGATAACAGGTCAAGATCATGTCGGGGTCCTTCCATGTCAACGCCGGCTGAATTTTGCTCATTTGTGTGGAGTGACCCCCTGAAGGTGGACAGATGAGGACAGTGCAACTGACCTACGTGGCCGAACACGTGAACAGGGCCTCGTACTCCTCCGGAGGGCGGTACCCCAGGGCGGAGTGAAGGCGTTTACGGTTGTAGACCTCCTCCAAGAAGTAGGGAAGACGGTCGATCACATCTTGCATTGTATCGTACTCGTTAACGTAGACCTCCTCGTGCTTGAGTGTTTTTAGGAAGCTCTCAACCTGCGCGTTGTCATACGGGTTACCTACTCGCGACATCGAGCCACGGATCCGGTGCTCCGCAAGCCGGCCGCGGTAGACGCGCGATGCGTACTGGACGCCTCGGTCTGAGTGATGGATCAGCCCTGGTGGTGGACGCCGGCTCTCTAGTGCAGCGTCCAGAGCAGCCAAGGGGAGCCGAGCGTCGAGCAGATGGCTCACTGCGTAGCCCACGACCTTCCGCGAGCACGCATCCAGGATCACCGCGAGGTACGCGAACTCCCTCCGCAGCCGAATGTACGTGAGATCAGCAACCCAGACCTGATTGAGTCCGGTGGGACATACCTGCGGCAGCAGATTGGGAAACACCGGCTCTGCATGCTGGCTGTCAGTCGTGGCGAGAAACCGCCGTATGCGCCGCGGCGTCAGTGCCTCCTCACGCATCACCCGGGCTACCCGCTTGTGATTGACCCGCATCCCCCGACGCTTGAGCTCGTGCGTGACTCGGCGGTAGCCATAGGCTGGCCACTCGGCAACAACCTCTTCGGTCGCAGCTCGCACGGTAGTCTCCGCTGCCTGACGAGCACGGTGGCGCCCGGCATCCGGACGACGGTAGTATGTGCTGCGAGCGAGCTTCATGACGCAGCATCCTCGTGTGACCGAGATTCCCCCGGTCCGGAGATGATCGACGGTAGCTCGTTTTTCGCTGGGCGATGACTCGACAGCCCCTTTTTCAGCAAATCGAGCTCCATCGTCAACTGCCCCACCTTTCGCTCGAGGGCGGCGATCTTCTGCTTGTATTCCTGGATCTGCTCTTCAGACTGCACATCCAGAGTCAGCTCACCTTTACGGTACTTCTCTGTCCAGATCAACAGCAGCGAGTGGCAGATTCCGTGCTGACTGGCAAGTCCCTTCGCACTGCCTTCACCAGCCAAGTATGACTCGACCAACCTCAGCTTGAATTCCGTGCTGTACCGACGATGTCGCCTAACAGCCATATCCCCTCCGAGCGGCCGCTACGGAAGGTCAATCCGCTGACCCTGCTCTGTCCACTCCGAGGGGTTCACTCCACACATTTGTGCAATTTTCACCCGCCGCTAACACCTTCCATCCTCCAAACTCCATCAGCTCCGTCATGGGTAGCCCCATGTGAGCCGAATGGGGTTCAGGGGGTCGCGGGCTCAATTCACGCCGTCCCGATTTTGTAAGGCAATGGAAATCAGCCACTTAGAGAATGAGCGGAAGCGAGTGTCCGCTCATTCTTTGCTTTGGTGTGCGAACAGTGTGTGAAGGTTCTAGGAAAGGTCGATTTCTGCAATTCTGAGTTTGCCAGGGAGAGCGGGTAGAGCATGGATCGGGTTTCCAGGCGCTGCTCGAAGGATACCACAACTAAACCCTACGACTGGACTCCTGGATCTCATCAGGGCCGCACCGCTAACCCTTCGCCAAAGAGTGGTGACTCGGTGGTGGCAAGGGCGGGCAGCGTGGTCCGGCCTGTACCCCCCTGACATGCCCTGAAGGCGTTCCAACCATCCAGGCACTCTAAGTATCTGATGTATATGTACAAAGATGATACTGCGGTCGCCGATTGATCGACCGCGTAAGTCAGGGGCTAGAAGATGGAGAACATTGATCCACGCGAGTTTCTGCCACTGAGCGCTAGCGACTTTCAGCTGTTGCTGGCACTCACGGACGGAGAACTCCACGGCTACGCGATCAACAAATCAGTACGGGAGGCGTCAGGTGGACGAGTCAGGATCGGGCTGGGCTCGCTGTACCGAATCCTCGCCCGGCTTCTGAACTCAGGACTCGTGGAGGAATCCGAGTCGGATGACGGTGCGTCGGGGAACGGGCCGGCACGCCGCAAGTACTGCTTGACGGCATTGGGACGAGCCGTACTGCGCGCAGAGGTGAGTCGTCTGAGTGACGCGGTGGAATTGGCCCGCTCAAGTCAACTCTTTGTCGACGGGGAGGCCTGACGTGCGAGCCGCACTGGTAGTCGTCGATCTCCTCGTTGCGGTCTTGCCGGCCGCATTTCGCAAATCCTTCGGATGCGAGATCCGTGCTGATTTCATGGACCACTGGGGCGACTGTCTTCTGTCACACAACGGTGCGCGGAGAACGCTACGGTTGGCCGGGTTGCTCTTGGCGACTATCGGCAACCTCCTGCTCACCAACATTACGGAGCGCGTCAAGAGTTCCA
Organism: Gemmatimonadota bacterium; assembly: GCA_020351775.1. Classification (GTDB taxonomy): domain Bacteria; phylum Gemmatimonadota; class Gemmatimonadetes; order Gemmatimonadales; family GWC2-71-9. The sequence goes on along the minus strand of CP070666.1, from coordinate 1,166,811 downwards.
TGTCACCGCACCGCACGAGGAAGACAATGGGAGCACGACGGCGGGATCTCAAGCCCAACCCTTCAACGGCGTGGCGGCAACAGGAGGCGCTATTGCAGGACGTTCGATATGCCGTTCGCGGACTCCTGAGACAGCCGGGCTTCGCGTCCGCGGTGATTCTCTTACTTGCGGTTGGGATCGGCGCCAACGTTGCCATGTTCAGCGCCCTTCATCAGGCACTGATACGACCGCTGCCTTATGCCGAGCCTGAGAATCTGGTTTTGGGCCGAACAACTTTCTTCGGCAATCCCAATCCCGACATGTCCGCCTACGATTACTACGACTACCGGGAGCGGAATCAGGTATTCGAGTCGGTAGGCGCGATCCGCACGGGCTCGAGATACGTGACGGTCACGGGTGGCGATGAACCCGAGCGGGTGAACTCCGTGTTGGTGTCACACGATCTTTTCCAGACCCTCGGCATTCCCACTGTCGCTGGCAGGTATTTCACACCCGGGGAGGGGGAACTGGGTGGCCAGAACGTGGTGTTGATCAGCGGCGGTTATTGGCAAAGACGGTTCGGCGGGGCGCCGGACGCAATCGGGAGTACAATCATCGTCGACGGCGCCGCCCAGACAATCGTGGGAGTCATGCCGCCCGACTTTGAATTCCTGCACGACGTTGACCTGTGGCTACCGATGCGGCGCGACGGTCCGAGCGCAGACTCTAGAGGGTGGCACAACTGGTTGCTGGTCGGGCGTCTGAAGCCGGGCATCACGATCGAACGAGCCCGAGCCGATTTCGATGTGATCTCGGCGCAACTGGCCGATGAATATCCGGAGACAAACCGCGACAAAGGGGTCTTGCTCACGGAACTTCACCTGGCTTTCGCAGAGGACTATGAAACCACTGTTGTCCTCCTCATGGCCGCGGTCGGCCTCGTGCTCCTCATTGCGTGCGGTAACGTTGCCGGCCTGTTGCTGGCGCGCGGTACGACCCGTCGTGCTGAGTTGTGTGTTCGCGCTGCATTGGGAGCCTCTTCGCCCCGCCTGGTCCGCCAGTTGCTGACCGAATCGTTGGTCACCGCGATTGCAGGGGGTGTCTTGGGAGTCACGCTTGCGATTTGCTTCCAGAAGCTCATCCTTCACGTCCTTCCCACCGACATACCGGGCATGGAGAGTCTGGGAGTGTCCTGGCCGATGTTGGCCTTCGCCCTCGCGGTGTCTGTAGCCACAGGTCTGCTGTTCGGAGTCCTGCCGGCAGTCCAGGCGGCTCGCGTGAACATCGCTGGCAACGTCGGGTCAGGAACCCGTACCACCGACTCTCGAGGGCAGCGGTTCCAAAGCTGTCTGGTTGTGACGCAAGTGGCAGTATCCGTGATCCTGCTGATCGGATCGGGTCTGCTGCTCAAGAGCTTTGCGACGTTACGGGCCGTCAATCCGGGCTTTGACACAGCGAACCTGTGGACCACCGAGATCCAAATCGCCTCGAACAAATACGGCGACGAGTCTGAACGCATCCATTTCTTCTCGACGCTGCTCGAAGAGCTGAAAGCGATTCCCGGCGTATCGGATGTGGCAATGATCAACCAGCTCCCGATCAGAAATCCCGGCAACAATCCCTTTGCATATGCGGCGGACAGGCCAATACCGGATCCGAGCGACCGCTACGGCGTCTTTTGGCGCACCGTACTGCCCGGCTACGTCGATGCAATGGGTATCCCATTGCTGAGTGGTCGCGGGATCGAAGCGTCGGACGTTGACGGAACATCTCCGGTCCTGGTGATCAATGAGACTATGGCTCGCAGGCTCTTCCCGGATGAGGATCCGTTGGGCAGGCGGGTGGCTGTCTTCCAGCGGGACGCGACTTATGAAGTTGTCGGTGTCGTTGGCGATGTAAGGATGGAAGGCACCCGGTACACCCCTCGGATGGCAATGTATGCATCGTACTTCCAACATCCCACGCTAACCATGCGCGTTGCCATTCGCTTGGCAGCCGAGCCAAGTTCGTTGGTTGCGGCGGTACGGAATGTTGTGTGGAAGCGTGACGGGGATGTTGCGGTAGCCGAGCTGTCGAGCATGGATGAGATCATTGCGCGCACCGTATCCGACGACAAGGTCGTTGCTCTCTCAGTGACGCTGTTTGCTGC
>CP070666.1:1159722-1164583 GCA_020351775.1 Gemmatimonadota bacterium | reverse complement strand
CGGAGACCGACCGACACCGATCGCTGACCGAACCGGGCGACGGCTTGTTCGTGTATGCGTTCGAGCACGAAGCCCTGATGGAGATCAGGAACTGCACAGTCCACGCGTTGATCGGAATCGCACTCGAGCCCGTGGAACAGGGATATGACTTGTACTGGTCCTTCTACGTAGAGCGCGTGGCATGGATCACACAGTTCTACATGGCCCTGATCCAACCGTTCCGCCGCACCGTGGTGTATCCCCCAATAATCGACGGTATCGAGCGTGGCTGGACCGAGCGTTGGTCCTCGTCGCAGCGCGATCCCGAGTCGGCACAAAGCCATTAAGTTGGGTAGCGGCCCGCCGCGGACCCAGGTGGCTTCGGGTCGGCGGCAGGAGCCACAGGAGGGCGCTCATGGTGGCAGTTTCCAGCAATGCGCTGCGTCGCGCACGACAACTCCTTCTGCTGGTGTTAGCTGCCACGATTCTCGGTGCCGCTGCCGCAACCTGGCTGTACATCATCGGCAGTCTTGGGCAAGAGCCGGCCCCGTTCCTTCCCACAGTGGCTTTCGTGATGCCGTTCTGGTACATGTGGGCCCTGTACGTTCCCTTTGTCGTATGGATTGCGCGACAGCGTCCCATCGAGCGCGGTCGAGTCGCTTCGCCCAGCCTCTCACACGTGGGACTAGCGGTGGCGCTGTCGTTCGTTCACACCGCCACCCGGTTCGGGCTGCAGCCCGCGCTCCGCGAGGCACTGCAGACGGACGCGGCCGGCGTGTCGGCACTGCATCCGCTACTCGCGCTGGCAGTGCTGGAACTCCCGTTCCACGTTTTCATCTACGGGGCAATCCTGGGGGTGACGTACGTCATCGGCTATTACCGGCGGCTGCGAGAGAGAGAACTCGCCGCGACCCGACTCAGCGCACAACTGGCGCAAGCCCAAATGCAGGCTCTGCGGATGCAGCTCAACCCGCACTTCCTGTTCAATGCGCTGAACAGTATCGCCATGTTGGTCCGTGATTCGAAACGGGATACGGCTGTGGATACGTTGGAGGGATTGGGCGATCTGCTACGATATGTGCTCGAAGATTCCGCCAATCAGGAAGTGAAGCTGCAACACGAGATCGAATTCATCCGTCGATATTTGGCCATAGAGCAGATCCGCTTCCAGGACCGACTGGCGGTCGAGATCGACGCCGATCACGACACGCTCGAGGCATTGGTACCCAACCTGGTGCTACAGCCGATCGTCGAGAACGCGATCCGACACGGCACGGCGGGCCCGCTCGCAGCTTCCACAGTTACAGTCGCAGCCCGTACAGAGGGAGGTTCCCTGCGACTGAGCGTCGTGGACGACGGCCCCGGCTTCAGCAGCGCTCCGGCCGGGCGCGGCGGCACCGGCCTGGGAATCGCCAACACACGCAAGAGACTCGCTCAAATGTACGGAGAGAGAGCATCCCTCGAGGTGAAGGAGCACTCTCCCCATGGAGCCGCCGTAACCATCATCCTGCCGTTCCACACCGTGCCGCTTGACGAACGAGAGCCCCAATGACGGACCAAATCCGGGTCCTCATAGTGGACGACGAGCCGTTGGCGCGCTCAGGACTCAAGCAGCTGTGTGCGCGGGATCCCGAGATCGAGGTCGTGGGCGAATGCGCCGACGGCCGGTCAGCGGTGGCCGCGATCGAGCAGGTGGACCCCGATCTCCTGCTGTTGGACATCCAGATGCAGGACATGGATGGGTTCGAAGTGCTTCGCACGATCGGGCCGGACCGCATGCCACACGTGATCTTCGTGACCGCCTACGACCAGTTCGCGCTTCGTGCGTTCGAGGTCCATGCCTTGGATTACCTGCTCAAGCCCTTCGGTGACAAGCGCTTCTTTGATGCGATTGCCAGAGCCAAGCAGGCGCTACGTCATGCCGCTGGCGACGAGCTGCGCACTCGGCTCACTGCGTTGCTCGAAGCTGTCGTGCTCCAGGATCGATTTGAGGCGGGTTCAATCCAGGCCAGCGTCGGCTCGACCGTGACTCAGACCTTCGCTTCCAGGATCGCGGTCAAAGACTCGGGACGCGTGTTCCTCATCAGAGCGGACGAGATCGATTGGATCGAGGCCGCTGACTACTGCGCCAAGTTACACGTGCGTGACCGAGTCCACGTCATCCGCGAGTCCATGAAGTCTCTCGCGGCGCGACTCGATCCAGCGCGCTTCTTCAGGGTGAGCCGCTCCGCTCTCGTGAACCTGGATCGCGTCCGCGAGATCCAGCCCTTCAGCCGCGGATCGCACGTCGTGATCCTCAAGGATGGAACGCAGGTGATGCTATCCCGCAATCGCAGGGAGACGCTGGAACGCGTGCTGGGGCAATCGCTCTGACTAAAGCCGCTTCAGCGGGATTCACCGCACCGCTGCGGCAGGCGTGACTGGCGTGTCTGGGATCCCCCAGGCTGCCGCCCGGGGTTGGCGACAACGGCTCCTTATCGTCCTTCAGGACGAGTCGCGTAAGCGCCGAGCGGAAGCTTCAGCTTCCGAATCAGTGCGCCGAACCACACCGTTCGCGTACCGGCGCACTCTCTGCACACGCTGCGGATCGCTCACTCGGTGAGATCCGCAGACCGCTCCCCGCTCCCCTACTGCACCGCTTCTAGCACGTACTGCATGATCTGGTGCGTGGTCATGGACGGCGCGTCCCAGTACGACCCACCCGTGAGAGCGGCTACCATTTCGAATTCCGGCATCACCACGATCTGCTGACCGCCCCAGCCGGACGCGGAGAATGCACCCGCTCCGTAGCTCGCTTCGTTGGGCCACCAGCCGTGGCTGTAGCCGATGAATCCGTAGGAGAGCGACCAATCCGGCGGGCTGAACAGGAACACGGGCTCGGCCGACAGCCCCACCCATTCCTGCGAGACGAGTTGCTCTCCGTTCCAGCTGCCGTTCTGCAGGAATAGCTGACCGAATTTCGCCATGTCCCGCGGCACCAGGGCGAGATCACCCGAGGCATAGACGAAGTCCGGGCGCAGTAGCCACCACCAAGAGGTTTCGATGCCCAGCGGTTCGAACAGATACTCATCGGCAAACCGGTCCAATCGCGTCCCGCTGGCGCGTTGGATGACATTGCCCACGACGTTGGTGTTGCCTCCGCTGTAGTTGAACCAAGTCCCGGGGTCGGCCACCATCGGCTTCTCGAGAATGAACCGAATCAGATCCTGGCTCGTGTTCATCGCCCGGCGGATCAGTGCGGTCAGGTGATTGGAGGGATCTCCTAGCGTCGCGGACGATTCGTTCCACTCCAGCCCGGACGACATCGTGATCAAGTGCCTGAGGGTGATGCCCCGCTTCCGGCCCGTGTTCAGGTCGGCCAGCTCCGGATAGAAGTCAAACACCGTATCGTCCACACTCGAGATGAATCCACGGTCGATCGCGATGCCCAGCAGAGTCGCCGTGAAGCTCTTGGTCACGGATGACAGCACGTGTGCCGTCTCCCTGTCGAACGTGACCGGCTCCTCGCCCCACGTGGGGTGCGTGAGGCCGCTGAAGTAGTGCTCGAACACGAGCAGGCCGTGCCGCACCAAGACGATGCCATGCACCCGGTGTGATTCGCGGCTTCGCAGCGTATTTATCAGCTGGACGAGCGGCCCTGGATCCACTTCCACATCCTCCAGCGATGCCGTCTGCCAGCCATCGGCGATCTGCTCGGGCGGCTCATACACCCAATCCGTCCTCACCCGCAAGACGTCATCGCCGTATGCCCCCTGATCGTCCTGCGCAACAGCGCTGATACTGCTGTACAACCGCTCCGTCCCGGCGGTATTCCAGGTCACCGTATAGGGGACGGCGTCGTCTGTCCCAAGAAGCCGCTCCTCGACGTAGAACGAGACGGATGTGACGATGCCGTCGTCATCGGATGCCTCTGCAACCAGTGTCACGGTGTCGCCGACCACGAATGCCTCTCCTGCGCCCGGCTGGATGATGGAGACGAGCGGCGGTTGGTTCTCTGGCCCGGTGCCGATACACGCGGAAAGCGGGGACAGGACCAGAGGCAGCAGGGCGAGAACGAGGTGCTTCACCGTCATTGGGACCCTCCCGAGGTTCTCCCACGGTCCGTCAGGCGGATGATACACCCTGGGCACGAAGCGGTTCTGTTCCGACTTGTGACGCACTGCATCACCTGGAACACGTATCGCAACAGCCGTGGCTACCAACGGCACCGGTTCCGGGTCCGGACAGCGTGCCGGTCACGAGGCCCACGCATGAACGGGTACACCGGCACCGAAGACCGATGCATCTCGTGTCGAGCGCTTGCTCTCGGCAACCGACACCTGTGCAACAACTGCGGAGCATCCAGTCGACTCGAGTGTAGCATAGGGTTGGAGTACTTCAATCATCCTGTGACCAGGTGAGCTTTCCGTCTCTCGTTGGTGTCTCACTCTGCACCGAGGTCGTCATGTTCCATGGTCGCTTGTCCACAGTCACCCTGACTCTCGCCGCGGTCGCTGCCCTGGGCTGCGCCTCGAGAGGGGAACGGGATCTGAGCGGGAGGCCGCCCGTCGGCGAGATCATCACCGCGGACGAGATACAGAGAACCGGAGCATCAACTGCTTGGGAAGCACTCAAGTTCACGGTGCGATCACATCAGTTCGTCGAGGATCGCGGTCAGCCAGTGCGGATCTTCTCCAGCCGCGGCGTCGGCAGCCTGGTTCTCAGGGAGGAGCCGCTCCTATTCGTAGACGGGGCCCGGCTGTCTGACATACAACTACTCAGACAGATGCCGGCCCATCACATTCTCACCATCCAGGTATTGAGCGGCAGTGACGGCACGACGTACTTCGGCACCTCCGCCGTGGCGGGAGTAATTCTCATCGAGACCACCATGGGGGCCGAT
>CP070666.1:1154709-1159622 GCA_020351775.1 Gemmatimonadota bacterium | reverse complement strand
GTGGAGCGGCGTGAGTACCTTCTCGGGAACTGGAAACTCTCGAGGCCCGGGATGGGCAGAAAGGACACACGCCGCATGTCGAAGCTAGCTCCGAGCGCTGGTCTGCGCGAGCAGGTACGGGCGTTCTTGAGGGATGCTGGATCGGTTGAGTCTGGTGCTGAGGTGTTGAGTGAGTTGGTGCGGTTGGCGACTTCCCGTGTGATACAGGAGGCGTTGGAAGAGGAGCAGAAGGATTTCATCGGCCGAGAGCGTTATGTGCGGGTTCCTGGTCGGGGTTATCGCAATGGGTATGTGCCGGGGCATGTAGACACGGCTGAGGGTCGGATCGGGGTCCAAGTGCCCCAGGTTCGGGATGCGGGGCAGCCGTATCGCTCGCTGTTGTACGATTTCCTCAGAGGGCATTCTGACGTGCTGGAGCAGCTAGTGATGGAGATGTACGTGCGCGGGATGTCGACCCGGGACGTGGAGGCTGCGTTCACTGACGCTACGGGCGGGTGTTTGCTGTCGCGCACTGGAGTCAGTGTGGTGACGGAGCATCTGTGGCAGGAGTATGAGGCGTTTGTGAGTCGTGATTTGAGTGAGCTCGATGTGCTTTATCTGTTCCTGGACGGGTTGTACGAGCCGCTCAGGAGGCATGGGATTCGGCGCGAGGCGGTGCTGTGCGCCTGGGCCATTACACGCGGTGGCGAGAAGGTGTTGGTGCACTTGGCCCTGGGGAGTCGTGAGAGCTATGAGAGCTGGCTCGGTTTCTTGCGGGATCTGGTGCGCCGCGGGCTTCCCACGCCGCTTACGATCACGACCGATGGGGCGCCGGGTCTGCTACAGGCAGTGAGCGAGATCTGGCCCAGCAGCCTCCGGCTACGCTGTTGGGTGCACCGGATGCGCAATGTGCTGGGCAAGGTACCGGATCGCTTGCGGGCTGAAGTGAAAGCCCATCTGTTGGCAGTACGGGACGCGCCCACACCCGAGGCCGGCCAGCTCGCAGCGGAGGCATTCCTGGCCCGCTATGGAGCTGAGCTACCCAGTGCGGCAGCCTGTTTCAGCGAGGATGTGGAGGCGCTTCTGGCGCACCACCGTCTCCCCTGGCGGCACCGCAAGTTCGTGCGCACGACCAATCTCATCGAACGCAGCTTCGTCGAGGAGCGGCGTCGCACCAAGGCGCTGCCACGGTTCTTCACCGAAGCGAGCTGCCTCAAGCTGGTGCACGCAACGCTGATCCGTGCGGCGGCTCGCTGGCAGCGTATCATGATCAGCAAGCTGGAACTCGAGCAGATCGAAACCCTGCGTCGCGACCTGGGATTGGCACAACCAACAGCCGCATCAACAGCTGCAGTTGCATGAAACAATCCAGGACGGGCTCACGCGACGACGACTTTTACAGAAGATCCAGGACTTGACCATGCCGTTCGATCGCCAGGTGGCCTTGTCCCTGCGCAAGAAGGGGGAACGGCGGTAGATGTCGTCCGGGTTCGTCCATACGTACGTTGTGGGCGTGGGACCTGAGTCAGAGAACCGGAACATGGACTCAGTGATCGGACCCTGCCAGTTGAGTATCGAGTCGCTACCGTCTCCCATGATCGAAACAGGTCTTAGTAACCCAGGCCACATGAACGATAGAGAGCTGTGGGTGATTACCACCGCATGCTCATGAGTTGCCCAAATACCCTCGACACGAACTAGTCCCGGTTCCAGCACTTCTAGACCCAATGCCTTCATACGCCCCCCCAAACCGAACGTTGGTTCACGTCGACGCATCAAGGTCAGGGCCCATTCGGCCAGAAACCGTTCTGACCGGGGCACGAATACGGAAACGCGACCTGGGACAGTTCGGTAGCGGATCTCAGGATCCAAGGCATGCTGGGTGTGATTGTCGACAACGGAAAGAACTTCGTCATCCCAGAGTGTCTCGAGCAGGTCGTCGGTGTCGCTCGTGAGAAGCGAGTCCTAAGGGGCTCGGCAACAGTCTGATGTCTCGAGACGGTGATAGCGGAAGGTTACGCTTGGCCGAGTGGGTCTATAGGCAACTCCTTTTCCTGTACCCGTCCGATTTCCGGCTGGAGTACGGCCAGGGCATGCTCGATGCCTTTCGAGACCGCTGGGATACCGAGCGATTCAGGGCTCCCCGGTGGGTTGCGCTGCGGGTGTGGCTGTTTGCGTTCCGTGATCTCTTCGCGTCTGTTTTCGAAGAGCGGCGCTACCAGTGGCGCGCACAGTTCTTGGGATCCCGGTCTTCCAGAACACCGCGGCCGCCAAGAACGGTGGAGATTCTGTGCGACGCGTGGCGTGACGTGCGGTACGCGCTGCGACGTTTGGCCCACAACCCCGCCTTCACACTGACCGCGATAGTGTCGCTGGCGCTGGGCATCGGAGCAAACTCGGCGATCTTCACAGTCGTGAATGCCGTGCTGTTGCGCAGCGACCCGTTCGAGCGCCCCGAAGAGCTGGTGGACATCTATTTCAAGAATCCCACCGTGCTCGAGTACTGCCCCTTTTCCATACCAGACTTTGAGGACCTGCGAGAGGGAACGCGCGATGTGTTTGCCGCTGTGGCGGGATCGCAGCTCACGCTCGCGCAAGCGGACCTTGACGGTAACACCGAGATGCTCCCAGCCGAGATGGTGAGCGGCGAGTACTTCTCCGCTCTCGGTGTCGGCGCGGCACTGGGACGGTCGCTGTTGCCGGAGGACGACGTTGCAGCAGGTGCACATCCGGTGGTCGTACTTGGGCACCGTTATTGGATGCGCGTGTTCGGGGAAGATCCCAACGTGCTGGGGCGAGAAGTCCGGCTCACCGGCCGCGCCTACACCATTGTGGGTGTGGCTCCAGATGACTACCGGGGTCGCTTCAGTGGGATTTCTCCGGCCTTCTTCGTCCCGATCAAGATGATCAATGAGATCCAGCCGTCCACAGGAGATCAACTCCAGAACCGGGGCAGCCAGTCCACCTTCGTGAGGGGCCGGCTCAAACCCGGGGCGACGATCGAGCAGGCGCGCGTTTCCGTTGCAGGCGTGGTTGCACGATTTCGAGAGGAGTATCCCTCGAACTGGAATGCCAACTCCGGCATAATCTTGGTTCCCACCGAAGATGTGATCATCTGGCCTCAGATCGACCGGTTCATACGTGCCGCAGCGTGGCTGCTGATGGGTGTCGTTGGGTTGGTGCTGTTCATGGCATGTGTCAACCTGGCCAGTTTCCTGTTGGCGCGTGCCACAGACCGGAGAAGAGAGATCGCCATGCGGCTGGCGCTGGGTGCCACTCGGCGGGGCCTGGTGGCGCAACTGCTGACTGAGACTGTGGTTCTCGGACTGCTCGGCGGCACAGTTGGCGTCGCAGTCGGCGTCTGGCTGCTGAAACTGTTGCTGGCAGCAGACCTGCCGCTTCCGGTTCCGCTGGACCTCGATCTGAGCTTGGACACCAGAGTACTGGGCTTCACCCTCGCGATCTCCCTCGCTGCAGGTGTGCTTTTCGGTTTGGTTCCCGCAGTTCAATCGTCGAAGGCATATGTTGCAGCCACGCTCAAGGACGAGACCGCTGGGGGAGGACGGGCTGGGCGGATCACGCTGCGGAATACGCTAGTGGTCGTGCAGGTCGCTGTGTCCCTGGTGCTACTGGCCGGAGCGGGCCTCTTTCTGCGGAGCCTGGCGGCGACGCTAGCCGTTGACCCGGGGTTCGGCCGGCAGCCAGCAGCGATGTTCGAGGTGGCACTGCCGTCCAACCGGCTGTCACGAGAAGAAGGCCGCGTATTCCTCAGCACTCTGTTCCAGCGATTCGAACAGATCCCAGGGGTCGAGGCGGTCGGCCTCACCGGCAACCTCCAGCTGAACACGCTCCGCACGCAGACTATCGGCGTGAACGTGGACGGTGTAACACCCCCGCCTGGGCAGGAGGAGCACGACATACATTACGCAGAGGTGGATGCCGGATTCTTCGACGCGACCGGGATTCGGATTCTGCGCGGCCGGAACTTCACTGCAGTCGACCGTGAGGACGCACCTCAGGTGGCCATCATCAGTCAGGCTATGGCGGACAAGTTCTGGCCGGGAGAAGACGCACTCGGGCGCATGCTGCTGCGCTCCGAAGAGGAAGACCTGCGTGTAGTCGGTATCGCCAGTGATGCGAAGGTGCGCTCGCTGGGAGAGGCCCCGCGGCCGTTCGTGTACCGGCCGTTCAGCCAAGACTACACTACGTTCGTGACGGTGGTAGCAAGGACATCCCGTGATCCGGAGCACGTCGTGTTGGAACTGGTGGCTGCTGCCCGTGAATTCGACTCCGAACTGTTGCTGTGGGAACCTAAGACGTTGCAGCGTCACCTGGGGATTGTGCTGCTACCTGCCCGGCTGTCGGCACTGCTGCTGTCTGTCTTCGCCGTGCTTGCGCTCGCCCTTGCCAGTGTCGGTTTGTATGGGATCGTCAGCTATGCCGTGTCGCAGAGGACCCGCGAGATGGGGATTCGGATGTCGCTTGGCGCGGACGGCGGTATGGTAGTCCGCATGTTGGTCGGCGGTGGGATGAAACTGGTGGCGGTGGGTTGTGTTCTTGGACTCGTCCTGGCGCTGCTGGTAGCACGTACACTCAGCAGTCTGCTGTTCGGTATCAGCGCCTCAGACCCACTGACGTTTGTGGCAATTCCGGCGTTGCTTTGCGGAGTGGCAATGCTTGCCGCCTACTTTCCGGCTCGACGTGCGAGCCGGATAGACCCTGTGCGTGCACTGAGAGCAGAGTAGCCACCCTACCGCAGTCCTCTTCCATTGGACAGGTCTCGCGGGCGCAGTTCACGCCGGACCCCGGTGACCACAACATCAATGTCAGGTGGAGGAGGCCTGTACCTGGTACTGTCAGCTTAGCGGTGACTGACCGAGAATCAGTAGGCCTTTCGCTGGCAGCTGTGGGTACGCGCCAGGCCAGCGCGCGCC
>CP070666.1:1149692-1154609 GCA_020351775.1 Gemmatimonadota bacterium | reverse complement strand
GCAGGTACTCCCGCGTCTCGCCGGAGGTGACGATGCTGCCGCTGGCCCGGTCGAGCACTGATATCGTCACGATCACGCCAAAGATCATTGCCAGCGGAAGGCCAATGGCGAGTATGATAGCGCTGAGGATGATCTTCTTGAGCTTCATAAACCTCCCAGAACGAGCTGCAGTCTGCTATTGGTCCAAGCCGTCGCTATACACGGAGCTCCTTGATCTCAACCCTGCAGCCATCTGAGTCCTGCAGGACGATGGCTGAGACTGGATCGCCGAACTATTTACGCTCAGCCTGGCGGTCAGGTCACGGGAAGGTGCTTCGTATATAACGAGGCCTTACGGCAGTTCCCTGCGAACCAGGACGACCCAGTCGCCGTCCGCCTCAGCGGGCGGCTGGCCCAGCGCGACTACCCGACCGCCATCAACGCGGTCGAGAGATCCGGCCTGTAGTGCACCACCCCGGCGCGGGTCGTACCAGTGAACCGTATACGTTCCGCTGTACGCTCGGAGATCGAGCCGGACTGGAGCGCCGCGCGGCAAGTACACGGCAATGGGAGTGCCCTGGGGCTGGACCAGCACATGGGCCTCGGCTTCGCTCGCCAGTACGTCATTGGACGTCATCTCCCAAAACGGCAAGTGCTCTTCAAAGAACGTGAGTGCATGACGCACGTCGTCCCACACCCGATCCCGGCTGCGCCAATCCTCGCAGTTCAAGTCGTTGTGCGGGTATTCGTAGCCGAAGTAGTACTCCACGCCTGCGCCGCCCGCCATCAGATTGCCCCACAGTGTGTGCTGTCTGATGGCGTCGCGGTTGCTGTCAGGCCCATCCGGTTTGACGCCGGTGGTGTAGTGCCCTTGCTCGTCATTGGCGACCACCCAGCGCCGCCCGGCATCCGCCGAGGCCTGCACCCAGGTCAGCGTCTCCCGATGCACGTTGTCGAACTCGGTTTGGATGGAGACGCCGTTCAGGCCGGACGCGTCACCCAGTAGCGGACGGTAGACTTGCTCTTGCTGGCCCGGATAGGTGTGGATCACCACGGGGTGATCGTACGGGTCGAGCGCTTGGATGTAGGCGATGTACTCCTTGATACGTACCTGCGTAGGGTCGTCGCGCTCCTCCCAGAGGTTGTTTTCCTCACCCAGGTTCCAGTTCAACGCGTGATGGTGGGCGAAGCGCGCGATCAATTCCCGGTAATACAGTCTGCGCTCCGGCCCTAGGTCGCCGTTGTCGAGCAGCAGGTCGATCTCGGTTTCCTGGGTCTTGAAATGGAGAAACAGCCCCAGCGAGTCGGCGTGCGTGAAGACCACGTCCCATTGGGCCAGCTTCGATACGTCGAAGCGGTCGCGTACGTCGGGCGCGATCCAGGGCCACACATCCTTGCCGTCGCCACCGACGTTCATGGTCAGGAAGGAAAAGGCGTTGACGCCTTTGCCGGCCAGGTAGTTCAAGGCTCCAATGAGGTTCTTCCCGCGATCTACCTTCCAAGTCGGGTCGCCGGGATTCCAATCCTGGGCGTGCGGTTCGTAACGATGTAGCGGGGCAGTGGGCGCTTCGCCCGACCGTTGCTGGCCGGCATCGGCCAGCGAGTAGGTGTCGTCGAAGTCGCCGTAGGCGAGCAGGTTTTCCGGGCTGTCGGCGCCGCCTTTGACGAAGTAAGTGCCATCGTCAAACCGCAGATGGCTCTCGCCGACGTAGCGCAGCATTCCCTTGCCCCGATGGTCGCGGCCGGTCTTGTCGGATTCAGTGATTTGGAATGAACCGGATGCGCCGTCGAAATGGCTTGGCGTGCCAGCTTCCGGCTCCAGGCCGAGCGCCACATCCGGCCCCGCCCGGAACGAGGCCGCGAACGTCCACCAGCCTGTCTCGTGGGGAGTGAAGTGGACGCGCCATTTGGTGCCAGCCGTGGCGCTCGTTTCAGCAGCGTCTCCATCGGTGGCAAAGTAGCCGGGCACGACGTGCTCCGATCCCGTTGCGCTGTGCGTGAACGCCACCGTGAGCCGATAGTCCCGGAACGGATTGGGCGACCCATCCTCGCTTGCCTGAGGTCCCTCGAACGTGAGCGTGATCGGGTGCCAGCGCTGCATGGCTCCATCGATCTCCACGGGATGAGAAGCGACGCAGGAGACGAATAACGGAAGGCAAACAGGTAGCGATAAGAGGGAAGACCAGGACACGGCGCGGCGCGCAGACGGTTGGAGAGACAACCTCGGGTCAGCCGACATAGTCAAGGACGCTCCAAGTGTGAAGACTCAAGTTTGTCACACAACATATGTTCGATGATTGTCGCCACTTAGGGGAAGTGAAAGGGCCAGCCTCATCGCTGTATCTCGATCTGCCACGCACCCGCGGTGAGTGTTCCGTCGTCCACGGTCGCCATGAGCCGTGCAGGTCCGGTCTGCAACGGGACGTCCTCGAACAAGAACTGGCTACTTCCCGACGGTGCAGTACCCGTCTGGCTCACGCTGTCTACCGACAACGTCACGAGTCCTCCCGAGACTGCTTTCGGGAATCGCACGAGTATGTCATAGCTATCGTCGGCGGTCACCTCGATGTCCCAGAAACCGATCGCCTCCGCGCTGCCCCAGGAGAATCGATTGATCTGCTGCCAATCCTGGTGGGTCAGCACTGTAGGCGACTCGTGGTGTGTTCCAACGTGAATACGCATCTTGCCGTAGTTGTCCGGCCGTGTGCTGCTCACATCATCGAACCAGCGGTCGTATTCGTCGCGCAGGCGCGCGACAACCTCCGGGAACTCGGCGGCGACGTCGAACTCCTCGTATGGATCGGCCAACAGGTCGTACAGTTCCAGGTTTAGTTCGCCCTCGAACTTCTCTCGCCCGAAACCGCTGTGATGGACGAGCTTCCACCGGTCGTCTCGTATCATGAAGTGGTGGTAGCGAACGGGCACTTCTCCCCTGTGGGTCTGGATGACGAGACTGCGTGCCGGCCACTCAGTAGACTCGCCTGTGGCTAGATCGAAGAAACTGCGGCCGTCGAGTTGGACCGCTTCAGGCGGCTCGATGTTCAGCATGTCCAGCAAGGTGGGCATTACGTCTATGTGGGCTGTAACGCGGTCGGACATGAAGCCGGCTTTCAGACGCGGTGGCCAGTGTAGTAGCAGAGGTGTACGAATCCCGCCCTCGTAGACACTCGACTTGCCACCCCTGAAACCACCTATGTATCGCCTGCCGCTCGATCCGTTGTCTGTCAGAAAGACAACGATGGTATTGTCTATCAAGTCGAGTGTCTCCAGACTATCGAACAGTCGCCCGATATTGTCATCGATGTTTGTGATCATCGCATAAGTGCGGGCGCGAATGTCGAGGTCGTCCCGGGATGGCAGAGGGTGTCCACGGTATTGCGGAAACTGGTCGTCGCTCAAGTCCATCCGCCGGTATTCCGCAAGCAAGTCCTCGGGCACGTCGTGAAACGGATCGTGCGGCGCGTTGGTGGGGATGTAGGCGAAGAACGGCTCACCTGACTCGTGGCGTTCTTCGATCCACTCAAGCGCGTAGTCGAAGTAGACGTCCGTGCAAAAGCCTTGGGTCTGAATCAATTCCCCGTTGTGCAGCAGGATCGGATCGGTGTACTTCCCCTCGGCTCCAACTGGATCCGACGGTTGTCCAATCCCGCCGCCCCGGTGCACCAGTACTTCATCGAATCCCTGATCCTGCGGCCGCATCGGATAGTTGTCCCCCAGGTGCCACTTGCCGAAGATACCCGTGCTGTAATCCTTGGATTGCAGCACCTCGGCAATGGTTACCTCCTCGGCATCCATCATTGCGCGTGACACGTAGGTATCGACAACCCGTGTGCGATAGTTGTATCTCCCCGTCAGCAGAGAGGCCCGCGTAGGGGCGCACACCGGACTCACGTAGAACGTGGTCATCTGCACGCCGCCGCGCGCCATCGAATCGAGATGTGGCGTCTGGATTACGGGGTTTCCCGTGAACCCGAAGTCGCCATAGCCCTGATCGTCGGTCATGATGAGAACGATGTTCGTCCGAGAGTCAGAGGAGTCCGCTCGAGTGCATCCCAGTAGTAGAAGGAAGGAGAACAAGAGCGTGTGACGTATCAGCGATTGAAGCGTGCGCATGATGTTCTTCCCCAGAGCTACCGGATAGATCAACCGTATCCTATGTGAACGAGCGAGACTCGTCAGCTTCGATTTGATGGATGCGAGATTTCCGATCTGGATTTCCAGCAGTAGATCGTCGCGAACGATATCAATCACGAAGCCATCAACTGCGACTTCGAATTGGTCTTCAGGCTGTGCGTACCATTCCTTCGACGATGCGTGGACCGACTTTTCGTTCAGGAGACCGATTCCTGACATTGCCACCGAATGCGTACGGCGCTCAACGCGGCGGCTCAAGAGGTGTGAGCACACCATCTCGAGTGGCCGCCCGACGCCACTGGGCGCCCTCCTCCTTCCCGGCGACCCCCGCGCGATCGCCGCCGGCGTACAGGATCTCATAGAGTTGGTACTGGTCCCGAGATCCGGTCTCGGGGTCTCTCGCACTCGCGTGACCCTGTTCGCAGTACTCGACGCGGTCGCGTAGGCCGATCAGCTGACGGCACGCCATGATTGAGTCGACGGGTCGAAATGCCAGGAGAAAGATGTGCGCCATAGGCCCGGTGGCGTCGGCTGAGATCCGACTGATCAAGCGCGTGCCCTGTCCTTCAGTGCAGAGGCTGAAGCACGTCACCATGCGAAACCGGGAGCCGAGGAACCTCGAGCCGTCGAGCCACCAGGCCACGGACCGTCCCGTGTCTATATGACGCAGGTAGCCGATTGCCGTTGCGTCGCCCAGTCGCGGCTCCGGAATCCACGAGACGATGTGCCAAGCAGAGACCTTGCGCCCATTGTCGAGCCAGTCGACGCTATACCATCCCGCGCCGCGCCCCAACTGAGATATCC
>CP070666.1:1144671-1149592 GCA_020351775.1 Gemmatimonadota bacterium | reverse complement strand
GGCACGTACTCACCCTTACAGCAACGTGATCACCCGCTGTGTCGGCGCCAACGCCGACGTGATTCCGGATATCTATGTCGGGAACCTGCGTGGCAGTGATGTTTTCCTGCTTGCATCCGATGGCCTCACGGGGATGCTCGAGGATCACGAGTTGCTGAGTATCCTCAATTCAGATATCGCACCGGCCGTGCTGGTCGACACCATGATCGCCGAGGCAAACCGTAGGGGTGGGCTGGACAACATCACCGTGATAGTAGTGCGCATCGACAAGGTCGGGGAATCCGACTGATCTTTGCGGTAACATCGAGCCACAACGAGTGTCACTTGCCAGAAGGTCCCAATCCCCAGGCCGTCGGCGTCGTCGCCGCCGAACACATGGGTCCGTTGCTCTACGCACTGGAGTTGTGCGCGTTGTCGATGGACCGGGCGGGACGGTCGGAAGACGCAGCGTACTATAGGCTGCTTGCCCGTAAGTTGGCTGAGGCCGGCGGGACTCCGCCGGACGCGGATGGGTGCTCCGGCGCTAGTCCCTAGTCGACAGTAATCCGCGATCCTGCTCCAGAGCCCCGCGGACGGCGTCGTCCGTTCGCTCCACGAGCCCCAGCAACTCGGATCCGTGAACTGCTACGGGCCGGGCGGCGAATACCCGGAGGCGGCGGGCGCTGGTATGGAGTTCGTGGCTGATCCGCTGGATGCCCAGCCAGTCGGAGCCGGTTTCACCGCTCAGCTCCACGACCGCACCGTTTCGCGTCCGAACCGGCAGCTCGACCTCCAGCATCTGCGGTTTCTTGGGGAAGTCGAGCAATACATCACCGGGCTCGAGATCATGCTCCAGTGCGATGCGGTCCTCGACTCTCCGGACCAGCTCGGGATCCTCCGATATCCATCCGCCAGTATCGGGGCGGACGTTCCCAGCCGGAATATCGAGTACTCGCTTGTACAGCTGTCGTCGCTTCAAACGCATTGCCAGCGGGGCGTTCGGCAGTGAGTGGAGTCGCTCCATCAACACCTCGTCCGTGGTCTGCGCGATCCAGTCAGCCTCCAGGATACCCGCGACTAGTGTGTCCTGAACCAACCGCTTGAACATGGCCGTGGCACTACGGACCGCATGATGCCAGTAGACGTTGCGATACATCTGGTATTTGGCAAACAAGAGCGACTCGAGGGCACTCACACCCTTCTCGTGCACAGCCACCGTCCTGGAACCGCCATCGGCGATCAACGTGATCGAGTGGATCAGTCGATCCACGTCCACTGTTCCATACGGCACGCCACACATTCTGGCATCACGTGTCAGATACTCGATCTTATCGAGATCGAGTGATCCTGACACCAACCCCTGCAGCGGGCTAGAGCTGCAACCCTCAATCAATGCAGTGAGGCGCGGCTCTACTCGGTCGATTCCGGTATCCAGCAGGGCGTCTCTGAGGCTAGCCTGTCGCAGCTGCTCTGTTGCCAGCACTTCGTGCGATGGGAGTCCTGCCTCCTCCAAGGCGTGGGAGAACGGGTAATGGCCCACGTCGTGCAACAAGGCCGCCAAATGGATCAGGATGAGTTCGTCCCGGGAGATCCCATCCAGCTCCCCCCGCTCGCGGAGCAAGGCCAGCGTGCGACGGGCCAGATGATAGGTTCCCAGGGCGTGCTCAAAGCGTGTGTGTGTGGCTCCTGGGTAGACTAGGAATGCGTGTCCCAGCTGGCGTATGTAGCGCAGCCGCTGAAACGGCTCACTGTCGAGTACTGCCAACGCCTCAGCATCGATGCGGATGTTATTCCACAGCGGGTCGCGGATCACCTCGAATTCGGCGGCGGATGTCATGGTGTGATGCAATTTACGCCGCATGCGCTGATCGAGCGTACCTCTTCCTTGCCCTGGGGTGCACATCACCTCCGAATCGGGGCTGGCGAGAGCGCCTGGCCTTGCGCGGCGGCTCCCGTTTGGCTCGCTCGGCCGCGGCCAGAGATGCGGCGCGGCTGCTGTCCCTCGCCCGACACTTCGGTGTCGCGGGGGCGCTCAACCGGATCCCGCGCCCTGGTGAGCCTCGCTCGCAGCGCGCGGCACCGGACAGCGGCGGCATATCACGCCGGCGATCAGCAGCGCGAGCCCGAACGCACAGACGATCAGTGGCCCAGTGGGCAGGTCGAATTGAAAGGAGATTACGAGACCAGCAGCTGAAGTCACCGCTGCAACTCCCCAGCTGATGGCCAGCAGGAGGCTGACCTTGCGCGTGAACAAGAAGGCTATGACTGCGGGGACCACCAAGAACGTGAAGACCAGAAGCACTCCTGCCACGGGAACCGCCATTGTGATGGCGAGCCCGAATGAAGCGTAGAACAGGAAGTCCCACAGCTTCATATTCCATCCCTGCTGTTCCGCTGCCCGCTCGTCCAGAGAGATCGTGAAGAAGCGACGCCGGAGGATCCAGTGGAAGACACCCACCGCGAGGAACACGAGGGCCAGTTTCGCAATCGTCCCCGCAGTCACCCATAGAATACTTCCGACTAGAACATCCTTGATTTGCTCGGCGCCAGTGGGCGACCTCGTTGCCACGAGGATCGCGGCTGCGGATGCTACCACAAAGACGATGCCGATGATAGCCTCCTGCGGCACACGCCGGATCTCGCTCCTGGTGCGGGTCATTGCGAAAATGAATGCGCCGAGCGTGGTGAAGCTGAGGGAGAACGCGTACCCCAGCGCCGAATCGGGAGCTACCTCGAACAACAGGGCACTGGTGCTGCCCAACGCGGCCATCTGCGCGAGTGACAGGTCCACGAAGATCACTTCCCTCGCAATGATGTGGATGCCCAGGTATGCCATCATTGCAGCGAGTGCCATGCAGGCCACGAAGGGCCCGACCATCAACTGGAGAGTGTCAGACATGTGCCAGCCTTTTTCTCATCGCGCCGTTTGGCTCTGAGCGAACGCGTGTGCCAATTGGGTTACCCAGAGGGACATTAGGTCCACAAAGGTTTCGGTGTTGGGTGCGCCGCGGACGCTGGCTGGCACGATCACCGCCGTGGCGCCCGTACGCTGGGCCACCATCTCGACCTGGTCACGCGGGAAATGAGCTGATGCAAGCAACACCGGTATGTTCCTCTCGTTGATCAGGGAGATAACGTGCGCCACGTGACGGGGGGTCGGCGGTATCCCGGTCTTTGGCTCGATGTATTCGACGCAAGGTATTCCGTACGCGCGGGCGAAGTAGCTCCACGCTTTGTGATAACACACCATCTCGCGTCCCCTGTAGGGCGCCAGCTGTCCCAGCCAGCCAGCCGCGCGTTCGGTCAGGGGTCGCCCCTGGTAGCTCTGTGTGCTGAGAAACGTCCACAGTTCGCCTTGCCGGTCCAGGTCGGCGGCCAAATCGACACCGAGGATATCCACCAGCTCATCGCCAAGGTAGGCTCGCATGAGCTTCTCTTTCCAGGCGGCAAACCCGGCGTCATATGCTGCAGCGTTGGCAGGGTCGACTCTCTTGAGCCCGGTCGTGATGTTCTCACCGATGATCAGTGCATTAGATGGCTCGTTCCAGATATGCGGATTTCCGTAGATGTGCGTATCGCCTTCCGCACGGCTGACCGTCTCGGGGATTTCTACGAGGTCGATCCCGGTGGCAACCGCTACGAATCCGTCGGAGCCGCTAGCGATCCTGGGGTTGTTCGCCTTGTCCATGAGGGCCGGCATCCACATCTCGAGATCCAGCCCTGTCGTGATCAACAGGTCCGCCCGCCGCATCGCCAAAGCCAGGCTAGGCTTCGGTTGCACGAAGTGCGGATCCTCCGGACCCTCGGCTAGCGAGGTGATCTCGACTCTGTCCGCGGCGATCTCACGTGCTATCGCTTCATACGTGGTCAGCGATGTGACCACTCTCTTCTGACCGCGACGGTTGCGATTGCGGTTCTGCTGCGCCTCGAGCAGGGCGGACGTCAACGAGAGCATCAGCACGACCGCACCCGCTGCGCGGCACAGCCGGATTACGTCTGTGTACTTCATGGTCAGTAGTTCCAGTGTTTGTGAGGTCCAATCGACCAGACGACCTGAATGAGGAGCAGGTCTGTCGTTTCTCGTCCGTTACCGACGCTGGGCAGGCTCGTGTGCTGCCATTCAGCCCTCAAGAACACCCACTCGCTCTGCCACCAGGTGACCTGCGGTACTATCGCCCACTCGGTCTCTCCCGGTCGGTCGAGCAGCTCGACGTAGTCGAACCGGCCCCCCAGGTGAATGCGGCGCGACGCCTGGTAGGTCGCACCTACATAGCCACCGAACCTTGCAGCGCCCGCGCCGGCGATGCGCTTGCGGACTGCGAAACCCTCACTGCGGATGGTGAAGGAGCGGTACAGCGCTGTCTCCGGGGGGCGCCACGTCAGTCGCAGATCTATGCCTGCCATCCCGGTCTTGAGCGAGGAATCGGGATTCTCACCGTACAGACCGGTGAGCCCGAGTTGCACGTACGTGGATCTGCTGAGTTGCCAGAAGTTGTTCAGATGACCGAGGATCGATAGTCTGCTGCCATTCTCGAAAAGGACTGCGTTGTTTGCGAGGGTTGTTTGCACCCACAACTCATGTACCCCCCCGCCGGGGCTCACGAACGGGCTGATCCAATACAATCCTAGCCCATCGCTTCTCAGCCCCTCGTCGCCGAAGAACCTCCTAATAACGAGGGGAAACTCGCTCTCGGGCATAGCGTGCAGGTGCCAGCGGTTCAACTCGCCGGCCTGCTGCCGGAATCGACCGATGTCGAGTCGCAGCCCACCCGGGACTCCGGTCCAGTACGCATACGCTTCCTCGACCCCGACGTGACCTTCGCCGAACGAGAAGAAGATCTTGGCATTGGAGTACGGATCTAGCGCCGACTGGAAGCCGAAGGCGAACTCACGCAGGTCGACGTTGTTCTCCTGGGGACCGGGCCGCCGGGCGTTCAGACGG
>CP070666.1:1139555-1144571 GCA_020351775.1 Gemmatimonadota bacterium | reverse complement strand
AGAAGGATCCATCGATGGCCGATCGCGGTCAGAAGCTGGTTGTTGAGCGGGCTCCCTTTCTGAGGGCGTACCCGTTTGTCTACCTGTCCGCGCTCACCGGTTTCCGGGTCAGGAAGGTGCTAGATCTGATTGTGGGTGTGGCCAAGACCCGGGAGACGAGGGTACCCACATCCGAAGTGAACAGAAGGCTGGAGTTGCTGGTTGCGCGCAATCAGCCCCCACAGACCTCGGGCCGCGAGGTCAAGCTGCTATACGCGTCACAGGTAGGCATCAAACCGCCGACCTTCGCCATCGTGTCTAACCGGCCCGACGCAGTCCCAGAGTCTTACCGCCGCTACATCGAGAGAGGGTTTAGGGAGGCCTGGGATTTCAGGGGCGTGCCTCTCAGGTTCAAGTACCGGCGCAGGAGCGAACGGTGATGATCTGGTTATGGATCGCTGCTAGCTACCTGCTGGGTGCTTTGCCGACTAGCCACTTGGCGGCTCGGTACGGCGCTGGCATCAACTTGAGAGAACACGGCTCCAAGAATCTCGGGGCGACCAACGTCTATCGGGTGTTGGGGTGGAAGTATGCGGTGCCGGTGGGTTTGGTCGACGTGGCCAAGGGTGCCGTACCAGTGGCGGTGTTTGGTCCGCTGGCGGGCAGTCAGCCGTGGATTCCGGTTCTGCTTGGCGTTGCTGCTGTGGTGGGCCACGTGTACTCCGTGTTTGTCCGATTCAAGGGGGGCAAGGGAGTCGCCACAGCTGCTGGGGCTGTCCTGGCACTGGCACCGGCGGCGCTTGGAGTATCTGCTGCTGCATGGATCCTGGTATTGGCTGTGACCGGCTATGTATCGGCTGCATCAATGCTTGGGGCAATCCTGTTTCCTCTTGCAGTGCGCTTCACCAATCCCGAGAACCCGTACATCTTCGGGCTGGGTGTCGCACTCGCTGGCTTCATCGTGGTGACGCACCGCTCCAACATCCGGCGTCTGGCGACGGGTCAAGAGAACCGGTTTGGACGTCGTGGGAGACGTGACTAGATGGTAATTGCAGTAATTGGCGGTGGAAGCTGGGGTACTACGCTGGCTGACCTGCTGACTCGAGCGGGGCACCGGGTTCGGATTTGGGCGCGTGAGCCCGAGGTGGTCGAATCGATCAACCGTGAACGCATCAACGAACTTTTTCTGCCTGATGCGCCGCTTGCCGAGGGTCTGACGGCGCACGGTGAGATTGCCGAGACGCTTCCAGGCGTGGAGCTGTTGGTTTCGGCCACCCCTTCGCACGCGGTGCGCGAGATCTCGGGTCAGGTTTCTACGGCGCTGGATGGTGCTAGACCCTTGGTGGTCAGCGTGTCGAAAGGCCTGGAAGAAGGAACCCTGAAGCCGATGACCGAGGTCATGGCCGAGACGCTGCCGGGGCTGCCCGCCGTGGCGCTTTCAG
The DNA here is from genome assembly GCA_020351775.1 of Gemmatimonadota bacterium. GTDB lineage: Bacteria > Gemmatimonadota > Gemmatimonadetes > Gemmatimonadales > GWC2-71-9. The sequence goes on along the minus strand of CP070666.1, from coordinate 1,143,150 downwards.
GTCCCAGCTTTGCCAACGAGGTGTACCGTGGGCACCCTACCGCCGTGGTTGTGGCGGGACAGGATCAGCGGGCCGCCGAGAAGGCCCAGCGTGTATTCTCGACGGGCTACTTCAGGGTCTACACCAGCCGGGATCCCTATGGGGTGCAGCTCGGTGGCGCCTTAAAGAACGTCATTGCCATAGCAGCCGGTGTGCTCGGCGGTCTAGGGATGGGGTACAATCCGCGTGCCGCGTTGCTAACACGTGGGTTGGCGGAGATGACTCGGCTGGGACAAGCGCTGGGCTGCAATCCGATGACGTTCGGTGGCCTCGCAGGAATGGGGGACCTGATCCTCACGTCTTCCGGACCTCAAAGCAGGAACCGATCGTTGGGAGAAGAGCTGGGCCGGGGGCGCACGCTTGCCGCTATCATGGGGGAACGGCGCACAGTGGCAGAAGGTGTGCGGACGACTCGGGCGGCGGTAGCGCTGAGTCAAAAGACGGGCGTCGAGCTTCCGATCGCCCAGGAGGTGGGCAACGTTCTGTTTGACGGGAAGGAACTCAAGCGGGCAATCAGCGACCTGATGGAACGTGAACTCAAGGCGGAGCACTGGGAGTGACGGCTCCTAAGGCAGTCCAGGAATACTTCTCGATTGGGGATGTCTGTCAGTTGACTGACCTCAAGCCCCATGTTCTCAGATACTGGGAGAGTCAGTTCCGGTTTCTGAACCCGGTCAAGAATCGCTCGGGCAACCGGGTGTACCAGCGGCGAGAAATCGAGCTCATTATGCTGGTGAAGCACCTGCTGTACACCGAGAAGTTCACGATCGAGGGGGCACGCAAACGGATCGAGCAGTATCGCCGCACCGGGGCCCTGAAGACCGAAGCACGGTACGCCCTGCAGCACGAGACCATAGAGAGTCTCAGCCGGCAACTGCGCACGATTCTGGATGTCATCGACGGGAAGGCCCCGGTTGAGGATTCTGATAACTAACGACGACGGCATCAACGCCAGGGGGCTGGAACTCCTGGCCCAAGTGTCTCGCCGGGTCGGGGAGGTGGACGTGGTGGCGCCGGACCGGGAGCAGAGTGGTGCCAGCCACTCCTTGACGCTCTCGCGTCCGCTACGACCAGTGCGACGCGACGACGGGGCCTACCACGTCGATGGCACCCCCACCGACTGCGTACTGCTAGCTCTGGGCGCACTCCTTGAGCACCGGCCCGACTTCGTGCTCTCGGGGGTCAACCACGGTCCCAATATGGGTGAGGACGTGCTCTACTCCGGAACGGTGGCCGCCGCTATGGAGGGGCTTTCATTGGGCATCCCGGGGGTGGCCATTTCGCTTGCAGGAGCAGATATCGATCTGCTTCCAACCCACGAGGAGTGGCTGAAACGACTGCTAGCTCGCATAGTCGGAGTGAGGGAGTTTCCGCGCGACACGCTGCTGAATGTGAACATCCCTCCCATTCCAGGCGATCAGATCCGCGGAATTCGCACGACAACGCTGGGGAACCGGGTCTACTCTGAGTCGCTCGTAAAGACGGCGGACCCCTGGGGCCGGACCGTCTACTGGATCGGCGGAGGCCAAATCTCTTGGTCGGGCCGGGAGGACTGTGATTTCAGGGTGGTGCAGGAAGGGTACATCTCGGTCACACCACTACACATCGATCTCACCAACTATCGACTTCTGGAAGACGTGCAGGGATGGAAGTTAGGCCACTGACCGACAGTTACGGGGGCTATCGTGCCCGCCTGCTCGAGGAGCTGCGGCAGCATGGAATCAGCGATATAGCCGTTCTGAGGGCATTCGCCAACACTCCGCGCCACCGCTTCGTACCAGAGGCGTTTGGGCGTAGGGCGTACGAAAACGTTGCCCTGCCGATCGGGAACGGGCAAACCATCTCCCAGCCCAGCACGCAGGGACGCTACCTGGAGGCGCTTGAACTCAAGGGCAAGGAGCGAGTTCTCGAAGTCGGCACTGGGTCAGGATATCAGGCGGCTCTGCTATCACACTTGGTTGGCCAGGTTGTCTCGCTAGAGAGACTTCCCATGCTGGCCGCACAGGCCCGCCGCACACTGGCGAGTATCGGTGCGGACGAGACGGTGACGGTATTGGTGGGGGACGGTTCGCTTGGATGGGCGCCACTGGCGCCCTACGACGCGATACTCGTGGCAGCTGCGGCACCTGCTATTCCGGCACCACTGACGAGGCAACTAGCAGACGATGGAGGTCGGCTGGTGATTCCGCTGCAACGTGGTGAGGTCCAAGAGTTGTATCGCGTGATCAAGCAGGGCGGGGAACTCAGCGAGGAGTGCCTCGGCGAAGCGCAGTTCGTACCTTTGAAGGGCAAGCACGGCTTCCCGACCGATTCAACTTGACTGCGTTGCATGGGGAAACGCCTTGATACAGACGGTAGTTCACTGGCTCACTGAGCTGATATTCCAGCTGGGATACCTGGGAATCGCGCTTCTGATGGCGTTGGAGTCGTCGTTTGTCCCGTTCCCGAGTGAAGTAGTGCTGCCCCCGGCGGGCTACCTCGCGGCGCAGGGCCGCATGAGTGCCGTTCTGGCGACCGCAGCGGGCCTCGCCGGCAGCCTGCTGGGAGCTCTCGTGAACTACATGCTGGCCGCTAAGCTAGGGAGGCCGCTGCTCTACCGCTACGGCAAGTACGTTCTGATCAAGCGGGCGTCGCTGGAGCGAGCCGAGCAGTTCTTCCGTCGGCACGGTGAAATCAGCATGTTCGTCGGGCGGCTGATCCCGGTCATTCGACAGCTGATCAGTCTGCCAGCCGGATTTGCCAGGATGCGGCTCGACAGATTCGTGTTGTACACCGCGGCCGGGGCAGGGATCTGGTGCGTCATCTTGACCTACATCGGCTGGGTTGTGGGACGTAACGCAGCGGCGCTCACCGCGTTGGATGAAGTGCTGGCGAGCGAGGAGGTGCGGCAGCTCACCTCGCGCGCGGCGATTGCTCTGGTTCCGCTGGTTGTGCTGGTGATCGTGGTCTACGTTCTGGCGAGGCGGCGTAGAGGGCCCGACCCTGATCCAGATGCGTGCTAGCAGGGCACCAGGGTCATGGGTTTGGGCGGCGCGACGGGGGTTTATCGGTGAATGTACGGTAAACGGCAGTGCTTCCGCTGGCTCATTTCAGGCCGAGTGCAGGGCGTAGGTTTTCGCTGGTTCGTAGTGAGCCAGGCGGAGCAGTTTGGGATCGCGGGCTGGACCCGCAATCTGCCTGATGGCAGAGTGGAGGTAGTGGGTAGCGGAGCGGCGACAGCCCTAGCCGAGTTTGAGCGAGCCATTGGGCAGGGGCCGCGGATCTCCCGTGTCGAGAATGTGGAAAAAGTCGACTGCCCGCCTGAGGTCGCCGAATATAAGTCTTTTCATATAAGGTAGTTACAGGATGGGTCCAGTGTTACAAATCACGTCACGCGCCACGCGTGCTGGGGATGTGGGTGTCGGATTCTCCGGCGTCGCTCGGGCCCGATGTTACCGCACGAGTTGGATCGCCACCGGGCTAGTGCTTGGCTGGCAGACCCTTCCGGTTGGATCCATTGGTCGTTCAGGTTAGCTTTTCTCGCGCTGTTGCCCCTGTAGCTCAGTTGGATAGAGCA
>CP070666.1:1134387-1139455 GCA_020351775.1 Gemmatimonadota bacterium | reverse complement strand
GAACGGACCGCGTCTCTTACCGGCTCCACCAGGCTCTCGAGCGGAGCGCTGGTTTCTATTGCCCAATCCATGAACCGCGCGATGCCCTGGGACACCGCGAAGTACACCATGGGACGCATGCGCGCGTCGGCACCTCCATCCCTCGTGTCGGCGACAACGCCAACGATCTCGCGCGGTCCTAGCCCGAACTGAAGCTGTTGCCCGATCGGGTTTTGGCCGGGCCAGTGGAGCTCAGCCATGGTTTCGTTGATGACTGCCACCCGCGGCATTCCTGCTCTGTCGCCCGCTTCGATTCCCCGACCTCGCAGGATCGGAATGTCCATCGCTTCGAAATAGCCGGGAACAAGCGAGCGGAAGTTCGTGATCTTGCGCTGCTCGGGGTCGTTGTAGTCTTCACCTGCAAGCGCATAATAGGTGGCGCTGTTTCCCTGAAGCGGCAGGATCGTTGTGGCCCCGACCGCTTCGACGCCGGGTACGGACGCGAGTCGCTCCGCGAGTTGTTCGTGAAACGCTCTGACCGAAGCACTGTCAGGATACTCGTGCTCCGTCAGCATGATCTGCATGGTCAGGACGTCGGACCGGTCGAAGCCGAGATCCGCCAACCGGATTCGAGCAAACCCCTTGACGAGGAGGGCAGAGGATACCAGCAGGACGAGCGCAAGTGCTACCTCAGCCACCACAAGGCCCTTTCGGAGGCGAACGCCCTTGGCCGCTGTGCCGGTCCGGCCCCCCTCCTTCAAGGTGTCGATCATGTTCGGCTTGCTACTCTGCAAGGCAGGCGCGAGGCCGAAGATGATCCCCGTGAAGATCGTTATGGCGGCCGTGTACAGCAGGACCCGCGTATTGAGGACGATCTCGTGCACGCGCGGGAACTCGGGTGGCATGATCGAGAGCAGTCCGCGTATTCCAAGCACTGACAGGCCGACGCCCAGCAAGCCCCCAGCGGCCGCGACCATTATCGCTTCCGTGAGGAACTGCCGTACGATGCGGGAGCGTCCCGCTCCCAGAGCTCCGCGCAGCGCGACTTCTCGTCCGCGTCCTGATGCGTGGGCGAGTAGCAGATTCGCGACATTCGCGCAGGCGATGAGCAGTACGAACGCGACCCCCACGGTCGCGATGAGGCAGCCTGCCTTGTACCCCCCGTCGAACACGTCCTCGTGCAGCGTAAGCAGCATGGCGCTGTGTCCGGCACTCGTCTCGGGGTAGTCGGTGGCGATCTGCTGCATGAGACGCCGCGCTTCTTCCTCGGCCTGGCGGCCGGTGTACCCTTGGTTCAGTCTTCCGAGGACTCCGACGAAATGGCCATCACGCCGCTCTTCGCCGCTGAAGCTGAGTGGCGCCCAAACGTCGACACCGGGATAGAGAAACCAGAAATTCGGTGGCATGACGCCCACGAGGACGTGGCTCTCACCGTCCAGGATGATCGCCCGTCCCAGCAGGTCCGGATCAGCCCCGAAGCGCCGGACCCAGAGTCCGTGGCTTATCACAGCCACCTTGTCGTTTCCAACTTGTCCTTCCTCGTCCAGAAACCCGCGTCCCACGGAGGGCATGACGCCGAGGGTCTGGAAGAAATCGGGTGTGACGTACCTGCCGCGCAGCCGCTCGGCACGATCGCCCCCGGAAAGGCTGAACGTCCCTCCAGTCGAGGCGGCGAGCCGCATCGTCTGGGTCTGCTCGCGGAGATCCAAGAAGTCGGGCGGCGAGAAGGAAACTTGGGTCCAACCCCGCTCCCGATTGGTGACCCACACCGTGTGGAGCTCGTGCGATTCGGGATAAGGCAAGGGACGCAGCATGAACACATCGACTGCGCTGAAGATGGATGCGTTTGCCCCGATCCCGATTGCCAGGGAGAGAACTGCGACTGCAATGAGTCCTTTCCCCCTGCGCAGTGCGCGGAGGCCGTACTTTACGTCCTGCCAGATGATATCCATGGTGTATTCCGTTCTGAACAGGTACCAGGCGTGTGCGAAGGCACCGGTCGACCAGATGATCACGCCGCGCGCCGACCGCTGCTTCAGCCGGACCAGATCGCTGCGTCGCTGCCACCGATGTATGAGTTCCGCGTTCCATTGCTCGCGCCACGCCGAGCGCCGCACTCGGGGGACCACCGTGCCGGCTGCCCGGATGAGCAACAGGCTCAGACGAAGGCAGAATGGATGGTGGCTGGCGCCAGCTCGGCGTGGCATGTTGACTATGGATTGCGCGGCTGCATGCTTGCCTTGAGCTGAATGGGTGCGAGCGACCGGTATCGCTCCATGGCGACCGCCAACGCTTCTTCACCTCGTTCGGTGATGTTGTAGTAGCGACGCGCCGGTCGTTTCTCGCGATGGGCAATCCGAGCGTCCTCCCATTCGGATGCTGCAAAGCCCAGCTCTTCCAGCCTGTCCAGTGCAGGGTAAATGGTGCCGCTGGTGAGTCCGGTCTCGTCCATGATGTCGAACCCGTATTGGCAACCGCGCGCCATCGCGTGTAGGACCATTACTGCACCGAGACTCAGGTCGTTCTTCTTGGCCACGGATTCCTCACAGAGGCTATGTCGAGTTTCTAGCTATAGCGGATTCCGATCTATGTTACCACGCTCATGTGTCCACTACGAGGTACGGGACGGGTCGGTTTCGAAGCCTCTAACAATAGAATTGATAACGGATAACAGATACGGCGCGGTGAGGTGGCCGGACCCCGATGCGTCTTGCCCTCTGCTCGACTCAATCTTGCGAACCGTGAGGCCCAGCCATATGGTAGCCGGCGTTGCAGGTCCCTAGCAGTGGGACGGCACGTCGAAACGGACAGCGAAGCTTGCAGTATATGGGAGATTTGCAGGCTTGCTCATCTGGTAGTCAGGCGGCGAATGCTCTTGCCCAACCGAGGCGCACGGGCACGGTGGCGAAAATCTCATGCTAGATCTCGGCCGCATCCTGTTACACGGAGCGATCCTCTCAGGTATCTGCTCGCTGCTCATCATGAGCGCCGTGTACTTCAATCCCCGCCTGGTGCGAAAGGATCTCCCGCGCGACATCCAGGAGGCGACACCTCCGTTGACGAGAAAGGAGAAGCTCCAGGCGTTAGCGTTCGCAATCCCCTTTTTCGCGCTGTGTATCGGCATCCCCCTAGTCTCAGCTCTCACGCTGCAATCTCCAAGTAACGGCGATGTTCCGTTTCTTGCCTTGTTCATCCACATATTCGGCGTCATCTTCGTTTTCAATCTCGTCGACCTTTTCATCCTGGACTGGCTCATCTACTGCAGAATTACGCCAAGATTCATTGTCATACCGGGAACGGAAGGATTCGCGGGCTACAAAGACTTCGGCCACCAGTTTCGGGCCCACATTCGAGGCACAATCCTGATGGTCGTTCTCTCGTTGTTGCTGGCTGGAATTGTGGTGCTGTTCAGATGAGTCCGGTGCCTAACCAATGGCTCCAGCTGCAGACCGCCCGTCGCGCGGTCGTTTGATGTAAGACTTGGCTCGCCTCCCAGGTTGTAGGTTGACCTGAGGCGCTCCGTCCAATCGGTCGTGCACTCCGCTCTCGCCTCCGCGCGGAATTCGGCCGCAAGCATACAGCCACTCGTTGAGCGGGAACAACAACGACGTCAGCGCAGGCCCGCGAAGCCTCCCAACCTCTCCCGCAGCTCAGTCTCATCGGCCGCTCCCGACACGCCGAACACCCCGGAGTCCGTGCGTGTGACACCCACCAACCCGCTGTAGGGAACCTCCCGGAACAGGACCGTGTGCCCGTTGTGCTCGAGGGACGCCCACCGTTCGGCCAGCTGGTCCCAGACAGTAGAGGCGGCCCTGGGAAGCACGACGAACCCTTGCCAAGTCTCGCCCTCACTGCCCTCATACTCGGCGTAGAGGCAATCCGTCAGTTCCAGCAGGCCCAGGAGCGACCCAGGCTGGTACCCCTCCGAGCCGGTTACCTTCCCTTCTTCCGGTAACAGCGAGAACTCCTGGGGCACAACGGGCTCCCCGGGAAGGGAAGCCGCCAAGCCCTGCAACAGCCGGCGACCCTGGGCCTCAGTGAGCTCGCCTTCGTAGGCGTTCACCTTTGCGTATGTGCTTCCCTTTACCATCAGAGCCTGGTAAGGGGGCGAGAGGGCAGCTACGGTGGCGCCAGTGAGTTCGACGCCTCGCCCGGAACTCTCTCGTTTGAACACCCCTACCGCTGCCAGCGGGGACGCCATCTCGTAGAGATCCACCGTCACCGATACGCCTGTCTCCGTCATGTCCGCGGTCGTGCAGGTTCGGATCCCGTACTCCACAAAGAGCATGGCTGCACCGTCGATGTACTGCCACAGAGTCTCGGCGTTGTAGACTCGCACCTCCCCGGTCCGTGTCCAGCCATCCACCTCGGGAAACCCCGATCGCCCTCCGGCGCAGGATGTGGTGAGGGCCGCAGTGGCCAGAACCATGAATGGTGCGATGCGGTGTGTTCTCTTGGGTCCCACGTCGTCACTCCTCCGGGCTAGGCCAGGGTCAGCAGGTCGTGGACTTGGAGCATGGTGGTCTGGATGCGCAGGCCGTGCGGGCACGCGCCGGCACAAAGTCCAGCGCAATCCATGCAAGGTGCTGCACCGCGGCCGCCGAGCGCCGCATATGCGGACATCGCATGCCGCTCCTGGCCGTGAGCCTCGAAGTAGTACGCGTACCGCATGATGTTGCTGACCGGGACGTCGAACGGACAGCTATCCGAACACTCCACACACCCATGGCGGCAGTATTGCGTGCTCAATGTGGAGCGGGACTCGTGAAGCAGTTCGTCCGCAGGAGCGGTCAGACGAGTACCCGAGAGCGCAACGATCTTGTCGATGAAGTCGAAGCTCCAGGCCGATATACACGCTGTGTGCATGTCCGGGTTCTGCAGCACCCATTGGATGCTCGCGAGCTGCAGCGCTTCATCGTTCTCGATCCCGTATCGCTCCGCGAAGCGCTGGGTCCTCTCCACGAACTGGTTCTGCGCGTCCGAGTAGCTCCGGAGTTCCCGCAGCGCAGCTTGCCGGGGCATGCCGGCTCGCAACATGGCGCCGAGGTACTGCCGGTAGACCTCGGTGAGGTTGTCGGGATCGAATGGC
>CP070666.1:1129137-1134287 GCA_020351775.1 Gemmatimonadota bacterium | reverse complement strand
GAGCAGCCTGCCGATGTCAGTGCAGCCGCTGCAGCGTTCTGAACGCCGCTGCGCACCAGATCGACAGCCAAGTACCGACTCGGGCCCCCCGCTCTCCAGCCAATCACAACGCAGCGTACGCGGCAGCCAGCCATTTCAGGCTGAGCACTCCCTACTTCCCAGGGAACCGGCGATCTTTATCACCCTCAAGCAAAGACTGCTCTCAGACCCTGCCTGGAGGAGACGATGTCCTTTGGCAAGCATATCAACCTCGGTCTGTTAGTCGTGTTGTTCACGGCGGCTGGCTGGGACGCCACCGCTCAGACCAAGTTGCTCCGATTCCCCGACATCCACGAAGACAGACTCGTCTTCACATACGCCGGCGACCTCTGGCTGGCGCCCGCGGACGGCGGAACCGCCGTGCGGCTTACGGCCCATCCCGGCCTCGAGCTGTTCGCGAAGTTCTCGCCCGACGGGCAGTGGGTCGCCTTCACCGGTCAGTACGATGGCGACGAACAGATCTACGTGGTCCCGTCAGGCGGCGGCGTGCCGCGGCAACTGACCTACTATCCGGCCCGGGGTCCGTTGCCCCCACGCTGGGGCTACGACAACCAGGTATACGGCTGGACTCCCGACGGCAGTGCCGTGTTGATACGCTCGCTACGAGACGGCTGGGATCTGTCCGACAGCCGGCTCTACACTGTGCCGTTGAGTGGGGGGCTCCCGCAGCCTCTGCCGATGCCGGTCTCCGGCGCGGGAGACCTGTCGCCCGATGGTCGGCAGGTCGTGTATTCTCCGCTGTTTCGTGACTTCCGCACTTGGAAGCGGTACCAAGGTGGCTGGGCGCAGGATCTGTGGATCTTCGACATTGAGACGAGCCAGGCCGAGAACGTGACCAATCATCCCCGTTCGGATCGCGACCCGATGTGGGTAGGAGATCAGATCCTGTTTTCTTCCGACCGCAGCGGCACTCTCAATCTCTACTCCTACGATCCCGCCAGTAGAGAGACAGCTCCCGTCACGCAATACACTGATTGGGATGTCCGCTGGCCGAGTGCCGACTACGCAGGCAATGTCGTGTATGAACTGGGCGGCGAGCTCTACGTACTGGACGCGGCAACGAGCGAGTCCCGTCCGATCCAGGTACGGGTGCCCGACGACGGGCTCGCCATGCGGCCGTCGCACATCCAGGTGCGTCGCAACATCGAGGGCTATTCCCTGTCGCCCAAGGGCGAGCGCGCCATCTTCGTGGCGCGCGGCGATGTGTTCACGGCCCCGATCGAGAGCGGTCCCACCCGGAGCATCACGAAGTCTTCCAACGCTCACGACAAGCTTGCCACATGGTCTCCGGATGGTTCGAGGATCGCTTACGTGTCCGACGCCACGGGCGAGGAGGAGATCTACGTGATGAATCAGGACGGTTCGGGCGACCCGGAGCAGCTAACCACCGGTAACGAAGGGATGCTGTTCGGCATCGAGTGGTCGCCTGACGGCGAACGACTGGCGTACACCGACAAGAACGGGAAGCTATACGTCTTGGAGGTGGAGTCGAAACGCGTGACTGAAGTCGCTGACGAGAGATACGGGCTCATCGGTGGTGGTTCATGGTCAGCCAACGGCGGTCACATTGCCTTCACCCTGCGGGACGCCACAGGCTTCAGCTCGATCTACATCTGGAGCGTGGCCGATGGTCAGGTGCGACGCATCACTGGAGAGTACTTCAACGAATTCAGTCCGGCATGGGACCCCGACGGCGAATATCTGTACTACATAGCGGACCGCGAGTACGCTCCGATGATCGGGTCGTTTGAATGGAACTTCGTGGTAGACCGGGAAAGCTACATCTACGCGCTGGCACTGCGGGAAGATGTGTCGCATCCGTTCCCACCAAAGAGCGACGAGGTGTCGATTGAAGAGGAGGGGGAAGAGGACGAAGCAGAGGAAGAGGAAGACCAGGATGAGAACGGATATATCCGGATCGACTTCGACGGTCTAGCCGAGCGTGTGGCACGCGTACCAGTAGGAGCAGACAACTACGGCGGGCTGTCAGCCAACGAGGGTAACCTCATATACGTTCGCGGGACGCCGTTCTACTACGGACGGTCCGCCGGATCCCGACCCGCGATCATGGTCTATTCGCTGGAGGATCGCGAGGCCACGGCTCTAGTTGAGGGCTCCGGCAGCTACACGCTCTCGTCTGATGGGTCCAAGCTGTTGGTGCGCGAGGGGAGCGACTACAACCTGTACGATGCCTCTCCATCGGGTCAGGGATCGAAAAAGACGGTATCCACTTCCGGGCTGGCGCTTGACAGGGTCCCACGAGAGGAATGGAATCAGATATTCGGTGAAGTGTGGCGACGTTTCCGTGATTTCTTCTACGTGGCCAACATGCACGGCTATGACTGGAACGCGCTGCGACAGCAGTACGAACCGCTGCTCGAGCACGTTGCCCACCGCAGTGATCTCAACTACGTAATGGGTGAGATGGTTGCAGAACTCAACGTGTCCCACGCATACATCACCGGCGGCGACTTCGAGATACCAGATCGGCCAAGTGTCGCACTGCCCGGTGCGCGATTCACGTTGGACGAAGGCTCCGACCGCTACCGCATAACGCGCATCTTCACAGGGCACAACGAGGAAGATCGCTACCGCTCTCCGTTGACCGAGATCGGAGTCGACGTGGCCGTGGGCGACTATGTGCTCGCAATAGACGGTGAAGAGCTGAGTGGCGACGAGAATCCCTACCGCATGCTGCGGAACAAGGCCGATCAGCCCGTGACTCTCACGGTGAACAGCAGGCCGGACCTAGACGGGTCGCGGCAGGTCATCTACCGGCCGGTGACCAATGAAGTCAGTCTCAAGTACTTGAGCTGGGTGGAGCAAAATCGGGATCGGGTGAACCGGATGACCGAGGGTCGCGTGGGTTACATGCACCTCCCGGATATGGGGTCCAATGGGATTCGCGAGTTTGTCAAGTGGTACTACGGTCAGATCAAGAAAGAAGGGATGATTGTCGACGTGCGCGGTAATGGTGGTGGCAACGTGTCGGCCATGCTGATTCAGCGCCTGAACCGCGAACTGCTTGCACTCGGCTATCAGCGACTGCGCGAGGATGCAACCACCTATCCCGGTACCGTTTTCCTCGGTCACCTGGTAGCGATCCTCAATGAGACATCAGCTTCGGACGGTGACATCTTCCCCGCCATGTTCCGCCAGGCCGGACTCGGGCCGCTGATCGGAAAGCGGTCGTGGGGCGGCGTGATCGGGATAACCGGATACGGACCCCTGATCGACGGGGGCGGAGTCAACGTGCCGCAGTTCGGTTGGGCCGACGCCGAAGGTCAATGGGCAATCGAGAACTATGGTGTGGAGCCTGACATCACTGTGGAGAACGATCCGGCATCGGTGCTGGCGGGAGGGGATCCCCAGCTGGAACGCGCCATCGAGGAGGTGTTGCGCAGGATGGCTGAGGACCCACGCCAACTCCCACCGCGTCCGGTGGCGCCGGTGAAGCGGCCCTAGCCGTTCAGGGCCGGCTGGCCTGCCTACCCAGAGGGGACGGGCAGGCTAGCCGGTTCGCCCCGGGTGGCGCCCACTCAGTTCCAGATGTCCCGGTGCAGACGCCAGCCCTCAGCGGTGCGCCGCCAAATGACGATATACTTGCCTTCGCCGACTGTGGCGCCAGTCGCGTCGTACATGGCGTAGCGGGACAGCTCATACACCCAATCGCCTGCCCCATTCACCTCATCGATCATCAACCTTACCTGAGCTACGCCGCCGTCGATTACGGCCTGCCAGAACTCGCCAATTGCCTCTTGCCCGCTCACTGGCTCGTTGCCGGGTGGCAGCAGCCTACCGTCCTCGGTGTAGAGCTCCGCGAGAGCGGCGCCGTCGCCGCTCGCAAACGTCTCCATGAACCGGTCGTTGGCGGCGCTGATCGCCCCAGTAAAGTCCTCCGTTACGGGTTGCTGCGAAGTGCATGCAATCAGAAACAGGCCTGTCAGCAGAACCTGTGGCCTCGAGATCGTGACGATTGCTTTCATCGCTGCCTCCGTTTGAATCTGTGTACCCCGACATTTGCCTACAGCACTGCAGGGTTAAGGTAGAGCCTCCGACTCGGCTCGACCAGCACGGCACCGCCAACACTGCTCAGACCTGGTGTTCCTCTCGTGTCAGGGCCGAGACAGATGCACTTGGCTGTCAACCGTACAAGCGAGAGAGCGCCATGCGCTCTTCAAAGTAGATTTAGGGCAGGCAAGACGCGTGATACTGGAACGGTGAATCTCAGCGGAACGGGAGGAGCACGTTATGGCCAGGATAGGGATCCTTTACTGCAAGCGTGTCAAGGACCATTCGTGCATCGCTTGCGCCAAGTGCTACAAGGGTATGGACGAGAAGAACGGAGAATTCGCGCGCCACGATGACATTCAGCTGGTCGCCATGACCGATTGTGGAGATTGTCCCGGTCTCGTGGTGCCGCGAGTCAAGCTGCTGAACGAGATCACGAGAAATCTCGACCGGCCGATAGACACGCTCCACTTGGGCACTTGTATGAAGCTGGCGATGGAAACGGCCGAGTGTCCCATCGATTTCGAGGACCTGCAGGTCCTATTGGAGCAGAAGTTCGACGTGGAGGTAGTGCTGGGTACTCACTCTTATTGACGGCATTCCGAGCTGCTGGCAATCAGGCTCTCCCAGCGAAGCTTGGCCACCGATCGGTGTCAGCTCAAGAATCACAGATGATTCCACGGCTCGGTGCTCGCTCCCATCACCTGTGAGATCTCCCGTCTAGCGAGGGCGTCGATGCGGGACAACGACTGTGTCGCCTTCCTCCAGTGGGCACTGCCTCGCATGCAGCTGCAGTGGCCTGGCTTCCGCAAGGTGAGACGTCAGGTCTGCAAGCGAATTAGCCGCCGCATGCAAGAACTCGGAATCGCAAGCACGGCCGCATATCGGTCGTTTCTGAGGAGCAACCCCGCCGAGTGGCGCACCCTGGCCGACCTGTGCCGTGTGACTATCTCGCGTTTCTATCGTGACAAAGCCGTGTTTCACACCCTGGCTTCCTCCGTGCTGCCAGAACTCATGGAGCAAGCTGAGTCACGTGGGGATGAGGTTCTGACAGCTTGGTCCGCGGGATGCGGGTCGGGTGAGGAACCGTACACCGTCGC
>CP070666.1:1123843-1129037 GCA_020351775.1 Gemmatimonadota bacterium | reverse complement strand
GGTCCGCGCGCTTGCGACCGACGAGCGGGGCTACTACGTGCTCGGGAGTCTCAATACCAGGCCGGCGGTGACGTACTTGAAGAAGGTTATAAACACCACGGATTGACGCAGAAAGAGGCGGATGGACGCGGATAATGAGAGCCGCGGATTGACGCGGAAGAAGGCGGATCTACGCTGATATCGATTGGATAGCGATGGCGACGCTCGCACAGCCACAACCTGACACGCTGCCGACGTACGACGACGTCACTCGTGACGTCGCCGCGACGCTGGGCAGGCCCAGGCCGGGCTATTTCGTGCTGCTGGGGATCGTGCTCGTGGTGCTGGCGATCGGTGCGGTCGCGTTGTTGTACCAGGTCCGGTACGGACTCGGCGTCGCCGGCTATCGGCCGCCTGTGTTGTGGGGTGTGTACATCACGACGTTCGTCTTCTGGGTCGGTATCGCCCACTCGGGCACGCTGATCTCGGCCATCCTATATCTGTTCCGCTCGGCGTGGCGCACGTCTGTCTACCGCACGGCAGAGGCGATGACGGTGTTCGCTGTCATGACGGCGGGGTTGTTCCCGTTGATTCACGTGGGTCGTATCTGGTACGCCTACTGGCTGTTTCCCTATCCCAACCAGCGGCAACTGTGGGTGAACTTCAAGTCACCGTTGGTTTGGGACGTGTTTGCAGTGTCGACCTATTTCACGGTGAGCACCTGCTTCCTCATCGTCGGTCTGATCCCCGACATCGCCGCGATCCGCGATCTGGCAACGGGCTGGCGCAAGAAGTTGTACAAGCTCACGGCGCTCAGTTGGCGCGGCACCGACCAGCAGTGGCGTCACTACACGCGCGCATACCTCTACCTCGCCGCGCTCGCGACACCGCTGGTGCTGTCGGTACACAGCGTGGTTTCGTGGGACTTCGCCATGTCGATCGTGCCCGGCTGGCACGCCACGGTCTTCGCGCCCTACTTCGTGGCCGGCGCGATCTACTCGGGCGTTGCCATGGTGGTGACGCTGCTGGTGCCATTGCGAAAAGTCTTCAAGATGGAGCAGTACATCACTGTAAGGCACTTCGAGAACCTGGCGAAACTCCTGCTGCTCACCGGCCTGATCGTGGGCTACGCCTACGGCATCGAGTACTTCATCGCGTGGTACAGCGGCAACCCGTTTGAGCGGGCATCGTTCTGGAACCGGGCCTTCGGTGAATACTGGTGGGCGACCTGGACGATGATTCTGTGCAACGGTGTGCTGCCGTTCTTCCTGTTGTTCAAGAAGATCCGGACCAGCATCCCGGCACTGTTCGTGCTATCGCTGTTCGTGAACCTCGGCATGTGGTTCGAGCGGTTCGTGATCATCGTGGTGTCGCTCTCGTTCGAGTACGAGCCGTACGCCATGGGTCATTACACGCCGAGTTGGGTCGAGTTTGCGATTCTGGCGGGTAGCTTCGCCTGGTTCTTCCTGTGGTTCCTGTTGTTTGCCAAGAACTTCCCCACGGTCTCGATCACTGAGGTCAAGGAGATCATGCCGATGCCGCGCAAGCGGAGGGTGCACACGTGAAGCGCCAGCCGAGCGGCGTGTTAGCCACCTTCCGCGAGGTGGATGCGGCGACGGACGCCATCAAGGCGTTGAAGGAGCTGGCCTACAAGGACTTCATTGTCTACACGCCGGTGCCGAACGTGGAGGTGGCGGCGGCCGTGGGTCACAAGGTGAGTCCGGTCCGGATTTGGACTCTGATCGGCGGGCTGCTGGGTGTCACTACCGGCTTCGCCATGACCCTGTGGATGTCGTACGACTACCCGATCGTGGTAGGTGGCAAGCCGTTGGGTTCGATCGTGCCTTATGTGGTGATCGGTTTCGAGCTGACGATTCTGTTCGGGGCGATCGCGACTGTGCTCGGTGTGGCATACAATGCCTGGCGCACCAACCAGCGTGGCGCGTTCGATCCCCGGTTCACCAACGACACCATCGGGATCTTCGTGCCTTGCCCGGACAAGCGATGCAAAGCGTTGGAGGAGCTGTTGACCGAGAACGGCGCCGTGGAGGTGCGGTATGAGACGTAGCTGGTTGGCGCTCGTTCTCGTGCTTCTAGCCGCTGGCTGCTCGCGCGACTCATGGCAGCGCTCGCCGGGTCCGGACGATGCGGTGAAGCTGGTTCCCTGGTTCGCATTCATGGAGAAGGGTCCTGCGATTCAGCCGTACAAGATGAACCGGATGCCGGCCGAGGGAGCTGTGCCGATCGACGGCATGGAGCCGCCGCTGCCGGTTCTCCCCGAGAACTTCGCCGCGATCGACCAGCTGCGGAACCCAGCGCTACTGACCGCTGAATCATTGGACACCGGCAAGAAGTACTACGACATCTTCTGCGTTCCGTGTCACGGTGAAACGGGTGCGGCGGACGGGCCGGTGAACGCCGTGATGTACATCGTACCGAGCCTGTTGACCGACCGCGCCAACGACCTGAGTGACGGCATGATCTATTCGATCATCCGGCACGGGCGCGGCGCGATGCGGCCCTACGGCGAGGGGGTGCGCGGGATCGACCGCTGGCATGTGGTCAACTACGTGAGGCAACTGCAGGGGGCGTCACAGTGACGGTGGAGCAGCGGCTCGAGGTCTACAAGCGCGGCTTGAACATGCCCACCAAGGGTCTCGTCTTCGCCGGCGCCGTGTTGGCGGTTTTCGGAATCGGCGTGTTCGTGATGCTGATTCTGGGTGACGACCCGGCCCGCGCCTGGCGCATGTTCCACGTCGACTTCCTGTTCTTCACCGGGTTCTCGGTGGGCGCCGTCATCTTCGCTGCCACGCAAAAGATCGCCAAGGGCCACTGGTCGGGTCCCATCATGCGGTTTGCCGAGGCTACCATAGCGTTCCTGCCGATCTCGCTCATTTGTTTTCTGGTGCTGTTCCTCGGCAAGCATCACCTGTTCCCCTGGATCGAGCATCCCACTCCGGCACGCGGCAACTGGCTCACGGTGTCGTGGGTGTTCTGGCGCGACCTGGTAGCGCTACTTGCGGTTTTCGGTGTTGCAACGCTGTTCGTGGTGAACGACATGAAGCCGGATCTCTACGAGCTACGAGACCATGTGTCCGATTGGCGACGCCGGTTGTTCGACCGCATCCTGGGCGGTTACGACGGTTCCGAGGCCGCGCTGGCGCAGGTCGAGCACCGGGTCCACTGGCTGGCCCCGCTGTTGTGTATCCTGTACGCCTACATGTTCTCGCTGTTGGGCTTCGATCTCATCATGTCGCTGGCGCCGTATTGGTTGAGCAACCTGTTTGGGGCGTTCTTCTTCATGGGCGCATTTCTCACCGGGCTCACAATGCTGGCGCTGATGATGGTCTACTGGCGCAAGCGACTGCATCTGGAAGAAGTCATCGACGTGCACGACTTCCACGACCTGGGCAAGCTCATCTTCGGGTTCTCGATCTTCTGGGCCTACCTCATGTTCAGCCAATTTCTGGTCATCTGGTATGGCAACCTGCCGGAAGAGACCTCGTTCCCGTTCTACCGCTTCTGGGGTGAGTGGCGCGCGCTGGCGATCACGGTCGGGCTGATGGTGTTCCTGATCCCGTTCTGGGGACTCATCTGGGTCAAGTCCAAGATCAAGCCGTTCACGTTTACTCTCTTTGCCGCGATTAGTCTCGTGGGCGTATGGTTGGAGCGCTACCTGTTGGTGCAGCCTTCGCTCACCGAGCAAGGGCCGGCGTTCGGGCTGCCCGAGCTGGGCATCACGCTCGGTTTCATCGGGCTGTTCCTGTTGGCCTACGGACTGTTCGCGCGCACGTTCCCGATGCTGAGCCCGCGGATGACGGCGAAGGCGATGATCGTGACGCATCACTGATACGGGGAGCGGGGAGCGGACGGAGAAGCCTCGCAGTGCCTGGTGTCAGCATCGCCGTCCGGAAGGACGAACAGCTGCCGTCCACTTCTGCTCCCAGCTCCCAGCTCCCTGTACTTTCCGCTCCCTGCTCCCTGCTCCCCGCTCCCCGTAGTAGATTACGCCTCCTCCAAGCCGCTTTTGACTGGCGGCATCGACAGTACCAACAACCGAGCTACGTCTCATGGACGATCGCGCCACCATCTGGTCGACTGCTGCAGACTTGGCGAGTTCAGGTGTGCCGGCTGCGCTGGCAACCATCTCGCGGCGTCGTGGCTCGTTGCCCATGGCGAGTGACGCCAAGATGCTGGTGACTGTGGACGGCCGGCGTTGGGGCACGGTGGGTGGTGGGTGTGTCGAGGCTGACGTGACCGAGCAGGCGCTGGCGGTTGTCAAGCAAAACCAGCCGGCCTCCGTTACCCACACGCTCAATGCAGACGTGGCGGGAGACATAGGGCTCTCCTGTGGTGGGACCGCCGAGTTCTTCGTGGAGCCGGTGCTCACGTCTGACGAGGCCGTGGCGTTGTATAGCGGCGTCGCCGGCGCGATTCAGCAGCGGGTTCCCACGCTCGTGTACACGTCAGTCGATTGGAGTCAGGGACCGCGCAAGCTGGCGCGAATGGGAGCGGACTCTATTGCAGTCGGCGCGCCGTTCGCGGCGGAGTCGTTGGCGGAGCCGCCGGCGAACCTCGCGACGTTTCTCGACGAGGCGAGTAACATGTTCGTCGAGTCGATCCCGCGGATGCCGCGAGTGGTGATCTTCGGTACCGGCCATGTGGGGGCTGAGATTGCCAAGCTGGCCAACAGTGTGGGCTTCTATGTGGTCGCGATCGACGACCGTGAGGAGTTCGCCAACACAGAGCGGCTGCCGTGGGCCAACGAGGTCATTGCCGAGGACTTTCGTGCGGTGCTCGATCGGTTGAAGTTCGATGAAGACGACTACGTGCTCGCCACGACGCGCGGTCACAGTTTCGACGCCGTGATCATCGAGCGCACTGCAGCGTCAGCCGCACGTTACGTCGGCATGCTCGGCAGCAAGCGTAAGAAGGTCGTGATCCTGAAGGCTCTCAAGGAAGCGGGTGTGCCGCAGGAGGCGCTCGATCGTGTGGTGACTCCCATCGGGTTGGACATCGGAGCGGACACACCGGCGGAGATCGGGGTATCGGTGGTGGCGGAGCTGGTGAAGGTTAGGCGGGAATAGGGTGCGGATTTAGAATACAGATTGCAGATTGGGGAAGGGTAAAGGAATTTGGTTGATAGAGCATTGTCATAGATAGCTGTTGCAGGTGATGTGAGACCGTAACCGAATGAACGCGGTAGCCCACCGTA
>CP070666.1:1118531-1123743 GCA_020351775.1 Gemmatimonadota bacterium | reverse complement strand
ACGTTGAGGTTGCACGACATTGACAATCAGCCTGCCGGACTGTTCTTGAAGCGCCTGACAGGAGCATTGGGATTCGCGTGGGCGAACGGGATCACCGCCACGGTGTTTGCCTTGTCTCACCTGGGAGTCGAGTTCGCCGCAGCCTTGGCGCCTTTTCTGATTGTCGTCTTCTTGCTCGGGCTATTGTGGGGGTGGTTGATGCGACTGACCGACAGCGTCCTAGCCTCGGCCTCGTTGCATGCCGGGGCTGATATGTTGATCGTCGGAAACGCGCTTGAGACGTTCTCGGTGGTGACATAAGAGAGGGGACGAGGCAACTGGAGGAACATGATGAGCAAACTCGAAGACATGACGCGCGCGCGGAAGGAGGCGCACGCCAAACTGCTTGCTGCGAAGTCGCGGGTCTACCAAGCGTTTCTCGAGATGGAGCGCGCTGCCTTCTCGGACGGCGCATTGCCCAAGCGGTACAAGGAACTCATCGCTGTCGGCATCTCGGTCTCCATTGACTGCGAGTCCTGCATGCAATGGCACATCGAGCAGGCCGCAGCGGCGGGTGCCGCAAGAGCCGAGGTGCTCGAGGCCGTGGAGGTTGGCATCGAAATGGCCGGCGGTCCGGGCACCGTCTCGGCTCGGTTCGCCCTAGAGGTCATGGACTGCGTCTTCCCGCAATAGTGACGGTGCGTCCTCTGTTCTTCTTCATCGCAGCCAACCTTGACCTTTTCGCCATTTCGCAGGGCGAACCGGATCTGCAAAAGAGTGGCGCGCCGTGAAGGTCGGAGTGTTTCCGATTCTGGTGTTCGACATTGCGGCGACCATTGGACGGTTCAAAGTCGCACGGAAGATCACGAAGCGGAGATAAACGCTGCCCGTATGCAACCGAAATCACTGCATGTTGGCCGAAATTGACGCCGTCACTCTGGATTTCTACAACACCCTGGCGTACCACCGGCAGGGCGATGGGCGGGGTGCGACGTTGATGGAATATCTCGCCAGACAGGGCGTCAAATGCGATCCATGGGAGCATCAGGTGCTGTATGACGTATTCGAGCGTCACGCAGAGGACTACTCGCCGGACCTGTCAGCGGATGCCAAACGGCGCTACTTGGTGCGGTTCACAGAGAGGGTGTTTGAACGGCTCAATGTGCGTGAACTGGTCGGTGCAGCCGCCGATCACGCCACCAATGTCTGGGCGCTCCTCGGACCTCAAAGCCTAGCTCTCTTTTCGGATGTTCTTCGCGTCTTGGAGGTCCTTCGTTCTGCGGCGTATCCACTCGCCCTGGTATCCAACTGGCAGTGCGGCTTACGTCACTTCTGTGTCGAACTGGGCCTGGCCGACGCATTCGACCACGTTGTCGTGTCCGCCGAGGTGGGATCTCAGAAACCAGATCCGGAGATATTCCATATCGCATGTCGCCGGTTGGGGGTTCCGCCAGGTCGCGCGCTCCATGTCGGTGACGCAGTCGTTGATGACATCGAGGGCGCACACAATGCAGGCATGCGAGCACTGCTAGTGCGGCGCGGCGGCAGCGAGCTACCTGCGGAAGCACCGACGATCGCGGGGCTGCATGAACTGCCCCGATTGCTCGGCCTGGGTGACGCATGAAGCTGCAATTGGGCGATCATTGACAATGAGCGTAGGGACATCTTCCGTTCGCTAAGTGGGGTGATAATCGGCGGTCCGACCGCCCTCATCGCTCGACCGTGAGGGCTTGGGTCGATTGCGTGAGGTCTTAGACCCAATAGCCGATATGGAGGCACGGCTCGACAATCCGAGTCTGCCGAACGTCAGTTCCGGCGCTTGAACAGCCAGCGGCTCACAAGGAGGTGCCCCATGCTGAGCGGCAGATTGTCAATGCTTGCCCTGGCGATCGTTTTCCTTTTGCTTGGTTGCCAGCAGACATCCAGGATTGACCAGCAGGCGGAGGCTGCAGCGATTCGCGCCCTGAGTCGACAATGGCAGGCTGCGGTTGACGCACGGGATCTCGACGCGTGCCTCGAGTTCTATGCTCCCGACGCCATCGAGATGCAGCCCAACGCGCCTGCGATTGTAGGTGTGCCAGCGATTCGAGCGTGGTTCGAAACCGGGCTGCTGCAGCCGGGTATCTCGAATTTCTTTGAACCCGACACCATCGAGGTCGCGGCATCAGGTGATCTCGCCTACGATCGTGGCACCTACCGGTTCTCTATGGAGACACCTGCCGGGCGCGTGGAAGATGTGGGCAAGTATCTCATGATCTGGAAGAAGATCGGCGGTGAGTGGAAGGTGGTGGTGGATATCAGCAATAGCGATTCGCCCCTGCCAGAGTAGAGACCCGGAGCCCACCGAGACCGGGCCGACGGTCACGCTGTGCGGGTGGCGTACCAGGGGGTAAACCGAGAATCACCGGGGCTGTCGAGTGACCGAGTCGTTCGAGCAATACAGGAAGCGGGTGTTGGGCTATCTGGGCGACCGTGATCCGATCCGTGTCCAGCGGTCGACGCCGTCGCGTGTCGAGCGTCTGGTAAGCGGTCTCTCACGCAGACAGTTGAACCAACGTCCCGGTCCGGACAGATGGTCCGTGGCAGAGATCGTCGCCCACATGGCGGACGCCGAGCTGGCGATGGGATGGCGGTTGCGCAATATGCTCGCGACCAGTGGGGTCCGGCTCCAGTGGTTCGATGAAGCCGCCTGGGCCGAACGGTTCGAGTACGCGTCCATGGATGTGGGGCGCTCGTTGGGGCTGTTCCGGTGTCTGCGACAGAGGAACCTCGATCTTCTACATTCTGTAGGCAGACGCGAGTGGCGTTCGTGCTATGGCGTTCACGAGTTACGAGGCCGCCAGACGGTCTGGGACTTCGTGCGGATGGAAGCCGCACACGACCTTGCCCACATCCGTCAGATCAAGGGTGTGTTGCGAAATCTCGCAATGTGAACCGTCGTTCATCGCCGGCCTCCACGCCGGAGTCCGGAGAGGGAGCCCAGCCGGGCCCCGGCTTCGGGTCTTTGGGCGCAGCGGTTACGGGTTCACGCCAGCGTTGTCGGCAATTCGTTGGCTGTTGACAGCGAAGCAGACTCCGGCGTCACACAGCCGTGGACAACCAGTTCAAGGGGGAAACGAATGGTGGACGATCCCCGACTTCGCGAGATTCTGAAGCTCCTCGATCCGCCTGCCGGCAGGCGCCTGTGGTATGGCGGCGCCACGGTCGCCGGCTGCCTTCGCGGTATCACGCCGGAGCAAGCCGCATGGAAGCCAGCCGCCAAGCGAAACTCCGTCTGGGAGCTGACGCTACACCTGGCGTATTGGAAGTACGCGGTGCGCCGCAACCTCGAGGCCCTGCCACAGGGGACGTTTGCGCGATCCCCTGCGAATTGGCCGGCCGTACCCGAGCCAGCGGACGCGCCGCAGTGGAAGGCGGATCGCGCCCTGCTGCGCTCGGAGCACATGCTGCTGGTGAACGCGGTACGGGCGTTCGAACCTCAGCGACTGGATGAGACGGCGCCTGGCAGCGGGGCCTATCGGTTCGTGGATCTCCTGTTCGGCATCGTGAGCCATGATCTGTATCATGTGGGGCAGATTCAGGTACTGAAGCGTATGTACGAAACCCGGAGTGGGCGAGCGCAGCGAGGCCGCTAGCCCGCCGCAACACGATCGCCGAGGCGGGACTCTTCTCGAATCTGGCATCTACTGGTTCGTATATCTGCGCCACCACTCGGTCACGGTCGAGCGCAACTGACTGGAGGCAAGAAGTGCCCGCGCGCGGAGGTGGTGGACTACAGGAAGGGCATCACGGGCGATACAGAGACGTGGAGGGTGCCATTGGCGAGGTTCCCTCCCGAAAGGCCGGGGCAATGAGTCGATGTACGGCAGACATCGCGTACGGGTCGTTGCAGACATAGCAGGTAACAGAGGGAGGGATTCGTAGAGATGCGACCGACCGCGGCTGTGCTGACGGCACTGGCTGCTGCATGCGCATGTACGTCGGCGGGCGGGGTGCTGGAGACCGACGGCGTGTCGGATAGCGCCGGCACAACGATCGTCAACAATCATGAGCCTCGGTGGAATGACGCTGAGGCCTGGTCGGTTTCCTTTGATCCCCTAGTGACGATCGGTGTGTTGGACGGGTCGGCGGAGTACCAGCTGTACGATGTCGTGGCGGCAGCACGGCAATCCGACGGCGACATAGCGGTGCTCGATGGCGGCACACGGGAGCTGAGGCTCTACAACCGGGATGGCGCCTTCGTCACGAAGTTGGGCGGCCCCGGGTCTGGCCCAGGTGAGTTCCAGAAACCCGTTCAGGTCATGGTCACACCCGGCGACTCGCTGCTGGTCTGGGATGACGCCCTGTTTCGGGTCACACGGTTCGATCCCGCCGGTCAGCTCGTTGACGTCCGGTCAGTGGATCGAGGTCGAATCGCCAAGGCAGTCGAGCCGCCGCTCTATCCTTCGACAGGGCAACTCATTTCCAACGGGGACGTCCTGGTGCGGCTGATTGAGAAGACGGGCAAAGTCTCACCGGCTGGCGCAGCCCGCGCCCGCAGCGGGGCGCTTAGAGTCTCTGCTGACTTTGCGAGCATAGATACCCTGATGTTCTTCGGCGATATCGAGCAGGTAGTCGTGAGTGCCCCCTGGGGCGATTGGCGTGTCGCGCCGCCCCGCGCTAGGACGACGGTGATGGCGGTCCAGGGACGTGAGCCTAGGGTTTGCATTGGTGACCAGGAGGTGCCGGAGATCTCTTGCATCGTCCCTGATGCCTCGCGGGTCTCGATCCGGTGGACGCCAAGACAGGAGGCGGTAACGGACGCTGAGGTCACTGAATGGCGCGACACTACCGTGGCCATGCTTGCGCCGAAACTGAGCGAGGCCGAGGTAGTGAGAGTATTGGATCAAGTTGCGATTCCGGCTTTTCGCCCACCTTTCGCAGCAATCATCCTCGATGCTGCTGGCAATCTCTGGGTGGAGCAGGGGCCTGCCCCGGGGGTCGATCCGAAATCGCCTGACTACCTCGTGTTCGATCCCGCGGGAGTGCTGCTCGGCCCCGTATCGGTTCCGCCGATGCGGGTTCTGGACATCGGCGACGACTACCTCCTGGGAGTTCACCAGGATGATCTCGAGGTCGAATACCTGCAGCTGTTCGCCATCGTGAAGCCTTGAGGGGTTCTCCAGTCGCGGTCGCGCCTACGACCCGATTGGCCACGCCACCTCGACCGGGAGCGATGCGCTGCCGGCTGCTA
>CP070666.1:1113184-1118431 GCA_020351775.1 Gemmatimonadota bacterium | reverse complement strand
TGGCAAGGCACACCACGAGGCATTCCGGGATTCAAGCGGCACCGATGCGGAGTGGCCGCTGTGGTACGCGGATCACCTGCATCAGGAGTTGGTGAAGGTGCTGGACCCGGAGCTGACCAAGAGCAAACTGGTGTACTTGCTCGTTCAAGGTGAAAGGAAGCGATCCAAGAAGAAGCCCAAAGGCGATTGGCCGAAGTACTATGCCCGATACTTGGTCAAGCGTTTGAGCTGAGCCGGACCCGGCGGACAGTCCGACGTGGAGCCTTGCCGCCATTGAACTTTGGTGTCTCGCATCAGATACCCATGCCGGGACAGAAACGTGAGGGCCTACCGTGCTAGAATTGGAAGCGTCACCTGAGATAGACCCGATCTGCGCTCACTGTTCCACACCTCTGAGGAAACTGTTGTATCAGGAGTTGCGGGGAATGCTGGGCCGTCGGTTCATCTACTACTGTTCCCACTGCCACAAAGTGCTTGGTGTTTCGCACCGCAAGGGGTTCTGGATGGGTTGATGCGGAGTCGCTTCCGACTGGATCTAGATGCCGGTTTTCTGGTCGCGGCCTCCGCGGCCGTGTACGCCGCCGTGGTTGGTGCGTTGCGCGGTCTGTCCCAGGGAATGCTGTCGCGATTCTCCTACGCAATCCTCATCGCCATCTTCGGCGTTGCGGGAATGATAGTGGGCAGCGTCATCGCAGGGCGACCCGACTTCGGACCCAACAGGCGTGCCGCACTGGTCCGCGGGTTTGTGGCGGCCCTACCCGTATACGCTTGCGGGGGGCTGCTGTTCTTACCGGCTACGAGCTGGTTCACGCTGATTCCGCTCCTCAGCCTGCTGGCCGCGGTCCTGGTGGGACCGCCTATCGGAATCTTCATGTTCCGGTTGCACCGGCGACTTGACTCGCCCGACTCGACGGCAGAAGAGAGTGGTCAACTTGCGTGGTTGAAGGGGGAATTGTTGGGCAGCTGGACCCCGCTGCTGATCAGTGTTGCGTTGCTCGCCGCTCTTGGAGTGGGGATGCGGGTCGTCCCTGAGGTCGACCCTTCCGAGATACCACAACCGCGGCCTGACGCGAGGATGTTGATTCCCGATCTCTACCGGGCGCTTAAGTCTGATCCCCTCGATCCGCAGGTGAGATACGAACTGGGCCGGGCGCTGGCTTCCCTCGGTCGAACGGCGGAAGCCTTAGATCATCTCTCCAGGGCGGTAGAGATCGACTCAACAGAGCCTGACTATTGGCTGGCGTTCGCCTACGCTGCCTTCTACGGCGGGCAATGGGAGAGAGCAGGAGATGCTTGCTGGAGGGCGCTGCGGCTCGACGCCAGTGCGATCGGTCGAGCGGGCGTGAGCCGTGAGATCTTCAAGACGGTGATACAAGACGCTGCCGGTGGCGAGGCGTGGTAGGGGGTACATCGCATGCTCAAGCCGTCTTGGTCCCGCCGATTGAGCACCTGGTATTCCATGCCTCGTAGGCTTGGCAATCGTACCCAACCACGCTAACCGATATCGCTGCGATGAACCTGCAACACATCTCTTGGACTACGGACGGACGACTGCGCTACCTGGATCAGACACACTTGCCGCAGCAGGAACTCTATCGTGAAGCCGACACCGTAGATGCTGTCATCGAGGCTGTGCAAGCGCTGCGGGTGAGGGGAGCCCCGCTGATCGGGATCGCGGCGGCAATGGGGCTGACGGGCGCAGCGGCGCGGTTGGCCGAGGAAGAGCTGACACGTGACTGGTTGCGGCGAGCGGTCGACCGTCTGGCAGCCACGCGTCCCACAGCGGTGAATCTGTCTTGGGCCATGGCTCGCATGAGGGAGGCCTGCGACCGGGCCCTGCGCGAGGGCGGCGGAAAGGAACAGCTGGTGTCGGGGCTGCGGGCGGAGGCCCAGCGGATCTGGGATGAAGATGCCGCCATGTGCCGGGCCATCGGCGAAGCGGGCCTGCCGTTGATTGAGGAAAGGGCAACGGTGATGACGCACTGCAATGCTGGCGCGCTGGCGACCGGTGGAATTGGAACGGCCTTGGCGCCCGTGTACGTGGCGCACGAGAGCAATCGACAGGTAGCGGTGATCTCAACCGAGACGAGGCCACTGCGGCAAGGAGCCCGGCTCACGGCTTGGGAGCTCACGCGGGCGGGGGTGCCGGTCACATCCATTGTTGACGGTGCGGCTGCCGCCGTCATGGCTCAAGGAAGGGTAAACTTAGTGATAACGGGTGCTGACCGTATCGCGGCAAACGGCGACGTGGCCAACAAGATTGGCACATACGGGCTCGCAGTCCTGGCCTGGGCTCACGGGATTCCGTTCTACGTAGCAGCGCCCTATAGCACGTTCGATCTATCGACCGCAACTGGCAGCGGTATCCCGATCGAGCAGCGTGGGCTTGAGGAGATCGACACTGCGCGGGGAGCTAGCGCACTCAACCCAGCGTTCGATGTGACGCCCTCACAGTACGTCACTGCCTTGATCACCGATCGTGGTGTCATTGAACCACCCTACACCGAGACAGTACCGCGGATTATCAGGGGAGAGAGAATCACCGGTGACTAGCTTATTGGCGCTCGACCAGGGCACCACTGGCTCCACGGCCATCGTATTCTCTAGCGAGGGCCGCGTCCTGGGTCGCGGCTATCGTGAATTCACGCAACACTTTCCGCAGCCCGGATGGGTCGAACACGACCCGCTCGAGATTTGGCAGGTGACCGTCGCGGCTGCTAGAGAGGCCATCGATTCGGCGGGCGAGGAACCGGTGGCGGTGGGAATCACGAACCAACGGGAAACCGTGGTTGTTTGGGACAGAGGTACTGGAGAACCGCTGCACCGGGCCTTGGTCTGGCAGGATCGCCGTACGGCGGAGCGATGTCGCGAACTGGAGCGTGAATACGGTCCCGGGTTCGTCGCCGAGCGTACCGGACTGGTATGGGACCCCTATTTCTCGGCCACGAAGATAGAATGGTTGCTGGGGCACGTATCCGGTCTTCGGGCCAAGGCGGAGGCAGGCGACGCAGTGTTCGGCACGATAGATTCGTGGTTGGTCTTCAAGCTGACCTCCGGGCGCACCTTCGTGACCGACCACACCAACGCGTGCAGGACCTTGCTCTACGGCATCGATCAGTTGGACTGGCACAACGAGTTGCTGGAGCTGTTCGGCGTTCCACTGGTGGCGTTGCCCCAGGTCTGCAAGTCGAGTGAGACTGTAGGGATTTGTGATCCTGTTCACCTGGGGATTGACGCCCCCATAGCGGGTATCGCCGGCGATCAGCAGGCTGCGCTCTTCGGCCAGGCCTGCTGGCGCCCGGGACAGGCGAAGTGCACTTATGGGACGGGAGCCTTCCTACTAATGAACGTTGGTGCGGACCGACGCTCGCAAGCAGAGGGCACGGGGGTGTTGACCACGGTGGCGTGCGACCAGGCGGGTGGTCCAGCTTACGCACTCGAAGGCTCGATATTCATCGCAGGGGCAGTGGTGCAGTGGCTGCGGGACGGACTCGGGCTGATCGAGCACGCAGCGGAGACGGAGAATCTGGCGCGCAGCGTGGCTGACAGCGGCGGGGTGTATTTCGTCCCCGCACTGGTCGGCCTGGGGGCACCCCACTGGGAGGCCGAAGCCAGGGGAACCATTGCTGGACTCACCCGCGGAGCGAGACGGGAGCATCTGGTTCGAGCGGCGCTGGAAGCGATGGCCTACAGTGTCAAGGACGTGGTGATCGCCATGGAACAGGCTTCCGGGGTCCACCTCGATGAGCTTAACGTGGACGGGGGTGCGGCTGCCAACGAGTGGTTGATGCAGTTCCAGGCGGACGTACTGGGGGTCTCGGTCGCGCGTCCCGCCATCGTGGAATCGACGGCGTTAGGGGCCGCTGGGCTCGCAGGGCTGGCTGCCGGCGTGTGGCGTGATGCCCAGGAGTTTGCCCAGCGACGGGAACTGCGCTGGTTCCGGCCGGAGCAACTGGATCCCTCATTCTATGCCGGTTGGTCAAGGGCGCTTGAGGCAGCTCTGTATTGGGCCAGGAGGCCCTTGAAGAGCGAGTAGATGCCGGGGCCACCGTTTTTTGGCGTCTCGGTCGCAACCTTTCATGCCGTGTTGCTGTAGTCTATATTGTTCCGATTGATTGGGCAGGGATCACTGGAGACAACAGCAATGCGAGCAAGAACGAAGTTCGTCCTGGGTGCCGGTTTGATATCCGTGAGCGTGGGCTATTTGATGGCCTCTGGCATCAAGGATACGGGGGTGTATTTCGTCACACCAACCGAACTCGCGGAGAAGGTAAAGGCCGATCCGTCGATCCAGGACGTAGGTGTCAGGATGGGTGCGCGCGTGGTGAGTGGCAGTATCAGTCGCGACTTGGCTGGTCAGACGATCGCCTTCGAGGTCACCGATGGCCAACAGACCTATCCGGTCGTCTACCGTGGTATCGCACCGGACACGTTCGATGACGACGTTGACGTCGTGGTCGAGGGTCGCCTGATGCCTGATGGGACATTCAGGGCCACTACACTGTTGGCCAAGTGCGGCTCCCGCTACGAGGCGCGGCCAGCGGCTTAGGCAATGACAATCCTCGGACAACTTGCGCTGTGGCTCGCGCTGCTGCTCGCAGCGTGGGGCTCGATCGTCGGGATCTCGGGGGGCGTCCAACGACGTCCCGAGATGGTTCAGAGCGCCAGGCGAACCTCCTATGCCCTGCTTGGCATCCTGTCGGTCGCGTCGATTGCCCTGCTAGCCGCCCTGTTACGCCATGACTTCAATGTCCAGTACGTTTGGGCGTACACCAGCCGTAACCTGCCTACACCGTATCTTATTTCCGCCTTTTACGGGGGCCAAGCGGGCAGCCTGCTGTTCTGGGCCTTCGTTCTCACAATCTTTGCGGCTGCCGCTCAATGGCTGACGCCGAGGCGCTACGATTACCTGATGCCGTATGTTGCGGCCGTCACATCGGTGGTGACGCTGTTCTTTGTGGCGGTGGTTCTGTTCGCCGCCAATCCGTTCGAACGCATGGCAGTCACGCCGCCCGACGGCAACGGACTCAACCCGCAGCTACAGAATCCAGGAATGGTGATGCATCCGCCGATGCTTTACCTGGGTTATATCAGCATAACGATCCCCTTTGCGTTTGCTGTGGCGGCCCTGA
Organism: Gemmatimonadota bacterium; assembly: GCA_020351775.1. Taxonomy (GTDB): domain Bacteria; phylum Gemmatimonadota; class Gemmatimonadetes; order Gemmatimonadales; family GWC2-71-9. The sequence continues at coordinate 1,113,299 of CP070666.1, read as the reverse complement.
TAACGAAGAGGTTGGACACCGGCTGGCTGCATGCGATCCGCCGCTGGACGATCGTCTCCTGGATCTTCCTCACCGTGGGCATTGTGCTCGGAATGTGGTGGGCCTACGTCGAGCT
>CP070666.1:1107797-1113084 GCA_020351775.1 Gemmatimonadota bacterium | reverse complement strand
GAACCAGTGGTTCCTCTCCTGGCGCCTGCCGTTGCGCTCAATCGTCGTTGTGTTCATGTCGTTATCCCTCATCGCTCAGAACGTTACCTGTAGGCGGGCCGTCCAAGACCGAACCTGCGGTTGGGTAAGGAACTCCAGCGACCCGAAATTCCCGGTGCCACCCTGCACCTCCGGATCAAGACCCGTATAGTCGGTAATGGTGAACAGGTTGCGACCGGTGACCGTGAGGCTCAGCCGACCGCTGCCGAAGGCCCGCGCCCAGCTATCGGGCACAAGGAACGTCACCGACAACTCCCGCAGCTTGATGAACCAACCGGGCTCGAGGAATCCGGTGAGCGTCTGCACGCCGGACCGCTGTGTCTGAGCGCGCGCCTGCTCATCGAGGGACGACTCAGGATCGTTTAGACCCTGGCATATGTTGAAGCGGCAGCGGAACGCCTCGGTGAAGTTGTTCATGAGGTGGCCGCCGCGATAGTCGAGCAGACCGCTGATACGTACCCGACCGGCGATATCGATACTGCTAGTCAACGCCGCTTCGTACCGCGGTCGCGCGTAGCCCTGATACTCGGTGGTGTCGCTGAAGGTGAGTTCATCGGTGGTTATGATCCCGTCGCCATTAGCGTCGTCGTACGTGTACGACTCCTGGAAGTACGCACCGAGCGGATATCCCTCGGCGTGCTTCTGCGGGCCGAAAACGATGGGCTCCACTCCCTCACCCAGCTCGATGATCTTGTTGGTGTTGGTGGAGCCGCTCAGGCCGACGTTCCACGAAAAGGTCGGGGTCTCCACGATCGTTCCATAGAGACTACCCTCGAACCCCCAATTCAGGGTTTCTCCGATGTTCTCCCAGCGATTCTGGGTCAGCCCCAGCGACGGTGGCATGCGCCGCTGCACCAACGCATCCGTGGTTGACCGGCGGTAGTAGGTGACGTCTAGACCAACGCGCCCGTCGAAGAACCCCGATTCGAATCCAACCTCGAACTCCTGCGACCGCTCGGGTTTCAACTGCTTGTTGCCTGCACCGCCGATGGTGACTCCGGACTGCTCCTGACCGGCGATGATCACCGCGACGCCGTTGTAGAACTTCAGAGCGTCATTCGGTCCTGGCTGCTGGCCGGACGCACCCCAGGCGCCCCGGATCCGTAGATTGTCCAGCACGCCAAGACCCTGTTCCAGCAACAGATACGAAACGCCCAGCTTCGGGTAGATAGTGAAATCGAAATCCTGGCCGAAAGCGCTGTTGTCGTCACCGCGGAGCGCTCCGGTGACGAACAGCCGGTCATCGAAGCCGATTTGCTCCTCGATGAACGTGCCCACCGTCCGAGTCTCGATGAAATCCTCGTCGATGAACTGATCCGTAGCAGATTTGTTCGAGCCCGCCCCCGGCGGCAGGATCTGACCGGTTGTCTCCACTTGCTCTCGGTTGTTTCGGAAGTACTGGAACCCCGCCGACGTTCTCGAGCTGATCCGGTCGCTGATCTGACGCTGCACCGTGGCGCCCAGGTCCACCGTGTACGAATAGGCGTTCGTCTTGTCCGACGTGCGGTCGCCCTGCCGACGCGTACCAGCATCAGGACCTGTACCGGTGCCCTGGAAACGGACGTCGGCCTTCTGAGTGAAGTCGATGCCCAGTATCGCGCGCGCCTCAAACCATGTGGTCGGCTGCCACGTACCGTTCACTGAATTGGTGAACCGCTCGACCTGCTGCTTGCCGTCGATGAAGAAGATTTCTTCAGGCGCATAGAAGCCCCAACCGCCAACCACGGTGCTGTCAGTGCCCCCGAGCAGGCCACTCGGAAGGATACCGAGAGAGTTGTTGTCATTCTGAGGAAGCCGAATGTCCGACGACACGTAGCCTGTCGACACATAGAGCGTCCCCGTCTCGCCGAGCAGTGCCATCATGTTGGCGCGCAGACTGCCGCGTCTCAGACTGTTCGGGTTCACTGCGAAGCCGGGGATCTCGGTGCGGAAATCGAGAATCGAATCTCGCGTGCGCTGCGGCAGTCCCCACACGCCGTCTTCGGTCTCCCACTCGCCGGACAGGTAGTATTGCACGTGCTCGCTGCCACCGGCGACGTTCAGGCCGTACTGACTGCGGTAACCGGTTTTGAATGGCGATGTGGTTTCACTGCTCAGCGGGTTGGCAGTCTGCATTTCCGTCTGGGTGCAGTCGCCAGCAGAAACGTTCGCCAGCCGGCAGCTGCTTCCATCGGCGGCGAGACCACGGTAGTTGTCGGGGTATCCCCCGACATCCCGGATGATGCCTTGCTCGACCCAAGCGCTCCAGCTCGGCGCCCCTACATGCCCGCGCTTGGTCTTGATCAAGATCACTCCGTTCGCCGCAGCGGTCCCGTACAGCGCTGCCGCCGAGGGCCCCTTCACGATCTCGATGCTCTGGATGTCATCCGGGTTGAAGTCGTTCAGACGAGAGATCGTCTGTCCACCGGTTCCGAAACCGACATCGTTCTGGGTGTTGTCGACCCGGATCCCGTCAACCACCAGCAGCGGCTCGTTGGTCAGCGAGATGCTGCTCGATCCACGGATGCGGACCTTCGTACCGCTGCCGGTCGAGCCGCTCGAGTTGATGATCTGGACACCCGGTGAACGGCCCTGAATGAGGGTTGCCACCGAGGGGGGCATACGCTCCTCGACCGCTTGGGCCGCGTCGACCGTGGTGATGGCGTTGGCGACCTCACGTCTCCGCTGCCCGCCGGTCGCAGTCACCACCACCGCGTCCAGGTTGACGACTACTCGCTGCAAGGCGAAGCTCACCTGTGCCGGCAGCTCCTGTTGCAGAGCTATTTCCACGCTCTGCGATCCGTAACCGATCGCCACGACTCGAATCGTCGCCATGCCGACTGGAACACCCGTCAGCCGGAACGCGCCGTCCCGATCGCTCTCGACAGACCGGACGGTGCCCACCAACGTGATCGTGGCGCCCCCAATTGGCTCGCCACTGACCTCGTCGGTGACGCGCCCCTCGATCGTGCCGGTCTGAGCCTCGGCCGGCTGAGCCGCGCCCAGCAACAGCAACGCAAGTGCGCCGAGAAGCGTTGGCATCGTACGCACAGTTCTCATGTGTTTGCCTCCGTGTTTGCATGTCTGTGTCACATTCCCGCGATTCCTCCGCCCAATGACGGGTCCTCGATAGGCATCACCTCCAGAAGCACTCGGGTTACAGGCGGCGCGCGCCGCCTATTGACGGTGGTGTGGCGGGGTACCCCGGCAACGGGGGCACGCACGAGGCGGGCGCAGGTACTGCCCCCACATATGGGTCCCACCGAAAGTGTGCGGAGCTGTGAGGGAGGCCGACGATGTGCTGAGCCGGGCACGGCGTGGTCCCGCTCGCCCCCTTCCAACGTAAATTCGCTGGGCAATCAGATGCTCAGCACATCGCAGCAACCTCTGATCGTCAGCCCCAGCATCCGCTAACTGCCCCAACTTTCGGCAAGCCGCAATGTGCGCCGGGTGCGTGATATTCGCGTCACCTCGCCGTCACCCGTCCGTTACCGCGGCGCGCTCGATTGGAGGATTGGGACCCGTTGGGCAGGAACGGCTCTGCTGGTCGCGGGTAGAGAACCGAAGATCCGACAGATCAAACCGCGCTCAAACGTTCGATTTAGGAACATGAGATCAAGTGCTACGAGCCGTCAGCACGTATTCGAGCTGCGGACACTAGGTTCCCTGGACCTGCGCTCGCCGCAGGGGGAGGAGCTGCGATCTGTTCTCGCGCAGGGGAAGCGGATGGCGCTGCTGTGCTACCTCGCAGCCGCCCGTCCGCTCGGCTTCCACCGGCGCGATACTCTGATTGGGTTCTTCTGGCCAGAGGTCGATCAACTTCACGGCCGCGCGGCTCTGCGCCAGGCACTGCACTTCCTGAGACAGGCACTGGGCCCCGACGTGGTTCTCAGTCGCGGGCCGGAAGAGGTTGGACTCGACTTCGAGAGACTGAGCTGCGACGCAGTCCGGTTCCAGCAGTGCATCGAGCGCGGCGAGGCCGAGCAGGCCGTAGAGCTGTACCAAGGACCGTTGCTCAACGGCGTATACGTGAGTGATGCACCCGAGTTCGAGCGCTGGGTCAGCACTGAGCGGGAACGGCTAGCCAACATGTTCGCTGCTGCGCTGCAGTCACTCGCCGACGCTGCAGCGGAGCAGTGCGACTACGCCCGTGCTGCTCAGTGGCTGAGACGGCTGGCAGACCACGATCCATGCAGCTCCCAGGTCGCGCACCGACTCATGACGATGCTGGCAGCTTCCGGCGACCCCGCCGCGGCCATAATGCACGCGCAAACCCACACGCAGGCAGTGCGCGCGGATCTGGAGACCGAGCCGGCTCGGGAGATCCTCGATTTGGCGCAGCGCCTGCGCCAGGACCCGCAGCGCGTAGCCCCGCCACTCGCTGTCGGCGCTGCACGCCAATCCCCGAGTCCGGCGGACGCGGCTCTGGGCCCGGCGAGACAAGCACGTCCGCCTCGAAGTGAGCGATGGCGTCGCCTGCGGTTCGCCGCAGCTGCGGCTCTCGTTGCACTCACCAGCGTAGCCGTGTACCTAATCGGCCTTAGGCAGGGCGCCGGCGTTACAGCGCCAAACGTTAGTGTGGCGGTCCTGCCGTTCGAGAACCTGGGCAGTGCGGAAGACGATTACTTCGCCGTGGGGCTCGCCGACGATCTGGTGAATCGCCTTGCCGGCGTTCAGCGCTTGAGCATCGTCAACCCGAACGCCGGCGGCTTCGACGCGCCCGGGAGCCTCCTGGGGTACTCGAGCGCGGAACTCGGTGCGGAGTTCACCTTGCGAGCAAGCATAGAGCGTGTGGCACGTGCGGGAGCGCCACAGCAGTTGCGCGTGATTCCGTCGTTGGTCCGCGTGGCGGACGGAGTTCAGGTGTGGACCGATACGTTCGAGGAAGACCTCCTGCGGATGTTCGACGTCCAAGCTCGCATCGCCGAACAGGTCTCAGGGCTGGTCGGGATCCGTCCACTCAGTACCGAACGAGAATGGTTGAGGGCGACTCCCACCAATGACCTCGAAGCGTACGATCTCTATCTCCAGGCGAACGAAGCCCTGAGACGAGATGTGAGAAGCCCGGAGACCATGCGCGCCGCGGTCGAGCTTGCCGAGCGTGCCGCCGGGCTCGACACGGGATTCGTCCAAGCGCACGCGAGGCTCGCCATCGCGCACACATCCATGTACTGGTGGAATCACGATCGCTCACCGGAACGTCTGGCGGCGGCGAGGGCTGCTGCCGATCGAGCAGTTCGGCTAGGACCAGACATGCCAATGAGCCACC
>CP070666.1:1102377-1107697 GCA_020351775.1 Gemmatimonadota bacterium | reverse complement strand
TCCCACAGGTCGTGGAATTTCGACGGGGCGATGACCAGCAGGTTGCCTAGTGAGGATTGATGCAGACAAGACAAGACTACCCCTGCAATGATGAAGATGAACATCACCTTGTCAAGTATGCGATTGAGGAATGCGCAGATGCGGGAAATGGTCGGAAAGCGGAGATCTTCTTCGAATCGGTCGCAGATGATCGGTAGGAATTCAATATACAGTACGGTCAGATAGCATATCACGCACATGCCAACCTCGAACAACACGGAGTTCCCCTGCCACATCGACGGCAGTATCGGATGCCAGATGTTGTAGTAGCGCCCGAGGTCGAACAGGAGCCCGATACCGACAAAGGTGTACCCCAGCATGGCGGTCAGCAATGCCGGGCGCGTGATTACGTGGTAATGTTCACGATGAAAGATGTGGGCCAATGCCGCAGTAGTGAACCCGCCGGCGGCCAGCGCAACACCAGTTGCCACGTCTACCGCAATCCACAGACCCCAAGGGTGCTGCTGATCGAGATTCGTGACCGCCTCCAGCCCACCAAAGACAAACCGGACAACAGCGATGCAGAACATGATCAGTGTAAGTACGAGCAGCAGGAAAACGCCGGGCGTGAATAGTCTCCGATCAACCTGAGTCGGTAGTGCGTGCTCGCTCACTTAGGTGGCTCCGATCGATCTCCCTACTCGAAGGAAAGTTTGCTCTTTAGAGCCGCGCGCAGCGCCGAAGGCAAGATTAAGCGTGGCCCTAAGTCGGCATGCGTCTTTCCCCATCCGCATCCGGACGAGAAACCCACATGACGGCCCCCAACAGGCCGTACCACGCCAACGGTGGAATAAAATACTTGAAGATCCCATGTTGGATTCGCTCTGTGCGCATCGGTGGCGGTGACGACCCCAAACCTATAAACCCTAGCTCCTCGAAGGGATAGCCCTTCGGCCCCAAATACGCCCATGACGTCCCCCCGGCTTCGTGCTCACCGTAGATATGCCCATTATATACATCCGGATAACGTCTGACTTGTTCGTGGGCCCGTGCGAGCACCTCATTACGCTTACCGTAGGTCATTGCTTCCTTCGGACAAGTCTGCACACAAGCAGGTACGCCGCCTTTGTATGGGTTCCCTTCATTGCAGCACAGCGTGCACTTGCGCACTTGGGGCGTCAGAACATTATCATACTCATAGGTCGGGATCTGGAACGGGCAGGCCACCATGCAATACCGACAGCCCATGCACTTCCAGGCATCATAGACCACAGCACTGTTGTCGAGCTTTTGGAATGCCCCTACTAAGCATGCGGACACACACGCGGGCTCGTTGCAGTGGAGACAGTTAGCCTTGACGAAAATCGGCTCGGCGACGGGGTCATCACTCCGGCGGGGAAACCGGTTGATGGTGGTGTAGCTGCGTGGTCCCGGACGACGGTGTTTCGCGAATACGGCGACGTCCTGCAGCTCTTCGTCCGTCGGGACTTCAAACCCATTCGCCTCTTGACAGGCGGCCTCGCACCGACGACACCCAATGCATTTGGTGAGGTCGACGAGTACACCCATCCGATCGTCTGATATCTCGCCAGTCTCTGAAGCAATCGCTCGGTCGGGCAGCAGCCCCACCGTTGAGCCGGCCAGGCCGGCCAGTCCTGCTTTCGTAAGGAAATCTCGACGACTGAGCCCCACAACGATCACCTGTCCTCTATATCACTGTAAAGCTGATCTCTTCTTGATCACCAAGCCACATAACGCAATCGAGATGCTCTCAACTGTCTTCGCACGTCTGCCAATCAAGTCACGTTCACTCGGTCCTCAACCATGAACCAACCCACCCGACAGCACGCTCAGCGAGTATTGCGCCGCGTTCGATCATCACCACCGAATCGAAGTATTACGCTCTTATTGGGCGGCCACGCCGTCCTCACGAAGCTGCTTCGCAAGCACCTACCGGTCACCTGTGATGAGGCCGTATCCTTGAAGTTCCAGGTCGATTACGCGCGGATAGAATGCCGGTACGACTTTGACATCCGGCAGCAAATCCTTTTTGGTCCATCCATGCTCCTTCATGGTCAGTCCGCACATCTCCACGCTAACACCGTTCTCGATAAGCTCGCGCACGATGGCCTTGTTCGGATTCCCTCCTTCGGCCCCCCCTCTGGCATCGCGATAGCGCTCATCCTTCAACAGCCAGTAGGCAGCGGCACCGTGCACTACAGCACTGACGTGCAGCTCTTCGACCCGTATTCCAATAGCCTTGTATTGCTCGACGACCTTCCGCAGACTGGCGAGCCCTGCACCGACACCGAGCTCTTCGTTCCACTTATCCTCTTGGATTGGACAAACAAATGCAATGTCAGTGTCCAACGTGATGGGCGACGAACCGGATTCCGGTGCCACCCAGCCCCAGGTGCTGAAGATCGTGGCCGCTTCCGCTGACACCAGGAAGTCGATGAGTTTGCGCGCTAACGGCTTACTGAGACCCCGGGCGGTCAATGCGATACTGCATTGGCGAAGTACCCGGTAAGTTCTACTGGGAACCACTATATGCGCGCGGCCGCGAAGTGGCATTTGCCAGGTATTCCACGTGATCCATGCATCAATGTCGTCCCTAAGTTTCCACATCTTCAACGCCTCGTCACCATCGGTGGCGAAGACCACGATGTTCTTGCGAAGCGCGCGTATCGTTCGGATGTCCTCCAGCTTTCCGGCCATGTCCTCCCACAAGCCGATGTGTCCGGCAGCATTTACCACCATCACGTTCATGCCCGGTCTCACGAGGTCCGGAAGGTCGGTGATCCCTTTCGGATTGCCCGGACGCGCCACGATGGCTGACGGACGCAAATAGAGTGGCGTGATGGAGTCTTGATCGATCTGGAGACCCAAGGAGCGAACGTACTCAGACATCATGAAGTCAGCATCGCTAAAGATCAGATCCGCGTCTACTACGGCTTTGTCACGCCAAATGTGTCTCGGCCCTGAGACTACCTTCACCTGTACGTCGTTCCGGTTCGCGAAGACCATGGCCGCCTCTTCGATAGCGGGCGACGGACCCACAGCCCCATACACACGTAAGACCTCCTGTGCCGAAGCGTCGGCAGCCGCCATCGGCCCAAGGCTCGCCGCGAGGACCGGAAACCAGAAATGCGGACAAAACAGTCGTGTACCCATGATTCATCCTTCCAAATGTTTCTAAATCGATGATCCAGCGATCATCCGGCCGTGCTTGTTTGACAGTCGTTGACTCATCCTTTACCAATACTCGCGCGTCAACTGCCAGAGGAGTGATCGTTCTCGCGATGACTCGGAATGACCACTCGGCCGGGGCGTTTCTCTGGGAAGGCGATTCCTTCATCTTCCTCGTGGCACTCATCGCACGTGGCCGGACTGGCGAACTTCCGCCCGGCGTGGCAGTCCGCGCAGTCAGCCTCCTCATGATTCTTGTCCAGCACCTGCCCGGTAACTGCATGATCGAAACTGCTCGGCGACCAATCGCTATGACAGGCGTTACAATCGCGCTCCAGCTTACGAAAGGGAACGTCCTCGTGGCAAGTGCGGCACGCTAGCGTGACGTGGTGTTTGTCCAGTGCCCAGCCCGTAGCAGCATGCTCGAACGGTTTCGGCTTGGCCTCGCCCTCCTTCCAGTGGCAACGGCTGCACGCGCCCTCGCTCTCCACGTCGTGACAACGAGAGCAGGGGGCGTGATGTTCCGCGATCCTCCTTGTACTCTGCTCATCCTCTTCACGTTCTCTGTGACATCGTGCACAAGTGTCCCCCCGGTGGCAGTGGGCACACTTTAGGCCAAAGCGGTCGGTGTGCTCCTTGTGTCGGAAGATGATCTTTTCTCCGGGTCTCGGTTTGGATCCCGGCTCGAAGATCTCGGTATGCGGGGCAGATACCGGCGGATGCATCTTGCTAAGAAGGCCCTCCGCAGTTGACGCCTCCTGCTGATGCCCCACTTTAGGAACATGGCAGGCTGCGCACTGGGTCGTACCGCTCCACTCGCGATGGCAGCTCATACACTGCCGATGGTAGGCTGCCTTAAGGCTCGGTTTGCGCATGTCTTCCCGCGCAGGGGATGCCTCGTGGCAGCTTTTACAGGCAGGATGTGCGGTCTCTTCAGGAGTATGGTGGTGACATACCGCGCATCCGTCGATCATGTCGGCCCTCTCCGTATGACCCCGGTGGTCGAATGATACGGGGAGATAGAGTCCCTCCAGTTCGTCCAGAATGACAAGGTCGGGGGCATGCTGTCGCGACAGCTTCCTTTTGATCGCCGCCGCTGATGTCCGGGGGCACGCACGAACACGGAGACATGGAAACCTCTCTGTTGGCTTGGCACATGTGTGGCAGAAGCTGCACGGGAGCTCCTCAACCATCCGGGGCGCATCGGAGCTCGGCACTTGTCCGATTGCACAGAAGAGGCCGGCGAACTGCAAGGCGTTCGTTGCAATGAGTATTCCCGGCATCGATCCCAGCTCCACCTCACGGCGCAAAGACACTATGGCTTCTGGGCAACACCCTTAGAAGCCGCAGTTCGCTGAAGCAGGTGTAAACACACCCGCGTTCGTGGGACCCCGTGCGATCGTCGGCGGCGTATGACTAACCCCGGCCGCGATGGCCCGCCCGTTCAAATACGAAGCTGCTGAACCGGCGCCGCCTGCGCCTATATCCGCCCCAAAGATCAGCCGTCGACAGAACCGTCTCCCGAGTTGTCCGCATGCGCTCCAACCCCGACGGCCGCCACGGCAACGTCACAGCGGTCCACACCGTTCCTCGCGCAATCCGCATGCCGCATTGGGAGCCCGAGCCGAAAAAAAACCTCCGTGCTGAACCGCGCGTTCCCGCGAGCAACGCTGCCGCTTGTCCGCCGCGGGCGGATCGCGACATACGGCTAGGGATGGAAGGATGCACCCTAACCGCCCCCAGCGGTTCCCGGCTACGCGCCCCATCGGCGACCAGTATGCATTCGCTCCCCGTGCGGGCAAGCTCCCCGCTCGTGCCCGAAAGGTCCAGCGAGTCCGCGTTGGCCTGCCAACTCGCAAAGGGACGACGAGAGCAGCCGATGCGCTGTTGGCAGATGCGCCAGGTCGGTACTTCCCCCGGCGAAGAGGCCATACGGACGCGGACTGTTGGCGTGGCCATTCCAGTTGCGTCTGCACGTGCCACGTGCTAGTCTGCCCGTGCCAGACCAACACTAATGATGATGCGATCGTTCACTCCGGAGAAGATGTAATTGGTGCATTGACACGTGAAATTCAGCGGATTAGTCAGATTGTTGGGACGGTCGGTAAGCCGTCTTGCCAGTTTCTCGTCCTGGGCACCCAGAATCCGATCG
>CP070666.1:1096937-1102277 GCA_020351775.1 Gemmatimonadota bacterium | reverse complement strand
GCCGTACATCGAGGGTGAATCTCTGCGCCACAGGTTGGCTCGCGAGGGTGCGCTACCCATCACCGAGGCCGTGAGAATCTTGAGAGATGTGGTTGAGGCGCTGTCCGAGGCTCACGCGAAGGGCGTGGTCCACCGCGATATCAAGCCCGACAACGTGCTGCTCACCAAACAGTATGCGTTGGTGACCGACTTCGGTGTGGCAAAGGCTGTGAGCGAGGCTGGAGGCCGCTTGCAATCGAGCACCGATGGCGTGGTACTCGGTACGCCGGAGTACATGTCACCGGAGCAAGCTGCCGCCGATCCTTACGTCGACCACAGAGCGGACATCTATGGTGTCGGAACCATTGCCTACGAGTTGCTCACGAACAGAACCCCGTTCCGTGGTACAGATCCGCAAATGATTCTCTCGGCTCATATGACTCAGACTCCCGACGCCGTCAGCAAGTATCGGGAATCGGTGCCCCCCGGGCTCGAGCAAATCGTGATGAGGTGCTTGGAGAAGAAAGCTGCCGACCGGTGGCAGAGCGCCGAGGAACTTTCTCAGCAGTTGAATGCGTTCGTCACGACCAGTCGGGGGATCGCTCCCATTCCGGCGGATCGCGCAGCCAAGCGCCGCTGGATGACGGCAGGGGCGGCCGCGGCGGCTGCAGTGGTCATCGCGGTCATCGCGGTGGTCGCATCCCTGCCAGGCGGGAGTCGCGTGATGCTGGATCCCAATCGGGTCTTGGTGGCCGTGTTCGAGAACCAGACAGGCGATCCGTCGCTCGATCCGCTGGGAGCGATGGCGGGCCATTGGATCACGCAAGGTCTTCAGAAGTCGGCCGTGGTGCAGGTCGTGCCCTGGGTCGAGGCACAACAGGCTTCGCAATATGTGGCTGCCGAGGCGGCTGCGGGGAATGTGAGAAACCGCGTCATGGCGTTGGCCGAAGAGACAGGTGCCGGCACTGTGATCGCTGGAGCATACTACCGTCGCGGTGAGACGGTCCAATATCAAGTGGAAGTAACAGATGTTGCTCGGGGACAGAGTTTTGGCGTCGTAGGTCCCGAGATCGCGCCGGTCCAGTCGCCTGACGATGCCATCGAACCGATGATGCAACGGGTAATGGGTCTCCTGGCTATCTCGTTCGACGAGCGTCTAGCCACGGCGGCTAGAGGCGTGAGCGAGCCACCAACGCTGGAGGCCTATCAGGCGTTTGATGAAGGTCTTCGGCTCTACCTGGTGTCGGCCCATGATGCAAACGCTATTCCGCATTTCTACCGAGCGTTCGCGCTCGATACCAGCTTCGTCATACCGCTGTTCTACGCAACTCTCGTTCACAACAACAACGGTCAGTGGACGGCGGCGGACTCACTGGTAGATATAGTAGAACGCTTCAGGAACCGGTTGAGCGCATACGACCGGCACTGGTTGGACTACTTGAGGGCCGGAGTCGAGGGTGATAATCAGGCGGCACTGCGGGCCATTCGGCGAGCAGCGGAACTCGCACCTGGCTCCAAGGCCGTATACAACCGGGCACGCCAGGCGCTGTACAACAACCGTCCCCAGGAAGCTCTCGACGCACTGTTGACTCTCGGTCCCGAACGGGGGCCGATGCGGGGGTGGAGGCCCTATTTCGAGCAGCTCATTGGGGCATATGCTGCTCTAGGTGAGCACGAGAGAGCGCTGGAGGCAGCGCAGCAGTATCGTGAGGCCTACGGTGATGATCGTGCGACGCTCGCACTCGAGGCTGCTACGCTCGCGGCACTTGGGCGCTCCGAGCAGGTCAACACATTGCTCGAGGAGATAACTGCCTTGCCCGAGCAAGGGCTGAACCAGGGAAATGCGATTCTCAGTATCGCTCACTATCAGCGCCGTCTGGGGCACAGCGATGCTGCACAGAGCACGGTAGACCGGGCAATTCAGTGGTTCGAAGCGAGGCCGCCGGAGACGAAATCGAGCGCGGCCTGGCGTCTGTCCTATGCATGGACGCTGTACGTCACCGGCCGCTGCGACGAGGCTTACAGCGTCGCGAAGTCCCTGGCGGAGGAGTTCCCGCAAGACCTCCAGTATCGGGGTCTGGTCGGAGTCCTTGCTGCTTGCCGGGGACATCGGGACGACGCTCTCGAGATCTCGCGTTGGCTCGAGGAATTGGATAGGCCCCATCTGAGGGGAAGCCACACGATGTGGCGATCCATGATTGCCGGAGCACTCGGCGATGGCGAGAATGCCGTGGCGCTCTTCAGACTGGCATCCGCACGAGGGATGACATACCCGAGCCCATGGGACTTTGTATGGATTGTGTTCGAGTCCGTCCGTGACTACCCGGCCTTCCAGGAACTGTCGAGGCCGCAAGGGTAGGGAGTTCGTGCCAGCGACTGCTTGTCATGACTTAGAGAAACCTGTGACGGTACCGCGTGCCCGGTATGGATTCGGCCGACTGCACGCAGGAAAGTGCCAAACCGCCCAGGCAATGTTTCCGGATTGTGATCCGGAGTAGATGTGGTGTCTGTCAATCCGCTAGAGCGAAGAATGATTGATCATCCTGTAAGAGATGTTTCATCCCGACAATTGCGAGGAGGTTCTGTCATGGTTAAGCGTGAGATCTCTTTTGGGGGTGTTGTTGTAGGTCTGCTGTTCTTGACGCTGGCCGTGTGCCCAGGACTATACGGACAATTCCAACGGGGACCGAGGATCGTCTCTCCAGAGCTTCATCCAGACAACACAGTCACATTCAGGATCATGGCTCCAAGGGCTTCTGAGGTCAGGGTCAGAGGTGAGTGGATGCCAGGATTCGGGACCAGTGAGGCACTGATTCCAAGCGACAGCGGCTTGTGGAGTGTGACAATCGGTCCACTGATGCCTGAGTTTTATGGCTACAGCTTTCTCGTCGACAGTGTCCCGGTGCTGGACCCGCTCAACGGACTGATCAAGCGCGACGGTGTTCGAAATGCCAGTGTACTCCTGGTGCCGGGTGAGGAATCGGATCTCTATGCAGTCAAGGATGTGCCTCACGGCACCTTGTCCAAGGTATGGTATGCGTCACCCACACTGAAAATGACTCGACGGATGTATGTCTATACGCCACCCGGTTATGAGGAGAGCAGTGGCAGCTATCCCGTTTTCTACCTGCTTCACGGCGGAGGCGGAGACGAAGATGCATGGACGACACTGGGCCGGGTTCCTCAAATCCTTGACAACCTCATCGCTTCGGGCACGGCAAGGCCGATGATCGTGGTGATGACCAATGGCAATGCATATCAGGCTGCCGGACCCGGAGACGCACCGGCAGTCACAGGCGATACACCTGAAGCTCCAATTGATCGTTCTCAATACGCGGGCAAGTTTGAAGAGAGCCTGGTCAAAGATGTTATCCCCTATGTTGAGAGCCATTACCGAGTTGTAGCCAACAAAGAGAATCGTGCCATTGCCGGATTATCAATGGGGGGTGGGCACACCATCCGCACCACGAACAGCAATCCCGGGATGTTCGGATATATCGGCGTTTTCAGCGCCGGAGCGAGGGAACCGGATGAGGATTTTGGCCGACAGATAGATGCACTGAAGGAGAGTGGTGTATATCTGTACTGGATTGGCTGTGGGGTGGATGATTTTGTCTATGAAAGCACGCAGAATCTGCTAGCCGTTCTCGATGAACACGAGTTTGAACATACATACTACGAGAATTCGGGCGGTCATACCTGGGCGAATTGGCGGATCTATTTGTCGGTGCTGGCGCCTCAATTGTTCAGGCATTAGGAGCTTGGATGACCCGGAATTGGGTGCTCTAATCGCCTGCACGAGCATCTCGTGGATTAGAGGACGTACAACGGCCGGCAAGTCGTCAAACCGGAGCCGAGCTACAGTACCACGATGAAGCCCGAGTCACTCCGCCAATATGGGTGCCCCAGAGGTTCCGCCTGGCGGAGCGATTCTGATCCGAATCCGGCCTAGAGGCCGCCGTCTCCTTCCACCGGACCGCCACTGATCCTGAAGGCATGCGCGTACTTGCTGGGCCGTGCAGCTTCGTCCTGCAAGGTCTCAGGCAGCGTGATGATCAGGCCGTCGGTAGCGTCGTAGGACCAGGTGAGCGGCTGATCGTAGCCGAGTAGGCGGATCTCCGAGCCGTCATCGGGCTGCACGTGGCGCAGGGCGAGCTGACGGCCGGGCCAGCCGAGGCTGATGCCGTATATGTTGTCGCCCACATTGGTGTAGCGCACCGCCTCGCCGTCCTCGTAGTACGTCCACAGCCGACTGCCATAGATCGCTTCCCCGTTGACCTCCATCCAGTCACCCATCTCGGCCAGGCGTTCCACGCTCGCCTGAGGGATCAGACCCTCTGCCGTGGGGCCGACGTTGAGCAGGTAGTTGCCGCCCTTGGCCGCGATGTCCACCAGATTGTGGATCAGCGTCTCAGCCGACTTCCAGTTGTCGTCCGTCGACTTGAAGCCCCACGTGTCGTTCATCGTCATGCAGGATTCCCAGTCCAGCGTCGAGGTGCCTTCCAGGATTTCCTGCTCCGGCGTTCCGAAATCGCCCGCGTATTGCTGATCGGTGCGGGTCATGCCTTGCATGCCCCGGCGGCCCTTGTCCACCCGGTTGTTGATCAGGATGTTGGGGCTCAGGGATCGGACGAAGTTATACATCTCGAGTCCCATCTCGTGGGTCCATTCAGGGATCCACTCGCCGTCGAACCACAAGACGGCCGGATCGTAGCCGTCCACCAGCTCCCTGACCTGAGGCCTCAGGTAGTTCTCCACGTATCGGGGAAAGTTCGGGTTGCTCTTCTCACTCGTGTTGTACGTGGGGAAATGGGGAGCCTGCGCGTCGGGGTGATGCCAATCCATGATTGAGTGATAGAAACCCAGGCGGACGTCTTCCTGCGCGGCAGCGTCGGCCAGCTCTCTCAAGATGTCGCGCCCGAACGGCGTTGCATCGATGATATCGTACTGCGATACGTCAGAGTCCCACAGGCTGAAACCGTCGTGGTGCTTCGATGTGATGATGATGTACTTCATCCCGGCGTCCTTGGCGATGCGCACCCATTCTGCTGCATCGAACCGGACCGGGTTGAACTGCGCGGCGAAGCTCTCGTAGTCGGAAACCGGGATCTGGGCAGAGTTCATGATCCACTCGCCGATACCTCCGACCGGTTCGTTCTGGTAGACTCCCGCCGGGACTGCATAGAGCCCCCAGTGGATGAACATCCCGAAGCGCGCATCGCGCCACCACTCCATGCGGGCGTCAAATTCGTCTTGGGGCTCGTTGAGATAATCTCGTGGGGGCGCCGTGCAACCGGTCACAAGTACGGAGGCAACAAGCAGCACGGATGGCACTCGGACGTGTGGATATCTCATGGCACT
>CP070666.1:1091485-1096837 GCA_020351775.1 Gemmatimonadota bacterium | reverse complement strand
ATCAACTCCGTCGTTGAGGACGTAGCCGCCCAAATCGATAACACCAGCACCAGTGAGAGGGAATGTGTATGTGGAAGGACCGGTGACCATTGAGGAGTTCACTGCCTACATGAATGAGTCGCTGAAAGGGGCATCGGCAGGTGTGGCCTTTTGGCCGTGGGAACGATTGACTGACGAGCAAAAGGAGGTGATTCGCCAGACGCTTCGGTAACCCCTATTCCTAGACAGCTCTTCTGAATCCGATTCGCATTCTATCGTATGCGACATTGATAACGGCGAATGGAGCGAACCCATCTGTCGCGCGCTTGTCCGTCTGGCTGCGTCTTCGACACTTTCTCGGTAACGACTCTGGATCGCGGGCATCGCCTCAGCGATGCACAAAGACCCGGAGCCGTGTACCGACGCCGCAATGTCCTAGGGCCTCACTCTTGTCTCAGTGCACTTATCGGATCGACCTGAGCCGCTCGCCGCGCTGGTACATAGCTGGCCAGGAGAACCACAATCAGCAGGCCGGTAGGTACCAGTGCGAACGTCAGTGGATCTACCGGGCTCACCCCATAGAGAAGGGTTGTCATCAGTCGTGTGAGCGCGAATGCCAAGCCAAGGCCCAGCGCCATGCCAATCGCCGACAGCAACAATCCCTGCAACAGCACCATCTTCTTAACCGCTGACGCAGGCGCACCCAGCGCCATTCGCATGCCGAGTTCCTTGGTTCGCTGACTAACTGAATACGAGATCACTCCGTACAAACCGATGATGCCGAGGAGTAGTGCGCTGCCGGCGGCAGTGCCAAGCAGGACGATGCTGAATGTCGTGCGTGCTACTGACGCGGTCATCAGTTCCTGGAAGGTCCGCAAGTTCCTCACCGGCAGGCTCGGGTTCACTTCCCACACGGCGTCTTTGACTGCTTGCAGGAAATCCGCGGTGCCGACACGACTACTTCGCACCGCGTAACTCATTGTCCGCCAGGTGTTCGGCTGCTCTGCAGACATGCCCTGCCAGAACGCCAGGGTCACCTGCGGCCAGTAAACCAGCACGGGCGGGTCTTGGTCCATCCCGTTTTCTCGCACATCGGCGGCGACGCCTATGACCTCGTACCACCTTGGGGGATCAGGGCGAGCGGCGACCAGCTTGCCCATCGCTGCCTCAGCCGATCCCCAATATTCGCGGGCCAGGGTCTCGGACACGATTGCCACAGGCATCCGATCGTGAATGTCAGACCAAAAGAACGGACGGCCGTGAAGGAGAGGAATGCGCAGAGTCTCGAAGTAGTCTGCTCCGATCCACTTGTGTCTGCGGCTGCCTGTAGGCGCGTCCAACGGAGTCACGCCCTCCGCATAGAACGGGTTGACGTTTCCGCTTCCATCCATGGGCATTGAGTTTGCAATAGCCACTCCCGACACCCCAGGCAGTTCCGCTAGGCGGCGAGCGATTGCCTCATGAGCTGCCGCTACGTTGTCCGCCCCCTGAACGTCGGCCTGAGAGGGAGTGAGCCTGAAGGCTAGAAGCTCGTCTTCCCCGGAAAAGCCGGGGTTCACATTGCTAATCTCCTGGGCAGTGCGAAGCATGAGTCCCGAGGCCAAGAGGAGCACCAGCGCGAAGGCCATCTGGATCACCGCAAGAGCGTTTTGCGTGCGGTTCTTCTCCCTCGCACTCATACCTGAACTGCCTCCCTCCTTCAGAGCACTCACGAGTTCGACTCTACGGTGTTTTAACACCGGGAACAACCCGAACAACAGGCCTGAGCCAAGCGACACGGTCAATGTGAAGAGCAGGGCCTGTGGGTTCAGTGAGGCATCCGCGAGCCTCGGCAACGTCGCGAACTCCGTCGAGACCAGCAACTGAATCCCGATGTGAGCGAGAACGAGACCACCCATCCCGCCAAGCACGCCGAGCACCAGGCTCTCCTTGAGGTACTCCCAGCCGATACGCGTGGTGCTAGCCCCCATCGCGGTTCGGACTGCCATCTCAACTCCCTTGCCTTCAGCCCTAACCAGGAAGAGGTTCGCCACATTCGCACACGCTATGAGGAGTACCACACCCACGCCCCCCATGAGAATCCAGAGCAGGCGCGATGCGGAACCGACGATGTCGTCCTTCAAGGGCTGCAGCAATGGTGCGAGCTGCGCCTCCCTCATCGTGCCGATTACCGGACCCCCCGGGAACTTCTCGAACGCCATGGGCAGCATCCGCGCGATGTCTGCAGCAGCCTGCTCTATTGAAACACCGTCGCGGAGCCGGGCTACCGCATCCCATCCAGTGTTGCCGACGAAGAGCTGAGACCGATCGATCTGAAGCAGCACGATAATAGCTGGGTCGTAACCGAGGCTCCGAATACTCGACGGCATGACGCCGATTATCTCACTCGCCACACCGTTCACGCGAAGTGTCTGACCGATTACACCGGGGTCTTTCCCGAAGCGCGTCTGCCAATAACCGTGGCTCAACAAAATCAGGCTGGGCGCGTCGAGGCCTTCGTCATCATTAGTGAAGGTCCTGCCAATGACGGGATTCACCCGCAGTGCCCTGAAAACACCACTCGTCACGAACAACGCCGGAACCGCCTCGGGTTCACCTGCTCCGGTCACCGGTAGCGGCCCGAGACCGTACATGCCGAGGTCCTCGAACGACCTGTTTTCGTCCTGGTAAGTGAAATGCCAGGCCGCAGTCTGGCCCATGTCCTCACGCCCCGGTCCCGCGCCCCGGTGACTCACTGCTATCAACCGGTCCGCCTCGGGGAAGGGAAGGGGCGACAGGATCACGGTGTCCAGCAACGTGAAGATGGCTGTGTTGGCTCCGATCCCGAGGGCGAGAGTCAATACTGCAACGGATGCAAACCCTGGAGTGCGGGACAGCGTGCGGAAAGTCACGCCGAGATCGTGCAGCAAGTTCTTCATGTTATCACCTTTGCCGGCCTTTGGGGCCCGGATCTGTCGGGGTGTGCCTTTCGCCGGCGCAGAGCGCGTGCGCGAATACCCGAGTCTCTGCATCGTGCCTACAAGCCTGTCAGCGAGAACCTCCGCAATGCAGCGCACCCATACCGTGGCGACCCCGACCCACCCTGAGCGCGCATAACCCTCGGAGAGGTGCTGCTCGAAGACCCTCTCGAGTTCCGCGCCGTGCCGTCTCCGGAACTCACCGGGCAACAGCCAGAGGGAAACCCGATAGAGCCGTCGAAAGACAGCGAACCTCATTTCGTGGCGATCCTATCCGGTATCAGCTTGTTTCTTGCCACCTCGACCAAACCGCTCAGGCGTTCAGTCTCTTCAGCGAGTAAGCCGAGCCCTTTGTCGGTGATCCGGAAGTAGCGTCTGCGCTCACTTTCGCCGGGCGGACGGTCGTCGGACTCAGTGAGTTCCGATAGCAGGCCCTGTTCCATCATTTGGTCCAGGCATCGGTAGAGCATCACCGGCCATATCTTGAGTTGCCCGCCGGTTCTTTCGAGGACCTCTCTGACGATCCCGTTCCCGTGACGATCCTGGTCCGCAAGCGCCAGCAGGATGTGGAACCAGTGGAGCTTGACCCCGTGCTGCGAGCGTCGTCCCATGCTTCACCTCAGAGTGTGTTACCATATGGTAATATACCATATAGTAATACGGCTGCAGGCTGCAGGTGGTTTCAGAACGGGATGGGACCTCCACAGCTTCGGCCAGCCCTCGAAGCGTGGCGGCACTCGGGAGGGCTGCGCTGCTACCAGCACGGAGGGCCTGGGGGCTGGAAGCTTCATTGCATGGCTCGTAACTGAGGGCGGGGCCGGGTTCTCCTCGAGCTTCTTACCTCGCGGGCCGCGACTGCTCATGCATCGACCGAACGTCATCCAGCCACGTAGGCTGTGCAGCGTGCCCGTGTGCGCCAGCCGTTAGGGGAATCAGCTCGGACGTTGAGTGGATAGGTGAGTGGATTCAGTGTGACAAAGTGTGATCTATAGGGCAGGGAAGTGTGACAAATCGTGCGTTCGGCCGCAGGAATTGTGAGGTTTTGTCACACTTCAGGTGCACACTGGGTCGCTCTCCAGGCGCGCGCCTTCGACCACTCGGCCACCTGTCCTGTTGCTTCTAACTGCCGGTCGGAAAGTAACTTAGCGATTTGACTGTCGAAAGAGGTGTGCGTCCTCCGGGACACGCTGTACTGGCGCGCTGACGATTCTCCTACTTCCTGCCCCGTGACCTCGCAGGAGCAGGAGACATGTAGCGGTGGGAACGTCCGTTGCCCCTTGCACACCCGGACGGGTGGGTAGGCCAAGAGAGTGACCGCCCTGGCAGCCGCAACTTCCGTCTAGCTCCAGCCTGCTTGCGTGAGACCGAATCAGCAGTTATTATGTGCCTAAGGCATATATTCTCAAGGCAAGTATTGGACGTCCCGTGACCAGATCCTACAGGCAAGTCGAGGTCGATCAGTTTCTCCCGCTGACACCCGTGGCCTTCGAGATCCTCCTCGCGGTCGCTGGTGGGGAACGTCATGGGTACGGCATCATGCAGGACATTGAGGCCTCAACGCGGGGGAAGGTGCGGCTGAACCCGGGTACCTTATACCGCGCTGTCGGGCGCCTCGTGAATGCTGGTCTACTGGAAGAGTTGGCCGAGCGGCCGGCTCCCGATCTCCATGATGCTAGACGGCGCTACTACACTGCCACTCCACTCGGGCTGCAGGTCGCGAAAGCGGAAGCGCGACGTCTGGAAGCGCAGATTGCGGAGGCGCGAGCGAAGAAACTGCTCCGCAGGACATAAGGACGCCGATGTCTGCCCACCAGCCCCCGCGCGTCATTGCAGTAGCGACATCCTGTTACGTCCTGTTGCTGCGTGTGTACCCGGTCGCCTTCCGCCGCCGGTTCGGTCGCCAGATGTCAGACGTGTTCGAGGATCGATGCCACGCCGTGTGGCGCGAGCGCGGGCGGATGGCTGTTGCCGTCCTGCTGATCGCGGCCATCGGCGAGGTAGTGTTCAACGGCTCAATGGAACGGATCTCTGTGTGGCGCGGACGATGGGGTCCCCCGTCTGCCAACACCGGGCCTGCGCTGGCGCAGAGGTGCGTTGGGGGACTCATAGAATCCGTGATCCAAGATGCCCGTTTCGCCCTGCGCATTCTGCGCAAACGCCCGTTGTTCACGTTTGCCGCGGTGGTGACGCTTGGGCTTGGGATCGGTGCCAACACCGCCATCCTCAGTGTGGCGCGCGGGGTGCTTCTTCGACCTCTCCCATACCACGAGCCCGACCAACTCGTCGACTTGGCTGTGACCGGAGCGGACAGTCGGTTTTTCTACGGTGTATCGGACCCGGAGTTCGCCGATCTCCGCACCGAAACCAATTCGTTCGAACAGATCGCAGGCTACCACGGCGGCGAGGTTACCATCGG
>CP070666.1:1086009-1091385 GCA_020351775.1 Gemmatimonadota bacterium | reverse complement strand
GCCACCCTTCCCCTTCACCTTCTCCGGCTCCACAGCTTCATACAGCCGCCAGAGCTTCTCTTGCGGCTCTCGCACCATTAGCGGCGGGCGCTCGATCGCAGCAGCAAGCTCCTTAACCTGACCATAGCGGAGACCGGCTCGGTACGGCTTGCTGTAAAGAATCTGGATCGCCTCGATCTCGTTCTTGTTATCCTCAATGAACTGACGGAAGTCCGCGAGCACCGCTTCCGCCCGTCTCTTAGCAGCTGCGTCGAAGCCCACACTGACCAACTCATCCTGTGTGACCTCGTCTACCACCTGCTCCAATGTGGCTGCTGCACTGAGGATGCGCTCTCGGAGCTTCGGTTGGTGCAGAGGCTTCAACGCCTCGGCCATGCTTTCCTGCTCTACTTGTTCCAACTGCTCCTCAGTGGGTTCCGCTCCTTCTGGTACTGAGAATTGCTCAACTGCTTTCAGACGGTTGGCGTCTGCATCAATGCTCGTGAGAAGATCGCTTGCCAAAGTCGCCAACGACTTACCTTCTCCTACTACTTCAATCGCGGCCTGTTCCTCGGGTTCGATCTGCCGGTCGAGACGTGCCATCCGTGCTGCCACAGTAGACACGAGGTCGGACTGAACCATGCCCTGCGCGACCATCTGAAGCAGCTTGGGGAGCGGCACCGATGGCTTTCGGTCCAGCGGCTTGGACGCGGTCTTGTCCTTCTCACAGACCCCCACTGCATCCACAATCACGAACCGGCCCTTATGCCGAGCATCGGGAGTCACGCTCTGGAGATCGTCCGATCCGATGATGCGACAGCCGCGCCCCTTCATCTGCTCGAAGTAAGACGCCGAGTTAATGTTCCTCATGAAGAGCAGACACTCCAGCGCCTTCACGTCCGTTCCCGTGGCAATCATGTCCACCGTGACCGCAATGCGGGGATTGTAAGAGTTCCGGAACTCGTTGAGCAGTTCGTCGGGCTTCTTCCCCGTTGTCTTAGATGTGATCTTCTGGCAGAAGTCATTCCCCTTCCCAAACTCCTCCCGAATGACCTTCACGAGATCATCGGCGTGAAGGTCGGTCTTGGCAAACACCAGTGTCTTCGGCACCTCTGTCCTGCCAGGGAAGATCTCACTGAATAGCCGATCCCTGAACGTGCGGATCACGAGCCGCATCTGATCTTCAGCTACCACGTCGCGGTCCAGCTGGTTGGCGGTATAGGTCAAGTCGTCATCCAACTCGGCCAACCGCCGTTCTCGCGTCCTCTTGTCACGGTGGGGCACAAACATCCCCGGCTCCTTGGCCAGCGTCGCGCCTCCACTCGTGACCTTCGTCTCGATGCGGTACACGTCGTATCCGACGTTCACGCCGTCGACAACCGCCTTCTCGTGTGAATAGTCCTGTACGACGTTGCCGTTGAAGAATCCGATGGTCTGTGTAGTTGGCGTGGCCGTGAGCCCAATCAGTAGGGCATCGAAGTAGTCCAATACCTGCCGCCATACGTTGTAGATCGAGCGATGACACTCGTCGATCACGATCACATCGAAGGTTTCGATCGGGATGCGGGCATTGTACACGACCGGAAGCGGCTCCTTGATGATCGTCTGTTCCGCCTCGAACATCGACTGCTCTTCGTTCTCTTCCTCGAAGTCCTCCTCGCCCTTCAGTATCGAGTAGAGCCGCTGGATGGTGGTGATGCAGATCTTGCTTGCGGGGTCAATCGTGTTCTTCCTGAGCCGCTGGACGTTGAACTCCTCGGTGAACGTGTAGTTGCTATAGGGGCTCACGTACTGCTGGAACTCGTTCAACGTCTGCTTGCCCAAGTTGTTCCTGTCCACCAGGAACAGGATCCGCTTCGCCTTCCCAAACTTGATAAGCCGGTAACAGAACGAACAAGCTGTGTAGGTCTTTCCGCTCCCCGTTGCCATCTGGATCAGCGACCGAGGCCGGCCTGCGCCCAGCGACTGCTCCAGGTTCCTGATGGCCTGAATCTGGACCAGCCACAGCCGCTCAGTGTTCAACTCCGGCAATTCTTGAAGGTTCTTCCGGAGTTGCTCATCCAGCTTGACAAGTCGAAACAGCTCCTCGGGCCGGTGGAACGTGAAAACCTCTCGGCTTCGGGGGTCTGGATCCAGCCCATTGGTGAATTGGGTTACAACGCCGGTGGACTCGTAGGCGAAGGGTATGGGGAGACGGTGGTGCGGGACGCCATCTGGGAGCCCCTCGGTGTACATGGCCGACTGCAGCTCGACACCCGTGAGCGTGTGGCCGGCTGGCTTCGCTTCAATCATGCCTATGACCTTGCCACCGCAGTACAGGAGGTAGTCGACTCGCCCGTGTCCGCTCTTGAGCTTGAACTCACGAACAGCGACACCTTGTCCGGCCATGATGTTCATCTTGGCGTGGTCCTGGACGATCCAGCCACACTGCTCAAGCTGACGGTCGATCTCTTCGCGGGCTTGGTCTTCCGGCTTCATCTGACGGAATCTGTCGGTGTCGTGTGCAGTCGCAAGAGACGGGTACTCGACCACTGGGGACCCCGCATGCTACCCCCTATTGCCGGCGACGGACCACAGTCAAATTGGCCATTACGGCGCCGTCGGCGTTGACGAAGTGTGGCATTACAGTCCGGGTTGCACGGTCATCGACATACCATGCATCGCCGTAGGCATTGCCGCCTTCGGTGAGAGCGCCACTCAAGCAATTAGTGCCGATCACGCCTGTTCCGACTGGATCAGCGGCAACCTCACGTATGAAGCGTACCGCCAACGCTATCTTCGCCTGCCGCCGTAGATTCCGCTTCCTGAACACCCGCCGCAGATGCAGCCAAGATGAATGGCGGCTGTACACAGCCGCGAGGTTCCCTCGGCACACCGTGATCTTGTACCTACTTCGTCTCCGCTGAGGCTGTGAGACAGTAGAGAAGCTACGGAACGTCGGTGATACCGTATCGGACTGACTTGCGTCATCTGCGTGGCAGTTCGTTACGATCGCGAGGAATGGGTAGTTCCTCATAGTCGGATGCAGGTAGAAACCGGCCAGGATCACGATCAACGGACGCTCCGCCACAGGTAATCCTAACCTCGAGAATCGGTCGGTACAGGCGCGCTCCAGGGCACCTATCGCATCGCCAAGGCCCAATGGCGGTCCCATCGCCTCCGGGAGTGTGGCCATCAACCAGTCAATCGTGCTGAATCGCCGCTTTGCCGTGGTAAGTCCCGCAAAGCCCGCAAAGCCGACAAGGGCCCGGTAGCGCTGATAGGGGTTGTCATACAACACCAGCTTGAAGGCATCGTCTTCTTCCCGCACGAGCTGCCCTCCACGACGGTGCGTCTGACAGCGATCTGCGACGAGTATGGCGTTCCGTGCGGTCACGGATGCAATGAGTAGAGTCATCGATCTACGGTGCCTGCGCCCATACACAGCCCAACCCGCCTGCCCTTCCAGTGTGGCACCACCCTCGGCGCCGCACTGTTAGGCCCTCCCGACAATCTCAGGGGCTATCAGTCTCATGAGCGAACATCAGATTCGCAATGACCCGGCGATGGCTTCGAGCCTATAACTACCCTACAATGCCACTCCAGCGTAGCCCCTGCCAGAGCCATTGCTCAATCCTGCCTCGCTCTTGGCACGGAAGGCAGTGGTACTGTCAGGAGTAGACACAAGGTGCGGCATCCCCGCTTCGGCAAGTAGCTTGAGTAGGGCCTACACTACCCTTCTGAGCGTACCGGAGCTGCTTACCTCCCACGCCTCGTCATTGATCAAGATCCTTTTCCCGCGCGGTGCTCCGACGACTCGAAGGTGGGAAGCAACGCGCTCGGCCACCTCCGGGATGGACCGAATCCTCTCAGTGGCGTCGGTTATGGCCCCCAGATCACCCCCTAACGCCTCATCGAGCGAACCGCAGGGCCCTGATAGGCCGAACGTGCTGGAGCACGGCCAGTAGAGATCTCGGAACAGGTAGAGGACTTCGGTTCCCGCACCGGCGCCGGGAGCACCGCTGTCCCAGCAACTCTCAAACACCACTTCCCCTTGCTCCAGGATGAGTTCCTGGAGAACCTCCAGCCCAGCATCCACATCAATGCCTTCTCTCAGTTCGTAGTCGTCTTCGACGTTCGTACTCATGTTCAAACTCTCCGTCCTTCACAAACGGAATCCGGGGGCACTTCAGGCAGGGCGCCCCATCCTGCGCTCACACGCGATGGCAGTAGGCTCCGCGAGCAAGGCGGGACGACCGCTAATGGCTATCCATCAAGCGATGCACTCCCTTTCTCCGCGCTTCGCGATGGACAACCCCGATCAGCTCTTGGCTCCGCGCGGTGTCCTGCATCTGGTTCCAGAGTCGAACGCCCGCAGCCGGGTGCTGCGCGAAGGCTCGCCGGGGACGATCGTCCGCATCCCAGTATCGGGCCAACCGGTCAGCGATCAACAAGTCGCCCTCACTCAAGCGAAGTAGCTTCCATACCCTTTGGGCTCGTGTACGTCGATAGCTCAATGCGTGAGCCAAGCATCTGGGGTGAAGCATGTCGGCTACTTCCACAACAAGATCATGCGGCCAGTAGACACCTCCGCGCGTGACCTCGCACAGCACCTCGAACCCTGGCGACTGCGGCTGACCCAGCTCTTCCCGCATCTGTCTAAAGGCCTCACGAACCACCCATGAGTTTCGATTCTCTTCCACGGGGTGCTCCAATCTCCCTACGCAAGTCCCGACGGCCGGCGCTTGACGGTCAGCTGCGGACGCTGTGTTTAGTCCTTAATCAGCACGTTTCGGACCACGGCTCGTGACGACGCACCTGCCTTGCACGTGCGGACGTGCGTCGCCGCCCTCGGGGGTGTACGTTAAGTCTATGTCGCAATCAAGTTGCCAAGGTGTTACCAAGAGAGGTTCCTCGTGTCGTGCACGTCCTGTGCGCGGAACGGAGTACTGCGTTGCTCACACGGACGACCCAGATGTTCGAGCACGGGCGTTGGACGGCTGTCGCCGAGGTGGCCAACGACGTGGGGAGCAGCTAAAGCGGGTCACCGCCTCGCCCATCCAAGTGGCTAACCTGGACCTGGAGACCGCGTCTGGACTCAGGACGTACCTTGCCCGTGCCTTGGGACGTCTCGCGGAGTTGCCGTTCGACGTTCGGGTCGCAAACGCGATGGCGCAGCTGGCCAATGTTGCCAGAGCCTCGATTGAGGCAACAACGATCGAGCAACGGATCGCTACTCTCGAAGAGAAGGAGGGTATCCGTGTCGCGTAGGGACCTAAGTCGTCGTCTCGACGCATTGGAGCGCAAGGTTAAACCTAAACCCATCCCGCCCTCCATGCTGGTTCTCCCGAACCATCTCTGGGACGCTGGCGAGGAAGCCAAACGCGCCTGGATTCGTGAGGAAGTGAAGAAGTACGG
>CP070666.1:1080510-1085909 GCA_020351775.1 Gemmatimonadota bacterium | reverse complement strand
TCCAGCCTGCTGCAGTTCCCTGGAGCTGGAACCGACTACCCCCTCCAACCCGGTCACACCGCGTTGGTCGCACACGCCGCGGTCGATCACCGACCTGTTCATCCCGGCCTGTACGACTTGCGGCATGCCGATTTCGAGTGGGGTGGCTGGCAGGTCGCCGACAATCCCGACGTGCCCAACCTGGCCGACATCGGCCCCAAGGGATGTGGTTTTCTTGGCCGTTTAGTGCCGACCTGCCGGTATTCCTGGCAATTCCAGTGGATTGGGAGACGCTCCCGCGCTACATCAGACCGACCAGTGGCCGTGTGTGGGTCCGCATTCCCAGAGCCGTAATCCTGGACACCTGGGCCGGCACCGTGGACTGGGCCGCCTCCGGCGGCCCTGCGAGCTATGCTCCGTGCCTGACTGTGACGCACCGGCTGTTCGAGCGGCTCCCGGGTCCACCTTCTGGTCACGGGGATTTCGACAATGGGCTGTCCGCTCAGCGGCGCATTCTCTACGTCCTCCCCGACGGCCGCAAGGTGCTGCAGGATACGGACACCAGCATGCTGGATTTCACGGAGGCGCTACGGACGCCGGGGTGGATTCCGGATTCGCTGGGCCGCTGATTACACAGATGACGCTGAATGGGCCACAGATGACGCAGACAGGGCGCAGATGACGCAGACAGGGCGCAGATGACGCAGATTCGTGTGTCTCGCTCCTCTGCTCCGCGGTTTGTCTATTGCTCTGGGTGTCTGAGGCAAGAACTGCGACCTAGAGCGACAGAGGCGGCTCGGGAGGACCGGTGACGATCCCTACTGACTCACCAATTCAAAGTGTCTACGTCAGTCGCTTGAGTGCTGCGAGCAGAGCCTTGCGAAGCTCGGGCACGGCGCTTGTGGCCGTCGCCCACACTACTTCTCGATCCGTCGCCCAGTAGTGATGCGCCACCCGGTCGCGCATTCGGGCGATCGGTGACCACTCGACTTCCGGCAACATTGATTCCAGCGAGGAGTCAACAGCGATAGCGGCCTTGGCTGCCTCGCCGAGAACGACTATCTGGTACAGGATCGCGTCGCGCACTGCGGCGTCATGATCGAATGCGTCGCGGCCGCGCGCTGCGTACGCTAGGATGGCATCCGCGGCCTCCAGCATGTGCCGCAGACGGGTTACCGCCGCGCCATGCTCCTCAGACACGTACGGCTTCGCGCAGGGCCGCTGAACGCATTGGCTCCCGCAGCCCTTCGACGGTCACCACGTCCACGCGCCGCCCGAGAAGCTGCTCCAGCCGCACCTCGAGTCGCGCAAGGTCCAGCAGCGTCCTGCCAGGCTCCAGGGTGACCAGGAAGTCGATGTCGCTGTGCTCCACCTCATCCCCGCGGGCCACCGATCCAAAGACGCGCACCTCCAGCGCACCGCTGGCCAGAGCCGCAGCCCGAATTGCTTCCTGAAGCTCTGCAACACGCTCTCGGAGTCGCATACTGTTCACAAGTTACACTTGGCAGGCAGTCTGGTCGAGCCGAATAGCGACTATGTGGGTGCGGGCCCGACGACGCCAAGCCATGTAGGCACCGGCAGCGGCATGGTGCCACCAAAGCCCAGCGATACCGGGGCAAACCCCCGTTCGTACCCCTTTTCGGCCCATTCGTACCCCTGCGGTGCCAGAAGCAATCCGCCATTCATGCAGTGATTCGATCGCCGTGCGCCACTCGAGACGCGTCGCGCTTTGTGGCTCAAGGCGCCACACTGGCGATTCGAGCATACGTGCGGCGATGAGTCTCTCACCAAACCCATCGAGGAGGGTATTATGAACAAGAGTATGATGAAGTGGCTGGCGTGCGGTGCGTTCGCCACGATGGTGGCCGCGGTGATGCTGGCAGTCGGGCCACGGTACGCGGCAGCTGTCGACTGTCCCGAGCCGAATGCAGGGACGTGCCCGCCGCTGACCCCGTATCCTGGGCCAAACTCCTGCGATCAGGCCTGCAAGGATCTTGGATGGCAAGATGGCGGCACATGCGTAGGCCCATGCTGCACCTGTTTCATGCGGTAGAGAGGCTCGTTTCTCCCTCGGTTGCGCGCAGATGGCTGCCCGGCGTCCGCCACTTGGATGCCGGGCATGCCCCGGTAGGTGAGTCCGCCGATGGCAGTGGTTTGGGGAACGATGCGCCGACCTAGTCTCAGCCTCATACTCCTCGTAACGGCCTGTGATCCCGGCGATGTGGTGTTGCTTGGGCCGGCTAAGGGTGCCATCGACACGCCAACGCTCACGATCCACGTCGTAGTAGACACTCCCTATGCGCCCGTCGGTGACCTCCTTGGCTGGACGGCAGGGGTGCCAGCCGCGCCGGTCCGCGTGCACCGGATGACAGAGCCCTACACCGACAACTATTGGCACGCGGCTGCGGCGGACGCCGTGGGCGTGGCGAGGTTAGCGGACCCGTTGGGGGGGCTTTACGAGGTGGAGGTGACGCGGTTGCTCAGTGATACCGAGATGGCCCAAACGGTGGGCACGGCTCGCGTCTTCGCAGGCGGCCGCCGAATGTATGTGTCCCCTGGGGCCGAGCAGACCGTCGTCCTGATGCCCGACCGTCGGGGCTCGCTCATCTTCAGCGAGATCCATCCATTCGTGCCGTGGCACTACGAAACCGGCGGCACCGAGTACACAGATGCGAAGTACATCGAGATCTTCAACAACGCTGACACCGTCGTCTACCTGGACGGCAAGTACCTGGGGATGGGATGGGATCGCAACCACGACTACGTGTGGTCGCCCTGCTCCGAGACCGCAGTAGTGCGAAACGATCCGGCAGGTGTGTGGACCGAACGAATCCTCCGGTTCCCGGGTGGCGGAACGGATTACCCGATCCCGCCAGGTGCAGGCGCGCTCATTGCCAAGTCCGCCATCGACCACCGGTCTGTGCATCCCGGCTTCGATGACCTGAGTGCAGCCGACTTCGAGTGGGGAGGCGCCCGGAACGCTGACAACCCGGATGTGCCGAACTTGGAGGACGTCGGTCTTCGACCGATGCACTTTCACTTCCCGGGCGGTTCAGGCATGCCGGTGTTCCTGGCCGAACCAGTGGCGCTTCAGACGCTGGCCCGATACGTGGATCCGTACAGTGGCAACCCCTGGGTCCGCATCCCCTATGAGCTAGTCTTGGATGTCTTTGCCGGCGTTGGGGACCAGAGCGCTGGGCAATACACCTACGCTCAGTGCCTCGAAGTGACGCACCGGCATTTCGAGCGGCTGCCGGGTCCGGCAACCGCGTTCGCAGACTTCTATCAAGGGCTCTCGATCCAGCGCCGCGTGCTCTACGTCCTCCCCGACGGCCGCAAGGTGCTGCAGGATGTCAACACGAGCATGCTCGACTTCGTGAAGGCGGTGCGGACGCCGGGGTGGATACTGGATTCGCTGCCGTAGCCACAGATCACGCCGCAGATGACACTAATCGAGCTGACCGACCCAGATCGGGCTGCTCGGTGTTCCTATCCACCCCCAAGATCTGCGCTGGCCTTTGCCCTCCGCACCTGTCGCCGGAAGTTGGAGCGGTCTCTGACACCGACCGCCTCCAGCGCCCGCGCCGAGGACACATGGCACTCGAGGGTCAGAAACTCATAGGCGCACCAGCGCACCAGCGTGATGACGTGTTCCAGGCGGGATAGCCGTAGAGGAGCACACATCCGCCGCAGCTTCGAAACCGAGGTGCCAAGAGCCCTGCGGCCAGATTCAGGCGGCGGGGGCGTTACGGACGGTAGAAGGTGAGGACGCGATACCGTCAGAGAATATCCCCGCCCCAGAGTCGCTGCACGAACCCGGTGGCTGGCAGGATTTCGATACCGTCATCCGTCTTGCGAGGCTTCGGCTCACGACAGACGACGATCCGGCGTTCGACATCGCGGAAATCGGCCACGAGGCTCCGCAGTCCCTTTAGATGATCTCGCGTGATCTTGGCGCTGGATTTCGCCTCGATAGCCACTACCATATCGCCGATTACGAAATCCACCTCGATCCCGCTGGCGAGTCTCCAGTAGGAAAGGGTGCCATCGTACTCGCGGTAGTGGGAGTACGCCGTGAGTTCATGGAACACCCAGTTCTCGAAAGCCTTGCCATAGAGTTCGGATCCGGGTAGAAGCTCCCCTCGGCGTGCCAGTCTGTTCACGACACCCACATCGACGAAGTAAAACTTGGGCGCGCCGATCACGCGGCGTTTGGCTCGCTTTCGGTAGGCGGGCAACCACCTGCCGAGCAGCGTGTCTTCCAGGATCTGAAAGTGGTTCTTCGTCGTATGGCTCGACACACCACACTCGCGAGCGATATTCGAGAAGTTGACGATCTCACCGTCGCTAAGTGCTGCCACATCTAGGAAATCTGAGAAAGTCGGGAGGTTTCGCACGAGTCCTTCCGCGGCGATCTCCTCCTTGAGATAGTCGGCGATGTATGCGTCGAGCAAACGGTTGGGTCGGCTCGCCTCATAGATGCGAGGCAGATAACCAGAATTCAGCAGCCGGTCCAGGTCGAAGGCCTTGCCGATCTCGTCCGCGGTGAGGCCGAACAGCTCGTACCGCACCGCCCGTCCACCCAGGAGATTGGCTGCGCCGCGTCTCACCTTGCGCGCGCTCGAGCCACAAAGCGCAAAGTGCGCTCCACGATTCTCGATCAACCAGTGGACCTCGTCCAGCAGCGCCGGAACCTTCTGGATCTCGTCGATCACTATTTGCTGTCGAGGACTGACCGGCTCCGCCTCGATCTCTTGTCGCAGCAGCTCCGGCCGGGCGACGTAGCGTCGAAACTCCTCGGCCTTCAGCAGATCGATCCAGCGAGCGCCGCCGTAACGCTGACGCAGCAGTGTGGTCTTGCCGGTTTGCCTCGGCCCCCAGAGGAAGAAGGTCTCCTGGCCGGGTGCGGGAAGGGCGCGACTTCGTTTGAACATGTAGTGCAATGTATCATGACAATTTGAACTGTCAATTTACATTCACGGCCAGCTGTTCTCCCTTCTGTTGATCGCGCGAATCGGGCCTCCCTGCCTGATCCAGGTAGCGGCCCTCATCCAGCGGCTGTCGTGGCTGCCCAAGCTGCCGTAGGCTGCCCTGAATTGTCTTTGCCTGCCACAGGACCTTGTCTGTGCCGCGGCCGGGAGGGATCGATTTGGCACCTGACGCCTCGTATCACGACTTGGTCGCGAAGAAGAGGACATTGCATTGGTAAGAGATTACGGTGTCGCCGCACCGTCGACGCCGACAGCGCCGTTCGTCTCTTCGGCGGTGGCCGCCGCCTCCGCCTGCCGACACCGCGGGTCGACACCGTGACCGTTGTGCCCGATCACGGAGCCACACTCGTCTTCAGCGAGTTGGGCTTGAACCAGCCTGTCCCGTGGGAGACCGCCGGCACCTCATACGAGGACGCGAAGTACGTCGAG
>CP070666.1:1075011-1080410 GCA_020351775.1 Gemmatimonadota bacterium | reverse complement strand
GCGCGAGTTCACCATCGCGGGCGATTCCGTCGTGTTGCTTGGCGGAACGGTGCAGCTCTCTGGCGAGTTGCCCGCTGCAAGTGGTCGCGGGCCGAGTCGCATTCACTGGGAGTCGAGCGACACCGCAGTGGCCCCGGTAGATACGCTCGGTGTCGTTACCGGGAGGGCGATTGGGACTGCGGAAATCACGGCGCGCCTGGTGGCACCGGATGTAGTCGGTGACGTAGTCCGCAAGCTCGCAGTTGAAGTGGTGTATGCCGCCATCGCCATAGATCCGGTCGATTCCCTAACAGGCATTGGTGAGACGCGGAGTCTCGCGGTACACGGCCTCGCGGTCGATCAGGCGCCTGATGCCCAATTGCCCGCAACATTCTCGTCTCCCGATTCGGGAGTCGTGGCCGTTACACCAGTGGGTACCGTGACCGCACTCAGCAACGGCTTGGCTACGGTGACGGCGACCTACGAGGGATATACCACCAACACGACGGTGAAGGTGCGGCAGGTGGCAAAGCAGGTGAGCTTTTCGGTCCCGCGTATCGATCTCCCGGGCCTGAACCACGACACGACGGTGGCGGTGGAGGTGCGTGACACACATGACTCGATCATCGCGGCGCCGCTGATAACCTGGTCGTCGTCGGATTCCACCGCGGTCACGGTCACGAGTTCGGGCGTAATTCGCGCCGTGAGCTTCAATCCTGCGCACGTCATTGCGCAATCCGACACTGTAGCCGCTCAGATCCCCGTTGCCGTGGTGCGGGGAGTCGCATCTCTACTGGTGCACGACGGTGACAACCAGAGCGCGACTGTGGGTACGGCTGTGCCAATTGCGCCGGCGGTCGTTGCGTTGGACGACGGCGGCAATCCCGTACCCGCTGTGTGGGTGACTTTTACTGTTTCTGATGGCGGCGGACAGCTCATAGGTCCGGTCCAACTCACCAACGCCAGCGGTGTGGCAAGGCTGGGTAGCTGGACGTTGGGCACCACAGCGGGCGGCAACAGCGTGACAGCCACGGCGGAAGACCAGTCGACGGCGATCACTGCAATGGCGCTGCCGGGTCCGGTCTCCGCGCTTGCGTCACAGCTCAGTGTTTCGCGTGACACCGTCGGTATCGGTGATACTGCAGTATTAACCCTGCATGCTCGGGACGAGTACGGTAATCTGCTCACGGGCGGTGGACTCAACGTCGTGTTCAGTCATGCCGGGGGTACGAGCACCGGGTTGATCAGCGGGACGGTGGACAACAGCGATGGAACTTACACCGCGGCGTTCACGGGCTCGACGGCTGGCACTGCAACCAACATCAACGCAACGATGGATGGTTTACCGGTCACATCACCACGCCCCACCATAACGGTTGCTGCGTGGCCCGCCGAATTGTTGATAGTCGCAGGCAACAGCCAGACCGCAAATGCGGGGAGCGCAGTGGCAACCCAACCCGCCGTGTTGGTGAGCGACGGAGGCGGCAATCCCGTCGGGGGCGTGCCAGTGACGTTCACGGTTTCGCTGGGAGGCGGCACGATCACCGACTCGGTGCAGGTCACCGGGGCGGACGGACTAGCGACGCTTGGCAGCTGGACTCTGGGGACTACAGCCGGCCCCAACGCGCTGACCGCGAGCGTGGCGGGGCTCTCTGCCGAGTTCGATGCCACGGGAGTCCCGGGCCCGGCCGACCTCGACCGCTCTACTATCACTCTATCAGATGACACCGTTGCGGCCGGGTCGGGCGCCGTTCTAGGATTGGTGGTGCGCGACGCATTCGGCAACCGTCACGCCGCTGGTGGGTTGAATGTCTCTTTCTACCTATCCGGTGGAACCAGCGACGGCACCATCGGGCCGGTGGCGGACAACGGCGACGGGAGCTACAGCGCAGACTTCACCGGTGAGACAGCAGGGACGGCGTCTGACGTCGGAGCCACGATAGCGGGAGACCAAGTGACGTCGGCGCGTCCCGCTGTGACCGTGATTCCCGGACCACCCGCATCCGTGACACCACAGGCCGGCGACAATCAAACGACGCTCGTGGGAACGCGTGTGCCGATTCCGCCGGCGGTGTTGGTGCAAGACAGCTTCAACAATCCCATTCCCGGTACGGCGGTGAGCTTCGCCGTCAGCGCCGGCGGGGGCAGCGTGGTTGGGTCGCCTGCGGTGACCGACTCTGCTGGTGTCGCCGGCGTTGCCGGCTGGACGATGGGACCGAGTCAAGGTTACAACAGCCTGAACGCGGTTGCAGGTGGGCCGCAGCACGTGTTCACCGCAACCGCCACGGTCCCGGTCGTCCTCGACACAGTCGTACTCGGCAGCCTGCTGCTCGGTGCGGAGCCGTATCGTATCGCAGTGAGTGAGGCCAGGGATCTGGCGTACGTCACCAATCGATCCAGCGACTACGTCACCGTCATCGACGTGGTGGGTGACAGCGCAGCAGGTACGATCACCGTGGGCGGCAAGCCTGCAGGGATCGCCATGCATCGCACCAACGGCCGCGTCTACGTCGCGAGCGAAGTCACAAACGTTCTCACCGTAGTCGATGGCTTGAGTCACAGCATTATCACTGCGATCGACCTTGGTGAGACGCCCGCCGGGGTGGCGATCGACGAAGTCCAAAGCCGCGTCTACGTCGCACTGCCGGGATCCAACCGGGTGGCGGTGATCAACTCGACAAACAGCACGGTCGCAGGCACCGTCGGTGTCGGATCGAATCCTCAGTGGCTCGCCGTGGACCGCGGCAACAGTCTCCTGTTCGTATCCAACACGGGCGAGGGCACCGTAACCGTAATCGATACCCAGGGCCCCAGCGTCAACGCGACCCTAAACGTCGGGATCAACCCGCAGGGAATCGCGGTAGACGAGGGCGCGCAGAAGGCGTTCGTGGCCACACGTGGTGGAGTGGCCGTGCTCGACAGGGGAGATCTGGAAAAGACTCTCAGCCTGCCGGACGCCGATTACCAGGGCATCGCCGTGGGGGCTCGCATTCTCGTCGCCAATGCAACGGCTAACGAGTTGCTGATCTTGAACAGCAGTTCGGGATCGCAAGTCGGCAGTGTGGCCGTGGGACAGGGTGCACGCGGGGTGGCGGTCCACAGCGGCAGCAATCGGGTCTATGTCGCAGGTAGCAGCGACAATTCGGTCACCGTGGTGCGCGACAATCAGCTGGAAGCAGTGATTACAAGCGTTGGCGGTCCGCGTGGCGTGGCGGCCCATTCCAGCGCCGATCTCGTGTTCGTCGCCAATGGGGTCAGCAACAACGTATCGGTCATCGATGGCGCGACTCACTCCATCGTTGGCGCGCCCATTCCGGTGGGTTCGTCTCCATGGGGGGTGGCCGTCAGCGAGGCGACCGACAGGCTCTACGTAACGAACAGCGGGGACGGGACGGTCTCGGTGATCGACGTGATGGCGAAAGCCGGTATCTCCACGGTGGGCGTGGGTGGCGGACCGAGGGGGGTCGCAGTCAACCCGGTCAGCAATCGGATCTACGTTGCCAACTACGCTGACAACACCGTGTCAGTGATAGAGGGAGCAAACAACGCCGTGCTGGCCACGGTTCCTGTCGGCGCCAGCCCGACCGCGATCGTGGTAGACACGGTAGCCAATCGGATCTACGTGGCCCACGAGGTCGACGATGTCCGGGTGATCGACGGTGTCACCAACGGCGTGGTTGGGTCGATAGGTCCGCTGGGAGGGGCTCCGTCGGCAATCGCATGGAATGGTGAGACTCATATGCTGTTCGTGCCCAACAACACCAGTCCTGGTGCCATCTGGCTGCTCGACGCTGCCACGTCCAGTGTGATCGGTAGCACAGCAGTCGCTGGCGTGCCAGCCAGTGTTTGCACAGACGCACTGCGGGATCTCCTGATGGTCCCGACTAGCAGCGCGATACAGTATCTCAACGGCACCACGGGAGCCACGGTCTACACCATGTTCGTGGCAACCGACGCGCTCGGTGTGGCGTTGAATCAGCAGACCGACAAGGTCTTCATCGCGGACGAGACCACGAATGTCAACGGCATCATCATACTGCAGAACTAGCGTACGCGACCGTTGCGCTGTGGCTCGGCTGCGTTCGAGCGACGCCGGCGAGGTGGCTCGGTGACGCACTCGGTCGCCGTCACTTGTGAGCGGTGTCAATGGGTGTTGGCACCGGGCGAGGTCATGTGCTCTCGCTGTGGCGCGGACGCTCCCGGCGGCATCGCTGATTCCGGCCGCCGCATGTCGATCCGCGACAAGCTCACCCAGACGCTGGAGACCCAACTCTTAGGCACTATCAGGACTGTGGTGGCCGGTGAGTACGAGATCCTGGGTAGGCTGGGTAAGGGCGGCATGTGCGCCGTCTATCTCGCTCAGGATCTACAGCTCAACCGGCGAGTGGCAATCAAGGTGGTGCTACCGGAGCTGGTATCTGAGTTTGGGATCGCCCAGCGGAGGTTGAAACGCGAAGCGCGGACTGCTGCGTCACTGAGCCACCCCAACATCATTCCCGTTTACGCGGTACGAGAGGTGAACGACCTCGTGTTCTTCGTGATGAAGCACATCGAGGGTTGCCCGCTCGGTTCTGCCATCAAGGAGAGAGGAGCATTGCCGGTTGCCGCGGCGGTATCGGTCTTCCGCCAGTTGGCCAGTGGGCTGGAGTATGCACACCGGCGCGGCGTGATCCATCGTGACATAAAGCCTGCCAACATCATGCTGGATCGTGAAGGCTGGGCCGTGCTGACCGATTTCGGGATCGCGAAGGTGAGCGACGGTCAGGAGATAACGGCGACCGGGGCAGCCATAGGGACTCCGTGTTACATGAGCCCAGAGCAGTGCTCCGGCGTCACGGCCACAATGGCCTCGGACCAGTACTCATTGGGTATCGTGGCGTATGAGATGTTGACCGGAAATCCGCCGTTCCTCGGTGATTCCGTCGCCGCCGTGATCACCAAGCATCTGTTTGAGACCCCACGGCCGCTGGAGGAGATGGTTCCCGACTGTCCGCCCAAGGTGAGTGACGTCGTAGCGCGGATGTTGGTCAAGAACCCGGATGAGCGATGGCCCTCCATGACCGATGCGGTCGAGGCGTTGGGCGCGCAGCCGGCGCAGGAAGTCGAGGTGGGGCGGGTTCACCTGATCGAGCTGGCTGGCTCGTCGCTGGGCAGCAGCGGCGAGATCGAGTACTCGACACCGCGCAGCCCGCTCTCCCTCGAGTCGTCTGGTCAACGATGCACCCCGCCCGTCCGCCGCCGCAGCAAGCTGCGACACTTGATAGCGCAGCGAGGCAAGGCAGCCCTGGGCGTGGCCGTTGTGAGTCTCATCGTGTCGTTGCTCGTCGTTTGGGTCTCGCGTGACAACTCGAGCGTCCCGTTCCCCAGTCTGGTTGACGAGCAGCAGCAGGCTGAGCTCCTGCGGCGGAACGGAGAGACGC
>CP070666.1:1069379-1074911 GCA_020351775.1 Gemmatimonadota bacterium | reverse complement strand
CCGCGGCTCGGCCACTTGTCGCTGAAGCGACGTGGATGGGTTTGTCGCCCATCCGCGTTCATCCGGAATCTTTGGCGTCCATCAGCGGCCTTTCAGCCGAGCGGCGGCTTGAGCCGTCGTCCTTCACCAGAGGAGGGAGGCGCTATGGCAGCGTTCGAGCCCTTGATCAATCTGCTGCTGCTGTTCAGTGCGCTGAGCGTCGCGTCGGAACGGTTGGCCAACGCGATGAAGCTCAGTGACACGGATCTGCGGGAGAAGAAGGGAAGCCCGCAACAAGAGAAGGCGCGCGAGCGCCGCATCGCGCTCCGCACGCTGGCCGCCTCGGTGGCGCTGGCGGTGCTCATGAAGGCGGATTTCTTCGAGATCCTCTCGCACCTCGAGTCCCCGTGGGACACGCTGGGCTGGGTGCGCCCCGCGGAGCACCACTGGACGGTGAGCCGCATCGTTCAGGCGCTCGACGGCACGATCGTGACGGGAATCTCGCTCGCCTTCGGGTCCAAGTTCTGGCACGACGTGCTCGATCTGGTCTACGGCGTGCGCTCCGCCGTCGGACGCGGGTGAATGGGAGCCGATCGCGGCGGCGGACGTACCTAATGCACTCACCTTGAGCCGTCGTCCCTACACGGCTATATCAACCAACCGGGCCCGACCATGACGGGCCCACGAGGAGGTAGCATGGGCGTGGAACCGATTCCACCCGAGCGGCAACCCGACCGCCGCGGCGAGCAGCCCGACGAGTCAATGTCTCGGTTGCAGCAGGCACTCGACGGGCGCTACGTGCTGGAGCGCAAGCTGGGGCGAGGCGGCATGGGCGTCGTGTACCTGGCGTGGGAGACCGGGCTCCGGCGTCTCGTGGCCCTCAAGGTCCTGCCGCCGGCTCTTGCGACTAAAGGCCGGCGCGAGCGGTTTCTCAAGGAGGCGCGCATCGCGGCCGGCCTAGAGCACCGCCACATCGTGCCGATCCACGCGGTGGGCGAAGCCGGCCCCTTTGCCTACTACACCATGGGCTACGTCCGGGGCGAGACGCTGGCCCAACGGATTCTGGCGGAGGGGGCGCTCCCCGTCGGCGACGCGACGCGTATCCTGTACTACGTGGCGCGCGCGGTCGAGTACGCCCACGAGCAGGGTGTTGTCCACCGGGACCTGAAGCCCCAGAACATCCTGCTCGAGCGCGACAGCGGCCGCCCCTACGTCGCCGACTTCGGGCTCGCACAGGTCGTCGACGACGGGCTCCCTCCCGACGTCGCTGAAGCGCGGATGTCCGGCACCATCCCGTACATGAGTCCCGAGCAGGCGGCCGGGCTTCCCGCCGATCGGCGCAGCGACGTCTACTCGCTCGGCGTGATGGGGTACCTGATGGCCACGGGGCAGCCCCTGTTCGCCGGATCGCTGGGGGAGATCCTGGAGCAGCACATCTCGCGTCCTGCCCCTCCGCTTCGCGTGTTCGGCCGGCACCTCGACACCACGCTGGCCAGGGCGGTGGGCCGCTGCCTGCGCAAGGATCCCCGCGAGCGGTTTCAGTCGGCGGGGGAGCTTGTCCGTGCCCTGGCGCCGGCGCCGGAGATCCGCTCCGACCTGCCGAAGTCGCTCCGCGATTTCGTCGCGCGCATGACGGAGGAATCCCGCCTCG
This sequence comes from Gemmatimonadota bacterium, assembly GCA_020351775.1. Taxonomy (GTDB): domain Bacteria; phylum Gemmatimonadota; class Gemmatimonadetes; order Gemmatimonadales; family GWC2-71-9. The sequence goes on along the minus strand of CP070666.1, from coordinate 1,073,281 downwards.
CCGGGACAGCGGTCGTCCTCGCCCTTCCGGCCCTGTGGGTGCTGGGCGGCGCGCTCCAATCCGGCAACTGGGTCATGGCCGCCGCCACCCTGGGCTTCCTCGGGGTCCTCGCTCTGTCGCCTGTTGCCGGAGCGCTCCTCCCGACCCGGCGGCTGCTCGAGAAACGCCGCACCCGCGCGGACATGGTCCGTGAGCTCAACATCGATCTCGACTGCCAGCGCGAGCAGATCGTCTCGCGCCGGGGCCGCCGCGTCAGCTTCGCCAAGGCCACGTGGGCGCGCCGGGTAACGGGATTCTGCGCGGGCCTGTTCGGGTTGGGAACGCTGGCCGCGCTACTCGACGCCGGTCTGCCGGCGGACCTGGTAGGCGGCGGCATCATCATCGGTGCCTTCGGCAGCGTCCTCGGCGGGGGCGTCATCGTCTGGCGGGAACGCTGGAGAAACCAGCTCGTGGGTAATCGCTGGCTCCGCTTCTGGGAGAGCCGGTTGGGCGGGTGGACCGCGAAGCTGGCCGGCATCGGCCTGGGGCTGGGCCCAGGGGCGTTTCAACTGCAGCCGGAGCCGGTGGCCGCTGAGGAGCCGGCCGAGTCCGCTTGGCTGCCGCGCCCGTCGGGAAACGGACGCGGCGCGTTTCCCGATCTGGTGCAAGAACTCGCGGACCTGGTCGGTCGCACCGAGTCGTGCATCAGCAGTATCCACGCGCGTCTGGCGGCAGGGCCGCCGACCGCGGAGCCGGAGGGCCGGTCTCGTAGGGAACTCGAGTCCGAGGAGACATTGCAGCGGCAGCTCGCGGTGCTGGAGGCGTTGCTCGACAGGCTGCGTGAAGCCGATCCGATCACGGGGGTGCCCGACAGCCTCAAAGCGGATCTGGAGGCGGCGCGGGAGATTTGCGAGGTGGTGGAGGGGTTGATCGCGGGTAAGGAGTGGGGGGGAGCGATTGGCGATTTTAGATCGGCGATTTGAGATCGCAGGTTTTTTGAGTGCCGCCTCTGGAGCGATCTGGCGCGATTACAGGTTGTTGAACGATGTTGGCGAACAGTGTGAGATCACCGCAGCCGGTCGGCGAGAACTCTCATTGCGCGGGCCCTGCGGCGCGACCCAAGTTGCTCGAATACCTCAGCAGCCGTGTCGTACGCCTCGGCGGCTTCTGTCCGTCGACGCTTTGCCAGCAGGGCCGACGCCAGTTGCTGCCGCGTTCGAGCCGACATCCAAGGATTCCTTATTCGGTCGGCCGACCCAACTGCAGTTTGGGCCAATTCCAGGCCCTGATCGAGTCTGCCCTCGGCCACTGCAATCCGTGACAAGACGCGCAGACAGTCTGTCTCGGTCGGGTGATCCTCTTGTTCACGCGCAAGCTCGAGCGCCCTCTCGACCCGGACTCTGCCCAACCTGAGGTCTCCTTGTAGAGCGTCGGTCTCACCACTGCCACCCAGCGTCCAACCCACCGCCCGCCGGTCGTCGAGATGACTTGCAGCGTCGGCTGCACGATCCGCTGCTTCTGCGGCCCCCTCGTACTCGCCTCTCTCCCGTAGTACCACGCCGGTATTGTGCCATGCCTCGGCAATGCCGTGGAGTGAACCAACCTGCTCAAACAGGCTTGCGGCGTGCGAGTAATGTTGCAGTGCCTCTTCGTCGTCTCCTCTGTAATACGCCACGTTGCCCAAATTGTTGGCGCATCGTGCCATCATGAGCTTGTCTGAGAGATGCTGCGCCAGAGCCAGAGCCCATTCGAAGCCACGGCCCGCTTCCTCGAGCCTACCCATGGCAAATGCACCCGCCGCTGCAACGTTCTGCGCCTTCATCTCACCGTCAACATCACCCCGGGCGCGGAACAACTCCAACGCACTCGTTGCAGCGTCGTGACTCTCCACAAAGTTTCCCAACCGCCACGACGCCATGGCCATCAACAGGTGCCATTCGGGCGTGATCGTCTGTTCGGCGCTGAGGTGCGTGAGTAGCTCGAACGCCTCACGAAAGCGGCCATCCGAAACCGCTTGACGCGCCGCACGCAGGGGATCGGGAATCTGCGTCCGCCCGCTATCAGTCATGACTGTCACCGGAGTCCATTTCGTCCAGGAGCCGCTGGAAACGTGAGCGCGAAATCCCCAGTGCGCGGGCAGCCGCGCTCTTGTTTCCGCCTAGGCGGTCCATTGTACGCCGGGCCGCGACGAAATTCAGCTCGCGCAAGGTCATGCTCGTGTGGAACTCAGCGTCCGTTTGCCGTTTCTTCTGCTTGTCTTCCTTTACCAGCTCGGCAGGATCGAGCGTCCCGGGCTTCGACAGTAGCAGACTCCTCTCGATCGCATGCCGCAGCTCACGTACGTTCCCCGGCCAGGAGTGTGTGCGGAGTCTCATTAGGAGCTCCGGGCTTAGCCGTGGCACCGCCATGCCGTAGCGCTGTGCCAGCGATTCGGCAAATACGCGAGCGAGTAACTCCACGTCGCTACCACGCTCGCGCAGCGGCGGCAAATCCAACGAAACAACGTTCAATCGGTAGAAGAGATCCCGGCGGAACTCGCCACGGGCCACGGCTTGCTCCAGGTCGACGTGTGTCGCAGCCAGTATACGAACGTCGACCTCACGGTTCTCAGTGCTGCCCACCCTCCTGATGCGGTGTTCGTCCAAAGCTCGCAGCAGCTTGCCCTGCAACTCGAGAGGAAGATGCCCGATCTCGTCGAGCAAGAGACTCCCACCGTTCGCTTCCTCGAAAAGACCGGGTTTGCTGGTCCGGGCGTCGGTGAATGCACCCTTGACGTGACCAAACAACTCGCTCTCCAACAAGTTCGCTGGTATCGCTGCGCAGTTGACCGCCACAAATGGCCCACCGGAACGCGGACCACCCTCGTGGATGGCGCGCGCCAGTAGTTCCTTGCCGGTTCCGGTCTCTCCGCCTATGAGAACCGTAACGTCTGGGTGGGATATCACACGCCGAGCCTTGTCGAGAGTTGCCTTGAGTGCGTCGCTCTCGCCGATGATGGCCGCAAAGGTGTCGTCCGGCTTGGGGTGTGGTCCTGATCGGCGCGCGTTGGCGGTTTCCAGTCTGGAAGCCAGGGTTCTGCGCAACAAGTCGACGTCGTCAGGCAGGGCGAAGTAGTCTGCTGCGCCTCGTCGCACCGCCTCCACCCCAAAACGATGAGATGTGTTGGCTCCAACGAGATAGATCGGTGATCCCTCGGCCCCGGATATTGATAGGAGCGCATCAAGACCCCGCGCCTCCTCACCACCTGCGGCCACCAACACGGCGATCAGGTCCCGCTCATGCGATTCCAGTTCGTCGGTGTCGAATATGAGGCTCTGCACACCCAACTCCTGAGCGAGGTCTTGCCACAGTGATGCGAACGATTCGGACAGCTTTACTATTGCCAGGGCCGGTGTCTCGGTCACAGTTGCGTTCCCGGTGAGTTGGTGACCCAACGTTGTCCCGTATAGGCGGCCGGACGCAAGCGTCCAGTTACCTACCAGCTTCCCCGGCCGACGCTGAGACTAGCTGCTACCGCTCCGGTCATCGTCCTCAAAAGCCTCCATCGATTCCTTGATGTTGGTTTCGACCAGGCTCTTGTTGGGGCCGCCCTCGTTGGCCGAGTCGGGGTCGATCAAACCACCCGACTGGTCCCTGAACCAGGCGGCGATGTCGACGAACACCGTGATATTGGTGCTGCCAGCTCCTTCCTCGACCACCAGGGCAGGTACCAGATCCAGCTCCTGCTCCACCCCCAGATCGGATTCAAAGAGGAACGAGCTGCCGTTGTAGCTACCCATTACCCGGATGCTCAATTCGTCGAACTCGGGGTGTTGCTGTAGAAACGCGAGGTCGGAAGGATCGTCCTCGACTTTGTGTATGTCGAACTCGATCTCCGAGTATATCGCAGGTGGGATGTCCAACTCGAACTCGGTCTCGGCTCC
>CP070666.1:1063733-1069279 GCA_020351775.1 Gemmatimonadota bacterium | reverse complement strand
CAGATCCTCAACCCCAACCTGCACGGCTACCTGATCATGACGATCAAGGACGCCCCCGAGATCTTCAGCGGCATCGTCGACTCGTACGAGCCCCGCGGGCCGTTCGGCGCCAAAGAGATCGGCGAAGGCTCCACCCTCCCCGTCCTCGGCGCCGTCGCCCACGCCATCGCCAACGCCACCGGCGTCTGGATCAAGGACCTCCCGATCACGCCGGAGAAGATTCTGAAGGCGATACAGGAGAAACAGGCATCGAAAACGCGGTAGTTGAAGTAAACTGGAGTGGGGTGTCGTTTGCCGCGCCGATCTCTCAGAATATCGCGCGGCGATCCGCACCCTGCGAACTCTGGATCATGGCAGTCACAAAGTGTGCCACTGCTGTGTCAGCAGTGCTTGGCTTTCGTCGGGCGACGACTCGGGCGGCACTGCTCGAGGAGCGGTACCACCCGGCATCCACTGTGGAACCGAACCATGTCCATCTCCGTCACCTGCAGTTGCGGCAAGAAGCTCCGGGCGAAGGACGAGAACGCTGGCAAACGCGGCAGATGCCCTGCATGTGGGGAACTCGTCAACATTCCGACTAACGCGCCCGCCGCGGAAGCAACTATGCCGTCGGAGACTGTTGGCAGTAGCTGCCCTGCCGGAGTAGTGGGAGGGCACCCGCACGATAGCAGCAAAGCAAAGGAAACCACCTGGGCCGAGTCGATACCACCCACCGACGCAGCTATTCCCTCAGACGCCAGCTCGTGTTTAGCTTGCGGGAGTCCGGACGTTGCGATCCTGACCAGGTCCGTGTTCGGAAATCGACGCTACCGCTGTGCTGTGTGCCGTTTCCGTGGCGTGCTCCTCTCGCATCCACGTTTCAATGACGCGCGTTACCATTTGTGGAGGGTAGTTTCTCCGCCGCTCCTCCTGCTACTTTGTTGGGTGTCATACCATCTCACTGATGGGGATTTCCGTAAGTGGTCGCCTCTTTGGCTGCTCTTCCTGGCCGTGGTGTGGCAGTCTTGGGCGAGGCTTCGCTTTGCCACCGAGAAAGGTCAGGCGGATGCTGCACGCGCCCACCGTGCGCGAGCGCGGCCTGTCGAGCTTGCTGAAATGAAAGGTGCCCCTGGCGACCGGGCAGAAGGTCCCAATGTTTCCGGCCGGAATCACGGGCAAGCGGGACGCCTTTGTGTTCTGTGGGATGTTCCTGAATGCTCAGCGGCATCTTGGTTGTCTCCATCGCGCCCGAACGAGGAATGGGGAACAAACTACCTTTTCGATGTTTGTCTATCAGAGCAGGGGCTAGTCCTAGCGCGCAGGCAGGATCATCCTGATCGTGCACGGGGGGATATACTGGTCAGGTGGGAAGACTTCTCCGATGTCACGATTGACGGACATCGCCTTCGTGTTCCCGGTTGCTCACTCCGTCTAGAACCGCGTTCCAGAGAGAGGTTGCTTGCGGAGATAGCGCGAGTACGTCCTGCGGCGGCAGAACGGATAAGCTACGTGTCGATGCCCATCCCATACCAGCGGGTAGCCCTGGTGTTTGCCTTTCTGAGTTTCGTCCCCGTGATGGGTATCATTTTCGGTATTGTGGCATTCTACTACATTTCGCGCTACCGTCACGTCTGGCAATCAGACCGAGCTTTCTGGAATGCCCGGGGCATACGTCCACCACGGTTCCTACCAGAGTTGTTGACGCTGATTGGAACGGGGCTCAATCTCGCTGTCTTGGCATGGATCGCCTCTCGAAGCGCATGAGCGCCGGCGAGGTGCCGTGCCTGGGCCGAAGGCGGGCGGGTGGCACCGGTCTGGCGTCGCGGCGATCTTGCTGCCAAGCCGTGTGCTTCTTCGGGGATGCTAGACCGTGAAGATATATGAAGACGGGGCGGCGGGTGGCCCGGATAGGTGGAACCGAGTCGGGTGCCATGGGCAGGCTTCGGCGAAGCCGGAGTTTGCCCGTGCTCGTTCACATGGCAGGCCCACGCTGCCGCAGACCTGCCCTGAGTTGGGAAGATAGCACGGGCAGATCCTGACGTCGTCAGGATCTGCCCATGGCACCCAGCATTTCCGGCAACCCAGCGACCGGCGGCGGGTGGCTCGGATAGGTCGAACCGAGTTGGGTGCCATGACGATTTGGGTGGCATTGGCAGGCTCCGGCGGAGCCGGAGCCTGCCCGTGTTCGGCCGCCCGGCGGGGTGACGCTGTCACAGGCTTACTCCGGCTCCGGAGGAGGGCACGGGCAAACCGCGACGCTGTCGCGGCCTGCCCATGGCACCCATGTGTCTTCGAGTCGGGGGAAGCGGTGCGGTGAACCGCACGCCACTGGCCTACTGGTCGCGGCTGGTTCTGAACACCGGGACGTTGAATTCCAGGTCGAGGTCCACGCCGCGGCTTGCCGCGCCAATCTTTGCTGTTTTTCCCATATCGGCGAGATTTTCTTGAGCGCGATCCCCACGCTCGACGTTACACCAAGATAGGGCGACAGATCGAACGTCCGTGCTGAGCGCTGCTCTTCGCGTCCCCGGCGCCTGATGTCATGGCTTGGGAGGCCCTGAGGAGGGCCATGGAGCACGAGCACTGGCTTTGAAGAATTCGGTGTGCGGAACCGCACCTGCGAACGTGACAGATCGTTCCTAGCGTCTCAGCTTTCTCACGGTTGATAAGTAAACTCAGCAGGTCAAAAGAGCGGTGCTGACGAACAGATCACGGAGATGGACGGTTTCCGCGATTACGGTCGCATCGTGAGCGGAAACCTGGAGCTGCCTGACGAGAGCTGCCGAGCGCTGTCGGATCTCCGCTACGCGTTTGGCTTCCAGAAGTCCGCCGACCCGCTCCACGCCAAGGTGGCGGATGGAAGCGTGCGCTGGGCGTTCTCAGAGCCGCGGGTCACGGCAGCGGCGACGGCGCCGCCGCCGGGGGCCCCGGCAAACCGATCAAGTCCTGGACCGTCCTCAGGTGGCGTCTCAGGGTCGAACAAGGAGGACATACACCGTTCTCCGACGCTTCGTTGGTCCGGATGGTGGGGTCACACGGCCGAGAGCCGTGGCCCACAGGAAGGTGACCGATGTTCGCTGCCGACACAGTAGGTTGCTACAAGAAGTCTCCCGACGCGTGGCAAACGAAGGTGCAGTCGTCCTTCAGACTGCCGTTCCCGTTACCGTGGGTGATGATTGCGGCCGCCCTGCTTGGCGTTGCTTACACCATCGTCTCGTTCTATGAGCCGGATCTGCAAGCAGTCTGGCCACTCGTCTTGCAGGCAGTCCTCATCGCTGCGATCGCGAACGCGGTCGTGTACTGCGAAATGCTCTTGGACGAGGTCGCGGATGCATTTCCCCAACTGCTTGACGATGCGCCGGAGCGTACGCGACAGTGGCTGCGTCAGTGGTATGACAACATTTTCTGGTCCAGCAAGAACATCATCACGGGCCTCGTGCTCGCAGCCGTGGCTGCCGTGACCGGCACGGAGGTTGTCCTACACTTCTTTCACTCCGTGCCGGGCAGAGCGTGCGGCTTCTTCTTCATATGCACGATCGGTTTCCTGGGCGGCTCTATGTTATGGACCATGATAGGCATTGCGCGGCTTATGGCATCCTTGGGGAGTTCGGTCAGCATCGCCCCCTCCATTTTCGACAGCAGTACCAGCGCAGTGCGCGCGGCCTCTTCCGTATTGTGGAAGGTCTCACTCGCGGCTGCGATCCTCTACGTCCTGAGTATCGCGATTCGGTTGCTGTGCCCGGCCGAACGTAGCTCGCTGAGCCTGGCCCTCACGGCAGTCTTTGGCGCCTTCATAGTGCTATACTTCATTATTCCGCAGGTCAATATCCACAAGACGCTGGTCCGTCTGAAGCGGGAGCGCCTCGGCACGCTCGTCAAGCAGATAGACGATACGTTCGACCGAGTCGCAGTCAGCCCGACGCGCGAGAACATCAGCCAGCTTCGCGACCTGTTCGATCTGCAACGCGTGATCAACGGCAAACGATCCTGGTCCTTTGGCACGCCAGAGCTTCTGGTCCTGCTCGGCACGATCATAGTTCCACTGTCCCTCTTCGCACTCAAGTGTCTGCTGAATGAGGAGTAAGCACCGGGTGCCAGGCGTGGCCAGCCGGGTGGAATCCTTGGGCCGAAGGCGCAGGCAGGTTCGTCATCGAGCTGCCGAACATGCCTGGCCGGAGGCAGGCATGCCGCGCAACCGTCGGCGATCCGCGCACGAATCTCCGCTCAGCTACCCCAACCGGGAAGATCGTTGACCTCAGACCCGGGCCTGCTCAAGAGGTTGTCGGTGGCGGGGCACTCGTCGTTCGCCTCGTTCCCGTCGAGGTGCAGATCCGGGTCGAGATTGATCAGCAGCACATAATAGTCTGGGATGAACTCGTTGGACGTGCTCCACTCGGTCTCGTACGTCACGGTCAGCGTTGCGCCCGCGGCAAGATCCTCGAAGTCGGTCTGCGCCACCGGAGCTTGCTGGAGGTTACTCCCCTCATAGAGCTGTATCGACTGCTGACCGGCACCGGAATCGTACGTGCTCGTTCCCGAGTTCGTGATGACTCCGGTCACGCGCACGGTGCCTGAGGTGGCGGACGTCGTCTCGATGATCTCGTAGTCAATCCGAACGACCGCGAGATTGGGCGAACCCTCCGGGCAGATCGGACAGCCCCCTGTCGACAGGGCAAGTACCGCGACGCCGAGAGCCAACAGTAGTCTGGTGTTCATGACTCTTCTCCTTGGATCGAAATGGCCCGTGTTCCAGATGCTCGGCGCGCAGCATACTCCGGTAAGCTGCACCCGGCAACCGCCAACGTGACACATGGACGGCCGTGGGACGAAATAGGGATGGTCGCTTGGTGTTCGAGGAGAACACGGCCTAGCGTCGCCGGGTGCCATGGGCAGGCTCCGACGGAGTCGGAGTCTGCCCGTGTTCGCCCGCATGGCGGGCCGACGTTGCCGCAGACCTGCTCCGACCCGGGAGAATGGCACGGGCAAACCGCAACTGCGTTGCGGCCTGCCCACGGCACCCCGCTTCGGGTCACCTGCTAGCCGGGCAAGTTATGCTGACAGGCTGCCGGCTCGGTCCCGGTCCATCCATCGAGAGACATCCGGATGCCTGGCAGCCTCGAAATCTATGTCGGTCCCGCGGCGGGCGTAGCGACCGCGATCCTGTTCGCCGGGACCGCGGTGCTGTTCGCGGAGGCCGCGCGGCGGCTGGGAACCGTGATGGTCAACGCGGTCCGTCTGGCCGTCGCGATCGTGCTGCTGGCGGTTACGCACCGGCTGGTGACCGGGTTGTGGATTCCGCCGGCTGTCGGAGGACAGGTGCTGTTTCTGGCGCTGTCCGGTGTGGTCGGACTGGTGATCGGCGACCAGGCGCTGCTCACGGCGTTCGTCGATATCGGCCCGCGACTCTCAATTCTGATCCAGGTGACGTGCCCGCTGGCGGCGACGCTCTTTGGCTGGGTCGCGTTGGACGAGACGCTGCCCGGCGTGGCCTGGGTCGGCGTGCTGCTGACCGTCGGCGGCGTCGGCTGGGTCGTGCTTGAACGACCGTCGCCGAGCTCGGTCTATCC
>CP070666.1:1058075-1063633 GCA_020351775.1 Gemmatimonadota bacterium | reverse complement strand
GCTGGCATTCGGGCTCCTGGATGTGATGATTGCGCTGGCTCCAGGCTCGATCCCCCGCCGGGAGGATATCGGCATCGACGGCACTGCGCTGGGGTTCACCTTGGGAGTCGCGGTCTTGGTTGGCGTGGGCATTGGCTTACTGCCGGCGCTCCGAGCCTCGAATATCGATCTTGCGACTAGGCTGAGTGAAGGCACGCGAGGCGCCTCGGGTGCAGTCCGCCACGGGCGGATCCGTGATGCGCTCGTGGTGATCCAGCTCGGCCTTGCCCTGGTGCTGCTGGTTAGCGCCGGAGTGTTGCTCAAGAGCTTCATGAGCCTACTCGCCATCGAGACTGGGATCCGACCCCAGAATGTGCTGACCTTCGAGACGTCTCTGCCGGATTCTCGCTATCAGACCTTCGAGCAACGAAGGCTGTTCTATGACCAGCTGCTCAGGGACCTCCGGGCCGTGCCGGGCGTGGTCTCAGCCGGAAGCGCAGTGTACCTGCCGGCCAGTGGCTGGTTTCACTCCACCAGCTTCGAAGTCGAAGGATACGCGGCCGCGAGAGATGAGAGGTTCGAAGCCGAGCTGAAACAGGTGAGCCCCGACTACTTCGCGACCATGGGCATCGATCTCGAAGAGGGTAGGGCATTCACGAATGACGATGATGAATCGGCGCCTAAGGTCGTGGTAGTCAACCAATTCATGGCTGGACGCTACTGGGGACAGCGATCAGCGGTGGGCGGCAGGCTGAGGCTGGGAAATGCTTGGCACGACGTGGTTGGAGTGGTGGGCGACGTGCGTTACCGCGGTGCCGGCATGGATGGACGCCACGCTGCGGACGGGCCCCGAATCTACTTGCCCTACGCATCAGGGTCGCGGCAGCGGGGCAACATGGCGGTCGTGGTACGGACTGTCGGAGACCCCGCAAGTCTGGCACCACAGGTCAGACGCGTTTTGTCATCCATCGATCCCAACGTTGCGCTGTTCGGTGTCCGGCCGCTCGAGGATATCCTGTGGGACGCTGTAGCGGGGCCGCGCTTCCGGACCTGGTTGCTTGGTGTGTTCGGGCTCGCCTCGCTGATCCTCTCGGTGGTAGGTGTCTACGGAGTGATGGCGTATGCGGTCGCGCAGCGTACCCGGGAACTGGGAATCCGTAAGGCGTTGGGAGCTGACCAGGGCCACATAGTCACGTATGTCGTGACGCAGGGACTGATCATCAGCGCTCTTGGTGTTGTCATTGGTGTATTGGGAGCCTTGGCTGCCGCGGGCGTGCTGCGGAGCTACTTGTACAACCTCGCCCCGCGTGACCCAGGGACCTTCGTGATTGCGGCGATCGTGCTGGTGACGGCATCGCTAGCTGCTTGCCTGGTGCCTGCACTCAGGGCGGCGCGTGTGGATCCTCTGATCGCGCTAAGGGCGGAGTGACTGTGTGGCGCTGACTTCGGCACGGCGTCCGCGGCGGCCGGGCTGCACCGGTAGCGCGGTTTCCTGCGGCACCAGTTTCCCGTTGTCCCAGCCGTTCCGTCGGCCCTTCTCCGCTCGCCGCTACCCGCTCCCTTCACTCTGTGACTACGACTCCCACCTTTCGTCTACCACCGCCCTGATTGCGGCAATGTGCTCCGGGGTGGTACCGCAGCAACCGCCGATGACTGCAATGCCGAGTGCCACCAGTTCCTTGGCTGCTGTCGCCATGTAGTCGGGCGTCTCGTCGTACACGATTCTGCCGCCTTCCGTCTGTGGCATGCCAGCGTTGGGCTGAATTATCACCGGCAGATCTGTTGCTTCCTTGAACTCCCGGGCAACCTCGACCATGTTCTCGCTGCCGTTGCCACAGTTGGATCCGACGGCTTCCGCGCCAGATTCAGCCAGGCCTGCCGCAGCAGCCGCAACGCTCACGCCCATGACCGAGTAGTAGCCCTTTGGTGTCGGGTCGAATGTCATGCAGGCAGCCACCGGGATGTTGGGTGCAGTGTCCTTAACCGCTCGCACTGCGAGCCGAGCTTCGGCTAGATCAACCATGGTTTCCACGAATACACAGTCGACTCCGGCTGCAGCGAGGCTTCCGGCCTGGCGGCAAAACCCCTCATATAGGTCGTCCGGCTTGGCGTCACCATACGGTTCCAGCAGCTTGCCGCTTGGTCCGCAGGATCCGGCGACGTAAGCGCGATCTCCCACCACATCCCGAATCACACGTACCGCTGTCTCGTTGAGCACTTCTGTCTTGTCTTCTAAGCCGTAGGTGCTCAGCCGGGCGGGCGATGCTCCGAAGGTGTTCGTGGTGAGGATGTCCGCGCCGGCATCCAGGTACAGCTGTGCGATTCTCCCGAGCATCTCGGGGTGGGACAGCGTGACGGACTCGGGGCAAGCACCCGGCTGGAGGCCACGGTCGAACAGCATTGTCCCCATGGCACCATCCGCCACCAGCGGTCTCCCTGCCGACAGCGCAACAGCGAAGGGCTCCATCTCACGTGACGTTCAACAGATGCTTGACCTGATCGACTGCGTTTGCTGCATCGAACCCGTGTGCGTCCGCACCGATCTTGCGTGCGAAGTCTGCGGTGACCGGTGCTCCACCGACGATGGTCTTCAGCTCACCCGCGAGCCCTTCCCGATTGATCAAGTCCACCACTTCACCCATGACCGGCATCGTAGTCGTCAACAGCGCTGACATCCCGATTACCGTTGCGTTCTCCTGTTGTGCCGTCCGTAGCATCTTCTCGGGTGGGACATCGTTGCCCAGATCTATCACTTCGAAGCCGGCACCTTTGAGCATGATGCCAACCAGGTTCTTGCCGATATCGTGCAGGTCACCTCGTACCGACCCGATCACTACCTTGCCGAGTGACGGGATCCCCTCCTTGATGAGGAGCGGCTTCAACAGATCCATGCCGGCGTACATGGCCCGGGCTGCCAGCAACACGTCTGGCAAGAAGATGTCATGCACTCTGAACCGCTCGCCGACCACGTTCATGCCGGCTATGAGGCCTTCGTCCAGGATGCTCTTGGGCGACGTTCCTTGCTCGATGACCTGTTGTGTGACTTGTGCGACTCTCTGGTCGTTTCCGTCGATCACGCCCTTGGCGATATCGGCGAGCAAATCCATGTGGGTCTCCGTAAGTTTCTTCGTCTGTCAATCCGCAAACAACGCCCGTAGCCGCTGGCGACAGCTACGTGTCTCACACTGTTTGCAGAAGCCGTACGTGATCGGGAAGTTGTGAATCTCCCTCGGGCCAGCCACGATTACACCGGATACCGATTTGAGAGGCTCCATCAGAAAACTGTCTCTCAGTGTCACTCCAATCTGCTCCGGCCTCAAGAACTCGAACAGTTTCCTCTGCCCGCTTATGTGCCAGCCGCAGTAGCCGGGGCTGTAACGCAGAACTCCACCGTTTTCCCTTTGCCACTCGCCCCGCCTCAGAGAATCGGCGTAGCGCCGTTCCAACAAATCCGCTGTCTTGTCGGCGGCCACCGAAGCGGCACTGTCCAACATGCAGGCGAGCGCGAAGTCGTTGGCATCGAAGCGACGTGCGATCTCCGCACTGGTCTCGGCTCCCAGCGTGACCGTGAACAGGGCCAACCGGTCAGCCAGTTCGAAGATGTCGCCCACCGGAGTATTCGGCTCGTTCCGACCCTCGCCGCGGTAGACGATGGCGAAGTCGGATCGCGATATCTCACATAGAACACCCACTGGTGCGGCGGTGTCTGCCAGGATGATTTCGGCCTGGCTATAGAGTCGAGCAATCTGTGGGCTGACAGCGGCATCCAGCGGAATGCCCTGGTTCTCGAACACGTCGTGGCGCTCGGGCCTCACCTCGTCGGGAGATAACTCCAGAACTTCGGTCACAGTGTTTCGTGAGGCAGAGTGTCCATGCCGTATCGCCGAGCTTCACTCTTCATGAGCTTGGCAAGCTCGGTCTTCACATCATCTGCAAGAGACGAGTCTGTGTGGTGGACGATGAGCCGCTCGACTTCTGCCTGGGCCCGCTGGCCCAAGGTGGTGCGGCCTTCTTCGCGCCAGCGTGAGCGGTTGGCACGATCGATCACAGTGCCGGGCATGTAGTGTTCGAGTCTGAGATGCGCTCGGGTGTGGTTCGAGATCAATAGATGTTGCTCCTGCAGCAGTTCCTCGAAGAGCGGCTGCGCAGGGAAGTCGTCTCGTGGCTCGATACCCGCAACCAATCGCCGCGTCATGCCGCAGATCTCGTTATCCAGGACGAGTTTCTCCAGACTGAAGCAGCTCTCGAAATCGAGCATGCCGGGTCCGGATACATTGTTCACGCCGGCCAGAGCCGCGAGCATCGCGCCCATCGACGATTCCAGCCCGGTCTGAGCATCCAGCAGCTTTGCATCGCTCATGCCCATGTAAGCTTGCGTCGGCAGGCCCAGGTGCTTGCCGATCTCGTTGTAGGCACAGTCGATCATCATCGTTTCGACCGCGCCCATCGGCGTGGTCTCGTAGCGCATGTCGAAGATCGCAGGCGAGCCACCGTACAGCGCCGGTGTCCCCGGATTGATGAGCTGGCTTATGACGATGCCGCTGAGCGTCTCAGCTGTGTGCTGCACCAACGTCCCGACCAGCGTGACGGGTGCAACGAATCCAGACAGCGGCATCGAAACGTACTCTACGGGAATTGAGTGGAGCGCGCAGTCCACCAAGTTCTGCGATGTGACGTCACTCCACTTGAGAGGGGCAGTCGGGCAGCACGAGAATATCGCGAGCGGCTTCGCCGCAAGCTCGTCCTGCGAACCGCGTACTGCAAGTTGTAGATCCCTCATGACGTTGAATGCATCGACTGTGAATGCACCGGTGACCACGGGCTTCTCGCCATACAGCAGGCTCAAGAATAGGCGGTAGCTGTCAGATATGTTTCGATGCACGTCAGCTGGTATCATCGCCGTACTCTGAGACGCGATGTTCTCCAGTTGTGCCACGACTTTCACGTAGTTGATGTAGTCCTCAGTCGTCGGCGGGCGAACATCCTGCTTGCCGCCGTCGAGCAGGTTGATAGCCGCCGAGCCGGGTGTGAAATGAACATTGTGGCCCGAGAGATCATGGGTCTTGCGTCCGTGCACGTCATACAGAGCGAAGCCGCCGGCGACCGTCCACAGCGCATCGTCAATCGTGTCCTCCGTCAGATGGGCTCTCTTTGTGTCGGCTGCGATGCGCGCACCGTGGTCGGATAGCAGCGACAGCACCCCGTCGTTGTGTATCTCGACGCCGAGCTGACACAATGTGGCACGTGCTTCGGCGACGATGCGTTCGAGCAGCGCGTCGCTGAGAAATCTCACGGTCGGTCTCATTGGCATACTCTCGCGTTTGGCGCCTGCAAGCGATTCCAGCGAACCTGCTCGGACCTAAGGTTGCTGAACGAAGGTAGCGAGGGTCGCTTGATAGCGCTATTGGGAGAGCGTCGCCTGTTGCCGCTGCCTCTCGTGTGGCGCTTCCATTGACTGCGTGCTGGGCTGTGAACTCCGCGCATGCAGAGACATACCCTCGGCGCGGCACGATCAGCGCAGAATCTTTCGATGCCACGGGCGGATCTCTGGTGGCACCGCCGGCCAGGATCGGGTACGC
>CP070666.1:1052371-1057975 GCA_020351775.1 Gemmatimonadota bacterium | reverse complement strand
CGGCCGACCAACATCTGTGCAGATCCGCCTTCTTCAGCGTCGATCCGCGGCCGACCAACATCTGTGCAGATCCGCCTTCTTCAGCGTCGATCCGCGGCCGACCAACATCTGTGCAGATCCGCCTTCTTCAGCGTCAATCCGCGGCCCCGCGGCCGTCACTCTTCCCGCAATGCCATCATGGGATCAACGCGGCTCGCCCTTCGCGCCGGCAACAGCGTCGCTGCCGCCGCGGCGAGGATCAGCACGATTACGACGCTGCCATAGGTTACCGGGTCGGTGGGTGTGATCCCGAACACCATGGACTCGAATGCGCGAGACAGCGCGATACTTCCGGCCAACCCCACTCCCAAGCCGATCAGCGACAGTACGAGACCTTCTCGCATGACCTGAGTGAGTACGTTGCTGCCCTTGGCTCCCAGCGCCATGCGCAACCCGATCTCGTGCGTTCTTTGCGATACGGTGTACGAGATGACGCCATATACGCCCACTACCGCCAGGAATAGAGCCAGGAGACCGAACACGATCAGCAGAGTCGTCACGAAACGTTGGCGGCCCACGGCACCGTCGAGGATCTGCTCCATGGTCCGGATGTTGGAGATCGGGACGCTGGCGTCGAGTTCCGTCATGAGGCTTCTGATCGGTCCCATCAACGGTGTGGGATCGCTGTCGGACCGCACGGCAATGGTCGTCGAGAGCGGTGACGAGTAGGCCGACACGTATGCTTGGGCATGAGGCACGTACCAGCGAGGCCTCGGCTCCTGGCTCGGGCCTTGGTGCCGCACGTCTTTGACTATCCCAATCACTTCAATCCACGGCGAGCTGGGCCTGAATACCTTCATGCGCTTGCCGATCGCGTCTTCGCCGGGCCAGTGCTTTTGCGCCATGGCCTCACTGATCACTACTACTGGTGGCGATGCGGCGTCGTCTTGGTGAGTGAACAGACGACCGCGCACCAGGGTCAAACCGAGTGCGTCGAAGTACTCCGGCGTGACGCGCTGCACTAGATCGGCCGGCGCCTCGCCGATGTTTGCGACGGGCCGTCCCTCGATGATGATCGACCAGTTGTTGCTCCACCCGGTCATCGGCAGCGAGTGAACCGCCGCGGCTGCAGCGACACCTGGCAGCGCATTCATGCGCTCCAACAACTGGGTGTAGAAAGAGACCCTCTTGGGCTCCGTATCGTATCTGCTAGATGAAGGGTTGATACGGAAAGTGAGTATGTTATCCGTTTCAAACCCTTTGTCCACGTTGTACATGTTGATGACGCTACGCAGCATGAGTCCGGAACCGGTCACCAACACCACGGCCAACATGACCTGGGTGGTGACGAGCGTTCGCCGCAACGCATGACCAGATCGTACTCCGCCTCGCGCACCACCTCCCTCCTTCAACACTTCTTGTACGTCTTGCCGCGTGGCGTGCGTGGCGGGGATCACCCCGAACAGCAGGCCGGTCGCGATGGCGGCCAGCAGGGAGAAGCCCAACACGGTTCCATCGATACCGATCTCGTCCAGGCGGGGAACGGCGCTCGGAGCCATGGCGACCAAAGCATCCACTCCGATCACGGCGACGCCTAGTCCGGCAACACCTCCCAAGGCCGCCAGCAGGAAGCTCTCTGTGAGAAGTTGGCGCGTCACTCTGCCACCAGACGCACCAATCGCGGCACGAATTGCGATCTCACGCTTGCGCGCTTCACCATGAGCCAAGAGGAGGTTCGCGACGTTGACACAGGCAGTGAGCAGCACGAAGCCAACAGCGGCGAGCAGGATGTACAGCGGGGTCTTCACCAGACCAACGATTGAGTCCTGGAACGATCGGAGCTGGATCTGGTAACCGGTGTTGGGATAGTACTCCGGATAGTCTTCCGTTGAGCGTGCGGCGAGAACGTTTACCTCACTGCGGGCTTGCTCGATGGTCGCACCTGGCGCCAGGCGAGCGATGGTCGGGAGGTAGTGGTTGTTGCGGGCCCAAGGGTTCTCCCTGTCGATCTGTAGCTGAATATATGCATCCACGCCGGGTGCTGGAAACTCGAACCCGGCCGGCATGACGCCAATGATTGTCACGGGTCGATCCGCGATGACCACCGATCGCCCGACAACATTGGGATCCCCGCCGAACTCGGCCTGCCACATCCCATACCCCAACAGCACCACACGCGGAACGTCGGGTAGATCCTCCTCGCTTGAGAACGTGCGGCCAAGCAGGGGATTCACTCTCAGCAGAGGAAACAGATTGGCAGTCGTTCGCATGACCTGAATGCGCCGTGCCGAAAGAGAGTCGCCCATGGTGACTTCGGTTCCACTGTAGCCTGCGACTTCAGAGAACGACGAGATCTGCGCGGCGAGATCGAGATACTCCGGTTCCGACAGTTCGTAGAAGCCTTCGCTGCAGCAGATGCCGCTGCTGACCTGGATGGAGATAAGCTCTTGCGAGTTCGGATAGGCGAGCGGGCGTAAGAGCACTCCATTCACCGCACTGAAGATCGCGGTGCTAGCGCCGATTCCGAGCGCCAGGGTGATGACGGCGATCGCTACGAGGCCCGGCCGTCTCAGATGGCCCCGCAAGGCGTACTTCAGGTCTGATATCACGGCTGCCAGCATGGGTTCGTTCCTGTGCCTTCGGCGGAATTCTCGATTCCTGCGTGCGCCCAGCCGGCGTTCTGCGATACCGGCACGGGCATATTGCCAGCCTGTTCTCATCGTGGTCACGACAACGGCGCACAGTCCAAGCGACTTCGAGTGCGAGGCAATGGCATCGTCTCGGCGGTCGAGAAACGCGATCAACATGTCATTGCCGTAGTTGCGCCTGAACTCGGCGGGGAAGAAGTTGATGAAGAACCTGATCCACACGCCGCTCAAGCCGAGCTGGCCGGGGTGGTCCCGATTCACGGTTTCTGCCACAGGAGTTCGGCCTGTTCGGATTCGAGCAACTCGCGCAGCCGGACGGCCTCGGCCCGGGCCACGCGCCGGCCTAGCTCGGTCGCTACGTAGTACCGCCGCTGTCGCTTGGAATCGGCCTGATGCTCGGTCACGTCCTCGATCAGCCCTTTCCTGATCAGGCGGCCGATAATGCGGTAGAGCGATCCCAGGTCGAGCACCGCGTTACCCGATTCCGCGGCAGACGCCTTGACGATTCCGTAGCCGTGGAGCGGTTGCTCGAACAGCACCATGAGGACCTGAAAGTCCTGGGGGCTCAAGGGCAGGAACTCGATGTGGTCACGTAACTCGTTGGAAGCACTAGTCATAGGATGATCACGGTTGAAACGTATGTCGATTACATATAAGTAATACGATGCGGTTGGGGCGGAAGTTTCGGGGAGGCGAGCGGAGAGCAGGGAGTGGAACCCAAACGGTTCAGGTTCAAACTCCGATCGTGGAGGATGCCGGTCCCAGGGGGCGGGGTGAAGCCAGAGGTTTTTGAGGCTAGACGAATGCGTCCCCACCACCCAAATTCCCTCGCTTGCCGGCCGCGAGCGGCAACTCTATGAGCACCAAGAAGAAGCGTTTCGGATGGCCGACCATTGTCGGCGTGATAGTCACGATCCCCATCCTGTGGTGGTCGTTGCACGATATTCACTTCAGTGAAGTGTTCGAGCACTTCCGTCAAGCGAGGAAGGCGCCGCTGATTGGAGCGGTGATTGCGCTCGTGGCTGCGATCCCGGTACGCGCCGTCCGTTGGCGTGTCCTGTTGCGGCGCGAGAACCCGTACCTGCAGGTGCTCCCTCTCTACCTGGCTACGTCAGCGGGATTCGCAATCAACAACTTGTTGCCTGCCCGTGCCGGCGAGATTGCCCGGGCCTACGCTGCGCGACGGCTGACCGGCATCCGGTTCTCGGCGGCGATCACCACGATAATGATGGCACGTGTGTTCGACGGCGTGACATTGTTTCTCATCCTGGCCCTAGCGGCCTTCTCAGGGGCGCTCGCTCCTGACTTCACAATTGCCGGAGTCACGGTCGCCCGGATCATGCGGGTTGCGACGATCATTTTCCTCGGGCTCTTCGCGGTGGCTGCCATTGCAGCCAAATTTCCGCAGGTCTTCTTGGGGGCGACCCGCGGCTTAAGCCACGCGATCCTGCCGGACAAGTTGGCCGTTCGGATCGTCTTGGGCCTGCAAGGGATCTTGGACTCCCTGGCTGTCGTTGGCAGTTTGCGCCTGCTGGCCGCCGTCATGGGGTGGTCGGCCGTGATCTGGGCCATCAATGGGCTGTCGATCATCCTTGGGTTCATCGCGTTCAACCTCGACGTCCCATGGCACGGTGCATTCGTGTTGCAGTCGCTGGTCAACTTCGGACTGGCGATACCGTCAACCCCCGGGTTCGTCGGAGTGTTCGAGGCGCTGGTTCGGGCCAGCCTCGCCCTGTACGGAGTCGAACCCGCTGCCGCGATCTCGTTCGCCGTGGCCTACCACTTTTGTTCCTATGCTCCGCTCACCATCGTCGGGCTTTGGTCGCTCACCCGCGCCAGGATCCGCATGAGCGAGGTACAGGAGGAGGTGCACGAGCGGGTAAGCGGCGCGGTTCAGCGGCTCACAGGGACCTTTCAGGGCACTCTCGAAGTGCAGGGCAAGTAGGACTACGGGGGGCGGAGGCAGGGGTGCCGGCAAGCCTGATCCTCGCTGCAACTGCGCTCTCATTCCCGGCATCTATTCTGATGGTGTTCCTGATCTGTGTCTGAGCATGTGAACCTGCACTCTGTCGTTCTGCTTCGCACGGGAGGCGGATTGAGACGGGCATTCCTGGTGGCGCTTTCCTCAGCGGTGACGTCAGTTCTACTGATCCCGCCTGTTTTCGGCCAACGCGTCGGGGTCGCGACGCGAGATTCCGGCGGGGTCACGATCGTCGAGAATGTCGAGCCGGCGTGGTCCGAGGCAGAACGATGGCGGTTCGGTCCAGAGCCGGTCCTCGACATCGGAGAGCTGGAGGGCGATCCGGAGTACGAGTTACATCGGGTGGTGGGTGCTGTGAGGCTACCCGACGGACGCATAGTTATTGCCAACTCGGGTACGTACCAGCTGCGGTTCTTCGAGTCCGACGGAGCGTACATACGCAATTGTGGGAGGCGTGGCGGGGGCCCGGGAGAGTTTGAAGGCTTGTGGGGAGTGTCCCGCTTCAGAACCGATTCCCTGGCGACCTTCGACTGGCGCCAGAACCGCATCTCGGTTTTCGACGATGAAGGCAGCTTCGTCAGAGCCATCACTCTTCGGTCAGCCGATGCCCTAGCCGAAGCCATAGGCAGCTTCTCCGATGGCAGCTTCCTGAGTCGGACGCGGTCGAGCGCAATGGATCGCGAGACCGGCTCCCTGCGGCGGGACTGGATTCTTCACCGTCTCGACGCTGAAGGCCGGATCGTTGACACCTTGGGGAGCTTCCGGGGCGACGAGGTGTTCGTCAATCCCATGGCAGGTGACTTGATCATAGCAGCCACTCGATTCTTTGCCCGAAGTAGCGAGTTCGCGGTGCTGGGCGACCAGTTCTACGTTGCTGACACGGAGAACTTCGAGGTCCGGGTGTACGACACGGTAGGTGAGTTGCGGTCGATCATCTGCAAGAAGCATGACAACTTGGAAGTCACGCGGTCCGACATCGACCACCTGCGTAGCCAA
>CP070666.1:1046592-1052271 GCA_020351775.1 Gemmatimonadota bacterium | reverse complement strand
CGAGTCGTGCCGCGGCGCCCGTGATCGCCGGGCGCGCCGCCGTCCCGACTGATACACCGCACTCGCCGCGGCGCTCCCCGCTACCACCGCGAGGCTTGGGTAGAGCCGCTCAGTTCCCTATCTTCCGCCCGACAATGCGCCGCTTCTCCCGTCTGATCGCCCTGCAGCGTGCCCTGGAGGCCCGCATGACCGACCGGGCCCAGGGACTCATCGACCGCCTGCCACGGTTGGGCGTCGACGAGAACACGTTGCTATTGGGATTCGCGCTCGTGATCGGGGCGGTCGTGGGCGGCTCGGTGATCGTGTTCTACACGGTGATCGACGTGATCCAGTCCCTGGCGATCACGACCGCCTCGCGCATCACGTTCAGTGCCAGTCTGTCTATCCTCCTCGTGGTGGTCCTGGGGCTCGGCCTCACCAGGCTGCTGATCCGCTACGGCACCAACGACTCCGACGGCTATAACATCCCCGACGTGATGCGCGCCATCGCCAAACGAGGCGGTGTGATCCACTCGGTGCCGGTCGCGATCAAGACAGCCGGCGCCGCATTAGCGATGGGAGTAGGGGGCTCGGTTGGCGCCGAGGGGCCCGTGGCGGTGGCCGGATCGGCCCTGGGATCAAGGGCCGGCCGGTTCTTCCGCTCCGGACCCGCGCGGCTCAAGGTGCTGGTCGGATGCGGCGCCGCTGCAGGAATCTCGGCGGCATTCAACGCGCCGATCGCCGGAGTGTTCTTCTCGCTCGAAAAGGTCGTCGGCTCGTTCGGCGTCACGTCGTTTCCCCCAGTGCTCGTAGCTAGCGTCATCTCGGCGGCGATCTCACGCGCGGCCTTTGGGGACACGCCGGTAATCGCGATCCCAACCGTCTACAGCGTCGGCCCCGCCGGCGAGTTGGTGCTGTACGCTGTCCTGGGCGTGGTGACCGGCGGCATCGCCGTGCTCTACACCCGCGGGGTGCACGGCATGGGAGACCTGCTGGGCCGGCTGCGCCTCACGTGGCAGCGGGTCGTAGCAGGAGCACTCCTCGTCGGTGTGCTCGACATCGTGTTCCGAGCCGACCTGTGGGGCCGGGGCCACGAGAGCTTCAGTATCGAGATGATCGGCGGCCGCGCCGGCGGCTTCCTGATCGCGTTGGCCTTCGCCAAGCTCATCGCCACTGCGGCAACGATCAGCGTGGCCCGGGCGGGTGGCGTGTTCACTCCTGCCATGTTCATCGGCGCCACACTGGCGGGCGGCCTCGCTGTGCTGGCCGAGCAAGCGCTACCCTGGTTCACGATCGAGCCCGAGGCGTTTGCGCTGGTGGGTATGGCCGGTCTGGTAGCCGGCGCCACTCACGCTCCACTGACCGCGATAATGATCGTGTTCGAGATGACCGGCGACTACGCACTGATCCTACCACTGATGTTGTGTGGGGCGATCGCCTACATAACGGCGCGACGGATCTACCCCGAGTCGGTCTACTCCGAGTGGCTGGTACGGAAAGGTGAGACCATCCACTCTGGCCGCGACACCGCGGTGCTGGAACGACTCAGAGTCCGCGACTGCTACAACAACGATCCCCACGTCATCAGTGAGACTGCCACGGTCCCCCAAATCGTGGCGGCCATAAGTAACAGCCCGCAGATCGAGTTCCCGGTGCTGGACTCGGACTTGAGCTTGGTCGGCATGATCACGTACAACGACCTGCGTACCGTTCTCACCGACGCCGAAAGCCTGGCCCCGGTGGTGCTGGCGGGAGATCTCGCCAAACAACAGTTCGAATGGGTCACTCCCAAAGACTCGCTGCGCACGGCCCTGCAAAAGCTGGCAGTCCGCGGCAGCCACCACATCCCGGTGCTCGACGGTGAGGAACACGACCGCCTCTTGGGGCTCATCAGCCGCACCGAGATTCTGTCGGCCTACGACGGGGAGCTGCTGCGACAGCAGGAGGGACTGCACTAGAGACCGGTTGACGGACTGCGGCAGCCGGCACATCGCAGCGAACGCGGCGGACGGGCTGTCGCGGCGGGCCCAACGGGCGAGCCATAGCGCCGCGCAAGCCATCCTGGTAGGCCCGACAGGCCTGACTGTCGCGGCCGGAGCGTGCGCTGCATTCAATCCCGTTGTTATTCAACCCCATTTGACAACCTGACCTTCAGCCTGTAACGTCATGCCTTCCAATCTTTTAGGCCGGAGAAGCATATGTCACGATCTTTTGGTTTTTTGGCCACGGCGCTGCTCCTGGTTGTGGCGGTTCCGGGCGGTGCCATCGCCCAGGGGTTCTCGGTCAACGAGCATGGCTCCTGCGTCATGGGCCGCGGCGGAACCGGCGTGGCTCTGCCGTGCAACGACGGCTCGTCCGTCCTGTTCAACCCCTCGGGTGTTGCCGGGACAACGGGTTGGACGCTGAGCGGCGGTGTGACCCTCATCAAGGCTACCGGGTCGTTCACTGACGACCTGACGCAACAGACGACCGAGTTGCAGAACGAGATCGTCCCGGTGCCGCACGCGTACCTGACCTACGGCATCAACCAGCAGTGGGCGGCCGGATTCGGGTTCTTCGTCCCCTACGGGCTGGGCAGCGAGTGGCCGGTCTCGTTTGACGGACGCTTCCTGGGGTACGACAACAGCCTGCACTCGATGTACTTCCAGCCCACAGTGGCTTGGCAGCCGCACCCGAGAATCAAGCTGGGCGCGGGATTCGATTTCGTGGTCGGATCGCTCAAGCTGACCCAGCGTGTCGACCTCTCCGAGTTCGACACCGGGGCGGGATTGACCTTCGGTCAGATCGGGATCCCACACCACACCGACTTCGCCAACGGGGAGCTGGAGGCCAGTGGCGCCACCGGATTCGGGGGCAACTTCGGCGTGACCTGGGTGGCCACCGACTGGCTGAGCATCGGCGCCCGGTACATGACACGGGTCAAGCTCGACTACGAGGGCACCGCTGTCTTTGATTCCGTGCACACCAACATCGTGCTCCCGCCGGGCAACCCGCTCTCGGTGCTGCAAGGCACACCCGAGCTGCCCGCGCCCATAGACCTGATTCTGCTCGCGGCCGATCTGTACTCGCCGGGACAGCCGCTGAGTGAGCAGGACGTCAACACCAGCATCACGATGCCGGACCAAGGGATAATCGGGTTCGCGCTCAAGGCCTCGACCAAGGTCACCCTGCTGTTCGACCTGCAGTGGACCAACTGGTCGGTGTTCGACACCCTGATAGTGCAGTTCGAGCACCAGACGGATGACAGAGTCATGATCGAGGAGTACAAGGACACCTATAGCTTGCGGTTCGGCCTCGACGCTGCAGTCACCCAGAAGCTGGCTGTGCGCGGCGGGTATCTGTATCACAACGGTGCATCACCGCCCCAGACGGTGACTCCGCTGCTGCCTGAAGGAAATAGGAACGAGTTCACGGTTGGACTGGGTTACAGCTTCAGCCCGATGTTCGCGGTCGACTTGGCATACCAATACCTGAAACAGAACGACCGCCGCGGCCGCACGCGCGACGCCATAGCGGGCCAGCCGCCGACCGCGGAGCTGAACAATGGGCTTTACACGTTCCAGGGCCACCTTATCGGTGGATCCTTGACGGTGCACTTCTGATGTCTACCGGCAAACGTACGAAAGAGGATCGAGCAATGGATAGCAGCAACAACTTGAGCCGCTTCGTTGCGGGTGCTCTGGTAGCTCTGTTGACTCTGACGAGCGCCTGCGACAGGGACTCGCTGCAGCCGCCCACGGCAAGCAACGTGAGTCCCAGCGTGCAGAGCAGGTTCACGCGCTATGTGGCGCTGGGCAACAGTATCACTGCAGGCCTGCAATCGGGTGGAATCAACGATAGCACACAACTCGAAGCATATCCGGTACTCCTGGCGCGGCAGATGGGCCTGCAGACGCCGACTGCGACGACACCCTGGACCAACTCGTGGAATACACCCCTGATGCGGGGACCGGGATGTCCGCCGCCGTACACCAACATATTCACCCAGGAGCGGCTGGATGGCGCGGCCGCGACGGCTTGCGACTACCGCGACCTCCCGATCCCGACCTTCGTGAATAACGTGGCGTTCCCGGGAGCAGACGTCGTCGAGACGTACAGCTACTACGACCCAAGCATCGTTCCCAGCGCCACCGATATCTACAAGACGTTTCTGCTGGGCGGCCAGACCCAGATCCAGGCCGCGCGCGCGACGGACCCCACTTTCCTGACAATCTGGATCGGTAATGGTGATATCCTCGATGCGCTACTCGACGAGACTAACCCGGGCAGTCCCGACCTGTATCCGGCGCCGGCGGAGTTCATAGAGACGTACGCACAGATGATGGATAGCGTCGACACATTTCAGACAGTGAGCGGGGGCGTGCTCATCGGCGTGGTGCAGGTAACGGCCGCCCCCTATGCCTCCGTGGGAGGAGCATACTACCTGGCGTCGCAGACAATCCCGACACTCACGGTCGATCTGAACTGCCTGGCGAAGGCCGAGATCCCGGGCACCTCCGACTCCGCCAGTGTCTTGATCCCGTTCCACTACGGTGCACCGATCATGGGAGCGGCAGCACTTGGCGTGCCGCAGACAATTGACTGTTCGGTTGACGAGGTCATCTCGCCGGTGGAGGCGATTGGCATGATAGGCGCCGTGACCCAGTACAATGCCGCGATCGCGGCCGAGGCAACGGAACGTGACTGGATCTACCTGGATCCCAACGTGCTGTTGGCCGGACTAGCCCAGGACACGGCCGCCATCCGGCCGTTCCCGGCGTTTGCCCCGACCCACAATCAACATCAAAACGAGCCGTTCGGCTGGGCGTTGAGCCTCGACGGACTGCACCCGAGCGCACGGTCGCATGTGCTAGTAGCAGATGCCCTGATAGACGCGATCAACGCCAAGTACGGCGCGAGTATTCCCAACATAGTCCAGCAGTGAGGATGCTGTGACCCAGTAGTAACCGCGGGAGGTCGGTTTGGTCGACCTCCCGCTTTTGCTTAGATTCACGCGACCCATATGCCCCGATATCTCGCCCACTGCAAGTCCGTCGCGGCCCTTGGCCCCGTCGTGGCCGCCAGCATCATCGTGACGTCGGCCCCGGCGGTGGCTCAGTACCCTGAGACAAACGTCACCCCGCGCGGCGTGCTGCGTATCAGTTTCGAGCCCTGGTACATCAATTACGGCCGGATATTCGACTCGGCGGGCACCCACATCCCGTTGGGCACACCACTCACCAAGGACAGCGCCGGTGCCGATTTCCTGCCGTCGCTGATCGCGCCGCAGACAGCCATCCGATCGATCATCGACGACTCGGCGTACGTGATCAACGCAGGCGCGTTCAAGACCGTGCAAGAAGCCGACGTCCGGAGGTTTCCATTCAACTTCCACTTCGGTTTGACAGACCGGATTACGCTCACCGCCTCGATACCGATCGTCACCACCCGGATGCAGGTGGACTTCACGGTGGACAGCACCAACTCCACCATGGGCTGGAATCAAGTCGCTAGCAACGCCGGCAACCCCGACGCGCTGCAGGCCGTGTTATCGCTGCTGGGCGAACTGCAGGCTGCAGCGGCCGCTCTCGATGCCGCGATCGAGGGCGGCGGGTATGACTGTCCTAACGGACCCACATGCGACGCCGCCCGCGATCTGCTGGATCGCACCCGAACAATGGAGACGGATGTCATTGCGCTCACGGGGGTCAGCCCGGACGG
>CP070666.1:1040811-1046492 GCA_020351775.1 Gemmatimonadota bacterium | reverse complement strand
GTACTTGTTCCGATTCGCCTCATTGCTGGACGGTTCTTCGCACCGGAACACCTAGCCGCGCTCGATTCTGAGGAAGAGCCGGAAGAAGAAGAAACCCATTGGGTATGAACACGAAAGTGGGCATTGTCAAGTCAAGCTGCTGCCTGCCAGACTATGGTGATGAAATTCAAATCAGCAGGGCAGGCGTAGCGATTTCTGTCTGTACACGGTGAGGTCCAGAACCTCTTCAGGCTGGGACGGCACCTTCTGCGGTCAGCGCACTACCGGTTGTTGCGCAGCCGGTCCTTTCAAGATTGGCTTGCAGTAACAGGCGCCCGAGAATCACCACCGCTACTGGCAATGATCGGCTCCATTCGCGCGGTGCCGCATTAAGTTGACAGTGCCCACCCGCATATTGCCCTAGTCGTTACTGGTCCTGCCATGACCGCACCAACGCGTACCTGAACGTCCTGCGAGACACTGATCCCTCGACACGCTGCTTCCAGGGCGTCATACTTGGCAGGGGGGAAGGCAAATTCCTTCCAAAAACAGGAGTGCTCGCATGGCTAGAATCACCCTGAACGTGAACGGCGCGTCCCACACCGTCGATGTGCCCGAAGACACCCCGCTCCTGTGGGTGCTCAGGGACACGCTCGGACTCACCGGCACCAAGTACGGATGCGGCATCGGGCTGTGCCGGGCGTGCGCGGTCCACCTGGACGGAGAACCGGTGGCGGCGTGCTCGATCCGAGCATCGGCAGTAGGCGAGCGGGAGGTTACCACCATCGAGGGCCTGCCGGCCGACCTCAGCCATCCGGTGCAGCGGGCCTGGATCACCGAGCAGGTGCCACAGTGCGGCTACTGCCAGCCCGGCCAGATCATGGGCGCCGTGGCACTCCTGGCGAGGAACCCGCAACCGAGCGATGCTGACATCGACGAGGCCATGTCGCCCTACCTCTGTCGCTGTGGGACGTACCAGCGCGTTCGCCGCGCCATCCACCGCGCCGCTGAGGAGGTGTGACATGGGTACGATCACCAAGGTCAGCCGGCGCGAGTTCATGAAGGCCACCGGGGCGGCAGGCACCGGCCTGGTCCTCGCCTTCTACCTCCCGCTGGGCAGCGCCGAGTCGGCGGAGCCCTTCACGCCCAATGCCTGGATCCGCATCGATCCCAACGGCACGGTGCACCTGTGGGTACACCGGCCCGACATGGGCCAGGGCGCCCGTACCGCCCTGCCCATGATCTTGGCCGAGGAGCTGGACGTGGAGTGGCCCCAGTTCGAGCGAGTGATGCTGGGTGCTGCCGACGCGAACGTGTACGGGTCGCAGTTGACCGGCGGCAGCACATCGATCCGTACCTCCTGGGAGCGGTTGCGCCAGGCCGGGGCAGCCGCCCGCCACATGCTCATCGCCGCTGCGGCGGCGGAGTGGGAGGTCGATCCATCGACCTGCCATGCCTCTAAGAGCACGGTCGTCCATGAGCCTAGCGGCCGCTCTCTGGGCTACGGTGAGCTGGCGGAGAGGGCTGCGACGATGCCGGTCCCTGAGGATCCTCCCCTCAAGGACCCCGAGGATTTCCAGATCGTGGGCCAGCCCATGCCCCGCCTCGACCACCCGGCCCGCGTGGGTGGCACCCTCACCTTCGGGATGGACGTGAAGGTGCCGGACATGCTCTACGCCTGCGTGGCCCGTTGCCCCGTGTTCGGGGGGACAGTGGCTGGCTACGACGAGGCCGCCGCCCGGGCAGTGGAGGGCGTCCGGGATGTGGTGGAGGTCGAGACCGGTGTCGCCGTCGTGGCCGAATCCACCTGGGCTGCCATGAAGGGCCGGGATGCGCTGAATTGTCAGTTCGATCTCGGTGAGGCGGCCGACCTGAACAGCGCCGGGATCGCCGAGCTGTTCGAACGGAGGGGCGCCGATGAGGGGCACACCACCCGAGACGACGGCGATGCAAATGCGGCGCTGTCCACTGCGTCGCGTGTCCTCAACGCCACGTTCGAGGTGCCCTTTCTCGCTCACGCGACATTCGAGCCCATGAACTGCACGGCTGTCGCCGACGAAGAGCGCTGCGAGATCTGGGTGCCTACCCAGGCGCCGGGGTTGCAGCACCAGGGCGTGACCCAGCACTTCGGCTACGCACCCGAGAACGTCACGCTGCACGTTGCTTACAGCGGGGGCGGCTTCGGTCGGCGCATATTGCCCGGCTACGTGGTGGAGGCCGTAAGCGTGGCCAGGGCAGCCAGAGTTCCGGTCAAGGTCGTCTGGACCCGTGAGGACGACATGCACCACGACCAGTACCGGCCCGCTAGCCGCCACATCCTGAGCGCTGGCCTCGATCGCTCAGGTAACCTGGTGGCCTGGAAGCACCGTGTGGTGGCGCCCTCCATCACGGGGACCCACTTCGGAGGGGACCTCCAGGCCGCGGCGGGAGAGGCGACCGACGGGGCCGCCAATCTGCCCTACGCCGTTCCCAACTGCCATGTGGACTACTGCAGGGCCGACACGGCGGTCCCACCGGGTTGGTGGCGGTCGGTCTTCAACACCCAGAACGCCTTCGCCAACGAGTGCTTCATCGATGAGCTGGCCACCGCGGCGGGGAAGGACCCGGTTGCCTTCCGTCTGGCCATGCTCGGCGATGCGCCCCGCCACAGGGGAGTCCTCGAGCTGGCGGCCGAAAGGGCGGGCTGGGGCGAGCCGCTACCGGCTGGCCGCTACCGGGGCGTGGCGCTTCACTACAGCTTTCAGAGTTGGGCGGCCCAGGCGGCCGAGGTCTCGGTGGAAGATGGCCAGATCAGGGTGCACCGGGTCGTCTGCGCCGTGGACTGCGGGATCGTAGTGAATCCGGATGATTCGGCCGCTCAGGTCGAGGGCGCGATCGTCCTCGGCCTCACCGCAGCCCTGAAAGGAGAGATAACGGTGGAGGGCGGACGGGTTGTGCAGGGCAATTTCCACGACTACCCGCTCCTCCTCATGCGCGAGATGCCGGAGGTCGAAACGTACTTCGTGGAGAACACCATCGACCCCACCGGCATCGGCGAGCCACCGGTTCCGCCCATCGCGCCGGCGGTGGCTAACGCAGCGTTCGCGGCCACCGGCGTACGGGTGCGGCGACTGCCGATCCGCCCACAGGACCTGCGCCGCGCGTAGAGGGATCGGCGAACCATTCTCGGGATAGGCATTTCAATCGACCCCTCGAGAGTATGGTCGCGGAGTTGGTGCAGTCCAGGCGTTGGTGAGAGGGATTTGAAGTCCCTCGGCTAGGTGCAAACGGCGTTTGAAGACGCGATTTGGCCTGCGAGGGGCATTGTTGCATGGCTCGGGCTAGAAGCCATGCACGTTGTGTCACTGCGGAGGATCAAGAAACAGAGTGCCCTGGCGGAGGCCAGACCCCCCAGGCTACCCCGTCTGATTTCACCGTAGGAAAGACTGACCGTGTGAGTATTGAGCCTGCAACAGGCGTGCGCTAGCGGCACTCGTAGTAATCGACGGGTCTCAGCTCGGAGAACCGCGCAGTTGTGTGCAGCTGACGGCGCACGTCATAACACAGGTCGCACTTGCTCACGTATCCCTCGTGCCGGCGAACGAACCCGTGTTCATGCTTCGCCAGCTCCGACAATCCGAACGGGCCTTCTTCACAAAGAGTATGGACTATTGGCGACCTGTCAGGCGTGATCTCGGGATGCAGATCGTCGATGCTTCCCGACGCAATGCCCGCGCAAAAGCCGGTTATCAAATTCCCGTACAGATCGATGTGAAAGTGTGTGGTGCTGCACAAGTCGTGTCCGCAGCGCTCGCTCGCGAACCGCTCGGCGGGGTATGGAGTGTAGCACTTTCGGAGTGCCTCAGGGGCACGGCCGGCCGGGATCGTCTGATACAAGCCGGGAAGGCGCTCGTCGTACCTCGCCAGTCCGAAGTGATCACAGAACTCACTCAGGCGCCAGGTCCTGTGGTGGTCGGGCATCTGATCCAATGCCGCGTACATATGTGGCAGCCAGATCAGAACGTTGTGTCGTCCGAAAACTTGACACGCAGCGTCTACACAGTTGCGTGTGTGCGCGAACGGGACGAACTCCAGGTGGAACATCGAGGCGCTGACCAGCAGCCCGGGTAAACCGGCCTCCTTCAACCGAGCCAGCCTGCGGAGTGTCTCGTCGAGGTCGGCGCACCATGCTGCGTTGGTCTCCAGGTATGACAGCCGTACATCGTGCTTGATTGCCATTTGAACGACGGCGAGCAGAAGTTCGGAATTCAGGGTTGCCTCGCCACCCGCCAGGTGCACGGATTCGAGCGCGGGTTCGCGAGCGAGGGCGGCAAACACCCTCTCGGCCATTTCGAGACTCATCCACTCGTTCGGTCGCTTTGGTGAGCAGCGGTAGAGGCAGTGCCTGCACGCATTCGTGCAGTGATACGAGAGCATTATACCGCCGGAGATGAGGGGCGGGATCGTCGAGGGCCGGGGGGTTTTGGGGTTTAACATGTCAGGTATTCCGGCTAAGTCCTGCCTGCGTTCGAATTATCGCCATTGTGCCGGAGGTGCTCCAGAGCCGAACCGCCTTCGAGCACGGCAAGGGAAACCAAACGTGCAGATCAAGGTCTCTCGGACATTGTCTGAAGCGTCGCTCTAATGAATCAGGCAGCTACGCGTGGTCACGCCGTCCAGTTGGTGAAAAACAAGACACCTGAGGTAACGGGTAGGGTGTCACCTTAGAGCGTCCCCTCAATCTCTTTGAGGAATTCCTGCACCGACTCCACCCAACCCTCGCGAACTGCTCACTGTTGAACGTGGGTTCGCCCCTCTCCCATTTCTGAATAACGTCTTGGAGCGAATTCTCGAAGACGGGGTAGAGGTCGCCTATCAGGACTGGGACAGGGTGGCCCAGGCGCTGGTGCTGGTCGGGTGAGTGTGTACCGCTCCCGTGACAGCGACTGTGAGGCGGCGCAAGCCGCCGACCGGGAGCGAGCGGATCGAGCATCGGCCGCCGCCGATGCGAAGATCAACCCTCACGGGCCGAAGCCCAAGGGATTTTAAGTGTGCTTGTCCCATCGGACCATTCGCCAACATCTGTTCGCATTCGTGTTTAATCTCACCTCACAACAGCAGTTACGCCGCCGATTCACGCCCCTGTAGACTAGCGTCGCAACGAATAGTCACGGTGAGACCGCTACAGAAACCGCTACAGTCTTTTCATTGGTGTGAGGCGGAGACGCCGACGGGCGGCGGCCCTCACTCAGCGAAAGCCACCATCAATTGCATCACGCTTCATTGGTCTTTTGGGACAAGCTCATTCATGCCTGCCATACTCGAGCGGCAGCCACTCTCCTCGCCTTACATGAAAATGCTAACAACTCCCTTTCTCACCATTTCCAGTGATACGGCACGGTCTCTCCGTTCAGCCACTTCAGTCTCGCCGCTTTGTGCTTCTGATACACTTCCTCAATGGCCTCGGGCGTGTTGGCCACTCCGCCCGGCGCATACTGATCGGCCAGTGGGGGATGTTCCTGCGTCAGCACCTCATAGGCTTTGGGTTGTCGGAATTTCAGGTGGCGCTCTTTGTGATCCTGAATACCGGAATAGATCGTCTCCCAGAACAATTCATCGCCCATACTCCCACCGCGGATATCCACATCTGCCCAGAGAATTTTGGGGTCGGCATCTTCGGCATCGGCCAGAATCTCGGCGCGCGGCGAAGCGATCATCGAATG
>CP070666.1:1034914-1040711 GCA_020351775.1 Gemmatimonadota bacterium | reverse complement strand
AAGGGTGTTCCAGCAGAAGTAATATGCCGTGAGGCTGCACGGCGCGATGCTAACCTTATAGTGATTGGCTGCGGTCAGAGGGAATCGGGCGGTAGATGCCGGCCAGGCGTCACAGCCGAGCGGACCCTCCGCCGTGCGATCACGCCGGTGTGGATTGCCAGAGCGGACGCTGCACCCACGCCGGCTCGGATATTGTGTCCCGTAGACACCTCAAGAGCGTCGCGGCGCGCCTTGAAGAACGCGCTCGTGTTGTGTCGTAAGTTCGAGGCCACGCTAACCGTCCTCAACGTTCAGGAGTCGATGCTGGCCCTCCACATGCCGATCACTGGCTTCTCAAAGGAGAGGGATCGGGCAAGTCTGAGCCAGCAGCAGAGTGAGTTCGACGAGTTCCTGGCGGCCTTCGACTTGGAGGGAGTAGACTGGACCAAGAAGGTGCGTCACGGGACGACTCACAAGGAAATCATTGCGGAGGCCCTCGAGCTTGGAGCGGACCTGATTGTGATGGGTACCGTAGGCAAGACTGGCGTTGAGCGAATCCTCGTCGGCAGCGTGACGCAGAAGGTGCTGCGTGAGTTACCGTGCCCTGTGCTGACAATGAAAGAAGAAGACGTGATTCGGCTGCGCGTCGAATCGACCGTTGCCTCGATCGAAGAGCACTTCGAGCAGGGGCAGCAGCTGCTAGATAGCGGCCTGCTGGCCGAGGCCATTCGGGAATTCGATCAATGCCTCCTCTCCAGCCCAACCTATGCCGTCGCATGGGAGGGCAAAGCCCTGGCGTACGAACGCCTGGGTCAAAAGGACAGTGCCGCGGCCGCAAGGGTCACCGCCAAACACATCCGTGAGACGCTCTGGCAGCATAGCGTTGAAGCGGAGATTAACGGTCGCAGCCCGCTGTCCGGCCGAGAAACAAAGCCCTCGTGAACGGTGTTCCCTGCAAAAGGAATCGCCGTCGTGATCAAGGTACGTCAGAATGCCAACGGGGGTTGGGCGTAGCTGATCAGAGTTGAGAAGCCACCGCACAGGCGGGGCTGCGCCGGGGGCTCAACCGCTCTTGCCGCCTCACATCAATCAAGTCTAACGCTTTCCCCGGATCCGCCACCCGGTGAGTAGCCTAAACTGCCAGGACCGAGTGTTGACCGGGACAGACTCGAACGCGTCCGAGAGTCCGTGCGTGTAGCGGACATCAAGTGCAAGGAAATGCGAGCCGCTACCCCAGCGACCGACGAGCAAGCCGATGGGCCACGCCCACTCCGTGGCGGCGGCTTCACCGCACGGAAGCCTCAAGTTCGAGCTGCAGCCCACCTTGATGCCCAAAGACAGCCCGGTGTAGAACCTTCCTCGATACAGACCGTCTTCTATCAGGGCAACACCTCCGACGGTCAGGGGAACCTCCACATAATCGAGGCGCGTCTCTCCCCCACCTTTCTGGACCCAGTTCGTCCCAAGGTTAAGTACCATGTTTCGCGTGGGCCGGACGCCTCCGAACAGCCCGGCCGTTCCTCCAACACGCACGGAGGTAGCGAAACCGGCACCCCCCAGATCCCCTATACTGACCCCTCCTGATGCACCGACAAAGTACCTCGCCAGTTGGGCCGCGCCCTCGTCAGTTGACATCAGCGACAAGATTGCCATCAGGCAGGTGAATCCCAGCGGTTTCATAGTACGACACCTCCATTGGGCCACGCACCATATATCATGGCGCGGTGTGGCCTCGCTGTCCACGCAACACATCTCGGCCCGAGGGGGCCCGGCCCGCCAGTCCAGCCCTCAGCGGTCCACG
The DNA here is from genome assembly GCA_020351775.1 of Gemmatimonadota bacterium. Classification (GTDB taxonomy): domain Bacteria; phylum Gemmatimonadota; class Gemmatimonadetes; order Gemmatimonadales; family GWC2-71-9. The sequence goes on along the minus strand of CP070666.1, from coordinate 1,038,931 downwards.
GTATCAACGGGCCAGGGGTGTGGCTACCTGGTACGCCGCGTAACATTCAGTCGGACCAGGGACACTAGTTCAACGACTTCATGATACCGGAGGACGCCCATGGAATGGCTAACTGGTATTACCGACGGCGCTCAGCAATTGCTGCCGCGAATACTAGTTGCGGCTGGCTTGCTGCTTGCGGGATGGCTCCTGGCAACCGTGCTTCGCTTGGTCGCAGGTCGCCTGGCAAAGCGCCTGGTGGACCGGACGAATCGAAGTGCCCCGATGGCGGAGGCAGTGCGGGATTCAGGCGTGCGCTCCACCATCCCGGACGTGATCACGAGTTTCGTCTTCTGGGTCGTGTTTCTCTTGTTCATGGCGGCGGCGATCGAATCGCTCGGGTTCACCGTGGTAACCGGCGTCCTCAGTCAAATCGCTTATTACCTGCCGAACGTGTTCGCCGCTATTGCAGTCACCGTAGCCGGTGTCATCCTCGGCAAGCTCGTTCACCGTGTAGTCTCGGCAGGCGCCAAATCGGCGGGCATCATCCGAGCAGAGGCTGTAGGTCAGGTAGCGCAGGCGGCCGTGCTGCTGGTCGCCGTTGTGATTGCGCTCGAGCAAATCGGGATCGACGCACAGCTGCTCGTGATTCTGGTTGCCGTGATTATCGGAGCCGCCGTGGCAAGCGCTGGTCTCGCTTTTGGAATCGGCGCCCAGACAACGGTGAGCAACATCGTCGCTGCCCACTACACCTCCCGGAACTACGCCCTGGGACAGGTTGTACGCATTGGTGACATCGAAGGCGAGATCATCCAGTTCACTCCGACTGCCATCATGCTCTCAACCCAAGGCGGTAGGCTCATGGTTCCGGCTCACCGATTCAGCCGGGAAGCGTCGCTACTGGTGACGGACGCGGCGTGACCATGCCTGCCCTACAGTCATGTGCACGCCGATTCGCGGAGAAACACCCGGAGGATTCGGCCCGCGTGCTCGAGCAATCGCAAGCAGCCGACGCGGCACCGTTCCTCGCCGAGCTGCCCGTCTACGTTGCAGCCAGAGTCATGAGTCACATGAGCCTCGCGGCGGGCGCTGAGAACTTACCGCTCCTCGGCGTGCATCGCGCGGCGCCCGTGGCCGCGGAGCTACCGGTGGGCAGCGCTGCCTCATTGCTCAGGCGGCTCGATCCGCCACTGCAGTCTGACTTGCTTACGGCGCTGCCGGAAGACCTCGCTGACCAAATCACGCGCTTGCTCAACTATGCGAATGGAACCGTGGGCGCAGCGGTCGACCCCGCAGTGTTGGCGATCCCGAGCGACGTCACATGCGAAACTGCACGACGGCTGTTGCGTAGTCGCGGCGGCTTGTTCCACCACCAGCTCTACATCGTGGACCGCAAACGTCGGCTGCTCGGCCTCGTACATGTGCGCGATCTGGTGCGGGCCGCTTCCACAGCCCCGGTGTCGCGTGTGATGCAACCAGCTACGGTGCGGCTGCAGGCTGCAGCCAGGATCGCAAGCACGCTGTCGCACCCCGCCTGGCGTGACATGGACGCGATCCCGGTGGTCGACAAGACCGGCGTGTTGTTGGGAATCCTGCGACACCGGCAGCTGCGGAGACTCGGTGAGCCGCCTGCGGAATCGAGCCTCGCTGGTGCATTGCTGGGCCTGTCGGAGCTCTATTGGATTGGCCTCTCATCGCTGCTGCCGCTGGTTCCGACGAGTGGCCCGAACGAGCATTCTGCCGCAATACCCAAATCAGGAGGCGGCCGTGGCCGGTAAACCGCTAGAACGTTCGCTCGTCCGGCAGTTCGCACTGCTCTATCCGCATGAGTTCGTTCTATACCTCGAAACGCAGCCACCAGAAGAGGCAAAGGAGCTGATTGAGGTCTTGCCGGCTCGTGACGCAGCAGCCGTATTCCGGCGGCTACGGCCCGACTCTGCGGCAGAGGTTCTGGACCGCCTGGACGAGAAACAGTCCGGAAAGCTGTTGGTCGAATTGGACCCCGGGATGGCAGCCGCAACACTCGCGCGCCTCGAGCCCGATCGAAGGAGCAGCCGACTCAGCGCACTGGAGGAGAGCCAGTCCAAGGAAATCCTCTCCTTGATGACCTATGCACCCGACTCGGCGGGTGGCATGATGGACCCGCGCGTCACCACTTTCCGGGCCGGCTCCACCGTGAGAGAGGTCATCAAACGGATCCGTTCTTTCAGACGGAGGCGGATCCTCGATGTTTTCGTCATTGACGAGGAAGGAATGCTGGTCGGCGCCGTCGCATTGCAGGAACTCGTACTGGCACGCCCCTCCGACACTCTCGACGGTTTGATCGGTAGGCGGGGAGTCAGCGTTCGATCAACCGCCTCGAGAGAGGAAGTGCTCGAGGTCCTGAACATATCCAGGGTAGCGAGCCTGCCAGTGACGGATTTCGATGGTAGGGTGATCGGAGTCATCCGGCACGACGCACTGATCGCGGCCGCTCAGGAAGAAGCCACCGCCGACGTGCAGACAATGGTTGGCGCAAGCAAGGACGAGCGAGCCCTGTCGCGAGTATCCTTTGCCGTTCGACGCCGGCTCCCGTGGTTACAAGTAAACCTTGGCACCGCGTTCCTCGCAGCAGCCGTAGTTGGTCTGTTCGAAGGAACGATTGCGCAGTTCACGGCACTCGCAGTGCTGCTACCCGTTGTGGCGGGTCAGTCGGGCAACACGGGCTCACAAGCATTGGCGGTCACGATGCGCGGTCTAGCGCTGCGGGAGATACGGGCGCGCCATTGGCTCAGGGTCAGCGCGAAAGAGGTAGCCGCTGGCGCCATCAACGGCGTTGCAGTTGCCCTGGTCACAGCCCTCGCAGTCTACGTCTGGAGCGACTCCCCTGGCCTCACTGGAGTGATCGCCATCGCGATGGTGATTTCAATGGCAATCGCCGGACTCGCCGGAGCATCGATACCAATGATTCTGGCACGGCTGGGGCAGGACCCGGCTCAGGCGTCGTCCATAATCCTGACGACAGTGACCGACGTGATCGGGTTCCTCAGCTTCCTAGGATTGGCAACGGTTGCAGCCGGGTTGCTTTAGCCAACGGCCAACGCCGCCAGGCCATCAGACCGCTAGTCGGTGCAAGGCACGCCTGAAGCGAGCCCGCAGCTCCGCGAGGCGCGTGGGACAGACGGTCAGAGTGTCCGATCTAAACCAAGGGTCGACCAAGTACAGAACGCGATTCATCTCAACCTGTATCCAGGGAACCGTGCCGGTCCCATGAGCACGCGTTATGTAGCCTCCCTTGAACGGATCGTTCAAGCCAATCTCTGACAGGGGAATCTCGAATGCTGCGGCGATGGCGGCGGCAAGCTCCTGCAGCAGATCGTCAGGTGCAGTCGCACCATCCAGGTTACTCAAGCAGAACAGCGGGCGAGCCCGTCCGTAGTCGCCACTGATCGGTGGCGCATGGCTCAACATCGAGTGGCAATCCAGTGCCAGCTTCATATCAGACTGAGCCGCCGCCACTAGCTGTGCATGGTACGGCGCATGGTAACGCTCGACCAGCCGTTCTGTGAGGTTCTCATCAGGTTCGCGACCCGGAATGTAGATGGGCCGTCCGAAGCAGGTCGCCGCCTTCACGACGCCGTCTGGATTCTGCGGCGGCCGATCGTCAGGTGCGCGGTTCATGTCCACGAACGCACGCGCGACATCCGCCTTGACCACCCGCGCAACGTCGTCACCAAGATCGTAGATCTCCCGGGTGAATGCGTCGCTGTCATCGAACAAGTCTTCGCGCGTGATGCAGACGCGGTCTCGCAGTTCCTCCGGCACTTGGTTGCCCCCGTGTGGGATCGAGATCAGGACTGGCAGCATCCTGAAACGCCCCGAGTGCTTGTTCCTGTGCGCCACAGCGGTGCCACCCTGCTTCCGTGAATGACGGCCACATACTCCTGATTCATCTCTTCTCGCCCCTGCGTGCATCCGCAAGAATCCGCGGTCATCCTCAGCCCTACTCTATGCGCACTTTCTCTTCCGCAGACACGAACAGCAACTCCTCGAGGTCCG
>CP070666.1:1028846-1034814 GCA_020351775.1 Gemmatimonadota bacterium | reverse complement strand
CGGAGGAGGGACTCGAACCCCCGACCCGACGGTTAACAGCCGTCTGCTCTACCAACTGAGCTACTCCGGATCGATCCGCCCTACGACTGGCGGGCACGGAGTGTAATTTATCCCATCTGCTGGCGCACGCGAGTCGAAAGTCGGCCGCACGTGAGGCACTGGGTTTCCTGTGCGTCGTCCCGATGCGACGCCTGCGAGGGGACCTAGGCTGTCTCCCTCGCGACCACGTAGCGCTCGCCCTCCTGCAGCGCCTGCCTGAGATACCGTGCCGTATGGCTGTCGACCGCTGCCACCTCCTCCGGAGTACCCTGCGCCACGACCCTGCCGCCTTCCGACCCACCCTCAGGACCCATATCGATGACCCAGTCGGCCCGCTTTACGATGTCCATCTGATGCTCGATCACCAATACAGTGTGTCCTGCGTCCACCAATCGGTCCAGGACCTTGATGAGTGTGCGGACGTCCTCCATGTGAAGACCGGTGGTGGGCTCGTCCAAGATGTAGAGACGCCGCTGGCTCTTGCTTCTCACGCCGGCCAACTGGCGCGCGATCTTGAGGCGCTGCGCTTCTCCGCCCGAAAGAGTAGTCGCTGGTTGCCCCAGACGGAGATAGCCCAGTCCTACCTGCTGTAAGTACCAAAGCGTCTTACCCAAGCGGTCCTGGTGCCGGAATCGGAGAATGGCTTGATCGACCGTCAGATTGAGCACGTCGTGAACCGACAGTCCCTTGATCCGCACATCCAGCACCTCGGGCTCATAACGGGATCCCTCGCAGGCCTCGCACGGTAAGAACACGTCGGCCATGAACACCATCTCGATTTGAAGGTATCCCGCCCCCTCGCAAGCCTGGCACCGACCGCCGCCGGCTGCGTTGAAGCTGAACGTCGCCGGAGTGTACCCCCTCGCCCGGGATAGCGGCTGAGCTGCGAACAGGCTGCGAATCTCGTCGAAGGCGCGAATGTAGGTAACGGGATTGGAGCGCGGCGTGCGTCCGATTGGTGACTGGTCGATCAGGACGACATCGTCCAGGTATTCGTGTCCACTGAGGGTATCCACTTGGCCTACCGGCTCGCCCAGGTGTTCCTTTGCGCCGTGTCTTCCCTTGAGCCTAGCTGACAGCTGCCGATACAGGATATCGTGCACCAAGGTGGACTTGCCCGATCCCGATACTCCCGTGACCACAGTGAGCGTGCCCAACGGGATCGCGGTGTCGACACCCTGGAGGTTGTGCAGCCGCGCGCCGGCTACGCTGAGCCACCGCGGTCCCGCCACGCGGCGTGCGCTCGGGACTACTATCTGCTTTGCTCCGGTCAAGTACCGGCCGGTCAACGTCTCGGCCGCCTTGGGTCCTGTAACGGGTCCGGCATACATCATCTCACCGCCCTGGGCCCCGCTGCCCGGCCCCAACTCTACCATGTGATCGGCAGCCTGGATGGCGGAGCAGTCGTGCTCTACCATGACGACGGTGTTACCGGCGGAACACAGACGCCGCAACAGTTGTAGCAGGCTCCCAATGTCGCGCGGATGCAAACCGATCGAGGGCTCATCGAGGACGTAGAGTGTGTCGACCAAGCTGGCGCCCAGAGCGTTGGCCAGGGATATGCGTTGCGCTTCGCCACCGGACAGCGAGCGGGTCAAGCGGTCGAGCGTGAGGTACCCAAGCCCGACGTCGCACAGAAATGTGACGCGATCGTGCAGCTCGGTCAGGATGGTGCTGGATATGCCCCGCTCGAACGGCGTCAACTCGAGCTGCGCCAGCCATCGCGCCAGTGCACTCGCAGGCAGTGCGGCAACGTCTCCGATTGATGCATCCCCGACCCTAACCGCAAGAGCTTCGGGTCTCAGGCGGCCTCCGCGGCAATCGGGGCATGGCAAGGCCTTCTGATATTGCCGAAGGAACACTCTGACGTACTGCTTGTATCGTTTCCGCTCGAGCCCACGTAGGAACGGGAAGATACCCACGAAGCGACCGGCCCTACCGTGTAGCAACAGACGACGGTGCTTCGCCGTGAGCTGGTGCCAGGGGCTGTCGAACGCAATCGCCTCCCGCTGTGCCAACTCCCGTAACAACCGTCTTCTGCCGGTATAGCGCGGCTTGGTCCAGGGGTCGAGAGCGCCCTGTGCCAGCGAGCGGTTTGGATCCGGCACGATCAATGATTCATCATACTCCAGCACCGCCCCGAATCCGTTGCAGGCGGGGCACGCACCTCTGGGGTTGTTGAATGAGAACAGCGTAGGGCTGAGTTGGGGGGCCGGAGTGTCGCACACGGTGCAGCGGGCCTGTTGCGAGAACTTCACGTGGCCAGTTGGCGTCACTATCTCGGCCCGACCCTCACCCTCAGAGAACGCCAGCGCCACCGAGTCAGCCAGGCGCGCGCGATTGCCAGACGAGATGTCCAGTCTGTCTACGGCTACCAGAACACCATCGGCATCCAACTGCACTGCAGGCGGCAACTCATCGAGCCGATGAACGGCGTCGGCTGCAACGATGCGTACGAATCCCATGGCGCGGAGGTTTTCCCTGATGAGATCGTGACTCACCTGGGAAGACCGGGGGATGGCGAATGTGACGATCACCGTCTTCCCATCGTGCTCGCGCAGCATTCGATCGGCCGCCGTGCTTGGAGAGTCTACCACCACAGGCGCGCCGCACACGTGACACAATTGCCTACCGATCCGAGCCCACAGGAGGCGGAGAAAGTCGTAGATCTCGGTCGCGGTGCCCACAGTGGAGCGGCTCGATGTCGTAGGGTTCTTCTGCTCGATGGCTACGGCGGGTGAGATACCTTCGAGGCGGTCCACATCGGGCCGGGCCAGTCGCTCGAGAAACTGCTTGGCATAGCTCGATAGCGATTCGACATAGCGCCGCTGCCCTTCGGCGTAGAGCGTGTCGAAAGCCAGGGAACTCTTTCCAGATCCCGACGGGCCGGTGATCACCGTAAGTGCGGACCGCGGTATCGCAACCGTAATGCCTTTGAGGTTGTGTTGGCGTGCTCCATGGACGACGATAGTGTCAGCCGGCATGCCGAGAAGCATACTCGGCACACTCGGCTGGTTACAAGGCTGAAGTTGACGGTGTACGTTCCCGCGCCGTAGCTTGGCTGGCGTAATGGCGAACAAGATCGCGCCGCGTTTGCTCCGCAGGGGCCTCGAGCTCTTCGCGCTCATATCGCTGCTTGGGTTCGGGGCCATGTTGCTGTATGGCAACAACCTCCAACGGTTCATCCAGGCGATGGTGACGCTCGAGTGGGGTTGGGTGTTGGTAGGAGTGCTGCTCGCCTCACACGATTGGTGGGGTGGGGGCCTGAGGGCCTGGGTCGTGGCCCGTCACGTGCACCTGAGGGCATCCCTCAAGGGCTGCGTGCTGGCGGGGGGCATGGCAACCTGGGCAGCATACCTCACGCCGTCGCAAACGGGCTCTGGGCCAATGCTCATCTACACCATGAACCGCTACGGTATTCCATTGCCGGAAGCCATGATATCGACCCTCATGACCTTCGTGGCAACGGTTCTGTTCTTCACCGTCGCAGGCCCACTCGCTGTGTTCCTCGGCGCCGGCCAATCGCTGGCAGAGCACGGTGTACTGGGACAGACCCTCACCCTCAACGATCTGTTCCGCATGAGCCTGGGCGGATTCATCGGTGTGGGATTCTTGATCCTGCTCTTGATATCGTTTCCCGGTCTGGCCCGTCGGATTGCGCAGAGGCTGGTGCGACGGCTCAAGCGCCGGGGCAGCGAAAGCCTGGCTGCTCGTGTCGTGGCGATTGAGGATGGTATAGACCGGGCCCATCAGGCTCTGGTAGCGTTCACGCGGGGCCGCGGCTGGATAGCGTTGGCGATCGCGGTCGTGTTGACCGGCGCAGCCCAGGCAAATCGACTGTTGGCGGGCTATGTGGTGCTCCGCATGCTGGACATCCATGCGCCGTTCGTCGACGTGCTACTACTGCAGACTCTGATTGTGTTCTTGCTGTATTTCGCCCCCACGCCGGGAGGATCCGGTTTGGCCGAGCTGCTGTCGGCAGCCGTGATGTCGATCTACGTGCCGCGTGAACTCACACCATCGTACATACTGTTGTGGCGCATCGTGGTATCATATCTAACTGTGACCAGCGGGTCCTTCGTGTTTTGGAAATGGCTCAAGGGAGCCGAGTCCGGTCCTGCCAACTCCTTGCCACAGCAGGAGATACCGCAGCAGACCGAGTGACTTTCTAGTTGCATGGCCCAGGGCAGTGGGGTAAGTTTGGCGATTGGAATTGTGACTAACGCGCATGAGGAAACAGTGAATGTCGTACCTTGAAATCGATGGTCTGCGACATCCGATAACAGTGGGTGATTTGACCATCGGTTACGATTCAGCAGGAGACATTGCGCTGGGTCGTGATGTAGTACAATCGCAGGGTGCGGTCGTTCGAGGTCTCCCTGACGGTCAAGTGGCGATTCGCACGGTGGACCCCAAAGCCGTGGTGCTGGTCAATGGGGTGCGTCTGGGGCCCCAGCCAACTCCGCTGCTGCATGGTGACAAAGTCGAAGTTGCCGGGCGAGAGCTGCTATTCGTGGATGACAGGCGTGGCGGAAGTACCTCCTTTATTCAGGCCCTGGGTCCAGACGTTGCGCAGCCGCCCCCGAAACCGGCGGGCGAAGCGGCCGCAACCGCGAGTACGGGCGGCCGACTGGTGTCGTTGACCGATGGACGCGAGTACACCGTGTCCGGGGGCTCGCTGCTGATCGGGCGTGAGGCGGGCTGTGATGTCGTGATCGAGAGCAAGAACGTGTCACGACGGCACGCTGAGATAGTGGCGACCCCCAAAGGCTATCTATTGATCGATAGCAGCACGAACGGGACAATAGTGAACGGCGAACGCGTGCCGGGGCAGCGGCTCTTGGGACGCGGGGACGTGATCTGCTGCGGGGATTACGAATTTCGCTTTTACGCGGACAAGCTGGAGGCGCGCGGTGCGGCCGGAGCGGTGCCGGGTTCGAGGGTAGCCACGCCGCCACCCGGAGCCGAGCAGCGGCTGGCTCATACCATGCATGGGATCCCAGCTGTGCCCAGGCCAGCGCCGGGAGCCGGTCAGCCGCCGCAGCCACCCCGAGCGAAGCAGGCCGGCACGCCACAGGCAGGAGCCAAACGGGGGCCGCTGGCCGCGCTGCGTGGCCTGCGTGACAAGGTACGCCCCGGTGCTGCCGGCAAGCCCGACGAGCAGCCCACGCCGAAGCCTCCGCCGGGTGCCGATCAGCGGCTGGCCCATACAATGCACGGACTGCCCACGCCCGGATCGCCGCAGCCGGCTCCGCCGCGCAGAGCGCGTTACCAGCTACAGGACACCATGCACGGGATTCCGCCAGAGGGCGGCTCTGATGCGGCGGAGGGGCCGGGGACAGCGGCGCCGGCCAAACCGGGCCCGTTCGCGGTCATCGTGGTACGCTCCGGGGCCAAAAAAGGTGAGCGGCTGGCCGTGAACAACTCGGTCGTGAATATCGGCCGGGCCGAATACAACGATATCGTATTGCCCGACGACAGCGTGTCGACGGTTCACGCCAAACTGCAGCGCCGAGAGGGCGTGTGGGTACTGGTGGACCAGGACTCCACCAACGGCACGGTGGTCGACGGCAAGAAGATCACGGGAGAAACTGCTCTGGCACCCGGAGCCATAGTCAGGTTCGGTCAAGTGCAGACTGTGTTCGAACCGATGGATAGCTCCGCTGGTCTGGATAAGGGGAGTGCTACGAGGGTGATTCAGTCAATCCACCTGCCGCCACCGGCAGATCCGCGGCGCCGCGGGTCTTCATCTACGGACTCGTAGCTTGGCTCTCGACGTCCATTACACGTGCGCTGGTCGCACCGACGTGGGGATCATCCGATCCGGGAATGAGGACAACTACCTGATGCTCCCGGAGCAGGGAGTCTTCATCGTAGCTGATGGAATGGGTGGGCATGCGGCGGGCGAGGTGGCCAGCGAAATGGCCGT
>CP070666.1:1022709-1028746 GCA_020351775.1 Gemmatimonadota bacterium | reverse complement strand
GTTTCCAGCGCAGGCAATGGTCATAGTGTACACCTGGCAACCCTGTCCGGAGGGGTCACTCGGATCCAGCTTCGGTGAGGCGTCGGCCGCCTGATCAAGAGCCCAATGGCGGTATGCGACGGTGTAGGTCCGGCTGTACCCTCAGCTCGAGTATGTCACCCTCATCCACTGGAAGGGAATGTGTCATAGTGCTGCCGACCGCCAGCAGCCGGATCTCTACGCTCAGCTCCGGTGGCGCCCACCTGAACCGAAACGTGTCCTCTCCTTGCCCGACTACAACACCCAGCCGTTGCCTGTAGCCGCCCCAGACCGCATAGATCGTCGCATCGTAGAAGTTCTCGTTGATCACGTGCAGCGTAAGCTCTCGGTCCCGCGCTGCGTCCCTCGAATCGTGACCACCACCCCTTCCCATCATGCTGCAGCCGGACAGCGCTACGATCAATGCCAAGACACCAGCCAAACTCGTCCGGAGTCTCATGGGGTAGCATTCCTCCGCGTGGGTCGACTCCCCGGCCGTCGCCTCCGTCCCGAACGGGAGACGACAGCTATGCTGCAGAGTCATCTAGCAATCCTGTATACGTATAGCATCCAGCTTGCCCTGGTGTCTGCGCTCCCTGAACGGAGGTTCCTCAGCCAGCTCCGCCGCAGCGCCAGCCACAAGTGGCCGAGGTCCGATGGGCTGGTTGCGCTCCCATCACCTGATACCTCAGGCGCTCCCGGTCGGTCACGAGTCCGCGGGGTGAGAGGCCGTCAGCTCGGTGGGGCGGGAGAGCGTCGGGCCTCCCCCGACCTACTACCCTCCGAACGACATCGATTGGCGGATCCGCATCCTAACCGGCCTGCCTTCAAACTCAGCCGGCTTGTACACGGCACCGAGGAACACCTGTTTGACCGGCTCATTGAGCGCTTCGTGGGGAGTCTCGAGGATCGTCACTGACTCGGGCTCAACGTGGCCCTCAGCGTCTACGATGAACTGAATGACTACGGATCCCTCGATCGACTCCGCAGTGAGCGAATCCGGGACCTCGAGCTCCGGGTTCGACAGCAGTTCAGGCAAAGCGTCGGGTTTGGTCGTGAATACGGCACCGGCGTCGATCAAGCGCCAGGCGACCTCGGTGTGGCCGTTGCTCGTGGCGGCGATGAGCGCTGTGAACCCGCCATCCGCCTCGGCGCTGGGATCGGCACCTCTCTCGAGCAGCAGATCGACGCACGCGATGTGCCCCCCTTCCGCAGCCGCCATCAACAACGTGCGCCCATCCGGGGTCGCGTCGTCCATTGCAGCCCCGTTATCGAGTAGAAACCGCACCATCTCACCGTGTCCCGACGCGGTGGCCATGAGCAGCGCCGTCATTCCAATGTTCGCCTTTGCGTCCCGGTCAGCGCCGCTTTCGAGCAATCCACGAGCCACCTCGACATGCCCGTACAGGGCGGCCATCATCAGCGCGGTGAAGCCTTCGAGGTTGGTGGCATTGACGTCGGCACCGTTATCGACCAACAACGCTGCACTCTCCAGCTGGCCATTCGCCGCGGCAAACATCAGTGCGGAGTTGCCCGCCGAGTCTGCAACATTGGCGTCCTGGCCGGTGCGCAATAGCAGCGTCAAGAGTCCCACGTCACCTCTCGCTGCGGCGTCCAGAAAGGTCTCGGCATCGACCTGCGGATGTGCTGGTGACGCGGCCGTCAATGCCAGTAGTAGCGGAACCAACGTTCCTGCAATCGTTCTCCAGATCTTCATGTGCGATTTCCTGTTGTTAGTACTGATCCTCATCCGCACCAAGGCTCAAAGGCCAAGAGTGCACTCCAACGGCTCCCTGCATCATGCTTGAGTGAGCACCGCGCAATGATACCCCGGCCTGTGGAGCAGGATCCAATGGCTGAAGCTCACTGGATGGTCCCAGGCACGGCCCTGAACGTACCGCTCACCTGCACCGTGTCACCTACGACACCCGAGTGGAAGGCTTGCTCGACGAACGATCCAGTGATTTCGAAGGTTCCGGTGAGCTCAAGGGTCTCGGCGGTACTAATGGTCAGAGTCCCTGTCACCGAATAGAACGTAGCTGCGGCCGTAGAGTCGGCGAACGCATAGAGCGCAACGAAATCATCCTGCGGCAGATCGCCCTCCTCAATGTCGGCAATGGGGTAATCGCCAGGCTCCAACAGAGCCAGGTTCTGTCGTTGGAACCAGATGACGTTGTAGGAGTCGCCGCCTGGCTCACCCGACCATAGATAGAGCACGTTCAGGATGATCCCGGAGCTATTCTGCGTGGTGCCGTAAATAGCATTCCCTGTGAGCTGCGTAATCTGGTCTCCGTCGACTAGCGAAGCAGTGTAGTTGCCCTGATCCTCCGGCTGCGTGGAGCTGTGACTGCTGACGCATGCGTCACAGACGGCGGGAACGGCAAGCGTCGCTAATGCAACCCCCCGCCTGAGGGCTGTGCGTCTGGCTCGACAGATGCGTGTGGTTATGTGCGCCTTGGGTCCTTCCATAGATACCATTATAACTGCCTCGGGCCGATGCTGTCAGGAAGGCCTGGACCTTGGGCGGTACAGGATGTGTGTGCTGCCGGTTTTGTTCACCTCCCGCCCGCAGGTAAGCCAGGCCGTGCGGCGAGTAGTGCAGCGAGCAACGTGACCTTGCGCCGTCGTGAATGCCGCGATACGGTGGGGTGGGGGAAGATGGTGTTTGCGCGCCTTGTAGTGCGTGCACTTCTTTGGGGAGCATGCAGGCGGTGGGTCAATGCGCGAGCTACGGACCAAGGGATTCGCGGTGCTGATGAGCGGGGCCCTCATTGCGGGCGCGACGCCCGGCATGTCCGCGCAGGTTCTTCGTGGGCAGGTCATTGACTCAACGACCGGTGTGCAGGTCGGGACCGGGTTCATTGTTCTCATAGACCACGCCGGAGAGGAAGTCACGCGCGCTCTGAGCTCACCTGACGGGTGGTTCACTCTCCGGGCTCCGCGTGGCGGCCACTACCGGCTGCGGTCCGAGCGGATCGGCTACCGCACCTTTGTCTCCCGGCCGTTCGAACTCCGATCCGACACCACGCTCACCCTTCGTGTCGTCGCCCTGCCGGTGCGTCTGGCTGCGGTCGAAGTACTGGGCAAGGAGCACTGTCGTACGAACCCGCAAGGGGCGGCGGCAACCGCTATCGTTTGGGAGGAGATTCGCAAGGCGCTGGCTGCCACGGCGTGGAGCGATACTGAAAACCGATTGCGTTACCGTATGTACCGTTACGAGCGCGACCTGTCTGCCGACCGGCGACGGATCCTGACGGAGACGGGCCGTTCGTCGGAAGGACCAGCCACCCACCCCTACAAGAGCCTGGATGCTGCGGCTCTCGCTGACGAGGGGTACATCGTGTCTCGACGCGACGGCATCTGGTATTACTTGCCCGACGCGTACACGCTGATGGACGATGCCTTCCTCGGAACCCACTGCTTCCACACCGTTCGCGATGCCGCCACACGCCCCGGCTTGGTTGGCCTGGCGTTCGAGCCAATCCCGCGGCGCGACGTCGCCGATGTCGCCGGCGTGCTGTGGCTCGACGAGGCGACGTCCCAGTTGCGCACTCTTGAGGTGGGATACACGCGCATACCGGGTGGCATAGTCGATGATCGAGTCGGGGGGACCGTGGAATTCATCAAGTTGCCGTCCGGCGTGTGGATCGTTCATCGCTGGCAGATCAGGGCTCCTGCTGTCACGGTCCAGCGCACTACGGGCGATCCTCGCAGCACACGGGCGACGGTGACCGGGTTCACCGACATCGGTGGCGAGGTGATGCAGGCCTCGACACTGACTGGAGCGATCGTCCACAGAGCGACCCTGGCGAACGTGAGTGGCTCGATCTTCGACAGCACCACATCTGGACCGCTGAGTGGCGCACGGGTGTCGATTGATGGTACGGACTTCGGGACAGTGAGTGACAGCAGTGGATGGTTTCGCTTCGGAGTTCCGCTCGAAGGTGAGTATGAGGTCACGTTTTCGCACGTGAAGCTGGATTCGATCGGTTTCCGGCCAGTGCCAGAGTCTGTGCAGCTCACGCGGGGGCTTGATCGCACACTCTCGCTTGCGGTACCGCCGGTCGACGCGATCTTGCCTCGCATCTGCCCCAGTGATGCTGGAGCTGGCGACCGCCGCGCCCTGGTCGGCGTGGTGCGGGGCGAGGGATCTGTTTCGCGCGCGCGAGTGACTGCCTCGTGGCAAATGGCTGTAACATCGAATCAGAGGCTGTACGTCAGGGACTATGATGAGGTCGCCCACGCCGACGGGTCCGGCTTCTTCGTACTGTGTGGCCTGCCCGCCGGTCGTCCGTTGACGGTCACGGCCGAACGCAGGGGAGCGGTCAGCCGGTCAGCAGACGTGATGTTCCCCGGGCAGCTGGGCGGGACCTTGCTGATGGCGTGGGACAGGCGGCTGGGCGACCTCTACACGGAGTCTTACAAGGCGCCCTATCCGGTCTGGAAGGTGGACCTGGTGTTGACGCCGCAAACGGAGTTTCACGCTGAGATGAGCCGCCCGAGTTTTTCTGGTGTGGTGACCGATCGCGTTACGGGGCAGCCGGTTGCAGCGGTGGCAGTGAGGCTCAATGGCAGCGAGGCAGCCGTCACTGGCGAAGATGGCACCTTCCAGATTGCCGAGCTCGAATGGCGATCCGGGGCCAACGAGGTTGCGTTCGACCGCATCAGGTACGAGCCTCTCGTACAACAGATCTGGCTTGAAGAAGGCCAGGATGATATCGCCCTGGGTGTGGCCCTTCGGCCCGTGACGGATGAGATGCGGGAAATAGTGGTGGATGGCGCTCAGGTTCTAGTCCCCGCCAAGTTCGTGGGGTTCTATGAGCGCAGGCAAGAGGAGGTCGGGTGGTTTCTGACACCGGATGAGATTGCAGAGATCCACGCGGCCGAGGTGTACGACCTGCTCCGCAGAATTCCGGGGCTCAGCGTCGTGGAGGTCGGTGTCGACCGATCTATCCGTGTCTCCAACCCATCAGCGATGTGTCGCACGCAGCAGGGGTCGCCTTTGGTCTTCGTGGACGGTGCAGTGTTTCCAGCGGTGAGCTTGCGCTCACTTCCAGTCCAGAATGTTGCTGCCGTCGAGGTGTATGACGCGGTCGGCCGCATCCCGTCCCAGTTCAGCGTGACCGGTTCGGGCTGCGGCGTGATCGTGATTTGGACCAAGTAGCTAGCTCAAGTGCAGCAGGCACGAAGCGAAGTGGATACGGCTGTCAGGGTTGAGCGTGACTGAGGTCATGGCTCGCCTGGTGCAAGTCATCTAGTTGAACCGCCCCTAGATTGATCTGCAGGAGTTGTCAATGAGTATCAACAGAGTCGCACTTGCGTGCCTTGTGCCTGCGGTATCGGTTCTGTTCGCGGCCGCAGGCGGACTGATCGACGAAACTGCGGGGACTTCGAATCCATCAGCTCCCGTATTTGAGGTCGACCCGTTCTGGCCGAAGCCACTGCCGCACAACTGGATCATTGGGCAAGTAGCTGGAGTGGCGGTCGACTCGCGCGATCATGTCTGGATCGTACACCGTCCGGGGAGTCTCACTATTGAGGAGGCCGGCGCGGCGCAGGATCCACCGATCTCCGAATGCTGCATACCAGCCCCTCCCGTTATCGAGTTTGACACAGACGGGGAACTGCTGCAAGCGTGGGGTGGCCCCGAATCCCATGCGCCATGGCCCGTGGGCGAGCACGGCATCTACGTAGACCACGAGAGTCATGTCTGGATCGCAAGCAGTGGCGCAGACGATCACGTGGTTCTCAAGTTCACGAGCGATGGCAAACGGCTGCTGCAGATAGGGGAGTTTGGCAAGACTGGTGGCAACGGTGACACCAAGCTGCTGGGCGGCCCCAGCGATATCGCCGTCGATGCCGCAGCCAATGAGGTCTACGTCAGCGACGGCTATGCCAACCAGCGGGTCATCGTGTTCGACTCCGAGTCAGGCGAGTACAAGCGCCACTGGGGCGCATATGGTGAACTGCCTGGAGACCCCGAACTCGCCCCATATGATCCGGCGGCGCCGCCTGCTCG
>CP070666.1:1016464-1022609 GCA_020351775.1 Gemmatimonadota bacterium | reverse complement strand
GTCTCACGGCGCTCGGGGCTTCTCGTTCTGTATGGCACCGATGCCGCGAAACCGTTATGAAATGTGATTGTGATTGACCGCTTGCTGTAAGACGAAGTTGGCGAACCGAGAGCGCCCACATCCACAACGATGTGAGTGAGCAAAGCCCTTGCTAATGCTAGACATCCGCTCGGTCGACTGATATGTTGTGGCTTTCCTGAACCCACGCTCGGCACTGACAGAGATTCGCGTTTTGAACATGAATCTTCTCGAGCACCTCAAGGCCGCGTTGGCCGATCGCTACACTGTAGAGCGAGAGCTCGGCCATGGAGGTATGGCTGTTGTCTTCCTAGCCCACGACCTCAAGCACGACCGACGTGTGGCTTTGAAGGTGCTCCGTCCCGAGATCGCAGCGGACTTGGGGACCGCCCGTTTCCTCCGAGAGATCCAGACGGCGGCCCAGCTGAGTCACCCTCACATCCTGCCCCTCTACGACTCCGGTGACGCCGACGGCAAGCTCTACTACGTAATGCCGTACGTAGACGGTGAATCCTTGGCCGATCGCCTGGCAGCAGAACACCAACTACCCATCGAAGAAGCGATCCAGATCACTAGGGAAGTAGCTGCCGCGTTGTCCTACGCCCATTCCATGGGCGTGGTGCATCGGGATGTGAAACCCCAAAACATTCTGCTATCAGGGGAAAGCGCGGTGGTAGCAGATTTCGGGATTGCCCGGGCAGTGAGAGAAGCCGGTGGCGTAAAGCTGACGCGCACAGGGATGGTGGTGGGCACCCCTGTCTATATGAGCCCGGAACAGGCTGGTGGCGGCGATGTGGACGGCCGTGCGGATGTCTACAGCCTTGGCTGTGTGCTGTACGAGATGCTGGCGGGCGAGCCTCCGTTCACCGCTCACACTCCGGAAGCGCTCATCGCGCGGCACATGCTCGATCCGGTTTCGAGACCGCGGATTCTGCGGCAGGCGATCCCTGAAGCTTTGGAGGAAGTGATCCTCAAGGCGCTCGAGAAATCGCCGGCGGATCGGTTCAAGTCGGCCTGGGACTTCAGCGAGGCTCTGAAGAAAGCGAGTGGCGTACCTACAAGGTCCGGTAAAGCACTCAGGTTCGGAAGGCGTAGCCGTTGGACCGCCATGCGCAAGGCAGTCTGGCTGGCGGCACTCGCTGTCGCGGTTGTAGCAACCTCGTGGGGTGCATGGCAACTGACGCGCGGCTCGCCGCCGACAATCGATTCGGGCAGCGGATTGGATCGACGGGGGGTCGCGGTTCTCTACTTGCGGGACCGGACACCAGGAGGAGGCAACCGCCACATAGCAGACGGTCTGACCGAGGGATTGATCACTCAACTCTCGAGGGTCCAGCCACTCAGCGTCATATCGCGCAACGGCTCGGCCCTGTATAGGGATTCCGATATCGCGCCGGACAGTATAGCCCGCGCTCTCAACGTGGCGAGTCTGGTCGTTGGAAGCGTCCAACCAGCGGCTGACAGGATTGCAGTCGCTGTGCAACTCGTGGATGGCGCGTCGGGAGTGGACTACGACCGAAAGCGGTTCGAGGTGCCCGCCGAGCGCGTTCTTATGTTGCAGGACTCCCTGGTTGGGCAAGTGGAACAGTGGCTGCGCACACGGCTCGGCATCGAGATGCAGCGGCGAGAGACCCGGGCTGCTGCGCACGAGGTAGAAGCTTGGGTGGCGTATCAGCAAGGATCCGGGGCACGGAGGAACGCAGATGCATTGCTTGCGGTCAACGATGTCGAGGGTGCCTGGTACGAGTATGTGCGGGCGGACTCGCTCCTCGCCGAAGCAGAGATGCGGGACCCCGTCTGGCCGGAGCCTGCAACATTGCGCAGTGAGATTGCATACTGGCAGGCCAGGCTCTCGATAGGCGATATCCGGAGAGCCGACAGTATAATCGAGGTTGCTCTGTCTCACGCCGAACGTGCGCTAGGAATCGACGAGGCTTATCCGCCCGCGCTCGAGATGCGGGGTACGCTGCGCTACCTACGGTACCTCCTTGGACTCACCCCCCCGGGGCAGGACGCGGCAGAGTTGCTTGGCGAAGCCGAGGGAGATTTGCGCTCCGCCGTTACAAAGGATCCGGAGCTTGCGAGTGCCTATGCCACGCTAAGCCACCTTTATTCTCAGAGGGGTGACTGGGTCGAGATCAATCTCGCCGCGCAAAGGGCGTATGAGGCGGATGCCTACCTTCGGGTTGCGGATGCCGTGTTGTATCGCCTGTTCAGTTCGTCATACGACCTGCAACATCACGTCAACTCAGTGCGCTGGTGTGACGAGCTGGGTCGAAGGTTCCCTGAGGACCCCCTGGCTGTCGAGTGCCAGTTGTATCTCATGACGTCGGAGGCGCGGGACCCCGACCCGTTCCAGGCATGGAGACTGGTGGACGAGATCGTAAACAGAACTCCGGAGCCTTTGAGAGCGCTCACCCAGCTGGACGGGCACATCATGGTAGCTGCGGTCTTAGCACGGGCGGGGCAGCGCGACAGCGCAGTCAACGTGCTGGCTCGGTCGAGCGTTGATCCCGAGATTGACCCGACGCTGGACCTGCTTCCAAAGGTGGCGTTTGTCCACACGCTCCTCGGCGAGCACGATGAGGCCATCTCGATCCTGAGGCGCTACTTCGCGGCGAACCCCGGCCACGAGTTTCGCGAGGGCGATAACATCTCGTGGTGGTGGAAGGACATAGTGGATGATCCACGGTTCCGGGAGTTGATGACCGAACGCAATTGACCCATTCGAGTCGTGGGCAAACGGTTGTTGATCGCCAAGGCCCCTCGAGTGACGGCGAGTTGGGCGCGACTCACTGTTCCATTGTGTGTGGGTTCTTTCGGCGTCGATGCACCAGTGCCTCACAGGTGGCATCTCGATCACATATCTCCACCCATCGTCTCCCACATAACTCCAGTCCTCAGCCCGGATTACGAACAGAGATACAAGAGCAACGGAAGTCATTCCCAAGGTGTATTTCTTGCATTTGCAGCATTGGTTTGGGCAGTATCGTGGCAAATGGGCATCAACATGGAAGGCAATCCTTAGACCCGCGAAGCTACGTGTGCCCCCCAAACTCCTCCTACCTCCTCAGTGAGGTGACCGATGCAGATTGACTGTTCATTGCTATCAAGGGTCGTTCTTGCTGGAGCACTCGTCGCATTGGTAGCGTGTGACCAGGACACCACAGGTCCGCGCGGCGAGTTATCCGCGCCCAGCTTCAGAAGGCAGCAGGCAACAGGGGCGGGTCGTCACCTGTTACTGGCACGTGGGTCACTGAGCGGCGACTTCAGAGAGCGCGTGGAGGCACTCGGCGGCACCATCGAGCGAAGGCACGACGAGATTGGAGTCGTCAAGCTGAGTGGCCTGACTGAGGATGCAGCTCAGAACCTGATCGCTCGGAGTGACGTGGAGGGAGTGTTTCCGGACGTGTCGCTGCAAATGGCGCCGGACGTCCTTTCGACACCTCTGACCGGAGCTAGCGAGTCCGATCCGACACAGGCAAAATTCTATGACCTGCAATGGCATCTTCCGACCATAGACGCCGACGACGCCTGGGAATCGAGCAACCGCGGCGCCGGTGCCCTCGTTTGCATTCTCGACTCTGGTGCTGACACCGATCACCCCGATCTGGATGGCCGAGTAGATCTCGACAAGAGCACATCTTTCGTTACAGGAGAAGACCTCGAAGACTTTCTAAACCACGGAACACTCGTCGCTGCGATTGTCTCCTCAAACGGCATCAAGGTTGCGTCGGTGGCACCGGAAGCAACGCTCTGCATCGTCAAGGTCATGGATGTACTCGGCGGTGTCGATTTCAGCAATCTCATTGCAGGGATTCTCCACGCCGCCAATGTGGGGGCCGACATCATCAACATGAGTCTCGGGGGACACGTAACCTCAAAGGGCTCGGAGTCGGGAGCAATCCACGCGCTGCAGCTGGCGATCAACTACGCCAACAGCAAGGGAACACTCCTGGTGGCGGCTGCTGGGAATAATGGCCTGAACCTCGACCGCGATCGCAACGACATGCGACACATTCCATCCCAGCTGCCACACGTGCTGAGCGTAGGAGCGACAACACGTGAAAACGAACTGTGGATTAACTCCAACTACGGGCGTACTGGGCTCGACCTAGTGGCGCCCGGCGAGTATGTCGTGTCAGCATGCGATTTCATGCACTCGTCTTCGGGGGCGTGCTACGGGCACGGGACTAGCTTCGCCACGCCACAGGCCGCCGGCGCCGCGGCGGTGGTCTTCTCGGAATTGGGACATAACACAGAAGGTTCCCAGCTTGGACATTGCGTGACCGTGGGAGCCACACGGCTCTCCAGCAACGGTCGCGATCCCTACTTCGGCAAGGGACTAGTCAACGTTCTCGGAGCGGCGGCTTGCCGAAGACCGAACTGACGAGCCAACCCACTGTCGTGTGGCTGCGGTTTGGCTTTGCCTGCTGAATTGACTGTTAGCTGACCGCGGCTAGTTAGTCTGGAGCAAGACAAAAGACGTCGGTGGCCTTGTGTGGCCCCACCGTCGGACAGAGGCCGCTGTAAGACGCCGTATTGTGACGCCGCTGTAAGACGCCCGACGGAGAGGCCCCGAGGTCCATCGGTGTGATGAAGCCCCGAGTCTCCCGCAAAGGAGTGATCATGCATCGTTGGATGGTCGTACCGCTAGCGGTTGCGGCGGTGGGATTGTGGTTTGTGGCGTGTGCCGATGATCCGGAGTTACCGGTTGAAGCACCGCAGTTGAGCAGGGGGAGGCCCACTCCCTCGGATGCGGAGTTGACGGCGCTGATACGGGCAGTGTTGCCGACGGGTTTGGAGCAGGCGGCGTTGTCACGGGCACGCAATGTGGAGCGGGAGACCGATGCAGAGGAGGCGCGGTCTAAGCTGTTCGAGTTGATAGAGTGGTTGTTGCAGAGGGAGGCGTTGGGGCAGTTGGAGGAGGGTGTAACGGCGCAAGATGTGGCGGACTTGTTGTCTGCGTTGTACCCGTTGGCGGGATTGCCAGCTCCGGAGATACCGGAGGGTGCATTGACGGAGCAGGGTGCGGCACAGGTAGTGTATTCCACCGGTGCTGTGGTGCAGACGGGTGACCAGCGTGGTGCGGTGGAGGTGCTGGCTGGTTCGTTGGAGGAGCCGACATTGGTGGTTATGGAGCGGTTGCCGGATCCGGTGCTGCCGACCACGGGTCCGTTGCCGACGAATCGGGCGCAGTATCCGTTGTTCTTTGGAATGACGTCGTATCCGGCAGTGGAAGGTGAGGTAACGATCGACGCGTGTCAGGTAAAGGAGGGGGCGTACTCGCCGCCGCCGGAGTTGCACGATGAGGAATATGACGAGTTGCGGCTGGCGCGGGAGGATCCTGCCGCGGCCGGTACGATAGAGTTGCTGCCGCGGGTCCCGATTCCGGCGGTGGCGTTGGTGGAGTGTGAGGGTACGGCCTTGGGATCGGGATTGGGCGATCCGGGCTGGCTGGAGCGTTGGGGTGAGTATGTGTTGGAGGCAGTGTTGCCGCAGCGATTGGCGGCGGATGGGTGGGTGTGGTGGTCGCATTCGGGTCTGACGTCTTCGATGATCGGTCTGCAAGACACGACGGGTGCGGTGGGAGGGGATCCCGGACCGGAGCCGGACGCTACGGTGTTCGAGTCGACGTTCGATGGAGGTGTGGTGGGTGATCCTCCTGGCAAGGATGATCCGGAGGTGGGTTTGTGGTTGCAGGTGGATGAGACAGGAGGGACGATTCGGGTAGAGGAGAGTGCGGGTTCGATGGGAGGTGACGGCGATCAGGTCGTGGTGTTGGATCGCACGGGTTCTGGCGCGTTGCGGACGATTGGTGCTGTGAGTGGTGAGGCTGCGCCTGATGCTGGGGTGTACGTGGTGCGTTGGCGCTCGGTGGTGACGGCGGGAGGGTATGGCGGTGGTGTGTCGCTGCACGCGACGGACGGCAAACAGTTGGCGATCGTGGAGTATGAGCCTGGCGGCAGCCTGGACATCAACGGAGTGCCCACCCAGGAGACTTGGACGGTTGGAGAGATACAGGAGTTTGCACTGACGCTGGATTTGGACGACAAGCAGGCGAGTTTGACGATAGATGGGGAGGTGGTGGACCCGGAGCCTTTCGCAGAAGACGCTACAAATCTGG
>CP070666.1:1010112-1016364 GCA_020351775.1 Gemmatimonadota bacterium | reverse complement strand
ACGACTGATTTCCTCACGCTCGAGCACGAGCGTGGCGTCAAACAGCTTGCCGCGCCGCTCGAAGTTTTCCATGTGCACCGTTAGCCGCTGAGCCGGAGTCGTGAACCACCAGTTGTACTCTTGCACCATGTCCATGAACGGTGAGACATGGAACTCTTTCGACAACCGGAAGCGCCTCTTGTGCTGCGACCCTTGGTTATCTGCCGGTCCCAAAACGTAGGCGTGCCTCTCATTCCACGGAGTGTTGGTGACCTCAGCGACAATCGTCTCCGCGTGATCGTCGCGCGCATCGAAACAGTAGTAGAACGTGACCGGGTTCATGACGTATCCGAAGTAGCGAAGATGCGTCAACATACGGATAGGTCCGTCCGGCCTGGTTCCTGTATCGAGAGCTACGCGATCCCGCACGGCCTCATCCAGTGGGATATCGGAATCTCCCAGGTAGTCGGCCCGACGGAACCGAGCGAGCGCCGGCCGGCGCGCGGACCAGAGCCAATACGGGTCGAACAAATGGTCCAGTTCCGCCAAGTCCAAGTACATCATGAACAGGCGATACCGAAACGCGTGAGCCACCGGCTCCCGCCTGCGATGCCGCACCGATCCAACGTAGATCGCGCTGTTCACAGCGAGGCCCCAAATGCGCGGCCGACGGCCAAAGCACTCACTACGCCGTCTTCGTGAAAACCGTTGCGCCAGTACGCGCCGCAGTAATGCGTGCGTCGCCGTCCCGATATCTCAGCGCGCCGCCGCTGTGCTTCAATACCTTCCGGCGTGAAGAGCGGGTGGAAGTACGTGTAGCGATCGATGATGAGGTCAGGGTCGATCGCTTCTACGTCGTTGAGCGTAACACAGACAGTCCGAGACGCCGTCAATGACTGCAGCATGTTCATATTGTACGTCACACCCACCGACCCTTCTGGCTCACCGGACACGTGGTAGTTCCACGCCCCCCATGCCCGTCGCCGCCGAGGCAGCACTGTCGTGTCCGTGTGCAATACGACTTGATTTTCCTGGTACGGAATTGCTCCGAGGATCTCGCGCTCCGCATCCGACGGGTCGGCCAGCATGTTCAGAGCCTGGTCGCTGTGGCAGGCAACGACCACTTCATCGAAGCACTCATCGTTCACGAGAACGTGGTCATCGGCTCGTCTGATCGTGCATACAGGGTTGTTGAGTCGAATCCGATCGAGGAACGGAGCGGTGAGTCGTTCGACATACCGGGAGGAACCACCCACGATCGTGCGCCACTGGGGACGATCGTTGATGGTAAGCATGCCGTGATTCTCAAAGAACCGCACGAAGAACTGCACCGGCATCTCCAGCACTCTCGACGCCGGACTGGACCAAATGGCCGCACCCATCGGGACCAAGTAACGATCGACAAAGTCAGGCGAATATCCATCTCTCTCGATGTACTGGCCCAACGTGAGATCCGCTGCGCCGTTGCTTATGGCCACAGGCGCTGACTTGTTGAACCGCACGATGTCGGCAAGCATACGGTAGAACCGTGGCCGGATCAGGTTACGCCGCTGGGCGAACAGTTGCCGGAATGTCGAGCCGTTGTATTCGAGTTCGGGGTCGGTCATCCGCACCGAGAAGCTCATGGTGCTGGGCTGCGTCGCTACACCGAGCCGCCTCAGTAGCCTCGTGAAATTGGGATAGTTGCGTTCGTTGTATACGATGAATCCGGTGTCTACTGCCAACCGCTCGCCATCGAGGTCTACGTCAACCGTGTGGGTGTGGCCCCCAATGTAGTCCTTGGCCTCGAACACGGTGATCGCGTGATCGCGGTGGAGCAGATGTGCCACAACGAGACCGGATATACCCGTACCGACCACCGCGACGCGCATGAGTTATGCTCCCTGGAGCACCCGCGCAGGGACAGGACGTAGGTCCCGTATCACTCGCAGCCACTGCAGCACCTTCAACCCGTAGTAGGTGAGGTCGAACTCCCACCAGAAGAAGCCCTGCCTTGCAGAGCCAGGATACTTGTGGTGGTTGTTGTGCCAGCCTTCACCAAACGTGATGATGGCCAAGAGCCAATTGTTGCGGCTCTCATCTTCAGTGTCGTAGCGTCGCTTACCCCAGAGGTGAGCGAGGGAATTGATGAAACAGGTGGCGTGAAACAGCACCACAGTACTGATAAAGAAGCCCCAAATCAGCCACTGCCAGCCACCGATCAGGAACAACGCTGCAGCGAGAAGCACCGGGACCAGGATGTCGAACCGATCTAGGAATCTGAGCTCCGGATACTTCGCCAGGTCCGGTACCTGATCGAAATCGGTGGGGAAATTGGCCGGCCCCGTAATCCAGCCCATGTGAGCCCACCAGAAGCCGTGCTGATGGGGCGAGTGCACGTCCTGCTCGGTATCAGAGTGGCGGTGGTGCTTGCGGTGGTGGGCCGACCACCAAAGCGGGCCCCTTTGAGCCGCACTCGAGCCGAGGACCGCAAGCGCGAACTGGCCCGCGCGCGAAGTGCTGAACGCACGATGTGAAAAATAGCGGTGATAGAAACCGGTAATGGCGAACATCCGGACCGCATAAAGGCCGAGCGCAACCAGCACGGCACCCCACGACCAACCCACCCATATGACGCCCAAGCACATCAAGTGTACCGCCACGAAGGGCACGACGCGGAACCAATCCACGACGCTCCCCTGCCCTGCCGCGGCGGCGTATTGCTGCGCAGCAGAGGCGTCGAACCACAGCCTGAGGCGGTTCATGGCGCGCTTTCCGAGTGAGCCCTTAGTTGTCCAGCTGCCTGTCATCATCGTGTTGCCCTTTGGCCGGTTTGTGATATTTGGCGAAGCCACCATGATACCCACTCGTCAGCTGCGAGGGCACCCATGAGTCTCCGAATTGAATTTGATCCTTGTGTGTCTATTGTCTGTTCAATTATAATATAGACAATTATTAGACGCAAGGAACGATTTGGTGGTTTCTGACGACCGACTTCGGACAGTCAGCTCGGCCCCGATCCGCGGCGAGAGGCAAAGTGGTTGGGTGGCGGTGGCCCTCACCGCGCTTTACCATCTCTTGTCTGATGCAATACTTGCACTGGTCAGCGAGCATTGGGCTTAGGCCCGAGACACATACGACGGAGGCAACGGTGCTAAAACGCATCAGCTACATAAGCAAGTTCTCCCGCCCCCTTACCCGCGACGAAGTCAACCAATTGGCGGCCGATGCCGAGGAGCGGAACCGCTCATTGGGTATAACCGGCATGCTGATGTCGAGTGGTGGCATCTTTTACCAGATGCTCGAGGGTCCGATCGAAGCGGTAGATAGCTTGTTCCAAAAGATCGCGGCAGACCAACGTCACACGGACGTGCTCGTACTCAGCGTCCAAGAGGAGATTGAAGACCGGCTGTTTCCGTCGTGGGCGATGAAGAAGGTGAACTTGGATGAAGAAGCGCTGTCCCGATTGGAACCGGTCAAAGCTCTGCTGGAGGCGATAGTGGTGCAGCGGGAGAGCATGCAGCGATTGATGCGGGTACTGTCCCGATCGGTCTGGCAGGAGCTAATGGACGACAATCAGCCGCGGTCATGACGGCTGGGTGCGTTTCTGATCCGCACCCACCCGGCTGATCCGGGTTGCCCGATCGGGAAACCCCATCGTTCCAGCGCGTTCTTGCGCCAGCAATAAACATCGTTCCACATCCGACGTGAGCACTTCCGACGCCTCGAGGAGTTCCGCGGTCTCACTCAGACTCGTTTCGAAATCGTGCGCCGGACCGTCGACCGCAACGGCCAAACCGACGCAGCTCAGCAGCAAGCGAGTGATTCGGGTAGTATTCACTTCGGGTGTCGTGCGGAGCTGGCCGAACTCCAGCCTGGCCCGGTCCACTGACCCCGACTCCAACAGGATCATGATCTTGAGCAGCCTCGGATGCAGCGCCTGACGCGTGAGACCGAGTCGCTCGAACAGCTCGACGCTCTTGTCTAGTGACCGTTCCGCGTCCGCGAGTTGGCCAGCAGCGATTTGTGACTCTGCTTCAATGGCGCACGCAGTGGCCTCGATTCCGCTCAACCCCTCACGCGCGGCGAAGCCCCGCACCCTGCTACACAACGCGAGGGCATGGTCCAGCTCCTTTTGACCCAGAACAACGCGTGCCAATCCGAGTTGGTTCTCGGCCCAGGGCACCAATTGGCCGATCTCCTCATAGATCTCCTGCGCGTGGTTGAAGGCTTGCCAGGCGCCGTCCAGCAAACCCAGTTCCAACATCGTGTGTGCCTGCTCGGACAAGCATGTCGCCAACTTTTGCTTGGGGCCCGCAAAGCGCAGCTCCGCTTGCGCCGCCAAGTACTCGTCCAATGCGCTACGCAAGTTTCCCTGATGTCGGTGCACTCGTGCCAGAACGAGCAGTGCCACACCTTCGAACTGTTGTTTGTCTGAAGTGCTGGCCAGCGCTCTAACCCGGTTGGCAAGTTCTTCCGCCTCTCTTAACTCCCGGCGCGTGCAGTGAATGTCCGCCCGGAGCAGCCACCCCTCCAGGCGGCGAGAATCGTCCTTCGGACTGTCCAGTCGGTCCAGCGCACGATCGTATCGTGCCAGCAATAGCAGAGCTGCGGAATACTCCTCCAACCGCACTCGCTCGCGCGCGCCTCGAAGCAGCGGGCGCACCGCAGCCTCAAATTGCTCTGCCTCAAACCGATGGCGACCGATCCGTTCCGAATCACCCCAATGAGGAACCGGGTGGAGTTGCTCCAGCATGTCTGCGCACAAGCGATTGTGAGAAGCCCAGCGGCGCTTTTCCCGCGCGATTCGTTCGATACTATCGCGCAACATGCTATGACTGAACGACCAACCGTCCGAGCCGGTGTGTGCCATGCGGGAAGCAAGCAGGGACTCCAGCGCGGGACCTGGATCGGTTACTCCGGCGAGCGAACACAGCGACAGCCATTCCGCCATCGCGACTTTGCCGCTCAGTGCGGCCGCGAGTTCCAGCACAACCTGCATCTGCATGCGATCGGCCACCGGCACCCTTGAGGGAACCACCCCCAACGTGGTCGCATCCAACACGCGTTCCAGCCGCTGCACCCACACGGAGTGGACATCGTCGGGTATCTCCGGTCTGGCCGCC
Organism: Gemmatimonadota bacterium; assembly: GCA_020351775.1. Lineage (GTDB taxonomy): Bacteria > Gemmatimonadota > Gemmatimonadetes > Gemmatimonadales > GWC2-71-9. Next base: position 1,011,280 of record CP070666.1, on the reverse strand, counting down.
CCGGCGAGCACGAATCCACTGGCTCCGGCTTCCAACGTTCCACGTTCGACCCAATCACCAACGAGCTGCGTCGCGTAGAGGGGATTGCCACCGGATCGGTGCGAGACTCGCACGGCGAGATCACCCTCGAGATACAGCAGATTGCTCACCAACTCCCGGCTGTCTGTGTCGGACAGTGGCTCCAGGCGCATGCACCTGGCGTTTTCCCCGCGGCACAGCTCGCGTATGAGTTGGGACGCCTCGGATGATTCGACCAGGAGATCGTCGCGCGCTGTCAGCACTGCCAGTAGCGGAATCGGCTCGGCCTGTGACCTCTCCATCAGGTATCGCGTGAAGTGCAGGACGTCGGTGCCGAAGTGCACGTCATCCATCCAGACGACCAACGGCTTCTCGTGGTACACCCGGCGCAAGACCTCGAACAGGGCACTGAAACGCGCGGCTCGAGATCGAAACTGGTAGAACATCCCCGGGTTGTAGTCATCGCCTAGCGCCGCAGGTGCCAACAGCTCGGTAACGGACCGGCGGGACGTGCGCGACTTGATTCCGGCCCCGTCCAAGATGCTCGTGACGCGTTTGCGCAATTCTTCCGCTCCGATACCCGAGCAAGACCAGGCCGCAGCGAGCATGTGACTCAGACCAGAGTCTCTTCCCGCAGCTCGGCCGTGCTCGGCCTTCAAACAGTCGGCCAACCCCATTTCGTGGGTGCGCTCCCATAACCACTCGGCGAGACGGCTCTTGCCCGTGCCGGGTGATCCCTCGACCACAACCAGAGCCGGCCTTTGCCGCTCGGCGACGAGCCGGAACATCCCCCACAGCAGATCGCGTTCAGAATCCCGATCGACGATGGGCACGGTTCTCACACCGAACAGCCGGAGACCGGCTCCAATGAGCTTGAACGGACGCCGCGGCCGCTCAGGCGTGCGCCAATCGACGTCGCTTACCGCGCCGCTGCGAGAGAGAGAGATCGCTGTGGTTGCCACTGCCGCTTCGGCTTGGACGGACGCGCGTTCTCCACTCGGAGCCGCCAGCTCGGTCAACGCGGCGGCAGCATCGGCGCAACGCCGGTATCTCTGAGCCGGGGCTTTCTCCAGCAGCTTCATCACCCAACCAGTAAAACCGGCGGGATAGTCGGCAGGACATTTGAGCTTCGGAGGCCGGCCCTCGATGT
>CP070666.1:1003706-1010012 GCA_020351775.1 Gemmatimonadota bacterium | reverse complement strand
GGTTATGGAAAGGGTTGCGTGGTCGCGGTGATGTACCGTTGCGACCGTCAGTACCCCACCCTGCGCCATTGCGTCCATGGCGTTCTTGATCAGGTTCACGAACACCTGAACCAGCTGATTGCGGTCGGCAAGAATCTCGGCAACCCGCTCATCGTAGCGCCGTACCACCTGGATGTTGGAGATCGACAGTTCATTGCCGAGCATGCCGTCCAGAACGTCGTCCAGGATCTTGTGGAGATGGTGTAGCTCTAGTCTGACATCGGTCTGACGCACGAACGTCAGCAGCTTGCGGGTTATGTCGCGGCACCTGAACACGGCTTCGTGAATAACGTCCAGGTGCTCTCGTACGTCGACGGGATCGTCCTCATCCTGGGAGAGTCCTGGATCGAGGGAGTCTTTGAGCAGGCCGGCCTCTTCCGCAATGATCGCCAGCGGGTTGTTGACCTCGTGAGCGATGCCCGCAGCCAGCTCACCGACCGAAGCCAGCTTTGCTGCTTGGACCAACTGACCGGACAACTCGGCCTCGTGTTGCGCGACCGCGAACTGCTCACCGGCTCGGCGTCTGGCACGCTGGAGGATAACGACGCCCATGAGTACGAAGAAGGCGAAGATGAGGAGAAAAGTGCCGCTGGGGAGGCCCGCGAATCCGGCGGCGGCAGCGTCGGGCACATTCATCACGACAAGCGCCCACGGCGTCTCCGTCAACCAGGCGTAGGCGTAGTCTACGCCGAGCGTACCGCCTTCCCTCACGTAGCCTCGTTCCGGTTCCGGGGGAGGTGCAAGCAGAGAATCCTGCAGGATCTGGCTGGCGTGCGTAGTCGCCACCTGAAGGACCCCGGCTCGGTTGACGACCGCTGCCTGGACCTCGCTCGCCCCCTCCAAGGTGGTCAAGTAATTGGACAGCCACTCGGGCGACAGCGTCGAGCGCAGTACCCGCAATGGCGCGCCACGTCGCGGCTTCACTGCGATCGTGAAGTGCGGTCGTCCGCGGAACCCTAGGTAGACTTCGGTGATCACGGATTCGCGATCACGTGACAGGAGTTCTCTGAACCAGCTCTCGGAGCCGTAGTTCACGGCATCGACGTAGTCCACCGGCCCGACGTATGCTTGCAGCTCACCTCGTGCGTCCACCACGCCAAGGTCCACGAACGCGTTGCTGGTCTCCTGTAGCTCGTCGAGAAAACGACGCAGGGTGGGTTCGTCCGCACCCTCCGCGGTGAAGACGGGATCGTTGATCGTATTGGCGAGGTTGACCAACCGCTCCCGCAGGAATAGGTCAAACGTGTTTGCCTGGTGTTCTGCTATCACCTGCAGGTGAGACCGTTGGCTCTGAGTTGCCAGGTTTCGGTATTGAATGTGGAAGAAAAGGGCAAGTAGCAGCAAGGGCATGAAGTATAGCAACACCATGCGTCCCAACGTGTGCCAGAAGATCTCCCGGTAGTGCTGGCCTTTCAGTCCGGCGGCTCCTGCGGACGACGGGGACTTGGTCACGGCGCCAGGGTGTGCATCGCAGGCGGCGAGACTTGTGCCGGGCACACCACCCTGATGGCTATGATCATGGTTACGTGCCTCGCTTCACATGAGCCATCGAACCGCTCTACGAGCTTTCAACGGGTCGACGCTATCTGTCCGCCTTACCACGAGCCCCGCCGGATTGGAAGAATCAGGCTGGGCACAAGGGCGTCGCAGCAATCTCGGGGTACCGCGATCTCGTGCTCGCACGCCGAGTGAGCATTCACGAGGAACTCCTCGGCATAGTGGGATGTCGCTCGAAGAACGCAGCGAACTGCTCCCCGCACACCGAACTGTCGCCAACAGATTCCCCTGTCGCGTTACATCTGCGACTGGGATGATCGGTAGACGGACGCGCCACACAACAATCTCCCTCGCCGGAAGATTGTGCGCGAGTAGTACTTGTACGTACGTCAGTAGCAGCAGATACGTAACGCCGGCGACGTCACTGCGGTACAGTCACACTGCGCCGCCGGCCTGGACCTGGAGCGGCGAAATCTGGCCGTTCATGGCATGCCCGCTCATGGCGTAGAAAGGGTGGCGTTAGGTCGGAAGGGACGTCGCGTAGCTGAGGCCAGTTGAACGGCCGAGATTCAGCGCGCGCGTCTAGTGGGAAGATGCAGGCCACCACGATCGCGCCAATTGCCACGTTGGTGACGCGTGCCAAACCGCGAGCTGAGCGACGAAGGGCGAACGTGCAGCAAACTGCAGCATGAGTAGTGTCGGCATTGAGGAACGGGGGGCGGTCCACTCACCAACACTGGCCTGTACCATGTACACCGTGTGACTCCACCGAGACCGAATCCCGATTCCACCGCTGAACCCTGCGATAGGTAGAAACCATAGTAATCCTAGTGCCATGTGCGGATACCAAATCGGACACGTCAGCACTACTCTGCAGTCGGCGGAGGTCAGCAAGAGAGACAGTGCACCGGCCGATCCAGAACGAGTACACTCTGGACGGAGTGACTCAATCGCCCGGAGCAGGACCTTGCAGATGGTCTCAGGCTGACACACGCTCGTCAAGAACTGCCTGCTTGCCTCCATGCACGCGAACACACGCAGTGAGGTAACATGAACTTGATGATCGGATCCAGCTTGATCCGCAATACGAGCGGTGTGCTCAAAGTGCATGGGAAGCAGCAGGTCTTGCTGGAATGGGAAGCAGCGGACAGGCCGGTACTCACCATGGATCTATATGATTGTGCGGGGGTGCATATCGCGAGGCTGCGACGGAACGAGTGGACCTTTGATGACAGAACGCAGTTCGCGCTCAGGAGTGGGCCGGGGTACGTGAAGCTACTCGACACCAGAGCTGATCTCGTGGTCCTGGAGGCGCGAGCCGTCGGCGAGGACCAGATCCATATAGTAAAAGGGACCTTCTATGACCATTTCGGAAAGCAAATCGAGATCACTTCAGAGGGCTGGCGCTTTGGGGGTCCCGGGGTAGGGGGAACGAGACCGAAGCGGAGAGCGCAGAGGATAGACGGGACGGTACGTCAGGTTCTTCCCAACCGTACATTTCGTGTCCTGTTGGACAATGAGCAGACTACGCTGTGCACGATGGTTGGGAAGCTTCGGCGGCACCGATTTCATGTAGTCCCTGGGGACCGTGTAACAGTCGAGCTGTCGCGGTACGATCTTAACCGCGGACGGATAGCGTTCTGGTGGGGAGAACAGAATCGCACTTGGCTGGTAGGCGCGCAGGCCGTGGCTCCACCCAGGGATTCATAATGCTGTTGAGCTGCCAACCATCAGCGTCCCCCATATGCGCTCGCGCGGCGGTCTTCCGTCCACAGACTTCGCTCATCTGAGACCTGCAGAGCGCCGCTGCTCGAAAGACAAGCTGTCTCTGACCAGGTACAGAGCTGGAGCATTCGACTGAGTGGATCCAACGTGACGAAGTGTGGTTATTGAAGTAGTGAGTGTCACCAATAGCGCGTTCGGCTGTGCAGTTGTGACGTCTTCTCGCACTGTCAGTGACCTTCGGATCCCTCTCCATGAGCGCCCTTTGACAGCACGCGCTGTCGGCGTAATAGGATACCGCCGACCGGGCCGCCAAGCTACGGCGCACGGGTCCACGGGGCTAAGCGGTTCTGCAGCGGTCGCCAGTGTTCTCGAGAGTGTTGTCCGCTCCCCACCTGCTTGTTGCCGGGTTGGCCTGCAACTTATCTCAATCCGGCCGCTCCGAGATGATCCGGTCTACGTCCTCCTGCTGATGTGCCTGCATCCGTAGTTCACGACGCTCGTACGCCGCATGAATACTCACGAGAAGATCCTCGACTTGTTGTGGCTTGGTCAGGTAGTCGAAGGCACCCTCCTTGAGACCGCGGCGGGCATCCTCGACGGTCGAGTGGCCCGTCAGAAAGATCACCTCCATTAGCGGGTCTTGAGCACGAAGCCGGGCCATCAGCGTGATCCCGTCCATCTTTGGCATCAGCACGTCTACTAGTGCGACATCGAACGTTCTCCCCTGCATCTCTTGGAGCGCGGCCCGAGCATCGAGGGCCGTGGTGACGGCCAGCCCTCTCCGCTCCAATGCTGGGGCTACCGATTCCACGAAATCGTGGTCGTCGTCTACGAGTAGTAGTCTCACCCCTTCGAGCTGCGGCTCGTGGGATCTTTCAAGCTGCCTGGACAGTGCCACCGCCCGCTGGGCCACCGATGCCAGCGCTTCCACATCACATGGCTTGGCAAGGTAATCGTAGACACCCTCCCGTGAGGTCTCAAATGCCTGCTCGAGGTTGCCATGACCGGTCAACATGATGACAGGCAGGCCAGGGGCCAGTCTCTTTATTTCCCTGAACGTGTCGACGCCGTCGATGCCGGGCATCTTCACGTCTAGAACAATGATATCAAACGTCTCAGATGACACACGATCCAACGCCTCCTCCCCGCTCCCGGCCAGCGTTACCTCGAAGCCACGTCGGGCCAGGCCCGGCTCAATAGCCAACAGGAAATCCCTCTCGTCATCCACCAGCAGCACTCTAATGTTGTCGTTCGGACCATGCATGATATCCCGTCCTCCTTCAGCGACTAGCCTCACCCAGGTTGGCCGTGAGGTCCCTTGCCCGATTCGAGCGGGTCTCGTCGGCCACCGGAAGCCGAATCGAAAATGTGGTGCCTTGGCCAACGGCGCTGTCGACGTTGATCGTCCCCCCCCACCCGCGCACAATCCCGTACACCACGGACAGGCCGAGGCCGGTGCCTTGGCCCACCGGTTTGGTGGTAAAGAACGGCTGGAAGATCCGCTCCAGGTTGGCCGGAGCGACGCCACAACCGTCGTCCGCCACCCGAAGGAGGACTTGATCGCCATCGCGCGTAGCGGAGATCGTGATGTTCCCCGGTCCGTCCGCTGCGTCGATGGCATTGCTGACCAAGTTGACCACCACCTGCTCGAACTCGTTGGCGTCGAGCCAGGCGGCAGGTAGCTGAGGCTCGATCTCGAAGTGCAGTGCGACGTTGTTGGCTCGAGCCCGGCGCTCTACGAGCGCAGCGATGTCCTGCAGGGCCGATTCGAGTTGCGTAGCACCCAACATGGTGTCGGTCTTGCGGCCGAATTGGAGCATCTTCGTGGTGATGTCGCCACAGCGCTCAACCTGTCTCTTGCACCGAGCGACGGATTTCTCCAGGGACTCTCGCACGTGGCCGGCAAGATCGGCGTCGCCGATCACATCTGTCAGGTTGGTCTGTTCTGCACTGATGGTGGCCAGGGGATTGTTGATCTCATGCGCCAGTCCCGTGGCCATCTCGCCGAGAGATGCCAGCTTGGCGGAACGAATCAGGTCGGCGTACATCACGTCGCGCTCTTGATTGGCCAGCTCCACCTGGCGGATCAGATGAGAGGTGACCAGAATCGTGGCGATGAGCACCAGCGCCAACGCCAGCGCGACTATCAACGCGCCGACGGCTACGGCCCGCTGCACCGGCGCCAGGATCTCGCTCTCCGGCTGCTGCACCACGAGCAACCAGCGGTTGCTGTTCAACCACGTGGTGACCTGGCGCACCGCACCGGCCGCGCCCGCGAGCCGTTGATCGCGAACCCCGTGGTGTAGTGCCGGATCGACCAGCGACGAGGTGTCGAGTACGCTCCCCGCCCTTGGTGGTGTCTGATACAACCCTTCGTGGTTCACGATGAACACGTCGCCCATGGACCCCGCTTCGAGCGATCGAACCAACCCGTAGAGGCTCCGGTTGTCGAGGGTGGCCCTCAGCATCCACCAACCGGTGGCAGACTGTTGACGGATGGCGATGACGCTGTGTGGAATTTGCCGGTAGCCCAAGAACACGTCGCTCACAGTGGATCCTTCAGCCATCACCGCTTGGAACCACTCTGCCTCGTCGTAGGTCTTGTCCTCCAGATCGAAGGGGCCGATGTAAGCCAAGTGCCGCCCCCTCTCGTCGATGATACCGAGATCCACAAACGCGTCTTCATGTACTCCGCCCATCGCATCGAACACCTCACGTAGCCTATCGCCGCTCAATAACTGTTCGAGCGTGTTGGTGCGGGTGATCATCTCGAGGGTACGGAGCTGTTCCGTCAGATACATGTCGATCGCGGCCGCGTGCGACCGAGCCATGTTGCGTTGCAGCGCCAGAGTTCGCTCGATCGCGAGGTTGCGAAACACCACCCAGGCGCCGCTGCCCACCACGATGAAAGGCACCGCTGACACGAGCAGCAGCGCGGCAACGACGCGCCAGCGCAGCCAACGGCTGGATCGTTGCTCCTCAACGGTGCTTTCCTTCCAAGGGAAACGCATTTCCCATCGCCCCTAGATCTTCAGAATGAACCCC
>CP070666.1:997270-1003606 GCA_020351775.1 Gemmatimonadota bacterium | reverse complement strand
AGATCCGGCCTCCAACGCGCTCCGTCGGCTGAGATCACGGCGTCGGCAGTCAGTAGTGCGCGGTGACTGGAGAGTATCCGTCTCAGGGTTGGGCTGCCGGTCTCCTCTTCTCCTTCGAGCAGGACCTTCACGTTCAACGGCAAGGCATGTTCGATGCGGAGAAAGGCGGCGATCGTCTCCAAGGCAATGGATGAGGGTCCCTTGTCATCCGATACGCCACGACCGTAGATCCTGCCGCCGCGTATCTCGGGTTCGAAGGGCGGCGAATGCCACTGCTCCAGCGGATCCGGCGGCTGCACATCATAGTGGCCGTACACCAGCAACGTGGGCTTGGCATCGGCAGCCAGCCATTCACCGTAGAGACCAGGGTGGCCGCCGGCATCGAGCGTTTGGACGTTCTCGAGACCCATGTCGCTCAACCGCTGCGACAGCAGTCCTCGGGTCTGCACCATGCTCTCCTTGTAGGATGGATCGGTGCTAACCGATGGAATGCTAACGAGTTCCAGGAGTCGCTCGATGATGTCCGACTTCTGGGCTTCGATGAAATCGAGAACCGGATCGCTCACGACCTACCGCCATCGACCGAAAGAGTCTGACCGCTGATCCAGCTGGCCGCGTCGCTGGCCAAGAAGAGAACTGCCGCGGCGATGTCTTCCGCTGTGCCAAGTCGCTTGGTATGGATTCCTTCTATCAGACGCGCCTGGCCCTCTGGGCCATAGCTCTCCCACTGTTTCACTGTCGTCGGGTTCGACAACACGAAGCCGGGTGCCACGGAGTTCACGGTGACGCCACGGGGAGCGAACTCCCACGACAGCTGCTTGGTCAAGCCGACCAGACCGTGCTTGGCTGCGGTGTAGGCTTGAATGCCTGTCTTGCTCGGGCGCAAGCCGGCACCTGAGGCGATGAAGATGATGCGGCCGCTACCCCGCGCGGTCATACGGGGCCCGACGGCCTGCGCTAGCCAGAAAGCGCTATCGAGATTGGCTTGGAAGATCACACGCCAATCAGTCTCATCGATCTCTTGGATGGGCCGGCCCACCTGCCCTCGTACACCGCCGGCGGCATTGACGAGGATATCTATTGCGCCCGATGATTGTTCGATCTCGTCGACCACACGGCTGACGGCGGCGCGATCAGATAGATCCAAACCGTGGAACGCGGCTCCAAGGCTGCGCCCCGTTTCAGCTACGCCCGCCTCATCTATATCGAGCACGTGCACCTTGGCACCGCGGTCGATGAATCCTCGCGCGATGGCCCGTCCGATGCCCTGGGCCGCACCTGTCACCAGCGCCAGGCGATCCGAGAATTCCGGCGGCTTTGGCTCTACCACGGCTGCTCCAATTCATTGCGGGTTTCTTCGACCCCTACCGTCCACAGCTCGGTCATGTCTGCATCGCTCATCTGGTATGCGCCGCCAAAACTGCCGTCGCCGAGTAGCTCGCGCACGTGTGCCGGAGCGCTGAGCTTGAGTCGAGTGATATCGACTATTGCCTTCTCGTCGCTCGGAATCGAGACATCTGCGAGCCGCGTCCAAGGGAAATTCTCGAACCAGTTGGCGTGCGATGGATTGGGCGCGATCTCCTCGGCCTTGGCCATCACCCGCGGGCCAGACCACCAGTTGTGGAACTTGAGCGAGATCTCCGGTAGCTCGGCCATGAGCTCTCGGCAGAGGTTGCCAATTGCTGCATTTCCGCCGTGACCGTTCACGATCATTATCCGACGAAACCCGGACGAATACATCGAACCGATGACATCCCTCGTCACCGCCAGCAACGTCTCGACCCTGATCGATACGGTTCCCGGAAAGGCGGAAAAATACGAAAAATACGGTGAGCAGCCAAAGGGCATCGCTGGATACACCGGCACTCCCAGCGGCTCCGCGGCTTCGACAGCGACCCGCTCTGCGAGTATCGCGTCAACGCAGAGCGATAGGCACGCGTGCTGCTCGGTCGACCCCGTAGGCAAGACACACCGGTCGTCAGCTTTGAGGTACTCCTCTATCTGCATCCAGTTCATGTCTGCAATGCGCATGCGCTAGATCTCCGATACGATCCAGTTTCATCTTTCGCGTCCCGGGTGACTGCGGAACACTGCACAGGCTGATTCTTGCCCCTCTCGTTCCTGCTCTAGCGGGCCACGTGGAGCACCAGGAAGACTCAGGGCCCTGGTGCAGGGTCCGTGCAGTACCTGGCGTACTCCAGGTCCAGGCTCTGGTCGGTGAGGATCACGAAATCTCCGCGCCCCTTGTGCTCCTCCGGATCGAACGAACGGAAGTCGTCGGCGGTGTCCATCGACACAACGAGACTCCGGGTCCCCGGCCGGTAGTGTTGCACCTGTTCGGGGATTCCCGTGTAGTTCTCCACGTGGAAGCCGCCTACCATGTGGAGCACCAGGGCTCCCGGGTTCGCGTCCAAGAAGCCCGTGACGGCGTAAGCCATGGAAGCGTCCCACAAGGCCTGAGCATGGAGGCCATTCTCCATGAACGACTCCATGTGTGCGGGGGCTCGCGTGGGCGGAGGCTCGTCTGCCGGCGGGTGGTGTTGCACCACCTCCTGTGTGTCGGCGACCGCACGCTCCTGCACCGCAGTCTCTGCCACCGGCGGGTCGCAGGTACGCTCCATGGGCATCTCGGCCATGAGGGTCAGCCACTCCTCCCTGTACGCATCGCTGGGTTGTGGGTAGGGCAGGGGTGGGAGGAAACCCCGGGCACGGGATGGCAGGTCATTCAGTGCAGCCCGGCCCAGTCGAGTAACCCGGTTGACGTAGCGGCGCGGCGCGTTGGCGGCGATGACGGGGATGCCGGCCTCCTTCGCCAGTTCAACCATGGGTCTGTAGTCGGCATCGTAGTGCGTCCACGGGCGGGCGCTGGCCTGGAATTGGTCCTCCGTAATCAGATCCTGTAGATATTCGTCGACAATGTCCTGAACATCACGTTCGAACATCTCCAGCGATAGTGCTACGGGACGGAGGGTGTCGGACTCGGCTCCCGCCAGCACCTCTCGCAGCAGATGGGCCTGTATCCAATGGCCTACCGGGTCGGTGTGGCTCTCCCCGATCAACACGGCGTCGGCGCCTGCCATGGCCCGCACGATGTCCTCCAGCGATGCCGGCTCGCCTTCGCCGGTGAACACCTGAAAGTGGCCGGCGTAGTCGGTGTCCTGGAGCGCGGATTCACTACTGTGAACGTGAGCGTTGGAGCTGTGAGTGGGTGAGCCAACGCCCTGGGCGGCCAGACCCGTGCCACTGAAGACCAGGAGAGCCATTGTGGCAGGGAAAACCAAGGAACGGTTCATCGCATTTTGTCCGGACGTGTGGGGGTGTGCAAGGAATCTAGGCCCCGGCACCTTCATTGGAAGATGGGGACCTCACCTCCCATTGACGCCACAGCAGATACACCGCCGGCAGCACGACCAGGGTCAGAACCATCGACGTGACCATGCCACCCACCATGGGGGCCGCAATTCGTTTCATTACATCCGCACCCGTTCCGCTGCTCCATAGGATCGGGGTCAGGCCAAGTATGATAGTAAGGACCGTCATGAGCTTGGGTCGAAGACGATCCACCGCACCCTCGCGCACCGCATCGGCAACACCGGATGCGCTGAGGCTCCCGGCACGACGCCGGCGCTCGAACGCCTCGTCCAGGTAGATCAGCATGACGACCCCGGTCTCCGCCGCTACACCAGCCAGCGCGATGAAACCCACCCAAACTGCCACGCTCGTGTTGTATCCCGCCAGCCACAGATACCACACGCCTCCTATCAGGGCGAGCGGCACCGTGAGCATCACGAGCAACGACTCCGTGACGTTGCGGAAGTTGAGGTAGAGTAACAGAAATACGATGCTGAGTGTCACGGGAATCACGAGCCGCAACTTTGCCGCGACGCGCTCCATGAACTCGTATTGACCACTCCATACGAGGGTGTAGCCAGTAGGAAGCACGAGTTCTCGGGCCACTGTCGCTCGTGCTTCAGCCACGTACCCACCGATGTCCTCCGTTGTCAGGTCTACGAACACCGACGTGACTGGAAACGCGTCCTCTGTCTTCACAGTCATGGGTCCCTGCCGGACCGCTATGCGAGCGACCTGGCCGAGTGGGATTTGCTGGCCGCTCATGGTTGCTACCAGGACCTGCTCCAGATCGTCGACTTGGTCTCGTAGCTCGCGAGGATAACGCACGTTCACGGCGTAGCGCTCGCGACCTTCGATCGTGACGGCTGCATCTATTCCGCCGATCGTCGCTTGGATGGCGTTGTGGACTTCGCCGACATTCAGTCCGTACCGGGCAGCCTCCGCACGGTCGACTTCGATGTCCACGTAGAAGCCAGACACGCCGCGCTCGGCAAAGGCACTGCGTGTGCCTGGAACTTGCTGCAGGATTCGCTCGACCTCCTGCCCGAGCGCTTGCAGTGTGTCTAGATCGGGACCAAACACCTTGATGCCGACAGGCGTACGGATTCCCGTCGCCAGCATGTCGATCCGTCCCTTGATCGGCATTGTCCACGCGTTGGTGACCCCGGGCAGACGGACGGCGGCGTCCAGCTCCGCGATGAGCCGCTCGTAGCTCAGACCGGCACGCCAATCGCTGGGGGGCTTTAGAGTGATCGTGGTCTCGAGCATGTCGAGCGGCGCAGGATCCGTCGCCGTATTGGCCCGCCCGACTTTGCCGTGCACCGACTCGACCTCGGGAAATGAGGCAATGACGCTGTCTTGATATCGCATGATTTCCCGCGCTTGTGAGATCGAGACACCGGGGACTGTCGTGGGCATGAACAGAATCGATCCTTCGCGCAGCGGTGGCATGAACTCGCTGCCCAAGCTCCGCCAGGGGACAACTGTAACCACAAATGCAACTACGGCACCGAGGATCACGATCACCGGACGCCGCAGCGCGAACTCGAGGGCAGGGCGGTACACCCACTGAAGCGCGCGGCTCACAGGGTGTGCTGCCTCGGCCCTGACCCGGCCCCTGACAAGGTATCCCATCAATACGGGCACCAGGGTAACGGAGAGCAGCGCCGCACCGGCCATCGCGAATGTCTTGGTGAACGCCAGCGGCTTGAACAAACGCCCTTCCTGAGCCTCGAGTGTGAAGACTGGGAGGAAGCTGCACGTGATGATCAGCAACGAGAAGAAGATCGGCGGCCCCACCTGGATGGCACTCTCACGCACGATGTCCCAGCGTGATGCAGAGCCGTCGTCACGTTCGAGATGCTTGTGCATGTTCTCGACCATTACTATGGCTGCGTCGACCATGGCACCGATCGCGATAGCGATGCCACCCAGGCTCATGATGTTGGCGCTCACTCCTATGAGCCGCATCACAAGGAACGAGATGAGTATGCCAAGTGGCAGTGTGATGATGGCTACTAGCGCCGAGCGCGCGTGGAGTAGGAACAGCATGATGACTGCTGCGACGATCAGCGACTCTTCGAGCAGCTTGTCGCGCAGTGTTTCGACGGCACGGTGGATGAGATCGCTGCGGTCGTAGACTGGTCGAATCCGTACACCGGGCGGTAGTCCTGTCTCGATTTCCCGCACGCGCTGCTTGACCGCCTCGATGGTTTTGAGGGCATCCGATCCGAACCGCATCACGACGATTCCGGTGACCGCTTCGCCCCTGCCGTTTAGGTCCGCTGCCCCCCGACGCGGCGCGGGTCCCGTCTGCACCGACGCAACATCGGCTACCCGGATCGGGGTGCCATTGCGGGTTGCACCGACCGAGACGTTCTCGATGTCCCGCGCGTCCTGTAGGTAGCCGAGGCCGCGGATCATGTACTCACGGCCACCCATCTCGAGCACGCGGGCGCCGATGTCGATGTTGTGAGAGCTGATGGCCTGTGCCACGCGCGTTGCCGGAATGCCGAAGGCTCGCAGGCGCTCCGGGTCGACTTCCACCTGATACTGCTTGACGAAGCCACCGACGCTGGCCACTTCGGACACGCCTGGAACAGACGTGAGCTGGTAGCGGATGTACCAGTCTTGTAGCGAACGGAGCTCGGCTAGATCGAGGCTGTCGGACTCAAGCACGTACTCATACACCCAACCGACGCCAGTGGCGTCGGGTCCAAGCGTGGGCTCGGCGCCGGGGGGGAGCCCGCCGCGAATGCCGTTCAGGTATTCCAGCACGCGCGATCGGGCCCAATAGATATCGGTGCCGTCCTCGAAGATCACGTACACGAGGCTCAGACCGAAGAACGAGTATCCGCGCACTACGCTGGCGCCGGGAACCTTGAGCATCTCCGAAGTGATCGGATAGGTGACTTGGTCCTCGACGATCTGCGGGGCCTGCTCGTGGAAATCGGTCTGGATGATGACTTGAACGTCCGACAAGTC
>CP070666.1:990567-997170 GCA_020351775.1 Gemmatimonadota bacterium | reverse complement strand
GGGTGGCCGACGGTGGGGTCATCGGTGTAGAAGTGCTCCTGCATGTCCATCTGCACGCCCCTCTTGAATCCGATCCGCTATGATGAAATCAAGATAAATTGCCGTCGACAACAGTGCCTGGCGGCGACTGACAGAGATCGGCATCTTATCCATGCGTGTCTTTGCATCGGGACTTCCATGGATTGTGTGAGACCCACAACTTCGTTTGGTGTGCTCGCAGTCTTTCTCTTCTCGCTCCAACCGGGCGTAGCACAGGAGCCGGTTTCGTCGAGTGTGCCATCCTGGGAGGAGCTGCGCGCCCGACCCTATCCGGAGTGGTTCACAGAGTCCAAGCTGGGAATCTTCATTCATTGGGGCGTCTACTCTGTGGTCGCCTATGGTGGGAAGGAATCCTACAGCGAATGGCTGCTGCGCGGCCTTGAGACCGGCGATACGATCCGAACGCGCTTCATGGAGGACCACTACGGAGCGGGATTTACCTATGCCGATCTGGCTCCGCTGTTCAAGGCCGAGCTGTTCGATCCAAACGAATGGGCAGAGCTGTTTCGCCGGGCGGGTGCGCGATACGTGGTTCTCGTAACGAAACACCACGATGGCTATGCTCTCTGGCCGAGCCGGTACTCGCCGAGTTGGAACAGCGTGGATGTGGGGCCGGGACGCGACATCGTTGGTGAGCTGACAGCTGCTGTACGCAACGCCGGGTTGCGAATGGGGCTCTACTATTCGCTTGCTGAATGGAACAACCCACTGCACCGGTGGTACACTGATCCGCCTGATTCTATCGCGCCGTATGTTGAACAGCACATGATCCCACAGTTCAAGGAGTTGGTGGCCGCCTACAGGCCTGTCGTGTTGTTTGCGGACGGGGAGTGGTTGAACACGGCGGAGCAGTGGCATGCCCGTGAACTGATCGACTGGTACTACACGACCGTGGGGCCGGACGCCGTGGTGAACAACCGATGGGGTGCTGGCAGCGACATCGGGTTTCTCACGCCCGAGTACAGCGCTGCTCTGGAGATGAGGGATCGCCCGTGGACCGAGGTGCGCGGATTGGGCCGTTCGTTTGGATTGAACCGCAACGAAGATCTTGAAGCCTACATGACGCCGGATGAGTTGGTGCATTTCTTCGTGAGCGCGGTGGCGGCCGGTGGTGGGATGATTCTCAACGTCGGCCCCAAGGCGGACGGGCAGATCCCGCTGTTACAGCAGGAACGTCTGCTTCAGCTGGGGCAATGGCTGACAGTGAATGGCGCGGCGATCTACGGCTCGCGGCCCTGGTCGAAGACCGGCGAGGAACGCGAAGTGACCTTGGAACGGGTCGATCCGACGATCGATTTCGATTGGGTGCGTAACTCGCCAGGTCCGCCGATCCGTGAAGACAATTTCACGGTTCTCTGGACGGGCTATGTCGAGCCGCTCTATTCTGAGATTTACGAGTTTGAGGCAGAGGCGGACGATGATGTTCGCGCATGGGTCGACGGGCAGCTGGTGATCGACCAGTGGGAAGATGAGCGGCCGGTCGAGGCAATCGCCGGTACCGTTCGGCTAGAAGCCGGTAGGAAGTACGCGATCCGGGTGGAGTACCGCGAGCAAGAGGTCAACGCCTCGGTCCGCCTGTTCTGGTCGAGCCCGAGGCAGGTGAGGGAGATCGTTCCCAAAGCCAGGCTCTACACGACGCGGGATCTGATGCAGGGTGACGGCCTGCGTGCCGTCTACCGTTCGATGCAGCAGTACATGGCCTATACCACCAACAACGGGAACCTGTACGCGATCACGTTCGAGTGGTCCGGCGACGAGCTAGCCCTGCCCGTTCCGGAGCCGGCTTCGGGCACACGGATCGCGCTCTTGGGTCTGGAGACGGAGCTCCCCTGGCGCTATTCGAGCGACACCGCGTATGTGGATCTCTCGGGCATCAGCTACGGCGACGTGCCCGGACAGTGGGCGTGGATCCTATGCCTTGAAGGCTACACGGCGGCAAGGTGAGGGGATGCGGTTGGTGGTGCTCGTCTGCTCCACGGCCAAGTAGTACGCCTTGATGACGTACGATCTTAGACGCAGTCCAAATGATGCAGGACAACGCCGCTACTCTGCGAGCTCACTGGATCCGGCCCACTCCGCAGCGACTCGCGGTGGCCCAGTATGTACTCCAGCCGGAGCGGCGCCCATCCGCGGACGGAGTATGGGAGATGGCGAACCAGTGAGCGTGGCGCGGCTGATGCCGAGCGGGACGTGTGAAGCTTTGCTCTCAATAGCGGGCCGCTGTGTCTGGATTGTGCTATCCGCGATGTGCGTATTCTGGTCCGTTGCGACACTCGGTTGGTGGAGTGCCTAACCACGCCTCACGGTCCTAGAAGGCAAACAAGAGGGGTGTGACGACCATCGTCACGACCCACGAGATGAGCAGGAGGGGCGATCCGACCTTCACAAAGTCGATGAACCGGTATTTTCCCGGTGCGACGACCAGCGTAACGATGGGACTGGACACGGGTGTCACGTACGCAGCTGAAGCCGCTATGGCCACTGTCATCACAAATGCGTAGGGTGCTACACCCAATGCCTCAGCGGCACTAATCGCGATCGGCGCCATAAGTACAGCGGTTGCCGTGTTCGACAGGAACATCCCGAGAACCGCGGTCAGGAAGAACAATCCCGTCATCATGAAGTAGGGACCGGCTTCACCGACGCTGGAGACCAACCCGTCCACGATGATCTCCACGCCGCCCGTCTTCTGCAGGGCGTCGGCAACTGGAAGCATTGCGGCTATGAGTACCACGCTGCTCCAGTGTATCGAACGGTATCCTTCCTCCATTGTGAGGCAGCGGGTGAACACCGCTGCCAGCCCAGCCATCAGCACCGCGGCCACCACTGAGACAATCTCCAATACCGTGATGGTCACCATGCCCAGTAGGATAAGTGCCGCGACGGGAGCCTTTCTACGTGCCGGAGCGACCTGGTCCAACTCGGCGGGGAGCGTGAGCACCACGTAGTCGTGCACGTTGTAGCGCAACTGGCCGATCTTCTTCCAAGGCCCCAGTACGAGCAGAGCATCACCCAGCCTGAGCTTCTCATCGAGAAACCGCGTCAGCACCCTGCCACTGCGGCGAACAGCCAGTACTTGGAGTCCAAAGCGGGATCGGAATTCGGCTTCGTGCAGCGTCTTTCCTATCAAGCGGGATTCGGGGTGGATCAGGACGGTCGCCAGGCCAACATCTCGCACCCAACGCTGCCGGTCTGCATGGCTGATCCGGAGTCGCTCGAGGTCGCTCTCATGCTCGACCTGGACAGCGTTCGATGTGTCTGCTTGAATGACGAGGATGTCACCGGGCCTGATCGTGTGATTGGGGCCGGGCTCGGCTATGCTCGACAGCCCAAACCGTCCGGTCCGCTCGAGCACTACCACCCTGGCGTCGTGACTGCTGAGGCCCGACTCACGTATGGTGCGGCCAACCAGCGGTGATCGGACTGGCACGCGAAATCGATGGAAGCGAGCGAGCAGATCGAAATCGCCAATCAAGTCTCGTAGGCTCGTTGCTGCGGGCTTGGGTGGTACTACCTTGTCACCAGGCAGAAGGTGACGCCCGATGACCAACATGTAGGCGATGCCGGCGAGCAATACTACGGCACCAATGGGGGTGAAGCTAAAGAACTTGAAGGGCTCGTATCCAGCCTGTCCCAACTCCCCACTAGCCACGAGGTTCGGCGTCGTGGCGATGAGGGTCAGCATGCCGCTGATCAATGCTCCGTAGGACATCGGTAGCAGCAACCGAGACACATTGACGCTGGTATTGCCGGCCACGTTGACCACGACCGGGATCAAGATGGCGACCACGGCGGTGGAACTCATCACGCTGCCGAGCAATCCCGCTGCGAGCATGAGCAAAACCAGCAAGCGAACCTCGCTGTCGCCACTTACCCGGGCCATCCAGTTCCCGATGGCAAACGCTATCCCAGTACGCGTCAACATCTCGCCCACTACGAGCAGGCCGGCTACGATGAGTACGACTGGATTCCCAAATCCCGAAAGTGCTTCGCGCTCGGTCAGGATACCTCCCAGCATGAGAGCCAGCACCACCAGGAGTGCAATCACATCCATGCGCAGGCGGCCGCTTGCGAACAGGGCGCTCGCTATGGCAATGAGAACGAATACATAGAGTGCGTCACTGTTCACGAGTCCGCGGTGTTCCCTCCGCTATGAATGCCGGTAGTGACAGGCAACCGGGTCTGGCGGCGTTCTCATAGGTCAGCAACCGGGAGCGCGCTCACTCTCCCTCCCAGAGGCAGACGCACGCCGACGGGACGGTGAGGTATCCGTCCACAACATCGTCTCGGCGCTTGTTCTTGAGTGTCTCGATTGACGCGGCCACGATGGGTCTCAGTCTCCCAGTGAGTTCCACCTCCAGCGGCAGTAGCCCCCTGCCGACCTCAACAAACGTATCCGGCTCCGTTTTCAGCGGATGGAGGGCTTCGTTACCGCTAGCATCCGTCTGTAACAGTCCGCTCACGATCTTGCGGACGCCTCCCATGGTCCGCAAGTTAACGACGTTTTGCTATTTGATGCTGCCCACGTTTGCAGGCACTCCTGCGCTAACGGCTGAGGAATCCGCCGGGTTCGTGCCCAAGACCATCGTCGGTGCGACTGTACTTTTGCGCCCGCCCCTGGGGCAGTACGACGCGGACAGGCTCGTCAATCTTGGGTCCAACTGGTGGATGGTGAGTCCCCAGCTCGACGTAGCCCAGGACCCCTGGTCCGCGACGAGGGGGATCTTTGAGCAAGGGCGGCTCGGTCGCTCCGGTCAGTCGTGGTCCAGCACGTCAGCCACCGAGGTTTCTCGGAGAACTGTGCGATTTGCTCCGCAGTCTCCTTCCAGCGTTCGTGTACCAGGCAGGGGTTGTGGTCACTACATTTGGGGCGGCCCATTAGACACCTGCGTTGCCCGCCCAAGTCGTTGAAGCGAGACACGATTGTCAGTAGGGAGAGCTGGTGCGGCGGAAGTGCCAGCTCGAATCCACCTCCCTTGCCGCGCGACGACTTGAGGACACCGGCTTTACTGAGTTCATGCAGGATTTTGCCCAGCTAGTTCCTTGGAATCTCCAGGGCGCTGGCCAACTCACCGGCCCGAATCGGTCGGTACAAGCGGTGTCGAGCCAGGTGGACCACGGCGCGAAGTGCGTATTGAGCTGTGCCGGATAGGATTGCTCACCCCCACGGGTCACTTCGGTGCGGAGACATCACGATAGGAGCATCGTTAATACCCATTTTGGGCATCGACAAGACACTCCCTACGATTCAATCGTCTCACGGGCCATCCCGGTCGTGATGGGTGCAGTCGAGTATTGATGATTACGAGGGAGGAACCGTCTACTGCGGCAGCTTGAGGATGTTCCATCCTACGGTGTCGGCCAACCACTTCACACCCACGAGTAGCACCGCCGCCGGTATCGCGAACCGCATCCACCAATAGAGCATCCGATGGAAGGTTTGTGGTGACTCGTTCGCCAGCTCCTTCAAAGCGTCCGATCGCTTGATGCACCAAACAGCTGTAATCACGGCCATCAGAGTTCCCAGTGTCTGCATGCCCGATCCAAACGTGAGATCCCAGGGGAAGAAGATCTTCATGTTGATCATCGGTGGTACTGCGAGCAACAGGACGATGACGCAGACGATGATGACCGCCCTGACGCGTGTCTGACTGCTGTTATCCACGATGCCGCCCACCAGGACTTCCATCGCCGCGATGGCGGATAGGAATGCAGCACCGAACAAGCCGATGAAGAACAGCAAGCCGAACAGGCCACCGAGCGGCATGCGTGCGAACATCGCCGGCAGTGTATTGAAGATCAGTGAAGGTCCGCTGTCTGGCTGCAGTCCCAACGCAAACACCGCCGGAAAGATCGCCAGGCCAGCGAGCAACCCCGCCGCGGTGTCACCCATACCCGTCAAGAGTGCCGAGCGCGGGACGTTGTCACTCCGATCGAGGTAAGAGCCGTAGATGACCATGAAGGTCCCGCCGAGTGACATGGAGAATACAGCCTGGCCCAGAGCCGCGGCCATGACACTACCATTGAGAGCCGCGAAACTGAGGTCACCCAGATACCAGTCGAGTCCGGCATTCGCACCGGGAAGAGTTAGCGACCGGCTGATCAAGGTGCAGAGAATCAGGAGCAGCAAAGGCATCACGAACTTGCTGACTCGCTCGATTCCCCGCCGCAACCCGCGCACCAGCACAATGCCACAGCCGGAAATGACAGCAGCGGTTGTGGCCAGCTGCAGCACTAGGCTGGTCGAATTCATTCCGTCTTCGGGTGGGAGGATGGCAGCAGCATTCACGGGCATGTCTATGATGGAAGCGGCCTCTTGCACTGCGTGGAACGCTACCCATCCGATGGTATTGCAGTAGTATCCCGTCGCACAGAAGACGACGAGGAAGAAGAAGAACCCAACATACCTGCCGCCGGGCAGTCCACCTCGTTCAAATGCGCCCAGCGTGCCCCGTCTGGTATGACGGCCCAGGGTCCACTCGGCCATGAGTGCGGGGATACCCACTCCGCAGACCATTATGAGATAGAGTAGAACGAAGGAGGCGCCACCAAAGCGGCCCACCA
>CP070666.1:983797-990467 GCA_020351775.1 Gemmatimonadota bacterium | reverse complement strand
TATGGGATTTGGCTACACAAGGATATGGACTTCGAGTCGCTGCGACATTACCCGCCGTTTCAGGAGTTACTGAGGCCAAAGGGGTAGGGCAACCACCTCGAATCTGACAGTGGAACAAACAATGGGACTCGTACTCGAAACAGCTTGTATCGACTTGTGATACTCGTGACAGCTTGTGCAGTCAAGTGAACAAGTGATACCGAGTTAGTGCGAGGAGGGTCGAGCCATGCCGAGTCGGAAAGCTCATCATAATCCGCGTGTCGGGGGTTGACGCCCACTCAGCACCGTACCCTACTCGCGTCTGCTGCGCACCGAGTCCCTCCTCCGCTATTCCTTACAACTCAACGACTTACGTTCGGCAACCTCCCCTCGTAAATCTAGCCACTCTGGCCCTCAATCTGGACCAGTGCCTCCGCAATTGCCGCAGCCGTCCGCTTGCTCACAGCCCTCCTCGTGTACCGGTGGCTCATCTGCACGCTGGAATGGCCGAGGTGTACCGTCATGTCGCGATCGCTCACCCCGAAGTCGCCTGCGATCTGACCCGTCAGGTGCCGGATGTCGTACATGCGTAAGTCCTTTAACTTCTTCGCCTCGCAAGCACGCTTCCAGTAGATGTTGAGCCAGCGGTACTGGAGATTGCTCGGCACACCGCGCTTGATCCATTGCCAATACCGAGGATCGACGACGACATCTCGCTGCCGCTCGGCTGTCTTCGTGCCGTTCACCCGGACCACGTTGATCTCCGGATAGAGGTCGCGCTTCCTGATACCGAGATACTCTTTGGGCCCGGTCCCCCTGGCCAGGCATTTCTGTCGCGACGCTGGACAGGATTCTGTGGAGGGATCTAGAAATTGGCCAAATGCCGGCGGCTGGTGGAGAATGTCGGCGAAAGTCCCATTTTCGGCCCCTGATGTCGCGATGAAGCACTGGTCGGCACTCGCGCCAGCCGGTACCCTTGGGTAGAGCGAGATGAAAACGAAGCCCCAAGACGTACTACGGTTTGGCGCTTATGCGGTATAGACCGTACAGAGTAGAAGACGCGGCTGGTTTCCCTGCTAGTGCGGATCTGCAACGGAGCGGGTAAGACGCCCTGGTTGGAGATACGAATGGCGCGACAGACTAATCCGTACCGGCGACGCGCAACAAATAGGCTGCCCACGGCATCTTAGGTGCGAGAGAAGGGACTGCCTCAACTGCCAGTGGAAAATCTGTTGGTAAGCCGGGGACTGCTACGACGGGCCCGCGCTTCTGAGCCAGATGCCCTAGATGCCTTGTTCCAGATGTTTGGCAAGGTGGTGTACAGCACCGCCTATCGGATACTGCTGAATCCAGCTGATGCCGATGACGTACTCCAAGACGTGTTTCTGGGACTCCCGCAGGCAACTGGAAAGTACGATGCACGCGGGAGTTTCGAAGGTTGGCTCAGGCGGGTGACGGTCAATACCGCTCTCATGAAGCTTCGATCGCGCAGGACGAGGTCCCAGGTCTCGCTTGAGGACTGCAGACCAATGGGTCTCGCAACTGCACCCGACCAGATCGAGGAGAGGCTTGCGCTGGAAAACGCGATCGCAGCTCTTAGCGAGGACCAACGGATTGTGTTCGTGTTGAAGCAGATCGAGGGGTATTCACACGAGGAGATTGGGAGGCTTCTCTCGATTAGTCAGCTCGCGTCTCGGTCCCGCTATCATCGTGCCATCAAACGACTAAGAGAGCAACTCGCGTGAGTTCGCCAATGACAATCCACCCACGCTTCGCAACCCTCGCTGAATACGCTCAGTCCGAGCTGTCGGACAAACGCCGCGCACGCGTCAGCTCGCATCTGATCGCCTGTCCTGAGTGCCAAGCCACGGTTCGCTCCATCGTCAGAATAGGGGAGCTAGCGAGAGCACTCTACTCCGTTGAGCCGCCTGCGGATACGATGCAAAAGGTCCGCGAGCGGTGGAAGGCAGGGGATCGGATCATCCTGCCAACGGCAGAATCGGTTCCCTCGCGCCGGCCGCACTACAGGCTGGTAGGCGTCGGAGCAGCAGTCGCGCTGCTTGTGTGCGCAGTCGTGTTCTTTGGACCCAGGACGGCCAGGGCGGACCGCAGTGAACTCCGTTTCACACCTGGGACCCCCGAACCGGGCGATACGATCGCGGTTGAATACGTGAGCACTTCCTGGTTGGGTACTGCCGAACATCTCTACCTGCGGGCCAGGTACCGTACCGCTCATGGCCAACCGTATAACAGGGGGGCTCACCATCGCACGATCAGCCAGCTCGAGCGGACAGCGCCCGGTTCCTATCGCGGTAGCTTTGTTCTCCCGGACTCGGTCGTCTACGCTCTATTTGCGGTGGAGGATTCTGGCGGGCGTCGTGTCGACTCCAACGGCCGCAGGTTCTGGGAACTGCTGGCACATGACGGTGGTAAGCCGACCTTTCAGACCCTGGTGCAGAGGCAAAACGATCTCATAGGGCGGAATTGGGAGGCTGCTCTGGCGACTGCCCAAGCCGCAACCGAGCTGCATCCAGAGGTTCCCTTAGCCTGGTACTACTTACGATCGTATCAGGCCGCGCTCAATCAAGCTGCCACCGATGCGCCGGCTAGCCACGACCAGGCGAACCGGTTCTACGAGTTCCACAGCGCGTTGCAGGGTAGGCCCGATCTAACGGGCGACGACATTGGGGGAATGCTCTGGCTGGGTCGTATTTCGAGCGCTGATACCATTTCCATTGTATACTGGCGGCGCCGCCTGCTCGAGGAGGCTCCGGCACATCCCCTTGCCGTACAGGAGCGGGTCCTAGAAACGGTCGTGCTCGATGGTGGTGACCTGGGGCGGACCGTCCGTGATCTCGAAACGCTGTGGCAGGAGGTTGGACCTGCCCATCCAAGCCTACCTAGGCTGGGACTCGAGGCTGCTATCCAGCTAAGAGACACAGCAGCCATCACCACGTGGCTGGAAAGGCGGGACACTGTCGATCCATGGGCCGCGGTCAACAACTCAATGAGATTATTGGATATTCCAGCGTTGCGGCAACACGGTCTCGAGCGCCTGCGTGCCGAGTTAAGACGGCTCATGCGAGCGGGCAGATTGAACCGCAGCCTGGAGGAGTCTGCTGGCGAGTGGGATTCCGCAAGAGAGGACCGGGTGCAAACGATACTCGCTGCAATCGGGAAGGGCTTGGTCATGTCCGGACGAGTCACCGAAGGTTTGGACTCTCTGGAGCAGGCGGCGGCTCACAGCTGGAATCTGTCCGCGTTTAAGATGATTGCGGACGTGAAGTTCGAGCTGCGGGACTCGGCGGGCGCTGTTTCGATGTTGTCACGTCTCGCGGTAGATCCCAGTACGCAGCCGGCGTTGGCCGATTCCATCCACAGCGTCGGAGCCGAGCTTCTTGGTGTTCCAGGTTGGCTCCGGACAATAGAACGGGCTCGCGTCTTGATGCACGAGAGAACGTTGGCGGAGGCTTCCAATTACTTCTTGCGTCTGGATGTTGCAGTTGCTGATAGGCATGGGACAAGTGGACTGCTGTCTGATATCTTGGCGGACCAAGTGACGGTCGTCGCCTTCTGGTCACGAAGCTGTGCTCCATCGGTGAATCAGATACCTCAGATCCAGGAAGTGACTGACCGACTGAACGCTCGGGGCATCTCGATTGTTGTGATCACGAGTGAAGAAGTCTCACCCGCGCTCACCAGATTCCTTGCGGAGCGTGGTGTTGACTTTCCTGTTTACCACGATTTGAATGGGCAGGCCCTGCGGGCCTTCAGTTCATGGGGCACGCCAGAGTACTATGTGCTCGACGCTCATGGTCGGTTGCGATTTGCACGTGTCCCGCTGGAGGATGTCGAACGCTTTGCTGAGGCGCTGAAGTAGCACTCAGAGCAGGACTGGCGTGTCAAGGATTGACGGGAGCGGACTCACCTAGTGTCTCAGTCCCAATATCAGCAAGGCGATAACACACCACCGCGGGGGTCGGCCCGTGCCTGACGGCATACAGCAGTGAGGCTCGCTCGTCAACAGCTATCGCTGCGACATCCGAGTCCAATCGGAGCACGTACATGAACCGACCGGTCCAATCGAACACATGCACGTGCGATGCCAGGTACGCGCGCTGCGGAAAACCCTCCCGTGTGCGTCCCGAGAAGAGGGCGAAGGCAGCTCCCTCGGCTGCAGCCACATCGACATAGCCGAACCGCAGATCGGCGCCGGTTTGCATGAACGGTCCTCTAGCGCTCGACGCCATCGTGTATCTCGGTGCGATGTGCACAGGGCCATTCGTGAATGCCACCGTGGTGCCGGGCACCGCATAGATCTCGATCCGGCTGGCATGCCTCGTCACGGCTGCCAAAAGGCGTTTAGAGGGTTGCAGTGCCGCCGTGGTCTGATAGACATGCTGCTGCACAGCCGGTGTCACTTCAAGCGAATCGAGTGGCAGGGAGCCATATGTCCGGGTGTGATTCCCAGCTGCATCGAATACACCAATCCGGCCCCGACGGAAGAATCCGAGGCTCACGGCAGTGGCGGAGTCAATCCACACCGGTCCTGTTGGTACGCCATCCGTGGACAGCTGGAGTGACTTGACGATGGTGATTTGGCTTGCTGCTAGCGAAGCGCCGATGTCAACGAGCGTCAGACGTCGTAAGCCGATGTCGTAGATCCAGACCTTGGCCGGATCGTCGTCCACAGCCTGCATGGACCAGGCTGCCTTAAATTCGCCGGGCCCCGCTCCTCGACGTCCGAACTGCCCGATGAGTGCTCCGGTCGATCGGTGTATCACATGAAGAACGGAATCTGCCGCGAGATCAATCACAACCAGGTACTCGTCGGTGACCGCAATGTCCATAGGGATGGCGAGTTCGGACGCCGCGGATAGTACCTTGCCGGCGAGACCGCGCGTCACAAGGCCGGCGTGACTGAGTTCGGCCGGCCCGTGACGCAACTCGGATCGTTCTCTTACGTTGCAGGCGCAGAACAGAGAGCAGGTCGACAAAATCGAGAGGTACACCAGTCGACCCGCTTGGTGCCCACTGGAAATGGGCCTGACAGACACAGGCTCTACTCTCGTGGCTTCACTGAGACTTACGAGCCCTCTTCACGGGACCTGGCTAGTCTGGAACCCACAGATTTCGGGATCGCTGTACTCGTGGTAGTTGAGCTGGCCGGTGCTCCGGCAAATCGACAGTGGCTCCCACACGCAGCAGCTGCTCTCACCACATGCATCGGCTGGCTCGACCGACGGTAGCGGGAGTGCATTCGTCATTGGACCCCTGAATGTGACGGGGAGTGCCAACAGGACTGATGCCAGAAGCAACGGGCGCACGAGGCTTCCTAGGTACCTGAATGTCATGATTTCCTCTCCTACTGGGTGTCACTAGCCGTCTCATGTAACCGAAATGCGACCCTCGTACAACTGACAGAATCCGCCATCGTAGGACACTTTGCGCCTGGGCTTCCTGAAGGGCTCAAGTGTCATTCGCCCCGCCGTAGGTGAGCTGTTTGGTGAGCTGCGTGCTGACCTCCGGCCGTGCGCAACACACGGCCACCCGCGAGCATCTACACCCTAGGGAGCCAGTCCTCAGACCCTGAACGGCGTGACTCTTCTACCTCACTTGAAGAACATGCTGGAGCTATCACAGACGAACGTCGTGTGCTGTATCTACGATTCGGAAGCCGCGAGGCGCGTTCGAATCGCGGTGGAGCGAGAAGGAGCCAGACCTCTGCCGCTCTGTTGGCAGGCGGTCATCCAGGGAGCGAAGCCAGGCAGCGACTGGTCCGCTCTCATCTACGATCTCGAGCCAAGGAATGAGCGGACGTCGGAAGTGGTAGCCGCATTCCGTAGCAACACACTGGCGGGACCGATCCTTCTATATCCGCCGCCAGCTCATGACATCGGGCCCTATCTAGAGAGCCATCTGGGAAGGCCCGATGTATGCCTACGGCTGCAGCATCATGATGCGCATGAGGTCCGAGATCTGAGCGCGGACGTGCGACGTGTCCTGAATATGGTGCCATGCAATCGCCTGGCGGGGGTGGTGCGGAACGCCGCTGACGGTATGCCGGAACGGTTGTTGGCGTATGCTCGAGAAGCGCTGAATGCCGTTGCCATGAAGGACAGGGGAGACAAGTTACTGGTGGGGGATGTAGCCAGGAGGATTCGGACAGCGACGCGCACCTTAGAGAGACTGTCAAACGAGCGTAACCTTCCTAGACCGAAGGAACTGCTTGACTGGATGATATTGCTTTACGTGACATTCGTGATGCAATACGAGGGCGTGACCTGGGCCAGAATCACCCGCCGGCTCGGACTCTGTCCAAGGACTCTCTATCGGATTCGACGCCGGCTACTGTCGATAGGGTCCCAGACCCGAAAGCCAGCTGGTCGTATCTCCGACGGCAACAGCTTGGACTGCATCTTGATTGCCTTTGCAGAGAGATGCCAGCGATCCAGGGAGAGTCACATAACTGAAAGGCGATTGGCTGACCGTGAGCCGTGCGAGTGGCGGCTGTGCGAGATGTCGTTCGAAACCACTCGGTCGGGTCGGCGCCAGACCGGTCTATGACCTGGATCTCCAGTTTGCGGAGGCCAAGCACCTCGGTCCTCTTGGCTCTGCGTTCGGCTTCGAAGCGAACGCTAGTGGTTGGTTGAGGCCTCCGTCCCCAAGTACTGAGCAACAGCAATCCCGA
>CP070666.1:977011-983697 GCA_020351775.1 Gemmatimonadota bacterium | reverse complement strand
GGATGAGAAGGCGGCAAAGCTCACCAGAGCTTCGTACCGTGCCCCCTGGGAGCTGCCAGAACTTTAGGGACCTTCCGATCGACGCGGGATCGGATGTCTACAGGCCGCGGTAACGAGTGTCCTGGTCATCGTTGCACTGGCTGGCACGTGCCTGCCTGCAAGGCATGCGCCGAGCCTGGGTCCGGTGGAGTTGTTGCGCGAAGAGTAGAGCCGCAGATGGACGCGGACCAGTGCGGATTGACGCGGATTGGTGCGGATGAACGCGGTAGGGCCGCGGATTGATGCTGACCAATGCGGACTTACGCGGCTGGAGCCGACTTGTCGCCCAAGACTGGTTAGGACGTACGACGGCGGAAGACGGCGGGGGAGGAGCCGGCGCGCACCGTAAGGAGTTGCTGGATCTCGAGTTACGCGCGGCGGGCGGCGGTTCAGGCGCCCCGTATCACGCGTCAGGCGCCGTCCCTCACGCGTCAGGAGCCGTCCCTCACGCGTCAGGAGCCCTCCCTCACGCGTCAGGCGCCGTCCCTGACGCGTCAGGCGCCGCCCCTCACGCTTCAGGCGGCCCGTCTCACGCCTCAGGGAAGTCGCCTCACGCTTCACCCACGGCACCTCACGCATCAACCCCGTCCCATGAAGCTTCAAGGTCGCCGCATCACGCTTCAGGGTCGGTGGCTCACACTTGTATCGCGATGACCGACGCTACGACGTGCCGCATTCAGCGTTCAGCCGTGCCGCCTCGAGCGTCGAGGTCGGCGACCGACGCAGCAGGGAACGCGCCTGAGGTTGCATTCGTCCGCGCAAGTCCGCAGCCCTACGGCCAAAGCCAGCCGAACGCGCCCGCGGTGAAACAAGCGTAGATGAGAGCGTCGAACACAGACTTTGCAGTCGCGCTCCAGCTCTGGCCAAACCAGATCGATCGCTGCAACAGTGCGAGCCCATACCCAGCGAAGGCGACGGTGCCGGTAACACGGAACACCTGTAGGTAGTCCTCGCCTGCGGTGAGAGTCCTACTTGCGAGATATCCAGCGAAGATACTGACGATCACGCTATAGATGAACCAGAGAGCCAACTGCTTCCCCATGGCAAACGGCTGGTTGGGAAACACGGTCATGAACACCACGGGTCCCTCTATCACTTTGTTCTGGTATTCGGGAGTACCCATGTCTTTAGCGTCTGCCGGTATGGGTAATACGTAGTCCCCCGGTGGAATGTTCAGCGGCCTTATGGCGTCGCGCACGGCGTCTTCATTGGGGACCTTCAGGTAATCGTTCTGATGGTACTTGAACACCATGTGGATTATCGAGCTCACGATGAACACCAGAACCGTGCCGAGCAGGATTGGGAGCCAAAGTGAAACCAGGGAGACCATGGGGACTCCTTTTGTTGAGGGAACCGGCGAAGGTGTACGTGGGATCGATGGAGCGCAAGGTGGCAACCCCACGCAGAACCAGCTAGGTGAAACCCCTGCTGGTTGGCCCGCGTCTGTGACACTGCGGTCCGTCACTTAGCCCAGGAGGGAGGAATGAATCGCCTGCTGGTTAGGAGATTCTTCGCGCTAGTGTTGGTGGCTGCGGCTGTAGCGGTCACTGGATTCCGCTGCCGCATGGTGGCGCATCGAAACGCAGGCGACGGCGTTGTCATATTGACCAACTCCGACAACGGGCTGGAGCTGTCCGACGCGGTGGTCGACCTGATTGGCAGCAGGGAAGGTTGGCCCGGTTACTAGTGTTGTGGGAGTGCGCTGGGCGGTCGCTGCGCAAAGCTCCACGCACGCATGCGAGGCGCTACTCCTCCCTCAAGGCCTCTACCGGATCGACCCCGGCCGCCCGCCCGGCGGGAACGAAACACGCCGCAGCAGACACGACCATTACGAGCAGCGCGATTGCCCCGAACGTTGCTGGATCGGTGGGAGAAACCTCATAGAGAACTGCCTCGAGGCTGCTCGTCAGCATCAAGGCCGCGACTGAACCGAGGATTATTCCTGTGAGTGCTAGGGCGGCCGCCTGGCCAACCACACCTCTGAACACACGACCCTTATCCGCACCCAATGCCATGCGAACGCCGATCTCCTTGGTTCTGCGGCTGACCACGTATGAGATGACGCCGTACATGCCGAGCATAGCCATCACCAGCGCTATCGAGGCAAACGCACCAATCAAGAGCATCTGGAAGCGCAACGGGGCGAGCCATTCTGAGATGAGGCGGTCCATTGGCTGCATCGTGTTGAGCGGCAGGGCCGGGTCCAGTACGGCGAGTTGGTCTCTCACGCGTGTTGCTAGGTTTCTGTCATCTCGCGAGGTGGCAATGATTAGATCGATGAAGGGCCAAGGGTCCTGCGCAAGTGGAACGTAGACCTCCAAACGCGGCTCTGACGCCAAGCCTGCGTGCCTTACGTTCGCTATCACACCTACGATCTCACGGGACACCGGCCCGCTCTGTGACACCACCGTGAGCCGCTCACCCAGAGGATCGGCGTCGGGCCAGAACTGGCGCGCCATCGCCTCGTTGATGATGACGACCGGTACAGTGCCACGGATGTCGCTTGGTTGGAAGGATCGGCCTCGCAGGGCAATGCCCATGGTACGGAAGTAGTCCGGACTAGCTGCATGATACTCGGCGTGGAGTTGCTGTCCGTCGGATGCCTCGGGTCGGTCATCAATGCTGAAGCCGAATCGCATGGTCGAGCCGGCCATAGGTAGATTGGTCGTGGCGGCTACGGACTCGACTCCGTCTAGCTCTCCAAGGCTTTCAACGACTCGGGTGTAGAAGTTCGCCTGGTCAGCCGCAGCGCCGTACCGGGCTTGCGGCAGCGAGAGTGACGCTACAAGCACGCCGTCAGTGTTGAAGCCGGGGTCCACGCGCGTGAGCAGTGCATGACTCTTGAGCATCAGACCCGCACCTACCAGCAACACCAGCGACAGCGCAACCTCGGCAACGATCAACGCCTGGCGCAAGCGATGCATTGATCGGTCTCCCGTTCGGGCGCCACACACTCGCAGCACTCCGTCCGTCGTGTTGTAGGAACGTTGCATCGTAACAATCGCCGTCAGGGCGAGACCCACTGCCAGCGATACGATCAGACAGAACGCGATCACGCCCCCGTCGACTGCCACATCACCGAGTCGTGGAATGCCCTCGGGTGCAAGGCGGGTTATGGGTGCTACCGTCCAGAAGGCTACTACTGTTCCCAACGCACCGCCTGCCAACGCCAGCATCGTGTTCTCTATGAGCGATTCCCTCAATAGCCGACCACGGGTTGCTCCAAGTGCGGTGCGGACGACTGTCTCTCGCTGTCCCTCTGCAGCGCGTACCAGGACGAGGTTCACAACGTTCGCGCATGCTATACACAGCACGAAGCCGACTGCCACGAGCAGCAGCAACAGCGGACGCCGATAATCTTCGAGCAAATGATCGGCCAGAGGCTTCAGTTCAAATGTCCAACCGGCGTTGTTGGCGTGCTCGGCACCGAGCTGCTCGGCCAGCAGTGTCAATTCGGCGTCGGCCTGTTCTATAGAGGTGTTGGGCCTGAGACGTGCGTAGACTTGGAGGTATCGTGCCCCGCGCATCCCCTCGCTGAGTTCGTCCGGCCGAAACGCCAACGGTGCCCAGAGGTCAGCGGCTTGCGGGAACCAGAAGTACTCGGGTAGAACACCAAGCACCCTGTATTGCATGCCGTCCAGGTCGAGTGCTGCGCCAATTGCGCTTGGATCGCCACCAAACCAGCGCAGCCAAAAGGAATGACTCAGCACAACAACGCGGTCATTCCCTGGCTCGTCTGCAGTGGCCGGGAAGCTGCCTCCCTCGGCCATCCTGATGCCAAGCAGGGTAAACATCCCGGGCGACGCCATTACCGCGCTGACCTGCTGCGGGTGCAGACCTCCGGTCAGCTCGAAGGACTTGTTCGCCACGGCAGCGACGTGGCTGAACACGCGGTTGTTCCCACGCAGGTCGACCAGCGTAGGTGGCGAGACCGGATACTGAGATCGGCCCAGCTCCCGGTTGCTCTCCCAGACAGTGAGGAGTCGATCGGGCTGTTGGAAGGGCAGGGGGCGCAACAGCACAGTGTTGGCTACACTGAAGATCGTTGTGTTGGCACCAATGCCCAGCGCCAACGTCAGGATCGCAGGCACGGTGAAGCGCGGACGTGTGCGAAGTCGCCGAGTGGCGTGCTTGATGTCTTGGATCAAGGATGTCACCTGCGTGAGGCGATCGCCTGTGCCCCTGGACATCACAGGTCCGCCCCGCTTGAAGCTCCACGGTATGGAAGCCAACACCTGATGCCAGTACCAGCGGCGAGCCTCCCACTTGCCGCGCCCTTCCGCGATCAATATGTGAAACTCCTCAGCGAGGTCGTGGATGAGGAACTGACGGTCGCGCTCGGGTGCCGTCAGGGCGAGTAGTAGACGGGCCAGGGCAGGAGGCTTCGGCTCGTTCATATGGCGTCCAGCTCCGCATCCACGGCCACACCGTCGGTCATGCGACGTACCATGTCACGGGCACGTTTCAACGCTTCTGCTCCGGAGCGCGTGAGCGAGAAGTATTTCTTGGAACGTCCACCGGGGACGGGCTCCGGCTCCGATACCGATGACGTTACGTGGCCCTTTCGTTCCAGTCGCTCCAGGCAGGCGTACACTGCTCCGATAGCCACCTGTCGCCCCGTACGGCTCTGAATCTCTCGCCGCACGGTCACCCCGTAGGCGTTGTCCTTCAATCTGAGCAGTGCCAGCAATACCATCTGCTCGAACTCACCGAGGTAGTCTCCTTTGGACATGTCATCTCCGATGTTCTACAAAGGTGAAGTATAATATTCACTCTTGTAGGAGATCGCAAGCTCGGGCCATCATGGGCGGGGCAGGGCAACCAGATCTTCAGCGGCGCTGCGTGGGTAACCTTCTGATCAACACCTGACGGAACTGGATCGGATGGCTCTCGCTCTGGAGTGCGATGTAGCCACCCGTCACGGCCTGGCCGTCCTCTAAACCAGCGGCGGCGAGTTCGGCACTGTCGGCCCCTCCAATCACGGGCCGCGTGTACATCATGACGGTGTCACCGTCCATGATGTGAGCAATCAAGGAGTCACCCAGCACAAGCAGATCGAGCGTGACCCACTCGTCGGTATGGATGGTCGGTGCAGAGGAGGTTATGCAGTGCTGTTCTACCAGTGCTCCATCTATCTCAACATGCGTGCCCGGTGTGCACAGGTTGGCTGTCGGGCGCTCATCAGTCCCGTTCCCACCTAGGAGTTGAGCCTCCAGCGATATCGGGAACTGCTGATCAGTGAGCATCGTCTCTGGGCTCTGGGAGTGGAACATGATGCCGCTATTCTTGAACGCCCAGTCGGGAGCGCCGGGCACCTGGGGATCCAGGAAACGATATTCAACCTGCAGCTCGTAGTGCGAGTACGGCTCTTCGTAGAACAGATGGCCGAAGCGATTGTCAAACGTATCGTAGTTCTCGTAGTTGACCGTCAGCAGACCATCTTCGATGCGGAACGTATTCCACGGATCCTCACCCAGCTCTTGTCCTGTGATCTTCAACGTCCAGCCAGTGAGGTTCTCACCGTTGAAGAGCGGTGTCCATTCGTCGGCGGTCTCGGCCTCGTTTGAAGCGCACGCAGTGCCCAGTAGCGTTGTCACGACTGCCACAAACAGCGTGTGCAATGGTGTGCGGCGATGGCTATTCACGAGTCTGCTCCTTGGTGAGCCATGAATGCTCGGCATATTCTCGTAGAAGGAGGGGAATGCTGTGAAGCTAGGCTCTCGGCGGATGGCGGCAAGGGGGGTCTGGCGCGGGAACCTTGCGTCCGGGTGCGTCAGACCGTGAGTAGCTGATGAGTTCGGAGCAGCCGATCCTGCACTGGCAGGCCGTAGGGGCACGCCTCAGTGCAATACCCCCTGCAGCCTTTGCAGGGGAAGGGCTTACGCTGCTCGGACAGACTCGCGTAGCTATCCATCGCCTTTCTGCGCTGGCGGTAGTCCTCCAGATACATGTTGTGGCGCATCACGTCACTGATCGCGACGTTGTGTGGACACGAGATCTCGCACGATGTGCAGGTGACGCGGCAATAGGTGTGATCCACAGCGTCGCGATACTCGCGCAGCAGTGAGTCGTCAGATCGCTGTGGTTGTCTCCCGGAAGCTGCGACGTAGGTGTCGACCAGTGAATAGGAGTCCATGGAGAGCACGGCACAGTCGATGTCGTCGTTGGCCAGCACCCAGCCGATGGCCGCCTGCGGATAGGTCATCCGATCGTTGACGAACCGCTCGAGCCTGCCATGTTTCCCGCCAGCGAGCGTCTTCATGGCGATGGTGCCGATCCCCCTGGCGCGCATGGCGGCAATGAGTGGCTCGATCGGTTCGCCTTCCATGTGGTTGTAGCGCAGCATCACCGCGTCGACGACTTGCTCGTAGCGCGGGTCGACGCACTCTACCAGTGTCTTGCGTTCGTTGTGCGTCGAGAAGCCTGTGAAGCGAACCTTGCCCTCCTCCTTGAAGCGGACGAAGCTCTCGAACACAGCATCGTTCTGCAGTGCGTCCATGTTCTCCATCGAATGTATGAACAGGCCATCGACATAGTCTGATCGCAGCTTCCGCAGGCTCGATTCAAGCATGTTGGAGATCATGTTTCTGCTGGGCGGTCGCCGGCGACTGAAGCCCTGCTTGGTGATGATGCAGACTTGGCCGCGC
>CP070666.1:970192-976911 GCA_020351775.1 Gemmatimonadota bacterium | reverse complement strand
ACCGAAACCAGGGCCGGCCCCGGTACCGTGCCATCGATGGGATCCAGGATCACAAACCGGGTCGCTGCGGCCGGCGCGATCGTGAGCAGGTTGCTGGTGGCGTTGGTAAGCCCAGTGGCGCTGGCCATGAGCCGGTAACCAGTGCCCGACTTGTCGATCCAGAGATCGTCAAAAGTGGCTACGCCGTCTACGGCGTCCACGGTCAGAGTGCCCGATAGCGTACCGCTGGTCGGGTTCGCACCAAGCGAGATCGTCACTGACGCACTTGCCGCGGTCAGCAGGTTTCCTGAAGCGTCGTAGATCCCAACCTCGATCGGCGGCTCTATTGCCTCTCCAGCAATGGCGATCCCCGGCTGGGTTAGGAACTGGAGCTGGGAGGGCGTGCCCTCCCCGATGTAGAACGCGTCACTCAAGGCGCCCACCAGGTTCGCCGCCGTAGCCGCGAGCGTGTAGCCGCTTCCGGAACGGTCAATCGACAGATCGTCAAACGTCGCCACACCGTCGACTGCCTGTCGCGTGTTGGTGCCCGACAGCATTCCACCACCTGGGTTGGAGCTGATTGCAATGGTGACGGTTTGGGTGGCGCTGCTGACCAGGTTTCCGAATTGATCGAGGATCTCGACCTCGATGGGGGGCGTTATGATGTCGAATGCGTTGGCGTCGCTGGGCTGCGTTCTGAACCGCAGTCGATCTGCCGCGCCGGCTCCGATGGCGAAGGTCTCACTCAGAGCACTACCTAGGCCGGTCGCGCTGGCTGCCAGTTGGTAACCGGTCCCCGCCTTGTCGATCGATAGATCGTCGAAAGTGGCAACGCCTGCCACAGCTCCCCGCGTCGTCGTACCGGAAAGCGTCGCTCCGTTGGGATTGGAGCCGAGCGTGACGGTCACCACCGCGGTAGCGGTGGTAACGATGTTACCGAACACATCCCGGATGGCCACGTGAACCGGCGGCAGACGCGTGTCGGCGGCACCATCACTGGGCTGCGTGTCAAACCCGAGCTGCGCGGCGTCTGCGGGAGTCGCGGTGAAGGCGGCACTCGCCGGGCTGGCGATGTCGCCGGCGCGCGCCGTGAACGTGTACCCTTCGGCCGCCACGTCCACCCACACATCGTCGAATATCGCGATGCCGTCGACCGGCCTCACAGTCGTGGTGCCATGCAGTGTCGGAACGTCCGCCGCTGTGCCCGGCGCTGCGGTTGCGCTGTTGCTGTCAGCGGACGGGGCCGCCGCCGGGTGCGCTGCGAGTGGAGCAGCCGAGCTGAGCTCGAGAGTGACGTCGATCGCAGCATTGGTCGCCAGATTCCCGAATGAGTCGAGCACGGTTACTTCGATAGGGGGCGTGATTATCTCGCCCGCGGTTACGTCACTCGGATCGCCGGTGATGAGCAGCTGACCCGGTGTGCCGGGACCGATGTCGAACACAGCGCTCATAGCGCCCTGTGCCGTGGGCGCATTGGCCGTCAGCGAATAACCACTGCCCACCTTGTCGATCGATAAGTTGTCGAACACGGCCACACCACCCTGGGCTCTGACCGACACCGCTCCGGACAGGGTGCCGCCGGCAGGGTTTGAGCCCAGCGCCAACGTTACTTGGGTATTGGCGTCGAAGATGCGGAAGCCATTAGCGTCCTTTACCGTCACTTCAACCGCTGGTGACAGCGCCTCGCCAGCGCCCTGCTGCGATGGCTGGACCGTGAACTCGAGATGGGCAGTCTCGTCCACCACGTCCGTGGGACCGTCACCACAGCTCGAGGCTGCCAGAACAAGCAAGACCCGCAGGGCCTTGGTCCGGATGGGACTTTCTAACCTGCGCATTGGGTATCCCCAATCAGACATGTCTTCGGATTAGCACCCGATTGCGACCTTAGCTGTCACACCACAGGCAAGGACCGTGCGCATCTGGAAGGGGTCGGAACGCCCAAGGAGGGGCCGGTCAAGCCATCAAATGCCAATGGATTGTGGGTCTGACTGGGGCCCGAGCATGCCGACGGGCGCTACCGGGGTCTCTGGGAGCGTTGCACTTGCGCCACGGTTGGCGGAGTCTGGCAGCGTGACCGGTGCGAGGCGGCGCTGGGCTGCGGCAAGCCTCAGTCCAGCACCGCCACCGATTTGACCCGGGCGTAGACGCCGAGCCCTGACTTCAGCCCTAGCTGGCGACAGGACTTGCGCGTGATCTTGGCGAGTAGCACGGCGTCGCGAGACGCCGGGTAGCCCAAGCGTACCAGGCAGTCGGAGGCTGTCAGGTCGGCGATTTCCAGGACCGTCACGTGGAGCTCGTTGAGGATGCTGCTGGCCGTCTGCGCAGGAACTCGAGGAACCGCCTTGCGGTGGCATCGCCCGCTCCGTGCCGGAGCAGCACCGCATCTTGGCGGATGGGACGGTGGAGCTCTTGTGACATCACCGAGTAATGGTGTGGATCGCTGCCCAGCACCTGCGACAGTGCCACGAAACCGACTTCCGCGGCGCCCGATTCGACGAACTGGAACACCTGCCCGACGTTCGCACCCCGCACAATGCGATCTTGGAGCCTGTCCCACACCTTCCATCGTTCTAGGACCTCTTTGGCAGCGGCACCGTACGGCGCGGTCCGAGGATCGGCTATCGCGAGGTGGAGGAAGTCTTGCCTGCTGAGTGCGGCACCGCCGGATCGCACTGTATCCCATTGCGGAGCAATGAGTGCCAAGCATCCCACGGCGTAAGTGAAGCGGGTTCCAGCCACCGCGAACTGTCCTTGCTCAAGCGTATGGGCCGCTCGCTATCGGCTGCCAGGAAGACGTCGTATGGAGCACCGTTCGCTATCTGTGCGTACAACTGGCCGGTCGATCCCAGGCTCGTCTCGACAGTCACTCCGGTTGTGGCCTCGAACCGACGTACCAGCTCCCGGTGAGGGGCAGCGAAATTGGCCGCCACTGCAGCCCTGACTAGCGCCTGAGTGCCCGCACCCCCGTCGCCACCGCAGCCCGAGGCGGTTAGACCCAAGAGGAGCGAACAGAGCATCCGAGCGAGACGGGCCATCGTTGCGTCAGCGCCTGGAATTGTGGATGAGATCATACCCGTTCATCGAGGCCGGGCCTAGAAACATAACGGTGGCGCAGTAGATTCACCGCGTCAGTCAACCGCTGGGTGAAGATGCCACAGAAACACATCTTCTTCGTCCACGGACGAAACACCAAGCCGGAACCCGCGGTGCTCAGGCGTCTCGTGCGCCGGGCACTCAGCGCACGCCTTGAGCGAGTGGATTCAGACGCCGCGCGATTGTTCGAGAGTCCCGCCATCAAGTTCACCGTAGCCTACTATGGTGATCTGATGAACGATCTGATGGTTCGCGCCAACCCGGAACTGAGGCAGTCAATGATCTGGCGCGGGGACAAGTGGTACGAACCGCACCAGCGCGACGCCTCTCACCTGGAACAGCTGCTGTCACGGCCGAGCCGAAGACACACGGAACGCGACTACAAAGACCTGGCCCGCGAATTCAAGAATCCGCGCTTCTGGAACGAGGTTGCGCGAGTCCTGGGCCCAGTGGGTTCTATTACGGGGCTGACCAGCTACGCCATCAGTCGGCTGTTCCCCGATTTCGGCACCTATCTCAACAGCCGTATCTGGGCATCGAACATCAGAGCCAGATTGCAGGGCCGCCTCAAGCGCGCGCTCGCTCGCGGCGACCACATCGCCTTGATCGCGCACAGCATGGGTTGCGTCGTTTCGTATGACGTCTTATGGAAGCTGTCTCGCATGGACGAGCATCGCACGGTGCGGGATCGCAAGGTTTCTTTGTGGCTCACGCTCGGGTGTCCGTTAGGGGAGCGTTCGATCAGGAACGAGCTGTATGACGCTTACGAGCCAGACGACGGGCTCTATCCGGCCAACATTGGCGAATGGGTCAACGTCGCTGCCCACTACGACTTCGTTGCCCACGATGGTACAGTGGCCGACGATTTCCGCGAGATGCGCGACTGGAAGCTAGTCGACCGAATCAGAGATCTACCTCGCATCTACACGTTCTGGATCGGATCCAAAGGGTCAAACCCGCACAAGTCCTACGGATATCTCAACCATCCTACCGTGGCGCGGGTGTTGGCCAGATGGATCAAGCAGTAGCAGAGACCACGGGCCAAGTCATGGCCCCGGCAGCGATGACCGGCTACCGGTCCTGGACTCCTTCCTCATTGGGCAACGTCGCGCTGTAGGCGCGGCCGAAGCGATCCGTCGCTTCCACGTGGATCGTGTCTGCGTCTGCTGATACAGGGGCATAGAACAGATGCCCGGTTCGG
Organism: Gemmatimonadota bacterium; assembly: GCA_020351775.1. GTDB lineage: Bacteria > Gemmatimonadota > Gemmatimonadetes > Gemmatimonadales > GWC2-71-9. The sequence goes on along the minus strand of CP070666.1, from coordinate 972,638 downwards.
TAGGGCTCTACCCATGTCCGACGGGGTGGCAACTCAGGGCCAGTATGTAGCTCCACGCTGAGTGGGTCGTGGCCTACCCTCCGGGCCATCGCACCGCGGCGGTCCGCTCCCTCGTACCACACGACCTCCCACGCAGGGTCCCAGTCCCACACGTTGGCCACGACCTCATCGGGTGCCTCAGGGTCGGCACCGCGCGCGTACAGCCGTACCTGATGGTGGAAATCGTGGCCGGTGCTCTTATAGCGCCACGTTATCTCGGACCCGCGGACGTCGTAGACGCTGTATCCCGAGGGGGTGCCGTCGCCGCATATGGGACCGCTCCACCAGGCACCCGAGACCGCACCGTTGACGTGCTCATGCACCCCATGTTCGAACAAGTGTTCGCTTTCGTGCATGTGGCCGGTGAGGATGTGGGCCTCGAAGGGCTCAAGCAGTCGGTAGAGCGCTTGGCGGTTCGTTACGGAGGTCCCAATACCGGGATTGCTTTGCCCCTCGCGGGTGTGCCGCGAGCCAAGTACGGGGATGTGTGCTGCTGCGATGACGGTGCTCCCGGGTTCCAGGCGCTGGAGGTCTGCCGCCAGCCAAGTGAGCTGATCGGCGTCGATGTATCCGAGGTATCCGGCCCCGTACCAGAACACGTCGTCGAGGATGACATAGTGAACGCTGCCGCGGTTGAAGGAGTAGTACCGTGGTCCGAAATGCTGCGAGAAGGTTGCTGTCGATCCCTCGTCGGTGCGCGCACTGTAGTCCATGTCGTGGTTACCGACTACCTGGAAGAACGGAATGCCCGTACGCGAGACCGCGCGCTCGTACTCGGGATACAGATCGAGATTGTCGAACATGATATCGCCGCAGGATATTCCGAACGCCGGCGTGCCGTCGAGCGACTGCACGACATTGTGGATATCGGGAACAGTCTGCTCGTGGCACCAAGCCATCTCGTCCATGTCCTCTGTCTGTATGTCGGCCAGCAGGAACACGCAGTGGTTTTCGTCGGAACGGTCGAGGCGATCCAGGTCGAATTCGGCGACAGCCTCCCCGCTCGAATCAGGTGCGATCCGCTCATAGAACCGAGCAGTCCCAGCAGCGTTCAGTGGAATCTGATGGCCGGCGGGCAGCGAGATCGAAACGAAGTCGCGTTGGGCCGAACTGATCAGCTCGAATGTGCCATCGGCAGCTGTGTCAGTGACTTCGAATCCGTCGGTCACGGCGACCCGGGCGAGACCGCTGCCTCCGGTCCGCACTTGACCGCGAATGCGTATCGGGGCAGCCGGCGCCGCCGCACGCGGCGGGTGTGAGTGCGGTGTGGCGGCGAGTATCTGGGGAAGCGTCACCGCTACCGCCCCACCGGCAGCGTGCTTGAGAAACGAGCGGCGGTTCACGATTCGGTGCTTTCGAGAGTAATGGCGCTCGACGTCACGCATGGCTGTCTCCGAGATAGTCAAATGAATGCTGACGTAACAGGGTATTCGCACACGTATGCGGCGTGGCTACTGAGTCGCATCGATACTGTACCTCATTGGGCGTCGGTCTGTCGACCAGGCCATGCCCGCCACCCGGCCCCAGCCCAGCGCTCCGGCTCTCATTCGAGCGACTTGACACGCTGGCCGCAGAGGTCGCGGCCATCAATGCGCGAGATATCCCCTGGAAAGAGCTGGAAAGCCTGTTGGCACAGTATCGCACACTGGCGCCGTTCCACAAGACCGTGTGCCGTGGGGGTCGGGGAGTTCAGCTGCCTGCTGCGGGCCAATTCTGCGGGGGCGTGGATCCGGCCGGCGATCCGGAGGAGCCGGATCCGATCAGAATATCAGCACAAAGATCAGCACGAGCAGCACGATTACGAGCACGATCAGGGCGAGTACTCCCAACACCACCCAGAGTGCTGCCTTCCAACCGATCTTCTTGAGGAAGACCAGAACGCCGATCTCTAGGATCCGCTTGAGCCAGGCCAGTATGACATCCATTGTTTGCCTTCGAGTGTTCTCTCACAAGACCTACGTTGCATCACGTACGTGAGTTTCGGACGAGGTTCTCCGTGACCGTGCCCCGCATGTTCGGTCACTTCTTTCGCTTTCGCCGAGCGTCGTCGCACTGCATCCGATGAGTGATGCATGTCACGTGTCTTCTATCCGCGGTACGCCTGTCCTCAACCGTCGCAGCGCCTCATTCGGTCCCATGGCCAGTAGCACGTCCCCCTCGCGGAACGCATAGTCGGATGCCGGCGCAGCGTTGAGCTGCTCCAAACCGTCCGGTGACGCCTGCTTGATCATCAGGATACTGGCGCCGAAGCTCTGTCTGATGTTGAGTTCGCTGATCGTCCTGCCGATGAATCGCAAAGGAACGGGAATCTCGGCGACCACCGCATCTGCGGCCGCCGGAACCACCTCCGACCTGCTGTCCGCGCTCACCGCAGAGACCATGCTCCGCGCCATGTCGCGCTTGAGCA
>CP070666.1:963295-970092 GCA_020351775.1 Gemmatimonadota bacterium | reverse complement strand
CCATCCCCATTCTGCATCCATCACTCGGCATTCAACGCTCCGCTCCCTGCTCCCCGCTCCCTGCTAGCACACCTGCCGCCCGCCGCCCAGCCGAGTACATTGTCCTATGTCGCAGGTCCCCAACAACACGAGGAGAATGAGTGATGAAGTCACGTAGCCTATTCAGCGCATACTTCTGGTTCCTCGCGCTTGGCGTATTTGCGGTTCCAGCCCAAGCCCAGAGTCTCGAGGGAATAGACGAGGTCATCGAAACAGCGATGGCAGGGTGGCAGGTCCCCGGACTCGCAATCGCCGTCATAAGGGACGGAGACGTCCTGCTGGCCAAGGGATATGGATACCGAGATGTGGAACGGCAGCTTCCCGTCACGGAGAACACCCTCTTCGCCATCGGTTCCAACTCCAAATCCTTCACCGTAACCGTGCTCGGGATGCTCGTGGACGAGGGCAAGCTGGACTGGGACGAACCGGTGCAAACCTACATGCCAGATTTCCAGCTGTACGACGACGTGGCCACCGAGCACATGACGGCGCGCGATCTGGTTACACATCGGTCCGGTCTCCCGCGCCACGATGGCCTGTGGTACGGATCGGACTTGTCGCGCTACGAGCTGTATGAGCGGCTGCGCTACCTGGAGCCGAACCGCGACTTCCGGGCCGTATACCAGTACCAGAACCTCATGTTCATGACGGCCGGTATCCTGGCCGAGAAGCTGGGTCAAGACACGTGGGAGAATCTGGTGCGCGAACGGATCTTGAATCCGCTGGGCATGATACGGTCCAACTTCTCGGTCAACGACATGCATCCCGAGACCGAGGATGCAGCCGTCCCCTACGTGATGATCGAGGAGACACGCACCAAGGTCCCGTACCGCAACATCGACAACGTCGCGCCGGCGGGTTCGATCAACTCGTCTGTGTCGGAAATGATTCGCTACATCCAGTTCCATATCGACACGGGTGCGTTCGAGGGTGAGCAACTGCTTTCGGAGGCGACGGCCGCCGACATGCAGATGCCACACATGGCGATCCAAGGAACCCTCCAATACGACGAATTGGGACACGGATCGTACGGCATGGGCCTCAATGTTACGTCGTATCGCGGTGAGAAGGTGGTCCAGCATGGTGGTGGCATCGACGGCTTCATCTCGGCGATGTCGTGGATGCCGCGCCGTAAAATCGGCGTCATGGTCCTCACCAACCTGTCCGGCACCAACCCTGTCCCCACCATCGTGGTCCGGGCGGCATACGACCGCGCGTTGGGTCTGGAACCGGTCGATTGGATCGCACGCGTCAAGGAACGCCAAGAAGAACAGGAGCGCAGGGAGGAGGAGGCCGAGGAGAACGAGGAATCGGACCGTATCGAGGGAGCCTCACCGAGCCACCCACTCGAAGCGTACACCGGAACTTTTGAGCACTCGGGCTATGGAAAGCTGAGCGTGGAGCTGTCCAACGGTGCGCTCGAGTGGACCTACCACAACATCACGGGCGCGCTCGAGCACTATCACTACAATGTGTTCGAGACGGCGGATGATCCGATGAACCCGCTGGGCGGTGTGAAGGTGGTGTTCCGCTACAACAAGCGCGGCATCATCGACCGAATCGAGGTCCCGCTCGAGTCGAACGTGGACGACATCGTGTTCGTCCGTGCGGCTGATGAGAAACTGGAGGATCCGTCGTACCTCGGGCAATTCGTGGGTGTGTACGAACTCGCAGGTCAAGACGGCACGATCGAGTTGCGCGGAGATGTGTTGACGCTGATCGTCTCTGGTCAGCCTCCCTACAGGCTGGTGCCGACCCGCGAGATGAACTTCGACATCGAAGGGTTGAGCGGCTTCTCGATCGAGTTCCGCAAGACCGGCGACAGTGTGTCGGAACTCGTGGCCCACCAGCCGAACGGGACGTTCGTGGCGAAACGGAAGCAGTAGAAGACGGGGAGCGGGGAGCGGGGAGCCGGGAGCGGATGTGAGGGTCTGCAACTTCAGCTCCGCCGCCACTGGGTGACTTCCCCTGGTTGGGTTCTGCTCCCCGCTCCCCGCGCTACCGACGATCGACACTCATCAGTCATCGGCCGAACCGCGGTTCCCGGTTCTCTACAAATGCGGTGAGGCCCTCCTCGAAATCTGGCGACGCCGCGTTGTCTACCTGCGCCAGACGCTCCGCCTCGATGTGGGAAGCCATGTCGTGCTCATAGGCGCTGTTCAGCAGGGCCTTCGCCCGTGCCATCGCAGCAGCCGGACCGCGCGCGAGCCTGAGCGCAGTCTGGCGGACGCTGGTCTCGAAGTCCGCCTCTGGGACCACCCAGTTGATGAGCCCCCACTCCCGCGCTGTCGCCGCGTCGAGTCCGGTCGGCAGCAACGCCAGCTCGGAAGCGCGGGCGTAGCCAACCAGTCGCGGCAGAAACCACGTTCCGCCCCCGTCCGGTGAAAGGCCGATCTTGATGAACGCCTGCGTGAAGCGAGTCGTGTCGGCCGCGATCTTGAGATCGCAGGCCAGCATTACGTTGAACGCGACGCCCGCAACCGCTCCATGCACGGCGGCGAGCACCGGCTTAGCCGTCTGACGCAGCGCCACCACGATCTCTCCGAACGCCGATAATGGGGCACGGAAAAAAGCAGCGCGGTCCTCGCCCTTCCGCACATGACCCAGCATCTCTCCGATGTCTCCGCCGGCCGAGAACACCTTCCCAGCACCCCTGATCACTACGGCGCGCACGTCTTCGTCTCGACTGAACTCCTCCAGAGCGGCGAGAAACTGCCGTGCCAAGACCAGGTTGAAGGCGTTAAGCAGACCTGGTCGGTTGAGGACCACGGTCCCGACGTGATCCTCAACGGATGACAAGACGAGGCTCTCAGACGTGTCAGCCGCTGTCATGGCACGTCCGTACAGTCTGGCGTCGGGTTAGCGTGAGCGCGCGGACAACACCTGACGGCATGACTCTTTGATGCATACGTAAGGACCTTCCTCAAAGATTCGAGGGACCAGACGGCATAATCCATGGCGTCACCTAACTCAATATAGAGACTGAGTACATCTTCACCGAAGACTACTCGGCTGACTCAGCATTCATCATTCTGCATTCTGCACTCATCACTTGACGTTCATTATTCGACATCCTCTCGGGCTGGTGGTCTTACCGGGCATCTTGCGTTACCCTTACCACACATGCCTGCAATCGAGCCGCTTCCGTTTCGCCTCCGCGTGCCAGGTGAGGACGTCATCGACTTCAAGGGCATCCAGTCGGTGAGCTATCGGGTCGAGGGTCTGCTGCACCTGGTCGATGACACGCTGGAATTCGAGTGGTCCGCCACCGAAAAGACCGAGCGGGTCTCGTTCGCGAAGATCGGCACCGAGGTAGACCGCTCACCCATTGGCAGGCTCGAGGTTCCGGCCGGCTGGCTCGCCGAGGTCCGGCTCCACAGCAGCTGGTGGCGGCCACGCCTCGTTCTCCGGGCCCGGCGGCTTGACGCTTTCGACGGCATGCCGGGTGCAAAACCCGGAGCCATCGTCCTCCGGATTCGTCGGCGGTTTCGCGAGCAGGCCGAGGCGTTCGTCGCGGCGGTCGAACAGGCCCGCGCGGCAACACCCATGCCACCCCTCGAGACCTTGCCCGAAATCGATGCCAGCGATGTACCTCCACTAATCGACGGCGGTGACACTTGAATCCGGCATGACGTTCCTCAGCTGAAGGTTCATGACCGAACGAGAACGCTTCCACCATGTCATCCGTGGCGCAGCGGTCGATAGACCGCCGTTGCTGGAAGAGGGCGTTCGGGATGCGGTTCTCGAAGTCTGGCACGAGCAAGGCCTACCCCGAGACAAGACACACCTGGAAGTGTTCGGGCTTACACCACACGAGAATGTGGGACCCAACTTGAGGTACGTCTCGAGCTACTTCGGCCGCGTTTTCGATTTGTCACCACGGGAGTACCGCAAGGCATTCGACGTCTCACGTCGGCGTTTCCCCGATGATTGGGACGAGACCGTGAAACGACTCGAGGATCGCGACCACATCGCCTGCATCTGGGCATCGCGCGGTTTCTTCCAGGCTCTCGGGGTGGGAGATTGGCCTACGCTGGAGCAGGCACTGTTGGGAACGATCAAGGAACGGGCACAGGTACGCGCGCTAATGGACATCTACAGCGATTTCTGTGCCCACATGCTGGACATGACACTGCAAGAGGTGGATGCTGACTTCATCTACCTGAGTGAACCCATCTCCAACAACGATGGCCCGTTGATCTCACCCGCCGCGTTCGAAGATTTCATGATCCCGGTCTACGAGCGAATCATTGCGACCGCCAAGCATCATGGCTGCGAGAACATCCTAGTCAGCACCTATGGCAATACCACGCTCTTGTTTCCTGCGATGATCGATGTGGGAGTTACGATGCTGTGGATCTCGGAAGCCGCCGAGTTACCGGAACTCGACTACCGTAGCCTACGGCGCGAATTGGGACCGGAACTTGGCCTGATCGGTGGCATCCCGTTGAGTATCCTGCGCATCCAGTCGACTGAAGACATGCGAGACCGGGTCGAGAAGATAGTCGCACCGCTACTGCGTTCCGGCCGCTACATACCGCTGGCGGGCGGGCGCGTAAGGGAAGAGATCCCGTGGGTGGTCTACAAGGAGTACCGGGAAACGTTGGCAGAGGTGATCGAGGCAGCGTCTTCCGCGTAGTACCGTTCGGGTTCCGCCCCCATCCTCCCGGGCGCCTCATTGACGGAGTGTTACGGAGCCACCCTCCACGCCCGAGCCACCAATCACAACAGACTCCAACTCAGAGTTGTCGAAAAATATGGACCTCCGGGTTTCGGACCAGGCGACGGGCCATACACGCGGCCGGCGATGCGCCGAATCGATGTCGCCACGTAAGGATCTTGTAAGGAATGACGTAGCGCCTGTAACAGAGTGACCTTGTCAGCGTATTAGTTAGAGGAAAACGCACCAAGGCAAGCTACTGCTCGGATCGAAGAGGCCGACTGCATGGATGGATCCGGTGCCGATCTAGCGAGACAGCTCAAACTCTTCCCGGCCACCAACATCGTCGTGGCCGACATGATCGGGGCCGGGATCTTCACCACCTCGGGGCTGCTCCTGCTGGAGCTGGGCAGTCCATTGCTGATGCTCGTCCTCTGGTTCGCCGGAGGAATCCTTGCCCTGAGCGGCGCGCTGTGCTACGGAGCCCTGGGCGCAGCGATGCCCCGAGCCGGGGGTGAGTACGCCTACCTGTCCCAGCAGTTTCATCCGCTCCTGGGGTTCCTGACCGGTTGGGTCTCGTTCTTCGCGGGCTTCTCGGCACCGTTGGCCGCCTCGTCGCTGGGCTTCAGCGAGTACATTGCCAGCGCCTTTCCCGCACTCGGCCTTGGCGACAACGCCGTGCTCCTGAAAAAGGCGATCGCCATCGGCGTCATCGTGGCGCTCGCGTCGGTCCATCTGCGGGGCCTAGTGCTCGGGTCCAAGGTGCAGAACTATCTGACCGTGGGCAAAGTTGTGCTGATCGTGGCGTTCGTAGTCGCTGGATTCGTGCTGGGTCAGGGCGACACTGGCAACTTCCACATACGCACGGCGAGCGACGCTCCCGCCGCCAGCTGGCGCGTGATCGGCCTTTCTCTCATGTGGATCATGTTCGCCTATAGCGGCTGGAATGCAGCTGGCTACATCGGCTCGGAGATTCGTGAGCCAAGCAGGAATCTGCCGCTCTCGCTCATCCTCGGGACCGGCATCGTGATGGTGTTATACCTGAGCCTGAATGCCGTCTTCGTGTATGCAGTATCGCCAGGTGAGATGCAGGGCGTCATAGCCGTGGGAGGGTTAGCAGCATCCCGACTGTTCGGCCCCGCAGCCGAGCGGCTGATATCACTAATGGTGGCGTTCGCCTTGCTGTCCGCCATCAGCGCCCTCATAATCATCGGCCCCCGTGTGTACTACGCGATGGCCAAGGACGGATACTTCTTCAAGGGCATCGCGGACGTGCACCCAGTGACCCGCGTGCCATCGAAGGCGATCTTACTGCAAGGGCTCATCGCAGGTGTGATGGTATTGTCGGGGACGTTCGACCAAATCCTGACCTACATGGGCTTCTGCCTCGGGATCTTTCCGATACTCGCTGTGCTCGGTGTGTTCAAGCTGCGTGACGATTGCAGCGGTGCGGCCAGATCGGGGCTGTACAGAGTCACCGCTCTGCTCTTCGCCACCGTGAGTCTCGCGATTCTGGGGCTCGCCTACTTCGAGCGTCCAGTCGAATCATCGATCGCCGTCGCTACGGTCGTGGCTGGTGTTCCGTTTTATCTCAGCTTTGCCAAGGCAAGGCGCCAGACGTCCCGAGCGTGAATCGGTTGGCTTAATACCTGTAGATGACTCCGACAAAAGAGATGCAGCAAGGGAACAATGAACGGGGTGACATGATGAAATCAGCGACACTGCTTCTATGCGCTTCCATGACAACTCTGGCCCTAGTTACCTCGGCACATCCGTGCGTGGCACAAGAGGACCTCGACGTCCGGGTGCGGCAGTTCCTCGACGAGCATCGGAGGTCCTGGCGCGACATGAACGTCCCCTTGGCGGATGGTCAGGCACTGTATGACGTAATCGTCGACAACGGTTACACCCAGGCACTCGAGATCGGCACCTCAACCGGGCACTCGGCAATCTGGATCGCATGGGCCCTGAGCAAGACCGGTGGCAAGCTGATCACGATCGAGATCGACGAGCGGCGGTATCGCGAGGCGCTGGCCAATTTCGAGGAGGCGGGCCTCAGCGACTACATCGATGCCCGCCTGGCAGATGCGCATGATCT
>CP070666.1:956361-963195 GCA_020351775.1 Gemmatimonadota bacterium | reverse complement strand
CAGGCCTCACGGGTCCCTTGCTCACCCTGTTCTTTGTGATCCTCGCGCTCAGTTTCTACGGTCACCCCAATCTGAAGAAGTTCGCCTATACCGTATGGATCTTCGCGGCGGTCACCGTCTCGATGAACTATCCTCAGTTCTTCAGGCAGGTCGGTGATTTTGAGCTACAGCGGGCCATAGTTCCTCTGCTTCAGATCATCATGTTCGGCATGGGGTCACAACTGAGCATCAAGAATTTCGCCGATGTGATCCGGATGCCACGGGGAGTGTTCGTCGGCATCGTCTGCCAGTTCACCATCATGCCGACCCTGGGAATCAGCATCGCCAAGGTCTTCGGTTTCCCGCCGGAGATCGCTGCAGGGATCGTACTGGTCGGATCTTCGCCGAGCGGCCTCGCATCCAATGTCATGTCGTTCATCGCAAGGGCGAACCTGGCACTTTCCGTTACGCTCACGGCAGTGGCCACCCTGCTGGCACCCCTGATGACGCCGCTTTTGATGAAGCTGTTGGCCGGGCAGTATGTACCCATTGATTTCTGGAACATGATGCTGAGCATCGTCAATATTGTCATCCTGCCGATCGTGGCCGGCCTGATCTTCAACGCCATCGGGTACGGGCTCACGAAGCGCGGCAGTATCGTGATCCAGGCCCTTGTATACCTGGTCATCATCTTGGCCAAGAACTTCCTCAATTACCAGATCAATGAGGTAGCATTCCAGCAGTTCCTATCCAGCGCCGCGACTGATATCGTATGGTTCTCCATGCTGCCGATTGTTGCTGCCCTGGTCTTCAGGCATTATGCCCGAGGCAGGAAAGGATGGCTGGACAAGGCGATGTCACTTGTTTCCATGGTAGGGATAGGGGTAATCATCACCATCATCACTGCTGCAGGAAGGGATAGTCTGATGGCCATTGGCCTGGCACTGATCTTGGCATGCCTGTTACACAACCTGGCGGGCTATTCCCTGGGCTACTGGGGCTGCAGGGCCTTGTCCATGGATGAGCGGTCATGCAGGACCATTGCCCTGGAAGTGGGGATGCAGAACGGGGGACTCGCAAGCGGGATCGCGCTGGAGATGGGGAAAGTGGCAACCATCGGCCTGGCACCGGCCGTGTTCGGTCCCATGATGAATGTAACCGGATCTTCCCTGGCCACCTGGTGGAGGGGCAAAACAGAACAGGACCCTCAGGACAGCGAAGCAGAAAAACCTTAACCAAATACTCATGCCATGAAGAACTCGATAGTGTTTCTCGGTTTGATCTGCTTTGGTCTGGCAGACGTCACTGCAACACACGCACAGATCGCCACGCCGGACGAGATCAAGTTCTATACGCTGGAATGGGAAGGGGAACGCTTCCCGGACGGGCGGCCCAAGCTTTCCCAGGATCTGCTCGAACGCTTGAAGAACATATCCATCGAAGAAGCCTGGGGAGTGCTGCGGGGAGAAGGCTACCATAACCAGTTTGCTGGGGATTGGAGGATGCTGCACCAAGACCGGCCGTTCACCGGGCAGGCCCTTACCGCCGTATACCTGCCTAGGAGGCCGGACTATGCAGACCGGCTGCTGGAGAAAGGGCACCAGTCAGGCATGATAGGGGCTGCCAATTCCTGGCCCATCGACCTGCTGTCAGAAGGGGACGTCTATGTGGCCGACTGTTTCGGGAAAGTAGTGGACGGAACACTGATCGGCGACAACCTGGGCAATGCGATATATGCCAATTCGAAAAGGGGCGTGATCTTCGATGCGGGGGCCAGGGATCTGGAAGGGCTCGAGGATATCGAGGGTTTCAATGCGTATGTGAGGGGTTGGGATCCCTCCTTCTTGCGCGAGGTGATGCTGACCGGCATCAATGTCCCGATAAGGATCGGGAACGCAACCGTGTTCCCGGGGGACGCAGTGCTGGCCAAACGGGAAGGCGTCGTCTTCATACCTCCCTACCTGCTGCAACAGGTGGTGATCAACGGTGAATTCACCTCGCTGAGGGACGCCTTCGGGCACCAGCGGCTGCAAGAAGGAACGTACACTCCTGGCCAGATAGACGGCCGGTGGAGCGATGAGATAAGGGCAGATTTCCTCAAGTGGATCGATGAGCATCCCGAGCTCTTGCCCATGCCCCGGGAAGAGCTGGACAGATACCTCAAGGAACGGGGCTGGTGATCCCGGTGTTTCCATATATTGCCTAATACAACAACTAGATAACGAGAGTGCGCTCCATGAAAAAGTTCAATCGTCGTGAGTTCGTATCCGCACTGTCGCTCAGCACGGGATACGTCGTGTTCGGCAACCCACTCACGGGTCTCCTAGGCAGGGTTTCCAGTGATCCTTTCCAGCTGGTCAAACTCGGTGAATCGGGGCTGGAAACTACCCTGCTTGGAATCGGAATGGGCTTTCGTGGCGTGCAACGCTCGTCGGCTCTCGCCCGGCAGGACCAGGATAGAGCACTCGCCGTGGTGCAGCACGCGTACGATGTGGGCATACGTTTCTTTGACACTGCGGATTCTTATGGAACACACGGCCTGATGGCGCAGGTACTCGAGACCATCCCCCGTGAGAAGGTCACCATCGGTTCCAAGATGTGGACGAGGGAAGGCGGGATACCCGAGCCTGAGCGACCGGATGCAAATATCGTCGTGGACCGGTTCCGGGAAGAGCTGAATACGGACTACATCGACCTGGTGCAGCTGCATTGTATGGTAGACGCAGATTGGCCAGAGACCGAGAAGCGGCAGATGGATATCCTCTCCGACCTGAAATCAAAAGGGATCATCAAGGCCCACGGGGTTTCCGTCCACACCTGGGAGGCCATGAAGGCCGCTGTGGAGAGTCCGTGGGTGGATGTCCTTCACGCCAGGATCAATCCATACGGGATAGCCATGGATAAGCCCGAACCCGAAGAGGTCGTTTCCCTAATCCACCAGGCGCACAATTCGGGCAAGGGTGTTATCGGCATGAAACTCTTGGGCGCAGGGGATTATGCCCAGGATGACGAGAAGATAGACAACGCCCTGAGGTTTGTACTAGGACTCGGATCTGTCGATATGATCGTCATCGGTTTCGAGCACTATGAGCAGATCGACAATTATGCCGGGAGGGTGAGTGAGGCCCTGGATCAGATTCGATCGGGCTGACGTACCGCGGTCGTCGGCGCCGGGCGTGACCCAGGTGCTGGCACCGAACGCCTGGCGGCGCTCTCGTCAAGGCACACTGACTGGGCTGTCGAGCTGAGCTGGAAGCCATAGGGGAGGCCGGTAGAAGCCGGCCTCCTCTCTTGCTCATCTTGCCAATGGCTTTGTGCACCCGCGGTAGCGTATCGGAGCGCCTTGACTCGCATCCAATCGCGCTATGCTGACGACACCAAGGTCCCAACCGGCTGGAGACTCGCGTGGCTAACCCGCTCACAGTGGTCTAGGACTTCAATGCTGGCTACACGCGGTGACGTGGGTTTACCGCGAGCGCCGTTCAGTGCAGATTCCTGGGTGGGACGGATCCGTTCACGGCTGCCATCCATGCAGTTCCCGGGAGGGCGAATGAAGCGGCTAGCCATGCTATTGTTGGTGCTGTCGGCCTGCCTGAGCCCACGGCCACGGGGTCAACCCGATCCCTACGTCATCACCCTGCTGATAGAGAACCAATCCACATACTTGATCGCCGCAGGCGGTGCCGGTCGCGTATTCGGTAGCCTCAATCCGGGCGAGGACAAGTGTGTTACGCTGCCGAACAACGATGTCCAGCAGCAGTTGTGGTTCCGGGTGCAGGCCACCGAAACGCAGCAGTACACACTCCCGTTCTACCCTCGGGAATCAAGCGGATGGAAGTGGACCATCACGGGGATAGGACCACCCGAACATCCGGTGGGGCGAGCCGATGCGGCCAACATCGTACACTGGAGGCAGTGCAGGTGAAGATCTGCCTTGCATCGGTCTAGGCCTCATCCAGACGCCGGGTCGGCCGTCATGCATCGACGCACAAAGCCAATCCTAGGGCGTATACCAGATCGGACTCGTGTAAGCCCGCTCCTGCGTGATCATGTCTACTTCGTCGGCCATCTGGATCCCGAACCGCACTGCATCATATAGCGTCCATCGTGGAGTAGGGATCTCTATAACGCGAGCGTAGTAGAAAGCGCGCTGCGAAGCATCGAAATCCGGATCCAACCAGACAGCGATCAGTTCGGGATCGCCAATCGTGTTGGTCCATATCGCATCCGCAAGATCGACGGTGTTGCCTACCGGAGTGCGACAGCGACCGTCAGGGCCAATCGAGCGACCGTCAGATACAGCGACATCGTACACCTTCTCGTGCAGCACGCCGGCGCCATCGAGCCACCCTTTTACGATTTGGATGCGATCGAGGTTACCGCCATAGGGATCCTTCAATGCCGCGACCAAGAAACTGGGAGTTTTGCCCGATGGTGCGCTGCTGAGATCACCACCCATGGGCACGCCCTTGGAGTAGCCTGCTTCCGCGGGAATGCGGGTACGGGCATCGTCGGCGGTGAAATCCCAACCGCCAAAGAATCGGACCATCATCCGTGAGCCCGTTGTAGCGTAGACCTCCTTGCGCTTCATCGCGTCCCAAATCGCCTCGCGCGTATTCTCAGTTGCCCAGACTGCGGCGTACCCGGATGAGACCTGCTGCCACCCCATGAAGGCCGCACTCCCGTCGGGTGCGGCAATCGCCGGGTGACTCCACCGCTCGGGATTGGGCTCGGCCCCGGAGTGTTTCCCGAAGAAGTTCTCCTCCGCCACGGTGATGAGTGAAGTATGTGAATCCGAAGAGCCGATCAGTCCGACCTTGAACGGATTGATACCGAGCTGATGCTCGAGTTGCAGTCCCAACTTGAGGCCGGATCGACCGTACTCGTACTGCAGCATGTCATTGGTCTTTGGCTCGCTCAGATTCAAGTTGCCCAGATCCCACGTCTCGTAATCGGCAAACTCGTCGTCGGGCGATAGGAAAGGATGCGCTTCACCGTCTCCCTTGATCTGGGTGACCTCGTACAATGGCTCCCACCTGTTCCTTGTTTCGGCATAAGCTCGTGTCAGCGGATTGCCGTCGAAGTCGGTCACGGCAAACATCATCCCGTTGGAGAGGTTACCGTTGTGGGGAATGGCGAGTAGTCGGCCGCCCGTTTTCTCCTCGTAGGCCGTCAGCTCAACCCACAGATCCTCAGGATCGACGCTCTCCTCCGCAGTGAACGGCAGTGTCTGCACCGCTTTGTCGCCGCCGTCACGGTACATCACCACGCGATGCAGGTTGTTGCCGGGCGGCACCAGTGAGGTCCATTCGTAGCCAATGAAGGCAGTGAACACGCCCGGATCATTATAGCGCTCGGCCGCCTCGATCACGTCCTCCCAAGTGGGTGCGATGAAAGCCGGATCATTGATATCGAACGGAATGGCGTCGCGCGAAAACAGATCGATCATCTCCAGAGCCGCACTTACCGCTTCCTGTCCACCCTCGTTGATCATCCGGTGCCACCGACGGGCCGTTTCGTCTTGCATCAGAACCGGATCGCCGCCGAGCAGCCGGGGAAAGAGACCTATGCCATCTGAGTGGTCGGCAATCACCAGGAAGTCGAGCGGTCGATACAGCTTGACACGTTGTCCCGTCGCAGACACGACCTCTTCGCCGCGCGCAAAGCGGTAGGCCTCGTCGAGTCCCAGCCTGTTGCCAAACGAGCCGGCGTCTACCGACAAAGCAGTGTGAAGGTGAGTGTCGCCCCAGAACACCTGTGTTGGATAACCTCTACCAGCATAGGGCGAGTAGTTCTTGCCACCGAAAGCACGCTCAGCGTTCTCTCTGGCACCCGATACGTCCTGCGCCACGGCAAGTGCACCGGGCATAAAAAGCAGCGTTGCTACTGCCAACATCCTACGGAGAACTAACGACATATCTCTTCTCCCGTGTACTAGTAGAAAGATCCTCCTGTGTTTTGCCGCTTCAGCCCTTCGACCACTACAACGCGCCAGCACTTGGCTCATTACTTCAGAAAGCCTCTTCGAGCCCGAAGTACACGCCTCTCGCATCCTGCCCAAAACCGAGATCGGACGCCTGCTCTGTGAATGTTGATGCACCGTGGATGGGGAATCCACGTGCCCTACTCCGAACTCCCGACGTATCGGATGGCAACCGCATCGGCTTTCGCCCTGTCCCAGCCACCCTGCCCCCAGTTGTAGTTCCCGCGTTCTGTCGAGCGAATGACGATGGCATCCGCCCCGACCTTACGCGCCTCGACTTTGAGTTGCTCGACGACACCTGCGGTGCTGCGATCGGCAAACGTGTGTTGGGCACCTTTGGCGTCGATGAGCGCAACCTCTTCGTACTGCCGGTCCGTCGGGAAGTCAGCGAGAACTTCTATTGGATGATCTTCTGGATAACCGGGATACACCATCAGAACCGTCGATGAGGACTTGGCGCAACCACCAACAGCGACCACAAGAAACAGCGAAAGCAGCACCCACCGTGACGGTAGGGTCGAGCGTATCGTCATACGCATGCCCCTCGTTGATTATGCGTAGTGAGGCTTGAGTCATGTCTGCGTATCGTGCTACAGCACGATTAGCGAGCGGGGATGATACTACGGATGGGCTGTTTAGCCAACCCCCCAAAGGTGTCTGAGCCACCAGGGTGGCGACGGCAGCGCGACTGCGAACTGCAGATTGCACGTTGGCGATTGGCAACCTGAGATTTGCGTAATAGTGGAGCAGCGGCTCGGCGCGATGAACAAGTAAGCCCGAAGATTCACGAAATGCTGGGACGCCGGCGCTAGCGCGGCTCGTAGGTCTCCGCGACCTCCAGGTAGTACCGCTGCAAGACAAAAAACGCCTGC
>CP070666.1:949190-956261 GCA_020351775.1 Gemmatimonadota bacterium | reverse complement strand
TCGAGGCTGTCCGTCTGTTTCTGTCTTTGTTTCTTTCTTCTCTTGCTCACGCGATTCTTCCTCGAAAAACCTGCATGCGGATCACGACGCTGACTCAGTGACCACCCGGATGCCGTTGAATAATACGAAGATCAGATATATCGTGTTTCCAGAGTAGCTACTCCCCACACCCGCGGGCCCGAGCTGTACCGTCCACTGGCACCAGTTGCGGTGGGGTCCCGGTGGCGACGGACGACCTGGTCACCGGCTTTCCAAGGAAGCCTCGATTCGGTGACGAGGTCCGATTCACGCCGCACACAAGATAATCTGTGAATCGCAACGAGGTACGCCCAAACCGCGCAACCGACGAACGGTGATCTGCAGCCGCAGCCGTCCACCGAGCTAGCCGGGCCGGCTATTGCGGCCGGAGCGTGCGCCACATATGCTTTGCTAGGCTTGAACAGTCCACCCTTCACAGTAGACTCGTGTGAGAGATCCCAACCGCCTGTTGATGCAGACCCCGCACGAGGCCCTAGCCGAGGCTCGCGAAGAGATCATCGCGTTACTGAAGGAGAATCGACAGCTGCGGGAGGAGATCCAGCGGCTGCAAGAGAGAGAGCAGACCGGCGGAGCTAAGGGGTAACAGGTGCTGGCAGCGGGGAGCCGGGAGCGGAACGGATCAGCTGCTGCCGGGTGAAACGGCCACCTGTGCCAACTCCAGCAACATCTGCAGTGCACGCATCCTGACGTTCCGCGTGTCGCTCGAGTTCACCTGGAGCGCCACGACTAGCCGGTGATCTGGGAAATAGGCCAACTCCGTCAAATACCCTGGGAAGAAGCCACTGTGGCCCCAGCTGGCTCCGAGGGGTGTGGGGCGAATGATCACGCCCAGTCCGTATTCCGTATCGGGTCCGAGTCGAGCTGGGACGCCGTCGAGCAAGACCGCGAGCATCGAGGGGTCGAATGCGGAGCCCTCATACAAGGCTTTCCCCCACCGGGCCAGGTCCGTCGCAGTTGACGCTATCCCGCCGCCGGTCCACTCGAACTGAGGATTGATGGCGAACTCACCGTCGACTATTACGGCGTCGGGCATTCTGAACGCATTGTCACCACCGGCATAGCCTTGGACGAGACCGGGGATGCGACGCGAGTTGGATGGAACCGTGTTGTGTAGCTTGAGTGGTTCGAGGACCCTGCGTCGCAGCTCGTCGTAGTACGTGTTGTCAGTCAGTCGCTCGATGATCATCCCAAGGATAATGTAGTTCGTGTCCGAGTAGTCCCACCCGTTTCCGGGCGCGAACGGCGCCTCGGTATCGAGCAGGTAGGCCAGCTGTTCGACCGGTTGCCAGACCTTGTCAGGCGCGGCCAGCAGATCGGCGATGAACCGCTCGTTGAACTCGTAGCGAACGATACCACTCGTGTGATTCATCAGTTGGCGCACGGTGACCTCACCATGGTTGGGCAATCGCTCGAACCAGAGCTCGGCGCCAAGATACGCCGAGACTTTGGCGTCGAGGTCCAGGACCCCCTCATGTACCAGCTGCAGGGCGACCGCAGACACGTAGGTCTTGCCGACGCTGCCCTGCAGCAGGCGGCTTTCCGGAGTCATCGGAGTATCCAAAATCGTGTCAGCCATACCAGCGACGAGCGGCAACACCGTTCCATCCGCGAGGACGAGGGCGGCGGATACGCCTGGAACACCAGACTCCTGGTACAGCTCCACCAGCCTAGACTGGAGCTGTTGCCGCAGGTCGGCAGTGGCACTGACCGGTTCCTGCGATCGCAGCTCGCCGAGCGGCACTGCCAGTGCAAAGACGGTGACCGTCACAAATGCCCTGCTAGTACTCGTCGACTGCCGCGCACTACGGGACCACGCCAGCCGAGCCGCCGCGGCGACCAGGAAACAAGAGCACCACCCGAGGAAACTCACTTTGCGCACTCAGCTGTCCGGCTTAGCCGCCACCAGCATCCATTGTTGGTGTTGACCGCGTCCGCTCCCGGTGTCTATGAAATCCGGCCGACGCTCCAGAATCTCGAAGCCAGCGGTCCGGAGATCCTGTTCCACCACTCCAATGTGAATGTCGTGGGCCCGCATCTGGCTGCCCCGAGAAGCGGTGCTGTCTCGCGGTGGGTTGTCCACGATGACGAGACGGCCACCCGGCCGCAAGGATCGCCATATACCGGACAACATCGCTTCGTACTCACCCATCTCGTGGTAGGCATTGACGATCACCACAGCATCCAGCTCCCCCACAGGCAATCTGGGATCGTCGGTCGTACCTAGGATCGGTTCCACGTTGCGCAGAGCGAGGTCTTCGACCTGCTGGGTCAGCTGCCTCATGGATTGTTCGTTCACGTCTTCGGCATAGACCGTTCCCTGCTCGCCCACCGCCTCGCTCAGCCGCACCGTCAGGAAGCCACCTCCGGCACCGACATCGGCAACCCGCGACCCCTCGCTGACTCCCATCGCAGCGAAGATCTCGTCCACTTTCTGCCACCCGTCGCGCCCGGTGCGTTCGATTTGTGCGTGGACGGAGGAAGCGAGCAGGAGGGTGGAGACGGCAAGCAATAGCAGCTGCCTGCGCCTGGGTGTGAAATCGAGCAGTGGCACCATGTCGTGTTTCTCCGCAGCTATGTTGACCGGCGTCGGTCACGTGCAGTCTGAGTTCCGGGGCGCGACACACAGGTCTACACCGACCAGGGCGTCAGGGTGCCCCTCACCGACGAGCGACAAGCCACTCTAGTCTGGTGCGTCGGCCACCGAATGTTCATCGCGCTCGCCTGCTTCTCGATCGAATTCGGAACTCGGTTCTTGGGGCACCAGGCTTCGCAGGTGTGTCGCCGAAGAGTGATGCGCCGTTCGCTGCGTGGCCTGACAGGGTCGCAATCCATCGGTTACACCTGCGTCTGCCATTGTTCATGACCTACTGGTCGAAGACGACCCCGCAAACCGTCATCTCACGGAACGCGTTGCCCTCCAACATCATACGGAACTGCTGCTCAACTAGTTTGCCACAGCCAAAAGCGGATCGAAACCTCTCACACTATTCCACCGTATGCTATAGTATTGGGTGACAGAGAGTGCCGACCGTGGAGCCTGGAGGGATAAGGATCCATGACCCAGACAGACAGTCCCAGAGACCACCTGCCACTGCAGGCACACGTATTCCACATCCTGCTCTCCCTGATCCAGCGGGAACGACACGGATACAGCATCATCCAGGACATCGCGCGGCGCACCGATGGTGAGATGATGCTGGGAACCAGTACGCTGTACGCGGCCATCAAGCGGATGGTCAGTGCGGGGCTGCTGATGGAGGTGCCAAAGCCGGCCGACGCTGACTCGGACGATGCGCGCCGCCGCTACTACCGCGCCACGGAGTTGGGAAACGCGGTCGCCCGCGAGGAAGCTCGCAGGATCCGCCAGCTGGGCCAGCTCGTGGCCCAGATCCCATTGCTGGATGGATCCCGCGATCCGGAACGGGCCCGGGAGGGAGCATGAGGCATGCGGTCCCGCTCGCCGTGAAGATCCACCGGTGGCTCATCCGCGCCCTGATACCGTCACTCGGTCCCGACCTAGCCACCGAGGCCAACTCCGCGTTCCACGACCTGTATACCGATAACCACAACGGATCCTTCCTGGGCCGAGCAAGGCTGTGGCAACGCGAGATTCGGTCGTTGCTGGCTACCGCCTTCTTTGAGATCCGTCCCACTGGCCCGCGGAGTCCGCGGCCGGCGACACGGCGTTCCGGTTCGTCGGGGCGGTCGCAGCTCGGGAAACCACCGAACAGGCTTGGATTTGGCGGCGTGTTGGACCATATCCGCCGCGACCTTCGCTACGCGGTCCGCTCACTGTCACGCGAGCCGACTTTCCTGGCGGTGTCAGTGCTGTCCCTGGGATTCGGAATCGCTCTGGCCACGTCCGTATTCAGCGTGGTCAACGCAGCACTGCTGCGGCCCGCTCCCCACGTATACCGCCCCGAGCAGTTAGTGCGGCTGTACGCCAGCTTCTCGCCGGACGAGATCTACGGCCCGTTCTCGCATCCCGATTTGGCCGACATCCGTGAGCGCACCCCAACGTTGGCTGACGTGGCCGCTTTTCAGTCGGTGGGTCTCACCCTCACGACCGAATCCAATGCGTTCAGCAGAGTCTCAGGGCTGGCCGTTTCGGAGAACTACTTCGAACTGCTCGGGGTGCGGATGCCTCTGGGGCGTGGGTTCATCCCCGACGATGCGACGCCTGGAAAACTGGTGGCAGTCATTGGTCACGGACTGTGGCAGCGGCACTTTGGTGGTGATCCGGCTGTGCTGGGCCAGTGGATTCGGCTGAATGGCAGGCAGCATACCATCGTGGGTGTCGCCCCCGAAGGTCTGTTGGCTCACAACGAGCCGATCCCACTCGACGTCTGGCTCCCAATTGCCGAGCCCATCAGGGACGAGCGTGGCTACCTGGGCCTATCGCTGATGGGTCGGATGGCCGACGGAGTAACGGAGAGGCACGTGCAAGCTCAGCTAGATCTCGTGGCTGAGCGCTTGTTGGAGGAGTTCCCCGACTATTGGACCAACTACACCGGCGAACCCCGCCGAATGACGGTCCTTTCAAACCGAGCCGCTGGCATCACGCCGGATCAGCGCGCCCAAGTCGCCACCACGTTTGGCGCGTTGGCAGTCGTGATTGCGCTAGTGCTGCTGATATCTTGCTCAAACGTCGCCAACCTACTACTCACCCGAGCGTGGCGGCGCCGCACCGAGATAGCGGTCAAACTGGCATTGGGCGCAAGCAGACGGCGCCTGGTAGGCCAGCTTCTCGCCGAGAGCCTCGTGCTCGCAGCTCTCGCCGGCGGTCTGGGCCTGCTCGTTATTCATTGGATCTCCGGCCTTCTCGCATCGGGCAGATTCCCCATCGCGGTGCCAACGCCGATTGACGCTACGGTCGACTGGCGGGTCGCCACGTTCGCCGTGGTGCTCACGGTGGTGACGGGAATCGCGTTCGGCATGGTGCCGGCACTCAAGGCGTCACGCCCCGATCTCGTTCCCGCACTCAAGGGCCTCGACGTGGGCACCCGATTCGGCCGCTTCAGCATCCGCAATCTCCTGGTCGTGGCGCAGGTGGCAGGCTCTCTCGTGCTGGTCCTCACCGCGACGCTACTGCTGCGGAGTCTTCAGAAGGCGCAGCAGGTGGACATCGGATTCGACCCCGAGAATATCGCCGTCGTATCCGTGAACTTGGGTCACCGTCAATACGACGAGACGGCAGCGGCGCAGTTCTACGACGAACTAATGCAGCGGTTGCAGTCACTACCACAGGTCGAAGGAGCCGCCTTGGCCCGCAGGGTCCCGCTAGAGGGGGGCAGCATGCGTCACGGTGGGGTTGAGCCCGAAGGTTACGAACTCGGCCCCGACGAATACCTGGTGATCTCGTACAACATTGTATCGCCCGGCTATTTCGAGCTAATCCGAATGCCGCTGGTGCGGGGTCGCGAGTTTCGGGAGACCGATGCCGAGGGATCGACTCCGGTCGTAATGGTCAACGAGGCCTTCGCCAACCGATTCTGGCCCGGAGAAGATCCCATCGGCAAGCGCGTGAAGCTCGACGAGTCCGCCGAAGTGATCGGGCTGGTGCACGACGCCAAGTACACTTCGATCACCGAGGGCGGCACCCCGTTTGTCTGGGCACCTTCGAGTCAGAACCCACAGCTCTCGATGCGGGTACACATTCGCACTCGCGGCGATGCGCGAGCCCTTCTGCAGTTGGCGAGGCAGGAAATCCACGCTCTCGACGCCGATCTCCCAATTGTCGAGAGCCGGTTGATGACGAGCCTGACCCGCAACGCGGTGCTGCCCTACCAGATTGTCTCTGCGGTGCTTGGTGTGGCGAGCCTGGTTGCCTTGGCGCTCGCCATGATGGGTATCTACGGTGTGATGGCGTTTGCCGTGAGCCAGCGGACGCGGGAGGTCGGAATTCGGGTCGCGCTGGGAGCCAAACCAGGTAGGGTCGTACAGCTCATAGTCCGGGAGGGTGTGGCACTTGCGGGATTCGGTGTAGTGGCGGGTTTCCCCGTTGTCCTGGTGCTCGCTCAGCTGATGAAGGCCTTCCTGGTAGGCGTGAGGCCCTTCGATCCTCTCTCCTTGGGAGTTGGCACAGCCCTGCTAGCGCTAGCCGCCGCGGGCGCAACCATGGTTCCAGCAATTCGCGCGGCCAAGGTCGATCCCATGGTTTCGCTCCGCGCCGAGTAGCGTCGCTGACGACGGCTGCGGGTCAGCGCCGAGGTTTCTCCTGCAGCTGAGCGGATGCACGCGCCTGACTGACGCAGACGTGCGACCGCCCACTCTTCTTACGTGCCCGCGAATTGACTTAATTACAGTGTCGTGAGCCGAGCCAGGCTCAGGAAGCATGGGAAGGATTGCTGCTAACACGAACGGCGAGGCTCCAGGGTGGGCAAGAAGAGGAAGGACTTCGACCTAGATCGTATCGACAAACTTCTGGCGCAGTTTCCTGATGAGGACTCACCGCCAAAGGCTGAAGCTCAGCCAGCGAAGCCCGCGCTGCAAGCAGGGAAGCCGGGCAAGCCGCGGATATCACAGACCGTAGCAGACACAATCCGGCGCCATTCCCCGCTCGTCGCGTGGATAAGCGTAACAGCCGGAGTGGTATTGGCGGTTGCGATGACGCAGTGGCCCTACGGGCACGCCTGTGGTGCCGGCCTCGCGCTGTATCTGCTGGCCGTCCTGGCAGTGCTGGCAGTGGGGATATGGGCCGGCGTGCATACTTGGCGGGCACGGCTTGCGGTTCCTCATTTGTTGGCTAGTGCAGTGTTCCTCTGGGGTTTGGGGTTGGGGCTGTTTCAGGTTCTTCCCAGGGTGGGTTACGCCCGCAGCGAAGCGACTTGGCGTTGTTGGGAACAGCCTCAGGCGCCAACCGCAGCTGCGGCAGCGGTCGATCCTGCTCCAGATCAGGTAGCGGTTGCAGCAGCTGATTCGATGATGGGAGACTCCGCCTCACCGGGCGATTCTCTTGTGGCTGCAGATTCCCTGCGGGCGGGAGATTCGCTGTCGCACGGCGACTCGCTACCGGCACCGGACTCGATACCG
>CP070666.1:942011-949090 GCA_020351775.1 Gemmatimonadota bacterium | reverse complement strand
CGCTGGGTTCTGTCGGTCATATCGTTGGTCGCCTATGTGCTCACCAAGATCGCCGTCGGCATCTTCGCGGGCGGCATCGTATTCTCGGTGTTGCTGCCGGAGCTGCATGTCGGTCCGCTCGACAGTTTCTGGATCGGATCGATCCTCGTGATAGTACTCACCGGTCTGTACACGATCATCGGCGGCCTGCGGGCTGTTGCATACACGGAAGCGTTGCAGACGGTTGTGCTGGTTCTCGGCTCGGTGCTCGTGACGGTGTTCGGACTGGAGGCACTGGGCGGGTGGTCGGCTCTGCGCGAAATAGCCGGCTCCGAGATGTTCGACCTGTGGAAGCCGCTGGTCCCTGAAGGAGCTGCCAGCACCTGGCTGCCAGTGCGGGAGGTAGATGCCAGCGGTGAGGTGGTGCGGTTGGCGTGGTACTTCAACGACAACTACCCGTGGCTCAGTATGCTGTTCTGCGCACCGGTAATCGGCCTGTGGTACTGGTGCACCGATCAGTACATCGTGCAGCGCGCGCTGGGCGCGCAAACCGAACAACAGGCGCGCCGCGGAAGCATCTTCGCCTCGCTCCTCAAGCTGCTGCCAGTCTTCATCTTCATCATCCCCGGCATCATCGCCTTTGCACTAGCCGAGGGCGGTGTGATCTCAGATTTCCAAATCATGTTCGACGCGAACGGCGAGGTCATCCGCGACGAGGCACAAAAGGCATTCCCCCTGCTGGTGGCAACCGTTCTGCCAGCCGGTGTGAGGGGCATCGTCGTCGCCGGACTGCTAGCCGCGTTGATGAGCTCGCTGGCCGGAGTGTTCAACGCTTCGGCGACCCTGTTTACGATGGACTTCTACAGCAAGCTGCGTCCCAACGTGTCACAGCATCGCCTGGTGTGGATTGGCCGCGTTGCCACCACCGTCATGGTGTTGATCGGATTGGCGTGGATCCCAGTCATCCAGGGCGGCAAGGGACTGTACGACTACTTGCAGGGAGTACAATCGTACCTGGCTCCGCCGATCGCCGTCGTGTTCTTCCTCGGTGTGTTCTTCAAGCGGCTCAACGCGCAGGGCGCCCTCGCGGCGCTGATCGTGGGCTTCATGATGTGTCTGTTTCGCCTGGCTATCGACACGCCGGTCCAATTGGAATTCGGAGTGTTAGCAGATGGCTACGCTGAAGGCTCGTTCCTCTGGATCGTGAACAACATGTTCTTCCAGTACTACAGTATCCTGATTCTCGTGGTGTGCGTGGCGGTGATGGTGGGAGTGAGCTACGCAACGCGGGAGCCGGATTACAGCAAGATGGACGGCCTCACGTTCGGAACCATCACCGATGCGCAGCGTAGTGAATCTCGCCGTAGTTGGGGTTGGCGTGATATCACGGCGTCAGTGGCAGTGTTGCTGGCAATTCTGGCTGCGTATCTGTACTTCACCGGCTGATGGTAGCAGTACGGTATTCGATCATGGTACGGCGCTGGCGCGGATCTGCGGAAGCGGAGTCGCGCCGCGCCCTGTAGTAACCAGTGCTCTTGTTCGGTTTGTCAAAGAACGCCCGCTTGCGGTATGAGTTGATCGACCAATCGACCGGAGCCGACTGATATCCATTCGCAGAAGCCTCACCTGTGCGAGGATGTTCATTAGTGTCAGCTCCACCCTCTGGGTAGTGACCCCGGCACATACGAGACATAATAGAGATGTTGAATCGTCGTCGCGGCGAGGCCCGGTTTGGCCGCCAGGACCGCTGGATCTGACGCGCCGATATGACGCTAAACCCGTGGTGAGACAAGCCCGGCTGCAGACCTCGACCGAACGGGGTGGTTCGGTCATCTTCTTCCGCAGGCTGGGCGCCGGCCCGGCCGGTCCGATCAACCGCTCCGGAGGACGACCATGGCCCGTACACACAGTCGGTATGGACTAGTCCTGCCCGCGCACTCAATCCTGTTGATTGTCGCAATGATGCTTCCGGGCCGCGGCACGGCTCAGGAGGAGCGAGGTGCGCGCGGCGACCAGGCCGATACGGCAGCAACGCTCGGCCTGGATCAAGGCGTATTGCACTTCGCAACGCCCTCACTGGATCTGGAGTTGGTGGCCGCGTCGCAGACGGTCGCCGCCTTGAGACCCAAAGGCGCGGGTGGCTTCGACTTCACGCCCAGTGATTGGCTCGACCGGCGCAACGCTAACGGCTTCTTTCACCTGGGCGATCTCACCTTGCGGTGGCGTGAGATCGGATCGGCGGAGTGGCATGATGCATCGACCGCGGCAGCGCGCGCGCCTGTCAAGGGGCTTCCAGTCTCGGCTCCGGTGCTGGCGGCTGCGGATTTGTCCCCAACGCTGCCACCCGATCTTCCGCTGCAAGTGCACCGTTTCTGGGAACTCGACGGCGACAACCTAGCACTATGGTTTGAGATCACCAACGAGTCCAACCGTCCGGTCGAGCTGGGCGCGCTCGGAATGCCGATGGTGTTCAACAACATCCTCCAAGACAGATCGCTAGGCGAAGCTCACGCTGAGTGCTCGTTCTACGACCCGTACATCGGGCGAGATGCGGGGTATCTCCAGGTCACGCGTCTGAGCGGCCACGGCCCCGTACTCCTCGTGGTGCCCTACGGTCGCACACCGTTCGAGGCCTACAATCCACTGTTGAGCGATCCGACCAGACGCGGAATCACGTTCGAGGGTTTCTACGAGTGGATGGCGCACAGCAAAGCTCACGCAGAGGACGAATGGAGCGACGCCGAACCGTGGAACCCGGCGACCTCGGTGACGTTGGTGCCGGGAGAGGCGAGGTCCTACGGCGTGCGGTTTCTGGTGGCTGATGCGATTCGCAACATCGAAGAGACACTGCTCGCCCACGATCGTCCCGTAGCGGTCGGCGTGCCCGGCTATGTGCTCCCGATGGATCTCGAAGGTCGCCTGTTCATCAGACACTCGCAGAACATCCGGTCGATCGATGTCGAACCAGCGGGCGCCCTGGCGATCACGCCGGCCGGGACGACGGAGCACGGCTGGTTCGCCTATGACATCCGCGGTCTGCTGTGGGGGCGCGCTCGACTCAGCGTTGGCTTCGCAGACGGTACCGTGCAGACGATCCACTACAAAGTGATCAAGCCTCAAGTGCAGGTCGTGGCCGATGTCGGACGCTTTCTCACGACTGAGCAGTGGTTCGAGAAGCCCGATGATCCATTCGGTCGCAGTCCGTCAATCATCAGCTACGACTACGGTGAACGCCGGGCTGTGACGGAAGACAATCGTGCTTGGATCGCCGGCCTGGGTGACGAAGGTGGCTCGGGTTCTTGGCTCGCCGCAATGATGAAACAGCTCATGCAGCCCGATCAGGAGGAGCTGAAGAAGATCCAGCGCTTCATGGACAGTGTACTTTGGGGTGGCTTGCAGTATGACGATGGTGAGCTGATGTACGGCGTACGCAAGAGCTTGTTCTACTATGAGCCGGACTCGATGCCAGCGGGCACGTACAGCGATAGCGTGCATTACGGCGGGTGGTCGAGCTGGAACAAGGAACATGCGATGACCGTGGGACGCTCCTTCAACTACGTGCATGTGGCGGCAGCACATTGGGTGCTATATCAGCTGGCACGTAACCATGCAGGGTTGGTCACCAATCACGAGTGGGATTGGTATTTGGAGCGGGCGTACCAGACAGCGCAGGCCATGGTCCGGCATGCCGAGCATTACGCACAGTTTGGCCAGATGGGGGGCACCGTCTTTGTACTGATCCTGCTGGACCTGCAGCGCGAGGGTTGGACCGAGCAGGCCGCTACGCTGGAAGCTACGATGAAGCGTCGAGCCGAAGTGTGGCGCGCGTTGGGCTATCCCTTCGGCAGCGAGATGCCATGGGACTCGACCGGGCAGGAAGAGGTTTACGCCTGGTGTAAGTACTTCGGCTACGACGAGAAGGCGCTCGTCACACTCAACGCGATTCTGGGCTACATGCCGACGGTTCCCCATTGGGGCTACAACGGCAGCGCGCGGCGGTATTGGGATTTCTGGTATGCCGGCAAGCTGCGTCGGTTGGAGCGGCAACTACATCATTACGGCTCTGGTCTAAATGCGATCCCGGTGCTCAGCGAGTATCGCGCTAACCCGGAAGACCTCTACTTGTTACGAGTCGGTTACGGTGGCTTCCTGGGCGCCATTGCGAACGTGACACAAGAGGGTTTCGGGCCAAGCGCGTTCCACTCCTTTCCCTCGACGCTCGACATTGATGGCTACTCGGGAGACTATGGTCCCGGATTTCTCGGTCACACGCTCAATGCGGCAACGTACATCACCCACGACTCGGAATTCGGCTGGCTTGCGTTTGGCGGGAATATCACAGGCGGCGAAACAGCGGTGCACGTGCGCCCATTGGACTCGGCTCGCTCTCGGGTCTACGTGGCTCCACTGGGATTATGGCTCACGTTGGATGCAGGCAAGTTCGATGCGGTGGAGATCTTCGGAGACTCGGTGCGCGTGACATTGGCACCCGGCACGCCTTTCACGCAGCACGCGCGCCTTCGGTTGGAACAACCTGGGATGGTAAGTGGCGTAACTGCTCTGGCGCCGGCCGACAGCTTCCCGTCGGAGCGCGGTGCCTACGTGATTCCTCTGACTGGAGCCACCACGCGCGTGGTGCTTGACCCGGCTCGATAGAGGCCATCGCTGCGCGTGCGCGCCGTGCTGGAAGTATCCGGCCGGCAGTGGCCGCAAGCAAAGAGGCGGGTCCACACGACTGTGCCTGGGTTTCAAACGGCAATTCTCAAGCTACTTCGGGTCGTATCCAATTCGACATCGAGCCAAAGTCAGTTTGAGCCGGCCGTTTGGTAATTGACATCGAGCCAAAGTTAATTGACTTCGAGCCAATTCCAGTTACCGCAGGCCATATGATAAGTGACTTTGAACTGAAGTCAGCTGACTTCAAAGCATTTCCACTTTCCGCACGGCTTATGGAAATTGACATCAGTCCGAAGTCAACTGACTTTGCTCCGTTTCCACTTTCCGGATGCTCTGTGTAAATTGACTTTGGCCTGAAGTCAACTGACTTCGTCCCGTTTCCAGTTACCGCACGGCTGATGTAAACTGACTTTGGACTGAAGTCAATTGACTTCGTGTCAATTCCACTTTCCGCACGCCTTGTGGAAGCTGACTTTGGGTCGAAGTCAACTGACTTCATGTCATTTCCACTTACCGGACGGCTGATGTAAGTTGACTTCGGCTCGAAGTCAACTGACTTCGGGTCATTTCCACTTTCCGAACGCCTTGCGGAAGTTGACTTTGACTCGAAGTCAACTGACTTCGGGTCGTTTCCACTTGCCGAACGGCTGATGTAAGTTGACTTTGGAGCAAAGTCAGTTGACTTTGGCGCGATTCCACTTTGGATCTGGCCGGAGTGAACTTCTATCCTGTTGGCGCAGGCTGACTTAGCCGGAATCGCGCTGGGCGCCCCTCAGTTGTCGGCTCGAACAGGAGGATGTGTGCCTGGTTTCCGCGAGACGGAACCGAAGATCGCGCGCCTGGCGCGGCAGGTCGCGGGCGGGCTGTCCCACGCAGTGGAAGAATTCCCGTGACGTGCGGTGCGGCCGGCCGTGTCCTAGGCTCAGGTGGACGATCACAGGGAGGAGGACGCGGCAGTGGCCAGCGCCCGTGCCGAGGCCAAGATTCGGCGCGTCGACAAGAACAAGGCGCTCAAGACGCTCAAGGACAGCATGCGGGCCGACCTGCGCTACGCCGCGATTCACGGCGACATCCTGCACGCCACTGCGGTGCTCCGGCGTACGGCTGGTAGGTATCAGGGCTCCGCGTCGGCGCGAATCATCCGCAAACCAAAGATGGTGGCGATCTGGCTGCCATCCGCCGCTTCAAAGCGAATTGTTACGCTTCTCTTCTGTGCCACGATCGCCGCAGGAATCGGATACTCGATATCGTAGAACCGCGGCGGATCGTCGAGTCTGATATGCTCGTGTCGCACCAGATTGTCGTCGGCCAGGATGTCGAACAACGCCGGCGTTCCCCTGCGGTCACCGCTGTTGTAGGTCACGATCAACGTCATTGGGTGATCGGGTTCCACTGGTATGTCATAGGAGAACCAACTGCGTGACCGTCTGCCGGGGCGCCCGTCGATCCGTGCGGCGACTGCGTTGTCGCCCGCCTGATAGTTGAACTCCCGCTCGAACACGACTTCGCCGGGCTCCAAATAGGCCACGGTCGCGGCGTCCAACAACCGCTGACGCTCGGCCGCAGCGGCGTACGCAGCCTGTTGCTGTTGCCACTGCTCCGAATTGAAGACGTCCCAGTAGGTAGAGTATGTCCGCCGATGCAGGCGATAGAACGGAACTAGATCGACGTCCCGCGGCCGGGCGGTAGTGTCGGGTTCGCGGCCGACCGTCGTGCGGAATTGGACCGGCCTCTCGCCCGTCGGATTCACCCAAGAGGAAACGTCTTCATCGTCCGTCACGAACACGGGAACCGTTGGAGGTCTCCCTTCGTCCTCACCCTCTCTGCCGCGACCCCGTTCCGGCCCTAGGTCGCCAGCCAGTACCAACGGCCCCCACATTATGGACGCGCGTTGCGGATTGTCCGGCAGTGGTTCGAGCCGGAGCGTCTTGGGCAGCGTGACGTCAACAGTGTCGCCCGTTCTCCAGGTACGCTTCAGTTCGACGAATGAACTGGCCGCATAGGGCCAGTCATAGTAGCGGCGTTGCCGCGGATCCGGTTCTTCTTCCTCAGGCTGAACTTCCCCATGGACGATCTCGCCGTTCAGCCGAACCGAAAAGCCGTCACCCGTCCAATAGGGACGACGCAGCAGCAGGGTGAACTCTTTGGGTTGATCCACGGTCAACTCGAGTCTGGCGCTCTCACCTTCCGGGAAATCCGTGTCCACGGTGAGATGCACGCCGGCACCTGACCATTCGGCAGTAGAGGGCACGTACAGATTCACCCACAGCCGGTCGTCGGTTTCGTAGTAGATGCCGTCGCCGTGCAGCGCGTGACTCTCCATTCCGGAGCCGACGCAGCATGTGAAGTTGCGCAGCATGTTCTGGTATTCGTGCCGCACGCCACGACCCACCGGCACCATGTAACAGGTCCTGCCGTCCTCC
>CP070666.1:934684-941911 GCA_020351775.1 Gemmatimonadota bacterium | reverse complement strand
GGTACCCACCGCCACTCCGTCGGCCTCAGTCGACTCGCTCTCCCTGAGCGAGAACGCTATGCCGAAATCGGTGAGCCGAATCGGCGAGCCCGAGAGCCGGTCGGCGATGAGGATGTTGCCCGGCTTGAGATCGCGATGCGTGATGCCACGGGCGTGAGCATGCGCGAGGCCGTCGAGAGTTCCGATGAGGATTTCCCGCGTGCGCTCCCACGGCAACGGATACTGCGTGCTCTCGAGTGATCCGCCCTCGAGGTACTCCATTACCAGGTACGGGCTGCCGGAGTCGAGCATGCCTGATGAGGCTGCGGCCGTATCTGCAGTCACTTCTCCGACATCGAACAGCGTGATGATGCCCGGGTGATCGAGTTCCGCCACAGCACGCACCTCACGGCGGAACGCGGTCCTGGCATAGGGGTCGTCAGCGCTCTTCTGCCTGATCACCTTGATCGCGACAGGGATGTCCTGGGCGACGTGCACGCCGCTCCAGACGTCTCCCATCCCACCAGATGCTATCAGCTGTCGCACCTCGAATGATCCCAACCGGAAGCCGCTCATCTTCTCACATCCCTGACCTGAGTCAGCAGTTCCCCTCGTTACCGTCGAAAGTACTAGACTATACCACCGAACAACCTTAGGTAATATCGGATATCAGGCCGATACACCTCACGGCGACACAATGCCGGAGCGTTTGATGTGCTCGGACCGCCGGTGTCATTATTGGGCCGGATTATGTCGGGGGCTATCTTCCCAGTCCGGGTCCTGCCCGGACCCCGCCGACCCAACCTCCCGGAGGACAACATGACTGCCAGCTCAAACCGCAGAGACTTCGTAAAGACCCTGGCCCTCGGTGCGGCCGCCCTGGCCCCTTCCGCGAAGGCCTACGCTCGAAGCCAGGGCGCTAATGACCGCCTGGGCATCGGGATCATCGGAGTGGGCCAGATGGCGCGGGGACACCTCGAGAACCTGCTGGCAGAGCAGGACGTCGAGGTGCGGGCCCTGTGCGACGTGTATGCGCCCAACCTCGAGTGGGCGGCGGCGCGGGCACCCCGGGCGATGACGCACGTCGACTTCCGCGAGGTCCTGGATCGGGACGACATCGACGCCGTGGTGGTCGGCACGCCCGACCACTGGCACGCGATCCCGACCGTAATGGCGTGCGAGGCGGGCAAGGACGTATACGTAGAGAAGCCCACCGCGGTGGCCATTGCCGAGAGCCGACAGATGATCGAAGCCGCGCGCCGCAACGACCGGATAGTCCAAGTGGGGACCCAGCAGCGGTCGGCCCCTCATTTCAGGTACGCGGTGCAGCTCGTGCGCGGCGGCACCTTGGGCAAGGTCACTTTCGTCCGGACCTGGAACTACCGCAACCTGCTGCCCGACGGCATCGGCAATCCGCCCGACGGCACGCCGCCCGATGACCTCGACTGGGACATGTGGCTGGGTCCGGCTCCCTCGGTTCCATACAACGAGAACCGCTTCGGCGTGTTCCTGGACGAGAACCTGCAGTACCAGCGGTGGTCGAGCTTCCGCTGGTTTTGGGACTACGCTGGCGGCATGATGACCGACTGGGGGGTGCACCTGCTCGACATCGTTCAATGGGCCATGGACGCCGACGCCCCGGAAAAGGTGAGCTCCCACGGCGGCAAGCTGGTTCTGGAGGACAACCGCCAGACTCCCGACACCATCCAGGCCACCTTCCGCTACCCCGGCTTCGTTTGCACCTACGAGAACCGGGAATGCAGCAGCCACCCGCTCGACGGGCACGGCTACGGGATCTTTTTTCACGGGACGGAGGCCACGATGTTCCTCGACCGCGGAGGCTTCCAGATTCACCCGGAGGGGAGGGAACAAGGCGTTCCCATGCAGGCGCAGTCGCTACCGGCAAGCCACGCGCGTCACATGCGGAACTTCCTGGACTGCGTAAAGAGCCGCCAACAGCCGGTGAGCGACATCGAGATTGGCCACCGCTCGACGAGCACCGCCATCCTCGGCAACATCGCATACCGCACCGGCCGCCAGCTCACCTGGGACCGGGAGGCCGAGGCGATCGTCGGGGACGCAGAGGCGGCCAAGCTGCTGGACCTCGCCTACCGAGCACCTTGGACGCTCTAGATCCAACCCCAGAGCTGCCGCACCAACCCCGGGCTGCCGCCCGGGGTTAGCACCCTGTCACCTCGCGGGCGCCTCCGCATCGAGGGGCCTGGATATCTGCTGCTCCGTGACCTCCTCATCTCAGCAGCCTGAGCGTGTTCCTCCAAGCCTTCCTGCCGCGCGAGCCACGCTGAATCGTCGATCAGCTGCTCCATGTCGACCACGCCATTGCAGCCAAGCCAGGTCCGCACCCTGAGAAAGCTCAACACCGTCAGGTCACCGACCGATCGAGCTGTCCGCCCCGTGGGCCGTGCTTTGCTCACGGCACGCGAGCTGCTCGACGCGGGATCTGTCCGCTCGCGATCAGCTCCAGTGCATAGAGCAACTCGCTATTTTGGTCGAAGTCGTATCGCGCCAAGTCCGACCATGTAATCGGGAAGTCGGGTTCGAGCACTCTGCCGAGCGCCTCGTCACTGGGGAAGAAGATCTGCGCCGACCTAGCAACAGTCCCGACTAGCCCCGAGTTGGGCAGCTCAACCCGCACGACATTGGTGTAAGCATTGCCAGCCTGCGCCGAAGCTACACCGACCAGCACCGCGCCCAAACGCCACAGCCGGTATGCGAGATGGTACGCCGCGCTGAGTGTCCCTGAGTCCATCAGCACGATCACCGTCGGCCGATGGATTGGCTCGCCTGCTAGAGACTCAACCGCCTCGGCCAAACCGCAGCGGTACACACGCAACCCTTCGACATACTCGGCCAGGCTGCGGTCGCCCCTTGGGCGGCCCGCGACCTCGAAGCGGTAGTCGCCAACCTCGTAGCCCGGTCCCCATTCCGACCCGAGGTCCTGTCTAGTCCAGCCGTTCATCTCCATCAGCTGCGGCGAAGCGACGTCGACCCACAGGTCGGGAAACGGATAATCCAGGTACTCTGCACCGAACGCCAGCAGATAGAGCGGGCGCATCAGCGTCGACCAGCCACCGCCGTTGCCGCGCACGTCGACGATGAGGTACTCGCCTGCATCTGTACGCATAGCGCCCAGGACGTCCGTAACGGTCTTCGTAAAGCAGGGGATCCCGGCGAGCGCGCTGTCCAGGTCCGTCGGGGCTTCACGTCCGAAGTACCGGCGGTAGTAACGCGTCACATACCCAGGTAAATCCTTCCGATCTCTGGCCTCCCAAAACGCCTCGGCCCCCTCGATGGACTCGAGCCGGAGATAACCGACGCGCTCGG
This sequence comes from Gemmatimonadota bacterium, assembly GCA_020351775.1. Lineage (GTDB taxonomy): Bacteria > Gemmatimonadota > Gemmatimonadetes > Gemmatimonadales > GWC2-71-9. The sequence goes on along the minus strand of CP070666.1, from coordinate 938,587 downwards.
GATGGAGGTAACTCCACCAGATCGGGCTGTCACCCACCTCGAGTTCGATGCGCGAGTCGCCAGACCACTCGACTTCGCTCAGGACACTCTGCTCCATGTACCCTACCCGCCAGCTAGCCTCTGACCCCTCGGGACTCTGAAGCAGTAGCCGCACACCGTCGAGCTGCCGGCCGAACAGCCGAACGCTGTGTCTCGTCGAACGGATAGCCCGCGCTACGATGCGTGCGCGGCCGTATGCGTTCTCCGCAGGGAGTATCTTGCCGGCCAGGGCAGACAGCTCCTCGAGCTGCAGTCCCTCGGCGGCGAGGAGACGGTGGCCCACCAGACCGTCGAGACCCATGGCGGCCTGCGATACGAAGACCGCGTCGGTGGCGACGGCGAACCTGAGTGGCAGGAACTTGGGCAGGGCACTTTGCTCGGACACCGCCGGCGATGAGAGTTGTGTGTGACCGTCCCCAAGATCGGCGAGGAATGCTGCCAGAAGCTCGTGGATGCCAGCGGCGTCGAGCCCGTCGGCCGGGATATTCGTCAGCAGCTCCCTCACCCGTCGCTTGAACTCCACCTTTCCCCCGAACGCGGTATACGGGTCCGGGTGAGTCTCCTCGAGCGTGCTCACGAAGAGCCGGACATCCTGCTGGACACGCTCATGGCTCAGTGGTTGCTGTGCGACGACTACAGGGGAACGCAGCGCAAGGAGCGCTGCCGCAAGCAATACCGCAGCGGCTTGATTCCGCACTTAACCCTCCCGACTCAGGTGTGCCACCGCATTCGAAGTTGCGCCGGTGGCTTCGGTTGGTTGGATAGCCGCGAGGCGCCAAGGGTTGCCCGGCTTGCGTCAGTCCAGCCGGAGATCTACCTACTCGGCTAAGAGGAACCGCTGCCCCGGCTTTACGACGCCACTTGCGACGTGACGATCATGCTGCCTGAGGCTCTACAGAACGAGGCTGCACGACCCTGCAGTACGCGTCTGGCTTCAACATCGGCGGCGCCGCGCCCGTCCTTCGAACAGCGAGACTCAGGGTCGAGGAGCTGTTGTCCGAAGGAACCAGCTTGTCGACCAGAAGGCCTATAAGGCCTGGAGCCCCAGCGTCGCCGGTCCCCACCGCGTCACCACTGATCCGAGCCACGCTACGGTCGGATACAGCACAGAAGTAGCGCACGCGAGTATGAGCGCCGCGCACTTCCGCGTCCAGATCTCAGACAGCACACTAATCACGTCTGAATCTCAGACTCGCGTCCGTCGGGCCACATTCCTGTAACTTCTTGTATGACAATTATTTAAGCGTCAGACAGCTTGCGGCACGTCGGTTGCCTTTGGAGCACCGGGGCCAGATCCAACGAGACGGGTGGAGGACATGGAACCGCGAGCCAATCGTTGCCCTCACCGCCCGAAACAGCAGGAACCCTGACGTATGCGAGATGCCGCGGCCGGGTTGGATGAGCGGCCGACGGCGTGCGCGGGAAGACAGAAATGAGTGCCAGACGCCGGAAAGTGCTGGTGGTCGACGACTCCCAGCTGATACACAAGATGTACGAGCTTGCACTGCGAGCCTACCAGCGCTGCGAGTTGGAATCGCACTTCGCCAGCGACGGGTACGAAGGCCTCGCTCAACTGAGCCGCCATCCCGACATCGGCCTAATCATGCTTGACGTCAACATGCCGACCATGAGCGGGCTGGAATTCCTGACGCGGGTCAAGGCAGAGCCGGCGCTGCAGGAAATTCCGGTTGTCTTGCAGAGCACGGAAGACAGCGAAGATGACATCCGTCGTGGTCTGGAGGCGGGAGCCTGGGGCTACCTCACCAAGCCGTACACGCCGCAGCGGCTGCACGCCCTGCTGGATGAGATCATCGATTGAGCGGGCGGCAGCGACGATGATGGAAGGTCTAGAGGCCCTACTGGGTGAGTTCATCTTGGACGCTCGGGAACGGATGGATCGCGTCGAGCAGAACCTGCTCGACCTCCCGACGCTCTCGGACGTAGAACGGGCGGACGCGTTGAGCGGTACCAAGCGGGAACTCCATACACTCAAGGGCAACGCCGGCATGATGGGTCTGGCCGATCTCCAGGCACTGGCCCACCGGATGGAAGACGACATAGCTGCCGGTGGCGAACTGGACATCGGCAACCTGTTGGCAGCCGTGGACGCGTTTCGCTCTCAGCTGCGTGGCCTGGACGAGCAGGCTTCCGTAGAGACGCCCGGGGGTGACACCACAGCGGACGCTGCTGGGCCGGACGACACCGGCGAACAGAGCTTCGCCAGCGTACGGGTCCCCTTCGCGGTCCTGGATCCCCTGATCGATCTGATTGGAGAGATGGTGATCGTGCGCAATCGCATGAGCGACAGCGTTGAGCGCGGCTGCAGCCTGGATCCAACGGCCACCGACTTCGCCGCACGCTCCGCCGAGGCGTGGAGCGCCGTTCAGCTCGCACAGGACAGTCTCAATGACACGCTCGACGTCATCCGGGAACGTGTAATGGCCTTGCGGATGACGCCCTTGAGCGTGCTGCTCGGGACACTACGTCGCATAGTGCACGATGAGGCCGCGGGTGCTCAGAAGCGGGCAGCTTTCGAGACCGATGGTGGAGATACGCCGCTTGACAAGGCCCTACTCGAAGTCGCCAACGAAGCGTTGGGTCACCTGGTACGCAACGCCGTCATCCACGGGCTCGAAGATCCATCCAAGCGAGTCGCGCTGGGAAAGCCGGAAACGGGAACGGTTCGCGTTCGTGCCAGCACAAAGGGCGACGAGGTCTGGATAGAAGTCTCCGACGACGGTGGTGGCATCGACAGGGACGAACTGTATCGCGTAGCGCGCTCGCGTGGAGTCGTTACGGATCAGCTCCAGGATGTCACTGAGGTGCTGTTCGAGTCGGGGTTCACTACCAGGGAGAGAGCGGATATGGGATCCGGACGGGGAGTCGGGCTATCGGCCGTCCGGAAGGCAGTGCAGCGCCAGGGCGGCGAGATCGAGATCACGACCGCTCTAGGGAGAGGCACCACGTTTCTATTGCGACTACCGATCAGTGTCTCGATCGCGCGTGCTCTCCTGGTTACGGCAGACGACGAGGTGTACGCCGTGCCGCTGACAGCAGTGGTCGAGTCACGCCGCATGAGACTCGGCGACTCGCACACCGTCAACCAGGCAGGCGTGTTTCGCTGGCGCGACGAACTACTGACGCTGCTCGACCTCGGATGGCACTTCCAGACCAATTGTGAAGCACGTCCGGAAGGCTACGTCATCGTCATCGAGGTGGGCGGTAAGCGCCGCGGCCTGGTAGCCGATCACATCCTCGGCGTCCGTGAGGTGGTTGTAAAAGGGCTGGATCCGATCGTCGGCCATCCACCCGGCGTGGGTGGATCCACGGTTCTCGGGGACGGTCGGCCGATCCTGATTCTCGATCCAAAGAGACTTGTCGAGGTCAAGCCATTCTCCCGAGAGGCGGCATGAGTAAGAAGCAGACTCGGCGACCCAAGAGCGCTTCCGGCCGTAACACTAAGGCGCGTGCCGCAGCTCCCAAAACCGATAAGGATGCGGCTCCCACAACCGGCAAGGAACCCTGCGCCGGCCCGGAGCGCATCTACCAGTTCGCCGATCAACTTGCGGCCGAGGCGAAAGCAAGAGATGCGGTCGAGCTAGGACCCGAGCCCCGGTGGGAGACCTGGGTGACCTTCCGCCTCGCAGATGAGGTCTTCGCCTTCACGGTGAGGACGGTGCATGAGATCACACGGGTGGAAACGGTGACCCGCGTGCCGCACGCACCCTACGCCGTCCGCGGCATCGTGAACCTCCGAGGCGGCGTCGTACCCGTGGTGGACCTCCGAGTGCGTATTGGTCTACCCGCGATCGACTTGTCTGCCAAGTCTCGCATCCTCATCACCAGGACGCGCGATCGGGTGCT
>CP070666.1:927297-934584 GCA_020351775.1 Gemmatimonadota bacterium | reverse complement strand
CCGTCGACGGCCGGAGCGACGTGTACAGCCTCGCGTGCGTGCTCTACGAGATGCTCGGGGGAGAGCCGCCGTTTACCGGACCGACAGCAAATGGTATCGCGCGGCAGCACATCCACGCGACCCCACGTCCGGTTTCCGACCTGCGGGGAACCGTGCCCCACAGCATTGCGGCCGCCCTCGCGCGTGCGCTGGCTAAGGCGCCGGCGGACCGCTTCAACTCGGCCTCGAGCTTCGTTGCGGCCTTGGAGGGGGATGCACCTTACCGGCGAACCGCGTCGGTCACGGGAGCCCGCAGAAGGACGTGGCTCCCCGTTGTTGCGTTGTCATTCATCGCTGTCGCGGCTGTAGTGGTTGGGGTGCTTTGGGTCCTTCCCGGTACACCGCTCGACCGGAACCGCGTGCTGGTTTTGCCGTTCGAGAACCGGACGGGCGACCCGGCGCTCAACCCGTTGGGGAGTCTCGCTGCCGATTGGATCGCGCAGGGCCTCCAGGAGATCGATGTCATTGAAGTAGTCCCCACTTCCACCTCGTTCAATCCTGGCCCTGACCTCGGAGGTTTCGGCGCGTCGTCAGAACCGGCGACAGCTCGTGCGGCGGGCGAGGCCACGCGAGCCGGGACCGTAGTGGCCGGATCGTACTATGTCCGGGGGGATTCACTCGAGTTCCAGGCACAGGTGATCGAAGCAGTAGATGAGCGCCTGCTCCGCGCCGTGACGCCAGTCGCGGTCGCGGTCGGCGCATCGGGATCGGCTCTCGATTCGCTACGGCGTCGAGTTGTGACGACGGTCGCGACGGTACTCGACCATCGGCTCATGCGCTCGAGTGCCGCCAGCCAGCCACCGTCACTTGAGGCGTACCGCGCGTACCTCGAGGGGCACCGCGCTTTCTACCACGGCGTGCCGTTACAGATGCGCGAGGCCCTCGAGTTCATGTATCAGGCGGTGGCTCTGGATTCCAGCTTCGCCGATCCTCGGTTCTTTATCGTGATGGCCCATTACAACCTTGGTGAGTACCACGCTGCCGATTCCAACGCCCAGCTGATCGAGCCGCTCCGGTTGCGCCTCAGTACGCAACAGCGTGCGTTCCTCGACTGGCTGGTCGCCGGCCTTCGGGGGGATCGCGTTGGGGCGCTTCAGGCTACACGTGCGTTGGGCTCACCGATGAATATCGCCGTCGAGGCGCTCAACTCGAACCGCCCCCGCGAGAGCATTGCGATCCTCTCAGAGTTCGATATGTCAGGGTTTTACTACCAATGGCGCACCCTCATGGAAGCGCTCCACATGGTAGGCGATTACTCGGCCGAACTAACCCAGGCGCTCCGTGCCCGTGAGGTGTACCCCGACCGATTGATGATGCTTGCCGCCGAGTTGCGCGCTCTAGCGGCACTCGGGCGACTCGACGAGGTGGACCACGGCATCAGCGAGAGTCTCCTGCTGCCGCCGGAGGGTCCGCTGATTGCGGGCGCGGTCATGGGGGAGATTGCTATGGAGCTCAGGGCGCACGGATACCGCGAGGCATCGCTCGCAGTGGCGCAACGGGAGCTGCTCTGGTTTCAATCCCGGCCCTCCGAGGAGGAAGCGCCGTTTCGCACCCGGGTGGGTTTGGCGCATGGCATGTACCTGGCAGAGCGCTGGGACGAGGCGCACGCTGCGTTCCGAGAGCTCGCGGCGGAGGCGCCCGAGGACGTGTTGGTGCAGGGGTACCTCGGCGTACTAGCGGCACGTCGCGGAGACCGCGAGGAGGCGCTCAGGATCGGCAGTCAGCTCGAACGGATCACCGGCCCGTACGAGTTTGGACTCGACAACTACCTCCAGTCAACCATCGCGGCCCAACTGGGTGATCTCGATCGGGCGATGGTGCTGCTGCGTGAGGCACACGCTCGCGGACGTCCCTTCACCGTCTTCTTACATCGCGAGATGGACCTCGAGCCCCTGCGCGATTACCCGCCGTTTCAGGAGTTCATCAATCCGAAGGGGTGAGTGCGGCGTTGCTCCGCGCTGTCACTGAGAGACCTGCGCGAACGACGTCTCGTAGCCGCTCATATCTTGTCGCAGGCGGTAGTCGCTCGCTGCGACCTCAGAGATCGTGGCCGAGTAGCTCACCAGCCTCGTAAGGTCGGGGACATCAATGGTCAACACGCTACTCTCCCGCTCCATAACGCCCGTCGCGACGACAATGAAGGTCTGTGCATCCGCGGCTTGGAACAGGCGGTATCCGGTCGCGGCCTGAGCTGCGGTGAACTCACCTCTTATCTTCAGCACCACAGCACGATCGTCGAAATTCGGCGTGCTGATTGTCAAAGCGATCTGTCCCGCCCTGGGCGGGTTACATGTCGGGTCCGTGGGATTGCAGCCGTCACCGTCGTCAGCACCGCAGCTTCCGAGTAACACTGCACCCAGAACCGATAGACTGACTCGGAGTAGTCGGCGCCGGAGAGTCATGGCTTCTCCTCCAGGATCATGCGCAATGCGGATGCGCTCGTCGCGTGGTCGGTGTGGTCGAGCCAGGCCAAGAAATCACCGACGTCGAGACGTCCGTTGTTGTTTCCGAGACCGTCGAGGTACTCAACTCGTACATCGTCGAGTGCCTCGCCACCGAGCAGAGCCGTCACGATGTCTTCGAGTTGGGGCGGCACCAATAGCCCAAACGTCACACTCACGGTCTGCGGCGTGTTGGTTGCCCCAGTCGCGGCAATCGTCACCGTCTCTGTGTACGTGCCGGCTGAGAGACCCGCCGTGTTCACACCCACCATCACGTCGTCGGTCTCACCCGCGGAGCTGCCGCTCGGAGGAGCGAGACTCAACCACGTGGCGTCGCCGCTCACCGTCCAGTCGAGTGCCCCGCCACCGCCGTTGTCGATCTTAAGCGTCTGAGTTGCCGGGTTATTGCCTCCCTCCACACTCGTGAACGTCATGCTCTCGGTGCTGAGAGAGATCCTTGGATAAGGCTCCGTTACCGTGACCGTGATCGCCGTCGTCTGCGGTGTGTTGCTCGCAGCCACAGCCGCAACCGTTATCGCCGCCGTGTACGTGCCGACAGCGAGACTAGAGGTGTTCACGCTCACAGTGACGCTGTCCGGCTCACCGGCCGAGCTGCCACTCGCGGGGGACAAACTCAACCAATCGGCGTCGTCACTCACGGTCCACTCGAGTGTGCCGCCTCCACCGTTACTGATCTCGAGAGTCCGATCCGGCGGGGCGGTGCCACCCTCGGCAGCTACGAAAGCCAGATTGGTAGGTGTCACCGCAATCACCGGTCCTTGATCATTGAAACTGACCGCGAACGAGCGCGATTGATCGATCGTGTATGTGGCAGTGCACAGAGCCCCGGGACAAGCTGTACCGCCACCGGCCAGATCGCGGACTACGATATCGCGCCAACCACGTGAACCAGCCACGGTCAGCGTAACGTCGGTCCCATGCGGGAACGACGCAGCGCAATTGTCTGATGCAACCCCGGCAGTTATCGCGCACGATATGCGTGCCGGACTGCTGGTAACAGTGCCGTCCCCTGCCCCCTCACCGACGATCGTAACCGTGTGGATCGCCTGCGCCAGCTCCAGTGTCACGAACGTCGTCTGCGGTGTGTTGCTCGCAGCCGCAGCGGCAATCGTGATCGCCGCCGCATACGTGCCGGTCGCGAGACCGGACGTGTTCACGCTCACCGCAACGCTGTCCGCCTCACCGGCCGAGCTGCCACTCGCGGGAGACAAACTCAACCAATCGGCATCGTCACTCACAGTCCACACTAGTGCGCCACCACCACTGTTGCTGATCTGAAGAGTCTGACTGGCCGGGTTACCGTCTCCCGCCACAGCCGTGAACGTCATGTTTGCCGGACTGCGTGAGATCTCCGGGTCAGGTTCCGTTATCGTTAGTGTCACTTCCGTTGTCTGTGGTGTGCTGCCCGCTGCCGTTGCGGCGATGGTGATCGTCGCAGCGTAGGTGCCGGCCTCGAGGCCTGACGTGCAGACACTCACAGTGACGTTGTCGCTCTCACCCGTCGATCTCCCGCTCGTGGGAGACAGACTCAACCACTCGGCATCGTCACTCACCGTCCAGCCGAGCGTGCCGCCACCACCGTTACTGAGCTGCAGGGTCTGACTGGCCGGGTCACCGCCTCCCGCCACAGCCGTGAACGTCATGTTTGCCGGACTGCGTGAGATCTCCGGTTGTGGGAAGGTGATCTCAAAGAATGCGTCGCCACCGCTCAGAACGATGTTGGCTACGGTCACACCAGATGGCGTGCCCAGATAGGAATCGCTGTTCGGGTAGGAGGTCGCATCGAACCGTGTGTTCCGGCTCGGCCCTATTCCCGACGGATAGGCGTCTCCAGCATCCCCCTTATTTCGGCGCGCGTCGAGATCGTCGAGTCCGTCTGCTTCCTCGAGATCGACTCGCTTGTGAAGTGGGTCGTCGTTGTGCCCCACAGCATCATCTATGTGCCATATGAGCAGTCCAGGCCCCGGCAGATGGTCGTCGCTGCCTACTACCTGTCGGTTCGAGAGGAGGAAGTACTCCGCACCAGCAGGGACATCCACCCGCAGCACTGATCTGCCACTCTGGACTGCGTCGAGTTGCCAGCTGGAGTTGGTGGAAACGGTTGTGACGTCGACCCATCCAAGGTAGTCCTTGGACCATGCGCTGAGGTGTGCGGGTGAGATTTCAGTGTTGTCACCGCCAAGTCCCATGAGACCCCACCAGCCAATCCCGTAGGAATCGGGACGCGCCGGTGGAGTTGTGTCGTACAGATCTGGCAGACCGAGTACGTGACCGATCTCGTGTGCAATTGCGCCGCTCCCCATGATGGAGTCGGCCCCGCGCCACCCGCACTTCGCTCCGGACTGTATGGTGTAATCAAGCACCCGAACGAACCCGCCATTGGCAGCCGGGTCGTTGGTCGTGAACGGCGCGTCCCACCACTCCGCATAGGTCCCTCGGTGTGGTAGGATGCCTGGACCTTCACAGCTTCTGGACTGCGAGCGATAGATGAATGCCACCACGTCCACGAAGCCGTCATCGTCCCCCGAGTTCGGAATGTCGTCGAGACCGTCATTGTCGAATTGCGAGAAGTTGAGAGAGCCGTCGGCTCCCACCAGAACGTCACGAATGAACTCTCCGGTGCGACCGTATGCGTCGCCCCCCGGCGGCAGCTCATAGTACGACGCGGTGTTGCTCAGCGGCACCCAGTCTGAGGTGACGCCCGTGACTGTCAGCATCCCGCCTGACACTTCTGCGTAGTATTCGCTCAGCGATACCGACCCGATCCCATCGCCGAACAAGCGCCGCTGATAATCGGCTTGCGGATAGGGCGCGGTCTGATCACTTGCCAACCCCGCCAGCACAGGTATATGGAGAGTCCCGCTGACTGCGGCCCCGGCCTGGTTCAACTGCGCAGTGGTGTAAGCCGGACCAAGCTGCGGCCCGATCGTCGCACGAATCTCACGGACTCTGCGTACTTTTTCTTTCCATGCTCGCCTGAATTCGAACGCTTCCTGCGCGCCAGCCACACAGGGGAGAACTGCAAGCGCTATGGAGGTCAGACACATGCGCAGGGCCAAACGGGTCACCGCGCTCCACCTATTCCTAGATGAGCTCACGACTACAGACTCGCACGACGCGTTCTCTGACCATCAGGCCCTTGAAACGCTGCTCGCCACGAATACTCTCGAGCAGAAGGTCATGTTCGGCGGGGCTCACGCCAACGACAGCCGTGTCGGATGACTCCCACGTGATGGTCTGGCCCGGAACGGGCTCGTGCGACGCGTCGCGGGCGGTCGCAGAGAGCTGACGCTCGTCGCCGATCGTGTAGTACGTGTGCTCGGCAGGTGAGACTTCGACGCTGACGGCAGGCATCGGCGATTCGAGGCTGCTGCACGCCGCGACCAGCATCACAGCGGCGGCGCAGGGCCGCGAGACCGGGAGCCGGCCCGGGGTAGCGAGGTTTGTGCGACAGGGGGGGCCATGTGCCCTGCACTCCTACTTGTTCCTGCGGTCGGCGGGCGAAACACGTCCCCGCCAGCCTACCACAATCTTATCACGCCGTGCCATCCGTGTCGAACCGGACAAGCTCGGTGATGACCAAGCGCGTTTCGTGCGTGGGCTGGCTCGCTGATGGTCAGCCGGTGTTGGGAGTCGCTGAGTTTTGCCCTGCGAGAGAGTTGTTCAGTGGCGATGCGAATTCTCCAGGCGCTGTGCCGCAGCGTCTGGTGGACCACCTCACCGCCTGGGGGGTCTCAGGCGCCGGTACTGCGCCGAGCATGCAGTCGCCGCAGGCAGTCAACAACTGAAAACTTCAGTGTTCTTGGACTATTGATTCTCTTTAGCCAATCGTTCCCACTTCTTCAACAGGTATTCTGACATCAGGAAATCGTAAACACTATACCGTGCAAATCCTTCTACGCTTCCACTTCTTTCGTCGTACAGCCGTCGCACGACGGCGACTATCTCGGGGCTTTTGTCATTGATGGCATCGATACTGTTCAGGGCAAAATTCCTGTCCGTCATAGTATAGTCTGTCGTATTCTGCAGCAGGTTTGCATAGGCTTCTACTGCAGCCTCTTTTTCTCCCAGACCGTACAATGCCTCAGCTACCAGGGTGGCAACTGCCCCGGATTCATCATCTGCAGCTTTTTTCAGAGCCGGAACGGCCGGCCCCGCAGCATCCTTCAGGATCAGGATCCCGGTAGCTCCCCAGTAGCGCACTGCACTATGGTCGTGGTTCAGATAATCGATGAACGTGCCCAGCGCCTCCGGGCCTCCTGAAGTAGCCAAGTTTGCAGCACGGAGCAGTTCGTCGAATGGGCATTCCGGTGATCGCATGTAATCGTACATAGACTGATTACCTGCGAGACCCACATATTCTGTTTCCGGTATCAATCCAACATCGCGGATTTCGCGTTGCCAGTCCGTCAGGGCATTGCGCATTCTCTCGAGCACATCGGCGTATGCAGGATCGTCAGCAAGATTGTTGACTTCCCAGTAGTCGTTTTCTGTATCGTAGAGCTCTTCAACAGGCTTCGTCCGAAAGAACCTGCTCTGTACTTCATTGGTCGTTCCTGCTCTAAAGGCGTCTTCCCAGGATTGGGCTGATGGGGCATTGAACAGGTAATCGACATGCTGCATGGTGATCCGGAAGGGCATGTAATTCCTTATATAGCGGTATCGCTTGTCCCTAACGGCCCTTACGAGATCATAGCGTTCGTCCATGCGTAGGCGGGACATGAAGGTGTATTCGGGATCGCTTGTCTTCTGCGGCCCCAAGAACGCATCACCTTGCATGTAATCG
>CP070666.1:919907-927197 GCA_020351775.1 Gemmatimonadota bacterium | reverse complement strand
AGCGTTCGTCCTGAGCCAGGATCAAACTCTCCAAAGAATTCGATTTAGCTCATAGTCGAACGACAATGTCGTCCGAATCGTTTTCGGAGTAATTAATAACCCTCGCGGCAGACATCCGAACGCCCGCCGCTACTAACGGGCCGCACTTCTCCTAATCCCATATCCGTCGGTTTTCAAAGAGCGAAGCCACGGAAGAATGTCCGTCGCAGCCATGTATACTAGATACGCACAGCGGCCGCGTCAAGGGGTGGAAGTGGTTGTCATTAGGCCGGATAGGGGAAACCGTACCTTGTAGCAGAGCCTCCCCCACCCAACACCCATCCACATCACACGCTATCGACCAGCGACAAACTGCCTCAAAGCCACCCGCTCACGATCCCGCCCGGCAGCAAATGCCCGCCCTGTGCGCCCCCCGCCTACCCAGCCCCGCTGCCACTGTCTAAAGATAACCGCCTGCACCTGCCACTGGCGGACTCGCTGCACCGGCCACAGAGTGCCAGCGGCGGCCATCTGACCCGGCGGCTGGAAATCAGCGATCCATCCAGGGTCGAGCGCTAGACCGTGAACCCGCGACGCAATTGAGCCGTGAGGCCGCTGCCATCTGGGACTACGTCACGGCACCCCGCGCCGCTGTCTCGCAACCCACCTGATCGATACTTTATAGTCAACATAGTCAACCAGGTGGCGACTACATAAGTTGCACCGATTCGGGCGGCGCCAGTGAACCCAACCCTCACGGTCTTACTCTATTCGTCGATCGCCGCGGCGGCAGCCAGCCTGGGTGCCCTCCCGCTCCGTGTGCGGGGCGTGATGCCAACGGCATGGATCGGCTGGGCCAATGCCCTGGCGGCCGGTCTCATGCTGGGCACTGCATATGTGATCGTGGTGGCGGGACTCAACCGGATGGTACTCGCGGGAGCGAGTGGGGCGTTCCTCGGCATCGGCTTCATTTACTGGACCCACCTCATAGCCCGCACCGAAGACCTGGATCTCAACAGGCTGGACCAAACCGGACCGGAATATGGCTACCAGGTCCTCCTGGTGCAGTCACTCCACTCGGCGTCGGAGGGAGTGGCCATCGGTGCGGCCATGTCACTCAACATCGCTCTAGGGGTGTTCGCGGCCCTGGCGTTCGCCGTCCACAACATCCCGGAGGCCACGGTGCTGTGCACGGTTCTCAGAGCCCGGCGAATACGGCTGAGAGACGCCGCCGGCTTGGCGGTGTTGACCAACGTGAGCTTGGTACTGCTATCCATCGTGACCTTCTCGCTCATTATGGCTGCCCCATCACTGCTACCTTGGGCACTCGGGTTCGCCATGGGGGCTCTGGTCTACCTGGTGATGATGGAGCCGCTGCCGGAATCCTACCGTCAGGCAGGCAATACGAGCATTGCGTTGGTCACCAGCGTCGCGATGGGGATGGTCGTGCTGCTAAAGGCGTTCCTGCTGTGAGCTACGGAGCGGCCAGGTAGGCGCATCGTGCATCCCGTGATACTCGTATTCATCTACGGATCACTCACCGCGCTCGCCACAGGAATCGGAGCGCTGCCGTTCCTGTTCGTGCGCACCATCTCTCCACGCGGAGTGGCCTACGCCAACGCAATCGCATCCGGCCTCATGCTGGGCGCCTGCTTCGGCCTGCTGCTCGAAGGCACCGAGTCGGGAACCTGGGGCACCATCATAGGCGCCAACCTGGGAGTGCTGTTCATTCTGGCCACCCAGCGGATACTGGAGCATCACAATGTTCACTTCGGATCGATCGGACGAGGCGGTTCACGCCGAACGCTACTGATGATCGTCGTGATGACCGTGCATTCATTCTCGGAGGGCGTTGCTGTCGGAACCTCGTTCGGTGGTGGAATGAGCCTAGCCGTGCTGATCACGGCATCCATCGCCGTGCACAACATCCCCGAGGGGTTGGCTATAAGCGCCGTCCTGCGGCCCCAGGGCGTAAGCGTTGCCGGCTGTGCCGGATGGAGCATATTCTCTTCATTGCCACAGCCCCTGATGGCGGTCCCCGCCTACCTCCTGGTAGACACATTCACTACTTTCCTCCCCTACGGAATCGGCTTCGCCGCCGGGGCGATGGTACTGATGGTGTTCTTGGAGCTGCTACCTGAAGCCTATCAGCGCGCTCGCAAGCCGCGCGTCGCGCTGCTCGTGAGCATCTCACTAGCCGGGATGATCGTATTCCAGCGATTCCTCTGAAGGGTTGGGTGCAGGTGCCGGGCGTGATGATTCGTTAGAGACCGTCTCCTCCACCACCCAGATCGCGCAGCAGACGCAACAGCTCTCCCACACGGCTCATCTCCTCACCGTAGCGCGCCCAATCGCCAGCGCGCTGAGCTTCGATCGCCAGATCGAAGTGCTCCGAGGCCTGGCGTATCAGCTCCGCCATGTCTGCGGTGGTTTCGGACTCCAGCATGATATCCGGCTCTCCCAACGCTGGTTGCTGGGCTTCCAGCGCAGCCGCGCCGCCGAACAGCCGGGCCAGACCCCGATCCAGCGTCTCCTCCATGACAACCCGATTCTGATACGCAACGATGACCCGCTTGAGCTCAGGTATCCGCCCCCCTTCGGCGCGCAGGTAGATCGCCTGGACGAAGATCAGCGACTCCTCGATCGGTATGACTAGCAGGCTTCCGCGGATCACCTCAGAGCCGCGCTGGTCCCACAGCGATATCTGACGTGATATCTCTGTGTCCTGGTTCATGCGATTGACGATCTGGCTGGGTCCAAACACAAGGCTCTGCCGCGGGAACCGATACACCACCAGCTCGCCGTAGTTGGCCCCGTCATTCCTGGCCACCATCCAGGCGGCGAGGTTGTCTTTCTGTCGCGGGGTGAACGGCGTCATGATGATGTATTCCTCAGCCGCCTCACCTGGCAGCTTCATGACTATGTGCCGCAGGAACGGGTCGCGTGAGCCTTCACCGCGGGACGACACGGGGATCTGCCATTGATCTTCCCGACTGTAGAAGATGTCGGGCTCGTCCATGTGGAACGTCGTGTACAGCGCCGTTTGAACTTGGAACAGGTCTTCCGGGTAACGGATGTGGGCCCTCAAGTCGGACGCCATCTCGTCCAAGGGAACGAAGATCCCGGGAAACATGCTCTGATATGTGCGCACGATGGGGTCTTCCGTATCGACCACGTACGCCTTCACATCACCATCATAGGCGTCGATAACCACCTTGACGCTGTTGCGCATGTAGTTGGTGCCGTTGGCAATGGGCTGCGAGTAGGGGTAGCGCCCGCTGCTGGTATACGCGTCGAGGATCCACTTGAGTTCACCGGCGTCCGTGATCACCATATACGGATCGCCATCCCACACCAGAAATGGCAATGCCTTCGCCGCTCGTTCCCTGATGTTGCGGTAGAAGAGTACCCTACTATCGCGCGTTATGTACTCGGTCAGTAGCACATCGAGCGAGCGAAAGCGTGCGCTCAGAAGGAAGCGCCTCAAGAACGAGCTGATATCGATTCCACCCGTGCCGGCATAGGTCGTGAATGCGCTGGAATCGCCCAGTGGAAAATCGAACTCTGGTTGCGCAGTATTGGCAAAGGCGTAGTCATTGGACAGCTCGCCGAAGTACACCTGCGGTCGTGCAACATTGAGCGACACTGTCGAGACGGGAGGTAGGTCCTTCACGAACAAGACGGGCAGCCCCTCGATGGAGACCTGGTTGACCGGACTCAGCGTGAGCCCCATTCCGTGAGTGTAGGTAAGCCGTTCGTTGATGAAGTTCCGGGTCGGCAGCGAGGCCGTATTCAACTCACGCGGTGACAACAGGACCTGGCGGTACTCCCCATCGATCCAGTACCGATCGTCATCCACCGAGTTGAAATCGTAGTAGGTACGGATCTCCTGCAGCTGCCGGAATGTCTGCAGTAGCGGTCCGCGGTCCCACAGCCGCACATTCTCTATAGTCCCGCTGTTGTTCTGGATGTCTTCCAGGGTCAGGGCGGCTTCGCCGGAGAGATCCCTGATGAGAACGTTGTCCAGGCCCCACGCATCACGGGTAGCCGAGATGTGGTGCTCGAGCTGCGGGGTCTCCTTGGCCAGTTCGTTGGGATCGACGATGAACTTCTGCACTGCTGCCGGTAGCAGCGTACCGGCCACCCCCGAGACCAGAAAATAGGCGATGACGGCTACGACCGCATTGCGGGCCAACCGCCTCGTTTTGACGCCGAGCAGCACAAAACCAGCGGCCACGATTGCAACTATCCAAGCCATGTGTAGCAGCGGGACACGAATGGCAAGATCAGTGTAGCTCGCGCCGAACAGGGGTCCCCCGGACGATTGCAGCAGCGAAGGGATCCGAACCAGAAAGACGTTGAGTGCCGTTGCCAAGAAGAAGAGGGCGATCAGAATGCCGAGGTGGACCTCTGCCGAGCGCTCGATCATCACGCGCCTGCGGGCGATCACGATGTCGCGCCGCAACAAGTAGATCGGCACTGTCATGAACAGCCCAAGCACGACCAGAAACAGCACGAACCCGACTGCGACCTCAATCACCGGGAGCGTGAACACGTAGTAGGCAATGTCGCGCCCAAACACCGGATCGCTGATCCCAAATGGGGAGGAGTGCAGGAGCCGGAGCACTGCGAGCCAGCCAGCCGTCGTGGAGAAACCGACCATCAGCGCCATGGCGATCGATGCCGGCCAGGTGACCCGCCGCAGCACCTGGGTGACATCGAGCTTCGCCGCATTGGGGCTCAGACTGAAGACAAACGGTTCGGGCACGAGGCCACGCTGAGCAATGCGGAGGTTGGCAAAGAAGAACGCAAAGACGATCACACCGATCACGACACCCAACACGAACTTGGTCCAAAGCGACTTGAGGAACACCACCTCGAAACCGAGGGCGTCGAACCAATACCAGTCCGTTATCACCCTCACGAGCCACGGGAAGCTGAACAGGGCGACCAGCAGGACACCCGCTACCAGGATCAATACAGCGGCACTTCGTTTCATGATAGACGGTACCTTAACCCTCGGGTCCCAAGGAGAATGCGGCCTCCAAATCGTGCCGGGAGTATGCGCGGAACGCGATCAGCGTCTCAGAATGGACGATTCCCGGCAACTTCAGCATCTGGGCCGTCACGAGATCGGCCAACTCATCGTTGGTCCTGACCCTGAGGATCGCAGCGAGGTCGTATCGTCCCGCGACGGAGTAGACCTCCGCAACGCCTCTCATCGCGGCAAGCGTTTCGGCTACTTCATTGATTCGCTCACGCTCAACGGTGAGAAGCACAACTGCAACAACCATTGCCAGCCCGCCTTTCTCGCGGCTCTCACACCAGCTTCACAGCTGTCACACAAAGGTCTCCTCAGCAAGATAGGGCTCGTCATCTACGCCGGCCAGGTCCTGGCGGTAACCGGCGCCCGGCCGAGTCAATAGCGCAGCAGGCTGGAAGCCCAGGTGAATCCCGATCCGAAGGCCGCAAGGCAAACGAGGCTGCCGCGCTTCACCGTGCCCGCCTTGACCACCTCGCTGAGCGCGATCGGTATGCTGGCCGCCGTTGTATTACCGTAGTATTCGATGTTGCTGATGACTTTTTCAGGTGGCAACCCCAGCCTCTTGGCAACCGCATCGGTAATCCGCTGGTTGGCCTGATGTGGTATCACAGCGTCCACGTTCTCCGGTGTGTAGCCTTCGCTCTCGAGCGCTTCCAGGATGACCTCAGGAAACCGCTTCACAGCATTCCTGAATACCTCTCGCCCGTTCATATACGGGTGACTTGACCCGTCGTCAACCATCTCTCTCGTGAGCCAGGGCCGGGTCCCCGCCCCGGGAGACCTGATGCAGAGCTCGTCCGCGTAGCGTCCGTCCGCGTGGAGATGATGTCTGATGATGAAGCTCCCGTCTACACCGTCAGTGACCTCGACGCAGACCGCCCCTGCCCCGTCTCCGAAGAGCACCGCGGTGTCGCGCCCCCGATCATCCATGCGGAGGCCAACCGAGTGCCGCTCTGAGCCGACCAACAGTATTCTGTCATACATGCCCGTGCGGATGTACGCATCAGCCGCGGAGAGCCCGTACAAGAAACCCGTACACTGGTTTCTCACATCGAGGGCTCCTATCCCAGGTAAGCCCAACTTGCTCTGTAGCAGAACGCCGTTTCCGGGGAAATACATGTCCGGCGACAGCGTTGCGAAGATGATGAACTGCACGTCTTTTTCACTCCAGCCCGCCTCATCCAGCGCTCGTCGCGCAGCCGCGACCCCGAGGTCCGTGCAGGTGGTCTCAGAATCGGTGAAGCGGCGCTCGCGGATACCCGTGCGCTCCCTGATCCATTCGTCTGAAGTATCCATCACCGCTTCTAGCTCGTCATTGGTCACGACCCGGTCAGGAACGTAGTGGCCCGTGCCTGCAATCCGCGTGCGGCGCGTGGTCATTCGCATCTGTCCTTTCTTCGTCGCCAGTGGGGATTCACTACGGCCCGGACGCTGTCACGCGGCCCTCTTCCAGAGATGCGGCCGTGTGTGTCTCGTAACCGTCGTGTGCCGAGCCATTGGCTCCCTTGTTGACTAGCTAGAACGCAGTCACCAATCCCAACGTCCAGGTGGCAACCTCATGCTCGGTATCCCAGGTCGCCTCACCCATTAGGCGGAAATTCCGACGCAGCACGTATCCCAGACCGGCCGTCAGGGTCTGGTACCGCTCCAAGTTATCGGGCACGCCCAGCCTGACGTCCAGTAGCGGCTGGTTGCAGTCAATCCTGTTATAGAGTGCTAGCGCGTACCAACGACTCCCATTGGGCCGCCATATGACTTCGGCGAAACCGCCATTCGTCTTGGCTGACTCATCATCGACATCGAATGTCGGACTATCGTCCTCGCGATGGATGTATTGGGCATTGATCTCGAAGGCGCCCACAGTGAAGGTTGCATCCACACCCACCATCCACAGGTGGTTCGTGACCTCGGGACCACCTGCCACAGCTCCCCTGTCCTTTCCGACATACCCCATCGCTCCCAGTCTGAGCTGCGAGGTGACGTCACCCGTTATGTGCCCGAAGAAGTTCTTGGCGAAATTGTTGTCCAGTTTGAGATCCTCTTGCGCCTCACCCTTGCCGTTGCCATTGACTATCTGACCAGTGATCGTGACGCCACCGACGTCTGCGGGCACCATCAGTCCCCTGTCATAAGTGAGGTCCGCTCGCTGCAGGCCGACTCTCGTCCGATACACTACGTAGTCCTGGAACGACAACCTGAGCTCACGTTTGAACATCGGGTCGGATACCTGGAACTGACCCACCATGACGTCGACGGGTGCGTCCGCT
>CP070666.1:912515-919807 GCA_020351775.1 Gemmatimonadota bacterium | reverse complement strand
TGACCGTCGACGGCGACTGACTGAACTCGGGCTCGGCCGACCCCTCGGGTTTCATGGTGTGTCCGCTCTGGGGAACGGCTTGATGAGCAAGCTATCGAGATCCTCGTCGTCTACGACGACTCCTGCCACCGAGTCGGAGAGGCCCGACTCGACGGCCGAGGTGAACCTGCGCTTCTCGACCAGTCGGTCGAACTCCTCCGGTGCTAGCAGAACAGCCGCCGGTCTTCCGTTCTGTGTGATGACAATCGGGCGGCCCCGCTCACGGACGCGGCGCAGTACCTGGGAGGCGTGTGTCTTGAATTCGCCTAGAGGAACGATGTCTTCTGAGATGTGCAATGGGTCCATTTGAGGCTCCGAATTAGGGTCTGGTATTCGATCTCGGTTTGGATCGGAGATCTGGTGCTGTCGACGTATTGCCGGCCTGGCGCTAGCGAGCAGACGGCGGGGCTGCCGGCCGCTCGAAGAACCGGGTCCGCGTCTACGTTGAATCCGCCTCCGCCCGCACCGGGTCGACCGTGGCCAGCGGCAGGGGCGGCCCAGCCAGAATCGCGGGAGCTACAGCGAACGAGGGGGTCGGCTTGCACTGCCAAGTCGCGCTGATCCGCGCGTAGTTGACCCTGGGTAGCAGGACTTCAGCGCAGTATCCCAGGCCGCCGAGCACCATGACGATCGCGAAGCTGTGGGCTACCGCCCGCCGGTCTATCCACGACGCTACAACGGCGCGGAGGGCGATCACCGGCAGCAGGATCACAACTGCGAGGTAGCCGTATAGCGGATACCCGCAGCTGCGCGTGTAGGGCCACTGCGAGAGTCCGACCGCGAGCACGACCGCCAGCGTCACCCATCCCCACGACCGCTGCCAGCCGGGTGGCTTGGGTTTCATGATCGGGCCCGGTGTCTGGCGCTGCCTGCGAGCCGCTGGAGGTGTAGGGACCCCCCTGAGGTCGGGGTCGGCGTAGGGTAGCTGCCTGAGTAGCTCCCGAACGACCTTGTCGGTGGAATCGTGGGGCGGATTGGGTGGCTTCACACTCATCGGCGGCTCCGGTCTCGTCCGACCTACAGCGACTCTGGATCGGTACGAAGGTGCCCCGCGGGACTTTCGTTTGAGTGCTCACGAGCGCGGGCGGTCTGTGATTACTACAGACTCAGAAGGAATCCGCGTGTGTCGACTGCTAAACGGTAATTCTGCGCACGCGGTCGACGTTGTGACGCCGGTTACAGAACGGTTGCCCGGTGTCCCGGCGGGCCCGGGTTCCCGACGGTCACGAAGGGCAGAATCCCGGTTTCCCGATGGCCCCGCCGGTCGGCTCCGCTCCCCGCTCCTCCTGTATATTCAGTCCCGTTGACCGGGAGATCGTGCTCCGCTCCCAGCTCTCCGCTCCCCGCTCTCCGCTCCCCGCTCCCTGTACTACTCACGCTGCACCCTGTATTCTTGCCGTCGGGGAACTTCCCCCGCCTGGATGCGTAGGTAGAAGGAGTCTTCAGCCGTGGGACCTCGGGCTGCGATGTTTCCCCGAGCCATGCGACAGACCCAACTTGCTCGACACCATTTCCGTATAGGAGGCCTTCGATGAAACCGCGTCATCTTCTCTTAACTCTGGGGCTGGCGGCGCTGCCACTCCCCGCAGCAGCCCAACAGATGGAGGAGCACTCCAAGGGCATGGCGGCGGTCCAGCCGCTCTATGAGACCGTCAAGGGCTGGCTCATCGCATCAGCGGAACAGATGCCCGAGGAGAACTACAGCTACAGGCCGACCCCGGAGGTCCGCAATTTCTCGGAGCTGATGGGACATGTGGCCAACACCACTTTCATGTTCTGCGCCGGGGCCACGGGCGGGGACAACCCCAACAGCACGGACTACGAAGAGGTCGCGTCCAAGGCCGAGATCGTCGAGGGAATCAAAGCGTCATTCGAGTACTGTGACGCTGCCTACCAGATGTCTGAGGCCACAGCGATGGAGGAGATCACGTTCTTCCGGCAGACCGGCAGCCGGCTCTGGGTGCTCATGTTCAACGTGGCTCACAACATGGAGCACTATGGCAACGTGGTGACGTACATGCGTCTCAACGGGATGGTGCCGCCCTCGAGTCAGCGCGGCATGTAGGCCCGTCAGCCCAGTTCCCCCAGAGCGGTGCGAAGCTCCGCCAGCACTTGGGGCGTGGCGTCACGCGGATCCACGTGTGGTGACTCGACGGTCCCTTCACCGAGGTTCAGGAGCAAGCGCAGCGCCGCCACGACAGACTCTTTGGGGTAGGGCAACCAGGAGTCCGCGTCACTGCCATCAGCGACCTCGGCGCGGGCTTCCTGGTATTTGCCCCAGATTTCGCTAGCCAGCCGCAAGTGGCGTCCCTCGTTGGCATCGAACACGGTGGGAGGTTCGTCGTCACCCAGCCTGGGGTGGGTACGCATCCAGGCCGACCTGAGCGCGATGACTCGAGCCTCTTTGACGCGGCCTTCTTGCCACGCCGCTGCGGCGCGTTGCTCCAACTCGTCGGCCAGCAGCAGTCGCGCGTCCGGCAACGGCTTAGGCTCGGGGGCCGGTGGCCGCTTCTTCCGTAACCACCACCACAACAGGGCCAATGCCAGGACCGGAAGCATCCATTCCATTGTGAACTCCCTCGACGGTCTACAGGTTTCCCGGTGTCCCGGTTCCCGGCCGCCCCGTCGGTCATTACTCCGCTCCCTGCTCCCCGCTCCCCGCACGTACCCCTTTACCCTGCGCCCTATCTGAGGTACACCAAAGTGATCTCGCGCCACCGAAGGTTGCCAGCCCGCGACCGCCCCCCGATGAGTCGACCCTTCATTGACAGGCGCGGCACCAGGTTGAGGAGGTATTCGCCGGTCCAGGACCAGCCATACGTGTTCCTACCGTGCGGGTGTTGGATGATCAGCCGCACCTCGAAGCCCCGCACCTCGAACTCGCGCAGCTCGAAGCCGTACCACGGGCACTCGCGAGATTGCTCGGGATCGTCCACCACCCATCCATGGTACTTGTCGCCCCGCGTGGAGATCCCAACTAGACAACCGGTTTGCCGCTCGTAAGCATCGAGCCATTCATAGTCGCCCTCGATGGCGAGTTCGGGCTCTATGTGCCGCGACCAGCCGCTGCCGGCGCTGCAGGCGCAGGCCAACAGCGCGAAAGCGGCGGCGAGAGCTACCGGACGGCGACTCGTCCAAATCAACCGGGTCAACATTCTGTCGGGTTGCATTCCGCGCCCCCGTCCTGCTCGATGAATCCACGACCTTTGCCGTCCTGTTCCACGATCGCGGCTTTGGCGTGTTCGTTCTCACATCAAAAATAGGCGCGGCGCTACTATTATTCACGATGCCGAACGAACAGGGCCAAAGGCCGATCCTGGCTCGGACTTTGCTATGGTTGCTTCGGATGCGTAGGACGCCGGCCTTCAGTAATCGATGGCCCGATTCGTAGATGTCCGGCAGGGACCAAGCTGGAGCAAAGCATGATCAAGATCGTAACCCTCACCCTCCTCTTCACCATCGGTCTCAGTTCAACCCTATCCGCGCAGGGGCCTGTCAGCGCGGATGCAGGGAAGCCTCAGTTCATGGCTGGGTTGCAGCTGGGCTATAACTCTGGTCTGGGCGTGGTCGGCAGTGGCACCATATCGAGCTTCGCTCGGGGATTCCCACTGGCGGCCAGGCTAGGTCTGTGGTACACCTCGGTCGAGCCCGGTCAAGCGTGGGACGCGCGTCAGATCTTCATCAACAACGCCACCAACGGAATTCCCGAGGAGAAGGGCAGGAACTGGGAGTTCAAGCTCGACTTCCTGTACCCGGTGGGTCTATTGTCCTCGGCGAACACGCACTTGTTTGGCGGCGTGCGCCACTCGAGTTTCACCGGCAACTTCAAGTTTGTCGGAGGTAACGAGGACTTCGACGTCACCAGCAGTCAATGGGGACTGGGCGCCGGATTGGAAGGCTATTTCGGTATAAGTCGACGGTTCGATCTGATCCTCTCCGGCGGCATCGACTACTACTTCTCGAGCACGCTGCAGGGCCATGACACGGCCTACAATCCCGACAACGATAACGTGAACCCACGCGAAGACTTCACCTACTCCGACGCCGACAGGGCTATTGGCCAGCCCAAGATCAAGCCATTGATCATGATGGGGGTTGCTTACCACTTCTGATCCAACAGGAACGCTTGATAAGTAGTGGTGAAGTCCCCTCCGCTTATGTGGTGCGAGGGGACTTCTCGGTTGCAGACAGGTCGACCGATCTCCCGGATTTCAATTCGACATTCAGCATTTGGCATTCTACATTCTTTATTCGTTCTGCTCTCACAAGGACCTGGCCGTGTCACGCCTCTCCCGAGTAACCCTCCTAGTCCCCGTCACCGCAACGCTCGTCACGTGCGGCGATTCGTTTAAAGCCATCACCGAGCTACCACGCCAGCTGAGCGTCGCCGAAGGTAAGCTGATCGAAGCCGACAATCGCTTCGCCTTCAACCTGTTTCGTGCCGTCGACGACCTGGAGGGTGACAACAACGTCTTTATCTCTCCGCTCAGTGTGGCCATGGCGCTGGGCATGGCCTACAACGGAGCAGATGGCAATACGCAACAGGCAATGCAGCAGACGCTGGAACTAGCCGGGATGAGCGTGCAGGAGGTCAACGAAGCGTATCGGGACTTGATCGGACTGTTACGCAACCTCGATCCGCGGGTCGAATTCCTGCTGGCGAACTCGATCTGGTACCGCGATACGTGGACCTTCGAGCAAGAGTTCATCGACATCAACCGCCAGTACTTCGATGCGGAGGTCGCGGCCCTCGACTTCACCAGTCCCGCAGCCGCGCCCACCATCAATGGTTGGGTCAGCAATGCGACCCATGGAAGGATCGCGGGCATAGTACCGGACCCGGTTCCCAATGACATCGTCATGTATCTGATCAATGCGATTTACTTCAAGGGCGATTGGACCTATCAGTTCGACAAGAGCAGGACGCGCGGGGCTCCGTTCGACCTTCCCGATGGCAGCCAGACGACGGTCGACATGATGTCGCACGAAGCCGACGTAGAGGTCGGAGTGAACTGGAGCGCAGGCGTTCACGTCGGCGACCTGCCATACGGCGGCGAAGCTTACAGCATGACGATCCTGCTACCACCCACGGCCACCCAGATCGATTCTCTGGTCGACCAACTCACACAGGAGAACTGGAGTGAATGGGTCGGGCAGATCCACACCGAGGAGATCCACGTATCAATACCCAAGTTCACCTTGGAGTACGAGATCAAACTGAACGACGCGCTCACTGCATTGGGGATGGGGATCGCGTTCTCGGACACGGCGGACTTCACCCGGATGTATGCGCCGGGAGAGATCTTCATCAGTGAAGTGAAGCACAAGACCTTCGTTGACGTCAACGAGGAAGGCACCGAGGCGGCCGCCGCGACCTCGGTGGGAATGGCTCCGACGAGCATGCCGCTCAGCTTCATTGTAGACCGGCCGTTCGTGTTCGTGATCCGGGAGAGGCTCTCGGGCACGATTCTGTTCATGGGGAAGGTCGTGGATCCGACTCAGGGCTGAAACGGGCCGGGCCGCTGTCAATCTGCAGCATCGTATTGGAGCATCCACCGTGAAACACAGCACAACGCACTGGCGGTTTCCGATCGCCGCATCGCTTGTCCTGATCGTGGAGGCCGGCTGCGCCTCAAGCGATGACTTCCCCGTTCTAACGGGTGACTACCTAGGACAGACCCCACCGGGGCCGACGCCCCAGTTGTTTGCGCCCGGCATCGTGTCGACCGGGGTGTATACCCGGGACTTGGCGATGACGCCGGAGGGAGACGAGATCTACTTCGGTGTGATGGTGGGGGGCTTCTCGACCATCATGGTGACCGAGCGGGTGAACGGGCGCTGGACCAAGCCCGAAGTGGCTCCGTTCGCGGCCGATCCCCAGCACCTCAATCTCGAGCCTGCCATATCGCCCGACGGTCAGAAGTTCTACTTCCTCTCCAATCGGCCGCGAGACGGCGGTGCAATGGACCCTGCAGACGTGGGTCGTTGGGTGAACCAAGACATCTGGGTTATGGATCGCACGGCCGCTGGTTGGAGCGAGCCCTACAACCTCGGTCCGCCAGTCAACTCCGCTGCCGCCGAGTACTTCCCCTCCGTCACTGCTGACGGAACGATCTACTTCACGCGCCAGGATCCGGAGTCTCAGGCCAGCCTGATCCACCGCTCGAGGCTCGTGGCTGGGGAGTATCAGGAGGTGGAACTGCTGGGACCTGAGGTGAACTCGACCGCCGGCCAATTCAACGCGTATGTGGCCCCCGATGAGAGCTACTTGATGGTCGGCGTCGCCGGACGCGATGACTCCTTCGGTGGAACCGACTACTACATATCGTTCCGGGACGAGTCAGATAACTGGACGGGCCCAATCAACATGGGGGAACTGGTCAACACGCCGCGCGGCGGCGAGTGGTCGCCCTACGTATCTCCGGACGGCCGCTATTTCTTCTTCATGTCGACGCGGTTCCGTTCGGCCGACCAGTTCCCCGATGCCCTCACCGCCGATTACCTCCACGACGTACACGCGCAACCACTGAGCGGCAACCCCGGCATCTACTGGATGGAGGCGGGGTTCATAGAGGAGCTGAGGCAAGCGGCGGAGTTCTAGTGGGTTCGTAACGACGCTACGTCCTTCGTGCTGCGCGGTGCACCGGCGCCGCACGTCACGCCGGTCGCATTCACCCGGCGGTCGCGCCGGCCGTTCTCCGCTCCCCGCTCCCTGCTCCCCGCTCCCTGCTCCCCGCTCCCCGCTCCCTGTACTCCCACCGCACCGCACCTTATCTTCGCCGTGCCAATAGTCGTTGCTGGTAGTGCGTCCATTCAGCTGGAGGTGCCTCGTGAAACAACTCGCGGTGGTGGCGGTAATCGGTATGCTCGTTCTTTGCAGCGCGACGGCCGGTCACGCTCAAGGCGTCGCGCTGGGCGCGGTGGGCGGAATCAACATTGCCACTCTCAGCACAGACGAAGAAGGGATGGACCTTGACTCGAGGATTGCCTTGCGGGCTGGCGCCCACCTGTCGGTCGATTTCAGCCCACAGTTCGGCTTGATAATCGAAGCTATCTACTCCCAGAAAGGTACAACCACCACCGAGGAGGGAGTGGATGTCGGGATCAACATCAGCTATGTGGAGTTCCCGCTGCTGGCAAAATTCATGATACCGACGAGCCCGACGGGGAATGTGACGGTGCATCTAGCTGCAGGCCCGGCGGTTGGCTTCGAGGTCAGCTGTAAGGCAACGGGAGAGGAGGGCGGGGTTTCC
>CP070666.1:905055-912415 GCA_020351775.1 Gemmatimonadota bacterium | reverse complement strand
TGTCGACGGACATTGGTCTGTTGTCGACGGACATTGGTCTGTTGTCGACGGACATTGGCCGTTGTCCACTGACATTGGTCTGTTGTCGACGGACAGTCGCCTGTTGTCAGCGGACATTCGTCTGTTGTCAGCGGACATTCGTCTGTTGACCGCGGACCAAGGCGCAGGTTTCACGGGATTACCCTCCCCACCACCAGCCCCACGCCAGCGGCGCCGAACAGCTCGAAGACGGTGCCGTCGCGGTCGATGACGTAGGCGGTCGCGACGCGGCGGGTAGTGCCAGCTGCCGTCTTGTCACCGCGCCACGGGCGGACGGTGGTGTGCGCGTCGTTGCACACCGTGTGGTGCAGTGTGATGCCCGACTCGGTCTCTTGTTCCGCGAAGTACTCGGACTCGGGTAGCTCGAGACTCCGGCCCACGTTGACAGTCATGATGCGATTCCTGTCCGTGGCGCACCTGTTCGGTGCGCTCAGTTCCAGGCAGCTCGACCGGGCAGCGACCACGGCAGCGTACCTCTACTGGTATGGACAGAGAAGCCGCTAGCGTATTTCAGCGAATGCGGATAAGCGCTTGCGGGAGACAGGGAGAACGATGGCTAAAGCCGCCGCTCGGGTGCGCCTGTGAGTGTGTTTGGTCAGAGAGGTACGAGTCCTCTTGAGGCATGGAGACTCCGGCCTGTAATCGAAGGTAACTGCGTCCTCGTGAGAGGAGGTGGAGAGCAACTGGAGATGAACGGACAGTCCGTAGGCAACGGACTCGATTCGGCCGAGCCGACCGGCGAGCCTGCCCGAGCAAAGCCAAGCCCGGAATTGCCGGCCCGCGCCCCCTCAGCCCCCTGAGCGTTCCGCTCACGTAGTCCCGGGTAGTTCCCTGGCCTCAGGCCAGAACCGTAGTCGGTGTTGCCGGTCGAGCGCAGGTCTTTCCGTAGGACCTCCAGCACGGTCACATGCGGTGCGAACGTGATTGCGGTGGGTTCGGCGTTCAGGTGCCGTGGTTTCTCCGGTTGCGTATGGATTCACCCCGACGGCGGGCCAAAGAGGAAGGCTTCTGTCTGCTGCGTCAGTATTTGGCGCGCTTCAGACTGTCGCAGATCTAGCCCGTAGTGGTTGATGATCACTGTCTGTTGCCGCAGCCACTCGTCCCAGCACGATTGGCAGATGGTGTCGTAGATCCGGTTGCCCAGGTCATTGGGGAGCGGTGGCGCGGCGATCTGGTGGCCGGTGTTGCCGCAGCGGACGCATGTGATTGGAGCCATGGTCGAGAGAATCTAACCTTGCGACAAGACATACGCGATATCAGCTTTCGCCAACGATAGATTGTGACGATCCGCTCGCAGGGTTTTGTGACTCATGCTATTACGGCCGTTACGTTGCCAATTCGCGTGGTTGACTGCGTGGCTGTGCCAGAAGTCCGCCTGGGATTAGCGACACTTCCGAGTATCCCTCTTTTTAGTGCTAGATTGCATGGGGTACGAACACAGGTCAGAATCTCGAGTCCTCACGAGCGCCGCCATGAAGGTGAGAATGACAGCTGAGATGCTGACCGGACTCAAGCAGATGCCTGAGTTGCCAGCAGACCTCGTAACGGCAGTGAACGAGTCGCGGCCGCTTGGCGATTTCTTCTTGGTTCAGCTGAGTGACGACGAGGCAATAGAGCTGACCGAGATGTGCCAGTGGTACATTAAGAGCGATCCCGTAACTGGACAGCTCACTGAGAAGGCAGAGGTCTTTGACTCGATCGTGGCAGCTATTGACGAAGCGCAGTTCGACTAACACGCCAGGAGATCGACACATGCGTATGCCGTTGTTCGCTCTGGTGCTCTTCCTGATCCCAGTAGCCGCGGGTGCCCAGGAGAAGGAAGTGATCAAGGTACCAGGCTCACTCGAAGGACTGCCGTTTTCCAGCGCCGTGCGTGTTGGCAACATGCTCTATCTTTCCGGTCAGGTTGGAGCGCTCCCTGGGAGTCGTGAGCTCGCTGCGGGCGGCATCGCGGCGGAAACGCGCCAGGCTATGGAAAACATCAAGCAGGTTTTGGAGTACGCCGGTAGTTCACTGGATCAGGTAGTGAAGTGCACGGTGTTCCTGTTGGACATCGGCGACTACTCTGCCATGAACGAGGTGTACGCCTCCTACTTCGCCAATGATCCGCCGGCCCGTTCCACCTTGGCCGCGAGCGGCCTGGCCCTGGGAGCGAGAGTGGAAATCGAGTGCATCGCCGTGGTGGAACGATGAAAGTCACGCATCAGCTAGCCCGACTAGAGCCAATCGTCCTGGATCCACTTCATGGTGTGAAGCGTCAAGACTGGGAGCGTCCTCGTGACGAGAAGTGGAGCCTGGCACAGATCGTCGAGCACCTGGCCATCTCGATAGACGTAGTCGCAGCCGGCTTTGAAGAGGTCGCTGAGGCTGGCGAGATGGAACGTCAGGCCACGCCTGAGCAGTCGCTCGTGCGTCATGTGCTGCTGGGGTCGGGGGAGTTTCCCAAGGGAATGAGGGCTCCCGACTACACGCTGCCCAGCGACGCTCCCGATCCCGAACTAGCCCAGGCCAGCTTCCGGATGGCCGTGGAACGGACCCGCAACCTGGTGGAAGGGTGGCCGGAGGAACGCAGGCTGGGGCGGTTCTTGCGACATCCGGTCATCGGTGACCTGAATCTGCCGGAGTGGGTGCGGTTTCATTACGTGCACTGTTCACTGCATGCGCGGCAGATCGACAAATGGCTCAAGTGGCTGAGAGGTGAGCACTAGAGCACGAATCCATCCTCGACCACCGCCGGGGTGAGTGGAACTGCCGTGTTTCCCCGGCTCCCCAGCGCGCTGGCCATGGCCTCCGCGGCGTCGGAGGTGCAACCGTTGGTCGCCACCGCAACCAATCCCGATCCAGCACCCGAAAGCGTGACGTGGAATGCACCCGCCTCGATCCCCGCCTGGACCGCGGCATCGTAGCCTGTGACCAACTGCTTCCTCTGGGGGACTGCAACGCGATCGTCCATTCCGTATCTGATCAAGTCACCATCGCCCAACGTGAGTCCCAATACGAGGGCCGCGGATCTGGAGGCTTGAGCTACCGTCTCTTCCCGTGACATCTGAGACGGCAGCATAGCTCGCGCTGCCTGGGTGCTCATTCGCTGTTCTGGCAATGCCAGCGCGACACCTAGTGACTCGTGCAGTCGTAGCTTGGTGGGTCGTCCGGCACTCAATACCAGGCCGCCGTACACGGCTGGTCCGGCGTTGTCGGGGTGGCCTTCCAGCGTCAGTGCGGCCTTGAATATCCCGTCGCGTTCGATGGGCAGATCCTGCGCCAGTCGTGCCAGGACGAGGCCGGCAACGCGGGCGGCTGCTGATGAGCCCAGGCCGCGGCTGACAGGAATCGAGGATGTCACCTCCAGTCGTTGCCCCGGTGGCACCGTACTTCCCAAAGCCAGGAGCAGGAAGTCCTCCTGCGGTGAGATCCATTCCAGAGTACCGCCGTAGATCGGGGTGCCCTCCCCCTCGATCAAGCGGGCCTCGAGCCACAGGTCCAGTGCAAGGCCGAGGCAATCGAACCCCGCTCCCAAGTTGGACGTCGAGGCGGGCACACGGACGGTCAGGGTTCGCGTTTCCATTGTCCAAAGATACAGCAGCCGGGCCCGGGTTATCTGGGACCCCATTGCTGGGGGGCATGACACCTTCCGCACTGACGGAGGCCAGTTCCCGTGAACCGCGATCTTTGGTGTGGTACTCGGGTAACCGTTGCGATTGTGGAGCCTTCACACCACCTAACATTTTGGGCGGGATAGATGTCGTTCTCTATAGACTCCTGCATAGCGCCGGTCTAGGGATGGCAGCTTGAGATTCGGTCCTGGGCCCTCCGATGCCTCGTTGGTCCGTAAGGTCCGTCGCGGTGATGGGGCGGCTTTCGAGGCCCTGGTGCGGCGACATTATCGGGCCGCATACACGGTGGCCCTGGCGATCCTGGGCAGTGTGATGGATGCGGAAGATGTCTGCCAGGATGCGTTTATCCGGGCATTGGAGCGCTTGGAGGATTGTCGCAAACCGGGGAAGTTTGCTGCGTGGCTACTCCAGATCGTGAGGAACCGGGCCCGCAATTACATTGACTGTCGGCGGATCCGTGAAACCGTAGACGTGGACAAGGCGGTGAGCCCCGGCGGAATGAAAACGGATCGCGGTGTGGAGCAGTCGGAATTACGGAGGACGCTGGAGGAGGCGCTGTCTGAGCTGACCGAAATCCAGCGACAAGTGGTACTCTTGCACGACCTGGAGGGGTGGAAACATCGGGAGATAGCAGAGAGTCTGCACGTGTCGGAAGTGGCGTCGCGACAGCACCTTCTCAACGCGCGCCGCAAGCTGCGTAAGTTCTTGGGCCAGGACCTGCTGGAGGAGTACAGGAATGGATGAAGATCGTATTGACCTGTCGTCGTTGGATCCGACTGGGGATAGGGAGCGGTTCGAGCGTGCGATTCAGTCGATCCAGGCTGTCGCGCAGCCCGAACTGCTGTCCCGGCGCCAGCGAAGCAATCCGCTCGCCCAGCTCGTGCAGCTCAGAAAGCCGATGCTGGCCGCCGCGAGCCTCGCTGCCATTATCTCGGCCGGTGTGCTGCTGCGAGTCCGAATCCCGGAGACCTCTGCTTCAACCGACGTAGTGGCGGAGGCCCTTGGTGTGCCGAGCGTGTTGGCCATAGGAGTGCGGCAGGAGCGGGTGCCGACGCTATCGGAGCTGTTCGCTGCGTTCGAGGAGAACCGGTGAGAGACGGAACGAGGCCGAAGCCGCGATTGCCAGTTCAGGGACTGGTTCTGGTGATTGTCGTGTTCGTGGCTGGGTTGTTGGTGGGTGGTGCCATCGAGCGGATCAGGGTCTCTCAGTCCCGACCGATCCGGCCATCCCTGGAAGACCGTGGACCGGTGCCGTGGCCGTTTGCCAGACTGGATCTTACCGAGGAGCAGCGCACCAGGATCGTGGCAATCTTCGAGTCCGGTCGCCCGCTTACCGACTCGATCATGCAAGAAGTGATGCCACGCCTCAGGGAGATCAACGACTCGATCCGTGAAGAGATACGTGACATACTGACACCCGAGCAACTGGAGCAGCTCGAGCGGGAGTTTGAAAGACGCGGGCTACCCCGCGAAGATTTTGGGCGTCGGTGGCGCCCCGGTCCACCGCCCCCACGGTGAGGGTGGGGGGCCGTGAGTGATCCTACCTTGGTGGGGGCCCGGGGGGAGGGCCGCCGCCACCGGATCTACCGGATGGAGTGGTTGTTGCTGCACTCTGTAGGACCAAGACGGTATCGGTTGCTGTGAGTCCCGATACGATCTCACTGTAGTTAAGATCGGTTAGCCCGGTGCGAATCGGGACCGGCTGGATTCGCCCGTCTCTAGTGACGAAGACTACGTAGTCGCCCCCCACGCGATCATTGCCGATCGACACCTCAGGTTCACGCCGCGCGACTGCCCTCATTCTCTGGCCCGAGCCCGCCGCCGGACGTGCTGCTAAGGCGCTGCCATCGGTGCTGGTGCGCTGAGTTGCTTCCGAGGTCCGCGCTGCGGCTTCTGACTGTCGGTTGGACGAGGCAACTGCTCGCGTCCGGGCCAGCTGCTCCCGGACGGAATCAGGGTCAAGCCCCAATACGCCGGCCGCAGATGCGTAGTCACGTTCGGTGCGGAGCGCCTCGTTGGGAATCGCCAACACCCCACGGCGGTTGCCGATGCTGATCTCCACTTCGCAACTCATGCCGGGTCGGAGGAGACCATCGCTGTTGGGAATCCGCACCAGCACCGGAAACATGGTAACGTTTTGAGCTACTTCTGCCTGAGGTTCGATCTTGAGGACCCGTCCGCGGAATGGTCGATTGGGATAGGCGTCTACGGTGATGGTGGATGCCATTTCGGGCAGGATCTGTCCGATATCCGTCTCATCTACCAGTGTTCTTACCTGAACCGTGTCGAGATTCGCCATCTGCAGCAGGATCGTACCGCCACTGGCACCCTGTGTGGCCGAGGTGATCACGGTTCCAGTTTCCACATTCTTCACGATCACCACTCCGTTTATGGGCGATCTGACATCTGTGTCTTCCGCCGCAATCCGCGCGTCTTCGAGGGATCGTTCGGCTCGTACTAGCGAGGCCTGTGCGCTTGCGACTGCCAGCTTGGCGTCGTCATACTCCTGCTCGGTTATCGATTCGGTCTGGTACAGTGCCTCGGACCGGCGCAACTGCGACTGCGCGTTCTCGAGCTGTGCTTGCGCGAGTTCCAAGTCGGCCTCGGCCTGGCGCAGCGTAGCCTGCGGAACTCGAGGGTCGATCTGTACCAGGAGCTCTCCCGCCCGCGCATAGTCCCCGGTTTCGACCCGCATCTCGAAGATCTCACCAGATGCCTTCGACTTGACCTCGACCGTTCTGATCGGCTCTACTGATCCGGCCGCACTGACCGAAACGCTTATGTCCCACTCGGAAACGGGCACTAGGCGGTAGACTGGTTCCACGGTCTCTTCTTCACAGGCGACCGTGAGCGGAAGCACAGCGATGCCCACCGCATTGATCATTCTCGCAATCGTTCGACATACCATTATGTGGAACTCTCCTCCCTAATTCCCGACCCTCAGCAACACCGTCCTCAGGGCTGACCGAGACTTCACTTAATCGGCAAGAACCTGGACCGCCGCTATCTCATATGCGTGCTCAGACCTGTTCGCGCCGTTCATTCAGGAATCAGTTACTCTCTTCGCAGTCCACGGCTGTTCACCACGTGGAGTCTGCGTCGTCCCTGTGATCGTGTCTCCCTCGACCGTTCCCGTGTAGGTCATCTCCATGGTGCGATCGCCCATCGTCATCACCAAAGTGAACGTAATCTTGGTGCCCTCGACGGACCCGTTCGTTATGTCGGAATCACCCCTCTGCGAACCCACCGTCCCGGTCAACTTGGTGCCTTCCTGTGCGAACGTGAACGTGGTCGTCATCGTACCGCGCGGAGTCTCTCTGGTGGTTTCCCACTTGCCCGTGACGTCGACATCCTGAGCCTGGGCCGGCACCGCCACCATCAGAGCGAGCAATGCTCCAGCCATTAGCGCCAATGTTCTCCTCATGACTTGCTTATCCTCGTCCTAGATTGGGTTAAGTTTCGGTCCGCTCCGCGCTCCCGCCACTTTGCATGCATCGTTCGACACTTGCTATTCGTATCGCAACGCCTCGATCGGATCCAGTTGTGATGCGCGGCGTGCAGGCCAGAGGCCGAAGAAGACCCCTACGATCCCCGAGAAAATCACTGCGATCACCACCGCCTGCCACGAAACGAGCGTGTTCCAGTTGGCCAGCTTCGACAGGGCGATTGCTCCTCCGCTTCCTACCAGGATGCCTACGATCCCTCCC
>CP070666.1:897423-904955 GCA_020351775.1 Gemmatimonadota bacterium | reverse complement strand
ACAATGGAAATGAGCGGACCTGAGAACAAGCGGCCAGCGGACCGGCTCAACGCCTACGGGCGGCTGGGTGAGGCTGTTTACGAACTGGCCACGGGCCGCGGTCGGATCAATGAGCGGCTCGAAGACGCATTCATGTGTGTTCACGGCGTGCGCCCGGAGGACTTCCCTGAGACGTTGCGCGGCGATTTCGTGTGGATCATGGACGAGTTCAGGTCACTGGGACCACCCTGGGACGAGGATAGAGCGACCGCGGTCAAGACCGTTGAATCCGCGCCGTCGACAGTGGATGAGAACCGGGCCGTCGAGATTGCGCGGCGTATGATCGCGCTCGAATCAAGAATGGGATCGTACCTCGATCCGGAGGAGTCGTAAGCAATGGCGGTGCGCTCCGAGCGATATGGCTTTGACATCGTCAAGTCCAACGCCAAAGGTGGCAGTTGCCCGGCATGTGGCGAACCGATCCATGGCGCGTTCTAAGGCTTTGTTGAGGGCGGAGATGGCGACGACGCAGCCTGCCGATCCTCAGCCCGCTGCACTCCAGAACTCAGCAGTATCTCCCACTGGATTTCGTAGGGTGACAGTCGCCCGAAGCGAGTCGCCGGTTGCGACGGTGTCTGGTCCCGCCACAAAGGACGGCACCAGGACATCGACTGGGTTCGTGGACCCGCTGCAGGCGAGAGCCCCGATGAGCGAATAGCCGAGCAGGATGCCGAGGCATTGCACCCTCCCTGCCAGGGGGCGGCTTAGTGGGGCGAAGTCACGTCTACGCGCCCGGAAGCACGGCCGTCCGATTACACCGCCGGCAGTTGAGTCTCCACACGGAACCGTCAGTGCCATCTCCAGCGATTGGGCGCCCGCTCGTCAATCGCGCGCCACACCTTGGGCATACGACAGGAGCGTCCTTTTCCAACATGTCACGGATCTGGTTAATGTCCTCGGGAGAGAACTAGACTGGCCTATCAGGCATCAGAACCTCTCCTCTCTGATCAAACAGCCCCCCTCCCCACCTGGGGTGGGCGCCCGGAAGCTTGATGCGTTCCCGACGTGACTCTGATTTCCCCGAACATGAATCACTAATAGCGCTGGCTGGCCGGGTTAGTCATCGTTCGATTCCTTCCCGTTTGTCGTCCTCCGCCTGCCGCAGGTGCCACTCCTAGCTCCGTGTCAGTTATGACGCCTGCGCTGGCTCCCACCAACTTGAGAATGTGTGCATCGTCAGGGTCCCCAGCACCCGAATCACCCTGCACTCATCGTCGGTCTGCAATCTTCGAAAGCTACAGTGCTACCTGGCTTCCACGCTGCAAGGTCCTGAGCTACTGTGCCTAGCAGCGCGTCCACCTGGCTTAGGGGGAAGACCGATCTAGTACGCCTCGGTCGCTTGCTTATCTGTCATAGGCCTCCCTTCGCCTCAGTCGTCATAACCTCTTCCAAGCATCGGCCTCACCGGTGGATCTCTTTAGCACACATTTGGGGTAACTCGTGATGGACCGTGGGGCTCTTGCGGGCCTCTGTACCGGACCACGAGCTTTCTATGTCGCCCTCAGGAGCCGCAGCAGGACATAGGTGAGATGCCGGTGGCCTTGTGGCCCCGCCGCCGCTGTAGACGCCGCAGTAGATGCCGCAGCAGACGCCCGCCAGACGACGAGGCCGCCCCGGAACACTATGGCACAGACTGGACAGAAGAGAAAGCGCCGCCGCCGCGCTGCACCGGCAATTGCCGTTAGCGAGGAGGAACGCGACCTGCTCGATCAGTACCTCTACGAGCTGAGCAAGATACCCCTGCTCACCCCGCAGGAGGAGATTGACCTGGCCAAGAAGGTCCGCTCCGGTGACCAGGTGGCGATGCAGGAGCTGGCGAAACGGAACCTCCGGTTCGTCATCTTAGTGGCGAAAAAATACCAGAACTGCGGCCTGCCCCTCACCGACCTGATCGGTGAGGGCAACGTGGGGCTGCTGACGGCTGCCCGGAAGTTCGATCCGGACCAAGGCGTGAAGTTCATCTCCTACGCGGTGTGGTGGATCAGGCAGGCAATCCTGGCGTCTCTCGCTCAGCAGGGCAGGACCATTCGCGTGCCACTCAACCGTACGGCCGACCTCTCCAAGATCGTGAAGACCGCCGAGGCGTTGAGGCAGGAGCTGAGACGCAAGGCTACTCCCGAGGAGATATCATCGGCGACCGGACTGTCGCTCGAGGTGGTCCAATCGCTTGCCGGTCTCAACACGGGCGAGGTGCGGCTCGATGCACCCCTATATCCAGACGGAGACCGGGTGCTGATCGAGCGGTTCATTGCCGACGATTTGCCCGACACCGAAGAGAAAGCCATGGAGCGGTTCCTGAGCGACGAGGTCGAGGAGGCCTTGAAGGCACTCCCGGCTCGTGACGCGAAAGTGCTGAATCTCTACTTCGGGTTGGACGGTGGCCGCGAGCACACGCTTGAGGAGATCGGTGGAATGCTCGGGGTGACTCGCGAGCGGGTGCGCCAGCTCCGCGATCGAGCATTGAAGCGCTTGCGGGTGGGCGACGTAGGACGGGCCCTTGGTAGCTTTGCTGCCTAGGCGCTGCTGGAGTTCTCGAAACAAGTGCGTGCTGTGCTCTTCAGCGAAAGGCGGAAGTGGGCGATGTCGCGCATGCTCGTGATAACGCCGGACGCCGAGCCCGGAGGGTTCATCAGTCCAGCGGGGTCCGCCGGAAAGAGTATTTCCGGTTACCCATCACTCAGACGCAGCGCGGCGGGAATAATGCTCCATAATGCGAGTGCTACCGATGGACGCGGGTACTTCTACGCGAGGGCGGAGCCCATCGTCGTGTCCCCAGGCGGCGAACTCCAACTCGCGGACTCCATGGCCATCGAGCGGTGGACCGCTATATCGGCCAAGCGGGATACGATCGGCTTCCTGCCGACAGCTCTGCCAGGGCGTCCGTCCCTTGAGGGCCTCACTCTGGATCGTGCAGTGCTCCCCCCAGCCGCCGCCACACCGCGGAGTCATCCAGCTTGAACAGTGCAAGTTCGAGCACCGCCTCGTCCGCATAGTATCCCTCAACCCGACCGGTAACCGCAAAACCGTGCTTTCTATAGAGTCCCAGAGCAGCCGCATTGCTCTCTCTCACTTCGAGTTTCACCGTCTTGGCGCCGGCCTTCCGCGCCGCTCGCGCCAGGTGTAACAACAGCCACTCACCGATCTTGCACCGTCGCCACTCGGGGTGCGTCGCAATTGTCGTGATGTAAGCCTCA
Organism: Gemmatimonadota bacterium; assembly: GCA_020351775.1. Taxonomy (GTDB): domain Bacteria; phylum Gemmatimonadota; class Gemmatimonadetes; order Gemmatimonadales; family GWC2-71-9. Next base: position 901,722 of record CP070666.1, on the reverse strand, counting down.
CCTCCTGTCAAGTGACAGCCACCGTTCGCTACCACGGGCGGAGCACTCCGACTGTCATCGTGTCCCACGCGCACCACCAAATACACTGATCCGAGTTCATTAGCGAGTTCGTGTCGGTACGTCTCTGCTGGCCAGGGATCCTCCGGAAAACAGAGCTTCTCCAGCTCCACCACATCATCGACGTCGGCCAGGGTCATCGGTTGCAACACCAACCTGACCGTTCGACGTACTCCACCGCGGTTGGGATGCAGTTCGATGCTCTTGGTGGACGTCATGGGAAGTCCCCCAACCGGGCTCGACGTCGACGCTCGAGTGGTGGCGGTCCTCTATCAGTGTCTGCTTGTCCACGGCACTTGCGTTGTCGTCTCTCGCACATGTCCTTGACCGTGAAGCACCAACGTCAATCCGGACGGGTCAGCACCCGAGGTTTCTGCAATCTGCGGAGGCTGGCCCGATCGCCTCGTTCACTTGATAGTAGAATCAGGACATCGATCTCGCGGCTGCGACCGCCAAGAGGTGATCGTTCTGCACCATGATCCTAGACGGGTCCTTGAAATGCTCCACTACGCGCCTCTCGAAAACCTGCACCGCTTCCTCGAACTCCAGCCGCGAGTAGAACTCGAATGTCGAGTATGCGCCGCCGCGAGCCTGGTCGATCAAGCGACTGAGACTCGTCTCGACCTTCCAGGGAATCGCGCATGGCTCGGCCCGGCCGAAAGCACCTGTCTGATCCAGGGCTGCGGCAAGCTCCGTCTCCGTGAGGAGGCGATCCTCCTTCTCGGCAAATCGAGGAAAGAACGTTCCCCAGACCGTGCAGCGGTTCTGTTCCGGAGTACGGGTGTAGATGATCAGCTTGCCGCCGGGCCGCAACACGCGACCTACTCCAGCCAGGAACGAAGCAGCGTTGAAGTGGTGGATAGCGTTGAATGTCAGAACGGCGTCAATCGTGTCGGGGGCAAACGGGAGGCACTCTGCAAGACCGACCACCGACTTGATGGACCGGCACGGCGATCTGCTTGAGGCTGAGGTTCTGCCGAGCATCTCGCGCATGACATCGTACCGGAGAGCACAGCATCGGTGCGTCGTCTCCAGAGCGGACTCGGCAAGCACCGATTCGAGGTATCTTCCAGTTCCCGATCCCACATCGAGGATCACGATGCGGAACTCGGACTTCGCAAGTTGCCTGATGATGCGCGCTATACGGCGAACCGCGGTCACGTCTAGGTCCCGCATCTGGCGATAGCGCGGTGCGACTCTGGCGAAGTGATGTTTCATCGATGGGTACCGAACACGCATGACATCGCCTCGAGTCATCTCCGGTCGTTCGTGCGAACGACCGTTCTACCTAGTAAAAGCTCACAGGGTGGGCCCGATCAAGGCAACCACATATCCATTCCCACCTGGTTGCGGCCGGGAGATGCTATGGGCCAACTCCCCCAACCCCGACCGGTCTGCGCGCAATCCATGACTCCGTCTGCACGATTCGAGCTTCAAGTTCTCTGACCCTGCTTGTGAGACTGTCGAGCAGGGTCTGCACCCTCGCCCTCTCGGTGTGCGGCATCTCAGCGGGTGTCAGAACCCTAGAGGCTGGCCATGTCTCTACTGAACTTTTCCCTCACGGCAGACTTGAATTCCTGGCAGCACATCTCTAGCTGGGGAAATTAATGAGGGGGCCTAGATGTCGTAGGTGTCAACGACGATGTCCGAGGGCAACACTGCTCCGTCGCGTGCCACGAGGATAACCTCGTCATCTTCTGGTGCGTATGGACAGGCCACGAAATCCCTCACCACATATTCTTGAACACCATGGGCTGCTAGACGATGGCGATCGATCTTGATGACACGGCCTGGCTGCCCGGTGTATCCGCGAGTAGCGTAGTATTCAGCCCGGTGGCGGTGAGGCGTTGTTGATACTCCAGATGTTGGAAAGCCTGCTTGTCGGAGTTGATGTCTGAGTACTGCGTTGATCGTCGATTCGCCGGCAACAGCTCCATCCCCAGCTCGAATGGAACCGTCAGCCCGAAACACATACTTGAATGGACCTGTCTTCTTCGGTTTGAGACCTTGGTGCCTTTCCGCGAGGGAGGGTCGAGCTACCCCCCTGTAGAGATACTGACCCGCGTCATTCCTACCCCGGTTCAAAGCAGGTTATTCCCCTTCTTTCACGACCAAGTAACCCGGCGGGCAACTCAGGGCTTTGGAGAGTAGCTCAAGGACGCTGAAGCTCACCGCCTCGGCTAATCCGGATTCGAGGTTTGAGGCGACTGCCTCCCGATCCACTTCGCCACGATCGCCTCGCAGACACCGCGGTCCCGATCGGAGACTCTGGCCCCAGGTTTCAGCAGTGGCTCCAGGATCGGCAGTAATGCTTCGACAAGCTCCGTGCGTGCCTTGATCTGGTATCTCACCCAGTTCTCGCCTACGATCTCGATCAGCCGGTGGGCGGCACTTCCACCGCTACCTGCTACGAAGTCGTCAGGCAGTCGGCGGGCAAGCTGCAAGTCGTGATCGGACACCCCAGCCACCTGCTCACTCTCCACCAGGCTCCAGCTTGTCACGTGCCTCGTTGGAAGGCGCGCCTAGCCACCGTTCGGCGTCTTCCATCTCTCGGAACACCATCGCCTCGATGCCAATGGGCTCCATGTACGCTTGTGCCATCCTGGCCATGCCGTAGTCGACCTGGCGGTCTGTGACGACGGCGCAGTTGCCCTTGCCCCGCCACTCAAGGTTCCGCGACACAAAGTTCATGATGGTCCGGATGTTGTCCCCGCTAACGGCCGCCCGCGCGCCCCGAAAGTCTGCCAACGTGCTCATACCCGTCCGGAACTGTGAATCATCGTACAGCCGAGCGAGCGTTTCGGTGATGTCGGCAGCCACGAGGTCACCGCGACCCGTGAGCACAACCCTCTCCTTCGACGGCTGGAATGCTATAGAGATCAACCCCATGACCTACGTCCCTCCCTGACGTAAGACTGGCAGCGCTTATGACGATCAAGCTAGTACCGTGGTGGGTCCCTGGTTAGCGCGGAAATGGGGCAGCAGGGTACGCAGATGGGACATTTGACGCGATTCGCGGCCCTGTGAACCCATTGCTCGGCAGGTGGGAGGTTTGGCAAGATCCCGATCGCGGTCAAGGTGAGCTTTCCTGTGCTGACGCTGCCAAGATGCTCAACGTTGGAACCACCTCCATCAGTCGTGACCGTGTCGTGCGGGATCGTCTGGCTGAAGCTAGGAGATGCTACGGTGGGTACAGGGGTCCAGTACCCTCAAAGAATACGGTTCGAGGTGTGGACTCTGATTGTCCCATGCTGGTTATTACGATCTCACCCTGCCGTCCGTCCTCGAACTCCAGTTCGCAAATCCAACCACGATTGAGGAGGCCCCACGCCTCAGGGTGAGAAAAGCTACCCCTCCAAGCCTTAGGCCGTCCTGCTGGCTCCAGTACGCTCAGCCAGACATCAATATTCTCTAGAAGCACTTCGCGGTCGTGAATCAATCTACCTTTCACGGACTTCATGCTTCATGCCCGTCCGCATCTTGTGTCATGGTGAGTACCTGTTTCATCACGGCCGCGACTAGGGGGGTGGCTGCTCAGGTGGTTCTGCCTTGTCATCAGCCTCCGGCCGTGGCCCCTGTGCCCGCCAACGCGCACGCAGGTAAACGAATACACCCAACAAGATCACGGCACCGATCCACCACCAACTTGCAATGAAATCGCCCATGAGCGACCTCCCCTGTTCAGGGTTGCGGTCCCCAACGCATGGCCGCAGAAGTCTCTATTCAGGGGCCCGAGGGCGACGGGCCAAATATGGGGCGTGTCCCAGGTGCGGCAAGGGCGGCCTGCCGGTGGTGGGCGAGAGGTTCGGGAAGGAGCTAGGCGGGCCGCCCGGGAGGGTTGGTGTGCACTGCGCCATCTTGGGTATCGTGAGATGGGGCTTCGTTTCCAGGACCCGACCCTCCCGGACCTGGCCTCATCCATTATCGGCAAGCGGGTTTGTGCACTTTAGGATCGCTACAGTCCATCCTGGTTGCTGAAGTATCAAGAGATGGTCGTCTCCACCAAGTCTTTGAGTTCGGGATGAGATGTGGCTATCCGCCGAAGGCTTTCAGCTAGTATTGGGGGCTCCTTCGTAAGATCCTCGTTTCCTGGTGCAGGAGCTGCCGCCTCGACGAGCGTCGGCGGGCGCAGCGGTGAGCAGGGGGCCGGTTTCGCCGGCCCCTTCGTCGTGGAGTGAACCTAGCCGTAGAGATCGAAGGGACGTTAGCGCAGTGTCGTGCTGATGAATGCGGTTCGGCGAC
>CP070666.1:889711-897323 GCA_020351775.1 Gemmatimonadota bacterium | reverse complement strand
CATTACGCATTACGTATTTCCCCACCGGATGTTTCAAAACCCGAGCATCTTGCCACACAGGGTCCGAAACCGCGAGGCCCCGATCCGCCGAGGCTAGAAATACATAAGTTGCTCCTTTGTAAATAGTTAAGTCCAAACACGCGGTTGAGAACCAGGACTGGCTCTTAGCACACAGTTGACAAGAATAGAACGACATGTCAGTTTATTCTTGTCAGCCGTCCACAGATAGAGGAGCCACCATGAATTACAGAACCAAGCAGTCCCGAGCTTGCCGCTGTCGCGCTGCATGCGCCGTCACGTTGGTCGCGGCCTTTGCCACGGTCGCGACCCCTGTTGCTGCTCAGAACGAGCCCATAGCTGTCGCCGTGACAATAGAGTTTGAGGACGGCCGGCAGGCGCAATGGATCGAGGCGTTCGAGACCCATATCGTGCCGGGGATTCAGGACGCCATCCAGAGCGGTGAGCTAGTGGATTTCGCGTACTTCGAGAGCATCGCGCCAACGCAGGCGTACGACCTCCTACTCGTCGTCCGGGCCACGAGCTTCGCGTTCTTCGACCGGCGTCAGATCTATCCTCACTACGCTGCGCTGTTTCGTCGCGTCGGTGCTCAGGAAGGCAGGAGGATCATTGCCGAGATGTCGGAGTGGGAGGCGGCGGTCACAGTGACGTTGCTCCGCTCGTACGGGTGGAAACCGTGAGCTCGGTTCTTGTGACAGGTGCCGGTGGGTTCATTGGACGGAGGGTTGTGGACTGCGCCGACGGCGCCACGCACCGAGTGGTTCCGGTTTCGCGCCGCCCTGCCGGAGGGCAATCAATGGTGCTCGACCTCACTGGACCGTTGGGCGCCCTCCCGAAGGTGGATTGGGTTTTCCATCTGGCAGGTAGTTACGCAGGGGCGGGCACACGGCAGTTGGAGCAGTCAGACCTCGAGATGACGAGGCGACTCATAGCTTGGGGCCGCTCGGTGCACGTCAGAAACTGGGTGTTCGCAAGCGCCGCCGAGGTCTACGGGGAATGCGCCGAACCGGCCACAGAAGACTCTCCGACTCATCCGCTCATTCCCTATGGCCGAGTGAAGCTCGAAATCGAACACCTGTTCAGCAAGCTCGCGCGCGAGGTTCCGGACACTCGCGCTGCAATCCTGAGGATCGGCGAGGTTTACGGCCGAAGCGGCAACTTAGTGGAGGAGCTAACCCGTCGATTCAGCTCGGGATTCTGTCCCTGGTTTGGTAGCGGGAAGGTCCCGGTTAGCTTCGTGCATGTGGATGACGTCGCCCAGGCGTTCTGGAGTGCTCTGCGAAATGCGCCACTTGGCATCTCGACCTGGAACATTGCCGACGATAGAATCGTCACCTGGCGGGAGTTTCTCGGTCATTTTGCCCGACTGTTGGGCACTAGGGACGTGGTTGGCCTGCCGATCTCGCTCTCCAAGGCATACGCTTTGGCAAGCACGATGGCTGATCGGGTCCGTGGTCGTCGTCCGACCGTTACTCGGTACGTGGTCACACTGTTGACTACGCCCAAGCCGATGTCCGGAAGAAAGGCCCGCGAACAGCTGGGGCTGCGCCTCCAGTATCCTGAGTATCAGGTTGGCCTGGAAGAAGCGCTGGATTGACCCTGGTAGGATGGGAGACTGTTGGTGGTCTATCGTACTACATCACGAATGGAGCAGCGCAAAGCGGCACGCCGTCGTCGGTTCCTGGACGCCGCTACTCAGCTCTTCGCGGAGCGGGGTTATCAGCAGACCACGGTCCCGATGGTGGTAGCAGAGTCCGGCAGCTCGACCGGTGCGTTCTACTTCTACTTCGCGAACAAGGAAGACCTTTTCGTTCAATTGCTGCTGGAGATTGGAGAGAGACTCGCGGAGCAACTCAATCAGGCAGTAGAGAGCGAAGTGGAAACACTGGCGCAGATGCGCGCGACGGTCGAGCGCTTGTTCTTGTTCCTCGTGAGCAACCCTGCCGAGGCTCGGATTCTCGTCCTCGAGGCAACGAGCTTGAGCGGCCGTATCGTGACAACGCAGGTAGAGATTCTGGAAAGCCATGCACGCAGCGTGGAACAGGCCCTAAAGACTCTGCCTGAGGGAACATATCGTGCCAATCCCACGGTGGCCGCGCATTGCTGGGTTGGTGCAGTATACCAGGCTGTCCGCTATTGGCTCGGGCTGCCCGACGACAAACGCCCGGCGCCGGCTGTGGTGGCGAGCGAAGTGGCCAGCTTCAATCTTAGAGGGATTGGCCAGTAGCATCGAAGGAATCAAGCGTCCGCACGCATCGGATGTCTTGCTGGCTGACAGCACAATCCGCAGATGCACGGCGGATGCGGAGGGAGTGACCCCTCTGGATGCGTCCTCGGGCAGCCGCAGGCACAAGTGGATCGGGGCAGACTACTTCGAGACCTTGCGCATCCCTCTCCTATATGGTCGTCCGTTCACGTGGGCCGACATTCACGATCGGATGCCGGTTGCCATAGTGTCGGAGACCTTGGCACGCGAATATTGGGGTTCAGCCGAAGCAGCAATGGGCAAACTGGTAGCTGCACGTCCCGATCCGCCTCGGTGGTACGAGGTCACAGGTGTAGCCGCCGATGTGCGGGAGTTCGGGTTGGACCAGGATCCGCCTGTGCAGGTGTATTGGCCTCACCCGCATGCAGGAAGCCCCGTGGATTGAAGATGTAGCCTGGCCGGCAGGGACGCCTCAAGCGCCTGCGCGAGCAGAGCTTGTTGAGGCGCTGCTCCGTCCAGGCCGCACGTGACTCCTTCTCTGACGGGGACTGAGTGGTATCGTATTCATCTCGGTCGGTTGGCGGTCTTTCGCCGCAAGCCACTGGCCGGATCAGCGAACCACCACTCGCAGATTCCGCCACCGCACTTTGATCCCTCCGCCGTCGTGGATCTGCAAGGCGATGTGCCCTTCCGCCAACAGCGGCTACTCTGCTCGAATAGCCTCGGTCGGATCCACTCTGGTGGCGCGGCGCGCCGGCAAATATGCGGCGATGAGTGCCGCTGCGGCCAACCCTAGCGGCACTGCTGTGAACGTCACGGGATCCCGTGCACTCACCTGGAATAGCAATGATTGCAGCACGCGGCTCAACGCGAATGCACCGAGCAATCCTGCTGAGATACCGATGCCTCCCAAGAGTGTTGCGTGTCGCAGCACGGCCCAGCGTACCGCACGCATATCGGCGCCAAGCGCCATGCGGATGCCGATCTCGCGGGTCTGCTGGCTCACTGAATATGCCAGCACCCCATAGATGCCCACTACGGCGAGTGTCAATGCTACCGCCGCGAAGATCGTCATCAGCAACAGAGTGAATTGCTCCCGAGCCATCGCCGCTGCCACCACCGAGTCCATCGATTGAACGTTGTGTATCACGAGCCCCGCGTCGATGGAGGCCAGCTCTCGGCGTGCGACGTCGAGTAGATCGGGGCGGGCATCGGATGTGGCTATCACTTGGGTGAGGGCCCATGGCCGGTCGTCTGCAAACTGTGCGTGCGGTAGGTATACCTTCGGCACGAACTGACCACGCAGGTCCGTGCCAACGTCCTGCACCACGCCTACGATCCTCCATCTGGAGCCGCCTGGCGCAAACGGCTGGCCTAGCGGGTCGCGACCCGCGTAGTAGCGGTCGGCCAGCGTCTGGTTGATGATTGCGACAGGTTCGGCTTCGGCATTGTCGGTTCGCTCGAACAGCCTGCCGTGTATCAGGGGGATCTTCAGCGCCTCGAAATAGCTGCCTTCGATCACACGGAAGTCAGCTGCGCCGGCATGGCGCAGCACCTCACCTTCGGCGGACAGGTAGCTGAACGTCCACGAGTTGTAAATGCCTGACACGGGCAGCCACGACACGGCGCCGGCGGCCAGCACTCCTGGCGTAGCCTCCATGCGCTGCTGGAAGTCCTCGTGAAAAGCGATCCTACGCTCTGGCGGGTACAGCTCCTGGGGGAGGTGGATCTCGAACGTCATCACGTGCTGCGGCGCGATGCCGATGTTGCCGCTCTGCAACCTGAGGAAGCTCTTCATCAGCAGACCGGCGCCTATCAGAAGCACTAACGCGAGCGTCACCTGGCAGGTGACCAGCACGCTCCGGAGACGACCGCTCCGGATGCCGCCGGTGCTGGTGCGAGTGGTATCTCGCAAGGACTGGTCGAGGTTGGGGTTGGTGAGCTGCAGTGCAGGCACCAAGCCGAAGAGCAGCGCCGTGAACAAAGTGACGCCGAGCGCAAAGAGTAACAGCACACTATCCGGTGCCACCTCTCGAGCCCGCGGCAGGGAATCGGGTATCAGCGCCAGCAGCGCCGTCACCCCCCAGTACGCCAGCAGCAGACCGGCGATCCCTCCAACGACTGCCACCGCCAAGCTCTCCATCAGTAGCTGCTGGATCAGGCGCAGCCTGCCTGACCCCATAGCAGAGCGGATGGCAAGTTCCCGCTGCCGTGAGACGTTCCGGGCCAAGAACAGGTTTGCCACGTTGACGCAGGCAATCAGCAAAACCAGACCCGCCGCCCCCATCAGCACGTAGAGGGTGGTGCTGCTGGTGCCGACAACGTCATCGTGTAGCGGCACGATTGTGGCCCGCCACTCGCCCTCCACCTCTGCCAGGCTCTCACCGACCGCGTTCAGCTGCGCTTGCGCCTGCGCAAACGACACGCCAGTCCGCAGGCGTCCCACCACACTCAGGTAGTGATTGCCTCGGTTCTCGGTCGCGTTTTGGTCCTGGAGCTCCAGCGGGATCCAGAGATCTACATCGCCACCCACGGCATCTACGAAATCGTCGGGCAAAACCCCGACGATCTCGTAGGGGATGCCATCCAGTACGACACTCTGTCCGATGATGCCCCGGTCACCACCCCATTGCGCTAGCCACAGGCGGTGGCCCAACACGGTCACATGAGCGCTGCTCCGCTCCTCCTCTCTGCGAAAGGTGCGGCCGATAATCGGATGTACATGGTATACGTAGAAGAAGTCTGCGCTCACGGGGTACATCGTGGCACGCTGTGGTGTGCCGGTTCCCCCCAAGGTGAAGCCAAGCTCGCGGTAGTTGTAGATCGCAGCCAGGCTTTCAAAGGCGTCCACCATCTCCCGATAGTCCAGGAATGCGGCACCGGACACCCACTGGCGGCCACCCGGGTTGCTGACCTGCGTTTGGTACAGCCGCACCAGGCGGTCAGGCTCATGGTAGTCGAGTGGTCGCAAGATGACACTGTTCAGCACGCTGAACACGGCCGTGTTCGCGCCGATGCCGAACCCGAGCGTGAGGACCGCTACCACGGTGAAGCCCGGGCGTCTGATCAATCCGCGTCCGGCCTGTCGGATGTCTCGCAGCACGTGGGACATGAGGATTCCTGGTGACGTCGATCTCGAGAGTCGGTCGTGTGGTCGGCTTAGGACCCCGGCGCCTGGCTGCGGGGATTCCCGGGTCCTCTTCCTGCGCATGAAGTTGCTGAGTTGCCTGGCACGCTCCGCCGACGCGTGTTTCGCGAGATCCCAAACCGCGAGCATCCAGATTTGCGTGACGCTCGCACCCTCGTCGCGCGCCTCGCGCCGTAGGTCACGGAACTGCTGAGCCATGTCGGCGCCGAACTGTCGGCGCATCGACGCCGGGAATGCGAACAACAAGAGCCGGTACACCCAGTCTGACATGGTGCTGTGCTTCATCTGCAGCCGCCCACTACTGCCGCTGGCTTGGTGCCGACAACAGATCCGCCGAGCGGGCCGCGATCACCATCTCTTCCATGCGATCGGCCTCCGCACGTGCCACTTCGGCTCCGAACTCACTGAGGCGGAAGTAGCGGCGCCGCTCGTCGTCCAGCTCCGGATCGGGTCTCATGTCCGATTCCTCGATGAGGCCCTGGGCAAGCATCGTCTTGAGTGTGCGGTACAGGTTACCGGGCAGGATCTTCCTGCCACCTCCCATACGCTTGTCGAGTTCCTTGACAATGCTCCACCCGTGGCGCTCGCCTTGGGTAAGTGCCAGCAGAATCTGGAAGACGACGGGCTTGAGCGGCAGCAGCTCGCTGACCTCCGGGCTCCGTGGAAGGGCCATGATCTAGCCTCGCTCAGATAGTATCATAATGATTCTAGTATCAATATGATTCTAATCGCTGTGAGATGATGCGGCAACCCTGATCGATTGCCTTGACTTCGGCGGTCAACGTGAATACTGTGTCGGTTACCTGTATACCGGAAACCGATACAGTGGTTTCCCGTAGAGCGCAATAGCCTCTGTATGGCCTGCCAAGGAGACCCCGATGGCTCATGCGGTCAAAGCACCAGCTGACCTGATTCCCCTCACACCGAGGGTGTTTCACATCCTGCTCGCCCTTGTAGATGAGGAGCAGCATGGGTACCGGATCATGAAAGAGGTTGAGCAAAGGAGTCAGGGTAAGGTCCGGATCGGGCCCGGGACTCTTTACGAGGCCATTCAGCGTCTGGTCAGGAACGGGATGATCGAGGAATCCAGTGAGCGCCCGGACGACGAGATGGACGACCAGCGGCGGCGATACTATCGACTCACGGATCTGGGACGCGCCGTGTTGCGCGCGGAGGCGGATCGGCTGGCGGACTTGGTGGGATTCGCGCGCAGCAAGGACTTGGTCGACGAGGCCAAGCCGGCATGAGGGCGCGGAGTGTGGAGCGCGGTGCCGAGCCGCTGCCGGCTCAGGTGTATCGCGCGCTGCTTAGGCCTGCGTACCCCCGGTCTTTCCGTGATGCATATGGCGATGAGATGCAGCAGCTGTTCCGGGATCGCTTGCGGGACACGCGACGCAGCGGCGGTGCCACCAGGCATCTCACTCTGTGGCGGCACACGCTCGGCGATCTGCTGGCGAGCGGACTGCGAGTGCGCTGCCGAACGCTTGCAGACTCAGCTCGCCGCTGGCGGCGCGGACGGCGTGGAGGGAAGGAGAACAGAAGAGGCAGGGGATCTCGTGCGCAGACACTGATACAGGACATCCGCTACGCTGCGCGAACGCTCCGCAAGGCTCGAGGATTCACCGTTGTCGCGGTGCTGACCGTTGGCCTCGGGATCGGGGCCAACACCGCGATCTTCAGCGTGTTGAACGGCATCGTGCTCACGCCGCTGCCGTACCACGAGCCAAACCGGCTCGTGCGCGTCTGGCCGGAGAGGGTGCTGAGCAAGCAATCGTTGGTTGAATTCCAGCAACAAACGCAGTCGTACTCGGGACTCTCTGGGGTCACGTGGGAGACTCTGACGCTTACGGGAGGCGGCGAGCCAGAGGAGTTGTGGGGTGCTCGGGTCTCGGTGAACCATTTCGATCTACTCGGCGTCGCGCCTGCGCTGGGCCGCGTTTTCTTGCCCGAAGAGCGTGAACCAGGTCGCGGCGATGTAGTGATCCTGAGTCACGGTCTGTGGACGCGCCGCTTCGGTGCGGATCCGGGGATCATCGGGCAGACTGTTCACCTGGGTGGGGCGGACGCAGCGTCTCGCACTGTGATCGGCGTCTTGGCAGCCGGGTCTCATACTCCGTGGGAGGCCTGCGATGCCTGGCTCCCACTCACGATCGACCCCACGAATTCGTCGGACTACTCGGGCACGGCGAGCCTTGCGGTGTTCGGGCGCCTCGCCGCCGGCGTGTCAATCGAGCAGGCGA
>CP070666.1:881774-889611 GCA_020351775.1 Gemmatimonadota bacterium | reverse complement strand
CGTATCGCTCAGCCCGCGCTCAGGACCGGTGCCCAGGAGTACATCAATAGCCTCGTTAGGTCCGTTGAAGTGGCCCCATAGTGAGTGTGAAGCCAAAGGCAGAATCATGCCGTTCAGCCCTACCGCGAACACATCACTGAGGGACAGCACGTCAGAAACGCAATAGGATGTTGTGGTTCTTGTGCGTCGCAGCGCATTCGGAACTCGGTGTATCTGTTTGCGGCAGTTCACAGATCCGCCATATATTAGCGCTTCGGGCCCATAGAACGTGGTGTCAGTGATCCAGCTTGTAGGCCGTCCGCAATACGCTCTCCTAGCCGCCACCGTCTGCACGCTGACCGCGTGCGGTGACAGCACCGCACCAGAGTTGCCCCAAGGTGAGTACCTCTTCCAAGCCGCGGCCGCCGGCCTGCGCCACACCTGCGGCATCCAGGTCGATGGCACTCTCCTCTGCTGGGGCTACAATTCGATGGGTCAGCTGGGCGACGGCACAAACCTGGGACGCAGTGCCCCCACCCTGGTCGACGCCGCCCAATCCTTCACCGCCGTCGCCGCAGGTTGGGCACACACCTGTGGGCTCGCCGCCGATGGCTCGGCGTACTGCTGGGGCTCCAATGACTACGGTGATCTGGGTGACGGTACAACGGACGATCACGCGAGGCCGACCGCTGTGGCAGGCGGGCATCAATTCAGGGTCATTAGCGCCGGCGAGGCGCACACGTGTGGGATAACTACCGAGCGTGTCGCATACTGCTGGGGCCGGAACTGGTATGGTCAGTTGGGCGACGGCACGGCGGTGGATCGCCTCACTCCAACTCCGGTGGCGGGGGAATTGCACTTCATGGCGCTCAGTGCCGGCGCGAGTCACACCTGCGCAGTGGCGGAGGATGGTGGCACGTACTGCTGGGGTCACAACCAGACTGGCCAGATAGGTGATGGCACCGACACGACACGCACCATCCCAACGTTTGTCGCCAGCGACGCGGAGTTCGCGTCGGTTCGAGCTGGCTACCGCCTCTCCTGTGGCATAACGCGCAGCGGCCGAGCCTACTGCTGGGGCCACGGAGCCTTGCTGGGGACGGAGCCGACGGACAGCTGTGATTCCTGGGGAGGACCGTATCCGTGCAGCACCAGGCCGGTTATGGTCTTCGCCGACATCACATTGGATGATCTCTCAATCGGATACAACCATGCTTGTGCCGTTGCGGCAGGCGGCACTGCATACTGCTGGGGCGATAACAGTAGCGGCCAGTTGGGAGACGGAACCGGGGAGCGATCCGACGTTCCCCTGCCCACGGCCGGCTCCATCCGCTTCGCGACGATCACTGTGGGACGGTCTCACACGTGCGGCGCGAGCCGTGAGGGGGTGCTGTACTGCTGGGGATCGAATGAATCGGGTCAGCTCGGCGATGATTCCGGACTACTGGGGTGGCCGGTGCCCATAGCGGTGTGGGGATGGTAGCGGTGCCGCAGAGCGCCAGGCTTGCCGCCGTCACCGTAATCCTCACGATGGCGGGGTGCGCCGACAGCACGAGCCCTTCGACGCCGACACACTTGACGTTCGTCGTCCAGCCGAGCGCCGTGGGCGTCGCCACTACGGTCACCCCTGCCATCGTCGTCGCGGCGCAGGATGACGCCGAGCGCACCGTCTCATCCTGGACCGATACGGTGCGGTTGGCACTTGAGTCGGATGACGGCTCGGAGGCCCTGCTGGGGACCACGAACGTAGCCGCGGTCTCGGGTACGGCGGTGTTCGAGGACCTGCATATTGATGGATCCGGTGCGGGATATCGACTCGCCGCGACGTCCGCTGACCTGGTCCCGGCGGTGAGTCGGCCGTTCACCGTCCACGACGTCTTCGTGGCGAGCGCCGTTGCCGCCGGCGATGAGCACACCTGTGCCTTGTTGGCAGACGGCAGCGCCTATTGCTGGGGCCGCAATGCAGGGGGCCGACTCGGCGACGGCACCGTCGAAGATCGGTCGATGCCGACGTCGGTGTCCACCACATTGAGATTCACGGCGATCGCTGTGGGGCAAGGGCACTCTTGCGGTCTGACCTCGGGTGGAGTTGCCCATTGCTGGGGCCGCAACGGGTACGGTCAACTCGGCAACGGAACCAGCGACAGCGCCCTCACTCCGAACGAGGTAGTGTTCGGATCACCCTTCGTCGCGCTGGACGCCGGCTACTACCATACGTGCGGCCTCACCGCAGACGGTGGCGCGCAATGCTGGGGCGACAATTCCTACGGCCAGCTGGGCGACGGGACCGATTCCACGCGGACGACACCGACAGCGGTCGCCGGTGGTCTCGTGTTCGTATCAATCAGTGCGGGCTACCTACACACATGCGGTCTCACCACCGATCGAGTGGCGTATTGCTGGGGCGGAAACGTGTACGCCGAGTTAGGTGACGGCACCTACGAACGCCGACTGGTACCTACCGCAGTGTTCGGCGATCACCGGTTCGCATTGCTGAACGCGGGCGGTGGCCCTTGTCATGGGAAGACCTGCGGGATCACCCCCAATGGTGTCACCCTGTGCTGGGGTCACAACTACCAGGATGGTCCCCGCCGCCGCACCACTCCCACCGCTCTCGACGGAGACCCGAGCTTCGCGAGCGTCGTCACTGGGCCCCTCGCCGTCTGCGGAATTACGGCTGAGGGTGCCCTGTACTGTTGGGGTCAAGGGTTGTACGGCCAGGTGGGAAACGGGACCGCCGGCGACGTCACCATACCCACTCCCATTCAGCCGGATCGTGGCTTCGCATCCGTGAGCCTTGGCGGGGCACACACCTGTGGACTCACGACCGAGGGCATTGCCTACTGCTGGGGCAGCAACGGATCGGGCCAGCTGGGCAGCGGGTCGAACCCGGCGGGTTGGGCGATCCCGGTGCGTGTGTGGAAGCCGTAGCGATGGGATTCATCGCTCCGGCAGCGGAGACAGCTGTGCTGCTGACAGGAGCAGGACGGCAGCATGCCGCTCGCTCCCCCACCGCGCTATTCGTAGCACTCGGACTCGGCCTGAGCGGTTGGCTCGGTTGCGAGGGAGTGACTGATACCGAGCATGGTCCCGTTTTCGACGTGCAGGTCACGCCTGCGGGGGCCTCTATCTCAGGCGTCGGTATGACGACGACGTTCAGCGTCGAGGCTTGGGATTACGACGGCAGGCCGATCCTGTCACCCACGGTAACTTGGTCGAGTCTGAATCATCACGTTGCCACGATCGACGCGAACACCGGTGTAGCCACTGCGGTCGGCAGCGGGCAAGTCACGGTAGTGGCTGAGGTCAGCGGAGTCGTGGGCCATGCTCTGCTCACGGTCTCGGCTCCCGGCGCGGTACCAGTCGGTTCATGGATCGCAGACAACCCACCGGCGTACTGGTTGCAGGATGTGTGGGGATCGTCGTCAAATGATGTCTATGCCGTTGGATTTGCCGGCACGATCCTGCACTATGATGGAACCGAGTGGACTGACGTCGTCAGTGGAACCACCCGCGATCTCGACGCAGTGTGGGGGGCGTCGTCGAGTGATGTCTACGCGGTCGGAGGGAGCACCATCCTGCACTACGATGGGGTCAGTTGGCGCGATCTGACGGGAGGCCCGAGCGGGGCGTTTTACGACGTGTGGGGCACGTCATCGAGTGACATCTACGCGGTGGGGAGTAGCGGCAGGATTGTGCATTACGACGGGACGAACTGGAGCTCAATGCCGAGCGGCACGACTGAGAGACTCAGGGGTGTGTGGGGCACGTCGTCGAGCGACATCTACGCGGTGGGCTATGACGGCACCATCCTGCACTACGACGGATCAGAGTGGAGCGCGGTTGTCAGTGGGACCACCCGCGACCTCCAGGCCGTGTGGGGCACATCGTCAGATGACGTCTACGCGGTGGGATTCTACACAATGCTGCATTACGATGGGATCGGCTGGAGCACGGTGAGCGGCGGGGACAACGAATTCCTGTGGGATGTATGGGGCACGTCATCGACCGATGTCTTCGCCGTGGGTTATGGCGACGATCACGGAATGATCCTTCACTATGACGGGGTTAGCTGGGGAAAGGTGCAACTCGGGGACGCCGTCTTCCGGGGCGTGTGGGGCAGCGCATCGGGTGACGTCTATGCCGTGGGGGTCTACCGCACGATCGCTCACTACGACGGGGCAGAGTGGAGCCTTATCCAGAGCAGCATAGGGAACCATCTCTACGGTCTGTGGGGCACGTCGTCGAGCAACATCTATGCGGTGGGAAGTAGCAGCACGATTGTGCACTATGACGGAGCGGCCTGGCTTAAGCTGCCGTCGACCGTCAATTGCCACGGGACGTGCTACGGGGTATGGGGCAACTCGTCGAGTGATGTCTACACGGTCGGAGGGAGCACTATTCTGCACTACGACGGGACCGCGTGGAGTGAGCCCACCAGAAGGAACGCACACCTATACGCCGTGTGGGGTGCGTCGCCGACCGATGTGTACGCCGTGGGATCGGAGGGCACTATACTGCACTACGACGGACCCGAGTGGACCGAGGTTACCAGGATTACGACCCGGCAACTGGCGGGGCTGTGGGGTGCATCCTCGACTGATGTGTACGCCGTCGGAGAAACGATCCTGCACTACGACGGGACCAGCTGGCAGGATCAGACGGTTGGCATGAACCGGTATCTCTCCGCCGTGTGGGGCACGTCGTCAACCGACGTGTATGCGGTGGGTCAGTACGGCACCATTCTGCACTACGACGGGACGGGATGGAACTCGATGCCCAGTGGAACCAATTACACGCTCACGGGTGTGTGGGGCACGTCGTCGAGCGACATCTACGCGGTCGGCACCGACGGCGTCATCCTGCGCTACAACGGCACCGACTGG
The DNA here is from genome assembly GCA_020351775.1 of Gemmatimonadota bacterium. GTDB lineage: Bacteria > Gemmatimonadota > Gemmatimonadetes > Gemmatimonadales > GWC2-71-9. The sequence goes on along the minus strand of CP070666.1, from coordinate 884,746 downwards.
AGTCCGATGCAGACCAGCACTCAGGAGGATCTCGCGAGCGTTTGGGGGGCGCCGGATGGCGACGTCCACGCAGTGGGTCGGTTCGGCACGATCGTGCGAGGGCAGCGCTGATCCCAGAGGTGTAAAGCGTCCCCGTGGCATCGAGCCCGCTCCGAGCGGTTGCCGATCCGCGGCCAGCTGTGATCGCGAAGCCCCTGATCGGTGCGACGCAGCGCGATTTCGGTTCCAGCAGCACAACGGTGAAACACTGGGCATCGCAATCATCCGACCTGCCGATTCCCAAATCGGGGGGGTGAGATTCGCGCCGGGGATGATCGCAAGTCCAGCGAGCTCAGAACACACCATGCACGGGCTGGCCACATGCCGGGCAACTGCCATCCTTGGCTTTGTTCTCGACGACGTCGAAGCCGTATCGCTCGATCAGCAGGTCACCGCAGGAATCACAATAGGTGTTTGCCCACGCGTGGCCGGGGACGTTGCCGACGTACACGTATCGGAGCCCACAATCCGTTCCGATGGTCCTCGCCGCTTCCAGTCTCGAGATCGGAGTGGGCGCTAAGTAGGCGAGCTGCCGCTGGGGAAAGAAGCGGGTTACGTGCCAGGGAGTCTCGGCACCCAGGGCGGTTTTGATCCACTGGGCTATCCCTCGCAGCTCGGCGTCGCTGTCGTTCATGTTGGGAATGATGTTCGTCACTACCTCCACGTGCATCCCATAGCTCTTCGCTTGGCGCACGATCTCGAGAATCCCCGCCATCTGCTCCAAATGCCCAATGCGTTTGTAGGTGGTGTCGGAAAAGCCCTTGATATCCACGCGGAACACATCGAGCACGGGCGCGATCGCCGCCAATGCTTCAGGGCTGATCGATCCGTTGGTGACGTAGTTGGTGTACAGCCCCTGCTGCTTCGCCGCCCTCGCCCCATCCAATGTGTACTCGAACCAGAGGGTAGGTTCGTTGAACGTCCAGGAGAGGCCGATGCAGCCGTTGGCCTCGGCGGCGGTCACGGCATCCTCGGGCGAGAGATACGGCACGCCCACCTCACCGCGCGTCCAGTGAGAGATCTCCCAATTCTGGCAACCGGGGCAACGAAAATTGCAGCCCAGGCTCCCCAACGAGAGCCAGCGCGATCCCGGATAGAAATGGAAGACGGGTTTCTTCTCGATCGGATTGATCGACATCGATGACACAGCGCCGTAGATCACGCTGTACAGCGATCCAGCCTCGTTGCGCCGCGTCTTGCACCAGCCCTCTTGTCCCGGCGGAATGACACATCTTCTCTGGCATGTGCCGCAGCGCACAGACCCTCCAGCGAGCCGTTCGAACAACCGCGCCTCCACCTTCATACGCCGTACCGCCCTCGCAGAGGAACGTACAGGACGTCACAGATTGCCTCAGTGCGTAGACCTGTCGCCGTCTTTTCCATGAGGACCAGAGTCTGTTTTTGACCGGCGATGACTGGTGCGACCAGCCTCCCTCCAGGCGTGAGTTGGTCGATCAAGGGCGCAGGCACGGTCTTGCACGCTGCGGTGATGGAAACGCAGTCGAACGGTCGAAGCGGCGGGTAGCCCAACGCGCCGTCGGCGTTTACCAGGACCAGGTCGTCGTAGCCGGCCCTTGCCAGGTTGGCCCTGGCAAACTCGAACGTGACAGCATCGATCTCTATTGCGACGACCAAGCCGTCAGCCCCAACCACCTCTCGTGCAACTGCTGCGCCGTAACCGGAACCGAGGCCGACTTCCAGGAACCGCTGGCCGGCGTCCAAACCCAATGGATCATAGAACAGAGGGTAGCTGTGAGGACAAGAGATCGTGGACTGCACGCCCGGGAGCGGTAGCGGAACCTCGCGATAAGCGTAGTCACGATACGGACGCGGGATGAAGTCTTCCCGGCAGACCGTGAGTAGTGCCCTTCTCATCCGCTCCGACGTGAGATAGCCCAACCCTGCCAGTTCGTCTACTTTCGCGGCCCGTTCACGCTGGAATTCATCTTCGGTCTTGACCGGCTCCCGAGCCGGAGGCAGTATCCAACCGCGCATTGCGCCCGACTCCGTTCCTTGCCATCGCCTGGGCCATCGTGCGGTGGTGCGTTCGCATTGTGGAGACCTAGCTGGATTATAGCATCGCGGGCCGGCCGGGATCGTAGCAGGGGGTGCCCCACACATGGGCTTGGCGGTCGCGCAGTCCGTTCTCACGGGAGTGGACTGCTGTTTGGTTCAACGCTCGTGGAGGAGGACGGCACTTGGGAGATTCTCAGTACAAAGTACTAGCCCCCCTCGTTTCGGTTCTGCTTGCGGCCGGTCTCAGCGGCTGCGACGGGGGAGACGTGAGAGCCTCCCACCTTCCGGAAGCCTGCGAGGACGGGGACGCGGCGGCATGCGACGCTCTCGGCGCAAAGTACCTTACCGGCGACAGCGTCCCTGAAGACGCGAGCCGCGCCGCCACGCTGTTTCAGCAGGCATGCGACGGTGGATATGCGGCCGGTTGCTACAAGCTCGGCATGATGTACAGGGAAGCGGTTGGTCTGCCGCAGGATGACACCCGCGCCGCATCTCTGCTTCGAGAAGCCTGCGACAGCGGCTATGCGCAGGGCTGCAACTATCTCGGCGGCATGTACTTCGAGGGTGTCGGGGTCCCTCAGGACCATGCCCGTGCCGTTTCTCTCATTCAGAGAGCCTGCAGCGGTGGGGATGCTCAGGGTTGCGCCAACCTCGGCATCATGTACTTGACTGGCCAGGGGGTGCCACAAGACCTTACGCACGCTGTTTCTCTCTTTCAACGAGCCTGCGACGGTGGGGATGCGAAGGGTTGCAGGAACCTCGGTGTTTTCTACCGCGATGGCATCGGGGTCTCTCGGGATCTAGCCCGCGCTGCTTCCCTCTTTGAACAAGCCTGCGACGCCGGAGATGTGGAGGGCTGCTACGCCCTCGGCATTTGGTACGTGGATGGTGACGAGGTCCCCGTGGACTACGGCCGT
>CP070666.1:873823-881674 GCA_020351775.1 Gemmatimonadota bacterium | reverse complement strand
GGAATGATCCGGCTGATACGCGTCACCGGTTTGCTGTTCATGGGTGCCGGCGCGATCCTGTTGCTGATTTGGTTCGTTGAGCCCTTGAGGTTCCTGTGGCCCTGGCTGCGATCCCTGCCATGGCCGATTCAGGTCGGATTGGCAGCTGCAGCAGTTGGATTGCTGCTACTGATGGGATCGTTGATCTGGGAACGCTTGGAAGACCGCGAACGCGATACTGGTCTGAGGGACAACGGCTACTGATCGGTGTACCTAGACACACCCTGACGAGGAGTCACTCACCATGATCTTAGTGAATACCGACTTCGTACCCGGGCACCAGATCCGCGAAGCGCTGGGGTTGGTGCGAGGAAGCACCATTCGGGCCAAGCATCTTGGCAAAGACATAGTCGCGGGCCTGAGAACGCTGCTGGGCGGTGAGATCAAGGAATACACGGAGATGTTGGTCGAATCGCGTGCGGAGAGCATGAGGCGGATGGAGCTACAGGCCGAGAAGCTCGGCGCCAACGCAATCATAAATGTGCGGTTCGTGACTTCACAGGTCATGGCGGGAGCGGCTGAACTTCTGGCGTATGGAACGGCCGTGCGGATCGAGGCGGAGGAATAGGATCCAGCACGGAATCACGCGTCGCCACAGACGGCGCAGTTGGTAGAGTAGGCGCAGTGCGTATCCAGTTGAACGCGAACCCGACCGAGCTAACCACTGGCGCGACCGATGCGCTGTTGGGGATTCTCGCGCTAGGATGCCTGTGGTATCTGTCGCACTATCGGCAGATCGACCGATGGAAGGTCGGGATCTGGACCTGGGTGTTGGGGCTGCTCACGGCGGCCGCTATACTCGGCGCGGTAGTGCACGGGCTTGCGCTGTCAGACGCCATGACTCGATTCTTGTGGCGGCCGCTATTTCTGCTCCTGGCCCTGCTGGTCGCACTGTTCGTCGTCGCTGCGGTATACGACCTGGCGGGGTTGTCGGGGGCGCGCCGTGCCCTCGCCACAATGATTCCGTTGGCAGTGCTCTTCTTCGGTATGACGCAGTTGGCCAGCGGGACGTTCTTGGTGTTCGTCGTGTACGAGGCCTTGGCAATGCTCCTGGCACTTGGCATCTACGTGTCCCTCGCCGTCCGGCGCCGCATGCGGGGAGCCGATCTCATGGCGGTCGCCATCCTGCTCAACATCGTTGCTGCCGGGATCCAGGCAACTGGTTCGATAGGCTTCGCCCTGGTATGGCAGTTCGATCACAACGGAGTGTTCCATCTTGTGCAATCGGTGGCGGTCATCGTTCTCATGCTTGGCCTGCGTACGTCCTTGCTAACCGCAGCCTATCCTGATCGCTCGACGTAGCCAACTGGCGCAGCTTCATAGTTTCTTCAACAAAAGTTATACAATGTGCAGGGGACCTTCCTTAGATTTAGCCGTTCAAGAGGAGGTCGTGATGGGGCAGACATTGACTGTGGGCAGCAGGTTCGTGCGTCGTGTACTGAGTTTCAGCGCTGGACTGGGCATGATGCTGACTTCGGCTATTACCGTCAAGCACTTCTACGGAGCCAACTACCCCGAGTCGATATATGAAGGTTCGGTCTGTGACATCAATGCGTTCTTCAACTGTGACAGTTCGGCATTCTCGGTGTTCGCACAGGTAGCCGGTGTGCCCATCGGTTACTTCGGTATGGTGATCGGTGTACTGGTGATGCTTGGGGTCCTCTTTCCCTCAGCCCGACTCGAGCGGACCAACAAGACGCTTGCACTGGTCAACATGGCCGGTGTCGTGGCTCTCTTCTTGTTGGCGACTGTCTATCTGCGCAGCCTCTGCCTGTACTGTGCCGGATTCTACCTGTTCTCTGTCTTCAACCTCGTACTCTTCGCCAGGTACGGTATTGACAAAGAACAACTCGATTTTGCCAGGCGATATTCGCGTCCCTCGGTGACACACCTGGCAACCTACGCGGTCTTCACATTGGCTGGAGCATATGGCTTCGCGCAGTTCACGGCTGCGAAGCAGGCGGCACAGTCAGGTGCCGTGGCAGCAGGCATAGTCAGGGAGTTCTATGAGCTTCCAACGGTGACTACACCGAGTTTCATCTCACCCTTCTGGACGGCACGGGCCACGGAGAGGTTCGAAGACGCTCCAATCAGGGTAATCGAATACGCCGACCTCTTGTGCCCCGACTGCCTGTACTTGGCACAGCAGCTGGACACGTTGAAGCGGGAGTTCGCTGGCAAGATCAACATTGCGTTTCAGCACTTCCCGCTCGAGGCCGAGTGCAATCAGGTCGTAGAGAAGGATCTCCATCCGGGTGCATGTGATCTCCATTACATGGCCGCCCACGAAGCTGACAAGTTCCTGCAGATCCATGACGAGGTGTTCGCGAACTTCCGTGAGGCCAAAGCCAATCCGGAGTGGCGCAGTGAATTGGCAGTCCGGTACGGGGTCGAAGACGCGCTCAGCGATACGACGACCCAGGATTTGGTACGTCGAATCATCAACACCGGGATGGAATACGAGAAGACCTCAGAGCGATACGCCCACGGCATCAGATCGACACCCACGATGATCATCAACAATCGAATGATCATTGGGACACTGCCATATGAACAGCTCAGGGCGATCTTCCAGGCGTTGATTGACGAGACTGAGGAAGGCAGCGGGCGGTTCATCGAGAATTGGGTGCGTCCCGGACGCTAGACGCACACAGCTCGACCTACTGTGAGGTACAAGCGCCGACCCAGTAGTCGGCGTTTCGCATTTGTGCCTGCGTGGAGGCATGACCACATGCCATGGCTGTGACTTGCCGAAGCTGGCAATCGCGGGTGACCTTTTGTCGGCTCAATGCTGACCGGGTGCCGGTGATGTAGCAGCCGCAATTGGGTTGGGTCGATGCGGATGCTGTCGGGCTGTGGACCGAGGGCAAGGTGAGCTACGGAGACAATTACGGGAGTAGCCACATGCGTGTGATCTACTGGACAGTTCTCGTCTCAGCCCTGAGCGGTTCGGCTGCTGCCACGACAGCCCAGAGCGTCCGCGACTGTTTGACGGCCGACACGGGGGTCGGCATAGCGACATTCTGGTACATCGGACACGCGGGATGGGCCGTGAAGACTAGTGACCATCTCCTGATTTTCGACTATCGGGAATCCCACGAACCACCGCAGGAGCCATCACTGGCGAACGGTTTCATAGACGCAGCAGAGATTGCTGATCAGGCGACGATCGTGTTCGTCACACACCAGCACGGAGACCACTATGATCCAAAAATTTTCCAGTGGTCAGACACAGTACGGGACATCAGATACGTGTTCGGGTGGAACGTAGCCACAGATCGGGAGACCGTGAGGATGCTTGGGTCACGGGAAACACGTGAGATCGGTGCTGTCGAGATCTCGACCATCAATCACGAGTTCGACGGTGTTCCCGAGGTCGCTTTCCTGGTTACAGTGGATGGGTTGGTGATATATCACTCTGGCGATCACGGGACTGTTACTGATGATCCCAATCCGACGTTTGTCGATAACATCGACTACCTATCAAGCCTGCGGAGGCAGATAGACCTTGCATTTGTTTCCACGTTTGGTCGCATTGGAGGTGGCTTGGTCAACGCGGGCGACCGATACACAATCGAGAAACTGAGACCGCGGGCGCTGTTTCCCATGCACCGCGGTGGCAACGAAGAGCTGTATGAGAGGTTTGCTCGAGAGATCAGCAGAGAAGACGTGAAGACCGCAGTGTACTACGCAAACCGCCGTGGCGACCGTTTCACATATGCTGGCGGGCGAGTCAGCAGGAAGTGAGGTGGTCTTCGCTAGGTGATACGCGTCTGGGTGGAGTCCGAGAAGGGCAGAAAGACACGGGGTGCCACTATGTCAATGCGTCTGATAGTAGCGATCCTGGTTGGGCTCGTTCACATACCCTCAGCGATGGTCCGAGCACAGCCACAAGGTGCGTACCTGGGCAACCTGACTTGGCCGGAGGCGATCGAGCGACTTCGGGAGGCACCCCTCGTGATTCTGCCGTTTGGCGCGGGCGCCAAGGAGCATGGACCGCATCTTCCCTTGAACGCCGATCAGAAGGTGATGGAGTATCTCTGCCGCCAGGCGTTAGACTCCCTGCCCGTGCTGGTAGCCCCGCCCGTGTTGCACGGCTGGTTTCCCGCCTTCCGTGAGTTTCCTGTGACTGAGGTGGCCAATCCCGATGTATTCCGGATGTATGTCTTTGAAGTAGCACAATCGCTGGTGCGGCAGGGCGTGCAACGGATTGCATTCCTGAACACGGGCATCAGTCAGGCGACGGGCCTGCCTCTGTCGATTGTGGCACGCGAGGTCCCTGCCCAGACCGGTACTCCGACGTTGGCAGTATCGTGGGATGATCTGGAAACGCTGGAGGTGGAGGCGCTACAGGAGCAGCACGCAGGTGGCCACGCCGACGAAGTGGAGACATCGATCAACCTCTACATGCAGCCCGAGCTGGTGCGTTTGGAACGGGCAGTGACTGACTACGGCGAGGGAGTGGCCCATGGCTACCCCGGATGCAAACCAGGTCTATTTTCCCGCGATCCGGACGACCCCAACTTCTCTCATACGGGCCTGTTCGGCGATCCCACGTTGGCCACCGTAGAGAAGGGCAGACAAGTCCTGGACATCATGACTCGGCAGTGGATCGCGGCACTGCGATGTTTCTCGGCAGAGCCGCTGCCGGCCGGCCGCTAGACAGGCCCAATCCCGGTGGAGCGCTGACGGGAGCCGGTCGAGGGCTCACGTGCCGCAGTCGGCTCCATTGGTCATGAACGAGGTCAACGGTGGCTTGACCCGCGATGTAGATTGCGGGACAAACCTCCTATGACGCTACTCCACCTCTATCGCGCTCCAGGTCTGTCGACGGCGAAGCAGGTCGCGTTGCTCGATGCGGCACGATCCGGCGTCTCCAGTCTCATCGAGGGAATCGACACCGAGTACTGCTTCAACGTGGAGACTACTGCCGCGTTGACCGATCCGGAGGTCCGAACCCTATACTGGCTGCTCAGCGAAACGTTCCAGCCGGACGGGTTCAGCGCGGGCAGCTTTCTAAGCGCTGGCGGCACATTGCTCGAGGTAGGACCGCGGATGAACTTCACCACCGCTTGGTCCACCAATGCAGTGTCGGTTTGCCAAGGTTGCGGATTGGCGAAGGTTCAGCGCATCGAACGGTCGCGACGCTATCTACTGAAATCCAGGGCGCCACTGGGCGAAGAACAGGAGTCGGGATTCCTAGCTTTGGTGCACGATCGAATGACGGAGTGTCGTTATCCCAAGCCACTGACGTCGTTCGAAACCGGCATCGAGGCGGAACCCACGTTCGAGATCCCCGTACTTCAGCAAGGCCGGGCAGCACTCGAGCGCATCAACCGGGAATTGGGTCTGGCGTTTGATGACTGGGACCTCGACTACTACACGAGGCTCTTCCAGGAGCGTATCGGCCGTAATCCGACCAACGTAGAGTGCTTCGACATCGCTCAGTCGAACAGCGAGCATTCTCGGCACTGGTTCTTCAAGGGCCGTCTCATCATCGACAAGGAGGAGATCCAACAGCATCTCATTGGATTGATTCGGAGGCCGTTGGACGCCAATCCCAACAACAGTGTCATTGCGTTCAAGGACAATTCGAGTGCAATTCGCGGTTATCGCATCGGCACGATCGTTCCGTCGCGTCCCGGTCAACCCTCGCCCATGGTGGCTGCTGATCTCGATTATCACATCATCTTCACCGCCGAGACGCACAACTTCCCGTCCGGTGTAGCCCCGTTTCCGGGCGCGGAAACCGGCACAGGGGGCCGCATTCGTGACGTGCACGCGACCGGAAAAGGCGCGTTGGTTGTGGCAGGCACTGCCGCCTACTGTGTGGGGAATCTGCGGATCCCTGGCTACGATCTGCCGTGGGAAGATCCGCATTTCGCCTACCCAAGCAGCCTCGCTGCTCCGCTCCAGATCGAGATCGAGGCCAGCAACGGAGCCTCTGACTACGGCAACAAGTTCGGCGAGCCGGTAATCCAGGGTTACACGCGTTCGTTTGGACTACGGCTGCCTGGCGGAGAGCGCCGTGAGTGGATCAAACCCATAATGTTCAGCGGTGGGATCGGACAGATTGACGCACGGCACACTGGAAAGGACGCTCCCGAGCAGGGGATGTCGGTGGTGAAGATGGGGGGCCCTGCTTATCGAATTGGAATGGGTGGGGGAGCCGCATCGAGCATGGTGCAGGGCGAGAACGTCGCCGAGCTCGATTTTAACGCGGTTCAACGGGGCGATGCGGAGATGGAGCAGAAAGTCAATCGGGTGATTCGTGCGTGCGTAGAGCTGGGCAACGGCAATCCCATCGTGAGCATTCACGATCAGGGTGCGGGTGGCAACTGTAACGTGCTCAAGGAAATCGTAGATCCTGCAGGTGCGCGCATCGACGTGCGAAAGATCCCGCTGGGCGACGACACCTTGTCCGTTATAGAGATATGGGGTGCGGAGTATCAGGAACAAGACGCTCTGTTGTTGCGTCCCGATCACGTGGATCTGTTCCAATCCTTGTGCGATAGGGAGAAGGTCCCCGTCGCGTTCGTCGGACAAATCACGGGCGACGGGAAGATCGTGCTTTACGATGATAGCGACGATTCGACCCCTGTAAACCTCGATCTCGACACTGTTCTGGGCGACATGCCGCAGAAGGAATTCGAACTGGAACGTGTCGCGCCGCAAACACAACCGCTAGTTCTGCCCGACGGGCTGACGATTAGGGATGCGCTGGACCGTGTGCTGCGTCTGCTCTCGGTCGGTTCCAAGCGGTTCCTCACAACCAAGGTTGATCGAGCGGTCACGGGACTGGTGGCACGACAGCCTTGTGTGGGGCCACTGCAGCTCACGGTGTCCGACGTCGCGGTTATCGCTCAAAGCCACTTCGGCACCACCGGTGCAGCGACTGCGATAGGGGAGCAGCCAATCAAAGGTCTGTTGGACCCGGCTGCGATGGCCCGGATGAGCGTCGGCGAGGCGTTGACGAACTTGGTCTGGGCGCGAGTGAGTGCTTTAGAAGACGTGAAGTGCTCGGGCAATTGGATGTGGGCCGCAAAACTCCCTGGTGAGGGAGCGGCGCTGTTCGATGCTGCCGCTGCACTCAGTGACTTCCTCGCCGAGCTAGGCATCGCAATCGATGGCGGCAAGGACAGCCTTTCGATGGCTGCCCACGCGCCTGGTGAGACTGGCGGAGACGAGACTGTGAAGGCACCGGGTTCCCTCGTCGTCTCCGCGTACGTGACTTGCCCCGACATCACTCAGACCGTCACTCCTGACCTGGAGCTGCCCGATGCGGGTCGGCTCGTGTATATCGACCTGGGTGGTGGCAGGTGTCGATTGGGCGGATCGGCGCTCGCCCACGTGTTCGGACAGGTGGGAGACCAGTCCCCAGATGTTGTGGATGCTGGGCTCCTGAAGCGAGCCTTCAATGCAGTGCAGGACTTGATCGCTCAGGGGCTCGTGACTGCGGGTCACGACCGGAGCGACGGCGGACTGATCACCACACTGTTGGAAATGGCTTTTGCCGGAAACTGTGGTATCGAGGTCGATCTGGATTGTGGTGACAGATCGGCGATCGAGTTGCTCTTCTCCGAAGAGCTGGGGCTCGTTCTCGAGGTTGCCGCAGCCGATGAAATGCGCGTGCTCGAGGCGCTCAGGTCCGTCAGAGTACCGTGTGCGACCATTGGTGAGGCCTCGGGGACAACGTCGGTGCGGATCAGTTGTTCTGGTGTGGAGGTGTTGAACGAAGATGTCAGGGATCTCAGGGATCTCTGGGAGTCCACCAGCTTCGAGATAGACCGTCTCCAGGCCGAGCCACGACAC
>CP070666.1:865782-873723 GCA_020351775.1 Gemmatimonadota bacterium | reverse complement strand
ACTCGCTGCGCAATACCACTAGCGGGTCGACCTTGGCGGCGCGGCGGGCGGGCAGGTAGGAGGCCACCGCTGCCACCAGCATTATGAGCGCTGCAATCGTGCCGAATGTCAGTGGATCGGTCGCACTCACACCGTACAGTAGACTGGCGACTGCGCGGGATAGAGCAAGCGACGCCACGAGCCCTACCGCCGCGCCCGCGCCCGCGATCAGTACGCCCTGGCGCAGCACGAGACTCAACACGCTCGCGGTCGTTGCGCCCACTGCCATTCTGATGCCTATCTCGTGGCGCCGCTGGTTCGCCGAATACGACATGACGCCGTAAACTCCCACGGCCGCGATGATCAGCGCCAATAGGCCGAAGAACGCGAGCAACCCTGCGGCCATGCGGCGCGGCCACAGGGCGGCGGACAGAACGTTACCGATGGTGGTGCTGTTGATCAGCGCGATGTCGCGGTCGAGGTCGCGAATCTCGCTCTGTATCGGCCCGGCGAAATTGGCCGGATCGCCCACCGTTCGCACGTGGATGACGCCGAACGCAGTGGGGTTCTGTTCAATTGGAAGGTAGGCGGCCGGTTGTGGGTCTTCACCGACCGCGGTCATGGCCACCGTCGGGACCACGCCCACCACCTCGACTACCTGATCGGGAGTGCTGATGAAGCTGAATCGCTGTCCGATCGGGTCTTGGCCCTCCCAATAACGTCGCGCCATGGCCTCGTTTATGACTGCAACCCGGCGGGTGTCGGCACGATCAAACTCCGTCAGCCCGCGGCCCCGTAGCAAAGGGATGCCCAGGGTCTCCAAATAACCGGGGCTGACGTTGATGGTGTAGGACAACCTGCCGCGCTGGGAGGGATCCTCGCCCTCCAGCACCACGGTCTGCTGGAACCCGCCACCAAGGGGGAATGCGTCCGCAATGGCGGCCGATCGAGCACCGGGAGCGGCCCCAGCCCGCAGTACGACGTCGCGAAAGTACTGCTCGGTCTGCTCGGGCGTATAGCCGGCCGAGCTGGGATTGACCCCCATTACCATCATGTTGCTCGATTCGAATCCGGGGTCGATGCTCTGAGCCTCTTGCATGCTGCGGAGGAACAGCCCCGCACCCACCAGCGCCACTAGAGTGAGCGCTACCTCCCCCGCAACGAGCAGATGACGCAACCTGCTCCTGCCCCACCCACTCCATTCTGACCGTCCGGCCACGTTGAGTGTCTGCTGTACATCTGTGAGTGACGCTCGCAGGGCGGGCAGCAGTCCGAACGCGATACCGGTCGCCACCGAGACACCGAGTGTGAACGCCAGTACGCGTCCGTCGAGCGCAAGTTCGATGGCGTTCTGGTCCAGGAACGCCGGTCGGAACGACCATATCAGGTCGCGGCCCCAGTGCGCCACGAAGATGCCCGCCACACCGCCCGCCAGGGCGATCAGCACGCTCTCGGTGAGAAGCTGGCGGATCAGCCGCCTGCGGTTGGCCCCCAGTGCTGCGCGGATACCGATCTCTTTGGCCCTCGTGGCGCCCCGCGCCAGCAGGAGATTGGCCAGGTTCGCACAGGCGATGAGGAGCACTAGCCCCACGACCGTCATGAGGACGCCACTCGTGCGGATCATGCTCTGCCGTTGATCTATGCCCACGGCCGCGTCGGCAACCGACTCGAGCCGGACCGTGCGATTCTCGTTGTCATTGGGGTACTCCTGCGCCAGTCGGGCGGCAATGGTCTTCAGCTCCGCCGCAGCCTGCTGCTGCGAGACGCCCGGTCTGAGTCGTCCAAACGGGTTCATTGCCAGGGCTCGGCGGCTTTCGAGGAACGAGTGAAACGGCAGCGGGACCATCTCACGATACATGCTCACGGGGATCCAGATCTGATCCGGGTTACCGAGGGCGAATGTGCCCTTGAAGTTGGGCGGCGTGACGCCGACGATGGTGAACGGGTATGAGTTCACCGACACGCTGCGCCCGACGACAGTCGGGTCCGAGCCGAACATCCTGCTCCACAGGCTGTGGGAGATGACTGCCACGGGATGTCCACCAAGCTGCCGGTCCTCCGATGGCGTGAAGCTGAAGGTCCGGCCAATCTGCGCGCTCACGCCCAGCACATCGAAGTAGTTGCCGGTCGCCAGCATTCCGGTCACCTGTTGCGGCTCTTCACCCGGGTTCACTGTGAACTGGAACGGAATGAACGCCGCAAGACCGCTCAACACGTCGTTCTGATCGCGATAGTCCTGGTAGTTGAGGTATGAAACGGGGATGGCGATGAACCCGCCTGCGACTCCCTCGTCGTCGGTATAGAGGTTCACCAACCGCGACGGTTCCTCCACCGGGAGCGGGTTGAGAAACACGGCATTGATGACCGTGAAGATGGTGGTGTTTGCGCCGATGCCAAGCGCGAGCGAGATCACCGCCACCGCTACGAAGCCCGGGCTCTTTCTGAGGTTACGCAGAGCGTAGCGGATGTCCTGCAAGGTGGTTTCCATCGATCCCGTCCTCTTCATTGTCCTGGTTGGGCGGTTGACTGCGATTCGTCTGGGTCTCCGCGCGATCCATGCGATCCGTTCGGGCAGCGCCGTCACGGCCAGGTCGAGGATCGTACGAATCCAGAGCCGGGGCAGGTGACCTGTGCCACGCCGGGCGCACGCGTCCGCGTAGGCGTCGTGAAACATCTCCTCCAGGTCGGTTCCCGCCTCGCGTCTGAACCGCGGTGAATACGCGTGCAGCAGAACCCGGTAGATGCGTTCCGACCACGAGCGGCCGCGCCGCGGTGGTGTAACCCGGCTCATGCCTGCTCGCCGTCCGATATTAGATTTCCGGCCCGCGCGAGCCCGACTAGATCGGCCATCCGGGCCGCTTCGGCCGCCGCCACGGCGCGGCCGTGTTGGGTGATGCGGTAGTAGCGTCGTCGCTCCGGCTCGGCGCCCACCTCTCCCCGCCGAGTAGGCGCGATCAACCCGAGTTGCTGCATTTCCTTCAGCGTGCGGTACATGGTGCCTGGTCCCAGGACCGTACGCCCAATGCTCCGGCCGGAAAGCCGCTTCATGAGTCCGTAGCCGTGTAGCGGGGCGTCATTGAGCAGCAACAGAATCTCGAACACGACCGGCCGCAGGGGCACCAATTGATCGAGTAAGCTCTTATTTGACATTTAGATAACCTTGCTGGACCGGGAGAGAATCCGGGCCACGATGCTGTATCCGGTTCACCATATATCCATTGATGGATATATCGTCCTACGGCCCTCTACCTGCCGGGGTTTCACCCGACGGCAGTCGCGTGACGCAGGGCTCCACGATCGCTTACACCTGATCGGGGGCGGCGTTGGAGATATCGCTGATGAGTGCCGCGGGGCAGGCCTCCGTAACCGCCGGGGACTCGGGGCGCTCAGCGCGGATTCCAAGGTGGCGGTGAACTGCGGTGAACTGTAGCTCCTTGTAGTGACCTTGATGACCTTGATGGCATCCTGGGTTGGTGCCGCGTGTCGGCCGTTAGAGCGGTGACCTCCTCACTTGCACAGCAACAGCCATCATCTCGCGGGATGCTGGTGGGTCGATCGACGCGACGCCAAAGAGTGCCCGCCGCCCTAATTGCTCAGACGGCGCACAACGGGACGTTGCGGCGATGCCCACTCGTGACACAGATCCGCGAGGTAGCGTGGGAGGTCCGACTCCGGCGTGTCAGGCGGTATCACGATATCCGACGCGACCCGGTGCTTTCCCTCTGACCCCGGGTATAGAGCGCGCCACCCGAGCTCGGTGCGCTCCACCAGTAATCGTCGGCCGAAGACGTCAAACTCGATGCGTTGCATGAGACGGTATTGCCGCCGGTGGCGATTGTGACGCGGTCGGCACCATGCGTTCTACATGCCGGCGTCGGAAGAGCCTCGCAAGGTCTCGATGAAGCTGCCCAATCCGGCCTCCGGCATCAGGTGGTTGGCTCGCTCGAGGTTCGCCACGGCGCCCTCGCGGTCGCCCACCGAGGTCTGAGCGGAGCCTAGGGCGAGGAACATCGTGCCCATGTTCGCGACGATTTGCCGCTCGGTCGATCCCAGACGGCTGGTGTCCGCTTCAAACAGGCCCGCGTAGCGGTACACCTCGTTGGCGAGAGTATCTGTGCGTTCGATGTCTACCGGGATCCCGTCGAATCCGACCGCCAGAAGACGCTGCTCGGCAGGGCGCTCGGCGTACAAGCGGAACACCATGCCCTCCCGCACAATGGAATCCCGCAACATCTCCAAGGTCCTGGAACCCGACATCGAGGCAAAGGAAGACGAGGCAAAGTATATGGAGCGCTTCCCGATGCTCTCCTGGATCACCCGCAGCAGCACTTGATCCTGAACGTAGAGCGGTGTTCCGGCTTCCAATGTGTAGTCCAGCACACCGGCCCTGTAGCGGAAGGAATCCGGCAGAGCCAACGACCGCAAGGAAGCAATCTGTTCGTCGGTCATTGTGTGCGGCGGAGGCGGCACCGTCTCCGGAGCCACGTCGGCGTACCACGGCGCCGCGGCGGGGTCGAATGGTCGCACGGGTCGGTCCCGCATCTGGCGCACGCACCAGTCCAGGTTGGTGAGTGTGGAAACGACCACGGTAACATCGCGCCGAACGCCCATGACCTCCTGTGCGTACCACAACGGATAGGTGTCGTTGTCGCCTGCTGTCACCAGCACAGCGTACGGCTCCACCGATTGAAGCATGTCATAGGCGAAATCGAACGGCAGGCGTGCTTCCGGATCGCGGTTCCTGTCTGCCGCAGCGTAGTTCAGGAGAATCGGGAGAAACGCAAGTCCGTAGGGCAGGGCTGCAACCGCGGGCCGGATGGCCGCCCGGATGCCGTGTGTCACAAGCCAGCTTCGAAGGCGTCCGTACAGAGCGGCGATGCCCACTCCCGCCCACAGTCCCCACACCTGAAACGAGAGCAGGAAGAAGTAGTCGCGCTCGCGCACCTCATGCTGAGTGTAGCTGGGAAACCGGTCATACCCGATCGAGAACCCGGGTTTGAAGTTCATGTAAGCTACGAGACCGGGACCCGTGACCAGGAAGATCCACAGCAGCAACAAGGAGGCCGAGCGATCCCGCCGATGCAGCACGGCCGCGCCGTAGATGCCGAGCGAAAGGAACGCCATGGTGATTGGCAGTCGGGGCCAAGCGAGGTACGGTTGCGCGGCCGCAAGTCCCCTGGACCACTGCCAGTCGAAGTACTGCACGTAGTTCAGAATCTGCAGCCCGACCAACTCGAGCGTCCGGCCGGGATTGTCGGGACCCGATATGAACAGTGGGTTATCCCACGGCAGACGCAGCGGGTATTGCTTGCGTGCGATCAGCGCTGCCAGCCCATCCCAGGTGGACGCATCTCCCATGTTGATCGCCGGCGCCAGACCTGCTCGAATGTAGACATAGACATAGGTTGTCACGGCCACGGCGGAAATGGCCAGCGCAGCCAGCGCGAACGGAGCAGCGCCCCTCATCCAAGCGACGGCCAGCCCCAACAGAACGGCGAGCCCGGCCACCATCAACAGGCCGCGGCTCCCCAGCCCGACCGCCACCAGCAGCAGCCACACTCCAGCGATCACGGCCAGGTGCCCGGCCTCGGCACGCCGCACCGAGCGGTCCTGATGTGGGTGACGCCAGAGCTGGTGCCAGACGAATACGATGAGTGCCGGTCCCACGAGCAACCCCAAGAGGTGCACGCCCACGGAAAGAGCAGAGAGGTACACGGCGAGCAGGAGATATTTCGTGCCGCCTGAGGTGCCGCGCCTGCGGCGCCAGCGCAAGGCCGACAACGCAGTGGCGCTCACCAGCAGCGAGGCGAGCATGTAGACCTCGGCCTCGTTGGCGCTCTGCCACACCGTGAACGTGAACGCCGAGACCAGGGCGCCGGCCAGGGCGGCCGCATGAGCCGAGCTGCGGTTGCCACCGTTCCCCTCCGCCTCGCGGCCTCCCATGATCTCGAGCACGACGAGGTAGAACAATGCTGCACTCATGGCGGCACATGCCGCGACCATCACGCCGACGCGGAACGCGTACTCGCCAACGGGGAAGAGCCGGGCCCAGGTGTTGGAGAGGAACGTGAACAGTGGCGTGCCCGGCGGGTGGGGAACCCCCAGCGCCTTGGACGCTGCCAGGAACTCGCCCGCATCCCAGAAGGTCACCGATGGTGAAACGGTGAGAACGTATCCCACCAGGCACACTAGAAAAACGAGTGCAGCGCCTAGCAGCGGGCCGGAGACGCGTAGCCGTGTCATGCTATTCATGCCCCAGCTCGACTCCCGTCAGTTTCGAGTCGCATCGAACGGCAAACCGGAATGGCTTCAACCAGTCGGTCAGTTGACCGTCGGGCACCGGTGGTTCTCGATGTGTTCAGCAATGAACTCGGTACCCCGAAAGTGCCCTCTATGATCCTGATGAACCGAGCCCGTCAGATCGCGACACAGTAGCGCTTTCTTGCCGCCGCAGAGGCTGACGAATGTCAAACGCCAGCTCAGTAGGCGGACGCTTGTAGAGAGCGCCACTACCACGACGACCTCGATGCCGCGTTGCTTGAGCAGGTTGAGAACTTCTCGATCAGAACGCGCCCAGGTCTCCCAGTGCCTTCCGCAGCTGAGTCCAGAGATAGGTGTACATAACTGCCATCATCCTGGCCCGCTGCTCCGGAGTGACGCCCGACCCGTGTCCGCCTTCGGTGTTCTCGTAGTAAAGCACCTCGTGCTCCTGTGAGAGCATCTTCGCCGCCATCTTGCGAGCATGGCCGGGGTGAACCCGGTCGTCGCGGGTCGTGGTCGTGAAGAGTGGGCGTGGGTACTCGCGGTCTGCAAAGACATTCTGGTAAGGCGAGTAACCGGAGATGTACTCCCACTCGCCGGGAATGTCTGGATTGCCGTACTCGGCCATCCAGCTCGCGCCCGCCAGCAGCTTGTTATAACGCCGCATATCCAGCAAGGGCACTCGGATTGCCACAGCACTGAACAGATCCGGCCGCTGGGTCAACGCGACCCCTGTGAGGAGCCCGCCGTTGCTGGCTCCCTCGATGCCGAGGTACGGGGGCGAAGTGAAGCCGCGGGCGATGAGGTCCTCCGCGACGGCGATGAAGTCGTCGTACGCTCGCTGCCGGTTCTCCTTGAGCGCCGACCGGTGCCAGGCCGGTCCGAACTCGCCTCCGCCGCGGATGTTGGCCACGGCATAGACCCCGCCACGCTCGAGCCAGACCTTACCGACGGTTGCATCGTAGGAGGAAGTGGAACTGATCTCGAAGCCGCCGTAGGCGTACAGCAGCGTGGGGTTGCGGCCGTCCATCTGCATATCCTGAGAGCGCACGATCCAGTAGGGCACGGCTGTGCCGTCGGGGGAGGCGGTCTCGTACTGCTCGATCACGAGTCCGTCGGAGTCGAACATGGCCGGCATGCGACGCACCTCCTCGACCCGGCCGTCGTCGTGATGAACGTAGAGCGTCGTCGGCTGAATGAAGCTGGAGTATGTGAAGAAGAAGCGGTTGGAGTGAATGTCCACGTCCACCGGGCTTACCGAGCCCAGGTCCGGTGCATCCACTCGCTCGCCGACCCAGCGCTCACCCTCGAAGCGGTACTTCCAGAGTTGGCCACGAACGTTGTCGAGGACGTTCACCAGCAGGTAATCCCGCGTCGGCGACGCACCCTGCACCGCGGCACGGGGGCCGGGCTCGATCACGACCTGGAAGTCACGCTCGCCGGCAAGGAAATCTTCCAGGTTCATGGCGATGACGGAGCCGGTGGGGTACGTGCGGTCTCCTACCGTCCAGGGATCGCGAACGTAGACCGTGAGTTGGTCCCCCACGAGGCCCGGATCGGCATCCAGCGGGATCTCCAGAGGGACGAGCGAACCGTCGCGGTACAGGTGGAGCGTACCCTCGAAGAAGCTGGGCCGGTGATAGACCACGGGTTGGGTCCCGTGCGCCGTTTCGAAGGAGCCTACGAACACCGCCACGTCGG
>CP070666.1:857674-865682 GCA_020351775.1 Gemmatimonadota bacterium | reverse complement strand
AATGTTGTTATGGATAGGCGTTAAGGGTAGTAGGAGAACATCTTGTGAACACGAAGCGAATCTTACTGACCTGTTGTCTGCTCGGTCTAGGGGCGGCTCACAGCGAAGCTGTGCCACCGGCAAAGGTGGCGTTTGAGGGCGGCCGAATCATACCGGTGGTGGGCGAGGAGATCGCTAAAGGCACCCTGTTGATCGAGCACGGGAAGATTACAGCCGTGGGTAAGAAGGTCGAGATACCCTACGATGCCATGGTGATCGACGTATCGGGCAAGGTACTTTTTCCCGGGATGATTTCACCCCATACCTGGCGCGGGCTTGACCGTCCGAACGAGAACCTGCCGGTAGCGCCCTATCTCGACGTCTACGACGCGATTGATCCGTCGAGTTTGAGTTTCGAGGATGCGCTGCGTGACGGCGTCCTCGCTGTGCATGTGATTCAGGGCAACAATTGCGTCATTGGGGGGGTGAGCCGTGTGGTACGTCCCATCGGCCGTACACCCGATGAGATGACGATCAAGCCTTCGATTGCCCTGAAGCTCAGCACCAGCCCTAAGACGGGGTCTGAACGGATGAGCCAGATGGCTGCCATGCGAGAGGCTTTTCTCGAATTGGCGTACTATTTGGAGAACCTTGCCGAAGCGCGCTACGAAGCTGAGTTGAAGAAGGAGAACAAAGAAGTCGACGTCCATCCTGAGGAGGCCCGAACACGTGGCCGTGAGCTGATTCGCGATGAGGACCTTGACGATAAGCACCGGAACCTGGTGAAGCTCAAAGACGGTCGCGTGGATGCGTGGATCTACTGCGGTGCGGCCACCGACGTGGCCCCGGCGATTGAGACGGCCAAGAGGAACGGTTTCCTCGAGCATACGGTTCTTGTGTTGGGCACTGAGGCCTACCGTGCGGTGAAGGAGCTAAGGGCAGTGGGGCGCCCCGTAGTGCTTCCCGAAGTGTTGGTGCATCAGGAGCGGGATCCCATCACAGGGGAGCTCAATGAGACGTTCATCCCCAAGGTGATCCATGACGCGGGGTTGCTCTACGCCTTGCAACCGAATCCGAGCTCGTCTCTTGCCGAACGGTTCCTCACCTATCAGGCGGCCCGATGTGTTCGTCATGGGATACCCCGACGGGCAGCTTTGAAAGCGATCACACTGAACCCGGCAAAAATCCTCGGTATCGACGACCAACTGGGCTCGCTTGAAGTCGGTAAGACCGGTAATGTTGTGATCCTGAGCGGGGATCCTCTTGACTTCAACACGTGGGTTGAGAAGGCATACATCGATGGGATCTTGGCATATGACCGCGCCAAGGATGAACGGTTGAAGGTGTTACTCGGCCTGAAGAAGAGACAGCGGGAGAAGGAGAAACAGGAGAAGGATAAACAGGAGGAAGAGGAGAAGAAGGAAACGGGGGAGCAGGAGGAGAAAAAAGAAGAGGAGCCTTCCAAGAAGAAGTCCACGCAGTCCCCCTCTGGAGAGAATCGATGATACGTGTCAGGACGACAATGCTGATTTTGACTGTGGTCGTGGCAGCGGTGACATTGCCTCTCGTTGCGAGTGCGTCAGGCTCGTTCGCCATTCGTGCTCGACGGATTCTCCCGGTGTCGGCCACGCTGCCCTGGGAGATCACTGACGGTGTCATCATCGTCCGCGATGGCCGAATCGCCGCGATCGGTGCGGACCTCCAGATTCCTTCTGATCTTCCGGTTATCGAGTTTTGGGATAGTACAGTCACGCCCGGACTGGTGGCAGCCGCCACTGACCTTGGCCGAGACCACCGTGGAGATGAATCCGTAGCCGCAGGATATCGGGCAGTCGATACGTTCGACCGCTATCAGAACTATGCCAAGGCTCTTGCCAGCGGTGTCACGACCGTGCATCTGAGCCCTGGTGTGCACCGACTTGTCACTGGGCAAGGCGCGGTCGTGAAGCTCGGCGGGCCGTCATCGAGTCGGGTCATTCGGCCCCAGGCAGATCTCACGATCAACCTGGGCCCAGATGTGATGAATCCGCCGCCAGATGTGACCTTCTCCTTTCCGGCATCAGCCGACGTGCCGATTCCGTTGCCACGGCGACAACGACCGGCGTCGCGTATGGGGCAACTGTTGGCTTTGGATGAAGCGATCCGTAACGCCATGGCCGGGAAGGACGGGGAGCAGTTCAGTATCCACACGCCGGCATTGGCCCAAGTGTGGAAGGAGAAGCTCCCACTGCGGATTCGTGCTGACCGTGCGGCAGATGTGTCCGGGGCGATCAGGTTTCTCCGCGAAAAGGACCGAGGCGGTTACATAACCGGCGGCGCCCAGGCCGGTCGCGTGGCGGATGCACTCCGCGCCGCCAATGTGCCCCTTGTCTACCAGCCGCGAGACAGCTACCTGTTGCCTGGGGCTGACATCGGCACGGACCCGAGTGCGCTGGGTTCCCCCGCGCGTGATCTCCAGTCGCTTCAGGGGATAAAGCTCGCCCTGGCTCCGCCCGCTGGCCAACCTGTGGTTGGTCTTCGTTTGGCGGCACTAAGGGCATGTGGCTCCGGGCTTGATCCACGACGCACGCTGGAAGCGATCACGCGAATCCCCGCTGAGATTCTCGCTGTGGACAGTCGAGTCGGCAGCCTGGGCGTGGGCAAAGATGCCGACATGCTGGTTCTCACAAGCGATCCCCTGGAGGTCTCTTGCCACGTACAGCGGGTGTATATCGCCGGTCGCTGTGTCTTCACGCCGCCAACCGATGGCGCGTTGATCATCAAGGCCGGCACTGTGTGGGCCGGGCCGGGAAATGAGATCCATGAGGGACAAATCCTCGTAGAAGAGGGCAAGATCGTTTCGGTTGGTCGAAGCGTTCCTCACCCACCCTTTGCCCGCGTGATTGATGTCCGTCCGGATGGTTTTGTCACACCTGGACTCATTGATGCCCATAGCCACCTCGGTCTTCAAGGCGACCGAACCGCGGCAGGCACCAAATTTCGTCTCTCCAAGCTGATCGGTGCAGCCGATGTGACAGACCGGCGCGTATGCAGCGCCGGGATCACGACCGTGCTCATGGCGCCCTATGCAGTGTCTGCAATGGGTTCGCCTTTTGCCGCAGTGAAGACAGCCGGAACGCAACGCCCAAAGCGAGTCATCCGTGATCCGGCTGCCGTGCTCTTGGATGTGAGTAACGCGGATCCCATAGCTGTGCAAGAGATTCTGGGCAAGCCATTAGCTGCCGGAAAGGAGTATCTCGATAAGTGGATCAAATACGAAAAGGACCTGAAGGAATTCCTGGAAAAGAAGAAGAAGGGCGAGAAGATCGACGTGAGTGAAAAGTCAAAGGAGGAGGAAATCAAGAAACCCGCCGAGCTGGATCCGATCACGGGAACATGGCGGGTGTCGATTACCGGCGGCCCGCTTCCGGAACCGATGACAATGATGATTGTGGTCAGGCTTGTCGGCTCTGCGGTCGAAGGCCGCGTCACCTCATCGAGCATGGGATTCACCGGTAGGTTGTCAGGTACCTTCGACGGCTCGCACCTCTCAGCAGAGATCGAGGCTGACATTCCCGGACTGGACACGCCGCCGAAGATCGAGGCGGACCTCGTCGAGGAGGACCACCTCAAGGGCACGGTCACCGTGATGGATATCTCCTTGCCGCTGGAGGCTTGGCGGATCGACAAGAAAGAGGTCGAATTCACGGTGGGTAGGAGGCGCCGGCTTCGAACCCAAAGCGGTCGCCCGCTGCCTCCGAAAGTGGACCAGTCGCTGGAACCTCTGAAGAGGCTGCTCGAGAAGAAGATACCCGCTGTAGTGAAGGTCTCCACGCCCGCTCAGATCCGAGAAGTGCTGGCATTGTTGGTGGATAAACACGAGCTTCACGTAGTGCTGCTGGGCGCGGAAGGGGCCTCGGTCCATGTAGCACAGTTGGCTGAGAAAAAGGTGACGGTTGTTGTGCCTCCGACTGTACTTCGGATGCGTCGGTGGCGGGACTATCACCAGGCTGATGATTTGGCTCGCCGCGGCATTTCTATCGCTTTCCAGAGCAATGCAGAAGACGGGGCACGAGACCTGCCTGCCGTTGTACTTTACGCGGTTGAACGGGGGCTTGATGCCGAGGAAGCGCTCACGGCCATGACCACTGGCGCTGCCAAGGCGTTTAAGATAGACGATCGCGTCGGATCCATCGGGCCTGGCAAGGACGCTGATCTAGTAATCTTCAACCGGCATCCCTTCCGCGATGCCGGTTATGTGAAGAGGGTTGTCGTTAGTGGAAAGGAGGTACGACTGTGACAATCAATAGTACCAAGCGTCGGTTGTTCTCTATTGTATTTGCCCTTGTACCATGGGTATCAGCCTCGTGGGTCGGTGCGGGCGAGGTTGGGCACCTAGCCTTTCGGGTCGGCAAGGTGATCACGATGGATAATAAGAACCTGGTGTTGAACAATGCCGTGGTGTTGGTCAGCGGCGGCGAGATCGAGAAGGTCGGCCTGGCCAGAGACATTGCGATTCCTGAGGGATACACGCTGATCGACAAGCCCGAGCATTGGCTCGTTCCTGGTCTTGTGGAAGCGCACAACCATGCGGCTGGATCAATGGGCGACCTGCACGACTACGTGTATCTGACCAATCCCGGCTTGCGAACTCTCGCGGCCTTGGCGCCCGAGAGCGAGAACGCCAAACGTGGCCGCGCAGGTGGCGTGACCACCGCGCTGATGATATCGGGAAGTGGAAATAATCTGAGCGGTTTCGGCACCCTTACGAAGCTGGCGGGCAAGAACGTAGATGAGATGCTGATCCGTTCTCCTGGTTGTGTGAAAATTAGCCAGGCCGGCAATCCCGAGCGTTACTGGTACGGCGTCGGTCGAAGCTTCATGTACTACAACCTTAGGCAAACTCTCGAGAAAGCACTGGCCTATCATCGCATGTGGGAACGCTATGAAAAGGGCGAGACCACCAAGAAGCCCGAGTTTGATTTGTTCTGGCATGACTTTCGTGAGGTGTTCGATCGGGAGATCATTTCACTGATCCACACCCAATGGTATCAGGTCGTAATGAGCAGCGTGGACATGTTGGCGAAAAAGCTTAAGATGCGTATCGTCTTGGGTCATAGTACGTTTGAGGCCTACAAGACCGCCCCCCTAGTGATAGAGCAAGGCGACATCTACACGAGCAACGGACCCCGGCAGATCTATTTCGATCGGCGGCAGCGAAAGATAATGGGTAACGCGGCTCGATGGTGGCAAGGGGGAGTACGGAAGCTGGGGGTCAACACCGATTCACCGGTCGTTCCGCAGGAAGAGCTTTCCTTTCAGGCAGCCATGGCCTGCCACTATGGGTGGAGACCGTATGAAGCGCTTCGTGGCATCACCCGAATCCCCGCGGAGACCCTGACGCTGGAGAATCGAGTGGGCTCTATCGAGGAAGGAAAGGATGCAGACCTGGGGCTTTGGACCGGCGATCCGATTGACCCGCGCTGCGCCTGCGAGTTGACGGTGATCGACGGGCGGATCGTGTACGATGCGTCGGTACGACGAGAATTCTGAGATAATGCTATGATACGAATGCCCTCCTACATGCAGATTCTGATGCTTTTGGCCTTAATCGCGTACGACATACCTGTCGTGTGTGGGGAAAATGACGAGGACGAGACCTTCGTAGTGATCAAGGCCGGACGGGTGATCACCTTAGCCGGTGAGGAGCATATCAACGGTGAGATTGTCATGGTGGATGGGAAGATCCGTCTAGTAGGTAAAAATCTGGAGTATCCCAAGACGGCCAAAGTGATCGATGCCCGCCGTAAGGTCGTCATGCCTGGAATGATTCTCTGCCACAGTCGTTGGCAACTGCCCTCTTACAGCCGCAGCGGCGTCCACGGAGACCGGAGCGTCGCAAAGGAGATCTACCTGGATGAGATCGATTTTCAGCCGCTGCTCAAGGCCGGATTCACTGCCGTATGTTACTACCCGGCGGGTACGGGTATTCCCGGCCCCAGTGTTGTCTACCGCACGGCTGGAGACAAGGAACAGAGGGAACTCGGCGAGGCCTACCTTCGAGTGACAATGTCCAAACCTCAGCGCGATAAGAAAGTTCTCCGTGAGGCTGTTGACAAGGCCCGGAAGGAGATCGAGAAGGTTAACAAGGCCCGAAAGGAGTGGGAAGCTAAGCAGAAAAAGGAGAAAGAGGCCGCTGCTAAGAAGAAGAAAGAGGAGAAAGAGACTGCTGCCAAGAAGAAGGAAAAGGAATCCTCCGAAGAGGGCGAGACCAAGAAAACTGCCGAGAAGAAGGATGACAAAGGTAACGCAAAGGGTGAAGAGAAGAAGCCCGAGATCTTTACCCCGCCGAAGATCGATCCTGCGGTGAAGCCCATCGTTGATTGGATTCGAGACAAAAAGGGCCCATCGCTTCTTTTCGAGTTGTCTCGTGCATCAGATCTCCGGCATCTTGACGATGTGCTGAAGCGAGCATCTGAACTACCGAACACCTTGTTGTATCTTTCTACGCGGTCTCCCACGCGGTTTCCGTCGGACTATCACCACATCGTCAAGGATCTCGGCATGCGTAAGGCAAGTGTGCTTCTGCACCCTGAGATCAGCCGGCTTCCGCACACAGTAACTCGATACAACCTTCCCGCAGAGCTTGTCCTCGCTCGTTGTACAGTAGCCATAGTGCCAGCTTCCGAAATTCCGTCAGAACTGGCGAACATTCGTGTGCGTCTGGCCGAGTTGGTTCGCTCGGGTTTGTCACGTGGTGATGCCCTGAGGGCTGTCACACTCAATGTGGCCAAAGTCGTGGGAATGGAGGATCGATTGGGAACAATTGAGAAGGACAAGGACGCCGATTTCATTGTTCTAGATGGTGATCCTCTTGCCCCTGTCACTCGCGTGACGTGCGTCATCATACACGGTGAAATCGTATGGGAGGCTCCAGAGTGATTATGAAATGCCGATCCATTGTTCTACGTGTTGTCTGCTGTTTCTTCCTCGCAGGGGGCCTGTGCGTTCACGCAGCACAACTGGGGCCGAAGCCTGGACCGCCGACGGACGCGAAGAAGTCGGATGCTCGCAAGGACGAAAAGACCGAGCCAGAGAAACCCAAGACCCGCTACTTTGCCGTAACTGGAGCGGTGGTTCACACCATCACCGGTCCGACGCTACATGGCCCGACCGTGTTGTGTAAGAACGACAAGATTGTGGCACTCGGTTACGATGTGGCGATTCCCAAGGAGGCTGAAGTCCTCGATGCAGAGGGATTTCATCTCTATCCCGGTTTGGTGGCCGTCAGCAGCTACGCCCTGGTCGGTGTTGAGCCGCCCGATAACGGCACGGATCTATATGGCTTATCTATGACACTGGGCCTGGCTGGGGGGGTCACTACTGTGGTGACCGGCAACACCGCGGCTAAACTCACCTTCGGAACGTTGGAAGGCCACATAGTAAAACGAAATCTTCTTCATACGTTGGACTACAGCCCACGGAATCCGGAAGGTCGAAGGAAGTTCCGCCAGTCGATTGAGCGTGCCCGGCAATACCTTCGCGACCTTGATGCCCATGAGCAACAAAAGGAGGTGGACCCAAATGCGGTGCCGCCGGAGAGCTTGAAAGGTGATGCGGAGACCGCGCTGAAGCTGCTTCGTCATGAGCTGGTGGCTGTTGCCGACGCCGACACGGCGCGGGAACTTGTAGATCTGGCTGTGTTGGCCGAACGCTACAACTTCCGCCTGGTAGTACGTGGCGCTCGAGAGGGATGGGTCGTGGCCCCGGCCATGGCTCGGGCAGGTATCAGAGCGGTCATCACACCCCGAGTTCGGCATGATCGGGATGAACGAACTAATCATCCCAATGGCTCGTCGATCGAAAACGCTAAGATCCTTCACGAGCACGGCGTTCCGTGTGCGATCATCCCCGCACGTACCGGCACCTCGACCGGCGGCATCGCCGGGCGCGATCTCATGCACATTCCTATGGAAGCTGCCTTTGCAGTCCGAGGTGGGCTGCCCGAGGACGTAGCCGTGCGGGCGATCACCATTGATGCTGCGAGGAT
>CP070666.1:849492-857574 GCA_020351775.1 Gemmatimonadota bacterium | reverse complement strand
ATGCTCTACAACGCCGCGGAAGCGGCGGTTGCATTGTGGGCGGGCATGCGCGGGGGAAGTATCGCTCTGGTGGGGTTCGGGCTGGACAGTGTGATCGAGCTGCTGGCTGCGACCGTGGTCTTGTGGCGTATGAGCCTTGAGGTGCGTGGTGAAGGTGCCCACAGGGTGGAGCTGGCAGAACGCGGGGTCCATCGGTTAGTGGGAGTCACGTTCTTTGCCCTGGCCGTGTACGTGCTGATTCAAGCGGCGTGGCTTCTGTGGACCAGCAGGGCGCCAGCTGAGAGCCTGGTCGGCATAGTGCTGGCCGGGCTGTCGCTCACTGTGATGCCACTCGTGGCGCTCGGCAAATTGCGCGTGGCGAGGGTCATCAATAGTGCAGCGCTGCGGACGGAGGCAAAGGAGACCTTGGCTTGCTCGTACCTGTCTCTTTGCCTGTTGTTGGGTCTCGTGGCTAATGCGTTGCTCGGGTGGTGGTGGGCGGACCCGGTCGCGGCAGTACTGATGGTGCCGTGGTTGGTGAGAGAGGGAAGAGAAGCTCTCGAGGGCAACGGCGACTGATCCCTTATGACGTTGCGGAGGTTGAACATGAAGAATGGTCTTAGCCGCAGAGACTTTATGAGGACGACGGCTTCCGCCGTGACGGTGGCGGCTGTCTCATCGGAGCCTGCAGTCGGTGCTGCGCCGACTGTGCTGACATCGAGGACGGTCGATCCCGTGGTGATCTCCGACGTGAGTGGCATCAGGTTCCGCAATGGTGGCCAGGTCAGTGCCGTCGAGAAGGCATTTGAGATGATCACGAGCGGGGCCGATGTACTGGATGCGCTGGTTGCGGGAGTCAACATCCCCGAGCTCGATCCTGAGGAAATGGGGATCGGGTACGGTGGGCTGCCCAACGCCGAGGGAGTAGTACAGCTCGACTCATGTTGCATGCATGGTGCGCGGAAGTGGGCGGGTGGCGTCGCTGCGCTGGAAGGGGTACGGACTCCATCGCTCGTGGCCAAGGCAGTCATGGAGTACACAGACCATCATCTCCTGGTCGGACAGGGCGCCCAAGATTTCGCACGAAGCATGGGGTTCGAGATCGAAGCCGACCTCAACACGGAGCAGTCCAGAGCTCTGTGGCTGGAGTGGAAACGCCGCGTCGATCCACAGCACTATTTGGATCCCACCAAACGGTCACAGGCTGGATATGAGGCGGCATTGGGGATGGTGCGAGACGGCTTGATCGAAGAGAGTCATCTGTGGGGAACGATCAACTGTAACGGAATCGGCCCGACAGGTGATATCTGTGGAGTGACTACGACGAGCGGCCTCGCTTGGAAAATCCCTGGCCGCACCGGAGATTCCCCGATTCTCGGTGCCGGGTTGTATGTGGATGGTGCGGTGGGAGCCGCGGGATCGACGGGGCGTGGGGAGGCGAATCTCTTCAATCTCAGCTCCTACTTGATCGTTGAGAGCATGAGGCGGGGCCTAGCTCCCAAGGATGCAGGGATGGAAGCGTTGAGGCGGATCAGGTCCAACACGGTCGAGAACCGTCTGTTGAACAGCCGAGGTCTACCCAACTTCAACGTGCGCTTCTTTGCTTTGAACGCGTCAGGGGATTGCGCCGGTGTTTCGATGTACGCTGCGGGCGAGACGACCTATGCGGTCTGTACGGAGAACGGTGCAGCCGAAGTGGCATTAGAGCCGCTACTGAGCGGGTCTCCCTCGGACTGACGTCCGGCGCTTGACGCCATGGTGTGGCGACGGCACACTAGTGCATGAGTTCCGGTGAATTCTCCGGTCTCATCGAATCGTATCTCGATCTGAAATGGCATTTGGATCCTGTCGAGGCCACCGGTGCCGGCCTCGCGCAACATGATCAAAGGTACGGTGAGTACGAGGCCGAGGATCTGCGGCGATCATTGGCAGCACTCCGCTCTCTGAGTGGCGCTTTGGAAGCTGTTGCCACTGATTCACTCGCCGATGAGGTTGACCGTACAGCTTTACTCAACGACTTGCGGGTTACGGTGAACCGATTCGAACGGGAGCGTCCTCAAGAGAGAAACCCTCTCTTTTGGATCTCTCACGCGTTGGATGGCCTCTATCTCCTCCTGGTGCTTCAAGACCGTACCGTAGAGCATCGCAAGCACGCTGTAGGCGAGCGCATCAGGTCTCTGCCCGGACTACTTGCAAGCGCGATGGGAACACTGGGCCGGTGTCCGGCCGTCCTGATGGAGGCAGCAGTAGATATGTCCGAATCCGGCGCTGCCCTGGTAGAGCAGGCGGCCGCTGAGCTGCATGTGAGCACTGATCCCGACACCTCCGCTGCGTGCACCAAAGCACGCGAGTCGCTCGTCGCTTTCAGTGATCACTTACGGGCTAGGTTGGACGATGGGGAAGATGCCGGGATTGGGATAGGGGAAGATGCTTTCAATTTTCGGCTACACTACCAACACGCACTCCAGGCAAGCGCACCGGAACTCTGGCGTTTCGGTCAGCGGCTGATCGACCGTGCAGAGCGTGAGCTGGCACGAGTGGCTGCATCGATTGACCCGGGTGTGGCTTGGCCGGACCTGGCTGACAAGTTGCGACGAGAGCACTCGGTGACTGACGGACTTGCGGCAGCGTATGCTACTGAAATGGAACGCTCGTACCTGTTCGTGAAAGAACGGGACTTGGTTGCAGTACCGGAGGGCAGTCTCAACGTGGTTGAGACACCGGAATACCTCAGGAGCGTGATCCCGCTCGCCGCATACCAACCACCGGGCGCGTTCTCACAGGACCAAACCGGCTGGTTCTATGTCACGCCGCCTGACCCGTCAGCCGCTGTGGTTGGAGCAAGGCGGTCGATGAGAGACCGCTGCCTTCACGAGTTACCCGGCATCGCGTTGCATGAAGGCTATCCGGGGCACCACTTGCAGTTTCTGAGCGCGCACGCACAACCTCGGCTGGTTCGTAAGGTGGTGATGACTCCACTCACCGTCGAGGGTTGGGCGCTCTATTGTGAGGAGATGATGGGGGAGCTGGGTTTCTACCGCAACCTGGAAGAAGAGTTCTTCCAGCGGCTGGCGGTGCTGTGGCGCGCAGTACGCGTGGTGATCGATGTTGGACTGCACACGCGTGGTATGACCTTCAGCGATGCAGTCCAGCTGCTGGTCGAGAGGGTCCACTCCGATGTCGGGTCGGCGGAAGCCGAAGTGCGTCGCTATTCCGCGTATCCGGCATATCAGCTCTGCTATGCGTTGGGCTCCCACGAGCTGGTAGCACTGCGCAATGATTATCGCCGGGCGGCAGGCAGTGGCTACTCCCAACGGGAATTCCATGCCAAGGTCATGGAATACGGGGGCCTACCTGTGAGCCTGATGCGTTGGGGCATGGAGCTTAGTGGCTGAACGACAGGATTCCCGGGCGCCCGAGTGTGCAGAGGGAGCCGACGGCTTGGGCCGGTCGCTGCTACGGCGGTTGTCCCAGGCCCGTGAGATCTATGAAGGGATCTACGTAGCACCCTATCGCTCCGCCATTCACAGGGAATACCTACACCAGCGAGACCTCTTCCTGCTGCTGGGGTTCGCCGATCTCCTGGGCATAATGAATCCAATGGCCTTCTACACGCTTGAGTTCTATCCCAAGCTCATCGAGCAGTTCCATGAGTGGCACCTTCGAATGGGCATGCCGCAAGCGCCCGCGGGTGGGTTCAGGTGCTGCTAGGACTCTTGTGGATCAGAGCCAACGTAACCACTGCAGAGCCGTGAAACAGCTATTCGAAAGGGAGATCGTCTTCTTTGGAGGGAAAGGTGGTGTCGGTAAGACAACCCTGGCAGCGAGCTTCGCGTTGCGCGCGGCCGAACGTGGCGAGCGGACACTGTTGGTTTCAACTGATCCGGCACACTCGACGAGTGATATCCTCGAGACCGAACTGGGGCCCGAGCCCCGACAGGTGGTGACGGATTTCTGGGCCGTGGAGCTAGACCCGGAGCAGGAGGCCGCGCACTACATTGACGAAGTGAAACAGCGGATTACGGAGACGACGGCCCCCCAAATACTCGCAGAAGTGGAACGCCAGATCGATATCGCACGGATCTCACCTGGCTCGCAAGAGGCTGCGCTGTTCGAGCGCTTCACACAAATCATCGAGGGATCTGCCGGAGTGTATCAGAGGATCGTGTTTGACACAGCGCCGACGGGTCAGACGCTACGACTGCTCTCGCTGCCCGAGCTCCTGAACGCATGGATCGGTGGTCTGATAGGCAGGCGGAAGAAGCTGAATGCTTTGTCCCGCATGTGGCGCAATGTGGCTGGAGTTGCGGCTGGCAGCCGTTCCCACAGCCCCGACCCAGTGCTCACGGCCTTGGAGGAGCGGCAAGCACGGATCCGCCGCTCGCGGCAGATCCTCACCGACGCACGCAAGACGGCGTTCGCCTTCGTCGTGATCCCCGAGCGGCTGCCGATTCTGGAGACAGAAAGGGCAGTCGCTGTCCTCACAAAGTACCATATTCCGGTAGGTGCGGTATTCGTGAATCGGGTCTTGCCACCTAACCTACCGGGTGAGTTCTTAGCACAGCGCAGTGTGAGGGAATCCCGGTATCTCGAGAGCATCGAACGAACACTAGGAAGGTTTCCGACATACCGTGTTCCGCTCTCGGATGCCGACGTTGTGGGCGTGACTGCACTACGGCAGTTGCATATTGCGAAGGTCACTCGTAGAGGACGAGAGTGACCATCGCTGATTGTAGAGTCGAGCACCAGACGCGCTGAACCGGCCTATCGCCTCAAGGAGACTATCCAGTGAGTTCGATCTTACTGCTCGTCGTGGGGCTCTCGGCATTCCTGACGGGATATCGTATCTACTCAAAGTTTCTTGCACGACGGATCTACCGCCTTGATCCCGACTTCGAGACCCCGGCCCATGAGTTCGAGGACGGCGTCGATTTCGTACCGACCAACAAGCACGTGCTCTTCGGACACCACTTCACTTCGGTGGCCGGAGCCGCTCCGATCGTGGGCCCTGCCATTGCCGTGATATGGGGCTGGCTGCCGGCGTTCCTCTGGGTGGTACTTGGGACGATCTTCGCGGGTGCCGTGCACGATTTCGGTGCTTTGTGGATCTCCACCCGCCACAAGGCGAATTCGGTTGGGACATTGGCCGAGTCGTTGGTGGGCAGTCGCGCCCGTGTGTTGTTCCTGCTCATCATTTTCTTCCTGCTCCTGCTGGTAAATGCGGTGTTCGCCGTGGTCATCGCTGACCGTTTGATTGGCAGTCCGGGTGCCGTGTTACCGGTCTGGGGAACTCTGGCAATCGCATTGGTGGTGGGGGTACTCATTTATCGTGCCCGCGTCGGCATATTGTGGCCTTCGGTAGGGGCTCTGCTCCTCATATACGGCCTGATTTGGTTGGGACAATACGTGCCGTTCGAGCTGCCAGACCTGTTTTCCTTCTCTCCCACGCAGGCACAGCTCGCCGCAGCCGGTGGAGATACGGCCGCTGCCGCGGTTGCCGCGCAGACCGACGGTGTTCGCGCTGGTTGGATCATAGTTCTATTCACTTACGCATTCTTTGCGAGCGTGCTCCCAGTTTGGCTGTTGCTGCAGCCGCGTGACTACATCAACAGCCACCAGCTGTTCCTGGCTCTGGCGATCATCTCATTGGGGATCGTTGTGACGAATCCGCAGGTAGTCGCTCCCGCCATCAATGGTGAGCTTCCGGCTGATGCGCCGAATTGGTTTCCTCTGTTGTTCATTACCATTGCGTGTGGCGCGATCAGTGGGTTCCACGGTCTGGTGGCATCGGGCACGTCATCGAAACAACTGGATAGAGAGACCGATGCTCGGTATGTGGGGTACGGCGGAATGATCGGTGAAGGGACTCTCGCCGTAACCTCGATACTGGCGACAACAGCCGGCTTTGCGTTGTTGGTCGGCGTCGACGGTTGGCATGAGCATTACGGCTCCTGGGCGAGTGCGTCTAGGGGGGCGACCACCGCTTTCGTCAACGGCGTTGGTGCGCTTGCAGAGGGAATCGGATTGCCTCCACGTGTAGCGGTGATATTCGCTGCTGTTGTAGTCATAAGCTTTGCCGCTACCACGATGGACACTGGGATGCGGCTGCAACGATACATCATCTCGGAGCTTGGTGCCCAATATCGCGTTAAGATCGTGCAGAACCGGTGGATTGCGACGCTGATCGCTGTTGCGAGCTGCGCCGTTCTCGCGTTGGGGATCGATCGCGGGGCCGGAGGGATGCGCCTGTGGCCGCTGTTCGGCACCACTAATCAGCTCACCGCGGGACTCACGCTCCTGGTGATCACGCTGTTTCTGCTCCGCTCCGGCCGTGCGGTTTGGCCGGTCGTCGTACCGATGGCATTCCTGCTGTTCATGACAACATGGGCGATGGTAGGCAACCTCATCCGCTACTTCACCGAAAGCCAGGTGCTGCTGTTGGCTGTGGGTGGGGCAATCTTCGTGCTGGAGCTCTGGTTGGTATTCGAGGCGGTCCTCGCATTTCGCAGTCGGTACGGGACGCGCGCAACAGGCGATCCTGAGACCACGTCCTGAACGTCCTTGCACAGTCACGGATCCGCGCGTACGTTCGAGTTCACCTTAGTCCGAGGAACGAGCGATCTCATACGTTCCACCTGATCCAGCCCAGTTCGGTCCGCGTCGAGAACGCACATCAGGGTCGATGCTTGCTGAGCAGCCCGAGCCTCAACGGGTGCCCGACCGTGAGATGCGCGGTAACTCCGCGATCGTCACCGGTGGAGCCTCGGGGATGGGGCGGGCCATTGCACTCGAGTTCGCCCGCCGCGGTGTGAATGTCGCGTTCAACTACATTGAACTCCGGGGCCGCGACATTTCGGCTCAGGCGCTACTCACCGAGACCACCTTGCGTGGCTACGGTGTCGAGGTCTATAGCGAGCATTGTGACGTACGTGATCGGCAGCGCGTGGAGGGCTTCATCCAGCGGGCTCGGGATGCACTCGGCGGGGTACATTATCTGGTAAACAACGCCGGGATCCATGATGACGGAGCGCTGTGGCGCCTGTCCGAGCGGGGTTGGCGTGACGTCATCGACACCAACGTCACCGGCAGCTTCAACGGAGTGCGCGGAGTGGCACCGATCTTTCGCAAGCAGCACTATGGCAAGATCGTGAACATCGCGTCACGCCAGATCTACCGACCAGGATTCGGAGTGTGCAACTATGCGACCAGCAAAGCCGCACTGGTTGGGCTCACTAGATCGGCTGCGGTCGAACTCGGCCCCTATAACATCAACGTCAACGGTGTCGCACCTGGCTTTGTCCGGACCGAGCTGGTGAGCGCCCTTCCCCCCCAGCTCCTGGAGGATGAAAAGCAGCGGTCGGTGCTGGGCAGAATCGCCGAACCGGAAGACGTAGCTCCTATCGTGGTCTTCCTCTGCTCGGACGAAGCACGTCACATCACGGGTCAGGTTATCTTAGTGGATGGAGGAGTGACTCTGGCATGACGCCACCGTGACGGACAGCTTCCTTGAGAAGCGGGAGCCCGAGTGGAAAGACGCATAACCGCTGTAGCCTTCTGCCTCTTCGTGATGACTGCCTGCGGCGGGACTCGGTCGGCGACCGAAGAGCCCGAACCATCGCAGGCAGTCCCGCTGCCCACCGGCGGTATTGCCGGTGAGCCGGTGAGCGTATATCCGCTCACAATGCTGGTCACACAAGAGTCACTCGGGTGGGAAGGGTACGTTCAACCGCGCCGTGAGGCGCTGGATCGGGCCGACAGTCTCATCGCCGCATTTCTAACCGAGCGGGCGCCGGAAGCGATCTGGGTACTGCCGGATGAGTTGAGGACAGCTGCGAGCCGTGCTCCCGGCATGCTTGCCCAACCGGACCAGATGGCGACGTCACTCCTACGGACTCCCTTCGAACGAGTCCCGGATCCGCTGCGCATCCAGCTGCGATCCCTCACAGGGGTAGCGGGAGGCAAGTACGCCTTCATCCCGGCGAGCCTTGTCTTCTACGCCGAAGCGGAGGGTCAAGGACGAGCTGAACTCACGATGGTGCTGGTGGACGTCCGCCTGGGACGTCCCGTGTGGCGGTCCGTTGCCGAGGGAACCGGCAGCGATCC
>CP070666.1:841188-849392 GCA_020351775.1 Gemmatimonadota bacterium | reverse complement strand
TTGGGGTAGAATACGAGGGACGCGAGTTGTTTGCGGCACCGCCGAACACGTTTACCCTGGAACCCGATGACTGGAACACCGGGTACGGAGCGGGAAAGTGGCGTTTTTGGGAAGGAACTCTAGAGCGCCCATGAGGCTCCCGCACACGGTCAACGCTGTCGCTCCAATCCGCGTTTGCGACGTTGGTGGCTGGACAGACACCTGGTATGCGCGACGCGGAGCCGTGTTCCACATCGCTGTCTATCCTTATGTCGAGGTCCAGATCCAGGTAGTGCCGCGTGGAACCATGGCTGAACGCGTGGAGATCACGGCTGAGAACTACGGTGAGAAGTTCACGGTCAATCCCGAGCGTATTGCCTACGATCAGCATCCGTTGCTCGAGGCCGCAATAGACGTTATGCGGCTTCCGGAAGAAGCTGCCTTTGCGATCAACATCCACAGTGAAGCGCCGCCGGGTGCCGGGACCGGAACCTCAGCGGCCGTGGCTGTCGCCTTGCTAGGTGCCCTGGATTTCCTCACCAGTGGCCGTCTGACATCCCACGAGGTCGCCTATCTGGCGCACTCGCTGGAGACTGAGAAACTCGGACTGCAAAGTGGGATCCAAGACCAGCTATGTAGCGCCTACGGCGGCATCAACTACCTGGAGATGCCAAGCTTCCCGCATGCCACAGTCTCGACGCTTCAGCTGCCGGATCAGATCTGGTGGGAATTGGAGCAGCGATTGGCTGTGGTATACATCGGTACGCCGCATTCCTCGAGCCAGATTCACCAGCAGGTCATCAACGACTTGGGGGAGGACGCTTCACAGAACTCACAGATGACGGAGCTTAGGCGTCTAGCCCGGGAGGCAAAGGACGCCGTTCTGGCAGGCGACCTCGTCGCGCTGGGAAACGTCATGTCGCGCAACACCGAGCAGCAGCGACTGCTGCACTCTGGGTTGGTTGGCGCCAAGGCAGACGAAGTGATTGCAGTGGCAAGGCGTTTCGGAGTCTTGGGCTACAAGGTGAACGGCGCCGGCGGCGATGGAGGATCGCTGACCCTACTGTGTGATGGAGATCGCGCCCGCAAACGGCAGCTCGTGGCTGAGCTAGCAGATCACGGCTATCGCCACTTGCCCACTTACATCTCCAGACGGGGGCTGCGTGTCTGGAGCGGTGAGCTGGAGCCTCACTGAGGATCTGTCGCGAGATCGTTGCCGTTTCATCGGGTGTCGACTGACAGGTCAGCGAGCTATCACTCCCTCCGAGCGGGCGCGTCACAGCATGGATCGTGGCTGGCCTGTAGCCTCCAAAACGCCGCGCCAGATCTGACCGCCAGGGTCCAGTCTTCGTCGGGCGGCTACGGCAACAGGAATCGGCACGTGGACGTAGTTCCTGTTCCAGTAACTCACCACCATGTTGGTCCGCCCGGCCATGCCCGCGTGCACGGCATGTTGCCCCAGCAACAGGCAGAACTCGGAGTCATTCGCGTCGGCAGGAACGCTGCGTATCAGGTAACTGGGGTCGATGTATTTGACGTCAACAGGTGTACTCCGGCTGGCAAAGTGGCGCCGAATCGCATCGCGCAGGAACACACCGATATCACCCAGCTTGACGTTTCCCGAGGCATCCTTATCTATCGCCGCTCCCTCGAGCAGATCCTGACCGGCTCCCTCGGCAACCACGATCACCGCATGGTGCTTGAGATCCAGCCGCTGCTCGAGCGCCGCTAGAAAGCCTCGCTCGCCCTCCAGGGCAAACTGCACCTCTGGTACCAGGCAGAAGTTCACGTCGGCGTTGGCGAGGGTTGCGTGTGCTGCCACGAACCCGGAATGGCGGCCCATCAGC
Organism: Gemmatimonadota bacterium; assembly: GCA_020351775.1. Taxonomy (GTDB): domain Bacteria; phylum Gemmatimonadota; class Gemmatimonadetes; order Gemmatimonadales; family GWC2-71-9. The sequence continues at coordinate 847,566 of CP070666.1, read as the reverse complement.
TTGACGAGACCGACTCCGTTCCAGGCTCCCCTGGCCTCACTGTGTGCTGCCAGTATCGGATTGCGCGCCGCTTCCACCGCTGTACTGAACCCAAAGGTCCGTACGGTCCAAGCCAGGTCATTGTCGATCGTCTTCGGGACTCCAATCACCGCGATGGTCGACCCGCGCCGGTCGATCTCCAGGCTCAGCGCCGAAGCGCCGCGTAGGGTGCCGTCCCCCCCTATCGTGAAAAGGATGTCTACACCGCGCTGCTCGAGCGTGTCGACCATCTCCCCCACGTCCTGCGGGCCCCTAGAGGAACCCAGGATTGTGCCACCGTGTTCGTGGATGCTCTCGACCATGTCGGTGGTCAGCTCGACGGGTCCGTGGCGCGGTTCACTGGCCAGGCCGGCGTATCCGTAGCAGAAGCCGAGTATCCGTCTCACGCCGTAGGTGTACGTCAACGTTAGCACGATCGCTCGAACGACATCGTTGAGTCCGGGACAGAGCCCACCGCACGTGACCAATCCGGCGGTGACGCGCGTGGGGTGGAAGCAAATGGTCTGCCGCGGGCCGGCAGCTTCGAATGAAGGCGGCGTCCGCCCCGATTTCAAGAAGGGCTCTAGTTCGGTGATGTCCGAAGGTAGGAGTATCCGGCGCTCCGATGCTACAAACGGGGCGCCCGTTCCCAGCAGCGGTGACGGAACATCACACGCGCCGAGCGATTGAACCAGCAACTCTCCTGCGCTGGGGAAGCTAGAGGTATCCATGGAGCGGGCTAGCTCTCAAGCAAGGTAATGGGTTGGCAACTTGCCGATAAGTCCGGATCAGCGCGGCCCAACCAGAGCCGCGGCCCGGTGTCCGAGTGCGGCATGACCAGGGCTCTTGTGACCAACTCTTTACACAGCATGGAGTTAAACTGGTGGCATGCGCTTCATTCGATCTTCACAGTTTCCTGCAGAATGTGCTGATAGACTTCACGCTGATAAATCCTAGTGGTTTCATAGGATTTTGAGAGACCGCACAATCGGGGAGCTGATCAGTCGCAATGAAGATCGGGACTCGTGCCCGTTACACGCTGCGGTTCATGATAGCGTTGGGGAGGCTCTCCTCAAAGGGCGAACCGGTCGGGCTCGGTGAAGTCTCCCGGAGCTCGGGAATATCACGCCGGTACTTGGACCATCTTGTGGTCCCGCTCAAGAGCGCATCACTGATTCGAGCTAAAGCTGGTCGTGCCGGTGGGTATGTGCTGGCGCGGCCTGCGGACGATATCAGGCTCGGCGATATCATTGAGGCGGCGATCGGTCCGATTGCCGTCACCGAATGTGCGGTTGATCCTGAGGCGTGCATTGCGGCCGAGTTTTGTGACTGCCGGGAGCTGTGGATGTTGATAAATCGTCGGATAACGGCCGTTCTCAACGACTATACGCTCGCAGACATGCTGAGCGAGACTTGGCTGGCGCGGGTGCAGCACGAGTTACGCAAGGCCGACCACGAGCCTGAATTGGCCAGGATCTAACTAGAACAAAAGGACGGCGCGGAATGAGTCTGATTCTGTTGGTCACTTATGTCTCTGCGGGGGTATTTATAGTTGCAGTGGTGTCTCGCTTTGTGAAGTACGCGAGTCTGCCAATCCACCTGAGGTGGGAGCTTTACCCGGTGGCACATGAGAAGGGCCGTGCAAAATACGGAGGCTCCTACCTGGAAGAGCTGGATTGGTGGACCAAGCCGCGCGAGTCGTCTCTGATCGGTGAGTTGAAGGTGATGATTCCGGAGATTCTATTTCTCGCGGGAGTGCGCGAACACAACAAGAATCATTGGCTCCGTTCTTTCCCGTTTCATTTCGGTCTCTATCTGCTCGCGGGGTTGATCGTGCTCCTAATTGTGGGAGCGGTGCTTGAGGCAGTCGGGATCGCGGTATCGCGGGAAGCGGGTCTGGCAGGTCGAGCGATTCACCACTTGACCTACATCGTAGGATGGGTGGGGCTCGTGCTGGGTCTGTTGGGCGCGATAGCCTTGTTGGTGCGCCGGGTATTCAATGCGTCTTATCGTGAATACACGAAGAAAGCAGATTACTTCAATCTGGCTTTCTTCATCGTGACGTTCGTTGTAGCCGTGGCAGCGCATGGGATGGCAGATCCGTATTTCGCTGACCTTCGTTCCTATGCTGGCAGCCTGCTCATGTTCGATTTCGATTTCAGTGCCAGGCCGCTCTTGGCGGCGGAGATAGTCCTGGCTTCTATTTTGGTAGCATACGTCCCGCTCACCCATATGTCACACTTCTTCACCAAGTGGTTCATGTACCATGGCATCAGGTGGAGCGACGAACCTGCCCAGCGGGGCGGCAAGATCGAAGGGCGTGTGGAGCAGTTGCTAAAGCACCGCGTAACCTGGGCGGCGCCCCACATTCGCGGTGACGGAAAAAAGAACTGGGTCGACGTGGCGACCTCGGATGTCGTGGAGGACAGACAACAATGAAGCGAGTCAAAGTTGAAGATATATCTAGGCCATCGGAGAAGCTGTCGGAACTGCGCAAGGAGGATTTCAAACCCCTCCCGGCGGATTTCGCCGATCCGGAGGCGACACCCGAGTTCAAACCTCTCAGCGATGAGGCCCGCCAGAAGTTCGAGGCGACACTCGACGATACTTTAGCGCTGAGTCTTCCCAAGCCTAAGAGCAAAGAAGAGGAAGACGAGCTGGTGGCAAGATTCCTATCCGGGATGGAGAAACTGTTTAGTGAGGAAAACAACTGGACGTTTCTCCAGCCCTTGCTGCTATCGATGGAACATTGTGCAGCCTGCCACACTTGTTCCGATGCGTGCCACATATATGAGGCGAGCGGCGAGAATCCAATCTATCGGCCTGCCTACCGGTCCGAGGTGTTCCGGCGCCTGTACAAGAAACACGTCAAAGGAAATGGAGGGCTACTCTCGGCGTGGAGATCAGGTGAGATCGAGCTCAATTGGACCACGGTGGCCCGGCTGGCGGAGCTTGCCTATCGCTGTAATCTGTGTCGCCGCTGTGCCCAAACGTGTCCCATCGGTGTAGACAACGCGCTGATAGCTCATGAGATCAGAAAGGTGTTCAGCCAGGAGATGGGAATCGCTCCACGGGAGATTCACCTGGATGGATCTGTCAAACAACTGCGGACGGGATCATCGACCGGAATGTCGGCCGAAGTAGTCAAAGACAATATCGAGTTCATCGATGAAGATATTTCGGAGAAGACGGGTCTGAGCATTGAGACTCCCTGGGACAAGCACGGCGCGGATATTCTGCTGATTCATAACGCCGGTGAGATATTAAGCTGGCCACTGAATCCCGGGGCGTTCGCAGTGATATTCGAATCAGCTGGATTGAGCTGGACCATGTCGAGTGAGATCGCCGCATATGACGGCATCAATTACGGTGTCTGGTATGATGACTTCCAGTTCGCGCGAGTAGCGATCAAACACGCTGAAGCTGCCAGGAAGCTCGGTGTCAAGAAGATCGTACTCGGCGAGTGCGGTCATGCGCACAAGGCGCTGACAGTGATAGCTGATCGTGTTCTGACAGGAGAACTCAACATACCGCGTGAAAGCTGCATGGTGACGTTCTGGGACCTTATTTCTTCGGGGAGGATAAAGGTCGACCCGTCACGCAATGATTTTCCTGTGACGCTGCACGATCCGTGTAATCTGGTGCGGCTGATGGGAATAGTGGATCCACAGAGAAAGATCCTCAAGAAGATCGCTCCTCGCTTCCGCGAGATGACGCCGCACGGCGTGGAGAACTACTGCTGTGGCGGCGGCAGCGGTTTCGCGATCATGAGTGGACACAATTTCGCGGACTGGCGTGCCCAGATCTCGGGTCGGAAGAAGTTGGAGCAAGTATTGAATGCCTTCAAGGACGAGCTGGACCCGTCAGTCAAGAAATACCTGTGCGCACCCTGCTCCAATTGTAAAGGGCAGCTACGAGATCTGCTGTCGTACTACGACGTTTGGGAGAAGTACGGCATTCTCTACGATGGCATGGCAGAGCTGATCGTCAATTGCATGACCGACGTGGAGCCGGGGTTCATCGAGTGGGAGTGGCACTAGCCGTCCGCCGGCAGGGCGGCGCGGAGCTGGTAGCGGGCGATCTCGGGTGAGAGTGTGGCCTTGGGTAAGGGGCACTGGGCATCCTTGTTCGGCGCTGCTGAGCCGCGCAGACGCGCACACACGTAGGTCCGGCGATATCTCCCTGTTAGACAGGTGTCCGTAAGTCGCTTGGCAGCAACAACTTCGACTGGTCAGTGTGGGTCGTTGAGCCATGCTGCCACAGCCGGCGACCCAGTCCATGCTGCGAGCCGAAGAGCGATGCTACCGAGCCGCGGGCATGCGTAGCTGGTGGGCGTGATTCTGCCGTGGCAGCTTGACTCTTGAGCAGGGGGCAGGGCTGGCGAGTCGCGGGTTGGAGGCCCGCGCCGACCCCACCTGCGGCACGCTGCCTGGTGCGCGGGTTAGCTATATTTGGGTTCGTGCTTAGGAGACACGCGACCCCGGTACCTGGGCAATGCGTGTTCAATCAACAGTACACGTGGCCTACCGCTTATCTGCGAAGGCTATCCATCTGTCCAGACGTGAGAATGATGCAGCTGCTTGCTCTTGTTGCCGTCGTTTATTTCACGGCCGCGTTTGCGCCATCGGTCGACATCCAGCAGATGCCGGATCTGGTCGCAGTGCAGGTGCCTGCCGGTGAGCTCCCATCTCGAGATCCCAACCGGCTGTACACTCCGCTGGATAGGTACGTAGACGGTGCTAGGATCGTGCTGATCCCGGGGTCAGGTGCTGAGCGGGTCGTTCTAACGGCAGACTTCGCGGCAGCGTGTGATCCGGAAGTCTCCTTCGACGGGAACACCGTGCTGTTCGCTGGCAAGCGAGCGGTGGATGATCACTGGCATATCTGGCGAATGAATGCAGACGGGTCCGGTAAGGTGCAGGTTACGCGGGGGGATGCTGACAACATCACTCCGGCGTACGCCGGGAATCGTTTCTATCTGAACGATCCCCAGCCCACACCTCAGATCATCTTTGCGGGTACGGAGCACGGCTGGAGCAACGAGGCCGACGGCGGACCGGCGTTCTCGCTATACGGGATTGATCTGTCAGGTGAGGTCGTGCATCGTCTCACCTTCAACTTGAATAGCGACTGGTCCCCCGATGTACTGCCCACAGGGAGGATCGTCTTCAGCAGCTGGCAACAGTACGGTCAGCGCTATCAGCCTGATGGACTGTTTGCCCTCATGGGCATCAATATCGATGGCACCGACCTCATGCCGTTCTACGGCAATCACGAGATGCCTCGGTACAAAGACATGGTTCACGTTTCCGATTTCGACGACCGTGTCTATTTCATAGAATCGGACCGGTCGGTATGGCTGGGGGGTGGGGATATCGCCTTCGTTTCGCGGCGTCGACCGCTGCATTCCTATTTCAAGCTGAGTCACGAACCCCACGGTGTCTTCCACAGTCCTGCTGCGCTGCCGGGTGGTGGGCTCATAGCCTCCTACCGCGCGGCAGCACCAAGCGCGGTGTTCGCGATCTATCATATCCAGCCGGAGTCCGGTGAACGACAGGACATGGTCTTCGAAGAGGAGGGGTGGCATTCGATCGACGCGCAGGCACTGACTCCTCGCCCCGCTGTGAAGGGTCGTTCCAATTGGCTGATCCCGGGCTCGACGACTGGCGTGTTCTACTCCCTCAACAGCTACAGAACCAATTTGGCTGACCAAGGTACCGTCTCGCCTGGCACGGTCAAACACGTTCGTGTCATCGAGGGGATTCCGCAGAGGTCGCACGAGACACTTTCGGCCTATGTCAGCGCGCTGAACCGCGGGTCGCATTCGAGGCCGCCGACACCGATCTTTGGAATGCGTCGGCTGCTGGGTGTCGCTCCGGTGGCGGCGGACGGATCGTTCCACATCCGCGTACCTGCGGAAACACCCATCACGTTTCAGCTTCTCGATGAGAACTACCTGGCCTTGCGCACGCAACGGGCCTGGACGTGGGTGATCGGAAACGAGAACAGGGGATGCATCGGCTGCCACGAGGACCGAGAGCTATCACCTCCCAACAAGATGACAGAAGCGATAATCAAACCTCCGGTCGAACTGACGTTGCCGCCCGCGCGACGCCGGACCGTGGATTTTCGCCATCAGATCGCTCCCATCATCGAATCGCGATGTACAACTGGAGGTTGTCATGCTGACGGTCAATCTGCGCCACGTTTGACGAACGCACCCGGTGATCCAGAGATCTCCAGGCCCGTGCACCAAACGCTTCTGAGCGCGATTCAGGGAAGACCTGATGAGCGATATGTAGTCCCTGGTAACGCCAAGGAGAGCCCCTTGGTCTGGCTGCTGTTCGGGGCAGGGATGGG
>CP070666.1:832837-841088 GCA_020351775.1 Gemmatimonadota bacterium | reverse complement strand
ACAGGTGGAGCGTACCCTCGAAGAAGCTGGGCCGGTGATAGACCACGGGTTGGGTCCCGTGCGCCGTTTCGAAGGAGCCTACGAACACCGCCACGTCGGTGGTGTCGCCCTCGAACAGGGTCTGCGCCGAATCCAGCGGCGCTCCCCTGCGCCACAGCTTGGCGATACGGGCGTACCCGGAGGTGGTCAGCGAACCTTCCCCCCAATCAGTGCCCACCAAGAGCGTGTTGTCATCCACCCAGCCCACGGAACTCTTGGCCTCGGGTAGAAAGAATCCGTCCTCCACGAATCGAGCCTCGGCCAGATCGAATTCCCTCGCTTCGGCGGCATCCGACCCGCCCCGTGAGAGGTTGACCATGCAACGCCGGTACTCCGGGCCCAGGCACGACATGCCGCGGTAAGCCCACTGTACGCTTTCCTTCTCTGCGAGGGCGTCGATGTCCAAGACGGTCTCCCACGCAGGAGCGCCGGACAGGTACGAATCCAGAGAAGTGCGGCGGTAGATACCCCTGGGATGTTCCGCGTCGGTCCAGAAGTTGTAGACCATCTCTCCCCTTGTGGAGGGATACGGGATGCGGTCTTCCGATGTGATGATTTGGAGAATCTCCTGCTCCAAAGTGGAAAACCACGGATGAGCCTGGAGCTCGGCCAGCGTGCTGGCATTGTGCGCCTCGACCCACGCCAACGCGCGCTCGCCCTCCACTTCTTCCAACCAGAGAAACGTGTCTTCCTGGGCGGCAGCGTCTTGCGCAGCTGAGGGCTGGGGCGCGGTCAGGAGCGCGAGATTAACAAGGAGTGTCCCGAAGGCCAGTGGGGCCCGGGCGTGGGTTACGGCCAGCCGGCACGCGACCGGCCACGAGAGATCTAGTCTGCGCTTCATGCGTTCCTCCGCCATGCGCTGTCGCGGGAGTCTTGGATCAACTACCTAACGTAGATGCGAGTGAGTCAGCCGTCCAGGAAGCGCAAGTTGGGTGCAGGCCAAGGCTTCGATGACCGAAGACGGAGCGCGCGAAGCCAGTCTGGCAGATCCTCGCTTTTTATCGGTCTCCACCTGGCGTTTGCCGAGCAGGACTATTCACCAGGTACTCGAACCAGTCGTAATCTGCATTGGCAACAGAGGGCTGACCATTGCCCGTTGCGTACAGCCCGACATAGGTGCCGGTGAAACCACCAATTGTCTCCGAACTCAAATACCGGGCACTCACTTCCTGGATTTCCGCATAGTCGTTGTCCCCCTGTGCATAGGAGAATCTGAAGGCGGAACGCGCTCCCTCGATGCGCAGGTTGACGGGGCCGGATGCGAGGACGACTTCATCCGATTCGTAGGTGATTGAACCGAACTGTAAACGCACGACCAAGACCCTGTTGTGGTTGGAGCGTTTGACCACCAGATCGAAGTGAGTCCCGTTATTGAGCAGGACCATTCCAGCTTCTTCATTCTCGTTTGCGGGATCGAACTCGATCCGAGTCGTCGAGGTGAAGTACATGTGCTGGAGCCGGCGCCCGACGAAAGTCGGTGACCCATCACCTTCACCCAGGGTCGAGGCGGATCCCGTAAGCCTGAGAAAGCCTGGACGGGCATCCAATGAGTAGCGATCCGGTTCGGGATACTGGATGTAATTCCACTCCAGTCCCAGCGACTGATCGAAATCGACCCGAGCCGGTCTATCAGGGAATGGCTGCAGAGAAAGGGTAGGCGCTGTCATATCCACGGTCACCGTACCGTTGCCATTCACCTGCGGCCAACCGTTCTGCGGCCAGGACACGGGTGCCAGACAGGTCTCCCTCCCCAGCGTGTGGTGAGGGGTGTAGACACCTCCACCGGCCACCGTCCGATAGCCGTGAAAGACCATCCACCAGGAACCGTCATGGGCCTGCACCATGTCGCCGTGTCCTACACCCTGGATGGGATTCTGCTGGCCCGCAGCATTGGCGTGCGCCAGGATGGGGTTGGCGGGATAGCTGTAGTAAGGTCCCCAGATATTGTCACTCCGGGCGATCGTTTCGGAGTGCGCCTCCTCCGTGCCTCCCTCGGCCGCCATCAGATAGTACCAGCCGTCCTTCTTGTAGAGATGCGGCCCTTCGGCGTACCGGCCGCCCGTGCTGGCCCAGACCTTCCTCCCTTCGGAGAGCAGCTGCCCCATTCTCGGATCAATCTCATAGAGATTGAAGCTTGAACCAATGGTGTACACCTTGCCGTCATCGTCGAAAAAGAGGTCGGGATCGATGCCCGCAACATCCACATAGACGGGATCAGACCAAGGGCCGGCCGGATCCGTGGCCGTAACGAAGAAGTTTCCCAGGAAGTCGCCCCCGCGTCCGACGTTGGTCGTGATCACATAGAACGTGCCGTCGTGGTACCGGATGGTGCAGGCGAAGATGTTCACCCCCTGCGGCAATTGATCGGGGCGGTGGATGGCGTGACCGATCTGTTCCCAGTTGACTAGGTCCCTGCTATGGAATACGGGGATGCCTGGGAAGTACTCGAACGTGCTCGTCACGAGGTAGTAATCCTCGCCCACTCGGACGACGCTCGGGTCGGAGTAGAAGCCCGGAATCACGGGATTGCGATAGGTGACTTCCGCGTCCGGTTCGGTTCGTGCCTTGAACGGGTTCGGCGCACCGGTCTGCGCGAGGGCGTCGTTGGAGAGAGGGGACAAGGTCAGGAGTATCAGGGCGGTCAGTGCCTTCTTCATCGTACGTCTCCTTGGGTGCGTGGCTCGATCGCACGGCACTCCCATCATGCCGGGATCTTCCCTCGGTTTCGTTGACACCGTTTTATACCGCGGCTGCTTCGTAGTCAACCTGCGCTGGGCACGCGAGCGCCTGGTGCAGCCGCCGTTGGCTGTGGTGGCGCACGTACCGCGCAATCTCGCGGCCCGCGCCGCGCCGAACGCCCGGAGCGTGAGCTGGGTCCGTACGACCCGCGTCCGCAGGTCGACACGGAATCGCGGGATCGGCAATGGGCCGCCCCACGCGCCAATTTCGCAGTGGCTCGGCTTGCGGTTCTCCTGAGGACCGTAAAGTTTCCAACGGCCGACGCGATCGAACCGGAGGAGAATCGTGCTTCACAACCCCACGCTCTCACGCCGCGAGATGCTGGCGCTGGTGGGACTCGGCGCCGTCGGTGCCGCCGCGTTGCCGCGCGCCGTGGCCGCCGCGGTCACAACCGACCGCACGCCGTCACGCCTGAAACCGTTCGGGCTCGCCGACGTGCGGCTGCTCGACGGTCCCTTCCTCGACGCGCAGACACGCGATGCGCGCTACCTGCTATCGCTCGAACCGGACCGCCTGCTCCACAACTTCCGGGTGAACGCTGGGCTCGCTCCGAAGGCGCCGGTATATGCCGGGTGGGAGTCGGAGGAGCCGTGGGTGAACATCCGCTGCCACGGGCACACACTCGGCCATTACCTGAGCGCCGTCGCCATGATGTACGCAGCGACCGGCGACGCGGTGTTCGCGGAACGCGCCGCGTACGCCGTGGCGGAGTTGCGTGCCTGCCAACAGGCGCGCGGCGACGGGCTGCTGTGCGCCTTCCCCGACGGCTCGAGGCCGCTGGACGACGCGATCGCCGGCCGCCCGTTCCCCGGCGTGCCGTGGTACACGACGCACAAGATCCTCGCCGGGCTGCGCGACGCGCACGTGCATGCGGAGACCCCAGGCGCGCTCGCGGCACTGGTGGACCTCACGGAATGGACCTGGAACGCGACACGCGGCATGACCGACGACGCGATGCAGCACATGCTCGACAGGGAGCACGGCGGGATGACCGAGGTGCTCGCCGACGTGTCGCTGCTCGCGGGCGAGCCGCGGTACCTGGAGCTGGCGCGGCGGTTCGCGCACCGGCGGGTGCTCCAACCGCTCGCCGAGGGAGGCGACGTGCTCGATGGGCTGCACGCGAATACCCAGATTCCGAAGTTCGTCGGCTACGAGCGCGTGCACGAGCTGGCAGACGCACCCGAGTACGGTGCGGCGGCGCGCTTCTTCTGGACGACCGTCACCGCCCACCGCTCGTTCGTCACGGGCGGCACCAGCGACCACGAGCACTTCTTCCCCGTCGGCGAGTTCGCCGGGCGCCTCGGCTCGGCGAAGACGATGGAGACGTGCTGCACGCACAACATGCTGCGGCTGACGCGCGCACTGTTCATGGCCGAGCCTAACGCGTCCTACGCCGACTACTACGAGCGCGCACTCTACAACGGGATCCTCGCGTCGCAGGACCCGGACTCGGGGATGATGACGTACTTCCAAGCGACGCGCCCCGGCTACGTCCGGCTGTACCACACGCCCATTGAGTCGTTTTGGTGCTGCACGGGGAGCGGCATGGAGAACCATGCCAAGTACGGCGACTCGATCTACTTCGAAGACGACGAGGCGTTGTGGATCAATCTGTTCATCGCTTCGACCGTGACGTGGCGGGCTCGCGGGCTCACGCTCACGCAGACGACGCGCTTCCCCGATGCGGACACGACGCAGCTCGCGATCGATGCGCCCCACGCGACCCCGGCGACGCTCCGCGTGCGGCGCCCGGCGTGGTGCGAGGGGATGACTGTCGCGGTGAACGGGCAACGGTGGGACGCGGCGCCGGACGCCGCGGGCTACGTGCCGATCCGCCGGGCGTGGCGCGCTGGGGACGTCGTCGAGGTCCGCCTGCCGATGGAGCTGCTCGTCGAGCCGCTGCCGGGCGTGCCCGACATCGTCGCCTTCGTGTACGGCCCCATCGTGCTCGCCGGTCGGCTCGGCACTGAGGGGGTGACGCCCGAGGCCCAGATCATCAAGAACGAGCGCGAGTCCGGGACCATGCTGAACGCGGCGATCGAGGTGCCGGTGCTGGTGGGCGATCCTGGCGACCTCGTGCGCCACGTCCGCCCCGTGCCCGGCGCGCCGCTGACGTTCGAGACCGTGGGCCTGGGCCACCCGCGTGACGTGCAGCTCGCGCCGTTCTTCCGGCTCGCGCACGAGCGCTACACCCTCTACTGGAGCGTAGCGACAACATGACGCGGACGATTCTCATGACATGGGGTCTGACTTCCCTCGGTGTAGTCGCGCCGCGTGCCCTGGCGCAGACGTCGACTGCCGACAGCCGCACCTAATCGAACCCGCTCTTCCAGGACGAGTTCTCGGACCCGGATCTCATCCGTGTGGGCGACGACTGCTATCTCACGGCAACGACGATGCACGCGATGCCGGGGCTCCCGGTGCTGCACTCGACGCATCTCTTGAACTGGGAGTTCATGAGCTAGCACCCGGCGACGGGTGATCGGGTCCCTCGGGACCGAGTGTCCGCCGCTCGCCGTGCTGCATGGTGAGCAGCCACGAGCGCTCGCCATAGCGTACGGTCGCCGTGCCCCCGCGGGTCGCCGTGACCACCGCCTGCGCGAGCCGACCGTCCGCCCACGCCATGTCGACCACGAACCCGCCGCGCGCGCGAAGCCCACGCACGCTTCCGGCGGGCCATGCCGAGGGGAGTGCCGGGAGCAGCTCGATCTCGCCGGTGTGGTTTCGGAGCAGCATCTCCACGATCCCGGACGTAAGCCCGAAATTGCCGTCGATCTGGAAGGGCGGGTGCGCGTCGAACAGGTTGGGATAGAGGCCGGCGGCCTCCGCGACCGCGTGCTGCTCGCGCGCCGGCGTGATGAGGTTCTCGATCAGGCGATACGCGCGGTCACCTTCGTCCAGCCGCGCCCAGAAGTTGATCTTCCACGCGATCGACCACCCCGTCCCCGAATCGCCGCGCAGCTCGAGCGACCGGCGCGCGGCGGCGAACAGGTCGGGCGTGCCGCGCCGCGTGATCTCGCTCCCCGGGTGCAGTCCCCAAAGGTGCGAGACGTGGCGATGGTGGTCGTTGGGGTCGTCACGGTCCTCGAGCCACTCCTGCAGCTGACCCAGGCGGCCGATCCGGTTCGGCGCGATGCGCGGGCGCATCGTCTGGAGCGTGTCGCGCAGCGCTGCATCGACGCCCAGCAGCTTGCTCGCCTCGATCGTACGCGCGAACAGGTCGCGGATGATCTGGTGGTCCATGGTCGGTCCCATCACGATCCCCTTGTTTTCCGGCGAGACCGATGGGCCCGACACGAGGAGCCCGGTGCGCGGATCCGGGACGAGATAGTGCACGAAGAAGCGCGACGCGTCGCGCATGAGCGGATACACCGTGTCGGCGAGGAACGCGCGGCTGCCCCCGTACTCCCAGTGCCACCAGAGGTGCTGTGTGAGCCACGCGCCACCGGTGGGCCAGAGCCCCCACTGCGGCCCGTCGATCGGGGCGGTGCCGCGCCAAAGGTCCGTGTTGTGGTGCAGCACCCAGCCCGGCGCGTCGTAGTGCACACGCGCCGTGTGGCGTCCCGTCTCGGCGACATCCTGCACCATCGCGATGAGCGGCGCCGTCAACTCGCCGAGTCCCGTGGGCTCGGCCAGCCAGTAGTTCATCTCGGTGTTGATGTTGACCGTGTACTTGCTGCCCCATGGCGGAGTGTTGCTGGCGTTCCAGATGCCCTGCAGGTTCGCCGGCTGCCCGCCGGGGCGGCTCGACGCGATCAGCAAGTAGCGCCCGTACTGGAAGAGCAGCGCGACGAGCTCGGGATCCCGCTGCAAGGCGAAGCGCTCCACGCGCACGTCCGTCGGCTGTTGCCGCACCGATTGACCGCTCCCGCCCAGGTCGATCGTCGCGCGACGGAACAGCGCCTGGTGGTCGGCGACGTGCTCGGCCAGGAGCTGCGCGTAGGGCGTCTCCAGCACGCGTGTGAGCGTCGCCACGGTGTGCGCCACCGGGTCGGCCGAGACATCGTGATAGTCCACGTAATTCGTCGCGCCGGCCAGGAGCAACGTCACCGCATCCGCCCCCGTGACCGTGGCGATGGTGTCGTCCACCGTCACCTGCCCACCGTCCGCACGCACCACCAGCCGCGCCTCGAAGCGGATCGAACCGCCGGACACGCCGCCCGTCATCGCGATCGTCTGTGCATCCACGGCTCGTCGTAGTGCGCCCGCGTGAGCACTCGTCGGCACCACGGAAAAGCTGACCTGCGCGGGCCGATCGGCCGACAGGCGCACGACCAGCACACCGCCCGGATGGCTTGCGAACACCTTGCGCAGGTACGTCGTGCCGTCCACGCGGAAGCGCGTGGTCGCGACCGCGCTATCGAGGTCGAGCGAGCGACGGTACTCGGTCACAGCACTCGTGTCGATGCCAGGGAACGTGAGCAGCAGGTCACCGAACGCCTGGTAGCGCTCCTGCCGTAGCGGCAGGCTCATCACGCGTTCCGAGGCCAGCGCGTCGGCCTCGCGCTGCCTCCCGGCGAAGAGCAGCGTGCGCAGCGAGTCCAGCACCGCGCTGGCGCCGGGATGGGCGTAGTCGTGCGGCCCGCCGGACCACACAGTGGACTCGTTGAACTGGATACGGTCGGCGGTGGTGCCGCCGAAGACCATCGCGCCGAGGCGGCCGTTGCCGACCGGCAGCGCCTCGACCCACTCACGCGCCGGCCGCGGATACCACAGCGCCAGCGGAGCACGCGACGGGGCCTGCTGTGCGGACAACGTGCCCGACACGACCAGCGCAAGTGCGAAGGAGGTTGGGCATGCGCCAGTGGCTGTGAACGCCATGCTCATCAATCCTCGGCCTTCCTGTTGAAGGTGCGCGCTCGGCAGGTACGGCGCGGGTTGGACGGCCCGCAGGTACAGTCCGGGCGGATCCTTTGCAGAATAGTACGGGCAAATCGCCGAGACCAGAACTGGGCTGGGACGTCCGAGCCGGCGCCCGATGACCTGAATGCAGGTGGGTTCGATGACGGAGGGGCTGCACCGGACCGTCGCAACGGCCTCAGGAACGCGGGCGCCGCCGGCTGGGGCTTGCGCGGCTTCCGCTGAATCGCCAGCATCGGGCATGCGAATGCCGCTCAAGTCGCTGCCAATCGGGATTGCGTGCGGCACGCTCCTGCTGGCGAGCACGTGCCGCGCCGTCACCGACCCGCAGCCGTCACCGGGGCGCTACGTACGCTTCATCGAGGGCCTTGTCGTTCCGAGTGGGTTGGTGCAAGGCCGTCCCAACGACAACTTCACGACAGCATGGAAGAACGCTCTCGCGGCGATGGTATTCCTGCACGAGGGCAACGTTTCGGCGGCGCGCGGCATCCTCGACGTCTTCCGTGATTATCAGCAATCTGAGGGAGCCGGATTCCGTGGCGTACCGCAGGGCTGGGACGCCGGGTTCGCGGTACCGGTGGCGCAGGGCGATCAGCCGGACGAGAACTACTAT
>CP070666.1:824458-832737 GCA_020351775.1 Gemmatimonadota bacterium | reverse complement strand
TGACCACTCACCACTGTACCGACTCCGTCCCCACCTGCTCCATGCGTTCCGGGCGCACCAGCGCCACCAGCGGTCCCGTCGCTCCCGTCAAACCCTGATCCGGGACACACCAGACCGTCGGCGCCGCCGGCCCCTCCGGCTCCCCCGCTCGGACCGAGCCCGGGAAGCCCGTTGTCACCCAAGGGCGCGCCGGTACTGCCATCACCTCCCGCACCACCATCGTTCGCGACCGGAGACGGCCCACCGATGCCGCCTGCTGGCACCAGGCCGGCCGCACCAGCTGAGCCCGACGCCCCCGCCGTGCCAGCCGTTCCGGCTGCACCGGGTGCACCATCGCCGGCAGTCACGCTCAGGTTGCGCAGCACCAGCGAGTCCGAGTCGGCCACATAGATACCAGTGGAGCTCCCTCCGGCCGTGGCATTGTCCGCCGACCGGATCGTGACCAGATCGAGAACGGTGCGCCTACCAAGCGACTGCGCTATCACGGCGGCTGTGTCACCGTCTATGAGGACCACGTTGCTGGCCGTCCTCTGCCAATTCGCCGCAGCATCGTATCCGCCGTACATACTGATCCCATCGGCTAGCTGCACCGTCTCCGCGTAGGTCCCCGCCCCAACGTAGATCTCGCTCTTAGCCGCATCGGCCACCGCCGCCGCGATGGCAGCGGCCAGCGTCGCTTTCGGCTGGTCGATGGTGCCGGGATTCGCATCCGCCCCCGACGGGGCCACAAACACCGCCTGGGCTATATCGCCGTCGATTCCGTCACCGTTCGAGTCCAAGAAGGCGTCATCCGGTGGATCGGGATTGCTGTTGGGCACAACGACGATCTTGCCCGAACCCGTCACTGCGCCAGTGGCAGCCCGTATGTCGGTTGTGCCCATGACCTGGCCGGTGGCCAGTCCGTTGGCATCCACCGTCGCCACGGTTTGGTCGGCCGAGGTCCACGTGAAGCTGACACCGGACACGGTGCGCCCGGAACCATCGAAGGCGATGGCGATGAATTGGACCGTGCTGCCCGCTTGCACCTGAGTGGAACCGGGCTGGACTGAGACGATCATCACATCTTGCGGGGAGGTGCCGTCGTTGCCGCACCCCAGAGTCGTCAGGGCGGCTACGACTCCGAGTGTGGCCACGGCTGCGGTGAGCGTGCGAAACATGATCGACCTCCTGGGAAAGTCGACGCGCGTCGGCGTACGATGAAGCGCGGCACGCTGCTCTCGGTATTTCTGGCTGGTCCAATCTTGGAATTACCGAGCCCGGAGGCAAGCTTTTGGCGCTCCGCGGCTCAGGTACCACGGGCCGCGACGGGCATGGCTATCAAGCGTCGTCTCTTTTGATCTCCCGCAGCACTCTCTCTGGCGTTAGCGGCAGGTCACAGATCCTCGCACCCGTTGCATCGGCCACGGCGTTCGCAATGGCACCCAGCACGGGAAGCGTCGCTCCTTCGCCGACCTCTTTTGCCCCAAACGGACCCTCAGGCTCGTAGCTATCGACGATCGAGGAATCGATGCTGGGAGAGTCCATCGAGGTCGCCAGCAGGTAGTTGTGCAGGTCCGCGTTGAGAATCCTACCGTCCTCATCAAACACCTCGTTCTCCAATAGCGCCTCGCTGAGTCCCATGACGACCGCGCCCTGCACCTGCCCTTCCAGCGCCATCGGATTGACCGCGGTCCCGCAGTCATGGGCGTCCCAGAAGTTGAGGACCTTCACCTTGCCGGTCTCCATGTCGACTTCTACTTCACACACGGCCGCAGAGAAAGAGTAGGCAGGAGAGGTGCCCACGGCCGCGCCTTTGTACTTCCCACCCAGGCCCCGCGGCGGTGAGTAATGGCCCTTGCCGACCAGCGGGCCGTGCCTGGAAAAGAAGGTTGTAGCTGCCTCGTGCCATGGGATTGCCCTTCGCGAATCGCCCTTGACGAACACCTCGTTGGCCTTGGCATCGAGTTCGTCTTCACCGACCTCAAGCAGCTCGGCTGCTACGGTGAGGACCTGCCGCTTCACTTCGTCACCGGCCATCTTGCACGCATTACCGCCCATGAGAGTGACGCGACTGGAATACGCGCCAAATCCCAGGGGCGTCGTATCGCTATCGGCCGACACCACATCGACCCGGTCGAGTGTGACGCCCATGGCCTCGGCGGCCACCTGCGCCAGCACCGTATTGGAGCCCTGGCCGATATCTGCCTCACCAGTGAACAGAACGGCCTTGGAGCCGTCCTCCTCTACCCTGATCACAGCATTGGAATGCGGGAATCGCGACCGGTAGATCGGATACCCTGCACCGGACACGAATCCGCCGCAGCCAATCCCTATTCCCCTACCAGGCGGGAGCTTGCCCCGCTTGTCATCCCACCCCGACTTCTCCCGCACCGCCTCGAGACAGGCCTTGAACTCGCAAGAATGGATGACGAGATCGTTGCACGTGCGTGTCTCTGGCTCCATCGCATTCTTCAGGCGCATGTCAATGGGGTCTATTCCTATGTCATCGGCGATCATGCTGAGCAAAGACTCGAATGCGAACCGAGGATGAGGGCAGCCGTGACCGCGCATCGCACCACACGGTGGTAGATTCGTGTTCACCCTATACCCGTCGTACTTGTAGTTGGGGATCTTGTAGAGCGTGGGGATCATCGATCCTGCATAGTAGCAGGTCACGACACCAAAGCTCGAGTACGCCCCACCTTCCAGCACAGCCTGCTGTTTCACAGCCGTTATCGTACCGTCCCGCTTCACCCCGATCTTAAGATCGATGTACTGCTTGTGGCGGCCCCTCCCATACAGATACATCTCCGCCCTATTGAACCGCATCTTGACTGGGCGTCCCGCTCGCCTCGCCAACAGGATGGAGACGACTTCCAAGGGATTCGTTGCCGCCTTGGCGCCGAAGCCACCGCCGGTGTTGTACATGACCGCTCGGATCTTGCCGAGTGGCACTCCCAGGACGCGTGACAACTGGTGGTGCACATAGTGCACGACCTGGGTCGATGTGTAGAGGGTGACCTTTCCCTCGTGATCCCATTCCGCGATCGCGCAGTGGGGCTCGATCGGGTTCTGATAGACGCGGTTGCCGACGAACGTTGCTTCCTTCACGTAATCAGCTTCAGCAAATCCCTGCTTGATGTCTCCGAAATGATGGTCCACACGAGTGTTGATGTTGTTGCCGTACTTGTCGGTGAACAGTCTGGGGGCGCCGTCCTTCATGGCTTCGTGCGCATCGAATACGGCGGGCAATTCCTCGTACTCTACATCGATCAGGTCGAGTGCTCTATAGCAGGTCTCTTCGTCCACCGCGGCAACAGCGGCTACGACGTCACCCACGTAGCGCACCTTGTCTTTTGCCAGCACCGTTTCGTCATAGCGAGCCGGCGAGGTTCCGTACGTGACATCGGGCACGTCCGCTCCCGTCAACACCACGTGAACACCTGCGAGCGCCGCCGCCTTGCTCGTGTCGATCGACTTGATGTTGGCGTGCGGCACCCGACTCAACAGCAGCTTGCCGTAGATCATGTTCGGCAGGGTGATGTCGTCGGTGTAGGTGGCTCTGCCCGTCGCCTTGCTGGGCGCATCTGGTTTCGGCAGCCGCTTGCCCACGACACACAGATCAGCGCCCGACTTCTGGGGAGCGAGTTCCGACACCTCCGGCTGCTTGCCCTGCATGTAGGCAGCAGCTCTCCGTACCGCTTCGACGATCTTGGTGTAGCCCGTGCAACGGCACAGATTGCCCGTGAGCGCCTGTTTGATTTCTTCGGCCGTCGGCTCAGGATGCTCGGCCAGCAGGGCTGCTGCCCGTACGACCATTCCGGGAGTACAGAACCCGCACTGGATGGCTCCGGCCTCGACGAACGACTGTTGGATGGGATGCAGGGCAGCGCCGTCGGCAAGCCCCTCTATTGTGGTCACCTGCCTGGCATCGGCTTCCAGTGCAAGGGTGAGGCACGAGTTCACAGCTCTACCATCCAACAGGACTGTACAGGCACCGCAATCGCCGAGTTCACAGCCTCTCTTGGTGCCGGTCAAGCGCAGTTCATCTCGCAATACGTCGAGTAGTGTGGCACCGGGCCTGACAGCCACCTCGAACGATTGGCCGTTGACTTGCAGGCTGATGATCTGTTTCATCGCCCGGCCTGCCCTTCTGCGACGCCCGTCACGGCGCGGCTGAGTGCCTTCTCGAAAGCGCGTCGAGCAAGAGTGGCAGTGACCTCGCGTCGAAACGCTGCACTGCCACGGATGTCATCGAGCGGCGCGGCGTCATCCGCAACCGCCCGAGCGACGCGCTCGAGCAACTCACTGCCCTCTGACACTTGAGAAACCGGCCTGCCCTCGACGAGTCCAGCGGCCTTGCCGGAGATTCTTGGCGTTGGAGCCACGGCTCCCATTACGAAGCTGGCACGCTCACATCGCTGGTCGACGACGCGGACCATCACTGCGACCGAAGCGACCGAGATATTGGCCGCCTGTCGCAAGCCGAACTTCTCAAAGGCCGCTCCCGTGCCAGCGGGCGGGACGGGAACGATGATCCGACTGAGGATCTCACACTTCTCAAGCGCAGTCCTCCTGTGATCCACGAACAAGTTGGCGAGAGCAAGTGTTCGCCGCCCCCGACCACCAATCAGCTCTACACGCGCTTCGAGTGCGATCAGAATCGGTGCTGTATCGGCGCAACTCGCCGCTGTGCACAGGTTGCCGCCAACAGTGGCGGTGTTCCTTATCTGTTCGGTGCCGATGGTCGCGGCCGCCTCACTGATCGCGAAGCAGCTCTGGCGAATCAGTGGTGAGTGAATGAGCTGATTGTGAGTGACTGCTGCACCTATGACCAGGGAGTCACCATGCAGTTCAATGGAATGCAGCTCCTCTATGCGCGTCAACGAGATGACATCCTCGTGAAACCGCTTCCCCTGTTTCAAGTCCACGAGCAAATCGGTGCCGCCTGCGAGGAGCACTCCATCGCGGCTCGTCTCCAGAAGTGCAACGGCTTCGGCCAAAGTTTGCGGTCGGTGATACCGGAAATCGGAGATGTACATAGTCCGCCAGTGTTGAACGTGAGAAGGTGAATCTACCATTCAGGGGACGCGGTCAAGACACCGCGGAGGCCTCCATGCCTACATCCGGAGCGTCGAACCGTGGCGCCGACGACGGCATTAGACGCCCAGCATACCCCGCATCAAGGCTGCCACAACGAACCCCAGGTAGTTGCCCACCGCATAACCCAATAGTCCGACCGCAACACCTGGTAGGAGTCGATCTGTGTATCCCCGCGATCCTGCGATCGCGATCGCCGAAGCGGCCCCACCAACGTTTGCCTGCGAGGCCACCGACAGCGTGGCGAGGTCGATGCGCCCCAGACTCCCGAGGCCGTAGATCACGAGACCATGCAAGGCGACCGTGATGCACGCATAGTAGAAGACCGGGGGACCCACCGCCAGCATGGTGGCAATGACAGATCGCGCACCGTTACTCGCGAGGAACAGGAGGATAAGATAGTTCCCAAACAATGCACTACCCGTGAGCGCCTTAACGGCGGGCACTTGCGCCAGGATCAACACCAGTGTCGTGAGCCACAGGACCTCGTGCAGGATTGGGAGCAACGCAGCCAGCTGACCAGCTCCCCACACTGCTCCCACGGCGATCATGACCAGCACCGCCGTATCCCTGATCGACACGGGCTTCACGCTGTCGTGGAGCGTGTGTTCCAGCGTAACCGGCTGCTCTCGTGAGGCGGCATCCTCACTCGACGCCTGGATTTGCCTAGGCCTGCCCAACAACACGGGCACCGCTAAGCAGGCAGCCATCCAGACCGCCGTCAGGATCACATCTGCTGCAGTCGCTGCCGAGAACATCTCTGCACTCGTATCGAACGCTCGACCCAGCGCAGCGAAGTTTGCGCCGCCGCCCGTGTATGTACCTGTGAACTGACCCGCGAGCTTCCACGTCTCTGGCCCGACGAGGCCCGACAACATCAGGCCGCCCGCTATGGCGCCCACGCCGGTGCCCACGGCGCCGATGCCGAACGCGGCCAGCATCCGAGGGCCGGCCTGCAGGATCGAGCGGAGGTCGACACTCAGCAGGATCAGTGCGATCCCGAGGTTCACCCCCATGCCCATCAGGAAATCGTAGGTGGGTGATGTGCCGGGTAGGACTCCGATGTTGGACAACAGCATGCCCAGCAGAATCGCGGTCAGCGCCGCACCCAGCGAGCGGAACAGGCCGAACCGCTGCTCCAACAGGACAGCGACAAACACAACCGCCGCTAGCGCAAAAAACACGCTGATGGGATCTGTGATCATAGACTCACGGTCCGTGGTGCGACGCGCACTATCCGGAAACCCAAACAGCGCGCTATACGATGCCGGTGCGCCGCACGATGTTCGAGTGCGTACGGCCGGCAATTCCGAGCGTCTTCCGCTGCTCTTCCTAAGGCGACTAGACCGATGTGGTGGTGCTTGTGAGTGCCGGCATCATCACGGAGGCAAACATCACCGCTTCCATCGCCTCATACACCTCTTGTGCCGCAGCCCCCGTCATTTCACCCTCGCAGATCTGATCGATCCGATCCTTGCGGCGTTTCAGCTCTTTCTTGTCAAACACATTCTTCAGAACATCCGCCCTGTGTGCCAACGAGATGAGCACGATAGTCCGGGGATCCAGATCCGTCGTATCGGTGAATATCGCCTGCCGCAGACGTCCGACGAGCTCGCGTTCCGGCCGTGGATCCAGCTCGGGGTAGATCTTGCGCGTGAAAACCAGTAGCACCGTAGCCTCATCAGCCCGTAGGATGCCGCGTCTGCACAGCTGGAGGGCTACGCGATGTTTCAGTTTCTTGATGCTGACGAAGCGGGATACCCATGTCTTCAGTGAAGCACGTCGCTTGGCACTCGTCAGCTTGACCATACACTCGTCCAGTAGGGGATCTCCGACCGGTTCCGTGCTCTCGATGTTGACCAGCTTCTTGTCCCTTCTGACTTCGTCCACCGCGACACGTTTGAGCAGCAGCAGCTCGGCCAAAAGCGACCCGGCAACGGTGTACACGAACCTGGTTTCGTCGGCCTCCAGCGTGCCTTTCTTGTCCCGCAATGCCAGAAGCACCAGTTCTTCATACAGGAAGAGTTGTCCCTGCATCACGAACAGAACCTCCGTGTGAGCCCAGGCTGGGATCAGATGGTTCGGCAACCCTCCAGAACAAGTAACCGTGCTGTAGAGCGGCCTGCAAGCCATTCCCGCGATCCGACGGTGGACTAGCAGTTGGCCGATATATGAGCGGGGTGCTATCATGAACCGCGTGACGCTCCTGATAACCGTCCAGTCAGGGCTGACTGGAAATCTCGACCACAACCCGGTAATGGCCCTGGCCACCCTGTTTGGAGCCGGGGTATTGACCAGTCTCACTCCCTGTATCTATCCGATGATCCCGATAACGGCGGGGATCATCACGGGTACAGCCGGCGCCAACCCAACGCGCTGGCGCACCCTGAGCCTCACCCTCACCTACGTGTGTGGGCTCGCGCTGCTGTATGCGTCAATGGGGCTGCTGGCCGGTCTGACCGGCTCGCTGTTCGGGACTGTGGCGGCCAACCCGTGGGCCCGCTTTGCTGTCGGGAACCTGTTGCTCGTTTTTGGACTTGCAATGTTGGACGTGATTCCTGTGCGGGTGCCGTCGTGGCTCTCGTCGAGGGTAGCAGGTCGGGGTGGCGGCTCCTATCCGGCGGTGTTTGCCATGGGCGCGGCATCGGGTATCGTGGCAGCCCCGTGTGGGGCACCGGCATTCGCGGTGGTCCTTACATGGGTGTCGACGACGCAGAGCGCTGTGTTGGGATTCGTCTACTTGTTCATGTTCTCACTCGGCATGACGGCGCTGCTCGTAGTGGTGGGGGTTTTTTCCGGGGCGCTCGTGTTGTTTCCCAAGGCTGGGAAGTGGATGGTATGGGTCAAGCGCGTGGCCGGAATCATCATGCTAGCCATGGCCGAGTACTACTTCATTCAGATGGGGATGGTCTTTTGAGAACCACGCACTACGCTGCTGCGAAAGGTTCGCAGCGAAAATTGATTCTAACGGCGAGCGGCCCCGGACCTCGTCTGCTCGCGGCACTGGCTCTTCTCACAGCGATTCCGGACGCGCGTATCATCGCCCAGGAAGAGGTGGGTATCACACGCGGTGCTGCGGCGCCGGCAATCGAGATCGAGGATCTCGACGGGAATGCAGTAGACCTGGGCGATTTGATCGGCTCAAAGCCGGTCCTGCTCGAGTTCTGGGCCACGTGGTGCGAGAACTGCGAAGCGCTGGC
>CP070666.1:815675-824358 GCA_020351775.1 Gemmatimonadota bacterium | reverse complement strand
GCGAACATTGCGATTGAGGCGGCCCTGACGATCCGCATGGCCCTTCACCTTCCGCTCCGACAGACCGAAGGATTTCTGCGTTCCCTGGCAGACATGCTTGACGTGGGGATCCCTGTTCCAGACCACACGACCCTGTCCCGGCGCCTCAGGACGCTCGGTGAGATCCCGTTTCGTACGGTCACGGGCCATCGGCCCATCCACCTGCTCATTGACAGCACCAGCCTCAAATTTCACGTCGGCAAACGTGCGGAAGCCACCGAACAAGAAGGCGTGGCGGAAGCTGCACCTTGCGGTTGACGCGGGCACTGGCGATATCGTCGCCTCGGATCTGACTACTCGTCGAACGCATGATTGCACTCGGGTACCTACCTTGCTCGGGCATTTCGACAATCGGGTAACCTCCAGAGATTCTCTGACCGTTCCGAGAGGCCCGTCGTGACGAGGCTCCCGGACGTGTCTACTACGGATGTGCTTCAGAACCGCGGTTGTCTCCCCGGTGCTCCGTGAGTTTCTCCCCCACGACATGGTTATCTCAACATCCCTTTACGTCCCGGAGGCCAAAGGAAGCTAACGGGAGGGCATGGAGACCTACTCACTCACCTCCACCACTTCTCCTAACAGAACCTTGCCGGCCGAGCGGAGGGGTGTAGTGTAGTCGAATATTCCTTCCAGGATGTCGACAACCAAGCCGCTGGCCTCGAGCAACACGATGCGGTCTCCGAAAATGGTGATCTCGAATCCCTCCCTGGTCGGAAGTTCCGCAACGAGATCTTGCGGCAGACTGCGCTTCGCTATCCCTGGTGGCAGCGGCTTCCCCCGGGCGAGCTTCTTCACGATGCCTGGAGGCAGCATCTCCGGGGCGTAGGCATGGGTGGTGAAGTAGGCGGTGATGACCTGTCTCTCGCTGGATGAGAATCCTGATGTCACTTGCACCGCGGCAGCCGACTTCTTCCGATTCCCCCGTCCGTTGTCCTGAGCCGATGCGGTAGCAGCCAGGGGGAGAACCAGGAACAGCACACTGAGCACGAGGGTCGCTGGACGCATACCGGATCTCCATGCAACGGCCCAGCTGCTTGACTGGGCATTCCTTGTTGGTGTGGGTGGGCCTCTTTCCCCACGGTAACGGTGCAGCTCCTTCTCGCTCCGCGAGGTGACGCAAATCACCACGCACTCAACGCTATGTCGCTCAGGGACCTGTCGTATTTGGGTGGTTGGAAAGATCTGGCGCAGAATCTCCAGGGATCGAACCGGGACCGACCATGCTGTAGGCGCTACCGATCAAGGGCTCTCTCGTCCCCGTTCTCAAGTGGTTCGAGTACTGGCAGCAACGCCTCAACGAGGCGAGTCAAAGCAATCCCTTCGTATCCCCACCAGTTCTCGTTGACAATTTTCATGATCCGCGAGAAGGCATCACCAGACCCCGCGACGAAATCATCCGGAAGACGTTTTGCGTACCACCTGTCTTCCATCGATAGAACGTATGCCACGTTTACTCCCGGCTCCGCCCTGCAGGTAGAACCGCTTCTTCTTCGAATTCCCAAGAGATACCCGATGGCAACTTCCGTACCCCAAGACGGTCGTGCGAAACGGCGTTATCGTTGCGCTTCGAGCCTCTTGTGATGCACATCACAGAGCCTGCGCCTGGCGCTTTGCCGCGCAGGCGCACTTCGCAAGAGCACAAGCGACCGGCGAACCGGCACCCCCAAAGTGCCGTGAGTCCCAGCTCTCTATGTAGCCGTAGGCTGTACTGCAGCGTATCTTAGGAATCAGAACGCGCTACGGACAGGTCGTGCAGAACCAACCTCGCATCCCCGTCTTGTTCTCTTCGAAGGAGAGGCGTGAGATCCGCTCAACACTCCTTGCAGGAGTCAGTCCAGCGGTGTGCCCCCGTTATGGACACAGGCTCAGGGTGTCGGGTCCCATTGCCAACCCTGCACCGATCGGCCTCTACTTTCGCGTCTCATGCAGGCCATGCCGACGCATGGCCCTGATAAGGAAGATTGCCGAAACTCGCACCTCTGATGGCCGGCAAGATGCCTGAAGATTCCACCACTCCGGTCACGTTCTCCCGCGATGAGATCGCCAAGATCCGCATGATGCTCACTGCGTGGGACGAACCGCCTGTCTGCCCGAAGTGCGAGAGGACACTCACGACTGAGGAGGTAGGCGGAGGGCCTTTTGCGGGGCAGTTCCACGTCCTATGCCGGCCGTGCAATCTACGGCATCCATAACGCTCCGGATCGAAGCGCTGCACGACAGGCACCGCGGGCACATGAGACGGTTGCTGAAGCGCCTGACCCGATACGGCGACCGCGTTTACATCGGCGTGCATGACGAGTTGCAGGACATCACCGATGTCGACTCGTCCGTATTCAATGTGGTCTTGGAGGGTTAGATAGTCGGCCCCATCCGCTGCCGCGGTCGCGCTGTACCAGTGTGTTGAGACACGAACGCTCACCCAGTAGGGACCCATACCGTGGACGTGGTGTAGACCAACATTAGCCAGCACCGGTATCGTACGGTTACTTTCAATGACCGTCATAGAACACGGCGCTTCTAGCGACGAGTGACCAGCGAGCATAAGGAGGGGACCTGGCAGACGCGCGGGTCCCCTTTTCTTTTCTCCGTTCTCGAACAGGAACCGACGGGGCATGTCATACGAACAACGAGTAACGACGAGAGCCTAGATGAACTGGAACGGGCACAAGTACGAAGACCGATTTGGCAACGTGTGGTCGGCCCGGGTGGAGTCACAACGTGGGGAGCGAACATCTGTATCATTCAACTGTGGTGAGCTTCGCTTGGTCGCCTCGGAGGAAGAGACGGGGGATCATTCGGATGACACCGCGACGCGGCTCAAAGAACTTTTCTGCGCCGCGGAGCGGATTGTCGTGCATGAAAAGCAGAAGTGGTACGTGGGGTATAGGAAACGGATAGGGAGGGGCGGTCGTGCACAGGGCTTGATGCACACGAGGTTCAGATCGGAGGACGGAGAAGTACGGTACGCCAAGGGGATGCTGCATTTCAGACACATGCGACAGAACGTGCTGTGCAAGCACCTCGCTGCTGCGGTGCCTGCCGCGAGAAGACCCGCGCGAGTGAGCTAGACTAGATATGAATTGGGGGGTCAAATGCAGTTGATGATCGGTTCGAATCGCCTACGCAGTACCGACGGCATCATCAGTATACGAGGGAAACGGCAGATCGCCCTGGAATGGGGACAGTTGAATTCTGAACTGCTGCTCACCATGAACCTGTACGGCGCTGGAGGCGGACACATAGCCAGATTGCGCCGGAATCAGTGGACCTTCAACGACCACGATCGTTTCGCCTTCGAGGGCAACGCAGGCGGCTTCAATCTCGTCGACACCAAGTTGAGCCAGGTGGTCCTGGGGGCTCAAGTGGTGGGACAGGATTCGGTCGTGATCACCCAAGGAGCATTCTACAGCTTTGCTGGACACAAGATCGAGATCACGATGGAGGACTGGAGCGGTGTGACGGATTCAGGGACATCCACAGAACCGGCAACCCAACCTGCCAAACCTCCTTATTCGCCGGATGAAGCCGCATCGATCAGCAGATCCGTGGCATGCTCGAGTGATAGCGTGGCATGTCCCAGATGTGGTTGTCCCCTCACGAGAGAACGGCTAGCCAGTGAAGCGCAACGTGATCGTTGGCTGGTGTCCTGCTTGATCTGTGGACGCAATCTGATTGTCCACGCTCAATCGTGAGCCGCCGCACTAGGTCAATGATCCGCGGCGAGTCACGGTGCAGGTCCAGGGAGTTCTGATTGCCGGCACTTTGGTCGGCTCGCATCTGCCGGGGTGCACTTTCCACTTGGAGGCTGCCTGAGGAGCGGTGCCATGACCGACATGGTGCGATCGCGCGATTTTCTCTGCGATGGGAAGACATGGACTGTCGTGCGACGTGCGAGGGCGCAGTCGAGACAGACAGGTCTCTGTTTCCGCCAAGACAGTGAAACGCGATTTCTGGTGTTCACGCTCGGCGCCCTGCCAAGCGATCGTGAACTACAGTCGATGAGTGAAGAAGTCCTCTGCGCGCTGCTGCGGCGAGCTGTGGTACAGTAAGCATGCGGCGATCGAAAACACGCAGTGTCGAGCGGTACAGGTTGAGCAGCATGGACCGCATCGGCTTTCGCGTCCTAGGGTTACGCCTCTGACCAACTTGACGCAGCGACTCAAGCAAGCCTTCGGCGATCGCTACACCATCGAGTGCGAACTCGGTCAAGGCGCGATGGGAGTGGTGTATCGCGCACGCGACAGACACCTTGATCGTCCGGTCGCACTCAAGGTCCTGTACCATGACGGCGCGGGTCCGGAGGAGGTGCTCGCCCGGTTTGGGCGCGAAGCGAAGATCCTTGCGTCAATCAACAGTCCGGGCATCGCTGGCATCCATGGCTATGAAGTGGTCGGAGACACGCACGTGCTCGTCTTGGAGCTGATCGAGGGAGTGACGCTCCGGGAGCGGCTCGAACAGGGCCCCATACCACTGGCGCAGGTGATCACGGTGTGTGGGGACATCGCGGCTGCGCTCAAGTCAGCGCACGACCTCGGCATAATCCACTGCGATCTCAAGCCCGAAAATGTGAAGATCACCCCCAAAGGAGTGGTCAAAGTCCTGGATTTCGGTATCGCAATGCGAACGCGTACCTCCTCGGGACGACCGTCCTGGCCGCAGATTCCGGTGGCAAGCCTCCAGACCACGCGGGGGAGGGGTGCCGTCCAACCCCGCGCGATGGAGGAACAGTCCGAGGCCGGCACAGGCGCGGACACGACTGCCGCCGAGACGTGGGTCGGTACCCCACCCTACATGAGTCCGGAGCAGGTCCTGCGAGAGCCTCTCAGCAACAGAACCGACACCTGGGCATTTGGCTGTCTCCTGTTCGAATGCCTTGCCGGACAAAGCCCATTTGAGAGGAGGACCCTGCCGGAGACCCTTATGGCCGTCGTAGGTGGTGAGCCGGATTGGACGGTCTTGCCGCGCCTGACCCCGCAACGGCTCCGCACTCTACTCCAGCGTTGCCTCGAGAAGGATCTAGCCCATCGGCTCCCGGACATGTCGGAGGCACGGCACGAACTGCAGGTGACCGCCCTCGAGACGAGCCCCGATCGACCCACCGCAGCGAAGCCGCCGACGCACAACCTGCCTACCGCACCAAGGAGCTTCATCGGTCGCGCGCAGGAAGCCAAGCACGTCGCCGCCACCCTCGACCGTACCGGCCTCGTCACCCTCATTGGACCGGGCGGTGCCGGCAAGACGCGCCTGGCGACTGAAGTAGGGTTCCACCTCTTGGAGAGCTTCGCGGACGGTGTCTGGCTCTTCGAACTGACAGCCGACGCCGATCCGCTGACGCTGCCTCGGGTACTCGCTGCCGTTCTGGGCATATCGGCGGACAGCACTGCCGACCTCGTGCACGCGCTCCAGCCGAAGCAGATGCTACTCGTCCTCGATGGGGGCGAGAGGGCGCTGTCGGAATGTGCAGATCTCGCTGGCCGACTTCTGTCCGACTGCCCATCACTCAGCATCCTGGCAGTCGGGACGCAGCGGTTGGGCCTGGTGGGGGAGACGGCATTCGCCGTGCCGCCGCTCGAATGCCCCGCTTCCTCGGCCTCAGTGACGCTGGCCGAGGTGCACGAGATCGAGTCAGTGCAGCTCTTTGTGGACTGCGTCAGGTCCTCGATGCCGGAGTTCATGTTGATGGAGGAGACCACGCCGGCGGTCGCGCAGATCTGCCGAGCGCTCCGCGGCATTCCCCTCGGCATCGAATTGGCGGCGGCACAAGTGAAGGCAGTACCTGTCGACCGGCTGGCGCAACTCCTGTTGCAGGAGTTCGACCCGCCCGCGCACGGCCGGCCTACGGTCTCGGAATTCGGCCAGGCAGCCCGCAGGGTGATCGAATGGGGGATACAGCGACTCTCGGGCCAAGAAGTGACCCTGCTGCGACGGCTGGCCGTGTTCTCCGGTGGCTGGACGATGGAGGGAGCGCAAGCAGTGTGCGAGGGTGATGGGATCGAAGACGTCTTCGACGTGCTGGCACGCCTCACTGAACTGTCGTTCGTTTATGTGGAGAACCGCGGCGACCAGACGCGATACCGGATGCCCAACGCGATCCGGGAGCGTGCCTGCGAGTTACTGCAGGAGTCGAGTGATCACACGGTGATGAGGAGGCGCCACTGTGAGTTCTTTTTAGGCCTCGCGGAACGCGCCGAACCCGCGCTCACAGGACCGGAGCAAGCCACCTGGCACGGTCGGCTCCAGGCGGACGCCGCCAATCTACGCACCGCGTTCGCCGAGGACGCCGAGGAGGCGGAAGACCTCTGGGCTCAGTCCCCTACGGTGCAGCAGGAGACCCTGTTCCGCCGCCTCTCCGTGTTCCGGTCCGGCTGGACTTTGGCAGCGGCGGATGCGGTCTGCGGCGGCGACGGCGTAGCGGGAATCCCAGCACTGCTGGATCAGCTGGTGGAACAGCGTTTGGTGGTTGTGAGAGAGCAGGATGACGAGCTGAGGTATGAGATGCCAGCGTTCGTGAGGCGCCGTGCTCGGGAGCGCCTGCACGCTGCCGGAGAGGCCCCGGCCATTGGACGCCGGTATCGCGCCTTCTTCTTGAAGCTCGCGGAGGAAAGCCACGACGGGCTGTCAGGCCCAAGGCAGTCGGTGTGGCTCCGACGGCTGCAGGCCGACCATGCGAATCTGCGGGATGCCGCTGGCAGCTACGATGACCCGGACGAGGCGGATGAGAGTCTGCGGCTCATCGCCGCCCTGAGTCGGTTCTGGGACATCGGCGGGCACTTGCAGGAAGGACGGCAGCTAAGTGAGAGAGCGCTCTCCAAGTTCGAGGCCAAGGCTGACCCGGTGGTGACGGCGAACGCGCTTGCAGGTGCTGCGCGGCTAGCGGTCCGAGCGGGGGACCTCGTTGCTGCGCAGGCGAACCTCGAGCGGGCCGATCACCTGTTTCGTGCAGCCGATGAGAAAAGCGGGATTGCCGAAGTGCTCAACGCACAGGCAAACGTGGCGCTACGTCGTGGGTCCTACGCTCAAGCACGGGCCCCGTGTGAGGAGAGCCTGAGCCTGCATCGCGAATTGGGTGACAAGCGGGGAGTCGCCTGGTCGCTCCTTACGCTGGGGGAAGTGGCGTATCGCAACGGAGACCACTGTGCATCACTTCGGTTTCGCGAGGAAGCTCTCGCGTCGTTCCGTGAGGTCGACGACCCGAGCGGTCTCGCGTGGGCCCTGACCAACGTGGGAAAGAGCGCCTTCCATAGGGGAGACTTCTCCGCAGCCCGAGCCTACCACGCCGAGAGTCTGGCCGTTCATCGGAAACTCGGAGACCGGCCTGGGGCAGCCTGGTCGCTTAGTTCGCTGGCCCACGTGGCCTTGGCTCGGGCGGACTTCCGGGAGGCCTGCGCGCTCCTGGAAGAGAGCCTCGTTCTCTCGAAGCAGGCCGGGAATGCGCACGGTGTGGCCTGGTCCCTCGTGCACCTGGCGAACGTCGCCTACCATGAAGGTGAGCTTCGCACGGCCTACTCGCTCTTGATGGAGGGTCTCGCCCTGTTCCGGCAGCTCCAGGTCGATGGAGGCTGCGCTTGGTGTCTCGTCGCTATGGGGTACGTTGCCTACCGAAGAGGGAAACTCCGCAGCGCGCACACGCTGTTGGCGGAGAGTCTCGTGACCTTTACGAAGTTGGGTGAGAAACGCGGGGTGGCGAGTGCACTACGCGGATGGTCGTTGCTTGCTGCCGCTGTCGGGGCGCCGTACAAGGCGAGCCAGCTGCTCGGAGCTGCCGAGGCGCTTGGGGACGAGATGGGTGAGAAGTTGATCCCGCCCGAGCAACGAGAGTTCGACGACCACGTCGATGCGCTCCGAGACGCACTCGGCGAGGCACAGTTCGATTCAGCCTTGAAAGAGGGTCGGGCAATGAGCCCGGTCGATACTGTGCGTCTCGCCCTGCGCGATCCGGGGAGCAGCAGCAACATCCAGGGGGCTCAGCTTCGTCGCACGGAAAGGCTGCGCGGACCTCGCCAATAGGTTATCGAGACCGCCTGAGCCTCCTCTTGATCTCACCGACACGCATCGAGGGCAGCGACAAGACACAGATCGTCGAGCTCTTCTGGGTACTCTTCCGAGAGGGCCTGTGCGACATCGTATGCCTCGTTCCAGTTGTGTACCTCGGCATGCAGACAGCGGCAGGCAGCGGGAGCGCCGCGAGATGCCCTGGGGCCACGAGACAGGCTCCGAGTTTCCCTACGTCCGGTCGTCTGGCACCTACATGACCTTACCGGCTTCATGCGTCGCCTTCGGCTGGGCGAACCAGAAGTACCCGAAGCCGAGGCCAAGCAGGAGGTAGATCACGACGGTTGTCCAGCCAAGGGCATTCACGTCGCCGCCGAGTTGCGCAACCAAGGAGACGATGAAACCAATGCCGTCACCAACGAACAAGGCGAGCAGAATCGCACGACGAGCGTCGGAATCGGGTGCGCTTCTCGCGGTCCACGTCAAGACGGCAAAGGCCAGCAGTGCCGCTCCAAACAGTTGCGCCCCCAGCGCCGGGGTCACGTCAGCACCGTACAGTGACGTGACCTGACCGGGCACCACAACGAAACCAAACCCAAAGACTGCTGCGACCACGGCGTTGATAACCATGAGTGTGCTTAGCTGCATGGGG
>CP070666.1:806856-815575 GCA_020351775.1 Gemmatimonadota bacterium | reverse complement strand
GGGTTCAGCTTCTGGCATGCCATCACCTCGGCCTATCACATGCTCGGAGAACACGAACGCGAGCTACGGGAGGCTCGGAACGGACGTGAGCAGTTCCCGCAGCATTTCAGCGTGCTGCAGGACGAGTTGTTTGCTCTTGTTGCGCTGGGGCGGATCGACGATGTGATGCGAGGAATCGAGGAGAGTCTTCTGTTGCCGCCGCAATCGGGCTGGTCCCCGCCGAGGCTCATGCGGGATGTGGCGAGAGAAATGCGCGGGCACGGGTACCGCGAAGCTGCGCTCGCAGTATTGCAGCGCGCGATCGACTGGTATCTCATGCGTCCTGCGGATGAAATGGCTGCTGCGGATTGGCGCGGCTACATGCTGGAGTTGTATTACCTCTCCGAGCGCTGGGACGACGCGGTGGCGATCGCGGCTGAGTTGGCAGCAGAGTTTCCACTGAACATCGACTATCGTGGATTCCTCGGAACACTGGCGGCCAGACGAGGCGATGAGGAGGAAGCGCTCAGAATAAGTGAGAGCTTGAACGAGTTTGCCGACCCGTACAACCACGGGTGGCATACGTATTGGCAAGCATGTATCGCGGCGCAACTCCATGAACTAGAGCGTGCAATGATGCTCTTGAGAGACGCGTACTCACAAGGACGCAGATTCGATCTGGGGTTGCACCGGGACATCGACCTGGAGCCGCTGCACGGGTATCCGCCGTTCCAGGAGTTCCTGCGACCCAAGGGTTAGGGCCGCTGATAG
This sequence comes from Gemmatimonadota bacterium, assembly GCA_020351775.1. Lineage (GTDB taxonomy): Bacteria > Gemmatimonadota > Gemmatimonadetes > Gemmatimonadales > GWC2-71-9. Next base: position 814,825 of record CP070666.1, on the reverse strand, counting down.
ACGCGGAACGAGGCGGATGAGCGCGGAATCACTGATGGACGCGGGATTAAGCGGGTGAGCACGGACCGCACCACTGGGTCATACGATATCGTTTCGGCTTAGAGACCAATCGGCAGAGCCGTGAACTCAACCTCGTCGTTCCCCGTGACCCGGCGGAGAGATCAACGACGCAGCAACGCCGCGCGTAGACCAGATAGCAGACTGTATGACGGGTGAAGTCCAAGTCGACTTGCACACACTTGGAACCGCCGGCAGTTTCACTGAAGGCAGTAGCCAAGCCGATCAACTCTAGAGGCACGAAGGAATGATTCGGTTCATGGCAAGTTCCACGGTGTCTCATTGTCTCATTCGGTGGCGCACGCTGTACCCGGTTCTAGTCCTCTGGGCGTGTGGTGGCTCTGAGTCTGATGAACCCCCACCTGCACACATCGACAATCCGGTCTCCGAAGCCGATCTGACCACGATACGACTGACCCCGGACGCCGTCAGGCGCATTGGGATAGTCGTTGGGACTGTTGAGAACCGAGAACTCTCGCAACGTCGCACCTTGGGCGGTGAGCTCATGGCACCACCGGGGTCGGGGATCATGGTCACCGCGCCCCGGGCGGCAACGATTCTCGCACCCGAGGACGGGAGGACGCCGTCCGCAGGGTCCTGGGTCACACGGGGGCAGGCGCTCGTTCGGCTGGTAATCCTCCCGGAGGGCAATGACTTGGCCCGCGCTCAAGAGGGAGTGACCGTCGCTGCCGCCCGTGTCGAAAATGCCCGCGCAAAAGCGCGCCGAGCAGAGCAATTGCTGCGAGACAGCGTTGGCACCGCAGCCGAACTGGAGGATGCGCAGGCCGAGCTGGCCAGCGCTGAAGCTGTACTCCGTGCCGCCCGGGCCCGGCTCGACCTGCTGCAGACCGGCCGCACGGATCTGGATGTCGAGGACCTTTCCCCCATCACGCTCCAGGCACCCGAGTCGGGGGTTGTCCACGGCGTTCACTTTGCCGTGGGGCAGACGGTATCGGACGGTGCGCCACTGATGGAGATAGTGAAACCGAATCCACTGTGGGTACGCGTCCCGGTCTACGTGGGTGACATGACGTCAGTAGATCGGGACGCGCCCGCGACGCTGGTCGGGCCGAGTGACGGACCGGACGCCACGGGACGGGAGGTCATTCCTATTCAGGGTCCTCCCACCGCGGATGCTTCGACTGTCTCGGCCGACCTGTTCTACAGACTGGACAACTCCGACGGCCTGTTCCGACCGGGCCAGCGTGTGGGCGTTTCCCTCCGCTACAAGGGCGCGACCGACGATATGGTAGTACCATGGTCAGCCGTTCTGCACGACATCTACGGGGGTACCTGGGTCTACGAAGTCCTCGACGGCAACGTATACGTGCGGCGTCGAGTCGAGGTGCGGGATGTAGTTGAGAATCTCGCTGTGCTTCGACGCGGACCGGAACCCGGGACTCGCATCGTAGTGACTGGAGCTGCCGAGCTGTTCAGTACCGAATTCGGCATCTCACATTGACGGAGGGCTGCTGATGGGCGCGATAGTGCGGATATCCCTCCGTCTCCGGCTGATCGTCGTTGCACTGGCAGCCGTGCTCATAGTATCGGGACCGCGACTGCTACGGAACGCACCACTGGACGTATTTCCGGAGTTCGCACCCCCCCTTGTGGAGATCCAGACAGAAGCCCCCGGCCTGTCCACGGAAGACGTGGAAGCTCTCGTGACCGTGCCGATCGAGAACGCGCTCATCGGGACAGCGTGGCTGGAGACGGTGCGGTCGAAGTCCGTCCTGGGTTTGAGCTCGGTGGTTCTCCTGTTCGAGCGAGGCACGGACTTGATGGAGGCCCGGCAACTGGTGCAGGAGCGTATCTCCAGGGTCACAGGGCTGCTGCCTGGCGTTGCTGACCCTCCGGTGATCCTCTCGCCGCTCTCGTCCACCAGTCGTGTGATGAAGATCGGCCTGAGCTCGGCGAAGCTCAGCCAGATGGAGCTAACGACCCTGGCGAAGTGGACGATCCGCCCGAGACTGATGTCGGTGGCCGGAGTCGCCAACGTGGCTATCTGGGGTCAGCGCGATCGCCAGCTTCAGATCCTGGTAGACCCCGATCGGCTGCGAGCGCATGACGTAACGTTGGACGACATCGAGGCGGCAGGCAGCAAGACAGTCAGTGTCGGCGCCGGCGGATTCGTGGACACGCCTAATCAGCGTCTCGCCGTTACGCATCGCGCTCACATCTCGTCACCAGAAGACCTCGAGCAAGTCACCGTGGCGTTTCGGAATGGCGCCCCCCTCACCCTAGGCGACGTTGCCGACGTCGTTGAGGGATTTCCGCCGCCCATTGGCGACGCTATCATCAACGACGGCCCAGGTATTCTGCTGATTGTCGAGAAACAGCCGTGGGGAAACACCCTAGACGTTTCTCGAGGCGTGGACGAGGCACTGGCTTCGTTGGCCCCGGGCCTGACGGACGTCGAGATAGACCCTACCATCTTCCGTCCAGCGACGTTCATAGAGATGTCGATTCACAACCTGAATCGGGCTCTCTTGATCGGCTGCGTTCTCGTGATCGTGCTGTTGAGCGCGTTCCTGTACGACTGGCGCACCGCCCTCATCAGCATTCTGGCCATCCCGCTGTCGCTGCTCGCGGCGGCACTGGTGCTACGCTATCAAGGAAGCACGATAGACACGATGGTCCTGGCCGGGCTAGTGATTGCTCTCGGTGAAGTGGTCGATGACGCAATTATCGGCGTCGAAAACATCATGCGGCGCCTCCGCCTGAACGCGAAAGAGGGCAATCCGAAATCGGCGTTTAAGGTCACTCTCGACGCGTCGGTGGAGGTTCGTACCGCGGTAGTATACGGAAGCATCATCGTGGTTCTGGTGTTCTTGCCCGTGTTCTTCCTCGAAGGTCTCGCAGGCACCTTCTTCCGTCCCCTGGCCTACACCTACGTTCTGGCAATCGTGGCCTCCCTAGTCGTCGCATTGACGGTCACACCTGCCCTCTCGCTCATGTTGTTGCCGTCGCGGGCCCAGGTGCGACAGGATGATGCTCCCCTGGTCAAGGTCTTGAAGCGCCACTACCGCAAGCTGCTCCCGGCCTTTGTCTCCCGTCCCGACAGAGCCGTTCGAATCATCGTGGTTTCCATTGGTGCCGCCGTGCTCGTGTATCCACTGCTGGGAGAGGAGTTCCTGCCCCGCTTCAAGGAGTACGACTTCCTGATGCACTGGGTAGAGAAGCCCGGCACATCGCTGGAAGCGATGAACCGGATAACGCTCCAGGCCAGCCGCGAGCTCCGGTCGGTCGATGGGGTGCGGAACTTCGGTTCGCACACGGGCCGCGCGGAAGTAGCCGACGAGGTCGTGGGGCCCAACTTCACGGAGCTGTGGATCAGTCTCGACCCTGCCGTCGACTACGACCCGACTGTGCAGCGAATCCAATCCATCGTCGACGGATACCCGGGCCTCTATCGCGATCTACTGACGTATCTGAGAGAGCGTATCAAAGAAGTCCTGACGGGAGTGAGCGCCACGATTGTGGTGCGGATCTCCGGTCCCAACCTGGACGTGCTGCGGCGGAAGGCGGAGGAGGTGGAAGCAGCCATTGCAGATGTGGAGGGCGTCGTGGATCTGCACGTGCAGCCCCAGGTGTTGGTTCCGCAGATAGACGTGCGCTTCCGTCCTGAAGCGGGTCGTCGGTTCGGGCTCACACCCGGTGACGTTCAGCAAGCCGTCACGATGCTGGTGAAGGGTGTCAAGGTCAGCGAGTTCTACGAAGACCAGATGGTGTTCGACATTGTGGTCTGGGGAACCGAGCGGGTGAGAGGAGATCCCATCACCCTCCGGCGGCTGATGATCGACACGCCCCTCGGCGGGCAGGTGCCGTTGGCGGAAGTCGCCGACGTAATGATCGTGCCGACTCGGAACGAGGTCACACGAGAAGGCGCGTCGCGCAAGATCGACGTTACGTGCAACATCTCGGGTCGGGATCTGGGGCGAGTGAGTCGGCAGATAGAGGACAGAATCGATGCCTTGACGTTCGAGACGGGGTACCACCCTGAGATCCTCGGCGAGTACGCCGCGCGACAGGAGTCGAGGAACCGACTTCTCTCGCTCGCTGCGCTTGCCTTGCTGGGGATCTTCTTGGTCCTTCATGCGGATTTCGGATCGACTAGGCTCGCGCTCCTAATCTTCCTCACGGTTCCATTTGCGTTGATTGGCGGTGTCCTCGGCGTGATTCTGACCGGCGGGGTCCTGTCGCTCGGGTCGCTCGTCGGATTCGTGACCGTCCTCGGTATCGCCGCACGGAACGGGATCATGCTTGTCAGTCACTACCGTCATCTGGAAACGGAAGAGGGCATGTCATTCGGAAGGGAGCTGGTGATGCGGGGCTCGGAGGAGCGCCTGGCTCCCATCCTCATGACAGCGCTCGCGACCGGCCTGGCGTTGCTGCCCATCATACTCGGCGGCACCAGGCCTGGTCACGAGATTGAACACCCACTGGCTGTGGTGATAGTCGGTGGGCTGATGACATCGACGGTTCTCAATCTACTATTGGTGCCGGCCCTCTATCTCCGGTACGGGCGAGCGCCGGCAGGCGAAGCAGAGACCTGATTGTCGGTGAGTCGCAGTGTAGTTGCGCAACTGACAGCCGTTCAACCAGCCAGTTCCACTCGAGTCATTCTCTGTGGGGAAAACGATGTTAGCTCGACGCTCAACCGCTGCCCTCGGTGTGGTAGCCCTCCTGGCGACCGCCGGCGACAGATCAGAAGCTGCTGCGCAGGAACAGGCGTTCTCACAGGACACGCTCGTTCTCGATTTAGACACCGCGCGCCGGATCGCGCTTGAGCGAAGTCCTCGCATCCACGCTGCCCGAGCATTGCTTGACGGCGCACGGGGCGACCGGCGACAGGCAGGTGTGTACACGTACAACCCGGATTTCCAGCTCAAGATGTCGTCGTTGATCGAGCCTGGAGACCTTGGCTCGTTCGAGGGATTGCTCACGCAGGAATTCGAGTGGGCAGGACAGTGGGGCCTTCGCAAGGCGGCTGCTGACCACGGTATCTTGGCAGCACAGGGTACGGCTCTCGATGTGGTCCGGGCGACTGTCTACCAGGTCGATGTCTCATACTTCCGCGCAGTGGTTGCCGAACGCCGTCTCGAAGTGAGGAGGCTGGGCTCGGAGCTGAGCGGCGGTTTTCTCGAAGCGGTGGAGATCCAGGCGCGTGAGGGTGATGCGAGTCCAATGGAAGTGAACCTCGCGCAGATTGAGGCCGGCAGGGCCCGGGCCGCAGAACGGTCCGCGCTCCGCACTACATCATTGGCCAAGCTAGAGCTGGCTCGTGTGCTCGGGCTCGAACCAGGGAGGCCTGTGACACTGGATATCCAGACCACGACATCGTTTCGTGAGCAATCGTTCGATCTCGATTCATTGGTCGCAGTCGCCATCGCTTTGCGCCCTGACCTGAAGGCCGCGGAGGCCGAAGTGGCTCGCGCCAACGCAGGCCGCCGCCTCGTATCGCGTCAGGCGATCCCGAACCTCCGCGTTTCGGCAGTCGCTGAACGCGGTGACCTCTCCCAGGACGTGAACTGGGGTCTGCGCTTCGGCTTGCTCCTGCCGCTTTGGAACAGGAACCAGGGTCTCGCCGACCTCGGTCGTGCAGAGGAGAGTCGTGCCGAGGCAGAGCGCGAAGCGCTGGAGTTGCTGGTGCGGACCGAAGTCGCATCGAGTCTCGAGACCTACCTTTCGGCTCGCGAAGAGCTCGACGTGTTTGAAGCACAGGTACTCAACCCGGCCCGCTCGAATAGGGGCCTGCTACAGACAGCCTACATGGCCGGTAGAATGGACCTCCCCACCGCACTTATACTGCAGAGCCAACTACTTGAAGCAGAACTGGAGTACTGGAACGCCTGGCTGGCGGAAAGGACTGCCCTTTCAGCGCTGCGGGCCGCTGTCGGTGACGTGCCAATCGAACTCGCGCCCGAGTTATGACTCGCTGTCCGGAGAGACACGGTCCCCGGCGTCAACAGCTGTGTTCGGCAGGACTCTTCGGGGCCACGACTGGAAAGCTCGGAGCCGCGACCGATCATCTGCTCGACCGTGCGTCAGTTCACCTCCCGCGCCGTCCTCCCCGTGCCATACCACCACTGCGTTGGAAGTTCCGGGTCCTAGACGCGCCACGATCCCGAGCCTGGGCGCTACGGTCTAGGTTCTGAATGTTGCCACTACGGTTGTTTTGCCAGCTGCCTTGGCTGCGTTGCTGCCAATTCCCTTGCGGGTTTTGACGATAGACGTTCCCGCTACGATCAGAGTAGATGTTGTTGGGGCGCGTGCTCGCACGGTTCGGCTGCGTACGTGCACGGGTCTGAGCGCTAGCAACGTTGCGCGCGCGGTTTTGCGGCCGGTTGTAGATGTTGTTGTACCGTGAGCGCGCCTGACCGGCTCGGTATCCCGCCCGGTAGCCCGCGTGCCATCCGCGGTGATAGCCGTAGCGGTAACCCCGGTAGCCGACCGGCCCCCACCAACCACCGCGATACCAGCCCCCGAAACCTACGTGAAACGTGAACGGGCCGGTGCTGTAGCTGAAACCGAACCCCCACCCATACCAAGGGTTCCACCGTACATGCCAACCCCACGTAACCGGTCGGGGGTAGTAATAGGCCCCGTACCAGGGATGGTACCACCACCCAGTGCCGTACACGATCGTCCCAGCGTATACGTAGCTGTAGGTATACCCAGGCGTGTATCCGACATAGACTACTTCCGGCGTCGAATCGTAAACGTACACGTACTTCACATTGTAGACCGGCGACTCGGGTGGTATCAGGGAAATCGACGCAGGTATGTAGTCAGCAACCACCCAGGTTCCGTGCGGTGAATCGGCGACAAACCACACGGCCTCGTGACAGGCATAGTAGCTATCTCCGGCCTTGATGACCTGATAGCTGGTATTCACGGCATATTGCAGATCGGTTTCTTCGATAGGCTCGAATTGTGGCTCGCCGTCGTACTCGACGTCGAGCGCGGCCTCGCTCCTTCTTATGGCCGATGTCTGAGGGATCTGATTGTCCAGCACGGCCTCGTTCGCCGCCTCCGTGCCTGGTACGGAAACCAGGAGGTGTCCCATCTCGGATTCGGCTGGAATGTCGGCGAACGTCTCCGGCAGCTCGTCTGGCGGGACGTGCTCCCATGGACCGTCGAGCGATGCGCCCGAGAACCACCGGCCTGACAAGATCACGAAATGACGCTGGGTCGCCAGCTCCATCACGATGTCGCTCTCTGTGTTCGTCACGTAGAGCAGGTCGGTGTTCGCAATCGGGGCGTACGCCGGCGCTCCTCGGGTCACCACGAGTTCAGTTGGCTCCGTGGCGACTATGATGTCGGGCGGCGGTCCGGGTTCCACATCGCCCTCATCCTCCGGTTCCTCGGCCTCCTCGCCCTCTTCTTCCGGCGGTGGTGTGAGCCTGGCAACCTCGGCGGGAACGTTCTCGGCTAACTCCCACTTGCCCTCAAGGCTTTCCGCTCTATACCACGAATCATCACCGGCAAAAAGGAAGTGGTAACCCGATCCGGGATCGGAGATGATCGTGAACGCAGTGTTTATTACCCGCTTGAGCGACGAGGCACCCACGTCGTGCAACCGTGGCTCACCGTCAATCGTGACCAGGATCGCCGGTGTTTGGGAGAACAGAATGACTGGCGGATCCATGTTCAGTGCATCCGCCGCGATCTGCTCACGCTCGGCGAGTTCGAGGGCAGTAAGCAAACGGTCGAGCGAAATGCTCATGTTCCAGCTCGGCAACTCGTATTCGAGAAGATTTCTCAACAGCCGTTCCTGGTCTTCCGTGATATCGGGGAACCGAACATTGTCGACGGTGACATCGAGTACGTCGACCATTCGGGTATCGCGGTCCGTTTCGACCCTGGCCGTCAGCCAGACTACGCCGAACACGGGGGTGGCCCCTTCCTC
>CP070666.1:797926-806756 GCA_020351775.1 Gemmatimonadota bacterium | reverse complement strand
GTGCCTGGCGACGTACTCGTCATAGCGGGCGATTATCTGCTCCGGGCTGGCCGTACCGGTCATGCCGATCTGCTGAACCGTGATCGAGGAGACCAGTACTCCGAGCAGCGCGGCTTCCAGGGCCCGTGCCCTGCAGGAAAGCGCCGCGGTTACCGCAGCGATGACCGCATCACCCGCGCCGACCGGGTCGATATCTCCATCCAGAGCGTAGCCCGCTACATGCCACGCTTTTCCGCCTTCAGCGGCAATGATGCCCCCCTCGCCGATAGTCACGAACATCGGCCGCTTCTCTCGCGTGGAGAGTTCAACGGCCGCCCGGCTGATTCCGGGAATGTCTCCGGATAGATTGTCTCCGCCGAGCAATCCGCGAAGCTCGGCCAGATTAGGCTTGAGCGAGCATCCCGGGAATCCGGTGATGTTCAGCCGGGAGTCAACGACCGCCGGCAGGTTGTCTTTAGCGGCGATCATCTCAAGGACCCGGCTGCGCAGCTCAGTGCATACCGTTCCGCACTTGCCGGCCTCTCCGTAGTCGGAAATGATCAATCCCGATGCGCGTTCGAGTGCCTGCTCCATATCGGCGCTAACCCGGGCGAGATCGTCGGCGCTGAGTTCCTTGCGCGGGAAGATATCGAACCGGCTCATCTCGGTGGGTGCCCCGGTACCGCCGGGCAGCGCAGGCTTGATGAAGGTCGGGGTCGGCCGGTCCGGACTGCGCAGCAGCAGCTCGAGATCGATCCCGGCACCGGCCAGCAATCTCGTGAGTTCGAAGCCCTCGCCGTCATCGCCGACAAGGCCCACAGGCAGAACCGTTCCAACGCCCAGGGCGGCCACGTTCATCAGCACCGAACCTGCCCCGCCCGGCGAGGAGCTGGTTCTGACCACCTGGTTGATCGGCAGGCCGGTCTCGACCGAATTGTCGCTGATACTCGGGTCGACGAAGAGGTAGCGATCCAGGCAGAAGTCTCCGAGGATCACAATGGTCCGGAACTTGAGCTCTGCCAGGAGCCGTTGAAGTTCGCTGCGGGTCATTGTTGCCCCCTTGAAGACGGCCGCTTGATTGGTACTATAGTTTGTAACCAATGGGCTGTATTGGTCAATAGCTAGATCTGGGGGGCTAGGCACGAGTGCGGTACGACTCAGCCAGAGCTGTTCCCCATCACCTACACGATGGAAACGGGAGCGAGCTCGGAGACCGTGCGCATGGTCGAGGCCGACGAGCAGTACATAGTCAACTGGCACACAAAGGACTTTGACAGCGATGCCATCGAGCACTACAGAATCTGCGTGCTGGTAGCTGGGACTGAGTTGGGTTATGTCGACGTTGAGGTGGTAAGCAAGGGTACAACCTTTCCACGAGTTGTTGCGGCCGAGGGGGTGAAGACTCAACGTTGGCGCAGTCTTGCGTCGGATTCACACAAGGGAGCTCCCATGAAGAACTCAATTGTGATACTGGGATGTGTTGTCGTATTGAGCGGATGTCAATCACAGGACTTTGTGACCGCCCGCGGCAACGAGATCCACTACGAGATAAGGGGATCCGGCACGCCATGGATCATCCTGTTGGCGGGAGCGGGCAACGATCTGACTTCCTTCGACAGCATCTTCAGTGAGCTGAGCAAGATCACCACGGTCGTGCGTTACTCGAGAGCGGGACTGGGGGAAAGCTCGTACAGCAGCAGAGTGAATGGGTTCGAGGACATGGTTGATGAATTGCACCTCATTAGCAGTGCACTCGAGGTTCCGGCCCCCTTCATTCTGGGCGCGCACAGCTTTGGTGGTTTGACCGCCAAGGCCTACGCCAGCAGGTATCCCTCCCGAGTCGCCGGCATATTGTCCATGGATCCCTCATTTGAAGACAACTTTGAAGTGCTCGAGCCGTTCGATCCGGGCGTACGGAATGAGTTTGAGGCTGGATTGGAACACTTCTTGAGCACCTATCCTGATCACGCTTTCACCTACGAGTTCAAGGCCATGGTGGCCTTGTATGACTCACCGGAAACCTGGAGAGAATTGTTCGACTATCCGGCTACCGTACCGCACTTCGTGATCACGTCGCTCAAGACCATTGACGCTGCCAACAGCCCCGGGCGAGATACGAAGGAGATCATGAATGCCCGTGCCGAGGCTCAGTACCGCTCGATCTCGCGGTCGGATATCCACATGCAGGTCAGAGTCTCCGACGCGGGCCATGACGTGCACGTAGACCGGCCTCGCTTGGTGATCGATGCCTTCAAGATGCTCTACAACCTGGTCGAGGATCGGTAGCGAGACAGCAACAGGACGCCAGCTACAAGATGTCAGCGCCTACGAGACGCCGTTCGTGCAGGTCTCTCAGTGAGAGCCTATCCCTGTCAAAGGCAGTCTGCTTGCGGCGGAGCTTCCGCAGCAAGACTGACGTTTCTGCCTCTTTGCTATGCTCATCAGGCGACGTTGGAGCGGGGAATACCGAAGTTGATGTCCGCAGAGTTGCCCAACTTGGAGACCGATTGCTCGCTTTGAGCGGCCTTGACACGGCCGATCGCATTTCCGGAATCTGGAGTAGCCGACGACACTTCAGGGGCGTGTCTTTGTGTCGGTTCGACTGCGGGCACCGCTCATGTGGGCTGCTGCCTTCCGAGGTTCAGCGCGCGCCGAGCAGGTCATCGAGCTGCACTATCTCGAGACCCGGGATCGCAGGCAGATCGCGGTCGTTTGTGATGAGCGTGGTGCAGCGTCGTGACAATGCCGCAGCTACCTGCAGAGCATCCGGCGTGCGGAAACGAAACGCAGCGCGCAGCTGTGCTGCAGCCTGGAGCTGATGTGCATCTACGTCGACGAGTTGTACGCCACGGCTCTGCGTGAGCACCGCCTCGTAGCGTTCGGCCAGCGCCAGGTCGCCAACACGATACGGGATCACGAGCACCTCAAGCAGAGTGAGCGCCGACGTCACGATCTCTCGTTTGCCCGTGTCGGCATCCTCGAATAGCGACCGCACAAGTGGCCAGTACTTCGGGTGTTCCTCGATGAGGTAGATGAACGCTACGGTGTCGACTGCCACTCGGCGCCCACTCACAACCCCCATCAATCCCAAGACCGGCGCTCCTCAGCAACATGCCTGACTGCGTCGACCTCCCTCCAGTACTCCTTGCCCAACCCCTTGAGCTCGAGGATGGAAAAGGCCTCCGGTGATTTGACGGCGCGCTCCAAGATGTTCGTTACCTCCTGCGAAACAGATCGGTGCCGCCTCTTGGCCCGCGCCTGGAGCTTGCGATAGAGCCCATCCGGAAAGTTCTTGATGTTGAGCGTGGCCACGCGTTCCTCCAATCTTCCTCCAATATGGAGCCACCGCCCTGCAACCGTCAACGACTATGATCACTTGACATATAGGTGAAACGATCAGATACTTCGCAGCACAAGCGGGGACCGGAGCAATGACGAAAGCGAATTCGGATCGTTCCGAGGAAGTGGCCGCACTGCTACCGCTCAAGCCACAGGACTACCACATCCTGTTTGTGCTGCTGGACGGCGAGCGTCACGGCTACGGAATGGTGAAGCAGATCGAACGCGAGACCGGGGGGGTGATCCGTTTGGAGGCGGGCAATCTCTACCGGTCCGTCCGCCGCCTGATCAAACAGGGTCTCATCGTCGAATCGGATCGGCGGCCGGCACCCGAGTCGGACGACGAGCGCCGGCGCTACTACGCGGTGACCGAGTTCGGGCGTCAGGTAGTTGCCGCGGAGACGGAGAGGATGCGAAAGTTGGTGGCCGCGGCCCGGGCGCGGCTCGCAACCTCGAGCGGGAAGCTGACCCGATGAGCCGCCGGGGGCAGGTGCGCGGCCTGAGCCTGTTCGAGCGGCTCTACGGGGCGTTGCTCGTCGTCTTCCCGGCGCAGTTCCGCCAAGCGTATGCGAGGGACGCGCTGGAGCTGTTCCGTGACCGTTATCGCGAGGAGTACCGCCGGGCCCAGGGCAGAGGCGTGCTCTTGTTCTGGGGACGCTCCGCCTGGGATGCCATCGTGAGCGGTGTGAGCACACGTTGGGATCGGTGGCGCGAACGGAGGGGCTCTGCACCAAGTGCGCGCCCGGATCGCGACAACGGCGCGCGCCGACGCAACCCGTTGTCCGCCATACCCGGTGATGTTCGCTACGCGTTCCGCAGCCTGAGCCGCACCCCTGGCTTCACGGCGGTCGTTGTTCTCACGTTGGCCGTCGGTATCGGGGCCAACACCGGGATCTTCAGTGCGGTCAGCGGGGTCCTGCTGCAGCCGCTGCCGTACGACAATTCTGGCGATCTGGTCGCGATATGGACCCGATTCACTCCTGAGAGCGGCTACGATTTCCCGAAATACCCGGTTGGGTCGCCGGAGTACTTCGACTACGTGAACCAGAACCGCACGATGGAGCAGGTGGCGGCGGTTTCGAGCGAGCGGCTGGCCCTCACAGACGGCACGGCTGAGCCGGAGTTCGTGACCGCCGGATACGTGTCGTCGAGCTTCTTCGCCGTGCTGCGCGTTCCCCCGCTGCTGGGACGCACACTGATACGGGCCGATGACGGAGCGCAGCCGCGCCCCGTGTACGTGCTCGGCCACGATCTCTGGCAGCGACGGTTTGGTGGCGACTCCAGCGTCGTCGGAGGGACTCTGGATGTCGGGCTCGATATGGCAGAGTACGGCACGCGTGGGGAAATCGTTGGAGTGATGCCTGAGGCGTTCGCGTTTCCCACTCCCGACATCCAGCTGTGGACTCAATTGCCGTTGGATCCCGAGCGCACGTGGCGCGGTGGCCATTGGTTCTGGATGATCGGCCGGCTTGCCCCCGGTGTGACCTATGAACAGGCCGATGCGGAGATGGAAACGCTGATGGCGCAGTGGGCCGTCGACCACCCCGACCATCACGTGGGACACGGTCTGTTTCTGACTCCGCTGCTGCGGGACATGGTGGGCGATGTGCGTCCCGCGCTGCTCCTCCTTCTTGGGGCCGTCGGCTTCGTGCTGCTCATTGCATGCGCCAACGTCGCCAACCTGATGTTGGCCCGGAGCGAGGGAAGGCGGCGGGAGCTGGGAGTTCGCAAGGCGTTGGGGGCCGGGCGTGGCCGGCTGGTGCAGCAGCTTCTCACTGAAAGCGCACTGCTCTCTGTCGCGGGAGGAGCTCTCGGAATCCTGTTCTCGCTGGTCGGTGTCAGAGTGCTGCTCGCCCTCGAGGGAGGCACGGTTCCGCGTGCCCAGTTGATCGGCCTGGATGCTCGTGTGCTTGTGTTCACTGGTGTCGTCGTGCTGATCACGACGCTCGTGTTCGGGCTAGCGCCCGCCTTGAGGGCCGGTGCAACCAGCCTCTATGAAGTATTCCGGGATGCGGCAACCACCGTGACGGCCGGCAGAAAGCGGCTCCGGTTTCGTGGGTTTCTGCTCGCGTCCGAAGTCGCCGGGGCGATTCTACTGGTGATCGGTGCGGGACTGATGACCAAGAGCTTCTGGCGTCTGCTTCGCGTCGAGCCGGGCTTCAGGAGCGAGAACCTGCTGGCGGTACGCTTCTCCTTGCCGTCGCGCAGCTACTCCCCGAGCGAGGCCGTGCGTTTCTTTTCCGACCTCACGGAACGGGTGAGAGTCTTGCCCGATGTAGAGAACGCTGCCATCGTCAGCGACCCTCCGCTGTTGCGCAGCGATGTAGACGGGCGCTTCCACATAGAAGGCAGAGAGAGTGCTGTTGCGGGTGAGTTCTGCTGCACCGGCGGTGCGGTCACGGTGGGTTATGGGTCGTTTCACACGCTCGGCATCGAGCTCATCCGGGGTCGCTTGATCGATGAGACCGATCTGCCGGACGGCCCGCTAGTCGCAGTCGTCGATGAGGAATTGGCTCGGCGCTACTGGCCCAACGAGGATCCCATCGGCAAACGGATCCGGTTCCTCATGACCGACGGCCCTTGGGCCACCGTAGTGGGAGTGGTGGCCAACGCGAAGTTCTACGGCCTGGGAGAGAGCTACCCCGTATACTACCACTCGTACGAGCAGATGGTCTCGTGGACCGGAGGTTTCGGTGCGCGGACCATGAGTCTGGTCGTCCGCACCCACGGTCCGCCGCTGGCGGTCGCCGGCCCGATTCGGGAGCTGGTGCGTGCTATCGATCCCGACCTTCCCATAGTGTGGATGCGGACGATGGACGATATCGCGTCCGCATCCGTTGCGCGGCCGCGTTTCCTGATGACGCTGCTCGGTGTGTTCGCCGGCGTGGCGCTGGTGTTGGCCGCCATAGGTGTCTACGGCGTGATTTCCTACGGTGTGGCCCGCCGCACCCACGAGATCGGGATTCGGATGGCGCTTGGCGCCGCCGCCGGGTCCGTCGCTGGTATGGTCGTGCGCGAGGGCCTGGCGCTCGCGCTGATTGGTGTGGTAGTCGGGTTGGCGGCCGCGGTTGCCGTGACCAGGATGATGACGGCGTTCTTGTTCAATGTGCAGCCGACAGACCTGTGGACCTACACTGCAGTGGCGGGCATCATCCTGGCGGTCGTTGTGACGGCGAGTTACCTACCAGCCCGGCGTGCGAGTCGCGTAGATCCCCTGACGGCGTTGCGCACGGAGTGAGGTCCGGGGCGCTATCGTAATGGTAGCGGAGCAGGTGGTGGGCCCAACCTCCGACGACCACGAGGTAGGCGAGCCACGGGCGGAGGGCGTCGATCAACCGAGTCATCGACTCGAGATCATTCATCGGTTGGCGCTTGTCGTATGATCTTGTCCAGACCTCTGTCCCGAATCAGCTCGGCTTGTTCCTCGCCCCGCGATGGGTTCGCGGATACATCGAGCCACGCCTGAATTACATCGCTCACGAGCTTGCCGTCCACCTTTACCGCAGCCCGAAACACCGACTGCGGTGCCGGGGCCTGCCGCAAGATGAAGTCCGGCGGCTCATGCGGATCGGCGGCGGCGACGTTCTTCCACTTCGGCAAGCTGGCCGGATCCAGCCGACGAACGTAGACGTGTGGCGGTACCCCGTGAACGAATCCTAGATTCAGAGCGTCTGCCGCCGCGAACAGCCCCAGGCAGACCTGCTCGCTCAGGCCGTCCCGACCAGGTGGGGTCAACTCGACGCCTGCCACACCTCTATCGCTCGATCGAACATGGGTGCCCGCCCATTTCCGAGAAGCTTGTGAATAGTGTCACAAGGAACCGCTGCGCAACGAGTTGCCAAACCATCGCACCCTGACTACAGTTGTCGGCTGATTTCATGCATCCGTGATCAATTCGGACGCGCTGATGTGATACTCGGTTAGTATCAGCGCGGCGACGCGAATGTCACTTCAACTATTCTGAACGAGGGATTATGAGTCACCAACCTGATCCAAGCTACATCATGCAAACGGCAACCGCATTCTGGGCTTCGAAAGTCTTGCTCACGGCGGTAGAACTGGACCTGTTCACCAAGCTGGGTGACCAAGCGATGACGGCGTCGCAACTGGGGGACGAACTGGGACTTCACCCGCGCGGGACTTTTGATTTCTTCGACGCGTTGGTGGCGCTGAAGTTTCTCGATCGGGATGGCGACGGCCCACAGGGTGAATACAAGAACACATCCGAAACCGCCGCCTTTTTGAACAAGAACAGCCCTACATACATCGGTGGAATGCCGGAGATGATGAACGCGCGTCTCTTCGGCTTCTGGAACCATCTGGGTACCGCGCTCAAGACAGGTCAACCGCAAAGCGAAACGAAGACGCACGGCAAGCCGATCTTCGAGGAGTTGTACGACAACGAAGCGAAACTCGGCGTGTTTCTGGAGGCGATGACCGGCTTTCAGGCCGGCAACTTCATTGCACTGGCTGAGAAATTCGATTTCCTCCGGTACAAGACAGTGAGTGACATCGGTGGGGCCCTGGCGTTGTTGTCGCGACTCGTCGGTGCGCGTCATGAGCACCTCACTTTCACCACGTTTGATCTGCCGCCGGTGGCGCGTCATGCGCAGGAACACGTCGACGCTGCAGGCATGACCGAGCGCATCAAGGTGGTATCGGGCGACTTCTTCGTGAACGACCTGCCCAAGGCCGATGTCATCACGATGGGCAACATCCTGCATGACTGGAACCTGGAAAAGAAGAAGGTGCTGATCAAAAAGGCATACGACGCGCTTCCCGAGGGTGGGGCGTTCATCGCGATTGAGAACCTCATCGACGATGCTCGCCGCGAGAATGCTTTTGGCCTGCTAATGTCGCTCAACATGCTCATCGAGTTGGGCGACGCCTTCGATTATACGGGTGCCGACTTTCGAGAGTGGTGTGAGGAGGCAGGCTTCAAGCGTTTCGAGATCCTACCGTTGGCTGGGCCGACGAGCGCTGCGATCGCATATAAGTGAGCGCTGGAGCGCGCGGTTGCCTCGACGTCGGCAGGCCTTGCCGTCTCGTGGGACCCAACGCGAAACCGAGGGGTGTGAGCCCCTCGGTCGGCACGTGTCGGATAGAAGACGCGCAGAATCGCTCCGCACGACGTTGTATGGTGCAGCAAGTGATGCCGCGCGCGGAGGGAATCCGCCGGGCACCCCAAGCTTGTGGAAGAGGTGGTCGGTAGCAGCATACCGCCACCGCCTGCGCTGTTTCGATGGGGCAAATGGAACTGCGCCTCGATACTTTGTTGCATCATGCGGTTTTCGCGGTTCACGAGACCAGTGCGCCCGTGCAATGGCAGCCTCACGGCGGATCTCGAGGCAGCGCGGGAGATTTGCGAGGTGGCGGAGGCGTCGATCGAGGGGAAGGAAGTGGGGGGTGTAACCATCGTACGCGGCTGCTGTCGCCCGGGTCGGATAGCCGAGCCGCTCGACGAGCCATGGACCAGAGGTACAATCCCGCTTCGGTGCGTACGCCTGGTGAC
>CP070666.1:788675-797826 GCA_020351775.1 Gemmatimonadota bacterium | reverse complement strand
GTAGATAGGGAGCGGGGAGCAGGGAGCGGACATCTCCAGGCTGGCTGTAGACCCGGACCTGCGGCGGGAATCCCTTCTCCGCTCCCCGCCCCCTGCTCCCTGCTCCCCGTCTATAAGACTCCTACTGCCGAGATTCCGACCCACACACTCCTACCGGCGCTATCGACGCCGCTGGCATGCGTGCGATACAGCCGATCCGCGATGTTGTCCAATCCCGCAGTGACAACCACGCGTGGGGTGACCTCTGCACCGGCAGTGAATCCGTGCACCGTGTACCCATCGGTGCCGCACAACTCCGGCTGATCTTGCATGCTTTCCGGGCAGATGCGGGGGTCGGTCTGGTCGCGCAATCCCAGGCGGTCTTGGGGCGCCGCCCACTGCAAGGCGTACTCCACCCAGACGCGCTCGCTCTTGTGAACCCATCTCAGACCGAAGGACCCTGCCAGGGGCGGGATCTTGGACATCGGAGTTTCGAGACCGCTGGCGTCCTGCTGATCGCCTCTGGTGTAGAGAACCGTCGCTCTTCCGTCGACCGGCCCGATGCTCACTGCACCTTCAGCCTCGAAACCCAGCATCCGTGCGCTACCGATGTTCTGTCCGGTGTAGATTCGCTCTCCGTCGAACAGTGTGTCGCCCTGGAAGGATCCAGGGACGCGGTCGATGAAACCTCGGATGCGGGTGTAGTAGACGGTCAAGTCGATGGCGCCACCGGTTCCGGCGTAGCGCACTCCTATCTCGGTACTGACGGATTTCTCGGGCTTGGCTCGGGTGTTGGGCAACACGATGCCGCTGGGTATGGGCCCCACATTGGTGAGGTCGTACAGGTTGGGTGACCGGAAGCCCTCTGCCAGTCGAAATACGACGCTCCATTCGGAGGCCGGGAGGAAGACTACTCCCAACTGACCCGTCAAGTGCGTGCTCGAGTTCTCGACTTCACCACCTAGCTCGGTGCCGACGTTGGCTCGATTACTGAACGCACCCCACCTGGCTCCCAGAGTCAGGTGCAGACCATCCACAGCCTCCATGTCCGCCGCCAGGAACAGCCCCGACCTTGTGGCGGTCGCACCGTCGGGGAACCGACCGCTGGCTATCGTGCCCGTGTTGGTGTTGCGGACCAGCTCCTGCGACTCGCCCGTAGCCAGATCGGTGACGCTACCGTAGCTCTTGAGCACGTCACGATAGAAGTCGCCCCCCCAGGTGAGGGCCAGGGGCCTCTCGGCCAGGACCAACAAGCTCGAGCCAACGATGGCCAGTCCCGGAGTAAACACATCGTCACGCCAGTGAGTCAGACTGGAATCGGGAACGTCCGGCTCGAGGAGCTTGATCCGGTTGCTCCCTTCTCTTTGGATGGAGAGGCTCACCACAGCTTCGAGACTGGTGACGACGCCGGCCTCGGGTTTGAATCGATAGCGCAGGTATCCCAGCTGGCGGGTCTGCGGTTCAAACGTGTGTTGCCAGTCACGCCCGGGTGCGGGGGCCCGAAAGTCAACATAACGGTCGTACCGTGGCACATCGCTCATCTCGTAGTGTTGAGCCGTGATTTGGAGGACATGTCGCTTCTCGGGAGACCAGGTCAAGTCGGCGTCCAGGCCGGCAACGTCGAAGCCGGTGGGGTCCTGAGGTTCTCGGCCGCCGCCAGGTCGCAAGTCACCGGTCCGGCCCAGCGAGCCGCCGATGCCGAGGCTCCAGTTGGAACCGACGGCGCCGGCCGAGAACCGCCCCCGGTAACTCGAGTTGGCGCTCATGGCCCGGCCACTCACGCGAACGCTGGACCGTCCCGCTGACTGGTGCGACTTGGTGATGACGTTTACGACGCCGCCTTGGGCGTCCGAGCCGTACAGTACCGATGCGGGACCACGGATGACCTCGATCCGTTCAATCGTCTCAGGATCGATGGTCGCGAGATACTGGCCCGGGCCGTCCCGGTAGGTGCCGTTATTGAGTGGGATTCCGTTTACGAGGTAGAGCACTTGGTTTCCGACGAGTCCACGCAGTACCACGGCCCCCTGACCGGCGGACGTCTGCTGCACGTGTACGCCCGCCATCTCGCGCAACAGATCCGGCGCGACAGTGCCGCGACTGATCGCCGTCACTTTGGGCTCTATGTGTGAAATCGCCAGCGGCTGATCGAGTGCTCTAGCTTCCCCAACGCGGGTCGCGGACACCACAATCCCTCGCATCCTGATTATGGTGTCGATCGTCGACGTGTCCTGAGGGAGCAAGGCCGGGGACGCCGCCGCCAGGCCGATGGCTAGCAGGCAATTCATGGTTGCTCAATGTAGCTAGAGGTATCGGTGGCGCGGGACGAATCCACTTTCCAGGCGGGACTGACTCCGCGGAGCCGCTCCAACGGGCGAACTGCTTTGCGCGCCGGCGGGGGCCCGCTCTGGGACCCGCCCCGGACTGCCCGGATTCTCTCGCTCGCACACTTAGGTGTATGTTGCGCCATTACGCCATTCGCTTCTACACTGAGAGCCGCATCGCGTTCCGCACCCCGTCCCTTTGGACACCGAGCCGCCCTGGACTCCCGGCCCCGTACCCCTGGCGCTCGGACGGACAACGACCGTCCTTACTGTGCCGCCTTGACTCTGTTCGACCAGACATTCAAATTTTGAATTACCGTTCAAACTCCTGTGAACGGAGTGCGACCGATGTCCCATGGGAACACCCAGGTAGCATCGTCACCACGTGTGCGTGAGAAGCGGGAGCGACGGCGCGCTGAGATCCTCCATGCAGCGCTGCGCGCTTTCCGCGAGAAGGGATATCACGCTACTACACTGGACGACATTGCTGAGCACTTGGGACTTCGCAAGACCGCACTGTACCACTACTTCCCCGACAAGGAAGCCATCCTTTACGAATGCCATTGCGAGTCGTTGGCCGAGCTGGATCGTCTGATGCGGGATGCCCGCAAGCGATTTGACAGCGATGCCGAGCGGCTGGCGTACGTGATCCGCGAGCATGTGCGTGTCATGACCGAGACGCTCGAAGGGTCGCCTCTCGCGTTCGAGGTGACTGCGTTGTCTGTCGAACGTCAGGCGGAAATCATCGCGGCGCGCGACCGCTACGAGCGAGGAGTGCGGCGTATCATCGAGAACGGTATGAAGAATGGCGAGTTCCGGCAGGTGAACTCCAAGATCGCGGTGTTCGCGATCTTGGGATCGATCAATTGGATAGCGCGGTGGTACCGGCCGGGAGGGTCGATTCATGCTTCCGAGCTGGGTTCCGAGTTCGCCGATCACCTGGTAGGTGGTTTGACGTGTGATCGGCGTGGCGAGTGAGACTGCGATATGTAGCACAAGGAATAGACCGGGCGAGCAGCATTCACTCAACAAGGAGGGTGCACGATGAAAGCCGTGCAATTGGCTGCGGTGGGAGCACCCGTAGAGATCAGAGACGTGCCACAGCCGGAGCCGGATGAGACCCAGGTTCTGGTCAAGGTCGCCGGCTGTGGTGTGTGCCATACCGACATCGGGTTCTGGAAGGACGGTGTTCCCACCAAGAAAGAGCTGCCACTCACTCTGGGACACGAAATCAGCGGGACGGTCGTCGCAGCGGGCGCCGACTACCGGGAATTAATCGATCGTGAGGTAGTCGTTCCCGCAGTGATTCCCTGTGGTGAGTGTGAGTTGTGCTTTTCAGGCCGCGGTAACATCTGTCGGAGTCAACTGATGCCCGGCAACGACATCGACGGAGGATTCGCCGAGTATGTCCTGGTACCTGGTCGAGGGCTGTGCGTCGTGGATGAGCGAGGAGATCACGAGCTGGCGCAGCTGTCGGTGATCGCCGACGCTGTTACGACACCATATCAGGCTATCGTCCGGAGCGGGTTGCAGGCGGGTGATCTGGCGGTCGTGGTCGGAGTTGGAGGAGTCGGCACCTATTGTGTACAGATTGCCGCGGCGTTCGGCGCCAAGGTAGTGGCGATTGACGTTGACGACGCCAAGCTCGACGCAGTGGCTGGCCACGGAGCCGGCCTCACGATCAATTCCAGCCAGACGGATTTCAAGTCACTCAAGCAACAGATCAAGGCTCACGTGAAAGAATGGAGTTGCGCCGCACACAGCTGGAAGATCTTCGAGTGTTCCGGGCAAGCGCGTGGTCAAGCTACCGCATTCGGCCTGCTCACTTTTGCCGGGACGCTGATGGTGGTCGGATTCACGCTGGCCAAGACGGAGGTTCGCCTGAGCAATCTCATGGCATTCGACGCAACTGTGCAGGGAACTTGGGGCTGCAAGCCGGAACTCTATCCCGAAGCGCTCAAGTTGGTGATCGATGAAGAGATCACGCTGAAACCATTCATTCAGCAATTCCCGATGAGCAAGGGACCTGATGTGATGCAGCAGGTTGCCGATCACGAAATCAACAAGCGCGCCATCCTGGTCCCCGACTGGTAGTGATTACGCAGTGCACGGGTTGTATAAACGGTAATGTGCGAGGTATCCGCGATGCTTAATAGCCACACTCTCATTGATGGCTACGAGTTCAAGGAGATCATCTACGAACTTAGGGCTGTTAGAGATCCCGCAGGTCAGGAGGTACAGGGCCTGCACAATGCATGGATAACACTCAACAATCCGAAGCAGTACAACAGCTACACGACGGACGCAGTCAAGGAAGTGATTCTCGCCTTCCGCCAGGCGAGTATGGACCGTAGCGTGGTGTGCTGCGTCTTCACGGCTGTTGGTGACAAGGCGTTCTGTACCGGTGGTAACACCAAGGAGTACGCCGAATACTACGCCGGCAATCCCCAGGAATACAAGCAGTACATGCGGTTGTTCAACGATATGATCGATTCGATCCTGCGGTGCGACAAGCCTGTCATCAACCGTGTGAACGGAATGCGGATCGCTGGTGGCCAGGAGATTGGGATGGCCTGTGACTTCAGTGTCGCGGCCGATACTGCTCGATTCGGGCAGGCAGGCCCGAAGCATGGCTCCGCTCCGGATGGTGGCTCGACGGATTTCCTACCGTTGTACGTGGGGTTCTCGCGCGCCATGGAAAGCGGGATTCTGTGCGAAATGTGGAGTGCCCACAAAGCCTTGTTCATCGGGTTGCTCAACCAGATCGTGCCAGTGTTGAAGGTGGACGGCAATTGGATTCCCAATCCGATGGTGATCACGGACCGTTTTGTGGATGAGTTTGGCAACATCGTCTACGGTGACTTCAAGACTGGTGCGGAGAGGCAGGCGGCGAAGGAAATACTTGCCCAAGCGGAGACTGACCTGAGCAAGCTCGATGAGGCAGTGGAGACTCTGTGCACCAAGATCCTGATGCTGATGCCGGATTGCGTGTCCAAGACCGTGAATGGTCTACGGAAGCACAAGCAGTGGCACTGGGACAACACCAACGTCACCAACCGTGAGTGGTTGGCGCTCAACATGATGACCGAGGCCAAGGCGGGGTTCCGCGCATTCAATGAAGGCCCCAAGGACAGGCGCGAGGTCGACTTCATCAAGCTACGCCAGATGCTGGCGGCGGGTCATCCGTGGGATGACGAGCTGTTGCGTGCGATATCGCCTCAGTACCAGTAGGGCCACGAACGGCAGCCGCGGCAGAGCAGGTTGCATGACATAGGTGATTCGTACCGCCCCTACGGTATGAGACATTAGAGAGAGAAGGTTAGCATGGACCTAGGTTTGCAGGGGAAGAACGCCATCGTCACCGGTGGCAGCCTCGGTATAGGCTCCGCCATAGCCGTCGGCTTCGCCACAGAAGGCTGTAACGTCGCGATCAACTACCGCCGCCACGACACGGAGGCCAAGGAGGTCGTCGGCGAGGTCGAGCGGCTTGGGTGCAAAGGGCTCGCCATCAAGGCCGATGTCTCCAGCTACGCTGACGCTGAGAACATGGTGCAGGCCGTGATCGAGGAGTTCGGCGGCCTCGATATCATGGTCTGTAACGCGGGGATCAATTGGGACGGCGTGATCTGGAAGATGACCGAAGAGCAGTGGGATACGGTCATCAGTGTCAATCTCAAGGGTTACTTCAACTACAACAAAGCCGCCGCACTGATCTTCAAGGATCAGAAGAGTGGCAAGATCGTGAACATCTCATCCATCAATGGCTTGCGCGGCAAGTTTGCACAGACGAACTACGCCGCCTCCAAGGGTGGCGAGATCGCATTGAGCAAATCCCTGGCGCGGGAGCTGGGCAAGTTCAACGTCAATGTGAATGTAGTGGCACCAGGCATGGTCATGACCGACATGGCTCGCGGGATTCCGCCGGAGTTCCTCACCAAGGCGATGGACGAGACAGCAGTGGGTCGGTTTGCCACACCTGAGGAGTGTGCTGACGTCGTGGTGTTTCTGTGTTCCGACAGGGCACGGCATATCACGGGTGAGGTGATCAAGATCGACGGCGGACAATACATGTAGACAAGGCGAGATCGCTATGACAAGAGTGGGAATAGTCGGCATCGGACACGGCGTGTTCGGGCGCCGCAGCGACGCCAGTGTTCAAGAGTTGGCGTTTGAGGCCTTCAGGGAGGCGATGGAAGATGCCGGGCTCGAGCGCGGCCAGATTGACGCTTCAGTAATTGGCTCGGTGCCGGAGTACCACAAGCAGCGCTCACTGGCTGGTGTGATACAGGAGTATCTGGGTCTAACTCCTAAGCCGACGTGGCTCACCGAGGTGGCGTGTGCCTCCGGGAGTGCTGCCATGCGTACTGCGTGGATGGCCATCAAGGCGGGCGTGCACGACACAGTGCTGGTAATGGGATGCCAGAAGATGACCGAGCTTTCCACTCCGGAGATCCTGGCACTCATGGGTCGCGTCGGAGAGGTGCAGTGGGAGTCGGGCTTCGGGACGACGTTCCCGGCCTACTACGCAATGTTCGCGAAACGCCATATGCACGAGTTCGGAACCACGCGCGACCAGCTGCTGGATGTGGCGATCAAGAACCACTACTACGGCGCGATGAATCCCAACGCGCTGTTCCGCAAGGAGATAACACCCGAGAAAGCCAAGGCTTCGGAAGATGTCGCAACGCCGTTCCAAGTGTACGACTGCTGTGCCAACGCTGACGGAGCTGCATGCGTGATCCTCGCGAACGAAGACAAGGCGAGGGCGATTTCACAGAAACCCGTGTGGCTGGACGGAATGGCGTGCGCAACGGCGAGCATGTCGGTCCTGCGGCGGCCGAACCTGGTCGGTCTGCCGAGTGCCGAGGAAGCTGGGCGCCAGGCGTATCAGATGGCAGGTATCGGACCGGAAGACATCAAGGTAGCCGATGTACATGACTGCTTCACTATCGCCGAGATAATGGCCTACGAGGACCTGGGTTTCTGCAAGAAGGGCGAAGGAGGGCCGTTCGTGGCCGACCGCCAGACGTACGTCGGGGGCAAAGTGGCGGTCAACGTCGACGGCGGACTGAAGGCCAAGGGACACCCCATCGGTGCTACCGGTCTATCGATGACATATGAGATCGCCAGACAACTGCGTGGCGAGGCCGGTGAAAGACAGGTACCCGACGCCGACGTCGGACTCACGCACAACGTTGGCGGAATTGGCCAATACTGCTTCGTGCAGGTAATGAAGAGGGACTGATCAATGTTCAAGTGGTTTGGAAAAGTCAACTACACGCCGTACACCAAGGTGACCGACTTCGCCCGCCATCTGAAGGATGGTCGCTTGATGGGTACTCGGTGCAACAACTGCAATGCCATATCGTTTCCACCAAGGGGCGATTGTGAGGAATGCATGAGTGGCGATTTCACGTTCGTGGAGATGAGCGGCAAGGCGAAGGTGCACACGTTCACCAAGATAGTGGCTGCACCGACGGGGTTCGAGGACGTGGCTCCATACATAGTCGGCGTGGTCGACCTGGCGGAAGGCGGCAGAGCACTGGCCTGGTTCGGTGAGACAGTGAGCGAGGCCGATATCGAGATCGGCATGGATGTGCAGATAGTGCCGCGCATCTTCGAAGAGCTCGAGGACATCAAGGTGTACTACAGCCTGGAGCAGCCGGGCACGACGTGGTCGAAGGTCGATACGATGTAGCTGAGGACAGAGTGCAGAATGCAGAGTGCAGAATGACCATCGGATCTGGCGGGTGGACGTGACCGCCGGGGAATCGGGAAGCCGGGAACGACACTGACATCAGGACAACTTCCATGACAACTGAGACAACGTTGAAAGATGGCGTCGGTGAGGTCGTACTCAACAATCCTCCGCTGAACATTCTGACACGCGATGTGATGCGGGAACTGCGGGAGGCTCTAGCGAACCTGCGCGATGAAGGCTCGTTGAGGGTGTTGATCTTGAAGGCCGCAGGTAAGCACTTCTCGGCCGGCGCGGATGTAGCTGAGCATTTGCCGCCACACTACGAGGCGATGATTCCCGAGTTCATCGAGACGATCGGCGCGGTCGACTCGTTCCCGTTGCCGGTGATTGCTGCGGTACGGGGCCGCTGCTTGGGCGGCGGATTCGAGCTGATTCAGCCGGCGGATTTCGTGATAGCCAGTGATCAAGCTTTGCTGGGGCAACCGGAGATAATGCTCGGTGTGCTGCCTCCGGCTGCCTGTGCGATCCTGCCCCAACTGTGCCCTCCCAGTGTCGCTGCGGAGATCGTGCTCACAGGTGATACGATCGATGCTCAGCAGGCCCTGCAACATGGGTTGGTATGGAAGGTTGTTGCGGACAGTGAGGTAGAGGCCACGGCAGCGGAGCTGGCTCACCGGTTGGCGCGGCATAGCGGCGCAGCCCTGCGCAACGCCAAACGGGCCCTGCGCGAGGTGACTGCGCCGGCACGGGCTCACGCGTTACATCGAGCCGGTAGGATCTACATCGACGACCTGATGCAGACCCGCGATGCGGTAGAGGGTCTCACGGCGTTCACTGAGAAACGCGAGGCGCAGTGGCAGCACCAGTGAGCCAAGACGCCGTATTCCCGGAGTGGCATGAACCGCTGGAAGAGATTCTCTATCAGTGCGGAAACACGCTTGAACAGAGCAATCCGTTCGCCGGCTCATGCGGCGGCGTATTTCTCTTCCTCCTCCAACGAAGACGCAGCGAGTGACGAATGAGATATGCGGAGACAGGTTTCAACCTGGAAGTAGATCTGACGAGGGGGAACATCGAGCGGGTGGCGACCGACCCTCGGCTGACCGAGCTTCATCTGGGAGGGCTCGGGACCAACGCCAGGATCATG
>CP070666.1:779418-788575 GCA_020351775.1 Gemmatimonadota bacterium | reverse complement strand
ACATACGTACTCTTACTTACGTACTTACGTAGTCTTACGTACTCTGTATCTGCCAAGTACTCAATGATCGTCGTCATTTGAGATTGGCGTTCGGTATTTGGCAGTCCTGTATCTCTGCGCGTTACGATCTGGAACGTGGTTCTTCATAGAGTCCCTATATAGAGTCCCTTTTTGGTGGCTCTGATCCGTACGGAGAGTGCGTATGCAGCTTACGTGCTTCAGATTCTCCCGGATCCTTCCCACCGGCACGTTGGTCGGCGGCGCGGCCGCTGGCGTGATCCGAACCTACACGCGGCGCGGAAACGAGCAGCGAGTAATCCAGTCCCGACATCGGGTAGACTGCAGACCATGGGTCGAGAGCCACACCGTGCCTCAGCGAGCGCTGGGGCCAGGGCTAGACACTTACGGCAGGACTGATTCGGCGGGACGGACGCACACGACAACCCACACACAGGAGGTCGGCCATGACCGAATCTAGTTGGTTCCTACGGTGGTGTAAGCCACCGGCGCTAAGGGCCCTGCTGGCACGGGGCTCGCTCGCCACCGCCCTGCTATTCTTGGGGATGGCATTGGTGGCGGCACCGGCTTTCGGCCAGACGGGCACCGTGAACGGGCGAGTGGTCGCGGCAGGAACCGGCGATCCCATTGTTGGCGCGCAAGTCACGCTCGTCGGCACCAACATCGGAACTCAGACGGACGAAAACGGTGAGTTCGTTCTGGTCAACGTCCCGACCGGACGTCAACAGATCAGAGTGGCCCAGATAGGCTTTCAGGTCGGGATGTTGGAGTTGAACGTCGAAACGGGCATCACGACGGCTGAGACGCTGACCCTCACGAGGACCGTGCTCCGTCTGGATGAGGTGGTCGTCACCGGTACCGCCGGACAAGCTCGGAGGCGAGAGGTGGGTAACTCCATCGCCCAACTCCAGATCACCGATGAGGTCGAGCCTCCGCCCAGCATGGAGATGCTGCTAGCTGGACGTGCGGCTGGTGTGAATGTGCTGCAGGGTGGTGGTGCCGCCGGGACGGGCGGGCAGATCCGCCTGCGTGGCACGGTGAGCGTCAGCCAGAGCAACCTCCCCCTCGTCTACGTCGACGGGGTCCGGACTCGGAGTGAGGGCTACTGGAGGAATCGTCCGGTGTCGGACTACACGGGCCGCGGAGCGAACGTGCAGGCGAGCCCGCTCAACGACATCAACCCCGCCGACATCGAACGGATCGAGATCATCAAGGGGTCGGCGGCTAGCACGCTGTATGGTACCGAAGCCTCCGCTGGCGTGATCCAGATCTTCACCAAGAAGGGACGCACTGGAGCGCCGAACTGGACCTTCCAGATCGATCAAGGGTTCGCGCAGGAACGGCCTTTCGGGACGGCACTCAATCCCTACATCAACCTGAAGCCCGGGGAATATGCCGACTCCACGTATGTGATTCCGGCCAACATACGGTTTGCCGACACGACGGCGGCTGACTCGGCTCGCTTCCGTAGCGGTACACTCGGCGGCGGCAGCTGTGCCAATGTCGATCCCAATCAGGACTGCACCTGGTTGCGCCGAGGCTATCGGCAGAAGTACTCCGGATCGGTGGGCGGGGGCTTTGGTGCGATGAGCTACTTCGTCTCGGGAGCCTACCAGAAATACGACGGCGTCTTGCCCAACGACTCCGAGGACAAAGTCTCTATGCGCGGGAACTTCACGTTCGACGTGCGCGACAACGTGAGGATCGACTTCAACACGCAATACAGCAAAACGGGCATCGAGAACACGGCGCAGGGCAACAACGCCCACGGGCTCACGTTGAACGTCTATCGAATGGAGCGCAACTACTTCCAGTCGAACGATCCCCGCGACCTGCGGGACCTGCTCAACCAGGAGATCAACACCGACATAAATCGGTTGGTGACCGGCGCTACGGTCAACTTCACGCCATGGCCGTGGTTCACCAACCGCTATACGCTGGGATACGACATGGCGCACCAGGAGAACCGGAATCTCAGGCCGTACGGCTTCGTCCGGGCTCCGCTCGGGAGGATCGGTCAGGACCAGATCCTGTACCAGACCCTCACCAGCGACTACGTCGGCAGTATGAACTACACCTTGACACCGTCGCTCAGGGGTACGTTCTCAGTGGGCGGCCAATACATCCTGACCCGAACTGTCCGGACCCAGACATTCGGCCAGGACTTCGCCGGTCCCGGCGTACCCACCGTGAGTGACGCAGCCATTTACTATGCCGCCGAAGACCGGGTCAAGAACGTCAATGCCGGCTTCTTCTTACAGAACCTGTTCGATTTCAACAACAGCCTCTTCCTCACCGCCGGCCTCCGGGTCGACGGGAACAGCGCGTTCGGCAAGGCGCTCGGCCTACAGGCCTATCCCAAGCTGAGCGTGTCGTACGTGATCTCGGATGCCGGGTTCTGGCCCGTCGCTCTTGGAGAGATGAAGCTGCGTGCCGCGGCGGGGTATTCCGGCCGCGCGCCGGGCACTTTCGCAGCCATTCGCACTTGGAATGCCGTCCCTTGGGCCAACCTGCCGGGATACGAGCCGGCCAACCTCGGCAATGACGAGGTCGGTCCGGAGAGAACCAGGGAAATCGAGCTTGGATTCGACGGAGGCTTCTTGAACCAGAGGCTGTCTCTCGAGTTCACCTGGTACGAGCAGCGGACTAGCGACGCGCTGTTCGACGTTAGGCAGATTCCGTCCACCGGAAACTGGAATTCCCAGGCCGCCAACGTCGGCAAGATTCGTAACCGCGGCATCGAGGTGAGCGCCCAGGCCATAATACTGGACACCCCCGATTGGGGATTCGACATCGGCGTCAACTTGTACACCAACAAGTCCCTCGTGCTGAGCTTGGGTGACACCGCCACTGGCGAGTACGCTGTACCGTTCGAGACGCAAGGCGGCTGGGTCGAAGAGGGCTACCCCGTGATCGCGGCCCGGGGTCACATGATCATGAACCCCAACGAGATCGCGGACCCGATCATCGTGGAAGACACGATCTTTGGGCCGTCACAGCCCACCTTCGTGTTCAATCCGTCGGTGACGATCCGGTTTCCCTACGGGATACAGCTCTCGGCCCGCGGCGAGTACCAAGGTGGCGCGTATTACGAGGATAATGCGTCGTTCAATGCCCTGAGCCGTTCGGTGAGATGGCCCACCTGCACGGAGTCGAGAGGCGACCCGGATGCCAGTGCGTATGCCCTGATCGCCGCCGGTAGGGAAGATGAACTCACTGCTTGGGAAAGGGCGATGTGTATCCCGGCCAACGTGGACGGCCGCACGTTCTACTTCAAAAAGGATTTCTTCAAACTGCGGGACGTGACTCTGAGGCTCCCAATGGAGTGGCTGCTGCCTCGGGTGAGTAGCGCTGCCCTCACGGTCACGGCGCAGAACTGGATCCGCTGGGTGAACGACGATTTCCGGATCTTCGATCCCGAGATGGGTGAGCGCGATAACATCGACGAACAGGGCATAATGACCATACAAGAGCACATCGCACCTCCCGCAGTATTCACGGTCTCCCTCCGGATGACTTTCTGAGACGGTGTGGTGAACCATGCTCGCTCATCAACATCCGGACTCCAAAGGGAGATGCTATATCATGACGACGAAGAACCTGAAGTCTAGAATGGGCGCCTGTCGCAACTTTGGCGTGTCGCTGCTCGCCGCTGCCGTGCTGGTAACGGGCGTCACGTGCAGCACCGATATCACCAATCCCGGCGGTGCCCAGGATGCATACCTGGACAGCCTCGACGCCCACACTGCCCTGGTGGTAGGCACGCGGCGCAGCCTGGCACTCGCCATGCAGAACATCATCTACTGGGGTGCCGCCATGGTCTTCGAGATCAATCCGGCGGGATCAACCGGTAGCTACGGCATCGAGTCGTACATCCAGGCCGGAGAGTTCCGCAACAACCTCACCGGAGACTGGAATGCGACACAGGAGGCGCGCTGGACCGCCGAGGACGCCGTGGACCGGTTCAGGCGAGTGTTGGAGTCGATGCCTGATGGCCCTGACTTCAACAGCTATGCACCGGCCGCCCAAGCACTCGTGTGGGCCGGGTTCGCCAACCGGCTGCTGGGAGAGAACTTCTGCCAGGCCACGTTCAACGGCGGCGGCCTGCTACCCCATACTGCCGCGTTCCAGCGGGCGGATTCTCTGTTCCAGCAGGCGATCTCGATTGGCACTGCCGCCGGCGAAACCGACTACGTCTCGGCAGCCCGCGCGGGGCGGGCATCGGTGCTGGCTAGTCTCGCGACCTACGGTTTGGCAGACTGGGACGATGCCGCCGCCGAAGCTGCGCTGGTACCTGACAACTTCGTGTGGACAGTGCCTTATTCGAACCAGGCGCTAGAGCAGTACAATTTTCTGTACTGGGCCAATGCGAGCACGCCGTACCGCGCACACACCGTATGGGGAACCTATTGGGAGAACAATCCAGATCCGCGTACTCCCTGGCGCATCGCTCCCGACACCACCGGCGATGCGGGGGTCGAGAAATTCGGCGGTAACGTGCCGTGGTACCCCGAGGAGAAGGACACCGCCACGGATGACCCCATCAATGTTGCCTCCGGCTGGGAGATGCGTCTCATTCGGGCTGAGGCGGCGCTGGCCGGCAATGACCTGACCGAGGCGGCGAACCAGATGAACGTGCGTCGGGCAAACCTCGGGCTCGCGCTGTATCCGGTGCCGTTCGCCAGTCTGGCCGATGGCTACACGGCCCTGAAGTACGAACGGGCCGCGGAGCTGTGGCTCGAGGCGCGGCGGATGGGTGACATCAGACGTTGGATGGACAACAACACCCCGGGAGCCTACATCGATGGCAACTACCGGGACTTCAACCAGGTCAACCAGTACCCCAACAAGGTGGAGGATCTGAGCGGTCGCGACCGAGCTTACTTAGTAGGACTGAGCGAGGTGGAGACCAACCCCAACTTCGGCCCCAACGATATCGCCAGCTGCAGTCCCGGGGGCTGAGTCCCGCGCGGTGGGGTGCCGCCCGAGCACTCCACTAGGTGACAGACACGTGGCCCGCCGGTAATCCGACGGGCCACGTCGTTTGGCAGCTGTGGCAAGACGGCTTCCGCTGTGCAATGTGACCTGCTTATTGTACAGCGGGGTCTCACTGAACGAACGGACTCCCAAGGGCTCATTAGGAATGGAGGGGATCATGCTGACGCCATTGTTCGGGCGGGGAATGTCCGCGCTCCGGTGTCTCATGCTCGGTTTGCCTCTGGCAACGTCACTTGGCTGCTATAGGTACGTTCCCACCAGAGTGGAAGCCTTGCAGGCTGGCGACCACGTAAGGGCCGTACTGTCGACCGAGGCCCAGGAAGAGCTGCAGGATCGAGCGGGCATGGACCTCTCGATACTCGAAGGCAAGCTGCTCGAGGATAACGGCGACCAAGTGGTCCTGTCGGTGCCGGCGGTCAGGCTGGCGAGTTCCTATGGCGCGCAATCACTGCACCAGAGGATCGACGTGCCGCGCAGTGGTATCGTGCGCGCCGACGTGAGGGAGCTGGACAAGCTTCGGACATACGGGCTCATTGGCGTCGCCGCGGGGGCGGCGGCGTTCATCGCGGTTCAAGCGTTCGGCGAGGGCGAGCCCCACAGCCCTAATCCGCCAAACGGAGATCCGCCGGAACACAGATATCGCTTCCTGTTCTGGGTGCCCGTGATTCGCTTTTAGCTGCGAGATGCACCACGTGCGCGCAGGTGCAGTCAGCATCGTTGCGCAAACGGCAACCTCGAGTTGGACCAATCCGGCCGGCTGGCACAGGCTAGGCGGCCGGTTGTCTTGCACTCCACCCATCGCCGCGCTGCGGCGACCACTGGTGCGGACCGGAGGGCTCCCGGCCCTTACCGTCCGCGCGGAAGTGTGCTACGGTAGGTTACGCTCTGGAGACGATTGCGTCCGATGGTGCATCCGCCCTCAAAACGAGGTCTCGATAAAATGCAGCGAACACGGTCTGTAGTCCTACTCACACACATTAGGCTCACCGCCGCCTCCGTTGTTGCACGTTCAAACTGATCCTGAGGTCCCTGTTGAACCCGACAGCGGGCTGTCCGACCACTGATGACAGTGGGCCAGGCACTGCCCCGCAGAGCTACTCTCGCCTTCGTCTTCGTGGTTTGCCCGGCGGCGGTTAACGGCTGGCAACAGGGTGCACTGCAGGGCGGTGGCGCATACCCCATCGACGTCGAGGCGGCGCCGCGACCGGCAACGGAAGCGGTGTATGCGACATCAGCCGTGCGCGTAGACGGCAGGCTCGATGAAGCAGCCTGGCGGGCGGCGCAATCCGTCAGCGGGTTCACTCAGTCACAACCTGACGCGGGCTACCCCGCCACCGAACGCACCGAAGTGAGGATACTGTACGACGCGGACAGACTCTACGTCGGGGCTCTCTGCTACGACTCGGAGCCGGACAAATTGGTGATCACCACACTCGAGTACGGGCTTGGCCCGAGTACACACGACATGGATGTTTTCGCGATCACGCTCGACACCTTCCTCGATCGGCAGAACGCGTTCATCTGGCTGGTGAATCCGTATGGCGCATATCGTGATGGCCAGGTCTTCAACGACAGCCGCAGCGCCGACTATGCTTGGCGCGGAGTCGTGGATATCAAGACCGAGGTCCACGATTCCGGCTACACAGTCGAGATGGGGATACCGTGGACCACTCTGCGATTCGATCGCACGCGCGGCGAGCAGCAATGGGGCATGCAGCTGATGCGGCGAGTGCGGCGCAAGCGCGAGGACTCATATTGGGCTCCCGTGGACCGGCGCGACCTCGTGCACCGTATGTCGAAGGCGGGTACGCTAAACGGGCTGCGGGACGTCAGCCCGGGGCGGAACCTCAAGATCAAGCCGTTCGTGTTCGCAACCAGTCTGTCCGGGAGCCTGCATCCAACCGGAGCGAGTAATGACGAGGGCCTCGATGCAGGGCTGGATGTGAAGTACGGCCTGACATCGGGGTTGACGCTTGACCTCACGTACAACACCGATTTCTCGCAAGCTGAAGTGGATCAGCAGAGGGTGAACCTCACGCGGTTCCCGCTTTTCTTTCCCGAGCAGCGTGAGTTCTTCGTCGAGAATTCCGGATCGTTCGTGCTAGGCGACGTCACCGAGCGCAACTATCGCATGGGTTCATCGCTTAGGGATTTCACTCTGTTCCATTCGCGGCGCATTGGGCTTTCCGGTGGGCGGCCGATTCCCATCTTCGCTGGCGGGCGGGTCACCGGCCGCGCAGGGGACTTCGAGCTGGGCCTGTTGAACGTCCAGACCGAAGCCGTCGAGCCAGCATCACCGCTGGATCCAAGCACTCGTACCCCGGCCGAGAACTTCACGGTGGTGCGGGTTCGGCGCAGCTTCGGCGGATCCGATGCCGGCGGCATGTTTCTCAACCGCCAGGCAACCGGATCGTCGGCAGATGGCGAGTTCAACCGGAGCTACGGGTTCGATGTGAACCTCCACCTGCTCGACCACATGATCGTCAATTCGTACCTGGTGGGCTCAGATGAGCCCGGTGCGGCCGATGCAAGTCAGTTGGCTGGTCGCGTATCGGTTGCATGGAGAGACCAGCTTTGGGACGCATCAGGGTTCGTCAAACAGGTCGGTGCCGCTTTCAATCCAGGTGTAGGCTTCGTCAGGCGGCGTGGGATTCGTCATGCCTACGCGACTGCTGGTGCTCATCCGCAGCCCAAGGTCCCGCTGGTGCAGGAGATGAACCCGTTCGGCGAGATACACCATCTCACCGACTCGAACCGTGAGCTGCTCACACGCGAGGCGACGGTGGGGCTCGGCGTGATCTTCCTCGACGGAAGCAACGCCAGCCTCAGTTACAGCAACCGCTTCGAGCGCCTGGACGAACCGTTCAGCGTGGATCCCGATGGCAGAGTGGTGTTTCCCGCCGGAGACTATGGCTTCCACGAGGCGCGCGTCTCGTTCAGATCGAGCGCAGCCAAGCCGCTCAACTTCTCCGCGGATGTCACCGCTGGCGGCTTCTACAGCGGCTCGAGAATCTCGATCGGCGCGGCGGCACAGTGGCGTCCGAGCTACCGACTGTCGTTCAGGTTCTCGGCCAGCCACGACGACGTCTCCGGGGAAGGGGGCTCGTTCACGGCGGTCGTGTTGCGGAGCAGGGTCCAGTTCGCCGCTTCCACCAAGCTGTTCGGCAGCGGCGACGTGCAGTACAACAGCCAGACCGACGAGCTGATTGCTAACGTGCGGGTGAATCTCATGTATGCGCCGCTGAGCGACGTGTTCCTGGTCTATACCGAACGGCGTGATACGGGCGAGAACCTGGTTCTGGAGCGATCCGTTACGGCCAAGGTGACCAAGATGTTCGCGTTCTGATGCGGGTTCGCGAACTATTGACGAACGCCCCAGTGTCCTGGAAGCGTTTCAGGGCGCGAGTGGTAGCCACGGTGTTGCCGCTTGGGGCAATGGAGTGAGCGTTCCGCTGCACAAACTGCTCAGAGCGGACCACGTTTTGTAGTCACCTCGATCACCCCGCCGTCCGTATTCATGCCGTAACGAGTGGTGGCGTCGATCGCATCCACGAACCTGACCTGCTCCACTTCGTCGAGACGGATGTCGGCCAGGACAGCAACTCCTCCCATTCTCACATTGTTCACATACACGAGTACTGGGGTTGTGCCTGTGGCCAGGACAGCTCCTTGCGGCCTTATCCAATTGGGCCGCATGCGAGCGAGCAGATCGTACAGGTTGCGCTCCGATTGACCCTGGAGATCCTCGGCTGTGAGAACGTTCCTGGACCGCCCTGATGAGCCTTGTTGCGTGGTGGCCGCGCACGATGCCGTCAACCCGATCGCGAGGGCGGCGAGGAAGGCCGTTGCACTTCTGGACATGGTAGGCTCGACTAAGGGGGACGATCGTAATACTACCTGAAAGCACGGCGAAGTCCAGCGCACTTGTGTTAGGCAGTTACACCCCGTCGCTTGCAGAGCCCCATCAAATCGACAATCAGTAGCGGATCTGGCTAGGCGGCGCATTGCCGGCTAACCTTATGCATTCTGCACCTCACCATCCAAGTTCAACCAACTACTCGAAGGCGGTGTGCGCATGCATAGGGTCACCCGTTCGAAGTCGTTACCCCTCCTGGCCGCTGCATCGGTTCTCGCTGTGTCG
>CP070666.1:769941-779318 GCA_020351775.1 Gemmatimonadota bacterium | reverse complement strand
ATATCACCGCTACTATTTCTTCATATAAAGCTTGATATAAAGGAACACCACTGCCGATTCGGGGCTCGGCCAGGGCTGTGAAGCCGGCGCGGGATTAGGCTTCTCGTTGGGCAGCGCTGGTACGCGGTGGCGGTTGCGCAATTCCGGTCGGTGTCTCGCTTGCTCACAGTCGATCATGTCGATACCAAGGTGGAGCTGAGGTACGCTATGCTACAGCTGGGGTTTGGTGTCAGGCTCTTGCGCAATCGCATTTCGTCGATTGGCTGAGTGCCGTTGTCCGGAAGGATAGTCTTTAAGGGCCCCGCGGCGGCGCCGGCTGCGCAGCACCGCCGCGGGGCCACGTCGGCGTCAGTCGTAGCGGGAACTTAATGAGTATCTTGTACAGTCGAGGCAACCCGCACGACTGTACTCTGTCGACGTGCCAGTTTTTTGGCTTTTGCTGTTGCGCGCGGACGCGTTGAAGACGGAGGCGTCGCCACCCGGCAACGGCAAGCACCATCGACTCGAGTGTCGGAGGTTGCATGCGCGAACTCAAGAAAATCCTCGTCGCCACGGATCTTCAGGAAGCCGGTGACTCATGTGCCGCGACTGCCGTGCTGCTGGCGCAGGCTTTCGACTCTCGCATTCTGCTGCTTCACGTCATGCCGGACATACTTTCGGACCCATGGGCTGATGAAGTAAGTCCAGAATCCGTGGCAGCGTTGCTTGAAGAATGGAAACTTCGCATCGAGTCAGGTGGACCTTCGGTCGAAGACATAGCTGTACTGAGAGGCAAGGCATCGTACCTCATCTGTCAGCATGCCGAGTATAAGGACGTTGACCTGATAGTGCTTGGTGCGAGCCAGCGGCGCACATCTGACGTGCGTCTGGGTGTGACTGCCGGACGCGTGCTCCGTAATTCGGTCAAGCCCGTCTGGCTGGCGGCGCAGACGGATGCGGCGCCTCCGACTGCTATACTCTGCCCAGTGGATGGCTCATGGGCTTCCCGCAGGGCGTTGGGCAACGCCATCCGGCTGGCGAGGAGGTTTGATGCACGGTTGACTGTGCTGCGGGTACGGGAGGCAATGCCGGAGGTGTACGCCCGTATGATGAGGCCCGACGATCCCACTCCATCACGCGAAATGAGAAAGCTCCGAGCTTCTCTCAACGCTCTCGTGGGAGAGTATGACATTGATGGGATCAACTTGGATACGCAGGTGCGGGAGGGCGTCGCCCATGCGGAGATACTCTCGGCCGTCGCGGAACTCACGTGCGACCTCGTGGTCATGGGCACGGAGGGTATGAGCAACCCACCGCGTGCACTGGTGGGGAGTGTCACGGAGAAGGTCACTCGAGCCATGCCTTGTTCCATTGTGGTTGTGAGTGAAGAAGATGTGTTGGCTGCCCGACTCAGAGCTGCCATGGCCAGCATCCAGAGACATATGCAGGAGGGGGAATCGCTGCTTCGAGCCGGGAATCCACTGGAGTCGCTCGCTGAGTACGAGCAGTGCCTGCTGGAGGAGCCGACCTACGCACCGGCTTGGGAGGGCATAGCGGCCGCGTACAAGGCGCTGGGCGATCTGAACAAGGCAGACCGATGCAAGGAGTGGGCGCAGCAGATCAGGCAGACGATCTGGTGAAGCCCAGATACACGCCCGGGATTGCCTAGCTATCCACCAGTGATCCTACGGTCCAAGCTACCATCAGATGCTGGCTCGGGCTGACAGCCTCTTCCTGGCAGAACGATTCCGTGACAGTGCAACGGCCGAAGGCCTGGTGCCCACGGCGAACCTCATGTCTATTCATCATCGATGTCATTCCGGCCAACACCAATAGCGGTTCTCTCAGTCCTACTGTCGTTGACAGCGACGGCCGCGTTTGCGCAGACGGCCCGCGTGAGAGTCGAGATCACCGGGCTGAATGCCGAGTTACGACGCAACGCGCAGACCGTGGCGAGCATCACCACTGCGGCCAGATCCGGCCGTCTTCCCGTGGCTCGCGTCGAGCAGCTACATGCCAGGGCTGAGGACGAGATCGCGCTGGCACTCGAGCCGTTCGGCTATTACCGACCGACGATACGTTCACAGTTGGACACGACCGGGTCGACCTGGGTGGCACGCTATCAAGTCGAACCTGGACCGGCACTGCTGCTGTCGCGTGTCGCTGTCGCAATCAGCGGAGAAGGGGAACGCGACTCCACGCTGGAGGAAGGAGTAACAGGCTTCCCGCTGGCAGCGGGAGATGCGTTGCGGCACGACCTCTACGATCAGGGTAAGCTGACCCTAGCAGGCCTTGCTGCAGAACGCGGTTATCTCGACGCCGCATTCGATACAGCGCAGATCCGCATCGATCTCGAAGCCTACACGGCTGAGATCGCGCTGCACCTCAGTACCGGCCCCCGCTACTCGTTCGGCCCCGTGACCTTCAACCAGGACATCGTCGACCCGAGCCTGCTCGAGGGTCACGTGACCTTCCAGCCGGGCGACGAGTTCGAGCTCTCTAAGCTCATTGCGCTGCAGCGGGATCTGAGCTCCAGCCCCTTCTTCAGCCAAGTTGAGGTCCGGCCCATACGCGAGAACGCGGAAGGTCGTAACGTCCCGATTGAGGTCAGCGCTGTCCCACGCAAGCGTCAGCGCTACGAGGTAGGCGCGGGGTACGGAACCGATACGGGATTCCGCGGCACTTTGGAGGTGGACTTCCGGCGCCTCAACCGCAAAGGGCACAACGCCACCGTGCGGCTCGAGGTCTCCCAGATACGCAGGAACATCGCCGGCCAGTATCGCTTTCCACCTTCGTATCCCAATACCGCAAACTATGCGCTTTCCGTAAGCGCCGGCGACATAAGCCCCACCTGGAGTTCGACCTTGCGCCTTGCCTTTGGAGCCAGCCGCAGCCAAATGCGTGGACCGCTGCGCGAGGTGCTCTCGCTGTCATACGATCTTCAGGATTTCACCGTTGCGGACCGGGACGGCACGTCGAATCTGCTGGTCTTTGGCACCAGTCACTCCTGGCTCACTGCCGACGACCGGGTCCTGCCGTTCAGCGGCGGTCTGCTACAACTCGACGCGCGAGGCAGCATCGACGCCCTTGCGTCGAGCGCAACCTACCTACAGCTCATCGCTCGGGGAAAGCTGATCAAGGGTATCGGAGGGCAACTCCGGTTCATCGGGCGCCTGGAAGTGGGTGGGACATTCACGTCGCAGTTCACTGACCTGCCTCCCACAATACGATTCGTGACCGGCGGCGATCGGACGGTGCGGGGCTATTCCTTCGAGTCTCTCGGACCGCGGGATGTGGAAGGAAGGATCGTGGGCGGCGACGTCCAGCTAATCGCAAGCGCAGAAGCCGACTGTGCACTCGCCAAGAAGTGGCGCGCCGCGGTGTTCTTCGACGTGGGAAACGCATTGGTGTGGGGTGGGCGGTTTTCTGTGGCCAAGGGGGCAGGCCTCGGCGCCCGATGGGTATCACCGGTTGGCATGGTGCGCGTCGACGTGGCATATGGTTTCGACGAGCCGAGCAGGGGTATCCGCCTCCACCTGACGTTCGGGCCGGATCTGTGACGTGAAGCGGCGGGTCCGACGCCTGTTCAGGTGGGCGGTATGGGTTCTGTCCGGCGCGCTGGTAGCGGCGCTCGCGATCTCGTTGTTCGCGCTCAACACGGAGCTAGGTGCCCGCGTCGGCCTGCGAATGCTCGCGGCCAGGCTTCCGCTCCCCGTCGAGTTCAACGACGTGCGAGGCAGCCTGCGTGGCCCCCTCACGCTGACGGGCCTCTCGGGCGCGACAACCGCAATGGAGTTCCAGGTCGAGCAACTGATGTTCGATTGGCGACCGCTGCAACTCATCAGGAGACGCGTACACCTCGACAGCGTGCGCCTGACGGGAGTTCGCGCGAAACTCATGCGGGACACGGCTGAAGCAGGAACGACGCCAGCTCCTGCGGACACACCCCAGGTCGCCACGAGTGAAGCGCAAGGGCTCGAACTTCCGGTGGCTCTGGTGTTTGAGGAGATCCGGCTCGAGGATGGCGTACTCACGGCATCGGACGGCATCAACCTCAGTGACATCCAACTCACCGCCTCCGGCGCGCACGACGATTACCAGGTCGATGCAACAGCCACGCTCGCGGCAGACGGCCTGGGGCAAGCTGAGATCGAGTCCTCGGGCCGAGGCAGTCTGCGTGAGTTCCGCTTGGAGGACTTGCGTGCCGTAGTGCTCGACGGCGAGGTGCGTGGCAGTGGAGCGTTCTCGTGGCAGCCCCGTATCGAATGGCAGGCCACGCTCGAAGCGGACGGTCTGGCCCCGTCAACCCTGGCGCCGCGACCGGAGGACTGGCCCGGGCACGTTTCCCTCAGGGCGGCGATTGCGGGGAATCTGGCGGATGGCCGGCTGCAGATGGACGCGGAGATCGACACACTCTTTGGTGTGGTGCGCGGCCAACCTGTTACAGGAGTCATTGTGGCCGCGGTCAGAGAGCTGGAGTACTCGCTTGAACGGGTCGACATCGACTGGGGACCCGTGCGCATAGATGTCGCAGGTGTGATCAACAGCGATCGGTTGGACCTCGATTTCGACGTCCATGCCCCAGACCTTTCTGCAGTCCTGCCGCGATCCGGAGGATCCCTATCGGCTAGCGGCCGGCTCGCCGGCTCACCTGCCGCACCAATCGTCAATGCGACAGCAAAGGCGAGCGCAGTCGTGCTGGATCAGATCACTCTGAGAGAAGCCGATGCCCGGGTGGACGTCGACTGGCAGAATCGTGGCAAGAGCGAGGTGGATGTGAGGATCGAAAATCTCGAGTATTCGAATCAAACAGTGGATTCGGCACGACTCGTGATCACTGGGTTGCGGGAGGCGCATGAGGTCGAGGCAGCGGTAGCGAGCCGTGAAGCCGACATCTTGCTGATCGCCAGCGGCGGCATCACGGATTGGACTTGGAGCGGAGTACTCGGCGATCTGGGCATTGTCACGCGCAGTGCAGGGGAGTGGCGACTCGACCGACCAGCATCCCTAACCGCTTCGAAGTCCGCTGTCACATTAGATGAGCTCTGCCTGTTCGCCAGCGAGGGTGACCTCTGCATCGGTGGCACTTGGGAGTCGCAAGCTGAGTGGCAAGGGCATTCCTCGATCAACGAGCTTCCCTTCTCTCTGCTTCGACCGCTGTTGCCCGAAGCGTTGACGATCGGGGGCACTGTGAGTGGTGAGGTCAGCGCCGCAGGCAGCGCCGGGACTCCGAGGTCCGTGGAATTGGATCTTCAACCGGGCACGGGCTTCCTGGAGTATGTCTTCAGCGATACGGTCGCGGCGCTCGCATACCGCGAGGCACATCTCAGCGTTAGCGCCGACGACGACAGCCTGCACGGCAGCTTGAGTGTCGAGCTGGCCGAGAGCGACAGGACGGACTTCGGAAGCCTGTCAGCCGAGTTGAGCCTCTCGTCGCTTGCGGAGTTGATCGATCGGGTTTCGACGGACAGCTTCGTCGCTGCACTCGCTGACGAGTGGAAGCTCAAAGCTTCTCTCGATCGAGTTTCATTCTCACTACTCAGACCACTGCTGCCTGAAGCAGTGACGGTAGATGGTACCGTCAGCGGCCGCGTCAGCACAGCCGGCCAAGCGGGCGTACCCGAGTATCTGGAGCTGGAACTCCGACCGAGTTCCGGCTCCGTTGAGTATGCGTTCCGAGATGTCGCAGATGTAGTCAGATACCGCGAGGCACACGCCACCGTGCGTGCGGATGGTGACAGCGTTCGCGGCAGTCTGAGACTGCAGCTTGCTGACGGGAGCGCTGGTAACTTCGGGGATGTATCGGCCGAGGTGGAGTTGCCCTCACTCGCCGATCTGGTTGACGAGATAACGGCGGACGGCGTTGTAGCTGCCCTGCAGGACGATTGGACGCTCAGTTCCTCGATCGATCAGATACCGCTGGCAATGTTCAACGTCTTCCTGCCCACAGGAGCGACGCTCGCCGGCTCGCTCAACGGCACGCTCGAAACCTCCGCTGGGCCTGATGGTACGATCACCGGCCAACTTGAACTGGAGCCGCAGCGAGTCACGTCTCAACGATCGTTCGGCGCCGCGGTCCACACCATCCGGGTGATCGATGCACAGGTTACGGCACATGCAGGCCCCGGTGGAGTGCGGGGTGACGCGACATTCTCATTAGCTCGGCCGGACAGCCCTCTTCAGGGGGAGTTTGCTGCATCGATAACGCTCCCGGAGCTCACGAGACTGGACCAACCGCTGCAGTCTCAGCCCCTCGAAGCCAGAGTCGAAGGCGGCCTGGACTTGACCCTGCTCGACGAACTGTCCGATGATTTCACCGCTAGTGCCGGACGACTCGATGTCGATCTGACTGTGGGAAACACAATCTCCGCAATCGAGGTTGCCGGCCACTACCAACTCCGGGGCCAGACCGACGTCATCCCGCTGGGGATTGACCTGCGGGATATCGATATCAGGGCCAGCGACAGGCCCGACGGTGTGCTTCAGATCGAGGGCAGCGTTTCTTCCGGTCAGGGACGACTGACCATCGAAGGGACTTCACCCGCCATCCCAACACGCGAGTCGCCCGCGCGGCTCACGATCCGTGGTGAAAACTTCCAGGCGCTGCGCACCGAGCAAATAAGCCTGGTGGTGACACCTGACATTGACGTGCTCATCGGCGGCCGCGCCGTCGAGGTCAACGGTGAAATCACCGTTCCCCGTGCAATGATCGAAGTACTCGAGGTCCCGCAGACCGCTGTCAGGCCGTCCGAGGATGTCATCTATGTTGGTGGGACCGGGCAAGTACCTGTCGAACCGCTGGATGTCACGGCCGAGGTGATGGTGGTACTGGGTCAGGAGGTGGTATTCAGAGGGTTCGGTTTCAACACACACCTCGATGGCACCGTTGTGGCAATTGATCGACCTGGAAGGGTTACGCAGGGGCGGGGGGAGCTCGTGTTACGAGAAGGTATCTACCGCGGCTACGGTCAGAATCTAGCGGTCGAACCGGGTCGGCTGATCTTTGCCGGCCCCATCGACGATCCAGCGGTGGATGTGCGCGCCTATCGGCGCGCCAGCGACGGGACGCGTGCCGGCTTTCTCGTTGGCGGCACTCTCAAGTCGCTCGATGTGGAGATATGGTCTGACCCGGCCAAGACGGACAGCGATGCCCTGAGCTACATTCTGTTCGGCCGGTCAATATCGCAGGGTACGGAGGCTGATCAAGTTCAAGCCGGCAGTGCAGCCGCCGTTTTGGGCGGCAACATGCTCGCCATGAGCATGGCATCCAGGATCGGACTCGACGACGCGAGGCTCGAAACGGGCGCCAGGCAGCAGGAAACGGCGTTCTACGCCGGCAAGTATCTCTCGCCCAAGCTCTACGTCGCCTACGGCGTCGGTCTGTACGAGCCGATCAACGTTCTGCGCGTGCGCTACCTCGTTTCGCGCAAGTTCACGCTCCAAGCAGAGACGGGAACCAGAGACAGCGGCGACATCCTGTATCGCATCGAGTTCTAGGCTGTCGATTGCGGGTGCTCGACGACGGATCGCGCCGGCTTAACGCGCCGGCGGTGTGCGCGTGGAACGTAGAAGAGCCAGCCGACTGGTCAGGTCATAGCCGACAGGGCTATTCGCCCGGCGGCCTCGCGTCGAACAACGATGGCTTCACTTCGACGCTATCGGCGTGGCGGCTGGCCTCTGAGATTAGGTCTTGCAGCACGTCCGGATGCTCGGAGCCGATATCGAAACGTTCCCCCGGATCGTGGCCCAGGTGGTAGAGCAGCGGCGGATCGTGCACGGTCCGATCGGGCCCCATACCGTACTCGCCCTGTGTGATGAAGTGGGCCTTGAACCAGCCCTTTCGGATCGCGTAGAGCTCGTTGTAGCGGTAGAACGGAACGACGTCGCGAGGGCTCACGCCGGTAGCGAACAACACCGGGCTCAAGTCGAGCCCGTCGATGGAGCGATCGTCGGGTAGCTCCCCACCGGCGAGACCAACAGCAGTGGTGAAAACGTCCATCGTCGTACCCAGGTCCATTACCGTTGCTGGTTCGATCGTGCCGGGCCACCAGAACAATGCCGGTACCCGCATCCCGCCTTCCCACGTCGTGCCTTTACCTTGATTCAGTAAACCGGCCGATCCGCCGTGCGTTCCGAACGTGAGCCACGGGCCGTTGTCGCTCGTGAACACCACGAGCGTACGCTCATCGAGATCGAGCTCACGGAGCCTGTCGAGGATCTGCCCCGTACTCCAATCGATCTCTTCGATCACGTCGCCGTAGATGCCGGCCGCGCTCGTCCCGACGAACTCGCTCGAGCGAAACAGCGGTACGTGCGGCATCGAATGCGGCAAGTAGAGGAAGAACGGCTGGTCGCGATGCCTGTCGATGAAACCGAGCGCGCGCTCGGTGTAGCGCCGGGTGATCGTCGTTTGTTGCGCCGGGCGTTCTACGATTTCTGCCCCATCCATGAGTGGCACGTTCCAGGTCTCGGCCTCCGGTTCCCGGAACAGATCCCGCGAGTACTCTTTTACGAGGTCCATATCGTTGGAGTAGGGGATACCGAAATACTCGTCG
Source organism: Gemmatimonadota bacterium (assembly GCA_020351775.1). Lineage (GTDB taxonomy): Bacteria > Gemmatimonadota > Gemmatimonadetes > Gemmatimonadales > GWC2-71-9. Next base: position 770,784 of record CP070666.1, on the reverse strand, counting down.
AAACCCTGTTCTCCGGGCAGGTAATCAGGGAGGTGGCCCAGGTGCCACTTGCCGAAAGCCCCGGTCGCGTAACCGCGTTCCTTGAGAACCTCGGCCAGCGTTACTTCGTCTTGTGCCATACCGTTGGGGGAATCGGGGAAGAACACGCGAGTGCCTCCGCGCGTTCCGTACATGCCGTTGCGGACTGGAAGGCGTCCGGTGAGAAGTGCCGCGCGAGACGGTGAGCAGACCGAAGCGGCGACGTAGAACTGAGTCCACCTCTGACCTTCGGCCGCCATGCGATCGAGGCTCGGCGTTTGGATGGTCGGATGCCCGTAGCTTCCCAGGTCGCCGTAGCCGAGATCATCAGCGAAGATGATGACTATGTTCGGAGGTTGCTCGTCTTGTGGCGGCATCATGGCGCACCCGAGCGAGAGCAGGATCAAGAAAAAACCGATATGTGCATCTAAGGGACGCACTCGCGTCCACTTGCCGAGGAACTTGTCCCCTATTGTCCGAATAGTGACTCGAGACACCGCGGTTTTGACGGCCATTAGGGCCACTGATGACGATCTCATTGTCTCCCTCCCTATCGAGCTGCCGACCGTTGATTGACGGTTAGGGGAGGCAACTCAGGCTGCGGGGCGCGAAAAACCACCGGCGTGTGTGGTCCGCGCACGCGGTGGCATTGAGGGCAGGCACTAGTATGAAGCGTGGTACAAGGGTTGGCCAGGTTTGCGCTCCGAGTCATTGGAGCCGGCCAAGGCCCGCGAGCAGTGTCGGGTGGCTACGTGTCTGTGACTGCCGCGGAAGACGGTCTCCTGGTTTATGAGTTCCCGCGCTGATTCAACACTAAGTGTCTTT
>CP070666.1:760456-769841 GCA_020351775.1 Gemmatimonadota bacterium | reverse complement strand
GATCGCACGAACATTCAACGAGGCTTGTCATGGCTGGCCTCCGCAATGAAGAACGGCTTCAATCCTGTAGGCGTCATCGATTCCTTTCCGTGGCGCCGGCTAACGGTTCGCGCATGAGCTGCGGGCGTATCGGTGTTGGGGGTGGTTTGTAAGGACATCCTTGGCACTATTGGCCCCGTGCGCGACAGAAGCAAGAGAGCCTCGAAGATCGGGCTCCGTGGTATGGAGGTGTATCGGCGGCCTACATTACTCGAACACCGTGCAGGCTGGAGTCCCGCCCCGGGCATGTTGGCATTATACGACTTACGGGAGTGGGTATTGTTAAGGTAAGCGAAGTTTTGCCTTGTTTTTGCCTCGTTTGACAATCATGCCTCGCCGGTTGTCATTCGCACTCGGATCTGTCGTGCAGGCAATCGCGACCGCTGTCAGCACCGCCGTATGGACGGCGAACCGCAGAGTGCATCGCATCGCTGCCTCCTCAAGCCACTGCTGTAACGGTTGCCACCCACCGCTGCCTGACCTCCGCCACCATGGCGCACTGCACGTCGATTTCAGACTGTGGACTCAAGACCTTCAACAGGACTCCCGTCTACGTCCACGATCAATACACCCCGGACACCTGATCGACAGGGTGCATCGGCGATTGACTCACACTACGCAGAGCGGTCTGGGGCCGGGAGACGCCCTCTAGCGCTTCCCTCCCCCCTCCTCCCTCAATGCCTCGATTCGCCAGCTGAACTCCTCGTGCACCTTCTCGCTTGCCCCCCGCTTGACGTACACGATGAATCCATCGCGGTCGATGAACCAAGTCGTGGGGAATGCCCTCACATCTACATCACTCACGTAACCATCGTCGAGCAACACTGGGAATGTGTATTCCCGCTTCGCGATCCATTCCCGCACGTGTTCTGGCTCATCGTTGTAGTCGATCGTGAGGAACACGACGTCGGGGTCAGCTTCGTACTGCTCGTGCAGTTTCTGGAGCTCCGGCATCTCGATCACACACGGCCCGCACCACACACCCCAGAAGTTGATGACCACGATCTTGCCCCGTAACTCGTCGTAGGAAACCGTCGAGCTGTCCAGCGCCTCGAGACTGAACGGCATAATCGTATCGGGTTCGGCGATCCGGTCCTCGATGATCTTGGCCTTGCGCCGTCCGCGATCCAGGTCCTCTGCATTCTCCAGGTAGGCATCGTACCCCTCGTCGCTGCCATTGCGTTTCACGTACAGGGTCTTCAAGGCCTCATCACTCGGATTGTCTCCGAAGGTCTGGACTGCGATACCCTTGATGTAGAACTCCTCGGCGCGATCCAGATGCTCCTGTGTTCCCGCTGCGCCACCGGCGGCGCTGGCCTGTTCCGCCATGGCCTCGTGGTATTGCCCCAGATGGTACAGGTTCGTCAGACCCTCGGAGCTGAACTCGAACGCCCGATTGAGCTCCTCCTCCGCCTTCTCGAACTCACCCGCCTTGAAGTACACCCAGCCCAGTGCATCGGCCATCATCGACTTGTAGTATCCCAGGGACCGCTCGAATTCTTCTTCTGATTCGAAGATCGGCGAGTCACGCCGCCCCTCCATCATCTCCACAGCCTTTACCATCCCCTCCTGCGCGAGCCGCTCCGCGTCCTCGAGATGGGTCTCGTGGTCGGCCAGTGCAACAGCTCCCTGACCGTACACGATGTGGATGTTCATCCCTTCGTACTTTACCATCCCGTCGACCAGCGAATACAAGTAGTCGCCATCGATGGTGGAATCGTCCTTCACTACCATGAACAGGTCACGGTATGCACCGCCCAGCAGATTCTCCTGTAGATGATGGGGCCGCTCGATGAACTCGGTCACCATACGTTTGTACTCCTCGATCTTGGCCGAGTCCTTCGTGCCGGTGGTCCGCTCTGTCTCCGTGAATTCGCTGCCGACCGCGCGGTAGCGGTTCACCAGTACCCATTCGGCAGCTTTGCTGTCGGGGTAGTCCGCCAGCACACGCTCCTCCAGGGCGAGCTTCTTGTCGTCGAGCTTGAGTTGGCCGTACATGCCGATCGCCGCGTTGAGCACCCCCGGTTGATCGGGGCGCAGCGCTACGAGTACACCAATAGCCGAATCGACCACTGCCTGCTTCTGTTCGAGACTCATGTCGCGCCGCGCCTGGATCGATCGCCAATAGTACTGATGCACGTCCGGGGCTGCGGTGAGGCTTGCCGCATGCGCCAACAGCGCTCGAGCTTCGTCGTCATTGTCACCACCGAGTTGGTAAGCGCCGGCCAGGTAGTATGCCTCGACATTCATCGAATCGAGTGCACGAACCTGCTCGAAGGTAGCAAAGCACTCATCGGGCTGCGCCCTGCGTTCATCAGGCTCCAGTTCGCTCCACAGGAAATGCTGAGCCACGGCCTTGCGGATCAGCACGTCAGGGTGCCGCTGCACATCTGGCGGAAGCTGATCAAAGAACCCAAGAGCAGCGGCAGGGCCATCCTGCTTGCGCAGCACTTCCATGCGCAGCCAGATGAAATCGATGTGATCCGGTGCAGTGGCCAGTGCCTTTTCGCTCAGCTCCAACGCCTCTTCACCCCGATCCGAGTGCCAGTTGAGCGCTCCGGCGAGAGCGAACAGGCCCCACATCTCACCGGGATCGGTGGTAACCATCGACTCGGCATATTCGATGGCCTCGTCCACGTCGTTGTTGCGAGCCAGGTTCAATACGTACCAGGCCCGCGCCTCCCTCGCCTCCGGGTGACCTGCTATCAGCTGTTTGTCCTTGGTGACCGCGTGCTCATAGTCGCGCATCATGTACGCGTGCCGCAGCTTGGCGGCGGCCTTATCAGCCTCGTCTTGCCCTGACAACGGTTGAGCAACAGGCACGCCGAGGCCAACTAACAGCAAGGTGGGAAAGAGCCAGATCCAGCAGGTGGTGTCGGGCAAACGAGATACGAGTCTCATGTTTCACCCCTCTCGGGCCTGAAAGTATACCAGACGCATGAGGCATGAAATGACGTCATGCGCTTCGAGCTTACCTTGTAGAAGAGGCGGCAACGTGCCTGGCACGCTGCGCCCTGGAATCTGCTTAGTTACATGAGGCTGAGAGGGCGTATTTATCCTAAAGATCTGTCACACCATACGGATCCGGAAGGGCACATCAAATGTGCGCCTCCCTCGGAGGCTCTGCTCTCTCATAAGGTCGTATTAGACTGCGGCCTGGTCACCAAAACCGCCTCGCTATTGCCTCATGACCGGAGCGAAAACAAGCCCGGCAACTCGGTGAATGTGGTGGTGTAGGTAGGACCAGCGAGGCCCCCTCTGAACCCAAGGGCACCCCACTTGGGCTGTCACCTCCGCCGCATCCGCGACGTTCCCTGCCAGGCCACTTAAGAGGACGGATTCACAGTGCTCAGCCCCCGTCATGAAACCAGCCCGGCCGAGCTGTCGTATTGCAATATGTTTCAGTCAAACATATCGCATCGCCGCATAGGAGGCCGGTCATGTTCAGCTCACAGCTCAAGAAGGGCAGCATGGAGCTGCTCATACTCTCCATCCTGGACGGGGAACCGATGCACGGCTACGAAATCGGCAAGCTCATAGAGGCGCGTTCCGGAATGCGGTTGCAGTTCCGGATCTCGTCGCTCTATCCGGTGCTGTGCCGGATGGAGGACAAGAATTGGATCAAGGGACGCTGGGTGGAGAAGTCCGGGACTAGAAGACGGCGCTACTACCGGCTCACCGCCCAGGGCAAGCAGGCCCTGGCGCGCGAGCAGGAGACCTGGTCCGAGTTCACGGCGGCCGTGAATCAAGTGCTAGGATTGAGCCATGCGTGATTGGAAGCGATATGTGCGGGAGAACCTCGCGCTCCCGGCACTGGGCGACGGCGACGACGAGGCGATCGTCGAAGAACTGGCGGGCCAGCTCGAAGATCTCTACCGCGAGGCGATCGGGCGCGGTGCTTCGGACCAAGAGGCGGAGGCGTATGCCTGCGACCATGTCGGTGATTGGGAGTCCGTGACGGAGTATGTGGCCACATCGAAGACGGGGGTCGAATCGAGCGCCACGCGCTGGCTGGAGGACAGGGAACGGCAGGCTATGGCTGAGGGGGGCGGTTGGGCGGTTGTGGCCGGCATCGAGCGCGACTTCCGGTCCTCGGCACGGGCGCTGCGCAAGAGCCCCGGCTTTGCGGCGATAGCGCTGGCCACTCTCGGGCTGGGCATCGGTGCGGTGACGACCATTCTCAGTCTGATCAACGGATTGCTCCTGAAGCCGCTACCCTACGCCAACGGGGATGAGCTGGTTGTCTTGTGGGAGAAGCTGGCGTCGTTTGAGAACGCCAGCGTCTCCTATCCCAATTTCCTCGACTGGCGCGAGCGCAACCGAGTGTTCGAGGATCTGGCGGCCTACAACGAAGGAAGCGTCAATCTGACGGGGGTTGGAGACCCGGTGGAGCTCGATGTGGCGCGGATCTCCGCATCGTTGTTCTCGATCTTGCGTAGCAGGCCCCTGTTGGGTCGTGGATTCCTCGCTGAAGAAGATCAGGTCGACGGGCAAAAGGTCGTTGTCTTGGCGCATGGCTCCTGGCGCGACCGGTTCGGTGCGGATCCCGATGTTGTCGGAGAGACCATCACACTAGACGGTATTCCCGCCACGATCGTTGGGGTAATGCCGCCGGACTTTGTGTTTCCGCCACGGGAGGGTCGGGCCGACATGTATGCGCCGATCGGTCTGTTTGCGGAGAACTGGATCGACAACCGTGGCAATCACCCCGGGATAACGGTCATTGGACGGCGCAATCAGGGAATAACGTTAGAGCAAGCTCACGCCGACATGGATCGAATCGCGCGGGAGCTCGAGACAGAATATCCGGAGACCAACACGGGGAGTCGGGTACACGTGGTGTCCCTGAGAGATCGCATGGTGCGCGACCTGCGCGACCCGATGCTGGTCTTGCTGCTCGCCGTTGCGCTGCTCTTCATCATCGCGTGCGCGAACGTCGCCAACCTGGTGTTGGCGCGTGGCACGGCCCGGCAGCGCGAGATCGCGATTCGTACGAGTCTCGGCGCGAGTGGGTTGCGTGTAGTGAGGCTGCTACTGAGCGAAAGCATGATCCTCTGGATGACCGGCGGCCTGTTGGGAATCGCCGTAGCCCATTACGCAATTCGCGGTTTGGTACCACTTCGGGCGGATGTGATATCGCCCATCTTCCAAATTGGGATCGACTGGCGCGTAGTACTGATGACGTTGCTAGTCGCTCTGCTCACCGGGCTGGCCTTCGGTCTGCTGCCGGCGCTCAGATCGATCCGACCCAACCTGCTGGAGTACCTCAAGGAGGGCAGTCGCTCGGCGGGAGGATTGAGCCGCAACCGGCTGCGGGGGGCGTTGGTGACGGGAGAAGTTGGCCTGGCTGTGGCTCTGCTGGTGGCGGCAGGTCTCACGGCGCGCAGCCTCGGCACGATGATACGTGCCAACCCGGGCTTCGATCCCCAGAACGTTCTCTCCGTTGAGCTCAACCTGCCAGAGAGTCGCTATCCGGAAGACCGCGAGCGGACGGCCTTCTTCTTCGAGCTGTTGGACCGGGTGCGAGCCCTACCGGGGGTGGTGTCGGCGGCAACGACGTATGTGGTACCAGTGGGGCCCGGCGGTTGGCAGAGCGCTTTCCATGTCGAGGGAGAGCCACCTGAGCAAAACGGCGTGTACACGTTCGCCGAGGTCAGCTCGGTGTCCGAGGATTACTTCGCGACAATGGGCATACCCCGTATGGCCGGACGCGAATTCACTCGCCAGGACGACGACAGCGCGCCGCCGGTCGTGATCGTGGACGAGACTGTGGCCCAGCGTTACTGGCCGGGTGGGAACGCCGTCGGCAAGCGGCTCAAGTTTGGTGACTACGCGTCCACCAGCGCATGGAGAGACGTGGTAGGGGTCGTGGGGCATGTGAAGGTGAACGGAGTGATGGAAGAAGCGCTGCCTCAGCTATACATCCCTCACGCACAGGACAACGACGACGGCTACTACCTCGTGGTCAAGACAGCGGGCGTGCCGACCCAGCTCACCGAGTCGATTCGGCGCGCGGTGACCGAGATCGACCCGCTCCAGCCTATTGCGTCGGTCACCACTCTAGAGGAATACATCGGCCTCAGCACCCAGGACTCCGAGTTCCTCACACTGTTGCTCGGTATTTTCGCGGCGGCGGCTCTGCTGCTGGCGGCGGTCGGGATCTACGGGGTGATGGCACAGATCACCGCCGAGCGTACCCATGAGATCGGCGTCAGGATGGCGCTAGGTTCCACGACGGGCGGCATCCTTGGCCTGGTCTTGCGGCAGAGCATGTCTCGAGTGGCGATTGGTGTCGTGTTCGGCCTGTTTCTAGCAGCAGCTGGCGGTCAATTGATGGCTAGTAGCCTATTTGGCGTCTCGGCGCTCGATCCCCTCACCTTCGTGGCAACGCCGGCGTTCTTGTCGCTGGTGGCGCTCGTCGCCAGTGTCATACCGGCGCGACGCGCCGCCAGAGTTGATCCAGTGAGGGCGTTGCAGACCGAGTAGTTCGGGCTAAGGCAACCGCGGACGCTCGACTGGGGGCGAGGACGACGTCGTCCTCGCCCTACATCTTGTTGCTTCGTCCTGTATCGTCTCCTTACTCATGCAGTAGGATCTACGACTTTCCCCATGAACAGAATCGTCCCCGACAACTTCTCGCGCAGCACGAAGACGAAGGGACGGTCGACCAGGAACGTGAGCGGAGCACTGTCCACCATAGCAACCGACGTTGCCGCCGCAGCCTCGGTGCCTTCCTCATCCACTTTCACAAAGGACTTGTGTTTTACCTCGTCGATCCAGATACCACCAGGAGCGTACATCTTCGTGAAGTCAGCCGCGCCGGGTGAGAATGCCACGCCCATCCCAAGGGCCGTGAGTACGTCGTTCATCTTCAATTCGTACTCGAGCGTGAACTTGGGCAGCCGTACGTACAAGTCACCGGTGGCCAGCTGATCGAGCCAGGCCGACCAGTTCTCCTGAGTCAACGCATCGAGTAGCGTATTTATCCCGCCGGGCTCGAGCGGCAGGAGAATCGTCATCACGTAGGCGTCCCCGCCGTAGGAAAGCTCCACGGCCGTCAAATCCGCGTTCCACAGGAACCGGACCGGTATCTTGGCCTCGTGCTCCATCATATCGACCGTCACCTCGGACCCGTCGATCAGGTGAAATGGTGCGGCCTGGGTCCTGCTCTTGTCGAATTGGTACGTCCAATCCGCCTTGAAGTAGATGGCGTTGATCAGGTACATCACGACATTTGCGGGAACCGGATCTGGCACGATCTCGGAGATCCGGCCGTTGGTCTTGTCGTTCACCCACCCGTTGATCGTCTGGGACGCGGACGCTGCACCGAAATCGATTGGGGTGACCTCGGCATCGAAGTAGGTCTGGTTGAGGTCGAGAAAGTCCTGCTCGAACGTCATCGTTTGACCGTACCAGATGGAGTTGGCGAGGACGAACTCCACGACTGGATCGAGGTTCTGCAGTAGATCGATCAGACTGCGGTAGGATTCATTCACCTCCTGCAAGTCCATGCCCTGCAACTCGAGCACCTGTTGCATGGCCTGCTGGGTGGTACCGGCTGCACCGTTGTAGGTCATCCCCAGCGCCATGGCGACACTGAGGGGAGAGATGAAGATGTTCTCGTCACCCTCCTGTTCGTTGATCTCGTTGAATAGCTTGAACGCAAAGCTGTTGTCAGCGGCTATCAGCTCGCCTTCGGCAATGCTCAGATCGCGGGGGAGCTCGGTGATGGGTCCCGACTTCGGATCGGGGCCGGTGCCATCAGTGCAGGCCGCGACCAGGCCGGCGGTGGTGACGGCCAGAAGGGAAACGAAAACTCGCCGCATGACTACCTCCTCGGCTGTTCAACGGCGTGGGCCACTCGTGTCTCGCCTTTGGATACCCCGAGACTCGGGCTCCGGTCACTTCCTACCGGCCGGCGGGGAGTGCGACGCGATCACCAACGAGCAAGATCTACGTGACGGCTTGGTGAAGGTCGCCGCCTTACGCGAGACCACCAAGCGCCAGGCCGAGCTGGATCAGCAAGCGATCGACACGCTGATCGGGTCCCTCTCGATCACCTCCATATGAGTTCCAGATCCGTGGGGTAGTCTAGCCCTTCGAGAAAACTGGTGACCTGGCCGGTTGCGTCGTTCACCCGGTAGATCGCGCCCGCGAAGTTCAGTGTGACGAAGGAGTGCCCGCCCGCGACGACAATGGCAGTGATGTTGTACAGGTCCGGCCCAAGCTCTGCGATCAACTCCAAATGCCCCGACTCCTGGAAGCGATAGATCTTCTGTGCCTGGCAGATGTAGTAATAGCCGTGGCGGTAAGCGATGGCACCCAACCAGCCGGACAGATTGGACAGGTCTCTGAAGACCGACATTTCATAGGTGTTCAGGTCAACCCGCAGCAGATGATTGTTGCCGTCGTCGGATATGATGAAGGCATCACCCACCACGATTCCGTCGAGATTCTGAAGGGAATTGTCGGGCGCCTCGAGGATACCGAGGTCCGCCAAGCGGTTGCCAGCATCATCAATGAAGTAGATGCTGTCCAGGGAATGACTCATCAGGGCAAAGCGGTCACCGGGCAGTGCGGCGAAGTTTATATACCCCGGTATATCATCGGGAACCGGGATCCTGCGGACCAACATACCGTCGAGATCGTACTCGGATATTCCACGGGTGTACACGCGGTCTCCCTTGACTTCGACCTCGCGGCCGCCCGAGATGAAGAACTCGAAGCTTGCGTCGACGTCGACGGCGAAGATGCCGTCCCGTGTCGCTACAAGAAACCCAAACCCCGCTTCGGGGTAGGGGCTGGCGGCGACGGCATTGGACACGCTCGACCAGTTCCCGGCTTCGTCCCCCACGTGAACGGCGAAATGGTATCTCGTCCCCAAAGCGAGACCTGTTACTGTCATTTGCTGGATCGTTCCGGCTACTTCCGGGGCGGGCACGCCTGCTACTTGATCCGCCTCATTCCAGTTGACCTCAGTGATCGGCCACATGGCTTGTCGCAGGTCGTACTCGGCGCCGGTGCCGGTCTGGTTGTCGTCACCCGATGCGGTCCAGGTCAGAGTGATCGCCGTCCCCAGCGAGTCAGTAATGATCAGATCCGAGATCGCAGCCGGCGCTATGGTGTCAACAACTGGGGAAGTGCTCTCTTCGCTACACGACGTGAGCGAGATGACCATCAGGGTGGCGATCCAGCCCTTCGTGCGGCCTAGGTAGCCTGGCATAAGATGCCTCCGACCTGCGTGGGGTAGAACGCGCTCTGCTACGGTACTACGGCTCCGATGTTGAAATAGCGGCTCATCGGTCTCGTCGTCTGGCGGGCGTCCTACTGCGGTGTCTACTGCGGC
>CP070666.1:750634-760356 GCA_020351775.1 Gemmatimonadota bacterium | reverse complement strand
TGGTCTTGATCGCCTGGCGCGCGGCCGCCGCCGGGGCTGCGGCCCTTGTAGGCCAGTACCTGCCGTCGCCGGACACCAGCGCGCGGTTCGGAGACCTCACGGGCAATCTGCCGGCGACCCTCTGGTGGATCGCAATCGGATGGCTGATCGGCGGGTTCGCCGAGGAGATGATCTTCCGAGGGTTTGTGCTGAATCGTCTCGAGGCGCTTCTGCCTCAGGGCGTCCGGGGAAGCGTGACGGCCGTGATCCTACAGGCGATCCTCTTCGGCGCTGTGCACGTCTACAATCGTGGTCTGTTCGGCCTCCTCATCCTCGGCGTGGTCGGCGCAGTTCTGGGTACCTTCTACCTCGTCTTCCGGCGCAATCTGTGGCCGGTAATCCTGGCGCATGGCCTGGGGAACACACTCGGATTCGTCGTGCGCTACTTCGACCCCGGATGAGCGAGAGCCGGTCCGGACGTGGGTGCGGGGATTGAGCGTCATTTTAACCTGCGTGAGCGCCCACAGTCTGCGCGGGCGTCTTGACTGCGGACCGGACCACCCCCGGAACATCCGATCTTGTCGGCAATCGAGGAGATGGCCGTGGTCCACCGGCGGCCGGTCAGGCTAGTCGCTCGGCAAGGTCAGACGTGATACCGGCACACGCGCAGCTAAGTCGGGGCCGTCACGCGACGGCCCCTTATGCGCACAGACGGATGGCGTCGTGAAGGTCAAGCCCTACCGAAAAGCCGGCGAGGACAGGATCGCGATCTTCGTTGCGTCATACTGAGGCGGATCCGATCTGTACTCGACGCCAGTTATGCACACGCGCGCAACTGCCGTTGGCATCAGGTCATCGGTATCCCCGCTTGCAAGGGATCCATCCGCTCTTTTCAGAATGATCGGAGTGCTCTTGGAGAACCTTGCTATCGCCTCCTCTACCTGAGCCCGACGGGCAGCCGGGACGCGTCTGAGATGCAGGCGAAACGTGCTGGCCTCCTGCGATATGCTGATGATATGCCCCGTAACCAACCGGTCGTCCGGACACTCCTCATCTAAGTCGCATCCGAGGATTACGGTGCCAACGAGAACAGCGGAAGCAAGGCGGAAGAACGTTCGCACCATGTCTGCCACCTCTCACCGGAAGATGCATAGTGAGGATCCATGCACCGCATCTCGTTCTACACCCGGAGCCCTTCAGCGTCCCACGCGGAGGCGGCCTGAGGGTAGACGCACTCGGCTCCGGGTCGCCGAGCATCCCTCTGTCCCTGTCTCTTCCCGCCACGTAGGTTCCAGTTGGGCATAGACAGACCGGGGTTGGCATGGAAGCCGACGTTCCCACGATCGTGGCCGCCACCCTGTTCGGCAGCGCGGCCGTTGTGGGAGCAGGCGGTGCCATCTGGAGCGCCTCGACTCCCACGAACGCATGTTGCAGCAGCGCGATGCCGCTAGGGTCGCACAGGGGCGGTGAGATCGGAGCATGGCAACGTCGGTCGTGGGACGAGTGAGGGGCACCTGTTCTGGCCTCCATCACGTCATGAGCCGGGTTGTTAGCCATGAAGCACGAACCGTTTGACGAGTACGCCGAGCAATACGACACTTGGTTCCTCAACAACCGCACGGTTTTAGAGTCGGAGCTGCTGCTACTGAAGTACTTCCTCGGCAGTCCAGGCAAGGCGCTGAGTGTCGGGTGCGGGAGCGGTCTGTTCGAGCAGTTGCTCAAGAAGCAATACGGAATCGACATCAGTCACGGTGTCGAGCCGGCCGAAGGTATGGCTCGGATCGCGCGCAAGCGTGGCATGACCGTCACTCCCGGGACCGCAGAGCGACTCCCGTTCCCTGACAGCGAGTTCGACACAGTGATCCTCAACGGGACCCCCGGCTACGTCGCAGACTTGAAGCAGGCCTTCTCGGAGGGGTATCGGGTCTTGAGGTCCGGCGGTGCGATAGTGGTTCTGGATGTCCCGGCCGAGAGTTCGTACGGGCTCCTGTACCGGCTGGCAGGGTTGCAGGGAACGTGGGAGGATCCCCACCTGCAGAGAGTCTCACCGGCCCACCCGTACCCGGTCGAGTTCGTCAAGGCCGCCAAATGGAGAACGACGGGTGAGAAAGCGGAGCTTCTCGAAGCTGTCGGATTCCTGGATCTGGAGTACGCGCAGACATTGACCGTGCATCCCAAGTATTCGAACGACCGAGTGGAGCAGCCGGTCAGGGGGTACGATCGCGGAGACTACGTCGCGATACGGGGAAGGAAGGGGTAGAGCTGGTGGGCGTGCTGTGGCGGCGCGCTGCTCGTCGGAGCGCCGGCTAGCAGACGAGATGGCTCGATCTGCACGATGAAGCCGTCATACATGTAATCGACTTCCCACGCAGCGCCGATATTGGTCCAGGTGGTCTATGTGATTGTATGATAAGGAGTCGCACGCCTCGGCCCGAGTCGAAGGTCCGCCGACTCTGCAATCTGCGATCTGCGATCAACCCCCTTGTACTGGTGGCAGGTTCATCCGCTGCAACAGCGCCTGGAACCGCGGATCGGCCGGATCATCCCGCACGTGCGTCCATATTCGATCTACTCTGAGCCACGGAACCCAGGCGTGGGGGCGCTCGTAGTCGATCCAACGGAAAGCTTCATCCAAATCCCCAAGGGCGGCGTTCACCACCGCAATCTCGAACGCGACGTACGGAGTTAGACTCTCCTGTTCGAGTTGGGCAACGATGTTACGAGCTTCCTCCGTGTGGCCGGTCAAGGCGTACATCCGGCCGAGGACCCACTTCCACTCCGGGTCAATATCCGCTGCCTGGCGGGCCATCTCGACCGCCTCTTGGCGCATGCCTCTCTCCAGCAAGACCTCCGCCAGGACGAGATGCGCGACGGCAAAGTCGGGATCCAGCTCCAATGACCTTTGCGCTTCGGCCTCCGCCAGATCGAATCGCCCCTTGTGGATGTAGAGCCATCCGAGCCAGGCGGTATGAAGCGGATTGAGGGGATCGGACTCGCGGGCCAGGATGTGTTCTCTGATCGCCTCGTCCAATTGATCGAACAGAAACAGCTGCCACGACCACCAGTAGTGAGCCATGGCCACATTGGGATTGATCTCTAGGATGCGACGGTAGTCCTGGTCTGCGGCCTCCCACTCCCAATCATAGTAGCCTTTCACGAACGCCAAACAGGCATAAGCCTCGCCAAGGGTGGAATCGAGCCTTATGGCCCGCTCCGCGTGCGCCCGGGCGAGAGGCAATGCATCCACCGGGGGCGCAGGACCATGTGCCTCAGTGATATAGGCGATGGCAATCGCGGCATTGATCAGAGGATCCGCGGGGTCCCTCTCCAACGCCTCGCGCAGAATGGTCATCCCCTGTTCGTGAGCGGCCGGCGTAGCCCTGTTCAGGTAGTACATGCCCTTCAGATAGGCCTCGTACGTCTCAGGGCTGGTCCTGCGCGTGTCTGCAAGCCGAGCCTCCGCCTCCTCACTGAGGGCCAGCTCGATGTTTTCCGCGATCGCCCGCGCGAACCCCCTGTAGAGTGCTACGACGTTGGGGAGATCCCCGTCAAACGTCCGTGACCAGACGGGTGCCTCAGTGCCTGGGTCGATCAGCCGCGCCCCGATTTCGAGGCTGTCTCCCTGGCGGAAGACGGAGCCCTCGATCACACCGTCGACCCCGAGTTCACCAGCAATTTCGCGTATCGGCTTCGTTGTGTTCTGATACCCCAACATAGAAGTGCGGGAGATCACGGTGATGCCGGCCTTTGCCAGCTCGGTGATGAGCGCTTCGTGCACACCATGGACCAAGTATTCTTGCTCGGGATCATTCGTGAGGTTGGTGAGCGGAAGCACCGCCAACCGCTCGAACCGCGTGCCACCTGACAGCGTGGAGATCCACCAGCCCGCTGTCACCAGGAGCACAGCGGCTGCCACTGCAGCCGGGGCGTGCCACGACCATCGTCGCCGGCGAGGACGGGCCACCACGGTGCCCGTAGTCAACGCCTCCGCGAACTCACGTGGTGTTTGGAAGCGTTCGGCTGGATCCTTCACCAGGGCGCGTTGCACCGCCCGCTCGACGAAGAGCGGAATCTCCGGATCTGTAGTCCGCAGGCGTGGCGCCCCGTCTCTCGCATGCTTAGCGATCAGTTCCTGCGGCGTAGTCCCCTCGAACGGCGGCTCGCCCCCAACCATCTCGTAAACCACACAGCCCAGCGCGTAGACGTCTGTTCGGGCATCCACCTCCCCCATGCCCAAGGCTTGCTCGGGGCTCATATATGCAGGCGTCCCGATCGCGAGTCCCGTGCCCGTCAATCGCTCGCCCCCGGCAACACTCACCGCCCGCGCGATCCCGAAGTCCGCCACCACCGCCCGGTCTCCGGCAAGCATGATGTTCTCTGGCTTGATATCGCGGTGCACGATACCGCGTTGGTGGGCATACGAGAGTGCCGCAGCCACATCGTCGGTGAACCGTATCACATCCTCCACCGGCAATCTGCCCTCGCGATCGAGCCGCTGGCGCAGCGTCTCGCCCTCAACAAAGGGCATGACGTAGTAGAGGAAGCCGCCTGCTTCGCCTGAGTCGAACAACGGCAGAATGTGCGGGTGAGACAGCTTGGCCGCTATCTCGATCTCGCGGACGAATCGCTCGGAGCCTAGCGTGGCCGACAGCTCCGGGCGCAGGACTTTGACGGCCACCTGCCGATGGTGCTTCAAGTCCTCGGCCAGGTACACGGTCGACATGCCACCGGCGCCCAGTTCACGCTCGATGGTGTAACGCTCCGCCAGCGCCTGCTTCAGCATATCAAACCCGTTGGGCATGGTAGTCTCGTTGAAGGTGGGAAAGGCAGATTGCGAATACGTTACAAATGTGCATTCTGCACTCTACACCCTGCAATCCTACCTTGCCGCTGGCTCTCCGGACAACCGGCAATTCGCCCTCTGACATCCTCAAGCTGTCCCTGCAACATGGGATCTGCCTCGCGCCACAATTCCATAAACTCATTGTGCCAGCGCACGGTCTGCTCACGCTCGCCGCGTTGCTCATACAGCTCGCCGAGGAGCAGGTACGCAATGGACAACTCGAAGGCGTCAGCCTAGATACGCGTCGTGCTAAGTGTCGAGACATACCGCTCGTATGTGGCAATCGCGGAGTCTACCTGCCCCAACGCTTCCCAAGCGCGCGCGAAGCGCGGCAGGTTGCACGGGGCGCAGCCGAGCACATCGCCTCGGCGGTAGTGCTCGATGGCCTCGGTCGCGCGGCCGGCTGCAAGCGCCGCGTCACCACGTGCGAGGTCCAGACAACTCCAGACAATCTCACGGGAAAGCCCCTTCCGGGGCTCTTTCGTAACCGGTGTGTTTACAGGAAGTCAGATGATGGGTCCTGTAGGATTTGACGGGAAAGCCGCGAGTGCGTCGCACGAGCGACGGCCGCAAAGGCAGGCGCCGACCTACGGCTTGATCAACTCGTACAACTGCACGTGCTCGACGTCCAGCTCGTCACGCCACCGGCCAAGGACGAAGGATGATCCGATCTGGTGGATCCTGAAGCCCGGCGGTGTTTGCACCGTTCCCAGCATTCGGTGCTCCGGATCGAATACAGTCCACCGAGGCCCGTCGTCACCAGGACGACGATAGTCAGCCACCCAAAGATTGCCCTCCGTGTCAATCTCGATGGTTCCATATGCTGGCATGGTCTCGGGGTACGGCACCTTCTCGAGTCGCTGCAGTTGTTCCGCTCTCTCAACGGGGTCAGTGACGTCAACCAGTTCGCTGGCTCTATGGGCGTCGATGTCAGCTGCCGTCACGGGGAGATTCATGAAGTCTCGCCGAACGAGAGCGGTCAGATCGCCCTCGACGCTATACGCCGCGATCTCGTACGTGTCTTGGCTGCCGGCATAGAACGCATCGCGAGATGCAGCGAAGGATGCCGACTTAGCAAAAGGTCGACTCGTGGAACTCACGGCTGCGATCCGCGACCCTGACCGCTGGATCTCCATGAACCACTCCGTCCCCGGGAACACGCCCAGCGTGTCGAGCAGCAGTCCTGTGGCAGCATACCTGAATGCACTCTCAGTCCACCGGCTCAAGCCTTCCATCAATCCAGCAGCGGTCGTAGCCGTGATCACCACAGAGCCGTCTGCGAACGCTCCCACCATGAAGCCGCGTGGTCCCTGCAACGTGGCAGACCGCGCGAACTCGCCAACCGGACTGAAGACTGAGATGCGGTTACCCTCGGAGTCGTAAGCGACGATCGAGTCGCCGCGCAATACGGCAATATTGTCGAGTGCCGTGAACTCCCCGGGCCCTCCTCCCCTCCGTCCGACGCTTCGCACAAACGTACCGGTCGCATCGTACCAGCGAAGTTCATGCGTGCCCCCGTTTGCGATGACGATCGTGCCATCCGTCAGCCGGACCGAGCTGCTGGCGCCGAACAGCTCATAGCTGGGGTCGCCTTCGGATACGCCAATGTCCAGAAGTGGCGTTCGGGATAGCTGCCAGGAGTCCCGTCGTCCCCACGCCCCACGGTGGTTCTCGGAAATGGTCACGCCGGCACTGTCCCGGGAAATGTGAGCTTCCGGTCGTCCACCCGTGCCGCACCCGACCACGAAGCTGAGGACAATCAACAGCAGCTCGGGCTCTTTCTTCATCTGATCCTGTCCTTACCAGGGAGAGACGCTTATGCTGAGGTGCTCTGCCTGTCACCACGTGATTGATGCTCGACCGACCCGTGATGTCGCGCAATTCACAGCTCGCACTACCCTCGGTGAGTTGGTCGCTGTTGGAGCGCCGGCGGACCGAAGGGACGGCTGGATTAGCTGCCCTGTCAGATTGGCGGACCTCTTTTTGCGCACGTTGACTTCATCGATACGCACGATGGAGCCGTCCTAATGTAATCGACTTTCCGCGCGGCGCTGTTTCGGGCTCGAGAGGCCTATCCAGTTGTCATGCCTTGAGTTACGCACTTCGGGCTGGGCTTCGGTACGACGTTGATGAGCTTCGTTTCAACGATTCGAAATTTCAAATCGACGATTCGAGACTTCAAATCGGCGATTCAACACTTCAAATCGGTGATTCGACACTTCAAATCGGTGATTCGCGACCGCGAATCGTTGATCTCACGTTCCTACGAAGCACTTCAAATGGTCGACTCGACGTAACGACCCGGTGGATCGTCGATCTCAACGATCTACCGCCGCGTCGGACGTCGATATCGACGGTTCGAAATTTCAAATCGCCGATTCGAAGCTTCAAATCGGCGATTCGAAATGTGCCAAAGCGGCACACGAGTTTGACATCGGCGCCCCGCCGCGTCATCCTGCCCCATGAAATACTCCGTTGCCACCCTTTGTGACACATGATTGTGAGCACGGCCGTATTGAGCTGCGGATAGCAGGAGCGCTCGGCCCTCGGTGCTGAACTGAGCTGCATTTATGCGTGGTACCTCTTCAGCGCTGGTGTAAGGTCTGGCGGGCGAATCGATGGGGCTGCCTATTTACAGGCCTGCGGTCCAGAGTATTACCGGCGCTACGGAGCCAGGAGAGATGGTCATGTCAAACGAGCACGAAACGACGTGCACCGATTGCGGTGTCAAGATCACAGGCGTACCTGTCGTTCCCTCGACGGGTGAAGGCCCCACACGAGCGCAGATCGAGAAACTCAAGCCCACGGTCTACCTGTGCGTTGAGTGCGCGCGGGAACGCGGTCTCTCGTTCGACCAGCTCGCCATCGGGACTGGAACAGAGGATCCACCACCGGATCCCTGATAGCCCGGTCAAGGCGCGGGCGGGTGGTGCGTCGAGCCGCTGGGCAGTCCCCGATGTGAAGAGAGAGCGAGGCTGACCGTGTCTGCGCATCCTGCACCCCGACGCCTCACGCGTTCCGCAACAACTCCACTGGGTCCACCCTCGAGGCCTTGACGCTCGGCAGCACGCATGCGAGCAACCCTGCCGCGGTGAGTCCCACCGTTGGTATGAGGAACGCAATCACGTTGAGCGTGTTCACACCGTAGACCTGGCTCTGCAGCAGGCGCGTGGCCCCGAGTGATGCGACAACGCCGAGCGCGATCCCGAGGATGACCGGGCGCATACCGCGTGCGAGCACGAAACCTCTGATGCTGCCAGACTGTGCGCCGAGTGCCATGCGCAGACCGATCTCCCTGGTGCGTTGCGCGACGACGATCGACAGCATCCCGAGTATGCCGACCAGCGCGAGGACCGTCGCCATGATGGCGAACAGCGACGTGAGCGTGGCGCTGACGCGCGAGATTCGGGACTGATCGGAGATGATCTCCTCGCCACTCTTGATGTCGGCCAGGGGCAGATCGGGATCGATTTGTTGTACCGCACCTGTGACCGCCCGCACAAGGTGATCTCGCGGTCCGGCGGCACGAACAACCAGGTGGCCCCAACCCGAGGGGAATTGCTGCATCGGGATATAGATCTCGGGTTCCGCCTCCGATCGGAGGGATCGGAACCGGACATCCGCCACGACACCCACTATTGTGATCCACTCGGAATCTTCGTCATCTGCTTCGCCCGCCGTGATGCGCACGCCCAGCCCCGTACGACCGGCGAGATAGCGGTCAACGAACTCGTGATTCACCAACGCCACCTGTTGGGAATCCCCCCGGTCGGCGTCGTCGAACAGGCGACCGCCCAACAGTGCGATGCCCATCGCGGCGAAGTACTCGGGTGTGACCGACCGCATGTGGGCCATAACTGTCGGGTCGGCTGCATCGGTCACCTCCCGCGATAGCGACCACGAGGTCGGTACGCTACCCATCTCCATGGGTATGGGAGTGACCGCGGCCGCGGCATTGACGCCGGGAACGTCACGAATCCGTGGCAGCGCTTCGCTGTAGAACGCACGCTGGCTTGCCGCGTCCTCGTATGAAGCAGCGGGCAGATCGTAGCTGAAGGTGAGGAGGTTCTCGGGGGAGAAGCCGACGTCGGTGCGGGTCAGGTTGTAGAGACTCTGTGCCAGGAGCGTCGCCCCGATCAACAGTGCGAGGGCCAACCCCACCTGTGCTGTCAGCACCGCCTCCCGAACGCGGTGTACGCGGGCTGTCGCACCGGTGCCGCGTCCGCCGGCGCGCAACGTCTCGCTCAGACTCGTGCTGCCCGAGGTCATCGCCGAAAACAGACCGAGTGCCAACCCCACGACGACCGCAGCGCCAAATGCGAAGAGCAGTGCTCGAATATCGACGGCGATGGTGGAGCGAGGTGGCAGCGATCGCAGAGCCACGTGGGAAAGCGCGCCCGTGCCCCAAGTTGCCAGCAACACACCCAGCGCGCCGCCGCACACGGCCGTCAACACCGACTCGGTGATGCACATGCGGGCCACGGCGGTATTGCTGGCGCCCAAGGCGCGGCGCACCGCGATTTCCGTCTGCCTGCCGGCGCTGCGCGCTATGGCCAGGTTCGTGACGTTGCCGACCGCGATCAGCAGCAACAGACCCACTGCGACAGACATCCCAAGTAGTACGGGACGCACGTAGGCCACTTGGGTGTCCTTCAGCCCACGCACGGCGGCGCTCCAACCGGTGTTGGTCTCGGGATGCTCGGCTGCTATCTGCCGGGAGATCTGGACCAATTCCGCTTCTGCCTCTGCCAGACTCGATCCGTCTCTCAAACGTCCGATCACGCCGACGTAGCGGAAGTCGCGCATCTCGCGGCTGTAGTCGATTGCGGCCGGTATCCAGCAGTCGCCCTCGGACGGGAATGCGATGTCGGGGTGCGCCACTCCGACTATAGTGTAAGGC
>CP070666.1:740800-750534 GCA_020351775.1 Gemmatimonadota bacterium | reverse complement strand
ATGCTAGTTCCCGGTGAGCCCTCTCTTCTCCAGTAACGGCTGGATCGTTGGCGGGCGGCCGCGGAACTCTTCGTACAACTCCATTCCCGGCCGGCTGCCGCCCTTCGACAGTAACTCACGATATCTCCTCGCGGTCTCCTGATCGAACAGGCTCGTTTCCTTGAACGCCTGGAACGCGTCGGAGTCAAGCACTTCAGCCCAGATGTAGCTGTAGTAGCCGGATGAGTAACCGCCCGAGAAGATGTGGGCGAAGTAGGTGCTGCGGTAGCGCGGGATGATCGCATCAATCAGCCCGATGCGCTCTATCTCTGCGTCTTCGAAGGCCCGCGGTGCGTGTTCTTCCGGCTCTGTCAGCGTATGCCATGCCATATCCAGATAGGAAGCCGCCAAGTACTCCACTGTGGCGAAGCCCTGATTGAATGTGCCAGCCGCCTTGAGCTTCTCTATCAGCTCGTCCGGAATCACCTCTCCGGTCTGGTAGTGCCTCGCGTAGGTACGCAAAACGTCCGGCTCCCCCATCCAGTTCTCCATGATCTGCGACGGGAACTCGACGAAGTCGCGCGGCACATTGGTGCCGGATAGCGATTCGTACATGACGTTAGACAGCAACCCGTGCAACGCGTGCCCGAACTCGTGTGCCAACGTCTGCGCATTGTCGAAGGTAATGAGTGACGGTGCATCGCCGGCGGGCGGTGGGAAATTGAAGTTGGTAGTCACTATCGGCGTGACGTCACCGTCCAGCCGCGATTGAGCTCTGAGATCGTTCATCCACGCCCCGCCCTGCTTGCTCTCGCGGGTGAAGAAGTCCATGTACATGATCCCGATGTGCGTGCCATCGGCCTCCATGACCTCGAACACCTGCTGGTCATCGTGCCACCGCGGGACGTCGGTGAGTTCGGTGAACGTGAGGCCGAACAGCTCATTGGCCACCCTGAACACACCATCGCGCACGGCCGTTACCTCGAAATAGGGCAGCAGCTCCTGCTCGTCCAGATCGTACCGCGCCTTTCTCACCTTCTCGGCATAGTAGCGCCAATCCCAACCTCGAAGGTCGTCGTCGATGCCGTCGTCGTGCATCATCTGTTGCAGCGCGTCACGTTCGGCTCGAGAGACCCGCAGTGCAGGCTCCCAGATCTGATCCAGGAACTCGTACACCCGTGCCGGTGTCTCCGCCATGTTGTCCGACAACACGAAGTGGGCGTGCGTCTCGTAGTCCATCAGTGCCGCACGCTCGGCACGTAACGCTGCCATGCGCGACAGCATCGCCTTGTTGTCCGCCTCGTTGTCGTTGTCGCCCCGCAATGCGTAACCCATGAATATCTGACGCCGCAACTCTCGATTGGGTGAATACTGCAGGAACGGATTGATGCTGGGCCGCTGCAGGGTGAACGACCATCCGCCGTCGTGGCTGCGGCGCGCCGCTTCTTCCTCCGCTGCAGCAACGAGGTTGGCCGGGAGGTTGCCGAGATCGGCTGTATCGGTCACATGGAACTCGAAGTCGTTGGTCTCCTGCAGCAGGTTCTGACCGAACCGCTGCGACAACTCTGCCAACTCAGAGTTGACATCGCGCAGCCGCGCCTGGGCCTCGTCATCCAGATTGATGCCGCTGCGGACGAACGCCTTGTGGGTCTCTTCCAGCAGCTTGTGTTGCTCGGGAGTGAGGTCCAGCTCGTCGCGCTGGTCGTAGACAGCCTTCACGCGATCATAGAGCGGGCGGTTGAGCGCGATGTCGTCGTTGTGCGCCGACAACTCCGGCGCAATTGTGCGAGCTACGTCTCGCAGCGCATCATTGGAGTGAGCTCCCTCCACCGCGAAGAACACGTTCGACACACGGGTCAGAGCCTTGCCGCTGCGTTCCAGCGCCTCGATGGTGTTCGCAAAGCTCGCCGGCTCCGGGTTGTCAACCATCGCTTGGACCTCCACCTGATGTTCGGCCATTGCAGCACGGAACGCGGGCAAGTAGTGGTCGTCCTCGATGCGATCGAACGGAGGAACCCCAAACGGCGTATCCCATTCGGTTAGCAGCGGGCCGCTGCCAGATTGACACTGGAGATGAACGACGGCAGTGGCGCCTAACAAAATCGGTACCAACAGTCTCTTGATTGATGAGTTCATGATATCGGACGCCTCCTCAAAACGTCAGGATACCATCAAAGTCAAACGGAGGTGAACATAAGCTACCTGGAGCACCTGACATTCGGCAACACGGGATCCAGAATGAAGATTGCCGAATCACGAATGCAAAATGCAGAACGCAGCACGGGAAATGTAGAATCCTTTCCATTCATCATTCATGATTCGTGATTCATCACTCTCCATTCTCTACATCCTCCTCGCGCGAGCTTCGTCCAGCGCCCGACCGATGCGCTCGAGACCCTGGAGCAGCTCATCTGTCGTCCCGCCGTATCCCAAGCGGAAGAAGTGGTTGTCCAGCTCGAAGCAGCGTCCGGGGATCACGAACGTCTTATAGTGATCGACCAGGCGGCGATAGATGGCACAGGGGTCGGCCACGGCGCCTGTGACGATCCAGGGTAACGCGACGACCCCGGCCTGAGGCGGGACCCAATCGAGATCGTCGCGACTCTCCATCCACGACCGCACCAATTCAACGTTGGCAGCGGCATGCCGCTGCGCCCGCCGGATGAACTCGTCTTTGCGCTGCAACACCGACAACGCGATCGCTTCACTTATGGCACCGTTGGCGATCGTGACCTGTTCTCGAATAGCGAGCGCGGCATCCAGAATCTCGCGCGATTTGCTTGCCAGCCAGCCGATCCTTATGCCCGGTAGGCCGTAGCTCTTGGACATGCTCGAGATGGATATCACTCGCGGACCCAGTGATGCCGCTCCCGGCAATCTTTTGCCGAACGCAAGCTCGCGGTAAGTCTCGTCGAACAGCAGATAGACCCCGTGCGATTCCGCCAGAGCGATGGCCTCACCCAGTGCATCTTCGGAGATCATCGATCCAGTAGGGTTGTTGGGGTGGGTAAGGCTGATCAGCTTCGTCTTCGGCGTGATGAGTGACTCCAGCTCGCTCACATCGGGCCGGAACTGGTTCTGCGGGCTTAGACGGAAGAAACTCACATCGCACCCGAGTGAGCGCGGGACTTCATACAGCGACGGGTAGTTGGGGTGTTCTATGATGACGTGATCACCGGGCTCTACTAGTGCGGCGACAACCGCGAAGTTGGCCTCGCTCGCTCCGTTGGTGACCATTACCTGATTGGCATCCAGGCCCTCGTATTGTTGTGCGACCAACTGTCTCAACTCAGGCCGTCCCCAGTGGTAACCATAGCGCAGTGGCAGCGTATCGAGGTCGACGTTCAGCTCATCGAAACGGAGGTATTTGACCGCACTCTCGCCAACATCGTACTCGATTGCGTATTGATAGGTGTCGAACCAGTCCTCGAGCGGCATGCGTTGGAACCACATGGGCTGTCTCGCTTCCGTCCTAGCTGGGGTCGGCAGTCTGCCTGATGGCCTGGTTGTAGTCTGTGTGCCATGTCAGGCAGACCGGTGCGCAGTGCCTTGCAGCGCCCCGTTCTCGATCGAATATCGTAAGTTGTTAATTTACAACACATTGCCGGCCAAAACCGGTAAACGGCAGGATCGGTGGCCCCGTATCTGCGTCAGTTGCGAGCGCGCCGCGCGCCACGCCTTGCTGATGCCGGGCGGCGGGACCCAGGAGACAGGGTACCGGGCTGCCGCATATGTTGAACGCGTTGAGAAAACGTGACCGGATGAATACGGACATGCCAGATCGACAACACGCTCAGGGAATCCGCGTGCTTGCCGTTGCCTCTTTGGACGAGCTCGGCCGGTTCGAGTCGCAATGGAACGACCTGGTGGCCCGCTGCTCGACCGCGACGCCGATGTCTACGTTCGCCTGGCTCTACGCGTACTTCCATCACTTCGTGAAGCCACCAGCATCCTGGGTGTGCCTGCTAGCGCTCCGCGATGACGCATTGGTCGGCGTCCTTCCCCTCGTGCGGTCGCCCGGTCGATCGATTTCACTGCCCAATAACCCACACGCAATTAGCGTAGACGCGGTGTTCGCGCCAGAGGTCGAGCAGGAAGCGTACTTGGCGCTGCTGGACGAGGCGTTTCTTCAAGGCGACAGAACTTCGGCGATCGTATTTCGCCGCATTCGCGATGACTCGCCGACCCTGTCACTGGCGACACCCGGCCTGTACCGGCACAGCGACCTGGCGGAGCAAGGCGCCTATCTGCCGGTTCCTCCAGACTTCGAGGAGTACCGCCGTTCGCTGAGCAGGAACTTCCGCAACAACCTGAACAAGGCAGTCAACAAACTGAAGCGTCTGCCCGACGTCGAGATCTCCATCCTGTCGGGTAACGATGCCGATCCGGCACTGCTGCCGCGGTTCGCTGCTGTGGAAGCTGCGAGCTGGAAGGGAGAGGCCGAGACCGCCATTCAGTGCTCGCCCGTGCTGCTTGACTTCTACGGCGATATGGTCACCCACCTGCACCGAGCCGGGTGGCTGGAGTGGCAGTTCCTGAAGACCGAAGGCCGACCCATCGCGGCCAACCTGTGTATTCGCCTGCGCCGTTCTTTGTTCCTGTGGAAGCTGGGATACGATGCGGAGTACTCACGTTGCTCACCGGGCAGTTTGCTGCTCGAGCACGTAGTGCGTCAGGCATCAGTTGAGGGAACCATCGACGAGATCGATCTGATGACGAACCAGCCGTGGTACAACAACTGGGATATGGCCTGGCGCCCTTACCTGGACTTCACCGGCTACAGGAAGCGCACGTTCCGCGGCACGGCCGCCTACTGCGGGGTACGCCTCAAGGATGGCTTGCGCCGGTTCCCACTGCTGAGACGCATCAAGCGGGCCCTGACCGCGGACGCAGCCTAGAGGAACCTCAAGGGCACTCGCCGTCGGACCCAGCGCCCACAGCCGCAGCCCAGCACGCTCACTCCGGGGCGGCTCTCCGTACTTTGGCCTCGAGGAACCGGTACCACCCATCCATCCCGGTACCAGTCAGCGCAGAGGTGAAGAAGAATTCCAGATCCGGATTAACCTCTCTGGCATAGGCCACGGCCCGGTCCACGTCGAACTGCAGATGCGGCAGTAGGTCGACCTTGTTGAGCACCGCGTACCGGGCCACGCGGAACATCTTGGGATACTTGACCGGTTTGTCTTCGCCCTCGGTGGTCGAGAAGACGACGATTTTGGCGGTCTCTCCCAGGTCCCAGCTGGCCGGACAGACGAGATTGCCCACGTTCTCGATGAACACGAGGTCGGTCTGCCGCAAGTCTATTCGACCGAGAGCAGTGAGCACTTGCCGAGCGTCGAGATGACAGGCGCCTCCAGTCACTACCGCCTGCACTAGTCGGTCGGTGTAGCGACTCAACCGATCGGCGTCGTTCTGGGTCTGCACGTCTCCTGTTACGACCGCGATGTCAATCTTGCCGGCGAACTGCTCGAGAGTACGCTCGAGCAGCAGGGTCTTTCCTGCACCGGGAGAGGAAACGAGATTGAACGCAGCAACGCCGGCACGCGAGAGCCGCTGCCGTACTTGCGCGGCAAGCTCATCGTTCCTCGCCAGAACACGCTCGCGCACGTCAATCGTTCGCACGGCCATCGTCCACCTCCAGGTAGCTCACCCGCAAGACATCACCGGATACTCGATCGACCACCGCCCTGGCCCGGTGAAACGGAGGGCTGCTCAGCACCGCCTCCAAGCAGAACTCGAGGCTGTCGCACTCGACACCCGAATCGTCGCCCACCTCGAGCCCAACT
This sequence comes from Gemmatimonadota bacterium, assembly GCA_020351775.1. Classification (GTDB taxonomy): domain Bacteria; phylum Gemmatimonadota; class Gemmatimonadetes; order Gemmatimonadales; family GWC2-71-9. Next base: position 744,769 of record CP070666.1, on the reverse strand, counting down.
GTGACGACGTGCGCCAGTCGATCCCGCCCAACGTGTTGTTCGGCGATGTTACACACCTCTAACGCGATACTCATCTCGTGCATCGGCTCCCGCCCGTGGGCTGCAAGCGTGCCGAACCTCCGCGCAGACGCGGCGTGCCAGCGCTGAATGATATGCGCGACTACGGTGCACGTGCCATCCCCCCGATTGCGGCACGCAGCCCAGGCCCCGCGCTCAGCCTCACTGCTCCGATTGTGACCCAGGTCACCGCCCAAACCGGTACCGGTCGCGAGTATACTGCCCCGCTCGAGAGACCCAGTTCCCATCGAGAACCGAGAGCGAGCGACTTTCCTGCTCGCCGAAGTCGCCCCGCCTTCTCGGTCACGACGTGGCAGGCCGAAGGTTTGGAACGATCCAGGATTGGAGGACTCCAATGTCACGCACAGCACCAACAGCCACACGCATCCGCTCACTCCTCGCTGCTCTGCTCTTCCCGTTGGTTGCGAGCTGCGGGCCGTCACCGCAGACATTGCAGCGGGTGGCCGAGCTGGAGGAAGCCGCAGCCGAGAGAGACGATCTCCTGATGGAAATGGCGGTGCTCGGAAGGTTCATCAGCGACGTCAACGCGGAGCTATCGGACGTCAGCCTCACAGAATCAGGCCTGCAGGTCGCTGTGGAGTCACCGATCCAGGCATCGCGTGAATCGGTCCTGGTGAAGATCCGCTATCTCAACCAGCGTGTAACGGAGACGGAGCGCAGGCTGGCACAGAGTCAGCGGCGCATCCGCTCCCTGTCGCTGGAGTCTGACACGCTCAAGATGCTGCTGGCCGAGACGATCAGCAGCTACGAGCGCACGCTGGAGAACCAGCGCGCCACCATCGAGACCTTGAACGCGCGAGTACTGCTCCTTGAGGAGCACAACACGCAGCTGGCCGCGTCGGTCGACACGCTCTCCACCAAGCTGGTCACGCTCAAGGCCGAGACCAACACCGTCTACTATGCGGTCGGCACCAAGGACGAGCTGCTGGATCGCGGTATCGTCGAGAAGGAGGGCGGCGCGCGGTTCCTGTTCATCTTCGGCAGGCGGGGCGAGACCCTGGTGCCGTCGCGGGAACTCGATCCCAGCGAGTTCACAGCGATCGACAAGGATCAGATAACCAGGATCAACCTGCCGGACTCGACCGCCGAATACGAGATCGCCTCGCGCCACCCGACGGATTACCTGGCGGCGGACCTCGTGGAGGAAGGCAAGATCAAGGGTTCGTTCATCGAAATAGTCGCACCGGAGCAGTTCTGGAAGAACTCCAAGTTCTTGATCGTGGTGCGCAAGTCCTGAGCTGAGTGAGCCACCGACGTGCAGCGCAGCGCGAACGACCGGGTTCGCGCTGCGCGTGCACTGCCGCACGAGCGAGACACAGCTTTCAGTGAGATCATCAGCTGTGGTGACAATGGCACCTAGCTGGCCGCAGCTCGGCCAGCCTCCGCAGCGCGCGTTGGTTCGGTGCTGTTGTTCTGGATCTGGTGGGTTTGACGAACCGCAGTGCGCGGAGGAGGTCCGGCCGAGCTGCGGCCGTGCTAGGGCTCACTCGTGCCGTAGCGCCTTGACCGGATCGACGCTAGCAGCGCGGTGAGCGGGCAGGTACGCCGCCAGCAGAGCGGCTGCCAGCAGCACACCCGTTCCGGCCGCCAGCGAGACGGGATCGGTCGGCTCGACACCATAGAGCAGGCTGCGCACCAGCCCTGTCATCGCGAAGGAGACCGCCAGCCCCAGACCGATCCCCAGCACAACTGGTGGCAGCGCGCGCCCGATGATCAGTCGATTGATGTCACCGCCCGCGGCACCGACTGACATCCGAATCCCGATCTCCCGCGTCCTGCGGTTGACCGCTATGCTCATGACGCTGAAGATCCCGACCGCCGCCAGCCCCAGCCCGAGCAACGCAAGCACCGAAAACATCTCCGCGTTCATCCGCTGGGTGTAGAGATACCCCCTGACGACATCGTTGTATGTCACCACGTTGACGATGGCCAGGTGCGGCTCGAAATCCCGGAGCCAGCGATGCAGTTGCGGAACTGCAGCGCCCGGGTCGCCGTGAACGACGACGAGCAGCGCGCTGCCGGTGGAATAGGGATGCTGGGGATAGGAGAAGTAGACAGTCGGCTCGGGCTCGGACATTAGATCGCGCGTCTTGGTGTCGCGCACCACGCCCACTATCTCGAACGCCCGGTCGTCCTGATCGTCGGTCGTGGACCACCAGAGGCGGCTGCCGACGGGCTGTTGCCCGGCGAAGAAGCGCCCTGCCGCGCTTTCGTTGATCAGCGCGACATCGGGGGCTGCCATCGTGTCGCCCACGGTGAACTCACGCCCCCGGTTGACCTCGATCCCCAGCGCATCGAAGAAGCCAGGGATCACTTTCGAATAGACCAAGGGAACGTGGTCACTGTGACCCTCGAACTGCACCTCCGCCTCCAGATGGGGCGACAGCAGCGGATAATCGGCCACTGTTGCCGCGCGCACCCACGGCTCCTCGGAGAGCCGCGCAGCCACCTCCCGGAAAAACCGATCGCGCTCGGCTATCTGCAGCGTGGTGCTGCTGGTCGAGATGTGGGTCACCACGACGCGATCGAAGCCGAATCCGGGATCCAGGTCGCCCACCGTGACGAACGTACGCAGCACCAGCCCCGCGACCACCAACAGGACCGCTGACAGAGCGACTTGGACCGTCACCAGCAGATCATTCACCCCGGGTAGGCGGCGGCCCCAGAGCCGGCGGTGGCCGCCCAGGGTCAGATCGGCACCGGGGGTCAGCGCATCCAGCAGATCGCTACGCGAAGCCCGGATCGCCGGCAACAGACCGGCGACGACCCCAGTCGCCAGCGCGATCCCTATGGCAAACGCGACCACGCGCAGATCCACCCCCGCCTCGCGCGCGACGTTGGCGCCCCACACACTCGGCCGTGCGAAGTACGAACCCAGTCGCGCGCTGGCCGGACCGGCCAACAACAGAGCGACGCCGCCCGCGGCCGCAGACAGCAACACGTTTTCGAGCAACACCTGCCGAATCAGGCGTCCGGGCGACGCTCCCAGCGCGGCCTTCATCGTCATCTCGTGCTGGCGTCCCAGCGCAACCGCGAGCAGCAGGTTGGCCACATTGGCACATACGAGGAGCAGCAATACCCCGGCAGCGACCATCATCAGACAGACGGTGGGGCCCTCGGCGATCCGGGACCGCGGGTCGATCCAGTTGGCGGCCTCGAGCCGGGGGCGTCGACCGGTGTCCTGGCGCGGGTATACGTCGTCCAATCCCGCCGCGATGGTCTCCAGTTCCGCCGTGGCCTGCTCCTCGGGAACGCCCGGCCGCAGCCGGCCGTAGACCCTCACCAGCGGTACGTCACGATCCTCGGCCCGTGCGGCCCAACTGGTGTAGCGATCGCTGAACGGAGCGAAGGGTATCCACACGTCGGGCCGGAAGTTGGCTTCCGTGCCGATGAACTCGGGCGCCATCACGCCCACGACGGCGAAAGGCCGGAAATTGAGGTAGATGGTCGAGCCGAGGACCGCGGGATCGGAGTTGAAGCTGCGCTGCCACCAGGCGTGGGAGAGAACGGCCACCGATTCCGCACCGGGCCGATCGTCGTCAGGCGTGATTCCTCTACCGACGGTCAGCGACAGATCGAGCGCGGCGAAGAAGCCACCCGATACGGCTTCGAGGAATGCAACTTCCGTCATCGTCTCGAGCCGTACGCTGGCGGCATAGAACGGCGAACTTGCACCCAAGGCCTCGAACGCCCTGTCGGCCGCAGCGTAGTCGCGAAAGTCGAGGTACGAGATGTCCTGATACCCGGTCCCGCCGTCCGGAACATCGAAGAGCCTGACCAATCGGGCGGCATCCACGCCGGGGAACGGTTGATAGAAACCGTTGATGTAGGTGAACACGGCCACGCTGGCCGACAGTCCCAGAGCCAAGATGATAACCGCCACGATGGGGT
>CP070666.1:730819-740700 GCA_020351775.1 Gemmatimonadota bacterium | reverse complement strand
CCCCCCACGCGCTGCACGTCCCCGGCAACCAGCTTGAGCCTGGCATCCTCGTACGATGCACCGCTCTGGTTGGTGAGCGTGACCCAGCCAGTCAGATCACCTCTGGTGTCGTCCTCATTGACCACCAGAACGTAGTCCGCCTTCCAGTTGAGATTGCGTGAGAGGTAAGACACATCCACTTGTTGCCTGGACCGGTCACTGTCCAACAGCCACACCAGCGTAGGCTCGGCAATCAAGTTGTCGGGGATCTCCGGAAACGCAAAGCGTCCCGGGAAGTTGTAGGTGATTTCATTCCCGATCCTGAGGATCGGGGCCTGATTCACACTCAAGACCTCCGCTTCATACTCCTCTTCACGTCCGGTAGCGGAGTTATACCGGTACACCTTGATGGTCCTTCCAACGTATTTCTCCAGCAGCTTCTGAGGGTTGAGCAGGTCATAGCGGTAGTTCTGCTCCAGGACGTTCAGCTGACCGCTGCCGAGCGTTTTGATGCTCACGGTCTCGGGTTCGATTTGGGCCGATACGTCGCGGAACTCCAGGTATACTCGACCCGTTCCCAGGCTCAGCGACCGCACCTCACGCACCAGGCCGAAGTTCTGGTTGTAGACGGTAATCGAAACTTCCTGTCTTTCTGCTGCCGTGGATAGCTGCTTGTCCGGATCGCCCCCCTGTGAGAGAGCCAATCCCGGCAAGCCAATCAGTGTAGCACCTATGGCCAGTGTTCGACGCCACATGTGAAACTCCCCTCTATTCGAGTTCAATCGTTCCCCTGCTCAATAGGACGACTGAAGGGGAGATACTTGCACGTCACGCAGCGGGTTTGGGGGGAGGTTGACGCGGCTGGATCTCGGCAACCGGCGGCCCGAGGGAAGGCGCTAAATGACCGGCGACGATGGGCTCGCGCTTGGCGGGATGGTCGGTGGTTTCCGCCCGGACGCCTGTGGATTGGGCTCTGAACTACTGATGTGCTCCCAGCATTCTCCTGAACCAGGATGGACGCGACGTGCACTGGGGCAACTGGTGGCGTACTCCACAGTGACAAGTCGGTTGCCCGATCGACTCGAGAGTCAGCCGCAGGGCTGCAGCCGACTCGAACCTATCGCAAGCGCGAGGCGCCAGCGCTCGGTGCAGGGCAGAATCGAGTGACGCAGGAATCTCGGGCTGTACGGCCTTGACCGACGGGAGAGGGCCGGCCAGTTGACGGGCCAGTACGGCCCCCGGCGTAGTGCCCGTGAACAACGGCTCTCCAGTCAGCATCTCATACAGGACGCAAGCCAGCGAATACACGTCGCTGCGTCCGTCCAGTTCCCGGATCCCAGCGGCCTGTTCGGGACTCATGTACGCTGGCGTCCCCACCGAGAAGCCCGACTTTGTCAAATGCTCATCCGCTGCAGATCCCACGGCGAGGGCGATGCCGAAGTCCGCCAGTATCGGGTGCCCGTCGTTGAACAGGACGTTCTCTGGTTTGATGTCCCTGTGGATCACCCCACGGGCATGCGCGTGATCCAGCGCCGAAGCAAGCCCACTGGCTATTCGGACAGCCTCCCGCGACGGCAGACAAACCTCTTCACTCAATCGCTCACGCAACGAGGCGCCTTCGACGTACGGCATGACGTAGTAGAGGAATCCGTCGACCTCTCCTGAATCGATCAAGGTGAGGATGTGGTGATGCTGCAGCTTAGCCGTTATCCTGATCTCTCGTAGGAATCGGTTGGCGGCAAGAGTGACCGAGAGTTCCGGATGTAAAACCTTGACGGCGACCAGCCGTTGATGCTTCAGGTCATCAGCCAGATACACGGTGGCCATCCCGCCCCGGCCCAGTGGACGCACTATCGAGTAGCGGTTCCCGAGCGCGGCTGCGACCCCGATGCACTCGTCCACGACCGATGGCCTGGCGCGGTTGCCCCGCCCTCTCCGCCGCAAAGCACCAGGACCTCTGGTCCCAGACCACCAGGCCGGAAGGGCTGCAGCTGTCGGAGTCGAGGACATCGGCGAACCCCCGTTGCCGTTCTCTGCCGAGTTCGTACCCTACTCGGCTACGGCACACATTCGCCGTCGGCCGTCAACTCAGCGTCAAGCGCCCTTCGTCTTGCGTGGTGCGGGCATCGCGCGGAACCGCGAGAAAGGCCTTGAGCACCTTGGGCACCGTCATATAGCACGCGGGCTGTAGCGAGTCGTCGGTGACGATGCAGTTGAAGCCCTCCGCCTGATCGAGTAAGTGCCGGTAGGTGCGCAGCGCCGCCTGTGTGACCGGATGCTTGAGATGCCCGAACCGAATCGGTACGGTGGCGGGGTGCGCCGCGAGACATGCCGCGGGATAGTGCCAGTAGACTCCGTCCAGACATCCCTCGAAGTGCCGGGCTCTCACACCGCGCAGGTCGCCGGTTGACCGCGCTGCCGCCAGCAGGTGCTGCACTCCTTTTTGCAGCGGCTCGAGGTCTGCGGGAACACCCAGCTCGCTCAGCTGCAGCATCACCCAATTCGTGGCGTCGTACTTGGCGCAGAAACCGCGTCCCCAGGTGCCATCACCTTTGTGGGCCGCCAGTGTCGCCTTGATCCACAGCTGATCGGCTACCCGCCGCCGTGCCAGGAGCACCTGGCGATTGTCAGCGGGGCAGTCCAGTAGATCTGTCAGCACTCGCGCACGTAGCGCCGGATCGCTCTTGTCGGTCAGGCAGTCCTTCAGCTTCCCGTCGAGACGGATGGGATCGAGAGTCATCGGTGCAGTGTTCGCTGGTCGGTTGTCACGTCGGGAGCCTGGATGTTCTCCTGAGCGCACCCCTACTCCCCCCTGAGCGTCTCCACCGGATCGAGCCGAGCCGCGCGCCACGCGGGGAGCGCGCCAGCAACCACGGCAACAACTGCGAGCACGGTCGCCGACAAAGCCAGCGTCAGAGGGTCTGTGGCTTTCACGCCAAACAGGAACGTCGACAACAGTCGCGTGCTCGCCAGCGCACCGATCACGCCGATCGCGATGCCAGCCAACGCCAGACGACCGACCTCGCCGAGTACCATCCCGAGCACACGCGTCCGCGCCGCGCCGAGCGCCAGGCGCACGCCGATCTCGTTGCGCCGGCTGGTGACCCGATACGAGAGCGTCCCGTAGAGCCCGATCGTCGCGAGCAGTAGGGCGACGCCACCGAAGAACCCGGAGAGCACGGCTAGCACCCTTGGTCGCGTCAGTGAAGCCGCCACCACGTCCTCCAATGTCGAGAAACGGACCGAGATTCGCGGATGAACCTCCCCTATCAAGCTGGCCACTGCCGGGATCAAGGCGGTGGGTGCACCATCGGTACGGATCAAGAACTGGAGCGACGACCCCTCAAAGCCCGTCTGGGAGAGCGGGAAGTAGGCAATTGGCAGCGTCGCTTCTCCGATCGATCCGTACTTCGTGTCCGTGACGACGCCAATCACTTCGTAGGTTTCTCCCTCTCCACTGATTGGCACGACACGGAAAAGCCGTCCCAGCGGTCGCGGCTCGGCGAAGAACCTACGCGCCATGGTTTCGTTTATCACCGCGACCTGAACCGATCCGGGGGCGTCGCGCGAATCAAAGTCGCGACCCGCCAAGAGGGGCGTCTGCAGCGTAGTGAAGTAGCCGTCACTCATAGTATTGAACCAGACGAGCGCATCCTGTCGGTCCGTTGGCTGGTACCCATCCACCTCCACATCGTTGTTCCACGAGGAACCACTGATTGGTATGATCACAGCCGCACTCGCTGACCGGACCCCGCCCAGCGCACGCAGCCGCGCGAGCAGCCCCAGATTCGTAAGGCGCGATTCCTCCCGTGAGTACCCAACGTTGCGCGTGTTGACCGAGACGATTAAGACACCGTCTCGGTTGAACCCTGGGTCGAGTGCGTGGAGCCGTGTCAAGGTCCCGATCAACAGGCCAGCGCCCACGACCAACGACAACGACATAGCTACCTGCCCGATCACGAGCACCTTCCCAATCGCAAACCGCCCCCTCCGATCCGCCGCCTCTCGGCCCGCCGTTCGTAGTGCCGCTTGCGGAGCGACACCTGTCGCCCGCCATGCCGGAGCCAGCCCGAAGAGAAGGCCGGTGAGTGTGGCGACAGCCATTGTGAAACCCAGCACCTTCGCATCCAGGTTGAGATTCAACCACATGTCGCCACCTGTTGAAAGCATCCGCACCAGGAACGCGCTCGCCCAGCGTGCGAAACCGATGGCCACGATCGCGCTGACCAGTGAGAGCAGCAGACTCTCAGTGACGAGAAGCCGAACCAGTCGGCCGCGCCCCGATCCGATCGCTCGGCGGATCGCAACTTCGTGCTGTCGCCTCGTCGCCCGCGCCAGCAACAGGTTTGCCACGTTGCCACACGCGATGAGCAGTACAATCCCCACGACGGCGAGCAATACCAGAAGCGCGGTGCGGTATTGCTCGCGCAACTGCGACACGCCATTGGGCGCTGCGCGCACTGCTAGGGTGTATTCCCGATACCTGGCTTGGCCTTCAGCGTTCCAATCCTGCGGGACCGTCGCACCGAATATGCCCGACGAAAGGGTGGCGAGCCGTGCCCCCGCTTGGTCCGCGCTGAGTCCCCGCGCCGGACGCCCCATGGCCTTCAGAAACCAAGCACTCCGGTTGTCCAGCCTATCACTGCCAGGATAGACAATAGGCCAAGTGCAGATGGGCGCGTAGACATCAGTTGCGGTGCCGACATCCAAACCAGAGAAGGCGGGATCGACGACTCCGACTACGGTGAACGGGCTGCCGTTCAACAACAGGCTTCCACCGACTCCCTCAGCCGCGCCGCCGAACTCGCGTTGCCAGAACCCGTAGCTCACAACAGCCACTGCGGGACAGCCGCGATAGTCGTCGCTGTTCACAAGCAGGCGGCCCAACATGGGGCGGACGCCGAGGACAGGGAAGAAGCCGCCGCTCACCCAATGACCCGAGGCGTACCTGACCTCACCTCCGTCGGTCAAGTTGAAGCTAGCGCGGCCAAAGGCGAAGACACCCGTCAAGACGTCCTGCTGCTCGCGCAGTTCTTCCCAGAGCGGGTTCGTCAAGTTCGTTCTGCCATCGCCGAACGTCACCTGCACCAACTCCTGCGGATTCGAGACCGGGAGAGCCCGCAGGACCAAAGCGTTGTAGAGACTGAAGATGGCTGTGTTGGCACCTATCCCCAGGCCCAGCGACACGATAGCCACGGTCGCGAAGCCCGGGCTGCGCCGCAGGGAGCGCGTCGCGTAGCGCAGATCGGCAAGCACCGACTCCAACCACACAACCCCACTCGTCCGGTACGTGCGCTGGCGGGGAAAGGATGGACTTCCAAAGCGACGCCGCGCTTCGAGCATCGCATCCCGCCTACTCATGCCCTGTGCCACTAGATCATCAGTGCGTTCGGCGAGATGAAACGAGATCTCACGTTCGATCTCGCTCGGGAGTCGGCCGCGGCGCAAGAGGCCGAGCAGTCGGTCATACCACGGCATGGGGCCTCTTCCTCCCCAGCTCACCGTCGACTAGGCGTGCCTGAGCACACGATCCACACCCTTGGTCAACCGCTTCCAGCTCTCACGCTCTTCTCGTAGTTGCTTCTTGCCTGCGGCTGTAAGCGAGTAGAAGCGAGCCTCACGGTTCTTTTCCGTGATGCCCCACTCGCTGCGCAGCCATCCTTCCTGTTCCATGCGGTGCAGAGCCGGGTACAACGAGCCCTCTTCGACTCGAAGGAGATCGTCGGACACCCTCTGGATGTGAGAAGTGAGGGCGTAACCGTGCAGCCGGGGGCGCGCCTCGAGTGTCCGAAGCACGAGGAGCGCCAGGGTCCCCTGAAGGATGTCGTTCTTCTGCCTCGCCATGCTTGCCTGTCTAGCTATGCATACCTAGCTATGGTAACCGTTAGGTGACTTGCCGTCAATCTCTTTCCCAACCCTGCTTCATGAGCGTTGGATAGCACGTTCTCACGGAACCGGCAGAAACGGCATGTATTCCCGCCAGTCCAGCGTGAGCGAGAACAGGACATGGACGGCAGGGGCACTCAAGAAGGCCAGCAGCAAGTATCTCACGGCTTCTCGCGGCTTCATTCGGAACGCGACCACGGGAACCACGAGGGTCAAGAGCAAGGGAATCGTGTAGTACAACCACCACCGCAGCCCGATCGTGGCGCCGTACTTCGCCACTAGCATGCCACCTGGCCCCACGATCAATGCGACGAGCCAAAGGCGACCACGCTCAGGTGCACGGGCGCGACCGCGGAGGACAAATGTCAGAATCCCCGCGACCACGACCAGGGAGACCAGCATGAAGATCGGGAAACGGTAGGCCGTGTTCATCCAGCTGGCTCCAAGGTTCTCACGAGGTAGCACATTTCCTGGCCGGCCTCGTGAAACACTTGGAAGCGCTGGAAGCCAACTTTCTCGTACGCCCTGAGCGCAATTCGGTTGTCCGCAGCAGTTGCCATGCCCACGGATGATACTCCCTCGGCTCGGAGGCGCTCGAGCAGCAAGGAAAGGGCACGCGGCCCAACGCCTAGACCTATGAGGTCGGGCTCGCCGATGAGAATATCCACGTCGATGAGGTCGGCGGGCAGACCGTTGAGTCCGGCTGCGGCGAGCTCCTCGGGCTCTGGTTTCTGCCAGCACAAGTAACCGACCGGCCGGTCGTCGACGGCAATCAGAGCCTGCGTCGTCGGGGAATGCTCCCGGATGGCAGCGAGAGCGTGGTCCGGGTCGCCCCACCAGCGGGCCACGTGTTGGCGCCTGAGCCATACGCCCAGCTGCGGCACATGGCGAGTTGCGTCGAAAGGAACGAGGCGGACAGATGAGAGGTCAGCAAGCACGCTCAGGCTTGAAGCTCTCGCAGCACCTCCTGTATGGCGGCGATCTTGTCGGCGCGGTCCTTCAGATCCCTGGCAACGATGACGAGTGAAGCCGTCTTGGCATCTTCAACGACGAGCACCTTCCCACCCCTGAGATTCCACTTACGTGACATGACTCGAACCCTCCTATCGAGCTGGTCAGTGCTGCGGCTCCGGCTCCGCGTCAATCCGTCTCCGCCGTGAAACCAGCGGCCCTGTCCGTGGTTCCACATCTAAACTAGGACTTGGCTGATTAGTGGGCCAGGAGGAGTCGGGCCGGGAGCGGGGGGTAGGGCGGCGTGCGGAGCGCAACGATGCGGCGCGCGTCGAGGCCGAGGTCACCGCCATGGGTTACGCGTCGCTGCGATCAGGGCCGGGCGGTCATGATCCGAGAGTGACGGTCAATAACCGTACAATTCCCGCAGCCGAGCCCGCTCTGCTTCCGTGAGCTCAAAGAACCGTGGTTCACTCGACTGAAATGCCGCCGGCCGACACGGGGCCGGCCGACCACACATGAGTTTCGTTGGATCACTGTTGTGACCTAGACCCAACACGTGGCCCAGTTCATGGGCTACCAGGTTCCGGGGAACGTTCGGCAGACTCAGAGGCGGTATAAGATCTGTGCGAATCCCCACCAACCAGTGACCCGATCCGTCCAGCGACGCCGCGAACGAGATGATCGCCGAGTCGGAGAGTGCAATGACGACGTCGGCTGCCACTCTTGTAAAGGCGTTTGGCTCCGCCGGCGCCGCTTCCCCCTCTAGCACAGAGCGTGAGTACGCAGCCAGTAGGTCCTCTGGGATCTCTTGCTGGAGGAATGCTACGGTGTCAAAGGGCCGGCGCAGGCCAAGATCCGCGAACACCACGTTCCAGAACCGCACCGCTTCACGCGCTGCCTCCACACGCTGGTCTGCCGAGTTGGGCCCGACGACCGATACGGTCAGCATCCCGGTGCCGGTCGCCTCTGCGGCGTCCGGCTCCCCAGGTATCTCGGTATCACACGCTGTGAAGGATTCCAGTGCCATCAGTGTGGCAAGGCATGCTCTCAGAGCCATTTGACCTCCGATTCATGGCCTCGCGGTCTCGTCGTCTGGCGGGCGTCTCGCTGCAGCGTCTGTCCGGCGGCGGGGCCCGTGAGACCACGGACCTCACTAGTAGTGCTGCACCTTAGCCGGCTGCAGTCAAGCGTTCGTCAAGCGAACCGAGGTCAACGCCGTGAGTTTACGCATTGCTGCGGACTCAAAAGGCGGAACAGGCACTGGAGGTCTTCGAGCTCGGCGGCCCTGATCCGGGAGTGCAGGCCGCGCTGCTCAGCGGGCCGCAGCCGGATATGCCGCAACCACTTGGCCATCCTCGTCGAGGAACTCGAGTTGCGCTACGTCGTTCGAATCGACGTATAGGCGCACCCTCACTCGTCCTTTCGTATCCCGCAGCAACACCTGCGCTGTACGATCTCGACTTCCGACAAACAGACGGTGCACGCCATAATCGCCGCGCTCCCGTGCGGCTGCAGCGGCTTGCCTCAGTGAATCCAGCTCAGCCCCGGTCGCATCCAGCATGCGGAGACCCCGGTCCAGTTGCTCCTCCAGGCTGACGTCTGTTGGCCGGTCCCACACGTTCAATCCAGCACGCCGGGAGGTGCCGCCGTCGATGTATTGCAGTGCCACAACCTGGTTCTGTTTCCACTGATCGAACGACAGGTGACCGACCGCCGAGTAGCCGGAGTCCTTCAGGATACCGTTGAAGATCAGCCCGCCCACTTCATCGCCCTGCTCGTTGAAAAAGATGATGCCCGAAACCAGGTCGCGCCCATCGGCGAGCGCGGCCGGGTACTGCTTTCCGTTCATCGAAGGACCGGGTATCAACCTCCGGTTGGCCAGGACGAGTACCGGTCGACCCTGCGGATCGACGATGTTAATACGCTCGGCGTCGAGCTCGGTGAACCGCGCGCGATCTTGCTGCGTGAAACCGACTAGCGCGACAAATGCGAGCACGCACAATGCCGTTGCGTTGAACACGGCAAGGATGCGCAGGCGTCGCTGCATGGCATGCATATCGTATCTCCGAGTCAAGTGTGAATCGCCACAGGTACGCTAACGGGTGAGCCCCTGATCGGGAAACGACGCCAGCTCCAGCACGGCGTAGCGGTCAGTGTTTCGTGCTGGCCCCGCAGCCCCGGGGGATACTGACAACAGCAACACGGAAGTGCGCCAATGACCGCGTTGCGCACGAGGCGTGCTCTCGGGTCACGCGATGGACCTCTCAGACGCCTCACGCCAGTTGACCGTCGATTGACCACCAATTGACCGCACCGGACTAGACTAGGGCAGCATTAGAGCCGTCGCCGGTGGTCCGACGGCCGGTCGCGATGGTGAGACAGCCCTCTAGCTGGGAGGATCAGATGAAGAGGCTCACGACTGTGGTTTCGGCGGCATTGGCAGCTGCGATCGGGGTGGCGTGTCACTCCGACCCAGTCGGGCCGGTAGTCAAGGGGAGGGACACAATCGCTGCCACATACGAGGCAGCATGGGTCGGGTTCTACGAGGGGATGGGCGGCGTGGACCTGTTGGAAGTGGGCAAGAGCTATGGGAATCTGCCCATCTGTGTGGAAGCCTGGCCCGAGGCTGGACGACTCCGTGCCGTCGTCTACATCCAGATACTCCCAGCGCCCGACGCGCTTATCGAGATCTCCGATGGTCCCTACTCGGACGATCACAAGGGTGTGTGTGCCGGCATTGGGGTGATGCTCACGGCCGGGGGTCGGATAGAGAACATCACTTCGAGTGACGCGCTGATGCTCTCTGGCCCGGATGGTTCGTCTGTTGCAGATTGGTCTGCTGCAGACGACAAGCGACATTCACTACAGTTCGAACGGCGGGGAACCGAGCTCGTCGGACTCCTGAGAGTATATCGTCCCGGATCGAAGGCATCAGCTACGGTCTCCCCCTCCGAGGAACCCGAAGTTGCGAGGTTTACTGCCCGTTTAACCAAGGCGTACTAGGTACATCGTGGGCGGCGATGTCTCATGGTAGCCCCGGGGTCTCACGGCGCTCGGGGCTT
>CP070666.1:720752-730719 GCA_020351775.1 Gemmatimonadota bacterium | reverse complement strand
GCACTCTGCACTCTGTACCCTGTACCCTGTACTCTGTACCCTGTACTCTGTACTCTGTACTCCGCATCCCGCTCCCTACCAAACCCCAGCTCCGAATTCGAGCACGTAGGTCAGCCGACTTATGTCGAAGAACCCCGTGTTCTTGATGCCGGCTCTGAAGCCCATGAACTCCGTGAGGAATGACAGAAACTTGAGTGGCGATTTGGTGATGTTGACCCGGAACTTGACGCCGGTCTCCAACACGAAGTTTGTCTCGCTTGCCACCGTGGCTGCAGTCGTATCCGTGGCCGGCACGTCTTCCCGATCCCACTCCACTCCTGCCCCAAAGTATGTGTCGATCCAGCGTGACGCCGAGGGGGTGTACATCAGCTGCCAGCCAAAGTCTCTCAACCCTCTGTCCTTGAGATACATACGATGCACGAGGAAGCCGCCGGTCATCGGATCCTCGAAGTTCTTCAGGATGAAGAGCGGGAACACGAACGACAGCCCGAGGTCTCCGTCGGCTCGTAATGAGATGGCAAACGATTTCAACGCCAGCCCGGCCTCGGCCCATCGCGACAACTGTTGCGCCTCGGTTACATCATGTATCTCAGGCCAGCCGACTTTCTCTTTCTCCTCCATCTTGTGGCGCAATAGCTCGTCGTCACCGGCTTGGGCCGCGGCCGGGAATGGGCGCAGCTCGTAGATCGCATTGTCGGGAGCGTATACTCCGTTCTCTGAATGCCTTTCGCGCAGGGGACTGTCCTCCGGAAGCGGCGGGAACGCCCGGTGCTCGTCGCGACGCACCTTGGCCATCCAGGCCTTGAAACCGCCCGTGAACAACGCGCCCTGGCGAATGATGTCTCTTACCCCCCAAGCATCGTTCACCCGCACGTTCACGTCGAACCCGGGCGTGTAGTATCCATCGCCGTTCTTATCGGTACACATCCCGTGTTTGCCCTCTTCTACCAGGAGGTGCATGGGAAACTGGGTATAGTCGTCAGTATCCAGCACATTGAAGTACCACTCCAACCCATGTGCTTCGGCGGTTGTTCGCACGACGCCCATCACGTACATGTCCCGATCACATTCGACGTTGAACTCTCGTATCACCTCTTCGCTGTTGGGGAATACCCAGACGCGGAACTCGGTTGGCTCCACGTCGTGTTCATGGCCACCCAATCCCTCTTCTCGGCTGAAGTAGGCGATGAACTTGAGATTCGCCGCAAGGAAGTTCTGCAGGTATATGATCGAGTTGCCCATGTTGGTGGAATCGACAATAACCGCAGGCCCGTCCTCCAACCCATCCGCGCGCTGGCCGATGTCATTGAACTGATAGTAGACCATCGGAGCATCGACTCGCTCTTCGAACGGCAAGATCTCTGGAACCCGCAGCGCCTTGCCCTGGAGGTCATCCATGGTCGGCTCGTCCGGCGAGAACCAGTAGATCGGCGCCATATAGGACGCGAACTCGGTCATCGTCATCTGACGCTTCGTACCCCACCAGACGACACCGGGAAGACTGCTGTAGTCGCAGCTGGCCTGCGCAACGACATGCCCCGGCACTGCAGCAGCTATCAAGCCTGCAATTGCGTTCAAGGTGAATCTCGGAATACGCATTCAGTTGATCCTCTCCGCATTTAAGAATAGGACGCAAAGGCGTCGGCGCCAGCGTCCAGGATACACGGTAGCACAGACATGCCTCCGAGTACAGGCACACTCAAGAGACTTCAGCCCTCGGACGTCGGCCTGCGAATCCCGGCCTTCAGGAACACCGTGGGGTGTGTGAGAAGACCGAGACTCGAAGACCGAACTCCGAAGGCCGCAGTGAATCTACCAGATATCTATGGGGCCCACATCGGACGCCTCAAGGGCAATACACATGATCCCGATTATCCGCGGCCCCAAGCTAGTGCTAGACTAATTCTCTATCTTCTCATAACTGAACTTCTGCCCACCCACCGACGCCTCATACATCAGTCCGCCTTTGGTCGCAGTAACGACAGCCACACCGCCGTTGTACGCAAGGTCCGCAGACGCACCGGCAGTTAATGCTACGGCAGACACCTGTCCGCTGAACTCGAAGTTCCCTCGGGTGAAGTCGTCGAACGCTGTCTTGTCCTTGAAGAAGATCACCTCGCTGAAAGCCTGCCCGCCGAGCTGAAACCCTATTGTGACTGCGGTCAGGGTCGATTTCCCAACGAGATTGCCTTGCTCGTATACGAGACCCTTACCGCGAGCCCCACCTATCCCGAGTGCCCCCTTCCCTACCGAGGGAAACACGGCATAGCCGTAGGCCTCGCGGAACCACGCCTGCATCCCAGGATCACCCTCCTCGAACTTCTTGATGACTTCGTGCACGTCCTCGTCGCTCTGAGCCCTGAGGGGTACGGCTGCCGCGACGGCAGCGAACAGGAACAGGACGCTACTCACCACAGGTTGTCTCATAATGCCTCCATAGTCTCGACTTCCCCGTCCCGTCACATCTGCCCCCTGCCACCCCCCCAACCGTCCCGTTACCCAGCGGGCCCGACAGCTATCCGGCGCCTGCCTGAACTCCACAACGATCGTAGAACAGACAGCGACGGAAAGCAACGATCACGGAGCTATCCGAGTCCTGATAATCACGGAAATACTGGGATATTGCTCAGTCGCCAACAGGTTGAACGTGCAGGGAGCGGCGTCGCCGAATCCAGAGTGATGGACGTAGAATCTGCAACAGACTGCCGGCCGGGACGGTGGTGGCGACAACGGGTATCCAAGCAACCGTGATTAGTATCCGTCGCTTCATCCGGGCGTCCATGTCTCCTGTGCCTACGGCACGTCCATGCGGCACAGTCTGCGAACTGACAACAAGAAGAATCCACCAAACGCCACAACAGACGCGGCCACCGCGAACCCGAAGCCGAAGTCATCGAATCCGGCAAACCGTCGCACGTCGAAGCCGTGCGTCCATGCAATGGAGTAATACCGGACGCTGAACAGTCGCACTCCCGTCACAAAACCCGAGAAGAACCCCTCCCACAGCACTATGTAGAGCAGACCGTACCCGATGGCGCGGGTGGTCATGAGACCGAGCCAGACAAAGGCCGATGAGTACAATGCGACCCCGACGATGGCGGCACCCGTGACCGCGAGAGCAGCCCTGATGTCGACGCTGTACGCGAAGTAGCCGGTTAGGAATGCGCTGGCGGCGATGAAGGGCCCCGATACACAGATGGCCGCGAGCAGCTTGGGCACGACGATCTGCCACCGCGGGATCGGAGCGAGCGTAAGGTTGGCCAGTGTACTGTCTTCTATCTCATTCGCGAACGCGGCGCTCGCAATGGCAAGCACTACCAGCGGCGAAATGGCTCCGGCAAGGATGCCGCTCAGCACCGTCCGCTCGAATTCCCGCACCGTGGGCGCGCCCTCGAAGCTCACCATCAGGATGGCGATTGCCACGGGCAGCACGGCAAGCAGCGACGTGATCGACAGGCGCCATTTGCCGGAAAGCTGACGGAGCGTTAGCACGAAGATGGGCAACATCCTAACGCTCCACCAGATAACCGAAGACGCTTTCCAGCGAATCGTCGAGCGGCTCCACTCGGCGCAAGCTGATCGAAGCCGACTGCGCCAGGCGAGGCAGCTCGATCTGCAGATCGCGCACGTTTCTGCTGAGTATGACCAGCGTACCGTCGGGATCCACGTTCACTGCATCCACCGACTCGAGCTTGACTACGGCAGCGGCCAGCTCACGTGGCGAGTCGGACACGACCAGGACGTGGTACGGCCGCTCGTCCAATGCCACCCGAATCGCACGGAAATCGCCTGACGCAGCCAGCTTGCCGTTCACGATGAGTAGAACGGTGTCCGCCAGTTGCTCGACCTCTTCCAGGATATGCGAAGAAAGCACTATGGTGCGACCCTCCCCGGCCAGCTTGCGCAACAGGCTCTGGAAGTGCACGCGCTGCCTGGGATCAGCACCGTTGAGCGGTTCGTCCAGTATCATGATCTCGGGATCGTGCACCAGCGTGCCCGCCAGTCGCATCCGCTGGCGCATACCGCGGGAGTAGGTACCTAGCGGCCGGTCTGCAGCGTCGGCGAGATCGACCAAGTCGATCGCCTTGTCTACTGCTGCCTCATCCATCACGCCTCTGAGTCGACCCATCATTCGCACGAACTCACGGCCCTTCATGAAACCGTACACCGTCTCGTGCTCCGACATCACCCCCATGCGGCCGTACAGTGATGGATTACGGCGTATCGGCTCACCCAGAACCGTCACAGCTCCATCCGAGGGCTTCGCCAGGCCGGTCATCATCCGTAGCAGCGTGGTCTTCCCTGCCCCGTTCGGGCCCAGTAGACCGGTAATGCCCGGCATGACATCGAACGTCACATCGCTCACGGCCACGACACTGCCGAACCAGCGCGACACGTGTTCGACTCGAATCACCGGAGCAGCCCCGATTGTCGTCATGGGGTCAACCGCCGGTAGCGCTGCCACAACACGCCCGCCGGTACGAGCGTCCACAGGAAGAACCAGCCGACGAGGATCCACGACGACAGTTCGGCTGCTGGTGCAGGGCCCGTGATCAAACTGGGCTCGCCGAAGATCACGTCGTTCACGTGCACCGGGATGTTGCTCAGGTTGAACATCGAGATCCACCGACCCGCCGTGCCTCCGATCTCCGACGCAAGACCCGTAGTGAACGGCGTCGTGATCACGAACAGCCCGACGAGGAATACGGCGGCGTAAGCGCGCCGGGTCGTGAATGCCGCCGCGAGCAACGCCAACGTCGTGGTGTAGGCAGCGAGCGGGACCGCTGCCAAGAGAAACTGGGGAATGTCGAGCCAGTTCTGGCGCAGGTAATCGAGCGGCCGGGGGTCACCCATCAAGAGACCGATCAGCAAGATGAATTGCGGCAGCCACGCGACCGCAACCATCACCAGGAAGAATGCAAGCCAGCGGGAAAAGACATAATCGGTACCCGTGAGCGGACGCACGAGATACAGATTGATCGTGCCCTCACGCCGGTCCGGACACAACAACTCCGGCGCGCCGATGGCTGCAAACACGAAGAAGATGATCGACGCGATCCCGTAGAAATCGGAGTGCGACGGCAGGTTGAGTTGTTCGGCGTCTTCAGGACCAATGAGGCGGTCCGCCGCTCCAGCGACCAGCGCCATGATGATGGCAATGAACACGAGCACGGCAATGAAGAGCCAGGGCAGCACCTTGGCGAGCGCGCCGCGGCCAAATCCCAACGACGTTCGCACGCCGTTCTTGACGATGGAGATCCTGGCGCGGCTCCGCCCTTCGCGCGGACCGCTGTAGTTCTGGTACCCGATATCGAAGACGGTGCCTTCGCGCTTCGGTGCCACCGGCTGCCCCGTCATGGCGCCAGCTCGCTTGCGAAGTCTTCGCCATCATGCTGAAACAGCTCGGCCAGGGCACGACGCCGTGGCGCCATGCGGCGTAGTGGCGCTTCCGCCTCTACCAGGGCATCCCTCACCTGGTCGTACACCGATTCGTCAGGGCCTTCTATGTAGAGCCCGTGGCCATCTGTTGCTACCACGATACCACGCTGCTCCAATACGGTTACGAGACGCTCGCGGTTGGCGTCAACCTCGATGAATACCGTTTCGGTTTCTTTCGTGAAGTGTGTTACTTCACCCGACTGTACCAGACGTCCGCTCTGCAGCACGATGATGCGGTCGCAGGCACGCTCGACATCGGCCATCAGGTGTGAGGAGAACAGGATACTGATGCCAAACTCGCGGTGTGTCTTGCGCACCAGTTCGAGCATCTCTTCTCGTCCCCCGGGATCCAGACCCGCAGTCGGCTCATCCAGAAACACGAAGGTCGGATCGTGCACCAGCGCCTGGGCCAGCTTCACACGCTGCTTCATGCCCGTCGAATAGCCGCCCATCGACCGATAGCGTTCTTCGAACAAGCCCACGTGCCGCAAGGTGTCGGCCGCGCGGGTGCGCGCGTGTGATGGCGGCAGACCGCTCACCTCTGCCATGTGTCCCAGGAATTCTGCCGCGGTGATGTTGCCCGGCAGGCAATCGTGCTCGGGCACGTAACCGAGCCTGGCGCGCACTGCGATGCTCTCGTGTGCATCCTGACCCAATGCCTTGGCCGATCCCGATGTAGGCTCAATAAGCCCCAAGAAGAGCTTGATGGCAGTGCTCTTCCCGGCACCGTTCTCGCCGAGGATGCCGGTGATTCCCTCAGAGATCTCGAAGCTCACGTTGTCGAGTGCAACAACGTCCTTGTAGTGCTTCGTCAGGTTCAGCGCTGTGAGCATTGCTTTCACGTCATCTACTCCCGCAGGCCGCTTGGTACCCGTAGTCACACGCCCGACCTATGTACCATGCAGCCGATCCAGGCGACCGCTCGACCCCGGTGCCGTTCTGGTACAAGGTGCCGAGCTTGTAACACCCTTCTCCATACCTGCGGTTGCAGCCTTGACGATACAGTTCGGCGGCGCGCTCGAAGTCCTGGTCGACACCGGTGCCGGAGCCGTGCAGATCTCCCAGCGCGACACAGCCCACCCACGCCTCTCCGTCACAAGCCTGCTCGTACAGTTCGGCTGCTCGCATGAGGTCCTGAGCGACGCCACTCCCGTCTGCGTAGGATTCACCGAGCCTGTGGCAGCCCGACATCTCGTCACCATCACAGGCTTGTCGGAAAAGTTCCACGGATCGGGCGAGATCTCGGGTGACGCGCATGCCATGTCGGTACGCGAGTCCCAGATTGGTGCAGCCCAGCATCGAGCCGCCGTCACACGCCTGCTGGAACAGCCCGAATGCGATCCTGAGATCGGGGACTAAGCGAATGCTGTCGCGGTACATCACTCCGAGCTTGTTGCAGCCCTCTGCCTCACCACCGTCACAAGCTCGGCGGTACAGGGTGAGCATGAGGCCGTGATCCGCCACAATACCCAACGTGTCCTCGTGCATCCGTCCGAGCCGGTAGCAGCCCTGTGCCACACCTCCATCACATGCTTGCTGGAACAGGCTGGCGGCCCAGACATAATCTCGTAGAACGTGGTCGCCCGAAACGAGCCTGTTCCCCAGCTCGTTGCAGTCCTCTAGGTTCCCGTCCTCGCATGACAGCCGCAGCATCTTGGCTTCAGGAGAGCAGGCGAAGAGCACGATAGACGCGGCTGCGAACAGGAGCTTGGCGGCAGTGGCGCTTGAGAGCCGGGCGTTGTTCACGGGCATGGCCGTGGAAGGTACGGGTTTTGAGACTGGAGCGCGAGGCCTCGTGTGCAGCGTCGCTACTCTGCTCGCAGCGCCGCGATGGGATCCGCCCGTGTCGCCCGCGACGCCGGCATGTAGCTCGCCCCGATCGCCACGAACGCGAGGACCAGGGCGATCCCGCCCAGGGTCAGCGGATCGGCAGGGCTGATACCGAACAGCAAACTCCGGAGTGAATGCGCCAGCACCACGGCAAGCCCGAATCCGATTACGAGCCCGATCGCTACCAGCCTGATCCCTTCCCACACGACGGCAGCGCGGACGTCCCCGGTTTGTGCACCGAGCGCCACGCGGATGCCGAACTCGCGGGTCCGCTGTGTCACGTTGTAGGCCAGCACCCCGTAGAGGCCGATCGCGGCCATGATCAAGCCCAGACCGCCGAAGATCGAAGTCATGAGGGCAGTCGCGCGGCTGGGTAGGAGGGCTATCCCCATGATGTCTTCGTAGGCAGTGTTGGCGTCGATCGGGAGCTCCGCATCGAGGTCGTGCACTATCTCGATCAAGTGACTCGCCAACACGGATTCGTCCCCGGTGAACCGGGCGAGCAGCACCAGATCGGCGTGCGGGAATTGCTCGTAGGCCAGGTACAGGTGGGTGCGTTGCTCCTCGCCGAGGCTCCTGTACTTGGCGTCCCGCGCGACGCCGACCACCTGTAGCTCAGGGCCGTCGGGAGACCCCCACCTGATGCGCTTGCCCAGCGGGCTCTCTCCCGGCCAGGATCTGCGAGCAAAGGTCTCGTTCACGATCGCGACCATGGGAGTACCGCTCGCGTCACCCTCGTTGAATCCTCTACCTTGGACGATCGGGATTCTCAGAGTCTCGAAGAAGCCGGGCGAGACCGTCGCGCAGTCGGTCTCCGGCCACTCCGTCAGCACCGGCTCGCTTCCGGCGATAGCATAGGCGCTCGATCTCGAGCCGAGCGTCACCGGTGGCGAGTTGGTGAGGGCCAGGGCCTCGATCTCGGGCAGTGCCCCGGCGCGCTCCAAGACACCCCGGAACAGCTGCTGGGCCTCCTGGCGGGTGTAGTTGCGGTGGAAATCCACCTCGCTGCTCAAGAAGTGCACATTCTCGGGATCGAACCCCAGGTCTGCCGAGTTGGCCTGGGAGAGGCCCCGTGCGAACAGCCCCGCAACCACCAGCAACAACGCGGAGCCGGATACTTGGAGCACCACGAACGCGCCGCGCAGTAGGCGCCTGGGGCCGCGGCCGCTGCGGGCATCCGCCTTGAGCGTGGTATTCAGATCCTGCTTGGTGACCTGAAGTGCCGGTGTCAGTCCGAACACCGTACCGGCGACCAGCGCGACGGCAAGCGAAAATGCCAGTGCCCGGTGATCCACCGAGAAATCGAGCACCAGCGGCAGGTCGATAGGAAGCTGATAGGTACTGAGAAGTCGGGTCGCGTATGCGGTGACCAGCACGGCACCGCTTGCCCCAAGCATGAACAGCAGGATGCTCTCGGCCAGGAGCTGTCGCACCACCCGACCGCGCCCGGCTCCAAGTGCCAGCCGCAGCGCCACCTCCTTGCCGCGCCGCTCGGCGCGTGACAACAACATGCTGCCCACGTTGATGCTAGCGATCAGGAGCACGGTGCCTGACACGAGGAACAGGAACGTCGCAATCGCAAGCGCTCCAGTCATGGCGCGCGGTGACAGCGATGTGTAGCGCTCCACCACAATTCCGAGATCCGGGTTGTTCTCGGGGAACTCCGCTCTCAGGTTGCTGCTCACCACGTTGTAGACGGACTCAACCTGTTCGCGGGATACACCTTCACGAACCCGAGCGAGTGGTCGCACCCACGACTCGGCGCGGTCGGCTTGGTCGCGCTCGGCAAATATCACGGGCGCCGCACCCATTCCGAGCCACACGCCCACTTCCATGATCGTGATGGGACCCCGGAAGCCCTGCTCGGTGACGCCCACTACGGTGAACGGGTGCTGGTTGATCCGCACGGTCTTACCCACGATGGAAGAGTCAGCACCGTAGCGCCTCGTCCACGTGCCGTGACTGAGGATCGCGACAAGGGGCGCGCCCGCCAAGTCCTCCTCCGGCAGGAAGGACCGACCCAACTCCAGCTGCGTTCCCATCACGTCGAACAGGTTGTGGGTGGCCAGGAATCCAACCGTCACGCCGGCCTGGTCTACTCCCCCAACGCTCACCGTAGCGAGCGACATGCCGGCCAGTTCGGCAGCGCCGTCTGTTGCGCTCCTATAGGCCAAGAAGTTCGGCCATGACATGTCGTCCTCGAGCCGGCCTTCCTCGGTGACAGTCCGAACCTTCACCAGCTCTGCTGAGTTGCGCATTCCGGGCGCCGGTTTGAGGAGGACCGAATTGATGAGGCTGAAGATCGTGGTGGTGGCGCCTATGCCGAGCGCGAGCGTGATCGCCGCGACGAGCGTGAACCCCGGGCTGTTCTTGAGGACCCGGAATCCGTAGCGGAGATCCTGGGCAGTCGATTCTAGGAGACCGCTGCGACGGCGCCACGGACCACGCCCGGCGCCACGGCCCGCGCCGGGCGTATGCCTCCCGCGATGCCGGCGCTCCCTCCTGGCCAGACGCTCGGCTGCATAGCGAATCGCTGCCGAGATGGCCTCGTACACGTACCACACGTCGCTTACGAGGCGGCCGCTCGCCGCCCGGCGCTCTGCGTACAACTCGTACAGATCGCCCAGCACTCCGTCCCGCGCGGCTCCAGCGGGGAGGAAGGCTGCTGTCAGTGCCTGCACCAGCCGTGGAGGACTGG
>CP070666.1:710656-720652 GCA_020351775.1 Gemmatimonadota bacterium | reverse complement strand
GTTGGAGGTGCGCTGCTTGCCTTAGCCGCCGAAGCCTACGCGGGAGCCAATGAGCCCAGCGCACCTTTGTACGGTGCGGCAATCGGCGGCTCTGCGTATCCCGACGCCATCTACGTCTCTGCAGGGAGAGCCGCTGAGATACGATTCTGGAGCTTTTTAGGGGCGCCCTCCGTGACAACCGACGCCAGCGCGCATCTCACCACGCCGGACCCTTCCTCTTGACCCTAACCCCGCCGCCCACCTCCACTTACACGTCACTCACCCCGCCTCACCCATCTCGGACTACGTCTCATATGCCGCAAACCTGGCCTCGATCAACGCATTCCTGACCTGGGTCAACACATCCCTGGCCTGGACCAACGTGAACCAGGCCTGGTCCATGGTATTCGAAGCCTGGGGTAAGTCATTTGAGCCCTCCGACCCTCGGCCCGAAGCCTCGCTCGAGGCAACCAGGCCTGGATCGTCTCGGATGAGCTGTTCCAGCACCGTCCGCAGAGCCGGTTTGTGTTACCGCAGGCCTCGAATGCCTTACCCCAGGTCTCGAATGCGTTACCCCAAGCCTCGTTCGTCTTGCCCCAAGCTTCGCGCGCCTTGCCCCCAGGTCTCGTCCTCCCTGGCCGTGGTCTCGTGCGAAACGGCCGAGGCCGGGTTCTTGTGGCCTCTTGGCAAATATCGTACGCCTTTGACCAGGCCCCACCTTACACGACCGAAACTTTCCTCCTGTAAAGCGTAGTGAGTAATTGAGACCGCCGCTGCGTGAACCTTCCAGCTCATGGACAGGAGGACCCGCGATGAGTGCTGGAACAGCCCCCCTGCGCGCGACCATGATGGTACTGGCCCTAGTCTATTGCCACGGACCGCACAACCTGCTTCGGGCACAGACAACTCAGACTGTTTCCTACTCACAGGACGTCTTGAACCGGATCGCCGAAGTCGAGCGCAGACTCACATCACCAGTTTTGATCGAAGGAGCCGAGCAGGTCTTCCACTCATTGGCCGAGCAGATGGAGTTCTACAAAGTTCCCGGAGTGAGCATAGCCGTAATCAACGAGGGTAAGATAGAATGGGCCAAGGGGTACGGAGTCAGAGAAGTGGGCACGGATTCGCCCGTTGACGCGAACACTCTCTTTCAGGCAGCATCCATCAGCAAGTCGGTATCGGCCCTGGGAGCGCTTCACTGGGTGCACGAGGGAGCACTAGCGCTCGATAGGAACATCAACGACTTCCTGGCTTCGTGGAAGATCCCGGAGAACGAATTCACAGTTGCTCGGCCCGTGACGCTCAGACATTTGCTCAGCCACCAGGCCGGCCTGAGCGGCCAGTTGATGGGAGCGTACTTGAAGGGAGAGCAGGTCCCGACTTTTCTCCAGATGCTGGAAGGTGCACCGCCCGCGAAGACGGAACCCGTGCGTGTGGTGTCCAAACCGCAGACAGAATTCCGGTATGCCGGCGCAGGTTACTTGATTACACTCCAGGCAATGCTTGACCTGCTGGGGCGACCTTATCCCGACCTCATGAAAGAGGCCGTGCTCGGCCCAGTGGGAATGGAGCGGAGCGGCTACTTCCAGCCACTCGAGTATGGCAGTGTCGAAAATGTGGCAACCGGACACGACGGTATGGGTTCGGTCTTCGATGGATACTGGGAGACGATGGCTAACCTCGCTGGTGGCGGACTGTGGACCACGCCATCCGATCTCTGTCTGTTTGCGATCGAAGTTCAGAGAGCATTACGGGGCGAATCGTCGATTATCTCGCGGGAACTCGCCGAAGCGATGCTCACGGTTCAGATTGGCTCATACGGCCTCGGCTTCTTCCTTCGAGGGGAAGATGAGAACCTGGCTTTCGGTCATGGTGGTGATAACGGAGGATATCACAATTACCTGTTCGCATACGCAAAGCGCGGCCAGGGCGTGGCTGTGATGACCAACGGTGGGAGAGGGTCTTACTTGTATCCAGAGATACTACGCTCTGTCGGGATCGTATATGACATGGCTGCCTTGAAGCCCTCCGTCATAGTGCCGGTTCGGCTGCCCTTGGAGATTCTGCGAAAGTACGCCGGGAGATACGTGTTTGGCGACGTCCGCTCCGCTGAAATAACGATCGAAGACGCACACCTGAGAATGGAAGGAGATGATGGTAGGATCTTCGTGTGGTATCCGGACGCGGAGAACCACTTCATCGACACCGTCACCGGCTGGGAATTGGAATTCATCTTCGACCAAGACAACGAGGTTACGGGGGCACTACTGCGCATAAACGGAACTGCAATGAGAGCCGAAAAGTCCGGCAATCAGTAGGCAGGCGGCCCATACCGGCGCGCCGTTCCATAGCCTCATCCACAGCCGTGATCGTCCACCGATGCAAGCCATTGGCTGTCAACGGCTTGAAGGGCGGGACCAGCGGATAGGCTATCCGCTCACATCCCCAAATCTGCCGATGTGGCTCTCTCTGCCTATCAGCTCGGTGCGATGTTCGAGCTAGATCACACCACACAGATCACAAATCTCAAATCGCCACTCTAGATTCTGCAATCTGCCGTCTCTGGCCCTCACCAGCCACCAACTATACCTAAGCCGGTCGCCGTACACTGCTATTGGATCTTCAAGGCCTCAACGGGTTGAACGCTCATCGCTTTCCGTGCGGGGATGTAGCTCGCGGCCAAGCCAGTCAACATGAGCACTAGCGGTGCTCCGACAAACGAAACTGGATCGAGGGCGGAGACTCCAAACAGCACGGAAGACAGGAGTCGGGCGATGAGCAACCCAAGGATGAACCCACCTGCGGTCCCGGCGACCATGAGCACGCTGCTTTGCCGGAGGATCAGTCGCAATACGTCTGATGCCTGAGCGCCCAGAGCAGCCCTGATACCGATTTCCCTTCTCCTGGCCGCGACGATGAATGCCAAGAGACCGTAGGTTCCCAGCGCAGCGAGCAGCACCGACAGGACCGAGAACGCTACCGCAAACTGCGCAGTTGCTCGCTCGGCGGAGACCGAGGCGGCAACCATTCGACGCAACGTTTGCACAGTGCCAACGGGCGCATTTGGATCGACTTGTAGCACACGTCGCCGGGCTGCACCAATGACCGAAATGGGATCAACGGAGGTTCTCAGCACGACGGTCATTCGGTAGACCGATCTCTGCATGTAGGGGATGTAGACCTGCGGTTCCAGTCGGCCGGCAAAGCCATCATCCAACACGTTCGCCACTATACCGATTACGGTAGCACGAGGAGAATCGGCTTCCGCATCCAGTAGCAGCTCCCGACCCAGCGGTGATACACCCGGCCAATAGCGTCTCACCATTTCCTCATTGACAACCACGACACTGGGTGCGTTCATCCCGTCCGCGGGCTCGAACACACGACCCGCCAGCAGGTCGATTCCCATCGCACGGAAGTACTCCGGTCCAACTGTATGATATTCCAGCATTGGGGCCTCATCCGCCGGCAGGAGGTTGTCTACGAAGTTGAAGGGGGTTGATTGATTCCACACGCTAAACGGCATGTCACTGTTCAGTCCCACTACATCCACCCCCGGCAGCGAGGCCAGCGATCGGCTCAGATCCTCGAAGAAGCGCACTCGGTCCTCGTGCTCCGGGTACTGTGACCGTGATGCCGCGGTCTCGAACGTGAGGACCGAACGGGTCTCAAACCCCGTGGGGGTGGTTACCAGGTTGACGAAACTCCGGGTGAGGAGACCCGTGCCGATTAGCAGTGCCACCGCGATACTCATCTGGGCCACGACGAGCCCTGCCCTGAACCGGTGGGTACGACCAGGCGAACCACCAACCGGGCTGTCTTCGTTGAGGACGTCTCTAACACTGCTCTTAGACAACTGGAGCAGCGGGATAAGGCCAAATATCACGCCAATGGCTACCGAGGTTAGGATCATTGCCGCTGCTACGCTCAGGTCGACCTTCACGTCTGCCACGTGCGATAGGTGCGTACTCTGTATTGCTCGGATTGCGTCCGCACCTATAGCGACCGCCAGCAGCCCGATGGCGCCACCCGAGAGTGCCACGGCAATGTTCTCTGCAACCAACTGTCGTGCGAGCCGGGCCCTGCCTGCGCCGAGCGATGTGCGAATCGCGAACTCTCGGCGGCGACCTTGGCTGCGGGCCAGCACCAGGTTGGCCACGTTGGCGCAGACAATTAGCAGCACGAGCCCTGCGCCGGCGAGGATGAGTACTAGAATGGGGCGGACGTAGGCATAGTGTTGGTCTCGTAGCGGGATGATGACGGTTCGCTCTCCGGCATTGGTCTCCGGATACTCCAGCTCCAACTGCCTGGCAATCGCGGTCATTTCCGCGCTCGCGTTGCTGATGGTCACTCCCGGCATCAAGCGCCCAATCACCCGGAGATAGGTGTTTGTCCGCGAGGGCGCTTCAGGATCGAACGGCCATGGCCTCCAGAACTCCGCATCGCTGAACTCGCGACTCGGATCTGGGTGACGATAGTCCGATGGCATCACACCGACTACGAGATAGCTTGTTCCGTCCACGGAGAGTGTGCTGTCCAGCACGCTCGGATCGGCCCCGAACCACCGTTGCCAAAACCCGTAACTCAACACCACGGTCGGCTGGGAGTTCTCGTCAGTAGTGGGATCGAAGCCCGTCCCCAGAATGGGGTGAACACCGATTAGGTCAAAGAAGTTCGGCGTGACAATGCCCGCGTGCACTTGCTCGGTCCCCGTTTCGCCGGTCACCGACGCCAGGTTGATGTTGAACGCGGCCATGTCACTGAAACTGGCTGCCTGGTCGCGCCAATCCACGAAGTCAGCAGGACTGACTGTGAAGGTATCTGGTTCCGCAGTTTCAGTCCTGAATGTCCAGATCATCACCAACTCGTCGGCACGCTCGTATGGTAGCGGTCTGAACAGAACACCATTCACGACGGTGAACACGGCTGCGTTGACCGCTATCCCGAGCGCGACTGTGAGCATCGCGATCAGAGTGAAGACCGGTGCCTTTCGCAACGTGCGGAAGGCGTATTGGAGATCCCCGCTGACCTCCTCCAACACTGTGGATAGCTTGGGAAATCGTGTGCTCAAACCGCGGCTTGTTGTTGAGATCAGTCGGATTGCCGGCAACGATGCCCGTTCGAGGACTCGTGACCTTCGCTGACCGGCAGCCCGAGCGAGTTCTTCCGCCAAGAGCACTGCCGAATCTGGGCGTTCGGCGGGATCGGTTTCCATTGCTCTGGCGACGACTGACGCTACGGCCGGCGGTACGTGTGGCGCATGCCGCCTGAGGTCGGGCAGAGTCATGAAACGCTTGGCCACAATCTCCACGGTTGATCCGCCGGCGAATGGGGCGCGGCCGGCGAGCATCTCGAACACAAGGCAGCCAAGGCTGTACACGTCGGAGCGAGAATCGAGGTTGCGCTCACCGGTCGCCTGCTCGGGGCTGACATAGGCTGGTGTCCCGGCCGAGGAGTCGAGCTCGGTTCTGTATCCCCACTCGAATGCCTCGGTGTGAATGGCTCGGGCCAGGCCGAAATCGGCAACGAACGCGTGATTGCCAGACATCAGCACGTTGCCAGGCTTCACATCGCAGTGGAGTACCTGCCGATCGTGGGCATACTCCAGCGCGTCGGCAATGCCGCCGGCAATCTTCAGTGCTCGCTCGATCGGCAAGATCCGCTCTCGCTCGAGCAATTGGCCGAGCGAGCCGGAACGAATGTACGGCATCACGTAGTACGGCGCGCCGGCAGCCTCACCGGCGTCATAGACCGGCAGGATGTTGTGGTGCTGCAACCGCGCCGTGTAGCGGATTTCTTTGAGGAATTGCTCGGTCCCGATCCCGCTGACCGCTTCCGGAGACACCACCTTGATCGCAACCGTTCTACCCAGCTTGACATCTCGTGCGAGATGGACCGTCCCCATGCCGCCCCGACCGATCACCCTTTCGATAAGGTACCTGTCGGCTAGCGCGGCTTGAAATTCGGCTTCGATCCCGGAATGTGACTCGTGAATGAACAGTTCCTCGAACATCACCCCAAATGCCTCCAGCAGGCGGTCCTGGGTAGCCTTGGAGGGATAGGGGTGCTTGCCGTTCACGATCCCCGACCAGTGTCCCTTTGAAAGCCCCAGCCGCATGGCCCAGTGGTTCTGGCTGAGCTTGCTCTCGGCGATAAGCTCCAGGAGGCGCTTGTGATTCAGGCGGATACGCATGTTCGTCGGTTCGCTGGTCTATGCTTTAAGATACGTGTCCACTGACCAAAGGTTGCCTGGTCTAGGGAACAAGTGTTCCAACAAGTTCTAGGTCGCTCTTGCCGAAGGCCGCCTCATGGACGCGGGCGCTGCGCAGCATGACGTCGGCCACTGCCGATGCAACTTCACCCTTGTCGCGCTGTCGCACATATCGGCGGGTCATCTCTGCAGTCGAATGCCGTAGCGTGCTCTGCACCCACGCGCTACAACCGCTACTTCGTGGCTCAGGGCAGGAGAAGCACGCCATGCACACGCCATGCAGGAGTACGCCCGGCTGACCAAGCCGAACGCAGAGGCTTGCGGCTCGGGTGCCTCCGGGGCGACGTGCGCTCCGGATCGTCGGGCTGAGCCCCTCCTGCCAGCCCCGTTTGACTAATGCCTATACAGAATATATATACTCTGTTTAGTCATATCCCGAGGGTGGTATCATGAGGCCGTCGGCCGCGTTGTTCCTCGCCTTGCCGGTCCTGTCGGTTGCCTGCTCGGAGCAGGGAACCTGGGCCGGAACTGTCACGGATTCCGCCGGTGTCACCGTGGTCCACAATCCCGCTGTCGGCGCGTGGACTGCTGCGGACGCATGGACACTGGAGGAGGAACTCAGGATCGGAGCGATGGAGGGAGATCCGGAGTACCTGTTCGGCCGCATCGGATCGGTCAGTGCGGATTCCAGAGGCCGGATCTTTGTGCTCGACGCCCAGGCGCAACACGTCCGCGTTTACTCCGCAGCCGGTCGGTACGAGGCAACCGTGGGGGGACCGGGCGCAGGACCTGGAGAGCTTGGGCCCGAGCCCGCTGCGTTGTTCTTGGGTGCGGGAGACACACTGCTCGTATCCGACTTGAGCAATCATCGCGTCAATCGGTACGCGCCGGACGGAACGAGCCTTGGGAGCATCAGGCTCGCGTTCGAGAACGGCTTGCCGCTCACTATCTCGGCCGCACGGTCGGGCGTGATTGCCGCGCAGGTTCGTCCACTGGCGCTGCCGGGTCAGGCCGTGACCGACAGTCTCGATGCGCTCCTGATGCTCGATACCGATGGCGCCGTAATCGATACGGTGATGCGCTTCCCGTCTGGACGGACCTTGCGTCTCGGAGGCAGTCAGCCTGAG
Source organism: Gemmatimonadota bacterium (assembly GCA_020351775.1). GTDB lineage: Bacteria > Gemmatimonadota > Gemmatimonadetes > Gemmatimonadales > GWC2-71-9. The sequence goes on along the minus strand of CP070666.1, from coordinate 713,335 downwards.
ATCACGGTGTTTGCCGCCGAACCGGCGTGGCAACTGACCGGCGCGGGGTCCCTTTGCTACGGGCCGAACACGCAGTACCGTCTCGAACTCTACGCTCGCGACGGCACGTTGGAGCGAGTTGTCACTCGCGTATTTTCGCCTCGGGTGATCGCCGAGGAAGACCAAGAGATGATGAGGTCTCTGTTCGATGAGCAACTGCGAGCCACGGTCCCGCCGCAGGCATTTGCGCAGGCGAGCGCCCAGGTTCGTGATCTCGTACACTTTGCCGACCACTATCCCCCCTTCGGGCGCATCCTGATCGGACCGGAGAACAGTATCTGGGTGCAACACATTCCGGATCCGTCGGAACTCACGGATGAAGAACGGGTCTCCTGGAACTTCATGGAGGTCTTGACCGGCATCTCCTGGAATCTCATCGAAGACATCGGTGCTCCCGACTGGGATGTGTTCGAAGCCGATGGCAGATACCTCGGAACCGTCACCATGCCGCTGCGCTTCTCGCCTCGGACCATCGTCGACGGTAAGATCTACGGCTTGTGGCGCGACGAGCTGGAAGTCCAGTACGCAGTCCGGCTCGGCATCGTCGGTGTTCGGGGGACAGATTGAAGTGAAGGCGATCCGCGGCAGGTGTGAATGAGGGAACCGACGTGATTCGCCGGCCACACGCCGCGATATGGCACGTCTTCCACCGGAGGACGCGCCAGCAAAACCACGACATGTGGCCGGCAAGTCGGGAAATACGGGGCTGACAGAGGCCATAACTGGCCGCAAACGAGGTTTGCGGGGCCACGCACGATGTTTGCACGGCCACAAACGCTGTTTGCAGGCCCGCAATGACCGTGTGCAAAGCGTCCGAAGGCGTGTGTAACGTTGCAAGTGGTGACGCAATTCACGTCACCACCCTGTTCCTATCAGACTGTATACTCGTCTCTTAGCCGAATAAGGTGACTTCCTCCCGTATCCTCGTATCCCGGTTGACGCCAGATTAGGTGCTCGGCCAAGACCCTGGCCCTGCGTTGGATATCCTCAAAGTCAAACAACTCGCCGTGTTTGATCCCTGTTTCGCCCACGAAACGACTAACGATCTCGGCATTTTGCTCGAGTTCATCAATGCTAGGTTGACCCACAACTGCCGTCGCAACACCGTCCATGTTCAATACGTATGCAAGGCACTCTTCAGGGGTGTTGGTGGTATTGACGAGGCTGCGCATCACCTTCATCGCAATCACTCCAACATCATGCTCCCGTGCCACTGGCAGCACGTCCTCGACAAAGTCATGCAGCGTTGGATTAGGGACCCAATCCAGCTTCCCGATGGCGTTCATGGCAATCATGCAGACATCAGGGTCGTATCTCTCGATAAACTCCACGCCTTTGGCGGCACTGTCCATGTCGGAGAAACCGAGAAAACGAACCGCGCCCTCATCCTTCAGGTCACTCATCCAACGCCAGATATCGTCATAGTCACTGAAGTTGTCCTCAGGTTTGAGGGCATGCATGAGATAAATATCAAGATAGTCAGACTTGATATTGTTCATTGTATTCTCGAATTCCCGTTTGGCGTGGTCGAGATATCTAGTCCCCGGATAATCGCTCTCGGGCCCGGGCCATCCATTGAATTTCGAAGACACATAGATCTGATCGCGGTACGTCGAAACGAAGTTGCCGAAGTCTTTCTCATTGTCGTATTGCGAGGCCGTGTCAAACAGGTTGACTCCCAGCTCTATCGCCCGTTCGACGTACTGTTCCACGTTATCACCGCCAAACCCCCCGCAACAAAGCACCGACACATATATGTCCGTCTTTCCCAGCCGGCGCATCGGCATATTAGCCGGTCTCTTCTCAACTGAGGTTTGCCCGCTGTCATCGGGCGTATCTTGCTTCTCTACCCGGGCGTCCAGAAGGGGCGTCGCACGGTTGGAGCCGACAATAAGCGGGACTGATGAGATAGCCGCTGTGTTCTTGATGAACTTCCGTCGTGACATCTGTTTCTCATTGTCTTTCATGTCATCCTCCTTCTGTCTGATCATGGAAGATTGATCGGGACAGGTGCCCCCGTTTGTAGAAGTGCGGGAGGTCGGCACTGATGGCCGCCCCCTTAGGCTTCCGGTTCATGCGGTGTGTGCCAGTGCGGTACTGCTATCTCACTTCGTGGAGATGCCCCGTCCGGTTGCTGCCCAATAGATACCTCCATAGATGAGATCCAGGTTCCTCTGATCCTGATACGCATCAAGCTTGTGGCCGAGTGCGTGGTAGAACGAACGCCCGCCGTCGAATTCCTGGTACCAGGTTATGGGGTGGGGCGCACCCATGATTGGGCCTTCATATCCTGCTCTGGGATCGTAGGTCGACTCATCGACCGTGAGTACCGTCCGCAAGTGTTCCGTTTTTGCTTCGCCGAAGTTGTACCACTCATCGGTCCAGACCCACGTGGAAGGAAGATGTCTGGCGGCGGGGAACTCCGCAGCGAGTACCTGTAGAACAGCCGTCTGTATTACCGGGTGTCCTGTGAATACTCGACCGACAAGCTGATCGTACCACTCCCACTCTTCGTTTGTCGTTGAAGCTGCATGAAGGCCGACGAATCCGCCGCCCTGGTTGATGTACCGCTCGAGCCCCGCTCTTTGCTCCTCAGTAAAGGCATTGCCGTTAGCGTCTAGGAAAACCACGGCAGCATAG
>CP070666.1:699984-710556 GCA_020351775.1 Gemmatimonadota bacterium | reverse complement strand
TACCACGGTGGAAGAAGCCTTAAGCGATCGGCGTGGTTTCGGATTGTGGTGCAATCTGTATTCAGTGAACAGTACGAATAACTGGGGAATAGGTGACCTGTCAGATCTGCGCAAGCTGGTGAAATGGGCCAGCCAACAAGGCGCGACGTTCCTTGGTGTCAATCCGCTGCACGCGCTCCGCAACCGGGGTTACGGAATTAGCCCATATAGCCCTCTCAGCCGACTGTTCGCCAACGAGATCTATCTCGATGTCACGGCGATTCCCGAACTTGCCGACTGCCCGTCGGCCAGGTCATTGATAGAGTCACAAGAGTACACGACCGAGCTGGAACGGCTCTGTCGTGCAGAATACATCGACTATGAGGCTGTCACGGGGCTGAAGCGCCGCGTGCTGAAGTTGCTGCACCAGGCGTTCATCGAGCGGCAATCGCAACAGGGCACGAGCCGCAACGCCGAGTTCCGACGTTTCCTGCAGCAGGCCGGCAGCGATCTGGAGTGCTACGCGACCTTCAGAGCGCTCGACGAGTTCTTCTCGTGGCAAAAATCGCATCCGTCCTGGGACCGTTGGCCGGAACCATACCGACACAGCGACTCGGCCCAAGTGGCGCAGTTCCAAACGGAGCATCACCGGGAAGTCGATTTCCACCGATACGTACAGTTCGAGCTCGATCGCCAGCTCGATTCAGCGGCGAACGACGCGAGAGCGGCCATGCCTTTGGGGATCTACGGGGATCTGGCCTTGAGTTCTGATATATCCGGTGCGGATGCATGGTGCTATCGAGGTCTGTTTGCCCCAGGGATCTGCATTGGCGCACCGCCGGACGATTTCTCGAGCGACGGTCAGAACTGGGGTCTGCCACCCGTCATTCCGCAACGGTTACGCAGCGATGGCTACAAGTACTGGATCGGACTCGTTCGCGCAGCGCTGCGTCACGCGGCCTGCCTCAGGATAGACCACGTAATGGGCCTCCTGCGACAGTTCTGGATCCCTACAGGTCTATCCGGTGAACACGGTGCGTACGTCCGCTACCCGGTAAACGACCTGCTCGGGATCCTCGCGCTGGAAAGCAGGCGCAACCGGGCCGTGATTGTCGGTGAGGACTTGGGTACGGTTCCGCGAGGGTTCGAGGCTCGGTTGGCGCGTTGGGGTATTCTGTCGTCACGTGTGCTGTACTTCGAGCGCAACCGGAAGGGCACGTTCCGCGCGTCACGACATTACTCGAAACGGGCGATGGTGATGGCGAACACACACGATCAGGCCCCGCTGGCGGGATACTGGCAGGATCGAGACCTGACGCTGCGGGACCAGGCCGGCGCGTACGCCCAGCAGCGCGAGTACGAAGCCGCCCAAGTTGAGCGCGAGCGAGAAAGACGCTCTCTTTGCAGGAGGCTTGCGAAAGAGGGGCTGCTTGATGCCGACAGAGCAGTCAATCCGGCACAAGTGATTCGGGCTACGTATTCATTCCTAGCGCGCACACCCGCCCCCCTACTCGGCATTTCCTTAGATGACCTAGCGGGCGAAACCGATCCGATCAACTTGCCAAGTGTGGTCAACGAGCAGTACCCCAACTGGTCGCGCAAGATGAAGACAACACTCGAGAAGCTGACGCAGGACGCCACGGCAACCAAGGTCCTCGATCTCGTTCGTCGAGAACGGTCGTGAATCAGCCACAGTCCGGGACCCTTCCAGCATTTGGAGCAGCGTGCATACAATCGGTCAACGAAATGCCAAGCTCGGCCCACCGGGCTTTGGCTTGTAGAACCCCGATTCTACGGGCCTGCGCTTGGCAGCCTGGGGCGAGGACTATGCCTGTCAGGACTCTTTTCTCCGCCGAGCCTTCCCTTTCAGGGTGAGACTGAGAATGGGGCGATGAATACACTCCACGACCTCCGCTACTCCCTACGGATGCTGCTACACTATCCGGGATTGACACTCATTGCGGTCATCGCTCTGGCACTCGGCATCGGCCTCACAGCTACCACTTTCTCCATCGTATACGGCACCATCATTCGCGGCCTGCCATTCGAGGATTCCCACCAATTAGTGCTGATCACCCGCAACAATCTGTCGGCTGGCAACGCGCGGCTGGGGGTCGTTCTCCGAGACCTGTGGGCCTGGCAGGACCGTCAATCCACCTTCCATGATATCGGTGGCTGGCTGGGATACTCCTTCTCGCTCGGCAGCGATGAAGCGGCCCCGGAGCAACGCACGGGAGCGTTCATCACGCCCAACCTGTTCGACGTGCTGCGTGTCCAACCCGTACTGGGCCGTGGATTCGACGACCAAGACGACAAGCCAGGTGCTGCTCCGGTCGCCATAATCGGTCATACGGTGTGGCAGAATCGCTTCGCAGGCGATCCAGGGGTGCTGGGACGGACGATCCGTGCCAACGGTGAGCCAAAGACGATAGTCGGGGTGATGCCCGAAGGCTTCGGTTTTCCAACATTCGAGGATGTCTGGTTCCCGTTGACGTACAACCCGGACAACGTAGCCACTGGCGGCGGACCAGGCTTCAACTCTCTCGCCAGATTGACAAACGGCGTCTCGATGAACGCCGGTCGTGACGACTTGAACACGATCGCCCGGCAACTGGAGCAGGAATATCCCGAGACAAACACTGGCATTGGTGTGAACGTGGAATCCTATATCGAGACTCGTGTGGGCAGCGAACTAGTGGCAATCGCGCTCACGATGCTCGGCACCGTATTCGGAGTCTTGCTGATAGCCTGTTCGAACGTTGCCAACCTGCTGCTCGCTCGCGCTGCAGTCCGCGCCAAGGAGATGGCAATCAGGTCGGCCCTCGGTGCCAGCCGTGGAAGAGTGATCGTGCTGTTGTTCACCGAAGCTCTCGCCCTGGCGTGCCTGGGCGGCCTCGCGGGCATCGGCGTGGCCTGGGTCGGGATCCGCCTATTCAACATCTCCATGGTGGCGAACTTCAGCCCTGTCCCCTTCTGGGTGGACATCTCGCTGAACGGCATGGTGCTGCTCTTTGTAGTGGCTCTCATAGTAGCAGCGACACTCATCGCCGGCACAATCCCCGCGCTTCAGGCGTCCGGCGCGAACTTGAACGTAGTGCTGCAGGACGAGTCACGCGGTACTTCGAGCCTAAGGCTCGGACGGTTCAGCAGGGTGCTGGTAGTGCTGGAGATCGCGCTGTCATGTGGATTGCTGATACCCGCCGGTCTAATGACCAAGAGTGCAGTGCAAGTGGCGGACATGGACTTCGGGTTTTCCACCGATGACATATTTATCGCCGGAATCCCGCTGTACGATCGCCGCTACCCTGACTCTGACACGCGCGTTCGGTTCTACGACGATCTGGTCGGACGGCTGAAAGGAAAACCCGGTGTCATCAATGTTGCACTCACGTCGGCGCTTCCCGGGCTTGGGGCCGGCGGGACGGCCATGGGAGTCGAGGGGGTCACCTACCAAACCGAGCGGGACTTCCCGATGGTACGCTGGGCGGCCGTTACGCCAGATTTCTTTCAGACATTCAATGTAGAAATCCGGAGCGGACGAGCCTTCGAGCTGTCGGATGATCTCGATGGTGAGCGAGTGGCCATTGTGAACGAGAGCTTTGTCGACCGCTACCTGCACGGCTCCGAGCCCCTTGGTAGACGCATCCGTTTCGGACGGTCCGCTTCAGATACCGTATGGCGGACCATAGTCGGGGTAGCACCGGACATGATGATTAACCGACGCAGGCGAGGCGGTGTTATGGACGAGGGACCGGAGGGGGTGTACCTGCCACTGGCCCAGGTCACGACACTGCGACCAAAGGTTGCGATTCGATCCTCCCGTCCGCCCCTAGCGCTGACTGACCTAGTGCGAACCGAACTTGCTGCGGTCGACCCTGATCAGGCATTGTCGGATGTGAATACGCTGCAGGATGCTATCAACGATCTGAACTGGATGTATCGAATGCTGGGTACGCTCTTTGGAATCTTCGGCCTGACGGCACTGTGTCTGGCAAGCATTGGCCTCTACGGTGTGATGGCGTTCTCCGTCAGCAGACGTACCGGAGAGTTCGGTGTCCGAATGTCGCTCGGCGCGTCTGCCGGCAGTCTGCTCCGACTGATCCTGAAGGAGGGAGGGCGTCACTTGCTGATAGGCTTGGTATTCGGATTGCTGGTAGCAGCGCTTCTGTCGCGGCTGTTGAGTGCGATACTGTTCGGAGTTGAGCCCACCGATCCATTTACAGTCGTCGTGGTGGTGGCCGCATTGGGTACGACCGGACTCGTTGCCTGTCTGGTGCCCGCGATGCGGGCTACCAGTGTCGATCCGATGGAGGCATTGAGGATAGAGTGATGACGTGGATCGGCGCCCCTACTCGGCGCGCAATGCCTCAAGCGGATCAACCGCAGCGGCTTTTCGAGCCGGCAGGTAGCTGGCGAGCAAGACGATCATTGTTGTCCCCGCTGCAACACTCACATACGTGATCGCATCGACCGGATTCACGCCGTACAATAAGCTCGACATCAAACGCGTAAGTCCCAATGCAGCCAGTAGTCCGGCCGTTACACCGGTACCAGCGAGTATCAGTCCGTGCCGCAACACCATCTTCATCACCGTTCCTGTCTGTGCCCCAAGCGCAATACGCACGCCGATCTCCCTCGTCCTCTGTGTCACCACGTAGGAGATCACTCCGTAGACACCGACGACGCCGAGTAGCAAGGCGACTGCGGTAGCGACGCCGAGCATCACCAGAGTAAACGAGGTACGGGCGGTCGACCGATCCAGAATGTCCTCCAATGTGCGCACGTTAGCCAACGGCAGATTCGAGTTGACTGACCAGATCGCTTGTCTAATCTCATCGAGGAATCCAGCCGTACCGGTTCTATCGCTCCGGATCGCGTATGCCATATCCCTGCTGGCGAAGACTGAGTCCCCTACTAGCTCTTGCCAGGGGTGTGGCGTTATCATCGGCCAGTAGACGACTGTTGCAGCATCCTGAGACATTCCGTTGTCACGCACATTGCCAACCACGCCCACAATCGTTCTCCAGTCACCTTCTTCGATTCCCGTCCCGATGCGCTTTCCAATGGCTTCCGCCGGGGAGTTCCAGTATTCGAGCGCGAGGTTCTCAGTGATCACGACGACACGTGCCCGTTCATAGAGATCCGCCCGAGTAATGGGCCTGCCAGCAAGCACGGGATTGCCCATCGTCGCGAAGTACCCTTCGCCAATCCACTTGAAAGTGCGGACCGGTGGCAGCTGACCTTCACTCAGGGGGAATTGCTCGACGAAGATGGGATCGAACCCGGCTGCTCCATCCATGGTGATTGATGTCGAGAGGCCCACTGATGTCACGCCCGGCAGCTCATCGATTCGTCGCGCAATCATCTCGTGAGTCTGAGCCATCTCGCTCAAGTCCTCGACCTCAGCACTCGGGATCGAAACACGTAGAGTGAGGACCGACTCTGGATCACGGAAACCTGGCTCCACAGCCATCAGGGCCCGAAAACTCCTCACCATTAGTCCGGATCCGATCAACAAGACTATTGCCAGCGCAACTTGTGCGACCACGAGCGCGTTACGAGCCCGGTTGCGCTGGCGACTGCCACTCGCACCACGGCCACCTTCCTTCAAAGCACTGACCAAGTTGAATTGCCCATAGCGAAACAGGGACAAGAGACTCACTGCCAGGCATGCCAGCACGGTTACACCGACTGTGAACAGCAGTACCATCGGACTGATCGAGATCTCATCGAGCCGCGGCAGGTTTGTCGGCGCCATCGCTAGGAGGACCTGGAGCCCGCCGTACGCTAGACCCAAGCCGAGGACGCATCCAACCACTCCGAGCACCGCAGTCTCCGTGATGAACTGGCTGGCAATCCTGGTGCGTGCGGCCCCCATCGCCGTACGCACGGCCACCTCACGGTCCCTGCCCTCGGCACGGACCAGCGAGAGATTAGTCACGTTGGCGCAGGCAATCAGCAAGACCATTGCGGCGGTGCCGAGCAATACCCAGAGTACGTCGCCCACGTTACCGATTACGTCCGTCTTGAGCGGTGTCAGCAACGGTGCGAGTCTGGCTTCCTCCACATGCTCGAGCTTCATCCCGCCAGGGAACTTCTCGACCGCAATCGGAAGTAGCCGAGTCATCTCGGCGGTAGCCTGTTCCAGTGTGACGTCCTGTTTCAACCTCCCTAGGCTCCGGAAGCTGAACTGGCCCACGAAAATCTCTGAGCGGTCCCAGCGCATCGGCAAGTATATGGCTGGATCATTTCCAAGGAGGCGGAAGTCCGCTGGCATGATGCCGATGATCTGTCGCGCTATACCGTCAGCAATCAGGGTGCGTCCGAGCACCTCGGGATCGCCTGCGAACCGGCTAAGCCAGTATTTGTAACTGAGAATCGCAGTCCGGGGCGTGTCAGGAGTGTCGTCTTCCCGACTGAAGCGGCGCCCTATGACGGGTTGGACCCTCAGGACCCTGAAGGTCCCGTCGGTGACCCAGATTGCATCCTCCTGTAACGCCTCGTCGAGGCCGGTGATCGCCACAGTACCCCTATTCCACAGTCCGAGCTCCTCGAACACCGTGCCCTCATCCTCGTAGGTGAAGTGCAGCGCAGGCGACTGGCTGACTTGCTCCACGTCGACACCGGGAGCCGTGTTCCACACACCAACAAGCCGATTCGCCTCATCGTATGGCAGCGGCCGCAGCAGAATCCCATCCACCAAGCTGAAGATGGCCGTGTTGGCACCGATGCCCAGTGCCAGCGTAATCGCCGCCACAAGCGTGAAACCGGGTGTCCGCCACAGGGTCCTGGCCCCAACTCGTAGATCTGACCAAATGCGCCTGAGCATTCCGTCTCCCTTTCCCACTGGATCCGACACAGCGGTGGTCGATGCCGCCCGCTTCGCGATCCGATCCCGCGTTGAGTGAAACGCGATGGCCAAGGCCTCACGCCAATACCAGCGATGGGCGGACCGCGCGTGCAACTGTGCGCGACGCCTGTACTCCTCCCCTAGGTCACCGACAACGCTGCGCCCCACCGCGTCGTCCGGAAGCACCTTGCGCAGCAGCGCCTCGGCTGCCACGGGCGGACGCCGTTCTTCGGCATTCACCCCAGTACCTCCTCTAAACCGGCCCAAAGCCTGGTCAGCGCTTTGCGATATTCCCGCAGTGCCGCGATGCCGGTCCGCGTCACCTCGAACCGGCGCCTGGGGTGGCCACCCCGGTCCGACGAGGTTGCTTCGATCTGCCACTGAAGCAGCCCCTTCTGCTGCAGTCGGTCGAGGCTGGAGTACAGCGCGCCACGCGACACCCTGCGTCCCGCCTTGCGCTCCAATTCCTCGCTTATGTTGGGACCGTAGGCCTCCTCCTTCAGCCGAAGGATGGCCAGCAGTACCAGCTGCTCGAATTCCCCGATTGTTCCTTGTCGTCGCTTCATAACTGTAGCTCTTGTCGACAGAGTCTGACTTGTAGACAGTACGGCTAGAGCAACTGGGAGGTTTCAGACCTGCCGACTCGGCCCGCCGGGTGTGGCACGTGGGGATGAGATGTTCCTGATGTCCGCGGCCGCGTTAGTTCCGCTTCACAAACCGGAGATTGCGGCTTCTACTCTGCGTAACTCGGAATCCCGCCACCCGCCCAGACGCGCCTCGATCGAATTCGACTGACTGTAGAAACCACTGGCCACCGCGGAAGTCATCGCTCCACGCTGGCGTCAGGCTGATGACACCGTGTCGCCTGTGGCGCAGCACCAGTTCACCTTGCTCAACTGCTACTACGTACGCAGTACTCAGCTCTTCGCTGAAGTACTCACCCTCGTATGCCGTCAACTGCTCCGCGCTCGGTGGCGGCAGATCGGCGACCCTGGGACAGATCATGCCGCGATATCTGAATCGGTCGACCCGACCCGAATCGTCTCGCAGGAAGATCATGGCTGCTCCGTAGTCGGGCACCCAGAACACGGAATCCGACCGAGCCTCCATTGGAAACGCATCCTCCGCAGTCGCCTGGGTCATGAAACCGTTGTCTGACCTAGTGATCTTGACGTACCAAGCCGGGCCGAGGCGATAGGTGCCTACGTACTCATCGAGCAGAGCAGCGGGAATATCAGACGGCTCGGTCTGCTCTTCAGCTGCAGGAGGCGGGGCGCGCGGCGACAGCTCATCGGCGAGATACAGGTCCACAAGGTCATATGCAGCTCTATTGGGATCGGAAGGACTGTGGTTACCCAACACCACGACTGAGAAATGCTGTTCCGGAAAGTGAACCAAGAAGGTACGAAACGACGCCCATGAGCCACTGTGGCTGATTGTCCTGAGGCCTCGGTAACGGCCTACCCCCAACCCAAACGCATAGCCTAGCTGCGTGCCATCGTTGAGCACGCCGCGCTGCATCATTCGATCGATCACGGCAGCGCCGCCGACTCGCTTCTCCTCGAAGTTGATCACCCACTTGGCCAAGTCATCAATCGTTGTGTACAGCGAACTCGAACCCAGCGCGGTCAGCCCGTTGGGTACCGCGTGAAACTGCCCGTCAGAGTCACGCGCATAGCCGTACGCCCTGTTTGGCACGAGCTCGGTGTGATCGTCGTGAAAGTGGGTGCTCGTCATTCCCAACGGCTTGAAGATGTTCGCATCGGTCCACTCCCTGAACGTCTGGCCGGTCACGCGGGTAACGACCTCTGCCAAGACGTTGTAACCGGTATTGGAATACGAGTACTCGGAGCCGGGTTCGAAGTTGAGGCCCTGCTGGTTGAAAGCCATAGTGAGGATCTGATCGAACGAGATCACGTCATCCATACGCCAGCCTGCCACGGCCAGCGTTCCGGGCCAATCCCGCAGTCCGCTGGTGTGATGAACGAGGTGACGTATCGTGATTGTGTGGCCGAACTCCGGCAGCTCGGGGACGTACTGCCTCACGTCGTCGTCCAACGAGAGCACGCCCTGCTCTACCAGGATGGATATCGCCATTGCAGCGAACTGCTTGGAGACCGACGCAATATCGAAAACCGTAGATGCCGTGATCGGCCTCTGATGCTCCAGATTGGCCATGCCGTAACCGCGGCGCAGCACGACTTCACCCCGTCGGACGGCCAGCACAGCCCAACCGGGTGACTCCAGGTGGTCGAACTCGGCAAACATGGAGTCCACCTTCGAGCCAAGAGGATCCTGGGCTTCTTGGCTCAGCGAACTGCTGGCCGTGGTGAGGCACAGCGCAGCAAGGATTGCCACCTGCCTTAGAACGCTCTTCATGGAGGCTCCTCTATTGAGTTTGAATCCTCTAGAGGTGTTGCATATTGTGATGAAGCTATCTGCGATACCGGAGGTGGACAATGAACCTCGACGATGTGCGCCAATCCTTTCCCGGCCTCGCGGACAAGGTCTTCCTCGATGCAGCTGCGGTCAGCCTGACCCCGGTGGAAGCCCGGGCAGGGATCGAAGAGTTCCTGGATCTCGCGGTCAGCGGTGACGCTGGCGATGCATCACGTCTACATCTCGCCATGGATAACATGCGCTACGAGGCGCTCGAGGAGGCGGCCAAGCTGCTCAATACCCGAACTGAGAACGTCGCTCTGATTGAGAGCACGACTCACGGTCTCAACATCGCCGCCAACGCCCTGCCCCTGCGCCGTGGCGAAAACGTCCTCATCGCCGATACCGAATACCTCCAAGTGGCCATTCCTTGGGCCAAGAAGCGGGAATCGATCGGATTGGAGCTGAAACCCGTTCATTCTCACGGCGAGGGTGTGCTAACTCCTGATGATTTCGCAGCAGCTATCGACTCCAAAACCAAGGCTGTGTGCGTATCATCGGTTCAGTGGTGCTCGGGGTTTCGCATGGCCATCAGGCAGCTGGGAGAGATCTGTCGGGGACAGGAAATCTGGTTGGTGGTAGACGCCGTCCAAGAGATGGGAGCCATGGAGATCGATCTCGCCTCCCAGTACGCTGACTTCGTGATTGCCGGCGGGCACAAGTGGCTCAACGCGCCATTCGGCTGCGGCGTCATGTTCGTCAGCGATAGAGTGCTTGCTGAACTGGAGCCTGTCTCCCACGGATACATGGCACTGGAGCCACCGGAAGGTGGCTGGGGAGTGTACTTTCAGACACCCGACATCACTCCGTACCGAGACTACGTGTTCCCCCTGACAGCCAAGAAGTTCGAGATAGCCGGTACCTCCAACTATCCTGGCACGGTGGGACTTGGCAAGTCGCTCAAGCTGGTCAACGAGATCGGTATCAGGAATGTGGAACAGCACATACGCAGGCTCACTGATCTCTTGCATGAGGAACTGGAGCAGGCCGGAGCACGGCTAATCTCCCATCGTGATCCCGCATATCGCTCCGGTATCACCGTGTTTCGGCGTCACACAGACCCGGCCAATGATCTCACGCTGCTAAACCGCATCCTGGGAGACAGGATTGTGATCTCGATACGTTACACTTCAAACATCGGTGGGCTGCGCGTTTCATCACACTATTACAACACGGATGATGACATCAAACAGCTATGTGACGCGGTGCGTAGACACAGCTCGCACTGAACCGTGATGGCGCCAGGCACCACGCATCAAGTCCGAGAGACCTTCGCATCTCGATTCGGTCTCTTGATGACGATG
>CP070666.1:689056-699884 GCA_020351775.1 Gemmatimonadota bacterium | reverse complement strand
GCCAGCAGCACGCTCGACCCAGTCGCAGTATTCGAGAACGGCGTTCCCACAGGCCGCACCTCGACCTCCAAGCGTACCTGATCGAATGGATCGGGATCATTCACTTCACCCGAGATCACTACCGTCGGCTCCGAGGTGGTGCCGCCAATCGAGATCGGCGTCGTGGCGTCGCTGCGGTACTGGCCCAAGCCAATCGGGGACTCCGGGACCTCCTGCAACGCCACGGCGAAGTCCGGCTCGCCCTCTGGATTCTCGCCGAACTGAGCCCACGAGCTGCCGCGACCTGTCTGGTCCACGGTCCGCGCGCGCCAGTGATACCGGGTGTCGTCGGCGAAGCCAGCTACGGTGAGCAGGAGAGTGTCGCCACCAGCACCGAATTCCGATGAGCCGCTGGGCGTGCCGCCAAAGGTAGAGTCGATGGGCTGAATCTCAACCTGCAATCTTAGAGAATCGCCGAGATCGGGATCGTCGACTACTCCCTGGAACACGAACACCGTGTCACTCACGGTAGCGCCGAGGGTCACTGTGGTTATGCTATCTGATCTGACCTGGGCCAGATCCGTCGGGGCATCGGGTGCCCGCGGCGGCCGCACCTCGAGGGTGAACGAGCCGGTTTCCCGGCGATCGTACGTCGTGGCCTCGATGAAATAGTCGCCGGCCTCCGGGAGCAGCACGTAAATGAGGCACGGATCGTCGGCATCACCAACGCAGCCGTCCGCCTCGCTCAGGACCGTGGACGACCCATCAGCAGCGCTGTCCAACCCCAGGAACGCATCGAAGTCTGACGACCTCATGAAGACCGATACCGAATCGCCCGCGCTGGCATCGAACCGGTACACCTTTGCGTAGGAGTTGGCCCTGTGTGGCGCCGTGCAGTCGGCTCGGCCCAGCGAATCCGCCACGACCGTGTCCGGTCTAAGCGTGATGGTCAAGCAGGGAGTGATCGAGAACTCGACCGGTAGGCGCATCGGGTCCAGTGCCCCACTCCCGCCGCTGAAGATCAGCGTGTCACGATGAACTCCGAGAGCCAGCCCCGAGGGATCGAGTGTTAGGGAAACCGTGCTGGGCGCGGTACCACTGGTGGGATCCACCTCCAGCCAGTCGGAAAGCTGAGCGCGAGTCACGATCCACGACTGCTGCCGCTCCCCCGGATTGGCCAGATTGACTGATGTGGTCCGGGGCAATGTACTGCCCACCGCCGAGGACTCCGCGATCACTTCCTTGGAAATCTCGAGGAGACCGGCCGGAGGAGGACTCAACAACTCGTCAAGGCGGCAAGTGGACTGAGACAGCGCCGCCGCCACCAGCAGAACTGCCGTCGTGAGACGGCGTGCCGGTGTACAGGTCATGACGCGAAGGATGTCAGTCAAGCGGTGATCCGGAATTGCCTATGCGTGATGGTCAAATACGAAACCCGACTGGAGCCAAGGACTCGGCCACAGGCTAATTATAGCGGCAGTTACTATGCCAAGTAACAGCAGGCAAATGAGTGATCAGCTGGCGTCAGAGCGTGGTTTTCTCACGGCCTATCGTTGATTGTGGCCTGGAATGTAGTTTCATTACTCCACTGTTGCGCGCGTGCTGCATCTACCACGTCGACACCATGACGCTCGGTGCAGCGCTCAGAGAATTGCGGTAACGGTGCGGTGGCGCGAAGCGACTACGGGGCCGTCAGGAGCCTGCGCATGCCTACATTACAGGCAGAGCAATCACGCCTGATCACCATCTCTCTGGTGGTGCTGGCTGCCATCGCGTTGGCTGCAGCGCTAGCCGCCACGCGCGCTGTCATGGTGCCGTTCGTGCTCGCGATCTTCATATCCTATTTGGTGCTGCCGCTCATTGACTATCTGCAGTCTCGGCTGCGGTTCCCACGCGCTGTGGCATTGATCGTGGCCCTGCTCGCCGCTCTCGGTGTACTCACGCTGCTCGGCCTGCTTATTACCGAGTCCACCAGGGAACTCTTGGCATCGATTCCGGTCTACCGCGACCGGTTGGCAGGGACCGCCGAAAGAGTTCTCTCGATCCTCGACCGCTTCAGTGTCGATCTCGGTCAAGATCAGCTGCTGGAGGGCATCCGGCAGCTGCCACTGTTGAGCCTGGTACGTAGCACGGCCGGGACGGTAGTCGATTTGGTTACGACCGGCGGGTTGGTCCTGATCTTCGTGGTCTATCTCGTAATCGGAAGGCGACCATCTCGCCAACTGGGAGGCATCTACGCCGAGGTGAACAGCAAGGTCCAGAGATACATCGTAACCAAGTTCCTGATTTCGGCAACCACCGGTCTGCTGGTAGGCACGATTCTCTGGCTCTTCGGATTGGATCTGGCGCTGATGTTCGGCGTGATGGCGTTCCTGCTCAATTTCATCCCCTCGATAGGGTCGGTGGTTGCGACCCTGCTTCCCATCCCGTTTGCGATCATCCAGTTCGATAGCACCTGGGCAATCGTGGGTGTGGTGGCTCTGCCCGGCCTGATCCAGTTGGTCATTGGCAACGGCATCGAGCCGCTGGTGATGGGAGAACGACTCGATCTCCATCCGGTGACCGTGTTGTTGTCCTTGATCTTCTGGGGCCTTCTGTGGGGAATCGTGGGGATGTTCCTGGCCGTCCCGATAACCGCCGTGATACGAATCGTGTTGGGAAGGATCGAGACCACCCGGCCCTTCGCGGAACTACTGGCGGGGCGTCTACCTCAGGCAGCGGAGAAGCCGGTATAACGTGTAGCCCGACGCGCCGAGCCGGTCACGCCCGACTCACGCCACCGGCTGCGGCCTGTCGCGCACCCGATCCACGACGCAGAGGAAACCCAGCGGCTCCCTTGGCCCGGCCCGGAACTGGTGAACCGTTCCCGGCGCCACATATACGCAGTCGAACGGTTCCAGGTCGTGAGCTTCGTCTCCCAGAGTCACTTGGCCGCTACCACGCAACACGACAACCGAGTGCGGGTGTCGATGCCGTTCCAAGGTCGAATGCCCGCCAGGTTCGACCTCGAAGTAGCGGGTCACGAACGCGACGTCTCCCTCACCAGCACCGTCTCCAATCAGGGTCTGTCGCGTCACTCCTTTGAACTTGCCGCCGCCTCTCTTGTATTCCCTCACCCCAATGCCCTGCCAGCGGTAGCCGGCACACTTGATCACCTTGGAATCATTGGTCATTAGCATCACCGCCCTAGAGCCTTCATCAGGATCCTGCTGGCAGCGACCAGATCTCCCTGAGAATACAGACTGCCTCCGACGAGAAAGATCGTGTCCGGTCCATAGCGGTCCAGCCAATATGGGACCCGCGTCATGTCGATACCCCCAGCAGGCACGGGGAACGCACGTCTAATATGTCCCAACGGCTCACGCAGGCGGCCGTTGATTGCGGTGCACTGGCCTTCCGACAGAACAAACCGTCCTCCCACGTTGGGATAGATGACACCATCGCAACCTATCAGGCGGAACAGCTTGCCAAGCAGGAGATCGGGGGCTATCCCGTGATCCGGCTGGAAGAATGCTCCTGATAGTGCCGGATGCCCCAGCAGGGCTATGTCGCCCTGCGCAGCGGCGCACCGGACGGCATCGAGCCCGATCAGCAACGGACTGACCAGTACTCCTGTGACACCGACCGATCTGGCGTAGGCGAGGTTGTCATCGAACGTCGACCAACTCGAGGGGAGGTTGGGAAAGTAACGGCTGCTCCCGCCCGTCTCTCGGTTCGCCCGTTCGACCGCCTGCTGGCACTGCGCCACTCGCTCGCGGAACGGCGCCGATTCTTGGTCCGTGAGACTGTGGTCGTCCTTGATGATATCGATGCCTCCCAGCGCGAATTGGCGGCACAGTTGGGCCAGCTCAGTTGTCGAGAGACCCAGCGGCTTGAGCGCGGCACATGAAAGGGCACCATCTCCTACTCCGCAGAGTCTCCTCAAGCCCGTCACACCAAAGCTGGGTCCCGTCAGATGGCTCATAGACGAGGGTGGCAGTTCCACGTCGAACACCTGCACGCCCGATTTGAGCGAGATGTTGCCAAACAACAGGTTGACGAGCTGGCCGAGATCGCTGACGACACTCGCCGGGTACGAAATGATCGCGGTCCAGACTTGGCTGTCCACTTGAGCAACACACTCGATTCGGCCCACCACGGAATCCCGAATCGGGGCCGGGACACAATGCTCCGGGAGTTCTACCGTCTGTTCGAAGGCGATGTCGCGTGCGCGGCTGTGTGGGTCCGCTCCCCAACCGCACAGGAGCCGGTACGAGACCCGGATCCGCTCCGCTGCGGCGCCCCTTGCGCTCGATTCGCTTCCCACCGGCATCAGTGCGTCATCCGAAGTCGATATCGTTCAATGCTTTGGAGTCAGCGGCGAGTTTGGGTATGTTTACCATGCAGCGAGGAGCACATGGAACCCTGGTCGCCCGACGAAGAGTACGAGAACACCGGCCCGGGAGGCAACGGCGGTCCAACGACGCCGGTCGCGTTCGTCTCGACCCAACAGTCGATACAGCTGAACGTGAACGAAGTCGAGGACGACCGCACGCCGGAGGGAATGGTGTGCATGGGGACATTCTTCCGCAGGCGCTTGATCGCGCGCAGCATCGTTGCGCCCGAGGCTCTCAAGGAGCTCCAGAGCCAGCAGCTATTCTCGGGACCGGTGCGTCTGGGGCTGGCCGCGGTGGAGCAGGACCCCGGACTGCAGTGCCGTCTCTACGCCCTGCTGCCTGCCTCCCAGTTCCAGGAGGAGGAAGAGGAGCCGGAGGAGCCCTGGAAGGCCAGCGTCCCGCGGTTTGAAGACGCATCGTACGGGGAGCAGAGGAAGCCGGAGAATGAGGAGGAAGTCGTGCCGCTGTTGCTGGGCCACATCGTGCGGTTCAAACGGGACCGACGCCACCCGGACGATCTCGCAGCGGAAGCGGCCGATGTATTGCGAGCGGTGCTGTCCGACGACCGGCCGCTGACGAACGTGATCGACAAGATCCTCGAGGATCTATAGACCTACCTTACTTCCCGTCTGGCCGCGTAGACCACGCCAGCACCGGCAAAGGCGATGGCCACAACCAGGGACAGCGCCGCAGAGGCAGGAGGTGCACTGGGGCCGCGCGGTGGCACGCCGATCTGCTGCCGGGCCCAGTCCATCGTCCAGTCTGCGAGGGAGACACCGGCGGCACTCGAGAAAGCGGTCTCGACCTGCTCGTCGGAACTCCAGAAGCGTTGGAACCGGTCCTCTCCCAGGGCCAACACCATGTCGGATAGGAAGCTGCGGGACCTGGGACCCAGAGGAAAGGACCAGCGCCAGTACCACTCCCGTTCCCATCCGATTACGACGCGGTGGGGCCTCCCCGCGTCGAGGACGCTCAGCGGCATGCTCGGCCTCAGGGTCAGGGCTCTGAGACAGGCTTGACGATCACCGGACGCGCACGAGACGAGGGCTGGGTAGTCGCTCCGACTGTAACCGGGACGGCCCGCCAGGCGCAGGCCCCGGGAAGCCCAATCCGGAAACGGGGTCGGCGCTAACCAGTTGGGCAGCAATGCCGCCCGAAGCTCTTGCTGCTGCAGCCAACTGTCGATTTCACCACCCGGCATGCCGAACTGCGAGTAGAATGCGCACGGGCCCAGTAGGGCCGGTGGCGACTGTCCCAGTATTCTCCCTGGTCGCAAGCGGCCATTCGCCACCTCGGTTGCAGCAGCCTTGCCTAGCGTGACCAGCGAGATGCAGGGCTGGCCGGGCTTCTGGGGTAGCAGATAGACGAACCGAGGCATGTGGAAGCGAATCGAGCGTTCCTCAGCGTGGTCGCCCACGGTATCGAGGAAGACAGCCACCGTGCCGGGATGCTCGTGATTGCTGGTTCTCGCACCAGTCGAGACGTAAGCCAGTTGGGATTCAATCACGTCCAGCAACGCGGGCGGCACATCGGGACCGGAGGTGAGTTGATATCGTCCCTCCAACACTGCTTGTGATTCAACCTCCTGCAGTATCGAATCTCCGCGTTCGAGGGTGCGCGCATACATCCGGCCATAGCGCAACCGATGGGCGGCCAGCGTATAGTGAACGTACGCATTCCAAACCTCCTCATCGTCGGTCCGCAGCAGCACCGAATCTGATCTGATCACATGGGTCTGGTAGGCCGTATCCGTACGCTCAGGAGGCGGTAGATAGGCCACGGCGATTGTCGCACAGAGCGCCCCCAAAAGTGGCAGCCAATACCTGATCATGATCGCCACCTCGTGCTCCGGCTGGCTATTGCCACCAGCACCACGATCCACGCCGCTGCTCCCCAGCCTGCTGCAGCCGTCAGGGTCGTCGGGGCTGGTCGAGCCGCCAAAACGTCGGAATGCCAGCGCGCAACCACCGAGTCGACAGGAGCACCAGCCACCACCGCAATCCAATCGGCTATGGTCGAGGCATCGGTGCGGACCATCCGTCCGTAGGCCCCGTCTCCGCCCATCTGGAGTGCGATCTGTGCCAGTGTCTGATGTGCCACCGGTGACACCGGGTGGTGCACGCTGCCCTCGAACCTAGTGCGAAACAGGCTTTCGCAGGCGGTCTCGTAGCCCTCCTCCACGCAGTGAATCCATTCCTCAGCAGTTCCCCATCTTCTCGACACCCCTGTGCGCGCCACGAAGCGGCGGCGATCCTGGTCGTCGTACCATTCCAGTATCGGATCGGAAGCTGGCTCCAGCTGCAGGGCTGAGCTGCATGCAGTCAGGTTCCCCGTGAAGCATCTCCGGCCGACCGCGCTACCTGATGTGGCCAGCTCCACGTAGACCCAACTTAGATTGGAGCCCGACCAGCCCCTGGCCTTGGCGGCAGTGGGCGATAGAATGTTCGCACCGAGCCAAAGGCGGGTACTATCTTGGAGCATCGTACCCAGCTCGTTGCCCACAGTCTGGATTATCCGACTCACGACAGCCTCGACGTCCCAGGAATCGCCGATCAGGGGTCCGGTAGCCACGTCCGTCGAGCGTCTGATGCGCCTTGAGCCACCGCTCGGGAAGTAGAGCGGCTTGGCTGTGGCCAGCATCGAGTCGAAACGCAGTGTCTCACACAGCACCTCCCACGCGATGGGCACGGCCTGCTCCATCAGCTTTCCTATCGTTGCATCGGCAAATACCGTGAAAGGACCTGCAGTGATCGTGTCGATTTCCTTGGGCGCCAACGCCTCTGCCATGTTGAGGAACTCACGTCGCTTCAGTTCCCAATCGGCTCGGAGCGAATCGACTCTCGACTGGAACTCCGCGCTGGTCTGAGACTCGAGCCGGCCGGCCTGCAGCAGCAGCGCCATAACCAGTCCGGTAAGGAGAATGGACGCGCGAGCCGGGAGTGACGCCGCTTCCAGGTTCAACCGCCTTACGGAGGTCACTGAGGACTCATACATCGATCAGCATCCACCGTCCGGTAAACACCTCAAACGGGCCGGGCCAGGACGTCAACCGGCCGATCACGTACGCCAATGGATCGAATCCGACGCCGGCGGTGGTCAGCAGTAGCTGGGCCGCTAGGAGGCCCCCGATCGGCACCAGGATGTAACCCGCCGTGCGCGCGGTGCCGGCGGAGATCGAAAAGAAGACACTGAACGCGAGCAGCGCGGCCAGGGCGAATCTCATCGCGAGCGCAGTGGGATAAGCGTGGAAGCCGTCAGGCAGCTCGATCGCCGCCGCAGCCAACAGCGCCCCAAGCCAGAAAAACACGATTGGCGCAGCCAGGAGCACGACACCGGATGCGTAGCGTAGCAGCACGTAGCGCCATCTCTCAACCGGAAGCGAGAGTGCATACGCGTGTCCACCCCGGTGGTCGCTGGCCCAGGCGCTAGTTGCGAGCGCCAGGCCCAGCGCCGCGGCTAGCGCAGCATACCAGATTCCCCACTCCTCCATCTCGTGCAGCACCCCTGCAGTGCCCCAGGCACTCAGTTGTGGATCACTGAGGTTGCCCGCCTGTTGTACTGAGAGAATCGGCAGTGCGAATGCGGCGACTATTCCCGGTCCCAGGAGGAGCTTCGACCAGCTCCAGTGTGACTGCAGTATGACTCTGAACATCAGTTGCTCTCCAGCGGTTGCTGGACCCTGGACGTCCGCAGCAACTCGACGAAGCCGTCCTCGAGATCCAGATCCATCACCTCGGTGAGCCTCGCACCAGCCGATTCGAGGTACTCGCTCATCGGTGCCTGCCAACCGCGAACCACCCACAGCTCTCCTTCACTCACGCCGTCACTCGGCTGGCGCGACAGCAGCACGAACGGAGGATCGACAACGGCGGGCGGTGCATCGGCTACTCGCAGCCGTTTGATGCTGCTCTTGAAGCTGTCTGTCGTCATCTCAGCGACCAGGCGGCCGTCGTCCATCACCCCGATCCAGTTGCACATGCGCTCGACTTCGTGCACCAAATGACTCGAGATGAACACCGTCGCACTGCGCTGCGACACGTAGTCGACCACGGCGCTCATGACCTCCCGCCGCACCACCGGGTCGAGCCCGTCGGTGGGCTCGTCGAGCAGCAGTAGTTCGGGCCGCTGCGCCAGTGCTAGGATCATCAGGAACTTCCCGGTCTCCCCTTTGGAGAGCCGCTTGATGCGTCGGGTCTTGTCGAGCTCGAATTGGGTCAACAGGCTATCCGCCTGCGCCGCGTCCCAGTCGCGGTAGAAGGCGCCATGAAACCGCAGGGCTTCCTCGATCCTGAGGCTGGGGTCCACGTGCGGGCGCTCGGGCACGTAGCCAGTCTTGGCCAAAACACGTTTTATTTCTTGCGGAACTCGCTTACCAAGCACCCTGATACTCCCGGCCCTCGCGCGGCGCATGGCCAGCAGCAGCTGGATCGTGGTGGTCTTGCCTGCCCCATTGGGGCCGAGGAACCCGTAGATCGAGCCCTCGGGAACGTTGAGGGCGAGGTTTCGAATCTCGAACGATTTCCCGAGCCGGTACTCCAACCCACGCGTTTCAATCGCGCTGCTCATGTGAGTTTCGCTCCCAGTTCAGCCCTGACTGCTGCCAGAAGCTCGTCGGTATCCAGGCCCAGGCGGGCGGCCTGGTTGACCAGCTCCCGGACCAAGCGCCGCGCTTGCCGCGCCCGCTCTGAAGACCGGGTGCCATGCCCGACTTCACACACGAATGTCCCCGCACCCTGCCGCCTCTCGACGAAACCCTCCGCCTCCAGGTCACGGTATGCCTGTACCACGGTCGCCGGGTTGATTCGCAGGCGCGCGGCCAGCTGCCTTACGGAAGGAAGCGCGACGCCGGGCTGCAGCGCGCCTGCGGCCACAGCGATCCGGATACGGGTCGCAATCTGGTCGTACAGTGGGACGGGGCTGCGCGAATCGACTTGACTGAACATTCAACGGTGTATTGGTCTTACGACACAATACTACAGTTGTGGAGCCGGCCGTCAAGAGGTTCGTCCGGCAATGCTGTCCGGCCTATGGCAGCCCGTGCTAGCTGAAAGCACGGCAAACCACTCGAACAGCGCGGCGTAACATCTTGTTGTGTAATCTCTTAGGCCAATCGGGCTCCAGTGCACGATAGCTGCAAGCGCCGCATCATATGGATCTTTCGCGAATGGGAGGCCTGACGATGCGAGACACGCTGTACGATGGAGTCGAACGGCTGGAGAGGCTACTGCATACGCTCAAGGGGTGGATCGACCCCGGGACGGGTGCACTATGAGCCAGCGGTGCGCAAAACCGGGGTAACCATCAGCCCAACGCTGGGCTGGCGTAAGCCAGCCGGATGGCGGTGACGCCTCTACTGCCTCGTGAAGCGGAGGTTCTTCACCCTGCCGGCGTCGAGCCGGAACCCAGTTATCTGCCCGTCGCCGCCCCGCTCGAACCGCAGGGTGATTGCTTGACGCCGCATTTCGTCAGTTGCGCTCAGCCGAAGGGCGCCGTCGAGATGGTTGCCGACACGCAGGCTCAGCTCCGTACCGTCGATCAAGATCTCGTAGTCGGCGTCCAGCTCCCTGCTGTGGTATGAGCCCGTGTACTCCAGCTGCTGCCCGGGGCTGAGCGGCTGCGGCTGTGATTCGCCGCTCGATTCGTCAGTGGCCCGGCCTCCTGCAGTCGGCTCGTCGCGTGGTAGCATGCGGTCTGCCAGATAGAGGTCCGCGATCTGGCGGGCGAAAGCCGATGGGTTGGCCACGTTTACGTTGCATAGGCAAATGACGCTGAAGCGCTCTTGTGGAAAACGCATGATCTGAGCCCGGAAGCCGACGAATCCACCGCCATGGCTGACCACCTCGAGCCCGCGGTATTCCCCGTGACCCAAACCGAGTGCGTAGTTCAGTGTGTCCCCGTTGTTGAGGACACCTCGCGTGAGCATGAAACGCCAGAATTCGGCGGGTCGCTCGCTTGGCGATCGAGCTGCCGGGTGCGAGTAGAAGAAGCGCTCCCACTGGAGTAGGTCGTCGACTGAAGTGAACACTCCGCCGTCCCCCACCATTCCCAGCGTCGTCATGCTGATACGGTACTCCCCGCCGTCGCCGGCGGCGTATCCGCTGGCCCGCATCGGCACGACGTGTGAGTGGTCGTCATGGAAGTGGGTGTGCGACATTCCGAGCGGGCCAAAGATCCGTTGCGCCGCGAATTCACGCAGTGACGTGCCGCTCACGACCGCTACCATCTGAGACAATAGGAAGTAACCGGTGTTGCTGTAGAGATGTTGCTCTCCAGGTGTGAAGTTCAGTTCCTCCTGGCGCGCCACCATGTCGACTACATCTTCGTCGGTGTAGAAGTCATCGTCCCGTTTCCCTGAGAGGGACATCAGTACCAGATAGTCACGCAGGCCGCTGGTGTGATTGAGCAGGTGTCGCACCGTGATCGGTGAACCGTATGATGGTATTGCGGGCAGGTAGTCGCGGATGTCGTCATCC
>CP070666.1:677990-688956 GCA_020351775.1 Gemmatimonadota bacterium | reverse complement strand
CCACGTCGAGCCCGATGATGTTGGCAAACGAGCCACTGCGCGAGCCGAACGTCAGCACCGTGAACGTAGCGCCAACGGACGGCGTGAAGCCCCAATTGATGTTGAGGTCGCCATCGAGGGTCGCCAGGCCGGACACGTTCAATTGGTCGTATCCGGTCCCCACCGCTGTGCCCTCGAGATCCACGGTGATCGTCGATTGAGAGCCTTGGGGCATGTCACCGGTAATGTTGAGCCTGCCTGGTGACGTTCCCGGTTTTACATCACCTTCGAATGCAGTCACGGTTCCCAACGCTAGAGTCCCATTACCTTGAACCGCCGCGCCTGCGGAGTGGTTGAAGTTGCCGATGCTGAGGGATCCCGTCCCAATGTCGACCACTCCACCAGCCGCATTGGTGAACGGGACCGCAGCCACAATCGAGTTCGTGCCACTGCCCGCCGATTTCCTGAATATCCCGGCGTTACTGATTCTGTTGCCCGTGTTCTCGAATGACACGGAGAAAGCGTCGGTCTGGAGATCGAACACGCCACCTGTCTGGATATCGAGTAGTGCGTCTCCCTTGAGCCGCAGTCCACCATCGAGCACAACCGCCGTACCGGCATGCGCCAGCGTGTGTCCGTTCGAAAGTGCCTTGATCGAAGCTGTGGTGAATGTCAGAGTTGCACCGGCGGCAACCTGCGTTACGCCTGCCCCGGCCAGGTCTCCGGCCTGGAAATCGAACGTGTCCGTCACGGTCAGATTCGCGCTGCCGCCGCGTTCACCTCCGTCACGCACCACTAAGGCAGCGGTGGTCGCACCGGCTGTGCCGTCGAAACTGAGCAGACCTCCGATGAAATCGGCGGTGATATCGGTCGAGCCCACCGAATAGGACCCACTCACAGTCACGCCACTGCGCCGCGCGCGGAAGGTCCCTTGGCCCGACACGCTGGAGGTCGGCGTGAAGGTGTGACCACTGGTCTGGTAGAACTCCAGTGCGCCGGTTGGCGCAATCGACACGGATCCGCCGACCGTGCCCACCACGCTGGACCCCGTCAGTACCGTCGTGCCACCAATGACGTTCAACGTTCCCGGCAGGTCCACGCTGGTGGCAATAGTATCGTTGGCTGCCACCGTGACGTCACCCGAGATGCGTAACGTGCCCGGCGCCAATGATGATGTATCGGTAACGAGCAGCCCGTCACTGAGTGTCTGACCGGCGCCAGCCAGATCGAGCACCGCACCGGAACCGATGTAGATGGTATCCGCGATGATGTTGTTGCTGCCAGCCAGCGAGACTGTTCCGCTGCGGACATCGAGCATTCCGAGGTTGTTGAACCGCCCCGTGAATGAGGCGGTACCGGTGCCGCCGTACCGCCGGATAGTGCCTTCGTTGACTAGAGTGCTCTGGGCTCCCGTATCCCAGTTGAAATTCACGTCACCGTTCAGGTTCAGATACCCGCCATCTTCGATGCGCAGCACACAGTTCTCACCTGCCAATACGTCTCCGGCAGTCCAAATCGACTGTCCGAAGACCCGGATGACACGACCCCCGCGCAGGTATTTGACGCCACCGCGCAGCCATATGAGGCCGTCACTGGCAACGTGTACCTCGCCGGTTCCAGTGATGGTGCCACCCGTCCAGTCGAAGGTGCCATCTACCGTAAGGATACCCGTGCCGCCGAAGATCGCGCCGCTCATCCGGATCTCGCCGCCATCAGCGAGGGTGCCTGGCCCGTTCAGCGTGAGAGAATTGCTCCCGATCAACAGCGTCGCGCTACCCGTCTGGCTCTCCATGAGGAGACCCGCTATGGTGGCGTCGACATCGAGATTGACAAATACGTCATCCTCGATGCTGATGACGACGGCGTCCGACGGTCCGGGTATTGTCCCCGTGCTCCAATTGGCGGCGTTGCTCCAGTTACCGTCGCTTGGACTGATCCAGGCGACACCTCCCTGAACTGTCGCGTTGAACGTGACCGGGCCCAGCCCGGCGACGGTCGCCGTGGCCGTTTGCGTCCCGGGCGCCGGCCCCAACCTCCACGTAGTCGAGGCCTGACCGGACGCATCGGTGGAAGTGGTTGCGGTGCCAAACGATCCTCCGTCGGCCGTGCTGAAGTCGACCTGCACACCCTCGACACCGAGGTCGTCGACCGCAGTCACCTGTACGACGATGGGTGCCGGCAGTGGAGAATCGGAGAATCCGACCTGGTTGTCACCAGCCACGATGGCGATAGCACTGGGAACAGCCACCACTGTGATGGTGACGGTGTCGGTCTGGCCGGTGAGCGTGCTAGCCACGATCGCCACGGTGCCTCGCTCGCTCTCGCCCGCGACCAGGCCGACGGGGTAGGAAGGCGACGAGACCGTCGCTCTGTTGGTGTTGAGTGATGTCCAGTCGATGGGGGTCCCGGGAATCGCCTCGCCCGCAGAGTTCAGAGCTGCGGCGTTGAGTTGGATTGTGTCCCCGAAGTCGACGGTTGGCAGCGGATCGATTATCCGCACTGCTACAGCGTCCGACCCGACGCCAACGTACTCGACATCAACCTGTTGTTCCACGGCTCCGGCATCGGTTGGCGTCGTCGCAGTCACTTCGATTGGACCGCCGCGAAAGACCACTTCGCCGGCGGGATTGAGGCACTCAATCGTGAGTAGAAACTGCTCCTCGGGTGGGGTTATCACGACGTTGAGAGTGAGATCCACCACGCTGTCTTGGGGGTCGACTTCGACCAGTGTGTTCAACGCCTCCGAGCCGTCGTCGATGCGGGTGAGGATCGCACGGACGTGGGTGATTTCGACCAAGTGGGCCACGGCGCTCGCGAAGTGCGGCACGACAGTCAGATAGGCGCGTCCGGTGCGGGGAGCCGATGGCTCGCTGAGGCAGCTGACTAACAGGAGGACCACGGCGAGCGTAGCCAAAATCGACACGACAACGCATCGCTTGTGCTTAGACATGAGTTGCAGTCCAGTTACGGAGTTCGGTTGGATACGGTTTGCAACAAACGGGCCGGGCATCCCGATGCGGTGCGAGGTTATAGCCGCACCACACCTCCTTCCTCGACCCACTTCAATTCGTCGGCGATCACGTGTTGCGCGAGCTGATAGATGGCAACGTCGTCGTTGTGGAAGATCCCGTGCAACCGGTCTTTGATGCGCCGTCTTGCACTACGGCAGAAACCGTCAGCCAGCGCAATGGCGGTCGCTCCCTGAGCCCGTTCCTCTGGTGACTTGCTCGTCTTAAGGCTCTGTGCCTTGCAGCATACAGCGGCCATCGCGAACAACTCGGCACTTGCTTCGACGAGCCGCCCGAGCACCTTCTGGCGCTTCTCGAGCCGTGGACCGTGCCTGAGAATTGCATAGAACAGCATCCGCGCCAGCTTGCGCGTGCGGCGGTTCACGAACCGGAGGTGTTTGGCGAGTTTGCCGAACTCGCCGTAGCGCGGCCACCAACCCCATCCGACCCACCGTGTGGGATACCACCAGGCGTAGTACAGGGCGGTCTTGATGAACGCTGGGAGCTTCTGGCCGTAGCCGGCTCTCGGATCGACCAAAGCACCAGCAACCTTGAGATGTGTGTCGACGGCCTCGCGCGCGATGAAGAGGCGCATGATCTCGCTGGAGCCCTCGAATATCCGGTTGATCCTGAAATCCCGCAGCATGCGTTCAACTGGGATCGGTTCTTCTCCCCTTGCCTTGAGGCTGTCGGCCGTCTCGTATCCCTTGCCGCTACGTATCTGTAGACAGTCGTCGACGATGATCCAGCCGGCTTCGGTGTTCCACATCTTGGAAAGGGCCGCCTCCAGCCGGATGTCGAACCCACCCTTGTCTGCCATCAGCGTGGCTATCTCCTGCAATGCATCCATCGCAAACGTGTTACAGGCGATTGATCCCAACATCTGGGCTACGGCGTCGTGCTTGCCGACCGGTAGACCCCACTGCACACGGCTCTGCGAGAACTCCCGCGCGGCTTGGAGACACCGCTTGCCGGCCGCTGCGCAGGTCGCCGGAATCGTGAGCCGCCCGGTGTTGAGGGTGGTCAGTGCCAGTTTGAGACCCCTTCCCTCACCACCCAACAGATTGCCCTTAGGTACTCTCACATTGTGGAATCGGAGCAGCCCGTTCTCGATTCCCTTGAGGCCCATGAAATGGCATCGATGTGCAACCTCGACTCCGGGCCAAGCCATCTCGACGATGAATGCGCTGATCTTGCGTTCACCCGTCTTGGCCATCACGACAATGATGTCGGCCACCGTCCCGTTGGTGCACCACAGTTTCTCGCCGTTCAGGATGTAGGCTTCGCCGTCCTCGGTGAGTGTCGCGGTGGTCTCCATCCGGGCGGGGTCGCTCCCAACCGACACCTCCGTGAGCGCGAAAGCGCTTATCTCGCCCTTCGCCAGTCGCGGGAAGTACTCCTTCTTCTGCTCCTCGGTCCCAAACAGCTTCAGTGGGGTTGGAACGCCAATGGATTGATGTGCGGAGAGCAGCGTCGCGACTGAGCCATCGAGGCTGGCGACCATTGAGATGGCCCGGTTGTACACCGTCTGTGAAAAACCGAGACCGCCATACTCAGTAGGGATCTTGATCCCGAAGCAGCCCAGCTCCTTCAATCCTTGAACCACGTGATCGGGTACTTTGGAGTCCCGGTCGATCGCATCTCCATCGACGTTCTCTTTCAGGAACTGCTCCAGCTTCTCCAACCACGGCTCCGCTCGGGCCAACTCCGCTTCGTTTATCTCCGGCCACGGATGAAGCAGCTCCAAATGGAGGCGGCCGTTGAACAGCTCCTTCACGAAGCTGGGCGCCTTCCACTCCTTCTCTCGCGCCGCCTCGGCGACGGCGCGTGCTTCCTGTTCGCTTACATGCTTATCGGGTGTTGGACCGGCGCCCTTCTTCTCGTCGGGTGCAACCGTTGTCATGATATCGTCTCGTTCCTTCGGAATGCGCGGTTTCTCGGAGAAGACGCAGTAGGGATTGCTGGATTCTCCGCTGTGAAAAATACGGGGTTCGGCTGGCAGGTGAAGGCCGGAAGAATTTTGGCTTACCGAGCTTGTTCGATATATTCGCTGCATCATGCCGTCCGGATCGACAGTGGAAGCGCTATATCCGTCACGCTCAGGTGCCGGAGCCGAACTCGGTGGCCAGCTGAATCGGAGGTCGTCACCGCCCACGCTTGTCCTGGGAGTCACACCAGGAGGTGTGGAAGTGGCGGCCAACGCGGCAAAGGCCCTATCGTGCCCGTTCGACGTGGTCGTCGCGGCTCACATCCGGATCGACGAGCTGGGGGTTATCGGCGCGATGGCCGAAGATGCTGATGCAGTGATCGATGCCAGCTTCCAGCCCCGCTTCGGGTTGATGGATCACTTGGAGGAGGCCATTGACAAGGCCCGACGTGCGATAAAGACTGAGCGGCTTCTGTTTCGCGGGCAGCGACCCCTAAGATCGGTGGAGGGCATGAATGTCTTTGTTGTCGATGGGCACGCGACTTCTCCGTGGAAGATGCTGGCCGCCGCCGCGGCGGTGCAGCAGATGGCGCCAGGACGTGTCCTACTCGGTGCACCCGTCGCCACCCGCGCAGTCGAAGACGTCGTGCGGGCGCGCCGCTACGAGTTCGTATGTCCCACCTTGGTCGACGATCCGGGCGGGCATCCCCAACCGTTCGGCGATCCGCAAGACCCCAGCGCAGAGCGCCTCCGCAGCATCGTTGTTGCCCGCGAAGCCGCGTAGCATAGCAGTACTGACTGCCGCGGTCATCTGGGCTGTGCCCCTGACGGCGCAACTCGAACCGCCGTCGGCAGGGGGTATTGTGGCCCTGGACTACCTGCTGCAACGACTGGCGGAGAGCCGCCGTGTCTTGGTGATTGCAGCCCATCCCGACGACGAAGATACCAGTCTGCTGGCACTGCTTTCCCGGGGCTACGGCGCCGGCGCCGCCTATCTGGCACTGTCACGCGGGGAGGGTGGCCAGAACTTGATCGGGGAGGAACTCGGCACTGACTTGGGGCTGCTCCGATCGCGGGAGTTGGAAGCCGCGCGGGAGGTCGATGGCGCCGGGCAGTTCTTCACACGGTCCTACGATTTCGGCTATTCGCGGTCGCTGGAAGAGACCTCCCGGTTCTGGCCGCCGGACTCCGTGCTCAAGGACGTCGTCCGAATCGTGCGGCGGTTTAGGCCCCACGTGATGGTGACGGTCTTTTCGGGAACGGCACGTGACGGCCACGGCCAGCATCAGGCAGCCGGAGCGGTCGCCTACCCGGCGTTCGAGGCTGCGGGAGATCCCAACCGGTTTGCGGAACTCGAATCCGAGGAAGGCCTGACACCGTGGACACCGCTCAAGTTGTATCGCTCGACCCGGTTTGATGCCGCCAGCACCACGATCGAGCTGGAGACGGGAGTGCTCGACGCGCGGACCGGCCGTTCGATCCACCAGATCGCGATGGAGAGTCGCAGCCAGCACAGCTCGCAGGACATGGGGCGACTCTTGACAGTGGGGCCCGCCACCTCTCGCCTCATGTTGCTGCACGACCGCACGGGATTCAACGAAGCGAATGTCGAACAGGACGTGTTTGATGGGATCGCCCCGGACACGTCGTGGCTTGCCATCCTGGCCGATTCGTTGAGAAGCGCAATCGCGCCGGTCCGGCTCGCCGAGGCGGCTCCGGTGTTGGCCCGCGCTCTGGTTGGAGCTGAGGCAGATGCCAACGTCCCAGAGGAACGGGTCGAGCTCGTTCGCCGCGCTCTGGCGGTGTCGGCCGGACTGGTGCTGGACGCCCGGGCCGGAACGGAGACTCTGGTGCCGGGGGAGCGGGGTGCGGTGACGGTGCAGATCTACAACGCGGGTCCGTACGAAATCGAGCTGGACCGGGTGTCGGTCGCGACCCCGCTGGGATGGGTGGTTGAGGGTGGGGAGCTGCCCGCTCAGTCGCTAGCCAGCGGAGCACAGGCGGAGCTGCAGTTCGCCGTAACGGTCCCCCATGATGATCGACCGACGCAGCCGTACTTCCTGGAGCGGCCACTAAAGGGAGCACAATACGACTGGAGCGAGGCCCCCGCTGGCGTGCGCGGCAACCCGTTTGGCCCACCGATCTTGGCCGCTCGCGTGGTAGTCTCGCTGTTGGGGGCTCGAGCAGTGCTGGAGCGCGAGGTGACCCACCGCTACAACGACCAGGCCGTCGGGGAGGTCCGTCGCCCGCTTCGCGTCGTTCCGGCCATCGCGGTGAGCCTCAGTCCCAAGCTAGTCGTGTGGCCTAGGGACGGCGCGCCCGCCAGAGACTTCACCGTCTCGCTGGCGTTCAGCGGTGCGAACCCGACCAGTGGCGCCATACGATTGGAGGCAGAGGGCTGGCCCACCCCTGCGGCGCAACGATTCGATTTCCAGGGCGCTGGTGAGTCGCAAGCCTTCCAGTTCAGCCTGCAGCGACCGACCACAGCGGACGAGGTGCGAATCTCGGTCCGAGCTGTGGCTACGACCGACGACGGGAGCTCGTTTGATAGCGGCATTCAGTTGATTGAGTATCCTCATATTCGTCCGACTTCCCGCATCATTCCGGCCGCTGCAGACGTGCGGTTGCAGCCGATTCGGGTTCCCGACGTGCGGTTGGTTGGGTACGTAAGGGGAGCGGCCGACCGGGTGCCTGAAGCGCTGCAGCAGCTGGGGTTGCCACTCGAGATCATCGACGCAGAAGTGCTGGCGGGCACCGACCTGGCGCGCTTCGACGCGGTCGTGATCGGCCCGCGGGCCTATGAGATCGACCCTGCGCTGGTACGACACAACAGCCGCTTGCTCGCCTACGTGCGCGAGGGTGGCCTGCTGCTGGTCCAGTACCAGCAGTACCAGTTCGTCGCCGGCGAGTATGCGCCTTACCCTCTGACGATCTCCCGGCCGCATGACCGGGTGACGGACGAGAACGCACCGGTTACGCTGTTGCAGCCGGATCATCCTGCCTTCACAGTGCCGAACCGTATGACGCAAGACGACTGGGACGATTGGCCCCAGGAGCGAGGTCTCTATTTTGCCAGCAGCTGGGACAGCGCCTACACGGCGCTGTTGGAGATGCAGGACCCGGGCAGAGATCCGGACCGCGGTGCACTGCTGATCGCGCGCCACGGGGAGGGGATGTACGTGTACACGGGAATCAGCTTCTTCAGGGCACTACCTGCCGGCACTCCCGGTGCCTACAAGCTGTTCTTAAATCTGCTGGCGTTGAACCGGAGTGCCGTGAGATGAGATTGTCGCTTAGCAGCCTGCGCAACCGGGCACAACATCTTCGGCGTGGGACAATCACGTCGATGACTTGGAGCTGGTTCGACAGTGCAGGTCTGCGGACCCTCGTGACCACCGTCGCAGCGGTCGCCTGTCTCTCTTGCTCCGATGGTCGCGAGCCGCTCGTGATCTACTCACCGCATGGGCGGGGATTGCTGACTCTGGCGGAGCAGACTTTCGAAGCCGCCAACCCCGGTGTCGACGTACGCTGGCTCGACATGGGCTCACAGGACGTGCTGGATCGAATCAAATCGGAGCGGGCGAATCCCCAAGCGGATGTGTGGTTCGGGGGTCCCTCGACCCTGTTCAGCCAGGCGGCGGCGGAATCCCTGCTGGTCGCATTCCGCCCCAGTTGGGCCGCTTCGACTCCGGCGCGGGCTTGGGGTGCGGGCGACTTCTACTTCGCAACGTACGAGACGCCCGCGGTCATCGCGTACAACTCCGAGGCGTTGACCGCCGATCAGGTGCCGTCGGATTGGGACGAGGTACTGCAGCCGCGTTGGACCGACGAGATCCTGATTCGTGATCCCCTCGCGTCCGGCACCATGCGCACGATCTTCGGGATGATCATTCAGCGCGGGCTGAAGGCCACTGGCGACACCGGGGCGGGATTCGATTGGCTCAGGCGGCTCGACGCGCAGACCCGCGAGTACGCCATCAATCCCGCTCTGCTGCACCAGAAGCTCATCCGGCAGGAGGGACTGCTGACGCTGTGGGGCCTGCCGGACATTCTGACGGAACAGCGCAAAGGGAATCCGCTGGACTTCGTCCTGCCGACCAGTGGCACGCCTGTCATCGAAGATGCCGTCGCAATAGTCAGGGGCACGCCGAGATTGGCGCTGGCGCAGCAATTCATCGAGTGGGTCGGATCGATCGAGGCACAGATATTGGTGACACAGCGGGAGTTCCGCTTGCCCGCTCGGATCGACGTGCCGTTCGACTCGCTGCCAGGCTGGGCTCAGAGGGTCAGGACCGAATTGGTGGCGGAACCCATGGACTGGGATCTGCTGAGCAAGCAAGGCGCCGGCTGGATGTCCTATTGGGACCGCAACGTCCGGGGTCGCGGGTAACCGGGATCGGTCCTACTATGACAGCTCCGTACCTGCGGCTCCACAACCTCACTAAGAGCTTCGGAGATCAGATCGCAGTCCGCGATTTGACTCTGGGAGTCGACCGTGGGACGGTGCTGGCGCTGTTGGGACCCAGCGGCAGCGGCAAGACCACGACGCTGCGACTGCTGGCCGGGTTCGAGCGACCGGACGGCGGCTCTATAGTGGTGGACGGCAAGGATGTGACGGCGATGACACCGGCCCAGCGGCGTTTCGGCATGGTGTTTCAGCATTACGCGCTGTTCCCCCACCTCACGGTTGGCGAGAACATCGCGTTTGGGCTGAGCGGGCGGAGCGCTGCCGACCGGCGGCAACGAGTGGGCGAGGTGCTGGAGATGGTCGACCTGCTGGGCTTCGCCGATCGAGAGGTGACCGCTCTATCTGGGGGTCAGCAGCAACGTATCGCGGTGGCCCGAGCGCTCGCCCCGGAGCCGCGCGTGTTGCTGCTGGACGAACCGCTCTCCAACCTCGATCCTGGGTTGCGCGAGAGGACACGCCGCGAACTGTGCCAAGCACTGGCGCAGACTCACGTGACCACGGTGTTCGTGACGCACGAGCAGGAGGAGGCCTTCGCACTCGGCGACTGCGTCGCGGTGATCAATCAGGGCAGCCTCGAACAGGTCGGCAGCGCGCGGGAGCTGTACGAGCATCCGGCCACCCGATTCGTGGCCACGTTCGTGGGACGGGCCAGTATCCTCTCCGGCACGGTCGTGTCGCGGGAGCTGGTGCGAGTGGCGGGGGGAATCGAGTGGCCGGCGGAGTTCGCCGATCCACTGCCGGAGGGAACGGCCGTTTCCGTCGTGGTGCGACCCGAGGTGCTGCGGTTCACCGATGGCATCGGAGTCGGCGGATCTGTCGTGGAGCGTCGTTACACGGGTGCACGTGCCTTCTTCCTGGTGCGGGCAGAAGGGGAGACGCTGGAGGTCGAGGCCCCTGCCACCGCCGCCCGAGTCGGTGACGAGGTGCGCGTGGCGGCGACGGAGACGCGTGCGTATCCGGAGGGCCGTTGAGCAAAGGCCGTCGGTTCGGGTGGGTACCGGCGCTGCTGCTGACCTGGCTGGTCGTCTACCCCATAGCACTCGTGGGCCTGGGCAGTGTGCACGGTGCCGAGGGGTGGACTGTCCAATACCTGGTCGCATTCGTACGGGACAGCCATGAGTGGGGTGCGCTGTGGAATAGCATCTGGATCTCGATCGCGAGCGTAGCCCTCGCCGGAGCCGTGGGCATCCCGCTGGCGTTCGTGTTCGAGCGGCTGGAGTTCCCGGGGCGGCGGGTACTGGGAGCGCTGGTCGCGTTGCCAGCGGTGCTGCCACCCTTGGTCGGCGTGATCGCCTTCCTGTTTCTGTACGGCGAGACCGGCTTCCTGGGGCGAGCGCTCGGTGCGGTGCTGGGCACCGATCAGGCGCCATGGAGATTGCAGGGATGGGGAGCCATCCTGCTGGTGCATGCCTACTCGATGTACGTCTACTTCTATCTCTTTACCAGGGCCGCCCTGGCCCGCCTCGACGCTTCATTGCTGGAAGCTGCCGCTGCCATGGGTAGCGGGCGTTGGCGTACACTGCGGCGCATCACACTGCCGATCCTTTCACCGGCCGTGGCGGGGGCGGCGTTACTCACATTCAT
>CP070666.1:666868-677890 GCA_020351775.1 Gemmatimonadota bacterium | reverse complement strand
TCGATGAACCGCTCCAGATGAGTCGTGATCGTGGAGTAGTCGCGCCGCGGGCCAGCCGCGTCCTGCCCCGGCGCACAACCGACGCTCCAGACGACCAACAGCCACCTTACAACCGGCTGCAGCTGACGGTCGAGACGACTGCACATTTTCACACCCCCCTACCATCTCCCACGGATGAACGGTTGCGAATGTGGGCTAAAACCCACTTAATAGTGCCGGCCCAGAAGACACAATTCCAGGGAACCGACTACTCGGAGCCGCCAGTAGATCATGAAGGCCGTAGCAGCTTTCAGGAAGTACCTGTTGCCGGGATTCGTGTTTCAGTCCGTGGTAATTGCCGGAGGTTACGGCACCGGGCGGGAGCTCGTCGAGTTCTTCTTGTCGTACGGCCCGGTGGGTGGGTTGTTGGCCATGTTGTTGGTGTCCACTGTGATCTGGAGCGCGGTGTGCGCGGTCACCTACGAGTTCGCCCGAGTCTTCAACAGCTACGACTATCGCAGCTTCTTCACGCACCTGCTCGGCAGGGGCTGGCCCCTGTTCGAGATCTGTTACTTCGGGCTACTGCTGATAATCCTGGCGGTCATCGCAGCGGCGGCCGGCAGCATACTGGAAGAGACCTTCGGCCTGAGCTACCTGGTCGGCGTGCTCGGAATGATGACCGCGGTCGGGTATCTGGTGTTTCGCGGCAGCAGCACCATCGAGCGCGTGTTGGCCGTCTGGTCGTTCGTGCTCTACACGGTGTACGTAGTGCTGTTCGTGTGGTCCGCATCCCGGTTCGGCGGTGAAACCGTGGCCGCGCTCAAGCAGGGGGTCGCAGACAGCGGCTGGGCGATAGGTGGCGTGAGGTACGCGGCGTACAACCTCGCCATCATTCCGGCGGTGTTGTTTGCCGTGCGGCACGCTGAGACCCGCAAGGAGGCGGTGAGCGCCGGGCTGCTCACTGGACCGATCGCGATGGTGCCCGCCCTGCTGTTCTATTTGGTCATGGCCGGGCAATACCCCGAGATCCTCGAACGCCCAGTCCCGGCCAACCACGTGCTCGAGTTGCTCGGCTCACGAGTGTTTCAGATCACCTTCCAGATTGTGTTGTTCGGGACACTGATCGAGACGGGGACTGGATTGATCCACGCAGTGAATGAGAGGATCTCCAGTGTATACTCCGAGAAGAACTGTGTGATGCCCAGTTTCATCCGCCCCGCGACTGCCGGCAGCCTGCTCGTAGTCGGGGCCCTGTTGGCCCAAGTCGGCCTCATCAGCCTGATCGCAAAAGGCTACGGGACCCTGACGTGGTTGTTCCTGTTCATATTCGTGATCCCGGTGCTCACTTGGGGCATCTGGAAAATCCGCTCACTGGGGCGACATCATGTATCTACACAGCGGCACAGCCACTAGCGAGTGAGCCCGTGGAATCCCGAGACATAGAGATTCGCTCACTGAACAGCCCCGATGATTACGATCAATGCGTGCAACTCCAGCGCGACATCTGGGGCCAGGATTTCACGGAAGTAGTACCACCCACGATGCTCAAGATCGCGCAGAAGGTAGGAGGCGTTGCGGCGGGTGCGTTCCGGCCGTCGGGAGAGATCGTCGGGTTCGTGTACGGGCTGAGTGGAGTGCGTGGCGGACGTCGGGCGCACTGGTCGCACATGCTGGCGGTGCGCACGGGTTTCGAAAACATGGGTCTGGGAAGGAGGTTGAAGTTGTACCAGCGCGATCTGCTGCTCGACCTTGGGATCGACATCGCGTATTGGAGCTACGATCCGCTAGTGGCCCGCAACGCGCACCTCAACCTGAACCGGTTGGGGGCCCGGACGGTCGAGTACGTTGTCGACATGTACGGTAGCGACACACAGAGCGCGTTGCACAGCGGTCTGGGCACTGATCGCTTCGTGGTCGAATGGGAGCTTCAGCACCCACGCGTGGTTCGCGCCCTAAGCGGCGTATTGCGGGAGGAGCCGGCCGGGATGGTGGACGCACCGGCCGTGAGCTCACACTCCAAAGGCGGGCGCATCCTCCCGACAGAGGGTGTCCTCCCCGAAGTGCCGACGCTACGGATCGAGGTGCCCGAGGATATCCAATTGGTGAAGTCCAAGTCGCTCGAGCTGGGCAAGAAATGGCGCACCACGACCAGGCGCGCATTCCTGTGGTACCTGGGTCGTCGTTACCGGGTTGTCGCGTTCTACCGCGACAAGAGTTCTGCCCGGTGTTTCTACGTGGTGTCACGCGAAGGCGAGCGCGAATGAGCATCTCGATCGAGCGGATCAAGCTGTGCGAGATCCGGCTGCCGTTGAAGGAGCCGTTCCAGATCTCTTCCGGGATAGCCACTGTGCGGCGAATTCTCTTGCTGCAGCTGACCGATGCCGAGGGGATCTCCGTCTGGTCGGAGTGTGTTGCGGGTGAGCACCCCAACTACTCACCGGAAACCATCGATACCGCGTGGCTGGCGATCCGGGACTGGATTGCACCCCGCGTTCTCGACCGGCCGTTCGCCACTCCCAGCGAGTTACACCACGAGCTGCAACGTGACTTCCGGGGCCACAACATGGCCAAGGCTGCCATCGAGATGGGATCGTGGGCGATAGCAGCCGAAAGGCAGGGCAAGAGTCTATCCCTGCTGTTGGCGGGTACACGCGACCGTATCGGCACCGGAATCTCGATCGGGATTCAGGAGGATCCGGCAACGCTGGTTGCCAAGGCAAGCCAGGCACTAGCAGCTGGATACCGCAAGATCAAGCTGAAGGTGAAACCGGGTGCCGACGTGGATTATGTAGCAGCAGTCCGTGCAGAGCTGGGTGACGCTGCCCCGATCATGGTAGACGCCAACAATGCCTATGGGCTGGACGATCTCGACCGCCTGAAGCAGCTGGACGAGTTCGACCTGATCATGATCGAGCAGCCTCTCGCCTGGGACGACCTCGTGCGCCACGCGACATTGCAGCAGCAGCTGAAGACGCCGATCTGTCTCGACGAATCGATTACCAGTCTCGAGCGCGCCGAGGACATGATTACGTTGGGAGCGGGCAGGATCATCAACATCAAGCCGGCGCGCGTTGGTGGGTTTACTCAATCGTTGGCGATCCACCATCTCTGTGTCGCCAAGGATATACGTACGTGGTGCGGTGGTATGCTCGAGAGCGGCGTGGGACGCTCCTACAACGTGGCGCTGGCCTCGCTGCCCAATTTCACCCTCCCCGGAGACTTGAGTCCCAGCTCCCGCTATTGGGAACGCGACATCGTTTCGCCGGAGTGGACCATGGACGGCACCGGGATGGTCACGGTCCCCCGCGACGAACCAGGCATCGGCGTGAAGGTGGACGTTGACCGGATCGACGATCTCACCCATCGCAGCCAGACGATCTCCTCCTAGGGCTCGAGGCCGGCATTGTAAGTGTTCAGGAAGACCAGGAATTTGGAGATCTCAACGATGTCGGAGCCCACAAACCGGACGCTGTGTGCGTCGGTTCGCTCCACGATCGACAAGTAGGCTAGCACTTGTGAGGGTTGGTAGTTCTTGAAACGAACGTCCAGCGTGATCGGCGACTCGAGCACAAACGGCTCGAACTCGTCGATACGCCGGATGGCCGCCTTGACCTTCTCGGCGATCAACGCGTAGGCAGCCGGTGGAGTCAGTGTCTTGGCCGAATGAAAGCTGTAGCTCCATTTGACCACGGCCCCCTCGATGTCACCGAGCAACGTTTTGACCTCAGCAATTGCGGCATCATCACCCGACATCATTATCACTGGCACCCCGAAATATCCGGCTATCGCCGCATTGATTCCGGCCTCGAGCATCGACCGGCCGTTGAGGCGCACGTCGGCGAGACGTCCGCTCGATATGGTGTGTGCGCGTACACCATCGGGATTGGTCGTGCCCGCGTGGTAGCCGAGGAATATCGCCGCATCGAACGTGGAGTCGATTCCCTGCATCATCATCAGCGGGCGGGGCCACGACCGCACCAGCATCACGTCCTCGGGGAGCATCTCGATCAGGAGGTTCTCTCCGTTGCCGTGCGAATCACTGATCAGGAACTCGGTGACACCCACCTCCCTAGCAGCTGAGATGGCGGCCAATACTTCCTCCGTCATGAGCTTCCGTGTCAGTTGGTATTCGAAACCGGCAGGGCCCAGTTGGTCGCCGGTAACGGCACCCACTACTCCCTCCATGTCAACCGATATGTACAGCTTGAGTCCGGCGCTCTGGCCATAAGCCGACCAGCTCAGGAGGGCCGTTAGCAGTAGGACTGCGAGCAAGTGCGTTGGGTGCTTTTTTGGCATTTCAACAGGCTCCCGTGGCAGAGGTCTCGAGTAGGTGTATAATGAGCAGACGGCTGCCGGGAACCGGCAGACGGCTGACAGCTGATTTAACTGAAGAGACCGTAATGTCCATAGCCATCGACACCGACTACCTCACCAGCACCCTGGTTGACTTGGTGCGGATCAACTCGGTCAATCCCAGCCTGGTGCCTGGAGCGCCTGGCGAGTCCGAGATTGCCGACTACGTGGAGCAGTCGTTCCAGGATGTGGGCCTGGACGTGGCCCGTCATGAGTCGGTGGTAGGGCGTCCCAGCGTGGTAGGCCGCTTCGCCGGAATGGGCGGGGGGCGCTCTCTCATGCTGAACGCGCATTACGACACGGTGGGAGTGGTCGGCATGGATGATCCCTTCGCCGCCAGAATCGACGGCGGGAGACTGTATGGTCGCGGCGCGTACGACATGAAGGGGAGTCTTGCGGCCTGCATGGCGGCGGTCGAAGGACTACAGCGAGATGGCATCGGACTGGCCGGCGATTTGTATGTGGCAGCAGTTGCTGACGAGGAACACTCGAGCATCGGGACAGCTGAGGTGACGGAACAGTACGAGGTCAATGGGGCGATAGTCACAGAACCAACCGAATTGGATGTGTGCCTCGCGCACAAGGGGTTCGTATGGATGGAGGTGAGAGTAACCGGCCGCGCGGCCCACGGCAGCAGACCGGAACTGGGTATAGACGCCAACATGCATATGGGACGCATCCTGGCCCATCTGGAATGGCTCAACCGTGAGCTGGCCGACCGCACGCCGCACCGCTTCGTAGGCGTGCCCTCGCTACACGCCGCATTGCTAAGCGGGGGGACGGCCGCCAGCGTCTACGCCGCAAGCTGCGACTTGACCGTGGAGCGCCGGACAGTGCCGGGAGAAACCGAGCAGCAAGTGGTAGGCGAAGTCCAAGCGATACTCGATGAACTGAGCAGTGGCGACCCCGACTTCCATGCTCAGCTGCGCACCACTCTCGTGCGCGAGCCGTTCCAGGTATCGATCGATGCCCCTATAGTGCGCCACGTCGAGCGGGCCGTCACGGCGGTCACCGGCGAGGAGCCGATTCACTCTGGACAGAGCCCGTGGATGGACGCTGCACTGCTCTCGGCGGCCGGAGTCGACACCGTAGTGATCGGCCCAGCCGGCGCTGGGGCGCACTCAGATGAAGAATGGGTCGATCTGGAATCGGTTGAGAAACTGGCAGGGATCCTAGCGGGAACAGCAATCGAGTACTGCGGCTAGTCCGAACGCTCCCTCAGCGAAATGCTGCTGCAAGCGCCGACCGCCGTGTCAGCGCAACCACCGCGGTTCAGTCGCGGGTCAAGAACACGGCCCCCCGCCCCACCCCAAAGACCTCCTCGCTCTGCGGCGCAACGATCCTCCCGATGACGCGGCCCCGGTCATCATACACGAGCTTGTAGCGCAGCGGGTGACGGACCGTGAGCAGCCCGGAGAATCGCCGGACCAGCGGGGTTGGTGGCCGCCGCGGGGAAGAGTCCGATATCGTGTGAGCTACAAGCATCGACCGACCTCCTTCCGCGTGCAATGACGGTGTTCGATTTCACCCGAGGCAGAGATCGTGCCGCACCGGTCACGGTGTGTATCGCATTGTCCTGAAATCACTTACGTGTGGGAAAGCCTGGTGCTCGAAGGAACTGATGTCCCTGCCGGAGACATCGACAGTTCAAAAAAAGGGACAGTGCCGGGGTATTCGCCGTTCGGTATCGTGTTCGGTCGCCCGCTCCATCAGCTCATTCACGTTGACGCGTTCGGACTGTGACCCGACATGCCGGATGCACCGAAGGATGTCGTGGCGCATGCGACTTCACTCGATGCGCCGGTTGCTACGGAACCCGATCACGCAGCGCTCGCTCCGGATTGCCTGTGCGCGGGGTCAGACTCCGGAAGGCTGCGGAGCCGGGTGCCTTCACAGGATCGTGGCCGTGAGTCATCTGCCCGCAGGCAATCCAACCCACTGGAGTACGATCGCTTCACAGCGATCGCGGTGTTGGTCGGTGACTGGAGTCCGGGATTCCACCAGGTCCTCGAGCACCGGTAACAGGAGCGCGGCGAGGTCGGCCCGGTCGGTTCCGCTGCGGTACAACCAGTGGCGGTTGACGAGACCGGTGATCCGATCCACCGCACCCCCACCGGCCTGGGCGAACTCGTCGGGCAGCATCCGCGCAATCGCACGATCCCGGCTCCTTCTGCGGTCTGGGCCGGCGCGTCGCTCTACTCCACGTCGGCGATCCGGACACTGTCGGCGCTCGACCTCGGGTAGCTGGGTCATGAGTGTAAAGATAGAGACGGTCCCGCCCGGCGAAAGCGTAACGAATGAGGCGCCCTGAAAGAGCGCCTCATCGACTGTGGGAAGCGGTCCTGGGCTATCGGAGCGAGAACCGTTGCTCCACAGTGCCGCCTTTCACACTGGAATAAGTGACCGTCACGTTCCCCGAACCCTTGAGCAGATACTCCACTATGTGAGTCGTATTGCCCGGGGTCCCGTTGCGGAACATGATTCGCTTCAAGTCGTGCTGGTCTATCATCTGCGACGGCCCCGGGGTGAAACGGTCTTGCACGATCCCCGCTGATATCACCTCGACATTACCGTCCAGAGTGAGCAGGTCGGGCCTCACGACCTTGTTTTGCGCAGCCTGCTCGATGATCGTGGGAGTGATCTTCTCATTGGTCAGCTCCACCCAGACCTTGTAAACGTCGCCACCCATGCTTTCGACCGCCGGTTCACTCATGCTCATGAGTGGCATCTCGGAGGCCTGATACAACGTGAAGGCCATGTTCCGATGTGCCAGCTCCTCGTTCATGAATCGGGGCGGCACCCGGCCGTAGGTCTTCTTCCAGCCACCCAGTTCGACCGTCCCGTACTCGGGGTGCTCGAACCCCTGCCACTCTATGTACTGATCTCCGAACTCAAGGTGGTCGTCGAAGAAGTAGCGGTCCTTGGGAGGGGCTATGGGGCTGTTGGGATCCTCCTGTTGCCGCATGAGATCGGGGCTGTTGAAGTACTGGCCACGGTTCCAAAGCTCGTTGGAGAATGAGACTGCACCGATGCCATCGTGCGTCCAGTCTACGAACCCGCCATGAACGGTGTAGAGACTGTCCCAGATCACAATGTAGCGGTAGTAAGGCAGCATCCGCGCACCCTGCCGCCCCAACTGATCGTACACCATCACGTCCGCCGCCGGGTATTCTCCGTGCCATTCGGCGCCCGGCCCCCGCAGGATCATGCCACCGCTGTTGTGATACGACTGCACACCAGCAATGTTCGGATGTGACATCAGGAAATCGTTGATTGCGCGTGACTCGGGGAGCTGGAACGGGTAGTCCATCGCCCCGCCTTGAATGTAGTTGGGCTGCCAGCCGGTCCCCCAGTTACGGTTGGGATCGTAGCCGCCGATGGGATCTTCGTTCACC
Source organism: Gemmatimonadota bacterium (assembly GCA_020351775.1). Taxonomy (GTDB): domain Bacteria; phylum Gemmatimonadota; class Gemmatimonadetes; order Gemmatimonadales; family GWC2-71-9. The sequence continues at coordinate 670,163 of CP070666.1, read as the reverse complement.
AGTCCATCGCCGTCGTCATCGAGACCCTCGGATCCCAGCAACACCCAATCGCCCGCTTCACCAGCGGGTACTCGTTCCATGATCCTCGGGTCGAGGTGACTGATGCGGTGCGTGCCTTGGCCCGGCACGTACTTGCGGATCTGCTCTATCGTGCCGTTGCCGTTGAGATCGTTGGGCCCATCCTCGTCGAACAACCCGTCATTGTCCTGATCCACGGGCACGTGTCCGGTGCGAGCGCCTGAGCCCGTACCATCCATGAAGTGATCGCGCCCGTCGGGATTCACGGTGGGGAAGATGTAGAAGACCCGCTCATCTACGAGCTTGGTCACTTCTTCGATCCTGCCGTAGTTCTCCATCAGATACCAGATGGTGTAGAGGCAGACCTCTCCACCCTGGATCTCGTTGCCATGGATATTGGCCTCGATGTACATGGCGGCTTTGCTCAGCTCCGGCCCCGTCTCGGAGTTGTTGATGGTCATGAGCATCATATCACGGCCACCGTAGCTCTGGCCGACTGACGAGTACGTGAGGAACCTGGGGAACGCCTCCTCCAGCCTCAGCAGATCAGCTCGTAGCTCGTCATAGTCGTGCCAGCGATTGAAGTCGATCTTGACCCTGAACTGCGGGTCCGAGCCGGACTGCGCCAGCCCTGTGCGAGCGGTCATCGCCAGCAGTGAGGCAAGCGCCGCGCACAACGTGAGCGCTTTTGGCATTGCGTGCTCGAGTGTCCTTTTCATGGTGTCCCTCACCTCAGCGTGATGGTTGCGGAGTCAGAACCACCCTTCTGCGATCTCACGCGCAGCTCTACGGTGGCTCCCTGCCGCCCGCGGACGACCCAGGTGTAGCTCTCTCTTGCGCCCGATCCCTCGAGCCGCGAGAAGAAACTGGTCTTGGCAGCTCCAGTCAGAACATCATCCGGCTGGACTCCAAGCTGGACCATCGTCGGGGCCACGGATCGGGAAACCACTCCATGCTGAGTGGAGGTGGGTAGGAAGCCGACATTCTCGATGTCGGCATTTATCTCGAACACGCTGCCGCCGTGGCTGATCACCTCAACATCGGTGATTCGCACGTCAGCGAACAGCGATGTCAGGTAGACGGCGAATTCGGCGTGAGCGTCGCCCAACTCGTTCAACTGCGCAGCCGGCGGATTGGTCGCGGCGTAGGGGGCGAACCCACCGATCTCCACCGTTCCCAGTGTGGGGTGCTGGAACTCCTGCCAGTCGACGAAGCCGGCCACGTCCTGCTGATCCATCCACTGGAGGATCCTGGAGTCGGTCTGCGAATCGCCTCCCGCGGCACGCCCGGCACCAGGTCGCTGCATCCCTTGGGGACGCGCTCCCCCGGCTCCCGGTGCAGCGCGCGGTCGTGCGGCACCTTCCGCCTGCTGTCCGCCGGCCTGCCCTTCTCCGGAATCTGCTGCCTCGGCGAGACCCCAGCCAGGAGTCGAGAACGACGGAACACCGAACTGGAAGTAAGCGTATTCGAAGAAGGCGCCCTTCGGGGCCCGGGTGGTCGAGACCCGAGAAATGCCCGTCATCTCCCGATATTGCTCCCCGATGGTCGTGTAGTAATCGAGGTCCGCTGCATTCACCGTCGTCGCTGGCCGGCGAGCCGGCGGGCGACGCCCACCACCCGAGGGCTGGGCTTGCTGCAGGAAGAACATCTCGAATCCGCGGAATCCCCGAGGCCGCGGAGCTTGGAACATCCCCACCTCATTGGCGCCGGCGTTGCTCTCGTCCGCGAACGAGAGGAGCGAGATCGGAGCCGCGGGTGCCAGCGCCCCGCTCGAGGTGGGTGATATCACGAGGTTGTCACTCTCGCCGTAGGTAAGCACCATGGCGATGTTGCGATGGCTGATAACGAAGTCCATCAGAGCACGTGATTCGTACTCGCTCACCATATGGCGGCCCGCGTCGGCCTCGTAGTAGGGGTATTCGTGCTGGAAGTTGCGATTGATGTCGACTCCGCCCGGACCGTCCTCGTTAAAGTACCCATCATCGTCGTCATCGAGTCCTTCCCAGTAGATCTTGTAGGACCCCGACTCACCCTTGGCAGCGTCCGCCTCCTTCATCAGGCGAGGCTCGTCAGGATCGACGGTATACTCGCCGGCCGGATCCGCCACCCTCATCTGGGTGATAAGCCCGTCACCGTTGAGGTCCTCCGGATCGTCCTCGTCGATGCGGCCGTCGGCGTCATCGTCGTACGGCTTCGAGTTCGTACGGCGACCTGTTTTGACGCCAGCCCACATCAGTTCGGCGGCGTCGGGGTTCATCCGGGGGAACACATAGAACACATGGTTGTCCAATCGCTCTCGGACTTCGGGGTCGGATTCGTAGTTGTCGAGCAGGTATTCCACGGTCCGTAGGGCCAGCTCGCTGCCCACGACTTGATTGCCTTCGAGATTGGCCACGATGAGAAGGGCCGGTCGTTCTTCAATGGGGGTGCCGCTGCGGTTGGCGATCTCCACAACCCAAATGTCTCGACCGCCAATCGTTTCACCGAGCGATTCCACACGCGCGATATCCGAGTGGGCACGCACAGCACGGCGCAGCGCAGCCGTCAGCTCGTCATAAGAGTGGTACTGCGGCTCCGCGCCCTGAAAACCGGGCAAGAAGAGCAGCATGCCCGCGGCGAGCGTGGACTTGGAGCAGCGTGCAGCCCGACGCCCGAGTCGCTGGCGTTTCCCTGTCAGAGTCTGGTGCACTTTTGTCCTCCCAGAGGTAGGTCAGACGACGAGGATTGGAGCGAGAGCCTCCCAAGGCGACCGAGTCCACGTCCGGCCCTCGCTGCGAGACGCTGAATCAAACCAGGTCAACAGTTAACTGAGTGTGAAAGCTACGTGAAGGTGCCGGTTGCCGGCAGGTGGGTGATGGTGCATGATCGCTCGAGTCATCATCAGGGAGAGTCGCCATGCCGTATCCCGTCGTACACTGGGAGTTCTGGTCTCCGGATCCCGTGAAATGCGCCGACTTCTACGCCAAGGCATTTGACTGGAAGATCAACCACATCCAGGAGATGGATTACCACATGGTTGATACCGGCAGTGACGGAGGTATCAACGGCGGCATCATGCAGCCGCAGCACGGCCCCTGGCCTGGCAACATGGCCTTCTACATCCGAGTGGACGACCTCGATCAGATCAGGCAACGGTTAACGGATGCTGGTGGCAAGATCCTCGTGGAACACCAAGATGTTCCCAACGTGGGGTCGTTCTGTCTGTTCGAGGATCCGGACGGGAGGGTGTTGGGGTGTTGGAAACAACCTGAGGGTGAGGGCGAAGGATGAGGTGAGA
>CP070666.1:655506-666768 GCA_020351775.1 Gemmatimonadota bacterium | reverse complement strand
CTGGAGCGGCTTCCTCTACCTAGCAGTGGTTGTGGACGCCTGGAGCCGTCGTGTGGTGGGCTGGGCGATGGAGACGCACCTGAGAACGGAACTAGTCCTTCAGGCGCTCAACATGGCTTTGTGGCAACGCAAGCCCGAGGCCGTCATCCACCACAGCGATCAGGGTACGCAATACACCTCGATCGCATTTGGCCTCCGATGCAGAGAGGCTGGCGTCAGGCCTTCGATGGGCTCGGTCGGGGATGCCTACGACAACGCACTGTGTGAGAGCTTCTTCGCCACACTCGAGTGCGAGCTCATCGAACGAAGAAGTTTCCGGAATCGGGCAGAGGCAAAGATGGCAGTGTTCGACTTCATCGAGGCATGGTACAACCCCCACAGACGACACTCTGCACTCGGCCACACCTCGCCCATCAACTACGAACGGAAACATGCAAAGGCAGCTTGATTCTCAAACCGGAAACTGTCCGCGGAAAAGGGGCAACTCCAAGCGGAACCCTACCCATACCGCCCAAAGCCGTTGGCAAGCCCCCGAAATCAGGATGGTGGAAGATCGCCGTGTCGATTGTCGCGCGGCTAGCAGTCGCGGGACTCTGCTCCTCGTGAGTGTCGACGAAGAATCGGCAGGGTCGGTGGTCGTTGACCTGGTCATGGGTGGCTCGGCCATGCCGGCGTGGTACAGCCGGTTGATCGAGAGGCTCAAGCTGGGCCGGCGTCCTACCGCGCTAGACAAGGAACCAGAACAGTGGATGACTGAGTTGGAGCAACGCCACCAGGGACAGATGGACCGGCTGCAGCGGTTGCACGGTGAACAATGGCCGACCTGGAAGAGCGCATCGATTTCGCCGAACGGTTGCTCACCAAACGGGAAGATCAGATCGGTCCGGGATAAACCATGCCAGCGGACGCGGCCAAGTCTCTCCTGCCCGCCCTGTCTTGCGGAGCAACGTTCCCACCATAGATTGACCAGTACGTCGGCCAGCTGCAGCCGTACCTGTAGAGTGCCACGGCACGCCAGCGCAGCGGTAAGACCGAGCCACCAACACTGAATCAACAGAAGCTGGTCCGGCGTGCCAAGCCTTCCTGACGGGCCAAGGCAGAGAGGCGAGGCAGACTTTGGCCAAGGCGTCCTCCCCTGGGAGGGCGCTTTTTTTGTTGCACCTCAGTTCAAGTTCTCAGGATCGACCCGGGTTGGCGTCGCCCGACCCGATATGATCGGCCCGGCTCCAAGTGCTATCGCCTCGATCGTCCTCATCATGTGCTCGATGTGCAACGTCTCTATCTCGTCGGACGGCCGATGGTAATCCTCGTCTGAGTCCATCGATGTCGTGGAGATCGAGTGCGCCGGCACACCCAGTCTGGCGAACACGGCATTGTCGGAACGATAGAACAACCCCTGATCCGGATAAGGATCTGGTCCGAACGTGTAACCCGTATCCGTCGCCAAACCCTGCTGCAGGATCTCGCCGAAGTCGGTTTCGTTGAAACCCGTGATCCATACCAGGTCTGGGTTCTCGACCCCTGGCTTGCCAATCATCTCGATGTTGAACATCGCCACTACCTGATCGGGATCCAGTTGTTGCGAGAGATACTGGGACCCGAAACCGCCACTCTCTTCCGCGGTGAACGTGGCAAACATCAGGGTCCGCTCGGGCTTGCCCGACTGCTCGAGGTAACGCGCGAGTGCGATCACTGCGGTCGTGCCGGAGGCATCATCGTTCGCGCCGTTGTAGATAGAGTCGCCGTCTACCGGTCGGCCGATGCCGAGGTGGTCGTGGTGTGCGCTGAACAGGACGATTTCCTCACTGCGGCGCCCCGGTATCACACCTACGACGTTTGTGAGGGATTCAGTGGACAGCTCACTCTCCAATTCCACACTCAGGGAATCGATGCTGGCCTGGCGCGTCAGCACCATCACCATGTTCGATCCGTTCAATCCCAACACGTATCGCGGCCGTGACAGGAACATCCGGACTCCGTCGAAGAACTGTTGGTGGCTATCATGCACCAACACCAGGGTATTCCCGTCTCGCCCTCGCAATGCGAAAAACTGCTCGCGCAGATCGTCGTCGGATCCGACCACGACGATGTTGACGTCATCAGGTGACATCCAGCGGATGCTCTGCTGACTCACCGCCGCTGCGACTCGGTCTTCCGGAATCACACTGCCGTTCAGCTCGATCTTCTGGCTCTTGGCAGTGAGTGAATGAACAGGGAATGTCTGGGCGAAACCTTCGAGTCCCTCGAGCGTCTCAAGCCCGATATCTGCGAACTCGCTCTGGATGAACGACTCTGCCTTGGCAATTCCGGGAGTGAGGATGTCGCGTCCTCCCATCGAATCGCCGCTGAGCACAGACAGGATGCGCTCCACGTCGGCAGATGAGATCTCGGGTTCGGGTGCGCAAGCGGCCGCCACGTAGACGGCCAATACCACGAGGATATGGAGTTTCATTTCGGGTCCGCGGTTCAGTGATCGGTTGTCGGTCGACGGCAAACGGCGCGCGGAAATCAGCGATCATTTACAGCGTCCACCGGTTGCAGGCGGCAAACAAATCTAGCGTATTCCCCCCGGTCACCTGTCCCTTCCCCTCTCAGCTCTCCGCTCTCTGCTCCCCACTCATCCTCTGACCCAGTTCATACAGCCGCACGTGCTCCACGTCGAGATCGTCTCTCCAGACACCCAGCACGAAGTCGACACCAATGTGCGTCACGCGAAGGTCGGCCGGCATCCGGACCGCACCCAGCATCTGGCCGTCGGGATCGAACACAGTCCACGTTTGGCTCAAGTCCGAGTCCGGATCGTAATTACGCACCCAGAGGTTGCCAACGTCGTCGACCTCCAGTTCGGCATAGGCAGGCATCATCTCGGCGACCGGCATCTCGTCATATCGCTCGCGCGCATCGCGCCGGTCGTTAGCATCCTCGATCTCGGCCAATTCTCGCTCGATAAAGGCGCTGCAAGTCGTCCGGGGTGACCGGACAGGGGTCCATTTGACGGCGGATGATGCGAATCAGGGTACCGTCCTGGCCCCGGCATTCTATCTCGTACGAGTTCGCAGACCCGTAGTAGAACCGGTCGCCGTGCACGGCGGTGACGGCATCGCGGCCGAACGGTGGCGTAGTGACGGAAACGAGGGCCTGACCGACCCAATCCCACAAAATGGACGCTCTCGGTGCCGGAGTGCCCTCAACCGGCCAGGCCGGTTGCCTCTCCCCGCCTGTGAAACTTCCAGTCCGTCACAACCGTAAAGTTTTTTACATATGACCCAGACCGGCCCACTTGACGGAACGAGGCAGCATGACACCACCACCGCACACCAAGCTGAGCCGCCGCGAACGCGAGATAATGGACATCATTTACCAGCTAGGCGAGACCGGAGTCGCCGAGGTCGTGAGCCGGATGCGGGACAACCCCACCTACGACTCGGTGCGGGTTACGTTGGGCATTCTGGAGAAGAAGGGGCATGTGACCCACCAGCAGGACGGCCGGCGATACCTCTATAGCCCCACCGTGCCCCACCAGAAGGCGACCCGCAACGCGATGCGCAACCTGCTGCAGACGTTCTTTAGCGGCTCACCCTCAAAAGCGATTCAGGCGCTGCTCGATATGTCGGGCGAGCGGCTCTCTCCGGATGAGCTGGACGAGATCGCCCGTTGGATAGAACAAGAGAGGAAGTTACACGATGACGACACTTGCTAGTCTCTCGCTTCCCTTCGCTCTGCAACTCGGCACCGACATACTTCTCAAGGGCACCGTGGTTTTGGCCGTGGCGGGGCTGATGACCACGCTGCTGAACCGTTCGTCGGCCGCAAGCCGGCACGCAGTATGGAGCATCGCATTGGGGGCCCTGCTGGTCTTGCCGGTTCTCTCTGTCTCGCTGCCCTCGTGGAAGGTGGAGAGCCTGCCCTCCAAGCAGCAGGTGACGGCCCTCGCGGAGACGCCGCTGGTGGCAGTAGACCTGCCGGCTGCGGTCCGCGTGGCCCCAGGCGTCATCGAAGGCTCGCAGCAACGGAACCGGTCCGCCGTGTCGACGGGTCGCGTGGCGGAGCCCGCTGCGCCGGGATTCAGCATCTCGCTGTCGGATGTGGCCGCGGCCGCTTTGGTCATGTGGGCTGTGGTGGCCGCCACCCTGCTGCTGCGGCTGGCGCTCGGTGCCGCCCAAGTCGCTTGCCTGACTCGGCGCGCGATGGCCAGCGATCAGGGTCTGTTGTACACGACCGAATCTGGCCCCTCGTGGCGCAATCTGATCGAGCGCCCGCTCCGTGTGGTGTCGAGTGATGAAGTCACGACTCCGATGTCATGGGGCTTGCTGCGCCCCGTGCTGCTGTTCCCGAAGGAGGCGGCCGATTGGTCGGCCGAGCGGAGACGGGTGGTGTTACTCCATGAGCTGGCACACGTGACTCGGTGGGACTACCTGGTTCACCTCATGATCGAGATCGTGCGTTCGCTCTATTGGCCCAACCCGCTGGTCTGGGTAGCGGCTCGGCGCGCCACTCTGGAGCGAGAGCGCGCCTGCGACGACTACGCCCTGCGAGTGGGAATGCGGTCGGACGTGTATGCAACGCACCTTGTGGAGATCGCCCGGGCACAGCTGGCGGGCGGAACACCAGCCGGTGCGCTCCCAATGGCAGCGCGCTCCAGTCTGGCACAGCGAGTAGCCAGTATCCTGGCCCGAGGAAAGAGCCGCGGCCCGGCCTCGAGAAAGGGAATGCTCACTACCGGGTCGCTGGCAGTGGCAGTCACGCTGCCGCTCGCGGCCATCGAGCTAGGCGCAGAGCACAGCTCGACGATGGCCTACTCATGGCATGATCAGCAAGGTCCTGCCTCGGTCGCGGAGCGCATCGAACAGTTGCAGGACGGGGACAGCCGCGTGAGGCGCTACGCGGCCTGGGCACTGGGCGAGCTCGAGGACTCGAGAGGCGTGGGTCCGCTGGTCAACGCGCTACGCGATCCCGATGCGGACGTGCGCCAGGTTGCCGCCTGGGCGCTGGGTGAGATCAAGGACCACCGGGCAATCGACCCGCTGATCGAGGTGCTGGCCGATGACGATCCTATCGTCCGTGAGATGGCGGCGCTGGCTCTGGGTGAGATCGAGCACCGTTCTGCGGTGCGGCCGCTGATCGAGGCCCTGGAGCGCGACGATGCGCTGCGGGACCCGGTCATCTGGGCGCTGGGCGAGATCGGGGGCCGTGAGGCCGAGTCCGCTCGTGACGAGGTGTTCAGGGCCTGGAACCGCCGAGCCTGGGAGAACACTGAGGTCTTCGCAGGCGAGTGGCACGGCTGGCGCGGTTCGGCTCCGACCCACGACATCGACCGGCTGATGGACGACCTGACTTCAAGCGACGCCGACACGAGACAGGAAGCCGCGTGGAAGTTGGGCTTGCTGGGAGATGAGCAGGCGGTCGAGTATCTGCTCAATGCGCTGAGGGATCCCGACCCTGCAGTTCGAGCCATGGCGATCTGGGCATTGGACGAGACGAACCCGTCGCGCGAGCGCCGCGCCCGAGCCTAGGACGACATCGGGAAGCGGCGCTCCTCCCTGCCCTAACGACCCAGAGGAACGGAGAGGCTGGCATGCGAGTGACTTTGCCTATAAATGAAAAATTCTTTTCTGCGACCCTCCACGTCGTGGCGGTTCTGGTAGCAGGGCTGGAGACAGCGCCCCTCGCGCCGGTACGAGGCCAGGCCACTGACCCGATGAACGTTCCGGGATACGCGCTCGACGACGGCCGGATGGTCCTGCCGCGGATCGACGGTGTCATCCGGTTGGACGGCGTGAGCAACGAGCTAGCCTGGCAGCGGATCTCGCCGCTGCCGCTCACGATGCACATCCCCACCTTCCGAGCGCCTTTGACCGAGCGCAGCGAGATCCGCATCGGCCACGACGACGACTATCTCTATGTGTCCGGCCGGTTCTTCGACACCGACCCTTCCGGAATCCGCGTCAGCTCGATGTACCGCGACCGGTGGAGCAACGACGACAACTTCGGGATCATGATCGACGCGTTCGACGACAACGACAACGGCTTGTGGTTCTGGACCACTCCTGCGGGAGTGCGGGGTGATGCCACGGTCAGCGGAGACGGCTATGGGCCGATGAACGGGTCGTGGAACACCTACTGGGATGTGGCCGCTGCACAGACCGACGAGGGCTGGTTTGCCGAGATGCGCATCCCGTTCTCCAGCCTCGGCTTTCAGGCCACCGGGGGACGTGTGGAGATGGGGGTGATCGCTTATCGCTACATCGCGCGCAAGAACGAGTGGCAGCTATTCCCGGCCATCCCTCCGGAGTTCACCATGCTGCGGCCGTCACTCGCGAGAGACGCCGTGCTGGAAGGTGTCCAAACACATCGGCCCGTGTACATCACCCCCTACCTGCTGAGCGGGGTCGACAGGACCCACCAGCTGAGCGATGCAGGAGACCAATTCGACTCGCATTCGGAAGTCGACTACGAAATCGGCGGAGACCTCAAGTACAACGTCACCAACAACACGACCCTCGATCTAACCGTGAACACCGATTTCGCACAGGTCGAGGCCGACGACTACCAGGTGAACCTCACCCGGTTTCCTTTGTTCTATCCCGAGAAACGCCAGTTCTTTCAGGAACGCTCGTCGACGTTCTACTTCCTGACCGGCGGGGCTACGCGACTGTTCCACAGCCGCCGCATCGGATTGGACGAGGGTGAACCAGTGCGCATCATCGGGGGAGCGAGGTTCGTCGGACGGATGGGCGACTGGGACGTTGGCGTCCTGGACATGCAGACGACGCGAACTGACAGGCTTCCGTCGGAGAATTTCGGGGTAGCTCGACTGCGACGGCGGGTGATCAACCAGTACTCGAACGCCGGTGCCATGTTGACTTCCCGGCTGGGTGATGACGGCAGCTACAACTTGGCCTATGGTCTCGATGCCTCGGTCCGCTACTCCGGCGACGATTACTTCACGGTGCAGTGGGCGCAGACGTTCGATGACAGTGCAATAGCCGACAGCGGCTTCCGGTTCACCCAGGCGGCCTTGCTACGCGTCACCGCCAGCCGCGCGCGTCAACGCGGCTTCACCTACTCGTTCAGCGGCCGCTACTCCGGCGCGGACTACAGACCCGAGATGGGATTCGTCACGCGGCAGAACTTCACGGATCTGTTCTACTCAATCTCGTACTTCCACTATCCCGAAGGCGACGGACCGTTTCGCCGCATCGATCCGTTCCAGCTGTTTGGCTCGGTGGCGCTGCGCAATAGCGATCGCACCGTCGAATCCGCCTTCGTCGAGCACGACTTCGACCTGCAGTGGAACACGGGGGCTAGCCTCGGGCTGGATCTGGAGCTGTACTACGAAGATCTCAGAGAGCCGCTCTCGTTTCCCGATGGGGCCGAGGTGCCGGCTGGGAGCTACACGTTCCCCCGGTTCGAGGGCGACTATAACATGGCACCCGGCTCCCTGTTCCGCAGCAGCTTCGGCTGGGGAGTCCAGAAGTTCTATGACGGTTGGCTGGCCAATATAGGGCTGTACCCGCGGTGGAACCCGTCGCGCTATCTCGGGCTGAGCGCAGCCTATCAGTTCAACCTGGTGCGCTTTCCCGATCGCGATCAGGGGTTCGACTCCCACCTCGTGCGTCTGAGGATCGAGGCTGCCCTGAACACCAAGCTGTCGCTCAACGCCTTCGTGCAGCTCAGCAATACCGCCGACTACGCCGCGGCTAACGTGCGTATCCGCTACAATTTCAGAGAGGGAAGCGACCTGTGGCTGGTCTACAATGAGGGCCTGAACCTCGAGCGCCACCGCACCAACCCGCCGCTCCCGTTGAGCGACTCCAGAGCGCTTATCCTCAAATACACGTACACCTTCGCGCGGTGAAGGCTCTGATCATGCCTGCAGCGCCCGTTTGAGAATCGCGATCTGACCGGTGTGATACGCGTCGTGCTGGGCCAGCCCGTGGAGCATGACATAGAACGAGGCGGGTGGCGCGTCGTTGCCGTTTCCGGTCACGGACTCCTGTAGCCGGGACGGGGGAAACTCGCGTATCGCTTGACGCAGACGCTGGTGCGCCACCGCCAGCCGCGACCTGGCGCTCTCCCACTCCGGCACGGCCGATTCCACGGGCGTAGGCCAGTCAGCCTCGCCGTGCAGCGGCCGCGCGTTGTGCGACAATCTGCGACCGACCTCCTCAGCCCAAGCGGTCATATGCAACACGATCTCCCAGATGGAGTGCGCACCGGGTATCGGCCGCGCGGCAGCGTCCGACGCCGACACGCCGTCCAGCGTCTCCTCAATGGCCGGCCCATGCCACGCACCGCCGTGGTTCATGCGGTCCAGCTCGTCTGCAATTCGTTCATTCTCCTGCATTTAACCTCCGCGACGCGGGTCGGAACCGAGTGCATGCCGTAACCTGTGTCTTCCATCTTGTAGGTTAGGCTAGCAGACATGACATAACTTGTCAAGGAGCGTATATCGGTTAGATTGCCGGAACCAACCTTCCAGAGGGCAACGTCATGGCAGGCGCCGAGGAGCCCAAGCCATTCAAGTGGGTCGGCGGGCATCTGTCGCTCGACTTCAACAACACGGTGGACTGGAAAGGGCTGGAGCCGGGTGCCGGGGAGTACCTCACCGACTACGGGCGGCTGGTGGCATGGGGACACGAAGCGGGTGTCTTGTCCGAGCGCGACCGGGACGCACTCCTGAGGACCTGGGGCGAGCAACCGGCACTGGGACGGCGCATCCTCGAAAAGGCGTGGTCAGCCAGGACCACCATGCACAGGGTCTTCCTCGGAACTATCACCGGCACCCCCGATCTAGGCGCCGAGCTGCCCGCGATCAATGCCCTGCTGTACGAGGCACCGGGGCAGCTCGCATGTGAGGCGAGTGGACGCTCCTGTGAGTGGGTCTGGTCGTCCTGTGAAGACGATGCAGCTTGCATGATCTGGCCGGTGGTAAGAGCGGCCAGCCAGTTGCTGACCAGCCCCCAGCTGGCCGACGTGAAGACATGCGCCAATGGCCGCTGCGGCTGGCTCTTCCTGGATACGAGCCGCAAACACAATAGGAAGTGGTGTGAGATGGGCGTATGCGGCAACCGGGCCAAGGCCCGGCGGTACTACGACCGTCGCAAGCGGCAGGCGGAGGGCGGTTAGGACGCTGCGGTGGGTGGCCGGACGAGTCTCCGGGAGGACGCTAGCTTGGTTTCGGTGCGCAGGTGCGCACTGGCATGCCCCCCCTTCGCGCGCTGCGGTGCGAGCGCATAGGACCATCCCTCCAGTCGGGAGGGCACCGACGTGCGCTGCCGGGAGCACGCCAGGGCGCAGGCATCCCGCCCAGTGTAGCGGATTGGAACGATCGTTAGGGTTGACATCCCCACAGCAGGATTGTACTATTGCACTAGAACACTAGTCATCTAGCTATTTAGGGGATTTTCACCTTGGCGTTACAGATCGATACCAAGAGCGGTGTCCCATTCTATCGCCAGATCATCGAGCAGGTGAAGTTCGCGATGGCCAGCGGCGATCTGAAGCCGGGTGACCGGCTGCCAACAGTCCGGCAGCTCGCCGTAGACCTCTCCATCAACCCCAACACCGTCATCCGAGCCTATCGTGAGTTGGAGATCGAGAGTCTGCTAGAGACGCAGCAGGGCTCCGGGACCTTCGTCAGTGAGACGAGACCGCAGATCGATGCTATCGAACGGCAGCGCATGCTAGATCAGATCCTTACCGAACTCCTGGCCCGCGCGTCGGGCTACGGCTTCACCCTCGATGAGGTGCTCGAGGGACTGCGCCAGCGAAAGGAGGAGTCGTCATGAGTCCGAAGTACAGGGGCGCCGGCACGAGACGGGGATTACCTCTCATATCCCTCGAGAGGTTTGCCACATCTAGCCGCGCCGATTTTCGGTTCGCGCCACTCAACGTCCTGCTATTGGTGGGCCTGTTCGTGGCCGGACTAGTAGTACACCTGAGCTTGTACCCATTCTCGCTGCACGCCGTGCTGCTCTCGCTGGGTTCCGCCGTCGTGCTCTCGGTGTTGTTGCGACTCACTCAGGTGTGGGAGGCGGTCGTGATTCTGGCTACTGCGAACAGCCTGGCCGCCTACCTCGAGCTACGGCCGGAAAGCGAGATCCTGATCGGCACCACCATCGTCGCCGTGCTTGTCGCTCCAGCGATTCAGATCGCATACCAGTGGGAGCGCGCCGTCCTGCTGCGGTTCGGCAAGTTCCGCTGTCTCAAGAAATCCGGGTTGTTCTTGGTCGTGCCGGTGATCGACAAGGTCGCCCAGTTCGTCGATCAGCGGATCCGGGTGACCGACTTCACCGCGGAGACGACGCTCACGGCCGACACCGTGCCCGTCAACGTAGACGCCATCGCGTTCTGGATGGTGTGGGATGCTCAGAAGGCGGTACTCGAGGTGGAACACTTCGACGACGCCGTGGTCCTGTCGGCCCAGACGGCTCTGCGGAATGCCATCGGTAAGAACGACCTCGCGGTGCTGCTCTCGGAGCGTGACAGGCTAGGACACGAGATCCAGAAGTTGCTCGACGAGAAGACCAGTGCCTGGGGCGTGACGACTCAGGCTGTCGAGATCCGCGACATCATCATTCCGAAGAATTTGGAAGACGCCATGTCGCGCCAGGCTCAGGCCGAGCGAGAGCGCCAGAGCCGCATCATACTCGGGACAGCCGAAACCGAGATCGCCGAGAAGTTTGCCAAGGCGTCCGAGCACTACCGCGGCAACGCGGTGGCCCTGCATCTCCGGGCGATGAACATGGTGTTCGAAGGCCTGCGGCAGAAGGGTTCCATGATCATCGTGCCGTCGACGGCGGTGGAGACCATGGGCCTTGGCGCGCTCGGAGGACTGACCTCCTTCGGCCGAGGAGACCTGGGCCAGACGCCGCAGGCCGGTGGCGCGAGTGACGGTGGCCTCGAGACCCAGGCCGATACGGTCTCGTGAGCGGAGCGATGGACGAAGGGTTTGGCTCGCAGATTCGCCTGCCAGGCATTGCATGGGTGAGTCTATGCCTGGCAGTCGCACTGCATGTGGCTGACGAGGCGGCGAACGGGTTCCTCGATGTCTACAACCCGGCCGTGCTCCAGATCAGGCAGCAGTTGCCTTTCCTCCCCATGCCCACGTTCAGGTTCGAGACCTGGATGGCTGGGCTCACGCTTGCCGTGTTGCTCGGCCTGGCGCTCTCACCCTTCGTGTTCCGGCGAGCGCAGTGGACGCGGACTCTGGTCGTCGCGATCGCGACGCTCATGCTGATCAACGCGGTGGGCCACTTC
>CP070666.1:644140-655406 GCA_020351775.1 Gemmatimonadota bacterium | reverse complement strand
GTCCTAGTAACCTTCGAAAGCAATTGGAGACGAGCTAAAGATGCGCTTGAGCAGATCATCAACCGGCACGCGATGCACCTGAGCAAGACCGCCGAGCACCGGATCAAGGAAGTGTCGAGCCGATTCATGATTTTCTACTCCAAACTGACCCCGTTCGTCTACACTCGGGTGGCGGATTGTGGCGTTGAGCTCACGCTACGCTACCTGTGTGACCCCCGGGAGCGGCGTGGTACGGCTCATGAGATATGGGAGGAGATCCTCGATGCGTTCGCGGGGTTCGAGGACGTGGACTTCGCGTACCCGACGCAGCGATTCTACGACAATCGTACCGAAGGCAAGGAGGGAGCCCGTGCCGCGATGGAGTTGACTTGACATTGTGCCGACGTCACACGGATTACGTGGGTCTACTGTCGAGATTGCGGCTCTGGTCGAGCACGATCGACTACCAACGTGGTGGCATATCGTGCTGGTAACCGGGAGGTGGAGATGATTCCCTTACCGGAAGGCAATGCCATCGTGTACTGCCAGGGTGCGTACGGCACGTCCAACGGGAAGACAGCGCACGGACTTGTGCGGCGTACGCGGCGCTACAGAGTCCTCTCCGTGGTCGATGCTCACAGCGCCGGGCAGGATGCAGGTGAACTGTTGAATGGCAGCCCCTCGAGTATTCCGATCTACGCAGATGTGGCTGCGGCTGTTGAGGCCGCCGATCACGATGAAGAGACACGAAGACCGACACATCTCGTGGTTGGCCTGGCTCCAGATGGAGGGCGGCTGCCGCCCGAAGCCCGGCAGGAAATCGCAGTAGCTCTGGAGCTCGGGCTCAACGTCGATTCGGGATTGCACGACTTCCTGTCGGAAGATCCTGGACTAGTGCAGGTCGCCAACCGCGTCGGGGTGGCCATCAGGGACATCCGCAAGCCTCCTGATCGCTCGCGGCTCCATTTCTTTTCGGGCAAGATCGAAGAGGTCGATTCCCTCAAGATAGCCGTGTTAGGTACGGACAGCGCCGTGGGTAAACGCACTACTGCATGGCTGTTGGTGGATGCGCTCCAGGGCACGGGTCGCAGCGCGGAACTGATCGGCACCGGACAGACGGCCTGGATGCAAGGAGCGCAATACTGCATCGTGCTCGACTCACTCGTAAACGACTTCGTTGCTGGTGAGATCGAACACGCTATCTGGTGTGCGTGGAATGAGGTTCGACCCGACGTCATCGTAATCGAGGGGCAAGGGAGTCTCATGAACCCCGCATATCCAGGTGGCCACGAGATCCTTGCAGCGGGCAGGCCTGACGTCGTGGTTTTGCAGCACGCGCCGGCTCGCGAGGAGTACGATGGATTTCGCGGGTACCCGCTTCACCCACTTCCTCTGCAAATCCATGCAATCGAGCTTCTCTCTGGGAGTCCCGTCGTCGCGATCGCGATCAGTCACGAGGGCCTGAACGAGGCGCAAGCCGAGGCAGCCGTGGCCGCAATAGAATCTGAGACGGGATTACCTTGTTGCGATCCGCTACGTTCGGGCGTGGACTCGATACTCGCATCGCTCTCGTACAAGTCGAAGACAAGACACGATGCCGATAGGTGACGCACACGCATTGGCAGGGCGCCGAGGCGGACGCTCACCAATGCAAATCAGCAAGACGGAGCCCGCGGGCTAGGCCATATGAAGATCACTCGAATCACCGCATGGCCGATCGAGCTCTCATTGAGCGAGCCCTACACCATCGCCTACGAGACCGTAACGAGCGCTACGAACGTGTTTGTGAGGATCGAGACTGACGGCCGAAACGTGGGCTACGGCTGCGCGGCACCGGACCTCGAGGTGACCGGCGAGACAGCCAAGGTCGTGGTCGAAGTACTTGAGGCCATGGCCGCACCGGCCCTGCTCGGAGAAGACCCATTGCGAACCGCGTTGCTGCTAGAGCGGCTGCGGCCAGATTTGCGCACGCGGCCTTCTGCCATGGCCGCGGTGGATATGGCGCTACACGATCTGCTGGGTCGGGTGTGTGGCCTCCCGTTATGGCGCATCTTGGGGGGCTATCGTGACAGCATCGAGACCAGTGTGACCGTTGGGATCCTGCCGGAAGCGGACACTGTTGCGCGCGCGCGAGACTGGGTCCAGAGGGGTTTTCGCTGCCTCAAGCTCAAAGGTGGTCGGGACGTGGAGGACGACATCGCGCGCACGCTCAAGGTCCGCGAGCGGCTGGGAGATCAGATAGAGATACGGTTCGATGCCAATCAGGGCTACACGGTTGAAGAGGCGCTACGCTTCGTGCGCGAGACCAAGCCGGCGGCACTCGCGTTGCTGGAGCAGCCAACACCCAAAGGGCAACCCGACCTGCTCGGCAGGGTAGCACGCTCGGCTGCCATTCCCGTGATGGCTGATGAGAGTCTCATGGGCCTGCGCGACGCATTCCGTTTGGCCCGTGATGACCTGGCCGACATGGTGAACGTCAAGCTCATGAAGGTCGGCGGTCTGGCCGAGGCGCTGCAGATCAACGCAGTGGCGCGGTCGGCCGGGCTCGAAGTCATGGTCGGGTGCATGGATGAGACGGAGCTGGCCATCGCTGCTGGTCTCCACTACGCGCTCGCCCGACCGAACGTTGTATACGCGGATCTCGACGGTCACATGGCGCTGGAGAACGACCCGACAAGCGGTTCACTGGTGCTGAGAGACGGTACACTGTACGCCAGCGAGGAGCCAGGCTTGGGATTGCGGTGCTCGCTGTGATCTGGCTTCCTTTAGCGGAAGGATGATGGACGCCGGACAGTGGAACGCTAAGAACACGGAGTGCGAGCGGCTCTGTCCGGATCCAAGCTTCACCTGGAAACCTGTGATCCCTCTCACTGGAAATGGAGACTCATTTGTTGTATAGTGGCAGCGCTGTGTCTGGTCCAAAGGTCAAAGCTCCCTCCGTATTAGAGGCACCTCGATGGTAGAGCGCTTCAAGCCCATCCGCTTCTCCCGGGCCGGTATTCGGGGGCTCAAGGCATCCGCCACGATCGCGATCAACGACAGAGTGCGGGAGATCTGGGACGCCGGCAGAAACGTGTATCACCTGGCGTTTGGGGAATCCCGGTTCCCGATCCATCCCAAGATCGCAGCAGCCCTCGGAGCGAATGCTCACAGGCGAAGCTATACCAGTGCATTGGGCATTCCCGAGCTTCGCAAGGTGATCGCCGCGCACTATCAGCGCAGGTTTGAGCTGGACATTGCACCTGAGCAAGTGGTTGTGGGTCCCGGCAGCAAATCCTTGATCTTCTCGGCGCTCATGGCCTTGGGGGAGGAGGTTATAATCCCGCAGCCGTCATGGGTATCCTATGGTCCGCAAGCCCACATCCTGGGAAAACCCGTAACATTCGTACCGACCCGACCGGAGACTAACTACGAGTTGGAGCTGGACGTGCTCGAGTCGCAGATTCGCGAGTCGCGACAGAACTGGGGCAATCCAGAGGTCTTCATCGTCAACAGCCCCAAGAACCCCACTGGGACGGTGATGCGGCCCGAAAAAGTGGAGGCCCTCGCCGGCTTTGCCCGGGAGCACGAGCTGATGGTGCTGAGTGACGAGATCTATGCGTTGACGGTGTTCAGCGCTGTCCCCCACGTCTCTATGTCGCGGTTCTATCCCGAGGGTACTGTCGTCTTCGGCGGACTGAGCAAAAGCCTGCCTCTGGGCGGTTGGCGGGTCGGGACCGCCATAATACCCCGCGATAATGGGGGTAAGGCCCTGACACAGGCGATGTCGAACATCGCTTCGAATATCTGGACGTGCACGCCCGCACCGGTGCAGTACGCCGCCTTGGTTGCATACAGCGACGATCCGGAAATCGAGGAATACATCGACATCTGTAGGAGGATGCACGCGATCAGGACCCGATTCCTGTACCGGACCATGAAATCTCTGGGCGTGCCCTGCGTGGAACCGGCCGGAGCCTTCTACATCTATCCGTCATTCGAGAGGTGGCGGGAGCAGCTGGCGGCTCGTGGTGTGCACAACGACAACGAGCTCGCCTTCCACCTGATTGACCGTTACGAGATAGCCACTCTTCCGGGCTCTGACTTTCATGCGGCTCAGGATTTCTGCCTCAGGATATCGTCGAGCTACATCGATGCAGCCACCGATGAGAAAGCTGATATGCTACTGTCGGCGTTCAGAGAGGATCCCGATCCGGAGCGGTTCATTCGCAATCAGCATCCCCGATTGCAGAAGGTGGCGGAGCGTTTCGGCGAGTTCGTCGCGGAGCTCAGGCGCGAAGCCGGGGAACCAGAGACCGTCCCGAGTCTGGCAGTCGTATAGAACCCATCGCCACAGCGCCACAACATGAAGGAAGTCGTCATAGTCGATGGTGTCCGTTCACCGGTTGGCAGGCACAACGGGTGTCTTTCCAGCGTGCGTCCCGATGATCTTCTAGCGGCAGTGTTGGACGGATTGGTGCAACGGGTCGGCATCGATCCGAAGCTGGTAGACGACGTGTACGCCGGATGTGGCAATCAGGCCGGTGAAGACAACCGGGATGTGGCCCGGATGGCAGTGCTGCTAGCCGGCTGGCCGGCGACGGTGCCGGGCGTCACAGTGAACCGCAATTGCTCCTCAGCGCTCGAGGCGGTGAATCAGGCCGCCAAGGCCATCGTGGCCAGCGAGGGAGACGTCTACATCGGTGCTGGGGTTGAGAGTATGAGTCGCGCACCGTGGGCCATTCCCAAGCCGGAACGCCCGCAGCCGGTTGGTCATTGGACCATCTGGGACACCACTGTCGGGTGGCGGTTCAACAACCCGCGGCTGGACGAGCTGTATCCGATCGTCAGTCTCGGTGAGACCGCGGAGAACATCGCCGAGGAAGTCGGTGTAGCGCGCGCCGCGCAGGACGCGTTTGCATTGGAGAGCCACCGCCGCGCTATTGACGCAATTAACGACGGGAGGTTCAAGGACGAGATCGTGCCAATCGCAGTGCCGCAACGGAGAGGTGATCCGATTCTGGTGGATACCGACGAGCACCCGCGGTATCGCATCGAGGACGGCCGGTTCGTGCTGGACACCAGCATCGAGCAACTGGCTCGCCTCAAGCCCGCATTCCGGGCCGGGGGCACCGTGACTGCCGGTAACTCCAGCGGCATAAACGACGGTGCTGCGGCGCTACTGCTCACGAGCCGCCAGAAGGCCAAGGAACTGGGGCTGCGACCGTTGGTTCGCTGGGTGGGCTCGGCGGTGGCGGGTGTCGACCCCGCTGTAATGGGGTATGGCCCCGTGCCAGCCACCGAGAAGCTGTTGAGCAGGTACTGCGTGAGCTTGGAGCAGATCGGCCTCATCGAGTTGAACGAGGCGTTCGCAGCTCAGGCCCTTGGCGTCATGCGCAAGCTCGGGCTTCGTCACGAGATCACGAATGTGAATGGGGGTGCCATCGCTCTGGGCCATCCCACCGGTTGTTCCGGCGCCAGGATTCTGGTGACCCTGATCCACGAGATGAAGCGGCGCGCCCCACAGGAATCAAGGCCGTACTACGGGCTGGCGACGCTTTGTGTGGGGGTAGGGATGGGGGTTGCGACGTTGGTTGAGTGGATGGACGGAGATTGAGGAGGGGCGGGAAGCGGGGAGCGGGGAGCGGGGAGCAGGGAGCAGGGAGCAGACCAAGAGACGGTGACCGATGATCGGTGCTTGTTTGTCTATGGTCGGTCACGAGTGGCTAATTGCCGACGATCAATGATCAGCGCGAAAGAAGTCAGGGGGCCGGGATGGCGAGCGATATGCAGCGTCCGTTGTCTGGGATTCGAGTAATCGGGCTGGAGCAGTACATGAGTGGTCCGTACTGCACCATGGTTCTCGCCGACGCCGGCGCCGAGGTCATCAAGATCGAGCGTCCGGGCAAGGGTGACCCACGCCGCTCGATCCCGCCGTTCGCAGAGCGTGGCGGCAGCAGCAAGGCCTTCGGATTCATGGCCTATAATAGGAACAAGAAGAGTCTGGCCCTGAACGTTCAGAGTGAGAGGGGCAGAGCGGTCGTACGCCGGCTGGCAGAAGTCTCTGACGTCGTGGTCGAGAACTTGAGACCCGGATCCATGGCGAAACTCGGTCTGGACTACGAGGCACTCAGGTCGGTGAATCCCAGGCTCATCTATGCGATGATCTCTGGGTTCGGTCGGCTGCCGGGGTACCAGAGTGACTACACTGACCGCCCAGCATTCGACATCGTGGCCGAGGCCATGAGCGGTGTCATGGATCTCATCGGATTCGAGGACAAGCCTCCCACGTTTACCCTGTACGGCCTAGCGGACGTGTATTCCGGCATGGTCGCGGCTTGCGGGGTTTTCCAAGCGCTGCTAATGCGGGAACGGACCGGGCAGGGACAACTGGTGGACGTCTCGCTCACCGACAACATGCTGGCGCTGAACGAACGGATGGTAGCGCTCTATTCCGTCACCGGCAAAGAGCCGAAGCGGGGTCGTTTGGACCACCTGTGGCCCCGCGGGGCGTTCAAGTGCAAGGATGGCTATGTGGCGCTCAACGTGCCGGACGACATCGTCTGGGCCCGCCTGGCCACCGCAGTCGGCCGCCCCGATTTGGTGGACGATCCCAGAAGTGCGGATGGCACCAGCCGCGCTGCCAATGCCGACTTCCTGCAGCCCATTCTCGAGGATTGGATGGCAGACAAGACGAGGCAAGAGGTGGTCGACACGCTGAATGAGGCGGGGATGCCGACGGGTCCCATCTACACTGCGAAGGACGTATTCGAGGATCCGCATTTCAAGAAGCGTGGCATGCTGGTGGACATCGATGACCCTGAAGTCGGCGTTTACACTTTTGCGCGCTCGACACCGCACCTTTCTGCCGCTCCTGAGATCGTGAAGCGTCCAGCACCGGGATTGGGTCAGCACACCAGAGACATACTGGAGGGTCTCCTAGGATACTCCTCCGATGAGTTGGACCGTCTGGCTGCTGACCAAGTTGTCGGTTTGCCTGCCGCGGATCAGTAGCCGGACGGCTCATCTCTGAGTATATAGATCACGATTCGTCACGAAGGGCCCTTACTCATGGCCGGCAATAGCGTAGGGCTTACTACGGCCGTGCCCAATGCTGGTTCGGGTCACGGCTTCGGTACCGCTCCTGTCTTTCTCGCCAGCATCAGCACGATTCTCGGCGCGATCCTGTTTCTGCGATTTGGATATGCGGTGGGGCATACCGGGCTGTTGGGTGCCCTGCTGATCGTCTTGCTAGGCCATCTGGTCACGATTCCCACGGCCCTCGCGATTTCGGAGATCGCGACAAACCGGAGAGTAGAGGGAGGTGGCGAATACTTCATCATCTCGCGGTCGTTCGGCACCACCATTGGTGGCGCGATCGGTATCTCGCTCTACTTGTCGCAGGCAATATCGGTTGCGTTCTACATGATCGCACTGGCCGAGGCGTTTCGCCCGCTTGCCCCACTGCTGGAGTCAGTGCTCCCCGGAGCATTCGATCCCCGTTTCATCTCGCTTCCGGCTACCGGAGTGTTGGCCGTCCTCATGCTGAGGCGGGGGGCCAACATCGGGGTCAAAGCACTGTGGGTGGTCGTCGCGATTCTCGCCTTGTCGTTGCTCCTGTTCGGGTTGGGCGGCACGCCTGAGGGCGTCGCACTCGGCGAGCCGGGGTTGCTCGATACCGTTGCTGACAGCGATCCCTTTATTCTCGTGTTCGCCATAGTCTTCCCTGCATTCACCGGAATGACTGCCGGTGTTGGCCTGTCGGGTGACCTTGCCAATCCGAGCAGGTCCATACCCCTGGGAGTGCTGGGGGCCACACTCACCGGCATGGTTGTCTACGTGCTCGTGAGCCTAAAGTTCGCGAGTTCGGCTCCACCAGAGCTGTTGGCAGGGGAGCAATTCGTTATGGCGAGGATAGCGGTCTGGGGCCCGATCATACCGATCGGACTGGCGTGCGCCACTCTGTCGTCGGCGATCGGGTCGATTTTGGTGGCACCACGCACACTCCAGGCACTCGCTGCCGATGGAATCACTCCCATCAAACGAGTGAATGCCTTGCTGGCGAAGGGAGTTGGCAACGAGAACGAGCCGCGAGCGGCCACGGTCCTGACGGTGTTCATCGCTCTCGCGATGGTGGCGGCGGGCAACGTCGATATCGTGGCGCGTATCATCTCCATGTTCTTCATGGTCACGTACGGAGCACTCTGTACGATCAGCTTCTTGGAACACTTCGCAGCGCGTCCGTCGTACCGCCCCAGCTTCCGATCCAAGTGGTTCCTGAGTCTGCTCGGCTCGTTGATGTGTCTCTTCATGATGTTTCAGATGGATCCGGTTTTTGCATTGCTGGCCCTCATCGTGATGGTCGGGATCTACCGTGGCTTGCGGCGGATCCATGGAGAGGATGATCTGGCAGCCATCTTCCAGGGGGTCATGACCCAGGTGTCACGCCGGTTTCAGATCAAGCTGCAGTCAAGTACTGTGCGGCAACGCAGCGATGCATGGCGGCCCAGTGTGATCATGGTCAATGGCCGGACGTTCGAGCGGACGGCCCCACTGCAGTTTCTGTCGTGGCTGTGCCATCGATACGGTGTCGGCACCTATATCCACTACATCAAAGGTCACCTGAAACCGGATACTTTCAGAGAAAGCCGGCAGGTGCAGGCCAGGCTGGTGAAGGTCGTACAGCAACGGAAGGGTGCCATCTACGTCGACACCATGATCTCACCCTCCATGCGATCCGCGTTGGGCCAGTCGCTGCAGCTACCAGGCGTATCCGGAACCGAGAACAACTGCATACTGTCGGAGTTCACCATCGAAGATCCGACCCAGATACACGCCGAGATCCAGGAGGCCTGCGACCTAGCGAGTGCGGCGCGAGTGAGCAGCCTGGTGTTGCGGCACAGCGATCGGTCCTTCGGACAGCGGGCCACAATCCACGTCTGGCTCACGTGGCATGACTACAAGAATGCCAACTTGATGATCCTGCTGTCCTACATCCTGCTGGGTCACCCTGATTGGAGAAAGAGCGAGATCCGGATCTTCGCTGCGTTCCCTGCGGCGGATGTGGGACAACAGCGCACTCAACTCCACGAGATGATCACTTCCGGTCGCTTGCCAGTCAGCAAGCAGAACGTCAGGGTGATCGCGACCGACGAGACGTCCAACTTCGCTCAGCTGGTCGAGAGCAGGTCGTCTGAGGCGGACTTGGTGGTCCTCGGCTTCACCGATGCACGGTTGCGTGAGAAGGGATTCGACCTCCTACTGCGCCATCCCAGTCTGGGTGACGTTCTGTTTGTATCCGCGCAGGAGCGGGTGGTAATCGAGTAAGGTTGGTGAGCTGTCCGAACCGGCCTCACTGCGCGTATCGCGAGTCACCAGATAGATACGTTCCTCTGGACGGCCACGTGTACTCTCAGATACAGGTTGCGAATCCCTATTCGTTCCAGCGGAACCTCTAGTACTGTTCCGTCGCGGACGAAAGGTGGTATGCGCACATTAACCCCCGCCTGGGTCTCGATCCGGCCCGTTTGATCGCACGCGAGGCAGGGAAATACCGTGCCGCCTAATCCGCCGCAGGCCGGACATTCTCGCAGTACCGGCAGCGTCAGAGTGAGGTCAGCTCCAACTGTGGCCTCGTCCTGAGTCAGGATCACGCCCAGGTCGAAACCATCCGCGTGTTCCGACTTGGGTACGCGGGAGCTGCCGAAGTTCCGGGTGAGCCTGTCGAACAGCTCTTCGAACGATGGCCGCACAGCTTCGGGTCGATCCAGAACCGAGATCGGTTCTGGAACAAGCGGCTCCGGAGACGGCGCCGGTCGGAAGATCGGCTCGTGAGGCCCGCTCTTGAGACCGCCGTATATGCGATCGTACCGGTTACGCTTCGCCGGATCAGAAAGGGTCTCGTAGGCCCCCGTGATCTCTTGGAAATGAGCAGTACCGGCTGGTCCTGCGCGGTCGGGATGGAGCCGTCTAACCAGATCGAGATATGCTTTGCGGATCGTGGCCGCGTCAGCAGAATGTGGCACCCCTAGAATGCCGTACAAGTCTGGGAATGTCATTGCGTAGGGATGTCCGGGAGACCCCCGTGGGGAGGGCCTCCCGGCGAAGCTGGGTCTCTACTTGGTCTTCACCTTGATCTGGCGCGGCTTTTGGGCTTCCGCCTTGGGCAACACCAGTCGCAATACACCGTCCGTCATTCCGGCCTCGATCTTGTCCTGGTCGATCCTGTCCGACAGGCTAAACTGGCGGCAGAACTGACCCGGCCGATACTCCTTAAATATGTCGGTCTCCGCCTCCGGCTCAGTAGTGTCGGCTTGACCAGTCAGCGTGAGTACTCCCTCATGGAGATCGATTCTCAAGTCGTTCGGCCTTACTCCCGGCATGTCGGCCACCAACGTGATGGCGCTGTCATCCTCGAAGATATCGACCGCCGGTAAGTACACCGGTCCCGACTTCGTCTGCTCGACCTCAACCTGTGTTCCGCCCTCGGTCTTCTGGATCTCGTGTGTCTTCTCGTTTGCCATGGTCTCATTCCTCCTATTCTAACGCTGCGTTGAGGTCCATCAGGAGGTCTTAACCGGAATCTGCCGCGGCTTGGTCGACTGCGACCGGGGCAGCGTCACCGTTAGAATTCCGTTCTGGTAGCGAGCGTCGATCTTGTCACGATCGAAATCGGACGTCAGTTCGATGCTGCGACTGAACGAGCCCCCCTCACGTTCCTTACGATGGTAGCTGACCTTGGCACTCTCCTCGGGAAGCTCACGCTTGCCTGCAATGCTGAGCTTCCTGCCGGTCGCCGACAGTTGCAGGTCGCTGGCCTTCACTCCCGGCAGTTCGGCGCGCACGTAGAAGTTTTCGTCGTCCTGCGAGACGTTGACCAGTGGGAAGATCCTGAAGCCCGGTTCCCCGAAGAAACCGCGGTTCATCGCGTCGGCCCAACGCAGCACGTCGCGCCGCATCCGGTCGTACTCGTTCCAGCCCGCATCCCACCGGTCTCGGACTGGTCTCATCCGTGTCACAATCATCGTGGCTCCTCCAGTACGTGGATTGGTCATTCGTGCGGACGCAAGTCCGCCGCTTCCGGCGGATCCGTGATGGCAACCACCGTGCCTGCATGATCTGCCTAGATGGCATGAAAGAGGGCCGCCCAGGCGCAGCCAATTGCAGCTAAGGAGTGTCATTTTGGCAGGGGGTCACTGGGATCGTCCTTGGACCCTGGCGTGACGGACCCCGGGGCCGGCGAGCCGGCACCCGGGGTCCGTCATCTCAGAGAGCTACACGCCGTCGGAGATGGTTCGCGTCGAGTCCT
>CP070666.1:632463-644040 GCA_020351775.1 Gemmatimonadota bacterium | reverse complement strand
ACGGACGGGGCTATCGTCGATCTCGGTGAGTCCATGCTCATCCGGTCCCAGGAGTTGGTCAGGGAAGATTCGACTTACACCGAGGCGCTGTTGTCGATTGCAGGTGACGATACAGTGCGAATAGCGAGCCTCACCCGCCCCGCCGATAGGAGCATCATTCTCTTTAGCTGCGGTTTGACAATCCACGGAGTCGCTCCCGTGTTCTCGCCGGAGCTGCGATGGGCCGTGGTGGGCGACGGTGTTGCGGTCACCACTTCCATCGACTATGAAGTGATGTTCCACCGCGACGACGCCATTGTGCGCATTCTCCGCCGCGCAATCGATCCCGAGCCGGCTACATGGGATGCCGCGATCGCCGCAATCGGGGGCAGTATGCGACGTCCAATGCGCGGCGGCGCGTTGGTATGCGATTCCGAAGAGGTGGTGGAGCAGCGACGGATGGCGGACGTGATCCCCGTAATAGGCGCTCTGGCCCCAGGGCCGGAGGGTTCGCTTTGGGTCAAGCGGTCCGCCGCCTGGAGGGCGCCGGCACCAATTGACGTATTCGAGGCCGATGGCACTTATCGCGGTACGCTACCCGAGGGATCACCGTTCCCCGTGGCAGTGATGGGCGACCGCATAGCCGCAATCGAGACCGCCAGTAGACAGGTGCAGCAATTGGTGGTGTACCGGGTGGTGCAGTGACAGGGCGACTACGGGGTGCACGCCGTCAAGGAACGTATGCGCTGTCAGGTCCGCCGCCTCCGTGCCCTCCTCGTCCGTCGACGTACGTCTTGTGGTCAACGAAGCTGATGCCGGCACCTGGGAACAGGCGACTGAATGCGACCAGTGGGACGACTTGCACGTCAACCTGGATACCCCGCCACGGTTGCGTTGGGTCACGCGGGCGCAACCCATCAGCTATCAGATCGTCAGACGGTCAGCCGAGTCAATACCGCGGTGAGCACTTCGACGGCGCGGGCGTACTCGGCCAAATCGATGTGTTCGTCCGGTGTGTGGTCCAGACTGCTATCGCCCGGACCGTAGGCCGCCAATGAAGTCGCAGGCCAGCCAGGCGCAACCACATTCATGTCCGATGTACCGGTCTTGAGCACGAACCGAGGAGTGCCTTTCGCTGCCCGAATGGACGCGAGAAAGGCTCGCACCAGCGGGGTCGCCTTCGGAGCCTTGTGAGTTCGTTCGGCCCCCGCAAAACGAAGCTGCATATCCGTGATTCCCTCTCGCCGCGCCCATTCCGCTAGACGCGCCTCGAGTTCGCCCGGCAGTGTCTCGGGCTGGTCGCGGGGGCCAAGCCGAAACCCGATGGTCAGCGTCACTACGCCGTGGGTGTCATCGTTCGCGCTGTTCATTTGCTGCAGCGCAGGCATGAGGCGGTCGAACGCCCGTTGCGCCTGACGAGCGGCGTCGCGCTCCTCGCAGAAAGCTGTCACGGTACGCCACAGATCCACGCCGAGCTCCGGCGGCAGCTTGAGATTTCCCGCGGAATGTCCCAGCGGGACCCGCATGATCGCGTCCAGCATGAGCCGGCCTTTGTAACCCAACGTGATGCGGTCCCAACGGCTGGGCTCACCGATTACGCAGACGATAGGCGGATCATTGCCCCGCGATTCGAGGATGTGGCGCGCCCCTCGGCTCGACGCAGCTTCCTCCTCGACGGCTCCGACGACGGTGACGCGCCATTCGGTTTGCGGCTCGACCGCCGCAGCCGCCACTGCGAACGCGGCGAGCGGCCCCTTGGCGTCCACGGTTCCCCTGCCAAACAGCAGTCGCCCTTCGCGCCGCACCGGAACGATCCCTTGGAAGGTGTCGATGTGACCCAGGAGCAGAATTTCCCGAGACCCGTCACCACGCACTCCAACCGCGTTGCCCACCTCGTCTACCTGTGCGTCGAAACCGTGGCGTGACATCCAATCAACCAGGAAGTGGGAAGCTGCGGACTCATGGCCCGACGGGCTTGCGATTCGAACCAGACCCTCGAGGAGCTCCTCCGCCCCGCCGCGATCGATTCCATCAGGCGTCACGCAGCACCTCCTCCACGGCCGTTACCGCATTGTCCAGCTCCGACTCCGAGATCGTGAGCGGTGGCAGGAGGCGCAACACGTTCATGCCGGCGGGCAGCGCCCAGACACCGCGCTGCATCAGACGGCGCAGGATCGGTGTGACCTTGGTCCGCAGTTCGACGCCGAGCATCAATCCCAATCCGCGGACTTGTCGCACCACCCGAGCGTCCGATCCGGCGAGACGCTCCAGCAGGAGACGTCCCAGCCGAGCCGCCCTCTGGGGCAGGTCTTCTTCACGTATGACCTCGAGCACCGCACGGCTCGCTGCACATGCCAACGGCCCGCCTCCGAACGTGCTGCCGTGCGATCCGGCGGGAATGGTTCCCAGCGCCTCACGCCAGATCGTGGCACCCATCGGCACCCCACCGCCGAGGGTCTTGCCCAGCGCGAGAATGTCGGGTGCGAGATCGAAGTGCTGTGACGCAAACCAGCGCCCGGTTCGACCGAGTCCGGTCTGGATCTCGTCGATGACCAGCAGCGCGCCGGCTCGGTCGCAGGCATCGCGCAGCGCCTGCGCGAATTCAGGCCGAGCGATGTGGACTCCGCCCTCTCCTTGGACTACCTCTACGATCACCGCGGCTGTTCGCTCGGTGATGCCCACGGCCAGTGCAGCGAGGTCGTTGTACGGCAGATGACTGAATCCGGGAACCAACGGCTCGAACGGCTGGCGAAAGGTCTGTCTCGCTGTGGCCGAGAGCGCACCGAGGGTCCGACCGTGGAACCCCCGCCGGAACGAGACGATCTCGCTGCGGCCCGTGAAAAGCCTGGCCAGCTTGATGGCCGCCTCGATCGCCTCCGAACCGGAGTTCGAGATATTGACCCGGGTCAGCGGGCCGCGGCCCGTCGAGCCAAGCTCGAGCTGCAGCAGCGCGGTCAGCTCGCTGAGCCACAGAGCGCGTTGATCGTTGAAGGCGCTCTCGGTAAGGCAGACGAGCTTTTCGGCCTGCTCCCGAATCGCTTGAGTGACTGCAGGGTGTGCGTGGCCCAGACCGGCCCATCCGTGTCCGGCCGAGAGATCGATGTATGACATCCCCTGCTGGTCGAAGATCCGGGCGCCTTGCCCGCGCACGATCGTGGCCTCGCGCCGCGCGACCCCGCCCGAGGCGTGCGCCGCTTCGATATCCTCCAGGGCCCGATCGTCGCAGCCGGTGTCAGTCACCTATGACGGTCCCGCGGCCCTCTAGGGCGCGTTGAATCGGCCGCTCGACCCGTCCGTCAGCCAGGACCACGCGCCTGACACCCCCGGACAGGGCTTCCTGGGCCCCGAGCACTTTCTTCTTCATGCGGTCCTGCGCCACATCGATGAACTCTGCCACCCGGTTCGAGGGAATCGAGGAGATCAGGGACGACTCGTCCGGGAAATCTTCGAGTAGACCGGGCACGTTCGACAGGATGACGAGCGTGTCGGCTGCTAGCGCCGCTGCGGTCCGGGCCGCCGCACGGTCGCCGTCGACGTTGATGGCCTCGCCCTCGTAGCTGATGGCCGGTGGGGCGATGACCGGTAGATACCCCGAGTC
The DNA here is from genome assembly GCA_020351775.1 of Gemmatimonadota bacterium. Lineage (GTDB taxonomy): Bacteria > Gemmatimonadota > Gemmatimonadetes > Gemmatimonadales > GWC2-71-9. The sequence continues at coordinate 640,463 of CP070666.1, read as the reverse complement.
CAACAGATCGCGCAGCAACTTGAGGTTCACTCGCTCGACCTTGCCCGTGTAGTCATCGCGGAGCACCATGCGCCGGCCGTCCTTCACGATTCGTATCGCCGCTTTCCTGGGACCCTCCCATAGGCGTCCGTCGAGCCCACTCAACCCGAGGGCATTCACACCCCGTTGCTGGAGCCGCTCGACGAGGCCTTTGTTGACCTGCCCACAGTAGACCATCTGGAAGATCTCGAGCGTGCGCCGGTCGGTGCGCCGGGACGTGAAGCCACTGACCGAGGTCACGAACTCCGGCGGATGACCGAGCTGCTCGGCCACACGATTGGTCTCTGCTGAACCACCGTGAACCACCACGAGCCGCGTTCCCCTGCTCGAGATCTCCGCCAGGTCGTCGCAGATCCGGTCCAGATCGAGTCCGTCGCCACCTCCGATCTTGACCACGAGAGGGGCTGACAGTCTCTCAGTCATGCACCGGTCCGGCGGCTCACAGGGGATGGAGCCCGGGAAAACCGAGACCGGCGACTTCGTCGCAGCCGATCATGAGGTTCATGGACTGCACGGCACTCCCCGCGGCCCCTTTTACGAGGTTGTCCAGTGCAGCGAGCACAACCACGCGCCGATGCCTCGAGCCTTGATCAACCACGAAGCCGACGTCGCAGAAGTTGCTGCCCGTTGTGAGCCTCGGCTCGGGATAGCGATGGATGCCGCGCCGCTGGTTGACCAGCCGGATGAACGGCTCCGACCCGTAGTGATTGCGATAGAGCGCCCAGAGGTCCTTCTCTGTGACGGCAGCCCGCAAGAAACAGTGCGCCGTCACCAACACCCCGCGCACCAGCCCGACCGATGTGACCGAGAAGCTCAGATCGAACCCGGTGCCCAGTGTTTGGACCACCTCGGCCTGGTGCCGGTGTCCGGTAGGCATGAACGAACGGATGACACCGCTCCGCTCGGGATGGTGCGACGATTCCGACGGGCGGCTACCCGCCTCGGAGGAACCCACCTTGATGTCCGCGACGACGCGTTCGAGTAACCCCTCGTCAGCCAGCGGCCCTAACGCCAAGATAGTAGCCGACGCATTACAGCCGACCCCCGAGGCGTGGGTGGCGCCGGTCAGCTCGCTCCTATGACGCTCGGGCAGTCCGTACACGAAACGAGGCAGGCGGTCCGGATCCGGATGGGCGTGACCGTACCATTGCGCGTACACCCCGGCGTCGCGCAGGCGAAAATCTGCCGAGCAATCGATGATGCGCTGGGCCAGACCGTCGAAGTGATCCATGCGGCCTGCAGCGGAACCATGTGGCAGCGCCAGGAACAGAATGTCGACCGCGTCCAACGAACCTTCTTGGGAGAACTTCAAATCGGTTACCGATCGCAGATTCGGATGCACCGTGTGGACGGGACGTCCAGTTTGACTCTCCGAAGTGATCTGCAGCACCGTCACGTGAGGGTGGGCGAGCAGCAAGCGCAGCAGTTCTCCACCTACATACCCACTTCCACCCACGATCGCCGCAGAGAGGGGTTCAGGCATCGACGCTCGCATGGGTCACCGGTCTGCCCGCCGCCCGGGCCCCGACTGCAATGACGTATTCCGCAATCCTGCCGGGGATGTCGACGCCTGTGGTGTCTATGCTGTTACGGAACTCCATGGTGTAGTTCACCTCGTTCACGAGCATCCGGCCCTCACGGGTCTCCAACAGGTCGATGGCCACGACACCGCCTCCGACCGCGTTGGCCGCGTCCACGGAGAGGCGATTCAATTCGGGCGTGACGGGACAGTTCTCCGCCCTGCCACCTCGGGCCGTATTCGTGATCCAGTGATCCGAGTAGCGGTAAATAGCACAGATCGTTTCGTCCCCAACCACGAACGTTCGGATGTCGCGCGCCGGCTTGTTGACAAACTCCTGCACGTAGAAGACGGAATGGTGGTAGGTTCCCAACACCTCCTTGTGCTCCAGGATAGCCTCCGCGGCCTCACGATCGTTGATCTTGGACAGCAGCCGGCCCCACGAACCCACGGCTGGCTTTAGCACAACCGGGTAGCCGATCTCCTCGATGGCGTCCAGGGCTGACTCGGGCGTGAAGGCGACCTTGCATCTTGGGATAGGCACACCGTGTCGCCGCAGAGCCGACGACGTCTCCAACTTGTTGCCGCATACCGATGCTACCTCGTAGGTGTTGACGGTTGCGACACCGCTATCGTTTAGCAGCCGCAGCGCATAGAGCGCGCGAGAGTGATTCACACAGCGCTCCACGACCACATCGCCAGACCACGGTGCGCCCGCCTGAAGATCGAAGACGATCTTGCGATCGTCGAGCCGTTCGACCGGCACGCCTCGATGCTTGAACGCCTCGAGCAGCAGTTTCTCCTCGACTCGTATGCGGGATACGAGCATCCCCACGCGAGGCGGATTACTCACCCCAATCCTCTTCCTCTTCGGGCGCAGGTGTCAGGCTCCATGGGTTCCCCGGCACCACCTCAAGCTCCATGCCGCACTCGGTGCAGGTCACGATCTCGCCCTCCACGACATCGTCGTCGAGTTCGATGACTGCTGCGCACTCGGGGCATTCTGCTTCTGCGCTCACGGTTGCTCTCCTGGTTGGCGGGTCTACAAAAAAGCGCCGGCCCCATTGGACTGGCGCTCGTACTGCTTGACGAACACCGGGTCAATCACGGCACAGATACATATGGCTGCATTTTCCTTTGTCAAGCAAGTTTCTTGCCTGGTGACCCGGTGAGGGTTTGTTAACCATGCGAATGGACTCAGCCGTCGGACTTGATCCGACATCCGGCCCTCGGAGTGATGCTGGGCTGGCATTACAGGCTGAAGGTCGATAGTCCGAGTGCCGAAGGCTGAAGGAAGTAGCTGGATGGCTCTGTGCCTGCTGGCGCCGGGGCTGCTGAGTAGTCGGGTCCGCGGGACAACCGTGTTGTCAGCCTGCCACCACCGATATATTATTGACATTGTCATAATAATTTGGAGAGCGGCCATGACCAGAAGCGTAGCCCTGGGTGAAGCCGAACAGCTGATTCTGCTCGCCACGTGGCGAGTCGGCAACGAAGCCACGGGAGCGAAGATCCGCGTCGAACTGGCTGACCGCGGGGGGCGAACGCTCACCGTATCGTCGATATACGTGACGCTGATGCGGCTCCAGCGGAAAGGTTATGTCCAGTCGCGCCTGGCCGACCCCACTCCGGTCCGCGGTGGCAAAGCCAAGCGCTACTTCACTGTAACGAAGCAGGGTGTTGCCGCGCTCCGGGAGGCGCGCGAGCGGATGGAGCGGATGTGGGAGGGAATGGACACCGCGTCTGACCTGAAACACGCATGAGACGGCTGCCAGCGTTTCCCGAATTCCTGCTGCGGCTGCTCCTGCCAGGCGACTGGCGGGATTCGATCCTGCAAGAGATCGAGCAGGCCTATCTGCTCGACGCCGAGACCCGCGGCAGCTACTTCGCCAAGCGAACGTTGTGGCGGGAGATCGTGTCGCTCCACTGGCTGAGGCTCAGAATCGAGGCCAGGAAGCTACGACCCTGGCAACAGCGCAGCCGGTTGGCCGGCTGGCCCACGCCTGTAGGCTCACTGCTCAAGGACGCGCAGTACGCTGCCCGACTGCTGCGGCACTCGCCCGGATTCACACTGACTGCCGTACTGACACTCGCGCTCGGCATCGGTGCCAACAGCGCAATCTTCAGTGTGGTGAACGGCGTGCTGCTGCGCCCCTTGCCCTTCCCCGCGGCCAACCAGCTGGTCTACATCTGGGACCGGCTCGACTGGATCGGTTTTCCACGAGCCTCGGTTAGCGGCCCGCAGATCCACGATCTCCGGGAACAGGCGCACACGTTCGAGGGATTCGCATCGCTGAGGACCGCCACGGCACAGCTTAGTGGAACGGGCGAGCCGGAACAGCTCAGCGCCGCGTACGCGTCGGCGAACGTGTTCGATCTGCTGGGAGTCAACGCCGCCCCGGGAAGAACGTTCCTAGCGGGCGACGACGCACCCGAGGCCGGCGACATCGTCGTGATCAGCGACGGGCTGTGGCGGCGACGGTTCGGCAGCGATCCGGAAGTCATTGGCAGCACGGTCACGCTCGACGGTAAGCCAACCACGGTAACGGGAGTGCTGCCCCGAGGATTCAACTTCCAGGTCCACCACAGCCTGAGCAAGCCGAGCGGCGCCGAGGTCTGGTTTCCCGACAAGATCGATCTGGCGAGTGCACCTCGCGGACAGCACAGATTCGCCGTCCTCGCCCGCATCGTGCCCGGAGCGACGATCGAGCAGGCACGGGCCGAGCTGGCCGCGCTGGGAGAGCGGCAGGACGCCGAGTGGTATGGCGACAACGGGTTCACGTTCACGGCGATCCCGGTTCACGAGGATCTCGTGAAGCACGTGCGCCCCACCCTGCTGCTCCTGCTCAGCGCCGTTGGGTTCCTGCTGCTCATCGCCACCGCAAACATCGCGACGCTGATGTTGGCACGGGCGCAGCTGCGCGGGCGGGAAGTCGCAGTGCGGTCGGCCCTGGGCGCATCACGCAGTCGGATCATGTGGCTCATGTTCATGGAGGGTGCCTTGCTCGCCGGCCTGGGCGGCGCTCTCGGATTCGTCATGGCTGCCTTCGGGCTCGACGCGCTGATTGCGCTCGCCCCTGAGTCGCTGCCGCGCAGTGCGGCGATCGCAATTGACGGGCAGATCTTCGCCTTCACGGGCGCCGTAGTGCTGGCAACAGCCGTGCTGTGCGGTCTGGCCCCGGCGTTCCAGAGCAGTGGCGTCAAACTCACCATCTCGCTGCGCGAGGGAGGACGCAGCCTCACCGGGGTGGCTCGGGCTACGCGGGCGCGCAATGTCATCGTGGTCGCAGAGGTGGCCCTGTCACTCATGTTGCTCACCGGCGCGGGGCTGCTGGTGCGCAGCCTCGGTCTAATGGTGCGGTCGGACCCGGGCTTCGCTGCGGAGCAAGTCATCGCGTTCGACGTAGCACTGCCGCGTTCGCGATACGAGGACGGCCTCGCGCGGACCCAGTTCTTCGAGACCCTGCTCGAACGAGTGCGCTCCCTGCCCGGAGTGGAGTCGGCAGGCGCCACCGGAACGCTGCCTCTGGGATACCTCAACCGCAAGCTGAGCGACTGCGTCCCGGACGTGCTGGCGGAAGGGGAAGAAGCGCCGATGGTCGATTACATGCCGGTCACCCCGGGCTACTTCACGACCATGGGCATCGACCTCATTGCCGGCCGCACCTTCACGGCGCAAGACGACGAGCGCGATGAAGCTCCCTTCGTCACCGTGATCGACGAGAAGCTCGCCCGACACTGGCCTGACGGAGCGGCGGTCGGGCGACAGGTCGAGATGCTGGGCGAGAGCTGGACGGTGGTCGGAGTGGTCCGCCACGCGAGAATCCTGCACGTCTACGAGGACGACCGGCCGCAGCTCTATGCACCGCACGCCCAGCTCCCGTTCGCCGAGATGACCGTGGCGCTGAAGACGGCTACGGCGCCAGCGGCCCTGGTGCCATCGGTTCGGTCTGCGCTCGGGCAGATCGACCCCCGGCAGCCGATCTCCAACGTGAGGACGATGCACAGCCTCACCAGGAACTCGACGGCCAAACAACGCTTCGCCACTACCCTGATGACGGTGTTCGCGCTGACTGGACTGCTATTGGCCGTTCTGGGGGTGTACGGCGTGCTGACCTATTCCGTCGCGAGCCGCACGCGGGAGATAGGGATCCGCGTTGCACTTGGCGCCAAGCAAGCCGGGATCGTGCGACTGGTGGTCCGCCAGGGCATGATGGTGACCGGTGCCGGCGTGGCTATCGGGCTGATCGGCGCCTTCGGCCTCAGTCGGCTGATGGAGAGCATGGTGTACGGCATCAGCAGTGCCGACACTGCGACGTTCGTGGCCGCTCTGCTCATTTTGGTCGCCGTCGCCGCCCTGGCGTGCTTCGCTCCCGCATGGAGGGCAAGCGCTGTCGATCCACTCAAGGTGCTGAGAGAGGAGTGAAGCCGCGGCAGCGGCTTCGCTGCCGTCGAGTGCGCCGTATCGCCGTGCCCGCCGAGTCAGAATGCCAGGTTCATCTCCGACAACCGTGCCTGACGGCCTAGTGTCCCTCAATCGGCCGCGCTCAAGACACCGATCACGGCTCTTTGGGAGTGATTCTCAGGACGACCTGCGGCTCACGCAGCGTGAACGGTCTCTCGACACAAGTAGGATCGATCAGCTTGCCCGGCACGGCGACGGGATCGCTCTCGGCCTCGAACTCGGCCGCACGCGAGAAGCAGAATCGGGCGATGTAATCCCCTGGGCTGACCGGCTGGCGCGTCTCGCATCCAGAGACGGAATCGAGTACGCTGGTCAAGCCATCCCAGCCGAACTCGATGCCCTTTGGAATCCTCCCATGCGCAACGTCGCTGATGAGCGGGACGGCAGCCCCGCACACCGCTGCCGGCACCCCACAGTCCTCTATCTCACAGCGCTCGCGCAAGTAGATCCGATCGCCGTCCCGGAAGACCTTGACCCAGCCCGGCTGGTCGTCTTCCTCGTTGAGCAGAACGTAGAGCGGCCCGCTTGCGTCGCCACTCAACTCGATGGCGAACCGAATGGACTGAGCTGCCCTCGAGACAGCGCCGGGGCCTGCAGAATCGGATGGGAGGCGGAGCGCGTCAACCGACTGGACCGAGGTACCCCTTCCCGTGCACCCCGTGGCCAAGACAAACGCGCAGGACAACAGGATCGAGAGACCTCGAGGTCGCACTGGCTTCCCGTTCACCGCGGTCGTTCCCCTGCCATCTCCTGCTATCGCCCTTCACCAGGAGCAGGATTGTCACAGCTGACGACCTCCTTCACCTGGCGCAGGCTCACACCATCGGCATCCGATAAGCCGGTGAAGATCAAGAGCGCCCAGTCGTTGTAGTCCTGGAGGACCTCGAAGAAGCCGTCCCCGATCCCGCCACCATCAACGTTGATGTCGAACACCAGGCCCAAGTCGATGGCGTCATTGTCGCCATTCCAGTCCCAGCCCGGGCCCGGTGGGTTGCCGCAGACTCCTTGGGTCTCGTCGAGATTGTTCTCGTCAAGCGGCGGACGGACCCCGATGGAGTAGTCGAGCACACCGTCGCCCGGAGGCGTGCAGTTGTTGTCGATACCGGGGAACTGGTACTTGTAGTTCATGATCGAGTTGTAGTTCGGCTTGTAGTTCGTGTTGTCGATGCCTCCGTGGCGGATGTTCAGGTTGTGGCCGAGCTCGTGCATTATCGTGTGTCCCACATTGCGATCACTTCCGGCACAGTAGAGAGACACGATGAGGTCGTCGCCTGGCAACTCGGCCTGACCGGAACTGCTGCTGTTGGTGTTGTAGCGGTGCGGGAGCAGCGTGTAGTGGAAGTAGCCGTTTCTGTTCGCGGCGAAGTTGGCGCTCTTGTGATTCTGGAACTCCGCGTTGTTGACTCCCCCATCGAGCACACCATCGGCATCAGCGATCAGGTTTCCACCGGTGAACACTCCACCTTGGCCGTAGTCGTGAATGAAGTTGATCCCGGTCGTCCCGTCCGGGTTGAGCACCGGTGCGTTCGCGAACGCCGTCGTCACCATTGCCACCGCAGCCGCCGTGGGTCGGTGTGAGTGCGTAGCACATTCGAGGGCGTCATCGAACCAATCGTACTCAAGCAGGATGTCCTTGTGGAGCGGGTTCACGCCCATGAGTGGCAGATCGAGCCCCTGCAGAGTACCCAGCACTTCGTCCCCATCGGAAATGGCATCGCCGTCGGTGTCCGGATCATTCGGGTCAGTTCCCGTGTCGAGTTGGCCTACGAACACACTGGTGTTCGTCTCCACGCAGTCAGGGAGACGATCGCCATCCGCATCGCCCGGAGAATCCAGCGTGCACGGCTCCGTGACCGTAACCTGCTGCTGAGTGACATCACTCGCACCGTCATCATCGGTCACGGTGAGTTCCACGGGGAACGTGCCCGCGGCAGTGTAACTGTGTCCTGGATTCTGCTCAGTTGACGTATTGCCATC
>CP070666.1:620732-632363 GCA_020351775.1 Gemmatimonadota bacterium | reverse complement strand
GGCTTCGACGTCGTCGAGAACAAAGCCAAGGATGGCAGTTGCCCGGCATGTGGCCAGCCCGTGCCCCTCCTACCTTTGTCGGTTTTCGATCCTCTGAAATGGCGTGTCGAGTCGCTCGGCCGCGTAGGGGCTGGGGGCGTAGCGCATCCCGTATTGGCTGTGGCTCCAGGTGTCTTGCAGGTCCATGTCCGCGACCTCCCGGTACAGGGCCAACGCCTCGCTGCGACGCCCCAGCAGGTCCAGCATGTGGGCCTCCCAGATAGAAGCCAGGGCAATCGCCTGGGCCGAGCCCTCGCGGCGGGACTCGGCTCTGAAGTGAGCGAATACGGCCCGAGCGTCGTCGTAGCGCTCCACGTCGTAGAGCGCGAAGCCCAGGCGCAGATACTCGATAGTAGTTCTGGTCTCCTCGACCCATGAGGGCTCGAATGCCTCAGCGATGCTCTCGCTGGCCCCCCTCCCCCAATCCACTACTCGCAGGTTGTATGCGGGGGATGCCATCCAGGCCTCGCGCCACACGTCCAGCTCCGCCTTGAACGTCGCCATCGCTTCGGGCTCCACGAGCGTGAGCCCCTCGACGAAGTCTCTGAGAGTGCCGAAGAACCCCTCCGGATCCTCGTTGAAGATCGAGTGACCTGCATGTTCGAAGATCACCATGCGGCCGTTCGGGTGGTTGGCCGCCAAGGCATGCTTCTTCTCCGGCCCCCAGGTGAGGTCCCACTCTCCCTCCGTGATGAGGGTGGGGATGGGATTGGCGTCGAACGCGCCGGTGAGATCCACCCGGTTCTTACTCTGGTTCATGATACTGTTGAAGTTGCCGTCCTGGACCCACTCGTAGAGAGCGATGTGAGCCATCTCTTCCGGGGAGGGCTTGTAGTAGTTTTGACGCTTCCAGTCGCCGTTGATGTGGTTGTTGTAGACGACGAGGGCCAGCAGCTCGGCCGGAGTCCATCCGCTATCCGGGGCCATCGCCCGCAGCTGATTTCGTACTTCCTCCATCTTGGCTCGTTCCTCGGGTGAGATGAACTCCCCCTGGCGGGAACGACCCAGGCTCGCCGAGATGTTGGGCGAAGCGCCCACTAAGACGAGCCCCGCAACGTTTTCGGGGTAGTGAGTGGTGTAGAACTGGGCTAGGAAGCCGCCGTACGAAAAGCCGACGAGCACGACCTGCTGCAGGCCCAACGCCTGCCGCAGCGCTTCCAGATCCTCCACGGCCTGTTCGACCGTGTATCCGTCGGGTCCGGGTTCGTAGTCCGACAGACCGCATCCTCTCTGGTCGTAGTAGATGACTTTGGCGAATTCCGCTGCGGGTCCGAACCAGGGATGGAACGCGTGGTGGGTGCCCCCTGGTCCGCCGTTGATCAGCACGATGGGGATGCCGCTCCCCTGTTCCTCCACCCATAGCGCCGCATCGCCCACGCTTATCCGCCGTCCCTCGATTCCCAGCCGCTGTTCCAGGCGCGGCGTGGCTGGGATCTCGGTGATTGCGGTGGCCTCCGTGTGCACGACCCGGTCGAAGATGCTCTCCCGCTCCTGCGCAACAGCCGCGGAGGGAGCGACGAGTCCGCCGACGAGGAGAGCACGGGTCAGAAGTGTGAAAGGAGAACGAACTGAACGAGGTACCGGTTTGTTCGAGCTGTATTCCGACATGGCTACACCTTCGGTTTGGCGCTGCATGGTCGGGGGTGAGGAGCCAGTGCGGTTCCTGCTGGATAGATGCGGGCAGGTCGATTTTGGTTTCAATTGGGCCCCCGCCGAGGTGTGGCCCCTGACGAGCAAGTTTGTATCGAGCCGGACACGTCCTCCTTTCCCATGTGCAACTTGGAATGGATCTGGGAGCGGCAGCCAACGCGCGTGTCGTGCCAACGACGCCGGCGGCGCAGGCGACGTACGCTGCATGTAACCCACGAGGCCGCCCCGGGGGTTCCCATTGTGCCGACCTCCTGCTAGCACCGCCGCGCCACATCCTACAGGCGTTGGCTAGGTCGACTTTGGAGAGCAACCACGGGCGCCCGCGTAGCTGCCCCTTCGAAGAGGGCTTGGTTCTCACTAACTCCTTGAGGCAGCTACGGTTTTGCTTTGCCGCCTGGGGGCGTCGTGCGCGTCTTCTTGGCACTTTTCCGCCGCTCGACGCTGAACTTCTTTGCATCATCCAAGAAGGCGGCGGCGTACTTCAGAGCAGCCTTCGTCTTTTTCCTCTTGCCAGTCTTCAGTACATCGTGAGCAATGAGAGCTATTACGTGAGCATCCTGCATGGCTGGACCTCGCTGGACCTTGGTGCAGGGGAGAACCTACGGTCTAATCCGGGCCCCTGCCAGATTTCCCGCGCCGATGCATGGGACGGAGTGGCGGATGTGGAGGTGGAGCGGCAAGGTCACGGCTGACCGGTGAAGCAGTGGATAAGGATCCAGGCGGCTGCTTCATTACTGGAAGCGCGGTAGAACGTCGCATGCTGACTTCTGAAGATCAAATGCCGCAATGACCGGTACAGCGACACTGCGACATTCAATCTTCAGGATTCACGTTCGCTTACTGCTCTTCCGTATCCAAGATCTCGTCGATCCGCACTATCGCATCCTCGAGATGCAGGCGGGTCGTGCTGTCCGGCCCCCGGCCCAATGCCGATCGGATCTCGCGCTTGAGCGTCTCGAGTTCGGCTCGCACGAACGGCCGGATGTCGGACTGTGGCACGTTCACGGATGTGGCGAAGGCCCGAGCTGCCGCTGGGACTGCGGCCGGCTCCTCCGTCATGATCCACTCCATGCGCTCAAGGTAGCCGCGCTGGAGGTTTCGCCGGTACACGTTGATGGAGCTGCCACGACGCAACTCACTCCAAATGGCACCCCGCACGTCGCCGAGCATCTCGCCCAATGTGTACGCCTCACCGCCCAGGCGCGCTTCCGCCTCGATGAGCCGCTGCATGCGGCCGGGATCCAGTACGCGGTTCACTACACCCACCTGCGCGCCCCGCATGCGCTCGATCGTTCCGACGTTCTCGATCCTCAGGAGGATGTCCTCGTCGATCATCCAGGTCGGCGGGGTGAAAGCCTGCTCGGCAAGGAACTGCGTGGCGCTGCGCTGCGTCGCCTCGTCCACGAACTCGTAGACCGGGCCGGGCTGATCGGTGGTCTTGGCGAGTCGGACGACACCGCCGATCACGGTCGCGACGTGGCCCATGTACCGGTTCCACTGGGCGAGCACCTGGCCGTACAACTCCTCGAGGTCGGAGTAGTCCTCGCGTTCCTGATAGGTCCACGTGATCAGGTTCGGCACGATGCGCTTCAGGTTCTCGATCCCATAGGCACTGGCCCGCATCGGGTCGTCGCCGATCGCCTCCGTCTGGGATGTGGGGTCGATGCTGCTGCCATCGCCGAAGTGGTAATATGGGTTGTCGTAGTGCTCGAGAATCCACTGGTCCAGCGTTGGCCGCTCGGCGTCTGGTGACTCGGCGTCGGGGATAGGGCGGTAGCCCCACATGATCGAGTAGAGATCGTACGGTCCGATCCCGGGATGGAAGCACACCCCTTCGTCTTCCGGTTGCGCCACGTAATTGAAGCGTGCGTAGTCCATGATCGATGGTGCCGTACCCATCGCGCACGTGAACGTTGCCGACCGGAGTGAGTCGACTGGATAGTGTGCGCTCGCCTTCATGTTGTGCGGGAGGCCAAGGGTGTGACCGACCTCGTGGGCGGCGACGAACCGCACGAGCTCGCCCATGACCTCGTCGTCGAACTCCGCGGCACGCGCATCGGGGTTGGCCGCCGCAGTCTGCACCAAGTACCAGTTCCGCAGCAAGTTCATCACGTTGTGGAACCACCCGATATCGCTCTCCAGGATCTCCCCCGAACGCGGGTCGTGTACGTGCGGACCGTAGGCGTTCTGCACGGTCGAAGGGAACCACCGGATCACCGAGTAACGAACGTCTTCTGGGCTGAACTCCGGATCCTCTTCAGGTGATGGCGGGTCGCGCGCGATGATGGCATTGCGGAAACCGGCCTCCGCGAACGCGACGTTCCAGTCCTCCACGCCCTGCTTGAGGTAGGGGCGCCACTTCTCGGGTGTGGCGGGATCGATGTAGTACACGATCGGTTTCGCCGGCTCGACCAGCTCGCCCCGCCTGAACGCTGCGAGATCGCTCGGCTCGAGACGCCAGCGCGTGATGTAGCGCCGGGTCTCGACCCTCTGGTCGGACAGGCCGTAGTCGGTCTGCGTGACACGGAAGAACCCGACTCGCTCGTCCCACAAGCGGGGTTGCATCGGCTCCTCGGGCAGTAGCACCATCGAGTGGTTCATCTCCAGCGAAATGGCGCCCGTCGTGGCGTTGGACGGAGGCTCGGTCGCATTGTAGGTCAGGACGACCCGAACCTCGATGTTTTGCGGGAAGCTCTTCACCCACTCGATGAAAGTGCGATCCCGGTCCAGGTTCCGCACCTTGTACTGCTCGCGGGTGGAGCTACCGAGTCCCAGGACGGGCACGTCCGTCGTGAACAGCTCGCTGACATCGATGACGACCGCGGCGGTGTCAGTCGTCGTCGAGTCCACTACGGTCGCGGCGAACGTCTCGATGTCGAATCCCTTTATGACGGGCTCGAAGTTCGCGTTGCGCACTGCCTCGAAGATGGGCAGCGAGTCGTCGGCAACGTTGGTGTGCGAGACGTATCGCAAGAGCATGCGGTTATCGCGTCGCTGCCATCGCACGGTGAGTGTGTTGTTCTTCTCCCCACCGTATCCGATGTTAGCCGCGGTCCGTGCCCGCCGAGAGACCATGAGCATCTCTCGATCGAACAGCTCCAGTGGGATCTCGTAATACCACTTGTCCTTGACCTTGTGCGCGATGAAGAGGCCGGAGTCCGACTTGGCCTCCGCTGTGATCACCTCGTGGTACGGCTTGATCCCGTCCTCGACGGTGTCGCGCGCGGAGGTGCGGGGAGACGGCGCCGTCTGCGCCCCGCCTTTCGCACAGGCAGCGATCCCCACGGCGGTGAGGAGCGACAGTGCAATGGAGAGAAGCCGTTTCATGCGGAGAGTCCTCCCGGTGCGAGTACCTGCAGATAGAACTGGCGCGGAAAGCTAGGCCGGTGATCCTGCGGCCGCCAGAGCGAGCCTCGATATTCTTCACTCTTCCATGCCTGAGGTCCCAACGGTGCGCATGACTGCCGTCCCGAGATGGCGACCGGTCCGCGTTGGGGTCGAAACTCAGGTCATCTGCCGCTGTGTGCGCTCGGCTCGGCGTGGGGCAGGATTGAGTGGTGTGCTGACATGGGATTCGGCGAGGCCCTCACACGAGCCGATGGACGACTCCATTCACACGGCACATACTTGGGTGGTGGTTGAGGAGCGCTTCAACTCGTTGGCCGACAGGCCCAGAGAGGATACGGTGACCATGCCCAGCAGACGTGATTTCATGAAGTGGACCGTCGCCGCCGGGACACCTTTGGCGTTTGGTGCCTCGCCGCAACCTGCCCTTGCACAGGAGCTTTCCTTCTTCGAGACGGTCAGGAGTCGTCGTTCGGTCCGGCGCTACCAACCGACTCCGGTTCCTGATGAGCACTTGAGCGAGATCTTGGATGCGGCGCGTCTGGCGCCCACGGCGGGGAACCAGCAACCCTGGAAGTTCCTCGTGGTCCGGGATGGCGAATTGATCGACCGGCTGAAAGAAGCCTGCATCGAGAAAGGCCTCGAGGCACGCAGGGCGCGGGGATTGACGGTCACAGACGAGATGGCCGAGTCCGTCAGAGAATCCTTCCAGGGCTACTTCTCGGCACCGGTCTACGTAGTCGTACTCACTGATAACGAGTCCCAGTACCCCACGTACAATCACTGGGATGGCCCACTGGCGGCGGGATACCTGATGCTGGCGGCGCGTGCCTTGGGCTACGGTACCGTCTTCATCACCGATTCCATTCCGGCGGATGTCACCAAGGAAATACTGGACATCCCGGACCGCTACACGAGGGTGTGCATCACGCCGATTGGTGTGCCCGAGACCTGGCCCGATTCTCCCGAGAAGAAGGAGCTGGACGAGTTCGTCGTCTACGATCGATTCTAGCGGGATTGGGGTGAGTCTGGATTCGGAGAGTGACCACCTTTAAGCGTCGGTAGTTGCTCTGGAACTCCTCTACTGCGACTGTGAGTTCCTGCGCAGCCGCGTCCGGACCTCCGCTGAGATCACTTCCGTAACGCCGTCGTAGAACGCCTCGGCAATCGCGCCGGCGATGCGCGCCATCGTGTCGCTGTCCCCACCATTGGGCGCGTCGTCCCGATAGTCAGATGCCGACCAGCGCTGGATTTGCGCTGGTCGGCTTTCGTTGATCCCCGAGCGTTCGAGTTTCTGTTCGGGTTCCTTCTGTGATTCCTTTCCGTCTCCTGCTGTTATAGAGTCCAACCGGCTCTGTATTCGTAGTGCAGAAGATCGTTGGCCTCAGGAAGATTGGTGAATTCTCCCTTCACTCCATCGTATTCCAGTGTCGTATTCCTGTTTGCCGTCAATACCGCAATGTTCCCCAACAACATGATCTCGGTCAAATGCGCCGCAACTGCGAAATCATTCGAAGACTTCTTGCCATTCTTGATTGCGTCGATGAAGTCCTCATAGATATCGCCAGTGCGTGGTATCCATGGCTCTGGAGGCTCATATGCTTCCATCGCCGTATCGGGTATGATGTGCGGCTCGGCGCCGTGACTCCTATGCATCATGGTGCCGTTGTCACCGAGATAGACGGCATCCTCGACGAAGCGACCCGGCTCCAGTTCCACCGGGCGGGGCGGTCTGAGTCCGCCATCGACCCACGTGAGCTTGACCGGTGGCATGTCGTCGCGTGCCTCGAACTCATAGGTGAGCATCTCTGCGAGCGGCAGGAACTCGTCGTTGTATCTGGTGGAAGACGCCTGGACCCTTGTCGGCAGGCCGAGTTTGAGGGACCAAACTGCCGCGTCGAGTATGTGCGCACCCATATCGCCCATGGCACCGGTTCCGTAGTCCCATAAGCCGCGCCAGTTGAAATGGCAAATATCCGGATGATACGGCTTCTCTGGAGCGGGACCCAGCCAGACGTCCCAATCCAGGTTGTCGGGCACAGGTACTCCTTCCGGACGCGGAATGTCGCCTTGCGGCCAGATCGGTCGGTTGGTCGATAGATTGACTTCTCGAACGGGGCCGATGGCGCCAGACTGGATCCATTCGACCGTCTTGCGACTGCCCTCGGTCGCGTGGCCCTGGTTCCCCATCTGGGTCACCACATTCGTCTCTTTGGCAATCTCAGCGAGCTTACGGCACTCGTATACCGTCTTGCACATGGGTTTTTGAACGTATACGTGCTTCCCCATTCTCATGGCGTACGCTGCAATGACAGCATGTGTGTGATCCGGCGTGCCGATGAGAACTGCATCGATCTCGGGCTCACTATCCAGCATCTTGCGATAATCTCGATATACGTTTGCCCTGGGATAGCCCTTGAAGACATGGGCCGCAAACTCCGTGTCTACATCACACAGGGCGTAGATGTTGGCGAGCTTCCTTGGCTCCTCTTCCTGTTGAGCCTGCTGCGGCTGCTGCGCGCCGCGCTGCTGCTGCATAGCGGCCCGCCGAGCCGCCCACTCAGCTCGCCTGGCCTCCATCTCAGCAATCTGCTCCGGAGTGTAAGGCTGGCCTGTGGGGCTACGCGCCGGCCTTTCAATCGGGACATCAGGGTCAGCTATACCTCGTAGATCCACAGAGCCTTGAGCGCCCACACCTATCCCGGCAACATTCACCATATCACTGGGTGCCTGGTAACCAACGCCGCCCAGCACGTGGCGCGGGACAATCGTAAACGCGGCAGCCGCCGAGCCGGTCGTAGCCAGGAATTTCCGCCGTGAAAGGTTGCCGTTCTTCTTGCGTTTCTTCTTCTTACTTGCACTCATCTTTTGTGCTCCTTTCGACTATTGTCGCCGCCACTCGCCTCCGGTTCGTGGCTCTGTCAACGCGCGATTTCCGTCAACGTATAGTCGTTCATCGTGGCAAAAAAGTCCGCAATGATCGCGGCGCGGTCGAAGTTCTCCCACAGGACGATCTCGCGCTCGTTGTCCGGCCGTTCCGTCCAGTTGCCATCCTGCAACAGGGGAGCTGGGATGCTGTGCGGGCTTGCCCAGGCCGGATTCTTGACGATGGCAACGGCCGCCATGTCAAACAGGGCCCGCGAAGGCGGATCGCCGTACAGGTCGATGTGCTCGAACAAGTCGACCGAATAATCGCCAAAGTTCGTAAACGTGCCGCCGTGCCTGCCGGTCACAGGAGCGTCCGCTGTGGGCCCTCGCCCCGGCATGTTCCGACCGATTTCTTCGGGTGTGACCTTTACGGCATCGGTCCCGGAAGGCTCACCATAGCGAACTAGCGCGATTTCGAAATCGACCTCGCTGTCCAGAATGTAGTTCAACGCAGGTTCATCGTTTATCTGGTTGTATTCGCCCGGCTCCGGATAATTCGAGCCCAGCCAAACGATTCGCACCCGTTCGGCGATGCCGGGGTCCTTCTTGAGTGCCAGAGCAACGTTGGTCAGCTTGCCCACCGGCACCAGCACCAGCTTGCGGTCAGAAGGGACGGTGGCCCTGGAGATAATATACCGTACCGCATCAGCACCGTCGAAATCCGGGGCATCGATATGGTCCTGGATCTCTTCGAACGAACCCGATGCGCCTTTATGCACCTGCAGCTCTGGGAAAAGCGTGCAGAGCCTTACGATACGTTCCGCCTCTGTGGCGTGTTCGTCTATGCCGCCGCCACTGGCGGTGCGGTTGACAGTGAGGCCCTCCACCTCGAAGACCGCGCCATTCAGGAGCATGTAGGCAATTGCGTGTTGATCATCCAACTCATTGTTGGCATCGGTGTCCAGCAGGATTCTGATCTTGTCCGTGGCGGGTGAGTCCGAACGCGTCGAACAGGCACCGGTCAGTATTGATCCCATGATCACCATGAAGAGAACTCTGCGTGTACTCATGTCGGGCTCCAGGCGCCGCAGGTTCGTATCCGGTCTGGTACCTCGATAGGAATCTAGTCTAGCCGTGTGCCAAGTATGCGTCGCCACGATGGGCCTGTCCACTGCCCGATCCACTTCCTGTGTTCATCGAACGCTCAGGAACAAAGCCTGACACGACGGCGCATCTCCTTTCGTTTCTATACCTGTCCAACCACCACCGTCCCAAAGGCGTGCCCGGCAATCTCCAGCTCAACCACCTGTACGCCGATCTTCACTCGTCTCGATTCGGCATTCTCATTCTCGTTGTGCAGCACGAGCACGATACTGCCATCGGGATTCCGAAAGGCCAGTTCGGATCGACGATCGCCGGAGATGTGCAGTTTGCGAGCGCCGGGCTGTATGAAGTGGCTGAAATGCTTCACGACGTAGAACTCCGGGTTGTAGCGCACCGCGCCGCTGCTGGAATCGACGGAGATCATCGAGTTCTGTCTCCAGCCCCAGGTGCTGACCTGGCCGACGCTAAGAATCATGTTCCAGTGGAGCTGCGCGTTGGCACCGTGGTCGAAGTAGTGGCGCCACAGATCGTAGGTGTACTCCGCGTATGCCCAGGTGTTCTCACCGTTGCCGCACTCGGTCTCGGTGTGCATCAACTCGAGCTGTGGCCGCTGTTCATGGACGGCAGCGATGGCCCCCTTGCCCGCCCACTGAAACCCCACGCCGCTGATGTACTGCATCGCCTCGGCATCGTTGAACAGTGAGTCCATCTCTGCAGCGAACTGACCTTCGTACGGTCGCTCGAACGTGCCGTACCAGATCTCGGTATCCATGCCTCGTTCGCGGAACAGCGGACCGAGGTGGTCGCGGACAAAGTTCTTCAGGTCTTCGCCCTGCCACAGGCTGCTCGGGAACGGCTGACACGAGTGCGGTTCGTTCTGCGGCTGCACGGCATACACGTCGATGCCCTCGCCCCGGTAGGCCTGGACGTACTTGGCGAAGTAGAGCGCGTACGCGTCCTGTGTTCTGGCGTCGGTGATGAAGTCGGTGGGGCCGTCCGCGCCGGCGAACGGCGCGTCGGGGTCGAGATCGTTGTACCGCGAAGGCCGGCACGCATAGTAGCCGCTCTGCTTCATCCACGACGGCGGACTCCACGGAGACCCCCAAATGCGGAGATCCGGCTGGAGTTCCATCGCCAGGTGGATGTACGGGATGATCCGCTGGCGGTCGCGCTCAATACTGAAATGCGCCATGGCGTAATCGCCGGGCGTTTCGTTGAGACTGTACCAGTTTAAAGCAAAGTCGTTCGCGCCTATGGGCATGCGGCAGAGACCGAAGTTGCAGCCATCCTTGCTGAACAGTGCAGCCATCACCTCCCGCCGGGCAGCGTCATCCAGGACCGTCATTGCCTCCCAGCCGAGTTCGTTGAAGCTGCCGCCGAAACCGTCGATGACCTGCTCCGGTGCATCGAGGTGGATTTCGATGTCATACGATCCATCTGGCTCCAGTTGGGAAATGCCAACCGCATCTGAATGTTGCCAGGGTCGTGCTTCGCTGCTGGTGACGTAGCGGACGGTCGGCGGCGACTGTTGGCTACCGACGCATACCAGGCAAACAGCGAGGACTGGGACGGCTGTCTTCACGATGCCTCCTGTTCCGGGTGTGGCTGTTCAATGGCTGTCACGCACGCCCTACCAGAATACCTGGCGCGAGAGTGACTGCGGCGACTCGCCCGCCCGGTACGGCCTGATCCGCACGGTATACTCGTACTGCTGAGGGTACGTTCTGTACGCGGTCAGCACCGATACCGCCGTTCCCCCCACACCGCTCATGCGGTGGTCGAGGTTGAGCGTGATCCCCCGCTGCGGCGTGAGCTGGAACGGATACCAGGCCCGCGACAGGTTAGCGGTGCCGAAGTGCTGCGCACTCACGTTCAGCAGCTCCTCGCCAACCGCGAGTAGGCCGACGCCCTCCGCGTTCGCGAGGCTGACCCAACGCACGTCGGACTTGTTGCCATAGTCCTGCGGCACCAGGTAGGGCACGTACTGCTCTTCGACCGTGCCCTCGAAGACACCGATCCGGGCTCCCGTGCGGCGGTCGGGATAGGTCTCGAACGGGCCCCGCCCGTTCCACACCAGGTCGTCGAACTCGTCGCGCAGCACCAGCTGCAAGCCCACCTTGGGCAGCCAGTCGGGCTGGTTACCCCGTGGGGTAATGGTGTGGTGCAACAGGATGTCCCCACTCGCCAGCACACGGTAGATATACGTCAGGTCGAACGCGGTCGAGAACGAGCGCGGCGGCAAACCCCGGGCAGCGGCGTGGGCCTGGATCTCGACGATGACCTCCCGCTCGTCCCTCCACCGCGCCGTGAAACTCTCGACTGTATGCTCCAGCCGATCAAGCCCCACGGCGCACCACCCGTTAGCGATGTCGTTCCCCATGCCTTCCCGGTGCGTCGCCAGCCTGCCGCGGTAGAGTCCCCAGGCATCCCACTCGTTAGCCAGCGGCGCGCGCCACACATTGGCCCGCGGACCCTGCTCGAGCAACTCGACCTCGCCGACCTCGATAGACGACAGCGTTCCCGTTGCCTCGTCGAAGGCGTAGCTGAATCCCTCGCCGCGCACGATCACTTGCCCGTCGGCCGTATCCAGCTCGAGTGGCGCAAAGGCGTCGAGCGGACCGAACG
>CP070666.1:608794-620632 GCA_020351775.1 Gemmatimonadota bacterium | reverse complement strand
GCTCCAACTCACTTGCGGCGCGTTCGTGCCGATCCTTGAGTTCATCGCGCTCCTGGCGGAACCGATCTGCTTCCTGATGGCGGCGCTCGCGTTGCTCCAATTCAGCCCGGAGCCGCTCAAGCTCAGCGGCAACACGATCGTGTTCCCCCTTTAGCGCATCGCGCTCCTGGCGGAAGCGATCCGCCTCGCCACCGCGGTCTTCGGGCCCCTGCCTCTCATCTCGTAGTCGCTCGAGAGCATCGGCTGCTGCCTCGTAGTCCCGCTGCAGCTGTTCGCGCTCCCGCCGGAACCGATCAAACTCCTGGCGCAGGCCCTCGCCCTCTGCTAGCCGGGCGCGCAATCGCTCGAGGTCACTGGCGACTCTCTGGTAGTCCCTCCTCAGCTGATCACGTTCTTGTTCGTACCCGTCCTCCCCGCCATGGCGATCATCGTCGCCTGCCAACTCGTCTCGCAGCCGCTGCAGTTGACTCGCTGCGCTGTCGTATTCCGTCTGTAGCCGGTCGCGCTCCTGCTCGAAGCGCTCCAACTCCTCCTGCATGTCCTCGCCCCGGACCAACTCACCGCGCAGTCTTTTGAGCTCAGCCGCTGCTCGCTGATACTCCTCACCGAGCGGATCACGCTCCTGCTGCAGTGCTTGTTCCGCATCTTTCCAACTCGCGACATCGCGCGCGATGATGGTGGCCGACACGACGCGGCCTTCCCGTCGGTTGGGAGCGACCCGACACTGATACCTGGCGCCCTTGCGGAATGGCTCTGACCCCTGGCACTCGTATCCGTGGGGCGTGCCGGAGGAGAACACCAAATCGAGTGACCGGCGCACATCTTCGTGGTAGGCTTCGTCGGTGTAGTCGAGCAGCGAACTGCCAGCAGCACCTTCGGGTCTGTCGGAGAGCGTCCGGTTCAGGTACAGTACCACCCCATCCTGCTTGACGATGAAGACGATGTCCGCAGAAAAGGAATCCGTTGTCGAAGAATCGGCATTTGAGCCTTGCTGTGGCGCTGCGCGGTCGTCTTCGGGCACTTGGCTCTCGAAGCGCGCCCGGTCGGCGCCGCGCACCGGCAGGCCGGAACCCCAACTGCCCTGTTGGCTCTTTTCGTCCACTCCCCGCTCCGTCATGCTCTTACCCGATCTGGGCACTGCCCCGGGAAAGTTGTTCTCTGGTCTCTCATCTGGCCAGCGACACACTGACCCGTAACCGTAATCGCAAGAACCGTGCTCCGTTCGCCCGAGCCTAACTCACTGTAAGACATTGGCTTCTGCCAGATTGCCCCAGCCGGACGGCCCGGTATTCGACGGCTCTCATTGCAAACCGCCTAGCGTCACCGGTTCCGCCGCACGGGATCATAGGATGACCCGTCCCCTAGTAATCGGCCAGTTCTCCCAGAACCGCAGGTAGTAGGAGTAGGGCCGATTCTGTGGCACCTTGCGCCAGGGATGATCCAAGTTCTCGAGTGGGCTCAGCACCAGCACGCCCTTCATGAACGTATTGTGACTCTCAACATTCACCTGCTGGTCGCAGAAGGGGCAAGTGTAGCGTCGATCTTCCGGATGCACCCACCAGACGTATGGGGCTCGGGCGCACTCAGGCCACTCCTCGCAGCTGTGCATGGTCGCGCGGAACTGGATCGGGTCTTCACCCACGGCTTGCCAGAAACCGCAGAACCTGCACGCCCGGTACTTCAGCCCCGGGTCCGACGCACGGGGACCGAAGAAGCCGGTGCGATTGCACCGGGGACATGGAGCAGGATCGGACCTCTCAACGAACAGCTGATACGATTCAGATTCCCAATCCTCCAGCTTGTATGGCAGCGTTTGAACGTTGTCCAGACTTGTCTCAGTCACATTCATCCCCTTGCAGCCTTGCCATCCGAGATAGACAGACCTTGCTCCCCGACGGACGTCGAGGAGTCCCAAGTGACAACTATGAGGTGGAACAGGCGGGCCCGCTGAGAGGAACATCACAAAACCCGCCGGGCCGACGGGTCGCTTGGTACAGATTGCCGCGGGCGCACCAGCGGTGCCTCGGGCGGAAGCTACAACACGTTCAGGTGCAGTGGCTTAGGATACAGGCCCAGCTACGAGCACGCTGCGAATCGACCACAGCTCAGGCCAGCTCACTGGCCTGAGGCATCAGGGCAACTACCGAGACCGTGCCAGCACTAGCGCGAGTGCCCCAGGGCTCTCTTCGCCGCGATCCCGATGGGCATGATGCAGGCCAAAGCTACTGCCACGCCAACACTCACCACCCAGTTGACGCTGCCCTCGCCGTTCCAGAACAGGTTCCACACGAACACAGCGGGAATCGTGGCCAGCAGCGCCAATACAAACGTCACGCAGGCTGAACACAGCAATCTCTTTCCCATACTCTCCGCCGCCGATACGAGTACGGTCCCAATGTCCAGATTACGGCAGGCGGATTAAGCGGGGATTAATTGTGAGTGAAGGAACCTCAAGCGTTACTTAGACTTAAAGCCACCATGAATTCCGTGTTAAGTCCTACCCGGCGAACAATTAATGCATTCAACTATCAATAGCGACTCGCTGGTCACGGTTGGGTCGTGTAGAAGTAGGCGAGTGGACCGCTGGCTGCGCGGCCCACGCATCACATCTGGGGCAGATTCCGGCGATCGCCGAACCTGGAGAGGTACGGCTCGTCCCAAGCGACCTCGAACAGCCCGTTACATCCGTCGCAGCGCAGCAACTGCGGGCGTCCCATCGGAAGTTGGCGCATGCGGCAACTGGGACAAACCGCGTAGCCTCTGGCCCAACGAGCAGGTATGACGGTGGCGTTGCCGGCATTGGCAACCACGGTCCATCTGGTGGGCTTCGTGGACACGATCTCCACAGCGTCACGTGAAATAGCCTGAGTCCTGCCGTGAATCGCGAGTGCGACCTCAGCGGTCCCCACCGAGAGCGTGCGATACCAAGCACCGCGGCGCAGCCCGCAGTCCATGTCTTTGCTGAGACGCGCCCATTGCACTGCATTCATTGTCATCCCCTCCTGGTCACAGCCGCAAGGTTCGGCGGTAACGGGTGCCTCCGCGGTGGGCTAGATCACAATCCCGGCGGGCACGGCGTGCGGCGGCCCTGTGGCGCTGGCGCGGCAGCGGCGGATCCGGACGACCGGGCGGTCTCGGCGGCCCCGGTGCCGTTGGGCGACCATCTCGGCGGCGGACACGTAGCCCGACCGCGTCGCGGCCCTCGGGCACCCGCTGGGACGAGCGCGGTCGGTTGTCATTACGTTGTTTAAACAATACATTATGATCGTTTAAACAAGATCAATGCCTCGATGTCACAAGGGCGTAAAGCGCTTCCACTGAGAGAGCGGCGGGCCATCCGCCGGCGATTGCTGCAACACAGTGACGCGAGAGATCTGAGCCGCGCCGATCTGCGCGGCGTTCTGGGGTGCGGCGAGACGACCATTACGCAGTGGCTCAACCGACAGGACCCCAGCACGCCGGACGTGGTCAGCTGCGTTCGCCTTGCCCGAAAGGAAGGTGTGAGCCTCGACTGGTTGCTGCTGGGGGAGGGCCCGCGGCAGCGGCGCGCCATCCCGGCGTCCGGTGCACTGCCCGATCTGCTCGAAGCCGCAGTAGTAGCGGCGGTACTGGATCGCGCGCCCGGTTGGGAGTGGCTGGTGCCGGACGGTGGCGCGCTGCTGGCGGAGTGCCGGGGTGTATACGGCGATTTCGCCGAACAGGTGCGGCGTTCCAGCGACCTGCTCAGGATCATCGAGCAGCGGCCTGCCAGTGAGGCGGTTGTCGCGGCCGCCAAGCGGGAACTAGAGGCGGCGCGGCGCGAGGCGCGGGCGGCCGACTTTCGTTACCAGGCGCTGTACCGCCTGGCGACCCGGTGAATCGACACGGGCCTGCTTGCTCGCCAAGCGCCCGGCGCGTGGTAGAGCAACGGCACCGCTGGCACCCGGTGTTTGGAACCGACGAATCAGGAGGATCGCATGTGGCACCAGTACTACCTGACGACCCGGTCCGTTCCGGAGCACGGTGTCAGGCGGGGAGACTACCTCCGGCTGGATCTGGACATCGACAGTGAGCGGCCTACCCCTGCCCAGCTGATCCGGGACGGTGTCGAGATGAAGGAGTTCACGTGGGAAGAGTGGTGCCAGATCATGGTGACTGCTGGCAGCACACCCGTCCCAGCCGGCGAGGAGCCGGCCATCCAGACCGAGCTGGATTTGGCGAGCTAGGGCACCCCTCACTGATCTTGAAACGCCTCGAAGCATTATACCGTACAGTATCATATCGTACGATATAACACAGACCGGACTAAGTCATGACAGAACCGGCAACGGTTGATCTCCAGAAAGCGCTCCCGCTGAAACCCCAGTGGTTTCACATCCTGCTCGCCCTGTCCCAAGATGCCCAGCATGGCTCGGGCATTGTGCGCTCGGTACTGGACCAGACAGGAGGCAAGCTAAGACTTTGGCCCGCAACACTTTACGGCTCACTGGAGGAACTGGCTCAACTGGGCTGGATCGAGGAGCTGACCAGGCCGGGTGAGCGCCCGGAGGGCGAGAGCGAAAAGAAGCGCTTCTTCCGCCTCACTCACGCCGGCAAGCAGATCCTGTCCGCCGAGGCCGGCCGCTTGAAGTCGCTGGCCCAAACGGCCTTCGAGCGGTTGGCATCGCGAGGGCCGGCCGCGTGACCCAGGCCGGACGCAGTGCCTACCGTACAGTGCTGCGGCTGCTGCCGCCGCGCTTCCGCGGGGAGTATGGCAGCGAAATGGAGCAGCTATTCGCCGAGGCGCTCGATGCAGCCCGCCGCCGTGGACGCCTGTTCTTTCTCTTCGGCTGGACCCGTGGCATCGCCGACGTAATCGCTCTCGCTTGGCGCATTCGCTGGGGTCGTTCCGTCGCCGGACGGCGAAACCAACTCAAACACAAGGCAAGTTCCATGAGTGGCTTCATACATGACCTCGGCTGGTCCGCGCGTAGCATCGCGCGGTCACCGCTGTTTACGGTCGCCGTCGTCGCGACACTCGCCATCGGCATCGGCGCAACGGTGTCGATGTTCAGCGTATTGGACGCGGCTATGATCAGGGCGCTACCCTACCCCGATTCGGACCGGCTGGTCTACGGTCGAACTACGTTCGGCGAACGCGTCAACGCTTGGGTATCCTATCCCGATTACGCAGACTTCCGCGACGGCAGCGACGCATTCGAATCGCTCGCTGCGATACTGGGTGGAGTGGGACAATTCACGGTCACCGGGGACCAGGGGCCGGAGCGGGTGAGCGGAAGGTTCGTCGGCGTGGATTTCTTCCCCACACTCGGCGTGGCGCCGATTCTGGGTCGTAACTTCACCGCCGACGAAGCCGAACCGGGCACACCCGACGTGGTGATGCTCAGCTACGGTTACTGGCAGCGTCGGTTCGGCGGTGACACCGATGTGCTTGGCCAGGTGCACACGGTTGCCGGCTCGCCTCACACCGTGGTCGGGGTGATGCCTCCTCGATTCCGCTACCGCTACGGCGTCGACGTCTGGTTGCCGATCCGCCTTGGGTCGCTCGACACACGGGTGCGTCGTTCCCACAGTTGGAACGTGGTCGGTCGGTTGCGACCCGAAGCCACAGTGGCTGAGGCGCAATCGCAGGTGGACGTCATAGCCGCGCAACTGGCCGAAGCCTATCCCGACTCGCACGAGGACAAGGGCTTCCTAATCACACCGCTGGGCGAAGCACTGGTTGAAGGCTATCGGCCCAACTTGATCATTCTGATGGCGGCGACCGGCCTGCTACTGCTCATAGCATGCGGCAACGTGGCCAGCTTGATGCTCGCGCGAGCCACGGCCCGCAAGGTCGAGCTGTCCGCCAAGGCGGCACTCGGCGCGTCACGCAAACGACTCGCAACCCAATTCATGACTGAAAGCTTGCTGCTCGCCACGGTGGCCGGCCTACTCGGCACAATGCTCGCGCTGTGGCTGCAACAGTTGATCCTGGTTTGGATGCCGATCGATTTCGTGCCCGCAAGCGAGGTCGGTGTTTCGGCATCGATGCTGACGTTTGCCCTGGTCGCTTCTTTCGGCACCGCGATCGTCTTCGGAACCGCTCCTGCACTTACAGCATCACAGGCTAGCCCCGCCGATGTGCTGCGCGGCGGACAAAGATCATCGGCTCACGGGGGCGCCGCCCGCATGAGGAGCGGGCTCGTGGTGCTACAGGTGGCACTCACGGTGGTCCTGCTCACCGTAGCGGGACTGCTGTTACAGAGCTTCCTGCGTCTGCGCGCGGTGGACCTCGGCTATGAGACCGAGAACCTGCTCACGGCCCAGATAGAGGTGTCCGAGACGGGGTATCCCGACAGGAATTCGACGGTGCAGTTCTATCGTGGCTTCCTCGATGAAGTGCGTGCGATTCCCGGTGTGCGGGGTGCGGGCCTCATCAGCCACACACCGATCCGCGACCGCTATTCGGACTGGACCGTCTGGAATCCGGAGAACCCGCCGACGAGGGATAGCGAACGGCAGTGGGCGTTGGCACGCAGGGTCTTGCCTGGATACTTCAGCGCCATGGGGATTCCAGTCCTGAGAGGACGCGATCACTCAGATAGCGACGTCGACAGCATTCCCTCGCTGCTCGTAATCAACCAGCGGGTCGCCGAATGGCTTTTCCCAGGAGAGAAAGCGGTGGGCCGGCAAATCGCGCTGGACATCGGGCAGTCCGAGCCGGGATTCGCCGAGGTGATCGGTGTCGTCAGCGACGTGAATGTCAGTTGGATCGGTGGCACCCCCGCACCTCAGATGTACTTCAACAATGCCAACGCGCCCACGTACTGGTCGCGGCAGCTAAACCTGGTAGTCCGGACCGCGGGCAATCCGACCGCCCTGGTACGTCCCATCCGTGATGCATTGAGGGAGCTCGATCCCAACGTGCCGTTGGCGGACATCGCTGCCATGGACGATATCGTGCAGGACGCCCTCTCCGGCAGCCGCGTGATCGCATTGACTATCACGCTGTTCGGTTCTGTGGCGCTGTTCCTGGCTATGACGGGACTATATGGAGTGCTGGCGTACTACGTGACGAGACGCACGCGAGAGATCGGCATTCGTGTCGCCTTTGGCGCTTCCAGCGGTCACGTGATGCGCATGGTGACTCTGCGCGGACTCGCGTTAGTTGTAGGCGGGCTGTTGGTCGGTGTACTCGGTGCAGTAGCAGCCACACGCCTGCTCCAGCTGCAGCTCTATGAAATAGGTTCTGGCGATCCGATCACGTTCGTACTGGTCGCGGCATTCCTGCTGCTGGTTGGCATGCTCGCGTGTTACCTGCCGGTGAGGCGGGCGCTAAGCGTGGATCCGGTGGAAGCGCTGAGATCTGAATAGCACGGGAGGGCTCGGCTACACCAGATGCCGGATCTGTCGCACGCGTGGCGTTGGTTACTGATCGATGAGGGGAAGGACATTTACTTCGGTGAACAGCCGGCAAGCCAGATTTAGTTGGATCTGGCGAGCTAAAGACGCGCTGCCGGTCTAAACGACCGACACGAGTCTACTTCTCTACAAGCTCATAAACCTCGACTCGCTCCACCCCTACGTCATCCACCGTTTTGCCAAGGATGTAGTCCGGACCGATCTCGAAAACCTCGAGCCCCTCGGGAAGAGTGACGCGGCCTAGCCAGATCCCCTGACTGTCGAATACGGACCAGTCGTAGGGGCCGTCCCCAGCTACCCGAAATTCCTCGACCCAGAGGTTCAACTCCGAATCCAGCACCGTGCTGCCGTACGGGGGCAGAACGGGAGGGTACGGCAACTCGGCGATCATGCGTCTTACCCGGGGCGCGACCCTCGACTCTTCCAGATGTGCCTGCTGCTCCTCCTCCAGCCGGCGGGCCTTGTCACGCCGGATCATCGCTGTAGTCACCGCTGTCGGCGCCAATGTCCTGCGGATCAGCATCTGTACTTGTCCAGACTGATCGTAGACCGTGATCTCGTCGGAATCGCCGGTGGCGACATATATCCTCGAGCCACCCACATTGATGGAGGTGGTCCGGCCGAAGGGAGCGTCCGTCAACATCATGCCCCACGGTCCCCAGCGTGCCTGAAACCTGTCGGAGTCGACGATGTCCTCGACATGGCCTATCAGGCTGTGGTCCACTCCGTAGTGGTAGAGGATGATGCTAGCCCGGATGACCCCTTCCGGCATGTTCTCGACCGATCCCGAGAACGTGGGCTCGAACACATGCATGAGTAGGGCTCGGTCTTCGAAGATCCCCGCGAAGAAGTGCTGCCGTGACGGACCGTCAAGCAGGAACGAGCGGACGAACTCGCCATCGGGAGCGAAGACCGAGACGGACTGGGCGTAGATGTCCCACGTGATGAGCGTATCGCCCGCGACGCTCCTCAGCGCCCGCAGCGCGTTGGCACCCCTGAATTCACCAGGTCCCCCTCCTTTCGAGCCAACCGATCGCACGAACGTGCCGTCCTGGCGAAAGAACCGGATCTCGCCGCTGGAGGAGTTTCCCACGGCCACGGTGCCATCCGAGAGACGCGTCGCGTCCATCACTCGGTACAGCTCGTGCGCAGGGTCCCCCTCGGCCGCGCCAACGGATGTCAGCAACGCATCCACTCGCCACTCGGAACCCGCTGTCCACTGAGGCACGGCGTTCTCCACGATCGTGATGCCTGCGCTGTCACGGATCGCGGGTGGCGTCAGCGACGGCGTGTCGCTGGGCCTGTCCCGGCCCGCCTCGGTTCCGGGCCAGCAGCCCACCGCCACGAGCAATAACGACAGCGGGCGCCAGGCAAGACAGTTTCCCGAGTCCCTCAAAGTTCTCATTGCGGGCGATTCCCCGCTCCCCTACGCCAGGGGATCTCCACTGGGTTCAGCGGTCGGCCCAAGTCCAGACTCACGGGCCTCACTCGCCGAATGCAGGTACGTGACGAGGCAAGTCTGGTGCCTTGTGGCAAAACTGAATGCACCCGCCGGGCGCGAGGGTCGGGAGTCCGCAAGCGAATTCGCGAGCCTAGTCCTTTAGCGGATTCACTACCTCAATCTCGCCGAACTGCAGGAAGTCGGTATCGGTTGTGTAGATCCGTTTGATCCCGTGCTCACGCATCAGCGTCGCGGTCCGAACGTCGAAAAACAGATTCCCCGCCGGGTACGTCAGGTCGGACAGCACGTCCTGCAGCACTGTCCAATGCTCCGCGCCAGCCACGATCACGTGGAACCGGGCGCTTTCCAACAGAGGAGTCAGGAAGTCGAGAGCTTCGCGCCACTCGAGCGGCTGCGGGAAGACCTTGGCGTGTGTGGCCACTCGCAGGAATTCGTAACAGA
Source organism: Gemmatimonadota bacterium (assembly GCA_020351775.1). Classification (GTDB taxonomy): domain Bacteria; phylum Gemmatimonadota; class Gemmatimonadetes; order Gemmatimonadales; family GWC2-71-9. The sequence goes on along the minus strand of CP070666.1, from coordinate 611,346 downwards.
TGCCATCGGTCAGATACCACTGATCGGGAGAGCGTCCCGCCTCGTTGAGGAAGGCCGCTGCGTACTCGTGCTCCGGCGTATCCGCGTTGGCTGCATACAATAGGATGTTGGTGTCGACGACGCCCGGCATCAGGAATCCATTAACGCCTCGAGCGCGTTGCGGTCGCCGAGGTTCACACGCGGCCGCCCCATCCTATAGGTGGGCAGCTCGAAGTGTCGATCCGCCTCCCGCCCCTTGCGGCGCTGCAGCCCCTCCCCAAGCAGGGAGTTCACCACCTGCGACATGTGGAGCCCCTCCCGCTCCGCAAGCCGCCGCACAGCGCGAAAGATGGCGTCGTCGAGGATGAGTGTAGTGCGCTTCATGCGTACGAACATACATGCTGATCATCTGTATGTCAACGATCTGCATACAGATGGGTCGACGCCGCACACTGGCACACCGCGCTCGACCAGGTTCCCGATCGAGCGAACCAACGGCAGGAATTGGGCTGGCTAGGTGCGCGCAGGGTGACACAGCAGCTACCGATCTGACCGCGCCCGGCACCTTCACGCGTGGCGCACTGACCGCCGCGCGTGCGCTCGCTCAGCCATGCACCAGCTCACCCTGCGCCACACCTCAGTTCCGACTCGGCTCCGTGAACCCGAAGTTATAAGGAATGACCCAATCGGCGTCCCCAACGGCGCGCCTTCAGTTTATGGTGTACTTCTTCCCCTGCATGCAGGCCACCCAGTGGCGATCCCACAGCTGGAACTGGCTCTTGAACGCCTCGGCGTCCTGCTCGAACGAGCCCGCTGCTGCCTGACGAGCTCGACGGGCCCGGATGCCACCGGCCGCGCCGCCTGAGACGGCGCCGATGGCAGCACCCTTGCCCGCATCACCGGCGATCGCGCCAATGGCGAGACCGACCAGCGCTCCGCCCGCCGCTCCGCGAACCGCACCGCCCTGGGTCTGCTGGTACTGCTTCAGCGCCTCCCCGTGCTTCTGCTCCAGCACGGCATAGGCCTGGTGCGGATCCCACGTGGTCTGCTCCGTCGCGTAGGTGTAGCAGGCCAGCTGATCGGCCATCTGCTGCTCGTTCGTCTGGCCCTCGGCGGCATAGACGACGCGCTGCGCCGGGTTCGTGCTGGGCGGGAGTGGCTGCTGCGCTGCCGCTGTCGAGTCCTGTTCCTGAGCCCGCGCATTGGCGGCGGTGACAGCGGTGATCGTTGCTGCGACCAGAAGACCGCAGGCAAGTGTGAATACACGCTTCATGTGTGTTCTCCTCATGCAATTACGTTTGCCGGCGCGAGTGTTTCGCGCCGATGGTAGACCCGGTGAGCAGCAACGGGCTATTGCTCCACAAGCTCCGGATCTCCCGGCCGCCACGTCTTGTCATAGAATGACTGAAGCGGGCCGTAGAGCCGCAGGATCGTGTTCCATCCCTTCCCGGGTACGGTCTGAATCCAGTTGTTTTCCCACCCTTCAGGGGCCTCCGGCGCGAAGTAGATGTCGTAGGACCCGTCGGCGTTCTGCTTCAGACCCTCTTGGTTGTTATCGATGCCAGGAAACCGCTGATCCGTCTGCAACATGGATCGCGTCTGGTTGTCGTACAGAGTGAAGGACCAGAAGTCCTTGGCCGGCACGTTGGGCGGCAGATGGATCTTGTAGGTCTTGCTGCCATCCAGGGGGTTGCCATCCTTATCGAGGTACGCGATCGCATACTGCGACCCACGACCCACATTCTTGATCGCCATCGCAGGGGTGATCCCGGTGGCGTAGAAGTGCATGTATGTGCGCGAGTCGAGCAGACGCACGCCGTCCAAGAGGAAGTCGTAACGTCCCTCGATGAACGGGTTGGTCCAGACGCCCTCGCCGGGATAGAGGTACTGACGCTGATCGCGCGGACGCGCGGTGAGGGCACGGGCCGTCACGGCACCGACATTGGCCGCATCGCCGAGGATCTTCTTCATGCGGGCATCCGGCGCAAAGGACTTCCCCTTCTCAATACCCACGGACGCTAGTAGGCCGAGGATCTCCGGGTCCATGCCATAGCTTGGCTCCGCCTGCGCCACCGCGTTGACCTCCTCCCAGAAGCCGAAGTCCATTCGGTGAATCGTGTTGAAGGACTTGCCCGAAACGTTGACGAACTGCATCTGCGGCGGGTTGGCCGCTTGCGAAAGCGGGTACATGCGAAAGCGGGCCTTGGTCGCGTCGACAGCCGGCCTCGTAGAGCCGTCCACCTGGAAGCCTCGCCAGATGACCCAGTTCCCGCGGGTATTCGCGCGGGCAACATGATAGCCGTCCGGTACGTCGCCTTCGTATCCGGGCGGGAGAATCAGGAACTGCCCGCCTTGGCCCTTGTCCGGCCCAGCGTTGCCGAAGTCGACGACATAGCGGAACCAGAAGTCGTTGACGAAACCGAGCACGTTGGGTGGCGTCTCCAACACCATGGGCTCGTCGCCCAACTCCAGCCAAGACATCATGTAGACCGACACCGTATTCGGCGTCAGGAACAGAGCCTTCGAGTCCATCAGGTCTTCGAACAGGAGCGCAGTGGTATTGGCAGGGCCGA
>CP070666.1:596725-608694 GCA_020351775.1 Gemmatimonadota bacterium | reverse complement strand
ACCGAGCAGTAGCTCCACCTCGGTTATCGGTTGCGCCAGAACGACCTCCAGCACTCCGGAACGCTGGTCCTCAGCCAGCGCCCGCATGGTCACCGCCGGAACGAACACCAAGAACATCCATGGCAACAGATCGAGTAACGGCCGCAACGAGGCAACCGATTCGATGTAGGCCGTCTTGAAAAAGAGGAAATCGTTGAGTCCGATGAAGACGAAAAGCAGGATATACCCCATTGGATGATCGAACAGCGATCTCAGCTCTCGTCGCGCAATTCTCCAGATCGCGTTCATTCCAGCTCCGTTGTGGTAGTGAGTTCTTGGAACAGATCCTCCAGGCTACGCGTCTCCTGATGCAGCTCAAACAGCGTCCACCCTTTCGACCTTGCGAGTTCGAAGATCACTGGCCGAACGTCGTGCGACGAATCAGCAGTGAGCGTTACCGAGACTCGCCCGACAGCTTCCTTGTGTGACTCGTTCACCCGGCGCACACCGTCCAACCTGCCGATCTCTTCGGCGACGCCCACACCCGTCGCCTCGACCGTGACCTGCACTGCGCCACTGGCCTGTGCCATCAGCTGTTCGACCGGCCCGTCTGCTGCGATCTTACCCTCGTGAATCACGAGCAGCCGCGAGCACGTGTGCTGCACCTCAGGAAGCACGTGCGTGGATAGTACAACCGTGTGGTCCTTACCTAGGCTCTCGATCAGCTTCCTGATTTCCAGTCGCTGATTGGGATCCAAACCCTCCGTCGGCTCGTCCAGCACCAACAGATCGGGCCTGTGGAGTATCGCCTGGGCCAGTCCCACCCGCTGCCGGTAGCCCTTCGACAGCTCACCGATCGGACGGTAGAACACCTCGGCAATTCCGGTGGCGGTCACGGCGTCATCAATCGCGCTGGCTCGCACACCTCCTTCGAGTTCTCTGAGGTCGGCTATGAAACTGAGATACTCGGCAACCGGCATGTCCTCATACAGAGGGTTGTTTTCCGGCAGATATCCGATCCGGCGTTTGGCTTCCCGCGATACCTCCTCCAGCCGTTCTCCGTCAAGCCGCACGACGCCCGCATCAGGCTCGAAGTACTGGTTAATGATCCGCATGGTCGTTGACTTGCCGGCTCCGTTAGGTCCCAGGAACCCCACAACTTGACCACGATCGACGGAAAAAGAGACGTCATCCACGGCCGTAACCGGTCCGAACCGTTTGGAAACGTTTTCCAGAGTTAACAGTGACATTTGCCTCGACTCGTATTCTCCAGCTGGTATCTGGGGTGGTGCGGGAAAATTCTAATGGCCTGACCGCAGCCTGTTCAAGTCCCCACGAGGCCCCAGACCCGTTGGCGCCCGACGCGGTCACACGCAGCCTCGGGTCCGCTGGATCCTCGCTGTAACTCCCGTCACACCGCCTTGAGACGTCGATAGAGCAGTCTTGCGGTAACAGCCGGGATGTTTACTTTGCAATATAAAGTTCTTTATTGTCGTTCCGGCAACTCAGGAGAGGCAACGTGTCGATCCCAACCGAGCAGGATCAGCAGGAGGCCAAAGAGGCGCTGGCCTTCATCCGGCGCACCATGGAGTCTGCTTCCACGTTCACCGCCGTCTCGGGCTGGGGGCTGATTGCCAGCGGCATCGTCGCTCTGGTGGCCGCATGGCTGGCTTGGATGCGAGCCAACCCAGCGGAACTCCAGATCTGGATACCTGCGGCCGCAGTCTCGGTCGTAATCGCCACCAGCGCCAACGCGATCAAGGCGCGGGGCTCAAACACGCCGTTGTGGTCCGGCGTCATGCAGCGAATCGTGTGGGTGATGGCGCCCAGCCTCATCGCCGGGGCGCTTCTCACCTTCGCACTCGAGGGCCAGGGCGCGTCGCAGCTGCTACCAGGCATGTGGCTTGCACTCTACGGGGCCGGTGTGACCGCCGGAGGGACCCTCTCAATACGGGCCATTCGCTGGATGGGGATCGCGTTCCTCGTGTTGGGTGCAACAGCTCTCGCCAGACCCGATCTTGGGCTCGCCATGCTCGCCGTTGGATTCGGCGGGCTCCACGTAACGGTTGGCTCCGACATCGTGTGGAGACATGGAGGATAATCCGGTGTCAGAGGAGCTTGACCGCCTCATCCACGAGCGCATGCGGCTGGGCATCGTGTCTGCCCTCGCGGCCGAGGAGCGCTTAAGCTTTGGCGACCTCAAGGCGATCCTCAAGACTACCGACGGCAACTTGAGCGTTCATGCGAGGAAACTGGAGAACGCGGGGTACATCAAGGTCGAAAAGGGCTTCGAGGACCGCAAACCCAAGACCGAATACTGCCTGACACCGACCGGTCGGCGCGCCTTGGAACTCTACATCAACCGGATGGATGCGCTGCTGAACGAGGCACGAGAAGCATTGGAGCGAACATGAGCGGAATGCACGTTGGCATCATCATGGACGGCAACGGACGATGGGCGAAGGCTCGCGGCAAACCACGGTGGCGCGGCCATGTGGCCGGAGTCGATAGCGTACGAGACGTCGTGCGCAGCGCACCCAACCTCGCTGTCACCACACTGACACTGTACGCATTTTCCAGCGACAACTGGAAGCGGCCCCCGACCGAAGTCGGCCGCCTGTTCTGGCTGCTGCGCGAGTACTGCCGCAGCGAGCGAGCGGAGCTCTTGGAGAACGGCGTCAGAGTATCGGCCATCGGCCGCAGGGACAGGATTCCCCGTAGTGCTTTGGGTACCCTCGAAGAGCTGGAAGACGCAACGCGGCACGGCACAGCGCTGCACCTGAGACTCGCCATCGACTACAGTTCGCGCTGGATGATCTCGCAGGCGGCCGCGCAGCTAGCGAGGAACGTCCAACGAGGAGCCCTGGACCCCGACGAGATTTGCCCGGCCCGCATGGAACAGTTCATCAACCAGGGTGCGCCGGACCTCGACCTCCTCATTCGAACCGCTGGTGAGCAGCGGCTATCGGACTTCATGCTGTGGGAAGCCGCCTACGCTGAGCTGTATTACACCAAGCTGCTGTGGCCGGAATTCCGGGGCCGAGACCTCGCCTCAGCGTTGGCAGAGTTCGGCAGACGCAAGCGCAGCTTCGGCGGACTGCTGAAGATCGAACCGCAGGTAAAGGTAGGATGAGGGCAAGCCTAGCCGCTTACACCCTTCCACCCAACGGCCACAGCAACGACCTGCGGCATCAGATCCAGTCCAATGTCCGCTAGACGTCGTCCCGGTTCGGCCACGTGTTCCGCAGACACCTGTTGAACTCCATTAGCGCGTGCCCAAGTCCGCCCCGAGAACCGGCCCGGCAACACTGATATGGCCGTGCATGTGGACGTGCCGCTCGATGTCGGGACCTTGAGACCGCCCCGCCGCAGGTTCCAGCCGCGGTGGAAACGCCAACTTAGGCAGCGAGTAGGAGACATGGAGCACGGGGATCGACCGGGGCGCGGCAGTAGGCGGCAGGTACTCGGCGACCGCGACACTGGCCACCGGAGGCAGTGCTCAGGAGACCGCCGACACCTGGCACGTCCGTTGCTAGGCTTTTCCGCATGAAAATCGACCTCCACCTCCACACCAACTACTCAGTCGACGGCTGGGCGACTCCGGAAGAGATGGTCCGGCGGGCCGTCTCTCAGGGTCTCGGCAAGGTCGCGATCACGGACCATGAGACTATCCAAGGGGCCCTGGCAGCCCGGCGGCGTTACCCCGACCGCGTGGTCATAGGTGAGGAGATCCTGTGTCGCTGTGGTACCCACCTGATTGGACTGTTTCTGTCAGAGCACGTACCCTCGGGACTTTCTATTGAGGCAACCGCTGAGCGAATCCGTCAACAGATGGGAATCGTGTATGGCCCCCATCCGTTCGCCTACATCACTCACGCCGCGAAGCGAGCGCATCGGGTCCTGGCCGTATCCGACGTCGCCGAAGTGTTCAACTCTCGTGCGTTCCTCCTGCCGTGGAACAGCCGCGCGACGATATTGGCCAGTCAACTGTCGCTACCACAGGCTGCGAGTTCCGACGCGCACTTCCCTTGGGAGCTCGGCAGGGCATATACCGAGCTGCCTGAGTTTCACTCGGTCGAGCAGTTCAAGTCATCTCTGCAGCAGGCTCGTCCGGTGGGGCTTCGCACCGGGTCACCGTGGCTCCACGTGATGTCACTGTTGGTCGCCAAGAGCCGGTGGCTCGGCAGCGCGCACGCACCGCTGCCACCTCAGGCAGAGGACCGTGCGGCATCTTGATCTCGGTGTGATCTCAGTCGAAGGATAGCCAGCCGGCACGACCGCTGGGCGATCGCACGTACAAGAAGCCGGCGTAGCTGCCCAGGACGGGAACCTCAGAGCCGGCCGTGAGGCGTTCCACGCGATCAGCACCGAGTTCGGGCTGCGACCGGAGCACTCCTCCCTTGGCTACCCGCTCACTGCGGATCGGCTCGCTGGCAGGCTCAGTCAACCGTGCGGCGATGAATCCGACTGTCCCATCAGGAAGGTTCACTCGATACCAGTCACCGCTCCCCGCCAAGATCCGCACGGGCGTGTGCAGAGGTAGATCGGCCAACGCTCGGGACCCGGCTCTAGCATGCTCCCTCAGTCTCACGCCGCTTCCGGAGACTCGAGCCAGTTGCCCGATCATGGCCTCGTCCCCCGCAAACAGCGCCGGCGTCACCGCTGGCCGATATAGCGCCGGGTACGGATCCGATGGCCCGCCCCAATACATGCCGAAATGCAGATGTGGTGGTGTGGTGCGGGCGTTACCAGTGTTCCCCACGAAACCAAGCGTGTCGCCCGGCTCGACCAGATCGCCGCGCCGAACGGCCTGACTATCCAGGTGAGCGTAGTACAGCGACCGACCCAATTCGTCGCGCAGCCAGACGACTTTGCCGCCCAGGCGGTTTGGTCGCGTGCTGCGCACCGTGGCCTTGGCGGCCGCGACCACCGGAGTACCGCGAGGCGCAAAGATATCTACGCCATGATGTTCACGCGATCCACCAGATCGCGGATCACCGAACCAACTCTTGATCGCCCCGGTGTCGTAACCGCTGACGGGAAAAACCAGCGAGGCACCAACAACAATCGTTATTTCGTAGCTCCCTCCCCTCAGCAACTCGGGCTGAACCCGCACAATGTAGTCACCGTCCCGCCGCGCAACGTACTCCATCTCGTGCTTGAGACTATCGCCACTGGTGAGCAGAATGGGCGACCCGTCGGAGTTGCCCGGTATCACGAACATGTCGAGGAACACTCGCAAAGCGGTATCGCTCTGCATCTCGAACCGCGCCGTGAGCCTCTGGCCTCGCCGCAGACTCAATCGATAGCCAACTGCATGGGCCGCGCGGGAGTCGAGATAACTGACCTCGTGGTAGGGAGACGTGATCGACACGGGGTTTGAGATCGCCTTGGCGGCAGCAGCGATCCAATCCCGGCCCAGCGCCGTCCGATCAAGCCCTGCTTCCCGTAGGCTTTGCTCGTAACGCTCATGTGGAGTGTAGCCGACGAACAATCCCCGCAGCGAGTCCTCTCCGCACGCCGCAGCGCCGCAGCCCAAAGCCGCGAATGTTGCAACACGCAACACAACGTTGAGAATCGACTGCCGCATGTTAGAACGTACGTTGCCGACTATGCTTATGTTCCGACGTCCTGTGGACCGGCCAGACCTGAGCAGCGGATTCTATCCGGGTACCAAGCCAATCCCGACCCAAGTAACGGAGCAACCTCCGTGCCGACACACATCACTCACCCATCACGCATATTGGCCGCTGGGGCCAAGCGCAAAATTATCGAGGAATATATCGGACGGGTCAACTCGGATACGGACCGCGTCAGTATTGCCCGCATGAACAGCCCGTCAGGCTGGACCGAGCCAGGCCAGACGCCCGAGTTCGACGAGTATACCCTCGTCCTCAAGGGATCCCTTCGTGTCGCCTATGGAGGCGGGGCAATCGATGTCGACGCAGGCGAGGCCATTATCGTCAACCGGGGCGAGTGGGTGCAGTACAGCTCACCACGAGCTGGCGGCGCGGAATACATCGCGGTCTGCGTTCCAGCATTCTCGCAGCAACTGGTGCACCGAGACGGTTGAGGCTCACGTCGTCCCACTTTCGGGATCCGACCGTCCGAATCCGGACTCGCTCGGGCTCCGAGTCAGACCGCCTGCTTCTAACCGCCTGGTCCCTACCGGGCTGCCACCGACGACAGCTCCTTGCTGGATGCGGCGATACCCTCACTTAATTGTCCTCTGGCAGGTATTTCACCGCCGCTTTTCTACCTCCCACCACTCCCAGTCGCAGCCACCCCCTCGCCCACAAGCTCCAGACCCAAGGTCCTCCCCTTCTCGACCGCCGGGATCCCTTCAGCGAGCCACACCGGTGGCGGCGCACCCCGCAAATAGTAGTCGAAGTACTGCTGTAGCCGGATGTTCCAGTCCCGCTTGTTGACGAACGTGGTCGGCCAGTGGGGCTCGTCGTTGTAATTGATGAGCCAAGCTGGCTTCCCCAATCGCCGCAGGGCTACAAACATCTCGATCCCCTGATACCAAGGTACCGCGCCGTCATGGTCGTTGTGCATCATGAGCAGCGGAGTCTGGACCTTGTCGGCCCAGAAGATGGGGGAGTTCTCTATGTAGCGCATCGGGGCGTCCCACAGCGTAGCGCCAATCCGGCTCTGCGTCTTCTCATACTGGAACATCCGACTCATCCCCGAACTCCATCTAATGCCGCCGTAGGCGCTCGTCATGTTCGAGACCGGCGCCCCTCCCGCGGCGGCTCTGAACAGATCGGTCTTAGTCACCATATACGCGATCTGGTATCCACCCCAGCTGTGTCCCTGGACACCGATGTTGTCCTGATCTACATACCCGTGGTCAATCAGCTGGAGCACCCCCGGCATCACACATTTCATGGCGCTCTCTCCCGGGTAACCGACCTGGTATACGATGTCGGGGATGAACACCAGGTACCCTCTGCTAGCATAGAAGGTCGGCCTGATCACTGACCGATGAGGAACCGGATCGTAGTGTACATGGAGATTGTCAGAGTTCCGCTCGTAGAAGTACACCATCATCGGGTACTTGCGGGTGGGATCGAAGTCCTCCGGCTTATAGAGCAGGCCCTGTAAGGGCACACCATCGGTCGAGCGCCATCGGACCAACTCGACTGTGGCCCACAGATACTGCGATTGTTGAGGATTGGCGTTGCTAACCTGGCGCATGTCCGTAAAGTCGAGGTTACTCACCCAGAGATTGGGGAATTCCTCGACGCTCGAGCGAGTGAACAGCAGTACATCAGCGTCTCTTGCCTTCGTGGGATTCGAGAACCGGCGTTCCATGGACACCAACAGCTCCGGCATGCCGTCACCACGCACCTGGTCACGGTAGAATCCAGCGTCCTTGGTCCACCGATCAAATGCAGCCAGCAACATTGGCTCGGAACGGGATACGGACCGAGCCTCTCGGTCCAGCTGCACGAGTCGGAACCGGAGGCTGTCGCGCCGCCCTTCCCCGTCGGTCACGTTCCTTGGCGCATCGCGGCCTTCTGGATCGACAGCCCATATGTCATACCGGTCGTACACCAGGAAATCCTGATCTCCCTCGGTCCATCCGGCGTGGCCGTACGAACGTGGCAGAGACGGTGAATCGTGATCCTCGTCGAACAGCGGGTAGGGAACCTGTGCCGTAAGGTCGACCGTCGCCGTTCCATCCGATCTCTGGGCATACCAAGTAAGGCCGATCCCGTCCCACCAGAATACGTATTCACCGTTCGGTGATAGTCGGGCATCACCCTGTAGCTGCTTGATGACCCGGACATGCTCTCCCGAATTCACGTTCACCAAATAGATATCGTTGTAACCAGGCGAATCCCACGATCTCAGCATCCGGTAAGGCAAATCCGATCTACCCAGCGCCAAGTCCGCGTCTCCCTCCTGGCCCACATTGACCGTGGGGACGTCGAGCGTCTCCAGCTGGACGACCCGCCCGGTTCGCAAATGAACCACAGCACTGTAGGTTCGGTTCCGTTCCAGGTCGACCTGCAGCAGCTGCATCGGCTGAAGCAAAGGATCCCGCCAATGCCAGACGTCGATACTGACCCGCTCGTCATCTGGGGTGCTGTCTTTGACCTCGGGCGCCGGGACGGGCGCAATGCCGAAGAATGCTCTTTCACCACTCTCCGAGAATGACAGGTCTCCCCGCTCACTGACCCACCAACTGGCGGGAATGCCTACCGTGCCTCGAGTCGCAACCAGGCTCGCTTCTCCCTGCCCCGACCGCCAGTGATACAAGCTGAATGCCGGTTGCCCGGCCTGGTAATCATCCCGATTGGAGAGAAACACCACCTGATCGCCCGCCTCATCGAATACAAGCGACTTGTAGATTCCCTCACCCGCCATTAGCCGCGTCACGGCACCGTCTTCCGGCTGCACCACCATCACTCCGTCGGCTGACCCATCGTGGCTCGATGCCGCACACGCCAAACGTTGGCCGTCCTTGGAGAACGCGTACTCCGTGACGCTATCGAACCGTCGCTCCACACCGGAAGAGAGATTGCGCAGCACCAGCGTGGAACCGACCTCGCTGTCCTTCTTCTCCTTCGCCGCCGCCCCGAGCTCCGATTCCTGCTCTCTCTGCTCCTCCTGGAACGACGGGTCGCTGCCTCCGGTGTCGGTGCTGTCCTGCTCCAGTAGATATGCTACCCAACCACCCACATGGTCCGGCAAGCGGAACGATTTGACCCGTGCAATCTTGAGACTGCCACCCGCATAGAGATCTAGGAGCGCCAGAGAATCCTTCGGCTGCTCCGCAGGCTTATTCTTCCGTTTCGTGGCCTCTCTCACCGCCGCCTTTTCGGGATTCACTAGAGTCACCACGAAGCGGCTGTCGCCCGTGAACTGGGCTGAGGCGCCACGCGGAATGCTGTACGTGGTATCCGAGATTAGGTCACGAACCATCAGCTCGGCATCTTCATTTTGCAGTGTCAGAGAGTACAACACCCAGCGACCGTCGTTCGAAATCGCCTGATCTTCGATTCCCTGCCAGATCTCGTACGCATCGTGATCCAGCGGTCGCTTCTGCTGTGTCTGGGCCGCCACAGGCAGCAACACCGTCACCGAGATGAAGACACTGAACCACTGAGTAATTCGCATGATTATGCTCCGGTCGACGTGGGACTTCCTGCGGTCGTTTCTAGCGCACGCTACACCCTGCACCCAAGCCAACCTAGCCTGCTTGCCAACCGGCCTCAACCGACGGCCGCAATCCAGGACCAGCTTGACTGCCTCTTATACTTCTAATCATGAGATATTGTCTTGCACTGCTGTGCGTCCTCGCGGCACAGGGGCCGGTCACAGTTGGGTCGACCCGTGCCGAGTGGTCTAAGCCGGATGTCAGTTGGAGCCCGTCCCGGCCGATCCAGGGCACGATCGTGCAGTTCACCTTACGCCCGGACAGGCTGGGCTCCTGGTCCAATATCGTTGCGGTTGAGGGCGTGCTGGAGGACCAGCCACTTCACTTCGAGCGCGCGCACGACGGCCATTTCCACGCGTTGGCCGGCATCCCGATCTACGCGCAGGACAGCATAGCCGTGGAACTCACGCTCTGGCGAGCGGCTGGCGCCAGAGAGCATCTCACGCGGTACGTACCGGTCGAAAGGGGCACGTTCTCGGTCGCCCAGCTCAGGGTCGATCCACGCTACGTGGAACCCCCCGATTCGGCACTGGCCCTACGCATTGTGGCTGAACGCGATTCCGTGAGACGCGTGGTACAGCGCTCTCACTCCACTCCCCGAATCTGGGGCGACCGTTTCGTGCTTCCCAGGGATTCCCGCGTGACGAGTGGCTTCGGACAGCGCAGAGAGTTCAACGGCGAGTACCGCAGTACACACATGGGACTCGACCTCGCCGGTCACGTGGGTGCGCCGGTAGCCGCGACAAACCGGGGAGTGGTGGTACTGGTGAGCGACTTCTACTACTCCGGTAAGTTGGTTTACCTGGATCACGGACAGGGGTTGCTGACGGCCTATCTCCATCTGAGCGAGACCTTCGTTGCGGTCGGGGACACGGTGGGACGCGGTGAGCCAATTGGCCGAGTTGGCGCCAGCGGCCGGGTCACAGGTCCGCACCTGCATTGGACGGCCCGGTACGGCGCCGTGATTGTGAACCCGCGGAGTCTGTTGGAGCTCGATGTCTCGTTTCTAACCGGGGGCAGCTAGGAAAGAGCACCCACAGACGGATGCTGATGGACCGGTGTCAGCCGGATCTCGACCGGCCCCTGACCGCAAGAATCGGGTTGAGACAGCCGCCTCCACACCCCACTTTTCGTGCGACGCAAGCAGAGGCAGTCGACCGTGTCCCACGACTACGAACGAGTAGAACAGGCAGTCCGCTTCATCGAACAGAACTTCCGCAGTCAGCCGTCTTTGCGCGAGGTGGCTGGGGCAGTTGGCCTAAGTGACTACCACTTCCAGCGCCTATTCAAGCGCTGGGTCGGGATCAGTCCCAAGCGGTTCCTCCAATTCCTCACAGTCGGTCATGCGAAAGGCCTGCTTCGCAACGGCAAATCGGTGTTGCAGACGAGCTACGACGCCGGCCTCTCAGGTCCCAGCCGGCTGCACGACCTGTTTGTTTCAGTCGATGCCGTAACACCCGGCGAATTCAAAGCCCAGGGGCGTGGTCTTGCAATCTCATTTGGGTTTCACGAAACGCCGTTCGGCCAGTGCTTCATTGCGGCGACCGAGCGGGGTGTGACGAACTTGGAGTTTGGGGGAGGGCGCGGCGCTGTCACGCGCCTCGGCCGGACGTGGAGTGCCGCCAAACTGAAGCAGGACCGTCGACTCACGGGCCGTTTAGTGCAACAGATCTTCGCCTCTGACCGGGACAGTCCGGCCAGCATCACGTTGTACCTCAAGGGAACGAACTTCCAGCTCAAGGTATGGCAGGCCTTGCTCGAGATCCCGTCCGGACACGTCGCTTCCTATCAGGACGTGGCTCGCGCGATTGATTCCCCAGGCGCAGAGCGCGCTGTGGGCAATGCTGTCGGCAGCAATCCGGTTGCCTTCGTCATTCCTTGTCACCGTGTGATCCGCAAGTCAGGAGCCTTCGGCGACTACCGCTGGGGACGCGTGAGGAAGAAGGCGATATTAGGTTGGGAGGCAGCGAGGCTGGTAGGCTGACTCGGGTGTGGCGAGTTCGCCGACCAAACCAGCCGGCAAACTCGCCAATTCCGACTCACCTCCTCTTCTTCCTTGCCTTCCGGACGCTGCGCTTGGCTTTCTTCTGAGCGGTCCTGGCAGCACTGCCTATCGCTCTCTTGGCTTTCTTGGTGGCGCTCTTGGTAGCCTTCTTGGCCTTCCTGACCGATTCAGCGGCCTTTCGCTTCGCACGCTTCACCTTCTTAGCAGCCTTCTTCTTTGTCCGCTTGACGGCCTTCTTGGCCTTCCGTACGGCCTTCTGAGTCTTGGTGCGTCTCTTTATAAGTGCTGCCATGCCTTCCTCCTAATGACCACCCGCCGACTTGGCGCTGCGGCGAGCGGGTGTTTTGGTCTGCCTGCCGGTCTTCTTCGCCGTCCTCTTGGCGGTGGTCCTCTTGGTCGCAGTCCTCCCGGTTGTAGTCCTCTTGGCCACTCGCTTCGATCTGGCTGCAGCTGGACGCTTGGTGCGCTTTTTGACCGCCGGCCGGGTCGCCTTCTTCACCTTTCTTCTCCGCCTGGCTGCCTGGGCCGCGGTCTCCGTAGCACGCCTCACTGCTCTGGTGACCTTTGCGGCTGCGCGGGATGCAGTCTTCCCCGCCCGTTGAGCAGCACGCTTCGCTGTCGCTCCCGCACCTTTGGCCACCTTCTTTGCAGTTCGAGCGGTCCGCTGGGCTGTTCTAGCTGCTTCTTTCTTCGCAATCTTTGCCGTCCGACCCGCGGTCCTGGCAACACGCCTGACGACCTTCTTTGCCTTCCCCGTAGTCTTGCGTGTCGTCTTGCGAGACCGCTTCACCGTTGCCCGGGTCTTCTTGGCCGGTT
>CP070666.1:584571-596625 GCA_020351775.1 Gemmatimonadota bacterium | reverse complement strand
TCGAACGACGTCTTCGCAGTCGGGTACAATGGCACGATTGTGCACTACGACGGGGCCGGCTGGAGTGCGATGACGAGCGGGACGGGCGTTGAGCTCCGTGGCGTATGGGGCACCTCGTCGAGCGATGTCTTTGTCGTGGGTAGGGGTGAGCCAGGTGCGATCCTGCTTGGGGAGCGCTGAGCCCCTGGCGCTTGCACTCAAGGCCACCGTGCTATGGAGACAGCACGCCGGTGGTCTTTTGTGTTCCGCCGGCTAGACAGACGCCTTGTAAGATGCCGCAGTAGACGCCGTAGCTTGAAGCCGCAGTAGGCACCGCAGTAAGACGCCCGCCCGACGACGAGACCGCGAGACCATTGAGTGTGATTGTTCGCTTGACTGCTGCTTGATTGGGAAGCCCTATCATGCCGGCACGTCGTCCCGCAAGGAGATGGCGATGCGTCAGGCCCTCGGTTCGTTTCTCGTTCTTGCGTGGTTGGTACCTCTCGCTACTCTGTCAGCTCAGGAACCACCGCCCATTGAGCCCGGCAGGCAGATTCGAGTTACTGCACCAGTTGTGGGAGCTGACAAGCTTTCCGGCAGCTACTTGACGTTCCGTAAGGACACTCTGGCGTTGCAGCCGGACGCAGGTGCAACACTCCTCTCTGTAGCTCTTACTGACGTGACAAGGCTTGATGTTCGCAGGATCCGCCCTGGGTGTTAAGGGCGCACTGATCGGAACGGGAGTCGGTGCTGTTGGAGGTGCGCTGCTTGCCTTAGCCGCCGAAGCCTACGCGGGAGCCAATGAGCCCAGCGCACCTTTGTACGGTGCGGCAATCGGTGGCGTTATGGGTGCCCTTCCGGGAGCGGGAGGTAGGGCTGTGGCCATAAGGAGCACCATCGGTTTCTTCGGAGGTGCCGTCATCGGTGGAGTCGTTGGAGCAATAGCCAGGCCCAGAGATATTGATTTCGCCGAGGAAGATGCTGTTCTGTTGGGGGCGGGGTTCTTCGGACTCATTGGCTATGGGGTTGGCACGCTTGTCAGTTACACGGTCAGCAAGTGGCAGGAAGTTCCGCTCGACCGATTGCGTGTGAGCCTCGCGCCACAACGCGACGGACGATTAGGGCTCGGGCTCTCCGTCAGCTTCTGGCGGCCATAGTCCGTCGCGTACCCCCACAGACCACAGACCGTCGTGCACACTGAGTCTCGGACCGATAGCGATCCCGGAGGATTCCTGCAGCAGGCTAGGGGCTGATGCAATGCGTCGAGAGGTCGAGGCTGCGATCTCACAAGAGGATCTGTAATACCTGTCAACTCTGCCGGTAGAATCTAGCGCTCAGAAAGAGATTCTGATCTTGGGCGGAGGTCCAGCTGGGCTGGCTTCTGGCTGGGCTTTGGAGCGGCTTGGCAGAGATTACTCTCATCCACCGCGAGCATTCATGGGCGCGCCCCACTCGCCAAGGGGGGCTATGGATGGCAGCGTGTCTGGCATAGGTTGTGGCAGGTTTACGGGGGGAGTTAGAGCGTCCATCGAAGCTGAGCCCCGCCGGTACCCTGCTGGCACTCGTGTCGCGACACCGTCGAGGAGTCCTGTCATGCAAGTCGCTCGCATCCACGGCAGTGGAGACCTTCAGCTGCACAATGAGCCCGTCCCGACACCCGGCCCCGGAGAGGCCCTGGTGCGCGTGACTGCCGTCGGTGTGTGTGGCTCCGACGTGCATTGGTGGAGAGAGGGGCGCATCGGGGATGACCGGGTCCTCGAGCCGCTCGTTCTCGGTCACGAGTGCGCCGGCGTGATCGAGGGCGGCGAGCGGCACGGAGAGCACGTGGCGATCGACCCGGCAATCACGTGCGGGCGGTGCGAGTTCTGTCGGCGGGGCGAGGTGAACCTGTGCGCCGCGCTGCGATTTGCAGGCCACGCTCCTCACGACGGCGCGTTGCGCGAGTACATCGCGTGGCCTGAACACTGCCTCGTCCCGCTGCCGCCGTCGGTGACCGACATCGAAGGCGCGATGCTCGAACCGCTGGGGGTCGCACTCTACTCGGTGGATCTGGGAGGGGTGAGCCCGGGCACGAGTGTCGGTGTGTTCGGCTGCGGCACCATCGGTCTGTCCGTGATCCAGCTCGCCCGGGCGGCGGGGGCGACACGCATCTTCGCCACCGACCAGCCGGGCGTTCCGCATCGTCTCGAGGCCGCGCGCTCGTACGGTGCCGACGCGTTCGCGGTCAGTGGGGGTGACGAGATCGCCGCGATCCTCGAGGCCACCGGGGGACGTGGCGTGGACGTGGCGTTCGAGGCGGCCGGCGACCCTGACGCCGTCGAAACGGCCGTCGCCGCAGTCAAGCCAGGTGGGCAGGCCATTTTGATCGGGATCCCTTCGAAAGACCGGATCGCGTTCACCGCCTCCACGGCGCGGCGCAAGGACCTGAGCATCCGTGTCGTGCACCGCATGAAGCACACCTACCCCCGCGCGATCCAGCTGGTGGAGAGCGGACGGGTGGATGTCCGGTCACTGGTCACGCATCACTACCCCCTCGCGCAGGTCGTCGAGGGGTATGCGATCGCGCAGGAACGCTCGGGCATCAAGGTTGTCATCGCCCCAGTCTGAGTTCGCACACCTCTCGCTCTCCAAGGCCAAAGAACGAGGGAATCCCGTGGGGTCGGGTCAGGAGTGTGCGCGCAGGGCGAGGCGATCTTGGACTGCGCTTTGCCCTTCTGCAATCACGCATCCCTCGCCCCCGCGTTACTTTCCAGTC
This sequence comes from Gemmatimonadota bacterium, assembly GCA_020351775.1. Classification (GTDB taxonomy): domain Bacteria; phylum Gemmatimonadota; class Gemmatimonadetes; order Gemmatimonadales; family GWC2-71-9. Next base: position 593,891 of record CP070666.1, on the reverse strand, counting down.
GTCACGTCCATCGATGGGACCGCCATGCCATTTGTCCCAACCCGACGGAAGCGGGCCAGTAACAGCACTCACCGCCCTTTGCGCCTTGTAGTCGGCCGCGAAAAGCGTGTGTTTCGCTTCATAGCGCTCGCGGCAATACTGCTGGCAGTCATGGCCGTTTTCGTCATCGCTGCGCAGTAGAGTCGTCACCGCCGTCCTCTGGCCCAACGTTGTTGCCTGCGGCGCTGCCCTCCCTAATGTTCCGTTCATAGCCTTCCCCATTACCTGCCGGTAACTTTGAAGTGCCTCGGAGTCGCCCTCGAAACCAAGGAGGTCCTTATGCGCCGTCTCGCACTTCCCGCGCTGTCCTTGGCCCTTGTGGCCGCCTGCCAACCTGGCGTGGCTCCCCTATCCGACGAAGACGTAGTAGCTCTGAGAAACTTGGGAACTGCACACACCGAAGCTGTGTTGGCAGGGGACATGGATGCCGCAGTTGCGATGTACGCCGAAGACGCTATCTGGTTGGCTCCGGACGCTCCAGCCCTCGAGGGACGAGCCGCCATCCGGGCCACGATGCAACTAGAGCCGGGGATTACCCTTCAGGACTTCACCATTACCTCGTTGGAAATCGATGGATACGGTGATCTGGCGTATGACCGTGGGACTTGGTCTCAGACGATCGTATCTGAGGGCGTGGAGGAGCCTATTACGTTCACCGGCACGTATGTTGTGATCGCACGGAAGCAAGAAGACGGTTCGTGGCTTTGGACGGTGGACATTTGGAACTCCGACGCGCCACTCCCTCGGCCCGACGACACCTAGCAGAATGGACCACCCACTTGGCCGGCGTGAGAACAGCCTTCCACCGCCGAACTCGACATCAACCACGCGGCGAGTGACTGCAGATGAATGCACGAAAGGGGACCGGGCGTGTTGACGTGCTTCGGAGTGATCTTAACGCCGGTTTCATCTGCCCTTCACAGTGGATGGAGGCATGATGTAAACTTACTCTCCGAATGATGTCCGGATGGTCGCCGCCATGACAGGTACTGACATACAGCAAAGTCTCGCCCGGGTCAGGACTGCCCTGGAGCTGTTCGAGGTGAGCAAGCCGCCAGGTGATGAGCTCTCGGAGGGCATCAGGGACTTGGCGTTGGTGGTCGACCAGCTGCGACAGAGCGTATGGGCTGTTCTCACGGCGGAGTTCGCGGGCGATCTCGCCGGTTTCGTTGGCAGGATACGAGTGCGGCGGGCGAACGCGCTTCTGAGAGGAGTGCTGGCCGACGTGTACGCGGGGGCAGTGCCGCGGAATATGCCGGGACTCACGCAGTTCAGGGACACCCTAGAAGAGCTGACACAGGCGTTGACGGAGTCAGGTGGATGAGTGAGCTGAACGAGGTGATTCGACAGCTCAAGGAGGCTCTGGACAGGATCGACCTGTCGTTGGCGTGGGAAAATCTCCCGGTGGCCGCGATAGAGGAGTTCAAGATGGTGCTCGACGATGTCCGGACGAGCCTTCTGGCGCTCGTTGCCGCGGGCGGGCCCTCCGACTACAACAGATCCTTGCGCCGGCTACGTATGCGTCGTGCGACTCAGATCTGCGAAAACACGCTCGCGAGCCTGGTTGGCGGAACGATCACACCGAGGACTCCCGAATACGCTGAGCTCAAATCGACCGCTACAGAGACTCTAGAGCAAGTAGGACCGCTGGTCGAGACTTGAGTCGGAGTGTAAGGGGAGGTTGGAGTGAGTATGCGCGGGATCTTCACGCAGTCATCTGCCTTGGAGCGTCAGGAAAGTCAAACCGTCCTCGGCTCACTTCGAGCCGCGTGACGGATGCGAGGGGCCTCAGCCAGCGACAAGGTCCCTCAACGCGGGCGGAACTCGGCCGACAGCTCCACCCGTACCGGGTAGCCTCCCAGACTGTCGGGGATCGCGCGGCGCACGGCGTCGCTCGAGTCCTTCACGAAGACACGGATGCACAGCGCGTCGCCGCAGCGTCCGATGGCCGTCCCCACAACAGCCGGCAACGCTAACAGCGAATCGTTGTGTGCGGCCAAAACCTCTTGGATCGACTGCGATGCCATTGCCGGTTCCCTCTCATCCGGTGCGCGCTCGGCGCAGCCGGCCATCACCACTGCAAACAGGAAAGTGAGGACCGCCGCCCGAACCGCGCGCTGGATCGGTCGGCGCTCCCCGGGCCCGCCGCGCCCCCCGGCCGCGCCGGGGGGCGGTCCGCGAAACCGGACTTCCGCGACTATCTCCTCACCGTGATGGAAGTGCCGTCGCTGTCACCGTCCGGATCGTGATTCAGCGCAGCATCGTATGTCTTGTTGGGCATCACAACGCTGGTGACCGTGAATGTCACCACACTGCGCCACCTGGGAATCGCCGGGTACAACATGATGCAGGAGCCGTTGCCACCCAGCTCACCGGTGGTGCATACGTCCGAGGCCAGGCCTGCCGGATTCCACACCCCGCTCACGGTCGCGCCGTTGATAGGGTTGTGATTGGCGTCGTGCACCGTGATCTCCACGGTGGCCGACCAGCTCCTCCTGCCCTTGGACGTGAATGCGTCCATATCTCCCACGTGAATATGGTCGAGCGTCACCGGTTCGTTCACCGTGGACATAGTCGACAGCTGGTCGTTCGTGGCGTCGGCTTCGTCGGCGATGCGCGTTCCCAGGTCGTGGCTCGCCGTCAGCGTGTGCGTGGCGAGCGAGGCTTCGCCGGTGTCCCACTCGAATGTGAGCGTCGAGTCCTCGTCAGTGTCGAGGCCGTACACCTCCTGACTCCCGATCGTGGCACCGTCGGTCTCATCCACCAGGGCCACCGTGAACGTGTCGGCCACGTCCTGGTTGCCCACGTTCCTTACGGTCACGTCGACATCCACGATCGCGCCCTGCGTGACTGTGGCTGGAGCGCTGACGGCCGTCACCGCCACGTCGGTCACGGGATCGGTCGGCGGCGGAGGTGTCGATTGCTCACCGTCGATCGAGACCCCGAACTGCAGTAACACGCGGTCGATGCGGTTCGCGATCGTCGCGGTCGAGCTGCCCGCGAACAGCAAGGCGACCGCGTTCTTGTTGTCGTCGTCGGTCACTATCAGCGAGCCGGAGTCGCCGCCGCCGCTGAACGGGCCCGGCTCGATTATCAGCTGGTCCGTGAAGATGGCCGACTTGAGGCAGAAGATGTAGAACACCTCGTAGCAGATCTGCACGGTTGCGCTGATCCCGGTTATTTGACCGGCAGTGAGCTCGGTGGTGCGGCCGTACTTCTGCACGTCGAGCCCGAGCAGGTCAGTGACGTCGTCGAACCAGCCGTCGCCGTTCGCGTCGCCGAATATCTCGGAACTGGGAGTACCGTATCCGTCGTCTAGCGGCGTGCTGTTGCCCAGTTGCGCGGTGGTGGACTGGGCGATCGCTGCGTCGATGGTGTTCACGCCGCTGGCCGAGAAGTCGACCGGCTGGAACGCAGAGAGGGTGGCGATCTGGTCGGCGGGCGTGCCGCCGTCGTACGGTCCAGGCTGGTAGATCGGATCGCCGTACTGCGCGTCGTTGCTGTTCGCGAGCACGTGGTTGTTGCTCAGGACGTAGACGTTCCCGGCTGCGTCTTTAACTCGCGCGCCGATGGTGCCGGCGGTGATGTCCGGGTGGCCCACCGAAAAGCCGAGCGGCGCAGGTCGCTCGCGTGTAGTCGGATTGCTGCCGGCCACGAACATACCGGTGACCTTGCGCTGGACGGGAAGCCCCTCGACGGTCGCGGGCACATCGGCGATGTCGGGCGCGGTGACGAAGACCTGCATCACCGGTCTACCCGCCGGGTTGAGACCCACGGCGGTGCCTACGACACCGGGATGCCGGAGCAGTCGCTCCATGTGATTCCGGTGGATGGTGAGGGCCTGCCTGACGGCCATGCGACCCTGCGGGCCCGCCCGCTGCAGTTCGGGGCCCTCGACCGGGCCCAACGCCGAATCCGAGCAGCCGTGCCACAGCGCGGCGGAGAGGCCCAGTGCGATGAAGGTCGAAAGGCGCCGGATGGAACAACGGACATACATACGCACCTCCTGTCCGAGTGGAAAGGCGTATTGCATAAGGTTGCGGCGTGTTGGAGAACTTCACAAGATGGAGCTGGGTACAGGGCGCCAATGTGACGGGGATCACCGTTTGCGGGGTGCGTTACGGCCGGCTGCCGACGTCTGTGCCCGTGGCGCTGACGCGAATACGTTTATGGAGATGCGTGGTTGGCGAGCCCGGCGCTTTCAGGTCCCGTGTGGGCGGTTAGGCGGTGGAACCGGACGATTGCTCATGTGGCATCATCGTGGTGTAGCGCTATCGGTTGTGGCTGTGGTGCTGGCGGCCTGTTCCGAGCCAGCGGCAATCGACCCTGACGACCTTGTGCTGTCGTTCCAGGCCAGTCCTGATACGATGCGCGCCGGAGGGCAGATCGTGGCCCAGTTGACGATTCTCAACGCCGGCTCTGACGCGATCGCGCTCGAGACCAATGACGGCTGCCTGGGTCGGGCCCGCGTGCTGGCGTGGGACGAAGACCCGAGCGCCTTCCATGTGGCCAGCGACTCATGCGCGGATACCGCAAGCACGGTCATCATCGCACCGGGCGAGTCGCTCGCGAGGCGACGGACTGTCAGGGCCTGGGTGCGCGACACCGCGCTCGGCTACGACACGTTGCCTCCACTTCCCGGTCGCTACACAATGCGGCTCGAGACAGCGGCGCCCCTTCCAGACTTGGATGCGCCGTTCACAGTCTGGCCCTCCGGCTACTACTGGGGTTGGCGTCGCTGCGGGTTCGTGACTCCAACGGCCGTCGACTCCATCGTTGTCTCCGTCGACGCAGGGAAGGTGTTCTACGGCTTTTTCACCAAACCCTATAAGGTCTGCAACTTCACCTCATCCGACATCTCGCTGAGAGAGGTAGGGACCGGCGGCAGCGTCAATGGTGTCCGACTCTGGGAGGGTTGGTTTGGGATCGGACAGATCGTGCAGCGACAAACCGCGGAGGGCTGGGAGGGTGACAGTGGGTACCTCGTTGTCTATGAACTCCCCGTGATGTTGCGCCCCAACGAATGTCTCCAGGCGTGGAATCCGCTATACCGCGTCACACCGGGGACCTACCGCGTTGGCGTTCGCCTTCGCACCGGCTGGGCCTACTCCGATCCGGTTGTGGTGCCGTAACGCGGCTCCTGTGCCGTGCTCGGGCCGACTTTGGTCGAAGGGGCACGTCTTTGGCGGCATGGCTTGCTGACACGCTGTGGGCTTGCGTGCCCGCTGGAGCGTAGCTGCCTGGACCTTTCAGAGTCTCCCACGATAGTGACATCTCGCTTCACAGTCGCAGGGGTGGCCGTCCGGCAGGTCGCCGATACTGCCCTCGGGGCACTGCGCAGCACCGATGGGGTAGGACAACATTGTCTTGTAGCTTCGGCCTGAACCCGGGGGGAGCGCAATGACGTGGTGCTCGCCGTCAGAGCGGTTGTTGCAGATCGTCCCCTTCCTTGCGGCACTGAGTGCCGTATCGGCATCGGTCTCTGCCCAGGTGGTGCGGGGCCGGGTCCTCGATGACGCAACGGGCCAGCCCGTGGCGGCGGTCACCATCCAGTTGGTCGCCGGTGACGAGGGCGACAGCACGGTCGCCACCGATGTCACGGACAACCAGGGCCGGTTCGAGCTGCGCGCGCCAGGCTTCGGGGCTTACCGGCTGCAGACTTCGCGCATCGGCTACCAGCCGGTGACCACGCAACTGTTCGTGATCGTACGCGAACGAGATCCGCTCGAGGTGGAGGTGCGCATCTCGCCTGTGGCCGTGCCGCTCGCGCCGCTCACCATCGTTTCGGAGCGAGCTGACCGCGGGGCGAACCTGCGCTTGGAGACGGCGCGCTACTACGACCGGAAGGAGATCTATGGGCGCGAGGGACTCGGACTAGGCGAGTTTCTCGGGCGCGAAGAGCTCCTGCGTAACAATCCCTTGAAGGTCTCCGATGCTTTGCGGACGGTGCGGGGCGTGCGGGTCGTAGGTGCGGGGGCTCCGCCAAGTAATTACCTTGCGGGCCCACGGCAGCTGGAGCCCTACGGGGCGCTGTATTCCGCAGGTGTACATCGATGGGTCGCCGTTTGCTACGGGTCGCAATATCGACGAGATGGTTTCACCCTTGTCGCTCGCAGCGGCCGAGGTCTATCCGGGCCTCACCGTGCCGGCGGAGTTCGCGAGAGCCGCTAAGGAGATCGATGAGCGTGGCATCAGATACATGCCCCCCTGCGGCGTCATCGCGCTCTGGACCGGCTACGGCGAATCGGACAGCGCTGATGAGGAACCGGCGCCGCTGGTGACGGATCAGGCGCTGGTGGCTGAGTCGACTAGACTCGAGCTTCGCCTCACGACCGACAGGGATTCCGTGACCTTGGGTGACACCCTCCAGGCGACTCTGACCGTCAGCAATCTCTCGGACGAAGCCAGATCGCTGTGCGTTGTGGAGTCCCGCTACACGCTGCGCGGACCCGGCACGAACAAGGACATCGTCGAGCACGCCGAGCAGGACCAGTGTATCAGCGGTTTCGCGCTCGCAGCTCACGCATCTCATTCGTGGCAGGACGTGGTCGCGTTCACCTCAACGGATCGACCCGGCGAGGTGTTGATTCAGAAGCATTTGCGGCTGCGCTATCAGCCGTGCGGTGAGGGCGAGGAGTGTGAAGTACAGCTCCGCTCCGAGCCGCGTTGGTTCACGCTCTCCAAGGGTGGTTAGAGTTCCACTTCTGCCTGTGACAGCCGCAGTGCTTGCCGTAGTTGATGGGCGGCATCTGAGAGAGCACTTGTGCGTGCGGGCTTGGCAGCGGTGACGGGGTTGTCCCTACAACCAGACGGCCTCTTGCTGGAGCATACGGGCGAACCGGGTCCCGGTCTGCATCAGATTCTCCCACTCCAACCGGGTATAGATGAGGATCTCGGCTGGTACCGGCAGCGGGCTCAGGTCCCAATCCACAGCGCGACGCTCGAAGGGTGCTTCCGAGGCTCGAACCACCGCGACGAGATCGAGGTCGCTGCCGACTCCTGCGTCTCCGCGGGCGTATGAGCCGAAGTAACCGACCCGCAGCAAATCAGGACGGCGTTCGCGCTCCAGCAGCGCCCACCGACGCAGGGCTTCCTCGACCTCTGCCGGGCTAGGCCATTTGAGAACTGGCGAATTCAAGTATCTCACCGGCATATCGAAGAGCCTCCTCGCTCTGCAGTGACCCGTAATGCTCGAACGGCGCTCCAGCGGGATGGCCGTTGGGGTACCTCGTCGGAACGTAGAAGGCGTCGAGCACCTTCGCCTTGTCGAGCAACGACGCATCGTATGGGATGGTGAGCTCCTGCACCAGACGCGCCACGACGTGACCCCATACCTCCTGTCCCGTATGCAGATGTAGAGCCTTGAGCGCCTTCTCGGCCGACTGGTGAGCGGCGAAACACGCCCACTCGTGTCTCTTGTCCCGTTGCGACGCCTCCGCCTGCTCCAGATCCCGCCGGGCCTGCGCCAGCCAATCATGCGCTCGATTTGGCATTATTTCTCCCCTCTTGAGGCCACAACAGTACGGCCGGATGAATGGACGATCAAGTACGAGTACCGGCAGTCTGGGGCCCGCCCTCCACCCGTGAAGCGTCGTGGTGCAGCACCTCGCCTTACCGACCCGACTTCTTGCCGGTAGCTTATACGTGCTCCGGAGTCGCCTTCCAGAACCGTGAGGAGGGATCTATGCGCCGTCTCGCAGTCGCCGCAGTTGTCTTGGGCTTTCTGGCCGCCTGCCAGCCTGCCACCACCGAATTCACCGAGGAACAGCGCGCCGCCGTCGCGGACACCGTGCGTCAGCTGGCCGACACGTTCTTCGACGACTTCAAGGCGTTGGATTTCGATCGCGCTATGGCACCATATGCCGATGACCTGGTCTGGGCGGAGAGCGGAGTGGTCGGCGCCAACAGAGACTCCCTGGAGACAGCGTGGCGTGGTGTGTTCGCCTTGTTCCGGGAGGTAACGGCAGGCGAGTGGACGGAGGTGCACATCGAGGTTCTGGGCCCGGATGCCGCGGCGTTCACCGCCAGCTTCGATTGGGCGGGGGTCGACACTTCTGGGGCGCAAGTGGGCGGTAGCGGCGCCTGGACGACCGTCTGGCAGCGGACCGCGGAAGGCTGGAAGATCGTCCAGGGTCACGAGTCGTATCTGCCAGCTCCAGAGTCGATGTAGCCGGCGGCTTCGTTCCGTCGAACTTGCGATAATGCACGGCGCCGCGCCGGCTGCTGTACGCTTGTCGCGCCCCGACAGCGCCGTACCTCGAAATCGGCGTGCGTCGTGTAGCTGAGGCGCATGCCGAGAGCGAACCTGTAGCGTCACATCACGAGGAGGGATCTATGCGCCGTCTCGCAACTGCCGTACTTGCCGTGCCGTTTCTGGCCGCATGCCAGCCTGCAGCAGCCCCGCTGTCCGACGAAGATGTAGCTGCCTTGAGAGACCTCGGAACGGCCTACACTGAGGCCGTGCTGGCGGGTGATGCGGACGCCGTGGCCGCGCTGTACACGGAGAACGCTATAGAGATGCCTCCCGACATGCCGAGCAGGGAAGGGCGAGCGGCCATTCGCGCCGCCTATGCGGCCGAGGGCGGGGTCCCTCAGGCGTTCACAGTTACTTCGGTGGAGATCGACGGCCTGGGCGGACTGGCGTTTGACCGTGGCACCTGGTCTTGGACCGGCGTGGTCGCCGCCGAGGGCGAGCCCGTCACTTTGACCGGCAAGTACCTCATGGTCGTGCGCCAGCAGCAAGACGGATCGTGGCTGTGGACGACGGGGATCTGGAACTCCGACGCACCGATGCCTGAGCCGCAGTAGCGTCGGCAGTACCTGCGCCCGAACGAGGCCAGATCAGCGCGGCTCTACTCCAGGCCGTGTCGCACTGGCGTGTTGCGGTGTGGCGCTGCGCTGATCGATATCAAAGCAAAAGAGCCGAGGCGACAAAGTCTCCGCTCCCCGCTGCCTGCTCCCCGCTCCCCATCAAAGCCACATTCTCTGACACCCTGGACAACGCCGTGCCGAGTGGCCACAATCCGACCTGCAATACTTCCTAAACATCGTCGTCAACCGGAACACACATGCGATGGAAACGCGGTAGCAGAAGCAGCAACCTGGAAGACCGCCGCGGCGCACGACTGCGTCGCGTGCCATTGACTGGGCGGGGCGGGATCAGTCTCGGCGCAGTACTGATTGTCGTGGTGCTGAGCCTGCTGTTCCGCCAGGACCTCAGCAGCATGCTCGGCCTGGTGGCCGGAGACATGGGCACGTCCATGGAGACCAGCGTGCAGTCC
>CP070666.1:572333-584471 GCA_020351775.1 Gemmatimonadota bacterium | reverse complement strand
ACCGGATTCTGTGGATCAGGCGGCGTACGGATTCGTCAGATACATAACGGCCGACGGCATCGTGCGGGCCCGCCTCGAGGCAGATTCCGCGTACCACTATCCGTCGCGGGAAGCCTATGAACTGTTCAACCTGCGCATCGAGTTCAGGACCCCTCAAGGTGAAGTGCGCTCCACGCTCACGTCTCGAGCTGGCACCTACAACTGGCGAACGCAGGATATGGAAGCAAGGGACAGCGTCCGCGCAGTCACACCGGACGAGAGAGTCCTTACGACATGCTCGCTGTCATACGACAAGGGTCGCGACGAGATATCGGGACCGTGCGCGTTCGTGTACGAAGCCCCCAATGAGAGAGCTACAGGTGAGAGTTTCACGTCGGATCCGGACTTCCGCAATGTTGAGGCGACTCAAGTCAGCGGAATCGCTACGGAGATCGAGAGAGAATAGTGCGACTGGCAGCGACCTGTTTGCTAGCGGGTGTTTTGTCCGGCGGAGGAGCTGCCATGACGGCTTACGGCACCCAAGGTGGCCAAGACTGCCGGTTCAATCTGGACTGGGCACAAATGCTCCGCCGCGAAGAGCAATCGCTCGGCGACGTCAGGCTGTTCGGCGTGGGGGATGTACGCGGAAGGTGCATTCGCCCGATGGGTGGCAGGGACACCGTGACCGTGTGGCGCATGGGGTCGGACAGCGTTGCCCACTACGTACGAATAGGGCGGGCGGACTTCGTGGGCAGCGTGTGGTTCCGGGATTCTACCGTGGAACTCACGGCCCGGCGAGCTTCCTACTTCGAGGCGGACGACAGAGTCGAGGCTTACGGCAACGTGGTGTTGCGAAATCGGGAGACGGGCTCGGAATTGACGGGACCTAATTTGACCTATTGGCGACCGTTGCCCGGTGTCAGGGATGCAGGCGAACTGCACGCCACTCGTCGGCCCGTAGTCGAGTACCGGCCGGCCGGAGACCACACTCAGGAACCATATCTGATCCGCGCAGAGCAGGTCCGCCTCAGAGGTGACCACCAAGCATGGGCCAGTGGGGCAGTAACGATCGACCGCAGTGATTTCTCTGCCCAAGGTGATAGCACCGCCCTCGACCTCAACACAGGCGATGGCCTACTGATCGGCCATGCAGAGGCTCGAGGCACGGATTCCGTCAGCTATGATCTTACAGGACACCGCATTGCGTTCAGGCTGGTCAACGACCAGTTGAGTTGGGTCCAAGCGCAGGGAATGGCCGACGCCACCAGCTCGGAGTGGCGAGTTGTCGGGGATACAATCGAGTTCAATCTTGCCGACGACATGATCCAGTCGGGCATCGTCTGGGGTGACTCGGTGCGTCCCCGGGCGATGTCGGAGAAGTACACCGTCAGCGCTGATTCCCTGGAGATCGACTCACCCGACCAGGTCCTGACCGAGGTTCGCGGATTCGGCACCGCCCGCGCCACTGCGAAAGCCGACTCGACCGCGGCTGAGGCTGACTGGATGGCCGGCGATACGCTGATCGTCCGCTTCGACAGCACGGCTAACGGATCCCGCACGATCTCGGAGCTCATCGCGGCGGGAAATGCACAGGCGTTCTACCGGATCTTCGACGAGGCTGACAGCACCGCTGCGCCTGCTTTAAACTACTCCCGAGGCCTGAGGATCATCGCTCGGTTCAAAGACGAGGCCGTCGAGAGAGTGGATGTAATCGGTGCCGCCGACGGTGTGTATCTCGAACCTAGAAGAAAGCCGCAGGAATGAACCCGGAACTGCGTGAGCTACTGGCCGGCCATGATCCGTCGCTGCCCCTGGCTGTTGCAGCGCTGGTCAAAACGGCTGACCGTGAGGGTGTGGCAGCGTTCGGCGAGCTAGCCGTGGCCTATCGTCAGGATCACTTGGAGTTGCTGCGACGGGAGAAGGGCGACGCGATCCAGCAGCGTGGCGTCCTCTCGGTGGACGAGGTGCGACACCACCTACTCACGTCGGTCCTGCCGCGACTGCTGGCGGCGGACGTAGTCGAGTCAACTGAGACCAGCCGTCAGCCGGGTTCACATTCGCGCACCCTGTCGGACTATGCAGTGCTGGAGCGGGGAATTCGTGTGCGCCCCAACATCTGGGCGACCGTGGTAGATGGGGGTGAGCGAGTGCGAGAGCAGCTGATGTCGATGGCGCTCGCTGCTCTCCAGGCCAGCGAGGCTCCGGCGGCGGCGCATGCTGTGGAGCCCTCGGGGAGTGTGCTGCAGGCATACGGCCTGACGAAATCCTACAAACGCCGCAAGGTCGTGGACGAAGTGAACATATCGCTCCGACAGGGTGAGATTGTGGGCCTGCTCGGCCCCAACGGGGCAGGGAAGACTACGACCTTCTACATGATCGTAGGACTCATACGGCCGGACTCGGGCCGTATTGGCATCGACGGCACAGACATTTCTGGCCTGCCCATGTACAAGCGAGCGCGGCGAGGTATCGGTTACCTGGCGCAAGAGCCGTCGATCTTCCGCAAGCTCTCGGTCGAGGACAACGTGCGGGCGATACTGGAGACCCTGCCGCTGTCGGACGCCGATCGCAGCCAGCGCCTCGAGACCTTGCTGGACGAGCTCTCCATCAAATACCTGAGGAACGTCCCGGCTTACAAGCTGTCGGGGGGAGAGCGGCGTCGGCTCGAGATCACCAGAGCCTTGGTTACTTCTCCCAAGTTCATGCTGCTGGACGAACCGTTCGCCGGGGTCGATCCGATCGCCGTCAACGATATTCAGACTATCGTGGCCAGCCTGCGCAAACGCGGAATTGGGGTCCTCATCACAGATCACAACGTGGAACAGACGCTAGATATCGTGGACCGGGCCTATATCATGTTCGAGGGCCGGGTCCAGGTCTCCGGTAGGGTCCGTGACCTGGTGTTCAACGATGAAGTAGCCGATCTTTATCTGGGGCCGACCCTGACCGCGCGGCTACGGGAACGATTGGCGGGAGTAGAACCCGAGTCTTCCTCGGATCGCGTGAAGGAAGAAGTTCTGGATACGTTCCTCGGGTGGGGGACAGAGGGCCTGCCCGACGGGAAAGGTGGCTCATGAGGACGTCGCTGCAGCAAAGCGCCATTCTGAAGCAAGAACTCAGGATGAATCCGCGCCTCTACCAGGCGATGGATCTCCTCTATATGCCGCTCCTCGAGCTGCAGCAACACCTGAAGGAGGAGCTCCTCACCAATCCGTTTCTGGAGCTGCAGGAGCCCGACGAGGACGAGGAACAGGCCGCAACCGACAAGGAGAAGGAAAAGGAGAAGGAAAAGGCCGAGTCGGAAGACGGCGGGGAAATCAACTGGGAAGACATCATCCTGGACGGCTTCAGCACGGGCGGCGCGCGTGCTGAATACGAAGACCGTGAGTTCTTCGAGCCAACCCCAGTCGAGGCACGGGACCTTTCAGACCATCTGTACGAGCAACTGCAGATGCTCGACTTGACTCCGCGGCAGCTGTTCCTCAGCGAGCTATTCATCGGAAACATAGGAGAGGACGGATACCTCCGCGCTACGCTGGAAGAGATTATCGATGGCGCGAACCAGTTGCTGAGCGAACAGAACCAACCGACGACAGCTGCGGGCTCCGATGATGGTCCTCCGCTCTTCGTGCTGGAGGAAGCGGAGGAGTTTCTCAAGATCATGCAGAGACTCGATCCGCCCGGCGTCGCCGCGCGCGATCTGCGCGAATGCCTGCTGTTGCAGCTCGAAGAGCTGGGAGAGCAGCACACACTGACCTACAGGCTGGTGTTCGAGGCCTTCGACGATCTGATAACGCACCGGTGGAGCGAGCTGGCAAAGCGCTACGGCCTGGATCCCAGGGAGGTGCAGGATGCAGCTGACGAGCTCGCCAAGCTGGACCCGAAGCCGGGGATCCAGTATCTGAGCGCCGGCGATACCTACGTCGTCCCTGACTTGACGGTTGAGAACATCGAAGGACAATATCGAGTCTTCCTGAACGACGGTGGCGTCCCACGACTCAGGATCAGCAGGGTCTATCAGGAGATCGCCGGGGACAAGAAGAAGTTCGTCGGTGAGAACCGCGAGTTCATCACTGATAAACTGAACTCCGCCAGCTGGCTGATCCAGGCCATCGAGCAACGACGACAGACGATGCTCAAGGTGATGAACTTCATCGTCGACAGGCAACGAGACTTCTTCGAGAAAGGCGTGGAGCATCTGCGCCCGCTCACTCTTCGCGAAGTGGCCGATGTGATTGAGATGCACGAGTCCACGGTCAGCCGCGTGACCAGCCAGAAGTACGTCCAGACACCGCGCGGGGTCTACCCACTGAAGTTCTTCTTCTCCAGCAGCCTTGGCACCACGACCGGAGAAGACGCCAGTTCGCGGGCAGTGAAAGCGCAGATACGAAAGCTGGTTGCGGACGAGGACACTTCATCTCCTCTCACTGATTCCGCGATCGTCAATGCGCTCAAGGAACGCGGTGTTCAGATCGCGCGGAGGACGGTCGCCAAATACCGCGATCAGCTAGGAATTCTGCCAGCCCGCATGCGTAAGCGCGTATGACGCTTGCCGAAGACACTGCCGGTGTCGAAGTCGAAGTGAGCCTGCTGGTGCCCGCCAAGGACGAGGCAGACAGCCTAGCAGAATTCGTCAGTCAGTGCGAGAAGGCCCTGAAGCCACTGCCGTACTCGTGTGAGTTGGTCGTGATCGACGACGGCTCCAACGATGGCACCGCCGAGCTACTCCGAGACCTTAGTCGAAAGAACGCGTTTCTCCGGACAATCACTCATAGGACCCGACGCGGTATCGCAGATGCTTTGAAATCGGGCAGCGAGATCGCGCGCGGTTCGATCTTCGTGTTCTATCCCGCCGACCTGCAGTTCTCTCCGAACGAGATCCCTTCTCTTGTGGAGCCCATTCGGTCGGGGGAAGCTGACATGGTCACGGGGACCAAACAGGGCCAATACGAGAAGGCTTTCGTATCGGGGATCTACAACCGGATCTGCCGCTGGATGTTTGGCGTGCGGGTGTCCGACCTCAACGCGGTCAAGGCGTACCGCCGCGAGGTGATGGAAGCGGTTCCGGCGAGGCCCGATTGGCATCGCTTCATGGTACCTATTGCCGCAGCTGACGGTTTCCGCCTGACAGAACGGCCGGTAACCCTGCATCCGCGACTGCATGGCCAATCCAAGTTCGGGATAGGCCGGATTCCAGTCGGTATGCTGGACCTGATGTCGGTGTGGTTCCAGCTGCGCTTTGGCCGCAAGCCGCTGCTGTTCTTTGGAGTCCCGGGTGGCATCCTGATGTTCCTTGGGTTGCTGGTTGGGTTGGTCGCAATCGCACTGCGGATCGGCGGAGTCGGGCTCCGGCCGCTGCTGTCACTGACGCTGATTCTGGTGATATCCGGGATCGCCTTATTCGGATTCGGCTTCATCGGAGAGCTCCTCGCGGGACAGCGGGAGGAGCTTCGCTCGCTGTCTCGTACAATCGAGCGGCTTTCATCCGACCGTCCACAACGTAAACCCTGAACTTCCGTGAGAATCGTGAGCCTTGCCCACGCCTATCCCCGTTGGGAGGGCGACGTCGCGGGCGCATTCATCGAGCGGCTCGTGATGGCGCTGCAGCGCCGCTCGCACCACGTCTCGATGATCGTGCCCGGCGACAGCGGAGTCGGCGGATCGGTGATACAAAACGGGGTTACCGTGCGGCGAGTACGGTACGCTCCCGCGAGCCTGGAAATGCTAGCATATCGAGGCCACATGACACAGGCGCTCAAGTCGGCCACCGGCATGGCGTGCTTCGCGGCACTGCTGGCGGGACAGACCGGGGCTGCCATCCAAGCTTCCACTGATCAGCCAGCAAACCTAATCCACGCCCACTGGTGGGTGCCGGGAGGAGTCGCCGGCTGGTTGGCACATCTCGTCGTCCATCGACCCTACATCGTTACTCTGCACGGAACTGACGTCACGCTCCTAGAGCGATCCCGAATCGCTCGTGCCCTGGCGAGCACGGTCCTGCGCAAAGCTGGAGCAGTCACTGTGGTCTCGTCGTTTCTGGCACAGCGCGTCGCCGAACTGCTGCAGGACAGTCCTGCGCGTTTCTTGGTGCAACCGATGCCGCTGGACATCGGCCGATATTCGCGATTGAGCCAGGGAGGTGGGGGAGTCGTCACAGTGGGGCGGCTAGTGGCCCAGAAGCGGATCGGAACGCTGCTGGAGGCCATCGCCCGCCTGCGATCGACCGGATCGGAACTGGCGCTGCGAATCATCGGCGACGGTCCGGAACGTCGCTCGCTGGAGTACTACGCCACCCGACTCGGAATCGCAGATGCTACGGAGTTCGTGGGTGAAGTGAGGCCCGAGGCGATCCCTGATGCGATCGGGAACGCCGACGTGTTTGCGTTTCCAGCCGCCGGCGAGGGGTTTGGGCTTGCGGCGGCCGAGGCACTGATGCTCGGCGTACCCGTGGTCGCGTCTCGTGGCGGAGGCGTATCCGAGTTCGTGCCACCCGAAGGGGCGGGCCGACTGGTGGACAGCGACTCCGCCGGGGAATTGGCCGTGGCCATCGCGGCTCTGGTGGACGACCCGCAGAGCCGGCCCCGCGCGGCCGAGCTGGGTGGCAAGCTGCGAGCGCGATTCGAGCCGGACCGGGTGGCCGCCGTCTTCGAAGCGGTATACGACCAGGTCCTTCGTGGTGCTGTATGAAGCTTCGGCCAGTACTCATTTGGTCGGGTCAGATCATCTTAGCGGTGCTGGTGATCAGGTTCCTGGGGCGCACGGTGGTTACCAACTGGTCCGAGCTGAGCGACCTGAACGTCGCCCTGCGCCTCAGACCGGGATGGATTCTGCTTGCTGCAGTGATCATATGGGTGACCTACGGTCTGCTCGTTACGGCCTGGAGGTGGATCCTGGGCGGCTGGGGTCAGCGGCTACCTTTCGGCAGAGCGGCACAGATATGGTGCCTCTCGAACCTGGGCCGCTATCTTCCGGGCAAGATTTGGAGTATCGCTGGCCTTGCAGTCCTGTCGCAGCGAGCTGGAGTGGTAGGTTGGGCTGCGGCAGCCTCGGCCGTGGCGATGCAGGTACTGGCCGTCGGCACCGGCGCCGTGATCGTGGCGCTGTCAGCACCCGGCGCAGCGTCTCCGGTGCTGGACCTGGTGGGGATTCCACCTACCGCCGCACCGATCCTGCTTGGCACGGCCGGGGTGGTAGCACTCGCCACCGTGACCGGCCTGACTTTGGAACCGCTGTCCGCAGCGGCGGGCCGAGCGGCGGGCCCCAAGTTCCAGCTGCGAGCCCTACCGCTGCGAACGGTGGTGGCCGCCGGAGCCACAACGCTGGTATCGTGGCTAGCGTACGGAGTGGCGTTCTGGTTCCTGGCCCGAGGCTTATTCGGGGCCGGGGACCTAACAGTGCAGAGTGCCGTGGGCGTTTTCGCGGCAGGATACATTGTGGGACTCTTGGCTCTATTTGTTCCGGGCGGTGTGGGCGTTAGAGAGCTGGTGTTCTTGGCCCTCCTGAGCCCTGTCTTGGGACCTCGCGGAGCGCTGGCGCTGACGATTGCCTCCCGCCTTCTGCTTACGGGAACTGAAGTTAGCGCTGCACTCCTCACATTGGGGTTGAGAGCTGACCAAGGAGGAAGCAGTTGAGCCAGCCAGCCGATGACTTCCGTCCACCTCACGCGAACCTGGCGGCCCTGGCAGCGTGCACCCTCTGGATACTGGTGCTCTCATTTCCCATGTGGTCCGGTCAGTTCCTGGCTAGCCCGGCGAGCGACCAGTTCACTACTGGGTACGCCTGGAGGTCGTGGCAGGCTGAGCAGTGGAAGGCACTGGGACACATGCCTCAGTGGAACCCGTTCATCTTCGGTGGCTTGCCCTACATAGCCGCCATGCACGGGGACATCTTCTATCCCACCGCGTGGTTGCGGCTGCTGCTGCCCACCGCCTTTGCCATGGACCTCGGTTTCGTGCTGCACTACGTTCTCGCCGGCTTCTTCGCATTCCTGTTTCTACGTCGGATCCGACTGTCTTGGACCGGAGCCCTAGTCGGAGGCCTGAGCTACCAGCTCTCCGGAGTGGTCGCGTCCTACGTTCACCCCGGCCACGACGGGAAACTGTTTGTGACAGCGCTGCTGCCGCTCGCACTCATGGCACTCTATATGGCCATAAGGGAACGCAGGTTTGAGGGCTACGGACTCCTGGCTCTCTCGGTCGGACTCGCCATCCTGAGCCCGCATCCGCAGATGGCTCAATACATGTTGATCACGGCAGGGCTGTTTACGCTGTATCTGGTATTCTGGGAGCCTTCGCAGCGCGAAGCAACGGGCCGGATTATAGATCTGGGGCTGGCGCTAGCGGCTGTGGGAGTCGGTCTTCTCATCGGTGCCATCCAGATGCTCCCGTTCTGGGAGTACATCCCGTTTTCTCCTCGAGCAGAGACCTATCGCGGCTTCGAAGGTGCCACCTCCTATGCTATTCCCTGGGAACACCTTCCTGAGTTCTTGCTGGCCTCCTTCGTAGGCCAGTCAGCCGACGGTACCTACTGGGGCTCCAATCCGATCAAGCTTCACTCCGAATACCTGGGCCTTCCTGTTCTCGCCCTGGCTCTGCTGGGAATACTCAGCGGACGCCGCCGACGGCTGAGCCTCTGGTTGGGGGGAATCGGCTTGCTTTTCCTGCTTGTCACACTGGGAGGGGCCACTCCATTCTACCGTCTGTGGTACGAAATGGTGCCGTTCGTGAAGCAGACGAGGGCACCGGGAATGGCGTTGTATGTAGTGGTTCTCGTGATTTCGGCGTTTGCGGCCCTGGGAGTCGAGCGACTGGAACGTGGAGCCGTGCGGCAGTTCGCGGTCGGTGCCCTGGCAATCGGGGGAGCCGTTGCGCTGCTGGCAGCCCTGGGTGCCTTCGGAGGTTTCGCGGCTTTCCTGGCACAGGGAATCGAGCAGTCTACCGGCACGGCTGTGGCGGCGCGAGCAGCTCACGCCGGCTCGGCCATCAGGTGGGGCGCACTGTGGAGCGGCGCAGCGCTGGCAGGAATCGGGGCGCTGGCCTACGCGGCCCTGGCAGGGCGTGTGAAACCAGCGGTGTTTTGCCTCGGTCTAGCAGTGCTGGTCAGTGCAGATCTGTGGCGCAACGCCCGCCAGTTCTGGGTCTTCTCGGACGCTAGCAGGGTGCACGCGCCTGATCGCCTAATCGAGGAGATAACGGGCACGCCGAAGCCATACCGCGTGTTCAACCTTGGTGATTACGTGTATCCGGCTTCCAGCCTGATGACACACGGAGTACCGCAGCTACTGGGGTACCATGGTAACGAACTCCACCGGTTCGACGTGTTGCTTGGCGGGAGGAACGAATGGCGCAATCAGACCCGCGGAATCATCTGGGACCTATTCGCCGTGCAGTACGTGATAGTCCCGGCGGCTCTCCCCGGCGCCGACTCGATACCGGGTTTCGAGCTGGTGCTGGCCGATCAGCCCACATGGAACGGTGTGGCTGCAAACCTGTATCGTCGTACATCGCCGACCCGATACGCTCGGCTCGTGGCAAGCGGCCTCAAGATGGCTGACGATTCCGCGGTTGCGACGCTGCTGGATCCGCGATTCCCACCCGACCGGGTGGTACTGTTGGCCCCTGAGGCACCGATCGAGCCAGCAAGCCTGACGGAGATACCTCAGTCGGCAGCCAATGAAGTGTCGGTGACACAATGGGAAGCGGGACGAATGAAGCTGCAAGTTGACCCACCGGTCAGTCAGGACGCGTTCATCCTTGTGGCCGAAAACTGGTACCCCGACTGGCACGCGGCCGTTGACGGCGAAGCCGTCTCCGTGGTGCGAGGCAACCTGACACTGATTACGGTCCCGGTGCCTGCCGGAGCAAGTCAGGTGGAGCTGTGGTTCGACAGCGAGCACTACAGAATCGGCAAGCTGATTACGTTTTCCAGCCTCATCCTCACCGCGCTTGCAGTGGCGATCCCAGTAGTCCTGCGGAGGAGGGCAAGTGGCTGAACGCGGTCTCGTTATCGTTCCCACCTACAACGAAGCGAGCAACATACGGCAGATAGTGCCTGAGATCCTGAAGCAAGATCAGCGAATCGACATCCTCGTGGTTGACGACAGCTCGCCGGACGGGACCGGCCAGATAGCCGACGAGTTGGCTCTACAGGAACCGCGGGTTCACGTCCTTCACAGGGAGGGCAAGCAGGGTCTCGGGACAGCATACATTGCCGGATTCAAGTGGGCGCTTGAAAGGAACTACGAGTACATCTTCGAGATGGACGCAGACCACTCCCACGATCCGAAACACCTGCCCGAGTTCCTGGAGGCGGCCCAGGAAGCCGATCTCGTGTTGGGATCGCGCTACCTTAATGGGCGTGTGACGGTTGTGAACTGGCCCATGACGCGCCTGTTGTTGAGCTATTTCGCCAATATCTACGCCAGGATCGTGACCGGCCACAGGATCTGCGATGCGACGGGAGGATTCAAGTGCTTCCGCCGCAAAGTCTTGCACGCGATAGACCTGGATTCCATCAAATCTAACGGGTACTCGTTTCAGATTGAAATGAGCTTCAGAGCCATGAGAAAGGGCTTCCGGATCCGCGAGATCCCGATCCTGTTTGTCGACCGAACAGACGGGGAGAGCAAGATGTCCGGCGCGATCGTGCGGGAGGCCATCTGGATGGTTTGGCGCCTGCGGCTCCAGACTCTTGCCCGCAAGCTATGAACAATGGACTAGTGGTTTATAAGTTGTCTGGATCGGGCAACGATTTCGTGTTCGCTGATGGACGGCTCACGCCCGCAAATAGATGGAAGCCCGAAATCATCCGGCAGATTTGCGACAGGCGGGCCGGCGTCGGGGCGGACGGCTTCGCGGTCCTCGAGCGCGGCAGCGGGCCTGGCCGAGTACGGTTCCACTTCTTCAACAATGATGGTAGCCGTGCCCCCATGTGCGGCAATGGATCTCTGTGCGCCACCCGTATCGCCCGCTGGCTGGAGATGGTGCCGACGGACGAGATGGTTTTGGAGACCGATGCCGGGGAGGTGCATACCAGGTTCCTGGAGGGACCTGAGGAGCGATCTGAGTTCAAGCTTGAGGGGATATCCGGGCTGTGCGAGCCGGATATCGAGCCCGCCCCTGGAGAACACTCGGTCCACTTCCTGACGGTGGCCGTGCCGCACCTCGTTGTCGTGGTAGACGACGTTGCCGCAGTGCCCCTGGCGCAGCGGGGCAGGGAGCTGAGGTTTCACCACGCGCTTGCACCCGAGGGTGCCAACGTGAACTTCGTCTCGCGCGGTCCTGAAGCTTGGGCGATGCGCACGTACGAACGCGGCGTGGAAGGAGAGACCTTCGCATGTGCCACCGGTGCTGTGTCGTGCGCAGCTGTCCTATGCTACCTCCGCCAGATTGACACCCTGCCGTGGCACGTACGCTCCGCATCCGGTTTGACTCTGGCTGTAGGCGGCCGTCTGGTAGACGGGAAACTCGAGGAACCCAGCCTGATCGGAGAAAGCCGCCTGGTCTTCCGGGCGCACCTTGGCACCTGAACAACTAGCTCAAATGGTGAACTTGGAGCCAAGAGCAGCCGCGTCGCGGGCGCCGGCGCAGCACATCACACACCACTTCCGCTCCTCACACCAAACCAACTATCAGAATTAGCGTTGCAGCATCAGCACCAGCAGGGAAGTCACTAGTTGTCCACACAACCCCCGTACTTAACTTAACATAACATATCTTATACGCAGTTGATTGGCACCGCAGATCGACGGGAGCTGACAGTTCCTTTTAAACCCGAGGATGCCTTCCGGCACGAGGGATGTTAGCGCGGGACCTCGACGGGCGACAAATGCTCGGGCGTTTGATGCTCATCGTGGCATCCAGCGAATGCCGAATGCAGATCTCTGCTCACCGCGCAAGCCAATGGATTTGCAGTGTCAGATTGGCAGCTTCGTAGCTTCTAGCTCACCGAGCCGCACGCGGGCTTCGACTGCCTGCTGTGTGTCCCCAAAGTCACTAATCACGCGTTGGTAGGTGTTGAGTGCGGTCGTAGTATCACCAGCAATGACTAGTACGCGGCCCGCGTCCAACAGGTACTGAGCTTCAAGGAAATCATACCATGCCTCACCGGCGGCTGTGAGATACTCATGCGCCGCTTCAGAGTGATTGCCCGTCTGCTCTA
>CP070666.1:559771-572233 GCA_020351775.1 Gemmatimonadota bacterium | reverse complement strand
GACGATATCAGTGACTGCTCCGGCGGGAGTAGGGCAGGTTGACGTGGTGGTGCAGCATCCGGGCGGGGATGTGACGCTGACAGATGGATTCGCCTATACACCAACGGTCACGGGCATCGACCCCGTCACCGGGCCAGCCGCAGGTGGGACGACGGTAACCATCACAGGGACCGGTCTTACTGACGCGACCGGAGTCACGTTCGGCGGGTTCGCAGGGACGAACTTTGTTGTAGTGAGTGAGACTAGCATCACCGTGGAGACGCCGGCGGGCACAGCCGGGGCAGTGGACGTTGTGGTGCTGCATCCGGGTGGGAACCAAACGCTCGCGGGTGGGTTCACGTACACGCCGTGAATGTATGTTTCGTGTGTGTCTTGGGAACACCGCCAAGAGGCGGCTGCAGCCTAGTGCAGGTACACATCTAGGTAGGGGATAGCCCGAGTCTATGATCTGCCCACGTTGCACTATAGGTGAAGTCGCAGAGGACACCGGCGCATGTGCCCTGTGCGGTTTCCATCCAGGCGCAGGAGTGGCGGTGCACCGGCCGGTTGTCGACGAGGTGCTGGAGACGGTGCAGCGGGAGTTGGAAGGTCGGTTCCAGATCAACGTTCTCCTGCGACATGGAACAAGGTCGGTGGTCTACGTAGCCGACGAGCTGCCGCACAAGAGAATGGTGGCGCTGAAAGTCATTCCGCTGCAGCGTGGGATGACTCCTGACCTGGCTCGGTTCCAGCGCGAAGCCTCGGTTGCGGCATCGCTCAGTCATTCCCATATCGCCCGGGTTCTCGGCTTCGGCAAGACCAGGGCGCTGCTCTGGTATTCGATGGAGTACGTCAAGGGCCATTCGGTGGCCGACCTCCAGCGCGATTCCGGGCCGCTCGATCTCGATACGTGCCAGAAGATCCTCGAGCAGGCAGCTATCGCACTCGACTACATGCATCGCCGTGGTGTGACGCACGGGAACCTGAAACCCTCAAATATCTTGGTGGACCGCGAGGAGTGGGCCCGGGTCAGTGACGCGTGCATAATGAACACGTTTGCCGAAGCGGGACGCCGCTCACGCATTACCTCCGGATCGCCGGAGTACATGGCGCCGGAGCAGTTCCGGGAGCGAACCGTGGGCCCCAGCGCCGACCAATACGCGCTGGGCGTCGTTGCGTACGAATGCCTGAGCGGCAATCTGCCGTTCGTAGGCGACTCCCCGGACGAGATGGAGCGGCTGCACCGCGCCGAGGCGCCCATACCGCTGGAGCAATCGAGAGACGATCTCCCACCCCATGTGCGGGAGGCCGTCCACCAAGCGCTGAGCAAGATGCCGGGAGAGCGGTTCCCCACGGTATTGGACTTCGTGGCGATGCTGCGGAAGGACTGGGTGGCGCCCGGCCCGGCGCCGTTTGCCACCGACGTAGCACCGAGCGGCCAGTCGCACGTATTCGTCATCGACGGTGAGAGGAGCAAGTTCCCGATCGTCCGGGCTGCACTCGTGGCGCTGGTGACGCTTTTGATCGTGCTTGGTGCGACATGGCTCAAACCGTGGCAGGCCATCCTCGGGTCGCGCGATGCCGGCCCGCCCTCTCCGTCATCCGTAGCACGCCCGTCAAGCGACCAGTCGACGCCTACGCAACAGGCGGAGCCGCGCCCGACTCAGCGGCGACCGGAACCTACGACGCCTCCGGCGGCGTCCAGGAGTGAGAGCCGGCCACCAGTCAGAGCACCAGCTGCGCCGGTCGAGCCAGGCAGGCTGTTAGTGAATTCGACTCCGTGGGGCCAGATCTATGTCGACGGTGAACTCGTGGGCAACACGCCCATGAGCCTCACACTGAGTGCGGGCCCCCACACGCTCAGAGTGGTGCAGGACGGGTTCGAACCGTTTGAGCGGGAGATCCAGCTGGCACCAGGACAGCAGCTCAGAATGACCGACATCAACTTGAAGGCCCGCCAGCCATGACGCTCCGCCGGGTACTGATCCTCGCCAGCCTAATTGGCGCCAGCGCTAGCTGGCAGCCGGCCCACGGGCAGACGCCTGCCAGCCTGCTGGAAGACGGGATTCGCGCATACCAGGAATTGGAGTTCGAGGCGGCAGCAGGTTTCCTGCGCCGTGCACTCGACCCGGGGCTGGGTCAGCGGTTGTCAGATCCGGCCGCCGCTCGTGTGCTCACCATAAGGGCGCTGACGTACTTGGCCGCGGCCGAGATGCTCGGTGGCAACCGAGATTCCGCTAGAGCGGCCTTCGAGCGCCTGGTCCGCTTCGACACTCGTTACCGCCCCGACCAGCTGATCTTTCCGCCGCAAGTCACGAACGAGTACGACGCAGTGCGGCGCGAGACCAAGGTGATAACGTTCGATGCACCACGTAACACCAGAATGCGGATCGGCCGCGATCTGTTCTCGTTTGAGCTATTCGCCAGCTCATACCATGAGGCTGTTGTCGAGATCAGAGATCGAGACAGCGTGCGGGTGCGGTCGATATACCGCGGCCCGATCGTCGACAGCCTAGATCTGGATTGGGATGGACGCGACCCTGAGCGATTGGTCATCGCTTCGGGGCCCTACGACCTTTGGATCCAGTCTCGCGACTCCACGGGAACCCTGCTCAGATCACTGCGCGTCCCGCTGGACATAGTTGTGGAGACCCCAGACACACTGATCCATCCCATCGAGCCCGCTGACTCGATGATCTTGCCGGAGCAACACAGTAGTGGGCCGGGTGTTCAGGCACTGGCAGGCGGGCTGCTGGTGGGAACCGCTATTGCGGTCCTGCCGACGGTCTTCTCTTCAGATACGGATCTGATGGGCGGACGGCTGCTGGTAGCAGGAACAGTCAGTGTCGCGGGGATAGCAGCTTTCTTCCGCCGCAGACCAGGTAAGCCGATACCAGAGAACATCGCATCGAATCAGAATCTGTATCGCAGCTATCGGGACTCTCTGGCCGTGGTCGTGACGGAGAACGAGCGGCGAAAGACCGACATCCAGCTGCTGATCACGACGGGCGCTGTGTCAGCACACGAGGGACCTGGGCGGTGACGATGCGTCGGATGCTCCTGCTCGGGATGGTGCTGCCCATTGTTTCCCCCACAGGCGCGAGATTGAATGCGCAGTCCGGCGTGGGTCTAGCGCTCAGTTTGGCGCCGATGCCGGTCGCAGTCACTCGAACGGCTGATACCACCGCCTCCCGGTTCTCGGGACTCACCATTGGTGGTTCCGTCGGGCTGAGACTGGGACGATTGAGGCTCGACCTCCGCTACCTGGAGGGGGGGCTCGGTTCGGATCTAGAAATACCGGACCAGGACATTGTGGAAGGTGAGCTTCTGCTCGGCGTGGCACCGCTTGCCTGGCTGACGGTCAAAGCAGGCCCTCATATCCGCAGTTTCGTCACAGCCCAGGGCACGCAACGCTGGGTGTTCTGGGAAGGCCGCGTGGCGGCGACAGCGAAGCTGGGCTCCCCGAACCTGCTCACCTATCTGGAAGCGTGGCACGTCTTCTTCTCGGACGTAGACGCGGTCGAGCAGTACGACTCGGGAAACGGACTCGAGGGCGGGATCCGGCTCGCGTTGGACCGGCTACCGTTTTGGGGAACACTGGCATACCGCATCGACCAAAACAGTCTTGGGAGCGGCACGAAGACAGACACGGTCGAACAGTTGGTGATCGCGATTGGATGGTTCGTGAGACGCTGAAACGGTAGCAATCGGGCCCAGTTACTTCACAGTCTTGCTCAAGCCGCTATTCAGAGGCTCACTAGCTGTCGGATCCCCACCCCCCCCGGATCCCCATCGTGACACGAGGCTTCGAGCTACGAACCACACGTTGGCCGGCCGCTCAGCCAGGCGCCGCATGTACCATGGAAACCAAGCGGAACCGTAACTGACGAGCACCCGCACGCGGAATCCCTCGGCCACGAGTCGTCTCTGGTGCTCGCGACCGACCCCATACAGCATCTCGAATTCGAAGGCATCGCCAGGAACACTCCGCTTGACGGAATACTCCTGGATCGAACGAACCAAGTTCATGTCGTGTGTGGCGAAGGCAGCTGGCCCACCTTTGCCGGCTGCGACTGCATCGAGCAAGCGGCACCCCAGTTTCAGGTAGTTGACATCCACGTCTTTCTTCTTCCTGATGGCGACGGAAGCTGGTTCCCGATACGCGCCCTTTACCAATCTCACCGGGATGCCGCGCGAGACTAGGCGATCCAAGTCGCCATCGGTGCGGTGCAGATACGCCTGCAAGCAGACGCCGATGTTCTTGTGGGTACTGTTAACCGTCTCAATCAGATCGAGCGTTCTGTCCACATAGCCCGAGCTTTCCATGTCCACCCATACCAGGTCTCCGGCTGCGTGCGGGAGCAGCGCGAAGAGCCCTTGCTCGCAGCTGTCCCCGCCCAGGTCCATGCCCAACTGCGTGGGTTTGATGGAGAGTTGACAATCCGCGGCACGGGATTGGATCTGGCATAGGGTCGTCTGGTACTGCCGCACTACATCTTGGACCTCCGCGGTCGTGCTGACGTTCTCGCCGAGGAGCGTAATGAGGCTCGAAATCCCTTCGTCTCCGAGTTTCACGACCGCCTCGAGGGCCGCCTCGAGATCCTCGCCAGGCAGGAACCGGCGTGAGGCACGGCGGGTGAAAGACCACGCCTGGAACTTGGCTCCTAGCCACTTTCTGCGCGAAGCCCACAACAGTGCCTGGCGTGCGAGTCCCATGGATCGATGACTGCTCCTCTATCGCCGCTTGAGCCGCCGATGTTCAACAGCCGTGCAACGATCTTGGACCACTTTGATCCCGGCCCGCGCCAGCTCTCTAGCAGCCATATCGTTTCTGATCCCTTTCTGGAACCAGACCACCGTCGGCCTCTTGGCGATCAGGTCTGGGATATGCTGAGGAATATCCGCTGGCTTGCGGAACACGTCCACGATATCCACACCACCCGGAACATCGGTGAGCCTTCGATAGACCTTCTGACCGAGGATCTGATCTACCTCGGGGTAGTAGACCGGGACGGGTATTATCTCATAACCCTGTTGCTGCAAGAACTCGGGGACGCTATGTGCTGGCTTGTGGCGGTGTGTCGCGGGCTTGATGCCGAGGACCGCGATACGCCTACTGTGTGACAAGGCAGCGAGAATGTCCTCGGTGGTTTCCAGGATGTTGTTGTCCCAGTCATCCATGGTGCCGTTCCTGGTGCTGCCATTCACTCTCCAGCGCACGAACCCCTTCCCGCACCGCTATCGGCAGCGGCGCCTTGGTCAGGTTTTCATAGTCAAACGAGACCACTACCGCACTGGCCTCGGCTACCGTCTGTCCGGTGTTGACGGAGACCGCCACGTAGGCCATGGCGAACCGATCCTCGTCCAGTGCGGTCACCCTGGCACCTACGATTACATCATCGGGGTGGTACAGCGGTTGGCGGAACGTGCACTCCGTGGATCGAAGAATCGCACCGATCTTGTCCACATTGTAGGACTCGATGAACCCGCAGCGCTCCAGATAGACCATTCGAACCGATTCAAAGTAGCGGAAGAAGACAGAGTTATTGACGTGGCCGTAGGCGTCCAGCTCGCCCCATTGCACCGGAATCCCGAGGACCACCGGAAACGCCTCGAGCTGAGAAGGTCTGACGGAACTCTGCATCGGGACAATCTAGCCGGGGTACGGCCGGGCGCGAAGCTTGGGGCGCGGCGTCAGCAATGGAATAGCGGAACACGGAGAGGGAGGGATTCGAACCCTCGAGACCCGAACGGGCCTACCGGTTTTCGAGACCGGCTCCTTAAACCACTCGGACACCTCTCCCAGCCGTTCATTATAGAGAGGTACTGCGTCAGTTTCCAGACCGATCGGGGGTCCGTCTGGACATGTCTGGCTGCAACCGCCGCCAACCGATGCGTGCGTGTGTGCATCGCGCGTCGCTCGATCAGCCAGCGCCACGGCGTGTCCGCGTTGACTGACGTCGCAGCGGCTTCTAACTTCCGCGGCGACATGGGCTCGATGCACACACGCACGCTATTGGACTCCGCCGCCATCGCTAAGGCACTCGAACGCATATCACGGGAGATCGTGGAGCTAGCGGGCGGTACCGAGCACCTGGCGCTTGTCGGTATCCAGCGTCGGGGCGTCGAGCTGGCCGAGCGCGTTGCTAAGCTCATCTCTCAGCGCGAGGGTGCCGATGTCCCCCGGGGCGCGATGGATATCACCCTCTACCGCGACGATCTCCAGACCGTCGGGCCCAGGCCGATCGTTGGGGAAACACGGATACCGTTCGACATCGACGGGCTCTGTGTAGTAATCGTCGACGACGTTTTGTACACGGGGAGAACAGTGAGAGCGGCTCTAGATCAGCTCGCCGACTTCGGACGGCCGTGTCGCATCGGTCTCGCGGTACTGGTGGACCGGGGTGAGCGTGAACTGCCGATCCAAGCTGACATCATTGGGGAATCAGTCAACGCCCCGGGAAAGCGGGTTGATGTGTTGGTGTCGGAAGTGGATGGTCGGGATGCCGTCGAGCTGGTGGAGGCATCGGAGTGACGCCCCCGTCGCTTGGTAAGGACCTGTTGGGGCTCGAGAAACTCACCGCTGAGCAGATACGGTTGGTGCTCGACACGGCGGAGCCTTTCAAGGAGGTGAGCGAGCGAGCGATCAAGAAGGTTCCAACGCTGCGAGGCAAGACCATTGTCAACCTGTTCTTCGAGGCATCGACGCGGACACGCATCTCCTTCGAGTTTGCGCAGAAGCGGCTCTCAGCCGACACGGTGAACATCAGCTCAACTGGCTCCTCGGTTCAGAAAGGTGAGACGCTGGTTGACACTGCGCGCAATCTTGAGGCAATGCGCATCGACATGGTGGTCATGCGACACCCGTCATCCGGGGCTGCCAAGTTCTTGGCCGAGCGAATCCGCTCCAACGTCATAAATGCTGGTGACGGGCAGCATGAACATCCGACTCAGGGCTTGCTCGACCTGCTTACGATCAGAGACAATTTCGACGCGATTGACGGACTCAAGGTCTGCATCTGCGGCGACATACTCCACAGCCGGGTCGCGCGCAGCAACATCTGGGGACTGCTCAAGCTCGGAGCCGAGGTGGCAGTGTGCGGACCTCAATCGCTCCTGCCGCGGGGAATCGAAGGCCTAGGGGTTCAGGTATTTCACCGCATAGAACAGGCGATCGAATGGTCCGATGTGCTCAATATCCTGCGTCTCCAGCTCGAGCGGATGAGCGCCGGGTACATCCCTTCGCTACGTGAGTACTACAGGGTGTTTGGTGTCACCATGGAACGACTTGAGGCCGCACCCAAGGATCTGCTGATTCTTCACCCTGGGCCAATGAACAGGGGCGTGGAGATTGACTCGCGGGTGGCCGATGGACCTCACAGTGTGATACTGAGCCAGGTGACCAATGGAGTGGCCGTCCGGATGGCAATACTCTACCTCCTTGCCGGCGGTGAGCCCGCCCTAGCGGAGGCCGCCAAGCGGACAAACCGAGAGGGAGCGGAATGAAACCCTTGCTGCTCAAAGGTGGCCACATCGTGGATCCTTCACAGGGTTACGACGCCGTCGGAGACTTGTTGATGGCGGAAGGGAGGATCGAAGCCCTCAGCAAGGGATTGAGCGCGCCTGATGGGGCGGATGTGCTAGACGTCACCGGGAAGGTGGTCGCACCTGGCCTGGTGGATATCCACGTCCACTTACGCGAGCCTGGCCGCGAGGACGCCGAAACAGTCGCGACCGGCGCCCATGCGGCCGCAGCTGGAGGTTTCACGTCGATCTGTGCGATGCCCAATACAGACCCGGTGACAGACAATCAGGCTGCGGTTGGCTTCATCGTTAAGCAGGGCGAGGCGGCCGAAGCTGCCCGGGTGTACCCGATCGGTGCGATCTCCATCGGTCAAAGAGGGGAGCACCTCGCGGAGTTTGGCGAGCTGATCCACGCGGGCGCCGTTGGGGTGAGTGACGATGGTCATCCGGTC
Organism: Gemmatimonadota bacterium; assembly: GCA_020351775.1. Taxonomy (GTDB): domain Bacteria; phylum Gemmatimonadota; class Gemmatimonadetes; order Gemmatimonadales; family GWC2-71-9. Next base: position 564,278 of record CP070666.1, on the reverse strand, counting down.
GTCTCCAGCCATCTCATGCGCACCGCGCTCGAGTATTCGCTGACGTTCGGGATCCCGGTGGCCGATCACTGCGAGGACCCGACGCTGTTCGAGGGTGGCGCCATGCATGAGGGCCTCGTCTCCAGCCGTCTAGGGCTCAAGGGTATCCCTGCGGCGGCCGAAGAGATCATGGTCGCTCGCAACATCATGTTGGCTGAGTTGACTGGTGGCCATGCCCATTTGCTGCATATGTCAACGCGTGGCTCGGTAGAGCTCATCCGCCGGGCCAAGGATCGGGGGATCAACGTCACGGCTGAAGCCACACCACACCACTTCACTCTGACCGATGACGCCTGCGAGGACTACGACACGAATGCCAAGATGAACCCGCCGCTGCGCGAACAAGACGACGTGGCCGCCGTTCGCGAAGGTCTCAAAGACGGGACGCTGGACGCGATCGCCACCGACCACGCTCCGCACCACTATGAGACCAAGGAACGCGATTTCGACGACGCTCCCTTTGGCATCGTAGGCCTGGAGACCGCGCTTGGCCTTGGGCTGGTAGAGCTGGTGGAAGGCGGCGTTCTCACCTTGCCCGAGCTGATCACAAGGATGAGCACGGCACCTGCCAGGGTCTACGATCTGCCAGCCGGGAGCCTGGCCCGCGGTGCGCAGGCAGACGTAGTGGTCTTCGACGCTGCGGCCAGGTGGACGGTGGACCCGCAACGCTTCCGCTCCAAGAGCCACAACACGCCGTTTGCCGGCAGGGAGTTGGCCGGCAAGGTTGAATACACGATCGTTGGAGGAAGGCTCGTCTTTTAGCCTAGGCGAAATTTGATGTGCATAGAGGGATGGTTGAATTTAGATCTGGGATTTCGAGCTGATCGGGGTGGATGTCTCTCGTCCCATGCTTCGCGAGATTTGACGTGTGGAGACTTTCAACGATCTTATTGCGTAGCCCGGCGGGAATCGGGGTCCCTGATGGGGAACGGAGGATTAGCTCGTGAACGAGCCTGCCAAGTCCATTGACAAGATCAGGACCATTTGCGAGGAGCGCCAACAGATCGAGCTGTGGCTGAAGCGGCTGGCCCAAGCCGAGAACAGGGCGCCTGACCATGTAAAGCAGAAGGTGGAAGCCGACTATAGACAGCGGCTGGACGAAGTGCTGGCAGAGCTGCGTTCCCACCGGGGCGAGATCTCAGAGGCCCTGGAAAGTCAGCGGACGGTACGTGATGGACTGAAGGATCAGGAGGCGGAGGCGACTGAGCGGCTCGCCGAGGCCGAGCTGCGACATACAGTCGGCGAGTTCGACGAGACAAAGTGGACCGAAACGAAGACGAGCATCGAGGAATCCTGGGCCAAGATACGAGATGAACTTGAAGGCGTTGAGCAGGAGGTAGAAGAGCTGGAGGACGTAATCGCGCTGATTGAGAGAGGTCCACGATTCGGCCGAGACGAGGAACCAGGTGCAGAGCCGCTACCCCAGCCAGCAATACCAGCCGTGACCGAGCTTGAGGACGCGCTGGATCTGGGAGAAGATCAGCCAGCGGCGGTAGAAGCTGAACCGGCGGGCGAACCTGAGGACATCACTGCCGGCAAGACCTCGCTCGATGAGCTAGAGTTCCTGCGCTCAGTAACCGAAGATGCAAGCCACGGCCCGGCTCCGGAGCGCGCCAGCGGCGAGATGCGGATTCCAGAGGGCGTCTCGGAGGTAGACCAGGTTGTCGGCAGGGTTCCCGCCACGGTCGGGGCGGAGGGAGTGACATCGCTTGGTGAGGGCGGTGGTCAACCCAAGAAGGCCGCCGCCAAGACGCTCAAGTGTGGGGAGTGTGGCTCGATGAATCTGCCAACTGAGTGGTACTGCGAGCGTTGTGGGGCCGAGCTGGCCGCACTCTAGATGCTCAGGAAACGGGCGTAACGAACCTTCGCAACCGCCGCTTGCCCCTCGCAGCGGCGTTCTTGTGTATCAGGCCCTTCCGGGCCGCCCGGTCGAGGAGCTGCTCGGCCGTCCTGTAGGCAGCTGCAGCCGTGTCAGAAGTTGCGTTGCGGACTTTCTTGATCGCAGTCCTGAGGGTCGACCGCGCCACGCGGTTCCTCGCATTGCGCCGGTTCGCCTGCCTCATTCTCTTTTTGGCCGACCTGGTGTTTGGCACTGCAACTCCTTACCGATTCGTAGCCCACTAGCCCCCGAAAACAACGACGCATTGTATCGCGCAAGTCTATCAGAGTCAAGGCACTATGGCTTTGACACCCATATTCGGCGCCGTTAGCTTTCGGCCGCATTGTGACCCGATGGACGGCGCCCGCAAGTGACACAATTTCTTCTCGCACTCCCGGTGCTCCTCCTTTCCGTGGTAGCTCACGAGTACGCGCACGGCTACGCTGCCCTGCGTCAGGGTGACCTGACAGCGCTGCGATTGGGTCGGTTAACCCTGAATCCGCTGAAGCACATTGACCCGTGGATGTCCATTCTGCTTCCCGCGTTGCTGTGGTATGGCTCCAGTGGCGGCTTCGTTTTTGGGGGTGCAAAGCCGGTACCTGTCGATCCGCGCAACTACAAGAGCTACCGCCGCGGTGACATCATCGTCTCCTCGGCCGGGATCGTCATGAATCTCTGCCTTTTTGCAGCCTGCGTCATCCTGAGCATCTGCCTGGGATTGGCTGGTGGCGCACTCCCGGCGCTGCACGACGGGCTCTCCATACTGCAGCGGATGACCTTGTGGGGGATCTGGCTCAACGCCCTGCTGGCTTTCTTCAATCTGATCCCGATCCCGCCCCTGGATGGCTCACACCTCTTCTATCATCTTCTGCCACCGGAGATTGGAGCCAAGTACCGAGCTCTGTCTCGCTACGGGTTTCTGATTCTGCTGGCGCTGTTGGTGTTCTTTCGGGATATCTTCTCCATACTGCTGCTTCCGGCACTTGCGATGACCTTTCTGGCGTTCAGCCTAGTGGGCCCATTCGCCCTGCAGCCGCTACCTTTCTAGTATGGGTGTCTCTACTGTCATAGAACGTGATCAACCCTTCGTGGTTGAGCTTGAAACGTTTTCCGGCCCACTCGATCTGCTGCTCCATTTGATCCGAGAGCAAGAGATTGACGTAGCTGACATACCGATCGCTCGAATCGCCGACCAGTTCCTGGACGTGATCGAGTCGCTGGGTCTCAACGACGCCGCCAACTACCTGGAGATGGCGGCCTGGCTATTACGAATCAAGATCCAGATGCTTCTCCCGAGGCCATTCGACGCAGATAAGTGGGAGGATCCGCGTGCGGAACTCGTGCGGCGATTGTTGGAGTACGAGCAGGTCCGGGAGGTAGCCCAGTGGCTCGAGGGACAGGCTGACCTGCGTTCGGGTCAGTTCCCGCGCGGCTGGATGCCGGAGGAGCCCGAGCAAGAGCCCCCACCGCTGATCCTGGATCTTGGCCAGATTCTGGTAGCCGTGGAGCGAGTGCTGGAGTCCATTCCCCAACCGGTGCTGCACAGGGTAGTGCCCCGGCCGCTAGACGTAGAGGGCGCTACCAGAACGATACTCGCGATGCTCGATACAAGGCAGCGCTTCGATTTCACGGAGATCATCGGTCCTGAGCCCACTGTGGCAGCTGTGCTCTCGGCCTTGGTAGCTTTACTCGAGTTGGCCCGTGTGGGTCGGGTGAGATTCGTGCAACGTCAACCTTTTGGAGCGGTGGCAATAACCGGTGAATCGACTGACGCAACTAGTTGAAGCCGCCCTTTTTTCCGCTGATAGTCCCCTGTCGCTGAGCGAGTTGGCGACACTCGATCGAGACGCTAGCCGAGCCGACTTCCAGGAAGCGCTGGAGGAGCTGCGCCAGCAATATCACGCCGCTGGTCACGGAATTGAGCTGACAGAGTTGGCTGAAGGATACCAGATACTCACGCGGCGTGAATTTGCCGATGCAATCGCCCAAGCGCATCTAGTCACTCGCCCGCGCAGATTGTCAGCGGCAGCACTCGAGACCCTGGCCATCATCGCCTATCGTCAGCCGGTGGGCAGAGCCGAGGTGGAAGAAATCCGGGGTGTCTCGGTCGAGGGTGTGCTGCGATCGCTGCAGGAGCGAGGTCTAGTCGACGTGGTTGGCCGTGCAGAGGGTCTGGGGCGGCCGCTGCTCTACGGCACAACCACGGCCTTCCTTGAGCTACTGGGACTGGCCGGCTTGGAGCACCTGCCCCGGATCGACGAACTATCGGTCGCGCTGCGATCGCCGGTGGAGCCGGGAGAGGCCGGCGAATGAGCACAGCGAGGTTGCAGCAGGCCCTTGCACGGGCCGGTGTAGCCTCCCGCCGTGGTGCCGAGGAATTGATCAAATCGGGGCGGGTTACCGTCAATGGTGTGACGGCCACCATAGGAATGCGGGTCGATCTGCTGGAGGATGTCATCGCTGTTGATCGCCGGCATGTCAGACCTCGCGATACGGTGTGGATTGCACTCCACAAACCGGTCGGTTACATCGTGTCCAGACAAAGCGCTCGTACTCGACAGACAGTGTTCGACCTAGTACCGGCAGTCC
>CP070666.1:547088-559671 GCA_020351775.1 Gemmatimonadota bacterium | reverse complement strand
ATGATCAAACCGGCCAGGGGAGGGAGTCGCAGCACTAGAGATTGAGGGTACCCGTGGAACGGGGTCGGATCGGTCGCGAGCCGAGCCGGCATTTCGAACTGGCTGCCGCCATACCTTGCATCGTTACTATTGAATGCCAGCGAGTATTCTCCCTCGACAGGGGCGCCGATGCGATAGGGCTCGCGTGGGACGGGCGTGAGGTTGAGCACGACCAGCATGTGACTGACACCGTCGCTTCGCAAGTAGGATATCACAGTGTTGTCACGGTCACTGCAGTCGATCCATGCGAACCCATCCGGGTCGGGATCGCGGCGCCATAGTGATGATGAGTCTATGTACAGCTGTCCGAGATCCGCGAGGAACCGCTGCAAGGCCACGCGCAGCGGGTCTGCAGCGCGGTGCCAGTCGAGACTCGCGGCGTGATTCCACTCTCCATCTTGTGCAAACTCACTTCCCATGAAAAGCAGCTGCTTGCCAGGCCGCGTGTACTGATATGTCAGGAGGGTCCGCAGGTTCGCGAACTTCTGCCACTCGTCACCCGGCATCTTGCTGAGCAGTGATCCCTTGCCGTGAACCACTTCGTCATGCGAGAGGGGCATGATGAATCGCTCGCTATACTCGTAAAGCATTGCGAACGTGAGTTGGTCGTAGTGGTGCCGGCGGTGTACGGGATCTTTGGAGAAGAACACAAGCGTATCGTGCATCCAGCCCATATTCCACTTGAACGTGAATCCCAGGCCGCCATACCGTGTTGAGGTGGTGACACCGGGCCACGCGGTGGATTCCTCGGCCACGGTGAAGCATCCGGGACACTCGATCGCCACGATATCGTTGAGGTTGCGCAGGAACGCTACCGCCTCGACGTTATCGCGTCCGCCGTACTCGTTGGGAATCCACTGACCATCGTCGCGGCTATAGTCGAGGTACAGCATGGAAGCAACGGCATCTACACGCAATCCGTCGACGTGCAATTCTTGTAGCCAATACAGCGCATTGGCCATCAGAAAGTTGCGTACCTCGTTGCGCCCATAGTTGAATATCAACGTGCCCCAATCCGGATGCTCACCTCGTCTCCAGTCCTCATGTTCATACAGAGCGGTTCCGTCGAATCGGCGCAAGGCGAAATCGTCTTTGGGGAAGTGTGCCGGAACCCAGTCGATGATCACACCAAGTCCGTGCTGGTGGCAGTAGTCGACGAAGTAGCGGAAGTCATCGGGCGTCCCATGGCGGGATGTTGGTGCATAGTACCCTGATACCTGATACCCCCAAGATCCGGTGAAGGGATGCTCCGCCACGGGGAGCAGCTCCAGGTGGGTGAAGCCGAGTTGCCGTGCATGGTCCACGAGCCGTGGCGCGATCTCCCTGTAGCTCAATGGTCGGTTGGACTCTTCCGGGACACGTGCCCAAGATCCCAGGTGTACCTCGTAGATGGACATTGGCTCGCGCAGGTGGTCACGCTGTGGTCTTTGTCTCATCCATTCGGCGTCGGCCCATTGGTATTCCGAGGCTTCGACTATCGAAGCCGTGCTGGGCGGCGCCTCAGCAGCCCGTGCGAACGGGTCAGCCTTCTGTGCGATCGACCCGTCCTTGGCTTTGATCTCGAACTTGTAAACCGCACCGGGTCCCAGATTCGGGACGAAGAGTTCGAAGATCCCGGAGCTGCCCAGAGAACGCATGGGAAACACCCTGCCATTCCAGTGGCAGAAGTCTCCCACCACACTCACGCGTCTGGCGTTGGGTGCCCAAACCGCGAACGCCACACCATTCACGCCATTGTATTGGCGGACATGTGCCCCCAAGCATTGCCACAGCCTTCGGTGGCTACCCTCATTGAACAAGTGCAAATCCACTTCGCCCAGAGTTGGCAGGAATCGGTACGGATCATCCCGTTCCCAGGAGTCTCCATTGGCAAAGTGGAATCGCAGACGGTATGAGAGGGGAACCTTCGCACCAGCCAGTAGTCCCGCAAAGAAGCCTGGTGCCAGGCGGCTGAGACTGACGGCACCCCGGCCGGGAAGCAGGCACTCAACAGCGACCGCGTCCGGGTGGAAAGCTCGTACCACGGTGCCGTGTTGACCATCGTGGCTGACCGGATGCGCGCCAAGAAGTTGGTGTGGCTCGTGGTGATCGCCGGTGAGTAGGCGATCGACATCGGGGTGCGCGGGACTGAGGTGCGGCCGAGCTCTACTCATCGTGTCTCTCGTTCATGCGCATCGTGTTACCCGTGGCCGAGCAACACCAGCGAGTGACGTACCAGTCTGATTCCGCGACCGTGAGGGAGCCGGCCGGTGACGGGGCGGGCTGTGTTGACAAGAAATCTCCAGCGGCCAGGTTCATCCAATTCAGGCAGGCGGAAGTAGCGGGCTCGCGGGCCCGCGTTGAAGAGGAGTAGCAGGGTCTCGCCCTCTATGGGCCGCCCCCTCTCGTCCACGTCATCGGTTGCCTCTCCGTGCAGCAGCATGCCGAGCGTACGGATGTCTGTGGAGCGCCAGTCCTGTTCGCTCATCTCCAAGCCATCGGGTCTCAGCCAAGTGACGTCACGGGTGCCCTCGTCGTCAATGGGACGGCCACTGAAGAAGCTGCGGCGCCGAAACACAGGGTTTGCCTTGCGCAATGCGATGATGTGCCTCGTGAACTTGAGCAACTGCCTGTCGCGGGCGTCCAAGTCCCAGTCTATCCACGAGATCTCGTTGTCCTGGCAGTAGGCGTTATTGTTGCCACCCTGTGTTCGCCCCACTTCGTCGCCATGTGACAGCATTGGAACACCCTGTGAAAACGCTAGGGTGGCCAAGAAGTTCCGCTTGACCCTATCACGCAGCCGGACCGTCTTTTCCTCCTCGGTGTCACCCTCGATCCCCCAGTTGGCGCTCCAGTTGGCGTCCAGACCATCGAGGTTCTGCTCGCCGTTTGCCTCGTTGTGTTTCGTCTCATAAGTGACCAGATCCTGTAGGGTGAAGCCGTCGTGGCATGTGACATAATTGATGCTGGAGTGCGGACTCCGTCCACGATGGTTGTACAGATCACTGCTGCCGGACAGTCGGTACGCCAGATCGGCGATCTGTCCTCCATCGCCGCGCCAGAAGCGCCGCACCGTGTCGCGATACTGGCCGTTCCACTCGGCCCAGCCCCCCGGGAAGTTGCCCACCTGGTAACCGCCCTGGCCGACATCCCACGGTTCGGCGATCAGCTTCACTTGCGACAGCACGGGGTCCTGTTGAATGAAATCGAAGAACCGCTGCAGTCGATCGAGTTCGAACAGCTCGCGCGCCAGCGCCGGTGCGAGATCGAACCTGAATCCATCGACATGCATGTCCTGAACCCAGTAGCGTAGGCTGTCCATCATGAGCTGCATCGCCCTGAAATTCTGCATGTTCAGAGTGTTTCCGGTACCGGTGAAGTCGAGGTACAATCCGCGGTCCTTTGGATTCAGGCCGTAGTAGGAAGCATTGTCGAATCCGCGCAAGGACAAGGTCGGTCCCGACCGGTCTCCTTCCGCAGTGTGATTGTAGACTACGTCGAGAATGACCTCGATACCTTCACGGTGAAGCACCTTCACCATCGTCTTGAACTCGGAGACCTGTTGCCCATAAATGCCGGTCGCGAAGCGCGAGTCAGGAGCAAAGAAGCCCACAGTGTTGTAGCCCCAGTAGTTCGTCAGTCCCCGTTCTGCTACACGTCGTTCAGTTACGTGGTGGTGCACCGGCAGTAGTTCGACAGCTGTCACTCCCAAGTATGACAGGTGCTCGATGATAGGATCCGATGCCAGTCCCAAATAGGTCCCCTTCAAACGGTCGGGAACTGCGGGGTGTCGTGTTGTCATCCCTTTGACATGGCATTCGTAGATCACCGTTCGGTTCCACGGGGTGCGAGGGGCCCGGTCGTCACCCCACGTGAAGGCCGAGTCTACGACGACACATCGCGGCACATGTGGAGCGCTGTCACGGGTATCGAATGAAAGATCCTCTTGGGGATCACCAACCACGTAGCCGAACACTGCGTCGTCCCAGTGCACGGGACCTGTGACCGCCTTGGCGTACGGATCGATCAGTAACTTCGCCGGGTTGAAGCGATGGCCGTTGCCGGGTTCGTACGGGCCGTCGACTCGATATCCATACAGCTGGCCTGGCCGCACATCGGGGAGATACGCGTGCCACACCATGTTGGTGCGCTCGGTCAGCCCGATCCGATCTGTCTCTTGGGCGGGATCGTCAGTGCTATACAGACACAGTTCGACCGCCGAAGCATGTTCCGAGAAAACGGCGAACTTGACGCCCTCGCCGTCCCAGGTTGCACCGAGTGGATAGGGCTCACCGGGCCAGACTCTCATGTCGTCTCTCGCTGCGTGGGGGATCAGTCGGTTTCGTCTGTCGATTCCCCCAGGAGTTTCAGGATACCACGGAGTGGGATTCGGGTCCACTCGGGACGGTTGTTGAGCTCATAGAGTAGCTCGTACAGTGCCTTGTCCAGCAAATGCGTGTCCAGCAGCACTTTCCTTTCCTCGGCGGTCTTGGGAAGAAGGGGGGCATCTCCAATAGCTGTGACGTACGTCTGCAGGAAGGTGAGGGCCACCCAGCGGTACCAGGAATCAGCCCATACCTCAACGGCCGGGACATCCTCCGGCCGCACCCGTCCATTCATCAGCGCCGTGACCGAGGCGTAGTGGAATGAACGCAACATGCCGGCTACGTCTCTCAACGGTGACCGCTTCAAGCGACGCTCACCCAGTGGCCGGGCCGGTTCACCCTCGAAATCGAGCACAACGAAATCCTTACCCGTATACAGAAGCTGGCCCAGGTGGTAGTCCCCGTGTTCCCTCAAGCGCAAGGCCCGGATCTTACGGTCGAGGATCTGACGCTGACGCCGCCTGATTTCGGTCTGCATGTTCAAGACGCGTCGTGCTTCCGGCCTTGTGTCCCGAGGCAGGTACCTCAGGCGTTTCTCTAGGAGTCTAAAGGCTTCATCTGTACGGCTGCGCATTGACTGATACAGTGACCGCTGGTACATGGTGCTGAACGATTCTGGAGCGAACGCGGGATCGTCTGTGCGTGTTGCGAGCCCCAAGTGCAGGTCAGCCGTGATCGATCCGATTTTGCGTACGGATTCGGAGTAGACGCCGATCTGCTCCTCGGCTTCGCTTGGGATTTCCAGATCGATCAGATTGAAAAGGTGCGCTGCGGGCATCGCCGTGGGTCTGCTGCCATCCGCCTGTGCCAACACTCGTTCAAAGTACTGTTCGAGCGCATCAATCGTGTAACGCCACGCGTCTACCTCACTCGCTATGAAGCCGTGCAGGATGCTCAATGTTATTGGCTCGCGGCGAGTGCGACGGTATTCCAGAGCACCTAATACTGGAGGCATTCGATTAAAGCTGGTGCGCTCGGTGAGGAACCGCCCCACTTCTAGGTCGGGATTCACCCCTTCATGTACTCTGCGGAAGATCTTCATCATCATGCGGTCGCCGTACGCAACCGAGCTGTTTGTCTGCTCGGTTCTTAGGAGCTGTGGCTGCGTCTCGGCGCTGGCACTCTTCACCAGCTTGCTTGAACCCCGCGTTGTGGACCCACGGAACTCGCCTGCCTTCCCCTTGAGCGTCCTCCTGCCGACCATCACGTCGGCCAGGTACGAGCAAAAACGCGGCTCAGCTAGGGCATCATACAGTACTCCCTCGGTTTGCTCGCCGCCCTCCTCTACAGTGAGCCGTGCAATTATCTCCTGCCGGTGTGCTGACTCCAATTCCCTTGCGTGCTCGCCAGTCGCAAAGCCGATCGGCAGGTTGTAGTACTCCGATTCACCCTCCACATAGCTGATCTCCACTAGAGTCAAGTAGGCCTGGATATTCGCTCTTGACGGTGCGATCGTCTCGATGATCTCAGCTGAGAGCTGGCGCCGTGCCTTGCCGCCAAACCAGCGGCGCCCCTTCATGTAGTTGCAGAGTACGCGTTCGAGATCCTTGACAGATTTTGCGCGTAGCACCGAATGCCATGGTGCACGAGTCGAGAGGTGTGGAAGCTGTGGTGCTGCGATGGCAACTGGCTCCTCGTCTTTGCGTGGTGATTCCAGTCGAAACCACATGAAGGCGTGGGGAGCCAGAGTCAGAAAATAGGGTGTCTCGGTGACGGGCGGGAACTGAGTACGACCGAACAACTCCACAGGCACGTGGCCAGTGAATCTCTGTAGGTCGAGTTCAACGCACTGAACGATACGAGACAGGTTCGCAACCACGAGCACGCGGTCGTCACCGAGTTCGCGGATGAAGGACAGAACCTTACGGTTGTCCGGTTGGAGAAATGAGATATTGCCGCGACCGAATACCGGCGCGTCCTTCCGCAGCGAGATAATGCGCTTCATCCACCACAACAGTGAATTCGGATTGTTCTGCTGCGCCTCAACGTTTACTGCCTCGTAGTGGTACTCCGGATCGATAATCGTCGGCAGGTAGAGCTGCTGTGGATTGCATTTGGAGAACCCAGCGTTGCGATCGGGACTCCACTGCATTGGAGTCCGTACGCCGTTCCTGTCACCCAAGTAGATATTGTCACCCATGCCGATCTCGTCGCCGTAGTACATGACAGGGGTGCCAGGCAGAGAAAGTAGCAGGCTGTTCATCAGTTCGATGCGTCGGCGATTGAGGCCCATGAGCGGTGCTAGGCGCCGTCTGATCCCGAGGTTCACCCGAGCGCGCGGGTCCTGAGCATAGACGCGGTACATGTAGTCTCGGTCCTCGTCGGTCACCATCTCCAGGGTGAGCTCATCGTGATTCCTGAGGAAGATGGCCCACTGACACACGTCCGGGATAGCCGGAGTCTGTTCCAGAATGTCTACGATGGGGAACCGGTCTTCCATCTCGATCCCCATGAACAGACGCGGCATCACGGGGAAGTGGAACGCCATATGACATTCGTTGCCGTCGCCGAAATAGGCGACCGCATCTTCAGGCCACTGGTTCGCCTCGGCGAGAAGCATGCGGTCCTGGTACCTCTGATCGACCTTGCGGCGCAGTTGTCGCAAGATATCGTGCGTTTCGGGCAGGTTTTCGCAGTTCGTCCCATCGCGCTCGAATAGATACGGAACTGCATCCAAGCGTAGCCCGTCGACGCCCATGTCGAACCAGAAGTCCATCAACTGGAACACGGCTTTGCGCACTTCGGGGTTATCGAAGTTGAGGTCGGGCTGGTGTGAGTAGAAACGATGCCAGTAGTAGGAGCGCGCAGTGGGATCCCAAGCCCAGTTGGAGTGCTCGAAATCCTTGAAGATGATTCGCGCCTCCGGATACTTGTGAGGATCGTCGCTCCAGACGTAGAAATCGCGGTACGTGCTGCCCTTGTTTGCCCGCCTCGCCCGCTGGAACCAAGCGTGTTGGTCCGAAGTGTGATTGATCACCAACTCGGTTATGACCTTCAGGCCACGACCATGCGCCTCTCTGAGGAAGGTGCGAAAGTCTCTGAGTGTACCGTAGTCGGGGTGAATATCCCTGTAGTCGGCGATATCGTAGCCATCATCTCGCAGCGGCGAGGGGTAGAACGGTTGCAGCCAAATCGTGGTGACTCCGAGATCCTCGAGGTATTCGAGCTTGTCGGTCAGACCTCTGAAATCCCCTATTCCGTCACCATCGCTGTCGTAGAAGGCACGGACGTGGACCTGGTAGATGATCGCATCTTTGTACCACAGTGAATCACCGCTCATACTGGACCTCCCGGCGGTTCACCGTACGATACGCAGCACGTGTCCCACGCGATGCTGCGGGTCGAGGTGCACGTAGTTCGCCTCGCCACGCCACGTGTAGCGCTCCCCGGTTAGCAGATCTTCCACGTGGTAGGGCTCGTTGTCATTGAGGCCGAGGCGTCCCAGTGGGATCCGCACAGAGCCGGCCTGTGCATGGTGAGGGTCCAAGTTCGCCACAATCAGCAGATCGTTGCCCCACCTGGTGCGCGAGTAGCACAGCAGTTGCTCGTTGTCGGTGTCGCTGAACTCGAGATTCCCTTGTGATTGCAAGGCCGGGTTGTCTCGTCGGATGTGGTTCAGCCGCTGGATATCATCGTTGATATTGCCCGGAGCTTCCCAGTTTCGCACCCGGACTTCGTATTTCTCCGAGTTCATGTACTCCTCGCTCCCCTGCTCCCGTGGCTCGTTCTCGCACAACTCGAATCCACTATAAACACCATACAGCGGAGACAACGTGGCCGCGAGCAGTAGGCGCACACGGAACGCCGGTCGACCTCCACGCTGCAGGTACTCATGCAGGATGTCGGGAGTGTTGACGAAGAGATTGCCGCGAAAGTACTCGACGAGCTCCGTCTTGTGGAGTTGCGTCATGAGTTCGCGCAACTCGTGACTGGAGTTCTTCCATGTGAAGTGGGTGTACGACTGGGTGAAGCCCAGCTTGGCGATTCCCCACATCCGCTTTGGGCGGGTAAATGCCTCGGCCAGGAAGACGACATCGGGATGTCGGTTCTTCACGTCGGAGATCATCCACTCCCAGAACGCAAGCGGTTTCGTATGCGGATTGTCGACGCGAAATGTCTTGACTCCGTGATCCACCCAGAATTCGATGATCTCCTTGCTGGCTCGCCAGAGGTTCTCCCGATCTTTGCACCAAAAGTCGAGCGGATAGATGTCCTCGTATTTCTTGGGGGGATTCTCCGCGTATCTGATGCTACCGTCGGGCCGGATCATGAACCAATCTGGATGCTCCGCGACCCAGGGATGGTCGGGCGAACACTGTAGCGCATAGTCCAGTGCCACCTCCAGTCCCAAGGATTCCGCGGTGCGCACGAAATGTTCGAAGTCGGTAAGAGTGCCCAACTCCGGGGCAATCGCGGTGTGGCCGCCGGCTTCGCTGCCGATGGCCCACGGACTCCCCGGATCGCCGGGCCTGGCGACCAACGCGTTGTTGGAGCCCTTGCGGTGCGTGTGGCCGATTGGGTGGATAGGCGGCAGGTAGATGACATCGAAGCCGAGTTCGGCGAGCCGAGGTAGGCGTCGCTCCGCCTGCGCAAAGGTCGACGGCTTACCCGGCTCGGTGCCCTGCGAGCGCGGGAACATCTCGTACCAGGCCGCAAAGCGAGCCCGCTCGCGATCGACTACGACCGGATATTCCCTGTCGCTCTGCGTGATGTCGCGGGGGTCTACCACTCCGCCCATCAGCCGCTCCAATTCCTGTGACAAGGCCAGCTTGGTGCGACTGCGCAGGGTCGCCTGCGTATCGGCTAGCAGCGCTGCGGCGCTAGCAAGGCCCTTTCTTGCAGTGGCGGGCGCGTGCGGCATGCCACGCCGGATTAGCTCGGCTCCTTCTAGCAACTCGAGCGAGATATCCTGCCCAGCGTCGAGCTTCTTGCGCAGCCAGTCCGACCAAGTGCCAAACTCGTCGATCCAAGATTCGATCCTGAAGCGCCACCGGCCGATCCTGTCGAGCACGAACTCGCCGTGCCAGCGGTCGCTGTCGTAGTCGTATCGTAGCGGTACGGAGCGCCAGGACCGAGCGGCGTCATTGCGATATCGAACGCATCCGGCCAGCAGGTCGTGACCAGCCCCGTAGATGTCGGCCCCGACATGACAGACATCTCCGACCATCCGCTTGACCGGGTGGCGTCCCCGGTCGACAGTTGGATAGACGTGCTCGATCACCAGCTTGGGATGGTCTTGGTCGATGCGCAATCTCGACACGATCTACTCAGACCGTGGGTGGGTCGTCGTGGATTTTGCCCCGCATGACGGGAACATAGAAATCCTCGGTGTAGCGCTGCACCATCTGCCGGCCCGTGAAGCACGCTCCCGCCACGGCGAGAGCGTGCTTCATCCGCTCCACCCAGCCCGTCGGAACCCCCCGCTTGTCGCGCTCGTAGAACAGCGGGATTACGTCGCTCTCGAGCAGCTGATAGAATTGTTCCGCATCCCAGGCCTCCACGTCTTGACCGACCGGCGCGTCGGGGATCGACCAGCCATTGGCACCGTTGAACCCTTCGGCCCACCAGCCGTCAGCCGTGCCGAGGTGCGGCACGCCGTTCAACGCCGCCTTCATGCCGCTGGTCCCGCACGCCTCGAGCGGCACCCGCGGCAGATTGAGCCACAGATCCACACCCTCTACCAGGCGATGTGCCATATGCATGTCATAGTCTTCGAGGAACGCGATGCGACCCTCGAACTGGGAATCCCGTGTGAAGGAATAGACTTGCTGCAGCACACGCTTGCCCTCTTCGTCTGCCGGATGAGCTTTGCCAGCGAAGATGAACTGAACGGGTCGCCAGGGGTCGATCAGCAATCGCCGCAGCCGGTCGGGATCACGGAAAATGAGGTTGGCCCGCTTGTAGGTCGCGAAACGCCGAGCGAATCCGATCGTCAGCGCGTCGGGATTCAGCAACGTGCCGGCACCCACCAGGTGGGAAGCCTCCTGCCAATGATCGCGCCAGTGACGGCGGGCTTCGTCGTCTATGAACTGCAGCAGTCGGACCTTCTTCCGTGCGTGTAAGCTCCATAGTTGCTCATCGTCCAGCGATAGCACACCGTCCCACAGGCCCGGCTGGTCCAGGCGCGATCCCCAGTCGGCCCCTAAGTGCTCATCCAGCAGGTGCATCATCTGATTGGACATCCACGTGGCCAAATGGACTCCGTTGGTCACATGCCCTACGGGGACCGAGCCTGGCTCGCGCGCGGGCCACAGACACTGCCACATCTGCCGCGTCACCTCGCCGTGCTTGCGCGCCACACCGTTCACTCGACCGGACAGCCGAATCGCCGCCGCAGTCATATGGAAGCGACCGTGGTCGATGTCGGGATGGTAGCCCAGACCGACGAACTTCGCTCGAGTGGTCTTCAGCTTCTTCCATATCGGACCGGTGCAATACTCTATCTGCTCCACGGAGAACGTGTCGTGACCGGCCGGCACAGGAGTGTGTGTGGTGAAAACTCCGGCGGCCCGCACCTGTCGCACCGCTTCCTCAAACGTAGCACCGTGCTCGGTCAGCTCGCGCACGCGTTCGACCGGCATGAAAGCGGCGTGACCTTCGTTGGCGTGCCACACGGAGGGTTCGATTTCCAGAGACCGCAGCACTCTCACCCCTCCCACGCCGAGTATCCACTCCTGCCGCAACCGGTGCTCGACACCACCCGAATAGAGCTGGTGCAGCAACTGGCGGTCGTCCGGATGGTTCTCGTTGAGATCGGTATCCAGCAAGTAGATGGATACGCGGCCGACCTTCATCTGCCATGCGCCCACGTGCACCGTCCTGCCGTCGGCCTCCAACGTGGCCAGGAACGGCTTGCCATCCTGACCCTGCAAAGGGACTATCGGAGTTACAGAAGGGTCGAACCTGTCATCACTGTCCTCTTGCCAGCCGTCCAGCCGTAGCTGCTGGTCGAAGTAGCCCTTGGTATAGAATGGCCCCACAGCGATCAGCGGAACGCCTAGATCCGACGACGCCTTGCAGTGATCTCCTGCTAGGATGCCCAGTCCACCGGAGTAGATCGGGACCGAGTTGTGGAGCCCGAACTCGGCCGAGAAGTAGGCCACCGGCCCCGCGCCGAGCTCCGGAAAGGTGTGGGCGAACCAGGTATCACTGCCGGTTCGTTCTCGAGCCAGCTCGACCGTTACGGAATCGTAGGCCGCCAAGAAGTCAGGGTCAGCGGCACATTGCTCGAGCCGGTCGGATTCCACTCGCTGAAGCTGGGCGATCGGATTGTGGCGGGTCAGACGCCACAATGGCAGGTCGATGGAGGCGAACAGTGCCCGCGCACGGCGGTTCCAACTCCATGAGAGGTTGGTCGCGATCTCGGCTAGCCCGGCAATACGCTCTGGTAGCTGGGGGATCTTGGTTAGCACAGTCTTCATAGGCTAGCAAATAAAGCGGGATTGCGGTTGCTTTTCTAGGTGCTCGCGAAAGCGGCGAGCGCACAGACGTTCCAGAAAGTCAAGTGCGGGGTAGGCCACAGCTCGCTGGCGGGTGGCGCGACGCTGATGGACCAGGGGGGCGGAGGCGGAGCTGGTTCTGACAATCCGCGCGAGGATCCACGTAATGCAACAAGTAGCACAATGGCTACAGGAGCGGCTCGGCCTGGGGCTCGCCGCCCAGTGGAATCTGGCGACGTCGCTCCTGGTCGTGCTGGCCGTCATCGTCGTACGGCGTCTCATACTGTCCATGGTATACCGTCGCACGGACGACATACGCCTGCGGTATCGCTGGCAAAAGACCACGAGCTACGTCGCTTTCGGCCTAGGATTGGTGCTAGTGGGAAGTATCTGGGCCGGCGCGATCCGTTCCTTCGGTACATTCCTCGGCCTCGTGTCGGCAGGACTGGCAATTGCCTTGAAGGATCTGGTGGTTAATCTGGCAGGCTGGGTCTTCATCCTCTGGCGCCGGCCCTTCCAACTAGGTGATCGCATTCAGATCGGTGATCACGTGGGGGACGTCATCGACGTCCGGATCTTCCAGTTTACACTCATGGAGATCGGCAATTGGGTGAGCGCCGACCAAAGCACTGGGCGGGTCATCCATGTTCCAAACGGCAAAGTCTTGACCGACGTGTTGGCGAACTACAGCCGCGGTTTCCAATACATCTGGAATGAGTTGCCGGTCCTAGTAACCTTCGA
>CP070666.1:534218-546988 GCA_020351775.1 Gemmatimonadota bacterium | reverse complement strand
GATGCGGCGCGATCGGAGGCGCTCCATAACGCTCTCCGCCGGGTGCCCGTACCTGTTAGGGCCGACACTTACCACGGCCGCGCGAGGCTGCACTGCGTCGAGCCAGGCAGCGCCCGTGCTGCCGGCGGATCCGTGATGGCCCACCTTGAGCAGATCGGCTTCTCCTACCTGTTCGACCAGCGCGGACTCGGCAGGCAGACCGATATCACCCGCCAGCAAAGCGGTGAAACACCCGTGGGTGATTCGCACCACAAGTGAGTTCTCGTTGGGGATCAGCTGGCGCTCGAGCCACCGATTCGTCGGATGGATCACCTCGAATCTGACCGAATCTAGCGAGAACTCATCGCCGGACCGGGCCGGCCGCCATTCAGAGCCGACGGCATCGATGGTCTCGAGATACTCCAGATACAGGCCCGTACCGAGTGGCTGCCCGGGGTCCAGCACCAGCTTTGGTGTGAGTGTGCGGATTACACTCGGCATCCCACCGAGATGATCCGCATCGCCGTGCGACACGAGTACGGCGTTTAGCTCGGTGACTCCTTGACGTCTCAGGAACGGCACAACCAGTCGCCTTCCCGCATCGCCGCCTGACACTCGCGGGCCGCCGTCCACCAGCACCCAAGCTCCGCGTGGAGTCCGTACCGCTATGGCGTCGCCCTGCCCCACGGCGATGAAATGAAGCGCAAGACCGTGCGAGCTCTCGCGCGCAGTGAACGCGGCGACAGCCAGCAAGCCCCACGAACCGAGCGCGGCTCCCACGAGGAGGCGCCACAGTATTGTCCTCAGCGAGGGCCGACGGCTTCGCACCCACACGACCACGGCCAATACCAATACCCAGGGAGCGGCAAACCCCGGTCCCGTCGGCCCAACGAGATGACCTCCAGGGATTCCCGCGCAGATATTGGCCACGCCCTCGAGACCGGCGAGCATCAACCCGGTCCCTGCGGCGAGTGTGTCACCCAGAAACAGACTCGCGAACAGACCGGGCACCACCATGCTGGCCAGCGGCACCGCAGCTAGATTGGCAATCACTCCGATCGGCGCCACGGCTCCGAACACCCAGGCGGTGATAGGGGCGGTTGCTATCGTTGCTCCGATCGAAGCGCCGAGCAGTCGAAACCGTGGCAGCAAGTCGCTACCTGTCCGCGTACCCCACACAGCCGCTGCGGAGAGCCAAGCACCGACCGACGTAGCAGCAGCAGGATCGACGGCCAACACCACTAGCAAGGCGACCGCCAGGACCGCGTTCGGAGGCGGATGGCGTTGTCGAACCCTGGACAGACCCATGATGGAGATGAACGCCGCTGCCCTCGTGGCCGGTGCGGGAAACCCCAACAGGGCCACGTAACACCAGACGACCACACACCCGAATAACCACGCGTGGCGCCGCGCGCCCAGCAGTCGCGCCGTCAACAATATCCACCCGCCCAGAACCCCGACGTGGAGGCCGGAAATGGCCAGTAGATGCGCCAATCCCGCCGCCGCGAAGCTGGCCCTGAGTTGTGGTTCTATGCCATCCTTGCGCCCCAGTATTACTGCCTCAACGAGCCCGGCCCGACTCCCGTACAGCGAGCGCACCCGGGCAGCTACCGCATCCCGCAACGCGTAGCGCCACGAGCGGCCGCCGACCAGCTCGCGCAAGTGCATGACCCGGAACACCCCTGCCCCGCGGTAAGTGCCCACAGCCACTATCCGCACACCACCGTGCAGATCAGCTCCGTCCAGGCGCAGCCTGAGCTCACCGCCGCAGCCCTGACTTGCGTGCTGCACCGTAGCAACCGCCGTAGGGCGCGAGCCGGGCGCGTCCTGCAACCGCAGCAACGCTACCTGGCGACCCCTCTGCCAAATGGAGCGACAGGTCGACCCCTCGTGGGCCACGACCCACTCACCGGTCGCCGTTCCCAGGATCGCCGCGGCACACAGTGCACCACGCCACCCGCCGCGTACGGCCAGGATCAATCCGACCGGGATCACCAACCAGAAGAACGCCTCGGGCACCAAAAAAACGAGGCCGACCCAAAGGCCGGCCCCGTATGCTAGCGCCACGTGGACAATTGGCGGTCCCATCACCGCCTCACTTCGATATACAAGGGTCCGGATTACCCATGGCCCTCCCTGGGCTCAGCCTTGACCCGCCTCAGCCCTTCGAGCAACACGACCGAGATATCCGCTTTTGGCTGATCCGACCCCATGGAAAGACTGGTCAGCACCTCGCCTGTCGGCTGAGCCACGTAGCGTGGCAGCAGCCGATTGAGCGCATAGACCAAGACATCGTCCCTGCACATGTCACACCCGCAGAAGCCCGGAATTGTGGACTTGAGCTGCTCGTATTCTCGTGCAACGACCTCCTCCAGCAAGTTCTTCACCCCACGATGGTCAACTCCTTTCCAGCGGCCGAAGGCACGCCGGTGAAAGTCGCTCCCGTCGTTCCGGTGAGCCGCACGGTCAAATAGGACCCAATCCACTCGGCAGGACCACTAATCAATACAACTTTGTTGGCGCGAGTGCGAGACTGTAGCAGTTCGCCGCGACGCGCCAGCCCTTCCACCAGCACCTCCTCCCGGCTGCCGATGAGCTGCAAGTTCCTGCTACAGGCAATCTCGCGCACCGTTGCGATGATCCGCTCGAGCCGCTCGCCTTTGGTGGCCTCGGGCACCTGCGCAGGCAACCGGACGGCGCCGGTTCCCTCGCGCTGCGAGTACTTGAACGTGAACGCGTCATCGAAGCCGATCTGCCGCACCAGGCTCTCCGTCGCCAGGAAGTCCTCCTCCGTTTCGCCCGGGAAGCCCACGATGATATCGGTCGTGATCGCCAGGTTCGGGATCGATCGGCGCAGGTTCGCCACACATTCCTCGTACTGTCGCCGGTCGTACCGCCGACCCATACGCTTGAGAATGTGGGAAGACCCGCTCTGCACGGGCAGGTGCACGTGCTCGCAGACGGTCGGAACCGTGGCCATCGCCAGCAAGACACGCTCACTGAAGTCGTTGGGGTGGGGACTCGTATAGCGGACCCGCCTGATGCCCTCGACTGTCCCAACCGCGCTCAGCAGATCTGCGAAATCGTGCTGTCCATCGTTGTAGCTGTTGACTGTCTGACCCAACAGCGTCACTTCGCTGATTCCGTGATCGACTAGGTTCTCGACTTCAGCCACCACGTCAGCCAATCTACGGCTTCTCTCCCGGCCTCTCGTTATCGGAACTACGCAGAACGTGCACCGATAATCGCAGCCGCGTTGCACGGTCACGAATGCCCTGGGGCCGTCACCTCGCAGCGCCGGCACGTCTTCATAATGTTCCCACGCCTTGAATCGCGTCTCCGTGGCGCGATTGCCTCGTCGAGCGCCCTCGATCAGCTCCGGGAGGGCACGGTACCCGTCGGGACCTATCACCAGGTCTACGTGAGAGACTCGGTCCAGCAGCTGCTGACCCAGGCGCTGCGCCATGCATCCCACCACACCCAGAACGATACCGGGCCTCTTGTAACGTCTGAGTTCGCTCAGACGTCCGATCACCCTTTGTTCCGCGTTGTCACGTACCGCACACGTGTTGACCAGCAGCACGTCAGCGCGGCTGGGATCAGTGGTGGACTCGAATCCCTCACCGGCGAGCAGGCCGCAGATCAGTTCTGTATCGGCGACGTTCATCTGGCAGCCGTACGTTTCGACGTAGAGCCGCATCACGGCAGGGAGTCCAGCGGGTGCGCCCATAATGCGTCGCCCTCGACTTCGAGGGTAGCGGTACAGCGGGAGGGTGGAACGCTGTCGCTACTCAGATAGGTGGCTAGATAGTCGCCGGTCACGCCTTCGAACCGTCCGCCAGTGCGCTGCAGCAGGATGACGTCAGCCACCGTTCCGTCGCTTGCTGCTTGGTATTCCCGCGCCTTCCGGCCGGCCAACGCCCGCAACTCAAGTGACCGGCTCTGGCTCACATCAGTCGCAGCCGGCGGGCCCAGCCTGTGGCTGGCCACACCCGGTCGCTCTGAGTAGGGAAACACATGTAGGTAGGTGAACGGTAGGTCCTTCACCAGCGAAATGGTTGCCGCATGATCCTCTTCCGATTCCGCGGGAAAGCCTACCATGATGTCCGCTCCGAGTCCCAGACGCGGCAGTCTCGCGGCAATCCGTTCGATGCACTCACGATAGTCGAGGGCCGTATACCAATGGCGTCCCATCCGGCGCAACACCCGATCGCTCCCCGATTGCAGCGGCGCATGAATGTGCGGCGCCAGGCGATTGGGCTCACTGCACATGATGTCGGTGAGCCTCACCTCGATCTCAGTTGCTTCGATCGACGTGAGTCGAAACCGTACTACCGGGATCTCGCTAACCAGCAGCTCCATCAAGGATCCTAACGATGCGGCCCCGGCCAGGTCCCTGCCGTAGCTGCCGATGTGCACTCCGGTGAGCACGATCTCCCGATGCCGCTCCGCCAAGATTCTCGCTTCGGCCACGATCTCTTGTGGCACACGCGACCTGCTGGCACCTCGAGCCAGCTTCGTAGCGCAGAAGGTGCAATGCTCATCGCAGCCATCCTGGATCTTCAACCATGCGCGGGTGCCACGGTGGAACCGCCGCAGCACGGGGTCGACGCGAGCACCAGCAATACCGGCAGCTCGTAGCACCGGCCGCGGGTCGGTTCCGCCCACGACCCGCATCACTCCCGGCAGAGCGGCTATGGCACCGTCATCCAGCTGGGCTGCGCACCCCATCACCACCGTGCGAATCCTCCGGTTCCGGCGAACCAGCCGTCGCACCAGGCTGCGCATTTTGGCTTCACTCACGCGAGTCACGGTACAGGAATTGACGATCGCCAAGTCGGCCAGCATGGGGTCGTCGACGGAGGTCGCGCCATTAGTTTCGAGAGCCTGGCGCACAACTTCAGTATCGTACTGGTTCGCCTTGCAGCCAAAAGTGTGCAGGTAGACTCGGGTCACGGACGCAATGTGACGGAAAGGGTGAGGTACCAGGCCCTCTCGTCCGCCCCGGCGCCCTCGCGGAAGATCCTCTCAACCGAGAACTCTATCGCCGCGCGGTCCGAAGCGAAGTCGACACCCGAGCCCAGAGAGACGTCGATTTCGCGTGGCTGGTCGTCAGTAGGGCTAAACGGCAACTGCGCGTAGCGAAAACCCAGACGAACCGGTATTGGTGACCCGACGGCAGCCCCTCCAATCTCGAAACCAGAACTCACCTCCCAGGTATCGAACGCTGTGGCCGCGCCTAAAGCGGCTAGATCACTCACTGCATCGGACCACCATTGGTACACGACGGTCGTGGCCCAATGCACTGCGCGGTGCGGGATCAAGCGGATCCCGGCGCTGGCCGTAACCGGCAGTTGGATGCGCGAGACGGACACTGAGTCCGCGATCGTCTCCAGCCGTGTATCCGAACGGAATGCGGCAGCGAGTATCAACCGTGGGTGTAGTGCAGCCACCGCGCCTACCGAGAAGCCCAGACCGTTGAACCCCAGCTTGATCCTCTCCGCGGCCAGCATGTAGTCATCGGACGTGAACGTCCGCAACGCAGCCGCCGCGGCCGACCCTGTTATGATGTGGAGCGCAGCCCCAACGTTAAGCCTGGAAGAGATCCTGAATGCCAGCGCCCCACCCACATTGGCGACCGCGCCGTCCGACGATATCTGATCGGACACTTCCACCGAGTCGCCGCCCCGGATCGAAATCGTATCCGTGGTCACGAGATTGTAGGAGCGTTCGGCGTAGGGATAGTACGTGATCGAGAAGGAAACCGGAGTGCCACGGACCCAACCGGCCAACTGACCGAACGGAACCCGGGTTTCGTTCAGCCCGCTCGCACTCGCGCCGAGTGCGGTATAGCTCCGCATCGTCGTACCAATACTCCCCGTAACGGATACGCTCCTGAACCCCGCGGCCGCCGCGGGGTTCAAAGCAGCACGGGGGTCGAACGCGGCCAAGCCGCCGCCGGTAGCTCGCGATCGCGTGCCAATCGGTCGCCCCAAGAAACCGATTCCGTGCACCGCGTACACGGAGTTCTGCGCGTCCGCTGCCGCAGGAATCACTGTAGCCAGCGCGACCAAGGCAACCAGGAGGAGACGCATCACTGCCCCCCTCCAGACTGCAGTATTACCGGCGGCACGTAGCTCACGTGCAGACTTGGCACGCCGACCACGCTCCTCGAGGAACGGAACCGAGCCTGGGACAGTGAAACACCCTCGGGAACCGCCCGCAGCGAGAGCGCGCGTGGCAGCGACGGGCTCGCCCTCCAAGCACGCAACAAGTGTGTCACCTCGATTCGCACCGTGTCACTCCAGCCCGCCGGAACCTCCACGATCCCCAACCCTCCCACCTCGGAGGGCAGCGGGATTATCGGCGATTTTGCGCCGACATCGGTAGACAGCCCGTCCACCACGATCACCAGGGTATCTCCTGCAACACCCCTGACGGGCTCACTGGGCACCAGAATCAAAGTCGCCCGCACAACGCTGGAAGAGTCGACTATCTGCGTCGGGATATTCGTGCGAATTAGGGCACGGGTGGATGGAGATCCCCCAACGGTCAACGTGTTCACGTCAGCCGCCTGGGAGCTTGAAAACAGAAAGGTATCGAATTCCACCAGCACCGTGTCAGTGCCTGGGACCGTGTCTACGCCGATCGAATCAACCTGCGCATATCGAATCAGGATAGAGGCTAAGGATGTGCTGTCCGACGCTACAATGTCGGCGAAGCCCGCCTGCGGCGAGCGATACGCAAGACCTACGGACGCCGCAAGACTGTCTTCGACGACGGCTGGGAGAGCATCCCCCGGCAGGATAGCCGATACTGTCCCACCGATCACTGTATCGGGGAGCTCGAGCGTCGCCACCAGTGTGGTGTCTCCGAAGTACGGCTCTAGATCAGCATAGGTCGTTGTCGAGTCGAATCCCGCCGGCAGTCGATGAACCGCGATCTCCGTTAGCTCACTTGCCTCCGATCTCCGGCTCAAGAGCAACTCCAACCGAAACGAGTCAACGGCCACAACGAGACCCGAAAGACCGGAGCTCCCCAACACTATCTCTTCCTCGAATTCCTCAAACCGAAGCACGCCGTTGCTTACAACTGTGTCGTCCAGCGCGATCTGCATCTGCTTCGCCTGGTGTGGCTGCACATGGCCGCTGTAGGAACTATCGTTCTCGACGCTCCCTGGCATGATGCTATCGATCACGACGAGCTCCGCGGCGGGGCAGTATTCCGGGCATATGGCGGGGGCAACGATATTCTCGCCGCAGGCATACATCGCCAGCACCACGCTGGCCGCCGTCGCACCCACCCTTGACATTCGACGGAGCAAGGTTACAGTCACCCGTCCAATCCTCATCGTTCTAGATCAGCGTGTCCAAACGCGTCGGGCAGTAGGTCGCCCAACCTCCAGCGCCGCGCTCCGCTGGGACCAACGGCTTCCACCGTAATGTCGCTGCCAAACTCCGCCAAGACTTGACGGCACGCGCCGCACGGCGCAGCAGGTGGCGACGAATCTGTCACGACCACGATCCTGGTGAACTCGCGCGCACCCGCAGCCACGGCTGCACCCAGTGCCACCCGTTCAGCACAGTTCGTGAGCCCCAGGGCGGCACTCTCCACATTCGCACCGGGGAAGATGCGTCCGTCCGCTGTCTCCAGTGCGGCCCCCACAGCGTACCGACTGTAGGGCGCATACGCGTTGGCCTGAGCAGCCCGGGCCGCTTGAATCAGAGCATCACCCACGGAGCTACCTCCGCTAGAAAGGAGTCACCCGCGACCGGACTCAGACCAAAATACTCAGCCACGGTGGCCCCGATGTCGGCAAAAGTCGCCCGTACACCCACGGACACCGGCGATACACGCGGTCCGATCACCAGAATCGGTACGCATTCGCGAGAGTGGTCGGTCGACTCGGTCGTCGGATCGTTGCCGTGATCGGCAGTGAGTATCATCAGATCGTCACCACGCAACCGATCCACAATCGCCGGGAGCGCCCTGTCCAGCTCCGTCAGCCCATTGTAGAACCCCGCAACGTCGTTACGGTGCCCCCAGGTCTGGTCGAATTCTACCACGTTAGCGAACAGAAAGCCTGACTCCAACGAATCCAGTGCCGCTCCAATCAGTGCGTAGGCCTCCTGGTTGGAGCCGGCGTGCCGGCTTGAGATGTTCCTCCCGGCGAACAGATCGTCAACCTTTCCCACACCGATCCGCGGGACTGCGATCTCCGCCAACCGATCCAGCAGCGTCGGCCGCGGTGGCGCCACCGAGAAGTCCTTGCGCCGCGGGGTCCTGGCGAACTCGCCTGGCACTCCCGCAAACGGGCGCGCAATGACCCGCGACACGGCGTACGGCCCAGTCAGTACATGGTCCCGCGCGAGCTGACAGGCGCGGTACAGCTCGTCGACCGGAATCCGCTCCTCGTGCGCGGCCACCTGGAAGACGCTGTCAACCGATGTGTAGACGATCCAAGCTCCGCTCTCGTATTGTTCCTGTCCGAGTTCGTCGATGATCTGGGTACCCGCACCCGGTTGGTTGCCGATAACCGGCCTCCCGGTGAGGTCGGCAAACTGACCGATCACCGCTTGAGGAAAGCCGTGCGGGAAGGTCGGGAACGGCCGCTCCAAAACCAGTTCGCATATCTCCCAGTGGCCGGTGGTGCTGTCTTTCCCTGCCGAGCGGGGCCGGGCGATCCCGTGGGCTGCGCTGGGTTTGCGGCAGCTCATACCCAGTAGCGGTCGGCAGCATCCCAGTCCCAGCCCTGCCAGGAACGGCAGGGCGAGCCCACCGACGGCGCGGGCCAGGTTTCCGAGAGTATCGCTGCCCCGGTCTCCGTAATCGCTTGAGTCAGGAGCCTCTCCGGCCCCGACTCCGTCGAGCACAACCAGCGCCACGCGACCAGATCGCCGCTTCGTCATCCCCCTACATACTCCCGCTGCAAGCGGTCTCCCAGGCGAGTGAGGATCTCATAAGAGATGGTGCCCGACCATTGAGCTAACTCGTCGAGGCTGATTGCCTCCCCCCCGTCCTCACCAATGACGGTCACGATATCACCCACTCGAACCGCGGATGGCGGGGACCCCAAGTCGATCATGATGAAGTCCATCGTGACTCGACCAACAACCGGGTAGCGCCGCCCTGTCACCAGCACGGCAGCCTTCCCGCGCGCGGTCCAGGGAAACCCGTCGGCGTAGCCGATCCCGACGGTCGCCACAGTGGTCTCACGCGGCGCTCGCCACTCGCCGCCATAGCTGACCGGCTCACCTCTCGGCAACCGTCGCAGGCTCACGACTCGGGCCTTCACCGACACCACGGGGTGTGGCCGTGGTAGATCGGGCCCACAGCGCCCGCCGTACAGGAAGATCCCCGGTCGCGCCAGATCCAGCCGCCGGGCCAGTCGCCAGGCGCCTGCGCTGTTTGCCGCGTGCAGCAGTATCCCGCTCTTGCCGATTCGCTCTACCGCGGATTCGAATCGACTCAGCTGCCAATCAACCGTCTCCGGCTGCGTATCGGCACTGGCGAAGTGGGTGAACGCCCCCTCGAGCCTGGCGGTCGCGACGGCTGCCAGTCTGGCATCGTCGTACCGCAGCCCACACCGTCCCATGCCTGTATCTATCTCGATGTGGTATGGGAGCTTCCAGCCCGCTGCGACTTCTGGATCGTCGATCACAGCGACCAGGTCGTGCGCAGCGTAGGCCTCCTGCTGATCAGCTGCGGCGGGGGTAAAAACGACAAGGGGTCGGCTTATGCCGGCCTCTCTCAGCTCTACACCCTTCTCTACAGTCGCAACCCCGAATCCCCAAGGATCAAGAGTCTCCAGCGCCCGTGCCACCCTGACCGCCCCCAGCCCGTACGCGCTGGCCTTGACCATGGGCAGCAGGGGCGATCCTCCGGCTGCCCGCTGCACCGCACGCGCATTGGCTAGCAGATTCGCGAGGTTGACTTCAACCCAGGCTCGACCATGGCGCAGCTGCGTTGACACATTCACGATCGGTCGCGTATTGTACCGGCCCGAGTATGCAAATGCAAGAACCATCAGCGCTTGGACGAATCGTGGCACTGGTGCGGGATCTCCGTGCCAGATGCCCCTGGGACGCGGCACAGACGTCGCAGACACTCCGACCCTACCTGGTCGAAGAGGTCATGGAGCTGGACCACGCTATCGCGTCGGGCGATGCGGATCACATCCGGACCGAGTTGGGCGATCTGCTGCTCCATTTGGCGTTCCAGATCGTGTTGGCAGAGGAGCGCGGTGAGTTCGGCTCCGACGATGTCACTCGCACGATCGAACACAAGATGTGGCGGCGTCATCCCCACCTGTTCCAACAAGGATCCGCACCGGAATCGTGGGAGCGTTCGAAGCTCAATCACGAGGACGCTCAGGGGAGCGTGCTGGACGGGCTTCCTCCAACCCTCCCGGCACTCGTCATGGCGCTGCGGCTCCAGGAACGAGCAGCGGGCGTCGGATTCGACTGGCCCAACGCGGCCGGCCCGCAGCAGAAGGTCCGAGAGGAGATCGCGGAGTTGGATGCCGAGCTGGGCGGCGCTCGGGACCAGGAGCGGGTAGCACAGGAGATTGGCGACCTCCTGTTCGCAGTCGTCAACCTCGCCCGCAAGGTAGGCTGCGACCCGAGAGCGGCGTTGGAGCAAGCAAACACCAGGTTTCGAGATCGGTTTGCCGCCGTCGAGCGGCTGGCAGCCGAACGCGGGATCGACGTCGCCGCTGCGGGGCTAGACGTGCTGGATCGATTGTGGGACGAGGTGAAGCAACTGGGAGACTAGGGGTACAGTCGCGTCATCATCCTGGGAAACGCGATCACCTCACGTATGTGCGGGACACCACAGATCCAAGCGACGGTCCGCTCCACACCGAGTCCGAAGCCGGAGTGCACGAACGTGCCGTACTTCCTGAGATCCAGATACCAGCCGTAAGCCTTCTCGGGAAGCCCTTCCTCCCGAATCCGGCCCAGTAGTAGATCGTGATCGTCCTCACGCTGGCTGCCACCGATGATCTCCCCGTAGCCCTCCGGTGCCAGGCAGTCATTGCACAGCACGGTAGTGGGATCTGCAGGGTTCTGCTTCATATAGAACGCCTTCACGTCCCTGGGATAGTTGTACACGAACACCGGCCGGTCGAACTGCTGAGCCAGCTGCGTCTCGGCGTCGCCACCCAGATCCTGACCCCACCGTATGTCGGAACCCAGGTCACGTAGCCGCTGGATCGCCTCACCGTACGATATACGCGGGAACGGGGCAACCACGCTCTCCAGCGGGCCCCGGTCGCGCCCGAGTATATCCAACTCGGCCTTGCATCGCTCCAGGCAACGGGCGACCACGTACGAGACGAACTCTTCCTGCAGCCGCATGTTGTCATCGGAGTCGTACCAGGCTACCTCGGGTTCCACCATCCAGAACTCCGTCAAGTGACGGCGAGTCTTCGACTTCTCCGCGCGGAACGTGGGGCCGAAACAGTATACGCGGCCGAGAGCCGCGGCTGCGGCTTCGGCATACAGTTGACCGGTCTGAGCCAAGTACGCCTTGCCCAGATCGAAGTACTCTGTCTCGAACAGAGTGCCAGTCGATTCGCCCACCGCCCCGGTCAGCAGCGGCGTGTCAACCAGTACGAAATCGCGTTCATAGTAGAAATCACGGATGGCCTGCACCACTTCGTGGCGCACGAGCATGATGGCGGTCTGGCGCCGCGATCTTAACCACAGATGGCGCCGCTCGAACAGGAATGCCGTTCCGTGCTCTTTCTTGCCGATCGGGAAGTCGGCGCTCGGGCCCAGGGTGGCGAGCGACTCAACCCCCAACTCCACTCCCCCCGGCGACCGGCTGTCCTCGCGAATCTCGCCGCTCACCTCGACCGACGTCTCGAGTGTCAGCAGCCGCGATGTCTCCCACGTCGCTTCATCGACATCCTGCTTCGCGATCACGCATTGCAGATAGCCGGTGCCGTCACGGATCACCAGGAACGCGATCTTGCCACTCGAGCGGGTGGTCACCACCCAGCCTCGTAGCGCGACGCTCTGGCCGATCAACCCCGGAAGGTGCCGTATCAGTGCGGTGGCAGTCATGCGGTCGGAATCGTAGTTGCGCTCCTGACGCGTGTCAATCAGGTCAGAGTAGGGACGGCTTGCCGGTGCAACACTAGCCCACCAACACCTCGTCCGCCTTGGCTGCCAGGATGAAGTCGCTCTCGCTCAGGCCGTCGAGCTTATGGGTCCAGATCTTCAACCCAACCTTTCCCCAGGACAAACAGATATCGGGATGGTGCCCCTGTTCCTCGGCGATTGCACCCACGGCGTTGGTGAACGCCAGCGCATCGGCAAAGTTGCCGAACGAATACTCCTTCTCCAGGTGATGATCAGCCACTACCTCCCAGCCGCCACCCAGCCGCTCAAGCAGCGATTGGATCTCCTCTCCCTTGAGCGGCGGCACACCGCCGCTGCACGGCACGCACTGCTTCTTTGCAAGCTCACTGGTCATGTGGTCCCCTGCGTCTGTGTTGTTACGGTAATCCGGATTCCCGGCATCCCGGTTTCCCGGAACTCCACACTTCGGACTTCGCTTTCGAAGTTCAGTTTTCCTGCTTCAGTCGCGCTCGCTCGGCGGATCCGGCGGGCGCGACGGTCAGGTCGGTCAGCGATCGCCTCCCTCGCCTGCCGCTCTCCGCTCCGCGCTCCTTGCTCCCTGCATTCTGGGGAAGGGTAAAGGAATTTGGTTGATAGAGCATTGTCATAGATAGCTGTTGCAGGTGATGTGAGACCGTAACCGAATGAACGCGGTAGCCCACCGTA
>CP070666.1:521104-534118 GCA_020351775.1 Gemmatimonadota bacterium | reverse complement strand
TGAGGCGGGCTCCCTGAAGCGTGAGGCAGGCTCCCTGAAGCGTGAGGCAGGCCGCCTGAAGCTTGAGGCGGGCTCCCTGAAGCGTCAGGCAGGCTCCCTGAAGCGTAAGGGAAGCCGCCTGAGCGGCGGGCCCGGGTGCCGAAGCCGCAGTGTTGCAACGACTTAGGACGCGGGCTATTCATGGAGTGCCTGCTACGGCCCGCCCATTGTACACGGCTTCGAATACCCGTAGTTGGTCCCCGTCCAGTATATGCCGCACGTCGTCGGAGTACCCGCGCTCCAAGAGCGGGTCCGCCACCCCGACGATCTTCGTGAAGTCGGAGAAGCCGGGGATGTTGCGCAACGAAACCCCCGTCCTGAGTCGGTGACACACGTGTCTGCCAAGCGATCAAGCGGCGGGGTTCCGAGCGCTCTGCAGCGCGGTCGGACAAGCCGTACGTTGTTGACTGGTAATCTTCTAGGCCACTCCAGACTCGCTGGCCCACCATATGCACACTTGTCTTCTAGAACGTTCCAGACTGGGAGGAAGTCATGAGTCATGCTGCTTCCCGAACCGGAGCACTGCACGTAGGCCGCAGTTTCTGGGTGACGGTGGCGATGGCCGGGGCGCTCGCGGCGTGTGCAAGTGTCGGCGGTATGCGATCGGCTCCGCTCGAGCAAGGCGTCGTCCGCCACTACGACGCCGAGTTGTACGATGCAGTTTTGGCAGCCCGAGCTGCACTCGGTGGGTCGCAACTCGAGATCGAGGAAGTCAGACAAGTCGACGACCGGACCTGGTATATCATCGCCAAGCGCTCCAGTGGAGAATGGACCCACGGTGAACTCATTCGGGTGGTGTGTGAGGAGATGGGGGAGCGCGATGTCGCGATCCGCATCCTGACGCGGCGGCGTGTCGGGATCGAGTTCACGGCGAAGGGAGACTGGTCCGAGGAGCTGTTCACGCAGATCGCGTTGGAACTCAGCAGCCGCGGCTAGGTTTCTCCGGTTCAGGGAATCCTGAAGTTCCACGCTGCTCCACGGCCGTCGGCATTCCCTGATCCGACGCGCGCCGAATTGATCGTACGCGCCTACCGAGCGTGTGGGCGTGCTTGGGAACGTTCGTGGCTGCGTGGTGTCACCCTACACTCCTCGCTCTCAGTGCTCACTGCCACACGGCTTCGAACACGCGTAACAGGTTCCCGCCCAACATCCGCCGCACGTCGTCGTCTGAGTACCCACGCTCCAACAGCCGGTCCGCCACTGCGACGATCTCCGCGAAGTCGGAGAAACCGGCAACGTTGCGCAGCGGCGATCGGATGTCCGCTGTCACGTGACGGTTGTACAGGGCCGTGAAATCCGGATAGTCGGGCGCGCCCCAGGGGTCGCTCTCGTGGAAGGGATAGGTGCCGAGTGACATGTCGGTGCTGATACCGATGTGATCGCTGCTGCCGGTCAGCTGCGCCACGTAGTCGATGAGATCGATGAACTCGTCCAGCGTGGGACGGTGCGTGGTGCCCGGCCGCATCACCAGCGGGCCCCACGACACGAGACCGATCACGCCGTCGCGCTCCGTACACGCGTTGATCTGTTCGTCGTCGATGTTGCGCTGACTCGGTACGATCGCGCTGGGGTTGGAGTGACTGTAGACACATGGGTGCGCGCTGCGGTCAATGATCTCAAGCGTGGCGCGCCTACCGGTGTGCGTCAGGTCGAGCACGATGCCAACCCGGTTGCACTCGTCGACCACCATCTGACCCAGTCGCGTGAGGCCGCCGTCAGTGCGGTCGAGGCAGCCGTCGCAGAGTTGGTTGCTGGCATTGTACGCCAGGAGCAGCATTCGGAGGCCAAGCTGCTGGAACGCTGCAACTCGGTGCAGCTCTCTCCCGATCCAATCGCCGCCCTGGGCCGCCAGCAGCAGCCCGGCCTTGCCGTCACGCTTGGCCTGCCTGATGTCGTCGGTCGTCTCGATCAATACCAGGTTGGGGAACTGCTCGACGACCTTGTGCCAATACATGGCTCCTTCCAGTGCCGTGGCCGGGTCGACATGCGGGTCCCATGCGGTGAGCCCGTACGCTGTCACACCGTGCCGGTGCGCGATCGCCAGATCCGCATCGGGCCAGATCTGCATGCAGGAGTCGATGTAGATGTAGGGATGGTCCTGCTCGAGCACGGAGTGAGTCCCGCCGGCTCGCTGCTGCGGCGTCGAGGGCTCGGTTGCGGACCGAGGCGATTCAGTGAGTGCGCCACGGCCGGCATTCGTTCCGCTGGCTAAAGCCGGTATTCCGACTCCGGCGAGAGACAGTTTGGTGAGAAAGTCCCTGCGATTGGTCGTCATGAGAAAGCCTCTTGGGGGGTTGAGACGGGGTTCGCCGCAGAAGATGCAGTCACCCCTTGGCGGCGGCAAGCGTCCGCGCTTCCGCCCTCAGGCTTGCCTTGCCGAACACGGCGCTACACTGTTGTAATGGGTTGGGTTCGATACCGCAGCAGGAGCATTAGCCATGTCAAAGAGCGACGATCAGAAGCTGGCGGCGCTGATTAGGAAGAACGCAGCCAAAGTGGCCAAGGCCAAGAAGAAGCCCCGGCGTCAGTACGACGATACCCTGCCTCCGGAGAGCGAGGAGGACGAGGACGCGCGCGAGTTCTTCTCGCAGATGAAGAAGCGCGAGTTCTAGGACGCTCGAGCCTCATGCCTTCATCCGCTTCAGAGTGTTCGCTGCCGGTGCTGGGCAGTCTGATACTACTGCTCACGCTGGCATGCGCCGCGGAAGACGCGAACCAGCAAGCGCCTTGGCCCACCAATGGGTGGACGCGTTCGTCACCAGAGCAGCAGGGTCTCGACCCCGCTCCCCTAGTTGCTCTGCGCGACTCGATCCTTGCCGGAGGCTTCGGCAACATCGATCGCATGGTGGTCGTGCGGAACGGCTACCTCGTGATGAGCGAGCGATTCACCCGCGACTATCGCGTGCTCAGCCGCGGGGCGCGTGGGCCGCTCGGTTGTGGGGTGGATGGGTGCGAGGATTCGACCGAGCTGCACCAGTTCAACTACCTCCACCCCGACTTCCATCCGTACTACCAGGGACGCGATGTCCACTCCCTGCAGTCGGTGACAAAATCGGTCGCAGCGACCTTGATCGGTGTCGCAATTGCGCGAGGAGAGATCGCTGGGGTCGAAGCACCGCTACTGCCCTTCTTCGAGGGCTACGATCTCTCAGGTGTCGATCCACGATTGGCGGACGCTACACTCGCCGACCTGCTCACCATGCGTGCGGGGATCGAATGGCACGAAACCGACCGGCCGCTCGACGAGACGAACACCACATTGCAGCTGGAGTACGCCGACGACTGGATCCAGTTCACGCTGGATCAGCCGATGGATGCCGAGCCCGGCGAGAAGTGGGTCTACAACAGCGGCGGGAGCCACCTGATGTCGGGGATCATCAGGGCGGCGACAGGTGAGTACATCGACGCCTACGCCGAGCAACATCTGTTCGGCCGGTTGGGGATCGACGACTACCACTGGAAGAAGACACCGCGGGGATACCCCGACACGGAAGGTGGGTTGTATCTCGAAGCGGAGCAGCTCGCCAAGATCGGCTATCTCTATCTACGCGATGGTGTGTGGGAGGGGGAGCGCATCCTGCCGGAGGCTTGGATCGCCGAGGCTACGGCCCGACATGTCGACCGCGTCGGCATGGCCGATTGGGGCTATGGCTACCAGTGGTGGCGGCTGGACACGCAGGGCAGGGACATCTGGGCGGGCCTGGGCTTCGGTGGGCAGTTCCTTCTCGTGCTGCCTGTCTACGATCTAGTCGGAGTCATCAACAGCTGGAACGTCTTCGGCGGCAACCAGGCCAACGTGCTCGGCGCATTCATCGACGCTCTGCTCGCGGCGGCGAATGTGGACGTGGAGGAACCCCAGGGTGCGCAATGAGCGGCTGTTCCAGTGCCTGCGCGAACGGATCGGCACATCCATACAAGCCACATGACGTAACCGGAAAAGGGCAGCGTTTCTGATCTAGCTCCGAACTAGACCTGCTTCCGGAGGCTTGTCTAACGGTCCCGTCCTGCGGCAGCGGTCGTCGCCGGTGCGAACGAAGGAATCGCTGCATCCGAGTCAGCCGTCACCGTCACAGTCGTGGAAGTGACGGGGGCCAAACCGGCAGCAGTGAACCGCAGCGTGCGATCTCCCGCGACTCCCGTAATGGCCAGGTTCTTGAACTTCGCAGCACCGCTGTTGTCGGTATTCACTGTCAGCGGGCCCTCCAGGGTCCCCTCACCGGTCGCTATCGATGCGGTCA
This sequence comes from Gemmatimonadota bacterium, assembly GCA_020351775.1. GTDB lineage: Bacteria > Gemmatimonadota > Gemmatimonadetes > Gemmatimonadales > GWC2-71-9. The sequence continues at coordinate 529,841 of CP070666.1, read as the reverse complement.
CGGCCACCTTGTTCTGTTTGACATTGTTGCCGCCTGCATCCAGCAACTGAATCACTGGCTGCTCGCTGAACTTCACTCCGCTCTGTGCAACGGGCGACGGCTGTGTCGTTATGCTCAACTGCGTCGCGACGCCTGCCTTGAGGTCGATCTTGCTCGATATGACTGGCGTGAGACCGGCACCGGCAAACCGTAGCGTACGGTCGCCCGTCAAGCCTGTAAGTGATAGATCCGTGAACGTCGCCGCGCCGTTGGCGTCGGTCGACACCGTGACGCTCCCCTCCAATGTGCCTCCACCAGTCTCGATCGAGGCTGTGATCGGCGTTCCCGCCTGACTCACATTGTTGCCGCTGAGATCCAGCAGTTGAATCACAGGCTGCCGTTCAAACGGCACTGCAACCTCCGCTGACGCCGAAGGTTGCGTAGTGATGCTCAGCTGGCTCGGATTCCCCGGAGTCACGGTGACGGTGTTGGAGCGTACTTCAGACATATTGGTTGCTGTGAACCGCAGCGTGCGGTCTCCGACCGTTCCCGTGAGCGACAGATCGGTGAAGATCGCTGCCCCGCTGGCGTCCGTCGCCACCGACACGGTCCCCCCCAACGTGCCTCCGCCGGACTCAATCGATGCCGTCACGGTCACCCCTGATTGAGCAGCGTCGTTTCCATACCCATCCTGCAACTGGATCACGGGTTGGCTCGGGAACGGAATGCCGTTCTGTACCGATGCGGAAGGTTGAGTCGCGATGCTCAACTGAGTCGCAGCTCCGCCTGTCAGGTTGACCGTGTCTGATATCGCGCTAGTCAAACCCGGCGCGTCGAATTGGAGGGTGTGAGGTCCCGCCGGCCCGCTGATCGACAGCTGCTGGAAGATCGCGGCCCCATCGTTGTTCGTATTCTGCGACAGGGTGCCACCGAGCACTCCGCCGCCAGAGGCGATCGACGCCGTGACTGTCACCTGTGACTGGCTCACCTTGTTACCATTGACATCCCGGACCTGGACCACCGGCTGCTGCGCGAACGGCACTCCACTCTGTGCCGATGCCGATGGCTGAGTCGCTATGCTCAGCTGACTCGCGGCAGCCGCAATCACCACCACGGTCGCTGTCTGTGAAATGGTCGTTCCGTCTATGGTGGCCGATACCGTCTTCACCTCAGCGACCGTGGAACTCAACGTGCCGGCGACCTGCCCGGTCACGTCGGTCGGGCCGGCAGGTTGCGTCACAGTGTTCCCCGCACCAGTCGCCGCTAACGCCACGTCTGCACCACTGATCGCATTCCCGTTTGCATCCCGTGCGACCACTGTCAGCGTGCTGACTGATCCGTCAGCAGCTATGGTGTCGGGTGTCGCCGCCAGCGCAGACTGGGTAGGAGAGACAGGACCGGCTGTACCGATTGCGGTGAATACGACCGGACTGCCGGCCAGCGATGCTGTAGTTGCAGTCAGCTCGTTGGCCCCGCTTATGGGACCGAGGATCCAGGAGTCGACTCGAGCTAACCCTGCTGTGTCCGTGGCCACCGGACTGGTCGGGCTCACCGTTCCACCGCCCCCTGTGACTGTGAATGAGACCTCGACTCCCTCGATTCCGTTGCCGTACTCGTCGGTGACGAGCACTGTAGGTGGCACAAGCACTGCGGTCTCGACTACGGCGGTTTGGCCGTCCCCTGCATATACATCCATATGCGAGGCAACAACGGAGGTGACTGCACTGGCGTACGGGCTCCCCGAGATAGGCTGACCGGCCAGAGAGATGGCCACACTGTCGAGTCCTGCCTGGGTCGGAGTATAGGTCGCAGTGTACGTACTGTCCCCGTGGTCCTCCACTGTTGCTGTAGCGACGTTGGCGCCTGTGACCGAGACTGCAACGGCCTCACCGCCTCCGGACAAGCCGTTGCCGCTCGCGTCCCGTACTGTGACCAGGATCTTCGTGGTGAAGCCAGCCACTCCGCTGGGAACCACCGCCGTCGTGGTCGCCGGATCGGCCGGTCCCGGTTGAAGCGTTATGGTCTGCGAGACGACCGGCAACAGACCAGGACTGACGAATCTCAGTACGTAGTCTCCCACTGGCCCTGCGATTGTCAGCCCAGCAAAAGTCGCAAGGCCATTGTGGTCGCTTACGGCGGTCTCCGGGCTGATGGTGGCGCCTGTAGGCCCGTTCGCGATTACTGCCGTAATTGTCAGCCCAGGTACTGCGACAGGATGGCCGTCACTATCCCCGACCTGAACTGCGGGTTGCTGTTCTAAGACGACACCGCTTTGGGCAGATGCGGGCGGTTGGACTACCACGTCGAGCCGTCCGGCCGATCCTGGCAGGACATCGAATGGCACGCTGTTGACAGATGGGAGCCCCGGTGACGACGCCGTCAGCACATACCCACTGCCAATCAGATCGATGGTCAAGTCGGCAAATGTGGCGATACCTAGGACGGCGTTCTGAACGGTCGTCCCCGACAACTGCGCTCCGCTCGTCCCGGTGCCAGGTGCGATGGCGATCGTGACCTGCCCTGTGAAGCTGGTATCGGTCGCGCCCGACGGCTCCAGGGCCGTGATGGCTATCGGCGGTTGGAACGTGGCTCCGTATCGCACATCACTTGGCTGGGTCGCGAAGTTCAGCTCGGTGGCGGGAACCGCCACAGCGAAATCTGCGTCTCCGTCGGGGTTGTCTCCGAACGAGACCCAGGCACTCTCGTTGCCATTCTGATCGGTCACGCGGGCACGCCAGTGGTATGCCGTATCGTCGGGCAGCTCTGAGATGGTCACCGAGACGGTGCCGCCGCCCGAGATCTGTGTGCTGGAGTCGGTGGGGAAGCCGGTGAACGGCATCCCAATCGGTCGGGTTTCGGTCTGCAGGCGTAACAAGTCTCCCGGATCGGGATCATTGACGTTCGCCCTGTAGACGACGGTGGTCTCATCTATGGTATCACCGACCGATATAGGGGTCGTGCCGTCAGCGCGGAGCTGCCTGAGGTAGACCGGAACATATGGCACATCCGGCACCGCGATCCTGAAGTCAGCCTCAGTCTCCGGGTTGGCACCGAACTGTTTCCACTCGCTGGTGTTCATGTCCAGGTCCACTACCCGGGCCTGCCAGTGGTATTCCGTATCGTCGTCCAGGCCCGGCACAGACACTAGCGCCCTGGTGCCGTTGCCGGTAAGCACGCTAGACCCGACCGCCGCCCCGGTGAAGGCCACCCCAACGGGGCGTACCTCGACCTCGAGCCGCAGCCGATCGGTCAAGTCCGGGTCGCTGACGATCCCATCGAAGACAACCGTTCGGTCTGGTGTTGCCTGGCCCAGAGGAATGACCGTAGCTCCGTCACCGCGATACTGCTCCAGACCCTGGGGAGGATTGGGTGAATCGGGCACGGCTACGCGGAAGTCTGCCGAGTCATTCGGGTTAGCACCGAACGATGCCCAGTCGCTCACGCGACCAGTCTGGTCAATGGCGCGGGCCAGCCAGCGGTAGTCCGTATTATCGGCCAGCTCTGCTATCACCAGGAGGGCGGTGTCACCCTTGGCAACGAGAGGACTCGTTCCGGTCGGATTGCCGCTAAATCCGGAGTCGACCGGCTGCAACTCGACCTCGAGACGGAGGCTGTCCGTCATGTCGGGATCGTCCAGCACCCCTTTGAGCACGACGGAGCTGGCGGGAGTCCCACCTCCCAACGGCAATCCGGTCACGCTGTCCTCCATGAACTGCCCAAGGTAGCTGGGTGCGGGCGGTGGGCGCGGCGTGTTGAGTTCGAGGTTGAACATGCCCGTTTCGCGTTCGTGTGCCGTAGTCGCTGCAACGAAATACCGGCCACTGTCGCTCAGTAGCACGTAGATCAGACAGGGGTCACCATCGGTACCGTTGCAGGTGTTGGCTTCCACCAGTGGTGGGACCGCGGCATCCGCTGTGCTGTCCAGCACCACATGGGCATCGAAGTCAGGCGACGTCAGCAAGACTGAAACGGAGTCGCCAGCAGCGGCGGTGAAACCAAAAACGGCTGCAAAGCGACGCTCCAACCGCGGCGCCGTACAACTGGCCGTGGTGACCGAACCGGTGACCGCCGTATCAGGCGAAATGTCGACCACGGGACAGGGATGTATGGTGAACTGTACCGGCAGAGGTGTGAGAATCGACGCTCCTCCCACCTTGAAGAGGATGGTGTCTTGGTATACGCCGATGGGAAGATTGTCGGGTCGGAGGGTGGCGGTGAGACTGCCCGAAACTGAGCCAGAAGTAACACTCAGCGATAGCCACGGGCTCTCGCTGGCGCTCGCGGCTGTCCATGACGCGGCCCGCTCTCCGGGTATGGCCACCCTGATCGTGACGTCGCGCTGCTCGAGGCTTCCAACAGCTGCCGAGTCGACGATTTGCGATATAGATGTCGTGAGCCGGCCAACCGGCCCGGGGCTGATCAGCTCGTCGAGACTACACGTGGTGAGTAGGGCAGCCGCCGAGCCAAGTGCGGCTGCAACGCCAGCGGAACGCATGATGCGTGGCATCGGAAGACCTCCAATGCACCGCAACGGCCTGAGATCACGGTCGTGCTGCGAGTTCATCGTGCCCCTCCGGGCCTACGCCCATCCTGCTCGGCCCGACGTGCGGTGGACGATTCCGGCCCGCCGGATGGGCCGGCTGTTGAACTCGTCCGCGCACTGACTGCAAGCTGTCGTTTTTGGGGCGATTATTCTTCAAAAGCATGTAGCGTGCCAGCATGACTGTGGCTGCACACCCCGCTGTCTCCCTGGGAGGTGGTGGTTCTCCTACCTTTCGAGTCCCGCCATTTGTTGCATAATGGCCACGGAACGTTGGCTGGGACTCCACAGGCTACTGCGGCATCAGGCAATCAGCCCGATCTTACCTTAGCCGCTGTTGGACGAGTCGCTGGCCTTCCAGCGGGCAAGTCAGTGCACGGGCCGTGAGCCGCCTACAGCGAGCGCATGACAGAACTCGCATCATCCTCAGGCTACTAAGACGGAGGCTATACTCGTGAAGTCAGACGAAGACGCCCACGGTCACGTGGTCTATGACCTTCACCACGGCATCTCCGCAACCGAGATCGTCGAGCGAGATGACGGCTGGATCGCTGCCTCACCGGGGCCCTCGCTCTATCTGGCGCCCTTCAGGAAGTGGCCCAAACACGAGCGTGCCGCAATGAAGTACGCGCGTGGTCGAGTCCTGGATGTCGGCTGTGGTGCGGGCCGCGCGTGCCTCTACCTGCAGCGTCGCGGCCAGCAGGTGGTCGGGATCGACAACTCACCGCTTGCCATCAAGACAGCGCGCCTGCGAGGAGTGCGGCAGACACGGCTCCTGTCGGTAACCAGCATCACTACCCGCCTCGGTACGTTCGACACCGTGTTGATGCTTGGGAACAATTTCGGCCTGATGGGGAATCGCAAACGGGCGCGGTGGCTGTTGCAGCGGTTTGCGAGCATCACGTCGGCCGACGGCCGCATAGTCGCGGCGGCCGTCGACCCCTACGATACGCAGGACAGAGACCACCGACGTTACCATCGCCATAACAGAAGCCGTGGACGTATGGGTGGGCACATACGAGTCCGAGTGCGATATGGCAGTTACTGCACGCCGTGGTTCGACTGGCTGCTTGTGTCTCGACGTGAAATGCGGCGGCTGCTCGCCGGAACGCCCTGGGAGATGGAGCGCTACATCGAGTCGGGCGGGCCAGGTTACGTTGCAGTGATTCGCAAGAATGTGGCAACATAGCGGATGCGTGAGGCTCAAGAGCCCGGGGTGGTGGCTTCATCTCACCGACTGTCCTTCTAGTCTCAATGTTGTGACCTGAGAGCGTTTTGCGATGAACGGGGTGCGGTCGACGAAGCCACTGTGATAAACTTCAGCTGAGACGAGACGCCTGATAACAGGGAGTATGCATGAGTCGCTCAGTCGAACAGGGTCGTTCTCCGGGTGTGTCGCTGGCCGTGTTGGCTCTGGCTTCGGCATGTTCGATCAATTCCGGTCAGCCCCAGTACGACATCGTGAGCCAGTTCCCACACGACACCAGTGCCTACACTCAGGGGCTGGTGTACTCGGCGGGCCGCATCTACGAGAGCACCGGGCGCCTCGGTCTCTCGCAGCTGCGGCAGCTCGACGCGACGACGGGCATCCTCGAGGCCAGCGTGGCGTTGCCGACCGATCGATTCGGCGAGGGACTCGCGCTGCTGGAGGGTAAGCTGTACCAGCTCACCTGGAAGAGCGGGGTGGGGTACGTATACGACGCAACCACCCTGGTCTTGCAGGACTCGTTCAATTACAGCGGCGAAGGCTGGGGGCTGGCCACAGACGGAACCTCGCTCATCGTGAGCGACGGAACATCGAACCTACGCGTGCTCGATCCGCAAACGTTTCAGGTGACGCGCGAGGTAACCGTGACCGACGATGGGCTACCGCTGTCGCAAATCAATGAGCTCGAGTACATCGGCGGAGAGTTGTACGCCAACATCTACCAGAGCGATTGGATCGTGCGAATCTCGCCGGTCACCGGAGAAGTCCTCGCGTGGATCGACCTGGCGGGCATCCTACCCGCCGACCAGCGCACCGCGGCCACGGATGTTTTGAACGGAATTGCTTTTAACAAGGATACCGGCCACCTGTTCGTGACCGGTAAGCTGTGGCCTTGGATGTTCGAGATCCGGTTGCACGGACTCCCCAATTGATGGGTAGGTGCGGGCGAAGAGCAGGAGGTGTGTTGCCCGGCCTCACGGTCCCAGGACACCTGTGAAGAACCGTCCAACGTCATTCTCCGGCTTCTAGAAGATCGAGGATAGTTGACAGTGGCGGGAAACTCGGTCCCGCACGTCGCGTAGTGGTATACAGTCAACGTCCTTCGATTCCCTACTTGCTGGAGATTCAATGAACAGCTCTCCGTCTGAGTTCGATCGATTGCGACCCCGTGCACGACACGCGGTGGTCTGCTCAGTTGCTCCGGTGCTACTGGTCGTAGCGACCTCAACAGTTGTGCAGACCGGGCAGGGAGCTCGAGGTGAGATCCAGTTTCCCGTGGCAGCCAGAGTCCTGGTGGATGGCAAGTTCGATCGCTGTGAAGGCATTGCATTCAACGGCGAGGGGGATCTCTACGTGGCGGGTAACAGGGCGCTGTGGCGCGTCAGCACCGCCGGTGATGTCACCAAGATCGCGGACCTTTACAGCAACCTCGGCCTGGCCCCGATCGGTGACCGCGATATCCTGATGGCCGATTTCGGGCCCACTAGCCGGTTCGACACTGGGCCGAATGTCGATGGCATCGTGTGGCGCATAACGCCGGAGGGTGACAAGCGAAGGGTGATTGATGGAGGGATTGGCGATCCCAACGCCATCGTGGTGCTGAGCGATAGCACCTTCCTAGTGTCTGATGATGCTACTGATGAGATCTTCATCGCCGACACGACGGGCCGTGTCGGATTGTTCACCGACGCCGTCGGACATCCCAACGGGCTCGCGCTGTCGGGTGACGGCTCGATACTGTACGTGGCTCAGATCTTCGCCAGCCTGCGGCCGCTGGTAGTCGATGATCGTGTCTGGGCGATTTCGGTCGAGGGCTGGAGTCCGGCGGGGGAGCCGGAACTGATTGCGCATACCGGCGAAGGTGCCGCCAATGACGGCTTGGCGATGGACGAGCTGGGTCGGATCTATGTGGCTGCAAATGGCACCGGTCAGATCCTACGAGTTGACCCTGAGACCCGCGACGTCGTGATCATAGCGGAGGATATGCCCGGTGCGGCGAGTATCGCGTTCGGACAAGGCGAATTCGATCGCGACGCGATCTACGTGACATCGACGCGGACCGGCAAGGTGTGGGAGGTGAAGGTGGGTGTCGCGGGAGCAGCGCTACACCGCTAGAGGATAGATCACCGCCAGCACCGAGCCGTTCGCGAACGCCGGAGGGTTATCTGATGGTCCCTGGACATCGGCTGTGGCTGTCATTCTTCCTCTACTCCCTGGGCTCGGCTGTGCCCCAGGAGGCGATGCAGTCGGGATACGTTGACGTGGATGGTGCGCGCCTATACTACGAGCAAGCGGGCTCGGGCATGCCAGTCGTTTTGATCCACGGAGGCTTCCTCGACCACCGGATGTGGGACGGGCAGTTCACCCTCGTGGCCGAGCGCTACCGTGCGATCCGTTACGACGTGCGAGCCCACGGGCGGTCGCACAGCGACTCGGTGCCGTTTGCCGATCAGGACGATTTGCGCCGGCTCTTGGATGCGCTGGCGGTCCCCCGTGCGGTGATCGTCGGTCTCTCCATGGGCGGCCGGATCGCGATCGACTTCGCGCTGACCGATCCAGACCGCGTCGCCGGACTGGTCTTGGTGGGCTCCGGAATGTCGGGTTTCGAGCCACGGAGCGACGAGATCGCGCGCTACATCCAGGATCTCCAGACGGCCGTCCAAGTGGGCTTCCCTGCCGTGTTCGAGACGTTCGCGCACTGGTGGTGCGACGGCCCCTACCGACAGCCCTCCGAAGTCGACTCCGTCGTCCGCGGCCGGGTCCTGGAGATGCTCGAAGGGAGCGAGCAGCGCTGGCTATACTCGCCACTCGAGCGTGAGCTGGACCCGCCGGCCATCGGGCGGCTCGAGGAGATCGACGTACCGACGTTGGCCGTCGTCGGTACCCTCGACGTGCCCGACATCGATCAGCTCGCACACCTGATCGACCAGCATATCGCCGGAGCGGAGCGGGTCTACATTGCGGACGTCGCACACATGGTCAACATGGAGAAGCCAGCGGAGTTCAACCGG
>CP070666.1:507971-521004 GCA_020351775.1 Gemmatimonadota bacterium | reverse complement strand
GTAGCTCAATCACTTCTACGAGCGAACCATCTGGCGAGAGTCCGCTGCACCGCAGCCCGAATTCTCTGAACGTGTCTCTGTAGGCGTTGTTCACTTCGTAGCGGTGCCGGTGGCGTTCACTGATCTGATCCGTGCCGTAGATCTGAGCCGCTCTCGATCCGGGCTTCAATGCGCAGGGATAGGCCCCGAGGCGCATAGTCCCTCCCAGATCGGTCACGTTGCGCTGCGAGTCCATCAGTGCAATCACTGGGTTCCTGCATTCAGCCTCGAATTCACTGGAGTGCGTTCCATCGAGCTGGCAGACATTGCGGGCAAACTCGATGATCGCAGTCTGTAGCCCGAGGCAGATCCCGAAGAACGGCAACGTGTTCTCACGAGCCCAGCGCACGGCCTGCACCATTCCTTCGACCCCCCGCTCGCCGAATCCACCCGGTACCAAGAGCCCGTCGTAGCTCTTGAGCAGGGTCCCCGCGCGCTCTTGGTCCACGAACTCATCACTCGGCAGCCACTCCAGGTCGACGCCAACGTCATTGGCAATGCCGCCGTGGATGAGTGCCTCGCGGATGGACGTGTAAGAGTCACCCATTGTCGTGTACTTGCCTACGATTGCGACACTCACCCGATCCGAAGGATGCAGGATGCGCTTTACCATGTTGCTCCAGGGACGAAGATCCGGGTCTTTCACCTCGAGTGCCAGGTGCTCGCAGACCGTTTCATCGAGCCGCTGCTGATGAAGCATCAAAGGTACTTCATAGATCGTGGGAACGTCCCTGCTCTCAATCACGCAGCCAAAGTCGACGTTACAGAATAACGACACCTTGCGACGGATCTCTTCCGTCAGCGGATGTTCACTCCGCAATACCAGAATGTCGGGCTGAATACCGATCTGCATCAGTTCGTGTACCGAGTGCTGCGTCGGCTTCGTCTTCAGTTCCTGTGAGGCTGCCAGATACGGTAGCAATGTCAGGTGGACGAACAGCACATTGTGCTTTCCGGCTTCGTGTCTGAACTGCCTGCTTGCTTCCATGAAGGGTAGCGACTCGATGTCGCCGACGGTCCCGCCGATCTCCGTTATCACTATGTCGTTTTGCGGGGCCAGTCGACGTATTGCAGCCTTGATCTCATCCGTGATGTGGGGAACGACTTGCACCGTGCCGCCGAGGTACTCGCCGCGGCGTTCCTTTGTGATCACCGAGAGATATATGCGTCCTGTCGTGACGTTGTTGACTTGACCCAAAGACCGCTCAATGAATCTCTCGTAATGGCCCAAGTCGAGATCAGTCTCCGCGCCGTCGTCGGTGACGTACACTTCACCGTGCTGGAACGGCGACATCGTTCCGGGATCTACGTTGATGTACGGGTCGAACTTCTGGATGGTGACCGAAAGACCTCGTTCTGCCAGGAGGCGGCCCAGTGAAGCGGCGACGATTCCCTTCCCCAAGCCTGAGACAACACCACCCGTGATGAAGATGTACTTCGTAGTCATGCACTCTTCCGTGTCTGAACACCTCGATTGCGATGGGCCAGCTGTGCGCACCTCAGATCGTCCTCGGTGTCGATTGCGAGCGGCGGCACGCAGTTGCACAACGCCACGCCAATCGACATACCGGCTCGCAGGGGTCGGAGCTGCTCGAGTCCTTGGGTACGCGCCGCCGAGCATCCCGGCAGGCGAACCCACTCGAGTACGGTCTCCCGCTCGTATGCATATACACCCAAATGGTGGAAGATCCGGCTATGACCCGGACCAACTGGGCTGCCGGCGGGCTGGCGGCGCGAGAACTCACTGGCCCGACCAGATTCGTCCACCACCACCTTGACGACGTTTCTGTTGGTCAGGTCTCCTGCACGCAGCGCCGCGGCCGCCGTTCCGACCGAGCATCCCGAGCGCACCTGCTGCAACGCTCCCGCTGCAGCAACGGCAGGCAGATACGGTTGGTCCCCTTGAAGATTGAGGATCAGCTGCCAGTCTGCGAACTCGGGCATCTGCAAAACCTCGGCGAGGCGCTCGGTGCCAGATTCATGGTCCGGGCTCGTCAGCACTCCCCGTACCCCCAGTGGTCTCACTGCGTCCACCACCCGCCGGTCGTCGGTGGCCACAACCACTTCGTCTGAAACGGGTAGGTCGATCGCTGTGCGGGCCACGATGCGGATGAGCGGTTCGCCGCGGATGGAGCGGAGGGGTTTTTCAGGGAGTCGGGACGATCCGATGCGGGCCGGAATGATTGTGAGGACGCGCACAGCGCAAACTAATACCGGGCGCTGGCTGTGTCAAAAGTCGTGCCAGCTAGAGTGGTCTCAAGATGAGCCGGTATAACTGGTTACCCATCAGCGAGTTATGGTGTGAGCATTCGCAGTAGGACTCACTGGGGCCGCGGCTCAGACGAGGGCCAGGAAGTTCGCGATCAGCGTCTTGCCCACTTCGGTCCCTACGGACTCCGGGTGAAACTGGACACCGAATACTGGTATATCCGTGTGTTCCAGTCCCATTATCTCTTCTCCTTGAGGTCTGTCGTCGGTCCAGGCAGTAACACTGAGTCTGCCGGGCAGTGTCGCCGGATCGACCAACAAGGAATGGTACCGCATTGCCAGGAACGGAGATGGCAGGTTCCGGAAGATCCCGGATCCCGTATGCCGGATCGGCGATGTCTTGCCGTGCATCAGGCGATCGGCTCGGACAACTCTGCCCCCGAACGCCTCCGCTACGGCCTGGTGCCCCAAGCAGACACCGAGCAGTGGAATTCGTTTGGCGCACCAGCGGACTAGGGGTATGCTGATTCCTGCATTGGCGGGCACACCTGGACCCGGCGATATGAGGACGGCGTCGGGCGCCAGGGCGGCCACATCTTGCAGCGTCACTGCATCGTTGCGTCGCACAAGGGGGTCGCCCCCCAGCTCTCCCAGGTATTGAACCAAGTTGTACGTGAAGGAATCGTAGTTGTCGAGGACGAGTATGGTCACGATCTTGGGTGGTGCGTCTTGTGTACGCTACGTAAATAGTCTCGATCTACGTGGGTGTAGATCTGTGTCGTCGACAGGTCAGCGTGCCCCAGCATCTCCTGAACCGCGCGCAGGTCAGCGCCCCCCTCGAGCAGGTGTGTAGCGAAGGTGTGTCGCAGCGTATGTGGGCTGACACGTTTCTCAATCCCCGCTCTGGCAGCGCATCTTTTGATCACTCCCCATGCTCCCACGCGGGAAAGAGGTCGTCCCCGCACGTTGAGTAGGAAGCGACCCTCCGATTGCCCGTGATCCAGGGTGGGGCGCACCTCTCGCGCATAGATGGCCGCGGCCCCGAGGGCTCTGCGGCCGATCGGGACCCAACGTTCCTTAGCGCCTTTTCCCAGCACCCTGACGAGCGCCTCATCGAACCAGACATCGGATACCGCGAGCCCTACAAGCTCCGAGACTCTGACTCCAGTGGCGTACGCGATCTCGAGCAGCGAACGGTCGCGCCATGCAAGAGGCTGGTCCGGATTTGGTGCAGCCAGGAGCTGCTCGACTTCGGTCACCGTCAGCACCTCGGGTAGCGTGCGCCATGCCTTGGGAGTTTCCAGCTGTGCACTGGGGTCCGACTGCACGTGCCCCTCCCCTACCAGAAAGCGGTAGTAGGTATGCATGGCCGACACTTGGCGTCTGATGCTGGTGGCGGCCATCCCCAGGTCTTTCAAGTAGTAGATGAACTCGCGGACCAGGCTCGGCGAGATGGTTCCCGGTGCAGCAACTCCGCGTGACACTGCGTACGCGGCCAGTCGGCGCACATCTCGCGCGTAGTTATCCACCGTGTGTGGGCTGCTTCCCGATTCGAGGGCCAGATAGTCCTCGAATGCCTCTAACCAGAAGTCCCGTTGAATTGTCTGCTCCGACACAACGCTCACTCAGACACTCCACTGTCGGCTACGGGATCTCTCTGTCGTCTCAGCTTCCTCCTGCGCAGGAAGGTCACCCAGATGATCGCGACGGCGGCGAGTGCGGCCAGCGCCAGTCCCGCCCAGTTCAGTCCGACTACGAACGCCGCGACATCATCCAACTTCGGGATCAGGGTGGCCGCCGCAAACGTCAGCATACCATACCATATGGCCGAGGCAACGGCCATGGGCAGCAGGGCTCTGATGCTCTTCAGGCCGGCTATGCCGCCAAACAACGGGATGACGGCCCTTGCACCGGGCACGAAACGGCTGAGAAATACTCCCCAGGTACCGTATCTGTCATACAGCCGCTCCAGCTTGTGAAGGTGCTTGGGGTTGAGCAAACGTCGACCGAGGCGGCCCGTAAAGAATCTGCGTCCCCATGTTCGCGCGGCGAGATAGACCCCGATACCCGATCCGACGTTAGCTGCCCATGTCACTCCGAAGACAGACCATGCCGAAACCGTGCCCGCGTTGGAGAGAAACGCGCCCAGCGCGACCGCCGTATCGGCCGGTACCGGCGGGAATACGTTTTCCACACTGGCAAGTACGCCGATCACCGTGTAGACGAATACGGCCGGAAGGTCGGTGAGTCCGTGGATGATTTGGCTGATCAGGCTACGCGCCCCCGACCGACGCGATCGCGTACACCTGAACGCCTTTGCCTCGGCCGACCGAGTCCATTTTCTCGTTGGTCTTGGCTTTGACGGAAACGGCGCGTGGTGGCAGTCCAAGTGCGCGTGACAGATTCTCGCACATCCGGTTGATGTGCGGGGCCAGCCGAGGTTTCTCGGCGACTACGGTCACGTCCACGTTCACGATTGTGTAGCTGGCAGCCATCAGGCGGTGCTTGACCTCTGCCAACATCTCCAGGGAGTCAGCGCCTTTCCACCGCGCGTCGGTGTTGGGAAAGAGGCGGCCTATGTCACCCATAGCCACGGCTCCCAGCAGTGCATCGATGACCGCGTGGGTGACAGCATCGCCGTCCGAGTGACCCTTGAGACCCGAGTCGTGTTCTATCTGCACACCACCCAACACGAGCGGACGCTTGGCTCCGAAGACGTGCGAGTCGTAGCCGATTCCGAATCTCTGCCGCATGGGGGGATGATAGGGGATGCGGTGTTGTAATGGAAGTAGTGAACCTGGATCAAGCTGATCGTGTTGTCATCAGCCTCGCCACTGCTTCCTCCAGGACATCGACCGTCTTGCAGAAGGCGAATCGGATCAGCTTGCACTCCAAAGGCGCCGAGCTATAGAAACTCGAGCCTGGTACAACTGCCACTCCTTTTTCCTTGGTCAGCCAAACCGAGAACTGGTCGTCGGGCAGGTCGCTGAGATCGGAGAAATCGGCCAGCACGTAGTAGGATCCAGCAGGTGGATTGCACCTGAACCCGGCAGCTGCTAAGCCCCGGCAGATGACGTTTCTCCTTACCCGATAATCGGCCAGCAAGGTGGCGTAATAGTCGGTTCCCAGCTGCTCGAGACCGGCGGCTACACCTTCCTGCAGCGGAGCCGGCGCACCCACGGTTAGGAAGTCGTGCACCTTTCGGATTGCACTGGTGACAGGGGGTGGAGCGATGATGGTTCCGACGCGCCAACCGGTGGCGCTGAAGGTCTTGGACGCACCACTGATTGTAATTGTCCGATCTCTCATTCCCGGGAGCGTGGCAATCGGGATGTGCCGCCCTTCGTAGACTATGTGTTCGTAGATCTCGTCCGTGACCGCATAAGCGTCATAGCGCTGGCAGAGATCTGCGATCGCCTCCAGTTCAATGCTCGTAAACACTTTCCCGGTCGGGTTGTTCGGCGTGTTGACGACTATTGCTCGAGTTCGTGCGGAGAAGGCTGCTGTCAGTTGATCCGTATCTAGCTCCTGCCCGAGAGCGATCGGGACGTAGACTGGCATGGCATCACACAAGATCGTGTCGGGACCGTAGTTCTCGTAGAACGGCTCGAACACGATGACCTCATCTCCCGGATTGGCGATGGCGAGCAGCGTCGCCGCCATGGCCTCGGTGGATCCGCATGTGATGGTGATCTCTGTCGCTGGATCTACGTCCATCCCATACCAATCCCAGTATTTGCGGCTCAGGATGTCCCTCAAGCGCTGCGCGCCCCAAGTGATCGCGTATTGGTTGACATCTTCGCGGATCGCCGTCACCGCCGCCTCCTTCAATACCTCGGGCGTGGCAAAGTTGGGGAAGCCTTGGGCCAGATTGATGGCGTCGTGTTCGTTAGCGAGTCTGGTCATCCCACGAATGACCGATTCGGAGAACCCGTGGGTTCGAATGGCAGTGTTCATCAGATCGCTATCCGGATACTCCAGACAGCTGGAATGGAGTTCCGCAGGCGTTCGAGGGACTGACTCGATTGCGCCTGGCTCAGCGTCTCACCCAGCCTGCAAGATCCTGAGTGCGAGCAGCGCAGCATTCTTGGCGTTGCCTATGCCAACTGATCCGACAGGACATCCCGGAGGCAGCTGGGTGATGGCGTAGAGAGCGTCAACTCCACGCAGCGGACCGACGTCAAGCGGCAAACCAATGACCGGTAGTTTTGTGTTGGCGGCCACAGCACCCGGGAGCGCCGCAGCGAGCCCGGCACCCGCGATGATCACCTTGTATCCATCCTGTTCGGCTCCCTTGGCAATCTGCGCAGTCTTGTCGGGATCTCGGTGAGCTGACGAGACAACGAAATCGTAACCGACGCCTGCCTCGTCCAATGCTTTGAATGCTCCAACAACCCGCTCCTCGTCGCTCTGCGATCCGACCACGATCAGGATTGGTTTTTCTTTCATGATACGCTCATGTTGAAGGGGGGCCCGCTCAATCCTGCCACCTCATCGATAATAGAATAATCTTGGCGTCGTTGCGCCGGGGTGAAGCCAGCATTTACGATGTGACGACGCATCTCGTCCAGTGTGGTGCAATGCAGCGTTCCGGCGGCTGAGACCACGTTTTCTTCGATCATCAACGACCCGGACGTCTGGGTGCCGCAGTCTCAGCCTGCGTATCATGCCGAGGTGATACGATAGTTGTAGCTTGAGATGCAGGCCTCCGACTATGTGAAACTCGCTGGTCGGGCCACCGCGCGCCGATTCGGCTTCTGCGAATACGTCATGCAGAGAACGGGTGCAGGCTCGGTCCTCTCGGAAAGTGCGAGCGAAGGAACAGAACGCACAGACGTTCCTCAGGACACAGACGTTCGTTGGATTGATGTGCTGGTTTGCAGAGAACAGTACGCGATCACCGTTGACACGGCGGTTGGCAGCACTTGCCATCGCACCGATGCCCAGCAAGTCGTTGCTCTCGAACAACGACAGCGCGTCTTCTAGCGAAAGCCTCTCGCCCGCGTCAACCTTGGTGGCGATGGACTCCAGCTGTGGATCGTTGACCGGCAGGTGAGGCATCAGACTACTGTTGAAAACGCCTCACGGCCAAGGTCACGTTGTGGCCACCGAATCCAAAGGAATTGGACAGCGCGACATCGACGTTCCGCTCGACCGCCAGATTGGGCGCGCAATCGAGGTCGCACTCCGGATCCGGATTGTCGTGGTTGATGGTCGGGGGAATCACACCGTGCTTCATCGCCAGGAGGCATATCGCGAACTCGAGGCCTCCCGCCGCACCCAATAGATGTCCGGTCATGGATTTGGTGGAGTTCAACACGATCTTTCGTGCATGATCTCCGAGCAGATCTTTGACCGCCACCGTCTCCGCGATGTCACCGTGCGGCGTAGCCGTCCCGTGCGAGTTTATGTAGTCGATGTCCTCGGGCTGGATCGCTGCGTCCCGCAGGCATTCCTCCATCGCTCTTCGAGCGCCTTCTCCGCCAGGTGCTGGTTGAGTCATGTGGAATGCATCCGCGCTCATGCCATACCCGATCACCTCACCATATATCGGCGCACCCCTATCCAGCGCACACTTAACCTCCTCAAGGATCAGCACACCAGCACCATCGCCCATCACAAAGCCATCGCGATCCCTGTCAAACGGACGGGAGGCTCGCTTGGGTTCGTCATTCCGAGTGGACAGCGCCTTCATGTTGGAGAATCCGGCTATCGAGAGCGGTGTCACGGCCGCTTCAGCCCCGCCCGTGATCATCATGTCCGCCACTCCCGACTGGATGAGGCGGAACGCTTCTCCGATCGCGTGGGCCGACGAGGCGCAGGCAGACACCGTGCAGTAGTTTGGACCCTTGGCGCCCAGTCGAATCGATATCAAGCCGGAGGCTATGTCAGGGATGAACATGGGCACGAAGAAGGGTGATACACGCTTGGGCCCCTTCTCCAGATACAGCTTGCACTGTTCCTCGAAGGTCCAGATGCCTCCAATGCCACTGCCGATCAGCACGCCTGTGCGCTCTGGTGAACCCAGACCGTTGCCGATGCCGGCGTCCCGCACCGCCTGGTCCGCAGCTGCAATGCCGTACTGGGCAAACAGATCTGCCCGTTTGGCTTCTTTGCGATCCATATAGTCGAGCGCATCGAAATCCTTGACCTCACAGGCGAACCTGACATCGAGCTCAGAGGGATCGAATCGTTGAATCGGCCCCGCGCCCGAGCGGCCAGCCACGAGCCCGCTCCAAGTATCAGCGACATTGCCGCCGACCGGCGAGATCAGTCCAAGCCCGGTTACTACTACTCGCCTACCCAAGAGGTTAGCTCCCGACTTTTTCGTCGAGGTACTTCAGCGCGTCACCGACAGTGCGGATCTTCTCCGCGTCCTCATCCGGGATGTCTACATCGAACTCTTTTTCGAAGGCCATCACCAGCTCGACCGTGTCGAGGCTATCGGCTCCAAGATCCTCCATGAAGCTGGCATCGTCGGTCACCTTGTCGCGCTCGACACCGAGTTCTTCAACGATGATGTCCTTGACCTTATCGTGGAGATCGCTCATTTCCGTCCTCTGGGTTGTGTAGGGGTGTCACATCACCATCCCGCCATCGACCACCAGTACTTGGCCCGTAATGTAGCTCGCCAGGTCCGATCCGAGAAAGAGCACCGCATCGGCCACATCGTCTGGAGTGCCGAGTCGCTGCAACGGTATCTGTTCCATCAAGACCCGGCGGGCCGCCTCCGGCAGCTGTCTCGTCATCTCGGTATCGATGAAACCGGGCGCCACGGCGTTGATCAGGACATTCCGCGAAGCCAACTCTTTGGCCACAGCCTTGGTCAAGCCGATTAGCCCTGCCTTGGAGGCGGCGTAGTTCGCTTGCCCCTTGTTGCCGACGATCCCGACCACGCTAGCTACGTTGATTATCCTTCCCCAACGGCGCTTCATCATGCCACGACTCATGAGCTTGGTCATCAGGAAAGCCCCCTTCAAGTTCACATCGATGACCAAATCCCAGTCTCCTTCGCCCATCCTCACGAGCATCCCATCCCGGGTGAGGCCTGCATTGTTGACGAGTATGTCAACGGGACCCAACTCAGACTCAGCAGTGCCAACAGCCGCTTCGGTCTGTGCAGCGGATGAGACATCGGCCGTGATTGCTACCACCGTGCCCCTGCCCGTTAAGCTCCGCGCGGCTTCCTCGACTCCAGCCGCGTCGATGTCCACCAGCGCAACGTCGGCTCCGTGCTCGTAGAAACGGCCTGCGATTGCATACCCGATGCCGCGCGATCCACCCGTCACCATGGCAACCTTACCGGTTAAGTCGATCATCCGGCCTCCTCCAAGAACCGGTTGATGTCAGCGGCCTTGCCCAGGCTGATCGACTCGGCTTCCGGAACGATGCGGCGCAGCAACCCGCTCAAAACCTTCCCCGGTCCCAATTCGACAAACCGGACTCCAGCGCCGGCCTGCTGAGCTGCGCTGACCATCGATTGTGCCCACCGAACCGGGGACGTGAGCTGTGCGCCAAGCAGTGCGCGCGCCGTGTCCGCGTCCGTCACGGGTTCTCCCGAAGCGTTGGCGATGATCGGAAAACGGGGATCGCAAAAGCGCACCCGAGAGAGTTCATCCCGTAGCCCGACCTCGGCCGGCGCCATCAGCGGCGAGTGGAAGGCACCGCTGACTTTGAGTGGCAGTAGCCGTCTTGCCCCAGCCTCCTTGCAGCTCACCTCCGCCGCCCGCACGGCGTCCGGATCACCCGAGATTACGGTCTGGTCCGGAGCATTGATGTTCGCTGCAACGACTAGGGCGTTGTCGTCACTCACCGTCTGACACAGCCGCTCGACTTGGCCGGCTTCGAGGCCGAGCACGGCGGTCATCGTACCGGATCGCTCCTGCCCCGCCCCGAGCATCAGCTCTCCGCGCTTGCGCACCAAGCGCGCCGCGTCGGCCAGTTCGAGTGAACCGGCTGACTGGTACGCGCTGTATTCACCAAGCGAGTGTCCTGCCGCAACTTTGAACGACAATGCCGACTCCACTACCGCTGCCACGGCAAGAGTGTGAGCCAGTATTGCCGGTTGGGCGTTGTGCGTGAGGGTCAACTCGCTTTCCGGGCCCTCCCACATGAGAGCGGAGAGCTCCACGCCCAGCGCCTCATCTACCGTACCGAAAACACTCCGCGCCTCGGGGAACTGCTCGGCGATGTCCTTGCCCATGCCCAGGTACTGTGCTCCCTGTCCGGGGCACAACAAGACCGCATCTACCATCTGACGAGCGCGCTGGCCCAGGTGAACCCACCCCCAAACGCCACCATGAGAACGAGTGATCCTGGCACTATTCTCCCGCACCTGACACACTCGTCGAGCGCGATGGGGATCGAGGCCGCGGACGTATTGCCGTAACGATCGATATTGACGTAAACCTTCTCCATTGGTATTCCGGCGTGTTTAGCGGTGGCTTCGATGATCCTGATGTTTGCCTGGTGTGGGATCAACAGATCGACCTCCTCCGCCGACACCCCCGCTCGCTCAAGGGCTCGGTCGCAGGCCTCCGCCATCGACTTCACGGCCGATTTGAAGACCTCGCGCCCCGCCATCTTGATGTAATAGCCCCGCTCTTCCAGCATCTTCTCGTCAGGCGGGTGGTTGCCCCCACCACCGGGTCTGTAGAGCAGGTTCGCAAGGGTCCCGTCGGTCTTGAGGTAGCTGGAAAGCAGACCGCGGTCCCCACTGGCGACGGGCCGGACCAGCGTGGCCCCGATGCCGTCGCCGAATAGGATGCATGTGGCCCGGTCAGTGTAGTCAGTAATGCGAGACAGGCGATCTCCACCTACGACCAGGACATTCTGGAAATCACCGCTGATCACCATGCCTTCGGCTACGGACAGCGAATAGAGGAAGCTGCTGCAGGCGGCAGCAATGTCGAACGCCGCGGCGTTCCTGGCCCCCAACTCGGCCTGCAGGTCACACGCCGTCGATGGTAGCAGTCGATCGGGTGTGGCGGTCCCGAGAACAATGCCGTCCAGGTCGAGAGCCGTGATACCAACGTCATCCAGTACCTGTTCCGCCGCCCTGGTGCCCATAACGGCGAGGGTCTCATCATCACTCGCTATGTGGCGCTCCAGGATGCCTGTACGCTCACGGATCCACTCGTCCGATGTGTCCACCAGCTGTTCGAAATATGCATTGTCGTAGACCATGTCCGGCACGTAGCGTCCGGTTCCCACCAGCTCTGCTACAGGGCGCTTCATACGGCACCTCCTGCCAGCTCGACTCCGATATGCTGGCTGAGATGACTCTGAACGGATCGAAGTGCCACATGGATGGCGTTCTTGATGGCGCGGGAGGGTGAACGACCATGGCAGATAACTGAGACACCCCTGACGCCGAGTAACGGTGCTCCACCGTACGTAGAGTAGTCGAGAACACGCAACACCTTGCCCATCGCGGCACTATCCAGGACGGCCTGATCCATCTCGCGCCTCAGCAAGTCGGTGAACAGCTGAGCAACGGATTCGTAGAACTTGAGAACTACGTTGCCTACGAATCCGTCACATACGACAACGTCCAGGTTTCCCAGGACGATATCCCTGCCCTCGACGTTTCCGGCGAAGTTGATGCCCGGGTCGCCCTTCAGCAGTTCAAAAGCCGCGCGAACCGCCTGGCTTCCCTTCTCCTCTTCCTCACCGATATTGAGCAGTCCGACCGTGGGATCCTCACGTCCCAGGACGTCGCGCGCGTAGACCGTGCCGATGTGCGCAAAACCCCTGAGCTCCCGAGGACTGCAGTCAATGTTGGCGCCGGCATCGACGACCATCACGGGCTTCGCGATGGTGGGAAACAAAGCCGCTATGGCCGCGCGCTCCACCCCGGGGTGCAGCCCAAGAAGAAGCGTGCTAGCGGCCATCACTGCCCCCGTGTTGCCGGCCGAGATGAACGCCTCTGCTTCGCCCCTCTTCTGCAGCTCGAGGCCTATTCGGATCGAAGACTTTCTCTTCCCGCGGACGGCGGCGAGGGGCTTCTCGCCCATGTCGATGATCTCACGGGCATCGACAATCTGGATTCGATCGGGCCGGCCGCCACGCTCGCTCAATACGGTGTCAATATCCTCCGAGCGGCCAACTAGGACCACCTCACAGGATTCGGGAAGCTCCTCGAGCGCTTCCATCGCCCCAGCCACCGGAACCGCGGGCGCAAAGTCACCGCCCATTGCGTCCAGCGCTATGCGGACCACGGTCAGCCTTCCTCGACCTCGATACGCCTATGTTCGCCGTAGTAGCCGCAGGTGGGACAGACGTGATGGGGTCTCCGGGGGTCACCACAGCGTGGGCACGGCTGGATCGCAACCCTCGGCGCCCGGTCGTGCGTCCGGCGCTTGCGCTTGCGACTCTTGGATGTTCTCCGCTTTGGTACTGCCATTAGTCTACCTCTTGATCGGTTGAAGCTGCCTTCAATCTCTCGAGCTGGGTCCAGCGGGGATCCGACTCGGGCTGGCAGCCGCATGTTCCAGTATTGAGATCAGTGCCGCACCGGGGACAGATTCCGCGGCAATCCTCGCGACAAAGCGAGTAATCCGGCACTGCGAGTATCAGCTCTTCTCGGACCGCTTCGCTGAGATCGAGTTGGGTGGCTCGTGGCGGGATGACATACACCGCTGGATCATCGGCATTCTCTTCTTCAGCGAACAACGCTTGGATCAGCTGCTCGATCTCGACTTCGAGGTCGGCCAGGCAGCGGCGGCAGGCGGTCTTCACCCGAGTCCGCAAGCCACCCTGCCAGTAGTACCGGCTGTTACCCGCA
>CP070666.1:494226-507871 GCA_020351775.1 Gemmatimonadota bacterium | reverse complement strand
TGAATCAGCAGTTCCGCTAACTCGTAATCCGAGTCCAAACGCGTAGCCGACGCCAAGGCGAGATCCAGTATCTGCTGATTGGGCGCGCCCCGTTCCAGGGCGACGTGCAACACCCGCCGGTGCTCGTAGTCCGAGTCCAACGTTTCAACCGCCTCGAAGAAGTTGGCAGTGAGCGTCTCTTCGATCGGGTGGCGCTGCATCATCCCGATCAGAAGCTCAGCCAACTCGTAGTCGGAGTCGATATCAGTGGCCAGCTGCAGTATGTCCTGGGCGACGTCTTGGTCCAGTCCCGGTCGATCGAGCACCGCGTCGAGCACCCGCCGAGTCTCATAGTCCGAATCGATATGCCCTGCCGCCTCCACATATGCTACCTGTACCGCCCGGTCCACCGGATGCGACTCGGCCACCCGTATCAACAGTTCAGCCAACTCATAGTCGGAATCGAGTTCCCTGCCCGCCTGCTGCACGATCTCACGCAGTTGCCGCTCGCTCAGATCAGCCTGGGTCAGCAAGACCTCGAAGTACTTGCGCGCGACGTAGTCGCTCGGGATGTACGTGATCTCCTGCAACACACCCGCTACACCCTCACGCTCCAAGATCCGGGCGGCGCGCTCCTCGGCGTTGAAGCCCGCGCGCCTGAAGACCAACGGCAGCAGGTCGGCAAACCACTCCTGCGCCGCGCTGTCGTACGGCTGTTCGTCACCGTCGACGAACCACCGGTGGCGGAGACCCCCGTTCCGGCCCGCCTCGATCTCGAGCCGCCGCCGAGTGCGACCCTCCCACTCCTCGATCTCGAACAGCCCATCAGAGGAGAGATAGACTACATCCGTCTCCGCTTCATTGAACTCGATCTCACCGAATGCCTCGATTCGAAGCCGGCAGTCGTCATTCGTGATGATGATCCGGAGCAGGTCGTCGTCCGACTGGATCGAAGTCGACGTGTTGTCATTGCGACGGTACCAGTCGCACCCTTGTGGCAGTGCGTATATGCTCGCGCGAGCGGACTCGGAACCGCTGGGACGGGGAGCGCTGAAGTCGCTCGGGCGTAGCACGGCGGCATCGTTGGGCCGCTGTGAGGTCCTGCCAGGGGGGAGTGCGTCTGCGACTTGGCTGGTTGAACCTCCCAATGCCTCATCCGCGGCGAATCCTTGATCAGCCGCCTCCCGTCGCACTTCATCTGCGTAGTCTGCGGCGTAATCAGCACTGTGATCTGCTGCCGCCATTCCGGCAACGGGCAGTACAACCAGGGCAGCCGCGGCCCACACCGTGCCGGCTACCCGCGGTGACACCGCTGTCCTTCGCCGCGTGGCATCGAGCACGTCCAGCAACCGGTTGCTCAGTTGCGAACGGCGTGCCATCGCCACACTCGTGGCCGACACAAACCCGTTCAGCTTCATCGAGCGGGCGATATCGAGCAACTGCTCCGCGTAGTCGGACGCCTTCGACCCGGTGTTCAGTACACGGTCGTCGCAAGCGCGCTCACGCTCCACCCGCATTCTGTGAACGGCGTACCACGCGAGCGGGTTGAACCAGTGAACCGCTGCCGCAATGTGTCCCAGCAGCTGCGTCAGATAGTCGCGGCGCTTGACGTGCGCCAGCTCGTGAAGCAGCACGGCACGCAAGCGTTGATCGCTCCAGTCTTCCGCCTCGGAGGGAAGCAGCACCTTGGGCTTGAGCCCCCACGTTCTGGGCATGCTGTGCAAGTCACTCTCGAACAGGGTAACCGGTAATCCGATGTCCAGCTCATAAGACAACTCATCCACCATATCCAGGAGCGGTCCGCTCGTGACCTCTCGGGCCGATCGCGCCAACCACCACATGGCAACCGCGCCCAAGACAACCCACCCGAGCACCGCCGCAACACCGGCCAGCCACACCAGGAACAACAGCGCAGCAGGGCCCAGCGTATCAGCGATGGATCCCATATCGAAGCGGGTTTCGGGTGCGGCCGCTGGCGCGGTCGACGCGACTGCGCGAGCGCGACCGTCGACAGGTGCCACCCGGCTCGGCGGCTCTGCCCTGACCCACTTGGGATCGACCGACGGCGCCGCAGCGGCTGGCACTATCGCGGTTTCCCCACTCCGCGGTACCACATCGGTGACGCCCGCGACAGGTCCGGCCACCGTTTCGCGCGCTCCATCCGGGATGGGAAGCGCGACGGAGACAAAGCCGGGCACCCTCCACTGGGGAACGACGACTGATAGTCCAGGCAGAGCCAGCAGGCCCACGAGTGCAGCACTCCACACCAGGTGGCGTAGGGCCGCCGACGACCGCCGCAGTCCGTGGGTCAGCAAAGCTGCGATCGTGAGAATGATCGCCCCCTTGACACCGACATCGGCAATCGCGGACGCGCCAGTCGCCATCGTCGTGTCGATCCACACGAAGACGTTGGACAGAACGTTCATCGTCACCGTCCCTCCTTCCGTGCCTGCTCGATCAGCTTTGCCAGCCGATCCAACTCATCTCGGCTCAGGCCCGAGCCGGGCATGTCGAGCAACGCCGCCACTGCGCGTTCTGCCGATCCGTCGAAGAACGTGCGCAGCATCTGTTTCATGGCCGAGTCACGCGCCTTTTCACGCGGAACGACCGGCAGATACATGTAGCGCGGACCGTCCTGCTCGTGTTTCAAGTGCCCCTTCTCCTCCAGCACACGGAGCATCGCTCGCACGGCCGAGTAGCTGGGGGGATCCGGGATTCGGTCCATGACCTCACGGACCGTGGCGGAGCCGCGCGCGTATATGACGTCCATTATCTGGCGCTCGCGGCGGCTCAGGTCGACATGCGGAGAAACAGCCAAGGTCGTCCTCCCTACGACGCTTGCTGGGCATGAGCTTCAAACTGCTACTAATTTAGCATAGTGCTAAAATTTTAGCAACACCGCTCCACGACCCCACGGGCAGGCGCCTTGACAATGCAAGAGCGCCCGAGGCAGGATGGCGCAGCGCTACGCGGAGGTACCGGTGACACGACCGTGTGTGAATGCGCGTTATATGAAGCAAGGATGGATTCTTAGATTAGACGTGATACCAAAGGCCGGTCTTTTTCAGTGGAGGATCAGTGATCCGCAGCCTTCTCCTTGTCTGCACACTCTCGCTCCTGTTCGCGCCATCCACCCTGGCTCAGGCTGATATTCCGATCAATAGCAAGTGGTTGAGCGATCGAGTGCTGGTTACCTGGGCTTGCAACCACTTCCAGGGGACCAACATGGCAGTCGTCGTGACCGAGCAGGGCTTGGTGATCATCGACACCGGACTCTCCCCCAGTACGGTGCGGCGCCAGCGCGAGCTGATTGAGAGTGAACTCGGCCGCAGCGATTTCCGCTACATCATCAACACTCACATGCACAACGACCACGCCTTTGCCAATGAGGTGTTTCCCGACGCGACAGTCATCGCTCATCAGAACAGTGTGGTGGCGCTGGAGCGCGAAGTCGAGTCGATCCCCGAGCTGCTCGAGCGCGTGCGGAGCAGCCGTGAGCGCTACGTGGCATGGGCCGCCGAGACGTCACCCGACAGCACCTCAGGAATACACGCGCGAGAGGGAGTGGCGGCCTTTGACGTTGGAATCGCCGACCTCGAAGCGGGCATCGAGCCCCGCTATCCGACAGTGACCTTCGAACGCCATCACACGCTGCGACTGGGTGACGTGCGGCTCGAGCTATTCGACTTCACCAGCTTCCACTCAGATTCCGACCTGCTGATCCTCATACCCGAGGAGCGGATGCTGTTTACTGGAGACGTCTTCTGGGGCGGGCAGCTGCCGTTCTTGCGAGAGGAGACGCTCGACAGATTCCCCCAGGTCCTGGACACCTGGAAGACGATCCTCGAGGAGTCTCCCGACCTCACGACTGTGGTACCGGGTCATTCAGACGTACCACTCGCTGTCGAGGATTTCCGGGGAATGTACCACTACTTGTCGCGACTCTGGGCCGATGTCACGGCCGCCAGAGAAGCGGACACTCCGTTGGTGAGGTTCCTGATGCAGAACACGTTCAAGGAACGGTACCCTGAGGTAGCCGATTACAGCTACATCCGTCGCGAGTACAACCTCCACCAGCACAACATCTACATGCTGTGGCAGCTTGCTGGCGGCTGAGTCCGTCGTCAGCCGTCTTGGACCGTCCTCACCGTCGCGGTTCGCCCGAGAGCCGCGCGACGGCCCGCTTGACCTTCACGCGCCGGGTTGCTGCAGACACGGCCGCAGCGGAGATCCCCTCATCGGGCATCTTGCGCCTTGCCACGGATCTGACCATCCTCGTTGAGATCGTGGACACGCAGTGAAGACAACGAGTCAGAGATTCCGGCGATCGCGCCTAGACTGCGGCAGTCTCACCAGTAATCGCGTGACAGCATGGAACGCCACACCAGCGGCACGCTTTGGGACAAGGTCACGGCACGCACTGAGTCAGCCATCGGATGCGGCAAGCTGCACCGTATCCCCACTCGAACGGAAACCATAGAACAGGACGGAATTGAATTCGTCGTCCGGCTGGTCGACAGCATCGAGCGCAAGCGAATCGCCCGCCTCATGCAGCCTTCAGAAGCGAACCCGTTCATGCCATATGACGACGACCTGTACGTAGCGGATGTGTCCGACACGCATGTGTGCTTGCTCAACAAGTTCAACGTGGTCGAGCACCACTTGCTCATCGTGACTCGCGAGTTCGAGAGCCAGGACTCGCTGTTGACCGCCGCGGATTTCGAGGCCATGTGGCTGTGCCTGACGGAGTTCGACAGCCTGGTATTCTACAACTCCGGAACAATTGCCGGTGCAAGTCAGCCCCACAAACACCTGCAACAGGTGACTGTCCCGATCGGTGCCGGGCCCGGACGCCTGCCCATGGATGCCGCGATCGCACGAACTAACCTGCAGAATCGCATCGGACCCGTTCCGACGCTGCCGTTCCTCAACGCCCTGGCTGAGACATCCGATCTCGCCGTGGCAAGGCCAACCGATGCAGCGGTGTTCACGCTCGAGCTATATCGTGAGATGCTGGCCCGGCTGGGGTGCAGCCCTCCGTCGGATTCCTATAACCTGCTGGCCACCCGTGACTGGATGCTCCTGGTGCCGCGTTCGGTCGAGAAGTACCGCTCGATTTCCGTGAACTCACTGGGCTTCGCTGGGTCGCTGCTGGTGCGCGACGAGGATGAACTCGGATTGGTACGGGATGTCGGCCCGCTCAACGTCCTGAAGGAAGTCGCAGTAGCGCACCAGCACTGACGCGGCCCTTCTCCGCCGGAATCGCTCTCTTTCATCCCAGGAAAGACAGCAGGGCCTCGTTGAACCGGTCGGGGGCCTCCAGGTTGGAGAGGTGCCCCGCGCCGGGGATCACCGTGAGCCGCCCGTCCTTCACCCTCTCTGCGATCTTCCTAGCTTCATCCACCGGGGTGAGCGTATCCTCTTCGCCAACCATTAGCAGCACGGGCACCTGGATGTCCGCCAAGTGAGGAGTAGAGTCGGGTCGCTCCCTCATGGCCTCGAGGGCTCGGGCGACCCCCTCGGCGTCTGCCTCGTCCATCATCGCCCGCACCGCGGCGACCACTTCGGGCCGCTCCTTCAGGGTGGTCTCTCCGAGGAGAGCAGGTAGCAACGCTTCTGCGAGCCAGGCCACTCCCTCCTGGCGGGCCCGGTTGGCCTGATCCGTCCGCCTGGCCCGGCCAGTTTCGTCGTCCCCACTAGCCTTGGTGTCCGCCAGCACGACTGCGGCCAACCGTTCGGGTGCGAGAGCATGCAGCCTGAAAGCGGCATACCCACCCATCGAGAGTCCCACGACCACCGCCCGGCCAATGCCGGATGCGTCCATGTCCTCGATCACAACTCGGGCAAACCGATCGAGCTCGGCTTCGCTCACAGCACGGCCTCCAAACCCGGGGAAGTTGGGTGCCAGGGTCTTACGCGATCCCAGCGCCTTCCGCTGCGACTCCCACATGTCGGCGTTTAGAGGAAAGGCGTGCAGCAGCACCACGGGTGTCTTCGGGTCCATCACTCGTCCCCTCAAATGTAGGTGTCTTCACTGTCAGACCGACGATCCGATCTGTGTAGTCTACTTCGGACCGCCAGCTTCCATCCACTCCCGCCCACTGCCCGTACCGTCACATGCATTTGCGCATCTGCCCACTGTGTCACTGAGGCATTCACTCGCATCCACTCGCTGCTTAGTCTTACTGCAGATCTCAACCGCATAGCCCCTCGGTGGGGACCCCCACCAGAACTGGGGCGGCAGGGAATCCCATGGCGTGCTCGCGCGAGAAGAAGAGGAAGAAGCCCAAGAAGGGCTGGTACGTGTGCAAGGACTGCGGACAGGCCCGCAAGAAGAAGCAGAAGCTGTGCGAGCCCAAGAAGGTCAAGAAGTGAGAATGCCCTGCGGCTCGGGGTGGTGGCAACACTTACCATGAACATCACCATAGTCACTATCGGCTCGCGCGGCGACGTACAGCCCTACGTGGCGCTCGGTGTCGGACTCGAGCGGGCCGGCTTTCACGTGCGGATCGCCACTCACACCAACTTTCGGTCCACCATCGAGAGGCACTCCCTGAACTTCGCTGAGATCCCCGGGGATCCCCGGCAGATGATCGAAAGCGACGCCGGGCAGGCGTGGTTGAATAGCGGTAGGAACCCCTTCAGATTCGCCGGCCGGATGGCATCACTAATGCGACCGTTCACGGAGAGTGCTATCAGGAGCTGCCTACAGGCCTGCCGCGATGCCAGTCTGATTGTCTACTCGATGCTCGGCTGGCTCGTAACACACCACGTTTCCGAAAAGCTCGGCATCCCGGCCCTTCCGGCGTACCTGCAGCCCGCGACCCCAACGAGAGAGTTCCACCTGATGGGGTGGCGGGGCGGGAGCATCGGTGGCCTCGCCAACCTGATGATGTATCTGGGCGGCGAGCAGCTCTTCTGGATGTACTTTCGCCGTCCGCTCAACGCAGCCCGGCGCGACGTGCTGGGCTTGCCGCCCATGCCTTTCAGGGCGCCCTATGCCGGTGAGCGGAGGAGAGGCAATCCCGTTCTCTACGGGTACAGCCCGACCCTGCTCCCCAAGCCGCCCGACTGGGCGGACAACGTGCACGTCACCGGCTCGTGGTTCACGGAACCGGATGCGGAATGGCGGCCGCCGCCCGAACTGACCGAATTCCTGAATGCCGGAGCGCCACCAGTGTGCGTGGGCTTCGGGAGTTTGCACACTCGTAATGCCACCAAGCAAACACAGTGTGTAGTAGAGGCACTCACGCGCGCCGGGCAGCGCGGAATACTGCTCACGGGGTGGGGCGCGCTGACGGACGCCGACCTACCCGAGCACGTGTTCGCCGTGAGCTCAGTGCCCCACGACTGGCTCTTCCCGCGGACCGCAGCCGTGGTACATCATTGCGGCTCCGGGACGACAGCCGCCGGCTTGCGGGCAGGCGTGCCCGCCGTGCCGATTCCTTTCTTCGGCGACCAGCCGTTTTGGGCCAGGTGTCTCTACGACCGAGGTGTGGCAGTCAAACCCATCCCGGGCAAGCGACTCTCGGTCAAGCACCTGGCCGAGGCGATTAGGTACGCGGCGAGTGACACCGCCTTGAACGAGCGCGCGGCGACGATGGGAGAGCGGGTCAGATCCGAGGACGGCGTCGGGCGCGCAGTGGAGGTGATCGAACGTTTCGTACGCTCGCAATGAGCGGTAGGTGCGCCGTGAGCGCGTGGCAGAGACGTTGAGTCAAGGCAACGCCTTGCGGACAGAGACTCGGGTATCAGTCGACTCTCTCGTACGTGAACAGCCGAGTACCCTGCAACACTAGGGTCAAGCCGGTGACTGAGCCCGCCGGATCTCTGCCAACCTCGTAGCGGTACCCAAAGGAGACCGATACGAGTGAGTCTTCCGACAGCGGAAGCAGCTCCTCCTCTCGGTCTCCTTCGGTGCGCTGCAGAATCCGACCATTCTCCACAACCAGGACCCTGTCCCTCCCGCGGAACCTGTAGCGGCCCTCCAGCCCCAGAAGGATCTCTTCGCGCAGTTGCGCCACCTCCACTTCCTCCGGTACGAAGTCCGCCCAGCCGTATTCCGCCGCAATAGCGCGCAGGAGGCGAGCCTTCACACCCTCACCATTCGAGGAATTGGTCATCACTACCGCGCCCATGCCGTGCGAGACGTATGCATAGAGCTCGGAGAGGTAGTTGTTGCCGTGGCCCTCCAATCTGAAGAAGCGCCATTCCCCCTCCCCACCGACCTCGAAACCAAGCCCGCGATTCTCGAACTGCTGTGACAGCATCTCCTCGACTGAGGCTTGCCTGATGACCGCGTTGGATTTGCCCGAATGAGATCGCTGGAGTTCGACGGCCAGTCGGGCGAGGTCGGACGGAGTGGTCCACATCCCGAGTGCTGCCAGCTCGGGATAGACGCGCCAACGACCCGGGACTACCTCGTTGCTCGGCTCGTAGCCGGATGCGGCGTTGGCAGCGAGCGTCTCTGTCAACGGTTGGATGTGGAAGCTCCGTTCCATGCCGAGCGGCGCGAGCACCGTGGCGTGTGCGAAGTCGGCGTAGGATGACCCTGTGATGTCTTCGAGCAACCGCTGCAGAACCACGTACCCGCCGAGTGAGTAGCGCTGCCTTGATCCGGGTGGATCGAGCACCCGGATCGGTTGGCTGGTCGCCGGTGATATGCCGTCCAATACCTGCTCGACGGTGGGGAGCACATCAGTGGTCGAGTAGCCACGAAGCGTGGGGACTGAGAGACAGGAGCTGTGGCTCAGTATTCGACGCAGGGTGACCTTCTCTGTTGCGGTGAACTCGTTGTCTGGCACCCGCCATGACGTGAGGTTGTCATTCACGTCCCGGTCGAGGCCGAGGCGTCCGTCCTCTACCAACCTGAGGGCTGCAACAGCTGCAACGCCCTGTCCGATGTGGCCGGCGAGGAACAACGTTGCGGTGTCCACCGGCTCCCCTCCAACCTCTCGCAGACCATATCCCTTGGACCACTCCAACCTGCCGTCGTTGATCACGGCGACACTCACTCCGGGCACTCGGTAGCGCTCCATCACCTCCCAAATCGTGCTTCGCGGCAGCTCTTCTCCGCGCACTACTACGGCAGGTAGCAATCCGTTCTCGACTCGCCCGATGCGCTGCAGCAAGGCTTCGCTCGAGCGCGCTCCTCCAGAACAAGCGCTCAGCGTGATCACGCCGATCCATACCGGGGCCGTGGTTCTCCATTGTCTCATGGCAAGACGTTGCCTCCTCGACCGAGCCGCTCGTCTGCCGATCGCGGTGGAGCCGCCCGGCTCATCTCCCGATCAACTCCAACGCGTACTCCAACACCGTATCCCTGTCCGCCAATATGTCCTCGATCGTGGGCTCGACCTGATGTTCCGGTATCAGGCCGCGATCGAGTGGCTCGTATCCCGAGACCGCCATGGTATAGCGCACCAGGGGAACGCGAACGCGCAGACCCGAGTTTGGCAGCTCCAACATCACCATCATCCCCGATGTATTGCCGTAGTAGCCAGCGCCACATTCCTCCCCGACGAATGTGGCTCGTTGGTGATGGTGCACGACCGAGGTGAACTCGCCCGTGGCCGAGAAACTGCCGCCGTTGATCAGGATGTACACATCGCCCCCGAAATTGGGTGCCAGCGGCTGCTGCGGCCCCAAGTTGGGGTGCCCAATGAAGTCGTATCTGCCACGTTCATTGGCCCTGAACCGATCCCGGGGCAGATCGCTGTTCGACATGTTGGTGTGCTCGAGGAACGCGAAGGAGTCCCTGTTCACTTCGAGATGGCGATAGTAGTCGAACGTGTCGTCGATGAGATATGCCGCCAGCAGCTTGCCGTACTCATCGGAGCCGCCACCGTTGTTCCGCACATCAATGATCAGGCTTTGCGCCCCCCTGTCCGCCAACTCCTCAAACGTGCGCTGCAAGAATGCGGGATAATCGATGCCGGCATTGCTGATGGTGCGAGCGCCGAAGGTCCTGACCGTCAAGACGGGGATGCCATCGTTGAATGTGAACTCCACAGGTCGTTGGCTCTGCACCGCGCGAGCCACCTCGGCATAGCGACTCTCGAACGTGCGCGTGAGTTCCTGGGCCGTGAGGCCCTCCACTGCAATTGACTGGACCGAGCCGTCGTCCGGCGAACGGTACGTCAGTTCGAAGTGGCTCGTGATCCCAAACAGGCGGCTGTATATATCTCCGAACGTGCTCGTACTCTCGAGCCTGCGGTACTTCGAGGTTTCCACTCGCCCATCCGAGGGCATAGCCGCGAGCACTGCGGGCACGATCTCGTCCACCGCACTGCCGTTGATGCCGAGCAGCTCCCCTCCCATCACGAGGTCTGTACGATCACTGTAATTGCGGTGCAGGTATGGTCTATCTCCTACAAACGTGAGCTTGAATGGGAGCAGGACCAGCTGCCGCCCCATGTAATTCTCCAGCTCACGCGAGCCCATGAGACCGGTATGACCGTCGTTCACTGAGGCAATGATCGGCGCAAGGAGCCGATAGAACTCCAGTTCCGTCATCGGCTCAGAGATAGCTTGCGCGGCTCGTTCGAAAACGAGGTCCATCTCGGCTTTGCTCGAATAGCGATAGAATCCCCCGTGTCCCTCCTCCAGAGAGCTCCGCAACACAGCTAGGTCTTCCCTCAGCTGTTGCGGAGTGAACTGGCTCTGTCGAGTTGCGGCTTGCTGAGCTTGAAGGGAACCGACAACGGTGATCAGTGCGGCGATCAAGACTGCTTTCTTGAGCATGAATGGCCCCAAGGCGGGGTGAGCGTGAAGCCGAGTTCTGGTGAACAGTACGAGTGTGGCAGAGACTTGTTTCGGAGTTGCAGGAGCCGTCAGCGCCGTGGCCGTCTGTCTCGCGGCGCGCCATCTGGCGGTAAGGCGTGCCTCGGCCCCGGGTAGATACCCGATCCAGGAGGGCTACTTACCGCAGCTCAACAAGCAACTCCAGGAAGCGTTGAGCGAAAGGCGAGCGTCGAACATCACCCAGACTCAGATCGAAGCTGGCGCTAGCACCGTCGCTGTTGGCCAGCATGAGAAAAGTCGCCCCCGCGGTGGGAACCTTCAGATAGAGGCCTGAATACATGTCCGGCTGCCAGCCAGCGTGCCAATAGACCCGACCCACCGCGTCCAGATCCTGCACGTACCAGCCCAGACCATAGGGTGCGATCGAGCCGTCGTTCAGAGTCATCGGATTCCACATCGTGTCGCTGCTGGCTTGCGTGAGAAGCTCATTGCGATCAATCGCGATGTCGAAGCGCGCGAGATCCAGCACGGTGGATACCATTCCCGCAGACGCCCTAATGTGCGACGGGAAGCGCGAGAACTCATGCCGATTGCCGCCTACGATCCGGTATGGCAGCGCGCGCTGGTCGAGGACCTGCTGGGTGCGTACCGCTGACAAGTTCGGAACCGTGCTGCTTAGTCCCAGCGGACCCGTGATTTCCTGGGCCAGCAAGTCGGCGAAGTCGCGGCGCGTGACGGCCTCCACCGCCTCGGTCACCAGACCGAACAGCCAACCCGTGTATCGGTACCGCTCGCCGGGAACGCCACGGGCCGTGTGGCTCAGATGGTGGCGTAGGGTAAAGTCGTATTCCGCGCAGGGATGGTTGATCAAACCCACCAGTTTCTCGCATAGCGTATCGTAGCCGTGAACCTCCTCGTCATTGACGATAAAGACAGACTCAGCGCAGAGATCGCGCATCCGGCTGTCCAGACTGAGGAGCCCAGCCTCGACGAGCCGCATTACGAGGACAGCTGAGAACGGCTTGGTCAATGAAGCGATGTGGTAGGGAGTGCTCTCCGTAGCTGCAACTTCTCTGTCTATATCAGCAAGACCGAATCCACGCGCATAGACGACCTGTTGATCCAGGAGTACCGCCACTGACATGCCCGGCAGCGCCAGCTCCTGCCGCAATTGCTCTAGATCTCCCGTCAGAGCCTGCCACGGCCGCGTCGAATCGGGCTGGGCGAGCACGACGTGACCGACAACTGTCAGCATGCCGATCAACACAACCACCAGCCGCTGAACGGATACCCGTGGCTTCATCGAACAGCACCGTCCTTGTTTCGAAGGAAGCGGCCGTGGGGCCGTTGCCGAAAAGCGGCGTCGGGATCAGAGGACCCGCAGCCGTGGCATCTGACCTCCATATGCCGCTGATACTTGGCAGGTGACACTGGCACTCGCCACCCCACTACGTCTCAACAACCACGGTCAGTGTCTGGCCCGCTTCCACCACACGCTGCTCCGGGAGGCGAACGGAAAGCCACTCTGCTATCTGGGTGAACGAGCCCTCCATGCTGCTGCCGTCAACCGTGACCGACCGGGCCTGCTGCCCCTGGTCCAACACCAGCGTCACCTCCTCCACGGTCAGCCGGCCCCACGCAACGGCGATGCTATCGGTCTGGCGGCCGCCTTCGCGCGCCTGAGAGAGAGAGCCCCAGGCCTCGGCCCCCGTGAACGCCGCCCGGAAGCTCTCCGGGGTTATGCGGGGGGCGAAGCCGATCTTGCCGCTCGGGCCGTGGTATTCGAACCCCGCCAGCCCAATCAGCACCCCCCAACTCGCAAGGGCGCGGGCGTAATGGTCGCCGCATTCGATCTCGTTGAACGGATTGCGCTTGCTCGGGTCATATCGCTCGTGGACCGCGCGGCAGATGGCGAGCGCTTCTGTCAACATGCCCTCGCTCGCCATGTGGTTGGCAACCTGGTACTCGATTCCGGTCCACACCTCGTTGCGGTAGCGGGTCGACCTCGGTCCCATGTGCCGGCTCTTGGGCCAGGTGCACGTGAAGAGACCCGCCTCCCCGGGGTATGCGAACCAGCGCTCCGGCTCGTGGCTTTGGTTCTGGCGCGCGATGTCCGGGGCCCAGCAGTACTTCCAGATCGACTCCAACGCCTGCCGTACCGTCTCTTGCGGATAGAGGTATCCCAGGCCCACCTGGTGCGCCCAACCCTGACCGAACAGCTGGTCGGCAAGGCAACCGTCACCATATTGCCACTCGGGGTGCTGTTCCAGATCGACGTCCTGGATGAAGTACTCGCCGTTGAACAGCCGCTCCACCGACTGCCCGCCGCCCGTCTCAAAGATGTTGCGGCAAGTGTCGGCGAACTCGGTGTCGTCCATCTCACGGGCCATCTCCTCACCTGCTCTGAGCGCGCCGAGGTAGAGCGATCCCACCATCGTGTTGGCGCCGTAGTAGTCCTCGTCGTAGGTCTGGTGCTGCCTGCCTTCGATTAGACCGTCCGCATCGGCGTCTTCCCGGATGAGGAACTGCAAAGCCTGTTTGATCCGGGGCCAGTTGCGCCGTAGGAAGGATTCGTCGGTGGAGCAGAGGTGCTCTCGCCACGCTTTGAGGATGTAGCCACCCTGAGCATCGCCGGCCCAGATGCTCCAGTCCTCCCCGCGGAACCGGATCTCTCCGGTTTCACTGATGAACCCCACTCCGGGAGCAAAGTCCTGCATCTCGCGCACGGAGCGCTCGAGTGCGGGAAACAGCCGCGCCAGCGCATGGGCGTAATTCCACACGTGTCCGCACGTCCCGTGGCAGCAGCCGCATCCTTCGTACGCCCAGAAGCGTCCGTCCTGCCACCACTGGCACGTGGTCGTGGCGAGATTCGAAACCGTAGAATGGATGCGGAACAGGAGCCACCAGGGGAGCGTGGAGTCGT
>CP070666.1:480377-494126 GCA_020351775.1 Gemmatimonadota bacterium | reverse complement strand
GCTTGGGTGTAAGTGTTGTCTTGGCCATCGAGTTGTCTCCAGTTGTCTAAACGGTCACGCCGTGGTTCGTAGTCCGGCGGCGCAGAAAGCTAGTCTGAGGTCTGACGCGAGACCATGCCGGAGCCGCACTTGATTCTGGCCGGCGCCTGTAACTCAATGTTTATGAATTGCTTAAGCGGCTGTACCCTGGCGGTCGCGGCCGAGCGTTCTGAGCCGGAACGCTCTATATTAGGACGTTCCACGCGGACTCCCTCCAATGAAAGCCACGTATGAGCAGTGTACGTGAGGATACCAGCCCCAGTGAGCTAGCGGCCGGCCGGGAGCGCCCTTCGTTGATCGGACGGATGCCCGATGAGGCGTTCCGCGACGCCGCACCCTCCGCTCACATCGCGTCGGCCGTCAGGGCGCCAATGGCACGCTGGCTTCTCCCTCATGGGGCATCGGCTGAGATGGCGCACGTGGTGCTCGCGCCCCTTGTCGTGCTGCTGTGTTGGCCCACGGTGCCGCATGGAATGCTGCTCGGGTGGGCTGGTGCTGTGCTGCTCGCCACGGGGCTACGATCCTGGAGCCGTATCCGTGTGGCCCGGGGAGGCAGTCGTCCGGACCGCGTGTTTGCCAATGTGCGGAGTAGTGCAGTTCTCGCTGGAATCATCTGGGCCACTTGTGCGCTGTTGTTCTCCCCCTACCTGCCGTTTCAGGATCTGGCGGTTCTGATGGTCATCTTCGCCGGGCTGGTTGCCGGAGCGATACCGTTTCTCGCAGCCGATCCGGTGAGCTTCTATGCGTTCTTGGGAGCGCTGGCCACGTCGTTGACAGGGGCGGTCATCATCAGCGGGCAAGATCGCTCGCACTTGATAGCCGTCTTCCTGATCGCCTTGTTCTCGGTCGTGATGGCGCGGGTGTTTCGTCGTTCGTACAGAGAGCTGACCCGGCACGTCCGCACGATGAAGCAACTGGAGTTGAGCCAGGACGAGGCCCTCCGAGAGCGGAGCTTTCTGGACGCGCTGCTGACGAGCGCACCGAACGCGATCGTGACCATCGACAGGAATGGGCGCATCCTCGGAGTCAATCCGGCGTTCGAGCGGATGTTCTACTACGAGTCCTCCGAAGTCGTGGGCGGTGACATCAACGACATCTTCGGAGCGAGTGCGCCGGGGCAAGCGACCCCGGCAATTGAAACGATGGTGACTGACGCGGGGCTTGTGGTGGATGAACTGGAGCGCCAGCGCAAGGATGGCACGTGGCTAACCGTACGCATGTCGGCCGCCGCTGTGGGCGGCGTCGCCGAAGGTGTCAGGTTCGTCATGTACGACGACATAACTGCAGTGAAACAGGCCGAACAGGCGCTGCGCCGCGCCGAGGAGCAGTACCGCGAATTGGTTGAGTCGGCTACGGATCTCGTGTGGCAGATCGACACTGCAGGCGATTGGTCGTTCATGAATGCTGCGTGCGAAAGGATCTATGGGGAGGAAGCGGAGCGGCTGATCGGTCGTCCTTTGGCGAGCCACGCCATACCTGAGCATGAGGCCCGCGACATAGCGGCATTTCGTGAGGTGCTGAATGGCTCGGAACTGACCGACTACGAGACGGTTCATCGGAACGTGGCCGGTGACCTGAAGCACCTCAGTTTCTCGGCCGGGCCGGTTCGCGATCAAACTGGGGCGATTGTCGGCGCGCGTGGAACCGCCCGCGACGTCACTGTACGCGCAGCCGCGGCGGAGGCGCTCGAGCAAGCCCGAGAGGCGGCTGAGAGAGCAGCCCGGACCAAGAGTGCGTTTCTCGCCAACATGAGTCATGAGATACGCACGCCGATGAACGGGGTGCTCGGGATGACCGAGGTGTTGCTGGATACTGAGCTGACCGCAGAGCAGCGTCGCGCTGCAGAGCTTGTCCACAACTCGGCCGAGGCTCTGCTCAGAATCATCGATGACACACTGGATTTCTCGAAGATCGAGGGCGGGCGGTTCGAGCTGGAAGAGATCCCATTCGATCTTCCTGGGCTGATAGACTCGACGGTGCGTCCGTTGGCAATCAGGGCTGCGGAGCGTGGCGTGGAGTTGGCTTACGAGGTGAAGCCGGAGGTACCCCGGATGATCCG
The DNA here is from genome assembly GCA_020351775.1 of Gemmatimonadota bacterium. Taxonomy (GTDB): domain Bacteria; phylum Gemmatimonadota; class Gemmatimonadetes; order Gemmatimonadales; family GWC2-71-9. Next base: position 492,028 of record CP070666.1, on the reverse strand, counting down.
GGGCGATCCCGGTAGGCTACGCCAGGTGTTGAACAACCTTGCGGGCAACGCGGTCAAGTTCACCCACGAAGGAGAGGTCGTGGTTACCGTATCGCGCGCAGGCGGGAGCGATACTGGAGTGGACATCTGCTTCACCGTGCGAGATACCGGGATCGGGATCGCGCCCGATCAGATCGAGACGATCTTCGCCGAATTCAGCCAGGCCGACGCTTCGACCACGCGCAAGTACGGTGGCACGGGCTTGGGCTTGGCGATCTCGCGCAAGATCGTGCGGCTGATGGGTGGTGACATAACGGTGTCGAGTGAGCTGGGAGTCGGCAGCGAGTTCAGCTTTGTGGTGAGCTTGAAAGAAGAGACTGCTCACGAGGTGACTCCGGCCCAGGCATACGGTGCCGCTCTCGATGGGATGAGGGCCCTGGTCATAGCCGACAAGGAGATCAACCGGCGCATGGTGAAGGAGATGCTCGAGTTGGCCGGTGTGGAGGTGGAAGAGGCCGATTCCGGCAGAACGGGGCTGGAGCTGCTTCGTGTCGCGGTCGCATCGGGGGCACCCAAGCGGCTGGCAATTGTGGAAGCGCACATGCGTGGCCTCGACGGGTTCGAGGTTGCACGAGCAGTACGGAACAATCCGCAGCTTGCCGACACTCGCTTGATGATGCTCACGTCGGCGGGCATGCGGGGTGATGCGCGCCGCTGTCGGGAGCTGGGGATCTCCGCGTACCTGCCAAAGCCGGTGTCGCGGTTTGACCTGCTGGAGGCAGCCGCCGTGCTGGCCGAGTCTGATCCCAAGGAACATCCCGGCGGTCTGGTCACGAGGCACACGATTGAAGAGACGCGTCGGCGGCTGCGCGTGCTCCTGGCGGAGGATAACCCCGTGAATCAGCAGGTGGCGGCCACCATGCTACGCAAGCGGGGCCATCACGTGGACATCGTGCCGAACGGTCGTGCAGCGGTGGAGGCCGTGGCTGCCAAGCAGTATGACGCCGTGCTGATGGACGTCCAGATGCCTGAGCTGGATGGTGTCGCCGCCACCAAGCAGATCAGGAGTTCCGGCAATAGACTGCCGATAATAGCGATGACGGCCCACGCCTTGTCGGGTGATCGCGAGCGTTGCATCGAGGCTGGGATGACCGGTTACGTCGCCAAACCGTTTATGCCCCATGAGCTGTTTGCGACGCTAGAGGGGTGGACCTTGGCCGCGAGATCGCAGGCGGTCGAGGATGACGGCCACGAAGCGCCGGTGGATCTGCAAGGATTCCGCGACACCATGAGCGAGGCGGGTGTCGAGGATGCAGTAGCGCTAATGCTGCAGGCGTTCCTGCAAGACGCGCCGGGACGTGTGGAGGAGCTGGAGGACGCCGTAGCTGCACGGGATGCGGAGCGCATCTATAGCACGGCGCACGCGCTCAAGTCGGCGTCGGGCACGATCCGAGCCCGCCGGCTGGCCGATCTGTTGAAACAGGTAGAGGCCGCAGGGAGGTCCGGCGATACGGCCAAGGCGGCAGGCCTCTTCGAGCGGGTGCTACAGGAGTATCAGGCAGTCGCGGATTACCTGACGGCGTCGGTGGATATGGGAAGCGCCCGTTGATGAGCAAGGCGAAACACTGGCCGGTTGGAGTTGCGCAGCGAGCCATCGTGACCAGAACCCTGATGTCATCCTCACATGGGTGATATGCCTGATCAGCCAGCAGCAATGCCGGCCGATGGCCAGCCGCACGTGCTGGTGGTCGATGACGATTCGGTAATCCGTAAGTTGGCGCGAGCACTGTTGGAGACGAGTGGATTCATGGTTTCCGAGGCAGTTGACGGTGCGGCCGCGCTGGAACACCTGGAAGCGGGTCATCGGTACGACCTCATGGTGTTGGACGTCAATATGCCCCGGCTGGGGGGAGACGAGCTGCTGCGCCTTGCGAGAGACATGCCTGCCACCACCAGACTGCCCGTAGTCATGCTGACCGGTTCGGACTCCCGCGAGACCGAGACAGAGCTCATGAGAATGGGTGCCGCTGACTGCATCAGGAAACCAATAGACCCACCGAGGTTCGTGGCTTGCATCAAGGCAGCGTTGCGCCGCGCCGGCGGACCACCGTGGCCTTGTTCGCTGTCCAGGTCCGATCCCCCGATCGAAGGTTGATTCAAACGGTGCGGCGGTCTATCAGCGCGTGACTTTTGGAAATACCCGAACCACCAGCCTGGTAATCGAATGACGAAAACGGGCTGGAGACATCTCGTGCTCCAGCCCGGTACTACCTGCACCGCAGTTCTGAGTTGCCGCTACGGCCTGCGGCGTGTAGTCGGCACTGCCGTGCGCGTCGGCGTCCTCACCGCGGTCCGGGACCCGGTGGCCGGTGAGGGCCGTACCACCCTCGGTGCGGTGACGCGCGTCGGCGTGCGACTGGGTAGCGACACTGACGGTCTGCTCGGCTGTATCGTGCGGCTGCTCGGGGTCGGCGTGATCGTGCGCCGCTGCAGCGTAGTCGGTCTGATGGACGACGATGTCGGCGTACGCGGCGTCGCCGTCGGCCGCGGCGTCGTCATACGCGGCTGGGTCACCTGGGGCGTGCGCCTGGTCGACGTGGCCTGACTGCGGGAACTCGTTGGCCGTACAGGTCTCGCCTGCGCTGCACCCGTCGTGGGGCGCCGTGCCGGACTCACGCGCGACGTGGTAGCCGAACTCGGCGTACGGGTTGGCGTCACCCGCCGGGCGGTGGCCCGATCGGAGGCACCAGTCGTCGGCCGTGCCGTGCCAGCCGTCGTCCTATCTGGCGTCTCAGTGACGACCCGGCGCGTAGGGGTGGTGCGCACCGGCTGCTGCGGGAAGTTGCGCCGGCTGGTCGTCGCGGTGCTCCGCCTCACTGGACTGGCCCGCCGGTCGGCAGACGCCGCGCTGGCGTTCGTCGGTGTGAGGCGCCGGGCGCTTGAGACCGTTCCCCGCGTCGGTGGCGTCAGGCTGGCGGCCGTGCCCAGACGCCGGGCACTGCTCGTCGCTTGGCCGGCGGCATAGACCCGCCTGGAGCGCCCCTGCGCGTTGCGGGGCGCAAGCTGTGACGTGTACCGCAACCTTGGCTGCGCGTAGCCGGACCAACGGTACGGAGTCGCGTAGTAGGTCGTCGGGTAATACCCACCATAATAGCAGCAGGGTCGGTAGTAGTACGCATAGTGGTACGGGTAGCCCCAGTAGTAGGGGTAGCCCCAGTAGTAGGGGTAGCCCCAGTAGTAGGGATAGCCGTAGTAATACGGGTAGCCGTAGTAGCCGCCCCAGCCCCACGAGAAGCCCACGCTAAAGCCGAAGCCAGGGTAACGCCAACTCCAGGGATAGCCCCAGCCCCAATCGAAGTAGGGACCTCCGTAGAACGTGAGCGAATGGCCGCCCGATCGGGCAACGGTTTCACCGACTCCGTATTGAGCGATGTCGTAGTCGAAGTAGGCTCCCGATGCCATGGCTACCGCGATGTCAGTGAGCTCGGCCTCCGCATCGTCGATCACATACCACGTGTCGGGTAGGCTGTAGTCCCAGTGGTCGGCCCGCGCGAACTCGTTGAAGACAAACGGATCTCGGGAGAACGCCGCGTATACGGTGCCGACTCCACTAGAAGCATAGACCCGAAAGGCCTCGCGATCGCCGCGGCCCCTGATCTCGATCTCGTCACCGCCACGCACGAAGTTGTCTTCGACAGGGTCTACCGGGAACAGCACCCGAATGCGTCCATCCGGCTCGGCGTGCAGCACCACCAGGTAGCCGTCGGTCTGGGTCGACGCGTATGCCCTGACACGGTCTCCCAGCTGCGCATCGCGCTTGTTCAACCAAACCCTGACGGGAAGATTGGACTGCTGCGTCAGAACTGGAGTCACAGCCGCGTCTGTAGCTCCGGTGGCGGGAACCAGGAGCGAGATGAGTGCTACGCTCAGCATAACAACCTCCAAGGTGCTGACGGCGGAACACGTGCAGCCTGATGGGACCGAAGAGAAGCAAACCTACAGTTACCTTAGCAAGTTGGGTTGCAGCCCCTCGATGCGCAACCGGCTGCACGTGGGAGTAACGAACACTCCACCGCGCGAACATAGTAGCGAGATACGTGCCATGGCGTAAGATGTTGTTAAACAAGGAATTACGTATTTCGAACCGGCCGGAATCCGTCCCATTATTGAGACGCAGTGACGCCAGAAGGCGGCAGGCGCTACTCTGTCGGTTCTACGGTGCTGGCCCGCACGATGCGCTCACGGCCGAAGCGAGCGTTGATCTGGTCGACGGCGCGTGCTAGTTGACGGTCCCGCTGCAGTTCGGCGTCGGCCCCGCCGCTGGCTCGAAACAGGGACAGCTGACCGTCAGGAGTGTCGCGATCGCTGAGGTTCGAGACGGCGACGCCGACCAGTCGGGCCCCGGTACGGCGCACCTGCCGGAGCTTCCGCAGCAGTTGCCGCGCAACGGTGTTGATCGGGCGGTCGGAATCAACCGGCAGCTCGAGCGTATAGCTCGCCTGCCGCGTGGTGAAATCCGCATCCCGCAGCTTCACGGTCACGGTTCTGGCTCGGAGTCTCTTGGATCGCATGTCGGCGGCCAACCGGGACGCCAGCCGGGTCAGCTCTCGTTCGAGGTCGCTATCCTCGTGGAGGTCGGCCGCGAAAGTCTCCTCGTGACTCATCGACTTGGCGGCGGCGTGACGCACCACGGGCGACGTATCGATACCCCTGATGCGGCGGTACAACCACTTGCCGGTGCGCTCGCCGAGCCAGGACGCCAGCACGTCCTCGGGTAGCGTGAGAGCATCCTTCACGTAGCGCAGGCCGTGGTGGGCCAGGCGCTCCTGCAACCGTGGCCCGACCCCGGGGATCTCGGCGAGCTCGCGCTGGGCCAGGAACGCGGCCTCGTCTGCCGGCGCCACCACCATGACCCCTGTTGCACACTCGCGGTGCGGCTTGGCCTGCTTGGCAGCGAGCTTAGCTATGAACTTGGAGGCACCACCGCCTATGGAGACGGAAACACTGGTTTCCTCGATCACCGCTCTTCTGATCCGCTGCGCGGTAACAGCCAATGACTCGCCGTCGTATAGCTGGCCTGTCCCGGTCAGGTCGAGGTAGAACTCGTCGATGCTGGCCGGCTCGACCAACGGTGTGAATCGCTCTAGCACCGCGCGGATCTGGCGACTCTTGTCGCTGCAGGCGCGTCGGGGTACGGGGACACGGACCAGCTGGGGGCAGAGGCGGAGCGCTTGCGCCATGGGCATGCCGGACCGGACTCCGAAGACCCGGGTTTCGTAGGAGGCTGAGGTGACGACGCCCCGGCCCTCGGCTGATCCCCCCACCACGAGGAGCGGCTCTTTGCCGGCCCCGTCCGGATCGATCAGACGGGCTACGGCGACGTAGAATGCGTCGGCGTCAGCTAACAGGATCCGTCGCTCGACCATGGCACATGTGTGGCTGCGACCGTCGAGGCCGGCGCCCGATCAGTTGCTGCCGGTAGTGTCCTGTAGTTCGCGCCTCACTCGAAGAGGCAGGATCGACCAGGCGAATCTGACAGGGACTCCGCGTTGAGTCTGGAAGGCGTCCCCAGGCACCGGAGAACGCACACTCGCGTAGTGAACACCCACTACGCGCTCCCGCAGGTCTATCAGCGGGCCGCCACTGCCACCTACAGTCGTGCTGACGGAATGGATCACCTCCGTAGCAGTGGTGTCACTGATGGTCCCGTTCAGCACCAGCGGCTGGATCAAGCGGCGTCGTGCCAACTCCTCGGCGAGCCTGCGTGCGTCGCCGCCGGCTTGCTCGAAGATCTCGCCCCGTGCCTCACGGTTGACCCGGAACAGCAGGTTGTGCACGCCGGTGGGGTAGCCAATCAGTACGAGACCGTCGCCCGGTTTCACGGCGTCCCCGAGCTGGGCCAAGGGCAAGACGGGTGCATCAACCCTGGGGCCCAGCAAGCGCACCAGCGCTACGTCTGCCTCGGGCGAGATCCGTTCGATCACCAGAGGGTGGGCGTCCCCGCCGGGTGGAAAGAAGGCCCTGATGTCAATGAACTGGCCGGTCACGCGGAGACCATTGGACCTCATTACCTCGAGTTGCTCGTCCTTCTCCCACGGAACGGCGACGTGTTTGTTGGTTAGCAGGAAGCCAGCGGTGTCGATGAGGAACCCCGTCGCCGTTCCCTGGTGCTTGACCGGAGGGCCGTTGCCACCGAAAGTAATGCTCGGCACCGGTTGGCCCATGGCCCCGGGTGCTATCTCGACGCCGCCCTGAGAGTCAACCACGTAACGCAATAGCCTGCTGCCGTTCTCCTCCACGTAGCCGTAGGTGAACACGATGAGCGCAACACCGCGGCTGTACTCCCTGATCGCGTCGGGGTCAATGCCTAGATCGGCGGCGACGCTGAGCTGTTCACTCGTTATCAACGAGCGCAGCGAGTCAGCTTGAGTCTGAACTTGAGCCAGGTTCTGCTCTAGCGCCGAGCGTGAGGCGCGTTCCGCGAGCAGGGAGACCGACAACTCGGCTAGCGTTCGCTCGAGGTTCGCCTTGGCGAGCTGTTGCTGCACCACCACCGCCGCGATCGCCACCACAGTGACTACGGCGACGGCTATGAGCCACCGGCGGTTGCGTTTGCCCCGTCGCACCGCCATGACCACCATCTCCCGTGTTGTGGTCAGGGCCCGGGATGCCGTTGCCAGCGATCCTGCAACCTGATCCGGTTGCGTGCGCCGCAGCATCTCCACGGCTGCCGCCATGTCACTGGGGTCTAGCGTGGGGGGGGCCTCGACGGCGGGTTGCAGCAGGAACCGAGCTCCCGGACCACCGGCGCCGAACTGGACCAGGTCCCCGTCCTGGAGCGTCCGCTCGCGGATCTTCTCGGCGTTGACAAACGTCCCGTTGCGACTGCCGTCGTCGCGCAGGATGTATTGGCCGTCGCGGTACAGCAGACTCGCATGGGCACCGGACACCAGCACGTCTTCTGAACTGAACGTGATCGTGCGGTCCGACTTGCGACCGATGGATACATCTTCCTGCTCAAGGTCGTAGGCCGTGCCTGCCTTGCTGCCCGATATGAACACCAGTCTCGCTGCCATCCGCTCCTCCGAGGCTGCATCTACTGCACCAAGCTAGCGTAAGTGCAGATGGCTTGCGGTGTCAAGGAACGCATCCGGTGAAACCTGTGTCGTCGTCCGTTCGTATTGCTTTTTGTAACGCCAAGTCAATCAAAGGGATAGCAATCATGAAGCCCGTGCGCAGGTTATTCGTGTCCATTGGTGCACCACTGATTCTAGTGGTGGGGCTTGGGGCCGTCTGGGCCTACAAGCAAGGATCCAACCTGGTGCGCCAGATCGAATCTTGGGGTCACGAGTTGGAGCACAGCTCGGAACCGGTCGTCCTGCAAGTCTCCGGCTTTCCCATCATCTCGACCATGTACGTGGACGGCGATCGAGTGGGGAAACTCGATCGCGTAGTGGTGTTGCGGCAAGCACCGGGTGGCGTCGACAGTCTGAGGATCGTGGTGAACGCGGAAGATGAAGAACATCTCAAACACATGAGCGGCTGCCAGCTGCAGCTGGATCCGGAGGCTCTCGAGGGCACGTTCCCCACCGAAGGCTGGAAGCACATAATGCATTGTGTGTCCGAAACCGAGGGCCTCGTACCGTTCGGAACGGTGGTTTTCGAGGACGCCGGCCGCGAGGTGACTCTACTGCTGCACCAGCACGATCTTCCGTGTGATCACATGAGCCACACTAAAGGATGCGACAGCGAACGCGATTATCGAGTCGAAATGCGTAGACTGCGCGACGAGATACGCACCGAGGTCCGCAAGAATCTGAGAATACGGACGCGGTAACCAACCCGGCTTGTGACACAACGGGGCCCGGTTCGATCTCACCGAACCGGGCTCCTGTCTTTGCGGTAGCCTCTTTAGATTTTCCCCATGACCGACCACTCCCTCACTACCACGTGTCCGCTCGACTGCCCAGACGGTTGCGCTCTGGAAGTAACAGTCGTTGGAGACGGCGTGGAGCGCATTGGTGGAAGTCACGACCATCCGGTCACCGCGGGCTTCATCTGCAGCAAAGTCCGTCGATTCGGACGCCGTCTCACGCACGCTGATCGGCTGCTCCATCCCATGCGAAGGGTAGGCCCGAAAGGCTCGGGACAGTATGCCAGGATCGAGTGGGATGATGCAATCGCTGACATCACTGCGCGGTTCAAGCACATCACGGAGCAATGGGGGGCGGAGGCGATTCTACCGTACCATTACGGCGGGTCGAACGGACTCCTGACTGATGGCTTTCTCGACGATCTCTTCTTCGCCAGGCTGGGTGCGTCGCGTTTGGCGAAAACGCTGTGTGCAGCTCCGGCCACAGCGGTGGCCATCGGCATGTACGGCAAGATGCCGGGTGTGGCGTTCGAGGACTACGTGCACGCCAAATGCATCATCATCTGGGGAGCCAACCCCAAGGCGTCGAACATCCACCTGGTACCGTACCTGCGGCGCGCCAAGGAACGGGGAGCCTTCATTGCGGTCGTCGATCCGGTCCGCAATCTCTCGCCAAACGAAGTCGACCTCCATTTGGCCGTGCGCCCCGGCACTGACCTGGCCGTAGCGCTTGCCATGATCGGAGCGCTGAAGGAAGGGGGCGAGCTGAACCAGGCCTTCCTTAAGCAGCACGCCAATAACGTCGATCCGATACTCCAGGCTGCATCGGAGTGGCCCGTCGACAGGGCCGCCGTAGAAGCCGGTGTATCGCAAGCCGATCTACGCCATCTGGCTCGAGTATTTGCCAGGAGCGAGCCAGCAGTGATCCGGTGCGGTTGGGGCGTGGAGCGGAATCGGAATGGCGGCCAGGCGGTTGCGGCGATCCTGGCGTTGCCGGCGCTATTGGGAAAGTTTGGGGTGCGCGGTGGCGGCTACACCTTGAGCAACAGCGGCGCTGCCGTCTGTCGATCTGACAAGCTGTTCGACACCACGGAGTGGAACACACGCAGCGTGAACATGACGCAGCTCGGTGGCGTGCTGAACGGAGCCGCAGAGCCGCCGATCAAGGCGCTGTTCGTATACAACTGCAATCCTGCCGTGACGGTGCCGGACCAGAGAGCCGTCCTGCGGGGATTGGAGCGAGAGGACCTGTTCACTGTGGTGCACGAGCAGGTCATGACCGACACTGCGAAGTACGCTGATATCCTGTTGCCGGCGACGACGTTCTTGGAGCACTGGGATCTGAGAGTGTCGTACGGCAGCTACGCGGTGGGGGGTGTCCGGCCGGTCGTCGCTCCCCGCGGTGAGTCGCTGTCGAACCCGGAGGTCTTTGCAAGACTGGGACAGGCCATGGGGTTCGACGACGAGGCGTTCAGCTGGGATCCGGCGACTGCATTCCGCACACTGACCGATGTGGTGACGCTCCATTCCGCTCCCGCCGATTTCTCGACGCTGGCCGCTGGGAAGTCCCAGACCTACCGGTTCCCGGAGCCAACGCCCGTACAGCTGGACAGCGCTTTCCCGCTGACGGCGGACGGCAAGATCGATCTCTGCCCGCCGCAGCTCGGCGCGCACCCGTTCTCGTATCACCGCGTTGGCTCCAGTGAGTATCCGTTACAGTTGATCAGTCCTGCAACTTCACGGCTCGTGTCGAGCACGTTGGGCGAGTTCAATATGGAGAAGCTCAGGGCGTCGCTGCATCCTTCCGATGCCGAGGTCCGCGGCATAGCCAGCGGAGAACGCGTTCGCATCTTCAATCACTTGGGGGAAGTGATCTGCGAAGCCGAGGTGAGTGACCGGGTCAAACCTGGGGTGGTGGTGCTGCCGAAGGGGTCTTGGCGCAAGGCGTCACTCAACGGCATGACGACCACGGCGCTGTGCCCGGCGCACGTTAACGAGGTCGCTGGCGGTGCGTGTTACAATGATGCGTGGGTGGAGGTAGAGAAGGACCGATAGACGCGGGTGCGGACTGGACAGTGCAGAGCACAGAGTGCAGAGTACAGAGTACAGAGTACAGAGTACGGGGAGCGGGGAGCGGAGCGCTGACCGGCGAGGCCACCGGGAGTCCGCGACCGCCGAGACACTGAGATGCCGGGTCTCCGGTAGAATCACATAGACGGGATGAGGAAATGAAACGAATAGTGCTACTACGCCACGGCGAGAGCGTGTGGAACAAGGAGAATCGGTTCACCGGCTGGACCGATGTGGGGTTGACGGAGCGGGGCTACAAAGAGGCACATGAGGCTGGAAAGACGCTGCTCGATGAGGGCTACAAATTCGACGTGGCCTACACCTCTGTATTGAAGCGGGCGATCCAGACGCTGTGGATTGCGTTGGAGGAGATGGACCTGATGTGGATCCCCGTGCATCGCAGCTGGCGGTTGAACGAACGGCACTACGGCGCACTGCAGGGGCTGAACAAAGCCGAGACCGCGTCACAGCACGGTGAGCAGCAGGTGAAGTTGTGGCGCCGGAGCTATGACATCCGGCCGCCGGCGCTGGAACCGGATGATCCGCGCTACCCGGGCAAGGATCCCCGCTACGCGGATCTAACACCCAATGAGCTGCCGCTTACCGAATGTCTCAAAGACACGGTTGAGCGGTTCCTGCCGTACTGGAAGGACACGATTGCACCGGAGGTTGCGGCTGGTCGGCGGGTGCTGATTTCGGCACACGGCAACAGCCTGCGTGCTCTGGTCAAATACCTCGATGGAATCTCCGACCAGGACATCGTGGGACTCAACATTCCTACGGGAATCCCCCTGGTCTACGAGCTGAACGATGGTGATTTGAGCCCGATCAAGAGCTACTATCTGGGAGATCAGGCGGCGGTTGAGGCGGCGCAGGCGGCGGTCGCGGCACAGGGCAAGGCCAAATAGCCGCACGGCCGCCGCACCAGTCCGCCGCCGGCCACACTGTTGGTCTTGTCCCGTGCCCCACGCTGGGCGCCGTGCGGGATGGTTGTAGCTAAGTTGTTGAAAAGCAATAAGTTGATGGTCGACGGCAGAACGTGATCTAGGTCACATTTCTGGCTTGGAGCTTGCTCCAACAAGAGCCGCCGTGTTGTTGACGATGTTGATGTTACAGACCGGGTCAGGTGGCCTCCGAGCTCTTCGGATCGCCGGCGCAGGTCTGCTGCTTGCCGCACTGTTGGGAGCTTGCGAGGCGCCGTTTGACGTCGAGGCTGCCGAGCGGTTCGATCCGCTCCCCAGCTATTCGCAGTGGTGGGTCGAACTGGAGGAGTGCGTGGGTCTGGAGCGGGATTTCGACCGGATCCGCTGGTACGTGGGGGAATCGATCGTGGTGGAGGATCAACCTGCATACGGTCTGTGGGTGGCGCCCGACATGATCATCATGAAGCGGTTCTATATCACTTCCGAGACCGCGGTCAAGCACGAGATGTTGCACCACTTGAGTCACGGGTCCTTGCCGCATGACCACCCCACCTTTGCCCGTTGCACCGTGGCCCAGGTGCCTGACTCCGCGGCCTGCTGGACGGTTGACCCTGCAATAGGCGCCCGGTAGCTTCAACTGCTCGGGACATCCGCGAGGCGTCCCAGAACGTGGGTGCCTGGAGCAGTAGGATCCGCGTTCATCCGCTGTTTTCGGCGGCGATCCGCGGCCGACATGGTGGCTGTAGCTCAATAGGTTAGAGCGCCGGACTGTGGCTCCGGAGGTTGGGGGTTCGAGACCCCTCAGC
>CP070666.1:466360-480277 GCA_020351775.1 Gemmatimonadota bacterium | reverse complement strand
CATCGCCCCGCGACCCGAGCCACTTGAGCGGCCCTACGATTCACGGCTGTCCGCCGAGTGGTGGGGGTAGGATTCGAACCTACGTAGGCGTTCGCCGGCAGATTTACAGTCTGCTCCCTTTAGCCACTCGGGCACCCCACCATGCCCGTACGCTCCTACTCAAAGACCACCCCGCACAACAATTGTCCGGGGTGGCTGCGTTTGCAGGGATGAAGTGTTCCCTACCTCCATTTGACGGAGCTGACGAAGGGACTCGAACCCTTAACCTGCTGATTACAAATCAGCTGCTCTGCCAATTGAGCTACGTCAGCGAGGCCGATTTTTCCCAGACATACAGGATAACGGCCCGGTTGGTGGGAGTCAACTATCGGTCGGGTCAACAGTTACCGGGAGGGCCGACTCTCAATCCCCGCGCAGCCTCCACCGAGTCCCCTCGGGCCTATCCTCCAGCTCCACACCCCGCCCCGCCAGCTCCGCACGAATCACGTCAGCCGCGCCATAATCACGCGCTGCCCGCGCTGCCTCACGGTCTGCGACCCGCCGCTCGACCCACTGCCGCACCTCATCGGTTACCTCCACCGAGGCCGGCAGCAAATCGAGCACACCGATCACGCCATCGAATACCCCCAAAGCTCGCCCGGCAGCAACCCCATCCCACTTCCCCGCATCGAGTTCGCGATTGGCCTTCCGGACGAACGAAAACACCGCTGCGACCGCTTGGGGAGCATTGAGATCGTCATCCAGCGCAGCCTGAAACGCGGCCTCCAAGTCAATCGCCGCCGAGGGGCAACTCGCGTCCCCGGCAGGCGCGTCCTCGGCTGCGGCCTCCAGGCGCCTGCGGAACTCGCCTAGGCGCTCCACGCCCTCTCGGGCCGAGTCCAGCGCGTCATCCATAAAGTTGAGCCGCTGACGATAGTGAGTGGAGTAGCACAGATAGCGGACAGCTCCAGCATCCACGTTCTCTTCTCTGAGATCCCGCGCCGTAAGGGTGTTTCCGAACCGCTTGGACATCTTGGTGCCCCCAATGGTCAGGAACTCGCCGTGCAGCCAAAAGCGCGAGAAGGTCTGGCCCGTGGCTCCCTCCGACTGCGCGATCTCGTTCTCGTGATGGGGGAAGATAAGATCGACCCCACCAGCGTGGATATCCAGCGTTTCGATGCCGTATCGCGCTCTTATCTGAGACAGCGCGATAGCTGAACATTCGAGATGCCAACCAGGCCGACCTCGCCCGAACGGGGCATCCCATGCAGCACCGACCGCCTCGTCCACCTCAGATGCGGCCTTCCACAACGCAAAATCCCGCGCATCCTCCTTGGCGTACTCATCACTCGACACCCGGCCACCGGCTTTGAGCTCGCGCCGCTCCACCTGAGACAACCGTCCATAGTCTTCGAAGCCGGCGACCGCAAAGTATACCGAACCATCTTCACCCCTGTAGGCCAGTCCGGCATCCATCAGAGTCGTGACCAGATCGATCATCGAGTCCACACACTCAGTAGCCCTGGGATACACATGCGCTGGTCGAATCCGGAGATATTGGCAGTCCTCAAAGAAGGCGGTGATAAACGGGGCCGTGTGTTCGCTGAGGGACAACCCCGCGCCCTGTGCCGCTCCAATAGTGCGATCGTCCACGTCCGTGAGGTTCATGACGTGAAACACCTCGATGCCTTGATGCTCCAGGTACCGGCGCAACAGATCCTCGAACAGGAAGGTGCGGAAGTTCCCAATGTGAGCATAATTCCATACGGTTGGCCCACAGGTGTATAGGGTCACTCGGCCGTGATGCAGTGGTCTGAATGGTTCGAGACGGCGAGTCAGCGTGTTGTAGAGTCTGAGGTTCATGCCACCAAAGATTTCCACGGGAGATCTCCGGATGCAAGGGGTCGCGTCGCAGCGCGGCAAACCGTGAGCCACAACTCAGCTTGCCGGGATCACGGCTTTCCCAGCAATGCGGCCATTACCAGCGGCGTCATGATCCACGTGATCACACCCGCCATACCCAGGCTGGTGAGCGGCACCGCGATATGCCACGACCGCAGCTGGTCTCCGTCAAGGACACGGAGCCCGATCACCCACAGCAGAACGCACCAGAGGGTAACCAGATTCAACCGCGAGTTGACGACTTCGAGCCAGTGCGGAGCGACCCCCTCTCCTCTCCACAGCAGTAGCGGTCCTGTGACGAACCGGCTCCCAAGATTCACTGCATCGCCCGGTGTTGGTTTTCCGGGCGCCGCCAGGTAGGTCAACGTCAGCTCTCCGATCTCCTGTACCAGTAGGGGCGCAAGTCCAAGCAGGACGATCGCCCACAAGCTGCGGCGACGGTCGCTCGGCAGCGCCAGCATCGGATCGCTCACCATCACGATCAGACCGGCCGCAAGCACCACTGTCGGCGACAGCACCAACCGGTCAGCCACGATGACCCGCCTCAGACCCGATTGCATCGCCTGATGGTGCACGTCGAGAGCCAGCTGGCCCACAGGAGCCAAGGCTTCGTTCAAGACGGCCAATTGACCCGGCAGGGCTGCGGCACCCAACGCCAGCGCGAGCGTGATCAGGGCAAGCGCCACCGCGCCAACGTCCGGATCTTCGGTCGTGGCCCGGGCGGTGCCAGACGGATCAACCAACACTCCAGCCAACCGTCGGAAAGGCTTGCTGCGGACTTGCATCAGTTCCCCCCCGCTGCTCTATTCTCAGCCGCGACCAGGATGTCTTCCAGTGCGCGATACCGCGTTCGTGAGGCTGCGACCGCAATTCTCAGGGATCGGCACGCGGTCATTACCTTCTCAATTGTCAGGCCTTTCGTGAGCGGGACTGCCACACCATCTCCCGTCCGTACCGATCCTGCAAACCGCATCAGCAGTTGGTCGACGGCGGCAAGACTGTGACCGGCCAGCGAGAGCTCGGCCACCCGTTCGCTCACCAGTGTTGCCACGCTAACGTCCGCTGCCAAACGTCCCTCCCACAGCACCAGCACCCGCGTCGCGATCCTCTCTAGCGTGGCGAGATCGTGCGACGCGATGAGAATCGAGCGACCGTGCGCCGCGAGCCGCGAGATTTGCCCTCTCAAGCGCCTGGCGACTAGCGGATCTATCCCGCTCAGCACCTCGTCCAGTGCGAGCACTGACCTGCCTGCGACGGCGGCCGCGGCCAGACCAAGCCTCTGTATCATCCCGCGCGAGTACTCTGATATCCGGCGTCCGACGAACGCCTGGAGCTCCGCAAGCTCAACTGCCCACTGGAGCAAGGCCGTTCGCGCGCCTGGGTGGCCAACCCGATGGCTCGCCAGGTACTCGAGCCACTCGAGCCCGGTCAGCTCCGGAGGAGCGACCGGTGGGTCCGACGCATACCCGACCGCCCGCCTTGCGAGAAGGGAGCCTGCACGGCGGCCAACGATCCTCAGATCCCCCGATGTCAACGGAAGCTCACCGGCTATCAGGCGCAGCATCGTCGTCTTACCCGCACCGTTTGGCCCGACAAGGCCGACTATCTCACCCTCGTGGATCGCGAGCGAACAGGGATGCAGCGCGACCCGCCGGCCGCGGCCGAAGCTGCGGGACACGCAGTCCAGCCGCAGAGTGATCACGGATCCGACCCAGGCCTGGGATGCTGCGATCGGTAGCAGACTGTCATGGTCCACGCCGCAGCAGCGATCCCCACCGGCAACCAGAACAGAAACAGGATCGGGTCAGAGAGGTCACCGTGTTCGAACCAGCGGGCGGCTCTCCAGCCAAGCGGGAGGGTGTTCCACATGAGCACCAGTGGACCCTCTACCGGCGGCCAGCGCTCCACCAGGGTCGCCACGCCTGATGGCGGCACCGTCCCGAACCACGCAAGGATGAAACCTGCTGCCGCGGCCCCCGACCCACCCATCACTGGCGTAACCGCCAAAACCAGAGCGCCGCAGCTCGCCGCATAGCAGGCCGTAACCATGCCCAGCCGCACTACCTCCGGCACCGTCAGTGATGTCGCACCAAGGAGAAGAGTTGCTGCCGTGAGAACCGGCACTGTCACGGCCAGCCCGCCAACGAGACGAGCGGCCGGCACCAGCCACCACCACGAAGCTGCGTGATAGCCGGCCGCCAGGTTGGCTCCGGGCGCGAGCAAGCGAGAAGTGGCGACCGCAGCCAGCGAGCCACCAGCTACCAGGTTGATCCAGACAGCACCTCCCCCCGCACCGTCCGTGGAGTGTGCCATCAGCTTCGAGGCTACGATGGCGAGGACCAACACACCGGCAAGCCGCGGAGTACGGTGGCGCACCACCAACAGGACACCCATCAAGACTTCCGCCTTGGCCGCCGACAGAAAGGCGGTCACCGCGTCCGCGTGGCGGGGAGCGTACCACCCCCCGCCAGCTCCTGACCGGCCCGATGAATGATTGTAGTGCCCGGGCTCAATTCACGTAGCAGATCGCGCCCCGAATGATGTAGCACCAACCGCGAATCGCCACCATCTTCTCGTCGTTCGGCTCGAAATCCTTGTCGCATTCCTCAACAGCCTCTTGGAGACACCTTTTTAGCTTGCTGTCTTCTCCCTGTGCATCGGCCGGCTCCGGGTGGGGCAGTAGCCCCAGGAAACCCGATAGTAATGCAACCGCAAGCAGCCGTCTCATGAGTACCTCCTCCACGCGTCCACGTGGCGTTGGTGGCCGACCAGGTGGTCAGTCAGTGACGGCGCGGGCCAAGTCTAAGGCAGCCGTGCGGCCGGTGTGCCACCAATGCTGCGCCGATGGGAGCTTTTCTTTGCGGATAGAGAGGGCTCTGGGCCGGGCAGGAGCAACACGAGCTTGGGGCGAAGGGCTAGATCAAAAGGAAGTCCGCCGGACCCGACGGTCCGGCGGACTTGGATTGGCAGCGGTGCGACCTGTGACTGTTGACGGGTTATCAGTCCTGCTTCTCACCTTCCTCCGCGGAGGCCTCTTCGGCCGGAATCTCGTCTACCACTTCAGCGTCGTCCACGTCATCATCCTCACCGGAGCCGAGCTGCGGACGGGCTCCTTCACCCGGCGCCAGCAATCCCATCTTCTGTTTCAACTCTATTAGCTGCTGATCCGCATTCCCGTGATACTCAAGAGCTTCGAATTCTTGCTGCAGCAGGTCGCCAGACAGGTCTTCGGATAGTTCCGCGGCCGCAAGCGCCTTCCTCTCCGACTCCTCGATCTTCTCCGTCATCCGTTCGAAGCTCTCAAAGGCGCTCTTGTCCGACATGGAACTCATGGTTTCCTGGATTCGTCCCTGGGCTTCTGCGCGCTTCTGACGGGCTACCAGTATGTTTCGCTTGCGCTTCGCCTCTTCAATCTTGTCGTTCAGCTGCCGTAGCGAGGACTTCAGGTGCTCGGTCTCGGTCTTCTGACGCACCCACGTTTCATGCAGTGCCTGGGCATGCTGCAGGTGTTCGCTGTGGCGCATGAGCGCCTGTTTGGCCAGGTCATCACGGCCTTCTTGCACCGCCAGCATCGCCCGTTGTTCCCACTCCTCAGCCTGCTTCTTTTCCTTTTCGACCTGTGCCTGCAGCTTCTTCTCATCTGCAATGGCACCTGCAACCTCTTGCTTCGCCTTTGACAGCTGAGACCGCATGTCGTCGATGGCCTGATTGAGAACCTTCTCCGGGTTCTCCGCACGCGAAATCAGGTCGTTGATGTTCGACTTGAGCAGCGTCGATATGCGCTGGAAGATTCCCATAACAGCGTCACGCCTCCCTATGCTGCAGTTGCATCAAGCCGGCGACACAACCGCCAATTTCAGACTCTAGGTGATGTCCTCTGCTACTCACGACTGACTCAAGGTCACGCCTTGGCCTCCGGCAACCCACCCCGCTGCCGGACTTCGACGAGGACCCGCTCCGTGAAGTCCATCCGCTCACCCAGCTCTGTGATCTCGCCCCTGAGCTGTGCCAACTCCTCGTCGAGCCGCTCCGCCAACTCCTCGATGCGCTCCGCCATTTCCGGCTCGAATTCTCCCCGATGCTTGCTCCGCAGCGACTGCGCGACCGCATCTGACAGCTCCGACCGGAAGAACCAGCGGGCACAGATTATCAGCGCCACGGCCAAGAAAAGCGTGCCCAGCACATCCCTCCCATTCTAAGATCTACCATCCGGCCAACTTCCGCCACTTTCGACACGCCGCCGCGGCAAGCGACCAGATTACTCGGTCACCAACCTCTACGCTGGCCGCACCTACAATGTTTCATGATTGAACACCAGATTGCTAGTCTCGATTCTCCGATCCTTCTTCCAGCCTGCCCACCGACCGTTGCCGCGCCAGCAGCCGCTCCGTGAAATCGAGCCGCTCCTGCATATCTGCCACCTCCTGACGCATGGCATCCAGCTCATCCAACACGTGCGACTGAGTTTCTTCCAGCTGCCGCACGACGTCACTGGGGGTTCCCAAACCCGGCCCCTTGATCCTGTCGGCTATGGCGCGCCCGACTGGCGAGACGCTCAACAGAAAGAGCGCACCACCGCCGAAGATCAACACAATGGCTATGATGTCTTCCATTGACTCACCTTCGGTCGTTGGCGCCGAGCTGGCGTTGCTCCCGGGTCAGCAACCGCTCTGCAAAATCGAGCCGCTCTTCCAGGTCCTGGAGCCTGAATGCAGTATCCTCCAACGCCTCCACCCGATCCTTGAGCTCCTCCAGCTCGGGAGAGGATCCCGCTTGTGTGGCCGCGACCAGACGCTCGTGACGGCGGTCGAGGAACCGGTTGACGGTCCGGTAGACTCCAAACATCACGAAACCACCCAGTCCCATGCCGAGAACAGGTATCACCACGTTCTGGAACCAGATCCAGGTAGGCAGTTCGACACCTACCTGAAACAGTGCGAAATCAGACACCGGGACACCCCCTGCTGTCGTGACTCACCTGCTATCCCCGATCTGCGGAACCTCATGCTGCTGCGCGGAGCCGCTCGGCGAAGTCAAGCCACCCCTCGAGCTCAGCGACTCTGTCCGCACTGCGCTCGACCGCATCGAGCCGGTCCTGCACGAGTTCGAGCTCGTCCCGAAGGGCGTCGAGCTTGGTCGCTTCCGGACCTGTTCGTGTCTTCCGCTCAAGGAACCTCGCGGCCGCTTTCACGATCGGAAGCAGCACGATCAATGCAGTCGCCAACCCGGCCAGCGGCATGACACTGTCGTCCATCAATCTATTACTCCTCCTGAGGCGGCAGCACGCCGTCGGGCCTGTTCTGCGCCAAAAGCCGCTCCGTGAAATCGAGTCGCTCCTCCAGTTCCCCCAGGCGGTACCGCAGTTCATCGATCTCGCCGTGCAGGGCTTCCGTCTCCCGTGGGTCCGGTCCCTCGACGCTCCGGCCTGCGATCCGCTCGCCGATCGCCTTGCCGAGAGGTCCCCTGAAGATGAACACGGCCGCCGCGGACACAAACAGCGTCATGGGAACCAAGAAGGGGGCGATTTCACCCATTTGCGTAGGTCCTTTCTGGTCAGCACCGCCAAGCGGCATCCTGGTATGCCGTACGTCAGACGTTTCAAATAGTGTCACTCCGTCCGCCATCCCAGGGGACGGCAGCGAGCCTCAACTGCATAGCACGTGCTTCAGGAACGCCCCGGTATATGATGCGGTAGTTTCAGCTATGGTTTCTGGCGTCCCTTCTGCAACCACGGAGCCACCCGCCTCACCACCCTCCGGCCCCAGATCAATCACCCAGTCAGCGGTCTTGACCACCTCCATGTTGTGCTCTATCACGATCACCGTGTTGCCCTTGTCAACCAGCCTGTGCAGCACGTCGAGCAGCAGCCTGACATCTTCGAAGTGCAGCCCCGTGGTCGGCTCATCCAGGATATAGAGCGTGCGGCCCGTGTCCCGCTTGCTGAGTTCCGTCGCCAGCTTCACTCGCTGTGCCTCACCGCCCGACAGCGTGGTCGCACTCTGCCCCAAGTGGATGTAGCCGAGGCCAACGTCATTCAGCAGCTCCAAACGCCTGCTGATCTTCGGCTGATGCTCGAAGAACTCGAGCGCGTCGGCGACGGTCATGTCCAACACGTCGGCGATGGAACGTCCCTTGTAGCGTACCTCCAGCGTCTCGCGATTGTAGCGCCGGCCCTTGCAGATATCGCAGGATACATAGACGTCTGGCAGGAAGTGCATCTCGATCTTCACCAACCCGTCACCTTGACACGACTCACAGCGACCACCCTTGACATTGAACGAGAACCGGCCCGGCCCGTAGCCGCGTAGCTTCGACTCCGCAAGTTGCGAATAGAGCTCTCGGATGGGGGTGAATAGGCCAGTGTAAGTAGCGGGGTTCGACCGCGGGGTACGACCAATCGGACTCTGATCGATGTCCAGCACTTTGTCGATGTGCCGCAGTCCCTTGATCCGCTGATGCGCGCCCGGGATCAGTTTCGCGTTGTAGAAGTGCCGGGCTAGTGCATGATACAGGATGTCGGTTACCAGCGTCGATTTACCTGAGCCCGAAACGCCGGTCACGGCCACGAAGGCACCGACGGGAAACCCGATATCTACCGACTTCAGGTTGTGCTGTCTCGCCCCCACGACTTCGATCACTCGCCCGTTATCAATCGTGCGACGGATGGCAGGCACAGCGATCCTCAGGTCGCCCCTCAGGTACCTTCCGGTGAGCGACGTTGGGTGCCCGGTGACGGCCTCAACCGGGCCCTGCACAATCACCTTGCCGCCGTCACGCCCCGCGCGGGGGCCCAGATCAATGACGTGGTCCGCAGCCCGAATCGTGTCTTCGTCGTGTTCGACCACCAGCACCGTGTTTCCCAAATCCCGGAGACCTCTCAGGGTCTCAAGCAGCCGTGCGTTGTCACGCGGATGCAGTCCCACCGATGGCTCATCCAGGACGTAGAGCACCCCCACCAACCTGCTGCCCACCTGGGTAGCCAAGCGAATCCGCTGTGCCTCCCCACCCGCTAGGGACGCTGCCGACCTCGCCAGAGTGAGATACTCCAGACCCACGTCGCACAGGAACCGCAACCGATCACCCACCTCCTTGACTATGGGGCCGGCAATCTCCGGATCCACTCCTCGGGCTCCGGATGTGCGTAACGGGATGCGCGTGATGAACTCCAGCACCCCAGAGACCGACATGTCCATCAGATCACCAATGGACGCCTCCTGGACCAGAACACTGAGGCTCTCCGGCCTGAGGCGGTGCCCACCGCATCCGGTGCACGGCAGTTGCGTCATGAACTCCTGCAGCTGACCGCGGACTGCATCAGATGTGGTCTCTCGATAGCGCCGTTCCACGTTCTTGAGGATCCCTTCCCAAGGAGCTTCGTACTGGCCTTGGACCTTCTGGGATCTGTACTTGAACCTCAAAACCGTGTCCGGGATACCGTGGAGCAGCGCTTTTCGTACCCGCGCCGGCAGCTCACCCCATGGTTTCGCAAGCTCGAAACCGAGCACGTCAGCCAGTGTCGGGAGCACGGTGTTGCGCAGATATCCTCGGGGCTCGCCCCATGGCAAGACAACGCCTTCCACTACGGAGAGGCGCGGATCACCCAGCACCAGGGCCTCGCTCACGACCCGCTGGGTGCCCAGCCCGCCACAGTCAGGACAAGCGCCATACGGTGAATTGAACGAGAACTGGCGTGGCTCGAGTTCCGCCAGGGAGTACCCGCACTTGGGGCACGAGAAGCGCTCGGAAAACAGTACAGTTTGGGGCGATCGCCCGTGCCTGATGACCTGGACCAGTCCGTCAGCCGCTCGCAAAGCCGTCTCCACCGAATCGTGCAACCGACGCCGGTCCTGCCGCCGTACCACGAGTCGATCAACAAGCAGCCCAATATCATGGTTGACCCGGCGGTTCAGTCGCGGCGGCTCCGACAGGTCATATACAGCCCCGTCAACCAAGACCCTGACAAAGCCCTGGCGGCGCGCGCCCTCGAACAGGTCCTTGAACTCCCCCTTGCGCCCACGGACCAGGGGTGCAATGACCTCGATCTTGGTGCCGGCCCGCCATTCCAGGATGGCATCGACCATCTGTGTGGCACTCTGCTTCTCGATTGGCGACCCGTCATTGGGGCAGTGGGGCACCCCGACGCGCGCCCAGAGTAGCCGGAGATAGTCGTAGATCTCCGTGACTGTTCCGACCGTGGATCGCGGATTGTGGCCGGCGGTCTTCTGCTCGATCGAGATCGCCGGTGACAGGCCCTCGATTGCATCGACATCCGGCTTTTCCATGAGGCCCAGGAACTGCCTAGCGTATGCAGAGAGCGACTCGACATACCGCCTTTGACCCTCGGCATAGATCGTATCGAAGGCGAGCGACGACTTCCCGGATCCGGACAAGCCGGTGATGACTGTCAGGCGATTGCGCGGGATCTCTACATCGACGTCTTGCAGGTTGTGGACCCGGGCGCCGCGCACGATCAGGTTCTTGTGGCCCATAGTCGGGGAACGTAGATGGTCTGGCGAGGCCCGGTCAACGGTGGAGCCTCCTCGCCTTCTGGAGTGCTTGCCATCACGCGGTGCAGGGCGTAGTTTCTCCGTCCCCGTGACCGGCGTTACAGTTTCCCATGCGCAACCGCGATAACGTCACACATGTCGTTGTACTCACGACCGTGGCCAGCGCCGAGGAGGCTGAGTCGTTGGTGCGAAGACTGGTAGCGGACCGGCTGATCGCATGCGGCACGATCTTGAACAACGCGCGCTCCATCTACACATGGAAAGGGGAACTGGAAGAAACGTCGGAGTCACTGGTGATCCTGAAGACACAGCAAGGTTGCTGGGACGAGCTACGGGCCACGGTTGAGAAGTTGCACCCGTACCAGGTACCGGAGCTGCTGGCTGTGCCAGTCGAAGCTGGTCTTCCGGCATACCTCGAGTGGGTGGTCGAGCAGACCGGGGAGGTTCCGCAGTGAGGAACAGAGACAGAGGTAGGCGGAGACAGCTGCGCCGGCGGCAGGCTGCAGAGATGGCAGCCAGGGCCGCCAGGGCGGAAGACGAAGCTGCGAGAGGTGCCCCGGGAACCCCTCGGCTTCCCGGATCGACTTCGCCAACCATGGAGGTGCCGTTCGAATTCACCGACGACAAGCAGGCGGAGTCCTCTGGCTCGATCGGGGTCGGACCGGAGGTGCCATCGGTCGAACCCAATGAGCTTCTCCTCGACGTAAGTGGTGGGTTCGAGCCTTGGACCGAGCGCCGTGAACCATGCACGGAGGAACTACTCGATCGAGCCGCAAACGAGGCGCTGGAGCGCGGGGAACCGAGCCGGGCTATCGGCATCTACGCCGAGCTTCTCCGACTGAACCCGAGGAACGTGAAGGCCAGAAACAACATGGCGCTACTGCTGGACCAGGAAGGCGACCACGAAGGAGCCCTCGAAGCAATGGACCAGTGCCTTGGTGACGAGCCCACGAACGTCCAAGTGCTGGTGAACCGGGGCGCCATTCTGGGTTCCCTTGCACGCTACGACGAGGCGGAGAGGGACTTACGGGAGGCGGTGCGGTTGGATCCGGCGAACGCAGAAGGCCACTTCAATCTCGGTATTGTGTCGGTGAGGAGGGGATTGTGGGCGGAGGCTGTACCGTATCTCAGGCGCGCTGTCGAACTCGACAGCGGCCGCGCCGCCGCCTATTTCTACTTGGGTGAGGCACTAAACCACGTCGATGATCTGCAGGGCGCGCTGCAGTCGTACCAACGCGCAACCGAGTTGCAACCCACCAAGGCAGAGTATCTCTGCGGCCTGGGCATCATCCTAGATCGGCTGAATCGCCCGGATGATGCGGCTCAAATGTACCGCCGATCGCGGGAGATGACTGGGCGGTGATACGAGTAGTGGTGGACGACCTCGCGTTCGTGAAGGCGGACGCGGTGGTTCGTCCGGCCACAGCCACGCTGGATCCCCTGTCGCCATCTTTGAGGAGGCTCGAACAGGTAGGCGGGCCAGCATTCCTGGACCAGCTCCTCGTACAGGACGAGTTGGCGGTGGGATCAGCCGTGGTCACCGGCGCCGGGGACCTCGCAGCCGATTTCGTGGTTCACGCAGTGATCAGCAGCGTGGCTGAGCCGGTGACTCCGGCACGTGTCAGGCAGGCCCTGGTAAGCGTACTCCAGCGGGCGGGTGACTGGCAGCTCCAACGCATAGCGGTACCGCCGATCGGCACAGGGGCAGGCAATCTCGACCTGGATGATGCGGCGCGCATCATGGTTGAAGTGCTTGGCCAAGCTATGGCTACGGGCTCGTTTCCGCAGGAGGTATATATCGTTGTGGACAGAGAAGAGGACCGGGCGGTCTTCGACGCCTACTTGAAGAGATTGCCACAATGAATCGGCGCACTGCGGCGGTGGCCATCCTGCTGCTATGGGTAGCGGCCCTGGGCTGGCTGATCAGAGAGCATTACTGGCAGCCGCGGGCAACACTACTCGCCGATGCCGCCCTTCGGATACCGCCGGGCGCCACCTATTACTCTCTCCTGCTGGGCGGCCAACAGATCGGGGTCGCGTCCAATCAGGTTGACACGTTGCCCGAATCGATCCGCGTCGAGGATCTGATCCTACTGGAAATACCCGCACTGGGAACGCTCCAGCGGGTCGAAGCCAGGACTGAAGCGGTACTCTCCAGAACGCTCAGGCTGGAGAGTTTTCGAGCCTTTCTCAGGGGTGACGGTGTGCGGTTTGGAGCCGAAGGCACCGTCTCAGGAGACACGTTGCTCACCGTCGCCATCGAGAGTGCGGAGAGCAGGCAGACATTAGTGGTCCCACTCGAACGCGAGATCGTGTTACCTGCACTGCTGCCGTTGCATCTGGTGTTTGGAACCGAGCCGCAGGTGGGAGAAACGTACGCAGTGAGGCTGTTCGACCCGCTGCTGCTGGAGGAACGAGACGTCGGCGTGACGATATTGGCCGAGTCCACTTTAGTAGTGCCGGACTCAGCGACCTTCGATCGAGCCGCTGGACTGTGGGTTGCGGCGCGGTGGGACACGCTACAGGCATGGCACATGACGCAGGATATGGGCGGTCTGTCGGTGGAGGCTTGGGTCGATGAGCTGGGCCAAGTCATTCAAGCGACGTCGCCAGTCGGCTTCAGGATGGAGCGGACTGCATTCGAGATCGCGTTTGAGAACTTCCGGGACGGTGCCGCGACAGCCGCAGACATCGAGACCGGTCTCGGAAGTGACATCATTCGCCGAACGGCGATCGCCTCGAACGTGGCGCTCGAGACCGGTGATATCGACGAGTTGAGAGTAAGACTCGAGGGGGTTGACCTGAGTGGTTTCGACCTGAGCGGCGGGCGGCAGATGCTGAGGGGTGACACCCTCGTGATCAGGCGTGAGGCGGAAGAGCAGTTGCGACCGGACCCCGACCGGCACTCGCCCGAACTGGTGAGACAGGTCGGTCGCTATCTGCAACCGGATCCACTGATCCAGAGCCGCGATCCTCGGGTCGAGGCGCTGGCTCGACAGATAGTTGGTCGGCGACGGGACGACGAGCGCAAAGTAGCGCTGATCAACGACTGGGTGCACGAGAATATCGAGAAACGGGTCACCGTGACCGTGCCGAGCGCCGTACAGGTGCTGGAAACGCGGCGCGGCGACTGTAACGAGCACACCGTCCTGTTTGTGGCACTTGCCCGTGCCGCGGGCGTTCCCGCCCGAACGGCGGCTGGACTGGTCTATGTAGGTGGTAATTTCTATTATCACGCCTGGCCCGAGGTGTATCTCAGCGGATGGGTCGCTGTCGACCCGACCCTGGGACAACTACCGGCCGACGCGGCACACCTGCGATTCACAATCGGAGGACTGGCGCGCCAAGTCGAGCTGATAAGGCTGATTGGACGGCTCCATCTCCAAGTGGTGCAGACCGAAGACTAGCGCATGATCCGGCTGGAAAGCCTCACTAAGAGGTACGGCAAGTTCGTAGCGGTGAACGGTATCGATCTCCACGTCCCGCGTGGTGAGTTGTTCGGGTTCCTGGGGCCAAACGGGGCCGGCAA
>CP070666.1:452300-466260 GCA_020351775.1 Gemmatimonadota bacterium | reverse complement strand
ATTCCGCGGGGTGCGGTGGCTCACTTCTTCTGTCCCCAGTGTCATGCGGAGCTCAGATCCACGGGACTCTGTCCCAACTGTGACGCCCCGATGATCGTTATGCTCGTGAGAGGCGGCGGAACGGTGCAGTTCTGCTCGCGCCGAGGGTGCCAGGAACACATGCTGGATCTGGGTGCGTGACAGCTACGCACTAGCTGCAAACGTGTGCTCTCGCGGGAAGAGCACTCGGCAACAAGGGACTCATACATCGATGCCAAAACTGAGCACGATAAGCGAGTTGGAGCTACTTCGCCGGCGTATTCGCGACCGCGTGGGCCGACCGAGGCCATGTATCACGGTCTGTGCCGGGACTGCATGCCAAGCCAGCGGTGCCAACGACGTCCAACGGGTCGTCAAAAGGCACTTGATCGAGAGGGGTCTCGTTGACCAAGTATTGCTGCGAGTGACTGGGTGCCACGGCTTTTGCGAGATGGGCCCGTTCGTAGTGCAGGAACCGCACGACGCCTTCTATCCCAAGATCAGTACCAAGGACGTTCCGGCAATTGTCGACGCCACACTCGCAGACGAGATTCTTCCGGATCTGCTCTATCGCGATCCCGTAAGTGGCGCACCCTGCCGCCGTGTCGACGAGATCCCGTTCTTTGCAGGACAACAGCGGACACTGCTCGGGCGAAACCAGCGGCTCGATCCGATTAGGCTGTTTGGCTACATCGCTGAGGGCGGATACGAGTCACTGGCAAAGGTTCTGGAAAGGTACACGCCAGAGAGAATAATTGGTGAGATACGGCGGTCAGGGTTGCGGGGACGAGGTGGTGCGGGTTTCCACACCGCCGACAAGTGGGAAATGGCGCGGCAACAGGATGGCAGTGTCAAGTACGTCGTCTGCAATGCTGACGAGGGAGACCCGGGCGCCTACATGGATCGTAGTATCATCGAGGGCAATCCCCACTCCGTCATCGAAGGAATGATAATAGGTGGGATTGCCATAGGTGCAGCCGAGGGATTCGTGTTCGTGCGGCATGAATATCCCCTCGCCATCAAGCACGCGCTGATTGCCCTTCGCCTGGCCCGCGAATATGGGCTTCTCGGTGAGAACATACTCGGCACGGGCGTCAACTTCGATATCAATATCGTCAAGAGTGCTGGCGCGTTCGTGTGCGGCGAAGAGACCGCCCTGATTCGCACCATTGAAGGCTTCGTAGGTGAACCGCGACAGCGACCACCCTACCCCACTGAATTCGGAATCGGGGGCAAACCCACCTGTATCAACAACGTAGAGACGTGGGCGAATATTCCGATTGTCATCGCTAGCGGGGGAGATGAGTTTGCCCGCATCGGCACGGCGACCAGTACCGGCACGAAAGTCTTCTCCGTCGTAGGCAAGGTCAGGAACACGGGTTTGGTGGAGGTGCCTATGGGTACCACCATCAAGCAGATCGTATACGACATAGGGGGCGGTCCGCTCGAGGGAAGCAAGATCAAGGCGATACAGATAGGAGGGCCGTCAGGCGGATGCATACCGCACTGGCGTTTCGACCTTCCAATCGATTACGACAGCCTGAAGCAGGCCGGGGCCATCATGGGTTCGGGCGGAATGATCGTGATGGACGACAACACTTGCATGGTGGATGTCGCCAAGTATTTCATGGGCTTCCTCAAGGATGAGTCGTGCGGCAAGTGTTTCACGTGTCGCAAGGGAACGCAACGCATGTGGGAACTCCTCGACGACATCACAGAAGGACGGGGCACACTAGCGCACTTGGACCTCCTCAAGGCGCTGGGCGAGACCGTTACAGACTCGACGATGTGCGGGCTTGGGCGGTCGGCGGCGAATCCGGTGCTCAGTACGCTTCGCTATTTTCGCGGTGAATACGAACGACACGTGATCGACCAGAGGTGCGACGCTCAGGTATGCAGAGGGCTCACGGGTGCGCCCTGTCAGGCAGCCTGTCCGGTCGGAACCGAAGCGTGGCGCTACGCCGCGCTCGTCGCCAAGGGTGAGTACGAGGACGCGTATAGAGTGATCCGTGAGTCGAACCCGTTCCCGTCAGTCTGTGCCCGGGTGTGCGATCACCAGTGCGAGAACCGCTGTCGTCTCGCCACACAGGGGCAGGAGCCCCTCGCGCTGCGCGCCTTGAAACGCTTTGTCACCGAGCATGTCGACCCGAGCATCTACCGGCCCCGTAGGGTGATCGATCCGGTCGCATCGAGGAAGGTGGTTGCGATCGTGGGTGCCGGCCCGGCTGGCCTGACCGCGGCCCACTATCTGTCTCTGCGAGGTATCAAGTCAACAGTTTTTGAAGCCGAGGAACGGCCTGGAGGAATGCTGGTATCGGGCATTCCCGCGTTTCGACTGCCGCGAGACGTTCTGAAGAAAGAGATCGACGCACTGATTGACGAGAATGTCTCGCTCTGCTGCGGAACCGCGTTGGGGCATGATTTCGCGATCAACAGCCTGTTTGCCCAGGGCTATGACGCGGTCTTCTTGGCCATCGGGGCACACAAGAGCCGCCGGATGGATATCGATGGTGAGGGGCTGGCCGGTGTCTACTCCTCTATCGAGTTCCTGAAATCGTGGAACTTGCGCGGCGAGGTACTCGCGAGTGGGCGGGTGGGGGTCGTCGGCGGCGGCAACTCAGCAATCGATGCCGCTCGCGTCGCCCTTCGGCAGGAGGGGGTTACTGAGGTCACAATCTTCTACCGCCGCACGCGCCGTGAGATGCCCGCATTTGAGGAAGAGATTGACAGTGTTCTTGAAGAAGGCGCCAAGCTTGAGCTTCTCACATCGCCTGTGCGAGTGCACGGCGACGATGGCTGGGTCACAGCGCTGGAGTTGATCGACAATGATTTGGGCGACGTGGACACGAGTGGTCGTCGCAGGCCGGTTCCCAAAGTCGGATCAGAGCGGCGCGTGGACCTCGACACTCTCATCGTGGCGATCGGTGAGGAACCGGTGCAGACAGATGAGACCGAGCTCGAAAAGATTCAGGTGAAGCGCGGACTAGTGGTTGCTGACAAACGCACGCTCGAGACTGGCAGGCCGGGCGTATTCGCCGGAGGAGACGTCACCACCGGGTCGAACACGGTCATCGAAGCAATCGCCGCCGGTAGACGCGCCGCTGGCGTAATTGCGCGCTACCTCCGGGGAGAGCACTTGATCTCGCCGGCGGAGCCCCGCCTCCCAAGCGTGTACCTTGAGCCGGCCCCGGCGCAGCGCGAAGGTGATGACTTTGCGCGGCGGTTGGAGGTGCCAGCTCTGCCAGTGCAGGAACGACGACACCTGTTCACCGAGGTGCAGGGGACGGTGACGGAGGCTGTTGCGGTACGTGAGGCCAGGCGGTGCCTGAGGTGCGACCTCGAGTTCACCAGCTGCCTGGACACCGAGGACGTCCTCCGGGAGACAACCACATGACAGCCACGGTCACAATCGAAATCAACGGCGTATCGGTGGATGTGGAGCACGGCACCACACTACTCGAAGCTGCCCAGTTTCTCGGGTTCCCCATTCCGACCCTGTGCCACATGGAGGGATTGTCTCCCTACGGAGCTTGCCGATTGTGCCTGGTGGAGATCGGAGACGGGGCCAAGTCGAGCCTGGTGAGTTCATGCACGTACCAGGCGCGGGAGGGGCTCAGAGTCCGGACAGGCTCGTCTCGGGTCGTGAGAACCAGGAAGATGATCCTCGAGCTGCTACTCGCTTCGTGTCCTCAATCGAAGACGATACAGGATCTCGCAGCTGCGCACGAGGTCAGGCAGCAGCGTTTCCGCCAGGAGTTCGAGGACTGCATCCTGTGTGGCAGATGTGTGCGCATGTGCGAGCAGCAGATGATGGCCAAGGCCATCGGCTTCCAGGGAAGAGGTGAGAGTCGCAGGATCGGCACGCCGTTCGACATGAGGTCCGATGTGTGCCGTCAGTGCGGTGCGTGTGTCTATGTGTGTCCGGTCTGTGAGCTGCGGTGCACCTTCACTGAGCCTGACAGGGCGATCTGCGGCGGCTGTGCCAATCTCAGTCCCCCGTGCGTGGAAGTGGAGGAATTCGACGACATGATGTGCTACATGAATCCTTGCGTGGCATGTGAAACGACGCGACGCGCAAGGTGAGTATACGCTCAAGGAGAATGGTGATGACGCTGTCCAGGGTAAATACATCAGCCGCGACCCTCACGAAGAATCGGACCGATGGCTCGATCACTCCGCTATCGGGAATGTGCGTCACCTGCGTCGACGGCTGCATCGGCATGTGCGAGATCGGCAAGTCAGCCTTCCGCGGCCACGAAGTGATCTATCCGCAGCCCTTTGGCGTGATCACGACCGCATCCGAGAAGGACTATCCCCTCGACTACTCCCACATCAACATCATGGGAGGTGTCGTCGGAGCGGAGGGCATTGAGGCAGATAGCGACAAAGCTGTGTTCCCCTCGGTGAATCTCGAGGTACGGCTCGGTCACGATGGAGGCCTCAAGTTCAAGTACCCGTGGATCATTCCGGGCATAGGGTCCACCGACGTGGCCAAGAACAACTGGGAGGGCCTGGCCATCGGTTCGGCGCTCGCTGGCACAGGCCTCACCATAGGTGAGAACGTGGTCGGGATGGACCCGCAAGCGGTGATCGAGGATGGTCGCATCATAGACACGGTCGATCTGAAACGTCGAGTGAAGCTGTTTCAGGATCACCGGCGAGACGGGTACGGCGCAATCATAGTACAGACGAACGTCGAGGGCACACGGCTGGGTGATCATGAATACGCCATCAACACTCTCGGCGTCGAGGCCGTCGAGATCAAATGGGGACAGGGCGCGAAGAATATCGGCGGCGAGGTCAAGATCAAGGATCTTAAGAAGGCCCAGATGCTGTATGAGCGTGGCTATGTGGTTCTACCCAACCCGACCGATCCGACCGTGATAAGGGCGTTCGAGGCGGGAGCCTTCAAGGAGTTCGAGCGCCATTCGCGCGTCGGCATGGTCACCGAAGAGGCGTTCGCCCAAAGGGTCCAATACCTGCGTAGTCTGGGTGCTAAGTACGTGTTTCTCAAGACCGGTGCGTACCGCCCTGCAGCGTTGGCGCAAGCTTTGGGTTATGCGTCGCGCTACGGGCTCGACTTGGTGACGGTGGACGGGGCTGGCGGCGGTACGGGAATGAGTCCGTGGCGGATGATGAACGAGTGGGGCGTTCCTCCGGTGGAGCTGCACTCCCTCCTGTATCAATATGCGTCTCGCCTGGCCGAGAAAGGCAAGCCCGTTCCGGCGCTGGCCGTTGCCGGCGGCTTCACTTTCGAGGATCAGATCTTCAAGGGGTTGGCCCTCGGTGCGCCATTCGTGAAGCTGGTCGGTATGGCACGCGGCCCGATCGCGGCTGCGATGGTCGGCAAGACAATTGGACGCGCCATCGAGCGTGGGGAGCTACCCGTCTATGTCGAGAGATTCGGCAGCACAATAGAGGAGGTGTTCGTGACCGCGCACGGGCTGCAAGAGGAATTGGGGGCGGACGAGTACAGCCAGCTACCGACCGGCGCAATCGGGCTGTACACGTACTACGAACGTCTGGCTCAGGGACTGCGGCAGCTGATGGCTGGCAGCCGCAAGTTCTCTCCGGAGTATCTGTCGCGCGATGATCTGGCCGCGTTGACGCCGCACGCAGCAGATGTCACGGGGCTTCGGTACGTGATGGACGTGGACAAGGAGCACATTGACGGAATCTTGGGCGTTTAAGCGGGCACGCATAGAGCAGATCGTGCAGGTCCGACATCGCGGCCAGTGGAGACGCGGTCATCAAGGAGGTCTTGGGCGACACCTATAGCGGCAACCTGGTCTCGGTGCAGCCGTAACAGAGTACGTATCTCGCCTTGCTTGGACGGCCGGGGACAGGAGCGGTCGTTTCAATCCTTGCGGCCTCTGGCTGTGCGGGTGGCTTATGTTTCATACTGTCATGCTGTAGGAATGGTGAGGGGAACGACCGCGGTGGTCGCTTCTCCTCAATGATCTGGAGGCTTGGCGGCAGTCCACGATGCATGATGCCGATAGAAAGCCAGGCTGCAGACCGGAGTGGAGCACCGAGTCCGTCAGGGATTCTGTCGAGCTCTCGCGCAGGGTCATGCACTTGGCCAATGAAGCGATTCCGCGATTCGAGTTCCTGCAGGGCCTCGCCGGTCTGTTGCTACGTTTCTCGGCCTGCGATTACTTGGAGATCCTGGCGTGCGGACAAGTGGAATACCGTCTGCGCGCTACTGCGGAGCCGGACCCTCGGTTCGCGTTTGGCCCTTTGGCCCTCGACGATCCCGCACGGAGCTTCAGGCTGCCAAGGGCTGGGGAGGCGAACGTGCTGCGGGAACTGGTCCTAGGAGAGCTGGGCAGAGGGGTCGATTGCCCGGCACCCTGCTTCACACCGTACGGGAGTTTTTGGACGGCCGATGTCCGGGAAACCGCGAGGGAGTACTCCGTGGAGGATAGAGCGCGGTTATCCCGCGGTGCGAACACGGTGTCTATGGCGCTGGTCCCCTTTGTCATCGATGAGGCCAACTTCGGTTTGCTTAGACTCGAGTGCGTTGAACGGGGGGCTTTCTCGGTCCGCAAGATTGAGTCATACGAGGCTGTGGTTGAGACGATCGGACTTGCCATTGCTCAACGTCGGTCACAGGCAGCGCTCCGTGAAAGAGTCAAGGAGTTGAGCTGTCTGTATGGAATCGCGCGTGCTATCGAGAGCGCTGGAATGGACGTGAACCTCGCGCTCGAGCGCATAGCATCGCTGCTGTCCCCTGCGTGGCAGTATCCGGATATCGCCGTTTCACGGATTGTATTCGACGGCAGCAACTATGGTACGACTGGCACCGATGAGGTAGTCGCGCAGCAGTCGGCCGACATCGTCGTTGGCGGTGAGCGGCGCGGAGCGGTTGAGGTCGGCTACGTGAAAGAGGTGCCGCACATCCTCAAGGGACCCTTCCTGGAGGAGGAAGAACACCTGATTCAGGCAGTCGCGCGGGAGATCGGAGATTATGTGGAGCGGTGCCAAGCAGCGGACGAACGTGGTAGACTGGAGAAGCAACTACATCACGCGGAGCGGCTGGCCACAATCGGCCAGTTGGTGGCAGGTGTAGCGCACGAGATCAATGAACCCCTCGGTAGCATATTGGGTTTCGCACAGCTGGCTCAGAAGGGGGATGGTGTGCCGGATAGCACTGTGCGGGATCTGAACAAGATCATTGCTTCGTGTCTCCAGGCTCGTGAGATCGTGCATAAGCTGAAGATCTTCGCCCGACAGACGCCCATCGAAAACCGCTGGATTGCTGTTTCCGATGTCGTTGACGAGGCACTCTCGTTCGTGCACGGGCGCTGCGTCAATCAGGGGATCGAGGTCGTACGGCAGGAGGAGGGGGAGCTGCAAAGAATCGAGGGGGATCCGGTTCAGTTGAAGCAAGTGGTCGTCAATTTAGCCGTGAATGCCGCCCAGGCGATGCGTGACGGCGGAACACTCACCATCACGACTCGCGGCAGTGGCGAAGGCGTCATCATCGAGGTGGCTGATACGGGAACGGGTATGTCGGAGCGCGTTTTGAAGCAACTCTTCAATCCGTTCTTTACCACGAAGGATGTCGGAGAAGGCACTGGCTTGGGACTGAGCGTAGTGCACGGTATCGTGAAAGCACATGGCGGCGAGATCTATGCCGAAAGTGTGGTGGGTCAGGGCTCTAAGTTCACTGTGCAACTCCCGATATCTGTCTCGGGTGATGCGGGTGGGATGCGAAGATGAGTAGGCGCAGAGAGCGCATTCTGGTAGTTGATGATTCTGCCGACGCACGCGAGGTGCTGAGCCGGAACTTGAGTGCGGAAGGCTACAATGTGATGACAGCACCGGGAGTGCCGGAGGCTATACGGATTCTCGAAGCTGACCCGCCTGATCTGGTGATCACCGACTTGAAGATGCCGAGGATCGGTGGCATCGACTTGATCAAGCATGTGCGTGCTCGATCCAAGGACATCGGTGTGATCATGATCACCGGTTACGCATCGGTTGAATCTGCCGTCGCAGCTGTGAAGGAAGGAGCAGAACACTACCTGGCAAAGCCATTCACCGATGCCGAACTCCTCACGGCGGTTCGTGATACCCTCGAGAAAGTCCGTTTCCGTAAAGCCGGCCAGTCCGAGGTTACGATGCCATTACTGGAGTCGCATGGCCTGGTCGGAGATTCGGACGCCATGCGTCGTGTCTATGAAGCTATGAAGAAGGCCGGCTCGACCTCGGCAACAGTGCTGATAACAGGGGAAAGCGGGACAGGAAAGGAGCTGGTTGCCAGGGATATTCATTACGGTGGGAACAGAGCGCGCGCACCGTTTGTGCCTATCAACTGTGGCGGTATTCCGGAGAGTCTGCTCGAGAGCGAGCTGTTCGGACATGTGAAGGGCGCATTTACGGGAGCCACGGAGACGCGCGCCGGCTTCTTCCAGACCGCGGATGGGGGCACCCTCTTTCTCGACGAGATCAGCGAGACCAGCCTCTCTATGCAGGTCAAGCTGCTACGGGCTCTTCAGGACAAGCAAATCCGCATGGTCGGCGGCGCCCAAGAGCTCAAGGTGGATGTGCGGATCATCGCTGCGACCAACAAAGATCTGCTCGAACTGGTACGCAGGCAGCTGTTCAGGGAGGATCTCTACTTCCGAATCAATGTGATCACAATTGAGGTCCCGCCGCTCAGGGAAAGAGACAACGACGTTCTGCTCCTTGCGCGACATTTCGTCCTCAAGTACGCGGATGAGTTGGACAGGGAGCCGCCGCAGTTCTCGGACCGACTTCTAGAAGCGCTCCGGTCCTACCACTGGCCCGGCAACGTCCGCGAACTCGAAAATGTGATTTACCGGATCGTGGTCATGAGCGAAGGTGCTGTCTTGGATGTCGCGGACCTGCCGTCCGTGATGCGCTTCTCGGCTCAGCAGGGAGTCGTGCGCCAGTGCTCCTTGGCCGAGGTGGAGGCGGAGCACGTGCGCAATGTGCTGGCAAGCGTGGAGGGCAACAAGACGCGGGCAGCCGAGATCCTCGGTATAGATCGGAAGACATTGCGGGAGATACTGAAGCGCGACGCTAACCACAGAGGGGAAGCCCAAGGGGGCGGGGCATCGTCGTTGTAAGGATCATCGGTGGCTGCCGAACAATGTGTGGCTTCAGGGCTGCCGCCTCAGCGCCGCGCTGGCTCGCTTTCGATCTTCAGCCGCTCGATGGCCCCTGCGTCCACCCAGTAGTTGTCATCGTTACCGCTGGTGAAGAGCAGATAGCGGCCGTCGCTCGACACGATAAGGCAGATCCC
This sequence comes from Gemmatimonadota bacterium, assembly GCA_020351775.1. Taxonomy (GTDB): domain Bacteria; phylum Gemmatimonadota; class Gemmatimonadetes; order Gemmatimonadales; family GWC2-71-9. The sequence continues at coordinate 456,968 of CP070666.1, read as the reverse complement.
GCCACCGAGTTGATGCGCTCGCCCAAGTTCACAGCTTCGGTCCACTCGCCCTGGTCGCCCGCGTAGCTGATCCACAGGTCGGAAAACCCGAGGTTCTCCGGGTGCCTGAAACGCGTGAACAGCAGGTAACTGCCATCGGGTGCGATGAAAGGCATGCTCTCGTCGGCGTCGCTGTTCACCCGTATGCCAAGGTTATCCGGCTCGGCGTAGCCACCGCCGACGTAACGGGACACGTACAGGTCACCGCGGCTCGCAACGTATAGACTGCCGTCCGCGGCAACCGAGAACTCCCAGTGCAGCTCTAACGTGTTGGGACCGCCCTCTACGATGCGGGGCTCGGACCAGCCGCTAGGCGTGCGGTCGACATACCAGATGCGTTCGCCCTGGGCTTCCTCCTCGCCCGGCGCACGCCGCACGGATAGGAAATACAACCGTTCGCCATCGGGCGAGTAGATAGGTACATCGTCACTCAGACCGAGCCGGGAGAACGGTGCGGGCGCGGGCTCTGTCCACCTGCCATGCTCTACGCGCGAGAAGAGCATCAGGCCGTCCGAGTATCCGGTCTCCTGAATCGCGATCTGCGACGACCAGAACGCCTCGTCTCCCGCCGGCGAGAAAGCGATGGTACCGTGCTGAAACCGGTGGGTGGAGACTATGTCGAGTGCGAACAGTGCCGGGGCGTCGCCGGGCGCCGGAGGCTGTTGGCCCATGTAGGGTCCGGTGAGTTCTGGAAACCTGCGCGGCGCCGTGTCTGCCCCGGCCTCCACCAACCACCGGGCCATGGCGGTCCGCTCGACCCACTGTGCCGTGTTGAAGGCCGTCTCGCCGCTCAGGCTGCGTGCGTCGATGTCCGCACCGCGAGCGATGAGCATTTGAGCCGCATCCTCCCGTCCCATCTCGGCTGCGTAGTGCAGTGGGGTGCGTCCGTAGCGATCGCGCTCGTTGGGGTCGAAGCCTGCCTCGAGCAGGCGAGCCGCGATTGCGGCAGACCCGCCCTGGCTCGCTGAGTGAAGCAGCGAGCCATCGCCCTCGTTCCTTAGCCCCAAGTCCGTGCCCGCATCCACGCACAGGTTGAACAGCCGATCGAGCCCTTTGCCGGCGGCGGACATTGTCACCAACTGTGCAGCGTCGCTACCCGGCGGCGGAAGCTCGGCGTCGTTGTCGAGCAACAGATCGATCACGTCGGCGAAGCCACGCCACGCCGCCAGATCGAGCGACGAGGCCTGGTAGCGATCCCGCGCGTTCACCTCGGCACCGGCATCTACCAGCAGGCGCGCGAAATCGATATCTCCTGTCTCGCGCGCCACGATCAGAAGCGGCGTCCGACCCCAGCGGTTCCGCACCTCGAGGTCAGCGCCGGCCGCGATCAGCAGCCGGCCCGTCTCCAACTGGCTGCGCCACGCGGCGTAGTGCAGAGGCGTCTCGTCGTCTTGCTCCAGGGCGTCGATCTCGGCGCCGGACTCGAGCAACGTGATCGCCACCTCCACGTGCCCGCGCGAGGCGGCGTAGTGGAGTGGAGTGCGGCCGTCGTCGTCCGTTGCGTGAGCAAGCTCGGGATCGGACACTAGCAGCTCACGCACCCTGCCCGCATCGCCTTCCCGGGCCGCATCAATGATGGTTTGAGCGCCAAGCGGTGGCACGAGAGTGAAGCACGAGAGCGTGGCAATTGCCGCAGTCCAGCGGGATCGGGCGGCGGGTAGTCTCATTGATGACCTCCTGCGCGTTGGAGGCGCCGCGTGTTGATCGAACGTGCTTGATGGCACTACGGGGGGAGGGGGATTAGGGTTGCAGGGAGTAGGACAAACCCGCGTCCTCCTATCTGCCCCCCCGCTACAGGCTTCTGGCAGAAGACCGAGTTGGCGCCTTATTCACACACGACCGGTGCGCAAACAGAAGCGTCTGAGTGAGACTGCAGCAGTGGCCGGAGATGCGCGTCCTACCTCTGGTCGAATACGATGGCCTTGACCTTGAGGCGTTTTCGCTCCGACATGATGAAGCCGACCGTGTCAAAGCTTCAGCGCCGAGCATACCGGCTTCGGCAATCATCTGCCTGCGCAGGTGACTGAGGGTCCTCCGGGCGGGGAGCGGAACTGGACAGTGGAAGCTCCAGCCTGCCAAATGTCCAATCGTGTTCAAAGCTGAAGTTGCACGCATCCGCTCCCCGCTCCCCAACTCCCCGTGGATCACAACCATCCGAAGCCTGGCGGCGTCTAACTACGTAGTGGGAGTACGCAGGCGGACTGGCTGTCCTGCCCCAGCCAGTCCAGATGTTCACGTGTGAAACGCGGGTCCACGCCATGAAAGACCACGCCGTCGTACAAGCCACGGTAGTGTTTGCTCGGATCTGGTGCATCGTTACTGTGCTATCGCTGTTTCCTCTCTGGCAGCCCCTCGCCGCCCAGGACGGCTCTGACCGCAAGGTGCCTCACCGAGTGCCGCGGGTGGACTCAACTGTCAGGGTGGATGCCGACCTGGACGAGGATGTGTGGCGCCAGGCGCTCTCGCTCGAGCTGGGCTACGAGGTCCGTCCCAGCGAGAATGTTCCGGCTCCCGTGCGAACCGAGCTGCTGCTCGCCTACAGCAGCACGCACTTCTACGCCGCGTTTCGGGCGTTCGACCCCGATCCGTCGGCGATAAGGGCGCGGATCACCGACCGGGACGCCATGTATGGCGATGATTGGGTCGCCTTGATCCTGGACACCTTCAACGACGAGACCCGCACGTTCGACTTCTTCTGCAACCCGCTCGGGGTTCAGGGTGATATGATCGAGAGCCCCAATGGAGGCGGTGAGTGGGACGCCATCTGGGACTGCGCCGGACAGGTCACCGATCAGGGTTACACGGTGGAGATGGCAATCCCGTTTAGCTCTATGAGATTCCAGGCGAGCGAAGGGGACCAGATCTGGGGTCTCGACGGCGTGCGTAGCTATCCGCGAACCGTGCGGCACCACATCGGAATGTTCCCTCGCGACAGGAACAACAACTGCTACATGTGCCAGGCCGAGAAGCTGATCGGCTTTGCAGGTGCCACTCCGGGGAGGAATATCGAGATCGACCCCACGGTTTACGGTGTGGTCACGCAAGAGCGCGAGGAATTCCCCGACGGCGCATTCGTGGCGGACGACAAGACATTTGAACCCGGTGTGACTGGGAAGTGGGGGGTCACACCGAGCCTCACTCTCAACGCGACCGTCAATCCCGACTTCTCAAACGTCGAAGCGGACGTGGCGCAGCTGGACATCAACACGCAGTTCGCGTTGTACTATCCGGAGCGACGGCCCTTCTTTCTGGAAGGCACCACTTTCTTCAACACACGCTTGCGCGCCGTCCACACCCGTACTCTGGCAGATCCGATCTGGGGAGCCAAGCTGACCGGCAAGGAGGGCAGCAACGCGATCGGGTTCTTCACTTCCCATGACGATATCACCAACCTGTTGTTCCCGGCGAGTCAGGGGTCCGACATGACCTCGCTTCCGATCAAGAGCATCGGTACGGTGCTACGCTATCGTCGGGACGTGGGCAGATCTTCGAACCTGGGACTGCTCTTTACCGGCCGGGAGGGAAGCGAGTATCACAATCGAGTCTTCGGTGCCGACGGCCTCTGGAAGATGACGCGGACGGACCAGATTATGTTCCAGGTCCTCGGCTCCCAGACCAAGTATCCGGCGACAGTGCAGGATGAGTACGGTCAGCCGAGCGGGAGTTTCACTGGAGGCGCGTATGACTTCTTTTACCTGCACGGCACGCGGAGCCACGATTGGTACGTTCTTTACCGTCAGGTAGACCGTGAGTTCCGGAGCGATCTGGGGTTCATTCCGCAGGCCGGCTACCGAGCGGGCGCGGTCGGATGGGGCCACACGTGGAACAACGACAGTGGCAACTGGTGGAACATGCTCAACTTCGGGTCCGGACTCGAGGGCGATTGGGACTTGGATGGCACCAATCTCAGCAGGGCGTATTCCTTCTGGTTCAACTACGCCGGTCTCGCCCAGTCCTTCTTCGACCTGCAAGGAACCTACGGCAAGAAACACTACAACGGAGTGGACTTCGACAATCGCTACATCAACGCAGACTTCGGCATACGTCCATCGGCATGGCTCTTCTTCCTGATCGATGTGACCTATGGGGACCAGATTGACTATGCCAGCACTCGTCCAGGCACCCGGATCCAAATCGATCCCTACGCCGAGCTCAATCTGGGTCGGCACCTCGCGCTCAGGCTGAACCACACGTTCGAGCGGTTGAACGTGGAGGGGGGGAGGCTGTACGACGCCAACATCAGCCAGATGCGTGCCGTGTACTGCTTCAGCAGGCGAACCTTCGTCCGGCTGATCCTGCAATACCGCCACTACAGCCGCAATCCGGACCTGTACTCATACGAAGTCGATGCCATGTCCAACAGCCTGTTCACGCAGTTCCTGTTCTCCTACAAGATCAACCCGCGTACGGTGCTGTATCTGGGATATTCTGACGACCACTTCGGAAGCGACGACGTGGAGCTCACGCAGAACAACCGGACGGTGTTCATGAAGATCGGATACGCATGGGTGTTGTGAGGGAGCGGGGAGCGGACGTATACGACTTATGTGCCAAGCACTCTTGAACAACTAGCGGAATTCGAACTTGCATTGGCGGTTTCCGCTCCCTGCTCCCTGCTCCCCGCTCCCA
>CP070666.1:438230-452200 GCA_020351775.1 Gemmatimonadota bacterium | reverse complement strand
CGACCGGTCCTCCGATGTCACCGGAATCCGTCGCGACCACTCGAACAGAAGAGCCAATGGCCTCAACTTTGTTGAGCATCACGATTGGATTCTCGATGAAGCGCAAGTTGCGGACCGGCCGCACAATCTGACCATCCTCTATGAGAAAAGTGCCGCCTGTTGTGTGTCCGGTGTACTGGGAACTGCTTTGATCCATCGCTCGGACATCCCGGAGCCGCGTAACCAGCAACCCCCTCTCAACCGATCTTATGAGATCAGCTGTTGTACCGTCTCCGCCTGTGAGTTTGATGCCACCGCCAGCGACAACGGCATCTCGCCCCTGCCGCTGCGCCCAGTATCTGCTATACGCAAGACTCCGGAGCAAGCCCTCTTCGATCCAAGTAGTACGCACCAGGGGGAGCCCGTCATCCGAGAAGGGGCAGGTCAGCAGGTCCGGATCAGTGGGATCAGAGAGCAAGCTAAGGCGTTCATCGATCACTTGTTCTCCCACCACATTGCTACCGCCAGGTCGCGAAAAGAACGACCGGCCTTCGTCTACCGATCTGGCGTCGAGCGCCGGCTGGATCAGCTGCACCAAATTCCCTACGGCTGTAGGTTCCAACACCACCGTGTAGGTCCCCGGGGCCACCGGCTCTGCTCCTTGACTCCCTCGCGCTTTGTCGATTGCCCGTTCCGCCAGCTCGTTGGGCGCCGTCATGTACAACCAGTCGTTATGTGTCGTTCCGGCCCATCCGGAGCCAGTTCCGTCCGGAGTGCGCGCGGTCGTCGTGAATGCTGCCAAGGTCGAGTCGTGATATGCAAACAGACCGATCGAGTTGGCGACGGCGGCCGACCTCACGGCTCGTTGCATGAAACCGGCGGCCACCAATCCTGCTGCCGTCGCCGAATTGATCACCGCCAGCAGTGCATCGGCGCGGTCAGCGGCACCCAAGTCGGCGGTTGTAGTGAAGAAGGCTTGGCTGTTCACGTAGTCCTGTGGACCGAGGAATGGCACCGCCTCGGGGTCCTGCGGGGCAGACGTCGCAAGTTCTTCCGACCGGGCCACCGCCCGTTGTAGGCCCGCGAGGCTGAAGTCATTCCATCTCACACAACCCACACGACCCCCGACGATGCTCGTCACCGAGGCAGTAGAGACAGATGCTTCACCAGACGTAGAAACCTGGTCTCCGGTAACGGTTGTGAAGCCCTCCGAACCGGAAGACAGTTTCACTTGCGCCGCATCTGCAGTGCTCTGGGCGAGAATCAACTCGCACAGTTCGCGGGCTTCGGATTCGGTAAAGAACTCTGCCATTCGGTCTTCGGTCACTGTGCCATATTGACAACGCTGAGATCGCGGAACCGGGCTGGTGGGCAGCCGTGGCTCGCAGCACCGCGCTGACCGGGTTGCCCCTTGGCATGGCCCATCGTGCCCCCGATGAAATAGCTCCGCGGACCACCCAGCATATCCATGGAGGCCCAGAAATCCAGCGAGTTTCCCCGATAGGCCACATCCCGTAGCATGGGGCCGAGCCGTCCGTCTCGGATCTCGAAGGCGACTTGACCCCCAAACTGGAAACCGTAGTGCTGCTGATCGACGCTGTAGGGCCCATAGCCCTTGATCAATATGCCGCGGTTGGTGGCTGCAATCAGATCGTCAAGCAAGTAGTCATCTTCGCCCGGCATCAGTGAAATGTTGGGCATTCGTTGCAACTGCACCGAATCCCACGATTGAGCACAGGAACACCCATGAGAGCGCGTGATCCCGGTGAGCTCCGAGATCCGACCAGCTCGCTCGCGGGTCGTCTGGTAGTCGACGAACACGCCATCCTGCACGATCGCCCAGCTATCGGCGGGGACTCCCTCATCATCCCAACCCACTGTCGCCAGCGCTCCCTCTTGCGTCCGATCAGCTAGGACGTTCATGAATTCAGGTCCGTATCTCAGCTTGCCTATCATCTCCTCGGGTGGACCCAAGAAGGAGTTCCCCCCACGGTTCAGCTCATATCCCATCACACGGTCAAGCTCAGTAGGACGTCCGATTGTCTGTTGTATGGTGAGAGACAGGTTCGATGGATCGAGAATCAGGTTGTACAGACCCGGTTCAACCGGAGTTGCCGATAGCCTCTCAACCGCCTCCTCGGCCCACTCGCGAGCGCGTTCGGCTAGGTTAGCCTGTTCGACATGCTCGTAGCCCAGTCCCATCGGGGCGACTTCTGATGAGTATCGTGACTGGACAGCCGAGGAGTCCGGTGCAACTGCGGTAACCGTCATCTCAGGAGCCGTCCGGTATACCGTCTGCTCAAGGATACTGCCTTCCGTGGAGGCAAACGTCGTCCGCTGGCGGGCGATCAGAATCGATGAATCAACGAACCTGGTTCCCCGGATCGCCAACGCTGCCGCATTGGCAGATAACAGCAAATCGATCTTTTCATCCAGCGGCACCCGGAACGGGTCCATCCGGATCGGACTGCGCCAGACACTGTCAGGGTAGGCATCAACTGTCGCCAGTTCGATAGGACTCAGATCAGCACGGTTGTTCGCTGCAGCTTCTGCCACTGCCTGCGAAGCCACGCGTTGGCACTCCTCACGTGTCACGTGCTGTGTTGCCGCGAAACCCCACGCCCCTCCCATCAGTGCCCTGACGCCAACTCCGAATGTCTCGTTGTCGCTCAAGGTCGTGACGCGATTCTCACGCGTCTTCACGAGCTGGTCTCTCACGTTCACTATGCGGACATCAGCATACGGTGCCCCCGCCGTGCGCGCCGCATCCAGAGCGAGTAAGCAAAGCTCTTTGAGAGATGAATCCGACTGGCCAACCACTGATAACGGCGACGCTAGCGGCTTTCCGTGAGCCGACACGGAGGCTGCCGCAGCTGCAAGAGATGTGTTCTTTATGAAGTCGCGTCGCGTTTGTTGCATCCAATGTGCTCCCAGCTACGTGCATGACGGTGCGAATATTATAGATCCCGTACAAACACGCAATACTCTTCATCCACTACAGCGAAGCATATCGTAGGTGTAGCGAAGCGGATCGCAGCTCGCTGAACAGGCGGAGCAGTGTCTGATATTCGACCGAGGTCACCTTGCTGCACCTGAGCGGCGACTTCAGATTTGATCGACAGCAACGCAATCGTCAGTGATCATCCGACGGAGCACAGTTGTCAGACGAGTGTGGACCGACGACAGTCGGAAGGAGCCTAAGACATGGATCTTCGTATCTCTGGGAGGGTGGCACTAGTGTGCGGATCTACCAGTGGGCTCGGTCTGGCCATCGCAACCGAACTCGCTCGCGAAGGATGTCGCGTAGCGGTCAACGGAAGAGATGTCACGCGGCTCAAGCACGCTCGGGCAACTGTGGCGGCGGTCTCAGCCGACGTGAATGGGTTCGCCGCTGACATCAGTGAGCCCGCTCAAGCCGTGGAGTTGGTCCGGCGGGTGCAACACCATTTCGGTGCGCTTGATATTCTGGTCTGCAACGCCGGTGGTCCGCCCAGTGGTGGCTTCAATAACACCTCTGCAGAGCAATGGTCCAAGGCCCTGGACCTCAGTCTGCTATCGTCAATTCATCTCTGCAGAGCCGCAGTGCCGCTGATGCAGGAACGTGGCTGGGGTCGCATAGTCTGCCTCACCAGCGTAGCGGCGAAGGAGCCGTTACCTGGTTTGATGCTCTCCACAACTGCACGAGCTGGCGTGCTAGGATTCGCAAAGGCGCTGGCGGACGAATTGGCGCCGCACGGCATCACGGTCAATTCAGTCTGCCCCGGTTACATGAATACGGAGCGGGTCCAGGAATTGGTTGATGAGACTGCTCGACGTGAACGTCGCCAACCAGATGAGATCCGAGCCGGGATGGTTGCCAGAATACCGATGCAGAGAATGGGTGATCCGCAGGAGCTCGCCGCGACGGTCGCGTTCATCGCATCTATGCCTGCAGGCTACCTGACCGGAGTCGCGCTGCAAGTCGATGGGGGGTACGTGCGAAGCATCCTGTAGATGCGACCGTGGGCGGTGGACCTCAAGCTGGCTCCGTGGCCGAAGTCATCAATCATCTTCGAGAGTCGAGAGGTCGCCGACTTCCTCACCCCACTCCAACGCCCGCAGATACCGCCTCAGGATCTTCCCGGATCGGGTCTTGGGCAGCTTGTCGGAGAACGCGATCTCCTGCGGCATCGCAAGCGGTGAGAGCTTCTTACGAATGAAGTTCATTATATCCAACTCGAGGGCATCTGACTTCTCAAACCCGGGGTTCAGGGCCACGAAGGCCTTCACCACCTCCATGTTTACCTCGTCGGGCTTGCCAACGACAGCCGCCTCGGCAACGGCTTGGTGCTCTATCAAGGCTGATTCGATCTCAAATGGTCCGACGAGGTGGCCGCCGGTGTTGATCACGTCATCATCACGCCCCGCAAACCAGAAATAACCATCCTGATCGATACTGGCACGGTCGCCGGACACGTACCATAAATCGGTATTGGAGCGCAGCTCCTCCAGTTCTGCGTCCTCTGGAGCACCAACAAACTTGCTGCGATACACGTCGGCCTGGTTCCAGTAAGTGCGAAACATCGACGGCCAACCTGGTCTGAACGCAACCAACCCTACCTTGCCAGCTGTGGTCAGCGGCTGGTGCGTTCGCAGATCGAGGACGGTCGCCGTAATACCCGGAAACGGTTTGCCCATCGAGCCGGGCTTTATCTTCATGCCCGGGTAGTTGGCGATCATGATCGCCCCGGTCTCAGTCTGCCAGAAAGTGTCGTGGAACGGGAGACCCAGCTCTCGCTCGCTCCATACGACAGCCTCCGCATTGAGAGGTTCTCCCACCGACGCAAGGTGTCGGAGTGACGATAGGTCGTACTGCTTCTGAGGTTGGCCAGCTTCGCGCATGAGAGAACGAATGGCCGTCGGAGCGGAGTACCAGACTGTGATCCTATTGTCCTGGACGAACTTGTACCACCTGGCGGTGGTGAACCCAACATCCAGCACACACTGCGTGGCTCCGAGAGCCCAGGGTCCGATGATCCCGTAGCTCGTACCGGTCACCCACCCAGGGTCGGCAGTGCACCAATAGACGTCGCGCTCTGTGAGATCCAAGACCCAACTAGTAGTCAGGGCCTGGCCAAAGACCGAACTGTGCACGTGCATCGCACCTTTGGGTTGCCCTGTGGTACCCGACGTGTAATGCAGAACGGAGGGGCTTTCAGGCGTGGCTTGGAATGCCGGGTAGTGGTCCACAAGGGGTGCCGATTCGACGTCGATAAAGACCTCACCGTCCCTCAGCCTGCTCTGTTCCCCTTCTACTACGATCACGTGCTTCAACGCTGGCAGTCTGTCTCGGATCTTCCTGACCTTCTTCACGTGCTTCTGTGTCGTCAGGATCGCAGCCGTCTCAGCGCTTGCTAGGCGGACCTCCAGAGACTCATCGCCGAAGGCCGAGAACAGGGGTTGGGCGATCGCCCCCAGTTTGAGAAGACCCAAGAAAGAGAAGTACAAACTCGGGATCTTGTCCATGAAGATGCACACCCTATCTCCCTGACCGATTCCGAGACCGCCGAGGAACTGAGCGAATCCGTTTGAATAGACACGGAGCCGATCGAACGAGTATGAACGCTTGTTGTTCCCAAACCCTTCCCAAATGAGTGCAGGCTTGTCCCCCCAACCGCGGTCACAGACTCTGTCCGAGCATATGGCACCTATGTTCAGTAGCTCGTCACCCTTCCAATCCAGCACCACCTTGGCCAGTTCCCAACTGAAATTTTGTGATCTTTCATCGTATGATTTGATGTTACTCATTGGGTTTTCCATGGAATCAGGAAGAATCTGGGCTTCTCAATCGAGCTGATCTCAGCGGACGACGCCCAGGACCGGAATCCCACCATCTGGGCTCTCACTTGCCCTTACCGGTGCGCCCTCATGCAGCACCAGCCAATCAGAAAAGCTGGGAGCTGGCAGGCTCTCATCAACCGCAGGGAAACGGCCCGTCCAGCTATAGCCAGTATCGAATAGTCCGATGAGGTCGTTCAAGACCGCGGTTGCCACTGGAAGGTCACCGCCCCCAGATCCAAGGTAGACCATCTCACCACCGTCGGGTGCGTAGATCACAACAGCGTTATTCTGCCCCTTCACCATCCCGAGATGGCTTTCGGTCCGTACTGCCATCGGCCTGACCGCCGCAACCAGCTCGCCCGCTGCTGCATCTGCGAGGGCCACTAACTTTACCCTGAGGCCCATATCCGGAGCCTGCCTCACCAGTTGCTCGTCCAGTGTATCGATACCGATTGTCGCCAGCTTCTGCCCCAGGTAACGACGGCCTGTAGCACGAGCGAGCAACAGAGTCAGCTTCTGAGCCGTGTCCCATCCCGAGAAGTCCAGTTCCGGGTCCGGCTCCGTTAGCTCCCTCACGATTACTTCCGCCGCTGCATCCTTGAATGGCACACCCTGTTCTATCAGCTCAAGTACCACATTGCAGGCGCTAGATAGGACTGCCTGTATGCCCCATACTCTGCCCTGAGTCAGTGGACGTTCGAGAGCATGGATCAATGGCCAACCGGCCGCAATTGAGTCGTGATAGGCCAACCGGACTCCGTACTCGAATGCGAGACGATCGAGGAGATCGCCGTGCTCTCGCAACAGTACTTTGTTGGGGCTCACGACGTGCATGCGATTGTGCAACGCCTTGGCCAGCAGCCCCACTGCTCCAGGCCCACGTGTCAGGTCAACGACGACATCTAGGTCCTCGCGGTCAACCAGAGCGTCCGGATCGTATCCGACACTCACACCGTGGAACACGGGGTCCAGTTGCTTCTCTGCGTCAATCTCGGCCACGGCCACCACCTCAACAGACAGCGAGTTCCGCTCCGCCATCTGCTGTCGACGCTGCGCGACCAGATTCACAAAGGATGCGGCCACCTTGCCAGCACCGAGGATGCCTACTTTGACAGTCTTCACAACCCGTCCATCGCTGACGCCCGCCCCCCACACACGCCCAGATCGGAGGTCACCCAGGATAGCGGCAATCTGATCCGTGTCCAGCAGGAAAGCGTCGTGGCCGTTAGGCGAACGTATCTCGCCATAGTGAACATCGCGCCCGAGCCGAGCCAGGATATCGGCACCTAGTTTGACTTCGGCGGGTGGGTAGAGATTGTCGGAGCTGATGCCCATGATGAGTAGATGGCACGTAACCCGGTTGAGGGCGTTGACCATATCCCCCCGTCCTTCACTCACATCGTGAAGATCCATAGCGCGGCTGTAGAGCAGATAGGTGTACGGATCGAACCGTTTGGTTATGCGCCTTCCATGGTGCCGCAACCAGGACTCCACGTTGTACATCCCCCGGTCCCGCAATGTCGAGCCTGGTCTCTTGAACCACTCGCGCCCGAACTTCGCCTCCAGTCCCACTGGGGAACGGTAGCTCATCATGCCCACTCCCCGAGCTACCATCTGACCCACCTTCCTCACTACCTCGTCTTCGGTTATGTCTAGCTCGATTCCACGCCGCTGTAGCCAATTGAGCCCGATCTGATGGGGAGAGGTTCGGAGTGGCGCCGCAACCACGACAGCCAAGTCCACCAACTCCGGGGCCTCAATCGCCCACTCCCACACAATCATCGCTCCCATGCTGGGACCGATGACCATCGCCACCCTCTCGACTCCAATTGCCTCGAGAAACAGCCGCTGGACACGCATCATATCTCGCGGCGTCAGCAGTGGAAACCTGTCCAGATAGGGTTTGCCGTCGCCAGCGGGAAACCGCGGTCCGGTGGTGCCGTAACAACCTCCGATGAGGTTGGGACAGACTACAAACTGACTGTCCGTGTCAACTGCCCTTCCCGGGCCGATGAGCGATTCCCACCACCCGGTTGGCTGCTCAGCATACTCACCAGTCACGTGGCAGTCGGCAGTCATGGGATGAACAATGAGAACCGCGTTGTCCCGTGCCGCGTTCAGCTCGCCCCATGACTCATAACTCACCTGAATGCTGGGAAGCTTGCCGCCGTGGACCGCGGTAAACGGTTCAGGTAGATCGAGATGGACTACCTGACCCAGCTCTACGGTGGGAGAACTCCACCAGAGATCCCGATGGTCCAGCATTCTCTGCCCCGAAACCCGCCTCACATACCGAACTTCTCGATGATCCCCTTCTTGTCCAGACCGAGTATCCCGTGCTTTTCTCCTACGCGCTCGAAAGCTTCGAGTGCCTTCTCGAGCAGCGGAATATCGTGGTCGGCTGACAATTGGGTTCGAATGCGAGCTTGGCCTTGTGGCACAACGGGAAAGAAGAAGCCGATGACATAGATTCCCTCGGCAAATAGATCTCGGGCCACATCCTGACTGAGTCTGGCGTTGTACAGCATGACCGGCACAATCGGACTCTCGCCCTGCTTGACGACGAAACCCGCTTCAGTGAGGCCACGCCGCCAGAATTCCGTGTTTTCTTCCAGCTTGTCACGACGTGCCGTGCTGCTACTGAGAATCTCCAGGACCTTGAGCGCACCAGCGACGAGTGGAGGCGCCATCGTATTGCTGAACAAGTACGGTCTGGCTCGTTGCCGGCAGAGTTCGACCACCTCCTTGCGGCCAGAAACACAGCCACCCGCGGCTCCGCCGAGCGCCTTACCCAACGTGGTCGTGATCACATCTATCCCACCCAGCACACCGAAATGCTCGGGTGTACCTCTGCCTGTCCTACCGATGAAGCCGGTGGCATGACTGTCATCCACGAAGACCATGGCGTCGTATGCATCAGCCAAAGAGCAGATTTCGTCCAGTGGCGCCATATCTCCATCCATGCTGAACACACCATCTGTTACGATCAGCCGAACTCGCTTGCCCTGATGCTCCTCCAGCTTCTGCTCCAGATGCTTCATGTTGGCATGCTTGTACGTGTCCGTGACCGCTTTACAGAGGCGGATGCCATCGACAATCGAGGCGTGCACGAGACGGTCAGATATGATCACGTCTTCGGACCCCAGAAAAGCCTCGAACACCCCAGCGTTTGCGTCCATGCAGCTCGGGAACAGAATGGTGTCTTCGGTTCCCAGGAACGCGGATAGGGCAGCCTCCAATTCACGGTGGATATCTTGTGTGCCACAAATGAAGCGCACGCTGGACAGTCCATATCCACGCTCGTCGAGTGCGGCATGCGCGGCCTGAATGACATCGGGATGAGAGGACAAGCCGAGATAGTTGTTGGCGCACAGGTTCACTACCGCTTTCACGGCGGCGCCAGAAGGGTACTCAACCTGGATTCTGGCAGACTGCGGTGAGTGAATGTAGCGCTCCTCCTTGTACAGGCCCTGCTCACGAATCTCTGAGAGCTGCGAACCGTGAACCTCCCTGATCGCGCTGGGATACGCCATCTCAGGCGTCCCCCTGATGCCGTTGTATCAGCCGGACGATGTTGGCAACGGTGTCAAACGCCTCGGCGGATGCCTCGGCATCTGGTATAGATATCTCGTATTTCTTCTCAAGAAAGCGCTTCAGACTCACCATGCTGAAGCTGTCAACGATTCCACTCGAGATAAGGGGGGTTTTGCTGTCCAGCTCGATGTCCTCCTCATCGTCTTCGTCCAAGTACTCGTTGCGGATGTACTCCAATATCACTTCTTCCATCGCTGGTGACTCCTGTTGGCAGGATCGTGTGTCGGTTCGGCTACATGATCTCGTCGGGCCGCTGACCCGTAAGTATACTGATCACCGTGAGCGGCGCTACCGGGCCACGGCGTGATGATCGGGAGTGCTCATCCCGGTCCCGAACGGTCCTATTCCATGCATATCTATTATAATAGGATAGTCGTCATAAGTAAGTGAACGCTCACTTTCTTTCTGAGCGCTCGCATCTAACCTGCTACCCTTCGGGCTTCAAGTGATTTCGCGGTTTCGGCGCATAACCTCCTTGCTAGCAATAGACTAGCAACATTGACTCCGCCAAGTTGGGGCTCGCGTTTTTCGCCGGGAAGCCCTATCTTCGGGGGGCGCCACGGCTGGCGAGCCCTTCTTGACCATCTTTTGAGCCGTGGATGTGACCCACAGCACTGTCGCGGGACAAGAGCTGGTTATCGTTTTCAGACCGTTCAGGCTGCGCCGTGTCGGCGCGATATCTCTTGAACGAAGGACCTGGAGCCACTGACGGAGGTTAGGTTGATGCGGAGACTATCCGGAGTTTTCCTAGCCGTCGTGCTTTGCGGAGCAATCAGCACGCCGGCCTCCGCCCAGCAGGACTCGTGGAAGAACCAATGGTACTGGGGTGCACAAGCGGGAACGTTGATCTACTCCACAGCGACGCAGAGCAATGAACTGGCGTTCGACTTCGGGTTTGACTGGTTGATCACCGGGGATCGTGTCGGAATGCGGCTGGGCTTCGACCAGGTTCTGTTTGCGGATGGAACCACTGGTGCGGTGCCCGACGCCTCGAGTGCCGGAGGACTGCGCGTGGTGACGTTCACTAGCATGCAGCGGTGGCAAGGTGAGCTGTACGGCATGACCAAAGCCGGTCCACTGCAAGTCGCCATGGCCGGGGGCTTCGCCATCCAGCACGTAACCAACGCCGAGCCAACCGGTTCGTTCGCGTCACCGCAAGGAGAGGAAGCGCTCAGACGAGTAATCGATGACGCTTCGAGCAAGGCATTCTTCAGCATCGGAGTGGCCGCTCGGTGGCTGTTTGCGGAGCGGTGGGCAGCCATCGGCAAATATCAATACATGCCGAAGGGAAACGACTTCTTGATAACGAGCGGACAGCACGCTATCACGGGTGGCATCTCGTACGCTCTGACAGTTGCGAGCGAACAAGTCACGACAGAGCGCTGACGAGACACCTGCACGGCGAAACCGGGCGTGGCCTCCGAGCTACGCCCCTTTTTCTTTCGGGCCCGGGCAGGACAGCCAGGGAGACCCACGCACCACAAAACGAAGCGGCCACGACCTCGCCCGTGAGATCCCAATACGTGGCCCTACGTCTATGGCAACCCGCCGGGAGCGACGCGGGCCTGCAATCCGCACTGGACCTTGCACCAAAGAGGTTCCATCCAGCGACCCGGTGATACCGAGAGCCTCGCATAGACGCGCCGGACCAGAGCAGAGCCTCCACAGGTCACCGACTCTGCGACGCCGCATCATGGTAGTCATACCCTCGAGAGGCTCCAGTGCTCGCACCAATACCGCCGCAGGATACCCATCCCTCTCGGTTACGGCGTTGAAACACCAGTGCATTCCGTATATGAAGTACACATATGACGTCGCTGGCGGGCCAAACAGTCGCTCGTTTCGTTTGGTCATCTTGTTGCCGTATCCATGTGCGGCCGGATCGTGGGGTCCGACATACGCTTCCACTTCGACTATGCGACCGGCGGTATGTTCACCTCCCACATGGCTCTCGAGGATACAGCCAAGCAAGGCGCGCGCGACACCTACTGTATCGCGCGCGTAGAATCCCTCCGGCAGTGGTGCGCCCCCCGTGATCACTTAATGCTCGGCGTCGGGCCCTTGGGGATCTGCACCCACGGCTTTGTGAATGGCCGCCCTTAACTTGCCCAGGAACCCCTGCCGCTGCTCATCAGGCTCTCCAACCTGGCCAAACATACCTTCTGGCTGAGTGACTTCAGGCTCTGAGACCCCAATGTGTACTTCAGCCGGCCCGGCTGCGGCTGCCTCCGAAGGCTCGGACGGCTTCGGGACACCACTACCGGTTGCAGCTGCCTCTGGCTGCGGAGTGACCCTCCGACTGCGACTGCCCCGTCGCATCCGCAGCGATCTGCTGCCACTGGTCCGTGGCATGGACGACGAAGTGGTCTGCAACTTCTCGTCCGATTGCGGCTCCTCTGCAGCATCCGTCCCAGCGGTATCCGGCCGCGGAATCGATCCACGCGATCCCCTGCGGTAGCGCGGATTGCGCTTCGCAGACTTCCGGCTCGCACCAGATTCAGCTGCCGCAGCTTCCGCTTGGGACTTAACCTCCGCCGCGTCACCCAGTGTCTCCGCAGCGCGAGTCATCGGGCGTGTCGAGCGACGAGTAGATTGTGCCCGGCTTCGAGGCCTGGCGGGCGGCGAACTCGCTGTCTCGGATCCGCCGTCCGACCCGTTGGTGCTCACCTTGTCTCGTTGGGTGCGCCGTGGAGTCGCCCGTGATCTCCGCGCCGTCTTTCTCTCCTCGCCGGGGGTCACTTCCGCCACCTCAGCGGAGTCCACCTGATCTGGGCCTGTAGTGGCAGGTTCCGAATCTGGTGATGCCACAGCCCCCTCGAGCGGAGTATCCGTTTTGCTGCGCGCCGAGCGCCGAGTCGTGGTCCGCCGTGCCGTCTTCTTTGTCTTCTTGGCTGCCTTCTTTCTTACAGTTGCCGCACTCTCATGTTTGTCGACTGAGGCAGTGGCTTCCGCCTGCGGTTGACCAACGGTCGCTACAGCAGTCAGCTTGAGCAGATACCGATCACCATCGGTCTTGATCAGCTCGATGAGACCGGCATCGTGTGCCTGGCGCAACATACGCAGAAACCGCCTTGCGTCGAACACCGGATCGGAATCGCTACCGTGGAGCTCGATCATCCGATGGCGGATCTGTTCGTGATCTGTCGACTCATCGCCTGTGGCTCCGGCCGCCACGAGTGCCTGCTTCAGCAGGTCGAAACTCTCACTCAGCGTCAGCACTCCTAGCGCGGCTTCGGATTCACTGCGCCTGCGCCCATCGCGGCCACGAGTACTCGCCTTGCGGGGTTTCGATGCATCAGCAGCGACCTCAGTGCTAGCCCCCTCGGCAACGGTCACATTCGCGTTTGCCCCGAGGTCAATCGCATACTGGCCGTTCTCCATCTTCCTCAGAGAGAGAAGACCGCGTTGCGCAGCGGAGACGACGAATTTGCTGAACCTGTTGAAACCAGCGTCTTTCTCGTCGAACTTGGGATCGATACCCTGCATCACCTGCTTCAATCGGTCCGACCGCATTACGTCGCCCTCATGAAGCATCTTCTGCACAGCCTCCACCACCAACTCCCACGGGTCCCGACGAACGTGCTCGATCTCGCTCTCCTTGGCCAAGCCCGTGAGTTCACTGTAGCTGAAGTACTCGTCGCAGTTCTGAATCAACAGGTCGCTGGATGACTCGCGAATACCGACCCCGATCACGTACTTACCGTACTCCTTCAGTTTCAACACGAGGGCTGAGAAGTCTGAGTCGCCGGAAAGGAGAATGAAGGTGCCGATCTCCGGTCTGGTGAAGACCAGTTCGAGGGCGTCGATGGCCAACCGTATGTCAGTGGCGTTCTTCTTGTTGGCTCCGAATGCCGGAGCGAATATGAGATCGATTGAAGCCTCGGACAGGGGCACTATGTACTGGGGGTAACGGCGCCAATCGGCATAGGCCCGTTGCACCGATACCTTACCCTTGATGATGTCCGAGTTCATCAGCTTGCGCAGCTGATTCTGGAGATCCGATCGGATCCCCATAGTAACGTTGTCGAAATCGATCAGCAGAGCCGCATGGGGGGCGTCAACTGACGATTCCGACCGGGCGCGCGATCGGCGCCCGATCAAAGAATCCATCACTGGGCACTTGACTCCAGTCCCACCACCTGCGCCAGCTCTCTTCGCTTCACCTTCCCGGTTCCGGTCATAGGGAAGGTGTCGAAGAAGCGGACCAGGTCCGGGATCTTGTAATCGGCCACCTGTTCACGGAAGAAATCCCTCAATTCGTCTCCCGTGACAATGGCGCCTTCTACCGGGATCACGCAGGCGCAGATCAGCTCCCCAAGGATCGCGTTGGGGATGCCAATGACACATGCGTCATCCACGGCGGGATGTGTGCGGAGGATATCCTCCAACTCACGCGGAAAAATGTTGTAGCCGCCTCGAATGATCACCTCACTTCGGCGACCGAGGATTGTCACATATCCTCGTTCATCGATAATCGCCAGGTCGCCGGTGAGGAAGAACCCTTCTCTGGTGAAAGACCGTCCCGTCTCCGCCGGCATGCGGTAATAGCCCGCCATGACGTTGGGGCCGCGGACTGC
>CP070666.1:423676-438130 GCA_020351775.1 Gemmatimonadota bacterium | reverse complement strand
GCGATGGAGGAGGGATTGCGGTTTGCGGTACGTGAGGGTGGTCGCACGGTCGGCGCAGGTGTCGTCACCAAAGTAATCGAGTGAATCGAGCGCTGAGGGGGCGATCCCTGGTGAGAGTAGAGGCTGAGAGATGCCACGAGACAAGGTGATAATGGAGTGCACCGACTGTAAGAGTCGTAACTACTTCACAACTAAGAACAAGCGTAAGCACCCAGAGCGTGTGGAATGGCGCAAGTTCTGCCCGCGGTGCAGGACGCACCGGCTCCACAAAGAGACTAAGTAGCAATGAGCTTGGAGTTGGCGATCGGATCTGCCGTGGGTGGGCTGCTGGCCGTTGCACTGGTGGTATGGCGCCAGCCGCTGTTTGCATTCGCCCAGCGGTCGACTCTGTACATCCGCAATGTCAGGGTCGAGATGAGGAAGGTGTCGTGGCCATCGTGGGATGACCTGCGCAAGTCGACCGTGGTGATCATTATCATCGTGTTCATCGTGGGTGCGATCATTGGTATAATGGATCTGATTTTCTCCAAGCTGCTGATCGACTGGCTTGGGCGGGCGTTCAGCGGGTGATCGGTACTGCAATGGAACACAGGTGGTTCGCTATTCAGACGACCGCCGGGCATGAGAACAAGGTGCGGTCGCTGATCGAGCGTCATATTTCGGCGGATCCCAAGCCGGAGGAGGACCGGTTGATCCGGCAGGCCCTCGTTCCCATGCAGCAAGTTGTGGAGATCAAAAACGGGAAGAAGGTCACGGTCGAGCGGAAGGTATTTCCGGGCTACGTGCTTGTAGAGATGGTCATGAACCAGGAGACACTCCACACCATCAACAACATCCAAGGTGTGATCAAGTTCGTTGGCCAGGGCTGGACGCCTCAGCCACTGCGGAAGGAAGAGGTCAATCGTCTGCTTGGCATCGAAGTAGAATCTGAAGAGGAACAGCCGCAAGAGGAGATTCCGTTCCTCCTCGGCCAGGTTGTCGAGATAACTGAGGGACCGTTTTCCGATTTCAGTGGAACGGTCGAAGAAGTGATCCCGGAGAAGGGCAAGGTCCGGGTATCGGTTAGTCTGTTTGGGCGTCCGACGACGGTTGAACTGGACTATTTGCAGTTGAAGGCGCACTAGCGCCACCTGACCACGGGTAGCACGTGGGAGCCGGGGTGATTCGATCCCGGTGCGAGGAATAGCATGGCTACGAAGAAGACGCTTGCGTTCGTCAAGTTGCAGATTGCTGCCGGACAGGCGACCCCTGCCCCACCGGTCGGCACTGCCCTGGGTCCCCATGGTGTCAACATCATGGATTTCTGTAAACAGTACAACTCACGGACCCAGAGCCAGGCCGGAATGGTCATCCCGGTGGAGATCACGATCTACCACGACCGTAGCTTCACGTTCATCACGAAGACCCCTCCCGCGGCGGTTCTGCTGCGCAAGGAGGCCGGTATCGAGAAGGGGTCACCGACTTCCAATCGGGAGAAAGTGGGGACGGTCACCAGCGATCAGCTCAAGAAGATTGCCGAGATCAAGCTACCTGACCTGAACGCGAATGACATTGCGGGGGCGATGAGGATCGTTGCGGGTACGGCTCGGTCAATGGGCATTGAGGTGAAGGACTGATGGGAAAGCCTGGCAAGAAATATCAGCTCGCATCTGCCACCATTGATCGGGCGCGTGCATACGGACCCGCTGACGCCCTATCCGCTGTGAAGTCGGCCTCGTTCGCTAAGTTCGATGAGACGGTTGAGGTGTCGGTCCACTTGGGAGTCGATCCTCGCCATGCAGATCAAATCGTGCGTGGTACGGTAGTGCTGCCACACGGGACCGGAAAGACAACGAGAGTGTTGGTGATCGCCCAGGGAGAGAAGCTGAAGGAGGCCGAAGAGGCCGGCGCCGATTTCTTCGGTCCCGAGTACATAGAGAAGATCAAAGCGGGGTGGCTCGATTGCGACGTGGTGATAGCCGCGCCCGATATGATGTCGAGTGTCGGTCAGTTGGGTCGCATTCTTGGTCCACGGGGCCTGATGCCGAACCCGAAATCGGGGACCGTGACGACAGACGTTGGGCGAGCGGTCAAGGAAGTCAAGGCTGGCAAGATCGAGTATCGAGTGGATAAGACCGGCAATCTGCACGCGCCGGTGGGTAAGGTGTCGTTTTCGGAGCGGCAACTGCAGGATAACCTCAACGCGTTCATGGATTCCGTGGTCCGCGCCAAGCCTGCAGCGGCCAAAGGAACATACGTCAAATCGGTGACTGTCTCGAGCTCGATGGGACCCGGGGTCCGCGTAGATACTGCGGGGTACCGATGAACCGCACAGAAAAGGCTCAGATGGTCGAGCGGCTCACTGAGGAGCTGTCGCGGTCACCGAACCTGTACTTGGCAGACTTCACAGGCATAGCTGTCAAACCGATGACCGAGCTGCGCAGGAAGATGCGCGCAGTGGATGTCCGGTTCGTAGTTGTCAAGAACTCGTTAGCACTGCGCGCAATGGAAGGCGCGTCGGTGACCGGAGTCGAGGATGTGATGGCCGGCCCCACAGGATTCGTGTTTGCGGGTGACGATCCTGTGACAGCCGCCAAGCTGCTGGCCGAGTTTCAAAAGGAACACAGTGCATTGAAGGTCAAGGCGGGACTGGTGGACGGTCATCCGGTAACCGCCAATGAAGTCAAGCGACTGGCATCGCTGCCGTCGCGTGATCAGCTGTTGGGACAGGCCCTGGGTCTAATGCAGACTCCGCTGCAAGGCTTTGTGGGCGCCCTTGACGGCTTGCTGCATCAAATGGTTGGCGCAATCGAGGCGCTTCGAGCACAGCGCGCCGCCGCTGAACCCCAGGCTTGAGAGAGAGACGAGATGGCAACCAAGACGCTTAACAAGGACGAGATCCTCGAGGCAATCGGCAAGATGTCGGTGATGGAGTTGGCCGACTTGGTCGAGGCCTTCAAGGAAAAGTTCAATGTGACTGTGGCCGCTGCGCCTGTGGCTGCCGCCCCGGGTGCCGCCGCCACGGATGCCGGTGCCGGCGCTGCCGCCACCGAGGAGAAAACCGAGTTCACGGTCGTCTTGAAGGAAGCCGGATCAAAGAAGATCCAGGTCATCAAGGCCGTTCGCGAGGTGACATCGCTCGGGCTCAAGGAGGCGAAGGAACTGGTCGACTCCGCGCCGAGTAATGTCAAGGAAGACATCGATAAAGAAGAGGCCCAGAGCATCAAGCAGAAGCTCGAAGAGCAGGGAGCGACCGTCGAGCTGAAGTAGGTCACGGCAGGCGCCCGTCGCGATCCGGCGGGTGCAATCCTGTGGCGACTATGCAGCTGAGGCGGAATGCATCTGAGCATCACCGAAAACCCTGCTCGCACCGCGAGCCCCGAAACTGGCTCTCCCTGGCTCACTGCAGCAAGGGAGCGGACGGGGCGATTTGTGCTGCGTGAGGAAGTCTCATGACGAACAAAGTACCGGTAATATCGTATGCCAAGCTGGAGACGGGCATGCCAATGCCCCACCTCCTGGACATCCAAACCGAGTCGTTCCGGGGGCTGCTGCGCTCCGATGAGGACGCAGAGCGGGCGGACATTGCACTGGAGCGCGTGTTCCGCGAGGTGTTTCCGATCACAGACGTCAACGGAAACTACTCGCTGGAATTCGTTTCGTTCTCACTGGGCGAGCCGAAGTACAGTGTCCCGGAATGTATCGAACGGGACATGACTTACTCGGCATCACTCAAGGCGACTCTCCGCCTCGTCGTCAATGAGATGCTTGAGGGCGACGTACAGCGCCCCAAGAACATTCTGGAGAAGGAAGTCTATCTGGGAGAACTGCCTATCCTGACTCCGTTGGGAACGTTCGTCATCAATGGGGCGGAGCGGGTAGTGGTCTCGCAGCTGCATCGCTCACCCGGTGTCGTTTTCGAGGAGAATATTCACCCCAACGGACAACGGCTGAACAGTGCCCGAATAATCCCGTTCAGGGGATCATGGGTTGAGTTCACCGTCGACATACACGACGTCATCTACGTCCACATCGATAAGAAGAAGAAGTTTCCGGCCACGGCACTGCTCAGGGCTCTGGGGTACGGCTCAACCAGCGACATACTCCGTCTGTTCTATGCCACCAGGGCCGTCGATTTCTCCAAGAAGATCGACGAACGTGTCTTGAAGCGTGAGATCCTGGGAAGTCTCTGCGCCGATACGGTGCCAGATCCGGAGGACCCCGAAGCTGAGCCGATTGTCCGTGAGGGCGATGAACTGACTGCAGAGCGGTTCAACGAATTGCGTAAGGCTGGCGTGAAATCGCTGCGTCTCTTCTCTCGCTACAGCACTGTCAGTCTACGTGATGACGAGCGGCCCAGGACGGTACGCGATCCGCTGGACCGTCAGATTCTGGCGTTCGACGTTCCGGATCCCGATACGGGAGAGGTTCTGGCCGAGGCGGGCAAGGAGATCACGCCCACTGCGAGGAAGCGCCTGATCAAAGCGGGCGTTGTGAAGGTGGATGTGCTGATCCCGTCGGCACGCGGCGAGTCGCAGGTGATCAAGCAGACACTTGCGAAGGATCCCACGAAGTCGGAGGCAGAGGCGTTGGAGCAGATCTACTCGTTGCTGCGTCCCGGTGAGGCACCGAATCTCGAAACCGCGAGAGCCGCACTCGAGCGCCTGTTTTTCAATCCGAAGCGCTATGACCTCGGCCGAGTGGGCCGCTACAAGATCAACCAGCGCCTCAAGGTTAACATACCGGCCGATCATACGGTGCTGACCAAGGATGATTTCGTGGCGATTGTCCGGTACCTGCTCGATTTGTCGGAAGGACGCGGTTTTACGGACGATATCGATCATTTGGGCAATCGCAGGGTGCGCACGGTCGGGGAACTCATTGCTAATCAATTCTCCGTGGGCTTGTCTCGGATGGCGCGTCTGATCAAGGAACGAATGAGCATCAATAATGATCCCGAGAAGATCACGCTCGATGACTTGGTGAATGCTCGGACGGTAAGCGCGGTCATTCAGGCATTCTTTGGCAGCTCGCAGCTCTCGCAATTCATGGATCAGACCAATCCGCTAGCCGAGCTGACGCACAAGAGACGGTTGAGTGCGTTGGGCCCCGGGGGGTTGACTCGAGAGCGGGCCGGGTTCGAAGTCCGAGACGTACACTACTCCCAATACGGACGGATGTGTCCGATTGAGACACCAGAGGGTCCGAATATCGGGTTGATTACGAGTCTCTCAACATACGCCCGTGTGAACGAGCTCGGATTCATCGAGACGCCATACCGCTTGGTGGAAAACGGGGTGGTCACTCGGAGTGTCAGGTGGCTGTCGGCATCAGAGGAGGAAGAATACGCGGTGGCGCAGGCGAATGCTCCTCTCGATGAGAAGGGTGGCTTCGTTCGAGACTTGGCCCTCTGTCGGAAGCGCGATGACTATCCGATGCTGCCGCCGACGAGGATCGATTTCATGGACGTGGCTCCCGAGCAACTAGTCTCGGTTGCGGCTGCCTTGATCCCATTCCTGGAGCACGATGACGCGAACCGGGCCCTCATGGGCTCCAACATGCAACGGCAGGCCGTACCGCTACTGTTTCCCCAGGCCCCTCATGTTGGCACCGGACTGGAGCGAAAGGTCGCACAAGACTCGGGCTCGGTTGCGGTAGCGCCGCGATCTGGCATCGTCAGCAAGGTCACCGCAGAAGAGATTGTGATAGACACGGGCCGGAACCGTGGCGGTGACGAGGCGCAACCGCTCGCCCGACTGATGCAGCATGATCGGTTCCGTCTGAAGAAGTTCTGGCGCACGAATCAAGACACTGCGATCAACCAGCGACCCCTTGTGCAGGTGGGCCAGAGCGTCAAGGGGGGTGACGTCATCGCCGACGGACACGCGACGGACAACGGTGAACTCGCCCTGGGTTCCAACGTCCTTGTTGCTTTCATGCCTTGGTATGGCCACAACTTCGAGGACGCCATCGTCATTTCCGAACGGCTGGTCAAGGATGATTCGTTCAGTTCCATCCACATTCAGGAGCTCGAGCTCCACGTTCGTGACACCAAGAGGGGGCAGGAGGAGATCACTAGGGAGATTCCCAACGTGTCGGAAGAGGCTTTGGTGGATCTGGACGAACGCGGGATCGTCAGGATTGGTGCCCACGTGAAACCAGGTGACATCCTGGTAGGCAAGATCACACCAAAAGGGGAAACCGAGCTTTCACCCGAAGAAAAGCTGCTCACTGCGATATTCGGTGAGAAGGCTAAGGACGTGAAGGACTCCTCGCTCAAGGTGCCGCCAGGAATGGAGGGTGTGGTAATCGATGTCAAGATCTTCTCGCGCATCGAAGACCAAGTAGTAGAAAAAGATCGCGGCGAGCGGATCGGTGAAGTGAGACAGCTGGAGAATGAAGAAAAGGCCCGTGTGGGTACAGCGCTGTTCGACGAACTCTCCGAGCTGCTGCGAGATCAGTTCGTAACCGTGATGCTGAAGAGCGGGACCATCGAAGAGTATCTCAAAGAAGGCACCAAGCTCACACCACAGACCGTGGAACAGGTGGACTTCACCGAAGTCGACCTGAAAACGCTACGCGTGCGGGACAAGGCAGTGAACGAGAGCCTTCGCGCGGCTGTGGACGCGGCCAATGCAGAGCGGGCTAGGATCGAAGAGAAGGCAGAGGATCAGATTGACAAGATTCTCCAGCCGGATGAGCTGCCGCCGGGTGTGATACAGTTGGTCAAGGTCTATCTGGCCGAGAAACGGAAGGTGTCCGTAGGCGATAAGATGGCTGGTCGCCACGGCAACAAGGGCATCATTGCGAGGATCGTTCCGGAAGAAGACATGCCCTTCCTGCCCGACGGCACGCCGATCGATCTGGTGCTGAATCCGCTGGGAGTGCCAAGCCGCATGAATGTAGGTCAGATTCTGGAGACGCATCTGGGTTGGGCGGCTCGCATCTTGGGTTTCAAGGCCGAGACGCCTGTCTTCCAAGGAGCCCGGGAGGATGAGGTCGGTCTATGCCTCACGTTGGCGAGCCTCAAGTGGGCGCAGCAAGCGTTGAGGCTTGAGGCGACGCCGCCGGAATTGTCGGCCGATGTGCTCCGCGCGGCCCTTGCGGACTTGGCCCGGACACCCACTGCCAATGGTGACCGACCCAGCATGGCGGAGGTTGATCTGAGTCGGCTGGGAAGTCGGGCAGTATCGCAGACCACGCGCGATCTGTATCACGGGCTGCGCGATTTCGTGACCGCGGCCGCGAAAGAACTGGCGGGATCGAGGCGCACTGAAGCGGAGCTGCAGATAGAGTACCACGAAATGCGCCTCGAAGCTGAAAAAGGTGAGTTGTCAAAGACCGAGATCACAGCGCTGAAGGTGGGCCTCAAGCAGGCTCAGAAGCTTGGGGGCATGTCAGATCAGAAGACCCTCGAGGACGCTGGCTTACCGGGCCTGGCGAAGCTGATGGGACCCAAGAGCGAAGCGGATGTCGAGAGTGCCGCCAACGAGCTGCTGCGCATGGCACATATCATTCCGGGAGGCAAGTGCCGCCTGCGTGACGGACGAAGCGGTGAGTGGTTCAAATCTGAAGTCACAGTGGGCTCGATCTACATGATGAAACTGTCGCACCTGGTCGACGACAAGATCCACGCCAGATCGATCGGACCGTACAGTCTAGTCACGCAACAACCCCTGGCCGGTAAGGCTCAGTTCGGGGGGCAGCGCTTCGGAGAAATGGAAGTCTGGGCATTAGAGGCGTACGGCGCGGCGCACACGCTGCAGGAGATGCTGACGGTCAAATCCGACGACGTGAACGGACGCAGTCGTGTATATGAGGCCGTGGTGAAAGGGCAGAACTTACCGGAACCAGGAATACCCGAGTCCTTCAACGTCTTGGTTAAAGAACTACAGGCACTGGGACTCAAGGTAACATTGGGCGTCACCGATGACGGTGAGGAGTAGGGAGCACCAATGATCGATTTTCGCAGCGTTAGAGACCAACGGGGTTCAAGCTTCGACTACATCCACATCCGGATCGCGAGTCCGGAGGAAATCCGGGGCCCGCACGACGTCAAAGAGCGGGAACGGTTGATCATGCAGGGCCAGCGGTCTTGGTGGTCTTGGGGGGAGGTCACCAAGCCTGAGACGATCAACTACCGCTCGTTCAAACCGGAGAAGGATGGGCTGTTCTGCGAGAGGATCTTCGGGCCTGTCAAGGATTGGGAATGCCACTGCGGCAAGTACAAGCGGATTCGCTACCGCGGTGTCGTGTGTGACCGCTGCGGCGTCGAGGTCACGCTGTCCAAAGTCCGACGTGAGAGAATGGGGCACATCGAGCTGGCGGTTCCCGTTGCACACATATGGTTCTTTAAGACACTGCCCAGCCCGATGGGCAACTTGCTCGATCTGACCCTGCGTGACATCGAGAAGGTCATCTACTACACCAACTATATCGTGATCGATCCGGGCGATCAGGATGTGAAGGAGAGGGAACTGATCGACGAGGACACGTATCTCGACTTGCGGGAGAAAGCCAAGGCCGAGGGTGATACGTCGTTCCATGCGGACATCGGTGCGCCCGCAGTTCGTGATTTGTTATCCCGTCTTGACGTCGACAAAGTTGCTGACGAACTGCGAAAGGGCGTCGCCACAGAGACGAGTCAGCACCGCAAGAAACAGATGCTGAAGCGGCTGAAGATTGTGGATGCCTTCCGCAACTCCGGCGACGGTGGCGAAGACCGTAATAACCCGGCCTGGATGATTCTCAATGTCATCCCAGTGATACCACCTGATCTGCGCCCGCTCGTGCCGCTTGATGGCGGACGGTTCGCAACGAGTGACCTCAATGACCTGTACCGTCGAGTCATAAACCGCAACAACCGGTTGCAGAAGCTCATTCAACACCGAGCGCCAGAAGTCATCCTGCGTAACGAGAAGCGCATGTTGCAGGAGGCGGTCGATGCCCTGTTCGACAATGGCAGGCGGTCAAAGGCCATCCGTGGGCGCGGCAAGCGGCCGTTGAAGTCGCTCTCCGACATGCTCAAGGGCAAACAGGGACGTTTCCGTCAGAACTTGCTGGGCAAGCGGGTGGATTACTCGGGTCGGTCGGTGATCGTGGTCGGTCCGGAGTTGCGGCTCCACCAGTGTGGCCTGCCCAAGACCATGGCTGTCGAGCTTTTCAAGCCCTTCATTATCCACAAGCTGGTAGAAAAGGGCATCGCAGAGACAGTGAAACGGGCCAAGAAGATCGTGGAGCGGGAAAGCCCCGAAGTCTATGAGATTCTCGAAGAAATCATTCAAGACCACCCGGTGTTGCTCAACCGCGCTCCGACATTGCACCGCCTGGGAATCCAGTCGTTCGAGCCGGTCCTGGTTGAGGGTAAGGCGATTCGCATCCATCCGCTGGTATGTGCGGCGTTCAACGCGGACTTCGACGGCGACCAGATGGCAGTCCACGTGCCCCTGTCGTTCGAAGCTCAGCTGGAAGCTCGCGTGCTAATGATCTCCAGCAACAATGTCCTGAAACCGGCTGACGGCCGACCTGTGGCAGAGCCGAGTCAGGACATGGTGTTGGGTTGCTACTTCCTAACCAAGACACTGCCTGACTTTGAAGCGCGACTATCCGACGCCCCGCGATATGGTTCGCTTGCCGAGGTCGAGACCGCTGTGGCAGTGGGCCGGCTGGACTACCAATCACCGATCCAGTTCTGGTACGTACCCCCACCTGACTCGCTGGAGCAAACCTCGGGATGGATTGCCACGACCGCGGGTCGAGTTCTGTTCAACAGCATCCTCCCGCAGAGGCTACTTGCCGAGCTTGGCTATCAGAATGATGTGATGCGCAAGAAGAGGATCTCGATGATCGTGTTCGAGTCCTACAGGCGTGCCGGTTTGTCTGAAACGGTTGCGTTCCTCGACAGGCTCAAGGAATTTGGCTTTAGATATGCAACCCTGGGAGGCATCTCGATCGGAGTAGAGGATCTGGAGATCCCGAGAGAGAAGTCCGATATCCTGGCGGCAGCCAGTGACCGGGTAGAACGCTTCCAGAAAGCCTATGCCACCGGGCAGATCACGTTCGGGGAACGATACAACAAGGTGATTGACGCGTGGACACACGCGAACAACGACATCGCTGCGGCGATGGTGAATGATCTCGCCACTGCCCAAGAAGGGTTGAATCCCGTCTACATGATGTTCGATTCCGGGAGCCGAGGCAGTCGTGACCAGATCCGACAGCTGGCCGGTATGCGAGGTCTAATGGCCAAGCCGCAGAAGAAACTGACCGGCGGCATAGGAGAGGTTATTGAGAGCCCGATTCGGTCAAACTTCCGCGAGGGCCTCACAGTGCTCGAGTACTTCATATCGACGCACGGCGCTCGCAAGGGACTGGCAGATACAGCTCTCAAGACAGCCGATGCCGGTTATCTGACGAGACGGTTGGTGGACGTTGCTCAGGACGTAACGGTCGCGGAGGAGGACTGCGGCACGATTCTGGGCCTGGAGATCTCGGCTCTGAAGGAAGGTGAAGACATAATTGAACCGTTGCGTGAGCGCATCGTCGGTAACGTGGCGGCGGAGGATGTGTTGGATCCACACGAGTTGGATGAGCACGGAGATCCCATGGTGTTGGTGGCGACGGGAGAGCTGATCGCCGAAGACACGGCCAGTGCGATCGAGGATGCAGGTATCGAGGCAGTGAAGATCAGGTCTGTCCTCACTTGCGAGGCTCGGAGGGGGCTGTGTCGCATGTGCTACGGCAGGAACCTGGCCACGATGCAAATGGTGGATCTGGGCGAAGCGGTGGGCATCCTCGCGGCCCAGTCGATTGGTGAACCCGGCACACAGCTCACGCTGCGAACCTTCCATATCGGTGGAACGGCGGCCCGAATCGCGGAACAGACCTCACGCAAGAGTAAACTGGAAGGCGTGATCATATACGGTGACCGCCTACAAGTCGTTGAGTCGAGTGACGGCAGGAGCATCGTGACCGGTTACGAAGGTGAGCTGGTGTTGAATGACGCCGAAGGTCAGGTGCGGTCCAGGTTCCAGGTTCCGCTCGGAGCGACACTGCACGTCTCTGACGGAGAGACAGTGAAACGTGACAGCCTGTTGTTCACGTGGGATCCATACGCAAACCCGATCATCACCGATGTTCCCGGCAAAGTCAGATTCGTGGATATCGTGGAGGATGAAACGGTTCGGGAAGAGCTGGACGAGATCACGGGACTGCGCCAGCGGGTCATTATCGAAGACCGCGAGAAGAAGTTGCACCCACATATCGAGATAGTACAAGTGAAGGCTGGCAAAGAACGCCGCGTACGAGACTATGTCATACCTGAGGGGGCGCAACTTACGGTAGAGGACGGCAACGATGTGTATGCGGGCCAGACATTAGGGAAGATCTCACGCGAGGCCTACAAGACACGAGACATCACGGGAGGCTTGCCACGGGTGGCGGAGTTGTTCGAAGCCCGGCGTCCCAAGGATCCAGCCACGATTTCGGAGATCGACGGTATAGTTAAGTTCGGAGACATCAAGCGTGGTAAGCGCGAGATCTTCGTGCAGCCTGACGCCGGTGAGCCCCAGGTGTATGAAGTGCACGCCGGTAAACACTTGCGGGTGCACGAAGGTGATAAAGTGTGGGCTGGTGATCGTCTCACTGAAGGACCGGTCAATCCACACGATATCCTCAGGATCAAGGGCCCTAGAGCGGTTCAGGAGTATCTGCTCAACGAAGTCCAGGAGGTATATCGCCTGCAGGGAGTGAAGATCAATGACAAGCATATCGGTGTCATTGTGCGCCAGATGCTGCAGAAGATGAAGGTGGTAGAACCTGGGGACACCGATTTCTTGGAGGGCGAAAACGTCGACAAGGTCATGTTCCGCGAGAAGAACGACAGGGTCATTCGCAAGGGAGGCCAGCCGGCTACAAGCGAGCCGCTCCTGCTCGGAATCACCAAGGCGTCCCTCACAACGCAGTCGTTCATCTCGGCGGCATCCTTCCAGGAGACCACGCGCGTGCTGACGGATGCATCGATCCGAGGAGCGAAGGACGACCTTCTGGGGCTCAAGGAGAACATCATCATCGGGCACCTGATACCCGCGGGAACGGGCATCTATCGGTACTCCGAAATCGAGATTGAGCCGCCGGAAGGATTCGAGCCGCCCCCGCCGCCGGAATTGGAGGAGGACATCGGTGCACCGAGCCCATTCATCGTAGTACCCAAGGAAACGGCCGAAGCGGAGGCCTAACCGGGAGACGGTGCAGGAGGCAGAACAGGGCCGCTGGGAGTTACTCCAGGCGGCCCTGTCTCAACTAGCGAGTCGAGTGAGATGTCGAACCGACGGTTTGATGCATGCTGAGTTGTCAGAGGCACCTCTTTTCTCTTCCACAGGACCTGCACTACCTCAACTGCGGGTATATGTCTCCTCTGCCAATCAACGTCGAGGAGGCAGGGATCGCTGGGATCCGGAGGAAGAGGGTCCCATCGGACATTGAGTCGCGAGACTTCCTAGCTGGCATTGAGGCCATCAGGGAGAAGTTCGCGAGCCTGGTGGGTCTGAGTGGTCCGGAGCGGATCGCGGTGATCCCGTCCGTTTCGTACGGCCTGGCGACAGCAGCCCGCAACCTGCCGGTAGCGGCGTCGCAGAACATCGTGATTCTGGCACGACAATTCCCTTCCAATGTGTACGTGTGGCGCAGGCTTGCCGCTAGCTCCGGGGCCGAACTGCGGACCGCGACTCCGCCCAGTGAAGGAGCGCAGCGAGCCCGCAGATGGAACGAGCGTCTGCTCGACATCATAGACAGCCATACCGCTATAGTGGCGCTAGGCCAAGTGCACTGGACAGATGGAACGCTGTTCGACGTGGCCGCGATCGCGGCGCGCTGTCGGGAAGTGGGAGCTGCACTGGTGCTTGACGGAACCCAGTCTGTGGGTGCGCTTCCGTTCGATGTAGAGCTGATCCGTCCGGACGCGCTGGTTTGCGCCGGATACAAATGGCTCATGGGGCCGTACTCCATTGGAGTAGCCTACTTCGGCCCCCGGTTTGATGGTGGGACTCCCCTTGAGGAGACCTGGCTGGCCCGGGTGGGGAGTGATGATTTCCCGCGTTTGATCCAGTACCAGGATGCGCACAGGCCCGGCGCGGCCCGGTATGAGCCGGGTGAGGTCAGCAACTTCACTTTGGTCCCGATGCTGGCAGCAGCGCTGGATCTGATCGCGGGCTGGGGCGTCGCCGAGATCCAGGCTTACTGCTGCTGGCTGACCGAGTCGCTGGCTGCCGAGGTTCGGGCCCTCGGCTTCGAGGCGGAGGATTCCGAGTGGCGTGCGGGCCATTTGGTGGGCCTGAGAATGCCAGGCGGTATCGATCCATGGCCGATTCAGGCCGAACTGACTGCGAGGAGGATTGCGGTGTCGCTGCGGGGTGACGTGTTGCGAGTATCGCCCCACGTTTACAACGATCGTGCGGACATAGGGGCTCTGACGGAGGCGCTGCGGGATGTGATGAGATCTGCGGTCATGCCTTGACCGAGGTGCTGAGAGGATCTAAGTTTATCGGCTGTTGTTTAACCGGCGGTTACGCTGCCGACAGCGCGACATCCTGAATACGACTGCGGAATGCCGACGATCAATCAGCTAGTCCGCCGCGGGCGGAAGGCGACACAGAAGGCCGACAAGGCTCCGGCGCTAAAGGGGAATCCCCAGAAGCGCGGCGTCTGCACGCGGGTGTACACCACGACTCCCAAGAAGCCAAACTCGGCGCTTCGTAAGGTTGCCCGGGTCAGGTTGACCAACGGGTTCGAGGTCACCAGCTACATTCCTGGTGAGGGGCACAACCTGCAGGAGCACAGTATCGTTCTGATCCGAGGGGGGAGGGTGAAGGACTTGCCAGGTGTCCGGTACCATATCATTCGCGGCACGTTGGACGCCGCTGGCGTGTCCGATCGTCGCCAGGGTCGCTCAAAGTACGGCGCCAAGAGGCCCAAATGAGTAGGAGACAGAGGGCGGTAAAGCGGCCGGTGCCGCCGGATCCCCGGTACGACAGCCAGACGGTGACGAAGTTCGTCAACCACTTGATGGTCGATGGCAAGAAGTCAGTGGCCGAGAGTGTGTTCCACGCATCGATGGACCTGATTGAACACCGCACCGGGCAGCCTGGGGTACAGGTCTTCAAGCAGGCCCTGAACAATGTCAAGCCTGTCGTCGAGGTAAAGAGCAGGAGAGTCGGCGGTGCCACGTACCAGGTACCGGTGGAGGTGCGTCAAGATCGCCGGGCGGCGCTGGCGATGCGCTGGATCATACAGTTTGCGAGGTCGCGCGGTGAGAAGTCAATGGCCGAGCGGCTAGCCGGGGAGCTGATTCTCGCCTCGAAGGGCGAGGGCAGCGCGATCAAGAAGAAGGAGGACACCCATCGGATGGCGGAGGCAAACCGCGCATTCGCTCATTATCGGTGGTAGTTTAGGACCTTAAGTCGACAATCTCGGGACCCT
>CP070666.1:408263-423576 GCA_020351775.1 Gemmatimonadota bacterium | reverse complement strand
ACAAGGGCGTGCGGGAGATGATGCCGTTCGCCAAGGCGGTCAGCGCCAAGTCGCACGAGTTCGACGAGCAGGGCAACGAGAAGCACACCGACTTCAAGCGGATGGTCAAGATCGTCCTCGACGCCGGCTACCACGGTCACATCGGCATCGAGTACGAAGGCAGCGCCCTGAGCGAACCCGACGGCATCCGCGCCACCAAGCGCCTGCTCGAACGCGTCCGCACCGAGCTGTCTTCATAGAGCTGGGGGGCACGCCCGGGCTCTGCCTGGCCGTGATTCGCTTCGACAAAGCACTCGGACCCCTGCAATACTTATCCGTCGACGCACTTCTCACTTGACCTCGAATCGCGCATAGGTTAGCCTAACTGTCGCCCAGGTCGGACTGCGCCTCTCTAAGGCGGTGTGACGGGCCCAAGCCCCTGCAGGGGTGGGGAGACGCACCATGTCAAGGCCACATTCCGATGGAACAGTTTTCGCGCTGGGGGTGTACTCATTGACGGGTACGACAGCACGGCGTAACCAAAGGAGGAGCACGTCATGAGGAAGCTCGCCTTATCAATTGCCTGCTTTGCACTGGTTACTTCAGCGGTGAATGCGGCGACGCACGACGCCGTCCTGGTTTCTGAGGGTTGTCTTGAAGAGACCGGGGAGTATTACAGCCAGTGGCAGATCCTCATATCGCTCGATCCGGGTGAGGACTGGGGCGCGGGGGAGCTGACTGCGACAATCGACCCGGCCGACGGCCTGTTCTACCAGCACGCCTATGATGGTAATCCCCCGAACCCGATGTGGTTTCCGATCTTCCCGGATCTGGAGTACACGTCGTACTACACCAGCCCGGGGGAATGGCCCAATACGGAATATCAGGGGGATGTGGTCTATATCGTATTCTGGGAGGACACCGACTACCAGCTGTCGGCTGGGTGGCTCGATGCCATAGTCGACCCCGTCCCCGGCGACTTTGTCATCGTCCAGATCACCGTGCTCCCAGCGACGCCCGACAATTGGTCGGCGGAAGTCTCCATCACCAGCTGGATTTGGGATGTCGAGGTGTCCGACACGTTCTTGATTGGGAGCGGTTCGCCCGGGGGGGCCTGCTGCCTCGAGGACTACTGCCAGGAGATGTCGGAGGAGTGGGAGTGTTGGGACGCGGGGGGCTACATGTGGATTCCCGGCGTGGGCTGCGACCCCAACCCGTGCGCCGGTGCCTGCTGCTACCCGCTGGGCTATTGCGAAGTGATCTGCGGCCCAGATGCTGAGATGATGTGCTTGGACGTCAACGGCGGGGATTTCTTCTTGTGGGGCGCCGACTGCGACCCCAACCCCTGTCCGTTTTCCGGTGGTGCGTGCTGCCTGCCGGACCACTCCTGCGTGGAAACCCCAGACGACTGGGTGTGTTACGAGGAGTTTGGCGGTGTGGAGTGGATGGAAGACGAGCGCTGCGAGCCGAACCCGTGCACCCCGCCTGCTGCCTGCTGCTTCGCGGATGGCTCATGCCAGGAACTGACGGAGGCCGAGTGCTACAACTCCGGCGGTCTGCGATGGCTTCCCGCTTACACCTGCGACCCTAGCCCTTGCCATCTGCCAACGATCCTGTACGTGGATGATGATGCCCCTCACGGCGGCGACGGGTCGAGCTGGGCAACCGCTTTCAACGACCTCCGGGACGCTACTGACATCGCCCTTCCGGGCGACGAGATCCGCGTGGGAGCCGGCACGTACAAGCCGGACCGCGGGACGGATGACGTTTGCAGCACCTTCCAACTGCTCAGCGACCTCGCGGTGTACGGAGGCTATGCAGGTTATGGCGCGCCGGATCCCGATGAAAGAGACCCCCATCTCTATGAGACGGTCCTCGATGGCGACATCGGCACGCTGGGCGAGAACGGGGACAATAGCAAGACGGTGGTCACGGCCACTGATGCCCACAGTGTGATCTTTGATGGATTCACGGTCAGTCACGGGTACGCAATCGATGATTCAAGTGATGAGGGTTGCCCATACGCGGAGGGAGGTGGGCTGTCCGTGTGGAACGGAAATATCACCGTGGAGGATTGCACCTTTGTCGAGAACGTCTCCGGAGATTACGGTGGTGCGGTCTACATGTCGGGGTCTACCGCAGCCTTCCTGAATTGCCGATTCCTCGACAATACCACCTATCCACTCGCGGGCGACGGCGGTGCGATGGGTTCTTACATGTCGCAGGTAAACGCGACCAACTGTCTCTTTGCTGACAATTACGCGGATTACTATGGCGGCGCAATCAGCAGCAGCCAGGACACACTTAGCTTGGTCAACTGCACGCTGGCCGGCAACCATGCGGATATCCTCGTCGGTGCGATCTACTGCGAATCCGGTACGAACCTGACGCTGGCCAACTGCATCGTCTGGGGCAACACGGCGCCAAGCGGCCCGCAGATCTGGGGGTCCGCCACAGTCACCTACAGCGACGTGGAAGGTGGCTGGAGCGGTGTTGGGAACATCGACGCCGACCCGCTCTTTGCCGATCCGAATAGCGGAGGTTATCAGCTGAACTCAGGATCGCCGTGTATCGACGCGGGAGATAATACCGCCGTGCCGGCGGAGGTGACTATCGATCTCGACGGCAACCCGCGCTTTGTCGACGATCCCGCCACGGAAGACACGGGCTACGGCGACCCACCGATCGTGGACATGGGCGCGTACGAATACCAGGCGGAGTTGTGTCCCGGCGACCTGGATGGTGACGGCGACGTCGACCTGAGCGACCTGGCACAGTTGCTGTCCAACTACGGGATGTCCGAGGGGGCTACGTACGAGGACGGCGACCTCGACGGCGACGGCGATCTCGACATCGCAGCCGGAAGGCGGCCCGAGGGTGGCGAGGAACCGCTGATAGTAGTCGCCTTCGCCAACCCCGGCGGCTGCTCTGGTGGCTGGCCGGCTCAAGAGATCGGGCAGAGCAACCACCCCATCGACCGGGTGGAAATCGCCGACATCAACGGCGACGCACGGGCTGACGTCGTCATAAGTGAGGAACGCTGGCCCGGCCTGGAGCCGGACGGGAACCTGTTCTGGTACGAACAGCCGGAAGCCGGAGCCTGGCCCCGCCACCACGTCGTGACGCAGTACTCAATGAACAACCTGGACGTGGCGGATATGGACGGCGACGGCGACATCGACCTGATCACCAATGAACACAAAGGCCCGCGCCTCGAACTGCAACTGTGGGAGAACGACGGCACGGGCCAGTTCGCGAAGAACGTCCTCGATGGCGCCAAAGAGAACCACCTCGGCACCCAATTGGCCGACCTCGATGCCGACGGCGACCTCGATATCGTGGGCGCCGGGTGGGATCACTACCAGTTCATGCATCTTTGGCGCAACGACCGCATCGACCGCCGTTTCGCCTGGGAGCACCTCAGCACCGAGCGCGGCGAGCTGCCCATGACCAACGGCAGCAACCAGCAGACCGCTTCGCTGGTGGTCGATGTCAACAACGACAGCGTCAATGACATCATTATCACCGACCGCAGTGTCGCCCCGGCTGTCATTGCCTTGATTCACGTCGGGACCGGCTGGGAGCGCCACGTCATCGACGCGGAGCAAGTCCTCATCGAAGCCGGCGGCGCCGCCCACGACATCGATGGGGATGGCGATACGGACATCGTCTTTGGAGGCGAGAGCAGGAGCAATGAAGTCTGGTGGTGGGAGAATCCGTATCCCGACCTTCAATCGGATCGGCCCTGGCAGCGCCGTGCGCTCAAGCAGAGCGGCGGTGGTAAGCACCACGACCAGATGTTCATTGACTTCGATGGCGACGGGCAGGTGGAACTGGTGTTCTGGAATCAGGGGTCGCAGGGGCTGTTCTACGCGGAGATCCCGGAGAACCCACGCACGGGAGACGAGTGGCAGACACACCCTATCTACCGCTACACCATTGACGGGGAGATGGAAGCCCGCGGCGTATATCCAGACTGGCGCAGCACCCATGAACATGAAGGCCTCGACGCGATCGATATGAACGATGATGGAGTGGAGGACATCGTGGGCGGCGGCCGTTGGTTCGAATACCGCGGCGGCCGGTTTGTCGAGCACATCATCGATGCCGGCTACACGTTCACTCGCGCCGCGGCCGGGCAACTCATCGAGGGCGGCAGGCCCGAAGTCGCCCTGGTGGTCGGCGACGGTGTGGGGCCGCTCGTCCTGTACGAATGGCAAGCCGGCTATTGGAAGAGCACGGTGTTAATCGAGCAGGTAGACAACGGACACACCCTCGACGTGGTGGACTTCGACGGGGATGGGCACCTCGACATCTTCAACGCGGAGATGCGCTTCGGCGAGGGCAATCCGGACGCTGAGGTGCGCATTCTGCTCGGTGACGGACAGGGGCGCTTTCACAAGCACGTGGTGGCCAGCGGCTTCGGCGTCCACGAAGGCCGTCTGGCAGACCTCGATGGCGACGGCGACCTCGACGTGCTTGGCAAGCCCTACGCCTGGAACGCGCCGCTGCTCAACATCTGGCTGCAGCAGGGCGTTGGAGTAGGTCCCACACGTAACTGAGCACCGGGTGGGGAACGGGGCTGCGAACTGAGTCTGAAACATGACCTTCCGATTTGCCCCTGGTGCGCTCAGCTCGCAGAGTGACAGCCCGGATACCACGTTCAGAGGTGGCTTAAGACTGGGAGTGTGCTGAATAGGGTCTAGGACGACTGCCGTGATTGAAGGAGGTCGATGACATGCGCGCACATTTGGATCGCACCGGATTCGGCTGGCTTGAGATTGACGGGGAGCGGCACGAGCACGACGTGCTCATCAGGCTCGATGGCACGATCGAGAAGCGTAGGAAGAAGCTCTCCAAACGCGTCTACGGCACGTCGCACGTGATCTCGCTGGACGAGGCCAAGCACGTCTACGAACCCGGGGCGGCCACGCTGATCGTGGGATCCGGTCAGTTCGACAGCGTGCGCCTCTCTGAGGAAGCAGCCGAATACTTCCGGCGGCGGGATGTAGAGGTACGGCTTATGTCCACTCCCGAGGCGCTTGCAGTGTGGAACCAAGCGCCGAAGAAGAGTGTTGGACTATTCCACGTGACGTGTTGACGTCAGTTAGACCCTTCAGAGTCTTGCCCGTCGACAGCGAAGCCCCGAATCTAGGCGGCGGCAGCCGTGTCTGCAGGCTCCAGGGCGCCAAGCTGGCCCTCCCCAGCCTCGGACCATAGCTTAGGATAGTCGCCAATTGGAAGCCGCCCCAATGGCCGATATCCTCGACCGCCTGAAGGCTGCCCTCGCCAACCGATACACCATCGAGTGCCAGTTGGGCGCCGGCGGCATGGCTGCGGTATACCTCGCTGAGGACCTGAAGCACCATCGCAAGGTGGCAATCAAGGTCCTGCGGTCCGAATTGTCTGCTTCACTATTCGTCGAACGCTTCCTGCGCGAAATAGAGATCGCCGCAAACCTGAACCATCCTCACATCCTCCCGATGCACGACTCGGGTGAGGCTGACGGTTCACTCTACTACGTCATGCCATACGTGGAAGGCGAATCACTCAGAGATCGTCTGAGCCGAGAGAAACAACTCCCGGTTGATGTGGCGGTGAGGATTGCGTGCGAGGTGGCGGATGCGTTGGCTTTCGCCCACGGCCACAACGTGATCCATCGTGATGTGAAGCCCGAAAACATCTTGCTCGAAGCCGGTCATGCAGTTGTGGCTGATTTTGGTATTGCGCGTGCCGTGACTGAAGCAGGTGGAGAGAGGCTGACCGAGACTGGAATCGCCGTTGGAACGCCCTCCTATCTCAGTCCCGAGCAAGCAGTTGGCCAAAGCGATTTGGACGGCAGGAGTGACGTGTACTCGTTGGGTTGTGTGCTGCATGAGATGCTGACTGGTGAGCCGCCGTTCACCGGTCCGACTGCCGAGAACATCATTCGCAAGCACGTCAGCGTCGAGCCTACGCCCGTAAGCGTACTCAGGCCGACAGTGTCTGATGAGATCGCTTTGACCGTCCAGCGTGCGCTGGCCAAATCTCCGGCAGATCGGTTTGCCACGGCCGAGGAGTTTGGCCGGACACTGAATGTGGCGCTGGTGACGCCGACGGCTCTGAAGGTGGCAAAGCGTAGACGGCCTGTCCGCCTGATCGGTGTCGCGGCGCTGCTGGCTTTGGCACTCGCCGTTCTCTCAGTCGCGCTCGGTCGTCTGGCGGTCTTCGGCAGGGAAGAGACGATTGACGTCGTGAGGACCAGCTTGATTGCGACCGAGCAAGGGGCCCGCGATCCAGCGCTCTCACCGGATGGACGACTCCTAGCCTATGCGGCAGACGAAGGCATCTACGTGAGCCAGGTCGAGGGGGCGGGCGCCATCAACTTGACGGGAGGGCTTCCCGACCACCCGCACCGCTGGC
Source organism: Gemmatimonadota bacterium (assembly GCA_020351775.1). Classification (GTDB taxonomy): domain Bacteria; phylum Gemmatimonadota; class Gemmatimonadetes; order Gemmatimonadales; family GWC2-71-9. The sequence continues at coordinate 417,195 of CP070666.1, read as the reverse complement.
CGCAATGGTCACCCGACGGCGAATGGATCGCCTATGAAGCATCAGGCTCGGTCTACGTGATCTCGGCACTGGGTGGCGCGCCACGACGGCTCACCGAGGGCACCTTCCCGTCATGGTCGCCCGACGGGCAACGCATAGCGTTCGTGCGTCAGGATACGTTGCTCACGCTCGCACTGGATGCCACGACATCCGAGGTCGTGGGCACCGCATACCGACCTCACTCGCCCGCGTGGTCCCCGGATGGATCGCGCCTCGCATACGTGGCTGGCAACCCTGGGTGGCGGAACGGCAACCTGGTACCGAGTGCCATCGTGGTCGCGGACCTGGGCGCCGGAACCGAGTTCACCGTGACGGACACCGCGCACATCAACCAGAGTCCCCAGTGGGATGAACATGGGCGTGGCCTGTTTTTCGTGTCGGATCGGCAAGGAACGCTTGCGACGGGGGAGGCTTATTACCGTAATCTTGGGCGTTCCGGACGGCGACTTGGTGCGCTGCAGCGGCTTACAGTAGGTGCCGATGTCCTCACGTTGAGTGCAACCCCTGACGGCAGGTACTTGGCCTACAGTGACCGCTACCAAGTGTGGGACCTGTGGGCGTTCCCAATTCGGCCGGGTTCCGACCTGATCCGCCTCTCGCAAGGACGACGGATCGCTCGCGTGCCTCAGCCATTCTTTGACATCGCCCCAGACGGAGGTTGGCTGGTCGTCAACGGTCCGCTCAAAGTTTTGACCGCAGACGGCAGTTTGGTGCAGCTTGGCACGCGTGGTATGGTTCCATCGCCGTCGCCTGACGGCCGAGAGATCGCGTTCTTCCGCTTCGTAGATGGCAACCGCGACCTGTTCGTGATGTCGGCGGACGGGCGAGACGAGGTCAGGCTGACCGGGACCGCCAGGCAAGACGAGCGTGCGCCTGACTGGTCGCCCGACGGAGGGAGCCTAGTGTTCTCGGTAGAGCATATTGGGGGGCGTTACAGCCTGCATGTCATATCTCGGTCCGAGAGCGATTCATCCGTGTGGGAGTCGCCCCGTCGGATACTTGACGACGGGGGCTGGAACCCGCGCTGGTCTCCCGACGGTCACATGATCGCGTTCGTCCGGCATGAGGACGAGCGCATGGAGGCGGCAGGGACGACCGCCGAGATCGGGATCGTTGGCCCGGACGGGACCGGCGAACGGGTGCTGGTAGCCGTCCCCATCCATTTCGGTGGCCAGCCGAACTGGGTGTGCTGGACCCCTGACAGCCGTGGCGTGTTCTATCTGGCTGATGACGCGGACGGTGTCGTGGGCTTGTGGGTAGTACCTGTTGCAGGTGGGTCGCCTGAGCGTCTGCTGACCTTCGATACCACGATACGCCCGCACCAAACGTTCGCAGTGTACGGTGACACGGTATACGTCGAGCTGGGCCAAGGCGACATACGCATCCGGCTCGCTGAATTGTCGCACGGGGGCTGATGCGACGCCGACTTCGATCCCGGATAGGAGTGAATGGTGAGGCGGGCACAGATTGTAGATTGCAGATTGCGGGATGGTGATTTGAGATTGGGTCGCGCCCGAAGCTCACATGCGGCCGCGGCGCGATTCTGCACACGCCACGCGCGACTTCGATCAGTCCCGCCGTCGCTGCATAGCAGATGTGCAGAGGGAGAGACATGAAGCATTTACGCACTGTACTGGCGGCCATGCTGCTGGCCGCATCCGGGCTCGAGGCGCAGGACGACCCCGTGGCTGATTCGCTGCGGCGAGTCGCGGAGACGGCTCCGCTGTTCGCCTCACACGACGTGCTCGAGTTCAGGATCGAGGCACCTCTCAACACGATCTTCAAGGACCGGGACCAGGAGAGTGAGTACCATCCCGGCACGCTTTCCTACGTCGACGACAGCGGGGATTCGGTGGTGCTCGACATGCGTGCCAGGACGCGCGGCTACTTCCGGTTGAAGCCGCGAACCTGCGGCTTCCCCAATCTCCACATCAATTTCCGGCGGCGGCAGGTCGAGAACACGGTGTTTGCCGGCCAGAACCGGGTCTCCATCGTGGCCCACTGCCAGGACAAGAGGCCCGAATACGAGCAGTTCACGTTACAGGAATACCTGATCTATCGCACGTTCAATTTGCTGACCGACAGGAGTGTGCGCGTGCGGCTTGCTCGTGCGACCTACATCGATACCGACGGCAAACGCGACTCGCTGACCAAGTACATGTTCGTCCTCGAGCCGTTCGATATGCTGGCCGCGCGCCATGGGTGGGAAGTGCTCCAGGTCCCCGCTGTCCCTCCGAGCGAGCACGATCGTTTCAGTCTGCCTCTGGTCGAGGTGTTTCAATTCCTGATCGGCAACACGGACTGGAGTACATTCCAGAAATCGACCGACGGGAGTTGCTGCCACAATGGCAAGCTCATCGGCACGATGGCCGGCCCCGTCATTGCGGTGCCCTACGACTTCGACTGGTCGGGCGTGATTTCCGCGCCGTACGCGAGACCGGCTGCGCAAGTCGGGGTGAGTCACGTGCGGCAACGGCGCTACTGGGGCATCTGCCGGCCGCCCGAGGAGTTCGCGCCCGTCTTTGAACTCTTCAACGAGCGCCGGGAAGCGATCTACGATCTCTGGCGCGGGCAGGAAGGACTGGAGCAGCGCCGGCTCGAGCGTACACTCGAGTATTTCGACGAGTTCTACGAGATCATCAATGATCCGAGCAAGACCAAGCGCGAGATTGTGATGAAATGTCGGGACGTCTCCTACCTAGGAGAGTAGCGTGAGTGTGTGACTGGCTCGGAGGACCAGTGCTTGTGCCTGCCTCAGTTTCGGCTCAAATGGCAATCGACTCAAACGAGCGGCTCTGAGCCGCTCGTCTTTCGTGGGGACGGGGCCCTTGTAGCCGCCGCTCGCCTCCAGCTTGTGGCTTCGCGGAACCGACACGCTGGCCGGTGGACGACGCCGTTCACACGGCACATACTTGTAGATTGAGCGTTTGAGGAGCGCTCAGCATGGCAACCGAGATCGGTCGTCCGATCATCACTCTGGAAGAGGCAAATACATAGGAAGAGACCATGAACCGGCGAATGAAACGACGCGATTTCTTGAAAGCATCGGCGGGCTTGACGGCAGGGATGGGTCTGTCGTCTTTTGCGCTCACGTCCTGTAAGGAGACCCCTGTTCAAACCGAACCATTCAAGATCTCCCTGGCACAGTGGTCCTTGCACCGCCGGTTCTACGGAGATTCCCTTGCCCGGCTGGGTGTCCTCGGGTGGGGAAGAGCGCTCACGGAGGACTACGGTTCCGTTATGGCCGGGGACTTGGATCCTCTCGAGTTTGCCAGCACGGCGCGTCAGGAATTCGACATTGAAGCCATTGAGTATGTGAACACGTGTTTCTACGACAAAGCGGAGGATCGCGACTATCTGCGCGAGCTGAAAAGCCGGGCAGACGGTGAAGGTGTTCAGAGTCTGTTGATCATGTGCGACTTCGAGGGGGCGCTCGGCGACCCTGATGAGCAGGCGCGCATCGTGGCGGTAGAGAATCACCACAAATGGGTTGAAGCGGCAGCATACCTCGGGTGCCACTCCATTCGTGTCAACGCGCTGAGCAGCGGTAGCTTCGAGGAGCAGCAAGAACTGGCAGCGGACGGGTTGCGCAGACTTGTGGAATTCAGTGACGGGCACGGGATCAACGTTCTAGTCGAGAATCACGGCGGGTATTCCAGCCACGGCAAGTGGCTGGCCGGGGTGATGGAATTGGTCGACCATCCACGCATTGGCACGTTGCCGGACTTCGGCAACTTCCGTGTCAAACCGGAGATCTTCACCGAGTCGACGCAAGACGAACCAGAAGAGTGGTACGATCGCTATCTGGGTGTCGAGGAACTGATGCCCTATGCAAAGGCCGTCAGTGCAAAGTCCAATGACTTTGACGCCCAAGGAAACGAGGTCAATACGGACTTCCTGCGGATGATGAAGATCGTGCTGGATGCCGGATACCGTGGCTATGTTGGCATCGAGTATGAAGGCGCCGCGCTGAGTGAGCCTGACGGCATACGGGCGACAAAAGCATTGCTGGAACGGGTGAGGGACGAGCTGGCGGTGGATTACCAATAACGCGAAAGCACGGTTCTTGGAGGCGCTCGAAAACCGCAGCTTTCTAGAACGCACGGCGTTGGTGCAAATTGACGAGTGCTTAGGCATGCGAAACGGAGATGAGCTATGAAAGCTAGAACCCTGTGTTGGCTGGTATCGGGAACCCTGGTAGCGGCCCTCGCCTGTGCATCGGACGAGCCGCCCGAGCAAGAGGCGGCCGACGCTTGCGCGGGCGTGAATGCGCTGACCGACGCCGAGCAGGCCGAAGGCTGGACGCTGCTGTTCGACGGAGAGGGACTGTCAGGATGGCACGGCTACAACGGGGGTCCCCTCGAGGCGTGGACGATCGAGGACTGTGCTATCAAGTCGCTGGGCTCCGAGGGCAACTACGGCAGCGACATGCGGGTCGACCTGGTCACGGACGGTGAGTACACGAACTTCGAGTTCAGCATCGACTGGAAGGCCACAGAGCGTGGCAACAGCGGCATCATGTACGGGGTGATCGAGGACGAGAAGTACGATGCCGCCTGGATGACGGGTCCCGAATACCAGTTGGTGGACGAAGCAGGCTCCACGGACGACGTGCGGGAGGTGAACCAGACCGCCGCAGACTATGACATGCGCGCGGCCGCCTCGAACAAGCCGCTGAATCCGGTGGGGGAGTGGAACACCAGCCGGATCGTCGTGAACGGCGACCACGTGGAGCATTGGCTGAACGGTGTGAAGGTCTTGGAGTTCCAGCGCTGGAACGACGAGTGGGAGCAGCTCAAGAACGCATCCAAGTGGAGCGAGTATCCCGACTACGGCAGCGCCGCGACCGGCCACATCGTGATCCAGGACCACGGCAGCGTGTTCTGGTTCCGCAACGTGAAGATCCGGGAGATCAGCGAGGAGTAGCCACGGCGAGCTTCGGCGGCGGCGTTACGCCGCTGCCGGCTCCGAGGCAGAAGGCGTCGCCACCGTCATCGCAACCGGTCCCGCTAGCATCGCACGCGGATCTTCTACCTCGCGCGTGCTCTCCTAGATGCCGCGCGCCGACATGGCAGCGTCTGCGCCAGCCGCTGCCGGCGCTTTGAGCGGTTCTATCCGGCGACCGACCATGGCGCCGCCAGTCAAATCCGTATGAAGATCCGCCGCCTGAAGAGCCAGTTCACGATATACCAATCCATCCAGAGAACGACGAGTGCGGTGACAAACCCCAGGAGCACCTCTCCTCCCCAGCCCAGGACCCCGTCCACAAACGGCCTGGCAATCTGCGTGAGCCAGCGATTCCCTCGCAGCTCCGAGAAGAGATAGATGAACAGCGGATTCATGCCGAACACGATCGCAAACTGGGCCCAGCGCTTCCATCCCTTTACGTCGATAATCCAATATGAGAGCGCCAGGCCGATCAGGCACCAACCTCCAGTGACGATCACGAACGACGTTGTGCAGATCCTCTTGATAATGGGAGTCACGGGATCCAGTCCGTAGCCTACGACTAGTCCGATCAGCCCAGCGACCAACAAGGTCTTGATCTTCTGGGCAGAAGTGCGCTCACTCTTGAGGACATAACCCGCCAGTACTCCCCAGATCGTGTGTGCCGCCGTAGGAACCGCGTTCACCGCCACCCAATGTCCACTGGACAGCTTGCCCATCAAGAGCATGTCCATCCAGGAACCGAAGTTCTGGTCCGGTGTGAACGGCTGGTTGTAGCCGGCTACCGGCCAGAGCCGGTAGAGCACCTCGGTGAGCAAGAGCAGTCCGACCGTAACCAGCAGCTGTGTGCGGGTGCTCTTTCGCATGAGCAGGAATGCGAGGAAATAGGTGAACGACAGCTGAGCTAGGACGTTCCACAGCTCGAAGACCAGATGGCCCGCGCGGACCACGTAAAGCCCGATCCCGAGCCCCAGCAGGACCAGTGATCGCACGACAGCGTGGCGGAGGGTTGCCGCATAGCTGTCTCCTCTCTCCCAGCGCCGTGCGAATGAGAAGGGCATCGCCACACCGACAATGAACATGAAGAAGGGCTGCACGAGATCCCAGAATCGCAGGCCGTTCCAGGGGTGGTGCGTGAATTGAGTGGCGACTGCCGCGATCCAGGTCCCCTCCAGCTCCGGGACGAGGAGTGATTCGTATACCAGTGCACCCTCAGCCACGAGGAGGAACATGGTTAGACCGCGAAAGAAATCGAGGGATGCGAGTCGCCCTTCTACCACCGTTGAGGCGCGTTGAGTCGTCCTCATGGCTCTAGCTCCGTCCCAGGTGAGGTCGGGTACTGGCCGGCGAGAGTATCCTGCGTTGCCGACCAACGATAGGCCGCGCGCTGGATCGTCATATCGAGCGTCTCTTGAACCCGTGACCCGCATCGGGCGGTAGCCTACGGGGGCACGCGGTTGGCCTCAGTCGATGCGAGCTGCAGCCTGATCGAACCGTTCACCCACCGGTCGTAAATGGTCTCGACGCTAGCGCCGCTCCAGGTGCGCGTTTACCTGGATCTCGTCGGCAAAGAGCCACGCCGGGCTACCGGCGCCGGGGTGCCAAGCGGGGAGCGTACCGATATTCTTGGCAACTACCCGCACGTACCGCGCGCTCTTGCCGCTCAGTTCGGTCGAGACGCTCCGGGTTGTGGCCCGCCGCTGCTCTTCCGGGACGGGGAGCGCGATGGTTGCCACCGTCTCGAACACCCGGTCCTCGCCCGCGATCGAGAACGTCACCTCGCTCGGCAGGAATATCCAGCTGCCGGTGGCCTCGAGGAATCCGGCTCTGATGCTCCTGATCTCCGTGCTGCGGCTGAGGTCGATCACGGCATCGAGGTCCACGCCCTCGAAGCCCTGCCACTCATCACGCGAGTCGGTCGAACCCCAGCGGTCGTCGGTCAGGGCATCGTCTCCACCGCCGTCATATTGCTCGGCGAATGGGTTGGCCAGCGTAACCGGGCGTCCCACTGCGTCGTGCGACACGGTCCGGGCGACCGCCTCGATCAGGGCGGCCCGAACTACGCCGGCCTTCTCGCTCAGGTCCGGATCGGTGAGCAACGGCTCGACCATGTCGAAGATCCAGACGTCTGCACGGCCAGCCAGGCCGTCTAGGACCAGTTCCGTCTCCGTGCTGCTCTGCGCCACATCGAACAGCGACAGAAACAGGTGCTCGTCCTCGACTGATGTCCGTTCGTGCGGCAGCTTCATCAGGTTCAAGACGCCGGCGATCGCAGCCGCGCGCTCGCCTTCCACAGTAGCGCCTGCGGTGAGGCCCAGCAGGGTATCGAGTGGACTGGCGTCGGGCCAGTTCCCCAGTATCCTGGCGAACGAAGTACGATTCGGGCCCGATCCACGGTCGAGCGCCACGAGCAGCAAACCGAGACCGATCTCCCGATCCACCATCCGCTCACAGACCACCACGATCGCGTCCTCCAGGGCGAGCCGGTCCTCTTCCATCTCGCTCCGCTCGAGGAGCGCGATCAACGCCGGTAGCCGATCGTCTTCCGCCAGCTGGGAGAGGGCGCTGATCGATGCCTGACGTACCGCTGCGTTGTCATCTTCCGCATAGGTGAGAAAGGTCGGGACTGCAGCGTCGGCGTACCGGGCTGCCAGGATGTCGATCAGGACTGCCCGCCCCAGGCCCTGGTATTCGCTCGCTGCCGCGATGATCCCCTCGTCCACACCCTCGCCCCATAGCCGCACGAGACTTTCACGGGCCGCAATGGAGTCCTCCTGTTCGACCGCTACCGCGGTCAAGAGCGGTACGTGGGAGGCGTCGCCCAGTTCTGCCAGGGCACCGATCGCAGCGGCGCGAACCGCTCCCGTCTCACTCTCGGCCAGTCCGGTCACGATCAGCGTTGCCCCGTCGACGCCAGCGGAGGCCAGGGCCGAGATCGCGAGAACGCGGGCGCTCTCGGGGAACGAACCTAGTTGCTCGGCGACCGGCATCAGGTCGACGACATCCTGCAGCTCGATCATGAAGCGCGTCCCCGCATGCTGCAGCTCGGGCTCGTCGCTGCGCAGCAGAGTGAGCAGGGAAGGCATGGCTTCCGCCTGCTGAATGCGGACCAGGCCACGCCATGCCGCGATCCGGACAGCGACCGGGAAGGCGTCCGTCGTCATCCGCTGATATATGTCGCGGGCCTCGACGTGATCACCCTCAGTCACCAGGTCGTCAGCACAGCGCAGCAGCGCGTCCTGTCGCAGCGGCTCGAGTCCAATTGGCAGCTCGACTGCGAGCAGGGCATCCCGCGCCTCCGCGCCGCGAATTTCGCCGAGGGCAACAACGATGGCTTCGGTCCGTTCGACATCGGACGTATCGACCAGGCCCACGAGGTCACCGACGGCGTCACGATCACGTCGCTGTCCAATGGTGCCGATCACGCCGATGAGCGCCGGGCCCGAGAGCTGGCCGAGCGACTCGCGCAGCATCCTGTCGACTTCCGGCGACTCCATCCCCTGGAGCGCGAAGCGAGCGTCGTCGGTCAGCTTGTCATCACTCAGCATCACAGCCAGGTAGGGCAGCGAGCGCTCGGACCCGATCCTGCGCAGCATGCGACACACGAACTGCTTGGCCGCGTAGGTGCTGGCCGGGTCCTCGAGGACCTGGATCAAGCGGTCTTCGATCGCGCCGTGGTTGGCCGGTGCGGTGTTGCGGATGACCTCCTCGATAGCGGCCTGCGACAACCGGCTCGATCCGAAGTCCTGGTGCACCACCGCTGCGAAGGGGTCTTCGATCGCCCCCGCGTCGGTCGTTCGAGCCGGCTCCGGTGGGTTGGCGAGGGCGTTGCTCGGGGTATCGTCCGCCTCGAGGTCGCCGAGGGCGTACTGGATCCCGGCCAGGTAATGCGCCAGGACAGCCTCGTTCCTGAGAACCTCCAGGTTGTGTCCCAGCGAGCAGTAGA
>CP070666.1:392709-408163 GCA_020351775.1 Gemmatimonadota bacterium | reverse complement strand
GAGGGGTTGGCGAAGGTGGCCCGGCTTACCGAGGCCGAGGGTGGCAGAGTGCTACCGATGGACGGTCGGTGAAACTTGGGGCCAAATTAGGGCCAAAACGCTGCGGTTGGCGGAATCATCAAAACAGCAAGCGATTGTAAAAGTTAGACTTACGGCACACTGGCGAGTTGTAACCAGCTGTATGAGACGTACGTGCACCGCGAGTCCCACAAAAGCCTAAGGAGGGCATCGCATGACCAACGGTGACGGCATCTCTTCACTCTGGAGAAAGGAAGACTGGTGGGCAGTGTGGTTGGGGTTGGGAATAATCGTGTGCGCTCTGCTGTTCTTCCTCGCTGGAAGCACCCTCGGTCCGCTGGCGGTGAGCCCGCCGCGAGACTGGACCGCTTCGTCACAAGTTGTCACCCATTTCGCCGACCAGTGGGTTTGGTACGTAGTTCTCTACGCAGTCTTCGCCATGATCTTCACCGTCAGCACCAAGGTCATGGGTTACGAGCCCAAGCAGTACTTGCCTGGTTTCACCGTCATATACGTGGCGTCAGTGCTGATCCTGGTGGTGAGTCAGAGCGAGTTCTTTCATACCTACAGTCTGGAGGCACCGCTAGTTGCGCTCATCTTGGGCCTCCTGGTGGGTAATTTCGCCAGGCTGCCACAGTGGCTCGACGCGTCACTGAGAACCGAGTACTACATCAAGACGGGAATCGTCCTGTTGGGCGCAACGCTCCCCCTCACGTTGATCGTCTCGGCCGGTCCGATCGCGTTTCTCCAGGCCACGATAGTATCGATATGTACCTGGCTGGCGATCTTCTTTGCCGCCACTAGGCTGTTTGGACTCGACAAGCGGTTTGGTGCCGTATTGGGTGCCGGGGGTGCCGTGTGTGGTGTTTCGGCGTCGATTGCCGTAGGCGGAGCGGTGAAGGCCGGGAAAGAACATGTGGCAATTAGTATCTCGATTGTGTCGATCTGGGCACTGGTCATGATCTTCGTGCTACCGCTGGCGAGCAACGCACTTGGTCTCCATCCCGGCGTCGCTGGTGCTTGGATCGGCACCAGTGAGTTCGCTGATGCGGCAGGATACGCTGCTGCCCAGACTATCGCATCCAACAGCGGGACCGAAGCCCCGATCCAGACCTTTACCCTGATGAAGGTGATCGGGCGCGACATCTGGATCGGGATATGGGCCTTTGTGCTCTCCATCGTGGCGGTCGCGATGTGGGAACGTGGCGGCAATTCTGGTGGCGAGGCCTTGGGAATTGGCGTGGTCTGGGCGCGATTTCCCAAGTTCGTGATAGGGTTTTTCCTCGCATCCGTCATAATGAGCATCGTCGTGGCAACCTCTTCGGCGGATTACGCTACGGAGATCCAGCCGCAGCTGATTACCCCGATCAAGACGCTACGTACTTGGACCTTCGTGTTCACTTTCCTGTGCATCGGCCTGACCACCAGGTTCCGGGAGCTGGCCAAGTTCGGAATGCCACCGTTCTGGGCATTCACGCTTGGAGTGGCGATCAATGTGCCACTAGGCTATCTGCTCTCCACCATCGTATTCAGCGAGTATTGGATGGCCGTGCCCTAGGACCTCGGTGCGAAGAACCCAGTGACAGTCAGGGGCGTGGCGGGGTTGCGATAAGAGTATGCTGACCTGGGAGACGGACTTGCATGGTTCGACTTTGCTGCCTGCGGTCCCCGTTGACAGTTGCGTGATCGGGTACGGATATTCTGGCTGGCAACCGGCCGGGGATCTCCCGGTCGAGCCCTCTGTCGCAACCCTATATGAGTCAAAGCCGCGCTGAATGCTCAGGTGCGTTCGGGACTGAGGGGCACGCGCTTTCAGCAGCGGACGAGGAGAGGAGCTATGAAACCCTTGGATATTCTGCGCGATGAGCACGGATTGATGCGCCAGTTTTTGGAGAACCTGACACTGGCCGAGAAGAAACTGGAGAGCAACGAACAACTGCCCCGAGAGTTCTTCGAGAAGGTAATCGAATTCGCGAGCACGTTTGCGAATAAGTACCACCATGTGAAGGAAGAACACATGATGTTTGTTCGACTCGCGCAGAAACAGGCTGGAAAGTGGGACGGACAGATCGAGGCGCTGCGACATCAACACGAGACCGGTCGGAACTACATGTCCGCAATCAAGAGTGCGCTCGATGGCTATGAGTCGGGTAATGCTGTGAAGCGGAGCGTGGTGCTCGAGAACTTGGCGGCATTCAACGCAATGGAGAAGGACCACATCCACACGGAAGATCATGTTTTCTTCCCCATGGTTGAGCAGGTGTTTACCGCAGAGGAAGAGGAACAGATCGGACTGGAATTCGAGAAGATTAGGCAGAAGGTGGGGGAGAGTACTTTCGAGGACTGCCACAAGCTAGTCGTGGAGATGGGCTCGATATTGACGCACTTGTAGACCAGGTTAGTGTTGCTGACGTCGGGCCGGGTGCTCAGAGTTCCTCCCCTGGCGGGAGGAAATTCTCTTTGAGGGTGTAGTCTAGGACTGATCACGGACCACGCCGGGCCCGACGTCGCGGCGGGCTAGGCTCCTGATGCTTCTGGTGCGACAAGCTGCACGAGGCTGGGACCGGTTGCGCACCGGTTCCAGCCTCGTTCAATAGCGGGCTGTCGGGCCTGCCGGGTTTCGCTATGTCCCGGGCGTTGCCAACCTCAGAGCAACAGTAGCGGCGCTATCACCAGGCTCACCACGGCCATGAGCTTGATGAGGATGTTGAGTGACGGACCGGCAGTGTCTTTGAACGGATCACCAACTGTATCACCTACCACTGCGGCCTTGTGTGGATCGGAGCCTTTTCCACCGAAATGGCCGGCTTCGATGTGTTTCTTGGCATTGTCCCAGGCGCCACCTGTGTTGGCCATGAACAGAGCCAGGAGGACGCCGGAGGCTGTTACACCAGCCAGCAATCCGCCCAGCATTTCGGGCCCACCCAAGAAGCCAATGGCAACGGGCACCAACACGGCCAGCAACCCAGGTACTATCATCTGCTTGATGGCGGCCGCGGTTGATATGTCCACGCAGCGGCGGAAGTCGGCTTTCGCCTTGCCCTCCATGAGACCTGGAATGTTCTTGAACTGGTGGCGCACCTCTTCGATCATGGAAAACGCTGCCTTGCCAACGGCTGCCATCGCGAAGCTGGAGAACAGGAACGGCATCATGGCCCCGAGCAGAATGCCTACCATGACCTTAGGTACCATGACGTTGATGCTATCGAGTCCGACAGTGGTAGTGAATGCGCTGAACAACGCTAGGGCGGTTAGGGCGGCTGACCCGATGGCAAAGCCTTTTCCAATAGCCGCCGTGGTGTTGCCCACCGCATCCAGTTTGTCGGTACGGGAGCGGACCTCCGGGCCGAGACCTGCCATCTCCGAGATACCACCGGCGTTGTCGGCGATGGGGCCGTATGCATCCACGGCGAGCTGGATCCCCGTCGTTGAGAGCATGCCCAGTGCGGCGATGGCGATGCCGTACAGGCCGGCGGCCTCGTATGCAATGATTACCGCAGCGCTGAGAGCGACGATCGGTGCAGCAGTGCTCTTCATCCCGAGCGCCAGCCCGGCGATGATGTTTGTGGCAGCGCCGGTCTCCGAGGCCTTGGAGATGCTTTGGGCTGGTTTGCGATTCTCGGCAGTGTAGTACTCGGTGATCAGTCCGATTGCGATTCCGCCTGCGAGGCCTGCGATAGTGGCCCAGAATACGCCCATCGCGCTGTAGTCCCGTCCCGCGAGATTCCACGTCTCGGGCAGGATCTGCCTGATAACGAAGTACGATATGACGAGCATCAGTATGCCGGCGCCGAACGTGCCAATGTTCAAAGCGGCCTGAGGGTTGCCTCCCTCCTTGGTGCGTACGAAGAAGGTTCCGATGATCGAGACTACGATGCCCAATGCGGCGAGTATCAAAGGTAGGAATACCGCGCTGAGTCCGCTGAATCCATCATCTCCCATGACGGGGATGAACGTAGCGCCCAGGATCATCGAGCCGACGATGGAGCCCACATACGATTCGAACAGATCGGCACCCATGCCAGCTACGTCACCCACATTGTCGCCCACGTTGTCGGCAATCACGGCCGGGTTGCGGGGGTCGTCCTCCGGAATACCCGCCTCGACTTTGCCGACCAGATCGGCACCGACATCGGCGGCCTTGGTGTAGATCCCGCCGCCGACACGGGCGAAGAGTGCGATCGACGAGGCACCCAGTGAGAATCCTGTGATGACCTGGAGTACACGTGCCCAAGTCCAGCCTTCCTCACCGATGAAGATGCTAGTGTAGATCAGCAGCAACACACTGAGGCCGATGACCGCGAGGCCCACGACGGACATTCCCATCACCGCGCCGCCCGAGAACGCTACGCCGAGTGCGCCGTTCAAGCCGTCGCGCGCCTTGGAGGTGGTGCGGACATTGGCTCGGGTGGCGATCTTCATTCCGAAGAACCCGGCTAGGCCGGAGCAAGTGGCGCCGCATACGAAGGAGAGACCGATGAGCCAGTGACTGGTTGCCTGATTCGCGTTGCCAACTGCCAACAGAACGGCAACGATTATGACGAAGATCGAGAGAACCTTGTATTCTCTGGCGAGAAACGCCATGGCTCCCTCGTGAATGTGACCGGCAATCTCCCGCATCGTGTCGTTGCCGGCGTCCTGCTTGGTAATCCACGCAGATTTACCCAGCGCAAACAACAAGGCGAGAACACCCGCCCCTGGTATGAGAAAGAACCAACTCCCCATTGCCCACTCCTTTCACTACTTCACGGGGTTGCTGTTCAATAGTAGAGAGTCTCAGTGCTTCTCGTGACACGGTCCCCACGATTCGTGACCAACGGGAGGAAGCCGGCCAATCAGGCGAACCGCGCTGGGCCGTGAAGAAGATAACCGCCCTGAAGATGGAACCCATAAAGACACCCTGAATATTTCTTGAAGATGATGGCCCGATGCTCGCGTCGGACACCCGGAGTCCATACAGTGGGAAAGCCCGCGCGTCGGCTCGAGCTCAGCCGAGCTTCTTCTTGACCTGGGCTGCTACCTCGTCAGGTGTACCGGAGCCATCCACTGTAAGGAGCACTCCGATCCTATCGTAGTAATCCGCGATCGGCATCGTCTCGCTACGATAGATTGCCAAGCGCTCCCGGATGGCCTCGGGCTTGTCATCATCCCGCTGGTACAGCTCGCCTCCGCACCTGTCGCAGACACCTTCTTTCTTGGGTGGCACGAACTTGAGGTGAAAGATCGTGCCGCAATCTCGGCATTGGCGCCTTCCTCCGAGTCGCTCCATAGAGACTGCCTCGGGCACGTCAATCAGAATTGCAGCGTGGATATCCGTGATTTGCGTGAGAGCCTCGGCCTGGCTGAGGTTGCGGGGGAACCCGTCGAGCATGAACCCAGCTGCACAATCGTCTCGCGCGACTCTCTCGCGCACCATGCCACAAGTCACGTCGTCTGGTACAAGCTCGCCCCGATTCATGTATTCTTGGGCCTTCTTGCCGAACTCGGTACCCTCCCTGAGGGCCTCCCGGAACATGTCACCAGTGGAGATGTGGGGAACACCGTAGTTGTCCTTGATCTTCCCTATAACGGTTCCTTTCCCGGAGCCCTGGGGTCCGAGGAACACGACGTTTTTTGCCATCATTGTCTCCTTGGGAAATCCGAAGGTGGACCAGCTGCTCTCGCAGTCTGCCTGCTTCGGTCATCGAACATGAATCGGCGTGCCGAATTCTAGCCTGTGGCAGGCCAAGTAAGAAGCCCGAGCCAGCGGGCGACACCACGCGTAAAAGCTCGTGGTGGAGCACTGTGTGAGCACTTGACACAGGGCCCTTGCATTAACGCTAAACCTGGTTAATCTTTAAATAGGTTGCTGAAGGCTATGGCGTTCTTGTATGGCCCCGCGGGCGCCGGACGAATACGATCGAAGGGGACGACTGCCACATGGATCAAACCAGCCCGATAAAACTCATCGATGATTTCCTGGGGAGCATTCAGATCTTTTCTTCGGCTGTGAACGACCTGTTCGAGGAGCAGCTGCGGGAGGTCACGGGGAGCAATCTCACTTTCTCCCAGCTCAAGCTGCTAAACCTCATCGCGCACACCGAGGGACACACTGTGAGCGATGTGGCGGCCTTCCTGGGTGTGAGCAACGCCGCGGCAAGCAAGGGTGTCGATCGATTGGTCCGGCGGGGCCTGCTGCGACGGGACGAAGCCGAATCCGATCGCCGTGCTGTTGAGCTGTCGCTGACGCCGGCGGGTCGCGAACTGCTGGAGAAATATGAGGATCTGACTCACCAGGCCATGACGGAGCTGTTTGGCGGTTTGTCTCCCAAGGAGCTGAGAGACACAGCCCGGTTGCTAGACCGATTGTCTGTGAGCATCGTCGACAAGGATGACGAAGTGTGCTTCAGATGTGGCATTCACTTCAGGGATCGGTGTCTGTTGCGGCAGGCCAGACGACGCGACTGCTATTTTCACCTGCACAGGAAACGCAGGCAAGCCGCTGGAGGCATGCTACGGCCGCAGTAGCCAGAAGAACCGGTGGTGCCCACTCGCTTTGCGACTGTCGCTCTCGCAGGCCGACCCAACGTCGGAAAATCAACACTGCTAAACCGGATTGTCGGTGAGAAGCTGGCGATAACCAGCTCCAAGCCGCAGTCTACGCGGTTTGCGGTAAGTGGGATCTGGACTGAAGGCTCGACCCAGCTGCTGTTTATGGACCTTCCGGGCCTGTTCGAGCCCACGAACCTCCTGCAGGACTCGATGGTGGAGGCGGCCAAGGCGGCGATGGCTGATGCCGATCTGGTTCTGTTCCTGCACCCGGTCACAGAGAAGACTCTCGAATGCCCGCCCCAAGTGGCACAGCTTTCGGACTCCGAGGCAAGCCGCCTGGCGACGGTCCTCACTAAGGCAGATCTCATCCCCAGCTCCGATCGACCGCTGGTTCGGTCCCCTTCGTTCTTCGTTTCAGCCTTGACCGGCGAAGGGGTGCCGGAGCTGCTGGAGTGGTGTCGCTCTAGGGCACCGGCGGGCTCATTCCGGTATGATCCCAAGGATCTCAGCACTCAAGACCTGCGCTTCTTTGCCACGGAATTGGTACGCGAGGCTACCTTTGAGCTGCTGGAACAAGAGTTACCGTACGCCGTGGCTCCGGTGGTCGACGAGTTTCGGGAGGCAAGTGGCCCAGTATATATTCGGATGATCTTGTACGTGGAGCGCAACTCGCACAAAGGGATGCTGATTGGCAGGAACGGTCAAATGATACGGGCACTGGGCCAGCGGGCGCGTTCCAAGATTGAAACGCTTCTGGGTGAGCAGGTATACCTTGAACTGTGGGTCAAGGTCCTTTTGAAGTGGCGCACGCGACCCGGCGCCTTGCGCATGCTTGGCCTGCCACTGGGCCCCAAATCAGAAGGGAAGTAGATGACCCTCCCGACAGATTTGCTGGAAATCCTGGTATGTCCCAAGTGTAAGGGTGAACTCGAATACCGGACCGAGCCGAACGAAGAGCTGGTGTGTAACCAATGCCGGCTGATCTACTCGGTAGAGGAAGGCATCCCCATCATGCTCATTGATGAGGCAAAGCCTTTCTAGTTTTCTCGCAATGGCTGCACTGGCCGCGGTTGCACCGCTGGCTGCGCAGGAAGAAGGCACCGAACAAGCTTTTGGGGCACCGTTTCTGCTGTTTCCCGTCGGCGCCCGGGCTACCGCGCTGGGTCAGGCGGCGATTGCAGATGGAGGCACTACCGAGGCCGCGTTCTGGAATCCTGCGGGACTGGCAACCCTGGCCCGTACCGAACTCGCGGTTCATTTCGCCAGCACGTTCGTGTCCAACAATACCGTTCTGTCCGCCTACTTTGCGGTCAGCCGGCTGGGAGTCTTCGGCGCTTCTGCGTACCTGGTAGACTACGGATCGCAGCCCGTTGTCGGTGGACCCGGCGTGCCTGTGGGGAGGATCTCTCCCAAGAACATTGAACTGATTGCATCCTATGCGACGTCGATCATATCCGACCTGACGTTGGGATTCAACTACAAGATGATCCAGCTACGCCAGGATTGCACCGGGCAGTGTGCCGCGTTCCCGTCGATCTCCGGGACTACGCACGCGATCGACGTGGGAGTGCAATACGCGTTTGGGACGAATGACAACTTGAAGCTGGGATTCGCGATACGACACGCTGGTTTCAAACTGCAGCTCAAGAACAAGGAGCAGGCCGATCCGCTCCCGACGCGAGTGCAGCTCGGTGTCGTTTACAGGCTTTTCCTGCCACGCCTGCGAGGAAGCGATCAGAGGTTCGATGCACGTGTCCTGTTCGACGTGGATGACCAGTGGGGACAATACAGCAGTCCTGAGCCTCGTGTTGGTCTTGACATTGGGTTGGAGGAGGTCGTCCGCCTGCGCGCCGGGTACGCTTTTCTCGATTCGCAGAGCCGGGGGCCCTCGGTCGGGGTCGGCCTGCGGTTCGGCGGGATCGCGGTAGATGTGGCGCGCGTCTTCTTCGTGTCGTCCAGCTTCGATGAGCCACTCCACATCAGCGTGAGGGTGAATCCCTAGTATGGCTAGGCGTATGGTGCCGTTGGTCCTGTTGACGGCGCTTTGTTCTGCGCAGCTGGCCGCTCAGGCCGGTGAACCGGTTGGACCAGTGAGGCGGAGTCTGCCGGCTGCCTTTCGGTTGGATACGGATAGCCTCTCCAGTCCCGGATGGTGGCGGCCCGTTGCGTCAGCCATTGTTCCTGGAAGTGGTCAGCTCATGGCAGGGCAGGAGCGTGGAGCGGTGTACCTGGCGGTGGAGGCGGTTCTATTGGTGCAACTCTTCTCCTACCGCAGCGAGGCCAAGCGGGAGCGTGATCGCTACATAGACCTTGCGTTCAACGTCGCCAGGGCGCCGTTCGCACCGGCACGCCGCGACACTGTCTTCGAGTACTTCGAACAGTTGGAGCGCTTTGTTGAAAGCGGTCCGTTCGACACGGATCCTGGGGCTGCCCTGGTTCCGCCGACCGACGAACTTACGTACAATGGCAGCGTCTGGAAACTGGCTCGAGAGACCTTCTTACCGGATCCCGGGATGCCCGACACGACGTCGCTGGAGTACAGGAGGGCACTCGAGTTCTATAGCAGCCAGGCAGTTGGTCCCAACTTCCAGTGGTCGTGGCGCGATGCTGGTCTGGAGCAGGATCTCTACAGCCGCTCTATCAAGCGGAGTGACGATGCGTTCCGGAGTTCCACCCAGTTCCTAGGGCTCCTGCTGGTAAATCATCTATTGAGCGCAATCGACGCGTTTGTGTCGTATCGTCTTGGGCGAGCAGGCAGTCCTGCCCAGGTGCAGTCGGCACTCTTTTGGTCCCCGGGGAGCGGCGGCGCATTGGAGACGAGGGTTGGTGTGGTGTTCGGGTTCTGAGGTCCCCGGAGCATCAAATGGGGTTGGGGGGTTGCGTTTGACTTCTCAGCCGGCTGCTCGTAAGTTTTAGTTTTACATGCGATTACGAGAACGAAAGGAAATCGGTGCGGACGCGTCCGACGGTATTATACTACTCGCCCGCTGAGCGCCCCGTGCCTGATTTGATATCTAGTTGGCTGGGAACGAAACCGTTCTCGGTCATTCATTTTGCCGATCTTGGCGAGTTGGAGACGGTCGCGCGGAGGAGCCCGCCGATGCTCATCGTTATCGATGCAGACGGGGCGGGATCGAGTGGCTCGGATCTGTGTCGGTCGTTGAAGGAGGATGCGTTCAGCGCCATAGTACCGATCGTGTTCGTTGCGGGTAATCATGCATCGACGCAGGTGCGAGACTGGTTCCAGGCCGGCGCCGACGAGGTCATCACCCCGCTGTTTGAGCCGGCCGAGCAGCGGAGTCGGTTGGACGTTCTGCTGCATCGTACCGAACGCAACGTGGCCGTTCATCCGTCGACTAGGTTACCCGGTACGACGGAGATCGAGCGGGAAATACGCAGCCGCCTCGACAGTGGTAGCATGTTCGCTATATGTTACGCGGATCTGGATCACTTCAAGGAGTTCAACGACCGCTACAGCTACTACGATGGAGACCGGGTCATACTCATTGTGTCGAGGATTCTACGCGACGTCGTCAAGGGGTTGTGTCCGGATGGCGGGTTCGTGGGGCACATCGGTGGTGATGACTTCATCGTGATCCTACCGCTCGACAGGGTGCAGGATGTTTGCAGTGAGATAATCTCGGTGTTTGACACGCTGATTCCCTATCAGTACAGCGTACAGGACCAGAGAGCAGGGTACTTCTTCGGCAAGGACAGGCGGGGCCACCTTCATCGGGTTCCCCTGATGACTCTCTCGATCGGCATCGTCACCAACGAACATCGGCGGTTCAGTCATCCAGCCGAAGTGAGCGAGACCGCCACTGAGATGAAGATGTACGCCAAGACACTGCCCGGCTCCGTCTTCGTGGTCGACCGCCGGCGCGACGCGGAGCATGGTGAATGAGTGGAGAATGAGTTGAGGGGAGAGGAGATCGTGATATGAACGTGCGCTGCCCCTCGTGTGAGACGTTGTATCGGGTGGATCCTGCCAAGGTACCTAATGAAGGGGTGCGGGCCTCGTGCGTGACATGCGGAGTGGTGTTTCTCGTCTCGCAGCGCACCTCTGATGAGCAGATCAGACGGCCGCCCGAGGCAGAGTCGCCCGGGCGCGTGGCAGCAGTGGAAACACCTGACACACCGCCTGCCGCGGCCGCAGCGTGGGCTCCTGAACCGCCGCCCGAGCAGCATGCGCCTCCGGAGATACCACAGGTGCCCAAGCCAGTCTTTGAGATCGGCGCTGCAGCGAGCCAGTCTGAGGCGTCAGAGGGTGAGACCCAGAGGGGAGCGGAGGTTCCGGCCAAAGGCGGAGCGGTCGTGGGTCCCACTGATCTCACGGACTACCCTGAGCCGCCTGGTACCGGATACCCGACCGATGAGCCGCGGCCGCGTGTAGAGCCACAGCAGCCCGCTGGCCCTCGCTTCGAGCTGTCGACGGCAAGGCAGGAGCCGGCAGTCGAGCCCGAACCTGCCAAGGAGCCGAACGAGCCTCCGCAACAGCGGTTCTCCCGGCCATTTGTGGCCCCCAGCACCGATTCGTTGGCGGACCAGCGCAGGGCTCCGAGTGGTCCAATGCGTCCCAGCGCTCCGGTGTTTCGCCCTACTCCCGGGATGCCGGTCCGCACTCCTCCGATTCCCGAGACGCCACGGCGGGTGGCGACACCCGTGCCCCGCGCGGAGCGAGAGGCCGCCCCTCCGAGGCCTGGTGGCCCCGAAGCGGCGCAGACAGGGCGTCCGCTGAATCCGTTTCTCTCAAGGGACCCCAAGCAGAAGGCACGCAGACTGGCACGTGCTCTGGTTTCTGACATGATTGTGTATCAGCCCAAGAAGCGTCAGGATGCGCTGGAGGCGGGCACGCTGAAAGACGTGTTCGAGGAAGAGATCAAGAAGAGTTGGGAGGAATATGTCCAGCAGGTCGGAGAGGAGTTGGCCAACACGACTGGCTACTTCACCGAGGCCTTGAACGATATCCTCGCTGGAGGCCGTCAGATCTTCTAGGGTGGTGTTAAGTCACTGCATGGCTTATATTTGCCTGCAACGAGCCGTTCTCCCCGGGAGTGGGCGGACGGCTCGAATCGCGTGATGGCTCAAGCAGGAGCATCGATGGCAGACGAAGTCCAAGCCCGGCTCGCTGAGGTCGACCAGAGACTCGCCGAACTCCGAGGTCATCTTTGACCTCGAATCGAAAGCCGCCCGCCTAGCGCAACTCGAAGCCTCCATGTCGGCCCCGGGGTTCTGGGACAATTCGGAGCAGGCACGAGTGACGGTCGAGGAGATCCGTCAGCTCAAACGCTGGACGGAGCCGCACGCCCTTCTCACATCTCGCACTCGGGAGGCGCTGGAACTGGTTCAGCTCAACGCAGACGAGCCCGATGAGGAACTACAGCGGGGCTTGGTCGAGGAGGCGGAGCAACTGCTGGCTGCGCTGGAGCAGCTCGAGCTGCAGAATATGCTGCAGGGCCCCGATGATGTCCGGTCAGCACTGCTGACGATTCACCCGGGCGCCGGTGGAACGGAGTCGCAGGACTGGGCTGAGATGCTGATGCGGATGTACACCAGGTGGGCTGAACGGCAGGGGTTTGGCGTGAAGGTGCTCGATCTACTGGCTGGCGACGAGGCGGGCATCAAATCCGTGTCGATAGAGATCAGCGGAGACTATGCATACGGGTACCTCAAGGCAGAAAAGGGCGTCCACCGTTTGGTCCGGATATCTCCATTCGATGCTCAGTCGCGGCGGCACACGTCCTTTGCTTCGGTGTTTGTCTACCCGGTGGTGGATAACAGCGTGGAGATCGAGTTGCGGGAGGAAGACATCGAGATGGAGGTGTTTCGTGCTTCTGGTGCGGGCGGCCAACACGTAAACAAGACTTCATCGGCCGTGCGATTACGCCACGCGCCAAGTGGCATCGTAGTTTCTTGCCAACAGGAGCGCAGCCAGTTCAAGAACCGAGCGACAGCGATGAAGATGCTCAAGGCAGCATTGTACCAACGCGCGATAGAAGAGCGCGACAAAGCTCGCGCGGAGCTCGAATCTTCCAAGACCGAAATAAGCTGGGGCAATCAGATACGCTCGTACATCTTTCAACCGTACACGATGGTCAACGATCACCGCACCGAGATGAAGGTATCGGATGTACGTTCTGTAATGGACGGGGATATTACTGCGTTCATCGAGACGTTCTTGAAGAAATTCGGGAGTAGGGCGGCGTGACGCTGGAGACGCGGTCGTTCGTAGAGGAGGCGCGGCGTGAGAAGCTCGCTGCTCTGCGTGAGCGGGGAGTGGTTCCTTTCGAATATGGTTTCGCCCGGACACACACGGCGGTGACGGCGCTGGAGGACTACACGTCGTCGGATCAGGAGGTTGCGGTTCGCGTCGCCGGCCGGGTCATAGCCCTGCGGGCGCACGGTAAGACTACATTCGGCCACGTCTCAGACCACACCGGGAGGGTGCAGTTCTTCTTGCGGAGAGACGAGGTGGGTGAAGAGCAATACCGCCTGCTCAAGTTGCTCGACTTGGGCGACCACCTGGGACTCGAAGGCGTCATGTTCCGCACCAAGACCGGCGAGATCACCGTTAGAGTGAAGCAACTGAAACTATTGGCGAAGGCGCTGCGCCCTCTACCTTTGGGAAAGGAGGACTCGGCGGGTGTCCAACACTCTGGGTTGGTCGATGCCGAGACTCGCTACCGTGAACGATATGCAGATCTCGCCGTGCACGCCGATACGCGTGCAACGTTTCGCCTGCGAGCACAGGCGATCTCCTACCTGCGGCGGTTTCTGGATTCAAAGGGGTACGTCGAGGTAGAGACGCCGGCGTTGCAGCCACTGTACGGTGGGGCTCTAGCACGACCGTTCGTCACGTACTACAACGCTCTCGAAGCTGAGTTCTATCTCCGTATTGCGACCGAGCTCTACTTGAAACGATGCATCGTCGGCGGGATGGATCGCGTCTACGAAATTGGCAAGGATTTCAGGAATGAGGGCATCGATCGGGAGCACAATCCCGAGTTCACCATGTTGGAGTTCTATGAAGCGTATGCTGACTACGGAGACATCATGTGCTTGGTGGAGGAGATGCTCCACGGTTTGGTGGTCGAACTCATGGGCACCGAGAAGATCGAGCGGTTCGGCGTCACGCTGGACTTCAGGCCACCGTGGCCGCGCCTCGATTACACGGATCTCGTGCGGGAACATGCGGGAGTAGATCTCAGAACTGCTGAAGACGCGGTGCTACGGGCCACCCTGGTCAACCGCGACATCCCGGACCTCGACAGCGTGCCACGCACCAAACTGATCGACGGACTGTTCAAGCACTTCGTCGAGGATACGCTGGTGCAGCCTTGCTTCGTCGTAGACTACCCGATCGAAGTTTCCCCTCTGGCGAAGCCAAAGCGCGGTGATCCGGCTTTGGCCGAGCGATTCGAGCTCTTCATTCAGGGGAGTGAGCTGGCCAATGCCTTCAGTGAGCTGAACGATCCGGATGAGCAGAGGGCTCGTTTCGACGCGCAGACGGCGGCGCGGGAAGCCGGTGATGCAGAAGCGCACCAGATAGACGAGGACTACATCAAGGCGCTCGAATACGGGATGCCACCCACAGGGGGATGCGGTATTGGGGTCGACCGGTTGGTGATGTTACTGGCCGAGTCGCCATCTATCCGAGACGTCATCCTGTTCCCCATGCTGAGGCCCGAGACATGAGTCGGCTGGACGCGAAGATCGCGGGCAGGTACCTCCGCAGCCGACGCTCCTCCAAGATGGTCTCACTGATCACCATCATAGCCGTTGGAGGTGTGACGGTTGGTGTGGGGGCGTTGATCGTCGTCATGGGCATCATGAACGGGCTGCAGACGGATCTACGCGACAAAATACTGGTCGCTACTCCTCACTTGCGGATCTCGACGTACGGGAGGGGCATCAGGCTGGACAATTGGGAGCCCGTTCGTGACGAGGTGTTGCGGCATCCGGATGTCGAAGCCGCCGCACCGTTCGTCATCACCCAGGGCCTGCTTATGGCCGGAGCTGATTGGCATGAAGGTGCTTATGTCCTTGGTATCGACCCTGACACCGGTGACGTCGCCATTACAGCTCTGCCGCGACGATTCCTGGAGGCTGACCTATCATTCCAACCGACTAGGGAGGATGTTGATGGCGCAATAGTACTCGGTAGGAGGTTAGGAGAGCGTCTGGTAGCCTATGCGGGAGACACAGTTGCTGTGATTTCGCCCGTCGGCGCAACATTCAGTCCCTCGGTCGGGGCGCTCGTTTCCAAGATCTGGATATTCGAGGTGACGGGCCATTTCGAGACCGGTATGTACGAATACGACAATTCCTACGCCGTGATCTCGCTCGAGGCTGCCCAACAGTTCTCGCAACTGGGCGACGCAGTATCGGGGCTAGAGGTGCGGTTGCGTGACGGTTGGGAAGCGGGTCGAGTGGGCCGGGAGCTGGAGCAACAGCTCGGCTACCCGTACCGCGCGATAGACTGGCAGAGCCAGAACGCCAATCTCTTCTCGGCGCTGGAGCTGGAAAAGTGGGCTATGGGCTTGGTGCTGCTACTCATTGTCGTCGTGGCGGCCTTCAACATAGTCAGCACTCTGATCATGGTGGTTCGCGACAAAACGCGTGAGATAGGCATCTTGAGGGCAATGGGTATGCCGACCAGGACGATCCGCCGGATCTTCATCCTGCAGGGTGCCATAATCGGATTGGTCGGGACGCTGTTGGGAACGTTATGCGGGCTGGCTCTGGCACGCTACGTCGACCGGCGCCAGATCATCGACATCGATCCCACTGTCTACGCCATTGACCACCTGCCGGTGCGTGTCGATCCGCTCGATCTGATGGCCGTGATCGTGGCCAGCATTCTGGTGGCCGTGCTTGCGACTATCTACCCTGCGCGCCAAGCTGC
>CP070666.1:376444-392609 GCA_020351775.1 Gemmatimonadota bacterium | reverse complement strand
CACCAACATTATCGCGAGCCAGTAGGCCGGCATGCCATAGATTATCAACGTCGTGACGGTGAGCCCGGTGTCGGCGACGGTCCGGTGCCGCAGTGCCTGAAACACGCCGATCACGATGCCGCCGATGTAGGTTAGGAGCAGCGATGCGCCTGAGAGCAACAGCGTGTGGGGCAGCGCGTCGAGAATCACCTGCACGACCGGGCGTTGCTGAACCAGGCTCAGACCCCAGTCGCCCCGTGCGAAGTTGGCGAGCCAGGATGCGTAGCGTGCCAGCAGCGGCCGGTCGAGCCCCAGGGCGTGACGTGCGGCTTCCAGCTCGGCCTGCCCGGCGCCGGGAGCGACCCAAAGTCGCGCCGGGTCTCCGGGAGCGAGGTTCACGAGAACGAATGTCACGGTGACGACGAACAACACGATGCCGATACCGAGCATGAGCCGGCGGCCGAGCTGACGAGTCATGGGCTACTGTTGCTTCCGCGGCGCCTGGCCGTCAAGGGACAAGGCCCGGCAGCTGATCATGGTCGTGCTATGTCTTTCGCTCGCGGCCTGCAGTGTGACGCCCTCGGGCACTAGGAGAGCAGCCGTCATCTATGCCTCCGGTGCCGATCTCCAATCGATCAACCCGCTCGTCGCAGTGCATCCACTTGCCAAGGCAGTCCAAAAACATGTGCTGTTTCTGACGCTGGCGTCGTACGACGAAGGAATGCGTCCCGTACCTCGGCTGGCCGAGTGGTCGTGGAACGAGGACCGCACCAGCCTCACACTTCAGCTGCGCCCCGATATCGAGTGGCATGACGGGGTGACAACGACGTCGCGTGATGTCGCATGGACGATCGCCATGGCACGGGAACCGCAGACCGCTTATCCCAGGGGCAGAGATCTGGCCGCCATCGTTGCAGTTGAAACAGTCGACTCCCTGACGGCGCGTTTGACGTTCAACCGGCCGCAACCGGTGTTCCCCGACGTGCTGACGGATCTGGCAATCCTTCCAGCTCACCTGCTGCAAGAGCTGCAGCCAAATGAAATACGGACAGCTGCCTTCAATCGCGCTCCGGTGGGCAACGGCCCCTTCGAGTTCGTCGAGTATCGACCGAACCAGCGATGGGTGTTCCGCCGCTCTGCAGAGTTCCCCACCGATCTGGGAAGGCCCGCGATCGAGCACTTCGTCGTTGTGGTGGTGGACGAGCCAGCCACCAAGCTCGCCGCGCTCACGTCGGGGGAGCTGGACTTCGCGGGCATCAGCCCGGCGCATGCGGCGTTCGTGACGAAAGACTCGCGGCTGCACACCATTGACTATCCCGTGCAGTTCGTGAACGCGCTCATCTGGAACACGAGGAGAGCTCCGTTCGACGACGTTGTGGTGCGGCGAGCGCTCACCCTGGCACTCGACCGGGAGCTGATCATCGCGGCCTATCTGTACGGGTTCGGTGCCGTGGCGCACGGACCGGTTTCTCCGCAACACCCGTGGCACTACCCCGCCGACCCGCTGCCCTTCGATCCGGATGCGGCAGTCTCGTTACTGGAAAGAGCCGGCTGGCAGGTTGGCAGCGATGGCGTGCGCCGCAAGGGCTCGCAGCGGCTGCAGTTTGATCTGATGACTGTTGGCAGCGGTGACGCCCCACTGGAACAGATGATTCAAGCCCAGCTTCGGGAAGTGGGCGTAGAGGTGAGAATCCGGCAACTGGAGCTCACGAGTTTTCTCGCCAGGGCACAAGCCGCGGAACGTGATTGGGATGCCTTGGTAACCGGCATTCCTGGCGATCTCAGTTTGAGCTACGTTGCCGCTATGTTCACGGGAATCGATCCGGGGCCATTGGCTTACTCCGGGTACTCGAGTGTCGAATTTGATGCCGCGATCAGAGGTGTACGAGAGGCGGAGACAGAGGCAGCGCTCGAGTCGGCATGGCGTGAGGCGCAACGAATCCTGGCGCGTGACATCCCCACGACATGGCTGTACCATGCCCGCGGTCTGCAAGGCGCCAATCGGCGCATCACCAACGTGGTGATAGACCTGCGCGGAGAGCTGGCCACGATCTGCGAATGGGGACTGGCGGGCCCGCTGTGACGATCCACTCCAAGGCGCCGCTTCGTCTCGACTTCGCAGGTGGGTGGTCGGATGTGGCAGCCTTCGCCGACGAAGAAGGCGGCACAGTCGTCACGGCCGCCATCCAGCTCGCGGTGCACATCGAATTCCTGTTGGGTGATCGCAGGATCCGGTTGCACTCGGCGGACGGCGACGAGCACGTGACGGTGGAATCGGCTGGCCAAATGGTGTACGACGGACGGCTCGACTTTCACAAGGCGGCGCTCAACATGCTGCCCGTCACCGGCGGCATCGAGATCATCTCGCGCAGCGATGCACCGCCCGGATCGGGGCTGGGCTCGGGCGCACTAGCTGTGGCCTTGTTGGCCGGCTTGGCTCGGTGCCGGCAAGAGGACTACGATCCCACGGAACTGGCCGAGCTGGGCTTCACGCTAGAGACATCGGAGCTTGGCGGGTTCGGGTGGCCGCAAGACCACCAGGTCGCTGCGCACGGTGGGTTTCTCGTACTCGGGTTCGAGCAGGGTGGGGTCGACGTGCGCGCGCTTGCAGTCACGGATGAGGCCGCGCGTGATTTGGCGCGGCACGCGGTGCTGGCCTACGTGGGGCGCTCGTTCTTCACGGCACGGACCCACGCCCGCGTGTCGAGCGCTTGCGAGTCCCGTGATCCCAGCGTAGTGGGCGCGATCCGGGCGATGCGAGATGTGGCGCGGGAAGCGGGCAAGGTGATTGAGGCGGGGGACTGGAGACAGCTGGCCGCTCTGACTGACGAGAACTGGCGCCACCAGCGGCTGCTCGACGCCACGATGGTAACGCCAGAGACAATGCGGATCGACGAAGCCGTGCACGCTGCCGGCGCCTGGGGACTCAAGGCGACGGGTGTCGGTGCGGGCGGATGTCTCATCGTTCTGTGTTCGCCTTCCCGGCGCTCAGCAGTTGCGGAGGCAGTGGAGTCGTGTGGAGGCCGGGTCCTGCAATGTCACTTCGCTGCCGAGGGTGTCTCCGTCTGGCTTGAGGCCGATGCTCCTGATCCGACCTGAAGCGCTGGCCCGGCGGCGCACGGAGCTCGCGACTGAGCCAACGCTGGGAGTCTTGGCGCGCCGGCTCGAAAAGCTGAGCCAAGCCCTACTCGTGGATCCGCTCTACTTTCCAGACCACAAGGCGCTGCTGTCGCGCGACGGCGGATCATGTCAGTTCGACGGTGCGCGCTTGCTGTTCGACCCGCTGAGTCCCGACCGCCACGAGTGCCCCGGCTGTGGCCGCGAGTTCGCGGGTGAGCGGCACCACCGGGCGTGGATCTGGCGCTATCACCTCTGGTTGTCGGAGCGAGCGATCCACTTGGGCCTGCTGGCAGCACTCAACTCGGATTCTGCCCTCGCAGAGCGAGCCGGTCGGATCCTGCAGCTGTACGTCGAGCGCTACCGGGACTTCCCCAACCGCGACAACGTGCTGGGGCCCTCGCGACTGTTCTTCTCCACCTACCTCGAGTCGATCTGGCTGCTGCAGCTCATCGTGGCCGCCGCAATGCTCGAACTGTGCGAGGCCGAAGTCGGTGCCGCCGAGTTCGATCGCACCGGATTCAATCGCGTGCTCGAAGAATCCGCAGGACTCGTATCATCGTTTGACGAAGGCTGGTCCAACAGGCAGGTGTGGAACAACGCCGCAATGGTCGCCGCGGGGCTCTGGCTGGGTCGGTCTGACCATGTGGCGCCGGCATCGCATCCTCTGGTGCTTCAGGGACTCGATGGGCGTCACGGTATTCGTGCCCAACTGGTCACTGCGGTGGGTGGCGAAGGCCTCTGGTTCGAGGGCGAGAACTACCACTTCTTTGCGTTGCGCGGTTTCCTGTTGGCGGCTGAGCTGCTGCGATCAGTGGGCATCGACCTCTACGGCGCCGACGCCCCCGCCGGACAGCTGGGTGCCATGTTCGTGGCTCCGTTACACACCGTGCTGCCGGATCTGACGCTCCCCGCCAGGGGAGACTCACCCTACGGTGTCTCGCTGCTACAGCCGCGGTTTGCCGAGTTGTGGGAAATCGGCTGGGCCCGCACGGGCGACGAGAGAGTCGAGAGCGTGCTCCATCATCTCTACTCGACCCGGGCGCCCGAGGGCGATGATCCCGGACTCAACGAGATCGCCGAGCAGGAGCAGAATCGACCAGCGCAACGGTTGGACCGCACTCTGTTGGGCTGGAAAGCGCTCTGTTGGATGGTGACGGCGCCACCTGCCGCTCCCGCAGAGCTATGGCGCAGCGGATCGGCGTTGTTGCCCGCCGCCGGCGTGGCGGTGATGCGAACCGCTCCCGGGAATTACGTCAGCGTGGAGTGCGGCGGCAGGCCTGGCGGTCACGGTCATCCCGATCTTCTGCACCTGACCCTGTTCTGGGGCCGACCCGCCTTGATGGACTTCGGCACCGCATCCTACGTAACACCCTCGCTCTTCTGGTATCGTTCCACCTTGGCTCACAACACGGTTGGAGTAGCCGGTTCGGGGCAACAGGGTCGTGAGGCGTGGTGCGCAGCGTTCGATCAGGTGGGGCCTTGGGCTTGGAGTCGAGCTGTGGCGGAGAGTCTGTTGGGGCCGGGGACGACAGTCGTGCGGACAGTAGTGGTCGGGCCCGCATGTGTCATCGACACGGTCGAGCTCGAGCTGGACGCAAGCGTCACCGTGGACTTGGCGCTTCACCCGGTCGAGCCGCTTTTGGCGGGGGGCGATGCTGCTGCGCCTTCCGCGGTCGACATCGCGGGGCTGGGAGCGTGTCGCAAGATCGAGGGTGCTGAAGATCTCTCGTGGGGCGACGGTGAGGTGTGCATGCTGCTGCGCGGCCGTGCGGGCGAGCGGTTGTACCTGGTAGATCGGCCGGGCCCGCCCAACGATCAGTTCGCCGACGGCAACCCGCTGGCTTTCCTGGTCCGCCGTGCCGAGGGGCCGGGGACGTGGCAACAGTGCTACCTATTCGGCGCCGATCCAGCGGTGACGGTGCGGTACGAAAAGCGTGACACCGTGATCGAGTACGGGGACGGTACCAGTGACCGCGTGACGATCGCGAACGACGGGTGTCGTATCCGGGATCGCAGCGGAGCCAAGCACAAACTGACGGGTCTCAGGCAGCAGCCGGCTCCACCGGTAGCACCGCTGGTGCACCGCCGGCGGATCGTGTGTCCCCGTCTCGACAGCCTTCCCAGAGTAGCCGACTGGGAGGAGCACGTTCCGGAGCAGGCCGTGGTGGAACTGCGTCGGCAGCATTATCGGCGTTCCGAAGAGAGATACGCTTCACGGGGCGAGTTCCGGGCCTGTGTGGCGGTATTCGCTGCTGGCAGCCGGCTGTGTTTCGCGTGTGATGTCCGTAAGAGGAAAGTCCATTTCCGGCCGGCCGACGCTCCGGATCCGGGCCTCGACAACGAGGCGCTGGACGTTCACTCTGACGGCATCCAGTTCTATGTCGGGACGGGTGAGTGGCGCGGTTTTGTGGCCGTGCCGGTCCCCGGCTCGGAGAGTGTTACCATCCGTCCGGTTGCCGGCACTGCCGCCGATGCGGCGGCGGTACAAGCAACCTGGCAGCGTACCGGGCACGGGTATCGTATCTTGGTCGCAATCGACATCGGCCGTCCGGTCCAACGCGGTGAGGGTTTGCCGGTGAACTTCGTCGTCAACGAGATGTACGCCGATCGCATGAGGCGAGCGGGGCAGTTGGTGTTGTCCGGAGGAGGTGGGTGGGTCTACCTGCGGGGCGATCGTGAACATCCTTCGTCGGCAGTGGTTGCGGAGGTGGTGTGAACCTCGTCGTGGTGCTGCACCGACCACAGGACCTGGTGAACATCGGCGGCGTTGCTCGAGCCATGAAGAACTTCGAGCTACGTAACCTGCGGTTGGTGGAACCCCTTGAGTTCGATCCGCGGCGCGTAACAGGCATTGCTCACGGCAGCGACGACCTGGTCGAGCGCATCGAGCTGTTCGACGATCTCGATGCTGCGCTTGCCGACCGTGACTACGTCGCGGCCATGACCGCGCGCCAGCGGGCGGCGAAACGCAACATGCAGCGCCCGCGGGAGGCGGCCAGTGAATTACTCGATGCCGCCCGCGACGGCGCTGCTGCGTTGCTGTTGGGTAGGGAAGACAAGGGGCTCACCAATGACGAACTCGATCGCTGCCACCGGGTCGTGACCATCCCCACGGGCGAACGCTACGCCGCACTCAACTTGTCGCATGCGTTCACGGTCATGGCGTACGAGCTGTTCGTCGTGCGCTACGAGCCGGAGTTCAAGCGGCCCCGCCGTGTCGCGCCGACGGCAACCCACGAGGAACTCGAGCAGATGTTCTCCCGGGCCGAAGCTGCCTTGGATGCGATCGATTTCTTCAAGACCAGGAATCCGGCGAGTGTGATGCGGTCTGTGCGGGAGGTCGCGCATCGGGCTCCCATGGACGCGCGCGAGGCCGGGCTCATCAAGGCGATGTGCGTCGAGGTAGTGCGGTTCCTGGAACGGAAGGGTGTGCGGTGACGATCCCTGGCTTTACATCGACGGGCAGCAAGCGACCCGATGTGTTGTTCGGGAGCGCGACCGGGATGCCCCGGTCGATGACCCGGGCCGAAGGTTGCCGGTTGTGGGACGGTGCTGGGACCGAGTACGTCGACATGATGATGGCGTTGGGGGCCGTGGCGCTGGGCTATGCGCACCCCGCGGTGGTAACAGCGACTTCTGAGGCGGTGCGCGCGGGCACCGTGGGATCTTTGCCGCCCACTCTGGAACTCGACGTGGCCGAGCGGCTGACGGCCGCGATCCCCGGGGCTGAGGGTGTGCGGTTCTTCAAGTCAGGTGCCGAAGCGGTAGCCGCTGCAGTGCGGGTGGCCCGGGTATACACCGACCGCGAGCGGGTCGTCACGTGTGGCTACCATGGCTGGCTGGACTGGTGCCAGTCAGAGCCAGGCGTTCCCCGAAGCGTGGCTGCCCTCAGAACCGAGATCCCGTTCAACGATGTGGACGCGCTCGAGCGGGCTATGGAGCGGGCTGCCCCGGTTGCGGCGCTCGTATTGGAACCGGTGATCGACGCCGCCCCCGAGATCGAGTGGCTCCAGGCTGCGCGTGCTGTAGCGGACCGGACCGGCGCCGTGCTCATATTCGATGAGATCAAGACGGCGTTCCGCCTGGCGCTGGGTGGTGTGGCCCAGCGATACGGAGTCGTACCGGACCTGATCGTGTTGGGCAAAGCGATGGGCAACGGATTCCCCGTGGCTGCGCTGTGCGGGTGCAAGGACGTGATGCATGCAGCCACCCGAACCTGGATCTCCTCTACACTGGCCACCGAGTTCGCGAGCCTGGCGGCGGTGCGCGCCGTGTTGGATGTGTTTGACGGCGAAGCCGTGGTGGAGCACTTGGAGAAGGTCGGTGCCGTGCTCTTTGGAGGGCTCGAGCGGATAGCCGAGAGATACCCCGGTGTGTTCGCTAGGGTGCGCGGCATTCCCCAGATGTGCTATTTGCACTGTACCGACTCTACGAGCTGGGAATCTGTTGCGGCGGGTATGGCCCGCCGCGGCATCCTGTGCAAGTTCGCCGCCTACAACTTCGTATCGCTGGCGCACTCGGATCAGGTCGTGGAGCGAGTGCTGCAGCAGCTCGACCGGGTCGCCGGGCAGGTGGAGGCTGCATGCTGATCGACGTTCATGCGCACTTCTACACGGAACGTTCGGGACGCGCCGATTGGCAAACCGTCAACGCGGCGCGGCTCGATGCCGGTCGCAGGATCGGGATCACAGCGCACGTGGCTTCGATCCTCGGCAGTTGGGGTGCCAGTTCACCTACCTACTTCCCCTCGCCTGAGGACGTCACGCACGCCAACGACCGGATGGTCGAGTTGCTGCGGGAACATCGTGAGATCCACGGCTACTGCGTGGTGAACCCAAACTACACCGATCACGCGCTGGGCGAGATCGAGCAGCGACTCGAGCAGGGCATGATCGGGGTCAAGCTGGCCGCGAGTCGGCGTGCGAGCGACAAGCTCCTAGACCCCATAGCGTCGCTGGCGGGCGAGCGTGGTGTCCCGATTCTGCATCACGTCTGGCATTTCCGTCGCCGTGACTGGTCCGGTCAGGAGGCATCGGATGCGTCCGAGTTAGCGGCTCTGGCCGAGCGGCATCTCGCCACCGATTTCATCATGGCGCACCTGGGCGGGGGAGGGGATTGGTCGCATTCACTGCGGGTTGTGCGCGAGGTTCCCAACATCTGGGTCGATCTATCGGGCAGCGGCGTGGATGTGGACATGCTCGACGCCGCGGTGCGCGAGATTGGGTCTGCTCGACTGCTGTGGGGAGCGGACATTACGCTGGGCACGGCGTGGGCCAAACTGCGCTACCTCGAGTCGTGCGATCTCGCCGGCGACGATCTCGATCTGATCAAGTACGGCAACGCATTCCAGATCTTTCCCGCGGGA
Source organism: Gemmatimonadota bacterium (assembly GCA_020351775.1). Lineage (GTDB taxonomy): Bacteria > Gemmatimonadota > Gemmatimonadetes > Gemmatimonadales > GWC2-71-9. Next base: position 384,145 of record CP070666.1, on the reverse strand, counting down.
GTGTTCCGTGACGGTGACTGACGTTGCGGCGTTTGTGGGTGATTACCCGTACCGTGCGATATCTCACGGGACGACCGATTGGCTGTTGTCGCAGATGGACCGCGTAGGTATCGACCGTGCCTGGGTCGGCCACCTACCCTCGTTCCTCTACAGGGATCCTGCGCCCGGCAATGCGGTGCTGGAGCAGAGTCTGGCGCAGCACCGCGATCGGCTGGCACCGGTCCCCGTGGTCCATCCGGGGCTGCCGCGCTGGGAGGACGACACCAATCGGGCGATTGAGCTCGATGCACCGGCTCTGCGGGCGTACCCCATACACCAAGGGCTCGACCCCAGCGGCGGTGCCATGCGGGTGTTCGCAGCAGCGGCCGCGTCGGCCCGCGTTCCTCTCCTGTTGACAGTCAAGTTCGAGGACGTGAGGCAGCGGCACCCGCTCGATACCGTTGCCGATCTCCCAGCTGCTGCAGTCAGACAGCTGGTGCGCAGCGATCCCGAGCTGAGGATAATCGTCACGCACGCCGACCGTGCCTTTGTCGAGGAGGTGCACTTCGGCCTCACGCCGCGCGAGGCTGCCCGTCTGCTCTGGGACATCTCGTGGATCTGGGGGCCACCGGAGAATCACCTCGCGGCGTTGCTGGACTCCATGGGGGTGAAACGGTTCACGCTGGGGACGGCGATGCCGCTGCGGATTCCCGATACTAGTTTTGCCAGGTTGGACCTGCTCGACGTGTCCTCGGCTGAGCGCAGCGCGATCTTGGGCGACAATCTTCATGCCTTCCTTGACTGACCGGCTGCGGCACAAGGTCGTCCCCGCCGTTCCGGTCCCCTACGATGCCAGCCGAAAGATCGACGTGGCCGCGACGCGGCAGTACGCCCGCTGGATGGCAGAACAGGCGGTGGGCGCAGTGGCGGTCTGGGCCCACACTGGGCGCGGGCTCATGTTGACCGACGCGGAGCGTGCGCTCACTCTCGAGCTGTGGTACAAAGCGATGGGTGACACCCCCATCGTATGCGGCGTCGGCGCGCCGGCTACGGTAGATCTGCCGGGAGATCCCACGGCCCGCACCGATCGCGTGATCGAAGTCAGCGTGGCGCTCGCCACGGCGGCCAAGCAGGGGGGGGCGTCGGGTGTGTTGATCTATCCACCCGAGGCGCTGCGCGACTTGTCCGATGTCGACCGGCGTGCCGTCGCAGTCCACAGTGCCGTGGCCGAGGTCGGCCTGCCCGTCATAGCGTTCTACCTGTACGAGGCGGCCGGCGGGATCTCCTATTCATTGGAGACAATAGACGAGCTGCTGGGTCTCGCCGGTGTGATCGGCATCAAAGTCGCGACACTCGACAGCGTAATGACCTACCAGGATGTGGCGGCGAAGGTCCTGGATCACGAAGACGCCTTGCTGATCACCGGCGAGGACCGGTTCCTGGGCTACTCGTTGATGCTGGGAGCGCAGGCGGCGCTCGTGGGGATGGCGGCCGCCTGTACCGATCTGCTGATCGCGCTGCTGGATGCCTGGCACGCGCGCGATCTGACGCGCTTCACCACTCTCGCGGCCGCGGTGGACGAGTTCGCGCGGGTTACCTTCTCCGCGCCGATGGACGGCTACGTGCAGCGGATGTTGTGGGCACTGGAGGCCGACGGGGTGATTCCCGAGGGTGCCAGCGACCCGTTTGCGCCAGCTCTGACGGAAATGGAGCGGGCGGCCGTGTATCGGGCGGTGCGCGCCCTGAGACGGCAGTGATAATGCTGCCCGACACGCCGCAAGTCGCTGCCGCATGGCGCAGCCGGCTCGAGCGTCTGAGTGAAACCACCAGTAGCGCACCGCCCCCGGACCTGGCGGCCCTGGTGCGGGAGGAGCTCGGCATCGATCTGTCGGCGCGCTACGGAGGCGTGCCGATCCCGCATCCGTTCGGAAAGGCGTCGGGTCAGCTGTCCCACAAACTGCATCAGGTGGAGGCCGACATCGCCGCCGGCATCGCGTTTATAGTGCTCAAGACGGTGGTCGCGGAGGATGCCGCAGGGCGGAGCAGCATGGGTGACTGGGCAGTGCGGGAGAGCAAGATGCTGGTGGAGCGGAGGACCTCGCGCAGCGGGCGCGAAGGGTGGACCGTTACGTGGAAGGGGCGTGGTTGGCCTGGCTCGTTGCACGATTATCTCGGTTTCTTCCAGGCAGCGCTGTTCGCCGCCGCCCAGAGTGGCATACCGGTCATCCCGTCGGTCAAGTACCACCTGCCGTCCGGTGACGAAGTGTGGCGCTCGCAGGAGTACGAGCACACGACAGGGAAGCTGCTCGACGTGTGGCGCGAGGTCGGCTGCGGCGCCGAGATGCTGCTGGAAAAGGACCTGAGCCCGACGCTGGCAGCCGACGAGAGAGCCGGAGAGCGTCAACGGATACTCGACTGGCTGGCGAGAATCCCGGCTCTGATCGAGCAGGCTGCTCCCGGCGGCGTCCGGTTGGGTATCAAACTGATGAACGCGCTGTTCGACGACGACTTCCAGGTCGAGATGGTCGCTGCGCTAGTCGACCGGTCGCGACCGCGGCCTGCGTTCGCCGTGGTGTTCAACCGGCTGTTTGATCTCGAGTTGGGAGTTGCCTATGGCGGCTGGGATCTGAGTGACCGCAACCTGCGGGTGCTCGATCTGGCGCGCCAGCGGCTTCCCGAACTGCCGCACCTCTCGGCAACTGGGAACATCTGCTCAGGAAAAGTGATGGTGGAGTATGCGCTGCGCGGCTGTGAAAATGGTCAGCTGCACACCTTCTTCCAGGTGCCGCTCTCTGAGTACACTGCATCGGCAGGGAGTCGCACCAGCCGGGCGCTACACAGTCTGATGTTGCACCCGGAGCAGGGGCTCGCGGTGTGGCTGCGCCACCTCCACGAGGCAGGCTCACTGGACCGGCGCGATGGTGTGGTACACTTTCTGGATCTGGTCAACATGACACGAAACGACATGGCATAATGAGCATAACCATCAGTCGCGCACGGCTCTACGAGCTGACGCTGCCCTTGGTGGAACCGTTCCGTCTCAGCGGAGGAACGATGGCGGTGCGGCGATCGCTGATCGTCGAACTGGAGGACGGGGAGGGGCGCGTTGGATTGGGTGAGTCGGCGCCGTTCGAAGCCCCATTCTACTCCCCCGAGACGGTCACCAGCGCGCGCGAGATGCTGTTGCAGCATCTCCTGCCCCGGCTGCTGGCGGAGCCCTGCAGCAATCCCGCCCAGGTGCACGAGTTGTTGAGTCGCAACGTGATGGGCAACCGCATGGCCATCGCCGGCGCCGAGACAGCGTGGTGGGATCTGAGGTCGGAGCGTGAAGAGCGAGCTTTGGCGGATCTGGTGACTGACCGATTGGAGCAGCTCGGAGTGCCGCCTGAGTGGCGGGAACGGCGCGAGCGTCTGCGGTGCGGCATCGCGCTGGGCATGCCCGAGAACCGAACCGCGAGTGAGATCAGGAATGCGGTGACTCGGGCAGTGGAACGGGGCTACCGCAGGGTGAAGCTCAAGGTGATGCCCGGCTGGGATCTCGAGCCGATCTATGCCGCGCTCGACGCACTGGAACGGTACGATGCGGAGATACCGCTGACGGTCGACGCCAACGGCTCGTATCAGTTGGAGCGCGACCGCGGCCGGCTGGAGCAGCTCGGCCGACTGGGCCTGCTCTACCTTGAGCAGCCGCTCCCGGCTGGGGCGCTGTGGGACCTCAAGGTTCTGGCGGGGCAGATTGATACGCCGATCTGTCTGGACGAGTCGCTCACCTCAGCCGACGTGGCGCGCCAGGTAGCCGAGATGGGTGGTCCGGAGGTCTGGAACATCAAGGTCCAGAGGATCGGCGGCCTGGAGGAGGCGTGCCGCATCTGCGCCGTAGCGTCAAAGTACGGGGCCAAGCTCTGGGGCGGGACCATGCCCGAGACCGGTGTAGGTGCGCAAGCGATGCTGGCACTGGGGGCCCATGCTGGCTTCGTGTATCCCACCGATCTTGAGCCCAGCGAGCGCTGGTACGCCCCGGGCGCGGATCCGATAGAACTGACCATGGAGTCGGATGGGACAATGTTGGTCCCCACGCATCGGCCCGCGGTTTCGCGCGACGGCTGGGAGTTGGTTACTGTGGTTGAGTAGCCAGGATACCACGATTTTCTTCGGGAAAAGCTATGAGTGGCGGCCGGTTGTGCTGCGGGCGCGGGCGAGTATTTTACCTGCGGCCGCGCGTGATACCTGTATGGATGCCCTTCACACGCGGTCGCCTCACTCTTAAGTCAATCACAAATGTTCCCCTTGCCGGTGGGTGAAAAGGACCCAGCCGGTCCGGAGCCGCATCGTGCCCCATAAGGGTAATGTGACAAGGCACATTCTCGTGGTAGCGGGATCGCTGTTGGCGATCGCCGTGTCGGCTCTTGTTGCCACCACTGCGAGCGGCAAGGCGCAGGGGACTCCGCAGGACACGACGGCGGCCGACACCGCCTACGAGGCCCCCGAGATAACAGATACCGCCAGTCTCGCGGGTCCGCGGCAACCCATCTTCTTCCGCCACGACGTTCACGCCGGCCAGTATCTGATCGACTGCCAGTACTGCCACGTAAACGTCGAGATCAGTCCCAAGCCGGGGATACCCACGGTGGGCTCATGCCTCAATTGCCACTTGATAGTCGGGACGGGCATAGCAGAGGTCGACTCGGTTAGGGCGTACGAGCGTGAGGGTAGGGTGATCGAGTGGGTCGAGGTCCACGACCTCGCTCAGTTCGTGCACTTCCCGCACCAGGTCCATGTGAATGCGGAACAGGAATTCGAGGTCGTGTGCGAAGACTGTCACGGGCAGGTCGATCGTATGGCCCAGATCTACCAGTTCGCGCCACTCAAGATGGGATGGTGCCTCGACTGTCATGAGCAGAAGACAGAAGAATTCGGCAAGCCGGTTTCCACCGACTGCTCGGTGTGTCACTACTAGACGGGGAGCGACGTTTGGCAGAGGGAATGAATCGTAGGAGGTTTCTCAAGGTTCTCGGCGTCACTGGCGGCGGAGCCACCGCACTTTCCGGTTGCTCCACCGACAACGTCGAGAAGCTGATCCCCTACTTGGTTCCTCCCGAGAACGAGATCCCCGGGTTGGCAACATGGTACGCGTCGACTTGTCGTGAATGTCCGGCCGGCTGCGGCTTCCACGTCCGCGTGCGTGAAGGACGGGCCGTCAAAGTGGAGGGCAATCCGGCGAATCCCATCAACCGGGGGAAACTCTGCTCGCGCGGTCACGCGGCAACGCAGGGACTCTACAATCCCGACCGCGTGCGCACTCCGTTGGGTCGCGGCACCAGCGGATTTCTCGAGCCGATCTCATGGGATGACGCGATTGCGGCCGTTGTCGAGCGGTTGAGCGCCCGAATCGGTGATCGGGTCTGGTTCATTCTGGGGAATGAGGCAGGTTCGTTCGATGCGTTGGTGGCGGAATGGCTGGCGGCCCTGGGTGCCAATCCGAGGGTGGTGTACGAGCCGTTCGGCTACGAGGCCGTGCGCCATGGCAACCGCGCGGTGTTCGGAACCGATGCGCTACCTGCCTACGACTTCGCTGCAGCTCAATACGTGTTGTCGTTGGGGGCCGATTTTCTGGAAACCTGGCTAAGCCCGGTGGAGCAGACGCGGCAGTTCAGCGAGAGCCACAGTTTCAGCGCGGGTCGCATGGGCCGCTACGTACACGTCGAACCGCGCATGAGCATGACCGCAATGAGTGCGGACGAGTGGGTCGCCCCGAACCCGGGAACCGAAGCTGCGCTGGCCCTCGGCGTGGCGCACGTGATCGTGCGCGACCGACTCGCAAGCGTGCCGTCGGATGTGTCTCGAATTCAGGATCTGCTGGACAGGCACGATCCGTCCGCTGTGTCCGCCACGACCGGCGTTCCCGTTGAGACCATCGAGCGTCTCGCGCGCGAGTTCGCGGCACATAGCAGTCTCGCCGTGGCCGGCGGTATCGGCGCGCAGCACGGCAAGGCGCACGCCACGGTGGCGGCGGCCAACATACTGAACTATGTGGCCGGCAGCGTCGGCCGCACGGTCAGGTTCGGGGCCGATCTCAATCCATCGGGCCGGTCGAGCTACAGCGACATCGCATCGCTGGTCACTGCCATGCGTGAGGGGCGGGTCGATGTGTTGTTCGTGCACGGTGCCAACCCGGCTTACGCTACGCCCCAGAGCCTGGGCTTCAAGGAGGCGCTGGGGAACGTCGGATTCAAGGTGAGCTTCTCGCGGTACCTGGACGACACGGCGATGGAGGCCGACATCGTCTTGCCCGATCACGATCCGTTGGAACAGTGGAACGATTTCGAGCCGCGTGTCGGCGTCCATACGCTACAGCAGCCGGTGATGCAGCCAGTGTTCGATACGCGGCAGACCGGTGACGTCTTGCTCACGATTGCGGTGCAGTTGGGCGGTTCGGTGGCCGCCACTTTCACTGACGCGACCTACAAAGACTATCTGCAATCTCGTTGGCGGCGGCTGCAGCGCGATCGTCGTCCGTTCGACGTGTTCTGGACCGAGGCGCTACAGCGTGGTGGTATGTGGGCCGAGCCGGAGACGCGCAGCGTGCGGCTGGCGCCCGGCGCGGCCAGTAACGGGGGGGAGACCTGGACTCGACCGGACGGTGACCGGCTGACGCTGATCGCATACCCGTCACCGGCGCTGTTCGATGGGCGTGGAGCCAACCGGCCCTGGTTGCAGGAGCTGCCCGATCCAGTGACCAAGCTGACCTGGAACTCGTGGGTCGAGATCAATCCAACGACGGCGGAACGCCTTGGCATCGCCGACGGCGAGGTGATCGAGGTCACCTCGCAGCACGGCAGCGTGACGGTCCCGGCCTATCTCTACCCCGGCATCAGGGAAGACGTGGTCGCAATCCCGACCGGGCAGGGCCACATGTGGTTCGGCCGTTACGCGGGTGCCCGTGGCGCCAACGTGATAGACCTGTTATCGCCCGGCGCGACCGAGTTTGGCGGATTGGGGCACTACGTCTCGGTGAGCCTGCGTAACACCAAGGAATACGGACCAGCGGCGACGCCTGCGGGCAAGAGCCGGCAGATGGGTCGTGGTATCGCACAGGCGACGACGCTGGCCGCGCTGGCGCATCCGGAGGAACACGCCGAGGAAGAGCAGCACGCCGAGCATGCGGCGCCGGTTCCCGAGCACATCGAGCAAGTTCTCGAGGAGTGGCAGGAGGCGCAGTACCACGAGTGGCAGCAACGGGGCAACTATGCCACCGAGGACCTGCCCCGTTGGGCCATGGCGATCGATCTGTCCAAGTGCACCGGCTGCAGCGCCTGCGTGACCGCCTGCTACGCCGAGAACAACATCCCGACCGTGGGCGAGAAGCTCATGCGTCGCGAGCGCGGTATGGCTTGGATACGCATCGAGCGCTACTTCGAGGGTGGAGGGGACGAGCAGCTGGAGGCACGAGTGTTACCGATGCTATGTCAGCACTGCACCAACGCGCCGTGCGAGCCGGTATGCCCGGTGTTTGCGGCCTATCACACGCCCGACGGTTTGAATGCGCAGGTATACAACCGCTGCGTGGGCACGCGTTACTGCTCCAACAACTGCCCCTACAAGGTGCGCTACTTCAACTGGTTCGATCACCAATACGAGAACGATCCGGCGTTCGCGTTCCCCGATCCACTCCACTGGTTGCTCAACCCGGATGTCACGGTCCGGTCGAAGGGCGTCATGGAG
>CP070666.1:358736-376344 GCA_020351775.1 Gemmatimonadota bacterium | reverse complement strand
CCCGCCCCCACGACTATGTCTGCAGTCAAATGGCCCCCAGCTCCCTGCGCAATCTGGCGAACGTCTCGAGTACCATGCCGATCTGATCGCGCGTATGGGTCGCCATCAGGCTGGCTCGCAGCCGACACTCATCGGGCGGCACCGCCGGCGGCACCACCGGATTCGTGAACACGCCCGCGTCGAAAAGCTTGCGCCAGAACATGAAGGTGTGCTCCAGGCTCCCGATCAGGATCGGCACGATCGGCGTCTTCGTCGGCCCGATGTCAAAGCCGAGGCTGCGGCAGCCTTCCTGGAAGCGATGCGTGTTCTCCCATAGCGTGGTGCGCCGCTCCGGTTCCGACAGCATGATGTCCATCGCCGCAAGCACGCCAGCCGTGTTTGCGGGCGGCAGGGCGGCCGTGAAGATTAGCGGCCGGCTGTGGTGCTTGAGATAGTGGATCACACTTTCCGACGCTGCCACGAAGCCGCCGATGGATGCGAGCGACTTCGAGAACGTGCCGACAATCACGTCGACCTCGTCGGTCATGCCAAAGTGCGCCGCAGTGCCGTCGCCGTTGGGACCGAGAACTCCAATCGAATGCGCGTCGTCTACCGCGATGGCAGCCCCGTATCGCTGGCCCAGCCGCACCAGTTCCGGTACGTCGGCTATTTCACCCTCCATGGAGTAGACACCGTCGACGATGACCATCGCACCGTCGCCCGAGTGCTTCAGGAGTTTTCTCTCTAGGTGAGTGAGATCGCCATGATTGAACCGCTGCGTCTCACCGTATGATAGTTTGGCGCCGTCGATGATCGACGCGTGATCTAGCTTGTCGATGTATACCACGTCTCCGCGGCCGATCAATCCCGAGATCAAACCCAGGTTGGCCTGATAGCCGGTCGAGAAGATCAGCGCAGCCTCTTTGCCCAGGAAATCCGCGAGCCTACCCTCGAGTTCCTCGTGCAGTGCCAGCGTTCCGTTGAGGAACCTGCTTCCCGTGCAGCCCGAGCCGAACTGCTCCAGTGCCCGCTTGGCTGCTTCGAGGACCCGGGGATGATGGGTCAGACCCAAGTAGTTGTTCGATCCCATCATCACTCGTTCTTGACCTTCGATTACGACGACTGTGTCTTCAGCTTTCGAGATCGGCTTGAAGTAGGGATAGAGTCCCTGCGCCTGCACTTCACGTGCTTTTGTGAAGCCCCTACACTTCTCGAAAAGCTGGACCTGTTGTAGAATCTGCGTTTCCACGGTCAATCGACTCGTTTCCGAAGCTGAGGATGACAAAAAAACACCACTTTCGAGGCCCTACGATAGTACAGGCCGCTCGGGCAACGCACAAGTCCTACCGGGCCTTTGCATGTCTCGTGCTAGCTTCCCTAACTCCTTGTTTTTCAACTGGTTGGGCTCAGGAGTCCGGGACGCAGGAGCGGGCCAGCGTAGGTCAAATTTTGTCGGTTGGCGCCAGCGGCGTGTTCACCCTCTTGGGGCGCTCGCTGCCCTTCCACCAACTGCCTCCCGACTGCGCTCCGTGTGACCCAGCAGGCGTTCCGGCATTCGACCGCTGGGCGATTCACGATCATGTGGGCCTCTACGCGGACATGAGTGACTACCTGGTGCTTGGGCTGGCATTGGGAACCTGGATAGACCTGGCGGCTAGCGAAGGCACCAAGGCAATGCTGGCCTCGATGGAGAGCGCCGGCTGGACGATGGCGGTCACCGAGCTGGCCAAGGCTTTCGTCGGTCGGAAACGTCCGGTGATGTACACCGATCGCGCCCGCGATGCGATGAACGAGCGCGAGAGCCTGCGCTCGATGCCCTCGGGTCACACGTCGATCGCCTTCGCCTTGGCTACCAGCTATATCGTGAGCACCAGAGACCGCGACAACAAGTTACCAGCCATCCTGGCCGGAGCGACTGCGCTGTCGGTCGGAGTCTTGCGTGTCGCCGCGGGCCGCCATTTCCCGTCGGATGTTGCGGTCGGCGCGTTCGTCGGAATGGGGAGCGTAGGGGTGGTGCATACGATTCGGTTCTGAGACAGGGAACAGGGAGCGGGGAGGGACTCGTTCACTGGGTACCTCAGCGTTCAGCGTTCGATATTCAGACTTCAGCGACAAGCCACCGTATGCGGAAGGGCGAAGTGTGAGAGTGGAAGTCCGCCGCGACCGCCGCGAAGCCGGGATACCGCGACACCGGCGTCTGTCCGCCGGACTCCGGAACGGGATGCCCCGTCCGGGTTATATTCGTAGCAGATGACGTACCCTGAATCACTGACACTGAGACTGTCGATCGCGCCGGGGGTATTCTTGCTCGCCGGCGCTTTGTTCGTGCCGCGGACTGTCGCGGCGCAGGGTGACGTCGAGATGTTGGGCAGGCTGCGGGGCGGGGCGAGGCCGCCCCAGGGCTACTACGAGACGCTACGGTCTGATCCCACTGCGTTCCAGTTCTCGCAGCGTAACGGGTGGGTCGTGAGGGGCCGCAGGGTGGCGGAGCGACGCGGAGAGATACGCAGCAGAATGATGGCAGGTCGATCCCGGCTCGATGCCCGGGCTCAGCAGGGAGCCGCTGCTCTGGTGCTAATGGCGCCGGGCAACGTGGTGGCTGGCACGCTCGACCTACCGGTCATGTTGATTCTGTTCCAGAACACCGATTCGGCCAGTCTGGTGCAGAACGTGTCGCGCTCGGTGGTGGAGCAACGGCTACTCGGCACTGGCACGGCGCCGCCCTATACCCTCCACTCATACTACCGCGAGCTCTCCAACGATTCGCTCATCGTCGACGGGGCGGTCTTCGAATGGACCCGCGTGGCGCAGCCCGACAGCTTCTACGAGGGCAACTCGAATGGGCTTCCGCCGGGCGGCAACATACCGCAGCTCATAACCGACATAGCGTCACTGTTGGATACCTCGATTGATTTCGGGCAGTTCGACAACGATGGTCCCGATGGAGTGCCCAACTCCGGAGATGATGACGGTTACGTGGATGCCGTAGTCCTGATTCATCCCAAGGTGGACGGCTCCTGCTATGTATTGAATCCCGAGGCGGAAACCAGCATCTGGGCCCACAGATGGAGTGCGTCGAGCTGGCCCGGGGGTCTGGCCTACGTTACCGACGATGCCAGCGCCGGTGGCGGCAACATCCTGATTGACGATTACATCATTCAGGGAGGGCAGGGGGGCGACTCCGGCTGCGCGAACGATGAGCCGCTGCCGATTGGGACAGTCGCCCATGAGACCGGTCACCTGTTTGGACTGCCGGATCTATATGACACCGGGCAGCAGGGAGCGGGTATCGGCCGCTGGGGACTGATGGGCTCCGGCAATCAACAGGTGCCGAACCGGCCGGTTCACATGACTGCCTGGACCAAGGCGCAATTGGGTTGGGTGACCGAGATTCTGATCGACGTTGATACCACGCTGGACATCAATGCGACCGTCACGTCGGATACGAGCTACATACTGCCGATCCACGACCCGGCGGACTCGACGCAGTACTTCATTCTCGAGAACCGGCAGCGCATTGGCTCCGATTCGATGCTGATCCAGGAAGGGTTGCTCGTCTGGCACGTCGATTCGGTGATCACCAGACAGAGGGGGCTACCGTATAACACGGTGAATGCGTCTGATCCGTATGGCGTGGCACTGGAGCAGGCGGACGGTCGCGATGATCTGATGGCCGGTGACAATCGCGGCGACACCAGTGATCCGTTCCCGGGGTCGGACAACAATCAGCTGTTTGGTGTCTGCACCACGCCGGCGAGTTTCGGCAACAACGGTCGCCCCTCGCTCGTGAGTGTCGGCAACGTCACGCAGCTGGCCCCGTTCGGAGCAGTCAGGGTCGACATCGAGTTCGTAGATCCGGATCCGATCGCGATAGCCGATACCGCTCTCCCTGTTGGGCTGATGGGATCGGAGTATCAGCACCAGCTGACCGCGACGGGCGGGCTCGAGTGCTACCGCAGGTGGGAGATCGCCAGCGGTGTTCTCCCGCTCGGCATCGACATGACCAGTGACGGTCTCATTTGGGGAAGGGTCAGAGAGCAGGGCGATTTCACCATCGAAGTCCGGGTGGAATCGGGTTCCGTGGGCCACGACGAGACGTTCTCGTTGAGTGTGGTAGCGCCGGCGCTCGAGATCGACAGCGTGGTGGATGAACTGCTGGAGTTGTCCACGCCGCTCACGGACGATGAGAGGACCTACCTCGACCTTCAGGGAAACGGCAACCAGCAGTTGGACCTGGGCGACTTCGTGCAGTGGATACGAACGACCGCGGGACTCGCCTCGACGGCAGAGGTAGTGGCAGTGCTCGAGGCTGCCAAGGAGAGGGCCGCTGGTGAAGGGAGAGTACCGTGAACCGGTTGGCGGTGGCGCTCCCAATCCTAGCGAGCTTGATCCAGTTGTCGTGCGGCGACCCGGGTCCTGCCGCAGGCGAAGTAGTGCTCAATTTCGAGTCACCCAGCTTTGACGATTGGGCGATCCGGTTTACGGTGACCGCGTCGGCGCCGCAGACGCTGGAGGATATCACGGCGACGTGCGCCGGCTGTCAGGCATTCATGCGCAAGCTGAGTGACACGGAGTTGCGCGTCATAATCTACGGTGGCCCGCTCCCGACAAGTGAACTGGCCCGCATATCGGTCTCTGACGCCAAGGCATTGAGCGCCTACTCGGTGACCCTGCTCGAGGTCGCCGGAGGAGACCTTAGCATCCATTCGCCGGCGACCCGCGGCCTATCGCTCTCTTTGAGCCGCTAGACGAGTCAGCGCTTCACTAGAAACCAACGGCGCCCTGGGCTGGACAGCGTATCCGGTCCGATCACCAGCGTCTCCACGCGAATCGTGTCCGCTCGCAGCGGGCCCACGACGGAAATGCCTGGTATGGACCGGTCCGAATGTTCCACCCTGAACTCTACCGTTCCATCCTGCCCCATGTTACCCGCGAAAGGCTCGAACTCGTCCGAGTTCCCACCTGCGTTGCCCGCGAAGTAGAGGGACAGCCGGCCGAAGTAGCTGGAACCACTGGCTGAATCGACAGTGAACGCCATCCTGAGTCCAGGTGGCGTTTGGGGCGGGTCAGTAGCTAGATCCCAAACGCCAATCAGCTGAGCCGCGGACTGGGAAACGCCGCCGGCCTCTTGGGACTGAGCGGCACTGTCCGACGCTGTGCCACCGCGCGCGCAGGCAACGGCGGCGATGCAGAGCAACGCGCTCAAATGATGTCTAAATGGCATCTGTGCTCCTCTGCCGGTGTCCCGGCGGCCCGGCGGGCTCGTCTGGTGTGATTCCGCTCCTGCTCCCCGCTCCCCTTACGCTGCACCATACACCCCAAACTAAATTACTCGCCAACCTCAAACGCTGGAGTGTTCCCATGTCGCGCACGAAGTCTGCCTGCGTGGCCACGTTGTCTTGGATCGTATTGCTCGTTCCTGATGTTGCCACTACGCAGGAATTCGAGCTCACCGTCAAGAACATCATGCGCGGGCCCGAGCTCATTGGTGAAGCCCCGGTCCCGCTGAGGGGCGGCGGGTACGGTGGGGGTGGATTCAGTTGGACACCCGACAGCCGCTACGTCTATTTCCGCTGGAAGCAGCCGGGAGTTGACACGGCGCGGGTCGTCTACCGCATTAGCCCACGCGGTGGCGAGCCGGAGCGGTTCGAGGATGCCAATCCTGACACGATCATCGCAGGTCCCGCGGTTTGGTCGCCCGACCGCCGGCAGGCGATCTACACGATCGACGGTGATCTCGTCCTTTGGACCGGCCGCGAAACGCGCTATCTCACCAGGGGTGCCGGCTTCGAGTCGAGCCCGGCGTGGTCCGCGGACGGGCGGACCGTCTACTACCAGCGAGACGGCAACCTCTTCGCTCTCGATCTCAACACTTCGGGCCTGGAGCAACTCACCGATATCCGCAGCGGGAATGCCCCACAACAACGGAGGCCGGAACAGTCGGATCAGCGCAAGTTCTTGAGCGAACAAGAAGAGCGGCTGTTTCAGTTCATTCGGGACGGTGAGTACCGCAACCAGCCGTGGGGCAGGCGTCCACCAGAGCCGGATTCCACCAAGCCGCAGCCGTTCTATCCGGGCGAGAACAAGTCGGTACAGGGCCGGCAGATCACTCCCGATGGCCGCTTCGTGCTGATGACGGTCACCGAGCGGGCCCGCAATGCGCGGCGGTTGGAGATGCCGGTCTGGGTGACCGAAGAGGGGTACGTGAAGACCCACACGGGTCGCACGAAGGTCGGGGACGAGCAATCGACATCACGGGCCGCGATCCTCGAAGTGGCAACCGGTGCAGTGACATTCGTGGGAGACAGCATCGGTGAGGGCGATCGTGACATCCGTGGCATATCTGTATCACCCAACTCGCGTCGCGCGTTGATCCGCGTCGATACGCATGACAACGAGGATCGTTGGTACGCGGTGGTCGACCTGCCGAGTTTGGAGACCAGAGTCGTAGATCACCTGCGCGACGATGCCTGGATTGCCGGACCCAGTTCGTACACAGCCGGCTTCATGCCCGACGGGGAGACGGTCTACTTCGTCTCGGAGAGGAGCGGTTGGGCACATTTGTACACGGTGCCGACCACAGGCGGGGCAGCGACGCCGCTGACCAGCGGTGAGTGGGAAGTGCTGCGCGTGGCGATCTCGCTGGACGAGGAACGCTGGCACATCACCGCCAACAGAGATGGCTTCGCGGAGGTGCACTTCTACAGCATGCCGCTAGAGGGCGGTGAGCTCACGCAGGTCACGTCGGCCGCGGGCCGGCAGGATGCCACCGTGTCGCCCGATGGTCGTTGGCTAGCAATGACGCATTCGGAGGCGAATCATCCCCCGGAGTTGTTTCTCCAAGAGAACCGCCCCCGGCGTGAGATGCGTCAGATCACCGAGAGCACCAGTGAGGAGTGGCGCCGTGGTCAGTGGATGAAGCCCGAGATAGTAGTGGTGCAGGCGCGAGACGGCGTCGAAGTACCGGCCCGTCTGTACCGACCGACGGCGGACGCCGCGCCGGAGGGCCAGCGGGCCGCCGTGATCTTCGTCCACGGTGCCGGCTACCTGCAAAACGTCCACAACTGGTGGTCCAGTTACTACCGCGAGTACATGTTCCACCACTTGCTCGCATCGAAAGGCTACACGGTGCTCGACATGGATTACCGTGGTAGCGCCGGACACGGACGCGACTGGCGCACAGCGATCTACCGTCACATGGGCGGTAAGGATCTCACCGACCAGGTCGATGGCGCCAGGTGGCTGGTTGACAACATGGGTGTGGACTCAACCAGGATCGGTATCTATGGAGGGAGCTACGGTGGATTCATCACGCTGATGGGCATGTTCACTACGCCCGGCATTTTCAAGGCCGGCGCCGCACTGCGGCCGGTGACCGATTGGGCCCACTACAACCACGGCTACACTTCCAACATCCTAAACGAGCCCCAGAACGACTCCCTGGCCTACCAACGGTCGTCCCCGATCTATTTCGCAGAGGGACTGGAAGGTCATCTCCTGATTTGCCACGGTATGCTGGATGACAATGTGTTGTTCTACGACACGGTGCGGCTGACTCAGCGACTCATCGAGCTGGGTAAGGAGAACTGGGAGGTGGCGATGTATCCGGTTGAGCGGCACGGGTTCCAGCAGACCTATAGCTGGGTCGACGAATACCGCAGGATTCTGAGGCTGTTTGAGACGAGTCTGAAATAAGACGGGGAGCGGGGAGCTGGGAGCGGGGAGCGGATCCAACTCCTCCCCCCGCTTCCCCGCTGCAGGGGCTATTGCTTGTTTACCGCTCCCCGCTCCCTGCTCCCCGCTCCCTCACTGTGCCCCAGCTCACGTTTTTCTCGTAAGCCACTTACTTGATGGGAACTCGGGTGCCGCCTAGCTTGCTGGTTCGCAAAACCAGCCGGGATGCCAATATGTCACAGATCGCGAATCATATCACGTCCGTCCGTATCGTCGCCGTCGCTATAGCGGCTGTGCTGGTGCTGGCGGCTGCATGCCCAGTCAATGAGAACGATCCGACGAGCTCGTCTACGGAGCCACGGCCCACCACACTGGCCGTAATCGGAGGGAACAACCAGCAGGACATCGTCGGCCAACTTCTGGCGGAGGATCTGGTCGTCAGGCTCGAGGATCAGTCGGGCAACACCATGGCGAATCAGACCGTGTCGTTCACGGTGGTCCAAGGGGGTGGCACCGTGGGCAGTGCGAGTGTGACGACCGATGGTGACGGGCTGGCATCCACCACCTGGACCTTGGGGAGCACCGCGGGCGCTCAAGAGGTGAGGGCGGCAGTGCCCGATGCCTCACCTACGGCGACGTTCTCGGCCTCGGCGCTCGCGGACAGTCCCAGCTCCGTGGCAGCCTCCGCCGGCAATCAGCAGCAGGGCTTCGTCGGCTATCCTCTGGATGCGAGTCCCGCCGTGACTGTGAGCGACCAGTTTGGCAATCCGGTGGCCGGAGTCGAGGTGACCTTTGCCGTGACGGTGGGCGGTGGTAGTGTCACAGGTCCGATCGACACTACCGGGGTCGACGGTACTGCGGCCGTCGGGAGTTGGATCCTCGGCTCGGCGGGAACGAACAATCTGACCGCCACGGTGACGGGGTCCGGTCTCACAGGCAATCCGGTTACGTTCACCGCGATCGGCGTCACCACCCTGTTCGACATCGAGGTGCGCTACTCCGACAGCAGTCTGGTTCCCACGACTGCACAACAGCAGGCGTTTGACGGTGCGGTGACGCGCTGGCAGTCACTTGTAGTGGGTGACGTGGCCAATCAGGCGCTCAGCACGGTGCCGGCTGGGACATGTGCCGGGGCCTGGCATCCCGATCTGTCGGGCCAGACTGTGGACGACCTCGTGATCTACGTGACGCTGGACAGCATCGATGGGGCGTACGGCGTACTGGGCCAGGCGGGACCATGCATGATCCGGACCGGTTCCGGCTTGCCGGTGCTGGGTGGAATGCGTTTCGATGTGTCCGATCTAACTCGGTTGGAAACCAACGGCGAGCTGCAGTTGGTGATCTTGCACGAGATGGGACACGTCCTCGGCTTTGGGACTCTGTGGCCGACGTCAACTTTCAATCTGCTGCAGAGCCCGTCCGACACGGCGCCCGCAGCGATCGTAGATTCGTATTTCAGCGGTGCCGCGGCTATAGCAGCGTTCGATTCGATTAGCACGAGCCCGTATACTGCGGGCGAGAAGGTACCGGTTGAGAACGACAACACCCGGTTCGGCGTAGGTAGCCTGAACGGGCACTGGCGCGAATCGGTGTTCGATTCGGAGCTGATGACGCCTCAGTTCAACTCCGGCGTGCCCAACGAACTGAGCGCAGTCACCGTGGCCTCGCTGGAGGATATGGGTTATCAAGTAGTGCGTGCGTTTTCGGACTCGTACGCCTGGCCGGCGCCCGCCGCAGTTGCGGCCGCTCGTGCGAGCAGTGCGACCGTCATGGTGGATGACATCTGGCTGGGGCCGATACGAGTGTTGGACGAGGGTGGTCGGGTGATAGGGGTGGTAAGACGATAGACTGGGGAGCGGGGAGCGGAAGCCGACCTGCCGGCCCGCCGAGCAGCCGGGCCGGCAGGGATCTGGATTGCTACGATTCGACGGAGACTCTTGTGCTTAGAGGGCTAGGAATCGGTTTTGTTGCGGCCGGCGGGTTGCTGGCCGTCGCGTGCGGAGCGAACCGGGGAGACTCGGATGCGCCGGAGTGCACTTCGATGGAGCGCAACCTCACCGCGGGTACCCAGGCGGAGACGCTGGTGGGAGAGTATCGACTGGTCCTGGTTGCGAGTAGCGGGGCCGAGTCGAGCCACACGGTGGCCGGTGAGCTTCGACTAGTCCCGCACGACGCGGAAGCTCGCTACATCCGGCGACCCGATGGGTCTCCTGAGCCGGGCCTGGAGCTTCCCCTCTATGGGACCGTCGACATCGTGCTCGACCGGGTCGGTGCGGTCAAGATGGGCGATCTCGGATCGATGGATCCCATGCGACCCGGCGTCGTGGTGTTGGAGCAACGTGCGCCACAAGGCGATTCGGCCCCCGAGATAACACTACGTTTGGGATCGCTCGCCAATCAGCGTGACGTCACTCGATTCGACGGCGGTTACACGGCACTGCGCGTGACGTGGGTGGCCGACGGTCGGTTCGGAGGCATATGGGAAAGTGGTGTCATGGGCCCCGAAGCCGGTGGCCATTTCTGCGCTTACAGCAAGTAGACGGTGTTCGGCCGCGCAGCGACTGGCCAGCGCGTCTCAGTGAACCCCGGGCGGCGTCCGGGGTTTCTTCTTTCAGGCCGACCCGGCCTGGCAGGTGGATCGGTCGCTCGCGGGGAACGACTAGTCGGCTCGGGGTTACGGATTACTGTTCGTAGACCTCCCGCCGCGGTAGGTTACCAACGTCCTCAATCAGGCCGGATGATATGTCACGTAGACTACGTTTCGCTCTCTTCCTCACTGCCTCCGCCTCGCTGGTCTATTGGGCCTGCGGTGGTGATTCGACTGCTCCGCCAGAGGACCCACGGCCGACCGGGGCCCTGGCGGTATCTGGTGACCAACAGACCGGCGTAGTCGGGCAACAGCTGCCGGTCGCGCTGGTTGTGCAGATCAACGACCAGGATGGCGATGCCATGTCGGGTGTTTCGGTGTCGTTTGCGGTTACCCAGGGAGGCGGCTCCGTTTCCGTTGCGGCGGGCACCACGGCTGGCAACGGACAGGCGTCGACCAGCTGGACACTGGGCACTACCGCGGGAGCTGCGCAAGAGGTGAGGGCGAGCGTCTCGAGCGCGTCGAACGTAGGGGCGACGTTCACCGCGACTGCGGAGCCTGATGTGGCGGCGGTCATTTCGGCGGATTCGGGTGACAACCAACAGGCCTTCAGAGGAACGAAGCTGTCGGAGTACATAGTGGTACTCGTGCGGGATCAGTACGCCAACGCGGTCCCCAATCAGATCGTGCAGTTCCTAGCGCCTGGCGGCAGCGGCACGGTCGACTCTGCTGCGGCATTTACGGATGCGACCGGTAGAGCCCGGACGGGCTGGACGCTGGGAACCGACGTGGGAGAGGACACCGCGCAGGCCGTAGTGGAAGGCCTGATCGGTAGCCCTGTGACGTTCACGGCCACTGCACACAACCTGAACATCGAGTCGGTGACTCCCGACCCGGCTGCATGGGGAGCGACCGCAACCATCACCGGCACCGGCTTTGATCCCACGCCCGCCAACAACGTGGTGACTGTCAGCGGTGAGGTCGCGACGGTCACCACGGCGTCTGCGACTCAGCTCGACATAACCGTTCCATCCGTGTGTTTGCCGGCCGGCTCGTACGACTTTCAGGTGAACGTCGGTGCGCTGATTTCGGCTCCCGTGGCCGGAGATGTTGAACCTGCGGCGTTCCTCACCATGGCGGTCGGGGAGCAGGTGATTCTCCAGGATCCGGGCGACCTCTGTCTGCAGTTCGCTGAGACGGTGGCCGCGGAGTCGTACCTGTTCGGAGTGCAGTCCGTCTCGGAAGTGGCGTCGAGCCGTACGCCGGCTAAGGTGACCTCGGTCATGGCCCCAGGAGCGGTCGCCGCCCCACCGGCAGCTGCGGTGGCTGCGCCAAGGTCTCGGGGTCGCGCCCTGAGTCCGGAGGCCGCACGGCGCGTCGAGCTGCTCCGCAGACACCGCATGGCCGAGACGCGGATTCTCGCTCAGGGCTTGCAGTTGTTGGAGGCTAGAAGGGCGAGTGTTCCGCGCGCCGCCGGTCCCGCACAGGTGCCGCCGGTCGTGCAGGTCGGCGACACGCTGAACATCCGGGTGCCGACCGGAGAGACTGCCTCGTGTGATTCGTATGTAGAGATCACGACGGTGGCGAGAGAGGTGGGCACGAGGGCGGTCTGGCTCGAGGATGTGGCGAATCCGGCCGGTGGCTTCACAACGGCTGACTTTCAGAGCTTCAGCGATCTGTTCGACGATACGATGTACGGTGCTGATGTGGCCTACTTCGGACAGCCCAGTGATATCGACGGCAACTCAAGGGTGGCTGTGGTGGTCACCAAAGAGGTAAACCTGCTCGACGGTCCGGCGGGTTTCGTGGCGCCCCTGGACTTCCTGGCTCGCGCAGATTGCGCCGCCAGTGATGAGGGTGAACTGACCTACATTTGGGCGCCGGACCCCAACGCGAGTCTCGGCTACGAGTTGTCTCTGGATGCTGCCCGGGACTTCATGCCCACGATCACAGCGCATGAGTTCGTACACATCATACAGGTTGGTCGGCGCCGTCAGGCCGGTGCTGCACTGCAGACGTTGTGGGAGCTGGAGGGTCAGGCGTCGATGGGCGAGGAGGTAGTGGGACACGCGGTGGAGGGCAACAGCGTTGCGCAGAACCTACCGTGGACGGTCGCCCTGGACCCCAATCTCACCGCCACCAGTCCGTGGTATCAGGGTGGCTTCATAGAGCTGATGTACTACTACGGCGGTGACATCTTCGCAGAACCTGCGCCGGTCAAGTTGCCCGACGCACCTGAGGATTGCACTTGGCTCGCCAGAATCGACGACCACGCGTGCTTCTTCTCCCTGGTGAACGGGCCGCCTTGGTCTTTCCTCCGGTGGATCTCAGATCATTACGGCCCCGGTTACGCCGGTGGAGAGCAGGGTCTGCAGAGCGCTTTGGTCGACAATACTCTTACAGGATTTGCCAATATCGAGGACGTGGTCGGTCAGTCGATCGATACTCTCTTGGCTCGGTGGGCGGCCATGCTCTACCTGGACGACCGGGTCCTGGATGGCGCGCCGGTGGTCACAGATTCAATACTGACGATGAGAAGCTGGGACATGTACGACGTGTTCGACAGAACCCTCGTATTCGGTAGCGATGTGCATCGACTGGAACCGGACGTGCAGTCGTTCTCAGACTTCTCCACCGAACTCGACGTCCGAGCAGCATCCTCGGCGTACTTCATCGTGTCGGGCGATGGGCGTGCCGCCACTGCCATCCGCGCGCGCGATGCGGATGACAATCCCCTGCCGCAGCACATGCAGGTGTGGGTGGTGCGGATGAAGTGAGAGCTCCGCTAGTGTCATGCCGCGGGCTTCCCGCCGCGCTTCGCCCTGCGGGGCAGCAACACGCCGTGGGGCTGGTAGCCCGCCATGCGGACCACCATCCAGCCGATCGCGACTCCGGCGCACTGGACGATCGCGTCTGTCAAGCTGAAATAGCGGTCGACGATCAGGATCTGGCTCAGCTCTGCCAGTGCTGCCAGGTACAGCCCGGGGAGGAGATCGGCCAGCCAGCCTCGGCGCTTGAGTGGCCAGACGGCCAGCAATGCGCCCACCGGTAAGAACAGGAAGAACGCGGCCCCGATATCGGCTACGCTGTATACGTCGACCCGACCGATATGGGCGCTCAGCAGCGAGAATCGCGTGAGCGATAGCTGCTCCAGTATCGCTTGCATGTCGGTCTCGAGCAGGAACGGCTGCCAGGACCACGCCGCGAGCACCACTACGTAGGCCAGCGCCAGCGCCAACGGCCGGTGGCGGCCGCGCACCTGGCGCGAGAATTCCGGCAGCCATTTGGCGGTGACGACGGCTCCAATCGTCGCCCCCACAGTGTGCATGATGACGGCGCCGAGGCTTAGCTCCAGGCCGAGGGGGGCGCGGATCAGTTCGGCGGCCAGAGATAGGATCACCCCGATAGCGACCGCCAGCCGAGCCGCGCGCTTGTGGGTCCAGCCGGACTCGGCCAGAGTGACGACCACGAGAACGCCCACCGGGATGAAGAGGAACGCGTCCAGGAGGCTCAACTCCGTCAGGCTGCCCCACTCCAGTCGCGCCATCATCTCTCGGAACCGTGCGATCGGACCGCCATAGACTCCCACGGCCGGTTGCGGTCGTGTGAGGACGGCGGCCTGAAACAGCGCGGCGCAGAGGTATGCTCCGCTGATCGTGATGGCCGGCACACCGAAGTACGACTTGCGGTTTCTGAGTCGAACGGCGACCTCCACCATCATCACGACCAGGAGAGCACCTGCCAGAGCACCCACGGTGTTGTTGAACAGGTCCAGGATGCTGGTCTGTCGTATCGGCGAGAACAGTTGAGCCGTCTCTACCGCCAGGCTCAGCAGGAAGCCGCTCAGCACCACTCGTAGCAGTAGGATCTTGAGTTGCCGCAGGCGGGTCGTGACGACCCACAGTGCTCCCCAGCCAGCGAACAGTGCCAGGTTGCGGATGGCGTCCACTAGGTCCCGCGGTGTGAGGCTAGGGGTAAAGGTCTCGGGAAGCCGAGCGAGTGCCCTGCCGATATCCGGATCAAACTGCAGCGAAGCCAGCGTCGCCACCGCGATGACTCCGCAGTAGGCGACACGACTCGCCAGCCCGATCCTACCACTGATGTCCGATCGCATTACGAGAAATCGAGTCTCACTGCTTGTCTTGCTCCTCCGCCGCGGCTAGACCGCAGCGCTCTCGGAGCCAGATCCGGTCGGGTTCTGCTCCGCGTCGGTTTTATGCATCGTCATGCCGGTGAATCCATACAGTAGTGATATCAACGGGTTGGCCAGATTCAGGAATGCGTAGGGCAGATAGGCGAGCGGAAAGACGCCCAGCGTGGCCCACATGAAAGCGCCACAGCTGTTCCACGGGATCAGTGGCGACGTCAGCGTCCCCGAATCCTCCAACGCCCGCGACAGGTTCTTGGGGTGCAGGTTCTGCTGGTCGTAGGCATTCTTGTACATCCTGCCTGGTATGACGATGGCGATGTACTGATCCGATGCAACCGCGTTCATCCCGATGCAACTGAATATCGTGGTAGCTACCAGCGAGCCCGTGCCTCGCACCAGGCGCAGCAGGTTGCGGGCGATCACCTCCAGCATCTTGGTGCTCTCCATGATGCCGCCGAAGCACAGGGCGCACATGATGAGAGCGACGGTTTCCATCATGCTCATGAGCCCGCCGCGCGACAGTAGTTCGTCGACCGACTCCACGCCCGACTGCGAAGTGTATCCCGCGTGGGCCACGTCGATGACGTCGGCCAGTGAACTGGACTGAGACATCATCGCGAAGATGCCGCCTAGGGCCGCGCCGCCCAGCAGGGCTGGCAGCGGTGGCACTCGCTTTATCACCATTACGATCACCAGCACCGGGGGCAGCAGGAGGAGCGGATTGATCACAAACTCCTCCCGTATAGTCATGAGCATGGCGTCGATGTTCTGAGTCTCGAGTGCGCCGCCGGCGAATCTGGTGCCGATGATGCCGAACAGGACCAGCGCAATCACGTAGCCGGGGCCTGTGGTGTAGACCATATGGCGGATGTGGGTGAACACATCGGTGCCGGCCATGGCCGGGGCGAGGTTCGTGGTATCCGACAGTGGAGACATCTTGTCCCCGAAGTACGCTCCAGAGATGATCGCGCCGGCGACCATGGGCAGTGGTATGGCCAACGCGCCGCCGACCCCGATCAGTGCTACTCCCACGGTTCCCGCCGTCGACCAGGAGGACCCCGTTCCCAGCGATACGATTGAGCAGATGACGAGGGTCGCCACCAGGAAGATGCCGGGCGAGAGGGCTTTCAGGCCGTAATAGATCATTGCCGGCACCACACCGCCGAGGATCCAGGTGCCGATCATGATGCCCACCACCATCAGGATCAGGATTGCTCCCATGGCGAGATTGATGCCATGGACCATGCCCTCTTGGATCTCCTTCCAGGGGCGTCGGTAGGCCACGGCCACGCAACCCGCCACTGCGGCCGCGCAGACCAGCGGGATATGGGGGGACAATCCGAAGATGCTTATGACCAAGAACAGGGCGCCAATCAGGAACAAAACTGGGATCAGGGCGACGAGGAGGGGGATCTCTTTACGCTGATCGCTCATGCAGTGTATGTCTCCGCTTGGGGCCTGGCGTGGTGATCAACAAATGTAACCGCAATGGGGTGGTTCTACCGATCGGCGTCTGTCGTCGAGCCACGCCCCCGACTCACGGGTTGTTCGCAATCAATGGGGAGCTTCGGAGACGCGCTTGGCCATCTTGCTCGTTTCGACGAACACACCGCTTCCGACAGCAGCCACTCTGCGGTCTCTGGTGTGGCACAGTGCGGCAAACTGGCGGCCGATGTGCTGTACCAGGTTCTTGGGCTCGATCTGGGGGTCCTTGCCAGCGCGGTCGGCGCAGCCGCGATACAGCTCGACCCGCGCCTTGAGTACGTTGAAGTCCAGTGCGGCGTTTTGGTCCGGGTCCTCGCGGTACTGCCGGATCATCGGTGCGTACAACGCGGCCATCATCTCATCGTAGCGAGCACTGTCCTTGCCGCATCCCAGGTAGAGACCCGATTCGACTGCGAACACGCGGAGCGCGTGCAACTCCCAGCGAATCGAGTTTTCATCCAGCTCCACCCGGTCTCGAATCAGCTTGACGGCGATGTCATTGTCCTCTGTCGCTCCTTGTGCCAAGAGCCACAGGGCGTCCCGCAGTTGCTGCCTTGCCTCGTCCATGTCGTTGTCTCCCCATCGTGCCCGTGCCAGCCAAGCTGTAACACTGATCGGGCCACGCTTACAGCGTTTCCCAGACTACGCGGGGTTGTCTCTCCCGCGCACCGTAACTCCAAGTGAAAACAACGTGTCTCGCGTACGATCGATCCGTCCCGCGTCAATTGAGCCTTCCCTGATCGATGCGACTCACTACCGTTGTTGCACTTCGGGCGGAAGCTCAACCGGGAGCGCACCTGCTTTGCACGCCCCAATCAAAGCCGGGCACTTTCACCAAACTGCAGTAAGATCGGGCAGTTATACGGCAAGGGTGCGAATCTCAAGATCGAGGTTTGCACCCTTTGCGCATCTGAACATACACAGTTTCTGGCACAGTCCTAGTCCGGACTTAGGCTGGGCTATCCTCTCTCTCCCCTGCCAGGCCAGCCACCAGTTCGCTGGTCCTGCAGCGATCTGAAGCCATTGCGGGCTGTCGAACGAGGCTGGCGGGAGACCCATGATCCCCCAGGCGGGCACGTGTCTGTGTACAGGTACGGTTGGCTTCAAACGGGCGAGATGTTTTTCGACACACGGTGAGTGTGTCGGCTCAGCCCTTCGGCCTCATCAACTCCTGGAATGGCAGTTAGTCGCGCTCGATGTTGCAGCGTCGACGATCACCGTCGGGGGATGATCCGCTATTAGTCCTCGGCGGGAATCTCGACGTAGCTGACACCCCCGAATCCCGTGTAGACACACTTACCCGAATCCGTGAGCATCTTGACGGCCTGTTTGCATATTTTCTTGTCAACTTCATCACCAAACAGCCGAAGCGCAGTGTTCTGAAGTTCCCGCGGTGTGTACTTCTTCTTTCCCAGAGCCTCTTCTATGAGCTCGTACATTTTGTCTGCAACTTCCTCTGTGGTTTTCATCTGCCGGCTCCTTCCGTCCGCGCTTTGGGTGCGAGTGCCTCCCGTCTGCGCGACTCTGAACCAGTGTCACCCATCATTCTCGTGCTCGTGGCCACTCCCCAAGCTGAAGACGGTTCCTACATTGATGCTGGATCTCCAATCAGATCGGCTTCTCCTTCAGTGCACCTAGCCGCGCTCCCGTGGCCCTTCGACGAGTCGTTCGAGGGCGTCAGTCATGCGCTACCCCTTCGGCCTCATCAACTCCTGGAACGGCGGGTAGTCGCG
>CP070666.1:340934-358636 GCA_020351775.1 Gemmatimonadota bacterium | reverse complement strand
CCAAGAGGTCGCCCGGATCGGCGCCCTGGTCGATCTGAATGCTCGAGACCCCGTGCTCCCGCAGCTGAACGATTAGTTCGGGGATATTGGGAAGTGACGTCGACGTCGGTTTCCCGGCCACCAGCAGCCCGTCGCTGTTGGCTTCAATGGCGGCAGCGTCCAGCTTTGTCAGAGCCACCAGAGCACGAAGTGCCGCCTTCTGTTCGGGCACGGCATCGGGCATCGTGCGGAACAGTTCGACCGCCCTGGCGACGGTGACGATGAAGTTCTCGGTGTTCAACATCCGGGCGAAGATAGTAAACGGCCGCGGGCAGGACAACGGACCCTGGGTGTCATCCCATGATCTGGCGTCTACGCCACGGTCAGCCGCGTGTCGATGATCCGGTGTTGCTGCAGAAACCGCTCCAGCCGGGCCGCGGGCATCGGCCTGCCGAAGAGGAATCCCTGGGCCTCGTCACAGCCGAGCTCGATGAGCACCTTCCGTTGCGCCTTTGTCTCGACGCCTTCGGCGACGGCCTCCAGGTTGAGCGCCTGACACATCATGATGATGGTCCAGGTGATCGCGTGGGCGTCATCGCTCGTCGCTAGCTCCTTGATGAAGGATCGATCGATTTTCACGGCATCGATCGGAAGCTGCCGGATGTAGCTGAGCGAGGAGTAGCCGGTGCCGAAGTCGTCCAGCGAAATGCGGAAGCCATGTTCTCCCAATTCGTTCAGCACGGCGAGCGCTTCGTCGGGATGCTCGATCAGGGCGCTCTCCGTTACCTCCAGCTCGATATCCGACGGTTCGACTCCGCGCGTAGCGTGGAGAATGCCCTCAACGATGCCGCGCGTCAGCTGTTGGCGCGAGATGTTGACTGCAACCCGTAGGTCACGGGCTCCGAGTTCGTGCCACCGTGCAAGATCGCGCGCCACTACGCGGAGACACCAGTCGCCGAGCGGACGGATCAGGCCGGCTTCCTCGGCAAGGGGGACGAACTCGCTTGGCGGGACCATTCTCAGCTCGTCACTGTTCCACCGCGCCAGAGCCTCGACGGCGACGATAGCGCCGGTCTCCGGCCGCACTCGTGGCTGGTAGTGCACCTCCAGTTCCTCGTTCTCGATAGCCCGCTTCAGGAGGACAGCCATCCGCAGGAGTCGTGACGCTTCTCTATGCCTGGAACCATCGTAGAACTGATGTTGATTGTGTCCGGCCAGCCTGCTCTGCTGCAGTGCGCTATGGCAGTTGCGCTTCAGGGTCTCCACATCTGCTGCGTCGTCGGGCCACAGGCTGATGCCGATCGAAGCATTGATGGTTATGTCCTGCTGACCGATCGAGAACGCGTCGGCCAGGCGACATAGGATCGTTTCGGCCAACGATGCCGCTTCCTCCCGCGTGCCGATCTCCACCACCATCGCGAAGTCAGCATCGCCAAGTCGCGTCACGCACCCTCGGGGTGCAGCGTCGGCACCAGGCTCTCCGTCCAGCGATGCCGGCGATGCGATAGCCACGAGGCGACGCGCCACCTCGCGCAGCAGTTCGGCGGCGACGGCGTCTCCCATGGTGCCGGTGATACTCTCGAAATCGTTGAGGCCGATTGCGAAGACCGCTACCGACGATTGGGCACGACCGGCGCGCTTGATCTGGTGCCGCAGATCTCTGTAGAAATACTCGCGATTCCCAAGGCTGGTGAGCGAATCGTGGAGCGACAGATAGCGAATGCGCCTCGCTGTCTTCCAGCGTTCCGTAACATCCTGCACACTGGCCTCGACGCGCCCGCCTGCGTCGCGATCGTCTCGGCGGCGCCCGCGCAAGTGCAAAATGCGGTCTCGGCCAGGCCGCAGGGGGACGCGTATGTCGGTGCGGAAGGTTCCGCTCGCCAGCCGAGCGCGGCGAATCGCTGCCTTGAACTTCTCGCGGTCATCGCCGTGGACCCGAAGGGCTAGATCCTCCGTCTGGATCGGCCCGTCCTTCGGTAGCCCGAAAAGGCGCCGGAATTCGGGGCCCCCGGATACGTCGTCGGTCTCCAAGTCGATCGCCCAATGATCGAGCCGGGCGAGACGCTGTGCTCGACCGAGTCGCATCTCACTGCCTCGCAGCCGGGACATGATCTCATTGAAGGCGCGACCCAGGTCGCCGAGTTCGTCGTGACGTTGCACGTCGAGATCGGGATCTAGGAAACCCTCGCCCACGCGCTCTGCGGCACTCGTCATCTTCACGATCGGCTGGGCGAATCTGCGTGCGAGGATGAGGCTGGCTCCGATCGCGAGCAGCAGCGCGCCGATCCCCGACAGAACAAGGTTCCGTCGTGACCGGGCGATGGCGCGGTGCTCCGCGTCATAGGTGGTGGACACACGGATCTCGATCTCCGGAAATGACCTCACCCGCTCCTCCAGCTCACGAGCCCGGTGCGTACCAGGGGGCACCACATCGATAACGGTGCCGAACATCTCAGACCAAGAGCGGAGCGTCTCTGGCCCCAGCGGTTCCAGTGCGACGAGTCCACCATCGAGGACGCCTGAGGTGCGGAGTGGGATGGCAACGAGCACGTGGAGTACGCCACCGGCCCACAAGAGGGAAGCTTCCGCCTCGCCATTGGGGAACTGACAAGGCTCGAACTGCAGCCGACTACCCGTCGAAGAGTTGCCGGTGGACGGTTTCCCTTCTCCCGACCGAATGCAGCGGTGGGTGGGAGCCGGGGCGGCGGGTTTGACCCGCTGGGCGGCCGAGCGCGCAAGCGCCGCATCGCCCACGCTGGTCGCGATGGCAGCGTTCGGGCGCAGAAAGACTACGGCCGAAGCTCCCTGTTCCTCGGCGAGCTGCCGAGCAAAGTAGGTCAGGGTCGGCAGGTGGTCGGCAGCGAGATTGGCACGGAACTCGGGCGTTCGGCTGATCGCTGCATAGCGCTCGGCAACACCAAGCAGGTAATCGCCGATCAGTCGGTCCGTAGCAGTCGCCGCGCCTGCCAGACGCTGTAGGGCGGCATCGCGGAGGTCTGAACTCAGGGAGCGGTCTTGGATGAGCAGGGCGAAGAGGGTGGAGGCGGCAGCCACACTGCCCAGCAGCACGGCGAGCCGCGCAGCTACCCCGAACCTCCAACGCGGCTGACTCACCGGCTGAGGAGTTTGGAGTCGATCCAGATGTTCTCGACGTTCCTCTGGCCCGCGTCGACGCTGATGTAGCGGACGAATCCGGACACCACCTCACTCCATATCGTGAGGCGATACCGTCCAACTGGAACATCCGGTATCAGGTAGCTGCCATCTCGCTCGGTGATGTCGTAGAACGGTGTTCCGCTCACGAATATGGAGAACACTTCATCGGGATGGAGTGAGCAGTAGAGCCGCTTGGGGCCTTGCACCCGGAAATCAAGCGACGCGTATTCTCCGCCTGGCGCGACAGGAATCACCACCTCCGACCTGAGATCCGCATCGAGGTCCGGCGAGAAGAGGCGATGTCGCAGCCTACCTTGGTTGACTAGAATGACCGTGTCCCTCGCGCCAACCGCGGTGAACGGTGGGTCGAACCGATCGCTGGTCGATACCACCCGCACCACTCGGTTCGCAGGGGCCGGCCGGTCGCTCCGCGCGATCCGCTGCAACAGCACGACTACGGGTGCCAAGGAAGTGTCGGCTCCGGGTTCGGCCAGCACATGTAGCCTTCCTTGCACTGGACTCACTGGCGTGATCTCGGCTGCCTCAAGGGCTAGCTCGCCTGCCTCCGGCGTCATCTCGGCTGCAGTGGTGGCTTCGGGCAAGGAGGTTGTCGCACCACCGCAGGCGGCCGTGGCCGTTACTAGGACGGTACGCGGGGTGCGGAGACACCTGGCGAATCCTGTTAGAGCGAACCTCACTATGGGATCCTCTCGGGCTCACGCGCGGGATATGGACCGTCGGATCGAGTCTTGTCTGATCGAGTGCCCTGGGACCGCAACGACGACGTTGGCGATCGTCGCTCTGTGCCGTCTCCCTCACTTAATAGGGTGCACCCAGCGACGCCGTGAGACGTGTCACATAAGCTCTAGCACTGGGTTTCGAAGCCCTCGGTGTCGGAGTTGCACGGAAACAACACCGGGCGCGGCTGGCATGCCGGGCCATTCTGCCGGGATTCCGTACCATCGAAGCGATCTGGCTGGTATCGGTCCGTGCATTGAATGTGCGACGTGCGGTCGGTCCTGTGCGTTGCGTTTAGATTGGCAATCGCGATTGGGCCACACATTCTCACGTCCGTGTATCAAGCCAGCCGGTTATTCCCGATACCCGGTGGTGTGGACCACATAGCTGACTGGGAGATAAACAGTATGGACGTCGATCACGCGCTGGAGGCTCAACTGATCCATCTGGAACGCAGCAACCGATTGCTCCTGGCTGTCGCAATCATTATGGGTGTGCTACTAGTGGCAGGCTTCAGACGCGAATCGCAGCCTGTCGCTGACCTGGTGCAGGCAAATAGAATCCGGCTGGTAGACGTATCGGGCCGAGTCAGGCTCGACCCGAGACATGACACGACTGCGACCGGTATGTTCATTCTGGACGAGTCCGGTGGTACGCGCATCGGTGTGGCCCAGTCCTCCCACGGCGGCTGGTTTGCGCTACACGGTCCTGACATGAAAGATGCTGTCGTGTTATACCTCAACGCTCAGGACAGCCTGAGGTTCTACGATGAGGCCGGTGGAATAACCACAAGGCGCCTTCTTCTTCAGGCCCGTGAGCACGGAACCGGCGAAAACCCAAACTGCTGTGTGCCATTATGAATGAAAGTGTCTTACATGAACTGATCGAGCTGTACCACAACGACGAGAAGACGCGGGCAAGACTGGCGGAGGAGGGAGTCCTGTTCGACGGCTACGCTGGCGAAATGGAACAAGTGCACAACCACAACGCCCAGCAGCTCGAGTCGATAATCAATGAGTTCGGCTGGCCAGGGGAGTCACTCGTGGGCGAGGATGGTACCTGGCTGGCGTGGATGATTGCCGAGCACGCCATTGGCTTGCCGGACTTCCAGCGCAGGTGTCTCGAACTGCTGAAAGACGCGGTAAAGAACGGGGAGGCCCCGGCCATCCACGCGGCCTACCTGACGGACAGAATTCGGTTCAACGAACGAAAGCCGCAGGTGTATGGCACGATCTTCGATTGGGACGAGCACGGTCAACTCAATCCCTGGACCATAGAAGACCAGGCGGGCGTGGATGAGCGCAGAGCGAATGTTGGCCTGTCTCCGCTGGTCGATGCTGTGGAGGATGCCCGCAAGCAGGCCGCCGCTGAGGGTAATGCGGCACCGGCCGACTACAAAGCACGGCAATGGGAGATCGAGGAGTGGGCCCGCAGGGTGGGCTGGACGCGATAAGGCCACTCGCTGCGATGGACGAACAGCTGAACCATATCAGGCAGGCGTATGATCTGACCGCGCAGCAATATCACGACGGCATCGATCCGCTCGATCAGATTCCTGACGATTTCCGGAATTCTCCCGAGCTCGCGGCTCTGCTCGAGGATGCACAGGCGTGCAACAGTGGGGCACCCGAGAATCGGGAGTTCCTCGCCCCAAAAGCGGGGACGAGGTTTCTCGATGTCGGATGCGCGGCAAGCCTCGTCAACTACCATCTGTACCGCTGGGAATCGACATACTTCGGTGTCGACATCAGTTCCAAGCTCATTGCAGCAATGGGCCGCTTCGTACTACAAGGGCGACTCGTGATCGGTGGTCTGAGCGTTGCGGAGCTAGCGGCACTGCCGTTTCCCGCAAGTTCCTTCGATATGGCAGCAGTGATAGGTGTTCTGGAATACTGCTCGGCAGACTACATGGTACGTGGGCTGTCAGAGCTGCACCGGGTGTTGAAACCGGAGGCCAGGCTCGTCCTGGACATCCCCAATCTCGAGAGCCCTCACGTTGAGACCATGTTCCGTCTCGAGGAATGCCTGCAGCGAAAGGCCATCGGGCATTCGCGGGTGACCTTCGAGAGGTCTTTGGAATCCCTCTTCTCACTTGATCGTTGTGATGATGTGCACGTGATGCTGAAGTATTTCTGCCGTGCCGTGAAGTAGTGGGCTGGGCACATGCACTAGACGATTGGCCACGATCGAAGCGAGACAAGGCTGTGGGTGGGCGGTAGCTGCCACGGGATTGGCAAGTTCTCCTGCAACGACGGTCGAGACCGGGAAGAGGTTGGCCGCTAGAGCAGCCGATTGACGATCGGGAGCAACGGACGGGCACTTCGGCGTAGTCCGTAGATCTGAAATCCAAGTCGTTCAGTTCGAGTGGTAGGACTATGTGGGTGGTGATGGCACGAACGGGGTGACACTTTTTGTCGGTGGCTGTCGGCCGCTGCGTCATTCAATCGTTGAGGTGCTCATGATCGCGATCGCTTCACTCTGGCCTGCAATACTCCTATCCGCGGCCGTTGTGTGGATAGCCGCCATGGTGGTGTGGACAGTGCTGCCCCACCATCAGTCCGACTACAGAGGATTCCCTGACGAGGAGGCCGTGCGTACCGCCCTGGGTCGAGCACTGGCGCCGGGCCAGTACAACATCCCGCACATTCCGTCGCGCGAGGATGCGAACAAGCCCGACGTGCGGCAGAAGTTCGACGAAGGGCCGATCGGCTTCATGACGGTGCTTCCGCGAGGGTTGCCCAGTACGGTCAAGGGACTCGTGCTGTCGTTCGTCTTCTATCTATTGATAGGCTGCGCCGTGGCGTACGTCTGTACACGCACCATCCCGCCGGGCGCGGACTATCTGGCGGTGTTCCGCATCAGCGGCACGGTCGCCTGGTTGGCGTATGGGACAGCGGTTGTTCCCGATGCAATCTGGTTCGGCCGACCGTGGAGCGCGATCGGCAAGCAGCTGCTAGATGCGCTCCTGTTAGGCGGGCTGACGGGTGGAGTGTTTGGGTGGCTATGGCCTAGCTGAACTGTGGTGGCTCCTCGGCTCTCGGATTCCCCAGGGGTGCAGCCCGGCGTTCGCTACGTGCTGGTCGGGGCCGTGTCCGCCGGTCAGCTGAGCCCGCCGGTTTTCTTGAGCCCAGCCTCGTCAAGCCGGGGCCGGCTGTTAGCTGCTACTCGTACCGCAATGCCTGCATCGGGTCGATCTTCGATGCTCTAAGTGCAGGGAGGTAGCCCGCGCCGAGAGCGATGCCGGTGAGCAGCACGGTGACGCTAGCCACGACCATGGGATCGGTTCCCTCCACCCCGAATAGGAGCGATCGTGCAGCACGGCCCAAAAGTAGGCCGGCTACAATACCGAGCACGCCGCCAACCAGCATCATGCGGCCCACCTGCCACAAGACCATTCTGCGTACGCGGCGGCTGTCAGCCCCCAGCGCCATGCGCAGCCCGATCTCGCGCGTGCGCTTCGTCACGGTGTAGGCTAGCACACCATAGAGGCCGATCGCGGCGAGCAGCGTTGCCAATGTCGCGAAAGACGCCGAGAGTGTGCCGATGATTCGGTCCCCCGTCACGTTCTCGCGCACCTGTTGTTGCAGGGTCTTGAGGTCTTCGACTGGCAGGTTCCCGTCGAGGCGCTTGACGACGTTGGGGATTGCACGAATCACAGATGCGGGTTCTACCGATGTCCGTACGTAGAACGTCATGAAGCCCATGCTCTCCCGCTGTCGGTATGGCGTGAAGAACAGCGGTGGTGTTTCCTGCTTCACTTGGCTGTATTTGGCATCTCCGATCAATCCTACGATCTGTATATCCAGGTCGGTGGTCTGGTCGTCACTGGACATCCACTTGCCAACGGCCTCGAGGCCATTGAGGCCGAACTTGCGGGTGAAGGCCTCGTTGACCACTGCAATCTTGGGTGCGCCGATGACATCGGCCTGGGTGAACTCGCGCCCGGCGAGTAGGGGAATGCCCAGCCCGCTGAAATAGCCGGCACTGACGATGTTGAAGCGCGCGTTATCGTCGATGTCGGGGCCCGACTCGAAGCCTTCTACGGAGACGTCCGTACCCCAGTTGCTGCCCGAGATGATCGGGATAATAGCGGCGGAGACAGCCGTCACACCGGGGATTGCTGCTAGCTCCTCCTCTACTCGGCCAAAGAGGACCTGCGACTCTTCCGGTTCGTAGCCGTTCAACACGGGAGAGATGCCAAAGGTGACCACATTCTCGGTGTTGATACCGAGGTCGACACGGCTCACGTTGTTGAGGCTTTTGATGAAGAGACCAGCGGCGACGAGCAGCGCCATGGATAGCGCAATCTGTGCCGTTACTAGCGAACTGCGAAATCGCGCTGCTGCACGGGCACCCGATGGTTGTCCGGAGCCCGCTCGCACCAGTGTCATGAGGTCGGGGCGGGTGCTGTGTAGCGCCGGGTACATGCCAAACAGGAAGCCCGTCCCAACTGACACGGCGGCGGCGAACAGTATCACCGTGGGACTCAGCTCGAGGGCCATGATTGCCGCATCTTCCGGGGGGAGAAGTGATGCAATGAGCTGCAGTGTCCCGCGGGCAACCAACAGGCTGGCGATGCCACCGAGTACGGCAAGCACGAATGAATCTGTGAGTAACTGAGCCACCAGCCGATGCCGGGCGGCGCCGAGCGATCCGCGAATTGCCATTTCCTGGCTGCGGTTCGCACCTTGGGCCAGTAAAAGGTTGGCGATGTTGGCACACGCTATGAGGAGCACGACCCCCGTCATCGTGAACAGCAGTATTAGAGGGGTCTTGACCTCGGAATTCATGAAACTCTGCCCGCGCCGGCCCGGCGCCACGGTTATCTGCTTGGCACGGAACCGCTCCAGGGTCTGCTCGCTCATCCCTTCCTGCAGCGGCGCTTCCAGTTCATTGATAATGCCGCTGTAGAGTGTGTTGATCCCTGCGGTGGCTTGCTCGATCGAGACGTCGGGCAGCGACCGTGCGAACAAGTATGCCCAGTAATTCCGCCGGTTCTCGAAGCCATCGAAGCCGCGCTGCATGACGCCGCGCATTGACAGCGGCACGAACACGTCAGGTCGTGTACCCATGGTGGTGCCATCGAATCCGCGCGCAGCCACCCCCACGATGGTCATCGGGTGTCCGTTGATGACGATCGTCTGGTTGAGAATCGTTGGGTCGCCGCCCAACCGGTTCAGCCAGTACCGGTGGCTGAGGACCGTGACGAAGTGCTCACCGGTGATCTGGTCGTCGGCGGGTCCAAACAGCCGGCCCAGCTCTGGTTGAACGCCGAGCACCCCGAAGTACGAACCGGACACTAGCATGCCCCGACCGTTCAAGGTCTGGCTCGAGTGCGCCAGGTTGGCGCTGAACAATCGGTGTGCCGCAATCCCTGCGAAGCTACGCTGCTCTCGTTCCAAGTCGCGGAACATCGCGTAGCTGAAGACCTCGTCGCAGTCGCCGGCCTGGTTGCAGGACTGCGAGCCAGGTTTCGGGCCAGGGGCGCCCAGGTTGACCAACCGTCCTGGCTCGTGGACCGGGAGCGAGCGAATCAGCATCTGGTCGAACAGCGAGAAGATCGCGGCGTTGGCGCCGATACCAAGGGCCAATGAGAGCACAGCTACGGCCGCGACGAAGGGCGATTTGACGAGTGAACGAATTGCGAGTCTCAGGCTGGTCATTCTTGCTGTCCTAGGAATTGCAGAGGCTGGCTCGCTCTGCCGGTTTCAGAGTCGCTGGCCTGCTGCTCCGACCTCCGTGAGTCGACCTGTAAACGGTTAGATGCCGTGTCGGCGGCCAGGGTTGCGGGCCGAGCCGGATCGCCCGGCTGGCGGAGCAGAGCCGGAACCGGCACAAAGACTCGACACACCTGCCCCCCCTTGCGATTTCCCCCGGGCTTCCGCCCGAAGCTGACCGGGTGCCGGTGGCAACGCCGTGCGCGGCGCCCAGGCGACGTGAGACCTCAATAGCCTGGCCAACCCTCTCTGTCACCAATCAGTCTGACGACCGCGTCTGCTAGGTCTGACCCATTGTCGCTATTCGTCATGACTACGACACCAAAGCCGTCGCTCCGGTGGGCAACCATGTTGCAGCGGAAGCCGTCGTTGGCACCGCCGTGGCCGAAGTACGGCTCACCGCTCTGCGACCAGACGCCGAACCCCAAGGCGTAGTTGTCACTGACCGCGGTCAACAGCAACTGGACCGACTCTCTGCTCAATACACTATTGGATTCACCTCGCAAGGACAGCTGCAGCTCGATCAAGAGCTGAGCTAGATCTGCCGGAGTCGTCCATAAGCCCGCTGCGGCCATTTCGGGATAGATGTGGTGTCCGCCGGGCACCGCCTGCCCGCTGGCGTAGTAACCGGTACTTGCCGCGTTCAGCCACGACTCGGGCAGCGGCTGCTCGAAGGTGCTCTGATCCATGCCGATGGGCTGGAAAACCAGATCTCTCATGAGATCGGGAAAGGCGTCTCCCGTGATGTCCATCAACGCCAGCTGCATCAACACATAACCGCCTCCCGAATACTGGAAGCCGCTCCCTGGCTCGCGGTCGACGATGATCGGTGCGGAGTTCGACGGCGGCGCTCCCTCCAGTATCTGGATCAGAGTGGGCACGGATTCGCCATAGCGGTAACCTCGGAACCCGTGCACCGTCGTTCCAGCTGTGTGACTCAGCAGCCGCCTCAGCGTGACTTTCTCGGTGTCCTGCAAGTCGTTGTGTGGCAGTTGCCACGAGGTTAGGTAGTCATTGATGTCGGTGTCCAAAGCGATCTGGCCTTGCTGCACCAGTCGCATGGCACCAACTGCTGACACTGCCTTGCTGATGGAGGCTGCCTGGAACAGGGTCTGCTCTGTGACAGGCTCCCGGGTAGCTAAGCTCTTGACTCCGTGCACCGCGACGTAGTCCAGTGCAAAGTCCTTGATGACGGCGACGCTCACACCTGGGACTTCGTAGAACTCCATCCAGGATCCGATGTCGGTCGAGTCCGCCGGTCCCGTCCCGTCATCGCTGCAGCTGGCAGAGGCCAGAAGCAGGATTGCCAGGCTGATTGGGTGAAGCAGTTCCTTGAGCATTTCCTTCATCCGGAGTCGTCAACTAGCTGTGTATGACTCTGCGAAGATCTGACCACCCTACGTAAGCGGACGAGAAGCGATTCACTGATGGAATCGGCGGGCGAACGCCACCCGAAACCTGGACCGACTGGGAGGGCTGGCGGACCTCAAGGAAGCCACGCAGCCTGGTGTCATTGGAGGGGGCGCCCGCCATGATACCGAATGTGCCCGGTTACACCACCCAGCGCGCAGTGTCGTCGTCCGAGTCAGTGCTTCGGATCTGGAGGCCGGATATGCCGTGCCGGTATGTCTCGGTGCCGTCCCTCAGGTCGCCGGGCGTCATGAAGAGCTGCCAGAATTCCTCTTCCAACGTCATCCGGCGCAGTAGGTCACGAGCACAAACCCTGTGCGGCGCTCCACCTGCCACAGGACGGTTCCCGGCCTCTATGCGCGGCTACTCGACGGAACATCAGCCCTAACGCCGCGCTGGCCTAACGGCCATAATACAGGGCGACCTCCTGCAGATCACGAGGCCGCAGGGGTAATGCTACAGGAGTCACAAATGAAATCACAGGTTTTTCGCGGCAGTGGTCTCGCCGCGGCGCACATTGTCGCTCTCGCTCTGCTGCATTATGGTTGCGGGGCGGAAGGAGATCGATCACACGCGATGCAACAAACTGACGAACAACCTAGGGCCGCGGTGACGCGGGCGGAGTTCGGGCAGCTGCCCGATGGTACGCCGGTGGATGCGTTCACTCTCACCAACGCCAATGGCGTCGTGGTGCGAGCCATCACGTACGGCGGCATAATCACATCGCTCCGTGTGCCTGACAGGAACGGGCAGTTCGATGATGTCGTGTTGGGCTACGACGATCTAGCGGGCTATCTGGAGGAGAACCCGTATTTCGGCGCAATCATTGGGCGCTACGGAAATCGGATCGCGGGCGGCCGTTTCACGATCGACGGACAGACCTACACTCTCGCGACCAACAACGGCCCCAACCACCTACACGGTGGCGTTACCGGATTCGACAAAGTCGTGTGGCAGGCGGAGCCGTTCGAGCGCGGCGATAGCGTGGGAGTGGTCTTCTCATACGCCAGTCCTGACGGCGAAGAGGGCTATCCGGGGAATCTTGACGTGCGCGTGACGTACACGCTCACCGCAGCCAACGAGCTTGTGTTCGACTACTACGCCATCACGGACAAGCCAACCCCGGTCAACTTGACACAACACAGCTATTTCAACCTGGCCGGCGACGGCCGTGGCGATGTCCTGGGTCATCAGCTCATGATCAACGCCGATCACTTCACGCCAGTAGACTCCACGCTGATCCCGAACGGAGCGATCGCACCAGTCGCTGGAACGCCGTTTGACTTCCGTTCGGCGACGGCGATTGGTGCCCGCATCGATCAGGACGAGGCGCAGCTGCGGAACGGCCTGGGGTACGATCACAACTTCGTGCTCAATCGAGGTGACTCCGCGGTGACACATGCCGCCCAGGTCTACGAGCCACGTACGGGGCGCTCGATGGACGTGTATACCACGGAGCCGGGTGTCCAGTTCTATTCAGGCAACTTCCTGGACGGCAGCATCACGGGCAAAGCCGGTCGCGTGTACCGGCATCGCTACGGATTCTGTCTCGAGACGCAGCACTTTCCCAACTCGCCCAACCAGCCCGACTTCCCGTCGACCATCCTGCAGCCGGGCGACGAGTACCGGTCGACCACGACATACGTGTTCGGTGTCAGGCCTTGATGGTCACAGTTGCTCCAGCGCGCTCGGCAGTTCGTGCAAGGAAGCAAGCCGTGCGTCGGCCTGGTTGAGTGCCTCGTTGTCGGGTGAGATGATGCTACCCGGGACGGCGACAACTTTTGCTGCAGCGGCCTTGCCGGCGAGGATACCGGCAGCCGAGTCTTCCACTATTGCTGTCGTCTCGGGAGTGAGGCCCATGCGCCTCAGGATCTCGATGTATACGTCGGGCGCCGGTTTACCACGAGCACATTCGTCGCTCGATACGACTTCCTCGAAATACCGATGCCATTGAGCGCCGGTCAGCGCGGCATCGATCAATACCTTGGGCGAACCGGAGGCGAGTCCCACACGGTACTTGGCGACGCAATGTTGCAGGGCTTCACTCGCTCCGGGAAGGAGGGGGACATCACCACTCTCGTACGCCGCAGCCATTATGCCGACGACGGTGTGCAGCACTTCGTCGCTGCGCATG
Source organism: Gemmatimonadota bacterium (assembly GCA_020351775.1). Taxonomy (GTDB): domain Bacteria; phylum Gemmatimonadota; class Gemmatimonadetes; order Gemmatimonadales; family GWC2-71-9. The sequence goes on along the minus strand of CP070666.1, from coordinate 345,502 downwards.
GCTCCTTCAAGCTTCTCGGTGACGTAGTCGACCCAGGTGGACGTGCTGACGCCCATTAGAGGCTCCTGGTCGGATTCGGTCCACTGCTTCCCGAAACGTGCCAGCAGCTCAACCCGTGCTCGGAACCACACGGGTTCGCTGTCGACCAAGAGGCCGTCCATGTCGAAGATCACTGCCTGGATCACGCGGTCTCCTTCGCCTAGTTTCATAAGCAATTCGCCCGCATCATACTGCATCAGTATGCGATGCTGCGCTACCCAGGTGGTGGCGCAGGACGCCCACGGCAATGGGAGGTCGGGTAGTGACTAGCGCTCCGAGAAGGTTTGCAGTCGGCCTCGACTTCGGAACCAACAGTGTGCGAGCCCTCGTCGTCGATGTTGCAGACGGATCCGAGGTTGGCGCCCACGTAGGCGAGTATTCCAGCGGTGACGCCGGTGTTCTCCTCAACCCGAGAGATCCGAACCTGGCGCGCCAGAACCCGGCGGACTACATCGAGGGCCTCTATTCGTCGGTGAGACGCGCCATAGCCGCGGCGAAGCGGAAGCGGGGATTCGGGATCGAGCGCGTGATCGGTATCGGGGTCGATACTACGGGATCGACGCCGATCCCGGTGGATCGTGACGGCGTGCCGCTGGCCCTGCACGCGGAGTTCCGTCGCGATCTGGCGGCGCAGGCGTGGCTGTGGAAGGACCACACTGCTCACGCCGAGGCGGCCGAGATCACCGCCAAGGCAGCCGGCCACCCCGACCGCTATCTGGCGAAGTGCGGCGGCGTCTACTCCAGCGAGTGGTACTGGTCCAAGATTCTGCACTGCAAGCGCAGCGCCCCAAAGGTATTCGCCGCAGCCTACAGTTGGGTCGAGCTCGCCGATTTCGTTCCGGCGTTCCTCACCGGCAAGACCGATCCCCACACGCTGGCGCGCGGGATCTGCGCGGCCGGCCATAAGGCGATGTACCATGACGGCTGGGGTGGACTGCCGTCGGAGCCGTTTCTGGCGTCGCTGGATCCCGACCTCGTCGCGATCAGACGACGCTACGCCGCACCAGCGGTCCCGGCAGATCGCAAGGCCGGTGGGCTCAGCGAGGACGTGGCGCGGAAGGTCGGCCTGCCGGCCGGAGTACCGGTGGCGGTCGGCGCTTTCGATGCCCACATGGGTGCGGTGGGCGCAGGTATCAAGCCGGGAACTCTGGTCAAGATCATCGGCACCAGTACATGCGATATGATGGTTGCGCCCATGGAGGAGCCGCTTCCGGATATCCCCGGACTGTGCGGCATCGTGCCTGGTTCGGTCGTCCCGGGCATGTACGGGCTCGAGGCAGGGCAGTCGGCAGTAGGTGACATATTCAACTGGTTCGCGAGCCAGCTGGCGCCCCAGCCATACACCGCCAAGGGAGACCCGCACACCAACCTGTCTCGCGCCGCGGAGAAGATCCGACCCGGCCAGAGCGGGCTGCTCGCGCTGGACTGGAATAACGGGAACAGGACGGTGCTGGTGGATCCGAGGCTGACTGGCCTGCTCGTGGGTCAGACACTCAGCACGTCGGCCCCTGAGGTGTATCGCGCGCTGGTGGAGGCCACCGCGTTCGGTGCCCTGACCATCATCAATCGATTGGAGGAATACGGCGTCGCAGTAAAGGATGTGGTGAACTGTGGTGGCATCGCTGAGAAGAACCCGTTCGTCATGCAGATCTACGCCGACGTGTGTGGCCGTCCGATGAAGATCAGTCATTCGCCACAGACATGCGCGTTGGGAGCCGCGATCTTCGGTGCCGTGGCCGGCGGTGCCTATCGCAGCGTCCAGAGCGCGCAGCGCAAGATGGTCAAAGCACATCGCAAGGTCTACCGACCGCGCAAGGCGGCCACTGCGGTATACGCGGAACTGTACCAACTCTACAAGCAGCTGCACGATACCTTCGGGACCCACGATCATGCGCAGGCATTGGCACACGTGATGAAGTCCCTGATCGCGATTCGCGACCGGACTCGCAGCGAATAGGCGATGCTGGCAGAGCTGAAGCAACACGTCTGTCGCGCCAATCGGGCTCTGGCAGAGCACGGCCTCGTGACGCTCACTTTCGGGAACTCCAGCGGGATCGATGCGGAACGACGACATGTCGTCATCAAGCCGAGCGGTGTCCCTTACGACAAACTCGAGCCGGACCACATGGTGGTGGTCGATTTGGAAGGCAGCGTCATAGAAGGCGACCTGAGACCCTCTACCGACACTCCGACCCACTTACTGCTGTACCAGCACTTTGAGCACGTCGGTGGGATCACGCACGTACACAGCCGGTTTGCCACCATGTTTGCGCAAGCGCGTCGCGAGATTCCCTGCCTCGGCACGACCCACGCGGATCATTTCAACGGCCCCGTTCCGGTGACCCGTTCGCTCAGCCAGGTCGAGGTCGAGCAGGCCTATGAAGCCAACACGGCGCGCGTGATCGTGGAGCGGTTTGCCCAACTAGATCCGTCAGAGATGCCAGCGGTGCTGGTAGCGGGACACGGCCCGTTCACCTGGGGCAGGGATGCGGCGGCTTCGGTGGAGAATGCGGTTGCATTGGAAGTGGTGGCTGAGATGGCCTTCGGCACTCGAGTAATCGACGCCAACGCACCCGACCTCGAGCAACACGTGCTCAACAAACACCACGAGCGCAAGCACGGCAAGGACGCGTACTATGGACAGGATTAGTAGATGATCGATCTCGAGCGATACGAGGTTTGGTTCGTTACCGGGAGTCAGCATCTGTATGGTGACGAGGTGCTACGACAGGTTGACGATGACGCGAAGCGGATCGCGAAGTCGGTCGGTGGCTCGGACTCGATCGCGGTCAAGGTGGTCACGCAGCCGGCCCAGACGACACCTGATGCAATCCGCAACCTGTGTGCGGCGGCAAACGCCGCTACGGATTGCGTGGGTCTCATCCTGTGGATGCACACGTTTTCGCCAGCGAAGATGTGGATCGGCGGGTTGAAGGAGCTGCACAAGCCGTTCGTGCATCTGCACACCCAGTTCAATCGCGACATACCGTGGTCTACGATCGACATGGACTTCATGAACCTCAACCAGTCGGCCCACGGAGATCGGGAGTTCGGCTATCTCTGTACGCGGATGGGATTGTCGCGCAAGGTGATCGTAGGCCACTGGCAAGATCCGGAGGTCGTGGGGAAACTAGGCACGTGGAGTCGCGCAGCATGTGCCCGGCACGATGCCCAGGGCGCCAGGATCGCCCGCATTGGTGACAACATGCGCGACGTGGCCGTCACCGAAGGCGACAAAGTCGAGGCCGAGATGCGTTTTGGCTATGCCGTCAACGGTTACGGTCTGGGCGACGTGGTGGCTTGCGTAGAAAGTGTGGGTGAAAGTGCCGTCGATACTCTGGTGCAACAGTACGACGAGCTGTACGACGTCGCAGCATCGTTGCGCCCGTCCGGTGAGCGGCGCGGTTCGCTGCGCGATGCGGCGCGCATCGAACTCGGCCTGCGAGCGTTTCTCGAGGACGGTGGCTTCAAGGCGTTCACCGACACCTTCGAGAACCTGCACGGCCTGAAGCAGCTGCCCGGGATCGCCGTGCAGCGACTGATGGCGGACGGCTACGGATTCGGAGCCGAGGGTGACTGGAAGACCGCGGCGTTGGTCAGGGCCATGAAGGTGATGGCAACCGGACTCGCTGGTGGCACATCGTTCATGGAGGACTACACCTATCACTTGGATCCGGACGGCATGAAGGTGCTGGGTGCACACATGCTGGAGATCTGCCCTTCGATTGCGCTCGGCGGCCGGAAGCCGTCACTCGAGATCCATCCGCTCTCGATCGGTGGCAAGGAAGACCCGGTACGGTTGGTGTTTGACGCTAGTACGGGGCCCGCTGTGAACGCGACTCTGGTCGATATGGGAGATCGCTTCCGCATGGTAGTGAACGAGGTCGAGGTCGTGCCGCCCGACCAGCCATTGCCTAACCTACCGGTCGCCCGTGCGGTGTGGCTGCCCCACCCCGAGCTGAAGACGGCTGCGGCCGCCTGGATTCTGGCGGGTGGCGCCCATCATACTAGTTTCAGTCAGGCGCTTACCGTTGCCCACCTCGAGGATCTCGCCGAGATAGCTGGCGTCGAACTGCTGACCATTGGTGACACAACATCGCTCGCAGAGTTCAGGAAAGAACTCCGCTGGAACGAAGTCTACTACGGGCGGGCCGGCCGGCGCTGATAGCCGTTGCGTCCGTGCCATTGTAATAGAAAGGGAGACTGCGCATGAACTGGTTGGACTGGTTGGTTGTCGCCGGGTACTTCGGTGTTTTGCTCGTGCTGGCATGGTGGGTCATACGCAGGAACAGAGACACGGCCGACGACTACTTCCTGGCCGGGCGCAACTTGGCCTGGTGGATCGTCGGCGCCTCGATATTCGCCTCCAATATCGGGTCGGAGCACGTCGTGGGGCTGGCTGGCTCGGGGGCCACCGACGGCGTTGCGTTGGCACACTACGAGCTCCATGCCTGGTGCCTGCTCGTCTTGGGGTGGGTATTCGTGCCGTTCTACATGCGCTCGAAGGTCTTCACGATGCCGGAGTTCCT
>CP070666.1:323003-340834 GCA_020351775.1 Gemmatimonadota bacterium | reverse complement strand
GCGATGTCCAATGGATGACCGCCGGAAGCGGGATTCTGTCGGATTTGTTCGTTCCTGACCGACGCTGGCAACGGCTCCCCAGCGTCCGCGTCAATCTGCAACGCACGCCTCAAGGCTGCAAACGAGCTGCAACTGCAACGGATTGCACGACAATGAGTAGCTCACTGCGCGGCGCCGCCGCCGTTCTGGTGCTCCTGATCGGAGCCTGCACCACACATCCTGAGCCACCGTCCGCGAGGGTCCACTACCTGGGTCACGCCGCCTTTCTGCTCACGTTCGACAACGGCGTCAAAGTACTGACGGACTTCGGTGAATCGCGAGCCTATGGACTGGACAGTCCGGTCCACGGCTTCGGGACGATCCGGCCGGACGTCATCACGATCTCGCACGATCACGCCGATCACGCGGGCGGCGAGTTGCCCGAGCGCATCGGTCGGGTGCTGAGGGACGGAGAGCACTTCGAGGGAGAAGACCTGAAGATCACTCCAATCGCCACCTACGAGCGCACTCTAGAGGAATCCGACAACACGAGCTACGTGTTCGACTACCGGGGCGTGAAGATCCTGCATCTGGGCGATTGCCAGGCCCTGATGCTCGGCCTGGCGCAGCCCGATGTTCGCGATCGCGTGCGGCAGCTCTATCCGGAGAGCTATGATCTAGTCCTGCTCCCTATCGGCTTCGTGAGCGACATCCTCGCCGAGGCAGTGGAGTTCATCACACTGCTGGACGCGCAGCGCGTGATCCCAATGCACTACTGGGATCCTTCGGACCGGGATGCCTTCCTGCGCCTGATCGACGGCCGCGCGGACAGCTGGGGCCGCATCTACCGGTCCCGATCTCAGCCAGATGCTGCCATTGTTCTGGGCGACCTTGACAGCAGCGTCGACACGATACACGTCATCGGCCTCACGCCGGCTCCGTTGACCTCCATGTCAGGGTCCACCCGCGGAGGGTCCCCACCGGGAGGCGGCCGCTAGACAATCGCGGAGAGCTCGCTCCCAGGCTGTGATATGCACCGTTCGCGCCCTAGGCAGCGGGGTCCCCCAAGATGGTTATCATTCGGACACATGACCGAACGATTGTACCACGCCGATTCCATGTTACGCGAGTTCTCGGCGCGGGTTGTCGCGCGCCACGAGAGCGATCGCGGACCTGCAGTCCAGCTGGATCGGACTGCGTTCTACCCGACTTCCGGCGGCCAGCCATACGACACAGGCAAGCTCAACGACATTGCTGTGCTCGATGTATGGGAGGACGAAAGCGGTGAGATCTGGCACCGGCTGGAGCGGTTCCCACAGGGCGATGCAGTCCGGGGCCAGATCGACTGGGAGCGTCGCTTCGACCACATGCAGCAACACAGCGGGCAACACCTGTTGTCCGGCGCATTCAAGCGCGTGCTGAAAGCACCGACAGTCAGTTTCCACCTGGGCACGGAGGAAAGCTTCATCGACCTGGACTTCCCAGAGCTGGATTGGGATTCCGTATTCCGGGTCGAAGCTGAAGTAAACCGCGTGATATGGGAAAACAAACCGATGGAAGTCCACGTCGTCGACCAGGCGGAGATCCACAAGATCCCACTTCGCAGACCGCCGCAGGTGAGCGGGAAGATACGGGTCATCTGGATTCGGGACTACGATGCAGTGGCCTGCGGTGGTACTCACGTCTCCCACACCGGCGCAGTGGGTCTGGTGAAGGTCACCCGGGTCGAACACTACAAAGGTGGGATGCGGGTCGGCTTCCTCTGCGGAAAACGCGCGCTGCTCAGCTACCAGCGCGTGCTGCGTGGGCTACAGGAGGCGAGCGCGGATCTGTCAGTCCACACGGAGGAACTCGGGGAAGCGGTTGCACGATTGCAGGATGAGACAAAGCAGGTTCGTCGGGCCTTGAGAGCCGCGCACGGGGAACTAGCTGCGCTCGAGGCCGAGCGGCTGTGGAGCGCAGCACCCGAGGATCACGGGGCACGGCAGGTCGTGGCGCACCTGCAGGAACGCACCTTCGACCAGGCGGTCGCCCTGGCCACGCAGCTGAGTTCCCGCCCCAGCACGGTGGTCCTGCTCGCGGTGAGCGACGCCAAAGGTACACGCCTGGTGTGCCAGCGCAGCGATGACCTTCCCCAAGCCGACGCGGCCGCCATCCTTCGGCGCGCGGCGGAAACGCTGGGCGGGCGCGGCGGTGGAACGGCGGCCCAGGCTCAGGGTGGTGCACCGGCGCGGCCGCGAAAGGCGATCCTCGAAGCACTCAGGAGCGCAATAACAGCGTAGCAACATATCAGGTCGGTTTGACACCGCTCAGGCGCCGCTACCCCGTCAACACGTTCTTGCGAATCGCCTGTATCTATTGTATAGTTCGGTACTACTAGTACAGATTGGTACTATTAGTCCCGAAATGGAGCGGCCTCGTAGCCGTACGGATGTTCTGGCCGAAGTGGGGACTCGAGTGAAGACAGACAAGAGCCAAACAGTCGATGACCTGCTGCCGCTGAAGCCAGCCTTGTATCTGATACTCTTGGCTCTGACCGAAGGTGACCGCCATGGGTACGGGCTCAAGAAGGAGATCATCAGCCGGACCGATGGCAGGGTGAAGCTCGGCGCGGGAACACTGTATCGATCGATCAGACAGCTGGTTGACCTCGGCCTCATCGAGGAATCGAGTCAGCGACCGGACCCGGCGTTGGATGACGAACGACGCCGCTATTTCCGCCTGACTCGGTTTGGGCGGCAGGTGGCCCTAGCCGAGACTGAACGTCTCGCCGACCTCGTTCGCATTGCTCAGTCCAGCCGGCTAGCTGGCTAGAAGAACGGTGGTCATGGAAGCGCGACAACGGATGTTTCGTTTGCTGCTACTTCTCTACCCGCCTCGTTTCAGGCGCGAATACGGCGGCGAGGCATTGCGCCAGCTGGAAGCCGATCTACTGGAAGCAAACGACTCCGGTCGACTGCGCCGCTTCATCGAAGGCAGCGTCGTCCTGCTGGATTTCACGCTTGCGGGAGTGCTGGAACGATTCGCCTCGCTCGGCAGCCGCTCGAGACCGGTGTCGTCGCCCAGCAGAGGAGGTGGCCTCATGAGCACGATGCTTCAGGACGTTCGATTCGCCGTGCGCGGTTTTCTCAAACGGCCGGGATTCACGGTGGTCGCCGTTGCCTCACTCGCGCTCGGCGTAGGGGCCAACACTGCCATCTTCAGCGTCGCCAACGGAGTGCTGTTCAAACCCCTTCCCTACGACGAACCCGACAGAGTAGTGCAGCTTCTGGGGACCATTAGGGGACAGTTGTCTCGTCGCCACTCATGGCTCGCCTATCCCGAGATCCAGGATCTGAGGGAAGGGACCAAGGCCTTGGCTCAGGTCTCTGCCGTACAGTGGTGGGATCCTATTCTCTACGGCAGCGGCGAGCCCGCGCGGATCTTCGGCAAGGGAGTATCCGCCTGCTTTTTCGAGATCTTCGGGGCACAGCCGGTCGTGGGTCGCTTCTTCCTCCCCGAAGAGGAAGAGTTGAACCACGAGCCGGTCGTGGTCCTGAGCTACGGCCTCTGGCAGCAGAGGTTCGGGGGCGACCCGGGGGCCGTCGGTCAGACCCTGGATCTGGATGGGGTTCGTTACACGGTCGTGGGAGTCGTGCCGGCAGGTTTCGTCGATCCGTTCGGGGCGGAGGCCCTGATCTGGCGGGCTCGACCGCCGGAGTGGGACGCTACGCGGCTCGCGAGAATCAACCATTCATGGAGGGCAATCGGCAGATTGGCGGAAGGAGTAACGCTCGAGCAGGCGCAGGCTGACGTCGATCGTGTCTGGTCCATCTTCAGAAGAGAGCACCCCGAGAGCCACTCCCAGGATGGCGCTCGGCTGATACGGGCGAAGGAATGGCTGGTCGGCGATGTCGAGACGGCCATCCTGATCCTACTCGGTTCCGTGGGATTGGTCCTCCTCATTGCCTGCGCCAATGTGGCGAACCTGTTCCTCACCCGCACGATCGTCCGGGGTCGCGAGATCTCCCTGCGCTCGGCCCTCGGCGCCAGTCGAGGCCGCATCGTCAGACAGCTAGTCTCCGAGGTTTGCCTGCTGTTTGTGATCGGCGGAGCCATAGGTCTGCCCGTGGCATGGTTGGGCATGAATTCTCTCTTGGCCCTCGGAGCCCAGGACTTGCCCCGCCTGGGCGAGGTCGGCATCGACTGGGTCGTCCTGGGATTCACTCTGGGCATCTCACTTCTGAGCGGGCTGATCTTCGGGCTCGCCGCGGCACTCCCGGCTGTGCGCTCCGACCTCGCCGCGGCACTCCAGATGGGCGGCCGCAGTCTCTTGGGAGACCGCAAGAGTCAGCGGGTGAGGGCCGGTCTGGTCGTGGCCGAGATCGCCCTTGCTCTCCTCTTGCTGGCAGGTGGTGGGTTGCTACTCAGGAGCCTGTGGATCCTGCAACGGACCGACCCGGGTTTCCAACCCGAGAACGTCCTCACATTGCGCGTATACCCGACGGCTGGCAGCTACACCGAGCCCGACGAGATCACCAGCCTGTACCAGGACCTCACGGCTCAGCTCGCCTCTATTCCCGGAGTCACTGTTGCGGGAGCCATCAACTTCCTCCCCATGTGGGCGGGACAGAATTGCGAGTTCGTGTGGCGCGATGATCTCCCGCTGCCCACGCGCGAGGAATTCGCGGAATACGACGGACCCACCTGCCTTGAGGTGCGGGTCGTCACCCCAGACTACTTCGAGGCGATGGGGATTTCGGTCGTCAGGGGTCGAGGGTTCACGGAAAACGATGACGGCGGTGCACCGCCCGTCGCCGTGATAAGCGCCGCCACTGCTGACTTGGGCTTTCGCGGCGAGGACCCACTGGGGAAGCGTGTCACGCTATACGAGACACGCGACTATCTGCCCAACGTCTCGCGACAGGTGGTCGGCGTGGTGAGCAACGTACGGCAGACGAGCCTCGCCGCCGAGGGGGTTCCTGCCATCTACTTCGCGCATGCACAGGAGCCCGACCCGGACCGAAGGCGAGTGATGACCCTCACGATGCGGGCAGGACGCGATTTGACTGACCTAGCCGCCAGGGCTCGAGCCGCCGTCTGGCAGGTGGACGACAACATCACCATCGACTTCGTGCAGCCGATGACTTCGGTCGTGAGCAACACGGTGGCTCAGCCACGATTCCGCACCACGCTGGTGCTGATCTTCGGTGCTGTGGCGCTAGTGCTCGCCATGGTTGGTGTGGCGGGAGTAGTGGGTCACGCCGTATCGCAGCGGATCCCGGAGATCGGCATACGCATAGCACTCGGCGCGAGCGACAGGAACATCTACGCCGCGGTAATGGGTCACGGAATCAAGCTCACCGTAGCTGGCCTGCTGTTGGGAGTGGGCGGTGCCCTGCTGTCCACAAAGGTGTTGTCCAGTCTGCTCTATGGAATCCCCACTAATGACCCAGTCAGCTTCGTCGCCGCGTCCGCGCTTCTGGTGGCGATTGCGCTGGTGGCGATCTGGGTTCCGGCTCGCAGGGCCGTGCGGGTCGATCCAGTGAAGACGCTCAATGCGGAATAGCTGACAACCCCATCGCGCTGGTCGACCCACATTGTCATTGGCCCCTGACGCCTCGTCTCGGCCAGGTGGCCCAAGGCGAGGATCGGCCGGACCGAGGTCAGGTGGGCTACAGGTGCTTGATGAAGGTCCCGTCCTCCAGCTCGGCATAGGCCCGCTGCAGTTCCGATTCGGTGTTCATCACGATCGGTCCATACCAGGCGACCGGCTCCTCAATCGGTTTGCCTGACACCAACAGGAACCGAATTCCCGCTTGGCCAGCCTGCACGGTAACCTCGTCACCTCTGTCGAACAAGACGAGCGAGCGGTCGCCCGTCACCTCCGGCACGGCCTCATTACCGGATCCCACCAGTTCCGTGCGTACCCCAACAGGCTGTGAGGCGTCGCGAAATGAGCCGGCTCCGTCGAACACATAGGCAAAAGCATGGCGCGACGTCGCGACGGGCAGCGTCTTGCGCCGGCCCGGCGGAACCCAAATATCGAGATAACGCGGGTCGGCAGCGACGCCGTCCACTGGTCCAGTCTCACCCCAGAAGTCACCGCAAATGACGCGAACCCGCGTGCCATCCTCGTCAACCACCTCGGGGATATCGCCCGAAGAGACGTCCTGGTAACGAGGCTCGGTCATCTTGAGTGAGGCCGGGAGGTTGGCCCACAGTTGGAACCCGTGCATCCGCCCCTGCTCGTCACCCCGTGGCATCTCTTGGTGGACGATCCCGCTTCCGGCCGTCATCCATTGGACATCGCCGGCTCCGAGCTCGCCGCGGTTCCCCAGACTGTCACCGTGGCTCACGGTGCCCGTGAGGACATAGGTGATAGTCTCGATGCCACGGTGCGGATGCCACGGAAATCCGGCTAGATAGTCATCCGGATCATCGTTGCGGAAGTCATCGAACAGCAGGAACGGATCGTACTCGCGCGTGTCACCAAAGCCAAAAGCCCGACGCAACCTGACGCCGGCGCCCTCCACTGTCGGTTTGGCTGCAACGACTTGCTTTATCGGTCGCACTGACATCGCCTGTCCTCACGTTGAGCTGGCGTGTTTCGCTTATAACGCCGACGCCGCCATCCCGGTTCCCGCAAGTGTACGAACCGCCGGATCTGCTATGCCCCCCGCAATCCCCCACATCACCAACAACACAGCCCTCGATCCCGGAGCGGTGAGTTCCCGGCTCACACCCGTACCCACCAGGTTTTGCCAGCATCGCTGCTCTCGACTCGCCGGATACCGAGTTCCTGCAGTTCAGCGCGCAGCACATTCACCAGCTTCTCGGCTTGCTCCCGGGTGATGCCACCGTGGATTGCGACAGTGTTGCCTTTCTCGCCTTGAGCTACCACCTCCACATCGTGGAGATCTGGCGAGAACTGGCGGATTTGATCCGCGAGATTCTGGGCAAACTCGAGTCGCTCCCGGCGTGATGCTGGTCTTCCTCGCCTCTTGCGCGATCGCTCAGTCGTCTGCCTGCCGGCGCGCCACACCGCAAATGCGGGCGATAGGGTGAACGTGAGGCCGGCAGCAAAGCCGAACGCAAAGAACACTGCAGACGATACTTGTAGGCCATTGGGGCCGAGGCTCTGGACCATGGAGTAGAAGGTCCACGCTACGACACCCAACAGTGTCGCTATCACAGCCAGGAAATAGAGGGTCATGCCCCACCACTTCCAGCGGACCACCAGTACCCGGATGCGCCCGATCCGCAGCAGCATCACCACGCCGACGCTGCCGAGGATCCCCCCCGCGAGCGTGAGCGCAGCCAATCCGATCAATGATGCCCCGCCCATTGGATTCTCTCACCCCTTGTCAGTTGACGACGAGTGCGGTTAGGTGCCCCACATATTGACAACGAATAGCCCCGGCCGCAAAGAGGACAGGATCAGCCTAGACCCAGTTCCAGCTGGCCTCCCGTTTCGAGGCCAGCGGCGAGTTCCACCCCGTCACACCAACCTACCTTCCGGTAACCACACCAACGGCACTCCCAGGGATGTCGCGTAAGCAACGGTGCATCCTTCGCGATGCGTTCGAGACGGCCAGCCAGCGTGCCGGCTATCGCTTCCCGGTCCTCATCGGTGATGGGCTGTGACAGGTGCATATCGGCACGGGAGAACTGGAACGCGAACCGGCCCACCTTGCCGCTTGAGATGCCCTCGGTTGATGCGACGTACACATCACGCTGAGGTGCGTACTGTTCGGCCTTACGATGGACATCTTTCTCCTCACACTCACCCGTCTTCACGTCGAGCAATGCATAGCCGCCGACCTCAACAGCCACGAGATCGATCTTGCCCTGGTAGAAGTGTTCCTGGTCCGCGACGTGGAGGAAACCAAGTTCGCGCTCAGCAGTGGCCGCGTCGGCAACGGCGCGGTAGTCGGGATGAGTCGCCACCGATGCGATCTCTGTCCGCAGGTGCCCGCGATACCGTGACCCCTCAGGTGACTCTGGTGGAGGGGCCTCCTCATCCCAGCGTCCAATGGCGTCCTCGAGCAGCCGGTCTAGTTCGTCTTCCTGGCGCAAGTGCTCCAAAACGTCGTGCACGATTTGACCGCGCTTCACGGCGGCGATGAACTCTGCGTCGCGCTCCCGCTCGATCCGTGGCTCCCGCATCCCCATGACATACTTGAACCAGTGACGCCGCTCGCACCGGGCGTGCTCCAGCAGCTCTGTCGCTGAGTGCCTTGCACTCCCCGCGGCAATGGGCGACGGTTGGCGCAGGTTCGCCAAAGCCCGCTGATCTTGGATCGGACCTGGCTCGGCTACCTCCGGTCGTTCCATTGCAATAGCGACCGCCGCTGGATCAGCAATCCACACCAACCCCGTGTGCTCGCCGCCAGTGCTCGCCTGATAGGTGAACGTCGCGCCGTCCTCCAATTCAAACTCCGGCAACACGGACCACAGATTACCAGCAGGTGTATCTGTCTTGTACTTCTCAGTTTTACCTGCCGGCAATCCCGCAACGATCAACCGCTGCTTGGCCCGTGTCATCGCCACGTACCACAACCTGCGATCCTCGGCTGCCTCCTCGCGTTCGATCTCCCGCCTCAGCTCATTCCAGGTTTCGCTCTCGTCCCTGGCGTGCTCGACATCGGGGTTGCGCAACACGACGCGGTCGCGCCCCCGCAGCGGGTCCGGGACCATGTGTGGCGTCCTCATCCGTATCGTGTCGCACCAGAATACCACGGGCCACTCGAGTCCCTTGGCCGAGTGTATCGACGTGATGGTCACCACATCGTCCCGCTGACCGTAGAGAGGGGCGTCGCCCAACCTCTCGCCTCTCTCGCGCGCATCGGTGATCATCTGGAGGAAGTCTCCAAGACCACGCGTGCGCACGCTGCGTGCGATTCGCACCAACTTCCTTACGTTGGCGATCTGCTGGATCTTGTCGCTGCCCATCAAGGCCAGGTGAGCAATGTACCCGGACTCGCCCACCAGGCTCTCGATCAGGCGATCGGTTGACAGCCGGTCGCGCAGCTCGATGTGCCGTTCCAGCAGATTAACACCCCACTCGGCGCGACGGCGTTCACCTGCCGCAAGTAGGTCATAGCCTTCACCACATGCCAGCCGGCGCCAGTAAGGTGTGACTCCCAATGCCGCTGCGATTCCGAACAAGGACTCATCCTTGAGACCAACGCACGGCCCGCGCAAGAAACCGAACAGCGCGCGGTCATCGAACGGCTGGTGCACCGCCGTGAGTGCAACGACCAGATCCAGCACCTCTTGGCGCTCGTAGAAACCCTCGCTGCGCAGGATGCAGGCCGGTGCCCCGTGACGCTCCAAGGCCTGTCGGTACTTGTCCACATCGCCCCAGCCGGCCAACAACACGGCCATGTCGCACCAGTTGACGCCAGCGTCGTTCAGCTCACTGGCACGCCGTGCCACAGCATCCGCCTCAATCAGACGCAGTTCGTCCGCTGCATGGTCTTTGCCCTCGTCGTTCAACGGCACGACGATCAACTCCACCGGCGGGCCTGCGCTCTGTTCCGCGTCATTCCCCACCGTGAGTGCCTCGAACGGCACCTCGTAGTCGGTGTGTCGTTCACCATCGAGCGGTGTGTCGAGCAGTCGACCAACGGTGGCATCCACGAAGTCGATGATCGGGGCCGTACTGCGGAAGTTTTCGGGAAGCGGAACGACACCCGCACCTTCGAACGATCGGAACTCCCGCTCCACCGCACGCCACACCGACACGTCTGCTCGCCGGAACCGATAGATGCTCTGCTTGGCATCACCCACTAGGAACAATCGCGTCGTGCCAGCTCTTCCTGTCGAAGGCTCTCCCAACAGGTACGCGATCTCTCGCTGTGCTGGATCTACATCCTGGAATTCGTCCACGATCAGTGTGTGAATCCTGCGCTGCAACGTGTGTCTCACGTAGTCATCGTCTCGCAGCAGGTCGCGGGTCCACACGATCATGCGGTCGAAGTCGACAACACCTTCGTTGTTGAGCCTCGACTCCAAAGTGGCCAACGACCGCAGTGCGAGGTCGACCAGTATGCGCTCGTGTTCGCCGAGGTCTTCACGGGTAGCGATCGCGCGCAATCGGTCGCTCTCATCGAGCAGTCGCTCTACCATGCCGCGAACCACTGACGGAGGGCGCTGTGCCAGGAGCCGCTCAACTCCGGGAACGGTAGGGTGTTGCAGTACCTCAAGCAGTACCTCGCGAACGACGGCTGCTACCACTGTGAGACCTTCACCCTCTTCCAGAACGCGCGGGTTGGGATTGTGCCCGCGTCGCAAGCCGAACTCCCGCAATACGTCACCACAGAACGCGTGGATCGTGCCGACCCGCGCAGTATCGACCTGATACGCTTCCTCCCGCCGACCCGCCTCACGCAACGCTTGGCGCAGCTGGAGCCTCAATTCAGCCGCCGCTCTGTTGGTGAACGTGATCGCCGCGATCCGTGTCAATTCGACCGGATCGGCAATGCGCCGCCCTGCCACCTCGACGCCGAGCAGATAGAGCACCCGCGCTACCACAGTGCGCGTCTTGCCCGAGCCGGCACCAGCTGTAACGAGCAAGTGACTGTCGCTTGCCAGCGCGGCTTCGCGCTGGTGCGGGGAGAGCATCAGAGTCACGCCCGCCGCCCCTGCGGCTGCCGCAAGGAACGACAGATATCCGACCCGTGGCACCACGAAGGGCAGCCGCACGACGGTGGCACTGCGGCGGGGAACCGGCCGTTCCGCACCGAACGTACTAGTTCGGGCACGCGATCGAGCGCGCGTTCGAGTTTCGCTTTTGCATCGTTCATCGGCACAAGTAGCGGCCCCTTCCAGTCCACTTCGTACAATTGCAGCCGATGCACCGCCTTGTTGTCCTTCTTCTTGAGCGCGCGGTATTCCACCCAGGCCACATCAGCACCTTCCACCAACGTGCGCAGCGCGTGGGCGTACAACGGCACCTGCAATACGACGCCGTCATCCCACGCGGCGGCCTTGCCCTCACCCGGCGTACTGAATTCGCTGGTTTTGTAGTCCACTGCAGCAAACAAATGCTGTGCAGGCACACGTCCGTCGCAGCCAACCTCGACACGGTCGATGAATCCGCGGTAACGGATCACGAGGCCACCACGTTCCAGGACGGCGTTATCGAAGCGCTGCTCGTGCTGTGCCACGGCGGTGCGGACCATCTTGGGAGCCATGCCTCGATGGGAGCGAGTCATCTTGTCGTGCAGCTCGATCTCCCACGTGAGGTACCCCATGAGGATCCGTCTCAGCTCCTCGCGCTTGGCCGGAAGCAGCGACACGTGACCCATCCACCTTTGATCGCTCGCGTGTTCTATGGCGGCATCCAACGCAGCTGCAGCATCTGCTGCAATCCAAGCCAAATCATCCTTGGTGAGGAACACTGCATCGCCCTTACGTTTCCGGGCGCCATCGAAGAATCGCTTAAGGGCGTCGTGCAGCACGCCACCGCGTGTGGCCGGATCCATCTCCTGCTCCGGGTCCTCGACTTTCTCAAGCCGCAGCAGCTGCGCCGCGTACCAGCCCCAGGGACACGTGGCATACTGCTCGAGTTGCGACGGGCTCCACACGTAGTCCTCACCGAACTGCCGGGCCAAACGTGCCAGCAGGGCCGGGTCTTCCACCAGTCCGCTGTAGGCCGTCAGTCCACCCGTTTCCCGCACCCGCTCGACACCTGCTGTGTGCAGCGCATTCTCCAGCGCCGCGTGGTTTGCATAGACCGGCACTTCTGGGGTGAGCACCCGACTCGGCGGGATTTCTTCTCTGTTGACCACATGACACTCCGCCACCGATTCGACGAAGGTGGACGGTGCTTGCAACTCTCCCAGCTCGTCCAACGCCACGTAGGACAGGGTCACCGACCGGGAGGCCCCCGCCAACAGGATGCGGAACAGGCTGCGTTCCCGCTGATCCCACAGGCTGGCTCCCTCGAGTGGCACACCTAGCGCCCTCAGTGCGGTCCTGTCGGCGTCGTCTATGAGAGGACTGCGTGGATGAGGTGACGGGAAGCGCCCGGCTTCCATGCCGAGTACAAACAGGTGGTCGACTGGCCGGTACACCGCGGCGAGCGACTCGAGCACCTGCACCCCCCGTCGGGTCGGTGTCCACAGAGCGACGTCACCGGACAGCACCCGCTGCAGTCGCTCGTGAAACTGGGCCGCGCTTAGGAGTGCCGATCGGTCACCCCACGTGTCCAGCGCTGCAGCCCACTCCGCGACAACGTCGTGCAGGGCAGTCCACCCGACCATGTCGTTGCGTGCGATATCGTATCTGTGGCTGGGAACCCTATGCACCTGCGTCTCGATGCCGAGTGGATCGCGCTCCAGGAAGCCGAGCAGCCAGTGCACCCAGTCTGTCAGCCGGCGCGCCTCGTCGAGCGGACGCAACAGATCTGCGAGCCGCTCGAAGGCGTGGCGGGTACGCCTCACACGGTAACACCGGGGCACATCGTGGCGCCGCCGTCCTTCGTCGTCTTCGTCAGCCGACTCGGCCCGCTCAGCCTCGCGCTCGAGCTGCATCAAGCCGCCACGCCACGCATCCAGCCCGGCTACGGCCGCGCGATAGCCGATGTGATTCAGAACGGTGATATCGAGTTCGTTGGCGTAGTAGGGTTGCGCCGTCAGGTCTACCAGAGCCCGGCGCGACCAGCAATCCGCCGCTGCCCGGAACAGGCCCAACACGCTGCGCACCACCGGTATCTCCGCGAAGGAGATCCGCAGTCGGGCAGCGGCCGGCACCCCCGCCCTTACCAGCGCAGCGACGGCCAGGTCCAAGTGCGGCCGGGCTTTACGACTCACCACCGCTATGCGGTGGAGCGGCGCTCCCTGTTCCGCCAGCGCGCGCACCCTCCGGGCAACCTCCTCGACCTCCCGGTCCGCGTCCGGGGCGGCGACCAGGTCGATCGCAGCAGCATCCGGTTCAGCAGTCTCGAACAGCGCTGCACCGAACACCGGTGCGTAATCCAGCCGCTCGACTTGCGCCTCCAACCCTTCATGCAACAGTGAATCGTCTGCAGAGTACAGCACCACCCGATCCAGGGCCGGCGAGTCGGTCAGCGCTGCCAGTAGAGGACGCCATCCGCCACGCAAGTCGTGCAGGCCCAAGACCCGGAGCTCCTGCCGTCCCCTGAGTCGACGGGTAAGCCTTCCCGGATCCGCTCGCAGCGCCCTGGCACAGTCGACTAGTGTGTCGCGTCCATCGCGCCGACCGGACGCAGTTAGTCGATCGAGGTAGGCTCGGTACACGATGGCGAGCTCGCGGTCACGCGCGACCTCGAAACGGTCGCCCTCCCGCTGTGCCGCCGCCTGCAGGAACTGGGCTGCGGTCACGCCTTCCTGCACCAGCTCCCCAAACAGCCGGTCCACCGCGTCGCTGAAGGCTCCCGGATCACGCATACGGCCGAACACCTCGCCCGCCGCCTCACGCAAGACCGCAGTGATCAGAACCAGCCGCTCGTAGTCGCCCAACGGCCTTCGATCGGTTCCACCGAGCCACTCGGGTAGTTCGTGGAACACGCACAGTGGGGGATCAAACCAGCCGGCCACCTGACGTTCCGCCGCCAAGCGGATCAGGTCATCGCGCAAGCCGCCCTGGCGCAAGGCCAGTAGGTAGCTGGGAGAGGGAAAGGGGTTTCCCGCCGTCGCCGTCAGTGGCGTGAGAAACCCATCCGCCGCGGCCTCCAGCAGGCGTTGGGGATCGGCGCATATGACTACCTGGAGGGCTGACACGGAGGTAGGATAGCGACGCGGTGAGGCAATTAGAAGGAGACGAGAGCGGCACCCGCCGGCTCTGCAAGCGGCGCTAGTCCAGCCCGATCTCTTCGATCACCTCGTACAGTGCCAACCGCACGGCTTCCGTCATCGCTTCACGCCTCGCCGCAGCGGTGATCGTAGTGTGAACCTCCAACCGAGAGAGGCCGTTCGCCATTGCCAGCCGTGCGGCCTCGAACAGGTGCTGCCGTGCATCACGGAAGCGCTTCCGGCTCAGGTCGTCAGGTAGCTCGCCCTCATCCCGGCGCGCCTCCAACAGTTTGACAGAGGCTATCAAGTCTCGTACGTCGGCCGCCATGTGCTGGCGGCACATGTCTACTACAGCCTGCCTTGCCCCGTCATCGAGTGAGTTGGCCACGTGCGATCACCCATCCCTACTTACGCTTCACCCTCCACGGCGGACATACCCGGCAGAGTGAACACGCGTGTATGGCGGTCATGGTCCCTCCTCAAGGCCTAGTCATCCAGTGGACAGCACATGCGTGCGCACAACCATAACAGCCGCTGGCTTCTCCACGTCGTGACGGCGATCACGTCGCCCTCAATACCGCTGGGCGTCAGGCACTCGAGGTAGCGCAAGCGATTACACGGTGGGACTTTATCCCCTTGGTTCGAGCGCCACATCAGCCTGCTGCGCCATTTGGCGGCCGAGTGTCCTAGGCAATGCCAAGGAGGTGCTACGATGGGAGTGAGGGCTAGCTAGTGGCTCGGTGGTGGAGGCTCTTTACGGCCGGACAATGGCGGTACCCCCAGCAGACCGGACCACCGGTCAGAACAAGCTGGCAATGATCTCAGCGATCGTCTCGAATACGCCGCCTGCCGCCTCGGCAGTGGCTTCGACGGCGCCACCCGCCGTATCTGCGATACCGGACAATCCTCCGGCGGCTACATCGGCGGCCGCCCCGGCCGCTGCGCTGGCACCATGGGCCACGCCGCTGGCAGATAGAAACACCAGGTCTGGCGCCCAAAGGAAGGCATCGAGCAGGAAGTAGTCGGCCACCGTCACCGCCCCGTTCGTGCGGCGCACGGTCGGGAGATTGCGCCGCATTTCCATGTTCCAGATCTGAGCCAGCTCGTGGTTATCGAACCAGACGCCGCGGCACGACCGGCAGGCATCGAGCGTCAGCCCGTCACGCTCCATCCGCTCCATACGCTGCTGGCACTTGGGACAGTTCAGCAGGTTCTTCCAGCCACAGGCGGGACACTGTTGCGCGTCGCGGTTCATCGCCGTGAGACACGAATGACACGGCATGCGGAACGCAGTCTCCCGCAACTCGACCGCGCCACCCAGTCCCTTGGGTCGCACCTGCCGCAGCGCCCGAACCTCGCCGGCGTCGAACCACACCCCACCGCACCGCCTGCAATAATCGAGCACCAACTCGTGATCCCGAACTGGCTTGAGTTTCTCCATTGCCACGCCGAGGCAAGTGGGACACGGCAAGCGCGGGCTCAAATCAGTCATCGAGCACGCCTCGGGCAGTGGCCTTGCCATCTAGGAGCTGAACATCGGGAAAGGTGTACACCAAAAGCCCCGTGTCGGTAACCTCTACTTCCGAGTATCCCCGCACTACCAGCGACCGCAGCAGGCTTTCGGCATCGCCGTGGGTCAGGGCCAGTTCCTGCACGACCTCCACCACGGTCAGTCGGCCGCCTCGTTCCCCAGCCAGTCGCAGCAACTCCGCTTCCTGCGTCTGCCGGATGAGCTGCGCGCGGCTGCCGCGGAGCCTGTTCTTGCGTCCGAAGTGCTGCAGCAACAACGTGCCACCTGCCGCTCCCGGTATGCCCACCCCAACAAGCAACGCCAGTAACTTCACCACCGCCGATTGCGGCAGATCGGCGTTGAAGAAACCGAGCAGCATGAAGAGACTCACGCCGAGCAGCACGAACCCGGCCGCAGGCCGCATGCTACACGTTCATTCCTGCCCACCCGGTTTCACTCATCGCCCGTCTCGACCGGTGAGGAGTGCGCACAGCAGTCCACGAACTGCTCCAGGCGGTCGGGATTGAACCCCACCATGAAGTCTTTGCCGCGTGCGATGGCCGGTACGCCTGCTCCTCCAGTGAGAGCCCTCCACTCACGCAGCAGGTTCACATCCTTTGTGATGTCCAACTCCTCGAACTCGCACCCGTGCTCTGCCAGCCAATCCTTGGCCAGTTTGCAGTAGGGTCAGGCGGGAGTCGTGTAGACTCGGATCCTCTCCATGGTCACCTCCCAAACTCGTGATCAGGATTCAGCAGTCTTGTCACCGCGTGCAGATTACTCCAATGTACATCGTCGAGCGAGTAGTCAGACAGTGCTGGGGAATCTCAAGAGGGGGGAACCTGGATGGGCGCCGCCTTCGACAACGAAAAGTATCTCATCAGCCAGACGGAAGCGATCAACGAGCGTGTCGTGCGGTTCAGCGACAAGCTGTATCTGGAATTCGGTGGGAAGCTCTTGTTTGATTACCACGCCGCGCGCGTACTTCCCGGATTCGACCCCAACGTGAAGATGAAGTTGCTCCAAGGGCTGAGCGACAAGGCCGAAGTGCTGCTGTGCATCTACGCCGGGGATATCGAGCGGAAGAAGATGCGGGCGGACTTCGGTATCACCTACGATTCCGACGCGCTCAAGCTCATCGACGACCTCAGCGAGTTCGGCATCTCGGTGCGCGCAGTGGTGATCACGCGGTACGACGAGCAGCCAGCCGCCACGGCCTTCAAGAGACGGCTTGAGAACCGTGGTATCCGCGTCTACACCCACCGCCGCACCCGTGGGTACCCCACCGACGTAGACACGATTGTAAGTGAACAGGGCTATGGCGCCAATGAGCACATCGAAACGGACAGACCGATCGTCGTGGTGACCGGTCCGGGGCCCGGGAGCGGCAAGCTAGCGACCTGCCTGTCACAGCTCTACCACGACCACCGCCGCGGCATCAACTCCGGCTTCGCCAAGTTCGAGACGTTCCCTATCTGGAACCTGCCGTTGAAACATCCGGTCAACATCGCCTACGAGGCCGCCACGGCGGAGCTGAAGGATGTGAATCGGTTGGACCACTTCCACCTCGACGCGTACAACGAGCGCGCGGTGAACTACAACCGTGATCTGGAGGCCTTCCCCCTGCTGCGGCAGATCATCGAGCGGATCACGGGTGAGCCATCGTTCTACAAGTCGCCCACCGACATGGGAGTCAACCGTGCCGGTTTTGGCATCGTCGACGATGAGGCGGTGCGCACGGCAGCACGGCAGGAAGTCGTGCGCCGTTACTTCCGCTACTCCTGCGAGCACGTCATGGGTCTGGTCGACCACGACTCAGTCCAGCGCATAGGACTGCTTATGAACGAACTGCACCTTCGTCCGGAAAGCCGCAGCGTGGTTCAGCCGGCACGCCAGGCAGCCGACCAGGCCCGCATCGACGGCAAAGGCAACGACGGTATCTTCTGCGGGGCGGCCATCGAGCTCTCCGGAGGCCCCATAGTCACCGGCTGCAATTCGCCTCTGATGCACGCAGCCGCTAGCCTCGTGCTGAACGCTGCGAAGCATCTCGCACACATCCCGCGAGAACAGCATTTGCTGCCACCCAACGTCACTGGTGCGCTCGGTCACCTGAAGACGGACGTGCTCAAGGGGAGACAGGTCAGTCTCGACGCAGAGGAAGCACTGATCGCACTTGCCGTGAGTGCGACATCTGATCCCGCGGCGCGCGCCGCCGTAGACAAGTTAGCGGAGTTGCGCGGCTGCGAAGTCCACATGACCCACATGCCCACGCCGGGTGACGAGGCCGGATTGCGCAAGCTTGGGGTCAATCTGACAAGCCAGCCGGATTTCGCGACCAAGCACCTGTTCGTGAGCTGACGCGCCGCACGCAGTGCGCTTGTCCGTAGCAGACCGTCATAAACAAATCCCGGGCCAGTGGCGTACTCACTTTGAAGACCACTGGGGTCACGAGGACCCGAGCTTGACGCGAGAAGCGGGGATTGCAGGTGAACGATAGGGAGCTCACGGCTGTGGCAGTGGCATTTCAAAAGGGAGACGTGCGCAGCTTCGAGCAGCTCGTCGATGCCCTGAGCTGCACCCTGATAGCAATCGCCTATCGC
>CP070666.1:304742-322903 GCA_020351775.1 Gemmatimonadota bacterium | reverse complement strand
CCTTTGAGTTGCGGTAGTCCAGATTCGCGGAGCGAATCGCCGCTGCCGCTCCCGTGACAGCAGCCCCGACTACGACGGTGATCAGCACCATCACGAGTAGAGTCGCCACCAGAGCGAACCCTCTGTTGCCTCTCATTCCTGCCTCCATCCTATACGCTGGTACCAGAACGTGCCTGCGTCTCCCGAGAATATTCACGAAGAAACCGGCCCGGGCCACAGCGGGCTTGCTCGCAGGCTTCCCAATGGGCCACCGGACCTTGTTTGAGTGGGGTCGAAGATCGGTTGAAACTGCCACAGTTGCCTCCGGGAGCCCGGCCGTCACCACGCTTTCTCGATCGCGGCTACGACCCACGGCCTTGCATCCCACCGTTACCCGTAGTTTGCCTTTTTCGACACGGCAACACACACGGGCGGGTGAATTCCCGCCTCATTCTGATATGGCAATGCCGGTGCCATAGCCCGCGGGGCCGGCCAATCACTCTAAAGCATTAATTTGCATCAACTTAGCTTGACCGGCCCGGTGCCGCCGTGGGCTGCATCACAAAGCGGCGCCCCCAATTTGCCAGACGCTGGGCTTTTTGCGACCGATCCGCCCGCGGCATCTGCAACCTGCAGCCGGATTCGGGCATCTAACCTTATGGTTGCAGTCTGACGGTGCCGGTTGAAACAAGTACATGGCACCGAGCGTAGTGCAGGTAGTAGCATCGACTGTGACGTGTTGGGCAGCTTACCGCCCGGTAGGCTTTACTCGTCGGGAGGGGACGAGTGGGACGCCAAAGCCCAGTCCAACACGTCACGGTTCTTTTGTGCCCCCTGGCCCGCTGGTCTCCGCAGCACACCTACCCCGCGGGTAGACCGAACTCACGGCTGAGATGATCGATCTGCACCTCCACCGACTCACGCGACGATCCACCGGCCGTTGCCCGTCGCTCGATCGAATCCACCCAGGTGCCGAGGGAGGCAATTGCGCGCGGCAGCTCCGGATGAATCGTTGACGCCGTTTCGACCGGCACATCGGTAAGAGGCCGGCCTAGTGTTTCGGCCGCCTGGACCAGGTTGCCAACCAGACCATGTGCCTCGCGAAACGGCACGCCGGCTGACACCAGTCGGTCTGCCAGGTCCGTGGCCAGCAACGTGTGATCGAGAGCCGCTTCCATCCGTCCGGAATCCGCCGTCATCTCGGCGACGGCTCCGCGGATAGCCGGCAGAGTCAACAGGAAGGCATCCACGGCATCAAACAGGAAGCCCTTGTCCTCTTGGAGATCCTTGCTGTAGCCGGCTGGCAGTCCCCGCATGACCGTCAGCACGCCGACCAGATCGCCGAGTACTCGTGCTGACTTCGCCCGGGTCAGTTCCAGCACATCGGGGTTGCGTTTCTGCGGCAGGAGACTGGACCCCGAGCAGTACCCTTCTGACAGGCGCACGAATCCGTACTCAGCCGACGCATAGGTCAACAACTCTGCACCAAGACGCGACACGTCCGTGGAGGCGAGCGCAAGCACGAACAGGAACTCGGCCACGAAATCGCGGGCACCGGTCGCGTCGAGGCCGTTGGGACTGAGCCGCCGAAAACCCAGCGACTCGCGAAGAAGCTCGCGATCCACTGCGATTCCCGAACCGGCTAGGGCTCCACAGCCGAGCGGCAGCTCGGAAGCGCGATCAGCCACGTCCTTCAGGCGAGCCCTATCACGCGCCAGCGGCCACGCGTGGGCCAGCAGAACGTACGCCCACCGCACCGGCTGGGCGCGCTGACCATGCGTGTAACCGGGGAGAACCAGGTCGATGCCTTGCCGTGCTTGCATGACCAGGGCCTGGCCCAGAGCCGCCACCTCGGCGTCAACCGACTGAACCGCATCCAAGCACCACAGCCGCAGGTCCGTCGCCACCTGGTCGTTGCGGGAGCGACCGGTATTGAGCTTACCCGCTGGTTCACCAATTTGGTCGTAGAGCAAGCGCTCTACGAGTGTATGGACGTCCTCATCGTCCGCAGCATCCCACTCCCCAGACTCTAGCCGGCGGCCCACGTCCTCCAGTCCTTGGTGCAGCAGCCTCTCCTCTGAAGCATCCAGTACACCACACCGCGCCAGCACCGTTGCCCACGCCTTGGCG
Source organism: Gemmatimonadota bacterium (assembly GCA_020351775.1). GTDB lineage: Bacteria > Gemmatimonadota > Gemmatimonadetes > Gemmatimonadales > GWC2-71-9. The sequence continues at coordinate 320,794 of CP070666.1, read as the reverse complement.
CTCCGCAAATCGTAGGGCCACAGTCGAAAGTCAACCGAGAGACTCTCGTTCAGCTTCGCGAAGGCCTCCTCCGTACTCGACCGGAACCGTCCACCCCATAGCAGATGTCCACTCATTTTCACCAGACCCATCTGTTCGCTTCAACCGAAGATGCGCGACACTTGCGCACAACTGCGACATATACAGTTGAATGCATGAACATACCACTTTGCGCCACGGTCAACCCTCCAGTCGGGCCATCCTCCGGATACGCTCCGCCAGGACCAGGCACGCTGCCTCTGACCGGGTGACCATCAGGATCGTATCGTCCCCTGCGACGGTGCCCACTACATCGTCCCAACCATGCCGATCGAGCGCGCTCGCCAGCGCGTTGGCACTACCCGCAGGAGTGCGTACGACAAGCAAGTTGCCCACATTGTCGACCGAGACCAGCAGCGTGGTCAGGAGCTGTTCCAGATGAGGGCGTAGCACACCGCCATCGAGCGGCAAGGCGTAGTACGACTCGCCATCAGGCCCCGTTGCCTTCACCAACTGCAGCTCGTGGACATCCCTCGAGAGCGTCGCTTGCGTGACGTCGATCTTCTCGGTCCGTAGCAGTCCACGCAGCTCTTCCTGACTGTGTATCTGTCGACTGCGAACGAGTCTGAGGATGGCTGCATGCCGCTGAGTCTTCATTGAGGAACAAATCTAATGCAAGAGACCAGACCGGCCGCCGGCACCGCTCCGGATCGATATCTAGCCGTGCCCGTCAAACACGAGCCGACCGCCGACGTATGTGGCACGGATCGCGTCCGCCCCGCCGTTCAGCACTGCAGCTGCGAGTTGCTCGTCGGTCACACCTCCGGAACCGGCTAAATCGATCACGCACAGGTCTGCCCATTTGCCAGGTTCGAGTGATCCGATCTCACCTCCCCACCCCAGGGCCTCGGCTCCCGCCAGCGTGAGCAACCGCAGCGCATCGGCGGCGCTCAGCCCTGCCAGCTCCCGCGCCGCCTGTGCCTCAGCGAGCATATCGAGACAGTCCACACTGGCGGCCGGGTCGGTTCCTAGACCAATCCTAAGATCCGCCCCAAGGAACAACCCAAGCGTCGGCGACCCGTGCCCGTGTCGCCGATTGGACCGAGGGCAGACGGCAACAGCCACGTCGTGGCCCGCAGCAGCGCCATATCACGCTCGTCGGCTTGAACAGCGTGGACTGCCAGCAGGTCGCGACCCAACAGCCCCAGTCGCTCCATATACTCCAGCGCGGTGCGCGCCAAGACAGGCGGCGGGATGGTGCGCCCCGCCAGGCGTCCGTAAAGGGCCCGCGGTTACGGGTCACAAGATCGAGCTCGGCTCGTGATTCGGCGATGTGGGCGGCAAGCGGCAATCCGTCGCAACGGGCAGACTCCTGCACTAATGTATAAAGTTGCGGGCTCACTGTATACGGCGTATGCGGCGAAGCGCCGATGGTCACCGCCTCCGACACCTCCTGCAAAAGCGAACGGATCTCGGCAGCGAAGGTTTAAACGGTTGTGTCACACAGACCCGGCTCGGGTGCTATCGCCTCGTGGTAGTACACGCCACGGCCACCAAACTGGGTCAGAGCACGCGCGCCCGCGCCGCTCGCCCCGGTGTCGGCCACGGTAGTCGTGCCATGGCGCCAGGTCTCTTGAAGGCCCTCCCGCGCGGCCCTCAGGAACCCGTCTGCAGTTGTGGACCCCTTTGCCTTCCCGACCTGCTGAACCCGGTCGAAGAAGTCGGGCTGCACGATGCGACCACGGAGGCCGGTGAGCTCCAAGTGAGTGTGTAGGTTCACGAATCCAGGCAGGACCGCTGCATTCTGCCAAGTGACCTGCTTGACGGCGGGTAGCGCGGGCACGGCAGAGTCGACACCGACGGTGACTATGCGTCCGGACTCATCCGTCAGCAACGCACCTGCGACTACGGGACTCGAAGATACCGGCCAGACGACATCTGCGGTGATCCGCAGCTGCTTCAGTGAGATCCCCCGTGGCGGTGCCCGTCCAATTGCTGGCCGGGGCGCATCGCTATACCGCTCCTGAACGGGTTATGCACCGGGCAGAAATCCACCGGTTCGGTACCCGGTATGAACCATTCGTAGGACGTGGATTCCCGGGGACACCAGCTCGAAGCCAGGTAGCCCGTGTCGTGGTCGATGCGCAACAGAATGAGGCTCTCCGGACGCTGCCAATCACTGGGTGGAGGACGCCGCTCATACACGTCATTCATGAACGCGGCCCACGCCGGCGCCGCCAGCTGACCTCCAGAGGATTGAGTCTTGATCTTCTTGGGCTCGTCGAAGCCGATCCAGACAGCCGTCACCAATTCCGATGTGAACCCGATAAACCAGACATCCGCCCCGTCGTTCGTAGTGCCCGTCTTCCCGCCGGCGGGATGCATGAAGCCACCCAGGGATCGCACCCTCAGGGTAGCTGTTCCACGCCGCACTACATCTTGCAGCATATCGGTCACCAACCACATGTGCTCCTCGTCCATCAACCGCTCACGACGAGTCTGCGGCTCCCACACTATGTTGCCGTTATCATCCTCGACCCTGAGGATGCCGATTGGCGCGGCCCGCACACCCAGCGTTGCGAATGCGGTGTATGCGGATGCCATCTCCAGCGGAATCACGTCGGCTGAGCCAATGTGGAGCGAAGGAACCCGATAGAGTCGCGTCGACAGTCCAAATCGGCGCGCCTCGCCGATCACCGCCTGCTCACCCAACTCCCGACCCAGCTTGACTGCCACCAGATTGCGCGACTGCCTGATCCCCTTCCTCAGGGTCATGGGCCCGCGGAAATCCAACTCGAAGTTCTGCGGCTCCCATGGCATGGAGTCACCTTGGATCCACAGACTGATCGGTGCGTCATCGACTATGTAGCTCAGTGGATAGTGGGCCCGTACGGCGGCGGTGTAGACAAACGGTTTGAACGTCGACCCTGCCTGGCGCTGAGCCAGTGTCACTCGATTCCATTCGGAGTCGTTGTAGTCCCGCCCCCCAACCATGACGCGCACGTAGCCAGTCTCCACATCGAGGGTCACCATCGCTCCCTGCAGATATGGTGTCTTTTCTCGCTTGACTCCAGGCTCTCGGTCGTTCTCGAGATCCTCCTGATACGTCACGTGGTGGTACGGCCCATACTCCTCGTTCTCGATCAGTTCGAGCTGATTCTCGATCGCCCGCTCGGCGGCGAGCTGCATGTCGAGGTCCAGGGTCGTATAGACCCGATACCCTCGCTCGTAGAGTCTGGTGCCGAATCGATCGTACAACTGTGTACGCACCCACTCCGTGAAGTAGGGCGCGACATCGTCAAAGCCCTCGCGCGAGCGCAGTACCACTGGATAGGATTTCCAGCGCTCCGCTTCCTGCCGAGTTATGTAGCCTTGATCGCGCATGAGGTTGATCACCAAGTTGCGTCGCTGCAGGGCCAACTGTGGATTCCTGCGCGGGTCGTACCGGCCTGGGAGGTTGGCGACGGCAGCCAGCAGGGCACCTTCAGCTACATTCAAATCGCGAGCCGACTTACCGAAGTACCTCTGGGCGCCGGCCTCGATGCCGTAGGCAGGTCCCCCGAGATAGATCTGATTGAGGTACAGCTCCAGGATCTTGTTCTTGCTGTAGGTCCGTTCGATCTCTAGTGCTACCCGCATCTCGCGTACCTTCCGCCGCAGGTCCTTGGCACTGGGCAACTTTTCGGGGAACACGTTGCGTGCGAGTTGCATCGTGATCGTCGAGAAGCCCTCAGCAAAACCGAGAGCGAGGATGTTCGATCTGATCGCCCCCAGGATACGGCGGTAGTCGATGCCGCCGTGCTCGTAAAACCGTTGGTCCTCTACGGCGACGAAGGCTGCTCTGACCGAGGGAGCCATGTCGTCGAACCCCAGCACCGTACGTCGCTCGATTCCCAATTCGGTGAACAGACGCCCGTCAGCGGCGTAGACCTTCGCGGTCTGTGTCGGACGGTATCCCTCGAGCACAGCGATTGATGGACACGCCGTGCCTGCGCAGGCCCGGGTCCACGACCCGCACGTCGCACCCAGCCCCAGGGCGGCCACGATCAGTATGCAGAATCCCACGATCCTGGTAGTCCGCGCCGTGAACGACCGACGCACACGTTCGGCCAGGCGCGGCGGTCCCGTTACCCCCCGTCTTCTATCGCTTCCGGTCATTGTCATCAGCCGTACTCCCTCAGATCTCGTGAAACGTAGCGGACCTGTGTCCAGCTTGCCAGCGATTCCGTGCCGCACTAAGCTTCGCGCGCATGGAACGCTTCCTCGATGAACTGGCCTGGCGCGGGCTGCTGTACGACGAGACACCCGAGCTCAGAGCCCGGCTGACAACCGGCCCCATCACCGGATATGCCGGGTTCGATCCGACGGCGCCCAGCCTCCAAATCGGCAACCTGGTGGCCGTAATGCTGCTGGCACACCTGCAGCGCTGCGGCGGCAAACCCGTTGTAGTCCTCGGCGGAGGCACCGGCCTGATCGGCGACCCGAGCGGCAAGAGCGAGGAGCGGCCGCTGCTGGAGGGGCCGGTCATCGAGGAAAACACTGCACGCCAGCGAGAACAGCTCTCTCGGTTCCTGGACTTCACACACTCCCCCCACGGTGCCCAGATGGTGAACAACCGCGACTGGTTGGGGGACCTGGAGATGGTGACTTTTCTGCGCGATATCGGCAAGCATTTCACGCTGTCCTACATGCTCCAGAAAGACTCGGTCAAAGGCCGCATGACGACTGGCATCTCCTACACCGAGTTCAGCTACATGCTCCTTCAGGCGTTCGATTTCCTCCACCTCTACCGGACCCTAGGTTGTGAGCTACAAGTGGGTGGTTCTGATCAGTGGGGCAATATCACTGCGGGGATCGAGTTGATAAGGCGGGTCGAAGGCGGCGACGCCCACGGAGTCTGTGCGCCGCTGATTACAACCGCAAGCGGCGCCAAGTTCGGGAAGACTGAGAAAGGCAGTGTTTGGCTGAGTGCAGAGTTGACCAGCCCGTACGAGTTCTATCAGTTCTGGATCAACGCCGACGACCGCGACGTGGAGTCGTACCTCAAGATCTTCACGTTTGAGTCGCGCGAGGCTATCGCGGAGCTGATGGATCGGCACTCCGAAGACCCGGGCGCGCGCATCCCACACAGAGCTGTTGCTCTGGACGTCACGGCAAGGGTACATGGGGGCGAGTTGGCTCAGAGTGCTGCGGAGGCCTCGCTTACCATGTTTGGCCAATCGAACCCCGCCGACGCTAGGGCTGCCACTTGGAAGATGCTGGCAGCGGAACTGCCACACGGACCGCTTCCACCTGGGTTAGGACCGGACTCTCCAGTGGTAGACCTGATAGCCTGTTCGGGTGTGGTCCAATCCAGGAGTGACGCGCGGCGCCAGATCCAGCAGGGTGGCATCTACCTGAATGGGCAGCAAGTGTCCGACGCGAGCGCGGTCGTTGGAGCACCGCTCCACGGCGGCTACTACTGGCTACGGAGAGGCAAGAAGACCCACTTCATCTTTGGGCCGCCTGCCTGATGTGAGCCGCCATCTCCTCCAGCTCACTCCGTGGAGCAGCGGCGGGATAACCCTTGGGAAACCTCAAGCCAAACGTATCCCCGACAAAGCGCGGCAGAATGTGCAAATGCAGATGAAAGACCTCCTGACCTGCCTCCTTGCCGTTTGCCGTCCACACGTTGAAGCCGGCCGCATCAGTGGCCGCGACCACCGCGGGAGCCACACGTGAGCTGGCTATGAATAGCTGACCAGCCAGTTCCAGCGGGCATTGGGCCAAATCCTGGATGTGAACCCGCGGTATCACCAAGGTATGACCTGGGTGAATCGGATATATGTCCATGAATGCAAGGGCGGTTTCATCCTGGTACACGATGCTGGCTGGCGACCGGCCTGTGGCGATGTCGCAAAACACACAGTCACTCATCTCTGCTCCGTGAGTATCTGCACGGCTTTTTCCGCCTCTTCTGGAAGGTTGTAGCAGTGTGGAGCCAACCTTATTGCTCCTTCACGGAATGAACAGATCACTCCCTCCTGCCTGAGCCGTCGATAGGAATTGAGCGAGTCTGCGGTCACAACACAGACGATTGCCGATTCATGACCATCGCCCATCGGAGAGGTCAACTCGATCTTTCCGCTGAGTGCTGCATCCATGATGGGACGCCTCACTTCACGCAGCCACTCCGCGATGTGATCGATACCCAGGCGCAGCAGCAGGTCAATGCTCTCCTTCATTGCGAGCAGGTCTTGATAGGGCAGTGTGACGAGTTCGAGGCGCCGGCCATCACTGTGTAGGGTGGTCGAATAATCAGTGAGGCGTGTATGATCGTCCGTCCCCTCGAACGCCATCCACCCTACAGCCGGCGGAAGCATATTCTCAAGCAGCTCACGCCGAACATATACGAATCCTGATCCCCAGGGTGATAGCAGCCACTTCTGCCCGCCGCACGCCACAATGTCGACCGACGTTGCCGCAACATCGAACGGCGTGTTGCCGATGCCCTGGATTCCATCTACTACGAGGTAGCATCCCGCTGCCCGACAGGCTTCCGCCAGGCGCTCGACATCAGCCATGTATCCCGTCGAGAACTGTACCAAAGAGATCGACAGCACTCGAGTGCTGGGCCGGCTCAAACGCTGTATCAGCGCTTCCTCGTCGGGCCAGCCCCGTTCGGTACGTGGCACCACCTCGACGTCGACGCCGCGATGTTTCAGATGGAGCCACGGGTAGACGTTAGCCGGGAACTCACCGTCTGAGATGATCACCCGGTCGCCGGGCTCCAACGGCAACGCCTGTGCTGCAATGTTGATACCGTAGCCCGTGTTGGGGGTGAGTCCGATCTCCCCTGCATCCGCATTGATCAACCGGGCCACAGTCTGCCTGGTCTCCTTCATGAGGGCAAACATGTCCAGGTCATCCAGCAGATGGGGAGCGACTCGCTTGTCGGTCATCTCATGGAGGACCCGTCGAGACCGCTCCGGCAGCGGCCCCGTAGCAGCATTGTTCATGTAGACCGTCTCGGCTGTCCACGGAAAATCTGACTGGCGCAGTTGCATAACAACTTGCTGGTCCAGCGATTGAGCGGAGTCCATTCTCAGTTTCCCCCAATAGATGGCGCGCGCAATCGCCCAGTTGAGCTACACACGCTGAATCGAGTGCACCTGGGATCAGTTGCTGAAGCTTGCCGGACTACGGCTGCGGCGTCACCATCTCGAGTGCATGGAGCCGCTGGTAAAGGCCCCCTGCTGCGACCAGTTCCTCGTGCCGGCCACGTTCGACCATCCTACCCCCGTCGAGCACGACTATCTGGTCAGCTCGGGCGACAGTGGAAAGCCGATGGGCAATCACCAGCACCGTACGATTCTGCAGCAGTCGACCGATGGCCTCCTGCACCAACCGTTCGACTTCCGTATCCAGTGCCGACGTTGCCTCATCCAGGATCAAGATCGGCGGATCCCGCAATAGAGCGCGGGCGATCGCGATCCGCTGGCGCTCACCTCCAGAGAGCCGTAGACCCCGCTCGCCCAGGACAGTGCCATATCCCCGGGGCAGGCGTTGTATGAAACCGTGTGCGTTGGCGGCTCTAGCGGCCGCTTCCACCGCCTCGCGCGACGCGTTCTCCTGATCGCCATAGGCAATATTCGCGTGGACCGTGTCGTTGAAGATCACCGTGTGTTGACTCACGATTCCCAGCGCCCTGCGCAGTGAACGGCGGCTGTAACTGGATACCGGCACGCCGTCGATATACACCATGCCCTTGGTCGGTTCTATGAAGCGGGGCAGCAGATCGACCAACGTGGACTTGCCTGCTCCCGAAGCGCCCACTATCGCCACGATCTCACCGCGCCGAACATGGAGGTTCACCCCCTTCAAAACCCAGGTGTCCGCCTCATAGGCGAACCACACGTCTTCGAATAGCATGTCTCTCTCAATACCGGGACACTCCAGCACACCGGGTGAGTCGACATCATCCGCCGGTTCATCAAGCACCTCGAATATCCTCCCGGCGGCAGCCAACGAAACTTCGGCGATCACCGGAAATTGCGTCAGCGCCTTGACCGGTGATACGAGTCGGAGTGCTATCACGACGAATGGAATGAACAACTCCGGACGCATGGCGCCGCTCGCAGCATTCCCTAACGACAGCCCCAGCACAACGAGCAACAGCACGGCTGCTGCACCCAGCGTTTCACTCACCGGATGAGCCAGTACAGCCAGCCGCTCAGCTTTCACCACACCCTTGAAGACGTGGCCCACTGCCTCCGCAAACCTGCGGCGTTCGTACGCTTCCGCACCGTGCGCCTTGACCAAGCGTGCCCCCTCGAGCGTTTCACCCACGATGGCCGCGATCTCCCCGCGACTGTGAAATGCACTCCTCAGCCGGGCTCTGATGCGAAGCTGTATCGGCCGCATCACTAGCGCTATGGCCGGTGCCAATAGGAGCATGATCAGAGACAGACGCCATGAAAGCGAGAAGAGGATGATCAAGTAGACAAGCAATAGGACTGCGTTTTGCACCGCGGATACGAGCGCCGCACTGACGATTCCACACGCCTGCTCTATGTCGGCAATCAACCGACTTATGAGCTGTCCACCCTTCATCCGCTGGAAGAAGCCCAATCCCAGGTGCTGGACGTGTGTGTAGAGTCGCACGCGCATGTCACGCGCCACGCTCTCTCGGATGTAAGTGCCCAGCGATCCCGCGGCGTACGCAGCAGCATTCTTCAAGGCTACGGCGATGAGGATGATGAACACAACGTTCCGGATCGCCGCACTCCGTTCGCCACGGAGCGCGAAGCCCACCATCGTGTCATGTACCCACTCGACTGCAGTCGGAGTGCCCGCAGCGACAGATACCGGTGTGTCAAACAACGCCCGCAAGAACGGAATCAAGAGCGTGTACGTGAATCCATCCAGTACCGAAGCCAGGACTGCCGCGCCAAAGGTGACGCAAAGCAGCCCAGCGTACCGCTGGACGAATCGTATGAACCGGCTGACCCGAGACATCTAAGTGGATCGGCGTGGAGTCAATAGCGCAATGGGAAGAATCAATTCTTCGGGAGTCACACCCCCATGCAGGAAGGCACCGCGATAGCGAGATTGATACTCCCTGAGCTTGGTCGGGTATACGAAGAACCGGTCACCGGTAGCGAGCAGCATTCGCACACCGAGTTTGCGCGCCGGTAGACCCCAAGCCGATAGGTCATTGACTACCACGGCATCTGCCGCTGCCTCTGCCCTCAGATCCTCTCCGAACTTGTACCTGAGGTTGGCCGTCGCGTCGCGTTTAGCATACACTGTGGCTGGGGTATTGCAGTGAATCGACCCGTGATCCGTCGTCAGCAACACAGGAACACCACGGCGCTCAGCCTCCTTGAGGGCACGCAACAGGGCTGAATCCTGGAACCATGTGCGTGTCAGGCTGCGCAGGGCGTTTGCGTCCCGCGCGACCTCGTAAAGAATGGCGTGTTCAGCCCTACCGTGAGTCAGCTGGTCGATGAAGTTGAACACCAGCGCCGTTACCCCGTCCTGCGACAAGTAGGCAGGCAGTCGCTGCAACAGGGCCCGACTCTCAGCGTTGGTGGTGAGCTTCTCATATCGCACCTGCACGGGGGCATCCATCAGCTCCTCCAGCTGCTCCGTCAGTAAGTCCGCCTCGTGCGCGTTGAGACTCTCGTCCTCTCGATTACCCCACCAACGAGGATGGCGTGCAGCTATCTCGACCGGGAACAACCCACTGAAAATAGCGTTGCGCGCGAACGGCGTTGCTGACGGCAAGATACTGAAGTAGTGCGACTCCTCCACATCAAACACGTCCGTGACCAGCGGCGTGAGTGACTCCCACTGGTCCAACCTGAGGCAATCGACCACTACAAAGAGCGCCTTGCGATGCTTCTCTAGCAGGGGTACCAAGAACTCGCTGCAGACGTCGACCGACATCGGCGGCCGGTCGCCCTGGGGATTCGCCAGCCATCTTGGGTAGTTCGTGCCGATGTACTCGGCAAAACCGCCGTGCAGACTCGTCTGAAACGTGCGCAGCGCCTCTTTGAGACCGCTCTCGTCACTGGGCGCCAGTCGGACCTCCCATTGGGCCGCCTCGACCACCAACTCTGTCCATTCCCGCCAACCAAGACGGGAGCCACGCCGCATCTCCATCTCTCGGAAGCAAGACACGAAATCGCGTGACAGGCGTTGCTGCCTGATGCGGTCACCCTCGAGTAAGCGTGTCACCACCGTGAGCACCTGCCGAGGATTGACCGGTTTGACGAGGTAATCATCGAGTTCGATTCCGATTGCCTCGTGCATGGTCCCCGCTTCTTCACTCTTGGTCACCATGACCACCGGCACTGCAGGATCGATTGAGCGAATCTCGCCAACCAGCTCCAGGCCGCGACGACCTGGGAGCTGCTCGTCGAGGAGAACGATGCCATAGGGCTGGCGGGTCAACAGCGCGATAGCATCATCACCATGCGCAGCCTGCTCAACCTGGAATCCGTGCTCATTCAAGAAGAACACATGTGCGGCTAGCGATTCGATCTCATCGTCCACCCAAAGGATGGTCTTTGGCCGTGGCATAATGCGAAACATACTCCTGCCGCTGGTGTCACTCAACGTGGCGCTCTGGCGACGAGATCGGCCCAACTCTACATTTTTGAAGTTCGCCACTTCATGCACGGGTTGAAGATCCGGAATATATCTGCATGAACCACGACCTCGTCCCGGCGCAGAACCAGCTGATCGACTGCCTTCAGGTCACCGCCCGAGGGCCGCGACAGAGCGGCATCTTCGCACTCTGGCTTCTACTACGAACCTGCGACGACGCCCTTCCACCCATGACCCTGAGTGGCCGCGCCACCAAGCGACGGATCGACGCCATGGTCAAACGCTGGAGCAGCCTGTCCATGCAGCCCGCCATCAAGAGAGCCCTAGCGCGATCCGCAGCTGAACTTGCTCTGGGAACCGACAGCGGCATTGTGGCAGCCTTGCAGAATCTCGAAGGGCCTACCCGCGAATACCTGGGCCAGGACGCGGCCAACGCCGTCACGCTCGCGGTGCGGTCCGCCAAGAGAGCGCTGCGCCTGGAGCGAACAACGGCGTGAGCAGCTCCAGACGTATCCGGCCTGATTCGCTCGCCCAACTCGTCGAGAGAGTGGATGCCCGTGAACCAGGCACGCAACCGCCGGATACCATACCCTCCGGGTTTCCGTCCTTGGACAACGCCCTCGGAGGAGGGTTTCGCAGGCAAGACCTAGTGGTCTTAGGTGGCGACGTCGGTGCAGGCAAGTCGGCGCTCGCAATCGGGATGGCATTGCGTGTGGCTAGGGCCGGATTCCCGGTGGCGTACCTTTCCGGCGAGATGGATGAGGACCGGCTGCTCGAGCGAGCACTTGCCCTTGAGGGTCGGGTCCAGATCGATGAGATGCGCTGTGCCACGCTAGCCGAGCCCGCCAGGGCGGCGCTCGGGTCTGCGGCGTTCAGGCTGCGCGATCTGCCCATGCGGGTATTCCCGTTGAGCGGCCCAACTTTCGGCGACGTGATTGCCGACCTCGAGCCAGATAATCCGTCAATGATCGTACTCGACTACCTGCAACTGCTCGCCCCTCCGGAAAGACGGCAGACACATGACGAAGACTGCGCCGCCTCGATTCGGGCGCTCAAGGCACTGGCGCTCGAACGGCACGTGGTGTGTCTGACAGTGTCTCAGCTGCCCCAACTGGCAGCGGAGCGGGCGGATCGACGACCGAATCTGGACGACTTTGGGGCGCTGGGATCCGTCAAACAACACGCCGACGTCGTTTTGGGGCTGTACCGTGAAGAGATGTATTCGACGGGGCCTGACGTGGCGGGTGCAACCGAACTGATAATCGCCAAGAACAGAAACGGCCCGACAGGCTTTGTCGATCTTTACTTCCACCGTCAATGGCTACGATTCGAAGACATGCTGGATCCGGACCGGTAGCACGCCAACGACCCCGCTAGGGTCGCAGACAATCCTGAGTCAGATGATCTATATTTCCAGATTGTCCCAGATGAACCGGCCCGAACGTCGGCGCAGTACCGGTCGCGTGGAGGTTGTATGGCAGGACACAGCAAGTGGAAACAGATCAAGCACAAGAAGGCCGCGCAGGACGCCAAGCGCGGAGCCAAGTTCACCAAGCTCATCAAGGAGATCACCGTGGCTGCACGACAGGGAGGCGGTGATCCCGAAGGCAATGCCCGGCTGCGAACGGCGATCGAGAACGCCAAGGCAGCCAATATGCCGGCAGACAACATCACGCGCGCCGTAAAGAAAGGAACCGGGGAACTCGACGGCGTCGCGTACGATGAGGCCACATACGAAGGATACGGACCCGGTGGTGCCGCAATCCTCATTCGAGTCACTAGCGACAACCTGAACCGCACCGTCGCAGCGATCCGCCACATATTCTCCAAAAACGGTGGTAACATCGGCGCACCCAACTCGGTGGCGTGGATGTTCGACAGTCGCGGACAGCTGTACCTGGATGCGGCACGATATGCGGAAGACGAGGTCCTCGAAGCGGCGCTGGAGGCGGGGGCAGACGATATCACCACTGAAGAGGATCAACACGTCATAACAGTCGACCCCGCGCTGCTTAACAAGGTTCGAGACGCCCTGGAGTCTAGGGGCTTCGCAGTCGCGGATGCAGAGATCGCGATGGTCCCCCAGAGCACGGTAACGGTCGAGGGAAAGGACGCAGAACGGTTGCTCCGGCTGACCGACGCACTGGAAGAACACGAAGACGTATCAAGCGTGTTCAGCAACTTCGATATAGACCAGGAGACCCTAGCGGCGGTAAGCGGGTGAACATTCGCGTCGTGGGCATCGATCCAGGTCTCGCCACGACCGGGTACGGCATAGTCGAACCCGCCCAGGACAGCCCTGGGCGCCTGGTCGAGTGCGGCGTGATTCGCACTGATAGCAGCGATGATATTGCCTGTCGCCTGAAGACTGTCTACGATGGCGTGAGCGAGTTGATAGCCCGTCACCACCCGACTGCGATGGCCGTCGAAACCGTCTTCTACCGCAAGAACGTTAAGACGACGGTCTCACTGGGACAGGTACGCGGAGTGATTCTGTTGTGCGCGGCTAGGGCTGGAATCGACGTATCCGAGTTTACGCCCGCGACGGTCAAGAAGCACGTCGTTGGTGCGGGTGGGGCCCTCAAAGGCCAGATTGGATACATGGTCCAGCAGTTGCTCAGGTTGAAGCACCCGCCCCGACCGAGTGACGCAGCGGATGCCTGCGCCATTGCCTTGACGTATTTGCTCAACTCCCGGGCGCGATCGTGATAGCCGCGGTGTTCGGACGGCTGGCATCGAAGTCGGGGGACCGCGTGGTTGTTGCCACGGCGGGAGGGGTCAGCTACGAGATTGCCGTGCCCATCGGCGTCCTAGAGCGTCTACCGCCCACCGGAGCGGAAGTCGAGCTCAATACGGTGCCAATCGTGCGCGAGGATGGCTGGGCCCTCTATGGCTTCGACGACGTGGGAGAGCGCACGGTGTTCCAGCGACTGCTGGCCGTGAATGGTGTTGGCCCCCGGCTCGCGCTGGCTATAGTGTCCACGTTGGGAAATCGCGTCATCAGAGTCCTCAAAGAGGGCGACATCGCCGCACTCTGTACGGTCCCCGGCGTCGGCAAGAAGACAGCCGAGCGGATCGCTCTCGAGCTAAAGGACAAACTACGAGACGTGGCTCACGCGAACGGCGTAACGGTGATATCGCTCCCGGCCGAGCAGGCGGTCAACGCGCTGGTGAATTTGGGCTACCCCAGCGGTGATGCCGACCGAGCGGTGCGCACTGTCCTGGCTGAACGGGCTGGTGCCGAGGCTGCCGAGCTGATCCGTGGAGCCCTGCAACTGTTAGCGAGACGCAAATGAAAACTGCAGAATGGCTGTGCACGTCGTGCGGAACCACCAACAGAAAGCTGGTAGACGACTCGGTCACCAGGGCGGAAGATCGCTGCATTCACTGCCGCGCACGTCACTCGATTGAGCAGGACACGCGGCCGGTCCGTTGGAGCTCGGCAGCCAAGTCGTGACGCGGCCTGAAATCACCACCCCGGATCCGTTACCAGAAGAGACCTCTTCGGAGCTATCCCTGCGACCGTCCCGACTGTCCGAGTTCGTCGGACAGAAGGAGGTCAAGGAAAGCCTGCAGATTGCGGTCGACGCCGCGAGACAGCGTGGCGAGCCGCTGGACCATGCGCTCTTTTTCGGCCCCCCGGGATTGGGAAAGACTACGCTGGCGATGTTGGTGGCCAAGGAGATGGGGGTCAACATCCGCACAAGCAGCGGGCCAGTGCTCGAGCGATCCGGTGACCTGGTGGGGCTGCTGACCACTCTGCAGCGGGGGGATGTCCTGTTCATCGACGAGATCCACCGACTGCGCCCGGCGTTGGAGGAGTTTCTCTATCCCGCCATGGAAGATTTCCGGGTCGACATTCGGATTGCCGAAGGACCCAACGCACAGACCATCCCGATGGGCATCGAACCGTTCACATTGATTGGAGCGTCGACCCGTTTCGGTATGCTGACGCCGCCGATGCGTGCCCGGTTTGGCCTGATCGAGCGCTTGGGGTATTACCCGACCAGTGACCTCGAGCAGATCGTAGCTCGGTCAGCACGGATACTGGAGGTGGCGATCGAGCCGACCGGGGCCACGGAAATCGCCAAGCGGAGTCGCGGCACACCACGCGTCGCAAACCGCTTGCTGCGCCGGGTCCGGGACTACGCTCAAGTGCGAGCGGACGGCGTCATTACTCCAGCGGTCGCGCAAGCCGCTCTGCAGCGGCTCAATGTCGATGAGTATGGATTGGATGACATGGATGCCAGGATTCTCAGGTTGATCATCGAGAAACACGACGGCGGTCCGGTCGGTTTGAACAACATAGCCGTCGCCATCGGTGAAGACGCCGGAACGGTGGAGGAGGTCTACGAGCCTTTCCTGATCCAGCAGGGTTTCCTGAATCGAACGCCGCGGGGCAGAGTCGCCACTCCCGCCGCGTACCGACACTTCGACTACTCCCCACCCACTACCGCCAATGGGCAGCAAGGAAGTTTCTTCCAAGACGGGCATAGTGTCCAGTAAGTACCGCACGTCCGACTTCGACTACGAGTACCCACCCGAGTCAATCGCACAACGGCCGCTCGACCGCCGTAGCGACAGCAAGTTGCTGGTGCTAGACCGCGTGACCGGACAGACTGCACACCGCGTGTTTCGCGACTTCCTCAAGCTCCCTGACCCAGGTGATGTCGTGGTGCTCAATGAAAGCAAGGTGATTCCTGCAAGACTTCGAGGACTACGTGATAACGGCCGGGAAGCCGAGATCCTGTTGGTACACGCCGAACCGAACGGAGACTGGCTCGCGATGGTCCACCCAGGCGGAAAGCTCAAGCTCGGGCGGACAGTAAGGTTCGGGAACGATGCGGCAGCTGAGATCGTGGAGGTCGTGGGAGGCGGTTTGAGACGACTGCGTTTCACAGGCAGTGCATCTGTAGCCGAACTGACTGCCCGGTTCGGTTCGGTGCCGCTGCCACCGTACATAGAAAGAGAGCCAGAGCCTGGGGACCGAGAGCGCTATCAGACGGTCTATGCCCGGCTGGCTGGCAGCGTAGCGGCACCGACTGCCGGGTTGCACTTCACCCAACGCCTGTTGTCGCAGCTACGTGACCGCGAGATCGAGATTGCAGCAGTCGTGTTGCACGTCGGTCCCGGTACGTTCAAGCCGGTTGAAACCGAAACACCCGCGCATCACTCGCTCCACGCTGAGTGGTATTCGGTACCTCCGGAGACCGCGACCGTCGTGAACCGGGCCAAGGTGGGCGGGCGGAGAGTGTGGGCAGTCGGTACCACCACTGCCAGGGTGCTGGAGACCGTGGGTGAGGCAGGAACTCTGCAAAGCGCCACCGGCTGGACCAATCTCTTCATCTATCCTCCCTACCGATTCAGGGTAGTGGACGCCTTACTCACCAACTTTCACCTTCCCCGATCCACGCTACTCATGCTGGTTGCGGCGTTTGCCG
>CP070666.1:285348-304642 GCA_020351775.1 Gemmatimonadota bacterium | reverse complement strand
GTGCGGCCGGTTGAGACGGCCGCCGACTTGAAGAGCTTCATAGCCTTTCCGTACCGGCTGCACCGAGGGGACCCACACTGGGTCCCCCTGTTGCGTATGGATGTACGCAAGTTGCTCTCCAAACAGAAGAATCCCTTCTTCGACCACGCCGAGATTCGGTACTTCGTCGCCGAACGAAACGAGCGCGACGTCGTAGGCAGGATTGCTGCCATACACAACACCCGGCACAACGAGTTCCACGGTGATGCGGTGGGTTTCTTCGGTCTGTTCGACTGCATCGATCACCAGATGGTAGCCAACGAGCTGTTCGCGGCTGCTGGTGATTGGCTCAAGCAACGCGGGCTCGACACGATGCGGGGACCGGCGTCGTTCTCCACCAACGACGAGTGCGGCCTCCTGGTAGAAGGTTTCGACACTCCGGCCACGATTCTGACTCCGCACAACCCGCGCTACTACGTGGACCTGGTGAAGGATGCCGGATTCCACAAGGCGATGGATCTGTATCAGTTTCAGACCGTCAGTCCGCATCTCCCCGAGCGCCTGGCACGGGGCGCCCGCATCATCATGGAGCGGAAGAAGATCACACTGCGCGGTCTGAACGTGAAGCAGTTCGCGCAAGAAGTGGAGAAGATCAAGCAGATCTACAACGCCGCATGGGAAAAGAACTGGGGATTCATCCCCATGACCGACGCCGAGATCGATCACATGGCCAAGGATCTGAAGCCGGTCGTCGTGCCCGACCTCGTGGTCTTCGTGGAGCGTGAAGGGGAGCCGATCGGCTTTGCTGCCGCGCTGCCCGACCTGGCTGTCGCACTGCGGACCAATCCCTCGGGTAGATTGGTTCCCGGACTGCTCAAGGTTTTGTGGAACGCCCGCAGGGTTAAGAGAATCCGTATCCTGTTGCTGGGGCTGCTCAAGGAATATCGAAACACCGGAGCCGACGCGCTCATGTACCACTGGATCTGGGAGAAGGCATACTCCCTCGGCTATCGTTGGGCCGAGGCGGGCTGGATCCTCGAGGACAACGCCGCGATGATGAATGGGCTCATTCGAATGGGCTTCGACCGTTACAAAACATTGCGATTCTACGATAGGCCACTGTGAAGGTCTTCGTTACCGGCGGAACGGGATTCGTCGGGTCACATCTGGTAGCTGCACTGCTCGAACGGGGCGATGAAGTCGTCTGTCTCGTTCGCAATCCCGCCAAGCTGAACCAGCGCTTTCGGGACAGCGAACCACAATCCGTGGCCGGCGACCTCGACGACGACGCGGCGCTGCGCGCCGGATGCACCGGGGTCGACGTGGTGTTTCACTCGGCAGGTGTCACAGCAGCACACACCCGGGCAGAGTTCTTCGCGGTCAACGCAGACGGCACCAGGCGCGTAGCGGAAGCCGCTGCCGAGGCGGCGCCCAATCTGACCCGCTTCGTGTATGTCAGCAGCCAGGCGGCAGGAGGCCCGTCCCGTTGCGGCACCCTCAAGACCGAAACAGATGAGGCGGACCCGATCAGCGACTACGGAGCGAGCAAGCTCGCCGGGGAATCGGTAGTCCGCAAATCGGGATTGCCCTGGACGGTGATTCGGCCACCGGGCGTGTACGGCCCATTCGATAGCGGCTTCCTCACCGTCTTCAGGTTGGCCCGGTTCGGCATTGTGCCCGTGATTGGAGACGGTAAGCAGGAACTGTCGCTCGTGTTCGTGAGCGATCTGGTGCACGCACTCCTGCAGGCGACCCTCCCGGCAACAGCATCGCGCACATACTTCGCCTGTAACAGGGAGGTCACTACTGCGTCCGGTTTCGCGCGGGCGGTTCATAGGGCCGTACAACGATCGCTGGGCACCACACGGAAGCTGATCGTGCTCCCTCTGCCCGGTTGGGTCACTCGCGCAACGCTGCGCCTTACGGGAACAAGCGCCCGGCTCCTGGGTCGCACGACACTGCTCTCTACCGACAAGGCGAAGGAGTTGCTGGCTGAGGCGTGGACCTGCGACCCCACTGCACTGGAGCGCGACACTGGCTGGAGCGCCACGGTCGACCTCGAAGACGGCCTGCGCCAAACAGCGGATTGGTATCGGGAGAACGGGTGGCTGTGAGGACGGTCGACAAGTTGATCGCTGGTTACGTGGCGTTCATCACGCTGGTCATAGTAGCCCGCGGCGGCCTGCTCGATCCCGGCAACTGGCTGCTGCTGGGAATCCACGCTCTCATTGCAGTCCTGTTGCTGCTCTTCACTCGTCTCCAACCCACCGACCGCGTGGGACAGGTACTGCACGATCTCTATCCCCTGCTGCTGCTCCCGGCGCTCTACTCCGTGCTGGGAGCCATCAACGTCCAGCTTGGCATGGTCGAGACGTTTGCTCGCGATGCCCTGGTGCAGAGTTGGGAGGCGGCGCTGTTTGGTGGCCAGGTCTCATACGACTGGATCCGATCGGCACCATCCGTGTTCTGGTCGGGCGTGCTTCACCTTGCCTACCTAGGCTACTACCCGATCATCATGGTTGGCCCCGTCACGCTGATCGCGCTCGGTCGCAGAAGCGATGCCCGCCACGTGTTGCTGGCCACCATGATCGCGTTCGTGGCTTGCTACATCGTGTTCGCTCTGTTCCCGGTCGCGGGACCCAACTATGCATTCGAGCACCCTGTGGGCGACGTGCGCGAAGTGTGGAGCGCGGAGCTGGTCTACTCGCTGCTCGACAGGGGGTCGGCCTTCGGAACCGCGTTCCCTTCGTCGCACGTGGCCGCCACCGTGGCTGCGACCGTGGCATTGTGGCACGTCTGCCGACCGCTGTCATTGGGCGTGCTGGTTCCGACCGTTCTGCTGATCATCTCAACCGTGTATTGCCAAATGCACTACGCCATCGATGCGGCGGGCGGGTTGGCGCTGGGGATTGTAGCTGGATTGGCGGGCGTCAAGCTGCGAGACTGAGTTCGGCTCAGCCTTCGGCTACGTTCGCCGCTGCAAGTTCCTGAACCTCGCCACTGGGTCTTCCCCGCATGCGCTTGTAGAAGTAGATCGCCAGAGCCAACGCGATCGAGCTCATTGATATCGCTACCAGCATACCGAGGCTCGCATTCCACCACACCCCTAGCGCAGCGAAGAACCAGAGACGGGGAGCCCGCCCCAGGAACGTCGCGAACAGGTGACGCCGGATGTCGTAGCCCGCCAGCGGCGAGATGATTCTGACTGGCCAATACGGTATCGGCGACCAGCTCGACATCCACACGGTGAAGAACGGAGCCTTCCGGAACCACTTCAGTACCCACTCGACAGTATGACTCTTGCGCATCCGCTCGAGTGCCGACAGCTGCAACACTCGATCGAAGACGTGGTAGTTCAGGTACTCGATGTAGAGCGTACCCGCCGTGGCGACGATGGCCACCAAGATAGGAGGATACACGCGCCCCATCAGCATCAGCATCGGCTCGAACGTGGCGGGCAGAAACGGCGATATTGGCCCGTTCACCCACACCGTCACTACACCAAACCCGACCAAGCCACCGGCTCGAGGCACCCAGACCGTCAACGGAATCGAGAGTAGGGCCACGATACCCGTGAGGCGCAGCACGCCGTCCCATACCGGGTTGCCGTAACGTTGCCGGAACAGCTTGCGGAATAGCGTCCTCACTCGTCCCTAATCCTTGGCCCGCCTGAGTATGCGACGTTTGTGACCAGCCGTAACCATATCTGCCAATACGATCTCTCCCGCCAACTTGGTTACAAAACTGTAGCCGTGAGCGTCGCCCACCAGCCATCGTTGCCATTCGAGTTCATCGAGTGCCCGTTCCGCACGCTTGAGCGGGACATCGGCCGCACGCGCGAGCCGCTCGACCGGGCCACCGCCACCCAACACGGCTACGGTCGCGAGCATCGCCTGAGCGTCATCCGTGAGGCCGCGGAAACGCAACCGCAGCGCGGCCGCCACGGTCTCTGGTAGCGCACCGGGTATGGTCTGGTCCAGAGTCCTGTGCTTGTCGGGCCAGGCAGCCGGTGCCGCCTCGTCTTTCATCTTCAGACCGGCGCGCACCGCGCGGACGAACTCGACCGCCAAGAATGGGATCCCTGCGGTCTCGACCATCACTCGCCGCCGCAGCCGATCGACCGCCTCGTGGTCGTATTCCGGGAACGCCCAGGCCACCAACTCCGCCACGTCGTCGTCGCCAAACAGCCCGGTAGACACCAACTCACCCGCCACATCACGACCGACCCTCTGGCTCAGCGCGTCCACCCAGTGCGCCTCCAGGCCCACGGTGGCAGTGAGCAGCATGCAGATCCGAGCATCACCGGCGCGCTGGGCCATGGCTCCGCACGACTCGACCAGCGCGGCATCGGCGCGGTGCACGTCGTCTAGCGCGATCAAGACCGGTCGGACCTCGGCGATGGCGAAGATCGCCTGCTGGAAGGGCTCTGCGACACCAGCGGGATCGGCTTCGCGCGCTGCCGGGAACCGGATCAGGACATCCGGCTCGAGCTTGCCCAGCGCGGCCAGGACCTGGGGAGCGGCACCGCCCAGCTCCGGCACATCCAGGCCGCCGCGCAGCAGCGCCAGCCAGATCTCCTCCGATCCGTCGCCTTCCAGGACGCGCGCCTGGGCCACGACCGCCCCGTCCAACCGGGCCCGGGCCGCCATTTCATCCGCCAGCCTGGTCTTCCCGGTGCCCGGCTCGCCTCTGAGCACGACAGTGCCCGGTCTTCCTTGCACTGCTGCGTTCCACACCGACAGGCATTGGGCCAGCGCCGGACGACCAGGCCCCACCAGCGGGACCACATCGTGCGATATCCCCTCCACCGCGGGTGCACCACGAACTATGCGCTCGGTCTTGATCCGCTCGGCCAGGGCCTCGGTGTCGCCCGCCGGCTCGAGATGCAGATCGCGCCGCAGCAACTCCTGCAGCCGCTCGTACGCCGCGAGCGCCAACGTGCGCGAACCCTCCAGCGCGTGCGCCCGCATCAGGACGTGCACCGCCGGCTCATGCAGCGGCTCGATCCCCAAGGCCTCCTCGGCGGACCGGCAGGCCACAGCCAACTCCCCTGCTGCGACGGCGGCTTCTGCCTCCGCCACCAGGCGACTGAGGGATACCGCACGGAGCCTCTGGCGTTCACCAACCATCCAGTCCTCGAACGCCGGCGCGTCGGACAGGCCGAAACCCTCGAGAAACACTCCCCGGATCACGGCGGTGTGAGGGTCATCCGCATCGATCTTTACCGCACTCGATTCGAGTCGGACGTTGTCAGCCTCCGTCACCAACGCATCACCAGCCACGCGCCTGATGACCCTGAGCGCTTCGTTGAGCGAGTGGCGCGCCTTGGCCTCGTCTTTCTCGGGCCACAACAGACCCACCAAGTGTTCCCGCGTACGGCCGCGCGGCGATCGTGCCAGATACACGAGCAGCGCCAAATGCTTGCGCCACATCAGTTCCGCGGGAGGGTCAGCGCCATCCACGGTTACGACAGGAGGGCCCAGGGCTTCTATCTCGATCATAGCGTCGCCAATGACTCGCTCACGACTTGCGCCCGCCGTAGTAACCCGAGCGGGCGCAAGTGAATCTGCTCACTAATGTACAGGACCGTCTGACCGACGGAAGAGGCGCAACAACGGTCTTGCTTTTTTTGCCCTACCGGTGAACTTCCTTGCGTTCATGCCCAAGCCACCCTCGTGTACTTCGCTCGGCAAGCACTGCCGCGAACTCAAGCTCACCGTACGCGTATCCAATATCGATGACGAGAGTCAGACCCTGCAGGATGCATCGATCACTTGGATGTCGGGCCACGCCGAGCGTGTCACGTTTGGCACTGCTTACATCGTAGAGGACGAACTACGAGTCGACGCCACAGTCCACGTTCCCTGTAAGTATCTGGAGACGTTGGATGGCAATCCCGCGGTACTGCCGAATGGAGAGCCCGCACCGGGTCTGAACGGAAAGCGCCCGCTCGTACGGTGCGCCGCGCATCGGTTCCGGGGACCACTTCCCCAAAGCACGCAGGCTCCCGTGGAGGACCGCCCCCGAGTGCAGCTCGGCAACGGCACTTTCGCCGTTTACTACAAGGGAAGACGGCGCAACCTCAAGCTGCGGCTGAAGCGGGCGGCGAAGCGGTCACTGCCAGTGGTGCAGTCCCACAACCCATGCATCGGCGCTCCCTGCCGTACCGGCGACAACGTGAAGGGAGCCGCCTGCTGCCGTGACTTCACTCTGGAGCTGTACCTGCCAGAGAGCTACCGGTGGACGGAGTCACTGCTCAGGTCGCGGAAGTCGCCCTATCTCTGCAAGGTGAAGCGTGAGGACGATGATACGGCGGAGTGTGAGGTCATCTCCGCCTGCGGCTTCCTCGAGAGCGACGGTATCAGCTGCAGCCTGCACAACCGCATCCTCCCCAACGGCTGGCGTGCCAAGCCGTCGCTATGCTACGAGTGGCCCGAACTCGAGAAAGACGAGACCGGCCACCCGGGGTGCCGCTTGATATAGCAGAAATTCGGCGCAAATTGGGCTGTGGAAGATGGACATCGAAGAGCTTCGTTCGGCCGCCGGGCAGCGCTACGACGTAGAGGGCTTCCTGGTCGAGGGCGGGATGGGCGCGATCTACACCGCCCGTCACCGCTCCCTGGGGTCCCGTGTCGCTATCAAGGTCCTGCCCCCCGAGGTCGCTTCGAGCGCAGTCAGGCTGGCGCGGTTCAAGCGCGAAGCGGCGCTGGCCGCGAACCTGTCGCACCCCAACATCGTACCGGTCTTCGAGTTCGAGGCTACTCCGGAACTCGCCTACCTGGTGATGCCCTACGTCGAGGGCGAGACGTTCGGGGACCAGTTGGCGCAGCAGGGCAAGCTGGACTATCCCAAGGTCCGCCGTATGCTGGGACAGGTGGCCAATGCCCTGGGGTTCGCCCACGCACGCGACGTGGTGCACCGCGACATCAAGCCGGCCAACATCCTGCGCGAGGAAGCGGCGGGCCGCTGGCTGATCACCGACTTCGGCATCGCGCACGTGACGGGACCGACCGACACAGAGATCACCCAGACCGGTACAATCATCGGCACGCCCGCGTACATGTCCCCGGAACAGCGCTGGGGTGGCCAAGTAGACGGCCGCTCCGATCTGTTCTCGCTGGCCGCCGTGGCCTACCAGGCCATCTGCGGTACGCCGACCGAGCAGTTGCCCGACGAATTGCTCAAAGAGAGACCCGAGATCGAGCGGGCCATACGCAGTGCGCAACCCAAGATCAAACCGGAAGTGGCGCGGGTCCTCGCATGGCCATTGGAAATAGCCAAGGAGGATCGACCCGAGTCAGCCGAGGCCTGGCTGGAGGCGTTGGAACAGGCGGAAGGTACCAAGACTCGCTTGAAATGGGCCTGGGCCGCGGGCATCGCGGCTGTCTTGATAGCCGTGGGGCTGTTGATCTTCGGGCCTGATGGACCACCACCACCGACTGCGACACGAGGCGTCACACGAGTCGTGATTCTACCGTTCGAGGGCTTCGTGCAGGACGCTCCTGAGATACCGGGAAAACTGGCACGGTTGCTCGAACTCGAGCTGCAATTTCTGCCTGAGCAATACACAGTCCTCGCCGAGTTTGAGGCGGAAGTAAGCGATGTCGAGGGCCAACTCGAGTTGGCGCGAGAGCGCAACGCCAATCTCGCCCTTCTCGGAAGAGTGACAGGAACCAGCGGTAATCTCACTGTGACGGTCCAAGTGCACGATATCGCCGTGGGCGCCCGCCCGAGAACACTGAACGTCTCCGGCTCCGCTGACAGCTTGCCGGCGCTGCTCACCGATCTGCGGCGCCAGCTTCTGGAACGACTGGCGATCGTGGACATGGACTGGGAAGAGGGTGTACTTGCCGGTCTGGATCCGGCAGCCTTGGAAGCATACTTGGACGGCGAGAAGGATCTGCGGGAGGGCAGATACGGCGCTGCCGTCGCTCACTTCGACGAAGTGATCGACTCCGATTCCACGTTTGCCCCGGCGCACTTCAAGCGAATGCTGGCTGAGCTCTTCGACACCCGGCCGAGTCGGTACTCGACCGTTGCTGGCACGGCTCTGGAGGCCGCGAGCGCCTATCGAGACCTCCTCCCCCCCCTTAACCAGCAGTTGCTGGCGGCATACGAAGTGCTGCTGCTCGAGGGAGACATCGACAGCGCGGTCGCACTGGCTGAAGGCCTGGTAGAGGCTAAGCCGCACCCAGAAACCTACTCACTGCTCGGCTACGTGCTGTTCAACTTCCGGGCAAAGTTGGGCGAGAGCCCGCTTGCGGCGGCGCAATATTTCCGGCAGGCGGTGGAATTGGATTCCAGCTTCGCCCTCGCCTTGTGGCATCTGGCAGTCATATGGATGCGTGAAGAGAATCAGGCCGCCGCGCAGCAGTACATCGACCGGCTACTGGCCGTAGACAGCACCTCATTCTGGGCTGAGGTGCTCATCCTTGGTGACTCCGTGCTGCGCGGTAGGCTGCCCAACCTACCCGAGTCGTTCGGCAACATGTCGCTGGGAGCGTTGGAGCTGATGATAGTCCCACTCGGCGAGATGGAAGCTCCGCCGAACATGCCCCCGGCCTCCAGGGAAGCACTGCGGATCTTCCGGGAGCGCGCCCGAACGGACTACGATCGGCAGCTGGCATTCCGCATGAGTATGGCCGAAAGGTTGGCCAGCGGCCGGTTCGCCGGGGCGGACTCGCTGATCAACGAAGGTTTGAGCACGCGTGTTTCCAGAGACGAGATCGATCGCTGGATCGTGCTGAGCGCGATCACGGACCTGCCGGACTTGACCCCCGAGCAACAACGCGACGCGGTGCGACGTCTGGAGGCCGAGAGCGACGCCGAGGCAGCGTGGCTGGTGGCTCGCTGGTACATGGCCGAAGAACCATCACGGGCGGGAAGCTGGATAGCACAGCTGCGGTCCATCGCCCAAGACTCGGCAACGACGTCGCCCTTGCCGCTCAGTCTCGACCGAGACATCCAGGCGATACAGTCGATGGAAGAAGCGGATACGACTACGGCACTCCGGCTGTGGGACGAAGCTACGCAGCACTACAGTGTGGTCGACGACTTCCTGTTCGGGTTGACCGCCTCGCTGTGGCCGTTGCGCTGGCAGCAAGTCGAGGTGCTGACCGCCTCCGGTGATTCGGCTCGTGCAGAGCAGGCGCTCGAGATTGCCAGGACATTCGAGCAGATGTTCGGCTTCGTGGACCAGGTCGCCTGGCCTGAGATACTGCTGCTCGAAATCGACGCCGCACTGACGCCAGGACTGGGAAAGAGAGCGGTCGCGATCAGGGCGAGCGAGCTGCTGGATCAAGTGCTCGCGCGGGACCGGGACAGCGAAGACGCGCGTGAACTGCGTGAACGCGCCCGCAGCAAGCTGGCGCCACCAGGCAACTGACCATCCGAAGCAACTCGCCCGACTGGACACACGTCATGGTTTGCGCTGGAGAGGAACTGTCCGGTCCGGTCAGCGTAGGTCGATCTCGTTGCGCAGCGCTGCGAGGATCTCCGGTTCTAGCGCAAACCGCTCCTCGAACCGCCCGATCGTCGCGGTCGCCGTATCCGCACCCACTGCCCTCATCATGGTGCTGCGATATCCCGCAGCGAGTATGGGAACGTACCGATCCAGGACCATCGCTCCACAGCGCACCGCTGCGACCATCCTCAGTGAGATGGTCTCCACCTTATCATCGACCAGATCTTGGAGCGCCGGTGCAACGATGCCGTAGCAGATCTCCTTTACCGCATGGTAGGTGGGTTCAAGCGGCCCCGACCCCGGAGGCGACGAAACCACCACCTGGTTGTCTTCGGCCCAGCGAGGATCGCCGATGAAAAACCGGCCCTCCGGTCCCACAGCCGACGAGACCAGAATCGTCCCGCCGTCCAACCGTCGATCGGCGAGGATATCTTCTAGCTGTGGCGCTACAGTGGTCGTCCAGAAATCAGCGAGTTCCGACCTGCCGACGGAGTCAGATGCGACGACCTCGGTCCAATACTCGCGGTAGAACACCTGCCACTCCTGCTCCAGCGCTTCGATGAATCGGCCGAGCACCCGGCGCAGGCTTGCCCTGCTGAAGGCTTGCGCGGCAATAGCTGCACCGTCTCTGGCTTCGGGGGCTACCTTGTCGCGCCGGTACGTCTGACGGTCCGCGACCGCCGACAGGGCCATCAGCATCTGCTCAAGGGTAGCGTCCACGAAATAGAGTGGGAGTTGATCAAGCAAGCGGAACTCCCTGCGGGACCCGAACTCCGATCTGAAATCATCGGCCAGGGAGTCCAATCGAGTTGCACCCACACCTCGATCTTGCTTGGCCCTCGCGATCGCGCCAGCGTAACTGGGGTCGTACCTCGAGAGCAGCTCCTCCCGCTCGACGTTGATAATCGCCAGCGCGTGGTACCACAGGTCCACCTGCGGCCGCAGCCGGACCGACCAGCGCGGCTGTTGAGATCCGGTCCAGGCGGCGACCGCGTTTGCCCGAGCCGGAGTGCCGTAACCCTGAACCGACCGTCCCTCGGGCCCGAACGCGGCCAACACGAAGTTCCGACCGGAATTGAGGGTGTGCCGATACAGGAATCCCTCGGGTGACCCTGCCACGTACTCATCCCAGCCGGGTTCCTCCGTCGGGCCGGCTCGCCCTGCGCCCGCCGGTAGGCTGAGGGTCAGTATCGAGGCCAAGACAAATGCACTCTGCGTCGATCGAATCATGCCGACCATGTGAGAAAGATGGTTCTGGTATCCGCTTTTCCCAACCGAGTTGCGGCGCTACTGCACACCGTTCCGTCGAGGGAAGCAGATGCCCAACCGTCGCATTGGACGATCAGGGCACGTGAGTGACTATTAGTTCACCTTCGGTCGCTCTTCCTTCGGCGGTGCGGGCTGGATAGAACACCCACTGCCTCAGGCTCTCGAGTAGCTTGCGGCGGTAGGCCGAGTCCTCTATAGGAGGATCGATCTCCACCTTAGTCACCCGTCCCCGCGCATCGACCCAGAAGTGGATCACCAGCTCCAGGCCACTCAGCCCCTGGGGCGGCTCCTCGACCGGGTAGACCACGGCCCGCGGCTCGGGCGCCAACACGGCGCCGCGGCCACCGCCGGTTCCAGGTCCAGTGTCGCTGCCGATGCCCGTGCCCCTGCCCGATCCCACACCGCCGCCGGAGCCGGGGCCGGCGCCGCCACTGCTCTCCGAGCCGCCACCGCGCCCACGCCACACAGCAGGCGCAACGCGCGCCAGCTGCTGGGGGAACCTCTCCTGCTGAATCGGCCGCGCTATCGTCTTCACTTCGGCCTTGATCATCCGGAATTCCACTCCGTCGCTCTCAGGCTCCGTGGCCCGCACCCCCTGCGTCTGGCTGACGTAGGCCGGGATCTCGACGTAGGTCACGGCGGAGCCCGAACCGCCACCCCCACCACCGGCAGGGCCGGTTCCCGGCCCCGTTCCGGCGAGCCTGTTTGCCGCCTGGATTCCGGTCCAGACGATGATCAGGATGAGCAGGCCGTGTACGATCATGGATGCAGTCGTACCGCCCCTGAACGATACACGCGTCTCGGGCAGCCGCCCCTCGGGGTACTGCACCCGCCGCCATCTCCCCTGGGGAAAGATGCGGCTATCGCCGCCGGATCTGCTCTCGTACAACTTCTTCTACCTCTGGTGGCAGAAAGTAAACCCGTTCGAACGCCGCGACGGTAGAGCTTTCCTCGGCGCCTACCGCGTCCAGGAACACCCTGCGGTACCGAGCGGCATGGATCGGTGCGTGGAACTCCATGATGTAAGCACCGCAACGCACCGCTGCCGTGCGACGCAAGTCCTGCAACTCACCCTGCTCGTCAGGATTGAGGTCGGCGGCTGTGACTGCCGATTCAGAGACGAAGCCTATGAGTCGCCGATCGTCCAGCATCAGGAAGCATAGCTCCTTGAGAAATGCGAACACCGTGGCATCGGGGTTGTCGTTGTTTGGCGGCAGTTGCACCGAAACGATCTGGTCCTGCGGGTTGTAGTCGTCCAGCTCGACGATGCGGCCCTCCGGTCCGATCGCCGGTGACGGAACGATCAGGCCTCCCGTGAGCCTGCGGTTCTCCAGATACGGCGCCAGCCTCTCGGCGAAGATGTCGTCCCACATCTGCTGAATCGCATCATAGCGGCCGGCCCGGATCGCCTCGCCGTCCTCCCAATAGTCACGGTAGAACAGATCCCATTCCCGCTCGACTGCCGCGACCAGTCGTCTGAGCAGGCTGCGTTCACCGCCCCGGTCGAACGAAAAGGCAACCTGCTGCACGCCCGCCGCCGTCACCCTGCTTCTCGCCTCTGGGCCTCTGAAGTCCTGGTTGGCGACCGCCTTGAGGGCCTCGAGCATCTGCTGCGGGTCGTCCGCGCGCGGGAACCACAGTGGGATGAAGTGAATGTTCTCCATCCCCTCAGCCTCACCGATTTGCTCCCTGAAGCGCTCCGCCAGCGAGTCGAGTGGCGTGGGGTAGAGCCCAAGGCTCTGCTTCACTTCGCGGATCTCCCTCGCGTAATCAGCGCTATAGAGACCCAGCGGACCCGGCTGGTCGGCCTGTATCACGGCCATGCTATGAAACCACAGATCCACGTGCGCCCGCGGCCGAACCACCCAGGACGTAATCGGCGGCTCGTATTCCTCGTCCTCCACCGCGGCGGGCTCCTCCCGTCGGACGTTCTCCTCCAGCTGCTCCACGACTTGCCCAGCAACCGCGAACGACTCCTCGAACGATTGAGCCAGCCCGGCCGCGGACGTATCGCCACCCACTGCGTTCACGAAGACTCGCTGGTATTCCGGCACGAGTTCCGGTGCAGTCTGCTGTAACAGCATGGCGCCGCAGCGCACTGCCGCCTGCCCCCCGTTCACAACCGAGAAGCACAGCTCCCGCACGGCTGAATACAGGCTAGTAGTCGTGTCTCTCGGCTCGGGCTCCCACACGGCGACCGCGTGCTCCACCCCCTGGAAAGCGTTGCCCCTGACCAACCGACCCTCTGGACCGAGCGGCGGAGAAACGAAGATCCTGCCGTTCTTGAGTCGCTGCTCGACCAGGAAACCATCCACCGCCGGCGCAAGTGTGGCATCCCAGCGGCGTTGTATCTCGCGCTCCAGTCCGGGGTCGTGGATGTGGTCGTCCCAATACTCCCGATAGAACTTGTCCCACTCTTCCTCGAGCGCCTCCACGAACCGGCCCAGAACCTTGCGTTGGTCGCCGCTGCGGAAGTTGGCCGCAGCAAAGCGCAGCCCGGCACGGGTATCGGGACCCACTAGGCTGGTGTCCGAGTTATCGCGTTCCGCCACGGCGGCGAGCGCCCGGAGCATCCGCTCGGGAGTCGCCAACGGGAAGTAGAGCGGCAAGAAGTGCAGGCTCTGAAATACGTCGTCGTCCTGAAACTCACCCAGAAAGTCCAGCGCGTCCTTGTCCAGCTTGGTTCGCACACCCAGGCTATCCTTCACTGCGAGGACTCTGTCGACGTACTGCGCGTTGTAGAGCGGCATGCCCCGCGCCTGCTCGTATCCCACCAGCGCCAGTCCGTGGTACCACAGGTCTACGTGCGGCCGCGACAGCACGTACCAGCGCGATTCGGGTCCATTTTGAGCGTCATCCTGACCGGTCGCCGCTGCGCTTACCACGGTCAACCCGGCGCCGGCCAGAAGACCTGTCACCAACAATCTCCGTACTTGCAAGACAACTCCTTTGCCACCGCTCGGCCGCCGGCCGCGTGCCGTCAGCCCCAATTGCACTATGCACCACAACTACTTACCCAACAACCTCTCCGTGGGTCCGACGGTTCCGCCGCGCCCTCGTGGCCGCCAGCCATCGACCGGCCGCTGAGGTTGTGCAAATCCCGCCGGCCGGTTCGTCCTACCCCATAGAGGACAAATTCGGGACTAGAACCGTGAGGTCAACCATGCGAGCACTATCCGCAATCCTGGCACTGGCTCTGGTGGCTGCGCCGCTCGCCGCCCAAGGCTGGATCGAGCCACTGCCCGGCCGACCCGGCAACGGGGTGGCCAAGGTCAGGACCGTAGTCTCGGTCAGGGTGACTGGCCGCGTCGCCCTGGTGGAGGTCGAAGAGTGGTTCGAGAACCACGGCGGCCGCCTAGGCGAAGGAGACTACATCTATCCGCTCCCCGGCGAAGCGGTGTTCAGCAATTTCTCGCTATTCCAGGGCGATGAGGAGCTGCGGGGCGAGACGATGGATGCCGACAGAGCCCGCGCCATATACGAGGAAATCGTGCGGCGCAAGAAGGACCCGGCCCTGATCGAGTTGGTGGGCCACGGCCTTGTCCGCGCCCGGGTCTTCCCCATCAATCCGGGCGAGACCAGGAAGATCACGCTGCGCTACACCCAGCTGATGGACCGCGCCGGCAACGCGCTGCAGTTCCACTATGCGGCAGGGGGTGTCACCACGCACGTTCCCGCGTCGCTCGACAGCCCGAGTGGGCCGCGTCGCTTGATGCCTCAGACGCCGATCTCGTTCCGGTTGGTGGCCGACAGCGGAGCGGCGTTCCGCGATCCGTTCTCTCCCACTCATGACGTGAGCGTCGAGCGGGAGCACGGCCGGCTAACGGTGCGGCCCGTGGGCGAGTTGCGGGGCGACCTAGTGTTGTTCCTCCCGTTCGCTCGGGACGTCGTGGGCATCACCGTCGCCACCCACAGGCCTGTAGGCGAGGACGGCTACTTCATGCTGACGCTCTCGCCGGGCGAGGCGCGTGGCACCACACTGCCGCGCGACATCACCGCCGTGGTCGATGTCTCCGGCTCGATGTCGGGCGAGAAGCTGGAGCAAGCCAAGGCGGCGCTGCGGCAGCTCACCGCTTCGCTGAGCCGGAACGATCGCTTCCGGCTGATCGCGTTCAGCAGCCGCGTCTCGATGTACCGCGCTGGGTGGACCCGCGCGGCCAGCGGGGAGATAGACGCGGCGCGGCAGTGGATCGACGCACTCACGGCCAACGGGGGCACCAACATCGAGGGTGCACTGGCCGAGGCGTTTCGCGCAGAAAGCGCGGCGGGCCGGATACCGATGGTGATCTTCCTGACCGACGGACTGCCGTCGGTGGGTGAGGAAAACCCCGAGCGGCTGGCAGCGCAGGCCGAAAACGAGCGTGGTGAAGTTCGGGTCTTTGCGTTCGGGGTGGGCTACGACGTGAACACGTATCTACTCGACCGCCTGTCGGACGCCGGCCGTGGTGCAACCCAATACGTGAGACCGGGCGAAGATGTAGAGGATGCGGTGGGCCAGCTGGTTGCCAAGGTCCAGCATCCGGTGCTGGCAGATCTGCAAATTGCAGATAGCCCTGTGGAGTTCGATGAAGTCTATCCCGAGCGTTTGCCCGATCTGTTCGCCGGCGAGGAGCTGGTGGTGTTCGGACGATATCGTATCGGTCGGCGGGATCGAACCGGAGATGTGACCGTCGCCGGCAACCGCAACGAACGGACGGAACGGTTCAGCGCCGATGTACGGTTCCCCACGGATGCCGCGGGCAACGATTTCATCCCGCGACTGTGGGCGTCACGCAAGATCGGGTACCTGTCGCAGGCGGTGCGCCTCAACGGCCCCAACGAGGAGTTGATCGAGGAGATTCGCGAGACCGCGCTCAAGTACGGTCTGCTGAGCGAGTACACGTCGTACCTGGTGCAGGAGCCGATTGATATCGCGGGCGTGCCGCTGCGTGAGGGCAGGGGCCTGCCGGCCACAGTGGGCGGCATCAGAACCGATCAAGTCATGGCTGCTGTGGCTCCGTCGGAGGCCAAGGGGGTGGCTGCCGTTAACGCTGCAGAGCAGCAGCGGGCGCGGCGCGACGCGCGCAGCAAGCTGGAGCTGGAGGAGGCGGACCGAGACCTGCTGATGCGCACCCACGGACCGAACGCACGTCACGTCTCGGGTCGGCTGTTCGTCGAATCGGATGGCGTGTGGATCGACATGATGCATGCCGACTCGCTCGAGGTCGTGGAGATCGAGGCGTTCAGTGACGCGTACTTCCTGTTGCTTGAGCGCGCGCCGGAGTTCGAGCCCTTCCTCAAGGAACTAGGTCACGTGCTGTTGGCAGGCGAGCGGGTGAGCATCAAGGTAAGCGACACTGGCGCGACCAGTTTAACGCCGCTCGAGGTCGGCCGGTTGCTGGACCGGTTCAAGGGAAAATGAGTTTGACGCGGTGGCGGCGGCCCGCCGGGCCGCCGCTTCGCCTTATCTTTGAATCGTGCCGACCGACTGGGCTGTTGTGTACCGCGAGACTTACTCGGACCTGGTCCGCTTCCTTCATCGCAAGGTGTGGGACATCGACCGGGCGCAGGATCTGGCACAGGAGGTTTTCGTGCGGGCACTAGACGTCGATGCGGAGAATCCCAGGGCCTGGCTGTTCACGGTGGCCAACAACCTGGCGCGCGACGAGGCGAGGGCGGCGGTGCGAAGAAAGAAGCACCTGGTTCTGCTGAAAGGTGAAGCCGAGGCTAGGGCGGCTGGCCACGCGGATCCGCACGCGGAATCGGTTGAAGAGCGAGAGCGGACGGACGCGGTGAAGCGGGCGCTGGAGACCTTGAGCGACACGGACCGCACCGTGTTGTTGTTGTGGGATGCAGGACTGAATTACGGCGAGATCGCAGAGCAGTCCGGTCTGAAGAAGGGCGCGATCGGAACCACGCTATCGCGCGCGCGCAGGCGACTCGTCGAGGCGTATGAGCGATTGGAGGGTGGCCATGTGGCACGTGGATGAGGGGACAATGAACGCGTATCTCGATGGCGAGCTGGGAGATCGGGGAGCCGGGAGCGGGGAGCGGGGAGCGGCAGAACGGGGAGCGGGGAGTGGGGAGCGGGGAGCGGAGACTGTATGGGAGGTTGAAACGCATCTCGCGAGCTGTGCCGAGTGCCGGGCTCTACTCGAGCGAGTGAAACGTGTACGAGACCGTGCCGGTGAGATTCTGGCATCATCCAGTCCGGACGACGTCGTGGCACCTCCGTTCGAGGAGATTCAGGCACGTGCCGAGGCCCGCAGCACCGGGAGTCGTGTGCTGCAGTTGAGCCGGATAAAGCGACTGGCGTGGGCGGCGACGGTGGTGCTGGCGGTTGCCGTAGGATGGTACGCGAGGGGGACGGTGTTTCCGACTAGGACTGAGCAGGTGAGCGCTCCTCTGGCGGCGTCGGAGTTGGAAGAGAGCGCGCAGAGCCAGGAGCCGGGAGCGGGGAGCGGGGAGCAGATCGCGGCGAGCGGGGAGCCGGGAGCGGACAGCAGGGAGCAGGGAGCAGGGAGCGGGGAGCGGGGAGCGGAACAGGCGGAAGAGGGGGCGGCGACGGTGGTGGCCGCCGAGTTGGACCGGGCGGTTGCGCCGGCGGACCGGGACGTGGCTGGCCGCGGTGCCGCTGCACAGACGCAGACGCCGGCCGAGGCACCCTCCACGGAGGTTGGTGCGGCAGCCCCGCCGCAGGCCAAGGCCGAGCCAGACGCGGAGGTAAAGCTGCGACAGGAGGTAGTGGACGTGTCGGCCCAGCGCAGGCGGTCGGACGCGGGCGACCGGCTGGCTGCCGCGGCTGCTCCACAGGCAGTAGTCCAACAAGTCGCGGCCGACGAACCCGGCGTCCCAGTCGGAGGGATCGCGGTGGGCGAAGCACTGATGTTCGAGGATTCGCTATGGATCGCCGCCAGCGAGGATGAGGCGCAGGATGCTCTCGGCGGGGATGTGCCTGTCATCCCGGACCTGCCCGTCATCGACTATTGGACCGCGCCGCTGCATGGCGGAGAAATGGTCAGAGTGCGGCAACGGCTCGACGAAGAGAACGTACTGGAGTTGATCGTGTCGCGGGTAGTGAGTGACGTGCGTGCCGCAGTGGCGCTGCGCGGTATCGCGGCGGAACCGGCAGAGAACGAGGCTCAGATTGCTGCCAAGGGCTCGCTTGAGGCTGTGGCTATCCGCAGGGGTGACCTTCGGGTGGTGCTGCGCGGGCCGGTCTCGACCGATTCGTTGCGGGTGTTGGGGGAGAAGGTCAGATAGATTGCAGAGTGCAGAGTGCGGGGAGCGGAGAGCGGAGGGTGGCCAGCGGGGCGACGGGATAGCGGGTTCGCAGGGACACCGGCTGCTGGCCGACGCGGCACCGCACAACCGCAACCGCCGAGACATCGAGACACCAGTGGGTGAGATGAAACAGGGCGGCCCCCGAAGGATCCGCCCTTTTTCGATTCGGAGCGTTATAGAATCAGCGCTACGGCGTCACAACCATGATCGACCAGTACTCTCTGAAACCCGGCCATTGCGTGTTGCCCTGTGCTCCCTTGCCGAGACTAAGGGTCAGGAACAGCTGAAGCGGCTCCCCAAAGTCGACTTGGATATCATATGCGCTCCCCGGCGTCTTCAACGGGTGCGACAGCTCGTACACGCTGTACGTCCCGTCGTTGGAGAACTCACCGTCTCCTTGGCGGAACGGCTCGGGATCCAATTCGCCGCAGTCCGACTGCTTGCGGCTGGCGCAACGCTCGGTCAGGTAGCGATCCTCGAAGAGGTCGGCTACTCCGTCGTAGAACCAAACGTCGTCACCCGACTCTGCAACCCCATCGCCGTCGTGGTCGAAATCGAACCGTAGCGTGTTGATCTTGTCCGCCTCGTCCCGTTCGACCCGCACCGCCAGGTAGAGATTCTCACAGTCGTTGGTCCAATACAGCGTGGCATTCGCTGACGAGCCTCCGGAGAGATTCGCTGTGAACGGCCACGAGTCCGCGTATTCACCGGGGCCGATGGAACCGTCCAGGTCTACGACGACGGCGGTGGGATCACAGGCGGTGGCGGTGAAGGTAATGGTCCCCGTCATGAGCTCGACCGGTACCTGGTCGCTGGGCGGGCCTACGTCGATCGTCATGAACGGATCGAATATCGGCAGCGGTCCGTTGAATCCCTCTCGCTGATCGGCGATGCCGTATCCCCATGCTTCCAGCACGTTGGGATTCGGTGTGCCAAGCTTCCAGTAGTCGACCTCCGCGATTCCGTACACGTCGGTCAGGACTGTGATGGGGAAGACTTCGCCCGTCAGGGGCTCGACAACCGTGAAACGAACTGTTGCCCCCTCGACGTCATCGTCGTTCCTATCGGTCACGTGGACTGCTGGCGGGATCGGTACCGGCTGCCAGTTGATATGCCAGTAGGATCGCCGCGCCGGTGCTGGACAACTCATCCCCGTGAATGCAATACGCCATCCACGCGACACCGGGTAGGGATTCAATGATCCGATCCGTTTCCTCAGGCGAGCTGAGTTTGCGCGGGTCGGCCAGCTTGGCGTTCTGGGTCTTGATCCGGTCGAGTCGTGCACGGTTCGCCTCACTGGTGATCGTCAGGTAATAAAGC
>CP070666.1:264898-285248 GCA_020351775.1 Gemmatimonadota bacterium | reverse complement strand
GACAGCATCGGCCCGCGGGCTAGCACGTAGAGGAGCCCACACGCCAGCCAGGAGATCACGATGCCGACGATCCTGACCAGACTTGCCTGACCCGCTACTATCGTGAGCACCAGGTTCACCGCACTCGCGATAAGAAAGAAGAGGCTTAAGAACTGGAGTCGCTGCGGAATGTGCTGGGCCAGGTCCTGCGGCAGCGGCTGCGGTTTGACGTCAGCCTCAGCCGGCTTGCTGAAGATCTGCGAGAGCTGAGGATAGAGCGAAGGGTGTTCGGGCATCTCTTCTCCTGATGGTCACGACGGGAGAAACTACAGCCTCCCGGACGAATCGGTAGGAGCGGGGAGCGGTATAGGCCCACACATTGCGAGCTAGATGCCGGAATCCGGGGTTCCTAACTCAAACTCGAACCGTCTCGTTCCGCTCTCCGCTCCCCCCCAAAAGGAAAGGGGCACCTCCTCAGGCACCCCTTCCCACCGCATGACCTCTGACTTTGCGGCCACCTGTCTACTTGATCCCTGCCGCCTCCTCCAGCATAGCCGTCGTCACGGACTTGGGTCGCTCGATCGCGTAACCGAGCGCACGATCCCAGGTGATGTTGGCCAGCACGCCGATGGCCCGGCCGATGCCGAACAGCACCGTGTAGAAGTCCCACTCGGTCACACCGTAATACCACTGGATCACGCCTGATTGCGCGTCGACGTTGGGCCACGGGTTCTTAGCCTTACCATGCTCCTGCAACACTCCGGGGGCAACTTCATAGATCATGCTGATCAGCTTGAACAGCGGATAATCGGGCAGGTTCTTCAAGCAGAACTCACGCTGACTGGTGTAACGCGGATCAGTCTTGCGCAACACGGCGTGGCCATACCCCGGTACCACCTGACCGGCGTTCAGCGTCTCCCACAGGGCGTCCTTCACTGCCTCCTTGGTCACGTTCTCGATGCCGCCCAGCTTGTCCATGAATTTCATCGTCCAACTCAGCACTTCCTGATTGGCGAGGCCGTGAAGCGGACCGGCAAGGCCATTGATACCGGCCGAAAGCGAGTAGTAGCAGTCCGACAGAGTCGATGCCACCAGGTGCGTGGTGTGCGCAGAGACGTTGCCCGACTCATGGTCCGAGTGCAGGATGAAGTACATGCGGGCGACGTCATCGTAGGGGTGGTCTACACCCATCTGATGCGCGAAGTTGCCACCCCAGTCGAGATCCATGTTCGGGGCAATCTGTTTGTCGTCCTTGAACTTCAGGCGATAGATGAAGGCACCGAGTGACGGGAGCTTGGCCAGCAGGTTGGTGCAATCCTCGTACATCGGATCCCAGAACTCCATCTTGTTCATGCCCTCGTTGTACCGCTTGACGAACAGCGACTCCCGCTGCATCGCCAGGATACCGGCCGAGTACATCGTCATCGGGTGTGTGTCACGTGGCATCGCACGCAGCACGTCCATCACGTACTTCGGCAGCTCCCTCCGCTTCTTGAAGTCCTCAACCACCTCCAGGGTCTGCTTCTCAGTGGGGACCTCGCTGGTGAGCAAGAAGTACCAGAAGCCTTCGACGAACGGATACTCGGACCCGGGTACCTTGGGCATGGCTTCGAACGTCTCGGGGATCGTCTTCCCGCGGAACCGGATGCCCTCGTGCGGATCGAGGTATGAGATGTCGGTCACCAGGCACCGCACTCCGCGGGCTCCCCCGATCGCCTGTGCAATCGTGACGTCACTCACCTTGACGTCGCCGAACTCTTTGAGGAGCCTCGTCGTGCGCGGCCGATGCTCCTCGATCTTCTTCAACAGGGTTTCCTTGAGCGCCGTCATATCCTTCCTCTCATTCTCTAGATAGAAGAGGAGACAACTTGTTGACTACAAGAAGAGTCCACCCCACCGGGGTGGCAATCCGTGAGGGCGACACATCCACTCACGCACACTGCACACTAAGGATTATAGAGCTTGTGAAAAAAAGTACAAGCTGGCCGTGAAACCGACCTTCCGGAGTCAGGGAATCCCGTTTTCCCGGCGACTCGATACCTAGTTCAACTGTCGTATCGGGCGCGCACGGCGAGGCTTCTGATAGGAAGGCAGATTCTGCTGGCTCAGCACTTCGTGGGGCATGGGGAACCAGGCAGCCGAACGCCGGGGAATCGGGCAGCCCGTTACCGGGCAACCGGGATGCCTTCCAGTTCACCCTTCCGCGGGAGCCGCTGGCTCTCCGTCCAGGGACTTCACAAGCCCGGCGTACCGCTTTTCGATCTTGAAACCATGGGCGTAGAAATACTCGGGTCGGAAGAACCCGGTCGTGACCCGCTTCACGCCCGCCGCCCCCAGGCGGTTGAAGAACTCTCGCATCAATCCTTCGGCTACGCCTTTGCGCCTGAACCGCTGAGCCACGACGATCTTCTCCAGGTGAGCTGTCTCGCCGCTCGCCTCGAACTCGTAGAAGATCCCGCCGATGATCTGTTCGCGGTCGTTGATCGCCAGCAGATACTTGTGTTCCGGTCGGAAGCGGACATCCAGTTTGGCGGCCAGGAACAGCCGGTGGAGCCGCTCGACTTCTTTGGGCATCATCGCGTGCCGCACCCTGAAGGTGGTACCGTCCAAGTCCTCCAGGGTCATCACGATCTCGGTCTGGTAACTGCCACCCATGTCACTGGTCACGAAGTCCGCAGTGTCTTCGGGCCGGAGGTAAGCGAACGGGATCCGAGCGAGGAAGTAGTCCTCGTCGGGTCCCAGCTTGAGCCGGCGCCGCAGGTCGGCGACCGCATCTGCCAGCTCACCGTTTTTCATCTCACCGATGCGCACTTGTGAGATCAGCTCGTCCAGGCCGCGCTCCAGCTCCGGGGGTGCCTCTCTGAAAACGGTTTCGCGGAAGAAGCGCAGCCTGACCTCGGGATGCGAGTCAGCGAGGCCGTCGAGTCGGTAAGTGTCGTAGAGCTCTTGCAGCGTTCTAGCGCGGGCCTGCGGCGTGGCGTCCTCATTGAGCCTGGCCCAGCGTCGATAGCGTTTGGCGGCAAAGAACAGGCGTTTGGGAAGGAAGCCACGGCGCCGTACTGCACCCACGTAATCCTTGAGCGCTCGGCGCAGTTCTTCCGGAGCGCCGTTTTCTCGTTGTAGCGCCTCTTCGCAGGCAGCCAGCCCATCCTGCTCTCCCAATACCTCAAGCAGGGAAGAGAAGATGACGTCCCAGCCCACCGCGCCGGCGAGCTCTTCGTACTGTCGTTCGACCGGCTCGACAAACTGCTCTCTGAACGATCGCAGCATGGGCAGCAAGCCGCGGTACGGTTGCCTGGCCGAGAGCGACACTAGGCGCGATCCACGGTGATAGTCGTGGGTCGGCAGCACAATGTCGGTGGTGCTCAGGTCCGCTATCTCGAAGCGCTTGCCCGTGCGCTGCCAGAACTCCACATAGGCACTCAGGGCACTCCACGCCAGGAACGGCCACAACGACACGAGCCCCTCTTCGACATCGGACCGCCTTGCCAGCCGCCGCAGTTCGCGGTCCAGAGTATCGCCCGACACATACTCCTCACTCCACAGGTCCTGTTCCGGCAGGTACCCCCCGAAATCCTCCACCACCGAGTCACGCCCTCCGGCAGCGCCGCAGAGAATCAGCCAGTCGACCTCTTCGTGAACCTGGTCTGACGCGAGCGACCGGTTGACGTTCACCGCCACGTCGAAGGAGTCCTGGTTGCGAGTCTGGACCGTCACCCGGTAGACAGCCTTACCGTGGCGCTCGCCGAGTTTCCTGATCCACACGCCGCCGGGGGGAATATCGTTGAGTCGAATGACGGTGCCGCGGTAGAACAAGAACACTGCCTCTCTCAGAAACGCCGTGCTCCTGATCGCCGAGAGCATACGGCGCTGGTCGTCCTCATGCACGCCTTCATCGAAAACGACAACGTCCTCCCAGCGGTACTCCTGACCGGTTTCGGTGTCGACCGCGATCTTGGCTGCGGGTCCCAGCCACTGATGAAACCCAGCTTCCAGTGTCGCGCGGGCGTCGGCAGCGTGGGCCCGCAGCTGCGCAGTGGGTGCAAAGAGACTCATCTGCACCAGGAACGCCCGTGTGCGGCGGTACTGGACCGGGTGCGCCGCACCGTATTCGGCGAGAAACCTGAGCAGCGACTGGGCCAGCCTATCCTTGTCACCTTTCCCACTGGCAGCCGCGCAAGCTGCAGATGCGTACTCTATCAGCGTACCGATCTTTGCCGCGTCCAGATCCCGCTCGCACAGGAACGCAGACGTCTCTTCATCGAGGATCCGGGGATCCGCCGCGAAGAACCGGGTGAGCATATCGCGGAACCGCGTTACGCGCTCGGCCGGTACCAGCATCTGGAACACCCGTCTCCTGACGTCCGGCGATCGCACATCAACGCCGCGCCCCAGCAAGTGACGTGCTGGTTCGGCAAGCGGGCCCTCTTCGTTGGCAAGCACGCGTTCCAGCAGACGGACGGCGTTCATGGCCGCCTTCTCATCCTTGGCCGACAGCATGCGCGCCGCCGTGTGCAGATCGGTGAGGTCCCATTCCGAGTGGCGCAGCGATTCCGCCAGCTTATCATGGTCCGACTTGGTCGGCCTGTACGGCCTGAGGCGACCGACCCACTCGATGTCCGCATCCGCCCGCCCCGGGGTCTGGCGAGCCACCGACTCCGGTTGTGCGAACGCCGCCAACTCCTCGTTGCCCAGCCATAGATGTGGAGTGGCAAGCAGCTCGCCGAAGTCCAACACCTTCTTGGTCCAGCGGTAAATACACGATCCGACCACTACCTCAGTCTCACTATGCCGCTGCAAGCTCAGCCTGGCATCGAGCGAAGGAAGGACTATCTCGCTCTCTGTAGCGTGCATATCGTGCGTAGTGACACTGAGCGACTGGAACAGCCAGTTCGGGATGGCGATATCGATTCCACCCACATGCAGCTGCACGCGGCGGTACAATGACTCGATCGTCTCGGCGAAGTGTTCCACAACGACCTTGCGCCGCGGCGTACCCTTCGGAGTCAACTCACCCTGCTCAGCGTCCAGATCGTGGTCGATGATGGCAAAATCGACGATGCGCTCATACGGTGCCACAAACTTGTTTACCGAGGCCACGAGTGACCGGAAGTGTTCGTGCAACTCCTTGCGTGACAGCGTATCCAGATCAAGTTGCGCGGAATCAGGATTGGGATATATCAACAGAGTGTTGTATGCCCTGTGATCGCCGACCAGAAACACGCGAGCCACCGACTCAAACTCGCGAAACAGATTCTCGATGCGCTGCGGCGCGATCGTCTGCCCCTTGACGTTCTTGTAGATCTCCTTCTTGCGGTCCACCAGCTGGATGTGCCCATCGTCATCCATCCGCATGAGATCACCGCTGTGGAGCCAGCCATGTTCGTCGAACGACGGTTCCCCATCGGGCGGATCGAGGTACCCTATCATCACGTAGGGACCGCGCAGCAGCAATTCACCGTCGTCAGCCAGCTCGAGCTCGATTCCCGGCAGTGCCACGCCGAGCGAGTTCTCTTTGTACTGACCCGGCAGGGTCATCGTGATACCACCCGTGGCCTCGCTCATTCCGAAGCCACTGAGCAGCTGGACACCCTGCCGGTGAAAGAACTTGAAGATGTCAGGGTCGAGATAGCCCGCCGCAGAGAGTCCCCACTTCAAACGTCCCCCGGTCAGCGACCGAGTGGCTTCCAGGACCTCCTCATCCGACGCATGCAGCGGGTCCGCTCTCTGCGCAATCGCCTCATAGAGTTGGATCCACTTGCGAGGAACGCTTATGAACACCGTCGGCCGGTACCGACGCATGCCTCCGGTGAGGGCATCAACAGAGGGATTCAACAGAAAGCAGTACTTGGCACCCCAGAAGACGCACCCGAGCATTTCCAGGTAGCGGCCAAATGTGTGGAACAATGGCAGGTACGCGAGGAAGATGTCCTCGTCTCCGATCTCTGGGAGGGCCAGCGCCCGAGCAAACCGCTTGAAGACCAAGTTGCGATGGGAGTATTGGATCCCCTTGGGAGATCCCGTCGTGCCGGAGGTGTACATGACAGTGGCGGCATCGTCGATCTCGACCCTCAGTGACCGCGCACGCACCGCCGAGCTTGGCACTCGGACGGCTCGTGCTTCTAGCTCCTCGAGCGTCATGTGACCGTCACCACGATGTCCGGCACGATCGAATGTGACTACCCACTTGAGATCCGGCAGAGACTCGCGGTTCTTCTCAACCTTGCGCAGCTGTTCACTATTCGAAACCACGACGACGCCCGCTCGCGAATGCCGCAGAATGTACCCGACATCAGCCTCCGTTGAATTGCCTGGCACCACCACATTCAGCTGGCCCGATGTGAGGCACGCCAAATCGACGAGGGCCATCTCGGGCCGATTCTCCGACAGTATCGCTATCGGCACATTGTGTTGTGGCCCACCGAGTGACAGGAACGCGCGTGCAAGTCGGTCGACGCGCACTGCCGCGTGACGCCATGTGAGGCTGCGGCCTCCAGCGTCGGGAGGCACCTCGAACAGCACCTTCTGACCGTATGTGGCGGCTCGGTGGCGGAACAGCGGCCCGACGGTGAAGTGCGATGCTTCGACCGCCGCCAGAAATCTGTCGGACCACTCCGTCACCGACTCGGCTGGTACGCGGCGCAACACGGCGGGGCGGCGCGCCATGTCGAGTACATCCCACATGAACGTGCGCAGCGACTCACAGGAGAGCCCAGCACTGGACTCACGCAGTTGCCCCACGCACCGGTCGAGCAAGTCCGCAAGGTCAGCCAGATCGACTGCCTCGAGAACCGCGTTGACATGCGGCGATTCGCTTACAGCCGCAACGATCGCCCGGTGACGCTCGAGCAGCCGGGCATTTCCCCCAAACGCAGCAGCCGCTGCGCCAAAGACCTCAGCCAACAGTCCGGCCAGCTCGTGCTGGGAGTGTGACGCCAGTTGGCGTAGATCGGGGAAAGTCGTCACATGCCTAACTGGAGCTCGAAAAAGGGCGTCTAATTTCGGGAAAATCAGGATGGATGG
Source organism: Gemmatimonadota bacterium (assembly GCA_020351775.1). Classification (GTDB taxonomy): domain Bacteria; phylum Gemmatimonadota; class Gemmatimonadetes; order Gemmatimonadales; family GWC2-71-9. The sequence continues at coordinate 278,246 of CP070666.1, read as the reverse complement.
CAATCACCCACACCCCACCCCAGCCAGCGTCCCGATCACACTCAATGCCGCAGCGGCCGCCTGTCCGTCAACGTCGAAATCTGGGTTGTACGCTGTGAGTGCGGCAGCTCTGACGTCGAATCGCTCTCCAACCAGCAGCAAAGACTGATCCAGCTCCTCTAGCGCGAGTCCACCGTCGGGGCTGAACTCGTTTGCCGGTACGGTCTCCCGATCCATGACGTCGAGATCAACGTGCACATAGATACTCTTGGCACGTTCACCGATCGCATCAAGACAACCGACTACTTCCTGCAACCCCCCGCGCCGAAGGGTAGCATACTCCACAACCCCCACTGCTGCGTGCTCAAGTAGTCGCCGCTCGTCTGGATCGAGATCACGCACGCCGATCAAGCCAACTCGATTCTCCGCGACCGGCTCGAATCCAGGAATGGATTTCGTGCTCGCTCGCCAGCAGCCCCCCACGGCCGCGTTGAGCGCCATTCCATCGAAGAAGCCCGTCGCGCTGGACTCGGGCGAATTGAAGTCGCCGTGGGCGTCGAACCACGCGATGCCAATATCGAGCACGCGCAAACCGGCCACAGTCCCCAGACAGCTGTTGCAGTTCCCCGCCAGAATGAGCGGAAAGGCACCGTTGCCTACTGCAGATTGCACGGTCGCAGCAAGGCTGCGGTTCAAGTCGAAGGTGGCACCGATCTCGTGCAGAGGCCGGCCGGACAGTTCCACTGCCTTGATGGCGACTTGATGCCCAAGAGCCTCTACCGCACCGGCCGCTCCCAGATCGAGCAGCCGCGTCGGCCCCGCACCCATACCGCGGTTTCGGTGCCCCAAGTGATAGGGCACGAGAATCAACTCGACGGTGCTCAACGGCGGGTCCCAATCCGGCCCAAGACCGTCAATCGCTCTTGTTGCCGGGCCGCATTGCCGCCGCCGTTACGGCCGCTGCCCACGCCAGCACCATCGAAAACCCAACCGTCATCCCCACCAGACTGGCACTCCTCATTCCCATCACGCTGGCGGCTCGGTCCGCCAACTCCAAAACCGGGCCCAGAACCGCAGTCCAGAGTAGCAGCAACACGCAGCCCCATCCCGCGGCCACCGCGGCAAGTAGCGGTGCCCGTTTCTTGTTTGGTGCTATCAATCCCCATACTGCGGCCAGAGCTGGGGCCCCCCACCAGCCAACCAGGATGGTCACCAGGGCGAATGCCGTACCAAGCAGTAGGATCTTGAACGCGACCACTAGGAGTAGCTTGCGACGCTTCACAGTCAATCCCCTCCAGGCCGCAGCGTGAAGCTTCCGACCGCGTCGTTGCCCTTCAGTCGGTCTGCACTTACCGGAAACAGCACTTCCTCTAATTCCCCTGCCACCCAGATGGGGATGCGGTTGTCGTACCACCCGCTCGCCGGATTACCCGACTGTCCTCCGGGATAGGTGGCCCAGGCGGTCACCTCGGGTCCGAGTTGCACGACCATGCGCCAGCTAGCCCCGAACGTTCCCCTACCCGACGAAGGATTGAGGCTGCCGGGCCCACCCTGCACCGGCAGATCGAGGGCTGAGAGTGCCGCAAAGCCGAGCAGGTGGTAGATGTTCGCCTGCTGGACCCGATCCCAGCGCCAGCCACCATCCTGTGGTGGGCCAAACTCACGCCGGACATTCTGGAGCGCGTTCCTGAGACTCAGTGCGAGAATCTCGTCGCGCGTCTCAACGACATCGAACGTCCCGACATTGTCCCACCACTCGTTCTCGGGAAACGAAACCAGCTGTGCCAGTACCGCTTGAGTGGGGGTTGCGACACGCCGGCCACCCCCACGCGGCTGCAACTCATCCCACGTATTGCGCTCCAGCTCACTCAACGCGGCCTCGAACAGCACTGCACGCTGATCGCCTTTCGTGTATCGACGATCCCACTCGCCGAGGAGCCGTGCGGCCTCCCCGAGCTGGGAGTCGGTCCGCACGGCTAGCATGCTATCGGCCGCGCGCAGGAATGCGGGTACGAAGAAATCAGCTTTGGCGTTCCCCGGATCGGTGTGATAGCGCCGCATGGCGTCGGGAGTGACCTGAGAGTCCGCTCGCAGCAGAGCGTTGATCCGCAGCGCTCGCCAGGGGGAGGGCCAATTGACTCCGAGATACCGGCCGCTGGTGCGGGGGTCGAGTGGCTGCTGATTGGCCGAGGCGAGGAATCCCTGGACGGGATTGAGTGCGAAGGGGTAGCTACCCAGAGGCCAATATCCCTGCCAGTCGTTGGCCCTACGGGTTCCGTCCCTGATCTCCGTGCCGTCTCCGCTACCGGCCCGGATCGGGTAAGCCCCGATCGACATGATCGCGATGTTCCCTGCACGATCGGCCACGATGCCGTTCTGCGCCGGCGATCGGTAGACGGACATCGCGGAAAGCCATTCTTCAACCGAGCCGGATCGTGCCGCTTCGAACAGCGCCCGTGTAGCTCCGGATTCATCCAAGACGGTCCAACGAACAGAGAGGAATTCGCTACCTTCGCGAACCAACGGTCCACGGTGGGTGAAGTAGAGGGTATCCACGGCCAGCAGCTCTCCGTCCGAACCGTAGAACTCCTCGACACTCGATTCCAGCGGACGCCACTCATCATCCAACCAATAGCGCGACGGCTGCACTGGATCGTCGACCACCTCGCGGAAGTAGTCCAACACGTCCGCGACGGTGTTGGTGAAGCTCCAGGCGACATCACGATTGAAGCCGATGACGATCCCCGGCGATCCCGGAATCGTGACACCGTATACATCGAGTTCGCCGGGGACCACCATGTGAGCTTCGTACCAGATGGACGGTAGCGAGAGGTTGAGGTGGGGATCACCTGATAACAACGCGTGACCGTCGGCACTTCGCCCCGGCGACACCGCCCAGTTGTTGCTCGCCAACGCCGTCTCCGCGTCGCAGAAGGGCAAGCACAAGACAGCCCTGTTTGCCACCGATCCGACCGGGTTACCGTCTGACCCGAACACTGCCGCGGTCACGTCCTCCAACTCTCGCATCCGCGGCACCCCCGGCCCCACCGGCTCCTCGAAGTCGAACCGCGGCTGCCCCAAACCGTTGGGCTGGATCGGCTCCTGAATCGGACTGTTCACTGGGAACAGGGCGTCCGTGGCTTCCGATCCGATCAGGTCCACCAAGCGCCGGCGCGTGAGGTCGTGCGTTGAGTACGCCAGCGTGTAGCCCATCCGCTTCATCAAGTAGAGGCTGTACACCGGCTCCCACCGCAGCGGTTGCGTGCCCAAGAACCGATACTCGAACGGAAGATCCTCCGGTCGAATCTGCTCGGTCCAGGCGCGCACCCCCTCGGCGTAGGCCCGGAGCAGCCGCATCTCGGTCGATTCGGCTCCGAGTGCGGCGAACTCGCGTTCCGCACTCCGCGCCAACCCGAGGGAACGCTGGAAACGGTCAGTTCTGAGAGCATTCCTGCCGGCCCATTCGGCCAGCCTGCCGGCAGTCGCCCGGGTCTGGATCTCGAGCTGGAACAGGCGGTCCCGGGCCACAACATAGCCGAGCGCCCGCACCGCATCGTCCACCGACGAAGCGAAGATGTGGGGGACGGCGCGCCGATCGTAGACCACGCGCACCTCTGAATCCAGCGACGCGATGGTGGCTACGGCGTCGTCCGGGAGCCTGGCCGAGCGTGCCAGCGACCAGATGCCGCGGGCCGGATCCAGCAGCGGGCCTAGCGGCGCCACCGATCCGATCCCACAGCTGCCCACGTAAAGACCGCAGCCCAGCAGGATCGCAGCCAGGCCCACTCTGAGCTTCTGCAGCACCCTCAACCGCCCGCCTCCTCACGCAGCCGTCTCATTTCGCGCCGCGCCACGTCGGCCGCCGGGTCGCCCGGGAATCTGTCAACGATCCGCGCCAGCTCGGGTATGGCGCGGCGCGGCTGTCCCAGCTTGCGGCTGTAGATCTCGATGATTTCCTGAGTCACCAGCAGCTCACGGCCGCGATCGATATTCGCCTCGGTTCGGGCGCGCTTGAACCAAAGCAACGCCTCGTCGTATTGGGCCAGTCCGTCCCTATAGATGCGACCGATTCTCACGTACGGTTCGGGATCCTCGGGGTAGTCCGCACAACAGACCTGATATGCGTCGATTGCGTCCTCGTAGCGCCCCCTGATTGCCAGTGACTCTGGGTAGGAATACTCCCGCACCACAGGCGTCGATCTTCCCGAGGGATTGTGTATCGTCCCAAACAGCTTGCCCGCGCTTTCTGCGATCGCCAACGCAACAAAGAACGAGACCGCGAAGCCAACTACGAAGCCGGCGATGGCACCCACACCGATCAGCTTGCCACCCATGGCACCGATCGCGCCGCCTGCAAGCGACCAGGCGGCGGCCTGGAACAGCCTCGCCCGCTGGGCGGAATCGACGTTACGGAGCCGCTTGGCGGACAAGAACGCTAGTGTCCAGTCTCGGCGGACCCGATTGCCCGACGGTCACGGTGGTCGAACTTTGGCATCACGGCCTGGGGATCACTCGCCTGATTGCGCGTTCCAGCTCCGTCCTGACGTCGACGACTTCGCTCAACCGCACGCCGACGACCGCGGCGACCTCCGATTCGAGCGCCGCGACCCGAGACTCGGCCTCGGTCACGTATTGGTCCACCAAGCGGTTCACCTGCTGCCGCACCTGCTGTTCCGCCTGTTCGATCCGTTCGCCCAACTCACGCCGCAAGTTGGCAGCCACGACTCGACCCACGTTGGAACCGATGCGCAGCGACGGTCCCCTGGGCGAACCGCTGAATCGCACCGTTATCTCGACGTCTTCCAGCGATGCAATCGCTTGCCACAGGAAATCTTCGGCGAACGCGCCCAGCCTCTGGGCGACACCCCCCGCTTCCTGCTCTCCGCCTTCCGCTCGCCGCTCGCCGCTCCCCCCTCCCCGCGACCACCTCACCTGGTTCGACCTCCAGGTCCACTGCCCGACCAGCGAGTCACCCGTCCTGGCCAGTGACAGTTCCGTCGACCCTGTTCCCAGATCGACGTTCACTCGGGAGCCCGCCAGCGCGAACTGCGGCAGGGGTATCCCGTTCAAATACGCCGAGCCCGAGTCGCTGATAACGGACCCGGTGTGGTCCAGCGCCAGGTTGACTCTGATATCGGTCGGACCGACGGTCGCCCCGCTGCGTTGGACCATGGCACGCAGCGGTTGGCCGTAGATCGCCGGTTCGGTGGTCACGCCGGAAAGCGCGGCTGCATAGGCACCAGCCGCGACACCCTCTCCCCCGATCGCGAGGTCCGCATCGGCTGACTCGACCAGGAACTTCGGGATGGCATCCCGTTTGGGAAACGTCACCGTCACCCCGGCACGGCGCGGCCGCTTGGGCCCCGGATAGCGGCGGGGGTTCAGCCCTGGTGGCAGATACCGCTCAGCCTGATTCACCCAATACAGCACCGGCTCCAGCCGCGCGACCGCCATGTCACCGAACAGGCTCGCCGAGAGATCGGGCGCGTCGAGCGAGGGGAGCCGCAAGAGCCTACGAGCATAAGCGTAGTCCGCGGCGCGGTCGTCGACCAATCCGGTCACGTTCTGGGTCAGCATGTTCATGGTGACCCGTACGTTGCTGTCAAGACCCGACAGCCGATCGGTCGTGGAGGTCAGTGATGTCAAGACCGAGCGGGAGGAGTTGGCCAGATCGGTTATGCCGGCGAGGCCCAACGTCAGCGCATTGGCGCGGTTCAAGCGGTCCACCAAGGCTCGCGCCGTATCGATGAGCTGGGCGGGGTTCAACTGGCTCAGGTTCTGCTCCCACACGGTGCGGACCGAATCCGCAAAGGCGACCACACCGCGGGCGCGGGACACCGTCGTGAGGCTATCGATGGAAACCGCATCCACGTTGACAACCGCGTTCAACGCATCGAGGTTGAGCGGTGGGATCCGCACTCGGTCGGCCCAGCCTGAGATCTCCCGTAACAGCCTCCCAGATTCGGGACTCGGGTTCTCCAGTTCACCCGACTCGGCACGCTCGGTGCCGAACCGCACACCACGAAACGATGCTTGCTCGATTACGACCTTCTTCTCGAGTAGAGGCAGTACTCGTACATCGGCTATTATCTCGCTGGCCTCGACCAGGTTGCGCATCGGCGCATTGGGATTGGCAGCCGCAAGACCGACCAATCGCACCCTGCCCTCCCGCAACGACAGATCGGCCTCATCGAGATCCACCTTGGCACCGACCAGGTCGGCGCCCAGCGATTCGATCGTGTGCTCGACCAGGGTGTCCGAGTACAGCACGTAGCCGATCCCAATCAGGACCAGAACCAGCAGCAGTGGGACGATGGCCTTCCAACGCATGATCTTCATCGCTCACTCCGGCCGGAACAGGCGGTAAACGTTGTACAACTTCGAGGCTTTGACGGCACGGTAGATCTTCATCCGTTGCAGCCGGGCGTACACCGTCGCCCGGTACCGCCCGACACCCCAGCGGAACAGCAGATAGAGAGGAAACACCGCAATCATCCACACCACAAGACTGCCCAACACGACACTGTTGTTGAGATTGGCGAGTGCGATCACCGGTGTGTTGGTGACGGCTGTCCATACCGGATTCAGTGCCAGCGTCTCGAGCAACCGCTGCCCCAGCTCATCGAACAACGGGTCGAACGCGAATCCCAACGGCACGGCCACGAACCACCCGAGCATCACCGCTGGAAACGTCACTCGGACCAACACCACGACGCTCAGGATCAAGAGGTTGTGCAGGTTCAGCAGGGGCGTGAGGCCAAATACCGTCCCGATCGCCATCCCCGCTGCCACCTGCCCCGGCGTACCATCGGAGTTGAGGGTGGCGATCAACTTCTGGATCAACTTGAGGATCATGTACATGTGGTTGATAGAACACTCGTTGTCGCCGCTTGTCTAGGTCCGATATCTGCGATGGTGTCGATATGGGCGATGGTGTGTCGTCGCCCTCACTGCTTCGCCTTTGCCCACCGGCGGGTTATTCTATCACCCATGAGTTCGCTCGACCCGATCATCCGGCCCAAGTCGATCGCCGTTGTCGGCGCATCGCGCGATCCGAACACGATCGGTTGGCACATCCTGGATAACCTGCTACGCAACGGGTTCCACGGCCCGGTGTATCCGGTGAATCCGAAGGCGGACTCAATACACTCGATTCAGGCATATCCCTCCATCTCTGCAGTCCCCGGTCCCGTAGACTTGGGTGTGATCGTCGTGCCCAAGCAGTACGTCATCGGCGTGGTAAGGGAATGCATCGACTCGGGTGTGAGAGGCCTGGTGGTGATCTCGGCTGGCTTCAAAGAGGTTGGCGGCTCCGGCGTAGAGCGGGAACGGGAGTTGGCGGCACTGGTGCGCAAGCACGGCGTTCGCATGGTTGGCCCGAATTGCATGGGGGTGATCAACAACGCCGCCGATATCGCGATGAACGCCACCTTCGCGCCGGCCTCGCCCCCACCCGGTCCCGTTGCGTTCATGAGTCAGTCGGGAGCCATGGGTGCCTCAGTGCTCGACTACGCCGGTAGCCTCGGGATCGGGATCTCCTCGTTCGTATCTGCTGGCAACAAGGCAGATGTCAGCGGTAACGACCTACTCGAGTACTGGCGCGACGATCCCGACACCGAAGTAGTACTGATGTACTTGGAAAGCTTCGGCAATCCCGGCCATTTCGTGCAACTCGGGCGCAAGATCACCAGGCGCAAACCGATCTGTGTGGTCAAATCGGGCCGTACCGGAGCCGGCGCCAGAGCGGCGGCCTCACATACCGGGGCCCTGGCCAGCACCGATCTCGCCACCGATGCGATCATCGCCCAGGCCGGCGCCATCCGGGCACAGACGGTCGAGGAGCTGTTCGACATGGCCATGGCGTTCTCGAACCAGCCGCTCCCGGCGAGCAACCGAGTGGCCATCGTCACGAATGCCGGCGGGCCGGGAATCATCATCGCGGACGCGTGTGAGGCGCATGGCCTGGAAGTCACGGAATTGGCCAGCGAAACCGAGCAGAAGCTCCGCGCCCGACTTCCAGAGGAAGCCAGCGTCCACAACCCGGTAGACCTCATCGCCAGCGCCACACCCGACAGCTACGAGTTTGCATTGCGCTGCGTGTACGACGATCCCAACATAGATGCCGCCATCGCTGCGTTCGTCCCTCCACTCGGGATCCAGACCAAGGACGTAGCCGCCGCGCTGGTGCGGGTGAACCAGGAACACCCCGAAAAGCCGTTGCTCGCCGTCCTCATGGGGCGCGACCGACTTCCCACCAGCGTGGGCGAGCTTCACCTTGCCCGAGTACCCGCGTACATATTCCCCGAATCGGCGGCCCTGGCTCTGGGAACCATGTGGCGCTACAAGGTGAGCGCCGCCAGGCAGGAGGGTCGGTCCGTCGAATTCGATACCGACGACGATGGCGTAGCACAAATATTCGAGTCGACGTTGGCGGCGGGCCAGCTGAAGCTGAGTGAGTGTGATGCACTGCGCGTGCTGGAATGCTACGGCGTACCTGTGGTGCCATGGCAGTTCGTACCGGCGGCTGATGGGGATCTCCCCACGCGTGCCGCCAGGACTGCGGCGGCACTCGGTCTGCCGGTCGCAGCCAAAGTCGTGAGCCCGGAGATAGTGCATAAAACCGATGTCGGGGGGGTCGTGCTGGGGCTCGAATCCGAGGACGAAGTGGCCCGGGCGGTGGCTGGGATGGTGCACGAGTTGGGCCTGGGGGCGGGAAGAGCACGGGGCCCGTCGGGCAAGCTCGGCCGTCGGGACCTCGACGGCGTCCTTCTGCAACAGATGGCCCCGTCGGGCACGGAGACGATTGTCGGCATCACACGGATACACCGTGTCGGACCGATGGTCATGTTCGGACTCGGTGGCATCTACGTCGAGGCCCTGCGAGACGTGGCCCTGCGCCTCTGTCCGCTCGATGACATCGATGCCGACCAGATGATACGTGAGGTCCGGCTGTCGTCGTTGCTGGGTGGGATCAGGGGTCAGGCACCCAGGGACCGCGGAGCGATCGAAGAGGTGGTGTTGCGAATGTCACAGCTGGCGATGCGCCACCCACGCATGGCCGAGATGGATATCAACCCGTTGCTGGCGCTAGAGCAGGGTGTGGTCGCGGTGGATGCGCGAATTCAGCTCTCACCCGAGATCGAGGAAGCAGCGAGCGAGTGACAACTGCCGGTGCGAGAATGAAAGTCCTATTGATTGGCGCAACTGGCTTCGTCGGTAGGCCACTGGTGCGCGCTCTATATCAGCGGGGAGACTCGTGCACAGTCATCTCCCGCAGTGGGCGCGATCCCTGGCGCCAACCACGCGTCGACGTCGTGCAGGTCGATCCAGCCAAGCCCGGCGCGTGGACGGACCATGTGGCAAGATGCGACGCAGTGGTTAACTTGGCCGGAGAGCGCATCATCGACCCCACTCGCCGTTGGACGGCCCAGCGCAAGAAGCTGCTGCGTAAAAGCAGGATCGATGTCACTCGTATTGTGGCCCGAGCCATCAAGGAGAGCCGCAACCCTCCAGCCGTCTTCCTGAACGCATCTGCGATCGGTTACTACGGCCCGCGCGGCGACGCCGTCATCGATGAGGACACGGGCCCGGGCAAAGACTTCCTGGGCGAATTGTGCACTGCCTGGGAGGCCGCGGCAAAGGAAGCCAGCGACGCGGCTCCAGTCTGTCTGCTGCGGACCGGGATGGTGCTTGGCAGGGGAGGTGGGGTGCTAGGGTCGCTACTTCCACTTTTCAAGAGCGGGCTGGGTGGCCCCTGGGGCGATGGAAAACAGTGGTGGTCTTGGATTCACATGACGGACGAGGTCGGTCTGATCCTCTTCGCACTGGATCGACGGCTATCGGGGCCGCTCAATCTCACTGCACCGGAGCCGGTTACAGTAAACGAGTTCGCCGAAGCCCTGGGAGGCGGGCTGCGACGACCCTCCTTGCTCCGCGCGCCGGCGGCGATGCTCAAGCTGGCGCTGGGTGAGAGTGCCACGGCGCTACTCGCATCTCAGCGAGTTCTCCCGACGCAGGCGCTAAGAGCCGGCTACAGCTTCGCGTTCCGTTCGCTGTACCAGGCGCTCGACGATCTACTGTAGAGTCGGGCTCAGGGGTTATGGTCTGGGTCGGTGCGCCGCTCGATGTAGCTGCGGCGACTGCTTATGGCACGGCGCTCGGCGCTCCGGCGGTCCTCTGCGTTGCGGCGGTCGCTCGGCACCCGTCGGTCCGATTCCACATAGATGGTAACGCACCTGCGTTCGCCATGTCGGCGCTCGAATAGAGCACGGCGTTCAAGCCCGCGGCGCCGTTCACCGACACGCCGTTGCCGGTCTCTCCTGTTCCTCGGTTGGGACCTCCGCCCCGATCCTCGCTGCTCAGCGCACATCCGGCTCCCCGAACGACTGTTCGTTTGCCTCAGTAACCGGCGACAAGTCTACGATCTGGTATCGGCGGTGCAAGGGTCGCGCCGTGCGCCAGCGGACGTGGTCGCTTCGGCGAAGCAGCTCGGTTGGCGAGGGACAACGGAGGGCGGAGCTCACGCGGCAGCGACCGCCCGTCCAACCCGTGGGACGGGCGGTTGTGCCGTCAGCCTCCGGGAAGGCGCTTCACGTCGCGGGCTCCGTGCAGCACACCAGCACCCACCCCCACCCCAAACACAACTGCCGCGACCGGCCCTACGATGGGGGCGATGGCGACGATCGGTAGTGCCGCCAGGCCCGCCACTCCACCCACCACCAGCGGTGCCCCTGGACTCTGGACCGCGTCCACAAACCGGAGCCTCCGCCGCACAAATTGCCGCGATTTGATGTAGCCGAACACCGACGCGGCACCTGTAACTCCAAGCCATATAAGAGTTTCGAGCCCAAACATGGTTCGCCTCCTCATGTCTCATGACGAAACGTCGTGCCCAGAAGTTTCAGACAGACGAGAGCTACAGGTCGGTGATCTCCAGCGCCAGATCTGCCGCTTGCACGCTGTGTGTCAGCGCTCCCAGTGAAACGAAATCAACACCGCTCTCGGCGTAGAGGCGGACGTTGTCCAGAGTCAGACCGCCGCTGGCCTCGATTTCGATCTCCCGCCTCGAGCTGCGCGCGATGGAGCACCATTGCTTCACGATTTCAGGGGGCTGGTTGTCGACAAGTAGGCGGGTTGCGCCAGCCGAGCATGCCGTTTTCACCTGATCTACGCTCTCGACCTCCACATACAGGTCCGTAACGCCACGCGAGCGAGCCTGTTCGAGTGCCCGTTTCAGATCGCCGCTGCGTTCCGCCAGCACGTGCCAGTGATTGTCCTTGACCAACACGGCATCGGCTAGGCTCAGTCTGTGCTGCCGCCCGCCGCCCGCCAGCACGGCGTCTACGTCCAGCCATCTGAGACCCGGTGCCGTCTTGCGGGTGTGCAGCACCTGGCAGCCGGTTCCTGCCAACGCGTCAACCACAGCCCGTGTCGCCGTGGCGATGCCGCAGGCCCGCTGCAACAGGTTGAGCATCGGACGTTCAGCCCGCAGGATTGCGGCCAGGTCACCCCGGACGGTGCAGACAATGGTGCGGGGAGCTACGGCATCTCCGTCGGATGCTCCCCATTCGGTGGCGAGTTCGCACAGCCCGGCAACCGCCGTTGCATAGCGGCGACCCGCCAGCACTCCACCGCTGCGGAATTCCAGCCGGCCCCTCGCCACGCGGCCCGCAGCCCCTACGATTTCACTGGTGATGTCGCTGGGGCCGTCTTCGGCTAGAGCCCTGAGAGCCAGCTCGTGGGCCAGGGCTTCGCGGTCTGGCCCTGCGGCAAGGGAGTTCACTTACGCAGGCGGGCTATCCGATACTCACCATCCGGTCGAGCGCGGCCCGGGCGCGCTGAGCGATGTCTGGTGCGACGGTGATGACGTGCTGGTCCTTGACCAGCGAGTCCCTGACCGTATCCAGCGTGATGGTCTTCATGAAAGCGCACAGCGCTTCGGGGTCGGCCGGCACGAAGGTCTTGGTGGGAGCGACCTGCTGCATGCGGTTCAGTATCCCCACTTCGGTTGCCACGATGAAGGTATCGTCATCCGATCCCTCCTTGGCCGCGCGCACCATGCCCTCGGTCGACAGGATGTGCACGCCTTTGGTGTCCACGTCACCCATACCCATGCTGTAGATCAACTGTCCCGCACAACCGCACTCCGGATGTACCAGCACCTCTGCCTCAGGGTATTCTCCGCGCCTCTGGTTCACTGTGCGCGCGTTGATCTCTTTGTGGACGTGGCATTCGCCCATCCAGATCTGCACGTTGCGCTCCGGCCGCATGCGCCGGATATGTGCGCCGAGGAAGAAGTCCGGCAAAAAGAGGATGCCCTTATCGGCGGGGATTGCATCGATTACGGCAATCACATTGCCCGACGTACAGCAGTAGTCGAGCTCTGCTTTGACTTCTGCCGTCGTGTTGACATAGCCGACCGCGACATGATCCGGGAACTCGGCCTTCCACTTGCGTACATCCTCTCCCGTGATCGAAGCAGCCAAAGAGCAACCGGCTCTGAGATCGGGCAGCAGCACCTTCTTCTCGGGTGACAGAATCGCGGCCGTCTCAGCCATGAAGTGGACGCCGCAGAACACGATCACCTTGGCCTGGGTCTCGGCTGCCTGCCGCGACAGGCCGAGCGAGTCGCCCACATAGTCTGCCACTCCCTGTACTTCGGCGCGCTGGTAGTTGTGCGCCAGGATCACGGCATCACGCTGGGTGGCAAGTGAACGGATCTCGTCCTGCAATTCCTCGATCCGCTCGGGCGATCGATCGATCTTATCGATTGTTGGAAGTGGAATGGACATCGTACTGCAACCTGCGTCTCCAGTTGTTGGCCCGGCGGCCTGGCTTCCCGGTGACCCGGTATCCCGGTGGTCGGTTTTCCAGGCGCCCCGGATTCCGGGCGGGCCGGTCACAGTGGCAACGAACCCGGTGTAATGAGGTTCTAAAGATAGTAGGGGGCAAAACAAGGAGCGAGGAGCCGGGAGCCCGGAGACCCGGCGACCCGCCTTCCCGGTATCCCGGCCTCCCAACAGCCGGTCATGAGAAGAGCCGAGCAGTGATCGCTCGGCTCTTCGTAGACGTCCGGCAGCCAGAGCCACCGGTCGGAGTCGAACCGACGACCACTCGATTACGAATCGAGAGCTCTACCACTGAGCTACGGTGGCTTATGGCCGCGGATAGGCGCGGAAAGAAGGCGGATGGACGCGGGTCGCCGTCATGCAAGCTCGATGACCCGCGGCCATAAGCTCCCCTCCGCGCTCATCCACGGCATCAGTGCCCTGGCCCGGATTCGAACCGGGACGGCTCTCGCCACTGCCCCCTCAAGACAGCGTGTCTACCAGTTCCACCACCAGGGCAAAGCAGGCTAACTCCCTGCGGA
>CP070666.1:244093-264798 GCA_020351775.1 Gemmatimonadota bacterium | reverse complement strand
TCGATCCATGCCTTGGTCTGCTCCACATCGAAGTCTCCGGCCACCACCAACGTCGCGTTGTTCGGACCGTACCACTTGGTGAAGAATTCACGCACGTCGTCTACGGTCGCGTTGGCCAGGTCTTCGAACGAGCCGATCACGGGCCAGTTGTAGGGATGACTCTCGGGGTAGAGCAGCTTCCCGATCATGTAGCTCGTGTGCCCGTACGGGACGTTGTCGACCCGCTGGCGCTTCTCGTTCTGTACCACCTCCTGTTGGTTGAGAAGGGCCTCGTCCGTCACCGTCGGCAGGAGATACCCCATGCGGTCCGCTTCGAGCCACAGCGCCATCTCGAGGGAGTTGTTGGGGACGATCTCGAAGTAGATCGTGTTGTCGTTGCTGGTACCACCGTTCAGGGTCCCACCGGCCTCCTGGATCTTGCGGAAGAACTGGTCTTCACCCACGTGCTGTGACGACTGGAACATCATGTGCTCGAACAGGTGGGCGAATCCCGTCTTGCCCGGCGTTTCGCGGTTCGACCCTACGTGATACAGCACCGCCACCGCGGCAATGGGGTCGGACCGGTCTTCGTGCAACACCACGGTCAGGCCGTTTTCCAGTGTGTACAGCTCGTAGTCGATTTCGAAAGTGGTCCCGCTCTGGCAGCCCACAAGAAGCGCTACCAGCACCGCCACCGTTACGGTTCGAAACAAGCGCATCTATGCCTCCCGTGCCTGGTATGGCACTTTGGATGGGTGTAGTAAGCAATGAAGCTGCACCTGCGAGCGGAGGCCGGCAAGTGGCGCCGCGAATCAGCGCCGCGGAGGGCCGCGGCTGAGGGCGGATCAACGCCGCGGACAGGCACCGAGAAGGCGGATCTACGTGGCGCACCCGGGCAGCCCAACGATCCCCCGAGCGGTGATCGTCGGGGCATGTCCCAACCGGCCATCCCAGCTCGACCGCCCTCTACGGCCTAGGTACCCCGATCCACTCTGTTGAATGCGGCGTCCTGGCCCGGCCACCCTTGCTAAGGAGGAACACTCGGCACCAGAGGCAGTACTACCCTGAGACAGCCACGACCCGCGCGAAAACGGAGTTGTCGATGAAGGCTCGTCTGGCGACCTACCTCCTGTTGCTGATCTCTGTATCAACTGGCTGCGACGTGACCGACCCGGGAGCCGACGGCGACGTCGAGGTGAGCCTGAGGTCTCCCAACGAAACCGACGGCGCCGCCCTCTTGGAGCTAGTCGGACCCGTCCGCAACGTCGTGATGCTCGACCACGGCCGACTGCTCACTCATACTGCGGGTGACTCGACCTGGGTCTTCGTTGCCCTGGAGACTCCCGGCCGGATTCGATTCCTGGTGCAGCTCACGCCCGGTGGAGCCGTCCCTTCCGTCAGCGTCATCCAGGTGTCGGACGGTGATGACAGGTTGAGGGCCGACCTGGAAGACTATTCGGTGAGGCTGCGGTGAACGCCCGCCAGCGCTTCGCGTGCCTCGCGACTTCCGCGGCGACGCTCGCCTGCATCCTCCCGCACCCCGCCCATGCTCAGCACCTCGAAGATCTGGACTCCCTTCGGGCGCTCCTGGGGTTTCGGGCGGCGATGCCGTCCCGCGGGCCCGGAGGATTCAACGACCCGGGGTGGGCCGCGAGAGTGGAGTCTGCATCCAGAGCAGGTGTTCCCGTCAGCGGAGTACTCACCGTGCTGCTCGTACCCGCGCTGTTCGCCGACTCAGAGGAGCCGCAGACGGCCGAGGGTTATCTGCAGCAGTTGTTCTTCGATGGGCCGTCGCCCGCGGGCACACTGCGGGAGTATTACGAAGTGGCCTCGCTCGGGGGCCTGACCGCAACGGGGGCCGTGGCGCCGTGGTACCGCACCTCGGTCACGCTCGAGGCGGGCACCGGCGGTGACACCACGGTGTTCGGCATCGGGGAGGAGCTCGGCACCTACCTGCTGGAAGCAATCGCCGCGGCCGACCAGGTGATGGATCTCGGCGAGTTCGATAACGACGGTCCAGACGGAATTCCCAACAGTGGCGATGACAGCGGTTACGTAGACGCTCTCGCATTCATGTTCGTGGAGCCGAAGCGATCGTGCGGTGGTCCCGGAGTGTGGCCGCACAAGTCGTGGCTTTCGGGCTGGACCAACGGGCCACCGTACGTGTCCGACGACCTGCGTCCGGACGGGACTCCTGTTGTGGCCGACGGCTATGTCATCATCAGTGCGTCCGAATGCGACGGCACTCCGCTGTCCACGGTATCGGTCATGGCGCACGAGCTGGGCCACGAACTGGGACTGCCGGACCTATACGATCCGAAGGGAGAGGGAGTCGAGAGAATCCTCTCGGTGAACCGCGTGTGGGTGCTGGGCTGCTTCGATCTGATGGCAGCAGGCTCCTGGGGTTGTGGGCCGGCGGACCAGTTTCCCATCACGGGTCCCCCTCACCTGTCGGCGTTCCTGCGGGATCGGCTGGGCTGGGTGAACCTGACGACCGTCGGAAGTGTCAGGTACCGGGAGTACGTGTTGCAGCCGGTGCAGACATCGCACCAGGCGCTCGCGGTGCCGCTCGACGCTGGCGGCGTGGAGACGCTCCTAATCGAGTACCGGCCGGCAACCGGGTTCGACGACGACCTGCCGGCGTCCGGTGTGCTCGTGTACCGTCACAACCTGGCGGGCTCCTACCGTCCACGACCCCCGGATACCCCACCGCACCGCCGCATCAGCATGCTGGAGGCCGACGGGGACAGTACGCTGTGGAAGACGCATTTCGAGGGTGGCAATCGCGGCGAGGCGGGGGACGTCTTTGCCGCTGACGGCACGGTTGGGGTCATCAACAACGTCACGCATCCCAGCACCCGTCTGGTCACCGGAGCCCCCACGTCAGTGACGATCCATTCAATCTCCAGCGACGGCCTGACCGCGCGGATCGTGATTTCGACGGCGGAGACTCCGGCAGTAGTGGCGGCCGGGGGCTTGGGGACCGTAACCGCCCTCAATGAAGTGAGTCGGGATTTCCCGGTTGGTGGCGGAGCGTTGCCTTATACCATGACCGTCGCGCCCAATACGAAACCCGACGGGATCGTGTTGCGGGCTGACGGCGATCGCCTGTCGGTGGAAGGCACGGTACTGCAAACAGGGCAGTTTGACATCGACATGCTCATCGAAGACGCTCGGGGCGTCGTAGGGTCAACATCTCTGCCCGTGGTAGTGCTTTCGCCCGTGATCGCCGACTCGACGTTGATGACGGGACTGCTCGGACGCGCAACATCAGACATGTCCGTCAAGCAGCGCAGCCTGCTGGACAACGACGGCAACCGGAACGGAAGCTACGACGTAGGAGACCTACGGAGGTACTTGCTGGGGCCCAACCGCGCGGTCCCTCGCGCCTCAGCTGGAAGGTGATTGTGCTGGCGTAGGCCCGCCATCATCACCATGATAGTCGCGACAGCGCGCACTCGTCGCGGCCCAAGTTCGTGAGTGCCTCTTCTCAGACTGTCCCAGCTCTTGGTCGACTCTCCTGACGACCGTGTCGGCACACCACCGCGACATCGATTTCGAGTCGCTCCGTGAATACCCACCGTTCCAAGTGTCGATTCGCAGATCCCCCATGCCGTTCTCGCGAAGGACACGCACGCTTCTTGACCGCTCCCGTCCGCCGAACAACCTTGTTTCTCATCCGGGTGTTGATCCGAACCGTGCTGAAACAGAGGTGTCGGTTGATGGAGATCAATCACCACTCTGCCGCCACCAGTGATCGGGGGCAACCTCATGTATACCGACACACCGATTCCACCGTGCGCGCAGTGTGCACTGAATCGACGAGAGTTCCTGAAGACGAGCGGTGCGGCATGCGCGGGAGCCTTCGGGACAATGCTGCTACCCGCAGCGCTTCCGCTGAGACCGAGTGACGATCCGCCGCGGATCCGGATCTTGTACGCCCTGCACGGGGAACAGCAGGAGGTACCGGACTGGCCGAACGTGGGATTCGACTTCCGTCCGGTGATGGAACAATTCACCACGCATCTGGCCACACAGTGCCAGGGATTCGAGTTCCTACCCTCGATGGCAAACGGCCCCGAGGAGACCGACAAGATCCTACTCGACGACACCGACGTGGACGGTTACGTGGTATTCCAGATGAACTGCTGGAACCGGGTGGTGCAATCGGCCGCCGCCACGGGAAAGCCCGTACTCTATGCCGACTTCAAGTACGCGGGCAGCGGGGGGTTCCTCGTCTACACCGCAGAGTTTCTGCGGGCCGCCGCCCCGAATGTCGGGTTCGTAGCTTCATCGAACATCGAGGACGTCACGGCAGCGGTGCGATGCTTCGAGCTGATGAAGCAGGGGGGATCGGTTGGCGACGTGGTCGCGGCGATCGCTCGCCAGCGGGTTGAGCGCACTGCTCCAGCCAGTTCGCTCACTTGCCATCCCGACCCCGTGACGACGCTCGAGCCGGAGGAGTGCCTCCGAGCGTTGCGCGAGTCACCGATTCTTGCAGTGCGGGACGAGGAAGCACGGTCCGGCGGGACAATCATGGGGATGCCGGTGGAGTTCATTCCGTTTGCTGAAGTCAACCAGGCGTGGGAATCTGCGGACCGAGATGAGGCACGGGCCATCGCCGATCGTTGGGAGGCCACCGCATCAGTGGTGAGTGGTGTGTCCCGCGAGACACTCGAGTCATCTGCCGCCATGTACCTCGGCATGAAGGCCGTTCTGGAGCGGCACGGTTCCAGAGCTATCACCGTCAACTGCTTGGGCGGCTTCTACGGCGGCCACATTCACGCCTATCCGTGCCTGGGCTTCTTCGAGCTGAACAACGAAGGCCTGATTGGCGCGTGCGAGTGCGATTTGCGATCGACGTCCACCATGATGGCGCTCACCACTCTGACCCAAGGACGGCCTGGCTACATCTCCGATCCGGTAATCGATACCGCTCGCCGGCAGATCATCTACGCGCACTGCGTTGCGTCCAACCGCGTCTTCGGCCCCGCCGGTCCCGTGAACCCATATCAGATCCTCACTCACTCCGAGGATCGGCAGGGCGCCTCCGTGCGCTCGATCATGCCGCTCGAGTACATGACGACGACGCTGGAGTTTCACCAGGATCGTGAGGAGATCCTGCTCCATCAGGGCAAGGCAGTTGCGAACGATCCGGATGACCGGGCATGTCGCACCAAGCTGGCGGTGGAGCCGATCGGCGACATCGAGAAGCTATTCACGATGTGGGACCGGTGGGGCTGGCACCGGGTCACGATCTACGGTGATCTGAAGGAACCGTTGTACGCCCTGGCCGAGGCGATGGATTGGACGGTAGTCGAAGAAGCCTGAGGAGGATGCTATGGCTGGCGCATTGAATAGACGCGAATTCGTGCAGGCGACTGCAGCCGGAAGCGCCGCCTGCCTCGGCTGGCCGGCAGTACCGGGCCTCATCCAGCGTGGTGTAGGCCCCAGCCTCGTGGGCTCGCACCCCTTGAGCTCCAAAGCGAAGGTTGCGAGGCTGTACATGGGCACATCGCACGGCCTGTGGCCGAAGCCGCAGCTGGATTTCCAGAGCGAGATCCGGCGCTACGAGGCGGAATTCACCAAGGTCCAGGACCAGCTCGCCGATGTCGACTTCGTCGTGGACGAACTGGTGACGTCCGTCGAGGAGGCTGCTGGCCTACACGGGAGGCTGCAGGACGTCGACGGCATCCTCGCTATCCACTTCAACATCGGCGTGGGACCGATCCTCCGCGAGGTACTGGGATCCGGCAAGCCCACCGTGGTGTTCGCCGTGCCCTACTCGGGCCACGAGTGGGTGGGGTTCGGCGCTCTGCAGCGGGAGGAGCTGGGAGCGAAGCTGGAATGCCTGCTCACCAGTGACTACAGCCAGCTGGCCGTCGCTGTGCGACCGTTCCGCGCGATCCATCATCTGCGGGAAGCCAGGATCCTGAATGTCACGACACGGCCGTTCGAGGCGTATGCCACTGGCGTGCGCGAGAAATTCGGCACCGAGATCGTGCGCTGCGACCGGGAACGGGTGTTGGCGGCATACGAGGCCGTGAGCGACAGTGATGCGCAGGCGGAGGCGGCGCGCTGGGTAGAGGGAGCCGATCAGGTCGTCGAGCCCCCCGCAGAGGACATCCACCGATCGAGCAGGCTCGCGCTGGCGCTGGAGCAGTTGCTGCGCGATGAAAATGCCACCGATATCACCGTCGACTGCTACGGAACCATGTGGGACGGGACGATACGGCTCCCTGCGTACCCGTGCCTCGGGTTCACCCGACTGAATGACATGGGGTACGGTGGCATCTGCGAGTCGGATCTCGCTTCGGCGATGACACATGTTTTGTTCCGAGGCCTGGTGGGGAGGCCCGGCTTTATCAGCGATCCCACGGTCGACGAATCCAACGGTACGATCATCCTGGCGCACTGCCTCGGCACGACCAAGATGGACGGACCGGCCGGACCGGCGGCGCCATACAAGTTGCGCACGATCATGGAGCGCCAAGAGGGCGTCGTGCCGCAGGTCGAGATGCGTGTAGGTCAGAAGGTAACGCAAGCCATTCTGGTGGGGAGTGACTTCCTCCCCTACTTCACGGGAGAGATCGTCGATGCACCGGTGGGGACAGACGCGGACAGAGGATGTCGCACCAAGATCGGGGTGCAGGTGGACGGTGACGTGACGCGCCTGTGGAAGAACTGGTCCGGCGGCTTGCACCGACAGACCTGCTATGGCGACATCACCAGGGAACTCCGCATGTTCTGCCGGTTCATGGATATCCGCATGGTCGATGAGGCGGCCGCAGCCTGAATCCGGAGCGTGCCTGTAGTCCCGTCGATGGTCAGGGCCGCGGCGTCTACAGTGCTTCTCCACCACTCCCGCGAGGGCTATACTGGGAGGCGGACCCGGTCCTACCGGCACGACAAGGAGCAGAGCAAGATGGCACCAGACAGGAAGATCTCCCGACGGGATTTCATTCACTATTCGGCCGCGGGGCTGGCAGCCGCTTCCGCCGGCGGCGCGATCGGAGGCTGCTCAAGTAGTGCGTCACGGTTGCCAACCAGGCCACTGGGCGCCACGGGGATGCAGGTCTCGCTGCTGGCCTTCGGTGGCGGCTCCCAGTTCCTGGCGAACGAGGACGGTGCGTGGGAGGCGATGCTGGAGCGGGCGGTGGAGCTGGGCGTGAACTACTTCGACACCAGTTCCAGTTACCAGTGGGAAGCTGCCATGAGCAGCGAGGAGCGCTTCGGAGAAGTCCTCTCCTCCTATCGAGATCGGGTGTTCCTCGCAACCAAGTTCGATTCGCGCGAACCGGCCGAAGCGATGCGGGAGTTCGATCGGAGCCTCCAGCGGATGAAGACGGACTACGTCGATGTGCTGATGATCCACAGTCTGGTACCATCGGACGATATCGCCGCCTTGGAGCGGGGCGTATATGCCGAGCTCCGCAGGCTCAAGGAGGAAGGATCGGTCCGGTTCATCGGCTTTTCCAGTATGGACAGTGCCGAGAAGAGCCGAGAGGCCATCGAGCAGCTCGAGTTCGACGTGGCCCTGTTGGCCATGAACCCGACCGGTTACGGAGGGTTCGTGACCGACGCGCTGCCGGCGGCGCGGGTCAAGAACGTGGGCGTCCTGGCGATGAAGGTGATGCGGGACATCGTGGGGGAATCGGCGACGGCAGACGAATTGCTGCGATATGTGCTGTCCCAGGAAGGGGTAGCGGGTGCGCTGGTCGGCCACCACGGGATGTCCCGGCTGCAAGAGAACATCGAGATCGTCCGCGCCGTGGCATCGGATGCCGAGGCCGACATGGCGTCGGCCGAGCGCAGGCGCCTGGAGTCACGCCTCGCTACCCTGGCCGGGCCGCACGCCCTCTGCTGGGCCCGTCCCGGCTACGTCGACGGCGCGTTGAGCTGAGCCGGAGCGCGGAGCGGTCGGCACCACACGACGAGATTGCACGGGAAGAAGAGGCGGTAAGGGGTGGGCAGAGACGGTAGCCCGCGCCCGAGCGATTGTGCCCCTCCCCTCAGGTCTTAAGCCGACCGCCTCCGGTCACGGCCGCAAAAAAACCGCGCCTTGGTCCGCGCACAACGGGCTTGCGGCGACGGACTCCAGCCATCGGTCCGTGGACATCAGGCGTTTGTCCGTGGACATCAGCCATTTGTCCGTCGACAACGGACGAATGTCCGGAGCAACAGACGATTGTCCGTCGACAACAGGCCAATGTCCGTCGACAGCGGACGATTGTCCGTGGACATCGCCCTGATGTCCGTGGCCCCATGCCCATTGTCCGCGGCCAATCGGCCGTTGGAGCGGGTCCCATTCACTTTGCTGCGGTATCGATTCATGGCCGCGCGATCGCTTGCGACGGCGTCCCGCGGGGCGCCGCTTGGGCCGTATATTGCCCCATCCATGATCGTCCGATGCGGTAGTTGACCGACCGACTCGCTACCGCGAAAGCAAGAGATGCATGACCGAGAATGACTTGAGCCCTGCTAAACCGAGCCGCGAACGGCCGGCCTTCGGTGCGGCTGATCCCACTGTCCTCGCTGAGGAGCAGGCGCTGCTGGCGCAGCTCGCAGGAGCGAGCAGAGCGCACAGGTGGCGGGGATATCTCCGCCTGACCGGACCGGGGTGGCTGCAGAGCGCCTTTACGCTGGGAAGCGGCAGCGCTGTTGCCTCGCTCTATCTCGGCGCCCACTACGGCTACAGTCTCCTGTGGGTCCAGCCGCTGGCCATGGTGGTCGGGATCGTCATGCTCATGGCGGCATCCCACCAGACGCTGTCGACCGGCGTCCGGCCGTTTGAGGCGATGCGCCGCTACATCCACCCGGGTCTGGCCTGGGCCTGGGCCATCGCGACCCTCATAGCGACCTTCGTGTTCCACCTGCCGCAGTACGCACTTGCCGCCGGTGTCACAGAGGACATGGTGGCGGCGGCGACCGCGTGGCAACCGGCGGGCCGGACCCGCACCGCGTTCCTGGTCGGCATAGGCCTGGTCATTCTGGGCGTGTCAACACTCATCACCTGGACCTACGGCCGCGGTATCCGCGGGACCCGGCTCTACGAGCGTACGCTCAAGGCACTGGTAGGTGTCATGATTCTGGCCTTCTTTGCCGTGGTGGCGCGGAGCGTGATGGCGGGTCAGGTGGACTTGAGGTCGCTGCTCACCGGGTTCCTCCCCATATCCGTACCCTCCGATCCCGCGGGCGTCACCACGGTCGCGGGAGCGTTTGGGGCGGCGGTAGGCATCAACATGACGTTCCTGTTCGGCTACACACTGCTGGCGCGCGGATGGGGCCGCGAGCACCGGGGGCTCGCCAAGTTCGATCTGATCACCGGCACGTTCCTTCCTTACGTGATCGTCACGTCACTGATCGTCATCGCCTGTGCCTGCACGATCCACGGAACCGAGTTCGCTCCCGAACAGATTCTGCCGGCGAACGTCGGGGTCCTGATCGGTTCCACCGGCGTCGGTCCCACATTCGGTCGCTTCGTTTTCGGACTTGGGGTCCTGGGAATGGCCCTCTCGACCATCACGCTGCAGATGCTGGTGGCCGGATTCGCGCTGTGCGAGCTGCTCGGTATCGAGGCTGCCGGATGGCGCTATCGCCTGGCCTGTCTTCTGCCGGCACCCGCCTTTCTCGGCGTCGTCCTTTGGACGTCCATGGGGACCTGGATCGCGCTGCCCGCCTTCACCATCGGCCTCATCATGCTTCCGATTGCCTACATCGGCTGGCTCGCGCTCCACAACAGCAGCCGGTTCCTGGGCGACGACCGACCCCGCGGACGCAGTGCGCTGCGCTGGAACCTCGTTCTCGGTATCTCGCTTCTCATCACCCTGGCCAGTGTGGCCTACACGCTGGTACAGCGGTTCTGAACCCAGGGCGGACGCCTACTGATCGAGGCCTGCTCGAGCCAAGAGCGCCGGCCGTCCCCAGAATGACTCCTATCACGGCGAGCAGCATACCCTGGCGGATCACCAATGCCAGCACGGTGGCTCGAGCGCGGCCACAACCACCCACCTCACTGCGGCGCTCAGCACAGCCTGCCAACTCCCTTGAGCCTCCCCTGGTTTCGAGTTATAAGACGTGACCACGTCATTCCGGGCCCACCCACTGCGAGTACGGCTGAGATCGACCGGCTGTCGCAACACGGATCCGTAGAAGAATCGAGGAATCAATGGCCAAACCGACGCTGCTAGCAGCCATCACCTGTGTGGTAATCGGCTGCGCCGCTGAGCACTCGGAGCGTGCATCCGAAGAAGGCCTCCGTTTGATCAACAGCACCGAACTGTACGTGAAGCGGATCGGGAGTGGAGAACCTATCGTGGTGGTTCACGGCGGACCCATGCTGGA
This sequence comes from Gemmatimonadota bacterium, assembly GCA_020351775.1. Taxonomy (GTDB): domain Bacteria; phylum Gemmatimonadota; class Gemmatimonadetes; order Gemmatimonadales; family GWC2-71-9. The sequence continues at coordinate 254,475 of CP070666.1, read as the reverse complement.
CCACGGCTATCTGCTGCCTCACCTACAGCCGCTGGCGCAATCGTACCAGCTCACATTCTTCGACCAGCGCTTGAGCGGCCGGTCCGCGCCGCAAGTCGACAGTGCCAGCGTGAGGATCGCCACATTCGTCGAGGATATCGAACAGCTACGGCTGTCGCTCGGCCTGGAGCGAATTCACCTGATGGGACACTCCTGGGGTGGATTGCTGGCAATGCACTATGCGATCAAGTACCCGCAGAGCCTGCGCTCGCTCATCCTGCTCAACTCGATGAGTGCCAGCTCGGCGATCTGGCAGGAAGAGGAACGGGTGCTGGCGCGCCAGATCACGGCGGCGGACAGCATCGAGCGAGAGACGATTCGCGAGACGGACGCATATGCCCGCCGGGACCCCGAGGCAATTGCGCGGCTGCTGCGGCTGTCGTTCAGGCTGCAGTTCCGTGACACGTCCCGGGTCAACGATTTGCGGTTGTACGTGCCGGCGGACTATGCCGAGCGCAGCAGGCAGTTCGGCTACATGATGGTCGATCTCGCGGATTTCGACCTGCACGACCAGCTAACCGCGGTCACGGTCCCGACTTTGACCCTGTACGGCTCGCACGAGCCGGCCGCCCAGCTGAGCGGGCCGCTGCTCCACCAACAGCTGCCCAACTCAGAGCTCGTGATCCTCGACGAAGCAGGTCACTTTCCGTTCATTGAGCAGCCTGAGGCTTTCTTCGACGCGGTGTCGGGTTTTCTGGATCGAGCGAGCGGTCAGTAGCCTACCTGCTGCTGCGCCGCGCGCTCCCGCACTGCAGCCACACCCCCCCGGCCGTCACACGAAGGGGGCAGGTTAGATTGCGGTCGCGATGTGCCGGCCCATCGGGACGGTTTCTTCCTACTGAGACGGGGGTCGTTGTGCCTTATCTGACCACAGCATGCGGCAGGTCGGTCGCCGCGATGGCACCGCCGCCATCGCATTCGTCGCTGCGTGCGGCGGTGGCAGCGACGCAGGTGCCAAGGCGACCGTGCGCGACAGCGCGGGCGTACGCATCGTGGAGAATCATGGCCCGGCATGGGATGAAGACGACGCGTGGCGTCTCTCGCCCGAGCCGGTGGTCTCCATCGGCGCGATGGATGCCGAGCCGGAGTACCAGCTTTTCGGCGTGCGGGCTGTCGCTCGGCTGAGCGACGGAACGATCGTCGTCTCGAACTCGGGCAGCCACGAGATCCGGTGGTACGATCCCAGCGGCAGGCATCTGCGGTCTGCCGGCGGCGAGGGATCGGGTCCCGGTGAGTTCACTGCGCTCGGCTGGCTGGCGGCCTTGCCGGGTGATTCCGTCGTCGCGTTCGACGATCGGTTGCTGCGGCTGTCGTTGTTCACACCGGGCGGAACGTTCGCCCGGTCAGCTGCGCCCCAAGCAGAAGGAAAGCCGGGGATGGAGCGCCCGGTGTTCCTGGCCTCCATGGGAGACGGCTCGTTGCTAGCTTTCGGCCGGGTGCTGGAGCTGGAAGGGATGTCGGAAGGGCCGCTCCTCGTGCCGATGGTGCTGTACCGGTTCAATGTGGACGGCGAGCTGCTCGACTCGCTGGGTGCGTTTCACGGCTGGGAGACGCGCGTCGTGATCCGACGGTCGGAGCAGTTCGTCGCCATGGCCATCGCCGACCGGCCATTCGCCCGCAACACCGCGTTGACAGCGGGGGGTGACCGCTACGTGGTGGGCACGCCCCACAGCTACGAGTTGGCCGTCCACCGATCGGATGGTTCGTTGCTGGCCATCGTCCGCCTGCTACGCAGCAACGCGGCGGTCACCCCCGCCGACATCGAGGCCTACAAAAGCCTCATGCTAGAGAACATAGATAACGAGAACGAGCTACGAGACCGCCGGCAGGAACTGGATGACTACGACTACCCAGCCGAGGCGCCGGCATCCGGATCCTCGATCCTCATCGACACACAGGGGCACATCTGGGTGCCGGAGTATTCCGTGCGTAACGATCAGGGGATGGAGTGGCAGGTGTTCGACTCGGAATATCGTCTGCTCGGGACCGTGATGACACCCGCGCGGTTCACCCCGCGTTACATCGGTGACGACATCGTGCTCGGTGTGTGGCGGGACGAGTTTGACGTCGAGTACGTGCGAGGATACGAGCTGATCAGTCCGTGACCTAAGGCGTGATGGCCAACCAGCGGCTTGATGCCCACAGCCTCGTAGCGACAAATGGCCACCGCCGCTCCGATCCGTTTGTGAGCGCGTGACGCCCTGTGCCGGTGTTATCTTTCGTGACAGACGTCCAACAGTAAGTGGTGCCATGCCATCCTACGACTACGTTTGTCGGGAATGTGACGAGTCATTCGAGATCCGCGCCACGATCTCGGAATACTCTGCCGGGCTGAAGCCCCGCTGCCCCGGCTGCGGATCCCGCAAGACGGAGCGCAGTTTCTCCTCCGTTACGGTGCTGACCAGCTCGCGGGGTTCGACCGGACCGAAGAAAGCCTGCTCCCTCGGCTGTTGTCCACCCAACTGCTCCTGCTAGCGGCAATCTTGCACCTGCCTCGGCGCTCTACGCCTTCTGGGGCGCAGTGGCATAGGGCCATGCTGTGATCGGAACCGCACCCATCAACGGTCTCAGCACTCGCCTGAGCGCCCGGCCACCCGGTCCGAGAAACCCGCGTGTCCATCAGCACAAACCAGCCGTCATTGCGTCCACGATCTTCGCAGTCTCATGCTCCGCAACAGAGGCGGTCAGGCCTTTGCAGTGGATCGATCTCGCTGACGACACAGGCCGTCAGGTGCTTGTCGACAGGGAGGAGGGGCAGTACCTGGGCCACCCCACGACCGTGCTGCTCGAGGACAACCGGATGATCATCGCGGTCTATCCCAAGGGGCACGGACGCGGCCCCATAGTAATGAAGCAGAGCACGGACGGCGGGCTCACATGGAGCGAGCGCCTGCCGACACCCGACAACTGGTCCACGTCTCAGGAGGTCCCGACCATCTACCGCGTTGTCGATCATGAGGGTACGAAGCGTATGATCCTGTTCTCGGGTCTCTATCCAATCCGGATGGCGGTGTCAGAGGACGACGGTGGCACGTGGTCACCGCTGGAACCGATCGGTGACTTTGGCGGCATCGTTGCCATGGCCTCGGTCGAGCGATTGACCAACGGTGACTACATGGCCCTGTTCCATGACGATGGCCGGTTCATAGACGGATCGGGTGAAGTATCCACTTTCAAGGTATATAAGTCCCTTTCTCGAGACGGTGGCATGACCTGGAGCGCGCCCACAGTGATAGCCACACACGACTCTGCCCACCTATGCGAACCGGGTCTGGTGCGATCACCAGATGGTAGGCAGATCGCAGTGCTGCTCCGTGAGAACAGCAGGCAGTTCAACTCTTTCGTGATCTTCTCCGACAACGAGGGCGAAACCTGGTCGGATCCGCGCGAGCTTCCCCAATCGCTCACTGGAGATAGGCACACGGCGAAGTACGCACCGGATGGCCGCCTGTTCGTGACGTTCCGCGATCAGGCGGCAGACAGCCCCACCAAAGGCGACTGGGTCGCTTGGGTGGGTACATACGAAGACATCGTGCAGGGTCGAGACGGCCAGTATCGCGTCAGACTGATGGACAACAAGAGAGGGACCGACACGGCCTACCCCGGGCTCGAGCTTCTGCCCGACGGCACATTCGTGACGACCACGTACGGCCACTGGACCGAAGGGGAAGAGCCCTATATCATGAGCGTCCGCTTGAAGCTGAGCGAATTGGACCAGCTGGCAGCTGCAGGACGTGAGGAGTAATCCGGCGATGCGACAGTGCTCTGCCAGTGGCAATGGCTGCCCGGCCGGGCTGCCATTGCGGGCGGGCCCGTTGCCCGGACAGTGGATTGTCGCAGGTCGTTGCTGATAGGCCCATGTCTCGACGACCGCAACTTGGCAGGATCTGACGGGAGAACAGAGCGGAGAAATGGTCACAGAGCTTCCCCCGGACCGAGCCGACGAGGCGGTCGCTGTGCTGTGTGATGCGTTCCACCAGTATCCGGTCATGCGCCACGTGATCGGACCGGCCGGTGGCGGCTACGATAGCCGGCTCAATACTCTAGTCGGCTTCTTTGTGGCAGCCCGAATCTTGCGCAAGGAGCCCATTCTCGCGATCGAGGACGCCGACCAGGTCGCGGCTGTAGCGATACTAACGTCACCGGGTGATCGGGAGGCGCCGGCAGAGCTTTCGGGGTTGCGAGAGAAAGTGTGGCATGAGCTGGGCGCGCCCGCACGGCAGCGCTACGAGGCGCTCGGCCGCATCTGGCAGCAGTTCGCCATACCGGAGCCACACTACCATCTCAACATGATCGGTGTGCGGCGATTACATGCCGGCCGTGGGCTGGGTGGCCGGTTGCTCGATGCCGTGCACGAGCTGTCAGGCAGCGAGCCTGGCTCGAGTGGGGTATCGCTGACCACCGAGGATCCGAGCAACGTCGCGTTGTACGAGCGCTTCGGATACGAAATCGTAGGCCATGCAAAGGTGACGGACGGTTTCGAGACGTGGGCGTTCTTCCGCAGGGACCCGAGTTCAGGAGGTCATGAGTGATCCGCAGGCTCCTGCTGGAATACGGTGCAGCTTGCATCCTGCTGGTGAGTCCCAGCAGCGTGGCCAGGCCCCAGGACTCGTGGATCACGGAAGGTTTTCCCGCCGGCGAGCGAATGCTCTTTGAAGGAAGATTCGGGGTGTTCTCTCTCGGCAATGCCAGCATGAGTGTGCTGCCGCCGGACACCGTTCACGGCATCCTCTCCAGCCACCTGCGTCTGACCATCAGTGCAAGCTTGATAGGAGTCTACCGCATCAATGACAGTTTCGAGTCGTGGGTCGACTGCGGTACGGGTTTTTCACGTCGCTTCATCCAGGATTACGACGAGAGCAACCAGCAGCACCGAAATGTGTACGACATCTTCCCCGACTCGGGTTTCTTCCGTCAATCCGGGATCGATTCGGTGATGCCGACCGTCCGGGAACCGCTGGACGAAACGGCGTTCCTGTACTGGGTGCGGACTCTCGATCTGGAGCCAGGCGATACGCTACGGCTGAGCCGCTACTTCCGACCCGACCGCAACCCGATAACCGTCACCGTCCTGGAGCGCGACACGCTCGATATGCCGGCCGGGCGCTTTGAGACTATTGTCGTTCAGCCGACCATCCCGGATGGTGGACTCTTGTTCTCCGAGGAGGCCGAGGCCCGAGTCTGGCTCAGCGACGACGACCGCAGGTTGGTGGTGCAGATGAAGGTGAAGCTGATGGGGTTTGCGACTGTCGCTTTGAGGCTCGAGGAGTACGAGGTCCCGGAAGTGGGGACTTCTTGTGGTGAGAAGCCGGAAAGTGAGGATCGCAGGGCGCGCTGATCGGTCCCCGTCACGACGCCACGCGAGCCACCCCACTCATCCCTCTCCGGCAAGTGACTCCCGCGTGCCATCACCCAAAACACGAAACAGATGACCCTCGTTCCACAACAGCCCTTGGAACGACCCGAGGTCTTCAAGCCGGACATCGATGCCGATAACACGTCCGTCGTACAGGCTCTCTATCCGGTCAACCTCCGTGTGACCGACCACTATTGTGCCCACGTCATAGGCATCGAGGATTGAGTCGATCTGCTCGGAGGTCACGTGCGGGTAGCCACTGTTCTGGCCGTCGTGATAACCCCGGAACCAGAACGGCCCCTCGCCCGTGTCGCCGTAGTGCTTCCGCACCGGTTCGTTGAACGCTCTGACGTATGACCGCGCGTCTATGGTCTCGCGCGTCAGCTCGTTCAACGCCCTGACGCTCACATCGTTCTCGGCGGTCACGGGTGGAAGGCCGCCGTGAACGAACAGCATGTCATTCAGCTTGATCGCAGTGTGCTTGGAGCGCAGCCAACGACCCAACTCCATGTCGGGACCGTACAGGTCGGAGTAGGTGATTCCAGTGGCCTTGACGATTCCCTCGCTGTATTTCTCATTGACGTATCGCACATCGTTCTGCAACACCATGACCTCATGATTGCCCAGCATCACGTGCACGCGGCCGTCCGCTTCCCGAGCCTCCTTCTCCAAGCGGTAGAGCAGCCACAGACACTCGGTCACCTTGTCGCCGCGATCGAAGATATCTCCGACAATCACCAGGTGCCCTTCACCCCAGCTCCACTGCAGATCTTGGTCGATGATCCCCGCCGCCTGCAGCAGATCAACCAGCGCTTCGTACTCACCGTGGATATCACTGACCGCGAAAAACTTCGACACACGGCTGTAGTTGTCCGACTCGATCCTGGGAGCCCTTGCAGCTATCACATACTCGGTGGCGGAGTCGGAACAGAAACCGTGGAAGCGGAGGGTCCCCCTGACTCTGGCGTACCGATTCGCTATGACCAATCTGTTACACAGGTGGAACACGATGGCCCGGGAGGGCGTCTCCCAGTAGATGTGGGGTCCGTCGTCCAGCCAGTCGTCCGCCGGAGCGATGGTATCAGGTCCCGCTGCATGTCGCGCCACCACGGCCACATTCGCCGTATCCACGCTGGCGACGGCCGACAGACACAATGCGCCAACGGTGGCCCTCACGATGGTTCCGCTCGCCAATACGCTCATTGCGTGGTCTCCAGTGGAGTGACGACTATTCAATAGTACAACGCGCGGTTGGCTAGGTGCCAGTGCGTTCAACCATCCAAACGAACCTTTGATCGCGAAGAACACGATCGAGCGTCCCAACGGGCGACGGAGTCTCTTGCGGAAAGTCGCCGTCATGGCTCCGTTGGGGGGCAGCTTGCAGTCCGTCGCCGCCGGCCCTTGGCAATGCCGCTGGTCGTTCCCACCAGGTCGCCGCAGACCAGCGCCGATCGCGTGCTTTGTCGTGACCGATGTATCCAGCAACCACGACCGTGCCCGATTCTGGGACACGCGCATCCCGGATCCGCACAGCTGTGCGTTGGCATCAGCCGGAGGCGACACCGTAACCGTCTCTCAAGCAATGGGTTACAGTATCGAGGGCGGCTGCACGCAACTTGCGACTAAGTAGTTGATTCTAGTGCGGAATCTCAGGCCTTTCGAGCAGTCTGTGCTGTCAATGCCGAACAGGGAGGGTTCAAGCATGAAGAGGATACTGGTCACAACTCTGATGACGGCGGTTGCGGTTGCGCCAGGCTTCGCGCAAACCAGCGCACGCACAGAGCAAGACGAGCAAGCCGTGATCGCCGCGGCGCTCGACTACATGGAAGGCGCTCTCAATGCTGATGCCGAACGCATGGCCCGGGGAGTGCACCCGGAACTCACCAAGGTCGTGGTGGGCACCTATCGGCAGAGCGGCCGGCAGTATTTGGCCTACAACACCTCCACGCTGCTGGTTGAGTGGACTCGGGGAGCTGCGGAGCAGATGGCAAATGCCGACAAGAACGTGGACGTCACGGTATTTGACATCGGGGACAACCTAGCCGCGGCGAGGGCGATCGGTCAGACCTGGTACGATTTCCTGCAACTGGCGAAGATCGATGGACAATGGAGGATCGTGAACGTGTTGTGGGCCCGGAACCGGCTGCAAGCAGAAGATCAGTCAGGAGTGCAGCCGGAGCCGACGGATCGAGCCGAAATCGAAGCGACAGCGCTCAACTACATCGATGGCTCGTTCTCAGGCGACGCTGAGCGCATGGAAAAGGCCCTCCATCCGGAACTCACCAAGATGCTGTTGACCAACAATCGCGTGACAGGAAAGCCGTTCCTCCACAAGATGGGTGCGTCCGATCTGATCGAGGGCACGCGGGCCGGATTGGGAATGGTCGATGAGGACCAGAGGGGCATCGAGGTCGAGATCTACGACGTGTCGCACGGCATTGCGGCGGTCAAGGTCACGTCGTCCAGGTACATTGACCACCTTCAGATGGGCAAGGTCAACGGCGAATGGAAGATCATCAACGTTCTTTGGGTGCCGAATCCGAACGCGCCCAGCCCAGGTGGTTGATCTCAGTTGATGGACCCGTAGCGTACGGGGACCCCTAGGCCACTCTCCAGAGCGCTCCGATCCGGAGCGCTCGACAGGGTAGCGGAGATGCACTGTACACCAATACGTGCTCCGCTCCCACGGGAGTGCCTCAGCCCGCTTTGATCGCCTCCAGCACCCGCTCCGCCGTCATCGGCAGCCGGTAGACCCTGGCACCCGTGGCGTCGAAGATCGCATTGGCCACAACTGCACCCATGTTGATGATCGCCGGTTCGCCTCCGCCCTTCGGGGGCAGCTCGTCGTGGCTGACCAACACAGTGTCTATCTGCGGCAGTTGCGAGAAGCGAGCCAGCCCGTACGTGTCGAAGTTGACGTCCCGAATCTCGCCACCGCGGAACCGGACCTCCTCGCTGAACACGTAGCCCAATCCCATGGCTATACACCCCTCCATCTGCATCCGGGCGCCATCGGGGTTGACTACGACTCCCATATCCTGCGCACAGACGATGCGGTCGACCTTGACGTTGCCCGTCTCCGAATCGACCGTGACATCGGTGGTGAGCGCGACGTAGGTCTCGGCATCGATCCCGCAGGCCAGTCCGCGGCCTCGACCCGTCCTGCGAGGCGCAACCGCTGGCTCCCAACCGTGAGCTTCGGCTACCGCTTTCAGTACGCTCACCATCCGCTCGTCCGTCGTGTTTTTCAGTCGAAACTCCAGCGTGTCCATTCCAGCTGCTGCGGCCATCATATCGATTTGCTGCTCGGCCGCGAAGCGGTTGCTGTTCGCTGCCGGTGCACGCCAAGGCCCCACCGCGAACGGATGCATGCCCTGCGGCGCTCTGCCCCACTCACCGTAGACGCGTACACTGTGGTTCGGGATGTCGTAGAACACGTCGGAGCCCCGCGACCCGGCACCATATACCTGGTAGTCCCACAGAGTGATGTTGCCGTCCTCATCGATGCCGGATTCGACCATGATTACTGCCGCCGGTCGGAACGAATCGTAGAAGAACTCCTCTGCCCGAGTCCAGGCGACCTGCACGGGCTTGCCCGTGATCTTGGCCAGCCGCGCGGCCTCGCCGGCCTGTGGCCCACCCACCTTGCCGCCAAACCCACCGCCAACATACGGGGTGATCACCCTGACATCAGCCTCAGCGAACCCGATCTCCCGGGCTATCGTACTCTGCTGCGTGAAGGGAGCCTGAGTTGAAGACCACACGGTCGCTTTCCCGTCCTCGATCACTGCTGTGGCGGTGTGTGGCTCGATCGGCGCATGGGAGACGTAGCTGTTGTAGTAGGTGGCCTCGAACGTCCGGGCAGATTGACTCCGGCCAACGGCGAGATCGCCCTCCGCCTCCGATACGTTGGCAGCCGGCGCAACTCGGACGATGTGCTCGAAGATGCTCTCCGTATCCACCGTGGCCTCGGGCACTTCAAAATCGGCCTCAATCTGCCGCAGCGCATGCTCCGCAGCCTCGGGATCCGAGCAGAGCACGGCCACCATTCCATCTTCGTTCACCACGGTCACACCGGGCAGAGCCTCGGCAGCCGACGTGTCGACCCGCGTCATCGTGGCTCCATGCGCTGGGGGCCGGAGCACACGGGCATAGAGCATCTCGGGGAACCTAACGTCGCCGGCGAACGATGCCGCACCTGTCACCTTCTCGATCCCGTCCAGCCGCCGCGGTGAGCCGCCCATCACGGTGAACTCCTCCACGGCACGAAGCACCGCCTCCTCATCCACCACGTGCGTGATCTCTTGCCCGCGGGCCAGCTCACCATAAGAGACGTGCCGGCTCCTGTCCGAGCTCACGTAGACCACACCGTTCTCAACGGTCAGCGAGTCCCGTGGCACACCGAGCCGACCGGCAGCCATATCGGTGAGGACGAGGCGGGCTCGGGCCGCTGCTGCGCGGACGGCGGGGCCAAAGAACCGCGTGGTCATCGAGCCAAACGTCCCCATGTCCCACGGACAAGTGGCGGTGTCGCCCATGACGGTGTGGAACGCATCGAGCGCCACGCCTAGATCCTCGGCCGCCATCTGGGTGAGCGACGTCATGACCCCCTGCCCCATCTCGATCTTCCCTGAGAACAGGGTCACTTTCCCGTCTTGTGCGATGTGAAGGTAGGCATTGATGTCTTCGGGGTAGCCACGCTGCAATGCCTCGGGCCCACTCGAGTCGGACAGGGTGACGGGACCGACATTCACCAGGATGAGTATACCACCACCCAGTGCCTTCACGAACTCGCGGCGATCCAGTTGCGTCACGTCACTCATGGCTGCCTCCCGTCTGCCCGGCCGCCGCCTCGATCGCCTCGACGATTCTCTTGTAGGCAGAACAGCGGCACAGATTGTTCTCCATCCCCTCGACGATTTGGGCGCGCGAGGGTCTGGGATTCTGCTGCAACAGGCCGTAGGCGTTCATGATCATCCCGGGCGTG
>CP070666.1:222434-243993 GCA_020351775.1 Gemmatimonadota bacterium | reverse complement strand
TGGGTGCTCTCGACCGCGATGGTCCCCTCGTGCTGATCTACCACGGCCTGCACGATGGCCATCCCGAGTCCGGACCCGTCTGGGGCGACATCCCGGGCAAGCTTGGATCGGAAGAACTCCTCGTAGATCCGGGGTAGGTCCTCTTCCGGGATCCCGATCCCCGTGTCATTCACATGGATGACGAGTTTCCCTTCGGCCTCGTGTAGGCGGAAGGTTACCGCTCCATCCTCTGGGGTATAGCGGACGGCGTTGCTGAGAAGGTTGCCCAGCAGGTCCGCCAGGCCCTCCGGATCCCCCAGCATTTCGATGGGCTCATCCTCAATCGCAACGGTGAGGGCCACACCCTTGTTCTCTGCCCGGCCCTGCATCTCGTCCAGGACCTGCCGGGCGACCTCACCTAGATCCACCTGTGTGTGCTCAGCCGCGGCCTCACTCCCTCGGGCGCGAGACAGCGATAGAAGCTCCTGGGTCACCTGCGCCAGTTCACCGGCCCGATGGTGTGCCCGTTTGATCAACCTCCGGGTCTGGTTAGCCATCGCTTCCGAGCCCAGTTCGAGCACGACACCCAGTGCCGTCTTGATCGTCCCCAAGGGTCCCCGTAGCTCGTGGGCCACCTTGCGCAGGTACTGGGACTTGGCCTTCTCGGCGACGCTCACCTCCGCGTAGGCCGCTTCCAATCGGATCGCCTTCGCCGCGAGATGTCGTGAGAGGACCACCACGTCCACTTCCCGGCGCCGGAGACGGGCGGCGATGGAACTCGCCAAATACGCTGCCACGTAGAGGGTCGCACCAAGTAGGAAGATCTGGGTTCCCACCAGGCGGGAATCCAAGTATCCATCGGGACGCCAGTGGGTCTGCAACGAGTAGTGGGGGAGAACGCCCCAGCATTCCGCTAAGGCCACGGCCGACAGGAGAAGGAGACCCAGAGTGGCGTGGGCGTACGTAGCGCGCCGGGAGAGAAGTATGCTGGCGATGATGACGTGGAAAACGAAGAACACCCGGAGGGGGTTCTCGATTCCCCCGGCGAAGTGCAATAGGGCCGCCAGGAGGACCAGGTCGAGTCCGATCTGGATGTTAGCGAACATAGCGGCCCTAACGGCTTGCCGGTCATAGTAGATCACACCGGGCGGTGACCGTGGAAGAAGAAATCGTGCCAGACCACTGATCGGCTCCTCGGCCTCCCGTTGGGACGCTTCCCCCGCGTTGACCGAGCCGAGTCGGCGCATGCGAAGGAGTGCGAGCCAGACGATCAGGTTGTAGACAGCGAGGATCCCGAGAACGGCGTGGAGACGGGACAGGAACAGCTGGATCGGGAGAATCCGGCCGGCGGCCTCCACGAACACCAAGACGCCTACGATGGCGACCCAGCGCAATCGGATGAGCCACGCAATACGCCCGATCAGCACCTCGGTTGCCGGGAGTGCCGCTGGCGTCTCCGGCAGTGGATGCTCTCGGCTTGCTGCGTTCATTGCTGCGCTCCCGCCGTTCCCCCAGCGCGTGTGACTCAGGGCGCCCCGCCGATGGCCAGGACGCGCTCTACTTCGCTCAGGAGGACATTTGGATCGACCGGCTTGTCCACAAAGCCCTGGACCGGGAGGTACTCCCCCGGCGCGTACGTGCCGTCCCCGGCATCCGGGTAGAACCGGAGCGGCGTCTTCTGATGAATGGCTGTGAGGACGATGATTGGGACGTTGCGGAAGTAGTCCTCGGACCGCTTCCGGAGTTGCCAGACGACGTGGAATCCCTCCGTCGCCTCGGGCATCATGATGTCCAGAACGATCAGATCCGGCCGTTCTTCCACTGCTGCCTCCAGGCCTTGGGGTGCGTCGTAGGCCTGCACGACATCGTAGCCCTGCTCCTCCAAGATCATGGTGAGGGCGTCCACCAGGTCTCGGTCGTCGTCGACCACGAGGATCCTGGTCCTGTCAGCCATCGCTCACCCCTCCGTACCGGGAGACACCCTGGGCCAGTTCCTCAAGCGACTCCTGGCTTAGACGCTCGCAGACCACCTGCTTCGACACCAGGCCCAGGGCCAAGGCAATGCCGTAGAGAATCGCCTCCGGACGGGGCGGGCATCCCGGTACGTAGTAGTCTACGGGAATGACCTGATCAGCGCCGCCCAGAACGCCATAGCTATCGAACCAGGCGCCCCCTCCACAGGCACAGGAGCCCACGGCCACGACTAGCTTCGGCTCGGGCACCGCGTCCAGAAGCCTGTGCAGGGCCGAGGCCACCTGTCGCGTTACCGGTCCGCTGACCAGGACCACGTCGGCGTGGCGGGGCGATCCCACGAGCCGGATGCCGAAGCGTTCTGCATCGTAGTACGGTGTCAGCACGTCGATAACCTCAATGTCACACCCGTTACAGGCTCCGGTGTTCGCGTGGTATACCCAGAGCGCCTTCGGGAAGGCTTTGGCGCAGAGTCTCTTCAGCATAACGGCACTCACCTCCCCAGCGCTGCCAGTGCGGTGGCGGCCTGCTCCAGGAGCGGATAGGCCAGGTGCGGCACGATTCCGAGGAGTACACAGGCGGCGGCCAACACCACCATGGGAACCCACATGCTTGCAGGGACCGTCCGGACCTCTCCGTGGCCGGTGACGCTGGCGCCAGGATTGGCCCAGAACACACGGTACGCGGGTCGCAGCAGGGCGACCATCGTGAGTACACTCGTGAGCACAGCGATGACCGCGGCCCACCAGAGGCCGGACGTGGCCAGAGCCAGGTAGACCGTGAGCTTGCTCCAGAAGCCGTTGAACGGGGGAAAGCCGGAGATAGCCAGCGCCCCAATCACGAAGCAGACGCTCGTGACGGGCATCTTCCTGGCCAGTCCCCCGAGTTCGCTGATCTGGCGCAGGCCGGTGGCATAGATCACCGCGCCAGCGCACATGAAGAGAAGAGCCTTGAAGATGGCGTGGTTCAGGAGATGGAACAGACCCCCAAAGCACCCCAGATACGTCCCCAGCCCGACGCCCGCCAAGACATAACCGATCTGACTCACGGAGGAATAGGCGAGGAGTCGCTTCAGGTCGTCCTGGTTCAGCGCCATGATGATCCCGAGCACCATGGTGAAACTGCCGAGCACCACCACGAAGACGGTAATCTGGGGCCAACTGGGGAAGAACATGCCTACGGTTCTGGCCAGCGCGTACAGCGCCATCTTGATCATGACACCCGAGAGCAGCACGCTTACGGGGGTGGGCGCTTCCGCATGGGCATCGGGAAGCCAGGGGTGGAACGGCGCAATCCCCGCCTTCGTGCCGAAGCCGATGAGCAGGAAGGCCACGGCGAGGAGGGCGGTGCTCGGTGGAAGCAGGCTTGCCACGTTTCTCACCTCGCTAATCAGCAGCGCCTGTCTTCCATCCAGTTGACCGACGGCCGCGGCACACGCATAGATCAGGACGCAGCCGAACAGGGCGAAAGTGATGCCGATCGTGAGGAGCATCAAATACTTGTAGCCCGCTTCCAGGGCCCGCCGGTCCCAGAAGAACGCCACCAGCAAACCCGAAGTGAGCGTGGTGGCCTCCACGGCGACCCAGAGCATGATGATGTTGTTGGTCACACACCCCCACACCATCGTCCCCAGAAACCAGAGAAGCAATGCGTGGTACAGCGACAGTCGGTTCTCCACCCGGCCGACGCCGACTCGCTTCCGGAACTCAGTCCGGTCCGTGTAGCGCAGCGAGTACACAACGGTGAGAAAGCCGATGACTCCGATCGCGACGACCAGCAACGCGGAGAGACCGTCCACGCGGAGTTCGTTTCCCCAGGTGGTGAGAACGGTGTCTTGCGTGACCACACCGACCATGACCATCCCGATGATCGCAACGATCAACGAGGCTACCAGTGACACCCTCCGGCCGAACGCGGGTCCGAGCCCGCCGCCGAGCAAGACGAGTGCGCCGGCGACCAGAGGCACAAGGAAGGCCACGGCCGGGAGACTCGAAGAGACCTGGGAGAGTGGCTCGCTCATCGTTCAGAGCTCCGTAGACACAATCAGTTTCCTCTCAGCCGCGGAGTTCACTCAGCCGCAAGGTGTCGGTAGTTCCGAACCGCAGGTACACGCCGTGGATCACGTACAGGAGTAGGAAGACGGTGACCACTACTTCGGTGGCGATGCCGAACAGGGCGGTCTCCGAGACCTCGGGTGCGAGACTCACCAAACTCAGATGCACTCCGTTCTCCAGCAGACAGAGACCGATCACCGTCTTCACGGCGTCCCGCCGGGTCAGCACTGCGTAGAGCCCCACTACGAACACTGTCGACGCCACGGCCAGGTTGGTGCGAAACACCTCTTCCTGGGCTAACTCCGCGTGTGCCAGGAGGTCGACGTAACTGTGGGTCAGTCGGAAGAACCCGATCATGAGAACCGCCGCGACGACCACCGAAGGTCCGAAGCCGATGAGGGGCCGGAGCTCCGTCTCCTGCGTCTTCCCGATGTACCGGAACAGGAACCAAGGAATGAGAACCGCCTTTGTGATGAGGGCGGTCCCAGCCCACCAGTAGAGGGCCGGATTGACCGCGGCGAAGCTCAGAAGCAACGCCACGATGAGCAGGGCCTGGATGCCGTACATTACGGACGACAGCCGGAGGCGGCGCACCTCCACCGTAATGACGGATGTGATAACCACCATCATGCTCAACGTCCGAATCAGGTCGACGTGGAGATCCGTCGTGCTCATTGACGCCCTCCGTTCCCACCGGAGCGGAATCCGCTCACCATCATTCGGTCGAGTGGGGTGGGGGGAGGGAAACACCGCCCACACCGCTGGCACGGCCCCATGAATACCTCCAGGCGTATAACCAGGTCTTCGGGCCGATCCGTCGCCGTCTCGAATTGCTGGCTCATGTGGATTGCCTGCTCCGGGCAAACCTCTTCGCAGCGACCACAGTACGTGCAGCGACGCCACTGGAACTCCAGCACCCGAGTGTGCTGATCTGTGTCGTGGATCAGAATCACACCTGCAGGGCAGACGTTGGCACATCCGCCACAGCCGAAGCAGCGGTCCGGATCCACGGTGATCTTGCCCCGGAAGCGGGGCGACGGGTCGTGAGGCGCAGAGGGGTAAGGAAGCGTCACCCGGCCCGCCTTGAGGCAAATCAGCGCCTCCCGCAGCTTGCTCAGTAGCATCGGCAGTCTCCTTACATCCCTATCACAGCGAAGGCCAGGGCTGACAAGGAGACAAAGGCCACTCGCGCGTAGTAGCGCATGGCCTGCTCCACCCGCAGCCGTGGATTCACGGCGTCGACCACCGCCACCAGGATCAGCACCAGCAGGACCTTGGCCAGAGCCAGCGTCAAGTCGATGTAGTAGGTGCCGGTGCTGGGCCACGGCACGAAGATCTCGACCAAGAGAAACGCGAAGACCAGTTGCTTGGCCCACAGGGCCCAGCGCAGGAGCGCCAGCCGCGCACCGCTCAGCTCCACCAGGGGACCACCCATGATTTCCTGATCGGCTTCAGGGATATCGAACGGGAGCTTCCCAGCTTGGGCCTGGAGGGCGAGGAACAGAGCCACACTGGCAACGACCATGCTGATGGTTGGTCCGTTCGCCGTGTGCCAGGTGACGATGTCGCCCGTTGCCAGGGTGCCTGCGTTGACGGCGCCCACGATCAGGGTCACGACGACCACAGGTTCCACAGCAAGCAAGAGCATCATCTCCCGTGAGCCACCCACGAAGGCGTAGGGGCTCTGGCTGGCGAACGCGGTGAGGATCGCTAGGACGGCGCTCACCGCTGCCACATAAACGATCACGATGATATCTCCGGCGAACCCGAGCGGGGGCGCAGTCCCCATCGGCACCAACGTGGCCAGGACCAGCACGGAGGCCAGCGTCAGCGCCGGCGCAAACGCATAGAGAGCTCCCGGGCTGGTGCGGAGGTCCTCCTTTCCCAGGAGCTTCAGTAGATCCAGATACGACTGTGTCAGGGGCGGTCCCTGGCGGGAGTGAATCACGGCCCGCAGCTTCCTTAGGATACCCTCGTACAGCGGGGCCAGGAGTAGCGCTAAGAGGACGTTCACCGCACAGAGCCCCAGTACACTCAGCGCTCCGTTGCTCATCGCTCACCCCCCGGCGCGCTCTTCTCCTGCCACATCCGGAGCAGTTCCTCGCGGGAGTACACCCGAGTCTTCGCGTTGCGGATGTCCACCGCTTCCACCCGTTCGGTGCAAGAGAAACATGGGTCGAGGCTACCCACCGTGATGGGGACGTCGGCGACCGTCTCCCCTTGCACCATGGCAGGCACCGCCTGGAGGTTGGGGTAGGTGGGTGCCCGGACGCGCCAGCGGTAGGGACGGTTGTCTCCCCCGGTCATCACGAAGTGCACAGCCTCGCCGCGGGGTGCCTCCACCACCGAGATTCCGATCCGTCCGGGTGGAATCTCCTCTGCGATCTCAGTCCGAATCGGACCTCCGGGCATCGCCGCCGTCGCGGCCCGTATCAGCCGCAAAGACTCCTCCAACTCGTCCATCCGGACCACCACCCTTGCCCAGATGTCGCTCCCCTCCTGGACGCAGATCCGAGCCGGGACTTCGTCGTAGGCCGCGTAGGGGTGGTCCACCCGTGCATCGATAGCAATTCCTGACGCCCGGGCAGGCGGGCCGACCACAGCGATCTGCTCCGCCCATTGCCTGGTGAGGACGCCAACGCCTTTGGTTCGCGCCAGGATTGTTGTGTCTCCGACAATCGCCTGCCGCACCGCCCTCAACTCGCGCTCAACGGGAAGCAGGACTTCCTGGATCTTGGCAGTCAGGTCTGCCGGTATGTCCCGCCGCAGGCCCCCGACGCAATTCATTCCGTAGGTCTTGCGATTCCCGCTGATCTCCTCGGTCAGCCACATCACCGGCTCCCGTATGCGCCAGCTCTGCATGAGCAGCGTCTCGAACCCGACGATGTGCGCTGCGATTCCCAGCCAGAGCAAGTGGGAGTGGATACGCTCCAGCTCAAGCATGATCGTGCGGATGTACCGGGCGCGGGCGGGCGCCTGGATCCCGATCGCTTTCTCAAGGGCCTGGCAGCAACAGGTGGAGTGGATGAACCCACAGATTCCGCAGATCCGCTCGGCGAGGAACGGGAGCTTGTCGTACGTCATTGCGCTGTCGCCGAGCTTCTCGATGGCGCGGTGGTTGTAGAAACCGCGGTAGTCGCATCCGACGATCTTTTCCCCCTCCACGAACAACCGCCAGTGGGCCGGTTCCTCCAGCGTGGGGAAGAACGGCCCCATCGGAATCACCGAGCTTCCTTTGGGCGGTTCCCGGAGGACCGGCCGGACGTTCCCGGCGGAAGGAGGGTGGTAGTCGTAGCGGAAATCCCGGCGTAAAGGGTAAACCCCTTCGGGCCAGTCGTCCGGCAGCATCAGCCGGCGGGGATCCGGATGCCCTTCGGGTTCAACGCCGATGGCGTCCCGGAATTCCCTCTCGGCCCAGTTCGCTCCGGGGACGATTGGCGTGATGGCATCGATTCGTGTGTTCTCCGAGTCGACTGCGCAATCGAGCGCGAGGAAGAGGTGCTCGGAATCCAAAGAAAACAGATGAACGATCGCGAATCCCCGGTCGAGGGGGCGCTCATCGATCCCCACTGTGATCAGGTACCGAGCCGGCGTGTCCTGAACCAGAGCTTTGGCGGCGGCGCGTACCGCGCCGGGGTCGATCTCGAAGCGAAGGGTGTCCGGCTGCGGCTGCTCCACGAGGAGGAGGGAAGCGCCGATCCTGCCCCCCAACAGTTGCGTGATCTGCGCGGCCGCATCCGATTCGACGCTCATGGTTCCCTCCCCGTCACACCGTCAGAAGCAGGATTCCCATCACCACCATCGCGCCCACCACGATCCAGAGCAGGTAGACCTGAGGGATCCCCAGATGCGTGCGGCCCAGCCCTCGGGCGGCCTGCTCCACCGTTCTCGCAAGTGGCATATAGAGCCAGCGGTCGAGGTCGAGCGCCTTCCGCAGAGACGCTGGGAAGGCCGGGACTCTCAGCCGCACCGTTGGGTAGATGCCCCGGAACGCTTCCTTGAACGGCAGGTAGAAGCTGCTGGCCGGATAGCGCACGGTCCCAGCCGCGTGCTCCTCACCGCCGGTCCACACTGGGACGTGCCGCACCCGGGCCCCAGCAGCACGCTGTATCCCGTACGCCAGCGAGCCCGACAGGAACAGGGCGACGACGATGGCCGACGGGGCCCAGAAGCCCACCTGGATTCCGCTCACCGCCAGGGTCAATCCCCAGCTCCCACCTAGAAGCAGATCAATCGGGGGCAGGCCGACCTGGGATACGCCTGCAAGGGCCGCGTGAGCGAACCAGAGGAACACTTGCGGAAAGACCCCCAACAGAATGCACAGTGCCGCCAGAACCACCTGGGGGAGTGCCATGGTCCAAGGCACCTCACGCACATCGGAGTTCTCGTCGGCCTGACCAAGGAAAACCGCGCCCAGGACCTTCAGGAACGAGGCAAGGGTCACGAGCGATATGAACAGTCCGACTATGGCCAGTGCCAGGAACAGCGGGGCGCTCATGCCGACGAGCAAGCAGGTGGCCAGAATCAGCCATTTGCTCGCAAACCCGTTGAACGGCGGCACGCCGGCGATGCTCATCGAGGCGATGGTTGACGAGGCGGCGGTGAGGGGCATTGAAGTGCCCAGCCCTCCGAGCTTGTTCATGTCTCTCTCCCCGGTGCGGTATAGGACCGAGCCGGCGCCAAGGAACAGACACGCCTTGAAGCAGGCGTGGTTGGCCACGTGGAACAGGGCTCCCATCAACCCAAGGGCGGCCAGGGCAGGATTGTCGGCCAGGCAATACAGGCCCACGCCCAGCCCCAGGCAGACGTAACCGATCTGCCCGATCGTGTGAAAGGCCATGAGCCGTTTGCTGTCCGTCTGCATGAGAGCTGCCAGCGTGCCGATGAAGAGCGACCCCACTCCCGCGAGTGCCACCACGACACCCCAGGCCTGCAAGGAGGCGGAGACCGGAACGAAGCTGCAGAAGACCCGCAGCAGCCCGTAGATGCCGAGTTTGACGAGAACGCCGGAGAGCAGTGCGCTCATTCCGGAAGGTGCCACAGGGTGCGCGTCCGGCAGCCAGTCGCCCATCGGGAGGACTCCTGCCTTGGTTGCGAAACCCAGGACGAACAGGAAGATGACCAGGTGGCCGCTGACGGGTTGTGTGTCGAGCAGTGTGCCGAGAGCATCACGCATGGCGGCGAAGTGAAACGATCCCGAGATCTGCCAGACAATGAGCGCACCGGCCACCATGCACAACGTGGCGGCATGAGTCACGATGAAGTACTTCCTCCCTGCACGCTGGCTCGTGCTGCTCTCGCGTTCGAACGTGACCAGAAGGAAGGAGGTGAGCGTCATCAACTCCCAGAACACGAGGAAGAACAAGAAGTCCGACGTGACGAGCACACCGACGATGCTGGAGAAGAACACCAATAGCACCGGGTAGAACTTGGCTACAGAGTCTTTCTCGAGACGAATCATGTAGTCCACGGAAAACACGGTGCTCAATACTCCAACCACCACGGCGATGACGAGGAAGAACGCGCTCAGTGGATCGACCGCTATCGCCCAGCTCGCGCCCAGCGATGACAGATGCAACAGAATGACCTCGGGCTGTCCGCCGGTACGGAAGGTCTCGCCGACTACGCCACACAACGGCACCGCAGCGACAGTCACGAACACAACGGCTATCCAACCACAGAGTCTCGGATTGCGCGCGAGTGCGAAGCTCGTCAACGCTCCGAGCAAGAAAAGTGCGACGCTGGATCCGAGCAGAAAGACGTGGCTCATCGTTTTACCTGCCAAGCGGCTCGACCAGCGGAATTCCGATCGCCGGCGCGACGACGCATCCGAGTATCAGCACGACCAGCGTCGCGCGCATGGCCAGTGGAGGGTCGCTGGGGACCCGCGCGGCTGGTGATGGTGCACCGAGGAAGACCTTCTGCGCGATGTAGAGCAGCCATCCAAAGGCGATCAGCGTCTCGCCCAGCAACAGCGCGAGCAGGCCGGGCCCGATGGGTCCGGGCAGTTCCAGGGCGCCGGCGAGCAGCATGAACTTGCTCCAGAAGCAGGCAAAGGGGGGGACACCTGTCACCGCGAGAATGCCCACGAAGAACGCCGTAGCCGTGAGCGGCATGCTCCGCGCAAGCCCCCCTAACGCTGAGATGCTCCTTGATCCGGTGACGTAGACAATTGCCCCCGCGCACAGGAACAGGGTCGCCTTGCCGAAGCCGTGGCAGACGATATGCAGCACGCCGCCGCGGAACCCGGTGGTCGATCCCACCGCCCCGAGAGCGACTCCCAAGAGCACATAACCCAGGTGTGCGATGGTGGAGTACGCCAGCAACCGCTTGAGATCGTCCTGACGGAAGTAGTAGGACAGGGCCAGGTACATCGTGACGACGGCCATGGCTCCAAGAAGGATTGCGAGTCCCTGAGGCATCGCCCATCCGGAACTGACGCTCCTCGCCATCAGGTACACGCCGGCCTTGACCATAGCGGCCGCGTGCAAGTAGGCACTGACCGGTGTGGGAGCCTCCATCGCGTCTGGCAGCCAGGTGTGGAAAGGCACCTGGGCGGCCTTGGCCCAGGCCGCCACCATGAGAAAGAAGAAGACCAGTCCTTTGCGAGGAGGTGCCAGCCCGGCAATCGCGTCGAATTCGAACGAGCGCGTTTCCACGAACAGTATCAGGAGGACTAGAAGGAAGAAGACGCCACCCACGTGGGTCATGACCAGGGCCTTGAACCCGGCCCTGAGGCTCGTTTCACCCCGGTAATAGGAGATCAAGGCCCACGAGCAGAGGGTGGTCAGTTCCCAACAGATGAAGAGCTGGAGGAAGTTGGGAGCCGTGGCCACTCCGAGCATGCTGGCCACAAAGAAGAGGAGCCAGAAGTAGTACCGGCTCTGATCCCGCGGCCCCGCGGAATGACCGCGATTGGTCTCACTCACGTAGGGTAGTGAGTACACTACGGTGAGAAGGCCGATGACGGCGACAACCAGCAACAGTACGGAGGAGAGGGGATCGAGGAGAACCCCCAGAATGCCACGCCCGGCCTGCTCACCCAGCCACGGCAGGCTGCCCAAGCTGCTGCGATGAACTCCCGGGTAAACCGCGATGACGCACCAGAGCGCCAGAGCTGTGGCCGCTGCGGCCGAGGACGTGGCTACCCAGCGAGCCGGGCGGCCCGGGAGGGCCGCGGCTAGTAGGGCGCCCATCGCGGGGAGGATCAAGATGAGTACCAGCGCCGTCGTCAGCATTCCACGACCTCCCGCCCAGGAGACGTGCCCGCAACGCCGGTCACGTCACCCGCCGACAGCGACCGCCTGATCAGCTCGATCACGGATTCGATGGCCGCAGCAACTTCGGGGCTGAGGCCGGATCCAAGCACTACTTGCCGCGGCTGCACGGCGAGCACGAATACATCGGCTCCGGCCTGACGCCGCAGCAGATCGGCGACCAAACCCACAGGAACCCGGTGCGTGCTCGGCTCGTAGCGAGCCAACGCCTCTGCCTCCAGAACAGCGACAGACCCGGGGCGCGCTCCCAGATCCACCGCGTCCACGAACACCACCACGTCTGGCGCCGCGTCCAGGATCCTACCGAAGTGGCTCTCGGGGACCTCATCCGCCTGGATTACCTCGAGACCCGGAGTTCCTACGAGACCTCGGGCCACTAGGCAACCGGCGGCGTCATCGCCGAGCAGTGGGTTTCCCACGCCGACAACGAACACGTCTCCTGAGAGTCGGGCGGCCAGGGCGTCCGGAACGGTGGCTCGATTTTGCTCCGCGATCATTCGACCATCTCCCGGATCTGCCGGTAGTTGAACACGGGACCGTCTCGGCAGACGTAGAGGTGCCCGATGCAGCAGTGATTACACTTGCCTACGCCGCACTGCATCGTTCTTTCGAGAGTTGAGATGACCCTCTCCTCCGCGAAGCCGCGCATTAGCAGATCCTGGATCACGAACTTGATCATGATCGGCGGTCCGCAGACGTAGGTGAGTGTGCTGGCCGGCCGGAGCTCAGCCATCTCCAGGAGAATGGGAACCATGCCGACGTTCCCCTCCCAACCAGGCTCAGCTTGGTCCACCGTGACAAACAGCTCGATGTCATCTCGGCCCTGCCACAGCTGCAACTCATCCTTGTATACCAGATCGGTGGGGGTCCTGGCGCCATAGAGGATCGTGACGCGGCCAAACCGGTCGCGCTCATCCAGGATGTTCCAGATGAGCCCCCGGAGTGGAGGAAGACCGATTCCCCCGGCGATGAACAGGAGATCGTGTCCCTCGGCAGCTGCCAAATCGAAGCCGTTTCCGCACGGACCGCGGACACCGATCTCGTCCCCGGGGCCCAGGGCGTGGAGAGCGTCGGTAACTTGTCCCGTGCGCCTCACCGTGACCTCGAGGAACTGTCTTCTCGTCGGGCTGGATGCCAGGCAGAACGGGGCCTCTCCCACCCCGAAGACGGAGAGTTCCAGAAACTGACCCGGCCGGAAGACGAACCGCTCATGCTCTTGGGAATCGCGGAATCGAAGCTGATAGGTGCGTGTGTCCGGTGTCTCGTCCCTCTCGCTCAGGATCGTGGACACGCTGGGGGAAAACAGGTCAGCCATGCCACTCACCCTTTCGGATCGCCTCCACCACCGCTGGCATGTTGGTGGTACCCATGCAGACCTTGATGCACCGTCCACACCCGACGCATCCCACGTCGCCGTCTCGCTGGTAGTACTGAGCACTCACCTTGTGGAAGAAGCGGCGCTTCATCCGGTCTTTTCGGCCGGGCCTCGGGTTGTGGCCCGACGCCTCTAATGTGAATGCCGCGTACTGGCACGAGTCCCAGGTACGGCACCGCACCCAGCCCTCGTCGACACGCCGATCCTTCACACTGAAGCAGTAGCACGTAGGACAGATGAGCGTGCATCCCCCACACTCGAGGCACCAGTCGCCCATGGCTTCCCAGAGCTCCTCCGCCACCCGCCCCGTGGAGATGCGGCGCATTGCAGAGCCGAAGTGGCAGGTCTCCGTTTTGAAGTGATCTCGTGCCGCCGCCTCCAGCGCTTCCCTTTTCGCTATTTCATCGGGTGTGGCGGGACGGAACATTGACTCTGCACCCTCCAGCAGCGACCGCCCCTTGTCGCTCCCCACCTCAACGAACATCCGGTCGCTCAGCATGGTCATCTGGAGGTCGAATCCGTGCCGCAGGAACGGTCCCGCATCGCAGCAGATGCAGAAGCCCGGCGGGCACGGCTCAGTACAGGCCAGACTCACCAGCGACCTGTTCTCCGACCGACGGAGATATGAGGGATCGGGCAGGTCGTAGGTGTGCACGCGCTCGAGGTAGAGGAGCCCTTTTAGGTCGCAGCTTCGAAGATTGACGAGTATCTGCCGGCGGTCATCGCAGACCGGCTCGAGATGGAACCGGCCCCCGTCAGAGTGGATCTTCACCAACGGATCGGTCTGTGGCAGGAGAAACCGCTTGGGCGGCTGGAGCGAGTTCTCGAATTCCCAGAGTATCTCGTCCGGGGAAGAGACAGGGCTGTAGAACACATCTCCATGTGGGCCCGAGGTGGGTGCGATCATTTGCGCCCGGGTGCCAAGCAGAGCCAGCCACTCGGGCAGGTCCTCTCTGGCTATGCTCAGCGCATCGTCAGGCCTCATCCTTGCGGTCCCATCATCCACTCGGGTTAGATCCGCTCCACGTTCACGGCTGCCATGACTTCACACTTGAGCACTGGCTCCAGCTGATCACGGAATGCGAAGGGAACCAGCATCATTGCTGGTTCAACATCCTCACAAAGGCGAACCGGGATGACGACCTCCCCGCGGTCCGACGTAATTCGCGCCCTCCAGCCGTCTCGAATTCCCAAACGGTCTGCATCCCCGGTGTTCATTTGGACATATCCGTCGGGCCAAAGTCTGCTCCGCGACCTGTGATCCCTGCTCAGAGTGGGCGAGAAGGCAACGAGTGCATCATCTTCCCATTCGAACGACCCGACCTGAACCAGCAGGAACGGAAAACCGACTGTGCCGTCAACAGCGGTCCGCAGTGCCGCAAGAGCCTCGCGCGACGAATCACGCGCGCCGGCTGATTCCGCTACCTTCGCCTGTGGGTCACCGAGGATTCCCGGGAGCACTCCCAAGCAGCCGTGCGGCGTACTCTCTTCCGACGAGACCGCACTGGCGTACTCTGGAACGGCAACTAGGATGTCGTGAAAGACGTCTTGCGCCGACTCGTGGGTCTTGGACATCCCAAGCGCTGCCGCAAGCTCGTTCAGCACCCACCAACCCGGCCTAGCCTCCCCAGGGGGCGGCGTGCAAGCGCGCACCTCTTGGATCCTGCCCTCCATGCTCGTGACTGTGCCGTCTGTCTCCGCGGAGCTGCCTATCGGGAGGGCAACGTGTGACAGCTCTGCGGTTGGGGTGGCGAAGGCGTCGAGCACGATCAGGCACTCCAGCTTACTAAGCGCCCTCCTCCCGGCCTCTTCCGAGGTCAGCGCCAGTGGTGGGTCGTCGGCCAGAACGATCAGTCCCCTCACCTCACTGAGCATCGCTTCGATGTCGAGTCCTCGTTCGGCAGCTAGCTCGGATCCCCAAACACGGAGGAGACGGCTGCGAGCCGCATCGTCGGTGAGCGCGCGACAGCCGGGGAGGCAATGAGGTGCAGCACCCATCTCCAGGGCTCCGCGGGTGTTGCTGCGACACGGCAGGGGCAGGAGAACCGAGCCCGGGCGCTGCAGCTGCCGGGTGCCGGCCGCAAGTCTGGCAAACGCGGTGGCAATAGCACGAAGCCAGGGAGCAGCCGCGCTCGTTGGAGCGAGCACGATCGCAGCACGTGAAGCGCGGGTGTACGCCTCCACCGCTCTTTGCAGCTGGGCTGAAGAGATGAGGTGCGTGGATGCTGGTAGGGACCCCACCGGGAGGTTTGCGGCCATCCCGTCCGCTGCCCTGTTATCCGAAGTTGCTCTCTCGGCCACAGAGGCGAATTTGGCTGCCACGGCAGATTCGCCACCGGGGACAAAGGGGAGGTGCAGCCAGGCCAGGCGACTCATACGGGTTTTCACCGGCCCCATCGTTACGAGTCGGGCACCCCGTTGCACGGCCTTCATGATCGCGTGGGCGGCCTGGGGATGCGTGTCTGCGATATCCCCCTCGAGTAGCAAAATCACCTCGCAATGGGCGGTGTCCTTCAACGCTGAGTCCAGGTTGCATGCTGATGCGGATTCGGAGACGCCGGCGAGAAGGGCCTGATACGATGCTCTCGTACAGGAGTCCACATGGCCCGTACGGAGTGCACCTCTGGCCAGCCTGACGGCGAGAAAGTTTTCTTCATTTGTCGCACGACCTGACCCGAGGACGCCGATAGAGCTTCCGCTTGCCAGGATATCGGTGAGGAGGTTCGCCGCATGTCTCAATGCGGTGTGCCAGTCCGTGGGCTCATGGATACCGCCATGCCGGACGAGCGGGCGGGTGAGACGATGACCCCATAATGATGCCTCGTGGGCTGCCCACCCTCGAGTGCACAACCTTCCGCGCGACACCGGATGATGCTCACTTGGCGTCACGCCTGTCAGCACCGCGTCTACCTGCTGTAGGTAGAGGCCACATCCACAAGCGCAGAAGGGACACACGGTGAGGACGTTTGCTTCGCCTGCTTCCATGACTATCGCATCCCTTTCGACGGAGGTCTGCGCGGTTGGCGCCATGTTAAGGTCAGCACTGGTTACAGGGAATCCGATAATGCGCCTACGTGTGTCGAGGTTTGTACGTATTGATGTCTGGTGTGGAGCAACGTGATTCTCTCGAGGGTATCCTGCCAGATTCCTTTCGTGTGAGGATTCTTCGAGTATTCAGTAGTGAGGTCATGCGGTAGGTGTGAGCACAACTGTGCGATCGCGCCGCGTGCGGACACTTTGCCAGGTTCCCGGTTTGGACACGTGAGGACGAACGTCGCAGACCACACACCGGCACTCCCGTCCGAAGAAGGCGTGGAAGGGAGGGCCGAAACAGCCTGATACTCGCGGACGGACTTGCCGGAGTCACGGCTTTCACGTAACACGTGATGCCTCGCGCTCCCACCCACCGTGCGACGCAGCGTACGCACAAACCGCAACATCAGTGCGGCTAACTGCGTATTTCGCCGGGACGCTGCAGCGGCTAACGTCTAGCCTGATCGCTGGTGTCGTCGGACGGCGAGCAAGTGACAATGCGCGGCATGCCCGTGAGGTTGATTCCTCTGTGCGCCCGCTGGTTCAGACGTGGGACGGTGCTGTACAGTGCACAAAATGAGTGTCGCCGTAGAGGTGGGTCGTATCCTGGAGAGCCGCGTCGGCCTTCAGCAGCTTCAGAAGGTCGTAGCGGTGGGATTGGAGGTGGGCGACCAAGCGGGAGTAGAGTTCGAGAGTCTTGAGTTCTGTCTCGAAGCCGTTTTCGGAAGTCCGCCGTTCCGCAACGCCGGAGCCGAGATAGAGCGAGTGCCGGGGAATGCGCTGCGCGTAGCATACCTGGAGGTTGACGATGACCGTCAGGACGATTGACCTGCGCGAGAGTGTAATGGCCAGGAATGACGAGCTTGCTGCAGAAGTCCGCACGCGGTTGTCGAGACACTCCGTTCCTGCATTCAACCTGGTCTCTTCCCCCGGGTCTGGGAAGACAGTGCTCCTTGAGCGCACCCTTGAGAATCTGGGCGACAAGTTCAGCATTGGAGTGGTCACGGGCGACGTACAGACGCAGAATGATGCCGATCGGCTGGCGCAGTACACCGATAAGCTCGTGCACGCTGTCGTAACCGGTGGCGCGTGCCATCTGGATGCGCGACAGATCACGACGGCTTTGAACGAGATCGATCTTTCCAAGACCGACCTCCTATTGATCGAGAACGTGGGCAACCTGATTTGTCCGGCCAGCTGGGATCTGGGCGAGACTGCGAAGGTGGTTCTGTTTTCCACGACTGAGGGTGAAGACAAGCCTGTCAAGTACCCAAAGGTGTTCCGCGAGTCGAAGTATGCCGTCCTAAACAAGGTCGATCTGCTACCCCACGTCAACTTCGACGTTGACAAAGCAGTATCCTACGCAAGACAGACAAACCCCGACCTGCGGCTCTTCTTCACGTCCGCCCTCACAGGTCTGTGGATGGACGAGTGGTACTCGTTCCTGACGACTGCGGTCACAGAAGCACAAGGGAAGTGAACAAGCCGGCCCGAGAAGCCAGGCGGCAGGCGCTGAGGATAAGTGTGACCGGCGTCGTGCAGGGTGTGGGCTTTCGTCCCTTTGTACATCGACTCGCGTTGGAGCACCGAGTCAACGGTTGGATCAGGAACGAGTCGGGCGAGGTGCGTATCGTAATCGAGGGCGCCAGCGTGGCCCTGGAAGCGCTGCTGCACGATCTAACGGCTAGGGCTCCACCGTTGGCCCGGATCGACGGGCTGGATGTAGCTGAGACCACACCTGAGGACGTCCACGACTTCAGAATCGTGGGGAGTAGCGAGAGGCCGTACCGGCGCCAGCCGGTGTCCCCAGACGTAGCTCTGTGCCAGCGGTGCGAGGTGGAACTGAGCAGTCCGGGAAACCGTCGCTTTAGGTACCCGTTCGTAACTTGTACCGACTGCGGACCCCGGTACACGGTCATGGAATCGATGCCGTACGACCGGGAGCGTACGAGTATGCGCGTATTCAGCCAGTGCCGGGAGTGCCTAAAGGAATACCGCACACCTGAGGATCGTCGTTACCACTCCGAGACCAACAGCTGCCCTGGCTGTGGTCCCCGCCTGTGGCTCGAAAAGGTCGATCAGGACGAGGCTGCAGCAGAGGAGAAGGACGCGATACGAGCGGCTGCTGACCTGCTACGTGAAGGGCAAGTTCTCGCACTGCGAGGACTGGGAGGCTTCCACCTGGCGGTCGACGCCACCAATGAAGATGCGGTGCAGCAGCTCAGAAGCGGCAAGCACCGTGAAGCAAGACCGCTGGCCATCATGGTTCAGACGGTGGCGCGGGCCGGCGAGTTGGCGTGCGTGGGGATCGACGAGGGGCGCCTGCTCGCTTCGCGAGAAAGTCCCATAGTCCTGCTCGACGTGAAGCCCGAGTCGAGACTGGCTCCGTCGGTGGCGCCCGGCCTCGACACGGTGGGGGTCATGACAGCCTATACCCCGTTGCACTACCTGCTGCTAGAGCATGTGGACCGCCCCCTGGTGATGACCAGTGGCAACCCCAGCGGACAGCCGATCGCGATAGCGAATGACGATGCGCGACAGCAGCTTAGTGAAACAGCCGATGCCTTCCTGATGCATGATCGTGAGATCGTTGCGCGGTGCGACGACTCAGTCGTTCGGATGATCGATGGCGCTCCGGTTTTCTTGAGGCGGGCGCGCGGCTACGCCCCGCTCCCCGTAGACTTGCCCATCCCGACACCTGTGCCGCTAGTGGCTGTCGGCCCGCACCTAAAGAACACATTCACGTTGGCGCAGGATGGGAGCGCCTATGTGAGTCAGCACATTGGTGATCTTGAGAACCTGGAGACGCTGAGGCACTTCCGCGCGACCCTGGGTGCGTATAGCCGCCTGTTTCGGATCGAACCGGAGGTCGCAGTGCGAGACACGCACCCCGGATATCTCTCGACCCGCATCGCCCACGAATTGGGACTGGACACGGTGTTAGCGGTCCAACACCATCACGCTCACATTGCTGCGGTGGCAGCCGAATGCGGCGTCACCGATCGTGTCATCATCGGGGTTGCGTTTGACGGCGCGGGATACGGCGACGACGGAAACGTTTGGGGCGCCGAGATACTCTTGGCCGACCTGACGGCGTGCGAGCGGGTATGCCAGCTACGGTACGCCCCTCTTCCTGGGGGTGACCTAGCCGCCCGGCAGCCATGGAGAGTCGCGCTGGGATACCGCTCCTTGGATCCGACCCTGGGGCACGCCCTGGAGTATGCGTTTGCGGGGGTAGACGCGACTGAGTTGTCCGCGGCTGAGCAACAGCTGGAAAGTGCACTGAACACACCGCTTACCTCTTCGATGGGCCGTTTGTTCGATGCAGCGGCAGCGGTATTGGGCACACGCCGCGTCTCGCGCTACGAAGGCCAGGCAGCCATGGAACTCGAGGCCCTGGCCGGCAGGCGGGTTGCGGAGCCATTGCCATTCCCGATCGTGAACGGCGAAAGGGGTACCTGGATGATGGATCCCCTACCGCTCCTGGCTGCACTGGGCGAGCGGCGCATGGCAGGGGATGATGTGGCGGATCTGGCCGCGCGATTCCACGAGAGCCTGGGCCGCTCCACCGTTTCAGCCGTGGAGCGCGTGAGGGAAGAGAGCGGGATTCTGACCGTCGGCCTGGGGGGCGGCGTGTTTCAGAATCGACGGCTGTTGACGTCTGTGAGCAATGGGCTTCGAGAGGCTGGATTCCACGTCTTGGTGCCGCGGTGCCTAAGCCCCAACGATGGCGCCATCAGCTACGGACAAGCAGCCGTGGCTGCGGCACTGTTACAGGGCGGCTCCGTCGGTTCACACCGCCAAGCTTGCAGTCGGAGGCAATATGTGTCTCGGCATTCCTGGACGCCTGGTGGCGAGAAATAGCGTAGAAGACCTTCCCATGGGTGTGGTCGACTTTGGCGGCGTAACTCGAGACGTATGCCTGGCGTACGTCGCAGATGAGGTCAGCGTGGGCGACTATGTGATCGTGCACGTCGGTTTCGCGATTTCCGTAGTGGACGAGCAGCAGGCACAACGGGCTCTCAAGCTCTTGCGAGAGATGGGCCGCGCAGACGAGCTCCTGCTGATCAGGGATACCGGCGATCTGGTGGACGGTTATCAATCGGGCGAAGCTCGGTGAAGTATCTGTCCGACTACCGTGACGGGAAGATCGCCCGCAGCCTAGTGGCAGCTATCCACGAAGCGGCCACCCGCCGCTGGGTGCTGATGGAGGTCTGCGGCGGGCAGACGCACACCATCGTGAAACAGGGCATCGACGAGCTGTTAGGGAGGGTGGTCGAGTTGGTTCACGGACCAGGGTGTCCCGTATGTGTGACTCCGCTGGAGCAGATCGATCGCGCATTGATGCTGGCTTCGCGCCGGGAGGTGATCTTCACCTCATTCGGTGACATGCTACGTGTCCCCGGAAGCTACTCGGATCTGTTCCGGATTCGCGCGCAGGGCGGTGACGTAAGAATCGTGTACTCGCCACTTGACGCTCTGGAGATAGCCCGACGCAACCCAGGACGGGAAGTCGTGTTCTTCGCCGTGGGTTTCGAGACCACTGCTCCTGCAAACGCGATGGCGGTGTGGCGCGCCAGGGAACTCGAGGTTGGCAACTTCACCCTGCTCGTGTCCCATGTCACGGTACCACCGGCCATGGTTGCGATCCTGGAAGCGCCGCAGAACAGGGTGCAGGCATTCCTGGCGGCAGGCCACGTGTGCACCGTCACGGGTTGGACCGAATACGAACCTCTTGCTGAAGAGCACGGGACCCCGATCATCGTGACTGGATTTGAGCCGGTAGACATCCTAGAGGGGATCCTGATGGCCATCCGCCAGCTCGAGGGTGGTCGGCATGAGGTTCAGAACCAGTACGTTCGCTCGGTGAAACGGGATGGCAATCGGCCGGCTCAGGATGCCATTGCGAAGGTATTCAAGCTCGTCGACCGGTCCTGGAGGGGCATCGGCCCTATACCGGAAGGCGGCCTCGGCCTCCGGGAGGAGTTCGCGGATTATGACGCGGAACGCAAGTTCGGGTTGCAAAGCGTAGCCGCCGCCGAGTCCGAGTTGTGCCGGGCGGGGGACGTGTTGCGGGGCAACCTGAAACCGTTCGAGTGCGCGGCCTTCGGCCGCGAATGCCAGCCGGAAAACCCCCTGGGCGCGCCCATGGTTTCTTCAGAAGGGGCTTGCGCCGCCTATTACAGGTACGGTCTCCACCGTAAAAGTGGCGGAACGGGGGGATAGGCTGCATGCAATGCCCCACACCGCGATACGACTACGACCACGTGCAGTTGGGGCACGGGTCCGGTGGGAAGTTGAGCGCGGCACTCATCCGGGACTGTTTTCTGCCGCATCTAGCCAACGATGCACTTGAGCAACTGGGTGACGCCGCAGTGCTCGATCTCCAGTCGGGGCGGGTGGCAATCTCCACCGACACCTTTGTCGTGCAACCACTCGAGTTCCCTGGCGGCAACATCGGGTCGCTGGCGGTCTACGGAACCCTCAACGACCTTGGCATGATGGGCGCCAGGCCAAGGTACATCTCCGCGGGATTCGTCCTGGAGGAAGGACTGCCCCTCGCACTGCTAGACCGGATTATCCGTGCGATGGCGGATGCGTCGCGAGAGGCGGGAGTTGCCGTTGTGGCCGGTGACACCAAGGTCGTGGAGAGAGGGAAGGTCGACGGCGTCTTCATCAACACCACGGGTATCGGTGAGATGGACCCGGGGTTCAACCCGGCTCCAGACCGCTCTCAGCCCGGGGACGCCGTCGTTGTGAGTGGGCCCATCGGACAACACGGTATCGCGGTAATGGCGGCCCGGAACGAGCTGGGATTCGACGTCGAGATAAAGAGCGATTCGGCTAATCTCTGTCCCCTGGTGGACACG
>CP070666.1:198159-222334 GCA_020351775.1 Gemmatimonadota bacterium | reverse complement strand
GTGATGCTCGTAATGTCGCCGTAGATGGTGACGAGATCCGTGCACGCGGGTACATCCAACATCCTGGAGGAGTGCAGTGGTATCGCCTTGCGGAACCGGGGAACTATGAGATCCGAGTAGCCGACGCGGGCACCGAGAGGAGCATTAGAACTGAGTTGTATGCCGAGCGAGACATATCGCGTCCCCTTGAGTCACGATCGGTTGGCACACGGGATCGTGCGAGAGCGAGACAATACACCCTTCTCGGGCCGGGTTATCTGCGCGTGGGCAATCCATGGATGTCGGTGCCTGGGGAGTATACTCTCCAGATACGCAGAGCAGGGTGACCTAGGTTCGCGATCAGGTGAAAGGCAGGGTAGGAGCCTCCCATCATCAATCGAGATCGCAGCTGACCGATGTGGCACCAGATGCTGAAACCTGCTAGAATGATCCTGTTCCAGTTTGGGTCTCAGCACTTGAGCTCCGCATTATCACTCCGCTACACAGACATATGACTGAATACCTCAAGAAACTAGGAATTGAAGAGCAGAACCTCGGTGGCTTCGGGGGGCAGTGGATCGGCTCCGGTCCGGAACTCCAAGTGATCACTCCCATAGATGGCAGTACGCTCGCGACGGTACAGCAGGTGACCGAACAAGAGTACGACCAGATAGTGGAAAACGCCCAGCGGGCGTTCCTTGAGTGGCGTCGAGTACCAGCTCCCAAGCGTGGCGAAGTCGTCCGCCAGCTCGGCAACCGATTGCGTGAGTTCAAGAAGGAGCTCGGCGCCCTCGTGACGTTGGAGATGGGCAAGATCATTGCTGAAGGCGAAGGTGAGGTACAGGAGATGATCGATATCTGCGACTTCGCCGTCGGTCTATCAAGGCAGCTTTATGGACTCACGATGCAATCCGAACGGCCCGATCACAGGATGTTTGAACAGTGGCATCCACTGGGCGTCGTCGGCGTCATAAGTGCGTTCAACTTTCCCGTGGCAGTGTGGAGCTGGAACACGGCACTGGCTTGTGTCTGTGGGGACAGTGTGCTGTGGAAGCCGTCAAGTCAGACACCGCTGACGGCCATCGCGTGTACGAGAATAGCTCAGAAGGTGTGTGAGGAGAACGGCGTCGATCCCGCCATTTTCGCGCTCACCATCGGGAAAGGGTCTGTAGTTGGGGAGAGGCTGTTGCATGACCGACGGGTTCCGTTGGTGTCGGCGACGGGCAGCTGTCAGATGGGGTACCGGGTGGGAGCAGTGGTCGGCGAGCGACTGGGGCGCACTATCCTGGAGTTGGGCGGCAACAACGCGATCATCGTGACCCCGCATGCTAACATGGATCTGGTGCTACCCGCGATCCTGTTCGGTGCAGTCGGAACGGCGGGGCAACGGTGTACGAGCACGAGGCGAATCATCGTGCATGAATCGGTGCGCGAGGAGGTCGTCCGGCGCTTGTGCTCCGCCTATGCCGAAATCCGGATCGGCGACCCCCGAAAGCCCGATACACTTATGGGTCCCCTCGTGACTAAGGACGCGGTGACCGATCTGCAGAACGCGATGAGGCGAGTCCAGGACGAGGGCGGTGAGATTCTGTATGGCGGTGAGCCGCTCGACGGTGCCGATTTCCCGGGCGGCCACTACGTGAAGCCATGTGTCGCTGCTGCGAAGAACGAGTACGACATCGTGCAGGAAGAGACCTTTGCGCCGATCCTCTACATCATTGGGTATGGCACCAGTTGCGCCTCGCCACTGCAGGCAGTGGAAGAGATCGAGGAGGCATTAGCGTTACACAACGGAGTACCCCAAGGACTCTCGTCTGCGATCTTCACCGAGCATGTGCGGGAGGCTGAATATTTCTTGTCACACCGCGGCAGCGACTGCGGGATCGCGAACGTCAATATCGGAACCAGCGGCGCCGAGATTGGCGGTGCGTTCGGTGGCGAGAAGGAGACGGGCGGTGGGCGGGAATCGGGGTCTGACGCCTGGAAAGCTTACATGCGACGCCAGACGAACACTGTGAACTGGAGTACGGACCTGCCACTGGCGCAAGGCATCAAGTTCGGCTAGGTAGTCGGCTTTCGCAGTGATGTTGATGCGATCAGCTGCCGTGCATCTTGCCTACGGCGACTGTGATGTTGTCTCTGCCACCTCTGTCGAGGGCCGTGTTCACGAGTTCACGACAGACATCTTCCGCGCCAGCACCCTGTTGCATTATCTCACCGATCGCCACATCGGTCACATGCTTGGTCAATCCGTCGGTGCAAAGTAGTAGAGTGTCGCCCCATTCCAGATCGAGCAGGCCAATAGAAGGTTTGGCGTCAGCGCCTATGGCACTAGCCAACACATGATCAAGCCCGGAATCCCTCGCTTCCGCCTCACTCATGACACCTTCGTCCACCATGATCTCGCCCATGGTCTGATCCCGCGTGAACTGCTTGAGCCGTCCCCTGCGAAGATAGTACCCTCGGCTGTCACCCACGTGTACTATGTAGGCGCGCGGCCAGATCAGCACAACCATGGTGAGTGTCGTCGCTGGTCCACGACCCGTCGAGCCATACTCCTGCTGCACGCGATCGTGTGTATGCTCTATGGCCCGCTCCAACTGACTGATGAATTCATGTTCGCCATCGACATCGAAGCGGTAGCAGCAGTGCATCGTATGGGTGATATAGTTGATTAGCACCTGGACTGCCGTCCCGCTGGCGAACTGACCACCTGGCACTCCACCGACACCATCGGCGACGACGAAGACATGGGCCTCCGTTGCACCTAGTTGCTCGAATGCCTTAACGCTCTCCAGGCTGGTGTGCCGGACTTCGACTGACCTGCGCAAGCAGGCAATGAGGAACTGGTCCTCGTTGGTGCTGCGCACCTTCCCGACATGTGTCAGTCCGAAGGTGTCTATGTGATGGTCGTGTGTCATAGTGGTGCTCGTGCCCATTGTGGAAACTGCGTCTCACTCGTTGGTCAACGCCTTATGGTTTCAGCGGCAAGCCAATAGAATGCCTCGTTTACACCATCCCCAGTCTTGGCGCTCGTCGTCAGCATATGCCACCGGTCCGCTGTGAGGGCGTCATAGTCCCGCTGTTGCAGCACCCAGAGATCGGTGAGATCGGCCTTGTTGAGAGCGACGACGTAGGGGACGTCGCCTATCGCCTCGAACGCTAAGCGCCGCAGCTCAAACAACTGATCGTATGTGTCACGGCGGGTACCGTCGGCCACGAAGAACAAGCCAGCCGAGCCTCTGAGGTAGCTCGTCTGTAGATCCTCAAAATCGTCTTTGCCAGCTAGGTCCCACAGTAGCAGGTTGACTGTTGTCTCACTCAATTGGACCTGCTTGCGATCGATTTTGACGCCAACGCTCGAATGGTACTTGTCCGAGAACTTCGAGTGCACGAACTGCCTTATCAGGCTCGTCTTACCCGTGCCAAACATGCCGATCATGCAAATCTTCTTCTGGATCACTGCAGCCTCCGTGCACCACCAGTATCCGGGCGAAACTCCACGACGAACGTCGCACTACGATTGACGCGCGCCGTCGATACGGGATCGCCTGTGACAATGGGATCCGTGGTTCCTATCCCCACCCCTGACATCATGTCCTCGGCAATGCCCAAACTAGCCAGGAGGGCCACAACATTCCGGGCCCGTTCCTGGCTCAGGACTCGGTTTGTCTCGTTCGAGCCGGTCGTATCGGTGCGGCCCAGGATATTGAGGGTCGCGTAGTAAAGCGCATCGCCGGATAGCTGCTGCAGATGTCGAAACGAGTCTGCCACCTCAGCAGCGATATTTCGAGCAGTCGCGGCAAGCACTGCCGATCCGACATTGAAGAGTATGCGTCGCTGCTCGATCTGCGATGCGAGGTCCCTGAGGTCATTCGGGACGCTCAGGGTTACGGCTGATAAGTCGAGTCCCTCTACACCCGGAATCTGGGTGGCCAGTCTGCTGGACCTTGCCAGCCAGTCGGCTGGAGCCGTTCCACTGGCCAGCATCACGTTGTCTCGTAGCTCGAGTTCCAGCGACGGGGGCGGATCGAGCAGGGTTCGTGCGCGCGCGATGACTATGGATGAATCGAAGGAGAGATACGGTTCCCACACCGCATTGACGCGTGAGCTGTCAACTCCCATCTGAGCCAGCAGCATCATCGGATTTGCAGCGAGAGGGTCCCGCATGCCACGGAGTTGCGGCCTTCGGAAACCGCGATTTGCTTCCACCAGGATTATGCCGGGTTCGTGCTCGATTGACTCCAGGGCGCGGTTCCAGCGTCGGGATGACCGGATTGCCAAGACTGCCAATAATGCGAGGATCGCAAAAGCGATCCCCCACGCGATTCTCAGCTTGCCTCGCCGTATCCCTGGGCGATCAGTCGTCAGAACGGTATCGAGACACGCCTCCAACAGAGGTACGGTTGCCTCGAACGGTGCGGCGTCGCCGTTGAACTGATTGAGGGCAGTCGCAAACTGGAGGTGAATGGTCTCGAGCGTGCCCTGCAGTCGGTCGATGAACTCGGCGGGATGTTGACCCCGCACTATCGCAGCGAGCAGTGCCCGTGGCCCCGCCTCCACCAACACAGTCACCTCTCCAACGGTGAACGTGCGCAGCCCCGCCTCGGATCCGGCATCAAACGAGTCGCTCACGAAGTCGCGTATCGCCGTGAGCATTCCTGAGACGAGATCAGCATCCTGACTATCGAGGTCTTTTTGTGCCACATGGGTGAGCGGCAGCCCCGTTTCCCGGTGAATCAAGAACAGCTGCTCTACCCGGTAGACCAGTGCATGTTTGATCACTACCTGCGCGTAAGGAACACCGCTGCGCCAGGCCTCGATTCTCCACCTGAGGCCGCGGAAAGAAAGGCTGTGCTCAATGGCGCGATTCAGTGTGTTGACGAAACCTGCCATCGTTTCGGCTATGGCCTTGCGGATAGCTGGGCCGATTATCGGGAAGATGGCCTGCGTTATCTGCTGGGGATTGCGCTGGACCGCTTCGCTGATGGCCTCGTCGATCGTAGGAGAAAGGGCTCGTGCGAGTTTCTTGTCCTGGGCCGTGCGCAACGCTACCGCGTCCGGCAGCATGGCGGCGAGTTCTTCGGGCGTCTCGAGCGCAGCGATGCGGCGCTGCAACTCTTCCAGCACTCGTTTCTCATCACCTATGAGGAGCTCGCGCAGAGCGGAGAAATCCTGCCCGGTCCCTTCGGAGCTCGCGATAGCGTCGTGAATGTCCTGTGACGAAGTCTCAGGACCTTGATCCTGAGACACGTCTATGCGCTCGCAGGAGGAGCCTGCAGGTCTTCGGTCAACCGCAGCGCCATGTCGGAGAACAGTTCAATCAGCGATGCGGTATCCAGCTTCTCGGAGCGTAGCTCGTGAGTGATGCGCTCGAGACCCTTGGACGTTTCCTCCGATAGTCGCTTCAGATCAGCCGTCACTGTCTTGGAATGCTCCAAGACCGCTGTCCGTAGGTCTGCGTCGGCTTTGCTCGTGGAATCGTCGAGCCTGGCAACTGCCTTCTCCAGATCTCGGATACTTGCTCTCAGATAGTTACCCAGCTGCTTGAGGTCGTCCCCCCGCTTGGCTCGCTCAGTCTTGATCTGTTCGGCCTGGGTCTGTAGGTCTCTAGTGAAGGAGGCTTCGAGATCCGAGATCCGTTTGTGCGAGTCGCTGCGTACTGCCTCTAGGTCACGCTGAAATCGCTCCTCCAGGGCAGCCAAGCGCGAGTCGACTGCGCGCATCTGGCCGCCAAACAGGATGTCGCGGACTTTCTCGAGGCTCTCTGGGTGTTCCTCAGGGCGGCCTGGGGCCGCAGCGTTGGAGGCCGTCTTCTTGCGTTGAGGGGTCGTCTTTTTCATGGTTCCTATGGAGTTCAACTGCACCGAACGCATCACCGCCACGGTCGGCGTTATCTAGCGTCGCGGACGAGACGGGTAAACTACTTCGCAGACTGTGCAGCAACCAGGGGGAGCGGGCAGTTGTTACAGCCCTCCCGCTCCCAGGTCGCAGATGGAACCTATCAGCCCTCGAGCCGACGGAGGGTGAAGATATCGCTGGGAAGTGCGACGTCGAGTTCGAACTCGTGGATCTGCAGAATCGTGCGGGTGTCGGTCTGGAGAGCATTGTCCATCTCGATGCGGAACGGATACCAGCGACTGCGGATTTGCCGCACATCACCGAGCGACACCGTCTTCAAGAGTTTCCCACTGCGCGCAAACCGCTCCTCCTTCAGCGGCACCCATCGTTCGGAATCGACCCACACCCGCCGCCGGGGGTACGCCAGATCCTCCCGCTTCGCAATCAGATCCAGTATGAGAGTGGGGCGTCCATCCAACTCCTCGATACCTTCGATTGTAGCCTCGTAGTCGTCCGCCAAGCGGGGATTCTCACTTGCGTCACCGTAGGAGAAGTCACTTCCCATCATTCCCTGACGCAGCATGTGACCTTGAATCCGGACGCTCTTGCCAGCTCGAGGAATGAAGATCCACATCGATGTCTCAATCCGCAGGAAGCGACTTCCGGCTTCACGCGCCGGTGCCGTGAACTCCAGGAAAGCTCGGTCCGTGCCCTCGGCCCACGACGTGAATTCGAGATCGCGCACATTCCCTTCTCTGTACTGAATGCTCATCCGTGCGGTCATCCGCGCGCTTTGGATGCTCATGTTGGCGTCAACGCGGTCGAGGACCTCTACGGCTGAGACCTGAGCAACTGCACTCGGGGCGGCTAATCCGACTAGTTGGCACGACAGGACCAGGGCGGCAGTTGGCTGCGCGAGGCGACTCGCTTGTGATGTGATGTTCATAC
This sequence comes from Gemmatimonadota bacterium, assembly GCA_020351775.1. Classification (GTDB taxonomy): domain Bacteria; phylum Gemmatimonadota; class Gemmatimonadetes; order Gemmatimonadales; family GWC2-71-9. The sequence continues at coordinate 215,566 of CP070666.1, read as the reverse complement.
TCTCAATGCCTCCGCCGGACTCAGACGCACGGCCCGCCAGGCGGGGTAGACCGCCGCCATGCCGGCCGTAACGATACCGACGAGTGTGCTTGAGACAGTGTAGAGGAGGCGCCAATCCGGGTAGATCGTGCCTTGAAACGGCAACTCCATGGAACGCATCGCGGCTGTCACATCTATTCCCACCGATTCTACCCACACCGCCACCGTTGTACCCAGTGCCGCACCGATCAATCCACCCAGCAATCCTATCACCACGCCCTCGGAGAGAATGAGGGCCACGATGTCGCTGCGCCGCATACCCAGGGCAGCCTGCATGCCAAACTCCTGGGTGCGCTCCATGACAGTCATGAGCATCGTGTTGACTATGATCAGTCCGGCCATGACTAGCAGGAGGCCGAAGATGACGCCCAGCATCGGGCGGACCGTGTTCAGCATCCTGATGAGTGGGCTCTGATCCAACCAGGATAACACCTCAATACTGCTCTCTGGCGACGGATTGAGCTCTTGGCCGAGTGACTGAGCCAGCTGCTCGGCGAGCGCGACGTCGGTGGCGAACACCAATATCTCCGTAGCGGCGTCGGGCAGATCGGCCAGCTCCTGCGCCTGGTCCAGGGGGACCACTAGTAGGGAGTTATCCAGATGCGCCAAGCCGGATACCGCGAGTCCCACGACCTCGAGCGTGAGACCACTCAGTGACCGATACGCAGTCTGAGCGAGCACAGTCACACTGTCGCCCACACCCACCCCGATCTGCTCGCCGAAACCGCGACCGATCAATACCTCAGCCCTACCAGCTTGCGGCAGGCGCCCCTCATCTACCATGGCCGAGGGGTTGAAGTAGCCATCCTCGTGAGCGAGATCGATTCCGAGCAGCAAGCCTGGCCGGTTGGAACCCGCTCCATCAACCAGGGCCGCAGAACGGATCCGGGGCAGGACTTCTTTGACATCTGAGTGGGCCCGAATGGCTGGCAGGAGTGTCGCGAGATCTTGTACGTTCAGATAGACCGGCAGCAGGCGCTCGCGCTCGGTGTAACCGCTCTTTCTGATCCGCACATGCCCTGATTCGGTGCGCGTGTAGGTATCCACAGCGTTGCCCAGAATGCCGGTAATGTAGGACAAGCCGAAGGTCAGCGCCGCAACGGCGACCGCAATGGCGGAGACGGTGAGTATTGTACGTCGGGTGTTGCGATGCGTATTGCGCCACGCCAAGCGAAGCAGGGGTATTCGGTTGCGTTTCCTAGACATGGCGCAGCGCCTCCACCGGGATGTGTCGGCTCGCACGCGCGGCGGGATAGAATGATGCCAGTGCCGCGAGCACGCCTGTGAGCAGCCAGCTTGCCACTAGCACTGCGATGTTCACGGCAGGGTAGATGGTATCCTTGACCGGATAGCCGATGTCCATGTCACCGTACATGGCTGTGAGATCGAGTCCCACCGTGGCGAAGTAGGCGGTGATGGCCACTGCGACGAGAGACCCGAGCGCTCCGCCGAGCAGGCCTGTGAGAGCACCTTCCGTCAGGAACAACTCACGTATGCCGCTACCACGCAATCCCATCGCCATCATCATCCCGATTTCACGGGTACGCTCGAATGACGCCATCAGTATCGTGTTGGTGATACCAACCACGGCCAATACGATGAAGATCAGCAGGAACACACCTTGCCCGGTTCGTTTCACCCGAACCAGAGCCATGAAATCCTCCTCCATCTCCCGCCATCCCTTGACATCCAGCTGTCGCAGGTCCTGCACCGCCCGAGTTATCTCGGCGATGGTCTCGTCGTCTCGCGCCGTCGGCGAGAACCGAATGGCCAGTTCGGTCGCAGCACCTTCCAAGCCCAGCATGTACTGAGCGATCTCCAGCGGGACCAAGAAGCTGTTACGATCGATGAGAGGATTGCCGGTTCCGACCAGGCCGACGATCGGAAGATCGAGCGCTTCGTAGGCGCCAGCCTGTGTCTTGGTCAGAACGGTTACCCAGTCGCCTGTATCTACGCCGAACAGCTCGGCCAGACCGGTTCCCATCAGCAGCCCGTCTTCGCCGGACTTCAAGTATTCGCCGTCCACGACAGCCTGTGGGATGCGGAAGACATCATGGTCGCTCCCAGTCACCTGGATACCGACTCCAATGCAAGCATAGAGATCAACGCCGTTGGAAACCTGTGCGGAGAAGCTGAGCCGCGGCGTCGTCGCAGCCACTCCTCTGACTCCTCGGATCGTAGCTTGAAGCTCGTCCAGGCCGGTCAAGGTGTAGTCGAGCGGCAGCTCATCACGGTTGGCGAAGTAGCCCTCGGCGTAAAGTTTTGCGTGGGCCGTCTGGTAGTTGATCAGGTTGTCGAACGACTGCTGTTCGATGCCGATCAACAACGAAACCGCCACTTGCACGAGCAGTACGGCTAGTGCAACCGTTGTCGCGGTTATCCACGTGCGGCGGCGGTTGCGACGAAGGTTGCGCCAACCCAACTGCAGAATGGTCAGCGGCCGTAGCCTGCCAGGAATGCTCTCAGCTAGCATGGCGGCCCCCGTTGCCACCCTCGTCGGATGCCACCCGACCGTCGTGCAGCCGGACCAGCCGCGACGCGCGTTCCATCACGAGAGGATCGTGGGTCGAGAAGATGAAGGTGGTTCCGTGCTTCTCGTTCATCATCTGCATCAGTGCCATGATCTCACCGGCTGTCTCACTGTCCAGATTGGCCGTCGGCTCATCGGCGAGCACCAACCTTGGCCCTTTGACCAGCGCTCTCGCGACGGCCACTCGCTGCTGCTGTCCGCCGCTCAGCTCCGTCGGTCGTCGGTCCACCAGGTCACCCAACCCGACCTCCTGCAGGATCTTCATGACTCGCTCATTTCGCTCCCGCTTGTTCCCGATTCCCTGCAACTGCAGCGGAAAGTCTACGTTCTCCCTGACGGTCAGCACCGGTATCAAGTTGAAAGTCTGGAACACGAACCCGAGATGCGTGTTGCGGAAGTCGGCCAGCGTCTTGAGTGAAAGACCGTCGGTGGTGCCATCACCGATCTGTACGGTTCCCGAGGTCGGCGTGTCCAGGGCCCCCAGCAGATTGAGAATGGTCGTCTTGCCTGAACCCGATGGTCCCGCAATCGACATGAACGCGCCGTGCTCGATGTCGAGCGTCACTCCCCTGACGGCCGGAACTCGCACGCGGCCTACCATGTACGTCTTGTGTACGTCTATCAGGCGTGCGACAGTCATTGTGTTCACCTCTGTCGCTTGCGGGAGTTGACTGGTTTTCTGGTTTCTCGCCAGCGCGGCATCATCTTGGCCATCTCGTCGCCAACAAACTGATAGAAATCCCGCATTTCCTCCAGGCGAGCCGTTGCGACTCGGTTGTCCTCGTCGACTGCACTGATTCCTGCCTCGGCCAGGCCCACGAGCTCCCGTATCGCGCTGAGTCGGGCCGCCACAGCCTGTTCGAAGGAGCCGGGCGAGATCTCGTAGTAATCGCGGCGGTCGCCCGGGATGCCTACCTGTTGTGCGAGACCAATCTGGACACAGACGCGAGCGTTGGTGCTGACTGATGCCTTGCTCACCTGGAGTAGTCGGGCCAGTTCATCCAGCGACATGGGCTGATCTGCCACGAGTAAGAGGCCGAAGAGGCGCCCCAGTGTGCGCGTGGTGCCCAGATTCTCGAGCGCTAATCCGACGCGTTCCACGAAGTCCTGGGTCTTGGGGTTCAGTTGCATCATACGTCCTAATTCGTTCGACCAAAGTTCACTACGTTAAGTATGTATTGAATGTTTCAAACTTCGGCTCCAGACCAGGTCGCTGGGTGCCGGTCAGAAGTACACCGTAAGCCGTCCCACTAGAGACAATAGACCCGAGGGAAACGATCCCTCTTCATCGCCAAGAGTCAAGCCACCATATAGCACCAAGTCGATATTCTGGGTGATCGAAGCATCGACTCGAGGGTTAAGGAGCGCCGAGCCGCCGGGAGACAGGAAGGCATACAGGTTGCCCGACCAGAAATCGGAGATGTCGCGGCGCACGCCGGCTAGGATCCACCCAGGCCCCACTGGTTCCCCGTAGAACAGGTTGGCTAGCCAGTCACTGGCTGGGTAGGGTGGGCTTCCCGTTGATCTCCCATTGTACAGGGCCTCGAGCATGACGTAAGTACCGTCGTTGAACGTGTAGTCCGTCCCGAACACTAGGCGTAGGAAGTCCGCCTCGAGTTCCATCCAGTTATAGTTGCCCTCGAGCCAAACCCCGAGGCCGAATAGCTCACCCACGAAATCCAGCCCCAGCGCCCGACGCCGTTGTGTCAAGGGGGCCAGAGTCACGGGGTCCAATCCGGTGGAGTCGGTGACCCGGTGTGCGGTAACAGCCACGTCGTAGCCGATCTGGGATACGTGGGTCCCAGCCCGCAAAGCGTATCCGCTGTGGCTCAGGTCTGATTTGGGAGCACCGATCAGAGAGACCTGTCCGCCAATGCCCCAGCGGTAGTCCGCCCTGAGAGCGGTTACGCCTTCCTTCTCGTAGGTCGGGTCCACCAGGGTCTTGCGGTGGAACAGGTCTGTCGGGTTGTAGCTGTATCCCGGGCCCCAGGAGAGCTGCTGTCTGCCCGCCCGGAAACGGAAGTTTCCGGGAACCCAGGTGACGAACAGGTTGTCGACGAACAGGCGTGCTCTGTTAAGTTCGAACGTGTCCGGAATGCCTGCCGCCTGCAGCTCGCGGGCAACTGACGGGGGGAGGTAGGGAGAGATATTGCGTTGCAGTTGACCCAGTGAGACGATGAGATTGACGTTTCCCCTCACTTCCAGGCCCCGAGTGATCAACAGGCCGGCATCGAGCCGCAGCTTGGATGCATCTAGCACCTGCAGCTTGGTGGCCGCGGTGTAGTCGAGTTGCAGGGTGTTTTCGTAGTACCCGGAGAAGTCCAGTGGCTGGGCCATGGCTGGCTGCGCAACAGTGAGGGCGCCGCATACAATGGAGCCAAGGACTGCGACTCGTTTCTTCTGTCCTGGCTTCATGCAGTAGGCTGTCACGTGCTCTCCCGTCCGGTCCGTCCCACGTTCACTACGTTAATTATGTACTTAATGTTTCAAATCTTACTCGGACATGAGCGTAGACACAACGGTCGAGTCACCGTCTTGGTAGCGGCCTGGTCAACGCGGACTTGGTGAACAGGGAAGCCTCGGGCTCACCGGCGAATGTGACCTCGACCATTTCCAGCACGGTCTTGGATCCCTCGCGGTGATTGACCATCTCGAGTCTGAAGGCGACCTTGCGCCCTTCGACTGCCCGGATCTCGGTGAGGTACAGAGTCTTGAGGTGGTGCTCTTCGTCGTAGTATTCGATCCTGCGAGTCAAGCTGTCCGCCACTCCCGCCCATAGAATGAGATGGTCGTACGAGGGCCCGCTCTCCGTCGGTGTACAGTGTAGCTTGACCGACTCGACACCGTCGACCTCCTCATACCCCAGCAGCTCGGCAGCGTAGTCTTCGGACAGGTCACCCATGGCAAGGTCCTCATACGAGAAATCCGAGCCCATCGCGCTTTGCTTGCGATTGTGCCCGGCGAATTGGCGGGTGACGTCGCGCCGCTTCATGTAGTACCAGAACAGGTCTCCCCCATCCAACTGCAAGATTCTGTCACCTGCCACCCTCGGTGGATCCGTGTACGCCATCAACGACAGATCCCCGTTTGCTGCGGTCCACGATCTGATGGTGAACGTTCTGAGTGAGCCCCCCGACGTCGTGATAGTCTGCTTCATTACCGAATAGGAGTGGGGTACCCGCTCGGCCGCCTCGATACCGGCGAGCCACTCTGCCCCGTCGGACTGGGCAGCCAGACTCGAGGGAATCAGCGATAGCGTGAGTATCGGTATGAGCAGGATTCCGGCTCGCCACATGGGAGTCGCAGTGGTCCCGGCCTCGTGGCTCTCACGGCTGTCCCTGCTCGGCATCGCAGTGCCACTTGAGGGGTCCACGACGTCACGATGACCCGTGCGACCGCTCAACACTCTGAGCACGGCCGGTAAGACAAACGCAGTCGCTAGGAAGCAGGCTCCCACCCCTAGGAATAGCACCTGCCCGAAACTCGCCATGCCGCGCATCTCGTACAGACCGACACTCCCGAACCCAATCATCGTGGTAACCGATGTCAAAAGGATGGCCTTGCCGACAAACCGAAAGCTATCTGAAACGCGTTGCTGTCCGGTGCCGCGCTCTTCACGGTAGCGATGCAACGCGTGCACTCCGTCATCGATGCCGATGCCGAGTATGATGGGGGTGGCTATCAGATTCATGTAGTTGTACTTCATTCCCAATAAGTACATGAGTCCCAGCATTGCCAGCGTCCCGACTGCTAGTGGAATCAGAGCAAGTAGGCCAAGTGCGCCGCGGAAGTGCAGCATGAGCAACAGTGCGATTACCGCGAGCGCTAGAATCGCTGCCGCCCGACCGTCAGCCAGCGTCTCGTCCATCATTACCAATATCAGCTTCTCGGTGCCAACTACGTCCGGATCGACTGCTTCTGTCTGGTTAGCAAACCGCTCGAGACCGGTCCGGTCCCACAGATATCGGCGCGGGACCAGGTGGACTAAGTAGCCGTCGCCGGTCTTGGGCACGAAGCTATTGCGAATGTTGTCAGGTACCTCTGCCAAGCCGATGGGAGCCGGATTGGCCATGCGCTGGAGGTTGGACTTGAGGCGTACTGCCCAGGCCTCAGCGAGGGGCCGCATACGGTCTTCAGGAACGCCCGCCTGCAATTGTCGTGAGAGCGTCGGAAGCAGTGCGGATTGGTCGGTCTCACCGGTTTCAGAATCCACTCCCGTCATGCGGTCGATGACGTTCACGATCCGGTCCAGACCTGCGAAAAAGGCCAGATTCGACATCACGTCCAGGTTTTCCCACAAGCGATCGATCTCAGAGGTGAGTAGCACAATGTCGCCCGGACTCCACGCTGCTCTACTTCGTGCCAATGCGCTGTTGCGGAACCGTTCCAGCTTGGGGCCGTATGTGGCCAGGCGATCGCTGGCCGGGATGAAGTCGCTGATGGCGTTGACCTCGCCAACCTCCGGTAGCCTGCGGAACTCCTCTTTCAGCAGTCGACTCTGTTCCACCGTTGGGGCCACCAACCATGCCGAGTGATCCGAGATGCCAAAACGTTGGGGAATCTCACGCTGCAGCTCCACGGATCGCAGTCCCTTTGCCTCCAGCTCGAGAAAGTCGTACTCGTAGGCGGTGTGCCGCACGGCCCAAGCGGAGCCAGCTACAACTGCGAAGGATACCGCCAGGAACACAGCGGGTCGACGCCAGCCCGCAGCCGCGACCGTTCCAATCCAACGGTAGCCTTCGTCTCTGGTGAGTGTGCTGTCAGGTGTGAGTTTGCGATAGCGTAGTACCAGTAGCGCCGGGAGTGTGAATAGAATGGCCAGCAATGTGAGTAGGACGCCCAACCCCGCAGCGGCTCCAAACTCGAATACGCCTCTGGTCTCTCCCACCATCAACGTGAAGAAGGCAAGTGCCGTCGTGACTGCGCCAATGATGACGGCGACTCCCGTTCCGCTGAGCATTTCTGCCAGGGCGCTTGCGAGATCTGCCGAGCGTCCGATCTCCTCCTTGAAACGGCTGATCACGTGAATGGAGAAATCGATGCCGATGCCTAGCAGCACCAACATCATCATCGCGGTCATTAGGTTCAGACTGCCAAACAACACCTCCAGTGTCCCCATGGTCCAGACGATACCGATAACCAGCGGGGTGAGGGCAAGCATTGGCATCATCCAGCCCCTGAAAGCCTTGTAGAGCAGCAGATAGATGAGCAGTAGCGCGATCAGCGACAACACGACCGTATACCCGCCCACGCTGTTCATCTCATCCTGGCTGATCTTGCCCATCCCAGTCGTGCTGGCGTAGACATCCGGGTGGTTTTGGGCTGCCTCCTCGATGACAGCCTCGACTTCCTCGACAGTAGCGAGCATTGCGTCGATCTGGTCGGTCGTGGCTTTGGGCCACAGGGAGATGAGCAGCATTCGACGGTCGAGCGAGAGAACCCACGGGTCTCCAATGGACAGCGCGTCGGCAGCTTCACTCATGGTTGCGGGATCGCTGTCGCCGGTCGTTGCTGCCGAGAGCAGCTCGAGAGCCCGCGTGATGCCCAGCAGACCGCGGGCTATCTCGACCTCGTCCCGGCGCAGGTTGGACTCACTGTCGGTGTACTCCCGCTCGTAGTCGTCGTTGATGCCGCTCCAGACACCGGATAGCGTCCAGTCTTGAAAGGTCTCCAGCGTTCGGTCGAACTGCTCCGGTTTGAGCAGGGCGAAACCGTGGTCCAGCAGGAATTCGGACGGCAACCGTCCGATCACGTTGTGGAGGCTCTCCAGCTCGTTGAGCCGAGGTTCCAGCTCCTGGGCCATGGCCACGATCGCATCACGCTCTCCCTCAAGGGCGACGACTATGGAGGCCTCTCCGAAACGCTCTAGGATATCGCGGTAGAGACTCACCGTCCGGTTGCCGGGCGGAAGTAGGTCAGTCCAGTTCATCTTGAGCTGGAGCCCCCGAGCCAGCACCAGACTAACCAAGGTGACCACGCCGACTCCCAATAGCGTCCACTTGGTGGAGCGTGTTGCCAGGTGCGTCAGCGCCCTCACCCAGGTTCTATGCGCTTCGTGAGACATCGCCGTTCTCCTCAGCTATCTTCGATGGCGCCCAGCCCGCGCACAATGAACTGCTTCATTTCTGCCGCGAGTACCGGGTCTTCCAGTGGGCCGGGTGCGTTCATGACTCGGGGCATCAGGAGATAGGCCGAGTCCAGGATCCCGAACACGACCCACATTGCGGCCCGGGGGTCGAGCCGACGAAACTGCCCTGCCGCCATGCCATCTCTGAGAATTCGGTCCAGCGGACCTCCCATCTGGCTCAACCGGATCGCTTCGGTATGCCGGCCGAACGTGCGCATGAGCTCAATGTCCTCGACCAGGACCTTGAGAGCCGGATGCTCTCGCACGATGGCGGCGTACAGATCGAGGAAGGAGTGCAGTTTGCCAAGTGGGTCGAGATCGCCGGGCAGACTCTCCTCCCACTCCTCTGTGCGTTCGTTGATGGTGCTCTCCAGCCACTGCAGCAGCAAATCCTGTTTGTCGTCGAACAGATCGTAGAACGTCCGCTTGCTCATGGCGGCTGCTCGACACACGTCCTCAACCGTGGTCTTCCGGAATCCGAACCGTTCGAACAGCGGTTCTGCAGCCTCGAAGAACCGTCGTGCTTTGGCGGTAGCTCGGGTCGGGGTGGTCATGACTGTCCCTCCAGACGCGGTTTTGCCGCACTCCTGACGTCACCATGTAAACGCTAATCGTATAAACGTATAATGTCAAATCGTTTCCACAGTCGATTGCGCATTCGCCAGCGGGCTTCTTCGTGGATTGGGGGATTCGTGAACTGTTTGTCTCGGCGCTTGACGAACAGGAGCTCGCTGTGGGGGACGCTCGTCGACATCCAGCGGGGCCTGTGGGTCAGCGGCGCTGGTGGGCGACTGTCCCGCGGCGCGGCTTGGTCGTCAGCTGATGTTCTGGGTTCCCGTGCGCTGGTCCCGGTACTCCAACAGGTCCCCAGGCTGACAGCCAAGCTCGCGGCAGAGTGCGTCGAGCGTGGAGAAGCGAATCGCTCTGGCCTTGTTGGTCTTGAGTATGGACAGGTTGGCCAAGGTGATGCCGACCCGATGTGCCAGCTCGGTGAGCTGCATCCTCCGCTTCACCAACATCAGGTCCAGGTTGACGTAGATGGACATGGAGTCAGCTGGTCTCCTGCAGGATGCAGCGCGGCAGCCAGGGGGGGATCAGCAGAAACACGGTGCTCCCTCAGATTGTCAGCGACTGGTCGCTCTCCAGCCGAGCGCCATAACCGAAAATCGAAGCGAGCACCAGGACCAAGAGTCCGGCGAACACGGTTTCTTGTCGGATGTCAAACGGCGGGGCGATTGCGAGTCCTGCGAGATCCAGACGAGCCAATACGTTCGAGGCGACGGAGTATTCGATAAAAGGGATTGCGAATCCCAACGCGATCAAACTCAGCCCAATGATGCGTATCCTAGCGATGCAGTCGACTGCGAATGGTCTTCCGGCCAGGGCAGATCGCAGGATGCCGCGGACCAAATACAGCAGGTACAGGACGACGCCGAAGCCAAACACGCGCACCAGATTGGGGAAGAACTGCAGCGACCAACTATTGGTTTCGAACCGCAACTCGCCGCGGCCATCGACAATCCGTGGGTTGGCCACTTCGCCCGACGCTGGTCCGGCTTCCTGCACCGCGACAACCGGCCTGATCGAGCGAGAGCCAATCGCAACGGGGATTGCCACGTCACCACGCGAATTGGGCCCCGCCATGATCATCGGTGAAAGGGCGAGCCACAGTGCCAAAAGACAGAACCCGGCAAATGCAACGACGAACGAAACATCGATCCAGAGTTTGACGATGTGCGCCGATGTGTGGGCCCGGCCGGGCATGAGCACCCCCGTGTAGCTGACCGAAAACCGTAGCGTTACATGGAAAAATACACCTCGGCTTATCGTTTGTCAATAAACATTTATCGTATTACGATTATTGTGTCGGACGGGTACGGTCATGGCTCACCTGCTTCCAGCTGTTCCAGGATCTTCCGCATGCGGGCCAGCTCACCCGCTGGGATATCCCGGTCTGAGACCAGCCGGGCAAGCAGAAGCTCCGCCGATCCTCCGAAGATCTTCTCCCGGATGCGGCTGAGCGCGCTTCCGCCGGCTGCCTCTGGCGCGACCAGAGGGAAATAGCGGTATGCCCGGCCTTCGGCCTCGTGACTGACGGCGCCCTTTGCCTCCAGGATCTGGAGCAGCTTGAGGATAGTAGTGTAGGCCACCGAGTCACCAAGCGCGCTCCGGACCTCGGCAACCGAGCCGGATCCCTCGCGCCACAACACGCTCATGATGTCCAGCTCACGCTCAGTGAAGACGGGTTCGTCCATCAGTCTGTTCTCCGGCCGAGATGCCTTGTCTCTGACCATATCCGCCCGACATTGTCTCACATCCGGCCGCCCCCACCGCGTGGACCTCGTCCTCGCCCCAGCCGATACATGAACCGCAGCATCACGTAGCGTCCCAGCGATTCGGTCCGCTCCTCTCGGATATGACTCGGCGTGTTGGTGATGATCACGCCCTGTTTCTGGTTCAGCAGGTCGATGCCGATGAGTTGGATTTCGGCGCGCTCGTCCAGGAACAGGCGCGAGATGGATGCCTCGAGCAGTGCCACGTTCTGGCCCACGGACACGTCCTGGTCATAGATCCGGTAGTTCAATGAGGTGTTGAGCGTCCAGGCATGCCCGAGGTAGTACGTTCCGTTCGCATACAGCGTGCTGTTGAGGTACTTCTGGTTGAGTTCTTGATTCAGGGAGTAGGTCACGTTGTTGAACGTGAGCCTTGCACCGGCTCTGATATCAAATACGTCCTTCGTCCGGTTCTCCAGACCGGCGGACACCGTGTTTTGCAGGACCCGGCTCGTGTTCTCGGCCTGGTTCACGAAGTCCGCCCCCGTGGAGTACGTGATCCGGTAGCTGAGGTCGAGCTTGGCCCCGACCGCCCGAAGTGGTGTACCGAAGGTCAGGCTACCCGTCGTAGACCATGCCCGGCCCGAGTTGATCGATGTTACCACCTGCTGAGCGTTTTCGTTCACGAACCGTGACTGTACGATGTTGTTCTTGGTGTATGTGATGCGGAAGTTCGCGAACAGGTTCGTGAAGCTGAACTGGTCGAAGAATCGATAATCTCCGGATAACGAGTGATTGAATTCAGGGTTCAGATCCGGATTGCCCACATAGACGAAGAGCGGATTCGAGTTGTTGGCGAAAGGCTGCAGCTCGGTCACCGAGGGCTCCCGCGTCGATGTCCGGTAGCGGATGTCCAGGCTCCGGTGCTCTTTGAGCTGGATTCTGAGATTGGCTGAGGGCAGGACTCGAGTGTAAGTGTTGTTGATCGGATCTTCTCCCACCACGTCCACATTCAGGTCGGCACCCTGAACCTGCAGCCCGAGCACCAATCGCGTGTTGGGCGTGGTGCGGCTGAAACGCGCACCACCCCGCAGGTAGGTGTATGTTCTGTCGAAACCCGAGCTCAGCTGTTCGTTGAAGATCGGGCCGCCGCTATCGAGGTCGTAGACCGATTTGCCTTCCTCTCCATCGATGACGCTGCGCTCGCCGAACAGCTCCAGCCGGCCCCGGCGCCCGAACGGCTCGATGAGCGAGAGCCGCAGTGTGTGGCTCAGCGTATTGCCCTCGCGTAACTGGTCCTGCAGGATCTCGCGGGTCGTAGCGTCGCCGCGCGGGTCGTAGGTCACGACGGTCGACAAGAGGTTGCTGAATCGATCAGGCTTGTTGAAGTTGGCCCGGGCTTCGGCTACGATGCTGCGACCGCCTTCGTTCAGCCGCTTGCGCCACGTGAGTTGCGCGGACCCGCGCGGCTCATCCCCATCGGAGACCGAGTTCGTGAGCGCCCTGTTCACTGTATCCGCGGTGGTTGGGGCCAGTGTGTGCTGGAAGCTTTCGCTACTGGCTGAGGACGAACTTTTGGTCAAGTTTGCTCGCAGCCGCAGGTCATGTCCTTCCGCGAAGGTTCGTTGCGCGTTGAGGTTGAGCCGGTGAGCGAGATTGTTGCTCGTCTGACTGCTCGCCTGATTCACGATCGATGACACCTCGGAACCCAGCAGCTCCTGCTGCTGAGCCACACGGTTCTGCAGGTTGTCCACTTTGCTCATGAAGTAGCTGCTGCGCAGCCAGCTCTTGTTTCGGAAATCGTGGCTCGCGTTCAGGCCCAGGTTGAGGGTCTCGGTGAGCCCTTCGTCGCGGTCCCCTCCGATGTTGTCGACATGCGCGATACCGGCGAGCTGGGTCAAGAGAGAGAATCGGTTGATGTTGAACGACCCATCGTAGCGCGCCCGGCTTTCGTCTTGCGGGTCAACTGCCGTTGCGGTACCCACGCCTCCTCCCAGACCACCGCCAATCCTGCCGAAGTAACCGCTCTTCGCCTCTTCCTTGAGCTGCAGGTTGATGGTTCTCTCTTCCTCGCCATCCGCGATGCCGGTGAATTCCGCCATGTCGGATTCCTTATCGTAGACTTGGACTCGTTCAACCACATCGGCCGGCAGGTTCTGCGTCGCGATCTTCGGATCGCTGCCGAAGAACTCCTTGCCCTCCACGAGGACGTTCCGCACGTCCTCGCCCTGTGCCTTGATTGACCCGTCGGCTTCAACCTCGATACCTGGCAGCCGCCTGAGTAGCTCTTCTACGGTGGCGTTGGGACGAGTCGGGAAAGCCAGGACGTTGTAGTCGATTGTGTCCCGCTTGACGACAAACGGGACGTGCTCGGCGCTCACCACGAGTGCGTCCATCTCCATGGCCGCCATGTTCATACTGACTATGCCGGCATCGACGTTCCCGTCGACGACTGAAAAATCTTTCCTGACCGCCTGATAGCCGGCAAAGGTGACCTGAAGGATGTACTCGCCGGGTGGGAGCCGGCGCAGGGTAAACGCCCCGCTGCCATTGGTAGTCGCAAACGTGGTCAGTACCGAATCTGCCCGGGTGAGAGCCACCACCATGGCTCCTCGCAGGCCGTTGCCTGTGGAGTCGGCAACGACGCCACTAACCTCGAATCGACGGTCCTGAGCTCGTGCGGGATCAGCCAGCAGGATCCCGCAGACTATCGCTGCACCCGCGGCGAGCCGGCTCGCTGGAATCCGCATCACCTGTTGGCCTCCTCTATGGGCGCCTGGATCGACGGGATCTCTGCATCGCTTCGAGTTCTGCCAACTTCTCGGATACGATCTCTTCATATTCGTCGCGCGACACCTCCTGTCCGTCGTCAGGCGGCTTGATCACGCCGTCTTCGACAGGCGTCAGATTGACCTCCGTGGCGGAATACACCGTGTGTCCATCGTTGACGGATACGACGAGGATCATCCCTGGGAGTCCGCCGAACAGTCCCGGGCCTGTCGAGATTGGAATCTCCGGGGCAAACCATGCTTCGATCGTCGTACTGTCCTGCTCGGCAGTCGCCTTCTGCACGGTGTATCCGAGGAACTCGCTCTGCTCACCCGGGAGCTTCCAGGCGTAGGTAGGCCGCGTGCCAGGTATCAGGAAGGTCCTGCCCATGAACTCATAGGTCTCCGCGACGGTGCCGTCCTCGTAGTTGGCGTAGGCCTGCAGCAGAACCTCCTGATCGCTGCGGGCGGTCGACCCCATCTTGAGCCTTGCTGCCAACCCCTGGGCCCGCCGCTCCATACCGCTTAGGACTTCCTCTTCCTCTACCGGGGCCGGCATCATGAGCGAAGCCGACTCGCTGAAGAACAACAGCATTGATGTGACGTTAGCAGTGGGCATCATCTCCTCGAGATTCCCCAAACGGCCCGCCAGCTCTTCATCTATCTCGAACTCGTACTTCACCGCGCGTTCGTACAGGATGACCCCTTGCTGGGCCGCAGCGGCCGCGGGAGAGAGGATCAGGAGGCAGGCAAGTAGCCTTTTCATGGTCATAGAATCCGGCTGAAGACCTGGCTTCTACGAAGGCATTCGTAGAAGTTAGGTCTTCAGCCAGATCGTGTCAACGGAGAGCGTTCGGAGCTGCGCTGTGGGTATCCGGCTATGACTCAGGCCGCGCCGCGCACTGAGCCGTGGTCCCCACACCGGTGCATCGAGTCGCTGCCTGCTCCGGCCCCGCCACCACGCATCCGACCTCCAGTGGCGCCGTTGCCCGGTCCGTCCTCCTGCCCGGCAGCCGGACTAGTAGGTATCTTCAGTGCGATCTTCAGGGTGTTTCGACGTTTCTTGTGAGCCGTAGATGAAGTGAGGAGAGAAGAAATGCCAGATTTTCAACACGTGCAGTTGCCCGAAGGCGACTTGGTGAAGATAGAGGACGGACAACCCGTTGTCGGTGATCATCCCATCATCGGTTCATTGCGGGGTGACGGCATCGGTCTGGACATCACGCCCGCCATGCAACGAGTCGTCAAAGCGGCCGTCGACAAGGCGTATGGTGGCAAACGTGAGATTCAGTGGTGTCCCATCTACGTCGGTCTCGACGGTCTCCAGAAATACGGGGAGGTGCTGCCCCAGGAAGCCGTCGACGCCATTCAGTATCTGAAGATCGCCATCAAGGGCCCGTTCACAACTCCAATCGGTGAAGAGACTCACGTCTGTCTCCACTGCGCGCACCAGCAGTACCACGACGGGAAATGCGACAAATGTGGCAAGGATGATGGGGTGGCTCCGCGGTTCCGGTCCATCAATGTGGGTCTCAGGCAGGCCATGGACTTGTACGCATGTGTGAGGCCGGTCATGTACTTCGAGGGGGTACCAGCACCCAACAAGTACGCCGACCAGGTGAACTTCGTCATCTTCCGCGAGAATACCGAAGATGTCTATGCTGGCCATGACTTCGAGCGCGGTACGGACATGGCCAAGGCCGTGATCGAGCTGGTGAAGGACAAGACCGGTCGCCAGATAAGAGAGGACAGCGGAATCGGGATCAAGCCGATCTCCGTCACCGGAACTAAGCGACTCGTCAAGAAGGCCTGTCTCTGGGCGATTGCCAATAACCTTCCTTCGGTTACGCTCGTACACAAAGGCAACATCATGAAGTTCACCGAAGGTTCGTTTGCCAAGTGGGGTTATGAGCTGGCGGCCGAGGAATTCGGTGACAAATTCGTCACCGAGAAGGCGCTATGGGATGAGCTGGATGGGAAGATGCCGGAAGGCAAGATTCTCATCAAGGATCGTATTGCCGATTCGATCTTCCAGCAGATCCAGACGCGTCCCGGGGAATACAGTGTGTTTGCGTTACCCAACCTGAACGGCGATTACCTGTCGGACGCGGCCATCGCTTTGGTGGGTGGATTGGGGCTAGGGCCCGGTGCCAACATCGGAACCGAGGTTGCGCTGTTCGAGGCCACGCACGGCACTGCTCCCAAATACACCGGAATGGACAAGGTGAACCCGGGTTCCATCATTCTCTCGGCAGTCATGATGCTGAATCACATGGGTTGGCAGGAGGCCGCCGAATTGATCGTTGGCGGAATGAGAAAGGCGATCAAGGACGGTCATGTCACGTACGATCTGGCCCGGCTGATGAAGGCTGAGGGTCGTGGGGATGTGACCGAGGTGTCCTGCTCGGGGTTTGGAGAGGCAATAGTAGCGAGGATGTGACAACCGATGTCCCGGCTTCCCGATGTCCTGGAAGCCGGGCTGCCGGCAAGCTGGGCGCCTAGAACGTCACTACTTCCCAGTCTCCCTTCAGCATGTCGGATAGCGGCATACCCATGTACTTCACCTCGACACCGAGCTGCCCCAACTTCTCGGATACACCGTAACTGTCCGCGCACGCCTTACAGGCGACAAGTTCCACTCCTGCGTCTGCCATTCTCGCGACTTCCTGTTGCAGCTCTTCGTCGACAGACAGCAGTTTTGCCGAGGGCCCCCATACCACGAGCCGGACCTCGTCGAACCAGCCGCGGTTCTTCGCATTGAGCGTGTACATGAACACCATTTTGAGAGCTACGTCGCGGTCGCCACTAGTCCACACCACGCCCAGTTGTGTCGGCTGAAGCGAAGAGCTGCTATCGGCAAAGGCCGCTGTCTGCGTAATCGATCCCGCGGCAAAGGTGCCAGCGCACAATACGCCCGTGAAGAGAAGAGTTGTCTTCTTCATGTGGACTCCTTGCTGTAATCGTCCATCGCATCGCAGGAAATCTAGCAGCGGGCTGTCAAGCGCCACGTGTTTGACGATAGCCGACCACCATCCAGCTTCGTACCTTTCGGGCCATGAGTGATCTCCCCGCGGCACTCAAATCAGCCTTGGCCGATCGCTACAAGATCGAACGACCGATCGGGCGCGGTGGCATGGCGACGGTTTACCTCGCCAGTGATCTCAAGCATGGCCGACCCATCGCAATAAAGGTTATGCGGCCCGATCTGGCAGCTTCACTCGGCAGCGACCGGTTTCTCAAAGAGATAGAGATCGCAGCGCGGCTCACTCATGCCCACATTGTACCGTTGCACGACTCCGGTGAAGCGGACGGATTCCTCTACTACGTGATGCCATACGTAGAGGGCAGTTCGCTACGCACGTTGCTCAATCGCGAACCACGCCTAGGCATGTCGCAGGCAATATCGATCGCCGAGCAGGTTGCAGACGCACTCGACTACGCGCACCGGATGGGAGTGCTGCATCGAGACATCAAGCCGGAGAACATCTTGCTTTCACACGGGCATGCCTTCGTCGCCGACTTTGGCGTGGCAAAGGCCGTGAGCACAGCTGGCGGAGAGACCATTACCCGCACCGGGTTCGGCCTCGGGACGCCCGGCTATATGAGCCCGGAGCAGGCAGCCGGCGTTCGTGATATCGACCAGCGGACTGACGTATACGGATTGGCATGT
>CP070666.1:173280-198059 GCA_020351775.1 Gemmatimonadota bacterium | reverse complement strand
ATCGCCGCGGTGGCGCGTGCGCCAAGCGCCGTAGCCGGCGATGCCCAGAAGTGTTGCGAGCAGGACGAGGTAGTCGAAAACGTTCAAGCGATTCGTCTCAGCGTTCGAGGGATCCTGCTTGGATCGCTGCAGCTATCCGTGGAACGTTGCTTATGAAAACGCGAATTCAAACGCTTTGAGCATCATGACGCAAGCGACGAAGACGATGATGACGAAGATATAGACGCTGCGCCACGTCCCGAAGCCTGGCAGGCCGGTCGACTGCTCGTCCATTCCCGGATCGGACGAGGCGCCCCGGGAGTGCATGGTCTGATTGGCTCGATCCGTCATTCTTTCCCCAATGAAACGAGGTTCGCAAACAGGCGATCGGCCCCCGGCACGCCGGCCGGCAGCTGGCGGAAGAAGAAGCCCCCGCGGGGATCTCGAGCGAACCGAACATCAGTGGCCGCTGCGTGATCATCAAGGTCGCCTCATCCGCGCCAAAGCGCCAGCGCTCGCCCCAGGGAACCACGCCGCCCCAGCTGGTGCGGATTTCGTCGCCGCGCCGGTCCTTGCCCGGGGCTTCGAATCCGTCCTCCTGAGTAGCGGTGCGCAAGCAGGCAGAAGAGGATGATCGCCTGCTTACGTGGACGTAAGCTGGCTGAAGAGCCAGCTCTTCTCTGGTGGCAGCAGTTGGGGGCCCTGGCAGGGCGTTTGGCGGGGTTGACGTCAAATCGCATGGAGTGTATTATATTGATATCGCTATAATGATATGTATGCCTGCGGCTTAACGACTCACACACGATGCCGACATACGACTACAAGTGCCAGGACTGCGGCCACGCGTTCGATATCCGAGCGTCGATGGCAGCCTATTCCGAGGGATTGGCGGCCCAGTGCCCCGAGTGCGGCTCACACAACGCGGTCCGGGGGTTCTCCGCAGTGAATGTCCTCGCAGGCTCGCGCGGATCCTCGGGATCGGCCGGCACTGCCGGGTGTGGCCCCAGCGGATTCACCTGAGCTGCTTGACACGCACCCAGGTCTGGGTGCCTCTTCTTGATCCAATAGCCGAACGACCGGTGGGCCGTTCGGCCTGATTGTTCACATCCCACAGCCTGGATCTCGGTGCTGCAACGCGTCTCGCGGCTTCAATCCGGCCGGAGCCCTACACACCACCGAGCACGGAAAGAGAGGAGACACGGTGGCCGCATACCTGATCGCCGAGATTGACATCCATGATGCCGAGCGCTACGAGGAATACAGGAAGCTCGCCGCACCGACGGTAGCAGCGTACGGAGGTCGTTACGTTGTTCGCGGCGGTGCTGTAACACGACTCGAAGGCAAATGGGCTCCTGGACGGGTGGTGGTACTCGAGTTCCCCAGCGTCGACCGCGCCAAGCAGTGGTGGGATTCCGCCGAATACTCTCCGGCGAAAGCACTGCGTCAGATGTCCGCCAGTACGGAGATGATTGTCGTACAGGGTGTGTGAAGCTACGAGGTCGCGCGCTTCGACACGTCGATGCTCAGCTGGTTTCGATCGGAATGTTCATCACGATCGCCTGTAGCTTCTTCATGGTCTCGATGTACCGTGCGAAGTAGATCTCCGATATCCGAGTCTGCAGCGCATACCCCATGACGAGATCTCGATCCATTAGTTCCTTCAGTGCGGCACTCTTGACCTTGAGCAGTAGCGAATCGCTCGTGCTTTGTGCTGTCAAGGCATACGAATCCCGATTGAAGCAGACGCAGGAACCGAACATCGCTCCCTTGCCAAGCTGATCGATGACGATACCGACGCCGCCCCTGCCGGGCAGCCGCAACGTGACCTCACCTTCGAGAACCACGAAGAAGTGGTGGGCCGGAGCGCCTTTGGTGTAGATGACGTCCCCGGGGGCGCAGCGCACGCGCTCGGCTGCCTCGCTCAGTGCATCCACCTGGTCCGGACGCAGGGAAGCGAATACCTCCTGTGCTATCAGAGTCTCCGTCATGATTCACGCTCCCTAGTTAACCTTGACTGCAGCGTTGGGAGTGCGTCGAGATATCACTCAAATACATTACATCGCAGACCTACGCCACAGTCTAATGTGAGCCGTTGTGAGCTAGGTGGTTCTCATCTTCAAGAAAGCAGTTCACCCACCTTCTCGAGCAGCGCCTCTCGGTCGATAGGCTTCGGGAAGAAACCTTCCGGCTCCGGCACCAGCCTACTATGGCTGAGGAACTTCATGTATCCGTACGGATCGCCGCCGTATCCCGTCACTGCAGTAACGATGACTATTGGGATCGACGACAACTCCGCATTCGTTTTCATCTCCTTGTAGAATCGGGTCCCGGATGCCTCCGGCATCGTGATATCGAGGGTCACCAGGTCCGGTTTCTCCTGCCTGACTTTTTCCAGGCCTTCGCTGCCATCTGCGGCCGTAACGGTTTCATACCCTCCGTCGTCAAGCAGCATCTTCAGGTAGCTGACGACGTCAGGTTCATCGTCCACGATCAGTATCTTCTTTGTGCGTCCAGATTGCGACATTGTAGGCTCCTTGTCATTTCTCGGGGGCCGAGCTAGCAGCAGCGCCGAGCCGCCTCACCGAGCTTTCTTCTTGAGTGCTGCCAGAGCGCGGCGCAAGGCGTGGGGATCGGCCTGGTTCAGCTCCTGTCGTAGCTCCGCCTGCAGATCGATCCGCTCTTCGTCATCCGGCGTCTCCTCTATTCCGACTGCACGCTGGACGCAACGGACGTAATCCAGCGGCCTGACCGGTTTTTCAAGATAGGTCCCCGGGCCTGAAATGATCCTGTTCTGCATGATGTCTTCGAGGTCATCTCTGCCAAGCTCATCCGTGGCATGCGCGGTAACTACGACGAAGGGAATGCGTGACAGCTTCTTGTCTTTGCGCAGCTCGTACAGGAGCTTGTGCCCGCTCTTTCTCGGCATCACCAAGTCAAGGGAAATGAAATCGGGTGGTTGTGTCCGAATCATCGCGAGTGCCTTGTCGCCATCCGAGGCGGTTTTGACCTTGAAGCCAGCATCGCGAAGGATTTGAGCCAAGTAATCCCTCACGTTGGGCTCATCGTCTACAACGAGTACCGTGACATCTTGAACCTGGGGCATACACTACCTCTCCCCTCTACACTTCATAGTGAATCGGCGGGCCGGCCGCTTTCTCCTTGAGGCCAGGCTCTGGCAACGCGTCACGAGGCAGCTCTATTCGAAACGTAGAGCCCTCACCTTCCTGGGAGGTAAACGAGATACGGCCACCGTGCTGATGAACGATCTTCTTCGTCGTCAGAAGACCCAGGCCTGTACCCCGATCCGAGCCCTTGGTGGTGAAGAACTTGGTGAAGACCTTCTTGGTTATTTCGTAATCCATACCATGCCCATTGTCGACAACCTCGTAGATCAGGGTGCCATCTACTTCCCGAGAAGAGATCATTACCACGTAGCTACCTTTGGATCCACTCAAAAGGCATGCGTCAATTGCGTTCGACACCAAGTTGGCCAAGCAGGTGTAGATGCCATCGTCATCCAACGGAGCTGGTGCCAAGTCCTCCTGCATGTCTACAGTCAGGAGTATGCCAGCATGAGCGGCTTTCTCACTGAATAGACGCACAACCCTGCGCACTGGACCGTTGGGATCTATCACTGATACCTGCGCCTCACGCCCCTTGGCGAAATCCAGAAACTCCTTCACGAATTGCGATATCCGCGTAACATTCTCCTCCAACATGCCCCAACCCCGTGCAATCCGTTCGTCGTCTTCCCGCTCAATACCTGTATTGACGGCATACATGCCGCCTTCCAGGCCCATCAGCACATTCTTGATACCGTGCGCTATGCCCGCAACAGTCTCACCTACAGCAGCTAAACGCTCGGCTTCGCGCTTTTCCTGCTCCAGCCGCTTGACCGGTGTGATATCGGTCGACATCTCGATTAGGTAAGGGATCTCCTCTTGCGATCCAGCGATCGGCAGAATGTGCACGAGATAGTGACTCTGTTTCCCATTGCGATCGGCCCCCTGTTCTTGACGGCTTCTTATGCGCCCATCAGCGAAGGTCTGTGCTGCGGCACAGTTTTCACAACGCGTCTGACGGCCCTTGTATACCTCGTAGCACGGCCGATTCGTTGCGGCTCCATACTCGCTGTTGAAGCGCCGGTTAGCCTTGACGATCCGGAAATCCCTGTCGATGACGCAGATGCTGACCGGAACTGCATCGAACAGGTTCGTTTGCAGCCAGGCGTCGATATCCCTCATGTCACTGGCCAGCCCCCTCTCCGCGATCGGCCGTAGCATGTGGTGCCATCCGCTGCAATTCGATGGGCCGGTCTGCATCGTGGCATGTATCGCAACGATCCAGTGCCGCTGGGACGTTCTCTGGATCTTCCGCCAGGCTCGCTTCATGACAATGCACACACAGCCCGTGCATCGCCTCCATGTAGCCAACTGCGTCTCGCCACCGGTCGGCAGGTGCTTCTACGAGCGACAGCGGCGAGACGAGATCAGCATGGCATTCTGCACACGCAGTGGCAGTCTCAGCGGTCTTCTCCATGGCTTGCTGCTCGTGGCACTGAATACACCCGGCATTGCCCTCCAGCTGCGCCACGTGCGAGGCATGATCGAATATCGACACCGGCTCGTACATATCACCATGGCATTCGAAGCAGGCGGTGTTGCGATCGAACGGCTTGTCTATGTGATGGCAGATACCGCAAGATCGGTCGCTTTCCAGGCGTGCCTCATGTGCCTTGTGATCGAACAGAACTGGGTAGCCGTTGCGGTTGCCATCGATCATGAGGAACGGCATCCCTTCCGGCACACCGTCGATTCGATCAAGCAGCTGCAACTTACGCCCACCTCCGTCACGCCTGACGGGAACACCGTCTACCGTGCGGGATGCCGCGACGGGCGTACTCGCAGGAACGACGCCGGTTATTGCCTGTTGAGGAAGGAACACGACTGCTACTGCGGCCGCAGCAATTGCCGCCAACGAGAATCGCCGTGGCAGAGCCAGCCGGTGCGGCAGCAGAGCATGCAACGTTGCCGGGTCATGCGACGGCCCGGGACCTGCAGCAGGTCGTCCGATATCCTCGTAGACTCTGAAGTTTTCAACGAAGAAGATGAAGATAAGAATGAACGTGGCAACTATACCCAGAGTGACAGCAAATTCCATCCAACTCGGGAAGTAGGCTAAATGTTCCGGCCGTGCAAAGGCGATGATCGCGACATCCAAACGGTACATCACCATACCCAAGACCGTCAACGCAGAACAAAGCGCCAATCCCCCGATACTCGAACGCACGCGCCTGATCAATAGCAGGCCGGCCGGTATGATTGCACTGATCGCGAGCTCGCTGACGAAGAGAAGACTTTGCCATGAGCTGTCGAGATAGGACGTCAACACACCCCGGACGGCTAGATCACCCACTCGCAGCACGGCATAGGATCCCAGGACAGCGGCAGCCGCGAGACCCAGACCGGATAGGAGCCTCTTGTGAACCTTGTGGTCGAGAAAGAAGGCGGCTAACAGGGACTCCACAGTGACCATCATCAGCCCAAGTCCCACGGCCGAAATGAAGAACAACACATACATGATGGGACTGTACCAGAGCGGATGTAGCCGATATGGCGTTATCAGAAACAGCGAGCCCAGTGACGATTGGTGTAGAGTAGACAACACAATTCCGGCGATGACGAGCGGGATCGTCACGCGTCTGAGTGCGCTGAGGACTTTCTGTAACAGTGGCTTGTCGAACAGGGGATGTTCGAGAACGACCGGTGCGAACTCCAGCGTCAGTACAGTGAGGTAGAGTATCACGCACGCCGCGACCTCAAACAGCGCCGAGTGATATTGCCAATAGCGCACTGGATACCAGATGTGCCAGGGTACACCCAAATCGTATAGTAGGCCAATTGCGACCGCTACGTACCCCAAAAACGCCGTAAGTATAGCCGGCCGGACAAAGGGCCTGTATCTCTCGAGGCCGAAGATGTAGACCGTCGCTGCTATCACGAATCCTCCGGCCGCCAACGCCACACCGCCCATGACATCGAACCCGATCCACAATCCCCACGGGGCCGCGTCCGACAGATTGGTGACGGCACCGAGGCCGTTGACGAACCGCGCAACGGTCACTACGGCAAGTACACCTACGAGTGCCCACAGAGCCGTTTTCAGAATCAACAACCGTCTGTTCATGTTCATCCTTGCCCGTCGTGGGATTCTCCAGTCGGGCGCTGTCTGTCTGTCCCCGATGGTTTGATTTCCAAGGTTGCCTCTGAGGCTAGTCTCATGCGCCTTCCCACCACCCAGTAGACCCCGGTCATCAGCCCGCCGACCC
Source organism: Gemmatimonadota bacterium (assembly GCA_020351775.1). GTDB lineage: Bacteria > Gemmatimonadota > Gemmatimonadetes > Gemmatimonadales > GWC2-71-9. The sequence goes on along the minus strand of CP070666.1, from coordinate 191,752 downwards.
CCAGCATTAGCGGTGGAACCTTGTGCAGCGCTGCCCAGGTGCGTTCCGGCAACGGTTGGTTCCCCAGATCGGGTTTCCACGCCAGGAAGTCGAGGGATCTATCGGAGACGTAGAGTACCGCCGTACCGCCGATCTCGCGCTCGCCGAACACTTCCGGTTGGTACTTCCCAGGATTCTCGGCTATACGGCGATGGGCTTCGGCCAACAGTTCCGTTCGCGTGCCAAACACCGTGGCCTCCTCGGGGCACGCCTCAATACATGCCGGTATGCCACCGTCTCGAATCCTGTCAATGCACATCGTACATTTGGTCACATAGGGCACCCGCCGGTCCCACTCGTAGCGCGGAATGCCATATGGACACACTGCCAGGCAGTAACGGCAGCCCATGCACTTGCTGGCATCGTACACGACAGGTCCCTCGGGAGTCTTCTGCATTGCCCCCACGAGACAGGCTGAGACACAAGCCGGCTCTAGACAGTGACGACACTGCTGCCGTACGTAGTGCTCGTTAGGACGCCGTATGATGGTGGTGTGCCGTGTGGACGAGAGATCACTCACGGCCCCCTGCTCTCGCCAGGGACGATCCCGCCCCAGTTCGTATTCCTCTTTGCACGCTTCCACACACCTTTCACATCCTGTGCAACGGGTTGTGTCGTTGAGGATCGCAACAGTATCACTCATATGGGCTGTCCTTCCTTTCCCAAGTCCACACCCACCTTGCTCCCCGCATCGGGCGGGAAGTGCCAAGCCAGCTCTGACACCAACTGCGTGGTAGGTAACAGCGCCATATGACTCAGCTTCGTCATCGGTATCAGCACCAAAAGCACGTTGCCGCTCATCACGTGTACAAACAGCGTTGCATCATACGAGAACGGATTCCACACAGGATGCATTACCAGGAATCCCGATACGAAGGGAACCGCTATCACCACTGGCAGCACGTAGTCGCTGAAGCGGCTCAACGCCCTGGAGTCACGTGCGGTGGCGCGCTGCACTACCAGAAGCGCGGCTGTCGCAACAGCGGTGATCGTCAGAACGTCTGCCAGACCATTCGATATGGCCGGCCATGATAGGCCTATTCCGGACTTCCACAACGCAATGTGACCCGCAAGAAATATTGGAACCACAATCACTGCGACATGGAACGTCAGAGTGGTGAAGCTGAAAAAGAATCGCCGTCGGACCTGGCCCACCGGAAACAGCCACTTCACAGTTGCCAATAGAATCTGCCGGTATGCTATGTCCTTGTTGCCTGCCCTACGTACCATCTTTCCGATCTCTGACACCGTCACTACTGCATGGCGGAGCAAACCGAGCACCATGAACGCCAGCGCGGCGCGAAAAACCGGTCCACGTGCCAAATCAATCCACGCTTCCAGGGTACACTCTCCTCGTCGGCTATCGGGAACGGGAGCCTCACTCGGCAATCTTGCTCTGCACTGCCCCCGTCTCCGGCTGTTCTCTGTTCTGGTACTCCTCGTGAGTCTCTGTCGCCGTAGATTCCGCTGTCCCGAAATCGATCACCTTGAGTAGCAGGTCGTGCAGCCCAACTACCTCGACATCCTCCAACTCGTTATCCTCGCAAACCTCGCGAAGCTGTTTCTTGCAGTTCGCACAAGGAGAGACGACGACTTGTGCCTCCGTAGCGCGTATCTGCTCTGCCTTGCGCTTGCCCATTGGACCAGTGCGAAATGAGCGGATCTCGTCAATTGACACTGTGCCGCCACCACCCCCGCAGCAGTAGTTACGTGTGCGGTTGGGCGTCATCTCCACGTAGTCTCTGCAAATTGCCCGCAGGATCTCCCGCGGTTCCTCAGTGATGCGCCCACCACGGGCAATGTTGCAGGGATCGTGATACGTGACACGTTCCTCGATGCGCGTGTCTTTCAGCGGGATCTTCCCCGCCTCGAGCATCTGGTGAGCGTACTCCATGCAGTTGACGACCGGCGGCGCGTCAAGGCCGGCAAAAGTTGGTATGAACCACGCGCTCCGTGTCGCATGCCCGCATTCCCCAACCAATACCTTACTGGCCCTGAGCCGCCGCACCTCGGCAACTACGTTGTTGACGATACGCTCCATCATGCGATCACTGTAGAACAGACCGTAGTTGATCCCATCGTAATTGCCGGTCCCAATGGTCCACGAGCCATTAGTGACATGCATAACGGCAGCGTTGCCCATCAGGGTATCGGCTTCCAGTAGGTAGTCCGACACCGCCGGAAAGAACACATACTCGGCGCCTTCGACATCGAATGGGAACTTGATCTCCACGTTGTACAGGTCCTGGAACTCCTCCTCCAGGAACTCGCACGTGTCCTTGAGGGCTGGAACGGGAATAGCAGACGTGTTGCCAACCCCCTCTAGCTGTTCCCGCACGGACACCAGCAGCGCCTTAGGTATCACGTCGATCTCAGCTAACAGCCAGCGTGCCAGGTGCGTGATCAGACCATGGTCTATGCCGATCGGACAAGTGACCTTACATCGTCGACAGGCCGTGCAGCGGTAGAACTCTTCCGCCATCTCATCCAAGTACTCATCCGTCAGCGTGAACCCGCCGAACAGCCTCGCCTTGACAACCCCAGCCTGCGTGAAGTAACGGCGATAAACCCGGAATAGTAGATCAGACCGTCGGCAGGGGATGTCACGTGACTCGAGGCTAGCCTCGTACAGTTGGCAGGAAGCGGCACAACGAGCACACTTCGCGCTGAGTCGGCAGTAAGTGTCAAGTGCAGCACCGTAGTTCGAATGCTCAAGAACCGCAGCGAACGCCGCGAGGAACTTCCTCGGTCTGTCAGTGACCTCCAGCGCCGACGGTTCGACGTAGTAACTGTATTTCTCTCTAGTAAGCACCGATCAATGAACCCTATCTGAGTCGGTCGGCGGCTTAGCCGTTCCCGCCTCGGTTCGATTCCGTGCCCGCGGTACCAACTGGCCGCGCAGATACAAACCCAGGAGATCGTCTACCGAGCCGGAGACCCAAGAGATCACCCGAATCCCACTAGCTCGTAGCGCGTCCTCGTAATGACTCTGCACGCCGCCGCAGATGATGGTGTCGACCTTCTGGTCACGGAGCAGCCTCACCCTGTCAAATGGGTCCCGGCTGTGAAGCCGGAAATCGACCTGATCCGTGACCACGTTTCCGGAGATCGTGAAGAGCGCCATCGTGGCACAGTACTCAAAACACGGTGCGACGCTTTCACCCATTCGTGGAATCGCAACTCTCACCTGGCCCGCCCTCTCCGAAACGCTGCCGCACTTCAAGGCATACAGCGCGCCAACCTGCTGGACCTGGGCTTCAGCATGTTAAGACATTGATGCGTAAGGGCTTACGCGACTACGATTACACTGAGTGCAGCTCTGGAAGGTTCGGCTGTGAAACAGCTTCGTGTTTCATGGTTCCATAATTGCAACATCACGCGCCTTGTGGATGGCTGCGATTCCGTACCTATTCATCTTGCGCCAGAGTGTCGTTCTGCTGATCCCCAACTCTTTCGCAGCCCGGCCCTGGTGACCCTTGTTGCGGCTCAATGCCATCCGAATCACATCGGCCTCGTTGCGTTGCAGTGGTGACAAGGTGCCGTTCCTTGCCCCACCCGTTGCCGGCTGCGCCTCGGCCTGGAGATCCTCTGGCAAGTGCCTGACTTCGATCAGACCGTTGTGACATAACACGAAGCAATATTCGATGATGTTCTCCAACTCACGAGCATTGCCAGGGAAGTCATGCCGCATCAGGATCTCCATTACCTTAGTGTCCACTCCCTGAATTCGTTTGCCTTGCTTTGCATTGAACCGCTGAATGAAGTGCTCGATCAGGTAGGGAATGTCCTCACGCCGCTGTGCCAGCGGAGGGATGGTGATGCGTACTACTGCCAACCGGAAGTAGAGATCGTCCCTGAAACGCCCTTGACTCACCATGTCAGACAGTGTCTTGTTGGTAGCAGCAACGATTCGCACATTTGCCTGTTGCGGCTCCACGCCGCCAAGAGGCTCGTACTCCCGCTCCTGAAGCACCCGCAACAGCTTGATCTGCGTCTCCGGCGGAAGGTCACCGATTTCATCGAAAAAGACGGTACCGCCCTCGGCGAGGGCGATGCGACCCGGCTTGTCTTTCTTGGCGTCCGTGAAGGCACCTCGCTTGTACCCGAACAGCTCTGACTCGAACAGACTGGTGGGCAGAGTCCCACAGTTGACAACCACGTATGGATGCTTGCTGCGGGAACTGAGGTTGCGGATCGCACGAGCCAGGAGTTCCTTGCCCGAACCGCTTGGACCCTCGATGAGAACAGTACTCTCACTTGCTGCAATGTCCGGGAGAATCGCAAAGATCTTCTGGAACACTTCACTCTTTCCGATAATGTCCTCAAATGTGTAGCGATTCTGAATTTCCCTCCTCAGTTGTTCGATTGTTGACAGGTCACGAAAGGTCTCCACGGCACCTAGAAGAGCGCCATCCTCTGTTCTCAGGATTGCGGTGCTGATGCTTATCGGGATGGAATGACCGTCTTGATTGATGATTTTGGCCGGCAGGTCAATGATCTCACGTCCGGTGTCCAGTGTCTGCCGAATCGCGCAACCACTTTCGCATATGTCGGCGTGAAAGATCTCAGAACACCGCTTGCCGACAGCCTGTTCCGCGGAGACCCCAGTGATCCGCTCAGCCGCCTTGTTGAATGACGTGATGCGCCAGTCACAGTCGACGGTGAATACGCCGTCTGCCACACAACGCAACACGGTTTGGAAGAACTGCGCTTCGTTCAGTGCTTCGCCGCTCCCACTCACAACTTCACCGTTCACAATCGCAAGAGGACTACCGTCATCTCATACTAATGAGTCACGCGGCACGCAACAATCTCCAGTTTGCCCAAGCCAGTGCTGAGAATCGCAGAGTGCCGTAGCGCACACCTAGACCGTAACGTTCCCCCCCTCCGTTGCTACCTCCGCCCGCCAACCCAGGTAGACCTCTAAGGCATCCACCAACGACTGAGCGGCAGAGGGCTCACCGTGAACAGCGTAGGTGCGACGCGGTGGCCGCTCGAACTGTGCCATCCACGTTAACAACTCCTGCCAGTCAGCATGTGCAGAAAGGCCGTGCAGCGTCTCGACCCTAGCATGCACGGCTATCTGCTGACCATGGATTCGGACCTGAAGGGCGCCATCCTGTAGCGATCGGCCGCGTGTGCCAGCAGCCTGATATCCGCAGAACAGGACTGTAGTCCGCCGATCAGGGAGTCGCCGCTTCAGATGATGCAGTACACGCCCTCCGGACGCCATCCCGGATGCCGAAATCAGAACCATCGGGCCCGTCACATCATTCAGTGCCTTCGACTGCAACGCCGTGCGGGCCGTCGAGAACAGTTGAGGACGTAGCGGACGCCGTTCCTGATTCATCAGAGATGCCATCTCGAGGTCATGTTCTTCGGGATGACGCCGGTAGATGTCGGTCACGTCGATGGCCATAGGGCTGTCCATGTAAACCGGAATCGTGGGGATCCGATCTTCCACCTCTAGCTCTCGGATACGCCACAGCAGCTCTTGGCTGCGGCCAACTGCAAATGCCGGCACTATGAGTGCTGCGCCGCGCTCGGCCGTCTCCCGAATGACACGGGCCAGGTCAGCATTCGGATCCGGGGCATGTGTCCGGTCACCATACGTGGATTCAACCAGCAGCACATCCGCCTCCGGCACCGCACCCGGGTCTTTGAGGATCGGGCGGCCCCAGCGGCCCAGATCTCCTGAGTACACTATTCTGCGCTTGGACTTGCCGCCAAGCTGCAACTCCACCGTGGCGGATCCGAGTATGTGACCGGCACAACGATAGACCGCACAGACACCGTCGGTAACGGTGAATGGCTCTCGGTACTGCCGCGCCTCGAGCAGCGGCAGCGTTTGTTCCACATCCTCCATTGTGTAAAGGGGCAACGCCGGCTCGTGTTTCGAGTACCTGAACCGGTTCGCATGGGCCGCTTGCTCCTCCTGCAAATAGGCCGAATCGCGCAGCAAGATCCCCAGCAGGTCGCGAGTGGCGGAAGTGCAGTATATCGGTCCTGCGAAACCCAGCCGCACGAACAGTGGCAAATAGCCCGAATGATCCAGGTGCGCATGACTGAGCACTACAGCATCCACCTCGGAAGGGGTAACGGGCGGCGCAGCCCAGTTGCGCATGCGCAACGGTTTGAGACCCTGGAACAGACCACAGTCCAGCAGTATCCGGCTACCGTTAGCAGTGACCAAGTGTTTCGAACCGGTGACGGTTCCGGCTGCTCCAAGGAACTGAATATTCGGCCGTTTCATCGTCTGATTCGCGGATCGGTATTGAAGAACATGGTGCCTGGCGCATGCCCTAGTTCAAGGTTCGGCCTCTCCGGTCGGCCACCCGCTGCAGCTCGGCATGCTGCGATCGGATTACATTCATCACACGATCTACGAGCTGTTGGGCTGCTTCTTTGGTGCGCCTTTTACCCACGAACTCGGAACAGTCCACTGGAGCCCCGTAGCACACATAGATCCGCTTCATGACCCGCGGTATGTGACAGCCGATCGGAAGCACTTCATTCATGCCTAGAATCGCCACGGGAATCACCTTGGGCCGGGTTGCAAGCGCGACCAGGCCGGCCCCTGGCTTGCCGGCACCTACGGACCCATCCCGTGTTCGAGTACCCTCGGGGAACAAAGTCATGACACCATGCGGCAGGACCTCGGTCATACGATGCAGCGCCCGAAAATCACGACGGCCTTCACGCACCGGAATGCACTTCCAGTTGCTAGACAACCAGGCAAGTAGAGGGCTCTTGAAGAAGTTCTCGACCGCAGCGGGGTTCCAGGGAATCAAATGGGGCTTGAGCCAGGACCAGGGATAGAATGCGGCCAACCCCACCAAGAAGCTGTCGATCATGGATTGGTGATTCGACAGCAGCAGCGTGTTGGGCTCCTGTCCTAGATTATGTCTGCCAATGACCTTGGTGTGATTCAATACGAAGAACAGGAACCAGAACAGAGTCACGGTGACGTTCGTAACCAGATACGAGCTCACCGGCCAAACCAGCTGTGACAAGCGACTGAGCCGTGGAGCGCCACTCTCTCCACTACTTCGCTTGTCCGACACCGTCCGCAGCAAGTGCCCTCTTGTCACTCAGTGCCTCCAAGGCCCGAGCCGCAGTCAACAGCGATCATCTGCATCCGTTGATCCGCTGTCGCGCTGCATGCGAAACTCGTAGCACAGCCTCACGAGCAGCTGATTCAATTCGAGCTCCCACTGGCCGGGTTGCATGGCGTGTGTTGCACACCACGAATGGATCTCCCCCACTGCGAGAGCAGGACAATCATTGTCCTGGGCCCCCGCCTAGTCCAGGCCGCCAACGCAGAGCAGCCCCGGCGTGAGAACGGACAGGCACGCGAATCGCACCCGCAAGGGCGTCCCCCGCCGGCCCCGGCTGACCCACTTCCTGAAGCGCACCGGAACCCTCGTGTGGTGGCTGAAACAAGAGGTACAGCAATCAAGATCGCTACAGCAGTGCTGTACCGGAAGGTAGGACCGCGGATTCCCGCAGTTCGCGTGAGACGGTGATCTACTTCGCGGCCGGGGCAGCCCCGCTGCCGCGCAGTTCCGAGCCAATCACCGGCGGCTCCAGCCACAGTGACACCATGGTCTCGAGTTGATCCACCAGTTCGGCCGGAGATTCCACGAAGTACTGGCCGATCGTGTCTTTGTCTCCCACGAAACAGGTGATCACGTTGTCCCTCTCGGAGCGCAACGCCACCTCGAACATGCCCTCATCCACACGATCGTTGCCCGCACAGAACACCAATTCGGCATCGGCGTGTGACTCCAGCAGCCGCTCGGCGACACTGTGCTTGGTCAGCCTGGCTGGCCTCACCTCGATGGCTCTATTGCTGCGCAACACGGCATACGGTAGCCCCTTCAAGGTGTCTTCCAGTTGCGCATATAACCCCTTCGCTCGCAGTGCCCCGAGCTTGGGATCGACCGTACGGTAGTGCCAGCCGAGTGCGACGCGGCCTCGCACGAGTTTGCTCCCTGGGGTGTGCTCTGCGAAGTCTTCCAGGACGGGCTTGACCATGGTATCCAGCACTGTCGGATCGATCTCCGGCATCGCCGGCCAGTCACCACCAGCGTGCTTGATGGCGACGCCATCCTCACACACCAGCCCTATCGGGAGATCTCCCAGCCAACGGTCCAACACCGCGGCCGACCGGCGACTGATCACATATACCGAGGCCAGTGATGCCAACTCGTGCAACACACTGCGGACTCGTCGATCCGGCACCGCTTCACTCACCTGAGGCACGTGTGGCTGGAGCGTGCCGCCGTAGTCGAGAATGAAGAGCCGCCGCTGCGGTTCGACAACGTTGATGCACACGGCGTCTAGCCGTTTCGCTCCCGCCCGTCGGTTATCGTGGAATTCATCAAGCCGCTTGAGAAACCTCTGGGCCCACGCTTCCGAAGTGTTCGCATGCACGAAATCCCGCATCCCCTGGAATTCCGATTCTACTGCACTGGAATTGTGCAATGCATCCGCCAGGACGTCCGCCATGAGGCCGATGTTATGTGGATTCACCAGTCGTGCACCTGCAAGGCACGAGGCGGCACCCGCGAATTCACTCAATATCAGGGTCCCTGGATTATCCGTCCGTGCTGCCACGTACTCCATCGCCACCAGGTTCATGCCATCTCGCAACGGAGTGAGGAAGGCAACATCGGCCAGGCGATAGAGGGCTGACAACCGCGTACGCGGGATTGTCTGATTGATGTAGACGATGGGGGTGTGGTTGAACGTCCCATAACGACCGTTGATGCGCCCTACCAGCTCGTCGACCTCCCGCTTCAAATCACGATATTCCTGAACTCCCGTCCGCGAAGGTGCAGCAATCTGGATCAGAACGACTTTGGTCTGCCAATGGGGATTGCGCCGCAGAAACTCCTCGAAGGCAAGCAGCTTCTCAGGTATGCCCTTGGTGTAATCCAATCGATCTACACCGAGGATCACTTTCTTAGTACGGAACCGTGCTCGCAGACTCTCGAACTCGTCCTTCACCTCCGGCAACTGGGCGAACGCGTGGATCTCTTGCGGATCGACACCGATCGGGTGGACTCCGAGGTGGGCCAAATGGTCTGGTAAGGCAATAACCTCCCGTTCCGATTCGATCCCTAAGACTCTGAGACAGGCATTCCGGAAGTGCTGGGCGAATTCATAGGTGTGGAATCCGATCAGGTCCGCTCCGAGCATACCCAGCAGGAACTCCTCCCGCGCCGGCAGCGTCCGATATATCTCGTGCGATGGAAACGGAATGTGGAGGAAGAAGCCTATGGCACATTCGAGCCCGCTCTTGCGCAGCAGCCGAGGTACGAGGGCAAGTTGGTAGTCATGTACCCAAACCGTGTCGCCCGGCTCGGCTACCTCCAGCACCGCGTCGGCAAATCGTTCGTTGACAACCCTGTAGCGGTACCAGGCGGATCGGTCGAACTTGAGCCGGCCCGAGATGTTGTGGAACAGTGGCCAGATGAGCCGGTTCGAGAACTGCTCATAGAAGCCTTGAAACTCCTTCTGAACCAGAAAGACTGGCCTGCCGAAGTCCGTGAGCGCCGCGGCTGCTGAGTCTTGGAGGTGCACCGGTACGCTCACCCCGGGCCAGCCAACCCAGGTGAACGGTCGCTTCCGGGCCACGCTCCGGAGCGCTGTCGCAAGACCGCCAGGACTGGGACTTGCTTGCCAGGCCTCCCCGGTCCGCTCCAATCGCACCGGCAGGCGGACTGATACCACTATCAGCTTGGACTCACCCATCGCCCTCGGTCTCGCTGGACCACGCTGGGGACTTGACGCGGCTGGCGCCTGGCCGCGTCCCTCGGGTCGGTTTCTAGCACCGTTGATCGACTGAGTCCTACGTAGCGCATGCCCCCTGAGGGAAAAGCTGCTACTATATTAATTTAAAAGCTTTTCGCTGCGATGGATCGCACCGACAGGCGCGGCCGTTCGCGGTGCCGCGCGAATCCCTTTCTTCAACCCGTCTGCCAGCCCATGAAAAGCGTCACAGCTCAGCCGAGTTTCGCCGCCGGCATATTCGATTTGGACGGCGTGGTTACTCACACAGCCAGCCTGCACGCGCAGGCCTGGAAGCAGGTTTTCGACGAGTTTCTGAAAGAACGTGCCCGACAAACGGGGAGCGATTTCGTGCCGTTCGACCTACGTGATGATTACCTGACGTATGTCGACGGCAAGCCCCGCTACCAAGGCGTGCAGAGTTTCCTCAAGTCTCGCGGGATTGAACTCCCGTTCGGGGAGCCGAGCGAAGCGCCGAGCCATGCATCCGTTTGCGGGGTGGGCAATCGCAAGAACGAACTCTATAACGCCTTGATCGAAAGCCAGGGTGTAGACGTCTTCGGGTCCACCGTTACCCTGATCGAGGCCCTTCGTGACGGAGGGACCAGGGTGGGGCTCATGTCCTCCAGCAAGAACACCGTACAAATCCTGCGGCGCACGGGACTGGGCCATCTGTTCGAAGCTCGCGTCGACGGCGTGATGGCCGAGGAAGCCGGCCTCCGCGGCAAGCCGCATCCCGACTCATACCTCAAGACCGCTGAGCTGCTTGGAGTATCACCGGTGGATTGCTTCGTCGTGGAAGACGCAGTCTCGGGAGTCGAGGCCGGACGGCGTGGCGGTTTCGGGTTGGTGATCGGGGTTGATCGTGAAGGAAATGCAGCGGAACTCCGGCGCGCCGGGGCACACCTGGTGGTGGGCGATTTGGGAGAGCTCACAGTGAATGACATTGACGAGCAGTTTGCCAGACACCGCCACGAGCGGCCGTCGGCGTTGCAGCGTTGGGAGACCATTTCCAGAGGGTGGGAGGGCAAGCGCGTTGCCGTCTTCCTGGATTATGATGGCACGCTGACCCCGATCGTGGCACGGCCTGACCTGGCGCGGATCTCAGGGGCGATGAAGACCATGCTTCGCGGATTAGCAGATGTGTGCCCGACCATAATAGTGAGCGGCCGTGGCCGCGAGGACGTGAGTGAACTCGTCGGGCTCGATAACCTCTACTACGCCGGGAGCCACGGATTCGATATCGCCGGCCCGGCCGGCACGACCATCCGACACGAGATTGGTGCTGAATACCGGCCTGTCCTTGAGGAAGTGGCGCGTGACTTTGAGGAGCAGTTCTCCGAAATAGAGGGGGCGCTGATCGAAGATAAGAAGTTCTCCGTCGCCGTCCATTACCGGCTGGTGGCGGACGAGAATGTCCCGCACATGGAGCGCGCCGTGGACCAGGCAGTCGCGCGATACCCGCAGTTGAAGAAGGCCCACGGCAAGAAGGTTTTCGAGGTACGTCCCCAACTCGAGTGGGATAAGGGCAAGGCCGTGCTGTGGCTGCTCCAGGCACTGGACTTGGACACGCCCGAGGTGATGCCGCTCTATATCGGCGACGACGTGACCGACGAGGACGCTTTTGCGGCGCTGAGCGATCGGGGCCTGGGGATCCTGGTTGCGGAAACCCCGCGCGAAACGCATGCGAGCTTGTCACTGAGAGATACCGATGAGGTCGGGGAGTTCCTGCAGCTGGTGAGTTCATGGCAGACTTCACAGCAGTCTGGTGAGGAAACGCAACAATGACAGACGACAACGACAGATGGACCATTACCTTCGAGGGATACGACCCCGAGCAAGAAGGATTGCGCGAGGCACTGTGTGCCTTGGGTAACGGCTTCTTCGTCACACGAGGAGCTGCCGAGGAGGTAGCAGCCGATGGCATCCACTACCCGGGCACATATATCGCCGGCGGATACAATCGTGCGCAGAGCGAGGTAGCCGGACAAACGATCGTTAATGAGGATCTCGTCAACTTCCCCAACTGGCTCAGCCTCACGTTTCGGCCGCTTGACGGCGAATGGGTGGACTTCGCCAGGATGGAGGTGCTCTCCTTCCGCAGAGAGCTCAATCTGCGTGAGGGGCTGCTGCTGAGGACCTATACCATCCGCGACGACCGGGGAAAAACCACCACTGTGGCGAGCCGCCGTCTGGTGCACATGCGTTGTCCCCAGGTCGCCGCAATCGAGTATCAGATCACTCCCGTCGATTGGTCGGGGCCGATCCAAATCCGGTCGATGCTCGACGGCAAGGTCACCAACGCCGGAGTGGAACGCTATCGCCAGCTCAACCCCAACCATCTGAGGACAGTCAACAAGGGTACGGTGGCACCCGAGGGCGTCTACCTTCTGGTGAAGACCACCCAGTCACGGTTGGAGGTCGCGCAAGCGGCCAGGACGCGGGTGTTCAAGCAGGAGGAGGAAGCCCACGTGCACATCACCACTGTGATCGAGGATTCTGAGGCAGGGCAGGTCTTTGCCACCGATGCCAGGGAGGGCGAACCGATCAGGGTCGAGAAGGTCGTCGCCCTCCACACATCGCGCGACCGCGGCATCACCGAGAGCGCGCTGGATGCCCGGCTGCAAATCACGACAGCCGGGAGTTTCGCTCAGCTACTGCGAACGCATCGAGCTGCCTGGCGTTCTCTGTGGCGCCGCGCCGACCTGGAGCTGGAGTTGGAACCGGGAATCGGCGACGGCGCACCGGACGACGGTGTGTTACTCCGACTTCAGATCTTCCATCTTCTGCAGACAGTATCGGAGAACACACGCGGGCTCGACGTGAGCGTGCCCGCCCGCGGGTTGCACGGCGAGGCGTACCGTGGCCACATCTTCTGGGATGAGTTGTTCATTCTGCCCTTCTATCTCCAGAGCTTCCCCGAGATCAACCGGTCCCTGACGCGGTACCGCTACTTCCGACTCACTGCAGCCCGGGCCTACGCCAGCGAGTGCGGCTACCGGGGCGCGATGTTCCCCTGGCAGAGCAGCAGTAACGGCAGAGAGGAGACCCAGTACGTCCACCTCAACCCGAGGTCGGGTAGCTGGGACCCGGACCACAGCAGGCTGCAGCGCCACATCAACGCAGCAATCGTATACAACATCTGGCAGCACTACTTGGTCACCCGCAGACGCCCGTTCATCGAGCAGTACGGCGCGGAGATCATTCTTGAGATCGCGCGTTTCTGGAGCAGTATCTCGCAATACAATGAACAGACGGGACGGTATGAGATCCACAGCGTAATGGGTCCCGACGAATACCATGAGAAGTACCCCGACGCTACCGAGGGCGGCCTCCGCAACAACGCCTACACCAACATCATGGCAGTCTGGTGCATCGAGCGTGCCCTTGAGGCGCTCAAGAGAATCGATCCGGAGCGGCGCAAGGACCTCATCGACGTGCTCGACATCAAGGACGAGGAGATCACCAGGTGGACTGACATAACGCACAAAATGACCATTCACTTCCACGGAGACGGCATAATCAGCCAATTCCAGGGATTCGAAGAACTCGAGGAGTTCCCGTGGGAGGAGTATCGCAAGAAATATGGTGACATCCATCGGCTCGACCGCATTCTCAAGGCTGAGGGATCATCTCCCGATCGCTACAAGGTGGCCAAGCAACCCGATGTGACTATGTTGTTCTACTTGCTGCGTCCCGAAGAGGTGAAGCGGATTTTCCACCAGCTGGGGTACGCCTTCGACGAGCAGACCATTGCCGGCAACATCCACTACTACATGGATCGGTGCTCCCACGGGTCAACACTGAGCAACATCGTGTTCTCCGCCATCTTGGACCGAATAGACCGCAACCACAGCTGGGAACTGTTCCGACATGCCTTGCGCGCCGACTTTAAAGACGTTCAGGGCGGAACCACCAAAGAGGGGATCCACCTGGGCGCAATGGCCGGCACCATCAATATCGTCCTCAACCGCTACGCCGGCGTCGACACCACGGGCAAGACCATTGCAATCAACCCGAACCTCCCGAAGGCTGTACGCCGTATTCGTGTGAAGGTTCAGTACCGCGGAGAGTGGCTGGACCTGACCGTGACCCACCAGAAACTGCGCATCGAGCTGGAAGAGTGCGCAGACGAGATCTTGGTGGTCGAGGTCAAGGATATTCCGTATCGGATCGAGCCGGGTGGCGCGCTGGAAATAGACCTCTAACCGTGCGTGACCGACAATCCGCGGGAGCAGGGCCCCGGGGTGACGGAGGGCGGAGCCCGGGCGAGACGCGAAGAACCCGTCCTCACGAACGGGCTCTCCACTTTAACAGTGCCTCAGGTCATTCGCCCTGACTTACCTGACTGCGATCAGCCTTGGCTTCGCCTTCTCCGACTTGGGAAGAACAACCCGCAGTACTCCGCTCTCAAACTTCGCGGTCACCTTGTCCGCGTCGACACTGCGGGGCAACCTGAAGGACCGCTGGAATCGGCCATACCGCCGCTCGACCAGGTGGTAGTCCCCATCCTCTTTCCCCTCCTCGAACTCGCGCTTCTTCTCGCCGCTGATCGATAGCACGCCGTTTTCCACCAACACCTTCACATCGTCCGAAGAGAGACCGGGAAGCTCGGTTGTGACGGTCACGCCGTCCTCATCCTCATGGACGTCCATCACCGGCGCCCAAGTGCTCCCCGAGACAGCCTCGGTGGCCGGGCCGAAGAAGAAGCCGTCAAACAAGCGGTCGATCTCTCGTCGGGAGCCCAGCCAGTCAGCCACAGCCGGATCACGGCGGGCACGCCACAGGGTTGGATACATCATGGTTCAATTCTCCTTGAATATCACTCGAATGGTTATCGCTCGCCGGGCTCGGAGCGCCCGGCCCGTTGCCACCATCCCCTAATGCATCGGGAATGCCAGGCAAATGGCGCCAAAACGGCAGACATTGTGCGTTCGGAGACATCCTCTATGCCATAATGGCGCTACACGGGTCTGTCTTAGGCAGAGGCGACTTTGGGGAGCCGGGGCGGCTGGGCGGAGAATTGCGCGGCAGAACAGCGTAGAGCTGCCCGGGAGACTCCTAGATCGACGGAATCGTCAGACTCACGGGATCGCTGAGCAGGGCCGCGGGAACGGGGCTACCGACGCAACTCACGGACAGCCCGCCTGATGTCTTCGATACAGAGCTCCATCCTGTCCATGTGCGTGCGGAACGAAAGCACACAGATTCTGATGGTGAATCGGTCTGCCAGCATCGTTCCCGTCAGGTAGACTCTCTGTCGCGAGTTTATGCGGGCCAAGAAATCGCGGTTGAGATCGTTGAGGGCATCGCTACACAACCCCGGACACGAGAGACGGAATGCCACGATCGACAGCTGCGGTTCGGCTACAATCTCGATTCCGTCGATGGATTTCAACTGCTCGCTGGCCCAGAGGGCCAGATCGAGCTTCTCATCCAGACCGCGTGCGAATGGCTCGATGCCCAGAAGCTTCAAGGGCAGCCACACGGCCAAGCCACGAAACGGTCGCGACAGCTCAGGAGAGACCTGGCAGAAATCGACCAGGTCCTCTTCGTCCTGCATCGGCGGCATGTAGTCGGCGTTCACCGTGTGCGATCGTCTGAGTGCGGCGCCCTCACGCACCAGCAGCGATCCGGTACCGTATGGAAGGAACATCCCCTTGTGGGGATCGAGCACGACCGAATCAGACCGCTCAATGCCCCGCATGGCCGCGCGGCCGCGGTCCGTGAGCAAGAAGAACCCGCCGTAGGCACCGTCCACGTGGAACCACATGCCATGATGCTCCGCCAAATCGGCGAGGCCCGCGAGATCGTCGACCGCCCCAGTGTTTGTGGTACCCGCACTACCTACGATCAGGAACGGAGCGCGGCCGGCCAGACGGTCTTCCCCTATGCACCGCTCCAACTCGTCGAGCCGGATCCGGAATAGACCGTCGGATCCAACCACGCGCACCGCTTCTGTAGGGAAGCCGGCCAGCATTGCCGCCTTTTGAACCGAGTGATGGACCTGGTCGGATACATAGATAGTCCCCGTCAGGAAGTCGTCGGGAAGCAGCGTGCGCCGGGCGGCCACCACCGCCGAGAAGTTGGCCAGCGACCCGCCACTGGTGAGAAACCCTGCGGAATTGGCCCCGTAGCCGACGATCTCGCAGAACCACCGCACCACGTTCGATTCGAGTTGAGCCAACCCCGGGGCCGCTACCCAGACGCCCACGTACCGATTGACGGCATCGGCGATCATGTCGGCCACCGCCGCGTGCGGTATCCCTCCGCCGGGGATGTAAGCCAGGTAACCGGGTCCCGCCGTGTTGAAGCTCTTCGGCACGAGCCGATCGAAGACCAGATCGAACACCTCATTCAGCGAACAGCCCCGCAGCGGTAACGGCTCCGCCAACGACCGCGCCAGTTCGGCTCCACCTGCAACATCTGCTGCCGGCTGCTGCGGCAGGGAGTCGATGTGGGGAGCGATCCGATCCATCGCAGCATCCACCAGCGCTCGGAGCTGCTCACCGGTCAGCTCGAGTGGAGATTCGGCCGCACTCATGTCAGTTCTTCGATCTGGCACATGGTTCCGCTGCGCTGGATTCTACAGGTTATCTGGCGCAAGGGAATCCCCGCGTTGTTTCCTCATTCTTCTTCCGCTTCTTCGGCCGCGCACTACCTTTCGCCGAGGCCCCGTATCAGCCCACCCCACAACCCGACTGGAAGCAGCACAATGAACAGACGGTCCCTCATACCGACCATGCTGTCCATCGCGTTACTGGCACCTGGCATCGTTGCTCAGCATCTGGCCCCGCAACGACCGTTCGGCACTCTACGTGAGCAAGCACAGCTACAGCAGGAGTGGCTTACGGTACGACTCGACTCGGTGCTGCCACTGCTCATGCGGCAACACGGCATCGACATGTGGGTAGTCGCCATGCGCGAGTACAACGAAGATCCGGTTTTCCGGGCACTCGTGTCACCCACGACATTCGCTGCCCGGCGCCGCACCATCTACATCTTCTTCGACCGTGGACCCGAACACGGCCTGGAGCGGCTCGCCCTCGGTGGCTCAAGCCAGGAAGGACTGTACGAGACCGTGCGGGGTACCCAGCAGGCACCGGATGGCCGCCAACGCGAGCTATGGGGCCGCGATCAGTGGAGACTGTTCGCCGACATGGTGCGCGAACGAAACCCAGCGACAGTCGCCGTGAACATATCCGCGGATCACAACTTTTCCGACGGGCTCAGCGCAGGAGAATGGCGGCAGATGAGTGAGGCACTCGGCCAGGACCTGCTCAGCCGGGTCGTGCACGCCGAGTTGCTGCCGATCGACTACCTGTCGATCCGGGTCCCCGGCATGTCACCGGTGTTTCGAGACATGATGAGTCTGGCCCACGAGATCATCAAAACGGCGTTCTCGAATAGGGTCATAACGCCGGGCGTCACGACAACCGCCGATGTGGTGTGGTGGATGCGCCAGCAACTGAGCGACAGGGGTTTAGGCACTTGGTTCCAGACTTCGGTTGACATCCAGCGGCGCGGCGGCAACCCTCAGGGCCCGGCACCGGTGATCGAGCGGGGAGATGTGCTACACTGCGACTTCGGCATCACCGCCTTGGGTCTCAACACCGACACCCAGCACATGGGTTACGTGCTGCGGCAGGGGGAGGCCGACCCACCCGAGGGCCTCAAGCAGGCGCTGCAGACCGCCAACTGGTTGCAGGACATCGTGATGGACGCGATGCATCCGGGAAGGACTGGCAACGAGGCGTTGTCAGCCGCTCTAGCGGCGATGCAGGAGGAGGGCATTGACGGCACTGTATACAGCCACCCGGTGGGTGATCACGGCCACGGGGCAGGACCGTTGATAGGCCTGTGGGACCGCCAGGATGGTGTCCCCGGCCGCGGCGACGTACCGATCAGGGCAAACACCTGGTATGCGATCGAGCTGCAAGCCGCCACGCACATTCCGGAGTGGGACGACCAGTTGGTCCGCATGATGCTCGAGGAGGATGCAGACGTTACCGCCGACGGCGCCGTGCGGTGGATTCTGAGGCGACAGACCGAGTTCCACATAGTGCGATAGCAGCGTGATAGAAATCGCACAACTCCGCACACCGGCTCTACTGCTGGACCTGGACAAACTGAAGCAGAACCTCGCCGCGATGGCAGCACGGGCGCGCGCTTTGGGAGTAGCGCTGCGACCGCATATCAAGAGCCACAAGTGCATCGAGATCGGCCGACTGCAGCAGTCGCTTGGCGCAACCGGCATCACCGTCGCCACCTTGGCGGAGGCGAAGGTCTTTGCCGACCACGGTTTCGATGACATAACCTGGGCCTTCCCGGTGGTATGGAATCGAATAAGCGAGGCGATGGGACTCGCCTCACGGTCGACCCTGAGGGTGGTGATCGACTCACCCGAGGCTCTTACCCGACTGCGGGATTGCGGTCACCCGTTCCACGTCTGGCTCAAGGTCGACTCCGGGTATCACCGCGCCGGCGTTGACCCACACGGTGACGTCGGCCTCCAGCTGGCCCGGGACCTACACGAGTCAGCCAACCTCACGTTCGACGGGATCCTCACGCACTCGGGCCACTCCTACCGCGCCCGTGGCAGAGAGATGCTGCGCCACATCGCCGAAGAGGAGCGCCG
>CP070666.1:147577-173180 GCA_020351775.1 Gemmatimonadota bacterium | reverse complement strand
GCACGATTGCGGCAGCCGTGAACTGCTTCGAAACCGATCCGATCCTGAATACGCTCGCACTGGAGTTGGCGATACCGTATTCCAGGTTCGCCATGCCGTAGCCGCGCTTGAACACGAGCTCACCATCTCGAACCACGCCTACAGCGCAGCCTGGTGTGTGTGTGATCGTGTTGGGCGAAGATGCTGTCGATGCTAGCAGAGACATCTACGTCTTGGGCGGCACAGGGCCAGGGAATCACAACCAACAAAGCCACGCTCGCAATCAGGCCCGCTTCGAGTACGAGTGGCCGGTTGGTCCTCACCACGCCCATCCTTTCAAGTAGGGCGAGCGTCTTGTGCACGAGCACCTCCTGGCGGGCCATCCGCGGCAGCGGAGGTGGCCTAAATCAGGTAAAGCTCGGTCCAATTCAGACACGGCTGTTGGAGGCGCGGGGCTCCACTCAGTGATCCCCTGCCTGTCCGAGTCCTCACGCTATCCCCGCTCCAGAATCTGAGACACCACCTCGATGGGAAGGTCCTCGACGTACGATGGGTACCCAGCCTGAGCCTGCTTCACCAGTCCCACATCGATTGTAGCAGTCACGACTGGGCTCTGCGCCGACGTCTCGCCCCGGACCTGCCCGGTAGGATCAATGATCCAGCCACAGCCACCGAACTCCTGGCCGGACTCGTCCGCACCGGCACGGTTTGAGCTCGCGACGTAGCACCCGGAAACTATCGCGGCAGCCGACATCATGGTTTTCCAGCGTAGCAATGACGGAGCGGGAGTCGCCCTTGGAACCGCAATCAGGTGCACGCCTCGCCTTCCGTAGTACCGTGCCCACTCCCCGAACATCACGTCGGTGCAGGTAAGGAAGCCTAACCTGATGTCGCCGGCGTGGGCTATGCCGAACCGCTCCTCTCCTCGCTCGAACCAGCGGGCCTCGTAGTATCCGGGCTCATCGGGAAAGAACTGCTTGGTATGCACGCCCTTGAGACCGTCGGCTGCGGTCCAGACAAAGGCCTGGTTGACGCTTCGTTCTTGCTCCAAGGTCGGTCTGGTGCCGAGCACCACCGCCGCCCCGAGGTCTGCGAGATGGTCCAGCCCGTGATCGTGCACACTGTGGGATGCCAGTAGCAGTTCACGGTCAGGGGTCGGCGCGGCAGATACCCAGCGGCCGAACGGCATCTCGTTCAGCAGGAAGACGTCCGGGTGCTGCTTCTTGCTCAGTTCGGCGAGCCGCAGCCACTCGTCGTCACCGTGCAGCATCTGAGGTGCGGCTTCACACACCGCGAATCTCATGGGTACCTCGTCATCGTCACAGTTCCAGTATCCGCATGACCTCGTCCGCGCTGGCAGTTGCCGCCACAGGTGGCGGTGACTCGTTCGTCGCTGTCGTGGGATCTTTGAGCCCGTGTCCTGTCAAGGTGCAGACTACGGTGGCCGAGTCGTTGATCAAGCCAGCTCGGCAAGCTTGCCGCAATCCCGCCACAGAGGCCGCCGATGCAGGCTCGGCGAACACGCCTTCGGTGGCCGCGAGCAAGCGATAGGCCTCGAGGATCTGGTCGTCGGTTACGGACTCGATTGTCCCGCTGGACTCGTCCCGTGCCGCAACGGCTTCGCGCCAACTCGCCGGATTACCGATGCGAATGGCGGTGGCAATGGTCTCCGGGTTGTCCACCACCTTGCCGCGCACGATGGGATCGGCCCCGGTGGACTGAAAACCCATCATCTGTGGCCTTCGGTCGATTATCCCGGCAGCGGCATACTCGCAATAGCCCAGCCAGTAGGCAGTGATGTTCCCGGCATTCCCAACGGGAAGGAAGTGATAATCGGGGGCTGATCCCAGCACGTCACATATCTCAAAGGCAGCGGTCTTCTGTCCCTCAATCCTGTGGCGGTTGATCGAATTGACCACGACGACCTTGCACCTACTGGCCAGTTCCCGGACGATTCTCAGCGCTGCGTCGAAACCTCCGTTGATGGATACGACGGTGGCGCCGTGAACCACCGCCTGGCTGAGCTTTCCCAGGGCGATCTTTCCTTGCGGGATGATCACGAAGGCCTTGATACCTGCTCTGGCTGCGTACGCTGCCGCTGAGGCTGACGTGTTGCCTGTGGAGGCACAAATGACAGCTTTTGCACCCTCTGCGATAGCAGCTGATATCGCGACCGTCATGCCACGGTCCTTGAACGATGCCGTGGGATTGAGGCCTTCGTGCTTGAGCAGCAAATGTCCGCCAAAGCCAAGCGCGTCGGATAGTCTGGGGGCTTCGATGAGCGGTGTGTTACCCTCCCTCAGTGTCACCGCGCGGACTTCCTGGTCGATCGGCAGTCGTTCCCGATACTCCTCGATGACACCTCGCCACATGCTCCGCGCTCCTAATGCCGTGATCTCACCTGCGAAACGCCTCAAGCTAACTAGCGCCGCACGCCGCCGGCAGGTCATGTGGCGACCCGTTAGATTGACTGCCTCCAACCGATTCGCACACGTGATGTTGCACAACCAAGGGGGCAGCGCTCCATGGCCGGCAATAGCGAGCACCTAGAGACCAAGCTGATTCATGCGGGTGAACCTGATCCTCGGATCGGAGGCGCCGTGAGCATACCGATCTTCCAGTCGGCGATGTTCGAGTACGGTGGTGAGGCGAGCTACCACGAGATCAAGTACATCCGACTCAACAACACTCCCAATCACACCGCCCTTCACCGCAAGCTCGCATCGCTGGAGAACGCTGAAGCGGCCCTAGTGACTTCGAGCGGTATGGCAGCCATCTCCACTGCTCTGCTCACCCTGCTGCAATCAGGAGACCACTTTCTGGCCCAAAGCTGCCTCTACGGAGGCACCTATGACCTGGTGACGCGAGATCTCGGGCTCTACGGAATCTCGTTCGATTTCATTGACGGTGCCGATCCCGGATCCTGGACAGCACAGCTCAAGCCCAACACCAAGGCGATCTATGTGGAGACGATGGCGAATCCACTGATGGACGTACCCGACCTCAAAGGGGTGATCGAGTTTGCCAGGCGGCACGGGCTGGTGACGCTCGTTGACAATACGTTCGCCAGCCCCGTCAACTTCCGACCGGCCGAGTGGGGCTTCGACCTGTCACTGCATAGCTGTACGAAATATCTGAACGGGCACTCGGACATCGTCGCCGGCGCGGTGATTGGAAAGGCCGACCTGGTCGAGCGGATCACGCACAAGCTTAACTTGCTTGGTGGAACGCTCGATCCGCACGCATGTTTTCTGCTGCATCGGGGCATCAAGACTCTAGCGCTCCGGGTGCGTCACCAGAACGACTGTGCTCTCGCGCTGGCCACGTTCCTGGCAGAGCATCCAGCTGTGAGGATGGTCAACTACCCCGGGCTGGAGAGCCACCCAGCGCACGCCATCGCCCAAACCATGTTTGACGGCTGCAGCGGGATGTTGAGCTTCGAGCTCCATGGCGGTGTGGCTGCTGCGGAGCGATTCATGTCGAACGTGCAACTGCCCATCGTTGCACCGAGTCTTGGTGGAATAGAGACACTCGTTACGAGGCCCGCGACGACCTCACATTCCGGCTTGACACCTGAAGAACGCCAGCGAGCGGGGATCTCGGAGGAGTTGATCAGGGTATCTGTCGGGATCGAACACCCCCAGGATCTGATTGCGGATTTCACACAGGCGCTGGCATGACGGCAAATCGCGAGCGTTGGCTGGGCAGATGATGGGGCAGGACCCTGCCTTGCCGCGGGACCACAGCCGAATGAAGAGACCACATCTATTTCCGGTAGCTGCGCTTGCAGTCTTCCTGACCTTCATCGCCTGCGGCGAGCGCCAGGTTTCAGTACAGGGTAGCGCGTCCTACCAGGCGATCCCGGATCGGCTCCCCGACTGGGAGTTCGCGCGGCTGGTCGAGGGGTTGTCGGAGCCACGTGGCTTCTTTGATACCGATAACCTGATATCCAACGAGACTTCATATCTTCATGTCATCGATCGTCTGCGGGAATCACGTGTCAGGGGAGGAGTCTACCTCGGCGTTGGGCCCGGCCAGAACTTTTCCTACATTGCTGAGATTCGTCCGCGGCTCGCCTTCATCATCGACATCCGACGCGACAACCTGCTACAGCATCTGCTCTACAAAGCGCTGTTCGCGTTGAGCCACACTAGAGTTGAGTACCTATGCCTTCTCACTGGAAGGCCTGCGCCCCACGATGCGGAGTCGTGGCGGGGCCGCCCAGTGCGCGACCTGGTGGAGTATGTCGATGCACATTCCGTAGACGTGGACTACCTTGACCGGGCCTGGCAGGCGGTAATCGACCGCATCATGACATTCGGCCTAACGCTGAGCGAAACGGACATCGCAACGGTGGCTCGCTTCCACCAAGCTTTCGTGGACGCCGGATTGAGTCTCCGTTTCCACAGCTACAACCGACCGCCGCGACCGGACTATCCCACGCTCCGCGAGCTCCTGTTGCAGACGGATCGCGCCGGCAACCACGCCAACTATCTGGCCGACGAGGACGATTACCGATTCTTGCGGTCACTCGAGAACCGCAACTTGGTCGTGCCGGTGGTAGGCGATTTGGCGGGGCCGCACGCGCTCGATGCGCTGGGTCGCTACATCGCTGGCCGCGGCGAGTCGGTATCGGCGTTCTATACGTCGAATGTCGAGTTCTATCTGATGCGGCAGGGCACCTTCAAACGGTTCGCCGAGAATGTGAGAGGGCTTCCGATCGACCAGCGCAGCGTGATCATCCGAAGCTACTTCAACCGGGGCTATTCGCGCACTCTACCGGGGTATGTCCCCGGCCACAGCAGCACGCAGTTGATACAGAGTGTCTCCGAATTCCTGCAAGCACACGACAATGGTTGGTATCGCACCTACTGGGATCTAGTGACCAGCGGAGGCGGCTGGTGAACCGAATTCAGCAACCGCGGAACGCTCGCTCCTTTGGCGTCTTCTCGGCTGGGAGGGACTCCTACCGGCACCCCTCGGGGCTCACTACCTGCGACTCTTCGGTCAGCAGCCCCGATGCGCCGCTGATGTTGGGCCATTCTGCTGCACAACGATGTCAAAGAGGATCGTAAACGACACCTTGCTTCGGTCTACCTGCGGAATGTGTCTGCTCATTAGCTTTCGGTGTGCCTGCGAGCTCAGGACGTGATGAGCCACGAGTCCGAACGGTGCTAGGCCTGGATGGTGGGCCGGGCGGCTTCCCCAAGCAGACGCCGGCTGCGGCCGAACGCTGTGGCCTGGGACTGCGCTTGAAAGTTACACCTAAAGTCCACTTCTTCAAGTCGTTGACAGTCAAGAGTTTAGGTCTACGCACACACCGGGAAGCCGAACAATTCCCGATGTCGCTGACCCGAAAAAGTGTGACCGGTGTCATCGTTGTCAGCCCCGATTATCCGCACCGTTGCACCACAGCAATGCGACTGGTACTTGCCGCGGACGGCCCTCCCGCCGTTCCGGCGTTTGTCTTTTAACCGATCTCTGTAAGGAGGAGTGGCACATGATTCACTCCATCCAAGCCCTCGTCCCGAGCGAGTGGCAAGGAGCGGTCGACGTACTCTCCGCGCCGGTGTCTTGGATTCCGGCATGGCATGCAATGATGGTCAATTTGGTCTGGTACGGTGACACTACACTGGGAGTGCTGTTCAAGCGCATCGTGCTAATGCTCCCTGTGATGCTACTGCTGAGCGGAATGTGGATCACGATGATATCGCTCTACACCATTCCATTCCGCTCCAATCGCGGCCGGTTTGTCGTTGCGATGCTCACGTCCTGGTGGGACGCGGGCCGTAGCGCATGGTTCTTCTGGGCTGGACTGGTCCGGCTCGTGGTGCTGCTCGCGGGCTGGACCTGGGGGCTGCTCCGCCTGGCGCTGGGTATGGCAGGGGCACTACTCAAGGGCACGTTCCAGTCGCCACTGCGCCTGTTGGACTGGACATCGCGCAACTACTTCAAACCTGGGGTGCCCTGGTTGGCGTTCCTGGCCCTGATCCTCTGGTCGGCTGTCGAGGCTCTGGTATTCATGTACACGCTCCGGCCTACGCTGACTGAGGTGCTTGCCGGTATCACCGGATATGAACCCAGCGTGATGGTCCTGGGACCGATTCTCTGGTTGTTCCTGTTCTTCTTGGTATTGGGTAGCTTCGCCTGTGTGTTCGCGTTGGCAGAGGCCCTGCGCAAGAAGGACATAGTCCAGATATTGCAGATGACATTCGTGGAACTTTTCGTGATGTTTTTCGAAGTCATCTTCCTGTACCGCGAACTGATCGACGCGATCACACCGTGGATTGCCCAGCAAACCAATGAAGGA
The DNA here is from genome assembly GCA_020351775.1 of Gemmatimonadota bacterium. GTDB lineage: Bacteria > Gemmatimonadota > Gemmatimonadetes > Gemmatimonadales > GWC2-71-9. The sequence goes on along the minus strand of CP070666.1, from coordinate 166,891 downwards.
GTGCAGTTGGGTCTGATCTCGACCCTGTTGCTTGCCTCGTTTGGCTGGGTCGGTGTGCGCGGCATGACGTGGTTCCTGTTCGGTCGGTACGGAACGCCGGCTCTGGTAGCTGTGCTGGCGCGAGACACGATTCGGCAGGAAGTGGCGGCTCCGGCTACGGAAATGGTGGCACAGCCAGATCTGCTGCGTACGCCGATCATGAAGCTCAAGCAGGAAGCCGAGTGGTTCAAGAAGGAAGCCCAATACGCTTTTGAGCTGTTGTCCCTACCGGTCCTGCAGCTCTTTGCAGCGGCCGTGAATTTCGCGGTGGTCGTGATCGGATCACGACCGATGTTCTCGCTGCCGTTCAGGTCAATCGAGGACGTGTTGGTCGCAACACACAGACTGGGTGGGAACAAAGTCGCTGCGCCACCACCGGGTCGTGCTCGATCGACGGCACCGGTTCAGGACGGAGGTGCTGTATGAACAAGCTCCGCCGAGTCTGGGCGATCGCTGTGACGGTGAGCCTGGCGTGCACACCAACGGGTGATGGAACTCGGCAGGCTCGCTCGACGCTCGTATTAGGGATCGACGTCAGCGGTTCGTTCCGGGCGACCGGCAACTACAATGACGCGATCGATTTTGCAGCTCACTACTTGTACGGCCATCTAAACGGGATGGGAGAGCTACGAGTACCTTCGGCCGTCTTCGTAGGATCGGTCGGTGGAGATCGACCGGGACAGCCAAAGTCGTTTCAACCGATACACGCGTTCCAAGGGAAGACCGTGGACGAGATCGCCACTGCGCTGCGTGAGTTCTTTCCGCCGGAAGACTCATTTACGGATTTCAACGCGTTCTTTGACCGCGTCGCCACGCTGGTCAAGCGTCAGGGTCTGATCCTGGCGCCGCTCAACGTCGTGGTGCTGAGCGACGGAGTGCCTGATGCTACCGGGCGAGCCACGGCTGAAGGCCAGAGTGCCTACTCCCAGATCGACGTGAGCCCGCTCGAATACCTGTCCCGCAGTGTGACCGTGCGATTGCTGTACGGCTCACCCACGTCCTCCGTAGCGTGGGAGCGGGAGATAAAATCCCGTAGGGTCCGGATGTGGACAGTCGATGAACAGGTCATGAGTGGTTGGCGCGAGCAGTTGGAACCCTCACTCTCGGCCGACGTCCAGGATGGTTTGTGGAGTTGGATTCAGGACAACGTCGACTTTCGCGTGAGAAGTAGAGTGCTCTGAAGTAGTACAGACCCGAGACCCCGGGGCCTCGCCTTGAGGGCCTCGGGTCAACCGCCGCCGGACACAATGCGGTAATCCCGCAAACCACATCCTAAGGTATGCTACCGGCCGGCCGCCAAGTTGGCGGCCGGCCGTCTTACACTGAGACACATCGGCTACGCGGTGGTGACCGTTCTGGTTATCTTGGGCAGGCCGTCAGGCCGCCGTAACACTCCCCGACCCCTTTCCGGAGAATCGATGAACTCTGACCCTCTGTTCAACGACCTGATAGGTGTGTTAGCCATCATCACCATGATACCGGTCTTCTTCCTCTGGCTCGAGAAGAAGACGAAATGGAAGATCTTCGACATACTCCCCGCCATCATATGGATCTTCCTCACACCGATATTCCTCAGCAATCTCAACGTGATTCCCATGAACAGCGAGATATACGGCACGTTTCGGTCGTTTGCCGTACCGCTGTTCATCGTGCTCATGCTACTTGACATCAACATTAGACAGGTTATCAGGGTGGCATGGCGTGGGGCCGGCGTCCTGGTAATCGGCACGCTCGGTATCGTGGCAGGGGCTGTGATATCGTTCTACCTGTTCCAGAGCGGCCTCCCCGAAGACACATGGCGCGGGTATGGCGCGTTGGCCGGCAGCTGGATCGGTGGAACAGGGAACTTGGCCGCGGTGGCTGAGAGCCTGGACACGCCCGGCGAGATGGTCGGAATGGTGGTGCTGGTCGACAATTTCGTCTATGTACTGTACTTCCCTTTGATACTCACGTGCAAACGCTGGGCTAAGTGGTTCAATCGATTCACCGGGGTCTCACAGAGCCAAATAGATCACATCGGTGAAGTCTCTCAGGAAATCGAACAGAAGAGTCAGGAAGTCCACTTCAAGGACATCATCGTTCTGGTGGGTTGGGGATTCACCACGATTTTCGTGGCCAACTACTTGGCTACCCTTTTGCCTGAGATCGGCAGGGTCATTACTGAGAGAACTTGGGCGATACTATTGGTGACGACCTTCGGGATAGCACTCTCCGCATCGCCTCTGAAGAACGTCCCTGGTTCAGGGGCTCTAGCGATGGCGTTTGTCTACATCTATATGACTACCATGGGAGCTCAAGCCGACCTCCGCAACATCGGGGGGGCACAGTGGTTCCTGGTCGCCGGGATCGTCTGCATTGCGGTGCACTTGGTGTTCATCGCCATCGGCGCCCGCCTCTTCCGCGTCGACGTCAGCATGGCGGCGGTCTCGAGTGTCGCGGCGGTCGGAGGTGCAGCATCTGCACCGGTCGCGGCCGGATACCACCGTGAGGAGTTGGTGCCCATCTCCATCATGTTGGCCCTGCTTGGGTACGGCCTGGGTAACTACTTGGGTGTGCTCACCGGGATTCTCTGCAACCTGTTCGTGTAGCTGAGCAGGACCGACTGGTCTCGCGGGGTGGGATTCGCGTAACTTTACCACAGTCGGAAGCGGGAACAGTCCCGATTCGCCCCGGTACTACCGGGGCGACACGTTTCATGGGGTTCTAGCCAGGAGAAGAGCGGTAGAAAATGGCGCATGGCAAGGTAGCAGGCGGAGGAGATCTGCGCGGCAAGCTTCCACGTGAAGTCCGGGATGCCGTCGTGATACGGTTCGCCGGTGACTCGGGAGACGGTATGCAGTTCACCGGATCACAGTTCACACAGGAGACGGCGATGGTCGGGAACGATCTGGCGACATTCCCGGACTACCCGGCGGAGATACGAGCTCCTGCGGGAACCACCTTCGGTGTCTCCGCCTTCCAGATACACTTCGGTGTGACCGACATCTCGACGGTGGGAGACGAACTGGATGTCTTGGTCGCGATGAATCCGGCGGCGCTCAAGGTGAATCTGAATGATCTGCGGATCGGTGGCACGGTGATCGTCGATTCGGGCTCGTTCACCAAGCGCAACCTCCAGAAGGCTGGCTTCGACAACAATCCTCTGGAAGACGATTCAATGGCGCCGTACCAGGTCATCCCGTTGGATATCGGAAAAATGACTTTGGAGGCCGTGAAGGACTTCGAGTTGAGCTCCAAAGAAGCCCTGCGCAGCCGCAACATGTGGACGTTGGGATTGACGCTGTGGATGTACGACCGTGACCGCCAAGTCACTATCAATTGGCTGCGAAGCAAGTTCAAACAGCGTCCGGAGATAGCAGCGGCCAACATCGCAGCGCTCAACGCAGGTCACGCCTTCGGCGAGACTGCCGAAATGCCAAACTACGCCGTCGGCTACAGTATCGTGGAGTCGGACATCCGGCCGGGAGAGTACCGCACGGCTACGGGCACGCAGACCATGGCTTGGGGCCTCCTGGCCGGAGCGCAAGCAGCCGGGCTCAAGATCATGTTCGGCTCATACCCGATCACACCTGCGTCTCCGTTGCTGCACGCGTTGGCTGGTCTCAAGGAGTTCGGGGTCATCACATTTCAGGCCGAAGACGAGATCGCTGCCGTGTGCTCCGCCATCGGTGCATCGTTCGCTGGCTCTTTGGGGGTGACGTCGAGCTCCGGTCCAGGGATAGCCCTGAAGACTGAGGCGCTCGGCCTCGCCGTGGCGACCGAGCTGCCGCTCGTGGTGATAAACTCGCAGCGGGCCGGCCCCTCAACCGGGATGCCTACCAAGACAGAGCAGTCGGACTTGTTCCAGGCGGTGTACGGGCGTAACGGTGACACACCCTTGCCGGTGCTTGCGGCTGCAACATCGACCGACTGCTTCGAAGTGGCTGTGGAAGCGGTGCGGATCGCGATAAAGTACATGACGCCTGTAATGGTCCTGACCGACGCCTATCTGGCCAACGCCGCGGAGCCGTGGCGCATACCTGACATCGAGCATCTCAACCGGTATCCGGTCCGGTTTCGCAGCGATCCCGAAGGCTTTCAGCCATTCTTGCGTGATACAGATACACTGGCCCGCCCGTGGGCGATTCCGGGTACACCTGGGCTGGAGCACCGGATCGGTGGCATCGAGAGGGACAGTCAAACCGGCCACATTTCCTACGATCCCGAGAACCATGAGCAGATGACCCGAATGCGGGCTGCCAAGATCCACGGTATCGCCGCCGACACCCCGACTCAAGAGTTGGCATTGGGAGATGACAGTGGAGATCTCGTCGTGGTCGGATGGGGATCCACGTTTGGCCCGATCCGTCAGGCTGTGAAGCGAGCAAGGGACGAGGGTAGAGCGGTCTCCCACGTCCACTTGCGATACTTGAACCCGCTGCCCCGAAACCTCGGCGATCTGCTTGGCGCCTTCACCCGGGTACTGGTTCCCGAGATGAACAACGGCCAGCTGGCCACGATTTTACGGAGCAGCTTCCTACTGCCTGCTATCTCACTGCCCAAGATCTCTGGCAAGCCCTTCAAAGTGCGCGAAGTGGCCGAGGGGATCCGATCGGCGTTGGAGAGCTGAAATGACTGCGACCACTACTGTCGAGAATCTCGCGCCCAAGGACTTCGCCTCCGATCAGGAAGTCCGTTGGTGTCCCGGCTGCGGCGACTACGCAGTGCTGAAGGCGGTGCAACGCACTCTGGCGGAGCTCGGTGTGAAGAAGGAAAACACCGTGTTCGTATCTGGAATCGGATGTTCGTCCCGGTTCCCATACTACCTGTCCACCTACGGATTCCATACCATCCACGGTCGGGCGCCGGCAGTGGCCACGGGAGTGAAGCTAGCCAATCCGGAACTCGATGTCTGGGTCGTGACAGGAGACGGGGACGGGCTCAGCATTGGGGGTAATCACACACTGCACGCGCTGCGCCGCAATGTGGACCTTCAGATTCTGCTATTCAACAACGAGATATATGGGCTGACAAAAGGGCAGTATTCACCCACTTCACGCCGGGGCACCCGCTCGCCGTCAACTCCACACGGGTCGATCGAGCTGCCGGTGACACCCGCTTCGTTCGCACTGGGGGCCGGCGCGCGGTTCGTCGCGCGATCGGTCGATGCCCAGCAGGCCCACCTCTGCGATACCCTGAAGCGAGCCCATGAGCACAAGGGCGCTTCCTTCGTTGAGATCTACCAGAATTGCGTCGTTTTCAACGATCGCACGTTCAGCCGCTTCACCGACAAGGACACAGCCGCAGACAACCAACTGTTGGTGGAGCATGGCAAGCCCCTGCTGTTCGGTCGGGACCGCAAGCGGGGACTGAGTATGAGATCGGGTTGTCTCGAGATCGAGGTGGTAACTGTAGGCGAGAACGGCGTCACAGAGGCCGATGTCTTGGTCCACGACGAAACCAACCGCAACCTCGCCGGGCTGCTGGCATCGCTCGATACCCCTGAGTTCCCAGTGGCGCTCGGGGTACTGTACTGCGATGCAGCGGCGTCATATGACGCAGAAATCCACGCACAGGTCGAGGCTGCGCGTTCGAAGACCGACAAACCTAGTCTCAATGCACTGCTTCGCCGCGGACAGACGTGGACCGTTGCTGGATAGCCGCCGTTCTGATTAGTGATTGAATTGAGTCGCCATGCCCGCGTGGGCCGGTACGCCCACCCAGCGTGGCACGCCCGGCCTTGAGCACCCGCATCCCGTCACAGCCTTATTACAACTCCCGCGTATGCCACGACCTCCTTGCCAGGCCTGACCCAGCCGCTGTTGCGGTAGTCCACGACTTCTGCTCGCGTCGCACCCAACTGGCGCGTCGCCTCTATCACGGTTGCGGCCGGCGCTCTGCCACACATCGACACCTGCTCACGTTGGCACGTTGCGAGCAGCCGCTGGCCATCCAGTTGTTCCACGGCTGCAAGAGCCTTGCGATCTCTGTCAGCGGCCACCTCGGCTGACTCGTAGTGCGTCATGTCGGACGAGGCCAGGAGCAGAACCGGCTCGGGCGCATCACGCACCACCTTTGCCAGTGCGTCGGCCAACTCCTTGCATCTATGCCAATCGACCCAGTCGAGCACGATGGGCGCGATCCTGACCTCCGGAGCCAAAACGCTCAGGAACGGCAGCTCGACCTCCACAGCGTGCTCGTAGCGATGAGCCTCCGGGTCGTGTGCCACCAATCCGCACTCCGATTCCAACCGGGAGAGCAGATCCTGCGCTACTTCGAAGACACCGAGAGGAGTCTGCCAGGACCCCGTATCCCATGCCCCTGCACCGCCGCGATTGACTCCCAGCCCATGGTGGTTGGGAGCGATGATGACGACGAGCTGTGGCATCGAGATCCGGCTGAACACGTGTGCGGCACAGGCCCCGGAGTAGACCAAGCCCGCGTGCGGCACGATTCCGCCCAGCGCCGGTGCCGGCTCGCCGCCCGCCTCGGCAAGCATGGTCTCGACCTGCGCCCGCAGTTCTATCGGATCATCGGAATAGAAGGTGCCAGCGACTGCCGGCTGACGGAGATCACTCATGGCTACTACCCTGCACCAACGGTTGCACTGAGCCTGGTATCGGAGCGACTGGGCCGATCCGGTGTACCCGGCCAAAACAACCTCTCTGGACCAGTTGCCGCAAGCTGTTCTCAAACGGAGCCGGGGGACGTCGCGACCACGCTACATCCCCCGTTTCCGCTTGCACCTATGTATCGCAAGCGCTCCGCGCGGTAGCGTTACCTACTCAGAGAGTAGTCACGACAGTCGCCTCCGGAGCCGTAGACTTGAGGATCCGCTCCGCCCTGTCACGCTGCATGCCGAACACCGTTGTCGCAGCGGCGTCGGCGGCCATGCAGCTGCTTGCCGTGACCGTGACACTGTGAACGTCGGTGCGTCGGGGAGCGGCGGTGGCGGGATCCAGCAAGTGGTGATACAACATTCCACCGTGCCTGAAGTTCTGCAAATAGTCACCCGAGGTGGCAACCGCTGCATCGGCCAGCTCGAACCGGTGGCTGATCTGACTCGGATCGTAGGGTGACCGGACTCCGACACTCCAGGGATCCCCATCCTGCGATTCACCCATTGCGTACAGGTCACCTCCAGCGTTCACCAGAGCGTGTTCGATCCCCCATTCCCTGAGCGACCGGACTGCCAGATCGACTGCGTATCCCTTGGCGATACCGCCTAAGTCGATCGCAGCTGACGCATCCGTCATCTGCACAACCCGTCTTCCGCCATGCATACCAAGGTCAAGTGTCCGGTAAAGCGCATGGCCCGCTAGCCGCCGCACCTGAGCTCCCTCTGGCGGTGCCGTGCGGTTCTTGACGTCCCATAGGTTCACTGCTCTACCGATGCACGGGTCGAACGCGCCGTCGCTCGCCTCGGCCCAACGCAGGCCCTCTGTGATTACGGATGCCGTTGCTGAAGTGATCACCGTCGCGGCTCCAGTTGCCATCGAATTTGCGCGTCCCACATCCGACGACTCGCTGAAAGCCGTCATCGTCCGGTCTACGTAGCGCAGCTGCCGTATCGCCGCATCGATCGCGGCCTGAGCATACGCCTGATCGCGATGCACCACGCCGATGTCGGCGATGGTTCCCATGACGGGCACGCTGCGTTGCACCAGGCGCGGTCGGCCACTCCTCAGAAACGGGACCGTGGCCACCGCGAATGCTCCTATCCCCAGTAGGACAACATCGCGCCGACTGGGACCGGTGAACTCCGAAGAATCTGGTATCTGCATAGCGCTACTCCGATATCTCCCGTACCATGTGGCATACACCGCACGAATCGGGATCGTGCTTGCATGAGTCGCAGTCACGTCCCTCGGTTTCCTGGATCCTCCCGCGGAGCAAGCCAGAAACCGCGAACAGCACGACGAATCCGACGACTCCAATCAGCTCGGTCATGTAGTACTCAATAACCCGGCAAAGCCCATGAAGGCCAACGACAGGCAACCGGCGATGATGAAAACGAGGGCTGTGCCCTTTGCGACATCGGCCACATCAGATAGCTCGGCGCTTTCCCTTATCGATGCCATGAGCACGAGAGCCAAGGTAAGTCCCAGGCCGGCGCCGACTGCGTACGATAGTCCCTGAAGGAACCCATACCCTTTGTTGGTGGCGAAGATCGCAAAGCCCAGAATGGCACAGTTCGTCGTGATGAGCGGTAGATAGATGCCGAGCTGCCTGAACAGCTTCGGGCTTATCTTCTTGATGGTCATTTCGACTATCTGTACCAGGGAGGCAATCACGACTATGAACGAGATCAGACGCAGGTACGGAGCGTAAGGAAGAATGTAGGTGTTGAGAAACCAGGCGCAGATGGACGTAATGGTCAACACGAAGATGTTGGCTGCGCCCATCCGGATTGCGGTTTCCACTCGCGCGGATACTCCCATGAACGGGCACAGGCCGAGGAAGTAGAACAACGTGAAGTTGTTCACAACCATAGCTGAGATCAGAATCCAGAACAGTTCGCCGCTCATGCTGCCTTCTCCGATGCGACGCCTTCCGGCCACTCACGTACCATGGGCTTCTGCTTCTTCCTGCGCTCGACCCAGTTGAGACCCAGCAGTATGAAGCCGATGGTGAAGAAGCCGCCCGGAGGAAGAACAAAGATCACCCAGGGCTCGTAATTCGGTCCGAACAGGCTCCATCCGAGGAACGATCCGTTGCCGAGTACCTCGCGGACCGTCCCCATCATCAACATTGCTATTATGAAGCCGATCCCGGTTCCGAATGCATCCAACAAGGAGCGTAGCACTGGCCGCTTCGATGAGAAGGCCTCTTGACGCCCGAGGATCATGCAATTCACCACGATCAGAGCAATGAACGCTCCAAGGGCCTTGTGCACGTCGGGGACAATGGCCTCCAACGACATATCAGCAATGGTCACAAACGTGGCGATAATGAGAATGTATGTCGATATCCGGACTTCATGCGGTATGAACCGCTTGAACGTCGATACCAGTAGGCTCGACCCTGTGAGCACGAAGAACGTGGCCAAACCCATGGCCAGGCTGTTTGCCACGGTGTTCGTCACTGCCAGAGCGGGGCATAATCCCAGCATGTGGACTAGGACCGGATTCTCCTGCCAGATCCCGCGGACGAAATCCTGCCGCGGCGTCGTGGCCCTCATTGACTCCCTCCACCGTTGTATGACTCAAGCAATGGACCCAGCCGCTCCAGCGAGTTGTTGATGATTCGTATCACGGCACGTGACGATATGGTGACACCCGTGATCATGTCGATCTCGTGCTCGTCGCCGGTACTCTGCCTCGCACTGACTCCGACGAGAGGAGCCACTGCCGCATCGAATTGCTGGACAAAGGTCATGTCCTTCTCGATCTTGTCGCCGAGTCCCGGGGTCTCCTTGCTCTCCAGCACCTTCATTCCCAACGTCGCCCCGGTGTTGGAGTCATAACCGAATATCAAGCGGATTATGTCCTGGAACCCGGGTTCGGCGGATGCGATGGCAAAACCGACCTGCGACCCATCCTCAGCGTATCCCACGTAGATCTGCTCCACTTGCTCGGCATCCATACCAGGCGGCAGCTGTTCTTGCAGTGCTCCTTCATGCACGAAGAGGGTGTCGAACCGCGCCGGCCCTTTGAGTACTTCCTGGATCGCCAGCCGGAGCACCTCGGCTTTGTGTGCCTTGATAGCCGGCTCTGTTGCCACGAAGACAAACACGATCAGGAAGCCAGCCATAGCCCCGGCAGTTCCCAGAGTAGCCAGGAGCCGCCACGGTGGGACTTCTTGCTTCTGTGGCGCTGCTCCCCCAACGGGTGAACCCACCTGCCGCTCCTCGGCCGTCACGAGCCCACCTCCTTGAGTCGTGTTCCGAACACACGTGGTTGTGTAGCGCGGTTGATGAACGGCACCATTGCATTCATGAGCAGAATCGCGTACATGACGCCCTCGGGCAGTCCTCCCCAAAGGCGTATCACGACAACCAAGAAGCCAATCCCGAAACCGAATATCCAGCAACCGCGATTCGTCACCGGCGACGTCACCATATCCGTCGCCATGTAGACTGCTCCTATCATGAGGCCACCGGAGAAGAGCATGAATATCGCGCTGGGGTATCGTACGGGATCCAGCAGATGCAAGCCTCCCGAGAACAGCGCCACTGTCAACAGAATACTGGCTGGAATACGCCAGTTGAGGTGGTTTCGCAAAGCGAGGTACAAGCCACACAGGAGAATGATGATCCCGGAGGTCTCCCCCAGCGAACCGCCGATCGATCCCATGATGAGATTGCTGTCGGCCGTGGCGACCTGCTCGAACTTCATGAGGCCCAGCGGGGTAGCTCCTGTGAGCGCGTCCGGAGTGGCGGGACTCATCAGCGGCAGCGCTAGATTATCGCCGCGTAGGCTCCACCAGTCGCCTCCGAGTGCCGGCCACGTCGTCAGAGCCACTGGAAACGCCGCCTGCAGAAAGGCTCGTCCGAGCAGAGCTGGGTTGAAGATGTTCTGGCCCAGACCCCCAAAGATCAGCTTGCCGATGCCGATGCTGAAGACACCTCCCAGGAACGCCATCCACATCGGCAGTCCCGGTGGCAACACTAGACCCAGGAGAATCCCCGTTATGGCGGCAGACCCATCCTTTAGGGCACCCTTTGGCCCAAAAACCAACTCCGTCATCATCGCACCAGCGCATGCGGCGCCAATCACCAAGACCGCGCTGGGGCCGAAATAGTAGATCGCCGCCCCCACGACTGGCACCAGACTCGCCACGACCGACCACATGATCGTGGGGGTCGTATCGCGAGCCCCCAGGTGGGGAGAAGCCGTTATCAGCAGTGATCGTGTCGTCACGCCGCTTTGCGCTTCCTGAGAGCCGCTTTGGCGAGCTGAAACAGCTGGCTCAGCGGTATGTTAGAGGGACAGGTGTAAGAACAGCATCCGCAAAGCATGCAATCCATTAGGTGGTTGGCTTCCATCTCCTCCCACCGTTCCGCTTTGGCAAGGCTGCCCAACAACTGCGGGTTCAGGAACACCGGACAGGCGTCGAGGCAGTGCCCGCACTTTATGCAGGAGTACGATTGTACGCGCCTGCATTGCGATTCGGTCAGCACCACGACCCCGGTCGTGCCCTTCAGGATGGGGACGTCGAGGTTGGCTTGGGCGGCACCCATCATCGGCCCCCCGAAGACTATCTCGAAAGCATCATCCGTCATCCCGCCACACATGTCCAACAGATCACGCAGCTTGGTGCCCACGGGCACGATCAGGTTGGATGGGTTGCGGATCCCGTGGCCGGTCACCGTGACGATGCGCTCCACCAAGGGCAATCCGGTCTCGAAGACCTCCGCAATGGTGCCCACTGACGCCACGTTCTGCACGACTACTCCAGCATCCAGCGGCAGCTTACCAGAGGGCACTTCCCTACCCGTCAGTGCTTCGATCAGCATCTTCTCAGCACCTTGGGGGTATTTCACCGTCAACGGATGTACCGTGACATCGAGATCGGACGGGAGCGTGGCCTGCAGTGTCTCGATCGCGTCTGGCTTGTTCTTCTCGATGCCTATCATGGTGCGATCCACGCTGAGGCAACGCATCATGATCCGGATGCCGAGCTGCACGCGCTCGGGATACTCCACCATGGTGCGATGATCGGTCGTCAGGTAAGGTTCACACTCGCACCCGTTGATGATGAGGGTCTCGATCTTCTTGTCTTTGGGCGGGGCGAGCTTCACATGTGTTGGGAAGGCCGCCCCTCCCAGACCTACGACGCCTGCGTCCTGCACTGCCTGGCGGATCTCTGCTGCAGTCAGCCCCTCCCACTGCGGCACCAACCGGGGTCGCGCTGCCTGGGCCGAGTAGGGGTCTACCTTGATGCGTACGGCCGTTGAGTACGAGCCGTCCGGATGGGGCCAGATGCCGACTTCCTCCACGATGCCGGCAGCCGACGCGTGTACCGGGGCCGAGATGAAGCCGTCGGCAGCAGCGACCTTGTCACCTCGTTCGACTCGATCGCCAGCGCCGACCATGACCCGCGCGGGTTTCCCGGTGTGCTGGCGCAGTGGGAGAACCACCTCGTCCGGGTAAGGCATGCGCCGAATCCGAACGTGTTCGGTCAACTCCTTCAGCTCAGGCGGGTGGACGCCGTGCCGGAACGAGAGTTTGTGAAGCATCGCAAGCAGTTAGTTAAGCACCTAGTTAAAAGGTTCAGCGCGCTTTACCCACTTATCTAAGTCCTTCTCCCTCGGGTTGAGTGGAGTGCCTGGATGAATGATCCTGACGGGGCACTTCTCCGCCGCCTGCACTAACTGCTTGAATGTTCCGGCCTTCGGATCCTTGATGTACGCCTGCTTCTTCTCGTTGTATGCGAACAGCTTGTTGTTCAGTTTGGTGCATTCATCACAAGTGGTGCATCGAGCCGATTCGATATAAGGCTCCATGACCAGGCCTTCTTCTTCCTCTTCCTCCACCGCAGCCGGTGCCTCTGCAACTGCCGTGGCTGTTGCAGTCGCCGCTCCCGCTGGTGCGGCCGCGGCTGGAACGACGAGATCACCGCCGTCGCCGGCCATGTCGGCCGTGATCGGCATGAGTGGCATCTGCTGCACCTTCGCAAGCAGATCAGCCACTGTCTGACCGCCGTTGCCCGCGCGCACGAGACCCTCGGCCAGCTTCCGAGCAACCAGCGCCGGATAACGGGCCTTCAACTCCGCCAGCTTTGCCGAGTACTCGGTCTGCAGCGCCTCTGCCTTCTTGTTGAACTCTTCCTCCAGGTCGTACTCGACGCTGTCCCTCACCGAGGGCGGGATCTCGAGCCCAGCCAACTGCTTGAGCTTGGACCACACCTCGAGACGATCTTCCGCAAGCTGGACCATCTCGTTGGATACCAGCAGCCGCTTCAAATGCTTCTTGGCATCGATCTGGTAGATGAACGGCGTCTTCTCCTCGCGATCTTCGACTGACAGCTTCATGTACTCGTGGAACGGCACCAGTTGATCTTCATCGACCTCGCCCTTGACCTTCTTAAAGTGTTTCTGAAACCGGGTCTCGGTGCCTGCCCAGTCAGCTATCGTCACAGGCAACTCCATCTGTTTCTCTTCACCATTCTCATCGAGATAGGTGAGCTCGTACGATGGCCAGATATCGTCGAGTGACGGGTTACCATCCAAGGACAACTGGTCGCAGATGTACTCACCAGCGGACGGGTCATACATCAATATCGGGTATGCGCGACTCTCCATAGCGAGCTTGGAAGCCCTGGTGGCTTGGTCGTCGCCCAAACCGTGTTCTGGGGGACAGGGGCAGTGCAGGGCGAATACTGCCGGGGTGCGGGACTGAAGCCCCTTCAACACACCCTCGATCAGCTGCGAGGCAGCCGCTTGGGTAGCCTGCAGTACGAAAACACGCCCGTGTGCCATCGCTATTAGTGAAAGCTCCTTGCGCATCTCCTCTTTACCGTGCTGGCCCGCTCCATACGCGGCCATATCGGAGACCTGGCCGAGGAACCCACTGGTGCATGCCTGACCACCCGTGTTGGAGTAGACTTGCGTGTCGAGCACTATCACGCGCACCGGTTTTCCCGACGCCAGCAATCGAGAGAGATTCTGGAACCCGATGTCTAGCATCGCTCCGTCGCCGCCCACCGCAAACACTGGGGGACACATCCCGAATTCCTCGTCCGTGAACTGATGCCAATCGAAGTTCGTGAGGAAGGCCTCGTGCACTTCCGCGTCGTATTCGTCGTTCAGTTCGAGTTCTGCCCGCCGCACCGCCTTGAAGCCATCCGCCATCTTCCGCACGTGGCCTTCAAATATCCCGATCGCGATCGACGGCGCATCCTGGAACAGGTGGTTGGTCCACGGGAAGGGATAGGGATTGTAGGGGTACGTGCTACCCCATACGGACGAGCAGCCCGTCGCGTTTGTCATGCCGAGGGTAGACCTGCCCTTGCCACTGGGTCCCTCGGTGTAGCGCCACCTGAGGTCCTTGAGATCGTGAATCACAGTGTTCAGTCGTTCGACGACCGCCTGCTTCGATTTGTCCAGCGGGATTCCGACTGCGCCTTCCTCCTTGCCGACCTCGTCCAGATTGGCATCGGAGGCGAGGACGTCACGGGCTTTGGCATCGAGCCGACTGATGAGATCGTCCAGTTTCGTCACGTATCTCTTGACGCGCGGGATCATGAGCGCATTGACGGCGGACAGCACGAGGTGCATCACTGTCTTCTCACCACACCCCATACATGAGCCGTCACCACCCATCATCGATCGGTAGTTGTGCTTCTTCAGCAGTAGCGAAGACAGCACGCCGATCCCCTCGTCAATGTCGGAGACATTGATGTATCGGTCGGGCGTCTCTGGGAGGTGCTGCCACAGTTGCCAGTTACGGCGCAGCTTGTCTACAGCCGCTTCATCTTGTTTGATCGTGATCAACGCGTTGTCGGGACATACGTCAACACAGATATTGCATCCCTTACATGTTTCGGGATTGACGGTAACCGACAGCAGACCGCCGGTTCCCTTCTCCTGATTCTCGGGCATGTCGAAGAACGGACCGGTCTTGGCCAGCGGAAAATCAGCTAGGGCCGAGTAAACTGGTGCGAACTCCTCGTCCAACGCCTTCTTTCTCTCAGGATCCAGGTTCATCTTTTCGGTGACTGTCTTGTACGCCGTGGACGCCACATCTGCAAACGTCGTGAACGGCACACCTTTCATTATGCGCCTCGATTCGCTCGCGATGTGCGGCACGATCTGGCGGAACCGGTCGAACGCTCTTCCGTTGGAGACTGCGTTCACCGCCGCGTACATCACCTGGTCGACCTCGGTAACGAGCCCAGGGATCGCCGTGTCCGGGCACTGCACCCAACACTGACCGCATCCTGTGCAGTTTGCCGCAACAAACTCGGGGATCTCGAACCGCACGTCGGTCATGTCGCGTATCGAACTCGTCGCAGCCGGGATGGCGCTGATTGCGGCGAATGGATCTGCCAGTCCATCATCACCCGTCTTGTACAGGTGACACACCTGCTCCCAGAAACGGCCCGGGTTGCCGATGCCGTCGCGCCAGCCTGTCCCATCGAGAACGTCGGGACGTTGCGGCACTGTGCCGGCCTCTGACTTCTCCGCGGCGAGATGCTCAGTATCTACTTCCCGGGCCTCGTCGTAGCCTCGGCGAATAACCCTGACGTTGTCCTCCACGACGCGCTCGCCCAGGTGTCCGAACTTCTTCTTGAGTTGCGAGCGAATCGCTTCGAACAGCTTGTCTTCTGCGAGCCCGTAGCGTTCAACCAGCGGCCCAACATTGAAAAAGGCTCCCATGAAGGCGGCACCCTGCATGCGGTAACGCAACGACGGGTCCGTCGCCTCCTCGGTTGCGATCTTGAAGGCATCGAGTAGGTAGACCTTGAGCTTCTTGTTCCGAATCGCCCTTTGAGCCGTGCCGGGAAGGCTGTCCCAGAACTCTTCCTGTGTGAGGTCGCTCTGAATAATGAAGACCCCGTGATCCTCCATGCCTGCCAACGGATTGGAGTGCTTGAACACGTTCGGGTCGGGCGCGAGGACCGCGTTCACATGCATCAACTCGCAATTGAGTCGCAACGGTTCTTCCGCGAGTGTGGCATAAAAGGTGGTTGGCTGTCCCTTCTTCTCGGAACCGTACTTCGGATTTGCCTGGATGTTCATCCCAAACAGATCCGCGGCGGTCATGGCGAGGTTCTTACCCATCGTGATTGCACCCCAACCACCGACCGAGTGGATCCGGATTGAAACCGCACCCTTGGGCAACAGGTTGAGATCTTCCGTGGCAGGCAGCGCCAGCTCGGCGATGTCTGGATAGCTCTCTAGCAGCTGCTCCTGCCAAATCTGGAGCTTTGGCACTTGTGTGCCGGGCCGCACGAAGTCTATCCCCAGGTAGAACTGCCGTCGCTTCTTGCCATTGTCCAGCATGTTCTCAACGGCTGCCACGATCTGGCCGGGCTGAATGTCGCGGCTTCCTAAGCCGAAACAGCCGGAGTAGAACTCCGGGATCTCTTCTGCTCGGCAGCTCTCCAAGGTTGGATGCGGGAGCTTACCGCCGCCTGCCCGGGCATTCTCGAGACCCTTGGCCATCGATGCCCGTATCTCCCTCAACAATGGTGCGTCCACCGCAAGGGGCTGATCCGTGCGCTCCAATACTGCGACGCCCTTCTTGCCGCGTAACAAGCTGGTCACGTGGTCTGCCGGGAAGGGCCGGAACATTATCACATTCATGACGCCGATCTTGAGTCCGCGTGTTTCCCGCAGATAATCACACACGACCTCTGCGTTCGAGACCACGGAGCCCTGGCCTGCGATTACATATTCCGCATCTTCTAGTCTGTACCCGATGACGCGGTCATACCGGCGCCCGGTCAACGCCTCGAACTCGGCCATCGCTTGGTCGGCCAGCTCGACGATATGATCGAAATAGAATGGGCGCTGAGCGGCAACGCCCTGATTGTACGAGTCCTGGTTCTGCACCACCCCGATCATCGCCGGATAGTCGAAGTCGAACATCTCGGGGATGCGGCGGCGTTTTTCGCCGAACACGAGACGCTGTGCAGGCGTGGGAGACTCAATGATGTCCGCAGGATCGCCCAGATACTCCTTGATCATCGCTCGCTCGGGAAGCCTCACCGACTCGATTACGTGACTCGTCAGAAATCCGTCCTGGGCGCACAACCCGGGATTGAGTGACAGTTCGGCGATTCTATGCGCGATCAAGGTGAGATCCGCGATCTGTTGCGGGTTCTTGGCGAACAACTGGAAGAACCCAGTATCATCGACGGCGTGGTAGTCGTCGTGGCCCGCGTGCACGTTGAGCGCATGCTTTGTCATGGCTCGCGCAGCCACGTTCAGGACGTAGGTGAGTCTCTTGCCCACGGCCGGGTAGAGCGACTCGTGCATGTAAGCGATGCCCTGACCGCTAGAGAAATTCGTGGCACGCATACCGGTCATGGACATACCGGCCGTCACCGCGGCAGCCGCGTGCTCGCCCTCAGGTTCGAAAAAGATGAGTTTGCGGCCGTTCACGTTACGCTTGCCGGCCGCGAGCGCCGCCGCCCAGCCCTCACCCATTTGGGTGGAAGGCGTTATCGGATAGGCGCCAGCAGCCTCACTGGCTGCGGTTTCCATCTCGACGACCGCCGTGCTGCCGTCTACCGCGGTTGGGATACCGGGGTATTTGGGCGCGGCCGGCGCCGTTTCAGACTTCTTCCGTTTCATACCGTAGCACTCCTCACCAACTCAGGCTTATCAACAAACTGTGATCCCTCAACCCAGACTATCGCATTGGTGGGACACCGAGCGATTGCATCTGGCGTAGCTAACTCGTTCCTATCGTAGTCAATCACCGCCAGGCCGTTTACCATCTCGATCAATCCCGAAGCCGCGTCTGCGGCGCATCTACCACACGCATTGCAGGCTACCTGGCAGACTGCTTCGGCCTCTTCTCCCTCCAGCAGGTTCTTGCACTGCACGATCAGCTTCTGCTCGAGCGGCATCAGTACAAATAGATCTAGCGGACATGCCTCTACGCAGTCACCACAAGCCGTGCACTTGTCTGGGATCACGACCGGAAGGCCGACGTAGTTCATGTATATGGCTTCGAAATCACACACAATCTCACAGTCGGCCAAGCCGAGGCATCCCCAAGCGCACGCTTTGCCACCACCGGCAACAGCGACCGCGGCCTTGCACGTCTGCAGTCCTCTATACTCCGCTTGTTGCACGGCGACATCGCTACCGCCGGCGCACAACAGCCTGGCAACTCGCTTGCTGGCCTCGCCAGCTTCAACGCCGAGGTACTCAGCCACATCAGTGATGTCATCCGGACCCATGACGGTGCACGTGGCCGGCTGAATCTTGCCAGCCACCAGCGCTTCAGCAAACGCGCGACATCCCGCCTGTCCGCAGGCTCCACAATTGGTCCCGGGGAGCAGGTCCGTGACCGCATCGATCCGAGGATCTTCCCATACCTTGAGCTTCAGATGCGCCAGCGAGATCAGGGTGCCGAAGGCGAGCCCCACTCCTCCCAGGATGGCTACCGAACCCATAATCGTGGTGAACTCCATGAGGATCCGCTAGCCGAGGTCCCTGAGATCGGCCTGGTTGAGTAGCCAGGCAGCCAGTTTGTCTACCGGGTCGGATGATGACGGTACTCCGACCGCCACTTCTGCCGTCGGCGCAGCGACGCCCACTTGACCGCCCAGCGACTTCAGCTGGAGTAGCTCCTCGGACTGCTGGGCGACGCTTACCCCGCCGACCGGCTTCCGGCGCCGCTCCTCCGGCAGACTCGTGATCTTGAGTCGGGCTCCGGCATCCGGCCCGGCAATCGGATCGTGGACGAACCGGGCGGCGGACTCGGGCACCAGTGCAGCCACTCCCGGCGCTTCGGCCTCCGCGAACCGGTTGAGGTCTGAGGGCTCGGTTGTCTGCAGCACATACGCGCCGGGTGTAATCAGCCGCACCAAGGGCACGGGCGTCGCTTCTCCACGCACAACCAGGACGATCTTCTGAGCACCGTCCATGAATTCGGCGAGACCTGCAGCCCGCAGATCGCTCCCATCTACGCTCAGCACCAGCGGCGGGGCCATGCGGCGTTCACCCCTGCTCCACCGGCTGAAGGGGAACGATCCGAGGGAGCGTGCATGCTCGTTGTCGGGGAACCGCCCGAACTTCGACAACTCGAAGACACGGGCCGCACCGAATGCCCGACCCAGGTTCTCCAAGGCGGTCGAGACGTGATCTCTCAGATTGCCACCGCTGGGAACGTCCAACACAAACAGCTGATCTTCGAGTGCCGCCAACTCCTCCAGAGTCGCCCGCGCCTTATCGATTGTCTCGAGAGTCACCGTATCGAGCTTGAGCGAGTCGGCGAACAGCCCGGAGAACTTCTTCACATCAATGCGATCCGTGGCAAACGGGCCCAACTCCTCGGCGAACCGGTCTAGCTTGGTAGCGGCGGTTGATCCATGCGATGATTGAAAGCTGCGAATCTGCTCTATCGTAGTGGCCAGCGCGGCACGGAACGCCTCGATGCGTCCCGATAGCGCAGTCAACGCCGGTTGAATTCTCTCATCAGACGGCATAGCGGTCTAACTCCGCGTTCAGCAAGTCGATTTTTTCTTCCGCAGTATGAGGCCGCAAGTAACGAAGCTCATTGTACACCGGCTTGTTCTCATCGCGGTGGAACAGGCCCAACCTGATCTTGCCGTCGAACTGGGCGAGCCGGTGCGCACCGACGAGATCCGACGGATCGTGAGGCAGTTGGTTCT
>CP070666.1:121254-147477 GCA_020351775.1 Gemmatimonadota bacterium | reverse complement strand
CGAACAGAGGATCGTTCGCCGGCACCACCTGGCCCACGCTGATCGGTCCCGCGCTCAGGGCGCCGAGGTCAATCCGCAACATAGCCGCTAAATGTATCTGCGCCAGATATTTGGGTCAACGAGTCGGCTTGCCCCACAGCCGTTCCAACTCGGACGCCGAAAAGAAGAACGAGATCTCCTTCACCGCATTTTCGGCTGAGTCCGAGGCGTGGATCACGTTCCTCTCCTTCGATTCGGCGTACAGTCTGCGGACCGTTCCCTCCGCCGCTTCGCTCGGATCAGTGGCGCCGATCACCTCTCGTAAGTGCACTACCGCATCTTCACGTTCCAACACCAGCGGCATGCAAGGGCCCGAGGTCATGTATGCCACCAGGGACCGGTAGAACGGGCGCTCCTCATGCACTTTGTAGAATGCCTTGGCTTCTGCCTCGGTCAGCAAAGCGAGCCTCGCGGCTCGGATCTTGAAACCCGTATCTTCGAGGTGGGCTAGAATCTTACCTGTCAGCCCGGATTCAACGGCGTCTGGCTTGAGGATGGCAAGTGTTTGCATGATCTCAACCATATGCACGGCGTGGCTCTGGAAGAAGCCGACCCATTGGGGCCAGCAGCAGAGAGTCACGGGAACCGTGGCGGATTATCTCCCAAACAGTCGTCTCACAATATCGCCGCGGCTCAAGAACCCGACCAGGACGCCGTCCCGAACAACGGGAAACCGATCGATCTTCCGATTCAGCATCATCGTGGCCACCTCGGCTACGGTCTGATGTTCCGACAGACACAATACGCTGCGATCCATCACTTCCCGCACTGGCAGCTCGTACGGGTCCTGCATCTCCACTGCTTTGCGCTGTTCTGCCGGCGGTGCACCGGTCAGCCGTTTGACGTGCACGGGAAGCAAATATTTGAGCAACTCACTGTGACCCACCATGCCGAGAACTTCGTTGGTGTCCGATACGACAATCAGCGAGGGAACGTTGTGCACGACCATGGTGCGTGCGGCCTCACCCAGCGCCATGTCCGGCCGTATAGTGATCCGGCGACGTACCATGACATCCCTGACCATGAGGTATCCGTGCAGTTCGGTCTGCCCCAGTACCTCCAGCTGGAGGATCTCCTCTGGGCCGCGCGCCCGCAGCAGACCTTGCACGACCTCGTCTCGCCCCAGGGCGTGTGAAAAGGCGCTCACCACCCGTAGAAAGCGAGAGGTCTCTTTTGGAGGCGCTGCGATGAGCAGCACGATCCGCGCCTGCTTGGTGATATCGTGTTCACGGTGCATCGGTTCGGCGGCGACGCCCAGTGCGACTGTGAGCGTGGGCACGGCCTCGGTCCTGAAATACAGCAGAAACGCTTGTCCGACGGTCACCACGTCCCGCGGTAGAGTGTCGGCTACGAGTTCCTCGAACCGACCGGTGTCCCGCAGGGCTCCTGAGTTCTTCAGGGCCTTGACGAGTTCTGCCGTAGCGAGCCGCAGAGTCTTCCCCTGCACCGGCACCAGGATTCGCTCTGCAGCCAGCAGATCGACCAATTTCACCTGTTACAGTTGCTCCCGTAGCAGTGAGACGACGTCGGCCGGCCGCCGCATCACGCCGATCCCGGCAGTCTCAAGCGCCTGCATCTTTTCTGCAGCAGTGCCCGAGGATCCAGATATGATGGCACCTGCGTGTCCCATTCTCCGTCCTGGTGGAGCCGTCTGTCCAGCGATGAAACCGACAACCGGCTTAGTCACGCTGTGGGAGACATACTCAGCAGCCTCCTGTTCGGCCGTGCCACCGATTTCGCCTATGAGGACAATCGCCGTGGTCTCAGGATCTGCCTCGAACGCACTCAGGCAGTCAATGAAATCCGTCCCGATGATCGGGTCACCGCCGATACCAATGCAGCTGGACTGTCCTAAGCCGGATTTCGAGAGTTGGTGGATTACCTCGTATGTGAGGGTGCCGCTGCGCGACACGACCCCAATGGGGCCTTCTTGGCAGATCTGCCCGGGGATGATGCCGGCTTTCGACTTGCCGGGTGAGATAACGCCAGGACAGTTCGGTCCGACGAGACGAGCGCCCGCATCCCGAACAAACGGGAGAGCTCTGGTCATATCTAAGACCGGAATCCCTTCCGAGATGGCGACTATGAGCGAGAGCCCGGCATCCGCAGCCTCCAGGATGGCTTCCGCTGCGAAGCGAGCTGGCACATAGATCACCGAAGTGTTTGCCCCCGTCGCGGAGACGGCATCTTTCACAGTGTTGAAGATTGGCACTTCGTCATCGAACAGCTGCCCGCCCTTCCCCGGGGTTACTCCAGCCACTACTTGCGTACCGTATTCGATCATGTGCCGGGTGTGGAACGAGCCGTCACGACCCGTAATGCCCTGCACCACCAGCTTCGTGTCCTTGTCTATGAAAATGCTCACGCTGCCTCCCGCGCGAGTTTGACGGCTTGTTGAACCGCCTCGTCCATGTCGGTCAGTGCCTCGAATCCTGCACCCCTGAGAATCCTCACCGCTTCATCCTCGTTCGTTCCGGTGAGACGGATCACGATCGGAGTCGTAATGTCTATTTGGCTCGCAGCCGTGACTATACCGTTTGCCACGTCGTCACACCGTGTGATCCCGCCAAAGATGTTGAATAGGATGGCCTTGACATTCGAATCACTCGTGATGATCCTGAGTGCGGTCACGACCTTCTCCGGATTGCTGCTACCGCCGATGTCGAGGAAATTCGCGGGTTCGCCGTCGTAGTATTTCACCAGATCCATGGTAGCCATGGCCAGTCCGGCTCCGTTTACGCAACACCCGACGTTGCCGTCCAGCTGTATGTATGACAATCCGGCCTCACGTGCCTCCACTTCCGACGCGGCTTCCGCGGAGACGTCGCGCAGCTGGGCAATGTCGGGCCGGCGCTCGAGTTCATTGTCGTCCACTACAATCTTGGCATCAAGGGCGATGATGTCACCTGCCGGCGTGCTTATGAGTGGGTTGATCTCGGCGAGTGATGCACCGGCGTTCCAGAAGGCCCGCACCAAGAGCTGCATTATCCTGCCAGCCTGTCTCACCTGCTTGACGTCACCGTAGAGCTCGAAGCCGAGCTCCATTGCCTGATGGGGCAGCAACCCGTACCGTGGATCCACGACCTGCTTGAAGATCTTCTCCGGGGTTTGGGCCGCCACCTCCTCGATATCCACTCCCCCTGCCGGGCTCACCATCACAACCGGCTTCTCAGAAGCACGGTCAACGATGACACCGATATAGCTCTCTGAGGCGATCTCTTCCGCGGGGACAACCAAGACCTTTTCCACCATCAGGCCTTTGATCTGCATTCCCAGTATCTTCTCGGCGTGCTCGTGGGCTTCATCGGCATTCTTGGCAAGCTTCACGCCCCCAGCCTTGCCGCGGCCTCCGGCGTGCACCTGCGCTTTTACCACTACCGTTCCTCCCAAGCGCTTCGCTATGCTAGCCACTTCGTCTGGAGTCGTCGCAACGTCGCCGTCTGGAACGGGTATACCCACGGACTTCAACAAGGCGCGTGCTTGATACTCGTGTAGGTTCACGTACGCTCTCCTATGATCGTCGTACCTGTGGTTCCGGCGATTGCCTCGAGCCCATGGAACAGGTCAGCGATGATCGCCCGGTCACCGCCACCCCGAACGAACTGCAAGGCAGCAGCCACTTTCGGTCTCATGCTGCCGCTTCCGAGCTCACCGGCCGCAATCACTTCGTCTGCTTCCGCAAGGTTCATCTTGGGGATCAACCGCTGTTCTTCGGTCCCCCAGCCTCGATACACTCCGTCAACATCGGTGAGGATGAGTAGAATGTCTGCGTCAAGGCACCGGCCCAGGATAGCGGCGACCAGGTCCTTGTCGACAACTGCATCGACACCCTCCCATCGCTGGTACTCATCGGCGTAGACCGGTGGTCCACCGCCTCCGGCGGCAATCACAATCTTTCCTTCGTTCACGAGCTGCTTCACGGCATCCGATTCCACGACGTCCAGCGGTTCGGGGCTAGGACTCAACCGTCTCAAGCGCCCGCCGCTGTCCTCGCCGACAGCCACCCCGCGACTGGTGAGCTGATCCGCTTCCGTCTTGGTGAGATAGTGTCCTATCGGCTTCGTGGGTTGGCTGAGTCTTGGGTCGTCGCGCCGCACCAAGGTCTGAGTGATTAGCGTGATGACGTCGCGTGGGATTCCCTTGAGCAGCAACGCGTTTTGAAGCGATTGTTGCACCATGTAGCCGATCCACCCTGCTGTCGCAGCGACCAGGACTCCCAGCGGGAGTGGTTCCACTACCGTGCGAGCCAACTCGTTGCGCACCAGAGCGTCTCCGACCTGAGGACCGTTTCCATGTACCAGCGCGATGTGCCATCCCTGTTGGGCAAGGGCCACCACTGCTCTGAGCGACTCTCGCGTGTACCGGAACTGATCGTAGATGGACGGGTTCTCGCCCGCCGGCGCCAGCGCGTTGCCACCGACGGCAACCACGATTGTCCCAGGGCAAGGAATCACAGTCCGGATATCCCCTGAGACCGCAGCCAATCTTCCACCTCTGCTCGGTGATGTGCGAGCCCCTGCTCTGTCGAGGCCTCGAAGCGCATGACCAGTGCCGGCTGTGTGTTAGAGGCACGAATCAGCCCCCAACCGTCGGAAAACGAGATACGGGCCCCATCGAGGGTCAATACATCGTAGCTCTGTGCGAAGTGCTTGGCGGCTTCCTCCACCACCGTGAACTTCCGGTCCTCAGGGCACTCGACTCTGATCTCGGGTGTTGCAAAGGTTTGGGGGAGATCCTTGAGAAGCGGGGAGAGCGGAACACCCTTTCTGGCAACGTAAGACAGCAATCGTGCCGCGGCGAAGATCGCGTCGTCGTATCCGTAGTAGTCACCGCCAAAGAACATGTGCCCGCTCATCTCGCCGGCCAGAGGTGACTGCAACTCCTTCATCTTTGCCTTGATTAGAGAGTGTCCAGTCTTCCAGATCACGGGTTCGAGACCGATATCCCTGAGTTTTTCGGCGAGTATGTTCGAGCACTTCACGTCGAAGATCACCGCACCGCGGTCGCTGGTGCGGTCAACCAGATCCCGTCCGAACAGCACCAACAGCTGGTCGCCAAAGACCACCTTACCGTTCTCATCCACCGCGCCGATTCTGTCTCCATCACCGTCGAATGCGATGCCCAAGTACGCTCCGGTTCTGCGGACCGATTCCTGCAGATCCTTGAGATTCTCTATTACGGTAGGGTCAGGATGATGATTGGGGAAATTTCCGTCGGATTCGCAGTACAAGGAAACGACATCCGCTCCCAGTCGCGTCAGAATCGATTCCGCCACCAGGCTCGCCACTCCGTTACCGCAGTCTACCACTACTTTCACGGGTCGCTCGAGGGGGTCCACTATCGATACCACCGCCTCCGAGTAACGTTGGAGTACGGCATAATCGGCTTCGATCGTACCGTGTGCTGAGTCCAACTGGTCGGTTTCGATCAACTGTCGAATTCGCTGGATTTCGTCGCCGTAGATTGTCTCGCCCGTGATCACCATCTTGAACCCATTGAATTCGGGCGGGTTGTGGGAACCGGTGACTTGAACTCCACCATCCACTTCCAGCTCGTGCAGCGCGAAATACAGCGCAGGGGTGGGCAGCATCCCGACATCGATGGCGGTTCCCCCAGCTGCGGCTACACCGTCACGCATCGCGCGCGCGAGCAGTTCTCCTGAAGGGCGGTTGTCGCGGCCCACGGCCAGCCTCGGATCACGGCCGATCTTGTGTCGTGCAAGGGTTCCCAGCGCTCGCCCCACTGCGTGAGCCACCTGGGGTGACAAGTCTTCACCTACGACACCACGAATGTCGTATTGTCGGAAGATGACTGCTGGAATGTCCATCAGAAACCTCTGAAGAAGCAGCGTCTATCAGTCTGTGAAGACCCGGGTCGGTGCTGGTCGCAGGCCCTCGGCGCCATCTGCAGCCACATCCATAGCTCGGTTGGGCCACACGCCGAGGAGCAGCAGTAACACGGCCGCCACACCGACCACCCAGCGAGCCGCTCCAGTCAGTTGCGCTCCAGAGTGGGAGTCTTCCGCCGCGGCGGGTCTCATGTACATGGCCATGACGACCGGCAGATAGTATCCTGCCGAAACGACGCTGGCCAGCACAAGCAACACTGCGAGGATCACTTGATCGGCCTGGACCACGGATGAGAGTACCAGCCACTTGCCGATGAAGCCGGCTGTTCCTGGGAATCCAAGCAAAGACAACATGAACACCGTCATGGCAAGCGCCATCCAAGGCCGGCGTGATCCCAGACCACTGAGATCATCGACCCGCACGTCGCGCTCACCTCGTCTACCGATGGCTGCCAGGACTCCGAAGGCGCCGAGTGTCATGAGCGTGTAGACCAGTACATAGAAGACGAATGCTTTCGCACCCTCTTCGCTACCGCTTGCTACAGCGGCGAGTATGTACCCCGCATGTCCGATGGAACTGTAAGCGAGCATGCGCTTGAGCTGAGTTTGGGCCAGTGCCACCAGGTTGCCGACGATCATGGTGATCGCTGATAACCAGAACACTATCTCGGTCCACACGACGTCGCTTGCCACGAGGGCATGCAGCAACACGCGAATGAGGGCTGCAAATGCGGCGGCTTTGACCGCAGCTGCCATGAATGCCGTGATCGGTGTGGGAGCTCCATCGTACACATCGGGCGCCCACATATGAAACGGCACAGCTGCGACCTTGAACCCGAAGCCGATCAGCAGGAGTCCGATACCACACAGCAGCATCAGGTTGGTTTCGAGCCCCAGCGAGGTGATCTGGAGGTGCATCTGCGTGAGATTGGTGGTGCCGGTTGCTCCGTATAGCAAGGCAACACCGTAGAGGAAGAACCCTGAAGCGAACGCCCCTAATAGGAAGTACTTCACTGCGGCTTCAGCCGAGAAGGCACTACGCCGATCTATGCCGGCGAGGACATAGATGGACACAGACATCAGTTCGAGACCGAGGAAGATCACGATCAGGTCGGCGCCGCTACTCATGAAGAGCATCCCGACTGTGGCCAGGAGCACCAAGACGTAATACTCCGGTGTCAAAATGCTTTCCCGCCCAAGGTATCCGAGCGATAGCATAACGACCAGAATGGCGCCGATCAGGAAGATCGCCGAAGTCGCGTATCTGAAACCATCCAGGGCGATCATTCCCACTAGGCTCTCAGCGTGCGCATCTCTGAGCCACATCCACAGGACGACCAGCAATGTGCTCACCAACCCGACTAGGGCGAGCTGACCCGCCAGTTGTTGATCTCCTTCATCTTTGTGCCGCCACGCAACGGCGAGTAGCAGGACTAACATCCAGCCGACCAGCAAAAGCTCGGGAAGCAGCGCCAGTACCATGCCTCCCGGCACACTAACGTCGATCGCCATACCCATTAGGGAACCTGCTCCTCAGAACCATGGGCAGCCGCCAGAGATACTTCCTGTTCCTGAACAGTCGTGATCAATTCCTCGGCAGAAGCCTCGATCCTATCCAAGAACGGTTTGGGATAGAGACCAATCCATAGAATGCACGCCAGCAACGGCGCCAGCACCAGTAGCTCCCTCCCGGACAGGTCAGGGAGATTCTCGTTTTCTGGCTTGTCGAACTTGTTGTAGATGATCCGTTGCAGCGCCCACAACAGATAGGCTGCAGCGAAGATAACACCAGTTGCTGCGATTGCGGTCGCCCATGGGTAAGGTCCAAACGAGCCAACGAGTACGAGGAACTCTCCGATGAACCCGTTTGTCCCGGGCAGACCGATAGAGGACAGCGACACGATCGTCAATACGCATGCAAATGCCGGCACCACTTTGGCAATTCCGCCGAACGCTGCGATCTCACGCGTATGCCGTCGCTCGCTGAGCATGCCAGCCAAGAAGAACAAGGCGCCCGTCGAAATGCCGTGATTGATCATGATGATGATCGCGCCCTCGACACTCTGTATCGTGAGGGCCCAGATGCCTAGCATCACAAAACCCAGGTGGCTGACAGACGAGTAGGCCACCAGTTTCTTGAAATCGGGCTGCACCATTGCCACCAGCGCACCATACACGATCCCAACTATGGCCAGCCCAACCACGATGGTGACCACTGTCGGGTGCAGAGCAATAGTCGGGAAGAACGGCAAGGCGAAGCGCAGGAACCCGTAAGTCCCCATCTTCAGCAGGATTCCGGCAAGAATCACGGAGCCGGCGGTGGGAGCCTCGACGTGGGCGTCGGGCAACCACGTATGGAACGGGAACATCGGCACCTTGATGGCAAACGCCAGCGCAAAAGCACCGAACAACCAGAAACCCCACGGTCCCACTGCTCCGATGTTCTCCAGAATGTGTTGGTAGGCAAAGGAGTATACGCCTGTGGTCTGTCCAACCATGTAGTACATGGCAAGGATGGCGACCAGCATCAACAGCGAGCCGACAAAGGTGTAGATGAAGAACTTAATGGCGGCGTACAATCGCCGTGGACCACCCCAGACACCAATGATGAAGTACATCGGTATCAGCATGATCTCCCAGAATACGTAGAACATGAAGAGATCCAGGGCGACGAAGACCCCGAGCATGCCCGTGGTCAGCAGCAATAAAAGAGCGTAGTAGGGACGCAGCTTGTCCTTGATATAGTTCCAGCTGCCAAGCACGGCCAATGGCATCGTGAACGTAGTGAGCAAGACCATGAACAGCGAAATCCCGTCAACGCCAACCACGTAGTAGATGCCCCAACCTGGAATCCACGGGTACGCGTGCTGGAACTGCATGGTGGCAGTCCCGATCTCGAAGGCCCACCAAAGTGGCACAGAGATCAGGAATTCCACGACGGCCGCAATCAGCGCGACCTGCTTGGCCTGGTGGGCCGGCCGCGAGAGCACGGCAAGAGCGCCGACGAGTGGAACGACCAGCAATGCGTCGAGCACCCAGGAGCCGTATCCCACGTTCGTCAATAGTTCGGTCATCTACAGGGTCACATCACGGCACGAAGTAGCACCAACGTCCCAATCACGAACACGAGCAAGTACCAGGCTAAGCGCCCGGTCTGGACGGCACTCCCGATGAACCCCACAGCCCTGGCGCTCCAAGCCGACCCGTTTACCAGCGCGCCGTCGATAACCCCCACATCCATGAAGCGCCACAGAACATTGCGAGAGATCCACACGGTCGGACGCACGAACAGGGCGTCATAGATTTCGTCCACGTACCACTTCCTGAGCAGCACCCGCTGAAGTCCTGATTCTTCGGGCGCTTCACGCGCAGCTTTGAGGGATTCTGGCTTGAGCGTCACTGCAGCCGCTGATATCCCTGCCACGGCGATCACGGTCGCAACCCCGATGAGCACCCACTCGGTGGTAACAGACAGATGTATTTCTGGCAAGTAGCGATGACTCAGCTCCGTTACCGGCTCGAATAGGTGTTCCAGCCAGCCGGCTCCCGGCAGCACGTGAGGCAGATTCACTACGCCGGCGAATATGCTACCCAGCGCCAACACCAATAATGGAGCTGTCATTACCCAAGGCGCCTCGAGCAGATGCTTGGCTTCATCCTTTCCGCTCCGGTTCCGACCGTGGAACGTGTAAAGCATCAGGCGAGTCATGTAGAATGCCGTGAGCAATGCGGCTGCGGCACCCAGTATCCAGAGGAAGTAGAAGACCGGGTGGTCGTGACCCCGGGCGAAGGTGGCGGCCAGTATGCCGTCCTTTGAGAAGAAACCCGAGAATCCCGGTATCCCGGCTATGGCAAGCGTGGCGATCCACATGAGCGTGGCGGTCCACGGCATGTACTGCCGCAGACCGCCCATGTTCCGCATGTCTTGGGCGTCTTCGTGGCTTCCCGTATGGTGGTACGCGCGATGCAATGCAAAGATCACGCTGCCAGAGCCCAGGAACAGGAGCGCTTTGAAGAAGGCGTGGGTGGCGAGGTGGAAGATACCTCCGGCATAGGCGCCGACACCGACTCCGAGGAACATGTATCCGAGCTGGGAGACCGTAGAGTATGCGAGAACCTTCTTGATGTCCCACTGCTTCAGAGCGATCGTGGCGGCGAACAAGGCGGTCACAACGCCCACGGTTGCCACTACCACACTCGAGATCGGTGCCATCGCAAACAGCACGTTTGCCCTGGCAATCAAGTAGACACCAGCTGTGACCATGGTAGCCGCATGAATCAATGCGGATACGGGAGTGGGACCGGCCATCGCATCCGGCAGCCAGGTGAACAAGGGGATTTGTGCGGATTTGCCGGTGCAGCCTAGAAACAGCGCCAGCGTGATCAGAGTGACCGTACCGCCATTTATCGTGAACGTGCTGGGTGCTCCCTCGAATACCTCGGCGAAGGACAGACTGCCTGTGGCCTGGAATATCAGAAACATGGCGATCAGGAAACCGAAGTCCCCGATCCGGTTCATTATGAATGCCTTCTTGCCAGCGTCTGCGTTCGACTTGTCCAGGTACCAAAAGCCGATCAAGAGATAGCTACACAGCCCCACACCTTCCCAGCCCACAAACATCACGGGGAAGTTGGCGCCCAGGACCAACACCAGCATGAAGAAGACGAACAGATTCAAGTAGGAGAAGTATCGAGGATATCCGGGGTCGTCCCGCATGTAGCCAACACTGAATATGTGGATCAGTGCACTGATCCCCGTGACAATCATCATCATCACGGCGGATAGCTGGTCCACCTGCAACGCGACGGCGATCTCCAACTCGCCAACGGGCATCCACGACCAGTAGGTCAGGACATACGGCGCGCCGTGCAGGTCGCTGCTGAGACCGTTCACTACGCTAACGGCAACGGCAAACGCCGCAACCAGCACTCCGACTCCGATGGCGCTGACCGCACGCTTGGCTTTGGGCCAGAAGAAGCTGATCAGACCGTTGGCCAAGAACCCGGCAAACGGGAGAACGACGACTAGCCACACCCACCCCACTGATGCCGGCATCATCCGCTCAACAAGTTGACCTTGTCCAAGTTGACCGTCTGCTTATGACGGTAGATCGCCATTATGATGGCGAGTCCGACGGCCGCTTCCGCGGCCGCTACTGCCATCACGAACAGCACGAATACATGTCCCTCCCGGCCCAGCTGCTGCGCTAGTGCGATGAACGAGAGATTCACGGCATTTAACATGAGTTCAATGCACATGAATACGACGATGGCATTACGCCTCAGCAAGACGCCCGCCACACCGAGACTGAACAGGATCGCAGACACCGCCAACGCAGATCCCAGCAGCTCAGGACCCTGTTGCACGGCGGGCATCTATAGCCTCCTCTTGGCCAAGACCACGGCACCAACTACCGCAGCGAGTAGCAGCACCGACGTGATCTCAAATGGCACCAAGTAATCTCTGAATAGCGGGTCGGAAATGGCGCCGACTGCACCTTCCTGCTCGACCAGGCTCTCCATCGTCCCCGCTGGGAGACGAATAGCCCCGTCTGGAACGATCCTGGTGACAGCCCACAACTCGACTGCCAGTACCGCACCTACACCTAGCATGATCAACGATCCCAGCCGCCCTGGCAGATCGGTCGGCTCTCCGCGGCCGAGGTTCAACAGCATTATCACGAACAGGAACAGGACCATGATGGCACCAGCGTAAACCAACACTTGGATAGCGCCGATGAACTGCGCTCCAAGGATCACGAACAGTGCCGCAATGGAGAACATGGTGAGCACCAACCACATCGCGCTCACCACCGGGCTGCGACGCGTGATGCACAGCAGCGCTGAGATGATCGCGATGCCCGAGAACAGCCAGAAATTCACTACTTGCATCCCTACTCGCCCCTGGGATCCGCCGGATCCCATAAAGATGAGACAGGATGCGTCTGAGCGCACAGGCGCTCCAGATCATACACGAACCGCTCCCGCTGGAATTCTGCATTCTCGTAGTGCACCCCGACGTGAATGGCCTCCTCGGGACACACCTCTTGGCAATAGCCGCAGAATACGCAGCGAAACTCGTCGATCTCGTAGATCAGCGGATAACGGTGCCCCTCCTCGTCCTCACCCGGCACCAGTTTGATGCAGTTCGCGGGACATATCTGGGGACACAGCCCGCAGGCGACGCATTTGGCCCTTCCTTGCTCGTCAGTGAGCATGCGATGTGTGCCGCGCCACCGGGACGAGATGCTCCATTCGTCTTCCTTGGTCTCCTCCGGATATTGCATGGTGACCTTCTTCCGGAAGAGGTGGCGGAACGTGAGCGCCATCCCTTTGAGACTGGCCCGCAAATAGCTGACATTCCGTTCCGGCCTGCGGACGACCTTCACCGCGATTGTCATTAGTTCATCGTCCTTCGCTGCAGCCGCTGCCCGAAGACCAGCCTCCCACTGTCAATCACCCAGAACAGCGCATAGATCGCGGGCAGGTTGACGATGCACAGGATGAATCCGTACAACGGGCCCTGCTCGATTCCTAGTTGTTCGAGCGCCCAAATGGCACCTGACAGCAGCATCAGATAACTGAGCGCCGCCGGCAACAGCACCTTCCATCCCAACGCCATCAGCTGGTCATAGCGGAACCGTGGCAGGGACCAGCGAATCCATATATACATGAACACGAAGAAGACTGTCTTGGTAGCAAACGCTCCGAAGGTCAATGCGGTCTTCAGCAGAGACGGTTCGCTTTCATCCCAGGTGGTGAACGGGATATCCCAACCGCCGAAGAACAACGTTGCCATCAGCGCCGCCATCGTGATCAAGGCAGCGTATTCCCCCAGGAAGAACATGGCAAACTTCATCGCGCTGTACTCAGTGTGATATCCAAATACCAGCTCCGACTCGGCTTCTGGCAGGTCGAACGGCAGTCGATTGGTCTCGGCCAGGGCAGATACCACAAAGAGAGCGAACCCCAAGGCCAGTGGAAAGACGTACCACAGCTTCTGCTGCTGATTCTCGACGATGCCACTGAGCGTTACATCCCCTGCTAAGATGAACACGGAGATCACACTGAGGCCGAGCGCAACCTCGTAACTCACCATCTGCGCGGATGATCGCAGCCCACCAAGGAATGAGTACTTGCTGTTCGAAGCCCAGCCAGCCAGCACGATCCCGTACACCCCAATGCTCGAGATGGCAAGGACAAATAACAGCCCAACCGGCAAATCGGCCACCATCATCGGCATCACGCCATCGTGAACGAAACGACCGACAACTGGTAGCTCGAAGTCGAAAGACACCGGTAATGGAGCTGCAAACGGTATGACTGCAAAGAGCAGAAGGGCTGGAGTGAAGACCAGTGCCGGCGCTATAAGGAACAAGAACTTGTCTGCATCCGCCGGCACCAACTCCTCTTTGATGAAGTTCTTGATCCCGTCTGCAATGGGCTGAAACAGTCCCTTCGGACCGACCCGGTTTGGACCCAACCGATCCTGATGAAACCCAGCCTGCCGCCGCTCCAACCACGTGACCAACGCAACTGCGAGCAGCAGCCCGCCGAATCCGACAACTACCTTGATCGCGGCAAGTAGCAGGAAGCCCTTCAGCTCCGGGGTCATGCAGTCACCTCCACCTCGTGTCGCTCCGTGACGGTGGCTCCAGTGTAACCGAGATGTTGGTACGACAGACCGGCGAAAACCGTCTCTGCACTGGCCATCATGTCAAATGCCTCGGATGCATCGCCGAGCGGATCATCACCGTGCACTTGCGCGTTCATCTTGCCCAGGACCCACCATGCAGGTCGGGCCATGCCAGGCGCTGACCTGGCCTGCAGATAGCGCTGCACACGGTAATCACGGTTCACGAAGGTTCCGTCTTCCTCAGCTACGTTCGTGATCGGCAAAACCACACTTGCCGCACGCGCCCACTGTGGCAGAGTAGTCCCCAAATAGACGAGGTTCTCCAGCCCGTCCAGGTGTTCCGTAGCTACGCCGTCCAATGTATCATCCAGCACCAGGACAACCGAGGCCCCCACCACTATGTCCAATGCTCCCGAACCACGTTCCTGGAACCCCAGAATCCGTGCTCCGGTGGCGTTGGGCGCCCGCTCGCTCCTGAGCGCCAAGCCAGCGATTCCTGCAAGTGGTGCATCGCCGCCGACGTGTTCGACCGTGAAGGCACCGGTGAAATCCGGCTGAGACAGTAGACGTTTGGTCAAGAACAGCGCCTCGTTCGACGCGCCCGAGGATACTAGCGCTACCGCTCTGCCACCAGAACCGGCCACGATCTGCGACGCTCGCTCAAGTGCGTCGTCCCAGTCAGCGGCTGCCAAGGCGCCGCTCCGGCGCACAAGCGGGGCGTCGATACGGTTCCCACGGTTCATCCACCGGTAGGACAATCGGCCGTAGTCGCAAATGAAGTGTCTGTTGACCTCGAGGTTCACTCGTGGCTTCACACGAACAACCGTATTGCTACGAGTCTCCAAGCTGATGTTGCACCCCTGTGAACAGCCGGTACAGATACTGGCGGTTATGTCCAGTTCCCAGGCCCTGGATTTGTGCAGAAAGTCCTTCGATATGAGTGAGCCCACCGGACAAAGGTCGACAACGTTCCCAGCCCAAGGATGATCCAACTGCCGGTCCGGGTGGATGCCAATGAACGCCCTGTCACCCCTCTCACTCACGTTGATGACTGGATCATCAGCGACATGCTCCATGAAGCGGACACAGCGCGTACAAAGAATACAGCGGTTCGGCACATGAAGAATGTCGGGTCCGAAATCCTCCACCGGGTCGAAACGTTTTGCGTATGTCGGAGTGTAGCGGGTTCGGGCTCGACCTTCCTTGAACACGTAGTTCTGCAACTCGCATTCTCCCGCCTGGTCACAGATCGGGCAGTCGAGCGGGTGGTTGAGCAGCAGGAATTCCAGAACGCTCTCTCGAGCCTTCAGGGCCTGTTCGCTGTACACGTGGACCATCTGGCCGTCGGCTGCTTGTGTGGCGCAGCCGATCTGCAACGTGGGCAGGCCTTCCACCTCGACGAGGCACATGCGGCAGACACCAGCCACAGGTAGTCCAGGGTGATAGCAGTAGTGCGGTATCACGATGCCGGCCCGCTTGGCCGCTTCGAGAATCATCGTACCCTTGGGCACAGCGACCTCGGTTCCTTCAATCGTCAGCGTTACGAGCTCAGTGTCTGCCATCGCTATTCACACCGCTGCTGCGGTTGCGGGCTTGGCACCCTTGATGTAGGCCTCGAACTCATCACGGAACTTGTTGATGCCGCTCACCACTGGTGCGGCACAGGAGTCCGCCAGTGGGCAGATCGTACGACCCGTCAAGTGTTCTGACAGTTCGAGGAGCAAACCCAGATCCCCGGACTCTCCCTCACCCGCGAGAATCCGTCGCAGGATTCGTGTGATCCAAGCAGTGCCTTCACGGCACTGGGTACATTGTGCACATGATTCGTGGGCGTAGAAATGCGTCAGCTGCATGATCTGGTAGACCATGTCAGCCGAGTCATCGAACACTATCACGCCACCCGAGCCCAGCATCGTGCCAACCTGTTGCGCTCCCTCGTAATCCAGCAGGCAGGCTTCGGCCTCGTCTCTATTGAGAATCGGTACCGACGAGCCACCGGGTATGCAGGCCTTGAGGGTGCGTCCGCGATGCATTCCCCCGCACAAGTCGTAGATCAACTCCTTGAGAGGGAATCCCATCACAACTTCGTAGTTGCCGGGTTTCTGCACCTGCCCACAGACACTGAAGAGCTTGGTGCCGGTACTCTTGGGATTGGAGAGGGAGAGTGCCTTGTACCAGGAGCTGCCGCGCTCGATGATATGAGGCACCGCTGCCAGCGTCTCAACGTTGTTTATGGTCGTTGGCATCCCGAACAAACCGCGGGTAGCCGGAAACGGAGGTTTGATTCGCGGGTTGCCACGCTTTCCCTCGATCGAATTCATCAGTGCCGTCTCTTCGCCGCAGATATAGGCACCGGCACCGCGATGTACGAACATGTCGATCTGATGTCCGCTGCCCATGGCGTTCTGTCCCAGCACTCCGTGATCGTAGGCTTCTGCCAAAGCGCGTTCCATGATCCCGATGGCCTCCGTGAACTCGCCACGGATGTAGATATAGCACACTTCGGCCTGGATCGCGTACTGCGTTATAGCACAGCCCTCGATGAGTGCGTGCGGTGTCCAGCGCATGATCTCGCGGTCTTTGAACGTGCCCGGCTCTGATTCGTCGGCGTTGCAGCAGAGGTAGTGCGGTCCGCTGCGCTCCTTGGGCATGAAGTTCCACTTCACACCTGCGGGAAATCCGGCTCCGCCCCGTCCCCTGAGACCCGATTCCTTGACCTCATCGATTATGTGCTGCCGGTCCATGGAGAGCGCCATCTTCAGCGTCTTGTAGCCACCGCGCTCGACCCAGCCGTCGTACGTCCTGGTCTGTTGCTCTCCAAAGTACTTGCTCAACAGAACGGTTTCCTTCGGGTGTGGCTCGTGTGGATAACCCATTACTTCGCCGCTCCCCATTGCACCGTCGCGCCGGTCCGGCCTGCTACGTAGGCCGCTGCAAGCAACAGTGGGTGCCTCCACGGTAGGCGCACAGTCCGCTGGACTGAGTGGCGAAGCTCGGCCACGTGCTTAGGGATTCTCCGACCTTTCACCGGTACCGCGCCACCAGCTCGGGTACCATATCGGGCGTGACCCCGTCGATGAAATCGTCGTCGATCAGTACGGGAGTTGCGAAACCACACGCGCCCAGACACTCCACCTCGAGCACCGTGAATTTGCCATCCGGTGACGTGGCACCCAGCTCGTCACAGCCGGTGTGCTGGAGGAACGCTGCCACAACATCCTCTGCTCCACACACGTTACACGGCGATGTGGTGCAGACCTGGATGAAGTGCTCGCCGACCGGGTGTTTGTGGAACATCGTATAGAACGTTGCCACACCCTCAACGTGCGCAGCGGTCAAATCCAGCACTTCAGCCACTTCCGCCATGGCTGCTTGCGAGATCCAACCGTGTGTATCCTGCACCATCCACAGTGCCGGCAACAACGCTGCCTGCTTGTTGGGGTACCGCGTCAGGATCTCATCGAGTTTCCTGCGCTGGTCTCCGGTGAACACGGGTTGGTATTCGGTCTTTTGATGCATTGTCGGTATAGCTGCTGCCCGGCCATCCTCCTCGCTATTCTGTCGCCATCTAGCGATCAATCTCGCCCATCACGATATCGACACTCGCATTAATCGCGATGAGATCGGCAAGCAAATGCCCCTCAGCCATCTTAGGTAGGGCTGAGAGGTTGATGAATGATGGTGGACGAATGCGCCATCTGACGGGTTTCGCGGTCCCGTCTGAGACGAAATACGTACCCAGTTCACCCTTTCCGTTCTCGATGGCCACGTACGCCTCACCAACCGGCGCGCGGACTCCCTCCATGACCTGTTTGAAATGGAATATCATTGCTTCCATGTCGGTCATGGCCGCAGTCTTCGGAGGCAGTATCACGCGCGGATCATCTACGTTGATTGGGCCGTCAGGCAGCCGCTCGAGTGCCTGCTCGATGATACGCACCGACTGACGCATCTCCTCGACCCGAACGAGATACCGGTCATAGACGTCTCCGTTCTCACCAATCGGGACGTCGAAATCATATGTCTCATAGTCAAGGTAGGGCCTGTCCTTGCGAACATCATACGCCACGCCGCTGGCACGCAGCATCGGGCCCGACAGTGAGAAGTTGATGGCGTCCTCGGCCGATATCACCCCGATACCTTGTGTCCGAGCGCACCAAATGGCGTTGTTGGTCAACATGCGTTCGGCTTCATCCAACACCTTGGGTAGCCGCTCGCACGATGCTCGCAGCCCTGCCTCGAAAGCTGCTGGAATGTCGGCCAACAGTCCGCCGACTCTCGTCAAAGACGTGGTCAGACGTGCTCCGGTCCACGCTTCCTGCAGATCGTATATCCGTTCTCTTTCCTGAAACGTCCAAAGGAAGGGCGTAAAGGCACCTAGGTCTATTGCCGTGGTGCCCAGCCAGACGAGGTGTGATATGATCCGGCTCATCTCGCACGCGATCACCCGCAAGACCTTGCATCTCTCGGTAATCTCGATCCCCATCAGCTTCTCGGCTCCCATAGCCAAACACACATTGTTGGCCATCGGCGCCAGATAGTCAGTGCGGTCGGTGAGGGGGATTATCTGATTGTAGAACCGATATTCACCCAGTTTCTCGAAACCGGAATGCAGGTACCCGATGTGCGGGATCACCCGGACGACCACTTCGCCGTCCAGTTCCACCACCAGTCGTAGCACTCCGTGAGTGGCCGGATGTTGCGGACCTATGTTGAGCAGTAGGTGCTCGGACCCGACTCCGCCCTCTTCGTCTGCGGCAGGAGCAAGAGGTGAACCGGACAACCCCAGGGGAACACGAACCGGCCTCCCTTCGGCATCGATCCCCGCGGTTGCCAGGCCGACGTCCAGAGTCCTCCGCTCAACCATTCTCAGTCTCCCCTCGCAATCCCGGAATGGCATCCCGCTCACCCCTCGACAGCCTTTCGCGCATGTCCTCCGGCAAGTCGTTGAAAGCCTCGGCGATCGATAGTTCGTCCATCGAGTAGTGTGCCTCAGGATTGGCGTGCAGGGCCCGCCGCACCTGCTCAGATCGGGAGAGCCTGCCGCGCAACGGAAAGTCCTTCCTCAGAGGGTGACCCTCCGAGTACGTCTCCCACATCAGGATCCGCCGCAGGTCGGGATGATCGCGGAAGGTGATGCCGAACATGTCGTACACCTCCCGTTCCAGCCAGTTGGCTCCCTGCCACAGCGGGACCACCGAGTCAACCAGCAATTCCTCGCTCTTGGGCAATGCGATCTTGACACATAACTGGACTTTGCGCTCGAGGGAAAAGAGGAGGTACACGACTTCCAGTGGCAATTCGGGGTCGCGGTACTCCACTGCAGTCACGTCGATGAGATAATTGTACTCCTGCCCCGATGTATCCTTCAGCCACGCCAGGACTTCACGGGCGCTCTCCCTTTCGACGTAAACGAAGGTGTCGCCACACGATTCGACGGCTCGGCCGATCTTGTCACCGAACTCGCGCCTCAGCGCCTCGACAGATGGATTCACTCGCTGCTACGCTGAACGTGTCTGGTGAACAGAGTTGCCGAACGGTTCCGAGAGCTCGTCCACGTGCTCGGGCGGCAGCATGAGGCTGCCTGGATCGAGCGTCGGCTCCTGCCGGACAGCCTCGTCCGCCATGGTCTCGCCGCGGATCTTCTTGTGCAGTAACAGGATGCCGTAGAGTAAGCCTTCGGGGCGGGGCGGGCAGCCCGGCACGTATACGTCCACCGGAACCACCGTGTCGATACCCTGGGTCATGGCGTAGGTGTCGAATATCCCGCCCGTGGAGGCGCAGGCACCCATTGATATGACCCACTTGGGTTGTGGCATCTGATCGTAGATACGCCTGATTACGGGGGCAAGCTTGAACGGGAGCCGGCCGGCGCAGATCAGCACGTCGGCCTGGCGCGGAGAATAACCCATACGCTCCATCCCAAAACGCGCTAGGTCGAAGCGGGAAGCTGCCGTGGCCATGAACTCGATGGCACAACACGCCGTGCCAAATGGCATGGGCCAGAGACTGTTGGAACGTGCCCAATTCACCAGAAAGTCGAGTCGGGTCGTGATCCAGTTGGGCGACACCTGCGTGACTAGCGACGTGCTGTCGCCCGCCTCCACCTTCTGAGCCGGTGTTACTCCCACTCCAGAGCACCTCGCTTCCAAACGTATATGTAGGCCACGAGTAGGATCAGCACGAAAACGAGCATCTCTATCAACCCAAGCAGGCCCAGTTGCCGGAACGACACTGCCCAAGGAATCATGAACACCGCTTCCAGGTCGAACACGATGAACAGCATCGCCACGAGGTAGAACTTGACGCTGAATCGGTCGCGTGTACCTCCCAGAGCTGGCATGCCCGATTCATAGGGCATTCCTTTGACCTGCGTGGGGCGTCGGGTCTGTATCGCATGCGATAGGCCAATCATGGCCACCGCACTCACGATGACTATGCCGACCAACAATAAGAGGGGAGCGTACTCCCGAAGCATGGCAACTCGAAGGTCTCGTGAACGATTTCACGCGCTAAAGCGGCAGGAAGTTACTCAGGGCTTCGGCGGGGTGTCAAGCAAGTGCAAGTGGCGCAATGGATAACGTGACATATCTTTAGCCACGGTGCCGGACCGACCCTCCTGTGGCAGCGTCGGGAGGTTTGTCGGTACCGCCAGCCGGATTGCTAATGTGAGGCCCGGGAGGTCGATGTCGATCAAGTCTGATCGTTGGATACGGCGCATGGTGGAACAACACCGGATGATCGAGCCATTTCAGCAGTCTCAGCTTGGCTCCGGCTCGATCAGTTACGGAGTCTCCTCTTATGGTTACGATATGCGTGTGGCTGAGGAGTTCCGGATCTTCACGAATGTGCACTCGCCTGTGGTGGATCCCAAAGCGTTCGATCCGCTCTCGTTCGTGGAGTTCGAGGGGGAGGTATGCATGATCCCTCCCAACTCTTTCGCGCTGGCGCGTTCTGTCGAATATTTCCGCATCCCCCGCAACGTGCTCACGATCTGCGTGGGAAAGAGCACGTATGCAAGATGCGGCATAATCACGAATGTGACACCATTCGAACCTGAGTGGGAGGGACACGTCACCTTGGAGATCTCAAACACTACTCCGCTCCCGGCCAAGATCTACGCCAACGAGGGGATCGCCCAGGTCTTGTTTTTCGAAGCGGACCAAGACGACATCTGCGAGATCTCCTACGCGGACAAGAAGGGAAAGTACCAGGCTCAACGGGGCGTGACGCTGCCCCGCACTTAGACAAATAGGCAAAATGGCGCTCGTCCGGTGTCCAAAGCACAAGATCCCGTACAACGACGAGAACCCCAGAGGGTGCCCGGCGTGTGCGCGGGAAAAGAGTGGTGATGGCAAGAGCCTGATGCAGGAGCTGGCTCGTGCCCAGCAGCCGCCGACGCGCACAAGCGCGGTGCCAGGCGCGGGCGAAGCGATGCCACGGACCAAGCGCCCGACCAGAGGCGCGCTACGCCCCAGCGTGCCCCACCCGCTCGCAGTCACCACGCCTCCAAAACAGCCCACCACAGTAGAGAGGCCTGTCGGGCGACTGTGGCGACGGGCGACCGACCGACGGCTCTTCGCCGGAGGCGGGGCTCTAATCGTAGTCCTGATTGTGGTCCTATTGCTTACTTCCGGCCCCCGTTTCACGCCGGGCATGAACCCCGCGGTCGTCGCGGATGCCGATGCGAGGCCGCTGCCCCTGGTCCCCAACACGCCCATTTCGGTGGCGTTTTCCGCGCTGGGGACCACGCCGCCCAAGCAGAACCCCGACGATTCCCGCCTGTTTCGCTACACGTATGGCTCGGACCTGGCCGTTGACGCGGCGAGCGGCTACATCTACGCCATCACGCTGCGAATCGCGAACCGCAGCTGGCGCGGGCTGCGAGTGGGGATGAATGAACGGAGAGCCGCAGGCGAGCTGGCGCTGTTGGGCACGCCCGAGGAGGTGACTGCCGGGACGCAGAATCAGGGGCAAGTCCAAGCTGGGTACCTCGTCTTCAGCTCCCTCGAAGAGCGGCCGCGCCGCAGGTTGCGGGCTGAGGTCCGGCCCCCCAATGGTTGCTTCGATGTTGTCGTCGATCTCCAACCGCAAGCAATAGGCACGATTAGCGCTGGTGGCCAGCGCCACGTAGCCGTCGCTCGAGAAGGCAGCTCCCCCACATGGGTTGTGACACAGATCAGGATCGTCAGCAGGTCCAGATCGGGACCGTATGCCGGCAATCCCGCGTGCTAGCATCGGGATGTGCCAGGCTTCAAATGAGATAGCTCCAGAAATCGGGAGGACCGACCGTGACTGAGGCAGCAAGTACCGAAGGACAGACCAAAAGCGCCGGATGGCTCGTTTTGAGAGTGTTTGATGAGCCGGTGCAGGTGTTCACCGAACTCGCCGCCCGCCCCCGGGCACTGTTGCCGATAATCCTGCTCGTAGTCGTCACCGGAGTGTTCGCGTTCGGCACACCTGCTGACGTGTTGCGGCAGCAGGCGCGAGACCGGGTCGAGGCGTTTCGCGAACGGGCTCAGCTCACTGACGAACAAGTCCAAGAGCAGATAGAGGATGCCGCCAGTTCGAGCAGCCGCGCACTCATCTTCGGAGGGGGCTCGGCGGCCGGCCTAATCGTACTGGCAATCGTCTCACTCGTCCTGATGCTGATCTTCGGGGCCACAGGTCCAGAGCCCATCAAATTCAAAACCGAATTCGCGGTCCTGGCCCATGCCAACGTCGTGTCCCTGGCAGGAATGCTCTTGATGGTCATACTGATGGCGTTTGCTGGAATAGACAATCCCCAGCTCTCGCTCGGGTTCCTGTTCAGCGAGGAAACGAGCCCGTTCCTGTACCGGTTTGCCAACCAGATAACCCTGTTCGGGACCTGGCACATGTTGCTGGTAGCACTGGGCAATAAGATCCTCAGCAAAGCTAAAGGATTGGGTGGGCCGCTGCTGATAGTCGGCGGCTTGTGGCTGCTGGTCAAGCTAGTGGTTGCAGCAGTGGGTGGGCTGGGTTTCTTAGGCTGATCGCTCCACACACTTCCCTGCTCCCCCGAGGCGCGATAGGGGGAGCAGGGGTGCTGACACCGGAGCCTACCCCCCTGAACCGACCGTGAATCGCACCGTCTTCAGGACGTTTCCGGCTTGATCTCGCACCTCGACTTGCCACTCGCCGGTCCACTCCGCTGGAATCGTCTTGTTGCTCCACGTGCGCCAAGTGTTCGCCCCAATCTGCAGGGGTACCACCCACTCGTTCTCGCCATGGGACCAGACGTGCGTCACAGTCTGTCCTGCAGCCCCGGACACCTTGGTCCACAGCCAGACTCTGCCGACGTCAGCGGGGAAGGAAGAACCCGTGTCCACCGGTGTTCGATCCTCAATCGCGAGAGCCAGGGCGGCCTCGACCACAATCCCTGACTCCTGAGCGCCCGCGGTGGCCGAGACTGCTGCGAAGCAAGCCACGATGCCGAATGCCGCCGGAATCCTCCTACCGTATGCCATCGCTACCTCCCTGAAGAAGATGTCGCCGGGTTTGGTCCTGCTCCGGTCGCTGCCGCGCTCTTGGCCTGTTCCACAATCCGCGCAACATCCGCCAGCAACCGCCTAGCATCATACACGATGCCATCTTTAACAGTATACCTGACACCGCCGACGCGCGCCGGGCTGCCACCCTGGTCGAGCCTCACCGTGCCAGTGCCGTAGAGTACCTTGAAGTTGTGGATCGGATTCTCTTCCACTACGACCAGGTCCGCCAGCAAACCTGGTTTGATCAAACCGAACTTGATCGGTTCACGGCCGGGTTCATGGAGTGTCTCGGCGCCACACAACGTAGCCGACCGAATCACCTCCAGCGGATGGAACCCGGCTTCCTGCAACAGCTCGAGTTCGCGGACATAGCCGAAGCCGTACAGTTTGTATATGAAACCAGAATCCGAGCCGGTGCAGACCCTTCCCCCTCGGTTATTGTACTCGTTGAGGAAGGCCATCCAGATCCGAAAGTTCTGCTTCCATTCGATCTCGTCCTGGGTGGTCCAGTCGAACCAGTACGATCCATGGCTGGTTCGACTTGGCTGGTAGAACTCCCAGAGCGAGGGGAGTGTGTAGGTATCGTGCCACTCTGCCTCGCGCGCGCGCATCACGTCCCTACTTGCCTCGTAGATCGTCATCGTCGGGTCGATGACGAACCCCAGTTCCAACAACTCTTCAATCACAGCATTCCACCTATCGCTGCCGGGCGTTGCCGCCTGTTTCCATAGCCGGCCGGCCTGTCCGAAACGGTGGTACTCGTTGTTGTAGTTGTAGTCGTAGGGAAAGTCCTGCACCGTCCTGTCGTCGAACAGAGCTTCGGGCAACCCGTACCAGTGCTCCAGTGAACCAAGCCCTAGCCGCGCCGCATCCAGGGCATCCATACGGGCAACGCCCATCTGTCCCAGATGCGCTTGGGTTCCCAGCCCTAGCTTGATGGCTTGGTCGATCAGCGCCGCCATGATCGCGGGGTCATGGGAGCCCAGCTTGAGCCCGTCCACTCCCTTCTCCGCCGCCCAGCGGACCCAGGCCCGAGCCAATTCGGGGGTCGTAACCGGGCCACTATCCCACCCTGCGCCGGGCCTCACGTAGACGAAGACCCGCGGCGCGACTATCTCGTTCGCCG
Source organism: Gemmatimonadota bacterium (assembly GCA_020351775.1). GTDB lineage: Bacteria > Gemmatimonadota > Gemmatimonadetes > Gemmatimonadales > GWC2-71-9. The sequence continues at coordinate 123,316 of CP070666.1, read as the reverse complement.
CGCTGCGCTCACGGGCCTGCAGAGTCCAGTCAACGCCATTGCCAGACCCCGGGTCGCGTATCGTGGTCACGCCGTGTGCCAGCCATAGCTTGTACACGTACTCGGCAGGGGTGCCCTGCGACACGCCACCGGTATGGGCGTGCAGATCGACGAATCCGGGAAGCACGTACATGCCGTGGGTATCGATTTCGTGCGACGCATCCTGGGGACGCCGCTCTTCGGCAATTGGAGCGCCCGGACTTCCTACACTGGTGATCTGCACAATCCTGTTGCCCTCGATGACGATGTCCACCGGTCCTTGCGCTGGCGCCCCAGTGCCATCGATAGCGGTTGCACCTCTCAGGATCAGGCGCTCGAATGGGCCCTGACCTTCCGTGGCCCCCCTGTCGGGTGCGTGAGGCACGGTTCTGCGGGGCTGCTGGGCCAGCACGCCCGCTGGCGCAGTGAACAGGAATGCTGCAAAGGCAATCGCGCGCTGTTGGCTCAGCTGTTGGCTCATCAGAACTTGCATAGGACCTGTCCGTTTCATGAGAAGTAAAGATTAGCTGCTTCCGAAGTCCCGCCAGTTGGGATCTGCAGGAAGCACAATTAAGCGTAGCGCTGCTGGGAATCCCGGCCAAGGGCACCACACCCCGGAACAGACCTGGCTCACCAGCACCGCCCTCTCCAGGATCGGTTCGCCCTCATGTACAGTTGCGTCGTTGCGGCGACTTGGGGAGATGCCCCGCGGGCGGTGAGGTTGCAGGATACAGCCGGACATCGTCTTGACTCGCGCTTGGGTTCCCAGCTCCTTGCCCCATACCACGCTCGAAACAGAACACGCCTGCCCTGCCACTGCGAGTCGGATAACGCTTTGGCTGCACATTCACTCCCGGACCGGTGCGGTCAATTTGTCTTGTGATCCGTGTAGAAGCGGCGTAATCTGGACCGATGCATACATTCAGGCCGTCCCTGCTTGGGGTGCCATGATATGCCGTTTTTTTGGCCTGCTGACCGGATCTGGCCCGTGAGATCAGTCATCTTGAGCAGTCCGGCATCCGGTCGCTGCCACTAGGAGGCCGAGTCGACCGGCCCGCCAACGGAAGGCAAGGATCGATAATGCCCCAGTCACCTCGACGACAGTTCTCGGCGGGACTCCGACAGAAGCTGACCGGATTGCGCCACGATCTCCACCGATACCCGGAGCTGGCGTTGGAGGAAACCCGTACGGCAGAGCGGCTTCACGAAGAGCTGGTAGCGCTGGATCTGGGATCAGTGGATCGCGTCGCCGGCACTGGCATCGTTGCTCACGTTCCTGGTGCGGACCCTGATCTCAGAGCCGTGGCTATTCGCGGGGACACCGATGCGTTGCCGATAGCTGAAGAGACCGGGGTGGAATTCGCTTCGCTCAACCCGGGCGTCATGCATGCGTGCGGTCACGACGTCCACGCTGCATGGACGATTGGAGCAGCTCACCTGTTGAAGAGCGATCCTCCCAGCGGTGATGTGGTTGTCCTGCTTCAGCCTGCGGAAGAGACGGCGCAAGGAGCGCTGGCAATGATCACGGCCGGCGTGCTGGAAGGAGTGGCGGCGATTTTCGGCGCCCACGTCGATCTGCGGTTCGAGGTTGGCACAGCGGTGGCACAGTCGGGGGCCGTAGCGGGCTCCGCAGATGAGTTCTCCGTCGAGCTCACAGGCAAGGGATCCCACGCCGCCCGTCCCCACGAAGGGAGTGACGCGATCGTGGGAGCTGCGGCATTGGTGACATCGCTTCAAACGATCATCTCGCGCCGGGTTGCTCCCGGTGTGCCCGCCGTCGTCACTGTGGGTACAATTGCAGCCGGTACAGCGACGAATGTAGTGCCGCACACTGCGTGCATCGGTGGCACTGTGCGCGCCGCCGATCACGAGACTAGGGCAATGCTGCACGCCCAGTTACGAGAGATGGCCGCCGCAGTGGCCCGGGCCCATGGTTTGTCCGCGGAGACCCAGATCCGACCGGGGACTCCACCGCTCGTCAACCCGCCGGAACTCGTCCGGTGGGCACAAGACGCCGTCCGGCGAACACTGGGTGATACCGCAT
>CP070666.1:93664-121154 GCA_020351775.1 Gemmatimonadota bacterium | reverse complement strand
GTGTTGCGCTGGTTCCCGGAGAGGCGTTCGGGGACAGCCGTTGGGTTCGTTTGTCCTTCGCATCGTCTGAGAAGGAACTCACAACTGCTTTGACCAGGATGTCTGAGTTCACTGATGCGCTAGCCATCCGGTCGGCCTAGGCCGCCGTCGGCTCTGCGCTATCCAGTGTCGACACCATCGCGGAGATAGACGGGCTATGACACTCGCCACGCAAATCGCGCCTCTGCAGGACCAACTGCCAAAAGTGGAATACCAATGGGATTTCGATACCGAGATTCTCACAGGGAGGTTCACAGCTGGACTACCGGACCCGGCGCAGCCCGGGACTGTAGAGCTGGGAGATGCCGGCGGTTCATTCGTCTCACTCAGTCTGGATCGGCGCGTGCTGGCTGGCCTGGAGGTTGTTGTGTGGCCGGAGCACGAGACGTCGACGGAGCTGACTCCGCCCCAGGCAAAGCGCCAAGGTCACTTGGAGATCCAGCTCGATGAAGCGATGCAGAATGCCGGAGTGATAGAGCTCAAAGTGGAACTCTCCTGTGAGAAGAACGGCGACGAGTCAGTGATACATTTGGTGGTCGGGACCCCCCGGGATGTCGATGCCGTCACCCTCGCCGAAAACCTGCTGGCGGAGGTCGACCATAACGGTCAGCTGGCAGGCTTCTGGCTACTCGCTGTGCCCCCGTTTCCGTCGGCGGCGCGACATAGGTGACACGAGTCGCAAGTCACGGCAAGGCACCATTTGTACGGGCACGGAGGTCATCGTGAGCGCAGCACTACCGGGGGGGCTTGGTTTCAGCAGGGCACGCTGTCGTCGGTCGGGAGAGAGCTAGCCAAGGAGGCCTCCTGACGTCGCAGCTGCAGACTGCTCGATCTGCCAGACAGGTCTTGGAAGTGGCCATCCGAGCGGCGGAGGGAACGGTTGGTGGCTACACCGTTCTCACTCACGTACCCCAGCCGCTCAGCAGACCGTTTGGCTCGGCGGAGCCGGTCGAGCATGAGCCCATCGAAGCAATCTCGGTACCAACCACAGGGGTCGCACCACCGGGCACGGGTTTCCTCGATGGAATCCAGCGGTACGCTGTGGTCGGCAGGTTCGGGTTGACCCCAGTGGTGCGCGGCTACGTGGCCGCCGCCGTCATGGGCCGGCATGAGCAGAGTCTTTCGGTTGAGTCGCAACAGTCGGAGGAGTTCATCGCCGTAAACGTGCAGCGGCTCTCCGACTGCCAGGCGCGTGTGCTCGAAGAGACCGGACTGCCGCTATACGATACTGGCGAGACTGAACGGGAACACCCGATTCTGGAGGTGCACATGGCCGCCCAGCTAGTGGAGGCGCGACGTGAAGCGGTGGAGCTGTCGGCGGCGAGGCGGTATCTGAAAACCCGGCGTGAAGGCTGGCTCGTGCTTGACGGTTCCATTGCGCCATACGTGGACGAGGATGATTCGCCTCGAGTTCTAGGTCTGGTCAAGAGTCATGAGACTCAGTTTCTAGCCGGGAGCGATCTCAGAACGGCGCTCACCCTTGCAGCACGTCATCGCACCAGCGTATTTGCGCGGCGGATTGGCGAGCAGAAAGAAGTCCATTCTTGGTATCTTCGTTTGTGGCCTTGGGAGGGGCGTGACCTGTTGTTCGGATTGGTGCGGCTGGAGCGGTCGCCTAGTGCAGAGGCTGGCGTCGAGGCAAGCGAGATCAGTTCTTGGATGTTGTCCGAGCGGTCGCCGCTGTCGGCGCCGGATGGGCGTTGGGATCGATTGGTCTATCCGGTGCGTCAAGTGGAGTCGTACTTGCGCGCCCAGATCGGGGATTGGCTGTGATTAGGTTCGAGGACCGTCGCCTAATCGGCCGTGTGGTGGCCACGGAGGCCATGCCTGCCGGTCCCCATCAGTTCCAGTTCTGGACCGCCACAGATACGACCATTGGCATCGGAGCGATAGTGAGGGTGGACGATGAGCGTGGTAGGACGGTCTATGCGGTCGTGATCGATGGAAAGGCATATTCCGATCTCGCCACTCCACTGCACGATGTAGTGGCCGCGGAAGGTGACCCGGCAGGCACTGCTGCACCGACTCGGCGTACGGAGGTCCGGCTGTGGACAGCCGCAGTGTTGCGACAGCAGCCCGAGGAACCGGTCCAGCCCGTGTCACTTGCCGGCGTGATGCTGGCGACCCGGGAGGACGTCGAGATTGCACTCCGCATGGACGCATACGTCAGAGCCAACCGCAGCAGCGGTCTGCCGATTGGCCTGTATACCGGTGGGGGAATGAGTGCGCCGGTCTATCTGGATTCCGACTTCTTGCTGGGACCGGAATCTGCTCACCTGAACATATCTGGGGTCTCGGGGCTCGCCACCAAGACCAGTGCTGTCGAGTTCTTCCTCACCAGCATCTTCCAGAAGTTTCCGGCGCACAAAGGGACCATTGCCGCGGTTTGTGTCAACGTCAAGGGTCCTGACTTGTGCTTTCTGGATCAGCCAGGTGAACTGACGGCCGCGGACCTGGAAATGTACACTCAGCTCGAGGTCGAGCCTCGTCCCTTTGAAAGTGTGCACTACTACGCGCCGTTCAAAGCCGACGGAGTAAACCTCAACACGCTACGCTCACATCCCGACCTGATCGAGACTGTGGAACCTCTGGTCTGGGGTCTTCGTGAAGTGCTGGACTATCACGAGGTACTGCTCAGCCGTGATGACATAGACGCCAAGTCCGACGCCTTCATCGATTTCCTGGCGGATCGAGTGGTCGAGAAAGAATTCTCAGACGAATGGGGTACGACACACCGAGTGCGTACTTTCTCCGATCTGGAACGACTGTTCCGCTCGATCTTCGAGGGATTGGAGGCTCAAGGCCGAAGTGACATGTGGCGGACGCACCACGTGGCCACCATTCGCAAGGTTCGTAACCGGCTCCTGAACATCTCGACACGGTGCAAGGGATTGGTGACTGACGATGGCACGGTCAGCGACCTCCCATTCGGCGAGTTCGAGGACCGTGCGGTCTACGTATTGGATGTAGCGGGTATGGACCAGTTGGCTCAGGACCTAGTGTTCACCCGAGTTGTATCACAACTACGGGAACAACTGGAACGGCGCGATCTCGGCGTCGATCACGTAGTCGTATTCGTGGATGAGTTGAACAAGTACGCTCCTGGCGACGGGCCGGATACCTACGTGCGCAAGATGTTGCTTGACATCTCGGAACGTGGCAGATACCTGGGATTGGTCCTCTTTGGAGCTCAGCAATTCCGGTCTCAGGTGCACCGGAGGGTCGTTGGCAACGCTGGAACTACCATCTATGGGCGGATGGATCTGGATGAGCTGGCAACTCCCGGGTATCAGGTGCTTTCGCCAGCCACCAAGATCAAACTTGCGACCCTGCCGAAGGGCGAGCTGATGGTCCGGCATCCACACTTTACTCAGCCAGTGTTCGTTGCCTTCCCGCGGCCTCCAGTACTTGCGGGACCAGCTGGGATCCAGCGGTTTCCGCCGGCGAAGGACGTGGCTTTCGAGGAAGCAGTAGTTGCCCACTTGACGGCCCTGGATGGGAGGATCATACCGGGAAAGGTCAAGGAGATCATTGTGGGCCACCGGTCAGACGACATCAGGAGGGCACTGCTGGCGACGAAGCGAGCCCGGCCCGATGATGTAGTCGCCTTCTTCCGGGCCTCGCTGGGGAGCCCGGTTTCGCGCGAGCGGGTCGAGCGGGCGAGTGGCAGCGTGGCCAAACTGAAGTCGGTGGAGGATCCGTATGCTCCGTGAAGCTGTGCACGGGGTGCTGCTGGCGTTGCCCGTCGTGTCGGGGCTGACTGGGTCTGCACGAGCCCAAGCCGAACACAGCCTGCGGTATGCTCCTGACATCCCTGCACGTGTCAATCTGATCTCGCGGAGCGAGATCACAATGACCATAATGCCTACCGGCCAAGAGTTGCTGGACACGTTGACCATAGAGGCGATCCACCTAGAGAGCGCCACATTGTTCTCGGATGCCGCGGCGAATGGCCGCTTCTCGGTCGTGTTGCAGTACGACTCCGTGCGCGCGAGGATGCGTCCGCAGGGTGGTCTGTGGCAGCAACTCGAAGTGGCTGAGGAGGAAACCGCTACTGTCAGGGCCGTCTTGGACGAACGTCTGCAGGTATTGCAGGCAGAGTTCCTCGACAGTCCACACCTACAGGCGTCCAGAGCCCATATGGCTCGAGGGTTGAATGGCGGCTTACTGCTGGCACTCCCGGTGGGACTGGTGACTCAAGGCATGCCGTGGACGGTTGACGTGACCTATCCGTTTTCGACCCTCAGAAGCATCGGTCAGGAAGAGGGAGTGCCGCGTCATGGTGAGCTGACTGCTCACGCGACGGCGAGAATCGACAGCTTGGCGAGTCACGGCAGCGATACGCTGTACTATCTCACCGTCAGAGGGAGTTTTGTCCCGGCTCAGTTTGCGTCGCGGCTCAGCGGCACGACTGCAGTGACCACTGCAGCCGGCTCATTTGCTGCGATGATGGTGTGGTCGTCCGCCCGGAGTGTGTTCGTATCTAGTGCGTCGCGGGTGGTATTACGGCTGGACGTGGGGGATTCACAACGTGGTGAGACGAGCTCGCAAGTGAGATTCGACGTGATAACCCGATCTCAGGTCCGGATGTGAATGCTCATCGAGCGGGATTGGCTGTGATTGCGTCGTTGCTTCCATGCACAGCGATCGCTCAAGAGACATTGCTGTTGAGGCACGAAGCAGCACCGGGGACGATCGTGCGTACGGCTTTCCAGACGGTCACAGTGCTCTGGGCATTTGACCGACGCCGTTTCGAGAGCGCAGATATCGGGACCGCGAGCGCGACGTTCCTGCGTGGGCTGGGAGGCAAGACGGTAGTCCATCTCGCATACGACTCGGTGCGAACGAGGACGCGTGGTTCAGACGGAAGTTGGCGAGAGTTCTTGATGCCGGTGGATTCAGCTTGGGTTCAGGTGAGTGTCGACGACCGCTTTCGAGTGTCAGGAAGAAATGAAGGTAGGCAGCCGGTGGGTGTGACCGGATTGATGCGAATCCTAACAGGGCTGCCCAACTTGGAGCTACCAGGCTCACGTCTCAACGAGGGAGATGGCTGGTCGAGCAAGACTGCAGCGTCGGTCGTACCGGGCCTTCGTAATGAGACAGTACCGCCTGTGGTCGACGGGACGGTCGAGATCGTGCTGGACAGCATCGTCGCCCGTGCCAGGGATACTCTGGGTTTCCTCTCAGTCGCCGGGCAGTTTCCACCGACGACCTTCGTGGACGCCATGGGTCCCGGCCGGGTGACAGCGTCGGGCGATGTGGTAGGAAGCTTGATTTGGTCCACGTCTTGGAACGGTTTCGTGTCTGGCGTGAGCAAGACGCGAATGACGGTCGTGCGTGCTGCTGTGGACGGCACAACGGGGGCCGGCGAGGAACTTCGGGTGGAAGCCACGACGCGCCACCACGTGATACCGTAGCTCCAGTGAAGCTCGCCCATCTGGCTGATCTGCACCTAGGCTTTCGCCAGTATTACCGTCTCACTCCGAACGGTGTCAATCAGCGCGAGGCGGACGTTGCCCAGGCATTCGGGCGCGCCATCGATGACCTAGTGCAGGTGGAGCCCGATCTCATATTGCTGGCGGGAGATTTGTTTCATTCGGTACGGCCGACCAACGCCGCCATCCTTCACGCCTTCAACCAACTACGACGCCTCCGAGTGGAGTTGCCCGGAGCTGAGATCATAATAGTGGCTGGAAACCACGACACGCCGCGCTCCGTCGAGACCGGCAGCATCCTCAGACTGTTCGAGGCGCTAGGAGGCATCCACGTCGTTGCCACGGCAATCACCGAGTTGGTGTTCGACCATCTCGATCTCTCCGTGGTTTGCGTGCCGCATGCAGCGTTAATGGCAGGCCAATCTGGGATTTCGCTGCCTGGCCTCAATAGATGCAAGAGGATCTTGGTGACTCACGGGGAAATTGCAGGCGCGCTGTCCCGCGAGAGCTCGAATCTGGAGTACGGTGGAGCGCTGGTCGAGCCAGGCGACCTGCAAGTTGACTCGTGGGACTACGTTGCGTTGGGCCACTATCACGTGGCGAGCAAAGTCGCCACGAACGCGTGGTACTGTGGGGCGTTGGAGTACGTGAGCACCAATCCGTGGGGTGAGCTGCTTGACGAGGCTCGGGAGGGTAGGAGAGGCAGGAAAGGCTGGCTCCTCGTTCAATTGGAGGAGGAACTGCAGGTCGAGTTCAGGCCCGTGCCTCTAGCGCGCAACCTGGTGGACCTCGAACCGATCCAGGGCGACGGTCTGGGGGCGGCGGACCTAGACCGGGTGATTGCGGAACGCGTGGCGAGCGTTCCGGACGGGATCGCGGACAACATAGTGCGTCAGGTGGTGTTTGACGTTCCCAGGCCTATCGCTCGAGATATGGACCAGCAACAGATTCGTGAATTCAAGGCCAAGGCGTTGCACTACAATCTCGACATCAGGCGACCGCCCACTGAGCGAACGGTGGGAATCGGTGCTCCGGGTCGAAGACAGACCCTGTCTGAGCTGGTGAGCGACTATCTGTCTCGCCGGGTATTGACCGCGGAAGTGGACCGAAAGGAGTTGATGAGCTTGGCCGCGGAATACATGAACGAAGTCGAGCAGGATTTGCTGGAGGAGTAGGTTGCAGCTCCAACGTCTCAGACTCGTCAATTTTCGGCAGCACGCGGATACGGAGCTGATCTTCGGTCCTGGCATTACGGCGATCATAGGGCCAAACGGATCGGGCAAGACAACGCTGTTAGAGGCAATTGCCTGGGCCTTCTACGGGAATCCGGCTGCTCGTGGGAGTCGCGATTCGATCAGGCGGTACCGTGCACCGGCCCGTTCCCAGGTGAAGGTGGAGGTGGATTTCGTGCTGGGTGCCCACGAGTTCCATGTGGAGCGCGGACTGTACAACGCAGCTCTGTCGCAGGACGGACAAGACGAACCGCTTGCGAATAGCCAGCAGGAGGTTACGGCTCACGTCACTCGCGTGCTCGGCATGACACGGGATGAATTCTTCAACACCTACTTCACTGGTCAGAAGGAACTGGCTGTGATGGGTACTATGGGTCCGACGGACCGCGCGCGGTTTCTTTCACGTGTCTTGGGCTACGACAGACTCAAACTGGCACAAGACAAGCTACGGGAGCACCGCTCGCGACGCCGATCGGAGCTGGTGGGCCTGGAGCAAGGACTTGCTGATGAAGCTGAGTTGAAGGCGGAGCTGAAACAGGCAAGAGGGCGAGTCACAGCAGCTACTCGTAGGGTGAAACTTGTGACCGACACGGTAGGCGAGACAAGGCGTGCTCTTGAAACCGAAGGTCCCGCCTGGACTAGAATGGTCGAGATCCGTGAGTCGGTCCTCTCGCTGGATAGTGAAGCTCGCGTGGCCGAACGCGATGTGAGGGAAGCACGCCGGGAATTCGAGCGGCTGGACAAGGAGCTTGCCGAGGCTCTGGACGCACGGACGCAGCTGGAGAGTGTTGCGGCGGAGCTTGCTCCGGTCGGCCCGTTAACGGAGGAACTCGAACAGCTGGAGCGGCAGGCTCAGGCTGCCGGAAGACGGCGGGCTCTTGCGGGTCAGCTACGTGAGATTGGTGAACAGAGCGACCGAATGCGGCAGAGAGTCACGCAGCTGGGTGACACAGACCGTCTGCTAGCGAGAGCAGTGGCGGCTCTGGAGCAGGCTCGGACTGACCTAGCGCAAGCGGAGGTTGATGCAGAAAGAGCCCACACAACCTGGATCCGGGACAGACAGGATGCAGAGACCAAGCGGCAGTCACTGCGTGATCAGTACCGCGATCTGCAGAAACAGAAGGAGCGGATCGTCGTTGCAGGACCAGAAGGGACCTGTCCCACATGCGCCCGTTCGCTGGGCACGGAGTATGAGACCGTGCTCGCTGCGATCGACCGGCAGTTGGAAGAGATCGCAATCGACGGGAAATATTTTAACCAGCGGGTGAGTCAACTGAGCGAGGAGCCCAAAGAGTTGCAGGAGGCCAGGCTTCGGTCAGATACGCTGGCAGAGGTGGTGGAAAGATCAGTCCAGGAGGCAGCTCGGTGTGAGGATCGTGTGCAGGAAAGACGCGACGCAGAAGCAGAGCTACACAGACTTGAGTCTCGCTTGGCCGAACTCGATAAAGAGATCGCCGAGTTGCCAGACGCCTATGATGCAGACCGACAAGAGGAGGTGCGGGAGCAGCTCCGCGTGCTGGATCCTGTCCGCAAGAAGAGCATCGAACTGCAGGTCAAGGCGGAGGGTGCTGAGCAACTGGTTGGCGAAGCGGAGTTGGCTGAAAAGAAGCTATCAGATCACGAAGCGCGCTTTGAACGCCTCCGCAGTTCAATCGCGAGCCTGGGCTTCAGTGACGAGAAGTATGCGGAGGTTCGTGCCAGATACGAGAAGGCGGAAGCAGCGGTGCGCGAGGCTGAATTGGAACTGGCGTCGGTTCAAGGCGATCTCAAAGCGGCAGAGACAGGACGTGATCAAGTCGAGCGACGTCTCAAGGAACGCAAGGAGCGTGAGGCACAGGTGCGTACGATCAAACGTGACTTGCGGATGCATGACGAACTGGACCGTGGTTTTCACGACCTGCGATTGGAGCTGAACGCCGCGATGCGTCCTGAGATCGCGGAGCGAGCCTCGACTTTTCTATCCGACCTCACTGATGCGCGGTACAGCGAACTTGAGTTGGATGAACAGTATCGCACCACGGTAATTGAGGACGGTGTTCCCAAGCCTGTCATATCTGGCGGCGAAGAAGACCTCGTCAATCTGGTGCTCAGGCTGGCCATCAGTCAGATGGTCGCCGAGCGGGCTGGCCAACCTCTCTCGCTTTTGGTATTGGATGAGATCTTTGGGGGCCTCGATGAGAGCAGAAGATACAACGTCGTGGAGCTGCTACGACGGCTGGGAGTGCGGTTTCCGCAGGTGATTCTGATAACGCATATCGAGACAGTCCGGAATGGGGTGGACCGTGTGCTGCGAGTCGAGTTCGATCAGCGCGGCAGCACTGCAGTGGTGACCGAAGACGGAGGCGCGGCGCTCGAGTGACACAGCAGCTCCGCGCACACGGGCTTGAGGGGCCGCGGCGACCCACCAAGGCGGACGTTTCAGCCATGAATCGCCTGTTCTCGGATTCGTTTACAGAGAGGTACCGGAGAGATGGTCTGATTGGGGTCCGCGTACCTCAACTGAATCCGGCTATCTGGCGGTACGCCATTCGTGATGCAGGCAATGGAGCGATGCTGTGGTTTGATGAGAAAGGTGAACTGGTTGCGTTCAACATGGCCCACCACTCGGGTGTAGAGGGATGGATGGGGCCGCTGGCCGTGCGGACGGACAGACAGGGACTCGGAATCGGCAAAGTCATCGTGACGACAGCGATAGCCTGGCTGCTCGAGGAGGGTGTGACAACGTTGGGTCTCGAGACCATGCCACGCACGGTCGAGAACATAGGATTCTATGGCCAGCTCGGGTTTGTCCCGCAGTACCTAACCATGACAATGACATGTGACGTCGGGAACAGGGCTGCCGGAGTGCGCTTCGAGCGCCTGAGTGATCTGGACACCGAGCGGCGGTCGTCGCTGATCCTAGGCTGCCGTAGATGTCTCGATGACGTCGCGGCAGGATATGACTTCACGCGAGAGTTCGAGCTGTCGGTGGATCTTGGCATAGGTGATGCCGCGGTCATCGGCGATGATGGAGAAGTCACGGCCTTCGCACTGTGGCATTCGGCGCCTCTCACGAGGAATCGGCCCAATGACGAACTGCGGATCTTGAAACTGTTTGCCACTTCGGCCGAGGCATTCGAAGCAATGATGTCGACTGTAGAGCAGTGCGCTAGCGAGTCGGGACTACCGCGCGTGGCGGTCCGGTGCCAGACGGCATATGAAGAATGCTATCGGATCTTGACGGCTTTGGGGTATCGGGTGCGTTGGACGGATCTGCGTATGACCTTGACGGGATTTCCCGAAGCCGTAGTGCCGGGAACGGCCGTGCTTCTTTCCAATTGGGAGATTTAGCTAGGACCGCTGCCCGTCCACAACAGCTCTCACGATTAGTAAGACGGCGGCAACGAGCGGTACGTGCACCCAGCCAGTGGGAATCGCCACAATGAGGGCAAGAAGGATCCATAACGCTGCCATCAAGATGGATCCAATCAGGTATCGGTTCATGTTATCACCATCCAGACTGTGGTTTCCTTGACGGTTTTTTGCACCATGTCTATATTCGCAAATATAAGCGGGGCGAAGAGCAACATTATTGAGCCAACAAGCTCGATCACGTGTCAGCTTGCTGCTGCCGATGTCAAGCCCTGGGACGGGAAGGCAGATGTTGTGGCTAGGGCACGGGCCGTACTGATTCGGGCTTCAATAATACTCTTCGTTCCGCACTCGCCGTAAAAAGGTGCGTCCATGTGGCGCACCTTTTTGTCTCAGTGATCCGGTGCTTGACGTCGAACTCGACCTAAAATACCGTTCCTGTCCGGCCGCCAACAGCGGGCGGTGATGGCGATCCAGTAGTACTGGCATAGGGGGGTTCGTGTCACGTTCGCATCCAGTTCGCGATGTCCACGTTCGAAGCGGCCGCGGTGGCCGCGCCGTCGAGCGGTCCACGACTGGCGCAGCAGTGCGGGATATGGTCCGCCGTCTGCTCGAGCACATTGGAGAGGATCCAGACCGCCCGGGGTTGGTGCGCACGCCTGCCAGGGTGACATCTTCACTTGAGTGGTTGACTCAGGGGTACAGAACCAGCGTTTCAGAAGTCATGAATGGCGCGGTCTTTGAAGAGCCTCATGACAGCATGATCTTGGTGCGCGATGTGGAGCTGTACTCGCTCTGTGAACACCACCTGCTACCGTTCTTCGGGAAGACCCACGTTGCCTATATTCCCAAAGGGAAGATCTTGGGTCTCTCAAAGATTCCTCGGCTAGTCGACGTCTTCGCCCGTCGCTTGCAGATCCAAGAGCGCCTGACTGACCAGGTCGCGGACGCGATGATGGATCTGCTCCAACCGCGTGGTGTTGGCGTTGTGATCGAAGCCTACCATCTGTGTATGATGATGCGCGGTGTTGAGAAGCAGCATTCCAAGACTGTCACGAGCGCATTGCGGGGGGTCTTTCTCGAAGGCAAAACGCGTGACGAGTTCTTGCGGCTGGCACACAACCGGAGCGACTTGGATTGACCTCGTTGGTGGGGAGAATTGCACTGGTCACGGGGGCAAGTCGGGGCATAGGCTTGGCAATCGCCGAAGAGCTGATCACAGCCGGCGTACATGTGGTGCGGTTGGCACGCAGTATCTCCACAAGATTAGGTGAGCGTCGCACTGACTTCACATGTGACGTGACGAGCGAGCCTGAAGTGCGCACGGTTGTGGCACGGTTGATGGAAGCGGTCGGTATCCCAGATATCGTGGTCAACAATGCGGGCACTTTCATGTTGAAGCCGCTGGCGGAGACAACCACGGACGAACTCGAAAGCAACCTCCGAGTGAATCTGACAGGACCTTTCATGGTGTTGCGGGAATTGTTGCCGCACTTGATCAAGAAGGACTGGGCCCACATTATCACCGTTGGTAGCGTGGCTGACCACGTCCCGTTTTCGGGCAACGCTGCGTACGGAGCCAGCAAGTACGGACTGCGCGGATTACATGAAGTGCTGGCCCGAGAGCTACAAGGAACAGATGTGAGGACAACCCTGATATCTCCAGGGCCGACCGATACAGGACTATGGGACGAGTTGGGCGCCGATGGCAAGCAGCATGTGTTCGATCGCGCGGACATGCTCCGTGCCGAGGATATTGCGCAGGCAGTGTTGTTTGCTGTGTCATTGCCGGCCCGCGCCAATGTGGACTTGATCCGGATTTCACCGGCAGGCTGACAAGAACAGTCGTGTTCATCGAACTAACAGAGTTACTACGGTGCCCAGCGCACCCTGACGAGACGTACTGTGTTCTCTCGTCAGAGGAGACGGTTGGCCGTATCGTGACGCGTGGGACAATTGGATGCCCGATTTGTAGAGCTGAATACGCAATTGAAAACGGCACTGTCAAATTCGGTATCGATCCCCTGCTGGGTGCCGACAGCAGATCGGACGACATCACACTCGAAGAGATGCTCGATCCGGAGACGGTCCAGGCGCTGCTGTCAGTCGAGGGCAGCGGCTACGTAGTGCTCTTGGGATCGGCTGCACGACTGTCAAATGGTTTGGCAGAATTGGCGCCTGGGATTCAGCTCATCGGCGTGAATGCGCCACCCGACGTGGGCGAGTCACCCATCATAAGCCTGCTACAGGCGGCCGCAGATATCCCGCTCAGATCGTCGGTGGTACACGGCGCGGTGATCGGTAGGGAGTACGCGGTGGAGCCGTGGCTTGCCGAAGGCGTGCGAGTTCTTATTGACAATATGCGCCTGGTAGTGGGAGGTGAGAGTGTCACGGTGACCGGTGCCAAGCGTTTGGCAGCGGAAAGAGGTCTGTGGGTAGGGGTGAAGACTGGACTTCCCTAGTCCCGATAGGCGGCCTCGATCTGTTCACGGTATTTCTGTTCTACGACTCTCCGTTTCACTTTTAGCGTCGGTGTCAGCTCCCCGGCTTCGATCGTGAAATCCTGTTCAGCAATCAGTACCTTCTTGGGCATCTCATAGCTGGCAAGGTCCCGCAGATTCCCCATTACCTCGCGTTCCACCATGGCGACGATATCGGGGTGACTCAGCAACTTGTTGGAGATGATCGTGATGCGGCGTTCTGCCGCCCACTTGCCAACGGCCTCCTCGTCGGGAACCACCAGGATTATGGGAAACCGGCGCTTGTCACCGATCATTACGGCGTTGAGTATGTACTTGTTCGTCTTGACCATGTTCTCTATCGGCTGCGGCGCAATGTTCTTACCCCCGGCCGTGACTATGATGTCCTTCTTCCGATCAGTGATCCGGAGGTATCCCTGGGCGTCTAACTCTCCGATATCGCCTGTGTGAAACCACCCTTCCGGGTCGATTGCCTCGCTAGTGGCCTCGGGTCGGTTGTAGTACCCCTGCATGACGTTTGGCCCACGGCAGAGGATCTCGCCATCAGGCGCAATGCGCACCTCCACGCCGGGAACCGCTGGGCCGACCGTGCCGATGTGCGGAGCCTCCAGCGGATTTACGGAAATCAGCGGAGCAGTCTCGGTGAGGCCGTATCCCTCGATGATGGGAATCCCCGCGGCATAGAAGAACCGGGCGATCTCCGGTGAAAGCGGAGCACCTCCCGATACGAAGAAGCGGACGCGCCCTCCAGTGCGAGCCTGCAGTTTGGAGAACACCAGCCTGTCGGCGATCTTCTTCTTCACAGCCAGGGTTATCGGGATCGATCCTCCCGACAGCTTTACATCGGCCCAGGTCTCGGCGTTGCGCCTGGCCCAGAAGAAGATGCGGCGCGTCACGGAGCCTCCAGCCATCGCATTCTCAAGTACCCGCGCATAGATCTTCTCGAACAGCCGTGGCACGGATAAAACTATGCTTGGCCTCACCTCGAGCAGATTTGCGGGGACCTGCTCGATACTCTCAGCGTAGTTGATGGTAGTGCCCGCGTGTAGCATGATGTAGTGACCGGCCATGCGCTCAAAGCTGTGGGACAGCGGAAGCAGCGAGAGGCAACTGTCATTGGGCCCGATCTCGATCACCTTCAGGCCGGCGAGGACATTGGAGGTGATGTTGTGATGTGTGAGCATCACCCCCTTGGGGTCACCTGTCGTTCCCGACGTATAGATCAGCGTCGCTAAGGAGTCGCGGTCCACCGAACAGGCAGTCTCCTTGTAGTGAGGGTAGTTCGACTCAGCCGCAGCACCTCGTTGAATGAGCTCCCGCAAGGACACGGCGTCGGGTACTCCATCGTCAAACGCGATGACGTGTCTCAGCGCGGAAAGATCGTCTCTGTGAGCCAACACTTTCTTGCACTGCTCGTCGTCAGCCACGAACGCTGCACAGGCTTCCGAATCCTTCAATATGTAGGCTACCTGGCTGGCAGTGAGAGTCGGATAGATCGGCACGTCGGCGCAGCACGCGGTTAGGCACGCATAATCTGCCACCGCCCACTCCGGACGGTTTGCCGACAAGATCGCAATCCTGTCGCCCGGCTTGATGCCCAGCTCCATCAGGCCAAGAGCCACGTGGTGAACTTGGCGGGAGAGCTCGAAGTGTGTGATGTCGTGCCAGACTCCGCCCTTCTTGTACCTCAAAGCTGCCCGCTTGGAGCTGAAACGATCGATTGCATTGAAGAACAACTGCGTGAGAGTGTCAGGTGAGTTCACTGCTACCTCCCCGTCTCGATGCAAGACTCATCCGTTCCCGAACAGCACCACGAATCTCACTGGCGACCCTGCCACCCAGTCGCCGGCCGCAGTAGCAGCCGCGGCTTCGACCACAGCGCTGTCAGGCAGAGCAGAGCCGGAGATCCGTTTTACAACGGCTCGCGCCTGACCCTGCTGGTTGGTCGTCGTGAGCAAGCGATGCTGGTCCTCACCCAGCTGACCGTCTTCGCTCGGCGCGAGGTAGAAGCCGGATGCATCAGCCGAACCTGGTAGAGGATTGACCACGTAAAACTGCACCGGCTTGTTCTCGATTGCCAACACAGCGCTAGAGTCGGTAGTCAGATCGAAAACCGCTACGACCATTGGCGCAGATACCGAATCGCTCGCTGCCAATGCGATTCGGTGATCGCCAACCGACGCCACCGAGTCGGGCGCCGGGGTCACCGTTACGGTGATTATCGCCAGAGTAGTCATATCCTCGAAACGCGGGCGAACCCTGCCACCACCAGGCTCGACCCCAGTCACGAGCCCGCTCAGGCTATCGAGTGTGAAGCCAAGCTGGCCGGTATCGGGGTCTACTATGGTCCATACGATCGCCGGGTCAGGAACGGTATCCCCTGACACGGTAACAACTGACGCGACCAGAGTGAGGGTGTCTCCTTCCTCGACGCTCCGTTCTGGCAGGCCTTCGATCACCAGGGCGATGGCCCTGTCCGAGTCGCCGGTGATCGAACTGCAGGCTGTCAGCCAGACTAGGAGAGCGTGGTATCGCCTCAGGACTGTTCCTCCGTCTCCATGTCAGCCAGCGCCTGCTGTGCGTGCTCGATCCACTTGGCGGCGTCCGGTCCTCTCGGAGGACGAGCGAGAAAGGTCCGTAAGTGTTTCTCAGCGTATTCTGTGTCACCACGGCGAAGCAGCAGAAAGGCCAGGCCGTAATGCGCACCTGCAAGCGTGTCATCGATCTCTAAGGCCTTGCGATAATACCGGATCGCCTCATCGTGACGTTGGGTTTTGGTAAAGGCAATAGCCATGTTCTGCAACACGCGAGGATCAGCCGGGTGGTCGCGCAGAGCCAGCCGATAGGATGTCAAAGCGGCGTCGTAGTCACCTTGGCGCTCCAAGGCCAACGCCTCGTTGAGGTAGTCGAGCCGCTGTGGCTTCAAGTCCGTGCCGCGGCGGCGGGAGAAGAGGCGTTTCCAAAAGGCCATTGCAGCCCCAAGATATCCCAGGGAATTGGGGTAGGCAACGCAGCCAGCCGGATTGGTAGACAGCCTGGCCTCGAAGCAGCTGGAAATCCCATGCTCTGCGCCCTGCCTGTTGTCAGTTTCTTGCCTCGCCCCTGTACCTGTTGCCGTAATGCAACTACGTTCTGTTTGTGTCTCCAACAGCCACTGGCGGTTCGCACAAGGACGTGCTCGAGATCGATTGGACGCTATTCGGTGAGTTGTGCCGTGCGTTGGCCCTGAGGCTGTCGGGCAGCTTCGATCCGGAGTTAGTTTTGGGAATTGCCAAAGCCGGTGTGATTCCCGGAGCTGTCGTGGCCTCCATCCTACAGCGTGACTTCGCCTCGATGGTCGTGACTCGAATCGGTGCGGCAGTCCGTCCCACGTTGGTCACCGAGCCACCGCCCAGTGTGGCGGGTCGTCGTGTGCTGCTGGTCGACGAAACCTGCGACTCGGGCGACACGCTGAAGTTGGCAGTTTCGGCTGTCAAGAGGCTGCGCCCCGCCGAGGTCCGCACGGCGGTATCCCTACGAACAGGCGCGTACGAACCCGACTACTACGCCATGGCAACTGAGGCCTTCATCATCCTCCCGTGGGATCGGGAGATCATAATGGACGGGGAGTTGGTTATGCGGCCCGACTACGCCCAGAAGCTGGCACAACGGTCCGGCGAACAGTCCTAGGTCGGTAGCGCAGATTCGTAATCACTCCCGGACGCGAGCGCATCGTACACGGTTTCCATCGTCTCAGGAGCACCTACCAGGAAGCGGCAGTGGGGCTGGTTCATGGAGCGGCACTCCACCTCCATCACCGCCACGGGGGTCCCTGACAGCCGTCCCATGAAATCGGCGAACAGGCCAGAGGCGATATAGCAGGACGGCAATGAGACGCTTTCATCCGGCTCCGCCTCGGCCCAGTTGGTCGATGTGATCGCCAACGCAGCCCGACCAGCGGGAGCGATCGTGAGCTGGCCCCACCCCAACTGCTCAAAGAACGCAGAGAGCACCTCACCCAACGCGGAAGCTTCCAGCTCAGCCGGGTCCTGAACGGAGGCGAAGGTGGGAAGCCAGGCACAAAAGCTCTCGTACATCTGTTCGCCGGCCGCGTACCCGGCTTCCTGCAGGCACACTGCAGCTCGGTCCCCGAGATCACGCGACAGGACGCGGCGCAACGTATGGAGGGCGCCACTTCCGACAGCGACTATTTCGTTGGTCATTACGGTCGGTGTCATCTGATTAGTGCCGCTTTCGGTTCGGGCGCAACATAGATCAAACGCTCTGTGCAGCGCAAGCCTCAATGACCTTTTGCTTCCTCCTCGACGACGGTCATCGTGACGTCGACGAGGCGATCGAGTTCCTCACCGGAAGTCCGCGAGAGCACCCCTTCGCCCCACGCGCCCTCTCTGTTCGCATAGGTATCGAGCAGGCGACGCAGGAAACCCACCAAAGCGATTCGTTCAAAGTCAGCTCTGCGGGTCTTCGCCGACGCCTCCGATTGGCTCCTCACGAGCTGTTCGTACCGGAACGCGTTTCGCAGTGTCTTGGCCGCGAGCCCGGCCACGACCTGGGTGAAGTGCACGTCGGCGTCTGAGAAGGCCGGTCCTTCGCGAAAGGTTCTTAGAAAGATCGCGCCGATCGACGTGCCACGCCACATGATGGGAACGACTGTGATTGCCTGGACTCTGCGGTTCCGCAGGACCCCCTTGATGTGCTTCAGATTGGGATCGTTGGTTGCATCCGGGATGTACACGGTCTCGCCAGACTCCAGAGCGCGCTTGAGCTCGGGGTAACGGTCGAGATCCACCAGGTAGTTGCGGATCGATGGATCCTCGTAAGATGCCACCAGGCGAGCCTTGGCCGTGCCGTGCTGGATCAGGAAGATGGAGCAGCGGTCCAGCCCGAACGTCTCCCCGAGCTTGCGCGCGATCACCTGCAGGATATCAACAAAATGAAGGGTGCCGGAGATGTCCTGTAATATGTCAACGACGGCGAGCAACAACTTCCGTTCATGCTCCAGTTCTTGGATACGCGCCTTGAGCTGATCGGCTGCGATCGCGGTTTCGGTATTGACGGGATCAGTCATAATCGTCTCGGGTACCTGGGGGTACCAGTAAGGGATGTTGAAGTTTGCCGACCTCGACGGACGTCCGTCAAGGCGCTAGAATCACACAGACACCCAAGGGGAGACGATCCGCAGTGCGATTATCGATCTTGATGGCTCTGATCGCGGCACCAGCCGCGGCTCAAGTGCCAGACCCGCCCCCTCCGCCCGTCGCGGAGCTGCCCGGTGCCGGGCGACCCGTTGCCATCTCGGCCCACGCGGCACGTCGGCAGGCCCTGCTGGACAGGATAGGGGCCGGCGTGGTCGCCATTCCGGCCGCGACCCGACGCGATCTTGAGCACCACGTAATACAGGACAACGACTTCCGTCAGGATGACTATTTCTTCTACCTGACCGGGATTGAGACGCCCAGTGCTTGGCTCATACTCTCTGTCGCTACTACCGGACAGCGTCAAGTGACACTGTTGCTGCCTGATCGCAACCCGCGGATGGAGCGGTGGACCGGTCAGAAGCTGGGCCCGGGCACTGAGGCCGCACGGCTGACCGGTATCGCTGACGTCCGATCGCTTAACTCGGATCATTTGGGTCGGACGATCAGGGATGCGCTGACTCTAAGCCCAGGAGCTCTGTATACGACAATGTATGGCCGTGAACGCGCTGCCGGCCTTGCGGGTGCTTACGATGGCCCGGTGGAGAATGTCATTCCGATCCTCGACAGCATGCGAGTGGTAAAGGATTCGGTCGAGCTGGCCGCGTTGCGGAGGGCAATCTACATAACGACCGAAGCCCACAAAGCTGCCATGCAGGTGGCCCGCCCGGGGATGTACGAATACCAGATCGAGGCGACGATCGAGTATACGTTTCGCAATCTGGGAGCCGATCGTGTGGGGTTTCCATCTATCGTTGGAAGCGGGCCCAACAGCACCGTGCTACACTACGATGTCAATCGGCGCAAGATGGAGCACGGCGATCTGGTTGTGATGGACATCGGCGCCGAGTACGGTCAGTACACTGCCGATGTGACCAGGACCATCCCAGTCGGGGGTCAGTTCACCGCACGCCAGAGGCAGGTCTACAACTTGGTGCTGGGTACTCAGCGCGCTGCGATGGATGCCATACGCCCTGGCGTCACGTTCCGAGAGCTGAACGAAGTGGCGCGCCGCTACATGCGAGATCACAGCGGAGATCTATGTGGGGCTCAGAGCTGTGACCAATACTTCGTACACGGACTGAGCCATTGGCTAGGCATGCGGGTACACGATGTGGGAGGGAACCGCGTGCTGGAACCCGGTATGGTATTCACAGTCGAGCCCGGGATATACATCCCTGAAGAGAATCTGGGAGTGCGGATTGAAGACGACGTATTGGTCACGGAGAGTGGATGTGAGGTTCTGTCCGACGGAGCGCCGCGGACCATAGAGGACATCGAAGGTTTGATGCATTCGGCTGGCCGGCCCAAAACTGACGGGAGTGGACAATGAAGCGCGACGATGAGAAGAACCTGGTCGAAGAGGATCTGGAAGACGAAGAATTCGACGACGAGGATCTGGAAGAGTACGACGAGTTTGAGGGGCTGATCGGACTGAGGGGCTTCGCCGCCGGTCTGGTCATCGGAGCGCTACTCGGTGCCGGGGTAGCGTTGCTGATAGCGCCTGAACGGGGTGAGGTGGTCCGCAAGCGGATAACGCGCGGGATCCGGGAGATCCACGATGAGGCGCGCGACCAGCTGGGTGACTGGCGCGGCGAGGCGCGACGTGAACTGGGGAAGCAGAGACGCAAGATCAAACGGCAGCTACGACGAGTGAGGAGCAGATAGTCTGCTGCGCATCCCTTCTAGGGTTTCTCTCTGATCTCCTCCAGAAGACGAGCGGCGGTTTCTTTGTAGCTCCAGTCCATCACGTCGGTATTGGGCAGTTCCTGCAATCGCTGGAGCTGTTCCCGCGCTCCAGCGTATTCCTCGAGATCGAGATACACCTCGGCTAGCTCCAAGCGATGGAATATGTAGTCAGGCTTGAGCTGCACCGCACGCCCCAGATGGACCACGGCAGAATCCCAACTGGCTCTACTCAAGAATCCGCCGCCAAGGAATGTCTTGGCAAAGAATTTGGTGATTCCGGAAAGCCGTTTGACTTCCGCATGCCACGCTCCCATCACGTGGTGCGCTCCGTCGTGCAGGGAATCGAGTTCCAGGGTTAGGGCAGCCGATTCGTAGATCTGCCTGCCGAAGCGTACCCGGTCCTCGCCCCCTTTGGTTCTGGAAAGTCGGCCCAACACCTGGGCCAGCATGAAGTGCCCATCCGGCCCGGTCGAGTCCACGCGGACCACCTCGGCGGCGTATATCCAAGCGTCGTTGTAGAGCCGTTCACGCTCATCTCCGTCCTCCTCCGCCACCAGCTGCTTGGCTACATCCACCTGGGCACGGGTGAACTTCCATAGCGCTTCGTAGTCGGCGGCGTCGATGAACAGCGCGGCGCGATACTGTTCCCGTGCTTCTGCGGGCTTCATCGCGTCATAGAGGCTGTCCCCGGTGGCGACGTGCTGCGCAACGGTCTGGGCGGGCGCCGACTCGACAACGGTTGCTACCGCAGCCAACCCCAATACTATGCTGGTCATGCGCAGAGAGCACGCGGAGAGTTGGGCCGGAAGCGGCATCGACACCGCTCACCCGTGCGAGTCAGGGGTATCGCGGCGGTATTTTGGTGCTCCAGGGCCCCAGTCGGGAACCGTTTCTGCAGCGTCTTCCGGCGTCGCCATCGCGCCGAGGTCGGAAAGCTCGTCTTCGGCGCGCGCCAGTTCATCCTCGTCGATGCCCGCTGACCCGGCGGCGGAACTCGACTCGTGTGGTCGCGCAGTACCCCTGGGGATCACGGAGAGTACAGCGAGCACGAGCACAACACCCATGAGGATAGCGAGCAGAGTCATGCCACGCGCCTAATGCATCCGTTCCGTCCAGAAAGTGTCCAGCCGTCGTTTGATCTCGTCTCTTGTTTCTCGGAACGCCTCGACCTGATATCGGATCATCTCGCCCTGGGCGGCCGGGTCCGGAAGCGGCCAATGGAGTCGCTGCGCGCCGCCGCTCACTGCTGGACATACTTCTGCAGCACATAGCGTGATAACGACATCTGCTTCGCCCAGCGGCACCTCGTCGATGCCCTTGGAGCGCTGCGCACTAATGTCGATTCCGATCTCCCGCATTGCCTCTATGGCGAGCGGGTGCACGACCGACGGCTCCGACCCTGCGCTGTAGATGCGCCATCCCGCCGGAGCTGCTGAGCGTGCCAATCCTTCGGCCATTTGGCTGCGCGCGGAGTTGGCTACGCAGAGGAAGATGAGGGTCGGGTAACCCTGAGGGCTATCCGTCATTTGTAGGTAGCTCCGAGATCACAGGTCGTCGATTGGATTCCTGGACCGCAGCAGAACCAGAATAGCAGCTTGTGGCACTACCAGATATCGCTTGTCCTCGTAGCTGATCTCCACTGCGGCCTTCCGGAAGAACAATGCATAGTCTCCCGTCTGGGCCTGCATTGGCACGAATCTCCGCTCACTGCTCGAGATTTTCCACGGCTCGTCGTCCAGCTGCGTCGGTTCCGGCAGCGGGGTGCCGGGTCCGGTAGCGATTATTCGACCGCTTTGAACGGCCTGGCGATCGACGGCACTCGGGGGAAGATACAGCCCCACGTTGGTTCGTTCCTCACCCTCTTCCGGGACTATGAGGACACGATCCCCTACTACTATGAGGTCCTTGCGGGGCTTCGTCATGATAGCAATCTAGTCGGCTGCACGTCCTTACGCCCAGTGCGGCTGTGCCGAATGGCTTCCAAACGCCCGGGCACCACAGCGGCTCAGCGTCTATTCACTCACCGGCTTCCGCTTCGTCGGATGCTTCTCAAACCATTCCCTTGGGTCGAGCTGCGATCGCATAAAATTGGACGGCTTGCTGCTGGTGCATGTCATTCTTCCTGAAACCGGATCATGACAGTCGGGACCTTCCGCAGCTGGAGGGCTTCGTAGGACTCATCGCTCTGTCAGAAGGAGCAGCCGCAGACCCGCGAAAGCCTTGGCTCTGTACACGACGCCCCCGCAAAGAAACCCGTACTAGAGGGATTGTGTATCTTGGCCTTCGCCCTGGCAAGCTGGCTGCCAGCATCTAGCTAATCGCTCATCTCACGGATGACCGCGAGCGGGGTTCTGTGCAGCACATCCCTACTGTTGAGCATCCCGATGACTGCGGTGGCCAGTGCCACGAACAACCACAGAATGATGAGGGATGACTGTGGCGCATCGAACGGCAGCTGAAACACGTACGTAATGGCCGCCCAGCCTGCGACTGATCCGAGGGCCACGCCAGTGAGTCCTGCGAGGATTCCTAGGGCCGAATACTCGGTTATCAGGATCTTGCGGATCAATCCTCGGCGAGCACCCAACGTTCGAAGCAGCACGCTCTCTCGAATGCGGTGATACCGGGAGGTCGCCAGCGCGCCAATGAGGACGATCATGCCACTTGCTATGCTGAAGAATGCCATGAAGCGAATTGCGAAGGCAACGCTATCGAGAACTGCCTCAACCGTTTCTTGGACGGCTGTCAAGTCGATCGCGGACACATTTGGAAACGTCAGCACCAGGTCGCGTTGGAGTTCGGCTCGGTCGACTGCATCGGCCACCCGGGTAGGGACCACGAACGTTTGTGGCGCTTCGTCCAGTACGCCCGGTTCGAACACTACGAAGAAGTTGGTCTCGAAGCGCGCCCAGTCCACTTGACGGATATTAGCAATCTCGGTCTCGATCGAGACACCCTGGATATTCCAGGTTATGTGATCACCCGTAGCCACATCGAGCTGTCGGCCGAGATCCTCTTCGAGCGAGATTCGTGGCACTGTTGCCTGCCGCCGTCCGCTAGCTCCTTCGTCGAGCCACCACTCACCGGCAACGATCTTCTCGCTCCCGACCAGAGTGTCCCGGTAGGTGTTGCGGTATTCTCTGGTCAGTGGCCACCGATTGCGCGGTGGGTTGATCGTATCGTTAAGTATCTCACTGACCGGACGACCCCGTACGTGGGATATGCGAGCCGGCACGATTGCAGTTGTGCCGAGCAGTGGATACCCGCGCGTCGATACGATCCGTTCGACACTATCCTTCTGATCGCGCTGAACGTCGAACAGCAGCAGCGTAGGTTGCTCGGGAGCGGAGTCGAACTCGACCTGACTCAAGAGGTTCCGCTGTGAGACGTAGAGAGTGGTAATAAGAAAGACGCCGAATCCCACGGCTAGAGTGACCGCCACCGTCTGGTTGTGAGGCCGGTAGAGGTTTGCGATCCCCTGTCGCACGGCATACGGCGCTCGGCGAGGGAAAAGCCTGCGAGTGGTCTTCATCGCAGACCAGGCGATCAGCCACAGCAGGGCTGTGGTCCCGGCCAGGGCGGCGGCAAACGCGGCGCCAGTCACCCAAGTGGGGGCCTGCCATAAGCTCAGGCAGATCATCGTGGCCAGGATTGCAGCGTGGGCCCAATACTTTTGTCTACCCACAAGATGCGGGCTATCGAATTCACGTCGCAGGGCCTGAAGGGGCGATACCTTGCGCACCTCCAGCAAGGGGAGTAGGGCGAAGATGAGTGCTACCCAGGCGCCGATAAGCAGTCCGGTGAGGAGGGTGAACCATTCCAGTGAGACCGGTACCTCGAGAGGTAGGAAGTCCCGCAGAATACGCGGGAGGTTCACTTGCACGACAACGCCCAGGCCGACTCCGACTGCCGCCCCTAGAGTGCCCAGCAAGCCCGCTTGGAGCAGATAGATCGAGAATACCGTGGATTGTGGAGCACCGATGCAGCGCAGCACAGCGATCGTCGGCATTCGGTGCTTCACGAACACATGGACTGCGCTGGCCACGCCGATTCCACCGAGTAATAATGCGACCAAACCGACGAGGCCCAGAAAGCGAGCCATCAGATCCAGGGCCTGCACGAACTCTTGTTCGCGTTCGGTAGCGGTATCATGCTGTACCTCTTGGTCTCGGAACAGGGTCTCGTATCGCTCCAGTAGGTCTTCTGGAGTCCTACCCTCCTCGAAGGCGAAGAACGCCCGGTACACGGTGCGGCTGCCTGTCTGCAGCAGTCCGGTCTCGCCGAGGTAGACACCGGGGATGTACACGCGGCCACCGAGTGCGGCAAAGAAGCCGAATTCGCCCGGTACCTTGGAAAGCACGCCGTGGATGACGAATTCAGCGTTGCCAATGGATAATGTGTCACCGACAGCTACGTCGAGTTGGACTAGGACTGACGGATCAACCAGAGCCAGCCGATCGCTCTGGAGCGTCTGCCATCTTCCCGGTGGCACAGTCTCGATGCTGCCGTAGTACGGAAACCCGCCTGTTACGGCGCGCACATCAACCAGTCTCGTCTTGCCAGTACTCCTGGCCAGTGCCATCGAGGCGAAGGTGGTCACATATGATGTCGGCGTTCCTGCTGCTATGATCGAGTCGACCACTCGTTGAACGGAGTCGGGGAATGGGCTCAGCGACCGTAGCTCTAGGTCGGCGCCCAGCAGCGCCCGCGACTCGGCGTGTATCGCGTCGGTCATGTTGGCCCTGAACGAATTGATTGACGCCACGGCAGCGACACCGAGGCTGATGGAGCCCATATAAAGACCGAGCCGGCGTCGACTGGAGCGGCCCTCCCGGCGCGCCATTGAGATGGCGTACGGTATCCTCATCCGGATGTGATGGTCCCGTCGGAGACGATCTTGCCGCCGGAGAGCCGGACTACGCGGCGAGCTCGGCCAGCTAGTTCGTTGTCGTGTGTCACAAGCACAAGCGTGGTCCGCTCCTCACTGTTCAGCTGGACCAATAGATCTATGACGGTTTGCCCCGTCTCCGCGTCGAGATTGCCGGTTGGCTCGTCTGCGAAAAGGACCTTGGGATCGTTGGCAAATGCTCGGGCCAGGGCCACACGTTGCTGTTCTCCCGCTGAAAGCTGGGCTGGATAGTGATGTGTGCGGTCGGCGAGTCCTACTCGCGCAAGCAGATCGCTGGCACGTTGCTCCTCATCGCCAATCGAGCGATGAGTCAGGATACGGCGAAGCTCCACCGGCACCAGCACGTTTTCCAGGGCCGTGAGAGTTGGGATGAGCTGGAAGTTCTGGAACACGAACCCGACCTTCTCGGCTCGAAGCCGCGCGCGCTCATCCTCCGTCAGGAGACCTAGATGCTGACCATCTAGTTTGACGCTGCCAGCGGTCGGCTGATCGAGACCGGCCAGGAGGCCGAGTAGCGTGGTCTTGCCGCTACCCGACGGTCCGACAATGGCGACGAATCCCTGCGGCTCGACGGTTAGATTGATATCATCGAGCACCTTCAGTGCATGGCCCAAACTCGGGTAGGACTGCTCCAGACCTTCGGCAATGATTATCATGTGTTCAAAGATACTGCTTGGTTCGGTTCTGTTCGCAGCGGTCACCGGCTGTGTCGTGGAGCATAGCGAGCAGGCGGATGCTGCGTCCCACCAAGAGGCCCTGTCTGACAGTGCAGTTAGACCGGCGGTTCTGTTTTTGGGAACGAGCCTCACTGCCGGCATGGGCGTCGGTGTGCAACTGGCGTACCCTGCTCTGATTCAACAAAACATAGACTCTGCCGCTCTACCATTCCGGGTGGTCAACGCCGGCGAGAGTGGTGGAACCTCGGCTGGCGGGGTACGCCGGGTAGACTGGCTGCTGCGCCAGCCGGTGGCCGTCCTCGTATTGGAACTGGGAGCCAATGACGGTTTGCGCGGCCAGGATGTTGACTCCCTGCGGATCAACTTGCAGGTGATCATCGACCGGACCCTGGCGAAGTATCCGGAGGCCGAAGTCGTGATAGCTGGGATGGAGGCGCCGCCCAACCTGGGAAGGATCTACACGGAAGCTTTTCGGCAAGTGTTCGTGGACATCGCTTGGTCAAATGATGCTGCCCTGATACCGTTCCTCCTTGAGGGCGTCGCCGGAGTGCCCGACCTGAACCAGAGCGACGGCATCCATCCCACGGCTGAGGGCCAAAGACTGATGGCGGACAACGTGTGGCGTGTGCTGGAGCCACTGTTGGCGGATATCAGTCAGCGCGTAGCCGTGGCAGACCCATCTATTTGATGACAGCCTGAGGCTGCGGCTCGTGACGGAGGCGTCCCACAGCCTATCAACACCGAGAAATGACATTTGACCATGTGGTATGACAGTGACTCGAAGGACCCCCTCAGCCAGTTAGCATTGATGCTAGGCGCCGGGCTCCACGTGCGTGAAGCAGGCGGCCCACGCTAATCGTCGACCGCGCCTCTTCGGACCAAGGTGGAAAAGTGAGACGACCCGGCAAGATTGTCTGCATCGGAAGGAACTACATCGAGCACGCCACCGAACTCGGCAACATTGTGCCCGAGCGTCCACTGCTGTTCATGAAGCCACCATCGGCGATGATAAGTAGCGGTGAGGGGATCGTCCTGCCGGCTGCGTCTCAGCGCGTCGAGCACGAGGGAGAGATCGGTGTAGTCATTGGCAAGAAGCTGAGAGCGGTGGGCGAGGACGAGGCGCTGGCCGGCATTGGAGGCATAGTGTGTGTCAACGACGTCACAGCCCGGGACCTCCAGCAGGCCGACGGTCAGTGGACTCGTGCCAAGGGTTTCGACACGTTTTGTCCCGTGGGTCCCCGAACGGTGCCGCTGGCGGACTTGCCCGATCTCGACTCACTGGAGGTGTTTTGCCGCGTCAGCGGCGCCGAGCGGCAGCACGGCTATGCCAGGGACATGGCGTTCAAGATACCTACGGTTGTGTCGTACATCTCCCACATTATGACATTGGAAGAGGGTGACCTGATCGCCACGGGGACTCCGGCGGGGGTCGGGCCGCTCCAGCCGGGCGATGTGGTGGAAGTCGAGATCCCCGGGGTGGGGACGCTGCGCAACTCGGTGATCAGTGGACAGTGATGACGAGGTTCGGAGCGGGCAGCTGGTCATCACGGCCGGTCACATCGCGGGCGCCACGAACGAGCGGCCGCACCTCGGGTTCACACGCTCGTCCGTCGTGACAGGACTTGGACTTCATCAGGAGCTGCCTTCATGAAACTCATGGCCGCTGCGCTTCTAGCGTGTTGTTCCGTATTCAGCCCCCTCCAGGCACAGCAGTTCATGTCGCTTCTCGATCGCGAGCTGCGTGACCTGCTGCACGAATCTCTTTCCGGAGAAGTGGCCAAGGATCATGTCATCGAGATAACGCGGCACCACCGGATTCAGGGCTCGCGAGGATACCGCGACGCGGCGCAATACGTCCTGGAGCAGCTGCTCGAAGCCGGATTCGAACAGGACGATGCTTACATCGAGTCGTTCCCGTCGGACGGACGGATCGAATACCAGACGTGGCAATCGCCCTCAGGTTGGGACGTCGAGTGGGCCGAGCTGCGGATGGTGGAGCCATATGAGCAACGCATCGTAGGGTATCCCGAGATTGCGATGAGCCTGATCACTTATTCCAATCCTGCGGACGTGACAGCCGAGCTGGTGTGGGTAGGTGCCGGTACCAGCGATTCCGACTATGACGGTAAGAATGTAGTGGGCAAGTTCGTGCTGGCTACAGGATACGGTGGTTCGGTGCATCGACTGGCGGTCCTCAAGTATGGCGCGGCAGCAGTAGTGGCCTATATAGACGACGAGCGGGCCAAGCAGCACCCGGACATGGTGCAGTACACCGGCATGTGGCCCCGTTCCGATGAGCTGGAACGAGTCACCTTCGGCTTCAATCTGAGCAAACGCCAGGGTGAGCGACTGCGCGACATGCTGCTGGCCGGTCGGCGAGTGGTCTTGCATGCTAAGGTGCAGGGCATCGGCCTGGAATCGTTCTTCATGGATATCCCGGTGGCGCGCATACGCGGTTCCGATCCCGATGCCGGGGTACTAGT
>CP070666.1:66068-93564 GCA_020351775.1 Gemmatimonadota bacterium | reverse complement strand
TCAACTCCCAGCTTGACGAGGATGAAGTGATGGCGATGACAGGCTCGGTGCTGGCAGACCTGGCTGCTACTCTCGAGGCACATCTGGAAGTCGCGGCGCAAGCAGCCCAAGCACCAGCCCCCGACACGAGCAGAGGGAACTAGCCCAGCGAGCGGTCCTAGCATACTGCAGAACGGGCGCGCGGCCCCTGGTTCTCGCTGTCGCACAATCCCGCGGAATAGCATGTAATACGAGACGCGACACCGTGCGTGCGGCCTGTGTCACGTTCCCTCTTTCCACTTTCCGCTGTCCCTTCCCCACGTCACCATGCCTCCTATATCATATTCAGTGCCTCACCGGCGGAAGGGAGCATCATTTCACACATGGCTCGCGAGGAAGTGGACAGGTTCCAGGTCCCTCCCTTTGGGGATTTCACGAAGGCGCTGTTGAACGACCTGCGTGCCCTGGAGCGCATGGTGCACGACGGTCTTTTCGAGACCGGCGTCCGGCGCGTCGGCGCAGAGCAGGAGCTGTTCCTGGTCGATCGTGGCTGGAGACCGGCGGCGATTGCCACCGACGTGCTGCAGGGTCTGACGGGATCGGAGTTCACCACCGAACTGGCACGCTTCAACGCCGAGATCAATCTGCCGCCTCTCGCCATGGATCCCGGCTGCTTCAGCGCGCTGCAGCGCGACCTGGAGCGGCTGGTGGATATGGTGCGCCGTGAGGCCAGGAAACACAAAGCAGACGTCGTCCTGATGGGTATCCTACCGACACTCGAGAAGTCAGATCTCGGACTGGAGAATCTCACTCCCCATCCTCGGTACTACGCGCTCAACGAGGCGATCACACAGCAGTCCGGGGGATCCTATCGCCTGCACATTCAGGGCACCGACGAACTCTATATAGAGCACGACTCGATCCTGCTCGAGGGATGCAACACGAGCTACCAGGTCCACTTGCAGGTCGATCCCGCAGAATTCGCACGACTGTACAATGCCGCGCTCGTGATGGCCGGTCCGGTTCTCGCAGCCTGCGTCAATTCACCCCTTCTGTTCTCCAGACGCCTTTGGTCGGAGACCCGCATCGCTCTATTCCAGCAGGCCCTGGACACTCGCCGCACGATCCCGCACATGCGTGAGTTCACGCAGCGGGTGAGATTCGGGGAATCTTGGGTGCGGAAATCAGTGTTGGAGATCTTCCAGGAAGACGTGGCTCGTGTTCCGGCTCTGCTGGGGAGCGACATAGAGGCCGATCCGTTCGATTCCCTGCGCCGGGGCCACATCCCGGATCTGCAGGCGCTGCAGCTGTACAACGGAACCGTGTACCGTTGGATCCGGCCCTGCTATGGCGTGACCGATGGCAAGCCGCACCTCCGCATCGAGTGCCGTTTCCTACCCTCCGGGCCCAGCATTCTGGATCAGGTGGCTAACACCGCCTTGTGGATCGGCCTGATCCTGGGCGCCAATGAGCGATACGAAGACGTCACCAAGTACCTGGATTTCGATAGCGCGAGAGCCAACTTCCTCGCCGCCGCGCGGCGTGGTTTGAACGCCGGATTCACGTGGTTCGAGAGTGCTTCAGTCAGCGCTCCACAGCTGCTACTCGAACAGCTGCTTCCGTTGGCACAGCAGGGATTGGAGGCCGCCTCGATCGACCCCACCGACGCCAGCAGGCTACTCCAGATCATCGAGCGGCGTGTCTCCAGCGGCTTCACCGGTGCGCATTGGCTCTCCCATTCCTTGACCCTGCTGGGAGAACACGGGACTCGGGCCGAACGAATGGCGGCCCTAACGGCCGCAGCGGCACAGCGCCAGCAGCAGGGGATCCCGGTCCATGAATGGCGGCCGGCGGAGATCGGGGAGGGTGGCGGCTGGCGGTACCATTACCGCAGGGTCGAGCAATACATGACCACCGACCTGTTCACGGTCAAGGAAGACGAAATCATCGATCTCGCTGCACTGCTCATGGACTGGAAACGCATTCGTCAGGTGCTCGTGGAGGATGACGACCGCAGACTCTCGGGATGGGTGACGTACGGATCCCTGTTGCGGCTGTACACGTCTGGGCAGGCGACGAGGAGCCCTGCAGCGGTATGCGTGCGCGACATAATGGAGCCAGTTCCGGTCTGTGTCGCCCCGGGCACCCAGACCCTCGAAGCAATCGCCCTGATGCGCCAACACAAGGTCCGCAGTCTGCCCGTCATCCAGGGTGGGAGGCTCGTGGGAATCGTCAGTGTTGAAGACTTCATTCCGATAGCCGAACGTTTGCTCGAGGAAAAACTGGAAGACGAGTGAGGCCCCGTTGTACGGCACCAAGGGTCGGCCAAACGATTCAAGCGGAACCGTTCCCCGCGTCATCGGTTGCACCGAGGGCGACCCAGGCCCCACACTGCTATGCCTCGGATCGCTGCACGGAAACGAGCCGGCCGGCGTCACCGCCCTACGGAGGGTGTTCGCTCACCTGGAAGCAGCAGGTCCGCCGATAAAAGGAGAGTTCGTTGGCATCGCTGGCAACCTCGTGGCACTGGCAAGGAGCCAGCGCTATGTGGATCACGATCTCAACCGCTGCTGGACCAGCGACCGCATTGAGCATCTCCGCAACCGTAACCGGCTCCGTGCCGGATCCGCTGTCGAGGACGCTGAACAGTTGGAGATACTCAGCGAGGTGGATAAAGCCATGGCCCGGGCTCGCGGAGACATCTTCTTCCTCGACCTACACACCACGTCGGGCAACAGTCCATCGTTCGGCACGATAGCCGATACGTTACGGAATCGTGCCTTCGCACTCCAGTTTCCAGTTCCGATCATCCTCGGTCTCGAGGAACATCTCGAGGGAACCTTTCTCGAGTATGTCAACAATCGTGGCTACGTGACGATGGGATTCGAGGGTGGGCGACACGACGACCCGAACTCGATCGACCGGGTGGAGCAGTGCGTCTGGCTCGCCCTGGCTGCGACCAGAATCCTCTTCCGTCACGATGGAATGCCGCAGATCAAGCACGCCCACGCCGGGCTCTCGGCCGCAGGAAAACTGTTCCCTCGTGTCCTGGAAGTGCGCTACAGACATGCAGTTGCGGGGGGCGACGGATTCCAGATGGAGCCGGGGTTTGTCAGCTTTCAGACGGTGCAGGCCGGCCAACTGTTGGCCCGCGACCGCACGGGATCGTTGACAGCCTTCGAGGACGGCCGCATCCTGATGCCACTGTACCAATCGCAGGGCGAAGATGGGTACTTCCTGATGCGGGAATTCTCCACCCTGTGGCTCAAACTGTCCGCGTTCCTCCGCCTCCTGCACTTCGATTCGGTGTTCCGGCTCTTGCCCGGCGTCAGACGCAGCCCGGCGGATCCGAACACGTTGATCATCAGGCGACGCACCGCGCGCTGGTTTGCTCTGCAGGTCGCTCACCTCTTGGGATACAGGAAGCGGCGCATGGATGGTGAGACGCTGATCGTGACCCGGCGACCGGAATGAGGCCGACGATCGAGGAGGACGAGATTGGGGGACGCCGCCGTCCGCTACTGGTGGGTGTCGCAGGGGGCTCGGGCGCCGGCAAGACGACCGTGGTAAACACAATCGTACATCGGGTGGGACGGAAGCACGTGAGCGTGATCCAGCACGACGCCTACTACCATGACCGCAGCTCTGTGCCCCCAGAGGAACGTTCGGAACTCAACTACGATCATCCTGATTCTCTGGACACCGCACTCTTGATCGAGCACCTGCGTGCTCTGGCGGCCGGCCGCACAGTTCGCAGCCCAGCGTACGACTTCACTAGCCACACACGTGCGGCAGAGTCGGTCCTGGTGGAGCCGCGTCGCATCGTGATTGTGGAGGGTATCCTCATCCTGGCTGATGAAGCGTTGCGGGAGCTACTGGATGTCAAGGTCTTCGTCGACACCGATCCCGACATTCGCATTATCCGGCGTCTCGAGCGCGACATGGGGGAGCGCGGCAGAACGCACGAGTCCGTCATCCGCCAGTATCTCCGCTCCGTACGGCCTATGCACCTTGCCTTTGTCGAGCCGAGCAAGGCGTTCGCTGATGTCGTGATCGAGGGGAGTGGACCGAATGATAGGGCCATCGATTCCTTGATAGAGAAGATCACGAGCGTCCTCGAGGCCGGAGGAATTGGCAGCTAGACCGACGAAACGGTGAGTGAGACCCCCCGTGCCTTGAGATCCGCGATCACGAAATCGAAACAGCCTACCTCGCGACCCACCAACTCAGGAGGAGACACGCCAGGTTGGGTGTAGAGTCCACGTGCCACCAGGCGAGTCAAGGCCGTGCAGGTGTAACCAGTGGTGCGCGCCATCGACGCGGTGTCAGTAGTCGGGTCGTACCGGTCCAGGAGATCATACCGGTAGCTCTGGTTCGTGTCTCCAGTCAGGGCATCCACCTCGACCCGCATCACGGTGAGGTCCGGTTCGCCCGGTTCGAACCGCCAAAGTGGAAACAGCAACTTGGCCGTCAGCTCCAACGGACTGACGTGTACACCTCCAACTTCAACCGCCTCGGAGTCGAACAGCCCCATCTCTCGCAGCAGTCTCATCTGCTCGGCGTGACCCGGGTAACGCACGGTCTTCTCCTTCATGTCGGGCACGTGGATCGTGTCCAACAGAGTGCGAAGCCCGTCGGTCAGGAACGCCTCCACAGTACCCACCCCGGGGAAGTCGATCACCTCAACCTCGGATAACGCTGGGACCTCACGTAGCTCCCCTCCTTGAATGTACCGGGCAGGTCGTGTGTACTCTGCAATCACATCGATCGGCGAGAAAGTGGCTTTGTATTGGAACAGGCTGTCCCGCTCCGCCGGCAGCCCACCCACGAAGCAGGCGAAGCGATCCACTCGGTCCGACGTGGCAGCGTGATGTCCCAGTATCAGATTGCTGAGCCCGGGCGCGACCCCGCAGTCCACCAACGCGACCACCCCGTTTTCGTGCGCTAGAGAATCGACTTCGAACGGATCTTCATTGAAGAAGGAGATGTCCACATAGTGCCTGCCCGCTCTCACCACGGCTTCAAGCGTCTGGAATCCGATCGGACCGGGAACCGCACCGACGATTAGATCGTGCTCCGACGCCAACTCACTCACCGCAACCGTGTCGGCCAGGTCGGCCCGGACTGTGCGTGAAGCTCCGGATGCCTTGGCCAGTGCCAAAGCCGGCTGCGAGATATCGACGGCAGTGACGTCGAAATCTCGATCAGCCGCCAGATCGGCGACGATCGCTGCTCCTACTCGTCCAGCCCCCAATACGGCTGTTTTCACCATGTAGCTCCGGGTTGAGGCGCCTCCGTAAGGCCACACGGGACCGATCAACATTCGAAGGTGTTAGTTTCAGATCCCCAAGCAGCACTAGCAATCTATTCAGGATGACACCGACTCAGGAAACGTCATGACGAGAACTCCAACCTCTCGGATAGCCTCACTGGCAGTTGTCGCTGCTGCATCGACCGCTCAATTGTCGGCCCAGACAGCAGGCCGTCCAATACCGTACCCGGTCGTGCCATCGCGGGGCTTCGAGCTGGCGATTGAACGCGGCACACGAACGACCGACGGGACCCCGGGACCACGATACTGGCAGCAGTGGACCGAATATCAGCTCTCCGCCCGGTTGATGCCGGAGCGGCGACTGGTCGAGGGTAGGGCCAGCATCGTGTACCGAAACCGCTCCCCGAATCCGCTAACACTCGTGGCTCTTCAACTGCTGCAGAACTTGCATGCTTCCGGCGCCGTGCGGAATCGTGCGGCACAGGTCACCGGTGGTGTCGAGCTGAGGAGCGTAATGCTGCCTGGGCTGAAGCTGGAACCGCGGGAGCAACGTGACGGACCGGGATACACCGTGGATGGCACGATCGTTCGAGTCTACCCACCGCAACCGATTCAGCCGGGGGCGACGCTCAGCATTTCGGTAGACTGGGCATTCACTGTGCCGCAGGCAGGCGCCGGCGCCAGGATGGGTTGGAGTGAGAACAACCTGTTTCACATCGCCTACTGGTATCCTCAGGTGGCGGTCTTCGATGACGTGGATGGCTGGCACACAGATCAGTTTCTCGGTAGAGCAGAGTTCTACGGTGGCTTTGCGTCCTACGATCTCACGGTGGCCGCACCGGAGGGCTGGGTGGTCATGGCAACCGGAGAGCTGCTGAATCCGGAACAGGTCCTGGCAAGTCGAGTGCTGGGGCGGTACCGGGAAGCACATGAGAGCGATGACGTAGTTCACGTGATCACCGCCGATGACTTTGGCCCCGGTCGCGCGACCGGGATATCGCCGGATGGATATCTGCGGTGGCGATTCCACGCGGATTCGGTGCGCGACGTGGCCTTCAGTGCGATGAGCGAGTCGCTATGGGACGCAGCACGCACTCCCGTGGGCGACAAGGACGGTGACGGGACGATGGAATATGCACTGGTCAATGCTTTCTGGAGGACAACAGCTCCCAAGTGGAGCAATGCATGGCGCTATGCCCAGCACAGCATTGACTTCCTCTCCCGCTGGACCGGGCTACCCTATCCGTGGCCCCACGTGACGTCTGTAGAAGGTGGTGGCATCATCGGAGGCGGCATGGAGTTCCCGATGATGACTCTCATCGGTGACTACAACCAACGCAGTGACTCTGCCCTGTATTATGTGCACGCACACGAATTGGCGCACATGTGGTTGCCGATGATGGTCAACACCGATGAGAGACGCTACGCCTGGATGGATGAAGGCATGACAACATTCAACGAAAACCAGGCTCGCAAGGAGTTTTTCCCCGGTGTGAACCACGACCAGCCGGACGTGGCCAGTTATCTCTATGTGGCCCGATCGGGGCTTGAAGGCGAGATGATGCGCGTGAGCGACTACCACTATCCCGGCCCGGCTTATGGAACCGCTTCCTACTCGAAGCCGGCGACTACCCTGGTGGCGCTGCGGGGCCTCCTGGGTGAGGAGACCTTTCTCCTTGGTCTGCGAGACTTCATCGGCACGTGGGCGTTCAAACATCCCAAGCCGTGGGATCTTTTCAACATATTCGATCGCGTCAGTGGAGAGGACTTGGACTGGTTCTGGCGATCATGGTACTACGAGACCTGGGTCCTGGACCATGAGGTAGCCGCAGTAAGTCAGATGAACGGTACAGCGACCATATTGATCCGGGATCGTGGCTGGGTGCCCATGCCCGCACGCGTCACGATCACACTGGCAGACGGTACCGTCTTGACAAGAGAGGTCCCCGTGCGGCACTGGCTCGCGGGAAACACCACTGCGGAGATCATGATGGACGTCGATCAGGCTGTGACTCGAGTTGAGATCGATGCTGCAGAGGCGTTTCCCGACATAGACCGAAGCAACAACACTTGGGAACGCGGTAACTGACGCGCTGATAGGAACGGCATTCACCACGGGGCAACGCCGCGAATCACATGCGAGTGGTCACACAGCGGCCAGCCCCCGTCAGGTGCTGCTGGCCGCCGATGCACCCTGTGGTCTCGGTTAACTGCGACTACCTCGAGCTCGAATACGAGTGTTGCGTTCGGCGGGATGGCCGGCATCACTACGACCTCCGGAAACTCGCTCTTCAGATCTTGACCGAAAACACGTTCCTCGCAAAGTTGTTCCCTGCCCAACATACACGAGAGAGGGAAGATCGCCATGACTCGCCAGCGTCATTCGGTACTATCCTGCATGATCGCTGTTGTGTTCGGTCCTGCGGCGGCCTTGGCGCAGGGAGTGCCCGGTTCAGACATCTTTCTCGTCTCTGTCGATGAGAAGAACGGAGTGCTGGAGTTTGGCAAGCCCGCTAACATCACTGACCGCGACGGGTACGACAACCAACCGTCGTTCACGCCGGATGGACGGAGTATCCTCTACACTTCGAATCGGGAAGGTCAGACCGATATCTACCGTTACTATATCCGAACCGGCGCGACGCGGCAGGTAACGCAAACACGGCCCGAGAGCGAATACTCGCCAGCCGTGATCCCGTCGGGTAACGCCTTTTCCGTGGTCCGAGTGGAGTCCGACTCGACGCAGCGATTGTGGCAGTTCGGCATTGATGGTGGGAGCCCACGGGTGGTCCTCACTCAGGTGAAACCCGTAGGCTACTACGCCTGGGGCAACGACCACATGTTGGGCGTGTTCGTACTAGCCGACTCGGCAATTCCGCTCTCCACCCTGCGGCTCGCGGACACACGATCCGGTCGCGCAACCATTGTCGCATACAACGTGGGACGCTCATTGCACAAGGTACCCGGTCGCAATGCAATCAGCTTCACGCACAGGCTGCCGGAACTGTGGATCAAGGAGATCGATCTGGATTCGCGTGCAGTCACGCCGATGATCGAGTTGCTCGAAGGCAACGAGTTCTACACCTGGCTGCCCGATGGCACCGCCCTCACCGCACGGGAGTCCACCTTGTTTCGATGGGATCCAGCAGGGGAGGCGGAGTGGCAAGCGATTGCCGATTTCGCTGAGTCTGGTGTCACTGGCATATCGCGGCTGGCGGCGAGTCCAGGCGGAGATTGGCTCGCGATGGTGGGGACGCGAAACCGCTAGCGGCGGGACATCCGCGTATTGCGAACGGTCGTCGGGACGGCGAGAGTTGCGCGACCCCACTGCCGCACCGGCCAATCAGGCCAACACCTCTCTCAGGGCCCCGATCAGCCGTTGAATCTTCGCCGGGTCCGCATTCATGCCCATGAGCCCGACACGCCACGTCTTACCTTGCAGCGGCCCGAACCCTCCCGCTATCTCGATCCCGCGCTCCAGCAACGCACCTCTCACACGGGCGTCGTCGACACCATCTGGGATGTTGATGACGTTCAGCATCGGCAAGCGATGATGCTCCGGAGTGAATAGCGTCAGCCCGAGTTTCTGCAGCCCATCCACCAAAGCCTTGTGTGCATCGCGGTGTCGCTGCCACCGGCTCTCCAGACCCTCGGCCAGAACCAGACGCAGCGCTTCGTGAAACGCGAAGATACTGGATACCGGTGCTGTGTGATGAAATGCCCGTTGCTTGTCAGCACCAGTCTCACCCCAATACTTGAACAGCAGACCGAGATCCATGTACCACGTACTGGGCTTGGATCGTCGTTTGCCTACCGCTTCGATTGCGCGCGGCCCAAACGTGACTGGCCCCAATCCCGGCGGCGCACCGAGGCATTTCTGCGAGCAGGAACCGGCAGCATCGACCCCCCAAGCATCGACCTCGACCGGCATCCCCCCCAACGATGTGACACAGTCGACCGCCACCAACGCGCCGTGATCTCTAGCTAGAGCCGCTACTTCGGTAATTGGCTGCTCTGCCCCTGTCGAAGTCTCGGCGTGAACCAAGGCTACCAGTTTGGCTGGCCTGTTCCGTAGCTCCTCCGCGAAACGCTCCGGTTCCACAATCTCACCGAAAGGGGCCTCCAACACGCGAACACGTGCACCCGCTCTCGTCGCCATCTCTGCCAGACGCTGGCCGAAGTACCCGATAACGGCCACCACGACGTCATCACCCGGCTCTATGAGATTCAACATGATCATCTCAAGGCCCGAGGTGCCTGTTCCCGACATCGGTATGGTATGGTGGTTGGTAGTCCGGAATACAGCACGGAGCATCTCCATGGTGCGATCCATCACCTCCAGGAAGTACGGATCGAGATGCCCTACCATGTTCTGGGACATGGCTCGCAAGACCGCAGGATCGGGATTGGAGGGTCCAGGACCCATCAACAATCGTTCTGGCGGCTCGATTCTCACACCACTTCGTGTATCCTTGTCGCTCACGCTATCCTCCACCGTTCAGTTGCTCCCCAAACCCGGCGTTTACCCGGCGCAACACACCTGCATCTCACGGCGGCACCACCATTGTGGAGAGGAAGAGCAAGGCAAAGTCCAAAGGTCAGCTGAAGAAACATAGTTGTTGGAGAGGGGGCTTGCACCGTTACCTCTCTAGCCCCCTCCGGCAGGCACAGCTGCGTCTATCCGGCCGGCGGTCTGGCTCGTTACAGGACAGACCTGACGGCGACGCGGCCCATCTGTTGCAGGAAGAGGTGCGTGATAGTTGATTGACATTGGTGTGGCCGTGTGAGATGTTGCGGAACAGAACGATGGTATACTGCGTATTGTCTAGTGTATGAGCGTGTCTGACCTTCGACCCATGTTCAGCTGCCTGTTCTGCCAGGCATATTTGGGCCACAACGATCTCATCGAGCACTGCCCCGTGGGTCGACGGCTTGCCTTCGACCAGCGTCAGGGCCGGCTCTGGGTCGTTTGTCAGGCATGCGGTAGCTGGAATCTCACGCCCCTCGACGAGCGCTGGGAAGCCATCGAGGAATGTGAACGCCAATTCCGCGCCACCTCGGTACGCGTCTGCACCGAAAACATCGGCCTGGCCGTCGTATATGAACGCCTCGATCTGATCCGCATCGGAACCCCATTCCGCCAGGAGCTGGCCGTGTGGCGCTACGCCGACGAACTCAGAGGGCGTAGGCGTCGTGCTCTGTTCAAGGCCGGTGCGCGCGTCGCCGATGACTACGGTTGGATGATTGGGGCGGGCGGCCTCGTGGGGGCCGGGGTCGCACTGCTCGTGGGAGCCCCGGCGGCAATTGGTCTCGGAATGATGGCCGGAGCTGGTACAGAGGAGATCTTCCGGGAAGTCGGCCCGGAGCGGATCGAGCGGCTGCTGGGCCGCATCATCGCCAAGGTGCGAATCAACACGTTGGACTATTCCTTCGTGCGCACGGGGCATGTGCCCGAATTGCGCGTGGTGAGGACCGACTTTGGGTGGCGTTTGGAGATGCCGCATTCTGTGGGGTGGGAGGGCTATGAGGGTGCTCAGGCAACCCACGTCCTCGGCCTGATGCTTCCACTAGCCAACGGTTTCGGAGCTACCCGGACCCAAGTCATGGATGCTGTGAGCGATCTCGAGACTGTCGGCGACGCCGAAGAGTACATGCGCATGGCGGCGCAACGGCTGGATCTTGAAGGGATGCGCAAGAAAGGGCTGAGGCAGTACCCCATTCCCATGCGCCTGGCACTGGAAATGGCGGCGCACGAAGAGACTGAGCGTCACGCGCTGCGAGGCCAGTTGAAGTGGCTCGAGCGCCGCTGGCGCGACGCGGAGGAAATCGCGGAGATCGCTGACAACTTGTTCACGACCTCCGCGGATGAGCTACGGACAGCCACCTTGGTGGCGCAGGGCGACTGACGGCCCCTATCCGTACTGCCAGCTCTCGCCGGGCTCCATCACCTTGATCTCCATCCCCTCGGGCGTGAAGCCAGATGCGTCCGGTACGAGTAGCGGCCACGTACTGTAGTGCATCGGCACTGCAACCTTCGGCATGATCCACTCGGCCGCCTTTGTCGCCAACTCGGGGCCCATGGTGAACCGATCGCCTATAGGAATCAGAGCTATGTCGGGCTGGTAGAGTTCCCCAATTAATTTCATGTCACTGAACAAGCCGGTGTCTCCACAATGATAGACCGTCTGCCCCCCCACACTCACCACTACGCCGCAGGGCATCCCCATGTAACGGCCTTCGTAGGAGGAGGAGTGGAATGCTTGAGTGAAGGCGACCCATCCAAAATCGGTGGTGATTCTCCCACCCGGATTCCCCGGTTCAGTCTTGCAGCCTAGTCCCCCCAAGTACTCGGCGATCTCGAACGCAGCATACACAGTAGCATCATTCGCCTTGGCAATGGACACTGTGTCACCCAGATGATCGGCATGTCCGTGGGTCAGTACTATCGACTGGCAGCTGATCTCATCCGGTTTCAAGGTCGCAACAGGGTTATCCGTGAGAAACGGATCGACGGCAACTGCATGCTTGCCGTCGCCCAGCACGAAACCGGCGTGTCCCAAGAAAGTGAGTGTGACTGGCATCAGCTATCCTCCGTCTCTTCTGTCACCTCAGATTCACGGTGGACGACCAACCCGACGCCAAAGCGGTCGTCCTGCTCTCGGTCAACGAAACGAGGCAAAGCTCACTCACCGGACCTCTCGTGGCAAGTAGCCGATCCAGCTAGAGACACCGGTCCATTGGCATCCTCCTCCATAGCCGGTATAATCTTCTCCAAACGCTCTTGTTCCCTGATTCCACGTTGTGCCGTGGACCGGCAGAAAGCACTCCACTCGTG
Source organism: Gemmatimonadota bacterium (assembly GCA_020351775.1). Taxonomy (GTDB): domain Bacteria; phylum Gemmatimonadota; class Gemmatimonadetes; order Gemmatimonadales; family GWC2-71-9. The sequence goes on along the minus strand of CP070666.1, from coordinate 81,478 downwards.
ACGCCATCGTTGAGTAACGCAGAACTACTGAGTTGCTTGGTGGGTTTCGACTCTACAAGCTGCAACAGCAACCTACCAATTGCAGATTTCATTTGCAGCTACCTGGATCGACCCGGGGTCCGAATCCAGCGGAACCCGTCGCCCGACGGAGAGAAGGCAAACCTCGTGATCTCTGCTGGACCGGAGGAGTGTACGGGCATTGACGGCCTCGTTCTGTCGGGACACATGGATGTTGTGCCGGCGAATGAGCCGGAGTGGAGTAGCGACCCCTTTGCACTCACTCGAGTGGGCGACACGTACGTAGGGCGTGGAGCCTGTGACATGAAGGGTTTCCTGGCGCTGGCGTTGAATGCAATGACGCGAGTGCGGACTGACGATCTGACGGCGCCCTTGGTGCTGATCCTGACCTACGATGAGGAAGTGGGGACCCGCGGCGCACAGCATCTTGCCAAGACTTGGGATGAGGCTTCAGCCTTGCCGCGGCAGGCTGTAATAGGTGAGCCGACGGAATTGAAGGTCATCCGGATGCACAAAGGGCATCTAGCGTTCACAATCCGTCTGTCCGGTGAGAGTGCACACAGCGGATACCCACACCTGGGACGGAACGCGATCGAACCTGTTGGGCAACTCATCTGCGGTCTGACCCGCCTGAGAGAGGAGCTTCAGAGCGAGCACCCGGCCAACAGCGAGCACTTCCCAGAAGTACCGTTTGTGTCGTTGAACGTAGCGCAGGTTGCTGGGGGCTCGGCCGTCAACGTCGTCCCGGATCGATGCGTTTTGAAGTGCGACACCAGATTGCTCCCCGGGGCCGACAAGGAGAGCATCATCGGCCGGATCGAGGCGGTCGTGGCCGACTCGCTAGCCGATACGCCGTGTGAGTTCGAGCTGGACGCCGAAGCGCCACCGATGCTGCTGCAAGACACGGCACCCATCTACCGAGCACTCTGCACCGAGGTAGGCCAGGCACACAGTCACAGCGTATCGTACGCTACCGATGCTGGGTGGCTTCAGTCTCTGGGTTTGGATTGTGCCGTGTTCGGTCCCGGGTCCATAGCAGTAGCGCACAAACCGAACGAGTCCATTCCTATCAACCAACTTGAACAGGCCGACCAGATATTGCAGCGAATCGTATATCAATTCTGCATGATGCATTGACGGTTCCTGTCACGGATGGACAGCAGCAAACCGAGGAGGATCTGCCGTAGATGACTCAGCAATTAGTCGAGTGTGTCCCCAACTTCAGTGAGGGGAAGGACCTGTCAGTCATAAAGTCGATAACGGACAGAATAGAATCCGTCGACGGAGTGACATTGCTCGACGTAGATCCAGGGAAGGCCACCAACCGGACGGTGGTCACCTTCGTCGGTCCACCTGTGGCAGCTGTCGAAGCTGCTTTCAGAGCTGTTGCGCAAGCTTCCGAACTGATCGACATGAGCAACCACGTTGGTGAACATCCGCGTTTCGGTGCCACCGATGTGTGCCCGCTCGTGCCGGTATCCGGCATCACTATGGAGGAGACGGTCGAATATGCGAGACAGCTGGCCCGGCGTTTGGGTGACGAACTCGGGATCACCGTGTACTGCTATGAAAACGCTGCCTTCACAGAGCGACGTCGCAACCTCGCGGATGTCCGGGCTGGTGAGTATGAAGGGCTGGAGCAAAAGCTTCGAGATCCCCAGTGGCGACCCGACTTCGGCCCGGCCGAGTTTAACCGTCGGTCCGGAGCAACAGCAGTGGGCGCTAGGGATTTCCTTGTGGCATACAACGTCAACCTGAACACCACATCCACTCGGCGAGCCAACGCGATTGCGTTCGACGTGAGAGAGAAGGGACGCGTCAAGAGAAAGGGTGACCCGCTCACCGGGGAGGTCGTCCGTGGCAAAGCAGGTGAACCAGTCTGGACTCCGGGCTCGCTGAAGTGTGTCAAAGCGATCGGGTGGTTCATCGAAGAGTACGGAATCGCACAGATCTCCATGAACCTCACAAACATCAATGTGACTCCGGTACACGTCGCATTCGACGAGGTGCGAGACAAGGCCCGTGCCAGAGGCGTGCGGGTCACTGGTTCGGAACTGGTCGGTCTCATACCACTGCAGGCCATGTTGGACGCAGGCAAATACTTCCTGAGAAAGCAGCAGCGCTCCACCGGGATACCGGACCACGAGATAATCAAGATAGCCGTCAAGTCGCTGGGGCTGGATGAGCTCACTGCATTCAATCCTCGAGAGAAGATCATCGAGTATGCGATACTCGATCGATCGGCTAGAAAGCTCGTCGACTTGTCAGTGACCGAATTCGTAGAACGGACAGCATCGGAGTCTGCGACCCCAGGCGGCGGATCAGTGGCTGCTGCCGTCGGCGCCATGGGGGTGGCCCTGGGGACCATGATCGCCAACCTCTCATCCCACAAGAGGGGATGGGATGCGCGGTGGCAGGAATTCTCGGACTGGGCCGAACGGGGCAAGGTTCTGCACAATGAGCTACTCCGTTTGATAGACGAGGATACCGAGGCCTTCAACAAGGTCATGGACGCCTTCGGCCTTCCCCGAGAAACGCGTGCGGAGCAAGAACAACGCGAGCGAGCGATTGAAGAAGCTACCAAAGGAGCCATCGACGTACCCTTCCGAATTCTGGAGAAGGCCCACGAATCGATGGCGATCATCAAGGCCATGGCAGAGACAGGAAACCCGGCATCGGTCTCGGACGCCGGGGTCGGCGCATTATGTGCGCTACTTGCCGTCCGCGGGGCCCTGCTCAACGTCAGGATCAACGCGCGTGACTTGGCCGACAAGGAGTTGGCTCGCGAGAGAATCGAGCGCGGTAGCCAGATAGAGCAACAGGCCCTTGCGCTCGAGCGGGAGATTCTGAAGGTCGTCGATTCCAAGATGTGAGTGGCATCCGCATCGCCGGCTGCTTGATCGCGAGGGAAGGGAACGTGGTACGCCTGACGACAGAAGAGACGGCGATGGCAAACGGTGCGGCTGGCGAGGCAGCGACCATGGCCATGCGGATCGTCGTCGAGATGGCACGGCTGATGGGTGCTGAGGAACTGATTCCGATCAGTTCGGCCCATATCGACGGCTGCCTGTATCACGGTGATGGTGGCGTGGAATTCGCCGAACGCCTGGTCGCGATGAACGGGCGTGTCTCTGTGCCGACAACGTTGAACGTCGGGGCCCTTGACCTGCTGGCACCCCAGCGCATACGCAGCAGTCCTCACGACACCGCAATGGCGCGAAGGTTGATGTCGGCCTATGTGGAACTGGGCTGTCGCCCCACCTGGACGTGCGCGCCATACCAAGTTGGCCACCGTCCCGGTCTCGGAGAACACGTGGCGTGGGGTGAAAGCAATGCCGTAGCATTCGCTAACTCGGTGCTTGGAGCTCGCACCAACAGATGCGGAGACTTTTTCGACATCTGCTGTGCGCTGACCGGACGTGCACCGTTGGCTGGCCTGCACCTGGATGTCAACCGCCGAGCGACCGTGGTAGTGGACACGAAGGCCATCTCCCCTCGTCTCAAACACACTGCCGTCTTCTACCCTGTGCTCGGAACCTGGTTGGGTGCGACCTGCGGCAGTGAGGTCGCGGTCATCGACGGCCTGCCGACAGATCTCCCGGAAGATTGGCTCAAGGCGCTCGGCGCCGCCGCGTCTTCATCGGGCGCAGTAGGGCTGTTTCACGTCGCAGGAGTGACTCCGGAAGCACCAAACGTGCGCACGGCGCTGGCGGGTCAGGCACCGCTGCGCAACGTCCTGCTGACACCACAGATGGTTCGAGCGACGCGCGACCGGCTTTCCACCGCCGGGTCCGGTAGAATAGACGCCGTGGCCGTGGGGAGCCCACACTTCTCGCTCCAGGAGTTCGCTGAACTCGAGCGCCTGTCGGGCGCTAGAAAGTTCTCAGTGCCGTTCTACGTGTGCACTGGAAGAGACGTGCTGGAACAGCTCGAATCTACCACCGGCACCGCCGGTCTGCGGGAGCGGGGTGTCGAGATCGTGGTCGATACTTGCGTGGTCGTAACCCCGATCCTGGCGTCGAGCGGAGGGGTCCTCATGACGTGCTCCGGGAAGTTCGCACACTACACCCCGGCAAACACGGGCTATGAGGTCGTCTACGGGAGTCTGGAGGATTGCGTTGCCTCGGCAGCAGCCGGCCGCGTGATCCGCGACGAATCGCTGTGGAGCTGACAGTTGGGCGCGGAACTGACTGGTAGAGTGTTGATTGCGGGCAACGCTTCCGGCCCCCTGCTGCGCCTGGAGTCGCCGATCAGCTTCTGGGGTGGGTTGGATCCACACACAGGCGTGATTTCCGATCCGCGCCATCCGGACCATGGACGCAGAATCAGCGGGACGGTTTTGGCGGTCCCGGCTACGATTGGATCTAGCTCATCTAGCGCGATCATGCTCGAGCTGCTGCGCAACGGTGTGGCGCCGGCCTGCCTGCTACTGGGACGCCACGACGGCATCCTGGTTCTCGGCGTTATCGTGGCCAGAGAGCTGGGCTACCCGGTCATTCCCGTCATCGAGATGGCTCCCACTGCACTGGCCCAGCTGCCGGCAGACCAGCTCGTGTCGGTTACCGAGCAGGGCACTGTACTGTATTGAGTCGCGCCCGGTCCAGCGACCGGGCGGCCTGGTTCGGCCCGGGATATCGCGCTGGAGACAATGTCAACCCGTTCGACGGAGTGCCAATGCCAACGACTAGACCAACTGCTGTGCTTGCCGTGCTACTGTTCCTTTGCGCAGGCCCAGCCCAAGCACAAGCCGACCAACGCCATCGAGGTTTCTGGATCGGGTTCGGCCTGGGTGCTGGATGGAACAACGAGGGCACCCCCGGGGGCATGTTGTACGCAAGACTGGGGGGCACCTTGAGCCAGAAGTGGCTGCTGGGCGGCGAGCTCGCGGGCTGGGGCCGTCGGGAAACCGTTAGTACCCTGCTCGGCGACACAGACGTGACCACGACTCAGGGCAACGCAACCTTCACGACCCTGTTCTACCCTCTGACCGCTGGTGGACTCTACGTGAAGGGCGGCGTCGGGTTTGCCTGGGTCGAATACAGCACCGCGGTCCAGGACGTAGAGGTATCGACCGACAGACAGGGTTTAGGTACCACTTTCGGAGTTGGCTACGACATCCGGCTTGGCAGCAACATCTATCTGGTACCGGGATTTGACTGGCTGTTTCAGACGTTTGACACAGACGAAGGATCTATCAACTCGTCCCTGTTCTTGCTCTCGCTTGGCTTGATCTGGCACTGACGGTACGACGCAGGTGCCGGCTGTCAGTGCGGGATGACAGTCAATCCGGCTGTTCGGCGAGCCATTTCTCAACCCTCGCATAGACAGAGGGTAACAGGTCACCGCTACTAGTGATTTCCAGCCCCGGCTGGGGTTCCGCCAATAGTGCATGCAGCGCCTTACCCGTAGTGTACTTGCTGTAAGGCCAGATCATGAGTGCCGGCCATTTCCGGCTGAGAGCGGCCAGTATGTCCGCCAGCGCCGCAACCCTGTCGGACTCGCAGAGCTCGACTTCTACCTCGTAGTGACGAACGCCCCTTCCGCCGATCTGGTAAACGACCTGATCGATAGCTAGCTCGGCTGTCACTGTTCCGCCGGGCAAGCCCCGACCCACGGCTCTACGCCTCCTGGCAGTCTCTCTGTTCTGCACGGCAATAAGTCCCCAGCGGGCGAGCGCGGCGGAGGGATGAGATTCACCGCTGAAGGAGGGCGGTCGTGGAAGCCGGATTCCCCAGTCACGCAGCGTGCGTGCGATCTGATCCACAGTCTCGCGCGACCACTCACGCTCCAGCTCCTCACGCTGCAAGGCGTCTCCGACCCTGGCTTCCGGTCCCTTCAAGGTGATCAGGTACCGGTCGGCAGCTCGCCTCAGGCGCAAAGCGACACCCCGATCCTCCAGCTGCAGGCCAGGCAGGTCGAGGTAGATGTCTTGTACAGATACCGGATCGCGCTCCCAAAGAGTCCATCCCCCCAACAGCTTCAGTTGTGCGATCTCGTCCGCTACTACCTGGGGAGTATGCGATCTTATAGCTAGCTTGGCTTCGACTTCGTATTGGGGTTCAGCCATGTCTACGGCTGAGAGACACCTGCAGTAGGTGGAGCCGCGCAGATCGCTAGTGAGGACCGATTACCCAATGAACCGACGACGGATCCAACCCAGGGCAATCAATACCACGACAGCCACAGCCAGGTAGATCACCAGCTTCCTGACCCTGACACTGGACCATTCTCTGGCGCGGCGCCACAGGGCACGGTTGATGAAGTATGCGGCGACTATCTCGGCGGCGAGCAGCGCGATCGCAAGTCCGGACGGAGGAAACGGGTAGGCTACCGCCACGCCAAACAGCAGGATGGCGTAAACCAGGATGGCCGTGACCCACCACATGGCGACTCCGGACGAACTCTCGAGATCGACCGGTGTGGCCGGCGCCTCCTGGATCCGCGCAGACGGACCAACGACCTCCCCCTCCCTCGATTCATCCGCGGCAGATACTGGGGCCTCACCTGCCGGCGGAGTCGATCCGCGCATCGGGTGGACGTCCTTGCCGCAATGATCACACTTGGTTGCCGAGCGTTCAATCAGTTCCCAGCACCAGGGGCAGCGGCGCTGCTGCTCGCTGCTAGCTGCTTCCTTGGAAATATCGAGATACCTCCGCTAGCACCTTGTGCCCGACGTTCTGGAGTGCCAACTACAGTGACAACGCCACCGGCACCGAACCGCCGGTGGCGTGCCGCTTTCTACCTCCGCAACCCGGCGCGATGCCACACGTGGCACCCGCCGGCGCAGTGGATTCGGTGCGATTCGGTCCGGATCAGAGACCCGTGCGGCGATCGCTTGCCCATGCCAGGTTGCGGGCGGTACCTAGACTAGACAATGGATCACCTCCTTTGCTGGGGTTATCGCCTCGGGCGTGAACGGACAGCCAATCACCAGCCCAACACACAGCGGTCTTGGACGGGGTCGGTGTCCACCCGAGAAACTATGGAGTTCCAGAAGTCGGGGCAATGCTCCAAGGCCAACGCCCAACGAAAAACGGCGCCGGAGCGGCTGGACCCGCCCCGGCGCCCTGAACGAAAGGAATGTCAGCCCCGTGGACTCACTCGTCCGACTGAGACTCGTCGACCTCCCATCTGCGATCGGGGTCTGCGCGCCGCTCCTCTTGGCGACGCCAGTCACCATTGCGCCGGTCCTCACCGGTCCGCTGCCCGACGGGTAGGACCATCGCGACAACCCTGCGTTCCTCGGCCCGCCGCTCGGCCTTGGACCTCCGCTCCCTCTCCTTCCTGCGTCTCCCCTTGCGACGCTCCACCTTCCGCTGCTCAGCCATTGGCACGCCTCCGGACTCTTGCACGCCCCTCACGAAAACGGCCCAAATCTATAACCCCAGTTGAGAGATTGCCATAGGTCACCCAACGGAACCCCATAATCCACCGTCAATTGCAGCTTGCAAGGGGCAGGCCGGCCAGGCAAAACGTTCCACAATAGCACTGGCGTGCGCGCAACTCACTCCGTCGCGCCGTCGTAGGCCTCGAGCAGCGAGGTACCGGCCCGATCCACCCGTCGACGAGGCCGAGGTTAACTGCTGCCCCCACGCAACACTCGTGTGGTACACCCTCTATCGAGCAAGGTTTCGCGGGCACCGACGCCAGTGGGCGGACTGCGCCGCCCCAGAATCACAGGGCCTCGTCGAGTTCCTTTCTGAGGGACCGAACCTGGGACCGGCTCCGCCGGTCCGCTGGATCGATCATCCTCTGGGCCGCGGCCAGCGCCCGACTCGCGGTACGAACCGAGCGGGCCTGGACGGCTGACTGCGCCACGGCAAGAGCCTCCTGCACTGCCGCCTCGCCCGGGTCAGTCTTGACGCGAAGCTCGACCACCAGAACACGTGATTCCAGATCCTCACGGCCTTGGAGCTCGGCGATGGCCTGCCTCCGGAGTCGCTGGCGCTGGCCGCGCGTAAGGCATTCAGATCTAACCACTTGCGTGAACAGGGGAGCAGTGAATGCATATCGTACCCTGTCGTACGTGATGAGTCGTCTTCGCTCCAAATCGTCTAGTGCCGCCTCGAGCTCACTGTCTGGCAGACCCGTCAGCGCCTTTATGAGCTCAAGGTCCAGTGCCGTGCCACCAACGGCTGCCGCCCTCAGCACGCCTACGCTGGTCTCATCCAGATCAGATACGCGAGCTACGATCGCCACATTGACCAGGTCTGGCACCGAAAAGGGGAGCGGGCTATCCAGTGTCGCCCCCTGCGACGGCCACTGAAGCAGATCGTCCTTGAGCGTGGGCGCCCGGTCAAGACTCTGCAGTAGTGTCACAGCCAGAAAAGGATTGCCCGCCGTATCGAAGTGGATCCGCCTTGTCAGCCGGTCGATCTCTTCGGATGAGCTGCACCAGCCAGCCAGCTGCCCCACTATCTCACGCATTTCGCCAGCCGTGAGCGGCTTGAGGGATACCACTCGCCCTGGAACGCTCCTGCCCACCTCGCTTCTCAGGGTCACCAGACCGGGCGAGTTACTGCCTTCACTCGCGGTGTTCACCGTTATCAGAAGGGCTGCGGGACACGATTCCAGTTGCGCTACAGCGGAGCCCAGAGCAGTCAGAGTGAGGCCATCGGCCCAATGCGCGTCGTCTACCACAAGGCACAACGGATGCTCCTCCGCGACGGCAGCGATCAGCGACACGATCGCGGCGACGACCTGTGCGGTGTCGCGCGGCTTGGTCGACTCGAATCTCCGAGCCAGTTCAGGCACCAACGAAGCCAGAAGGGATAATGCTTCGGGGTCGGCGGCAGCCAAACCAGGTGCTGATGCCAGTGCGTTGCGCATCAGTAGGCGCAGGGTGCTCCAAGGGGCGTCGTGGTCGCTCGCCAACGGACGGGCCGTCGCAATCACCGCCCCTCTGAGGGCGACCCGTTTGGCGCATTCTTGGACCAGGCGCGACTTACCCAACCCCTGATCACCTACTACGAATAGGCACTGAGGTCCGGCTGTAATCCCCCGTTCCACTACAGTAAACGCAGAGCGATGGACTGATTCACGGCCGACCAACGTGGGGTCGAGATCTGCGTGATCCGGCGAGGAGGGGTGCCACCTTTCCTCCCTTATTCGCGCAGCCAGCGCTGACAATTCCTGCCCCGGGGCCTCTCTCAGGTCGGTCCTCATACGCCCTTCGAACTCTCGAAATGCCGCCAGGGCGCTACCCGTATCACCCGATAGCGCCGCAGCACGCATTAGGAGACTGACAGCCGGTTCGGAGAAGGGATTGGATCTGAGCGATAGTTCAGCGTCCTGCTGGGCCTGGCTGAAGTCGCCGCCCGCGAACGCGATCTCTCCTCGCTGTAACAGAAGCGCCGCCGTATCTCTGCCAAGCTGCCGCCTCCATCCCGAAGCCCAATCCTCGAAATCCGGCGCACCCTCGACTTCGAATCCTTCCAAGAAGCTACCGCGCACGAGGGCCAGAGCAGCCTCGGGATCGTGCTGTTGGAGGTCCTTGAACTTCAGCACATCGACTTCCAGTGCTTCGTCAGACAGGCGTATCACGTCCCCTCGTGATACCAGGCGGTCGGCGCCCAGACCGGATCGCAGCCGACGGATCGCTTCGTTGAGTGAGTGGCGGGCCCTGGACTGAGGCTTGTCCGCCCATAGCAGGCCCATCAGGTAATCCCTGGACCGCTCGCAGTTGGGTGAGAGGGCAAGATGTGCAATGAGGGCTACGTGCTTGCGCCAGAGAACATCACCGGCCGGCTCCTTGCCGCCCACCAGCACGGTTGGGGTACCAAGCAGCAGCAGATCTAGCGGGGGACCGCCTTGCGCAGCGTGGGTCTTCTTCTTCGCGGGCATCCGTCAGGCGCTAAGATACGGCGAATTTTTTCAGCGAGCGAGCCCGCGGCAGCTTGCACGGGCCCGTGACGACGGCGTGGCGGGCGCGAAGCCCTAGTCGCCCACTTCCCCCCGCCCTCTGACCCGAGTGCACCCGGAATCACACCCCGCGTGAGATCCCGGGCGGTCGTCTCTACGTTCTCAGTTCTTGTACTTGACGGAGCAGCCGTACGGCTTCGAAGTCGGCGTGCTCACCGGCTTCCCGGACATCGCCTCTTCGAGCGCGGCGACGAGGTAGTTGTGCGCTCCTTCTAGAGATGAGGGCCGCGAACTCGGCTTGTCGTCGATCGCACCATTGTACAACAAGGTTCCTGCCGGATCGATGAGGATCATCTGCGGCGTCGTCTTCGCACCATACATCTTGCCGACGACTCCATCCGGATCGAGCAGCACGGCCAAGGCTTTGCTGCCTTTTTCTGCCGAGAGCCGATTCATCTCTTGCGGCTCGTGGTACCCTTGTTTTCCCGGCGCGGATGAAACAATCGCGAGCCACTTGACGCCCTTCTCAGCAAAGCTCTCTTGCAGCCGTTGCATGTTCCCGCTGTTGTAGTGCTTCCCCACGTAGGGACACTCATAGTTGAGCCACTCCAGAACCACCCACTGGCCCTCGTAGTCCTCGAGCGCGTGCTGTTTGCCGTAGGTGTCGCCCAGTGTGAACTTGGGCGCCTGCTCTCCGATCTCAGGTCCGTCGCCTTGGGCCTGCAGCTCGGCCGCAGTAAGTGCCAATCCCAGGATCAGTACCGCTGGGGGTAGTATCGAAAATGATCTTGGCAGCATGATCCCTCCTCTGATATTGAGGTCACCTAGTGATAGCTGCTGCGGCAGGCGCCTGGAGATCTGAGCTCGCAACGTCCTGCAGCACGTCCAGAACGCCTCTTTTCGTCAGAATCGTGGGTAGCACTACTGGCGAGCGCGCCAAATCAGCGGGATAGAAGACGTAGAGCGGCACACCGCTGCGACCGAAACTCTCCAATGCGCTCGTAATCACGGGGTCGAACCGCGTCCAATCAGCCTTCAGCGTTGCCACGTTGTGTTCCACGAATGCGTCCTCGATCACACGCGACGCCAACACGACTTGCTCGTTGACCTGACAGCTGAGGCACCATGCGGCGGTGAAGTCTATGAATACCGGTTGCCCCGCCGCCCGGAGCTGCTGCACCAGTTCCTGAGAAAACGGCTGCCATTGCGTGCTCCCGGCCGCAGCAGCCTCGGCTCGGGTCCCGCGGGCGGCCAAGCCGACTGCCAATCCAAGTGCCACCAACACCACCGCCCGACTGACAAGCCGCGTCCGAGCATCGATCAACTGGGCCTTCCACCGACCCAGGACCCACGTCGCGAAGGCAAGCATCATGAGTGCGGTCAACAGATGAGCCGCACCATTCACGCCGGTCTGCCGAGCGAAGACCCAGACCAGCCAAATGACGGTTCCGAATAGCGGAAAGGCCAGCAGCTGTCTCGTGGTCTCCATCCAGGCACCCGGTTTCGGGAGCAGCCGCAACAGTGCCGGAGAAGCTGACACAACGACGTAGGGTATTGCCATGCCAAGACCGAGGGCACCGAATACGAGCAGAGTCTGCAACATGGGTTGCGTGAGCGCAAAGCCCAGGGCGGTGCCCATGAATGGGGCTGTACAGGGCGTGGCGATCAAAGTGGCCAGCACCCCGCTCGAGAGTGAATCGACGTAACTCTGTGGCTGTGCCACGCGACCACCCAGTCGTGTCAATACGGTCCCAACCTCGAACAGACCCATGAGATTGAGTGCCAGCGCGAAGAGAAGGATCGCCACAGCGGCCACAAATGCAGGTGATTGGAGCTGGAATCCCCAACCGAGGCGTGACCCTCCGGAACGAAGTAGCAGAATCACTCCCGCCAGAGCCAAGAACGAGAGGACGACTCCAATTGCGAATGCCACACCGTGAGCGCCGGCCTTGAACCGGTCCTCGCCAGCCTGGTTGACGAATCCCAGCACCTTGATCGACAGCACTGGGAAGACGCAGGGCATCAGATTCAGTAGCGACCCTCCGATGAGGGCGAACACCAAGGCCACAGCCAACGTGAGGTTCCCGGTCCCGCTCCCCGCCTGTAGTGCGTCCCCCCCCGCGGGCTCGGTAACTGCAACATCTACTGCCAGCGCCCTGACGCGACCGTCTTTGTCCCAAGCCTCACCCTGGGGCGCGAGCAACACTCCTTCGAGACGCGTGGCCGGGCCCGATGAGTAACTCGACTCCTGTAGGCTTAGAAGGAGATGACTGCCTCTACGCGATACCGCTTGTGGTGCGGATGGGGATACGACAGCTTCGTCACGCGGGAAGTAGTAGGGATCTCCCTCCCAGGCAGTTTCTTCACCAAGCGGGATGATGGACAGTCTGTATCCGGTGGAAGTGCGCTCAGCCCGGATATCCCACCCTTCGACGCTCACTGGAAGCCGGTCCCGGGTCGCCGTGAACGACCCGGTCCAACGGTCGTCCGGTTCAGCGGCTTCGGCTACGGGCAGTACCAAACGCAGTTGTTGCTCGGCTGGGAGACAGATATCGCTGCAGACCAGCCAGTACGCGCCGGCCTCGAGCGCCACCGGCATGTCCAACGCCAGGTCGGCTGGCGGGGTGATCTCTACGAGCAACAGCACCTCATTGAAGTACCCGTAGCTCATCAAGGGGGGAACCTCGATGCGCTCAGGATAGGGCCATTGTATCGGTCCCACCTCGAATCCCCGGGGCAGGCTCCACTCGATCGAGGCTGGAGTGCCGGCATCACCTGGATTCACCCAGTAACTGTGCCAGCCTTCATCCATCACCAGCCGTAGGGCAGCGGTGAACGGTTCCCCGGGCGCAATCGCCCGCACTTCCGCCACAAGTTGAGCCTCGCTGTGGGGGCTCAGGTCCTCGGCGCCTTGCGCGTATAGCTGCTCCCCAAACAAGAAGCCAAGGGTTAGAACCAGGCCCGTCATTCTGGCGGCTGCCCGGGGCTCAATCAGCGAGTGGTCGGCTTTCGGCATTTCGGTCCACGTATTCAGTTGATCACTTCTGCCTGCCGGACTGACCCCTCGGGGCCACGGCGGCGCAACGAGAGTCAGCTCCGCCGTATCAGGTTACACTGGCGTGCCGACCCCCGCCACCACGACGGCCACCTCACCACTACACCGTCTCCAACGTTTCGTCTTCTGGAATCGTTCCGTGGCGGAGCAGTCCGCGGCCCCGCCTGGCCTCAAGTGCGCCGCTGCAGTGGTCACGGTTTCACCCGACCTCGATGACGTCGTCGCAACGGCCGCTTTGCGGGGTAGCACGGCGACCGGATCTCCTGTTATTATCCCGTCTCGCGTATGTCCGACCTTACTAGACGATCAAAGAAGCCTCCACAGCCACAATGGGGAAAGGCTCTGACGCTGGCCGATGCTCAGAAGGAGCTCGGTCAGCTGAAGACGGTTGCCGACGTAGAGCGGTGGCTCGAGCGAATGCCGTTGCTGGCGCGCGTCGGCCGGTTGCGTTCTCAGTACGTGACGGGAGCGTTGCTCAACGCGCTCCGTACCTGGTGCCATAGCCACGCGGGAGATGTCGCGCCCGAAAAGATGCAGGCGGTGGAGCGCCGAATAGCTTCGATCCAGACGACTTTCGGCCATCACCAGACGAGTGCTGCGAGCCTGACCAGCAACCCGCACCAAGCCAAAGTCAACTCGGCCCGTGACAAAGAGGACCGCCGGTTCCGAGCCCGCCGGCGACTGGCTGATCGGCGCAGCGGAACCGAATGCAGATCGGGCAGGGATCGCCGTGCGCTCTCACGCAGGCAGCGCGAGAGCGACGGTCGGCGCAGCGGGCGCGATCGTAGGAGCGGCAACGGTATTCGACGCAGCGGCATCGAGCGCCGGAGGTTGCGCGACAGACGGGGGTTGGCGCCGTGAGCGGCGCGGCCTCCGCTCAGGGGTAGCAGCCGCCTCACGATCCGGTCGCACGCGCCAGGTGCTGGGCGTCTGTAGCTGACTTCCGGCTCCATTCCGCGAAGGGATATCGCCGCCGGCCGCGACTCGCCAATTCGGGATCAGATATCTCGCACTCCGGACTGAAATCTTCCGATTCAAACCGACTGACCTATGACCGTGGCATCATGTGCGGCTGGATGCCTGTTTAAGGAAAGGGATCGCTCGCGGCAGTCACGGATCCTCAAACGAACGCCAATCCCACTAGCGTCGCGGTGACGGCCGCCGCACAGAGGAGTCTGTGCCCCTTGATTCGTGACGCTTATTGCACCTCCTGCTTGAGCGAGTGATGTTGTTGTGTCTCTGCGCTTCCCGACCGGCTACGTGTCTCGGCGGAGGTCTCATAGTCTGGTGGGCGTCCTAATGAGCCATCGCTTCGGCGTCCACTGGGACGTTTGTCTGGCGATGGGACCGGTGGGCCACCGTGGACAAATGGTGCCCAGGAGTAATCCGGCCCGGTCAATAGGACTGCGCTGCGGGAGATTGAGGAAGATGCACGCACTCGAAAGTCAGGCGGCTTTATGTTGAAATCATCGCGGTCGGTTCTTCTCATCGTGGTTGGCGGATTGGCGCTCACGGCATGCGCGCCGACCGGCAACCCCCTCGTCGGCGAGAGTCTCGCCCAACAACCTCCAGCGGGGTTTCTGCTCGGCGTGTGGCACGGCTTCACAGTGATGTTCACGTTCATCGCGAGTCTGTTCACCGATTCGGTGGGCGTGTACGAAGTGTGGAACGTCGGCTGGGCCTACAACCTCGGCTACTTGCTCGGGATCATGATGTTCTTCGGCGGCGGTGGGGCGGGCTCGTCACGCAGGCGGCGTAAGTAGCGAGATCCGCCGCGCCTTGGGAGCGGTCAAGGCATACAACGCCGCCGTGAGATCGCCGACGTCCTAGGCTCTTGCTCACTTGAGCCGCGTGTACCGGCCCTTCACCGCCCTAGGCTCTTGGTCACTTGAGCCGCGTCTACCAGCCCTTCACCGCCCCCGACGGCTCAAGCCGCCGCTCGGCAAAACTGACTGTCACCAAGGTGACAGGGATTCGAAGTCGCTTCAGCGACAAGTGGCCGAGCCGCGGGTTCAGCCGTGGTCGTCTCCAGGTGTGGGGCCACGGACATCAGGGTGATGTCCACGGACATTCGTGCGTTGTCCACGGACAATCATCCGTTGTCGACCGACATTCGTCTGTTGTCCACGGACAAATGGCAGATGTCCCGGACAAATGGCCGATGTCCACGGACAAATGCCTGATGTCCACGGACGATCGCCTGATGTCCACGGACCGGAGCCCAGCGTCGGTGGCCGCAGGCCTGGTGTCCACGGACAAAGGAGTGGGTTGGCACGCTCAAGCGCGTGCTGACGGTGCTTCAAGAAATGTTTGCACCGTGAGTTGTGTGACGGCCGCGGCACCTGCCATTTCGGCAGGGCCGAACTGAAGTTCAGCACGACGAGATCGAATTTCATCACGGCAAGATCGAATTTCATGACGGCCTGATTGAACATCATCAGGGCGTGATCGAATTTCATCACGGCCAAATCGAATT
>CP070666.1:0-65968 GCA_020351775.1 Gemmatimonadota bacterium | reverse complement strand
CCTTCTCGGACACCACCTCCATTGCAGAGAAGTAGTCTCCCAAGCCAGACCGGGCCAACTTGGATTCCTGATCGAACAAATCACCCTTCGTAACAACCACGAGCCTGCGCGATTGGACCAGTTGCTGAACCGTCCGTTCGGCATGCTCAAGAAGCTTCACGGGGGCTCTGAGCATCTCCTTGCCGAAATCGAGCATCTCCTGGATTTCAGCGCCCGTCACTCGCCCTTCCGTCAGCTCGATCGCCGTCTCGACCATCGAGAGCGTGAAGCTCTTGATGCCGTACCCATAGTGCCGCAGGTTCCGCGTCTCCGTTTCGTACAGACGCTCTTCGATCCACTGCGCCGAGTGGTATGCGGACAGCATTTGCCGAAACCGGACGGTAGCCTCCTCGAACAGCGGAACATTGTGCCACAGTGTATCGTCGGCATCGAAGGCAACGATCTCGATCATTTGAGTGATCCGTTCTGCATGCCCTTGCTCCACAAGTCCGGGAGGTCGTGTCCGCTTGGCCGGAGTTAAACCGCGGGTGCCTTTTGGCTAGGCGTACTTCCGTCTTTGCACTTAAATTACCCGGCCATGTTTGAGTCGCCCAGTTTGCCCCGGACCAGCACACTCCCGTGACCGACCGCAGAGACTTCCTCGCTTCTGTCACCGCGCTTGGCGGCTGGCTGGCTGCCCCTGCGTGGATTGCCAGAGCGGCAACAGCCCTGCGAGTCGACGCCATCTCCACCGTGTTCTTCGCGCAGCCTGACGGTTGGCACAGTCTGATCCGGTTCACAGTCACCGGCCTGGATGCGCCAGCTGGCCGTCTCCGGGTGTACGACCGGGCTCGCAGGCTACTGGGGACTGCAGGAGTGCTGCGCCGCAATGATGCCTTGTATGGCGAGTTGTGGGTCCCGCTGCCAGAGGCCACCACAGTGATCTCCGAGTTGGAGGCGCCGGGTCTGAGGGGGCCGGTCAGGAGCTCTCACAGCTTGGCTCCGCAACGACGGTGGACGCTGCACTTGCTCACGGCAGCGGATCCCGCCGAGGTGACTCAATCGCTGCAGTCGCTGGCGCCAGTCCGGCGCGCCCTCCAAACGGCCGGGTACATCGGCTACCACGTCGCAGTCAATCCGCTGCCTCATTCACTGCCCCAGCCGCACCTCGGGCACGTGCCATTCCTCAGAATGGCTGAGGTGGCTCAGACAGTGGAGCGAGAGTTCGGGATTCCGATGAGTGACGCCGCAGTCATCAGAGGGGAGATGCTCCAGGGTAACGCCATCCTGGCACTTGCCGGTTCGGGAGTGCAGGTCGTGTCCTTGGAGCACACGGGGGGCGAGCCGTTCCAATGGTTGGTGGGACCCGACGGATCGCGGCTCCTCGCGGTGGTTACCCCCCCGGGAGGGGATACCACGACGCTTGGATTCACTAAGTCACCCGAAGTAATGACTCAGCGAATCGAACGATGGATCACGCAGTCGCCACTTTTTAGCTCACCAGAGTACCAAAGGAGTGCTGCGGTCATCGTGAATACTGCCTCCGATCGCGAGTTGGCCCAGTTGCACAGATCCATCGGTTCATGGAACTCGCGCTTCGCATTCCCCAAGATCACAGTGGGCCGGGCTGATCCGCTGTTGGATCTGCTCGAGCAAAGCCGCGGTGTTGCGATTCGCGAGGTGAAGCCCGGACCGAGGTTGAGAGACACAATCCCGTCCAGAATCCAGCTCGCTGAAATGGCGACAGCGGCTCATGAGGCAGCTACTGACCGCACGAGCCAGATGTTCGCGATCCTGGCGAGAGTACTCGGATCCGAGGAGGGGGGGGTCGAAGCCATTGCTTCCTCCGTCGCTGCCATCGTCCCAGGAACAGTGGTTTTCAATCCATCACCGTTTTCCCGATCCGGTCTGGTTACCATGACGGACGGTACGGAACGGTTGGCCACGAACGTGCCGGGCCTGGGATATGCATACTTTCCGGACACCATGAATTCCGGAGAGCACGAGGGATGGGCCGAATCGGGCACCGGTTACCGCATCGAGGGTGAGCGGTTCCGAATCACGATCGATCGAGCATCGGGATCAATCGCATCGATGATCGACAGTGAAAACGGTCGGGAGTGGGTCCGCAGCGGCAGTCACGGTCTCAACGGCGTGGCGGCGTCACGACTGGACAGTAGCTCGCAGTGGACGCTACCGGGCCTTGCAACACGACTCGTCATTCGCCGTTGGTCACCGGGCCGCGGGAACCTGCGATCCACAGTGACTGTGTATGACAACTCGCCTTGGGTGGACATCGAGAACGAGGCGGAGGCAGTGGGAGCTGGAGCCGTAGAGTACCGATTCGACCTGGCGATCGCCCAACCGATGGTCTCTTGGGAAGTGGCGGCCGCTAGTGAGACAATCCCCGCGCCGGTAGAGTTGCTCGAACATCTTCGTTGGCTGCGCCTGGCAGGGCCCGACGATGCGATGCTTGTCCGATGCATCGATGCTCCCCTCGCGTCGGTCCAGTCAAATGGTTCACTGCTGAGCCACGCACCACCCGGCCGATCCCGCTACCGCCTCCGTTCCGAGACAAACTACGAGGGTCTGGATAGTCCCTGGGTTTTCGGATGGGGCACGGAACCTTTTCTCACGGCTCGCGTGGAGCCCGGCGATTCACCGCAGCTGCCCACCTTTGGGAACATCCTGGACATCGAGCGCGTAGGCGTTGCGGTGCTCGGGATGGTGACGGCACATGACGGCGGCGATGCGATCGTCTACCTCCAGGAACTCGTGGGTGTCGACCGGCAGGTATCTGTTGCCTCGGGTCTGATGCGGTTCCAAAGGGCCCGCATCGTCGACTACCTTGAGCGCGACAGCGGAGCTTCGGTCGAGCCACGCGACGGACGCGCGCTGATCCCGATCAAGGCCCACGGAGTCGTTGCAGTGCGGCTATCCGGATTGGAACTGAATGCCGAATGATGGGTGTTTGCGGAGGCGTTACACGAATAGGTACGGCCGCACGCAGCGCCGCAACAGGCACAATCCCGTACAGTCAGTCTTGCCGTTCTCGGCTTTCCGTATCGTTCTGCGTGGATGGTAATTCTCCCAGCGGAAGACGGAGCGCTTGAGGTAGGACCGTCGAACGATCTGCTATCTCACAACCGCTCTCAGCCTTTCCACTATTTCTCTGTGCTCCCCTTCCAGTCGCGCATCATCTGCAAACCGCTCGGCCCATGCCAAAGCCTCTGTTGCTCTCCCTGTGTCACCAGCACGCAACATCGCCTCGGCGTAGCGGTAACCGGTGTACAGCACGACCTTGGCAAGACTACGGTTGCGAGCCGCCAGTCTGCGGATGGCACTCCGGTCCTGCTGGCTCACCTCAGGAGTCGAGAAATCGCTGCCCGATGCCGCTGCCATCGCGATACGAACCGACTCGGCATCCACCTCGGACCTATCCCCCTCCGGAGGCAATCTCCAGTGTGCGCCTGCGAACTGCAGATGTGCGACCTTCTCGAAACTCCTCAAGTCGACCGTCGGAGCGAACACCAGCGGTCGCCCTGACACGTTACTGGATTCCATCCAACCGCGAATCGTGACATCGGATAGCGTGACCATCATTCCATCGTCGTCGCGGACGGGCCCGTAGCTTTCCATTGCAGTCACCGTCAGTGGCAAGGTGACTCCGTACCGCTGACTCATCAGGTCAGCGTACCAAGCCAGGTTGAGCAGGGACCGATTCACGATTCCCACATCACCACGCATGCCTTCGACGACCTGCAGGGCCAGGGCCGGAAACGTGTCCCAGTCCCCATTAGTGATGAGGATGGATCTCTCAGGGAGTGAGTGCAGCACCCATCGGTTGAAGGCCAGGACAGTGGGTGTGAGAAACCCCGTCATCACGAGCTGTCGCAGCGCACGTTCCTCCATCGCGTGGTCACCCCGGTGCATTGCCCCGCTCCAGATGCCAATCCACGGATTACCGTCCGCTGAATCACAGGCCACTGCTCTGTGGTAGTGAGCCCACGATGAATCAGCGTTAGTCGCCTCCCAATCGCTCAGCTCCGGACGAAACGCATCACCCAGCACCGTGTGGGCAAAGCTGTGACAGGAATCGATGTCGAGGGCGGCTTTTGTCTCGCTCGATACCAAGTCGAACTGCCACAATCGACGGGCGGCCTCAGCAACCCAGGCGTGCACTTCGGGGTCATCCGGTTGGGCGCGGGCAGCGTCCTGGAACAATGCCAGCGCTTGGTCCAGTTCGTTCCGCGAGTAGAGCTCCAGGGCTGGACCGAGTGCCTCAGAGATCTCCGCCTCTTGCCGCTCACTGGGAGCCCCACATGCCCCGAGCAAGACTATCAGCAAAGCCACTGCGCTGCTCGAAACCACGTGCTTCATGACGTTCCCCTTCTCACGCTTATGATTGCCATCGGCCCAGTGCTCGCCAATGGGCCAGCGCTGTAGTCACACGGCGGGCACCGAACTACCGGCCCTCTCTGAGATGTGCAAAGGCGGATCCCTCCTCGAACATCTGGTCGTCGAGCCAGCGATCTATGACGCTCCTCCGGAAAC
Organism: Gemmatimonadota bacterium; assembly: GCA_020351775.1. Taxonomy (GTDB): domain Bacteria; phylum Gemmatimonadota; class Gemmatimonadetes; order Gemmatimonadales; family GWC2-71-9. Next base: position 61,435 of record CP070666.1, on the reverse strand, counting down.
GCCACTCTTTTCCGAGCTTCGCCGCAGGAATCCGTTTCTCCTGCGCCCACTTGTAGATCGTTTGAGGCTTGAGCCGCAGATACGAGGCAACCTCCTCAATCGTGAGGATCTCATTGTCGGGATTCGGTGCGCCGCCTCGAAGAGCGGTCATCGCCGCCCGGTTCCCTCAACCGAATCCGCCGGCGGGGCCAACAGATCTTCGATGACGCTGGACCGTTCGTCTGGTCCTTCCTGGCTGGATTGGCCTTCCCCCTTGAGCAGCTTGTTGACCGAGTATACGATGGCCGCATAGAAGTTGCCCTCATAGCTGCGGAACACCCGGAACGGTTCTCCCCTGTCTCCTAGGAACGGCCTCAGATTCCACGCCAGCTGGATTCCCACGAACGCAAACAGTAGTGCCCAGGCCCGCATGATCGTCAGCGCCTTGCGCGGATAGACTCCCCGCTGCTCGCACACGACCGCCAGTCCCTCGTGCAGGGCGTACATGCCAAACACCCCGGCGACCAACACAGCCAGCACGTGCAGCAACTGGAGGAAGTAGTAGTTCGCGCCTGTGATCAGGAAGAAGACCGTCACGGGTACGAACGCAGCCAACAGAATCGCCGTCAGATCTAGCGCCGCCAACACCAGAACCAGCACCTGCGAGAGCCGCAAGCGTGAGCCGACGAGGATCTGGACCACGAAGAACGCCGGGAAGCAAATCACCAAGGTGACGACTATCAGCACCGGGAGTTTGACGGCGGCCGACAATGCCTGCAGGGGGCCGGCATACGCCCCCGCTGCCAAACCGTAGAACGCAGTCAGCACCAGAAGCGTGCAGACCGAGAAGCGGAGTTTGCGCGTCAGTTCGACCCCTTCCACAACCTCCTCGAACAGCCGCTCGCGGTCCGACAGCAGAGCGGTCAGGAAACCGTGGTAACTGGACGCATCCCGCCCCGGTCGGTCGTCGCTTTGCACCATGATGCGACCCTCCGGCTCAATCAATAGTCGAGGACAGCTACTCTTTCGTGATGTATGTTAGTGTTTGGTGCTGTTTATTGCAACCCAGAATCCCGCCTCCGGATCACTTGTCATCCCGCGACGGCCGGTACACGCCCGGTACTCACAAGCCCGCCTGACGCAGCAACACCGTCAGTTGGCCTCGATGATGGATCTCATGGTGCAGCAGGACCATCAGTGTGTACCCACTCGTCCATGGCCGCTGCGGTCTCGGGCTGCGCATCGGCATTGGTGGGGGCCTCGAAACTGAGCCCGGTCTTGCCCGTGATTTCGCGCGGTGCGGTGGTCATATGCCATGCGATCTCCGCCGCTGTCCGGTACCCTGGTGCGACGCGGCAGTGGAGCGATTCGTCAGTGAGCTGCACCAATACGCGCCGAGTTTGTGCCGACTCGCGCTCCCAAGTTTCCAGGAAGTGACCGACTGTGGTGAACAAAGGACTGCCTATGAGCGTGACTGCCCCAACATGACAGCGCATAATGAGGCCGGCCCTCGCTAGGCAACTCGACTTGTCTCACGGCCACGCCTATCTTCACTTTCCCGACATGGTGTCACTCAGAGCTGTGAGAGCAGGTAACTGCCATGTTTGAGAACGTCTTCGAGACCGTCAACTCAGGGTTCGCACAGGCACTATATGAGGATTACCTGAGAGATCCGTCCTCCGTACCCGATGAGTGGAGGGAGTTGTTCGACAATGGCCTCACCGGAGAGCAGCCCGTGGTTGAAACCGTTGTCGAAGGAGCCGCAGCAGAACAAGGGAAACCCGAGGAACCAGAGCCTGGTGTGGAGTCCATTTCCCACCCGGCCGCATCTGCCCGCCCGCCGTCTGATATGACAGGGCCAATCGATGGTCCTGCTCTCCGTCTGCTGCAAAACATGGAGGCTAGCCTGACGATCCCCACGGCGACTTCGTTTCGCGATCTCGAGGTGAGCCGCTTGTGGGACGTGCGCAGAGCACTCAACGAATCGCTCCAGTCTCAGGGGATCAAGCTCTCGTTCACCCACATCATCGGCTGGGCGATTGTACGTGCTATGAGGCAATACCCAGTCATGGGGTTTGCCGTGCTGGATCGTGATGGCTCGCCTCACCGAGTCGAGCGGTATTCGGTCGATCTGGGTCTTGCAGTCGACACCGAGGGTAAGGACGGCCGCCGAAAGCTGTTGGTCCCTGTGGTCAAGCATGCCGACCAAATGACCTTCCGACAATTCTACGACGAGTACGAACGCCTGGTCGTGGGGGCACGGGACGGCAGGCTCATGCCGGATGCCTATATGGGCGCGAGTGTCACGCTCACAAACCCGGGTACAATCGGCACCGTGGCTTCAGTACCACGACTCATGACAGGACAAGGTTCGATCATCGCGACTGGCGCAATCCAGACCGTATCCGGGACGAGACGGATGACAGTCACGAGCACGTACGATCACCGGATCATTCAGGGTGCCGAGTCTGGGCTGTTCTTGAGACAGATCGACCTGCTGTTGCAGGGAGAGGAGGGCTTCTACGACGATATTGCGAGGGAAATGGGAGTGCGGGTCGAGGGAGCGCCGCGTGCGGCCGAACCAACGCCTCCTGCCCCCGCTAGAGACATCGCCACGGTCAGCAGTACGGCTGGGGGTCTGCTGACGCACGTCGCTTCTGCCATGTCTCTCGTGAGCGCGTACCGTACCCACGGGTACCTGGACGCCAGGTTGGATCCGCTTGGGACAGAGCCAATCGGGGATCCCGCGCTCCATCCCAAGTCAGTCGGACTGACACCGCAGATCATGCGGCAGATCCCGGCAGCGGTGCTGGGAGTCTACGTTGAGGGGGAGACCATGGCCGATGTCCTGCCGCAGCTTCAGGAGATGTACTGCGGCACCATCGCCTACGAGATCGAACATATCGCAGACCATAAAGAGCGGGTCTGGCTCAGGCAGCTCATCGAATCGGGTGTACACCGGCGCTTGCTCACGAGCGACCGCAAGCTACGCACACTGACCACGCTCACCAAGGTGACGGCGCTCGAAGAGTTCCTGCACCGTACCTATTTGGGACAGAAGCGGTTCGGCATCGAAGGTCTCGAGATGTTGGTCCCAGTGCTGGAAACGGCGATCGACCTGGCAGCCGAACAGGGTGTGCGTGAGGTGGTGATGGGAATGGCGCACCGCGGCAGGCTCAACGTTCTCACTCACATACTGGGGGTGCCCTACGAATCTCTGCTCGCAGAGTTCGAGGGCGGGCACGAGACACACGACACGCTGGCGGCAGGCCGTAGCACGGGCGATGTCAAATACCACTACGGCGCCAATGGTGTGTTCGAGTGCCTCTACGGCCAGACAGTTGACGTGATTCTCATGCCCAATCCTAGTCATCTGGAAGCCGTGAATCCCGTGGTAGAGGGACACGTAAGGGCATCCCAGACCGACCGCTCCGGCGAGCGGATCAGGCACGATCCGAGGCGCGTGCTGCCTATCCTGATGCATGGCGACGCGGCTTTCGCAGCTCAAGGCGTCGTTGCTGAGACCTTCAATTTGGCCTGTCTCGAAGGATACAACACAGGTGGGACGCTCCACGTCATCACCAACAATCAGATCGGGTTCACTACGGATCCCTGCGAGGCTAGATCGACAGATTTTGCCAGTGATCTAGCCAAGGGCTTCGACGTTCCCATCGTACATGTGAATGCCGATGATCCGGACGCATGCTTGGCAGCAGCGCGACTGGCGATGATGTACCGCGATCGGTTCGCCAAAGACAGCCTGATCCATCTCGTGGGATATCGTCGCTACGGGCACAACGAGGGAGATGAGCCAAGGTACACGCAGCCGATGATGTACGCTCGCATTGACGTACATCCCCCGGTCAAGGACGTGTACGCGCGGGTTTTGATAGCCGAGGGCGTAGTCTCGGCAGAGGAGGTAGAACGGGATACCGAGCAGGCGTTCCGAGAATTGAGTGACGCACACTCCCGTGTGAAGACGCGAACGGACGCGGACTCGGGTGTGAACTCGTTACGCCCTTCCGCGGAGTGGACCGCCGTTGCGGAACCCGACACCAGAGTATCCCTGGAGACTCTGCATGATGTGAATACGCGGTTGATTGAGACGCCGGATGGCTTCACTGTAAACCGCAAATTGCAGCGTTTTCTCGATCGCCGACGCAAGGTCTTCGAGGACGGAGGTCCTATAGATTGGGCCCACGCCGAAGCGTTGGCGCTTGGCACACTCCTGGTGGACGGAATACCGCTCCGGATGGTAGGCCAGGACACGGAACGCGGCACTTTCAGTCAGCGACATCTAGTTCTCCACGATGCTAAGACCGGATCGAAGTACACACCGCTTAAGAGCCTCGCAAAGGCTACAGCCCCGATCGAGTTGCACAACACGCCCCTCTCCGAGTACGGGGCTCTGGGATTCGAATACGGATACAGTGTCGCTGCACCCGAGACTCTGGTGATGTGGGAGGCGCAGTTCGGCGACTTCGCCAACAGCGCCGAGGTCATCATCGACCAGTTCGTCATCGGGGGGCTGGCGAAATGGGGGGAAACATCCCGCTTGGTGTTGTTGCTGCCCCACGGCTATGAAGGACAGGGACCCGAACACTCAAGTGCACGCTTGGAGCGTTACCTGGCACTGGGAGCCGAGGGCAACATAAGGGTGGCCAATTGCTCAACCCCGGCGCAATACTTCCACCTGCTACGGCGCCAGGCCAAGCACATGCAGCTGCGGCCCCTGTTCCTCATGGCTCCCAAGAGCCTGTTGCGACATCCGCACACGGTCTCTCAAGTCGCAGACCTGACCCAGGGGCAGTTCCGATATGTAATGGATGATATCTCGCTGCCGGGGCCCCGTGAAACGGTATTGAGAATCGTCTTCTGCTCGGGCAAGATCTACTACGATGCGATTACAGCCTCTGACCGGCCGTCCGCCAACCACGTCGCCATTGCCAGAATCGAGCTCCTCTATCCTTTCCCTGAGGACGCAGTCATCCGGCTCATCGGCCTCTACCCCAATGTGCGTGAGATCGTATGGCTCCAAGAAGAACCCGTCAACATGGGTGCACGAAAATGGGTCGTTCCCCAACTGGCGGAGCTCATACCTGAGTGGGTGTCGTTGCGCTATGTGGCGCGGCCCGAACGCTCGGCGCCTGCCGAGGGATACCTGAACAAGCACCTCGCCAGACAAGCGCGGTTGGTGGCCGATGTGTTGAGCCCGATGCAGAAGATCAAGTCGCGAGCCTGAGTTCATACGACAGCGCCGCGCGGGCACGCAAGAACGCCTGTTCCGAACTCGCCTGATCAAACCGCTCCTTTAGCTTCTTGCTGACTGGGAGAATCATTTGAGGGGTGTGCCACGGGATTGGCTCGCCGGTCTTGACATCCACCAGCCGATCATCTGCGATAGCCTGCGTTGCGGCGGCGAGATCGAGATCGGCGAGCGCGTCGCTCATGGCCGCGAACACCGCAGCGTCCGCGCAGCGGAGAAACCGCAGGTGCGGACGACCAAGAGCCGCCATGTAATAGTGGGATGGCACGAAAATGATGCCGTCCAGACCGAGTTGTTCGCAGATGACCACTAGCAGCGCCACGATCTCACGCAAGAGCCCCAGGCCCGGATGCTCCTGACCGGGTAGCCGAGGTCGCTCCTTGAACTCGCCTCGCGGGTTCTGCAGCAACAGCCAATCCACATAGAGCAACTCGGCGTCCGGCACCGAGGCCCGGTCACGGCGCACCCGCAGCTCCAGCACGAGCTCCGTCCTTTCCACGTCGCCGAAGACACGTATGGTCTGACCCATGGACGTGTGCGTGTCTACTGTGAGCGTCGGGGCCGGGAAGCCCTTGGCACGAAGCTGGTTGAGAATCCCGAGCCGTTCGAGCTGCAGTTCGATGCCATGTTTGGTGTACTCACCAAGCACGCGTGCATCCCCGCGGCCGGTCATGCCTGGCAGTTGCAGATCCTCTGCGTCCAGTTCCCAGTCGGCACCCACTCTGCGCTCACTTCGCCTCTGCGTGCGTCGCTCAGTCTCGATACGCCTAAACCGCCGGATGATGGCGTCCACATCCTCAACCGGCACCTGTTCACGGCCGGTGAACAGCCAATCAAGGAATCCTGCCGAATGTCGCCAAGCGTTGTCACCATAGCCACCACCCAGCAGGACCGCAGTTGCACAGCCGGACGCCTTGGAACGTATCTGCTGAAACACGAACTGATCGCGCTGCAAGAGACACTCACTGCTAACCTGCCAGTTGCCTACTGGATCGTCAGCCGCGGGGTCGACGCCGGCTACGTACAACACCAGTGCTGGCTTGTGGAGGGAAATCACCCGCGGTAGCTCCTCTTTGAGCGCGGCCAGGTATTCCTCCCCCGATACGTCGGAGCCCAATGCGATGCATGAGTCTGCCACGGCAGCCCTGTCGTCCCACGTTTCGTTGTGTATAGAAAACGTGTAGACCGTGGGATCTTCAGCGAAGACTACACGGGTGCCGTTGCCATCATGAATGTCCAGGTCTATCACCAGGATCGGCTCTGCGAATCCTCTGTGCCGGAGTCGGTTGATGGCCACCGCAACATCGTTGATGATACAGAATCCCATTCCGTGATCGGGATCCGCGTGATGGAAACCACCTCCAACGTTCACCGTGGTGCAACCAGTACGAAGTGCCAGACGAGTTGCCTGTATCGTGCCACCGGTAGCTAGCCGCTGCAGGTCGATGAATTGCTGCCATGTCTCATCACTGGTCCGGAATCCGAGTACGGCCTCCATGGTTTCCGGTCGGTCCGCGCGCTCCAGGTACTCAGCCGAGTGCACCCGGGAGATGTTCTCAAGCGATGCGGGGAGGGGAACAATCACCCGCTTCGGCCTCACCACGCCTTGGTCGGTCAGGTAAGCCAGGATACGCTGTCCCCGCAACGGGTCGAGCGGCACTCCGGCTACCGGTAGCTCATAGGCTCGGTGGTACACGAGCAGCGCCACACGACCGCGAAGTGAATATCGTAGTCGCCGCAGCAGCCTCAGAGCGCCGCCGCCGAGCTTGATCAAGCGCGCTGTTCCTCCCGAGCTACTCGCATCTATTCAGTCGGAACTGCCCCCATGGGTATTTCCTTGAGCTCCTGGCGTAGTAGCGGGTGTATCGTGAGCAGGTACCATCCCATCAGCGCTGCAGCGACCACTCCGGAGATCCCGACGATCAGCCACGCTCCGTTGCCCAACAGCGGGGTAGCAAACAGCAACAGGGCGGCGAAGACGTGAAATGCCACAAAGATGAGAACCACGAGGATGAAGTATTGTGCAGCTGGGAAACGCTCGGCCAACGCTACCAGCCATGAGGCAAGCATGCCCGCGGCCAAGAAGGTGAGGACGTGCAGCATGTTGAAAGCCAGAACCGGTCCGGCCTCGATCTGGAGAGCGGCAGGGTCCTCAAGTCCGTAGAACATGGCCGATCCGAACAGAGCCGCAGTGTGAAACAGCGAGCGGCCCATCACCAAGTTGAACGCACCAACGAGCGCGACGACTGTCGCGTATCCAATGAGTCCCGAGACCAACCCTCCGGCTAAGACCAGCTTGGCTCTCTCAGTCATGTCTGCCTCCCAGCAGAGTGGGCCGGCTTCTCCTAGGCCGATTCTGCTACTATGGTAGTATTTCCTCAGCAAACCGCTATCGTCGGTTTTGGTTAAGATTCTTTCATGATCCGGATAGCCACTGGTACTCGCACGGAAAGGCCAACGAAGTAGATGATGGTGCTCAATGTAGTGCGGATTCTCGTGTTCGCAGTTTTTGCTCTCAGCGCGCTGGCAGCGCTCGGTTCTTGGGCGGTCAGGACTCGCCGGGTCAATCCGTTCGGTTCACTGGGCCAGACTATCCGCAGGATGACGGATCCGGTTCTCCAGCCGATAGAGCGATGGCTGATAACGCGGGGCACGAACCCGCAGAACGCTGGATGGTGGCTGCTCGGAATCAGTGTAGTCGGTGGCATCATCTTGGTAACGATGGCCGAGTGGGTGATAGTACAGATGGTTCGTCTGGCCTCAGCAGGCCAGGCCGGTCCGCGTGGCATCGTCCGCCTCCTCGTCTACTATGCCGCCCAGTTGATAACGATCGCCCTTGTAGTCCGGGTCATCGGATCCTGGTTTGGTAAGGGCCGAACGAGTAGGTGGATGCGGTTAGCCTACCGTCTGACCGATTGGATCGTGGAACCGCTCCGGAGATTCGTGCCTCGAGTGGGGATGTTCGACATCACACCGCTCGTGGCCTACTTGTTGATACAGTGGTTGCTGCTCCCGCTGATCATGAGGGTCATCTGAAACCGGTGCAAGGCGCGATCGCCCGGTGCAGCTATGCGGCGGTGAACACGAAGACGGGAGTGGGACTCATTCGGGAACCAGGGACGACGGCATGCCCGGCCAGCCGCACGACGTGACCGAGCCCACGACCCTCGCATTCCGTGTCCAGCCGCGCGCAAGTAGGAGCGAAATCGTCGGCTGGCATGGTGACTCCATCAAGATCCGGCTGAAAGCTCCACCCGCTGACGGCGCCGCCAATGATGAACTCGTGCGTTTCCTTGCCAAGCGAGTCGGAGTGCCCCGATCAGCCGTGCGCATTCTGAGCGGTCAGACCAGTCGCAGCAAGCGGGTCTCACTAGCAGGCATCGGGAAACGGGCTGCGCTCCGGGCAATGGGGCTGGAGCCGAGCTAGATGCCGGCGGAGACCGCCAACCGCAAGTCCCTCCCTCCGGTCGTCAGACAGTTCGGCGTGGTATCCTTCCTCAACGACCTCGCCAGCGAGATGGTCTACCCCCTGCTGCCGGCGCTGATCACCAGCCGCCTGGGCGCCGGCGCACTGGCTCTGGGCGCGCTCGACGGTATTGCCGAGGCAGTGGCAGCCGGCACGAAGCTGATGGCCGGGCGCGTGGCGGACAACGTGCGACGGCGCCGGCCGACGGTGGTTTGGGGCTACGCGGTGGCCGCGGTTGCCAGACCGATCATGGCCCACGCTGCGTCCGCCTGGCAGGTGATCGCCCTGCGCGCCGCTGACCGGACCGGCAAAGGCATGAGGAATCCGCCACGCGATGCTGTAATCGCCGATGCGTCGCCGCCTGCAATCCGCGGCCGTGCTTTCGGCTACCACAGATCGATGGACCATGCCGGCGCGGTGGCGGGGCCGCTGATCGCCTGGATCCTGCTCTCTGCAGCGGGCATGACACCCTCCCAAGTGATCGCATGGAGTATCGTCCCGGGAGCGTTGGCGGTTGCCGTAGTCGTCTGGGCCACGCGCCACATCGGAAAAGTCCGCAGCGAGCTTGGGGATCGCGCCGCACCCGAGTCCAGCAGCAACACCGATGAGCCGGCACCCGCGATTCACTCCTCCAAATCCCTGCTCAGTCTCATCATGCTATTCGCCCTTGCGCGGTTCCCCGAAACCCTGTTCCTCCTTCGTCTCCAGGACGTCGGCGTGGCGGTAGCTCTCGTGCCCGCGTTGTGGGCGGCACTACATGTCGTGAGGGCTCTGGGGAGTTATCCGGGCGGCTGGCTGTCGGATCGAATCGGCCCTCGGCTCACGATGCTGCTCGGTTGGGCATCATATGCCATCGTATGCCTTGGCCTGGCGCTGGCGGCCAGGCCTCTCGTGGCAACCGCATGGTTCCTCGGATTCGGCGCGGTCACGACTCTCACCGAATCGCCCGAGCGCGCATTCGTCACCGGGTTCACGGCCCGCCGCCGCGGCACCCGTTTCGGCATCTACCATGCGGGTGTGGGTGTTGCGGGCCTGGTGGGTGGATTGACATTCGGGGCGATCTATGCAGCGGCGGGTGGGGTCATCGCATTAAATCTCAGCGCCGGCCTGGGCGCAGTTCTCGTGGCCGCCGGTACCTTCACTAGGCAGTAGGCCGGCGCTGGGACCGGCAAGCTGCGATTCGCGAACAGCATCCTTCCCAATCGGATGCTGGTGAAACATCCGCACTGCTCCTGCTACCCTTCTCTTTTCCCTTCAAGGAGGTAGATTGAAAAGCACAATCGATGCCCGTGGTCATTTGCGGCATATTGCAGCCACGTAAAACAAGTCGCTAAAAAGCCCGCCCGGTGCGCTACTAGCGACCGGGTTTTTTGGGCTTCAGGCACGCAGCAACGATTCATGCGTATGCACGAGCCAATGAGGAGCCGACACCGACTCTCAAATGCCGATCACTGAAACTGTGATGACTGGATCCTGATCACCGATCACCGTCAACCTGCGAGACCGACAACCGCGTATGACTCCTCTAAGTGACCGCACGTACCTGCTCCGGGACGCGCTCCAGCAGCGAATCCTCGTTCTGGACGGCGCCATGGGGACCATGATCCAGCGGCACGAGCTGGAGGAGGCGGATTTCCGGGGCGAGCGGTTCGTCAATCACTCGCTGCCGCTACGGGGCAACAACGATCTCCTGTCGCTGACGCGACCCGACATAGTAGCGGCAATCCACCGTGCTTTTTTCGAAGCCGGTGCCGACATAGTCGAGACCAATTCATTCAGCGCCTCGGCCATCTCACAGGCTGACTATGCCGCCGAATCCGCAGTGCGCGACATGAACCTTGCTGCAGCTGGGATTGCACGTGAGGTGGCAGACGAGTTCACATCCCGCGAGCCAGCCAAGCCTCGTTTCGTTGCTGGCAGCATCGGGCCGACCAACCGAACCGTCTCGATGTCGCCCGATGTGAACGATCCCGGCTTCCGCAACATCACCTTCGACCAATTGGCTGCCGCCTACGCCGAGCAGGCCGCAGCGCTGATCGAGGGGGGTGTCGACCTGCTGATGGTCGAGACAGTGTTCGACACGCTCAACTGTAAGGCCGCGTTGTATGCCATTCGCCAAGTCATGAATGAACTCGGTGTCTGCCTGCCAGTAAGCGTGTCCGGCACCATTACTGATGCGAGTGGTAGGACCCTGTCGGGTCAGACGGCGGAGGCGTTCTGGTACTCGGTGAGCCACATTCAGCCATTCACGATCGGACTCAACTGCGCGCTCGGGGCGAGCGAATTACGCCCTTATCTGGCAGAGATGTCCAGACTATGCGACACGTTCGTCTCCTGCCATCCCAACGCCGGCCTGCCAAATGAGTTTGGGCAATATGACGAGACGCCGGATGAAATGGCGGATATCATCGGTGAGTTCGCCCGCAGCGGTCTCGTCAACATGGTGGGTGGCTGCTGCGGCACGACCCCAGCGCACATAGAGGCAATTGCGGCCGCGGTTGAGAACCTTGAGCCTCGCAAGGTGCCTGCTGTAGAGCCACACACACGGTTGAGCGGACTGGAGCCCTTGGTGATTCGACCTGATAGCCTGTTCGTCAACATTGGAGAGCGCACAAATGTGACAGGTTCTCGTCGGTTCGCGAAGCTGATCCAGGAAGACAACTACGAATCGGCGCTCAATGTAGCACGACAACAAGTTGCCAGCGGCGCTCAGATGATAGATGTGAACATGGACGAGGGTCTCCTCGACTCCCGCACAGCAATGGTGAAGTTCTTGAACCTCGTTGCAGCTGAGCCCGACATCTGCAAGGTCCCCATCGTGATCGATTCCTCAAAGTGGGATGTGATCGAGGCCGGCTTGAAGTGCATTCAGGGAAAGGGGGTCGTTAACTCGCTCAGCCTCAAGGAAGGTGAGGCACAGTTCATAGAGCACGCGCGACAGGCTCGCTACTATGGCGCAGCGGTGATCGTCATGGCATTTGATGAGGAAGGGCAGGCTGACACCGTCGGGAAGAAGGTCGAGATCTCGAAGCGGGCCTACCGCATCCTCACAGAGCAGGTGGGCTTCCCGCCACAGGACATCATCTTCGACCCCAACATCTTCGCCGTGGCCACTGGAATCCCAGAGCACAACCGCTATGCTCTCAACTACATCGATGCTTGCCGCATAATAAAAGAAACCCTGCCGCTCAGTCTCGTGAGCGGTGGTGTGAGCAATCTTTCGTTCTCATTCCGCGGCAACGAAGCTGTCCGTCAGGCAATGCACGCGGCCTTTCTATACCACGCAGTGCAGGCTGGCATGGATATGGGAATAGTCAATGCCGGGCAGCTGGCAGTGTACGATGACATTGCCACAGAACTAATGACTGCGGTGGAGGATGTGCTTTTCGACCGCCGTCCAGACGCAACCGAACGGCTCACGGACCTAGCGTCCAGGGTCCAAAGCGCAGAACCGGCAGTATCCCGGGATCCGGAATGGCGCGCGCTCGGCGTGGAGCAGCGGCTCTGTCACGCCTTGGTCGAGGGAATCCTCGATCATATCGAGGAGGACGTCGAGGAGGCACGCATCAAGCTCGGCCGGCCCATGACCGTCATCGAAGGTCCTCTGATGGACGGCATGAATGTCGTAGGCGACCTGTTTGGCAGCGGCAAGATGTTCCTACCACAGGTGGTCAAGAGCGCCCGGGTCATGAAGAAGGCGGTTGCCTACCTCGTCCCTCATATTGAGCGAGAGCAGTCTGAGAGTGGTGCGGCCCAGAAGCCCAATGGAAAGTTGGTGCTCGCCACAGTGAAAGGAGACGTACACGACATTGGCAAGAACATCGTCGCTGTCGTGCTGGCGTGCAATAACTACGAGGTGATCGACCTCGGCGTGATGGTGCCGGCAGCCAAGATCTTGGAAACGGCTCGCCGCGAGCGGGCGGACATCATCGGCTTGAGCGGCCTCATCACCCCATCGCTCGACGAGATGGTGAACGTCGCGCGAGAGATGGAACGTGCAGGTTTCGATATCCCTCTGCTGATCGGCGGGGCAACCACTTCAAGGACCCACACCGCAGTGAAGATTGAGCAGCAGTACGGCGGCTCGACGGTGCACGTCCCCGACGCATCCCGCAGCGTGGGCGTGGTGAGCCAGTTGCTGAACCCATCACAACGGACCGCGTTCTCCAGTGCGGTACGTGATGAGTATCGCAAGCTCCGTCAATCTCACGATTCACGCAGTGCCGAAAAACGACTCCTGCCACTCGAAGAAGCACGAAGACGCAAGGTGGACCTAGACTGGAGCGCGTATCAACCGCCACCACCGCGTATGGTCGGCATCCACACGATCAGGGACTATCCGTTGGCTGATTTGGTCCAGTACATAGACTGGTCTCCCTTCTTCAAGACATGGGAGCTGCGGGGGCTCTATCCTGGGATCTTGGATGATCCTGTCGTGGGCAGCGAGGCAAAGACCCTGCACGCCGACGCCACGTCACTGCTGGAGCAGATCATCGCTGACCAGTTGCTCACCGCCCATGCAGTCGTCGGTCTGTTCCCTGCCAACGCAGTCCATGTTGATGATCTGGAGGTCTACACGGACGACAGCCGTCGTGAGGTTCGAACGATCCTGCACAACCTACGCCAGCAACAGCAGAAACCTGCAGGCCGGCCAAACTTCTGCCTCACTGACTTCATTGCACCGAAGGAGTCAGGAGTCGACGACTACATAGGTGCTTTCGCGGTCACCGCAGGCATCGGCGTCGAGGAACTCTGCGCCAGGTTCCTGCGGGATGACGATGACTATCACAGCATCATGGCCAAGGCGCTATCCGATAGACTAGCTGAAGCTCTCGCGGAGGCGCTACACAAGAGTGTGAGAACCGAATTCTGGGGATTCGCACCGCACGAGACGTTGACTAACGAGCAGCTCATCCGCGAGGAGTACGCTGGCATAAGGCCTGCGCCCGGCTATCCGGCGTGCCCCGATCACAGCGAGAAGCGCACATTGTTCGACCTACTGGACGTCAACGAGAACACGGGCATCTCGTTGACGGAGAGCTGCGCCATGAATCCTAGCGCTTCGGTGTGCGGCTGGTACTACTCACATCCGCAGTCTCTCTACTTCGGCGTCGGTAAGATCGACGCCGATCAGGTGCAGAGCTACGCCGACAGAAAGGGTATGGACGTGAAGGACATCGAGCGCTGGCTCGCTCCCAATCTGGGCTACGACCCCTGTCCAGTGGCGATGTCATGACCGCCAGACTGAAAGACTTGATCGCGGACGGCCACGTGCACGTCATCGATGGGGCCATGGGCACCATGCTGTACAGCAAAGGTGTGTTCGTGAACGTTTGCTACGACGAGTTGAATCTCACCGACAGCGACTTGGTCTATGAGGTCCACGAGCGTTACGTGCGGGCTGGCGCCGAAATCCTGGAGACCAACACGTTCGGTGCAAACCCGGTCAAGCTGTCCGCATTCAATCTCGACACAAAGACAGAGGAGGTGAATCGAGCCGCAGCCGAGATTGCTCGCCGTGCTGCGAGCGGGCGAGCCTGCGTAGTCGGTGCCATTGGCCCTCTCGGCATCCGCATCGAACCATGGGGACCCACGTCCCGGGATGAAGCGGCCGAGTTCTTCCAGCGCCAGGTCAGGGGTCTGCTCGACGGAGAGGTGGACGGATTCATCCTGGAAACGTTCGCAGATCTGGATGAACTCCATGCCGCCTATCGGGCTGTTCGCAAAGCGACCGACCTCCCAATCATCGCCCAGATGTCGTTTGGAGAGGACGGCACCACATCTTACGGCACCAGCGTAGAAACTGCCGCGCAGGCGATCACCGAATGGGGTGCTGACGTCGTCGGATTGAACTGCTCCGTCGGCCCCGCCGCGATGCTCGACGCCATTGAGCGCTTGGTGCAGGTCACCAACCTCCCGATTTCCGCACTACCCAATGCGGGCCTCCCGCGAGACGTCGGCAACCGCAAGATCTATCTCGCTGCCCCGGAGTACATGGCGCGCTATGCCCGGAGGATGGTAGACGCCGGTGTGTCATTCGTTGGAGGATGTTGTGGCACTACACCCGAGCACACCGAAAGAATCGCCGAATTCGTCGCCGCGGCACGACCGCGCAAGCCGACCGTATACGTGTCGCGAGAGGCAATTGCGCCCACGAAAGGACTCGATCCTGTGCCGCTGGAGAAACGGTCCCGCTGGGGCCGCAAGATCGCGGCACGGGAGTTCGTTCAGAGTGTTGAGATACTTCCACCCCGAGGCTGGCAGACAGCAGAGATGCTGGAGAAATGTCGCACCCTCAAGATCGCAGGCGTGGACGCCGTCAACATTCTCGATGCGCCCCTATCGCAGAGTCGCATGGGTGCGCTTGCGTCGGCGATCATCGTCGAGCGAGAGGTGGGGATTGAGACCGTAGTGCACTACACGTGCCGCGATCGCAACATGTTGGGTATGATTAGCGATCTGCTCGGTGCGGCAGCCGCCGGGCTGCGCAACCTGCTGATAGTGACGGGCGACCCTCCGAGGATGGGAACCTATGAATTCACCGGTGTGTTCGACATTGACAGCATCGGCCTCACGAATGTGGTCTACCACCTGAACCACGGCCTCGACCCCGGTGGCAATACGGTCGGCAACGCCACGCCCTACGTGATCGGCGTCGCAGTGAATCACAGTGCAGCCGATCTCGACCGGGAACTGAAGCGGTTCTACTGGAAGGTTGATGCGGGGGCGGAGTTCGCCGTCACCCAGCCGGTCTTCGATCCCCGACAGTTTCAGGGTTTCCTCAAGCGCACCGGGGAGTTCGGAATACCGATAATCGCCGGGATCTGGCCGCTACGATCGCTACGTAACGCTGAATTCCTGGCTAACGAGGTACCCGGAGTGGTCGTCCCGGAATCTGTTCTGAGGCGGATGCGAAAAGCCAATGATACCAGTGATGAGGCCGCAGCCGCTGAAGGCATCGAAATCGCACGTGAGGTAATGCAGGAGATCGGTGATGCGATTCAAGGAATCCAGATGACTGGGTCATCCGGCCAAGTCGAACGCGCACTCGAGGTGCTGGGACGGTAGCCACCCTAGAGGTCGGCCAAAGCCGCTACAATCTCGGCGTAGCGCTGGCCGACCCGCCGAAACCCCAGATTGCTGACGTAGACATTGCGTACACCGACTCGGTACAGCTCGCGAATGCTGCGGGCGCAGATGTGGGCGGCGGTCAGGCCCGAATCGAAATCCCTTGTGATCTCACTAGCCGGCACCGGGAAAAACTCGCCTAACCGGCTGAGCGTCGTGGCGTTGGCGCTCCTGTAGTAGAAGACCCCGAATACTCCCGGCTGGGGCACGTTGCGCCGCTCAACTTCAGTCACAAACCGGTCGACCGATGCGATACTGTGGTGCGACACAATCTGCGTAAGAAAGAACTCGGCTGTGTTATCCTGCCGCAGCAGGAAATCCACTTGCTCGGCTGCATCTCTGTGCGGATTGGCCCAGCCACCCAAGGTGAGCCCAGGCACACGTGCTCGGACGGCCCTCCGTAACTGGTAGGCGCGCGGTAGGCAACGAGGTGGGCCGACTGAGCGATCACCACCCAGAACGGTCAAAGCCTGAATGCCGTGAGACGCGGCGCGCGTCGCGTACAGCAGGCAGTATTCGAGCGAATGCTTGCACGTGAGAAACGGCACCACCTTGGCCGGATCGACTTCACCAGCCAGGTTGGCCGTCAAATGCTGCAGGTTCTCTTCTTCCTCCTGTCCCACCGCGTTGTCAGTCAGAAACACGACCGTATCGCTGCGCCCGAGCTTGCGAATCGAGTGATACATATCGATCCAACTGTCCATGCTGGCAGCATGGGATCCACCACTCCGTGGGGGTCTCAGCTCAGCGGCGACCAGCAGGCGTGAATCCCGCAGGCGATCTAATAGATGGAACTCAGATTGCAGCATCGGAACGGATCAACATACTAACACCAGCGAGAAACGGCGATGTCCACATACAAGACCCGATGGCCGCCCACCAGGGTTTCGACGGCGTCCCGGCCTCGCGAGGTTTGCGCCTGCCCCGTCCAATCGAGTATCGTTATCGGCTCGGTCGCAAAGAAGGCCAGGAACCAAGCGACCCTGGCGGGGGTTGAAGCATCGAGGGAGTACCAATCAGGCGGAGGCAGTATATGAGGTATCGGCGAGTCTTGCTCGTTTCAGCAGTGGTCGTTTTGGCGTTCGTCTCGGGTGGCTGGCTGATGCAGCGATCCGACACCCAGACACAAAATACGTATGAGAGGGAACGCCTGTTCCAGGAAATACTGGGCTTGGTGGCTCGCTACTACGTCGACACGGTCGGTGTCGGCGACCTCTACGACATGGCTATCGAGGGAATGTTGGACCGCTTGAACGATCCCTATACCGCATTCCTGAGACCGGAAGTCTACGAGGAACTGAATCTCAGCACCACAGGTGACTACGGTGGAGTCGGCATCCGGATCGAGTCACGCGATCAGTGGATCACGATTGTAAGCCCCCTGGCAGACACTCCAGGCGACCGGGCCGGCCTGCAGGCTGGTGACCAGATCATCGAGATCAACGGCATGTCCACTAAGGGATGGACTACCCAGCAAGCCGCCGACGTCATGCGCGGTAAGCCTGGGACCGAGGTGGAGCTGGCAGTAGCGCGCGCAGGGTTCGAGGAACCCCTGCAATTCACCATCACTCGAGCCCAGATCCACGTCAACTACGTGGAAGGCCAGGATATTGTAGCCCCCGGGATCGGCTACTTGCAGCTGAATTCGGTCAGCCGTGAGGCGCCGCAAGAGTTGAAGGCGGCAATCGACAGTCTCCGATCCGTGGGCGCTAGATCTCTCATTCTGGATCTGAGACTGAATCCCGGTGGCATCCTGGAGGAGGGTGTAGCGATTGCCGATCTGTTTCTCGATTCGGCCGAGGTAGTTGTCGAGATGAAGGGGCGGGCGCGCGGAGCCAGCCGTACGTTCGCGGCCCAGACCGGCGAATCCTGGAGCGAAATGCCAATGGTGGTCCTGGTTGGCCCGCGCACGGCCAGCGCTGCAGAGATCGTATCAGGCGCACTGCAAGATCACGATCGGGCTCTCGTCTTGGGCACCAGAACATTTGGCAAGGGCGTGGCGTATGTAGTGCTGCCGCTATCTGAAACCGAGGCGCTATCGGTCACCACCTCGCGCTGGTATACACCGAGCGGGCGGTCGATCGACAGACCGGTCCACCGGTTTGCCTCACCAGCAGTCGCTCGGGCCACTGGAACCATGGACTCGGCCACGGCGGACTCTGCACAGTACCGCTCCGACTCCGGGCGCCTCCTGGGCGATGGTGGCGGCATCAAACCCGACATTGAGCTGCCCGATACGCTGTCGCAGCGCGAGCAGGCCTTCGCCCGGGCTCTGGGAACTGACATCCCTAAATACCGCGATGTGCTCGCCCGGTATTCTCTCGATCTCAAGGGTTCCACGACCTTTGCGGGCGACGACTTCCAAGTGACTAGCGAAATGACCGCGGAGTTCCTCCGCCGCCTCCGAAACCGGGGAGTGGAGATGCCCGACAGCATCTGGGTCGGCGGTCGCGACTTCGTCGCTGAAGAACTGGGCTACGAGATCACACGCTACGTGTTCGGCCGGGCCGCTGAGATCAGACGCCGCGTGCGAAGCGACGTCCAGGTGCGCCGCGCCATCGAGCTGCTGAGCCAGGCCGAAACGCCACAGCAACTGCTCCAGCTTGCCCGGCAGCAGTAGCCGTCACTGGTGCAGGTGGTAAGTGCTTTGCTTGAAAGCACTTACCACCTAGCTACCCAAATCTAGACAACCACCGCGGCACCGGATTACGGGAAGGGGAACCTCGCGGAATTGACTTTGTAATACAAAGTACTTTATAATACTTGGCAGCAGGAGTGGATGAATGACTTGCGAGCATACCCGATCGCCGCTCCGCATCCTCCTCGTGGCCGGGCTACTCGGCGCAATGGGCGATGCTCTGCTTCACACCACCCCCTGGGGACTGAACGTCGGTCTCTGGGCGGCAGCAGTGGGGACAGCATCGCGCATGACGTCACCGGCTAGCCAGAAGGGCACCGGACCATGGCTCATGGCTGCATGGGCCTTCGCTGCATTCATGGCCTGGCGTGCCTCAGCCTTCCTCAATTTCTGGAACTTCCTCGCGGCGGTCACGTGCCTCACGCTGGTCGCACTCCAGACCCATCAGGTACGGCTCCCCGCTGCCACAATATTCCGCTATCTCAGCGGCGCCCTGGACACGGCGTGGAGCGCGGCAGTCGGCTCATTGCTCCTCGTTTTCGGGGACGTGAAGTGGGACAGCGCAGCCCGGAACCCGCTGACGCGGTCTCGCCCGGTGTTGGTTGGTGTGGCGCTGGCAACACCTCTGGTTCTGGTATTCGGGACTCTGCTAACAGCGGCCGATCCCGTGTTCGCGAACACCGTGGCGTCCGTATTCGACTGGAACTTCGCCAGCATCACCTCTCATGTCTTCGTTGGTTGCGGGATCGCCTGGTTGGTCGCTGGATACTTGAGATATCTCGTCTTCACGCATCAATCGTTTGCTGCATCCCTGCCTGAGCCCAAGTCGCCGGCGCTCGGCATGGTGGAAATCGGGATCGCCTTGGGTACGACCACTCTGATCTTCACCATCTTTGTAACCATACAGATCCAGTACCTCTTCGGTGGCGAGCAGTTGGTCCAAGATTCACTGGGTCTGAGCTATGCAGAGTATGCCCGCCGCGGGTTCTTCGAAACTGTCACAGCAGCAGCGTTGATCGTTCCTGTGCTTCTGGTGGCCGACTGGATGTTGGACACGAGTAGTCACAAGAACCGGCAGAGCTTTGCCGCTCTAGCGACAGTGCTCCTCCTGCTCATAGCAGTCGTGCTGCTTTCGGCACTCAAGCGCATGCAGCTCTACGTCGAGGTGTACGGCCTGACTGAAGATCGACTCTACGCCACAGCATTCTTGGTGTGGATCGCGTTCGTGCTGGCATGGCTTGCCATCACCGTGTTGCGAGGCAGGTATCACCGCTTCGCCTATGGAACGGTCGTCAGCGGGCTTTTGGTCGTGGCAGCACTGAACATCCTCAATCCTGCGGCGGTAATTGCGCGCACGAACCTGGGGCGGGCCCAATCGGGTCATTCCCTGGACGTCCCTCACCTCGCCATGCTGGGCGCTGATGCTGCGCCGACGATCCTGTCGAGATTCCCGATACTGACGGAAGCGGACAGATGCACGGTCGCTGCCGTGATGGCGGAACAGCGCTGGGCGAGTCAGCGGGCCGATTGGCGCACTTGGAACCTGGCGCGGCACAGGGCGCGACGGATGCTTCGAGACTCCGAAGGCGTGAATCACGGCTGTGGCGATCTGCAAACGGCGGACAGAGTCACGAACGGCGGGTGATCTACAGCCTCCCTCTCCGCTTCAACTCCAGGTACTTGTCGACCACCGCTGCGCTGGCACGGTTCGGACACACGTCCAGCACAACCGCTCCCAGGCGTCGCATCTGAGCTAGGGCTTCGTCCCGTGCTGTGAGCAGCTCCTCGGCCGCAGCCTTGCGGTAGGCATCACCTATGGCGGCGGGACGCCCGTCCGCCACCCGCTCCAGCTCAGGATCGCGCAGCGTGACCACAAGTGGAAGATGCCGCGGCCGCAGCGACCCAACGTGGACGAGCAGCACCTCGGAAGCCATCCTGTCGATAACGTCGGTGAAGAAGATCGTCAGTGCACGCTTACGGTTCTTGATCGCGAGATAACGGAACGCGGCCGGGTAGTCCGGCTCAACCAGCCTGGGTTGGGCCACGGCCAACACGTCCAGCACCTGACGCAAGCCGCGCTTGCCACGCTGCGGCGCCACATAGTGCATGATCTCGTCAGCTAACACCATGATCCCGATGTTGTCGTCATGGTGATACGCGGCGAGAGCTAGCCACAACGCCGCTCGGACGCTGTGCTCCATGCGGGATTCGCCGCCGACATCTGCGGTGAGCAGTCGTCCTGCATCCAGCACCAGCAAGACCTGTTGTCGCCGCTCTTCCTCGAACTGGCGTGCAATAACCTTGCTTCTACGAGCAGTCGCCTTCCAATCGATGTGCCGTGTATCATCGCCCGGGACCCACTCGCGCAGGCTCTCGAACTGACTTCCCTCACCCAGTCGGCGAGCTTGTCTCAGGCCCGCCTCGGGGCGACGGGCCGCGTCTGCAATCGAGGCTTTCAGGCGGGATATTGGCAGGCTTGGGTAGACGGTGACAGTCCAAGGTGCGTCCAGCCGTCTCTGTCTCTGACCCAATCCGAGCGGGCCGCGACTGCGCACCGCAAACCACCCGGCGGTCTCCCGACCCCGCCGTATCGGTGTTGCTCTCACCGAATCGAGCACCCTGCCCCGGGCGGCGACGCGCAGATGCCGGGGCTGAAGAACGCCACCGAGCAGCTGCGGGCGAACCTCCCGCAGGACGAGACTCGCATCTCTCCTCGCGTGGTTCTCCCATCTGTACACATAGTCCACCGGTCGGCCGACTGAGAAGCCGGCTGGCCCCTGACGCGTCACCGTAAGACGCCGCGGATCGACCGCAAGCCGTGCATCGATGACCACAGCCAGGAGCAAAGCGGCATCAACAGTCAGCAATACGTCCAGGGCGCGGGGCGTGAGAAACCCGAATAGACCGAGTGCCGCGACACAACCCAGCAACAGCAAAGCCCGCGGTGTCGGGAGCATCACGTCGGTGGGACCTCGATCTGCTCGAGTATCGACCTCAAAGCTTGATCGGAGGATACCCCCTCCAACTCGAGCTCCGGTGCCACGGTTACACGATGCCTGAGCACCGCAGGAGCCAAGAGCTTGACATCGTCCGGAACTACAAACTCGCGTCCCTCAAGCAGCGCCAGGGCCCGCGCTGCTTTCAGTAGCGCAATGCCCCCACGGGGACTCGCCCCCAGTGTTAACGATGGGGTCTCCCGAGTTGCGCGCACGATGCGCACCATATACCTGGCGACCTGCGCTTCAACCCTGATTGTGCGAACCGTCTCCCGCAGTGCTTCCAGGCCCCCCGCATCCACTACGGTAGAAACACCGTACGTATCGGGGATATCGGCCTCAAAACCCTCCATGTACTTGCCGAGTATTCCCTGTTCCACTTCCTCCGCTGGATACCCCAGCGTGGCTTTCAGCATGAAGCGGTCGAGCTCCGCTTCTGGCAGGGGGTAGGTTCCCTCAAACTCGATCGGGTTTTGGGTCGCGAACACCATGAATGTCTGGGAAAGCGTGTGTGAGGTTCCATCGACCGTTACAGTTCGCTCTTGCATCGCCTCGAGCAGCGCGGCCTGCGTTTTGGCAGGAGCCCGGTTGACCTCGTCGGCGAGGATGAGATCGTGGAACACGGGACCGGGCCGGAAGATGAACTCGTGTCCCGTGCTCAGAACCGAGATACCTGTGATGTCTGACGGCATCAAATCGGGCGTGAACTGAATGCGCGCATAGCTCACGTTGAGCGCGCGCGCCAATGTCCGTACCAGCAACGTCTTCGCCGTTCCTGGGACCCCCTCCAGTAGCACGTGCCCGCGCGCCAACAGGGCCACCAGACAATCACGGGTGGCCTCCTCCTGCCCCAATACGACCTGCCTTACGGCTTCGAGGATCCGTCTGGCTTGTAGTGTTGCCCCAGTGCTTCCCACACGTCCTCCACTGCTGTGGCGGCCTCGAGTACGTGCTGATCGCCGCCGGGTTCACGGACTAGCCACGCGAGTCGCTTCACCTTCCGGCGCGCCTCGGCAGTGCGTACGGGAAATGCCAGCCTCACCAACCAGTCAGCCAGTGTCTCGTGTCCTCGCTGCATAGTTCCAATACGGCTCAGCCTGCGTCGCAGCCCACCAGCAATCAGTGTAACAGCCGTGCTTCCGCTTTGTGCCCGCTGCAATCCAGCCGCCAACGCGTCGACGTGCTCCAGCGCAGACCTTCGCTCTCGTTTGACAACAGCCCGCACCGGACCGAAGCGGACCGCCGCCACGGCCAGAGTCAGAAGCGCGACACCTGAAAGCTGCAGTATGCCCCACCCCAGTGGCGACCGGTATAGCCAGCCCCAAGCAGCAGTGAAGATCGAGGTCCGATCCTGAAAACCGTGATGGTATTCGTCGATCTCCATGCGGTTCGGCTCAAGCTCCAGAATCCACGGAACGATCAACAGCCCTACGTCGGTCTCCCTCAGTGCCCGGTTCGTCACCAACCACGAGTCTGCAATGAGAGTGACTGTTCCACCATGGCTGAACCAGAGCCTCGCAGCCACTGTCTGCCCGCTGAGCGTAGCCAACAGAGTATCGGTCTTCATTGGGAAGAGGATGTCACAACCCAAGGAACTCAGCGCTTCTCTGAGCGAGTCTGTGGTAACACGCTCCAGTATCACTGCAACGTCAGGCAGCGAGTCAATTGCCCGAGGGACAGCCAGCGCAGTACTGGAATCTGATTCGAACCGGCCCAGGTGTCTCGTCTGATACCCGAAGCACCTTTCAACACCGTTTGCACCAGCCAAGAGCAGCGAGTGGCCCCGAGCCACCGCGTTGCGCAAGGCGCGTTGCTCCGCATCGGTCAGTGGTATGTCTACGTCCAGCAGCGCCAAGTAGTCGGGACCACGGAATTCCACGCTGTCCGATCCCCAGTCAAACAGCGGCCGGCGGCGTAGTTCCACCTCCAGTCCGAGGCGTTCCAGCAGCTCGGCCAGCGCCTTGGCTCCCAGTGGTCCACTGAGCGAAGCGGACCTCCGCTCGTCGAGCAAGCCGACGCTGGGTGCGACCCGACGCCCGATAGTAGCCGCGCCGAACATCGCAGCAGCGACTGCCAACAAGAGCCAGAATTCAGCGCGACGGAGCATGTCCCTCCAGAGCCGCAGCCGTGGCGTGGAACCGTTGTACGTCGGCCGCAGTGCACGGCACAGCCCCAAACACATGGCGATACAATTCCATCACCAGGTACATGAAGGCGTTCTCAGCCTCAGAGTCCAATTTCACCTCACTGAGATACTCTGCCGGGGTTTTGGAGGGATGAAAGCTGAGTACCTGACGCCGGTCAAGCGTCAACACCAGAGATCGAAAGCGAAACCCGAGGGCTTCGACGTACTGACCGGATAGCATTAGTTGGTGGGCTCGGTGCAGGTACCATCTAGGTCCGCGACTGCCAGAGGTTCTGTCTGTAGCCTGTGGGGTCGGCTTAGGCTGCGGCTTGACAACCTGCCACAGCACGTAAGCAAAATGCGTGAGCACTGCCAGGAGTACGGCCGTGAGCAGACCTACTAGGATGTAGTATCCAAGTGGGTGGCTAGCGTGGAGGCGCTGCAGGGCCTCAACCACGTCGTTCAGCCATCCGCCTACCACATCGAACAGGCTGCGCGGCTGATCCCACTGATACTCCGGGCCCGAGAACACCTGTTGCAGAGCATCCCTGATGGCCTCCGATGACTGTGCTGGCCCGGGGGACATCATTCCGGCTCAGAAGACGAGTCGAGGTGTCTGTCCCACCCCTCGGTCACGACACCCAGCTGTCGGCTCAGGAACGCGATGTCGAATGCCTCCTGCCTGACCCGGAGATCGTAATACAGCAGTGTGAGAGCGCTCGGCAGCACCGGGTAGATGATGAACTGCAGGAGGGAGGAGCCGCCGCTGAACAACACCGCGAAGTCGGGAAGAACGGCCTCGAGCACGCCTGCAGCCAAGAAAGGAAGGCTCATCAGGACTCCGAGGACAACCCCGACTCCGAATGCCTTGAACCTGAATCCGCGCGTCAGTATCCACGATCGCCTGAGGCCCTGAGTGGCAGGTGTTTCCTGCTCGAGCACAACCACCTGCGTCACTACCGCGTAAGCGGCCGAGAACACAACTGCAACGCCTGTCGCCACAACCAGGGTGACGCCAAGCACTGCTGCACCGACTATGGGGTCAGCAACAACCATTGCCACTACGAATCCGATCGTCAGCGGCACGAATGACGCCAGAAGAATGATCAGATACTTGGCTAAACCCGCGACGAAGATCTTGCCAATCTTGCCCAAGGCGAACCGAATGGCTTCTCCCAACCGAGGCATCTGGCCGAGATAGGCCTGCGAGATCACGTGGATGGTAGCGCCGGCAGCCATGAGTCCGCCCACACCGTAAAGCACCAGCCACACTAGGACTGTTCCGGCGGAAACGAACTCGATTCCCACCATGGTCATGTACATATAGATGACCGCTGGAAGTCCGGTACAGATGACCGCGATGCCGACGAGGAGCCCGAAGTGTGCCCGGTAGACAGCGAAAGCACCGTCTAGTATCTCTCCGAAGGACAGCTCACGTATCTGATAGGTGGCCATAGATCCTCTGCGGCGATAAGATGCAATCCCGATGGCTGAGACGCGACCCCCTACACTTCCTCAGTTCTCGCGCCGACTCGCAGTAGAGACCCCGGAGCACGTCGTGCTCGAATTCGAGCTGGCGGGCATCGGCTCACGTGCCGCGGCTGCAGCATACGATGCCCTGCTGGTGTTCGCACTCATCCTCCTGGTGTCGCTCGCAGTCAGCCTCGTCGATCTGCTGCCTGCGCTATCTGGGGCATGGGCGATGTCTCTGCTCGTCTTGATCTGGTTTGGAATCATCTGGGGATACTTTCTGCTTTTTGAAGCATTCAGAGGTGGCCGTACCCCTGGCAAGCGGCGCGTCGGATTGCGTGTGGTAATGGATTCCGGTCACCCGATTTCGATTCGAGCTGCGGCCGTGCGCAATTTGATTCGCTTGGTCGACATCCAACCTGCTGGAGCATCCCTCGTGGGTCTGGCGTTCGTATTCTTCCAGCAACACAACAGACGTCTCGGTGACTTGGTGGCTGGGACCATCGTCGTAAGGGACCAGCCGGAAGAGATCACTGCCTTGCCGCCGCTGCATCCGCAGCCTGCCGAACCTGACGTGCGACCTCCGCTGCTGACGGATATGGAGTTCGATCTCCTCGGCAGAGTTTTGGGCCGAATCGACACGATGCAGCTGGAGATTCGTCGGCGTTTCGTGGGCCAGCTGCAGCGACAATTCCGAGATCGGCTTCTCACCGGAGGGACACATCCAGAGCTGGCTCTGGCGGAACTCTACGCATCGGAGCTGGCGCGGCGACAGAGTCCTGCAGCGTCCCGCCGCGCAGCGGCTGGTGCTTGTCGGCCTAGCCTGGCACATCGGTTTGTGGCACTGCGCAGAGAGAAATGGGAATCGCTGAGGCGCCACGCGGCGGGCCTGCAACAGCGAGGCCTCAAGAACGCATCCGGCACAGAAGTGATAGGGTTCGCCGCGGAATACCGCGAGATCGCTGCCGACCTGGCCCGCGCCCGCACGTATGGAGTGGATACCCGTGTCCTTGACCATCTGGAGCGCGTGGCAACAGCCGGGCATCATGTCCTGTACGGAGTGAGAAAACAACACACGACTCGATGGCACGAGCTTGTGCTGCGCCATTTCCCTGCAGCGGTCATAGTGGCGCGCGGGTACGTTCTGGCTGCAGCGTTGCTGTTCACGATACCCGGGATCGTGGGTTACTCCCTCCTGCGCGAGCGGCCCGAACTGGCAACCGAGATCATGCCGGCGCAAATGTTGGCGCGCGCCGAATCCGGTCAGCGGCAACTGGCTGAGGGGATCGGTTACGCCGAGACGCCGTCACCATACCTGCCGCTGGTAGCTACCAGTATCATCGCAAACAACGTCCAGGTCGCCATTGCAGCGTTTGCCTTCGGAATCACGGCTGGAGTGGGAACGGTTCTCGTGTTGGCCTTCAACGGTCTGTTCTTCGGATCCGTGTTGGGGATGTTTGCCAATTACGGACTCGCTGATTGGCTACTCATCTTCGTGGCCGGTCACGGAGTGCTCGAGCTCACGGCCATCTTCATTGCAGGTGGAGCTGGTTTGGTGGTAGCAAGGGCCGTCATCGCGCCGGGCGACATGGCACGCAAGGATGCGCTAATCGTGCAGAGCCGGTTGGCAGCCCGCTTGGTGGGCGCTGCGGCAACGCTGTTGCTACTGGCGGGAGTGATCGAAGGTTTCCTGTCCGCCTCTGACGCGCCAGTCGCAGCGAAACTTGGCGTCAGCGGAGCGAGCGTCGCATTCCTTGCCCTGTATTTCGAATCGGGCCGTAGAAACAACACACTGTTCGGTCCTGGGATGCAGCATCCCACTTCCGAACAGGGGTCGGGAAGCCGGCGCCTGGTTTAACTATGCTAACTCTCACTCAATCAACAATTTAGAACATGTGCGTCGGTGGCATAGCCGTTGCGATGAAACCAACCGCAGACTTCAATCGTCCAATAGAGATGTGAGCCTCCATGGCTTAGGAGAGCTGGTCCTTGGATATCGCGAGAGAACCACCACCAAAGCGCAAGAAATACCTGCCCGCGGGCATAGCCCTGGCGGCGATCGTGCTCACCACTTTCGGCTTGTCGCGCCTCAAACCGGCAGCGCCATCGGTAGACGGAGCGACCATCTGGATGGATACGGTAGAGCAAGGCCTCATGCTCATTCGCGTCTCCGGACCCGGCAATTTGGTGCCCGAACAGATACGGTGGATTCCCGCCGAGGTACAAGGGCGTGTCGAACGCAAGCTAGTGCAGCCCGGCACAGAAGTTACCGCCAATACGATCCTGGTTGAGCTGAGCAATCCCGACGTGCAGTTACAGCTGCTCGAATCGGAACGGCAACTCTCGGCTGCTCAGCAGGAGCTGGTGATGCTGAGAAGCAACTTGCAGACGCAACGTCTCAACCAAGAAAGCTTGATTGCCCAGTTGCACTCGCAGTACCTCGAAGCGAAGCGCAACGTGGAGGATCTTGAGGAGCTGGCGAGGAAAGGTGAAGGATACGTCTCGGACTCTGAGCTTCAGACAGCCCGCGAACGAGCTCACGAGTTGGAGGTTAGGACGGGAATCGAAGCCCGGCGCCTCGAGATCCTCCAGGACTCTGAAGAACCTCAGCTCCGCGTACAGCAGGACCAGATCGAGCGGCTAACCGGCATTGTAGAGTTTCAGAAACAGCGCATCGCCTCAATGCAGGTTCGGGCCGGCATAAACGGCGTCTTGCAGGAGATGGATCTGGAGGAAGGTCAGTGGGTCATGAACGGTCAGACCCTGGCACGCGTAGTGGTGCCGGAGCGACTCAAGGCCGAGCTCAGGATTCCACAGACTCAGGCAACGAATGTAGCGCTGGGCCAGGCGGCGCTAGTCGACACTCGCACCGACACGATTCAAGGTCAAGTGGTCCGTATCGATCCGGCCGCTCAGGGCGGAGTCGTAGTTGTGGACGTGGCGCTACCAGCAGAGCTGCCCCGCAGCGCACGGCCAGGACTAGCGGTTGAAGGGATCATCGAGATCGAGCGGCTCGAAGATGTCCTCTTCGTCGGCCGCCCGGCATACGGGCAAGCTCACAACACGGTGGGCCTGTTCAAGCTAGTCGACGGAGGCAGTCACGCTGAGCGGGTCAACGTTCGGCTGGGTCGCAGCTCCGTCAACTACATCGAGATAGTGGAAGGTCTGCACGTCGGAGACGTGGTAGTCCTGACTGACATGTCTCAATGGGATGCATACGATCGGGTGCGGATTCGGGGATAGCGAAACAACCATGGGATGCTAGACGGAGAACGCTATGGAGCAACAAAACGGTGGACTGATAAAACTCGAGGGCGTGAAGAAGGTCTTCTATACCGAAGAAGTCGAGACTCATGCACTCTCCGACATTCATCTCGACATCAGCGAAGGCGAGTACGTCTCGATCGCTGGCCCCTCGGGATGTGGCAAGACGACACTGTTGTCTATCCTGGGACTTCTGGATACGCCGACCGCTGGCCAATACACGCTGGCGGGAACGCCGGTGGCAAACATCTCTGCTTCCCAGCGAGCCAGAATCAGGAATCGACAGATCGGGTTCATCTTTCAGGCCTTCAACCTGATTGGCGACCTGACTGTATACGAGAATGTCGAACTGCCATTGACCTACCGCGACATGCCGTCGGCCGAGCGGAAGAAGCGTGTGCAGGAATCGCTGGAGAAGGTAGGTATGTCCCATCGCATGAAGCACTACCCGTCGCAGCTTTCGGGCGGCCAGCAGCAGCGTGTTGCAGTAGCGCGCTCCGTTGCCGGCGATCCTGCGATTCTCTTGGCAGACGAGCCGACAGGAAACCTCGACTCGACCAACGGAGAAGCTGTAATGGAACTCCTGCGCGATCTGCATCGCGAAGGAGCCACGATCTGCATGGTCACGCACGATCCACGCTATGCCGAGTATGCAGATCGCACCATCCACCTGTTCGATGGCCGTGTCGTTGAAGATGAGGCCGGCGAGAAAGCCAAGGAACACGAGCACAAGCTCGAGGAGAGCGGCTTCGAAATGACTTAGTCGAGGGCGAGACGCCGTACGGTGATCCGCCGTGGGAGGCGGTGGGTCACCAGCTTGCCCCCGCTATCGCAAGCCACGGGTAGTCACCGAAACGGCGGCTACCGGTGGCTTTCTCTAACCGGTGCCAGAGCACTCCTGCAGCAGCGGTTTCGCCGACGCCACGTCAGCCATACGTTGCCGAAAATCGCCGTCCGCTGCAACACCGCGGGCACACGAGAGAAGCGGAACCGGAGCCTCAACGTATGCACTTCGCTCCCAAGAAAGGTTGGCTGGTGCGCATGCCGGCAATACTGCTGCAATTCTGCCAAGAAGAACATCCGGATATCCCCGAATCAAGACGGGTCGACATCGAGAAGTCGGGAGCAGGACTCCTGGGAGTGTACAAGCGGAACGTCTTCCCAGCCATGAGTATTGAGTGGGCTATGTACCCGGACAATATCGGCCATACCGGCTTCACCGGGTGCTTTCGCTGTCACTTCGAGAGGCACGAGTCGGCAGAGGGTAGGAAGACCAACGACAGCTGCACTGCCTGCCATCAGATCCTGGCCCGGCAGCAACCCGAGGCATCAATCCTGAGACGATTCGGAGTGCGTTGAAGACAGTACAGTGGTCCCGGTAGCCCGCTGCCCCGGCGACTGTTCTTTCCCGACTCTAGCATCCCAGAGCGCGGGGCACCGAGGATACGGGATACCGGGACCGAGCACTATCCTGAACCTAGACCCAAGAGCGGAATTCCAAATCCGAACGACAGATTGATGTCGTTCTGCGTGGAGCCCTGGAACTCCGTCTGGTCGTAGAAGCTGGGATTGTAGATGTAGCTTTCTCCTGAGAGCCTCAGCTGGATCAGCCTACCTAGATGGAAGCCAATAGTCGCACCTACCGTACCACCAACATCCGTCTGATCGTCCAGGTCGGCATATGCTTCACCACTACGGTTCACCAACCCGACTCCCCCGTTGATCAAGAATGACACCGGACTCGTGGGCGGGATCAAGTATACCATCAACCGTCCGCTACCCATGAAGATGTTGGCATCCTCCTGGACGGGACTCACACCGAACTCTGAGACAGTCAGCGATAGCTGTGACGGAGCGTATGAGCCCGTTGCTTGAATTCCTACCCGGTTGCCAAACCAGATGTCCAGCTTGCCGCCGACCGATAAACTGATCTGTTGCTGCAGTGTGCCTCCATCAACAACGTTGATCAGCTCCTGAGTTGGGATGTACACACCAATATCAGGAATTAATGCGATCCGCTGCCCCTGGACTGAACCCGCTGCCAGACAAACAGTGACGAGGGCTGCCGCAAGGACAGATGTGCACCTGCTGCGTAGTATTTCCAGCATCGTTACTCCCCCTGTGGACAGAGGCGGCCGCCAGCGCATCATCGCGGCAGTGGCCGATATTGCCGTTATCCAAAGTCGGATCGAGATCCGATACCCCTAGTTGCAGCGACGGCGGTAAATCCACAGTGACAGGGATCACTACGCGCTGGTGGCAGTGGCCCGACCGGTTCGGCGTTCGACAGCTCGTGGAACCTGCGAGCCACCATCTGGTCGCGGTCGCGGGTCTAGCTGGCAGGCTTCGTCGGGATCATCACCCTGGTGTGTGCCCCCACTCGAGCGGTAGCGTCACGCCATCGCCGGTGGTGCGAGCCCACCTATCACCATCGATAGCGCGAGCAAAGCTGCTGAGCCGGAAGCGAGCGTAGGCCATCCTCGTCAGTAGAGTCGGGTCTCCAGGCTGAACGAAGCGCCAGATTAGCGGCGTAGTGCCGCGGGCGCATCTGGATCCGGCACCGCAGCGTTCCAGGTTGGTCCGACCGGGGACAGTGTCCGGTTTTGGGATTGCGACATACCGCGAATGGACACGAGATCCCGTTCGCCAGCTGACCCCTCGCCAGTTAAGTCGCTGAAAAATAAGCACTTAGGTCAAACGATCATCGCGGCATGACGATTGCGCCAATTGGTTTCGTCCGTTGCCGCAAGCACACCAAAGGAAGCTATGATCACTGTAGAACCGGCCGGGAATAACTGGAGCGCCGGATCGAGCCCGCAGCCGACTGCTGCGACCTCGCGCCTTCTCTCTCAACTGTCAGGCCGCTACGTGGTCGATCGGCAACTCGGCCACGGAGGCATGGGATCGGTATACCTGGCACGCGACGCGAAGTTGGGAAGACCGGTCGCCATCAAGGTACTCCACCCTGAGATCACCGATCGCATAGACCCGCAGCGATTCCTAGGCGAGATACGGTTGACCGCCGGACTGCAACACCCCCACATCCTTCCGGTGCTGGATTCCGACTGTCGCGACGGGGTGCTGTATTACATAACTCCTTACCTCAGCGAAGGATCGCTTCACTCACTGCTTCGCAGCGAGGGCAGGATTTCGCTCCGGCGAGCGGTATGCATAGCACTCGACGTGCTGGAGGCGTTGGATTACGCACACAACCAAGGTGTCGTGCACCGCGATATCAAGCCTGAGAACATTCTGCTGTCCCACGGACACGCTGTGCTCGCGGACTTCGGCATTGCCACCACCATGACGGCGATGAGTCGCCGTGATCCGGACGAGGTCTGGGGAAGTCCCGCCTATATGAGTCCCGAACAGGCCGGCGGGGCGGGTGACATCGATGGCAGGAGTGATCTGTATAGTCTTGGCTGCGTCTTGTACGAAATGCTGACGGGGTCGCCGATATTCACGGGGTCTACTACCCTGGCGGTGGTCGCCAAGAAGTTCAGCGACCCGGTGCCGCAGCTAAGCACAGAGCAGTCCGACATCCCCCACTCGGTCGCTGCGGCCGTTGCCAGATCGCTTGCGGTAGATCCCAACCAGAGATTCCGTGCAGCGCGATCATTCGCCCTGGCCCTGACTCGTGGGCTGCAAGAGCCGCGTCCTGCCTCACCACCGGGCCCCGAGGACCACGGTGTCCGCCCGAGGATCGCGAAGTGGTTACGGACAGCGATGCTCGCTGCGACTCTCCTGACAGTGGGCTAGCAATGGGCCCTGTCGAACATCGGGTGTCGAAAAATCGGCGCCCCGCACTTAAAATTCCTCTTCGTACCACTCCAGGATCATGTCGATGATTTCGCTGCATAACGTTGAGAAGTTCTATCCTCTCGGAGCGACCAAGCAGTACGTGCTTCGGCAAATCACGCTGGATATCAGAGACGGTGAGTTCGTGACTATCATGGGGCCGTCGGGGGCGGGCAAATCGACCCTGTTGGGCATCCTCGGGATGTTGGACGGCGCGTGGTCCGGCGAGTACTACTTCGTCGACAACCCGGTGCATGAACTCAAGACGAAGTATCGTAACGAGTTGCACAAGCAGTACATCGGTTTTGTCTTCCAACAATACCACCTGCTGGACAATCTCACCGTGTACGAGAATCTCGACATTCCCCTCTCGTACCGCAACGTGCGCCGCTCGGAGCGTCAGGCAATCGTGGCTGACACGCTGGACAAGTTTCAGATAGTCGGGAAGAAGGATCTCTACCCGACTCAGTTGTCGGGTGGACAGCAACAACTGGTAGCAGTGGCACGGGCGATGGTGGCCAGCCCCAAGCTCATCCTCGCGGACGAGCCATGTGGGGCCCTGCACTCTTCGCAGGGCACGATGATCATGGACTTGCTCAAGAACCTGAATGACGGTGGTACCACCATCATCCAGGTCACGCACAACGAAGACTACGCCAAGTACGGCAATCGCATCATTCAACTGCACGACGGTTGGCTCGCGGCCGGCTAGTGAGGGGAGCTAGCGCTGTCGAATAGATCTCCTGCCCACAGGATTCTCGTCGCTGACGATCAGCAAGACGTACTGGAGGCGTTGCGTCTCTTGCTTAAGAGCGAAGGATACGCCATAGAGACCGCTACTTCACCGGGTGGTGTACTGAGAGCGGTCGAGGGCAATGATTTCGACGCCGTCCTCATGGACATGAACTACACCCGCGACACAACCTCAGGATTGGAGGGCATGGATCTGCTGTCGCGGCTACAGATGATGGACGCGAGCCTGCCAGTGATCGTGATAACTGCGTGGGGCAGCGTGGAGGGGGCGGTCGAGGCTATGCGCCACGGCGCAAAGGACTACATCGAGAAGCCGTGGCACAACGCGCGACTACTCGCCACCATCAACACGCAAGTTGAGCTGGGGAAGGCGCTGCGAAGGAGTCAGTTGCTGGAAGACGAGAATCGGCTGCTCCGCAAAGAGGGATTCCCGGAGCTCATCGCGGAATCACGCGCCATGCAGCCAGTGCTGAGAATAATGGAACGAATCGGTCCGTCCGAAGCCAACGTGCTCATAACCGGTGAGCACGGGACCGGCAAAGAGGTGGTGGCGCGCTGGCTTCATGCCGCCTCCGAGCGTTCCGCAAAACGATTGGTCGCCGTGAACGTAGGGGGACTCTCGGAGGGAGTCTTTGAGAGCGAGTTGTTCGGGCACGTTAAGGGAGCGTACACCGACGCCAAGAGCGACAGAGTCGGTAGGTTTGAACTGGCCGACGGTGGCACGCTGTTCCTGGATGAGATAGCGAACGTTCCATTGAAGCAGCAGGCAACGTTGCTCCGTGTAATCGAGACCGGCGAAGTGCAGCGAGTTGGATCCTCCAAGACCCGTCGTGTCGACGCGAGGATCCTCTCCGCGACCAACGCCAATCCTCAGGAGGAGGTCGCTGCAGGCAGGTTCCGCGAGGATCTGCTGTATCGCTTGAACACAGTCGAGGTTCGTATCCCACCGCTGCGGGACCGCCGCGAGGACATACCAATTCTCGCCATGCACTTCCTGAGACGGCAGGCGACGCGCTATCGAAAGGAGATGCGTGGCTTCACGCCGGATGCAACGCAACTCCTGCTCGATCACCCATGGCCGGGCAACGTAAGGGAACTGGAGCATGCAGTAGAGCGTGCCGTGCTGCTGGCCCAAGGCGATCAGGTTCAGGGCCCCGATCTCGGCCTGGCCGCCAGTGCTGGTCATAGCTCCCGGATGGAGGACCTCACGCTGGAAGAGGTGGAGAAGCTACTTATCGAGAAGGCCCTCGAGCGGCACGAGGGCAACGTCAGTCATGCTGCCGACGCGCTCGGTCTGAGCCGGAGCGCTCTATATCGCCGACTCCAACGCTATGACCTGTGAAAAACCAATCGGAACAGGGACGGTCGCGCCTCTCTTATGACGTACTGATCCTCGCTCTAGCGTTGCTGGCCGGGCTGCCCGGCAGCGTGGTTGCACTCATCCTGCTCTGGATCGGCGAATACGCCGCCAAGGTGCAATGGACGCTCACAATACTGGTGGGGGGAGCATGGATCGGGTGTGCAGTTGCTCTCCGTCAGCGAGTCGTCCGTTCCCTGCAGACGCTGTCTAACATGCTGGCCGCCCTTCACGAAGGCGACTACTCGATGCGTGCCCACAGCCGCCGCACCGACGACTCGCTCGGCCTCGCCATGTTGGAGGCGAACACCTTGGGCGAGACGCTGCGGCAGCAGCGACTGGGTGCACTGGAGGCATCCGCACTACTGCGCAAAGTCATGGAGGAAATCGATGTCGCTGTACTGGCGTTCGACGACAGCGGGAAACTGCGGCTGGTCAATCGCGGTGGCGAGCGAATCCTGGCGCGTTCAGCACTCAGTATGAAGGGGCTCAGCGCAGAAGAACTCGGAATATCCGACTGCCTCGAGGGAGAGACACCTCGCATCGTGGAGCGCGGTTTTCCAGGAGGATCGGGTCGCTGGGAGCTGCGCACCAGCACGTTCCGACAGGACGGCCGTCCGCACCATCTGCTCGTGTTGTCCGATCTGAGCCGAGTGCTACGTGAAGAAGAGCGCCAGGCCTGGAAACGCCTGATTCGGGTTCTCAGTCACGAGATCAACAACTCCCTGGCTCCTATCAGGTCCATCGCAGATAGCCTGACCAGAATCGTCAGGAATGCTTCTGCACAGTCGGAGACCGGCGAAGACCTGCAACAAGGCCTGTCGATCATTGCCTCACGCGCCGACGCTTTGAGCAGATTCATGGCGTCGTACGCGCGACTGGCTCGCTTACCTGCTCCGGTTCTCAAACCACTGCAAGTGGAGACGTGGATTCGCCGCATCGCTGGCCTCGAGACACGTCTCTCAGTGCAGGTGCTCCCCGGACGGGACGTGGACATCATGGCTGACGGCGATCAACTGGACCAACTACTGATCAATCTGGTGGACAACGCCGTCGACGCCGCGCTGGAGACCGGCGGAGCGGTCCGAGTTGGCTGGCGCACGTCCAATGGTCACCTCGAGGTGCTCGTCGAAGACGAGGGGCCTGGCGTCCCCGACACATCCAATCTCTTCGTGCCGTTCTATACCACCAAAGAGAAGGGCTCAGGGATCGGCCTCGCACTCTGTCTGCAGATCGCCGAGGCGCACCGAGGTAGTATCACGGTCGAGAACCGCAAGGACCGTTCGGGATGCCGGGCCCGCCTCCGCATACCGATCAAACGAGCTCCGGAACGGGAGCAGCGAGAGAAGCGGGGAACCGAAGACCCAGAAGCCTAGGTCCGGGCACGGGATGCGCACCGCAGTAAACCCGGCCCCCGTCAACCGAACTCCTACCGCAGTTGGCGAATACCCACGCGGTTTGCCGTGCGCAGGGAGAGCGGGGTAGCTCCAGACTTCAGATGGCTAACCAGTTGTCTGACAATCACTTATATTGTCGATACCTGAGCTGGTGTAGCTCTTGCAATCGTGAAGGGATTGACTCGTGCGCACCGATTGGCCAGGCTAGGCCCTGTGATGAATCTCTCGAAAAGCTATAGGGGCTTCACGCTCGTCGAGCTCGTCGTCGTACTTGCCATCATCGCGATCCTGACGGCGGTCGCTTTCTGGAGGCTGGGGCCCAGCATCCGTCGGGCCAAGGTCAACCGATCGGCCAGTACAGTGGCCGCCGACCTGCAGTACGCCCAGCTCGTAGCCGCCCGACAGCGCAGGCCTGTCGTCATCATAGTCAGCGAGCCACTCAAGAGCTACATCATTCGTGATGCCGATACTGCTACGATCTTCCGCGAGCGCTACCTCGGCGAAGACACTGAGTTCGGGCTCGACGTGCTCGATGCCAGTCCCACCACACTGGAAGTCTTTCCCAACGGTGTAGTGCGTGCCGCTGGGGACTTCACTGTCGAGATAAACGACTACCGTCGTCACGTCCGAATTAGCCGTGCAGGCCAGATCAGGATTACTAGGAGCCCTTAGGCGCTCCACCCCCGAAAGGGGCGTATCTCTCATCGAGATCATGATCGCGCTCAGCATACTGAGTGTAGTGCTGCTGGCCTTGGGTGGACTGATGTTTGACGTGGCTAGGCACTCACGTCGCTCAACTGCCGTGGCATATCGCAGCGCTGCGCTGGAATCGGCGACATCTTGGATACAGGCGCTGCCTTGGGACAGCCTGCCGACGGTGGTCGGGTGCACTGACAGCCTCACGACGGGACTGCTGGAGTACACGCGTTGCGTCGAGCTGGTGTCCAGCACGACCACCTCTCGCCTGGCCCGAATCATCATAGCACCAACCGGCGTGCTACAGGCACGACCCGATACTGTCACGGTCGAACGCACCAGGGCCCGTGCGTCATCGCCATTCGCCTTGTGATGACGAGACACCGAGGATTCACGCTGATCGAGCTATTGATCGGCATCGTAACTCTGGCCGTGCTGGCCACTGCATTGACCCGAATTCTACTGAGCGACTCGCGTTTCGTGAGCAAGCAGGAGGCCCTGATCACAGCCCGGCAGACGGCGCGCGCGGCAATGAACGTGATGAGCGTCGAGCTGCGCATGGTGTCGGATGGCGGACTACTGGCCGCAGGGGCGGACAGCGTGTTCTTCCGCAGTCCCTACGCATACGGAGTCGCCTGTGGCGTGGCCAGTGGCGCAAGGGCAGTCTCTCTGATGCCAGCTGACTCGGCCATGTACGCATCGGCAGTCCCCAGTGGGATCGCGCGGCGCCGCGCCGGCGGACAGTACAGCTTCCTCGACGGGATCACTGTCGCGGCCTCAGCCGACGCCACACCATGCACCGCCGACAGCGTGCGAATCGTACCAGACGGAAGTCTGGTTGCGGTCACTCCAGATACAGCGGCACTGTCCGGTGAGCTAGTGTACCTGTACCAGAACGTCGCCTACAAATTCATGGCGTCCACCGACATGCCCGGGCGCATCGCCTTATGGCGTCGTGCTGGCTTGGGTGCCTACGAGGAACTCGCAGCACCATTCGATTCGACGGCCAGGTTTCGCTTTCTAGTGGGCCCCAATCTTCAACGAACCGGCACACCACCAGCTGATCTGACGACGGTCAACGGACTGGAACTCAGCATCGTGGCACAGAGCTATGAACCGCCACAGGGGCAATCTGAATTCCAGTTGTTCGAACTCCCCCTACAGGTCGTCTTCCTGAACAAGGCGAACTAGCAATGATGCACGGCAACGAACGAGGCTCTGCCCTCCCGCTCACCATTCTCCTGGTCACGGTCATCACGCTGATGTTGACCTCGGCATTCGTCCGAGCCCAGGTGGACCGGCGTATGGCCGAAAGCAGCGGTGCGACAGTGGACGCCCTGGCGGTTGCCAGCAGTGGTCTGCACCGATACATGGCCTTCTACGACTCCACCCAAGTGCGGCCGGTGGACGGCGACTCGCTCAGAGTCAATGTACCGGGAGGTTATGCCGACGTCGTGGCACGTCTGGTCCAGGTCCCAGTCGATTCGTTCCAACCTCATATGTACATCGTCCGCTCGCGCGGGACGGTAATAGACCCCACTCAAGGTCAAGAACCCCAGGCAGTCAGGACTGTGGCGCAGTTCGCCCGCTGGCTTCAGGGCGGGATCCGGGCAGTTGCAGCGCTGACCTCCATCAACCGCATGTACTACGCTTCCCAAGTGGACACCGATGTGATTATCGACGGATTTGACGGCTGCACTGCCGGCGCGATCACGGGTTTCAGGGCAGCAGGCGATTCAGACGTACCGGGTACTCCCACCGGCACACCCGGCTGGAAGCGACAGGATCACTGGTCCGTGGTTGCGGAGGAAACCGGTATCGACTGGGATGCCATTGAGAACGGGGACCTCAAGGCCGACTATACCAGCATCGTCAACGGAGACACCACCTTCGCCACCTACATCATAGACGGGAGTGAAGTGGTCCTCACTGACATAACGGGCACGGGACTCCTGATCATACTGAACAAGCTCGACACGATGGGCGCACGGTTCGAGTGGGATGGAGTCATTCTCGTCGGTGACGACATCGATCCCACAGCAGACACGACCATCGTACGTGGCCTGGTCGTCACAGGGCTGGACGAGATCATCGGCCAGCCGACAGCCGGGAGCGAGTTCGACAAGATCGATAAGAACATCTACCTGTACTACAACTCGTGCAACGTGGCTCGTGCACTCGCGCGGTTCCGCGGCTTCGACCCCATTCGCAACGCCTGGGTCGACAACTGGGCAACCTACTAGATGAGAGATCGGTCGCTGTAGTCACGACGGTATCACACTTGGCGTAGACCCCATTCACTTGCGCTTGCGGCATCCCGCCCGGTTATCATGTTCCCCGTAGGATTCGGTGCGATTGCAGTGCGATCCCGTACAGCCAACCGCTGGCCCTGGAGTCTGTCATGAACCTAACCGCCAACCTCAACGCTACTGCGATTCTGGCCGTCGTGGTTGCCGCTGCGTGCGTCGCAGACCAGCCTCCTCGACCTGAGGACCTGCGGGGCACGAGCTACGCTCAGCCAATGCAGAAACCGGACTTCACGCTGCGCACGACGGATGGGGACAGCTTTGACTTCCGCACCGAGACTGACGGCGTTGTCACACTGTTGTTCTTCGGGTACACCAGCTGTCCCGACATCTGCCCAATCCACATGGGGAATATCGCTGCAGTGCTCCGTACCCTGCCGCCGGATGTAAGTAGGCGGGTCAAGGTGGTAATGGTCACGACAGATCCCGAGCGGGACACACCCGAGCGGTTTGGGGCGTGGTTGAAGAACTTCGATCCTTCGTTCGTAGGACTGATCGGTCCCCTCGCCGAGGTGAATGAGATACAGATCCAGCTCAACCTGCCTCCGGCAAACAGGTACGGGGACGATGACCGTAGCTATACAGTGGGACATTCGGCCCGGGTAATCGCGTTCACGGCGGACAATCGCGCTCACGTGTCATATCCCTTTGGCACGCGCCAGAACGACTGGGCTCACGACCTGCCGCTGCTGGTGAAACCGAACTGGGAGGCAAATTGACCATACGCGAAATCGGGCAGCTCGTAATGGTGCTGTTGATCGGGTGTGGCGACCCTGAAGCTTCGAACACACGACAGCCGGCGGCCGACGCTGCAGGTCTCGAGATCTATGATGCCTACGCTCCTGCACCTGCCGCGCCTGATGTGGGATCGCTCTACTTCACCGTAGTCAACAGGGGATCAACCGCCGACACGCTCACTGCAATCGAGACCTCGGCTGGCGGCAGCGCGACGCTCCACGACATGATCCACGAAGGCGGCCTGACGCGGATGCATCCTACCGGGCCGATGCCAATAACACCGCACGATTCCTTGAGATTGGCGCCGGGGGGATACCACGTGATGCTCTCGGATCTGTCGCGGCAACCTCGAGTGGGTGACACAATAACGGTAGTGCTCAGCTTCGCTCGTGCTGGCGCCATCGAGTTTGACGCTCCTGTGTTGATGTACACGGACGTGGTCCGATTACTGGGGGATTACGGAGGCAGCGAGCGTTGAGCTGGTGGTGCGCGGCACAGGACACCGCTTGGGGCTGGACCTGGCAACCGTATGTCGGTGTCTGGGTATTGGTTGCAGCCCTGGTTCTCTGCAGGCTGCTGGCAGAGTCACTTTGGGCGCCAGGTGCGTCTCTGGACCACACGGACAAGCGGGGCCGCCGGTTACCGCTCTACCTGACTGGTGTTGCAGTCCTCTGGATCGCCGCCGACTGGCCGATTGGTCCCCTCGGAGCGGGATACCTGCTGAGTGTTCACACAATCCAATACATCGTGTTCGCCTTCGTTGCCCCACCACTGTTGATTGCGGGCACACCCCGGTGGCTGCTGCGACACATGATCCGGCGGCACTGGGCCTCCAACATCGCCCGGACAGTCAGCAGACCGCTGGTTGCGTTCCTGATTTTCAACGTCGTGCTGCTGGCCACCCACCTACCATCCGTGGTAGACGGCCTCACTGCCTCTCAGCTAGGATCATTCGCGGTTGACATGTCATGGCTCACCGCCGGACTCGTTCTCTGGTGGCCGATTCTCGGGCCCCTCCCCGAACTCAACCCGATGCCGTATCCTGGCCGCATCGTCTATCTGATCGCGAACGTGTTCATCCCCACGGTGCCTGCAGCGTTCCTCACCTACGCCACGTATCCGATCTACGCTCTCTATGAGCTGGCACCTCCCATCGGAAGCCTCACCGCCGTCGAAGACCAGCAGATCGCGGGGATGATCATGAAGATCGTCGGCGGATTCATCGTGTTGGGAACGGCATCGGTACTGTTTTTCAAATGGGCGAGAGCCGAGGAACGCAGGGAAGAAGGTCGACCCGCAGTCTGAAGTGATCATAGCAGTCTGCGATCAAGTGTTGTCGTCCCACTCCGGATACACGACAAACCCTTCCCGATGGAGCACGCGCACCAGGTGACCCAGTCTCTCTTCCGCTGGCTCGACACGCTCACCGAACCGTTCCCGCAGTGTGGCGGCAGCCTCTGCCACACTCCGTTCCCCATCCAGCAGCAGCCAGCTGGCACTTCCGATCTCATCTAACCGCAGCCGCTGAGCGGCAAGCAGGTGAAAGAAGCGCTCCAGCAGGACCCCTGGCATCCGGCCCCTCGGGCGCGGCCGCACCACGACTATCCGGTCGCCCCGTTCCTCCCACTGCGCTACCCGCACCGGCCTGATTTCTAGCAGGTTGACGGCTTCCAGTTCTTTCAGCTTGCGCCGCTTGAACATCGCTGACTCATCCGCTAGTCGCACAGAAGCGAAACCGCCCCCCCAGGGGAGGCGGTTTCGTTGCACTCGCAGACCTCACTCGATTCTCGTCGAGGGTAGACCGCCTTGCCTCATCCTGCTGATCGGGACCCACACAAGCATGTAGATAACCAGAGGATATGCGAGGATACTTAGCCACGGAGTTGCCTCGAACCCAAACGTGAGGGTCTGGAACCTCTGTATCGCAGGGTAGAGGTCGGCTCCGATTACGAGCAGCGCAAGCAACACCGCCATGAGTGATTCACCTGCAATGAACCCAGAGGATATCAGTATTCCCGTGTTCTGTGCCCGTGTCCTTTCTTCCTCACTGGCACGCTGCTTGTCCAACCCCAATTGGAACACCCACCTGATCAATCCGCCCACAAAGATCGCAGCGGTTGACTGGAACGGGAGGTACATGCCGACTGCCACCAGCATCGGCGCTGGTGCCCTTATCAGGATCAACGCCAGCGCCAGGAGCATGCCGCAAATGACAAGCCCCCAGGCCATCTCTCCAGCAACAATTCCGTTGGCCATGAGTGCCATCAATCCCGCCTGTGGAGCCGGAAGAGCCTGGGAGCCAATCTCGTACGCGCGGTCCAATGCTATTAACGGAAATGTGAGGACGAGCGCGGCAAAGAAGACGCCCACCAGTTCGCCGATCTGCATCTTGTACGGAGTACCACCCAGGATGTGACCCACCTTCAGGTCCTGCATCATGTCGCCTGCGATCCCCGCAGCACAGCAAACAACTCCCGCAACTCCTAGCACTGCTGCCACACCGTGCACGTCAGTCACCCCAAGGAACACCATCAGTATGGCCGCGATCAGCAAAGCGCTGAGCGTGAGGCCGGAGATTGGATTGTTGGAGCTGCCGATCAGCGCGACTAGGTAGCCTGCTACGGCCGCGAAAAGAAACCCAATGATCACCATCACCAGTGTGAGAACAAGGGCACCTTTGAATGACTGTGCGAAGTGGTAGTACAGGAAGAATGTCGCGATCGCCATGGCACCAATGGCAACCAAGATCTTCTTGAGATTGAGATCGATCTCCGTGCGATCGGATGCGGCTTGGCCCCCGCCGGCTCCAATGTGATGTAATGCCTTGCTGATCCCGGCCACCAAGGATTGGCGCAGATTGAACAGCGTATAGAACGCAGCCACGATCATGGTACCGACCGCGAGCGGCCGGATCTGCTTCGACCATACTTCCGTGGCGAGTCCGATCATGTTGTCGTCCGGCCCCAAGGCTGCTGTCAAGCCGGGATTCAGGAACAACGCTAGGGGCACCAGCAACAGCCACCCGCTGACCGCTCCCGCGAACAACACGGCTGAGATCTTGGTCCCGACGATGAACCCGACGCCCATCAACATTGGAGACGCAGATGAGGTGGAGAGCAGCACACCGCCTGTATACTCGAACCTCTCCTGGAGGATATCAATCTGGCTCCTCCCGAATTCGACGAAGCGTTGCGTGCTGGCTTGTACGTACTGGATGCCATTCGAGTTCTTCAACAACTCCCATACTGCCGCAACTCCCATGGCACTGAAGAGAAAGGAGGCACCGGTTTGACCGCCTTGACCCGCCTTCACGATCTCCGACGCCGCCACCGCTTCGGGGAACGGCAAATCGGCCTCGACGACCAGCGTCCTACGC
This sequence comes from Gemmatimonadota bacterium, assembly GCA_020351775.1. Classification (GTDB taxonomy): domain Bacteria; phylum Gemmatimonadota; class Gemmatimonadetes; order Gemmatimonadales; family GWC2-71-9. The sequence continues at coordinate 18,682 of CP070666.1, read as the reverse complement.
AACACGATCACGAAGAGAACGCCCAGGACCCCACCGATCAGCATGATGGCTGTGCTTTGCAGATACTGTAGCTCGTCCCACGCTCCGCTTATCACGAACGCCGGTATCGTGAATATTGCACCAGCCACGAGCGCTTCACCCACCGACGCCGTCGTACGTGCGATGTTCTCTTCCAGAATCGTCCCGCCGAACCCGCGGAGCGCGGCCATGGCGACCACAGCGGCCGGGAACGTCGCCGCCACCGTAAGACCCGCAGTCATTCCCACATATGCGTTGGCGGCCCCCAGTGCGACCGCCATCAGTACGCCGAGTCCAATAGCCTTGCCTGTGAGTTCGGGCATGCTCTTAGCTGCCGGGACGAACGGCTCAAACGGTTTGCTGTCCATGTGTGTATCCCGAGAAAATGAGTAAGGAATTGGCCCATTTTAGCCGCTTACACGAACACCTGTCAAACAGCCACGGAATTCCGCTAGCGATCGCTAGATTCCGTAGCTCGTCCCCAGGCCTCGTGCGGCAGGACCCCAAGACTTAGAATATCACTGCGCAGAGGAGGCAAAATGACATTTGTGGCAACGTTGGCACCCGAATCGCTGTGGCTGCACTTCGATCAGATACTCACGATCCCACGCGGATCGAAGAATGAAGCCAAGATCCGGCAGCACGTGATAGATATCGCCGAACGGACCGGGCTCTCTCACGAAATGGACGCCACGGGAAATGTACTGGTTCGCAAACCGGGCACCCCGGGCCGCGAGGACGCCGCGACCACGATCCTCCAGGCTCACCTGGACATGGTAAACGAAAAGAACTCCGACGTGGAACACGACTTCGAAGAGGACCCCATTGAGCCCCAACGCGACGGCGACTATCTCACCGCCAACGGAACCACTCTGGGATCTGACAACGGGATCGGCGTTGCCGCAGCCCTCGCGGTAATGGAAGCGACCGACATGGCGCACGGACCGCTCGAATTGTTGTTCACGATCGATGAAGAGACTGGACTGACAGGCGCAGCCGGCCTCAGCGGCGAAATGCTGCGAGGCAGGCAGCTGATCAACATGGACTCAGAGGAGGAAGGCGCACTCTATGTCGGCTGCGCGGGGGGAGCCGACTCCAGCCTGACCGTTCCCCTCGCCACGACCGAAACGCCAACCGGCGCGAGAGCACTCAACATCAGGCTTCACGGACTGAAAGGCGGACACTCCGGAGTAGACATCCACTTGCAGCGCGGGAACGCTATCAAGCTGCTGCTGCGCGCGCTCAACGCTGTGGCCCTCAGGTCTCCGTTTCAGCTCGCGAGGCTAGAGGGTGGCAGCGCTCACAACGCCATCCCCAGAGAGGCCTTCGCGCAAGTTGTGACTCAGCATGCAGACGAATTTGCCGATGCGCTCAGGGCGGAGCTCGCCGAAATCGCAGATGAGTTCCGTCCGGCTGAGCCAAACATGAAGCTCGAGCTGACGGACAGCGAGACTCCGCCGACGGCATGGGACCAAAACACCACGAACACCGTGACGCGACTGATCACGGGACTGCCACACGGGGTGATGAGCATGAGCTACGACATCCCGGACCTGGTAGAGACCAGCACCAATCTGGCCACAGTAATCCCACAAGGCCGAGACCTAGTGATAGGAATGAGCAGCAGGTCGTCTGTTGATTCCGCCTTGGTAGCACTCCGGCAGCGTATCAGGGCCACGGGCGAGCTGGCCGGAGCCACCGTGGTGGAAGGCAACGCCTATCCCGGCTGGAAGCCCAACCTGGACTCGCACCTGCTCGAGGTGGTCAAGCGCATACACGTCAGGGAGTTCGGGGTGGAGCCGCAGATCAAGGCGATCCACGCCGGTCTGGAGTGCGGGCTCATTGGCGAGAAGGTAAGCGGCATGGACATGATCTCGATCGGACCCCAGATCGAGTTTCCACACTCGCCCGACGAGCGGGTCAAGATCGACTCAGTCGGGAGGTTCTACAAGCTGCTGACGGCGACGCTGGAAGAGCTGGCCGCCGGCACCTGATTCCTCCTTGACCGCGTGAGCCGCTGGAAAGGCCAAACAGGGGCGTCAGTACGGCTTGGCCTCTTCCAACAGCCTCAATAGCCGATCGTCGTCCAGGCCCTCGAGCGAGTCCACATCGGTGGGAAGCGTTGCATAGAGCCGCACCCGGACCGGACTAGTACAGGTGAACTCGACCACAGGCCGATGGACTTTTTGGCTGAGGTACGCCGAGGTTCGTCCGTGACTGACTATTTGTACCCTCCAGGCGGCGTCGCTGGAATCCTTGACTGTCCGCATTCACGGCCTCTAACTCAATGTCAAACAAAGCGTTGAGGTTCTAAGACTACAGCTGTTATTGTAACAGATCATGCACAAGAAATCCTTGACATTCTTGAAGCGGCTGCTCGATTCGCCCGGGCCATCAGGATTCGAGACAGCTCCCGCGCGAGTCTGGCGCGAGGAAGCCGCCACAATTGCTGACGAGGTTTCGGCTGACGTCAGCGGCAACTCTGTAGCCGTGCTGAACCCCGAGGGGACACCACGCATCATGTTAGCCGGCCACATTGACGAGATCGGCCTCATGATCGTGCACATCGACGACGATGGCTTCCTGTACTTCTCGACCATCGGCGGCTGGGATCCCCAGGTGCTAGTCGGGCAGCGAGTCCTCATCGCGGCGAGGAACCGACTGGTTGAGGGCGTGATCGGCAAACGTGCCGTTCACATGTTGGATGAAGAGGAGCGGGATCAAGTCTCGAAGGTATCGGCGCTCTGGATTGATATCGGGGCCAAGTCGAAGAAGGACGCGCTGAGAAGGGTCAGGGTAGGGGATCCCGCGGTGGTCGCAGCCCCGACCGTGCAGTTGCCCAATGACCGATTGGTCTCCCGAAGCATCGACAACCGGATGGGTGCATTCGTGGTCTTGGAGGCTCTCCGCCGACTCACGCCACGCAAGCCCAGGGCGGCCGTTTTCGCCGTTGCGACGAGCCAAGAGGAAATCTCATGGACGGGAGGAGGAGCTCGCACCAGCGCCACTCGGATCGACCCCGATGTGGCCCTCATCGTTGACGTAACCCACGCCACCGACCACCCCAACGCCGACAAGAAGAAGTACGGCGACTTCAAGCTAGGTGGCGGTCCCATCATCTCTCGCGGCTCAGCCACCAACCCCAAGGTAGTCGAGCTGCTGATCGCCACTGCCGAAGAGAAGAAGATCCCGTTTACCCTGGCCGCGGCACCAAGCGACACCGGAACAGACGCAGACGCCATCTACTCTGCACGGCAGGGTATCGCAACGGGATTGGTCTCGATACCCAACCGCTACATGCACAGCCCCAACGAGATGGTTGCCCTCGCCGACCTCGATCGCACGGCAGGCCTGATGGCGGCATTTGCCCGGAAAGTGACGGCCCGGACCGATTTCACTCCACGCTGAGGCGCTCTCAGGCTGGCATAGGTTGGCGTGGGCAGTCCAGCGGCTAGTGCCCGGCGACCCGAGCGCAAGCTCACAGGATCGCGACAGGGCCCGCTTAAACAGCCTTCCTGTTAGTTTTCTCGTTCTCTTTCAGTCACCCTACTTGGGTACAGAGCGGAACCGAGCCCACGAGTGAGACGTATGTATTGGATTGACAGAAGGTTACGTGTAGAGGCCCTGGCCATTTTGACCACCGTGTTAGCCGGAATACTGGCCCCGCAGGCCCGTGCCCAATCTGCGCAAGAGCGGATCCTGGCAGGCGTGCGTTACCTCGCAGCCGACGCCAGGGAGGGCCGCGGAGTCGGCACAGCTGGACTGGACTCGGCAGCCGCTTACGTGGTACGGCAGTTCGCGGCCGCCGGATTGATGCCTGCCGGCAGTGAGGGGTTCCTACAACCATTCACGATCGATCCCTCCGCACCCGCGGTGGCACACTCCGGGCTAGGAGGTGCTGCTGTCAAGAACGTGGTGGGCCTAATCCCGGGGCGCGGCGACCTGTCCGCACAGGCAGTGGTGCTCGGCGCGCACTATGACCACCTCGGGCTGGGCGGACCTAGCAGCCTGGATTCGGACAGCCTCGGAGTCGTGCACAACGGCGCCGATGACAATGCATCGGGAACGGTCGCACTGATGGAAACGGCCCGAATGCTCAACCGGCGATCCTCCGCAAACATGCGTACCATCGTCTTCGTAGCGTTTACGGCTGAGGAGCTGGGGTTGATCGGATCGGACCACTATGTGAAGAACCCAAGCATCGCCAACGATTCGACCTATGCAATGTTGAATTTCGACATGGTGGGTCGGCTGAGGGACAACAAGCTAATCACCGGTGGAACCGGCTCCGCACCCGAACTCCCCCAGCTGCTGGACTCGGTGAATACCGGCTACGGACTGACCCTGAGCGCAATGGACGACCCGTGGGGCCGCAGCGATCACTCCTCGTTCTATGCGGCGGGTATCCCGGTGATCCACTTCCTCACCGATACCCATGAGGACTATCACCGGACTACCGATGACTGGGACAAGATCAACGTGGCTGGCATCGAGCGCGTGGCAATGTACGCCACTGACCTCGCGTGGTCGTTAGCCACTCGGAGGACACCGCTCACCTATGTCGACGTCCCACAGCCGGTCATGGCGACCAGCGGCGGTGGTGGAGCGTGGCTTGGCACGATCCCCGACATGAGCGGCTCGCCGGGCGGCGTCCGGCTCACGGGAGTGCGCGAGGGCGGTCCAGCACAAACAGCCGGCATCAAGGGTGGGGACATAATCGTGCAGATAGGCGACTTCGAGGTGAAGGACCTGTATGCAATGACCGAGGCCTTGAGGTCGTTCAAACCGGGTGACGTCACCACCGTGGCCGTAATGCGCGACGGCGAGCGCGTCGAGATGAGGGTTACATTTGGAAAGCGTGGCGGCTAGACCAACTCTGAGAGCGGAGGCAATCGCAAGGGCTCTCCACGGCGCCTTCTGCCGTGGAGAACCGAGCCACGAGCTGTTCAAACTCGCAGCCACCAAGATGTGCGCAGCAGGTTCTCCTTACGACTCTGTCTGTATGTTCTCGCTGAGTCCGACCGGCGATCTTCAACCCATGGCACAGAGCGGGCAGCCCGCTGGTCTCACTGCGATTGCGTCCACCGCGGCAATTCGCGACCAAGCTAGAATCGACAAAGCCAACGTGTACGTGCCCCAGGTCGGCCAGCACGGGCAACATGTCCCGCACGAAGATGTCACGGGATCCATGCTCGTAGTGCTGATTCGCCGCCACGACGAGATTCTCGGCGCGGTCCATATCGAGAGCGAGCTTCCCGACGGGTTCGGCAAGGCGGAGCAAACGGCTGTAGCGGAGGTTGCCGATGCGCTCGCCGCTCTCCTCTAGCCTCGAAGCAACAGTGTACGACGCCGAGGAAACCGAGCGAATCGCTGTAGGTGGGATCGATATCTGCGTACGGTACAAGGGCAGGGGTCCGGATGTCGTAGTGCTTCATGGCGGACCAGGTGCAGACCTCAGGTCGCTGCTGCCGCAGTTCGACTCACTCGCCCGCTCCAGGCGGCTCATCTACTACGACCAGCGCGGCTGCGGCGGGTCCCGTGCTCCCGGTGGCGCGCCGTTGGATTGGCGGCAGCATGTCGCTGACCTGGTAGGCTTGCTGGACTGTTGGGAGATCAGCGCCGCCCATGTCGCAGGGTACTCTTGGGGTGGACTCCTGGCCCTACTGTTTGCCATTGCCCATAAGGATCGCGTGGCTAGCCTCGCGCTCATCTCCCCAGCGCCCGCGACGTTTCGGGAACGCACCGACTTTCTGCAGCGCCTTTCCGCACGCATGGACCATCCTTGGATAGTGACCCAGCGCCGGCAGCTGGAGGGCTCGGGTCTACGCTACGCCGACCCGGCAGCGTTTCGTCAAAGAGCATTCGAGCTTACGGTGGCGCCCTACTTCAAGAATCCAGCCGACTCTGTGGGGCTGAGCCAGTCCCTCGTATCTGCCAGGGTACGCGAAGCGGTCTGGCGGAGCCTGGGCCGATACGATATCGCGCAAGACCTGGTCACACTCAGTCTGCCGGCTCTAGTCCTGCACGGACGACACGACCCAATCCCGTTGGCGGCAGCAGAACGCATCGCCACCCTGCTGGGCGCCCGGTTCGAAGTCCTGGAGAACTCGGGACACATGCCATTTATCGAGGAGTTCGATCGATTCGTCGCGGTACTCGATGAGTTCCTGCCGCGTGAAGAGCCGTGACCCGGTTGAACCCGTATGAGTTCGCCTTCGGCGATGCCATCGAGACACGGTTCCCGTCCGTGCAGCGAGAGGCTCAGCTCGCCCGGAAAGATGCCACGGATCCCGCGCAGTTCGCCTCTCTCCCAACCGTGCAACGTATCCTCACCGATATCGAGTCACCTTCACTGCTCGATGAGCATCCCGCGGCAGCGGCCGAATACTTGACACTCCTCTATGCGGCATTCCGATTCTGGCAAGCCGGAAAACCGGTGCTGCAGCTCGACCGTGAAGACTGGAACGAAGCGGCCCCGGCAGCATTGCACGAACTCATTGAAATCCCGTCGGGTGCCTGTTACCTGCAGTTCCCCGAGCGCTGGTTTTGGACTCAGATCGATGCGAGTGCCCCGCACGAGCCGCTCGACGGCATCTTCCTGGCTCAGTCCGCAGACGGCCGGCAACTGGTATTGCTAGCCGTATTGGGATTCCGAGTCGGGAGAGCAGGCTTCAGCCAGGTCTCCCTGACGGTCGCAGTCTCGGACCTCAAGGAGGCTTTGGCTGAGGCCAGCACTCCCCTGTTCGCGCCGGTAATGGACGGCGGAACCGAGGCAGGATTCAGGTCCGTACAGTCGGCGGCCGACTTACTGCTGTTGTCTCTCCTCGCGTTGGTCCAGACCACAAGGTAGTTTGAGCCGCTGAGGAACTCCGTCGGCAGCCTAGCTGCCCGGACATCAACCGGAGCGCTCAGGCAGCTGGGCTAGCAAACTCACAGGCACGGAAGGGATAGAGTGAAGGGTGCCAAGGTCCGCATCAGACAGATAATAGCCAGGCTGAAGAAGCAGTACCCGGAAGCGCAATGCTCGCTCACGCACCGGAGCCCGTTGCAGCTACTGGTCGCGACTATTCTCAGCGCGCAGTGTACCGATGAGCGGGTCAACATCGTAACCAAGAGCCTGTTCCGCAAGTACAAGACAGCGAGTGACTTCGCAAACGCAGATCCCGGAGTATTCGAGCAGGAAATAAAGTCGACCGGTTTCTATCGCAACAAGACCAGATCGATTATTTCGATGGCACAAGACCTAGTCGAGAAGCATCAGGGCGAGGTTCCCCAGACAATGGACGAAATGGTCAGACTCCACGGTGTGGGGCGTAAGACGGCAAACGTGGTCCTTGGCAACGCCTTCGGGATCGACGAGGGGATCGTGGTCGACACGCACGTCAAGCGCATCTCCAATCGGCTGGCGCTCTCCGGCCAGAAGGATCCCGACAAGGTCGAGCAGGAGCTGATGCAACTCGTCCCCAAGTCTGACTGGACGCTCTGGCCGCATCTCCTCATTCACCATGGCCGAGCCGTCTGTCAGGCACGGGCGCCCAAGTGCGAGCTGTGCACCATCAACTCACTTTGTCCGTCCCGTTCGTCCTGAGCAGGCGGACCCAAACACCTAGGAACGGAACGTGGTAATCGTCCCATGAAAATCGATTTCGCCGTTGTATGTGACTACGCACTGATCGACCGCTACGGCAAGCTGTCGGTGCTCGGCATCTTCCATCACATATGGGTTAGTCAGTTTCCGACCGTGCATCCGAGGCTGCACTTGGTGCTCCGCTTGAGGGGGGCGCGCACCGAGATCGGGGAGCACAAGGTACAAATCAAGCTCATCGATGCAGACGGCCGCGAGATCATCACTGGTGACGGCGAAGTCAGCTTCTCCGAGCCACCAGCTGGGGTGCTCGAGGTCGAGGCGGGGGCGGTTCTCGTCTTTGACGTGCCATTCGAGAACGCCGGTAAGTACCAGTTCGAGATTGAGGTCGATGCCGCGGTACGAACGGCCGTGCCGATCACAGTGTCATTGGGCCCCCGCTCGCAGTCCCGCGAGACAACCGAGCCAGACTGAGGATGATGCGATTCATCGAGCCTCTCTCGCGAATCGATTGGCACTCCCTCCGGGCCGCGGGCCGCAAGTATCTCTGGGTCATCCCATGTGTCGCCCTGTGTGGTTTCGCGCTGGCATTCAACTTCAGCGGCTATCCGTTGTTGGACCCCGACGAGGGCCGCAATGCAGAGGTGGCACGTGAGATGGCGGCCGGAAGCGGCTATGTTCTTCCCCGGCTGAACAGCCTTCCCTACCTGGACAAGCCAATACTCTTCTTCGCTGCCGGTGCCGTGAGCATCAAGTTGCTGGGTCCTACGGTATTCGCGGCGCGCCTGCCCTCGCTCCTGTTCACTCTCGCTACTCTAGCGCTCGTGGGCTGGTTTGGTGCCAGGTTGCTTGGACCTACGGCAGCTTGGACGGCAATCATTGCGACTACTGCGATGCCGTTCACTCTGGCATACTCGAGAACCGTAATCTTCGACAGCGCCCTCACGTTCTTCGTGCTGCTGGCAGTGGGCGCGTTCTACCTGGCGACCGAGGCGGTCGGCCGGATGGCGAACGTGCCGGCGGGTTCACACTCGACGGACAAGAGCGCCCCCGACCAGACGGAAGTCCGAGCGGCGCCACCAGTCCGCAGAGGGAGTGAGGGGTGGACGACGCTCGCTTGGGCTGCGATGGCGTTGGGTGTCCTCACCAAGGGTCCCATTGCACTGGCACTGCCATTGATGATCGCGGTGCCGTTTGCCGCTTGGCGCCGGGCGTGGCGCGCCATTGCCGACCCGGTATCGATCCTGCTCTTTGCGGCTCTGATAGCACCGTGGCTGTTCGCCGTATCACGACAGATACCGGACTTCATGCATTACGCTCTGGTCACCGAGACTGCCCGTCGACTGACCTCCTCCGAGCTACAGCGCACTGGCCCGATCTGGTACTTCTTGGCCATCCTCCCTGCTGCTGCTCTTCCCTGGTCACTCGTCGCACTGGGGGCTTGGCGCGCGATCATCCGGTGGCGCGACAGCGACGGTAAGATGGACGGTAGAGTCGTTTACCTGTTGCTGTGGGTCGTGATACCAATGGTATTCTTCACCCTGTCACAATCCAAGAGACCACAGTACATCTTGCCCCTAATGGCCCCCATCGCGCTGTTGGTGGCCGCCGCATGGAATGGTTCGCTTGGTCGATTACCGGGTGCGAGATTCGCAGCAGTAGGGACCACGTTGCTGGGCACCTTCATGCTCACTGGAAGCGGGATTATTCCCAGCCTGCTACCCGCCAGCGACGGCGTCGCGCGGGCGATTCCGGACACTGCAATCATCCTCGGGCTTGCGTGCATCCTGTCAGGTCTTCTAGGCTGGTTGGCAGCTCACCGGCGTGGCGTCGTGCTGTTGGCGTTCTCGATACCCGTGGCCGCCGTGCCGATCGGCAGTCTCGATCTCATGGAAGCAATTGGCGAGGACCGTTCTGCAGCCGCAATGGCAGAAGTAGTCGAATCGGTCGCTGGCCCAGAAGCACGAGTCATAGGTGTGAAAGCCTTCCCCCTGTCGCTACCGTTCTATCTCCAGCGTACTGTTCTGCTCGCTACAGTGGACGGGTCCGAGTTGACCAGTAACTACATCGTCCGCCATTTCGACCAATATGCCGGGAAGGCCACGCTCCGACAGCTTGATTGGTGGAGAACTGCCTTGATCGAGTGTCACGAACCCACTGTTTTCGTCATAGCCACCGGAGACCGCGAGGCACGAGAGATCCTAAGCGTGAGCCTCGATGTCATGCTCGAGACACACAAGTATGCGGTCTTTGGCCCTTGCGGTATCACCAGCCTCGCCCTGGCAGCCCACTGACCGGTGTGCGGCATCTACGGCATGGTAGCCCCACGGGGCACAGCGCTTGCCCAATCGAGTGCGGTGAGCCGCATGGCCGCACTGCTACGGCATCGCGGTCCTGACGCGCACGGCCTGGCTACCATCCAGGGAGCTGCTTTCGGTGCTGAGCGACTCAGGGTAATCGACACAACTCCTGCCGCTGACCAACCGTTCACCGCCTTGGACGGGAACGTGCTTCTTGTCATGAATGGTGCGATTTACAACGCGCCAGAGTTACGGCGACGCTATGCCGCCTTTCCATTCCGATCACGGTCCGACGTAGAGCCGGTGCTGCCTCTGTATCTCGAGCGGGGACACGAGGGATTGGCAGACCTGGATGGCATGTTCGCCATCGCGATCTACGACGCTCGCACACATGAGCTGGTGCTGGCTCGTGACCGGGCAGGCGAGAAGCCGCTGTTCTACACGTCCGTCGGCGAAGAGGTCTGGTTTGCCTCGGAAGTGCAGGCGCTGCTGACCGGTGCCCCACAACGTGGCTCGCTGAACAAAGCGGCAATGCTCGACTTTCTCACACTGGGTTACATCTCAGAGCCGGAGACCATGTTCCGGCACATCCGGAGAGTCCAGGCCGGCACTGCGCTGGTCATCGACGAAACGGGACGCAGGATTTTCCGCTATTGGGATTGCGATGCTGTTGCCCGCGAGACTGTGCCGACCTCAGGAGCAATGGAGCGGTTGGAGCGATTGCTGCGCCGGGCGGTGGACAAACAATTGACCGCCGACGTGCCCGTCGGAGTCTTTTCGAGCGGTGGTATCGATTCCGCGCTGCTCACAGCGCTCGCCGTCAGGTCAGTCGGCGCAAACCGCATTCAGACGTTTGGCGTCGGTTTCTCGCAGAGACCATTCGACGAGAGTCGTCATGCCCGACGGCTGGCCGACCTGCTCCAGGTCCGGCACGTCACGCTGGAGGTTGACGAATCCTCTCTTGCCGAATCGCTGCACACGGTCGTAGCACAGGTTGCGGAGCCCATGGCTGATCCAGCGACTCTGCCCACCTACCTTCTCGCTCGAGCGGCTCGGGATTATGTGAAGGTGGTTCTGAGTGGCGAAGGTGCCGACGAGTTGTTCGGCGGGTACCCGACGTATTTGGGACACCGAGCGGCACGGCTCTACCAGCGTCTTCCGATATCGATGCGGAGCACACTCCGTAAAGCGGCCAACGCACTGCCGGTCTCGCTGGAGGCCAAGGTACCGCTCGAGTACCTGCTGAGACGGTTCGTGGCCTGTGCAGAGGAAGACCTGTCTGAACGCCACATCCACTGGTTCGGGACCGGCCTTACAACGGACATGTTTCAAGGTGAGCTGGATGCGCAATACCGTCAACCGCCCTTCCCCGAGTTCGGTGATGACATGAACCGCGCCATGTTGTTCGACTTCCGCACTTACTTGCGGGACAACCTCCTGGCCAAAGTAGACCGCGCTACCATGCTAAACTCTCTGGAGTCGCGAGCGCCGTATCTGGATCAAGCAGTCGTCCGTTTCGCGCTGGCGATACCTTCCTCTCTCAAGATCCGACGTACCACGACAAAGTGGCTGCTGAAGCAGGTAGCGGGCCGTTGGCTTCCTCGTAGCATCGTGCATCGCAAGAAACGGGGCCTGAGCGTACCCATCGCTCAGTGGCTCAACGGAGGTCTCGCAAGGGAGGTCGATCGCCTCCTGCATACGGACCGCATCGAGGGCAGGGGGCTTTTGCATGGCAGGAAAGTGCAGCAACTTGTATTGGAACATCGGTGCGGTAGAGCCAATCACAGCAGAGCCATCTGGGCATTACTGATGTTGGAGTACTGGATCGAACGCTGGATTACGGAGGACTGAAAGCCCTATGATGACGAGAGACGAAGCGCTGGATCTAATGCACGAGTACACGCCATCGGACGCACTGCGGAAACACATGTACGCCGTCGAGGCTGCGATGCGCGCCTATGCCAGGAAGTTCGGCGAGGACGAGGAAAAGTGGGGAATCGTGGGGCTGCTGCACGACTTCGACTACGAGCGCTATCCCAACGACGCGCGCTCACCCACCGAGGAGCATCCCTCTTTCGGAGTGAATCTGCTGCGAGAACGCGGCATGCCCGACGATACCTGTGACGCCATCATGGGCCACGCCAGTTACACCGGGGTGCAACGCGAGTCGCTCATGGCAAAGACCCTGTTTTCAGTCGATGAACTCTGTGGCTTTCTCACAGCGTGCGTTCTGGTCAGACCATCCAAGAGCTTTGGCGATCTCAAGGTCAAGAGTGTGAAGAAGAAGCTCAAAGACAAGGCCTTCGCCCGTGCGGTCAGTCGAGAGGAGGTCCGCCAGGGCCCCGATGAAATCAGGGTCCCGTTCGACGAACACGTCCAGTTCGTGATCGATTCTCTTCACCCGGTCGAGAAGGAACTCGGACTCGGCACTGGGTGAGTCTCCTACTCCTTTCACCCACTCTGCACCCTCTGCCTCTCCCACCCACTCTCCGGGAGCGGCACTGGCGCAGTAGAGCCTCAACACCGACCTACCATCGTGCGTAGTAAAGGCATGGAGGACGCTGAGCTAGCTGCTCTGGCGCACGCCGGCGACCGAGAGGCGTTCGGCGAACTGGTGCAACGCTACGCTGGTCAGGCTAGGCGAGTAGCGCGGGCGGTGCTGGCCAACGAGGCCGACGCGGACGATGCGGCGCAGGACGGGTTCCTGAGTGCGTTGCGAAACATGGGCCGCTACGATCCTCGCAGGCCGTTTGGACCGTGGTTGATGAGAATCGTTGCCAACGCGGCGACCGATCGGCGCAGGAGACAGAAGGTCCGTGCAGCCGATCAGATCTCGTCACAGACGCCGTCAGCTGGGCCGCTACCGGATCGGGAAGCCTTCCGACGCCAGTTCCGGGCGGCCCTCACGGCTGCCCTGGCATCGCTGCCAGAGAGACGACGCATTGCTGTAGTGCTGTTCGACGTAGAGGGCTACTCGCATCAGGATATAGCGGATGTGCTGAACGTGCCGGTTGGGACCGTACGATCGGATGTCTTCCATGCTCGCCGGGCTCTGCGCAGCAAGCTGGCTGAGTGGGAGGACCTGAAGGAGGAAATCGTATGAGAGGGTCACCGTTCGATCATAGGCCGGATCGAGAATTGGGAAAGGCGCTGCGTACAGCGCTGTCGGGCCAGGACGAGGCGGCGTTCGTGAAGCGTGTGATGGCTCGGGTCTCCGAGCTGCAAGAGGGAGGCTCGATCGGGCTCCTTTGGTGGGAGGTGCTCGGGGCATGGGCCCGACCGGGCCTGGCCGCGGCGGCTCTGGGACTGGTCGTGGGTGCGATGATATGGGCTGCCAGCCTCAGGTCCGGCGACCAACCCGCGACTGCGCTCGGAGACCCACTACAGTCGGTGGGCGACACGGGTATGCCGGCGGCTTTCCTGGCAACGACGCAGCCCCCGAACCTGGACAACGTTCTGGCAATAGGGTTCGAACCCGGGAGGTAGGATCATCGTATGGTGAGAGGAACCTGCCAACCGAGCCAGTCACGGGAATAACGCGACAGTTGAGCGGACTGTCATGAAGATACGGATAGAGGCACGTCCAAGGTGGTGTTCCAATGCTGAATAGATCGAAACTCTGGGCGAGCGGTTTACTGATCGCGATGTTCGTGACTGGAGCCGCCGTCGGCGGGGGAATCACGCAAGCCTGGATGAGGAATGACGACCCAACCGATTACAGAGGCCGAGGGTCCAGCGACCGCAGTCGGCCGCCCAGCTACGCCGACCGTATCGAGGTGGACTTGAACCTGACGCCAGAGCAGCGCGCAGCCGTCGACACAATCTTAGCTCGGCGCGAGTCGGACATGCAGCAGCTATGGCAGGATATACAACCGAGGTTCGATGCGCTGCGAGACACCATTCGAACCAAGATCATGGATGTACTTACTGAGGAACAACAGCAGAAGTATCGCGAACTCCTAGAGCACGGTAGTCGCAGGGGAGAGAGGGATCGTGAAAACAGGACTCATAACTAAATCCACCGCAGTGATGCTATTGGCTGCTGCTACGGCAACAGCATCGCTGGTAGCACAAACACAGTCGGTCACGTTGGAGCAAGCGATCGACATGGCGCTGCGGTCACAGCCTGCCATGGTGCAGGCACGCGGCCAAGTACAGAACGCAAGCGCCGCCAGATTACAGGCGGTCGGCGGCTGGTTGCCGAGTCTATCTGCCGGTTCGGGCATGAGCACCAATTCGACGAGGCGGTTCGACCAGAACAACCAGATATTCGTCGAAGGCTCTTCGACATCGTTTAGCAGCAGCATCAGCGCCAATCTGACGATCTTCGACGGCCTTTCACGCGTGTACGACAACCGTGTGGCGAACGCGGATGCGGACGCGGCTGAGGCAACCCTGATCAACCAGGAGTTCCAGACTACGCTGCAAGCGAAGCAGGCGTTCTTCAATGCGCTTGCCGCTGAGGAGTTGGTCCGTGTCAGCGAGACTCAAATCGAGCGATCGCTCGAACAACACCAGATATCCAAGGACAAGCTCGCTGCGGGTACGGCCACACGGTCGGACACCTTGCGCTCCAGCGTCGACCTGGCCAACGCGCGGCTCCAGAAGCTCAACGCCGAGGCGCAGCTGGCCAACGCGGAAGCCAGCCTGGCACGGCTGATAGGGATTGATGGACCCGTCAAGGCGATCAGGGAAGACCGCCTGCTCCAGTTGGCCGAGATCGACACCACCGGGTTACGGCTCGAAGCTCTGGAACGCTCTCCGACGGTCTATCAAGCCGATGCGTCGCTGCGGGCGGCGAGTGCATCACTCTCAGCATCATACGGTACTTATTTCCCGCGGATCTCGGCTTCGTACTCGCGCTCCTGGGCAGGTAGCGAGGTCTTTGAGATGAATCCCAGTTGGTCGGCCCGGGTGAGCGCCTCGTGGACCCTGTTCAACGGATTCGCCAGGGAGGCCAGCAGGTCACGCGCCCGAGTTAGCCGCGACAACGCGCGGGCTCAGGCCGACGACGCCCGGCGCAACGTGAACACTCTGCTCACCCAATATCTGACCGCGCTAGCACAGGCACAGGCTCAGCTCGGGACTGCAGAAGCCAACCGAGCTGCCGGCGAGGAAGACCTGCGGGTGCAGCGCGAACGCTACCGGCTCGGTGCGGCGACGCTCGTAGAGGTTCTGGTTGCTCAAGGGAGCCTGGACAACGCCGAGGTGAGTATGGTTCAGGCCCGGTTGGACTACCTGGTGACTAAGGCACAAATCGAGGCCCTGATAGGAAGAGAGCTATGACCAGTATCAGACATATGGAGTTCCGCACCGGCGACATGCCGACCGAGGACATCATCATTCTCGCACACAAGCTCACGCGCGACTACGTGCTCGGTGCCGAGGTCGTACATGCGTTGCGAGGCGTGGATCTCCAGATCAAACGCAACGAATTCACGGCAATCATGGGCCCTTCCGGGTCGGGCAAATCGACCCTGATGAATCTCCTGGGGTGCCTCGATACTCCCACCGCGGGAGAGTACTGGCTCAACTCCCAGAAAGTCAGTGAACTGGACGACGACGAACTCGCCCGGATCCGCAACAAGGAGATTGGGTTCGTATTCCAGACGTTCAATTTGCTGCCTCGGGCCACAGCCCTGCACAACGTTGAACTGCCATTGATATACGCTGGCGTCGCAGCAAAGCAGCGACGGGAGCATGCCGCCGAGTCTCTGGATAAGGTGGGGTTGGGCGACAGAATGCAGCACCGACCCAGCGAGATATCCGGTGGTGAGCGGCAGCGCGTTGCCATCGCACGCGCTCTGGTCAACAACCCGAGCATCCTGCTGGCGGACGAGCCGACCGGCAACTTGGACAGCAAAACGAGTTCTGAGATCATGGAGGTGCTGGAGCGGCTCCATGACGGGGGACAGACGATCGTGCTCATCACGCACGAGCATGACATTGCAGCACACGCGGGCCGCCAGATCCATCTATTGGACGGCCAGATTGAACAAGACGTCATCACAGCGAGAACAGCATGAAGCGCTTTGGAATCATCCTTATCCTCATGGTGGCGGTTGTCGCCACTGCCTTTGCTGTGCTGCGGAACGGCCACGAAGCACTGGCACCGATGTACCAGCTGGCCAGCGTAACGCGACGAGACATCGTCGTCTCGGCCAGTGCCGCTGGGACGGTGGAGCCGATCAGGACAGTGGAGGTCAAGTCGAAGGCCTCCGGAGAAATCTTCGAGATGCCAGTCGAGACCGGTGACGCAGTGACAACAGGTCAGTTACTCGCCCGCGTCGATCCCCGCGTGCCGCAGGCGACGCTGCGGCAGGCTGAAGCCGATCTCACGCTGGCACAGGCTCAGCTCGAGAACGCAGAAGCTCAGCTGAGGCGCGCCGAAGGGCTGTTCGAGACGGAATCGATAACGGAGCAGGAATACGACACGGCCAAGCTCTCCGTGGCGAGTGCACGAGCCCAGCTGGTCCGGGCCGAGCGGTCTCTGGAGGATGCTCGGATTGCCGCCGAAGACACCGAGGTCAGGGCACCCATAAACGGTGTCATAATCCAGAAGTTCGTCGAGGAAGGCACCGTGATCACTTCCGCGACGATGGGCGTAAGCGGCGGCACCATCCTGCTGCAGATGGCCAACCTGGACACGGTACAGGTACGCGCCTTGGTAGACGAGACCGATATCGGGAAGATCAGACCTGGTCTCGATGTCACCATAACGGTCGATGCTTTCAAGAACCGGCCGTTCGATGGCAAGGTGTTGAAGATCGAACCACAGTCGACCGTGGCGCAAAACGTCACCATGTTCCCGGTGTTGGTACGGATTCCCAACAGTGACGCATTGCTCAAGCCCGGTATGAACGTGGAGGCGGAGTTCCACGTGGGGTTCCGGGAGGGAGTCTTGGCCATCCCTAACGCAGCGCTGCGCACGGACGCAGACGTACTTTCCGCGACCCAGGTCTTGGGTCTAGATATTGAAGTGGTGCAACAACAGATCGCGGAAGCGAGACAGGCGGAGACGGATGGAGCCAGCGGAGTGGCTAGCGATGGTGCAGAAGCCACCTCCTCCGGCGAAACCATCGAGCTTCGTGGCAGGCGCGTCCCGATTCCCGAAGGGGTGGATGCGGAACAGGCTAGAGCACTGGCGGCCAAACTGGAGGGAGCCAGCGATCCGAGATCTGTTTTCCAGAGCCTCTCGGCCGAGGAGAGACAGCTGATGCAGAGACTGATGGGTGGCGGCCCAGGGATGGGTGGCGGTGCGCAAAGCCGGGAGGAGGTCAGCTCCACAGACGCAGCTTTGATGGGCGGCAGATACGTGGTGTTCGCGCTGCAGGGCGGGATTCCCCAACCGGTGCCGGTCACGACCGGGATAACTGATCTCGACTATTCCGAGATCGTGTCAGGCCTGACACAATCCGACACCGTCCTGATACTCCCGAGCACCAGTCTCATCGAAAGTCAGCAAGAGATGCAGGAACGTATGAGCAGGTTTCGAGGCGGTGGTATACCGGGTATCTCCCGGAACTAGCGTCCAGCACCAAGCTAAGTAGGGAACGAGGAAGGAAGCACTCATGCTCTTAGGAGAAATCATCAACGTTGCCCTTGGCGCAATCCGGGCGAACAAGTTGCGCTCGTTTCTGACCATGCTGGGCATCGTAATCGGCGTAGGCGCAGTCATCACGATGGTGGCTCTGGGCACTGGCGCTCAGAAGTCGGTGCAGGACCAGATTCAGGCCTTGGGCACTGATCTACTCTCCGTTTACCCTGGTCAATCCTGGCATCGTGGTATAGCCGGCGCCGACCGCGTCAGCCTCACGACTGACGACGCGACGGCACTCGAGAGTGCAAGGGGACTAAAGGCGGTCATTCCCGAGTTGCGGCGGAACCAGCAGGTCGAATACGGCAACATGAACATAAACGTCACGATCATGGGTACGGTGCCGGAATTCGTTCCGGTCAACAACTACGAGCTGGAGTACGGCCGTCTGTTCACCAGCGGTGATGCGATGGCCCGCAAGCGCGTTGCCGTACTCGGCTACGCCGTGCCGCAGCAGCTGGGAGCCAACAGTGCTGCGATGATCGGGCAGCAAGTTTTGATCAGGGGCATCCCGTTCGAAGTCATCGGAGTGCTCAAGGAGAAGGGTACCACTAGCGGCTTCAACAACCCGGATGAGCAGATCCTCGTCCCGCTGCAGACAGCGCAATATCGCATCATGGGATCTGACCGGGTGAATTCGATAACAGTCCAGGTATCGCACCCCGATTCCATGACCATGGCGATGATCGAAATCGAGAAGGCCTTGCGTCGCGAACACGGCATCGCTCCGGGACGGCCCAACAACTTCCAGATTCGCAATCGTTCCGAGTTTCTCACGACGTTCGAGGAAACGACACAGACGTTCACGTTCCTCCTCGGTGGCATAGCTGCAGTGAGCCTGCTGGTGGGGGGCATCGGCATCATGAACATCATGCTGGTATCGGTCACTGAGCGCACCCGGGAGATCGGGGTGCGCAAGGCACTG
Source organism: Gemmatimonadota bacterium (assembly GCA_020351775.1). GTDB lineage: Bacteria > Gemmatimonadota > Gemmatimonadetes > Gemmatimonadales > GWC2-71-9. Next base: position 257 of record CP070666.1, on the reverse strand, counting down.
GGCGCAACGCGCCAGAACATAATGCTGCAGTTCCTGGTAGAAGCATTGGTCTTGTGCCTCATGGGAGGAGTGGTCGGAATCTTCGCCGGGACAGCTGGAGCCGTCGCCCTGTCGCACTTGGCCAACTGGAACACCTTGGTATCGTGGCAGGCGGTGGTCATCGCCGTCATCTTCTCAGGAGCAGTTGGGATCTTCTTCGGACTGTGGCCGGCTCGGCGCGCGTCGCAGTTGGATCCGATCGAGGCATTGAGATACGA